>CAVWVR010000001.1:0-305689 GCA_963758445.1 Terriglobia bacterium
GGTGGGCGGTGCAGGGATCGAACCTGCGACCTCCTGCTTGTAAGGCAGGCGCTCTAACCGGCTGAGCTAACCGCCCAAACTCTCTCTATACTCGCACGCCGCTGTCCACGCGCAAAGCCTTCAGGCTCCGATCAGTCGTGCATACAGGCTACGCGCGACCCCGACATCTGTTGTCCCCTTGATAATCGCTCGACCGTCAGGAAAAAACGTCATCTGATAATCCGCCGTGCTCATCCGCAGCGCAAACTCATTCACTCGAACATCGCCCAACGCGCTTAGCCGCGACGCCAATTCCTGCAAATTCAGCGGTCGCGTGCTTTCATGCAATTGCACGGCGTTCCGGCCGCAGAGGCTCACGGGGGTGCGTCGCCAGCCTTCCAAATGCCGGAATTGACGGCGCCCGCAAACCGGGCAATCAGGATCGCGCTCGCCCGCCGAAACACGCTGTTGCGTACCTCCCCAAACATCCAACGTATGCAAGTGACACGCAAATTCGGGCCAGCCGACAAGCAAACGTAGCGCCATCGCCACCTGCAACGCAGCCACCGTCGCTGTCGTAGAAGCCAACACCCCATCCACATCGCAGGTCGGCTGCAAACCTTGTGGCGGTTCCGGGTAGACGCACGCGAAACAGGGCCCGTGTTCCGGCCAAATCGGCATGACAATCCCATAGCTGCCAATGGCTGCACCATACAACCAGGAAATCCGGTGCTTAACGCTAATATCGTTGATTAGGTAACGAGTCTCGAAATTATCCGTCCCGTCGAGTATGAGATCGCAATCGGCAATTAATTCTTCTGCATTCGAAGCTGTCAAGTCGGTGACCAGCGGCTCAATTTGAACCAGGTGGTTGACTTTGTGCAATCTCTTAGCTGCGGCGACCGCCTTGGGCAATTCGCCTTCCGCATCGCTCTCGTCAAACAGAAATTGTCGCTGCAAGTTGCTGAACTCAACGTAGTCGCGGTCGATCAGTCGCAATTCACCCACGCCCGCCCGTGCAAGCGCCTCAGCCTGGAAGCTTCCTAGTGCGCCGCAACCCACAATGCACACGCGCGCACGGCTTATCAGTTCCTGCCCCGATTCGCCCATCGGCGCAAAAAGTATCTGGCGCGAATAGCGTTCTCGCTCCTGCGGCGTCACTAACGACGATCCTACCTCTTCTACTGCTCTTCACTGCGGCAGTCGCAGCCGCACAAGCGCCCGCGCCACAGAATTCGTTGCTCTACGAAAGCGCTCTGAAGTATCAAGGCCAACCGATCGTCGCACCCATTCAATTTGAGCCGCGCGACCAGCCGTTAACCGCTGCCGAGTTGCGCGCTGCGGTGCCGTTCGGCCTTGGTTCCGAGTTCGACATCCGAAAACTCCGAGTAGCCATTCAAAATCTATTCGCGACCGGCCGTTTCGCTGATATAGCAGTCGACGTCACCCCGGAAGGCTCCGGTATTGCGGTGCGATTCGTTACGACGCGCGCTTACTTCGTCGGCCGGGTCTTCATACGTGGGATTAAAGCTCCCCCCAATCCCGGTGAACAGTCCAGCGCTACCAAATTGCGTCTCGGCTACCCGTTTCATGCCGCGGATTCCATTCAGGCCACCGAATCGCTACGGACGCTTCTTCGTGGCAACGGCTTCTATAACGCGACGATTCTGCCCCAGATCGCTTACCATCCCGAACATGAATCGGCCGACCTGGAATTTTCGGTCGATACCGGAAAGCGTGCGCGACTCTCTGAGCCCCTGATAACCGGCGCTCCTGAATCTTCAGACCGGAAAATCATCCGAGCAACACGTTGGCAGCGAGTTTATGGGCTTCTCGGCTGGCACGAGGCGACCGAGTCCAGGCTTCGCCAAGGCATAGAGAACGTCCGCCGCTACTACGAGAATCACAATCTCTTGGACTCGCGCGTGACTCTTGCAAAGCTTTCGTATGACGAAGACTCTAATAGCGTCACTCCCGCTTTGGAGATACGAACGGGAATCACCGTTTCCGTGCAAGCCCCTGGCTCAAAAATCAGCCAAGGCCGGCTCAAGCAACTGGTGCCCGTCTTTCAAGAGCATTCTGTCGACGCTGATCTGCTCGTCGAAGGTCAGCGCAACCTGCAGCAATACTTACTAAGCGAAGGTTACTTCGGAGCTAAAGTCACTTACTCGGTGCAGCGGAGAACGGGCGGAGAGTCTGTCACGTACCACGTCGAGCGTGGTCAGCGCCATAAGTTCGTTCATCTGGAGATAGCCGGGAATAGGTACTTTCTCGCAGACACGATTCGAGAGCGCCTTTACCTTCAACCTGCTCAGTTTCCCCGTTTTCCGTTTGGCAGATTTAGTGATGCATACCTGACCCAGGATGTGCAATCAATACAAAATCTATACACATCAAATGGATTTCAGGATGCGACAGTCACATACCACGTTGCAGACGATTACCACGGTGTGAAGAATCACCTTGCGGTTTTCATCCGGATACACGAAGGTGCTCAGTGGATTGTCTCCAGCCTTCGCATCGAGGGAGTTCCTCAGCGGGACATGCCCGCACTCGATGCCCGGCTAACTTCTTCCGCCGGCGAGCCGTACAGCGAAGCCGGCATCTCAGATGATCGGACAAACCTGCTCGGTTACTACTACAACAACGGCTACCTGAACGCTAGCTTTGAATACTCGGTCCAACCAGCTGCTGCCTCCCAAAATCAGGTGGATATCCTCTACACCATTCACCCCGGCGAGCAGATTTTCGTTCGAGATGTATTGGTCACAGGGCTGCAAACCACTCGGTCGGACGTCGTAACTAGCCGCCTTGAGCTAAAAACCGGGCAGCCTCTATCGCTGATTGCCGAAACCGACACGCAGCGCCGCCTGTACGAGCTTGGCATTTTCGCGCGGGTGAACACGGCAATTCAAAACCCCGACGGCGATGAGGACGCCAAGAATGTTCTCTTCGATATGGATGAAGCGCGGCATTACTCAATCAACGTAGGTGTGGGCGCGCAGATTGCGCGCATCGGCGGTGGCTTGACCACGCTCGATAATCCAGCCGGAACAACCGGGTTTGCTCCACGCCTCGCATTTGGGATCAGCAGAATCAACTTCTTGGGGCGAGGCCAAACGGTTTCTTTGCAAACCGCTATATCCACCATTGAGCAACGCGCCGCACTCACTTACTTCATTCCGCAGTTTATTTCCCACGAAAATCTAAATCTGACATTTACCACGTTGCTTGAGAACTCCAGTGATATCCGTACCTTTACAGCGCATCGTCGTGAAGCCGCCGTTCAACTTGGTGAACGATTGTCCCGCGGCTACAGTCTTCAATATCGGTTAGTTTTTCGGCACGTCACGTTGTCCAATGTGAAGATAGACCAGTTACTTGTTCCCCTGCTATCTCAGCCCGAAACGGTCGGATTAGGTGAAGTATCGCTGATACAAGACAAACGTGACGATCCTACTGACGCCCATCATGGCATCTACACAACAGTGGATCTTAGTTATGCGCCGTCGGCACTTGGATCACGCACGCAGTTTGCGCGCGGGCTGTTTCGTAACTCCACCTATTACTCAGTTCACCGTGACTGGGTCTTTGCGCGCAGCACGCAATTCGGAGTCATCAGTCGCACCGGCGGCCGCTCCAGTATCCCACTGGCAGAGCGTCTCTACTCCGGTGGCTCGACATCTATCCGGGCCTTTCCCGATTTCCAGGCCGGCCCACGCGACTTAGCCACCGGATTTCCGTTGGGTGGAAATGCCATGTTCATCAACAACCTCGAACTGCGATTTCCGCTTTACGGTGACAATCTGGCAGCCGTTCTCTTTCAGGACATGGGGAATGTCTACGCTACCGTAGGTGACATAAATCTGCGCTATCGGCAGCACAATCTGCAGGATTTCGACTACGCGGTTCAGGACGCGGGAATCGGCTTCCGCTACCGCACGCCGATTGGACCCATCCGTATCGACCTATCTTTCAGCCCCAACGCCCCCCGCTTCTTCGGCCTCAAAGGTACGGAGCAGGATTATATAAACGGAACCGCTATCTCGACCGTCCAAAAAATAAACGCATTCCAATTCCACTTCTCGCTCGGCCAGGCATTTTGATGTACCGCGCTCTCCTCTGCTTCCTGTTTCTTCCCGTCCTCCGTGCGGAAGTTGTCGATCGCATTGCGATCACCGTGGAGCATCAAGTCATCACGGAATTGCAGATCGATGAGGAACTGTGCGTCACAGCTTTTCTGAACCACGCACCGGTCGTTCGAGACCTGGCTCGGCGCCGTGCTGCGGCGGATCGCATCGTTGCTCAGCTACTTGTCGCCCGCGAGATGCAATTAAGTCACTATCCCGCTCCAGCAAACTCGGACGTCGAGCGCTACCTTGCGCAGGTGCGCGCCGGCTTTAGCAACAATGCGGCATACGAAGAGTCATTGCGGGCCCACCAAATTACTGAGCCGGAGCTGACTCAGCACCTTAGCGGCCAGTTGGCAAGCCTCAGCTTTATCGAAATTCGTTTTCGCCCGAATCTGGACGTGCCCGATTCCGAAGTCGAAGCGTTTTATCGAAGCCAGCTCAGCACTTGGAAGACCGATCACCCTGACATTGCGCCGCCCACGTTCGCTGCCGCACGCGCCGGCATCTTGAGCACGCTCACGGAACAGCACACAGATCAGATACTCGACACCTGGCTCGAAGAAGCTCGCAAGCAAGTGAGCATTGTCTACTTAGACAAGGCGCTGCAGTAATGGAGACGGGTAAGAAGCTTCGAATCTTAGCCGCAGTGGCGCGCTACAGCGTCGTCGTTGTGCTTCTGATGGTGCTAACGGCTCTTCTCATCATTCAGACTGCCTGGTTCAGAGAAAAAGTCCACCAAAGAATTATCGCCGCGGTCGAACAAGCTACCGGAGGACGCGTCGAAGTCGCCGGATTCTCTTACGATTGGCATACCCTGACGGCCACCTTCGAAGGCTTCGTTATTCATGGAACAGAGGGTAGTTCGGCTTCACCTCTATTTCGCGCAGCTTCTATGAAAGTTCAGGTGCGCATCGTGTCCGTGATTGAGCGGCGGGTCGCTGTTTCCTCAATCATAGTGCAACATCCGGAGATCAACATCCTGGTGCGGAACGACGGCTCCACAAATTTCCCAGGTCCTGACCTTCGATCAATAACTCCGGAGAAGACGGTTCAGGATCTGCTCAACTTCAGATTGCGCCATTTCGAACTGCGGCACGGCAGTATTCGCACCGACTTACAAAACATCCCCCTGGATATTCTCGGTGACGATACGAACGTCACGCTTGCGTACAGTCGCCGAGGACCGTCTTACCTCGTCAAACTTACCTCCCGCGACGTTCATCTCGATTCCGCTTCCTCTCATGTGTCGGCCAAAACGGTTTCAATCCAGGCCCGCGTTGAAAGGAACAAACTTACTCTTGATAAGGGCGAGTTGATCTCCGCTACTTCTGAAATCACACTCGCCGGATCTCTTCGGCAATTCAACCAACCGATTATCGACTTTCAAATCAGAGCAGATGCGGCGGCGAACGACTTCGCGCGTCTCGCGGGTATTCCGCAGATACACGGCGGACGCCTCCTATTTACTGGTTCGTTCCATCGCGACCCAACCCAATCCTTTGGATTGTCCGGTAACATCGCGGGACAGCGGCTTGCCATTCAGGCGAACGGCTATGACTTACGTGACTGCGATCTCGTGTCCCAACTATCTGCCTCCCCGAGTCGACTGGTACTATCCAACCTTCGAGTTACGTTGCCTTTCGGCCAAGTAAGTGGTGAGGCGATTGTTCACAACAAAAACTTTTCTCTTAAAAGCCGAGTAACTTCAATTAAAGTCGCCGAAGCCGCGCACTTACTGCTTCACCAGGATGTGCCGTGGCCGGCTCTCGTTTCCGGTAGCCTGAATTTGGACGGTATTCTCGGATCATCGCCGCATCGGCCTTGCGGTCGAAACGAAACTTGACATAAGTCCGGCGTCAAACAACACTCCCATATCCGGTCACGTCGAACTAGCCTATTCCCAGGCAAAGGGAACAATCGACATCTCTAACTCGCAATTGAATCTCCCGCATACACGTCTGACCGGCTCCGGCCACGTAAACCAGCACCTTCAAGTAACACTGGATAGCACTAATCTTGACGATCTCCATCCCTTCATCAACGCCTCCTTTCCGAAACTGCTGTCAGGCGGCAACGCCCATTTTGACGGTACCCTCGATGGGCCTATCAACCACCCGCAGGTGGCCGGGAACGTATCGCTCGATCATTTCACCGCAGCCGGCGAGACCTGGGACCGCTTGCGCACGCACGCGGAGATTTCGTCTGCGTCCGCTTCTTTCACGACCATCACGGTCGATGCCGCGGCCCTGCATGCATCGGGAACCGCCCACGTGCAACTCACAAATTGGTCGTTCACTCCTGCTGCGCCCGGCTCTGTTCAGATGCAATTTCGCGCAGCGTCGCTAACGCGCATTGCGGAACTCCTTCACCTCCAGACTCTTCACCTCGCGGGCGGATCTGCGTCCGGCGCTGTGAATGTGCAAGGGCGGCTGAATGACCCGCTAGGAAACATGCAGCTCAGAATCCAGGATTTGCGCGCCTTCAACCAGCGCGTCGATCAGGTCACCGGCATCCTGCAACTCCGCCCCGGCCAGGTGGAAATCTCGAATGGAAACGCGAAAAGCGGCCCAGCCAACTTAGCGTTTTCCGGTACCTATAGCCATGGATCGGGCGTGTGGACCAGCGGCCAAGTTCGTCTCAAAGCCGACAGCAACGCGTTCCCACTCTCCGCCCTCGCGATTGCGCGCCAGTACGAACCAGCTTGGAACGCGCAGATGGAGGTGCATGCAGACGCGGGGTTATTCGTCCGTCCGGGACACATCCAAACCACGGGCGCTAACGGAACCATCGTTCTGCGGCGCGTCACGCTCGAAAAACAAACCTTGGGCGACATCACCCTCGATGCTTCCACCAAGGGCGATTTCCTTTACGCTGGATTCTCCGGTGACCTCCGCGAGACCAACATCAAGGGGAACGCCGAAGTTCATCTCGTGCCCGGCAGTCCTATTAAAGGACAGCTGCAATTCGACCGCGTCGGACTGCGGACTATCTATGCTCTCCTGAATCGAAGTACTGCGGAAGCGCCCGCCATCGACGGCTTCTCGCGAGGCAGCGCCAAATTCGAAGGCATGCTCCAGGATCCCTCGAAGATTAAAGCCAGCGTGCAGTTGGACGATCTGCAAGTCGATGCCGCGACTCACGTCGCAAGGTGGCGTACTGGCGCTGATCTTCCGCAATTCAGGCCCGATTCTTCTGGACGCGGCCGACGGTCAGCTCTCCGTCCGTAACTTCCACCTTACGGGCAGCAACACCAATTTTTCCATCAAGGGCTCGGTCGGATATCTGCACCAGACAGCTCTTGATCTGCATGTCGACGGCATTCTGGACCTTGCATTTTTTCAACTCTTCCAATCCGGCCTTCAAACTTCCGGCCGATCAGTTGTATCTGCATCCATTACCGGTACTCTCGCCGCACCGTCGGTGAATGGCGCCCTCGAGATACAGAACGGTACTCTATTCGCAAACGGCTTCGTAAATGGACTATCCGCCGTCAACGGCGTGCTTCGTTTCAACCGGGAGCGCGCCACCATCGAAAAACTGACTGCCCAGACCGGCGGCGGCACGCTCTCAGCCGCCGGGTTCGTCGATTTCGGTTCGCGCGGTCCCTTGACCTATCGCCTGGACGCAAACGCGGCAAACGTCCGAATGCGCTACGCCAATAGCGTCAGCATAAACGGCAATTCGCAATTGCGCCTGACGGGCACCAGTAAGAGCAGCGTTCTTTCTGGCACTGCCACCGTTTCCCGGGTAGTGTTCACGCCTAACGCCGATGTCGGTACGCTCCTTGCCTTGGCCTCTGCTTCCTCCGCCGCGCCAGCTAAAGAAAACAACTTCCTCACCGGCCTGCAACTCGACGTGCGCCTCGAAAGCGCGCCCGATCTCCAGGTCACCACCGAACTTAGTCGCGACGTTCAGGCCGAGATCGACCTGCGTCTGCGCGGAACGCCCTCGCATCCGGTACTGCTTGGCGATATCGTGGCCAACCAGGGCGATATCAAAATCTTCGGCGGAAAATACAGCATCAATCGAGGCGAAATCCGCTTTGTGAATGCTGCTCGAATCGAGCCCGTCCTCGATCTCGACTTGCAAACCATTGCGCGTGGCATTACGGTCGATGTCACCATTGCCGGCACCTTGGGCAAACTGAATATCAACTACCGGTCCGACCCTCCCCTGCAGCCGCGAGACATCATTGCGCTGCTCACTGTGGGGCGTACGCCCAATACCGCCGTGGTCAGCCCCAACATTCAGACCACAACCGATACCAGCGCCATGCAGTATGGCGCGAACACCGTCGTCGGACAGGCCATTTCCCCCGTCTCGAATCGCTTATCGAAGCTCTTCGGAATAACAAACATCAAGATCGATCCGTTCGTGCAAGGCATCACAAACGCGCCCCAAGCACGCTTAACTCTGGAGCAGCAGGTCTCGCGCGAAATCACCGTCACCTACGTCACCAACCTCTCGCAAACGTCCGAACAAATCTTTCGCGTGGAGTGGGCCTTCAGCCCCCAGTACTCGCTCGTTGCGCTCAGGGACGACAATGGAGAATTCGGTATCGATATCCAATATAGAAAGCGCTTCAAATGAAGCTTCGCGCGATTCAAGGCAAGCTGAAGATTGAGCACAGCATCATCGACGGTTTGCGGCCCGTCCTCGCCCGCATGCTGGAACAGAACCCGGAGATCCGCTCCATCATTCCAGGCGTGATTCGCCCCGTGCGTGATGCCAAGGGTCAGCCGGTCATCCGCGTCACTGTGCCCACTACCAATGGTTGGAAGGCCATCGCGCTCAGTGCCGGCGCGCGCCAGGAATTGTTCATCAGCACTGCTTTAGATAAGGACCAGGTGGAGCGCCTCATCCGTCGCGTCCTGACAGATCTCTAACCGTGATGAAGTATTTCCTCTGGCTCTGTTTCTGTGCCGGCATCAGCGCAGCCTCGCCCCAAACTCAGCCCGCCGTTACGTTCAACCATGACATCGCGCCGCTTGTCTATCAGCATTGCGCGCCCTGTCACCACCAGGGTGGCATCGGTCCTTTCCCTCTAACGTCCTATTCCGATGTCCACAAGCGCGCGCTTCAAATCGCCGCGGTCACCGAGCGCCACTTCATGCCTCCCTGGCCGCCCGAACCCGGTTATGGCGATTTCGCCGGCAATCGCCGCCTCACCGATTCCCAGATTCGTCTCATCGCGGATTGGGTGAAGTCCGGTCAGCCCGAAGGCAATGCGCACGATCAGATTCCGGCGCCCAAGTTCACCAGCGAATGGCAGCTCGGTCCGCCCGATCTGGTTCTCCGCATGCCCCAGCCATTCGTCATGCAGCCCAGCGGAAGCGATGTGTTCCGTAACTTCATCGTTCCCACCGGACTTCACGAAACGAAGTACGTGCGCGCCCTCGAACTTCGCCTGGATAACACCCGCGTCGTTCACCACGCCAACATCGTTCTCGATCGAACCCAATCGTTGCGCCATCGCGATGGCGAAGATGGTCACCCCGGCTTTCCCGGCATGGACGTTACTACCGAAGCCGCGGCGAACGATTTCGATCCGGACTCGCACTTCCTGTTTTGGAAGCCGGGTACAATTCTTCGCCCCGAGCCTGACGACATGAGCTGGCGTCTCGACCCCGGTACCGATCTGATCGTCAACCTCCATCTGCAAGCCACCGGAAAAACGGAATCCGTGCAAGCGGAAATCGGTATCTACTTCAGTCCGCGGCCGCCCACGCGCTTCCCCATGTTGATTCAGCTTGAACACGACGGCGTCATCAACATTCCACCCGGTGATCGTACTTTCGCCGTCACTGACGAATTGCGTTTGCCGCGCGACGTGAACGTGCTCGCCATCTATCCGCACGCTCACTATTTAGGCAAGCTGATAGAAGCCTGGGCCGTCTTGCCCGACGGCAGCCGCAAATGGCTGATTCGCATTCCCGATTGGGACATCAACTGGCAAGCCGTCTACGATTACCGCCGCCCCGTGTTTCTGCCCAAAGGCACGAAGGTCGCTATGCGGATTACCTATGACAACTCGACTCTGAATCCGCGCAATCCCTCGAATCCTCCGAAGCTTGTCAAATCGGGAGACTTGAGTACCGACGAAATGGGCCATGTGTGGCTCCAGGTTCTGCCGGTCGCCACGCCCGGCGCGCAAGCCAACTCCGAAGACCCGCGTTTCGATTTGCAGGAAGCAGTGATGCGCCGTCGCTTGCAGAAATATCCAGGTGATTTTCTCGCGCACTACAATCTCGCCGCGCTACTGCAGGCTCGCGGCAAGGTGGATGATGCCATCGCGGTTTATCGGGAGGCCCTGCGCATCGAACCCCAAAACGCAACCGCTCACAACAGCATGGGGTCGGCGCTTCTCCTGAAAGAGGATGTTACGGATGCTCTCGCGGAGTTTCGAAAGGCTCTCGCCGCCGACCCCGCCTACGACAATGCGCGCTACAACCTCGCCCACGCCCTGGCCATGAATGGCGATTTCGCGCATGCGGCCTCCGAGTACCAGCAATTCCTCGCGGCAAAGCCCGCCGACGCCGCGGCCCAGGCCGCGCTCGGCACGGTTCTGGTCAAGCTGGGCCGTTACCCCGATGCGCTCACTTGCTTTCGCGAGTCGGCGCGGCTCAACCCAAAGGACGCCGACGTCCAGGCAAATCTAGGCACTCTGCTTGTCTTCGCCGGCGATCTGCAGGGAGCAATTCAAGCCTATGAGCGCGCGCTTGCCCTTAACCCCGCCCATGAGGCGGCCCGCGCCAACTTAGAACGAACTCGCGCCCAACTCGCAGCTCAGTCTCACCCTTAGACTAGGAACGGTAGCTCCGCAATACCACTGAACCCGGCACTTCGGGCCTCGCTCGACTTAGGCTTTGGCCCGCAGCGTGGCTATGGCGAATACGATACTCATCAGCGGCGGAAATGCTATAAAGCGGGAACGGGAAACTCGCCTGATTCAGCGATATGCCGATGCTAAAGAAACCCACGAACGGTACCGCAGAACCTGAGAGCCTCTTGCGCGGGAAACTGATAGATGCTGCGCGGGATGGCTGGAAAAATCGGCTTATTGATCTCTCACGCCGCAATAACCTGCTCTTTTACAAGCCAACTATCAGCGGAACTCTTGAGTTGCCCGTCACCCCTCGGATGATTGATTTCCTCAGCGATGGCGAACCGCTGCCCATCAGCGACCTGCTGGGAAGCGAGCAGGTCAAAATTTCCTCCGTTCGGACGATTGCACGTAAGGGACTGGAAAACCTTGAAGAAAAAGGTTTATCTACGCTCTATCTGGCGCTCGGGCGATCCACATGGACCGCTGACGACGGAGGACGCGATCCTATAGCCCCCGTCCTTCTGGTTCCTATCGGGCTGAAGCTAAAAGGGCAGGATCTCCAGGCCACAGAGATTCAGATCGCCGGTGAGGTTGAGGTAAATCCCGTCTTACTTCACATCTTCCAAAGGGAACTCAATTTACTTCTCACACCCGAAACCATTCTCACGCTCTTCAGCAGCAGCAGGGATATAGGGGACGAGTCCGGATCGCCAGCGAATCTTGATGCGGTACTGGGATTCCTTAATGTGAAGGCATGCAATCTGCCCGGTTTTCGAGCGGAGCCCTTCGCCGTACTAGGCAATTTCTCATTCCATAAGCTGGCGATGGTGAGAGACCTCGAAGGCCACCATGCCGAACTCTTGGCAAACGATGTCGTTGCCGCAATTGCCGGAGATACCACCGCCAGAAGAAAGCTGGGCGCGTCTCAGATAGACACGGACCCGGCAAGCCTTGATTCCATTCCTCCAGATAACGAGTTTGCCGTCGTGGAAGCGGATTCAAGCCAGCAATGCGCCATCGGAGGCATCAGCGCCGGGCAGAGCGCAGTCGTACACGGACCCCCTGGGACGGGAAAGAGCCAGACAATCACCAACCTGATTGCGACCTTGACGGCGAGAGGGCAGAAGGTGCTCTTCGTCGCGGAAAAGCGGGCGGCGCTCGAAGTCGTCATGAACCGCCTGAAGGCGGTTGGTCTTGATCATCTTGCCATCGATCTGCACGGCGCTGAACAGACGCCCAAGAAAGTCATGGAGCGTGTCGCCAGGACCCTCAGTACCGTTCGGGAAGCTGTTAAACCTGTGACCGACTCAGTTCACGAGCAATTCGTGGACAGACGGAGCAAGCTGAATCGGCATGACGCGCAGATGCATACGGTGCACGCACCCACCCAGCAAACCGTATTCGCAATGCAGGGCGCTCTTCTCCGTGTACCTTCCAACATAGCTTCCCCTTTGCGCTGGCGAGGACCCGATCTGACGCAGATCACTCCCAAACGGGCGGAGCGCGTGATTGACCTGCTTGGGGAGGCTGCAGGCTTCGAAACCCTCTTCAACCGGAGCGATGCGTCACCATGGACGGGCGTTGAACTTAAGGATGGACAGGCTGCACAGGACGCAGTGGATCTAGCGGCTCGTTTGAATGGCGAGATTCTTCCCCGCCTCAAACTGAATCTGCAATTGGTCTGCAAATCGTCCGGTCTACGCGAGCCAAAGCGTATGTCGGAGATTGATGAGCTACTGACGCTTCTTCGGCAGGCGCACGAAATCAATGCCACCTATGCGCCGGAAGTCTTCACAGAAGCAGATCGTCTGCTGGCCGCGATGCTTCCCTGTAGCGTTGGCGGCCTAAAAGGGATTTGGCTTAGGCTGACAGACCGTGCCTACAAAGCAGCGTACATAAGAGCCATAGAGCTCCGAAAGAATGCCAAGGCAGCATGGTCCGTCGTAATTGCGGAATTGTCCGAGGCACGCGCAACGCGGACGCGCTGGCAGAGCTTGTCTGAGTCCGGGGCTATGCCCAAGACCGTCCTCGAACTGAAATCCTGCGACACGGTCCATCAGGCAGCCCAGGCAGACCTCCGGACTCTCGAATCCCTCTGCAAATCGCATTTGCTGGAATTAGAACTTGCCGACCTCTTTGCAAAGGTCGCGGCGCTTTCGTCCGACAGCGCCACACCCTACCGCATACGCCGCTTATACGAGATCGAGCAGGAACTTTACTCGCTCGGAGTTCAGCGCCTTGTGGATGAGATCCGGTCCACCCGCAGGGCTGCCGCTCAGTGGGGCTCTCTCTTCCAACATGTGTGGCTTAAATCCACGTTAGACGCAGCCGCGATGAACGACCCAAGCATCATGGGGTTCGTCGGCGCAACGCATAACGGGTATGTTGAAGACTTCAAGCGGCTCGACGCTACGCGGCTCAAACTCGCGGCAGACCGCGTTCGCCGCGCCCATGCCGAGCGCACCATCGCGGCCATGAACCAGTTCCCGGAGCAGGAGACGCTGATTCGTGGTGAAGCGGCGAAGAGCCGCAGGCATAAGCCTCTGCGTAAGGTTTTTGCTGAGGCAGGTGAGGTTCTGACAGCCGTTTGTCCCTGCTGGATGGCCAGTCCCCTATCCGTGTGCCAGCTTATCGCGGCAACAGGAATATTTGATTATGTGATTTTCGATGAAGCGTCGCAGGTGCTGCCGGAGGACGCGGTTCCGGCGATCTTGCGAGGCAAACACGTCATTGTTGCGGGAGACAATAAGCAGCTTCCACCCAGCGCCTTTTTTGCAGCCGCAGAAGAGGAAGATGAGTCCGATGCTGACGCGACTGCTTACGAGAGTCTGCTCGATATGATGATTCCGTTTGTAAAGGGATTTCACCTGAATTGGCATTACCGGAGCCGAGATGAGTCGCTTATCTCTTTCTCCAACCACCATATGTACGACAACCGGCTGGTGACCTTTCCTGGACCTGGCGGAAGTGAAGCAATGTCGCATATCTACGTGGACAATGTGGCCGGCGGTGACGGTTCTGAGGACAGTTCGGCTGGCGAAGTCCGAAGAGTGGTGGAGCTGGTACTGCATCATGCTGCGACAACGCCGGGAAGGACTCTTGGCGTCATCACCATGGGAATCAAACATGCTAACCGCATACAGGCCCTGCTTGATCGGGAGATGCTTCGGCACCCGCAACTGGCCGAGTTCTTCGATACCGGCAGACCCGAGCGGTTTTTCGTCAAGAATCTTGAGCGCGTTCAGGGAGACGAGCGCGATGTCATTATCCTTTCCATCGGTTACGGAAAGGACAGGGCGGGTAATCTTCCGCTTCACTTCGGGCCCATCCTGTCTGCCGGGGGACGTCGCCGCCTGAATGTCGCCGCTACCCGTGCGAAGGAACAGGTCACGGTCGTCTCATCTTTTGTGTATAGCGACATTAATAGCACCCAAGTCAAAGCCGGCATCGGGTTGGAGTTTCTGAAGAACTATCTACAGTACGCAAGCTCAGGCGGCAAGCTGCTGTCACTTGGAGAACTCACCAACGAGCCGATGAACGATTTCGAGGCGGACGTATTCGAGGCGCTTTGCGCCAGGGGAATGAAAATCGTGCCCCAAGTGGGCTGCTCCAAGTTCCGCATCGACTTGGCAGCTTCTCATCCAGCAAAACCGGGCAAGTTTGTTCTGGCGATTGAATGCGATGGAGCGACTTATCACTCCAGCTATACGGCTCGGGATAGGGACAGGCTCCGCCAACAGCAGCTGGAGAATCTGGGATGGACGTTTCACCGCATATGGTCCACGGACTGGTTCATGCGGAAGGATGAGGAAGTCGAACGCGCCGTTAAGGCGTTCCACAAAGCCGTCGCGACCAGCGACGAGCCCAGGATCTCCAAGGCTATGACGCCGACGCCCGCTACCGAGGAACCGTCTTTTATCGTAGGATCTGCTCCCATCCCAGACAGAAGTCCGTCCAGCCCGCCTATAGCCAAACGAGCGTCAATTGCGGAGTATACATATCAGGAGCTCCAAGCACTGATCCACTGGGTGCAGTCGGATGGCAAACTACGAACGCATGAGGAGATCGCCGATGGGATGTTCGCTGCTCTGCCTTTTTCAAGGCGTGGTGCGAAGATCGAAGCGGCACTGAAGAGGGCAATTCAAGGCTGGGAAAAAACGAAGCGCTACTCATAGGCCCGGCAACAAATACCCCGGAGAAGGCGGTCAGCGCGTACTTGCGATGGCGGGGGTTCTGCATATCCCACAAGAGGGTGCATCCAGAAATTGAGGCGCGGGGTATGCCGCCACTTACTTAGCCGGCCGCAGCTTCTCAAATAACCCCTTTGCTTCTTCCGTCTTCCCTTCGGCCGTCAGCGTTTGTGCCAATAAGTAGCTCCCCTCGCGGTTATTCGGATCAATATTGATTGCCGCACGCAGGATCTTTTCGCTATCCGGCAGCTTGCCCGTTTTCAGATAGCACTTGCCCAGTAGAATGTAAGGTCCGCTATAACTCGGGTTCAACCACACGGCACGCTGCAGATTCGGAATCGCCGTTGCCCAATCCTGCTTGCGCGTATAGGCATCCCCCAGCCGATACCATGCCATCGAGAAATTAGGATTTAGCCCCAGTTCCCGGTTCATGTCATCAATCCCTTGATCCAGTTGTCCGCGATAGATGTGTACCTCGCCCAGCAGAAAATGCGCCTCCGGCATATTGGGATTCAGCTTAAGAGCTATTTCCACTTCCGCAACCGCTTCCTGCTCATACTCCCGCTTCAACATCATTTGCCCGGCCACCAGATGACCAGCGGCCGAGTTGGCTTGCACCCCGAATAATCGGGCGAATGCCGTCTCCGACTTTTCGCGCTCCTTGGTCTGCAGGTACGCATACCCCAGCATGAAGTTCGCCTCATTGATGTTCGGAACCTTCTCCAGCCATGGAATGGCCGTGGGCGCCTGCGAGAGCATAAAGTAACTCTGCCCAATCAGTAGCGCCGATTCCTGGTACTCGCTTGAATCGGGTTTCTCGTCTTTTACAGCCGCTTGTAGTGCCGCGATAGCATCGGCGTATTTCTGCTGCTTATATAGGTCAACGCCGCGCTCGTGTTGCCCGCTCGGCACGCTCGCCGCCGCAAGCCACATCCCCAACAACCACAACATACTGAAAGTATAATGGCGGATTGTTGTTGTCCCTCCGCAGCGCGGCAGTCCTTTGCCTTATGCTTGCCGTCGCAGGGGAACTCTCGGCTCAATCGGACAACCACCCCTGCGCGCGCTGCCATCCGGGCGAAGTAGAGCGCTTTGCCCATTCCTCCATGGGACGGTCGCTCGCGCTCAGTTCCGATGTCCCCTCTGGCAGTTTTACCCACAAAGCGTCGGGCTCCAAGATCACCGTCTACCGTGACGAAGCTGGCCAGATGCGCCACAAAGTGGAAGAGCGCGGACTCACCGCCGATTACCCCATCGCCTATGCGGTCGGTTCCGGCATAGTTGGCCGCAGTTTCATCATCAATATCAACGGTCGTCTCTTTCAGTCACCGGCATCTTATTACAACTCCAAACAAGGCTGGGATGTCTCGCCCGGCTACCAGAACGCTCATTCCCTCGATTTCGACCGGCCAATTCGAAGCGACTGCCTCGTTTGTCACGCTGGTTCCATCGAGCCCGTCGCCGGTGCCGTCAAGCTGACGCCCTTATCCTGCGATCAGTGCCACGGCTCGCCCGAGAAGCATCTCGCTAACCCCGTCCCCGGCTCCATAGTCAATCCAGCCAAACTGGCCAACCGCGAACGCGACAGCGTTTGTGAGCAATGCCACATAGAGGGTGCTACCACGGTGCTCAACCCCGGCAAAACCTGGTCGGATCTTAAGCCGGGTATGCCCCTCGAGGCCGTCGAAACGCATTACATTCTCAAGAACCCGGATGGCACCCTCGCCTCCTTGGCGGGCGTCAGTCATGCCGAGCAACTCGCCGTCAGCGCCTGCGCCCGCAATAGCAACGGCAAGCTCTGGTGCGGAACCTGCCACGATCCGCATGGCGAAAAGGCAGACCGCCAGGCGCAGATCAGACAAGTCTGTGACACGTGTCACACGCCCACTCAGCTCGCCGCCAAACACACCCCCGATCAGGTCGATTGCGTGGGCTGTCACATGCCCCGCCGCGCCGCCACCGACGTCATCCACGCCGCCATCACAGACCACCGCATCCTGAAGCGGCCCATGCCGGCCATGTCCCAGGGCAAAGGCCTTGTCCTGGGGCCTTGGCAGCCGCCACCGCCCGAACTCGCCCGCCGAAACCTGGGTCTGGCCTACTTCCGCATCGCTCGTCAGGATAATTCAGTCTCCGAGTTCCAGCGTGCGTACGCCTTGCTTTCTACCGATCTCAGCAACACCGACCCGGAGGTCGTGGGTGTTCTCGGTTATCTGAATCTTGGGGCCGGGCGCAACGATGCCGCCATTCAGCTCTTCCGGACCGCGACTCGCCTATCTCCCGAACGTGCCGAGTATTGGCTCGACCTCGCCGTCGCCCAACAGGCCGTGGGCAAGCAGGACGAAGCCATCCTAGCTTTGAATCGCAGTATTGACCTCGATCCCTACGATTATCGCCCTTACGAAGCTTTAGCTCAGTTGTACGGCGCCAGTCAGCCACAGCTAGCTCGCCAAACTCTTGACCGATTCCTTACATTGGTGCCCCAAAGCCTAACCATCCGCCTCCTGCAACACCCTTGAGGACCGCGTCACAACCGAACGCGAATCTCTATCTCCCTTAATTCCAAGCCGTTACCCGCCCGCACCGCCCGCAACCCGCACGCCCGCATTCCACAATGCACGCGAGGGGTAACATCAATGTCCATCTCCAAACGCAAGCTCGCAGCCAATCGCGCCAACGCGCAGAAAAGTTCGGGACCCACAACAGCGGCAGGCCTCGCGCGCTCCGTCACAGAATCGAATTGTCCACGGCTTATGTGGCAAATTCAACGTCCTGGAATCCGAAAATCAGGAAGACTACAACAACTTATTCGAGCGCTTCCTCTCTTCCGAGCAGCCCGTCGATGACGTGGAAAGGGAGTTGGTGGCCAAGATGTGCAGACACACCTGGATGTCGGAGCGCTCTGTGCGTTTTCAGGACGCTTGTTTCCAGCACCGCCCCTTCACGGGCGATCAAAGAGCCAACGATAAACAGACAATTGCCGTCCTGAAGGACCTAAATCTGTATCTCCGCTACCAGGCTGCCAACGATCGCGCCTATCAACGCGCCGCCGCTGAACTCGCAAAGCGCAGAAAAGACAGAGCTTGGGAGCGCCGTGGCTTCGAATCGCAAAAACGTGCTGAAGCCGCACAACAGTATCGCGAAAAGCGCCAAGATCAGAGCGACCAGATGTTCAAAGTGCGCCACGCCATCGCCGAAGTGAAGCTCGAACGTGACCAAATCAACTTACTCAAGCAATTCGACGGCTTTGGCCCACCCCAAAGCGGCAAAATGGCCGCCTAAAACCCCCGTTTGTGAAAAAGTCGCGCCACAGTTGCGTTTGCGGAGCGGGAGGCGTGACTAAACCCTACCCCGGCATTCCTCACTCAGAGCCATGAGGCAGCGATTGGAGACCACGTTCTTTTACACCCTTGCGTGGGGTCGCCAACGCTCTAATTTTCCAGATTTCGTCGCTTATAAATCCTGAAAACCATAGTCTTCACTGGCGTTGAAGTCCTTTAGCTTCCTAAAGTTCCGCGCGATTGCTTTTTTCGCGTGCGAACGCAAAATGTGTTAATTTTTGTTGCACAACTTGGCCGCAGATGGATTAAACTACTCCAAGGTGTGAGTTGAAGAGTCGAAAACCGCTTACGTGGTTGCACGCTCAATTAAGCATTAGAAAGTAAGTTTCGCTTCCAAGGAGAAAGCATGGTCAACGTACGACGGGGGCTTTTCCAATCCCTGTGTATTACCGCCTCTCTGCTGTTTGTTACGGCAGGTGGGGTCTACGCTCAACAGATTTTCGGCAGCATCCAGGGTACGGTTACCGATCCGTCCGGTTCCGCTGTCAACAACGCAAAAGTTACTATTACCGATACCAGCAAAGGCACTTCGTTTGAGGTCACCACCAATGAGGCCGGCCTCTTCACAAAAGGTCAGTTGATCCCGGATCCCTACAAGGTCACCATCGAGGCTCCCGGCTTCCAGAAGGTTGTTTCCAGCGACCTGAATGTTTCCGTCGACCAGACAGTCAATTTCAATGCCGCGATGCAGGTCGGAAACGTGAACCAGGAAGTGGAGGTCACCGCCGCGGCGCCGCTATTGCAAACCGACCGTGCCGACGTGTCTCAAACGTTCACGTCACAGCAAATTTCCCAACTGCCCAGCATCGGGCGCAATCTGCAGGCCTTCGAGCTTCTCAATCCGGGTACGTCGCAGCTAGGTTGGTCGCACGCCTCCGACGAAGATCCGCAGGGCAGTATTCAGACTGAGGTCAATGGTCAGCTCTTCGATAGCACCGGTTACTACCTCGACGGAACCGTTAACCAGGATCCGATTCTCGGCATCATCATTATCAATCCGACCTTCGATTCCGTGAACGAAGTAAAGCAGGCTAACCAGGACTACGACGCCGAATATGGCTACACCAGTGGCGGCGTATTCACTTACTCCACCAAGTCCGGAACCAACCAGTTCCACGGCGACGGATTCGAGTTTCTTCAGATCAACACTCCCGGGTTCCAGGACTTCGGTCGCAATCCCTTCAATCAGAACACAGCTTTGGAGCCGGGCGTCTACACTCCCACCACTCGCGTGAACCAGTATGGTGGCTCCATTGGCGGCAAGGTCATCAAGGACAAGCTGTTCTTCTTTGGCGACGCTCAGTTGACTCGCAAGTCTGTCGGCGGTTCGCTATTGACCACCGTTCCCACCGCCCAGGAACGCGGGTTAAATGGATCAGGGGCGAACTTCTCCGACTGGCTGGCAATCGGTTCTCAATACCAAATTTACGACCCCAACACGGGCAATGCTGACGGAACTGGACGTACGCCGTTCGCAGGCAATATCATTCCAGCCAGCCGCCTGAGCACGCAAGCGCAAAACCTCTTGCAGTATTTCCCCCTTCCCAACACTGTCGGCACGGTCGTTAACGGCATAGCCGCTCCTTACAACAACTACGAAAACAGCGGCAACCTGACCGTGAACGGCAATCAGTGGAACACGCGTTGGGATTACTATGTTAACGACAAGAACACGCTTTTCGGCCGCTACAGCTATGCGCAGTTCACTGAGCAGGCGCCCGGCGTCTTCGGCAACGTAGCCGGTGGCCAGGCCTTCAGCAACGCGAATTATGCCGGAAGCTCGTACGCCCGCAACCAAAGCGCTGCCGCTGGTTGGACCCACACCGCCAGCGCCACACTCATCAACGAGTTTCGTTTCGGCTATGTGCGTTATTTCGTAAACGACGTTCCGAATGGATACGGCTCATCCCCGGCCACTGCGGCTGGTATTCCCGGTTTGAACCTGGATTCCACCTACACCTCGGGGCTGCCGTATTTTGAAATCGACAATCCCCAAGGCGGCGACACAAGCATCGGCTACGCCCTCGGCAACAACACCCATTGCAACTGCCCGCTGACGCAGCTCGAACGTCAATACCAATTCGTCGACAACATCACGAAAATTCGTGGGAACCACAATTTCAAGTTCGGCGCCGATGTTCGCTATGCGTTAAATCTCCGAGTGCCGAGCGACAATCACCGCGCTGGCCAGCTTGAGTTCAACGATAGCTACACAGGTATCGTCCCATCCGCTGGCGCCAATCCCCAAGATGGCCTCGCGACTGCAACTTTCTTGCTCGGAGCCGTGACAAGCTTCCAGCGCTACGTGAGCAGCAGTACCGATGCTCAGGAGCGTCAGAAGCGCCTCGCCTTCTACGCTCAGGACGAGTGGCACATTTCTCCGAAGCTGACCTTTACTTATGGTGTCCGCTGGGAGATGGTCTTCCCCGAAACCGTCAACGGCCCGCGCAACGGTGCTGAGCTGAACGTCAATACCGGTTTAATGGATGTCTATGGCGATGGGCTTATTTCAAGCAGTGGATACCAGCAGATGAACTGGCACAACTTCGCCCCACGCTCCAGCATTGCGTACCAGGTGAACTCGAAGACTGTCGTTCGCGCCGGTTACGGCTGGAGCTACAGCCTTGGCACCTTCGGTAACAACTTCGGTCATAACGTAACCCAGAACCCCCCGGTTCTGTTGAATCAGACTTTGGGCCAGAGTCAGTCCAACCCCAGTGGTGGCTGTCCGACCAACTTCTGCGAGGTGTTCTCGCTCGCGCAAGGTCCACCGTCGCCGGCTGCTCAGCTCGCCGCTTATCAACCCGGCCCGGACGGAACCTATAAATTTCCGGGCAACGGTGTAAGTGCCTTTACCCGGCCCGGCATCCTGACCATGCCCACGGTTTATGCCTATAACTTTACTGTGCAGGAACAGATAGGCCGCAAAATCTCCGTCTCCGGCGGTTACGTTGGAAACTCAGGTCGTCACATGATTCTGGGTACCGACGAGAACATCAACATCAATCAGCAGTACTTCATTCCGGGCGCAACCAACGCCGTGCAGAACACCGCCTATCCTTTTGACGGTGTGCTTGGCCCACGTTACAACTATGGTTGGACTTCCGGTATCAATGATTTCTGCAACTGCTCAAACAGCCAGTACAACTCGTTCCAGGCGATCTTCAATGTAAGAAACATGGCCGGGTATACGCTGCAGGGCAACTATACTTACCAGGTTGTGCAGGGCGACGGCTGGGGTGGCAACGAAGTCTACGGCTTCCTCTATAATCGTTCGCTCGAGTACGGCAACAACCCCCTTATGGCGCACAACCAGGTAGTACTCGCCCAGAATTACGACATTCCATTTGGCCACGGACGCAAGTACGGCGCCAATGTGAACAAAATCGTAGACTTGGCTCTCGGTGGCTGGAACATCAGCGGCATCACTACCTACTACTCTGGCCTGCCCTTCATGCCCAGCATCGAGAACTATGGATCGGGTGTCCAGCCCTACACTGGCCCGAACAACCGTCCTAACGTCGGTACCGGCAGTCCGTACGCCGCAAATCAGAACCGCAATCAATGGATTGTGGGACTTTCAAGCGGCGCGTACACCCTGCCTGCGTCGAACACCTTCGGTAACTATCCCATCAACACCTTGATTGGTCCGAAGTTCATCAACCAGGACATTTCCGTTCAGAAGTACTTCGCTGTTACGGAAAGATTTAAGTTGAATATTCGTATGGATGGGACGAACATCTTCAATCACGCCAATCTGGGTAGTCCGAATAATGACATCCAGAGCGGTAGCGTCGGACAGATCACGGGGCTCGCTGGCAACTACAATATGCGCCAGTTGCAGTTCTCTGCTGGCTTCGCTTTCTAATTCGCTACACCTAACTGAAAAAAAACAACCGGCGAGGAGCAATCCTCGCCGGTTTTGTTTGTGCGCTTACTTGATTCCTTTACCTTCAATAACCGTGATCACTCGGTTCGCACTGACGCCCGGCAACTTATCTACATGTCCACTTGGCCAGTGCACTTCCACATCGGCCTTTGCAGCCTTGTTCAACCCGAAGTGCACACGCAGATCGCTTTGTGAGAAATAGCTCCCTCCGCTGCGCACTTCGTCCATCTGCTGGTGCTCGCCTTCCGGCTTGCAGTAAATTCGCGCTCCGATGCCGGATCGATTCGACTTCGTCCCAATCGTCTTCACTCTGATCCAATTATTTTTATGCGTTGCGTCACAACGCAGCAACTGCGGCACATCATTTACGCAGTTCACCGCCACGTCCAGATAACCGTCGTTGTTGTAGTCGCCCAGCGCGCATCCTCGCCCCGCAACAGTCTCCAAAATTCCCGGACCCGCGTCCAGCGAGACATCCTCGAATTTCCCGTTCCCCAGATTGTGATACAGCACCTTCCGCTCGCGATATCCTGATTCGCTCGCCTTCTCGCGTACTTCGGGGTACACGTGACCGTTGCATGTCATGATGTCCGGCCAACCGTCGTTGTCAAAATCCAGGAAGAGCGCGCCCCAACCCAGGAACCGCGTGTTCCGTCCCAGGCCAGATTGATACGTCACATCCTCGAAGCCACCCTTGCCCAGATTTCGATATAACGTCGACGTATCGCCCGCAAAGTTCGTCTTCACGATAGAGAGACTGCCGTTCCCGAACGCGTCGGCCGCCGATACTCCCATGCCCGCCTGCGTCTTCCCATCCGCCCCGTAGGCTACGCCCCAGTCGAGTCCAACGTCGGTAAAAGTGCCATCGTGATTGTTGCGCCAAAGCGCCGAAGGCGCGGAATCGTCTGCCACATAGATATCCGGCCAGCCATCGTTGTCGAAGTCGCCCACTAACACGCCTAGCCCGTAGGTGCCTTCTTTCTTGTGAATTCCTGCCTTCTCCGAAACATCCGTGAACGTGCCATTGCCGTTGTTGTGGAACAGGATGTCTTTTCCGCCCTGCAATCCCGGAGGACCACAGGCTACTATCAATCCTTCATACAAGCAAGGTCCGCTCTCAGGTAACGGCGCGGTCTTAGGATCGAAGTCGATGTAGTTGGCAACGTAAAGATCCAGGTGCCCATCCCGGTCGTAATCGACGAACGCGCACCCGGTGTTCCAGCGCTTCAGTCCTGTGGTTGTCCGGGTCGTAACTCCGGCTTTCGCGGCAACATCCGTAAACGTGCCATCTCCGTTGTTGTGCCAAAGCGCGCAATCGCCCCAGTAACTCACGAACAGGTCTTCAAACCCGTCGTTGTCATAGTCGCCCGCGCACACGCCCTGCCCCCAACCAGTCCGCGCCACGCCTGCCTTCAGCTGTCACGTCGGTGAATGTCCCATCGCGATTGTTCTTGTACAGCCGGCTTATCGGTTCCGAACCTTTCGGAAATGTCGTGTCGAACCGCAATCCGTTCACGAAGAAAAGGTCGAGCCAGCCATCGTTGTCGTAATCGATGAACGCCACTCCGCAGCCCGTCGTTTCGAGTAGAAATTTGTTTGTCTTTTCCGCACCGAATATCGTCTTCGCGTTCAATCCCGCCTCGCGCGCGACATCCACGAACTGCACGCCCAATCCCGTTCCGCTCAGTAATTGATCCAACGAAAACACCGATGCCGTCGCACACAACGACTTGACCAAGGAGCGCCGTGAAATCATCACTCGTGTGCGTTGGGGGAGGGAAGCGGCTTCGGTGCCATTCCGCCGCGCATCCCTTGCTCCAGCGAGTTTGCAAGCTGCGCATTCTTCTCTGCATTCAAACGCCTGCCCGTCGCGAACGCCTGCTTGCTACCCTCGACATCGCCCTTCTGTCGCAGAATCTGTCCCATTGTGTTGAACGGTCCCGGAGTCGTCGGATCCAGACGGATCGCCTCTTTCAATTCCGCCAGCGCGCCATCCAAATCGCCGCTCTGCTTCAAAACAATACCGAGCATGTAATGCGCTTCCGCATAGCCCGGCCGAACCGCGATCGCCGAGCGCATTTCCTTCGCCGTCATCGCGAAATCGCCGTTTTGCCAGCCAAGCATGCCGAGTGTGTAATGTGCCTCCGCAATAGTCGGATCCAGCCGAATCGCCTCCTCAAATTCTTTCTGCGCCGCATCCAATTTGTCTTGCATCTTGAGCGCGATCGCCAGATCGTAGTGCGCCGCCGCTGACGTCGGATCCTTCTGAATCGCGGTGCGGTATGTCTCTTCGGCCTGCGGAAAGTCGCCCGTTCGCAGGTGCGCATAGCCCACGTTCATCACTGCCGAAGTATCTGCCGGGTTGCGTGCCAGCACCTTCTCCGCTTCGGCAATGGCTTTCTCAGGTTGGCGTGCTTCAATCAGCGCTAAAGAATAGGTGTTGCGCAGTGTGTCGTCATTCGGATCTAGCTCGACAGCATGCGCATAGGCATCTACCGCCGTCGGCACGTCGCGCGTTGCCTGTGCCGCTTGGCCCAGAGACGTCCAGATGCGCACGTTTGACGCATCCAGGTTCGCCGCAGCTTTCAACTGCTCCACGGCTTTGTCATTCGCGCCCGAATCGGCATAAGCAGATCCCAACCGAAACCGGTACTCCGCTGATTGCGGATCGAAACTCACCGCCCGCTCGAGTTCCGCTAACCCGTTCTGCCGGTCATTCGACATCCACTCCGCAACGCCCAAGTGGAAATGTGCCGGCGCATACTGCGCATCCAGCGCAATCGCCGTTTGAAAATGTTTGGTGGCGTCCGCGCCCTGGCCTAAGACAGCGTATAGAAATCCGATTCGGTCTTCGTTCTTTGCGGAAGTAGGTTTCGCCTCAGCCGCCTTGCTAAGCACATCCAGCGCACCCGGTTTATCACCGTTACGCGCCAGCGTTTCAGCCTGCGCAATCAAATCGGGAGGCGCCGCAGCCTGTCCACCAGCAACCGGCAGCGAGACAAGCAAATAGCACAGCGCTCTCAACAATCATTGTCATTATAGAGAAGACAGCCCGCTGTTCACTGCGGCGTCTTCGCTAAGTTCACCACCCGATCCGGCATCGGAATCAGGTCGACCCAATAATTGCAAAAGCGTCGAGGCGAAGTTCAAGCTGTCATACGGCTCCGTGACGACTTGCGCGGGAACACCCGCGCCTGCCATCATCCACACCGAATGCGTCGATATCCGGAAAAACGCGCCGTGGTTTCCACCCGGATTGAAGTTGCGCACATTGAAGTTCCAATGATCGGCTGCGAAGATCTCCATATCCGGCTGCACCAACTCGCGCCGGTGCTGTTCGTAGCGCAGCAGAATCGGGTTCATGCCTGGTGTTCCTAGCACATTCACCGCTACCGGCGACAATTCTTCGCTAACTCCAATCACGCCGTTTGAGTACTGGCATAGGTGCGTTGTTTCCAGCCATTCGCGTTCGCTGTGCTGGGCCGAAAGCCACGTTGCGCGCTCCGCTCCATCCGGGATCTTCAACGCCGGATCTTCGAACAATCGCAGCGGCAGATTAGCGTGCCACATTGCCGAAGTGAAGCTCACTCTGCCGTCCGCGTTCTGGACCAGGTGACTCACAGGCTGCAAAGTGATAGCGCCCGATTCGTCGGTATGGATCAAAAGCTGATCGTCGTCCGTGGCATACAGCCAGTACGTCTGTTCACCCGCGCCGCCTGAGGGCAAGCGCAGAGCCACAAAGTCAATCGGCTTCGAAGATAAGGCCGCTTGCGGATTGTTTCTGACGCGCTGTGCCGCAAGCAGCGGAAAGTAATTGACGTGGCGAAAAGATTGTCCTTCGTCCAGATGCCCCGCCGCATCCAGCACTATTCCGGACTCGCCCGGTCCCACAGCATAATGCTGAAGATCGTGTACCGTATTCGCATCCCCGAGACTCATCTGCGGAATCAACTCGGAAATCTTTCCACCAAACCGCCGGTTGGCATCTGGACGAAAGTCGAGAAGCGCCTGCAGATGCGTAAGGTACGACGTGTACTCCTCGCGCTCATGCTCCCAGTCCCCGAGTTGTTTCGCTTGGCGCCGCACCGCCTTGTCCTCGCCCGTCTCATAGCTCTCATGTGTAAACTTCTTCGGCTCTGTCGCAAGCAGCGCCTTGCGTTGGTCAACCGCGCCATTGAGTGCTGACAATTCCTCCTTGAGCCGTGCAACTGTTCCTGCCCATTCCGCGCGATGTTTCTGGATCGTCTCGGTCAGATACTTTGCTGCGGCAGTTCGAACGTCGGGTTTCAAATCGGGCCTGGCAAGTTGCAGAAGTAAGATGTGAATCTTATTCAAATCACTATTCCGCAGCGAAAGCGAGGCGCGCTCGTTCCCATCCAGGTCAATCCAGGCAGTGGGATATTCGGTGCTTTGATTGGGCAGGTAAAAGCTCGCCGTACTAGAAGCAAATGTCCGCTTCACTAATGGATTTAATCCGCGCAGCTTGTAATCCGAAAGTTCATGCCGGTTCAGCATCACGTGGTGCGCGCCGCCTTCCGAACTATTAAGCAGATCCGGCAGGCTGAACGCCTCGCTGTGTATTCCAGGCACATTATTCATGCCATGATCCGACACAACGACAAAGAGCGTCTGAGAGGCGAGACTGCTCTTTTGAATCGCGCTCCAGATTCGCCCGGCCAGGGCGTCCAACCTGCGCAGGTCGCTCAACAGAGCCGCGGGTTCGTTCGTCGCGTGTCCCTCGTGATCGACGTCGCCCGTATAGTCATCCAGGTAGAGGATCTGCGAATTCTGCAAGCCGGCCAGCAACTCCTTTTCGGTCTGTTGTCCCAGCATCGCGTCCAGTGAGGGGGTCCCGGCGCTCTCGAGCATAGGGATTAAAACACGCGAAGAGAACCGCCGCGCCAGCACGCTCTTCAAAGTGCTCCAGCGCGCGCCCCTCTGGTAAAGCTGAAAGCTCTGATAAGTCTGGTCCCAACGAAAGGCGTCAATCACAAGCGGAATGCCGGCGCGGTCGAGCACCTGCACGCCAGGCATATCTATCTCGCGATTTCTCGCGTAGCCGATATAGAAAGGGAAGAAGTTCAGGTAATCATAGACGTGCCCTGTGAAACGATCCCACTCGACATTGCCACGAATGACGGTGTGATGCCCGGTGTCGAGCATCGACCAGGAAGGCGCTGACAAACTAATGCCGCGTGTGTAGAAATTCTGGAATATCGATCCGCCTTGCGCAAAGATGTGAGCAAACCATGGTAGCCGAGGCTCGCCAGTCGCCGGATCTATCTCCCGCATGTTGCTGTACAGCAAATCGGCGCCAAGCCCATCCACCTTGAGAATTACTATGCGCTTGGCTGAAGGTGGGGGAGCAGTGGCCGTTTGAGCAGCGGAACAATAGAGAGCACATGCCGCAGCCAAAAGGCCCAGGCGCAGCCCCTCCCCGCGGATCACTTGCTGGATTGCGCCGAAATGGCAGCTTCGGCAACCACGCCGCGCACAGGCACTTTGCGCTCGAATTTAGCCGGTTGGGAGATTCCGGCGATCGCGATGGAACAATCCGCCTGCAACTCCGGCGATTGGGAAATGCTCCTCAATTTCTCCAGAGTCGCTATAGCGTGTTTGCGAACGGCAGGTGCGTCAACCGCGGGCAGCAAAGAGTTCAAATCCTTAACCGAGGACTGGATGCGCGCCCTGTCGACCGAAACCTCCGGTGCCGTCCCCGAACCCGCTAACCCATCGAGAAATCCGAGTTCGTAATCAACCCGCCGATAGAGCGCCAGCTTGGACGCGTTGCCTGGCAATTGCGGAGCGCGGTCGTTGTACAGACCGAACGTGGCGAAATGCAGGAGCACGTCCATGTCCAGGCGGCGGTCTGATTTGCCGAACGTCGCAATCTCGGTCCGCCGTTGCCGATCGACAAGAACCGCCAGACGGCCTTCCGATCCGGATTCCTCCTCCAGCCGCGAATACCGGATCTGCGCATTCCGCATTTCACGCGCAGGAGCTGCCTCTAATGGATTCACCGAAACATCCAAGCGAGCCTGTATCGCCTTCCGCAACCCCGAATCGAGAGTGCGGTCAAGCGCCAGATCCATCCGCAATCGTGAATAGGCATCGAGCCGTTCGGCTTTGTCCATCGCTGCGCCGTGACGCCCACTCACGAAGTCGTAGAGGTCCGCGCCCACATAGTAGTACCAGTTCGTGAAATGAGAAATGCCGATCACGCCTGCAGTGATCTCGTTGATGGCACGCTGTGTCATCTCATGACGCCGCAAATGAAGTTGGTCCCGAAAATCGACCATGAGCAGCGGCAGTTTCGGATACGTCAAACTGTACAAGCCTAAAGGAATCAGGCTCCGGTCCCGAACATACTGGGTGCGCGAATGCTCTTTTAGGCGATCGTCCGACCACGGATCGCGAATGTTGAGAATTTTCCAGATCGGCTTTAAATCCGTGCCGCTATTTGGAGCAGCTTGATCAGTAGGGAACCACAGGATTGCGTACTCGTCCTGTTTGCCGGCGAGCGACAGCGGCTCAAAAATCAGGCCCGTCTTCTCCGCAAGTTGCCGCAGCAGCTCCCAATTGCGGCTGCGAATCCGCTCTTCCTCGAAGCCGGACTCTTTACCAATCTCAGCAACGCGCTTTTGATTCACCAAGCCGCCTAAGAGCCTCTTTCGCAATTCCAGGCGGGCAATCACAGTGTCGCGCTCGCTTTCCGTCAAGCCGTCGCCTTCGTCCGAAACCGGAGCGCTGCGCAGATCGGAAATAGCGGTCTCCAGATGCAGCCTCTCGTCTTCCACTCCATTTGCCCGATAGCTCCGTGAACTGGCGCGCACCGGCATCATCATGGGGTCTAGTGCGGTCCACTGCAACAGATCTCCTCCGACAGCCGACCATACGGGATGTTGCGGAGCAGTGAGATCCAACAACGGCTTCGGACTATCCGCACTGGCGCTTTTTGCTCCGTCGCCCGGATGCCAATAGAAGAAAGGCACGGCCGAAAGTAGTTTTTTCCCTATCCCTGGATTTGCATATTCGAGCAGCCAGACATCCGTGAGTCGATCCCGCCCCACTTCATAATCGCCCAAGGTATCCCGCAAAACCGCGACCAGCGGCACATCGTAATTTGCGGGAAATTCCGAAACCGTCGCCGACGAGGGGCCGCAACCGTGGCAAAATAGCGTGAGCAACTGAGCTGTCCCGGCCACGGGCTCAACTTTCCAGTAATACGCCTGGCCGCTTTGCACCACTGCGACGAATTCCGGCCGCGCCGGAGTGTTTTCCGCTTTGCAAAACGCCGCGCCGACGATCCCGAAAATGACAAAAATGCTATCGGATAAACGCATAATTCAGTGGGAGGGGCGACCTATAAACGAATCTTTCAGCAATTCTCCCGCCAAAGCCAATTATCAGATTCATAAGAACGCTCCCAAGACTCTATAGCGGACGATCAACCGCCAAAACACGTGTTACGGTAAAGGGAAGTGCAGTTCGATACCGCGCTAAATCTCGTGTGGGTCCTGCTGGGCGTCGTGGCCTTGACAAGCACCATCCGTGCCAGCACCCGGAGCAGTGCTAGTAATCGCTCTGCCGCTTGCCTGCACGTTGTTGGTGTGGCGCTAATTGTCGCCGCATTGTTTCCCTACATTTCCGCGACGGATGATTTAGTTCGCAGCGAAAATCTGAGCACTCAGGATCGGGATCATTCGCCGGGCAAGAAAACGCCCAACGATAACCTGATTCGCCTTTACGAAACACTCGACAGTCCGCTCGCGTGCCAGACCTGCGTTCTGGTGCTGACTTTCTTTGCCGTCTGGCTCGTTTTTCTGCCGGCCGCCAAGCGTGATTGCCGAGTTGCTCCCGCTCGCGCCGGCCGCTCTCCGCCCGGGCTGCTTTCGCTCTAAACAATCGAAAAATTCAGTTTCGAGGAGGACTGATGCCACGCCACAATTGGCGTTTGTGCATTGGTCTCCTGTTAGCCGCCGGGTGTCTGGCCCAGACTGCCAATACTCCGCAAGCACTCACATGGCAGGAGACCGAAGCGAGATTCAGAGCAAATAATCCCACTCTACTGGCCGGACAAGTCAACATCGATGAGTCCCGCGCCGACGAGATAACGGCCTATTTGCGCCCAAATCCGGATCTCACTCTGGGGTTGGATCAACTGACTCTGTTCCAAGCCAATCCCTACCGCCCGCTTGCCTACTCTTATGCGTACGGGAGCATGAGCTACCTGCACGAACGCGATCACAAACGCGAGTTGCGGCTGGCCAGCGCCAAACAGGCCACAGCAATTGCCATCTCGTCTCAATCCGACCTGGAGCGCAACTTGATCTATAACCTGCGCGATGCCTTCGTGCGTATGCTGACAGCCAAAGCGGTTCGGGGCGTAGCAAAAGAGAATCTGGCCTACTACGACAAAGAGATCGACATCAACCGCCAGCGCTACCAGGCGGGCGCTATCTCCAAAGCGGATTTTCAACGCGTCGATCTGCAGCGTGTCCAATATGAATCGGATCTCCAGACGGCTGAGGTGAATCTTCGGACGGCAAAAATAGATCTCCTCGCGCTGCTACGCGATCGAACTCCCGTCACTGATTTCGACGTGGAAGCACGTTTTGAGTTCAGCGATATGAGCGCCACGCTTCCCGAACTGCGGCAAGTGGCTTTGGATAACCGCCCGGACCTGAAAGAGGCCCAACAGTCGCTTGAAAAGGCGCGCACTGATCATCAGTTATCGGTTGCGAATGGCTCAACCGACCCTACCTTCGGTATCGATGGCTCCTGGCAGCCTCCGCCGCTCGGTGTTTACGTCGGTATTTCGGTCAGCTTGCCGTTGCGCATCTTCGACCGAAACCAAGGAGATAAGTTGCACACGCAATTGGATATCGGGCGCAATCAGAAATTGCGTGATGCCGCGGAAACGACAGCCCTGCACGACGTAGATTCGGCCTACGCCACCTTACAGAGCACCCTGACGCTACTGCACCCGTACAAAGAAAAATATTTGAAAGAAGCGGAAGACGTTCGCGACACTGTCTCCTACGCCTATCAGCACGGCGCCGCGTCGTTACTTGATTTTCTCGATGCCCAGAAGGAGTATCGGGACATACAACTCAACTACGTCAATCTTGTTGGCTCCTACCTTTCGGCTGCGAACCAGTTGAACCTGGCAGTGGGACGCGAGGTGATTCGATGATGAAATCCATTTGTGTCGGCACGCTCGCAATCGGCAGCCTCATTCTTGCCGGATGCGCCTCAAAGGGAACGCCCAACCCGGCGGCCACGGCTCCTCCCGCCGCCCATGTCGTGGACGAGCCAGACCTGAATCTCGTCAAGATCGATCACCCGGAGCGGTTCAGTCTCGTTGATGCCGGCTCAACAGAAGAGCGCCCGCAAGTTCATGCTGTCGGTACAGTGAACCCCAATATTGAGAAGTCCATCCCGGTGGTTTCGCTTGCGTCCGGCCGCGTGGTTAGCATTCACGCAAAGTTGGGCGACGACGTCACGAAAGGTCAGTTGCTGCTCGAGGTGTTGAGCAACGACATCAGCAATGCCTTTCAGACCTATCGGCAGGCGCAAGCCGACGAAGTGCTCGCAAAAAAGCAATTGGAACGCGCCAGATTGCTGTATGAGCACGGCGCGATATCTCTCAACGATCTGCAGATTGCTGAAGACACCGAAGAAAAGGCCCGCGTTGCCGAATCAGCTGCAGCGCAGGCGATCCGTACCCTCGGCGGCGACCCGGCTCACGAAGACCCTATCGTCAAAGTCTACGCCCCTATGTCCGGCACTATTGTGGAGCAGAACATTACCCAGTCCGCTAGTGTTCACACTCCCGACAATCAGCCCAGCCTGTTTACAATTGCCAATCTCTCGACGGTCTGGATTATCTGCGACGTTTACGAAAATGATCTGCCCTCGGTGCGCCTAGGCGACATCGCTGACGTCGAACTGAACGCCTACCCCGGCAGGATTTTTCATGGCCGCATCAGCAATATCGGAAAAATTCTCGATGCCACCATTCGAACTGCAAAAGTCAGAATCGACCTGGCGAATCCCGGCATAATGCGCGCCGGCATGTTCGTCACCGCCACATTCTACGGCTTGCACGGCAAAGTCTACGCCACTGTGCCGAGCGGAGCCGTTCTGCATCTGCATGATCGCGACTGGGTATTCGTTCCCGCAGGCAACGGCCAGTTCCGAAGAACTGAAGTTCAGGGTGGCAAATTCTTGGCGGGCCAGCAAGTCATTCTCTCGGGAATAGCTCCCGGACAGAAGGTAGTTAACGACGCTCTCGCGCTTTCTGCGGAGAGCGAGCAATAAGCAGCATCTTCGTGCTGCCAACAATCTACTTCTGGATCGCCCGCCCGGGCGACAGACTCCCGCCGGTCGATCTGGGATTTGAGGAATAATGAGTACATAGGGTCTATGAGCAGCCGTCACATCGTTCTAAACGACCTCGAAACGCAAGCTCCGCTCCGGCTTCGGCCTGAGCATCAGATGAGCGATGACGAGTACTTCGAATTTTGCGCGGCAAACGATGGTCTGCGCATCGAGAGAACTTCTGACGGAGACATTCTGATCATGGCGCCTACCGGCGGAGAGACTGGCTACCGGAATACGAGCTTGACGGGCCAGCTCTATGTCTGGACTCAACGTGATGGTCGCGGTAAATCTTTCGATTCGAATGCAGAATTCATTCTGCCGGATACATCGGCTCTATCTCCGGACGCTTCTTGGATCGAGAACTCTCGGCTGCAGACACTCAGCAGGGATAGGAAAAGAAAGTTTATTCCCCTGTGCCCTGATTTCGTGGTTGAGTTGACCTCGCCCTCAGACCGCCTCCTTGACGTGCAAGAAAAAATGCTTCAATGGATGGCCAACGGCGCGCAACTCGGCTGGCTCATCGATGCCGACCGGCAAACCGTCTTCATATACCGCCCCGATCGGAAACCAGAGCAGTTGACCGGTGTCGATGCCGTCCACGGGGAGGGACCAGTTAGCGGGTTTGTTCTGGAACTAGGCGACATCTTCGCTGGATTGTAATAATGCCGATGAAAGTTCGAGAAGTTATCCAGCTTCTTGAAAAACAAGGATGGACCGAAATGCGATCAAAAGGCAGTCATCGCCAATTCAAGCATCCTCGGCAACCGCAAGTGATCACAATCCCCGCAAATCCTGGCAAGGAGTTCGCAAGTAGGAACACTGATGTCTATACTTAAGAAGGCAGGCCTGAAATGAAGCGCTATTCGCTGATCATCGAAAAGACCGGGACGGGCTATTCGGCTCATTCGCCGGACGTTGAAGGCTGTGCAGCGGTGGGGGATTCGGAAGAGGAAACGCGCGAAAGTTTCCGCGAGGCTCTGGAGGCCCACTTCGAAGCCATGCGGGAAATCGGAGAGCCGATCCCGGAACCCAGTTCCCTGGTCGATTACGTGGAAATCGCAGCATAACCCGACTGCCGTCGCGCCCTTACGAACTGCTCCCCCCGTGGAACAACCTCTGGAAAAATTGCTTCCAGCGCCATTGCCTTTCCTGGCATTCGGGCGCGGGCGCAAAGCTCAAAGCGTGATTGTCGCGTTGGACTGCCAGCGATTGCAGCTCTGATCCCTGCGCCTGAACATTGATCGTCAGAAACGCATTGCAGCTATCTGTCGACTGCACATGCCAGGGAGGAGCCACATTTTTGCTCGGCCCCCAATCTTGCATGAAGCGCGCGTAGTCATAGTTGGGGCAGGGATGCGCCGTTGTGCAGCCCCAGTCGCGGTACGCCGCTTGATAATCGCGGCTGTTGACCTCGTCCAGGAAATGAGTCGCTACGTGCTTTTCCGGATAATTATGGAAAATCAAGTAGCTTGCCGCGGCAATCACCAGCGCTGCCACAACACTCAAAATGATCCACTTGATAACCCGATTGCGCTGCTCTTCGCCTGCGCCGTACTGTTGCAGATAGCTGCTCACTCGCCGCTCCTGCTTCTATTGTGCAAGATGGGTTACTCGGGAAGAGTTTCCGCCACTGCGCTATCGGGCCGGATACGTCTTGTCGTACGCCGCCGTCGCCTCAGCCGTTATATCCAGTGCGGGCTTGAAGTAAATGGTGTTCGTAATGTCGATGACGACATCGATGCCGCGCTCTTCCGCAATCTTCTTCACCACTTCCGTCATTTGGCGTCCGGCGCGCCCTAGTACGTCCTGGCGCTCGAAGTTCACATCCGCGTTCAGGTCGTCATTCAAGCGCTGCAGTTCCTTCTGCTTCCGGGTCCCTTCCGCTCGCAGCGTCGCCTCGCGATCGGGCGCCAGATTGGGCGTGTTGAGCTGCTTTCCGAGAGCCTCCAACTGCGTCTGTAAATCCAAAATCGCCTGTTGCCGCGGTTTAAACTTCGCTTCCAGGGCGGCTTGCGCCTTTTTGATATCGGCGGTCTCTGAGACCGCTTTTTGGGCGTTGATAATGGCGACTTTAGCGGGCTGCAGTGCTTGCGCCCATGCTCCCGGCATGCAAAGGCCAACCAAAGCGGTAGCAAGCAAAACACTTCTGATTCTGCAGAACATTACGTCGAACGGCTCCTGACTAAATGACAGGCTGCGGCGGAGAGCTTTGCCGAAGCCGGTCTGAGATGTTGGTATCGCTAACAGGCTAGCATGCGCCTCAGCTCCGGATCCGGCCGTCGTCCCCGATCGATAACGCGCGGTCGCGCCAGCGGACAGTCCGCCCGGCATAGCTTGCCACCCAGATGCAGAACGCATACAAATCCCAGACGGGGGCAAGCCAGCACAAGGTTGCAGCCAACTGGCTGCGCAAAACCAAACCGCCTGCAATCAGTGCCGATATCCAGCGCAATCCAAGCAGTAAAGCTGCTGGAATCCAGGCCCCACACGCGATGGCCGCCAACGCCCAGGCGCCCGCGTGCGTGATGGGAAGCCCCGCGTATCCGGGGCCCTTCGAAAATCGAATCGTTCGCGCCCAGCGGAGCTGGTGATTCCAGACGCCGGTCCAACTGGCGCCTGCGAGCGATGTTTCTACTGTGAATGTCGAAAGCAAAGCGCGTTTGCCCAGTGCGGTAATCCGTTTTGCGAGCTGATAGTCATCCGCAAGATAATCCGCAATCGCCCCAAATCCGCCCACGCGCTCCAGATCGTCCGCCCGAAAAGCCAACGTAGATCCCAACCCGAACTCCCGTACGCCCAGCATCTGCGCCACGAAGGTGCTCGGCATAAAATCCGTCGCAATGCCGAGCGCTTCCCATGCGGCGGGAACATTGTGCGCCCGCACTCGATAGGGACACGTCACCACCCCGATTGACTGATCCGCAAGCGGCGCGACCACCGTGTTCAGGTACTCCGGTGTCACTTTGATATCGCTGTCGTTGATCACCCAGACGCTATAGCGCGCATGCCGCGCCAGGTTCATCAGAACGCCAACTTTGCGATTGGGTGTCGCTTCTCCGCCGATGATCAAGCGCGCGGGAGCGTCCGGAAACTCGCGCTGCAGTCGCCGAACTTCCAGTGCCGCCGCATCGTTCTCCTCGTTCGCGCCAAATAGAACCTCAAATTCCGGGTAGTTCTGACTAAGCTGCGAAATGAAAGCGGCAAATGTGTTGGGATCGATGCCGTGCAACGGCTTGAGAACCGAGACGCCCGGCCGGAAATAGGACTCGGCTGTGCGAAAGCGCCGCTTGATCAGGTGGGTTAGCGCGGCTACAATTGCGAGAACTTGATAAGCCGCCGCCGGGAAAAAAACGAGCCAGAAGAGATGCACTAGCGCGCGAGTAGCACTACGCCGCTCAAGACCAGTAATGCGCCTGCCGCTCGCCGTTTCCCTACATGCTCGTTCAACACGAACTTTGCAAGCAGCGTCTCAAGCACGAACGTAGCCGCCGATGCTGGAACCGCGAAGCTCAAAGGAGCAATCTGCACCAGCGCCATAAACGCGAAAAATGAAACCGCCATGCAGACAATCGAGAGCAGCAGATGCCGCCGGCTCACAATCATGAACAGCAGCTTGGCCAGGCCACGAGCATCCACTCTCTGCTCGCCGCTGCGCTTCATCTCATAGCTTTGCAGCAGATCGCCCATTACGGTTGCGACGACGATCACGGACAACAGCAGCCACCTCACTGCAGCACCTCGCAGGAAGGATTGCCATGACAAGGGTTGGTCCGTTGGTCTGTGCTGCCAACCATCGCCGTACCCGCACAGATGAGGATAGTGCCCGACCAGTGCACCGGCGTAACCGTTTCGCCTAAGAAAAGCTTTCCGAAAACCGCCGCCAGTATGTAGCCCAGCCCGGTCAGGGGAAGCACGAAGCTCAAGTCGGCCCAGCTAAGCAGTGTCATCCGTGCCAGCAACCAGCAAATGAGCAGCACTATGCCAAGCGCAACGAAAGGATTCATCATGGCGCGTATGTACCCAAGCGGATTCAGTGTCATCGCCTCGGACACATGCCGCATGCCCCACGCGAGTGACAGATTTCCGACCGCGTTGAACAAAACCACCGCCAGCAGCAGCAGGAACGTGTGTAGCCTGGTAACTTTCGCCTGCTCTGGAGGCGCATGCGCCGCGGTTAGTACGGCCAAAGCTGATGAATCTCCAGCCGCCAGATTAGTCCCCGGTGGTCAGCACAGCAGGCTGATCTTTTTGCTGCTTGTGGTGGTCCTTCACAAACTTCTTGCGCTTCGATCGCAAGGCCAGATACTCGCGCGCTTCCTTGTACAAGCGCTTACGCTCCGAGTTGTCGAACATGGCCTTCGCTATCAGCCGGAACGCGACTTTCGGACGGAAGTAGAACTCGCCGTAGAAGCGCTCCACCCAATCCACCAGTTCGGCTTTGTCCAGCCCCGGGTATTCATAGTTCGGAAGCTGATGTCCCACTTCGTCGGTCATGATCTCGTCAATGGTAATCAGACCGTTCTTTTTGACGTGGTCGTAGAACTCAGTCCCGGGGAACGGATGCCCAATCGACACCTGAATGGTCTCGACATCCAGCTCTTTTGCGAAATCGATGCTCTTGCGAATGGTCTCGCGCGTTTCGCCCGGTAAGCCCACAATGAAATCGCCGTGAACCGTGATGCCCAGCTTCTTGCAGTTCGCGGTGAAGCGGCGCGCCATGTCAATCGTCGCGCCCTTCTTGATGTTCTTCAGGATCTGCTGGTCGCCCGATTCATAGCCCACAATCAAAAGCCGGCAGCCGGCTTCCTTCATCGCCTTCAACGTGTCGTAATCGGTGGTGACACGCGAAGTGCAGCTCCAGGTGAACTTCAGTGTCTTCAGCTTGGCGCAGAGCTCAATCGTGCGCGCCTTTTGATAATTGAACGTGTCGTCGTCGAAGAAGATTTCTTTGAGGCCGGGGAAATTCTCCAGCGTCCAGCGGCACTCGTTCACCACGTCGTCCGATGACCGCAACCGCCAGCGATGTCCCGAATGGGTCTGTGGCCACAAGCAGAACGTGCATTGAGCCGGACATCCGCGCGTCGTGTAGAACGAAATGTATGGATTCAGCAGGAACGGAACGTTATAGCGCCGGAAATCGAGATCGCGCTTGTAGACTTTCGAAACCCAGGGCAAGGCATCCAGATCTTCAATGACCGGACCTTCCGGGTTGTTCTGGAAGCCGCCATCTTTCCGGAAGACCACGCTCGGTATCTCTTCGAGCGGCTTGCCCATGGCGAAATCACGAATGGCGTAATCGAACTCTTTCTTGACGACAAAGTCGATCGCTTTCGAAGCGCGCAGGCTCTTCTCCGGCTCAATCGTGACCGGAGGACCTACGAAGGCCACCTTCAGTTTCGGATTGAGGTCCTTCATCATCTCCGCAATGCGCACATCGACGGTAAAGCCCGGAGTCGACGTAAACAGCACCAGCAGTTCGAAATCGGAAGCCATTGCCACCGTCTGGTCAATGGAGACCTTGTGCGGCGGAGCGTCCAGCACTTTGCTATCCGGAATCATGCCCGCGGGGTAGCAAAGCCACACTGGGTACCAATAGGATTCGATTTCGCGCGCAGCCGGCCAACGTGACCCCGCACCACCGTCAAATCCTTCAAAGGAAGGAGGATTTAAGAAAAGCGTTCTCATGGTTCCGTGAAGCTAACCTTTAGGTTACTTGGTTTGGGGCCTATTACTCAACTGTGGGATACGGATTGGCGGGAAACCCCATGTGAGCGGGCAAATGCAGCCTCGAATGACCCCGCTAACGTGCTCATTTCACAATAGAAGCTGGAATCAAGGCCGTTACTGACCCGGTGACCGCCTCTTCCGTGTCGGCGGCGTTCGGCGTGAAGTGGGAATAATTGATGCTTAACTCTACCTTACCAATCAAGCGCGCATCGATAGTGCTGTACATATTCTGCGGTACGGCCACTCCGTTCTGAATGTTGAACGTCCGCTGAAACTCCACTTTCTTAAAGAAAACGCTGGGGTTCTTGACAAAACGGCCCTTTTCTATGACAGGCAGGAAGGTGGCGGCGTCGAGCTCGACTTCGCCTTTGAACAGGCCTACCTTCTTCTTGTGCGGAGAGACCTGAAACGTATAAACCAGTTTGCCGTCAGGCCCGGTTCGTTCGCCCTTGTATTTGAACTTATAATTGGCCGGAATCAGCGCCAGGCTCATGTCCCCCTGGCCCTGCTGCTCGGCCTGCAGGTAGCGCGCAATCACCTGACTCTTTATGGTGTTATCGCCCTGGAATCCCATTACCCGGTACGTGATCTGCCCAACCTTGGAGATCTTGCGCAGCGCCCGTAGCCGTCCGTGCTGCTTCAGCTTCGGAACCGCGGCATCAATATCGACATCCATCGAGGCGCCGCGCAGGTCGTCCTCGTGGTTCTGGGTCGCCTGAACGTACTTGTCTAGAATCGCGGCAGCGGGCTTTTCGGTCTGCTCGTCCGTTTCGCCAAATCCGCTGAGCGGAAGCAGGAAAATGACCGAGACGATAGCTAGTATCCTCCGCCGCATTTCAGTCTTAAGCATGCGGGCAACGCGACTTCGACGATCGGCGTAGCCGGGACCGATGGCCCAGCTTACCAGATCATTTATCGTGTTATCTCTCCCACTCATTCTTGTCTAGCCCTTAGATGAAACCGTGCCGTCATACAGTTGCAACTGCTCACAAACTAAAACCGGTACTGGCTTCGCTTTTCCGAGCATGATCGTGCCGAAATGAAAGCATTCGTCGATTGCGAGGGAAAAGCGTGTACCGCGATTTTCAATCCTTCCAGACGATTTCTCCGCTGCCCGCCCCGCCTCCCATTGCACGCTAGTGGCCCTTCGCCCATCGCCGGCGCGCGATTAGGATCTTTGCTTACGCGCGGTCTGAAAGGATCACTCTGCTCTGGTAAACATCAGCCCCGTCCGTTGCTCAATTTCCTGTTTGTCGACGGCTCGGACGCAGTCTGTCGGACGCAGTCTGTAAGTAGGGTGCGGTTGGCCAAGACAACAGTCCGTTGAGGAGACGAGATTGCACGATCACTGACTGGCTTAGGACTAACCGCTAGACGCAAGTGCCCGCTGGCCCCCACAGTCACACGTCCCTAAACTCTACGAATCAAGAACAGCACGTTGACAGAAATATATCAGCGTAGCGAAGTTTTATTGATCTCGGAAGTGACATCCAGCCACTGTTCGTGTGACGCGCTAGGCTTCAGTATCGGCAACGCCGACTCTACGTGCAAATGGAATACCCAACGCGGCGTCGTTGCGCAGTTCACGGATTTGTTCACTGCTGCGTGGTTTTTGGCGAATTTCCTGCGCCAACCAGTGACGACGAATATGACACCACGCGCTCGGCGGCGTACGATGGTCTGCATGGCCGCAATCCTCGTTCTCACAGGCGCGTCTGGCTCTGGTAAGACGACGCTACTGCGTGCGGTCGAAGCGATGGAAATCCCGGGTGTGGCGTGCGTTCAGTGCGACAGCATTTATCACGACTTGCCCGAAGAGGCTCGCGCCGATGGTGAGGTTGCGCAGGATGCGATTCTCGATTACTGGGTGAAACACGCACTTGTCCGGCCAGCCATCGAACTCGCCGTCCTCGAAACGCAGATCCGGCCGCACAAGGCGCAGGCGATGCTGCGGCGGCTGGGCGTTGCCGTTTATCAGGTTGTGCTCGTCGAATGCGAGCAAACCGAGCGCGAAACCCGCCTCCGTGGGCCACGGGCGCAACCAGAACTGGCGAATCCAAAAATGGAAAACTGGGCCGCCTATATGCGTGGGCAGGCCGACGCGCTGGCCCTCGATATCATTAATACTTCGGGCGTGCCAATCTGCAATACTTCGGGCGTGCCAATCTGCGTTTTATCGGCGCGGCTGCTCCCCATCCTGGAGTCACTGCTTGAGAGAACGCGAGCCGCAGCAGATGATCTTCGGGAATGTGGTCTTCCATCCGGAAGTACTAGAACAGCGACTCAGAACGAGTTTGTTGGCTCATCATAACGAGCAGCGGCGCCTCCACGAAAGTTGATCGACAACGACATCAAGGGATCAATACAAAGACGTCCTATCGGTACTCACAGGTCACCAGAACATTCAATGGAAATCTTGTTTTTGCCTTTGTTCCGACCGCATCAAGATTTCGGGTTAATGTTGGTTGGCGGATTTGTACTCTTCAAGCTGCCTTTGTTGGGCGGCTTGGGAAGGAACTCCGAGCTGACGCCGAAGCTCATCTGAAATAAGAGTACGATTGTACGGTTCTTGCGTCCAAGGCTTTTCTTTCGTGTTGTGAAATTGTGTGCCGTAGATCTGTGGTTGCTTGATTGAGTTTAGATATCGGTCAAGCGTGGCAGTAGCAATCCACAGAGCGCCGGGATCGCCACGAGCCACAGCAATCATAGCCAAGGTGTGGGCCAGGAGATAGTCATCGGGCGTGCTTCCGTGCTGAAAGACGAAAGCCGCTTGCTCAAAGTCTTTGCCCGTGTGGAGAGCTCCGCGGGAGAGAAGTTCCCGAACCTGCTTCCGTCGTTCTTCGTCCTGCCGGTTTATCGTGGTCCAGTCGGCGTGGGACAGGTCTTTCGATTGGCGGGGCTTCTGATCTTCGTCCATAATCCGCTGCATCTCCGGATTTGGCTGTTCTGTTTCATCGGGATAGTAGGTGCAGTGACCGTCCCAATCAGTGGCGACGGACAGCATTGGTGAACGAGGAACACGAGTGAGAATCCACGGATCGATCGTCGACCCAGACAATTTGAGGGATGCATGGTTCGGCGGGAGCAGCGTTAAATCGAATGCATCCGTGGCAGAAGAGTCGGTTGGGTTCTTTGCAACCAGGTGTAGATGATCTTGCTGGAGGACGGCAGAGGTGATTGGCTCGGTTAAGACCTCAGAGCTGATACTCGAGAATGAGCTTCCGAGAGATGCGTGCCGCGGACGAGAGAGGCTCCCAGTCACCGCGCCTTGGCCATCGCGAAGATTCAGGACAAGAAAGTTTCTAGTACCAATTCGAAGAACATACTGGCCGGCGTAATCGGGAAGTGTGGCCGTGAGCGCCGGAAAAACGACAGTGGACAGCGAAACCAGGAAAGCGCCGAGAGGGCAGCAGCTCATACCTGAATTCTACGTAGGCCGAATCCGCTGTCGGTCGACGCTTCGCGACCCAGCCGGTCCTAGCCCTAGAAAATTAAGGGCGTGATTTCCAAACTCAGCAATGTGGATAGCGAGTTCTTCAACAGCATCGACGGTTTGTGCAACACCGTCCTCATCTTGCCGCATAACGCGCACGTCGTACCTTGACCTTCCATCGCCCACATCCGAATTCACCTGTCGGCATAGGCCACTACACGGGAAGTCGGATGGGTTAGAGCAGTGACGCCCAATCTCCACTCAGGCGCCGGGGAGCGCGGGCGAAGACACTGGCACTCCTAAGAGCATGATGAAGAGATGTCTACCGCGCCTCAGTACCTGACCGTTGACGACTTTGAAAGCCTCTACGGGCACGAAAACGGCTGGGAGTATTGGTTTGAAAAAGCCGTTCAGAAACCCACGCCAACTTGGGCGCACGCCATTCTTCAACAGTTGATTGCCGAATTAATCCGCCAAGCCGGCTACGTCACCGGCCCCGAAGTTGACTTGCGCGCAAGGCCCGACTGGAGACCGCGCCCAGACGTGTCGTGCGTGCGGAGCCGGGAAGGTCGCTACTCGAACACGCTGGATATTGCCGTAGAGATCCTGTCAGACGACGAGGGCCGCTACATTCTTGAGAAGTGCCGGAACTATGAAAAGGTCGGAATCCCGCAGATTTTTGTCCTGGATCCCGAAACTTACGCTATCTACGAATGGAACAAAGGGCTGGTTGAGCGAACGGATCTTCGACTTGCGAATGGCGTGACCATAGCAGGCGAAACCATCTGGGAGGAATTCGACCGACGAATGAAACCCTGAGCTTTACATTTCAGATCTTCCAAATCTCTCTTCCGCCAACAAACGGGCGAACCAAACGCGAATCTAGCCGGCGGTGGGTTTGATTCGCAAAGGGAGACGTCGGTTCCTCGCCGGATTGCCGCGACGCACCCGCAAAGCTGGCGTTCCTTTTCCCCTCCGCGCTGCCTACTTAACTGTGACTATATGATGAAGGACGTACATACTTTCTATGCGCCGCGATTATCACAATTGGTACAGCAATAGGCTGGGGCGTCACATGGAATTGCTGGCCTACGGCCACGCCGGTATGCCTGTGCTCGTATTCCCCACTTCCCGCGGTAAGTTCTACGAATATGAAAACAATGGCATGATTCATGCCATGTCGCAGAAAATCGATCGCGGCGAACTGATCGTCTTCTGCGTCGACAGCGTCGATTCCGAAAGCTGGTACAACCGCGGCATCCATCCCCACGACCGCGTCATGCGTCACGTGGCGTACGAAAATTACATCTTGTACGAAGTCACGCCGCTGATGAAAAACCTGAGCGGCCGTCAGCAGATCTCGACCACCGGCTGCAGCTTTGGCGCGTATCACGCACTGAACTTCGCGTTGCGCCATCCCGACCTGGTCTCGGCCTGCGTTGCCATGAGCGGCGCTTATGACATGAAGTCGTTCATGGACGGCTACTACGACATGGATTTCTACTTCCAGAATCCGGTTGACTATCTGCCCAATCAGAACGACCCCTGGTTCCTGGATCGCTATCGCGCCATGAGAATCGTCCTCGCCGCCGGTGATTGGGACATTTGTCTGGGCGAAAACTTCCGGATGGCGAACATCATGGGTGCGAAAGGTATCCCACACTGGCTGGATGTCTGGACCGGCGGGGAAAAGCACGACTGGCCGCTATGGCAGCGCATGGCGGTAAAATTCTTCTAACTTGAACTAATTGGAAAGGGTGATAGTGCCGAAAATCGGAATTCTATACGGAATGGAGAACACGTTCCCATCCGCTTTAGTAGATCGCATCAACAGCAAGAACATACCCGACATTACAGCCGAACATGTCCGCCTAGGCGGCGTGAAGATGGCCGAACCGAGCGGGTACCGCGTGATCATTGATCGTATCTCCCAGGACATCGAGTTCTACCGCGCTTATCTGAAGAACGCAGTCCTGGGCGGCACCATTGTCATCAACAATCCATTCTGGTGGACCGCCGATGACAAGTTCTTCAACTACGCGCTTGCCAGCAAAATCGGTATCGCCATCCCCAACACGGTTGTTTTGCCGCACAAGGAACATCCGCCCGGAACCACCGTGCAATCCATGCGCAACTTGATGTACCCCCTGAATTGGGAGGAAGTTTTCGACTACATCAAATTCCCCGCCTTCCTCAAACCCTTCAGCGGCGGCGGCTGGAAGAACGTATATAAGGTGGATTCGCCCGAGGAGTTTTTCGCGGCCTACGATCAGACCGGCACGCTTTGCATGACCCTGCAGACGGGGGTCAACTTCACCGAGTATTTCCGCTGCTACTGTATCGGCCAGCAAAAGGTCCACGTCATGAAGTACGACCCCAAGCAGCCGCATCACCTGCGCTACGTCAAGGACAACACCGCGAGTTCGCAGGAACTCTATGACCGGATCGTTCGCGATTCCATCACCCTTTGTCAGGCGCTTGGCTACGATATCAACACTGTCGAGTTTGCAGTCGAGAACGGCATTCCCTACGCCATCGATTTTCTGAACCCCGCGCCCGATGCGGATGTGAACTCAGTTGGCCAGCAAAACTTCGACTGGGTGGTCGAAAACGTTGCTCAGCTCGCGATTGAGAAAGCGCGCAGCGACGAGAAGCCGCAAATGCAATATCACTGGAGCAATTTCCTCGGCCACGCCGCCATGAAATCCGCAGCATCAAAATAGAGTTAGGGAGCAGGAGGGTAAACGTGAGACCGAGCTTCACGATTGGTGTTGAAGAAGAATACCAGACCATCGATCCTGAAACCAGGAATCTGCGGTCGCACATAGATACCGAGATCATCGCCAAAGGCAAGATGCTGCTCAAAGAGGCGGTGAAGGCCGAAATGCACCAATCCGTGGTGGAGGTCGGCACCGGCATCTGCAAAGACGTCAAGGAAGCCTCAAAAGAGGTCAAGGACTTGCGCTTCCGCATCTGTGAGCTCGCTAAACAAAACAATCTGCGCCTCGCCGCCGCCGCCACTCATCCGTTTGCCGACTGGCGCGAACAGGAGATATACCCGGATGCGCGTTATCACACCATCGTTGAAGACCTGAAGATGGTGGCTCGAGCCAACCTCATCTTCGGTCTGCACGTGCATGTCGGCATTGAAGACCGCGAGACCGCCATTCACCTAATGAATCAGGCGCGCTATTTCCTGCCGCACATTCTGGTGCTGTCCACTAACTCGCCGTTCTGGCAGGGCATGGACACCGGCCTCAAGTCATACCGCTGCAAAGTGTTTGACAAGTTTCCGCGCACGAACATCCCCGACACGTTCCAGAGTTATAGCGAATACGAGAACTTCGTAAATCTGCTGGTCAAAACCAACTGCATCGACAACGCCAAAAAAATCTGGTGGGACATCCGTCTCCATCCGAACTTCCCCACACTGGAAGTCCGTATCTGCGATATGCCGTTGCGCGCTGACGAGACCATCGCCATCACCGCGCTGATTCAGGCCACTATGGCGAAGCTCTATAAGCTTCACGAATCGAACCAGAGCTTCCGTGTTTATTCGAGGGCGCTGCTGATGGAGAACAAATGGCGCGCCGCCCGCTACGGCCTCGACGGCAAATTAATCGATTTTGGAAAGCAAACAGAAGTGCCGGTTCGCGATCTAATTTACGAATATTTGAATTTCGTCGATGACGTAGTTGACGAACTCGGCTCGCGCGAAGAGATCAACTATATCCACACGATCATGGAAAACGGCACCGGGGCTGACCGGCAACTGCGCATCTTCCAGGAAACAGGGGATTTAAGTAAGGTGATGGATTACATCGTCTATGAAACGGAAGCCGGGCTCGTGCCTGCGGCCGCCGGGGCGGGAGCCGCGGTTTGACCACCGATCTGAGCACGCTTCCGTTTGATAGCGAGTTGAAGCCCGGCGCGCACAACGCTATTTTTGTGTGCCTCAAGGTGCAGCCATCTGAAAAAGTCACAGTCATCACGGATCGCGCCTGCGAGGAGATCGCCGCCAGCCTAGTGAGTGAGTTGAATACCTGCGGCTGCCGGTATACGACATTTCTGCTGGAAGATCTGGCGCCGCGTCCGCTGATTGAAATGCCGCAACTGGTCCTCGACGACATGGCGACCAGCCAGGTCAGCATCTTCGCGGTCCAGGCGCAAGCCAATGAGTTAAGGACGCGCATGCAGATGTGCGGCGTTGTCAACGAGAAGAAGCTCCGTCACGCGCACATGGTGAATATCGAGAAAAAGATCATGCTAGCGGGCATGCGCGCCGATTTCGCCAAGGTGGACGAACTCACCCTTCGCGTGATGAACATCGTCAACAAAGCGCACAGTATCCACGCCGTCACACCCGCCGGGACCGACATTCGCGCCAGTCTGACTCCCGAGTACAAATGGATCAAGACCAGCGGCATCATCAGCCGCGATAAATGGGGCAATCTGCCAGGTGGTGAAACCTTCACTTCTCCGCTTGAAGTCAACGGAACATTCGTGGTCGATGGCGTTGTTGGAGATTATCTCTGCGCCAAATATGGCGATCTCAAATCCACTCCGCTCACTCTGACCATCGAAGGCAATCGCCTGACTAACGCCTATTGCGATAACAAAGAGCTGCAGGAAGAGTTCTGGAACTACACGCACCGCGATGAAAATAGCGATCGTGTCGGAGAGTTTGCCATTGGAACGAATCTCGCCTGCCACGAGGTTGTCGGCAATATCCTGCAGGACGAAAAGATCCCCGGCGTGCACATGGCCTTTGGCGATCCCTATGGCGCGCACACCGGAGCCAAATGGACCTCCACCACCCACATCGATGTTGTAGGCCGAAACTTCGACATCTGGGCGGATGATCATCAGATCATGAGCGCCGGCCAGTTCCTCGTCTAGTAAGGAACATCCTTGGTACCCGAATTCCGCGAGCGATTCAATCGCCAATGGACCCCGGAACTCTACGCCGAATTGGTGCGGCGCAACGATGAGCACTGTGGAGCACCGGTCGAATTTCGACGCAGTGAAACTCCCGTTTTCTTTCCTAAGCCGATGCTCGACAAGATGGTCCGCTATGGCCAGGAACTCTACCATCAGCTGGCATCAAACCCGGATTACCGCCGCGCGTCCGATGCTGCCATTCCGCCCGAGTTCAACGTTCCGAACGAAACTCCGCATCCGCTCTTCGTGCAAGCCGATTTCGGCTTGGTGCGCTTGGAAGATGGCAGCCTGGAACCGAAGCTGGTTGAGATTCAAGGTTTCCCATCCGTCTATGGTTTTCAAGCCCAGCTTGCATCGGATTATCAGGACGTATTTCGGCTCGCCGAAACAGTCTCACCCAATCTCGTGATGTTCCTCAATGGACTCGACGAGACCGGCTTCTGGGAGCTGCTTCGCAAAGCCATTCTGAATGGTCACGCGCCCGAAGAAGTGGTGCTGCTTGAGATCGATCCATATCATCAGAAAACGCTGCCTGATTTCCTAGTGACGCAAAAGAAGCTCGGCCTCAAGATCGCCTGCATCACGCAGGTCAAGAAGCAGGGTCGTCAATTATTCTTCGAAGGCGCTCCCATCAAGCGCATCTACAATCGCGTCATTGTCGATGAGCTGCTGCGCAAGAACATCCAATCCGAGTTCAAGCTGACCGACGATGTCGATGTCGAATGGGCCGGACATCCGAATTGGTTTTTTCGCCTGAGCAAATTCTCTCTGCCGTGGTTTGAGCACGTGAGTGTACCCGAAACACGCTTCCTGTGCGATGTAGATCGAATCCCCGACAACCTGGAAGACTACGTTCTCAAGCCGCTCTATTCCTTTGCCGGCTTGGGCGTCAAAATCGGTCCGGGCAGGGAAGAGATAGACGCGATTCCCACTGACCGGCGTGGCGATTTCATTCTGCAGCGCAAGATGGATTTTGTGGCCACCGTAGATACGCCCAGCGGCATGACCAAAGTCGAAACCCGCATCATGTATGTCCACGATGGGCATCAATTGCAGCCAGTCACGACAGTGATTCGCACCGGTCGCGGAAAAATGATGGGCGTTGACTTCAACAAGAACCTGGATTGGATTGGCGCTTCGGCGGGCTTTTACGAGGAATAAGATATAAAGTCGGTATGCCTGCCACTGACCCACGTGCCGGAAAGCTTGCAGAAGCATCGCAGCTTGTCAATGTTCCCCGCTTGATCACCGCTTATTATGTGCTGCAACCGGACGTTTCGGTCAGCACGCAACGGGTAGCGTTCGGCACCTCCGGACACCGCGGCACTTCGCTCGCTTCCGCTTTCAACGAGAATCACATTCTCGCCATAACGCAGGCCATCTGCGAATATCGCGCTGAACAGGGAACCACCGGGCCGCTGTTTCTCGGCATGGACACGCATGCTTTGTCCGATCCCGCGCTCGTGAGCGCGCTTGAAGTTCTCGCGGCGAACGGGGTCACCACCATGATCGATCAGGACGGCGGGTACACTCCCACGCCTGCGCTTTCACACGCCATCCTGACTTACAATCACGGCCGCAAAGACGGTTTATCGGACGGCATCGTCATCACGCCTTCGCACAATCCGCCTGAAGACGGAGGGTTCAAATACAATCCGCCGACTGGCGGACCGGCCGACACGACCGCCACCAAGTGGATTGAAAATCGCGCCAACGATTACCTTAAGAACGGCATGAAGTCGGTCAAGCGCACCCCCTATGAACAGGCGCTGAAAGCCGGCACCACGCGTAAATACGACTACCTCTCCAGCTACGTCGACGATCTCGGCTCGGTCATCGACATGGAGACCATCGCGTCCGCCGGACTGCGCTTAGGCGTTGATCCGCTGGGCGGCGCCGGTGTCGCGTATTGGCCTCGCATTGCGGAACGCTATCGGTTGAACCTCACCGTAGTCAATCCGAACGTTGACCCCACTTTCCGCTTCATGACTTGCGATTGGGATGGCAAGATCCGGATGGACTGCTCGTCGCCCTACGCGATGGCGAGCCTCATCGCTCTTAAGGACAAGTTCGATGTGGCGTTCGCCTGCGATACGGATCATGATCGCCACGGCGTGGTGACTCCGGGTTCGGGGCTGCTCAATCCAAATCACTACCTTGCGGTCGCAATCGATTACCTGTTTCGCAATCGCCCACACTGGAAGCAGAATGCCGGGGTCGGCAAGACACTGGTTTCGAGCAGCATCATCGACCGCGTCGCCAAAGACCTGGGCCGGCGCATGGACGAAGTGCCCGTCGGGTTCAAGTGGTTCGTGGATGGGCTGCTCGATGGCTCGCTCGGTTTCGGTGGCGAAGAAAGCGCGGGCGCATCGTTCCTGCGGCGCGACGGCGGCCCCTGGAGCACCGATAAAGACGGCTTGATCATGGGTCTGCTATCGGCCGAAATTACTGCTAAGACTCACAAAGATCCAGGCGCCCGTTACCGCGAGCTGACCGCGAAGTTCGGCGCGCCCGTTTATGAGCGCATCGACGCGCCTGCGTCGCCCGAAGAAAAAGCGATCTTGGCAAAACTATCTCCTGAGCAGGTTTCAGCTAAGGAACTCGCCGGCGAACCCATTGAAGCCATGCTAACCAAGGCGCCTTCGAACAACGCGCCCATCGGCGGCCTGAAAGTCACGACGAAAAACGGCTGGTTTGCCGCCCGCCCATCCGGCACGGAGAACGTGTACAAGATCTACGCCGAAAGCTTCCTCGGCCACGACCACCTCCGCCGCATCCAAAAAGAAGCGCAAGCCCTCATCTCCAAAACCTTCGCCTCAACCCCGTCAATTGCGTGACAGTCACCATGTTTTCGTAATTGGTGGCGTTGCTACACTGCGATCGGATGAGTAGTTTTTTGACCCGCCGCGCCGCGTTGGCGCTGTTGGGAGCGCCCGTAGCCCATGCAGTGGCGCAAGTCGCAAGCCGCGGCGTTAAGGCGCAGCCGCGTGGCAAACCGTCCGGCTTGCCATTTCACGCCTGCTTCACCGACGTCGCCGCGCAAGCCGGATTGCACGCTCCCGTCATCTACGGCGGCATTGAAAAGAAGACCTACATCCTCGAAACAGTCGGCTGCGGCTGTGCTTTCATCGACTACGACAACGACGGCTGGCTGGACATCTTCCTGCTCAGCGGCCAGCGCCTGGAAAACACGCCCTCCGAGGCAACTAACCGTCTCTATCACAACAATCGCGACGGCACATTCACTGACATCACCGATAAAGCCGGCCTGCGCAAGACCGGTTGGGCCTCAGCCGTAGCCGTTGCCGACTACAACAATGATGGCTTCGACGATCTGTTCATCACCTACTGGGGCCAGAACGTCCTCTACCGTAACAACGGCGACGGAACATTCACCGACGTCACGAAGCAATCCGGTCTGCTTTGCGACAGAATCCGCTATGGTTCCGGTTGCACCTTTGTCGATTACGACCGCGACGGCCATCTGGATCTGTTCGTCGCGGAATACCTCAACGCCGATTTTGCCAAGGTCCCGAAAGCGGGCGAAAGTGCCTCGTGCAATTGGAAAGGCTTCCCCGTCAACTGCGGCCCTCGTGGGCTGCCCACCGGCCGCGTTTGGCTGTACCACAACAATGGCGATGGCACGTTCCGCGACGTCAGCGATAAGTCAGGCGTCGCCAAGGCGCTCAACCGTTACCCCATGACAACCGCCGCAGCCGATTTCGATAACGACGGCTGGCCCGACATCTACGTCGCCTGCGACTCCACCCCCAGCCTGCTATTCCACAACAATCACGACGGCACGTTTTCCGAAGTGGGCCTGGAAACCGGTGTCGCGCTGAACGAAGACGGCATGGAACAGGCGGGCATGGGTCTCGGCGTCGGCGACTACAATCTTGACGGCAGCCTGGACATCCTCAAAACGCATTTCGCCGACGACACCGCCGTCCTCTACCGGAACAACGGCCAAGGCAGCTTCGAAGACATGACGAATGCGGCCGGTCTCGGAGTGGAAACGCGTTTCCTCGGCTGGGGCGCCGGCATCTTCGATCCCGATAACGATGGCTATCCGGATCTCTTTTGGGTCACGGGCAGCGTGTATCCGGAAATCGAAAAAGATCTCCCCAGCTATCCCTACAAAAGCCCTCGTATTCTGTTCCGAAACCTCAAGAACGGCAAGTTCGAAGAATTGCTCGACCAGGCCGGCCCCGGAATCGGTGACCCGCATTCCAGCCGCGGATGTGCTTTCGGGGACTTCGACAATGACGGCGATCTCGACATGCTGATCATGAATATGAACGAGCCGCCTTCGCTACTCCGCAACGACGTTGCCGGCTCCAACCACTGGGTGAAATTCAAGCTGATCGGTACCAAGTCAAACCGCAGTGCGATCGGCGCCCGTGTAACTGCCCACTACGGTGGCCACATGCAGGCGCAAGAACTGCTGAGCCAGGCCAGTTTCTATTCCGCCAACGATCCGCGCCTGCACTTCGGTCTTGGGGATGCCACTAAAATTGACGTCGAAGTCCGCTGGCCCAACGGTGCGACCGAAAAGTTCAGCAATATCGCGGCAGATCACCTCGTCACTATTCGCGAAGGTTCGGGAATTGTGAAAAACGAGCCGTTTACAAAAAAGACCTGAGCAGGGTAGTTCGGAACTCGCAGATTTGGGGAACCCGGAACCGTGCGTTTAACGTCCCAACCCTCAGTGTGGTGGAATCGTCAGGGGTGGCCTGGGGAGGCCTACATTGCGGAGATTGTCCTGGACGGTTTACCTGACGCTTTGCGCGGCTTCGCTCGCGTACTCACAGAATCTGCCTGCTGATCCGGCTGTGATGTCGCCGTATGGAGCGCACGCCACGCAGGTCAGCGGCAAAGTGGATCGCGTGCGCGACGCCATGCCCTGGGCGGTCAGCAGTGGCGAGCGCGTTCCCATTCAACAGACCATCACCACCGGCGCAGACGGATTTGCCCGTTTCGAAGTGCAGGGCGGCAGCAGTTTCGATCTGCTGAGCAATTCCAAGGTGGTCTTCCGCGAAAATGCGGCCAGCGCCGGCGATCTGCTGGATGTCCTCGCCGGCCGGGTGCGCGTCCATTTCCAGCCCGGACCCGGTCAATGGCAACAGCGGGTCTTCTGCCCCGCGGCCATCGTGAGCACGCATGAGCCGAGTACCATCACTCTCGCCGTCGACGAGGATAGCGCGGTTCGCATCGACGTGCTGCAAGGCCAAGTTCGCGTGCAACACACTCTGCTGCCGCGCAGCGATCCGGTGCTCCTCAAGGCAGTTGATGCCATTGTGGTGCGGCCCGATGAGGCCATCTCGCGCCGGGTGGACCGCGGCACGCTCTACCGCTATACGGTCAAGATCCTCATGGCGCTCGCACCCGGGCACAAAAACGATGAGCCAATTGAAGGCAAGCCACTGCTGGCCCAGGCCCAGACCCATGTCTGGTCGCGCCTCGTCTGGTAGAACAGCGTCCCCGCTAAACTTAAAGCGGATGAGCGCGAAATACCTGGTCTTCCTTTTCACGCTGCCACTGATGTGCGCGCAGTCGACCGTATCAGTCCCAGGCGCACCTGGCGCAAAACAGCAGGCGCCTCCCGTGGCCGGTCTTGAAACGCCTTGGGATGCGCGTCAGATTGTTACGCGTCTGGAGCAGAGCGATGAGAAAATGCGCCCGATGCTGGCGAAATTGAATCCGCAGCGCTGGTACGACGAAAAAGGTGCGCCGTCCACCTACATCGTGCAGTGGCAGGCCGCACAGCAGGAATTAACCGACGTCACGACGACCACGCACCTGCTCGAGCAGAAGATCGACAGCCTCTCCGCCGCGCTCGACGTCTATTTCCGCCTGGAGGCGCTCGAAGTCACAGAGCGTAGCCTGGACGAAGGCGCGCAGCGCTATGCCGACCGAACCACCGCAGACCAGCTAAACCAGCTAATCGCCCAGAACTTCAACGATCGCGAGCGCTTCCGCGAGTACATCAAAGATCTGGCCACCAGCACGGAGCAGAATTTCAAAATCGCGGACGAAGAAGCTCAGCGCTGCCGCGGTATGTTGAGCCAGCAGGTCCCGCCCAAGAAAAGCAAGAAGAAATGAGATCCTAAAACGAAAATGACGGCTGTTGTGGCATTTACCTGTTCCATCTGCGGCGAAGGCTCGCACGAAATCTGCGTTTACTGCACCAAAGACACGTGCGGCAATCACATGTGCGAGCGTTGCCATCGCTGCAGCGATTGCTGCCTGTGCGAATCGCCGATCATTCGGGAGCAACGGTCCGAACCTGAGCCCGTCGCAGAGCACATCGCGGAACCAATTCTTGTAGAAGAGTTGCTTGTCGAAGAGGAGGCGCTCGAAAGCGTTTGATGTCGGAGCGACTCAAGCGGCAACGTCGACAAATGCCACCATTGTCGAAGGCTGCGGAATGGGGAGTCCATCCTCTCGCAGCCCCTCAAGATGAAATTCGATGGCCTCCTGCATCAGCCGCGTGACCTCCTCAATCGTTTGGCCCGTAGTAATACAGCCGTGCAGATCAGGCACGTAAGCACTGTAGTTGCGGCTGTTCAGCGCGGTTTCGATGATGATGGCATATTGCATGGCGACGTGCGTCCCTGACTTTTCACCGTGCCGACTAATCGCTCAGCTTCACCTTTTTATTTGGGTGCAGGGCTTTATCCAGTACAGGCTCGCGATTGCCCGCCGTCCACGCATCCTGAATCTGTTTGTCGTTCAGGCCCGCCAGGCGTCCGGCGAGAATGAACGGTGGCAGCGCATGCTCCAGATCGTGCCAACGTGCCATTTCAATCACGGAATTCAGCGAGCGCTCGCGCAGAAGCGCCAGCGCATCGGCATCACGCGTCTCAGTAAGGTCCACCAGTGCTAGCGAAGCGTTCCGCCGGTCCGACCACACAATCGAATTCAACAATTCAATGAACCACGTTGGTGCAACATGAATCTGCTGCTCCGGATGCAGTTTCGCACCCACCGCGACTGCCTGCAGCGATCGCATCGCGTTTTGCCTGACCGAATCCTCAATATCCTGCATCGCGTACTGCAGCGCATCCAGCATGATCTTGCTCGTGCGCGGACCCCTCGGCGCATATTGAAGCAGGTACGCCGCCATCGTGCGCTGTTCCGGATCGGCGGATTCACGCACCACGCGATCCAGTACATTCAAGTCGCGCGCAACCAGCGGGATAAAGCCTTGCTGCAATTCGCGGCATTGCGAATCGGCCATCAGAGAGTAGCCGTTGGTTAGATCTTCGTCGGCTTGCGACCCGTGTATGCTGTCGGAAACCGTGTCTAGAAAAGTGTAGTAGTTGCCAACCAGTTCACCGGGCACGCGAATGTCCCCGCTGGGAGCAGGATGAAATTCGAAATGCGGCGTGTCTTTCTCCTGAATGCCGACATACAGGATCATCCCGCGGTTGTCGCAACACGCCGCTTCAATTCGCGACGCCAGAATGCCCGACAGCTTGTCTATGCGGTCCTCCGCGTCTTCGCGCGAAGGCAGCGGACCGCCCTCCTCAGAGCCAATGGCCTTGCGGATTTTCTCGTTTGATACTTTGTGCGCGCCGTAGATCTCGATAACACTGACGCGCGGCGTTACATCGGATGCGATCGCTGCCAAGGGTAGAGCCAGCGCCAAAAGACAGCAATACTTCTTCACCACCTACATGGTAAACGTACCGGGTGAAGTATTGGTTAGCGGCGTTTACGCTTGTCGCTCCGCCAGATCGCCAATAAGCGGCAGCTTCACCTTTTTGTTGTTGTACGCCGAGTACATCAAATACAGCCACAACACGAACACTAACAGCCCGAATAGCGGAAAAAGGAAGAAGCCCAAACCGTGCGTGAGAATGGCTAGAATGCTACCCACGATCACGTAGGCGATCCAGAACACGATGATGGCGATGTGTCCGAATATCGATTGGAACGCGTGGAAGCGAACAAACTTGTTCTGGTTGTATGGAGCAACCACCAGGAAAATGATACCGGTGATCAGCCCAGCCAGGTAGCAGAGCGCGCCGGCCACGTTTTCGGTCATCGCTGCTGGGGCAACCGGCGGCGGTCCGGGCGGAACGTACGCAGCGCCGGGTCCCGTAAAGCCCGGGCCTGTTGAGCCCGCTGTGCCCGCCGCTCCGGCAGCCGCAACATTGGCTCCGCAATTCGGGCAAAACGTGCCGCTCGCCTGGGCGCCACAATTAGGACAAAATGCCATCGTCGTTTTTCTCCTGGATTTGTATTAACGCACGCGTAATGTTCGAAGTCTATCTCAGTTCGGGTGCCAGCGCCACATTTCCAGCATGACGCCGTAATAGGGGTCGCAGTACCAACGCCGCGATGATCATCACCAGCGAGAATAACGGAATCAGGAGCAGCGCCTTATGCAACGTGCTGCTGGCGTTCACAGCGGCAATGATTGGGGAACTGACCACCAGCCCCAACCAGCCGCAGGTAATGACGATGCCCATGGCCGTTGCCGTTCCCCGCGGAAACGCGTCCTGCGCAATCGCAAGCGTAGTCGGGAAAACTGGGGCCATCGCCAGTCCGGCGCAAAACACCGCAAGCGTGACAGCCGTTTGCCCACTGAGACTGAGAACCCCATAAGTAGTAACGGCGATGCCGATCGACGCTGCCAGGATCACGGTCAAAGCCGAGATCCGAACCAGCAGCCGCGAAAACACCAATCGACCGACAGCAAGCCCTAGTGCGAAACCGTAGCTGACCACTCCACCCGCGGTCTTCGCGTCATAGTTCACGGTGATCAGATACTTCTTCAGCCAGTTCCACATGCCCACCTCGCATGCCACATAGAGGAACAGGAAAAACGACAGCAGAATCAGAACCGGCCGCGAAAGCAGCGCGGGCACTTCGTTCAAGCGGAAGCTCGCCGCGCCGGCCGGTCCGGGCATTTTGGTCGCCGCATTCACCACCAGCGCGATCACAGTAAGGACCGCGATCGAATAACACAACGCAACCGGTCCCAGCAGATAGCTCGCGGCCCATGTCGTCGCGATGCCACCCAATCCGAAAAACAGATTTAGAAAGTTCAGCGCAGATCCGCGCCGTGTGGGATCCACCGCTCCTACCAATGCGTTCGCCGCCGTGACCACGATGCCGCCGCCGATGCCCAGCAGCAGATACACAAAGATCAGCCCAGTGTAGCCGCCCGCATTCGGCGCCGCGAACAGCGAAATGCAAACCAGCGTAAGGCCAGTCAACAAGGCCGCTTTGTTGCCCTTCAGGTCAATGAAAGGTCCTGTCGAGAGCGACGAAATTACCAGCCCGACAGCTTGCGCCGTCGCAATGTTGCCTTCCTGGCCGGGCGTCAACAGGTAAGTCGGTAACAGCGCGCCCAGCACGGGCGCAATAAGGCCATACACAAAAATGGCCAGAACAGCCGCAAGTATAAGCACCGAAGAATCGTATCAAACGCGTGCAGATACCGCCACTGAAGGTTGAACAACGGACGACTTACAGCCTACGCTGCAAGTTCCATTACGATCTCGATGCGTTGGCTCCAGGGCACTGGTTGTATCTGATAGTTGCGGAAGGCATCGAGTACGCCGCCTGCTATCGATTGCTCAAGGTCGTTCAAAACAGCGTAGGCCTTGGATTCGGCTGGCCGGACCTCGCGCGTGTCGCTCCAGGCAAGAATGAAAGCTTCCGCATTGTCGCGGGTGGGCCGATTAATAGCCTGAACAATCCTTTCCGGTTGTCGGCGCGGCGATTTAGGAATGACGAAATCGAAAACGTGGTCAAATCCGCTCTTACCGGGAAACTTGATTTTGGGAGTGAAACGAATATCATTCGATTCCAGCCACGTCACCACGTCCTCAAAAAATAGGCTCTCTACAACTGGGCTTGCCAGGTAAAAAAGGTCGTTCACGGCGAGCATCGCCTGAATGAGATTGTGTTTCCTCGCGGCAAAGTTTTCGGCTGACGCATGTATCTCTAACGCTTGATTGTTCATGCGGACCCCAAACCCATTTAGGGTCATTCTCAACAGATCCTTCCGCTTATCGGTATTGAGATTACAGCCCGATGCCTCAAGGTCGTGAATGACGTAACTGTCGTCAGTCAAGAGGTAGCCCCCGTTGTCGGCTCGCGCGTAGATCTGCAGCATATCGTTGTGGCGATCAAGGTAAGGCGTCGTGATCTCAATCCAAGATCCATTTACTTCGCGAAGCGATGTTTTCTCCCTCAACCACGTGCGGTAATCGGTTAAGAGTTTCTCTATCTCTTGGACGGTCGTCACGAGAATAGTCCCTTCACGATGTTCGGCGGATTCGTCACATTACAGTGCCGCATGAATGCTTCGCACGTTGAGAACAACTCCAGCGTGTTCGGATATATATCGGCGGGTGCGGCCATCGCCCATTTATCAGCGAATCCTTCCCGGTAGATGTGCAAGTGTGGGCAAGGGATTTCTTCCCCATCAGGATTCCGATGCGGCGACCCGTCGAGGTCGAGCCGCATGAGAATTATGGTTCCTCTTGCCCGATTTTGGTAAGTGGCTTTGGTCAACTTGATTTGTGCGCGCCTTACATCGAGCACGAATGCTTCCCGTTTATCTAACGAGGTCAGCGGAATCACAATTCTGTCGTTTGGGCCAGGGAAAAGCCAATCTCTATCGTCGATGCGATGCTTTTCCATTGCGATCAGGTTATCTGCCTCACCCTGCGTCAGGTTGATCTCTGCCATTGACCGAACCGCTAACTGCCTCTAACTAGCCGTCGCTGCCACCGTCTGCCCAACCACTTCCGACACCACATCCATCGCCCGCTCGCATTGTTCCCGCGTTACATCGCGATGCGTGACCATCCGTATCGAGTTCGCCCCAACGCCATTTGCCAACACTCCGCGCGCTTTCAGCTCGCTGCTGAACTCCCGCGGACTCATGCCCGTGCCCGCAATGTCGAAGATCACAATGTTTGTTTCCACCTTCGCCGCGTCAATGCGAATCCCTGCTGTATCCGAAAGCCGGTCTGCGATAAAGCGCGCATTCTCGTGATCCCGGCGCAGCCGTTCAGGTCCACGTTCCAGTGCAAGCAGTCCGGCAGCGGCAAGCACGCCCGCCTGGCGCATGCCTCCACCCAAACGTTTGCGATACAGCCGGCCTTCCGCAATCGCAACTGCCGTACCAACCACCATCGAACCCACCGGAGCACCCAGCGCCTTCGACAAACAAAACATCACTGAATCGGCGCCCTGCGCAAGGCGCGACACCGGCACATTCAAAAACGTCGCGGCATTGAAGATGCGCGCGCCATCAATGTGTACCTTCACTCCGCGCGCATGCGACTGATCGCAAATCTCGTCCAGTGTCGCAAGTGGATACACGCTCCCGCCCCACATGTTGTGCGTGTTCTCGATCGACACCAGCGTAGTCGGCGCATTGTGCGGTCCCTTAGGCCGAAGCGCAGTCGCAATCTGCTTCCACGTCAGAATGCCGCGTTCGCCCGGCACAGTACGCGCCAGGCAACCCGAGAACCACGCCAGCATCGCCAGTTCCCAATCCATCAGGTGACTACGCGCATCGCAAATCACTTCTTCGCCATGCTGCGTATGCATCTTGACCGCAATAGTGTTGCCCATGGTGCCCGTCGGCACAAACAACGCGGCTTCTTTGCCGAAGATTTCCGCCGCGCGTTGTTCCAGCTTATTGACGGTTGGATCTTCTCCGTAAACGTCATCGCCCACCTCAGCCGCAGCCATTGCGGCCCGCATCTCTTGGTCGGGCTTAGTAACCGTATCGCTGCGCAGATCGATATACCCGTTTGGGTTTTGCAACTCAGGCATTCACGAACTCCTGAAAAATTTCGTTTGAGACAAGCACGCCGCGCTCCGACAATCGTAGACGCTCGCCCTCGCGTTCCAGCATACCCGCAGCTTGCCACTTCTCAATCGGCTGCGAAAACCTCTCCCACTGCGCGGACGTCGGCTCAATCCCGCGTCTCAGTCGCAGACCAACAAAAAACTGCTCTTCATCGCGATCCGTCTCCACCGTCGCTCTCTCGCCTCGCGCCCAATATGCCTCCATCGTCTCCGGATTGCTCCAACGCACGCTCCCATCGAACGAATGCGCATCCAGCCCGAACCCGACATACGGCTCCAGCAGCCAATACTTCAAATTGTGCCGCGACTCCATACCCGCCCGCGCAAAATTCGAAATCTCGTAGCGCGCAATGCCCATCTCCGCCATTCGTTGAACCGCGCGCTCATATAGCTCCGCGGTAACATCGTCGCTCGGAAGAAGTTCCGCCCCATACCGAACGCCGCCCAGCAGCGCTTCTTTTCCTAAACGGCTGTCTTCGTCAATCTCGAAGATGTATATCGAAACATGCGGCGGCTGCAGCCGTTCAATCCAATCCAATGATTCATCCCACGATGCAGCCGTTTGTCCCGGTAGCCCTGCAATAAGGTCGACATTGATATTCGCGACCCCGCAAGCCCGCAGCGCAGCCATCTCGCGCTCGACAATTTCCGCTGTATGTCTGCGCCCCGTCTGCCTCAGCTCGCCCGCGATGAACGACTGCACGCCCAGGCTGACGCGGTTGATGCCGCTATCCATCCACAACCGCAGCCGCTCCATCGTGACAGTGCCCGGCGCGCATTCCAGCGTTACCTCACTCAGCCCCTCTATCGGGACAGCCGCCACAATCGCTCGCAGCAGATCCGGCTCCATCAAACTCGGTGTCCCGCCCCCGAAGTAAAGCGTCTCCGGCTGCCACTCCCACTTATGCGCGCGAATCTCCTCCACAAGCCGAACGCTATACCTCGCCATTGTCTCCGCTGACGACACGTCCGAAGCGAAGTTGCAGAACGTGCACTTCTGCGAACAGAACGGATAGGAAATGTAAACGCCGGCCACGGCCTAGAGAGTCACTTCCTCACCAATCTGTTGGCCGATCACAGCGCCCATCAGTTCAGTAAGACTCTGGCCGGTATCCGGCAGTACGAATGCGGATCGCGCATCGTCCCAATCCAGTTTGAAACTGCGCGAATGCGCTGACACCCAGATCTGACGGACCGGCGCATTCGGGCTCACAACGAACTTGGCCTTAGGCTGCTCGAACTCCACGGCCAGCGCTCCGGCATTAAACTCAGGCTCAAATTCAAATTCTTCAGAAGCCGCCCCCAGCTTCTTGTATAAGCTCTCCAGAGCGTCGTCGGCACGCGTCTTGAACGCTTGTTCGTCCATCATTCCTATCTACATTGTCTTATGCGCCGCCGCAGCTCAAGCAAACTTTGGTAACTTTGGCCTGCGGGGTGTCATCTCGTAGGTGCGACCCGTCGCCCATGCAGCCTTTGTGTGTTCATCAGACCGAAATACCGGGAACGAGTCGACTGTTCCTTGATTATCTCTACCATTTCGATAGAGTAAGTCAGTTTTACGCCCGCCCATTTGACGATCCCTCCTCTCTCACCAGTTCAGCGCAAGCCATTCAGTATCCCGAAGAGCGTCGGCGCAAACTTGTGGCCGCGCTCCGGCGCCAAAATGGCGATTCTCCGTCGCTCGCCAAGCTAGCCGAACCGAACACGGTCGCCGTCGTCACAGGCCAGCAGGTAGGTCTATTTTCCGGTCCCGAGTTCACCATTTTCAAGGTGCTCACAGCCGTAAAGCTCGCCGAACGGTTGAGTGAGAGCGGTGTGCCCGCTGTTCCCGTTTTCTGGGCTGCCAGTGAAGATCACGATCTCGCTGAAGTTGATCACGCCTGGGTGTTCGATCAGAACGGTACTCCCCGGAAGATTTCAGTGGCGAACTCGGTCTCGAGCGGTGGCCCTGTCGGCAAGGTGGCTTTTGGCGATGTGCCGCTGGCGGAATTGCGTTCTGCGTTGGGCGAACTGCCCTTCGCCGACACGGTCCTCAAAAGCCTGGAGCAATGGTATCGTCCGGGCGCAACCTTCGCCGGAGCCTTCCTGGGGTTCTTGAAGGACCTGCTCAAGGATTTTGGAATCGTCTTCGTCGATCCGCTGCAGCCCGACATTCGTGAGATCGTCGCACCGTTCTTGCGCGAAACCATGGCGCGCGTTCCTGAACTCACGGCTGGTCTGCGCCAAAGGAATGAAGAACTGACCGCCGCCGGATATCATGCGCAAGTCACCGTCGATCAGGACGCTTCTCTCCTCTTCCTGCTAGGCGACAACAAGCGCACCGCTGTCCGCTGGAAAGACGGACGCTTCGTCACCCGCGACCGGACCTACTCGGTCGAAGAACTCTCAGCCGAGGCCGAACGCATCTCCCCCAACGCCCTGCTTCGACCCGTCATGCAGGATTATCTGCTGCCCACCGTGAGTTATGTCGCCGGCCCCAGCGAAATCGCCTACATGGCGCAGGGCCAGATCCTCTACGAAAAGTTGCTGGGCCGCATGCCCGTCATCTTCCCGCGCAACAGCTTCACCCTGCTCGACGCGCGCTCGTCAAAATTGATGGACCGGTTCGGCCTCGCGTTCACCGATCTGCTGGATCACCAGGAACAGGTGAAGAGCCGCATCGCCGCCAAGCTGGTACCGGCCCACTTGATGCACGAGCTCTCGACGCTTAAGGCAAGCCTCCGCGCCAGCCTCGACAAAGTGCAGGCCGATCTCACCCAATTCGACGTGACGCTCGAGAAAGCCGCCAAAAAGAGCACAGCCAAAATCGCGTATCAGATCGAGAAGCTCGCGCGCAAAACGGCTCGCGAGGCGCTCCTCAGAGATGAGCGCGCATCCACCGACGCCGCTTACCTCATCAACCGCGTCTACCCGCAGCGCCATCTCCAGGAGCGCTTCTACTCCATCGTGCCCTTCCTCGCCGAACACGGTTGGGACTTGCCCCAGCGCATCTACGAGAGCGTGCAGTTGACCTGTCCGCACCACATGCTCCGCACCATCTAACACCCGCCAACGAGCTGTAACCAAGGTGTTTTCAAGTACTCTCGCTCAAAGTCAAGCAGGTCGAGGCGCATCTCGGCAACTGTTACTCAGCGCCTTGGATCGAAAAATTGAAGCACTCGTTTCGGTGCCGCTGATGCTAGAGTACGAGGCTGTTTTGACCCGGCCGGAGCATCTGAACGTTATGGGGCTCGCTGCGGAAGAGGTGAACAAAGTTCTTGACGCTTTTGCACAGGTCGCCACTCCTGTGCACCTTCGGTTCTTGTGGCGTCCACGCCTCAAAGATCCAGCGGACGAAATGGTGTTGGAGACCGCTGTCAATGGCGCGGCAGATCGCTTGGTCACCTTTAATGAGCGGCATCTCTCTGTCGCCGCTCGCGAGTTCGGAATCCGGGTTTTGCCCCCGCGTGATATGTGGAAAGAGGTTCAACGGCGAAATGAGAAAAAGTAATGTGGCTTTGCGCCTCCAAGGAATCTCTGCTCGATGAGGCCCGGCGGGTTGCCGAGGCCGAAGGCGTTGCTCTCAACCAGTTCATCAACGTTGCGGTCGCGGAGAAACTATCTGCCCTGCGAACCGAAGAATATTTTCGTGAGCGCGCCACCAAGGGCAATATCGCCAAAGCGAAGCGATTGTTAAAGCACGCTGGGCGAGGAAACGACCCCCGTCCAGGTGACGAAAATCTAGTCACAGCCCAGTAAAAGATCGCTAACCCCTTTGTTCCTGTTTGCTTGCCGTGCTTTTCCACATGTGGAAAGTTCGTTTTGGCGATTGGATGTGCTACGTTCCAGCAGGCTCGCGAGAGGATTCCTCCTCTTTGCGGGCCCTTTCCATTACAGGAGCCAAAAATGTCCAAAAAGAACCGATACAACTGGCACAACAACAAACCCTCCGCCCAACCATCCACCGAAACTGCAACCAAAACTACCGAGCCGCGCGCGCCAGCAAGCGGTCTACCTGTCGAGCCCGTGATCGCCGTTATCTCCCCCGCTCAACTCGCTGCTAACCGAGCCAATGCCCAACTCTCAACCGGTCCTCGCACAGCGGCGGGCCTCGCCAAGTCCTCCAAAAACGCAGTCAAGTCCGCGCTAACCGGCCGCACCGTCCTCCATCCCACAGATGACGTCCAAGAATACGCAAACTTCCTCAGCGAATTTCAATCTGACCTCAAGCCCGTCGGCCAACCCGAACGCGAGCTCGTCCAGATCATCGTCGATTGCTTTTGGCGCTTGCGCCGCATCCAGGCTCTCGAGTTCGCGCTTTACGCCCACGGCCATGAGCAATTCGAAGAAGCCTTCCAGGATTACCCGGAGCAGGAGCGCTACTCGAAGATTCTCTTGCAAACAAACCTGACCTACGAAAAGCAGTTCCGCAATTACCAGATCCAGGAGGCCCGTCTCGACCGGAAGCGCTCCAAAGCTATGGCCGAACTGAGCGCGCTTCAGGCCGAGCGTCAGGCGCAAGAAGAACAGCCAAATGGGTTCGATTTTTCAAATCGTCCAATATCGTCCCTGACACCGGAACAGAGCCGCGACCACAACGGAGTAAATGGGCTGGCTATGCACACCCCTGCAGGCTCTTGAATCGTTTTCAGACCGACAGCCATCACTTCGATGGAGATCGAAATGACAAGGTTCAGGCCTTGTCGGAAAGCGTGTAGAAGATGAGTAAGTTAAGAGGGAAAGTAGCGGTTGTTACAGGCGCTTCGAAGGGCATCGGCGCGGCAATTGCCAAACAGCTTGCGGCCGACGGTGCACAAGTGGTGGTGAATTATGCAACCAGCCGCGAAGGCGCGGAAAAAGTGGTTTCCGAAATCACAAAGCAAGGCGGCAAAGCTATTGCCGTGGGCGGAAGCGTTTCGAATGAAGCCGATGTTGAAAAGCTCTTCGCAGAAACGCAAAAGACGTACGGGAAAGTGGACATTCTGGTTAACAACGCTGGCGTCTACGGATTCGCGCCTTTGGAGCAATTCACCGCGGCGGAATACGGGCGTCAATACGACACCAATGTGCTGGGTCTGCTGTTGACAACGAAGGCCGCTCTGCCATTTTTCCCGGCCGAGGGTGGAAGCGTGGTGAACATCAGCTCAGTGGTAAGCACACTGGCTCCCGCAATGAGTTCAGTCTATTCGTCGACGAAGGGTGCTGTAGATACGATCACGAAGTCACTCGCTAAGGAACTCGGTTCGCGCAAAATTCGGGTGAACGCGATCAATCCTGGCCTGGTGATTACCGAAGGGACGCATTCGGCCGGCATTGCGGACAGCGATTTCGAGAAGAATGCTGTTGCTGGTACGCCGCTGGGTCGAGTCGGCCAACCCGAAGACATTGCGCTTCCGGTCGCATTTCTGGCTTCAGACGATGCTCGCTGGATCACCGGCGAAACAATCTATGTCTCGGGCGGCGCTGCAATCTAAGCAGTACACATAGAGTAGGTGGACCGACATAAGCGCTAACTTTTGCCGCTGTTCTTCTGCCACGTCGGGCCGAGCGCTGACCCTCCCGGGGATCAGCCGTACTTCCAACGCCAGGTCAGGGACAACGCGGAGTATCTGCGTTCCCTTCTTGTCTAGGGGCGAGTTATCGGCGGATGGGCCAAGCCACACCTTGATTGCTTCGGCAACGTGTAGGAGCGATCGCGATGAGCGCTCACGCCACTTCGACGATCCGGTCACTCCCTCATTCATAACGCAGGGCAGTGAGAGGATCGACGCGCAGGGCGCGCGCGGCCGGCGCCAGTGTAGCGACCAAGGCGACGGCGCCGAGCACAGCGACGACAGAAAGAAACGTAGTCGAATCGAAAGTGCTCAGGCCGGGGACCAGGAAGAGCGCGAGTGGGCGCATGGCTAACATCGCCAAAGCCAGGCCCACTAAGCTTCCGGATCCGACCAAAGCCAGGCTGTGATGGTAAATGAGTCGTAGCACGGCAGAGGGTGTTGCTCCCAATGCGACGCGAACGCCGATCTCTCGCGTGCGCCGCGAAACCGAATAGAGAAGCAAGCCATAAAGACCGATTGCCGCGAGCGCTAGTCCGAGTGTTCCCATAAGTCCGAGCATTATCGCTCCAATTCGACTGGGCAGCAATGCCAACCCTAGTGCCCGGCTCATGGGTTTCGTTTCGATTGCGGCTGTGGAATCGAGCCCGCCGAGTATTTCGTTCACAGTCTTCACGTATGTAGCCGGCGAGCCGGCTGTGCGAATCAGGAAGTGTAGATTGACTGGTTCATCAAAAGCAAAGTAGGGCACATACACCGCCAAACGTTGGTTTTCGCCCAATGTGAAGTATTTGCTATCTTTGGCGACGCCAACGACGAGCTTGGTCTTTTCGTCCTTGAGGTCTGTTGTGATGGTGTGACCGACAGGGTCAACATTGCCGAAAACCGTTCGCGCGAATGTCTCGTTGATAATAGCAACCGGCTCTGAGCCTTTCCCATCCGCGGCATTGAATTCGCGGCCGCGCAGGATGGGAATACCTATGGTGCGAAAATAATCCGGACCGACATCGTTGCATTGGTACTGGACGTGAGTTGAAGCCGAAGTTACGTCTGTTTTGACGGCGATGCCGTTGGCACAGTTGTCGTTCAATGGCACGCGCCGCGTGATGGCCGCCGATTGCACGCCGGGCAAGGCGCGCATTTGGGCCAGCGCTTGATGAACTGTTGAGATCTGCCTAGCTTGGTTCTCGCCTGCGTACTTTTCTGGCACCAGACGCATGTAAGCCCATAACGTGTGGCGAACATCGAAGCCGGGATCCATAGACGTGGCCCGGAGCAGATTATGCACGAACAGAAGGGCGCCCGTTAACAAAACGATCGAAACGGCAAGTTGCCCGGCGACAAGAAAGCTGCGTAAGTTCCAGGTGCCCTCGGTCTGGTGTTCTCCTTGCTTCAGAGAGTTGCTCACGTCTTTGCGCACTGCCTTGAAAGCAGGTAGTAAGCCGCAGACAATTGAGCTCACGATAGCGACTCCAAGTGAGTACCACAACAGTCGCCAATCGGGCGAAACAATAAGGTGAAGCGGAACAGGGACAGGAAGGTCGATTTTGCTAATGAGATTCGCGCAGACGATATCGATTACCAGACCAGCGACGCATCCCAACAAGGAAAGCAACAGACTCTCGGCTAAAAGATGGCGTATCACGCGACCGCGGCCAGCTCCCAGCGACAGACGGATAGCTAATTCTTGAGAACGGCTGGAGGCGCGTGCCAGCAGTAAGCTGGCTACATTCGCACAGGCAATCAGCAGCACCAGACCCGCCACAACGATCAGCATTCCGAAGAAAGCGGTGACAAAGCCGGGCATCATCTGGTTTAGGAGGTCGAAGCCGACCACGTGGGTGACCCGTGTTTGGTTGGCTCGCTTCCAGCCGTCCTTGGGATAGATGCGATCGAGCTGTGCGAAAACACTTTGAAGGCGGCCGCGGGCGATGGGGATCGTCATGCCCTTCGGCATGCGCGCGTAGAGTTGAACGTAGTCGTCGGAGCCAACTGGAATATAAACATCTGGTGAGATGCCGAATCCAAAGATAGAGCGGTGGTTTGCCGGAAGCACGCCTGCCACGGCATATTCTCTACCCTCAAATATCAACCTGCGGCCGAGAATTGCTGGGTCCGCGCCGAATGTGCTGCGCCAAACGCGATACGAAAGCACTGTTGTGTCTTTTTCGCCGGGCGCGATGCCGCGACCAATTAGAAACGGGACGCCCACGGTGCTGAAGAAGTCATCGGTAACCAGGCCGGCATAGAAGCGCTTGGTCCGATCTCGATCTCGCCAGTTCACCTCACGCTCGACATTGATGCCCGCCATACCGTCAAAAATATGAGAGTCTCGCAGGAACTCAAAGTCGGCGACGGGTAACGCGCTATTTCCGCCTTCCCAAATGGCGATCAATGACGCACTGTCGCGGCAGGAGGGTTGGCTGAACAGGAAACTGCTGGTCGCATTGAAAATGGTTGCGTTCGCGCCGATTCCCAGCCCTAAACAAAAGATTGCGGTAGCCGCGAAACTGGGACTGCGCCGGAAAGCGCGAGCCGCATAGCGCAGATCGGAGAACAGATCTTCCAAGGGTCGAATCTGCCACGCGCCGGATGTGTCCTCGGACGCCTTCATCCGCGAGCCAAATTCGCGGCGTGCCTGAGCCAGCGCTTGCGCGTGAGTTAGGCCGGCCTGTTCGAGTTCCTCCGCCCGGCTCTCGATGTGGAAACGCATCTCCTCAGCGAGTTCGGAGTGAAATTGTGAACGGCTGAATAGCCACTGCAATCGAAGATAAAAATCTTTCAGAAATCCCATATTGTTACTCCGTCACGCACTCTTCATCACCAATTGAATTGCGCCGATCAGTTTGTTAAATTCACTCGTCTCGGCTGCGAGCTGCTTTTTGCCTTCGTTTGTCAGCCGATAGAAACGCGCTTTCCGGTTCGTGTCAGACGTTCCCCACTCGGCACGCAGCCAACCTTTGAGAAGCATGCGATTCAGAGCCGGATAAAGCGACCCCTCTTCCACGTCGAGCACGTCGGCGGAGCACTGTTTGATGCGGCGCGAAATCGCGTAGCCATGCAAAGGTCCGGCTGCCAGCGTCCGGAGAATGAGCATGTACAGCGTGCCAGGTAAGAGTTGGGGAGAAGTTTCGGGCATTGCGCCTCCCTTTCCTTACTATACATAGTCCGGACAGGGAAGCTGTGTCAAGTGGGCTTGGCTTCAACGCAACTAGTTATGATGTGGTGTAATCGCGCCACATGCGAACATGCCCCACCTGTCACTACAAATACTCCGATGACATGGAGTACTGTTCGCGTGACGCGACTCCGTTGCCTCCCGCCTCGGACGCAACTGAGTTCGACTTAGCGGCGGGACTTTCCCGTCGCTACCGCATTGTGCGGCGTTTGGGCGAAGGCGGAATGGGCACGGTTTTTTTGGCCGAGCAGATTACTGTCGGAAGCCGCAACGTCGCACTCAAGATCCTTCGCAAGACGTTACTGGAGGATCCTGAATTTCTCCAACGCTTTCAGGATGAGGCCGCCTCCACAGGACGCATTCATCATCAGAATGTCGTGACCCTCTACGAGTGCGGTCAAAGCGATAACGGTTCGCCGTACATCGCCATGGAGTACCTGGAAGGTGAGTCGCTGCGTGAGTACTTGAGACGCGAAGGATCCGTCCCGCTGGAGACGGCTGCTGAGATTCTTCTGCAGGCAGCGCGCGGACTGAATGCGGCGCATAAACTTGGCATTATTCATCGCGATTTAAAACCGGACAATATTTTCCTCACGCGCGATGACGATGCAAAGCTGTTGGTGAAGATTGTCGATTTCGGCATTGCCAAGATGCGCGAATCCGCTACTCACACAATGACCGGCCTGGCAGTAGGCACTCCCGTCTACATGTCGGTGGAGCAAGCCTCCGGTATGCGCAGCGAGCAGATTGACGGGCGCTCCGATATCTATTCTCTGGGGATCGTGGCCTACGAGATGATTGCGGGAAGCGCACCCTTCCATGCCGACACACCGCTCGCCTACGTCCAGAAGCATTTGGCCGAGCCTCCGCCTCCGCTGAGTATCGCGCGGCCGGACTTGAGTATTCCGCCGCAAGTGGAGCACGTGGTGATGAAGGCGCTGGCGAAGAATCGCGAAGACCGGTACTCCACAGCTCCGGAATTTGCCCGCGCGTTTGCGGAGGCGGCTACCGGCCGCGCCTCAATCACTCCTGAACCGATTACCGTTGCGACTCCTGCGCAAGTAACAAAGCGATCGCGCCTTCCCGCGATTCTCATCGCCGCCATCGCGGTTCTTGTAGTCGGCGTCGCAGCCGCGGCCTGGTACCTGCTGCGTGGCAAGAGCGAATCAAAGCCGCCCGTCCCGCCGCATCAAAACCAGGTGACGACTGCGATTCCGAAGCCCGAGGAACAAGCTCCCGCGCCCATCTCAGCCCAGGCGAAGCCGCAAACCCGGACCAGGGGAAGAGCAAGCCCGCGCCCCAGCAGCCTTCGCAATCTCTGCAACACGCAATCGAATTGCTAAAGACGGGCAGCTACGGCCAGGCTCTGCCGACTATTCAGCAAGCTGCAAATAGCGGAGACGCAGAAGGAGAACGCTACCTGGGAGAGATGTATCGAAACGGTTGGGGCGTGCCACAGAGTTACGAACAAGCCAGACATTGGTATGAAAGAGCAGCGCGTGACCGGCAATGTTGCCGCTATGACCGATCTTGGCCACATCTATGACTATGGCTGGGGCGTGCCGCAGGATTACTCGCAGGCGCGCCCGTGGTATGAGAAGGCGGCAGCTTCCGGCAACGCCGTGGCGCTGGCAGATCTGGGGCGTCTGTATGAGCGCGGTCACGGGGTGCCGCAAGACTACGCGCAGGCTCGCAAATGGTACGAAAAAGCCGCGGCTGCACACAGCACGCCCGCTATGCTCAATCTCGGCCACATGTATGAGCATGGCTCGGGCGTGCCGCAGGATTACGGGGAAGCGCGGCAATGGTATGAAAAAGCTGCTGCGGCCGGCAATACCGCGGCTGCGTCGGATCTCTCGCGATTGTCGGATCTCGAAGCAGCCAATCGGGATCATAGCCGCGAGGCCTCGGCGCACAATATGAGTCCGAAAGCATCGGCGCTGCTCAAGAAAGCGCGGGCGGAATGGCAACTCGGCAGCCGCGATCAAGCGCTTGCGGATGTATCATCCGCCATCTCCGATTCGCCGCTCTGGCCGGCGCCTTATTTGTTCCGGGCGGAATGGGAGGCTGCTACGGGCAATGCGAAAGCGGCTTTAGCCGATTACACCGCCTGCATCGAACGAAAACCGATTATCGTCAATCTGACGGCTGCTTATAAAGGGCGCGGCAAATTGAGAGAAAGACTCGGAGATGCAAAAGGAGCCGCGGCTGATTTGGAACAAGCGCGCAAACTCCAGACTCAGAATCATTCGGGTGGACAACAGTAGAATTCAGTCCCTAAGCACGAGAGCCGAGGTCAAATTGCCTCAGAATAAGATCCCCACGTTCGATGAATTGATGAATCCGCTCATAAAAGCTCTCCAGGAGCTCGGGGGCTCCGGATCCATTGAGGAGATTTAGGGCAAAACCATTGAGCTACTAGCTTTGCCCGAGAGCGTGGTGTCACAGCTTCACGATGCTGAGAAGAGCACGCAAACGGAGATCGGATACCGTCTTGCTTGGGCACGAACATATCTCAAGAAGTTCGGCCTCCTTGAAAATTCGAGTAGAGGCGTCTGGGCCTTAACGGAGAAAGCGCGATCTACTGCTTACGTCGACACTTCCGAGCTCGTTCGCGCAGTCCGCGCGATGAACAGGGCAGAGTCGATGGAAGCACCAAAGAAGCGACGGCAGGACGAAACCGCGCAAGAGTTGTCGGAAGAAGAAAACTGGAAGAATACACTATTCACAACCCTTACGCAGAAGATCGACCCCTCCGCTTTTTGAGAGGTTGGTCCAGCATCTCTTGCGCGAGTCCGGCTTTATTCAAGTGGAAGTGACCGGTCGGACTGGCGATGGCGGTATAGACGGCAAAGGCATTGCCAGAATCCATGGCCTGATGAGCTTCCACGTCTTGTTCCAGTGCAAGCGCTGGAGAGGTTCTGTATCCGCAGGAGAAATCCGGGATTTCCGCGGCGCCATGGTGGGTCGTGCCGATAAGGGCTTGTTCATAACCACGGGAACGTTCACTCCTGCAGCAGTCAAAGAAGCGACTAGAGACGGAGCACCGCCCATCGACCTTGTTGATGGCAGCGAGTTGGCCGAGAAGCTAAAGGAGTTTGGTCTGGGCGTGACGAAACAACTTGTGGAGCGTGTAACGATAGATGAGCCGTGGTTTCAGTCGCTCTGAAGCATGTGTGTTGGTTACTCCCTGGGTCACCGACCACACGGAAACTGATAGTCCGCTTTCGCGACGAGCAAATTAAAGAAGGAACAGGCCCTTAGCGCCGACCGCGTGAAGCCGTTGGCACTCGAACGTTCTCCAGTGCCGGCATTACTAGCTCTTTTGCTGTCCCGCCTTGTTCATCCATCGAGGCAATGATGCGCTCTACCTCTTTGGCTTTAACGGCCCATTGAAACAGTGTCAGAGCATTGTTGAAGAGGTCTTTTCGAGTGGTCAGACCAGTCTTCTTCATCAATCGATCGACCTCCTTCACCTGTTCGTCCGGCAGATCTAACTGAATTCTTACCACAAGACACTCTTGTCATGAGTATAAAATGAGCAGATCGCGGATCGCCAGCGATCAGCAAAGTACATCGTTTGCCTTGTGTATCGATGCGATTTCGTAGTGCGCGGATTTCGGATCGTAGCGCGACAAGTATTGGCGGCGATCTTCCGGAATGATCGCAGTTTCGTAATCCTTCCCTGCCGCAGCTCGGATATCATCTAGAGATTCCCAAAGCATGATGGTGACGAACTCGACTTCGTCGCCAGCTTCTCTTCGCAGCAAATAACTGCCCTTGTAGCCCTTCGCTTTGCTGATGCCAGGCAGGAGCTCAGGCTTTAGTTTTGATTCGTAGGCATCGGCGTTCTCAGGCTTGGTGTATCCATGCCAGACTCTTGCGATCAATGGACCTCCTCCCTTTTACTCGGAAAGAACCGCCTCGCGAATCTCTTCCGTCTTCGGCTGCAGCTCCTTGTGGCGATGGAGAAAACGCACGCAGGCGTTCCAGCGCAGAATCGCATCGTCGTTGCCGGAGGGCCGCACCCGCTCAGCTTCTTCAAACAGGTGCAGCGCTTTGACAAGCCAATCATAAACATCGCCAGCAGATCCTTTGCCCGCGCCATGATACGCTTTCGCGCGGCGTTCCCAAGCGATGCCGGAATAATAGGCGCGATCGTATTCAGAGGGAAAGCCAGGGATCAAGCTCGCGGCATTGGAGAACGCGCTTTTGTCCTGGTGCATCTGATCCGTCAGCGCAAGAATCAGACTTACCCGCGCCTCCCGGTTTTCCGGGTCAACATGCAGTATGTCGCGGCAGATACTTTCAGCTTCCTGCGGTTCGTTCAGCAAGCGGTAACGCTCCGCTCTCGCCAGCGCGCCGTCCACGCTGTCGTGAGAAATAGGTTTTAGCGTGAACATGGAAACTCCCTTCAGCTAGATGATATGGAACAACTGTTTAATGGGATCGAAGAACTTGTCGACGACGCGCTCTTTGAGCGGAATGATCGCGTTTTCCGTAATCGTAATCGACTCCGGACACACCTGCCGGCAACAGGTTGTGATGTTGCAGTAACCGATATTGTGCTTCTTTTTTAAGTCGCTCACGCGGTCTTCAGTATCGAGCGGATGCATTTCCAGCGCGGCCACATAGACGAAGTAACGAGGGCCGATGAACTCGTCGTGTTTGTGGTGATCGCGCAAGACATGACACACATCCTGACATAGAAAACATTCGATGCACTTGCGAAACTCCTGCACACGTTCGACATCGGCCTGCTGCATGCGCCAAGTACCATCCGGCGCATCGGGCGAACGCGGCCGGAACTTCTTGATCGTCTTCTTGAGCTTGAAGTTCCAGGAGACGTCGGTGACCAGATCGCGTATTACGGGAAAAGCGTGCATGGGCTCGATGATGACCGGCATGTCCAGGTTGAGATTACTCAGCCGCGTCATGCACATGAGCTTGGGCATGCCATTGATCTCAGCCGAACACGAGCCGCACTTGCCGGCCTTACAGTTCCAGCGCACGGCGAGATCCGGCGCCTGCTGCGCCTGGATGCGATGAACAGCGTCCAGCACCACCATGCCCTCATCGATGGGAGTGACGAAATCCTGAAATTGGCCACCGGACGGATCTCCGCGCCAGATGCGAAAGGTCGCTTGCGTGGCCATCTATTTCATCTCCTCGATCACGGCTTTCAATTCATCGGGCAGCGGCTGAAGCATTCGCTTCTCCACTAGCATGGCGCCGTCGTCGCGGCGCTTTACAACGATGTTGTACTTGCCCCATTCGGCGTCCTTCTCAGGAAAGTCTTCGCGAAACTGCGCACCCCGGCTCTCCTTGCGAAGCAGCGCAGCGCGCGTGATGGCCTCCGATACAGTCAACATATTTTGCAGATCTAAGGCCGTATGCCAGCCGTTGTTGTATTGGCGATGGCCAGGAACACCCGCCCGATCCGCGCGCAGGCGAAGTTGTTCGATGATGTCGAGCGCGCGCTCCATCTCATTCTCAGCGCGAACAATGCCCACCAGATCCTGCATCGATTCCTGCAGGTCGTATTGAATCTGGTATGGATTTTCAGCGGCAGGGCCGCGGTCGAAGGGCGCGAGCGCGGTATCTGCGGCAGCTTGGAGCTGCGCTTCGTCGATGGCGGCTGCACCGTGGTTCTTCGCGAATTCTGCGGCGTAACGCCCGGCGCGGCGTCCGAACACCAGAAGATCGGAAAGCGAATTTCCACCCAGCCGGTTAGCCCCGTGCAGCCCGGCGGCAACTTCACCGGCGGCGAAAAGTCCCGGAACTGAAGACATCTGCGAATCGCCCTCCACGCTGACGCCGCCCATCATGTAATGCGTGGTAGGACCAACTTCCATCGGCTCTTTGGTGATGTCGAGATCGGCCAGCTGCTTGAACTGGTGATACATACTGGGCAGCTTGCGCTTGATGTGTTCCGCCGATTTCGGCATGCGCTCTTTGATCCAGGCGATATCCAGAAAAACTCCGCCGTGGGGAGTTCCTCGACCAGCTTTGACCTCACGATTGATGCAGCGTGCTACGTGGTCGCGAGTGAGCAGTTCAGGAGGCCGGCGCGCGTTCTTATCGCCTTGCGTGTAGCGCCATCCCTCCTCTTCATTGTCCGCGGTTTGATTCTTGTAGAGGTCGGGAATCTCGTCGAACATGAAGCGGCGGCCTTCGCTGTTACGTAGAACGCCACCTTCGCCCCGAACGCCTTCGGTCACCAGGATGCCGCGTACGCTAATCGGCCACACCATGCCTGTCGGGTGAAACTGCACGAACTCCATGTCCTTGAGTTCCGCCCCGGCCTGATAAGCCAGCGCGTGACCATCTCCGGTGTACTCCCAACTGTTGCTGGTGACCTTAAAGGCGCGGCCAATTCCGCCGGTGGCTAGAACCACTGCCTTGGCCTGCCATAGCTGGAAGAGCCCTTTCTCGCGATCGTATCCGCAGGCGCCTGCAATCCGGCCGGAATCCAGCAGAAGGCTCAAGACAGTGCATTCCATGTGCACTTGCATGCCGGTATGAATGCCGTGATCCTGCAGCGTACGGATCATTTCGAGGCCGGTACGGTCGCCGACATGCGCGAGCCGAGGATAGCGATGCCCGCCAAAGTTGCGCTGAAGAATGCGGCCGTCGCTGGTGCGGTCGAAGAGCGCACCCCACGCTTCAAGCTCATGCACGCACTCCGGCGCTTCTTTGGCGTGTAACTCCGCCATGCGCCAGTCATTCAGATATTGCCCGCCGCGCATGGTGTCGGCGAAGTGGACGCGCCAGTTATCGCGATCGTCTACGTTTGCCAGGGCAGCGGCAACGCCGCCTTCCGCCATGACCGTGTGCGCCTTGCCGAGCAGCGATTTACAAACTACTCCCACGCTGGAACCAGCCGCAGCTGCTTCGATGGCAGCGCGCAAACCGGCTCCACCAGCTCCTATGACCAGCACGTCATAGGAGAACCGCTGGAATTCCGGCATCTACAAGAGTCTCCAGTCGTGCCAGATCCCCATGGAACAGAGGCGGACGTAGACATCCGAAAATGCGACCCACAAGAGACTCGCCCACGCCCAGTTTTTGTGCTTCCCGTTCAAACAAGTAACGCAGTTGTAGAGTTTGTGCCGCACGGGATGCTCCGAGATCTGATCGAAAGTTCCGCCGACCAAGTGCCGGAAGGCATGGCAGCCGAAGATATATCCGGCCAGGAGCACAACATTGATTGTCAAGACGAGGCTTCCGATGCCAATGCCAAAACCATTCGAGAAAAAGAAGCTCCGCACTGCGTCGTAGACCAGGAAAGCCCAGACGAGGTAAGAGAGCCGCAGAAAGTAGCGATGGAAATTTTGCAGCACCAGCGGAAAGCTTCGTTCTCCCAGATAGGTTTTGCGCGGCTCGCCCACGGCGCAAGCGGGCGGATCGGCCCAGAATGCTTTGTAGTAGGCGCCGCGGTAGTAGTAGCAAGTCAGCCGGAAGCCGCCGGGGATCCAGAGAACCAGCAGCGCCGGGGAAAAAGGGAGAAAGCTTGGAAACCAGTGCGGCTTGCCTCCGAACAGCGCGTGTGGTGAGTTGCCGAAAAGTTCGGGTGAATAGAAAGGCGAAATATAAGGACCGTATGTGTAATAGCCGTTCTGGAAGGCCGCCCAGGTGGCGTACACCAGAAACGCTCCGAAGCCGAGAAAAACAATCGCCGGAGAAGCCCACCACGAATCGCGTCGTGACGTACTGCCAAATCTGCCGCCTTTCCAAACCACATCGGGAGTCGTCATGTTGCTTTCAGGGCCGCTAGCGGGGAAGTATATAACACGGGATTGGTAGCACCTGGCGGCCCTCGGTCAGATTGTCCTTAATGCTAGCTATCCTAGCCGTTTTCGGTGATATACTCGCCTCATTCCCCGCTAAGGTTCAACTCTCCATAGAAACTAAGAAGTTCAGAAGGAAACCTCAATGATTAAACATTTAAGGCTCATATTGCCCGCTCTTGCGCTTCTGCCCGCATTAAATATGTTCGGACAGTCGCAATTACTTCCCCCGATGACACATCATGTCCGGGGAACGGTTCGCACTGGTGAGGCGGCGTTCGTGCAACGGATGCCTGCCAACCAGGTCATGCAACTGGATGTTGTTCTGCCGTTAAGCGACCGGCCAGGGCTGCAGTCGTTCTTGAAGACACTCTACGACCCGGCCAGTCCGTCGTATCGGCACTACCTTAGCGTGGCGGAGTTTACCGCGCGTTTTGGACCTACGCAGGCGCAGTATGACGCGGTGGTCGATTTTGCAAAGGCGAATGGCTTCACGGTAGTTGGCGGCACGCGCGACGGCATGGACGTGCAGATCAAAGGGCCGGTATCGGCCATTGAAAACGCTTTTCACGTAACCATGGGTATCTATCGGCACCCCACGGAGAACCGCACATTCTATGGTCCGGACAACGAGCCCACCACAGCTCTGCCGTTCCAGTTGTGGCACGTCTCGGGCTTGGACAATTACTCTATTCCCCATCCGTTGTACGTCAAACGCACCGACTACGCGAAAGCTCACGGGATGACTTGGGACGAAGTGGTGAAGCATGCCACTACCGGGTCGGGCCCGTCAGCGTCTTTTTTAGGCAGTGACATGCGCGCCGCGTACTACGGCGGAACAGCGCTGACCGGCTCGGGCCAGAACTTGGGACTGTTCGAGTACGAAGGCACCGATTTGGCTGACCTGACAACTTACTACAAGAACGTCAGGTCAAACAAAGTCTAACGTTCCGGTCACACTGCTTTCGACCGACGGTACCAGCACGTCTTGCACAAAAGCTCGGGCTGCGACGATACCGAACAGACGCTCGATATGACACAGGCACTCGGAATGGCGCCCGGATTGGCGAGCATGGTGGTGTACATCGGTTCCACCGATACCGCGATTATCAGCGCCATGACGACGCATAGCCCGCTGCCGACAACTATTGGTTGCTCGTGGGGCTGGACGCCGGCTGATCCAAGCACACTCGATCCCTATTTCCAGAAGATGTCGGCACAGGGGCAGAACTTTTTTGCAGCCTCGGGCGACAGTTCCACCTGGTCGAAAAACAACGAAGCGTGGCCTGCGGACGATGCCAATGTGGTCTCAGTCGGTGGCACAGACTTAACTACATCGAGCGCGGGTGGCCCGTGGTCGACCGAGACGGCGTGGTCTGACAGCGGGGGTGGCATTTCACCTTCGCCAGAATACATACCCATACCCTCATGGCAGCAGATTTCGGGTGTGATCAATTCCAGCAACGGCGGATCCACCAAATATCGCAACGGGCCAGACGTCTCGGCCAACGCAAACTTTACTTTTTATGTTTGCGCGGACCAAACCACCTGCACGGCTAATGAGTATGGCGGCACCAGTTTTGCCGCGCCAATGTGGGCCGGTTTCATCGCGCTGGTCAACCAACAGTTGGTAAGCAACGGGAAATCGACCATTGGCTTCATCAACCCGACCATCTATCAGCAGAACGTGACATCGAGCTATTCGACCGACTTTCACGACATCACCAGCGGCACATCCGGAAGCTATTCCGCTGTAACTGGTTATGATCTTGTCACCGGTTGGGGTAGTCCCAAGGCCGGACTGATCACGGCTCTGGCCGGCAGCGGCAGCACCAGCCCTTCGTTCTCCATCTCCGCCTCGCCGGGGTCAGTTTCGGTCGTACGGGGTAATAGTGGAACGTCCAGCATCAGCACCACGGCATCGGGCGGCTTTAACTCTGCTATCGCCTTGTCTGCGAGTGGTCAACCCTCGGGAGTGACAGTGAGCTTTAACCCAACCTCTATTGCCGTGCCGGGGTCGGGCACCTCAACCATGACCATGGCAGTCGCGTCCACCGTCGCAACTGGCACTTACACGATTACAGTGACTGGCAGCGGCGGCGGTATCACACATACAACGACGGTTTCTCTGACCGTGACTTCGACCGGCAGCGGCACATTCACGATTTCCGTCTCGCCGACTTCCGGTTACCTGAACCGGGGGCAAAGCGGCTATGCGACGGTCACTACGAGCGTGTCTGGCGGCTTTAGCGCGCCCATCAGCTTTCTCTGCTAGTGGCGTTCCATCCGGGGTTACCTATAACTTTAGCCCAAGCTCAATCGCCGCCCCGGGTTCCGGCACAACCGACTTCAACTTGACTGTTTCCGGAAGCGCTCCGACCGGAACCTATCCGATTACGATTACGGGAACGGGTGGCGGCGTTACAAAGACGACGACGCTCACCTTCTCAGTGCACCGTTAGCAAGGAAGATGGAAGAACGGGCCAAGGCCTTGGGTCTTGGCCCGTATCCACGGTGCTTGCGCCCTCGTCGCGTCTTGATAAAATCAATTCCTGTTCGAAGCAAAATGAAAAATTCGCGTACGTTTATAGCTGGAATTGTCTTCACTTCTCTGCTAGTTGGTGCTGGTTCTTACAAGTTGGTGAAGAGCATCCCTGTCGGCGGCGAAGGTGGCTGGGATTATCTGTACGCAGACTCTGCCGATCGCCGCCTCTATGTCTCGCATGGCACCGAAGTCGATGTGCTCGATCTCGATTCAGAGGCGCTTGTCGGCAAGATTCCCGGCACTAACGGTGTACACGGAATTGCCATTGCTGACGATTTGCAGCGCGGATTTATTAGCGACGGCCGTGACAATCAGGTCACCATCTTCGATACGAAATCGCTGGCTGTCATTTCCACCGTCAAAGCCGGAACCAATCCCGACGGAATCCTTTACGATCCATACAGCAAACGTGTGTTCGCATTTAACGGGCGCAGCAAAGATATGACCGCCATTGACGCCGCGGACGGCAACGTCGCCGGCACCATATCTCTCGGCGGGAAGCCAGAGTTCCCGGCTACCGACGCCAACGGAAATGTTTACGTCAACATGGAAGACTTGAATGAGATCGTGCGATTCGATCCGAAAACACTCGAAATAAAAGCGCACTGGTCAATCGCTCCACAATGCGATTCGCCTTCCGGCCTCGCGATCGATGCCAAAGCGCGCCGCCTCTTCTCGGTTTGCGAAAACAAAGTGATGGCAGTTGTCGATGCCGAGTCCGGCAAAGTAATCACTACTGTTCCTACCGGTGCGGGCACAGATGCCGCGGCGTTCGATCCCGAAACAAAGCTCGCCTTTGCCTCGAATGGACAGGACGCCACCTTGACTGTCATCAAGGAAGAGTCGCCCGACAAGTACACGCTGGTCGAAAATGCCAAGACGCAGCGCGGCGCAAGAACCATGGCGCTCGATATGAAAACGCACAAAATTTTCCTGTCGGATGCCGAGATGGGTCCAGCGCCCGCCGCCACCGCTGACAATCCGCACCCGCGCCCGAAAATGGTTCCCGGTACGTTCAAGCTGCTGGTCATGGCTCGGTAGGGGTTCCCATGAAGGGCCGGGCTGAGTCGCTTGAAAAAGATCGGGCCACAATAGCTGAGTTACAACAAAAATTTGGTTTGGCGCTAAGTGGGCCCAACGGAGAAAATTTGTATCAGGACGCGCTCAATCTGAAGATGCCGCGCAAGGTTCTGTCTCCGCCGAAAACCGTTATACCGTGCGCTGTAGAACTCAAAGATGGCGGCACGATTGATCCCTGCCTCGTCATCCCCACGACGCTGCCCATCGAACTCGCGCCGGTGCACAAAGGGGTGGCCGTTGGCGGACAGGTCAAGAGTATACGGCGCTCCATGTTCGCCATGACGAATTATCTGATCGACGAAGCGTTTCGCGCGCAGGGCTCCTGGAATGGACAACCTCGGCCGATGGTGGTTTCCATCAACCACGATTACAAATATCTTGTGCGCCAGAAATCGTACTTCTTCAAGTACGAGAAGTATCGTGGCGCCGACATCGATCCTGAATCTCCCCGAGAGCCCGACGAGCGCGACCTGAAGCTTGGCCGCTATTACTGGGGTAGCGACATGACAGATGAGCTTACTCTCGTTGTCGCCGAATTTTAGCTACTGCACGGCTTTACTCAGGCACTTCACATCGCCGAAATAGCCGCGGCTAAATATTTGCGAGCCCTGCGCATCCAGTGAGAACGGAATGACCAGGGGGTGACCGTGCACGGTCTGCGGCCCGGCCGATGTCTCCGGCGCCCATTGTAGTTGGTATTGGCTGCCCGTGAGCGCCACCTTCTGAGCGGTGTCGAGCAGGCGCCAGACCGCCCATAAGCCGGATCTGTCGGCGATGCCCACGTCCGTTGGAGAGCCGCCATAACGAACCTGCAGAATAGCGTTTTGCGCCGAACCCGGCCATGTGAATGTCTTTGGCGTCGCTTGTTTCGGATCGGCCGACAGAGTCGTTCCATCCAGTGTGAGCGTGATGTGATCCAGATCGGGAGCCGCAACCGGCGTAATGGTAAATGTCAGATTTGGAGTGGGACCTCCTTTGTAGATAGCATCGGCCAGATGCTTGGAACGGTTTAGGAAGTGCAGGTAAGGTTGTGTGATTACCGGATTCGGCTGCGCCGGATTCGGCACGTAGTCGCTTCCAGCCAGCAGCACGTAAGGCTTCAACGTTCCGTTCACAAATTGCCAAAGCGTTCCGCTCTGCGGATTTAGCAACTGATTGACTTCATCAATCGTGGCGTCAACTTTGGACGATGGGCTGAACGGATACTTGGCCAGCGTCGGGTTCATGACCGCGCACACGCCCCCCGCCCCAGCGTTGATTGGACCGGCTTTGCCTTCCTTGAGTAACGCATCGACTCGCGTAATGGGGTCCTTTAGAAGCTGAACGGTCTTGCCGAACACTACTGAGTTGGGCTGGAAAGCACCAGACAACTTGCTTACTTCTCCTTCGGCCTGTATGGCGACCGGAGTCGCGGCGCTGGCCGCGTTTGGATCGGCGGGCGCGGACGCGACTTGCTGCAGCGCGCCTTTGAGTGAGATGAGACTTGCGAGATAACTGCTCGCGTTGGCGCCCATCGGAGCATCCAGGCAGCCGGGCGGAGTCACTACTTCGAGCGGCTGAAACGCCGTTTTGGCATCGCTGATTTTTGAGGTGTTGTCGGAGGCGACACAAAACACGCGCATCAACGGCGATTGTCCGCCGCCCAGTTTGTCGAGCTTATCCACCGCGTCAGGAAGGCTCGTATAGGGCGCCACACTGGTAGCGTTCAGATAGTTCACCCAGCGCTGGATCATGTCCTTGCTGTACATGGCCGCAAACTCCTGCTTGAGTTGTTCGGCCGTTTTCGCGGGCGCTGTGGTCGGACCCAGCACCCACTCTTCGCCGTTAAAGTAGCGCTTGGGGTCGCCGAGCTCTTTGTTGAAATTGTCTGAGCCGGTCTTCGAAAAAGCCGGGTCGACGGGATAGCCGTTGATGATAATGCCGCGCGAATCCGGATAGTCCGTATTGAAGATAATCGGCTTCCCGCCGCGCCCCGCGTCAGCCACCATCATTTGATAGATGTGCTGTTCCTGGTTGTAATTCTTCAGGTACTCGCGCGCTGTGAAGACAGCGTTCTCATTCGGACGCATCGCATCGGGATACGGGTTCCCCTGCGCCAGGTCAGCCGCGTAGAATTGAAAATTCTCGAGCGCCAGGTCATCCTGCGTCTTGGTCGCTGCCTGCCCTCTTTTCCAGCGCTCGTCAAGAACCGTTGCAAGCGTCGGCATGGTTGCGACTTTGTTCGAATACTGAGTAGTGATCAGGTACGACTTCAAGCTGTCGTAAACGTAATCGGTGTTGGCGACGGCATCAGGTTTGTTCAAAATCGTAATCAGGTTTGTTTGGGTGGGCGCCAGCAGCAACTTGCGAAACAGCTGATAGTAAATCCGGCGCAGCGGTTCGCGAATGGAATTGCCCTCGTAGAGGAACGCGCGGTACGACATGGGCGCTCCGTTGTCACCGTAGTCTTTCAACTGCGCCAGAGTGCGCTTGATGTTGGTCAGATGTTGCAGCGATTCGGTCGAGGCCAACTGCCCGGCGGCCAGGTTGTCGGCTTGACCTGTCTGCGAATCCTTGATGGCGCCCTGAATCAGGCTGCTGTTGTTGCTGTATGAAACGGTCCACCAGACAGCCAGAAGCAGAACCAGCGCCGCAGCTGCTCCAAACAAGATCCTGCGTGCGACGTTGATCTTGACGTTGCTTTGGGTAGCGGCGGTCGCCGGCCGGTCGGCCAGAATGACGTCCGAAAAGAGGTGACCGAGGAACACCCACTGCGGCACTTTGCGCGAACCAATCTGCTGGCCCGGCTGCATCTCGGCCAAGGGAGCGCCTTGTGCGCGTTGGCTGAAGATACGCGTCGCTCCGGCATCAATGGGCTGCTCCTCGCGAGCGGCCATTTGCGCTGCCGGAGCCAAGTCGGTGACGGTGACGGGCCGGACGCCCGTAAAGTAGAAGCCGCGCAAGAACGGGCTGGTGCCAAGTTGGCTGGGACGGCAAAGGTCTACCAGAAACTGCACCAGCAGCGTGCGCAGCTTGCTGAACTCGCGTGGAAACTCGTAGACGTTCGGCAGTTTCGCCGGGTCATGCTCGCGCCCCAGATACAGCGGGCGCTTGTCGCACAGGGAGCGATACAGCTCCTGGAACGCATCCGTTACGCGCCGGTTTTGTTGTTCGACGTAGACGCCCTGCCCGGGCTGCTGCATGGGCAACGTGATGCCGAACACTTCCGATGCTTCCTGTTCGGTCAGGTTCTCCACGTACTCGCGGAAATAGCCGACCGTGTCTGCTTTGGTAAACAGCACGTAGACGGGGAAACTGGAGCCAAGAATCTGCGCCAGCTCCATCAATACTGCTTGAAACTGACGCGCCTTCGTTGCCAGCGCTTCTGCGGCGCCGGCTTGCAGGAAGATTTCGGAATCGACGGTGAACACCACGGAGCGCGATGGTGGCAGCCGTCCGGCGACAACGGAATTCAATCCGACGGGTAAGAACTTGCGAAAGAGTTTGCGGCGGCTGGGCGCATCGCCAACAATGTGGCCGGCGGGGTCGATGAAGAGCGTGTCGCGCGCGAACCAAAGGTTCAAAGCGCCGGTGGGCGCGATGACGTAGTTGTCGAAAGCATGTCCGGCGAGCAACTCCGGCTCGAGGCCGGATTTGGCGATGACGCTGGTCTTGGCGGAACCAGCTTCGCCAACGACAAAAATGGCGGGCATGCTGCCCAGTTGCTTGATGCCGCGCGCGGTTCGCATGCGCTTGGCGGCTTCATTGAATGCGAAATCAATTTCCGGGCTGGCGGCGGCATCCTGAGCGGCATTCGGGTCTTTCGGCCGCAGCAGGAGATAGCCGATGAAGCCCGCAATGCCGATCACCCACAGGCCGATGCGCAAGACCCAAATTCCCGGCGAGTGCAGATGCAGCCAGTCACCTAAGAACCACGTAACGACGAGCCAGACAACCAGAATGATAATCGCGATCACAGTCCAGGCGGTACGTGAGAGCTTCATTCGTATCCTCGGTTAACGAGCTGCTCCAGCGGCGGCCATACTGCTCACTTTGCCTGCTGAGGAAGACAGCGAAATTTTGAATATCACGAAAAGGATCAGCGCCAGCACGATGCATCCGATCAGAGTCCAGCGGAGCAGCGGAATCCAGCGGTCGCCGGCAGCGGCGATAGTCTCCGCTTGCACCTGCCATTGCGGACCCGCGGGCTTGCGGATGCGCCGGATCTTTTCATCTATTTGCGCGAGTATGTTGCGGATTTCGCCCGACCCGCTGGCGCCATACTTCCCCCGGAACCCCATCAGAAGGCAGAGCTGATGAACCTCCAGCAGATCTGCGAGCGGCTCAGAATCCTGCCGCGTCAGCAGGCGTTCCACGTTACGGAAGAAGATCTCGCCGGCGATCTGAACCCCGAACATTTCGAGTTGCAGCGGCTTGCGCGGCCAATCGGCAAACATCGGGTTCTGCGAGTTGAGGACCGACTCGTCCAGGAACGCCACCACCGCGAAGACGGCAACGCGTACGTCTTCCTGCGAGTAGCCGCGCCGCAATGCGTCTTGTTCGGACAACTTCAAAGCGTTCTGCACTTGAGACCGGAACGTGTCGGGGTTGGTCACGCGTTGCCGGTTCGCGCGCAAGCGGACGACGACGGTGATTACTTCCTGGAATATCAGCGCCAGATCGTCAGCGCGCTTTGGGTTCTCAGCCGTGCCGGGCGCGGCATAGGACTGCGGTGTCGTGGACATATTTTTTATTAGGTGTCGAGCAGTACCAGCAATTCCAATCGGGGGTTCGGGATGTCGCCGGGAATGTAAATCCCAACGCGGCGTGTGTCGAGCAGGTGGTCCCAGCAAGGTCCGCTGCGCGAGACGCTGAAGTATTGGCTGCTCATCGTCGGGGTCAGAGCTGCCGGAGGATTCGAGATATGCGTCAGGCGCATGCCGGGCAGCGAGCGCCTCACGAGTTCAGGCACAAAGCGCGCCGAACAGAGCTTCACCACGGCCGGGGTGTTAGTTATCAGTTCTGCTTCTCCGATTTCGGAAGCGATCGAAAAGAACCATTTGCAGGGCCCGAACAAACGCGTGTCCTTCAGGTCGGCCTCCCAGAAGTAGTGTTCGGTGGGCTCCAGCTTGACCGAGACGCAATTGGTTGGAATCACCAGTTCCAGATGTTCGCGGATCTGGCTGTCCAGAGCATCGAAACACGACTGTAGATTCAGGTGATCGTACAGGGGCAAATCCGCGGGGGATGAAGCCAGCCCAAACGTACACAGCGCGCCGGCGAGTCTTAGCATCTCACTAAATAGTTCGTCCGGATGGCCTTGTTTCGATAGGTATAAATGACGCAGTGGCGCCAGCGCGCTATTGACGGAATGCAGAAACCAGAAGCTCTGCACCTGCTGCGCCGACATTCCGGTTAATTGCCGGTCATAGCCGCTGGTTACGCCCGTGAAGGCCTGATTCTTTTGCGTGAGAATCTCAATCAGCCGGCGCAGCATCGCCAGCAGCGACTCCGCGGCGCTGATCCGAACCACCGGCGGAATGTACTTTTCATCGAAGACAAAATGGCCCGCACCGCCGCGGCAAATGCGCGCGATGGGAAGCAGTTGCCAGCCGTCTTTCTTCTCGCCTTCGAACAGGAATTTGATGTTCTTGCGCCCGAAGCGAACCGGTTTGTCCTCGCCGCCTGTGATCTCATCGAACACTGGCTGTTCTTCAGCCACAAAGCGCGTGCTGTTCAGCATACCGTTCGATTCCAGCGTGACGTTTCCACCCAGCAACTTGCGATTCGGCACCGCCAGGTAGGCAAGCAGGTTGTCCGAGATGGGCGAAAACGCTTCCTCTATCTGCCGAGCTTCGGGCAGTGGGTCGGAGCCGGGCATGTCGAACGAAAGGCCGTCTTCAAACACCCCACGGGCATGGGTCAATAACAAGGTTCCATTGCGAAGTGCTTCCACATTCAACTCGTACCCGAGCAAGCCAAAGGGGCAGAACCACAGGGCATCGGTGGTGAAGTGGATGGTGTCTTCGAAATAGCGGCTTTGGGCCTGAAAATGATGCGGCCCCAGGTACATCCCTTCCGCCCACACAATTCTCGAAAGATGTCTCACAATTTACTAGGATGTTTCCTGATTCTCTATCATAGTGGCAACGTGACTTGGCGAGTGTCAGAATTAGGAGAATCCGCGTATGGAACCGCTTGATTTCCTCGGAGGTAAATACCTGAACGGTACCGAAATTTTATCCGGTACCATTCAGACGTTTCGTGCTAGCGATCCAGCGAACGGCCGCGACGTGTTTGTGCATCGGGTGGCATCAAACGACCCGGCCGCGCAACAACTCGCGCTGCTTCTTTCTTCCGCATTAATCCGCTCCGGCAAAGCACGAAGGCTGGTGTTGGATGTCGTGGAAGAGGATGGCTTCGCGCATGTTGTCACCGATACCGAGCATCAGTGCCTGTTGCTGCGCGAATGGCTTCAGTTTGAAATTAATCAGGCAGGCGGATCTGAGCCGGCCTCCAGGCCGAGCGCGCCGCCTCCCGCTGCTCCCGCTCCCGCTCCGGCGCCTATCGCGACGGCAGCACCGGCTGCCAAGCCCAATGGCGCCCCCACTCCGCCGCCCCCCGCCGCAGCACCAGCACCAGCACCGAAGCAGGAGCCGGGCGAATTTACGCGCATGTTCATGGCCGCTCAGGGTGGTCCGGCCCCGGCCCAAGCTACGCCGGCCCCGGCCCAAGCTACGCCCGCCCCGCCCGCACAGCCACTGGCCAAAGCGCCACCTGTTGAAGCCTTGACCGAGCCCGCAATAGCTGCTGCGCCAGAACCAGTCAAGGCTGCTTCTGCCGTGCGCGAAACTGCGGCTCCTGCTCCGGATAAACAACCGGGCGAGTTTACGCGCATGTTTATGGCTGCGACTTCCGCTGCCGAAAAAGAGGTTCGACCGCCGGCGCCACCGACTCCACCATCGATGCCAGCGCCAGCCACGCCGCAGCCGGAGTCGCGCCCGGGCGAGTTCACCAGGTTCTTCCAATCGGGCGTTGGTATGGATGCGAAATCCGCGCCTCCGCCGGCCCGCAGCGCCGAGCGTCCCTCTAATCCGGATTTCGCGCGCACGTCTGTCCAGCGCCCGAGTACTCCCCGGTCAGCGCCACCACCTCCGCCCCCGCCTGCGCCCACCAGCGAAGCCCAACGAACCGGGCGAGTTCACGCGCATGTTCATGCAGGAGCCCGGTCCGACCCCGAGCCTGCCCCAGACTCCTCTGCCGCCCAGCAGCGCACGAGATCCGTTCGCAAGTTCTGCCGGCGGTGGAGGCATGTTCACAGACACACCGATGTCCGCGCCGCCTCCCGCGGCAAAGCCAATGGGCGAGTACACGCGCATCTTCGGTTCCAGCGACCAGGCGCCTCCGGTGCAGCAACAATCGAGTGTCGCGCCGCCACCGCCGCCGGTTTCCGACGACCCGTTGCAGCGAACAGTCGATCCGGCGTTCATGCCGCAAGCTCCGCCGCCCGCGCGCGGCCCAAGTGAATACACGCTGGTGATGTCCGGCGGCCGTGCGCCCGAAGCTTCGCCTGCAGCGGCGCCGAAAGCTCCTGTTCCCGGAGGGCCAAGCGCTCCAGCCATTCCGTTGCCGCAGATGCAGGTCAATGTGGCGCCACCCCCGAATCCCATGCAGGGGTTGCGCGTGCCGCCTCCGCCGTCGGCCGCCGGTAGCGTCGGCGGGGCATCCGTTTCCGGTCAGGCGGGCCCGGTATCGGCGCATGCAGCTGGTCCACAAATGCCCGCGCCGCCACCGATGAGCTTCCAGGCTCCTGCAATGAAAGCACCTGCGCCGCCGACCGCGGCTGTCGCTCCGCCAAAGAGCAAGTTGCTGCTTTTGTTCGTGATTCTTGGTGTTTTGGCGATCCTCTTAACTATTCTGATCGTCCTTTTGTTGAAGAAATGATTCGTTCCCGTAGAATTTGTTTACTCACGTTGGCCGCTGCCGCCGTCCTTTTTGCTCAAGCCGATGCGCCTGCTCGCCCAAATTTCTCCGGCCGCTGGCGCATGGTGAAGGACAAGAGTGATTTCGCGAATGCGGCCATGCCGGACGCGGTCATCCGAGTGATAGAGCAGCGCGACATAACGCTCAATATCCATACAATTCAGACCACCGGCGAAACCACCAAGACCGCCGATGTCAGTTACTACATCGATGGCTCGCCGTCAACCAACGTCATCAACAATCACGAAGCGACCAGCAAGACGTTTTGGGAAGGCGCTGCGCTGAACGTTAGAACAACACTCAAGCTTGCGAACGGCGACGAGGAACTCATCGAAGACCGCTGGGAGTTGTCGGACGACGGCAACACGCTGACAACGACGAGCCATATCAGCACGCCCAAAGGCGGCACTCTCATGAAGCTGGTATGCGAGAAAGAACAGAGTTAGCGCGACCCGCGGCGCTTTAACCACCGCAGCGCGGTCTGCGCCGCGTTATACCCGCACATACCGTGAACGCCCCCGCCCGGAGGGGTCGCCGCTGAACAGAGAAAGACTCCTTTGAGCGGCGTACCGTACAGCCGCCAGGTAGGACGAAACACGAATTGATTTACGTTAGGCGTTCCGACGTTCACATCTCCGCCGACCAGATTTGCATCTGCGCTCTGGAGATCTGCCGGGGTGAGAACTGAGCGGTCGATGATGCATTCCCGAAAGCCGGGAGCATAGCGCTCGATCTGATCTTCCACTTGTTGCTGCGCGGATCCAGCCCACCCGTTCGGCACATGGCAGTAAGCCCAAGCGGTGTGCTGCCCCGCGGGAGCGCGCGTGCGATCGAAGAGACTAGGCTGCGACAGAAGAATGAACGGCCTTGTGGGCGTACCGCATTTGTACGCAGCCCGTTCTGATGCCGCAATCTCGTCGAGTGTTCCACCGACATGAACCGTTCCCGCCAGCAGGCATTCTTTCGCGCGCCAGGGAATCGGCTCGCGCAATGCCCAGTCCATCTTGAATGCACCGGGGCCGTACTTGTACTGACGCATCAGATCGCCGAAGGGGCGATTGCCGATCCGGGTGTCTGCGATGCGCAGGAACTCCCGCGGGCTTACATCGCATAGCGTGAGCTCCGGCGAGCCTAAGTCCTCCAGCCCGTTCACGCGCGAACCCGTGACGATCCGGCCACCCAGGCGAGTGAAAACGGAGACGAGCGCGTTGGTGATGTTCTGCGCGCCACCTCCGGCCACGGGCCAGCCTACCGCGTGCCCGGCTGCGCCAAGCATCAAGCCGAAAGCGGAACTGAGCGGCGCTTCAAGCTTTAGGACGGAGTGCGCGGCTAGTCCCGCGAAGAGCGCGCGGGCGCGTTGACCTTTGAATGCGGATCTACACAGCAACGTAGCCGGTGCGACCGCATGCAATCCGAAGCGCGCCAGCTTTATAGGCCGACGTGGAATATGAAAGATGGGTTGTAGAAGCTCGCCGATCAGCGAGTCCCATTCTTCTACTAACGGTTCGAACAAGTGGCGATAGGCTGCTGCGTCACCACGTCCTAGATTGGCCGCTGTGGACTTAAGATCGCGCTCCAGAAGGACAGCCGTACCATCGTCCAACGGGTGAGCAAGGGGCACGGGTGAATGAATCCATTCGAGGCCGTGCAGGTCTAAGCGCAATTCCGAGAAGAACGGCGATGCCACGGCGAATGGATATACGGCTGACCCGAAATCATGAATGAAGCCGGGGCGGGTGAGCTCCGACGAACGCGTTGCGCCCCCAGGCACATTCGTGGCTTCGCGAATTTCAACGTCGAGACCAGCTTGCGCGAGTGTAATACCTGCTGCCAGGCCGTTGGGCCCGCTACCGATTACTACGGCTCGTCTCATTACTGCTCGTCTTATTACTGACCGGCGAGGCACGTCTACATTGTCCCGCGCGCGGCAATCGGCATGTTAGATTCGGTTCGTGCGAGACCCGCAGGTAGTAGAAGAAGAACTGTCCGAGATCAGCGCGATTCAGGACGACCTCACGAAGCTGGAGCGTATCATTGCGTGGTCCGCGAGCCATCCGGACGAGGTGCCGTTCGCGGTTCGTTTCTTACGCGATCGAGCCTCCGGGTTAGAGGCCTGGATCGAGAAACACAGGCATCACCCGCACGACGCGGTTTAGCTTGTGAACACGCCGCGTAGCATTTGTCTTCGCTGCTCCGGTGGAAAGCGCTCGATGGCGTAACGCAAAGTGGTTCTGGGAAGACGAGCGTAATGCCTGGAGAGAAAACGCAGCAAAGCCGGCTCATTTACTTTTCCTGTTTCGCGAAGTGCCCAGCCTGTAGCTTTGTGAATCAGATCGTGCGGGTCGGCAAGTAGGCGTTCCGCAATGCGATAGGTATGTTTGGTGTCGCCTCTCTTAATGAAGGCGAAGGTGGAAACGATGGCGATACGGCGTTCCCAAATATTTTCGGAGTTAGCAAGACGGTCCAGAATGTCACTAGGGCGCGTTAGCAGATACTCGCCCACGATGTAAGGCGCGGAAGTATCTACGAGATCCCAATTATTGATGCGAGCGGTTTGCTGTAAATAGAACTGAACTATTTTTTCGCGTTCGCCTTCCGCCGCTTTTTCAAATTGCGCGACGAGGATCTCGAGTGCGGCGAAACGATATTCATGAAAGCGCGACGCGAGAAGGCGAGCCAAATCCTTCAGCGGCAACGTGCGATAGCGTAGCGCAATTCTTCGCAGCTTGGGCACAGTGAGGCCCAAAAAAACGTCACCCTCCGCGTACTCTCCTTCGCCGGTTTTGAAGAACCAGGCGAGATTCTTAGCACGCTCGGGATCAGCGGCCTCTTTCATTTCGCGTTCCAGATCGCTGCGACTCGGGGGACGCATCAGAAGAGAACTTCAAAATCGAACCGATAGCGGCGGTGATAATTGCCGAAAAATGCGCCATATTGCGGGTCATCAATGTTGGAATGCACCAGCAATGGATTGAAGTGATTGGTCAAATTAAAACCCGTGACGGAGAGACGTACCGAGTACTTATTATTGACTTTGAACACACGGGACAAGCGTGCATCGGCTGAGAAAAAGTCGCGGTAACGCTGGAAATACGGAGTGCCAACGTAATTCTGAGACTCGTCATAGCTTGCGTAAGGAAAGCCAGTCCGATATTCGACGATGGGCGCAACAGTGAGCTTCCAGATACCCGGCTCGAAACTGCCCCACATCAAAAAACGATTCGGAATGTCACCGGGAAGAAAGGAATACACATTCGGGCGAAGGACGGCAGTCGGGAAATTGCCCACGAAATTGTCGTATGTGTTCAGACTGCCTTCCGCCCGGCTGCGGATATAAGAGAAGACGAGTTGCTGTCCGGCTTTGATCGCGTATCTGCCGGTCAGTTCTAGCTGGCGATAGCTGGAACTGCCATCACCGTTTAAAACAAGGTCGTGGTTAGTGAAGTCGGGGTCAAGAACAATCAACCCCACCGAGCTGTTGTTTAGATACACCGCGCGAACGTTTATGTTATTAGAAAACGCGTGCTCCAATTGCACGTTCACGGTCCTGCCACGGGGAGAAAAATCCCCAGAGACTCTTTCGCCGCGAATTAAGAATGAGGTCGGTCCGCTTGTACTGCCGATGGTATCGGTGTAAGTGGTTGGAGCCTCGAGCGGCAACCCAGTAATCGGATCGTAGTAAGTTATGGTCCGAATGGGATAACGGCCAAAGGTGTAAATGTCCAGCGGGATGTGATCGTAAAATTGGCCGTACCCAAGCCGAAGAACAGTCCTGCCGTCGGAAAACGGCGTAATGGCTACACCGGCGCGCGGCGCTATGCGTAAACTGTCCGCCAGCTTCTGATGTTCAAAACGAATGCCGTAATCGAGCGCGATTCGCGGCGTTAACGACCAATGGTCCTGCACATAGGCGACAACCTCGTTGTCAGAGCGATTGAATCCGGCGGGAGCGGTGAACGAGATGTTTTCGAGCAGTTGCCCAGCCGAGTTATGGATCTGAACAGGCCGGAATGAGTACAATCCCTGATCACTCGAGTAAGTCAACGAGCTGCCAACTTTGAACTGGTGTATTCCGAAAAGACTGAGCGGGGCAGGGGACCAGATTTCCAGCCATTCCGCACGCTTGGCCTCTCGGCTTTGAGTAGCGAAATAGTTTCCCTGGTTGCCTTCGGGCGTCAGGACCATGTCTGCCTGGCCCTGCGCACCTATGTATGCGTTGAATCGCTGGAACGAAACCGAACTGTCCAGCGTTCCGCTCCACAATCCGTAATGATCCGCGGCGGTCGCCGATGTAATTGTGCTGCGCGTAAGTGGGTGTTGTTGGTTCGGGGTTGAAGTAGTCAGGATTGACAAAATTGATGTGCTGTGGACTTACATGGACCGTGGCCGTGATGATTTGTTTCGCTGAAGCGATGTAATCAAGCTGCGAAAAGGAGTTGATGGACTCGTGCTTGGATTCATTGTTGGGGAAGCCTAGAGTGCGGCTCGGAATTTTATCAATGATGTAAACGATGGCTGAGTTGAAGTACAGGCGATTCGGAATGAGCGGGCCGCCGAGAGCGAAGCGCGGCGTCTCGTTGCGAATGCCAACCAGATGATAGCTGCGAACGCGGAAATCGGGGAACGGGTCGTTCAGATCGTAGTGCCATTTTTCACCGCCGCGCTTCGTATCGATCGCAATCACGGTCTGGGTGAAGCGCCCGTATTGGGCCAAAAAGGGCGTGTTTAGCACGTTCACGGTATCTATTGCGTCGATGGGAACGGTCTGCCCAAACTGGCCGGTAGCCGGATCCGTCTGGTCGCTTTGATTTACCACCAGACTGCTGCGCTGCTCGCCGGAACCGTCCAAAATTAACTGGCCATCAGGCGAGCGGATGATGCCGGGCACAAGCGGTAGAGTTTCTCCTACCGTGGCGGGATTTGTAGGCAGTGTTCTTACGTCAGACGGATGCACCTCCGTCTGTACGGACGCATTTTGCTGGACGGGCGGCGCTTTCTCTTCCACATTGACACTGGAGCGGACAATTTGCGGATTAAGAACGATGGTTAGTTCCGCGGCCGCAGCGGACTGGATCTGTATGTTGCCTGTATTTTCCTCAAAGCTTGCTTTGGCGGCGTTTACACTCCACGAGCCGCAAGGCACATTTGCAAAATCGGCGGTGCCCTGCGAGCCTGTGGTCGCGGATGCCAGCTTTTGCCCGCCGGAAGCAACTTGCACCTGAACATCAAATATCGGCGCTTCCTGAGAATCCTTCACATAGACGCGCAACGTTCCCGGCAGGCACGTCTGTGCTATCAGTGCTGCCGAGTATCCAAGCAAGCTGAGGCTCAGAATCGCTGAATTAAGAACAGCGCGACGCATACCAGAGATTCAATATTATCGGTTGTTCAGACTTGCAGACCGACTGCGCGCATCAGTTCCAGCGCGTTGCTGTGGGTCACGACGCCGGGCTTTAGCTGATAATCGAATTCGACACGGCCATCAAGAACACGGTCATCGAAATGCACGTTGTGGGCGCGGGGCTCCAGAGCGCGTTCGAGATCGGCTAGGGCAAGGTCGTGAGTGGTGATGAGACCAATTGCGCCCGATTCCACCAGGTTGCGGACTATGCCGCTAGCGCCCAGCAGCCGATCGTGCGAATTGGTTCCGCTGAGAAGCTCATCCAGCAGAAACAGAACGGGCGGGCCGTTCTTTAGCAGATCGAAAATCTGCCGGATGCGCGTGATCTCGGCGTAGAAGCGGGAGCGATTGTCTTGCAGGGAATCGACGACGCGCATGGAAGTGGCTACTTGCAGGCAGCTGAGCTGCAGTTCGAGCGCCGCGACCGGAGCGCCAGCCCACGCGAGCACGGTGTTCAATCCGATGGAACGCAGAAGGGTGCTCTTGCCGGACATGTTCGACCCGCTGACGATCAGAAGTTGCAGCCCGTCGCCAAAAACAATGTCGTTCGGGACGCAGGTAGCGGAAGAAAGAAGCGGATGCTGGAGCGCCTGCGCGCGCCAACATCGGCCGGAGTCTTCGAATGAAGGAAAACACCAGTTGGGCCGTTCGAACGAAAGGGCAGCGAAGGAAGAAAGAGCTTCGAAATCGCCAATGCATTTGATCCAGCGAACGGCAAACGCGCCGTTCTGTTGACGCCATGCTTCGATGCCCATGGCGATTTGTTCACGCCACAACAAAATTGGACGGATGACGCGAACGAAGATATGATCGCTCGAATCAAGCCAATCGATCCATTGTTCAAGCCGTGCGATGCGCTTCGAAGCAGGCAATCCTTGCAAGTGCAGATCGGCAGAAAGCTGCTGCAACTTCGCGGATTCGAACTTTTGCTGTTCCAGTCGCTCCAGTAGAAGCGACACGATGCGCAGGCTTTGGGCAGCCGTATCGACGACGGATGTGACGCGCGCGACCTGCTTGCGCAAAAGGAAGATGAGTGTGAAATCGCAGCAGAGGATCAACAGGACAGGCCAAAGCGGAGTTAATCCTGCGAAGAACGCAAGTGTAGATAGCGCGCCAGCTAGCGCCAGGAGCAGCGCGGCAACTCGGAGCAGCGGATGGAAGCGGACCGTAGGCGAGGTCGCCCACTTTTCTGTAGCCTGGACGTCCAGTTCGGCGCGGATGTCCTCGCCCAGCGTGGCGACTTCTTCGCGCAGATCGAGTTGTGAACACAACTCCGAAGCGGACTGCTGACGACGCGAAGCCTCATCGCGCGTAGTGGGCGCAAGAAGCCAGGACGCGAGAGTATCCTCGCCGGCTCTGGTGCGAGCAGACGCGATCAACTCAAAGAGCGATCCTTTGCCGAAGAGGTCGAGGTCATCGGCATAAGGATGAACGGGATCGCGAAAACGTTCGCCGGGATTGCCGGTACCGGGCCAGCGGCCTTCCAGACGTGCCAGGCCGCGATCGTAGAACTGAATAGCGCGTTCTGCGAATGTGCGACGGCGGCTAACACGCACATGCCATATGACTAACGCGACGAAGGCAGCGAGCGGGATGAGCAGTGGCCAAGCCGCGATTGTGTGCGAGCCGAAAGCGAGCCAGGCCAGAATGCCTTCGGCGACGCCGAGTATCAGACGCCAGTTGCCAATTTGAATGAATTGCCGCTGGAGAAGGCTGTGTTTTGCGCGCCAACGCTCGGACCTTAATTGATACTCGTCAAGCGGGGACATGCAGTCACAGCATAAACGGTAGACGGTTCGTTGACTTTGCTGATTTCGAACCTGCTATGATCCGCCCTACGAGGATTCAACCAATGACACTCTTGCCCCGGCGCGCGCGAGGCCTTTGCGCGTTAATTCTACTTACTCTCTGCTTCGCCTGGAGCGCCACATCACAAACAATCGATGTGGCGCAGAAACTCGCCGGGTTCGACGATTACATGGCCAAGACGCTCAAGGATTGGAATGCGCCTGGTGTGGGAGTTGGCGTTGTAGTGGGTGACAAGCTGGTTTTCGCCAAGGGCTATGGCTACCGCGATTACGGGAAGAAGCTCCCTTTCACGTCTAAAACGATGTCGCCCATCGCCTCGAACACAAAGCTGTTCACGGCTGTCGCGGCCGGCATGCTGGTGGACGAAGGCAAGCTCACCTGGGATAAGCCGGTGCGCGAATCGGTTCCCGCCATTCACTTCTATAACGACCAGCTAAACGACAACGTGACGCTACACGATATGCTTTCGCATCGCATCGGAATCACGCGCCACGACACTATCTGGTACAAGTCTGACTTCTCGCGCAAAGAATTGTTCGAGCGAGTTGTCTACCTGGAGCCACAGCAACCGATGCGAACCACGTTCCTCTACAACAACCTGATGTTCGCGGCAGTCGGTTACCTGATTGAGCTCCAGAGTGGAAAAACATGGGAGCAGTTCGTTCAGGAAAGGATCTTCAATCCACTGAAGATGACTTCAACCAGTTACGCCATAGCAGACATGCTGAAGCAGCCGGAATTCGGAGTGGGATACACGGAAAGGCGCGATTCGTTTGAACTGTACCGGATTCCTTACTACGAGGATGTGACCGGCGTCGGCCCTTGCGGCGCCATTGTTTCGAATATGGAAGACATGTCCCATTGGCTGATTGCGCTGATGAACGACGGCAAATATGAAGGCAAGCAAGTGTTACCGGCAGACGTGTTGAAAGCCACCTTGCAGCCTTCTATTGGCTTACCAAACAGTACCCTGGAAACTAGAGGCTGGTCGGAGCTGCTAAACGCCGCCTACGGTATGGGGCGCGAGACCGCATCCTACCGTGGCCATCTGCTCACATTTCATGGCGGCGATCTGCCCGGCTTTCACACTCAGATTTCATTCATGCCCCAGGACCACATCGGAGTAATCGTCTTCGAGATCGGGAACCACAGCCAGCCGCTCTATAACATCGTCACTTACAACGTCTATGAACGGCTGTTGGGTATGGATCTGACGCCCTGGAGTGAGCGTCTATTGAAGATTCGGCTTCAGAATAAGAAGGCGGAAACTGAGGCGCGCAAGAAAGCTGACGAAGATCGCATCCCGAACACAAAGCCGTCGCATGCATTGGCAGACTACGCCGCAGTCTATGAGAACGCCGCATACGGAGACATAAACATTGGGTTGAAAGACAATCAGCTTCAGTTTGATTTCCATAAAATCCGCATGCCCCTTACCCAGTTCCACTACGATCGCTTTGACACTCCGGACGACGAGCAGGATGGTAAGTGGTCGGTCAATTTCCGCACCAATCCGCAGGGCGATATCAGCGAGGCAGTGATGTCACTCGATGAAGCCGAGGCTGTTTTCGTGCGTAAGCCCGAGGTGCTGGATGCGAAGCTCGTTGAGCAATTCGCGGGCGAATATACAACACCGGGCGGCGGCAAAGTAAATGTCGTAGTTGCGCCGGACGGCGCCGTGTCGCTGGTTTCGCCCGGTCAGCCTCCGATTCCGCTTAAGCAAGTAAAGGGCACCTCTTTCCGGACACCCTACTTTTCAGACTCGGTGCTTGAGTTTGTCGTCAACGACGGCCGAGTCGTGAGTATAAAAGAGAAGAGTCCTGAGGGCGAATTCACTTTTCCGAAAAAGTGAAGTGCGCCGCGTGAGCAGTTACAGCCCTACTGGATCGTAGGCGCCCAAAATACTGTCCTGCCGGTATTTGCAAATGTTGTTTTGCGGTTGACACTGTTGCTGGAGCCGCGCTTGTCCAGAACTCAGTATCTTCCGGCTATCAGCATTGCCACCTTCTTGTTCTGTCAACTTTTGTTGAGCTCTTGCGACCGCAGTGGCAAGGCTGAAAACAACCCTACGGCTCAGCAGCAGCAACTTGTGACGGTCGGCGTCGCCAAGGTGGAGCGCCGTCCGATAGAACGTCAACTTACCGTTTCTTCCGAACTTGTCCCTTTTCAGGAGATAGAGGTCTACGCCAAAGAATCCGGCTATGTGAGCCAGTTGCTTGTCGATTACGGCACGCACGTGAAGAAAGGCCAGCTTATGGCGGTGCTCGAAATACCGGAGCTTGCCGCTCAACTGGAGCAGGATAAGGCGACTGTGAAGAGCATGCAGGATCAGATCACTAATGCGCAGAACCAGTTGAGCCGGACGGAAGCGCAGCACAACGTGTTGCATGTTGAATTCGAGCGCTTGAACAAAGTCGCGCAGAGCAGGCCGGGCTTAGTTGCACAACAGGAAGTGGACGAGGTGCAAGGGCGCGATCTGGCAGCCGAGGCGCAAGTGGATGCGGCTAAATCGAATCTGGAATCAGCGAAAAGCAATTCGCAGGCTTCGCAGGCGAAGGTCGTGCGCGATCAGGATCTTTATTCGTACTCGCGAATCACAGCGCCGTTCGATGGCGTAGTGACGGAACGCAACGCAAACCTGGGGACACTGTTGCAAGCGGGCACTAACTCCAGCACTCAGGCTATGCCATTAGTGAAGTTGTCGCAGGAGAACTTATACCGGTTGGTCATTCCCGTTCCGGAGACCTACATCAGTTACATAAGATTGGGCGACCAGGTTAGCGTTCGCGTCCCTGCATTGAACAAGACCTTCCCGGGAAAAGTAGCGCGTTTCTCCGCTGAAGTGCACGATACGACGCGAACGATGCACACTGAAGTGGATGTTCCGAATCCGACGGGAGAACTGATTCCCGGCGTGTATGCGGAAGCCACGCTGACGTTGAAACGTACCGGCGACGCACTAACTGTTCCCGTGCAAGCGATCGACCGGCAAGGCGATAACACCAGTGTCTTTGTCGTGGATTCCTCTAACCACGTGCAGCCCAGGACAGTCTTTCTGGGCATAGAAGGCCAAGCCGAAAACGAGGTGGAAGTCTTATCCGGCTTAAACGAAGGAGAAGGGGTGATTGTTAGCGAGCGGTCGGGGCTAAGGACGGGGGAAGAAGTGCATCCGCAACTGGCGCCTGCGGCAACATACCGGGGACGATCCTAAAACACCTCCTTCTTAATGTCACGATTTTCTATTCGCAATCCTTACTTCATCGTCGTGCTCTGCCTGGCGGTGTGCGTCTTCGGGCTGGTTAGTCTGGCGCGCATGCCTGTTGACTTGTTTCCGGCCATCAATCTGCCCGAAGTCGTAGTGGCGACATTCTATTCGGGCATGCCGCCAGGCGATATCGAAGTGGATATCACTAATCCCCTGGAACGGTTCTTCACCTTGGCTGCCGGTATGGATCACATGGAATCCAGATCCATGCTCGGCGTCAGCATGATCCGCGCGTATTTTCAGCCTGGAACAAGCGCCGATGCCGATGTTACGGAGTTGTCGAACCTGGCGCTGGCGGACTTAAAGAGACTTCCTCCCGGCACGTTGCCACCGGTGGTCCTGAAATTCGACGCTTCAAGTCAGCCCGTATGTCTGGTCGCTGTGCATGGAGCGGGTCTGAGCGAAACGCAGTTGCACGATGAGGCGCAATTCACCATTCGTAATCAGATCGCCGTGGTGCAAGGGGCCGAGATCCCTCCGCCCTTTGGCGGCAAATATCGGCAAATTATGGTCTACGTCGATCCGTACAAACTGGCATCGCGCCAGATGGACCCAATGGACGTGGTCAATGCCATCAATAACCAAAACCTGATCCTGCCGGCGGGTGACGTAAAGATGGGCCCCTATGACTATTACGTTTACTCAAACAGCCTGGTCGACAACATGAAGGAGATGAATGCGATCCCCATCAAGACGGTTGGGAATTCGTGGGTCTCGGTTGGTGACGTGGGAAAAGCGGAAGACGCAAGTCAGATCCAGTACAACATTGTCCGCGTGGAGGGCCAGCGCTCTACTTACATCCCCATCATGAAGCAAGGCGGGGACACGAACACCATCAAGGTGGTGGAGGGAGTTCGCGCTCTGCTGAAACATCTGGTCGATGTTCCGGCTCAGCTGAAAACAGACGTTCTGTTTGATCAATCCACGTTCGTACGCGAAGCCATTAAGACTGTATTGCATGAAGGTTTGATTGGGCTGGTGCTGACGAGCATCATGATTCTTTTGTTTCTCGGAAGTGTTCGTGCGACTGGCGCGGTGCTTCTTTCAATTCCTTTGTCCGCACTCGCAACCTTCGTCATCCTTTACATGATGGGCAGCACGGTCAACACCATGATTCTGGGTGGAATGGCGCTGGCGTTCTCGCGCGTGATCGACAATTCCGTTATTTCGCTCGAAAACATTTACCGGCACATGGAACTGGGCGAGGCGCCGCGGATTGCGGCCGAGCTGGGAGCGTCCGAAGTTACGCTCGCCTTGCTCGCCGCGACGCTAGTGTACGTAGTGGACTTTTTCCCAGTTACATTTCTGTATGGAGTTAGTAAGTTCCTTTTCTCGGCGCTAGCGCTGGCGTTCTGCATATCGTTAGTGATGTCGTTTGTAGTAGCAATGACCGTTATTCCTCTTTTCTGCTCGCGATTCCTTACTGTCGGGCACACGGGCGAGGGCGCGCGGGGACCGGAGACCGCGACAGGGGAACACGATCAGGGCGAGTGGCACCGCGAGCACGCCCGGCGCCCGATCACGCCCAAGGCGTCACTTTGGAATCGCTTCAATGCGCATTTCAACAACGGCTTTAATGCGGTTCTGGATGTGTATGAAAGCTGGGTTCGCGGTGCGCTGAAGCGGCCGGGCTTTACCGTTCTGCTGCTTGCTGCGGTGTTCCTGGTGAGTTTCGCCATATATCCTTTCATCGGGGTAGCGTTCTTTCCACGCACGGACGCGGGTCAATTCACGATTAATCTGAAGGCGCCGACGGGCTCGCGCATCGAAGTGACGAACGACTACGTAGCCAAAGTGGAGAACCTGATCCGCAACACCGTCCGCCCGCACGACTTCCGAATGACGGTATCGAATATTGGCGTCGTGCCGGACTTTTCAGCGCTCTACACGAGCAATTCCGGAGCGTACACAGCCACCATTCAGACGCAGTTGCAGGACGATCACGAACTCAGCAGCTTCAGGTACATCGAGGACGTGAGCGACCGAATCGCACGAAGCTATCCCGAGCTGCGGACATTTTTCTCCAGCGGGTCTATGGAAGACGCGATTCTAAACGCCGGCATGCCTGCGCCCATCGACGTCCGGGTGACGGGGCGCGACTACGGCCTAGACTACGAAACTGCGCAAAGTCTAGCTGCAAAGATCCGCCAGTTGCCGGGGGTGGGCCAAGTCTACATTCCGCAGGATCTGGATTATCCGGCGATTCGCATGAATATCAATCGCGTGCACGCAGGCGAACTTGGACTGACGCAGAAGGAGATTGTCGATAACGTGATCACGGCGTTGAATTCGAACACGATGATCGCGCCGAATTACTGGGTAGATTACAAAACCGGGAACGACTATTTTCTGACGGTGCAATACGCGGAACACGGCAACGGAGCTATTCACAACAGCATTGATCTTCGTAACATCCCGCTCAAGGCGCCGAACCTGCCGCAGCCGACGACTCTGGACACGGTGGTTGATTTAAAGCGCCTGCAGACACCCACCGAGGTCGATCACTACCAGATACAAAGATCGGCAGACGTTTACGTTACTCCACGCGGCGAAGATCTTGGGAAGCTGTCCAGCCGGATCAGTCAAATAATCGCCGAAATGAAGCTGAAGAACATGCGCGTGAACCTGGGCGGCATGGTGCAAGGCATGAATGAGTCGTTCAAGAGCTTCGGGCTTGGATTTGTGCTGTCGTTCATCTTGCTGTATTTGATTCTCACCGCGCAGTTCAAATCGTTTATGGACCCGCTACTGATTATGTTGGCGATCCCGACGGGATTCATCGGCGTGCTGGTGATTCTACCACTGACAGGGACCACGTTGAACGTGATGTCGCTTATGGGCGTGCTGATGCTAATTGGGATCGCAGTTTCAAACAGTATTTTGATTGTCGACTTCGCGCACAAACTGGAACAAGAGGAACACCTGCCGGCCGGCGAGGCAGTGATTAAGGCATGCCGGGTGCGGTTGCGGCCCATCCTGATGACATCGCTGGCGACGATTATCGGAATGATGCCCATGGCGCTAAAGCTGGGGGCCGGCGCCGAACAGTATGCACCCATGGCGCTTGCGATTATCGGCGGTCTGACGACATCGGTTCTGTTCACAATCTTCATCGTTCCAGCGGCCTACCTGTTGGTTTACCGGAACAGAGATCGCAACGAGCAGACCGCGGCTGAGCAGGTTCCTGCTGTATAGGTGGCCATGCCGATATTGAAACTGACAAGGCTGCTGCTAGCGTTTGCGGGTTTGCAGACAGTGTCATCCGCCCAGACGGCGAATCCTCCGCTGAGCCTGGAGCAGGCGCGAGCCATGGCACTAAAGAACCATCCACAGGTGCTCGCTTCGCAGGCCACGTACTTGAGAGCCGGCCAGCTTACAAGAGAGGCCCGATCGGCGTATTATCCAACCTTGAATGGCGAGATAACAGGTGCTCAGGCGGAGGTGAACGCACGCATAGGCTCCGGGCTCATCAACGACCCTCGCTTGTTCAATCACGCCGGCGCAGGGGTTACGCTTTCGCAGCTAGTTACAGATTTTGGGCGGACGCACAACCTGGTGGCCAACTCGAGCTTACAGGCGCAGGCGAGCCGTGAGGACGTTCGAGCCAACAAATACGATGTGACGCTCGGCGCGGACCAAGCTTATTACGATGTACTGCTGGCGCAACAGATCGTGCGAGTTGCGGAGCAGACGGTCAAGACACGGCAAACCGTGGTAGAGCAAGTTTCTGAACTGACAAAGAACAAGCTGAAGTCCGATATAGACCTTAGCTTCGCGCAAGTGAATCTCTCCGACGCTCAATTGATGTTACTGCGCGCACAAGATCGATTACAAGTTGCGTTTGCCACGTTAGGCCAAGCGTTGGGCACACAGGACGCGACTCACTATCAACTAACGGACGAGCCGATGCCCCCAAGTCCGCCGACAGACGAAAAAACGCTTATCGAGACGGCGATTCAGAATCGTCCAGAGCTGGCAAGCTTCCGTCTCCAAACAGAAGCGGCGCAAAAATTTGTTTATGCCGAGCGCGATCTGAAACGGCCAAATGTCACATTGATGGGGGTCGGTGGAGTACTGCCGTACATCAATCCGGGGAATGCAAATCCGGGCATAACGTCAACCTATGAAGCTTTGGCTGTAAATGTTCAGGTCCCCATCTTCAATGGATTTCTGTTCAGCGCCCGCCGGCAGGCCGCTGAATATCAATTGCAGGCGAGCCAGCAGAGAACGCGCGACCTGCAGGACCGCGTAGTGCGAGACGTTAGGGCGGCGTGGGAACGGGCCAAGACTTCATTTCAAGCGATCGGAGCTACCGAGCAGCTTTTGAAACAGGCGAACATGGCGATGAACCTGGCACAAGGAAGATACGATTTGGGACTGGCGTCGATTGTTGAACTTACGCAGGCACAATTGGGCCAAACTTCGGCGCAAGTGCAGAACCTGAACGCGAAGTACGAGTACCAGGAGGCGTATGCTGCTCTGCAATATACGCTGGGACAATTGCATTAGTGACTCAGAAGCTGTGCTGACCACCGACAAACAGACCAGGCGATTGCTTCTTCTTGGATTCGGCGGACTGCTGCTGCTTCTCGCGTTGTTTGGAGTAATTGCACTCTCCGTGATCGGAAAAATTCAGAAGCAGAACGAGAAGATCCGCAACGACTACTTCAATCGGGATCGCGTTCTGGAGCAACTGCGCTCCGACATCTATCTATCGGGCACATATGTGCGCGATCTGCTGCTGGAGCAAGATGCAAGCGAGGCAGATGTGCATCGGCGCGAGTTAGAGGCCGCTCGCGCCAGAATTGAAAGTAACGTGGCCGCTTATGAGTCCATCGTGCAAACCGAGGAGCGCGCTCGATTTGAGAGATTCAGGAGCGAATTGGAAGCGTATTTCAATTCGCTGCGCCCGGCGCTCGAGTGGGATGCCGGGCAACGGCGCGCCTATGGCTACGAGTTCATGAAGAATTCGCTATTGCCGCGAAGGATGACGATTGTTCACTTAGCCGATCAGATCGGCATTGTGAACGAAAGGCAAATGGATGCGGGAAGCAGGCAGATAGCGAACCTGTTTCTGCGCTTTCGTGACGCGCTAATCGCATTTCTGGTGCTCACGCTATGCTGCGGTTCTGTATTGACGGCCGGCAGCGTGCATCGTATTTTGCGCCTGGAACACATATCGGCAGAGCGCCTGAAAGAGGCGGAACAGGCCCGGGAAGCGCTGCGAGATCTGTCCGCACGATTGATTGCAGTGCAGGAAGGGGAACGCCGTTCGCTCTCGCGCGAGTTGCACGATGAGGTGGGGCAGTCCCTATCCGCCTTGCTCCTGGGAATTGGCAACGTGGCTGCACTTGTGCCGGACGCAAGTAGCGAAGCGCGGGCACAGTTGAGCGAACTGCGGCTACTGGCGGAAAAAACGGTGGCAGTGGTGCGTGACATGTCGCTGCTGCTGCGCCCCTCCATGCTCGACGACCTGGGATTGATTGCCGCCCTGCAATGGCAGGCACGCGAGGTCTCTCGAAATGGCAATGTATTCGTGCAAGTGCAGGCCGATTCTGCCTTGGACGATCTTCCGGAAGAGCACAAGACCTGTATCTACCGCATTGTGCAAGAGGCGCTCCGCAACGTTGTCAGGCACGCGAACGCGAAAACGGTGCGCGTCGACGTGAGGCAAGCTTCGGACAAGCTGGTGTTGATCATTCGAGACGATGGCGAAGGATTTCGCCCCGATCGTGACAAGGGATTGGGGCTGCTGGGCATGGAAGAGCGCGTGACTCACCTGCACGGGACTTTCCGCGTCGAGTCAACCGACGGCGAGGGCGCCTGCATTCAGGTGGAACTTCCGCTGGCTGAATGCCGGGTTGAGGTTGAGGTTTGAGGTTTTGAGCAGTATCCGCATCGTACTTGCCGATGACCATACGCTGATGCGGCGCGGGCTGCGGCTGGTCCTGGAACGCGAGCGTGATTTCGCGGTTGTCGGCGAAGCGAGCAACGGCCGCGAGGCCATCGATCTCGTTATCAGAGAGACGCCCGATGTTGTTGTCCTGGATATCGCGATGCCGCTGCTAAACGGTATAGAAGCGGCAAAACGGATTTACGAGGAGCGCTTAAAGACGGCGGTCATCATCTTGAGCATGCACTCCGATGAAGGCTACATATTGAAGGCGTTGCGTGCCGGGGCTCGCGGCTATTTGTTGAAGGATTCCGCGGAGACGGACCTCATTCAGGCGATACGCGCAGTGAGCGCCGGCAAAGCTTTCTTCAGTCCCGCTGTCAGCAAAGTGCTTGCCGACGATTACATGCGCCAGATCCAGCAGCAGGGGGTAGAGGATCCGTACGATCTGCTGACCGCAAGGGAGCGGGAACTACTGCAACTGATCGGCGAACTGAAATCTACAAAGGATATTGCGAATCTTCTTGGCCTTAGTCCGCACACGGTGGACACGCATCGTACCAACCTGATGCAGAAACTGAATGTTCACAGCATCCCTGAGTTGATCCTATATGCTATGCGCAAAGGGCTGATTACGTAAGTCTCAACGAAGCGCAAGAGTTCCGAACAGCTAAGTCTACGTGCAAGCAGTTACTACATATCAACTTTTTATTGGTGGCGAGTGGGTCGATTCCGAAACACATGACGCTGTGCGCCTTCCCTACGATGGGTCGGTCGTCGCCGAAGTGCCGCACGCGTCCGCGGAAATAGTCGACCGTGCAGTTGAGGCCGCTGTCGAAGGATCGAAAGCCATGGCCGCGCTGGCGAATTTCGAACGCGCCGATCTGCTTCTTAAGATTGCGGAGCTTGTGAAACGCGATCGCAGCGAATTCGCCCACCTGATCTGTTCGGAGACCGGTAAGCCTATTCGCGAAGCGCGCGTGGAGGCCGACCGCTGCCCGCAAACACTGATTGCGGCGGCGCATGCAGCCCGCGAATTGCGCGGCGAGGTGGTTCCAATGGATTTCGCACCAGGGGTCAAGGCCGGATGGCGATGACTGTGCGCGAACCCGTGGGCGTCATCGGATCCATCACTCCGTTCAATTTGCCGCTGAATCTGGCCTTGCACAAGATTGCTCCTGCATTCGCCGGCGGCAACGCGATTGTTCACAAGCCTGCGGAACGAACTCCGCTTAGCGCGTTGCGCCTGGCGCGGACCATGGACGAAGCGGGCGCGCCGCGCGGCGCATACAACGTGATCACAGGCGATGGGCCTGAGCTGGCGGGCGCGATGTTACGGCATCCCGATATCGCGATGATGACATTTACCGGCAGTATGCGCCTCGGCGCGGAAGTGCGGGCGAAAGCGGGTCTGAAGCGCGTGCTACTGGAACTCGGCAATAACTCGGCCGTGATTATTGAGCGGGATGCGGATCTGCCAACGGCGATTCAGCGAACGGTGCAGGGTGCTTTCAGCAATAGCGGGCAGGTTTGCATTTCGGTGCAGCGAGCGTTTGTGCATCAGTCGGTTATTTCCGATTTCCTGGATGGATTGAAGGCGCAAACAGCCAAGCTGCGCATCGGACATCCGTACGAGGAAAGCACCGACGTCTCCTCGTTGATCGACGAGCAAGCAGCGATAAGGGTGCAATCGTGGATTGACGAGGCAGTTGCTAACGGAGCGCAGTTGGTCTGCGGGGGCAAACGTCGTTATGCCACGATTGAACCGACCATTCTGACTGATGTTCCGCAAAATGCCAGGATTGCCTGCGAAGAGGTGTTCGGCCCGGTGGTTGTTGTCTACCCGTACGAGCATCTGGACGACGCCATCGCACGCGTCAACGACACGCCTTACGGACTACAAGCCGGCATCTTCACTAATGACATACAACGGGCGTTTCGGTCTGCTCGCAAGCTGAACATGGGTGGCGTGTTGATCAATGATGTGCCGATGTTCCGTATGGATCACATGCCGTATGGAGGCGCAAAGCACAGCGGACTGGGCCGCGAGGGGCCGCGCTACGCGATTGAAGAGATGACCGAGACGAAGCTTATTTGCTGGAAGGTTTAGCCGATTCCTGCTTAGTTCCGTTCGCCGTTAGCTGCGCTGGAAGCGGCGGCTTATTCAGGCCATACTCCTGGGTCAAATAATCGACCAGAATTTTTCGGTCAGTCACGACCGCGCCCCAACCCATCATCTTGGTCACTTCTTTTTCCCATGCGGCCTGGCTAAGGCGTTGCGAATCAACCAGGCGCAAGCTGTGGCATGGCAATGCAGCTTCGCTGCTCTGCCTGTTTACCTGCGTTCGCTGTCGGCTGATCCTGTGCGAACAAGCACCCGGCAAACACGGTCAGCGCGATTGCCACCAGCCGTCGATTCATGCGCTTTTCTCCACCGTCACGCCAACTTGATCGATCGCGTTGTACAAATAGCCGGATGGATTCCAAGTAGCCACGATGGGTTGAACGTTGCCGGCGCTATCGGTCGCACGCGACATGATCGTATAGTAGCCGGGCTTTTCAGGCGTCCAGGAAAGATTCCAGAGGCGCCAAGCGAAGGGAAGATCCTGCGGCGAAAGTTGCGCGTCCTTCCAAGCGCGGCCGCCATCAGCAGAGACTTCCACGCGTTGGATGCGCTGCTCCCCGGCCCACGCGATGCCGCGAAGCTGGAGAGGCGCAAGCGGAATGCTATCCGCATCCGCAATGCTGGTGATGTAGGACTTCACCGGCATTCCTTCAATCACTTCCAGATCCGCTGGATTCGCCGCGGTGCCCGGAGGAACCGGATGTTTTGGGAAGCGATAAGCGGGATTCATGAAGAAGCCTGTGTCCGGCTCGTTCGCGATCGACAAGTCAGTTACCCATTTGACCCAGCTTGTGCCGTCCCATCCGGGCACAATGAGGCGCACAGGGAAGCCGTGAATGTCCGGAAGGGGCTCGCGATTCATCTGCAACGCCAGAAGCGTGGCCGGATGCAGCGCTTTCTTCATGGGAAATGAGCGAATGAAGTCGGGCGTCTTCGCGAGACCCACATCGGCCCCGTTGACAGTCACGTAGGCTGCGTTCAGGTCAGCGCCTGCGAGATTCAGCACATCACCCAGGCGCGGTCCCGTCCATTCCGCGTTGCCGATAGCGCCGCGCATCCATTGAACACCCGGTACGCGCGGCCGGAAAAGTCCACGGCCATTTCCCGTGCATTCCAGCGTTGCGGGGACTGTGTACTGAGGCAGTTTGCGCAGATCAGCGGCCGTGAGTTGAATGTTCTTCGACACTCTGCCGGCGATTGAGAGCCGATATGTAGTTTGCTCTACCTTGGGGCGCGGGAGATGCTGCCTGACGAAGAAAATGTCATTGGGCGTTATCCAGGAGGTGAAGTAGGATGGCGGTGTTTCCAGGTCTTCCGGTCGATCGTTATGAACAATGAGGGGGCGTTTGCCGGGAATGGTGACGACATCTTCAGCGCCGGCCAATGTTGTTGCCGCCACTATTCCGGCCAGAACTTCGCGCCTGCTGCTGAGTCCAATGCCACCCTTTCCCGCTCTCAACTTCGTCATTTGTGTGACCAGGTCTCAATTCTATCTGCATGAACTCCTGCGGCGGGTCCAATCTTTTTCACGTTGCCAGTCATCAAAAGGATTGTGAGCTTCGTAGAACTTTCTGTTTTGGATCTAGTGCCCATGCGGCCCGGTGAAGGCGCGGGCCTGGCCATTGCACGGAGTGTGCAGACTGCGCAGCACGTTGAAAAGCTGGGTTACAAACGCTATTGGCTGGCTGAACATCACTCGATTGCGGGGCTCGCGTGCTCAGCAACGCCGGTTCTGATTGGCCACATCGCTAATGCGACGAAAAGCATCCGCGTTGGATCCGGTGGTGTCATGCTGCCGAATCACGCGCCGCTAATTGTGGCCGAGCAGTTCGGAACATTGGAATCGATCTATCCGGGTCGAATTGATCTTGGATTGGGACGAGCGCCCGGCTCAGACCGGGCAACCATGTTCGCGCTGCGGCGGGATCTGGCGAGTACCGGCGACGACTTCCCTGAATTGCTCGACGAATTGCGCGGCTACTTAGGCGCTCCTAAACCGGGGCAGCGAGTGCATGCCGTGCCGGGTGAGAATACCAACGTTCCGGTCACGCTGCTGGGGTCGTCGGATTTCAGTGCGCAGCTAGCGGGACATCTCGGTTTGCCATTCGCCTTTGCAGCGCATTTCGCGCCTGAGTACCTTTTGCCTGCGCTTTATCTTTATCGCGAGACGTTCAATCCCCAGCACTCGGGTCAACAGGCTTACGCCATGGCCGGTCTGCCGATCATCGTCGCGCCCACGGATGCGGAAGCGCAGTGGTTGTTGACTACACCGCAGCAGCGGTTCCTGGCACTGATCCGCAATCAGCCGGTTGATCTGAAGCCGCCGGTGGATTCGATGGACGGACTCTGGACCCCGCCGGAAAAACAGGCAGTCGATCTCCGCTTGCAGCGAGCGATTGTCGGCAGTGCGGAGACCGTCACCAGAAAGCTGGCGGCGTTTGTCGAAGAGACAGGCGTGCAGGAGATTTTCGCGGTCACCGACACTTACGAGCTATCGGACCGGTTGCGCTCCTACGAACTGCTTGCCGAGGTAGTTTCAAATCTGACGAAGTTGAAAACATCAGAACATGGATCCGAAGCGCACATCGGCGAGCCGATGCAACTCACGCCTACCTGGTGAGCCCCCGCCGCCACTGCCGACGGTCAAGTTGGCCTTGCGCCACTCCTCCTCTGAGATCACGTGGATACTCTCCAACTTCTTAGCTTCCAAAGCGCGGTTCAGGTCCGGCAATTGCTTCGCTGTCACATCGTTAAATTGGCGGATGACATCGTCCAGTTCGTGACCCAGAGCGTCGGTGCGCGCCACTTGAGAATTCGTAGGACGACCTTCGTATCCGTTCACATCGCCATAGAGGCCGCCCAGGAATTCGCGTAGCCGCTCTTCACCCGTAATCATGCCGCCTTCCTTGGTGGCTACGATCTTGACCCGGATCTGATCGACATCGCCGGCGAGCCGCTCGGCCTGCTTGCGCAGCGGATCGTTCGCGGGCAGCTTGGCAGCACGGGCGAGCGATTGGTCGCGCACCCGAATAATCGCATCTACGCCCCAACTCATGTGGTTGAGTAACACGGCGATGCGGTTCACCAGGTCGAACTGCGCCTTGCGATCGTCAACTGTGTAAGTGGCGCGCGGATCGAGTGTGACGTTCAGCGTGGTTGTATAGACCTGGTCGCCCTTGGTCATTCTAACGGTGTAAGTTCCGGGTACAATGCGCGGTCCCACGGCCGCGCCTCCGAGCAAACTTGCTGCCGGCGGAACGTGCGGGGGCTTCACATGCATCGACCAGGTGGTGCGGTTCACTCCCCGGTGTTTGCTAGTGGCGATGGTATCGACCAAATTGCCCTGCGAGTCCAGGATTTCAATCTTGAGGTCGCCGAAGATGTGCCGCGTTCTCTGATAGTAAGGAATCTCGGCATCGGTAGGCCGGCTTGGCCCACTAAACGAGTTGTCACCCTCCGGCCAACCGGCAAACGTTTCCATCCACTGCGGGGCAGCGGGTGTCGTCAAAAAGCCCGCGTCCTCAGACAGAACCTGGGCGTTCAGAGCGCGCAACGGCGAGATATCATCGATGATCCAGATACCGCGGCCATGCGTCGCCAGGATAAGATCCGAAGTCCGCGGATGCACCACCACATCGCGCACGGCAACCGCGGGGAAATGCGAGCCCTTGTATTGCGCCCAGCGTTCGCCGCCATCCACACTGATCCATAATCCAAACTCCGTTCCCAGAAAAAGGAGGTTCGGATCTACCGTGTCTTCCTTGATCACATGAGCGTAACCACGTGCGCCTGATTTCTCAGCCGGCAGTTCTGTCCAGGTATTGCCGAAATCCGTGGTCTTGAAAACGTGCGGCTTCATATCGCCAGTCATGTGGCAATCGATGGTTGCAAACGCGGTCGATTCCGAGTACCGGCTTGCTTCCACCCACGACACCCAAGTGGTCTTGCCGAGCCCGTGAATATTAGCCGCGACGTTCTTCCAGGTTTTTCCGCCGTCGCGCGTGATCTGCAGATTCCCGTCATCAGTGCCGGCCCAGATGAGCTGAGCGTTCTTTGGCGATTCGGAGATGGAGTAGATGGTGGTGTTCATCTCGGCCGAAGAATTATCGACAGTGACGCCGCCGGACTCTTCCTGCTTCTGTTTCTCCGGATCGTTCGTGGTGAGGTCGGGAGAAATCCGCTCCCACGACTGCCCATGGTCGCGCGAGCGAAACAGGAACTGAGCGCCGAGATATATCGTGCCCTTCTCGTTCGGACTCATCTGGATGGGAGTGTTCCAGTTGAAGCGGAGTTTCTTTTCGCCATATTGCGGATAGGGCTTGATGGAGCGGGTTTCATGCGTGATGCGATTCACTCGGCCCATTTCGCCGCCCTGCGCCTCTGCGTAAATGTAGTTGGAGTCGGACGGGTCCTCCCACATCCAGAAACCGTCACCGCCGAACATGTTTTGCCAGCGAGAGTTGGTCACGCCGCCGGGGAAGGAAGAGTCGGCAACCCACGAACTGTTATCTTGCAGGCCGCCGTACACGTGATACGGTTCGGCCATGTCGGCGCTGACGTGATAGAACTGCGACACGGGCAGGTTCATCATGTGCTCGAAACGCGTGCCGCCATCCAGGCTGCGCCATAAGCCGCCGTCATCGCTGACGAAGATCGTGTTTGAGTTATTCGGATCGATCCACACATCGTGGAAGTCCCCATGCGCCGATCCGGCGATCGCGCCAAAGCTCTTTCCACCGTTGACGCTCAACAGCAAAGCGAGATCGACTTTGAATACCTTGTTCTCATCTTTGGGATCGACGATGAGATTGGCGAAATAGAAAGGCCTCCAGACCATGTATTGACTCGCGTCCAGTTTCTGCCACTTCCTCCCGCCATCATTCGAACGGAACAACGCGCTGTTTTTCGATTCAACCATCGCATAGACCACGTCGGGATTCGAGGGCGCCGGTTGCACAGCAATGCGGCCATACGGTTTCTCCGGAAATCCGCTGGCGTTCGCGGCGGTGAACTCAGTCCAATGCTCGCCGGCATCTGTTGACTTGAAGAGGCCGCTGCCCGGACCACCGGAACGAAACGTCCACGCCTGCCGCCGGAAATCCCACATGGATGCATACAGGGTCTTTGGCTGTTTGGCAGCCATGCTCAGCATTCCGCATCCGGTAGACTGATTTGTTCCGGCCAGCACTTTGCGCCACGTTTTGCCGCCGTCGCTGGTCTTGTAGACGCCGCCTTCGGTGTTGTCCTCATACGCATGACCGGTCGCGCACGCGTAAACGGTGTCGCTGTCGGCGGGATCCACCAGGATCTTCGCAATGTGCTCCGACTGCTTCAGCCCTACATTGGTCCAGTTCTCGCCACCGTCAGTTGATTTGTAGACACCATCGCCCACTGAGACGCTATTGCGCATCCAGCTTTCGCCTGTGCCCACCCAGACATTCTTCGGATTATGCGGATCGATCGTCACCGCGCCGATCGATTGCACGTCGCGCAGATCAAAGACCGGCTTGAACGTGCTGCCTCCGTTGATGGACTTCCACACTCCGCCGCTGGCTGACCCTGCAAACACTGTCAGCCGCCCTTCTTGCGTGACCGCGGCGATGGCCGCGATCCGGCCGCTCATTTCCGCCGATCCGATATTTCGCGCCGATAAGCCCGACACTGTTCCAGCGTCAAAACGAACCTGAGTCTGTGCCGCGAGAAATGCCGCCATGCACAGCAAACTGCAAACCAGACGATTCAGCACGTTAGAAACTCCCCTTCCCAGGCTGCTTCGGACTGGCGGGCGCCGGACTCACCGCCTTCATTTGGAATTCCGCGGGATCGATAGGAACGTTGGCCTCGATCTTCTCGAAAGTCACCTTGGACATGGAATTGGACTCGTCCTGCGCTCCGCCTACTTCCAGCGAAAAGGGAAAGTAGACACCCGCGACCTTCTTGTACGAACCCAAATTGGTAACTGTCTCGTGCAAGCCGCCGCGCACGAATTCCGTCTTCTGGGTTCGAATCTCGAGATACGTATCCGGGTCGAGAAAGTAGTAAATGATATCGCCGTTCGCAAGCGTGACCTTCAGACGATAGGCATCGTCCCCGTCCACTGTGTCATGGCCGAGATATTCTATGCGATTGTCCTTGGTGCTGTAATCGACGAGCGGGCCGTAGAAGTCCGCTTCTTCGACGATGTCGCGCAGTTCTTCTTCGCCCATCAACTCTGGATCTTTGCGGCCTTCGAAGGGCGATAGGCGCCAGCCGGAAGAGCCATCGTAGGCCATTACTTGAGACATGCCCTGGATCGTGAATGCGTCGCGCACCATGTTGGGCGCCACGGCGACACGGCTGACCTGGGCAACGAAGCCGCCCATTTGCATTTTGCCGGTCATTCGCAGACGTCTTGATCGCTTTGATTTGCTCAATGCCGCCACGGGCCTCGAGGTTTTTGGCAACCAGTTCGGCGGCTGTCTGCCCCACTAGAAAGGTAGGCGCGCACAGCAAGGCGCCTATCCATAAGAAATGTCGCATGCGTGAAATAGTCCTTGATACACGATACACTTGGGGTGTTAGCCAGCCTTGCAGGGGTGATTTTAGGCGGCCATTTTGCCGCTTTGGGGTGGGCCAAAGCCGTCGAATTCCTTGAGTAAGTTGATTTGGTCACGTTCGAGCTTCACTTCGGCGATGGCGTGGCGCACTTTGAACATCTGATCGCTCTGATCTTGGCGCTTTTCGCGATACTGTTGTGCGGCTTCAGCACGCTTTTGCGATTCGAAGCCACGGCGCTCCCAAGCTCTGTCTTTTCTGCGCTTTGCGAGTTCAGCGGCGGCGCGTTGATAGGCGCGATCGTTGGCAGCCTGGTAGCGGAGGTACAGGTTTAGGTCCTTGAGGACGGCAATTGTCTGTTTATCGTTGGCTCTTTGATCGCCCGTGAAAGGGCGATGCTGGAAACAAGCGTCCTGAAAACGCACAGAGCGTTCCGACATCCAGGTGTGACTGCACATCTTGGCCACCAACTCCCGTTCCACGTCATCGACGGGCTGCTCGGAAGTGAGGAAGCGCTCGAATAAGTTGTTGTAGTCTTCCTGATTTTCGGATTCCAGGACGTTGAATTTGCCACATAAGCCGTGGACAATTCGATTCTGTGACGAGCGGGCGAGGCCTGCCGCTGTTGTGGGTCCCGAACTTTTCTGCGCGTTGGCGCGATTGGCTGCGAGCTTGCGTTTGGAGATAGACATAAGAGTCCTCCTGCTTTCGGCTTTGAGTATGCATCACGAGAGAGCGCGATGTAGTGGGGGTGGAGGGTGAGGTTTGGGTGGGAAGTGATTGAAGGGACTAGAGGGTTAGGGAAATTTGAGAAGGTTGGGAAAATTTGTGACTGGCATTTTCTACTTGGTGGAAATGGGGATGAAACGGGTTACACAGGTTCCGATACTCGCCTTAAGGCTGTGCTTGATTGCCACCCACTACGACTACCCCACCTTTCATCACCGCGCGAACTTTGTCGATTGCCACCTGGATGTCGGTTAGTGGATCACCTTCCACCGCCACCAGATCGGCATAGTATCCCGGGCGGATCGACCCCAGTTGCTGCGATTGACCAAGCAGGTCCGCGGCATTGACGGTAGCGGTCTTGAGCGCTTCTTCCGGACTCATTCCGATCTTCACGAACCAGGACAGTTCGCGCGTATTCTGGCCGAACATCGTGAATACCGCGTCTGAGCCCATCGCGAATTTCACGCCTGCCTTGTGCGCTCGCCTGGCCGTTTCCACGTTGCGCGCGATGTAGGCGCGAAGGTGCTCCTCATATCCGGGCTTGAACTGATATTCGTTCGCGGCGTCAATGTAGTAGCGATTGTGGTCGATGGTGGGCACGTAATACGTTCCGCGTTTCACCATCTCTGCCAGCGTCGCGTCGTCAATGTCGACGGCATGTTCGAGTGAATCCGCACCCGCCCTGACCGCATCGCGGGCACCCTCAGGCCCATAGGAATGAATCGCGATTTTCTTGCCCATGGTGTGCGACACTTCCACCGCCGCCTTCATTTCTTCGAAAGTAAACGTCTGCTGGGTATCCACATCGTCGAAGCCCCCGACCGATCCGTACATTTTGATTAGGTCCGCGCCCGCAGCGATCTGCCGTCGCACGGCCTTCATGACCTCGTTCGGATTCTCGGCTGAACCTGGAGATGACACCGGGGGCAAGCCTGGATTCGATGGCCAGGGCAACGAAAGTCCGTAGCCAACTACGAACATGCGGGGCCCCAGCATAGCGCCCCGATTAATCAGATTACGCATGGCGATATCGGTGTAGTCTTCTGACCCCAAATCGCGCACAGCCGTCACTCCGGTCTCGAGCGTTTTGCGTGCATTCTCCTGAGCCAGGTAAACGGTCTCCGCCGGCAACCGCGGTTCGCTGAAGGGACGAGTGCCGGGCGCTCGATCCCAGTAGTAAGTCATGTGCGTGTGAACGTCAATCAGTCCGGGCAAGCCGTAGTAATGCGACCAATCGATCACCACCGCACCCGCGGGAGGCGCCGGGTTATCGGCGCTGACACTCCGTACCCTGCCGTTTTCGATGATTACCAGTGGCTGGTTGATAACCTTACTGCCGTCCCATAATTTCGCTAATCGGACTGCGGTGATTTTAGAATCGGCAGCGTTCGTTGTCCACGCCAACAGCCCGAGAGCGATGACTATTCTTGCGTTCATGTTATGGAATTTGACGTTATCAGAAGATGTACTTCAATCCCAGCTGAATCTGCCGTGGCGGTTGGCTTCCGTAGGCATTTGCGGTCTGAAGCTGGCCGAATGCCGAAGAATCGAAGTTTGCGTTCGGCAGATCAAAGTGCGGATGGTTGAAGATGTTGAAGAACTCACCGCGAAATTCAAGACGCTGCCGTTCCGTTATCGAGAAATCCTTCAAAATCGAGAAATCCAGGTTTGTAAAGTGCGGTCCGAACAGAGTGTCTCGCCCTTCATTTCCAAATTGACCGGGAGCCGCAACGAAGGCGCAAGGGTTGAACCAGCTCGTCGGCGTTTCCACCTGCGAAGGAGCGATACACCCGGGATTCAGTGCGACTGGTCCGGCCACAAAGGGATTAGCCACTTCATTGGGACGATCGGACCCGCCAAACGGCACGGTGCCGCTCTGGGGCACGCCCCGCACCACCGTAAATGGCTGTCCTGTCTGCCAGGTGAAGATACCGCTGAGCTGCCAATGCTCAAGAGCTTTTCCAGCCAGCCCCTGTCCGAGAAATGCGTGTCCTTTGCCGATCGGTAATTCGTAGATGTAACTAAGCACAAATCGATGGTTCACGTTGAAATCGCACAGCCCATGCTCGGCTCTGACATCGCCCCCATATTGCTGAGCGCCTGAGAACGCGAGAGAACCGAATAAGGAGGAACCGTTATCCAGACAGCGGGAATAAGTGTATGCGGCTAAGAATGTGCCTCCTTGGCTGGAGCGTTTTTCAAAACGTGCTTGCAAGGCGTTGTACCAGCTATCTCCGCTGTTATCGGTGAGGGAAACCGAAGGGGCGAATTGCGGATAGGGCAGCGGCTGCCCCGGCAAAGGTTGGTTTATGTTGCGAAATTGAAGCAAATGGTTGCCTCTACTTCCTACATAGCCAACGTCCAGCAGCATAGAGGGCGCGGGGGCGTATTGAACATCAAAATTCCATTGCTGCATATAAGCATCCTTGAAATTTCGGGCCATAAACGTCGCCGTAGCCGGCGAGCTTGAGGGCGGTTGGCTAAGGATATTTTGAATCGTCAAAGTTCCGGTGGGATTTGGAATCTGCACCTGAGTCGCAAACGGGGGATTGAAGGCAGCATCCAGATTCGCGTTGAGGATAACCAGGTCAGTGAAGATGCCGTAGGCTGACCGGACCACCAGACGATCGCTGCTCCCCGGGCGCCACGCGAACCCGATGCGCGGATCAAAATTCTTATAGTCGGTATTGTAAGTCGCGCGCGGTATTCCTTGCGTACCCGCCACAATGAACTGGCAGTTCGGTATGGGAGTGCAAGTTGCCGATGCCGGACTCAGGTTGGGAACGCTGATCTTATTATTCACCTCCACCGGAGGGACGTTCACTTCATAGCGCAGGCCCAGATTGACCGTGAGATGTGAGTTCACGCGGTAATCGTCTTGAATGTAGCCGTCGTATGAGGGAGCGAGCATCTCAACATCAGCTCCCGCACTAGTGGTCTGCGCGATGTCGGGCGTGCCCTGCAGCAACTGAACTAATGAATTCTGGGTGGGGTTCAACGGGTTGTTGGCGTTGCCTCCGTTGAAGGTCCAATACCCGCGGGCTAATACATCGAATTGAATGAAATAGATGTAGTAGCGGGTTTCAAATCCGAACTTAAACTGATGCCTGCCGTTATCGAATTGCGGATTCCAGGCAAAATTATCGGCCAGGTGCGTCGTGTAAGTCGGATGGTTTTGCGGCACGTTGACCGGCTGCCCGATCCCATCGAATCCCGCCACGCTCACGTTGGGGTATCCAAAATCGTCCGCCGCCGTCAGCACATCCGGAAATCCCAACTCTTTGCTGTGGTTTGTCCTATCTGTCTGATAAAAGTACCCTAGCTCGCGATTGAAGCCTACCCGAAGTTCATTGACTATTCTCGGGTTGAAGATATGGGCCCAGCTAATCCCGGCATTCTGCCCGTGAGTGAGCACCGTGGTTCCATATCCAGGCAAGTTGGTAAAAGGCGCCAGCGGGTCGAACGGATTGACGGCCGTGCCGAACGAGAGCACATAATGTCCGGATATCGTGTTGTTGTCGTTCAGATGATGGTCGATCTTGCCGACGCCGTAAGGCACTGTATTCTTGCCCGTCGGTGCGGAAACGAAGGTGTTCGATGTGGCCAGGTTTGAACCGGCGTTCGCGGCTGGATACAGATTAAAGATGTTGAGACCGGCTGAGTTGATGAGGCTGGAAGGCACTGCGGCGAGCGCTTGCTGCCGCTGAACTTGAGAAGGAACAGCTGCCTCCCTCGTGGTGGCATCGCGCAAATTCAGGTATTCGAATGCAGCAAAGAAGAACGTTTTGTTTCTCTTGATCGGTCCCCCCACCGAGCCGCCGAATTGACTGCGGTCCAGACGCGGAATATCCGAGCAGGTTCCTGGAACGGAACCAGCGCCGCAGTAGGGCTGATCGAAGAAGTTCTTGGCATCCAGATGCCGGTTGCGGAAAAATTCGTAAACTGTTCCGTGATATTGATTCGTTCCGCTCTTCAGCAGGACATTGATCTGCGCCCCGCCGCTGCGGCCAAACTCCGCCGTGTAATTGCCGGATTGTACCTTGAACTCCTGAATGGCATCGAGAGTGGGAATAGCGCTGTATTGGTTGATGACCAGGTCATTGTCATCAATGCCGTCGATCAGGAAATTGTTCGCCGTCTCGCGCGCGCCATTGACACTCATCGCCAGACCCTGCGTAGAATCGAGCGACCCTTCGGCGGCGAATTGCACGCCCGGAACCAGGTAAGCGAAGCTGACAAAGTTGCGGTCATTCAGCGGCAGCGTGCTGACCTTTTTTTGATCCACTACGCCGCCCAATGACGAAGTGTCTGTCTGGATCAAAGGACCTGTCGCGGTCACTTCTACTTTCTGGTTTTGGCTTCCTACTTCGAGCGTCGCATCCACACGCACGGTCTGATTAATCTCCAGGTTCACGCCGCTGTAGACGGCCTTGCTGAATCCTGACTGCTCCGCGGTGACTTCGTATGTTCCCGGCTGCAGCAGCGGCACTGAATAATCTCCCGACCCGTTGGCGTGAACGGCTCGTGCTGAGTTTGTCGCAACGTTGCGCACGGTCACCGAGACATTTGGCATAGCCGCTCCACTGCTGTCCCGAATGGTTCCAACGATTGTGCCGGTCGTATCCTGGCCGAACAGTGCGCCGGTGCTGAGGGCGAGAACGGCAAGTAGCAAAGAGAACCGCCGATTGTCTAGCATCGAAAAACCTCCTCACGTAAACACGTGGTAGGTAAAGCTTAATCAGCCGGGTAAGCCTTAATCTTGAATGGGAAAAACAGTTTTGAACAGAATTAGCTTAGAGCGAACACTTTCGGGAGCGCAGCCGCCGATATTGGCGCGGAGAAAATCCGGTGCGCTGTTTGAGGGTGCGAGAGAGGTGGCTCTGGTCGGAAAAGCCGTTCCTGGCCGCTATTTCGACGATCGGAAGGTCGGAATAGGCGAGTTCATGCGAGGCGGCGGCGATTCGAAGCGTACGCACATAGTCGCCGATACAGCAGTTATACCGGCTTCGGAACGCGCGTGCCAAATGCACCGGGTGAACACTTACGGCGGCAGCCAATTCGGCCAAAGTGAGAGGTTCGCGATACCGGTCCTTCACCATTTCGCGCACGCGTTCAATCCAGTCGCCTCTGCGCCCGGCGTTCCCGCCAGTGCGGTGCCGCATCATCTCCGCCAGCAGTTCGAGCGACAGCCCCTCAATGGCCAATTGCGAAGCAGCATCCTGTGCGCGCGTCATTTCCGTGCGCAGATTCGCCGCCAGTTGCAGGCCATGCTTGCTGCCGAAAAGCGTACGCTCGTGCATTTCGGCCCCGACGTCCTTCAATTGCGAAAGAAAGTCCGGGGCGATGCCCAAGCTAAGAACCTGCCCGCCTTCTGCAAAGAAGCGATTGGAATGAAACTCGCCGGGAGCGTGGAAGATTGCTTGCCCAACACCGCATTCACAGGTGGAGGCTCCACATTTCTCACGATAACCACCCCTGAGCACAACGGAAATGAAGGCACTGTCATGAGAATGCCTTGCCAACTCCTCGTTGGGCTCAAATTGCGCAAGAACCAGGGAAAAATGCGTTGAGGCGCAATTGGCTAACGCCGTACCAAAGAAACTGCTATGCACAGTGCTGTCCATGATCTCTCCCACAAGTTGAGGTTCCGGACTGCTCGGTCCGAGTCAGCACACGTTGCAGAACTGTTAATTATCCATCGTACCGCGGGAAGACAGGCTCATTCCTGCTGTGGGTAGTGTCCTAAAGCTGCGTTGAACGTGGCTCGACCCGAATTCTGGCGAGGGAGTCCGCATAATCGCCAAGTGCTTTTGCGTGCTCGTCTTCCGTTTCGGCTCTTTTCAACGCATCATCCCGGCGTTTCTGTAGGACTTCAAGAATGTTCGGCCAAGGATCTGGCCACGACCCTACGATCTTCTCTATTTCTGAAATAGTCATGCGGGCGACCAGCGTACCACCTAGGGGTTTTCTGGTCTTTCGTTCCAAGCGGTTCATTCCGATCCCCACTAAAGAACAAATCGTCTCGATTCCGTTCTGATACTATGCCCAGACCTTTTCGTCAGCTATGAGCCACGCCCCCGAGTGGAAGAACAAGCTGTTCTACGGCGACAATCTGGACATCCTCCAGCGGTACGTGGATGATGAGTCGGTCGGTAATGCCTGAAAGGTGCGTTAAATCTATTGCGGCTGGCGTCGCCTAAAAATCAGTTTGCCGTCCACGGTTTTGACGAGGGTTTTCCCGTTCCGACGAACTTCATATGACTGCTGCAGTTGTCCATGGTCGTCTAGCTTTAGTTCTAATTCTTCATTGGATACTCCGTTAGCGGCCCAAATTCCTATACCGTATTTGCCAACGCCCAACCGCTCACTAACAAAATGTGCACCTGGTAGAACGTCTCCGCTTATCGGCAACATGTGCATCGATTGTATCTGCCTGTAAATACTCGCTTCATCTCTCTGCGGCTCTACCTTCTGAATCTCAGCCGCCAGATTCCTAATTGGGTACTTGCCGACTATGAACACACTCATGGGGTAGGTCGGAGGATTTCCCTGTCCCATGTTTGGGGCAACATCAAACTCAACGAATGTATCGCCTCCCGTGACAGCGTCTAAATTACTCCTCGCAGTTCCAAAAATCTTTCCTTCTTCGCCCATTGTTACAGCGAATTGTTTTTGACTTTGAGCTATGGCCTGCTCTAGTGTGCCTGCAATCTTTTGAAAGCTTTCTAGTTGTTGGCATCGTGCAAGCGCCTGCTCTCTGTCATGCTGGGCTGCATCGAGGTAAATCGTCCGTAGCTCCAACCCCACAAACAGAAACATCAGAAATGTCCACAATGCCTTTTCGCGTGGTCCAGCGCCTTGTCTAAACCAAGGCACAAGAACTCCAAGTATTGCCAGCAGCGCAATGAATACTCCCACGGGAGGATGCCAGTCCCACCAAGGGGGGACTATTTCTTTGCAACGGCTCACTGTTTCTGCAATCATGTGCCGGTAAAAATTGCGTCTGATTTTTTATCGGGCATTCTCGCGGTTTGCGTGCCATGATACACTCCAATCAAACCGCATTTAACGCTGTCTTGAACGGCTGGTACCCATTCAAAGCAGTGGCAGTGTGACTAGAGCTTTTCGAGCGCCCTAATCCCTCATGCTAGCAGTTCAGCTAGCGTCCAGATATGATCCGAGATGCCCGATTCCATTGCAGGAGTCACGCGCAGCGATTTGTGAACGCGGCAAAAATTGTAGTAGGTGTACCAGAGCATCACGGCTGCCCAGTGGTTTTCCCATTTCTTGCTGAAGCCGTTCGTTAGGCGAGTGAAGCGACGAAGGCCCATACGTAAGCTCAAGTTGCTGCGCTCCACGATTGAGGTACAGATGCGATCAGGATCAGGTTGTCCGATGACTGGGACCACCTCCGTTGAGGCGACTTCGGCGGGAGAGTACCGCGCTTCGCCTTCTTGTGAAGAGCGGTAAACCTTGATGAGTTGGGCGAAGTCTACGCGGTGTCCGAGCGTCGTGTCGATAGCGCTCACATAAGGCCGAAAACCATCTGTTGTGATTTGGAAGTTGCAGCGGGGCGCTACTGCTTGCGCCAAGCCCTCGATGAACACATTCGTTGTCTGTTGATTGCGCTTGCCCAACGCAATGTTTAGAACGAGCTTGCTATTGCGCTCGATGGCAACAAAGCAGTAGGCGTCTCCGAGGTTCACGTCATTTCGGGCCGAACGCGCTTTTCCTTTTTCCCAATGAAGCTCCAAACTTCATCGCATTCCACGTCGCGGACAACGATGTTGCAAACTTTTTCGCCATGATCTTCTCGCACTTCTCACCAGCAACCGTGAGCAGTTTGCAGATCGTGTCGCGGTGCAAATCGGTGATGCGCTCAACCGTGCGAACGCTAGAACCTTCGATGAGCAGCTTGAGCGCGAGAACGGCTTTTTCCATCGGAACCGTCATGGAGCCGAGCGGCTTCTGGTGCTCTTCGGTGTACGTCTTGCCGCATTCGGGGCAACGGAACCGCTGCAAGCCGTTTCTATGCTTGCCAAAGCGTCGGCATTCGATCTGGCAATCCGCGCATGTCATTGAAGCTTTTGCTTGGCTCATCATAAACGCAGTATACAGCAACCGCTTGCTGTTAGTCAATACACTAGCAACACAATTTGACGCAAAGGATACAAGACGCATAGGAGCAAAAGCACATAAGGGCCATAAGGGACATAAAAGACAAAACCCCGGATACGTATCCGGGGTTTGCCGACGCTTGCGGGGGAAGTCTATGCTACAGAAGCGAGTTTTTCAGCCCCTTTGCGAAGGCGGTACTCGCCTGGGGCGACACGCTCAAAACGAGAGGCAGAGCCGCGTTCTCGGATCTCTCGACTAATGCCACCATCTACGGTGCCGCGAGAGACGGCGTGTCCGACAAGTGCTGCTATACGCCTCAATATCTCTTCGATATGCATATGATCCACCGTGGACAGGATGTCGATGGCGTGCTCGATATAGCTCTTCTTGGATCTCCTGCGACGACCCGCGCTCTGGATAGGATGGTCCGGCTCGGGTGTGGGAAGTGATAGCTGGTGCTGATGTGCCCCGTCCAGAAGCTCCAGCGTCGCCTCTAGCGAAGAAATAGCCTTATCTATGACCTCCCGTTTGTCTCGAAGGTCGGTGAGCGCATCTAACAGCTTGCTTGTGTCCATATTTTTTCCTTGCCCACACAATGCCAAAATTGTAACCCTCTAAGTAGTCCCGATGTTGCCAGCATCAGGACTACCGCGAGGTCAAGTTCTAGCCACCTATGGCGGTTCGAACTCTACTTCGAATGTGCCGTCAGGCAGGGGCGTGACGCGTTTTACGCGTGATCCTACCCTCGGTGCAACACTCAGGATCGTGGTCACATGTAACCACCTCCTAGCGCTCGTTAGATTAAGGGGCCGCGCCAGCAAACGCGGCTTTCCCTTTCGAGCCGGGTCATACCCTACTTTGGAACTTGGCTGCCCTTATCCCGTTGCGCTAATTAGATTGTGTGGCGTGGCGTTTGCGTGTGTCAAGCACAAATGACACAAGCAAGGGGCGACATATCTAGAATTAACCGAATTGTCATCAATTTTCTTTCAACTTTGGCCTACCGCCAGCCCTCGTCTTCCGCATGGCAGCGATTTGCTTGAAGTATTCACTCCCACGCTTCGCGGTCGCCTGACCACCCTTGGAGCCGAGTGCAACAGCATCGGGTTGATGCTTGACGAGATCGGCAGCGAGAGCTAACGCCGCGTTCAGTGACTCACGAGCAGATGCTATAGAGGGATGAGGATTAGGAATACTGGCGAGAACTAGATCGGCTTGGTTGATGAGACGCTTCAGCGCTTTGAGATCGCGGAGCGTGGATGGGCTTGCCATGCCTCAAGCGTAACAGCAAAAACAGCAAGCGCTTGATAACTAAGAAAATTTCGTCAACGCAGTTTTAGGACACTACCCTGCTGTGCGGTCTCCCGATCCGCCGACCGGAAGCTGGGATGCTGAGGTAAAGCCGGGCGGCGCCTGGTTACGACACGAACACGTTTGTGCAGTTTTGCCAGCCGGTGCCGACTTGCTTAGCCCCGACCCAGTCAACGCTGCCATCAAAGTACCCGGTGTGGACATATTGCAGCAAAACACCATTCGGTTCGACCGCGTAGATCACACCTCCCTCAGCACAGAAGATGTGGATGAAGTTTTGCCAACCCGTGCCCACGTCAACGGGAGCGGACCACGTAGAACTGCCGTCCGCATAACCGTAGTGGCGGCGCCAGACCAGCGTTCCGTCAGGTTTCACTCCGTAAAGGATGCCGCTGCCACCGGAGAAGACAAACTGAAACGCGTCCCATTTCGCATCGACCTTTATGGGCCCGGTCCAGTTTGCGGAACCGTCGCTATATCCGTCGTGCCGATACCAGTACAGCGATCCATCGGTCTCAATTGCGTAGATGATGCCTTTACCCGCGCCGATCACTTTAGATGGATTCTGCCATCCTGTGCCTACTTTTGTGAAAGGAGCAAAGGATGCACTGCCGTCGAACTCCCCAAGATGGCGATACCAGATCAGCGAGCCATCCGTTTCAATTGCGTAGATGATGCCGTCGCCGCCGGCAAAGGTCTTCTGCCCGTTGTTCCAGCCTGTTCCAATGTTTGTGGGTCCGCCCCAGACCACGCTGCCTTGAAGGCGGCCAATATGCATGTACCACGCCAGACCGCCACTGGGCTCGAAGAAATAGATAGGACGTATCTTGAACCCCTGTACACCGTAGGTGGCCCCAGTCTGTGTTGTGGTTCCTGAGAAGACACCCTTCTCGTGAGTGTGCGCGAACACTGTGAAGAGTTGGTGGAGCGCGGCTGAAAACTGAATGGTGACCGACAGAGTGTGGGGATCGCCTGGCGCGAGGGACGCGGTTGCCGGAAACTGAGTTCCGTTCGCTGCTACGTAAGTTGCGCCCGACACCAGTGAATTCGTGACGGTCAGTTGCAGTGTACCGGGCCAGCCGTCAAACGACATTGCCCAGGCCCCCTGCCAATCCGCGACACTAAAACTAGCCTGTAAACCGGGAGTGCAATTTCGGCTGAGAACTACACCGAACGGAGCGTTTTCCCACGTGGTCTGGCCCGCTGCGTTGGTGAAATCGCGGCTGAATAAGTAAGCCTCGAAGCGCTGACCAGTCTCCTGGCCGGAGGGCACATGCGACGTGCCGTCGGCGACGAAATAGACCATCTTGCTACCACCGTTTTCGAAATGCCCGTTCACGTCGTGCCTGAGGCCGCCGGCGTAGTAGCTTCCCAGACGTACACTGTTTTGCTGCTGGGGAAGGGTGTTCGGCTGGCCTGCTTGACTGGCAAAGTAGTTCGCAAAATTGAAATCGCGCCTGATCACCAGGGTGCCGTGCCATCCATCATGATCCATGTTCCACAAGCCGTGCCAGGCGGCAGAGACTTCGATACTTTGATTCGGATCGGCAATGGAAGTAATGCAGTGGGCGTCGGTGATGTAGGTTCGGGCAGTCGTGTAGGAGAGCCATGAATAGGTGGGCTGCTGGGTCACGGGGTCAACGGGGGCGAACCAGGAGTTTTTGATTTGAAACCGCTGCAGGTTGTTGTCGTAGCCGACCACTAGAGTGACGTGACCGCCTACCCCGGGATTGGCCTGCAAATCATCATCACCGCCGTTGCCGACAGTCAAGCCGATAACCACCTCCCGGCCGTTTGCGATTTCGGCCTGAATCGCAGACACGACGTCACCGCTTCCGGCCCATACGGTCTTAGACGTGAGCACTCGGTATTTTGCATTCCAGCGGGCCTTGACAGGCACGAGAACCTGCGAGTATTCGAAGGCGTCTATCTGCTCCTGGGTGGCTCCCCCGACCGGCAAGGTTCCGCACGACGGGATATCTATGCGCAACGTTTCCACGTCCGCAACATAAGGCGCAAAGGCGGCTTCGGGAATTGCGTACGCCGACATGACTAGCAGCACGTCGCTGGCTCCTTGGCCGCCCCAGTAGGAACAGTTGGTCTCGCGCGGGCCGTCGAGGTCGTCGCCCTGCGCGTCCTTCCCAACGCCGACGGTTTTTTCCGCGTGGAAAATGTACTCTTCCGAAAGATGAAGGGTAATCCCGTAATTCCGCTTGTAAGCAGCTTCCAGCGCAGCCGCAGCCGCGAACGCCCAGCATGTTCCGCGCGGGCCTTGATTCTGGAATGGCGTCTGGTATTGTTCCAGCGACCAGGACTCAGGTAGATCCTGGATTACCGGCGGTACAGGCTCTGGGGCGTTTGCCATCAGCGCCCTTCGTTCCTTTACATGCCGCAGAAAGAGGGCAGAATCTTCCACCGGGGGTGTGATTGCGGGTCTCGAGATTTTCACATCAGTGGCGGCTGTTGTCATTGTTCCGACTCCTTTTCAGCCGGAAAACTACTGAGATGAAGCACAGGGAGCGCCGCCGGGATACGCCGCAACTGTGGATCAACGATCTTCTTCCTGAATCCAATTCCTATGGCCGCTAAGCCAGCGCACAGAAGCGAAAACATCGAGGGCTCCGGGATGCCTGTGGTAGCAATGGACAGCTCGCCATAGTCCACGATAAACGCATCCGCACCGGCAACTGAAATCGACACATTGTCATTTCCGGTGAGTAAATGATCGGGTACGGCAAAACTATACGTCAGCACTTCCTGGTCAGAGTTCGCGCTGTGGTTGAGAGGGATCTGGCCTATTAAGACTCCATCGAACGTGACATTGTCAGGTCCCAAGCCGGCGTTCGCGATTCCTGCTATGCGCGTTGTGAAGATCGCGCTCACGGATGTTTGGGTCAACGCATAGCTGAATGGCATGGAAACCGCTGGGTTCTGGTGTTTCCAGTCGTCGGTTGCCGAGTTGGCGGCGATCTCGGCAGGGCTGCGGTAATCGGTGAACTGCACTCCCCCCAAATCCGATGTAAAACCCTTTCCGTCGGGGCAGGAACCGCCTAGTCCGAAGCAGTCAATGTCGCCGTAAAGCGAAACAACATCAGCATGCAAGGAACCAAGGCAGCCAAGTGCCATGGTTGTTATTAAAAGAACTCGTTTAGTCATGTGAATGATCTCCTCTGTACTCACGGCAACTGCGTCTTACACGACGACTGAAGTCTTGATTTACTGCCCTTCGCGGCAAGGGAGGCCGCATGGCGGTCAGATGCGATGCGTTCGTCTGCTGTATTTACGATTTCGCATCCGGAACACACCTGTGATGATTAACGCTGCGCTCATGAAGCCAAGTGCGGTCGGTTCCGGCGCTGGGGAAACGGGCGCGCCCGTCAGACCGATGACAACCGTTTGTCCAGCCATGAACTGTGTTCCCTGAAGGCTTACCGATAAAACTCCTCCCGACAGCGAGACGTTCCCTGCTGCGAAAATGTCGGCCGTTGACGAAAGAAGAGCGGCGGATGGAAAAGCCTTCGAGGTATCCGAAAGGGTCAAGGTGTTGGGGTCAGTCGCCCAACTAGTGTCGGAAAGCGCGGTTATGACTAAGTCAGTGGCGTTGAAATCAAGCGAAAGATAACTCTGAGGGTTGAGCCCGCCGCGACCTAGCGTAAACTCCACTGAGGGACCGACAACTGCGGTTGCGGGGTGGCAAAAGAGACCCGAGAAGGTCCCGCCGCAGGTGACTGTGTCGCCAGAGAGGCTGCTGGCCTGTGCGGTCGGTGTCAGCAAAAAGAGGGTGGTTGCTAATAGAGTCAGCAGACCCGGCCTGGAATGGAAGCGATTTTTGTTTTTCACTACTCTACCTTTGGAGCCTCTATTCAAGTGCTCTTGAATGAGTGTAGGGTCGTAAGGGATTCGCCGCCAGAGCATAAACATGCTCTGGCCTACTGCGTCCGCCGGCTAAATCAATCGCTTCCTAATGGCCTTCGATACGGCTTCCGAACGAGTATGCACGTGCAGTTTATCGTAGACCGAACGTATATTGTTGCGTACCGTATTGATCGAAATACCCAACTGTTCGGCCAGCTTGGCATAGCTATAACCCTGGCCGAGCAGCGCCAGAACGCTCTGCTCGCGGCTCGAAAATTCACATGAATGCTGTGGTGGCGCCCCCTGCCGAAACACCGCCAGCACTTGCCTGGCTATTGATGGCGACATGGGCGCTCCTCCCTGGTGCACATCGCAGATTGCATCCAGGAGCTTGGCGGGGGTCGTCTTCTTCAGCATATAGCCGCAGGCGCCGTTGCAGATAGATTCGAATATTTGCTCGAATTCCTCGAACACGGTCAGCATGAGTACTTGGGTATTCGCGTACTTCTTGCGGAAAAGCTTTACACCTTCGGAGCCGGGGATTCCAGGCATGTGAATATCAAGCAAGATGACATGCGGCGGGGGGTTCAAGTCCGCATTCAATGCCTCGTTCACCGATCGGTAGTCGGCCGCGCAAACGAATCCAGGCGTGCCTCCAATGAGAAAGGCCAGCCCCTGCCGGGTAGTGCGGTCATCTTCCACGATTACTACGCGGATCGCTTCAGACGGCATCCGCCTCCATTAACGCGCACGGCGACTTGGTACGGAAGACATAATCATGCTGGTCTCGCCACTTTATTGTGTCGAAGAGGTGCCTGAGTTGGAAAGGTGAGTTCCACCCGGACGCCCGTGCCAGGCGTTGACTGGATTCGCAAATCGCCTCCCAACTCGCTGGCTCTCTTGCGCATGTTGGCGAGACCGTTTCCGGCTTCATCCAGCGCAGCGGCTCGCTGCAGCCCGCAACCGTTATCGGTGATGGCGACCCTGGCGCATCCATTGGCGGTATCGAAGGCGATCGCAACCAGCGTGCAGCGGGCATGCCGCGCGGTGTTGTTGATTGCCTCCTTCAGAATCAGGAATAGATGCCATCGACGATCGGGCGAAAGCGTCAGGACTTGAATGGCGTCTGTAGTCTCAAGGGACCACGCGATGCCCTGCGGCTCCAACACGTCGGAGGCGAATTCGCGCACCCGGTTCAAGAGGCTGGGGACATCGTCGCATCGCGGGTTGACCGACCATACCAAGTCGCTCATGCGGTCTGCCAAGCCGCGCGCCCGATCCGCAATCTCCGCCAGGTGTAGACTCAGTTGCCGGTTCCCGGGGACGCTTTGTCGCTGCGCCACCTCACTAAGAATGACGATCCGCGTCAGATTCGCGCCCACATCGTCATGCAGGTCGGCGGCAATACGCGCCCGCACCCGTTCTATTTCCACGCGTCTTTGCAGATCGTACCGGTGCCAGCCGAAAGCCATGGCGGCAAATATGCTTGCTATCAGCAGTCTGAACCACCAACGTTGCCAGAAGTGCGGCGAAATGGAGAAATTGAGTTCGGCTGGCGGGCCGCGCACTTCATCAGACAGGATGGAACGAACCTGAAAGCGATATTGCCCTGGAGGCAGGTTCGAGTAGTTGACGTCGCGCTCTAGCGAAGGCTGGCTCCAGGACTGGCTTGAATCCTTAAGTCTGTACTCATAGCGCAGCCCTTCATTGTCGGGTGCGGTCGGAGCTGCGAAATGGAATCGCAGGTGATTTTCATCCGGCGCCAACCGGATCCCGCTTGCCGGCCCCTCGGCAATAGCGCGCGGCTTATCATTTACCTCAATGGCTTTTATCACCACGGGCACAGCTACGTTAGACGCGTCCAGAGCCGGTTGCAAGGATGCCACCCCAAGGGCGGTGCCAATCCAGATACGACCGTCGCGGTCGGTGGTCATTGCTGCTACCGGGCTGGGCGGCAATCCGTCCGTACTCGAATAATGGCGCACACTTCCGTTGGCCGGATCCAGGCGATCTATTCCGCGTGGCGTTGCGGCATAAATGCGCCCCCAACGGTCCGCTGCGATAGCGCTAACCCCGATGCCCGAAAGCCCCCGGACGTCACTGCGAAACTGCACCTGTTCAGCAGCGGGATTGTCCACCCGAGTGAGGCCATTGTCGCTTGAGCCAATCCAAAGGCGGCCGGCGTGATCTACAAACATGGTGGCAATCCAGCTGTCGGGTATTCCCGGGCTTGTGATCTTCCGGATTTGGCCCTGGCGAAAGCGGAACACCCTACTCGACTGGCCGATACCCGGCTCTGCGCTGGCGGCAATCCAAACATCACCCGCGCGGTCTTCGGCGAACGCCGAGACGTATCCCGGAACTTCCCCTTGCGCGAAGTGATGAAAAGTGTCTGTGGCGCGCGACCACCAGACTAGTCCGCTGAGTGTGGACACCCAGATTCGGCTGTGTGAATCTTCAAAGATTCGCAGAATTGCGCTGCTTGGCAATCCATTCTTCGCGGTGTAAACTGCGTCCGCACGAGTACGCGGCAAATCATCCGATTTCGCAGCCGGGAAACGGATCAGACCTTCGCCAGTAGCGAACCACCACTCGCCGGTATGGTCTATCAGGACGATCTGTTCGAGGCCCCAACCCGAACCTTGCAGGTTTGCTGGGTAAGCTGGCCGGATCGTGACGAATTTCGTTCCCTCAAGACGGTGCAGTTTGGGTCCCCTCGATTCGTTCGACACGGCATAAAGTTGGCCGCTGAGATCTTGCGCGAAGGCGGTAACTCCTATCTCGCCCAGGCCGTCCGCCTCTGTGTAGCGCAAGAAGCCGCTTCTGGAAATGCGCGCCAAGCCATGATCAACACCCACCCACAGGCTGCCGTCCTTACTCTGATTGATGGCGAAAACGACGCGCCCGCGAAGCCCCTCCGCACTGCCGTAAGTGCGGAATCGGAGCGTATCCCCTGCTTCGGGAACCAACTCAGCCAGCCCGGCTGCAGTCCCGACCCACAGGGTTCCAGCTGGCGACTGGAAAAACGAATGGATCCGCTCGCTTGCCAATCCCTCCCTCTGGCCGAAAAGCTGGAAAACCGTCCGGCTGCCGGCCCGAACATCATGCTTGAGCAACCATAAACCGCTATAGGTGCCAACCCACAAGCGAGCTTCCTTGTCAAATAGAAGCGCATTCACAGACGCTGCCGGCGGAGAGCCCCCACCATGGGTAAACCACTCTACATGCCCGTCACTCGCACGACGGCACAGACCCACATTCGTACCGATCCAAAGACCGTGGGCGCCGTCCCCGGCAAAGGATTGCACCAACAAATCAGACTTGCCAATCCCGAGATAAGCCAGATGCGCCACGTCGTTGCCACTGTCAAGCCGGTACACTCCGCCTAGCGTGCCAGCCCAAACTATTCCGTCGGCATCTTCAAAAAGCCGTTCAATCCGTAGTGCGGGCTTGCCACTTTGGGTGGGGATAGTTACAAATTGGTGCGTCGACCCAGGCGCCGCGGCAGGATCCAGGCGCGCCAACCCCTGGTTCGTGGCGGCCAACAGGACACCATTCCTGGTTTCCAGAAAATCGTTCACCACCCGGTTGGGGAGACCCTGATCGACACCAAACAGGTCAAACGTTTTGCCGTCGAAGCGCGCCAAGCCTTCACGTGTGCAGGCCCAGATAAAGCCGCGCCCGTCGGGAACGATACAAAAGGCTGCGTCGCGCGGTAGTCCATCCGCAGTGGTGTATGTGCGAAGCGGCAGTTGCACGCCCCAGACAACAGGGACTGCAACCAGCAGGATTGCCAACAGCACTCCAGGGAAATTTACCTGCACGGGCCATCGTAGCATCGGAAAGCGCTTGGAAGTGCACTGTCCTCGTCATCTGTTATTGGCTATTTTGCCCAACGCCCTCGAAAAGGTAAAACTGGCAGCTTTCACTCTTGCGGCCCGTCATCATCTCCTTCGGTCATGGAGCGGAGCCAGAAGTCTCCGTTTTGAAAAGTCCCGCCAGAGCTACTATCTCGACGGCTGGCGATGAGCTGGTTATGAAGTCGAAGTTGCCGATCAGATTGACGTTGCGCCAAGCGACAGGGGAGATGCTGAGGATGCTGATGGCTTCCAAATCACCTGCGGCCACCCGACGTCTTTTAATTGCGAAAGAAAGTCCGGGGCTATGCCCAAGCTAAGAACCTGCCCGCCTTCTGCAAAGAAGCGATTGGAATGAAACTCGCCGGGAGCGTGGAAGATTGCTTGGCCGACACCGCATTCACAGGTGGAGGCTCCACATTTCTCACGATAACCACCCCTGAGCACAACGGAAATGAAGGCACTGTCATGAGAATGCCTTGCCAACTCCTCGTTGGGCTCAAATTGCGCAAGAACCAGGGAAAAATGCGATGAGGCGCAATTGGCTAACGCCGTACCAAAGAAACTGCTATGCACAGTGCTGTCCATGATCTCTCCCACAAGTTGAGGTTCCGGACTGCTCGGTCCGAGTCAGCACACGTTGCAGAACTGTTAATTATCCATCGTACCGCGGGCTTAGCCGATCCCCGCACGCGCTAGACTCGGCTCGGATGCGCGCCGTCATCATCGGAGCGGGGATCGGCGGGCTCGCCGCCGCCGTGGCGTTGCGTCGTGTCGGCGTGGAAAGCCTGGTAGTCGAGCGCGCCGACAGCATTCGTGAGATCGGCGCCGGGCTTTCCGTCTGGTCCAATGCAACCAACGCGCTGCGCGAACTTGGCGTGGAACTCCGTGTGAGCGATTCCGCATCGGTTATCGAACGTACTTCAGTCCGAGCTTCGGCGGGGCGTCTGCTTGCCACTAATGAGTTTGGAGACATCAGCCGTAATGCCGACGCACCCTGCCTCTGCGTCTCCCGCCCCGTTCTGCAACGAATTCTGCTGGAAGAGTTGCCGCCGGCCTGGGTACGAACCAATGCACGCTGCGTGGGCTTCGACGATTCCACCGCGATCCTTGAAAATGCGGAACGCATGGAGGCGGATGTTTTGGTGGGAGCAGACGGCATTTCCTCGGTAATACGCGCTCGGCTGCATGGAGCAGAACCGCCCTGCTACGCCGGGTATACCTGCTGGCGCGGAATGATACGCAAGCAAGGAGCGCTGCCGGATCGGACGGCGCTTCTGGCCGTAGGCGCGGGATCTCAGTTCGGGCTCTGGCCTTGCGGGCGGAGAACAACTCTACTGGTTCCTCACGAAAAACGCGCCGCAGGGCGCCAGGCAGACCAAAGCCGACGTCTTAGCCTTGTGCCGCGATTGGACGGCGCCCATCCCCGATGTCATCGAAGCGACTAGCGATGGCGCGATCGTGCAAAACGATATCGTTGATCGACCCCCGCTCCGCTGGTGGGGCCGCGGACGCGTCACGCTACTGGGAGACGCAGCGCACGCCGCCACCCCGAATCTCGGTCAGGGAGCATGCATGGCGCTTGAGGATGCGGTCGTGCTGGCGCATTGCCTCAGCACTGTTCGGCCAGCGGAAGCGGCCCTGCGCGAATACGAACGGCTGCGCATCCCGCGCACAAATGCAATCGTTCGCGATTCCCGGCGGGCCGGGCGCATCCTGCAACTGGATCAACCAGCCCTGCTACCTGTTCGCGACTGGTTCATGGGAAGTATGCTGGGACGGCGTCTCGGTTTGCGGATGTTCCAGAATCTTTTGACATACAAAGTGCCTAAACTTCACCCCCGCGTGTAACGATATAGAGGCCCGAGAGCGATTTGTTCGGCGGAAGCACCGTTGGGAAAGGTAGCTTGACGTGACCCCAATACCAGGGCGCCGCCAACTGAAACGGAATTGGATCTGCGAAACCCGCGCGTCCGCCGCACATGCTTGTCACATCATCTTGGGTCTATCGTGTTGCCCGGCGAATTGCCGCTTTACGATTTCATTGGTGAACATGACGAGATCCGAGAAGACCCGAGCGGAGTACGGTGTTTCAGCTCTCGCGTTGTGCATGATGTCTGGCAATGCTTCTTGTACCTGCTTCAGAACTTCCAACATCTGCTCGACCGTGGGCCGACGCTTCGCAGCTAACAATGCATTGCTGATCTCTCGGAGTACGCCTTCAGCCGTTGCGTGATGTGCATATACGTCAGTTCCGCCCAGATCGCTCAGCGACTTGTGCAAACGTGTCTGGTCCGCTTCGAAGATGAAGAACGTGTGACCAGGTGGCCGCTTCATCAGCGAATACATAACCGCGAGGCCTGCCTCGAAAGGCATGTTGAAGCGCGGCGTAGCCGGATCGCGGCCATCGACCTCCACTCGCGAAAGGTCATGAAAAGAGAGGCGGCAGGACTGGAGCAAACCGGCAATACGCCGAAGACGCTGCTCACCACCGACAATCTCGAGAGTCGTACGAGGAGTCAATCCGAAAGAACAAACGCCCACGACATAGGCCAGGAAGAGGTCGCGAAACTTCTCGTCGTAAGGAAAGTTGAGGAAAACAGAGTTGCGAAATTGCCTCGGACCCGGCGTGCGTCCTTTCGGCACTGTCTACTGTGCTACGAAAGAGCCTCGACAGCTCGTAGTTTCTTGGCGGCGAGATCTTTTATCTGACGTATGCGATTCGCCGGAACATTCAATATCCTGCCGACCTCTTCTGTGGTGGGATATTTGCGATTGTCGATGACAGGATGCTTGGCAGGACTGCCAGGATTAACGGGTCCTCGACGCTCCTGCCGGCCGACAGCGGACCGTTTCGTTCTCGGCACTTCTCCTCCATGGTATCGTGTCTGGCCTTCTTAGGTCAGGATATCCTGCATGCCGGTGGCCGTGAAATCCCCGACCGCAACGTTTGGTGCGGATGGGGAGACTTGAACTCCCACGCCCTTGCGAGCGCTGGAACCTAAATCCAGTGCGTCTGCCAATTCCGCCACATCCGCTTGGTGGCCACCGTACGCAGATCTCAGCGTAACATCGACAGCTTGGTCCCCGGTTTCGTCTGCAGGAAACTCAGGAACTCCTGCGTATGGCGCGTCAATGGTTGGAAACGTGGCGCAAGCAACAAGAAGTGCAAAATGTTACCTCAATGCTGCTGAAGTCCAGGCGTCCAGTTCCGTTGCAATACGCTCGTTCACCTTGCCCTCGGCAAACTCTTTTGCCACGCGGATGGCATTCTTTATCGCCTTTGCAGTGGAACGTCCATGGCAGATGACGCAAATTCCGTTCAGGCCCAGCAGCGGCGCGCCGCCGTATTCGGAATAGTCAACACGCTTCTTGAAATCATTGAACGCCCCACGCGCCAGATAAGCGCCCACCTTGCGGGTAACGCTAGCGTGCAGCGATTGTTTCAGCATCTTGCCGATCACTTCCACCAGGCCTTCGCTGACTTTCAACGCAACATTGCCAACGAACCCATCGCAGACAATCACGTCGGCTGTGCCGGTGTACACGTCGCGGCCTTCCACATTGCCCGCAAAGTTCAGATGCTTGAGGCTCTTCAGCAGCGGATAGACCTCATGCGTGAGGGAATTGCCCTTGTGCTCTTCCTCGCCAATCGAGAGAATGCCCACCCGCGGCCGCTCGGTCTTGAAGATCACGCGCGAATACGCTTCGCCCATCACTGCGAATTGCACCAGCATGTTGGGCGTGCAATCCACGTTTGCGCCCACGTCCAGCATCACGGCGGGCTTGCCGTTCAGCGTCGGGAATGCCGAAGCCAGCGCCGGCCTATCGACTCCCGGCAACATGCCTTGAGTCATTTTCGCCGTTGCCATCACCGCGCCCGTATTGCCGGCCGAGACAACTCCTTGCGCGATGCCATCTCTAACCAAACGCGACGCTACTCGAATTGAGCTATCTTTTTTCGCGCGCACTGCTTTGCCCGCGCTGTCTTCCATCGTGATCTGCTCGCTCGCGTGCTTGATCTCAATAGGAAGAGATTGCCAACCCGGATGGCGATCCAGTTCCGCGCGCAGTACCTCTTCGCGCCCCACCAGGATCACCCGAACGTTATAGGTCTTTGCAGCCTGCAGCGCGCCTTCTATCTCCGGCTTCGGATGCAGATCGCCGCCCATAGCGTCCAGCGCTATCGTCGTCATGCGTCCTAGTGTATGGCCATCGCGCGTATCACCCTCTACTAAGCTTCAACAACTTCAATCACTTCGCGCCCTTTGTATTTGCCGCAATGGGGACAGGCGCGGTGCGCGCGAATTTTCTCGTGGCAATTCGGGCACTCGGTCATTTGAGGGACTGGCAGGGCGTCATGCGCCCGCCGCGTCGAGGTGCGCCGCTTGGAATGGCGCCGTTTTGGATTAGGCATAGTTCTTCTCTCTTTATTTTCTTACAGATTCATTCCGGCCTGACGGCCAAATCAGTTGTGCGGACCCACTTCCGCCCGCAGCATCTTCAATTTGCTCCAGCGGTCGTCCGCAGCTTCAATGTGGCAGCCGCAGTCCCGCTGATTCCGATTCTGACCGCACACCGGGCAGATCCCCTTGCACGCTTCGTCGCATACCAGTTGCATCGGAAGCGCCAGCAGGACAACTTCACGCAAAATGTCGTTCAGCGCCAATCCGTTGCCTTCGTAGAACCCCACTTCCGTTGCGGATTCTTCGATCTCATCTTCGCCGCTCTTGACCGTTTCGGCAGGCATGTAGAGTAGATCAAACTGGTTCTCGATCGGAAAATCGGTCGACTCCAGGCAACGATCGCACGTCGCCTGCATGGTCACGCTCAATTTGCCTTGAACCCGGATCTCCCCCAAAGAGTGGTTCAAGAGCGTTGCCACTCCTTCAGCACGCAAAGGAGAAGCCTGCGTTAGTTTAGGGTCGTATTCCAGTTCGCCCGCTGGCACCTTGACATCAAAACCAACCGGGCGATTCTCGAGCTGTTGGAGGCTGATAAACACAAAAACTCCTCCCTGAGTGGATTCCCGCGGGTGGACGGCAAACTTTGAGTATAACAAGTGCCACCGCATTCAGCCTCGGACGCCAACCTCAACCCGAAAAGCCCGATTTATGGCTGGAGATTGCGTCCGTTACGGTTGAACTCGGGCCGAAAAACTCATTCAGGACTACCGCTATAACGGCATGGCGCCAGGAACGGTGTTGCGTGTGCCCGAAGGCAAGACTGTAACACTGTTTCATTGCCACAACCAGTTACACATGGATTTTGGCTTCATGGCGCTGATGCAATATGACTGATCGCCGTAACAGCGTGCGCATTGTAAACTGAGGAAGCAGCATCTCTGGCCGGCATAGCTCAGTTGGTAGAGCATCTGATTTGTAATCAGAGGGTCGGGGGTTCAACTCCCTCTGCCGGCTCCATCGAACCCAACTACGCGCCCGGCTTGTCATTCAGCGCCGCTACCCCCGGCAGTTCCAACCCCGCCAGAAACTCCAGCGACGCCCCGCCGCCAGTTGAAACGTGCGAAATCTTGTCGGCGACGCCCGCGCTCTTGATCGCCTTCTCCGAATCCCCGCCGCCCACCACGGAAACCGCGCCCGATCCCGCTACTGCCTTCGCCAGTTCCACCGTTCCCCGATCGAACGGCGGCATCTCAAAAATCCCCATCGGACCATTCCAGATAATCGTTTTAGCTTCTCGGATAATCTGCGCGTACATTTCCACAGTCTTAGGCCCGATGTCTACTGCAATCTGATCCGGGCCAATTTCAGAAACTACCTCGTGCGCCGCGCCCGCCTTCACCTCGCGCACCACCACATGATCCACCGGCAGCACGATCTTGTCCCCTGTAGATTCCAATAACTGCCGCGCCAGCTCTATCTTGTCTTCCTCGACAAGCGACTTCCCCGTGCCCTCGTTCTTCGCCCGCATGAACGTGTATGCCATTGCTCCGCCAATCGGTAATCGATCCACAACCTTGGCCAGGTTCTGAATAACTTCTATCTTGTCTGACACCTTCGCCCCGCCCAGCAACGCCACGCACGGCCTCTCGGGATTTCGCGTCACCCTGCGTCAACCACTCCAACTCGCGATCCATCAATAAGCCTGCCGCCGCAAACGGCAGGTGCGAAACGATGCCCACCGTGGAGGCGTGCGCCCGGTGCGCCGACCCGAACGCATCGTTGACGTAAATGTCAGCCAGAGATGCTAATTTCCTAGAAAATTCGGCGCTATTGGCCTCTTCTTCGCCATGGAACCGCAGATTTTCCAGCAGCAGTACCTCGCCCGGACCAGGCTTCAGAGCAACGCATTCCGCACCCACGCAGTCCGGCGCCATGCGCACGGGTCTGCCTAATAATTCGCTCAGTCGCGCAGCCACCGGCGCCAGACTCATCTCCCCGTTCCGTCGCCCCTTAGGCCGCCCCAAATGACTGGCCAGAACCACGCCCGCCCCATGCTCAAGCGCATACTGAATGCTTGGCAGAGAAGCTCGAATGCGTTTGTCGCTGGTAATCTCCTTGCCGCCATTCGCCAGCGGAACGTTGAAATCTACTCGAATAAAGACGGTCTTGCCTTTCAGGTCGAGATCCTTAATAGAAAGCTTTGCCACAAAGCCATTCTAGGAAACTGCTACCCTGAGTAAAAACTCACGAAACTCTAGTTCTGACCGAATAGTACTGTAGTTAGATGATCCGGCTAAGCGGCCCGAAAGTTGCAGGACAAGGCTCCGGTTTCGCAATATAATCCATTAAAAAGTGGTTTTCGGAGTCCTGGGGCGTTCGGCCAGAGGTACTGGTATTCCGTTACCCGTGGGAAGTTTGGATGTCAACAACACCGATACGCGTTTTCTTAGCTGACGCACATCCTATCGTTCTGGAGGGCTTGAAAAGAGTTCTCAACCAGCAACCCGGCATTGAGGTGGTCGGAGAAGCTTGGGATGGCATGGACGCAATTGACAAGATTGTCCAGACCTCGCCCGACGTCGTGCTGCTCGACCTCAAAATGCCCCGCGTCGATGGGCTCACTGTCTTGCGCAGCATCCAGACGCGTGCGCCTCAATCTAGAGTGATCCTCTTCACCTCTACCGAGAACAAAGAGGATTTCGTCGAGGCCATGAAACTCGGCTGCTGCGGCATCCTGCAGAAGGACGCCTCTGTCGGCATGATCGAAAAGAGCATTCACAAGGTACACGCCGGCGAAATCTGGCTCGATTCGAACACTACCGCCGCCGTCTTCCGCAGCTTCGCCTCTCCCGGCGAATTCTCCGCTTCGCACACTAACGGGAAGCTGCCCCGTGAGCGTGCCCAGCTCAGCCAGCGCGAACGCGAAATCATCATCCTCATAGCGCAAGGCTACAAGAACAAAGAAATCGCCGAGAAGATGTTCATTACGGAGCAAACGGTAAAGAACCATCTCCATAATGTGTTCGACAAGCTGGGTGTCTCCGACCGCCTCGAACTCGCCCTCTACGCCATCCACAACAGCCTGCACGTCAAAGCCAACTAACGACTAGCTGTGGGGCCGGTTGCTAAACCCGCCCATTTTGCCCCATTAGCACCATCCTGCTCAATCAGAGCCCTGAGCGAAGCGATGGGTGTACTACATCACCAAACCCTCCCCGGAAATATGCCTTGACAGGCATATGCTCCCTGCCGTATATAAAAACTGTGGAGTCTGTGTTCTCAATCATTGCCGAGCCCAACCGCCGCGCCATATTGAGCCTCCTGGTTTCCTCACAACAGTCCGTTCAGCAGATAGAGCGTCAGCTTCGCATGCCGCAGCCGACCGTCTCCAAGCACCTGCGCGTGCTGCGCGACGCCGGTTTCGTCGAATCCACTGTGGACGCACAGCGCCGTCTCTACCGTCTTAGACCGGAACCACTGCGGGAGGTGGATGCCTGGCTCGCGCCGTTCCGCCGCTTCTGGTCTGCTCACCTGGATGCTCTCGAACGCCACCTCGACCGCATGGATCAAGCACCCCCAACGAAAAAGAAAGCAAGGAGAAGAAGAAAATGAACGATCGCGAGCAGTACACGCCGGGTCCGGCCCGCGGAGCGCGAGTACGAAAGGAGGGAGAGAAGTGGACGCTCATTCTGGTCAGAGACCTACGCCACTCACCGGAAAAAGTCTGGCAGGCGCTGACTGAACCGGTGCATCTGCGCGAGTGGGCGCCCTTTGACGCCGATGGAAGCCTCGGCACGGCCGGAGCGACGGTGAATCTCACCTGGGTGGGAGCGCCCCAGACTTTCGAAGCAAGGGTGACGCAAGCCGACGCTCCCAAATTATTGGAGTACAGCGATATGCGCTGGGAACTCGAGCCCCTCGGCAGCGGTACCCGTCTCACGCTCTGGCATAACATCGATCGCCGCTTTATCTCCTGGGGCGCCGCCAGTTGGCATATTTCTCTCGATGTTCTGGATCGGCTTCTCGGCGGGATTCCCACCGCTCGCATTGTCGGTCCGGAGGCCATGAAGTTCGACGGCTGGCAGCGCTTGAGCGCCGAGTACGCCAGGCAGTTCGCTGCGGAATGAGGAGGTCCCACTGAATTGACTAAAACGATGTGGAATAAATGGATGCGGCAGACCCATCGCTGGCTGTCCATCGTCTTTACGCTGGGCGTCATCGTCAATGGTGTTGCCGTGGGACTGAAGAAATACAACAATTGGGTGGGACTCCTGGCGCTTCTCCCGTTGGCCTTGCTCCTGTTCACCGGCCTATACTTGTTCGTGCTGCCGTACACCGCCAAGTGGCGCAGGGGGCCGCGCACATGAAAAAGCCCATCCCGCCGGAATCTGCTTCTGCATTAATTGATCAGCGGATCAGCGAGCTCGCGGACTGGCGCGGCAAGCTGCTCGCGAAACTGCGCAAAGTCATCCATGACGCAGACCCTGAGATCGTCGAAGAGTGGAAGTGGAGAGGCACTCCCGTCTGGTCGCACGCCGGCATCGTCTGCACCGGAGAGACCTACAAGAACCACGTCAAGATGACATTTGCCAAGGGAGCTGAGTTGAAGGACCCGTCAGGTCTGTTCAACTCCAGCCTCGACGGCAACGTCAGGCGCGCCATCGACATCTACGAAGGCGGCAAGCTTGATGAGGCGGCTTTGAAGGAACTCATCCGCGCGGCGGTGACTCTCAATCTGAAGCGCCGAAAAAAAAAACCGGTGACAAATTTCAAAAATAATTCTAAAAGTACTTAACTCCATCGCGCTCAATTGTTTCCCCGGAATCACCCCGCTCGATTCTGCTTCATTGCCCTTTTCCGCGTTCTACTCTCAGCCAGGAGTAGAACTTCACATGCAGCAAATCAGTGATCGTAAACTCGAAGCCAACCGCGAGAACGCTCAAAAAAGCACGGGACCTCAGTCCGATGCTATGAAAGAAAAGGTCTCGCAGAATCGCTTCATCCACGGCCTGCGCGGCCGATTCAAAGTGTTGAAATCCGAGAACCAGCAGGAATTTGACGAGATGCTCGCCAGCTATATGGAGTCCGAGCAACCTGTCGACGACGTGGACAGGGATTTGATAATGAAGATGGCTAGGCACACCTGGATGTCCGATCGCGCCGTGCGCCTCCAAGGCGGCTGCTTCCTCGAAGAACCCCAAACCGAGGCAGAGATTGCCGCTGGAACCGCGCGTCTCGCCGTCCGAGCCGACATTGATGTCTACATCCGTTACCAAACCGCCAACGACCGCGCCTATGCCCGCGCCGCCGCCGAACTCGCAAAGCGTAAAAAACAAAGACACTCGAACGAAGTTGGCTTTGAACGGCAGATACGCGTTGAGGCTGAAGAAGTTCGCCGCGAAAAGCGCCAGACGCAGCGTGACGAGCGCCATCAGATCGACATGAGTATCAAAAAAGAGCGCCTGAAATGCTCCGAAGCCGATTCGGTGACTCGTTCTTTACATGCAGCCGACGTGCTCCAGCGTCACATGGCCGCGTAATCTTCACTCGGAGCTATGAGAGAAGCGATTGGAGAGCCGATTCTTTCACAAACCCCCAGCAAGCAGTAGTTTCGGTTCGAATTTTTGGGGGAGGCCGATCAAAAAAATAAAAAGCCAGCGACCGTATCTCTTCGGTCGCTGGCTGGAGCGGCGAAATCTGATTCTCTTAGTGCCCTAGGCGCACGGAGATCATGCTCGCCATCCCGATCTTCCGGTGGAGATCGCGTTCCACCGAACTAGTCGGGCGAATGTTGCCGACTTTATAACCCGCCATCCAGATCTGCGACAGCACGCATTCGTGGCCGTAGCAGGCAAACGTCAGGTGGCCTTCGTCGGACTTCGTAGTCTCCGATATCACCGGCATATTGACGAAGATCGAGGGGCTGCCTTGGATTGAGCTGAGTTGGAACACTCCGCCGTCACTCAGCCGCTTGACACTGTAAGTGCCGGCGGCGAACGAGTTGTGATTGGCTTGGAATGCAAACGGAATCTTTGCAATTTCCTTATTGGTCTGAGCGCTGAGAGTGAGGCTCCCGAGCATCGTGAGCCCTGCGGTCAGAACCATGCTTACTAATTGGCTTTTCATAGAGCCTCCTATTGAATTTTCGGAATCTTTGATTCCGTCCTCTCTTGCGAGAGACGCCATCAATAGAAGCGCTTTGAGGTCCACGCGCCGTGTTACGCAGTTACTTACACTTACAGGGGAACGGAGTATGTTTATGGAAGACTAAAGTTAATTCGGAGATTATAGGATAGATAAATTAAGCTTCAGCTTTTTTTCCGCCGCACGGCTCGCAGCCTTTTTCGCGCATGCGCCTTTCGATGGCTTGCATCAGCTTGGCTTGCACGTGCTCCGGAATCGCTTTGGGCTCCATGCCCTTGAAGATCTTCAGCGTCTTTTCAGTGGTGTCGCAAACCACCCAGCAGTTCGGGCACTCGTTGACGTGCCGCTGCAGTTCGGCCTTGAATTTCGGATCTAGCGTGTCGTCGAGGAACTCGTTGAGCTCGTGGAGAAACTGTTTACAGGTAAGCAAACGCATCGTCTCCCTTGCGCTTGAATTGCCGCGTCAGCTTCTCTCGAAGCTGCAGCCTTGCGCGCAATAATCGGCTCTTCACCGCTGAAATCGATAAATCCAAAGTTTCTGCCGTCTCCTCGATTGACATCTCTTCGATGTCTCTCAAGATGAAAACGGTGCGGTAGGCAGGCTTCAAACTTTGAATTGCCTGCTCTAAGAGGTCGGCGAGTTCCTCGCGCGAGTAAGTGTCTTCGGGATTCTCGTCCCAAACGGCTATCTCCCGCACCATCTCGTCCTCGCCCGTGTCGATCGGCTCGTCGAGCGGAACAGTCCTGTCGGAGCGGCGCTTTCGCAGCTTCATCAGCGCTTCGTTGACCGCAATCCGGACCAGCCAGGTGTAGAACTTCGAGTTACCTTGGAAGTTATCCAAGTGCGTGTAGGCCTTTAAAAAGGTCTCCTGGAGGACGTCGTCAGCATCGTCGTCATTCTGGGTGATCTGTTTGGCCATCCGGAAGACACGCCGGTCGTAGTGGGTGACGAGTTCGGAAAAAGCGGCTGCATCACCGGCCTTGGCGCGTGCCACCAGCGCCGATTCGTCAAACGGAGCCGAAACGATAGAAGTACTCACGAGAGGCGTCATGTTCAGTCTAGCAATGGCTACGAGTTTTGCAGGGGTTTTGTGCCAGCAGCGAGGCGAAAGTAAGGCAAAAAGATGACTTTAATTTAACGGACGCTACGCTATTGATTTGGATCTAAACACGCCGCTTCAGTACGTAAAGGGAATTGGGCCTGCCCGGGCTCAGATGCTTGCGGCAAAAGGCCTTCTAGCAGTGGCTGATTTGCTGTATTACGCTCCTTTCCGCTACGAAGACCGGCGCAACATCAAGGCCATCGCCGAGCTCGCTCCGGGAGAGAAAGCCGTTGTCCTCGCGCGTGTAGTGAATGCCAGATTGAATCGCTTTCGGCGCGGCAGTTCCGGGCTACTCGATGTTGTCTTTCAGGATGGCAGCGGCGCAAACCTCCTGGGCCGCTGGTTCCACGGCGAGCGCTACGCCGAAACCTTGGTCCCCGATACGCGCGTGGCTCTGTTCGGCAAAGTGGAACTGGAGCGGGCGCAAGGAAGCAAGCTGATGGTGCAGCCCGAAACTGAGATTCTCCTGGCCGATGAAGATGGCGAGGAGAGCCTGCACACCGGTCGCATCGTAGCCGTGTATGAAGCCGCTTCTAAGATCTCGACTCGCGTCTTTCGAACGCTGCTGCATCGCGTGCTCGAAGAATGTCCCATGCCGGAAGACGCCTTGCCCGATAGCGTGCGGCTGCGGCTCGCGCTGCCGAATTTGGATCAGGCTCTGCGCGCCGTTCACATGCCGTCGCAAGATGCCAACTTGGCGCTGCTCAATGAGTTCCGTACCCCTGGGCAGCAGCGTCTCATCTTTGATGAGTTCTTCTGGTTGGAGTGTGGGCTTGCACTGAAGAAGACGAAAGCCAAAGCCGCTGACGGCATCTCGTTTCCTCTGGACGAGCGTATCCGCGAACAGATCAAGAAAATGTTGCCCTTCAAGCCAACGGCAGCTCAGCGCCGTGTCATGCAGGAAATCGCGGATGATATGAAGCGCCCTCACCCTATGAACCGTCTGCTGCAGGGCGACGTCGGCAGCGGGAAAACGATTGTGGCCGCGCAGGCCGCCGTGATCGCGATTGAAAATAAGCATCAGGTAGCCGTGCTGGCGCCAACTGAAATCCTGGCATCGCAGCACTATTCGTATTTCAAACGGCTGCTGGAGAAGTTCGGATATGTAGTTGTTTTGCTGACCGGTTCCGCCGCGGCGCGCGAGAAGCAGCAGATCAAAAATCTGATCGGCGAAGGTCTCATCCATGTTGTTGTGGGGACCCACGCCATCATTCAGGAGGACGTGTCGTTCGCTCGCCTGGGTCTTGCCATCGTCGATGAGCAGCATCGCTTCGGCGTCCGCCAGAGATTGGAGTTGATGAAGAAGGGTCGTCAGCCCGACGTGCTGGTGATGACCGCCACGCCCATTCCGCGAACCCTCGCGCTGACCATTTATGGAGATCTCGACGTCTCGACTATCGATGAGCTGCCGCCTGGGCGTAGACCCATCGTTACGAAGCAGGTCGCCGAAGCGGCAGTAGAGAACATCTACAGCTTCATCGCCCAGGAGATTCGCGCCGGGCGTCAGGCTTACGTTGTCTATCCGGTCGTGGAGGAAAGCGAGACTCTGGCGGTGAAAGCCGCTGAGAAGATGTACGAACATCTCTCCCAGAAAGTGTTCCCGGAGATTGCAGTGGGTTTGCTGCACGGCCGGTTACCCGCGCAGGAGAAAGAAGCGGCCATGCAGAGCTTCCAAACCGGAAGAACCAAGATTCTGGTCGCAACCACGGTTGTCGAGGTCGGCGTCGATGTCCCCAATGCTTCGGTGATGGTCATTGAACAGGCGGAGCGATTCGGGCTAGCCCAGATTCATCAGTTGCGCGGACGCGTCGGACGCGGGCCGCATCAGAGTTACTGCATTCTGGTCACCGGCAAGTTGAACGAGATGGCGCGCGAACGTATTCGAACGCTAGTGGACTCGTCCGATGGCTTCTACATCGCCGAGATGGACATGAAGCTACGCGGACCGGGCGAGTTTTTTGGTACCAAACAGTCGGGCATTCCCGCGCTCCGCTTTGCCGATTTGATGCGCGATTCGGACATCCTGGACAGCGCGCGCACCGAAGTGAACACGCTGATGGAGGAGCGCAAAGACGGTGAGGAGTGGCGAGCAGTAGTCCGTTACATCCAGGAACATTGGCAGCGGCGATATGGCTTAGTGCAGGTGGGTTGAGAATGCGAGTGATCGCAGGACGATTTCGTAGCCGCCGCTTGAAATCTGTTCCCGGCCTGGATGTCCGTCCCACCCCGGATCGTCTGCGCGAGGCTTTGTTCAACGTATTAGCTCCGCGCCTGCCGGGCACGACGTTTCTGGATGCCTACGCCGGCAGCGGAGCGGTTGGAATAGAAGCGCTCAGCCGCGGAGCCAAACAGGTCGTGCTGATTGAGCGCAGCGCAAAAGCCTTACAGGTGCTGCGCGACAACGTGAAAACACTCGGCATTGAGGATGAAGCGAAGGTCGTGCGCGGCAGCGCCGCCGAGCTTCTGCACAACTACCCTTGCGACATCGCCTTCATCGATCCGCCCTACCAGCAGGTCGCCGAGTACGCCGATTCGCTGAACGCCTTGGCGGGAACCGGGGTAAAACTCGTCATCGCGCAGCACCCGTCACGGATGTTGTTAGACGAAAATTACGGACGGCTCAACAAGTTACGCGTGTTGCGGCAGGGGGACAACTCGCTAACGTTCTATGAGTAGTAGGTGAACGTCCATAACATTCGTTCCGGTCGGCCCGGTTTTCACCAGGTCGCCTAACTGTTCGAAGAAAGGATAGGAATCGTTTCGATTGAGGTAATCGCCGGCGTCGGGCGCTCGACTAAACGTCGAACCGCTCGCAATCGCTCCAGCGGCATCGGTAGGACCGTCTGTGCCGTCGGTACCGCCGCTCAGTACCAGCACATCGCGTAATCCAGCGATCTCAATCGCCGCTGCAAGTGCGAACTCCTGATTGCGTCCGCCTTTGCCGTTGCCCTTGACGGAGACCGTAGTTTCGCCGCCCGACAAGATGCAGGCGGGAGGCTTTATTGGATTGCCCGACAACCTGGCTTCGCACAGTATCTGCGCGTGAACTCGAGCCACTTCGCGTGTTTCGCCATGCATCGTGCTAGACAGAACGAGCGTTCGATAGCCGAGTTTCTTCGCTTCGGCCGCTGCCGCCGAAAGCGCCTGACGATTGCTGCCGACGATCACGTTGCGAACGTTTTTGAAAGCTGTGTCGCCCGGCTTCGGTGTTTCGATGGCGCTGGGTGGCAAGCGGAGTCCGAACTTGTCCATGACCGCCTGTGCATCTTCGAGCGTGGAGGAATCCGGGGCAGTCGGTCCGGAGCCAATGACGGCCGGATCGTCTCCAATCACGTCCGAGAGCAGCAAGCTGACGACCGTCGCCGGATAGGCAAGCGCGGCCAGTCGCCCGCCTTTGAGTCGCGAGAGGTGCTTGCGGACGGTGTTGAGTTCAGTGATGTTTGCGCCGGCGCGCAACAGCCGATCGGTCGTGCGTTGCTTTTCCGTAAGCGTGAGACCGGCAGCCGGTGCGGGTAGCAGTGCCGATGCTCCGCCTGAAATGGCGCAGATCAGCAGGTCGCGCGCGTTTAACTGCCGCAGCAATCGTTCTATCGCGTCCGCTGCCTGGACGCCGCGCTCATCCGGAATCGGATGGCTGGATTCAAAGCACTCGAAGTGCTTCAGACGTTCCACTCCGTGGCCGTCTTTGGTCACGACGATGCCGCCGTCCAGCTTGCGGCGGACAGTCTCTTCGACGGCCGCTGCCATAGCAACGGCCGCTTTGCCGACCGCCACCAGGTAAACGCGGTCGAAGCCGTCGAGATCCAGCGGCGCCTTCCGCAGGTATCTGCGAACAGCATTGCCGGCGTCAGCCGCCCGAAGCGCGGCACGAAAGATCGCGAGAGCGTCGCCTCTCAATTTCTTTTCTGTCTTGGTCACGAGACTAGAAGATCGGCAGCCGCAGAATCCGGTTTGCCGTTTCGTTCACATCGTCTGAATCGATCTCGATATGGAAGTCAGCGCGCGCGTACAGTGGGCACCGGCTCTCAAAGAGCTGAGCGAGGCCGGCGCGGTCCTGCGCCAGCGGTCGGGTGATGTCGTCACCAAGTCGCCGGCGCACCATCTCGAGCGGGCAATCCAGCCAGACGGTGACGCCGTTGTTGTGGATGAGTTCCCAGTTGGAAGGCCGGACAATCGCGCCGCCGCCCAAAGCGATAACCCAGGGCAGGCCTGCTTCGATGCGCGACACGTGCCGGCGAATGGTGGCGGATTCGAGTTCTCGAAAGTGCAGCTCGCCGTGCTCCGTAAAGATGTCGGCGATGCTGCTGCCCTGCTCGCGTTCGATCTCGGTGTCGATATCGCTAAACGACCAACCAAGTTGGTCGGCGACGGCTTGGCCAATGGTGGTTTTGCCGCATGCCATAAAGCCCAAAAGGTAAAGGCCGGGTGTGCGCTTCAGCTTCAGGATCATGAGTATTTGCGCTTCGATGCCACACGCCGATAATAGTCATGTGAGCGCGCAGCTAATTCCATTATTCCCCTTGTCGCTGGTTTTATTGCCTGCCATGCCGCTGCCGCTGCACATCTTTGAGGATCGCTACAAAGAGATGATGGGCGATATCATCCAGGCGGAAAGCGAGTTCGGCGTCGTGCTCGCCAAAGATGATGGCATTGTGAACATCGGCTGCACAGCGACCGTGGTCAACGTGATGCGCAAATACCCGGATGGCCGTCTGGATCTGGTTGCGTCGGGCCAGCGCCGCTTTACCATCGAGTCGTTGGATGAGGACAAGTCGTACCTGCGCGCTCGCGTGACCTACTTCGACGATGAGGATTTGCGGACCGTGCCTACCGACTTGCAGAGGCGGGCGGATGCCACCTATCGCAAGTTGATGTCGCTGGAACGGCCCTCCGTGGAACCGGAGCCAAGCGGTGGCCCCGGCCGGCTGAGTTTCCAGATCGGTCAGCTCATCGGCGATCTGGACAAGCGGCAAACCGTGTTGTCGCTGCGCTCTGAAGTGGAGCGGTTGGAATATCTGATCAAAGTGGTGCCGGAGTATCTGATCCAGCGCGAACAGGTTGCGCTGGCGAAGCGTGTCGGACCATTGAATGGACACGCCAAGCACGTTACTGAAGCATAGAGTTGTGGAGCATGGATCGTTATCACCTCATCTTTGACGCTGACGACACGCTATGGGAGAACAACATCTATTTCGAAGCGGCATTCGATGATTTCTGCGCCTACCTGTCTCACTCGTCCATGTCGCCCGAAGAAATTCGCTCGGTGCTGGATGAGATTGAGGCGGTGAATGCGCAGATCCATGGCTACGGGTCGAAGAACTTTGCTCGTAACCTCGCCGAGTGTTATCAGCGCTTGGCGGAACGCGCCATCTCGCAGTCCGATCTCGATGCGGTCATGGCTCTTGCTCACGCCATTCTGGAAAGACCCATGGAACTGATTCCAGGCGTACCCGAGACGATTGCGGAACTGTCGACCCGGCACTCGTTGACTATCTTCACCAAAGGCGATCCCGACGAGCAGCGCCTGAAGATTGATCGTTCCGGGCTATCCCCGCATTTTGCACATGCGGCGATTGTGAAGGAGAAGAATGAATCGGCTTACCGGGTGTTAGCCGATGAGCGTGGCTTCAATACCAGGCGCACGTGGATGATTGGAAACTCGCCGAAATCGGACATCAATCCGGCGCTGGCTGCCGGTTTGTACGCTGTTTTCGTGCCGCATCCGCGCACCTGGTCGCTCGAAAAAGAAGAGGTGCCGCATAGCCATCCGCGCTTGCTGCGCGTCGAGAGACTATCCGAACTGATTGAGTACTTTTAGCGGAATGCGGCAGCCGAAAACGACGCGAACGAGAGTACCGCGGACGGGAAGATGCCCAGGAACAGCGTTCCGATTGCGCTGGCCCATATCGCGAAGCGCAGGCTAGGCGCGGGCGCGGGCAGACGTTCGACGGTTGCTGACGGTTCCTGCATGTAAACCGCGACCAGGATCTTCAGGTAGTAATAAGCCGCGATGGCGCTGTTGATCAGGCCGAGCACGGTCAGCCAGACGAGATGCGAGTTCAGCGCGGCCTGGAAAACGTAGAACTTGCCGAAGAAGCCGCCGGTGAGCGGGACGCCGATCAGCGAGAAAACGAAGATCGCTAAGAGTGCCGAAATGACCGGCTCACGACGGCCGAGTCCGGCGAGATCTTCGATCTTTACATGCCGTTCGTGCCGTGCGGCAACGTGGCTGATGACAGCAAATGCGCCGATGTTCATCAGCGCGTAAGAAGCAAGGTAAAACATCGCCGCCGCAGTGCCAACTTGCGACGCTGCGGTGAACGCAATCATGACATAGCCGGCGTGAGCAATGGAACTGTAGCCGAGCAGGCGCTTGACGTTGGTTTGAAGCAGCGCGGCGAAGTTGCCGATGATCATAGTGGCCAAGGCGCATCCCCAGACGAGCGGAAGCCAGCGGTCGCTGAACGGCCGGAAGGAGGTTAGAAAGACTCGGAAGAATATGGCAAACGCGGCGGCTTTCGGACCGGCGGACATGAACGCCGTCACCGGAGCGGATGCGCCTTGATAGACATCCGGCGCCCAGACCTGAAACGGCGCAACCGAGACCTTGAAGGCGAAGCCGACAAAAAGCAAGGCCGCGGCGAGGCCGATCAGCACGACTGGTTGCTGGCCTTGCGTCAACCCACGACGAATCTCATCCAGATTCGTCGAACCTGTTAGTCCGTAGATCCAAGCGATTCCATACAGCAGAAATGCTGTCGCGAACGAGCCGAGCAGGAAGTATTTCAGAGCTGATTCGTTGTTGCGGCGATCGTCGCGCAGGAAGCCGGCCAGGATGTAGGTCGCGATAGAAGAGATTTCCAGGCCGATGAAGACCAGGATGAGATCGGTGGCCGTTGAGAGAATGCACTGTCCGACCAGCGAGAAGAGGATGAGAGCGTAGTACTCTCCGGTTTGCGCGCCTTCGCGTTCCAGATAGCTGATGGCGGTCAGTATGCACAGAAAACCGACCATGAGAACCAGGCCGCGGAAGAATGTCCCGTAGCCGTCGATGAGGATCATGTTCTGGAATGCGGGTCCGCCACTAAAGTAGGCCCAGACGTTCGCAGCGAATGCAGCGACGACGGCGAAAACAGCAATGACGCCCATGTAGGTGCGTTTGCCCTTGGCGACTGCCTCGAGCATCATGATGACGATGCCGAAGATGCTGAGCAGAATCTCGGGCAGGAAACGAAGATACTCGATGCCGGCGGGTTGGAAGTTACCGGGCATTAGCAAGCTCCACAGTGTGCGCGGCGTTTGGAGTGGGCGCGAGATGAACTCGATATTCGTTGCTCATGCTGGTTTCGTCCAGAAGATGAGCGGTTGCGGCGCTGATGGGCGGCATGAACGATTGCGTGTAGGTTCCGAGCCAGACCATGAGCAAGATCAAGGGTAACAGCGGCGCCCATTCGCGGCCGGTGAGATCGGCGAAGCCGGCGTTGCGCTCGTTAGTTTTTCCGAGGAAGGTGCGTTGATACATCCAAAGCATGTAAGCGGCGGAAAGAATGACCCCGATGGCGGCGTAGACGGACCAGGAGAAGTGAGCGATGGCCGCGCCTTGCAGTATCAGGAATTCGCCGATGAAGTTGCAGAGCACCGGCAGGCCGATGCTCGCCAGCAGCGCGATCATAAATGCGGTTGCCAGGCCGGGCGCGGGAGTTGCGATGCCGCCAAAATCGGAAATCTCCATCGACTGGCGGCGCTGTTCGAGATAGCCGGCCAGAATGAACAGCGCTCCGGTAGATAGACCGTGAGCGATCATCTGGAATACAGCGCCATCGGCGCCCTGTTGATCGAGCGCGAAAATTCCGAGGACAATGAAGCCCAAATGGCTCACAGATGAGTACGCGATCAGGCGTTTAATGTTCGGCTGGATGAGCGCAATCAGCGCGCCGTAGACGATGCCGATGATGGCGAGGACGATGATCCAACCCATGCAGCGATGCGCTCCCGAGGGCGCGAGCGTCAATGAATAGCGCAACAAACCGTAAGCGCCCATCTTCGACATCACCGCGGCAAGAAGGAAAGTCGCGGGAGCAGGCGCTTCCGTGTAGGTGTCGGGCAGCCAGGTATGGAATGGAAAGATCGGAGTCTTCACCGCGAAGGCAGCGAAGAAGCCGATGAAGAGCGCGAGTTGCTGGCCGGAACCGAGAACCACGCGACCGGAGGTCAAAGCGTTCATGATCTCGACGTAATCGAACGTCCCCGCCTGGCCGTGGATATAAATAATGGAGCCGAGCATCAGCACCGATCCGGCCATCGTGTAAACGAAGAACTTAACTGCAGCTTTGCCGCGATGCGATCCGCCCCAGCCGCCGACCATCAGGTACATGGGCACGAGCGCGACTTCCCAGAACACGTAAAAGACGAAGAGGTCGAGCGCGGAAAAGACGCCGATGATGCCGAATTCAAAGAGCAGCAGGAGCGCAAAGAAGTTCTTGCGGCGCTCGAGGATCATGCTTTGAGAAATCCAGACCGCGATCGGCAGAAGCAAGGTTGTGAGCAGAACGAGCCAGAGGCTGATGCCGTCGACGCCGATGTGAAATCGAATCTGCAGACCGGGGCTATCGATCCAAGTCGTGTTGATAACAGAGCTGAAATTTGCGCCGTTCGCAAAGACGGGCGCGATTAGCCCGAGAGATGCGAAGAATGCGCAGACGGTAGTGGCAAAGGCAATTCCGAAGGCCACCTTCGATTCGCGCGGAGTGAACAGAATGGCGAAGAAGCCGATCAGCGGGAGGGCCAGGACGATCAACAGCGGGCTCATCGGAAACCTCCAGCCAGGCTGAGAACCAATATGACAATCAATGAACCGGCGAAGACCCAGGCTGCGTAGTTGCGTATGCTGCCGGATTGAAAGTACCGGAACAAGGAGCCCCAGCCGCGAATGACGCGCCCGAAGCCGTTGACTAACGCGCCATCGATGACGCCCTCGTCTATGCCGCGCCAGAGAATGAAAGTCGAGATGATTTCAAGCGGCCGGACGATCACGGCGCGATAGAACTCGTCGACGTAATACTTGTTCGCGACCAACGTGTACAGCGGACCGGCAGTGTTCTTCAGCGAATCAGCCATGGCGGGTTGCGCGACATAGAGGAACCACGCGATCACGATGCCGATGATTCCGCATGCGGCGGAAATGAACATGGGCGTGAGGTTCTCCTGCGCGGAGAGCGGGAATTGCGGAGATAGCCAGTTCGGAACGCTGAGGAACCCGCCAACGGCGGCGAGTACCGCGAGCACGATGAGCGGAAGCGTCATGACAAGCGGCGACTCGTGCGGATGATGATGGCCGCGATAATCGCCAAAGAATGCAAGGAAGTAAGCTCGGAAGACATAGAACGCCGTGACGCCAGCCGTGATTGCTCCCACCCAGAACATCCAAGGCGAGTGAACGTAAGCCGCGGAGAGAATCGCATCCTTACTAAAGAAGCCTGAGAAACCGGGGAAACCGGAGATGGCCAAGCTGGCGATGCCGAGCGTGTAAAACGTGATCGGCATAAATTTACGCAAGCCACCCATGTGGCGCAGATCCTGTTCGCCGCCGAGTCCATGAATGACGCTTCCTGCTCCCAGGAAGAGCAGAGCTTTGAAGAAAGCATGCGTCATGAGATGGAAAATGCCGGCAGAGTAGGCGCCGATGCCGACGCCCAGGAACATATATCCGAGTTGCGAGACGGTTGAGTAAGCGAAGACCTTCTTGATGTCGTTCTGCGTGATGCCGATGGTTGCCGCAAACACCGCCGTGAGAAGACCGACGACGGCTACGACGTGCATGGCGCTGGGCGCGTGATCGTATAAGAACGAAACGCGGGCGATCATATATACGCCGGCCGTGACCATGGTGGCGGCGTGGATCAGAGCGGAGACCGGGGTTGGACCAGCCATGGCATCGGGCAGCCACACATAAAGCGGCAGTTGCGCGGACTTGCCCGTTGCGCCGACAAACAGCAGCAGCGTAATGGCAGTAAGCGCTCCGGCAGTTGCTTCGACGGGCATTGTGCCGACTGCGGCCGCGATCTTTCCAAAATCCAACGTTTTGAAAACGATAACGATGAGGAACATGCCGAGCGAAAAGCCGAAGTCACCGATTCGATTCACGATGAACGCTTTATTGCCGGCGTTGGTGGCGAAGTCTTCCGTGAAGTAGAACGCAACCAGCAGATAACTGCACAGACCGACGCCTTCCCAACCCACGAACATCAGCAGGAAGTTGGCGGACAACACCAGGATCAGCATGAAGAACATGAATAGGTTGAGATAGCTGAAGAACCGGTAATAGCCGCCTTCGTGCTCCATGTAGCCGATTGCGTAGGTGTGGATGAGAAGGCCGACTCCGGTGACAACCAGCAGCATCACGGCTGTGAGGCGATCGACAACCAGATCGAAGCCGACTTGCAGAAATCCGCTCTGTATCCAGGTGAAGTTATGTTCCGCGTACGCCGTCGTTAGTGGCGAGAGCTTGAACAGAAGAGCGAGGACATATAAAAAAGACACCATCACAGAGCCGATGGCGATCAGGTTGATGACGGGCTTCGTCAATCGCTTACCGAACAGCGCGTTGAGCAGGAACCCGATGAGCGGAAAAAGCGGGATGAGCCAGAGGGTCATGGTTATTAGAGCTTCATGGAATCGACTTCATCGATTTGGAGCGTGCCGCGATTCTTGAAGATGGTCAAGATGATGGCCAGCCCGACGGCCGCTTCGGCAGCAGCAACGACCATCACAAAAAATGCATAAATGTGACCGTCGACGATATGGCGCTGGTACGAGAAGGCGACGAAAGTAAGATTGACCGCGTTGAGCATCAGTTCGATGGACATGAAGACCGTGATGACGCTCTTGCGGTAAAGAAAGCCGGCGACTCCCAAGGAAAAGAGAATGGCGCTGAGGATGAGATACCAGGAGAGCGGAACTGGAGGTAACACTAATCGATCTCCTTTTGGGCCAGGACAACTGCGCCGAGAATTGCGATCAGGATCAGTACCGAGATAACTTCAAATGGCAGCAGATATTGCGTGAACAGCATCTTGCCGATGTTCTCCGCCGTGCCTCCGACCCAGCTTCCGAACTGCACGTCGGTCAAGCCGGGCAAGAGCCACGCGGATGATGAAGATCAGGACAGAGATGAACACGATCAGCAGCCACAGGCCTGCGAATTGGGCGAACCAGGATTTGGAACTGGCTTTCTCGGTGCCGGCATTCAGCAGCATGATGACGAAGATAAACAGCACCATCACGGCTCCGCCGTACACGATCATCTGAGCCATGGCGATGAACTCCGCGCCCAGCAGCAGGTAGAGCACGGCAAGCGAGCCCATGACGCCGATGAGCGAAAGCGCGCTCGAGATGGGATGCTTCTGCAGCACCAGGTTGAACGCGCACACGATGGCGATTACCGCAAAGACGATGAAGAGAACCGTGTCCATAGATCGCTTTAGAACACCGCCACGCACAGAGCAGTGAGCAGCAGGTTGAGGAGCGCGCATGGAAACAGAAACGTCCATGCGAAGTGCATGAGTTGGTCATAGCGGAAGCGCGGCAGTGTGCCGCGGATCCAGATATAGGTGAACAGCAGGCAGCCAACTTTGGCGCAGAACCAGAAAGCCGGCGCCAGAACAGGCTGCAAGCAGCGGAATTCCGAAGATGATGGCAAGCACGACAAAGCCGACGCCGAAGACAGCAAAGCTGACGAGATCGCCTTTGCGCGCGGGATGCAGTCGCGTGAAAGAAGCACATGACGCCGGCGAAGAGTAAGACAAGGCTCGCGACCCAATTCGAATAGGGAGCGGGAAACAACGGTTGCCAGCCGCCCAGGAACAGCAGCGTCGCGACACAGGTGATGGTGATCATGTTGGCGTACTCCGACATGAAGAAAGAAGCGAACTTCATGCTGGAGTACTCTGTGTGAAAGCCGGCGACGAGCTCGTTTTCAGCTTCGGGGAGATCGAACGGAATGCGATTGGTTTCCGCGAATCCCGCGATCATAAAGATGATGAAGGCGAAGATCTGCGGGAAAGGCATCTGGAAGATATTCCAACGCGGGATGAAGCCCAGATAGTATCCGGCCTGGGCTTCCGCGATACCGCGAAAGCTAAGATGATTCGCGAGTAGCAGCGGCGAGATAATCACCAACGTGAACGGCAGTTCATAGCTGATCATCTGGGCGCTGCTGCGCAATCCGCCCATCAGAGAGTACTTGTTGTTCGACGACCAGCCGGCGAGGGCGACGCCGTACACACTGACTGCGCCGATGGCCAGTATAAAGAGGATGCCGACATTCACGTCGCTGATCTGCATGTACGTGTGGTAGCCGAAGACGGTGACTTCCGGGCCGAATGGAATGACCGAGATGGAGATGAGCGAAAGGGAAACCGCGATGAATGGCGCCAGCAGATAAAAGAAACGGTTCACGTAGGGCGGCAGAAGATCTTCTTTGGTGAGTAGCTTGAAGACGTCGGCCAACGGCTGCATAAGGCCGTGCGGGCCAACGCGCAAAGGCCCGGTGCGCGACTGGATGTGCGCGAGCACCTTGCGTTCCACCCATTGCAGATACGCAAGGGTGGTCATGAATATTCCGAAAACGATGGCGATCTTGATCAGGCTGATGATGAAGAAGCTCATCTGGGTTTTTCAGTAGTCTCTAATTGAACGCTGCCTTTTTCGATAAACGGAGCCTTGTGCGGATCATGGTACAAGGCGCCGGGGGCTTCTAAGACGGAATTCAGCATGCGGGAGTAACGTCCCAATGTTCCTGAAGTATATAGCGTGTTCCCCGCCGAACGAATCACTTCAGGGCGCGATTGAGCCGGTACATAACCATTGAGCGGAACGGCCTGGACCGCGCCGCCACTTTCGATGACAGCAAGCGGAACGCTATAGCCGTGCACCTGGCGGCGGATCTCTGCGAAGACTTCATCCACCTTGGTAGGACCCAAATCTTCGCGCATCTCTTTCGCAAGAAGAGCAATGATATCGAGATCCGGTTTCGGACCCATAGTCTTGGGGCCACGGCTGAGCTTCTGCACATCGCCGCAGACGTTGGTGACGGTGCCGTTCTTTTCGTAGGCACAGAACGCCGGTAGAATCACGTCGGCTCGTTGGGCGGTTTCGGTCAGGAACAGGTCCTGGACGACGACGAAAGCATCTTGCGAGGCAAGAGGTTGACGCGCGAGCGGATTTGCGCCGACCACCCAAAGTGCGTTGAGATCAGTGGCCGCAAGAATCTGGTCGTAGCCGAGGCCCGGCTCGAGGGCTAGCTCAGAAACGGGGCGATAACCGGGTAGAAGATCGGGCAAAAGGCCCATGTCGGCAGCACCGCGCGAGTTGGAATAATCGACCAGCGCCACATATTTGACCGGAATGCCGAGCGAATCGCCGAACGCGACCAGACGGCGAATGTCGTCGCCCTGGATGGCAGCCCCGAACAGAATGACGAGTTCCGATTCGGCCGCCAGGCGATCGCGAAGGAGGTCAAGCTCGTGGAATTCGCGTCCTGGTTCAGCGCGGACGGTGGTGGCGTAATTGTCTTCCCTGACCGGGCCGGGCGTAATGGCGTAGACGTGGCCTTTATTCAGCCGCCAATTGGAGCGCAACGAATAAGCGAGCAGGGGGTGTTCCTGCGCCAGATCGGAATCAATCACAAGCGCAGCCTTCATTTTTTCGAGATCGGCTGTGCTTGCCAGAGCATTCGTGCGGCCGTGCAGAGCATCGAGCAGAGTAGCGACGTCGCCGGTTCGATGATGATCGATGTTCGAGGTGCGTAAGACCTGGCGGGCGAATTTCTGAAGCTGATAGTTTTCTTCGTTGGTGGTGTGATTCGAACCGATGACGGCGAATTTTCCGTTGCGGGCGCGAATTTCAGTGAATCGCTTGGCGACCACGGCCAGTGCCTGCGCCCAGGAAACGGGCCGCAACTCGCCGGCGGTGCGAACCAGCGGCGCGGTCAGGCGATCCGGATGATCATAGAAATCCCAGGCGTAGCGGCCTTTGACGCATAGAAATTCGGCATTCACGCCAGTGTGCGTCGCGGTTGTTGGCGCGCATGATTTGCCCGTTGCGAACGCCGAGGGTAGTTTTGCAGCCATTCGAGCAGTGGGTGCAGATGGTGCCGACGTGTTCCATCTCCCAGGGACGAGTTTTGTAACGGTAGGGACCTTGCGTCAGGGCGCCGACTGGACAGATGTCGATGCAGGCGCCGCATTCGTCGCATTCCAGGTGATCGCCGCGATTGGGAACAATTTCGGCGGCAGCGCCGCGATTGCCGATGCCCAGGGCGCTGACGCCTAAAGCCTCGCCGCAGATACGGACGCAGCGGTAGCAAAGAATGCAGCGTGGGGCATCGTAAAAGACGATAGGCGACCACTGCTTCTCGTCGACGTGAATCTTGGGTTCGATGAAACGGCTGGTCCCGGCGCCATAGCGGAACACCATGTCCTGCAGTTCGCACTCGCCGCCCTTATCGCATACCGGGCAATCGAGGGGATGGTTGGTGAGAAGAAACTCAAGCGTGCCTTTGCGGGCCTGGCGCACCTGTTCGGAATCGGTATAGGCCACCATGCCTTCGGCTACAGGCAGCGTACAGGCAACCTGCAGCTTGGGCGTTTTCTCCACTTCAACGAGGCACATGCGGCAAGCGGCCTGCAGCGAGAGATTGTCGTAGTAGCAAAACGCGGGGATGGCGATGCCCGCTTCTTTAGCAGCGTTGATCAGCAGCGTTCCAGGCGCTGCCTGTAGCTGATGGCCGTCGATGGTGAATTTAACAGGGTCAGCCATAGTGTTTGTTCAGATCTCTTATCCGATCGCGACCAGTTCGGGCGTAGGCCGCGAGGTGCGGGACTTCGCGAGGTACTCTTCGAACTCGCCTCGGAATTTTGTGATGAAGCCGGTAGTTGGCATGGCAGCGGCGTCGCCAAGCGCGCAGAAGGTGCGGCCGAGCATGTTGTTAGCCAGTTCGGCAATCAGATCGATATCGCTTTCCTGTCCGAGACCGTCGTGGAAGCGCGACAAGATTTTCTTGAGCCAGGTGGTGCCTTCGCGGCAGGGGATGCACCAGCCGCAGCTTTCATGCGCGTAGAACTTGATGGTGCGCAGGGCGACGGCCACGATATCGGTGTCTTCGTCCAAAACGACAAGTCCGCCGGAGCCGGCCATGGATTTCGCTTTGGCGAGCGAATCGAAATCGTAGGGAATGTCGCATTCGTCGGCGCGCAAAACCGGAGCTGACGAACCGCCGGGAATCACGGCCTTCAACTTCTTGCCATTGCGCACGCCGCCGGCAACCTCATTGATGAGGCGCATCATATTGAATCCCATGGGCAATTCGTAGACGCCGGGCTTGTTGACATGACCGGAGACGCACATCAGCCGCGTGCCACCGTTCTTCGGCGTGCCCAGCTCTGCAAAAGCCGCGCCGCTGTTGCGGAAGATCCAGGGGATGTCGCAGAAGGTCTCGCAATTGTTCAGAATGGTGGGGGATTGAAACGCGCCGACGACGGCCGGAAACGGAGGCTTCAGGCGCGGAATGCCGCGCTTGCCTTCGAGCGATTCGAGCAGCGCCGATTCTTCGCCGCACTCGTAGGCGCCCGCGCCGGTGTGCGTGTACAGATCGAAATCCCAACCGGAGCCGAGAATGTTTTTGCCCAGGTAGCCGCGCGCGTAAGCCTCTTCAATGGCGCGATCGACAATGTCGATCAAATAGCGGTACTCGCCACGGATGAAGATGTAGCCTTTATTCGACTTGATGGTCCAACCGGCAATCATCATGCCCTCGATGAGCTGATGTGGATCGTTCTCCATCAGCAGGCGATCTTTGCAAGTCGCGGGCTCGCTTTCATCGGAGTTACAGATGATGTAGGTGGGCTTGCCGGTGTTACGCGGAACAAAACTCCACTTCAAGCCAGTGGGAAATCCGGCGCCGCCGCGGCCGCGCAAGGAAGAGACCTTCAGCTCATCGATGATGGCTTCCGGGGTCATCCCGAGCACCTTCCGAATGGCGACGTATCCGTCATGGGCGAGATAGGTATCAATCGAAGCCGAGTTCGGAAGATCGAACCGGTACGAGATGATCATCTGCTCAAGCGGACTGGTTTCGTTGTAGCGCATGGCTGATCGTCAGGATGCCTTTTGAGAATAGGAGCCGTCTCGCAGCGCTTCCATTAAGCGGTCAAAGCGCTCGAACGTAACGTTGTGATGGAAATCGTAATTGACCTGAATGGCTGGAGCCCAGGAGCAAGCCCCCATGCATTCCACTTCTTCGAGCGAGATGAGACCGTCGGGCGAAACCTGCTTATTGCCCAGTTTCAATCGTTTGCAAGCATGAGCCCAGAGTTCTTCGGCGCCGACAGCCTGGCAGGCAATGTTGGTGCAGACCTGCACATGATATTTTCCAAGCGGCTTGCGATGCAGCATGGAGTAGTAGCCGATGACTTCGTCCACCTGCAGCGGAGTGACGCCGCAGCGATGAGCGACCTCTTCGACAAACTCCTGAGTGACGGCGCCGAGTTCATCCTGCCCGTAGAGCAGCATGGGCACAACTGCAGAGCGCTGCCGGCCGGGCGGATAACTGTTCAAGAGCTTGGCGAAGCGCCTTTCGAGCTCCGGTGAAAACGTCATAGCTAACGGTCCACGTCCCCCAGGACGAAATCCATGCTACCCATGATGGCGATAGAATCCGCAATCAGAACTCCTTCGAGCATGGCGCCCAAAGATTGCAGATTGCCGAAGCTGGGCGTGCGCATGAAGACGCGATGCGGATTGGGAGTGCCATCGCTCACGATATAGTAGCCGAGTTCACCGCGCGGCGATTCCACCACTTGATAGACAGAACCGGCGGGCACGCGATAGCCTTCGGTGACTATTTTGAAGTGATAGATGAGCGACTCCATTTGAGTCTTCATCTGTTCACGGTCAGGCAGAAGAATATGTGGAGCGTCGGCTTGCCAGCGTCCGCCGGGCATGCCATCGAGCGCCTGTTTCACTATGCGCAGGCTCTGGCGCATCTCATCCATGCGAATTTCGAAGCGGGCATAGACATCGTTTGCCTGACGCGTGGGGACGTCGAAATCAAACAACTCGTAGCTCGAATGCGGGCAGTCTTTGCGAGCGTCCATCTTGACGCCGGCGGCGCGCAGCATAGGCCCCGTGACGCCGAGCTCGATCATGACGTCAACCGGCAACATGCCGACACCTTTGGTGCGATTCACCCAAATGGGGTTGCCGGCCAGCAGATTCTCGTATTCATCGATGCCGCGGGCCAGGGGCTCCAGAATGCTTGACACAGCTTTGTGCCAGCCGCGCGGAGGTTCGAGCGCCAGTCCGCCGGGGCGAATATAGCTGGTCATCATGCGCTGACCGGAGAACATCTCAAAGATCTTGAGGATCTCTTCGCGCTCGCGGAAGCAATAGAAATAAACCGACATGGCGCCGATGTCGAGCGCATGCGTGCCCAGCCAGATCATGTGGCTGGCAATGCGCGTCAATTCGCACAACATGACACGCATCCACTGCGCCAGCGGCGGAATTTCGAGATTCAGCAGTCGCTCGACAGCGAGCGCGTAGCACAAATTATTGCTGAGGTTCGCAAGGTAATCGACCCGGTCAGTGAGCGTAACAACCTGCTGATACTTCTTGACCTCGCATTCCTTTTCGATGCCGGTGTGGAGATAACCGATTTCGGGACGCGCTTTGAGAATGGTTTCGCCGTCGAGTTCCAGGACAACGCGCAACACGCCGTGGGTAGACGGGTGCTGCGGACCCATGTTCAGGGTCATCTTGCGAGCCGACGGATGCTGATCGTTCAGCTCAATGCCGGACGGACCATCGACCGCGAGTTCGTGTGTCGGGTCGAGCGAGGCGACGTGAGCGTAATCTTCCCTCTTCATGCGTTGTTACTCATCTGAATACGAGTACTTGCCGCCATGCACGGGGTAATCCTTACGAAGCGGGTAGCCTTCCCAATCGGGTGGCATCATGATGCGCTCCAGGTTTGGATGATTGCGGAACGTAACGCCGAACAGGTCAAAAACTTCGCGTTCGTACCAGTTGGCGCCGCGCCACACGGAGCAGACGGATTCGATCTCTTCACCTTCACCCAAGCGGACGCTGAGACGAGCGCGTTTGTTATGCCGCAGTGAGTGCAGCAGATAGATAACTTCGAAGCGAGGCTCTTTAGGCCACCAATCGACGCCGGTGATTCCGCTGACGCGTTCAAACCCGAGGGACTTGAAGGTTTCGCAAACTGGCACAATCAGCGAGCTATTAATGAACAGAACCGGGCCGTCGGCAGCCATGTGCGCGTCGACAATCGCCTCTGGATTCTGCTGGGAAATAGCCAGAGCGGTTGGATTTTCAGCTACAATCTCAGGCAGCACGCCGAATCTCCGCTTCATGCTGCTGGCGTTTTTGCTGATCGGTAGACCAATCGAGCACGCCCTTTTTCCAGATGTAGAAAAATCCGCAAAGCACCAAGACTATGAAGAGCAGCATTTCGAAGAAGGCAAACAGCTTGAGCTGGCGGTAAATGACCGCCCAGGGGTAGAGGAAGATGGCTTCAATGTCGAAGAGGATGAAGACCATGGCGACAAGATAGAATTTGACGCTGAAGCGTTCGCGCGCATTTCCGACCGGTTTCATGCCCGATTCGTAAGGCGAGGACTTGACGGGATCTCGCAAGCGCCTGCCGATGACGGCAGACAAACCGATCATGGCCGAAGCCACTCCCAACGCAATCACAATTTGGACCAGAACAGGAAACCACGTCTCAGCGTAGGTGGTAGGCATGTTACCGAATATTAGAGTACCAACGTTAACAAATCCTTATAATGAACGCAGGGCCACGTGAGCACGCAGACGGAAACGATGGAGATATTTGTTAACGGCGAGCGCAAATCTGTGCCGGCTGAACTGACGGTAAGTGGGTTGCTTACGAGCCTTGAGATCCGGCCTGATCGCGTTGCGGTGGAGCTTAATAAGAGCCTCGTGCGCAAGCGGAATTGGGAGCAGACGCCGGTTCCGAACGGGTCGCAAATCGAGATTGTGCAGTTTGTGGGTGGGGGCTAGGGCCCACGGACGAAAAGTATTCCTGCTTGACTCCGGCTGCAACTCTAGTACAATTCAGGGAAGCCGGTTAAATCTAAAACACAAATAGGGCGTCATGTTCAAAACGCGGAAAGTTCGTCCTGATTTACCCAACGGGCAGCGGACCTATACGAGTACGGATGTTGCGAAGATCGCCGATGTGAGTCTTCGCCAGCTTCAGTGGTGGGATGAGCGCAAAGTGGTTTCTCCACGGCATGAAGGCCATAAGCGGATTTATAACTCCGAAGAGGTGATTGAGATCACTGTGATAGCGGAGTTGCGCAGGAAGGGCTTTTCGCTGCAAAAAATACGGCGCGTTCTGCGCTTCCTGCAGCGGGAGATGGGCCGGCGTCTGGCGGACGTGATGGCCACCGAATCGAAGCTGCATCTTCTGACGGATGGGAAATCGATCTTTTTGGAAGAGCAGCAGGATCGGATTATTGACCTGCTTAAGAATGCCCGGCAGCCGATGTTTCTGGTGTGTGTGAGCGACCAGGTAAAGCGGCTGGACGAAATCCCAAAAAAAGGGATTCGGAGTGAGTCGTTGCCCTCGCGGCGCTTTCGGGCGGCGGTGTAGAAGACACTTTCGGCTCTGTATCTGTGGCAATCTCAAAGCATGGAGATAGACTCTGTCATAGCTCGGCTACGTGAATACGAGCCGGAGCTTCGAGCTGCGGGAGTTGTACATCTTTCGCTATTCGGATCTGTGGCACGGGGACAAGCTACTGATGAGTCAGATGTTGATCTGCTGGCCGAATTCGATCCCACCAGACAATACTCCATCCTTGACAGAGTTCGACTGCAAAATCGTTTGACATCGATCCTGGGGATTTCTGTGGATCTTGCGCCGGCGAAAGCGCTTGTGGACGACGTGCGGGAGCGTGCGTTGCACGAAGCGGTTCTTGCCTTTTAAGGACTCCGATCGAGCTTTTCTTGACATTCTCGACGCCATAGTGCTGATTGAGGATTTTACTCGCGACATTGACTTCGATGCGTTCCGAAGCGATCCAAAAACCGTCGCCGCGGTCGAGCGGAAGTTGCAGATCATAAGTGAAGCTGCGATACGTCTCGGGTCTGACGCTGAGCAGCGCTGTCCGGAACAGCCATGGGCTGATATTCGAGGGATCGGCAACTGGTTAAGACATCGATACGATCGAGTAGAGCTAGACACCATCTGGACCACCGTCACGGTGAACCTTCCCTCGCTGAAGGTCTCTGTAGAGAAGGTGTTGAACTCAGCGCGGCCGAACGATTAGCATCCAGGCTCATGGACTAACTGCCGTTCTTAACGTCTATACTTAAGTCAAGACTCTCTGGAGGCCGATTGTCGTCCCACCGCCGTTATCTCCTGTTTGTACCGTTATTTCTAGCCGCTTGCACCTTTTTAGGGGGGGCCGCTGCGCAGCGTAACGTTAGCCCAACTTCGGACGATGATCTGAAGGCCAGCATCGAGCAGTTCACCAAGATCTACGACGTGGTGGATCAGAACTATGCCGACAAATTGTCGGCCGATAAAGCGCTCTATAAAGGCGCAATTCCGGGCATGCTTCGGACGCTCGACCCGCATTCGAACTTCTTCGATCCGAAGGAATTTGCGGGCTTGCGGGAAGAACAGCATGGATCGTACTTCGGCGTTGGCATGACGATTGGGCCGCAACCGCGCACGGGTAAGACGATGGTCATTCATCCGTTCGGCGGAACGCCAGCCTATCGTGCGGGCCTACGGCCTGGAGATGTGCTGCTGCAGATCAACGACAAGCGCGTGGATACTTCTACGAGCACGGAAATTGCGGACCTTTTGAAGGGGCCGAAGGGCACCAAGGTGCAGGTGACCGTCAGCCGCGAAGGCGCGCAGAAGCCGCTTACGTTCAACTTAATTCGCGATGAGATTCCACATAACAGCGTGGATGAGGCGTTCTGGGTGAAACCGGGGATCGCGTACATGCGGGTACAGCAGTTCACGGAGACGACCAGCAAAGAAGTAGAAGACAACCTTAAGCGGTTGGGCGAGCAGAATATCAAGGGGCTGGTGCTGGATCTGCGTGAGAATCCCGGCGGTTTGCTGCAGGAAGGCGTGGCTGTGGCCGGCCACTGGCTGGATCGCGGACAAGTTGTGGTTTCGCACCGCGGGCGCGCGTATGCCGAGAAGCCGTACCTGGCGCGGGGCAGCCAGTTTGGCGGGACCTATCCGATTGTTGTGCTGGTGAATCGCTATTCGGCTTCGGCGGCTGAAATTGTAGCGGGCGCGCTGCAGGATCATGATCGAGCCTGGATTCTGGGCGACACCACATTCGGCAAGGGCCTGGTGCAGACGGTTTATCCGTTAAGCGACAACACCGGGCTGGCACTCACGACGCAGCACTATTACACGCCAAGCGGACGCCTGATTCAGCGCGATTATTCGAATCTGTCGTTCCTCGACTATTACTACGGCAAGCGGACGCAGGTGAAAGATCCGATGGATGTGAAGCAAACGGACCTGGGGCGGGTCGTTTATGGCGGCGGCGGAATCACTCCCGATGAGAAGTTTGAAGCGCTCAAGCTGGATGCGTTTGAGCTTTCGGCCATGCGCAAGAATTCATTCTTCGATTTTTCCGCGTACTACTTCGCGAATCACTCAACAAGCCTTCCGAAGAATTGGGCGCCGGACGAAAACCTGCTGAACGATTTTCACGAGTACCTGATGAAGAAGGGCGTGGATTTCACGGAAGCGGATTGGACGCGCGATCACTCGTGGGTGCGCGACGAACTTCGCCAGGAGATGTACGTCACGGCGTTCAGCTACGAGGATTCGTTGAAGGTTGGGGTTGAACAGGATCCAGAGGTTCAGAAGGCGGTCGCCGCTATGCCGGAAGCGGCAAAGCTGCTGGCCATGTCGAGGAACCGCTACGAAAAGCAAAGGGCCAGCCTTAAGTAGGCTCCCGTTCGGGTTTGCGTAACTCCATTACGGCTCCTCAGATCACGGTGCTCGACACCGGCGGTCAATATACGCACCTGATTGCGCGGCGCGTTCGCGAATTAGGTGTTTACGCGGATGTTCAGCCAAGCGACACGCCAGCTTCTGTGTTGCGTTCACGGCGAGGCATTATCATTTCCGGCGGTCCGGCGAGCGTGTATGAAGCGGGCAGCCCGGATATCGATCCGCAGATATTGAATACGCACGTTCCGGTGCTGGGAATCTGCTATGGTCACCAACTGATTGCACGCCACTTGGGCGGCAAAGTGCAACGCGGCGAGCGCGGCGAATACGGCATCGCTCACCTGACGGTCACCGCGGGTGATCCACTCTGGAACGGCGTGACGCATTCGCAGATTTGGATGAGCCATCGCGATACCGTGCAGGCTGCGCCCGATGGATTTCAGGTGACGGCTTCGAGTGAGACTTCCGGAATCGCCGCCATGTCGGCGCCTGAGCGCAAGCTGTTCGGATTGCAGTTTCATCCGGAAGTGGCGCATACGCATGCCGGGATGCGCATTCTGGAAAACTTTCTCTTCGATATTTGTGGCGCGAAGAACGATTGGGATGTATCACAGCGCGTGCCCGCTATCGAGGAACAGATACGGCTGGCGGTAAAGGACCGTAACGTGTTCTTCTTTGTGAGCGGCGGGGTGGATTCGACGGTTGCGTACACGTTGTGTTTGCGGGCTTTGGGGCCGGATCGAGTGTACGGCCTCTATGTCGATACGGGGCTGATGCGCAAGGGAGAGACCGAGTTCGTGCGCGGTATTTTCCGCGAGCTCGGGGCCAAGAATTTCCTAGTTGACGATGCGGAAAAAGAATTTCTGGACGCGCTGGAGGAGGTTTACGATCCCGAGCAGAAGCGGCTGGCGATTGGGGAGCAGTTTGTCAAAGTGCAGGAGCGTGTTCTAGCGACGGAGCAGTTTCTGAGCGGGAAGTGGATACTCGGGCAAGGGACGATTTATCCGGACACGATTGAATCGGGCGGCACCGCGAAGGCCGATCTCATCAAGACGCACCACAACCGCGTAGCTGGCATTCAGGCGCTGATCGAATCGGGGCAGATCATTGAGCCACTGACGTCGTTTTATAAGGACGAAGTGCGGGCGATCGGGCGCGAGATTGGAGTGCCGGCGCGGTTTCTTGCACGGCATCCATTTCCCGGTCCGGGACTGGCGATTCGTTGTCTCTGCTCGGAAGATCAGGAACCGGTGGGGGCGACGGAGGAAGGATTTCTTCTGCCGGTGCGGTCGGTTGGGGTGCAGGGCGATTCGCGCAGCTATCACAATGCGCTGGCGCTCACGGCGAAGCCATCTTTGCATGCGATTCAGAAGATTGCGCCCGAGCTGACAAATCGGCGTTCGGATATTAACCGGGTGGTCGCGCTGTGCGGAGCGAAAGCGCCACTGGCCGGGATGCAGGTGTTTCGCGCGCCGTTGACGAAAGAACGTTTGGACACTTTGCGAGATGCCGATGCAAGGGTGCGGCAGTTCTGCGTGGAAACGGGTTTTGAAGACAAGGTCTGGCAGTTCCCGGTTGTGCTGTTGCCGCTGGGGACGGAAGAAGCACCCGAATCCGTGGTGCTGCGACCAATTAATTCCGTCGATGGCATGACGGCGGACGTCGTGCTGATGGCGCCGGAAGAATTGGATCGTTTGACAGAAAAGTTGCTGGCGCTGCGGCCTATCGCGGCCGTGTTCTACGACCTGACAAATAAACCGCCGGGCACGATTGAGTGGGAGTAGCCGGATTAGATCCGGTGGAAGCTCTTCAGAATATCTTTCGTGCTGTAACGCAGCGCGATGGGACGGCCATGAGGGCAGGTCATCGGAAATTCGCAAGCAGATAACGCACGCAGAAGCCATTCCACTTTCTTCGGCTCGAGTTTGGTGTTGATCTTGATAGCGGCGCGGCAAGCGATGGTGGCGCAGACGTTGCGCCTGATCTCATCGAGCGAGGCTGAGCGCAGTTCACTTTCCGCGATGTCGAGAATCTCGAAAACGATTTTTTCAATGTCGGCAGGACCAACACCCGCGGGCGCCGCCTTGATTGCGACGGTGCGCTGTCCAAACGGTTCCGTGTCTAGGCCATGCGCAGTGAGTTCGTCGGCAATACGCGCGTATTCGAACTGTTGAGCGGGGGTTAGCTGCAGCACCAACGGCATCAGGAGTTGCTGAATTTCGACTGAACCGGCGGCACGCTGCTTGAGAATGTGTTCGAACAGTATGCGTTCGTGCGCGACGTGCTGATCGATAATCCAGAGCCCATCACGTCCCGCGGCGATGATGAAGCTATCGTGTAGCTGACCTAAGGGACGCAAATCCGGCAGAGCGGCAAGAGTGTCAACGCGATCCCAATCGCCCGCGAGTTGATCCAGCGCACCGTGAGTATCGGGAATGCGGCGCACTCTTGCAGCAGCAGTCGCGGCTGGAAGGTGGTTTGGAATCTCAGCGGGACGAGGAGCGGGAGTGATTCGAATTTCCGGCGCTTGTTCGAGCTGGATAGGCGATTCCGCTGGTTCCGGCTCCGGCTCGAAAGAGATTGCTTCCACGCGAGCCGAGTACTCGGAAAACGGAAGTTCGGCCGCACGCTGAGCCGGCGGGCGGGGCACAGGTGAACTCGGCGGCAAAGGAAGGCTGGATACGGGCCTGCTTTCCATCAAAACGCCCCGGATGGCATCGCGCACGAAATCATGAATTGCGCTGCCATGACGAAAGCGCACTTCCGTCTTCGATGGATGCACGTTCACGTCTACTTCGGCGGGATCGCAATTGAGAAACAGCAACGCGAAGGGATAGCAGCCGGCCGGCATCAGGTTGTGATAGGCCGCAAGTAGCCCATGCTGCAACATTTTGTCGCGAATCAAGCGGCCGTTGACGAATAGGAAAACGGAGTTGCGATTCTGCTTCTGCACGTGCGGGGCGGAGATTAAGCCTTCGAGAACGAACTCGGCGATTTCGGGTTGCGGCGGTTCAACGGTTCGCACGCCGGGGGGTACGTAAGGCGGAGGAAGGCGGAGTTCGAATGCGCGTGGCGCGATTTCCACTAGATCCTGCATGACCTCGGAGCCGAAGACCTGAAACGCGCGGTCGCGCAGAGTGGAAACGGGAGTGACGGATAGAAGCTCGCGGCCTTCATGGAAAAGCTCGAAGCGCTTGTTTGGATGGCCGAGGCTGTAATGTGTGACGAGCGAGCCGATGTGGGCCAGTTCCGTTTGATCGCTGCGCAGGAATTTCTTGCGAGCGGGAACATTGAAGAAGAGATCGCGCACGGTGATGGTGGTGCCCGCGGGCCGTGCGATTTCATCGCAGCGCAGCAGTTTGCCGCCGGCGATTTCGACAGCCGTTCCGGTCTGCTCATCAGCAGATCGGGTTTCGAGCAGCAACCGGCTGACCGAGGCGATTGAAGGCAGCGCTTCGCCGCGAAAACCGAGAGTAGAAATCGCGAGCAGGTCTTTGACGTCGCTTAGTTTGCTGGTAGCGTGGCGCTCGAAGGCAAGCAACGCGTCATCGCGCAGCATGCCGCAGCCATCGTCCTGAATACGGAGCAAGCGGCGACCGGCATTTTCGGCATCGATGCGGATGTCGAACGCGCCCGCATCGAGCGAGTTTTCCAGAAGCTCTTTTGCAACGGAAGCGGGCCGCTCGACCACCTCACCGGCCGCGATTTTATTTGCGACATTGTCGGAGAGGATTCGGATGCGGCCCATTAACAGACTGTCGCGTCAGCCACTCATTGCGGCGAGAAATTCAGCGTTGCTCCTGGTCTTGCCGAGCTTGTCAATCAACAGTTCCATTGACTCTACGGGCGAAAGCGGGTTGAGAACCTTGCGCAGGACCCAAACGCGATTGAGTTCTTCGCGAGGCATCAGCAGCTCTTCTTTACGCGTTCCGCTCTTATTGATGTCAATGGCGGGGAAGACGCGCTTATCGACCAGCTTGCGGTCGAGATGGATTTCCATGTTGCCGGTACCTTTGAATTCTTCAAAGATGACGTCATCCATGCGGCTGCCGGTGTCGATCAGGGCAGTCGCGACGATGGTCAACGATCCGCCTTCTTCTATGTTGCGGGCGGCGCCGAAGAAGCGCTTCGGACGCTGTAACGCGTTTGAGTCGACACCGCCCGAAAGCACCTTGCCAGAAGGGGGCACCACGGTGTTGTAAGCGCGAGCCAAACGGGTAATGGAATCGAGCAGAATGACGACGTCGCGCTTGTGCTCGATCAGGCGCTTGGCCTTTTCGATGACCATCTCAGCCACTTGCACGTGGCGCGATGCGGGTTCATCGAAGGTGGAACTGATGACCTCACCGCGGACGGAACGCTGCATATCGGTGACTTCTTCCGGACGCTCATCAATAAGAAGAACGATCAGGTTGATTTCCGGATGATTGGTGGTGATGGAGTTCGCGATGCTCTGCAGCAGCATCGTTTTGCCGGTACGCGGAGGAGCGACGATCAAACCGCGCTGCCCTTTGCCCAGCGGCGTCATCAAATCCATGACGCGGCCCGAGAAATTGTCTTTGCTGGTTTCGAGCTTGAGCCGTTCGTCCGGATAGAGCGGCGTCAGGTTATCGAAGAAGATCTTGTTGCGCGATTCCTCCGGTGGCTCGAAGTTGATGGCGTCGACCTTGATTAGGGCGAAGTAACGCTCGCCTTCCTTGGGCGGGCGAATCTGGCCGGAGACTGTATCGCCGGTGCGCAGATCGAAGCGGCGAATCTGCGAGGGCGAGACGTAAACGTCGTCGGGGCCGGGCAAATAGTTGTACTCAGGAGCGCGCAGGAAGCCGAAGCCGTCCGGCAGGCATTCCAATACGCCTTCGGAGAAAATCAGACCGCTCTTCTCGGCTTGCGTTTGCAGGATTTTGAAAATGAGTTCCTGCTTGCGCAATCCGGCCGCGCCCTGCACGCCCAGATCCTTCGCAATCTGGTTGAGCGCCTGGATACTCATGTCTTTCAGTTCGACAAGGTCCAGCGTGGTGGCGCCGTTGCGTTGCCCTTGGGCACCGGTGTTGCCGATGGAATGCCGGCCGCGGCGCTGGAATCCGTGCTGTCCTGGTTGCGGAACGCCCTGCTGTTGCGCGGCAGGCTGGTTCTGCTGAGCGGCTTGTTGCTGTGCGCCTTGCGTGGCGGCGGATGCCTGTACCGCATTCGGGGGCGCGGCTCCTTGCGTCACGGCGACAGAGCTGTTCTCCGGCGCAGTGCGGACGTCGGGCGGCTTCGCTTCCGCGGCTGGCCTTGGTTCGCCGGCAGCGCGGCGCGGAGCTTCGCCGGCAGGGCGCCCGTTGCCACGTGGCTCGACGTTTCGGGGCCGATTGACCGCAGGCTTGTCCGCTTTCCCATCAGCCGGCTTTGTTTCCGCAGCAGGCTTGTTGTCTTCTGTATTTGTCTCGGCGGTCGCCGTAGGTATGCCTTCGCCGTTGGTCTCTTGAGGCTTCTCGGTGGGCGTACCTTCGGTGGTTGCCGCGGGGGCTGCTAACTGTTCTTGATCTTCGAGATGGTTTGCCAAATTTCCCTCACTCCCCGGCCATCGATGGCCGAGAACGGCACTGGCGGCTGATCCGGTAGTTGCTTTTGGATCGCGGCCAATCCGGCTTTTACTTGATTCGTACTTTTCAATTTGTCGATCTTGGTAGCGATTACCTCAAATCGACGGTTGTGGAACTCAAGCCAGGCTTTCAGTTCCAGGTCCATGTCCATCCATCCCCGCCTGGCGTCGATGAGGAGGAGCGATAAGCGCAGGCTTTGCCGCTGTATCAGGTAGCTGTCGATCAGCTTCTTCCAGGCAGCACGCTCTTCGAGAGAGACGCGCGCGTAGCCGTAACCCGGCAGATCCACAAACCGAAGATGTTCTTCGATCTGGAAGAAGTTGATCAACTGCGTGCAGCCCGGGCGCGCGCTGGTAAACGCCAGCCCCGGCCGCCGCACCAGCTTGTTCAGCAAGCTGGATTTGCCCACGTTGCTTCTGCCGAGAAAAGCAACTTCGATGTCCGTATCCGGCCGTTCCGGCGGAAATTGCTCAGGCCTGGCTGCGCTGATTATCAGCCCAGCTTCCGCTTTGACTAAATCCGTAACCATCACGGCCAACCTGAAAGGACGCGGTCTCTAACGCTTGAGGAAGCTCAGTGCGTCAGATTTTCTTCGCTCGATAGAACCGCCAGATCCGCGGCGGTTGCCGTAGGAGCCAGCGGCAGAGCGACTAGTTCCCGCTCCAGCGCGATTTTCAGAACTTCGTCCATCGAGAAAACAAAGTTCAGCTTCATTTCTTTTCGGATATTCTCCGGAATGTCCGCAAGATCCTTTTCGTTGTCCTTCGGGAGAACAATTTCAAAGATCCCATGGCGGTGCGCGGCCAGCAGCTTTTCTTTCAAACCGCCGATGGCGAGCACGCGTCCGCGCACAGTAATTTCACCGGTCATTGCGAGATCGCAGCGCACCGGAATCCCGGTCAGAGCGCTGCAGATGCTGGTGGCAATCGTGATGCCCGCAGATGGGCCGTCCTTTGGAATCGCGCCTTCCGGCACGTGAACGTGGATGTCGAGATGGCGATAGAAATCCTTGGGAAGCCCGAGGTACTGCGCGCGCGAACGAACATAGCTCATGGCGGCTTGCGCGGATTCCTGCATGACGTCACCAAGTTTTCCGGTGGTCATCATCTTGCCGCGGCCTTCCATGACGGCAGCTTCCGTGGTCAGAATGGATCCGCCAACTTCCGTCCATGCCAGACCGGTGGTCGCGCCGATTTCGTTTTGCTTGTCTAAATCGAGATCGCGGAAGCGAGCCGGTCCCAACATTTCGGTGACCTTCTCCGGCGCAATCACAACTTTCTCGATCGGTATCAGAGGCACTTCTTCTTTCTTGGCCTTCTTCTTCGATTTCTTTCCAGCTGCGGGGGCAGCGGCTTCAACCGTTTCTTCGATGGGCATCTCGTCTTCGATCACTTCAGCTTCGCCGGATTCGGATGGCACCTCGTCGGTTCCGGTCCATTGCGCCTCGACTACCTTGCGGGCGATCTTGCGGCAGAGATTGCCGACTTCACGCTCCAGATTTCGCACGCCGGCTTCCCGGGTGTAGGACTGAATCAGGCTTTGCAAACCGGCATCGGTAAACTCCACCTGGTCTGCATTGACGCCGGTATCTTTGATCTGCTTCGGAACCAGGAAGCGCTTGGCGATCTCCAGCTTCTCGAGTTCGGTGTAGCCGGAGAGCCGAATGACTTCCATGCGATCCTGCAAGGCCGGCGGAATGGTATGCAGCACGTTCGCCGTTGCGATAAAGAAAACCTGGCTGAGATCGTATTCCACGTCCAGGTAATGATCCATGAACATGTAGTTCTGTTCCGGATCGAGAACTTCCAGCAGCGCCGCCGAAGGATCGCCGCGGAAATCCATCGACATCTTGTCGACTTCGTCCAGCATGATGATGGGATTCTTGGTCCCCGCCTTCTTCATCATCTGAATGACTTGACCGGGGAGCGCACCGATGTACGTGCGGCGATGGCCGCGGATTTCGGCCTCATCCCGTACGCCACCGAGCGATAAGCGCACGAACTTTCGTCCAGTAGCCTTGGCGATGGACATGCCGAGCGAAGTTTTGCCGACGCCGGGAGGCCCAACAAAGCAAAGAATGGAACCCTTGGGATTCTGCACCAAGCGGCGCACGGACAGGAATTCAAGGATGCGTTCCTTGATCTTTTCGAGACCGTAGTGATCGCCTTCGAGAATCTTACGCGCGTAGCGAAGATCGCGAATTTCCTTGGTTCTCTTCTTCCACGGCACAGCCAGCAGCCAATCGAGATAGTTGCGCGAAACCGTCGATTCGGCCGACATGGGCGGCATGCCTTCCAGACGCTTTAATTCGGCCGTGGCCTTTTCGTGCGCGTCCTTGGTCATCCCGGCGGCGTCGATCTTCTTTTTCAGCTCGTCGTATTCGCTCTTTTCGCCGCGGCCCAGCTCTTTCTGAATGGCCTTGATCTTTTCGTTGAGGTAGTACTCTTTCTGGGCGCGCTCCATCTGGCGCTTGACGCGGCCTTGAATGGTGCGATCGACATTCAGCTTTTCGATTTCAATGTCGAGCAGATCGGCAACGCGCGTCAGGCGATCCACCGGATCGAAGATCTCAAGCAGTTCCTGCTTTTCCTCGATGGTGAGCTGCAGATTCGCGCCCACGGTGTCGGCCAGTTTGCCAGGATCGTCTACGCGGATGGCGGCGATCATGGTTTCGTAGTTCAGGTTCTGGCTGAGCTTGACGTATTGCTCAAACAGTGTAGTGACACGGCTGGTCAATGCCTCGAGCTGGCTGCCGGCTTCTACTTTAAATGCCGTGGTTTTGACGACGGCCCGGAAATAGCCTTCCTCTTCACTAACGGAAATGATCTTGCCGCGCTCAACACCTTCTACTAAGACCTTGATGTTGCCGTCGGCCTGTTTCAGGCTTTGAACAATGTTCGCTACGGTTCCGACGGAATAGATCTCATCGGGCCGGGGCTCATCCACCGAAGCATCGTGCTGCGTGGCGAGGAATATCTTCTTATCACCCAGAAGGGCCTCTTCCAGGGCGCGGACACTCGACTCTCTTCCGACGACAAAGGGCGTCATCATGTAGGGGAAGATCACGACGTCCCGAATGGGCATCATGGGTAATCTTTTCGTGTCCGATTTATCTTTGGTTGTGACCATTTTGACTTTCTAGGCGGGTGCTCCCTGAACGCGGGAGAAGAAGGCAGCGCTGAACGTGAGTTGCTGCCGGTATGAAAATTCTATTCGAATAGTAAGCGGTTGGCTGGCTAGCCCGCCTTTTCGAGCACTGCCATGTTGATCTTTTGCGAAAGCACCATCTCCTTGGTGACTACAAACTCGCGAACCTTCTTAAACGTCGGGAGATAGTACATCAGGTCGAGCATCAGATCTTCCAGGATCATGCGCAGACCACGCGCGCCTACCTTACGTTCCATCGCAAGCTGCGCAACGGATTCCAAGGCGTCGTCGCTAAATTTGAGCTTAACATTCTCAAACTCAAACAGCTTTTGGTACTGCCGGATAATTGCGTTCTTGGGCTTGGTGAGAATCTGCACCAAGGCCTCTTTCGAGAGATCTTCGAGCACGGCCGTGACCGGCATACGGCCGATGAATTCGGGAATGAAGCCGTACTTGATGAGATCGATGGGCTGGCACTGCGCCAGCATATCGACATCGCGACGGACGGATGCGCCGCGCCGGGCTGCGTCTTTATCATCAGGCGCAATGAAGCCAATCGACTTGGTGCCCACGCGCCGTGCAATGACCTTCTCCAGACCTACGAAAGCACCGCCGCAAATGAAGAGGATGTTGGTGGTGTCTACGGGAGTGAATTCCTGGTGCGGATGCTTACGGCCGCCTTGCGGAGGCACGTTAGCAACGGTGCCTTCCAAAATCTTCAGTAACGCCTGCTGAACTCCCTCGCCGGATACGTCACGGGTGATCGAGGGGTTTTCGTCCTTGCGCCCGATCTTGTCGATTTCGTCGATGTAGATGATTCCGGTTTGCGCGCGTTGCACGTCCCAATCGGCGTTCTGCAGTAGACGCAGGATGATGTTCTCCACATCTTCGCCCACATAACCAGCTTCGGTTAGGGTGGTGGCGTCGACAATGGCGAAGGGAACATCTAAGATGCGCGCCAGTGTTTGCGCAAGTAACGTCTTGCCGGTGCCCGTGGGGCCGATAAGCAGGATGTTCGACTTCGACAGCTCTACTTCGCTGCCGCGCTGCTTATTCATCTGGATTCGTTTGTAGTGGTTGTAGACAGCGACGGCGAGTTTCTTCTTGGTCGCTTCCTGACCGATTACATATTGGTCCAGGTACTCTTTCAGTTCCAAAGGCCGAGGCAGCTTGCCCGGGGCGCCGTAGCTTTGCTCATGCCGATCATCTTCAATGATCGAATTGCAAACCGCTATGCATTCATCACAGATATATGCACGGGGGTAATCGCTGGGGGAGGAGATAAGTTTTCCGACGACATCTTGGCTTTTATGGCAAAACGAACAGCGAAGAGAGTCATCGGATCCGGCGCGCTTCAAACTGTTTCTCCTAGATGCAAAAAAATCAAGAGATCGCTTGCCCTGATCGGTTGGATTTCAAGTTCAGTATATCAGCATTAGGAACTCTTTAATCTCAGAAACATAAAGTTTTCAGAGCCATACGGGTTAATTCGCCCGTTTCGTTTATGGCTCATAGCCCGAGCTCACGGTGCGATCCAAGCCGCACAAGCTGGAGAGTACAGCGGTCGACTTGCGGTAGATGAGAACGAGATCCGGCCTGATATGGCAGTCGCGGTGAGCGAAATTACTCAAAAATCGGCAGCAGCTTCGCCAGCACCTCGTCCATGACCGCCTCTGGGACACTTTCCAGCTTCTTTCCGCCGCGCGCGCCGAGATCGAGGGCGCGAGGTTGGTCGCAGCGCACAACGCCTACCGTTTTGGTTCCCGCATCTGCCAGCCCTACGGCAAAGCCCGCAGTACGTGCGAAGTTTCCGCCGCTCGTGATGGGGAGAACCACCGGTACCTTGGTGACGCGGTTGAATGCTTCTGGCGAAACAATAAGGACTGGACGGCGCCCTTTTTGCTCATGTCCTAATGTGGGATCAAGCGCAACGAGCCAGATTTCGCCGCGTTTCATCAGATCAGCTCGTCGCCTTCAGACCCGTTCTCGAGCCATTCGCGCTCTTCCTTGGTGCGCCGAGCTTTTGGATTGCATTGCGCCAGCAACTCATCGAGCGTATAGCGCGGTCGCCGTTGGGGCTCCACAACCAGCCGTCCGCTTTGCACGGCCACACCGACCTTCGCTCCCGGTCCCAGGCGCAGGATGTCAAGCAGGGCTGGCGGCACGGCTAGCATGATTGAGCCTCCGACCTTGCGCAAATTGGTTGTATACATAGTTATACTTCAGTATAACTACATACCTAGCGCGGTGGACTCCGACTAAGCTTGCTTCTGGGCCTGCTCCAGCAAGAATTGCAGCGTCTTTTCGGTCTGGATGGCTCCCGCTATTCGCCCCAAACTTCCTTCTTTTTCGAGGCGCGCGCGGGTGACTGGAACGGCCTCGCGCTCCTGCTTGGCGATTCGTTGAATCTCGCTATCGACTTCGCCTTTAGTCGCTACGATACCTTCGCGCTCGGCGATCTTTTCGAGCAGTAGCGATGCTTTTACATTACGTAAGGCTTTTTCGCCCTGAGATTCCTTTACTTTTGCCCAATCCAGCTTGATGCTGTTCGGATCGATGCCGCGGCCGGCCAGATTCTGCAGTTGCATACGAACCTGATTTTCGATCTGGCGATTAACGTAAGCCTCGGGCACGGGGAAATCGTGAGCGGCTACGAGCTGGTCGACCAATTCTTCCTTTGCTGCCTGCTGGGCGACATACTGCTTCTCGTTGAAGATCGATTTCCGTACCGCGTCCTTCACCTCTTCGAGAGACTGAAAATCGCCGAGATCCCGTGCGAATTCGTCATCCAGGTTCGGTAGCTCTCGCTTGCGGATGAACTTTGGCGTCAGTTGGAAACGCACGGTCTTGCCGGACAATTTCTCCTGCGCGTAGTCTTCCGGATAGGTGACGTCGAACTCTTTCATCTCATCCGGCGATGCTCCGATGAGTTGCTGATTGAACTCGGGCAAGGTTTCTTCCGCGCCCACCTGTATCTGGATGTCCTGATCGATCGGCTCGGCTAAACCGGATAGCGATTTCAAATGCATCAGAACGTAGTCGCCGTTCTCTATGGGACGGGGGTCCTGGTTCGGATACTCGGCCTTGCTCTCGCGCGTAGATTCCAGGCGCTTATCCACTTCCTCGTCGGAAACGGTGGGCTCTTCGTATTTGACCGGCAGGCCACGGTACGTGCCGAGCTCTACCTCGGGCGCAACCTCGAAATCGGCTTTAAAGCGGATGGGCTGGCCGGCTTCGAAGTGCAGTTCCGAAACGTCAGGCGCGCCGACGACCTTGAGTTCTTCTTTCTGAACGCGGTCGCGGAATGCGTCCGGCAATAAGAGATCCAGAACTTCTTTCCGGATATCACTCTCGAACCGGGACTGAATCATGCTGGCGGGCGCCTTTCCGGGACGGAAGCCGGGCAGGCGCACACGCGACTTGATGGAGTTAGTTACGCGTTCGCGCGCACGTTCCACTTCTTCCAGCGGAATCTCGATCTCGAGCGAACGCTTACAATCTGCTGACAATTCTTCTTCCTTTGAGTGGCGCAGCGCCGCTGCTGAGTAGCGCAACGCCGCTGCGCGGACGAGCGGCCAGGCTAAACCGTGGCCGTGGTCAACTGCGCGGCTTCGCGAAGCGCTTCTGCCTTGTTGGTAGCTTCCCAGGTGAAGCTCTCTTCGGTACGACCGAAGTGACCAAATGCGGCCGTCTTGCGATAAATAGGACGACGCAGATCCAGACTCTTGATCATCCCGGCCGGCGTCAACGAGAAATTCTCCCGAATCAGCTCTGCCAGGCGTTGATCTTCGATTTTGCCGGTCCCGAAGGTATTGACCATTACCGATACCGGCTCAGCCACACCGATTGCGTAAGCGAGTTGCACTTCGGCTCTCGAGGCGAGGCCAGAAGCAACCAGATTTTTCGCGACGTAGCGCGCCATGTAACAGGCTGAGCGATCGACCTTCGTCGGATCCTTGCCCGAAAATGCGCCGCCGCCGTGCCGGCCCATGCCGCCGTAAGTATCGACAATGATCTTACGTCCGGTCAGGCCGGTATCGCCGTGCGGGCCGCCAATGACGAAACGCCCGGTGGGGTTGATGTGAAACTTAGTTTGCGAGTCGCACATGTCATCTGGCACGACGGCGCTGATAACGTGCTTCTTAATTTCCGACCGAAGCTGTTCGGTTGTGACCTCATCATCATGCTGGGTTGAAATGACAACCGCATCGATCCGTTTTGGCCGGCCGTCGACATACTCAACGCTGACCTGGCTCTTGCCGTCGGGCCTCAGATAAGGCAGTTCGCCGCTGCGGCGGGCTTCACTCAGGCGCCGCACCAGCTTGTGAGCCATCATGATGGGCAGCGGCATCAGCTCAGCAGTTTCGTCGCAAGCGTAGCCGAACATCAGACCCTGATCGCCCGCTCCGCCCGTATCCACGCCCATTGCGATGTCAGGCGATTGCGCCTGGATCATGTTGACGACCGCGCAAGTCTTCGCGTCGAAACCCATGGCGGAATCCGTGTAGCCGATATGGCTGATCACGCTGCGCACGAGTCTTGGCACATCTACGTAGGTGGTCGTGGTGATTTCACCCGCCACGATGCAGATGCCGGTTGTGACCAGCGTCTCGCACGCGACTCGGCCAGTCGGGTCATCGGCCAAAACGGCATCCAGAACAGCATCCGATACCTGATCGGCAATCTTATCCGGATGACCTTCAGTCACAGATTCAGACGTAAAAATATATTTCATTGAAACCTACAAGACTCCTTATCGGGTATTCGGCTGCAGAGGTCAAACTCTCACAGCTGGGCAGGCCATGCTACTCAGCCTCAGAAAGGCCTCCGAACCAAGCGGTAACTGGTACTTCAGTGTAGCAACAGTACTCGCGCGGGTGGGTTGGGGAAGCGCCCTTTGAAACATCGGTCTTAGCCCAGCGTTCCATAGGTGGAGACCATTTTGGACGCAGTCAAATTCGTTCGATTAGCAACCCGGCTTGCACTCGCAATCACCTTGATGATAGCTGCGACGATCGGGTTCATCGTTGTGAGACGCCTTACACAACAGCCGTATTCTCCACCGCGGTCGAACGCACAGGTCGTTCAGCAGCCTGCCGCATCTTCGGCCCCGCTTAACCCGGGCCCGCAAATTCGCGCGCAAGAGCCGGTAGGCAGCCGATGGCAGCCTACACAAGCTGCGCGAGTTGCTCCGCCTCCGTCTAACCCTCAGACACCAAACCCGGCGCAATCTGTTCAAACTCCATTGACGCCGGGCGCGGTTGAAGGCTCAGTCACACAGCCGCCAGCGGAGAGTAAGATGCCTCCGGCGCGGTCCGGCGCCGAGCGCCGCCCGCGCACTTTGACGGTTGCGAGGGGCACGCCTGTCAACGTGAAGCTGGAAGAGCCGCTTTCTACCGAGCAGGCTAAGAAAGGGAAGCTTTTCCACGCCAGCTTAGCGAGCCCAATCGTTACGGACGGGTTTGTTGTGGCGCAGGCGGGGTCGGGTGTAACGGGCAAAGTGCTCGAATCCAGGCGGGCGGGGGTGTTTGGACGAAGGCCGGAATTACAGCTTGTGTTGCTGGATATTCAAGCGACGGACAAACAGGTGGTGCCAGTTCAGACAGGTACTTGGGACGATACCGGCCGGGCGCATAATCCGCTTGAAAGCACCATGCGCAGTGCAGTGGGCGCCGTTTCCGGAGCCGTTACAGGCGCCGCGCGGGGCAGCGGCATGATGCCGGAACAGTGCGATCGATGCGAGTCAAGCAGCCGCATCATTATGTTGCCGGCTAACACGACTCTGCAATTCCGGCTGGTGGCGCCCGTCCTAGTGACTGAACGCAAGCACTGAAACTGCTATTTCTTGACGTCCGGATTCGTATCTTTTTTGGCTTCGTTGACCGGGGTGGGCGTTGTGGTGTCCGGGACGGTCAGCATGCGAACCGATTTGGCGGTGTGGTCATACTGGCTTAATTTGCGAACTTCAGTTGCCGTGTTCTTGTAAAGCGCTTTCAATTCGTAGTCGACAGTAAAGCTCAAGTCCTCGAAGAGGTAGCGCCCGTCTTCTTTAGTGATCGTCTCCCGTTTCTCATGCGTTGAGAGATCGGTAAGCGTGACAATGGCGCCCTTCAAGGGGGTCTGACTGATCTCGTCTATGACCTTGCCGGAGACGGTTCGCCTGGTGGGCGGCTTCTCTTTTTTGTTAATTAACGGGCGCTTGTTATCGATCTCAGCGCTGGGCGCACGGCCCGGATTCGGGTCGGCGATTTGCTGGGCCGTTCCCGGGCGGGAGAGCGCCAGCAGACAAACAAATAACGCGAACACACCGGCCTTCATCCTATTGTTTCCTTGATGCTGTCGATTGACTCTTTGTATGGTAACAAGGAATCGGGATGCGCTAAATTCTGGAGATGTCCTTCGCCGGTAGCAAAATCCTGGCATTTGAAAGCCGCCGCGCAAAGGAGATTGCGGAGCTGATCCGCATCAACGGTGGCGACCCGCTGGTTGCGCCCGCCCTGCTTGAAGTCCCTATTGAAGAGAACACGGAAGCGTTCACATTCGCAGACCGACTCTATGCAGGCGAGTTCGACATGGTCATCTTTCTAACCGGCGTCGGTACGCGCTACCTACAGCGCGTGATAGCGGTACGAGATGGCGAACAACGATTTTCGGATGCGTTGCGCCATGTCACTGTGGTTGCGCGCGGGCCGAAGCCGACGGCTGTTCTGCGGGAGTGGGATGTTCCTATCGCAGTCAGCGTTCCCGAGCCGAACACCTGGCGCGAGTTGCTGGCGGCTGTGGCAGACCGGCAGGAGACCTCCGTGGCTGTGCAGGAATATGGGCGCTCCAATCCAGAATTGATGCAGGGGCTGGAATTGCAAGGGCGCAGAGTTACGCGCGTGCCGGTCTACCGCTGGGCTTTGCCCGGTGACACAGCTCCGCTAGCGCAAGCATTAGATTCATTGCTCGCGGGGAAGGTGGAAGCGGCGCTGTTCACTACCGGCGTTCAGATTGAGCACTTTCTCGAATTTGCGGAACAACGGAATCTACGCGAACCGGCGGTGAACGCTTTACGGGGAGTCTTTATAGCGTCGATTGGTCCGGATTGCAGCGAGTCTCTGAGTGAGTGCGGGCTTAGGGCGCAAATGGAGCCGAGTCATCCGAAGATGGGCATCCTGGTGCGTGAGGCGGCCCAGGCGTTCGCCAGCCGGGCCGCGGCTGAAACGCACTAAGCTACAACGGAAGCGTGAAGCATCTCTTGTTTGGAGCCACTACTGTGTTTTTGATCGCCGGACTTTTTGCAAATGGCGCAGAGCTTCCGCAAGCCGGGCAAAGTGCGCCCGATTTCAAGCTTCCGTCGCAAGACGGAACCCCCGTCAGTCTTTCAGAATTCCGGGGCAAGTGGATTGTTCTCTATTTCTATCCGAAGGACAACACCCCGGGCTGCACCATAGAGGCGCACAATTTCCAGCGCGACATCGAGAAATATCACGGTGACAATGCGGTGATTATCGGTGTAAGCGTCGACTCGCCAGACAGTCACAAAGACTTCTGCGCGAAGCAGGGGCTGACGTTCAAATTGGCCGCCGATACCGAGAAAAAGGTAGCGGAGCAGTATGGCTCGCTGAAGAACTACCTGGGCTTCAAAATAGCCGCGCGCAATACCTTTCTAATCGATCCAGCCGGAAAGATTGTGAAGGTCTGGACCGGGGTCGATCCAGGCCATCACAGCGAGGAAGTTCTAGCGGAGTTGCGAGCGCGCGCTAAGAACGGTTGAGCCGGTTGGTTATTACGCCAGCAGATCGGACCAGCCCTTGCGCGGGTTCGGCTTCAGCAGGCGATTCGCCTCGGCGTTGTTGGTGATCTCCATCTTTTCAGCGTCCCATTCCAGCCTGGTGTTCAATCTGATAGCCAGAGCGCCAAGCGCGATCCACTCGGTAAATGGCGCCGAAACGTCGAAGTTCGAGCAGGCCGGCGAACCGCCTTTACAGGCCCGAATCCAATCGTGATAATGGCCCGGAGAGCGGGGCAGCATCTCGGCCGGGAATTCATAGCCGTGCATTTTTTCAACCGGAATGTGACGCGTCCATTCTCCGTAAGTGCCGGTTGTGATCATGCCTTTGTCACCGACAAAGAGGCTGCCATTGGTTCCCGTACGGATCAATTCCATCCACTTGGCGTCGCGTTGAGCGCGGGCATCCATGGGCGGCTGTTGTGGTTGGGCGGGCCGCGGCGGCGGAGGCGGCAGCTTCTTGGGGTTGAAGAACTGATCGGTGAACACACCGCCGATAATTTGACGCTCTCTCGGCGCTATATCCGGGTTAGCCTGCGCGGTACGGTTCCGCGGCAGATCGCCGAGTATTTCGTTCTGCGGAGCGCCTGGGAATGTCGGCTGTTCTTCGCGCATCGCGTCATACCAAAAGATTTTGACGGGCGGCATGCCGGGCCGGGCGGGGAAGTCGAAGCGCACCACCGACTTCGCCGGGAAGTAAAGATCGCTGCGGCCCTCCTGACTGACGCACTCGACGGATGTGGGCGCGGTCAGACGCAGAGCAAGATTCGGCGCTCCGAGGATATGGCAGGCCATATCGCCTAGCGAGCCGCTCCCGAACTCATAAAATCCGCGCCAGATGAACGGCAGATATTCGTTGCTGTAGGGCGTTTGTTTACCAATTCCCAACCAGAGGTCCCAATCTAGCCAACTGGGTACCGGGTCGCTGGGCGGGATTTCGGTGATTCCCTGCGGCCAGGCCGGTCGGTTAGTCCAGGCATGAACTTCGGTGACGTTGCCGATCTCGCCGTTCCAGATCATCTCCGCGCACTGGCGGGTTCCCTCATTGGAGTAACCCTGGTTTCCCATCTGGGTGGCAACTTTGGTCTTCTGTGCTGTCTTCTGCAGCGCCCGGCATTCCCACACGGTATGCGCCAGCGGTTTCTGCACGTAGACATGCTTGCCTTGTTCCATTGCGAAAATGGCGGCCGCAGCATGCATGTGGTCCGGGATGGTCACAATGACGCCATCGATATCGTTGCCCTGCTTGTCGAGCATCACGCGAAAGTCTTTGTACTTGGGGACATTCGGGTGCAACTGATACGTTCTCTCGGCGCGCTTGTCGTCCACGTCGCAAAGCGCCACGATGTTTTCGGTTTCGGCGCAGGCGGCAATGTCGCTGCTGGCCTTGCCTCCCGCGCCGATTGAGGCGATGTTCAATTTCTCATTTGGCGACTTGTAGCCCAGCGCCTTCAACGAGACCTGGCTGCCAAATCCGCCTAATGGGACGGCCCCGGCGAGCAAGCTGCCGAAGAAGAAATGACGTCTGGAGGGATGATATGCCACGATGTGAACTCCTGCTCGGATGATAACCCCGGACTCTTAAACGCCGATGGTTTCCGCAATTGGTTGATGCGGATAGAAGCTTCTTCATCACAAGCAAAGAAGAATAAGTAGCTATTCCTATTCTCTCCAGGCCTCTAAAATCGCTTGCACGACGAGGACATCGAGGGAACTGACGTATTAATGGTGGGCGAGAGCCGCTTCCGCCGCGCTTTCAATTCTGCTAGCCGCTTGCGGAGCCTGCGCTTCATCCATCAGCATTGTTGGCGAACCCTGCCATTTTACTCAGGATTGGAAGCAGGAATCTAAGCTGGTGCGCCCGGACAGATTCGAACTGCCGACCTTCTGGTTCGTAGCCAGACGCTCTATCCAACTGAGCTACGGGCGCAACAGTTCACAGTATAACGCGGCAAACCGCCTGGTCTGCAAGCATTATTGGGCGACGGTTAGCGGGCCAGCGCGACGGAAGATTCGTTCAGTGTCAAGGTAGAGACGCAGTTTCGGCCGCCGGCCTTGGCACGATACAGCGCCTCATCGGCGACGCGAACGAAAATGTCGGGTGAGTGCTCGGATAAATCAGAGACGGTAACGCCGAAGCTGGCCGAGACTGTCAGTTCTGCGCCATCCACCTGCATCACTTCCGAATGGAGTTTGTGACGCATGCGTTCGGCTTGCTTGCTGGCCGCATTCAGATCGCAATTCGGGAGAACGACGAGAAATTCTTCGCCGCCGTAGCGGCCCACTTGATCGTACTCTCGAATGTTTCCACGCAGGCGCGTCGCGGTCTCGCGCAAGACCGCATCCCCGGCGAAGTGCCCGTAGGTATCGTTGATTTTCTTGAAATGATCGATGTCCAGTAAGATTACGCCGCAGGTGCGGTTGTCACGATGGCAACGCGAGATCTCGCGATCGAGCGTAGCGGCGATGGCCGCGCGGTTCGGGAGCATAGTGAGCAGATCCTTATTAGCCCGCTCGCGCAATTCTTCACGCGCTTGCATCAGCTTCATCTGCAGGTCGATGATGCGTTGGCCGGCGCGCAGCCGCATGCGTAGTTCACTGTCATCGAACGGCTTAACAATGTAGTCATCGGCGCCCGCCTCAAAACCTTCCACCGTATCGTTCTTCGTGTTCTTGGAAGTCAGCAGCAGGATATAGGTGTAAGGCTCGCGATGCGTCTCTCTGACCCGGCGGCAGAGTTCCGGACCCTGCACATCAGGCATTACCCAATCCAGAATGGCTATAGGGGGCGAGTCGGGTTGCGCCAGAATATTCCAGGCCTCGAGCCCGTTGGCGGCAAGTACAACTTCATAGCCCCAGCGCTCTACGGAATTGCGCAGTAGTACGCGAGACATTTGGTTGTCGTCGGCTATGAGAATCCTCATATATCAGCGATGCTATGAACCTAATCGACTGGACGCCCGGAAAAGATTACAAAGAGAGTCAGACAAGGACGAAATATCTCAAGTTTTCTCATTGCGGATTGTCCTGACAGTGCAAGCGAATGAAAACAACATACTTTTCTTACTATCGGCTGGCCGGGGCAGACGCGTCAACGGACTTCTCCGACTTGGGCAACGGTTCTGCCGGACTACCGCAATCCTATATCATGGGGTTGCCGCTATTGCTTAGAGATACTGCGGAGCTTTGCTGTAAAGGAGCTTAGATGAACAACTCAGTGCTGGTACCCATGGTCGTCGAGCAGACCTCGCGGGGCGAACGCGCCTACGATATCTACTCGCGGCTGCTGAAAGAAAATATCATCTTCCTGGGTACCCCGATCGACGACAACGTCGCTAACCTTGTGATCGCGCAGATGTTATTTCTGGCGGCCGAGGACCCGGAGCGGGATATATCGCTTTATCTGAACTCGCCGGGCGGCTCCATCACGGCCGGTTTGGCCATTCTCGACACCATGCGTCTGGTAGAACCGGACATTGTGACGTATTGCGTGGGTCAGGCGGCTTCGATGGCAGCGGTGCTTTTGGCCTGCGGCAGTAAGGGCAAGCGCTTCAGCCTGCCTCACTCGCGGATTCTTATTCACCAGCCCTCCATGAGCGGTTTGGGCGGCCAGGCTGCTGATATCGACATCTATGCTCGCGAAATCCTGCGCATGCGCCAAAACTTGAACGAGATACTTGCCGGCGCGACGGGCCAACCGGTCGAAAAAATCGCTCGCGACGTCGATCGCGATTACATTCTTGAACCCGAAGCGGCGCTGGAATACGGCATGATCGACCGAATCATCTCTAATCGGGTGCTGCAGCCTATTCCAACCCGCTGAACGGCAAGCAGGCGTTGAGCTGGCGCTTTGTACGTTGGCTCACGCGCAACCTATTGAATCCGCTCGAAAATAACTATAGTTATTAGTATTACCCCCTAAAGCCGATACAGAAAATGGAAATAGTAGGCTTGACGGGTTCCTGCACTTGCGATACAGTAATGGTTCCGTTACATTCTGCGTAGATTATAAACATTGCTTATCGACTGATGCGAAGACTAGACCATGTCCTAACCGGCATCGCGATCATCGGCGCTCTTTCAGCAGGCACGTCCCAGGCAGCGACAAATGCTTCTGCAGTAAATGGAGTTGAATTTGCCGCTCGTGCCGCTGATAGTAGCGCCTCCGATTCTGCGAGCTCTTCCTTCGACGGCGGAATCGCCTCGGGATCCATTCGCGAAACCGAAACAGATTCCCTGCCGCATTCCCCAGAAACTGACGATCGCTTGAGACGTGCGGATGTGCACCTCAACGCGGGACGGCAGATGTATTTTGAGGGCGATCTAAACGGTGCGCGGCGCGAATTCGATGCAGCCGTAGACACTTTACTGAACGCTCCTGAAAACTCTCCCGATCATCGCCGCCTGGAACGGCGCCTCGATGAGATGTGTGATCTGATCTACCGTTTCGATGTTGAGAAACTCGGTGCCGGTCAGACGCAGCAGGATGCGGTGGTATTCGACAAGGCGCCGATCGACGAGATCAGTCACATGACGTTCCCGGTGGATGAGAAGCTGGCGCCGAAGTTGACGCAAGAGGTTCACGAGACCACGTCGGGTATTCCGCTGGAGCTTTCCGATCCAGTCCTCAGCTTCGTTCACTACTTCTCGACCGATCGCGGCCGCAGCATTCTGTTGTCAGGTCTGCGCCGGTCCGGGAGGTACAAGGAACTGATCGAGCGCATCTTCACTGAAGAAGGCGTTCCTTCGGAGCTTATCTATCTGGCGCAGGCGGAATCGGGCTTTCTCCCGCGCGCGGTTTCGAATAAACAGGCTGTTGGGATGTGGCAGTTTATCTCGGCCACTGGGTCCACTTACGCGCTGAATCGTGGCAGCAGTTACGACGAGCGCCTGGATCCCGAAAAGGCCACTCGCGCCGCCGCGAGGTATCTCAAAGATCTCCATACTCACTTCGGCGACTGGTACCTGGCGATGGCCGCTTACAACTGCGGCGCCGGCGCTGTCGATCACGCGATTGAGCGTACCGGGTACGCCGACTTCTGGGAACTAATGAAGCGGAACGCGCTTCCGCGTGAGACGCGGAACTATGTGCCGATTATCGTCGCGATGACCATCATGGCAAAGAACCCGAAGGATTATGGCCTGGAATCTGTCGACATGGACACGCCGGTTGAGTACGACTCCATCCATCTCACCGCATCAACCAACCTCAATCTGGTGGCCGACGCCGCACTTCAGCCGCTGTCGGTTATTCACGATCTGAATCCATCACTGCTGAGGCAGGTGGCCCCGGCTGGATTTGACGTGCACGTGCCAAAGGGTTCGGCGGATAGCGCTGTGGCGGCGCTTGAGACCGTTCCAGCGGCGAGCAGGCAAGCCTGGCGCCTACACCATGTTCAGGCGGGCGACACCCTGGCCAGCATCGCCAGTTCTTTTCATTTGAGCGCCGACCGCATATCCGCCGTTAATCGCTCAGCGGACGCTATCGAGGCGGGCGATACGCTGTTGATTCCGGCTGTCTACAACGACAATAGCCGCGCCCGCGTCAAAGGCAAACGTGCCCGATTGAAGCTGGCTTCGGCTACTACACGCGGGCGCGCCGCTTCGATGCAGCACGCGACCCACGTTGCTGCGGCTCACCGGGTGCCCTCCCAGGTGCTGCACCGCAAGGCTGCAGTTCGCACAGCAAGCCTTCGGTAGTACTTTTCTTCTTCCATTCGCGCGAGCCCGGATGCATGTTGCGCCCGGGCTTTTTCATTTAGCACTTGCCATTCGTCACAGCTTGTGAAATCATTTTGCTGCTTGCATCATCTGGATGCGTAGTGAGCATATATGCGAAAGGAGGAGTGCGTGATATTCGAACACAAGCTGAGACCGGAAGACGATGACGAGGACTTCGAGTACGAAGACGAGCACGTAGAGATGGAATCTGAGAAGGGTGAATATGGTGGGGCCGTGGAGGATGATGAAGACGATGACGATGACGACGAAGTGGAAGTAGAAGTTGTCGAGGTCCTGATGGTGCCCGTTCAGGGTGAAGAAAAGGGCGGCCGTCAGCATGCCGGGAGCGATGGCGCAGAGAGCGAAGGAAGCCAAGGCGCCGAAACGGCTCCGAGCGGCGGCAGCAAGGGGGCGCCGAAGGCCAAGAAGCAAGCCTCGAAGAGTGCCAGTAAGTCCGCACCGCCCGCGAAGAAAACCGCACCCGCTCCGGCCAAGAAGACCGCCACAAAGGCGGCTGCTACGAAGACGGCTCCTAAGAAAGCTGTTCCAGCAAAGAAGGCTGCGAAAAAGGCAGTGAAGAAAGCCGCTGTCAAGAAAGCTCCAGCGAAAAAGGCGGCTGCCAAGAAAGCCCCAATGAAGAAGGCGGCGGCTAAAAAAACACCCGCCAAGAAAACTGCTGTCAAGAAGACCGCGCCAGCCAAAAAGGCGGTAAAGAAGAGCGCGTCGAAGAAGCGCTAGGAAATGGGGTGTTGGTCCCGCCGCCACACTGCGTTGCGGCGGGAGACACTCTAATTGCCTATTTGCCCTTCTTGACCACGGTCCGGCAACGTTCAAAGAGCTCGAGCAGAGAGTCCGCAAACTCTTCGCTCGAACGCGGTGCTTTGCCCGCAAACCCCGTTGTCGGTGTGGCGCCTCTACCGTAGCCGGTCGTCACGGCGATAAACTTCATAAGTTCAAGCGCCACTTCGTCCTGGTTGCGTATGGGCTGCTTCTCAGAAGCATCTTCAAGCATAATCAGTATTTTCGCACTTGCGTCCTGACCAGCCGCTCGAATGCCCATCCGTGCCCGCAAACTGATACGAAAGATGCGAGGCGGGGCACAGGCCCACCTGATCGAGGGAGAAGATGGCCACTTCTATGTGGCCAAGTTTGTCAACAATCCCCAGCACCGGCGCATTCTGATCAACGAATGGCTAGCCTGTGCGTTCCTCCGGTATTTGCAGATACACGTGCCCGATACCGTCATCCTGGAACTACCCGCAGAGTTCATCGCGGAGAATCCGGAGCTCTACATCACCTTGGGGAGCAGGCGCGAGCCCATCCCTTCGGGGCTGCATTTCGGCTCGCGCATGGCCGTCCATCCCGAGCGCGTCGCTACGTTCGATTTTCTGCCCGACACGCTACTGCACAAAGTGGAGAACCGGGCCGATTTCCTGGGCGTCCTGGTATTCGACAAGTGGGTGGGCAACGCTGATTCGCGCCAGGCGGTCTTCTTCCGCGCACGCGCGAAGGCATGGACGCCATTGAAGGGCGAAGTGCCCGGCCGGCTCGGGTTTTTCGCGCAGATGATCGACCACGGATTCGCGTTTAACGGCTCTACCTGGCAGTTCCAGGACAGTCCGCTGCAAGGCGTGTATTTCCGCACCAGCATCTATGACGAAGTGCGCACGATTGACTCATTTCAGCCTTGGCTGAGCATGGTGGAGAATTTTCCGCTGGAAGTGATCGACTCCGCCTGGAAGGAGATTCCGGGCAGTTGGCTTGCTACGGACGAGGACGCTTTGCTGGAACTGCTGGAAGCTTTGGTTAAGCGCAGGAGCCGCGTCGCGGGGCTAATTAACGATCTGCGCCGGAAGCGAACGAACGCTTTTGCAAATTGGCGCTGATCTGGTTCGCGATGTGGTCCGCAGTGGCGGGAGCGAGCAAAATTCCGTTCCGGAAGTGGCCGTACGCGAGGTAAAGACCCGGGCGCCACATCCCCAACTGCAGATCATCGCTTGACGGCCGGAAACCCAGCCAGCTTTCAGATGGTGAGGTCTCAGCCAGATGCGGCATCAGAAAACCTGCGCTGTGCGCGATATCGGCCTCAATGAACGGGTCCAATTCACGATCGAACCCAACGCGCTCCATGGACGACCCTGCGATCAAGAGGCCGCTACTGCGCTGCAATAAGTAAGTGTGGCCGTGCCGCACAATCGTGTTGCAGGTTTGCTCCGGCTGGTGATACCCGATCAACTGTCCCTTCACCGGTTCAGCGTGAGGGAGAGCGGGCGCTTCGCTGAGCTCAATCTGACTACTCCAGGCGCCGGCGGCAATCACGGCAGTGTTGAAGTGGCTTGTGCCGCGATCGCTGACTACGGACAAGCGGTTTTCGGCGAGTTCAATTGCCTTCACACGGCAGCGCTCAGCAATAGTCACGCCGGCTTTGCGGCAAGCTACTTTCAGCGCATGCACCAGCTCGCGCGGATTTACGATGGCGTCGTCGGGATAAAAACGGCCGCCGGTCAGACCTTCCTGACGGATACGCGGCCAGAAGGTAGCTACCTGGCCGGCGGTGATGCCTTTGGAACGAATGCCCAGGATGCGCTGACGCTCGGCACGACGATCAAGCGCGGTTAACTCGTCGTCGGAGTACGCGACATCTAATGCCCCGCATTCCAGGTAGTCGATCGGCAAGTCCGAAAGGCTCTCCAGTTCGTGAACGAAGGCCGGGTAAAGCTTGCGCGATTCAAGCGCCAAGTTCGCGAGCGGTGAGGCCGCGTCGATTTCGCCGCCGATGGAAAGCATGCCCGCGCCCGCCCAGCTTGCTTCACCGCCAGTGACAGATTGATCGAATACTTCAATTGAGAGGCCGAAATCGGGCCGCGAAAGCCGAAAAGCGATTGACAGCCCGATGATGCCGCCGCCCACGATTGCAACAGCGGGCCGGCTAACCGGTCCACTTGCCATCAGGCGGGTTCCTGCAGAGACTCCGGCTCGGTGCTAGCGCGCTTGACCACCTCCAGGAACGCTTTGGCGGCATGGCTCAACGCGCGCCGTGCGGGAAATACCAGTCGAATCTTACGTTCGAGGTTCAGTTCCTTCACCCGGATTTCATGCAGCGTGCCCTGCTTGAGCTCCTGTTCCACGCACATGCGCGGCAGGAACGCCACACCTTCATTGTCTTGCACCAAGCGCCGGATGGTTTCGACCGTGGGCATCTCGACATCCATGTTTAACGGCACTTTCTGGCGCTGAAATTCGCGCAACACGGCTTCGCGATACGGCGACAGAACATTGTGCGCGATGAATGTCTCCATGTCCAATTCGGCAATCGAAATGTCGGTGCGGTTCGCGAACCGGTGCTTGGGCGATACAATCAGCGTCAACCGATCCGTATAGATGATTTGGGATTGCAGATGGTCGTCGCTGGGATCGTAACTGATGACGCCCAGCTCCAGTTCGCCGTCCAGCAATTGGGAAGGAATCTTGCTGGACTCCGAGCGCCGTACCTGCACCTTTACTTTGGGAAATAAGCGCCGGTACTGCTCAATGTACTGAATGAGATAGAGAGTGGTGGATTCGTTCGCGCCAATGGACAAACGGCCGGCGTAATTGTCTTTTAGCTCACGCAGGGCGTTCTCCAGATCCGCTTCGAGGTTCTGAAAGCGACGTGCATACTCCAATACCACACGTCCAGCGTCTGTAAGCAGCAGTTCACGGCCAGAACGATCAATCAATTTTTCTTTGAGATCGCTCTCTAAGCGTTGGATAGCAATAGAGATAGCAGGCTGAGTACGAAGCAGCTTTTCGCCCGCACGCGAGAAGCTTCGCTCCGTAGCCACGGTCAAGAAAACTTTTAAGGGATAGAGTTCCATACGCCCACCCACCAGGCGTTTATATCATCATAGCTAATACTAATCCCGATAACTATAAATTTGCATAATCAGCGGGAAAAATTTACCATGGTTAAGTCCGCACTAAGGAGCAACAATGAGCCGAGTCTATATTTTCGATACTACCCTCCGGGATGGGGAACAGTCACCTGGCTGCAGCATGACTACGCCAGAGAAGCTGAAAATGGCAGGCGAACTGGTGGATCTGGGAGTGGATATTCTCGAAGCCGGGTTTCCGATTGCCTCGGAGGGTGACTATGAAGCGGTCGACGCGGTCAGCCGGCAATTTCCCTGGGTCCAAGTATGCGCCTTGGCGCGCGCCTGCACCCTGGACGTGGAACGAGCCGCCAGTGCCCTGAAACGTGCCAAGCGTCCCCGCATTCATACCTTTATCGCCACCAGCGACATTCACCTCCAGTACAAGCTGAAGAAGAGCCGCCAGGAAGTGCTCGACAGTGCTGTGGCGGCAGTACGTCTGGCGCGTAACTACACCGACGACGTAGAATTCTCCGCCGAAGATGCGACGCGTACCGATCTCACATATCTTGAGGAAATCTGCCAGGCCGTGGTGGAAGCGGGCGCTCGCACCGTCAATCTGCCGGATACAGTTGGGTATTCCGTGCCCGACGAGTACGCCGAATTGATAGGGCGCATCGTGACGTTGTTGGGCGACCGCGCCATTGTCAGCGTCCACTGCCACGACGATTTAGGTTTAGCGGTTGCAAACTCTTTGGCAGCAATCAAAGCCGGTGCGCGTCAGATTGAATGCACTATCAACGGCATTGGAGAGCGCGCCGGCAATGCCGCGCTCGAAGAGGTAGTGATGGCCATGCAAACACGCCACGATCGGCTGCCGTTTGAGACGAATATCCACAGCCAGAAGCTCTTTGGCGCCAGTCAGACTCTCACGCACTTCATTACTTTCGGTCCACAACCAAACAAAGCCATTGTTGGTGAGAATGCCTTCGCGCACGAAGCCGGCATTCACCAGGACGGCTACTTGAAGAATCCATCGACCTACGAAATTATGAGCCCGGCCAGTGTGGGCGTGCCTGAGAGCCGAATCGTGCTGGGCAAGCACAGCGGCCGTCATGCGTTGAAGAAGCGAGCCGAGGATCTTGGGTTCCAACTCACGCGCGAGCAGTTGGAAGAACTCTACAATCGGTTCACGCACATTGCCGACAACAAGAAAGGTCTCCGCAACGAAGAGATCGCGGCTTTGGTGCAAGAGATTCTCGGGTCGGCTCAGGAGATTGAAGTCGAGTCCGCTCAGTACACCGCGGCTCGCTAGGTCCAATGAAACTAAGCGTTCTGATTCTGCCCGGCGACGGCATCGGCGTGGAAGTCACGCACGAGGCAGTCAAGATTTTGCGCCAGGTGGCGACACTTGGCGGGCACGAACTTGAATTGAGCGAAGGCCTGATTGGCGGTATAGCGATACAGCAAACAGGCAATCCGTTTCCGGATCGCACACGTGAGCTGGCGCTACAAGCCGACGCTACTTTGCTGGGTGCTGTCGGGCTGCCGGAATTCGATAGCGCGCCACCGGAGAAACGCCCCGAGCGCGGGCTGCTGGGCATCCGCAAAGCCTTGGGCGTGTATGCGAATTTGCGTCCGGTACGCTCCTACCGTGCACTGATCGACTCGTCGCCGCTCAAAAACGAGCTGGTGGACGGAACCGACATGGTGATCGTTCGCGAACTGACCGGCGGCTTGTATTACGGCACGCCACGCGGCCTTTCGGGCAGCGGTGCGGAAGAACGCGCCGTCAACACCATGGCGTACACCCGGCCCGAGATCGAGCGTGTCAGCCACATGGCTTTTCAACTGGCGCGGCAACGAAGGAAGCACGTCACCAGCGTCGACAAGTCAAATGTCCTCGAAAACTCGCAGCTCTGGCGCAAGATCGTGATCGAGGTGGCCGGTGAATACCCGGATGTAAAGCTGGATCATCTGCTGGTGGACAACTGCGCCATGCAACTGGTGCTGACTCCGAAGCGCTTCGACGTGGTGCTGACTGAAAACTTGTTCGGTGACATTCTGAGCGACGAAGCCGCCGTGCTGGCCGGCTCTATCGGTATGTTGCCGTCTGCGTCTTTAGGGGCGCAGAAAGCTTCCGGCGCGCGCACCGGACTTTACGAGCCGGTACATGGCTCCGCGCCCGATATTGCAGGTCAGAACAAAGCCAATCCGCTGGGTGCAATTGGCTCAGTAGCGGCCATGCTCGAATACAGTTTCGGCTTGACGGAAGAAGCGCGCGCGGTCAACGCGGCCATCGAAAGAGTTCTGGACAGCGGCCACATGACGGCCGATCTAAAGCCAGCCGGAGCTCCGGCGAGCACGTCTGAAGTTGGGGACGCCATCTGCGAACTGTTATCGGCGCGTGTCGTTGGGGCCTAAAAAGCATTCAATATTGAATTAGACACTTTATGTCGCAATCTAACGGAGCGGCAAAGCCGCGCACGATTATCGAAAAGGTCTGGGACAATCACATCGTCTCGGAACGTCCCGGCGCGCCCACGCTGCTGTACATTGATCTTCACCTGGTGCACGAGGTCACTTCGCCGCAAGCGTTCTCCGGTCTGCGTGAGCGCGGATTGACGGTGAGGCGTCCCGATCTGACGTTCGGAACCACGGACCACAGCATTCCCACATACAACCGGTCCTTGCCAATTCTAGACAAAGTTGCCGAAGCGCAGATCAACCAGTTCGAGAAGAACTGCCGCGACTTCGGCATTCCTTTTTACGGACCGCATAGCGACAAACAGGGAATCGTGCACATCATCGGTCCGGAGCAAGGGTTGACACAGCCGGGCATGACGGTTGTCTGCGGCGACAGCCATACGGCTACGCATGGAGCGTTTGGCGCGCTGGCATTCGGCATCGGAACCAGCCAGGTAGAACACGTACTGGCGACGCAGTGCCTGCTGCAGAGCCGTTCCAGGACTTTCGAGGTTAGCGTCGCGGGAACGTTGAAACCAGGCGTGGGCGCAAAAGACATCGTCCTGAATCTGATCTCGCGCATTGGCATCGGCGGCGGCACAGGATGCGTGTTCGAGTACGCGGGTTCGGCTATCCGATCGCTCTCGATGGAAGAGCGCATGACCATCTGCAATATGTCCATCGAAGGAGGTGCGCGCGCGGGCCTTGTCGCTCCGGATGAAACGACGTACCAATACCTCGCGGGCCGTCCTTTCGCTCCGAAAGGCGCGGATTGGGACCGGGCGCTCCAACTCTGGCGTCAGCTTCCTACCGATGAAGGAGCGCAATTCGATAAGCGCATCGACATCGACGCAAGCGCGCTTGAGCCGATGATAACTTTTGGCACCAATCCCGGCATGGGCATCGGGATTAGCGCACCTGTGCCCGATCCCTCCACGATCAACGATCCGGTGGAGCGCGAATCACTGGGCAAAGCGCTGCGCTACATGGACCTGCCATCCGGCCAGCCGCTGCTCGGACATCGGGTCGATGTCGTCTTCATCGGCAGTTGCACCAATTCCCGCATCTCCGACCTGCGGGCTGCCGCTGAGATTTTCCGGGGCCGCAAGGTGAGTCCGAATGTGCGCGTTATGGTTGTTCCGGGCTCGCAGCAAGTGAAAACTCAGGCGCAAGCCGAAGGTCTCGACCGCATCTTCAAAGAAGCCGGCGCTGACTGGCGCGAAGCGGGCTGCTCCATGTGCATCGCCATGAACGGCGACCAACTCGCTCCCGGCGAATACAGCGTCTCCACGAGTAACCGCAACTTCGAAGGCCGGCAAGGCAAAGGCGGCCGTACTTTCCTGGCGAGTCCACTTACTGCGGCAGCTAGCGCGGTAACCGGCGTGGTCACTGATGTTCGCACGATGCTGTAAAGAACCAACATGGAAAAATTCATCGCATTCACCGGCCGTCTAGCCCCGCTCGCGATAGACAATATCGATACCGATCAGATCATCCCGGCGCGCTTTCTAAAGACGACTTCAAAAGCTGGCCTTGGCGATCAGCTCTTCTACGACTGGCGCTACGATGCGGAGGGAAATCCAAAGCCGGACTTCATCGTCAATCGGCCTGAAGGCCGCGCGGCAAAAGTTTTGCTAGCCGGAGACAATTTCGGCTGCGGCAGTTCGCGGGAACATGCACCGTGGGCGCTGACGCAATATGGTTTCCGCGCCGTCATCAGCACTTCGTTCGCGGACATCTTCCGCGGCAACTCGTTGAAGAATTCTCTGCTACCGATCGTTGTTCCGCACGACATCCAGCAAGCACTCTTCAAAGCGGTCGAAAAAGATCCATCTGTGAGCGTGCACGTGGATCTTGAAAAGCAAGAACTCACTTTGCCCGACGGTTCCACGGTTCAATTTGCAATTGATGAATTCGCGAAACAGTGCATGTTGCAAGGTGTCGATGAGCTTGGTTACATCCTGGCCCAAGACGACGCAATCGCGGCTTACGAAGGCACTCGCACGCTGACTGTAAACACGCTCGCATAGGCCTGAAAAGCCCTTAAAACGCGGGTTTTGCATGCTATCGTTGTAGCTAGTGTCATCGCCCTTAAGCTTTCATCTGGCACAGTATGAGGGCCCGCTGGATCTGCTTCTCGATCTGATTCGCAAACAGCAGATCAACATCTACGACATCCCAATTGCCCAGATCACGGCGCAGTATCTCGACTACGTGCAACGCGCCGCCGAACTCGACATTGAGCTCAGTTCCGATTTCGTGTTCATGGCCGCAACGTTGATTCACATCAAGAGCAAGATGCTGCTGCCGCGAGATCCCGAACTCGATAAGATTTCGCCCGAAGAAGATCCGCGCAAGGAGTTGGTCGATCGCCTGATCGAGCATGAGCGCTTCAAGAACGCAGCCGAAATGCTGCAGCAGAAGCGGGTGGTAGAAGAGGCGATCTGGTCGAATCCGCAGATTGATCTGTTCCTCGCCGAAGATGAAGTTCCCGGACTCGCGGTTACGATCTTCGATCTGGTGAAGACCTTTCAAGGTGTTCTGGAACGGGCTAAGACGCGCCCGGTTTACGAGATTGGCAAAGAGGATGTCAGTGTTCCCGACATGATCCGGTTCCTGCGGCATCAGCTCACGCGTTCGCGCCGCACGCTTTCCGCCACGGAGCTTTTTGAAAAGCAGCGCAGCCGGCGCGCGATGATCTGTCTGTTTCTCGCGATTCTGGAATTGGTGAGACGGCAGAACGTCGAGCTGACGCAAAGCGAAGCGTTCGGGGACATTGGCCTTCGCCCCGGACCCGGCTTATCGGAAGCGAATGAGAGCGCTGACGAACTGGCAGCAGTAGAAGAGGAATATCGCTAATCGACAGCATGGAAGAAGTGGAACAAATGAGCGTCGCCGAAGAGGACGCAGCAAGTGCGCCGGAGTGGGAAGAAGCGCCACCTGAGCCGGCACCAGACGAAATTCAAGAAACTCTGTTTGTTGCGGAAGAGGTAGTGGAAGCGGCAGCTGCGCCGGAAGCAGCGGGCGCGCTGAAAGCGGTGATTGAAGCAGCCATCTACATCACAGACGAACCTCTTTCCGCCGAGCAGATTGCGACCGCCATAGAGCAGCCGCTTGAGCGCGTGAAAGAAGTACTGGGGCATTTAGTGGCCGAATATTCTGCTCCCGACCGCGGCTTGTCAGTTCGCGAAATTGCGGGTGGCTACAAGTTGGCTACGAAGCCCGAGCACCACGAAGCGATCCGCCGGTTCGTTAAGAATCTGCAGACGCCGCTTAAGCTTTCGTTGGCCGCGCTGGAAACGTTGGCGGTTGTGGCGTACAAACAGCCCATCACTGCTCCGGAAATCATGGAGATCCGCGGCGTGCAGGGCGCTGGTGTTCTGAAAACGTTGCTTGATCGTAAGCTGATCGCCACGGCCGGAAGGAAGAACGTGCTTGGCAAGCCGATCATGTATAAGACGACGCGAGAGTTTCTGCTGCAATTCGGCTTGGCCTCGCTTGCGGAACTGCCAACGCTCAAAGAGTTCGAAGAGCTCGGGCGGATGGCATTAGGCGATTCCGAAGAAGCTCCAGCGGAACACTCTGGGGAACCTGCTGACTCACAAGAGCAGCCTGCCGCCGAAGCCGCAGCTTCCGATAACTCGAATGGCTGAGGAGCGGTTACAAAAAATCCTGGCGCACGCCGGTGTGGCGAGCCGTCGCAAAGCCGAGGAACTGATTCTCGAGGGTAGAGTTTCGGTCAATGGTAAGACGGTCACAGAACTCGGTTCGAAGGCCGATCTTGCCGTAGACAAAGTAAAAGTCGATGGCCGCGTGCTCTCCGCGCCAAAACATTATCTGTACGTCGCATTCAATAAGCCGAAGAGCGTGGTCAGCACGGTTCACGATCCGGAGGGCCGGCAAACCGTGCTGTCGTTCTTCAAGGGCTTCCAGGATCGTCTCTATCCCGTTGGGCGCCTCGATTACGCCAGCGAAGGCTTGCTCCTGCTCACGAATGATGGCCACTTCGCCAACAAGATGATGTCACCGGCGAGCCACATTACCAAGACATATCTAGTGAAAGCGAACGGCCCGTTGCTGACCGATCAGGAAGAGCAGTTTCGCCGTGGCATTCCCATGCACGGGCGCAAGACTGCGCCTGCGGGTTTGAAGCTGATTCGCAAAGGCATTAACCCGTGGTACGAAGTGAAGCTGATGGAAGGGCGTCAAAACCAGATCCGCATCATGTTCAAGCACTTCGGACGTCTGGTGGAAAAGCTGAAGCGAGTCAAGATCGGATTTCTGGATCTCGGAACGTTAAAACCCGGCGCATATCGGACGCTGACAAACGCCGAAGTGGCCCATTTTCGTAAATTGCTTCACCTGGATGATGGAATAGAAGGAGAGGCTGCAATCCCAAATGATGACCGATCAAGAGATGACGGACCTGTTCCAAAACGCGAAAACCATCGCCGTCGTCGGGCTGTCAAACAATCCCACGCGTCCTAGCTTGGGCGTGTCCCGCTTTCTGCAGCGCCACGGGTACCGAATTATTCCGGTGAATCCGCAGGAGACGGAGGTGCTTGGCGAAAAAGCCTATCCCTCCGTGAAAGACATTCCTGATGCGGTTGACATCGTCGACATTTTTCGGCGTCCGGCGCGTGTGCCTGAGGTGATCGACGACGTTTTGCAGAAGGAGGGTATCCGCTGCATTTGGATGCAAGAAGGCGTAATCAATCCGGAAGCCGCGAAAAAGGCCGAAGACGCTGGACTTCCCGTAGTGATGGACCGATGCATTCTCAAGGAAATGGCGCGTCTACTCTAACCAGGCTCTTACTTGCCCTTGCAGGACTTATTGCTCTAGCCGGCTGTAGCGGAGGCGGAGCTGAAGTCATCGGGCAAGCGTACGTTGCTCCCGAAAGGCTCAATCTACGGCGCGAACTGACTCAAAAAAACGGTACGGTCGCGGTCTTGAGTCACGGTGAGCGCGTCGACATCATCGACGTGCGCCGCCGCTTTGTGCAGATACGCACGCGCAAAGGGCAGGAAGGCTGGGTGGATTCGCTCCAGCTTCTGAGTCCAGAGGAGATGGATCAAATCCGGCGGGATGACGAGCGATACCTCACGTATCCTTCAGAAGGAAGCGCCGGCGTTTACGAAGCACTCAATATCCACATAGAGCCGAGCCGTCAATCACCAGCGTTTGCCAAGATCCCGGAGGGCGGTTCGGTTGCCGTACTGGCGCACAAGCTTGCGCCTAAATCGCCGGCTCCGTATCGTGCTCCAACTTTCGAGCGTCCGCAACCCGACCGCCGCGGCCGCAAAGAACGTGTTGCTAGACATTCATTCCTGCCGGCGCCCCCGCCCCCGCCCAAGCCGCCTGATAACTGGCAGGAGATGTCTACCCAAAAGGTAGACGGAGCTGAAAGCACTGCCGAAAGAAAAGCGCGCAGAGACGAGGAAGCCGCCGCGAAAAAGGCTGCCGCATTGGCGGAAGTTAAAAAGCCTGTGGTGATGGAGGAATGGACACTTGTGCGTACCAAAAACAACGAAATCGGCTGGGTGCTGGCGCGCAATTTGAACATGTCCATACCGGACGAAGTGGCGCAATACGCCGAAGGCAAACGCATCACCTCATATTTCGATTTAGGTTCGGTGCAGGACGAAGTAAAAGGTCTAAAACACAACTGGCTTTGGACGACGGCAGCGGAGCAAGAGCCGTATGATTTCGATGCCTGGCGCGTGTTCATCTGGAATCACCGCCGCCACCGCTACGAGACATCGCATCGCGAGCGTGATTTAGAAGGTTACTTTCCTGTGCATGTGGATCCGGCGGACGCGAATGCGTTCGGCCGAACGTTCGAGATCATCACGAAAGACGATGACGGCAAGATGCGCCGGCGCAAGTACACATTCGACGGCACTCTGGTTCACCTGGCCGGAACCGAGTATTACAACGCCGCGGCAGCAGCCGAATCTGCCAGAGCCGGTGGCATCGATACGAGTAAGCTGCAGTCGAAGGTGCCGCACGACAGTTGGTTCAGGCGGCAATGGAACAACCTCAGACACCAGTTTGGGGGACAATAGGGCTGAGTAGACGTAAATATTGGCCGCAGATGAACACAGATGAACGCGGATCGATCGGCGCTCATCAGCGTTTATCGGCGGCTTAAGTTTCTTCTATCTTGCCCGCCACTTCCACGTTGTCCATCGCGAGAAACTGTTTGACGTGCGGATGGTCGCTCTTTTCCAGCTCCGAAACAGGACCGAAATAAATCGCCTCGCCTTTGTAGAGAAAGACCACCGTATCCGCCACCTTGCGCATGAGGTCCAGATCGTGGGTAACGACAATCGCCGTGAGCCCCAACTGCCTTTTCAGCCGAAGCATCAGGTTGCCCAAGTCGTCGGACATGATCGGGTCCACCATGGTTGTGGGCTCGTCGTAGAGAACGCATTCGGGCTGCGCGGCAAGAGCACGCGCAATTGCCACCGCGCGCTTGTAGCCGGTGGAAAGGTCGGCCGGATACAAATCTTTCACCTGCCGTAAATCGACCATATCCAGCAGGCCATTCACCACGTCTTCCTTGTTCTGCTCGTTGTAGTCTTCGCGCAGTTCGAGTGAAAACAGGATGTTCTCGCCCACCGTTAGCGAGTCGAATAGTGCGCCCGATTGGAAGACCATGGTGACCTTCCGCCGGATGCGGCGCATTTCCGCTTCTGTCATTCCGGTGATATCGGTATGGGCTACGATGACTTCGCCCGAATCGGGTTTCATGAATCCCATGACATGGGTCAAAGTTACGGATTTTCCGACGCCGCTGCGTCCAATAATCGCCAGCGTCTTGCCGGCATCCACGTAGAAGCTGACGTCCTTCAATACGGGATGATCGAAGGACTTGTAAACGTCGCGAAACTCGATGTAGTGCGGATAGCTCTCACCCGCCATTCGCAAGTTCCTGGCACAGCCGCCACTCTTCGGGCGTGTTCACATTCCAGATAGGAGCGGGCACTGGCATGCTTTCCGCGCCGAGCTCATCCAGCATTTTCATTAGCGTTAATTGCCCTCTTTCCAAGGCATCCTCTATCATGGGCAGGCAATCCCATCGATACACGCCGCATACAGGATGCACTTGCCCGGTCGTGTCCTTTGCAACCAGGCACTTCGATCCACTTGTTGCGCCTGCTTCGAGCAGCAGTTTGAGCCATTCCGTTTCGAGTAAGGGTTGATCGCAGGCCACAATCAGGTTCAGATCGCCACGTCCGCTTGCCAGGGCCGTCGCAATGCCCGAAAGAGGTCCCAATCCCTCGCGCAGATCGGGAATGCATTCGAGATTGGGCAGGTTATCAAAACTCAATCTCCCAACCAGTGCCACGTTGCCGGCAGCCGCGCGGACTTTCGCGGCGATACTCTCAACCAGGGTCCGATCACGCCAAGGCAGCAGGGCCTTATCCTGCCCCATTCGCAAGCTACGCCCACCCACCAGTACGAATCCGGCGGTCCGCATGCCCAAATACTAGCATCCGCGATGCGCTTTCCAGCTATAATTTGATCAAACATACTTCGCTGCTTTTGTTATGTATAAGTGTGGCTCGGTCCTCCTAGTATGCGCGGCGATAGCCTTTACAGCCGGCGCGCAAACGGGTACCAAGCCCCACATACAGGCGATTCGGTTCTGGTCTTTTGGCGATGTAACCCGCGTGGCCGTTCAAACGCAGGGCCCTTACACATTGAGCTTCGACCAGGTTGAAAAGCCTGCCCGTGTTTTCTTCGATCTAACGGGCTTACGGCCTCAATCCAGCTCCCACGTGGGCTTGCAACGCTCCATGATTAACGATCAGCGCGTGAAGGAAATGCGTGTTGCGCAGGTCAGCGCCGGGAGAACTCGGATTGTCTTCGATCTGCGCGGGCCAGCGGAAGTGAGCTGGTCTCGATTGGTGAACCCGGACCGCCTGGTGATCGAGATCCGCCCAAAGGGAACCAGTATCGCTGCATTGTCAGTCAGGCATGCGGTCGCGCCGCCAGCGCGCGTCGATTCGACGGCTGCCTCGGACTGGGGTAAAACGACCGCTGCAACCAGCGCGCCTCCAGTTGTCACGCCGCCGCCAGCGAAGACTCCCGTGATCGCGCCGCTAATCGCAAAGACTGTCCCACCCGCACCCACACCGCTCCCGAGTGACTCCATCACTTTGCCGCCGACCCCTCCAGTGCTTGTGCCGCCAATTGTGTCGCCCCCCAGCAACAGTCTGTCGCTCAATACGGCATCACCGGCGAAGACCGACAGCGCGGGAGAAAGATCGCTGGTTCGCATCTTCGGACTCAAGATGGGCAAGGTCGTCATCGACGCCGGCCATGGCGGACATGACACCGGGACCATCGGCCCAAATGGACTGCTGGAGAAGGACCTCGTGCTGGACGTGGCGCTTCGGCTCGGAAAACTATTGAATCAGCGGCTCGGCGCGACAGTCGTTTACACGCGCGCGGACGATACGTTCATTCCGTTAGAGCAGCGCACAAAGATCGCTAACCAGGAAAAAGCGGATCTCTTCATTTCCATCCACGCTAATTCGTCACCCGAGCCGAGCGCGACGGGCGTCGAGACTTATTTCTTCAATTTGACCTCGGACAGGAGCGGACTCGATTTGGCCACACGTGAAAATGCGGCGTCGGCCAGCTCCATTTCCGATCTGAACGATCTGCTGCACAAAGCGGTCTTGCAGACCAAGAAGGAAGAATCGCGCGAATTCGCGCAACACGTGCAGGAAGCTCTCTGGACCGAGTCGCTGAAGATGAACGCGAAATCGCGCGACCGCGGAGTGCGTCAGGCGCCTTTTGTTGTCCTCATCGGAGCCGGCATGCCGTCGATTCTGGCCGAGGTCGGCTTCGTTTCCAATCCGCACGACGAGAAGCTCATGAAGAAAAACGACGAGCGCCAGAAGATTGCCGAAGCCCTCTTCAAAGGCGTCTCTCAATACGCGAATTCACTTAGCCACGTTCAGGTGGCGAAGACGGAATAGCTGATCTCACCGTTCAACAACAAATATCTCCGCACTCTTACCCGGAAGCGAAACATCCAACACGCCGTTCTTTGCTGTCAGCGTCTGAATCAGACCGAGCAATCCGCGTGCTCGCGCAGAGGCTGTCACTCCAAGCTCCTGAAGCGGAACTTGAAAGTTTGACTGCTTTGTATCGTTGTTCATCACCACGATTACCGTATCTCCGCCAAGCTGCCTCGCAAAAGCCCATTGCTGATCCTGCAAGACGAGATTCAGCGTTGAACCGTGCGCCAGAACAGGCATGCTCGTGCGCAGATGGGCCAATTTCGTTACATGCTCGAACACGTCGTTCTGCTCGGCTGTTCGTCCTTGACGCGTAAAAGCATTCGCCGGATCGTCGGACCAGCCGCCGGGGAAGTCACGCCTATTGTCCGGATCGTCACCACCCTTCATCGCGATCTCATCGCCGTAATACAGCAGCGGTACACCGCGAATCGTGAACATGCAGATGTACGCCAGCTTCAGACTCTCTATCGTCGCTTGCGGTGAGTTCATCAGCCGCGGCACGTCATGGTCGGCGATGAACTCCCAGAGCAGCGTTGGATTCGGGTATAGATAATCGTGGCCGATCATCTTCGGGATCTCTTCCAAAGATCTACCTTTACCGAAGGTGTCCACAAGCTTGAAGTAAACCGGATAGTCGAAAACCGTGTCGAGCAATGTATCGACGCCGTCACGCGTCTGACCACCCTGAAAGAACGACACAGTTGCGGGATCGCCATCCAGCACCTCGCCGATGACGTTCACGCTCGGGAACTGGTGCTTGATAGCAGCCATCCAATCGTGCCAGAAATCGCGTGCGACGTAGGGCCATGTATCTTGCCGGATGGAATCGAAACCCGCCTCTCCTAGCCACCAGAGCGTGTTCTGAATCTGGTAGCGGCTCACTTCCGGATCTTCCTGATTGATATCGGGTAGCGTATTGCCGAACCAGCCATCCACTACGATGTGCCGCAACCCCTTCGACGCCGAGGGATCCGCAATCGACCATACCTGCCAGTTCTCATCAATGTGTCTCGCTGGCGTACCGTGAAACCAACTCGCCGTTGGCGGATCCGTTACCCACGAATGATGTGGGCCAACATGATTTTCCACCTGGTCCTGAATCACCTTAATTCCGAGCGCGTGCGCTTCGTGCACCAGCTTCTGCAGGGATTCCAACGTGCCGAAATGCTCATCCACTCCGTAATAATCGACAATCCCGTAGCCGTGATAATCTGCGACCTTGCTCCCCGCGTACATGCCCCAATGGTTGCTGTTGTCGTAGATCGGCGTCATCCAAATCGCCGTAACACCAAGCTCCTTCAGGTAGGGCAGATGATCGATAACGCCCTGAAAATCGCCGCCATGGTAGGCGCGCGGGTTCTTCCGGTCATACAGCCCCTTCGAAATTGCAGGATCGTCGTTACTCGTATCGCCATTCGCGAAGCGATCCGGCATGAGCAGATAAACGACATCGCTGCTTGTGAATCCCTGAAGACGATTTTCGTTTGCCAATGGCGGATTTAAGCGGAACGGGACACTCGCCGAACCCCGGCTGCTCTTCAGCGTCAAATTGTAATTGCCCGGCTGGGCATCGTTCGCGATTGTCAGGTCGGCAAACACATAAGTTCCCGAAGCGCTTGCGCGGACATTCGAAATGCTTATGCCTGCTGGAGCGTTCAGCGTCGCGTCCCGTAGGTCTTGGCCATGAATCAGCAGGCGCACGGGGTTGATCGTGTGGCCCACCCACCAGTCGGGCGGCTCTACTTTGTCAACCACCGTCTTCGCGGCGACAATCGAGCACGAAATTGCCAGGATGAGCAAGCTGCGCATGTCGAAAAGTATACTCACCGCCGAACTTCCGTGGAATTGCTATCGTTATTCCTGATTGACGAACTCTGAATTAATTCTCGAACCCAAGAAGAGTATTAGGAGCCGCTTTGTCGCTCTTTTGCGACGTCTCCTGGGCTGGATTGTTGCCTTCTGGCGAGACATCAAGCCGGGGCCTGAAACTCGCAAGGGAGCGCTCTGGGCCGCACTCGCCACAGTCGTCTGGGCTGTGGTTATTGGCGCCATCAATCTGAAGTCCGGTTTTGGTTTCGCTGTTGATCTGCTCTTCGCGTGTCTCATCGCCGCTGCTTAGGTATCCCGCTGGTTGCGGCCGTTTTCGTTTTATTGCTGGCGGTGCTTCGGCGCTTGCCGCGCTGGACGGCTGGGTTCTTCCTGGGAGCACTCTTGTTTCTCTCGCTTCTTTGGTTCGGCTCGCTCGCTTACTCCTTAGCTGCGCTGCTGCTCTTTATCGAAGCGAGTTTGGGTGCAACGCTGGCGACGATGTTTGCCGGCTACTTCCGCACATTGAACGTTCGAAAGAAAATCGCGACTGCCACTATTTGCGTGCTGGCCATTGCGGCCAACGTCGGCCTATTTGTCTTCATGCACAACGATGGCGTAAATCAAAAGCTGATTGAAATCGAGCAGCGCAGCCCGGCGCCGGCCCCAATTGATGCTGAAAACCCCGCGAACCCAGGCAGTTATGCCGTCAAGCAGCTAATTTATGGCGCCGGCACCGACATCCGCCGCCCGGAGTACGGCAAGTCGGTTGCGATCCGCACGGGCACCGTAGATGCTTCCCCTTTCTTTAAAGACTACTCAGGCTGGCAGCCTTGGCTGCGAGAGCGCTACTGGGGTTTTGGTATGGACAAGCTTCCGCTCAATGCCCGTGTCTGGTATCCCGCCGGCGCAGGTCCGTTCCCGCTCGCATTGCTGGTGCATGGCAACCATACGATGTCCGACTTTTCCGATCCGGGCTACGCCTATCTCGGCGAACTTATGGCTAGCCGGGGTTTCATCTTCGTCTCCATCGACGAGAATTTTCTGAATAGCGGCTTCTTCCGCGATCCGCCCAAGCAGCAGGCCGTACGCGGCTGGATGATGCTCGAACATCTGAAACTTTGGCACAAGTGGAATGAGACGCGCGGCAATCCGTTCTTCGGCAAAGTGGATACGAACAATGTGGCGTTGATGGGCCACTCCCGTGGTGGCGAAGCTGCCGCTACCGCCGTCTTGTTCAACAAGCTCGCGTATTATCCCGACGATGCCACCATCGCATTCCATTACGGCTTTCCGATTAAGGCTGTGGTTGCCATCGCGCCCGCGGACGGACAGTACAAGCCCGCCGGCCAGTGGCGCATTATTCAAGACGTCGATTACTTCACCATCCAAGGCGCCAATGATATGGATGTCTCCTCATTCATGGGGAGCCGTCAATGGGATCATGTTCGCTTCACTGGCACTGGCCAATTCTTCAAATCGGAGTTGTACATCTATCGCGCCAATCACGGACAATTCAACACGGTGTGGGGTCGGACTGACATGGGGGCGCCCAGCAACTGGTTTCTCAACTTGCATCCGCTCTTAACGGGCGAGGATCAACGCCGCATCGCCAAGCTCTACATCTCGGGTTTTCTTGAAGCGACGCTACACAACCGCGGCGAGTACGTTCCCATCTTTCGCGACTACCGCATTGCGCGCAACTGGCTGCCTACGACGCTGTATGAAAATCGCTACCTGGATTCGACCAATCACGTGATCAGCGATTTCAACGAAGACACCGATGTCACCACAACAACCGTTGCGGGCGGCCACATCCACACCGATCGCCTGACGCTCTGGAAAGAAGGCCGAATTCCGTTCCGTCAGGGCGATCGAGATTACAATGGCGTCTTTATTGGTTGGAACCGGCAGCAGCCGAACAAGCCTGCCAAAAAGGGCGCAAAACCGGCGCCTGCCCGAGCGAATTTCCCCGCCTACTCCATCGACCTGCCGCCGCAAGCTGCTAAAGATTGGGATCTGAGCGGGAACTCTGCCCTGACGTTATCCATCGCAATAAGCGATGACAAAGCGCCGCCAGAAGAAAAGAACGCCGATGATGACACAGAGAAGAAAGACAAGAATCCGAAACCCGAAACAACTGATTTTGAGGTAGTCGCTCAATCGTCAGACGGTACATCGGTAGCGCTGCCGCTGAGCCGCTTCGGCACGCTGCTTCCGCCCATCAAGATCAAGTTCACAAAGCTCGACTGGCTCGACAATGCCTGGTATTCAAAACCTGCGGAACCGGTGTTTCAGTCCATTACGATTCCGCTCTCGGCCTTTGCCGCGCAAGATTCCCGCTTCGACCCCGCAAAGCTCAAAACGATTCGCTTCCAATTCGACCGCACGCCCGAGCGCGTCATCATCATCAGCGAAATCGGCATCGCCCGGCAACAATAGCTTAGGCGCATAAAAGAAAACCCGACCCGGGAAACCGGATCGGGTTTTGCAATAAGTGACTGCCAGCCGTAGTTACTTGGATGTGCTGGTGGAAGTCGTGCTGCTCTCGGTGCTGCTGGAGCCCTTCTTGTTGTTCTTTTTATGCACTTTCTTGGTGCTGGAAGCTGTCGTCGAAGACGTGCTCGTGTTCTGAGCCTTCTTGGCAGCCGGGGCAGCCATCAGGAACGGAACCGCCACGGCGGTCAAAAGGGTGCTGGTAACGAACTTTTTCATTGTAGTTTTCTCCTTGAAGTTGTGTCGGATCTTTATAGTTGAACGCAGCGCGGAAGCAGCAGTTGTTTTTTGATTTCTCGATTGTTTTGGCTGCTGCTCACTTGCTTGTTCATCTCGCCGCTCACAACTCTACTTTGCCTGTTTCCGCGCTTAGAGCGCATCACGTGAACCCACACATTTCAATCCCGAATTTACGGGATAGGCACGGCACGCTTTTAATGAAAGAATCATCATGCATGCCGCAGACGGAATTAGTGACACGTGCCCACCTGCAACGGCTTTTGCTGGTGGGGCTCTGCTCCTCGGCCTTGTTGCTGTTTTCCGCGCTTCTGGTCGCGTTTCGGACCGTTCATCAGATCTATCAGAATACCCAGCTCTTTACGAATCGCCAGGCGCTGACGAAAGCGGCCATAGACGACATCGAGCACCAGGAGAGTGAGCTCAACGCGGAATGGCTGCAACTGGCTAGAAGCCGTGACGTGGTTGGCCGTGACGAACTGCTCAAGCAGATCAACGCCGCCCGGGCCAAGATGAGCAGCGCTCTGGAATCAGCCTATGAGCAGGCTGAGCTGCTGCGCGAAAGCATTTACCAGGAGGGTCACGGGCTGTTGCGCTGGACGGTGTGGCTGTTTAGCGGCTGCGTCGCGCTTTCGCTCCTTTCTGCGCTGTGGGCTGCCCGCGCTTCCACGGCTCTGTTCGGCAAGCTGGAGCAGCAATCGGCTGAGCTTGTCCAAATGCAATATCAATTTCTGGAGACGCAGGAAGAGACCGCGCGCCGCTTTTCGCATGAACTGCACGATGAGTTAGGTCAGGCCTTGACTGCGGTAAAGGCGAATCTGTCCGCCATGCATAACGGCCAGGAGGACCGGCTCGACGATTGCATGCGGCTCGTCGACCGCGCCATTCAGGATGTCCGCGAGATGTCCCAGCTCCTTCGGCCCACCATTTTGGACGACTTTGGTTTAGACGCCGCGCTTCGCTCCTTGACCGAAAGCTTTTCCCAACGTACTGGCATCAGAGTCGAGTATCACAGCAACGTAGAAGGCCGTAGATGGAAAGACGACGCCGAAACGAATCTCTTTCGCATCGCGCAGGAAGCATTGACTAATGTGGCGCGTCACTCCGGAGCAACGGCAGTGAATGTGGACCTGACGGAAACCGGCGGCTCTTTGACTTTGCGGATTCGCGATAACGGAAAAGGATTTGACCCTGAAGTGCGCAACGCATCCCGCGGCCTTGGCTTAGCCGGTATGCAGACCAGGGCGCGAGGCTGCGGAGGCGCTGTGCGTGTCGAAAATGATCCCGGCAAGGGTTTGAGCGTCGAAGTGACTTGCCCGTTGGATAAAGTGTGAGGGGATGGCGGGCATAACGAACGCGAGCGGCGCAATCAAGATCCTGCTTGCCGACGACCACACAATCGTTCGACAAGGGTTAAAGCTAATTCTCTCCGCCCATGCTGACTTGCAGATTGTGGGCGAAGCTGCGAACGGCCGCGAGGCAGTCGACCTGGCGCAGAAGTTGAAACCCGATATCGTTCTCATGGACGTTGCTATGCCCGAACTGAACGGCATCGAAGCCACGCGCCGCATGGTCGAGGCGAATCAGCGCGTCCGTGTTCTCGTGCTCAGCATGCACAAGGAAGCGGTCTACGTTCGCGAGATTTTGAAGGCTGGCGCGCGCGGTTACATCCTGAAAGATGCCATCGACACGGAACTGGTAAATGCCGTGCGATCGGTTGCGCGCGGAGACGGTTACATCAGCCCCGCTGTCTCAGGAGCTTTGCTCAGCGATTATCGCCAGAACCTGACTGATCCAATTGATCTGCTCTCGAGCCGTGAACGTGAAGTGCTTCAGTTAATTGCGGAAGGCAGGACTAACAAGGAGATCGCCACGCGCCTGAATCTCAGCGTGTACACGGTCGATTCTCACCGCGGCAAAATCATGGAGAAGCTTAACCTGCACAGCACGGGAGAACTGGTTCGGTTTGCGATGAAACACGGCTTGGTGGATTGAACAAGCAGTTGGCGGGCGCGCAGCCGTGACGCGCGCCCGCAACAAAACTGACTGGCTATTCTTCTTCCCGTTCTTCCGGCTGCTGATTGGCTTCCTCTAGCAGCGGCGGCGAAAGCAGGGTCAACAGCTTGTCGGTCTTCTCTTCCTCAGAAAGCGTTTGCGCCAGCAGCTTGGCCACTTTAATTTGCCCAATCTGTTCAGCTATCGTGCGCAGGGTACCGTAACCGGAGATCTCGTAGTGCTCCACCTTTTGGGCCGCAGCCACCAGCATCAGGTCGGCGACTGAATCTTCCTTCTCTTTGCCTTCCTGAATCTGTTCAGAGCCTTCTTCCACTAAGCCCTGCATAGCCTTGCAGACCTTTGCCTTGGGCTTTGCGCCTAGCAGCTCAAACGCCATTTTCAGGCGCTCCACATGCCCTTTTGTCTCTTCTAAATGTTTCTCGAAAGCCTGTTTCAGTTTCGGATTGCTGGCCGCGCGCGCCATCTTCGGCAGGGCTTTCACCAACTGACCTTCGGCGTGCAGCAAATCTTGCATTTCTGCGACAAGCAACTCTTGTAATGCTGACATTCTTTAATCCTCCCTTTCAAAGACGCCCCTCTATTGATTCAGTTACAAATCAAGAGCTTAGCGGCCAGTGCAAGTAGATGTACTCACGCAGATTATGCGGTTGCGAAGCGGCGCTTGCGCAATTCATCCAAACCTACCGCAACAATAATCACTGCACCTATAACCACTTGCTGCCAGTACGGGTTGATCCCCAGCAGATCGCTGCCATTTGAAAGCAGGCCCATGATGAAGGCGCCAATCAGAGTCCCGACGACGCTACCCTCGCCGCCTTGCAAACTGCCGCCACCGATGACAACCGCGGCAATTGCCTGCAGTTCGTAGCCTTGCCCCGCGGTTGGTTGTCCGGTCATCAGCCGCGAGGCTTCAATCATCCCCGCCAATCCCGTCAGCATTCCCGCAATAGCGTAAACAGCAGTGAGATGAAACTTGATTGGAACGCCCGCGTAATACGCCGCACTCGAATTGCTGCCTACCGCGAACGCGTACCGCCCCACCTTCGTGTTCTCCAGCAGGAAATGCATTAGCACTGCGCAGATCGCCAGAATCCAAAGTGAAAAAGGAATGCCCAGGAGGTTACCGTCGCCGAGATAAGAAAACGAATCGGGCAATCCATGTACCGGCAGCCCTTTTGAAACCACCAGGGCAAAGCCGCGGTATGCCTCTAAGGTCCCGAGTGTCACGATGAACGGGTTGATGCGCAGCCGCGTAATCATGATCCCGTTGAGCAATCCGCAGAGCAATCCTGTGCCGATGCCCGCGACAATTGCCACTGGAATCGAATGGCCGCTCTGAATCGTCATGCATCCGAACAGTCCGGAAATGCCGAGAATTGACCCGACTGACAGATCGATGCCGCCACTGATGATGATGAGCGTCATTCCCAGCGCCATGATGTTGATCACCGCAGTTTGCCGTGCCACGCTGGAGAGGTTTACGACAGTGAGGAAGTGCGGAGTGGCAATTGTGAGCGCGATAAACAGACCAATCAGGGTGGCAAAAGGCAGAAACTTCTGAAGGCTCCGCATCAGAGTTCCTCTACCAAAGAATGTGCCGCTACCGGCGCAGCCAGCCGCATGATCTCTTCTTGCGTAGTGTGGCCCGGCAACTCGCCCGTAAGCTCGCCTTCACGCATGACGAGAATTCGATCAGCCACTTGCAACAGTTCCGGCAATTCCGAGCTCACCATCAAAATGGCCGAACCCGAACGCGCCAGGCGATCCATCTCTTCAAAGACTTCCTGCTTGGCTGCGATATCGATTCCGCGCGTCGGTTCATCGAAAAGAAATATGCGGGCGCCGCGCGCCACCCATTTCGCTATGACGATCTTCTGCTGATTCCCGCCGCTCAGCCGCCCTGCGATTTGCCGCGCCCCGCTACACCGGATACGCAGCCGCTCCCGATACGTTTCTGCGAGCGTAATTTCTTTGTTCTTCTGCAGGAAGCCGAATCGGCACACGCTATCCAGATCCGGCATTGTGATATTTGTCGCGATCGGCAATTTCAGCGCGAGTCCATCGCGTTGCCGGTCTTCCGGAATTAGCGCGACGCCGGCTGCGACTGCAGCGCGCGGATTCTTCGGCGAGACGCGTTTCCCGCCGACTTCGATGCTCCCGCTTTCCGGCGGATCAAGCCCAAAGATCACGCGACACAATTCTGTCCGGCCCGCGCCCATCAGCCCAGCTAACCCGACAATCTCTCCAGCACGAACTTCAAATGAAATGTTCTTGAGAAATCCGCGCTGCAGATCTTTGACCCTCAGCAACACGTCGCCCGGCGGGAGCTTGTCACGTTTGTAAATTGAGCTGATTGGCCGCCCCACCATCTGCTGTATCAACTGCTCGCGCGTGAGTTCTTTCAGCGGTCCCGTATGGACCGTCGCTCCATCGCGCAGTACCGTCACGCGATCGCCAATGGAACGCAGCTCTTCCAGGCGATGGGTGATGTAGATCACCGCCAGGTTGCGCTGGCACAGCTCCCGAGCGATGCGAAAAACTTCTCGCGTCTCTGCTTCGGATAAAGAGGAAGTCGGCTCATCAAAGATCAAGAGACTTGATCCCTGCGCGATCGCTCTGCAGATTTCTACCAACTGCTTGCCCGCAGGTGTCAGCCGGTCCACTCGCATGGTCGGATCCAGCCGAAAGCCATTGTCCGCGATCAGCCGCCTCGCTTTCTCGACCATCCCGCCGCGATTTACCCACGCCGACTCGCGCCCTAAATAGATGTTTTCCGCAACCGTCAGATGCCCGGCCAGAAGCGACTCCTGATGCACCATCGCAATCCCGTTCGCCGCAGCTTCGGAAGGTTTTGCGAACGAAACCGGCTGCCCCCGCCACAGCATCTCACCGCCATCGCGCTGATAAAGACCCGCCACGATCTTCATCAGTGTCGATTTGCCGGCGCCGTTTTCCCCCATCACCAGGTGTACTTCGCCCGCATGAACTTCCAGGTTTCCGTCGCGAAGCGCCTTTACTCCGCCAAAGTTTTTCTGTATATGACTGAGCGAGAGCAGCAATCCGAGAGTGTATTACAGAGGATCTTGCCCACTCACCCGCTGTCGCTTACCAGGGCACTTGTTGCGAGGCATCGAGCACGAAACAAGTCCGGCCTTGCCCGTGGTGCCAAAAGCCGGAGTGCATCGGAATGCTGTTTCCGACATCGACCGATGTAAAGTCGGCGCAAACCTGATACCGATTTCCACCCTTCACCTGATATTCGAACGGCGTTTTCGTTACCGGGTCAATTGTTGCGTCAACATTTAGATCGCTGCTTCGAACCAATTGGCCAAGAGTGTTTGGCAGAGGTGCGTTTTTATCGCTGAGCAGCGCGCGATCGTGCCACATGTGAATTCCAAGCCCGACAGCACGCAGGTTGTTAATGCGAGTTCCATCAGCCTCTAAAAAACGTTGCTGTGCAGGTGTTCCCGCAACTGCCATTCCGACGCAGAATGCGGCGATCACGACGACAGTGGAGGCTACGCCGAACGCGATGTTCCGGAACTTCGCCCCGGCCACGCTCGCAGCCCGAGTCCAACGCAAAGAACTCAGATAGTACGCGAAGATGCCCGCGCAAATGACCATTACCGTTGCGGATTTCAGCACAAATCGCAGCGTTACCTCGCCCGTCAGCAGGTAATCCATGAACCAGATCAGGTCGCAGATCATTGTCCCGGCCGTACCCAATAGCGCAATGTACGTCAGCCATTTACGCACGCCCGATTGCAAGCCATCCGGATGTTTGCGGCCCTCTCGCAGTGCCAGTGCCGTTACAAGTAAGTAAATTGGGAACGCCACCGCGAGTTGTGCCAATTCTTGCGTCAACGCCGTCCGCAGATAGATTGCGGTTGCGGCGCTCACCGGGTCCGCTACCCAGTGGTTGATTAGATCGAAGATCACTTCGCCCAGCGACGTCGTCCACGCCGCGAGCGTCGAAAAAGAAAGCAGGTACAGGAACGCGTCGCGCGCCGACTCCCCTCTCCCCCCGCGCGTTGGAATTGAGACTCCCGTCAAGCGCTGCCAATACTGGCCGAGCGTCTCGTACACGTCATTCGCCGGCCATCCTTGCCGGATCAACAGCGCGCAGAGGAACTCATCCGACGCGCCTTTCTCCTTAGCCACATCCACAAACTCCTGTAGCGTGCCGGTTACATTGTTTTGCATTTGCAATCTCCTTAGCAAGGAGGAAGGCACGGCTGCCGCCGAAGTTAAGGACTGTTAAATGAACAGCTTGCGGACACGCATCGCAGATCTGCCCGACATCGGGTGCCCGAAGTGGTACAAATGTCGTACTTAGCGGCTCGACTACTTGCGTCCGAAGACTTCCCGTAGAAGAGGTGTAACCTGCGCGGCCGGGTTTGTCCTGATCTTGGTTTCTTCCTGCCCAAGCACGAAGAAAAGCCCATCTAACGTCTTCCCCACTACGTACTCATCCAGGTCAAAGCTTTGCGGTCCGCGTGAGAACGGAAGCGAAGGAACTGCTCCCATCATCAGCTTGTATTTCTGCTCCACGCCGGTCTCTTCCATGGCCGATTTCACAGGCGGCCGAAACGCGACCCGTAGTTGATCGGAGGTGTGCGCCCTGAAGTACTGTGTCGCGGCGGTGTCTCCACCCGTCAGAATGCGCCGTGCATCATCGAACGTCATCTGAACAATGGCGTCCTTGAAAATTGACCCGGCCGCCGGCGCCGCCTTCTCGGCCGCCCGATTCATCGACAGAATAAATTCATCAATCAGCGCACTTTGTCCGGCAAGCCGTAGCCCTTTTTCAATCGGGCGCAACTTGTCCGGCAACAAAATCTTGATCGCTTCGTTTCCGAAGAACCCGTCTTTGACGCCCGTTTGCTCCACCGTGTTCTTCGTGCCGATCTCCAGCGCCTGCTTCAACCCGGAACCGGTCTGACCGGCGTTTTCGCTCGAGGTTTGTCCCCCCAAGCGCTTTAACGCATCTCCAATCTGGCCTTGAACCGAAACAACAGAAGCAACCAGAGCGGTAGCAATTGTAATCGCGCGTCTATTGGGCATCATTCTAATGGCGATGAGATGCCGCTACGACGTCGCGAGATGTAAATTTGCTTTAAATCGGCAGTACACTAAGAAAACTTGCTCACTTCATACTCCTTACCAGCACTCCTTTGCGCCTCTTTATTAACCGCTATCCCGGCGTTCGCGACGGACGCGCTGCCTTCTTTGGGAGAACCATCTCTTTCACCCGACCGGAGTGAAATCGTCTTCGTCTCGGGAGGTGACATCTGGAGCGTGCCGGCCAAGGGTGGCGACGCGCACCTACTTGTGTCTCATCCCGCAACAGAGTCGCGCCCGCTCTTCTCACCCGATGGCGCGAAGCTTGCGTTCACATCCACGCGCACCGGGAACGGTGACATTTATGTCCTGACACTCGCCACCGGTCAAGTGAAACGTATGACCTACAGCGACGCTCCCGACATGCTGGATAACTGGTCGCATGACGGCAAGTGGATCTACTTCAGTTCCTCGGCCTTCGATCTAAGCCGCAACAACGATCTCTTTCGTGTCAGCGTCGAAGGCGGCACTCCACTGCCTGTCAGCGCGGAAGCTTACTACAACGAGTTCCGTGCGGCGCCTTCGCCCGATGGTGCGCGCGTTGCGTTCGTCGCGAAAGGCATGAGCGCAGCACAATGGTGGCGTCACGGACACGCTCACATAGACGAATCGGAGATCTGGATCAAACCGGTTGCGGAGTCCGGCAAATACACCCGCATTGTCGCGGAAGACGCGAAGCAGGGCTGGCCCATGTGGGCCGCTGACGGCGAATCCATCTTCTACACTTCCGATCGATCCGGTTCTGAGAACATCTATCGTCAAGCTCTCGACGAGAAAGCCGCGCCTAAGCAGCTTACGCATTTCAAAGATGGCCGCTTGCTCTGGCCGGCTATCAGCTATGACAGCCGCGAGATCGTTTTTGAGCGCAATTTCACCATCTGGAAACTCGACACGAAATCCGGAGAGGCAGCCCAGGTTCCCATCCGATTGCGCGGCGCTCCGGCGACACCCGAGGTCACGCACCGCCAGTACACTGAGTTCTCAGACATGGCGCTTTCGCCTGACGGCAAGAAGGTCGCGCTATTAGCGCATGGCGACGTGTTTGCCGCATCCGCAACGGAACCGGGCGAAGCGCAGCGCATTACCAGCACGCCTGCTCCCGAGCATGGCATCAAATGGTCACCCGATAGCAACCGCATCATCTATGTCTCGGCCCGCAACGGACACGATCAGATCTTTGAATACGACCTTGTCAAGAACGCAGAGCGCCAGCTTACGCGCTCCGGTCAAGACGACGAATCGCCGGATTACTCGCCCGATGGCAAGCTGATCGCCTTCGTTCGCGGCGATCACGAATTGCACACGCTCGCGCTAGAAGGAGGCTCTGACAAGAACAACGACAAGTGTGTGGCTACAGGAATTCTTCAATTCCCGGTTCTCGCGTGGTCGCCCGATAGTAAGTTCATTGCCTTTACCGAGGAGGGCGCCAAATCCTTCCGCAATGTGCACATCGCAGCGGCAGATGGATCCAAGGCCCAGCCAATCAGCTTTCTTGCAAACGGTGAAACTGCAACCGGAATCGCCTGGTCGCCTGATGGCAAATATATGCTGTTCGATACCGCGCAGAGAAGCGAACCCTCGCAGATGGCCCGTGTGGACCTGGTTCCCCACCTGCCGAAGTACCGCGAGGATCAGTTCCGCGACCTGTTCCAGACACAGCATACGCCCGACAAGACGCCAACCACTCAACCCGATGTAGCGCCTTCGAAACCTGCCGAAACGCCTGTGCCTGCGCAAGCTGCGACCGCGCCTACCACTTCCGATCTGAAAACGCCCAAGAAGGCGGTAGTTGTGAAAGTTGTCTTCGACGGCATCCATGAGCGGCTGACGTTCGTGCCGCTCGGCTTCGATTGCGGTAAGCCCTTGATTAGCCCCGACGGCAAGACTCTGGTCTTCGAAGCCCTTACCGGCAACCAGCGCAATATCTACTCGTACTCGCTGGATGAGTTATCGGCCACTCCGCCGTCTCCTTTTCAACTCACGTCAACCTCGACTCCGAAATCGGCAATTCACTTCACGCCCGATTCGAAGCAGATCTTCTATCTCGACGCGGGCCACGTCACCTCCATGCCGATCGATACGCATGTGGCCAAGCCGCTGGCTGTGACGGCCTCCATCGATATTGATTTCGACTCCGACAAGACGGCCGCCTTCGAAGAAGGTTGGTCCATCCTGAACAAGCGCTTTTTCGATCCGCAGTTCAACGGCCAGAATTGGTCGAAGCTGCACGACGAATATGCCCCTTACGTCGAAGGCTCTCGTACGCCAGACGAAATGCGCCGCGTCGTCAACCTGATGATCGGTGATCTGAACGCGTCTCATTCAGGCATCAATCCACCGCCTCCCGCCCGAGGTTCCGGTCCGCAGTCGCCTTTTAATCCCGCGCCCACGCCCGTCGGGCATTTAGGTCTTCGTTTCGAGCGCGAACCGTACGAAGCCGGGCGCGGGCTGGTCATTAGCGAGATAATCCCGCTCTCTCCTGTGGCGCTGGAAGGTACGGCTAAAGTTGGCGAACGGCTGGTTGCCGTTGAGGGCCAGGAAATCGGTCCCCATACGAATCTCGATGCGCTGCTGCAGAACAAAGTAGATCATCGTGTCGTCTTGCAAGTCGCCGGCGCGAACGGCTCGTCGAAGCGCGATGTAGTTGTGCGTCCAGTGTCACTCGCGACCGAGCAAGGTCTGCACTACCGTGCCTGGGTAGCGGCGAATCGCGCCTATGTCGAACGGATCAGCGGCGGCAAACTCGGGTACGTTCACATTGCGGACATGTCCTCAGATTCGCTTACGCAGCTCTACATCGATCTCGACGTGCAAAATCAGACGAAGCAGGGAGTTGTGATCGACGTGCGCAGCAACAATGGCGGGTTCGTCAATGAGTACGCCATCGACGTATTCACGCGTAAGAACTATCTAACGATGACCTCGCGCGGATCTGAGCCTGCGCCTGCTCGCCCGGCATTGGGTCAACGTGCGCTGGGGCTGCCCACTATCCTCGTTACGGATCAAAACTCGCTTTCCGATGCCGAGGATTTCACGGAAGGCTATCGTGCTCTGAAACTCGGCAAAGTCGTCGGCGAGCCTACCGCGGGTTGGATCATCTATACATCCAATCGGCCGTTAACGGATGGCTCAGTGATCCGCGTGCCGAATACGCGTGTCCAGGCAGAGGACGGGCAGACGATGGAAATGCATCCGCGGCCCGTCAACATCTTTGTCGAACGGCTAGCGGGCGAGACCGATGCGGGTCGAGATACTCAACTCGACCGCGCCGTCCAGGAACTGCTGTCTGAAATCGAGCACAAGGGTTAGTCATGCGTTACGCAATTTGTCTCGCAACAGTCGCATGGGCAGTAATGGCCTCACAGTCAGGACCCGGGGCCGCAGACGTCGATGAAAATGTGCCGTACGCGACTGTCAATGGCGCCGAGTTGCACTTAGACGTGTACAAACCCACGGGCTCGGGCTCTCAGCTTCATCCGGCCGTCATTCTCATTCATGGCGGAAGCTGGAGCAGTCTCGACAAAAGCACCATGCGCACAATGGGGCGGTTTCTTGCCCGCTCCGGATATGTCGCATTCGCGGTCGATTACCGCCTGTTCGCTGGCGACCAGAATCGTTGGCCAGCGCAACTGGATGACGTGCAGCGTGCGGTCCGTTGGATCCGCGCCAATGCAGCCAAATACAGTGTTGATCCCAACCATATAGGCGCGTTTGGACACTCCGCAGGCGCGCAAATGGCCGCGTTGCTGGGTATGGAAGAAACACGTGACAACTCCGATCCCGCTCTTGCGAAGTACTCAAGCAAAGTGCAGGCTGTCGTTGATGTCAGCGGTCCCACCGACTTTACCACGAATCGTGATCCGGACGGTGACAGCTTTCTGGCCAAGTTCATGGGCTCCAAAGACCCTGCCGCCTGGCGCGATGCATCGCCCGCTTTCCACGTTTCGAAAGACAATGCGCCTTTCCTCATCGTGCATGGAACGCGCGACGAAGAGGTTTCCATTTCGCAATCTGAGGAACTTAACAGCAAGCTGAAAGCAGCGGGCGTGCCCGTGATATTCGTCAAAGTCGATGACGTCCACACCTTTCAAACGCCCGAAGCCCGCCGCGAACTCGCCCTCCAGACACTCGCGTTCTTTAATCGTTATCTGGGCCTGTCGCAGTAGCCCAGCGCGTCTCGTAAAGTAAAAGCAAAGAGGCCATCATGGAGATGCTCCCCGTCACACCGGAACGCAAGGCACAATTGGACGAGTACGCAAACCGTCACGGACAGGACACCGCTGCGGCGCTCGATGAAGTGCTCGCAAACTATTTGGAATGGGAGCGCGAGGACTACAACGAAACGGTTGTCGCCGTTATGGACGCCTATGAGGACGTTAAGGCCGGACGCACGCAACCTGCTGATGAGTTTCTTGAAGAATTACGCGTGAAGCATGGCTTTCCGCGTTGAAGTTAGCCCGCAAGCAAAACGAGACGCAAACGCAATTCTTGAATGGCTGATTTCGCAGCACGCTGGCGAAACTGGCCTGCGATGGTTTGAGAAGCTCAACGATGCCATTGCGTCTCTTTCTGATCTTCCCGGACGTTGCAAGCTGGCGCCCGAAAATGCCTCTGTCCCGTTCGAGATGCGGCAGCTACTCTACGGCCATAAACCACACTTGTACCGGATACTCTTCACTATAGAAGGCAACAAGGTCTACATTCTTCGTATCAGGCACGGACGTCGCAGACATCTGAGGAGGGCGCACTAACCATAGTCGCTCCCCCTTACCGCTTGCACATCTGCGGATACTGCTTCTTGAGCGCTTCCAGCTTCGGAAGATCGTTGTACATAATGTAGGGCTGGTCCATATGGCTTTCCAGGTAATGTTGATGGTACCCTTCAGCGGCATAGAAGCCCTTCAGCGGCGCCACCTCTGTCACAATCTTGTGCGAAAACACTCCTGCGGCATCTAGCTGCTGAATGTAGGACTCGGCCACTTTCTTCTGCTCATCATTGACATAGAAAATTGCCGACCGGTATTGCGTGCCATTGTCCGGTCCTTGATGGTTTAGCTCAGTCGGGTCGTGCGCGATGGCGAAATAAACTTTCAGGATCTCGCCGTACGTGATCTGCTTCGGGTCAAAGGTGATCTCTACCGATTCCGCGTGTCCCGTTCGTCCTGTGCTGACCGTCTCGTAATGCGCGGTCGATTTCTCCCCGCCGGCGAATCCGGAGACAGCTTTTGTCACACCTTTCAAATGATCGAAAACCGCCTCCACTCCCCAGAAGCACCCGCCCGCCAGAACAGCCTTTTGTGGCCCGGTCGCTTCGTTGGCCGGAATGTCAACCGTGGGATCTGGAAACGGAGCTTTCGCTCCGCCGAACGCCGTTAAACCGCCCGTCAACAAAGCAACGGCCGCAAACGCAACTGTCCTGATACGCATAATTATTGAACCTACTCGATAGATTATTCGCGCTCAACGAGGATTCAGTTACTTCCATTCCGGGTTTTTTCCAAGACTGACAAGGTTCGCCAGGATGCGGTACGCCCCCGGAACGCCAGCCGGCAGCTGCCTATATAACGCAAAAGCGTCATATATGTAGAACCCTTTGCCATACCGCGCAACTAGCAAACCGCCGCTTTGTGGATCTTGTCCCGGATCGTGTGTCTCTACCAGCGCCTGATAATGCGGGTCCCACTTGCTCATGAAGCCGTGCCCGCGCTCTTCTTCCCAGCCTGTAAAGTCGGCCTCTGCGACCTTATTGGGCCAAGCGAACACAGGCGAATCAGGGCTCAGAAACTTGACCTGCGATCCCTCGTCTACTACTTTCTGTGGATTGCTTCCCAAAGTGAACGGATAGGGCCCGTACCCCGGATCGAAGTTCTGCAGGTTATACTGCACAATCAGCACGCCGCCGCGATTCACGTAGTTCAGTAGACGATTGTTCGCCGATCGTAACTCCGGACGCACTGCATACGCGCGCACGCCCAGCACAATCGCGTCGAAGCCGCTCAAATCGCCGGTCTCGATGTCGTTCGTTGACAGCGTGCTGACATGCACCCCTAGATCGTCCAACGCCCGCGGTACATCGTCCCCAGTTCCGGGGATGAACCCGACATGTAGATTCGGCGCTGCCTTCACGTCCACGCCAACCGCCGTGTAAGATGCCGGCCGATAGAGTGGGTACGGTCGCACGCCCGGGTAGCCGGTCAGCCGGTAGCCTTCCTGATAGTGATGCCCGTTGTACTCCGCTACGGCCCGGATCTCATAGGCCTTCTGCTGTATCGCTCGCGGCGTCACCTCAAAATCCAGAGTCGAATTGTCGCCGTCGCGGGCAAGCTCGAATTCGTGTTGCGCTGGTTTCGATTCCCAACCATCCGGTAATTGCAATCGCAGCGCGCCTTTGGCTGTTCCCTTCACATTGCTGTGCAGCGTGCATGAGAAGGTAAACGACGTGCTGGTCAAAGGAACCGCGCCTGCCGGCGGCGACACGGTCACAGAGATAGCCGGCGCCATCAAAAGCGGATCTTCTACATTGCCAATGCCTTCTATCCGGTGGTTCGCCTGCACCGCCTTTTCAATCGTGATTTCGGCTCCCTTGTACGTCAGCTTTGCGATCGCATACAGCGGATAAGGCCCGAACGACAGATTGCGAAAGCGCTCGTCCGTTAGATCGTAATAGCCCTGCTCCAGGTTGGGCCGCGTGAAGTAAGGCCGTGTGAACGTGGCGTCATCAGCCGCTTGTATTGTGAATCGCAGCCGGCAATCTTTGCCCGGGGAAAGCGACGCGGGTGGATTCGCATCCGTTTTGACCTTCCACGCTTTTCCATCAGACGCGACCACCTGAACCCGGGACACGTTTACCGTTTCCGCGCCATCATTCAACAAATGCGCTGACACCGGAAATGATTGCCCTGGAATCGCAATCGTGAACGTAGCCGCTGCCCCTCCGAAAGCGGCGAATGGCCCCGTGGGCTCGTGCTCCGGCGCCACCGCTGCATCGAAGCTCAAGCCCAGCGCCAACTTCAGCGCGCTCTCGAACTCTTTCGCTTTGGCGTTCAATTCAAATGCAACATCGCTCTTCCCTGGCTCCGCGAGCGAACTCACATTTACCCGCCCCAGCAGGTCGCGCGTGGCATTCAATCCATCAGCCAGCACCGGTGCGATCCCCGCAGGATCATCAGGCCGGTAGTTATGAAATGCTTCTTCCGCGCACTTTGAAATTCGCGCTAACCCCTCCTTCAAAAATTCGGAATCGCCAGTCGCTAAGCCTGCGATGCCGGACAGGGAAACGTCAATGCCTTCGTACATTGAGTTCTCTTTATCAGGAACTGTCACCTTCGACCCATAGCGGTGATAGGGGTTCATCTGCAGCGATGGCTGCGGAATTGTCCCGCCGCCATTCTGGCTCTTCTGCAAGCCCCAGCCTTCGCGTGCCATTTGCAGGAAGGTGTACCCTGTGGCCGAATCCATAACTCCTTCGGGAACGCTTACGTTCGCCGCCGGCGTTTCCGTTGACCAGGTTTTCGCGATGTAGTCGTAGAACCGAATCGGAACATATTGATCGGTCGCATAATCGTAGATCGTGTGTTCCTTTGTCGGCTGAAAGAAAGGCACTCGCTCATAAACTTTCAGCGGCTGCCACGGCCGCAGCCCTTCGCGAAGCTGCTCGGGAAAGCGATTCGGATCGCCCGCTGCGACGAATGCCTCCTGCGCCATCTGTCCGGCTACCTGATGATTTCCGTGACCATCCGTCGGCGCTCCAATGAACACGGACGTAAGCACCAGCGGCCGCGTCATTCGCACCACGCGCACAACGTCGGAAAGAGTTCTCTCGTAACCCCATTTCTCCAGCGCCTCTTCGCGTGTCTTTGAAAACCCGTAATCGATCGCGCGGCCCCAGTATTGATCCACGCCGTAGTACCGATCGGAGGCGAGCAGTTCTTCCGTGCGCACGAGTCCCATTGCGTCGTACAGATCCATCGACATCGCGTTCTGCCCGCCCTCGCCGCGATTCAACGTCATCAACACGCCGCGCGCTCCCAGGCCTCGAGTCTGATAAGCCAGCAGTCCGCCGTCTTCATCGTCGGGATGCGCAACAATCATCAAAAGGCTGGCTCGCGTGCGAATCGCCGCTAACCAGCGCGACAGCCCCGGCGCTCCCAAATCCAAATTGACGCGCATCGCATCCGGGTTTACCTGCGCTAGGTCACTCGCTTTTTCTTCCCCCTGGGCGGCGCCCCATAGTGCTCCTGTCAAAACACCGGCTAAGGTACATGCCAATAAAACCTTCATTGCCCTGGACAATCTGTCGCTCTCGCTCAAAGGTCGCAATATTCATCCTAAATGGTTGGCAACTGCTTGCTTAATCAGCATTAATTATGTTGTCCATCCAGCGTTCGTATCGAAGCAGCGCCTGGCTGCGTCCATTTAGCAGGCCAAGATGCCTGAAAGGTCACACAAAGACATGCGAAGTAAACAGCTTGTTTCCACTTGCCTGGGAGGACTTTTAGCTGTCTTATTCACAGCAGCTCCCGGTCGCGCGCAGGATCCAAATTATCCGCCGCAACAACCCTACCCCCAACAGCAACCGCGGCCGCAGCAGTACCCCCAGCAGCAGTACCCGCCGGCTCAACAATATCCGCCGCAAGGCCAATACCCGCCGCCTCAGGGCCAGTATCCGCCGCAAGGGCAGTACCCACCACAGGGTCAATACCCGCAACAAGGTCAATATCCGCAGGGTTACCCCCAAGCTGGCTATCCGCAACAGGCCCCGCCGCTGCTGGCCCCGCAACAACTCGACCAGCTTGTCCAGCGCATTGCGTTGTACCCTGACGGCCTTCTGGCCCAGATCATGACAGCGGCAACCTTCTACAACCAAATACCGGACGCCTCCGCTTGGGCAAACCAACACGCTTACCTCCACGGCGACCAATTAGCGGGCGCTATGCAAGCCGACCGTCTGCCGTTCGATCCGAGTATTTTGGGACTTCTGCCATTTCCACAGGTGCTGCAGATGATGGCTTCGGACATGAACTGGACTATGGCGCTCGGCAATGCCGTTCTAACCCAGCGAAATGATGCCATGGACGCCGTTCAGCGTGATCGCCAAAGGGCTTATGACTATGGCTACCTGCGCAGTAGTCAATACGACCAGGTGCAAGTTGTTGGCCCGGGCGAAATTGAGATCGTTCCCGCCCAGCCCGGCTACTACTACGTCCCTGTCTACGATCCGTATGTCGTATTCGCCCGCCCGCGGCCCGGATTCTCTATCGGGGGCGCCATCCGCTTCGGACCCGGAATAACTGTTGGCGCTTTCGCACCATTCGGTTGGGGCACCGTTGGATTTGGCTGGCGTGATCACGCCATTCTAGTCGGCGGCCACCCTTGGGCTCGAACGTGGGTCAATCGCGGCGCTTACGTCCATCCCGGCTACGCTTACCGCGCGCCCGTTGGACCACGCATTGAAGAGCATCGCGAGTTTCGCCATGAGGAACATCGCGAAGACCGCCACGAGGAGCATCGCGAAGACCGCCACGATCACTAACACCTGACTAGCTCAGAAGAACATCGCGGACGGCTTCAAGTCGTCCGCGTTTATCATTTACAACGGCAGTATCTCTTCGCGTTGCGTATCGAAATCAATCCGTCGCCGTTGCAGATAAGAGATGTTGCCCAAATGCGAAGCCTGCGCCGAACGATGGCCGATCAGAACATCTCCGTTAGGCAGGCTGCGGCTTTTCACGCAATCTACAAAGTTGTTTACATGGCTCTGCGTCAAAGAATCGTTTGTTCCCGCCATAACTTCCGCCTTCACCACCTCTGCAGGTTCTTTTGCGTGCAAAGGATAGTATTCATAGCGTGAGCGATCAATCCAAAGCCGCCCGTTTGTTCCGCACATCTCTATCGCTTCCCCGGTAACTCCGGGCACGAGGGTGGCTTCGAACGTCGCAGTAAAAGGGTTTGCTCCCGGATATTGCAGCAGCACGTTGATGGTGTCCGGTGCGGTCCGCCCGTCTTTGTAGTGGTACACCCCGCCCGCCGCGGATGCGGCAAATGGTACATCCCTGCCCATAAACATGTGAACGACGTCGATCCAATGCGTGAACAGATCCGTCACTTGCCCGCCGCCGTAGTCCAGATAGGCACGCCAATTGAAGTATTGTTGCGGATCATAATCGCGCCACTTCACTGGTCCGAGAAAATGCGCCCAATCGAGATCGGCCGGCTTAGTCTGCAGCGAAGCCGGTGCCTTGCGCAGATGCCAGCTATTGCCGTGCCACCACGTTCTTGCCAGCGTGACGTCGCCAATCTGGCCCGAATCGAAATACTTCTCTTTCGCCTGCAAATAGTGTTTTCCCGACCGCTGCTGCATGCCCACCTGGCAAATGCGATTGTTCTCTCGCGCAGCCTTCACAATCGCCGGACCTTCTTCCGGAACTCGTGTCAACGGTTTCTCAACGTAAACGTCTTTGCCCGCATTGAGCGCATCAATGGCAATCGCTGTGTGCCAGTGGTCCGGCGTCGCAATCAATACAGCGTCGAGGTCGTTGCGCGCCAGAACCGCGCGATGGTCGGCGAATGGTGCAGCGCCCGGCGCTTTCTGCTGCGCCGCCCGCACATGCTCGCCGTAAATATCGCAAACGGCAACCACGTGAATAGCCGGGTTGTTCTGAAACAGCCCCATCACATGCGTGCCGCGATCTCCCGCGCCAATGAGGCCCAGATTGATGCGCTCATTCGCGCCCATTACACGCGAGTACGAACTTGCGGCAACCGCGACTGCGCTCCCGGTCGCTCGCAAAAAGTCTCTCCGGCTGTTCCATTCCATGTGCGAATTATATGCCGCCGAGTTCTTTTCGCCTTCTATCCTGGCGGATCAGGAATCGTAAGTTTGCGGCAAATCTTCCTGGCAAGCAGATTAGAGATCTCGGTATGGCGCGGAACCGCTTCGCAATGACCGGACTGGGGATTCTCCCAAAGCGAGTGCTCTTTGCCTTCCCGGCGCACCACGCACCCGTGACGGCGAAGATGTCGAAGCAGCGACTCGCGTTTCACTCAACTACGAGCAACTCCTGCTTGGCATCGCTCGGCAATGCCAGCATTGACTCTTCGCGTCTGTGTTGCAGGATTAGGCTAATGGCTTCGCGGAGGTTCGCCAGGCATTCTTCTCGCGACTCCCCCTGCCCATTTGCACCCGGAACTTCGGCACAATACGCGATGTGCCAGGGTCCATCACGCTCTACAATGGCCGTGAACTCGTTGTGCATGCACCTATTCTAGGCCCCACCTCACCGAAACTCTTCCTGCAATTTATCCAGCGCGCTCAACCCCGGACAAAGTTTTTCAAACGGGACCCGCGATAGCGCCCCGTCGGTGGTGTTGTTGGCCTCATGCAAATCGGGCGCAACTTCATCCACAAACAGCAGCCCGGTCAGAATCTCGCCTTTCTGCTGCCGCTCATGTAAGTAACTCACCACGTTCGCGCGGTTGGTAGGATCGTATCCTTCGGGCACGGACCGGAACCGGAGCACGCTCCCGTCATGCATTGTCACCGTCGTCACGTCAACGGGCGAAATGCTGGCCACAATCTCATTCGCAGGCGGCACCAAATCGGCATCGGTCGCGCTCACCGCATGCTTACGTGTGTAGAGATAACTCTTGGTCGACCCCGCATGATCGTTAAAAGTCACGCATGGCGAGATCACGTCAATCAGAGCCAACCCGCGGTGCCGGAACGCGGCCTTCAGAATTGGCACCAGCTGCTCTTTGTCCCCAGAGAAGCTGCGGGCCACAAAGGTCGCCCCAATGCTCAGTGCCAGGGTTACCGGATCAATCGGCGCAAGCTGATTCGGCTCGCCGCGTTTGCTCTTTGATCCAATATCCGCCGAAGCCGAGAACTGTCCTTTCGTCAGACCGTAAACCCCGTTGTTCTCGATGATGTAGACCATCCGCACGTTGCGGCGAATAGCATGGCACATGTGGCCGAGTCCAATCGACAACGAATCGCCATCACCGGACACGCCGATATAGGTCAACTCGCGATTAGCCGCAATTGCCCCAGTTGTAATAACGGGCATGCGCCCATGCGCGGAGTTGAATCCATGCGCGCCGTTGACGAAATACGCCGGCGTCTTCGACGAACAGCCAATGCCCGACATTTTGGCCAACATGTGCGGCTGCATCGAGATCTCCCAAAGCGCGCGCACAATCGCCGCCGTGATGGAATCGTGCCCGCAACCCGCGCATAGCGTCGACATCGAGCCTTCGTAGTCGCGAATCGTCAGCCCCAGTTCGTTCTGCCGCAAGCCCGGATGCCGCGCCAGCGGTTTAGTTATGGATGGCATGGTCCGCCTCCAGGTGTTTTAATACTCCCTCAACCACGGTGCGCGCGCTCATTGGAAATCCACCGTACGCCAGCACCGACCGCAGCCGGTTCTTCGGCACGCAAGTCTCCAGCGTCAATAAGGAGCGCAACTGCGCATCCCGGTTCTGCTCCACGATGAACGTGATCTCATGCGCATACAAAAACTCTTCGACGCTGCGATGGAACGGAAACCCTCGAATCGCGCATGTAGTCTAGCGGAACTTCTCGATCGCCCAAAGTCTCCACTGCCTCTCGAACCGCCACATCACAGCTTCCGAGGGTGATCACTCCGAACTTCGATCCGGTTCCGTTCTGCACTTCCGGCAGCGGCACCAGATCCGCCGCTGCTTTTTGCTTGTGCGCTAAGCGATCGATAACTTCCTGATATTCAGACGGCGTCTCCGTATAGCCGCCGAACTTGTTGTGCCCGGATCCGCGCGTCACATACGCGCCCTTCGCCGACACCCCCGGCAGCGTCCTCGCCGGAACGTAATATTGATCTTCATCAGAGTAACGATGAAACTTCGGAATGTCTTTCAAATCCTCAGCCGACAAAACGCGCCCACGATCCGGCCGGTACGAATCGTCCCACTTCAATCGAGGCACCACCCAGTCATTCATGCCTATGTCCAGATCCGACAACATCATCACCGGCGTCTGGAACCGCTCCGCCAAGTCGAAAGACTTCACCGCAAAGTCGAAGCACTCGGCCGGATTCGCCGGGAACAACAAAATATGTCTGGTGTCTCCGTGCGACGCATACGCGCACTCGAGCAAATCACCCTGCTGCGTCCGCGTCGGCATGCCAGTTGATGGGCCCACACGCTGCACATCAATCAAAACCGCCGGAATCTCCGAATAGTACGCCAGCCCCAGCAATTCATTCATCAACGAAATGCCCGGGCCGGAAGTGGAGGTAAACGCGCGCGCTCCGTTCCAGCACGCGCCGATCACCATTCCAATGGCCGCCAGTTCATCTTCGGCCTGCACGATTAGATAGTTGTTCCGCCCCGTCTCCGGGTCTTTGCGGTACTTCTCGCAGAAGTTTCGGAACGCGTCCATCACCGATGTCGCTGGCGTAATCGGATACCACGCCGCCACCGTGGCGCCCGCATACAGGCAACCCAGCGCAGTCGCCGTGTTGCCGTCAATCAAAATCTTGTCGTCGTTCGCATTCATCTTCTCCAGATGAAACGGCAGCGGGCATTCGAAGTTCGCCCGCGCATAGTCGCAGCCGATGTGCAGCGCCTGGCGATTCGATTCCCGGAGCGCCGCCTTGCCCGCAAACGTTTCCGCCAGCAACTCCTCGACGATCGGCACATCGATGTTCAGCAAGCCCACCAGCGCGCCCGCATACGCAATGTTCTTCAACAGAATGCGCTGCCTCGGATCGGCAAACTTCTCATTGATCATCTGCGCCAAAGGAATGGGCAGAAAGTTCACATCGTCTCGATACAGGTCCCGGTCAAGCGGCCAACTGGAGTCGTACAGAACATAACCGCCCTGCCGCACCTCGCGAATGTCCTGCTTGTAAGTCTGCGCATTCATCGCCACCATCAGGTCGTAGTCAAGCGATCGCGCCGTGTGCCCGTCCGCATTCACGCGGATCTCGTACCACGTCGGCAGGCCTTGAATATTGGAAGGGAACAGGTTCTTGCCGGACACTGGAATGCCCATCCGGAAGATGGCCTGCATAATCAACCCGTTCGCGCTGGCTGATCCGGTCCCATTAACGTTCGCCAGCTTGATTGCGAAGTCGTTTACGCCGGGACGTAACTGTTCATGCATGTTGTATCGCCCGCGTACGCTATGGCCAGCTCGAACTTTTGCATGTCCCACGCTGCCGTGGGACAACGCTCAGCGCACAGTCCGCAGTGAACGCAGATATCTTCGTCCTTCACCATCACCCGCAGTGTTTGCGGCAGCGCCGATGATACATAAAGATCTTGAGTGGGATTCAACGCCGGCGCCGATAGCCTGCCGCGCAGGTCCAATTCATCGCCATTGCGCGTGATCGTCAGGCATTGCACCGGGCAAACGTCGATGCACGCATCGCATTCAATGCATCGCGGCGCTTCGAACGCCGTCTCGATATCGCAGTTCAGACAGCGCTCCACTTCACGCGCCGTCTGCTCAGCATCGAACCCGAGTTCCACCTCAACATTCAACTTCCGGAAGCGCTCCGCGAGGTCGACATGCTTCATCTTCTGGCGGTGTACCGGATTGTAATCGTTGTGGTAACTCCATTCGCTGATCCCCATCTTTTGGCTGATCAGGTTCATGCCCGCGGCGGGACGTTCTAAAACCGGAATGCCTTCGCAATGATTGTGAATCGATATAGCGGCCTGGTGACCATGCTCTACGGCCCAGATAATGTTCTTCGGTCCGAACGCCGAATCGCCGCCGAAGAAAACACCCGGACGGCTCGATTCGAACGTCGTCTCATTCACTGCCGGTATGTCCCATTTGTCGAATTCAATGCCCAAATCGCGCTCGATCCAGGGAAACGCATTCTCTTGCCCGATGGCCAGAATCACATCGTCGGCCGGAAAGAAAACATCTTCCATAGTCTGCGATTTCTTCGCCTGCGCATCCCATTCCAAGCGCTCAAAAAGCATCCCCGTCAGTTTGCCGTTCTCAATCACAAACTGCTTCGGCGCGTGATTCACAATAATCTCGACGCCTTCTTCTTCGGCATCGTCCAGTTCCCACGGCGAGGCCTTGAAATAGGGCCGCGGCCGCCGCGCCATCACTTTGATCTGCTTGCCGCCCAGCCTGCACGACGACCGGCAGCAATCCATCGCTGTGTTCCCCACGCCAATAATCAAAACGCGTTCACCGATCGTATCGATGTGCCCAAAGGCAACTGACTCCAGCCAATCAATGCCGATGTGAATGCGATCAGTATCGTGCCGGCCCGGTATTTCCAGGTTCTTGCCGCGCGGCGCACCACTCCCGACAAACACCGCGTCATAGCCGCTATCCAGCAACTCCCGCATGCTCGTCACAGGCGAGTCGTACCGGATATCCACGCCCATATCGAGAATCTGATTCACTTCTTCCGTGAGCACTTGCTCCGGCAAGCGAAACGCCGGAATGTTCGATCGCATCAAACCGCCCGGTTTGTCCAGCTTTTCGAAAATCGTGACCTCATACCCGATCGGCATCAGATCGTTCGCGACGGTCAACGACGCCGGGCCAGCACCGACGCAAGCCACTCGCTTGCCATTCTTCTGCGCGGGAATTTTCGGCAGCAGATGCTTGATGTCGCCTTTCAGATCGGCAGCCACGCGCTTCAAACGGCAGATAGCAACCGGGTGTGTATCCACGCGTGCTCTGCGGCAGGCGGGCTCGCACGGTCTATCGCACGTTCGCCCCAAAATGGCCGGGAAAACGTTCGACTCCCGATTCACCATGTAAGCGTCCGTGTAGCGCTCTTGCGCAATCAACCGAATGTATTCGGGAACATTCGTGTGGGCCGGACACGCCCATTGGCAATCAACCACCTTGTGGAAGTATTGCGGGTTCTGAGTGTCAGTCGGGGACAACCTTCGCCTCCGCATTTATACATGCGACTAACTTTTACTGTTTGGTTCCATAGTATACAAAGTCGTTCGCGTAACTTCTGCTTGCGCTCTCCCGTCCGTTTAGATAATCATCTAAGTCGGAGGCTTCGTTTGCCTGCAATTGTTGGAGTCCCTCGTGAGACGTTCCCCGGTGAACGTCGCGTTGCGCTGGCGCCGCGCCACTGTGAAGCGTTGCGCAAAGCCGGTTTCGACATCATGGTCGAGACTTCCGCCGGAACTGAAGCGGGTTATCCCGATGAAACCTACGTCTCGCGCGGGGCTCGGTTTGGCACTCGCTCCGACGTATTCGCAGAAGCCGACGTCATCGCCCAGGTCCGCTGCCTCGGCGCAAATCCGGAGCAGGGACAAGCCGACCTTCCGCTTCTCCGTCCCGGTCAAGTGGTCGTTGGCTTTGCCGAGCCGCTCACTTCCTTAAAGCAGGATGTCGATCTCGCGCAAGCCGGTGTATCGTTCTTCGCCCTCGAACTTATGCCGCGCATCACTCGCGCGCAGAGCATGGATGCGCTCTCTTCCATGGCGACCATCTCCGGTTACCGCGCAGTCCTCATCGGCGCCATGCATCTGCCCAAAATGTTCCCCATGCTAATGACCGCCGCCGGCACGTTAACACCGGCCAAAGTCTTCGTTCTCGGCGCCGGTGTTGCGGGACTGCAAGCTTGCGCAAGCGCTCGCCGCCTTGGTGCTGTCGTCTGCGCCTACGACGTTCGCCCGGTTGTCAAAGAACAGGTTGAAAGCGTCGGCGCGAAATTCATTGTGCTCGACATCGAAAGCAAAACCTCCGAAGACAAAGGCGGGTACGCGAAGGCGATGGATGAAGCCTTCTATCGCCGTCAGCGTGAGCTTCTCACTGAAGTTCTCCGTGAGCAGGACGTCGTCATCACCACCGCCGCTGTGCCCGGCCGCAAATCGCCCATTCTCATCACCGCTGAAATGGTCGACGCCATGTGTCCCGGCTCCGTGCTTGTTGACATCGCTGCCGAGCGTGGCGGCAACTGCGACCTAACTCGACCCGGTGAAACGTACGTCCATCAAGGCGTCACCATTGCCGGTCCTGTCAATGTGCCGTCGATGGTGCCCTATCATGCCAGCCAGATGCTCTCCTCAAACATCACTTCTTTTCTCAAGCTGCTGATCACCGGCGGCAACATCAGCATCAATCTCGACGACGAAATCATTCGCGAAACTCTCGTCTCGCATGAAGGCAAGGTGGTCCACGCGCGTATCAGCGAAATGATCGCGCCCTCGCAATCTCAGGAGCAGGGAGTTATCGCATGAGCAAATACGAAGTAGGTATCTGGATCTTCATGCTGGCGGCATTCTTGGGTTTCGAACTCATCCGCCGCGTCTCGCCTCTGCTGCACACACCTCTGATGTCGCTGACCAATGCGATTTCAGCTATCGCGGTGGTCGGCGCCATTCTGATCACCGGTGAAAGAGATGCCACGCCCCTCAGCCGCGCTCTCGGTTTCATCGCAGTCGTCGCTTCGGTCACGAACCTGGTCAGCGGCTATCTGATTACAGACCGTATGCTCAAGATGTTCAAGAAACGGGACCCCCGCAAAGGAGCCCGCCAAGCATAAGTCATGGATAACGTTTATCCGATACTTTACCTCCTCGCGGCCGCGGGTTTCATCCTCGCGATTAAATGGATGAACTCGCCGGCAACTGCCCGTCGCGGCGTGCTCGTTGGCGAACTCGGCATGCTCCTCGCGGTGGTCGGCACGCTGCTTCGCCACGAGGTTGTCACTTATGAGTGGATTCTCATAGCGTTCTTCATCGGTTCTGCCATCGGCGTTCCCATCGCCTACATGATGCCGATGACCGCTGTCCCGCAACGGACCGCTGTGTCCCATGCATGCGGCGCTCTCGCGTCCGCTCTCATCGGCACCGCCGAATACTACCGCCACACGCCACACGGCTTCATCATGACGGCGCTGATTGTCGAAACGCTGCTCGGCTTCCTCACCTGCACGGCTAGCTTGATGGCCTTCGGCAAGCTGCAGGAGATCCTGCCGACGCGCCCCATGACCTATCGCGGCCAGAATTTCGTCAACCTGGGTATCTTTGCCCTCGCCATCGTTCTGGGAATCGTTCTAATCTTTCATCCCGAGCAAACGTTTCTCTATCCCATCTTTGCCGCGCTCTGTCTCATCTTTGGCGTGCTGCTTATCATCCCCATCGGCGGCGCGGACATGCCCACCGTCATTGCACTGCTCAATTCCTACGCCGGCCTCTCCGCCAGTGCCATGGGATTCGCGCTCGATAACAAATTGCTTATCGTGGCCGGTGCACTCGACGGTTCTTCAGGCCTGATTCTTTCCATCATCATGTGCCGCGCCATGAATCGATCGTTCAGCAACGTTCTGTTCGGCGCCTTCGGCACCATTCAAACCAGCGCGAAGCAAACGACTCAACGCAATGTGCGTTCAGCTTCGCCCGAAGAGGCCGCCGAAATTCTCGATGCCGCCCGTAGCGTCATCATCATTCCCGGCTACGGTATGGCCGTCGCGCAAGCGCAACATAAGTTGCGCGAGCTCCACGATGTGCTCGCCAAGCGCGGCGTGGATGTAAAATTCGCCATCCACCCCGTCGCCGGCCGCATGCCCGGTCACATGAATGTGTTGCTCGCCGAAGCCGACGTGCCGTACGATCAGCTCTTCGAAATGGACGACATCAACCCCGAGTTCCCACGCGCCGACGTCGCCCTCGTCATCGGCGCGAACGATGTCGTCAATCCCGCTGCCCGCAACGACAAAACCAGTCCAATCGCCGGCATGCCCATCCTGAACGCCTCCGAAGCCCGCACCGTTATGGTCATCAAGCGCAGCATGAGCCCCGGTTTCGCCGGCATCGACAACGAACTTTATTACCTCGACAAAACGCTCATGCTCTTCGGCGACGCCAAAGCCTTCGTCGGCAGCATTGTCAAAGAACTGAACGTCACCGCCGGCGCCGCCGTCCATTAGTGAGTACCCATTACACAAAGAATCACAAGTTCAGCGACCAAGCGCTATAAGGATGCGACGTTACGTTTGCGTTCGCGTCCAGGCTGTAAGCTGCCTGCGCATAGTATCCACTATCGATACGTGCTGGCGCTCGGCAGATTTCCTGTAGCTGTGTGCATCCGCAGTCAGAACACTGTTCACCTCGCAATCGGTCAGATAGCGAATAGGAGCTGACGGCTCAATGCGCCGCAGGAGTTCGGCAAAGCCCTCAAGCACGGCGTGCTCCGCTGCAGTGATGCTCCTGTTGAGTAATATGCCACTTCCTTCCAGAACAACAAACGAGCAGGAGGGCTCAAGCTGATCAATTTGTCTTGCCAAATACGAAGTGCTGTCAGAACTCGGCAGGAAAGGCAATGTTCGTCCCAGAAAGATAGCTTGACAGGGATATAGGGTGCCTCCGGCAGCAAGGCTCCGGGAGATCGCATCTGTGCCCAGAGTATGCAGCACTTCCCGCTCTGGCAATACCCAGGACGAAATGCCACTGAGGCGTTCCAAGAGAGGTAAGTTCGGATTTGCGGCCGGTCGAGGCTGGGCTGCAAGGCGCTGTTGTACTTCGCGCAAAAGCCGTTCGGCCGCGTTGCACGCTTCGGCGCAAACTAGTAGGCCGTGGTTTCCGAGAATGAAAACGTCAGTATACGGGAGGGTCGAGCAAACCAGTCGAACCTCTCGGGCAAGCGGTACTCCCGAGGGTACATACGGAATCCATGTCCAACGCAACCCCGCTAACCGCTCTGCAAGTCGAGCTGGAGCGTCCGAGCGGACCCCCCAAGCCAGCGTGCTGACGCAGTGAACATGAATCGCGAAGCGATCAGGGATGACGGCATGCATCAACGTCTCAATGGAGGGACGCAAGCACGGCGGGCTTGAATCTTGTTCGTGTGTCGGAAGCGGCCTGCCTTCGTTAAGAGATGCCAGGCAGTCAGAAAGGCGCACGGAGACAAAGATGTCCTTTTGCTCCGCATTTGCCAGCCAAGTTCCTGATGCTTTAATCCAAAGAGTTCCGTCGACCTTCAAAGATGTGTTTCCGCTGCTTGCCTGAACAAGTAGAGGATCGAGACCGATCCGAGATGAAAAGCGCAGCAACGCGGCCATATCAGAATTAGCTGTCATAAAATGCTTCCGCCTTCACTGCAAAATTCGGAATGGATCACTTGTTGGAAGGCGCCCTCGTGAGGCGACACGCGTCCGCGCACGGCCGACCTTGATGGAAGCCTGGAAGATGGCGCTCACCGGAATGATGCCGGCCAGTTTATGCTCAGCGACTGCCGCCAGGCCCATAGAGGCGATGCACCCGCACGAACCGCAATCCGGGTTCCCGCCAAACTGGCACGGTGAGATGACGGTTTTCAGGTCTGCGGAGATTGTCTTGGTGGTGAGCGCAAATACGCATTCGGCAGGGTTCTTGGGAGGTGATGTGAACTGCCGGATCAAGCCTTCCGGCATGTCGAGCTTCACGAACGTCCTACGAAGCTGCAGCATGTCAGAGATCGCCTGCTGGCGATCCTGTGGTGTGAGCATCTCTGGCAGACTATCTCCGATCTGCGGAGTGAAGAGACTGAACCAAACTTTCTTAACCTCTGCTCTAGGTGTCCAAAACTGCAGGAACTCGTTCAAATATCCGGAACGCCGCATCATTTGTCCAGTTATCGTGCAGTGAATCGTGATTGCGCGGCCGGCTATGTTTGCCAGTATACGTTCGTATGTGGCCGGTGTACGCCTAAGATCGTGCTCGGGCTGCAGCCCGTCGATGGAGACGACAACATTCATATGCGGCTCGCGCGTCCACTGTTCAGGGAATGTCCGAAAGGCGCTTGTCACAAGCTGCACGTGTATGTTGCGAGCCAGCAGAAAGGGAATTAGCTGCTCCAGTTCGCGGTAGCGAACTAGCGGATCGCCTCCGACCAGTGATAAATGCAGAGGCTTGAGACAATCGACCACCTCCAGAATTCCGTCGATAAGATCTTGTCCTTTCATATCCCTGAGCTGTCGCAAAGTCAGTCCGCCGCCCAGATGGCCGGCATCATACGCATAACAACCGGGACATTTGAGCGGGCATTCGCGCGTGATCTCTATGGACAGCGAAGGGGCCTCGCCTTGAAGGATTTTCCTCCAGGCCTGAATAATTTCTACAGTTTTCACGTCTCGATCCTTTTCTTGATTTAGGAGCTGACAAAATCTTTGGAGAAAGCGCGAGAACGTACTTCTCCGCAGGCCGCATTCAATTCAATGCGTTCGCCGGGTCGACGTGGCTACAAGCGACACGGGAAGGCAACGCTAGGATGCGAAGTGCGGAGGAGACGAATCTGAAGCCTGGTCGAGGTGAAACGCGGAAGGAAGGAGAAGCTTGTCGACGACGAGCAAGCTCAAATAGAAGGATTCTGCGCGCCGTGACACATTCGAGGCGAGCGCATTCGAACCCGAATGATGGTTGACTACCGGTGAGTGATGATTTCCGATGCTAAAAGCTTTAGCTGCATCATGGTGCGGCTTGATACTGGGGGGATCGGGCACTCTGTCGAGCGTCGCGATCAGAATCAAGACGCAAAGAAGGCAACTGAAGAACTGTCGCGTCTTGGAAGCTGCCTGCCGCACCGGTTCTATAGTAGCGCGCATCATCTCTGAATCTTTTAGTGGCCGGCCGCGGCGCCCAGCTACGGCAGTCCGTGCCTGCTAATTGTTCCTGACGGCCGGCACCCGGGAGTTGAATGGGGAATAACAACAACAAGCGTTTGATAAGCCGCTATGCTTAGGTTTTCGGCAGCGCCAGTTTGGATCATTCTGCCCTTCGGCGACGCCAAAGCGTTCCTCGGCAGCATCGTCAAAGAACTGAACGTCACCGCCGGAGCTGCCGTACATTGAAGCGCTACGACGCCCACCCGCCCCTGTTAATTCGAGTGCATGTCTTCGAGTAACAAATAATTTACATCCGCGTTACATCTCGTGATCTAAAACGCTGCTAATCTCGTGACAAAGGGGCCTCTCACGAGGGTTACTAGACTTATGCTGCATCGCTGTCTCGCGCCTTTTCGCGGGCTTGCATTTTTCTTACTCTTCTCCATCGCCGTGTTCGCTCAAAGCACCGGCGGTATCCAGGGAACCGTCACCGACGCCACCGGTGCTGTCCTGCCCCACACGTCCATCACCATCACCAATCAAGGCACCGGCGAAGTTCATCCAGTCAAATCGGATAGCGCCGGACTCTATGCGCTGTCCGGTCTCGCGCCCGGCAACTACAGTGTCCGTGCTGAAGCTTCCGGATTGCAGACCACAATTGCCAGGAACCTCATCGTCGCGGTCGGTACCAACACCGAACAGAATTTCTCGCTAGGTGTCGCGAGTACGTCCACCACAGTTGAGATATCCGGCAACGCCCCCGTAATCGAAACCAGTTCAGTTTCCGTGGGCACCGTTGTCAATCAGAGAACTGTTCAGGAGATACCGCTCAACGGCCGGCACTTCGTCGACCTGGCTCTGCTGATCCCTGGCTCCGTCACGCCTCCTGCCAACGGTTTTCTTACTGCGCCTTTGCGCGGCCAAGGATCTTTCTCGTTTAACTCCGCTGGCGCCCGCGAAGACAGTGTCAATTTCATGATCAACGGCATCAACCTGAGCGATCCGAATCAGAACCAAATCACGTTCCAGCCCACCATCAACACCGTAGAAGAGTTTAAGGTCGACAACCAGACCTTCAGCGCCGAGTACGGCCGCAACTCCGGCTCCATCGTAAACATCGCCACCCGCAGCGGCGTCAACACTTGGCATGGCGAAGCCTACGAATTCACTCGCAATGACTTTTTCGACGCGCGCAACTTCTCCAACCCAACTCGCGTGACGGTCAATGGCATTAGTCAACCGAATCCGGAATCTCCATTTATTCGCAATCAGTTCGGCGGGGATGGCGGCGGCGCTATCAAGAAGGACAAAGCCTTCATCTATCTCAGCTACGAGAGTCTCCGCCAGCGCCAATCCGTGCCCCTGTCGTCCACAACACTGTCGCTCGCACAACGCGCCCAGGCGGCAGCTACCAGCGACCCCGTTGTCCAGGCGCTGCTGCCTCTCATCCCGCTTCCTAACTCGGGGACTAACCAATTCGCCGGTGCTGCTGTCGCGCCTGTCAATATTGAGCAGGGCACTGCCAACTTTAATTACAACTTCTCAGAAAACAACCGCTTCAATGTCTACTACGCTATTCAGCGTGACCAGCGCAACGAGCCGCCCTCTACTGATGGCAACAGCTTCCCTGGCATGGGCGATCAACGCAACGGCCAGCGCCAGCTTCTGACTATCAACGACGTTCAAACCCTCAGCCCCACCCTCGTGAATGAATCGCGTCTCGGCTTCAATCGCATCCACATCGTTTTTGCCGCTGACAACATGGACAGCGCCGCCGCGTTCGGCATCAACAGCGGTGTGACCGCCGCCATCGGACTGCCGCAGATCACCGTCACTGGCGCATTCACCTTCGGCGGAAACAGCGGGTTCCCGCAAGGCCGAGGTGACGACGTCGAAGTGGCAAACGATACAGCAACCTGGGTGCACGGCAAGCACACCATTAAATTCGGTGGCGAATTTCGCCGGCAAAATACCGACAGCTTTTCTTACACGCCGGGCACCTTTGGTTTCGCCAGCATCAATACCTTTCTTGCCGATCAGGCAAACAGCTTCAGCACCAACACTTCCAATCGCGCTAGCCGTGTATACGGCGACTCCATTGGGGCGTTCGTAACCGATGCCTGGAAACCCACCTCCACCCTCACCGTCACCCTGGGTCTGCGCTACGACTGGTATGGCACTCCGACTGAAGCCGAAAACCGCTTCGTGGTCTTCGACCCCACCAACGATACCCTGCAACATGTGGGTCAGGGCAGCGGCCCCGGCCTCGCTTACAACCAAAGCGCTCTGAATTTCGAACCGCGCGTTGGGTTGGCTTGGTCTCCATTCGAAAATGGGAAGACGGTCATTCGTAGCGCGTACGCGATCATGACAGATCAGCCGACCTTGGGTCTTGTGACTGGATTAGCCACCAATCCCCCGTATGCGTTCCCGATATCCTACGCATCCACCGCGGCGGTGCCTTTCGTGACTCTCGGTAATGCGTTCACAAAAGCTGCTGGTAGTGTCTCTCCTGTATCCATTGCCCACAACTATCGTGATGCTTATGTCTCCGAATGGAACTTCAACATTGAGCAGCAACTGACGCAAAGCATTGGCATGATGGCCGGTTATTTCGGCAGCAAAGGGACGGGCCTGAACATCGAACGCAATTACAATCAGCCGATCAATGGCCTTAAACCGTTCCCCGCGCTCTCCGCCAACAGTCCCATCGATCCTGGGGTGCCAATCGGCAACATTATCGGTGTCTATGAGAGCGATGGCAATTCCTCGTACAATGGCCTCTGGCTCACCGCCACGAAACGCTTCTCGCACGGTCTTCAATTCCAGGGCTCCTACACCTGGTCGAAATCGATCGACGACAACTCCCGTAACGTTCAGGGCTTGACCTTGCAAAATAGTTACAACATCGGTGGCGACCGGGGCCTCTCCGATTTCGACGCCCGCAACCGCCTGGTATTGAACACCGTTTACGATCTGCCCTTCCAAGGCAATCGCTTGAAGGAAGGTTGGGAATTTGCGCTTATCGAGACGCTCCAGAGCGGTAATCCTATCAACTTCCATCTGAGTAACACGTCGTTCGCAGGCGCGGCCGTTCTGCGTCCCAACGTCCTCGGACCGGTCGTTACCGGCTTTACCCCGGCAACTAACGGCAGTCCCACAACCGTTACCTACATCCAAAATCCGAGTGACTTTATCAATCAGGGAACGACGGCCGGGACGGCCCTCGGCTTCGGCGATTTGGGCAGGAATTCTGTAATCGGTCCCGGCTTCGCGGATCTCGATTTCACAGTGGCGAAAAACACTAAGATCACCGAGCGCTTGACTTGGCGGATAAGCGCCGATGCGTTCGACCTGCTGAATCACGCCAATTTCACTCAGCCAGTGTCCACGGTCGGCTCAAGCACCTTCGGCCTGATCAACGGGGGAACTCGAGTCCCCGCAGGAGATTCCGGCTCTTCGCGCCAGCTCCAACTCTCCATGAAGCTGATCTTCTGAATCCGGCCTCTGAGGAGGGGTCGCGCCACGAACCAATTAGCCGCGGCCCTTCGCGCCTGCCCACTTCCCCTCACCTCCGAGTTGCGCTATATTAAGACACATTAACTTGTAGTCCAATCCAAACACCGCAAAACGCGTCCCGCGTGAAGGAGGATTCCGATGAGCGCCGCCGCACAGGCCACCGTGCCTCTCTATCAGGAGGGCAAACGCTTCTGGCAGGAACTTCTGGACGAATGCAGGCGGCACGTACAGGGCATCAACACCGTCGCTGTCGCTGAGGGCGTCTCGCTCGATAGCCTCGTTCAACTCCAACCCGGGACTGACATCCACATGCTGAAGAAGGGCTATCCGTCGACCGACATTAAGGCGCGCCTGTCGTTCTTCGCCTGGGGACCTGTCATTCAATGCACTATCTCCGGCGCCCGCGACCCGGAACATCGCCTGCTCGCGCGCGAGTTTGAGATGCCGGTAGCGCGCGATCTTGACGGCAAAACGGTCGCCGTGTTCGACGAAGGCCGCAGCTTCTGTCCGCTCGAAGTGGCGTCCTATCTGACTCAAGCCTTCCGCGGCTGCTTCAGCAATATCCCGCTGCCCGCCGCGCGCGACGAAGTTTAAGGCCCAACCAGCCGGTCCTGCTACTGAACTCGCCGCCTGCCGAATACCTCATACAGGCTCAGCCCGAGACTCACGATAAGGCAGCCCCAAGCGAACCAATCCCCATAGCGCGCGTAAAAGGTGGTGCTCTCTATGACGCCGTACTTCATGGGGGCGGCTACTTCGCGGTACATCGGTAGACGCTGCACAATCTGCCCCGCGGGATTGATTACCGCGGTAATCCCATCGTTTGTCGAACGAACAAGATAGCGCCGGTTTTCCACCGCCCGCATGCGAGCCAGCAAGAAGTGTTGCTCGCGCGCCTCGGAATGCCCAAAGTACGCGTCGTTGGACAGGTTCACCAGAACGTCCGCACCGTTCTTACTGAACTGCCGCACCAAATCCGGAAACGCCGATTCATAACAGATAAATACGCCTAGCCGATCGCCCGCCGCCCGCAGTACAGCGATGTTATTTCCTGGAACGAAGTCGCCCGCCTCCTGCGTGATGCGGTTGACAAACGAAAAAACCCGCGGCACGAACTCCCCAAACGGCACCAGGTCTATCTTGTCGTAGCGGCCGATCTCCGAGCCTTCCGGCCCCACCAGAATGGCGGAGTTCAACGGCTGGTGCTCCCGTGTGTACGCGACTGTGCCGAACAAAAAATATCCGTGACGCAGAGCAATGTCCCTCGCAGCCTGCCGAAAATCCGGGTCGTCATAGTAGTACAGCGGCGCTGGCATCTCTGGCCAGATCACTAGCTTGTTGCGAAACGCGTTTGAGACCACCGAAAGTTCCCGCTCCGTTTTTTCTTGCATCGATTGCGTCCATTGCACGTCCGGATCTATGTTGGGCTGAACAACCAGGGCCACGTGATCTGCCGGAATGTTTTCCGGTATGTGCGGCAGAATGAATAGACCTAGCAACGCTGCTAGCGGCGCCAGCCTCATCCTTGGATACCGCAAAATCACGCACGCCAGCGCTGTTGCCAGCATGCAAAAGATGAATGAGACGCCATACACGCCAACGAAGGGCGCAACGCGCAGCGGCACCGACATGCTGATTCCCGCATTGCCCAACGCCAGCCACGCAAATCCGAATGTGCCGTGCGTGCGTTCTAATCCGGTCCAGAGTGCGGCCACCGCTGGAACCGCATAACTGCGCCGCATCAATGGTCCCGCGAGCCAACTGAACACCGCAAGATGCAGCGCCTTAAGAACGCTAAACAGGAGAAACGAAGCCCACGATCCAAACACGCCCATGCCACCATGCACTTCCAGCACGAACTGAATCCAAGTGCAGAGAAAAAACCAGTAGAAGATGCCCGCGGCCCAGCCATACACGAATCGCTGCCATCCGTCTTCTGTCCGTGCTAGCGCCACCAGTAAAGGCGTAAGCGCAATCGGCGCCAGGAAGCGCAGATCGAATTTCGGAAAGATCGCGAGCAGCAGAATCGCGGTTGCGATCGACAACAGCGTGTGAAGAAAAACCCGTCTATAGTGATTGGCCGCGGTCGATATCAGCCTAGCCATGCGCCTGGCCGGCTTCGTCATTCACCAAATCAGCCATGTAGGAGCTGCGCACAAAGGGACCGCTGAAGACCATCTTGAATCCGGTCGCAAGTCCGTACTCGCGATAACGTTCGAACTGCTGCGGGCTCACGTACTCCGCGACGCGCAAATTCCGCCGCGTCGGTTGCAAATATTGGCCAATCGTGGCCACGTCAACATCCGCGGCGTGTACATCGCGCAATAATTCGCAGACCTCTTCCGTCGACTCGCCCAGCCCAACCATCAGCCCCGACTTTGTCATCGCATCCGGTCGATAACTCTTCGCAAACCGAAGCACATCCAGCGACTGGCGATAATTCGCTTGCGGCCGCACGCGCTTGTACAAGCGGCGCACCGTTTCCATGTTGTGATTGAAAACATGCGGTGCGGCATCCAACACCCGCGCTACCGCGTCCCGGTCACCGCAAAAATCGGGAGTCAGTACCTCGACGCGCGCATCCGGCAGTGCTATCCGCACTTGCCGCACGGTCTCCGCGAAATGAGTCGATCCCCCATCTGGCAAATCGTCGCGGTTCACTGACGTGATGACAACGTAATTAAGCCGCATGCGCGCCGCCATATCGGCCACGTGAAACGGCTCTTCGGCATCCAACTCAAATTCTTTCTTCGCAGCCGACCCCTTCGGCACCGAACAAAATCCGCAGCCGCGCGTGCACAGATTGCCCAGAATCATGAAGGTAGCCGCGCCACGCTCAAAACATTCATGGATGTTTGGACAGCGCGCCGACTCGCAAACAGTATGCAGGCGCCGCCGCCGAAGCTCCGTTTTCAGCTCATGCACAGCTTCAAAATGAGTCTGCGATTTTCTGAGCCAAACCGGTAAACGCGGCTGCGCGTTTGTCGCTGCTGTATCTAGTTGAACGAGGCCGTTCGATTCCACGAACCCTCATTCTTGCATGCGGGTTCTTAATCGTCCGATGAGAAGAAGCTGCTCCAATTTCCGCTCGCAATCGCGCCCAACGGGTTCTGCTCCGCTCCCGCGCCGCGATGCTCTGCCGGCGCCAGTTCATGCCGTAATCGCTCCAGAGTCATGCTCTGCAGAATCACTCGTCCCGGGCCGGTCAAGGTTGTCAGAAACACTCCCTCGCCGCCGAAAATCGCTGTGCGAATGCTGCCCACCATCTGAATGTCGTAGTTCACCGTAGGTTCAAACGCCACCAGATGCCCGGTTTGCACTTGCAGCATCTCGCCCGGCCCCAGCGTGAAATCGACGTGGTCCCCGCCCGCATGCACGAACACCGCCCCCGGCCCGGTCAACTTCTGCAGGATGAAGCCCTCCCCACCCAAAAGCCCTGCGCCCAAACGCCTCACCATGGCGATGTCCAACGTCACGGTGCTCTGCGCAAACAGAAATCCGTCGCGCTGCACCATCATGGTCTGCCCCGGCGCGAGTTCAAACACCTGAATCTTGCCCGGATAATGCCCTGCAAAGCCCACTTCACCCGGCCCTCCATTCGCATGGAAGTAGGTGAAGAACAGCGACTCGCCCATCAGCTTGCGCTTGATCGCACCCAGAATCTTGTCGCCAATTGACTGCCCGGTCATGCGCGTGGCCCAATCAACGTTTGCCGTTTTGTAGATCATCTTGCCCGCTTCGGCATAGATCTCCTGGCTTGGCGTTAAATGCACGCGCGCAATCTGCAGATTGTGACCTTCAATGTCGTAGCGCAGCGGCTCAACCGCCGGCGTAGGCGGATAGTACGACGCTCCGCTTCCACCTCCCGCCGCTTGTCCGCAGTTCAAACAGAATTTGGCGTTGTCCGCCAGTTGAGTTCCGCAATTCGTGCAAAAGGCCATACGTCCCTCTATGCTAACGAAAGGCCCTGGTGCCAGGTTCCCGGCCGGGAACGCCTCTAAGCTGTACGCGGCGGGAACATGAACTTCAAAGCGTCGCCCATGCGAAAGCCCCAGGCCTTCTCATCGTGTCCTGCTCCTTCGTCCTCCAAGAACCGGAAATCCTCTTCCAGCTTCCAGCCTTTGGCAACCAGCGCGTTGGCCAGCAGTCTGGCGTCTTCGACACAATGCTGCGGATTTGTGCCTTCGCACGTGCCGATGTCGAGCCAGATCTTCTGAGGCAGCTTCCGCTTCAACTTGCGAATTTCACGCAGGATTGCACGGTTCGCCCACCACACCGATGGCGACATCACAATCAATTTGCCGAACAGGTTCGGATAATGAAGACCCAGATAGAGGGTCACCAGCCCACCCAAAGACGATCCGCCCAACGCGGTATTTTTCACGTCCGGCAGCGTGCGGTACTCGCTATCGATGAACGGCTTCAGATCCTCGACGATCAACTTTGCATAGCGTTTCGCTCTTCCACCGCGCCCGCGCCGATCCTTGACATGCGTGTATTCCGCCATCCGGCTCGGCCCAGCATTGTAAACACCCACGATTATGAGCGGCTCTATCTCGCCGGAAGAAATCAAGTCTTCGGCCAGCTCGTCAAGACCCCATTCATTCCCCGCGAATGCCGTCGCCGAATCGAACAAATTCTGCCCATCGTGCAAATACAGAACCGGATAGCGCCGTTCATCGCCGGAATTGTACTCGGGCGGCAAGTAGACGATGATGTCCCTTGCATCTTCCAGAAATCGCGATTCGACAGCTTTGTGTAGACGAAGTGTACCGGTGAGAGTATTTTCCAATTAGTGTTGATGCGCCTTTTAAGTCGCGAGCTACGCCTTCACAAAATCCAACGCTGCCGAGTTCATGCAGTAACGCAGTCCCGTCGGCTTCGGGCCGTCGTCAAAGACATGCCCCAGGTGAGCGTCGCACTTGGAACAGCGCACCTCTGTCCGGTCCATTCCAAGTGATGAATCAGTCCTGCCAACCACGTTTTCTTTTGCCAGAGGAGCCCAAAAGCTAGGCCACCCCGTTCCCGACTCAAACTTCGTATCGGACGAGAACAGCGCGTTTCCGCAACAGATACACCGGTAAATTCCGTGTTCGTGATTGTTCCAGTACTTGCCCGTGAAAGCCCGTTCGGTGCCCGCATGACGCGTAACTTCGTACTGTTCAGGGGTCAGTTGCTTCTTCCAGTCCGCATCCGTCTTCTGCACCCTCTCCACTTCTATCACTCCCTTTCGTTCACCGGAATCCGTAAATTCCACCAGCTTGACGTACCCGCTCTTCGAACTTGCCAGCGCGACCGCGCCAGTCGCCAGGAACCCAGTTCTAAGAAACTCTCTGCGTTGCATACTTCTATGGTAAGGAATTCAGAGCGACAGATTGGTATTTTAGGGTTATGCCCATCTTTGAGTACTCTTGCGACGATTGCGGCACCAAATTCGAGCAGTTAATCCGGCGCAGTGCAGACGCGAACGCCGTTCACTGCCCCTCCTGCGGTCAGGATCACCTGACTACGCAATATTCCACTTTTGCCGCTCACTCATCCGCGGCCTCAAGCTCTCCATCCATGGAAAACTGCGGCAATGGCGCGTGTGGCTCTGGCATGTGCCAGGGCGGCATGTGCGGCATGAATATGAACTAGTTGTACGCCGGTATGCTGCCGGCCTGCCCGAATCGCAACAACGTTGACCGTAACGCCGCCACAAGTTCATGGAACGATTTCGGCTTGTTCAGATATTCGGACGCTCCCAGCGCGAGTGCCCGTTTCCTGTCCCTCGGCAAAGTTGATGAGGTGAACACGACCACGGGGCTCTTCTCCATAGATCCGGCGTGTTGCAGCTCGGCCAGCACCTCAAGTCCATTCTTCCTCGGCAGGTTCAAGTCCAACAAAATCAGATCCGGATCTGGAACGCTCTCAAATCCTTCCCCATGGGTCAGATACGCGAGAGCCTGTTCCCCGTCTGCAACACGATACAGCTCCACCGGGATTTCTCCTTCTTTGATCGCCGTTTCTAACAAAAAGGCTGCTGCGTCTTCGTCTTCCACATAGAGCCATACCGGAGCGTTGTGCATTCAGTGCCGTCGAATTTTTAGACGCGCTCATCACACCACAGTGTCCCGCCATGTAGGTTGAGACAAAGTTGTTGTTGACTTTCGACCTTTGTTCGCCCACAATCTACCTAGTAGGGAACCCCACTTGGCACTCACGCGCAGACAGAAAGAAGTGATGGACTTTCTTTCGAAGTTCATCGATCAGCACGGCTACAGTCCCAGTTACGAGGAAATTGCGACAGGTCTCGGCTTGGCTTCTTTGGCCACTGTTCACAAACATGTGCAGGCGCTGGAGATCAAGCAATATCTAAGGCGCAGCTACAATCATAGCCGGTCGCTGGAGATCGGCGACCGCTTTTTCGCCGAAGAGAAGGCCCGGCGTCCGCAATCCGCTCCCTCAGTTCCCCTGCTGGGCCGTATCGCCGCCGGTGCTCCCGTCGAAGCCATAGCCAATCCCGAAACGCTTCATTTTTCTGATTTCGTAGACACTCCCAATGTCTTTGCGCTCGAAGTCCGTGGCGAATCCATGATTGAAGACCACATCTGTAGCGGCGATTTCGTCCTGATTGAACAAACCAACTCCGTCAAGAACGGCGACATCGTGGTCGCTTTGGTTGACGGCACAGAAGCTACTCTGAAGCGCTACTACCTGGAAGCCGACGGTCGTATCCGCTTGCAGCCCGCCAACTCTTCTATGCGCCCCATCATGGTTTCGCCCTCCGCCCTGCAAATTCAAGGCAAAGTACTCGCCATCATGCGCAAATATTGACTGGTGCAGGCAAGCCCAAATACCCACAAACTGTTAGACTTAAGTATTGGTCCAAGCTGATCCACATCCTGCTCGAACCCTGGGCCAGCGCCTCATCTTCTGGGATTTCCCGCGCGCGTCCTGGCAGTACGACGTGGTTGTCGGGCTCATTCTAATTTTCATCTTCTTAATTCCGCGCGATTGGTTCCATGACCAGCCCAAGGCATCTAGTGTAGTGCTGATGTCATCGCTGCACGGATCCAACCGCGTCTTCATTGCCACAGATCTCCTCTCATCTGTGCCGGAACCGTTGCGCGCCAAACGCGCCCAAGGACTAATTCACCAGCGGACGGGCAAATCCTGGCACGTCGTTCGCGTTGAGCCCATCCGTGATGACGCGGAACAGGAAATAAAGGGCTTTATCGCGTATACGGCTCCCTGACAATCGCGTCTTCTCCATTAGTAATGAAAATCGCATTAGCGAGACTGTGTCTCGCCGCTACACTCGCTCTAAGTCTCAATGCGGACGCGTCGCTCGACGCCATTCTGGCGCGCATGGACAAAGCCGCGCCCGCTTTTCATGGCATGTCGGCGGACGTCACCATGGTCGAATACCAGAAAATTATCGATGATCGCACCACCGACAACGGGACACTGCAGATGCAGCGTAATGGAAAGAACGTTCGCGCGATCCTCACTTTTCCCGACCGCACTATCGGTTTCCTCGGCAAAATCGTCCGCATCTATTGGCCCAACACCAAGTCCTATCAGGACTACGAAATCGGGAAAAATTCTGACGTTTTGAATCAGTTCCTGCTGCTCGGTTTCGGCTCGTCCGGGAAAGACTTAGCCCAGAGCTACAACATCACTCTGGCCGGTACGGAAAAAGTTGCCGGTCAGGATGCATCTAAGTTAGTGCTTATTCCCAAGGACCCCAAGATCCTGGAGCGCCTGACCAAGATCGAGGTCTGGATCCCCAATGACTCCGCAAACCCCGTACAGCAGCAGTTTTACGAGCCTTCCGGCAATTGGCGCAAGGTTACTTATTCAAATCTGCAGGTCAATCCGCCCGTCTCCGGAACTTTGGAAATGAAGTTGCCTTCAGGAGCAAAGAAGCAGGGCTGATCCTCGATCACCCCGACCGAAAACTCCGAAAATGCCTGCTGACAGCAACAACCCCGGACGCTTAGGCTTCATCGATTGGACACGCGGTATGGCCGCCGTCATCATGATCCAGGGGCACGTCTTCGATTCGTTCACGCGGACCGATCTGCGCCCGAAAAGCGCCTTCATGTTATCCCAATTTCTGGGCGGCATGCCTCCGGCGATTTTCCTCTTTCTAACCGGCATCACCTACGCCTTCCTGATGGACAGCCAGGAGCGCAAAGGCGGTTCCGGTTGGCAGCGCATCGTCGGTGCCCTCAAAAGAGCGCGCTACTTGTTCTTGATTGCATTCCTATTCCGGATTCAGCTCTACGTGTTTGGCTATCCCACCAGTCCGGCCAGCGAGCTCCTCAAAGTGGACATCTTAAACTGCATGGGTTTCGCCATGCTGTTGTTGGCGCCCATGGCCGTGTTTACCACCAGGGAACGCATCCGTCTCTGCACCATATTGGGCCTGGTCATAGCCGGACTCGCGCCCGTAGTCAGCATGATTGATTCGGCGTCGGTCCCGTGGCTCGTGCGCGCCTACTTCTTTCCCAGCTACAACTACTTCGGCTTCTTCCCGTGGGCTGCATTCCTCGCCTTCGGCATGGTGGCCGGCAGCATCATCCGCAGCGTGAAGCATGAGGATCTTGGCCGCGCCATGCTGTGGTTCCTCGCCATCGGCATCGGCCTCGCATTAGTTGCCCATCAGCTCAGCACCATGCCGTATACACTCTATGCGAAAAGCGACTACTGGCTTAACAGTCCGGCGCTGGTAATGATCAAGTTGGGTGTGGTGCTCGCCATGCTCTCAATGGCTTGGCTCTGGGTCAACCTTGCTGCTCCGGAAGGTTGGAGCCTGTTCCGCCAGCTTGGCACCACCTCGCTCATCGTCTATTGGGTTCACATAGAGCTGGTCTACGGCCGCTGGTTCGGTATTTGGAAAGATGCCTTTTCGGTGACCGAAGTCCTCATCTTCACGGTTGTACTTCTCGCCCTGATGGTCGCAATTTCCATCGGGCAAACGCGGGCCACGGCCATCTGGGCCATGCTTAAACCCGCTCCTGTTCCGCAGCCCCGGCGGGCGTCCGGTGATTAGATTTTTCACAGCTTCTAAGGCTGCTCTTCCATACCTGCCGGCGATTTGTATAGACTTTATTCAGCACTCCCTACTTTCAGATGCGCGTACTCGTTGTTGAAGATGAAAAGCGAATTGCCGATTTCCTCTCGCGTGGCTTGCAGAGCGCGGGTTATGCCGTAGACGTTGTCCACTCGGGCGGAGACGCCATCGAGCGTGTGCACTCTACCGAATATGACCTCGTCGTGCTCGATCTCGGCCTGCCCGATATCGATGGCCTCCAAGTCCTGCAGAAGATCAAGAACCGCAAAACCATTCCCCCTGTTCTGATCCTCAGCGCGCGCGACTCGGTTGACGATCGCGTCAAAGGCCTGGAACAAGGCGCCGACGATTATCTGGTAAAGCCGTTCGCCTTTGTCGAATTGCTCGCGCGCGCCCGCGTTCTTCTGCGCCGCGGCCAGCCCACTCCCGAGAAGCTGCAGGTTGGCGATCTCACCCTCGATTGCATTCGCCGCAAAGTCACCCGCACCAATGAGAACATCGAGCTCGCTCCCAAGGAGTTCAGCATCCTCGAGTACATGATGCGCAACCGCGGCCGTCCGCTTAGCCGCACCATGATCGTCGAACACGTGTGGGACATGGATTACGACGGCTTGACGAATATCGTCGACGTCTACATCCGGCATCTGCGCAGCAAAATCGACGATAAGTTCCCCGCCAAAATGATCCACACCGTCCGCGGCATCGGCTACATGCTCGACGCTCCTGAAGCCGCTCCCATCGTCGTTTCCGAACAGCCTGTCATCGCTTAAACAATGTTTGTGGCCTGGAAGAAGCTTGTCGAACTGAAGCTCTTCCGCACGCTGCGCTTCCGTCTTGCCGCGACCTTTCTCTGCGTTCTAGTTTGCGTTCTGCTGATCGTCGGTATCTTCGGCACGGCCACGCTGCGCACCGTCTTACAGAACCAGGGTGAAGACGAACTGAATGAGTTGCTCGGGACGTTGAAGCTCAACTACCAGGGACCCATCCAGTTTGATGAACAGACCGGCAAACCGTATTGGTTTGCGGACGTAACTGATCCTGAGGAGCGCGCGGAGGTGGCGCGCCTGCAAGCCGTGTACGTTATCGCCGATTCGCAGGGCAAGGTCGATGGCGGCTCTTGCAACGAGCCGGGACAGAAGCCTATTTGCAACAGTGCCCGCATCCGCTCGGAACTGGCGACCATGCAGAAGACCCACGAACCATTTCTGAAGATTATTAAAGGGTCCGACGGTACGCTGTTCCAGGTCCTCAGCAGCACCATCACCGATCCCAAGCGAGGCGTGAAATGGTATATCGCCGAAGGCCGCAGCGTCCGTGAAGACGAAGTTTTGCTGCAGCATTTCCGCCGCAATTTCCTGATCTTTCTCCCCATCGCTCTCTTTCTTTGCGCCGTCGTCGTCTGGTACTCCGCCGGCAGTGCGCTCAGTTCTCTTCAGTCCGTCGAAACCGCCGCGCAGGAGATCACCGGCTCCAGCCTCGGCCTCCAAATTCCCAAACGCGGAGCTGACGACGAACTCGACCGCCTCATCGATTCCTTTAACCAGATGAGCGGCCGTCTCAAAGCCTCCTTCGAGCAAATGCGCCAGTTCTCGACCGACGTCTCGCACGAGCTACGAACGCCTTTAACTGCCATTCAGGGCCAATTGGAAGTGGCGCTCTTCACCGCCACGCGCAAGGAGCAGCTGCAGGAGGCGATCGAGAACGCTCTCCAGGATGTCGAGCGCTTGTCTAATCTCGTCCGCGCGCTCCTGCTCCTATCGCAATCAGAATCCGGCCAGATCCCAATGAATAGGGTTGTCCTAGATCTGAGCGAGCTACTCCACGATTTAGTCGATCAGTTTCAGATCCCGGCCGAAGCCCACAATCTGCGCCTCACAGCGGAACGCTCTGCCGATCCCGTTCTTTGCGAAGCCGACCGAACCCAACTGGAGCGCGTCATAACGAATCTGCTCTCCAACGCGATCAAATACACCCCCGCCGGCGGTTGGGTCCGCGCCTGTGCCGAAAGCGCAGGCGGCAATGTGCGCCTGATCGTGGAAGACTCGGGCGTCGGCATCCCCACCAGCCATCTGCCCCACATCTTCGATCGCTTCTACCGTGTTCCCGATCCCAACCCCGAAAAAGGCCTCGGCCTGGGCCTCAGCTTCGTCGCCGCAATCGTGCGCGCCCACGGTGGCGAAATTCACGTCGACAGCCATCCCGGGGAAGGCTCCCGCTTCGAAGTCATTCTCCCCGCCGGCGTCCGTGCCCCAGCAGACGCTCCCGCCGTGCATATGTGAACTTCTTGCGCTACCATTCAGGCAGGTGACCCGTGGCCGAAACGAACGGCAGCGGCCGGATGGACCGCATCGAGGCCAATCTCGAGAAAGTGGGCGCGCGCCTGAACGAATTAACAGAGCGCTTTCACGAAATGGTCGATCACCACGATTACGAATTCAAGCAACTACTGACGTGGCAGGTTCTTATGCAGGAAAAAATAAACCGTGCCCAGGTCAATGCTGAGCGAGACCGCGAGCGGCTCAGTGCCTTGACCGAAATCACCGACAAACGCATCGCCGAGCTCGTGACCGCCATTGGTCAGTTCATCAGCCAACGACGACCTATCGCCTAAAGCGCCTCGTTCAACATCTTCGCCAATCGCAATCCACCCTTGATCAACTGCTCCCGCACCACCGGCTTCATACTATCCACGTACAACGCATCTATCTGCGGCCTAAAATCCGCGATCCCCGCCGGAGCCTCCCCGCAGTTTGTCGGAAAAATCGGTGGCTCGGTCGGGATATGCAGCTTGTAGTAAATGTCCTGCATTGCCAGTTCGTGCGACTCCCAGGCCCAGTCGTCCTGATTCCCTTGCATCAACCCCTTTAGCCGCGCCGCTCCCGGTTCCCATCCCTGAATCTCCTCTTCCAGGCTCGCCGCCAAGGCTTTGTCATCTACATCCATGGCCTTGATGATCCCGCCATCCCATAGCGCGTGCAGATTCTTTGCGGTATTTACCGGCGGGTCCAGACGCTCGCAATTGCCCCCCAGGTCGGCATCCGAAATCGCATGCAGCGGCTGATGAATATCCCCCACGAAATGTACCAGGTAGCGCAATTCGTCCAACTCGCTCCACTTCGCATCCGTCGGCCGCTCTTTAAGCTGCGCCGCAAATAGCCGAATCCGCCCCGGCGCGCAGTTATCGTCCTTGCATCTCAAAGGGATGTCGGACTTCTTGTCCTGCACAGTCAGGTCGATATAGTGCCACGCGCCCGTCTTGGTCTCGTTTTTCGTCTCATCCGCCCACGTCGAGGCTTTCGCTAGTCCCTCTCCAACAGCCTCCGCCGTATCCGCTACCCCCAAAATCCGTGCCACTCTCGTCCTGGCCGCAGGCGTCAAATGGGTAGCCGCAATCCGGGCGACTGTCTGATGCCCCGTCTCCCACCAGCCAAATGCACTAAAAGGGCTTATCAGCCAATAACTTACCAGGATTGAGATAAGGCAGCGCATGGCGTCTCTCTTGCTATTACTCTACTGCAAGCCGCAGCTTATCCAGCTCAGAAAAAATATGAGCAAACTGCGCTAAGATTATTGCAGTCACCATAGCTAAGGTGGTACTCTAAGCTTAAAGGTTTTTATTCCTATGGATTTCAATCGCCTGACCGAAAAATCGCAAGAAGCCATCCGCCAGGCGCAAACCACGGCAATCAATTACGGTAACCAGCAGGTTGACGCCGAGCATCTGCTCCTCGCCATGCTCGAACAGGAGGGCGGGCTTGCTCCCTCCATCCTGCTGCGTGCCGGCATCCAACTCGAAACCCTGCACCAGCGCCTGCTGCAAGAGCTCGAAAAGCTCCCGAAAGTAAGCGGCGCCGGCACCAGGCCGGATCAGGTCTACGTCACCCCGCGGCTGAATCAAATCCTGGCGCGCGCCGAAGAGCAAGCCAAGCGCCTGAAGGATCACTACGTCTCGATTGAGCATCTTCTCCTCGCCACGGCCGACGACGCCGGAGCCGCCGGCAAGCTGCTCAAAGATTTTGGCCTTACCCGCGACCGCCTCATGAAAGCTCTCGTCGAGGTCCGCGGCAACCAGCGCGTCACCACCCAAAACCCCGAGACTACCTACGAAGCACTGGAAAAGTATGGTCGCGATCTGACCGAACTCGCCTCCAAGGGCAAGGTCGATCCCGTAATCGGCCGCGACGAAGAGATTCGCCGCGTCATTCAGGTTCTTTCCCGCCGCACCAAGAACAATCCCGTTCTGATCGGCGAACCTGGCGTCGGCAAAACCGCCATCGTAGAAGGTCTCGCCCAGCGCATCGTGCGCGGCGACGTGCCCGAAGGTCTCAAGGATAAGAAAGTGGTCGCGCTCGATATGGGCGCGTTAATCGCCGGCGCCAAATTTCGCGGCGAATTCGAAGAGCGTCTCAAAGCGGTTCTGAAAGAAGTCCAATCCTCCGAGGGCCGCATCATTCTCTTTATTGACGAATTGCATACTGTCGTCGGCGCCGGCAAAGCCGAAGGCGCCATGGATGCCGGCAATCTGCTCAAACCCATGCTGGCCCGCGGCGAACTGCATTGCATCGGCGCCACGACGCTCGATGAATACCGCAAGTACATCGAAAAGGATGCCGCATTTGAACGCCGCTTCCAAACCGTGTTCGTCGATCAGCCGAGCGTCGAAGATACCGTCTCGATTCTCCGCGGTCTCCGCGAGCGTTACGAACTGCACCACGGCATCCGCATCAAAGACACGGCGCTGGTAGCCGCCGCAGTTCTCTCGAATCGCTACATCACAGACCGCTTCCTGCCCGACAAAGCCATCGACCTGGTCGATGAGTCCGCAGCCAAACTCCGCACCGAAATCGACTCCATGCCGGGCGAGCTAGACGAGCTTCTCCGCCGCACCATGCAACTCGAAATCGAACGCGAAGCCCTCAAAAAGGAGAGCGACGCAGTTTCGAAAGAACGCCTTGCCCGCATCGAAAAAGAACTGGCCGAACTGAAAACCTCTTCAGCCGCTCTGCAGGCGCAATGGGAAGCCGAAAAAGAGGGTGTGCAGCGTGTACGTGCCCTGCGCGAGCAGATCGACAACATCAAAATCGAAATTGCGCAGGCCGAACGTGCCTACGATTTGAACAAAGCGGCGGAGCTGAAGTATGGCCGTCTCACCGAACTGCAGCGTCAACTGCAGGCCGAAGAGAGCCGCGTGGCCGGCAAGCAGACGCGGCACTCGCCTCCTCAAAGAAGAGGTCGACGAAGAAGATATCGCCGAAGTGGTCAGCCGCTGGACCGGTGTTCCCGTTTCCAAGCTCCTCGAAGGCGAGATGAAAAAGCTGCTCGCTCTCGAAGACGAGCTGCACAAGCGGGTCATCGGTCAGGATGAAGCCGTCCTCGCCGTAGCCGAAGCCGTCATCCGCGCCCGCTCTGGCCTGAAAGATCCGCGCCGTCCCATCGGTAGCTTCCTCTTCTTAGGCCCCACCGGCGTCGGCAAAACGGAACTCGCCCGCGCTCTGGCCGAATTTCTATTTGATGACGAGCGCGCCATGATCCGCATCGACATGTCCGAGTATCAGGAGAAGCATACAGTGTCACGTCTCGTTGGCGCGCCACCCGGATACATCGGCTACGATGAGGGCGGTCAATTGACCGAAGCCGTCCGCCGCCGACCCTACTCCGTAGTTCTTTTTGACGAGGTAGAGAAGGCGCATCACGATGTCTTCAACGCTCTGTTGCAGGTTCTCGACGACGGTCGCCTGACCGACGGCCAGGGTCGAACCGTCAACTTCAAGAACGTGATCGTCATCATGACTTCAAACATCGGGAGTCACCGGATTCTCGAATACCATGGCGCCTTCGAAGGCGAAGAATATCGCCGCATGAAAGATGCCGTACTTTCTGAGCTGCGGAACAGCTTCCGCCCGGAATTTCTGAACCGGCTGGACGAAATTATCGTCTTCCATGCTCTGAACGAAGAAGATTTGAAGAAAATCGTTGAAATCCAGCTCAACAGCGTCCGCTCGCGGCTCGATGAGCGTCATATTACTATCACGCTCACGGAAGCTGCACGTACTCGCCTGGTCCGCACCGGCTACGACCCGCACTATGGCGCCCGTCCTCTAAAGCGCGCCATCCAAAAAGAGATTGAGAACCCGTTGGCGAAACGTATTGTTGGCGGGGAGATTCGTGACGGCCAGACCGTTGCCATCGATGTCCATCCCAATGGCCCCGGCCTGACCTTTCAGGTGCTGGACTCGCAGCCTGTCGATCGCCCCGCGGCGGCCACGGTCTCACAATAAGTAGGTAAATCGAAAGTCAGTTTTAAACGTCAAATGAAAGGAAGCGGACGGCAGGGTACTCTCCGGCCGCAAAATGAAAGGATTTTACAAAGGACATGGCAAACGTGATCCAATTTCGCCGCTCCACAGCAATTCTGACGCTGGTTGCGGCTTCTATCGGCGGCGGACTGATCGCCGCTCTGGCGGTGGCAAGTCACACCAGCACTCCGGTTTCGGTTGTGGCGCGGGCTGATTCCAGCTCTCAGAAAGTAAGTCAGCTCTCCAACTCGTTCGCTGACATCATCGAAAAAGCATCTCCTGCGGTTGTCAAGATCAGCATGACCCGCATCATCAAAGCGTCCGACCAGCAGCAGCAGCAGAACAATCCCTTTATGAGCGATCCGTTCTTCCGCCAGTTCTTCGGAGGCAGCGGTGGCCAGATGCGCCCTCGCGATCAGCGTGAAGAAGGCCTTGGTTCGGGCATCATTGTCAGCCCGTCAGGCTACATTCTCACGAATAATCACGTCGTTGAAAAGGCCAGTAAGCTCATCGTCACTCTGTCCGATGGCCGTGACTTTACCGGCAAAGTGGTCGGTACTGACCCCCAGACCGATGTAGCGGTTGTGAAGATCAGCGCCGACAGTCTGCCGGTTATGCCCTTCGGCAACTCCGATGCAGCCCGGGTTGGCGATCTTGTTTTCGCCATCGGCGATCCCTTCGGCCAGGATCATACCGTCACCATGGGCATTGTCAGCGCCAAAAATCGCAATCTGGAAGGTCAGACTCATATTCAAAACTTCATCCAGACGGACGCCTCCATAAATCCCGGGAACTCTGGCGGAGCGCTCATCAACGCTCGCGGTGAATTGATCGGAATGAACACCATGATCCTCACCGGCGGCGGTGGTAATGCGTTTGGCGGCGGCGGCGAAGGCGGCAACGTCGGCATTGGATTTGCCGTTCCGTCCAACATGGCCAAACAGGTCATGGATCAGATCGAAAAGAATGGCAAAGTCTCGCGCGGTTATCTTGGCGCGGAACTTGGAAACGTGACTCGGGATCTGGCTCCGCACCTCGGCCTCAAGGGCGGGGAAGAGGGCGCCTACATTGCTAACGTGACGCCAAATGGCCCCGGCGCAAAGGCCGGCCTTCAATCCGGTGACGTCGTGACCGCTATCGGCGGCACGCCCGTCCACAATTCTGACGAGCTCACCATGGCCGTCATTTCCCACTCACCCGGCAGCACCGTAGCCCTGGATATAGTGCGCAACGGTCAGGCCATGAAAGTCAACGTAACGCTCGGCACTCGTCCGACAGCAATTGAGTGGGATCAAAACGGCCACGCCAGCAACGATAGCGGCGGCAATAATGACCAGGACAACGGCAATCCGGGCAACGTCACCGAGCGTGGTATTACGGTCGAAACGTTAACCCCGGATCTCGCCCAGCAGGTCAATGCTCCGTCTGGTACGAAGGGCGTAGTCGTCACCTTAGTTGACGAGAGCGGCCCCGCTGCCGATGCGGTAGGCCGTGGCACCATTATCGTTGCCGTCGACCGTAAACCGGTCACCAATGCGGCCGAATTCAAGCGGCTGATGTCCGAAGCAGCCGGCAAGTCCGTCATGCTCACCATCAAGCAGGCCGGTGCGAACTTCTTCGTAGTAGTTCAGCCGCAGTAACGCTTCGGGGCAATCCGAACAAACCAGCCCGGGACCTGGTTTTCTCCAGACCCGGGCTTTTTCGTCTTTAGTGAAAGTTGAGTGTTCGTGACGCAACTAATCGCAGCTTTTCGCTGTTAGCTGCATCGAAGAAACAGGAAAAGTCCCAATGGCAATTAACGAATACCAAGTTCTTCCAGCTCTCCCTCTGAAGAACACGATTCTTTTTCCGGGATTGCTGCTGCCACTTTCAGTCGGGCGGGATGCTTCGCTCCGCGCTGTCGAAGCGGCTCTCAAGACCGAGGAAAAGGAAATAATCTTGATCGCGCGGCGCGACCCCCAAGTCGAATCGCCTCAGCAGGATGACCTTTATACCATCGGCACGAAGGCCCTCATCCGTAAGTCTTCGCGGCCCAACGAATCCATGATGGAAATCCTGGTTCTCGGAACGGAGCGCGTGGTTATCTCGAAGCTGGAGCGAACCGAACCCTATCTGGTCGCCAAATTTCGCGTTCTCCCTTTGCCGGAAGACGGGGGCTCCGAAGTAGAAGCCCTGGCCGGCGCGCTCTTGGAATTGGCTGGCAAGGCCATCGCTCTGGCTCAGCCCCAGTCCGCTCCGGAACTGACCCGCATGCTCGCCGGCAGCGAAGATCCGCTTCGCATGGCTTACCTTTTGGCCAGTGTATTCAGCCTGGATGTAGCGCGCGAGCAGAAACTTCTCGAAGCCGAAACTCGCGTGGATGCTCTGCGCCTGGCTCACTCTTTCCTGTCGCATGAATTGCAAGTGCTGGAGCTGCGTCAAAAGATCGCTTCCAGTGCCCGCGACGAAATGTCCAAGGAGCAGCGTGAGTATCTTCTGCGCCAACAACTCCGTGCCATTCAGCAGGAACTCGGCGAGAAAGAAGCCGAAAAAGCAGAAGTCGAATTGCTCCGTGAGCGCTTCGAAAAAGCCGAACTGCCCGAAGAGGCAAGGAAGGATGCCGAACGGGAGCTCGCCCGCCTGGAGCGGTTATCCACCAGTGCGCCTGACTATCACGTCATTCGTACCTATCTCGAATTCGTCCTCGATCTCCCGTGGAACAAAACGACCGAAGACAACCTCGACATCGGCCACGCCCGTCAGGTTCTCGATGAAGATCACTTCGGGTTGAACGAAATCAAGGAACGTATTCTCGAGCATCTGAGCGTTCTCAAGCGCAACCCCGACGCCAAGGCGCCTATTCTGTGCCTTGTCGGCGCTCCCGGCGTCGGTAAAACGTCATTGGGCCAGTCCGTCGCTCGCGCACTCGGACGCAAGTTCGAACGCTTCAGCCTGGGCGGTCTGCATGATGAAGCCGAACTCCGTGGTCACCGGCGTACGTACATTGGCGCCATGGCGGGACGTCTGCTTACGGCCATGCGGCGCGCTGGAGCGCTGAATCCGGTTCTCTTGCTCGACGAAGTCGATAAGCTCGGCCGTGACTTCCGCGGCGATCCCGCTTCCGCGCTTCTCGAAGTGCTCGATCCGGAACAAAATAAAACGTTCCGTGACAACTATCTCGACATGACTTTCGATCTTTCGAAGGTCCTGTTCATCACCACGGCGAATACGCTGGATACCATTCCTCAGCCTCTGCTCGACCGCATGGAAATCCTGCGGCTCTCCGGCTACAGTGAGGAAGAAAAGCAGCAGATCGCCCGTCGTTACTTGATTCCCAAGCAGTTGAAGGCCACCGGCCTGACCGAAGAGAACATCGAGTTCACCGACGAAGGTCTGCGCGCCATCATAAGCAGCTACACTCGCGAAGCAGGTCTGCGCCGCCTCGAACGCGCCATTGCTCGCGTCACGCGTAAAGTAACTCTGCGCTTCGCGGAAGGCGCAACCGAGAAGTTTGTCATTACACCCGACATCCTCGGCGACTTGCTCGGACCCGAAATGTTCCTGCCCGAGAGCGGACGCAAGAACGTTCCGGCGGGCGTCGTCACCGGCTTAGCCTGGACCGAAACCGGCGGCGATGTGCTCTACATCGAGAGCGCGTTGCTGCCCGAAGGTAAAGGCTTGACCATGACCGGCCAACTCGGCGAGGTCATGCAGGAATCGGCGAAGATCGCGCAGAGTTACATCTGGGCGCATGCCGCCGAACTCGGCGTCGATCCCGAAAAGATCAAGAATAACGGTGTTCACGTCCACGTGCCCGCAGGCGCCATTCCCAAGGATGGACCCTCCGCTGGTGTCACCATGACCTGCGCCATGGCTTCCATCTACACCGGTCTTCCGGCCCGCAGCGACATCGCCATGACGGGTGAAGTCACTCTTGCCGGACTGGTTCTGCCCATCGGTGGGATGAAGGAGAAAGTGCTGGCCGCCCGCCGCGCCGGCATCCACCGCGTAGTCCTGCCGCAAGGCAATAAGAAGGATCTGCGCGACCTTCCCGACAACGTCCGCCAGGAGATGCAGTTCCACTTCGTCGATCGCGTCGAGCAAGTGCTCTCCATCGTGATCCCGAACTTGCAAGTAATGCCGCTAGCCCTCGCGAGTTAGCGTCAACCTCGCACTCGCAGCCCCGGCTCTGCCTCAATATGGCAGAGCCGGGGCTTTTTTGTTTAGATTGGAAGTAGATGGGTACGACAATCACGGATGTAGCTCAGGACCGGCAACAAGCCCACACCTACCTGGATCATTTGCGTCCGGAACAGATCCGTGCCGTTCGCAATCTTCTCCGCACGATGGTTGATCCAGTCTCCATCGCACTCGCCAACACGCCGGTCGACGACGAGCCGTTCACCGAGGAAGATCGTAAAGCCGTTGCTGAAGCCGACGAGTGGCTGAAGCACAACAAGCCCATCCCGCTCGAAGAAGTGCTTTCCGAGTTTGGCGTGACCATGGAGCAATGGGAGGAATGGGGCAGAACGCCGCTGCCGGACGAAAACGGATCACGTGGCTAAACGGCTACTGTTCACCGATCAGGCCAAAGCGGACGTACGCGGTATCGAGCAGAAAACGGCACTCCAGATTTTAAGAACGATTGCGCGATTCTCCGATACCGAAGAAGGGAATGTAAAGCGCATTGAAGGAGAGAACCCTCCGCTCTTCCGTCTTCGCGCGCAGGATCACCGGGTATTCTTCCGGGATCTTGGCGATGCAATTCAAATTACCCGGATTCGCCACCGCCGCGAAGCCTACCGCTAACGTTCCCTACTCCAACCGATAATTCGGCGCTTCTTTCGTGATGATCACATCGTGTACGTGGCTCTCTCTCAATCCCGCCACCGTGACCCGAAGGAATTTCGCTTTCTGTTGCAACTCCGCAATCGTCTTACAGCCGCAGTAGCCCATCCCCGCCCGCAGACCACCCACCAACTGATAAACCAAATCCGCCACCGGCCCCTTATACGGAACGCGCCCCTCAATTCCCTCGGGCACCAGCTTCCCGCTCGGAGATTGCGCATACCGTTCCGAACTGCCCTGCGGCATCGCCCCCATTGATCCCATGCCGCGATAGGTTTTGAACGACCGCCCCTGATACAAAATCGTCTCGCCTGGACTCTCGTCTGTACCCGCCAGCAAACTCCCGATCATCACCGAATCAGCGCCCGCCGCGATCGCCTTCGTTATATCGCCGGAGTATTTGACGCCTCCATCGGCAATCAACGGCACCCGCGCATCCAGAGTCGCCTTGGAGCACTCCGCAATGGCGGTAATCTGCGGCACGCCCGCGCCGCTCACCACCCGCGTTGTGCAAATCGAGCCCGGCCCGATCCCAACCTTCACCCCATCCACGCCTAACCGGATCAGATCGCGCGCGCCCTCATGCGACGCCACATTCCCGGCCAGCAATTGCACTTCAGGTAGCGCCGACTTGATCCGCCTCACTGCATCCAGCACCCGCTGGCTATGCCCATGCGCGGAATCCATCACGATCGCATCCACTTTCATCCGCACCAGCTCTTGCGCGCGCTCGAAAAAGTCGCCTGTTGAGCCAATCGCGGCAGCCGCTCGCAATCGCCCTTGCGCATCTTTGGCGGCGTTCGGATATTTCAGCTTCTTCTGAATATCCTTAACCGTGATCAGTCCCTTCAGCGCAAAGTGGTCATCCACCACCAGCAGCTTCTCCACCCGATGCTTGTGCAGAATCTGCTGCGCTTCTTCAAGCGTCGTCCCCACCGGAACCGTGATGAGATCTTCCTTCGTCATCACCTCCGAAATCGGCAGGTCATAGCGCGTCTCAAACCGCAGATCGCGATTGGTCAGAATCCCAACCAGCCGGCCGTTCTTGGTCACCGGAATGCCCGATATCCGGTACCGCCTCATCACTTCCAGCGCTTCCGAGATCTTCCGTTCCGGCTCGATCGTTATCGGATCCACAATCATGCCGCTCTCGCTGCGCTTCACACGGTCCACTTCTTCGGCCTGCTTGTCAATCGGCATGTTCTTGTGGATCACGCCGATGCCGCCTTGCTGGGCCAAAGCAATCGCCAGGTGCGATTCCGTCACCGTATCCATGGCCGCGCTGATAACCGGTATTTTCAGCTCGATACTGCGCGTCAGATGCGTCGTCGTGTCCGCTTCGGCAGGCGTAATTTCACTATGCGCTGGCTGTAGAACTACGTCGTCGAAGGTGAGTCCTTCTTGTATCACCTCGGGAATCATGCGGGCTTAACCTCATCCTAACAGGCACTACGAAAACCCCGAATTCACGCTCAATTTCAGTCATTTAGCGGCTTTCAGGCCATCGCTATACTGAAGTATCGTGAATCAGGTTGGGCGCTATCAGATCCTCGAAGAACTGGGTCGGGGAGCAGCCGGAATCGTCTACAAAGCGCTCGATCCTGCCATCGGCCGCACCGTCGCCATCAAGACCATCGACCTCGGCGAACTCGCGAACGCCGAGGAGCGCCAGCGTGTCCGCGAACGCCTTCTTCGCGAAGCGCAATCTGCCGGTCTGCTCTCGCACCCCAACATCGTCACCATCTACGACGTTCTCGAAAAAGAAGATTACGCCTACATCTTCATGGAGTATGTCGCCGGCGCCTCGCTCGAGAGCATGTTGCACAACGGCAATCTGCCCGATTTCGACGCCCTCCTGCAGTTCCTCCGTCAAGTCGCGGACGCCCTCGACTACGCCCATCGCAAAGGCATAGTCCATCGCGATATCAAACCCGCGAACATCATGATCTCCGAAGTCACCCCCCACGGTGAGCGTCTCGCCAAAATCGCCGACTTCGGTGTGGCCAAGTTCGTCTCGCATGAGATGACTCACAGCGGCACCATGATCGGGACGCCAAACTACATGTCCCCGGAGCAGATTCAGGGCCTCACCGTCGATGGCCGGTCCGATCAGTTCTCACTCGCCGTCGTCGTGTATGAACTCCTTACCGGGGTCAAGCCGTTCAGCGGCGAAAATCTGCCCGGCGCTCTTCTATCAGATATGCAAGCAGAATCCAAAGCCGGTTGAAGAAGCCAATACAACGCTCGGCCCGACTGTCGGCAAGGTGCTCAATCGCGCTCTGTCCAAAGACGCCGCCGACCGCTTCAATTCGTGCGTCGCTTTCATTGGCGCGCTCTCTATCGTCCTAGGCGATTCGCCCGGCTGGGTCTATGTTCCGCGTCCGGCCTCTACGCAGATTGGATCTCTCGACGAAACATCCGCCGGCGTGGAGGCGCTACCGATAGCCGCGGCAGCCAAGCCCAACGAGATCACCCGGGTTCGCACTCCCGAACCGCCTCCACCGCCGGCTTATCAATTACCCCCGCTGCCGAAACGTCGCCGCCCCGGCACAGACGACGAGACCGATGCTCCGCAGCCAGTTGAGCGCGATTCATTCGGCAAGAAAATGGCCGTCATCCTGGCCATGTGTTTTGCCATCTTCGCCGCTATCGTATTCATCGTCCGCTGGAATTCCGGACCCGCCGTTCCCGTCCAGGTGCTCGATACGAAATCAGGCCCCGCCACTCCGCCGCCTGATGTCGCCGACGCGCCTCAGTCTCCGGCGACACCTCACCGAGCCGCGACCGCAGTTAACCGAGCCGCCACAGCAATTAACCGAGCCGCGACCGCAAGGGAGCGGACCACGCCCCCAATCCACACCGCGCGTTCCGATACGAAGCCTCAATCGGCGCCTTCGTTCACACCTATACCAGCCCGTTCCAGCCCAAGCGATGTCGAACTCCTGACAGAACCGGCAGGCGCTCACGTCACCATCGATGGCAGTGTCTCCTGCACATCCCCCTGCACCATGTCTCTTCCAACCGGACGCCACACACTCAGCGTGCAGTCTGACGGCTATGAAGTCGCGCGCCGTATCTTGAACGTGCCCGGTGACACGAGTCTGTACATTCCACTGGTCCGAAATACCGGAGCGCTTTTGGTGACTTCCATCCCCAGCGGCGCCACCGTTTTAGTCGACGGCCAGGAAGCCGGCCATACCCCTGTAACTCTCCACCTGGGCACTGGCACCCACCGTGTTGTCTGGATGTTAGGCGGAGATCAACATCAGGAAACGGTAGAAGTACAAAGTGGCATTCAAGCTCGGGGCTTTCGCTTTTAGTACTAACGTTTCACCATATCCCGATGCGCCGGGTAATTGGCAATGCTCGCTGCCATCAGCACGCCTCGAATCACCGCATGCGCCATCACTTCGGCCGCAATCGCACCAATCGTTGTCACATCCGCCGCCGCTGCGCTAGTCCCGGTCGACGCCGCAAAAATCGTATCGCCATCCATCATCGAATGGCTTGGGTTGATGGTGCGCGCAAATCCGTCTTGTGCCATCTGCGCCACCTTAGTCGCTTGCGTCTTGTTCAATTTCGCGTTCGTCGCTACAATTCCAATCGTGCTGTTCGCGCCCGCTCGTCGACTGATCGATGCGCCTGCCATAAGCTGCGCCATCGTGTCGAGATAACCCAGCCCATCCGGTGTCCTCGCGCCCGCCAGAATTTTGCCGGTCCTGCCATCAATCACATCTCCTACTGCGTTCACCGCCACTATCGCGCCCACAATTAAATCGGAATTACCCACCGTCACGCTCGCTGTTCCCAGCCCGCCCTTCATCGCATTGCGGAAGCCAAACATCTTGCCCACGGTTGCCCCCGCACCCGCTCCCACATTTCCCTCTGGCACAGCACCGCTCGTCGCATTCTCACAAGCCGTGTAGCCGGCATCTGCATCTGGACGAATCTTCGGGTCGCCCACGCTCAAGTCGTACAGAACGGCCGCCGGGACAATCGGCACCACAATCGACCCAATGTGAAATCCCTGCCCATGCGCCTCCAGGTAACGCATCACTCCAGTGGCCGCATCCAATCCGAACGCGCTCCCGCCCGTCAGCAGAATCCCATTCACCTGTTCCACTGTGTTGATGGGATTCAGTAGATCGGTCTCGCGCGTTCCCGGTGCCGACCCACGCACATCCACCCCGGCAACCGCGCCCCGGTCGAACAACACTACCGTGCAGCCCCTTGGCGTGCGCGCGTCGGTGAAATGCCCCACCCGCAGGCCGCCAACATCGGTAATGCAGCCCGCTCTCTGCTCCTGTTCCATCGCTTTACCCGATCTGTAGCTGATCGACGCCAGCGCCGTCGCCTCTAGAAAACTGCGTCTGTTGAGCATACCCGCTACGATCATAGACGTCGATGAAGGGGCTTGCGTGGCGCTGGGTTGCAGTCAGCGTCTTCATCATTTCTTCTACTCTGAACTATCTCGACCGTCAACTACTAGTTTTCCTGGCGCCGCTGATCATCTCTGACCTCCACCTTGATCAGACCCGTTTCGGTCTGCTGATCTCGGCCTTCTCCATCGCCTACGCCGCCTCGTCGCTTTTCAGCGGCTGGCTGCTCGACAGGGTCGGCATCAACAAAACTATCTCGCTTGCCGTCGGCTGGTGGTCGACCGCAGCCATGTGCATGGCACTCACGCGCGGTTTTGCTGGACTCGGACTCTGCCGCGCAACGCTCGGCATCGGCGAATCCGTCGGTGTTCCTGCCGTTGGCAAACTGAACGGCATCTACCTGAAGCCCGAAGAGCGAGCACTCGGCGCCGCCGCCAATCAGGTTGGTCTCACCCTCGGCGCCGTCATCGCACCCCTGTGGATCGGCTTTGCGATGGTGTATGGCTGGCGTCTTCCATTCGTCGTAACCGGACTGATGGGCTTCCTCTGGATCCCTCTCTGGCTCGGCGTCAATCGTGTCATCCGCCCCCAATACCCCAATCAGGAACTCGCCATAAATCGCGGCACCAGTGAGTTCGCACTGTTACGCGACCGCTCGCTTATCTTGTTAGTCATCGCGAATGTGCTCTGGATGGGCAGTTACTCGCTTTGGTCGAACTGGACAACGCTCTACTTGATCCACGTCCAGCATCTAACGCTGCAACAAACAGCCCGCTACGTCGCCATCCCGCCGCTTGTGTCGAATCTCGGCGGCTTTTTCGGCGGTTGGCTTTCGCTGCATTGGATTCGTCGCGGCATCGGCACCGTCGCCGCGCGCCGCCGAGCCATCCAGTTCAGTGCGGCAGGTTTTCTGCTAACCCTACTGTTGCCGCTCGCCCCTAACGCCGCCTGGGCGACCGCGATCATCTCGATCAGCTTCTTCTTTTCTCTCTCCGGCAGCGTAAACATCTACGCCCTGCCCATCGACCTCTTCGGTCCCGCCCGCTCCGGCCTCGCCATCGCCGCCCTGACCTGTTCGTTCGGAATTCTCCAAACCGCCATCTCGCCCATCATCGGCTTCCTCGGCGACCATCAGCTTTACAACGAAGTAGTCTGGCTCGTCACCATCCCACTTCTGCTCGCGTTAGTGTTTTTGCAGCCCCTCCCATCTTCGGAGTTGAGAGACACTCTCTAGCCATGACACCCTAGAAACGGAGTCAGGGAGCTTGCCAACAGCGCTGGCACGCTTCAGCGCCTAAGCGACCCCATTCCGGGCGGACAACTACCCAAACGTCATCCGCGCCCCACGAACGAAATCGCAGTGATTCTCGGCCTCATCGGCCTCTTCGAATAAGAAATCAAGCTTACCGCTCGCGGAGTCCTGGTCCATCTGTGCCTCCCAGACCGCATCGTCGCGTTCCCGTAGCCACTCCACCACGCGTCTGAATTCATCCGGCGCCAGGCTATCGATAGCCGCCTCTATCTCCTCAACCCGATCCATGTTCAACTCAACCCGCCGTCTCACCGGTCTCGCCCAAAATCTCGTGATTCACGGAGAAGTATTCGCCCATCCTGCTCCGATCATATCTTCCTTACCCCGTCACGCTCTCTTCCGAAACATCCCCAAAAATTCCTCAGCCAATCCCTTGAACAGCTTTGCCCCGAAGAGCCCCATCGCCAGAAAACTTCCAAACAAAGCCATCGCCTCATAGCTCTCGCGTCCTTGCCTCTGCCAATACACATCGCTCAGATTTAGCCATAGCGCGAACTCATCCAGAATCAGCGCCGCCGCCATGCCGTACAGCATCGACGTCAATCTGCCCATCAAATGCGAGTGACCCATGCCACCCGTCCCAATCTCCATCAGCCAGCTATATCCCACCAGCAGCAGCAGCAAAATTCCCCACACCATGTGGTGAATGTGCCGTCCATGCATCGTCACATTGTGAAAAGGTCCAATGTCGTAGTGAATCGCCAGCGTAATCCCGCGCACCACCAGTACCGTCACAAAGAATCCGAGCCACGCCAGAAACAACCGCTCGCGTCTCGTTTCCAGGAACTCTTCCCGGTAAATCGCATGCAACCGCCCGCGCGAAAACAGCAGCGCGAGCAGCGCCAGTATGCCGCCAATGATTAGCGGCCCAATCCAGAAGCTACGGTGTGCCCAGGGCATTCCGAACCAGTATAGAAGTCATTCAAAGAATCGTTCCCGCCCCATACTCATCGATTCTGCGCCGCAAAAATCGGCGTTCAATCGCATTGGCTGTCAGCGATAAAGCCATTTGATAGGCGGCTACTGCCTCTTCTCGGCGCAATAGGCGCCGCAGCAAATCGGCCCGGGCCGCGTGATAAAGGTAATAACCGTCGAGCGTGCCAGCCGTGCCAATGGCATCGAGCAAACGGAGTCCGCCCTCCACTTCGCCGCTCATCGCGACTGCAACCGCATGGTTCAGTGCGATGACAGCCGACGGATGTATTTTGAGAAGTTCCTCGTAAAGTGCCGCAATCTGACGCCAGTCCGTGTCGGCCGCCGTCTTCGCTTCCGCGTGCAGAGCCGCGATTGCCGCCTGCAATTGGTACGGTCCCACGTCTCGCAGACGCAGTGCACATTGCGCCAGTCGCAGTCCTTCTTCGATCTGTGCTCTATCCCATAACCCGCGGTCTTGTTCTTCCAGTGGAATGAGTTCGCCGCCGTCCGTCACGCGCGTTTCGCGCCGCGAATCATGCAGCAGCATCAGCGCAAGCAATCCCATGTTCTCCGCTGCGGCAGGCATTAGCTCACACAGAATTCGCGCCAGGCTGATCGCCTCATTGCACAGATCGCGCCGCAGGAGATTGTCGCCTGCACTCGCTGTGTACCCTTCATTGAAGATGAGATAGAGGACTGCCTGAACCGCGCTGAGACGTTGCGGCAAAGCGCTGGCAGGAGGCACCTCGTACGGTATGCGTGCTTCTTGAATCTTGCGTTTTGCCCGGACAAGACGTTGCGCAAGCGTAGCTTCGGGTACCAGAAATGCGCGCGCGATCTCTGGCGTCGTCAAGCCGCCCAGCGTCCTCAGCGTCAGCGCAACCTGTGCTTGCTTATTCAGAGCCGGGTGGCAGCACGTGAAGATCAGCCTCAATCGATCGTCTTCAAGTGGGCAAGTCATGTCGTCTTCAACCTTTGCGCCATCCTGCGAGTTCGCTTCATATCGCAGTTGATCCTCTTTAGCCCGGCGAGTCTGTTGCCGCCGCGAGTAGTCAATCAACTTGTGCTGCGCCGTCGCCGTGATCCACGCCGAAGGGTTGCTGGGCAGACCTTCTTTGTTCCAGTGGATCAGCGCGGCGGTAAAGGCGTCCTGCATGGCTTCTTCAGCCAAGTCAAAGGATCGTGAGAAGCGAATGAGGCTGGCGATAATGCGCCCTGACTCGCGGCGGAAGATCGCCTCCACTTCAGAGCGCAGGTCGTCCATCGTTAGTGAAGACTGGACATCTCCCGAATTGGACGGACTTCCACATACCCCGGCGCACCCTGACAAGCCGTGGGAATCTTGGCTGCCCATTCGATAGCCTCATCCAGGTCCTGGCAATCGAGGATGTAATAGCCGGCGAGTTGCTCCTTGGTCTCAGCGAACGGCCCATCCGTGAGAAGCACGTCGTTTCCTTGCACCCGCACTGTGGTAGCGGTTGCCGCCGGCTGCAGCGGATCCGCGGCGCGCAAGATGCCGCGCCGTCCAGCTTCTTCCATAACCATCTTGTGCGCCGCGGCCACCTCCCGCAACTCCTCGGGCGTGGCCGCTTCGTTCTCCTGGCTGTAGATCAAAAGCATATAACGCATGCGAGAGCTCAGTTTCGAAATCCGGAACAGGCCTTCCATTCGAGTATTTGCTTGGTGTGCCTGGCGCAATGAGCAGCTACACCCAATATCCACTGATAGCCATCCCAGGGGCCGAGAACCGGATGAATCACGACCCGCCCACGTAGAGCTGGCGCTTCGTTAAGCAACTCGATGGTTTGCGCTCGCCTCTTGAGAAAAAGCGCCAGAGATTCCTCCGGACTACATTGTCCCGACGGACAAATGAAAGGTGGCGCTTTGAACTTACTGGAACGGTTTGGCACTTGCGCGAGAATGATCGCTTCCACCTTTGAGTTGTTGGAATCAGGCTCGGCCGCGTCGGCCTCCGGCATTCGCGCAATAATCCCATGCACGCGCTGCTCGATCACGGCCAGATGTTCCAAAATCTCGGCAATAGACCAGGCGTCGGGCTCCGGTCTGAAATTCCATTGCTCATCGGACAAATCGCGCACCGCGCTGAGTAGGCCATCGCGCGTGGACACGAGATGCTCTGTAGCCTTGGATATTTCTTGCGAGCTCAAAATTGGCGAAGCAATCGTTGGGGTTGAAATAGCGCTCATAGTCGAATCCTTCCCTAAGAAAACACCATTATGGGGCGTACTTCAATGGAGCCGAAACGCACGGCTGGTATGCCTTGCGCCATCTTGACAGCTTCATCGATGTCGTTCGCCTCTATCAGGTAAAAGCCCCCGAGTTGTTCTTTGGTCTCGGCAAACGGGCCGTCGGTAGTGAGTGCCTCGCCGTTTCTGACTCGCACAGTCTTGGCGGCGCCGGTCGGCTGCAGGGCATTCCCGCCCTTGATGGCTGCGGCGTATTTTTGGCCGAACACGCCATATTCGGCGAACTCGGCCGGATCATAACCCTCGGTAAACCGCTTTTCGTCTTCATAGATCAGTAATAGGAATTGCATGTTTTGTTCCCTTCTGTGTAAACGACGCCCAAGTCGAACGAAATCGACAAGCGTTTCTGTCAAACCTACAAAAACCTGTTCGGAGGATGTCCGTCTTTCCGTTGAAAGTGGGCGACTCAAATACAGTTTAGGCGGCGCTGGTTTGAGCCAGAGCGCGTCTCTCGCGTAAGCGTAATTGGTAAGCAGATTCCAGCGCGTTGATCAGAGCCGGAATTTGCCGGTGGCCTTGCAGGCGATTCCAACGTGACTCGACATAGACCAGAGTCGAAGCGACCCAGCGTAGACGCTGGTCTCCGCCCTGCCAGCGCTTGACCTGCAGGCAGATCCGTTCCACGGTGGCAAAGCCGGATTCGATGATATTGGTGCTGCTGAAGGAGCGTCTCAGCTTGCCTCGAATGCCGAGTTCCTGGAGCGTCAGGGTTTCTTCTAAGCCCTCGGCCAGACTGTCGGCCGCACTCGGGTTGCTGCGCATTAACTCATCGTGGATGCGATAGAGAGCGTTGCGGGCGTCAACAGCTTCTGGGGTGGCGTAGGCAGCGCGCATGCGGAACTTCAGCCGCGCACGCTCCGGCTCCGGCACATACTCGGCTACATTGCGCAGTTTGTGAATCTGACAACGCTGGATGAAAGCTGCATCGCCAGCGTGCCGCTGAATGGCTGCTCGCAAGGCCCGGCTGCCATCAATGACGTACAACAACGGCCGACAGAAATCCAACCCGCGCTCCTCTAGTTGAGAGAACAGCTCACCCACTACCGCAGCGTTTTCGGTTGCTCCTTGCACCAGGCCCAGCACCAGTTTGTTGCCGAGCCGGTCAATTCCAATCGCCACCATCAACGATTCGCCTTTGAAGCATGTGCCATCGACGAGCAAACTGCACAACTGCACATCCTTCAGTGAGCGTGTCATCAGTTGTTCCAGTTTGCGGCGACTGGCCTCAATGAAGTGCTCACTAATGGTGCTTTTCTCCAACCCGTAGGCGTCCCTGAACTGCTGCACGACTTCCTTGTAGTTGCGCATGCTCAGCCCGTGCATGATCTTTTGCCATACGGTCTCAGTGAGCAACGATGCGCGCTGGAACAACTCGTAACTGCCCAGCGCCACTTCCCGGTTGGCTCGGCTGCGCACCCGCGGCCTGGTCAATGGCACGCGCTGGCTGTCGATGATGCAGAAGCCTTCTTCGCTGCCCCAACGGTTCGCCACGCGCTCCGCGTTCGGCTGGGAGCGCGTTCCTACCAGTTGCTCCACCTCGGCTTCCATCACTGCTTCGATGAACTGGCGACCTACCTGCCGCAACAACTCGCCTAAGCCTTGCTGCGCCAGTTCCACCACATCTGCCGTTGCAAACGTGAGCTGCACCGGCTCTTCATTCTCTTTGGCCCAGCTCTGGAATCCTTCCAGCGCTTGACCTTTGCTGATCTGGTACTCTTTTTTCACACGACTCTCCTTTTTCTGGCAAGAAAATTTCCCAGAGCCTATCACGGCTCTGGGGAGAGTCGCCTCACTTTCTACGGAAATCCGGACATCCTCCCCGTTCGGTCACAGAACGCCAAATTTATTTACTCCGCGAATTCAGCACGTTACGCGCCCACACCTCCAGTTCCACCAAATCCGTCCCCAAAATGGAAGCGTAAAGGAGCTCTATGCCTCAACGCAATGAAATCACGGTTCTGTGCCTCCGCCGAAGCGAACTTCGCGAAACCGTCAGCAGTGCCCCTAAAGCCTAGAAACAATAGGTGTTTATCCGAGAGTGGGTTCGTTTCGCAAAAAAGCCCTGAACGGCACGAAAGCGTGCGGAACTGCGGCAATCAAAGGTCTTAAAGAAACCCGCGTGCAACGTGTACCCATCTTCTCGGAGCACTCTCGTAAGCTGACAGTAGCAGCATCATGAAATCCAGGCTTTTAATCTTGCTCGGCGCGCTATCCCTGTTCGGATTCGCTGGCCAGACTCAGACGCCCTCTTCGGTTGAGTCAAACGTCACGCGCGCCACTCTCGACAACGGTATGCGCGTCGTCATCGTGCGCGACCCGCTCGCCCCGGTTGCGACTATCGAACATAACTATCTTGTCGGCGGTAACGAAACGCCCGCCGACTTTCCCGGTACGGCCCACGCCCAGGAGCATATGGCGTTCCGTGGTTGCACCGGCCTGACAGCCGACCAGATTGCCGCCATTTACGCCCAGCTCGGCGGCTACATGGATGCCGATACCCAGCAGAACATCACTCAATACTTCGTAACCGTGCCTTCACAAGACCTGGATGTCGCCCTGCGTGTCAACGCCGCCTGCATGTCGAATGTAGAAGACTCGCAGGAGCAATGGGCGCAGGAGCGCGGAGCTATCGAGCAGGAAGTCTCGCGCGATCTTTCCAATCCCATCTACAAGTTCATCACCCGCCTGAACCAGGATATGTTCGCTGGTACGCCGTACGCGCACGATGCGCTCGGTACCCAGGCATCTTTCGACAAAACCACCGGCGCCATGCTCAAGAGTTTCTACGACAAGTGGTACGCGCCCAACAATTCCATCCTGATCATTAGCGGCGATGTCGATCCCACCGCGACGCTCGCCAAAGTCAAACAGCTCTACGGCCCCATTCCTCGCAAAACGCTGCCGCTGCACCCGCAAGTCAATCTGCAGCCTGTTAAAGCCGAATCGTTCACCCTCGATAGCAACCTCGGCTACCTCCTGTCCATTCTTTCGTTCCGATTCCCCGGAACCGATAGCCAGGATTTTGCCGCAGCCCGAGTGCTCAGCGATGTCCTATCCAGCCAGCGTGCCGCCCTCTACGAACTGGTCCCGCAAGGGAAAGCGCTGGGAACCGAATTCGCGCTGCTCGAGACTTACCCCAAGGCCAGCGTTGCATTCGCGCTTGCTGCCATCCCCGCCGGCGCCGACCCCGCATCGATCAACGCTGACATCAAGAAGATCATCTCCGATTACGCCGCCAAAGGCGTCCCGACCGAACTCGTCGAAGCAGCGAAAAAGGGCGAAGTAGCCAGCGCGGAATTTTCGCGCAACTCCATCACAAACCTCGCCGCGCTATGGTCTCAGGCGTTAGCTGCCGAAGGCCGCCAATCTCCTGAAGAAGATGTGGAGGCCATCAAACGCGTCACCGTCGAAGACGTCAATCGCGCCGCCAAGGCTTACCTTCAAACTCAGAGCGCCATTCAAACGGTTCTCAAGCCCGCACCGTCAGGCGAAGCCGCCGCCGCCAAAGGATTCGGTGGTTCCGAGCAAGCCACCAGCACGCCCACCAAACCAGTCGCGCTTCCCGCCTGGGCCGAGGCGGCAGTCAAGTCCCTGCGTGTGCCGCAAGCCACTACGCATCCCAACGACATGACTCTGTCGAACGGTATTCGGCTCATCGTTGAAACGGAAACAACCAGTCCCACCATTACGCTGACGGGCTCCGTTAAAATCCAGACTCAGCTTGAGACTCCTCCCGGACAGGATGGCGTCTCGGATGTCCTTGAAGGCCTGTTCTCGTACGGAACAAAAACCCTGGATCGAATTGCCTTCCAGAAGGCCTTAGACGATATCGCTGCTTCCGAATCTGCCGGCACGAATTTTAGCCTCAAGGTACTAAAGCAGGACTTCCAGCGTGGCGTCGAATTGCTTGCCGACAACGAACTCCATCCGGCCTTGCCGCAGGACGCTTTCAAAATCGTCCAGCAGCAGACCGCGCAGTTAAGCGAAGGGGAAATGCAGAGCCCCGCCTATCGCATGGACCGTGCGCTGCAAAAAGCACTTGTGCCGCCCGGCGACCCGCTTGCTCCGTGAGACCACGCCCAAGACCATCTCGTCCATCACTTACAACGACCTCACTGCTTTCTACTCGAAGACCTTCCGCCCCGACATGACGACAATCGTCGTCATCGGGGATATCACGCCTGAGCAGGCGCGCCCCATTATCGAAAAGTATTTCGGCTCATGGCAGGCGTACGGCCCGAAGCCCAATGCGGTGCTTCCACCTGTGCCCGCCAACAAAGCCGCGGCAGTGAATGTTCCCGATCCGAGCCAGGTTCAAGACACAGTTGAGCTCTCGCAGGAAATTGAAATGAACCGCTTCAGCCCGGATTACTATGCGTTTCAGGTCGGCAATCACGTTCTCGGCGGCGGCTTCTACGCCACTCGCCTCTATCGCGATCTGCGCGAAAAAGCCGGCTACGTCTACAACATCGATGATTCCCTTTCTTCCGGTGAAACCCGCTCCATCTACAGCATCAATTACGGCTGCGATCCGAAGAATGTCTCCAAGGCTCGCGTCATGGTCGAACAAGAGCTGCACGACATGCAAAAGACCAACGTCACGCCTGCCGAGCTACAGCAAGCCAAAGCGCTCCTCCTCCGCCAGATCCCGCTCGCTGAGTCGAGCGAGGATTCACTCGCCAGTGGCTTCATCTCCCGCGCTCGCATCGGTCTGCCGCTCGACGAACCTTCGCGCGCCGCCGAAAAATACTTCGCCATGACCGCCGATCAGGTGCGCGCCGCATTCGCAAAATATCTCAGCCCGGCGAATTTCGTTCAGGTTGTCCGCGGGCCCGCGCCGCAATGAAAATAGCTGAACTCGCCCGGTCCCTGCGAGCTCGTGAACTAAGCTGTGTCGAACTCATCACCCAGACGCTCCGCAACATTGACTCACAGGATGTCTATCGGAGCTTCATCACGAAAACACCAGAGCTCGCGTTAGAAGAAGCTGCTGAGCGCGACAAAGAACTTTCTGTCGGCCAGGACCGCGGCCCGTTGCACGGCATCCCCATCGCCCACAAGGATCTCTTCTACACCCGCGGCATCCGCACCACTGCCGGCTCGCTCGTCTATCGCGATTTCATTCCCAATTACGACGCCGATGCGGTCACCCGTCTGCGCGAAGCCGGCGCCATCAGCCTCGGTAAAACGAACCTGCACGAGCTCGCCTACGGCATTACTTCCAAAAATCCGCACTACGGCTTCGTTCTGAACCCGCGCGACACCTTGCGCATCGCCGGCGGTTCAAGCGGCGGGTCCGCTGCTCTTGTGGCCGCCGGTCTGCTGCCTTTCGCAACTGGCACCGATACCGGCGGTTCTATCCGCGTCCCCGCTTCCTTCTGCGGAATCACAGGTCTCAAGCCTACTTACGATCTCGTAAGCCGCCGCGGCGTTCTACCGTTATCCTTCAGCCTCGATCATGTTGGCCCACTCGGTTCCTGTGTCGAAGATTGCGCCCTCGCGATGAACGCACTTGCCGATGGCGAATTCAACTTGCCCGCGCCCCCGCATCTCAAAGGCGTGCGAGTGGGCGTCCCGGCAAACTTCTATTTCGATCGCGTCGACGATGAAGTGGCGACTTCAATCAATCAAGCCGTTTCAGTCAATGCAGAAGCTCGGCGCTGCTGTCGAAGAGATCACTGTCCCCGATCCTCTGAAGATGAACGGCGCTGCCCGCATCGTGCAGCTTTCGGAAACCGCCGCCCTCTACGCCGACCATACCGATCCATCGCAGTTCAGCCTCGAAACATGGGATCTCTTGCAGCAAGGCCGCTTGATTCGCGCCCACGATTACGTCAATGCGCAGCGTATCCGCGCTTCGTTCCGGCGTGAATGGGATGAACTCTGGACTAGGATCGATGTCCTTGCCGTGCCCACCACTCCGACCGCCGCCCCGCTGTTGGATCAGAAGAAGCTCAGCATCAACGGCAAAGACGAAGACGTTCGTTTAGCCACCACGCGCCTCGTTCGCGCTATCAACTACATCGGTGAGCCGGCACTCTCTCTGCCGTGCGGCAAAACCTCGCAGGACCTGCCAATCGGTCTGCAACTCATCAGCGCTCCCTTCACCGACGCGCGTCTTCTGCAGATCGCGCGGGCGCTCGAGAGCGAACTAGCTCTTACGTTCTAGCGGCAACCCGGACACTTCAAGCGCGCGCCAGCCGCCATCGAGCGAGATCACGTTCGTGTAGCCCATCTTCTGCAAATTGTCCGTCGCAAGCGCCGACCGAAAACCGCCGCCGCAGTAAAGCACCAGCTTCGTGTCCTTATCCGGAAATGTGGTCTCGATATCGCGCTCGATAATGCCCCTGCTCAGGTGAATCGCGCCGGCCGCGTGCGCCGCATCCCATTCGTTGTCTTCGCGCACATCCACCAACTGGCCCGCTTCACCGCTCGCCACAAGCCGCTTGTACTCTTCGATATCGATCTCATGAACGCGGCTCTTCGCGTCTTGTGCCAGCGCAAGAAATCCGGGACTGTGATGCTTAACCGCTGTACTCATTTGCTCACCTACTGTATCCGCTCGATCTTCGCGCCGACACCGGCCAGCTTCTGCTCGATCCGCTCATAACCCCGGTCCATGTGATACACGCGATCAATCGTCGTCTCGCCCTTTGCAATCAAAGCAGCCAGTACCAGCGAAGCGCTCGCTCGCAGATCGGACGCAATCACTTGCGCCCCGGTCAAGTTTTCTTCACCCGCCACGATCGCCTGCCGCCCTTCAATCCGGATGTTCGCGCCCATGCGCGCCAGCTCCTGCGTGTGCATAAAACGATTCTCGAATATCGTCTCGGTCACGAAGCTGATCCCTTGCGCCACCGTCATCCACGCCATGTACTGCGCTTGCAGATCGGTCGCGAATCCCGGATATTCTTCGGTCGTCACATCAACCGCTCTAGGCCTGCCGGAGAACCGGACGCGAATCGCATTGCCGTCAACCTCTTCAATCTCCGCCCCGGCTTTCTGCATCTTCACCATCAGCGCCGCCACATGCTCCGCGTTGCAATTCGTCACCAGCACATCGCCTTGTGAAATCGCGCCGGCCAACAGAAATGTGCCTGCCTCAATCCGGTCCGGAATGATGGTGTGTTCCGCGCCATGCAATTCGTTCCACGCCCCGCACGCGAATGATGGAGGTCCCCGCGCCTTCGATCTTCGCGCCCATCGCGATCAACAGCTCGGCCAAATCCTTCACTTCCGGTTCACGCGCAGCGTTGCGAATCACCGTTTCGCCATGCGCCAGCACCGCCGCCATCAACACATCTTCCGTTCCCGTGACGGTGATCCGATCGAACACAATCGTTCCGCCTTGCAGCCCATTGGGCGCCTGCGCTTCCACGTATCCGTGCGACTGTTCAATCGTCGCGCCCAACTGCTCCAACGCGGAAACGTGCAGGTTGATCGGCCTCGATCCAATCGCGCATCCGCCCGGCATCGACACCCGCGCTCTTCCCGTGCGCGCCACCAGCGGTCCCAGCACCAGACTTGATGCACGCATTGTCTTTACGACATCGTATGGCGCTTCCGGCCGGTCGAGCGTCCTTGCATGCACTGTCACGGTGCCATCGTCATCCGTAATCTGCGCGCCGGTATAGGAGACAAGCTGCTCCATCGTCGCGATGTCCTTCACCTGGGGAATCCGATGCAGCGTCACCGGCTCTTCCGTCAACAGACACGCCGCCAAGGCCGGAAGAGCGGAGTTCTTTGAGCCGCTTACCGGCAGCTCACCATGCAGCGGCGTACCGCCAGTAATTCTAAACTTGTCCATTTTCGATTAAGGTCGCAGTGCCGCGCGTAACCGGCCGTTCGCCTCGCGCAGCTTATCTTCCGCATCGCTGCGCGCAAGTTTGCGCTGCGACATGACGATCGCCGTTCGCACCGAACCCGCTTCCGCCAACAGCCGGGAAGCTTCATCATAAGATACGCCGGCAATCGAGGCGATGATGCGCCGCGCCCGATCGGTCAGCTTCTCATTCGTAGGCTGCACGTTCACCATCAGATTGCCGTAGACGTATCCCAGACGAATCATCGCGCCCGTGCTGAGCATGTTCAAAACCAGCTTGGTGGCTGTGCCCGCGCGCATCCGCGTCGATCCGGTAATCACCTCCGGACCGGCGACCGGCGTAATCGCAATCTCGGCTACCCGCGCCAACTCCGAATCAGTCGTGCAACTGACTCCAATCGTCAACGCCCCGATGGACCGCGCATACGCAATCCCGCCGAGCACATAAGGCGTCCGTCCACTCGCGGCGATCCCCACCAGCACGTCAGCCCGAACCGAACCCTCGTTCCCGCAGATCCTGTTCGCCCTGAGTCGGGATCATCCTCCGCCTTCTCAACCGATGTCCGCAGCGCCCGGTCACCGCCCGCGATCAACCCCACAACCATTTCCGGCGGAGTATTGAACGTCGGCGGACATTCAGAGGCATCCAGAACTCCCAACCGTCCCGATGTCCCGGCTCCCAAATAAAACAACCGTCCGCCCACTTCCAAGCGCTCGACAATCGCGTCCACTGCCCGGGCAATCTGTGGAATCTCCCTCTCGACGGCCACGGCAACTTCTTGATCGGCCGCGTTGATCACGCGCAGCATGTCCACTGTGTGGAGCGCGTCGATATCAGCCGATCGTGGGTTTTGAGCTTCGGTAACCAGATCCTTCATAGAACGCAAAAGGCCAAAGGAGCCATGCCCCTTCGGCCTCTAAAAACTCGAACTGAACGGACGCTTCTTATGCGCTGAACGAACTGCCACAGCCGCAAGTGGACTTCACCTGCGGGTTATTGAACTTGAACCCGGAACCTTCCAGCGTCTCCACGTAATCCACTTCGGCGCCATCCAGGTACAACATGCTGGCTGAATCCACAAACACCTGCAGGTCCCCGAACTTGTAGGTCTTGTCGAGCATGCTCGGCTGGGTCTCAAAAGCCATGGAATAGCTGAATCCCGAGCATCCGCCGCCTACAACCGCAATCCGCAATCCGGCCGGCTTCGGCTCCTGCATGCTCAAAATCTCGGTAACCTTGGTGACGGCCGTATCGGTAAGCTGAATCATCTGAATCTCCTTGCAAATCTCGCTATGTCTATCTTAGCGAATCCGGGAACTTATTGAAACCCCGCGAGAAGTAAGCGCGTCGGTGCCAATATATTATGAGCGGGCTCAGTGCTACCCTTCCGTTCCCGGCCGTTGACGCGGGAGAGGCAACCCGGGCGAAGACCAAATTGGACCATCGATCCACCGAAGAGGCGGCGCTCGTCCGGCGGGTACAGGCTCAAGACGAATTCGCTTTTCGCGAGATCGTCGAGCGCTACCAGGCTAAGGTCTTCTCCATCATCTACGGCATCCTGCGCAACCGCAACGACGCTGAGGATATTGCCCAGCAAGTCTTTGCAAAAATTTACTTTTCGATTAAGAATTTCGACTTCCGCAGTTCGCTCCTGACCTGGATCTACAAGATCACGGTCAACGAATGCTACGACTATCTGCGCAAGAAGCGGGTTCGCAAACTGGTTTACGAAAGCGACTTTTCGGCGGAAGATTCGTTGCGTATGGATAACTCCGAACCCGCCACGGATCACGCGCCGGCCGTCGATCGGCGCCTTGCGCAGCACGACCTCGTTTTTAAGCTTCTGTCCAAAATTTCGGAAGAAGACCGCTCCCTCATCCTGTTGAAGGAAGTGGAGGGCCATTCGGTAGAAGAATTGTCGGAGATGACCGGCATGAACGAAAACACGATTAAGGTAAAACTCTTTCGCGCCCGTCAGAAGCTGGTGAAAGCGGCGCAGCGCTTGGAAAAGGCGCCACTAGCGCCGCCCGTTTCCGGAGAGTAGTTTAAAGCATTTAGTTTTGGTGTAGATTGATTTAAGCGAGCATCAGATTCGCAGAGAGTTGTGGGGATTTTTGAGGGAAATATGCACAGGTCCATGCGGGATCGTTTAGAGGATCTGCTCGCGAACAGGGGAATCGCGGCCAAAGACAAAGCGTTGAGCGCTCATCTCTCCTCATGTCGCGAGTGCTCAGTGGAATTCTCGTCCATGCAGGTACAAGCGGAACTCCTTAGCTCTTTGCGCGTTCAGGAAGAATTGGAGCCGGCGCCCGGATTCTATGCGCGTGTAATTCAGCGAATCGAAGAACGCGCCAAGGATTCCATGTGGGCCGCGTTCCTCTACTCAACGTTCGCTAAGCGCCTTACCTATGCCTCGCTCGCGGTTGCGGTCATGCTGGGCACTTACGTCGTGACGCAGGAAGCTCGCGATGGACATCTTCTGGGCGGTCAGTCAGTCATTGCGCAGAACGTCCACTACGATGCTCCGGTGGTCGGCAATGAGAGCGAACAGCGCGACGCCGTCCTTGCAAACTTTGCGGTGCACGAAGGGTTGTCCCGATAGTCACCTCAATCCCAGTAAGACGTCGGATTATGTTGCGGCAAAGTGATGCCGGATGGTCGAACCCGAAGGTGCTCGGCATTCTTGCCATCATCTTCGTCTGCGGGATTGCCTGCGGTTCCGCTTTGACCCGCGTCGTAATCCACTCCCGTATGGAGACCGGCTCCAGCTATCAGAGTATGGAGCGCGCCCGGGAAGTCGGCTGGCAGAAGCTGAAAACCTACTTGGATTTGTCTCCGGACCAGGTCCAGATCGTCACAAAAGAGCTGGACGACTACGCCAAGTTCTACCAGAACATCGAAGACCAGCGCGAGGACGTTGCACAACTCGGCACCCAGCGCATTCTGAATGTCCTCACGCCCGATCAGAGAAAGCGCTTCTATCAACTGCTTCGAATAAAGCCCTCGGGAGCCACCCCCGCGCCCGTTTCGGCTATCCGTTAAAAGCTATTTCTGGATCACGCCGCACGCAATGCGTGGGCCGGAGTTTCCCGCCGGATCGCTCTTCATATCATCCGGGCCGCCGTGAATCACCAGTGCGGTTCCACCGTTGCTGAAGACCGAGTTGCTGCCGTCGCCCATGGTCACGTTCGTCGCAACCACAGTCACCTTCGCAGTTCCGTCATCGGCAACCGTGAAGTTATCCATATCGCCCGCATGTGGTCCTTGCGGGTTTTGCAACCCGTGATGCTTGCCCGCGGGATTGAAGTGCCCGCCGGCGCTGACGAATCCGGGACCCTCGCACTTTGCGTTCTGATGAACGTGAATCGCGTGAACTCCCGCCGGTAGGTTCTTCAGGTCCAATTGGATGTTCACGCCCTGCCCGCCGCTCACCGGCGTCAAAGTGGCTGTGCCGACGCTATCGCCGGTAGCATTCTTCATCTCAACCGCGGCGCTTTGCGCATAGCCGAGCACAGTGCAACAAGCGATTCCAAAGAGTAGAGCAATCGTTTTCATCGTCTTACTATCTACCACAAAATGGGGCAGACGATTTATGACTTGCTCCACAACAGCAGCGCCGCGGCAAATTCCGCACAGCACCAGGACAGCGGCGAAGCCGGACTGCATTCTTTCCCATCAGGCGAAATATGCTCCGGCATGAGGCCGTACGAATTTGCGTTCCGCACCATCCAGTCGATAAACCCTTTCGCCTTGGATTTGTCTCCGTACATGCTTTGATACTCCGCCGCCGCGGCCGTCGTAAAGAAGAACACACCGTGTCCGTAGCCGGCTAAGCCCGGATCTGGCGAATCGAAATACTGCATCCCACCGCCGAGTTTCACGGTGTTCTGATCGTAGAACTCATTCGACAACTTCAATTCACGATGATTCGGATAACCCCAGATCGCGCCCACGTCCGCAGTCGTGTCCCAAAGATAGGCCTTCTGTCCCGATTGCGCGTTTGAACTCACTCCACCGCTTTCTTTCTGCTGAGTGAAGCGCACATCTGCATAAGTCTGCCGCGATTCATCGAACATCTCCGGCAGTGCTTCGGAAATCTTCTTCATTGCGGCGCGATAACGCTGCGCTTGTTCGGTATCTCCGAATCCTTCGGCCATTTTCGCCGCCGTCAGCAATGCGGCAGCATCGATCATGTTGGTAGCGGGCAGATAGCCGGTCCATTCCACGATGCCGCCTTCCCACAACAATCCGTTTGAACTCAAATGAGTCGCCAAGAAGTCGGCCAATTTGTAGACGAACCGCCGATCAACCAGCCAGACCCCCGTTTTCTCGTGAAACTGATGCAGTAGAAAAATGTAATAGCCATTGGCATCCCATTCCGGCTCGTCAAAACGCGCGCCGCTGCCGCCGTTCACCGCCTTTCCGTGGGCGTCGTAGCGGGCATACCATTCGCCCGGCGTTTTCATCGGAACCTCGGGCCGCGCCCAGAAATCGATAATTTGCTTTGCCTCTTGCACATGACCGGTCAACAGCAGAACGCGCGCGCACATCATGGCATCGCGCGGATACAGTTGCGGCATATTGTTGGTCACAAACTGCCCCGTGATGTCGGCGGGAATCATTCCATTCAGAGTGGCCGATTTCACGCAATACAGGTTGCGTTTGTATGCCTCCATGTACTGAACAGCTTCGGGACCAACGCCTAATTTCGCCGGCAGCACGCCCCGATTCATCCAGCTGTTCCAGTAGGCTTCTGCCGAAGCCTCAATATCTTTTGACCGCTGCAGGGTTCGCACTTTCGCAATCGCGTTCTCAACCGATGAAGCAGGTACCAGCAATACTTGTGCTGGTTCTGCACCCAACAAGCCAGTAATGGAAACCGTCGCCTTACCAATGCTGATTTTGTCGCCCTGCGCCAGTGGGGCAATCGCGAGCGCGGTCCCGTTTGACCAAATCGCAACAGCCACTCCGCCCTCCTTGCGAAGCGCTGTCATTTGAATGTCCTGATCGGTTTTGATCTGATCGCGCAACACCGTGCGAAACAGGTAGCGCAGCTTCAGGTCGCCCGAATGTGCCGTTAACGAGAGCACCGCTGCTCCTGCAGGGTGTATGAAACAGAGAATTGTCTTAGAACCACCGTTGAGCCGCGCTTGGGTACGGGTGGTGAAAAAGTTCTTCATCCCGATATCGTCAGCCCCGACGTTCTCGACAGGCGCACTGTTCTCGTCAAGCAAGTCGAAGCTTGTCGAAGCTACGTAATCGGCTGTGTAATCCGCGAAGTAAAAATGCTGAATTCCTTTTTGATGCGTCTTCGCCGTAATGCGCGCGTCATCAGAGTAGACGGCGGTCAAGTCTCCGTTCCCGAGAATGGAGTAGCCGTTCCACGGAGTTCTTGGATTCATCTCCTGGGCTCCGCACCGTAAGGCACAAGCGACAACTAAGACCGCGATATAACTTCTCGATTTCATCAGTACACGAATCTTACTCTGTTTGAAGAACAGTTACCGGATCCACTCTGCTGGCGCGCATAGCCGGCAGATAGGTGGCCGCAACCGCGACCGCAATCAGAACCGCGCCGGTTGCCGCTAAAGCGAGCGGATCGCCCGGTTGCACCTCGAACAACAAACTCGCATACAGCCGCCCTAACATTGCCGAAGCAGGCAAGCCGAAAAGCAATCCAATTCCCAAAATCCCGAACGTCTGCCGAAACACCAGGCCGCGCACCGAGTTCGCATCGGCTCCCAGCGCCATGCGGATGCCGATCTCCTTCCGCCGTTGCGCCACGGAATAGGCAATCACTCCATAAATTCCAACCGCAGCCAGAAACAGAGCTGAAAAGGCAAACACGCTCACTAACGATGTCGTATTGCGTGGCCTGCCGAGCCGATTGGCAATCACTTGATTCATGGGAATAATCTCGGCGACCGCTTGCTGCGGGTCTGCCGCGCGCACACGCTCACGCATTGCCGCTGCCATGCCTTGCGGATTGTTGGCGTTCACCAGCAGCATCGCCACCAGCCAGGGCCGCTGCGAGAGAGGCAAATAGATCTGTTCATCAACATTCACGCTCTGCACGCCGGCTCGCACATTGCGGACTACGCCCACCACCTCACAATGAATGCGATCGGTTGAGTAAGTGAAGTGCTTCCCGATCGGGTTCATGCCCGGAAAGAATTTCTTGGCGAACGCTTCATTGACGATCGCGACGCGCGCCGAAGTGGCGTTGTCGTGTTGGTCAAAGAGCCGTCCGCTCAGCAGCGGTATTCCCAGAACATGGAAATATTCGGGACTCACGCTGCGGCCGCGCACGCCTGGATTTCTCGCTCCCAAATCGGGCTGACCCTCCGGCTGCACCATGTAGCTGAGCCCGCTGCCTACCAGATCCACTCGTGAAGCGATCGCAGCCCCGCTCAATCCAGGAATAGTCTGCACGCGCCGCAGCACGTCGTCATAGAAATTCACTCGCCGCTGCCACGAATCGTATTTATCGGGCATGAGATCGAGCGGAAACAGCAGCACATGATCGCTGCGCACGCCGGTGCTCATCCCGCTCATGCGCAGGAAACTCTCAATCAACAAGCCTGCCGCCGAGACCAGAATCAGCGACAACGCAATTTGAACGGCTACCACGCAGTTGCGAAAATGCGTGCTCCATTTCGAGCTGGAGAACCCGCGCTCTTGCGTGCGCACTCCAGCTTGAGTATCCCCTCGTCGCAGCAGCCAAAGCGGAATGAGTCCTATGCTTACACCAATCAGCGCCGCAATTCCGAAAGTAAACGTCATCACCGGGGTATTTAGATGCACGTCGGGAACAGCGGACGACGTTCGCCGCAAAAGGGAAACCAGCGAATTCATCCCCCACAAGCTGAGCGGCAGCGCCAGGAACATACTGGTCAACAGACAGGAAAACGTTCTCGACAATCAATTGACGCGCGATTTGCATGCGGCTCGCGCCTAGCGCAAACCGCACACTGATTTCTCTATGCCGTGCCGTCGAACGCGCCAGCACCAGGTTCACGACGTTTGCGCACGCGATCACCAGGAGGCAGATCACCGCGCCCCACAGCACAAGCAACGTCAAATGCACGCCTGCAAATACTTTGTCTTGCAGCGCTGCCGCATGAACCGCGCCCGTGAGATCGCTATTGCCTGGATAATCGTGCGCATATTCGTTCGGCGACAACGTTCAGCTTCGCCTGCACCTGCCTGAGCGCCGCGCCCGGATTCAAACGCGCCACCACCGTCAGATAACTCGCGCCTAACTCGACGCTTGCGGGTGCAAATGTGCGCGTATCCACGATCCGGCTGCGCCACACATCTATGTCGCCGCCGAGGAAATGGAAACTTGCCCGGTATCACGCCGATGACTGTGAAGTCTTCCGAATCGATGGCAATCGTCCGCCCCACGATTTTCGGATCGGCGCCGTAGCGCTGGCGCCAAAGTTTATCGCCCAACAGCGCCACACCCGGTGCGCCGTGCAGGTCTTCGCTGGGCAAAAACGAGCGCCCGATCGCAGGCTTTACTCCAAGCAGCGAAAAGAAGTTCGACGACACGCGTCCGCCTTCTAATCGCACAGGTTGGCCTTTATACGTCAGCGTGACAGTTTCGTCGTCATAAGCCGCTGTTTCGGTCAGATCCGCCAGATGCTGCTGGAAGTACTGAAAGCGTGGGTACGAAAACGTATACCAGGTGTAATCCGGCGAATCGCTGTGCCACAAACAGAGTAGCCGCCCAGCGTCCTTATAAGGAAGCGGTTCCAGCAGTACCGCGCGCACCACGGAAAAAATGGCGGTGTTCGCCGCAATTGCAATCGCCAGGGTCAACACCACCGCAATCGCAAATGCGGGCGACCGCCTCAGTTGACGCAAAGCGTAACGAAGATCCCGAACCATGATTACTGATTGCCAGAATAAAACAGATCACGTCTTCAGACATGGTTTGCCGCCGTACGTGATTGAAGGTCGGTCAATGCGCGACAGGATCAATTGTGAAGACGCGTTGTTGGGCGAGAAGCAAGGCTACTGGCAATGCGGAGGTGGCGCTCAATCACGTTGAGAAATTTGTCCCGTTCAAGCGGCTTTGACAGATAGCCGTCCATCCCGGCCGCCACGCAGCGGGCTTCATCTCCGTCCATCGAATGCGCGGTCATCGCGATGATCGGAAGATGACGCCCGGTCGTCTGTTCCTTGTCGCGAATCTTGGCAGTGCACTCGAAACCGTCCATCTCCGGCATCTGAACGTCCATCAGCACACAGTCAAATTCGGCCGACTCCACCTCATCCAGGATCGCTAGCGCCTCTCGCCCATTGTTTGCGATCGAAACCTTGTGCCCGCGCTGCTCGAGCAGGCACTTGGCTACTAACTGGTTGATTTTGTTGTCCTCAACCAGAAGAATGCTCCCGGTTCGCAACGCTTCCCGCAGCAAATGGCGCGTGACGAGCACAGGCCGATCCGAGGTAGCAGCCTGACCACCCAATGCCAACTGGATGGCGTCGCGCAGCTCCGATCGCCCAATAGGTTTTGAAAGATAGGCGGCGATGCCTATTTCACGACACCGGGCAGCATCACCCCGTTGGCCGACTGAGGTGAGTATCACGACGGCCGCGCCGGCGAGGGCTGGATCCTTCTTGATCGTCTCGGCCAGGGCGAAGCCAGCCCGGTCGGGCATTTGGAAATCGGTCAGCACCAGAGGAAAGCCCTTTCCAGATTCCTGCGCCACCCGAAGCGCGGCTAGGCCTTCCGAAACGCTGGCCGCCAAGGTGGGAACCATTCCCCAACCGCCGAGGATCTCTTTGAGAAGGGCGCGGTTTGTGGCGTTGTCGCCGACGACCAGGACCGGCAGGTCTCGCATTTTGACCGTTTCAGACACCATCGGCACGTTCGAAGGGGCTTTCACCGCCCCGAAGCGCGCCCTGAAATGGAAAGTGCTCCCTCGGCCAGTCTCACTTTCAACCATTATTTGCCCACCCATGAGCTGCACAAGCTGTGATGAGATAGTCAGCCCAAGTCCGGTGCCGCCATACGTCCGCGTGGTCGACCCGTCGGCCTGCGTGAAGGCCTCAAAGATGCTTTCTTGACGATTCAGTGGGATGCCGACGCCCGTATCTCTGATGGAAAACTTCAGCACCACATCGTCCTCTGTAGCCGCGGTCTCTTTTGTCACACTCAGAACGACCTCGCCCTGAGGGGTAAACTTGATGGCGTTCCCCAGCAGATTCACGAGAATCTGACGCAGGCGACCGGGGTCGCCTCTCAAGATTTCCGGGACATCCGCACTGACATCCACGATCAGTTCCAGACCGCTCTCCTGAGCTTTCCACGCCATGCCTTTCGCTGTGTCGCGCAGCGTATCGTGGAGATTGAAGTCGATCGGGTCGAGCTCAAGTTTACCCGCTTCTATCCTGGAGAAGTCCAGGATGTCGTTGATGATGGTCAGCAGCGCGTTTGCGGAGGATTTCACGATCCCGAGTTTCTCCCGCTGGTCGGCCGTGAGATCCGTGTCCAGCATGAGGTCGGTCATTCCAAGGATGCCGTTCATGGGCGTCCGAATCTCGTGACTCATATTCGCCAGGAACTCGCTCTTGGTTTTATTGGCGCTCTCGGCGGCATCCTTGGCGGCTCGCAGCTCGACCTCTGTCCGCTTACGCTCCGTGACGTCCCGGGCGCACCCAGCCACGAACTCGACCGAGCCATCAGCTCCGAAGGCTGGCGAAAAAATGTACTCGTAACAACCGAACCGCCCATCCGGGTTTGTATAAGATATCTCGTCGGTGAGACGCTTGCTCGTCTTGAAAACTTCCTGCACCTGTCCCTGCAGCTGCGCGGATAAGTCAGCGGGGTCTACGAAATCGACGAAATTCTTGCCCACGGCCTCCTCTAAGGTAATTCCCCATAGATCGAGCAGCGGCTGGTTGACAAACAAAAAGTGTCCTGCCCGGTCGAAGATGTAGGCGAAATCGCTGATCGATGACAGCGTGCTGGTTAGTATTTGCTCCCGCCGGTGTGTTCGTTCTGACAACTCTTCCAACGCTTGCAAGGCCCGCTTGCGGTCGCTGATCTCCATCACATTTGCGGCTTGCGCAAGAGCGAGCAAGGCGGCGTGTTTGGTAAGATCCACGGCCTGCTGCTCAAGACAATTCGTTCGTGCGGCTACCTCTGCGGTGCGCGAGGCCACCTCGCCTTCAAGCATCTCGCTGTACTTCGCGTAGCAGTCGCTGTAGGCTTTCAGGCGTAAAAGATTCCGCACGCGTGCAGACAGTTCTGCACGATCGACAGGTTTGGTGAGAAAGTCCTCGGCTCCGGCGCCCAGTCCCTGCATCCTGGTTGCCCGATCATGCAAAGCGGTAACCAGGATGACAGGAATGTTCTTGGTAGCAGGGTTGGCTTTGATCTGGGCCGTTACAACGTGACCGTCCATACTCGGCATCATCACGTCGAGCAGAATCAGATCGGGAGGTTGCACCGCCACCATGGCGAGCGCTTCGTCGCCGCTGGCAGCGGTCATGAGAACATAGCCCTCTGGCGCGAGCATGGCCTCGAGCAACTCTCTGTTTTGGCGTTCATCGTCCACGATCAGAACGCGTGCGGGGTGGTCAGCAACGTCCGGAGAGACGTTCATGTTGGATCTAACTGGGCCGCGACAGCCGCCAGAAATTCCGGATAGCGTATTGGCTTAGCGATGTAGCCATCACATCCTGCGGCCCGAATACGCTCCTCGTCGCCCTTCATGGCCAACGCGGTGAGAGCGATTATTGGAATGGCGCGGGTTGCGTCGTCCTGCTTGAGCAGCGCCATGGCTTCGAGACCGTCCATGCCTGGAAGCTGGATATCCATCAGGATCAGGTTGGGCCGCTCGTCGCGTGCCAACATCAGCCCGGACTCCGCATTGGTTGCGCTGAGCACGCTGTGGCCCACCGATTCCAGCAGGAATACCGCCAAAGTCATATTGCTTCGGTTGTCCTCGACGACCAGAATCTTTGCCATTTCAGTCGACCGATCTACGACCAGCCAGGGCGCGCCGAACCTCGGTCGTAAAGCGCTTGGGGTCGAATTCGGCCTTCTCCATGATCGCTGTCACAGAGCTACTCAGCTTCACCCGGTCATCGAAGTTGATTGTCTTGGCGGTGACCACCAGGATGGGGATGCGGGCGGTAGCGGGATGTTCGTTGAGCGCGGCCACCACGTCGAAGCCGTTCACCTCAGGCATCATCAGATCCAGCACGATCACATCCGGCAGCTCCCGCTGAGCCATGTCGATCGCCTCCCGGCCGCCGTACGCGCGTAGCACGACGCTGCCCAAGTCCGACACGCGTAGCGCGATCAGATCCACCGCCTCAGGATCGTCGTCAACTACCAGCACTTTGAGCGCGTGGCCGGGCGTGCGAGGAAGCAGACCGAGATCCATGAGCGCGTCGCACAGCTCCTGCCGGGAATACGGTTTCTGCATAATCGCAGCCGCGCCTAGCGAGAAGCCCTTTTTGTGATCCGCCACAATCGAGATGATCACGACTGGAATGTGCCGCAGGTTAGGCATCTGCTTAATGCGACCTAGAAATTCCCAACCGTTCATGTTGGGCAGCATAATGTCCAGGGCGATCAGCGATAACGGCTGTTGGCCCGCGAGCACCAGGGCAACCTCCGCGGAAGGAGCTGTGAGCACTCCGAACCCCTCGCCCTCCAGTAGCACGCGGATCAGCTCCGCGGACTTCGGATCGTCTTCTACAACCAGCGCCGTACCCGCCGTCAACCCCGCTGTACGGGGAGCAAGGCTGGGCGCCTCTGCGGGCGTGAGCGCACCTTCCTCCGCCGTCCGCAGCGGCAGCCAAACCGTGAAGCACGAACCCGCGCCTTCAGCACTCTCCACCGCCACCGCGCCGCCATGCAACTCGGCCAGCAGCTTCACCATCGCTAAGCCGAGTCCCGTGCCTTCGAATTTTCGCGCCAGGCCGCTGTCAATCTGGCTAAATGGCTGAAATAACTGCTGCAGGCCACTCTCAGAGATCCCGATGCCGCCGTCTATGACGCTAATCTTGAGAAAATCCGCGAACTCGTTCTCAGGTAGCGGGAAAGAGCGCCCGGTACAGGAGTCCGCCAACTGCCCCACTGCTGCGCGCGGAACGCAGATGGCGCGCAGGCTTACCTTGCCGCTCTCGGCCGAAAACTTCACCGCGTTGGATAGCAGGTTATACAGGATCTGCTTGACTTTGCGCGCGTCGGCCCGAATCGAGCCAAGCTCCTCGCCGGCATCCATTTCCAGGCGGATGTTGCGGGTTGCCGCTTTCTCCCTGATGATGGAAAAGCTGTTTGCGAACAATGACGATACCTGCACCAGTTCCAGGTCAAGCGTCATCTTGCCGGCTTCTATCTTGGAAAGGTCGAGGATGTCGTTGATCAGGGAGAGCAGATGTGTCCCGCTGCCGAAGATATTGCTGATGAACCCTCGTTGTTGATCGGTCAGCGCGCCCGTTAGGCCATCCCTGAGCACCTCCGAGAAGCCGATGATGGCATTGAGCGGCGTTCTCAGCTCGTGTGACATGTTGGCGAGAAATTCGGATTTCAAGCGGCTTGCGTCTTCCAGTTCGGCGTTTTTCTGCTGCAGCGCCTGCTCGAAGCGCTTCAGCTCCGTCATGTCGCGCGCCGCCGCAAACACACCTTGCAGCCTCCGGTCACGGTCGTGGAAGGTCGTCGCATTATAAGAGACTACGGTGAGCGTGCCATCCCGGGCGCGCGCGGTGAGTTCATAATTGGTCACCTTTCCTTCCGTCAGCACCCGATTGATCCCTGCCTCCGCCCGGCCGGCATCGGTGAAGTTGTTCTTGAACGGTGCGCCAATCAGCTCATCACGCGTGCATCCCGTCAGCGCCTCGGTTTGCTTATTGACGTCCGTAATGATGCCGTCCGGATCGGTAGTCATCAGTGCGTCAATGTTGGATTCTATAAGTGAGCGCGTGTAAAAGTGCTGGTCCCGCAGCCGCTGATCGAGCCTCTTCCGCTCCTCTTCCGCCTGTTTGCGGGCAGTATTGTCGGTGCCGATCAACAGGTAACCAATGATGGCGTCCTGCGCATCGCGCAGCGCTGTGACGGACACCACAGCCGGGAACCGACTCCCATCCTTGCGGATATAAGTTAATTCGTAGATGTCTTCAATCCCGCGCGAAGCTTTGAACACCAAGGCTTCAAATCCGGGCGTAATGGCGGTTTCGAGTTCAACGCTCAGCGCTTTAGCGCGCGCGATTACTTCTTGGGGGTCGGAAATGTCGGCTGGCGTGATCTTGTTCATCACGTCAGCCGCCGTGTAGCCCAGCATTCGCTCGGCGCCGACATTGAAAATCTGGATGACGCCCTTGGCGTCGGTGGCAATACTTGAAAAATTGGCGCTGTTGAAAATCGCGCTCTGCAGAGCACCTGTTGTCAGCGAAGCCTCAGCGTGGCGGACGTCGATATTGACTTCAGCCGAGTCAGCGAGTTCTTCATCCGCAATAAGCATCTGTGCCTCCCCAGTTCGTGCTTTATGTGAGTACCGAAGCTTTGAAGCGTGCGGTCAATATCGATAGGGCATAAGAATGTTATCGGCAGCAATCCTGGAATCGGTGAATGGTAAAACTGGACGGGTCCCGTTTTGCGACAAACGGTAAAGACTGACGCACAAACTCAACACGGCGCCGTAGGAGAGCCTAAGGGTATTTAACCGGCCTGCTTAGCGTTCTATCCGCGAGGCTCTGGAATATGCTGTAGCAAGTCGAAATGCAAGGACAAAAGTTGTCCGCGCCAAACCGTAACACCACGGTGCAAACCCACGGCTGCTTTTGCGCCGCTTCCGCATCCAACACGCATGACCACTGTTGACGCGCCGCGCAAAGAAGCGGCCCAGCCTGAAGGCGCCGAAGCGCATCTCTTCTCACACATTCAGATACGCAAAGTCTGTCTGACGAACCGGATCGTCGTTTCGCCCATGTGCCAGTACTCCTGCGAAGATGGCTTGGCAAACGATTGGCACCTGGTCCATCTGGGAAGCCGCGCGGTGGGAGGCGCGGGGCTGATCTTTACCGAAGCAGCAGCGGTCGAAGCGCGCGGCCGCATCTCGCCTTGGGACCTTGGCATTTGGAAGGACGAGCACATTGAGCCGCTCGCCCGCATTGTGCGCTTTCTCAAGCAGCATGGCGCCGTCGCCGGCATTCAGCTCGCGCACGCAGGACGCAAGGCGAGCACCGAAGCTCCCTGGCGTGGCCGCCGTGCTGTGAATCTCGCGGATGGCGGCTGGGAACCGGTTGCACCCAGTGCCGTTAGTTTCGACAGCGCCTCGCTGCAGCCTGCGGAACTAAGCATCGAAGAGATCGGCAACATTACTGATGCTTTCGTCGCTGCAACGAAACGCGCGCTGGCTGCCGGCTTTGAAGTCATCGAGCTGCATGGCGCGCACGGCTATCTGATGCACGAGTTTCTCTCGCCGCTTTCGAACAAACGCTCGGATGAGTACGGTGGCCCGTTCAAGAACCGGATTCGTTTTGCGGTTGAGGTAATCCAAGCCGTGCGCAAAGCGCTGCCCGACGGCGTGCCGCTCTTTCTGCGCATCTCGGCAACAGATTGGGTTGAAGGCGGCTGGAACATTGACGAATCGGTTGAATTGGCGCGCATCGTCCGGCAGCTGGGCGTCGATCTGATCGACTGTTCGTCCGGTGGTTCATCGCCGGATGCTGTGATCCCACTGCGCCCCGGTTATCAGGTCCCGTTCGCGGAACGGATTCGCAAAGAAGCAGGCATCCTCACGGGCGCGGTCGGTTTAATTACCGAGCCGGAACAGGCCGATAGCATCTTGTGCAGCGGATCGGCAGATCTTGTCTTCCTGGCGCGCGAATTTTTGCGCGAGCCCTACTGGCCCCTCAAAGCGGCACATGCGCTTGGCACAGCGACTGCATTGCCGGTTCAATACGCGCGCGCTTTCCCGAATCATCCTAGCAAGCAGCACGCCTAGGACGCCGTGTTCTGCGGTACACTGACTGACACCCACAAGCTGGTGGAATGTGAATGGAGGTGGCCGTGCTACTCAGGCCCAGATCAAACGCGGTACTCTCCCTCGCTGCCGTCATCGCAGCGACTTGCCTACGGGTGGGCGCGCAAACGCCAGCTGATGCGCCGGACAAATACAAGTGGCTCGAAGACGTTAACGGTGAGCGGTCCATCGCCTGGGTCAAGGCGGAAAACGAACGTTCGGAAAAGATCCTGAAGAGCGATCCGCGTTACGCCGAATTCCAAGCCGCTGCGCTCAAAGTGTTGGAATCGCCGCAACGCCTGCCGCAGCCCGATCTGAACGGACAAGACATTTACAACTTCTGGCAAGATGCGGAGCACGTGCAAGGCATTCTGCGCCGAACCACCATCACGGACTACCTCACGCCCACGCCGCACTGGCAAACGGTGCTGGACTACGACGCGCTCTCGAAACAAGATGGGCAGAAGTGGGTCGCGCACGGACGGGCCTGTCTCTACCCAAGCAACGAACTCTGCCTGATGGATCTCTCGGCGGGTGGCGAAGACGCTTCAACCATGCGTGAGTTCAACCTGCGTACCGGCAAGTTCGTTGACAACGGTTTCACGCTGCCACACTCCAAGCAAACCGTCGACTGGATGGATAGAGATACGCTGCTGGTCGGGCGCGATTGGGGAGCGGGTACTTTGACGAATTCCGGGTATCCGTATGTCCTCAAAGTGTGGCGGCGTGGGCAGCCGCTGGATCAGGCGAAAGAGATCTACCGAGGCTTAGCCACTGACATGGGCGTCTTCGCGCAGGTGCTACACGATGGCGATGGCCATCAGCTCGGCTGTGTTCGGCGCAAAGTGAACTTCTTCGAAACAGAGTTTTCGATCTTGACTCCAGGCGGCGTCAAACGAATCGCATTGCCTGCCAAAGCGGATGTGAAGGGACTGCTCAAAGGGCAGATCATTGTCACGGTCGATGAAGACTGGACGCCATCTAACAGCGGCAACAAGATTGGTAAGGGCTCCATCGTCGCGTTGGATCTCAGTGCTACCACGCGCGACCCAATGAATCTTCAGCCAACCGTGATCTTCGCTCCAACAACAACCGAGTTTGCCCAGGATGCCCAAGTTACGAAAAATCGTCTGCTGATCGCGACTCTGCAAAATGTTCAGGGACGTGTGTATAGCTACGCACTTGCGGGCAAGGTGTGGAAGCACGAAAAGCTGGACATTCCCGACAACGAGAGTGTTGACATCGCGAGCACAAACTGGTCGGACGACCGCTTCTTCCTCTTTGCTGCCGGGTATCTCACTCCTGACTCCCTGCTATTGGGCGACGCTTCCAAAAATACGCTTTCGCAGGTAAAGACATTGCCGCCCCAGTTCGATGCTTCCCGCGATGTCGTGGAGCAGTTAGAGGCCACCTCAAAGGACGGAACGAAGGTGCCCTATTTCGTCGTAAGGCCGAAAGAAACGAAGCTGGACGGCGCCAATCCCACGCTGTTGACCGCATACGGCGGCTTCCAGCTATCGAATACGCCTAACTACGATCCCATCCTGGGCAAGTTATGGCTGGAGCACGGAGGCGTTTTCGTGATGGCAAACATCCGCGGTGGAGGCGAGTTCGGCCCCGCCTGGCATGAGGCTGGACTGAAAACTCACCGCCAGCGAATTTACGACGACTTCTTTGCAGTGGCGCAGGACCTGGTGGCCAGGGGAATTACCTCCTCGCGACACTTGGGCATCGAGGGCGCTTCGAATGGCGGATTGCTAATGGGCGTCGAGATGACGCAGCATCCGGATATGTGGAATGCAATTTCGATCGGGGTTCCGCTGCTCGACATGCTTGGTTATGAGCACATTGCCGCAGGCGCGTCCTGGGTCGCCGAGTACGGATCTGTCTCCGTGCCGGAGGAACGCGCGTTCCTAGCATCCATTTCGCCTTATAACCAGCTGAAGCCGGATGTGAATTACCCTGAACCGCTAATCTTCACCACCACCAAGGACGATCGTGTGGGGCCCGTGCATGCCCGAAAGTTTGCCGCCAAGATGGAGGAGTTTAAGAAGCCGTTCCTATATGAGGAAATTATCGAGGGAGGGCACGGAACGGGAGCCGACTTGAAGGAACGGGCGCAAACGAACGCGCTCAGGTACACTTACCTGAGCGAAAAGCTGATGGACACCGCAACAGCGGAGTCGTCCAAAGAAAAAGGCTGGAAGAACTGAGTCTCCCAGCCTGAAGTGATCGCCTCGATCTAAATTGGTTTAGCGACGACCGCCGCCGCCACGTACGCCTACTCCGCCGCGGATGCCTATGCCCCCGCGAAATCCTCCGCCGTAGCCGCGGCCATAGAACCCACCGCGATAGAAGCCGGGCCCATACCAGAAAGCAAACGATGGTCCCCAATAGTAGGGATAGCCGTATGCATAATACGGGTACGGATAGCCGTAGGCATAGGGAGCAGGAGTCGGTCCCGTGCCCACGTAAGCTCCCGGTCCAGCGCCGTAGGCAGGTTGCTGTGAGTACTCGCCCGGCTCGACATAGCGGAAGGCTTGCTGCGAGGCCGAAGTGGCGAACGTCACGGGCGCCTGGATCTGGAATGTCAACACCTGTTCCGGAGTAATCACGCTAGCGTGATTGTGCGTAACCACAGTACCGATGATTCCCGCAAGCGCACCCGCTCCAGCGCCGATCGCCGCTCCGGTTCCCCAACCGGCAGCAGCGCCGATGGCCGCGCCTAATCCGGTAGTGCCGATAATGGTGCCGGCCTCGATTCCGCCGGGCGTCGTGCCACCACGGCGGCTGGTCAATTGAGAGCTGACGGTGACTTGCTGGCCGTCGACCAGCGTTAACGTCGTGATCTGAATGCCCAGCTTCGCCGCATGTCCAACGCCATGCTTCTCCACCAGCGCCACGCGGCCGCCCACGGTCTCACCCGGTTCGGCTACAACGATTCCGTTCACCACGATCGGATCCACCAGTGTGGCGGAAAATGCATCGCCCACATTGTTCCTGTCGGAAGAGAGCAACTGATTGATTCGCACCGTAATATAGGTTCCCTGCGGAATGGTCAAACTCGCCGGAACGGGAGGCGGCGCGGGGTAGTTCTGCTGCGGACCGGCAGGATACGGCTGCTGTCCATACCCAGGCTGCTGCTGCTGAGGATAATAACCGGGCTGTTGCTGTTGCGATGGATAGTAACCTGGTTGCCCATTCATGGGTTGCTGCCCATATCCGACGGGCGGATAGTTCTGCGGATATTGCTGCTGCCCGGCCGGTGGAGCTGGCGTGGGCGGATTCTGGGGATCGCCGTTCTGATAGGCGCCGTTCATCTGCTGCGCCTGATCTGCGGGATACGCCACATAGCCGGGAGCGGCAGTGGGGTCGCCATTCTGCGGATCTCCGACCCGCTTCCAGCCGCCGCTCGGGTTGGCAGCCTGCTGCTGGTTATTGGTTGTGTTCGACTGCGGCGGCACAGGGTCCTGACCGAAGGCGAAACTGGATGCGGCCAACAGGCCGACACTCACATAAGACACCGCATTTCGAAATGGGTGATTACACATAGTTCGCATGCCTCGTAAATCTCGACGGTAATCTGAGAGCACGCGTTTCGCCATCCCGCCTTTGGGAGAACGAGCTTGTGTTTTGATGCAGTTAGACCGGGCCACGCACGGCTGCTATGCACCAGGGGTGGTGCATTGCCACCATCAGCCCGAAAGAGCATGTCGGTCCTCACCGCTTAGCTGGATCGGCCTAGTACCTGACCCATCTCTCAAACTCTGTTTTGCCTGGAGAAGGCGGTGCGTTCGTCGAAGAGATTGTTGAGAATTGTATAGCTGATTGCGTTATGACGAACCCAGGTAGAGCACGCATCGTCGCACAGCGAAGTATCGGCAGCGCCGCTCTGTTGAACGGTCTGACGTGTCAGGTAGTTGGGGCACACCCGATTGCCATAGGCTGGGTGAAGATCGCGTTAATCGCAGATGCCGAGGAGTTGCAAAGGCGCGGATTGAAACATCGAGACTGGTCTATCGCAGCGAACCGTTTGGTTGCGATTGAGCCCGAAGGCGCAGCGAGAGACAACGATCACAGCTATCCGCAGTCGTTCACAATCCTATGAAACCGTACCCGCCGTTTGAACAAGTTCTTCGACTTCCTGATCGTCCCGCTTAGGCACAGCGGCTTGCGCCGATAGATAGGCGATCAACAGATCTTCACTGAAGACAAAATACTGCGTCCCGTCATCGCACTGCACTTTTACCGTTTGTGCACTACATCCGGTGCCGCAGACCAGCACATTAGTTCCGACCTGCAGCTGCCGCACAGTCTTGAGTTGCGTCTCCCCTGTGGCTCCGGCCGGGATCAAAATAGCCGAAATCGCATGGTTCAGCCTAATGCTTCCACTGACAGGGCTCTCCGCGGGCAGGCCTACGGGCCATTTTTTGGCGACGCTAGCCTGGTAATCTCCATCACAATCTCCCACGCTGAAACAATGCACTCCCTCAGTAAAAATTACTTTGTCTACACTTCTATCGGACGAATGTGAGATTTCAAAAGCTCGTAGTGTTACGGGATACGATAGGTTTAGAGGGCTTGGCAATGCTGGAGCAATCATGCTGCCGCAGTATTAACTTTCTGGAAACTGATCTACTTGGATGTCAGCCTGCTTAAGAATCGCTCTCAACGTTCCCTCAGGCATGTCTCCTGGGTGATTCGGAACCGTGGTATAGCGGTTCGTTTCCGCGTTGAACCAGATTTCGTGGCTCCCTGCAGCCTGCCGGTCGAACTGAAAGCCGAAAGCCTTCAGCTTTCGTACAATCTCCCTATGTCGGAAGCCAGCCAAACGGCCCACTTACGCAGCAACGACAATCGTGTAGTCGCGGCGCTCGCTAGTGGATGAGAGCTGTGGAATTCCGCCGCGCTCACGACGAGCTTCAATGAGTTTGCGAGCCACATCGCGAGCGATATCGAGCGCCTCGGCGACTGTTCGCCCTTGCGCAACCAGCCCGGCAAGCTCGTCCGATGTTGCCAGGAACGGACCTTCCGGCAGCTGCTCCACCTGTATCCGAATTGCCAACTCCATAGCGATGATGCTAGCACTGCCAAGCTGAGAGCCGAACCTCTATTGGAATTTATGGCACAAGACTAAGGAGAGGCAATTTGAAGCGGTGGTATGTAGAGTAGGACAGGGTTAATCTGGTGAGCGCGGTAGGAATCGAACCTACAACCTAGTGATTAAGAGTCACTTGCTCTGCCAATTGAGCTACGCGCCCTTCCGGTGGTGCGGTCCTGAGACCGTAAGTGGCAATCGAGCACCGCAGCGCTCGACCTCCTCACTATAGCATCGGGTCCGCCGCGCAAGACCTACTCGTCCCGATTCACAGTGTCCATGGAAAACGCCGGCAAACAAACGGCAATATACTCGGCGCCGTCCGCCTCCGGAGTGCTGTAACGCACCCATTCGCCGCCCTGCGCGATCACCGCCTGACCCGCCCGCACATCCATCTCCCCGCCACTGTACTCCACGCGAAGCATTCCCTTCAGCACCACCGTGAACTCATCGAACTCCGGCGTCTGCCCGGGCTCCTGCCACCCTCCCGGACTACGCATGTGCGCGACGCTCAGGCCTTCCGTCCCCGAGTTCACCCGCCCAATATACTCGTCGATTAGCTTCGGTTTGTTACCCGCCGCCTCCACTCGTGACGGCTTCGCGATCAGCCTAGGACCTCTCATCTTCCTCATTCTATAGAGTCCGCTTAGCGTAACCAGGCCTGCTAAAGCCTCTTTCGCATAAGGTTATCCATATACAAAGCCGATATCTAATACGAAAGAATGCACAGCCGAAGGTTCGGCAGTCTCGCCAAGCTCGTTATCACCGCGGTCCTGGTCTGCTCGGTCGCCATCGCAGGGTTAATACTATGGTCCAATCACCGGCTCCAACGGTTCCGCGGCACGATGTTGCGCGTGGGCGCCGACGACCGGCCACCTTATTACCACTTCGGCAAGGATGGAACGGTGGAAGGGCTCGTGCCCGATTTAGTCAACGCAGCCGCCGGCCACCTCGGCATCACGCTCATCTGGATCCCCGTTCGCGACCAAACTCCGGACGCTGCCGTCGGTACCGAAGTCGATCTATGGCCCGCGCTTCACTACACGGCTGAACGAGGAAGTCGCTTTCACATTACGCGACCCTGGCTGGACAGCGGCAATTTTCTCCTTACACGCGAGCCGGAATTTGCCAGCCCTCCCGCTTTTCTGGAAAGCCCCCGGATCGCATACTACCGTTCGTCCTTTAACGTCACGAATGTTGCGAGACTCTATCCTGGAAGCCGCCCAGTCGAGAAGAACACTGTGGCCGAGGCCGTCTCGGCCTTATGCCTGGACGCAGCGGACGCTGCGTTCATCGATAGCCGCGTGGGAGAATATTTTCTACTGCACCGCCCGAATGGCTGCGAATCCACCAGCTTCCAGGTCAGATATGTTCACAACGTCGCCACCCAGATGAGCTTGATGTCTACCAAGCAAACAGCCGCCATCGCGGATGCACTTGGTGACGAAGTGGCGCGCACCCTAAACACGCAAGCTCTCTCTGCGGAACTCGACAAGTGGGCGCCCATATCGGCCGCCGAGACACGCTCTCTCCTGGCGCGACGCAGACATGAAGAAGATCAGCGTGAGAAATTCTTCGTTGTGGCCGTATTCATGGCCATAGCCGGCCTGCTTTCCTGGGACAACTTCCGCGTGCGTAAGGCCGCTGCACGGCTGGCAGAGGCCGAATACCGCTACCGTCAGCTCTTTGATTCAAACCCGCTGCCTGCGTGGGTCTACGATGTCGAAACATGCGCATTCCTCGCAGTAAACAAGGCCGCAACTCAGCATTACGGATATTCGCACGAAGAATTTTTGTCCATGGAGCTGCTTCAAATCTCGCAGGGCGAGACAATGTGCGGCGAAGGATCCGGTCCCCAAACGGGTTCAGGGTGTCACCGGAAGCAGAACGGTGACGAAATTCTGGTGCATATCTCGGCGCAAGAGATCATGTTTGCGGGGCGGAAAGCCTGCATTGCCACCGTGGTGGATATCACCGAACGATCGCGCCTTGAACAGGAACTGAAAAACGCTAACACCGAACTCAAAGCAGCCAAGGAGGCTGCCGAGGCGGCCAGCGAGGCGAAGAGCGCATTCCTGGCAAATATCAGTCATGAGATTCGCACTCCCATGAACGCGATCATCGGCATGACCGGCGTCGTCCTCGACACCCAGCTCACTTCCGATCAGCGCGATTGCCTTGACCTGGTACGTCTTTCCGCCGACGGTTTGATGACCTTGATCAACGATCTGCTGGATTTCGCTAAGATTGAATCCGGCAAATTCGCGCTGGATCCAATCGCGTTCAACCTGGAAGAAGCTCTATCGGACGCTGTCAAGATGCTGGCGGCAGCGGCGCAGCGTAAAGGCGTGGAGATTGCCTGCCACGTGGAAAACGAAGTACCCGAAATGTTCTGGGGCGATGTCGGGCGCGTGCGTCAAGTAATCACGAATCTCATCGGCAACGCCATCAAGTTCACGGAAAAAGGCGAGATCGTCGTGCGTGTCGCGACCGAGGGAATCGTGTCAGGGGAAGCAGCGCTGCGCTTCAGCATCTCCGACACCGGCATTGGCATCTCGCCGGAGGTTCAGCGCCAGATATTCGATCCGTTCACGCAAGCCGATGCTTCCATCACGCGCCGCTACGGCGGAACGGGCCTGGGGCTTACCATTTCTTCGCGCATCGTCGAGATGTTAGGCGGCCGCATCTGGGTTGAAAGCGAAGTGGGGAAGGGAAGCACGTTCCATTTCACGGCCAGGCTGGGTGTTTTGGAGGCGCCCGCGCAAAGGCCGCTGCCCAAGGCGGTCGGCATCCGTGGCCTGCGCGTTTTAGCTATCGATGACAATGCCACTGCCAGCCGCATTCTGCACCAGACGCTGACCGGCTGGGAGATGAGTGTCGATAGTGTGCCAAGCGCGCCAAAAGCGCTCGATGCGCAGCGAAACGCTCTGGCATCCGGCGCAGCTTACGAACTCGTCCTGGTCGATTCGCCCATGGCCAGCGGCGATGTTTTTGAGTTCGCAATGCGCCTGTGCGAGATTCCTGCGAACCCCCCGTCGCCCATCATCGTGCTCAGCGCGGCAGGCCAGCGTGGCGATGCCGCTCGTTGCCGCGAAGTGGGTATCGCTGCTTATCTCAGCAAACCAGTGCGGCGCTCGGAACTGCTGGCCTGCATCTTGACGGTTCTCGGCAAGCAGCCACAAGCCGGTCTGCCCGCTCCGCTCGTCACCCGCCACTCACTGCGCGAATCGCCGCTGCGCATTCTTCTCGCCGAGGACAGCCAGGTCAACCAGCGCCTCGCCGTGCGCCTGCTCGAGCGTGAAGGACACAGCGTCGTTGTCGCCAACAATGGCCTCGAGGCGGTGAAAGCTCTCGAAGACCAACACTTCGACGTGGTCCTGATGGATGTACAAATGCCTGTCATGGACGGCTTCGAGGCTACCGCCGCCATCCGCGAGAGCGAAAAACAGAGCGGCACGCGCGTGCGCATCATCGCTCTCACCGCTCACGCCATGCGCGGCTATCGGGAACAGTGCCTCTCCGCCGGCATGGACGGCTATATCACCAAGCCAATTAGCCCCGAGGAACTTTATCACTCCTTAGTCGCGTAGTCCGTATCCCGCAATCCCGACATCGCGCAACCCGCAATCACAATCTCGCAATCCCTTCAATCACCCAATCGGAGCCATGAGCGCAGCGATTGGAGTGTTCAACGCGATTCAAAACTTTAATCACTGCGCTCATAGCTCCGAGTCAGGGAAACCATCGAAACGAAGCGCCCTTCGCGCTCGTCTTTTAGTCCTTCGATAGCATGAAATCGTCGGAACTAATGAATGAAATCTCAAATTGATAGCGCCACGCTGCTGCTTGCTGCTCTGGCGGGTGCGCTGGCTCTCACCCAGATCTCAGGCCCGCTGGCGTGGATGAGCAGTATTGGCGGCCTCATCGTTCTCTTGGCCTTGTTGTCACACGATCAGGAAGGCGGCCGAACCGTTTTTCAGAGCCTGGTATTCGCCGCGGTCTGCGGTTTCAATACCGCTATCGCCGCCGGCGCTGTCTACCAGCTTCTAGCGAGCCACGGCGAAGTGCATTTAGAGAACGGACAATGGGCAACTGAATACCTCCCGCTCACCTGCGCATTAGCTACCGGTATTTTTTGGGCGATTGACGTCATGCGAATGAACGCCCGCAAAGCCGGGCCCATTCGCGTGCCGCGCGCCCTCGGCGACACAGGTCTTTTCCCCGGCTCTGTGCCTCAGTTTGCAGCGCCCCCGGCCCCTGTTGCACAGCCCGCCTATTGGGCTCCCGAACCCCAACCGGCGCCAGTCGATTCCGCGCCACCGCCGCCTGTGCCTGTCCGCGCGCGCGAGTCCCCGACGGCTACCAGCTTATTCACGGTCCCGCAAAGCGCCCCGCCCAGCGAGCCGCAGCCTCTGCACCCCGGCCCGGAGCCCATCATCTCCCGCTCCGGCAAGGAAGTCATGATTTACGTGTCTTTGTTGGGCGAAGGACTCAACGTGATGCGCACCGTGCGAGCCGAACCGCTGGGGCGCGATTACTACCGCATCATCGAAGACGTTCCCGAAGGCGAAACCTGGCAGTTCCAACCCGGCCAGGTGGTTCGCTGCAAAAAGAAGAATCTATCCACCGGCAAAGCTATGGTCGCCATGGAAGAAGCTCCGCGCGCCACGTAGACCATTGGTAACTCTGCCCCCCTTGTGCCATCTATCTCAGTGAGGCGTGCTTGTGGGCTGGAAACTCATCTCAATCATCTTTTTCCTCTGTGGCATCGGCTTTCTGATCTGGTTCGCTTTTGATCGTTCCTGGCCCATCTACGCGGCTGCGTTTTGCTTCTTCATCGCAGTCCTGACATTCCTCGTGAGTATCTTTGCCCGGCGCGGCAGCACCGTCTGGCAGGGCCGGGGCAAAGGATAACGGCACTCCCCCCGGCCACGCCATTAGAAACGTGGAATGCGCTCTAACGCTCGCCGGTGATGTTGATGGATTGTGATCCGCTCCCGTTCGACGCTCCCCAGATGGACTGAGCACCCCAAATGGATTGCGCGCCCCAAATCGATTGATTTGCGGAAGTACTCGACGCTCCCCAGATCGACTGGTTGGCCGAGGAAGTGGACGCGCCCCAAATGGATTGCGAACTCCAGACCGCGGTGTTGCCGTTGAGCACGGCCGCGCCCCAGATAGACTGCGCGCCCCAAATGGACTGTGCGCCCCATATCGATTGGTTAGCCGACGAACTGCCCAACCCGGGACTGGGGGGCATGGGAGCGTACCCCGTCGCCGGTCCCGGATTGATTCCATCGCCGGCCGGTCCGGGGATGCCAACTGGTCCCACGGCGGGTATCGATACTCCACTGTTCTGGGCCCAAATGGAACCCGGATCATAGCTCAGCGCGACTTGTCCCGTGCCGGGATTGTAGTTTGCCGTCGGGGACATTGCGTTGCCACTGGGCAGGCTGCTCAGAGCCTTGATTGCCGCGTCTGCATCGACGTAGCCTGCTCCAACGGTAAACATGTCGTAGTAAGCGGTGTAGATGCCTGTCGAATCGCTGACCGTGCTCGATTGCGGAAACGTCTTATACGCGCTCTGCATCAGGATTGCTTTAATCTGATCCGGCGTAAGCGTAGATTTTGCGCTGATAAGGTCGGCCACCACTCCGCTCACTGCCCCCGCGGCCATGCTGGTACCGCTCAGGACGAAATAATGCGGCGAGTATGCGACGTTCTGCGTTGTACCTGCCTGTGGAGTTTGTGGCTGATGTGCCGCCGGACCGGTTAGGGTTTGGTAGTAAGAAACCGCCACACCGTTGCCTGGATTTTCCGTCTGCAGCGTTGATCCTTTCACCAGCAGCGACACCACCAGGTTGCCCGGAGCCACAACGTCAGGCTTCACAATATGATCCACCTGCGTTGGACCCTTCGAGCTATAGCTGGCGATGAGGTCATCCGTGCGCGTCGGCGTTCCTTCGGTCTTCATTGAGCCGACGGTAATCACAAATGGATCGTTGGCGGGCGCCGAAATAGTTCCATATCCTTCGTTCCCATGCGAATTGTCTCGCCCGTCGTTGCCGGCTGAAACTACCACCACAATGCCGGCTTTCCAGGCTGCCTCAACCGCCTGGCAGAGTGGATCAAGCCTGTAGCTCTCAAACACCGGCCGTCCCAGAGACAGGTTGATGACCCGAATGTTGTACGTCTCCTTCAATTGGATCGCGGTATCCAATGCCAAAATGATGTCGCTATCCATACCCTGGCCGTTCTGATCCAGCACTCGCAGGTCGATCAGGTTCGCTTCCGGAGCCATGCCCAGAAAAGTGCGTGTGCAAGTAAGGCAATTCGAGGTAGCTCCATTGGCCGCGATAATTCCCGCGATGTGTTGGCCATGGCCGTACAGATCGGCGCCGAGGGGCGGCTGTCCTGGACCCGGCGGAGTCAGCGTGACGAAATCCTGCGTATATACGATGCGGGGTGCGCTGGGGCCGCTTAGCACCGTGAGATTTGGGTCAGGATTCATGCCGCTATCGATGACGGCGACTCCAACGTTTGTGCCCTTGTATTTGCTCGACCACGCTGAACTCAACTTCATCGCGGCAGCGGTGTTATCCAGCTTGGAACTGACCGGGCGGTCCGGGCTCGCGTAAACCACCAGTGGATCGGATGCCAGCTCGCTAAGCGACGAACTGGGCAGGACGTATAGCCCTGCGTTGACGGCAGTGAATTCGTTTACCACCGTTCCGCCATAGTTGGCTACGTCGTTTTTTGTCACGCAACCAGTGGGCTGAGTCCATTGAATAACTACCCTCATATAGGAAGTAGTCTGGGAGGCGAGATCAGCTGACACCTTCGACGGCTTTCCGCCCGGCGGTCCAGGTTTCGGCGCCGGCGCCGGAGCTCCCCCGGGACCCTTTGCAGTCGCTGTCGTTGTGCCACTGAGTGCGGCGCAGGTCGCTTGCGCCATCCCCCACGGCGTTGTCGGTATGGAAGGCGACGGGCTAGATGAACTAGTGGACGATGTCGTTGAAGTCGATGCGCTCGTAGCAGGCGTCGCTGTGGAGCCCTTTGGACCAGCGGGCGCAGGCGCCGGGGCAGGTGCGGGCTTTGGCGTAGGCGCTGGAGCAGGCGTCGCTGCCGCTGGCGCGGGTCGTGTTGGCGCGGCTGTTGGCGCTGGCTTGGGAGCCGGAGCGGGTGCCGGAGCTTGCGCCCAGTTAGTCCCCACGGCTAAGAAACTACATATCAATAGAGCTGCTGTCTTTCTCATGCGACCTTCAATCCTCAGATTTGCGGCGGCGCCGGAGATGGAATTAAGTAACCGGCGATCGCTGACAAAAGCCATATCGGTGGACACAAGGGTAGCCGAGAGTTCGCTGGCTTGTATCAGACGCTTAAACCGTTGGAAGTACGAAGAGGCCGGCCATCGGTGTTCTCGTCAGTATCTTTTCCAGGCACGGCAGCGCCGTTTGGCAAGGCCGGGGCAAAGGATAACTGCACTTTTCCGAGCTCTGCCGGCTGTTAACACTCTCTCCTTAGGTCCGTCTTAATTAGCAGGAGATGTACTATGCGCAAACAGCTACTCTTACCTGTACTGGCTTTTGTGTTATGTTCCGCCCCGTTGTCATGGGCGCAGCAGAAAGATCACAATGATGCCTTCATGTCCGGTCCTCAAGGCGAGGCGCGTCTCGTTCGGGAGATTCGCCACCAGCTTCTGATGCTGCCGTACTACTCAATCTTTGACGACCTCGCGTTTCACGTCGATGGCGGTACCGTGACGCTGCTCGGACAAGTGACAAACCCGGTCCTCAAATCCAGCGCGGAGAATGTTGTCAAGCGCATCGAAGGTGTGACCTCGGTCAACAACGAGATCGAGGTTCTTCCGCTTTCCCCCATGGACAATCAGATTCGCCGCGCCGAGTTTCGCGCTATCTACGGTGACCCGGAGATCGGCGACCGCTATGGGCATCAGGCCTTGCCCGGCATTCACATCATTGTCAAAAACGGCCACGTCAAGCTCGAAGGGGTCGTGAATAATCAGGGCGACAAGAACCTGATCAATATTCGCGCCAACAGCGTGCCCGATGTTTTTAGCGTCGAAAACGATCTGCAGGTCGTGCCCGGTAGCTAACCAGTACGTGCAAAAAGAGCCCGCTGCCAGGGCAGCGGGCTCTTCACTTTTGAACCACGATGTTGAGTCGATTAAAGCCCCGGATCGCCCTTCAGTATGCTGTATGCGCTGTCCGTCGAACTCGCGCCGTTCGCGCTGGCGCCCCAGATGGATTGCGCGCCCCAGATCGATTGATAGGCCGAAGTGGTGCTGCTGCTGGCGCCCCAGATCGACTGCGCGCCCCAGATGGATTGTGCACCCCAGATAGATTGCGCACCCCAGATGGATTGGGCGCCCCAGATCGATTGATTGCTTGCTAACACTGCCGCGCCCCAGATGGATTGCGCACCCCAGATCGACTGCGTCGCGCCCACGCTGGTCGAAATCGTGGAGGTCTGATTTCCGGGCGGGAATAGCCACAGTGCCGACGCGCTGTAGATCGCGGTATTGCCGCAGAGTGCTGCGCCATAGAGCGGAGCGCTGCTGTTGCTGCCTACCGCCGGATTGCCGCAGAGAACTCCATAACTGCCGCTGATATAGACGTTCCCGTTCGGATCCGTATAGGCAACCGGCGAAAGCGCTAATTGTCCAGCCGGGGCCACGTTCGTATTGTTCACAGCCGCATTCACGTCCAGGTAGCCTGCGCCCACAGTGAAGATGTCGTACGCCGCCGGATAGGCGCTCGGATTGGCCTGCATGGAAGAGGCAGTTGAATTGTCCTGATTGAGCTCCGTCTGCCAGGCATTGATTTGGTTCTGCTCATTTGCCAACGCGGTATTGGCAATCGGCAATGTTTGTCTTGTCCGTAACGATGTTGTGCATTGATCCTGCGCCATCTGAGCGTTGTCACTAGTTACATGCTGCTGGTCACCGCCTAGCTGTTGCTGCGCTTTGGTAACGTTATTCTGCGCACTCTGCAAATTGCTTTGTGCCTGGTTCATGGTTTGCTGCGCTGTCTGAGTCGCCTGTTGCGCCGTTTGCAGCGTGTTCTGAGCGGCTTGTTGATTGGCTTGCGCCGTCTTCACCTGCGTCGAACTGCCCTGATAGGTGTGTTGCGCCGTTTGCAATGCCGCCTGGGCATTAGTGAGCGCAGTCTGGTCTGCCGATTGAACGGAGACAGCGCTGTTGTAAGCGGTGAGCTGAGTTGTTATAGGCCGTTTGATAACCCAATACTGGACTCTGCGCTTTCGTAACCGCTGTTTTGTCCGACACGACGGTCGCGCTGTCTTGCACTTGCTTGGCCGTATCTTGCGTCAGCTTATTCTGATCGTTGCTTAGCTGGTTTTGTGCGTTCGTGGCGTTTTGCTGCAACTGTTGTAGCGTGGACTGCGAGTTGGCGATGTTTATTTGCATCAGTTGCGCATCCTGCTGGATATTGAAGTATGCCGTGCCGAAGTTGTTGAAGCTCTTCGACGCCGTCATCATCAGCCTGGCTTTCACCTGGTCGGGAGTAAGGTTCGGCTGCGCCTGCAGCAACAGAGCTGCCGCGCCGCTAACCACGCCCGCCGCCATGCTCGATCCATTTAGGATGAAGTAGCTGGACTGAGTGCCCGAATTTGCGCCGTTGATATAGAGGTATGGGCTGACGAAGTTGCTCGGATTTTCGTTCACCAGCGTGCCCTGTTGCAGCCAGGCAGCAACCGGATTACCCGGCGCTACCAGGTCCGGCTTCACAATGTGATCCACCGGCGACGGCCCCTTCGAGCTGTATGTCGTAATCGCGTCATCGGCCTTAGTGGTAGTGAGAGCCGTTTTCATCACGCCCACTGTAAGCACATACGGATCATTGCCGGGAGCGTCAATCGTTCCGTAGCCGTTTTCATTGAAGCTATTGTCGCGGCCATCGTTGCCCGAAGCCACCACAACCAAAATCCCGGCCTTCCAGGCTTGTTCCACCGCCTGGCACAGCGGATCGTTAGCGAAGCTTTCGTACACCGGCCGGCCAAGTGACAAGTTCATGATCTTGATGTTGTAGGTGCTCTTCAGTGTGATGGCCTGATCGATCGCCGCAATCACCTCGCTGTCACTTCCTTCGCCATTCTGGTCCAGGACTCTTAAGCTCACGATGTTCGCGTTGGGTGCGATGCCTTTGTAAGTCTTGGTGAAGCCGTTACCCGTTGAGGCAGCGCCGTTCCCGGCGATAATGCCGGCCACGTGCGTTCCATGGCCGTATGGATCCTGGAGCTGATATACGGGAGTCGTACTCGTCGTCGTAAAATCCTGCGCGTAGATCACGCGGTAGTTGTTGCCTTGCGGGAATGATCCCTGCGGCTGCTGCCACGCTGTCCCGTTATTCGGATTGAAGATCCCTGACGGATACTTGGTCGTCTGAGTCGCCTGCAGGTCCGGGTCGTTCTGCACCACGCCGCTATCGATGAGCGCCACGGTAACGCCGGTTCCGTCATAGCCCATCGCCCACACGAGATTGGCATTAATGCTCGCTGCCGTGACATTCAGATTCGCCTTAACCTTTCGGTCTAGCGACACGAACTTTACGTCCGGGTCATTCGCTAATGCACTTGCCGCAGCCGCCGACATGGTGAATGCCGCGTTGTGCAGATTTGCGTAGCGGTGTTTATCGGCGCCGCCCATGCTGTGTGCCCTGTCAAAATGCGCGCCCGTAGGCGCCACCTTATATTGAACGATCACGTCCACCGTGGCATTTGGATCGGCGTTCTTTAGCTCTTTCGAAGCCTTCGAATCCGGCTTTAAATCCTTCGATTCCGCCCTCGAATCCGCCGCTAACGCCAAGCCGGCGGCTAGAAAAAAGGCGGTTAGGGTTGTCCAACGTCTCATATTTCTCCTCGATTGATTCCGTGTCTACAAGATGCTTATCGGGACTGTAAGCGGCGCCTTGACCGTGCAATGGCAAACAAAGTACTATTCACCCGTGTACTAAGCGAAAAGGCCCGCTGACGAATCAGCGG
>CAVWVR010000002.1:0-35553 GCA_963758445.1 Terriglobia bacterium
ATCCGGCAATTACTTCGGGCAAAATCGATTCGCGGTTGCAAGGACCCCGAATGGATGCGAAAATACCACCCGAGGAATAACCGCCGCGGCGCGCCAAAGATAGTGTTGCGGTTGCCGGATCTGGACCAGGCAAAATCCGCCGTTCTAAACAGCCTTAGTCTGGCGATGCCCAGCGCGGGTATCGGCATGCGATTGACGAGTTCGTGGAGTGGTACTGTTCCGAACCGCGACTCTCATTCAACCGAACCGTTGTGCTGCGGTACCGTATGCATCCGTAGGCTCGCAAACTGGCGCCGGGCGCCACCAACCTGCGATTAGGCGCGGTACGCCGGCTGGCCTATGAGGCGTCTGATTGCGGCCTCCTCAGCGCTGATTTAGCCGCGAGCATACGCCGAGTGAAAGGCGTGAAGAAGATCGGTGTTCGACTCGGGAACTGGCTTACGCCGGATCCGGCAATCACATTGCTTGAGGCTCCCGACCCCGAGACTATGAAAGGCAAACGGGATCTTGCGTTGCTGGCCATACTCGTTGCATGCGGTTTGCGACGGCACGAGGCCGGTATCTCGAACGGGAAGATCCTTAGGCGCGTGACGCGAGCAAGCACTGTATGCGGAAGCGAGTTGACCGAAAAAGTCGTTTGGCACGTTGTAAAGGCAGTATGCGAGAAAAGCTGGCGTTGACAAACTCTCGCCGCACGATCTCCGGCGAACTTGCGCCCGACTCTGCGACCACGCCTATGGCGATCTAGACCAGCTTCAACTTCTTGGCTGCAAGCAGAGGATCCGCAACGCCGTTAATGATCGAATCGGAGTCCAGGCGCATCTACAAGTTATTCCCTCGAAAACATGTGCTCTGAAGCGGAAGCACTTCCCGGCTACCGAGAAACTCGAAACCGAGCCAGCGAACTTGCCAGCAGCGCTGGCACGCTTTAGCGCGTCAGTGAGCACAGGTTGGACGCTGCCCCCTCGACTCCAGTCGGCGCCCCTGCAAAAAACGCTTTACCCGTTTTCATCCCCGTTACGCCAACAGCCATGGACCCATCACAATCGCAGCTACTTTATTTCGACCCCACTTCTCCCATTCCCTCAGTCACTTAGCCAATAACCCCCTCTGCTCCCCCCTGCATCGCGCCAAAACTGGTTGTACCTTGAAATCGAAAAGAGGGTCAAATCAAATGACACCACGCCAGCAGCGCCGCCTGCAACAGAAACTCGCCCGCAAAGCCGGGAAGAAACTCGCGCAGCAAACGCCGCCCGAACCCATGGCCGACGAGCCCATCGCAGCACCGCCTGAACCAGCACCCGCGCCCGCTCCTGTTTCCGAGCGCAAACTCATAGCCAACCGCGCCAACGCTCAACTCTCCCAGGGTCCGGTCAGTTCCATCGGTAAAGAAATCGTCTCGCAAAACGCCACCCGCCACGGCCTGACCGGCACATTCCACGTCCTCGCAGAGGAATCGCAACCCGCATTCGATCAACTCCTCGCCGGTTACATGCGCGCCGAGTCCCCCGTCGATCCGGAAGAAATTCAGTTGGTTCAGCAAATGGCGGAAGCGACTTGGCTATCCAACCGGTCCATCCGTTTTCAGGACAAATGCTTCGTTGCCATCGAGTCCGGCACGCTCGAACAGCAGAAAGACGCGAAAAAGGATCTCGCGCTCTACCTTCGCTATATGTCCGCGCATCAGCGCACTTATATCCGCTGCTCGACCGAACTCAGAAGGCATAGAAACGAAAGAGCCAGAGCCGAGCGTGGCTTTGTTTCGCAGAAATACCGCGAAGCCCAGGAAAATCGCAAAAAAGAAGTCCACCAAATGCGCCAGGCGCTGCAAGTCTGTCGTCATGAACGCGCGCAAATCCAAAATCGTATTTCCGCAGCTAAGGCCGAACGCCTGGAACTGAAAAATCTCGCTACCAGACAGGTGAAAACATTCGCGGCAGCCGCCTGACAGCGATTTCCCCTTCCAACTGACGCTCAAGCCGTCGTCTTCGGACCCGCGCGTGGAAGCGGGCCTTGATAGGACGCCTTTTTACGCCGCTTGATACTAGTTGGCCCGGCGATCCGCTTGCACGCGCAGTTGGCTGGGCGACTTACCGGTGTACTCTTTCATGGTCCGGCAAAGATGGCTTTGATCTGAGAAGCCGTAGCGGCTGGCGATCTCGGCAATAGACAGGCGTGTGCCTGCGATTTCGCGCGAAGCGCCTGCCACCCGCAGACGGCGAACGTAGTCTCCGACAGAACAACCGTAGTGCTTGCGGAACGTGCGAGCGAGGTGGACCGGGTGAACCCGCGAGTAATCGGCCAACTCCTTGAGCGAAATGGGATCGCGGTAGCGGTCATGTATCATTTCGTTCGCGCGCTCCAGCCAATGCTGTTGGCGTTGGGAGGTTTCGGCCACGCGGGTGCGAATCAGTTGAGCGATCACTTCCATGGCAAGTCCCTCGATGGCTAACTCCGATGCGGAATCAAATTGCGCGGCTTCGGATTGCAGCGTGAAGCCCAGACGCATGTTGCGGCGGCTTGCCATGCTGATACGCGTGCCGTTGTCGATGCCGTACTGGTGCAGGTGATCCGCAAAGTGTGGAAGAATCTCCAGGTTGATGCAGTAGCCGTCCTCCAGAAAATAGTTGGAGTGAACTTCGCCTTCCGCGTGCAGGATGACGTGGCCTACGTTGCAGGAGATGTTGGACGCTCCGCAGCGTTCCGTATACGAGCCGCGGAGAACGATGGAGATGTAGGGGCGCTCATGGGCGTGCGACTGGAGTTCCTGCCCGGCCTGATACTTGGTTTCGACCAGGTGGAAGTTGGCAAGTTTGCGCGAAGCAGTGATGGTGCCGCGATATCGGCTGCGGCTGACCTGATGCATAGTCCCCCCTTTTCATGCGAAAAGTCAGAACGCGCGGTCTGGCGGCAAAACGATGCACTACTTTCCGAACTTAGAAACAAGAGTAAGTTTCTGTTACGAGTTTGTCAAGATGCAGTCCGCTAAGTGGTATTTGTGTCAGTCCCAGTGCTGTTCGCTTCGTTCAAAATGTTTATCGGGTACAAGACTTCTTGCGAAGCCATTTAGTAGGTTTAGTGATTACTCGTGACAGGTAAGGGAGGAGTCTAACTTGAAGAACCAAAAGAGATTGAATGAGGGTAGTCGGCGGACATTTCTGCGCGGCATTGCCGCTACTCCCTTGGTTCCCGTCGCTGTCGCTACCGCTTCTTTGCCGGCCATGGCCGACGCCCAGACGCCGGCCGCTCCCAACGAGCCCCAAGTGGAAGCCTTGGCCGCGCTTGTCCAGGCGCGTTTCGGCGCCTATCTCGCGCCAGGAGACATGCAGGATATCAAACGAGGGATCCAGCGCAATCTCAGATACGCGAACGCTCTTGCGCAGGTGAAGCTGACCAATGCCGACGAGCCGGACTTCACGTTTTTCGCGGATGGACCCCAGCCCGACTGATCTCACCCATGCTTAGCGACGACGTTGTCTTTTCAAGCGTTCGCACTCTGGGAGATGCAATCAGAGAGCGGAAAATTTCCCCCGTCGAGCTGACAAATGCCTACCTGACGCGGCTTGAAAAGATTGGTCCCCAACTGGGCGCGGTGGTAACTGTGACGCGCGAACTAGCCTTACAGCAAGCGCGCGCCGCGGAGGAAGAAATTGCGGCAGGCCGCTATCGAGGCCCGCTTCACGGCATCCCCTATGGCGCCAAAGATGCCCTCGCAGTCAAGGGGTTTCCTACCACGTGGGGATCAGCTCCCTATCGCCAGCAGTACTTTCATCACAGTGCAACGGTGATTGACCGGCTGAACGATGCGGGCGCAGTGCTGGTGGGGAAGTTGGCCATGCTGGAGATTGTCGGCGGGTTCGGTTTCGATAGCGCAGACGCGTCATTCACCGGTCCTGCGCGCACGCCGTGGAACCGCGAGCGATGGGCTGGTGGATCTTCGAGCGGTCCAGGCGCCGCAACCGCGGCAGGTCTCGTGGCCTTCTCTTTGGGAAGCGAGACGGGCGGATCGATTCTGAACCCATCCACTTACTGCGGCTTGGCGGGTCTCCGGCCGACTTACGGGCGTGTTAGCCGCCACGGAGCCGTAGCGCTGTGTTGGAGCCTGGACAAGGTTGGGCCCATGTGCAGGAGCGCGGACGATTGCGGTCTCGTGCTTTCAGCCATTGCCGGTTACGATCCGCTTGACTCAACCAGCATTCGTAAAAAATTTACTTACACCAGAGCAAACAAGGGCCGCAAGTTTAGGCTGGCGGTTGCCAAAGGCACCTACAGTACAGTGCAACCGGAAAACAAGGCGAACTTCGAACGATCGTTGAAAGTTCTATCCGACTTCGCCACCATCAGCCACGATGTGGAGTTCCCAGATTTTCCGTATGGCCCCATGATCCAGACCATAATCAATGCCGAAGGAGCAAGCGCCTTTCGCGAGATCATCGACAACGGCCGCGTTCGCGAACTGGAGAATCCCGTGGCCCGACTATCGGGATATATCGACTCTACTGTGAGCGCGGTGGATTACCTGCAAGCCATGCGGATCCGTAAGATCGCCCGGGTGAAGGTGGACGAGCTGTTAGGTCAATATGATGCGCTTATCGCTCCAACCATGTCCGATACATCGGGTCGCGTAGGTGAGCGATGGAGCAGGCCGTACCTTCCTCCCGCCGTGCATCAAGGTCCACCTGGCGTGTCGCTGCTGCCGGTCGGTAATTTGACTGGCGTGCCTGGTCTCACGGTGCCCAACGGCGTGGATTCCGACAATGTTCCCACCGGGGTGCAGTTTGTTGGGAGGGCTTGGAGCGAAGCCACTCTATTGGCGATTGCAGACAGCTATCAACAAGCCACTGTCTGGCACAAGGCGCGCCCGCCATTAAATGTCTCGAAGAAAGAATCCCCAGATGATCAGTGACGACGTTTTTTTCTGGAGTGTACGCGCCCAAGGTGAGGCGATCAAGTCAGGCAAGCTTTCACCTGTTGAACTGGCCGAAGGCTATTTGAATCGGCTGGAAAAGATCGGACCTAAATTGGGTGCAGTGGTAACGGTCGCGCGAGATACAGCGCTTGAGCAGGCCCGCGCGGCGGAAAAAGAGATCGCTGGCGGCCACTATCGGGGCCCGCTTCACGGCATTCCCTATGGAGCGAAAGACGCGTTCGCAACCAAGGGCATCGCAACCACTTGGGGAACAGCTCCTTACCGCAATCGGGTGTTGGACTACGATGCAACGGTTGTGACAAAGCTACAGGATGCGGGCGCGGTTCTTTTAGCAAAGCTCGCAATGGTGGAATTGGTAGGCGGTCTTGGTTACGATGGCCCCGACGCGTCTTTCACCGGGCCAGGCCGTACGCCCTGGAACCCCGCATATTGGAGTGGGGGATCGTCGAGTGGACCTGGAGCCGCGACCAGCGCCGGTCTGGTTTCGTTCTCTGTAGCCGGCGAAACCGGCGGTTCTATTCTGGGCCCGTCAACCTTCTGTGGATTGGCGGGATTGCGCCCCACGTATGGCCGCGTGAGCCGCTACGGGACCGCCTCCCTGTGCTGGAGTCTCGACAAGATTGGAATGATGTGCCGCAGCGCCGACGATTGCGGCCTCGTGCTGGCTGAGATCGCCGGCTACGATCGTATGGACGATGCCACCTCTCGCCGGAAGTTGACATACACAACGTCTTCGCCTTCCCCAAAGCGCTACAAGATAGGCGTGGTGAAGGGCAGTTATGAGCACGCACACGCCGACATTCAGGCCAGCTTCAAACAGTCTGTCGAGGTGCTAACGAAGTTTGCGGATGTCACTCACGAGGTAGAGTTCCCCGCGTTTCCATATACTGCGATTCTTTGGACGATCCTGGGCGCGGAAGGGTCATCCGCTTTTCGCGACCTGATCGATACAGGCCAAATGCGCGAGATGCAGAACCATGGCGATCGCATTGGCGGGTATATAGGCAATGCCATTAGCGCTGTTGATTACTTACAAGCTATGCGAGTCAGAAAATTGGGCCGAATTGCACTGGAGAACCTACTTAGCAATTACGATGCGCTAGTGGCGCCCAGTTCCGGTTCATTCCCCGGTTTGGCGAACCAGCCTTTTGAGCGTCGCGCGACGAAAGCACGCCCGGGCGCGCCATCTCATGACTTCGACGAAGCACCACTCATTCCCGCCGGTAACATTGCTGGCCTGCCGGGGTTGACCGTTCCAAATGGCTTTGGCCAGGATCACTTACCCAGCGGAATGCAGCTTCTGGGTTCCGCCTGGACTGAAGTGAGATTGATCGAAATTGCAAATGCCTATCAAGGCTCGACCGATTGGCACACTCGGCGTCCACCTTTAGAAAACATGTAAGTTGACGTCGCTCACGCGCCGGGCGCTATGTTCTTGTAGACTTTTCCGTCCTTCATAACAAACAGCACCCGCCGCAGCGCGGTGATGTCCGTCAGAGGATCACCGCTGATCGCAATCAGATCGGCATTCATCCCGGGCGCAATGGATCCAATCCGGTCGGACATCTCCAATGACTCCGCGGCTACTGATGTGGCGGAAAGGATGGCCGCGTTAGGGTCCTGGCCGCCTTTCTGAACGCGATAGACCATCTCCTCGATGTTGTGGCCGTGTCCCCCGGCGACGGCGTCCGTTCCGTAAACAATCTTCAGACCGGGAATCTTCAAGGCACGCTTGAACGTCGCCAGAATTGCGGGCAGCGCTTGCTCCATTGCGGCAAATTCTTCCGGCGTGTAGTTTGCGATGCCCAGGAATTTGCTCCTGTTTGCCAGGTAATTCTGGATGACCAGCCCGGTATGCGGATCGAAGTACGTGCCGCGGGCCGCAAGCACGCGCAATGTCTCGTCGCTCGCAAAGAACCCGTGTTCCACGGAAGTGCAGCCCGATTCAGAAACCACCCGGATAGCGGCATCGCCATAAACGTGAACCAACGTGCGTAGGCCGTTTTTCTTTGCCTCATCGCAAACTGCCGCGATCTGCTCGTTGGACAGTGTCTGGCCGCCGACGCCGCGCTGGAGCGTTCCGGTCCACGCGAACATCTTGATCAAATCAGCGCCATCGGCCTTGTTCTTTCGTACCGCCGCTCGAAGTTCGTCAATGCTCATCTTCGGATCGGAGATACCGTTGATCGACGTGAGTACACGTGCTCCCGGGAAGACGCCCCGATTGATTGCGTCTCGAATGTCGAGATCAATCGGGCTGCCGACGCTTTGCACCGTGGTGAAGCCGGCCATCAATGTGACGTACGCGTTCTCCAGACCATACCCCATCGCGCTTGCTTGCGAAGTGTCCTGGGGCATATAACGTCCATCAGGCCCGAAGTGCCAGGAAATGTGAACGTGTGTGTCGATCAAACCCGGCAGCACAGTTAAGTTGCGGAGATCGTATCCAGCGTCGCCATTCGCGGCAACGATCTTCTGGATCTTTCCCTGTTGAATGACAATGTTCCGGTTGTGTTGGACGCCTCCCTTGCCGTCGAGGACTGTTCCTACCCTGAGTATCACCGGCTCCTGCTGTGCAGATAGAGCACAGGATAAGAGCAAAAGTATAAATGGAAGTTTCATCTTATAGAACTGAGCAATCGCATCGAGAGAGTCTAACAATACATTGGGACTTATAGCTTGAACGCACTTAGCATTTGAATAAATCAAGCATTCGCACTTAGAGCGGTCGACCGACTTACTAACTCCAATCTCAGGAAAAGGATTGACGCTATAGGTTGATCATGTTACGATCTGGACAGTTTTCGCACCCTCCCCGTCTGTCGGGTGACTAATTCCCGGACAGTTTCTCGCATCCCCGTCCCGCGTGTAAATAGATCCGGGACAGTTGTTCGCACACCCCGCCTATCGGGGTGAACCAAATCGATTTGACTTTCCAAGGAGACTAAAAGATGAGGGCTGAGTTTACCCTAACGTCGAACGCTATGCGTCGATTTAGCTGCGGCAGGTCTTATGGCGTAGCTTTGGCCGCGCTCGCCTGTCTGAGCTTCAATGTCGCCTTTGCGCAGTCCACTGGGACCATTCAAGGCGTAGTGAAGGATCAATCGGGAGCCAACGTTCCCGCGGCCGAGATCGTTCTGATCAGCAGCGCCACTCAACAAAAAGCTCAAACCAAGACCAATGGCGTAGGCGCTTACTCGTTTGTGTTTCTCACGCCGGGCGAGTACTCGCTATCCGTCGACCACCCTGGATTCAATCATCTTGTCCGCGAAAGAATCGTGGTTGACGTCGCGGCCACTGTGGTGACGGACGTCATTCTCCAGGTCGGATCGGTCACGCAAACCCTGACAATCTCGGGTGCGCCGGATCAACTCCAAACGGCCACGTCAGATTTGAGCCAGGTCGTCGACAACTCGATGATGAACGCCATGCCGCTTTCCAGCCGAAACTTCACCCAGATCCTGGCGCTGTCGCCGGGTGTGACGGCCGGTGTAATCGATGCCGGCGCGCTGGGCCGTAACAGCGTAAACATCTCCGCCAACGGTGCTCGTAATTGGGATAACAACGTCGTGATGAACGGGATGGACGCTGACAATCCCATGTCGCAAGGTTTTGACGACGCGCCGGATAAGACCGGCATCCCCATCCCGTCTCCGGATGCGATTGAGGAGTTTAAGGTTCAGACCGGGTTGTACGACGCCCAGTACGGCAAAGAGGGCGGCGGGACGGTCAACATCGTAACCAAGTCGGGTACCAATCAGTTCCATGGAACCGCCTTCGAATTTTTCCGCAACACGGCTTTAGATGCCAATAACTTCTTCGAGAATGCCAGCGGCGCGCCAACGCCAGTCTTCCGGCAGAATCAATACGGAGGCACCCTCGGTGGGCCGATCGTCCGTAACAAGCTCCTGTTCTTTGTGTCGTACGAAGGCACAGACCAGGCGAACGGGGTTTCGAGCTCATCGAACCAAACAACCTTCCTGCCGGCTATGGGCGATCGGTCGGCTCAAGCGCTGGGCGCAATCTATGGCGGTCAAACCGGCGCGTTCGGGGGCGTTGCAATCGCGCCGGACGGCTCCAACATCAATCCCGTGGCTCTGGCGATACTCAATGCGAAGTTGCCAAACGGATCTTATGCCATTCCCAATCCTTGTATCTTGACTAACGCCACGACTGGCTATTGTCCAATCTCCTCACCAGCGCTGTTCCACGAACGGCAAATCATCGCCAACGGCGATATGAATTTCACAGAGAAGCAGCGGTTGAGTCTAAAAACGCTATACTCGCGTGATCCCACGAGCCTGCCTTTCCAGGTGAGTACAAATGTACTCGGTTTTGGAGAAAATGACTATCACTCCAACACGAATCTCTCCCTTACGTACACCTACACGATTACGCCGGCGCTAGTGAACCAACTCAGTGTAGGCTACAGCCGCAGTCTGGTGGATCAGGTGCCTGTCCAACCATTCAGCGCCTCGTCGGTGGGCATTACTCCGCCGACGCAAGTCGACGGGACGCCATCCATCAACGTTACCGGTCTGTTTTCGATTGGGACGAACCGCAACAATTCCCAATTGGTCCGGCAAAATCAAGTGCAAATCACGGACACCATCAGCGAAGTGGTTGGGCGACACCAACTCAGGTTCGGCGGCGACGCGGATCCCTCGCGCTTCGTATACTCGGATCTTTTCGCCCAGGAGGGCGAGATAGACATCCAGTCCTTTCCCGATTTTCTGCTCGGCATGAGCGGGGCTCAGAACGGTTCGCCCTACAGCAACTTAACTGAAACCCTTGCGGGGAACGGTCGACCGAAGTCCTACCCTGCTTCGAACAACTTCGCTCTGTTTGCTCAGGATGATTTCCGCGTCAATGACCGCCTCACCCTCAATCTCGGACTGCGCTATCAATTCAACGGGCAGCCCTATTACACGGACGGCAAAATGTCAAATTGGGATTTTCGCCTCTTTCCTAAGGATGGGCCGCCGCCCGCCGGCACGCTCCAGGGCCTCGTGCTGCCAGGGAACGTTCCGTCGGACATAGCCATCCCTGCCGGCGTGGTCAAGCTGAGTCACAACGAGTTCATCGATCATCAGAACTGGCGAGAGTTTTCGCCGCGGGTCGGTTTAGCCTGGCGTCCCTTCAAGAACCTCCAAAAAACCGTGGTTCGAGTCGGCTACGGATTGTTCTGGTCGTTCATCCCATCCATGATGTCGATCGGAACCACCGAGCAACAACCCTTCTATGCGTCTAGTGTTGCTGGCGGCGCCACCAACCCCAACGTTACTTTCCAGAATCCTTTCCCCACCGTGCCACCGTCGTCGAGCTTTCCCTTGTATCAGCCCGTTCGGCTGGGTAGCAACCAGACCACCTATCCCTACGATCCCCAATTCAAGCCACCACACACTCACCAGTACAGTGTCAACCTGCAAACGGAGGTTAGAAATATCTTGTTTACGGCGGCGTATGTGGGCAGTCAGAGCACTAACATCGAATCTTTTGGACCTCTGAATGAGGCTGGGTTGGCGAGCCCGAGTAACCCTATCCACGGCCAGACTACTAACACACTGGAGAACCTTCTCCTACGAGTGCCCTTCATCGGATTCGGGGCAGGTTACGATTCTATCGGTGATTTTATGAATACGTACTGTACCTCCGAACAGAACTGCCTGACAAATCCCTATGGAGGAAAACCCTATTGGAGCCGCTACAATTCCGTACAATTCAGCGCCAACAGGCGCTTCTTCAATGCGCTTGCCTTCTCGGCGGCGTACACTTGGAATCGTTCGATTGACAACGTCGGATCATCTTCCGGCGGACGCTGGATATCCTTGAACGGTCCCCTTGGCGACTTTCACAATCCGGCAGTGGGGTTATCCGACTTCAACCGGACAAATGTCTTTACCGCCAGCTACCTGTATGACCTCCCTCGACTGAAATCTGCGAAAGGGGTATTAGGGGCGGCGGTCAATGGCTGGTCGTTGTCAGGCGTAGTGATCATTGAGTCTGGACTGAGTTTCAGTGTCGTGAACAGTGCCGGCGGTAGTATCTTGGGGGTTAATAGTGGAGTGGGTAGTCTGGCGACATTTGCGCCAGACATGGCAGCGAGCAATGTTCCAATCAGCAATCCCACGCTGAATCACTACTTCAACACTAGCGCTTTTGGCCCTCCGCCAGTGATTGGAGATGGAACGGGATTAGGGAACACACCGCGAAACTTCCTGACGGGCCCAGGGTTCTGGAACACCGACCTTGCGGTTTCGAAGGTGTTCCCGATACACGAACCTGCCACGCTGGAATTTCGGACCGAGATCTTCAACCTGTTCAATCACCCTAACTTTGCAAATCCTGGGTCGGATTACGCTTCACCCCAATCGTTTGGTGTGATTTCGAACACGGTGAGCTCTCCTCGCATCCTGCAGCTTGCGCTTCGAATCCGTTTCTAGTTGCCCCAATTGACAATCGGTGGGCAGGATGACCATCCTGCTCCACACGCTTTTTGCTGTGGACCGGACGTAAATGGCTTCCGTTTGTTCAGAATGAGGAGAGTTATGCAGAAACTTACTCGGCGCCTCTTGGCGCTTGCCTTTCTCGTTCCGGCGCTATGTATCTCGCAGGATCGTCTCATCGCATTGAAAGCGTCCCTGGTGATCGACGGCGCCGGCAAAACACTGCGCAACACGGTTATCGTCGTTCAGGGTTCCAAGATTCTGCGGCTTCAGAACTCAGTGCCGCCCGGTGCATTGGTCTACGATCTCTCGGGATTGACTATCTCCCCGGGTTGGATCGATACCCACTCGCACATCATGTATCATTTCGACAAGAACAATCGTCTGTCCGGGCGCGATGAGCCGCCTGTTGAAGCAATTCTGCACGGGGTGGATAACGCAGTGGCTACGCTCGATGCCGGGTTCACCACCATTCAGAGCCCGGGCATGAATGCGGATAAAGATCTGCGCGAAGCTATCGCGCGCGGCATCACACCCGGGCCTCGCATCTTGACATCCCTGCAGCCTCTCATGGACAACAGCGGCCCGCCGGATAAACTGCGCCAACTCGTTCAGGAGCGCAAGCAGCAGGGTGCTGACTTCATCAAAATCTTCGCCTCTAAAAGCATCCGTGAAGGTGGCGCCCAGACCATGACGGACGCCCAATTGGATGCCGCGTGCGGCGAAGCGAAAGCGCAGGGACTACGCACGCTTGTGCACGCTCACTCAGCCGAATCCGCCAAAGCAGCCACGCTTGCCGGCTGCACGAGCATCGAACACGGCGCCTACGTTACCGACGAAGTGTTCGACTTGATGGTTCAGCACGGAACCTATTACGATCCCAACATTGGCGTCGTGCTGCAGAACTATTTGGAGAACAAACCCAAGTACTTCGGAATCGGAAACTACAACGAAGAGGGGTTTGCCTTTATGGAGAAGGGAATTGTCATTACCCGCGACACGTTCCGCAAAGCCCTGACTCACAAGGGTCTGAAGATCGTCTTCGGAACAGATGCGACCGCAGGCGCTCATGGTCACAACTATGAAGAGTTTGTTGTCCGTGTTCGCGATGGCGGCCAGGATCCAATGGCTGCTCTCCTGTCGGCCACATCCATAGCGGCCCAATCGCTAAACCTGCAGACTGAAATCGGCACCATTGCTCCCGGAATGAATGCCGACATCATCGCGATGGATGGTAATCCGTTGCAGGACATCACGTCTGTGCGTCGCGTCGTCTTCGTCATGAAGGGCGGGAAAGTTTATGAAAACCTCGCGCGCGATGCGAAAAGAAATCTGAAGAATGCGGGCAAGTTCTCTGAAGACGCTGAGCAACCAGACTTGGCACACCCGGCTCATTGAATACACTTCAAAATCAGAGGATGATCAAGAAGTTGTTTTTCTTTTCCGCGGGAGTTGCTCTGATCCTTTGCATGGCGGCAACGAAGCCGGCGGATCGGCATGAAGTCGAATGGCCGTTCTACGGCGGAGATCAGGGCGGCGCGCACTATTCCACCTTGTCCGACATCAACCCCGAAAATGTATCGCGAATGCACATCGCCTGGACCTGGAAAACGGGCGAAACACCTATTCAGCAATACGGAGTGCGGCCTGGAATGTTCGAGAACACGCCATTGATGATCGATGGTGTTCTGTATCTAAGCACGCCGTATAACAAAGTCGTCGCCTTGAATGCCGAGACCGGCGAACTCAAGTGGAGCTACGATCCGAAGGCTTACGAATTCGGCCAACCGGCAAACGGCACGGGATATGTTCATCGCGGCGTCGCAGCCTGGCGTGATCAAGGCAAACTGCGCATTTTCATGAACAGCCGTTTCCGGCTCATCTCTCTGGACGCAGAAACTGGCCAACCAATCAACTCGTTCGGCGATAACGGCGTGGTTGACTTGAGCCAAGGTCTCATTTGGCCCATTAACAAGCTGCATTATACGGAGACATCACCGCCCGTCGTCTACAAAGACGTGGTTATTGTCGGCAACGGAGTGGGCGACCGTTTGGTTTACCGCAATGATCCACCGGGCGATGTGCGCGGGTTCGACGCTCATTCAGGTAAGCAGTTGTGGAGCTTCCACACAATTCCGCAAGCCGGTGAACTCGGCAACGACACGTGGGGAAATGACTCCTGGAAGTATACCGGCCACACAAACGTCTGGGCTCCCATGACTTTGGACGAGCAGCGCGGCTTGGTCTATCTGCCGGTAAGCACGCCCAGCAACGACTTCTATGGCGGTAAGCGCATTGGGAACAACCTCTATGGCGAGACGCTGGTGTGCCTGGACGCGCTGACTGGCGCCAGGAAATGGCACTACCAGATTGTTCATCACGGTCTCTGGGACTACGATCTGGCTTCGCCGCCCACTCTGGTCACCATCACCGTGGACGGCCACAAGATCGACGCCGTTGTTCAAGAGACCAAAGAAGGCTTCGCATTCGTATTCGATCGCGTAACCGGCAAGCCCGTCTGGCCCATCAAAGAGCAACCGGTCCCCGCAAGCGACGTGGATGGCGAGCGCGCTTCGCCCACGCAACCCATTCCGAGTAAGCCGCCCGCGCTAGCTCCCCAGGGCGTGACGCTTGATGATGCGTTTGACCTGACACCGGAATTGAAGGCGGAGGCGCAGACGGAGATGAAGAAATATCGCATGGGACCGCTCTTCACGCCGCCTTCTTACAAAGGCACGCTCATGCTTCCTGGCCTGCTGGGCGGCGCCAATTGGGGTGGCGGAGCGTTCGATCCGGAAACGGGCATGCTCTATGTGAAGACCACCAACATGGCCCACATCGCGCGGGTGAAGCAGCCGGACAAGACCTCGTCTAATCCCAGAGCGTCGGAGGTGGACGCGGATTGGACGGGCGACCTGACTGGCACCAACGCCACCTTCCACAACGGTCTCCCGCTTACCAAACCGCCTTACGCATTGCTCACCGCCGTTGATCTGGATCACGGTACCATTGCCTGGCAACAAGCATTCGGCGATTGGCCCGAACTGCGTCGCAATCCGGCATTGCAAGGTGTTGTCCTCCCGAGTTCACTAGGTGTTGCCGGTCCGCAGGGCGGCATTGTCACCAAAGGTGGTCTGCTGTTCATTGGCGCGGAGGACACGGCGCTTCATGCCATCGACAAAAGAACCGGCAAAGACTTATGGCAGGGCCCACTGCCCGCCCGCGCATTCGGAGTGCCCATGACCTATCGCACTCGAGAAGGCCATCAATTTGTGGTTATTGCCACCGGCATTGGTGCTGGTGCTGCTGTGGTCGCCTTCACGGTTGACGGCGGTCCGGCAGGGCCTGCGGCATCGGCACAGCAGTAACCAAGGAAAGCTTCATGCTGAGACGAAATCTGTTCCGTTGGCTGTTCACCACCGCCATTCCCTTTCTCATTCCGCGGTTTTCGCGGGCACAGGCCGGAGGCCTAAGCGACCGTGAGACGCCGCTGCTGCTCGAAGTTGCCGCTGCCGTGCTGCCAAGCTCACTCGGTAAAGCGCGTACCGATGAAGTCGGGAAGCAGTTTTTAAGCTGGACGCGGCAATACAAAGCAGGCGCCGATGCAGGTTACGGATACGGCTTCACAAAAGTAGAAGTCCTGCCGGCGAACCCCGCAAGCAACTATCCCGGCCAACTGCGAGCACTGCAGGCTGCGGCAACCGAGAAAGGGGGAACGTTCGCGAGCCTGGATGGCGGCGCGAGGCGTGAAATTATTGCGGACGCGCTACAAGAAGCGAAGTTGGACCGCATTCCTCAGCGTCCGAATGGCCAACACATCGCCGCTGATCTACTCGCATTCTTTTACAACAGTGCAAACGGACAGGACTTTCTCTACGGTGTAGCTATCAAGCGAGATGATTGCCGCGGACTGGCTAGCTCCGCGCAGCGTCCCCCCTCTCTGTCCTGAGGAATTATCAAAATGCCCGTTTACGAAAGTGACGTCTGCATCATTGGGGCGGGAATTTCCTCGGCGATGCTGGCGCAAAAGTTATCCGAATTGCGGGCCGGATTGTCGATCACGGTGGTTGAAGCCGGTCGCACTTTTTTCAATCTGAGCGAGCGCTTCCATCGCCGCGAGCGCATGATCCAGTACGGCGAAAACCCATGGCCCGGCGATTTCATCCCCGATCAGGGAGGGGAAGGTCAGATTTCCCGCAGTATGGCCGTCGGCGGTCAGGCGTTGCACTGGGGCGGTACTTGCAACCGGTTCTCCGAAGAAGATCTGCGCCTCAAATCTATCTACGGCCTTTATGTCGATTGGCCCATGGAGTGGGCGGAACTCGAAAAATACTATTGCGAAGCGGAGCGCCGCCTTGGAGTATCGGGAGAGCCCAGTCCCTTTCCAGGGGACCGTAGGTCGCAGCCCTATCCCATGCCGCCGATGCCGCTCACGTACAGCCTGGCAAGGCTAAAGGAATGGGGGGACAAGAGCGGAATACCTTTCCAAGGCACGCCGCAATCAAAGAACACAGTGCCTTACGACGGCCGTAGCGTCTGCCAGCGCTGCGGCACCTGCGACATTTGCCCCACTGGAGCAAAGTATTCTCCCGACTTCACATTCCAGCGTCTCCTGTCAGAAAAGAAGATCAAGCTGCACGACAATACTCTGGTGCGGAAGCTGGTGCTGGCGGACGGCAAAGACACGGTACAAACGGCTCATGCCGTGCGCCGCGAGAACCCGCGGGGCGAAGTAGAATATCGCGCACAGGTGTTCGTGATAGCCGGCGGTTATACCTGGAGTCCCCATCTACTCTTGCTCTCCACCTCTTCGCGATACCCCAATGGCCTCGCCAACCGCACTGGGCAAGTCGGCAAGTACACCACCGGGCATGGGTTCATCTCATCCCTCATCGAACTGAACGCGGAAATCTTCCCTGGAGAGAATCCGCAGTACGGGTTGATTTCTCGCCAGTTTTTCCGATGCGCTCCAGATCAGCCCTATGTCCGTCACGACTTGCGCATATGGGCCAATGAACGTTCGTCGCCGCGGCTAAAAGATCCGAGAGGTCACATCCTGCTTGGAGACGACATTGTGAGTGACTGGCGCGGGCGCAGCAAACGAGGGGTCGCGCGCGTTCGCGGCTACTACGATGTCCACCCCGCCGAAAATAGCGAGCTGACGCTCGACACTTCTCATCGCAATCAATATGGCGATCCCATGCCAAAAATTGTGCACCGATCTAACGAGAAGAGCGAAGCTGCCATGCCGCACACGCGCCAGCATTTGACCGGGGTCTTCGCGCGTTTGGCGCGCGCCGATGAGGGCAAAGTTCTCACTGTCCGGGAAGGTAACTATCTGGATCACCCCGCCGGTGGCTGCCGCATGGGGACTGATCCCGCCACAAGCGTGGTTGACAGCTTCGGCCGCACGCACGACCACGAGAATTTGTTTGTGGTCGGCGCGCCCACTTTGCCGAACGCAGGCTGCACGAATGGAACACTGACGTTCGTCGCCGTGACGCTTCGCTCGGCGAATGAGATCGCGCATCACTTCCCCGGTAAGGACGCATAAGGAAATGCGAAAACGCCTCACGATTGGAATGTGCATAGCCGCTTGCTGCGCGGCCGGATTGTTAACCGCGCAAAGCGCAGCGGGCGTCATAGACGAATCGTTGTTTGCTCCCCTGAAGTGGCGCAGTATAGGGCCACTGCGCGGTGGCCGTTCACTGGCCGTTGCGGGGTCTCCTTCTCGCCCGCTTGAATACTATTTCGGAGCTGTCGGTGGAGGGCTTTGGAAGACCACTAATGGCGGAACAACTTGGAATCCCGTTTCGGACGCGTACTTCAAGACCTCATCCGTCGGTGCCGTGGCGGTGTCGGCCTCCAATCCGGATGTTGTTTACGCCGGCATGGGTGAGAGCGAGCTCCGCGGCAACATTATCCAGGGCGACGGCATTTACAAGTCGGTTGATGCCGGGAAAACGTGGAAACACATCGGGCTCGATAAAACCATGGCGATCGCTCGCGTGCGTATTAACCCGGCCAATTCCGACATCGTCTATGTTGCGGCATTCGGTGATCCCTACAGTCCCACTCCCGACCGTGGCGTATACCGCTCCACCGACGGCGGCGCCAACTGGAAAAAGATTCTCTTTCGCGATAGCAAGACCGGGGCCGAAGATCTTGTAATCGTTCCCGCTAATCCTAAAGTCCTCTATGCATCCTTGTGGGAGGCGTTCCGAACTGCGTATTCGATGTCCAGCGGCGGTCCGGGAAGTGGCTTATTCAAATCAACAGACGGAGGCGACACGTGGACAGAACTCACGCGCAATCCCGGAATGCCGGACGGCGTGATCGGCAAAATCAGTATCGCGGTGTCGGCAGATCCAAAGCGTTTGTATTCGCTGGTCGAAGCGCACGAAGGAGGCCTGTTTCGTTCTGATGACGCAGGCGCCACCTGGATTCGAATCAATCAGGATCGTCAACTCTGGCAGCGGGCCTTTTACTTCCTTCGCGTGTACGCCGATCCGGCATCACCGGACACGCTGTACGTCTCCAACTACGATGTGCTTCGTTCAACCGACGGCGGCAAGACGTTCGTAAAGCTGCGGGCGCCGCATGGCGACCATCACGATTTCTGGATTGCCGCGAATGATCCCAATCGCATGATCGATTCAAATGACGGCGGCGGAAATGTATCTGTAGATGGCGGACGCACCTGGACCGCCCAGACCTTTCCAACTGCGCAACTCTATCACGCGGTGACAACCACTAACGTGCCCTACGACGTATGCGGAGCACAGCAGGACAACACCACGGTATGCGTGCCGAGTAACGGACGCGGTGCGCAGTTCTACGAAGTGGGCGGGGGAGAAAGCGGCTACATCGCGTCCGACCCAACCAATCCGAACCTGTTTTTCGCCGGCGCTTACGGCGGGTACATGACCTCCTTCGACCGCTCCATAAACGAGCGCCGCCTGATCAACGTCTGGCCGGAATATCCGGTCGGCCAGTCGGCGAAAGATGTGAAAGAACGCTTCCAATGGACGGCGCCCATTGTTCTCTCTCCGATTGATCCGAAAACGCTCTACGTCAGCTCGCAGCATCTGTGGCGCAGCACAAACCAGGGCCAGACCTGGGTGCAGATCAGTCCGGACCTGACGCGGCATGATCCGTCAACGCTGGGGCCGTCCGGTGGACCCATTACGCTCGATCAGACCGGAGTTGAGACCTACGGCACCATATTCACCGTCGCGCCCTCTCACTTCGATGCAAATACAATCTGGACGGGTTCGGACGACGGACTTGTCTACCTCACTCGTGATGGCGGCGCACACTGGAATGACATTACGCCGCATGATCTCCCGGCATTTTCCCGCATTAGCCTGATTGAAGCGTCGCCTCATAAGGCGGGCACCGCATACATTGCCGCGAATCGGTATCAGCTATCTGACCGGACACCCTACGTATACAAAACGACCGATTATGGCGCTAGCTGGACCAAGATCGTCGATGGCATCGCGCATGATGATTTCCCGCGCGCGATACGGGAAGACACTGTTCGCCCGGATTTGCTTTACCTGGGAACTGAACGCGGCATCTATGTCTCCTTTGATTCAGGCGCACAGTGGCAGTCGTTGAAACTCAACCTGCCCATCACTCCTGTTCACGACATCGTCTCGGAGAAAGACGATTTGGTGATTGCGACGCACGGACGAGGGTTCTATGTGCTCGACAACATCGGACTCTTGCGGCAGGCGGACCAGAAAATTTCAGCAGCAGAGGCGTACCTCTTCCAGCCTGCGAATACCACGCGCACCGTGTCACGCGGCGTAACTATCGATTACTACCTGAAGTCTGCACCCACATCGATGAAACTCGAAATTCTTGATTCGAGTGGACAAGTAGTGCGCGGTTACGAAGGTGATGCGCATCCGCAACCTGCGGCCGCGGAAGAGTCAGACGATGAAGGACCTCCTCCTCCAGTCACCCACGTCCCTGAGACAGCGGGCATGAATCGTTTTCTCTGGGACATGCGCGCCGCGCCTGCACATGTTTTCCCCGGACTCATTATGTATCAGGCCACCACACATGGGCCGCACGTCCCGCCGGGTACTTATCAGGTTCGCTTGACCGTTGACGACAAAGTGCTCACGCGCGAATTCGCCATCGATAAGAATTCCCGGTTGACGAACGTGGCGGAAGCGGATCTGGCAGCGCAATATAAGCTGGCCCGTGAGATTGAGGATGCATTCAGTTTGACCAATGACACGGTTGTTCGAATCCGCCGCATCAAGGCGGATATCGCAGACCGCACCGCGCAAGTCAAGCAGGACGCAGTCAAGAAGCAAGCAGATCAACTAACTTCGGCTCTCACGAACGTCGAAGGCCATCTCTATCAATACAAAAATCGCGCCACGAAAGACCCGCTGAACTTCCCCCCGCAACTAAATAACAAGTTGGGCAGCCTGTTGGTGGTAGTAGATACCGGAGACTTCCGGCCCACCGACGCGTCTTACGAAGTCTTCAAACATCTTCAGGCGGAACTGCAGGAACAGTTAGCCTCGTTCAATTTCCTTTTGCAACATAATCTACCGGCGTTGAACGCGGCACTCGCGGAATCCGGCCTAACCCCGATACCAGGCTCGTGAATCATGACTCATCGCTTTCCATTTCGCAGAGCGGCATGCGGAGCTCTCTTGCTTACGCTTTCATGTCTCGTGCGTGCTGCTGGGCCTTCTGAAATCAGCCCGGATCTTTATAAACAACTGAGCTTTCGATACATCGGACCGGTCGGTAATCGCGTCTCGGCGGTGGCGGGCGTGCCGGGCAATCCGCTGATTTACTACGCTGGCTCAGCGTCAGGGGGAATTTTCAAGAGCGCTGACGCAGGTATCACCTGGCAGCCCGTATTCGATGACCAGCCGGTTTCTTCTATCGGGTCGCTCGCGGTCGATCCCACTGATCCGAATGTGGTTTGGGCGGGAACCGGAGAGCCTTGGATTCGCAGCCACATCTCTGTCGGCATGGGGATTTATAAGTCGACGGACGCCGGCAAAACCTGGAAGCTGATGGGTCTGGAGAAAACCGGACGCATCGCGCGTATCGTCATCGATCCTCAACATCCCGAAACTGTATTCGCAGCCGCAATGGGGCACAACTACGGACCGCAGCAGGAGCGTGGAGTCTTTCGAACTATCGACGGTGGGAAGAGCTGGAGCCGCGTTCTTTTTGTCGACGAGAATACTGGCTGCTCGGACATTGTCATGTCGCCAGACAACCCACAAGTGTTGTTTGCCGGCATGTGGCAGTTCGTTATCCATACCTGGGGACAGAACAGCGGCGGCCCTGGCAGCGGACTCTTTATGTCGCGCGACGGCGGCAACACCTGGCAGCGATTGAACGGGTCACGGACTGCCCGCAACAGGAGGTGGGCAAAATCGGGTTGGCTATTTCGAGGAGTGACCCGAAACGCGTCTACGCCATCATCGAAACCGGCGCGGGTGAGCCTTGGAAAGGACAGCCCACCGCCTCTGGTTATCTCTGGCGATCCGACGACGGCGGCGAAAACTGGCGAATGATGACTGCGAGCCACGACGTAGCTGGCCGTCCCCACTATTATTCGCGAATGGCCATAGAACCGGATAACCCGGACGAACTCTACTTCCTAACCGCTTCTTACGCGAAGTCCGAAGACGGAGGCCGGACGCTCCGCGTCATGCGCGGCTATCCGCAAACCGCCGGGGGCCATGTGCTGGGCGCGCCGCCGCTTGGGGATTTTCACGACATCTGGATCGACCCGGCAAACGCCGATCGCATCTTAGTCTCAAATGACGGGGGCGTCGGAATTTCAGTGAATCGCGGCCGCACCTGGGATCGCATTCAGTTACCGAATGCGCAGGTGTACCACGTCACCACCGATAACCAGATTCCTTACTATGTCTATGGCAACCGTCAGGATGGTCCGTCGTTCCGCGGTCCCAGCAACAGCCGCGTCTACGGATACGGGCAGTTTGTACGCGAGATTTCTCGTGACCAATGGATGACCGTAGGCGGCGGGGAAAGCGGCTGGACAATATCAGATCCCACGGATGTAAATATCGTCTGGTCTAGCGGCACGGCAGCGGGCCCGATAGGCGGAAGCATCGACCGCTATGACGAGCGTACAAGGCAGTATCGAGGCGTGGAAGTTTGGCCCGAGAACAATGAAGGCAGCCCTGCCGCGGATGTGAAGTACCGTTTCAATTGGACTTTCCCTGTGGCCATGTCGCCGCATGATCACAACAAAGTCTACGCGGGCAGCCAATACGTTCACATGACAACGGACGGCGGCCAGAGTTGGAAAGTGATCAGTCCGGATCTGACGTTGAATGACAAATCGAAACAAGGTTCATCAGGCGGTCTGACCGGAGACAACATTGGGCCCGAGTATGGCGACACGCTCATCTCTATTGCCGAGTCTCCTAAGCTCGCAGGCGTCATCTGGACCGGAAGCAATGATGGTCAGGTGCAGGTAACTCAAGACGGCGGAAAGACATGGACTAATGTCAGCGCTAACATCCCCGACCTTCCTGCCTGGGGCACCATTTACACCGTTGAACCTTCACGTTTCAACGCCGGCACTGCTTACATCACCGTTGATCTTCATCAAGAGAATAATCGCGATCCTTACATCTACAAAACTGCCGATTATGGCAAGACCTGGAAAAGTCTGAGCGCCAGCATTCCGAAAAGCATGTTGAGCTACGCGCATTGCATCAAAGAAGATCCGGTACGCGCAGGAATGTTGTATCTCGGTACCGAAAATGGGCTCTACGTTTCGTTCGACGATGGCGAAAACTGGCAGCCTCTCCAACTTAATCTGCCGCACGCGCCCGTATATGGCATTACCGTGCAAGAGCACTTCAACGATCTGGTGGTGGCTACGTATGGGCGTGGCTTCTGGATTCTTGACGACATCACGGCACTGCGTCAAATGACGCCCGATGATCACGAACGCGGAGGCGCATCTCTTTCCGCCGAGGTCAGCTTATCGCTTCCGCGGAATCACGCCGCCCATGGCCGTCGCGTACGACGAAACAGACGGTCAGAATCCGAACTACGGCGCCGACATCAACTATTACCTGAAGAGTGCGCCTACCGGCGACGTACAACTTTCTATCTTGGATACGGACGGCAAAATAGTGCGCTCGCTACAAGCGACGAAAAATGTCGGTATCAACCGTGTGTGGTGGGATCTGCGCTACTCGCCGTCGCCGGACATCGTGCTTTACACGCCGCCGCTGCTCGCCCCTTGGATGAAGGTAAGTGAGAAAGGACGCCCGATAGGAGGGAGCATGTCGCTGCTCGCTGTGCCAGGCGTTTATAAGGTCAAGCTCACGGTAGACGGACGCGACTTTGTTCAACCATTGACTGTTGTCAAAGATCCGCATTCCGGCGGTTCAGAAGCGAATATCCGCGCTCAATTTGGCTTTTTGCAAACGGTTCAGGAAAACTTGCTGCAGGCAGGCGCGATGATCGAGCAGATCGAGAGCACTCGCAAGCAACTCGAATCGGTTTCCGAAAGCGGCGTGCAGGTGAAGAGCGGTTCCGAAGATCTCGATCAGAAGTTGATCGCAGTGGAGGAGAACCTCTATCAACTGCGTATCACCGGCGGTCAGGATGGAATGCGATGGCCCACGAGGCTGGTGGAAAAGTTGACGCACATTGCCAGTGAGTTGCAGGATGCGGACTTCGCGCCCACATCACAGCAGATTGCGGTAAATCAACAACTCACCCAGCAGCTGCATGAATTGCAGGCGCAGCTGAAGCAGCTTACAAACAGAGACGTTGCGCACTCTGGCGATCTCCGGCACCAGGCTCAAGGCGTTCAATGAGACTGGCGCACGGGCGAAAGGAGTTAGCTGGAGCCACCCGCCAGGATCGAACTGGCGACCTGCTGATTACGAAACAACTCACTCTGCGGAAACTGTTGATAACTGGCGACTCGGACCACGCCACAGAGCGCCTGAAACTGGCACTGCGGCACTAGTTGAACAGGTTTCTGAACAGGTCACCAATCGCTCCTCAACTGTTGCTAATATTTCGGGCCTAAATCGATCAACCCGTCTGATTCAAGATACATCAAAAGCAACGGGATTCAGCAATTCATCAAAGAAAACGGTCGTCGGATTTGCGAAGGCAGACGAACTTCTCAAGCTTAGCCATCCCGAGTTGCTCATTTCCAAGCAGAAGCTGCGACAGGCAGAAGCAATCCAGCTTGTCAGACTCAACCGTGAGCGAGAGGCTCCGAATTTAGGATTTGCCTCGCGGCCGTTTGTGTTGTGCGGCCTGCCGATTAAGCGTCCTGCTAAGGGCGCTCTGTTGCATGAGCGCCGTAACGGACAGTTCCTGCTGCAGGTCACCGGCCACCCCAAGTACGGGGTGCCCTGGGGCCAGGATCGGTTGGTTCCGATTTTCTTAGCGACACTAGCAGTTCGGCAGCGGCAGCAAACAATCACGTTTCGCAGCGCTGCGGAGATGCTGGATACTTTCGGAATGCAGCAGGGCGGCTCCCAATACCGTCGCTTAGTGGCAGCCTTTCAGCGCATATTCGGAGCGACGATCTTCTTCGGAACTGACACACAGACAGAGCGAGCACTGGTTACTCACCAGGCCCGATTCAACTTCATGCGCGAGGCGCGTATCTGGTATTCGCGCGACCCGAACCAGAGTCTCCTGCCCGGTGGCTTCGAGAACGAGATCGTACTCAGCGATGAATTCTTTCCGGAGGTTACGACCCATTCCATCCCAACAGACCTGGAGGCCGCCAAAGCGGCTATCTTGTGCCCCCTCAGCGTTGGATCTGTACATGTGGCTCTCGTATCGCTGTTTCACATCCAAACAGCAAGAACGCATTCCGATCTTCGGAGAGTTCGGTTTAGCAGCTCAGCTTGGCAGCGCAGATTATGCGAGGCCGCGGAAGTTTCGCGAGCGACTAGAACGATGGCTGGATCTGGTACACGCCTTGTGGCCAAGCTGCCCGGCGCGGATTGGCAGCGATGGTGAGTCTATCCTGATCCAGCCGGCGATAGCGCTATCGGCAAAAGGAGCATAAATGGCAAGCCCTGCATTCATCTCGTCGACCCCTTACAGGCGACTATCTCTGGCGACGATCGACACGGTCGTCTCTGCTCGTCTTGGGCCTACGCGTATCCAAGGAAATGCGCAGCCTGCTCGCTTCAATCGTCAAGTGGCGATGTACCTCGCAAAGCATGTCGGTCGTTGGAGCACAACGTGCATTGGGCGCTTTTACAACGGTCGTGACCATTCCACAGTCATTCACGGCATCCAACGCATTCAAGCCCTTCGGGAAAGCGATCCAGAGGTGGACGCGCTACTTTCGGAGTTAAAGGATGAACTTGTGCGGAGCCGCGATGAGTTTGGGGGGAGCAAGTATCAGAGACATCTAATAAGCTCCGGGGTGCCGTTCACCTATCTGTGGACGAACTGGCCGAGGCGATAGCCGAACAAGTTTGGGCTCGCATCGAAGAACGGCCTCACAAATGAAAAGCCCCCTAGTTGGGGGCTGCTTCTTGTATGGGTGCCTCGCTGGAAGTGTCGGGTTGCGCTCCGTTGGAACGATCCAGAAGGCGTACGGTCTCCGCCTTCAATTCGACGACCAGCTGCTGGATGACATGCTCGATCGTTTTCTTGCCGCTGGGTACCTGGATGGTGCGGTCATATTCGCGGGTGGCGAGTTCACCCTGCACCAAGACATGTGCGCCCTTGCTGAGGCGCGGAGCAAGCTGGCAAAGCCCTGCCCGAAGGCAACAACGTTATGCCATTGCGTTTTGTTTTTCCGCTCGCCTTGGTCGTCTTTCCAAGAGCGTGTCGTGGCGACCGAGAACTTGGTGACGGGAGTTCCGTTCGCTAGTTGGCTGGTTTCGGCGTTCTTGCCGATGTATCCGATGATGGTGAGCTGATTGATTAAGTTCATTTTGTGTTTCTCGTTTCTGCCCGTTTGCCTGGGCACTTGGAAGCGAGTGGCGCATGCTCCCAAACCCAGCGAGTGCTTTCTATGGGGGACCGCTAGAATTTCAACTGTTAGCCCTTCGCGAGCAAGCGAGCAGTAAAGACGAAATTGTTGCGGTGGTGCCGTTGAAAGCAGAAGGAGCGCCGGTGCCGGGCGCAGGGTTTTCGCCCGAAGCTGTGCCAGGCAAGTCGGCCGAAACCGAGAACACCAGAACGGTCAGCCACTTCTTCGGGGTCGATCAGAATGTCGATGACTCAATAGCGGAAATCGTTCCCCCTGTCAGGGCGATGGATTCAAGTAGGACTGATAAGGCAATGAGGGACATCAATGCAGGCGTCTCGTAAAGGGTGATTGGAGCCGCCACGATCCGAAGGCAGACACTTGGCGAATCGAGCCGCACATCCGGGGCAGATCCTCTCCGGTGACGGGAAGCGAATTTTTCGCGACTATTCAAAGAGACAGTAGAAGCAGCTCGTACGGGTTCTGTGGACTATCTATGAATTAGTCCGCCAGCGGATGCGGACGCATCTGGAAATGAACCACCTTGCTGGTTGTCCCTTTGCCGGTTTCGCTGTGAAATGGCGTACGCGTTCCCCAGGTGGTCCAGACGCCTCTGCCTTTCCAGCCGGCGTTTGGATCGTCAATACGACCATCCATCCCTTTGGCAAAAAACCCAAGCGGATAAGGAACGCGCAGAATAATAAACTTCCCGTTGACCAGCGCGAGTAGCGAATCGGAGGAATTGCCGGTAATGATGGGCGTGTTCGTTCCCAATCCCAACGTGTCGAACTGATCCACCCAGTCGTAATAGTGCGAATCAGCGCTTCCCGATAAATTGACGCCGGCAAACTTCGGGCCGGGCGTGGGATAAAGCGTCCACCCTTCAGGACAGTGCTGGCCCGTTGCTTGTGGCCCGTTCAGTGGCCCCTTGCATTTACGCCGGTCAAAGCTCGCGAGATGTCCGCTTCCCAAGGCCACCCAAACAACATTGTTGCTATCGATATCCATGCCACGCGGCGAGAATCCCCACTCCGCCGCCTTTGGATTGTGCCAGGGTACCTCGTAATATTCGGCGAGCGCAGTTTCGGGCGGATTCGCGCCGGGATTCAAGCGCACAATTCCGCCCGGGAATCCTAGAACGCTACCCCAAACCATGCCGTCTTTTCCGACCGCAAGGCCATAGAACGCTGCATTCAGTCGCGTATCGTGGGCAGAATCGGCGGCGCCGTTTAACGCGGACGACGTGCCGACACTCTCTCCGCTAGGCGCGGTCAGCACGTTCTGCTCGGAATCGAGATAAGCATCTCTTTTACCGTTGCCGTTCGTGTCAAGCACCAACGCTGTCCACCCTTGCGACTTCCCATCATCATGCGTCTGGTCCCACATGCGAGTGTTCAGCCATCCCAATACGCCACCGCCGCCTCCGCTACTCGTCCATAAAGTGTTGTTCGCGTCGGACGCAAACACCAGGTGGTGCGTGCCGAAACATGTATCGATCAAAGATATTTGTTTAGTCGCTGGATCGTACATGGCCAATTGACGTCCGGATCTTGCAAGCGGCGTTAGCTTCGCGGATACGAGATCTGAACCTGCCTGGCAAAATGCAGGATCATTGACCGCTCGAATGCGCGACGTGAACCATAATCGTCCGCGCTCATCGAACATCGGGTTGTGAACCGTGATGTGGCTGTCCCAAATTGCTTCGTCACCCCAGAATGCGGAAGGCTGCAATGGCTTCGGCTGTCCGGGCGTGTCGGGATCGCGATAGGGAACGTTGACTCTGCTAACGGTGTTGTGCGCGGGATCGAGCACAGGGAGATAATCGCGGCTCTCCTCGGCCGATCCGTAAATCAGTCCGTTTGCGTTTACCCTCGGGTTCCGCTTGTCAGTTGAGATTTCATCGTGCAGATACGCTTTTTCGTCCGCCCAATCCCATTGCGTGATGACTACGTTGCGCTCGATCCCTTGCGGACGCGACGGTGATTGGGCTGGTATTTCGCCGTGCGCGATGCGCGTGGTCCAATCTGCGAACTCGGCGCTCGCGCGCTCAGGTCCGAGTTGAGCGAGGCCGCCAACCATCGCGCTACCTGCCTGTCCCGACTGAATGCGCCGCAGCCAAGACTGGGCCGGCGAATCGAAGTGACTGAACAACTCAGGGATGGTTCGCGTGTATTGATTGCCCAATTGGTGGCACGATTCGCAGCTATCGGTCTTGACTAAGTGCAGCCATTGTCCCTGCGTTTTGATATTGGGTGAAATCCCGTTTCCGTGAGGGCCTGTGCCCGGAAACTCGTTCTCGCCAGGTATGTGGAGCATCGCGTACCAATAGTTCGCCGGATAATACTGCGCAGCCGTTTTCGTATCGGGTGCAACGGTCGGCTTCAGATCCACTTGTTTCCCGGGTTGAGTGTGCGCCTTGGGTGAATCCACCAATCCATAACCGCGAGCCCATACCGTGTAGGTGGCCGCGGGAAGCGCGGGAATGAGATAACGGCCTTGACCGTCAGTAACGACTTCTTTGATGTAATGTGTCGGCAGATCCGTGGTTTCCGCGATCACCCACACACCTGCCTCGACTCCGTCGCTGCTTGTCACAACACCGCCGATCTCGTCCCCTTTCACTTTGGGGCCAACGTTCTGTTGCCCGGCCAAGCACTCGGTGAACGCAATCGTCAAAAAACACAAGAGTACGAGTTTATCCCTGCGCATGCTTCACTCCTTAAGCCGCACCCACCGTGAGTCGGTGCTGGACGCCACTATATACCGAATCGCGCCATGTATTTTTTGAGAATCGGCATCGGCAGACACCTGCTATATAGCGGCTTCTTTCCGGGCAACGCCGCTCACATGATGCCTAGCGGATTTTTCGGGATCAATCGTGATTCAGGTTGAGCGGAGACGTGCCCCAAGCGCGCTTCTGACCGCCTCGGAGGGTTCCCGGTGAGAAGGGCTGTTCTCGACAGCTATCGATGGGTGCAACTCCGGGCTGGTCATATCTGGCGAAGAAGACTGGCATTGTTGATCGTTTTAGCTGTATAGCATTTCTGACGTGAGGATTGGCAGGACTGCTTCCGCCAATGCGAAGCATTTGGCTTGTCCTGTGTGCCGGTGATCCATATGTCTGCCGAAAGCCAGTCTGCACCAAAACGCGATCACGTCTTCGTAAGCTACACTCATCCAGACAAGGCGTGGCTCGACAGGCTAGCCGAGCACAATACCGCGATTCAACGCGGCGCGCGTTTCCGAACACTGGACGACTACGCGCGTAAAGTTGGATTGCTCCCCAAATGCCAACAATGTTTCCACTGAGCGGCGACAGACGCTTTTTTCTGATATAGACTGCGATGTGCTGCGGCTACATCTCTTTGAATTCGGCGATCAGGCGTGGTTTCCACAAATCCTCCGCGATGCGGAGACGGCCTATCTCACAGCAGCCTACCGCGTCTGGCCTATGCTCGCCCGCCTATGGGTGGAGAGAATCTCGACGGTTCTTCATCGAGGCAAGCCGACGGAAATTCTCGACTTATGTTCGGGCTCCGGCGGCGCGATGCCACAGATCGTAGAAGAGCTTCTAAAGCGAGGTTACGACGTACGCGCGAGCCTTACCGACCTCTACCCGAATCCGAACTCCGGCACACATCCGCGAATCAAATGGCTGGCCGAGCCAGTGGATGCGACGCACGTACCGCCGAGCTTCGCGGGGGTGCGGACGATGTTCTCGGCGTTTCATCATTTTCGGCCAGATGCGGCCAGAGCGATCCTAAGGGATGCGTTCGAGCGCCGGCGTGCGATCTGCATTTTCGAGTCGGGATCCGGAACGCTGCTGGGGATTGCCGCGATGTTGGGCGTGCCTCTTGCCGTGTTTGCTCTGATGCCCTTGGCGAAACCATTTCGGTGGCGGTACTTGGTGTTCACCTACTTGATCCCGTTGACCCCGTTCATCGTCCTTTGGGACGGCATCGTGTCAATGCTGCGCATTTACTCGCCCAGGCAGATGCAGAAGCTGACAGAGGAGCTGCAAGCACCTGACTACGTTTGGGATTTTGGGCAGATCAACGTACGTGGGATTCCGGATGGCCTGCCGTATCTGATTGGGCGACCGATTCCGTAGGCGGCGTTCGCCGCAATCCTTGTCGCCTGCCATCGGACGACGCGCCGCCCGGAATTTGAGGAGGTCAAATTGACGGAAAACGCGCGTCCCCCCGGCATGCGTGCATGCAGCGTCCGATCGGTGCGATGCCGACTACACGTCCAAATAAATTACTCTACGCTGGGCCGTCACCCATGGTGTATCCAGAACTGATGGTCAGACGGAGCAGTGTTCTCACATCGACGTCCGTCGATTCCGTGCATCTTTGCGATTATGATCAAGCGAACAACTCTATGTCACGAGAACAGAAGATAGCAGCGGTTGAGGCCTATTTGGATTGCTTTGTGACCAAGAATGTGTCCGAAGTGCCCTTCGCCCAAGACGTTACCTTTTGGCCCTCACCGGCGTTCTATAACGGCTTTCCGGCGGTCAGTTTCGGTTTGCCCGTGACACTGGCACAACTCGGAAATTATCCTCCGGGATTCGTAAACCCGTTGCGACTAGACATGAGCTTTCACGTACCAGTGGATTCGCTCGCTGCCCTACTTCGCATGGCCAAGTAAGCTGGGGAGCTTTCCTGTCCGAACCCTTTACCGAACCCCGGTCCGCAGCGACATTACGGATCCTGCGTTCGTGGATATCGACCATTGACGGTTGAAGAAATGTTCTCAGACGCCCAGCTGATGCTGAGTGGGACGGCCCTTTGCACTTGGTGAGCGTCACCGCAGTAACTATCAATCGGTGCGACACTTGTTCAGGGTTCTGGGAGCTATTGTGATCAGCACGCTTCCCGGAACTCCCTGGTTCTCGATGAAGAGCTTACTGAACAACAGCATACGGATTGCATCAACTGTCGCACTGATAATGAGCTGCGCTCGTTCCATACCTGCGCAAACGGCCGTGGCACCGCAGAGCATGACAGTTCTCGGCGAGGTTGACACTCGCTACGTCTCCTACAATGTGGAGGCCGTCGAGGTCACGGGAGGCCGCTTTTGGGCACCGTATAAATCACTAGCGCACGAAGGCGCTGCCGGTCGGCCAAATTTGCGCACCGGCAACCAGCCCGCGGGTCTCGATTCCAGCCGGTTTCAGTATCGTCCACCGATTGATCTTTCGAACCCCAAACTTCGCAAACTCGCGGTGGCGCTTGGGCCGGCTTACATTCGCGTAAGCGGCACGTGGCGAAACAGTACCTATTTTCAAGATAACGACGGCCCGCCACTCAAGACACCACCTGGGGGCTTCAACGGCGTCCTTACGCGTGCGGAATGGAAAGGTGTTATCGACTTCGCGCGCACAGCGAATGCAGAAATCGTAGCTTCGGTTGCGACAAGCGCAGGAACGCGGGATGCAAATGGAGTGTGGACTCCGATACAAGCCAAGCCGTGGTTCGATTACACGAAACGCATCGGCGGTCACATCGCGGGTACAGAGTTCATGAACGAGCCCACTCTTCTGGGCATCGGTGGGGCACCAAAGGGATATGACGCCGCGGCTTTCGGGCGGGACGCGAAAATATTCGGCGAGTTCCTTCGCCGCGAATCACCAGCAACAATCTATCTCGGCCCAGGCAGCGCGGCCGAAGGCATTCCGCTTCCGCCGATGGCGGGCGGCTTCCAGCTTCAAGTCGTCCCGACAGATGACCTCATGAAGGCGACGCGCCCGATCTTCGACGCTTTTTCCTACCACTTCTATTCAATGCCGTCGCACCGGTGCCTGGGAGAGAACGGCGGGGACCGCAGCAAAATACTCGCACCCGAGTGGTTGGACCGCAATATGACCGTCTATGATTTTTATGCGAAGGAGCGGGACAAGTACCTGCCGGGCAAAAACATTTGGCTCACTGAGACTGGCGAAGGGTCATGCGGCGGCGACACCTGGGCTGCTGAATTCGCCGACAGCTTCCGTCTTCTGGACCAATTCGGCAGCCTCGCCCAAAAGAGTGTCAAAAGTATCATGTACAACACGCTCGCCAGCAGCGACTACGGGATGCTCGAAGAGGAAACGCTGGAGCCACGACCGAACTACTGGGCCGCTGTCCTGTGGAAGCGAACGATGGGAAGTCGCTCACTGAATCCAGGAGTTTTGCCCACAAATAATGTTCGGGTTTACGCCCACTGCATGAACGGCTCCCGGGGCGGAGTTACGCTTATGATCCTCAACATGGATAAGTCGTCAGAACTATCACTCATCGTGCCGGTCGCCGGACGGCGTTACACCCTTTCCTCGCCCGATCTCTTCAGCAAGAGCGTGCTACTCAATGGCAACGAATTGAGAGTCGCATCCGACGGTACCCTGCCGTCAATCGAAGCACAGGCGTCGAAGGCAGGGATCGCAAGCTTCGCCCCTTTGACCATCACTTTTTTGGCGATGCCTGCGGCAGGCAATCCGCAGTGCGGCCATTGAAAGAAGTTCGCAAGAAATCAGGGAGCGACTTCGATTCAGGAACGACTGAACTCCTTTGTTGCGCTTCCGTGCGAACAGGTGAAGAACTATGCGATTCCGTAAGCCACATTCATGGTCGCTTGCACCGGCCTTGTTTGGCTTCTGTGTTCTGAGCGTTTTTCACGTCCATGCCGAGTCGCCGAAAGGACAGGCGAAGACAATCCTCTTCGGCGCAGCCTATTACGAGGAATACTCGCCGGCAGACCGTCTCGATGAAGATATCCGGATGATGAAGGGGACGGGCATCACCGTCGTTCGCATCGCGGAGTCCACCTGGGGCGCTCTCGAGCCGCAGGCAGGCGTCTTCGATTTCAGGCAGGTGGACCGTGTGCTGGATGCGATGGATAAGGCTGGAATCAAGGTCATCATAGGCACTCCGACCTACGCCATCCCCACCTGGCTGGCGCGTGAGCATCCCGACGTTCTGGTTGTCACGCCGCACGGGCCCGCGGAGTATGGCCGCCGTCAGAACATGGACATCACCAATCCGAACTTTCGCGCCGCTGCACAGCGTGTGATCGTTGCACTCATTGATCACGTCAAAGATCATCGCTGCGTGATCGGTTATCAGCTGGACAACGAAACCAAGTCCTACGATACAAGCGGCCCGAACGTGCAGGCGGCGTTCGTGAAACGGATGCGAACTCGCTTTCCCGACCTCGCCACACTCAACAAGGAGTTCGGCCTGGATTACTGGAGCAACCGCATAATCGCTGGGAAGACTTTCCTTCGGTGAACGGCTCAATCAACGCCAGTCTGACCTCCGCGTTCGCCGAGTTTCAGCGCGGGCTCGTAACGGACTACCTGGCGTGGCAGGCTTCACTTGTGAGGCAACACGCGCGCCCCGATCAGTTTCTCACGCACAATTTTGATCTTGATTCGCGTGGCTACTCCTGCGGCATTCAGCCCGATGTAAATCACTTTGCTGCGGCGCGGACTCTCGACATCGCAGGCATTGACATCTATCACCCCACGCAGGATTACCTTACCCGGCGCTGAAATCGCATTTGGAGGAGACCTCGCCCGCTCGCTCCGCGGCGGCCAGAACTATCTCGTGTTGGAAACGGAGGCGCAGGGCTTCCCTGAGTGGACGCCTTATCCCGGGCAGCTGCGGCTTCAGGCTTTCAGCCATCTGGCATCCGGCGCGAACATGGTCGAGTACTGGCATTGGGGCACCACAAACAACGCCGTCGAAACCTATTGGAGAGGCTTGCTCAGCCAGGACAATCAGTCGAATCCCACGTACGAAGAGGCCGGAACCATTGGCCGCGACCTCGCCCGTCTTGGCCCCGAATTGGCGAACATGCGCAAGCAGAATCGAATTGCAATCTACGTCAGCAATCGAGCCCTCACAGCGTTCAATGCGTTCAAATTCGGTTAGACATCGCAAACCAGCTCGGCGATGAAGGCTTTGTGGAAAACGGCTACATCCGCGTTTACCAGGACGTGCGCGGCAAGTATGGCTCGGAGGGACCGTACGTGATGACGCCACTCCCCGTCAACTCCGGGTTCAACAGTACCGGCGCCGATGACACTACCGATGCCTGGGACACCATTGAATGGCTGATCGAGAATGTTCACGAGAGTAACGGCCGCGTCGGTATCGAATCTCGGGGTTTCCGGCCATCCAGAAGAACACAAGGTCGCCAGAAGCCATGATCCGCCGGAATTTCGAAGCTAGCCAGATGTCGGTTAGTCCTTCGACAATGGAAATCCTGAGGTCCCCCTCATCCCCGTCCTGTTTCTTAGCTTGAAAGACAAAAGTGTTTCTGGCCGGGAGCGTCATTTGACCAAGGGGACTGATGCGGTTAGCAGACTCATATCATATCTATCGCGAAATCCCCTTCGAACCAGCAAACGCCACGAAGTCGAGCTCACACGAGCTTGATGGTCGAGCGCGAACGAGGATTGGTGCGAAAAAAAAAAGGCCGCTGGCATGCTCGATTCAGTCTGCGACATCGTCGACCATACCGGAGCGAAGAAATCCAAACCGTTAGCTAATCCTTGGCTGGAGGTTACTCGTCGGTGTGGTCGGCGGGTAGGCTGGAAGTTCGTCGAAGATCCTCTAGCGCGCGCTTCGATGCCGGACCTAAAAGCGCTCCCACACCCACTCCGACCAGCGCCACTTTGATGGCAAGTGAATCGACGTCTGACGGCTGCATTCGCGCGATGTCAACCTTGTAAAGGCCGCCGGCCTCTAACGAGAAGAACCCATAAAGAGCGCCGAGGAAGCAAGCAAGTGAGGTCTGGCCGAGAAACTTGGGCAAGGTAATCGTGTTGCGGTTGAACACATGGCCCGTAAGGAACGAGAGAATCACGCCAACTATCGCGCCCAAGCATGTTGTGTATACAAGCCGCGGCTCATTTCCAAAAGGGTCGGTCCTGAAGACAAATCCGAGAAACAGTGCGAGTACCGTGACTGAGGCGGCCAGGATGATGGCGTTGCTGCGAAGTTCGTTGACATTCCTTTGCCGTCGCGTCAGGAACTCGATCGCACTTACTACTTTGTGTCCGAAAAGACCGTCTGCTGGCGACGGCCTCAAAAGGTCTTCAGGCATACCGAGAGTCCGATATTTGGCATATTCCTCGTCCGCCATGACTTTGGCGGCTCCTCCGAGTTTGGCGATCGCATAGTAAGGCTTTCCCACTTCCAAAGCGAGGGAACCGACGTTTGCGGTGAGTACGCCGCCTCCAATGAGAAGAGCAACATCGCTCCTGAGGAGTGCAACCGCTTGTCCCACGGCCCAAGGGCCCTTCGTTTCAAAGGGCCGCAATACCAGAACATTGGGCCAGCGTAGAGCGATGTTTATGACTTGAATGAGGTCCGTCGTTTCAGGTATGGCGGGCGAGAACGGTATCAGTTTCGGCTTCTTACTTGCTGTTGCGGCAGAATTAGCGCCTTCCAATATCCATGTCTCGGCGTCGTCGTCCCCGCAGCCTGCCGCAACGATCGTGTGGCCGCGCTTCGCTAACGCGCGTCCAACAGCTTGGCAACCATTTCGAAATTCCAGTGTGTCGTGAGCCTTCCGCGATCCAACGACTAGAACCTTCATGATCCGAATATCGTAGCAGTCAGATCACGAGTGCAGCGCGTAAGCCCTCACAACAGGGTCATTCGCTCGGGTGAGGGGAGCCTTTTGGAGCAATCCAAGAGGGGGGCCGACTAGCCTTCCGGCAAACTGAGAGTATGGTCGAGGCCAAAATTGTAGGTCAATTACCGTCGGGGACCTTATAGTCGCCAGTGGTTCCCAACTTAGCGATCCCGCGCTTCCCATCTTCGGCGCCGAAACAACAAAGAAAGTCATAAGCGGAGCAGCGAAGGCAAGCGTTCTCTGACACACTGGAAGCCTACAGGTATTGTTTGCCATGTTAGCTATCAACCATCACCAAGTCGCTCCTGGGATGGTGGTGATTACGGTATCTGGCGATCTGAAGCTTGGCGCAGAGAGTGAGCAGGTGACATCGCTCGTCGGCGATTTGTTGAGCCAAGGCTACCGCGTAATCATCTTCGAGGTTGCGGGGATGGATCGAATCGACAGCACTGGTATTGGCCGATTTATTGCCAGCTACAACAAAATCGCAGCCGTAAAAGGTGAGATGCGGTTTGCCGGTACTCGCACATATCTGTTCCGCGTGTTTCAAGTGA
>CAVWVR010000003.1:0-615656 GCA_963758445.1 Terriglobia bacterium
TCGGCGATGAAGGCTTTGTGGAAAACGGCTACATCCGCGTTTACCAGGACGTGCGCGGCAAGTATGGCTCGGAGGGACCGTACGTGATGACGCCACTCCCCGTCAACTCCGGGTTCAACAGTACCGGCGCCGATGACACTACCGATGCCTGGGACACCATTGAATGGCTGATCGAGAATGTTCACGAGAGTAACGGCCGCGTCGGTATCGAATCTCGGGGTTTCCGGCCATCCAGAAGAACACAAGGTCGCCAGAAGCCATGATCCGCCGGAATTTCGAAGCTAGCCAGATGTCGGTTAGTCCTTCGACAATGAAAATCCTGAGGTCCCCCTCATCCCCGTCCTGTTTCTTAGCTTGAAAGACAAAAGTGTTTCTGGCCGGGAGCGTCATTTGACCAAGGGGAGTGATGCGGTTAGCAGACTCATATCATATCTATCGCGAAATCCCCTTCGAACCAGCAAACGCCACGAAGTCGAGCTCAAACGAGCTTGATGGTCGAGCGCGAACGAGGATTGGTGCGAAAAACGCCGCTGGCATGCTCGATTCAGTCTGCGACATCGTCAACCATACCGGAGCGAAGAAACCTAAACCGTTAGCTAATCCTTGGCTGGAGGTTACTCGTCGGTGTGGTCGGCGGGTAGGCTGGAAGTTCGTCGAAGATCCTCTAGCGCGCGCTTCGATGCCGGACCTAAAAGCGCTCCCACACCCACTCCGACCAGCGCCACTTTGATGGCAAGTGAATCGACGTCTGACGGCTGCATTCGCGCGATGTCAACCTTGTAAAGGCCGCCGGCCTCTAACGAGAAGAACCCATAAAGAGCGCCGAGGAAGCAAGCAAGTGAGGTCTGGCCGAGAAACTTGGGCAAGGTAATCGTGTTGCGGTTGAACACATGGCCCGTAAGGAACGAGAGAATCACGCCAACTATCGCGCCCAAGCATGTTGTGTATACAAGCCGCGGCTCATTTCCAAAAGGGTCGGTCCTGAAGACAAATCCGAGAAACAGTGCGAGTACCGTGACTGAGGCGGCCAGGATGATGGCGTTGCTGCGAAGTTCGTTGACATTCCTTTGCCGTCGCGTCAGGAACTCGATCGCACTTACTACTTTGTGTCCGAAAAGACCGTCTGCTGGCGACGGCCTCAAAAGGTCTTCAGGCATACCGAGAGTCCGATATTTGGCATATTCCTCGTCCGCCATGACTTTGGCGGCTCCTCCGAGTTTGGCGATCGCATAGTAAGGCTTTCCCACTTCCAAAGCGAGGGAACCGACGTTTGCGGTGAGTACGCCGCCTCCAATGAGAAGAGCAACATCGCTCCTGAGGAGTGCAACCGCTTGTCCCACGGCCCAAGGGCCCTTCGTTTCAAAGGGCCGCAATACCAGAACATTGGGCCAGCGTAGAGCGATGTTTATGGCTTGAATGAGGTCCGTCGTTTCAGGTATGGCGGGCGAGAACGGTATCAGTTTCGGCTTCTTACTTGCTGTTGCGGCAGAATTAGCGCCTTCCAATATCCATGTCTCGGCGTCGTCGTCCCCGCAGCCTGCCGCAACGATCGTGTGGCCGCGCTTCGCTAACGCGCGTCCAACAGCTTGGCAACCATTTCGAAATTCCAGTGTGTCGTGAGCTTTCCGCGATCCAACGACTAGAACCTTCATGATCCGAATATCGTAGCAGTCAGATCACGAGTGCAGCGCGTAGGCCCTCACAATAGGGCCATTCGCTCGGGTGAGGGGAGCCTTTTGGAGCAATCCAAGAGGGGGGCCGAACTAGCCTTCCGGCAAACTGAGAGTATGGTCGAGGCCAAAATTGTAGGTCAATTACCGTCGGGGGACCTTATAGTCGCCGGTGGTTCCCAACTTAGCGATCCCGCGCTTCCCATCTTCGGCGCCGAAACAACAAGAAAGTCATAAGCGGAGCAGCGAAGGCAAGCGTTCTCTGACACACTGGAAGCCTACAGGTATTGTTTGCCATGTTAGCTATCAACCATCACCAAGTCGCTCCTGGGATGGTGGTGATTACGGTATCTGGCGATCTGAAGCTTGGCGCAGAGAGTGAGCAGGTGACATCGCTCGTCGGCGATTTGTTGAGCCAAGGCTACCGCGTAATCATCTTCGAGGTTGCGGGGATGGATCGAATCGACAGCACTGGTATTGGCCGATTTATTGCCAGCTACAACAAAATCGCAGCCGTAAAAGGTGAGATGCGGTTTGCCGGTACTCGCACATATCTGTTCCGCGTGTTTCAAGTGAGTAAGCATGGCCCGTGTGGGGCCGCAGAATTCGATGAAAGTCGCTCTGGGATGCGATAGTTGAAAACGGCGCAGGGGCGGCGAGGCCGGTTGGGCTCTGGATCAGTTGAAGCCGGAAGTGAGTATGGCCCGGGGCACGCACAAGAGCAAAATAAATGTGCGCCGTAGCACTCAGGCGGGTGAAGCGGCAGCACGAAACGGTGCATTCCAAAAGCATTCGCGTGCCCTCCGCTCCAGGCCCGAGGGACAGATGACTAAAACAATAGCAGGAATCGACATTCACAAACGGGTTCTGATGGTGGTAGTCAAGACAGGCGAGGCGGAGGAGTGGGAGCGGCGCAAATTCGGGACCACGACCACGGAACTGACCCATTTGTTGAGTTGGCTGCAACAGCGGCAAGTAGAGGAGGCGGTAATGGAATCCACCGCCCAATACTGGAAACCGGTCTGGTACGTGCTGGAAGGCCACTTGCAACTTCGTCTGGCACAGGCCTGGAGTAACCGTGCGCCGCGCGGCAAGAAGACCGATTTCAAAGATGCCGAGCGCCTGGTTCGCCGTCATGTGGCTGGCGAACTCACCCTCAGCTTCGTTCCCGAAGTGCAACAACGGCAATTGCGCAGTTTGACACGGCGGCGTACGCAATTGTCGCGCGATCGAGTGCGCATTCAGAATCAGGTGGAGAGCCTGCTAGAAGAAACGCGCATCAAAATCTCCAGCGTACTGACGGATCTTTTCGGCGCCAGCGGCTTGCGCATTCTGACCGCCCTGGCGCGGGGAGAGACCGAGCCCGCACGGCTGGCTGCGTTGGCTGATGCGCGCGTGCAGTGTCCTCAGCAGGAGTTGGTGGATGCCTTGACCGGAAGCGTGAATGAGATTCAGCGCCGCTTTCTCGAACAACATCTCGAGCATTTGCAACTGATCGATAAACAGATCGAGGAATTAGTGCGCCTCACTGCGGAAATCATGCGCGAGCACGCTGAGGCCGTCGCCCGTCTGGCTGAGGTGCCCGGCATCCGGGTGCTGAGTGCGCAGCACATCATCGCCGAAGTGGGTGTCGCTGCCGCTGCTTTTGACTCAGCTCCCCAGTTCAGTTCCTGGGCCGGCGTTTGTCCGGGCCGGGAAGAAAGTGCGGAACACAACCACAGTAGCCGTACCACTAAAGGTAATCCCTATCTGCGGCGAGCGCTCTGCCAAGCGGCGCAAGCCGCAGTTCGCACCAACAACAGCTTCTTCCAGCAGAAATTTAAGCGCCTCCTGCCCAGGCTCGGGTACGCGAAAGCCATCTGGGCCATCGCGCATCACCTGGCTATCGTCATCTGGAACATCCTGCACGAGGGCGCCAGATACCTCGAATATGGGGGCCGCACCTCGCCTCAAGCCGCCAAGCGCCGTCTTCAATACCTCAAAAAGCAACTCAGAGCCCTCGGCTACTCCGATGACCTCAAACCCGTCCCAACCGCCATTCCCTCGGCATGACTTTCAACGGAGTAAGCATGGCCCGTGTGGGGCCGCAGAATTCGATGAAAGTCGCTCTGGGATGCGATAGTTGAAAACGGCGCCGGGGCGGCGAGGCCGGTTGGGCTCTGGATCAGTTGAAGCCGGAAGTGAGTATGGCCCGGGGCACGCACAAGAGCAAAATAAATGTGCGCCGTAGCACTCAGGCGGGTGAAGCGGCAGCACGAAACGGTGCATTCCAAAAGCATTGGCGTGCCCTCCGCTCCAGGCCCGAGGGACAGATGACTAAAACAATAGCAGGAATCGACATTCACAAACGGGTTCTGATGGTGGTAGTCAAGACAGGCGAGGCGGAGGAGTGGGAGCGGCGCAAATTCGGGACCACGACCACGGAACTGACCCATTTGTTGAGTTGGCTGCAACAGCGGCAAGTAGAGGAGGCGGTAATGGAATCCACCGCCCAATACTGGAAACCGGTCTGGTACGTGCTGGAAGGCCACTTGCAACTTCGTCTGGCACAGGCCTGGAGTAACCGTGCGCCGCGCGGCAAGAAGACCGATTTCAAAGATGCCGAGCGCCTGGTTCGCCGTCATGTGGCTGGCGAACTCACCCTCAGCTTCGTTCCCGAAGTGCAACAACGGCAATTGCGCAGTTTGACACGGCGGCGTACGCAATTGTCGCGCGATCGAGTGCGCATTCAGAATCAGGTGGAGAGCCTGCTAGAAGAAACGCGCATCAAAATCTCCAGCGTACTGACGGATCTTTTCGGCGCCAGCGGCTTGCGCATTCTGACCGCCCTGGCGCGGGGAGAGACCGAGCCCGCACGGCTGGCTGCGTTGGCTGATGCGCGCGTGCAGTGTCCTCAGCAGGAGTTGGTGGATGCCTTGACCGGAAGCGTGAATGAGATTCAGCGCCGCTTTCTCGAACAACATCTCGAGCATTTGCAACTGATCGATAAACAGATCGAGGAATTAGTGCGCCTCACTGCGGAAATCATGCGCGAGCACGCTGAGGCCGTCGCCCGTCTGGCTGAGGTGCCCGGCATCCGGGTGCTGAGTGCGCAGCACATCATCGCCGAAGTGGGTGTCGCTGCCGCTGCTTTTGACTCAGCTCCCCAGTTCAGTTCCTGGGCCGGCGTTTGTCCGGGCCGGGAAGAAAGTGCGGAACACAACCACAGTAGCCGTACCACTAAAGGTAATCCCTATCTGCGGCGAGCGCTCTGCCAAGCGGCGCAAGCCGCAGTTCGCACCAACAACAGCTTCTTCCAGCAGAAATTTAAGCGCCTCCTGCCCAGGCTCGGGTACCCGAAAGCCATCTGGGCCATCGCGCATCACCTGGCTATCGTCATCTGGAACATCCTGCACGAGGGCGCCAGATACCTCGAATATGGGGGCCGCACCTCGCCTCAAGCCGCCAAGCGCCGTCTTCAATACCTCAAAAAGCAACTCAGAGCCCTCGGCTACTCCGATGACCTCAAACCCGTCCCAACCGCCATTCCCTCGGCATGACTTTCAACGGAGCTCATTAGACAAGATTTTCAGCTTTTATCCGAGTGTCGAAGAAGCTGCCAAAGCTTGACCTACAGCTTCCTCTACAATGTCCGCTTAAACAGCGGCGTTGCCAGCAAGAGCGTGCCTATCCCAAACGCGAAAAGACAGATGAGATCCGTCTGGATTGCCGGCCACCCGCCATCCTTCAGCAGAACCGCTTTGAAGCCATGAATCGCGTAGGTGAACGGATCCACCACTGCAATCGCGCGCAGCCATGCCGGGAACGCCTTGATGGGATAAATGGCTCCGGAGGGAAAGAACAGTAACGTGTTCAGAACGCCGAAGGTCGCACGCGGCACCAGCGGATCATCCACGCGCACCATCATCAGAAACATCATGCCGTTGAAAGCAAGAGATGTGGCAATGATCAACAGCAGCAACTGCAGATCTGCCGCTGGGTCGAAAATGGTTCCCAGCCCTGCCATCAATGAGCCGACCACCGTTAGTGTAATGCCGCTCAACACCGCCTTGATCGCACCCGAAATATTCAGACCCATAACCAGCTCGAGCTTGGTGATCGGCGTCACCAGATAACCTTCATGGACTCCGCGCGCTTTGTCATCGATATACAGCATGCCGCCGCCGATCATCACCGAGATATACATGGCTAATGCAATCGAGCCCGAGAGCAGATACTTCATGTACTCAACAAACGGATACAGCTCCACAATCTGCAGTGCAATATTTTTGACGATGCGATCCTGAATGACCGGCTGAGTCAGCGCGGCTACGAGCGATGTCATCTCGCCCTCGATGGTGCTGCTCATAAATTGGTCGCTGTTGTCCACTACCAACCCGATGTGGGGCGCGTCATGCGCATACACGCGGCGTGAATACTGGGCGGGAATAATCACCGCGGCGTCCAGTTTTCCCGTGCGCACGTCCTCGCGGGCATTTACCTCGTCCTGGTAGGGAACTGTCGTGAACGTTGCGATATTGGCGGCTACTGCGTCGAATGCCTCCTGAATCTTCACTGCCTGCGGGCCGCCATCATGGTCTACCACACCGACACGCGCGCCGTGTATGTTGCCGCCGAACGCATGCCCCAGGATGAGCAGTTGTACCAGCGGCAGCATCAGCGCCATGATCATCAGGACGGGCGAACGGAAGAATTTGCGCATCTCCCGCTCCACGATCGCGAGGAAGCGGTTCATGGTTGCGTCCCTGGTCGCGGCGGCATCATAAAGTTGAGAGGCTTTACCTGCTCATCCCGTAGCTGCCGTCCCGTATAGTGCACGAAGACATCATCCAATGTGGTGTTCTGAACCGTGAGCGACGCGAGCGTCTCGCCTCTGCCCGCAGCGAGTTCCACTAGCTGCATCGTGGTCCGCGAGCCGTTTGACGTTAGCACGCGATAGAAGCCGCCGCTCTGCGGCTGCACGGCGGTTACTCCGTCGAGTCCTTTGAGCAACCCAGGCCAATCTTCGTCGTCGCGCGAGAACTGGACCTGCACAATGTTGGTGCCCGGAACGCCCGCCTTCAGCTCAGTCGGAGTTCCTAACGCCACCAAAGTTCCGTGATCCACGATAGCGATGCGGTCACACAGCCGGTCCGCCTCTTCCATGTAATGCGTCGTCAGCAGAATGGTCAGGCTGCGCCGCTTCTTCAAGTTGTTCAGCATCTCCCAGACCGCAATACGCGATACCGGATCCAGGCCGGTAGTTGGTTCGTCGAGAAAAAAGATACGTGGATCGTGCACCAGGCCGCGCGCAATCTCGAGCCGCCGCCTCATACCGCCTGAAAGCGTCTTCGTCTGCGCGTCTCGCCATTTCGTCAATTCCACTGCTTCCAACACCTCGGCCATATTCTTGATCCGCTGCGCGCGCGGAACGCTGTAAAGCTTTGCGTAGATGCTGAGATTCTCTGCAACCGTAAGATCGGGATCGCTCGTCAGCGCCTGCGGAATTACGCCGATGGAGCGGCGAACTTCATCCGGCTCGCGTTCTACGTCATATCCTGCAACGTACGCCTTGCCGGAGGTCACAGGCATCAAGGTGGTCATCATGCGGATCAGCGTGCTCTTGCCCGCGCCATTCGGACCTAACAGGCCGAAGATCTCGCCCTCCGCTACCGAGAAGCTAACACCCTTCACAGCCTCAAAATCGCCATAGCGCTTGACGATTTTCTCGACAGCAATGGCAGCCAATGGAACCGCGGCAGCAGCGCGCGGAATTTCCGTGACGGCGGTGCTCATTGCTTCACCAGCTTGCTTCTCGGCACGTACACTTCTGCCGTCATGCCCGGAACGAAACGCTCACCGGGATTGTTAATGAGTAGTTTCAGTTGGACGGTCCGAATGTCGCGCTTGCGCCCGCCGTTGATATCGCGCTGCGTGGCGAAATCGGCCTCTGCTGATTTTGCAATCACCTTCCCTTCCACTTTGGCGCCGCTGGGCATCACTACCTGCAAACGGTCGTTAAGCTGCACGGCATCAGCCTGCGTCTCAGGTAGCGGCGCATACACCCAGGTTTGACTCAGATCCATCACCGTCACGATGGGCGTTCCGGCGGCAATCACCTCGCCTTGCCGCGCTGCTCGTACATTGACCGTGCCAGTCACGGGCGCGATGATCCGCGTATAGTCCAGGCCCACTTGTGCCTCTTGCGCCAATGCGGCTGCGTTGGCCAGTAGTCCGCGCGTGGAAGCCACGGTTTGTGCTGCCGCGTCCGCTTGCAATAGGTGCGCCTTAGCCTGCCGCAACGAAGCCTCGGAAGCCGCCGTGTTCTCGCGCGCCGCATCGAGCGCGGCTTGTGCTGCTTGCAGGCTGGTCGCGGCTTCGTCCTTCGATTGTTCGCTCATGATGCCTTGCTCAGCCAGCGCAATTGTGCGTCGCGTGTCGGCGCGTTGGTGTTCCAGGTTCGCTCTGGCCTGAGCTTCGCTGGCGCGCGCAGCTCGCAAAGTCGCCTCAGCGTTGATCACCTGGCTCACGGTCTCGCCGCGTGTCTGCCGTTCGGTTTCTATCGTTTCATCCAGCTTCGACTTCTCGCTTCCTGCCGTCGCTTCTGCGGCTTTATAGGCCGCGTTCAAATCCTGGGCCTCAATCACCGCAATCAATTGTCCGGCGGTGACGTGTTGACCTTCATCGACGGTCAAAGTCTCAATGCGGCCTGGGATCTTACTGCTGACCAGCACCTCGTTTGCGTCCACTGTGCCGATCAGTTTGAGATCAGTGGGAGTTCGCGCTGTCAGCAGGTACCAGGCGAGTGAGCCCAGCGTCAGCAGTCCCAGCAACAGGAAGACTCTGTTACGCGCGTTCATTGTTGTTTCCGATCACACTGCGGCTTCCTTCCGTCCTCGACACCAATCGCTTCGCTCCTGGCTCTGAAAGTTAGCACGACACCAATCGCTTTGATCATGGCTCTGAAAGACTACTGTATGTTGTTTTGAGAGAAGGAGGGCTTCTCGTATGTTCCGATTGGCACTCACACTGACAGTAACTGCAGCCGCAGCTTACGCTGCGCTGCCCATGCAGGTACGCACTCAGTCCGGCTTGGTCGAAGGCATGCCAAGCGCGGATGGAAAAGTACAGGTTTTTGAAGGCATCCCGTTCGCGGCGCCTCCGGTGGGCACACTGCGTTGGCAAGCGCCTCAGCCCGTGGCCGCATGGGAAGGCGTTCGGAAAGCGACCGCGTTTGGAGCGCGCTGCATGCAGGCTCAGGTCTACTCAGACATGATCTTCCGCGACCCTGGGCCAAGCGAGGATTGCTTGTATCTGAATGTCTGGACACCCGCGACGTCCGCAGGCGCGAATCTGCCGGTGATGGTATGGATCTATGGCGGAGGGTTCTCGGCGGGCGCTTCCTCCGAGCCCCGGCAGGATGGATCGAAGCTGGCGGGAAAAGGTGTTGTGGTCGTCAGCATGAACTACAGACTGGGCGTGTTCGGATTCTTCGCGCATCCGGAGCTGACGAAGGAATCGCCAGAACACGCGTCGGGCAACTATGGATTGCTCGATCAGGCGGCAGCGCTCGATTGGGTCCACAAGAACATCGCGGCGTTTGGTGGCGATCCGGGCAAGGTGACTATATTCGGCGAGTCGGCCGGATCGATTTCGGTAAGTGCACAGATGGCCTCGCCTTTGTCCAAGAACCTCATTAAACGCGCAATCGGCGAAAGTGGTTCGATGTTTATGCTTACTCCTCCGACCATGTCGCTCGAGGAAGCCGAGCAGCAGGGGAGTAAGTTCGCCGCAGCAACTGGAGCGGCTAATCTCGATGCGCTGCGAGCGATGACAGCCAAGGAACTGTTGGACGCCGCTCAGCAGCAGAGGTCGAGTTTCCGATTCTGGCCGAACGTCGATGGCTATTTCCTGCCCAAGCAACCAAAGCAGATCTATGCGCAAGGCGAGCAGGCGCATGTGGCACTGCTGGCGGGTTGGAACAAAGATGAACAATCGGCGGCCACCTTCTTCGCGAGGGAACCACAGACGATGGACAGCTACATGGCGCGCATGAAGGCTCTGTACGGCGAGCACGCAGGCGAAATGCTGAAGCTTTATCCAGCGGCGAACGAAGGAGAAATGAAAGACTCTGCGGGTGCGTTGGCGGGGGACCGATTTATCGCTTACAGCACGTGGAAATGGTTGGACGAACAACTGCAGACAGGAGATTCGCCTGTGTATCGATATCATTTCGAGCAAGCCCCTCCGCAACCGGCTGGAACGCCGAGCCACGGAGCTTATCATTCGGCCGATATCGAGTACGTTTTCGAGACGCTCGATTCGAAGAATCTGCCCTGGACGGATGCGGATCGCAAGCTGTCGGACATGGTTTCTTCCTATTGGACGAACTTTGCGAAAACCGGTGATCCGAACGGGTCGGGTCTGCCGAAGTGGCCGCAGGATAGGAAGAAGGATGGGTACCAACTGATGCACCTCGTCGAAGGCGCGGCGCAAGCTCCGCATGCTGCTCCGGACACGGTCCGCCCACGCTACGAGATGCTGGATGGGATCTGGGCAGAGAAGGCCGGTGGCGGCGCGTCCAATCCTGGCGGCCGATGACGGCGAGGTGACGGATATTTGCATCAGGCTTGCCCGGCCGACTGATTGCGACCAATTGGCGCGTTTGCGCGAGTTGCTGTGGCCCGAGTCTTCTTTCGAAGAACACGCCCGAGAGATACAACCGATCCTGAACGGCAATACTTCCTTAACGATGCCGCTGACTGTCTTCGTCGCCGAGGCGAGCGGTCAGGCCTTAGTTGGCTTTTTGGAGGTTGGGCTACGGTCCCACGCGGACGGATGCGACCCTTCACGCCCGGTCGGCTTTGTCGAAGGCTGGTACGTTGTCGACAGCCATCGATCACAAGGGATAGGAAGTGAACTCTTGGCTGCAGCAGAAAACTGGGCACGCGGCCAGGGCTGCGCAGAGATGGCATCGGACACCTGGATCGACAATGAGATTTTGCAACGCGCGCACGAAGCGCTGGGGTTCGATGTTGTAGACCGATGCGTGCATTACCGTAAGACACTGTGAGACTCGCCTTCGGACGATTCACTCAGGTAATGAACAGGGGATAGCCTACTGAAGCTGCAAGCGATTGGAAACGCTGGATCTGATCAACTTGAGCCGCTGATACCCGATCATCAGAAGCCCAAATCGCTAAGTCAGCAGAACCCTATTATTTGGAGTAGTTTGGAGCCACCCGCCAGGATCGAACTGGCGACCTGCTGATTACGAATCAGCCGCTCTACCAACTGAGCTAGGGTGGCTTGAACTCCTCTCAATATAACGTATCGGCGGCAATCTGTGGTCGCGAGCAGGGCTGCTCGTTATCGTAGAGAATATGCCCTTGTTGAAAGTGAAAGCGCTGGCGGAGCTCCCTCCTGGAGCTGTCGCAGAAGTCGAGTCCGGCGAGTCGTTCTATGCCGTTTGCAACGTCGATGGAACGTTGCATTGCATCGAAGGCACTTGCCCGCATGCCGGCGGTCCGCTGGGGCAGGGCAATCTGCACGGCAACTATGTCGTTTGTCCTTGGCACGGATGGGAGTTCGACTGCCGAACCGGGCTTAACGATTCTGACGAAGACGTCAAACTGGCCACCTTCCGGGTTGTTGTTCAGGACGGCGTCGTCCATATCGACGTACCGTAAACGTGCCCGAACTTCCCGAAGTCGAAACGGTGGTGCGATCCATCGCGCCGCTCGTCACCGGTAAAATTATCCAACACGCTTCCTTGTCTTCTCTGCGCGTGACGCGCGGCGGTTTAGCTGAAACGGCGCGAGCTTTGCGGAATCGCGTCATCGAACGTGTTCGCCGGCGCGGCAAGCAGATATTCTTCGATCTCGATCGCGGGGTCCTCTATATTCACCTCGGCATGACCGGCAAGCTGTTGTGGAACGGCGCGCGCACGCCTTACACGCGGGCGGAACTTTCTCTCGACGGCGGAACCCTCCTGTACGACGACATCCGGCAATTCGGACGCGTCGAGTATTTCGACGTTCTGCCGAAGCTTATTGAACGCATCGGCCCGGATGCATTGACGGTTGATTTTCCCGAGTTCTACTCACGATTGCGGCAGCATCGAACGGCTGTGAAACCGCTGCTGCTGAACCAGGCATTCATCAGCGGCGTCGGCAACATCTATGCCGACGAGGCGCTTTTCGCGACTAAATTGCATCCGCGCGCGAAAGCCAGCCGAGTCTCGAAGGCGCGCGCCGAGCAGCTCTACCGCAACGTTATCGACATTCTGCAACTCGCGATTCAGCATCGCGGATCTTCCATCTCAGACTACGTTGACGCTAGCGGCGAGCGCGGCGGCTTTCAAACATTGCACAACGTCTACGGCCGGGAAGGGCAGCCCTGCCCGCGTTGCGGGACGCCGATCCGGCGCATCGTACTGGGCCAACGCGGCACTCACTATTGCCCGCGCTGCCAGCGCGTCTGAGGCGGCGGCTCGTCGGGTTCGTAGAGCGCAGCGTGGCGGATGGAATCGGCAACGTCGACCACGGTGCGCATCGCTTTGACGTTGTGCACGCGGACAATGTGAGCACCATTCAGTACGCAGGCGGCAACAGCGCTGGCGGTGGCAAACTCCACATCGGTGTCCTGTTCCTTTTCCTTCCGCAGGAACGATTTCCGCGAAGGACCGATGGCGATCGGCAGGTCGAATGTCTTCAGCAGATCAATCTGCGCAATGATTTCCGCGTTCTGCTCCCGCCGTTTTCCAAATCCCAAGCCCGGATCAATGACCAGCTGGTGCTGCTGCACGCGGCTGTGGGTCGCGCGGTGGATGGCGGCTTCCAGATCGATGGTGATAGAGCGCATCAGATCCTTGACGGGCGGCAGCTTGGCCCAGGTCTCGGGCCGGCCTCGCATGTGGTTGATGATCAGGCCGGCATCATACTTAGTCACAACCTTGGGAAGCTGCAGATCGAACAAGACCCCAGTAGGATCGTTGATGATTTCAGCGCCATGCTCCAGCGCCTTTTCGGCGACTGCCGATTTGTACGTGTCAATGGAGATGGGAATCCTTAATGTTTCGCGAAGCCGTTTCAAAACGGGTATGAGCCGCCGCAACTCTTCCGCCTCACTGACTCTTTCCGATCCCGGCCTGGTGGACTCCGCGCCGAGGTCAAGAATGTCCGCTCCCTCATCCTCCAGTTCCAGCGCGCGCGCAAACGCTTTATCGGGGTCTGCGTACAGGCCGCCATCAGAGAACGAATCAGGCGTGACATTCAGAACGCCCATCACAAGCGTCCGCTCGCCCAATACGATCTCGCGCTGCTTCAGGCGCCATCTGTAGCGTTTTTCCATGCCTCATTGATGAGTTTGGCAGACCCACCATTCGTGTGCGCCAGCAGCGCGGCCAAACCGGGTTGGGTCCGGCGCAACGCAGCCAGAAAACGGGCGCCGGATTCAGAGGAACAGTCGGCGGGGGTAGCACTTAGCGGCAGCCGAATTCCTTTAATAACGTCGCGAATCATCTTCTGGCCCAAGTCATCCAATAACGCGGCAACATCGTTCCCGGTGATTCCTCCCGCCCGCAAACTCTGTTGCGCAGCGGCGAGCAGCGGGATGGGCAGAACCGCGCTCAACAGTTCAGCGGCAAACAATAGATGTTTGGATCCCATCTTCAATTCGAAAGCGCGCCCTTCATGCCGTTCGATGCAGCGCTTGGCCAGGCGCGAAGCAGTTGTCTGCCCTTCGAGCGCAAACCAGTGCCGGGCCACTCCCGGCACGCGAGTCAAAGTCGCCACCGACGCTCCGCGTTCCTGTAAAGGGGCCAAAACGTCTGTAGTGAGCCAAGTCTCGCAAAGAACAAAGCAGAGGCGCTTCAGCGGCAGATCGGAAGCACAAAGCTCACTTACAATTCGAGTTACTTCCGAGTCGGGCACCCGAAGAAGAATGAGCCGCGCATTCTGTAACTCTTCGTAATCGGCAACGGCGTAACCACCCTGTATCAAGTTCGAAAACCGGCGCGCCAGGCGCAGCGCGCTGCACTTAATCGGTCCGATCGCGTGCGCGAGGTTCGGCAGGCGTAGAACTGCGGAACGGCTGGAGCTACCCTCCAGTAACAGGCCGAGTGGCAGTTGCTTCTTCATATAGGGCGCTCGCTTTCAGAGCCTTCATACGATCGCGAAACTGGGCTGCCTTCTCGAAATTGAACGCTTTCGCAGCTTCGCGCATCTTCAACTCCAGTTCAGCTACCAGCGCATCCCGCTGCTCCGGAGTAAGTTCCGCGTCGGGCTCAACTTCTGTGTCCAGGGGCACCGTGACATAGTCGGCTTCGGCAACGGCCACTAAGCTCATGTCAATTGGTTTGATGATGCTTTGAGGAGTAATATGATTCTCTTCGTTGTAAGCCCGTTGCAGTGCCCGGCGGCGATCTGTTTCGCGTAATGCGCGCGCCATGCTCTCCGTAATCACGTCGGCGAAGAGCAGTGCACGACCGTTTATGTTGCGAGCAGCACGGCCAATCGTCTGGATGAGGGAGCCGCTGGAGCGCAGAAAACCTTCCTTGTCCGCATCGAGCACAGCAACTAATGACACTTCCGGCAGGTCCAAGCCTTCGCGCAGCAAGTTAACACCGATTAAAGCATCATAAATTCCTTTGCGTAAGTCGCGAAGGATTTTAATTCGATCTAAAGTACTTACTTCCGAATGTAAGTACGCGCACTTCACACCGACTTCGGTGTAATACTCAGCCAGATCCTCCGCCATTCGCTTTGTCAGGGTGGTGACGAGCACGCGTTCGTTACGTTCCGTCCGTAAGCGGATCTCGTGCAGGAGATTGTCCACTTGGCCTTTGATGGGCCGAATATCTACTTCCGGATCGATGAGACCCGTTGGGCGGATGATCTGCTCGACAACTACACCGGCAGATTTTGTGAGTTCGTATGGCCCCGGAGTGGCCGAGACATAGACGATCTGATTCACGCGATTTTCGAATTCTTCGAACGTAAGCGGGCGGTTATCGCGTGCGCTGGGGAGGCGAAATCCATAGTCCACCAGAATGTTTTTGCGCGAGCGGTCGCCGTGATACATGCCTTGTAGTTGGGGGATCGTCTGATGGCTCTCATCGATGAACAGCAAGGCATCGTTGGGCAAGTAATCGAGTAAAGTTGGCGGAGCTTCGCCCGGCAGACGGCCAGAGAAATGCCGGGAATAATTCTCAATACCGTGACAGTAGCCGATCTGCTTAATCATTTCCAGATCGAACATAGTTCGTTGATAGAGGCGTTGCGCTTCGATTAATTTGCCATTCGCCTCCAGCTCTTTGTGCCACCACTGCAGCTCGTTCTCGATGCTCTGCATGGCTTGCTGGCGCGTGGGCGCGTCCATAACGTAGTGCGTCTTGGGGTAGATGGGCAGACGCAGGTAGGTTTGTTTCACCTGCCCCAGAATCGGGTCGATCTGACTCAGCGACTCAATCTCGTCACCCCACAGCTCGATGCGGTAGGCGTTGTCGTCATAGGTGGGATAGAGCTCGATTGTGTCGCCGCGCACGCGAAACGTTCCGCGCCGAAAATCGTGGTCATTGCGATCGTAGAGGATCTCGACGAAACGCTGCAGCAGTTCTTTACGGTTGATGCGCTGTCCTTTTTCAAGCATCAGCAACATGCCGTAATAGGCTTCGGGCGAACCGAGGCCGTAGATGCAACTTACGCTGGCGATGATGATGCAATCGCGGCGCTCGAACAGCGATCGAGTGGCGGATAACCGCAGCTTGTCGAGCTCATCATTGATAGTTGCTTCCTTTTCGATGTAGATGTCGCCCGAGGGGATGTAGGCCTCCGGCTGATAGTAGTCGTAATAGCTGACGAAGTATTCGACTGCATTGGTCGGAAAGAATGTCTTGAATTCGTGGTAAAGCTGGGCGGCGAGCGTTTTGTTATGCGCGAGCACCAGCGAAGGGCGCCCGGTTGCCTCCATGATCTTCGCCATGGTGAAAGTCTTGCCGGAACCGGTAACGCCGAGGAGGACCTGATGCTTTTCGCCATCAGAGACACCGCGCATGAGCTGCTCGATGGCTTGGGCCTGGTCGCCGCGAGGTTGATAATCAATGCCTAATTTGAATGGCACGAGTTAAGTATAAAGAGATGGTCAAGCGAGTGAGATTGAAGCCGCGGGATGAAAGCGCCAGCTCGCGGTGAAGCGTTCGCCGGTTTTTCGGAGCAGGGTTTTCGCTTTCTGAAGCGACTTAAACAGAATAACGACCGTGAATGGTTTCGTGAGCGCAAGCAGGACTACCTGGAGCAGGTAGAAGAACCGATGAAGCGGTTGGTGGTTGCGGTTTCGAGTGCTTGCTGCGCGCGTGGTTTGCCATTGCATCCGAAGGAACGGGCGCCCGTTATGCGCGTGTACCGGGACATCCGCTTCAGCAAGGACAAACGTCCTTTCAAAACTCATGTGGCGGCGGAGCTGCGGCGTTCTTTTGCCGACTCCGAATGCCTTCTCTACATTCACATTTCACCTCAAGAATCTTTTCTAGGCGCGGGCGTTTGGCAAGCCGACAAAGACTTGCTTCACGCGTGGCGCGAGACCATGATCCGAAATCCGGACGCCTTCGAGCGAATGCTTGCGGCCCTGAAGCGCGGGAATCTGGCGCTTTCTACCGAACATGCGTTGGCAGGCATGCCGCGCGGTCTTCAGAACTACGCCGCGGAGCCGATTGGCCCCTGGCTGAAACTCACTTCGTTCATTTTGCACCGATCGTTAACTCCGGAAGACTGCCTTAGTCCGGGGCTGGTCGATACGGTCGTCGATTTCGCTATGGCCGCGAAGCCGCTGTTCGAATACGCGTGGGCGGTAGAGGCCGGTTCGTCTTCAGCGACTCGCAGACGTGTGCGAGAGAGCGAAGTGGTCTAGGATGACAACCGCTCCCTCGCGGTCGCGGCTCGGTTAGGTTTCCGAAACTAGCTTTCGAAGGGTAAGAGGGCGATGCGCTCGCGTTCGGCATTGAATTCGCAGCCGATCAGAGCGATGCACGCGATCAGATATAGCCAGATCAGCAGCACGATTACCGTTCCCACGCTGCCGTAGAAAAAGTTGTAATTCGCGTGACTTACATAGAGCGCGAAGCCGGCGGTTGCGAGCATCCACAATATGGTTGCGACGAAAGCTCCCGGCCACACGCGCATGATGCGAGGTCCAAAGAGCCTTTCCCAATGCGCGGGTTCCGGGCGATAGTTGGGGCCGAAGTAATAGAGCAGTCCCGTGACGAACGTTGTGGTGCAGAAGGCGAGCACATAACGGGCGATTCGCCAGGCAATTCCGACCGGCGCGCTGATTTCCGAAATTCCGATCCAATGAATGAAAGCAGCCTCTCCGCGGTTTCCGAACAGGATCAATGACGATGCACCGACCGCCGGGAGCGCGGTGACAAAGACAAGAAAGATGGCCATGGCGCGCTGTTGCAGGAAGGGCCGGCCGGAAGGGATGCGGTAGGCGGCTTGAAACCCTTCCATGAGGCTGATCATGGCGCCCGAGCCGGCCCAAAGCGAGAGACCGACTGCAAAGAGCGAGAACTGAATGGGCTTATGCACCTGCTCACGCAGGCGCGAAAGAAGAATGTCTTCGGCGCCCGGAGGGGCAAACTGATGGACGAAGGTGGCGATGATTCGTACCACAGATTGCGCGTTCGCCAGAATCAGAACTGATGTGAGCGTGGTGAGGACCGGGAATAGCGACAGCAGGAAAGAGTAGGCAGCGCCTTTGCCGATGCTGAAGCAATTGTCTTCGTAAGCGGCGATGAAGGCGCGTTTGAGAAGCCAAAAGCTGCGCGCGAACAGGCCGGGTTCGATGATGATGAAATTCGGCTGAGTGGCCGGAGATGCCGTGTTCGGAGGTGTTCCAACGCTATCCGGCATGGTTTATGCGCTCTTGCCCCTGATCATAACTGACTTTGAAGCAAGGCCCGGCATTCGGTATTTAGAAGTTGCTCAGCAGGGTGTGTATCGACTCCCAAACGGTCGGCTGTGCCGCTGCCGCAAGCAAGCTGCCGACTGCACCTTCGATAATATTTCGAAGGCTATGCCCCGCTTGCTTCACGATAGTCGGGTCTGGTTCAGCCGCAAGTTCCGTACGCAAAATGGCAATTTGAGCATCGGCCCTTTGTCTTTGTCGAGCATCAAGCTTCAGCTCGTCAATGTGTTTGAGCAAATCAGAAGTAAACTTGCCGAGTTCCTCGCGAGGTATACCTATGGTCGCGGCCTGACTGAAACGTTCACTGTGTTGCGCGATGTTTCCAACCGGGCCATAGAAAGTGTTGTGCACGAGAGGCTGAAGCTTTTCACTGCGTACCGGTTCGGTGTTGGGAGGAGCCTCACCCGCCTCTGGGTTTTCGGCTTCAATCTTTAAAGCAAACTCCAAGATGCGGTTTCTGCCTGTATCCACTACTCCCACTAAGGAATTGACACTGATTATCTGCCATGCACCTAAACACTCGAATTGGTTGTAGCCTACGGCGCCGTAAGTGACGGCCATCTCCTGAGGCCACTGGGTTCGATATTGCCCGCTTTTCGGTTGCTGATCAATCATTGCCCCTATTGAGGCTATAGGCTGCGTCAAATGACATATTTCCGCTCGCCATCTTAGCTTTTCAGGAAGTAAGCTTGCCATGACAGGGGCACCATTCCAGTCCTTGAAGGCATCTCGTAGGTGCGCTTGAGCAGGGGCGGGAACTACTCGATACGGCGGAAGATCCGAGGCTTCGGAATAACCATTCAACTCTCGATTTACCCAATCTTCAAATTCTGAGCTCCGCAGCCGGACGGCCAGCATCTTTGATTTCCGCAAAACGGTTGAGATATCGATATTGTTGTCGGTTGCGGCAAGCTGGATCTCACGCAACAGCGTCATTCTGGCCCCGCATCATGCAACTGAGCCTAGCAGAAGGCCTCGAGCCTTAAGGACATTTTGCTCCTCTCCCGGTACGTCACATCGGGCGCCCTCGTCTCATCATGCGGCACGATCAGCCCCGGTAAACGCCCTTCAGATCTGGATTGTGCGCCGTGGCAGCTTGAGAGATGGGGAAAACTCCAGCCGTAGTTCGCGATCTACTCGCGCCGAACGCGAATCTATCGCAGGCGGAAACTCGCCAAGCTCGGTAACGCTGCCCGTCACCAGTCGATAGCGGCGTAGTTGGGGCTAACGAGAATCCTCCGATAATCCCGGGCGTGGGGAATGAACTGCCCCGTGTGCTGAGTCTGTGTTCGTCCCGCTGGTGTCTGGTCTAACCAAGTGACGCATACGTAGGTTCATGCTATCTCGGGTTCGCCAATTTTACATGTTCTAAAAGGTAGGCCGGGAGCGCAGGGCCGGCACCGACGTTTCTTTGGCCGGCCAGCATTGCCGATTGCCAACCGCACAATTTATACCTATTCGACCACTCCGTACAGCACCCGGACCATCTGCTGAAATTCCTCATCAGAGCTGCAGTGATTCTCCTTGCCATCTCGACCTTTAACCATGCATTCCATCGGCGAGACCTCCCAATATTTCTTGTCAGGTTTAGAGATCCAAACATAGTTAGCCAACACACTACCTTCATAGGCATCTGAGACAAACTTTATCGTGGAAAACTCGTTTCCCACGGGAACGGGCGTGACCACGGTTTCCATAAAACAGCCATTCGACTCGGGGTCATAGTGATCGCTGAAAGATGTGGAGATTCCCGGCTTGCGGTATTCAAGGGTCCCTTGAAGCCACTGGTCGAAGACTTTCTTTGATCCGCCGGCGCACTTTTCCTGAAGTGCCAAGCTTGCCTTAGGCCGCATTCGTAGAGTTCCCTCTTTTGCGCTCACATCGATGAAAGAGTCGAGAATGTACACGCCGAATCCACCCGAATCTGTGTCTTGCGAGACCAACGCCACGTTTCTCCATGACTGTACGTCACGGCCCAGTCTTGGAACCACGCCAGTGTCGTGAAATCCTTCGCCCCATGTAATTTCCAACGCGTGTTTTTGTCGTACAGAAAGTATTTCTTGCCTACAATGAGGGTGGCGCATCCACCGGCCTTGGCATTGCAAGATAGTTCATAACATTTCTTCTCATTGGTTACCGTCGCTGTTTTTATGTCTGGAAGAATATGCGTATTCGTGCATTCGACTATCTCGGGAGGAACGACGCGCTCAGCAAGCTCGTCGGACGTCTTTTGTCGCGTCCATGTGACTTTATTGCACGACAGCAAAAATGCCACCGCCCCGATAATCAGAAAACGCCTATTCATAAAAGTGCTTGTTGACAGGATATCGGTGCGACTCCATTCCTGTCGCGCTCAATCAAAGAGAGCGGCGCAATATCTACATATCTGTCGCGATTTTATTTTCGAACTTCTGCTCTCCTAGTGGGTCGTACTAGTCAACGAGCGGAACGCCTGAAGTGCTGACCTTGCTGTTATGACGTTTCGTTCCGGCCCTGGCAAACTCTCTCCGGGGACTTGGTCCGCTGCGCGCGGCGCGGCCGGTTAGGGGAGTTTCGTACTGCGGCAGTGACCCCCTAGTCAGGTGCGCCATTTTCCCAGCTTGCCAGGATCACGACGACAAACGCGCCTATGCCTTATGAACTCTGCGAAAAAGAGAAGCTCCGGCGCTTTTCATCTACAGGAGAATCCCATGGCTACCGAAAACCAAATAGAAGCGAATCGCGGAACTCGGCGGCACTCACAACCCGAGCTGGTCAATGGCCGCTTTACGCTCAAGCCGCCCCTCCTAATTACCCCGCGGATAAACTCCAGCTTGCTGCAACAAAAGCCGCTTCTGAACCCGCAACATATCGTTGACCCTCAATAATCGCACGGTTACCTCGCCAATGCTCGTCTCGGGCTCAACGACAGCTCCGCTTAAGCGAAAGTGATCGCTCCAGTTCTGGTTGCGAGGATCGAACAATCGCCACAGTTGCCCAGTTCGGTCTAGTGTCGCGATGTTCGGGCCTTTCCAGCGATTGCAGTGAATGCAGGCATAAGCCAGGTTATCCAGGGAAGACTCACCACCGTGCTGCACGCTGATGATGTGGTCGATCTGATGACGGAACGTGGCGTATCGCTCCGGAAACAGGCAATACTCGCACCGAAAGTTGGCCCGGCTGGCTACTTGTCTCCGTATCGCCTCCGGAATCTCAGGACGCACGAGAGGCTAGGAGTTGAGCAGCACGAGCCTTCATCAACGTCATGATGTGGTCAAACTGCATGTAATCCTCTAATTCCAAATGCTCTTGGCCCGTGAGGATTCCTTCCTGCTCCTTCGTGATGAGTTCTTCAACGCGACTCTGAGCCGCTTCCGACGGATGAAATTCGATTATCTGTTCAGGGCTCTTATGCTCGAATATGAAGTCGATGATCTCGAAATAGGTCGGGTTGCTCGCCATGAGTCCTCAGTTCTCACTCTATCCATTTTGCGCAATCTCTCAAACTCCAGTCACAAATCTTTTCACCTAAATCTCCTTCCTTATCAATACCCTCCATCCCCACCGGTACGCGCCGCGCCAAACTCTCATAAACACTGGTAGCCGAGGTGTCACTCATGTCATTCAAGAAGACTGTTACCAAGAAGCAACTCGCCGCCAATCGCGCCAATGCGCAAAAGTCGTCGGGTCCTTCATCATCTATCGGAAAAGCGGTCTCCTCGCAGAACCGCGTCACACATGGCCTCACCGGCGGTTTCAACGTACTCAAACCGGAAATCCAGCAGGTGTTCGACGAAATGCTCGCACACTACGTCCGCATCGAACAGCCCGCCGACGAAATGGAGTACGACATGATTTTCAAAATGGCTTGCCATGCCTGGATGTCCCAGCGCGCCATGTCGCTGCAGGAAAGCTGCTTCTCCTTCACGCTGCAAAACGAAGAACAGATCAAATCGGGCCACGCGCCGGTCGCTATCCGCAGCAAAGATCTCGAACACCACATGCGCTACCAGACTCATCACGACCGCGCCTACGCCCGTGTCGCCGCGCAGCTCGCCACCCATAAGAAACAAAGGCAGTTAGGCGAGAGTGGGTTCGTTCGGCAAAAACAGGCTGTGGCCGAAGAAGAGCGTAAGCAAGAGCGCCAGATTCAGCGCACGGAGCGCCATCACATCGCCGTCGCACTGGACAAAAAGCGATTGGAGATCGCCGAATGCAAGGCTATGAAAGAAGCTCACGACCTGGCGCCCCTCTTTGAGGAATATTTCGGCGCTCAAACCGCCCAAAAAGCCGCCTGAACCGCTCCACAAGAATATGCGACTTCAAGCCAACCCTCTAACTTTGCCCTATCGGCGGCGACCCCGGGGAAACGGAACAACGCCGATAAAATGACAATCTCGACACGGAGCAAGCGAGCGTCAGCGAGCCCAGAAGGGACGCTCACCATCCCATGTTCGCCGCCTTCCGTGTCGAGCGTCTCTCGATGCTTGCGCCTTTGCTATTCTGTAACTTCTAAACGGGGAAATCCTTCCTTTAGCCCTCCCAGAGACACGCGCGGGGGGTTCTTTCTCACATGCATGTCTTTGAGCTGACTCGCCGGTTGATCAATATTGAATCCATCACGCCGAATGAGCGGGCGATCGGTGATTTTCTTTTTACACATTTAAGCGAGTTGGCGGCGCGTTTTGGTGGCGCGATTGAGCGCATGCCCGTGGAAGAAGGGCGCGACAACATCTTTGTGCAGTTCGGCGAGCCGGTGGTGGTGCTCTCGACGCACATGGATACGGTGCCGCCGTTTATTCCTGCTCGCGAAGATGATGAGTTCATCTGGGGACGCGGAGCGTGCGACACCAAGGGCATCATCGCGGCAATGATCAAGGCGGGAGAGCAACTGCTGACCGCGGGCAAGCGGGATTTCGGCATGTTGTTCGTGGTGGGCGAAGAACGGAACAGCGCCGGTGCACTTGCCGCGGCCGGGATTTCGCGCGGGAGCCGCTTCCTTATTAATGGGGAGCCGACCGAAAATCTGCTGGCGCTGGGATCGAAGGGCGCGCTGCGGTTTGAGATAGCCGCTACGGGCAGGATGGCGCATTCGGCGTATCCGGAATTGGGCGAATCGGCGATTGAGAAGCTGCTGAATGCTCTGGATCGTATTCGGCGGGTTGCGATGCCGCGCGATGAGATTCTGGGCCCGAGCACGCTGAATATCGGCACGATTCAAGGCGGGCGTGCACCGAACGTAATTGCCGATGCGGCGAAGGCGGAAATTTTTATCAGAATCGTGGGAGACCCTAGCGGGCTGCGGCGCGATATTCCTGCTGCCGCGGGGCCGGATGCTGAAGCGAACGAAGTGCTCTTCATTCCAGCACTACACTTGGGCAGCTTGCCCGGTTTTGCGACTACGATCGTTGCTTTCGCTACCGACATCCCGGCGTTTAATGGAGCGTGGGGCGAACCTTATTTAATTGGCCCGGGAAGCATTCACGTGGCGCATACTTCTGAAGAGCGCATACCGAAAGATCAGTTGCAGGAAGCGGTCCGCATTTACGCCGAGCTGGTACAGCGGTTAGGCCGTTAGCGAAGATATGGATAGCGCAATGAAGCCGATTGAAGTGGGCGTGCTTGGCGGGACCGGAATGGTGGGGCAACACTTTATCCGCTTTCTGCAGGGACACCCGTGGTTTAAGCTGACGTGGCTGGGCGCGAGCGACCGCTCCGCGGGCAAAGCTTATTGCGATGCTACCGCGTGGAGGCTGGAAGGCGATATGCCGGCGCATGCAGCCGATATCGTGGTATCCGAATGCAAACCTGGCGATGCGCCGCGGCTGGTGTTTTCCGCCATGGATGCTTCGGTTGCGGGCGAAATTGAGCGCGAGTTCGCGCAGGCCGGGCATGTGGTGGTGTCGAATTCGCGCAATCACCGCATGGAACCGGATGTGCCGCTGCTGGTGCCGGAAGTGAATGCCGCTCACCTGGGTTTGATTCGCGGGCAACAGAAGAATCGCGGCTGGAGCGGCATGATTGTGACCAATCCGAACTGCTCAACTGTGGTGCTGACCATGGCGTTGGCTCCGTTGCTGCCGTTCGGCGTTGAGCGGGTGCTGGTGACGACGATGCAGGCGGTTTCGGGCGCGGGCTATCCGGGTGTTGCGTCGATGGACATCATCGGAAACGTGGTTCCGTTTATCGGCGGCGAAGAAGAGAAGATGCAGCACGAGACGCAGAAGATCCTGGGCGCACTTTCCGATGGAAAAATTGTTCCGCTGGCGGCGCGTGTCAGTGCGACGTGCAACCGCGTGGAAGTGATCGACGGGCATATGGTGTCGGCATCAATTGCATTCAGCAAGAAACCAACGCTGGAGCAAGTGCGGCATGCGCTGAATGGATTTCGCGGTGTTCCGCAGGAGCGAGATCTGCCCAGCGCGCCTTCGCAACCGGTTCGATATATGGATCAGCACGACCGTCCCCAGCCGCGGCGCGATGCCGGACGGGACAGCGGGATGGCGGTGACGGTAGGGCGCGTTCGCGAGTGCGCGGTGCTGGATGTAAAGTTCGTCGCCTGTGGGCATAATACGATTCGGGGCGCCGCGGGCGCGGCTGTTCTAAATGCGGAACTGATGCTGTCGGAAGGCTACCTGGATTAGGGTCAGCCGATGATTGTCATGAAGTTCGGCGGGTCGTCCGTCGAATCAGAGGAAGCGATTGCGCGCGTTGCCGCGATTGTGCGCAGCGTGGAACAGCGGCGCCCGATCGTCGTTGTTTCCGCAATGGGGAAGACGACCAACAAGCTTCTGGCGGCGGCGCACGAAGCGGCCGCGGGCAGGCGAGAGCAGGCGCTGACGATTGTCGATGAGCTGCGCGGGCATCATCTAACTCATGGGCTGGCGCTGGCTGGCGCGGCGGCTGCGGACTTAGACAGGTACATTCGCACTCACTTCGAATGGCTGGAAGAACTGGTGAAGGGGCTTTCGGTGGTGGGTGAACTTTCAGCGCGCTCGACGGATGCAATTGCGAGCGTGGGTGAGCGTCTTTCGAGCCTGGTAGTCACGTTCGCATTCCAATCCGCGGGGATGCGGACGCAGCATGTCGATTCGCGGCGCGTGATTGTGACGGATAATCGCTTCACGCAGGCGCAACCGATTCTGGAAGACACTTACCGGCTGCTGGAAGAGATTGTCGTTCCGGCGGCGGAACGGTGCGTGGTGGTGATGGGCGGATTCATTGGGAGCACGCGCGATGGGCAGACGACGACGCTGGGGCGCGGCGGTTCCGATTACTCGGCGGCGATTGTCGGTGCGGGCGTGAATGCGGAAGAGATACAAATCTGGACGGACGTGGACGGCATGCTCACGGCCGATCCGCGCATCATCGCCGGCGGGCATCGGGTGAAGAGCATTTCTTTCGCGGAAGCGGCTGAGATGGCCTATTTTGGGGCCAAAGTGCTGCATCCGGCGACGGTGATGCCGGCGATTGAGAAGAACATTCCGGTGCTGATTCTGAACTCTCGGCGGCCGGAAGTTGAGGGGACGCGCATCACGTCTACGGCGGTACCTTGCCGCAATCCGGTGAAGTCGATCTCCTGCAAGCGCGATGTCACGATTGTGAATGTTCACTCGACGCGCATGCTGATGGCGCATGGATTTCTGCGGCGCATTTTCGAGATCTTCGACAGATTTGAGACCAGTGTGGATATGGTCTCGACCTCTGAGGTGAGCGTGTCTCTGACGGTGGATAATGGCGAACAGTTGGAGAGTATTCGCGAGCAGTTGGTGGAGTTCGCGGAAGTGACGATGGAGACCGGGCAGGCTATTGTGTGTCTTGTCGGCGATAACATCCGGCATACGCCGGGAATTGCGGGGCGAGCGTTCCAAGTGCTGCAGAACAAGAATATTCGAATGATTTCGCAGGGCGCGTCGGTATTGAACCTGGGGTTTGTGGTGGAGGACAAAGATGTGCCGGGCGCGGTGGCGGCGCTGCACGAAGAATTTTTTGCGGAGTTGGATCCGGCGGTGTTTGATTAGTGAGGGATGAAAAAATGCAGCGGTCGAACTGGGGTCGCTTACGCTCCCTGGCTCAGTTTCGAGGATTTTGATGTCCAGTAGTGTTACACCGCTTCGTCGACTTGCCTTGGTGGGTTATGGCAAGATGGGCCGCTTAGTGGATCAACTTGCAAGTCAGCATGGGTTCGAGGTGGTGTTGAAGCTGGCGTCAACGGGCAATTCGCATGGACGCGCGATTACGCGCGAAGCATTCGGCGGGGTGGATGCCGCGATTGAATTCACGACACCAGAGGCTGCGCCTAACAATTTGAAGCAGCTTGCGGGGATTGGCGTGCAAGCGGTGAGCGGAACGACGGGGTGGTTCGAACAACTTCCTAGCGTGACCGAGGCGGTCGAAAGGGCGGGTACGGGGTTGGTGTACAGCCCGAACTTTTCAGTTGGTGTCGCGGTGTTCCAGCGCGTCGTGGCGCACGCCGCATCGCTGTTGAAAAACCAGGAAGGCTACGGTGCGTGGGCATGGGAGATTCATCACGACACCAAGAAGGATGCTCCGTCGGGCACGTTGCTGCGCCTGGTGGAAGAGATGCGGATTCATGGGTACAGCCGGCCGATCGACGTGAGTTCGAACCGGGCGGGCAGGCATCCTGGGACACACGAAATCGGGTTCGATTCGGCGGCTGATACGATTACGTTGCGGCACGCGGCGCGCGGGCGCGAAGGGTTCGCACACGGCGCTCTGAAAGCTGCGCGTTGGATTTTAGAGCGGCGCGGCGTCCATACCTTTGAAGAGGTCCTGTTTGGGACCGGCAGCGAATCAACTGCTCAGTGACAGGAGTTTCTATGTTTACCGGTTGTGGCACAGCTTTGGTGACGCCCTTTACCGCGAATGGGAGGGTGGACGGCGCGACTCTGCGCGAGTTAGTGAATCGTCAGATTGATGCGGGGATCGATTTTCTTTGTCCCTGCGGCACTACGGGCGAGAGTCCGACGCTGAAGCATGACGAGCATTTGCAGGTCGTCCGCATCACAGTGGAAGAAGCGCGCGGGCGCGTGCCGGTGCTGGCCGGGGCAGGCGGCTACGATACGGACGAAGTCATCAGCCGGATTGCGGAACTGGAGCAGCTTGGCGCCTCCGGTATTCTCTCCGTGACGCCGTATTACAACAAGCCGACGCAGGAAGGTTTGTATCAGCACTATCGCGCGATTGCCGCGTCGACGAAGATGCCGATCATTGTCTACAGCGTGCAGCCGCGCACGAACGTGAATGTAGAGCCGGCGACTTTGCTGCGGCTGGCGGAGATTCCGAACATTGTCGGCGTGAAGGAAGCCTCCGGCAACGTGGGCCAGATGGCGAGTATCTGCGCGCGTGTGGGGGATTCGTTCATCGTGCTCTCGGGTGACGATGCGGTGACGATTCCGCTGGTTGCGTTGGGCGGACGGGGCGTGATTTCGGTGGTGTCGAACGAAATTCCGGCCGAGTTTACGGAACTGACGCATGCGGCGATAAACGGCGATTACGAGCGCGCGCGTAAGATTCAGCGCAAGTACCAGGAGCTGATGGAAGTGAACTTCGTCGAGACCAGTCCGGGTCCGGTGAAGTTTGCGCTGGCGCGCATGGGGCTGCTTGAGCCGGTATGGCGCTTGCCGATGGTGATGCCGTCGGTGACCTCGCAACAGAAGATTGAACACGTTCTGGAATCGCTGGGGCTGCTTTCCGGAGTGCGAGTTTGAGCGAACTGCAGCATTCGATTGAGAGCCTTTTTGAACAAAAGCCGGCGACCTACACTGAACAGGACACAGAGCTGTTTCTGCGTTTCCGCGAGCTTCTGAATCGCGGTGAAATTCGTTCCGCTGAACCTGATGCGGCGCAGCCGAGCGGCTGGCGCGTGAATGTTTGGGTGAAGAAGGGCATACTGCTCGGGTTTCGCATGGGCGCCGTGGTCGACATGACGGGATCGGGGCCGCTGCCATTTTTCGATAAGTGGACCTATCCGGTGAAATCGTTTACCGCCGAGAGTGGGGTGCGCATTGTGCCGGGCGGATCCAGCATTCGCGACGGGTGCTACATCGGGCGCGGCGTCACCTGCATGCCGCCGATGTATGTCAACGCGGGGGCGTATGTGGATGACGGCACGATGATCGATTCGCATGCGCTGGTGGGAAGCTGCGCGCAAGTGGGGCGTAATTGTCACATTTCGGCTGCGTCGCAGTTGGGCGGAGTGCTGGAACCAGTGGGCGCGTTGCCGGTGATCGTTGAAGACGACGTGCTGGTGGGCGGGAATTGCGGTGTTTACGAAGGGACGATCGTGAAGCGGCGCGCGGTTTTGGGTAGCGGCACGATTCTGAATCGCTCCACTCCCGTCTATGATTTGGTGCGCGGCGTGGTACACCGCGCGAGTGACGAGTTGCCGCTGATGATTCCGGAAGCGGCGGTGGTGGTGGCCGGGTCGCGAAAAGTTGGATCGGGGGCGGGCGCGGAGTGGGGCATATCGCTGTACACGCCGGTGATTGTGAAGTACCGGGATGCGGGGACGGAAGCGAAGATTCAGCTGGAAGATCTGCTTAGGTAGCGGCTGCTGCAACCAGCGTTAGTTCGCATACATCCAATTAGCTGACGTATGCGCGGCCTTTTCCTGGCCTTACTTTCTTTTTTAACAGTGACTACTCACGCTTATGCTGCGCCGACGCGCAGTCTGGACGATATCGTTTACGCGCGGCCCGGCGGAACCGATTTGTTAATGGATGCGGCTCTGCCTGAAACCAGCGTGCCCGCGCCGGCCGTAATTCTTGTTCACGGCGGAGGTTGGGTGCGCGGCGATAGACGCATCGATGTGCGGCCCTTGTTCAAGCCGCTGTCGGATGCGGGGTTCGCGTGGTTCTCTATCAGCTACCGGCTGGCGACGGATGTGACGCAGTTCGGAGTGGCGATTGACGACGTGGAATCGGCGGTGCGGTTTGTCAAAGCGCATGCGGCGGAGTACAACATCGATCCGAACCGGATTGCGTTGGTAGGCGAATCAGCAGGCGGGCAACTGGCCGCGATGGCTGTGCTGCGTGGCGGCGAGGCAGCTTCGGTAAGAGCGGTGGTGGCGTTTTACACGCCGACCGATCTGGTGAGTTTGATACGGAATTCCAACCTGATTCCTGAGCAGTTCCGTAATCGCGTGATTGGCACACCGTGGGAGCGGCTGATCATGCTGGGGCTTTCGCAACTCTCGCCGGTTGACAATGTGCGGCGCGGCATGCCGCCGTTTCTGCTCATTCACGGGACGTTGGATGCATTCGTGCCGTACCAGCAGTCGGTGGATATGTGCAATCGGATGCGCCAAGCCGGAGCGAGTTGCGATCTCTATCCGATTGACGGAGCGGGCCATGGCATTCGCTGGTGGTCGGCGTCTGAGCGCAGCTTGGCGGATAAGAAGATGGTCAGGTGGTTGGAGCGGGAATTGGGGAAATCAGCGCTTGCGACGGACGGATCTTAGGCTCGCGAGCGCGATGAGTCCGATTCCGGCTAAGCCGTAGCCGAGCGGTTCGGGTGTAGGCGTGAGCTCGCCGAACAGGCCGTCCTGTTGTTTGTCGATTCCGGCGGTGAAATAGAGAGCGTCGGGATTGGAACTGGCTCCACCATTGGGGCGGAAATCCAATGCCCACAGATCGCTATTGACGATCGGGCTGCCGTTCGAACCATCGAGCGTTCCGACGTAGTTTCCCATCGAATCAAAGGCATTAATTTCGCCGTTGCCGAAGTTGCCGACAAGCAGATCGTTGCCGAATTGACCGAAGCCGGCGGGGGCCATTGTGACGCCCCAGGGCGCATTTAGCTGCGTGCCCGAGATCTGCTTGATGAAGTTTCCGCTCTGATCGTAGATACCAACAAAGCCCAGCCCGGCGCCTCTGGTTGCGTTACCAGGTGTAGCGCCCACTTCGGCGTATTCGACATAAAGGTTGTTACCGACGAGTTGAATGTTAAAGGGCGCGTAACCTGCTGGAAGACTGGGATCGACAAATTTGCCGGCGAAGGTCGTGGAGTTCACTTGGGTGAAGGAGCTGTTGAACACGTTGATGCCGCCGCCGTTGGTGAAGTTCGCGGCGTACAAAAAATTCCCCGTGCCGTTGTTGCCAAGGGCGAGACCGGTATAGACGGCGCCTCCGGTGCTTGCCACCACTGATGCAGTGCCCATCAGGCCGAGCGAACCGTTCCAGGCTGCGATCTTTCCGGAGATAGTGTCAAAGATGAAGGCGGATGCCGATCCGTTGACCACGAAGTTGCCCGCGCCGGCGGAATTAAAGACTTGCCCAGTGGGATTTCCGGCCACTGTCACCGTGACGGCGCTGTTCTTCACGCCGGCGCCGCTGTAGAGCGTAGACGTGTTGCTGCCCGCGTTCGAAATCCAGAAGGGGCTGCCGCCGCTGAACGACATCCCCCAGGGATTCGTCAGATTGGGGTCAACAGTCAGGGCCCCCACACTGCTCAGGTTTGATACAAGGTTCGTCTGCTGGTAGGGGAGAGAATTACCGGACGCGAATGGAACTTGCGCGGCGAAGAGTAGCACGAGCGTGTATAGGACACGGTGATTGTTGCATGCGAAACCTCGGGAGTTAGATTCGCAGGCGACCGGAGCGCTACCTTTTTTGAGTGAGCGGTAGCTGACAACTCAGATGTAAATCGAGTTACAGATTGCCGCGGCGGTCTTGTTCGCGTTCGATGGCTTCGAATAGGGCTTTGAAATTACCCTTACCGAAACTGCGGCTGCCTTTGCGCTGAATGATTTCGAAGAAGAGAGTCGGGCGGTCTTCGACAGGCTTGGTGAAGATTTGTAACATGTAGCCTTCATCGTCGCGGTCTACCAGGATTCCGAGCTTGGCGAGTTCGTCAAGCGGTTCGTCGATCTTGCCGACGCGGGCAGTTAGTTCGTCATAGTAAGTGGTGGGTATGCTCAGGAACTCAAGACCTTGCTGTTGCAGCTTAGTTACTGTGTCGATGATGTTATTGGTCGCCATGGCGATGTGCTGGACGCCAGGCCCGCCGTAGAAATCCAGATACTCTTCGATCTGGGACTTCTTGCGGCCGACGGCCGGTTCGTTGATGGGAAAGCGAATGCGTTCGTTGCCGTTGGCCATAACTTTGGACATCAGGGCTGAGTATTCGGTAGAGATGTCCTGATCGTCGAAGTGCTTGAACATGCGGAAGCCCATGACGTGTTCGTAGAAATCGACCCAGGTGTTCATCTGGCCCCAACCGACGTTGCCGACCATATGATCGATGTGCAGAAGGCCGGTGGGACGCGCGATGGGATCGGGCGTGGGCATGGGGGCGTAGCCGGGCAGAAAGACACCGCGGTAATTCCGCCGTTCGACAAATGTGTGGACGGTATCGCCGTAGATGGCGATGGAGGAAAGCTTCGCTTCGCCATGCTCGTCCTTCGTGGTCCAGGGCTCCTGAATTCCGTTAGCGCCACGCGCAGTGGTCTCACGCCAGGCTGATGCGGCATCGTCCACCCAGAGAGCGATGGATTTCACACCGTCGCCGTGGCGCTGAACTTGATCGGCGATATCGCCCGAGGGATACAGCGGGGTGGTAAAGACAAGGCGAATTTTGCCCTGCTCAAGGACGTAGGAGACGCGGTCGCGCGTGCCGGTCTCAGGGCCGCGGTAAGCGATGAGGCTGAAGCCGAGGCATGCGCGATAGAAATAGGCGGACTGCTTGGCATTGCCGACGTAGAACTCGGCGTGATCGGTGCCGTGGATGGGCAGGAAATCTTCCTGGGATTGTGGGGCGGTCGTCGTTTCGGTTTGCTCAGCAAGTTGTGACATATTGGGTCCTTTCCTGAGGTCCGGCAACGACGCGCGCACGGCTTGCCATTCCAGTTCTGCTATCAAGCGTGCTTGCGTCTGCCAGATCAATTATCTCTGACATTACGCCTTGCAAGGCGTCTACAAAAATTCTGTTTTCGTCCGGCGTGCCGACGGACACGCGCAAGCATTGCGGCAGGCCGGTGGATGCAAGCGGCCGGAGAATGATGCCGCGACGCAATAAGGCTTCGAAAACCTGTTCTGCTTCTTCGGCGTCCGAGAAGACCAGCATCAGGAAATTGCCGGCTGAGGGGACAGCGTTCAGGCCGATTTGGCGCAGGGCCTCGGTCAAGTAGACGAGACCGGCGGTGTTGTTCCGGACGGAAGCACGGAGGAATTGGTGGTCGTCCAAAGCGCCCAGAGCTGCGGCGGCGGATGGGCCGCTTGGCTCGAAGGGAAGCTTGATCTTGAGCAGCATCGCAATGAGCGACTCATGAGCGAATCCGTAGCCGACGCGTGCCGCTGCCAATCCATACGCCTTGGAGAATGTTCGCAACGTAATGACGTTATCGAAGCGGTAGTGCAGGGAATCGGGGTAGGAGGGCTCTTCGGATGCGAACTCGAAGTAGGCTTCATCCAGGATGATCAAGACGCGCTCGGGAACGCGGCTATAGAAATGTTCGAACTCGGCGCTGGTGAAGAACGTGCCCGTAGGGTTGTTGGGGTTGGCCAGATAGATCAGCTTGGTCTTTTTAGTGATGGCTTCAGCAAGCGCCGGGAGATCGTACTTCCAGTGCCGGTAAGGCACGGTGCGGTACGGAACGCCGCGGCTGCGGGCCAGAACCTGAAAACCGTTGAAGGCAGCTTCGGTGGTGAGAACTTCGTCGTCGTCGCACAAAAAGGTTCGAACGACGTTCGCGATGAGGCCTTCGCTGCCGGAGCCGGCAATCACGTTCTCCAGTTTAAGGTTGAAGCGTTCAGTGAGAGCTTGCCGCAGGGCCAAGCCGCCGTCGGGATAGCGGAACATGCCGGCCAGCGCGCGCTGCGCGTTTTCGATTGCTTTGGGCGAGGCACCCAGCGGATTCTCGTTCGAAGCCAGCTTGATGACTCGATCGAGGCCATAACGCTGTTTCACCTGCTCGGCGCTGAGGCCTGGTTCATAGGGGCGCAGGCTGAGAATGTGTGGTGGAACCAGCCGGTCAGGAGAAATCATGTTGGATATTTATCATCCATTTTCAATATACTCAGAGTATATCGATGGCGCAGCGGAAAGCAACACAGAATAAAGGCACGCTGGCGGATCGAGCTTATCGGCTGATGAAACACGCGATCCTGCGCGGCGAACTGCCGGAGGGCAGCTTTCTGGAGGAATCGGAAATTTTGACGCGCTACTCCATCGGGCGCACGCCCTTTCGCGAAGCGTGTAACCGGCTGCATAACGAGCAGTTGCTTGAAGTGGTTCCGCGGCGTGGGTATCTGGTGCCTGAGCTGAGTTTTCGCGGAGTGCGGGATCTGCTGGAAGCGCGCATATTGATTGAGGGTGTGGCGGCGGAGCTGGCCGCGCGCCGTGCCGAACCCAATGAAATTGCAGCGCTCGACAAGTATTATGCGCAAGCGTTGCGGGCTGCAAAAGGGAACGCGGTCGATGCGCTTGATCGAAGCGAATCAAGAGTTCCATCTTCAGATTGCGCGCATGACGCACAATCGGGAGCTGGAAGTACTGCTGCGTGGGGTGCTGGAACGATCGATGCGGCTGGTGTATCTGGCGGCGAGTGGAGCACGACAGGTTCCGCGAGATGTGGAGACGCTGCTGAAACCGATCGCCGATGCAATCCGGAAGAAGAATGGGGCGGCGGCGCATAAAGCCGTTGTGGCGGATATCACGCAAGGGCAGCTTAACGCTTTGGGACGCGAAGTGTGGGAGACATCCACGAACGTGGAGAAGAATAAGTAGGAGGTCTGTATGCCGGTTTATCTACAGCTGGGTGAGGTTCCCAGCAAGAGGCACAAAATTTTCCGGAAGCCATCGGGCGAATTGTATTCGGAAGAACTGATGGGCAACATGGGTTTCGTTGGGCCCTCATCGTTGCTGTACCACATGCGGCGTCCCACGGCTGTGCGCGCGGTGGAAGTGGTGCGCGAAATAAAATGGGAAGCCGCGCCGTCTGAACCGCTTCGTCACCGGCATTTCCGCACGAAGCACTTGGACAAACCGGGGAACAGCATTACGGAGCGGGTCCCGCTGCTCTTCAACAATGAAGTGTCGATGGAGATGGTGCGGCCGGCCGAGAGCACCTCGGATTTCTACCGCAATGCCCAAGGGGATGAGATCGTTTTCGTGAGCGAAGGCGATGGAGCGTTGGAATCGCCGTTCGGCAGTATTGTATTCAGCAGCGGCGATTACCTGCTGATTCCGCGCGGCATTTTGCATCGCTATCGCTTCGCGTCAGTACAACGCTTGCTTCTGATCATGGAGAGCTCCGGCTATGTGCGCACGCCGCGACGGTATCGGAACGAGTATGGGCAACTGACGGAGAACAGCCCCTATTCTGAGCGCGACATTCGCGGCCCACAGACGCTCGAAACGCACGATGAACGGGGCGAATTCAAGCTGATTGTAAAGAAAGCGAACACGCTAAGCGAGATGACTTTGGCGTACCATCCTTTCGATGTGATCGGGTGGGATGGCTACTACTATCCGTGGGCGATCAACATCCGAAATTTCGAGCCGCGCGTGGGGCGGTTTCATCTTCCGCCGCCGACGCATCAGACGTTTGAAGGCGACGGATTTGTGGTGTGTTCGTTTTGTCCACGCCCGTATGACTTCGATCCGGAAGCTGTGCCGGCGCCTTACAGCCACTCGAACGTGATGTCGGATGAAGTTCTGTATTACGCCAACTCGGAGTTCATGAGCCGTAAAGGCATCGAGTACGGGTCGATTACCTTGCATCCGGACGGATTGGCGCATGGTCCGCAACCGGGTCGGACGGAAGCGTCGATCGGGCAAAAAGAAACGAATGAACTGGCGGTGATGGTGGATACATTTCACGGGCTCAACGTCAGCAAGGAGGCGGTCGAGATTGAGGATCGCGACTACTATTTGTCGTGGTTGGATAGTTAGTGATTGACGGCACGCACGACCCTGAACGTCAGAGCTGGGTGGAAACGGCGAATGAGCCGGGCTGCGATTTTCCCATTCAGAATCTGCCGCTGGGTGTGTTTCGCACGAAAAATGAATTGCGGCCGCGGATCGGAACGGCTATTGGAGAGTTCGTCCTGGATGTGAGCGAGTGGCTGCCGGGGGAAACCCTGAATGGCTACATGGCGCTGGAGCAAGAACAGCGCCGCGAGATTCGAGGGCAACTCAGCAAGGCGCTTGAAAAGGGCGCGGCGAAACGGGAGTTGTTTGCACAAGCCGATTGCGGGATGCTGATGCCCGCCGCAGTCGGCGACTACACTGATTTCTACGCTTCCATTCATCACGCGACGAATGTTGGGAGCCTCTTTCGACCTGATAATCCACTGCTGCCGAATTACAAGCACGTGCCGATTGCATATCACGGGCGCAGCTCATCCATCGTTGTCAGCGGAACGCCCGTTCGCCGTCCGAAGGGGCAGTTAGGCGCAGGCGTTTTTGGAGCGACTCAGCAATTGGATTATGAAGTGGAGGTGGGTATCTTCGTTGGGCCGGGAAATGCACTCGGCGAGCCGGTGCCGATCGCCGAAGCAAACCGGCAGATCGTTGGCGTGTGCCTGCTCAACGACTGGTCGGCACGCGATATACAGCGCTGGGAGTATCAGCCGCTGGGACCATTTCTCGGGAAGAACTTCGCCACGTCTATTTCTCCTTGGGTGGTGACCTGGGAAGCACTGGCGCCGTTTCGGAGCAGGGCAGAGGAGCATGATATTCAGCCGCTTGCCTATCTTCGGAGCGACGGGGAGGACGCAGTCGATATCACGCTTGAGGTCTCGCTGGGCGCTATCAAGCTCAGTTCGGCGATCGTTTCGCGAAATGTACTGGACTATATTGCAGATGATCGCTCATCACAGCTCGAATGGTTGCCCGTTACGACCGGGCGATCTGTTGGGTAGCGGCACGGTTTCCGGTCCGGAGAGAGGCAACTATGGGTGTCTCCTGGAAATGACTGGTACTGGTCCGTTCTTAGCTGATGGTGATGAGGTAATACTCAGCGGTTACTGCGCCCGCGACGGGTTCCGGCGAATCGGATTAGGTAGCTGTTCAGGTAGGATTCTTGCCGCCCACGCGTAATTACTGGCTCAATTCGGCAGCCCCGTCTAAAATAGTATTGAAACACCCCTAATAGGACAGCCCTGTCATTTGCCCATGTCGCGCCAAACCGACCGTACTATCAGTCTGCCTGCGAGAGCGTATCGACTGCTCGCGCTTGTGCTGTTTATCCGGCCGCTAGGTAATCTGTCGTTGGCTTGGGGAATGCGACATTTTTCCTCAGTCCTGGCACTCAATCCCTTTGTTTATGCGCGGGCCTTGTTTAATCCATACGTGGCTTTGGGCGTAGGCGCTTTGATCTTCGGCTTATTTACGCGCATGGCGCTGTTGAGCCTGGCGGAGTTAAGTGTTGTCCTGCCGCTGACGGCTAGCGGTTACATCCTATCGACCTTGTTTGGAAGGCTCTTCTTGCGAGAAGAAGTAACAGGTTATCAGTGGTTGGGAACGATTCTAATATTCCTTGGGGCCATTGTGGTGGGGTATAGCAGTCGTGAAACTAAGGCCAGTGATTGCAATCTGTTACCTGCCGAGCAATAACTTCGTCTGAAGGTTGAACTCTCGCCAGCAATTAGGGTGCAAGCTCGCTAACGCAAAAGAAGGAGCATTAAACCAGCACATGAAAATCTGCGTACTCGGCGGTGATGGATACTGCGGCTGGGCAACCGCGCTTTACCTGTCGGCCAGGGGCCATGAGGTCTCGGTAGTCGACAACTATGCGCGGCGGCAATGGGACCACGAATTGGGAGTTCAAACTCTGACCCCGATCCGTCCGCTGGTTGAACGCCTGCGGGTGTGGCAGCAACTCACCGGTCGAACGATCGATCTGTATGTAGGCGATGTCACAGATTACGATTTTTTAGCTGGCATGGTGCAGGCCTGCGAACCGGAAGCGGTGATCCATTTCGCGGAACAACGGGCCGCTCCCTACTCGATGATTGACCGCAAGCATGCCGTGTTTACTCAGGTGAACAATGTTGTGGGCACGCTTAACCTGCTGTTCGCGGTGCGCGAGCTTCAGCCCGATTGCCACATTGTGAAGCTGGGGACGATGGGCGAGTACGGGACGCCGAACATCGACATCGAAGAAGGCTACATCACGATTGAGCATAACGGTCGGAAAGATGTGCTGCCGTTCCCGAAACAGCCGGGCTCGTTTTACCACTTGTCGAAGGTGCACGACAGCCACAACATGATGTTCGCCTGCAAGATCTGGGGGCTGCGCGCTACCGATCTGAATCAAGGCGTGGTGTATGGGACGGTGACGGAGGAAGTCTCTTACGATGAGGCTTTGATCAACCGCTTCGACTATGACGAAGTGTTCGGCACTGTGCTGAACCGTTTCTGCGCGCAAGCGGCGGTGGGGCACCCTCTGACCGTGTATGGCAAGGGCGGACAGACGCGCGGGTTTCTGGACATTCGGGACACGGTGCGCTGCGTTGAGTTGGCATGCTTGAATCCGGCCGGGCGCGGGGAGTGCCGCGTGTTCAATCAATTTACGGAGCAATTTTCGGTTTTGGAATTGGCCGAGATGGTGCAGGCTGCGGCAGGGAAACTGGGCTACGATACGGACATCGATTACCTGCCGGATCCGCGTGTCGAACTAGAAGAGCACTATTACAACGCGAAGCATTCAAAGCTGATCGATCTGGGATTGAAGCCGCATTATTTGTCGGATTCGCTGCTGGACTCGTTGATGAACATTGCGATCCGATATCGGGAGCGCGTGGATCAATCTATGTTCCTGCCGCAAGTGAATTGGCGCAAAGCTACGAATGAGCGTAGGCAGACGGCAGCTGTGGAGAGCGCGGCGTTTGTAGCGGCGAAGGCCTGAGGCTGCGTTTGGAGTTTGTTCGGTGATGAGGACTTGAAGGTTCGGAGCGGATAACGCTATGCCCGCTGACATCATGCCCACTAATATTCTGGCAGCCAAACAGCACGCTCACCACTTGCTCGATCAACTTGGCCCCGGCCAGATAGCCGCCGTCGTCCATCTGCTCGAAGTCATGATCCGCGACGAAGACGACGAACTTACAGAGGAGGACCGCGGTGCGATTGCCGCTTCCCGCGAGTACTTCCGCCAGAACCCGGAAGGCGGCCTTTCCTTTGAACAGATGCTCATCGATTGCGGGTTCACGATGGATCAGATCCGTAAACCGGACTGACCGCATGTGAAAAAGATCCACTTTCAGCCCAGTGTTCAGGCCGAGATCCGCGCCATTGAGCAAAAGAGTGCGCTACACATCCTGCAGGCGATCCATCGCTATGCCGCCACTGGCGCCGGTCGTGTGAAGGCGCTCAGCGGCGAGTTCGAAGGGCTGCTCCGACTCCGCGTGGGCACTCACCGCGTCTTCTTCGAAGAAGCCGAAGACACCATCACCATTCACCGTGTCCGCGACCGGAAGGACGTTTACCGCTAATGCAGACGTTCATTTACGGCAGCATGTCGCAACTACCGCGCTGACGGTGATCCGGCTGGTACCAACATTCCGTTGCGGATTTGGTAGCGGCCGCCGCGCCATTTTATCGAATTCCGGGCGAAGCTGGCGAGCCAGATCAGGAAGGCTACTACGTCCCAGACTGGCACCAGACAAAGCTTGCGCCATAGATCTTTCCGCTTGAGGCCCCACACGCCGATCATCCAGGTGAGCGAAAGACGAGCTGCCAAATAGACGCTCAGAAGCGCGGCCGTGAACCAGGCAGTCGGGTGCAGTGCGATGGCCAATGCGATCCAAGGCAAGGCGTTCGTAAATAGCAGCCCGAAATGTCCCCACGGGCGCATGTGGCGCATAACCACGAGCCAGCGCAGACGTTTTTGCATCAGATCGCTCATGGATTGATAATCGGCGACTGTTTCGACCGTGTAGGGCGAGAGCTTGATTTCGTGTCCGTGGTCGGCGATCAAACGGCCTACGAGCAGGTCGTCTGCCGGACGATTTTCGATCTCTTCATAGCCGCCGAATTCGGCCAAGCGGGTGCGCGTGGTTGCGATGGTGGGGCCGAGCGCGAATTTCACACCATCCAGCTTCTTGGCAACCAGTAGCCCGGCGTAGAAATCCGAAATCATGCCGATGCTCTGCAGGGCTTCGACAAAATTCGTTTCGCCGGTGGAGACGTATAAGCAGGTAACGGCGCCGATTCTGGGGTCGGCAAGCGGAGCGATAGTTTTGCGAAGGTAGTCGGGCCGTACGCGTACGTCGCTGTCGCTGATCACCAGATGCTCGTACTTTGCTTCGCTGGCCAGGCGCGCCAGTTTAGCCACTTTATCGTTGGCGGCAGTGCGTCCGGAGCCATAAAGAACACGAATGCTTCGCTCCGGGAAGTCGCGTTGCAGCTTCTCAATAACCGGCAAAATGGGATCGTCGGTACTTCCGACGCAGAAGACGACTTCGTACTCGGGATAGTCCTGCTTGCAAAAGCTGGCGAAATTTTCGTAGGCGTCGGGATCTATGCCGCGCACGGGTTTGAGGTTGCTGATGGGCGGCGTAAAACTGTCGCGGGCTGAAGATTCGCCCCTATGTTTGAAAAAATCCCACGCACTATAAAGCGCAATCAAAAGATAGACAAAAGGACAAAGCGCGACCACCAGGAGAAGGTGGGCCGTGGTAAGTAGCATTCCACCCCAACTCTAACAAATTGCAAGACTTTTCGTGCCGAAGATTCGTAAAATTGGTATCTTGAAAGGTACTGCTCTATTGGACCGGACTTGTTAAGCCCCGCCGCTAAATCCTCGCCCGAAGTTGAGATCGTCGAGCCGCCGAACAGGTTGCAAAGCGTCGAAAGAGGCGCCTCTCTCAAGCTGTACTTGCTTGTCATTCTGGTGGCGTCGGCGGTTTATCTGGGCTGCATCATTTCGCCGCCATCGCTGATGGACGACGTGGACGCGGTGCAGGCTCAGATCGCGCGCAACATGCTGGCATCGGGCGATTGGGTATCGGCGCGGCTGGACGGCGTGCTGTATCTGGAAAAAGCACCGATGATCTACTGGCTCATCGCGTTCTGCTATCGAATCTTCGGCAGCTATGACTGGGTGGCCCGGATACCGGTGGCCCTGTCCGCAGTGGGGCTGGGGTGGCTGACGGCGGCTTTCGGAGTTTGGGCATTTGGGCGACGAGCCGGGCTTTACGCAGGCCTGTGCATATCCACTTGCCTGGGCTTGTTTCTGTTCACGCGCATTCTGATTCCGGACGTAATGATCACGTTTACGATCACACTCGCGCTCTGGTCGTTGTTGCGCGCGATTGATGAAGACGAGAAACGACCCAGGCTTTGGGCGTTTTTATTGGCGGCAAGTATCGGCGTGGGACTGCTTCTCAAAAGCCTGATTGGGGTTGTTTTTCCGGTCGGAGCAGGCTTGTTGTATCTGGCGGTCACGCGCCAGCTGTTTGAGGCGCGAGTTTGGAAGCGCATACGGCCGATCAGCGGGACGCTAATAATTCTGGTGATTGCGGCGCCGTGGCACATTCTGGCGACGCTTCGCAATCCGCCGTATTTCGACTTCAGCATGCGCAGTGTAGCGGGCGAATATCACGGCTTTTTCTGGTTTTATTTCATGAACGAGCAGGTGCTGCGGTTCCTGAATCTCCGCTACCCGCACGACTACAACACCGTCCCCCGACTGTGGTTTTGGTTGTTCCACCTGGTTTGGCTGTTCCCCTGGAGCGTGTATCTGCCGGTGGTGATCAAGCAGTCTTTCCGGCCGTTGGATCGGGCAGGGAGGGCTCGTCTGATGGCGCTCTGCTGGATTGGCTTCGTGCTGATCTTCTTCACATTCTCGACGACGCAAGAGTATTATTCGATGCCGTGCTATCCGGGATTTGCATTGCTGATTGGCGGAGCCATGGCGACGGAAGGCAGATGGCTGCGAACCGCAACGAAATTGCTCGGCGTGTTGACCGGCTGCGCTGCCGCAGTGGGCATTGTCATTCTGGCGCTTGTTTGGAGACTGCCTGCTCCGGGTGATATTGCCAGCGCGCTATCCGCACATCCGGATGTCTACACGTTGTCACTGGGACACGTGGAAGATCTGACGCTGAAGTCGTTCGCGTATTTGAAGATTCCTTTGCTGGTGGCAACCATTGCCTTTCTACTTGGCAGCATCGGCGCGTTTGTTGTGCGCGGACGAAAAGCGTTCCTGGTGATCGCGGCCATGATGGTCATCTTTTTCCAGGCGGCACGTCTGGCCTTGGTTGTTTTCGATCCTTACATGTCTTCGCGGCCACTGGCTGAAGCGTTTCTACATGCGCCGCCGGGAGAGATGATCGTAGATCATCATTACTACGAATTTTCTTCCGTCTTCTTCTACACCGACCGACGCGCGCTGCTTTTGAACGGGCGCTTCAACAACCTGGTGTATGGCTCGTATGCGCCCGGTGCGCCAAACATATTCATCGACAATGCCGAATTTCAGCAGCGATGGGCGCAGCCGAAACGCTATTACGTTTTTGCTGAACTGCCGGGCGTGCAGCGTTTACTGCGTCTAGTGGGCCGTAACACTCTGTATGTGGTTGCCACTAGCGGCGGAAAATATCTGCTGACAAACCAGCCGCTTCCCAATTCCCACTTGCTCCCGGCCGAGATCGAGCATGCCACGTGACTATCACGCAAGCACTTCAGGTTCTGCGAGGCGCACCAGAGGCGGCCGAGCCTTTCCGGTTATTGCTTGCCTGCAGCTTTAGTCCGCTGCACCTGCAGACACTGTTGGCGGCACAGGTGCAGCAGCGCGTGCCGAATCAGCGGGTCCACGTTACGGTGGGAGAATTTGGGGAGCTGACCAGTACCGTAGCGCGCGCATCCGAGCAGGAGACCGATGCAGTTGCGGTGGTGTTGGAGTGGCAGGACATCGATCCGCGTTTTGCTTACAGAGAGGCAGGAGCCTGGGGGCCGGCGCTTGAATCCGACGTTTTTAGAGACACAGGACGAACACTTGAAAGGTTGGAAGCAGCGATCGAGAAAGCGTCTGAGAAGACTCGCATTGGCGTGTGTCTTCCGACGCTGCCGCTGGTTCCGGCCTTCCGCACGCCGGAATGGCAGGCGGGCTCAGCCGAGTTGTTCCTGAACGAGCAGGTCTTTGCGTTCGCGGGGCGGCTTGGCCAGAAGAAGAACGTCACATCGTCAATTCGGCGTGGGTTTCGGAAGCAGGCTTTCCAGGAAGCCGGCTGGACTTGAAATCGGAATTGCTGATCGGGTTTCCCTACACGGTGCCGCATGCGGACCGCATCGCGGAGGGTTTCGCGCGCGTGATTGCCCCAGCGCCCGCGCTCAAAGGGATCATCACCGACCTTGACGATACTTTGTGGAGCGGGCTGGTGGGGGAGATAGGCGCGGACGCCGTGCGTTGGGATGCGGCGAGCCGCTATCACCTGCATGGGCTCTATCAGAAGCTACTCTCCGCGCTTGCCGATGAAGGCGTTCTGGTAGGCATCGCCAGCAAGAACGATCCGTCGGTGGTCGAAGCCGCGTTAAGCAGAAGCGACCTGCTGATCTCAACGCAGAAAATCTTTCCTATAGAGGTGCATTGGGCTCCGAAATCGCAGTCAGTGACGCGAATCCTGAAGAGGTGGAACATTTCGGCGGATGCGGTCGCATTTGTGGACGACACGCCGCTCGAACTGGCGGAAGTCGCGAACGTACACCCGGGCATTACTTGTATCGAATTCCCTAGCGGCGACTACAAAGGCGTTTTAGAGGTTCTGAAACGCTTGCGCAATCTTTGCAGCAAGGATCAGGTAACGGCCGAAGATGCACTCAGGCGGGAAAGTATTCGGGCGGGCGCCGTGTTCGAAGAAGAGACAGAACAGGCGTCATCGGCTGAAGCTCTGTTGAGCCAAATTGGGGCCAAGTTAAGATTCGATTTCGACAACTCGGCGTCGATCAGCCGCGCGCTGGAACTGGTGAATAAGACCAATCAGTTCAATTTGAATGGAATACGATTCACGCAGCCGGAATGGGAACGAAAGCTGGCGCGGCCGGGTTCCTTCCTGATCGAGCGTGAAATACGAAGATAAATTCGGGCCGCTAGGCATCATTTCAGTGATGCAGGGGTGTAGCGAGCAGGGCAATCTTCACATAGCCACCTGGGTGATGAGCTGCCGTGCCTTTGCGCGGCGCATAGAACACCAGTGCCTAAAGATCTTGTTCGAAAGATTCGATAGTGCAAGTGTGTTGTTCGAGTTCGCCCCGACGGCAAAGAATGGGCCGCTGCAGGAGTTTTTCCGGTCGATGCTCGGCTATGTCCCCGATCAGGAGTTCAGACTGGGGCGAGATCTATTTACCGGGGCTTGCCCGGAGCTATACCAAGATGTCGAGCAGAACGAGGGAGTTACGGTAGATGGATGAAGTACAGAGCCGGCTGACGAAATGTTTTGAAACGGTGTTTCCCGAGCTGCCTGAATCGGAGATCCCGAAGGCGCGCCAAGATACCGTCCCGGGTTGGGATTCAGTCGCCGGCATCACTTTGTTGAACGTGATCGAAGAAGAATTTCAGATTGAGATGGACCTGGAACTTGCCGCTGAGCTGGACTCCTACCAGCACATTTGCGAATACCTGAAACAGACGGTGAGCGCTGCCGGGTAGATGGCGGACTCGGCAGAGCTTCGTCTTCACCATGTCGGGTTCGTGGTGAAAGACATTGAGACGTCTATGCGAGGCTTCCTAAGTTCTCTAGGCGCTTCCTGGGACGGCCGGATTTATGCAGACGAGTTACAGAAGGTGAAGGTCGCTTTTCTAAGTACCGGACCGGCCGCAGCTCAGATCGAATTAGTTGAACCGGGGCGAGACGATTCGCCGGTAACGAAGTTTCTGGAGCGTGGCGGCGGACTGCATCACGTCTGTTACGAAGTTCAGAATGTGGCAAGTGCATTGTCGGAATTTAAAGCACGCAAAGCGCTGATCGTCAAACGCCCTTTGCCCGCGGTGGCATTTAGTGGTCGGCCCATCGCCTGGGTATTGACTGCTGAGAAGTTGCTGGTTGAGCTATTGGAACAGTAGAGACGTCATGCTCGACAAATTTGCGCTAAAGGTACGCCGTGCGGAGACGCCGTTCTATCGCGCGCTGAAGTCGAGTGCGAAAGGGTTTTTAACCAGTAATCTGCCTGTGCCGCGCTTCTTTTATCCGGTCCTGCGCGCTCTATTGGATCTGCAAAGTATCGTGGTGCAGGGGTTTCGCTGGGCACTCACCTACTTTTACCGGGAGCCTCTATTTCGCGCGCGCTGCACTTCGGTCGGCAAGCGTTTCCGACTCTATCGTCTGCCTTTTATGGCAAGCCACGCCAGGATCTACATCGGGGATGACGTAAATTTTTTCGGCAAGGTCGACATTTTCAGCGGACGGATCTTCGATGAACCGCGCCTGGTAATTCATAACCGCGTGGATATCGGTCATAACGTAACCTTTGTCGTCAACAAAGAAATCGTTATTGAGGACGATGTAAATGTTGCTACAGGCGTCCGGTTCATGGACACGGATGCGCACCCTCGCGATGCCAAGGACAGGATTGCGGATCTGCCGCCTAAGCCCGAAGAGATCAAGCCGGTTCGTGTCTGCCGCAATGCCTGGATCGGTCAGAATGCGTTCATCCTGAAAGGCGTAACCGTTGGCGAAGGCGCGATTATCGGTGTCAACAGCGTGGTGATCACCGACATACCTGCCTATTCGGTAGCCATGGGCAATCCCGCTCGAGTGGTTGTCAAGAATCTGGAGAGACCGCCGGAGCCCGCGACGAATCCTTAATGCAATCCGGCATTTTGCGAATCGGCGTCATTTTCCCGAAATACCCTGCATTTAAAATGCAGGCATGGCGAAGCACCTTCCCAAAGCGACGAAAAAACACAAGCCAACGCGCAAACACCCGAACCCGCCACCCACGGGCGCTGTAACCGGCGACCCTATTTTTGCGCAGCCGCAACCTTCGCCCGATCCAACCGGATTCAAGAACCCGGTCACCGATCAGAAGCTAAAACAGATCAACAATCTTGAGTTGGTCCCGGAGCCCACAGGTGGAGCAGCGGAGCCGATTCTCAATCTTCAGCAGGTCTATGGAAGCGCCGGAGCGGCGAAGATTCAGGCAATCCAAAACGCGGGACAGATTGTGTTCCATTCCGTGGGCGACACAGGCAGCGTGCAGGGTCCGACATCGCAGTCTCTGGTGGCCGACAAGATGGTCAGCGACTTCAACGAACAGAATGCAGCGGACGTACCCTCATTCCTATTTCATCTGGGCGACGTGGTGTATTACTTCGGCGAAGCCACTTACTATTACGACCAATTCTATGAGCCGTATCGCAACTATCCGGCGCCGATCCTTGCGGTGCCCGGTAATCACGACGGCGTAGTCTATCCGAGCGACCCCGAAGCCACGCTAGAGGCGTTTTTGCGGAATTTCTGCACGCCGGCTGGCGTTCAATCGCCTGACTCCGGAGGCCTGTTGCGCACCACGATGATTCAGCCCGGTGTGTATTTTACCCTGGAAGCTCCATTTGTCCGCATCCTGGGCTTGTACAGCAATGTGTTGGAGGACCCGGGCGTGATCTCCGATGAAAATGGCCAGAATACGGTGCTTGACAGCCGGCAGATCACGTTCTTAGAGACCGCGCTTGCAAGGGTGACGAGCGACAACTTTACAGGGGCGGTGATCATCGCGGTTCATCATCCGCCATTCACCGGCGGATTCGTACACGGCGGCAGCCCTTTGATGCTACAGGACATTGACACCGCTTGCCAAGCCGCTGGAGTGTGGCCGCACGCTGTCTTTTCCGGCCATGCACATAATTACCAGCGCTTCACGCGCACGGTGAATAACTATCAAATTCCTTACCTGGTAGCGGGCTGCGGCGGGCACTCGCCGCTTTCCAGCATGCGCGCCACTTACCGCACTCCGTACATGATTGACAATACGCTCACGCTCGAAAGCTACGATGACACAGATTTCGGATATCTGCGCGTGGTCGTAAACGCAGAGACACTGCGTATTGAATTTCATCCGCAGAAAGACGGAGGCACGACCAAGACACCTAACGACGTTGTTACGGTGACGCTTGCCACCCGCACCGTCAGTTAGAGGGCCTTCGTTGCAGGCTCTATTGCAGATTCTTGTTCAGCACCAAAGCCAATCGGTTGCCGGCTAATACGGCTTGTTTAAGAGCGGCCTGAGTAGCGGCCTTCCGGTAAGCCGCACTTAAGACGACCACTTTTCCTTGGTTTTCTTCGCTGATCACATCAGGCGTGTAGACCAATTCCTTGGCCAGCGCGACGCTTTCGCCAACCCATTGGTCGACATCAACGGATTCCCACAAGCCATTTGGATCCTGGACGCCAGTGAGTGCCTTGCCCTCTTTCGTCGCCGACTCCAGATCTTCTTCAGTGCCGAGCAGGTTGTCCCAATACTCGTGCAGGCTTTCCGTAGCGTCGCCCTCGCGCACCTTCACATCGCGCCCGTTGTGGTCGCCTTGCGGATGCTCAGGGCTGAAGCGGGAGACACAGTTGAGGGGTTGGTGGGCTTCGGCTACGAGATTCTCGATCCAGGCCAGATCGTAGGATTTCAGTGGGTCTTCGGTGTTGCTGTTGAGCGTGTCGGTGATGATCTGGAACTGCGTTTCCAGGTTGGGCCGCGGCGCCGGTGTCCCTGCGTTCTCCGGAAAAGGAAGCGCAATGAAGTGCCAATACTTATGCATGAGCCTGTCGGAAAATCCGACGTTTTGCCATTCTTCCTGCCCGGCGGTGGGCACCATCCCACCGTCAGTACCGTCTTCGACGTATCCGGGGCAGGCGGGAGTTTGTATGCAATCGGGCCAGGTTGCGGCGTGCATAAACGCGAGCAGCCCGGCTTGCCCTAATTTCGCGCCTTTCGTCCATTGCGAATAGAGCGGATGGAGAACGAGAATTTCGTCTACGCGATCGCGCGCATGGCGATCGAGGCGCTTATAGGCGAGATAGGCGATTGCAGTATGAGCTTTGTTGTTCCAGGCGTTTGCCAGGCTCGGAACGAAAAAGATGAGCAGTATGAACCAATTAGTTGCACAGCGGAGCTTTAAGCGAGCTTCTTTGACCCTCATCTGTACATCTTGCACGATCCATCATCGTGAGCTTGATGGAGGCGCTGCAAAGGTGCGCGCGCACTCGCTTGGTTGAGGCTCGCTTGTGATTACTTCCCGACTTCGAGAATCGTGAACGAATCGGCCAGCATAGGGCCACGGCGCGGTCGGCCGGCGGGAGCATCGGGGGCGGGAGCGGGCGCAGGACCAAACTCCGCCGCAATCAGAAACACATGCTTGGTCTGGCTGTCGATGGTCATCGTCTTTGCCGACGTCATCGTCTTGACGTTCTGCTCCACTTCGAAAGTTGCCGGGCTGTTTTCTTTGATGATCGTTAAGCTGCCGTCGCCTTGGGAACTGAACGCCTCACCGGTTTCCGGCATAAATCCCGCGCCATCCACTCCGGTGCCTATGGGTAGCGTCTTGATGATCTTGCCGTCGCGAGCGTTCATGATGACGCTCACTGCCGGGTTGCGGCACTCGACGAACAGGACGTGATTCTTGGCGTCGAACGCAAGACCGGCGGGAGTCTTGTTTTCGCCCAGATCGTAATGCGTGGTCACCTGCATGGTCTTGGCGTCTACCACCGCCACATTGTCCTTGTCCTCGATGTCGATGTATAGGTGTCCGTGGCCGTCAGTAGCCCCTTGTTCCGGCGCGCCGCCCAAATCGATGGTTCCCAAAATCGATCCGTCCTTGCCGTCTATGACAGTGACGTTGGGAGCGGAATGGCTGAGTATGTAGACACGCTCATCGGATTTGTCGAAGAAGATGCCGTCGGGATTACCCTGCACGTCGATGGTCTTGATGACCTTCAACGTATTGGTGTCCCACATCGCGACAGGCTTGCTGGAAGCGAATCCGTGGTGCGACTTCGGATCGACGGCTGCGCCATGCGCGCCTACGTCGGGGATTTCTCCAACTGGTTGCAGGGTGTCGAGATCGAATACGGAAACTCGCTTTGACGGGCCCGATCGCGGCACGTACAGGCGCCGCCCATCGGAGTCTGCGTAAACGTAGTCGAATCCTCCCTCGCCGCCCACTTTAGCGGTCTTCAGGACTTTATACGGACCGTCCTGAGCGAGTGCGGAAAGAGCAGTAATTGAGAGCGCAATCATCAGCGCTGGAGTTATCGTTCTCATTACTCTGTTTCCCACCTGGTAAGTTTGTTTTCGCATTTATTGACGCTCCACCACAATGACATGAAAAGTATCCGGCTTGGGCTTCATCCGTGCGCGCTGTCCATTCATTCCGGCGCTTTGTTCCATTTCAGCCGCAGAAAGAAAGAGCCGGCCTGACTTGGGGTCGAGAGCCATTGTCTTCGCGCTCGGCTGAGTTTGAATGTCACCTTCAGACGAATAGGAATCAGCGCTGTTCTGCTTAATCACCGATACGGTGCCGCCGCCGTTTGAGGCAAAGATGAGATGCGTATCCGGATCGTAAGCAACGGCGTCCACACGGTCGTCAATCGGAAGCGTAGTGATCACTTTACCGTTGTTGGCGTCCATCACGGCAAGCACTTTGCTGCGGCACCCGATGAACAAACGTGAGTTCGAGGTGTCCATAGCCAAGCCGGTAGGTGTCTTGCATCCGGTTATGGGCCACTTGTTCTTGACCGTAAGCTTCGTCGGGTCGAAATTGACTACTGTGGCGGACTCTTCCAGGTTGACGAATCCATTGCCCCTGCCATCCACGACGGCCGCTTCTGCACCGCCCCCCAGCTTGACCTCGCCGACGATCGACTGCTTGTCGGGATCGATGGCGGTGATGACTTCACTATCGCCGTGGCACACGAACACCCGGTTGGTCTTGGGGTCGTAGAACGTGAAGTCGGGATCCTTCGGTACGGTGATTTTCTTTGAGCGTCTTGAAAGTGTTGGTGTCGAATACCGACACCGTGGCTTCACCGCCGTTAGTAGTGAATCCGCGATGCAGGCTGGGAACGATGGCAATTCCGTGCACGCCGGGCGTATCCTCGACTTTTCCCAAAACTATCCGGAAGCAGCATCGAGCGCATCCACTTCGGTGCCGTGGGAAACGTATAAACGATCGCTTGAGCTGTCGAACACAATGTAGTCGAAGCCGCCGTTTCCCGGAACCGGATATTGCTTCGTCATTTTGTAACCAGGCGCATCCGCCGCGGCCACAAGAGTTGCAAGTCCCGCTACGAGCGAGCAGCAGATAAATGTTTTGGACATGGTTTAGAAGTCTCCTCAGTTTGTTAGTAGAGCCGTCAAAATGCAAAACGGATCTGTAGTTCGAGGCGGCGATTGTTCGCCGTCTCATAGAAACCCTCGCCATTTGGCGCACCGGCTATTTGTGTGGAGCGGCCGAACAGCGGCGAGGTTATATCGCCGATAACGGGCCCCGGATTCGTATGATTCAGCAGGTTGCGGATGGACATCGAGATGGTCAGGTTGTAGCGTCGAGACGTCGTCGCTGCTCCCATCAGTCCGCCGAGCCCGCGGCCTGATGCGGCCATAGTCGGATTGACATTGATGTTTCCCCCGCCCGATGCGCTCTTCGGACCGCCGCCGCTCGATCGCTCCGATCCGAAACCGATTGTTTTCCCCACGCGCAGGTTCAAGGAAATTTGCGCGGGTCCACGGCCGGAGTTGCGCATTAGAACCGCTTCGCCGGGCGAAGGATTCGGATCGAGCAATCCGTAGGATGTGGCGATCAGGCCGGGCTTATTGGGATCGCTCGCCAAAGCAGGCCGCGCGTTGAAGAGCGTAGTGCCGAATAAATCGCTGCCCGATGTTATGTCGAAGGGCGCGCCGGTCTGCGCCACCACGAACGGACTAAGTCGAATGTTCCAGCGGAAGTTCATCGATCCGCCCAACGTGAAGCGATGCCGCACATCGGTCGCTGCAGGACCGTACTCACCAGCTCCACTATATGGATTTGCCGGAAAGGTGCTGAAGCCGTCGGTGTTGCTCATGGCTTTATTGAATACGTAGAACCCGAACAGGGAGACCGAAGACAAGCGCGCATTTACATTCGCAATGATCTGATTCTGGTTGTAGAGCCCGGAGGACTGCATCAAAAAGACAGCTCCCGGGTGGCCGAACGGATAGGTTCCGCTGCCGGCTACACTTTGGTTGTAAGTGCCGGGCAGTGGTGCGTTGATGTCATTGGACTCGAACTGATGAACACTGTGGGAGTTGGTGTAAGTGAGTGCAAAGGCCGTTTTCGCTGTTAGTTGTTGTTCCAGTGTCACTGCCGATTGCATGATGTACGGCGCCCGTAAGTGGGAACTTAGTTCTTCGATCACTTGCGGTGACTGGAATCCTGCGAGCGCGGCGCTGTTCGGCACTGACTGAAAGAAGTCCGGATTTTGCACAACATACTGCTGCTGAACCGCCCCGTTATAGCGCCGTGCGGTCAGCACGTCGGACAAAGCAAAGCGCTGGTAAAACATGCCAAAGCCGGCCCGCAGTACGGTCTTGGATTTAGCCGAACGAGCTCCCCGGCCTGGCGCCCAGGCAAGACCCAAACGGGGCGCAATATCTCGCCAGTCGTGAATGTTTGTTTGCGCTTCATAGCGGAGTCCAAGATTGACCGTCAGGTTGGGTTTGGCCCGCCACTCATCGCCCCCGAAGAGAGCTCCATCAAATCGATGTACCGTCAATCGGGGAATGCCGCCGCTCAGGGAGAACTGGGTAGCGCCCCCTCCCAGAGCAAGAATCTGCGCCGGGGTGTCTCCCAAGCTCTCAAACAGCAGGGTGCGCCGGTAGCGCTCAATGGAACTGATCGGCGCCAGCACCGGTTGTCCACTCGCGTTCAGGGTAGGCTGATTCAGCGCGTTCAGAACAGGCTCAAGCTCTCCGCCGCCGAACGTGAACGTTCCGTTGAAGTTCTCTGGAGACACGCTGTCCTCAGTTGCCGCTCGCAAGCGGATGCCATAGCGGATGGTGTGCGCGCCGTGAACCGTCGTCGTATAGTTCTGCAGCTCGTAATTGTTTTGGGCATCCAGCGAACGGCCTAGCTGAGAGCCGCCGCTATTGAACGATCCCAGCACCTGAATGGTGGGCGCGTTTGAGTTCGCAACTTGCCGGATTGCTGCCCGGTAAAACTGAAACCGCGTCTCATTCACGCTGTTGCCGAGCACGACCGTATCGCCCGCCTGCGCGGTCTGGTTGGTGTATTGCTCGTGGAAGCCGCGGCTCGTCAGGTCGAGCGCCCCAATCCCGGCGTCTTGGATGTTCGCGTGGGTAATTCCGTAGCGAAACGTTAGCGTGTTGTTTTCATTTAGCTGATAATCGACGCGCGGCGACACGCGAGTAAGAACCTGCGGCGTTGTAATGGTGCTGTTAAACGGGGTTGCGGTCAACGAGGTTGGATTAAGCACCACAGCATTGGAGATGGAGCCATTGTCCACGGAATTGTGTTGAGCATCCACCAGGAAGGACGCTTTTTTGCCGAGCGGACCACCCGCGTTTCCTTCGAACTCGTTCAGCAGAAACGGCGCTTTCTCAGCCGAGAAGGGGTTGCGCGAGTTCCACCACTTAGTGCCCAGATTGTAATTGACAGTGCCGCGATAGCGATCGCTTCCTGGCTTGGTAAGGATCTCAATGCGTCCGTAACCGAGTTTGTCGTACTCCGGCGAAAATGGATTCTGATTGATTCGGATCTCTCGAATCGAACTCTTCGGGGGCAGTTCACCGCTGCTGAAGCCATCGATATAGATGGATCCTCCGCCCGGACCCGCGGATGGCCCGGCCAACGCTTGCAGATCGGCTTGCAAATCGTCGGGATCGTCGGACAAGGCATCCAGATCCTGTCCCTGCAGCACTAGCGCGTTCACGTTTTCCGCGGCCGAAGTGCTGACCGCCGCTCCAGGCGTATCCTGCACAGTCACTTGCTCTACCAGCCTGGCCAGCGTGAGGCGCAGATCAAGCGTTTGAGTTCCAGCAGTGACGGTAACCGTTGCCGGCTGCGCGAGTCCAAGGCTGGGCGCGGAAGCTTCCACACTGTAGCGCCCGGCAGCTAGTCCGCTGAACGAATACGATCCTTTCGCATCCGAACGGGTCGATTTAGTGATACCGCCTGGACCGGCAAGCTGCACTTTTGCTGACGGTACAAGCGCTCCGGAATCGTCTTCGACCGCACCACTTAAAGTTCCTGTCTGCGCAAAAGCCGACGTCAGGCAGAACAATGCGACCCACGCGCCCAGCGTCAACTTAAGCATTAATTACCTCTTCAGCTTGCCGTCTGATTCTGAAGAATCTCTGAACGGGAATGCTCCGCAGCGATGGGTAGTAGGACTCGGAACGTGGAACCGCGGTCAACCTGACTCGACGCGTGAATGACACCTCCATGAATACTGACGATTCTCTGTGCGATGGCCAATCCTAAACCGGCGCCTCCGGTTTCGCGCGAGCGGTCCTTACTCACACGGTAGAAGCGGTCAAAAATGTGCGGTAGATCTACTTGAGGAATCCCAACGCCCGTATCAGTCACGCTGATCGACGCATTCTGCGCTTCCGCGCTCAGAGACACATCGATCGTTCCTTCAGCCGGCGTGGCCTTTATCGCGTTGTCGAGCAGGATTGTGAATACGCGCCGAAGAGCATCCTCGTCGCCGACGATTGCTGGTTTTGCCCTCACGCTCAACGTCAACCTTACGCCCTTGGATTGCGCCAACACCTGCATCTCGGAACAAGCTTCCGACAACACCTGCTCCAAATCGGTGATCTCAAACAATCCGCCGGAACTGGAATCAGTGCGCGTCAACGTAAGCAGATCATTCACCAGTTGCGATGTCCGCTCCGTCTGCGCCAACACCGATGCCCAAGCTTTATCGTGTTCCGCAAGCGTGCGGGTACGGCCGCGAATCACCTCCGCCGTGGTGCGAATAATGGCCAGCGGAGTTCGTAGTTCGTGCGACGCGTCGGCCGTGAATTGCGTAATGCGGTGGAATGCGGATTCCAGTCCCGCAAGCATTTCATTCAGCACTTGCGATAACCGGTCGAGTTCATCATCGGCGCCGCTGGCGGGCAGCCGTTCCGATAAATTTTCGGCGGTAATGCGCCGCGCCGCAGTCGCAATACGGTCTACCGGACGCAGCGCGCGCCCGCTCATCCAATAACCAGCCGCCGAGGCGATGCAAAAAAGTAGCGGCGCGCCGAACAAAATCGTCCACACAAAATCATGCTGCAGCTCTTCAAACTCATCCAGCGGAAGCCCAATCTGCGCAACGCCAATTTTCACCGGACCAGATAGCACCCGCATAGGTCTGTGATTCAAACTCAGAGTCTTAATGACGCCTTTCTCCGGCAGGTCTTTCCGATTCGGAGCCAGGCGCGGCCACTTGGCGGTATTAGGCGAGCGGTAGATCCACGAACCGTTCTCATCCGCTATGCGAAGGTAGGCCGAAGCCGCGTTCACAACCGCATCTTCGTTGAGCTCTTCACGCAGGTTGGACGCCCCTGCGCCGCTGGCCTCCTGTTCAACATAGTTACTAACCGTGGCAAAGCGCGCGCGCAATTGCTTGTCTACGGTGACCCGGATGCTGTGCGTCAATGTGAGGGACACAAGAACAGCCGCACACACAAAGGTTCCCGCGAGTATCCCCGCATACCAGACTGTCAGCCGGAAACGTATCGAGCGTGGATTCGGGCTATGCACGCAGAATGTAACCGTAGCCGCGCACGGTGTGAATCAGTTTCTTTTGCGGATTATTGTCCAGCTTGTCGCGCAGAATCTTGATGTAGACGTCCACCGTATTCAACTCGACATCTTCCTCAAATCCCCAAACCGCTTCAATGATGGCGCTGCGCGATTCCGCCCGGCCCGCATTTCTCAGCAGGAACTCCAAAATCCGAAATTCGGTGGCCGTAAGCGCCACCTCCAGGCCGGCTCGCGTGACGCGATGCGCCGCCGGATCCAGCTTCAGATCCTCCATCTCCAATAACTGCGCCGGGGGGATCTCACGCCTTCGTGAGATGGCCCGAAGCCTTGCCAGCAGCACGTGGAACGAGAATGGTTTAACCAGATAATCGTCGGCGCCCGCATCCAGACCCTTCACCACGTCTTCCGTCGCATCTCTTGCAGTGAGTATGAGGATCGGCACGGCGTTCTTGGCGGCACGCAAACGCCGCGTTACTTCTATTCCGTCCGCCAGGGGCATCATGACATCCAGTACGATGGCATCGAAAGCCGAAGTAGTGGCAGCTGCGAGCGCTTCCACGCCATCCCGCGCCAAGGCAACCGTGTGGTTGTGCTCTTCGAGGCCCTGCCGCAGTAAGTTGGCCATCGACGGCTCGTCTTCAACCACCAGAATCCACATACGCTGATGCGGCTAGGCACAGATCTTCCCGCCCGTAAGCAGGTCGAGGAACCAGATCTTTTCAACCCGTGCCAGATCGATCTCCTCGGGCGCGCGCAAAACAAAGCGGCGTACCGCGCGATCCGAAATCCACCACGTGTCGCCGCCCTGGCTGGGAGTGCGTTCCGTGCCGCGGCGCTCCGCGCGCAGCATGCCGCGCCGGATCCAGAGCAGAATCTTATGCACGTCCACTCCGAGCGCATCAGCCAAACTGTTTGCGGAATAGCCTTGCAAATTCTGCTTTATCCGCGTTCTGTTCAACTTTACCTGTATCGCCGCAATAGAGCGGAATGAACCTGCGGCCGCGAGTTGCCGCCGAATGCCGCTGGGCGCCAAATGGCCGCAGCGCTCCAGCAAGTCTTCTTCAGTGGACGTCCAGGGACGTTCTTTCGCTCGAGTGACGCCGAGTTCCGCTCCCCGCTTGCATACGGCGCTGCGGCTCCAGCCGAGTTTGCGGCTGACCGCCTTCAAAGCCAATCTGTCACCCTGCCGCTGCTTTAGGTACGCCTCACGAATAGCCGAATCGATAGGCTCAGTCGGCAGATACTTGCGCTTGTAGCGGGAAGCTGACGTTGCCATATAGCCCAGAGTGTAATCGCCGGATCTTAAGATTCTCTGAATCCCGAAGACAGCCGGTGCTCCGTCATAATAAATACGGGAAGTTAGCAGCCACGAATGGTAAACAGTGTCCATCCCTTTATCATTCAATGGTTCACGTCACTGGCTGCAGTCTTCTTCATTGTCGATCCATTTGCGGCCACACCCACTTTTCTGGCTATAACTGCCGGCTACGAGCGCTCCCGGCGCAAGCAGATGGCGCGCAGCGCGGCACTTACCTGCCTGGTCTTGCTGACGGTGTTTGCGACCATCGGCAAATATGTTTTTCGCGTCTTCGGTATTTCGATGCCGGCTTTCAAGTTGGCGGGTGGTCTGCTGTTACTGCTGATCGCGCTGGATATGCTGCAGGCTCGCCGCTCGCGCACCCGTGAGACACCCGAAGAACAGAGCGATGCGCGTGCCACCGAAGATGTCGGCATCATTCCGATGGGCATCCCTATGCTGGCCGGCCCGGGTTCTCTTTCGACAGTGATGGTTCTTGTCGGGCAGGGCCAGTCGTGGCGCGACGCTATTCCAGTACTCGTAAGCGTCGCGATCGTTTCGGGAGTGGCCTACTTAGTGCTCGCGAGTGCGGATCGCGTGGAAGCCGTTCTGGGCGACATTGGTATCCGGGTTCTCACGCGGATCATGGGCCTGATGCTGACTGCTATCGCGTTTCAGTTCTTCGTCAGTGCGCTGGCGGATATGCACCTCATAGCGCCCGTTCCTTTGCCATAGCTAGGGCTTTGTCGCCGGATTTGTTTCTGCCTGCTTCTGCTTCATGAATGTATCCAGATTGTCCTTTCCGACGAGGAATGTCCCGGTGAAAACAGCAGATGGAAACGGAGAGCGGGAATCCTGTTTAGAATCCGTCGCGAGGGTCGGCTTGTGATGGTGCAGGTCATCCAGCAGCTTCACCCCGACATAAGCCATTGTGTAGGGTTTCTGAGCGATCGTGGACGCGACCAAACCCTGTTGGATCCAGGTCAGAGTGCGCTGATCGCTATCCATCGCCATAATCGTCACTTTGCCTGTCGTATTGGTGTCTTTAACGGCCTCGCCTACTTCCGGGCAGGCCACCGCTTCCAGACACACGAACGCGTTAACCGGCGCCTTCGAAGTGAGCAGCTCTTTTGCCGTTTCGTACGCAACCGCCGGCTCGCCTCGTATGTCGACCGCCTGGGTAACCTTGATGCCCGGGTAATCATTGAATACGCTCTGGTACCCTTCGCGCCGTTCGACTAAATTGACCTGTCCGGGGTAGGTGAAAATGACAACGTTCCCCTTCCCGCCGAGCAACTTGACAAGGACTTGTCCGCCCAATCTGCCGGCTGCGTAATTATCGGAACCGATGAAGAAGGGACGTTTGGTCTGGGGCGCATCCGAGTCGATGGTCAGAACCGGTATTCCTTGCTGCAAAGCCGAATCGATGTCAGAGGCCATCAGATTCGGATCCGCAGGCGAAATCAATACGCCGGACGGTTTGTACGCTATGGCTTCTTCGAAGGCCTGTTGTTCCGCTTTGGGATCGTATCGTTCCGGGCCAACCATGTCCACTTTGACATGCATCTCCGCCCCGGCACGACGAAGGCCGGCAAAGGCCTCCTGCCAATAAGGAATCCTGGTATGAGCCACAACGAGCACATAGTTCTCGTTCGACTCATGGACCCTCGAAGTGCAAGCCCCCAAAAGAATTAACGAGGCAAGCGTCGTAGCACGGCAAATGTCCTTGACCATGGAGAGATTCTATCTCGCATCTATCCGGCCAAACAGGGAAAACGCGCCTTGGGCCAGCCCGCGGTGCGTGCCTCCGCCTATCACAACATGATCGTCATACGTTGACAATCATTAGGAGAGCCGCTATTCTCAAACTGGAAGTTGCAAAGAAAATATTATGAGCGAACCCAATACCGACGTAGTACAAGGCACGCTCGACATGCTGATCCTCAAGACCCTCAGCTTGCGGCCCATGCATGGCTTTGGAATTGCTCGCCGAATTGAACAAACCACGCGCGGGGTTTTCAAGGTCAATCCAGGATCTCTGCTAACGGCTTTGCAACGCCTAGAGCGCCGCGGCTGGATGGATGCGGAATGGCAGCAGACGGAAAACTCACGCCGCGCCAAGGTGTACACGATTACGCGCGCCGGCAGGAAGCAGTTGGAGAACGAGGCTGCCGACTGGCTTCGCCGCTCATCGGCCATCGCCCGTCTCATGAAAGCCGAGGCTTGATTGCATGTCGATCTGGCGTGAGGCGTCACGCGGCCTTCGCGCCTTGATTCACCGGCGGGAGGCCGAGCAGGATATCTCGGACGAGGTGTCGAGCTATCTGGAACAATCTATTGCCGAGTTAGAGGCGGCCGGTCATTCGCCCGAAGACGCACGCCGAAGGGCGCGCGCGCAACTGGGCAGCGTCACCCATATTCGAGAACAAGTGCGCTCTTACGGATGGGAGAACGTAGTCGAAACCCTCTGCAACAGCCTGCGGTATGCCATCCGCCGCTTGTTACACACGCCCGGCTTCACAATCGTGAGTTTGCTCATGCTTGCGCTGGGGATCGGAGCGGGTACCGCCGTCTTCAGTGTCATTGATGGCGTCTTGTTGAAGCCGCTTCCCTATTTGCATCCCGAGCAGTTGGTCACGCTGCGGCACAGCGCGCTGGGTATCAATATCGATAATCTCGGCATGTCCCCTTCGCTCTACTTCACTTACCGGGAAGAGGGGCGCGTCTTTCAGGACGTCGGCTTGTGGAGTACCTCAACATCCAGCATCACTGGCACCGCTGAGCCGGAGAATGTTCCCGTCCTGATGGCCACCCCAGGGCTGCTGCCGATGCTCGGAATCAAACCGGCGTTCGGCCGCTCATTCATAACGTCGGACGGAGGCTCCTTAAGTACGTTGACAGTGATTTTGTCTGACGGATATTGGCGCTTGCGCTTTGGCGGAGACCGTTCTGTGCTGGGTCGCCGCGTCACCATTGATGGCTACTCCACGCAGATAGTCGGCGTTCTTCCTCCCTCATTTGAATTCATGGATCAAAAGGTCTCACTCGTGATGCCGCTGTACTTCAATCGAGCCCAGGTGCGACTCGTGAACTTTGGATTTCAGGGTATTGGGAGGCTTAAACCCGGTATCACAATACGGCAGGCCAACAGCGACATTGCGCGCATGCTACCCCTGGCACAGGCAAAGTTCCCCGTCAACCCCGGCATGAATCCGCGTGTGTTCCAGTCGGCCCGCATCGCTCCCAAGTTGCTCCTTTTGAAAGACGATCTGGTCGGCGACAGCGGCAATACGCTTTGGGTATTGATGGCCACTGCCGCTATGGTGCTGTTGATTGCCTGCGCGAACGTGGCGAATCTGTCCCTGGTGCGCACCGACGGACGGCGCCAGGAACTGTCGATTCGTGCCGCTCTGGGTGCCGGGTGGGCACGCATTTCGGCTGAACTGCTGCTAGAGAGTCTTCTGCTGAGCCTTGCTGGTGGCGCGGTTGGGCTGGCCACCGCCTACGCGGCGATCCGATTTCTGACCACCTCCGAACTAGCCGATTTGCCGCGGCTCAGCAACGTGTCTATCGACCTTCTCGTGGCCGCCTTCGCGCTTGGAATATCCATAGCCTCTGGCCTCGTCTTCGGGCTGATCTCGGTTTTCAAGTACAGGCGGCCCGAACTTTCCGACGCTCTGAAAAGCAGTGGCCGCTCACTCAGCCATAGCAAAGACCGCAATCGCGCGCGCAGCGGTCTTGTAGTACTCCAGGTGGCCCTTGCTTTTGTTCTGCTGGTGGGTTCCGGCCTGATGATTCGCACGTTCCTGGCGCTTCACCACGTTGATCCCGGCTTCTACCGGGCGGACCAGGTGCAGACTATTGGCATCTCCATTCCCGAGTCGGAAGCAAAGGAACCGGAACGCGCCATTCGCACCGAAGCGGCCATACTCCAGAAGATCTCCACTCTCGCCGGCGTTTCCTCGGTAGCCATTACTAATACGGTGCCAATGGACGGAGGCTCAAACGATACGGTCTATGCGGAAGATCAGGCCTATGCGGAAGGCGTAGTGCCGCCCGTTCGCCGCTACAAGTTTATTTCTCCCGGTTACATCTCGACGATTGGGAGCCGCTTGATAGCGGGGCGCGATCTCACTTGGTCTGAGACATTCAAGCAGGCTCCAGTCGCCCTCATCTCCGAGAATATGGCGCGCGAGTTATGGCATTACCCGCGCGCGGCTATCGGCAAGCGCATCCGGCCCTTGATGAAGGACGACTGGCGCGAAGTGGTCGGTGTGATCGCCGACCTGCATGACAAAGGCATGGATCAACCAGCGCCCGGAATCGTCTATTGGCCGCTGTTTCAGAAAAACTTCAGGAGCTTGAAAACCGAGGCGCAGCGCAACGTTGCTTTTGTGATTCGAACGCCGCGTGCTGGATCAACCAATCTCATAAATGAGATCCGCCAGGCTGTCTGGAGTGGGAACCCTAATCTTCCGGTAGCAAACATCCGGACACTTCAGTCCATTTACGATAGATCCCTGGCACGCACTTCCTTCACGCTGATTCTGCTCGCCATTGCCGGTGGCACGGCCTTGCTGCTGGGCGTGGTGGGAATCTACGGGGTCATCTCCTACTCTGTTTCGCAGCGGACCCGCGAGATTGGAATACGTCTTGCCTTGGGTGCTCCTTTACAGCAGGTCAAAAGCATGTTCGTGCGCCACGCTTTGCTGCTGTTGACAATAGGCACGGTGTGCGGATGGCCCGCGGCATTGGCTCTGACCAGGCTGATGAGGTCAATCCTGTTTGCGGTTGGCCCTGCTGACCCGCTGACCTACCTTATGGTGGGTGCGTTCTTGCTGTCGGCAGTTCTGCTTTCCAGCTATTTGCCTGCTCGCAAGGCGAGCAAAGTGGATCCAGCAGAGGCCTTACGCGCGGAATGACGATCTGGTTCAGCATCATCGAAAGCGCCGCAGGCTCTCAACCGAGGGTACGAAATAAAAGCACCCCGTCAGCGGTTGTGCAAAGCGGGTGAGAGCGTCGCGCGCGTGCTGAATCCCACGAATGTCGCCCCGTGATCGGCCACACTTCGATAGGGCATGTTGCGGCGTCATGGGAGTTCAAGGTGTTTAGCCTTCTCCCAACTTTGTCGCCAAAGAGTGGAGTGCGCCTCGTCCTCCGGCAGGCGTTTCATTCCGCGCGCAGCACTCGCATCGTGTCAACTCGCGCAGCACGCGCGGCCGGAAGTAACGATGCCAAAACTGCTGACGTAATCACAACCGCTGCCGATCCCATCAACGGAAGCGGGCCGGGAAGCTGAAGTTCCGAAATGTAGTTGCCCGCCAACCGTGACAATCCCCAGCCCACCAGACCGCCTGCCGCAATGCCAATCGCAGCCGTTGCTGCCCCGTCGATCACTACGTTCGCTAGAATCCGAAGCGGCTGGGCACCCACTGCGAGCCGGATTGCGAACTCGCGGGTGCGCCAGCTCACCGAAAAGGCCAGCACGCCCGCAATTCCGACCACCGAAATCGCCAACGCGAGGATGGCGAAGCCACCGAACATGACCGCATTCACGCGGTTGTTCGCCAGAACCTCGGTACGGACATCTTCGAGAGTGCTGGCGTGCTCCACGGGTTGAGTCGCAGCGGCGGCGCGGATGGTTTTCGTGATGGATGGGACCAGGGCCAAAGGATCTTTGCCCGAACGCACCAGCAGGCAGGCTCCGAACAGCGGCCCCTGCGCGAACGGCTGATAAATGGTCAAATTACGCTGCGGGAGGATGTTGGCGTCGTCCACGTCGGCCAGGACGCCTATGATCCGGCGGGCATTAGGGCTGATGCCCGCGACCTTAACTAGCGGATCTGTCCACATAACGTGCCGGTTTAGCGCGTCTTGTCCGGGGAACAATTGCTGTGCGACGGTCTTGCTGACGACGACTACCAGTTCGGACTCCTTCTTATCGGCCTGTGTGAAGTCACGCCCCTGGATAAGCGGAATCCCTAGAGTGGCGAAATAGCCGGGCGAAACAAATCGGAACCGGGCACGCAGGTCGTCGGTGCCGCCTTTCCCTTTTCGACCCTCCACTGCGAATTGCAAAGTGAAGCTCAGAAAACGCCTATCGAGCCACGGGGCCCACATGGCGGTCGCGACGGAATCCACTCCCGGTAACGCACCTACTTCACGTTGGGCTTCCTGGTAGAACTGGGCCACCTGTTGCGGCGTTCGGCCATCGGAAATTAAAGGTAGATTGGCGATCAAAACGTGCCCGGTTTCAAAGCCCGGCTGTGCCTTTTGCATTGAGCGCAATGCGGTAAGCAACACACCCACACTCGCCAGCAATAGAAATGACGCCGCGATTTGGACAACCGTGAAAACGCGAATCCGGCGACGGCTGCTCCCGGTGACTCGACTGGCGCCACTGGTGAGCGCCGGTCCGCGCGAACTATCTTCGGAAGGCAGGCGGGGAGCGAAGGCAAGAAACACCGCTGCTGCCAATGCTAAAGCCAAGCCCATCCAAAGCAAGCCGAAATCGACAGTCAGATCCGCTGCCCTCACTGAGAATCGCAACGCGTAATGCGCAAGTACGGTCACCATCGGGATGGCTATGAGAACGCCGGCTAAGCCTCCGCTGCCACATAGAACCAGACCTTCCGCCAACAGCGACCTGCGAATGGCGGTTGTGCTTGCTCCCAACGCGGCGCGAATCGCCAGTTCCGATTCGCGACGGACAGTCCGAGCAAGGATCAGGTTTGCGACGTTCGAGCAGGCAATTATGAACAGCAGGCCCGAGGCGCCAAACAACAGCCACAGAGTGGTGCTCGCTTCCGCGTTGATCTGGTCCCGCAACAGCCGGGCATCGATCTTGAAGTGATACTGAGGCTTATAAACTTCAGGATGGGCCGCCGTCATTGTTGCATACACGGTGCGAAGCTCCGCACGTGCGGAGTGAATGCTCGCCCCAGACGCCAACCGCCCGAATACATCAGTCATGCGATGCTCACGGCCCTGCACCATGGTTGCTGAAAGATGGTGCGGGCTGGTGACTATGTTGGCGATCAGCTCTGTTTCCGCCGGATACGGTACGGACGGCTCCAGAACTCCGACGATGGTTGCTGAACGGAGTTCCATCATGCTACCCAGTCGTAACGGCTTTCCAATCACGTTCGGATCGGAATGCAGCACCGTGGCCCAGAATTTGTACGTCAGCACTACCGCGCCGGCGGCAGTCGGTCCGTCGTCGCGCTGGCTGAGCAGGCGGCCCAAGATGGGCTTCAGCCCCATTACTTCGAAATAGTTGCCGTCGACTACTCCAGCATGGATTTCACGTGGCTGGCCGAATCCCTCTGCAGAGAAGTCGACGGTGGAAAACGTGCCGAGTTTGCTGATAGTCTTCAAATGCGCGCTTATGTCACTGATCTCAGGAATTGAGAATGTGGCGTTGCTTACTTGCAATCCGGGCGCGCTCTGCTGGATGTAAATCAGTCGATCTTCATCGCGATTCATCAACGGTCGCAACAGCACGCCGCGCACAACGCTGAAGACGGCGGTGTTCATGCCAATACCCAGCGCCAACGTGAGGGCGACCGTGGCCCACAGCGAAGGGGTCCGCCCCAGTGAGCGGACAGCAAACCTTAGGTCGCCCAACAACCCGCCTGCATAGCTGAGCGCGCGTGTGATGCTTGCCGTTTGTTCTGATCGGTTGATCATGCAGGTCCTCACCTTGTCTACTCTCGCCGCCTTGGCCAACGGACGGTTTGCAGAACCCGAATTTAACCACGAGTATCCATCATGTATAGCGCAAACTCATGGCCCGTGCTGGCGCATTGGCAAACCCCCGGAAATTGAACGAGATGGCTCATGTCTGTTCGGCTTCGCGCGTCGCCCACAGCTTGGCGGCACTTCTCTCCCCGAAAGCGGACACCCGAGAAGTGTCATAAGGAGAGGTTTAGAGACTGGAAGGCCTCAAATCGGCGGCTCGCCCGCCTCAAGCTGAGTATCAAAATGAAGCTGAGAGTTAGGGATCCGCAGCTTCGAAATATCGGAATGATGTTCCAAAGTCCGCGGCAAGGCGTTTCTCGCCTTTTCGATGCCACTCGCCGCGATTACAGACGGTAAACGCGCGTGTCGGAGCATTGGGCCGCCTGTGCCGAGCTCGAAGGCTTCGCGGACCTCATTCCCAACATAGATCGTAACTAGTGATAACAGCCCTTCGCATCTACGAACCTGAGTTGGCGACGCGGATTTATTGCCAGGGAATCCGCTTGCTGAGTGACACACGTCCGGGAATCCGGTTTGGAAGCATCGAACTGCTTTTGGGCCCGGTGTTCTGGCAAGCACTCTGTTTCCTGCTAAGAGGGACAGCTACAGCCCCGGTAGCCATGCCTCCAGCCCGTTGTGCAAATACGCGATGCTGCGGCCAAACAGAAGTTCGTAGGCCCGCCGTGCCCCATCACCTTTTTGCACGACAGTGATTCTCGGTGGCGGCCGAAACTGCCATTCTTCGATTGGCTTGGCTTCATCGCGCCAAAGGCCTCGGGCATTGTATGCACGGAAGAGCATTGAACGGATCGCGAGATCCTCGGCAGGCAATGAGTAGCCCACGAAGGCCCACTCCTTCGCGGTGCGCAGAGCTTCTGTTGCAGCTGCCCAGGTGGCCAGTACCTGGGGAATTCGATACGTCCGCTGAGTTGACGGGGCTACGATGACGTGTCTGAGTGGTCCATGCCCGCAGTGACATGTATTCTCGACGCGAGGTTGGCGTTCGAAAGCCAGGTGCGCGATATTTCCGTAGTGGTTGACGTAGACCTGATCACAAACTTCACACCTCAGGTAATTCAACGAGCCGTGTAGCTTGTACAATGCCACGCGACCAGTGACTCGAGCTTCGTTGAGGTGCCGCGGCGGGCGCGCGACGAGTCTGCCTGATCCCACGTCTCTGAATTCAAAGCCTCGATCAATTGGCTCCGATTCATCGGTGTTTTCGCCGAAAACCTCTCTAGTTACCGTGTCCATAAGCAGGTCGTAATTCGTGGTGATGATCGTTAAACGGTCAGTCGGCGAGTTCGTTACGCTCTGCAGATACACCTTCAACCGGGCCCAAGTTTCCGGCTGAGCTGCCCCGAAATCCGTTAGATTTAGCCGGGCACCGTCACTGTCGCGCCATGCTTCTGCACGTGCGTGAGGGAAAATCGGACTTGTGTCGGGAGCTTTCGCTGCGAGCCGGGTCGAAAGCACTTCGCAAATGGCGCGATCAAAGACCACCCTTAGACGAGATAGCCTCTCCTTTGGCCATCGAGGCTTTAGCGGTTGGTCACTGGCTATGAGCAGGTCAAGAAATGAGAGCACATCAGGAGCATTAGGAAGGGCATTAGCAAGATCGGCTTCCGCTCCCTGTATCTCAATTCCTGGATACAACTGACGGAGGCTCGTCTCCAAGAACTGCTCGTCCTCGATTTCATCCGACGCGCGGCCAACGCTGCCAAAGAACAGACCTGATCCCCCGCTACACCCCAGACGGAGCAACGCTCTCGGCAGAATCTGGGCTGTTGTCGGCATCCCGAACGCGGCAGACGCTCCAGCGCCGAGAAACAATACGCGCCACATTAGGCAAAAGTTAGCACGCGGCCTCGCTGCGTCGAACGAGTCAGCAGTCGGCTCCGGACACCCAACCGCCGAGGCGGAGGGCTGAACATCAGAAAAACCGGCGAGGAGGCCGCCTGTATGATGCGTTCGAATCAAAAGAAATCCCCGGCGTACAGATCGGCCCACCTGCGGAACTCGACCAGACCAAGAGATCAGTACTCAATAGCCTTGCGTCCTGCAGTCGCGCCGATCATATCGGCGTGCAATGGACGAATTTATCAACTGGTATTGTTCGGAAACGCGCGCTGCGTTGAATCGCGATATTGTGCTCGGCTAGCCTGTCGAGCCACGCCTTGTCTGGATGACTGTAGCTTACGAAGACGTGATCGCGTTTGGGTGCAGACTGGCTTTCGGCCGACATATGGATCACCGGCGCACAGGACAAGCCAAATGCTTCGCATTGGCGGAAGCAGTCCTGCCAATCCTCACGTCAGAAATGCTATACAGCTAAAAAGATCAACAATGCCAGTCTTCTTCGCCAGATGTGATCAGCCCGGAGTTGCACCCATCGATAGCTGTCGAGAACAGCGCTTCGCACCTGCAATCTCACGCGATCATCCCAAACGAGGATCTTTCCCGGTAACGAGCCTGGCATCGCGTCGAATACGTGTCGGGCGAGCCGCAAGTTGCTGATCGAATAAGTTTCCACTGCGAAACGCGGATAAGGACGAAGAGCCATACAGTCCTGACAATCATTTCCCAACTCCAGCCGTCCAACTGCGGAAATGCGGGGCAAATCGCTTGAGTAACTTGCGGCACAAGTCGCTTGACCCGCTGCAATATTTCGCGTTCTGAACTATGCGCAGAAGCGTCTCCTGGCATGAGCTGATTGGCATTCTGCATTCTGGTAAGCGCATCAGGTGCGAACGGAAGATTGGCTGAATCGCCCACCGCACCGACCGTTTACTTCAATAATCGTGGAGCGGAAGTGTCCCCTTTATCGAAAGCACCGCAGGCTCTCAACGGAGGGTACGAAATAATAGCACCCAGTCAGCGGTTGTGCAAAGCGGGTGAGAGCGTCGCGCGTGCCGGTTAGCAGGCCCGCCATGCTGTCTAGCATTCTGGCAAGCCGCTTCTGATCTGCGCTGAATCCCACGAACATCGTCCCGTGATCGGCGACACTTCCATAGGGCATGTTGCGGCGGAAGATTTTGCCAAACTCGTCCTGGTCGGTACGGGCGACATGCGAATCCGCTGGCTTGTTCTCCAGTTCGATGCTGTCCAGCTTGGTGCGTCCCATGATGCGCTCCTGCTGGTCCATCGGCAGTGCCTCCCATTGCGCTGTTTTGTGTTTCCATTTCTGAAGCAGCAGGACGGAGCCGCCGGCGCCGGGAACTCCGTTCGGGAGAAGCGCCACTTCGGGAGCATCCAGCAGCGTGGGGTTTTCAGAACCATCAATGAAGCCGGTCAGGTCGCGATCGTGCCGATAGGACCAACTGGCTGTCTCCTCTCCCAGCGAGGCCAGGCTCGCGAGGTCCTTGATCACCGAGTGGGCCATATCGAAGAGAACATCATAAGCACTGCCGGATAACCACAACACCGCATCGTGCTGAGTGCCGGGCATGCTGAACCCTTCTTTGCCCGCTATGTCCTGGTTGAATCCTTGAACGTCCGGAGGAGCATCGTGCGGCGCAATAGCGCGCCACAGCTCGGGCCGGAATCCAATGACGAAGTTCACTCCCCCTGTAGTGGTTCGCGGCTCTCTGATGGCGGCGAGCGCGGAGGCGAATTCTTTGAATTTGTGAGACTCCAGCACATCGAATTCCAGGTAGGCATGAGAGGACGTTCCGAGAGCGAAAATGCCGGCCTGAGCCGTGTTCATCCGGCCATGATAGCGATTTTACTTGCGTTTACCGGTAATAGGCGTACTGTTGAGGTACAAGACAGAGCGGTCTAAACCGGATGCATTGGCACGGCTGTCCCTCTTTCGTTGCCGAAACGAGGGTATATGAATTTCACCTATTCCGGCACGTCTCTCGGGAACAGTGAGAACCAGCTTGTGCATTCGGCTGAATGCATCCGAAGTTCCTTACATGCTATCCGGCAAAGCAATAGCACCATCCAGGCATGTGCAGATCTGGTGATTATGGTGCAATCGGCCTTACAAGATGAGGCAGTCGTTCGAGCGCAATTTAAGGTGTTTTATGAAAAAGGGAATCTAAACTAATGCTGAGTGATCCCGTCCGAATTGCGGACGCAATAAACAACCCTAAGTTTCACGCCGGCGATGCGGTAGTCATGGCGGAAGGGCCCCACAAATACGTGCACGGAACTTTTCTTGCGCTCAAGACCGACGTGGAATGGGCTTCTATCAAAGAATCTAACGGAACAACCAGTAGCCACCCGGTGGAGTGGATGAGTAGCTGTTAGCTAGCGGAAACCGCTTTTTATCGTTTATTAACCGCAACGCGCAACGGTTGCCGGGGAGGCTGGCTGCAATACCTTTTCTCGTCTGGTACCGGTGCACCGGTAGGTTCGGGTACGCGCATATTTTTCGGCTCAGGTATCCGCAACTCGTCCTGCGAGTGATTACACTCCCCGCATTATCGCGCACAATGCGAATGCTTCTGTACCGCTTCAAGCTGAACAGATCCTGTGGCAAGACTAATCCCCCAGGAGCACCGATTGCCAATCGGTGCGCAGGATAGCATCCGGATACCATCCTGCCCCACGGCTTCACAGGCGTAGTTGTTCCGTGGCCTCGAGCCAGTCTGCTTCCGAGGATCCCTCCGGGCAGCCCCGAGCTCGCCAGAGAGCAAGCCGACTCCGACTACTGGAATGCCCCCGATCGCTGGCCGCTTTCAGCATGCATCTAAGGGATACGATGTCAGCCGAAATAATCTCAAAATCACATCCAAGAAAAAGCTGACCATAGGGGTCTGCGTTTTTGACATTATGTTGACGTTCTTTCGGTTATAGTCGTCATGCACTCCATGCGGAGGGGAAATGGAGGCGTGATTGTAAATAGCCATGGATCTCGAAATTAGTCAGCGCGCGAAAGAAGGAATTTGCATTCTTGATTTGCGGGGCCGATTGCTCATAGGCAACTCGGAAGCGATGCTACGGGCATCGATTATCGACTTGGCGAAGAGCGGGATTGTCAATGTAATTCTCAATTTAGCGGATGCGAGAGAAATTGATGACGACGCCCTCGGCGCCCTGGTCCTTTGCGATGCCAGGCTTCGGAGATCGGGCGGGGCACTGAAACTACTGAGTCTCAGCCAAGTTCGAATGAAGCTGGCCGTACTTATGCGGCTGGACAAAGTGTTCGACGTCTTCGCGGATGAACAAGATGCGGTGAATAGCTTTTTTCCGGAACGCGCTCTCCGTCACTTCGACATTCTCGAGTTCGTGGACGAGTCGGAAAAACATGCGGCGCACGCTCCTCTGCAGTGAAGAGGCACGTCTAACGGCTGGGTAGGCGTCTCAGCTTTAGGCTTTGTTCTCTTTTAAGTGTGCAAGAACCGTCGCAAACTCCTGTACGCAGTTGTTGTCGTCGCTGGCTAATTGTTCGAATAGCTCCGCGGCGCCGCTATCGCCGTCCTGCTTCGCTTCCTGAGCAAATTGCCGATAGCGTTCTGCGTGGTAGAGCTTGTCGCGTATGACGTCCTGAAGGTTTTCCAGGTCATCGGAGAGCAGGCCGGCAACTTGCATCTCTTTGGCAAAGTTCTCAATCCTGCACTCATCGGCTGCTTTGGTTAGCAGGAGCGCGAGTGAGTTATCGTCTCTGGACCGGGCGAAGGCGGCAAAGCGTTTGTACTTTGCCGAGGCGAACGCTTCTCCGTGCATTGCCACGCTTAGATTATTCTTAGTTCTTAACGTCATTGTTTTTACGATATGAGCGCGAGTTCGTTTTCCTCTATAAGCGCTGTGGAGCGGGTTTGCGGTGGCGCGAAGTCGAGCACTACGCGAGCGGGGACGTCGCCACGCTCCAACCGCTGAAGGATTTCATTGACAGACGAGAGAGGCTGCAACTCAATGTCCGCCTTGACCTTCCCGTCAGCGGCGAAGCGCAGACACTCCGCCATATCCTGTCGGGTGCCGACGAAAGAACCTCGAATTGTGAGGCAGTTGGCCACGACGTCGAATAGCGGCACCGGGAACTCACCAGGCGGCAGACCAATCAGAACGCAAGTGCCGCGCTTTCGGGTAAAGCCAATGCCTTGCCGGAATGCGCTTAACGAGGGCGCGGTAATGAGAACGCCATGAGCTCCACCGCCCGTTTTCTTCTTCACGGCGGCCACCGGATCGCCCGCTTTGGCATTGAAAACCAGATCGGCCCCTAGTTGCGTGGCGTGACCGAGTTTGCTGTCATCGATGTCAATGGCGCAAACCAACAGTCCCATGGCTTTGGCGTACTGTATGGCCAAGTGACCGAGTCCGCCCACTCCCGAGATGGCAATCCATTCGCCGGGGCGGACTTCCGTCTCCTTAATTCCCTTATAGGTGGTGAGTCCCGCGCAGAGGATAGGGGCAGCCTGTTCAGGAGTCAACCCGAAGGGCACGTGCGCCACGTAGTTGGGGTCGGCCAGGATGAATTCGGCAAAGCCGCCGTTCTTGGTATAGCCGCCGAACTGAGCCTCCGGGCACACTGTTTCCCAAGCGCTCAAGCAGTATTCGCAATGTCCACATGCCGAATAAAGCCAAGGTACGCCAACGCGATCACCTTCTTTCACGATGGTGACGCCGGATCCAACCGCGGCAACAATGCCAACCGCTTCATGGCCAGGGATGAACGGAAGCGTTGGCTTTAACGGCCAATCACCCTTGGCGGCATGGAGGTCTGTGTGGCAGACGCCGCAAGCTTCTGTTCTGACCAGGATCTGTCCGGTTCCCGGAGAGGGAATGTCACACTCCCGAAACACCAGGGGCTTTCCGAACTGCTCGACAACCGCGGCATGCATTTTACGTGACATTGGCTACTCCTTGTCTGGCGACTAGTTATCAAGCGGCTGCAAGCAGACCACCCCGCCTTGACGTTAGCGGGAAAAACGTCAAGATGCTGTCAAAAAGACCCACTATGTCTGGCGACCCAGCCTCGCCTAAGACATTCTTTTTGACGGGATTTTGATTTTTTTCCGGCTAACGTTGAGCCAAGATGTTACGACCAGTCAAGGAAATGAAGAACTATAAGCTGGGCGCCAGCGACGGGGAAATCGGCGAGGTCAAAGAATTCTACTTCGACGATCAGAGCTGGACCGTGCGCTATCTGGTTGCCGACACTGGCGGCTGGCTGACCGGGCGGCGAGTCCTCATTTCACCTCACGCCTTAGATGCGGCTAACCAGGAAGAGCGGGTCATTCCCGTGCATCTGACCCGAACGCAGATAGAGAAAAGCCCGTCCCTGGCCACTGACCGACCCGTCTCGCGGCAGTATGAATTGGATTACCACTCCTATTACGGGTGGCCGACGTATTGGGACAGCCCGTACACGGGTGGGCTGGGCAACTACTTCATCAGCGGGCCGGATGCGGTGGCCACAGGCTCTCTTCGGACAGAGGGTGAGGATCCTCACCTCCGCAGCACAAACGATGTCACTGGCCGTATCATTCAGGCCAAGGATGGGGAGATCGGCCATCTGCGGGATTTCGTGGTCGACGACGAGACGTGGGCAATTCGCTACCTGGTTGTCGACACACAAAACTGGTGGCCGGGGAAGCAGATTCTGATCTCGACGCGCTGGATTGAAAGAATCAGTTGGGAAGAATCAAAAGTGTTTGTGAACTTAACTCGTAAAGCCATCAGGCAAGGGCCTGAATATACGCATGAGACTCTCATTACGCGCGATCACGAAGCGAAACTGCATCAGCATCACAATCTGGACGGCTACTGGGCGGGTGAACTTGCCGCCAAGTCGATGCGCTGAAGTTCCACCGATAACGCCCGCGTGGCTCTCCTTCAGTCTTTCAACCATGCTGACCTCGCTTTCCTTTCTGGACTGTCTGGTGATACTTCTTGCGGATGTCGGCGATGTTGACTGTCGGTTTCGGGAACTCGATTCCAAGTCCTTCCATCGTTTGCACGATGATTTGAGAGATGACCAGGTCGCGGAACCATTTGTGGTCAGAGGGAATGACGTACCAGGGGGCTTCGTCGGTGCTGCATTTGCCGAGTGCGTCCTCATAAGCCTTTTGGTAGCTGGCCCAGTATTCTCTTTCGGTGTAGTCGGCTTCGCTGATCTTCCAGCGCCGCTTGGGATCGTCAAGCCGCTGCTTGAATCGCTCCAACTGCTCTTCCTTGCTGATGTGTAGGAAGAACTTCAAAATGTGCGTACCGTTCGCTGCCAGTCGCCGCTCGAAATCGTTGATCTGTTTGTAACGCTTCGACCAGACTTTTTTCGGAACAAGATCATGCACGCGCACGATGAGCACATCTTCGTAATGGGAGCGGTTGAAGATCACCACCTCCCCGCGCTTGGGAACCTGCTGTTCGATTCGCCATAAGAAGTCGTGGGCTAATTCGATCGGCGACGGCTGCTTGAAGCTGACCACGCGGCAGCCTTGCGGATTCATCGAGCCGATGACGTGCCGGACAACGCCATCCTTGCCGCCCGCATCCGGAGCCTGAAGACAGATCAACAGCGAACGTTTCTGGTCGGCGTAGAGTCGAAACTGCAATTCGTCCATTCGCTGTTGGCATTCCGCAACCTTGCGGAGCGCGGATTGTTTGGTTTCATGCTTGTCTGCAACCCGCGGATCGAAGTCCTTCAGCTTCACACTGCTTCCCGGTGCTACGCGAAATGTGGCACGGTGCTTCATGCGGGCTGCTGCGTAGAAACTAATGGTGTCTTCGCGGCCTTTGTCGTGACCGATGGCGCGTTCGCCTTGACAGGATCGAATATTCGATAGGCGAGCAGCTTCACTCGGTCGTTCAAAAGGAACCAAGCTAGAGCATAGCCCCAAACGAACGCTGCCCAACCCCAGCCAAGCGGGGTCATAAACACCCCGTAAACCGCGATGAGCGTCGCTATAGTCTGGGTGCCGAGCACTGCGGCCCACAGAATCCGCGCCGGCCGGATGGACCAGAATGGACCGCGCGTGCGCGTCAGGAAAATCGTCAGATGTCCCGCAACGGATAGCTTCAGGTACATCAGCGTCTGGATGTGCGCGCGATCCAGATGAAATACACGCTCCCCGAGATAAAACAACCCGAACGCGGACACGACGCCAATCACGCCCAGAACCGTCGAGATGCTCAGCACAAGCCGCATATTCCAGGCCTCGGGCTTGTCTTTGTAATGAACGTTGTCGTAGGCGATCGACAGGATTGCTCCGTCGTTGAGCAATGCGATCATCACGATCATTACTGCCGTCAACGGATAAAAGTTGAACACCAGGATCGCCAGTGTCATGAAGAAGAGCACGCGCAGCGTTTCGGCTATGCGGTAGATGGCGTAGCTATTCATGCGCTGGAAGATTCGACGGCTCTCCTTGATGGCATCGATGATCACCGAGAGGCCGGACGCCAGCAACACAATGGAAGCCGCCGCGCGCGCTGTATCTGTTGCGCCTGAAACCGCAATGCCGCAATCTGCTTTCTTCAGAGCGGGGGCGTCGTTCACTCCGTCGCCCGTCATGCCTACAATGTGGCCGAGCTGCTGCAGCACGTCAACAATGTGGTACTTATGCTCGGGAAACACTTGCGCAAAGCCATCCGCCTTCTCTATGGCTTCCGACGACTCGGCCGATTCCTTACGCTTGCTGTCACCCAGGCCGCTGGCGTCCAGGATATTTGTGCCCATGCCCAGTTGTCTGGCAGTCTCCTTAGCGATCGCGCTTTGGTCGCCGGTGACCATCTTGACGGTCACGCCCATCTGCCGGGCACTTGCGATGGTTGCTTTCGCCTGCTCGCGAGGCGGATCGAACAGCGGCAACACGCCCACAAACTGCCACTTGCCTTCTTGCTCCGCACGCGCCACTCCCAGGGAACGGAAGCCGCGGGCCGCAAACTCGTTGACGGCTTTCTCGGCAGCGGGCGTTACAACGCCGGCGTTGGTGGACATCTGCAGAATCACCTGCGGTGCCCCCTTGGCTACAAAGAACTGTTTCCCGTCGGCCCCCTTAACCGTGGCTTCCGTGCGCTTGTGTACCGGGTCGAATGGCGTAAAGTGGAGCACTTGGCAAGCCTTCAAGGCTTGCTCATCTTTGACACCGCCAATAATGGCTAAGTCGATGGTGTCCTTGTCTTCCGCGCGCGAAGCGAGCGCGGCGAATAGAATAACCTGGTTTGCAGCCGTACCCTCTACGCTGAACGGATCGCCCATCGTCAGCTTGTTCTGGGTCAAGGTGCCGGTCTTGTCCGAGCACAGCACGTCCACGCCAGCTAGTTCCTCAATAGCCGACAGCCGTGTTACGATCGCTTCTTTCTTGGCTAGCAGTCGCGCTCCGACCGCCATTGTGACTGAGAGCACGGTTGGCATCGCTACCGGGATCGAGGCCACGAGAAGCACCAAAGCGAATTCAAGCGTGTTGAGTATCGGATCGTGACGGAAGAGCGCCACCGTGACGATCAGCAATACCAAAGCAACCGCCATGATGATCAGGTAATCGCCAATCTTCATCACGGCTTTTTGGAAATGACTGACCGTAACGGCCTGTTCCACCAGTTGCGCGGTTTTGCCGAAGTAGGTGTCCGTCCCGGTGGCATAGACCATTGCTTCAATCTCGCCCTGCCGCATGATTGATCCGGAGAACACGGCGTCTCCTGGTTTGCGCTCGGTGGGCAATGACTCGCCTGTTAGCGCGGACTGATCCACTTCGACCGGGTCGCCCGCCAGCAAGCGCGCGTCGGCCGGCACAATATCGCCCAGACGCAGGCGAATTACATCGCCCTTTCACAACCTCGCGCGCCGGCGGATCTATCCACTTGCCGTCCCGCTTCACCTTGGCCGTTGTCGCCAACTTCTTCTTCAGCGCCGCTATGGCGTTACCGGCTTGATGTTCTTCCCAGAATCCAACCACTGCGTTAGAGAGAAGCAAAACCAGGATGATGAAGAAATCCGGCCAGTGCCGCACCACCCCCGACAGAATCACAGCCGCTTCGATCATCCAGGGAATAGGGCCCCAGAAGTAGGTCAGGAATTTGAGGAACGGATTGTCTTTCTTTTCCGCAATCTCATTGGGCCCATCCGCGGCCAATCGTTTCTTCGCTTCGGCGTCGCTGAGCCCGTCCGGGCTTGAGTCCAATTTCTTCAGCACCTCCGGCATGGGAAGAGATTTGAGTTCGTTCTTGGCATCGGCCTGGGGATCGGGCTTTGATTTGGCTTTCGATTCGGTCGCCCTGGACTGGCCGGTCTTTAATTGCATGGGGATTGCATTGTTTTCTCTATGCCGCGGGTTTCGCGATGACTGGGGTTTTTTCCATCGCTGGCGTGTATTCGCCACGTCGAGCGGCCAGGTTGCAATGGGCTCGATGATAAAGAGCCTGCTGTGCCGCCGCCACGTGGGACTCCTGACCATGCCAAATCTCCAAGGCCGGTTGCTGGATAGCGCGGCCAAACGAAAACGCCAGAGCCCATGGCAGACGCGGCCTGAATCTAAGATTCATAGCGTTCAAACGGGCTGAAGCCAGTTCGCTCGATTGACCACCCGACAAGAACGCAATCCCCGGAACGGCGGCGGGAACGGCCCGTAAAAGGCGCCCCACAGTCGCGTCGGCCACCTCTTCCACCGTTTGTTGCTGAGCGCAAGCCGATCCCGGAAGCACCATGTTGGGCTTAAGAATCATTCCCTCCAGCGCGATCCCCTGTTGATTCAGATGGTCGAAAACTACTCGCAAAACCTGCTCCGTTAACTCGCCGCAGCGCTCCAAGGTATGCTCGCCCTCCATCAGCAGCTCCGGCTCAACGACGGGAACCACGCCGGCTTCCTGACATAGCGCTGCATAGCGGGCCAGAGCTTGCGCGTTGGCCTCAATGCACGCTTGGCTGGGAATGCTATCCGCTATCGCGAACACTGCCCGCCACTTGGCGAAGCGCGCGCCCATTTCGAAATATTCCTTCAGTCGGTCGCGCAGCCCGTCCAGGCCCTCGGTGATTTTCTCTCCGGGATGGCCTGCCATATCCTTTGCTCCGATATCAACTTTGATGCCAGGGACAATTCCGGCGTCGCTCAGGACCTTGATAAAGGAAGTGCCATCCTTCTTCTTTTGGCGGATTGTCTCGTCAAAGAGAATCGCGCCGCTGATGAACTTACCAAGACCGGGCGTGGTTACCAGTACCTCCCGATAAGCGCGTCTCGTATCCACGGTCTGCGGAATCCCAACCTTGGCAAATCGTTTGTTGCAGGTTGCGATGCTTTCATCCATCGCCAGCAGTCCCTTGTCGTCCGCAACCAGCGTCTTCGCAATGTCCGTTAGCCGGCGCGCCATTGTGCCGCGCAGCGCGTCTGAAGTTACAGCTACAGTTGTCATAGATCAGTCCTTTGCGAATCCCATCCGCGGACCGCGGCGGCGTTATTCATTCGCCATTTGATAGCCCCAGCGCAGCGAGTCTTGCACGCGTCGATTCGTAATCGGTATGCAGAATGCTCTGAATGCCCATATCGTGTGCGATCTGCACGAAGAGCGGAGTGTTTTCGATATAAACTATTTCGCGGATCGGCGCTTGGGCAATGTCCTGGGCAAGCCGGAAAATTTCGACATCGGGCTTACGCAGATGAACAAAGCAGGAGGAAACAAAGAAATCTACGAACCCGCCCAACTTGAACTTTCGTATCCGATACGCATTCAGTTCGCGCGATTCGTTGCTGACTACGGCTATCTTTAGGCCGTGCCGCACCTTTAGCCCTCTGACTAGCTCCATCATTTCTAGGTGAGGCTTTGATTGCGCGCACATAAAGCTCCTGAATTGAGCCCTGGTGAACGGACGCTTTTCGTAAAACACAACCCGGCTGAGATAGTCCGCGAAAGCAAGCTTCCCCTGTTCATGAATTTCGAAGTTCAAGCGATGCCGCGCATTCATGTCCGCCCACGGCAGCTTGAAATGATCTGCTGCCCGCTTACGGGCGTGATGATCCCATCCGTTGGTGAGCAGAACACCACCGATATCTACAAACGCGCAGGTAATAGCCCTCGCTTTCTTCACTGTCTCTTTTGGGGTCGTGCGGCACGCCGTCCCACTTCTGCCGTCGCTGCGTGTTACTGCTTGAACTCCGGCCATTTCCAATTAAGAATCTCGGGCAAGTCCTGGCCGTGTTTGTCGATGTAGTGCTTGTGTTCGATCAGCTTGTCACGCATCATCTGCTTCAAATAAGATCCTTTGGAACCCAAGTGCGGCAGGCGATCCACCACGTCCTGCACTAAGTGGAACCGGTCCAGGTCGTTCTGCACTCTCATGTCGAAAGGCGTTGTGATCGTTCCCTCTTCCTTGTAGCCTCGGACATGCAGGTTGCGATTGGCCCGCCGATAGGTCAAGCGATGAATCAGCCAAGGGTATCCATGGAAGCCGAAGATGATGTGCTTGTCCTTCGTGAAAAGGGAATCATAATCCGCATCGCTCAGCCCGTGCGGATGCTCGCTCTCCGACTGCAGCTTCATCAGATCGACAACATTAATCACCCGGATTTTCAGATCGGGCAACTGGCTGCGAAGAATGGAAACAGCCGCCAGGACCTCCAGCGTAGGCGTGTCCCCGCAAGCAGGCCATCACCACGTCCGGCTCGCTGTCCTGGTCATTACTGGCCCATTGCCAGATCCCGACTCCTTGCGTACAGTGCACCACCGCCGCATCCATAGTCAGCCATTGCGGCAGGGCATGTTTCCCGGCGACCACGACATTGACGTAATTCCGGCTGCGCAGACAGTGATCAAAGACGGATAAGGAGGCAATTGGCATCAGGCGGCAGATAAACACGAACGATGCTGGCCTTTTTATTAATCACGTGATCCAGGAAACCGGGATCCTGATGCGTGAAGCCATTATGATCCTGCTGCCAGACATGCGAGGCCAGCAGATAGTTCAGTGACGCGATCTTCCGGCGCCAAGGCAGTTCCGATGTCACTTTTAACCACTTGGCGTGCTGGCTGAACATCGAGTCCACGATGCGAATGAACGCCTCATAGCTATTGAACAGTCCATGCCGCCCAGTCAGCAGATATCCTTCGAGCCAGCCTTCGCATTGATGTTCGCTGAGCATCGAGTCGAGTACTTGTCCGGAGGGCGCAAGGAACTCATCAACGTTTTCGATTTTCCGGGCGTCCCATTGCCGATCGGTGACTTCAAACACCGCGCCCAAAAGATTCGAGAGTGTCTCATCGGGACCAAAGATACGGAAGTTACGCTCCTCTTGATTCAGCACCGCTACATCGCGCAGAAACTTACCCAGCACGAGCGTATCTTGGCCATCGACAGCTCCCGGCGAAGGCACACTCACCGCGTGGAGGTGAAAATCCGGCATGCGCAAATCGCGTAGCAGAATTCCGCCATTCGTATGCGGATTGGCTCCCATTCGCCGCTCGCCTTTGGGCGCTAACTCGGCTAATTCCGGTATAAGTCGGCCGTTTTCGTCGAAGAGCTCCTCGGCCTTGTAGCTCTTCATCCAGTTTTCAAGCAGCTTGACGTGATCGGGATGGTCGGAATCCACCAGGATCGGCACTTGGTGGGATCGAGACGTGCCTTCGATCTGCAAGCCATCCACTACTTTCGGGCCCGTCCAGCCTTTGGGCGACCGTAAGACGATCACCGGCCAACGTGGCCGCGCGTTGTCCCCTTTGCTGCGCGCGTTGTCCTGAATTTGCCGGATCCCCGTGATGGCTTTTTCTAATGCTCCCGCCATCAACTGGTGCATCTGCTCCGGCTCATCACCTTCTACAAAGTACGGCGTCCAGCCGCAGCCACGCAGAAACTGATCCAATTCCTCATGCTCGATACGTGCCAGGACGGTCGGGTTATTGATCTTGTAGCCGTTGAGATGAAGGATCGGTAGTACCGCGCCATCGGTAATGGGATTCAGCAATTTGTTGGACTGCCACGCCGTTGCCAAGGGGCCGGTTTCCGCCTCGCCATCGCCAATAACGCAAGCCACAATCAGGCCGGGATTGTCGAACGCGGCGCCGAAGGCATGGCTAAGCGAATACCCCAGTTCGCCGCCCTCGTGAATCGACCCCGGCGTGGTCGGCGCAACGTGACTGGAGATCCCGCCTGGAAATGAGAATTGGGTGAACAGCTTTTTCAGTCCGGCTTCATCCTGGCTGATGTTCGGATAGATCTCGCTATAAGTCCCTTCGAGGTAAGTGTTGCCCACCAGTGCCGGACCGCCGTGTCCAGGCCCTGCGATGTAGAACATATCCAGGTCGTACTTCTTGATCATCCGGTTCAAATGAACATAAATGAAATTCTGGCCCGGCGTTGTCCCCCAGTGTCCAACCACCAGCGGCTTCACGTGTGAGAGCTTCAGGGGTTCCTTCAGCAGCGGGTTGTCGTAGAGATAAATCTGACCAACTGAAAGATAGTTGGCCGCCCTCCAATAAGCGTTCATTTTGCCCAGTAGTTCGGGTGTCAACGGACTCTCGCTCTGGTCCGTTTTGACCGGCTTTCCTAGCATGCCGCGTGCTGGTGAGTGGTCTAACTCGGCGTCTACGGATAATGTGTCGATAAGGGTTTCAAGCATTGTTTTTTCCTCTCGCGAGCGGGGGCCGGAGATTGCGCTTCCACGGTAGCGGTTAAAACGTCAAAACTATGTCAAAAACGAGCAACAACACTAATGACGCGTTGCTTTTGATAACTTCTTGACCTTTTTTCAATTACAGTGACGCATGGTCGCTAATCCGCAAATCCGGTTACGCACCAATACTGTATGCCGCCCCACGAAGCACGCTGATGCCTCGCCGGTGAAGTACCTGGTCATTCGAGACTTGCTTTCTATAGAAATCGATCCACTAGGCCGCCCAAAGCTCGTAGTGATTCCCGCGCAATCCGTCGTCGAACTAAAAGGCGGGTTGTCAGTCGGTGGCATGGTCGAGCTTGTTTGGGAACAGCGGATTCACAGGGTTTTTAAGGCGGACATGAGCAGGCTGAACATTCATCGAAACGGCGTGAATCTGGCATACTACGCCGAAGCCCTGTAAAGCCGCTTTCCGTTCAACGAGTGGCTGCCCAAGACTTTCGTTTGCAACTTGCCGCATAATAGAGTCTCCGATCCTTCGAGGGAACGGGACAACGAAATGGAAAGCGACGGGCTCCGAATCCTGCTGGTCGACGATGAAAAGTCGATGCAGGAAGTTCTTAGCCTCACTCTTCAGCCCGCCGGCTATACACTTTACCCGGTCGGCACCGGTGAAGAGGCTCTGCACAGTTTTCCCTGGGCCCGGCCTGATCTGGTCCTCCTCGATCTCTTTTTGCCCGATACGGACGGCAAGCACGTTCTAAGACGTCTGCGAGAATGGACCACCGTGCCGATCATCGTGATGTCCGTTCGCCATGAAGAGTCCGAAAAGATCGCGTGTCTCGATTTAGGCGCTGATGACTACCTGACTAAACCCTTCACGATGGGGGAGTTGTTGGCGCGTTTGCGCGCCGCTTTGCGACGGGCATTCGGGACTCCGCGCAGCGACGTTTTCAAGACTGGGGACCTCAAAATCAATTTCAGCCGGAGGGAGGTGTTCGTCGGCGACGAACAGGTCAAGCTCACGGCCACTGAGTATGACCTTTTAAAGGTTCTCGCAAGCCATGCGGGACTTGTCAGAACGCATCACCAATTGATCCACGAACTCTGGGCTACAACACAATACCAGGATCCGCTCCATTTATTACGCGTCACGGTGAGTAATCTGCGCCGTAAACTGGTGTGTGATCCCAGAGTTCTCCGCTATATAGTTACTGAACCCGGAATCGGCTATCGGCTTCGTACCGACTTTGAATGGACGCAAGCGAGAGAGAACGTTTGAGAACCCATCGCAAGTGAGGACCAGTGACAGAAAAAGAGCTCGAATACTCGCTCGCATCGTTGCGTCGCTTCAGCGATAGGCTGAACTCGACCTTCGATCTCGAGAGTTTACTCGACGCGCTCGTTGAAGAGGTACTGGAACTAACGAACTCCGAAACCGGTTGTGCCGGTTTGCGCACGCCACAGGGGATGTCATGCGATCACTTCCTTCACGCGGGCAGTATTGTTCCGTTCAGGTATCGTTGTGAACCCGGCATAGGATGGCCAGGTTGGGTCCTGACACAGGAGACTTACTATCTCACAAACGACGCTTTACACGACGCATTGATAGTCCCGGAAGTCCGTGAACGATTCGGTGTAACATCCGGAATAAGCATCCCGATTGTAGATAGTCAGAAGGATGTAATAGGGTTTTTGGAGGTTTACAACAAGAAGCCGGACACAGGGTTTTCGCCGCAAGACGTGAAGAACAGCATGGCCGCTGCGCAAATCGCTTCTCTGGCCATTCAAAACGGCTTGACATCCCGAAAGCTGACGGCGCTTGCTGGGTTTAGCCGCTCTTTAACACTCGCAAGCGATCTGGATCAGATTCTGGAGATTGTCGCTCACCACGTGGAAATCGATTTCCAGCGCGGTTCCGCCATTCTGCTGCCAGCCGATCAGCGCCTGATGGTGCGTTTTCGCACTCCGGAATTCCTATCAACAACTAAAGAAATGGAGGCGGCGGTCTGGTGTTGGAAACATGGGCAAGAAGCTGGTGCTTCAGCGACGGCCGTATCGGATGCACAGGGCTATTACCTACCGCTTGTCGTGCGAGGCGAGGTTATCGGCGTGTTGGGATTGGAATCTAGATCCGGTGTCTGGTTCTCCACCCCGCAGCGAGAGCTTCTAGCCGGATTCGTCGGGCAATCCGCCTTGGCAATCGAACGAGGACTTCTTGAGCAGAAGGTGCGCCGTCTGCGATTGCTGGACCAGTCGGACCGGGTGCAGAGTGCACTCTTAACCGCGGTCTCACACGAAGTGCGCGCGCCGCTCGCTGCCATCACAGCAGCGGTCAGCGGCTTGTTGAATGACAGTGTTCCGCTGGATGAGGCGCACGAACGCCAGCTACTGCGAACCGCTCAGTCTGAGGTCAAACGCTTACATCGCCTGATGAACAACTTACTAAGTGTCACGCGCCTGCAGGCGGGAGCGTCGGGGTTGAATGTGGAAGCGTGTGACTTGTCGGACGTAGTGGGAGCTGCTCTAGAGGAACTGGGAACGGCGACGGACAACCGGCAACTCTCTATCGAAGTACCTCCGGATCTACCTTTGATCGCTATGGATTTCGTTTTAATTACGCAGGTGCTAGTGAACCTGTTAAGTAACGCTATCAAGTTTTCTCCGTCCGGTGAGGCAGTTACGCTACGCGCCCGAATCGTTAACGGCGAATTGGAAGTTGCGGTAATTGATCGCGGCGTGGGCGTGCCCGAAGCAGATCTGGAGCGAGTCTTCCACAAATTTCACAGACTCGTAGAATCGAATTCGCCCGATGGTCTTGGCCTGGGGCTTTCCATCTGCAAAGAATTTGTGGAAGCGCATCGTGGACGAATCGCTCTGGAACGTAATCCGGGAGGCGGAACAATCGCCAGATTCGTTTTGCCGCTTCAGTAGCCCGAAGCACGGCACTCAGTCAGTTTACGCGGCCGAGATACTTGTCTAGAAAGCGAAGCACTTCGCGGGACAGTTCCGGCTTAAGCTGACTCACGTCGTGCGGAGACTCCAACAGCTTTCGATATTTATCCGGTGGAGGCGTCCCTATCATCTGCTTTGAGCAGGAAGGCTTCCGGGCGTTGTTCCGCTAGCTTCGACTAAGCAGCAACCCAGTAAGCTGTTATCGGAATTCGGCAAATCTGGGGAAGCCCAGACCACGTTCGTGGCCGTTCGTATCGTAGAGTTTTTTTTGGTGCGGAGAGGGGGACTTGAACCCCCACGGTGTTACCCGCTAGCACCTCAAGCTAGTGCGTCTGCCAATTCCGCCATCTCCGCTTGGTAACTACCCCGGCTAACTACCGCTTCGGCTTCGGAGCGGGCTGGGCCTTCTGCACCGCCGGTGCTTTTCGATTTTCGAGAACGCTGCCCGTACCCGGGGTTACGCGCTGCGCCATGATTGCCAGCGTCAGAGACGTGATCATAAAGAGCGAAGCCGCAATCGTCGTTGCGCGCGATAACACCGTCGCCGATCCGCGCGGTCCAAATACCGTCTGCGAACCCATACCGCCGAACGCCCCTGCTAAATCAGCCGCTTTGCCACTCTGCAAAAGCACCACAATAATCAGAAAAACGCAGATTATGACGTGCAGGATCGTTACGAAATACACCATGCCAGCTCTGAGTATACCAATCCGAACAGGCAGTGCCAAACTGAAGCAGTGAGCGAAGATACGAAGGAAAACCAGTGCTTGTCGCTGGAGGATCTACGGCAGGATTACAGGCTCGGCGAACTCTCTGAAGAGAATTGCGAATCAAACCCAATCGCGCAGTTCGAGCTCTGGATAAAGCAGGCGCAAGATGCTGAATTAAAAGAGCCAAACGCCATGACCCTAGCCACATCTACAGCCGATGGACGCCCCTCCGCGCGCATCGTTCTGCTTAAGGAAGTCGGTCCTAATGGGTTTGTCTTTTACACCAACTATGAAAGCCGCAAAGGCCAGGAACTCGCCGCCAATCCGAACGTGGCGCTCACCTTCTATTGGGCCGAACTGGAACGCCAGGTCCGGGTCGAAGGCACGGCCACAAAGACGTCACTTGCGCAGTCTGAGGCCTATTTTCGCGTTCGGCCCCGGAAAAGCCGCCTCGGTGCCATCGCTTCCAATCAAAGCCAAATTTTAGCATCACGAAAGATTATTGAAGCAGCAATGGCGGAGCTCGAGAGTCGTTACGCCGAAAGCGATGACATTGCCAAGCCGGAACACTGGGGCGGCTATCTCGTGCGTCCAGATGTCATCGAATTTTGGCAGGGGCGCCGCAGCCGCCTCCACGACCGCATCCGTTACACGCGCGAGGATCTCCCGGCTGGCCCCAAGGGATGGAGAATTGATCGCCTGGCGCCATGACTCAACGCGGGCTTACGGGCTTACGTCTGTCCTTTAGATTGAGAATTTTGTGTCTTTTGTTGGCTGCGGCGGTGTGTCTCGCCGACACGCCCACGGAGCAGCTAATTAGGAAGGTCCAGGCACGCTACAACTCCGCCCGAACTCTATCCGTCCGCTTTGTGGAAAATTACAGCATTTTGGGCCATAGGCGGCCTGCGGAATCTGGTACCCTTACCCTTCGCAAACAGGGGAAGATGCGCTGGGACTATTCCCGGCCGGAAGGAAAGCTGTTTATCTCCGATGGTAAGGAGGTATTCCTGTACACCGCCCCGGATAATAGGGTAGAGAAAGTGCCGCTCAAAGACACTGAAGATATGCGGGCCCCATTAGCTTTCTTGCTCGGGCGGCTCGATATGAAGAAAGAGTTCCGCGATTTCCAGTCTCAGGAAGGCGATGGCGGGACTTGGCTCGATGCCGCCGCGAAGACAGACCGCTTGCCCTATGAAAAGATTCAGATGCTGGTCACGCCCGATGGTTCCATTCAGAAGCTCAAGGTGATTGGCCGCGATCAATCTCTACTCTCGTATGACTTTACGGACGAAAAACTGAACCCTCCTTTGAACGATAGCCTGTTCCATTTTGAGATCCCGCCGGGCGCGCAGGTAGTCAGCGCGGTCGACTACAAGTCGCAGGAGAAGTAAGGGCGCATGGCTGAATTCCTTCTCCGGTACGCCGATCCCCGCGGTCAAATGCACGAACAGGTCGCTGAGGCGCAGAGCGAGCGCGAAGCCCGCGACCGCTTCGCACAGCAGGGCTACCTGGTTTACTCCGTCCGTTCCAAAGACATCGGGGCACGGCTCGGCGCCTTCAAGGCGCGCACCAAAACCGTAAATCTGCAAAAGTTCCTGATCTTCAATCAGCAATTCGTCACGCTCATTCGCGCCGGCCTGCCCATTCTAAAGAGTCTGGATCTTCTGGCCGATCGCTTGACAGACGAAAAACTGGGCCGCCACATCAGTGCCGTGCGCGAAGAGGTAAGGTCGGGTTCGGTGTTGTCGGACGCGTTCGGCAATCAGCGTGTTTTTCCGCCCATCTACGTCACCTCCGTCCTGGCGGGCGAGAAAAGCGGCGCTTTGGTTGAGGTTCTCGACCGCTACCTGACTTACCAGCGGCTGACGCTCGCGCTGCGCAGGAAGCTGCTGGTTTCGCTGCTTTATCCTTCTGTACTCATTCTGCTTGTGCTCGCGCTGATTGTGTTTCTGGTGACGTACGTTGTGCCCAACTTTGCGGCGCTCTACAACAGCATGGAAGCCAAACTGCCGGCGGCGACGCGCATCTTGATTGCAGTCGGTACCACCGCGCGCGCCTATGTACTGCTGGGCGCTTTGGGCCTCGTGATCGCAGGCGTTCTCACCTTTTTCTGGGCGCGCCGGGAAAGCTCCCGGGAGACGCTCGACAAATGGAAAATGCGTCTGCCGCTGCTGGGCGAACTGTGGACTAAATATCAGGTGGCGCAGTTAGCGCGCGTGCTGGGTACTCTACTCGTTGGCGGGATACCATTGGTGCAGGCGCTAGAGACCGCAGGCCGATCGCTCGGCAGCTTGCTGCTGAAAAAAGCCATGGACCGCACGGCTGTTCTCGTGCGCGAAGGTAAGTCTCTGTCGGCCTCGCTTGAAACTACCGGCATTGTGCCGGAGCTGGCAATCGACATGATGGAAGTGGGCGAATCCACCGGAGCCCTTCCGCAGATGTTGGCCAGTGTGGCCGAATTCTATGAAGAGGACGTATCCACCCGGATGACAGCCCTTCTGTCCTTAATAGAACCGGCAATCATGATCTTCATGGGTATTTTTGTGGCCTTCGTCCTGGTGGCGCTTTATCTACCCATCTTCTCGCTCGCGGACACAATCAGGTAAATGGCAACCGAAACACTTAGAATCAAAGACCCGGCAGAAGAAACCGAACAGGCGCAGACGGTCGCGCGCCGCTATTGCTGTGACTTTGTCGATCTGAAGACCACCAAGATCGATCATGAGCTGTTTCGCACAGTTCCTGTCGACCTCATGTTCCGCTACCATTTCGTGCCGCTTCAGGCGCACAATGGTTCGCTGGAAATCGCGTTGTCGGACCCGCGGCAAATCGTCCTGATTGACGAACTGTCTGTTCTGCTTGCGAAGAAGCTGAAGGTCAAGGTCGCAACCTATTCCCAGATCACCGACCTGCTGAAGAAGACGGAGCAATCGCAGCGCGTTCTGGAAGAGGTTACCGAAGGCTTCACGCTGGATGTGGTGGGCGATGACGACAACGCCGACGAAAATCTCTCCATCGACCGCCTTACTTCTGATGACAGCAACATCGCGCCTGTTATCAAGCTGGTCGACACCACGATTTTCAACGCGCTCGAGCGGCGCGCTAGCGACGTCCATATCGAAACCCGGGATCAGGAACTGGCCATCAAGTACCGCATTGACGGTGTCCTGCAGTACGCCATGAGTCCGATTGCCAAGGAATGGTATTCGGCGGTTATCTCGCGCATCAAAGTCATGAGCGAGTTGGATATCGCTGAGCGCCGCGTTCCGCAGGACGGCCGTTTCCGCGTCCGCTACAAAGGGCGGCTTATCGATTTCCGCGTCTCGATCATGCCCACCATCTATGGAGAGGATGCAGTGCTTCGCGTGCTCGACAAAGAGTCGATGAGCGAAAAGTTCTCGCGCCTCACGTTAGACGTTGTCGGCTTCGGCGATCACGATCTGGTCAAGTTCCGCCGCTTCATCAAAGAGCCTTACGGCATGGTGCTGGTTACCGGGCCTACCGGGTCCGGTAAAACGACTACCCTGTACGCGGCATTGAGCGAGATCAAGAACGATGAAGACAAGATCATCACCATCGAAGATCCGGTCGAGTATCAGATCAAAGGCATCACGCAGATACCGGTCAATGAGAAGAAAGGCCTGACCTTCGCCCGCGGCCTGCGCTCCATTTTGCGGCATGATCCGGATAAAATCCTGGTCGGCGAAATCCGCGATCAGGAGACAGCGCAAATCGCCATTAACGCCGCTCTCACCGGCCACCTGGTGTTTACTACCGTTCACGCTAATAATGTTTTGGACGTTCTTGGCCGATTCTTGAATATGGGTGTAGAGCCATACAACTTTGTGTCGTCACTGAACTGCATTCTGGCGCAGCGTCTGGTGCGCGTAATCTGCCCACATTGCCGCCAGCGCGTGGATTATGACGACGCTTATCTGACTGAGAGCGGATTGAATCTGGAACAATGGCAAGGCTTCGCGTTTTTCGAAGGCCGGGGGTGCATGGAGTGCAGCGGCACTGGCTTCCGTGGCAGAACCGCTATTCATGAACTGCTGAACTTGAGCGAAGCCATACGCGAAATGATTCTGGAGCGAAAATCAACTTCGGAGATCAAGCGCAGGGCGCGTGAAGACGGCATGACTTTTCTGCGCCACTCGGCGCTCGAACGTGTGCGCGAGGGAATAACAACTCTTCGCGAAGCGAATAAGGTAACGTTCATCGAAGGATAGGTACTGAACTCTGCCGATTGTTGACCGGCTGCAGCGCTGGATTACAGAACCCGCACCTGATCACCTGTTTGAGGTGACTGAGAGCTCGCTTGTCTCCGCGTCACCCCGCGCGCCCGCTCAGCAGAGGACGGAGGTGCTGGTGGAGCGCGCCTTGACCGCCTCGCCCGCGGCGCCAAATCTTCTGAAACCACAACTCTATCGGGAAGCTCTGGCACGCTCTGTGCCCGTTGTGAAAAGAAACTCGGCCGCGCTGGTGATTCCGGATTATGCCGTTCGCATGGCCATTCTCGATTTTGAGCAATTTCCAAACGGTGACGAAGAGCGTTTGGCTCTGCTGCGTTTCCGCATGCGCAAAACAGTGCCCTTTCACATAGAAGAAGCTAAACTCTCTTACTCGGTGCAGATCCAGCAGCCGGGGCATGTGGAGGTGCTCGCCGTGGTGATAGCCAAGCCCATCCTCGAAGAATACGAAAGCATCTTTACCTCTGCGGGCTACCGGGTCGGCCTGGTGACACCCTCTTGCCTGGCAACTTTGCGGCTGTGTACCAGTGCCGACCAGGGTTTAACTCTATTGGCGAAAATGGCAGGATCCACGCTATCGGTGTTGCTGCTGGACGGCGGTGTCGTGCGTTTGATTCGCTGCCTGGATCTGGCCGGAAGCGAGGAGAGCCCGGGTGACGAAGAGCCCTCGGTCGGCCCCGTTTTGCAGCAGACCGTCGCCTACGCCGAGGACCAAATCAGTCAGCCCGTCACGCGCTTGTTTTTGTGCGGCTTCGGTAATGAGATGGATGCTTTAGGCAGTTTCGCCACCCGCGAATTTGGTATCCCTTACGCTCCGATACGTTCGAAATTCGGAGCAGCATCCCAGGAAAATGCCGGATTATTGGGACTGTTGGAGCAATACGCCGCATGACCAAATTCAGTTCCAGCAGCATCAATATTGCTTCGCAACCGTTTCGCCGCGAACGGGCAGAGAATGCCGCCTACGCCATCGCGTGCGCCGTGCTGGCTTGTTCGCTGCTGTTGCTGGTTATTCTGATTGCCCACGCGCGCGCCCAGGCGGCTGATCTGCGGCGCATCATAGATGCGGAAAACCGCGAGTTGAAGGTGTTGCAGCGCCAGGAATCGCAGTTCTCAACCGTCTTGTCGCGCCCCGAAAATGCCGATGTGTTTTCGCGCAGCGTTTTTCTCAATGAACTGATTGCGCGGCGCGCGGTTAGCTGGACGCATGTGTTCAAAGATCTGCAAGGCGTCATGCCGGCCAATATGCGGCTAATGGGTATCCGACTGCCTCAGGTGGCGGCTGAACAAACGTCTGGGGTGAACCATATCGAACTCGAAATGACGGTTGGGGCCGATCGGCCCGAGGCGGTGATTGATCTTTTGACCCGACTGGAACAGTCGCCGCTTTTCGGCTCTGCCCAGGTGATGTCGCAGAATCCGCCCACCCAAAATGACCCTCTTTTCAAATACCGGTTGAACGTGGCGTATGTCCAGAAACTTTAGACCGATCTTTTCGAAACCAGACTTGGAACGGCGAGGCGCGCGCTTCTGGCTGCGCGTTGCTGGCGTCAGCCTCGTTGTCTTGAACGGGGTCGCATTGTTCTTCTATCTGGCGCCGCCCGGCGGATCCAGAAAGGAACTGGCGGAAGAGAGCCTCGCGGTCCGTAACCAGGTGCTGTTGGCCCGGGCCAGAACCGTGCGGCTGAGCAACGTAGCCGACAAGGTAAACGTCGGCAACTCGCAATCCGGTGACTTCGAGATGAAGTATTTCCTGCCCAAGCGGATGGCTTATGGGGCTATCCTGGCGGAGATTCAACGCATGTCCAAGGACGCTGGATTTCAGGCGCGCGATGCGGTTTACACGGAAGAGCCGATAGAGGGAACAGCGGATCTCGATTTGTTAAACTGCACCGCGAATTACGAGGGCGGTTACGATAACTTGCTTCGTTTTCTATACGCGGTGGACCATTCACCCATGCTGCTGATGCTTGAGAATCTGCAAGCAGCTCCACTACAAAAAGGCGGGCAGATCAACACCTCCATTCGATTTCAAGCTGTCATACAAGAGGAGCCGGCCATGGCGTCGCAGCAACCTCCCACGGGCTTCCAGCCTGGAGTGACGCGGCAATGAGCGTTCCCGCACAGACGAAAATTTTCGGCCTCAAGATCGGGGTTGACCCGAAGATTCTGGCGGGAATTTTGATCGCGCTCGCGGTCATTCTCTTCTGGTACAACAGCAAGTCGGATGAGGACTCGGTTCCGGTGCCTACATCCGTTCGCCAGGACACGGCCACAGCTGCGCCTCTTCTTGCGGTAAGGCCTAAAGCTGTTCTTGCCCGGCGCGCCGGCAGGAATGCCAACGATGCCGACACATTGCGCTTGCGGCCTATCGATCCGACTAAGGGCGATGTCGACCCGACCTTACGTTTAGACTTGCTCGCGCGCCTGCAAACCGTGCAGCTGGCAGTGGCAGGCAGGAGTCTTTTTGAGGTAGGACCGGCGCCCCTCTCCGCTGCCGATCAAGACCTGCTCAAGAATCCTCCCCTGGTTCCGAAGAAGAACCCTGTTTCCCTAACCCCTGCACCACCCCCGGCGCCGCTTTCAGCAGCCGAGCAGCCGGTCAACATCCCGTTGAAGTATTACGGCTTCGTCAAATCCGGAGAGAAGAGTGAAGGTAACGCAGGCTTGTTCCTGGATGGCGACAATATCGTCGTCGGCGCGGAAGGAGAAATAGTGATGAAGCGCTATCTGGTGGTTGCGCTCACGCCGTCCAGCGCGCGCCTCGAAGATACGCAAGTGAAGAAAAGTCAGACCCTTCCGGTGGTCCCGGCAGCTACTCCATGAATCAAAATTGGCCCCGTATCGCTATTCGTCGGCATCCGCGTGAGAGAGGTTCGGCACTGCTGATTGTATTCCTGTTTGCGGCCATCATCGCCATATCGCTCTATATGGAGATGCCGAGCGTCGCCTTCGAATCCAAGCGCGCCAAGGAGCAGCTACTCATTGATCGCGGGAACGAATACGGGCACGCGGTTAAGCTCTACTACCGCAAGTTCCGCGCGTACCCGGGCACCATCGACGCGCTTGAAAATACCAACCGCATGCGGTTTCTGCGGCACAAATTTAAGGACCCGCTGACCGGCGATGACAAATGGCGGCTGCTGCATGCTGGCCCCGGGGGTCAACTAATCGATTCCAAGGTGAACCCGATTGGCCTTACGGCGAACGGCCAGACATCCGGGAGCGGCAGCCCCTTCGGGAGCACCACTACCGCGGCCGCATTGAACACCACGCCTGCCGCGGGGGCTGATAACGGCTCAATTCCCAGCGCTCCGCCGCTGCCGCAACGGCCTCCCGAGATGCCGATAAACGGCGGCGGCGCTCCAACCTTGGCCAATACTGATCCAACCCAGAGCCTGCTGCCGGGACCGGCACAACTTCAGGCAAATCAACTGGCAAATAGCAGTGGCAATCCCGCAAACCCCATGCCGGGCCTGCAGCCTTTGATAGCAAGTCCCAATCCTTTGCCCGCCCCGGGCAGTCCGGCCAGTTTGACGCCGCAGACCACCCCCGCGGCGGGAGCGGGCTCGACGGGGAGCGCGACAGCCACTAGCCCCGGTGGCACTACCACGCAGTCCGGAGCGGGTGTTTTACAGAGCGGCGGCATTGCGGGTGTGGCCAGTCTCGGCAAAGGCTCAAGCATCAAGACCATCAACGATCAGAGTGACTACTCGCTTTGGGAGTTCTATTACGACCCGACGAAGGATACCTCCGCCGTCGGCGGCCAAAGCGGAATGAACCCTATGAACGGCGTCAATCAGCAGAATAATTTGCTCTCGCCTAATGCAACAACGCCGAACTCTTCCAGCGTCACAAATTCATCAGCAACAACGACCGGCACAACCACGGCTACACCTTCGAGTCCCAACCCTCCGCAACAGCCGTAAACTGTTTTTATGGCCACCGTTGCGACGAAACTCTCCAGCGCGGAATCGAGCAGGTCTATGTCGTCGATCCGCTGAACAGGATGGTGTTCCGTTGGCAAAAGGAGTCCCTGCAAGCAGTTAACTTACTCGCCGGTATCCACATCGAACAAATCTGGTCTGCCGTTGATCGGGAACTCAGCGACGATGAATTACCACCGGGTTCAGTTTGAGCGATTCGAGCCGCCGCAATCGAACTGAAGCGTGCTCACCAGATGCGAAAACACCGGTTCAAACCGGTTCGCCTGGTCGGCCTTGCACTCCATCTCAATGCGGTAGAGATCGCTATTTCGCTCGATGAATACTACTTCTTCCATCCAGGTTGAACGGTCCTGCGGGTCATAGTACCGGTCCTTTGTTAAAAGCCCGGTCAGGCCCGCCACTTCGATCGGATGCTGTTCCAGAACTTCCATGCGTTCAGCCCGTTCGAACTTCTTCAGACCGTCCACATGCGAGTCAAAATGCTCTTTCAGGCTGATGGCCACAGCCTGGGCCTCGGGCGTCGCCGGATCGCGGAATAGCGCGATGTCGATCTCGCCAGTAGCCCGTGAGTGCTTCTTTGCCCCAGTCATCACATACAGCCCTGAACCCTCGAAGGCGTCGGCCTTGTACCACCGCGTTGGGTAGCTGACGCAATACCCCGTTTCCGCGTTGAAGTAGCGCTTCCAAACCAAATCTTGCTTCGGAGTAGACCCGGCATAAGCCAATACGGCGATGAGTGAGCATAAGCCAAAACACACAACCAAGGAACTGCTGCGCACAAGGGGCATTGGGGACAGGCTCTCACATCCTCAGGTTTTTTCCTAGTCCTAAGAATGGAGACGAGTACGGGTAGGGTTTTCCCTTACTTGGGAAGCGGAGAAGGAGGACGCCGAATCGAGACTTTGTCATTGCAGGGTGGAGGGCACCGAAATGGACGATCGCCGTAAGCAGATTCTGACGACGCTTGCACAGATGGATAAGCAGTTTGGCAAGGGGTCAGTGCTGATGCTCGGCTCCCGCGCGGCTTTGTCGGTGGAGGTGATCTCGAGCGGATCCATCGGCATCGACAACGTCCTTGGCGCGGGAGGATTTCCGCGCGGCCGCGTCGTTGAGGTATTTGGTCCCGAATCGTCGGGTAAAACGACACTGGCCCTGCATGTCATCGCGGAAGCTCAGCGGGCCGGCGGTGTGGCCGCCTTTATCGATGCCGAACACGCGCTTGACCCCACCTACGCCACCAAGCTGGGCGTTGACACCGAGCACCTGATCGTCTCGCAGCCCGACTATGGCGAACAAGCGCTCGAGATCGCGCAGGCCCTGGTGATGTCGCAAGCTATCGACGTGATCGTCATCGATTCGGTAGCTGCGCTTACTCCCAAAGCGGAGATCGAAGGCGAAATGGGCGACAGCCACATGGGCCTGCAAGCGCGCATGATGTCGCAGGCCTTACGTAAGCTGACCGCGTGCGTATCACGCGCGAATACCTGCCTGATCTTTATCAATCAATTGCGCGAGAAGATCGGCGTTGTGTTCGGCAATCCCGAGACCACTACAGGGGGACGCGCGCTCAAGTTCTATGCCTCCGTCCGGGTGGAAGTGCGCCGCACAACGGCGCTGAAGGACGGCGAGACGGTGGTCGGCAATCGCACAAAGATCAAGATCGTGAAGAACAAAATCGCCGCGCCGTTTCGTGAAGTGGAAGTGGACATCCTCTACGGCCGGGGCATTTCGCGTGAAGGCGACGCTCTGGACCTGGGCGCGCTTCACGGCGTCGTCGAAAAGAGCGGTTCCTGGTACAGCTACAAAAGTGAGCGCATCGGGCAGGGCCGCGAAAACGCGCGACAGACGCTGCTTGACAAGCCCGAGCTTCGCGCCAGCATCGAAACCGAATTGCGCCAGAAACTCAGCCTCAACGAGGCCACCTCCAGAATGCCACCCGACTTTGAATTGAGCACGCCCCTAGAAGCAAAACGCGCTTCGGTTGGCTAACGCTGGAATTCCACGGCTAAAACACCAGCCCATCTACTGCCTTTCTCACTTGTCCCTCCAGATCCGCCTTGTGAAGCTCCAGATCTCGCCGTTGATCGCGCAATTTGGCTAACTGCGCTTCGTTGTCCGCCAACTGCGAAGAATACTTTCGCACCTGGTCTTCTTGTCCTTTTACGCGATTGAGGCTGTCAATATCCGCCCGCAGCCGGGTCTGATCCTGCGTCAGATCGTTTGCCTGCGTTTTGGTCAACTCGAGCGAGTTCTCTGCCTCCGCCAGACTCGACTTCAGATCCATAACGGCGTTTGAGTTGTTTGCGGCCAGCGTCGCTAAGCTCTTTGTTCTGCACGATCGTGAGCAAAAAGTCAGGCGTCGAATTCATCACCTCGGTTGTGTTCAGGTAGGTGCGCTCCTCTTCCACCTTGAGCGCCTGGGTTCCGTTGGCCGGCACCTTCACCTCGAATCGATAGGCCGTTGCTGTCCGCTCACTTGGCTTCGGCGATAAGACTGAGTGTTCATGCACGCCTTCCTGCTGGATGACTAAATTCTTTGCTTTCGCGTCGACGTTCCGGATCGTGTAAGTGCGCGTAGCATGCTCGCCGTAATGCAACTCCAAGGTTCCGTTCTTGACGTGAATTTCGCGAATCGTCTTCTGGCCCGAATCGAAGGCTGTCGTGATGCGCGTGCCGTAGTCGACTGCGTACCCGATCAGGCGCTTGTCGCCTGCCTTCAGGGTCTCAAACAATGCCTCGCCCGCGTAAGCGCCACCGTCATAGACGGTGATGGGACCGCCGTCCAACGTCTTCGTTGTGTCGTTGGTGATCTCGGCCGCGTTTACCGGATGTTCACCGTCCGTTTCGCTGTAGATCAGCAGCTTTCGCGCCGACACTTTGTCCTGTAAGAACGGCAGCATCGCGGACTGATTGCGCTTGATGGTGACTGGCCCGGCGAAATTGTATTCAAACAACTCGCCTAGTGCCGCTCCCGTCGCGCCTTCCACCGAACTCGTTTGCAGCTGCGCGGATTGCTGTTCGCCAACTGTCAACCCGGTTGATGCAAAGAACTTGGCTTTCGCCGGAACTGGAGCAGGTGCGATTGCACCGTTGATGCTGCCGGTTCGGTAAACACCGCCGCCCATGCCGCCGCCACTTCCTGGCCCGTATCCTGGTGCGTTCCCGGCAACTGCTGTCGGCTGGCCATCCACGCTACCGCCATATACAACCGGTCCCGCCGCCCGGTCTTCCGGAAGTTCTGCCACTTCGCGCCTGCCATAGCGCGGCGTATCGAGCAAGCTGATAAACGAAATCGGGCGTCCCGATACTACCGCCAGCTTCACATTGTTCCAATCTTCATCGGTCGTGTTGTCCACAATCGCCCAGCCTTCCAGCGTCGAATTGCCTTCCGTCAATGCCAACCGGTAGGACGACTTCCAGATTGCTGTAGGCGCGATGTACGAGACATGCAGGTCGCGGCTGCCGTGCCCCGCCGAGTCGATATACAAGCTCCGCTTATCGCGCGATTTCGCTTGCGCCAGCGTCTGCAGGTACTGCTTCAGGTCTTCCTGCAGCTTGGGATCGAGCAATCGCACGGAACTTATGGTCGAGAGGTCAAGGTTAGTCACGTCGCCCGAATCAAGTAACAGCGTCACTTGTTCACGAACCAGCCGCTTGTCGTTTTCCGCGCCGGTTTCAACGCCACGCGCGCTGAGAATGGAGCCCACGGCCGATTTGTCAGCTTGTTTAATTTCGATACGCGCGCCTTTCAGGCCATCCAGAAACGTGCTCAACAGTTCCTGATCGGCAATTTGAAACGGATAGCGCGTAAGCCGCTGTTCTAAGGTTTCATTCGAGTCGTAACGAATTCCACTCACGCGTGCGCCCGATCCTTCCGTAACCATGAGCGATTTCAAGACATCGTTCATATCGGCAGTCCTGAAATCCAGGCGCGCCTCTTCTCCCTCGGCCACCACGCCGTCGCGTTCGAAATAAGCTACCCCGTGCTTATACAGCGTGACGGTCCGTACCGGCACATCAGCGGCGAAAATCGGCGTTTTACTAACCGTTACTAGCGCAGTGGCGGCCACAATAGCGACACATCTCCTGCGCAGTTCATGTATTTGCATGCGAGCATTCTCCGGATTGTATTGACGGACGACTTACGCGTCCGACGCTACTGATTTAGAAGTCGTAACAGTAGACGAAAGTTCCCGGATTCTGCGGAGAACTTACAGACTCGCCGCCGGACAGCTCGCCATATAATCGTGACTTACAGCCGCCTGCGTCTGTTCATCGTAAGCGACTACACGGTAAGCAGGCCGATGAAACCGGCAGGCCACTTCATCCCGGCGCGTCGTTCCCGGGTCGTTCAGATACACAGTGCGTGCGGCCTTCCAGTGCACATCGTTCCAGTTGGTGTGCTGCGACATAAACTTCTGCTGCGAGCTGCTCAGAAAGACCAGCCTGGGCATCGGATCTTGTGTGGCCGCGGCGTACACGCGTCTTTGCGGAGTTAGTATGCTCTCCACGTCGCGTACCATCACAACGACGAAACACGCCTGAACAATTCCCAAAACAATAAGCGCCGAACTTGCCGACCACCGCGGAATCCGCCAGCGCGATCCGAAAAGCACCGCGCCGCGACCAGCCACCACGCACAGCGCTCCGAACCCTTCGAAATACAGGCGCTCCCCGTCGAAGCTCCCCGATTGCTCAGTTTGCAGAAAATACGCACAGACAAGCAGCGGGAACAGAAGCGTCAGGCAGATCAGCTCGCGGCGATACTTTGTTTCCTTCCAGCAGCCGTATCCGGCGGCCACAAACATAAACGGAAACGTGAAGCACAGCGTCACCATGATGGCCCAGCGCCAAACGTTGGCAATGTTCCAAACAATGAGAGCCGGATTGAACGTAATTTCCCGGATTTTGTTGGAGCCGGACGCATAGGCATACGGCGACAGAAGTAAGTTACCCGTGTAGATCTTATTGGCGGCCAGAAACAAGGCTCCCGAGGTAAGCCCTGCCAGGCAGATTACAGCGAATGATTGCCAGAATAGCCTCGGCCTTCCGCGAAATAGGTAGAGTGTGAATCCCGTACATAACAGCGCCAGCACCGCGCCGGTAAATGGCCGCGTTTCGATCGCCAGCACCACTAACAAAAAGCAGAGTATGACTCCGCTGAGTCTTTCAGTCCGGACGCTATGGAGCAACGCCGCCAGACAGGCTGTGGCAGTTATGGCGGCAAACATGTGAGACAAGAACCCGACGCTGTATAGCAGAGTATAGGCAGAGCAAGCCGCGAACACAACGGCTAAGTTCTGAGTGGCCAGCCCCCATGGACGCGCCAGGTAGTTAATCAGAAACAGGAGAACAACGCCCAGTACGGGATTCACCAGCCATGGACAATGCAGAAGATATCCAATGGTAAGTACCAGTGGCCAAGCAGGCGGGTACTTTGAAAACCACCCGCGCGTGCTGTGGACGTGGTGATTGATGAAGATCTCTTTGGGCGCGGCTATGGGGTTATCCGTCGCACCCGGCATCGGCTCAGCCATTACCTGTCCGGCGGCGAATACGCGCCCCTGAAACAGGTACGCGGACTCGTCTGGCAGAGTGTGGCCGTGATCGTAGGTCGCGCCCAGCGCAATCGCCAAAATTCCGAATCCCGCAATTACCGGAACGCGCACGTCAGGGATAGAAAAGGCTTCGCCATTACCTGCCGCGCTTTTACGTTTCAGCCAGTAGAACAGCGCCGGCAGCACTGCTCCGTATAACAGCGCCAAAAAGAGGAAATACGAATGGGAAAGCGCTGCGCCGGCAAATCTGAGAATCGTCGACGTAAGCTATCCCCTAGCTTCATAATAGAAGATAGAACAACTTATGCCAGACATGTTTTTGAAGGACGTAGAGCAGCATCGCGGGGATGACAACTACACGCGCGCGATCGATGCCATGAAGCGCGCCGGTATGGAGTACCCCCAGATTCTCCACATGTTCTCGTACAAAATCAAGGCCACCGAGCACCTGGAGCGGTTTACGCAAGAGATCCTGCGCGAGGCCGCTCCCTTATCGCCCGGTTTCCGCGAGTTGATCGCGGCCTACACCTCGCATCTGAACCAGTGCCCGTTTTGAACGAAATCCCACGCCGCGGTCGCGGCGGAATTGCTCGGCAGTAAGGAATTGGTTGACAGCGTCCTCGCTGATATCGGGACATCGCTGCTCACGGAGCCGGAGAAAGCTCTGATGCGCTTTGTCCAAAAGGTGAATCGCGTCTCGCACACTATCCAGCCCGCCGACATCGAGGCGTTACACGCAGTGGGATACACCGACGAGGCGATTTATTATGCGATCACGGTGTGTTCTCTCTTCAATTTCTACAATCGCTGGATCGACGCCAGCGGCGTCCACGCGATGAGCGAGCAAGCGCACGCGATGGGCGCAAAACGATCCGCCATTCACGGCTACTCCCGCAGCTCTCAGCCAGTGACGATTCCGCAAGCGCAAACGTCGTAAATGTCCGCATTTCCGACGATTACTGCTCCAGATATGTATAGCCCTGCAGTCCTTCTTCGTAGAACTTGAGGAGACGTCCGGCTTCTTCATAGCCGACGCGCTGTTCGCGGACAGCCGTTTCCACATCTTTACGAAATGCGTCGATCAGGTTTTGTGTGTTGTACTGCACGTAGTTGAGCACCTCGCGCACGGTGTCGCCTTGCACGACGGTCTCAAGAACTACTTCGTTGTTCTCATCCAAACTGACGTGGACCGCGTTCGTGTCGCCGAACAGATTGTGCAGGTCGCCGAGGATCTCCTGGTAGGCGCCAAGCAGAAAAGCGCCCAGAATATAAGGAGTGTCGTTGAAGCTATGCAGCGGAAGCGTTTTTTTGACGTCACGCCGGTCGATGAACTGGTCCACCTTGCCATCGGAATCGCAGGAGATGTCACCTAAAACGGCGGGGTGCGTGGGTGGCTCATCCAGCCGATGAATCGGCATAATGGGGAACAGTTGCTTGACCGCCCAGCTATCGGGCATGCTCTGGAACAGAGAGAAGTTGCAGAAATAGGTATCCGACAGCATGCCGTCGAGGCCTTCCAGTTCTTCAGGAAAGAAATCGAGTTCGCCGGCGAATTTCAAAATTTTGCGGCAGATGGCCCAATAGAAGTTTTCCGCCAGACTACGCTGCTCAAGAGAAAGATAGCCCAGGCTGAAAAGATTTAGCGCCGAATCGAGCGCCTGCTGCGCATCGTGATAGTTCTCGAGCAGGTTTCGCTTGTTCATCGAACGGTGGGTCTCGAATAGATCCATGAGCGGCTGTTCGACATTTTCGGGAATGCTGGAGGGCAGATCTTCCTGCCCGAAGCCACTCACGCCCAGAACGTTGAAGACCAATACGCTGTGATAGGCCGCGATCGCCCGCCCGCTCTCACTGATGATGGTGGGATGCGGGACTTCGCCTTCATCGCAGATGCTCTGGATGTGATAGACAACGTCGCGTGCGTATTCTTCGAGAGTGTAGTTGACACTTGACTCGAAGTCAGTCTGCGAGCCATCGTAGTCAATGCCAAGTCCGCCGCCGACATCCAGGTAAGTGAGACCGGTCCCAAGCTTTTTGAGATCCACGTAGATGCGGGCGGCTTCAATCACGGCCGCTTTGATCTGCCGGATGTTGGTAATCTGGCTGCCCAAGTGGAAGTGGAGCAATTGAAGCGAGTCTTCCAGCCCGCGCTGCTTAAGGAACTCGACCGCTTTGAGTGCTTCGCTAACGGTCAGCCCGAATTTTGAGCGGTAACCGCCGGAGGATTTCCAGCGGCCCGAGCCGCGGCTCGCCAGTTTCACGCGCAGACCAATGGTCGGTTTGACGCCCACTTTCTCGGCGTGTTTGGCGATGAGTTCCAGCTCAGTGAATTTTTCGACCACCGGGATGATGCGGCGGCCAATCTTCTTGGCCAGCATCACCATCTCTATATACTCGTCGTCCTTGAACCCGTTGCAGATGATAGGTGTGGCGTTATCAGCGATGGCGAGGACCGCAAGCAACTCCGGCTTCGATCCGGCCTCAAGCCCGAAATTATAAGCGCGGCCGAAATTGAAGACTTCTTCCACTACCTGGCGTTGCTGATTCACCTTGATGGGATAGACACAGCAGTACCCGGCCTGGTAGCTGTATTCGCGAATGGATGATTCAAAGGCCTGGTGCATCTCTCCAAGCCGATGCTTGAGGATGTCAGCGAAGCGGATGAGGATGGGAAGAGAGATGCCCCGCCATTCAAGCGTGTTCACCAGCTGTTTTAGATCGATGCTGCGATTTGCCTCTTTCGTGGGGTGTACGAAGAGGTTGCCATTCGCACCGACCGAGAAATAGCCTTTCCCCCACCTGGCGACGTCATAGAGTTCGGACGCGTCGGTGACCGTCCAGCGGTCGGCGGGTTCGCGCACTTGCGCTATGGGGGCAACCTTTGTGCTCAGGGGAAGTACTCCTTTTGTTATAAGAAAGGGCTTCCAAAAATGGAAGCCCACATGGTCAATTTAAGCACGAGAAGTGCGTTCGGCGCAGCCACTAGCTGGGCAGGATAGCCGTTTCCATCCAAAAATTCTTAACGTCGCGTGCGGTATTCAGAAGTCCTTCGAGCGTGGACGGCTTGCGCAGATAAGCGTTGGCATGTGACTGATAGGCGCGATGAACGTCGGACTCGGCGCGCGAAGAAGTGAGGATGATCACCGGGATGTGGCGCGTGCGCGGATCCGACTTGAGCTTAACCAGTACGTCGTGACCGCTTATCTTGGGTAGGTTTAGATCGAGCAGGATGAGATCTGGCGAACCCTCCTTGCCTGGGTTGTTGCCCGCAACCACCGCAATGCCCTCGGCGCCATCTTTGGCGACCTGTATTTTTACGTTGGCCCGCAGCTCTTCGAAAGCCTCTTCGAGGAGACGCACGTCCCCTGGATTGTCCTCAATGATCAATAAGTGGACAGGCCGAACGCGGGCAAGATTTGACATTTTCGAACGGAAATGCGAGAGCGCGGACCCGGACCTGGTTGAGTCTACGTGGGTGAGACTAATCAGCACAAATAAAAGTTGCAGCGGAAATGCCGTTGGGTCAGTAGTTTGCCACGCATTAGTCATCCAACTGACTAGTTCCATAGGCCTAGTACCGAACCAAAGTTCACATCCGCAGTCGAGGACAGATTTCTTAAAGCGAAAAGCCACTGAAGTCGATAGAAAGACAGAGCATCGAGTTCGGATAGCGGATGGAAGTGGCTACAAGTTGCGAGAAAGTAGTTCCGATTAGGAGCTGGCTCGCCCAAAATACGATCGAAGCGCGGCAATTTGCTGCCGGCAGCAAGATCCTTATCGTGGGAGGGTCGACACCGGATCGTGCGAGCATTTGCGACGCCTTAGGGCCGCTGGATCATGAGGTATTCGAAGCCAGTACCACGTCGGAGGCTATAGGGGCCATTTCTATCCACAATGCCGCCTTAGTGCTGGTTGACCTACGCTGTGGTGAACTGGGCGCGGTCGAGTTTTGCAAGATGCTGAAAAAGGCAGCGGCGACTCAATTTTTGCCCGTGTTCGTGATGGCGCACTCTGACGATTTGGACAGCGAGGTCCACGCCATCGATGCAGGCGCCGACGAATTCCTGATGCGACCGTTTCGTGCCCCCGCATTGCGCGCAAGGGTGCAGGCAAGCCTGCGCCACAAGGCGATGATCGATTCACTGGACGACTCCGAGACGGTGCTTTTTTCACTCGCGCAATCCGTGGAAGAGCGCGATTCCGCACTCGGCCAACACTGCCATCGTCTGGCGTTGATGGGAGCGGCCATGGGCGTGGCCATGAACCTGCCTGCGCCCGATATTCTGTCCTTACAACGGGGTGCCTATTTGCACGACATCGGCAAGGTGGCTATACCCGACCATATTCTTTTCAAGCCCGGCCCGCTGACCCCCGAAGAATGGGAGGTCATGAAGTCGCATGCGGAAAAGGGCGAACGAATCTGTAGCAGCATGCGCTCGCTCACGTATGTCCTGCCCATCATCAGGAATCATCACGAAAGATGGGACGGATCCGGGTACCCCGATGGTCTCAAGGGGGAAGAGATCCCGCTGCTCGCGCGCATCCTGCAACTCGCCGATATTTATGACGCCCTGACAACCAGCCGGCCGTACAAGCTCACAATGACATCCGAAGAGGCGCTAGCTTGCATTCGCGCAGAGACTACGAAAGGATGGCGCGACCCGGAGCTAGTCGAGAGATTCGCTGAGATCCTGCCGATGTTCCGCAGTACCCTGATTCCGGATTTCTCGCGACTGTCCTTGCACGCCCTGGCGGCATCCATTGAACGCTTCCGAAGCAATGCGAGCGTTGAATCCACGGCAGAGGCGAACCCGGAACAAACTAAGTTGAACGCGGGTTAGACTTCCGCTTTGCCGTCATCAGGTCAGGCGACCTTAGCGCTTCGTTTTCGCGCGGACTTTTTGGACTTATCAGCCGGAGCGGAGCCCGCCCGGGTACCGGCAGTCTTCGCAAGGCTCTGCTGCAACGCCTGCATGAGGTCCATGACTGGAGCCTTCTTGGGCTGGCGAATGGGCGTGATCTTCTGCCCTTTGCGTTTGGCCTCTATTAGCTTTTCCACGTTCTCTTTGTACTCGTCGTGGTACTGCTCCGGCTTGAACGGGCTCGCCAGAGTATCAATCAGCTTCTTAGCCAAATCGAGTTCTTTCTTGTCGAACTTGGCCGGCTTGGGCACTGGAACTTCGTTGCCCTTATGCAGTTCGTCCGTAAAGTACATCGTATGTAGAACGATGCCGCTCTCGCCCGGACGCAAAATGACGATGTGCTCGCGCCCGTGCATGGCGACTTTGGCTACGGCATCGTATTTCGTCTCTTTCATGGCCGCCAGCAGCAGCAAATAAGGGCGGCTGACCGATTCTTCCGGTCCCACGTAGTAGGACTTTTCAAAATAGATTGGATCAATCTCCTCCATCTTGACGAACTGCAGGATCTCCATGGAACTGGCAGTCGGCGGGGCGGCCTTCTCGAGCTCTTCAGGCTCAATGACGATGTAATGGTCCTTTTCGTCTTCGTAGCCCTTGACGATTTCGGAACGTTCGATCGGTTTATCCTCCGACGCGCAATACCAGACCTCTTTCACGCGCGAGAGATCCTTCTTGTGGAGCATGTGGAAGTGGACGGCTTCCGGGCGCGCGGCCGCGAACAGGCGAATTGGGAAAGAAACGAGGCCGAAGCTGAGATAGCCTTTCCAAACGGTTGAGGGCATGCCATCTGTTGGACGCGCGCTCTCTGCAAATTACATCGCGAAGCATTGTAGACTGCGGTTTGACTCACATCGGGCAAGAGACGGCCGAGATTCTGACCGGGTTCGGACTGCACGCCGACTGGTTTTCGCGCGGCGATTTAGCCGTGCGGAGTCCGATAACCGGGGAGGTCATCGGGAACGTTCGGAGCATGAGCACTGATGAGGTGCGTGCCCGGATCGAAGCCGCGCACAAAGCCGCGCTCGACTGGCGCAAAGTGCCCGCACCCAAACGAGGCGAGTTGGCCTTGCATTTGGGCGAGGTGCTGCGCGCGAAAAAGGAACAGCTTGGGCGTTTGGTGACAATCGAGACGGGCAAAATCTTGTCCGAAGGCTTGGGTGAAGTGCAGGAGATGATCGACATCTGCATCTTTGCGGCTGGCCTTTCGCGGCAGCTTCACGGATTGACGATTGCGACCGAGCGGCCGAACCACCGCATGATGGAGACCTGGCATCCGCTAGGTGTCGTAGGTATCATCTCGGCGTTCAACTTTCCGGTGGCAGTGTGGGCATGGAACGCGGCGCTGGCGCTAGTGTGCGGGAACTCGGTTATTTGGAAGCCGTCTGAGAAAACGCCACTCACGGCAATGGCGACTCAGGCGCTATTTGAACGCGCGGCCGAACAATTCGGTAGAGCGCCGTGCGGACTCTCGTCCCTATTGATCGGCGGACGCGATGCTGGAGAAGCCTTGGTCGATCATCCGCTGGTCCCACTGGTATCCGCTACTGGATCAACGGCAATGGGACGTGCAGTTGGTCCACGATTGGCGAAGCGCTTTGGGCGTTCAATTCTCGAGCTCGGCGGGAACAATGCGGCGATCGTCTGCCCATCGGCGGATCTTGATTTGACCCTCCGCGCTGTGGCTTTCGCTGCCATGGGAACGGCGGGGCAGCGCTGTACCACTCTTCGGCGGTTGATCGTTCACGAAGCTGTTTACGATACGTTCTTGCCGCGGCTGAAGCAAGTGTATGCTTCGGTCGCAATCGGCGATCCGGGCGAACACGGAACGCTGGTTGGCCCGCTGATCGACAGTTCCGCTTATGCAGCAATGCAGAAGAGCTTGCATGACATTCGAGCGTCCGGCGCCAATATTTGGGGCGGAGAGCGCGTGCGAATGGATTTTGCGCCGGACGCGTTCTATGTAACGCCGGCATTGGTCGAAGTGGATGCGCAGTACGACACGGTGAAGCGCGAGACGTTTGCTCCCATTCTGTACGTGCTGAAGTATCGCGATCTTGACGAGGCGATCCGCCTTCACAACGATGTGCCGCAAGGGTTGGCTTCCTCGATCTTTACCACCGATCTGCGCGAAGCCGAGCGATTCTTGTCTGCGGACGGCTCCGATTGCGGTATCGCAAACGTGAATATCGGACCGTCGGGCGCGGAGATTGGCGGCGCATTCGGCGGAGAAAAAGAGACGGGCGGCGGCCGCGAATCAGGATCGGATGTTTGGAAACTCTACATGCGCAGGGCAACGAATACCATCAACTATGGTTCGGAATTGCCGTTGGCGCAAGGCGTGCAGTTCGATATTGCGCCGTGAAGACTAAGCGCAAATAGCTGCTATTTCGGCGCGAAGATGGACTTGAGCTGCGAAAGCAGTTCTATTCCGGCGATGTAGATGTTGAGAAGTCCCAGACCGCTTAGGCAAGCGCGGAAGTAAGGGCTCATCCAGACATCGGCAAAGCGCGGCGAGTGAACGGGAATCCAGCTTTGGTCCCAGTTGCTAAGCCACGGGAACACGGCCAGAAACACGCCGATCTCCAGCGCGAAAATCACCATGCAGAACCCGAGAACGCGGCGGTGCCAACGCGTGAAACGGGCGACTTTTTTCGTAGGCGGCACTTGTGTAATGGGCGCGCTCACCACGACAATGCTCCAGCGCTAGCCCCGCCAGTTTCGAACAACTCACCTTGCACAGATTCACCGAGATAGCCAGTCCAATGCACGTGCTCGCTGGTTGCGCGTACTGGCCAGAAACTGTAGCGATGCAGCAGTGTGGGGCCATGCTTCCGCAGCGCGCGTTTGTGATCGGGCGTGGAGTAGCCTTTGTTCGATGCAAGATTGTATTGCGGGAAAACTTCGTGCCAGCGCACCAGGCAGGCGTCGCGATGCACTTTGGCAAGGATGGAAGCGGCGGCAATCGCGCGGCAGCGCGCGTCCCCATCAATCAAGGGAAGCTGCTCGACGGCTAAATCGATTTTGATCGCATCGATCAGCAGGTAATCGGGGCGGATGGATAGCGCTTCGACCGCGCGTTTCATCGCCAGGCGAGAAGCCTCAAGAATGTTGATCTGATCGATTTCATAGACGTCCGCGCCGGCCACTGCCCATGAGATGCAGCGCAATTTGATTTGCTCGGCTAGTTTCTCGCGAGCTTCAGCGTCCAGAATCTTGCTGTCGTGCAAGCCGCGAATGGGACGCAGCGGGTCGAGAATGACGGCACCCGCGAACACCGGGCCGAACAAACAGCCGCGGCCGACTTCATCGACACCGGCAATTTGATTGAACCCGCGTTCCCGCGCCTCGCGTTCGAAGCTGCTGACGCAACGGATAGACCTCTCGCGAGGAGTGTCTTTGGCTGCCGCTTTCCAGCGTTTCGCACCGGATTTACTGCCGCGACCTTCAGCCACGCGCTAGGCCTGCCGCTAGTCGCGCTCGCGCAGACGGGCCGCTTTACCTTTCAATCCACGCAAGTAGTAAAGCTTGGCGCGCCGGACGCGGCCGGTGCGCACCAGATCGATGTGATCGATCACGGGCGCATGCACCGGAAAGATGCGTTCCACGCCCTGGCCGAAACTGACCTTGCGCACCGTGATGGTCTCGCCCATGCCGGTGTTCTTGCGGGCGATTACCGTGCCCTCAAAGGCCTGAAGACGCTCCTTGTCCCCTTCCTTGATGCGAACGTGCACGCGGATGGTGTCACCGGGGCGAAACTCCGGGTGCGGCGTCTGGCGCGCGTTCTTGCTGATGAACTTGCTGACAAGTGCGTTTTGCATAATTAGTTGCCTTCGTCCTATTTTGTTTGGCGGCTGCCGAGTAAGTCCGGTCGAAGCCGCTCTGTCTTTTCGCGCGACGCCCCACGGCGCCAGCGCCTAATCTCTTCGTGATTGCCGCCAAGCAGCACCTCAGGCACTTTCCAGCCGCGGAATTCAGCGGGGCGAGTGTACTGCGGACAATCCAACAATCCTTCGCTCTCGACGCTAAAACTTTCATTCCGCGCCGAATCTTCATTGCCAAGCACGCCCGGCAACAACCGGGCAACCGTATCCACCATCACGGCGGCAGCAAGCTCACCGCCACTCATCACGAAATCTCCAATCGAGATCTCTTCGTCCACCAGATGCTCGGCGACGCGCTCATCCACGCCCTCGTATCGCCCGCAGATGAGAACAAGCTCATCCAACTCAGCGAACTCATGCGCGATCATCTGAGTCAAGGTCCGACCTTGCGCCGACAACAAGACAACTTTTTGCCGTGTCGCCCGCGCCGGTAAAATCGCCTCGACTGCCTCAAACAAAGGCTGCGCTTTCAGCAACATCCCTTCGCCGCCGCCGAACGGCCGGTCGTCTACAGAACGATGGCGATCGTAAGTCCAGTTTCGCAGATCGTGGATCTGGATTTCCAACCGTTTGTCCGCCTGCGCCCTGGCAACCACGCCGTGCTCGAACGGCCCTCGGAAAAATTCCGGAAAGATCGTAATGATGTGGAAGCGCATAGATCAGAGCTCCAACAGCCCTTCCGGCAGATCCACCACAATCTTCCTCGCCGCCACGTCCACTTCCTGACAGATGGAGGGCACAAACGGGATCAACACCTCGCGTCCATCCCGATCCACTTCCATCAATAGCGGGCCACCGCATTGCTGCCACCCCACTACGATTCCGAGAGCGTTTCCGCTGACCTTATCAATGAGCGTGCAGCCGATCAAGTCCGACTGAAAATATTCGCCATCGGGCAGTTCGCCGCGATCCGCAGCGTGCACTCGAAGCTCAGCGCCACGGAACCGTTCCGCTGCGTCGATGGAATCGATCCCGGCGAACTTCAGGACCCAGAGATCCTTGTGCGGCCATGCCGCCTCTATGTCCACCGAAAGTTCAGATCCGTCAGGCAGTCGCACAGTCGCATTTTTCAGCGACTCGAGCCGGCCCGGGACGTCAGTTTGCGAAGCCGCCAGCAGTTCGCCGCGATTTCCGCGGGGCCGAAAAATGTCCGCTACAACGACCGAATCCGTTGCTATTCCAAAATCTCCAGCGAAAAGCGCCGGTTCAGCTTCGTCCCGACCGCTCCCAGCAGCGTCCGAATCGAGCGCGCGGTTCGGCCCTGTTTGCCAATTACTTTGCCGAGATCGCCTTGCGCGACACGCAATTCGAAAACGGTGGCGTGCTCGCCGGCAATCTCGTTCACAACCACGCCGGTTGGAGTATCGACAAGCGCCTTGGCAATCTCTTCCACAAGCGTCTTCACGCCATTACTTTCTGACATAATTTTTCGCTCCGAGTGCTACCGCGCACCCGACTCTAAAAGGGGACCTACGCGACTGCGGGCGTTTCGGCTGCAACCGCCGGATTGTTTTTCAGCAGACGCGTAACCGTGTCGGAAGGCTGCGCACCGTTCTTCATCCAATACTGAATGCGCTCGTGATTTAACTGCAGCTGCGCCGGCTTGGAGACCGGGTTGTAATGTCCGACAGTTTCAACCGAGCGGCTGTTCCGGGCACGATCCCTATCAATGACAACCACGCGGTACGTGGGTTTCTTCTTGGCGCCGAAACGCGCCAGGCGAATAGCTAACATCTTGACCTTTTCTTTTCTTTCTTATTGTTACAAAGTTTCAGAGCCGTACGCTAACGGGGATCAGAACGGCATCCCCGGAATCTTCATTTTCATCAGCTTCTTGCCCAGCATTCCACCCGGGCCCGTGAAGCTTTTCATCATTTTGCGCGCCTGCGCGTATTGCTTGAGGAGGCTGTTGACATCTTGCACGCTGGTGCCGCTGCCTTTCGCGATTCGCCGCCGGCGCGACCCGTTGATGAGCATGTGATTGCGGCGTTCCTTGGGTGTCATCGAGTCGATTATGGCCACCACGCGGTTGATCTCTTTCTCGTCGATCTTGGTGTCCTTCAGCTCTTTTAGCGGGCCGATCTTCGGCATCATGTCCAACAGGCCGCCCAACGAGCCCAGTTTGCGGATCTGCTTAATCTGTTCGCGAAAATCTTCCAGCGTGAAATCATCGCCAAGAAGCTTCTCGGTCATCCTCTCGGCGGTTTCTTGATCGATGTTTTCCTGTACCTTATCGATCAGAGACAAGACATCGCCCATGCCGAGGATCCGAGACGCCACGCGATCGGGGTGGAAGGCTTCTAGCGCGTCCGTTTTTTCACCAACGCCAACGAACTTCAGCGGCTGACCCGTGATGGATCGAATGGAGAGCGCCGCGCCGCCGCGGGCATCGCCGTCCATTTTGGTAAGTATGATGCCCGTGATTCCGAGCCGCTTGTGAAACTCGTCGGCGGATTTGACGGCGTCCTGACCGGTCATTGCGTCGGCGACAAACAAGATTTCCGTCGGGCTCAGCGCTTCTTTGAGCTGCTGCAGCTCTTGCATGAGTTCTTCGTCAATCTGGAGACGTCCCGCGGTATCGACTAGCAGAATGTCGCGGCCAGTTTGGACGGCGTCGCGCCGAGCGGAGCGGGCCAGTTCCAGCGGCTTCGTCTCTTCGGGCGTGCCCTCATAAATGGGCGTGTTGACGCTCTTCGCCAGAATGCTGAGCTGGTGGCGCGCAGCGGGACGATAGACGTCAACAGATACCAGTTCTGGCTTGCTTCCTTCTTTGTTGAGGAAGCGTGCAAGCTTGGCGGCGCTGGTTGTTTTTCCGGAACCCTGCAGCCCGACAATGAGGATGACCGTTGGCGGCTCATTGGCAAAGCGGAGGCGGGATTGATGCCCGCCGAGCATTTTGGTTAGCTCATCCCGAACAATCTTGACAACTTGCTGGCCGGGCGAAAGGGCGGTGAGCACGTCTTCGCCCATGGCCTTTTCTTTGACTTGCTCGATGAACTGCTTAACGACTTTGAAATGGACGTCGGCCTCGAGCAGCGCGACCCGGATCTCCCGGAGCGCCTCGTCCATGTTGGCGGCAGTTAGTTTTCCCTCGCCGCGCAGGTTTTTGAACACCCGCTGCAGCTTGTCGGATAGGTTTTCGAACATGATCTACAAACGCACACACCACAAGCGGATTCGGGGAATACGCAGATTGAAAGCCGGGCGGGATGAACGCAGTTCGGCCTTAATGCGGTAGCAGTACCTATTTAGTATAGCGTGCTCAGAGCCTCGAAAGGCAGCTCTCAACCAAGCTTCGAAGTCGAGGAAGGTCTCGTTCGACGACCTGCCAGATAAAGTCTTGCTCGATCTCGAGGTGATGATGGAGGAGGATATTGCGTAATCCGACCGCTCTCCTGCAACCGGGGGCGATCGTTTCTCAAAGCGGTACGGCTTCATTCAACACGCGGCTGCGGATATCAGAACGCAATATATTTTCCGTTGCGACGTCGATCGGAACGCCGACGCTTTCCTGGAGTTCCATGAGCAGGCCGCCCAGATCCATCAGAGTGCGATCTGCGTCAAGGTCAACCAGAAAGTCAATGTCACTCGACTCACAGTTATCGCCGCGCGCCATCGAGCCGAAGACGCGAACGTTTCTTGCGCCGTGACGTGCTGCGATGGCCAACAACTGGTCGCGCTTTGAAGCGACGAATCTCGTCCAGGGTCATACCTAGAATCTATTTTGGCTCATTCAGCCACCGCGGGCTTAATCATTCCGATCATTCTACAAGGGAGTAGGTCATGCCGAAACGGCCAATTCGGATAAGGGATTTTTCGGCTGGCGGGAGGATGTGGAAGGATTCGATAGGGCCGATCCGGTTGAGGCGATGGGCGTCAACGTCGCCCAGAAACTTACCGGATTCGGCAACGTAGAATTTCACGGTTAGCGATTCATCGTCTTTTCTGTGCCAACCGAAGACGTATTCGCCAGGATCGAGGGATAGATCGCCTATGCGGATCGGCACCTGAGTGATGAAGTAGTTCGAGTACTTTCCTTCCGCGGCGTAACCGGCCGTGATGAGCACGACTCCCGCCACGAATTTACCGTTGCCATTGGTGATCGCCGATGCCGTGCGGAATTCGGTCTCTATCCTTTCCTTCTCAACGGGAGCCCGTGCAGGGATGATCTGCTTCAGTTCAGCGGGAGTGGCGGGTCGCCAGGCGGACGGCCCCGCCGCCGCGGCGATTTGCAGAACGCTGAGCGCAGTCAATAGAACCGTGGAGTTCTGCACTATCGTGACTCCAGGTGTACCAGTCCCCGCTGCAGGGCGGCGGTGGCAGCTTGGGTGCGATCAGAAACGCCTAACTTGCCGAGAATGTTGTTCATATGGGTTTTAACGGTTGCTTCGGAGATTTTCAGCTGTGTCGCAATTTCCTTGTTTGACTTACCCGCGACGATGAGACGTAGAACGTCCATTTCGCGCGCTGTGAGTTCTTCGCCGCCGACGCGTACGGCGAGCCGTTCGGCCACGATCGCGGGTATTCTCGTCTTTCCCGCATGAACGGCGCGAATGGCCTCCACCAACTCTTCCGTACGCATACCCTTGAGCAGGTAACCTCGCGCGCCGGCCTGCAGAGCCCGATAAATGTCTTCATCGCCATCAAAAGTAGTGAGAACAATGATCCGAGCTTGTGAGGACCGCTGGCGTATGCGCGTGATCACCTCAACACCGCCGAGAACCGGCAAGCGCAAATCCAGCAGGGTGATATCCGGTTGATGCAGGCTGAATAGGTCGAGGGCCTGTTGCCCATCGTTTGCCTCGGCAATTACAGCTATGTCGGGCACTGTGTTGAGTAGCGCCACCAGTCCCTGACGAACAATGTGGTGGTCTTCCACGACCATGACTCGAATACCGTCGGTCATTCGATATTCGCCTCGACCAATATCTGTGCTCCTTGCCCTGGAGTACTTTCGACGCGTAGCTGCGCACGAATTTGTTCGGCTCTCTCGCGCATACCCTTCAAGCCGAAATGGCCGTTCGGGCCGGAATCGCTCCAGGCATCTGTGAAGCCTCGCCCATCGTCTTTGATGGCCAAGATCAACCTCTTCGGCTCATAGCTCAGATCGATGTTCACGTGTTTAGCCTCAGCGTGGCGTACGACATTTGCGACTGCTTCCTGACCAATCTTCAGTAACTCATATTCGACCCTTGAGGGTAATTGCCGGCGGGTACCGAACACTTGAAATTGTGCCTTGATCGAAGTTTTGGAATTTACTTCGGCAGCGACCTTGGAAAGTTTGGAAGACAGATCGTCGTTCTCCAGGTTTTGGGAGCGAAGCTCCCAGATAGAGCGGCGTGCTTCTGCTAATCCAGTCTGCACTGAAGACTGGGCTTGTCTGAGCAGTTCTTGAGCAGTTTCCTTTGAATTTGACAAGGCGCGAGAGATGAGTTCCAACTGCAGCGAAAGAGCGACAAAGCCTTGCGCTAAAGTATCGTGGATCTCGCGCGCGATTCGATTGCGCTCTGCCAGGACGGCATCGTATCGTGCGGTTACTTGACTTACGCGCCAGCGATAAATCTGCCATGCAAGGAATAACAAGACTAACGCGACCAGTAAGTCAAACCAGTAGGTTTGATAGAAATGCGGGCGCAGGCGAAAGGAAAATGTGGCACCCGATTGGTTCCACGCCTGGTCGTTAGTCCGGGCAAGTACCCGAAAGCGATAGCTTCCGGGCGGAATATTGGTGTAGTAAGCCACACGACGGGTCCCAGCATCAATCCAGTTGTTATCGAAGCCTTCGAGTTTGTACTTGAAGCGAACGCTATGAGGCGAGGCGAAGCTGAGTCCCGCATATTCGAAAGCCAACCTGGAGTAGCCGGGTGCGATATCTTTTGCCAGTGTGGGAGAGAGTGCCTGATCATCCACCGAGACAGATTCGATAACTACTGGAAGTGGAACTCCATTTGAGGCGAAAGACGATGGTTGAGTACTGGCCAAACCTTTGGACATAGCGAACCAGAGCGCACCATCGCGCGTCTGCCAAGCGCTCGGATGACCGGCATCGCTCGATTCCGAAACAGGCAGACCGTCGGACGCAGTGAAGCGGGCAACCGAAATATCTACGGAACGGTTTGGCGACATTGCATTGAGTTCATCCAGGCCGACGCGAAAGAGTCCCGTTTTTGAAGTGAGCCAGAGTCGCTGTTGGCGATCCTCCGAAATGCTGTAAATGACGTCGGGGAGACCAGTCGATTCCGGGTAATGGAAGAGTGCGCCATGATCGAAACGGTTCAGCCCACCGCTCTGCGTGCCAATCCAGAGGACGCCATTTTCGTCTGGCCAGAGAGCCGTAATAACTTGCTTGTCGAGTATAGTTACGAATTTCCCTTGACTAAACCGGCTCAAGCCGCGGAATGTGCCGACCCACAGATTGCCCTGGCGATCACGAGTGATTGCTCCCACTAAGTCGCTGCCGAGCCCATCGCGCTGAGTATAAGTTGTGAAAGTCCCGGATTGTAAGTGCGAGAGGCCGCGCCGGGTGCCGATCCAGAGAGAGTCATCGGCATCGCGGTAGATGGAACGAACGAAATCATCGGGCAGGCCATCAGCCGAAGTGACGATCTTTACTCCCCCGTTCCCGACGACGTTCAGGCCGTCGGGCGTTCCCGCTAACAGGTTGCCGTAGGCATCATCCGCCAGTGAAAGGATGACATTGCTCGAGAGTCCGTTGGCGCCAAGAGCGGAAAAGCGACCGGATTCAAATCGGGCGAGACCGCTATCCGTTCCAACCCAGAGTCTTGCCTGCCGATCTTCAAAGACGCAACGAACCAGATCGCTGGGCAAGCCATCTTTAACCGTGTAGGACGTGAATTTCGGGTTGCGGAGAACCGTGACTCCATCAGAATCGGTGCCGATCCACAGATCCCCTTCCCGGTCCTCGAAGATGGACAGAATGCTTTCTGTTGCGAGAGGATCACCGGGAGGGAAACGATCTGTCCTGCCGTTTTGAACGCGACTCAGACCAGTGTCAGTGCCGATCCAAAGCGTTGCGTGGCTGTCTTTGTATTGACAAAGGACGGCTTTGTTCACGGGCGCAGTTGAAGCGGATGGAGCCGGCTGGAAGCGGTCGCCGCGATTCTGAACAATACCTTCTGAGGTGGTAATTCGAATGACTCCGGTTTGGTCTTTGTCGAGCGCGAGTACGTTGTTGCTCGGCAATCCAGCTTGCGTGGTGAAGCTCTTGAAATCGGATCCGTTGAACCGGGTCAGGCCGTCGGCGGTGGCGATCCACAAGTTGCCCTCCGGATCCTCAGCCAAAGCGCGGATGTTGTTGCTTCTAATTTGCGGCGTGTTTTGCGAGTCAAAGACAACGAATTGCAGTCCATCGAAGCGAACCAATCCGCCTTCTGTTGCCAACCAAAGATAGCCTTCGTGATTCTGCAGAATGGCGTGGATTGTGTTCTGGGGCAGGCCGCTGTCGGTGCGCCAGGTTTGCCGGCCGTAAGCGATTAACGCCTTCGTGGGATCGAGCGCAAATACCCGCCCCGTGCCAAGCAGGACATAAGCGAGCGCCAGCCAGCGCGCATGAACGGAGCACATTCAACAGTGTTTAGTGTTTCACAAGCGATGACACCAATCAAAAAGCTGAGATCACTGTGTTACGTTGTCAGCAGAAATGAGAAGTATTGCAACCGGGATCGCGGTTTGTCTGCTGGCCGTGTGGGGCTTAGGGGCTCAAAACGAGACGACCACGAGTCCGCATCCTAGCGAAATGAAAGGCATGCCGCCGCGAACGGCGCCTACTGAATATCCGTCGCACGTTAAGGTGGGCGATATCACGATTGCAGCGGAGTTCGCCGGACACAATGTTCCCAGGCCCGACGATCCGTTATCCACTGAAGACTTCATCATCGTAGAGACCGGTGTTTTTGGTGACCCGGGCGCGCATGTGATGTTGCTTCCCGACCAGTTCGCCCTAAAAGTTAACGATAAGAAAACGGTTACCAGTTCGTCGTTCGTGGCCGTGGCAAGTTCGTTGCGGGATCCGGAATGGGTGCCGCCGGATCAACCCAAGGCAAAATCCAAAACGAGTTTTGGGGGCGGCGGCGGTGGACAAGATACCGCCACTCTGCCGCCTAAGATTCCGATCGAACTGCAGCGTTCCATGACACAGTATGTCCGCAAATCCGCGCTGCCGGAAGGCGACCGGCCGCTGCCGGCCGCAGGACTGCTCTTTTTCCAATATCGCGGGAAAGTGCAAGGCATTCGCTCTCTCGAGTTGATTTATTCCGGTCCGGCCGGGAAAGCCACGCTCGAACTGCAGCCGTAAGGAACTTTTCTCGCTATGCCTGCGTAGGGTTCGGTAATGTGGAGCCAACTCAGGATTGCCCTTCGAGGTCTTAGTAAGGCGCGCGGATTTGCGCTGCTTGCCGTAGCCATTCTTGCTTTAGGCATTGGCGCCACCACGGCCATGTTCAGCATTACCCGAACCGTTCTGCTGAAGCCGCTTGGGTTTCGAGACCCCGAGCGCCTGGTCAGCATTACGTTCAGCGTCCCGCAGTTCTCCAAAGAATTTACTACGATCCCGGTCAATGCGCAGCATTTTTTCCTCTGGCGCGATCAGTCTCGAACGATTGAAGACTTTACGTTGATACGTCCCGATGGGGGAGTTTTGACGGGAGCCGGAGAAGCGCAACATATCGGCGGAATGTCGGTGTGGGCGAACTTCTTCCAGTTCTTGGGCGTGCAACCGGTGCTCGGCAGGGGATTTGCAAAAGCTGAAAACGACGCCGGGCACGACGGCGTTGTTGTCATCAGTCATCACCTTTGGCAGCAACAGTTCGGTGGACGCAGCGACATTCTAGGCCGGACGATGCGGCTGGATGGGCGGCCGCTTCAGGTGGTGGGTGTCATGCCTGCCTCTTTTCTGGTTCCGCGAGGGCGTCAAATCTCGCAGGTGGAGGCACTACCGGAACACACTGAATACTGGCGGCCACTTGTATTCAGCAAAGAAGATCTGGATAGCCCGCTCGGGAATGAAAACTTCCTCCCTATCGCCCGGCTCAGACCCGGCGCCACTCCGGCTCAAGCTGTTGCGGATCTTACTGCGCTTGAGAAGGTAATCTCGAAGAGCTATCCCGAACCCGTGGAGTTTGATCCGGAGGTTCGGCCGTTGCAACGAGCGATGGCGCGTGAGGTCCGTCTGCCGCTCCTCATACTGATGGCAGCGGTATGCGCATTGATGCTGATTGTCTGCATAAACGTGATGAACTTGATGACGGTCCGGGCGATTTCACAGCGGCGTGAATGGGCCATTCGTCTGGCTATCGGCGCCGGATTGCGTAATCTGCTGGGTGGCGCGCTGGTCGAGAGCCTGATGCTGTCCATTGCCGGTGGCGTATTGGGCGCTCTGCTGACGGTCTGGTTTTTGCGTCTGGTTCGGCTCAAAGCGCCATTTGACCTTCCGCGCATCGATGAACTAACTCTAGATCCGGCGGCACTTGCGTTTGCTTTGGGTTTAGCGGTCGCAAGCGCGTTGCTGTTCGGATTGTTGCCGGCGTGGCGCGCGACGCGCATTGATCCGCAGGAGGCGCTGCAATCTTCGGGGCGAAGCACAACGCAGGGACGGAAGACAAGCCGGGCCGGACAGATACTGGTTGCGGCGGAGGTCGCGCTTAGCTGTGTCCTGCTACTTACCACCGGACTGCTGCTGCGTAGTTTCGTTACTATCCTGGGCGTAAGTCCGGGCGTGAATGTTCGCGGTCTACTTACAGTGCGGATCACGTTGCCGCCTGAGAAGTATCGCGAGCAGGCGCAAAAGTTTTCCTTCTATGAACGTCTGAAACAGAAGGTGAATGCGCTGCCTGGAGTGGAGTCGGCCGGTTATGTGTCGGACTTGCCGATGACGGGTGAAAACAACAATAACCCGGCCATGGCCGCTGACCGTCCCACACCGCCGCTGACGCAATGGCCGATTACGAACTACCGCTACGCGAGCAGCGATTATTTCCGTACGGCCTTGATCCCACTGAAGGAGGGCCGGGCATTCGAACAACGCGACGGCAGCGCCCGCGAAGTGATGATCAGTGCCAATCTTGCCGCACTGCTTTGGCCACATAACAGCGCCGCCGGCCGGCCGCTCAAGCTGTATGGCAACGATAAGCCGTTCACCGTAGTAGGCGTTGTCGGCGCCGTGCATTCGAGTTCGCTCACGCAAGCTCCAGCGATGATGATCTATTTCCCGGATTGGCAGGAAACACAGACCGACATGTCGCTTCTGGTTCGCACCGGAAATGAACCGCGCAACCTTGCTTCGCCTATAAGACGGGCGATCTTGCAGCTTGAACCTGATACTGCAATCCCTTCTATTGAGACCATGCGGGAAATTGTGGCCGATTCGCTGGCGCAAAAGCGATTCCAACTGTCGCTCTTGATTGGTTTTGCTGTCACAGCGCTGTTGCTGGCGAGTTTAGGCATCTATGGCGTGCTGGCATTCGCGACCGGCAGACGGACTTCGGAAATCGGGATACGCATGGCCATGGGCGCTCGGCCCGTTCAGATCCTGAATATGACGTTGCGAAGCGGCATGAGTCCGGTCATCGCCGGCATGTTAGTTGGTCTCGCTGTTGCAGCGGTGTCGGCGCGGCTGATTCAGAATCTGCTGTTTGAGGTGCAAGCCCTTGATCCGCTCGTCTATGCCGGGACCTGTTCCATACTGGTAGCCATCGCCGCACTCGCCTGCTATGTTCCTGCGCGGCGCGCTTCCAGGCTGAATCCGGTGGAAGCATTACGTTACGAATGAATGCTGCAACTTCGCCAGGCGCTGCGCTCTCTTAAGCAAAATCCTGCCTTTGCCCTCACCGCGATAATCACTATTGCGCTGGGCATCGGAGCCAATATGGCAGTGTATGCCGTAGTTCACGCGGTGCTGCTGGAGCCGCTGCCATTTCGCGAGCCTCAGCAACTGGTTCAGGTCTGGGAATCCCACCCGGAGCTGCATACTCTGCAGGTTTCCGTGCCCGATTACCTGGATTGGAAAAAATCGATCCGAAGCCTGGATTTGGCGGCCTACAGTTTTCAAGCAATGGACAAGGCGACGCTGACCGGCCAAGGCGATCCCACAGCGGTGCAGGCAACGAATGCTTCGTCCCAGCTATTTTCCTTGTTGGGAATAGAGCCGCTCGCCGGACTTTTCTATACCGCACAAGACGAGAATCAGAAGCAGCATCTGGCGCTGATTAGTGAGCATCTATGGCGGACTAAATTTTCCAGTGATCGCGCAGTTATCGGGCGACACATAGGGATTAGCGGGACATCCTTCACCATCGCTGGTGTCGTTCCCCGGAAGAACGCATTTCCCGCCTGGGCAGATGTTTGGATGCCGCTTTCGCTGATCGATCCGGAGACGGCGTCCACGCGCAAGTATCATCCCCTGGAAGTGATCGGGCGATTGAGGCCGGGCGCGGACATTCGCAGCGCAGAGATTGAAACGGAGAGCGTGGCAAGGCAACTGAGCGCGGCTTACCCGGCGACGAATGGCAAGATCGGAGCGTTTGCCGTCTCGCTGACGGAGAGCGCGGTGGGCGATGTGCGGCCGGCTCTTATCGCCACCTGGATTGCGGTGAGCCTGGTACTGTTGATTGCCTGCGCGAATCTGGCGCACTTGATGCTGGCGCGAGCATTCAGCCGCAGACGTGAATTGGCGTTGCGGCTTGCATTGGGTGCAAGCAAATTCTCGGCCTTTCGAACGTTCTTCCTCGAGACGTTGCTGCTTTCCGTTGCGGGTAGCGTCCTCGGAGTTGTGTTCGCTCGGGTTGCTCTTCCGCTGATTGAACGTTTGGCGCAGGGGCAAGTGCCTCGGCTGAACGGCATTGCACTCAATTCCGCTGTATTGCTGTTTGGCGTGGCTGCCGCGTTGCTGGTGGCTGTCCTCTTTGCGCTGCCTTGCTACCTGCAGGTCATGCAGACGGATTTAAACGAGACGATTACCGCGGGTAGCGCGCGTATCTCGGCTCGCGATAGTTGGGTTAGCGCGGCGCTGATGAGCTCGGAAATCGCTCTCTCTGTTGCGGTGTTGCTCGCCGCTGTGATGCTGGTGCGGAGCTTCGCGCTCGCCCTTGCAACTGATCCGGGCTTCCAGTCGGAGCATAGGTTAATTGTGGATGCACCGCTCATCGACAAGGATTGGAAAAAATCGTACGTGCTGTACCAGAGCCGCGTCGTCCCGGAGCTGGAAGCGATTCCAGGAGTGCAGGCGGTCGCGGCCGTAAACTCGGCTCCGATGAGTATCGGGCCCACTGAGCATAGCCGCTTCGCCACGCGCTTTGGTATCGTCGGGCGGCAATTTGAGCCAGGGCGATTTCCGACTTCGCAAATCAGGTGGTGCACATCCAACTATTTGGATGTTCTTGGCGTGCCGCTGCTGCGCGGAAGAGCTTTGACGGAAGCCGATCGCACTTTGCCGCGCTACGTGATCAATGAAGCCTTCGTGCGCAGATTTTTTCCGCATGCGGATCCCACGCGCGAGAAGTTGCTGCTGGATGTAGTCTCGCCGCATCCGGAAGAGTCGGAGATAGTGGGCGTGGTTGGCGATGTCCGGGAGTTCGGTCTCACTTCCGCTGCTGAGCCGACGATGTATGCCGTCAACCTCTCGCCTGAAATGAATATCGTGCTGAAGACGACGACCGGCGATCAAACGATTCGCAGTGCGATTGCCCGCGCCATGCTGCGAATCAATCCTCAGCAGGCCACGGGACCAGTGACGGCGTTGAGCGACTATGTAGCGGCGTCGCTTGCACGGCAGCGGTTCATCCTGGCTATGATGGGCGGCTTCGCAGGCTTGGCGATCTGCCTTTGCGCGCTAGGAACTTATGGCGTCTTCAGTTACTCCGTAACGCGGCGAATGCGGGAATTCGGCATTCGCACCGCCATTGGCGCGCGAAGATTCAATATTCTACGCCAAGTCACCAACGAATGCCTGAGGGTGACACTGCCGGGCCTTGTAACGGGACTGGTTTTATCCATGGCCGGCACGCGTTTTTTAAAAAGTCTGCTGTATCGCGTGTCTCCGATGGACCCTTTATCCTCCGTCTTAGCCACGGCACTCGTTCTGCTGTTATGTCTGGCTGCGGTGACGATTCCCGCATGGCGTGCGGCCCGCGTTGACCCCGCGAATATTTTCCGTGAGCAGTAATCAACACGCCACGCACCGAGTTTTCCTGCTTTCTCCGGCAAGGGCCGGCGGGCCACGCTATGAGATGCTGATCCGGCGCGAAGCGCAGTTCGATCTGGCGGTGAAACTACGCGAGAAAGGAGCAAGCATCGGTGAAGTCTACACGTTCATCAGCGGCTTGTATTTTCGCGGAAAAATGGCTTATGCGGAAGCGTTCCCAGCGGCTCCGACCGGCGTCCCGCCCGCGCTCGTGATTGTTCCCGGCGCAGGATTGACGCCACCCCAGACCGTCGTCAGCATAGAGCAGTTGCGCGCGATAGCTACGATTCCGGTCGATGAAGCGAACGCCGATTATCGAGAGCCGCTGTTGCAATCGGCAAAATTAATCGATGAGCACAGCGGGCCTGACTGTCTGCATGTGCTGCTCGGCAGCATTGCCAGCGCGAAGTATACGGGACCGCTGCTGGATGTTTTCGGCGAGCGCTTGGTGTTCCCGGCCGATTTCGTTGGGCGTGGCGATATGAGCCGCGGCGGATTGATGCTTCGCTGCGTGCGCTCGAACACCGAACTTTCTTACGTCCCGGTACAAGGCGCGGTGCGGCACGGCGCGCGTCCGCCGAGGTTGGATAAATGGCGGAAGCAGTAATCTTCGTCGGTCTGCAGGGGGCGGGGAAGACAAGCTACTTCCAGAAGCATTTCTCGGGGACGCACGAACATATCAGCCGCGACGTTCAGAAATCGATCGAGCGGGAGATGGGTTCGATCCGCGAATGCCTGGCGGCTCGGCGATCGTTCGTCATTGACGACACGAACGGGACCAGAGCCGTGCGCGCGCCGTTCATTCGGGAGGCGAAGTCCGCGGGCTTTCACCTGGTCGGCTACTTCTTCGACACGCCGGTCAGAACAGCCATCGGGCGGAATAATTACCGCAAAGACAAGAAGCCGATTCCGGTTCCGGCCATTCTGCGCGCAGCCAAGCAGCTCCAACCGCCCTCCCAGGACGAGGGCTTTGATGAGATACGGATAGTTACAGTCACGCCGGAAAGCGCGTCGTAGTTACTTCGTCACCAGATTGCCGAAGCTATCGCGCAGTTCAATGGGACCTAAGCCGAGCTTTTCCAGGCCGGGTTGAATCTTCGCGCGGTCTCCAACAGCAACAATCACCATCTGGTCCGGATGCACTTCCTTGCGCGCCGCTTCGGTGATCTGAGCGGCGCTGAGGGAATCATATTGATTCGGCAAGGAGCGGTAGTAGTCGGCCGGCAAGTTGTAGACGAAAAGCTGGCCCATGTACGCGGACGTGGCGCCTACAGTTTCGAAATGTCCGGAAAGGGACTGCAGCGAATAGTTCTTTGCCAACGACACTTCTGAGGCGTTTGGAAGATCGACAGCAATGGCGTGAAGTTCCTTGAAGAGTTCCTGCGCGGCAGGCGCGGTTACGTCCGTGCGAACCAGCGCGCCGGCAACAAAGGGACCTGCGCCGCGGTGCGCCTGGTAAAAGGAAAACGCCCCGTAGGTGAATCCGTTTCGTTCACGCAGATTCATGTTGATGCGGCTGGAGAAGAGGCCGCCAAGAATGTCGTTCATGACGTCGGTAGCAATGTAGTCGGGCGCGTTGCGGGGAATGCCGACACCGAACGCCATTAAGGCTGTCTGCGGCGCACCTGGTTTGTCTACGATGACGATGCGCTGTTTCACGCCGGCGGGCGCAACAGGCACAGGCGGTGGCGCAGCGGCTGCCGTATTAGTCCAATTACCGAAATAGCGAGTTGCCAATTCGCGCGCCTGCTCCCGCGTGATATCACCCGACAGAACAAGCGAGGCGTTCTGCGGCGCATAATGGGCCGTCCAGAAATCGTTCACGTCTTTCGCCGTGATGGCCTTCACGGAGTCAGTGGTTCCACTCGATGGATACGCATAGGCGCCGTTTCCGTAGACGATTCGTTGCCCCACTCGTAAGACGGTCGCAACCGGACTATCCGCTTCTTGCACGATCGCGGCCAGCCGCTCGCCACGAACTCGTTCCACCTCTTCGGTTTGAAAGCGCGGATGTTCCACAACGTCGCTCAACAAATCCAAACCGGCGGCGATGTTGCTGCTCAATGCCCCGATGCTTGCCGTTGCGCTATCTTCATCGGCTCGGGTGTTCAGGTTGGCGCCAATCTGGGCCGTGTCCTCGGCGATCTGCGTTGCGCTGCGCCGCGCGGTTCCTTGCCGCAGCATGCGCGCGGTGTATGCGGCCAAGCCGGGCCTGGTCGCCGGATTCCCATCTGCCCCCGCGAAATCGAGCACGGTCGCATTCACCACTGGAAGCGCGTGCTCCTCCACCACGTAAACCTTCAGGCCGTTCGCCAGCGTGAACACGGCCGGAACAGGCAGATGTACTTTCGGCATGGGCCCCGGGCTCGGCGCCGTCGTGCGCCAGTTCTGCCCAGTTTCAAAAGCCTCGTCGTAAGGGTTCACGACCTTCACATCCGCATCGGTGGAGTCGGGGCTTCGCGGCACATCGTCCAACACCTTCTTGCCCGAAACCGTGTACACCGTGACGCGCTGACTCTTCGCGAAACTCTGCTGCGCGACCGCCTTCACAGACGCAATAGTTGCCTGCTGAAATCGCGCGATGTCTTGCGGCAAATAACCAGGATCGCCGAGGTACTGGTTGTAGGCATCTAACGTATCGGCAACACCGCCGAACCCTCCCAGCCGCTGTAACCCGGATATCTTCCGAGTCAGGATGGTGTTTCGCGCGCGGTCCAATTCGGCCTGCGTGGGACCGTTCGCGCGGAGGTCCTCAATCTGCCGATTCGCCTCCGCTTCCACATCCTCGGGCTTTAGGCCGGGGCGGGCAGTTACATTGCACGTTGCCACGGAAGCGAGCGAGAGAGAGTTCAGGTCACAATTAGCGCTCTGCGCCATTTGCTTTTCGTACACCAGCTTGCGGTAAAGGCGGCTGGAATTGCCACCACCGAGAATCTGCGTGACCAATTCCGATTCCGCATCCCCCGGTTGGAAGGCAGGCGCGGTTAACCAAGCCACTGTGACCCGCGGCAACTGTACTACGTCCGTGACAACGGATCGGCGTTCGCTCGTGATCCGCGGTGTCTGGACATTCACTTTTGCAACCGCAGGTCCTGCTGGGATGGGGCCGAAATACTTTTCAAGCAGCGGCTTCAGCGTGGCGGGATTGAAGTCGCCTGCTATCGCGAGAGTCGCGTTGTTAGGCGTGTAAAAGTGTTGATGGAAATCGCGCACATCAAGCAGTCGCGCCGCTTCGATATCCGCGTGCGAGCCGATCACATTCGGGTAGTAAGGATGGTCTTTCGGGAACAGCAAGTGATACTCTTCTTCCTCTGCCAAGTCGTACGGCCTGCCCTCGCCTTGCCGCCGTTCATTGCGAACCACATCACGCTGATTTGTCAGGCGTGTGCGATCCAGCTTCTCGAGTAGAAAGCCCATGCGATCGCTTTCTAGCCACAGACCCAGTTCAACCTGGTTCGCCGGCAGAGTCTCGAAATAATTGGTGCGATCAAAATCCGTGGTCCCGTTGACATCGGTAGCACCGGCCGATTCGACAAAGCGGATGTGAGCCTTTTCGCCGACGTGCTCCGAGCCTTCGAACATCATGTGCTCGAAAAGGTGAGCAAATCCGGTGCGCCCCTGCACTTCATTACGGGGGCCGACGTGGTACCAGACATCGAGCGCCACCAGAGGTAGCCGATGGTCTTCGTGAAGGATGATCTCAAGCCCGTTCGACAGGGTGTACTTCTCGAAGGCCAGAGGAGGAATGTTGAGCGCACCAGCGGACGGCTGATGTCCACTTAGCGTCCAAGTCAAAAGGCAGGTTGAAAGAAGAAACGGAAGACGGCGCATAGTCGTGAAAACTTCGACTATATCGCGAAACAACGGTGCAAGTGAAAAGGCGTGGCAAACCGGCGGGTGCAACGAAAACGCGCACACTTCCGGCTTTGCCACGCCTGGGAGCGAGTAGCGGACGCCGAGTGGCTAAAACGGCGTTTCGACGGACCTACTCGCGTTAACTGGTGCGATTGCTAGGCTACTCTTGTCTCAAGAGCAGGGACTTCAAGAGCGCTGGCCAGCGCCTTCTTGGTCTTTTCCGCTAGATTGCGGAGGCGAGCGTGCTTCGGCCGGCTAAGGCGGCGTTCTACACTTCGGCGCGCGCGCAGCAGGCGAATACGCACGGCAGTTTCGGACCAGCCATGCTGCTGGGCGATTTCCTGCACTTTGTACCCTTCAATATAGTGCCCTTCGAGAACCACTCTGTCGTTCGGCTTACATTCGTTAAGGATACGCTTCACGTCGATTGCGGCGACGTTCATCTTCGGAGGCGCCTGAAGTTCCGGCAGTGTCTGCGTCTGAGGCTCACGGCGCAGATAAGTACGGTGAATGTTCAGGGCGATGCTGTTTGTCCAGGTCAACACCAGGGCAGGATCGCGCAACTGCTCACGGCGTTCCCAGCCTTTTGCCCAGGCAGCTTGCGCTGTATCCAGCGCTGCATCGTATGAGAGTCCGCGCGATACCAGGAAACGGACAGTCAAGTTAAAACCACGTTGATAGGCCTTGCCATATTCTTCTGTTGTCATTTAGCTCCACCGCTCCTAATTACTTTTTTTATTTATTGATCCGGTCACGTTGAGCGCTTCCGAAGTCGGTGACTCTTTCGATCACCTTACGTGGTGGTTATCCACCAACGGACTACAGCTAGGCAGTTTTGCTGCCATGCCTGAGATGCCAGACTCTATCCCTCGATAAGAGTTAAGAATGGTAAGCGAATCAGCTATTTTGGGATTAAATCCGGTGAATATCGGGAGGGAACGGAAGTTAACAGAAGTGCGGAAGCGTGAAAAAATTTCTGGTGAGGGGGCGAAAACAAGAAACGTTTTCCAGCAGCAGAGCTAACTTATTGTGGCCCTAGTAAGAATGCGATTAGCGGACACGAAGTGACGCAGGTCTGGCTACTAGCTATCAGGAATTGAACAAAGAGGCGACGAGCGGCGGGAACTATTTCGGCTGTTCGGTGGGTTTCACCGGGGTTTCGACCTTCTCCGGTTCCTCAGCCGTTATATTGCGCATGCTCTCGCGAAACGAGCGAATGCCCTTGCCGAGCCCTTGCCCCAGTTCAGGCAGTTTCTTCGGTCCGAAAACAAACAGCGCGATCACCAAAATGACCAACAGATGACTGGGCTGCAATATGCCGTCTAACATGGATCTCCTTCCGCGCAAGCGGACTATACCGTCTCCAGTATATCGCGTAATGGGCCGCGATGCGTCGCGTTTGTGAATACTTGCGCGAACCGCGTCGACAACTCGGTTGACATCGAAGAGGGCGTCCGGTATAGTTCTGAAGTACTGAAGTATCAATAAGTTGACCCCTTTCGGTCAACTTGCGAGGTTGAAATTCACTAAGTTCCCAAGCGGCTATAAACAGTGGTTCCCAAGCCGGCCCAACGCGCAGTCGCAGGAATGATGGACAAACAATGCCCGGACCCATTGAAGAATCAGTTGAGGCTCCCGCAATTGTCGATAGCAGCGACTACGAAGCATTTCTCGACGACTACAGCAGCCACTTCGTTGCCGATACCCGGGAAGTCTTGCATGGGCACGTCCTCAGCGTCTCCAGTAAAGAAGTAATTGTCGACATCGGCCGCAAGATTGAAGGCTTAGTTCCGGCTTCCCAATTTCCATTCGCAGAGGGTAAGCCGGCCGTCAATCGCGGCGACGTGATCGAGGTGATGTTTGACCGCACGGGAGAACCCGTAGAGGGCTACATACTTCTTTCACACGAACGCGCACATCGCCTGCAGCTGTGGGATCAACTGGAAAAATCAGCTGCTGAAGCCGCCACCGTAACCGGGCGCGTCACGGCGAAGATCAAAGGCGGTCTGCATGTGGACATCGGCATCGATGCTTTTCTGCCGAGCTCACAAATAGAATTGCGGCCCATCCACAATCTGGACACTTACCTCGGGCGCGAACTTCCGGTGCGCATACTAAAGCTGAACCGCCGCCGCGGTAATGCGGTGGTTTCACACCGGCTCATTCTCGAAGAAGAAGCCGCGCGGCGCAAATTAGAGGCGCTCGCGAACATTAGCGAAGGCGCTGAAATGACAGGCGTCGTAAAAAACCTCACCGAGTACGGCGCGTTTGTCGATTTAGGTGGAATAGATGGATTACTGCACGTAAGCGATCTTAGCTACGGAAACGTTTCGCATCCTTCGAACGTGGTGCATGTCGGCGATCAGATCACCGTCAAGGTGCTGAAATTCGACCGCGACAAAGAACGCATTTCGCTTGGCTTGAAGCAGATGCGCCCTGATCCGTGGATCGATATCGATGCGCGCTATCCACTCCAGAGCCGCGTGATCGGAAAGATCGTCAGCATCACCGATTATGGTGCTTTTGTGGAACTGGAACCCGGCGTGGAAGGCTTGATTCACATCTCGGAGATGACCTGGAGCCGCCGCATGAAGCATCCCGCCAAGGTGGTGAAGGTGGGGGATCAGGTCGAGTCGGTGGTGCTTGAGATCAAACCGCGTGATCGGCGCATTTCTCTCGGTATTAAGCAACTCGAAGCTGATCCGTGGACAACTGTGGCAGAACGCTACAGCGTGGGTTCAGTGGTTGAAGGCCGCGTGCGCAAACTAGCCGATTTCGGCGCGTTTATCGAGATTGAGGAGGGCGTCGACGGGCTGGTCCACGTTTCCGACCTGTCGTGGACGGCGCATGTCAAACATCCTTCGGAGCTCGTGAAGAAAGGCCAGCAGGTGCAGGCCGTGATCCTTAGCATCGATGCCCAAAACCGGCGGCTTTCTCTAGGCGTAAAACAGCTCCAGCCGGATGCCTGGGAGACTTTCTTTCACAATCACTGGGTGGGTGACGCCGTGAAGGGGCGAGTTTCACGCGCGGTCGCATTCGGTGTGTTTGTAGAAATCGCGCCCGGCGTAGAGGGCTTGTGTCATCGCAGCGAAGCGGGTGTTGAAGCTAGCCGCCGCAACCTGAAGACTGAAACCGATGAGCCTGTGCTCCCCGTGGGAGAGGAATTCGACTTCAAGATCATCAAGATGAACGAATCGCAAAAGCGCATTGGCTTGAGCCGCCGGGCGATTTCGGACGATGATGAGCGCAACCGCTTGCAGGATTATAGACGCCAGGCTGCAGTGGCAACCTCCAGTGTCGGCAATGCCATCAAGCAGCATAAGTGGGAAGAGGACAAGAGTCATTCTTGAGGACCAAGCGACGATATGACCAAGGCTGAGTTGATTGAGGAGGTTGCGCGCGTTGTTGAGATGACGAGGAAGGATTCCGAAACCATCGTCGAGACCATCTTTGACAGCATCGTGAATAGTCTTCATAAAGGCGAAAAAATCGAAATCCGCGGCTTCGGCAGTTTCCGCACAAGGCAGCGGCAACCGCGTGTAGGCCGCAATCCCAAGACGGGCTCGCGGGTTGAAGTGCCTTCTAAGCGCATTCCCTATTTCAAGCCGAGCAAGGAACTACGCGACCTGGTGAATCATGGCGCCGGACAGGAAAGCGGTACATCCGCTCGGGAAGCCGCTCCTTCCGGGGCGGGACCAGGCTTCTCGGGATCGAACTCGTAGTTCAGCATCATGGAACATCTGTGGACGCCTTGGCGCTCCACTTACATGAAGAAAGACAAAACGGCGAACGCGTGCATTTTCTGCGCCGCGGCGGCGGAGCTCGAAGAAGACGAAGCTAATTTAGTCGTTTATCGCGGGCACCACTGTTTCGTGATTTTGAACCGTTATCCCTACACAAGCGGGCACTCGATGGTTGCTCCGTACGCGCACGTGTCGAGACTCAATCAGGCCAGCGAGGACGCAATCCAGGAAATGACCGCACTAACGCGGCGTTTAGAGAGTGTGATTGAACAGGCTTATCACCCAGACGGGATTAATCTCGGGATGAACCTGGGGCGGGCTGCCGGGGCGGGCATAGCGGAGCACATACACATGCACATGCTGCCACGCTGGTATGGCGATGCCAATTTTATGACCAGCGTGGCCGATGCGCGTATTATCCCGGAATCTATGGATGAGACTTACTCCAAGATCCGGGATGGACTAGCAAAGCAAACTTAACGGACTTCGATCTTCAGCATAGAATCGGAATGACGGTGACGCCAATCCCAATAGTTTTGTTGCTGCCTCGGTGTGGCGGCATTCCATTCGACATAGGAACGATGGTGCTGTTCCCAGTACGCGTGGTATGCCCGGTCTTCGTGGTCGTCCCACTTGTGGTAATCCTTGTGATGCCTGTCGTAATAGCCGCGATCGTCGTGATCATCGTGACGGTCTTGCGGTGCGGCAACGGCACAAAGGGGCAAGGCCAGCGCGGCAGACAGACAAAAGGTCATGCAAAGCTTTTTCATGTTAAATTCGGGTTCCTCCAACCCTCACCAAATTAGAGCTTGCGAACTAATGCTGTGTTTCTTCCCAGCATGTTGCGGCATTTTAATGAATGAAGGTTAGTCCTCAGAATTGCACCGGCACATAAGAAGTATCTTCCACTTTTCTTTGGTCGTCGGCAGACCTGTTATCGCCTGCTGCTTATTCATACTTAGTCTTAGTTTTGTATGGAGCTGTGCCTCTCCGGAAGCCGTTAAGACATTTGCTGACTCGGCGCAGAAAGGTCTCGCGGGAGGGCCGCCACTTTTTGAAGACATCTACCACTCCTGCGTGCGCCGGGAATCGTCGCGTCCGGGTTTGCCCTTATTGCGGATCTTTGTTCCGCCTCCGAAAGAACCCGAAACGGTAAGCGCGTGCGCTCATTTTGACGAACAGGCTAAAGAACTCATACAAGTCTCTAATGTCTTGACTGGATACTTCAAAGCTATAGAGCGGTTGGCGGGCTTCGACACGTCGATGGTTAGTGCCGAAGATGAGCTGTCCGCGGAAAACGCGGCGACTGCGGCGGGGGTCAGTTACACACAGATTATATCCGCCGGTAAACTGGCTAACCTGCTAACTCAAGTAGCCACGGAAAGGTATCAACGCGGACATATGGTTCGATATCTTCGCGAAGCGAACCCTGAAGTTGCGAATATCATCGATGCGCTCGATATAGCAGCTAAGACATACATAAGTCTCCTGGACGAAGAACAGCAGACGCTTACAGCCAGATATCAATCTGTTGGTGATACAAGTCAGGGCGCTGTGTTACTGCTTCTGAATCGTGCTTACTCTGAGGATCTGTCCCGATTACAGGAACGTCGTACTTCGGCCGACGCTTATCGAGACGCTCTGAAGAACATCAGGGAAGCACATGGGAAACTCGTAGAAAATGCCGAGCACCTACCCGCCAAAGAGTTGAACAAGACGCTGCAGCCGTATATTTCCAAGATCGATGGCGCAGTTCTCTTGGAGCTGAAGAACAAATGACGAACCAGCAGTTAGCGGATCTTTTCACCGGGCTGGCCGGCGATGTGGAAGCTTTCCGCAATGCCCACTATGACGAACTGGGTCCGGCTGACCGCGCTGCGCTGGAAGAGAAAATCCAGCAGCTTTACGATTTCCACGATCAGTTCGCCGGAGACGTGATTCAAAGGACCCTCGATGCTGTGCAAGGCGACCTCGCCGGGCTGGAAAAGGTGACAAAGCAGGCCAGTGAATCCCTGCAGCACCTTGAATCTGTTCAGAAAGCGCTAAACATCGTGGCGGCCGCTTCCGGTCTTGCCCAAGCCATCCTCACGGGCGGCTACGGTCAGATTCCAGACGCTGTGCGCTGCTTGGCTCAAGCAATACAGGCGCCTACCGATAAGCCGTAATAGCCGGAGCATCGATTTTTTTTCTGCGATCCAATTTTTCTGGAGAACCGCCGGGGAATCTGGCACTATAGGAGATTACCGCTTATGTTTGGTTGGTCACTGGACCCCCGGTCCCACTTAGCACTGCTGTGCCTGTTGACGGCGTTGGTTTTTTGGAACACCGATGTTCTGTTCTTTCTCTTTGCGACGCTGGCCGTCTGCACACGCGTGCTCAGTGAGAGCTTCTAAGCAAGTGCGTGGGCCGCTAGCGCGGCAAAAACGTGCCAGCGCACGCTGAGCTCAGCAACAAGCCAATCCCGCCTGTGATAATCACCCCTAACACGGTAAATGGTCGTCCCGTGGCTCGTTGATGCACGATCAACGGGATGAGTCCGATCCATTGGGTTACTCCCCAGCTAGAGAACGCGATGATAACGCTCTGATTACGGTAGTCAAAGCCTAATAAAAGGCCCACCAGTAAACCCAGGATGCCGAACGCCAACTGCACCAGGCAGCCCATGCCGCAGCCGTACAGCAGGTTGTCATTGGATTCCAATTTGGCAAAAAATCCTGGCGAATCGTTCTCAGCGCTCATATCCGCTCCGCTAATGCTAAATTCGACACGCGCATAGTCTGCGGCCATTCCCGCTCGCGCCGTAGCGGGTCCAGCACGGAGGATTCCAGATCATCTCTGTAGAAAAGATTGTATGTGTCAAACGGTATTATGCGTTTCCCATCCGGATGCGCGATATGGACGCAAGTCTTTTTCACGCTTCTGACATCAAAGCTCCAGGCATCAATGAATTGCATGATAATCACGCGGAAGACGTTTGAATAGTCGATCTTTGAAGGTGCAGTGACCCGCGGAAGACAGCAAAGCAGATCGCGCAGAGTGGCGGCGCTCGACTTGGGCGAATGATTCGTCGAGAAGAGCTTGAACAGTTGCTTCTGCAAGCCCACATCGTTTTCGAAGACAATTGTGTTTCGCCCGCCCTCGATCAGGATTTTGGGATCGAGCATGCCTGTCAGCGGGATCACCTTGCCGTTGAGCTTCAACGCGTATGCCATTGCGAGGGAATCCGGATGGCAGGGAACCGGAATCACGTCTTCGGGCCGGAACAGCTTTGTCTGCTCGAGAATTTTGCGGCGCACTTCCGTTAAGGTCAGCCGGTCCCGGGCCGGATCGAAATTTTCCTGACGTCCCGCTGCTTGGATCGGCTGAAGCACCACGCCGCGCACACAAGGCTGCTGAACGGCCCAATCGATAATGCGCCCAATCTCGTGATCGTTCAACCCGCGCTTGAGGGTGACTACTAAAGATGTCGAAATGCCCAGCCGGTTAAGCCGCTCGATGGCTTGCATTCTGATGCTGCTGAGGTCCGCTCCTCGCAATACCTTCAGCGCGTTCGACTCGAAAGAATCGAATTGCAGGTAAATTTCGAAGCCCGGCATATAGTTCGCCAGTCGCTCCGCAAAGTCCGGGTCGCGAGCGATGCGAATCCCGTTTGTATTCACCATCAGGTGTTGAATAGGCCGGCTTTTTGCGGCGTTCAGAACTGCAAAGAACTCCGGATGCAACGTAGGTTCGCCTCCCGAGATCTGCACGACATCCGGTTTACCTTCATTCCGCACGATGGCATCCAACATGGCCTCGATCTGCTGAAGCGATCGATACGAAGCGCGAGCCGGGCCGCTGGACGCATAACAAATGGGGCATTCCAGATTGCAGTGATCGTTAATCTCAACCAGAGTAAGACAGGAATGTTGTTCGTGATCGGTACACAGGCCGCAGTCGTACGGACAATCCCACCGCACGGGCATGTTGTACTTGTTAGGCATCTCTGGCGACTTGATGAATACCTCGCGGCAGCGGCGATAATAGTCCACGTCGTCAGCCATCAGTACCTTTTCCGAGCCATGCACCGGACAGCGCTTTAGCAAGTAAACGCAGCCATCTTCAAACACGATTTTTCCTTCTGCGCGCCGATAACAGGTCGAGCAGATGGAAATCGCCGTATCGTAGAACAGATAAGGACGAATGCGATCAGCCATGAGCTATCGCCTTCCTTTCCGGATAGAATTGGCCGGCGATTCGCCAGGCGTCACTTGCATACCAGAGCAGGGCTGCGGTGCACGTCCACTGCAAAGTCGTCAGTCCGCCGAAACGTGCAGCGGGCTTGAGGAAATCTATTGTTAAGCGCCAAAGGAAATAAGAAATCAGCAAGGCCCTGTAGCGATCGCCCCTCGCAAAACGAGGCGGTCTGATTCGAGTCAGGAGCAGCGCGATTACGACCATCGCGGCGACTTCATAGAGTTGAACGGGATGCCGTCTTATCCCATCGCCCAGATTGACGCCCCATGGGAGGGACGTGGGAGTGCCGAACGTGTCGTCCTGTTTTCCCGCCAGCAAGCATCCAACGCGTCCAATTGCAATTCCAATCGCGATGGGTACAGCGAAGAGATCGCCCGTGCGCTGCCGTATTCCAACGCGCCACTTTACGAACTCGACTGCAACCGTTCCTCCCAGCAGGGCGCCGATGATTGTTTTCCCGGAAAGCAGGTACTGAATATCGGTCCATCGGCTGATGGTCGATTGCGGATCTTCGAACCAGAAGACAAGACGGGAGCCAATTGCAGCGCCCAGCACGGCCGCCACAAGCACTCGCCATCTGCTCGCGGTGTCTAGAAAGTCGCCGTCTGCGTCGCGCGAGCGGACGTACACCCGGAACGCCACGATGTAGGCGAGCGATTCGAAGACGAAATGCCAGGGCACTCTGGCTTATTATGCACCCGAAAGTTCACCCGTGGCACGACCAGTTGTTTAGCCGCGATTTGGCGCTAACGGCGACTCGTCATATTTGCGCAGTAAGTCCTCTGGGCCCTGGTAAATAGCGATACAGCCTGCCTCCCGTAAGTCTTTCTCCGGGAACCCGCCGCAAAGTACTCCGACCATCTTCAATCCGGCCCGTTTCGCTGCTTCGGCATCATGCGGGCTATCCCCCACGATTACGACCTCTTCCTTTTTCACGCTATCGCCGAGCCGATCCACGGCAGCTTCGAAAATATCGGGATGCGGCTTGGATCGTTTGGCGTCAGCAGACGACGTTTCCACTTCCACCAGGTCCTCAATGTTCGCGATCTTTTCGTACTGCTCGAGTTCGTCGCCCTTGGCTGAAGATGCGAGACCCACTTTCTGGCCCTCGCTTTTGACTTTGAGAAACAGTTCGCGAACGCCTGGAAACGGCTTTACCTGGGACAGGTATTTGCGCTTGAAAAGCTCGCTGCGGTACTGCTCGATTTCCTTACCGCGCCTCTTCACTTCGTCTTCTGGCAGAAAAAACGGCAGAAGCTGATCGCCGCCCTTGCCGATCTGGCTCCGCACTTCCTCGAAAGGGATCTCGTGATCGAAATGCCGAAAAGCCTCCTGCCATGCCTGCGCGTGCAGGTCGACGGAGTCGAGCAAGGTGCCATCTATATCGAAAATAACTGCTTTTACCATTGGTATCGCTTTAAATAAAGCCATGGGTGGGACGCGAGCATCGCAGTAGTGTTTCGACTGCAAACTGCATCACATAACTAGCATGGCCACAACTGCGGAACCGGCGCCAACCTTCCTGGACGAAGTCAAATCAGCCCAAGAGGCCGGTCTCCGGTACGTCATTCCCAAGGGCAAGGGGATTCAGCGGCGCGCCTCCGGCAGCGGGTTCGTCTATTTGGACCAGGACGACAAACCTGTAGAAGACGAAGAAACGCTGCAGCGTATCCGGTCGTTAGTGATTCCGCCCGCCTGGACATCCGTGTGGATCAGTCCCAAAGCGAACACCCATATCCAAGCCGTCGGACGCGATGCACGCGGCCGCAAGCAGTACCGTTACCACAGCAAGTACAGGCAGATGCGCGATCTGGTTAAGTTTGATCGCATGCGGGCGTTCGGCAGGGTCTTGCCGCGCATTCGCCGCGCTGTCGAGCGCGATTTGAATAAGCCGGGACTGCCGAAAGGGAAGATCCTGGCCGCTTTGGTGAAATTGCTGGAGACGACCTACATCCGTGTAGGGAATGAAGAGTACGCGGAAGAAAACGGATCGTTCGGGCTCACCACGTTGCAGAACCGGCATGTACAAGTACTCGGCGACACGCTGAAATTTAAGTTCCGGGGCAAGAGCGCCCAGCATCACGAGATCACTTTGAAAGATCAACGCCTGGCGCGCATCATTCGTAAGTGCCGCGATCTGCCGGGCAGCTCGTTGTTTGAGTATCTGGACGAAGATGGCAAACCTGCCGCGATCGAATCGGGAGACGTGAACGGTTACCTGCGAGAGATCAGCGGGGGAGAGTTCACTGCAAAAGATTTTCGTACCTGGGGCGGCACTTGTCTTGCCGCGAGTTGTTTGCTGGCCAGGATAGCAGAAAAGGCCGATAGTCCGACAACTAAGTCCGTCCTCGTTGAGGTGGTAAAGGAAGTGGCCGGGAAGCTGGGCAACAAACCGGCCACGTGCAAGAAGTACTACATTCATCCAGCGGTGCTGGATTCCTTTTCCGCCGGCACGCTTCACGATCTGGCCGAGAAATACCGCGATAGCAAGAGCAACTACGCCTACGAGCAGATCGTGCTCTCGCTACTAACCCCGCTCAAGCGTTCCCGCGCGAAAGCCGCTTAGGCGGCTTGCTTGATGAGCTGAACTTCGAAATCGAGCTTCAGTTCGTCTCCAACCAGGAAGCCGCCGGTTTCGAGAGCGGCATTCCAGGTTAAACCGAAATCGCTACGCTTGATCTTGGCCTTCGCTGAGGCGCCGATGCGGGTATTTCCCCAGGGATCTTTGCCTTCGGGACTTACTTCTTCCACATCGAGAGTTACCGGCTTGGCGACACCATGTATGGTCAGATCACCGTCGATTTTAAGGCCGTCTCCGCTACGTTCGATACGCGTGCTTTTGAACGTGATGGTGGGGAATTGGGCGGCGTCGAGAAATTCAGGGCTTTTCAGATGCGTGTCCCGGTTCGGATCCAACGTGCTGATCGTGCTGGTATCGACCTCAGCCTCTACTGAGCCGGTCTCGGGCGCGTCCGGATCATAAAGGACAGTCCCCTTGACGCCGCTAAACGCGCCCTTCACATTGGCAATCATCATATGCCGAACGCTGAACTGTAGGTTCGAATGCGCCGGATCAATCGTGTAGGTGGATTTCATAGCTCTCCAATCTTCTGCTTCGATGCACTTGTGAAGAGCTTGGCTTCGCGAAAAACCTGAGGCTATTGCATTGCCTGCTGTTGACTGGAGGGCGGAACTAATCCCTTCATACGCAGATAGGTCACCATATTGCCGTAGTGTTCCATGTTGTGGCCGATGTTGAACGTCAGAACCGTGAGCTTAGGCGCGTCGTGCCCGAAAAACTTGACTATGGTGGCGGCTTGCGCGTCAGTCAGGCCGTTGTACGCCTGATCGCAGTAGGCGAATGCGTCTTGCAAAGCCATAATCAGGTCGGCCTTTGTAGTCTTAGTCTTTTCGACACTCGGCGGTTGTTTGCCATCGCCGATCACTGCCGAGCAGAACTCATACTGCCCGTCGGCAACATGCCCCACCAATTGGCCGAAGGTTCGTACGGTTGCGACAGGCTGAAACGAGTAGTTCTCCTCCGGCATTTCCTGCGCCGATTTCAGAACGTCGTTCTTGCTCATCGTGTATTGATATTTGGTTGCCGTGCTCAATGGATTGCCGGATGCGCTCGATCCAGTGGCGTTCGACTGACCCAGTAGCGGGACGGCCGCCATGGCGAATACAAGTAGACAGTTTCTCATTTACTGATCACCCCTTGTGGAGTTTTGCGTAGTTCCGCGCGGCTGTCAAGGGTTAATCTGGGCCTTTCGACTGGTGGGAAAGCCGATCTGGCGCATAGGCATGGACAATTGGATGAACGGAACCGGCACGGCAGCGCTGCTAATGCACCCGGGACGCGGATTTTCTCTTTCGGCTACCCTAGTTCACGTGAGCCGCTACAAAACGACTCTCGCCTCTCGTCGTCTACGCCTTCGAAGACCTGCGCACGCTGCTTGCAAAGGCGACTCCGCTGCGCTCGGGCGACCAATTGGCAGGAATCGCGGCTGAAACTGCCGAAGAGCGCGTAGCTGCTCAACTGGCGCTTGCCGATGTTCCCTTGAAAAACTTTCTCGAAGAGCCGCTCATCCCTTATGAATCCGACGAAGTCACGCGTCTCATCTTCGATTCACACGATAACGATGCTTTCTCGCCCCTGTCGCAACTCACGGTTGGCGAATTTCGCGACTGGCTTCTTTCGCCGAATGCTGACGCTGAAGCGCTACGCAAACTCGCGCCGGGTCTGATGCCCGAACATGTCGCTGCAGTCTCGAAGCTCATGCGGCTGCAGGATTTGGTTAAAGTGGCGAGCAAGATTCGGGTTGTCACCCGGTTCAGGACCACGGTGGGCCTACCGGGCCGACTCTCTGTGCGTCTGCAACCTAATCATCCATCGGATGACCCCCGTGCCATCGCAGCCGCCATCATTGACGGGCTGCTGCTCGGAAGCGGCGATGCGGTTATCGGGATCAATCCCGTGTCTGATAATCCCGACGCCGTTCGAACTCTGCTCGTTTTGGTAGATACCATCCGTCAAGCAGTATGAAATTCCCACTCAAAGCTGCGTGCTGGCGCACATCACAACCCAGATGGAAGCGATAAGGCTGGGCGCGCCGGTCGATCTGGTGTTTCAGTCGATTGCCGGCACGGAAGCTGCCAACGCTTCCTTCGGCGTCAATCTGGCGATGCTGCAAGAGGCAAGAGCGGCTGCGATGGAGTTGCGCCGCGGCACCGTGGGCAACAACGTAATGTACTTCGAAACCAGGCCAGGGAAGCGCGCTATCTGCCAACGCGCATCACGGATTAGATCAGCAGACCTGCGAGGCTCGCGCCTACGCGGTTGCACGCGAATTTGATCCCATGCTGGTCAACACGGTCGTGGGGTTCATCGGTCCTGAATATCTCTACGATGGCAAACAGATCCTCCGTGCCGCGCTCGAAGATCATTTTTGCGGCAAGCTTCTGGGTTTGCCCATGGGCTGCGACGTTTGCTACACGAATCATGCCGAAGCGGACGATGATGATATGGATGCCATTTTGACAATGTTGGCCGCGGCCGGCGTGAATTACATCATGGGAGTTCCCGGTGCCGACGACATCATGCTGAATTACCAAAGCAGTTCGCACCAGGACGCAGCCTATCTGCGATCGGTGTTCGGGCTGCGGCCCGCGCCGGAATTTGAATCCTGGCTCAATGCGCATCGCCCCGCATTGCCCGAGATGATGCACTTACTGGGGGCTTGATTGCGGAGTCTGCGTGAGTTCACATCGGCGCGAGTCGATTTGCGTCTTGCCGGCGAGAGTCTCGCGACCGAACCGCTGCTCGACCTACGTCTGGCGCATGCCCGTGCTCGCGACGCGGTTTATTTGCCGCTGGAGGCGCATGTGCTCGCTCAAGAATTCGCTCAGCGCGGTTGGCCCTGCATGCACTTGAACAGTCGAGCGAAAACGCGGGACGAATATCTGCGCCGCCCCGATTATGGACGACGACTCAGTGAGCAGTCCCAAGCTGTCCTTTCTTCACTGTCGACCGCCCCTTGGTTTGCCTTTGTCGTTGCCGACGGGCTCTCTGCCCTCGCCATCCATCGACATGCGACGCCTTTGCTCGCTGCTGTTTTTCAAGGCCTCGAATGGAAGCCCGATGTGGATTGCCCAATCTTTGTCGTTCAACAAGGACGCGTTGCGATCGGCGATGCCATCGGTGAAGCAATCGGCGCGGAACTTTCGATCGTACTCATTGGCGAACGGCCTGGCTTGAGCTCTCCTGACAGCTTGGGCATTTACTTGACATGGGCTCCGCGTACGGGCCGCACGGAGGCCGAGCGAAACTGCATCTCCAATATCCACGCAAACGGGCTCTCCTATGAGCTGGCCGCGCACAAACTGCTTTTCCTCATCCGCGAAGCCCAGCGGAGAAAGCTGACTGGCGTTGCGCTCAAGGAAACTGCGGGCCAACTGTTATCAATGGACAATGGCCAGCGATCCATTTCTGAATGAAGCCATTCAAGAGGCGAAACTTGGGTTAACCGAAGGCGGCATTCCCATCGGCTCCGTGCTGGTGTGCGATGGCCAGGTCATCGGGCGAGGGCACAACCGCAGGGTGCAATCGAAATCCGCGATTCTGCACGGCGAGATGGATTGCCTCGAAAACGCTGGACGCCTTACTGCCGGCGACATATGCGCGTTGCACCATCTACACAACGCTTTCCCCATGTCCTATGTGTTCTGGCGCCATCGTGCTCTACAAGATTCCGCGCGTGGTTGTAGGAGAGAACCAGACGTTTCTCGGCGCCGAAGAATATGTTCGTTCGCATGGCATTCAGGTTGACGTGGTTCAAGACGCAGAATGTATCGAGCTGATGCGCCGCTTTATCGCGGAGCACCCGAGTCTTTGGAACGAAGATATAGGCGTCTGAGCTTCAGCCGTTTGTTTCGGTCTTACGCGACAGATTTTCAGTCAGCCTGGTCAGCGCGGTAAGCATATCGACCGGTACGGGGAACACAACAGTTGTGTTCTTTTCCGCGCCAATCTCGACTAGCGTCTGCAAGTAACGCAGCTGGATGGCAACTGGCTGCTCCTGGATTTTCTTGGCGGCCATGCTCAACTTCTCGGCTGCCATATATTCGCCCTCGGCATGGATGACCTTCGCGCGCCGTTCGCGCTCGGCCTCGGCCTGCCGGGCAATTGCGCGAATCATCTGGTCCGGCAGATCTACCTGCTTGACCTCCACCATCGTGACCTTCACGCCCCACGGGCCGGTGTGTTGATCCAGAACGCTCTGTAACCGGATGTTGATCCTCTCGCGCTGACTCAACAGCTCATCCAGTTCCACCTCGCCGAGCACGCTCCGCAGCGTCGTTTGCGCAAGCTGACTTGTCGCATAGAGATAATTCGCGACTTCAATGACCGCTTTGATGGGCTCGAGCACGCGGAAGTAGACAACCGCGTTCACCTTCACCGTCACGTTGTCGCGCGTGACCAAATCCTGCGGCGGTACTTCCATCGCTTCAATCCGCAGGGATATGCGCGCGATGCGGTCCAACGGCGCAAAAACAAGGATGATGCCAGGACCCTTAGGCTCGCGGAGAACGCGGCCCAGGCGAAAAATCACCCCGCGCTCATACTCAGCCAGAATCTTCACTGACGAGATCAGGTAGAAGATGATGACGATCGCAAAGATGGCAACCACGCCGGACATCAGACCGCTTGTTTCTGACAAAGGTTAAGCCTCCGTTACCCAGATGGTCATGTTATCTACTCGCTCCACGCGTACCTTCTGCCCGGCCTCAATCGCATGATTGCTGCGTCCCTGCCAATATTCTCCGTGAACAAACACGGTTCCCTCCGGATTCAATGGCGTGCGGGAGAATCCCGTTTCGCCCACCATCGTGTGCACCCCGCTGAGAGGTTTTGTCTCCCTGGCTCGCATCCCAAGCCACGCCAGGAACACGGCGATGATAGTGAAAGCAAACGACACACCGATGCCTAGAGCTGGAGACACTTGATATACCCCGTACGCGCCCGCCGAAATCAACAGTAGCCCCAGTAGTCCGGGCACGATCATGCCCGGCGCATGCATCTCCCAATACACGCCCAGCGCTCCCAAAACGAGCAACATAAAAGCGAAGTTCGGGTCAGATAGCTCGGCAGGGAGCATCACCTACTAGTTTGTCAATTCTCAAGGCAGGTGATAAGCGCTGAAAAAATATTAACAGCGCCACGCATAAACCAGATGCTTTCGCGAACGTCTTAGCCATAGAGATCGAAATGATCTCAAGAAGGAACAACAACAATGAAAAAGCAAATAGTTACCTTAGCCCTAACCACTTTTTTCGGGCTCGGCACAATCGGAGTGGCGGCCGCGGCTGCGCAGCAGGACCAGTCGGCGCCCGCGCCCGCTCAGGCACGGGAACATCGTCCCGCCGATCCCAATCGTCAGATCAAGATGCTGACCAGGCGGCTGAACCTCACTGGCGATCAACAGAACCAGGTGCTTCCCATCCTGAGTGATCGTCAACAGCAGATGGCTGGCATTCAGGCCGACAACACGCTTTCGCCGAAAGATCGTCATGCCAAGATGCGCGCCGTTCGCGAAGACAGCGACGCCAAAATCCGCGCAATCCTGAACGACAGCCAAAAACAGACTTACGATCAGATGTTGCAGCAACAGCATGAGCGCATGCAGCAGCGCAGGAACGCTACCCAGGGTACCGGAACCGCAAATTAGCGCTTTTTTACCGGGGACGCTATGAAGTACGGCCTCGTCCCCAGGCTGTATGGGTGACCGGCCATAGGACACTGGCGCGGGGCTCAACCCGAGCCCCTCTGCTCGTTGCTCCAGTTCGTTCACGCCAGCAAACTCTTGTAAGATACAAGATCAAAGCTATGCCAACATGTACACATCTTGATCAAATCAGGGATGTCAAGCCTCGGACGAAAGGCTGCGAAGAGTGCCTGAAGATGGGCGATCACTGGGTCCATCTGCGAATGTGTCTGATCTGCGGCCATGTCGGCTGCTGCGATTCATCGAAGAACAAGCACGCCACAAAGCACTTTCACTCGATCCATCATCCATTGATGCAATCGATAGAGCCGGGCGAGGACTGGATCTGGTGTTATATCGACCAAGTCATGCTTGAGCCTGCGTAAGTAACGGTTCAATGGCAACTGGCGTTGTGCGCTTCCCGTATGGCCAGGAAGGTAATGCTGGCCCGCGGTAACGTGACGGGTCCAGATGGAGCCCCCGCGCCTCTGAGTTCGGGAAGCGAGTCGTTAGCTCCTAACTTCAGTTCCTTTCCGTTGAGGTCCACACGAGTGTCTTCCAACTGAGGAGCCGTCATAGTGTAGCGTTCGGATGCCGCTGAAACCGTGAGTGTCTTCGCATTCTTGCGATTCGTATTGATGACAAGGAAGGTGACGCCTCCCGGTGTGCCCTTCATGCACTGCGCATATACGCGCAAGCCCTGAGCCGGAGCTGATGCCGATTTCAGTACTGTGGTTCCCATCAACTTGTTCCACAGCAAGGCTGCCCAATAGTTAGGTCGCGGAGCAATCGTTCCGCCAAGAGATTTGGTATACGCGATGAAACTGCGGGCCTGGTCTGGCTGCCAGACCCCTTCGGGACTACGAGTGCCCGGACTGGTTGCGAATGAAGTGATTATCTCTGCGTTTACAGCCGTTGCGAAGTCGACGACTCCCTTCCATTCCTTGCGGGAGAGCACGGCAGTGAATCCATCCGGAGGCGTGGTGGGTGCCGGTCCATCCGAGTCATAAAAGTAAGTGCTGTTCGCCCACGTTCCACTGACACGCACATAAGAGGGTCCCAGCGCCGCAGCAAGTTTCCGCAATCGGGAATTGGTGAGATCGGTAGGCGGTCGGTATTGAAAAAGACTTGCCATGGGATCCGAAGCAGACTGCTTCGTCGCAGCATTCGACTGCATGTCCTTATAGGGTTTCCAAAAACGTCCGCCCGTGATTTCCAACATTTCGACGTTGAACGCCTGAAAGCGCTCGTCGACTTGGCCGATTGCCGCGTAAGTTCGCCGGGTTTACAGATACGGATGGGTCGGCCGAAAACGCGGGCAAGAAACAGGATGTTCCCAACACAGCAAGACGGAAGATCTTCAAAATGTACTTACCTTTCTAGGCCGACTTCGTGGTTACGCCGCGTGGTGGCCATTCGAGCAGCCATTCGCATGGCCTGCTTCATACTTCGCGGATCGGCTTTGTTTTGTCCCGCGATATCAAAGGCGGTGCCGTGGTCAACAGAGGTGCGGATGACCGGTATGCCCAGAGAAATGTTCACCGTGCCTTCGAAATCGATGAGTTTCATCGGAATATGCCCCTGGTCGTGGTACATCGCGACCACGAGATCATAGGCGCCGCGCGCGGCTTGCAGGAAAATGGTATCGCCTGCGTGAGGCCCCGAGCACTCGATGCCCAAAGCCCGGGCTGCCGTAATCGCCGGAACTATTTGCGCTTCATCTTCGCCGCCAAACAGTCCGTGTTCACCGGCATGCGGATTCAGACCGCAAACGGCGATACGGGGTTTCTCGAACCCAAGCAGATTCATCGCTTCATGGCCAAGTTGGATAGTGCGCAGGACGCGGTGGCTACTGAGTTCGCAGGCACGGCGCAGTGGAACGTGGGTGGTGACATGCACCGTGCAAAGCCGCTCGCTCGCCAAGAGCATACGCGATTCCGTCGCGCCGCAAAGCTCCGCTATGTACTCCGTGTGACCGGAGAACTTACGGCCTGAAAGCGTGACTGCCTCTTTGTTGAGCGGCGCTGTCACCATGGCGTCGGCTTCACCGCTGAGGCACATTTCGGTTGCGACACGAACATAATCGACAGCGGCTTGCCCATAGCGGGCATCCAGAACGCCGAAACGGAAATCGTCAATGGACTCGAGCGAGCTGACGTCACGGACCCGCGCGTTGTTTAAAGTTATCCCGATTGCATGCGATGCGATGTCGAGAATACGCTGATCGCCCACCACTATCCAATGCGCGAGTTCCGCAAGATCCCTATCGGCCAGAGCTTTAAGCGTGATTTCCGGACCGACACCGGACGGATCGCCCATCGTCAGCGCCACTGTCGGAAGGGGTGGACCTAGCTTGTTCGACATGTAAAGAAATCCGCCACTCTTATGAGAGCATCCGCAGCGCCGAAACCGCCCGACTTGGTCGCAACAGCAACTTGGTGAAACAATCCACCATTCAACCGGCCCCATGGTACGCCGTTCACGATTTCACCTTCGAGTTCGATGGACTGGGCGCCGGTTGCCCTGCAAAACAGGGACGCCGTATCACCGCCGCAGAGGAAAACGGCCGCGACGTTGCCAGCAAAAGGCTTCAGAATGTTACGAATCTTTTCCGGCGCCGTGTCACGAGCCAGCATCAGGATGGAGTGAGCCTCAGTCCTGTCTAGCAGGGCAGCTATTTGCAGCTTGGTGGCCGGGTGGTCTGAGCCGATGCAATAAAGAACCGGTAACGAAGTGCGTTGGAGCGGCTTTGAGGGTGAGGTGTCCCTCGCGTATGAGCCGTCGGCAAGCGCGGCGGCCAAGCCGGCGGAGCCAGCCCAAAGGATACGTCGCTTCTCAGCACTCAACGCAGCCACAATGGCCCCCAGATCGTCATTGCAGATTGCATCGAGTGACAGGAAAACGTGACCTGCGGCAATTGCCTCAAGGAGCCCTTCCGGTGCCACGTGCTGACAGTTTGATAAGCCTTGGTCCCTTAGCCGCGCGGCCACGTAAATCGGTTCCCCTGCAGGAGAGGAATCGAAATAAAGACTCCCCTCACGAACTATGCGGGCCATGTCGGGGAAAGCGGGCGTAATGATGGCGAGCTCGCATTGGAACGCTCGAAAGGCAGCAAGTATTTCTGCTCCCACATTGCCACGGAGGGTGGAGTCTATTTTCTTGAAGATCAGTTGCGCGCGCTCGTGTGACAGACGGGCAGCGGCGGAGAAAAGCCGGCTCTCGATTTCAGGAATGGAGCAGTCGCGAGTGTCCGTGCTTACAGCGAGAACGTCGGCTTCCCCAGGCAGCAGAGATTCAGAAAGAGCAACCACGGCGCGGGCGCCCCGATTACAAAACTTCACCGCCGCATCGCAAGCGCCGGTGAGATCGTCGGCTATGAGCGCTACGCGCGGGGATGTGAACGTCACGGTACGTGGGTAGCGTTGACTTTACCGGCGGGCTTGTAAATGCCGACGGTGGTTCCGTTCTTTATCCAGTCCTCGTTGAAGGCCACGTATTTGATAGTGGCGCGCCGATAGGTGAAGGCCAGGGCTAGAGTTCCGTCGTGTCGCTGCAAGATGGCCGGATAAGAGTATTCCTCGCGCTCAATATCTTTCGGCAGATGCCCATCTTCGCCGATGCCCGTACGGCCCGCTTCAATGTCACGCGCCCAAGGCCAAGTGATACCTCCGTCCTGCGAAAGGGCGACCGTGAGAGGCTTTCGCGACGTATTCTGTGCGTTGTTAAATGCCATGACAACATCGCCGTTCTGTAGCGCAATAGCATGGATGGAGGAGTTGTTATTAGGCAGGATAGTTTTCTGAGGCTCGCTCCAGGCACATCCGTCGGAAGAATCGCTCCGGTAGATCGCGTCTGCGGAACGGCTGCGAAAGAAGGCAGTGTACTCACCGGACTTCAGTTTGACGACGCTTGGCTGAATGAGACCGCCGGTGCCGGGCATGTCGCATTGTTTCCAGGTGCGGCCCTCATCTGTCGTGATTTGCGTAATGGAGTAATTTGATTCGACGCCGTTCGGAGTTTGGCGGCTTGAGCTGAAGTACATCGGCAATAGCCACCTATCTTTAGACATGCGTACCAACGGGTGCCGGGTGAAGGCGCCAGGAGCGTCGAAAAGAGTTGTACGCGCGCTCCAGGTGCTTCCGTTGTCGTGCGACTTCACCCACTCTACCTGGGCGTTCGCTTCGCCGGCACCGGCGTCCTGTGAACTGTGGAGCAGCCATAGTTCTGTTCTCGACTCCTCAAAGCCAACCGGATTCTGGAACGACTTGCCGGTTTGCTGGTCCACAACAGCCGGTTTGCTCCAACGGTCGGAGCCGGCGCGCAGCCTGGACATGACGATGGCGACTCCAGACTCGCCTTCCCATGTCCCCGAGAACCAGAAGCAGAGCAATGTGCCGTCATTTAACTGAAGCAAGTTTGCCGCGTGCGACGAAGGAAATATGGCGGGCAAGTAAGCCTCGCGCAGGCCGGCGACGGATGATTGTCGTACGACGCCATCGAAATTGTTAATGGACTCGTTCGAAGTTAGCGCTGCAGGCGGATGACTAAGGGATTGCGAGTAACCCAAGCCCATAGCAAAGGCGATTGATAAGAATCTGACCATCACCAAATTAAGCCAGCTTCCAGTAAACCGAATACGGGCGGCCCGGGCCGATGGTGTTGAAGGGAATGAGAGTCACAGATGTCGAAGCGCTGAAGGTCAGCGGCGTTGACGTCTTATGAATCCACTGCTGTGGATCCTCGCCGGACGGATGCAACAACTCAGGGGTGAGGGGTGGAGTGTGCTTTTTGAAATCGGGCCCCATGGGCCCAATGACTAGCTTCTGGGGGAGTTCCTGATCGCTGAGAACCCCTGCCAATAATATTGGCCCATAAAGAAATGCCTGTTGCGCAAAGTCGTCCGGCATTGGCTGCGCGCGCAGCGACATAGTCAGCGTGATCTCGAGTTGATCACCGCTGTGCCACAAGCGGCTAATTACAAGATAACTGCCTGGACGCGCGGACAACTCAAGGGGTTTGCCGTTCAGCGACACTGAGGGATAGGCGGATACCCAGGAGGGGATTCGGATGTTGAGGGCGATGTGCTGTGGGGAATCGGTGATAATCTCTAAACGTGTGCGCGGCTCTTGCGGGAACTGATTCGTCTGACGCAGGCGGAACTGACGCTCGCTCCAATGCAACTCTGAGGGGATGAACAGATTGACGAACACCTCGTCGTCCCGGTGGAAATAGATGCTGTCGGCTAACTTCGAATATTCCTCAACGCCGGTTCCGTTGCAGCACCAGAACGAGTCTTCTTCTGTGCTGAAGGTCCGCCACGATCCCGGAACTACGCCGAGATAGTACTGGGTGTGTCCGTTTGCCGTGTCAATGGTACCAAGTCGGTGGTTGTAGAGTAAGTGCTCGTAATAGTCGATGTAGCGCGGATCTGCCGACCACTGATACAAGTGCCGGGTCAGCTTCAGCATGTTGTAGGCACAGCAGCACTCGTTGGTATCGGCACCCTGCTTGAGTTCCTCGGCCAGGTGATTGGGTTCGGTCAACCAGCCTTCGTTGTTGCTGGTGCCGCCAGTGGCATAAGTGCGAGTCTCGACAACATCGCGCCAGAACGTGTTCGCGACTTCGTGGAAGCGAGTGTCGGAGGTGAGCTCGTAACGACGCGCCGCTCCGATGACCTGGGGGATGTGAGTGTTGGTATGCAATCCCCGCAACTGATCACGGCGCAAAGCGAGTGGATTGAAAAAGCGCTGCTTTGTGAAGCGATCTCCAGCCGCTGCGTAACGGTCGGAATCCGTCAGGGCGGCAAGGTTGTATAGAGCTTCGTTCATGCCCCCGAACTCTTCGTCGAGCACCATCTGCATCTGCGGCTGAACAAGCTGCGCCGTCCACGCGTCCACCCAATCCGCCATGCCCTTGGCGACGTCAAGAGCCTGCCGGTTGCCCCCTACCTGGTACATGTCAAGCATGCCGGCCAGGATCTTGTGGTAGGTGTAGAACGGCGCCCAGACCTTTTCCCGGCGTTTGAGCCGATCGAACAGTTCGGTCGGGAAGGCGCTCAGGTATTGCCCGCCGAGTTTTTGTTGACACTTGGCGAGTTCCGCGACGAGGTAATTGCCTTTTTCGAGAAGTTCGCTGTCGCCTGCCGCCGCCGACATAAGCGCGCAGGCGGAAAGATAGTGCCCGACGAAGTGGCCGCGCAGTTCACAGTCGGGGCGCTCCCAACCGCCGAGCGGCTGCGCGGCTGAGGGCAGGCCCGCGTTCACTCGAAATGTATGCAGGAGCCGGTCTGCGGAAAGGCGATGCAGATAGGCACGATTGGCTTCCTGGGCTTCGTAGAATGCGCTGGGGAGGAGACGGACTTGCGCCAACGGGAATGCTTCGAGCTTGAAACCAGCATCCCGACGCGCAAAGTGAAGAGAGCCATCGAACGGCTGAGTCGGCGGTACGGTGCCGTACTGCTCTTGAGGCGCAGCGGGGTCGCCTGGGACAGACGCCTGAGTAATCGGGTGCGACTGGTTAGCGCGCGCGGCGATGGCGGTGAGGGAAGAATAGGCGGTGAAGGCCACGAACTTTCTGCGATTCATTGTGTGTTGGCTTCGTTGAGGCATTCTAAAACATTGTTTTCAGCGAGATTTGAATCTGTCTCGAAGTCCCGGCTGTACGGCTGATTGTGCCAAAGCCCGACCCGGTTAGCACGTTAGAAGGGAGGCCGAGGTTCACCACGTTCAACAAGTTGAACATCTCCGCCCGGAATTGGAGGTTGACAGACTTGTGGCGCGACCCCGCCTCCCAAAGCGTATCTTTGATCAGCGCGAAGTCGTAGTTGTAGAGGGCGGGTCCGCGGAAGGTGTTGCGGCCCAAGGCGCCGAAGACTCCGGCATTGGGACCTGTTCCTCCAGGCAACTGAAGGGGGATGGAAAAGAATGACGGGTTGTTGGCGCCGAGCCCGAAGTAGTCCTCGCGCACTGCCCGGCTGGTGGACAGATCTGGAATACCAATTTGATTGGGACGGTCGGCCCCTAAAGAGCCGGCTCCGGTTTGCTGGACGCCTGAATAAACCGTAAAAGGAGATCCACTGGTGAGGGTCGAAACGTTCAGAAGCTGCCATCCCCGTGTGAGGCGTTGACCGCAGGAAGTGGATGAGGGGAGCGCGTTCGGCGTGGAGGTCCTGGACAAGGGTCAGGGTGAAAACGCGCTCGACGTCGAAGGTTGAGGCACCTTTGTCCGCGCTGGTGTTGTAGGGATTCTGCGGCCAGGCGAGGGCAGTGGCTCCGGAGGTGCTGCCGATGCCAGGACCCAGGACGCTGCTGGTGTCGTCAAGCGATTTGGACCACGTGAAGCTGAGTTGTACCTGCGGTCCCCTTGTTCCGATCGCGCCTTGCATGGAAGACTGCAGCGAATGGAAGGTGGAGTGCGAGCGATTGGTTACCAACATATCCGTTCCGAAGCCGCCCGTGATCTGGCCTGCCGAATTGAATTTGGTGTAGGGGGCGAGGGCAGAGGTAGCGCCGGGGTACGCGTTGGGAAAGCTGACGGCGGGAAGATCAATCCCGGCTGTGCCCACGTAGGCGGAGCTAAGGCTGACGTGATGAACAGAACGCTCGACGCTTAGGGACCAGGTGCCCATATATGCGTTGCGAAAGCCGGCTGAGATGGCATTTGCATTGAGGGGCGTTATGCCGCTGCCAGTGGCGGCTGCGAGTTCGCGATCAAAGCGATCAACATCCCAAACTGTGTTGGCGGGGACAGCTTTTGAATTGCCCAATGCAAGGATATTGACTCCGGCGGGGGAGTAAACAGGGGGGAGTTCCGAAGGGGTGATGCGCGTGCCAATCAGGACGGGGGCGCCGGGCGCGGCCGTCAACCTGGGGTAGTCGACGTAAGGGGCGGCCCCGGTGAGGAAGTTGTCCTGCCAGATATTCGGTGGAATGGTCGAGAGCGCACCACCTGCGCGGATCCAGAGATCGTGCGAGGGTTGCCAATTGAGGCGCAGACGCGGGTCCCAGTTGTTGCCGGCCCAGCGATAGCGCGGCTCAGGGTTGATCAGATATAGCTGTTGGGGACCAGATGCCGTTTCGATAAACCGCAACCCATCGGTGCGGTCGGCACGTTCAGCGATAGGGGAATAGATTTCATAGCGTAGGCCATAGTCAATGGCAAAGTTGGGAGTGATTTTCCAGGTGTCTTCCAGGTAGGCGTTGACGCCGTAACGCGAGATGGCAGCTACACCGATCTGATTTCCTTGAGGGAACTGCGGAGGTGCAACCGCGACGGTATACGAGAAGGCGCTACCGAGTAGCAGAGCAGTGAGGGAATCGGGGAGTTGCTGACCAGGTGCGATGTTGTGCTGACCGCTGGCGGAGCGGATGGCCGCGGTCGCGAATGCCGGGCCACCGCCGAAAGTGTACTGGCCATTGGTGGCGGTGCCAAAGTAAGTAGTGTCGCGATTGGCGATGAAGAGTCCGCCGGCCCTGATCAGATGGTGTGCGCGCGTCCAGCTGAAGTTTTGCTGGCCTTCAAAGAGGTTGCCCACAGAAGCGGTGACAGATCCCGCCGCTGCGTCGAAAGGCTCATATAGCGCGTCCGCGAAGACGAAAGAGGGATCGGTGTGATCTTTAGTGGGGAAGTTGGGCGTGGTGCGCGTGAAGCTGATGGAAGAGTCAGAGACGAACCGAGGCGACCCGGTGTGCGTCCATTTCAACACGGCATTCTGCTGATGGTCGATATAAGTTATCCCCCAACGGGGGTCGATGGCAGTCTGGTCGGGGTTGGTGGTGGGTCCATGGAGGTTATCCAAGCTGTAGCGCAGAAAAATCCGGTCGTGCGGTGATAAGTCATGATCGAGACGCGCGGAGAACTGGTCCGCATTGGTGGTGACTTTTGAAGAGGTCGAATAAGTGCGAGCGCCGAAGGGTCCGGTTGGATCGTTCGGTAAGGGATAGCGCGAGAGCAAGCTAGCTATGGTGGGGGACACTGGGACAAATAGGGTGTCACCAGGGTAGGCGGTGGTGTCGATGCCGGCGCGCTCAGCAGCAGTGGGCACGGCAATCTCCTGAGTGGTGCCAAGGACTTGCCGGAAGCCCTGATATTCCACGAAGAAAGCTGTTGCTTTGGATGCGTGACTTGGCCACGGGAGGGTACCGCCCAGCGTGAAGCCGAACTCATTGCGGCGGAAAGGCGGTATGCGCTCGGGATCGGTGGGCGTGCGTTTGTCGAAGAAATTGCGCGCGTCCAAGGCGGAATTGCGCAGAAATTCGAAGAGCGATCCGTGCAAGGCGTCGGTACCCGAACGGGTGATTACGTTCGTGAAGCCAGCGGCTCCCAAGCCGATGTCAGCGGGCATCCAGCCCGACTGCGATTGAATTTCCTGAACCGCGTCGACATTGAAATTCGACATGGTTGCGCCCCCCATCTCGGGGTCGCTGGTGTCGGCTCCGTCCATGGCGAAGACCGCTTCCACACCGCGCTGTCCGTTGATGGCGAACTGCTGGGTAAAGTTTGTGGTCCCGTTTGTATCGGTCATGGTGCCGGCGGCGAGCAGGAGCAACTGACTGAAGTCGCGCTTGTTCAGCGGAATGGCAGTCACAGCGGCGCTGGAAAGCGTTTCCCCGGTGCTTTGACCGCGTTCGTCTGGTTGGAGCAGGATGGCGCCTTCCCCGGTAAGTATCAGAGCGGCCATACCGGAAATGGGCGCCGCAAGCGGGCGGGCGTAACGGAAGACCTGCCCATTGAAGTGGATAGACAACTGATAAGTGCCTTCACTTACGCCGATGATGTGAAACGCTCCGGTCTCGTTTGTGTGCGTGGAGAAATTGGCAGCGGGTGACGTTAGTTCCAGCAGCGCGCCAGCCGCGGGTCGATTCGAAGCGTCGCGAATGGAGCCGGTCCAATCTATCCGATCAGTCGCTTGCGCGGTCAACAGACACGGGATTGCGAGCCATAGCAGGCAAAGCGACTCTTTTGCACGTCTGCTCCGAAATATCACAAAGCTAAGGGTATCTGACGAGGGCAGTACGAGCGGCAGCGCTACAATGTATCTGAATTTGCCGAAGAGAAGCGGGAGTAACTCAATGGTAGAGTCACAGCCTTCCAAGCTGTTGGTTGCGAGTTCGATTCTCGTCTCCCGCTCCATGTTTTCAACAAGTTGAAAGCACTTCAATTTCACCCTCCTATTGCGATTCCTTTCCGGACCTGTCCTACCGCAGGTCGGTTTTTGCGAAACAATGCCAATTTGTTGTAGGCGAGATGACATTTCGAATTGAGCTGCTCGTTTTGTCTGGTGAAGCGGAGATGCGGGTTTTTGCGAAACAAAGCCAATGGACATCGACCCTGCCGCCCGCCCGTTTCTGCGAAACAAACCCAATTGAGCAGCAAAACGCGAATTTGAAAAAACGAAGCCATTCTTGAATTGGAATGTGAACCGGACGGATTGCGCGGCAGACATTCTATAGATACTTTGGACGAAGGATCCGCGGAATGAGGGGGCGGTTCGCTGTAAGTTGCTCAATCCGCGGGGGAGTAAGTGGGAGGGTGTAGCGAACTATCCAACGCTGGAGAGCTGAGTTTCAAACTTCCGAACACGAAGAAAATTTCCCACGATTGCAGGGCCACTTGGCGGTTGAGCCGTACCCCGGCTCTTAGTTCATCAAATGTCCCGATCCTTGTTGTAAATGGTAAAGAGCACGCTCTCGCTCGACGATACGGATTCAGGTGTGTGGAAGAGCTTACGTCTTAGTGGTAAATCAAAACCCTAAATCTACGGGCTTTCGAGAGAAAGGGTAACACTTGCCAATCGCTACTAAACGGTCTTCTTCCAAGAAGAAAAAACGGAGCAGCGGGCAAACGGGGATGCCCCCTTTGCGACCGCAGGAAAGCCCGATGACGTCCCTCAGAAAGTTAGAGCAAGCGAGCAAGCTCTCCGAGCAGGCCGTAGAACTTCGTTCGGCGGCGGAATTGGCTACGCCGATGCAACCGTTGCCGGAACAAAGAAGCGCCTATATACCTGTTGCTGAGTTCAGCTTCGGCGCTTTGGTGCTGGAGACGCAGGAATTCTCATGGAAGACAAAACTCACTAGCGGGGCAATCCACGCAGCGGTACTCGCTCTATTGCTTATCGCGTTTATTCCCGCTATAGAGAAATTGCCGGAGCCTGCGACACATTTCATCCTGGTGGCTCCGAAGCTGCAACCGTATCGCGCCAAGCTGGTGAGACAAACTCACATTCGCCCGGCTCAGATAGTAAAACGTGACAACCTCCCTACGCCCCTTGCCGCTAAGGCGAAGCCGATTCAAACCGTCAAGATCATTGAGCCACCGAAGGTCCTGCCGGCGTTGCCAGCGGAACACTCGAGCAACCTAGCGAAGCTGGAATCACCGAAAGTAGAGCCGCTGCCCCTTCCTAAGCCCGCAGCGAAAGAACCGCCAAAGCCCGTTTTGCTTGGCGGGTTCGGAGATCCGAACGGTGTTCCTGTCAATGCACAGACCCACTCAGCACCGAATCTTCCGAGATTAGGAGCCTTTGACGCAGCCGCTGGGGCACAAAGCGGGTCCGCAGCCGGGCGCCGCGCCGTTCAAGCGGGTGGCTTTGGCGGGGTAGAAGGCGGTGCGCGTGCAGGGTTGCATTCCGGACAGGGCGCCGGAGGGGTTCGCACGGGGGGCTTTGGAGATGGCGATGGGCCAGCAATTGCCGCGGGGCGGGGTCATGTGACCACTAATCCGAGTGGACTCGATACTCCCGTCGAGATCTTCTTCAAACCGAAGCCGGTATATTCCGCCGAAGCGCGCGAATTGAAGATCGAGGGCCGAGTCGCGCTGGATGTAATTCTCGAGGCCAGCGGGAACGTTCGCGTGCTCCAGGTGGTGCATGCGTTGCAACATGGGCTCGATGAGGCAGCCGAGCAGGCGGCGTCGCAAATCAGATTTCGGCCGGCAAAAAAAGGTGGCGTTGCGGTTGACACTCGCGCCACTTTGTACATCACATTCCAACTGACTTAGATCACGACATTGAAAGGGAAACTAACGAAGGCGCCTATGCCAAAATTCAAATCATTCCGCGGGAGCGGCCGGGTTGCGATTGCAGCTCTAGTCCTCTCCGCCAGCATTTCATTTCTCAGCGCGCAGGTGTATGCACCTTCTTCCGCCGCAAAATTTGGCGACGTAATTACACGCGCAATCGCCAACGAGCAGCGGCTCACGCAAGAACTGAAGAATCGTCACCCGGTGGTAGAGACCTACGTTCAGGAATTGAAGCCAGACAAGGAGTTGGGTGGAGTCCCGCTGCGCGATTTCTACTTCCTTGGAAAGCTCGACTTTACGAATGGCGCGGACGTGGCATCGTTCATTCCGGCTGGCTCTAAGATGAAGAACCTTTTGGGAATCTTCTCAAAGACATTCATTTTCTGGAACGATTTCTTTCCGAACGGCTTCGCTTCGCGGTTAATCATTGACGACCAGTTTGATACTCAAACCTACTCCTTCGTATATGTGCGGAGAGAGTTTCTCGGCGATGTCCGGTGCATAGTCGTGGATGTGCAACCGGCAGAAGAAGAAAAGGGGCGGTTCTCCGGGCGCCTGTGGATTGAAGATCGGGATTACAATATAGTTCGCTTCAATGGTTCCTATGGAGGATTGAGCAAGGGATATCTTCATTTTGATTCGTGGCGGGTAAACGCAGGACCAAACCTCTGGCTGCCTTATGCGATTTACACGGAAGAGAACAGCTACGCTACTGGTCCCCTGCAAACGGCAATTGTGCGGGCGCAAACTCGGCTCTGGAACTACGAGAAGCAAAAAGAGCAGACCGAGTCGATGTTCACCAATTTAGAAGTGGACATACAGCAGGGCGTGAAAGATCAAAGCGATGCCGCGGGTGAAAATTCGCCACTTGAGATGCAGCGGCTCTGGCGGCGCCAGTCGGAAGATAACGTAATCGAGCGCCTGCAGCGTGCAGGTCTGGTGTCCCCGAGCGGGGAAGTTGACGCGATCCTTGAAACCGTATTGAACAATCTAGAAGCCACAAACAATATCAATATCGAGCCGAGTGTCAGGGTGCGCGTGATGCCGACCACGCCGCTCGAATCGGTATCGGTTGGCAACACCATTGTGCTCAGCCGCGGGTTGATTGATGTGTTGCCAGACGAGGCGTGCCTTGCCGCAGTGCTGGCGCATGAGCTTTCGCATATCCTGCTGGGGCACACCATCACGACTAAGTTCGCCTTCGCCGACCGGCTGACATTCGAAGATCGCAAAACCCTCGGAGAAGCTAATTTTGGACGTAGCGAAGAGGAGGAGGAGGCGGCGGACAAAAAAGCCTTGGAGATCCTAAGAAATTCGCCCTATAAAGATAACCTGCCGAAAGTTGGACTTTTCCTGCGAATGCTGGCAGCACGAGCGAATGAAATGCCGCATTTGATTCGCCCGCTGATGGGTGACAAAATGGCGTCGAAACACAACGATGTCCGTCTCGCGGAGTTGATTGACTCGGCGCCGGAATTGAAGGTGCGCGATGTTCAGCAGATCGCGGCTTTGCCATTGGGTTCTCGAGTCAAAATCGACCCTTGGAACGATCACCTCTATCTGCTGAAGGCACGTAATCTGGCGCTGCTGACAGCCAAGGAGAAGATGCCGTTCGAAATTACTCCGGTGATGTTGCACCTCCGGCGGGAAGATCCTGCCAGCACCCTGCAAAGTTCCGCTGGCGAAATTGGGGGGAAGTTGTCAGTATCGCCCGAGCACTGATCGGCGTAGGTATTTACAGGTAAGCGGGCCGGGGACTTTCGAGTTCCCGGCCTTTTTGCGTTTAGGGCGCAGTTTCGCTGGGGGTTAAGGTGCACGTGCTGATGAGCGAGTTGCTGGCGTTTGGGGGAGGGCGGGGTTGCAGTCATTCGGAGAGTCTTGGGTACGCGCGCGGTTGCAAAGACGAAAGCCGGGGTTAGTTGACGGGTGAAAAGATCGCGGGACAGGCACGCCTCCTTCACGATTGACTGTTGTGCAGAGTATAAGTGGAATGGCGCTCGGGGAAGCTTACTCTGTCCCGGATCTTTTCACGATTTGTAGCGGCACTCGGCGACCAGCTGAATTACCCAGACGAAAGCCGGGGTTGGTTAACGGGTGACAAGATCGCGAGACAGGCACGCCTCCCGCTGCGATTGACTGTTGTGCAGAGTATAAGTGGGGTAGCGCTCGGGGAAGGTTACCCTGTCCCGGATCTTGTCACGATTTGGAGGGGCACTCGGCAGCCAGCTGAATTACCGCACCAGATGTTAAACGCGCGGTTGCAAAGACGAAAGCTGGGGTTAGGTGGCGGGTGAAAAGATCGCGGGAGAGGCACGCCTCCCGCCGCGATTGACTGTTGTGCAGAGTATAAGTGGGGTGGCGCTCGGGGAAGCTTACTCTGTCCCGGATCTTGTCACGATTTGGAGGGCCGGCCGGCAGCCAGGTTTGGTTACGCCTCCCCTCGCGAGAGTATGAGTGTGCTGGCCGGATCTTTTCACGGTTTGGACGGCGCGACTCTACTAGTGAGAAATGGCTCCTGGGCTGAGGGTTGGCTGGCCGTTATTACGGGTTACAATGTGGTAGATTCCGTCGGTACCTCCGATGATGACACCTGACACCAGAGCGCCTTCGAAGAAATAGAAGGACTGAGAGTGAACGACCGTTGGCGCATGATGGTGACCTCCAGTGTTTGGCGGAGTGTGCGGCGGCGGATTTGAGTCTGGATTACCTTGCTGAGGCGAGTTGCCGGGTTGACCCGGTTCGTTTACCGTGGAAAGCGTAACTTCTGACCCGGGACTCAGCTTGTAATCGAGATTGCCCGAAACGAGAACGATTCTGGGCTTGGCCAGGTTGCCTTCGATCCTCAACTTTGATTGAGGCGACAACGTTATATGCGAGCCGTCGGGGAAAACGAGCATGGCCTCGGAAGTGGTGGACTGCAAGGTATCGCCGACCACCAGCGGCCATGAGGGGACACCCGCCGCGGCAACCGCGTGACCGTCGAGGACGATATTTTGAATGCTCGAAACGCTAGCGACCGATGAACCTCCGGCGCTAGCTAAGGCGGCGGTAAGAACCCACGCGACCAATTTACTACCCCTAGTTACTAGTTTCATTACGTGAGTTTGCGAGTCGATTGCACTCGAACTTCCTTTCATTCAACCACCATAGGCGTTTTCTGATCTCCAGGGATGCCTGACGGGGGCAAGAAATATCAGAGGATTGTGAGGCTGGTACCACACAGTATTTATCGGCAGGTGGAGGCTCGACCATTACGAAGGTATTTAGTTGCACAGTCGGTTTTTTGCTCGTATCTTATGGGGCGGCAGAGTTCTATCTGAACGTAGGAAATCCGACCGAATCTTCCCGCGAAAAACTCTGCGGATTAGACTTATGCCCGCTCGAGTTTACGCCTGAGCGTGTACTAGGTCTAAGCCAGGAGAGAAAGGGAGACGTGTTGTTCGTTTTGCGGCGGGCGGTACTGCAGGAGCCAGCATCCGCGTACCGCTGGGCTGACCTGGGCGAGGCTTATTTTGAAAAAAAACAACTTGAACAGGGCAAAGCTTGTTTTCAACGCGCGCTACTTGCCGGTCCACGCAGTCCGTCGGTGCTGACGCGGGCAGCGAATTTTTACTTTGAAACCGGGGATTACACCAACGTCCTGCGATGCGTTTCTGAGATCCTGAGGGATCCGTATTCCACGAGTTACTATCCGGCGGCGTTTCTGACGTATACGCGAATGGGGGTTCCCATCGCGGAGGTTTTGCAGGCCGGAGTGCCTCATCAGCGATGGCCGGCGCAATCCTTTTTGCGGTTTTTGATGGAAGGGTACGATGTGCCGAACGCCCGAGTCACATGGCAGTGGTTGGTTAAGCAGGATCTTATAGATGATCAGGTTTCGGGGCAGTACGTGGATTTTCTATTGCGGAATCAATTGTCCGACGAAGCTGCCAAAACCTGGCGAGAACTGTATCCTCCCAAAACCAACTGGGTGTTCAACGGGAGCTTCGAAAACGCCCTGAAACCGTGCGTTTTGGATTGGAAAATTGACCCAAGCGGGGATGTTCAGGGGCAAAGAATGGGTGGAAATGCGCATTCCGGCGCATTTTCGCTCCAGTTGGAGTTTGCCGGAAAAGACAATGTGGACTATCACCAGTTGGGGCAGTTAGTTGTCGTGAAACCAGGCAAGTGGAATTTCAGCGCGGCGATCAAGACAGAAGAGCTGTCGACGGATCGCGGAGTGCAGATGCGCGTCTATGATGTCTTGAATGGCACGCGGCTGGATGTGCGGACGCCGGCGCTTAACGGGACGAATGATTGGACGACGGTTGAACTGACATTTACCGTTGGTCCTGCAACGAAGGTGGTACGGGTGGAGGTGATGCGCGCGCCTTCCATGAAGTTCGACAACAAGATTAGGGGAAAGGCGTGGATCGATTCCGTCGAGCTTACTCCCGCCGGTTGAGGGAGGCGGTGCCGGCGGCAATGCCCGCGGTCCAGGCGAGTGTCATGGCGTTCGCAGGAACGTACATATTGAAGTCGACAAAACTGTGCAGAAGGATGGCGACGAATGACCCGGCGCAGCCGATCAGGATGTAGCGGCTGGCCTCATCACGGAGCTTGAACACGCCTTTGAAAATCTCTGCCAGGATCCAAAACAGCACCAGTCCGAGGAGGGCTGAGCCTACAATTCCAAGTTCGACTAAGGCCTGGAGATAATCGTTGTGTGCATTCGACACGCGCAATGGGGCGAGAACGACGCGGTACTTCAGAAAAGTGGATTCGTAGCCGCCAAGTCCGGTACCTAACCAGCGGAATTCTCTGATAAGAGGAAGTGTTTCCTGATAGAGCTCTGGGCGGACGTCACCTAGCTTGCCGTCGGGGCCTGCGAGTTCGCCGAAGCGGTCGAAGAGCTGTTCGGGCGTGGAGAAAACAATAACCAGGAGAACGGTAGCGGCGATGGCGCCGAGGGCTCCGATAACGGAGGCGTGAGGAAGAAAGGCGTGGTCCGATCGTCAGAGCCGCGATGCTGAATAAGGTCGCTAGCGCGACGAGGATGCCGCCTCGCGATAGCGAGTAGATGATGGCGATCAGCATGAGAGCGGCGATGGCCCAAATAGCGCAGGCAAGCACAGCCGGGGTCGCCGGGGAATCGTAACGATTTTTGCGGCGGCGCAAGGTTGAAAGGCCACAAAGCACCGTCAGTGGGAGGATGAGCTCGAGCAGACCGGAGAAGTGGTCGTGATTTTCGTACGTTCCCATGGCCGGCGTGTCGGAGCCGGCGAGCACTTGAAACATGCCCATGAGGGCCTCGATGGAACCGATTGCGATGAGAGGGATGGCGGGCGTCCATGGCTGCCTTGAGAATCGCCAGCACAGTTCGTAAACAATAAGAAAGGTTGCGGTGTAGCTGAGGAGGGTGAAGAGGAAGTAGGCGGAGGCCGGCGGGTCAACGGAGATGGGTGCCCAGTGGATTCCACCTATAACGGGAGTAAGATTGCGAGTGAGTTGAGCCCTCGCCGGCGAGAGAACTTCCAGGGCGGCGAGCGGGAGCGGGACCAATTGGAAGCCGGCGTAGCACAGGACGGCTATGATGGACACTTGCAGCGGTCGAGGAAGCGGAGCGGTACGCGGGCTTTTGCCGGCGGAGAGGAACAGGAATAGTGAGATGAGGCCGACAGCCAGAATGCTGTAGTCCCAGAGCGTTGTGGAAACGCCTCCCGCCTTCAGTGCAGCCCATAAGAGGGCTAGGCCGAGGGAAACCAAGGCGAGTATCGGTTTGAGCATCTTAAGTAGATAAGTACCTTCAGAAGCTCAGAATTTCAGAGATTTATCGCATCGAATGTAACTTTACAGATAAAAGAGGTTTCCATGCCGCAAACCGGGGGGGAGTCGAGGGGCAGCAGCTCATCGAGGGTTGCTGAGTTCACCGGACAACAGAAGGTGAAAGCCGCTCTGCGTGTTCTCCAGGGTGAAAACGTGGATGCGGTCGCGGAGGACCTGGGCGTTTCCCGTGAGCGGGTGCGCCGCTGGTCAGAGCGCTTCGTGGAGGGTGGCCGGGAAGCAATACTGCGGCGCGAAGACCGGGAAGCGGTGACAAGCAAGAAGCGCCGCGCGGTGATGCAGTGGGTAGGACTGGTGCTGCTGCTAGTGATCCTGGTGTTTTTCTTAACGCGATATTTTATGAATCCGGCGCCGCCGGATGCACAGTAGCGGGTAGCCGAGGTCGGCGGATTATTTTGTGGCGCCGGTCAACACGCCCGCACTTTTTGCAACCTGCTCTTCAATCCAGCGGTAAGTCAACTCCAGGCCTCTTCGCAGTGGCTCACTGGGCTGCCATCCGAGCTTCTCTTGAATCAGCCGGTTGTCGGAATTGCGGCCGCGGACGCCGAGCGGCCCGGTTATATGGCGAATCGAGAGGCTCTTGCCAGCTATCAAGGCCGCGAGCGCGGCAAGTTGGTTAATGGTCACCATTTCTTCTGAGCCAATATTTACCGGCCCGGTGAAGTTGGACTCCATCAATCGGCGCACCCCCTCGACACACTCCTCGATGTAGAGGAACGACCGTGTCTGCTTGCCATCACCCCACACTTCGATGCTGCCGCCGTTTTCCGTCTCGGCAACTTTGCGGCAGATGGCTGCCGGGGCCTTCTCGCGGCCTCCGGTCCAGGTGCCTTGGGGCCCGAAGATATTGTGGAAGCGGGCGATGCGCACTTCAACGCCGCGATTGTGCATGTATGCCATGTAGAGCCGCTCGCTAAATAGCTTTTCCCAGCCATATTCGCTATCGGGAGCAGCTGGATAGGCTGTCTCTTCGGAGCAGAGGGGATTGTCCGGGTCGAGTTGGTTCCGCTCCGGGTAGATGCAAGCCGAGGATGAGTAGAAGAACTTCTTCACCCCGGCGCGGCAGCCGAAATCGAGGATATTCAGGTTAATGGTCGCGGAATTGTGCATCACTTCGGCGTCGTGTTCGCCGGTGAAGATGTATCCCGCGCCGCCCATATCAGCGGCAAGCTGATAAACCTCATCGATACCGTCGACGATAGCTTCAGCAACGTCCTGTTTCCGGAGGTCGGCGACAATAAACTCGTGGGCTGGGGGTGACGCGTATTCGTGCGGCTTGATATCGACGCCACGAACCCAATGCCCTTCGGCTTTCAGCCTTTTGACTAAATGGCCACCAATAAATCCGCCAGCGCCACAAACCAGCGTTCGTTTCATAGACTAGTAAGAACCTCCTTGCTTTATGACGGCCCTGGCCGTTCGAATAAGAATGTATAAGTCGAGCCAAAGGGACCAGTTACGAATGTAGTAACTGTCCAGAGAGGCCTGTGCTTCGAGATCGCCGTCACTCCGGACGGCTACTTGCCAAAAGCCAGTCAGTCCCGGCGTTACCTGAGTGCGCAACGTTCGAAGTTCCGGATCGAATAGTTCGTTGTGATAAGCGGGGAACGGTCTCGGTCCAACCAAACTCATTTCACCTTTGAAAACATTCCAGAGTTGGGGTAGCTCGTCCAGACTGGTTTTGCGAAGGAAGCGGCCGATTCCAGGGATGATTCTGGGATCCTGTTTTAATTTGCAGTACTGGCGCCATTCAGCCTGAGCTGCCGGGTTACTATCTAGATACTCCTGAAGCATTTCCTCCGCGGCTGGGAACATTGTCCGGAGTTTCAGGACATTGATGGCTGCTCCCGCTTTGCCTTCTCGCCTTTGCGAGTAGATGGGGGGCGCTCCAGAACTAGCCCGCCTGATAAGTAGGGCCGCAGTGGCAATAATCGGAGCGCTGACGATGAGGCCGATTCCGGAGATGCATATATCTACCAGTCTTTTGACTTTTTGATTGAGCGGGTTTAGTAAGTTATGCTGTATTTCAAGGCCGAGTAGGCCGCCTAAGTCTCGCGATTGCGTCCAAAGGCTGGCAACGCCGGCTAAGTCGGGAACAAGCAGCAGCTTCGGGAACGTTTGAGACCAGGAGCGCAAGTGCCGGAGGAAATCTTCGCGGCCGAGCTCGGGCATGGCAACAATGGCGTATTGGAGCCGGTGGAGCGAGGCGAGGGATGATACATCATTCAGTGACCCTATAACGGGGGTACCTTCACATTCAGCTTCTTCCGCGTCTCCGATGCAGCCGATTGGCGCATATCCCAAAATGCGATTCTGCTGCAGGTTGCGCATTACGGATCGAGCCGTCGCCCCGGTGCCGATCAGGAGAACAGGAACCATCCAACGCCGATGACTCCGCATCGTCAGTTCGCATAACGACCGGCCAAGCGGCACAAAAGTCAGTGAGAGGAACCAGGCGAGATTGATGACTCCCCGAGAATCGGCCCACCAGGTCTTGGTCGCGAACATTACGGCTATCAGGAGGAGGTACATGAAGCTGACGGTTCGACATATTTTCCGGATGTTTTCAACCACGGTTAGTCCAATAGACGGGTAAAGACCGGAGGACGCGAATGCGGCCATTATGAAGGTAGGCAAGAGGAACACGAGCGTTGGCGAAATGGGTTGTATGTGGGGGTTTACCAATTTCCAAAGGTGAAAGGCAAAGAAGATAGCGGCTCCGAGGCTCATGAAATCCGTCAGCGCCAGGACGCTGCCCCTGAAGAGAGTATTGGGAACAATCGAGACTCTGGCCGGTACTGTTTTGTAAACCCGGGTAGCTGAAGGAGCTAGAGCCAGCTTCTCCTGAAGGGATAGTAAGTCCGCAGAAACGGAGGTTGTGGGCATCGACTAGAGACGTGAATTTAGAGAGCGGTGTCAAACCGCTTCAGGCCTAGGAGCTGTAGCGTAAATAGTGCAACGAAGCGCGGGTTATGTTTCAGATAGCGTTTCCACAATCGGCGCGGCTCGGTCGCGAGGCGGAAAAGCCATTCAAAGCCAACGCGCATCATCCATCGAGGGGCTTGTGGTTTCGTGCCGGCTAGGAAATCGAATGCGGCGCCGACGCCGAGCATAACTGTCTGGATGCGACCTCGATGTGCTGACATCCAATAGTCTTGTTTCGGCGTATTTAGCCCAACGAAAAGAATACGGGCGCCGGAACTATTGATGGTTTCGACAACCACTTGGTCTTCATCTGGCGTAAGAGGACGGAATGGCGGCGAACACGAGTAGGCGATCTGGATGGATGGATAACATTCCCGGATGGTAGTCGTAAGTTTGGCAAGGACCTCGGGCGCGCCTCCGTATAGACCGATGGGGATTCCATTCGCAGCAGCCAAATCCAGGACCATCGGCATCAGGTCCGGCCCATAGACGCGAGTCGCTTGCGTGTGCCCTAAGAGTTTTGATCCCCATACCAGTGGCATGCCGTCGGGAGTCACCAGGTCAGCCTGATTCATCACCGTCTGAAAAGCGCGGCAATCATGCGCCTCCATTACGTTGTTAACGGTGGCGACGCAGACATACTTCGAGGCGCCTAGTCCGGCCCATCGAGATATAGCCTCAAGTGCGTGGGGGTAACTGGTGGTGCTAACTTTCATCCCGAGGATTATCAGCGCCTCGACATGCTTGCCGCCGGAACTAATGCTGCTTTCTACCTTTGGCCGGACGCAAGCGCCTGTTCGTAGATCGACATCACTCATCTAGGTAGTCTTATCGGCTGTACCCCCCTCTTACTCACATCGTGCAGCAAGAATGCTGTTGGTGGAAAGATACTTACTACTTATAAATGGCTTATTGCCCCTGATCGGAAGCGAAGGAGAAGCGTCTCCGGCAAATGTACAAAGTTCCAACCCAGCGCCGCGAGGTAGATCCCGGCGTTCATCAGGAGTGATCCGGTACCGCGCATGCGGACGTGCGCGACGTCCTCCCGGCGGAACACGAACGGGAAAGGATTGCAAAGAATGTCAACTAAGGTAAACACACGGCGTACTACGCGCATCACGTTTAGATTCTTCAACGCAAAGCGTAGATAGTTGCGGGATTGGTAATAGGACATTTTAATCGGGTAGCGTTTGCTGGTGCTACCGCCGATGTGATAGACGACTGAGTTGATTTCGACCAGCGAATAGTGTGCGGCTTGGGCGCGCATTTCGAGGTCGTCTTCCTCGCCATACATAAAATACTTCTCATCCAGCAGACCGACAGCTTTGAGACAACTAGTCCGGATGAATAGCGAGCAGCCATCGATGCGGCTGATGGGACGAGACTGAACGGAATTGCGGATTGCCGGACTTGTTAGAGACGCATCCACGCCCCGGCCTTGTATCACGTCAAAACCCACCATGCCCACCGACGGGTCTGGAAGTGCGACTTCAACCGCTTTCGTGAGCCATTCAGGATCTTGGACGTACGCGTCGTCGTTCAAGAGAACGACGAAGTCGGTGTTTCGCTTTAGAGAGAGGCGAAGCGCAACGTTGTTTCCGCCGGCGAACCCCAAGTTCTTCCCGGTGCGAATGATCTGGCAGGAAGGAAAGTGGTCGGCAACGAATTCGGCGGCAGCCGTCGCTAGAACCGTTATCAACCAGAACGACGTGGTAATTGGGGTAGGTGGTGAGTTCAAGAGCCCGCAGGCAGCGCTCAATGTGTTTAATGCCATTGAAGGTGATGATAATAACATCGATGCTTGGAGGGGAAGCGGTAGGCAGGGCGGATGGGTTCCTGGACTTACTTGGTAGCGCTGCGGGTTCTGGCCCGGTGCCGGCTTCGAGTTGGGCTAGTTGCATAATCTAGTGATCTGAGCCAGGAAGTGCGTGGGGATCTCTTACCGCATTGTCAATGCTGCTGTTGGTCTCCTGGCCTGTTTGTTTCAGGGTTTCCCAGGTGTATCCAGTTTTCCAAAGCCAGTGGTACCGTCCTAAGTCGACTACGTGGTACCGATTATCAAAAAAGCGGTTTGTAGCTATGTAGTGGTCCCCGTCCGGATAGTCACTGACCACGCCGCTCACGCCGGTCCGGTCCAGATAGGTTATGTCGTTATCGTGAACGATATTGTTTGAAGCAACCCACTTACCACGGTTTTGTATGATGACACCAATACCGTTCCCGTAGCCTTTCGGTACGACCACGTTGTTGTGAACCACCTCTACGTCGGACGAATTTTGGATCAAAATCTGAGAGCCCCAAAGCCATACGCTTTGGGCACGGCCGTTACCCGAAACGAAATTTTCTCGGATTATTGCCGAGTAGCTAATCTCGTGTTGGATGCCGGTGCCCAAGTTGTCAGTAATTTTGTTTCCCTCGTATAAGGTCTGACGATTGTCTATATCGGTCCACAATCCCGGGCCGAGGTTGTCATGCACGTTGTTGCCGACTACCCTCAAGTTTGTTGTACGCGCGAACTTCGTGCCGCCCGCCTCCCATCCCATGGAAAATCCGGCGTAATTGTTGAATGCGATCTCGTTGTTCTCAATGGTGACGTTGCTTCCCCGCGCGCCAAGTCCTTTTTGCCCGTTCTCCAAGACTTTGTTTTCCGCGATGATAGACCCGTCTACCAATTCAATGCCCGTCCCGTGATTCCAGCGAACTGTGCATCGCCTGACCTGCCACTGGGCGCCAGGATACTGGTCACCTATTGCTCCCAGCTGCGCGGGTACGGCGTACTTCTCCACTATCAGGTCGGAGATGACGACATCTGTAGCGGGCCCGGAGAATGCGCTGCGGGCGGTAGAAACCTCAACTAAATGGCCCTGGGGGTCGTCGGCTATTACCGCTTGCTGATTCGCGTAGTCGAGAAACCAGGACCCAGGCGCAAGATTGCCGACATCAGCGACTCGCTTTAGCGGCTTGTTGTCGATAAAGCAGTCCTCAGGATAGCTACACATCGGGCTGCCTTTCCCGCAGCTGCCGCCAAGCTGTTCTTTTGGGGGGGAATAAGAAGCCCTAAATACAGAACCTTCTTTATCGAAGTGAGAGAGCACAACCGCGCCGCTCAGTATGGTCAAGGAACCTTCGCCGGTAAACCTGTCACCCGTCTTAGGCTTAATCTCGAGTAGCCGATATGTGCCGCGCCCAAAATGGAAAGTTGATCCCGGCGGACTTGCCAAGACAATTTGTTGCACGTCGGCGCCAGGCTCCAAATTGGTCACGTTCGATCCTCCGCGAAGCAAGAAGAGTGCGGGGCACGTCACGGTTAACAACACTACGAGGCGAATGCGGAGGGAGACGCGGTGTGAGCTTCGGCTTAATGTGGGTGGACGTTCCATTTATTGTTCCCGCTGGGTGAGTATCAACGTGGGGTTAGCGGGAGCTTTAGGGGAATTAGACACGCTCATGGTGGCGAGGCGTTCACTAACCACTTGAGCGTAAACGCGCGTCATAGTTTTCGCCCGCTCTGGCCAGGTGTTCCGCCGAGCGAACTGGTAGGCAGCGCTGCCGATGTCCCGCCGGAACTGAGGGTTAGCCTGCAACTTCGTGATTGCCGCTGCCAGTCCTTGGATTGTAGATTCCAGGTCCGCGACGGGAACCTTAATCGCTGCGCCGTCGGGGACAAACGCGGCGATTCCCTGATGATTCAATGCAATTATCGGAAGCGCGTGTGCCGCGGCCTCAAGTACGACCGAGCCGAAGGTGTCTCTTATGCTGGTAAACAGGAAGGCATCGGAGGTCGCCATAAGCTCTGAGACCTGCTGGTGCGGGATGGAGCCGAGAAACTGTACTTTGTCCGAAATATTCAAGTTGTGACAAAGTATTTCGGATTGCGATCTCATTGGGCCGTCGCCAGCAACCAGAAGCCTGGCACTACAAGTCGGTTCCAGTTTTGCCATCGCCTCAATTGCAAGCGCCAACCCTTTACGCGGCTGGATAGAGCCAGCCCAGAGTATCGTGAAGGGCCGCTCCGCGTCCAGTGGCCTTTGAGGAATGCACGCGCCTTGTGTCTTTGACCCGCAGTCCAAGAACAGGTCAACATTAGGCTTTCCGGCGCGACGTATGACATTCGCGGTTTCTTTATTCACTGCAAATACGCGGCTGCTGTTACGAGCAGCTTCCCTGAACGCAGGCCTGATTGACAGAAGAGAGACGTTTAGGCCGCGAATTGTTTCCAGTGCCCTGGCGCCGGCGCCGAGACACTTTTTCAGTTCGGGGGGCGTTGTCTGCCCTCCTCCTACTGGCCCCCAGATGAAAGGGGGCCCCAATTTCCAAAAGGGGCTAGGGACATTGATCGTCCCCCAACTAACGTGGTGAACTATATCGAACTTTTGCTGTGATGTAAGGCGACGCGCTTCCTCGAATGCGGCTTTCAACCAAAGTACGTAATGAAGCCGGATTGCGTTTACGCCGTCGCCAAAGATCAGGCGGTCGAGGAAGGATTTCGTCGGAACGAACACGACGTGGAGATTGGGGCGGCTGTGGCCGCTCAGGAATCGGTTAATTTCCTCGCGAAAGAATGCATGCGTAAGAAACCAAACCTCGTTCTGCTCTGACGCATGCCAAGCCCAGTTCCACCCAATGCCCGCTTCCGATCCACGATAGGGGCTACAACTGTGCCCGACCATCAGGATTTTCACTTTCCGGCGCCCTTCATCGTTCTCCCCGGAAACAATGGCTGCGAGGCGGTCGCCTGGCGTTAGCGAGCAGTTTGCCCAGGCATTCTTAGCGCCTCCACGTGCTTCCCGCCGCGGCTCCATGCTGCTTTTGAGCGTTGGCCGGATGCAATCGCCTGTCCGTAGATCGCCATCATCATTTCGTAGTTCTTGTCGGCTGTGTACTTGTTCTCATATTCCTGTCTCGCGGCCACGCGCATCCCGATGAGTTGCTCTGGGTTTGTAAATGCCAGTGTCATCACTCGCGCCAGGTCAAGCGCGTCTCCCGGTTTGGAATAGAATCCGGTTCGGTCGTGCTCCACGATTTCGGCAACTGCGCCGATTTCCGAAGCTATGACTGGCGTTCCACGCGCAAAGGCTTCAGCCGCGACGCGGCCAAAGGTCTCATACCACTCTGAGGGGAACACCAGGCAAATCGAATTTCCGATGAGGCTTAGGACCTCTCGCTGGGATACTCGCCCGAGATAGTTGATACTTGGATTTCCCAAAGCTGCCGCCCTGACGTCCATCTCCAGCGGGCCGACGCCAACTATGTTTAGCTTGATTCCAGGCGCTAGATGGTCCATCGCCCGCAAGAGTGTTTGTATTCCCTTCTCTGGGTGATAGCCGTCCGACAAACAGGAACTCGTTCCCACCGGAACAAGCGGGCCCCGGATCTGCCACAAAGTTCGGCTTGACGACAATCTTGTTCTCCGGGAATCCGTTTCCCACGAACTTACGCTTTTGGAAGCTAGACACTGCGATAAAGACATTAACGGTCCTCTGCCAGGTTCGCAGGAGGCGGTGCATGGTGATCATCCCTGCCACGGCGGCTGTCTGGCCTTTACTGGCAGCGGTAACATCCCCGAAAAACAGCGGGCAGCGGAACGGTGTACTTCGTACAGTCCTCGCAGACCTTTCCATCGCGGTAGAAAGTCGCGCCGGGACATAGTAAGCGATAGTTATGCAGTGTTTGCACAACCGGTACCCCTTCCTTTTTGCTTGCGTAATGAACCGAAGGGGAGGCGAGTGGGAAAAAATTGTGGATGTCCACGATGTCTGGACGAAAGGCCTTAATCGCTCGGCGCGTGGCGTTATAGGAAGACTGACTCCAGACTGTTTCTATCCCTACGCGAAAGGCGTGGGCCTCATCTATATCGCTGTTGTCGAAGATGAGCTGCTCCACCTGATGGCCTCTTGCCTGTAGCAGCACATCCTCAGATTCGCGCGATTCGTCTTCGCCGCCGCGTATCTTGTATTTGTTGTGAATCGTGAGTATTTTCATGTTTACTTGCGGGGGCTTGCAATGCCACGAGCCGTAGCCGGGTGCTATCCCGCATGCTCAGACTCGCGCGGTTCCGAACAGGAAGACCGGCGTGGTTGAAGTGTGAAAAGATCGCGGGACAGGCACGCCTCCGCCTCGCGATTGGCGCTGGTGCGTGGATTTGCGTGTGGTGGCGGTCGGGGAAGCTTAGGCTGTCCCGGATTCTTTCAGGATTTGGAGCGCGGCCATCACCAAGCGAGCTGCGGCTCGAGCGGTTGCTGTGTTCGACTGCTGGGGACTCTACGCCGTAGACGCTTTTGAAACAGAATTTGCGCCCCCCAGCCCAGACCGAATATGGTCCAGAACGGGATGCCAATCATAGGCCCCTCCAGGGCGACGTCGAATGCTGCGTTGACCATGCAAGCCATCCAATACGCGAGGAGCCACAGAAACATCCCCGACCAACGCGTGGCGCCGATCGCTTTCGCGCGGAAATAGAACCAAAGCATCGTCAAGGCCCAATAAGACTGGAGTATGATCCAGAGCGTCAAGCCTGGAACGCCTGATCTCGCCAGAAATGTAAGGTGCGAATTGTGAGGGCTGCGAAGAGCTTGCGGTCCGTCTTGCGATCCCGTCGATTCCGTCGTCCGCGGCGAGGTTGATCCCATATCCTTTGCCGGTCCAAAAGTATGGGCCCTGAAAGGTGTAGTCAAAAATCTGATTCCACCACCGGATCCGCCATTCTTTTGTTCCCTGGAGGTCGGCTTCGTCCGAGCTTATCCCCACCATGCTCTTGATGTTGCGCAGAATTTGTTCGGATGAAATCTCCCGGCTCCCACTGGGTAAAGGTACGTGAACATCGACCAAAACAAGTGCCGATAGAATGAGCCCGAGAACTACTAATAGTATGAAGAGTTTCTTGACATTGAAACGAAGAAGCGCCACGAAGCTGATGGCTACCATAAATGCCAGCCCTCCGCCTCTGTTCCCGCTTATGCCCATGGCGAATCCGCAAATTATCGGAAAGAGCCACCAGTCTTTTCCTTTTCCAAGGCCAGTCAGCACAAAGGCGCAGCAGCCGGCCAGGTGGACGCACAAGTCGCCAGACTTCATGTAAGGAATCGGCACCTGTGAAGTAGGCCACGTGGGCAGATGACTTATTTCGTAAGTTGTGAGAAAGGCGCAAATTGTGCTCGCAACGACCAATAGGCCGCCGAACTTGCGGAAGTGTTCAACGACTCCATCCAAAACGTTGTCCAGACGCAGCACTAAGCTGGCTACAACCCAGGCAAAAATCGAATAGGCCCAAACGGCGCCATCCCTCGGCGCGTTTATTCCGTACAAGCCCACGTATGGAACGGTGCAAATTATACCCCAGAAGAAGAAGCAGGTGAGGAGAAGGCCTAGCGGGCGCTCAATAAGGGTGGCAAAGCGGCGTGCTGCGAACCCCGTTACTATGCTCCACAGCAGCAGTATTTCACCAATGAAAATAGGGGAGTACCCAGTGTATGCGAACCCTCTCCCGAGTGTCGCGTACATAATAAAACAAAAGGAATGAAAGAGTATGTATCTTTGCATTCCTTTTTCAGAGGAGGCCGATCCGCGCGAGCCCCGGTAGGATTTCCATCGTTCCGGAGCGCCAACTTCTGTGAGAGGCTCATTTACCAGCACACGCTCGGTGGGGTTTGAGGCGGGCGAAACGTTCGGAAAGTCGTGCAGCAACTGAGTTTGCATGATGTAGGTGTTTGTGGGCCTGTGGGGCCGGTTGTTAGCCGGCGCGGGTTGGTAACCTGCCCATTTGCCCCGATCGGCAACCGGGGCGCGGGATACCATCCCGCCCCACACCCGGTCAGAGCGAGTTTGCGCTGCTCGCGTGATCGGTGATCGGTACTTGAGAGGCACCTCTGCGACGCTTAATTAGCCACCTTGCCCGTTCTCGCAGCCACGTCACGGGCGTTTCAAGATGTGGGTTGCCGTATAGGTAGCCAGTAGGCGAGAAACGGACGCGATTGTCTTGCAGACGGTATTGGGCATGGTGCCAGCCATAGATTTTATTGTGCCCGCCCCCTAACTCATAATTGCGTAATGCCTCTGGATTCGAGAAGTAATTGTCCCCTCCGAGGTGCTTGGGATACGTGTGACTCTGGTGTATTGCGCCGACGGGGAATGTTCCGTCAACTAGCGCAGCACCCTCAAGCCGCGTCATGCGGAGCAAAGCGTTGTCAAAGCCACATCTTCCTAACGCGAAGGGTGGCACAGTCGGCCACAGATTATTGCTAAAAACGAAGAAATCGCAGGCGCACGCATTGCGGAGAGCCCCTTCTCTGAGCGCCTTGTCTTTCAATAGTTGGCTCCAATTGTCTCTGAAGCTAAGCGGCGATCGTACTGCTAAATCCCAAGGCCGGCCGCCAAGCAAGAACTTAGAGAAGCGGCTGCTCACGACAGAGACGGCTGCCATGAAGTCTTGGGTGAGGAGAATGTCCGCATTTATGTAACAGAGAGGCCCATCGGTTGAGAATTGCTTAGCCTGGGCGATAACGTCGTTCAGCAGGGGTGATCCAAACTCGTTGCGCGCCACGTGAGGCTTGTGAACGAGACTAAATTCCTCGCAGACTTCTGCAACGCCGGGCCTGTCGCCGAAAAGAATTATGTTGGGTCTTGGGCTTAGTAAAGTCCAGCTTTCGATGGCGTTCCGCTGGATCATTGCAATGTGAGGGTCTGAAAAAGACTTTAGGTGAGCGAATATTGTGAGCATATTGGTTGTTGGGGACAGCGTAAGAGATCTCGGGACAAAGCCCCTGTAGATCCGACCGCGCTTATTTGAAGGAACTAATTTGGGGACCTTGTGTGGTTTGCGATCCCAGGGTAGTTCGAGATCGCTGTAAGCCCCCTGATCCTGAAGTGTTTGCCGAGAGCTTACTGCCGCGCATTGGATCTCGGCGCCAGAGGATCGACAGTCTCTGCACCGCCTCTCTCACCGCGTCAGGCGATAACAGGTGCAGCAACGCACCGTAAGCTGTGGCGCTTATCCCGATGGTTACCGCGATCACCGCAAGGTCGCGATGCTGGATCGCAGGGAGTTTGGATACCAGGCCGCCGAATGATACCGCCGCTGCGGCGCACAAGGTGGGCGGGAGGTATATTCCCGCGACATCACTGAGCGACCCTCCTGAAGGACGGATAGCGAAATAGGTGAAGCCGGGCGCCATTACAGCAAAATAGGCGGCAACACCGAATGCCACTCCTTCGGCTCCCCGTATGGCGCACCCGATTCCAATAAGCAAAAGGAATAAGGGTAGGGTCGCGACTGTCCAGTACCACAGCATCCTAAATCTCCCCTTGGCGAATATGAATGCGCCCGCGACGCATGGGACTACGTCGAAGGCAAGACCGATACTCAGAATGCTGAGTATTGGTCCGGCGGCAACCCAGTTCGTTCCGAAGAAGAAGCGGAGCAGCGGGCCGGCAGCGGCGGCCTGAATAAAGGACAGCGGAATCACTAAAAGCGCGATACACCGCGAAGCGCTGAGAGTGGCTGCCAGTTGCCGCGGCTCGTCGCCGCGCAGGCTGGCGAGAGCCGGAAAGAGGACGGCCGTCAGACTGGTCGCAACCGCATAGACCGGTAAGGCAGCCAATCGAAAGGCCATGTAATAGAGGCCGACCGCGGCATGGCTAGCGAACGCTCCTAATAGCATGTAATCGCCGTTACAGCGGAGTGAGATCATGAACTTCTGCCCGAAAACAGCACCTCCGTTTTGCAGAAGCAGCTTCAGTTGCGATCTACGAATGTGCCATTTCGGCCGGAGCTCCGTTGCTCGCCAAAACACGAGCGCCCTCACTGCGGCTGCTATCGGCACGGGAATGGCAAAGCTATAAGCGCCGAACCCGCGCCAGGCGAGCGCGATTGTCAGCAGCTGGATACCGAGCACTTCCGCCACCGCATATCTTGCAACAAAGCCGAATCTCATCTGCCAGCGCAGCGAGGCGCCGCTTACGGCGGAAGGCGCTCCTAGTGGCAAACTGGCCGCTAACACGAACAGCAGCCCCTGGACGTTGCGGCTGTGGTAGAGGTGTGCTGCGAGGGGCGCAAGCGCGAGCATGGCCGTCGCACCCATCGCCGACAGGATCAGGCTGACCAAAAGTGCTGGAGCTGTCCACATGCGGAATCTGCGTCCCCGGGAGAGAAGAACGTCGTCCATCCCGAATCCCGCCAGGGCGGTAACCACACCGGCTACGGAGGTGGCGAGGGCGATCTCACCGAAGTCTTTAGGCAGCAGCAGGCGCCCCAGCGCCATCTGTCCGAGGAAGCCGATTAGCCGCACGCTTCCGGTCTGCGCGAGAACCCACGCTAACCCGACCGCCGACATTTTCTTCAATGAGCGCCCGCCTGCACGCACGGGGGCATCAAGAGCCGGTTCTGAACTTAAACTGGCCGTGTTCAATGCTTCCTGTCGCTGAGTTGTGCTGGAAGCAATCATTTAGCGAATCGCGTGTAGCTCACCGGCCCGCTCGCGACGTAACTTTCGTGTGCGGCTGGAGCCTGATCGCCGCCGTGGGCACCTTTATCTTGAAATTAGCGATAGCGTTGTTGGCCACGCTTGCTGCGGAAATATAGGAGATCAGTTTCTCCGAGCTGCTCTTATTGATCTCGCGGCGGCCCATCGGAGCGAATTCGGAGAAGACGGGGGGAAGGCTTGAGCGAGAGGAGAAAACCAGCCCGTCATATGAGGTTGTTTCATTCTCAAAATCCGCTGACACCTCAACGCGCATTCCTGAATTTGTGAGCTTATCGATCACCTCGGCGTGGAGAGTTTGTGAATGGGTCGAGACGAAGGCGTAATCGATCAATCCGCGACTGAATGTCTCTGCGCATCCATCCAGCATTTCAGACTCGAAGCCTTGAATATCGGAATGGAGGATGGCTAATTGAGGGTGGCCTTGTGAGCTCATGAATTGATCGACTTGAAAATCGGCATGGCCAACCTTCGCAGAGATGAAGGCGCCCTCAAAGCTATTTAGCGCAAAGTTGGCGCGACCCACCTGCAGGTTGACGGGGTCAGACTCTACCATGAATACCTTGGCGGTTGATCGCTTCCTCTTCATCCACATCGAATAATGGGCCCAGTACGCGCCGAGTTCCAGCATCGTCGGGTCGGCCGGCATGAGACGCATGACCTGCTGAAAAATGAACTCTTCGAGGGGTTCGTGGACGCCCCGGTTGATCGCCAGTATCTCGCTGAAACGACCGTAATAGCAGTCCGCGGGGACACGGTTCCCGTTGTGCAGCCATACGGCGCCATCTTCGACAGTTCCGGAGCGTGGATCACGTTCGATTAGCAGGTTCAAGGGATCCGAAACGATTTCGCGAAATCGCCCGAGGAAATCGTCAGCGGCGGCTTTGCCTGTGGGGCTGAGCGGCGAACTGGCGCGGGCTTGTTTGTCTTGCTTGGGCCGATTAAGGATTTTACGAAGGAACTTCATCGCGCCTTCTTTGGGCTGAATGTCTTCCGGAAAGCTTGGCGGCTACATGAATGCGTGGGTTAGTCAAGTATAGTTATGCGACCTTTTCGGCTAAGAGCGTATTGCGAAAATTTCGCTTTCCGTAGACGCTAGGACTCTGTAGCCGCTGCCCTGAAGGATCTCTAAGACTTCTTTTCTGCGTCTCTGGAAGTCCGGATCGATATCTTCGCCCCAGACTTCACAAATGATAGTCGGGCCGTACTTGTTAAGAGTGCGTTTGCAGCCCCGTAGAACAGATGCTTCAGCGCCTTCGACGTCTATCTTCATCAGGCCAGGAGCGATAGCAAATCGGTCTACGAGGGAATCAATGGTTTCGGCCCGAACTTCAATTTCCTTGAATGTACGGCCACGTATTGACGGATGCAGCATCTCGCCGAGACTTGAGTACTCCTCCAGGCCATCAATCATTTTCAAAGTCTGCTGCCCACAACGATCTGATGCAACGCCTTCGAATATGAGAATATTGTCGACCGCATTCAGGGCGACGTTGGCTCTCAATTTTTCAAGCGCTAACGGGGTCGGCTCGATTGCCAGGGTTCTTTTCCCTCTGTGCAAATGCTTCGCAATAAGAACGGAGAAAAAGCCGACGTTAGCGCCGACGTCTATTGCATCGCGATCCGGCTCTAGACTGTCCTTGACTATTCTCGCGAGCTCCGATTCATAGCCCGAAGTGAGTACCCGCCTGAGAATATCCGAGCGGGCATCGATGTAGAACGAACCGTCATAATCAGGTAGTCTAACCCTTAGGGCCCCACCTTCCACGGCGCCGAACATTTCTTCGTATGCGCAACGCAGTCTCTCCGCTTTCGAGCGTCGGACCGCTCTTATAGCGCGCTTCAGAGATCTGGCAACAGAGCGCAGAAAAGCCTGAGCCTTTATGCGTCTTTTCAGCTTTGTTGTGAAATCGAACTTTATGTTTGGAATCGATTGTCGCGATTGGGCGTATTGCATGCGCTTGGTTAGGGTTGTTGAAAGTTTTAGGGGCAGAGATCAGTTGGATCCTGTGGGAGGTTCGTGGTATCCGTATCGATAAGAGCCGTAGTTTTGACCTTTGTAGTAACCGTAGTAGCCGTTGCGTGAGGTTTTGGGGTTCCAATCGTTGAGAATGGTCCCGAGGATGCGCGTGCGGTCTTCCTGGAAGCGTTGGCTGACTGCAATTGCGGCTTCACGCGTAGTTTTGTTAGCGCGAGTGACTAGGATCATGGCATCCGCGATACGCCCGATCACGCGCGCATCAGTCATCTGAAGGCTCGGTGGCGTGTCAACCAGGATCATGTCGTACTCAGCCTTCAGTTTTGCGAACACTACGCGCAAGTGCGGCGAGTACAGCAAACTCGCGGAGGCATGAGTGGAGGGACCGCTCGGCAGGACACTCAGCCCAGGAACGCTGGTTTGCTGAATGAGGCCGTCGAGAGCATTGTCGCCGAGTTCGGTTCCCCGCAAGAGCGTGCCCAGGCCTTTTTCGTTCTTCAGGTCAAATATCTGGTGCATGCGAGGCTTGCGCAGGTCGGCATCGATGATCAGGACTTTCTGGCGGATCTCGGCCATGGCAATGCCCAAGTTGCTGACTACGGTCGTTTTGCCGTCCATCGGACTGGCGCTAGTCATGACCAGGACGCGCGGGCGCGTGCCGTTTTCGCCGGAGAACATGATAGAAGTCAGGACCGTGCGGAAGGCCTCGGCGACTATCGAGGGTTTGTGTTTCCAACTAATGAGTTCGATGGGGTCATTCGCTGCAACCGCTTCCTTGCCCTTACGGCTCGACTGGGAGCTGTCGGGTTGGGAATCGCTGGAAGAGGCAAGTTGGGCCAACTGCTGCAAATCGGCAGATGTATCAATTGAGTCGCTTATGCTGTCTGGATCGGTTACAGTCGCTGATTCTTTGGCGCGGCCGTAAATCTTGTTGTAGTAACCGTAGCCGCGTTTGCCCCTGCCGACGGATTCACTCGGAATGACGCCGAGTTCGGGCAGATGGGTCCAGAAAGTGACATCGCCGGGTTCCTGGAGCGTGCGATCGGCACGCTCACGCGTAATCACGAAAATGATCCCCGAAACCAGGCCGGCCATGAGACCGACAGCGGCGTTCAGAGGCAGAACGGGCGAGTACGGTTTGTGCGGTGGTCTCGCTGGGTCGACAATGCGGACGTTGCTGGCGCGGATGGCAGAGGCAACACTCGCTTCCTTCATCTGCTGCAACATGTTCTGGTAAAGCTGGCGGTTTGATTCGACATCACGTTTCAGGATGTTGTACTGGATGGATTTGTCGGCCTGATCGGTGACGATGCCGGTTTGGGCGGTGTAGTCGGCTTGGAGGAATGTTTCGCGGCGCACGGCGGTGTCATAGTCGTTGCGGATGCGGCTGAGGATGGCATTGCGCTGCGCGTTAAACGCGAGTTCCAGGGGTGCGATCTGTGCCTGGATGCGGAGAACTTTCTCATGCTTCGGTGTGTAAGTGGTGATAAGTTCGGCTTCCTGACGGCGTAAGTCGGTGAGCTTGCCTTGTAACTCGCGGAGGGAGCTATCGCTGAGAACGTCACCGACTGTTTCGGGCGGCGCGGATTTGGCTGTTTCGTACGCCGATTGGGCGGCGCCGCGATCGGCCTGGGCTTTCGAGAGCTCTTCCTGAAGCTGCCGGAGCTTATCCTCCGAAACATTGGATTTTTCGCTGCTTCCGGAAGACGGGCTAGTGAAGAGGAGGCCGGCCTGGCGTGCGTAGGCCTGGAGACTGTCTTCGGAGCGCTCCAGCTTGACGCGCATTTCATCGAGTTGTTTGGAGAGCCACTCTTCGGTGTGCTCGCTCATTTTCCAGCGGGCTTCCATGTTGGACTCGATGTATTCGGCCGTGAGCGTGTTAGCGAATTCGGCGGCGAGCTTGGGGTCGGGGGAGGTGTAGAGGATTTCGATGACGCGGGTTTGACCCATCTGACGAACGGTCAGACTCTTCATTGCCCTCTGGTGGAGCGCGTATTCCTGGTCGGCGGGTGAGGCGGAGGCCACATTCAGGAGCTTGCGGAGGGCAGAGAGCGGACTGAACCTGGCTTCGACGTTTTTGATGCGGCCCTGCTGCTTGACCTTTTCGAGCACGCGATCCAGCAGGTATTCGCTCTGGATGATTTTCATCTGGGTCTGGACATCGGCTGAGCCGTTCATCGCGGACGAATCCTCCGAGACGGGACTGACCTGACGGCTATTGAGGAAGTCGGTGTTGACGTTCTGGATTTCGACTGCGGTTCGGGCGCGGTAGATAGGCGTCTGCGGGAGTGTTACCAGGACGGAGGCAACCAGACCGATGAAGGCGATCAGGATCAGGGTGCCGCGGCGGCGGCGAAGCATGCGCCAATATTCGACAATGCCACCGGAATCGTCGTCGCTGGAGTCGCCTTCGAGCGGGTAAGGCGCGGCGGAATAGCCTCGGCCATAGCTATTCGTCGCCGGGATTTTGGGCGGCGGAATGAGCTCTTGATGAGTCAGTGTGTCAGACATTTGTTTATAAGCGGCCGTACATGGCCATTCCGGTTCCGATTTGGATCATGGCTTCGATGGCGCGCACGGAGGCGTTCTTAGCGGCACTTGTCGGAACGAAGAGGATGTCGTTGGCGAGCAGCGGCACATCGGGCTGCTTGCCTTCGAGGATTTTCTTTAGGTCGATGGGGATTTCCTGGCGCGTGGCGGAGCCGGCCGAGAGGCGCAAAATTTTCGCGCTGGATGATCCGGCGCTGCGATCAAGTCCCTCGGCGAGGGAAAGCGCCTGCAGCGCGGATACGTCCGATTTCTCCGACAGGACGAAGCCGCCGGATTTCTTCACTGCCCCGATGACGTAGACCAGGTCAGCTTTGGGGACGGTGATGACATCGTACGGTTTGACTTCGATATTTTCCTGCGGGTTCTTAGCGTTCATGAGCGAGCGGATGCTGACCTCGGCGACGGAATAGCCGCCGGTTGAGTCAGGAGTGGCGTTGGGAAGCGGGATAGGTCCCCATTCCATACGTCGCGTGATCATGATCGTATTGCCGTAATCCTCTCTGAGGCCGCCGGCTTCGGAGATGACTTCGAAGAGTGTTTTGCGGCCTTTGATCTGGTGGACCCCGGGACTTCCAACCGCGCCGAGGATGGAGATGGGCTCGCTCTGGAACTCGGAAACAGACACGCTGACGATCGGATTTTGCAGATATTCCCTGTAGAGTTCGGTGAGCTTCTCCTGCAGTTGGTCGGCGGTGAGGCCGGCCGCATGGACGACGCCAATGCGGGGGAGATCGAGATTGCCGCGGAGGTCAATCGGGTAAGCCGTGGCGCCGATTTCTTCAATATCGAGAACGTGAATTAAAACGGTGTCTTGGGAGCCAAGGATGTAGCTTTCGGCAACCGGATCGGCTTTTCGGGAGGAAGCGGAGAGTCTGTCCGGAGACTGGAGTGAGCCGGCGTGATCCTTCGGTTGCGGAGGTGCCGCGATCTCCTGGGCCACGAGAAGCGATGAGGATGTGGCGAGAAGGGTGACGACACGCAAGAACATTCGGCTCCCGGATACTGGCCACATGGGTGTAGGTATGAACATTTGATGAAAAATAGTTTGCTTTATGCCTGCTGCTCGCTTACGAAGTGAGCGTTACGCGATGGGGGTGACGCACTCGCGGTCAACTTCAACGGCGAGCGAGCGCTGGAGCAGATTGACAGAGATTATGAGACGCCAATCGCTTTTCTTCTTTAAGAGAATGCCTTCGATTCCTTCGAGCGAGCCGTATTTGACGCGGACGCGCTGGCCTTCGCGGAGGAACGGGTGCGGTTCTGAGCCTTGGCTGCTGGCGAGAACGCGGCGCACGGCTTCAATCTCTTCGTCGGGAATCGGCGCCGGATTGTCGCCGAATCCAACAATCGAGACTACGCCCGGCACGGTCAAGAGTGGCAGGCGGTAACGAGGGTCGAAGCGGCAGAAGACGTAGCCGGGAAAGAGAGATAGATCCTTGGTGACCACGCGGTCCGACCAACGGCGGCGGCTGCGGTAGAGGGGCACATAGGATTCGAAACCTTTCGCCTCTAAAGCAGATACGGCCAGCTTTTCGAAATTCGACTTGGTGCGAAGCCCAAACCAGGGAAGCGTGTCATTTGGAAGAAGGGCACAAGCAGCGGACATTTTCGATTTATGTAGGAGTCCAAGCGAACCTGCTAGACGTGCTACCGCCCCTTCAGTCCCATGGTTGTAATCCCCACATAGCTAAGATCGTCCGTCCGGGGCGCGATTCTAGTCTTTCTTTGGCCTTTTGCGAAAGAAATCAGCTACGGAGATCTACGGGAAAGGTCCCCCGAGCGGGTTACCTACGCTTTGCGAAAAAGCGGGATAATCTACCGGGTCTTGGTTGGGCGGTGAGCGTCGTGGATTCGCCCCAAAGGGCGGCGGCGGGATTTTCAGTGAAGAGCAAGTTGGCGCGTGCGGGGCCGTAGTGCTCGCTGATATAGCGGTAGGGTTCGGAAAGATCGGGCGTGCGATCCTGCGTGTCGTGGGCGTCGCTGGCGATGAAGTGGACCAGGTTGGCAGAGAGCAGGTAGTCGGCGGCGCGTTGGGCGGAGGGGCCGAAGCGGCCCAGCAGAGATTGGCCCGTGATCTGGAGTAAGCAGCCGTCCTGGACCCACTGGTGCAGATCTTGTAGCCTTCCCTGCAGGGAAGGATTACGTTCCGGGTGCGTGATAATCGGTGAAATGCGAGCGTTAAGGAGCCGCTGCATCGCCGAGCGCATGGGTGGGAGCGCGACCATGTCTGGAAGTTCAACCATAAGGTAGCGGCGGTGATTGATGGTGAACTTCTCCGGGTTCTGAAGCGCGTCCTGTAGATTTTCGAAGCTGACGTGGAAATCGCAGCCGCTATGTATGTTGATCAGCCCCCGGGCGCGTTCGCCAAGATCGTCACAGAGAGCCTTGACGAGCTTGGGATCAAAAGCGAATTCCGAGTTGGCATGCGGAGTGGCGACAATGTCCGTGGTTCCGGAAGCGGCGGCGATGCGCAGCATCTCCAGGCTGTCTTCCATTGTCTGCGCGCCGTCGTCAAGACCCGGCAGGATGTGGCTGTGAATGTCAACCATAGAAGACCGTGCCCAAGGACGAGGGTACCATCGGGTGCCCGTCGCCGATGCCAAAAACTCCAAGTGTCGACATGAGCTATTCGAGACGACATGCGAGTTACTGCACTAGTGCGGTGCGGGGCTCCGTCGGTGCTCGCGGGTAACGTTCTCTTACACCAGGAAACCATTTGCACGTTTTCGTTTCATTGTCGTAAGGAATTTCGCGGGCATCGGACTATTTAAGCAGCAGAATGATACAAGTTCAAAATCTGAACAAGAGGTTCCCTCAGCGGGTCGCGGTCAAAGAGCTAAGCTTTGAAGCATCCGATGGGGCTATCACGGGTCTATTAGGTTCGACGGCGCAGGCAAAACCACAACGCTGCGAGTGATTTGCGGAGTTCTGAGTCCTGACTCGGGCGCGGTTTCGATTCACGGCGAACAAAAGCCGGAAACTGAGCCGGGGCGCGATTTACCCTACTAGCAGTTATTTACGCGGGCTCAAGCATGACCTGGTCGATATAACACCAGATCCAATCCTCGCCCGGCTCTATCGATTGAATGAGGGGATGATGGTTCGAATGAAAGTGCTTAGTGGCGTGCTTGTTCTTCGACGAATCGCAGCAGCCGACATGGCCGCAGCTCAGACACATTCGCAGATGAACCCAGTTATCGCCTATCTTTAGACACTCTTCGCAGCCGTTCGTCCGGGGCTTGACATCCCTGGGTTGGTCGAGATGTGTACATCTTGGCATGAATTAAACATCGTTTATTGTAGGCCTCTTTTCGTGCGAAGCGGCGCAGGACGCTATTCGTCCCTGAGTACTTGCATGGGGTCCAAGCTCGCCGCACGTAGTGCCGGAAGGAATGAAGCAATGCAAGCTACCGCGATAATCAACGCGGTGACTGACAAGAGTGTGGGGACATCCGTGGACGAGACTCCGTAGAGCATGCCGGAAAGGACCCGCGCGAATGCGATAGCGAGAGCCAGGCCGGCAATACAGCCGAGAAACGCCACACTGACCCCTTTCAGCAGGAACCTACTCAGTATCTGGCGGCGCTCTGCGCCCAGCGCTAAACGCAAACCTACTTCGCGTTTTCGTGTCGTCACGAAGTAACTGAGCGTTCCATATAAACCGATACACGCCAGCGACACCGCGGTGAGGGCAAACAGGCTCAGCAGTATCGTGCGAAGGCGGTTCTCGGCAAGATTGTCCGACAGATGCTCTTCGAGGGAAGAGATGTCGAAGACCGATCGTGCCGGTTCGATCGCGTGAATCTTCCGGCGCACAGTATCGAACATCGTGAGCGGAACACCTTGCGTGCGGAGCAGGAAAAACGGGCTCGGATAAGGCGCGTTGAGACACCAATAGATCGTGGGAGCCGGCTCCCGGGTCAACCCCTCCTCACGAGCATCGCCAACAACGCCAAGAATCTCAGCGGGAGGAAGAAAGATGCTGCTGATCACTTGAAGATGGCGCCCGATCCCGGACGATCCACTCAAATATTTGCTGGCGAAGCTGTTGTTCACAACAGCGTAGTGAGCGTCCAGCGACTTGGGACAAGAACTACCATCGAGGAGGGGAATCCTCATCGTGTTGAAGTAATCGTCAGAGACGAAGCGGCTGTCCGCGACGGTTCTGCTCTCGGTCTCCGGGTGGCCTTCCAGTTTCACCTCTGTTTGAACATCGCCGGGCATACCAGGCAGCATGCCTGAGACAGCGGCCGAACGGACACCCGGCAGCGACCGCAAAGCGTCGAGCGTATTTTCGATTCGGGTCATGAGCTTCTTGTAATCGGCAGTTTCGCCCCAGTTTGCGCTAATGCGAAGCGTGAGCACATGAGAATAGTCGAAGCCGGGCGATACGCGACCAAGTTCCTGAAAGCTGCGCAACAGCAGACCGGCGCCCACCAGGAGAGTGACCGCGAGCGAAACCTGAATCCCCACCAAAACCCACTGCAGCGGATTTCGTGCCGACACCTGGCTCCGGCTCCCTTGCGCGAGTTCGCTAGCGATACCGTGCCGCGTTCCACGGATAGCCGGAAGTAGACCACATAACAACGCTGCTACGACTGCGGAGGCCAGCGTGTACGCGACGATTCGCCAGTCCAGCGTGATTTCTTCCACCCGAGGAAAGCTCTTTGCGAGTATGCGAAAACTCCTTGCAGCAGTCGCGGCGACGAAAATGCCAACTGCGGCGCCGCAAACAGAAAGCACAAGGCACTCCGTTAGCAATTGAGCAATGACGGACGCCCGCGATGCTCCGAGCGAAAAGCGAACCGCGATCTCGCGTTCACGCTCCGTTGTCCGAGCGAGCAACAACGCCGCGATGTTCGTGCAAGCGATCAGCAGGAGCAGAGACACAGAGCCGAAGAGCACCCAAAGCGACCTTCGTACGCCGCCAACAGTGTCTTCCTTCAGTGGTTGAATGTCAACCGACAGATCGGCATCTGTTTTCGGATACTGCCTGCCTAGCTGTGCCTGAACTCTGTTCAGATCCGCGCGCGCTTGCGAGACCGTCACACCCGGCTTAAGCCGCCCTATCACGGTAAACCAGGTTGATGCCCGGCTTTGCCCGTAAGGCGCATCCATAGGATTCGGAATCCAGACATCGACATCATGGTCCGGGAAAAGGAACGAGGCCGGCATCACACCGACAATCGTGATCGAGTATTTCTCTAGACGAAGGCGCTTACCAACCACGTTGGAATCCGCATTGAACCTGCGCCGCCAGAACCGGTCGCTGATTAGAACAGCATTGGGGCCGCCGAAATGTTGTTCTTCCGGGGCGAAGTCGCGCCCTAACAATGGCGCAACGCCCCACACTTGTAGAAAGTGGGGCGCCACTAACGCTTCTCTTACTTTTTCGGGCAGTGCACCGGAGGTTTCAGACGCGTCTTCCGTGTACCATCCCGAAAGCGCCTGGAACGTGGAGTTCAGACGATTCCAGTCCAGCAATCGTAACGGCGCGACGAAACTATTCGGGTTCTTCGCCTTGCGATCCTTTTGATACATCAGCATCAACTCGTCCGCATTGGGGAAGGACAACGGGCGCAGCAGAATTGCGTCCAGAGCTGAGAAAACAGCGCTGTTTGCGCCAATGCCGAGCGCCAGCGTCAGTACGATTGCTATCGAAAATGTAGGCGACTTGCGAATCAGGCGAATGCCCGACTTGATGTTCGCAATCGCATTCTCAAGCGTGGCAATCCGGTGGACGTCCCGCAGTTCCTCTTTCATCTGTTCCCCACCCCCGAACTCGAGCATGGCTTGCCGGCGCGCTTCGCCCGGAGCAACCCCGCCCGCAATTTTTTCTTCTATGAGCTTCTGGATGTGGAAGCCAAGTTCCGAATCGAGCTCTGCATCCGCCGGACGAGTTCGTTTGAACCAGGACATGGAGGCACTCCTATTGCGCGGTTCGCATCACCAAACTGACGGCGTGTGACAAACGGTCCCAGTTCAACTCTTCGGCCGCGAGCTGTTTGCGCCCCTTTGGCGAGAGTTGATAGAACTTCGCCTGACGGCCGTTGTCCGATTCGCCCCATTCCGCTTGCAGCCAGCCTCGCTTCTCAAGCCTATGCAGAGCCGGATAGAGCGAGCCCTGCTGCACCTGCAACACTTCTTTAGAAATCTGCTTGATTCGTAGCGAGATCCCGTAGCCGTGGACCGGTCCAAGAGCCACGATTTTCAAGATGAGCATGTCCAGCGTGCCCTGCAGAAGATCGGATTTTTCGTTTGCCAAGTACGTCTCTATGTCTTTCTACATATTAAGGCCTGATATGTAGAACGTCAAGGGGAACGTTCTACTGTTTACGCGTGCGACGTGCTCGAACGGAGCGCTTGGATTTGGGCACTTTTCCGATTCTGGGATCCTGCAGAGTTATGAGCTCGCAGGCTCGCAGCGCGCTTTCCTCGAAATCGGCAGCGTCGCTGGGAAGCAGTTGCCAACCGGTCACCTCTTTTCCTAGCAGCGCGATCGATCTCATGTTCGGGAACGCGCGTCGCAGGCTATCGTGGTGCTCGATTGTCGTCGCGAGCCATACTCCGTTGTCAGCGGTGCGATCCGCCTTATCTCGCAGTGCCAATACGATCTTTTCGCCTACGTACACCGCCAGGCAGCCAAACATGCTGCGAGTCTGCGGCGAAACGGACTCTAGCGCATCCAGCACAAATGCGTAGGGCGGCGGTTTCCGGACACGTGGTTCGCTATTCGCACGTTTTTGTTTCCTGGTCGTAAGGAATTTCGCCGCCACGGGACTATTTAAGCAGCAGGATGATACAGGTTCAAAATCTGAACAAGAGGTTCCATCAGCGGGTCGCGGTCAAAGAGCTAAGCTTTGAAGCATCCGACGGGGCAATCACGGGTCTGTTAGGTTCGAACGGCGCAGGTAAAACCACGACGCTGCGAATAATTTGCGGGGTTCTGAGCCTTGACTCGGGCGCGGTTTCGATCGATGGCGAGGACGGAAACCAAAACATCCAGGCACGCCAGCGTCCGGTTGGGAGCTCTGCTCGACCACACAGGAATGTACTCCAGACTGACCGTGCGTGAAAACCTCCGGTACTTCGGGAAGTTGCACGGATTGTCGGCGGAAATGCTTCGGGCGCAGATTGAGCGCGTCACCTCCGTTCTCGGCCTTCGCTCGATTGTGGATCGTAGAGCTTCCGGGCTTTCTCAGGGTGAGCGCACGAAGGCTGCTCTCGCGCGAGCGGCTCTTCATTCGCCGCAAAATCTCTTGCTCGATGAACCCACAAACGCTTTGGACGTTCCTACCGTGCGATCCTTGCGCGATTTTCTTCGTCAACTGCGTGAGGCAGGCACATGCATTGTGTTCTCGAGCCACGTGCTGGAAGAGGTACGAATGCTATGCGACAAGCTGGTCATCATTTCACATGGAAGTGTCGTCGCGCAGGGATCGCCCGCTGAGATCTGTAAACATGCCGTAGTGATTCTGTTGTTTGCCGGTCGTAATTTGCAGCGCGATGAAATTGTCTACGGTAGCTGACGCGGTTGTAGCGGACGCTGGAACTTTGAAAGCGAACGATCGGGCGGAACTCGAGCGGCGTTTTGACCACCTTCTTGCGGCGAATGGTGCGGCCTTCGGGCGTCTTGCGGCAACATACACCAGAACGTCAGGCGATCGCGACGACTTGTTGCAGGAGATCGCCCTCGCGATATGGAAAGCGCTGCCCGGGTTCCGTGGTGAATGTTCCGAACGGACCTTCGTGTTCAGGATCGCCCACAATCGCAGCGTCGATTACCTGGCGCGCGCTCATTCAAGAGCGTCCGCTTCTGTGGAAGAGGTGGAAGTCGAGGACCCGGCGCCGAATGTAGAAAAGGAGCTAGCGCAAGAACAAACAGCGACGCGGCTGCGACGAGCTATTCAGCGACTGCCGCTCAGTTACCAACAAGTTATCTCGTTGATGCTTGAAGGACTGGAGTATGCGGAGATCGCGGAGGTCCTTGGAATTTCAGAAACGAATGTGGGAGCACGTTTGACCGCGCGCGGCAGATGTTACGAGCGGAATTGGAGAGTGCCGGATGAATACAGATACCGAACTGGAACTCTGGCGGCAGGAGTGGCAATCGGACTCGGCTGTTCCTGCGAATTTGCGGCTAAAGGTGGAGCGCCAGTCCCTTTGGATGAGGATCGGATTGGCCGCTGACATTCTGGTGACGGTGGTGATCGGCGGCGGCGTTATTTTTTTCGAGCTCCGTTCGCCGGAATCCGATATGGGTGTGCTTGCCGGCGCGACTTGGCTGTTTTTGCTAACAGCTTGGGTCTTTGCAATTAGAGTGAATCGTGATAATTGGTCGCCTTCCGCGCTGAACACCAATGCTTTTTTGGATCTTTCGGTACGCCGTTGCCGAAGCAGGCTCGTAGTTGTGCGCTTTGCTGCCGTGTTGTTCGTGTGCGAGGTTGTTTTCTGCTTGGGATGGATTTATCGCCACACCGCGGAACCGCGGAAACCGTTAGCGTCATGGCTGTGGTTCGGTTCCACCGCCGTCGATCTTTATTGGGTGATGACGCCGCTGTTCTTCGGATTTCTTTTCTGGTATCGCCGCAAGAAACGCGCCGAACTGGCATACCTGCATCGGTTGTCCAGCGACTTCGGCGGCGCCACAGGCGAACCTGATAGTAAGTTGACGCATGTTCATTAGGATGCTAGATTCTTAGCTTCCTCAATTGAAGTTCCTACCCAGCCAAGCCCTCCGAAGACGTGAATTTTTCGGCCGATGTTTCCAGGCAGCTTCGGCCGCCATCATCAGCCGAAAGCTCTATGGGCTTCCGTCCGTTATCCGCGATGCGGCTGGCCAATTTCACCTCCATCCGGCATATGCGGCGCAAGACAACGCTCGACGCGCTTCTGCTGAAGGTAAAGGCGGGTTCCGACGAGTTTGTCAGCGAGAAGTATCACGATCAAATCGCACCCATCCTGGCGAAATGGGGTGCCGCGCAACTCCGGCCAGCGTTGAGCAGCTATTCTAAGGTCCTTACTGCCGATTTCCAGATCACGCGCATCGAAGCGTCCCCAGGCGCGGTGCATACCCGCGTGCTGTATGAAATTGTGGGTTCGGGCCGCGATTTCTTCCGTGAACAACGAACCGGGTTCTGGGATATCGAGTGGGAGCTTGATCCCTCCGCCGCGTATCGGGTAAGGACCTGGCGCGCCAGCGAGGAGCATCAGAACCGTTCCGCTCAACCGTGGTATTCCGATATCACGGCTCATGCGCTGGGCAGCAACAGTTGCTACGGCGCACAATTGCTGCACGGCGCCGACTATTGGCGCACGGTCCTGGACGGCGCCTGCGGGATCGACATTTACGGCCACAATGGTGTATCTGTTGGCGACATTGATGGTGACGGCTTCGATGACTTATATATATGTCAGCCGGCCGGTTTGCCGAATCGGCTTTTTCTAAATCGCGGTGATGGCACGTTCGAAGACGTAACTGAGCGGTCGGGCATTGGACTTCTCGAAGATACCGCCTGCGCATTGATCGCCGACTTCACCAACAACGGCCGTCAGGATCTGCTCGTGGTGCGTTCGAATGGCCCGTTGCTGTTTCTGAATGAAGGCAACGGCCGCTTTCGCCAAATGCCTGATGCATTCAAATTCGCCACTGCCCCGCAAGGCACGTTCACCGGCGCGGCGGCGGCGGATTACAACCGCGACGGCTACCTGGATGTTTACTTCTGCCTCTACATCTACTATCAGGGCGCCGAGCAGTACAAATATCCCGCGCCCTACTATGCCGCAGAGAACGGGCCGCCGAACTTCCTCATGCGAAACAACGGTGACGCGACGTTTAGCGATGTGACTGCGGCATCGGGACTGAATCAGAACAACACCAGGTACAGCTTCTGTTGTGGCTGGGATGACTTCAACGGAGACGGTTGGCCTGACTTATACGTCGTGAACGACTTCGGGCGCAAGAATCTCTACCGAAACAACGGCGACGGCACATTCACCGATATCGCGGAACAGGCAGGCGTTGACGATGTCGGCGCGGGCATGAGCGTCGCCTGGTTTGATTACAACAACGACGGCTTTAACGATCTGTACGTCGGCAACATGTGGACTGCCGCAGGTGAGCGAATTTCCGCGCAGGAGTCGTTCCAGAAGCAGTCGCCGGAAGCGATTCGCGCTTTGTACCGAAAGCACGCCATGGGCAACTCGCTGTTCGAAAACACCGACGGCAAGAAGTTTCGCGATGTAACCGCGTCCGCTCGAGTCGGTAGAGGACGCTGGGCATGGTCGAGCGATGCCTGGGACTACGATCATGACGGCAATCCGGATCTCTACATCGTGAACGGGATGATCTCAGGGCCGCAGCGTGAGGATCTGAATAGCTTCTTCTGGCGGCAAGTGGTCGCTAACTCGCCCGCCTCCGAAAAGCCTTCGACGGCCTATGAGCAGGGATGGACCGCCATCAACGAATTGATTCGTTCCGACTATTCGTGGAGCGGCTACGAACGGAACGTGTTGTTTGCGAATAATGGCGATGGGACATTTTCAGATGTTTCCGGCGTGATCGGTCTCGATTTCACAGAGGATGGCCGCGCGTTCGCTCTCAGCGACTTCGATCATGACGGACGCCAGGAATTATTTCTGAAGAATCGAAATGCTCCGCAATTGCGCATCCTGAAGAACGTCGTTGAGACACTGCCTGCAAGCATCATTTTTTGCCTGCAAGGAACTAAGAGCAATCGCGACGCAATTGGTGCAGTAGTAACTTTGGAAACTGAATCGAAACGGCAAACACGCACTCTGCAGGCCGGATCAGGCTTTCTTTCGCAGCACAGCAAGGAAGTGTTCTTCGGTGTTGGTCACGATCGCGGACCAGTGCGAGCCTCCATTCGCTGGCCCAGTGGCCTCATCCAACAATTCAATAATCTTCCGCTGAACCACCGAATTCGAATACTGGAAGGGACCGATACGCCAACCCTTGAGCCGTTTCGTACCGTCCAGCCTGCGCCCTCAACACGACAGCAAAGCGAAACGTTGCCCACCCAAGTCGAGACTTGGCTGCTGGCGCCTATCCCTGCTCCCTGCAATCTCGTCAAGCAGGGAAAGCCCGCGTTACTCACTTTCCATACCTCCGAATCACCGAGTTACCAAGAGGACCTTTCATCACTCAACCGCTTCAACAAACAGATGCAAGTTGTAGCCGTGGATTTTGATTCGGACCAGACCAACGCTGAAGTAGCGGGCGTATACAGCATCTTGTTTCGATACGTCTTCAATCGCCATCGCGACTTGCCCCTGCCGACATCTTTCTTAATCAATGAAGAAGGCGAGATCGTCAAGATCTACCAGGGCCGTGTCACACCGGAAACTATCGCCCGGGATGTTCAACGAATTCCGCGAAACGATGCCGAGCGATTGGCCAGAGCGCTGCCCTTTGCAGGCCCAAACGGGAAATTCGAATTCGGGCGCAATCATCTATCCTTTGGTTCGATTTACTTTCAGCGAGGCTTTCTGGAACAGGCGCAAGCTTCGTTCCTGCTCGCACTGCATGACGATCCCGCCAGTGCCGAGGCGAACTACGGGTTGGGAAGCGTTTATCTGAAGCAAGATAAAGTCGAGCAAGCACGCGAGCATTTTCAGAAAGCAGTCGAATCTAAAGCAAGTTACCCTGACACTCTGGCCAATGCCTGGAACAATCTCGGACTCATTTCCGCCCGCCAGAGCAATACAGAAGTGGCGATTGGGTATTTTCAAAAGTCGCTCGAGATTAGTCCGGAATATGCCATCGCACTGCTCAATCTCGGCAACGCCTACCGCACGATTCATCGATGGGACAAAGCAGAAGAAGCACTGGCGCGAGCGGTGTCGCTCAGGCCCGATGATCCCGAATCGAACTATGGTCTCGCTATGGTCTTTGCCCAAACCGATCGATCGGACGGTGCTTTTGAATATCTGCAGAAAGCGCTGAGACTGCGTCCGGAATACCCGGAAGCGCTGAACAACCTGGGTGTCCTGTATCTACGCACGAAACAAGTTGACCAGGCGATCGAAACTTTCCAGAAATGTATAAATGCCGCGCCGCATTTCGATCAGGCCTATTTAAACTTAGCCAGAGTGTATGCATTGCAAGGTGAAACCGTAAAGGCGCGAGCCGTACTGACCGAAGCGTTGAAGCAAGAGCCGAACGATTTGCAGGTAAAACAAATGTTGGCAGACCTGAAGTGAGCACCGCGCCCCGTAAAGTCATCATCGATACCGATCCATCGCCCGACGATGCCGTTGCGTTTCTGGTCGCACTGGCCTCGCCCGAAGACCTGGAAGTGCTTGCCATCACGACGGTCGCTGGCAACGTGCCGCTGCCGCTTACATCGAAGAACGCGCGCAAGGCGCTCGAGCTCGCAAGGCGGACAGACACGCCGGTGTATGCCGGGGCCGAATCGCCGCTCATTCGCCCCTTGGTCACCGCGGAACACGTTCATGGCCGCACAGGTTTTGATGGCTACGATTTGCCCGATCCAACCATCCCTCTGGCCAAAGGCTTTGCGCCGGATGCCATTGTCGATCTTGTGATGAACCGGCCGCCAGGTGAAGTTACGTTGTGCTGTCTGGCGCCGCTGACGAATATTGCGCTGGCTCTGGCGAAAGAGCCTCGATTGGCAAAGCATCTGAGAGAAATCGTGCTGATGGGCGGATCGTTTTCTGAAGGCGGAAACGTCACGCCCGCCGCCGAGTTCAACATTTATGTCGATCCCGAAGCCGCGGCGAAAGTGTTTACCTGCGGAGTCACAGTTACTATGATTCCGCTGGATTGCACTCATCAGGCGCGAACCACCCTTGCGCGTTTACATAAGCTGAGAAGCCTCGGGACTCCGATAGCGGAAGCTTTCTATCATCTGCTGAAGTTCAACAAGATTTTCGATGAAAAGAAGTACGGATGGGAAGGCGGACCGCTGCATGACGCGACGGTCATCGCTTACCTTCTGAGGCCTGAGCTGTTTTCGGGGCGTAAAGTGAATGTCGCCATAGAATGCTCCAGCCGGTTAACCTTAGGGATGACTGTGGTGGATTGGTGGGCAGTGACCGACAAGCCGGCAAATGTACTCGTGCTGCGCGAAGTGGACGCTGAAGGCTATTTCGATCTGGTGATCGAGCGCTTGGGACGGCTCTGATGATTGTGCTTGCCTTTGCTTTAGTGGGCGCTCTGGCGCAGAGCACTCAGAGCGCAAAGCCCGCGACAGATCAGCCGGAGTTCTTCGATAAACCGCAGTTCGTTGTGTCTGGAGTTGCCGATTACACCTATCGCGGCGGACACGGATCTGATTCCGTTTTGCGATCGACCGAAAGCTTGACGAAAGCGGCGACCTCCTTGAGCGACGCGTCGACCGTGGATTCCATGCCGCTAGCTGATGCGGCAGCTCGAGAGAAGCTGTTCCGCGACAAACTCACCCGCGAGCCCAACAGCGCCGACTTACATCACGAGCTTGCCGACATCGAAGAACGCCTGGGTCATCCAGTGGAAGCCGTGCACGAATATCAGCGCGCGGCAGAGCTGCAGCCGAGCGAAAAGAATCTGTTCGACTGGGGCGCCGAGCTGCTGAAGCATCGCGCGGGAGCACCGGCGGTTGAGGTTTTCACGCGCGGTGCCAGCCTGTTTCCGGACTCACTGCGTTTTCAGCTCGGCTTGGGAGCGGCTTATTACTTAACCAGTCAGTATGAGCAAGCCGCGCAGCATTTCTTTGCGGCCACTGACTTACGCCCCAACGATCCAACACCTTACTTGTTTCTCGGCCAAATCCGCGCTAAAGAGATCAGTGACACGCCCGGCTATCTGGAGAGGCTGGAACGATTCGCGAAAGTAGCGCCCAACAACGCCTTGGCAAATTACTACTACGCGGCCTGCCTTTGGGATCGTCGAAGCAACGTGGATCGCGTGCGGATGTTAGCTCAGAGAGCAGCAGAGCGTGATCCGAAGCTGGCTCTGGCCTATCTATTACTCGGCGCCGTCGATGCGGAAGAGAAGAACCTGCCAAACGCGATTGCCATGTTTCAGAAAGCGATTGAGGTCAGCCCCGATCTGGAAGAAGCGCATTATCGGCTGGCGCAAGCGTATGAGTTATCGGGCGAAACGCTGAAGTCTCAGCAGGAGCGCGCCATCTACAAAGACCTGTCGAGCAAGTCGGCTGCGCAAGCAGAGCGAGAGCGCAAAAACCTGCAGCAGTTTATCTTTGCGCTTAAAGAGGAAAAACGTCCCTCAGAAAAGTAGCTTCATTCCGAATTGAATAACTCGCGGGTTATTCACCGTATAGTTAACTACTGCGAAGGTTGAAGGCGAATTGATATCCGCACCGGATGCATTGCCGCCCGGCGCACCGAATTGCGGATGGTTGAATAGGTTGAAAAATTCGGCCCGGAAATCCAGTTTCATTCGCTCGCTGAGAAGGAAATGCTTCATCACCGAAAAATCAGTATTCACAAAATCCGGACCCGAGAGTGGCGTACGACTCGAGTTGCCGAGTTCTCCCGCTGGCGGCTGCGCGAAACATGCAGGATTGAACCACTCGGACAGCTTGGGATTGCTCAACACCGGATTGCAAACCTGGTTCGGCCTGATGAGTGCCGCCCCATTCCCGTTGATGAAACCAACGCCGGATGTGTTGTTGCTATCGATAACAAATACCGGGAACCCGGACGTGGCCTTTTCTATCAGCGTCACCTCCCAATTTCCGAGAATCGCGTTAGTCGCGGCGTTCCAGTTGCTCCCATAGGTGCGGCCTTTGCCGAATGGCAAATCATAGATAAGGCTGGCAGTGAAGTTGTGATTTAAGTTGATCTGCGAAAGTCCCCAATCCAGACTTTTGCCAGCCGGGAAGAGGAAAGTAAGTTGCCCCGACAACACTTCCGAGACCGTCCGCAAATCCGGTATCATATGCTCGCGAGTAGGTATATCCGATGAGAGCGTAGAGGCCATGCCGCGCGCTCTTGGTCTCCGCTTTGATCTGCAGCGAATTGTAATGCGCCAGGCCGGCATCAAAGATAGCTTCGACATCCGAATACGGGAATGCGGGATAGGGGATAGCGAAAGCCGCTCCCCCTGCGCCGCAGCCTAACGTATATCCGGACACGGTGCCGCATGCACCGGGAGATCCCACGTTGATGTTGTTCCCGGACTCCAGGATGTGGGAACTACGCGACCCTGCATAACCGGCCGTCAACACAACCTGCCCTGGCAGTTCCTGTTCCACATTGAAGTTGAACTGCTGAATTCTTCCCTGCTTAAAATTCCTGTTCTGGGCGAGGATGGTCCCTGCGAAATTTGCCGGAATAGGAGGCGAACTGAAGGTGGCAAACCCCGAAGACATGCTGGTTCCGAAGGCGACATCCGATTCGGCATAGTAGGGGGGATTCTGCCACAATCCCTGCGCCCCCTGGTTCCAGGAGGAATCGTGGAAAATGGCGTACCCACCGCGAAACACGGTATTGCTGCCGAACGGTTTCCAGGCAGCGCCAATGCGCGGCTCCAGCGCGGTTAGATCCATGTTGACCCCCGCGTTCGCTCCCGCATTCTGCCCCGCAATCAAGAACTGTCCATTAGCTGGATTAAAGTCGGTTTGACGATTGTGAGCTTCGCTGATGGGCGTTACCAGCGCCCAGGCCAACCCCAGGTTCAACGTCAAACTCTTACTGACTTTCCAGTCGTCTTGTATGAACGGGCGATAGAGTTTCCAGCGGCGGCCGGTTTCGGAGCCGGCGAACTCCTGATCGTGAAGCCCGAAGGTCACCTGCCCTGTCAGAAGATCCGCAGCGGCATCGCCGGTAAGGGCTCCGGTAATGACCCAAAATCCGTTCGGGAAACCGACAGCCACCGTATTCATCTGGTTACCGCGAATGGAGCCACCGACTCGAATGTCGTGCTTGCCGCGGACCATGTCCAGCGTGTCGGAAAGCATCCAAATATTTGTGCCGCCGACGAACGGCGTATAGCCGCGGTCGCCCAGCGACCAATAAGGCGCGTTCAAGGACACTGACGTCAAGCCGCAACTGATGCCTCCCAAATTAGCCCCCGGGATACCCAGTGTTGCCGCATAACAACTGCCGGTCCCTTGCGAGGTGATGTAGTCGAAGATCCGGTTGAAACCGCCGCTGATTTGGTTAACGGTTCTCGGCGAGAAAACGTGAGTCTCGGAAATAGCTACATTGCGTGCGTGATTGATAATGCCTTGATTGCTGGCAAAGGCGCCTTGCTCGGCAAATCCCGGCGAGCCCCCAGGCACATAGGACGTCGCCTGATCGTAGCTGAAGCGCGCGAACAAAGAGTCCTTGGCCGAAATATTTTCATCGATCCGGATGTCGAACTTTCCTTCGTTCAGCTTTCTTACGGGCTCGCTGACGTAGTTGTAGCCGAGCGCCGCATTGTTCGCGTTGGGCAATGGGTACAAGTTGATAAGGGATTGGCCGATCGGATTGAAGAGGCTTGCCGGAATTTTGTTACACGGAACGCCAGCGGCCTGGCTACCATCGGCTGCGGTGGGAAGAGGCTGTCCTGCGCTATTGCACTCAAACGAGCTGCCGGTATTAGGATTGGTGAGGAATCCGGCCGGGTTCGGTTGACCGACGAAGTTGTTCGTGAAGTCGCCATTTCGCTGCGCCACCGACGGTACCGCGCCCGTGAACGGAATCCCGTGCCGCTGATCTTTTTGTTCGAAATCTCCAAAGAAGAAAAGCTTGTCTTTCTTGATGGGACCGCCAACCGAAAATCCAAATTGGTTTAAGTTGAATTTTTCGGTGGAGGCAGCGAAGAAACTCCGCGCGTCCAAATTGGTGTTGCGCAGGAACTCGTAGACCGTGCCATGAAGCTCATTGGTTCCGGATTTCGTCGTCACCAAAACAGTTGGTCCGCCGCGCGTTCCCCATTCCGCTGAGTAATTGTAGGTGAGAACCTTGAACTCCTGGATGGAGTCGATGGAAGACAGAATAGAAATTGCGCCCGACGTCAACTCATTGTTGTCGTTGCCATCCAGTAGCCAATCCGTGCTATTCGCGCGCGATCCGCCGACCGAGAGCGAGTACGAACCGCGCGCCGATGCCTCGCTACTGGGGCCGCCATTGAAGAAACTGTTCGGATTCGTCTCCTGCGTGGTTCCGGGCGTGAGGGTCGCTAGCTGAACGAAATCGCGCCCGTTCAAAGGCAGTTCAGCAACTTGTTGCGACGTGATCACTTGGCCAAGAGTCGGGTTCGAAGTCTGCACCTCGACGGCAGTCGCTGTGACTTCGACACTTTGCTGCACAGAAGCAGGCGAGAGCGTGAAGTCCAGTTCGCGATGCTCGTCAACCTGCAGACGCACGTCCTTTTGTTCGACAGTTTGAAAACCGCTGAGTTCGGCCCGCACGGTGTAATGCGCGACGCCCAGCAAGGGAATGTCATAGTGACCTCCGTTGTCCGTCGTGGCCTGCCGCGAAACGCCGGTCTCCTGGGACGTTACCGTAACCTTGGCGCCCGTCACCGGCGCGCCACTTGCATCGGTAATGGTTCCCGACATGCCACCCGTCGCTTGTCCGCTCAATCGCAGACAAAGCACAAAAAACGCCAGCGAACTAAATATTACGGACCGCGACGCTCTTGCTTGAAACATCAAAGCCCCTTTCACCGCTGCTCGCTCGATTGTTGGACGGGGACGCCCTCGCGGCAGAACGAAACCTGAAGGTAGGAATTGGAACTAGTATCTTCGTTCTGCCCGTTTACTGTCAACCTAATTAACGATTCTGTAACCGTTCTGCGGGCGGAGTCGGGGCTGTCATCAAGCTCACGAACAGTTTTGCGAAACGCGGCATATCGACATCGATTTGCGCATGAACCGGACGTAACTCGACCGCCGGCTTCCATTGCTCCGGCCAACTCAGAGTGTCGCCATAGCCCGCGCCGCGATCCAGGTTGACATCCATGTACACCTGCCGTTCGCGCGTGATGAGGCTCGGATCCAGCCATGCCGCTGCCGCCAACTCGTCCCATAAATAGCTGTTCATCGCCTCCGAGTACTTAGCCACATACTGCGCGGCGGGCGTTTGGGCCTTTGCGATTTCGCTCATCATCTGCTGGGTCAATTTTGTCTTCACTGAAACGTCCACCGTGGTCGCGACAACGGATGGCCAATGCGCGCGCAGAACAATGTGAGCCGCCTCCGGATCAAACCACAAATTAAATTCGCGCCGCGGATTAGCCAGGAATTCCGGATCGTCCGTCTGCGGACTCAGGCTGCCGCCCATGAACACCAGCTCTTTGCTTAGCTCCGCAAAATGTGAATCGACGCTGAGCGCCAGAGCCAGATTCGTCATGGGGCCACCTTCATAGATGGTCACTTCGTGCGGATGTTCGTGTACCATGCGCACCAGGAAGTGAGCGGCGTCTTCATTCAGTGGCTTCGTAGCGGGCGATCCTTCCGGCAGCGGCGGTATCACGTCTGCCCCGTGTTTGTTGGGTCCGGAAGTCCATGCGCCTTTGTAATTGACCTTCCCGTATAGTTGCTCCCAAAGCTGGGTCTCGCGTTCGGTGCGTAGCAGCGGCAGGCCGGCGCCGGGGACAACCGGGATGTCGGTTCGGCCAATCAGCTCCAGCAGCCGCAACGTATGCGCGACTTCTTCGTCACGCCAGGCGTCGCCGGTTACTACCGTGATTCCGAGCGTCTGAACCTGTGGCGCTTGCACCAGCAGCAAGATGGACATCATGTCGGTCCCGCCCGGTCCGGCTGCGTCTTGATCGATGACGACGTAACGTTTCTGCTGTGCTGATGCAATGCCGGCTGCTAGCAGAGCTATCGTGCCTGCGATGATCTTTGCGTTCGAAATGACCTGCACTCGTCAGGCATTGTACGCCAGAGCGATCAAGGTCACTGCGCTGACGTAGAACAGGAACATCGCTCCCAGGAACCCTTTGGCTCTTGCGCTTGCGCCTGCGAATTCGTGCCAGACCAGTACGCCCCATAGCGCCGCGATCATGGGCGCCGACTGCCCGATTGCATATGAAATGGGAACGCCGACGAATCCCGCGGCTATCAGATTGAAGCAGCCCCCCAATCCCCACACGATGCCTCCTAAGATGCCCAACGAATGATCGCCAGCGCGTGCTCGCCAATAGCCGCCTATCGAGACTGGCTCACCAACCAGCGGACGCCGCATGAAATAGACGTTTATGAAGAAGCAACAGATGAATGCACCCACACTGAAGAGAGCGGCGACGGAATAGGGCGTGAGCGCATGACCTGTCGTCAACGAGCGCGCTTCAAAAGGCGCAAAGCCCCCCATCAGCAAGCCTGAAATAACATTCACTACAATGCCTTTGCGCGACACCGCACGACCCACCTGTCCTAGGCTCTTGTACGCGGCAGCATCAAACAGAATTGCGGCGATAGCCAGCAACAATCCCGCGCATAAATAGAAAATGTTGCCTTTCGGCTGCAGGATGTAGCTGAGCACCACCCCTTCAACCACTGCAATTCCGATGGCGATGGGGAACGCGACCGCCAACCCGGCAATGTCGATGCCAGCCACGAGCAAGATATTCGCGATGTTGAAGATGAATCCTGCTATCAGGGCGAACCAGATGTTGCTTGCGTCTGCCAGGTGCAGATTCGTCAGGAATGCCTCGCCGCTGCCGCCTGTACTTCCGAGCGTGAACGCAAACACGAACGAGCAGATCAAAACCCCGACGATGTAATCCCAATAAAACAGCGCAAATGGATATCCTTTGGTTCCTTTGTACGTGTTCGCCCACGATCCCCAGAAGACGGCGCTAAACATCGTCATGATTAGCGCCGACGAAAAGCTCGCAGGTGAATACATTCATTCTCCGTTCGGATGGAACGTATCACACCGCCTCACCGCCAGTACTTTTTCGCTGAAACCCAAATCGTTGTTTACTATCTCGAATAGTTGTTTAGAATAGACCGTCAGAGAAGGGAATGAGCCATGAAGAGCCTCATCTATGGTGTTGGTGTAATTGCGTGTCCCATCATCCTGCTGCTCGTTGGGGAATCGCACGGCATCTCGGCACAGGATGGAAACGGGAGAAACAGTTGCTTAAGCGGATACTCCTATCCCGCGGGTTTGATTCCGGCCGATATGTGTGCCGACATGGACCGCGAATTGAAGCACATCGACGATGTTGAAGAAGACACCCTGAAAACAGCACAATCACTGCCTATTGAGCCGGGCACTCGACTGGCACAGATACGGATTCTCGGTAAGCTGCTGCTGTACGACAAGCGCTATTCAGTACTGCGGAACGAAGCCTGCACGTCATGTCACTCGAAGGACACCGGTTTTACGGGTCCCATCTCCACGCTGAATAATACGACGGTCAGCTATCCCGGCTCAGTTCGGTATCGTTTCGGCAGCCGCAAGCCGAAGAGCTATGCGTATTCTCCTTATTCACAAATTGTCCACTTGGATCCGAATTCGCAGCAGTTCTACGGCGGAAATTTCTGGGATCAGCGAGCTACTGGATGGAAGCTTCAAAATCCTTCCTCGCAACAGGCACAGGAACCGCCCGTCGACGCTTTAGAGTTGGGGTTTCCCGGATTCAGCATGTGTTGTGTATAGGCTCTCGCAGGCGCCCTACTTGTTTCTGTTCAAGGACGTGTGGGGTATCAGCATCACCGCCGTCAAGTTCCCGGCCAACATTGACACTATCTGCAGCACACCCACGCAGGGACCTGCGGACCCGGATTTTGCAGGCAACGTTCCGTTAGATGAGTTGAGCCGATCGCTCGCAAAGACGGTTTTCGATCAGTTCGCTATGTCGATCACCGCCGATGAAGCCGGCCCTGACGTGAGCCCCTTCACTTCGAAATTCGATTACGCGATTACGCATCAAGACCAGCAAGTCTTGAGTCCGGATGAACAACAAGGTTGGGAGTTGTTCGACGGCAAGGGGAAATGCAACCTTTGTCACCTGGACAGTCTCACGGCGTTCCAGAAGGGACAACCGGCAATCTCCACCCACGAGGTGCCGGAAACGGAGCCGCTCTTCGCCGATTTTGCGGCGTTCAATCTGGGGCTGCCCAAGAATGATGACATTCCGTTTCTGTACGAAAATAAGGCCGATCAATATGGAGTGACTCCCAACCCGCAGGGGACGTCGGCAACCGATAACGGGCTGGGAGACTTTTTGCGGAACGCCCCGACGACGGGTATGATCAACCCTAAGAATCGGTGGATGAAGTTTGCCGCCCAAAGCGACGGCAAATTCCAAACGGCAACCATTCGCGATGTGGATAAAAGGCCCGATCCCCGCTTTATCAAGTCCTACTTCCACAATGGCGTGATTAAAGATCTTAAGACCGTGGTTCACTTCTACAACACGCGTGACGTTTTGCCGCGCTGTGCGAAAGGGGAAGATGACCCGGGTTTCGGCAAGACTTGCTGGCCCGCTCCGGAAGTTCCCCAGAACGTGGATCAGCGCATAGGAAATCTTGGCTTGACCAATCACGAAGAAGAACTCATCGTAGACTTCATGAAGACGTTGACCGACGGTTATACCAAACGAAGCCCTGATCAATAAGAGCCTGCGTTGAGGCGGTCGCGCGCCGGCAACCCATATGGTTGCCGGTTCGAATGAACTCCTAGGCAATTGTAGTTGCCGTCACCGCCTGCCAGGTGCACAGTCATCCTAAATTCAATGTCCTAGAATGATGAGTCGGACAAGGAGGGACAGTGCACCCGGCCGTAGGCAAGCAGTCTTTCGTTCAAAACGCCCTCGCGCACGTGAGGGATCAGGTCAACCAGGCGACCCCGGACGCGCGCAAAGCAATTGAATACGTACTCGGAACCGCGGACCCTGTCAAGTTGGAAGCGCAAAGAGTTGCCTTCGCCTCTTATCTAAATAACGCGACTGGCGCCATTAAAGCGGAACCCTCCCACAAAGACGAACACTTCGTCTCGCGCGTGGATTCCGTGGGATTATTTCAGGCCGTGCTCGCGAAAATCTTCTGCAGCATACCCGAGTTACAAGGTTATGGAGACAAGAACCCCTCCTGGGTAGCGACTATTGTCGAGCAGGTCGCTTATGACGTAAGCACGTTTTTCAAACGCGTCTATACAGATGTCCACGGCAACAAACAGCCCCTCCTGCATTCCATCCTCGTCGAGCTAAAACAACTTCGAGCGGAACGAGCCCTTTTTCCGCCCGGAACACCGGAAACAATGCCTCTGCCGGACAACACAACTATCGTGTTGTTGGCTGACTGGGGCGGCGATAACGACGCCGCCAAATCAATAGCTGAGGTCGTAAGAAAGCATACCCCGGACATGGGTATCCACCTGGGCGACATCTACTACGGCGGCATCAAAGAGGAGTGCGAATCTTTCCTTCGGCTCTGGCCGTTCAACACCGCTCTTCCTGGCGCATCTCCCGTTTTTTCCGCGGGCTCCAGCTTTGCCTTGAATGGCAACCACGAAATGTATAGCGGAGGTGAGTCTTACTTCAACACGGTGCTCCCGGCGTTCGGCCAGAAGCAGTCGTTCTTCTGTCTGGAGAACCAATATTGGCGCATCATCGGTCTCGACACCGCATACGCCGATGGCCATCTGAAGCCGAGCGGTCCGGACGATCCCATTGCACCTCAGTGGAATTGGCTTACCGATCTTCTGAAGAATGGCCCCAAGCGCGCGAATATCTTCCTGACACATCATCAGCCCGTTTCAGCGCACCAGGCCGAATACGATGCTTCAAAACCTCTTCGAGCGGAAATCACCGAACTGCTTTCCCTGGAAGGAATCGGGCAGGAGGCGATCTTTGGCTGGTTCTTCGGGCATGAGCACCGTTGCGCCCTCTATGATGACAACGCCACACCGTACAACGCCCGCTTGATTGGGAATGGCTGCATTCCCCATGAAGTGCAAAAGGAGAAAGCGGCCGATCCCGGCTGTACCCCGGTGGCTTTCTTTAATAAGAAGGAGACGCGCCCTGGATCGAACACGGCTGTCTCCTCATTTGCCGAGCTTCGGTTCGGCGGCGTCGAACTTCTTATAAACTATTGCGACGAAGACAACATTATATGGGGAACGGAATTGTGGAACGCCAGTACGGGTCGAATGGGAGGAACAAAGTTCATTGAGTACGACGGGCTTACCCAGACTATGAAGCAGGCTTCCTCCTAACCCATGGATATGAAACCGGCGGAATTCGAGCTTTGGCCCCCTCTGCCTTGGCAGGACTGGGAAAGCACGGCCACAACACTGCACATGTGGACGCAAATAGTCGGCAAAACGCGCCTGGCGCTCACCCCTCTCGTGAACCACTGGTGGAACGTGCCCCTGTACCTCACCGCGCGCGGTCTGTCCACTTCGGCCATGCCTTACCGCGACGGCCTGTTGGAAGTGGAATTTGATTTCCTGGATCACCACCTGAATGCCCGGTTAAGTTCCGGGAAGGCTGGATCGCTGCCGCTCCGTCCGCAAAGCGTGTCCGGTTTCTATCGTGACTACAGGGAACTGCTGCGATCGCTGGACGTCAGAGTGGAGATCAATCCCAAACCGGTCGAAATCGCCAACCCCATACCTTTCCCCGAAGATCACCAGCATGCCGCCTACGATAAAGAGGCCGTGACGCGCTTCTGGCGCATACTGCAAGGCTGTCAGACGGTTTTCAACCTGTTCCGCGCGCGCTTCGTCGGCAAGTCCAGCCCGGTGCATTTCTTCTGGGGCAGCTTCGATTTGGCAGTAACTCGCTTCAACGGAAAACTCGCGCCGCCGCGTCCCGGGGCAGACGCCATCACCAGAGAGGCTTACTCGCATGAGGTAATTAGCGCCGGCTTTTGGCCCGGTAACGGCGGCTTCGGATCGCCTGCGTTTTACTGCTATGCAGCGCCTGAGCCCCCTGGGCTCAAGCAGAAACAGATTTCCCCTGCCGCCGCTTTTTATAACCCTGAGCTGAATGAGTTCTTACTGAAGTATGACGACGTTCGCCAGGCCGAATCGCCTGCCGCCAGTGTACTCGAATTCCTGCAAAGTTCGTACGAAGCCGCTGCCGATCTTGCCGCTTGGGATCGGGCTAGCTTAGAACGAACTTCAACAGATCGGCGTTGATCGTTTCCGCCTGCGTAGTCGGCATGCCGTGCGGGAAGTCCTTATAAGTGATCAGGGTTCCATTCTTCAGCAGCTCCGCCGACCGCGGCCCGGAGGCGGCATAGGGCACGATTTGATCGTCCTCGCTATGTATCACCAACACGGGAATAGTAATCTTCTTCAGATCTTCCGTGAAATCGGTTTGCGAAAAAGCCACGATGCCGTCGTAGTGCGCCTTGGCCCCGCCCATCATTCCTTGCCGCCACCAATTAGCGATCGTGGCCTCAGAGCTTTTCACACCCGGCCGATTGTAGCCGTAGAAAGGTCCTTCCGGCAGAGCACGATAAAACTGCGACCGATTGGCCGCGAGCTGCGCCTGCAGGTCGTCAAACACTTCTTTAGGTAGACCGAGCGGATTCGCCGGCGTCTTCACCATCAGCGGCGGCACGGCGCTGATCAACGCTGCCTTGCTCACCCGGCTCTCCCCATGCCTGCCCAAATAGCGCGTTACCTCGCCGCCGCCGGTAGAGTGGCCCACGTGAATAGCGTTCTTCAGGTCCAGATGCTTCGTCAAAGCCGCTAAATCGTCCGCGTAATGATCCATGTCATGCCCGTCGCCCGTCTGGCTGGAGCGGCCATGGCCGCGTCGATCATGCGCAATCACCCGATAGCCATGCTGCAGAAAAAACAGCAGCTGCGCGTCCCAATCGTCAGCCGACAGCGGCCAGCCGTGGCTGAACACTATGGCCTGGCCCGACCCCCAATCCTTGTAGAAGATTTCCGTGCCGTCCTGAGTAGTAATTGTGGGCATGTGCGCTCAATTAGACCACACCAATCGTGTGGCTGACAAAGCCCTCCAACACTTCTGCGCCACCAAAACTCGCAAACCGAGCCGGAGCATAAGCGACCACAATACGGCCCCTCAATTTCGCGCCCTATACTTTTCTGTATGAGCGCACTCACCAAAGAACTCGATACCGCCGCCACCGGCGCGACGGTCCGTTTCGAGCTGAATGTGAACGGTCAAAAGAGGGTTCTGCATCTGGATCCGCGCACCACGCTGCTGGACGCACTCCGCGAACATCTGGCGCTGGGCGGCAGTAAGAAGGGCTGCGATCAAGGCCAATGCGGCGCCTGCACCGTGCATATCAACGGAAAACGGCAGCTCGCCTGTTTGTCGCTCGCCATTGCCCACCAGCACGACCACATCACAACCATTGAAGGGCTCGCTGATGGCGACCAGCTGCATGCGATGCAATCGGCGTTTGTCGAGTGCGACGGCTTCCAATGCGGCTACTGCACGCCCGGCCAGATTATGTCGGCGGTCGCGATGCTTGAAGAAGCCGCCGCGGGTGTCCCGAGTCACGTCACTCCGGATGTCTCCAATCCGCCGGGCGTTGACGAACTCTCGCTCGAAGAAATTCGCGAGCGCATGAGCGGGAATATCTGCCGTTGCGGCGCCTATCCAAACATCGTCGAGGCGATTGTTCAGGCGCGCGGCCACAAAGGAGGAAAGCGCTTAATTATGTATCCGTTCAGCTACGTGCAAGCGGAGGATGCCGCAGCCGCCATTAGCGCGGCGAGCCAAAACAGCCAGGCCGTCTTCTTTGCAGGCGGCACCACGCTCATTGATTTGATGAAGCTCGACGTGCTGACGCCCGCGGAACTCGTCGACATCAACCGGCTGCCGTTCTCTTCGATCGAAGCCAGCGGCGAGGGCGTAATGATCGGCGCGAATGTCCGCAATAGCGACGTCGCCCACCATCCAGTCATCCGCGAACGTTTTCCGGTTTTGAGTGAGGCGCTTCTCGCTGGCGCTTCGGCGCAGCTCCGCAACATGGCCAGCACCGGAGGCAATTTGCTGCAGCGCACGCGCTGCGGATATTTTCGCGATGTGAATGCAGCCTGCAATAAGCGGCAGCCGGGATCGGGTTGCGATGCGATTACCGGCTACAACCGGATGCACGCCATTCTCGGTACCAGCGAGCATTGCATTGCCACCCATCCTTCCGATATGTGCGTGGCGATGATTGCTCTGGACGCCGTGGCTCATACCCAGCAGCAGAATGGAAACAAGCGCTCGATTCCATTGACGGAATTTTATTTGCTGCCGGGCAAAACGCCGAATCGTGAGACCGTTCTGGAGCGGGGTGAGCTGATCACGCATGTCTTCCTCCCAGAGGACAAAAGCGCGCAGTATTCACATTATCTGAAGGTGCGTGACCGCTCGAGCTACGAGTTTGCGCTAGCCTCGGCGGCAGTTGGGCTGGAGATGAAGGGCGAGACGATCGTGCGCGCCAGAGTGGCCCTGGGCGGCATTGCGACAGTGCCGTGGCGCTCGCGCGAAGCGGAAAAAGCGCTGTCGGGCGTAGAGGCAAATGCCGAGAACTTTCGGGCCGCCGCAGAGGCCGCGCTGGCAGGCGCCAAACCGCAGAAGCACAACGCCTACAAGATTGAGCTGGCGAAGCGAACGCTGACCTATGCGCTGGAAGAATTGATACGCAAGGCCTAAGCGAGAACAACCGAGGACAGCATGGCAACAACTTTGATAGGCACGCCAGTGAACCGCGTCGATGGACGCAAGAAAGTAACCGGCACGGCGCAATACGTGGGCGAAGTGGTGCTGGGCGAAATGGCGCATGCGAGTGCTGGTGAGCAGTTCGGTAACGGCCGGGAAGATCCGAAAAATCTCGACCGAAGAGGCCGAGAAAGCGCCGGGCGTGCTGCTTGTTTTGACCCATGAGAACACCGAGCCGTTCGCGAAATTGCCCAACGACATGATGGCCGGTGGCACCGTCGCTGAGCCGCGCGCGCCGCATTCGGACAATCGAATTTTGCACAACGGCCAGTACGTAGCGATGGTCGTGGCCGAGCGAATGGAACAGGCGCGGCATGCGGCGGCACTGATCAAGATCGATTACGCGCCCGCGAAGTTTGCGGTGGCGCTCGAAGACGCGGAGGGAACCAGGTACAAGCCCAAAGATTTTATGGGCAATCCGCTGAACTTCGAACGTGGGAACGTGGCCAAGGCTCTGAAGGCGGCCGACGTTGTCGTGGACCAGACGTACATCACACCCAACGAACATCCTTGCGCTCTGGAGCCGCATGCGACGGTTGCCTCCTGGTCGGGCGAACAGCTCACCGTCTACAACTCGACGCAATGGGTAATGGGCGACCGCACAGTGCTCGCATCGGCATTCAACTTGCCGCCTGAAAACGTGCGCATCCTCTGCCCCTTCGTCGGCGGAATGTTCGGCTCCAAAGGTGCAACGGGAGCGCACACACTGTTAGCTGCGCTAGCCGCCCGGCGATTGAAGCGGCCCGTAAAAATTGTCCTAAGCCGGCCGCAGGTCATGACTGACGTGGGGCACCGCTCCGAAACTGTGCAGCGCATGGAAATGGGAGCGACCGAAGGCGGCGTTATCACTGCGCTGCGCCACCACGTCACATCTCACACATCCATCGACGATGAGTTTACGGAACCGGCAACCCTGAGCTCCCGCATGCTCTACAACATAGAAAATTATGCCGCGCGGCACGACTTGATTCGGCTCAATGTGATCCGGCCCTCATGGATGCGCGCGCCCGGTGAAGCCCCAGGGCAATTTGCCTTGGAGAGCGCGTTGGATGAGTTGGCCGAAAAGCTGCATATCGATCCCGTGGAACTGCGTCGCCGCAACCACGCGAGTGTCGATCCGGATAATGGCAAGCCGTTCTCGAGCAATCATCTGCTGGAATGCTACACCCGTGGCTCGGAGCGCTTTGGCTGGTCGAAGCGAAATCCCAAACCTCGCTCGATGCGTGAGGGCAACGTTCAGATCGGTTGGGGCATGGCCACTGCCACTTATCCCGGCTACATCATGGGCGCCACCGTCAGGGTTCGATTAGAGCGCGACGCTGCGGGCGTTCGCGCAGTAGTGCAGACCGCCGGTAGCGATGTGGGGACCGGCATGTACACCATGCTGACCATCACCGCCGCGGAGGAATTAGGTCTTCCGCTTGAGCGCGTGAGCGTGGAGTTAGGCAATTCGGATCTGCCCAATTGCGCCGTGGCGGGGGGATCTAATCTCACCGCCAGTACCGCTCCGGCTACCACTGATGCGTGCGCCGAAATCAAACGCGAGCTGCTAAAGATGGCATCGAAGACCGCTGACGGATTCACCGGCGCCCAGAAACACGAAGACGAATTTATCTTTCGTAACGGACGTATCGCGCATGTCTCCGAGCCCGCGATCAGCATCGCCTATGAAGACCTGCTCTCAGCCGCCAAGCGCGACTCGCTGGAAGCGCAAGCCGCGACCCAGCCGATCTTCGGTCACAATGAGCAGTATTCGTTCCACTCATCCGGAGCGCATTTTGCGGAGGTGCGTGTAAAGCCCGAGATCGGCCGCGTGAGTGTTTCGCGCATAGTCAGCGTATTCGACTGCGGGCGGATTTTGAGCACCAAAACAGCGCGTAGCCAATTCATCGGCGGCATCGTGTTCGGGATCGGCGCGGCTTTACTCGAAGAGCTGAATTACGACCGTGTGCATGGACAACCGGTGAACGCCGATTTGGCCGGATACCTGGTCCCGGTGCATGCGGACGTGCCGGAGATCGACGTGAGTTGGATCGGTGAGCCGGATTTCAATTTCAATTCGGTCGGCTGCCGCGGCATCGGCGAGATCGGCATTACCGGGGTAGCCGCCGCTATTGCGAACGCCGTTTATCACGCCACCGGAATTCGTGTGCGCGACCTGCCGATTACGCCGGACAAACTGATGAGGGCATAGGACTGGCTCCATCAATACCGGTCCATAGGGCCGCCGATATCGAAGCGGGCGAGAAGCTTTCACGCCAGCTCACCGGGCCGCAAATCGGCATGATCGCCATTGGCGGCGCCATCGGAACCGGCCTCTTTCTGGGCAGCGCTCTCGCGGTTCACACCGCCGGCCCCGGCGTCATTCTCAGTTATGTAATCGGCGCGGCCATCGCCCTGCTCCTCACGCTCGCTTTGAGTGAAATGGCCGTGGCACATCCCACAGCTGGCTCTTTCGGCGTCTATGCCGAGCTTTATCTCAATAAATGGGCCGGCTTCACCGTACGTTACACCTATTGGGCGGCGCAGTGTATCGCCATCGGCGGGGAAGCCACCGCCATCGCCATCTATTGCCGCTGGTGGTTTCCGAACACGCCACAGTGGCTTTGGGTGCTGGCATTCACCGCCGCTTTGCTCTACGTCAATGTCCGCAGCGTTGGCAGTTTCGGCAGCTTCGAGTATTGGTTCTCCATGATCAAAGTGGTTGCCATCCTGCTTTTCATCGCCATCGGCGCCTACCTCATTCTGGGGTTTGGCCTGCGCCCCGCCACCGGTTTTTCCAATCTCACAGCAAACGGCGGCTTCCTCGCCATGGGCTGGCGCGGCGTCTGGCTGGCGATGGTCTTCGTGATCTTCAGCTATCTCGGCACGGAGATTGTTGCGGTCACAGCCGGCGAAGCAAAGAATCCGCAGACCGCGTTACCGCGCGCCGTCCGCACCATGGCTCTGCGCCTGATCCTCTTCTATCTGGGCTCTGTCCTGGTGCTGATCACTCTCGTTCCCTGGACGCAGATTCAGCCCGGCGCCGCCATCGTCGCCAGCCCCTTCGTGCGCGTCTTCGGCTTAATCGGGATTCCCGCGGCGGCGCATATCGTGAACTTTGTCGTTATCACAGCGGCCGCCTCCAGCATGAACTGCAATCTCTATCTGGTCAGCCGCATGATGTTCTCGCTCGCGCGCGGCGGCTATGCGCCCGCATCCTGGGGACGAGTCTCGGCGCGGGGAGTGCCCGTGCCCGCGCTGCTTGTTTCTGCCGCCGGCCTCGGCCTCGCTGTTCTCATCTCGTTTCTCTATCCCGCCAGCGCATTCGTCTATTTGTTTGGCGTTTCCCTATTCGGCGGTCTCTACGGATGGCTCATCATCTTTGTTACCCATCTTTTCTTCTGCCGCCGCTCACCGTCCCGGCGGCCAGGGATAAGAATTGCCGCCTCTCTGGCGGGGGCTTTCTCTTTGCTGGCGATTCTTATTACGACGTGGTGGGTCACGGGCATGCGCGTCACCCTCATCGCCGGACTGCCTTGGTTGGCATGTCTCTCGCTGGCATATGTGTTCGTAAGCCGCCGGCGCGCCCGCGCCTAACTTTTGCGTTGGGTAAACTGTGGCCGTGCCGCAACCTACTTTGAGCGAGCTTTGGGAGGAACATACCGCCCACGAATTCAATACTCGCGATACCGCCGCTACTCTCGAAACCATGGTGGACGACGCTTACGTAAACCACGTTCCCGTCATGACCGGGGGCTACGGCAAAGCGGAGTTGGCAGCCTTCTATTCCACCGATTTCATCCCCCGCATGCCGCCTGATACCAAACTCACGCCAGTCTCCCGCACAATCGGCAGTGACCAGTTAGTCGATGAAATCATATTCTCGTTCACCCACACCGAAGAAATGCCGTGGATGCTGCCAGGCATTGCGCCGACTAACAAGTTCGTCGAAATCCCTCTGGTCGTGATCGTACGTTTCCGCGACGGCAAGCTCGCGCACGAGCACATCTATTGGGACCAGGGCTCGGTATTGAAACAGATCGGCCGTATTACCGATCCCTCGCTTCCCCTCTTCGGCGCCGAAACAGCCAGGAAGGTAATGAGCGGAGCAGCGAACGGATAGCTCTTCTTCGCGCGGCAACAGAGAGACCCGACACGGAGCCAGCGAACGTTAAGTGAGCACAAGCTGGACGCTGCCACCTCCGAAAGTCGGCGCATCTACAAAGGCGGTCACCACCGCAGCAACTTTATTCCGACCCCGTTTCTCCCATTCCCTCAAACACTTAGCCAAAACCACTCCTGCTCCACCCCTGCATCGCGCCAAATCAGGCTGTACCGTGAAATCGAAAAGAGGTCATCAAATGACACCACGCCAGCAGCGCCGTCTGCAACAGAAACTCGCCCACAAGGCTCTTGTCTCCGAGCGCAAACTCGAAGCCAACCGCGCCAATGCCCAACTCTCTCATGGTCCGGTCAGTTCCACCGGTAAAGAAATCGTCTCGCAGAACGCGACCCGTCACGGCCTGACCGGCACATTCCACGTCCTCGCAGACGAATCGCAATCCGGCTTCGATCAACTCCTCGCCGGTTTCATGTGACGCCGAGTCTCCCGTTGACCAGGAAGAAGTTCAACTGGTCCAGCAAATGGCCGAAGCCACCTGGTTATCGAACCGTTCACTCCGTTTCCAGGACAAATGCTTCCCCCTCATCGAATCCGGCACCCTCGCAGAGCAGAAAGAAGCCAAAAAGGATCTATCGCTCTACCTTCGCTACATGTCGGCGCATCAGCGCACTTACATCCGCTGCTCCACGGAACTCAGAAGGCATAGAAGCGAAAGGGCCAGAGCCCAGCGTGGCTTTGTTTCGCAGAAACACCGCGACGAGCAGGAAAATCGCAAAAAAGAGATCCACGAAGTACGCCATGCCATCCAAATCTGCCGTCAGGAGCGCATTCAAATCCAAAATCGTATCGCCGCAGCGAAAGCCGACCGCCTGGAGCTGAAAACACTAGCAGCCGCCGCCTGAGAACGAACAAAATCGGAAAATCCGCGATTTTCCCCTTCTAACCAACCGCCGGGTTCTCGTGTTCGGAACCGCTGCGTCTAAGATCACGGTGAACGGGCTTCTGATTTCAGTTCTCAATTGACTTTTAGTTGGCGCGGGGCTCACCGTAAGGTATGGCTAACAGTCGCCAAGCCGATGCGGGTGGCGTAGTGCTAGGAGGCGTATATGGGGTTAGTGCCGATGGTTGTGGAGCAAACGTCGCGGGGCGAACGCTCCTATGACATCTATTCGCGGCTATTACGAGAAAACATCATCTTTATCGGAATGCCGATTGACGATAATGTTGCGAATCTGGTGATAGCCCAGATACTCTTCCTGGCGTCTGAAGATCCGGAGAAGGACATCTCGTTGTATATCAATTCGCCAGGAGGCATGACTACTTCAGGTCTGGCGATTCTCGACACCATGAATCTGGTTGAGCCTGACATCGTAACGTACTGCGTCGGTCAGGCGGCATCTATGGCCGCAGTGCTGCTGGCTGCGGGTACACACGGCAAGCGCTATAGCCTGCCAAATTCCCGTATCCTCATTCATCAACCGCATGCGACCGGCCTAGGTGGGCAAGCAGCCGACATCGCCATACAAGCGCGCGATATTCTGCGCACGCGCGAGATTCTTAATCAGATCCTGGCAGACGCTACCGGGCAGTCGTTGGAAAAAATGGAACGCGATATGGATCGCGACTACATTATGGATTCCCGGCAAGCGCTGGAATACGGGATCATCGATCGTGTGATTAGCAAGCGCGAGCCTCCGGGGAATACAACCGTTCGCACCCGGAACCCACTGAATGGCGACGCCAAGGGATAAGAAATCCAGGAGGAAGAGGCTTTTCTAAGGAGCACAATTCGGGACCCCACAGGGCTAGCATGTATACCTGCAGAATTTCGCGATTCCATGCGCCTCCCCAAATTTTGTCCCTTAGAAATGTCCGGTTCCGCACCAAAACTGTCCCGGACGTCCCAGACTCGCACAATAACTCTTGACTTGCGAATTCATTCAGCCGTAAAATTACTGAAAACTCATTAGCCGCTGCGTTGCGGCTCCTTTGTTGCGGTGATAAGGGGAAAACGGAACGACTGCATAGTTCCATCGTGCAGCCGAAAAGCGTGTTGCTCGCCCGTTTGAGTCCGGTTTTTTCTTGCCGGTAACTCGTTTCCACCACCCTTAAGTTACACGGTATTGTGCAAGCGCATCGACGCTGTCGGCAGGTGCTTTCTGTCGACAACCAATAAGTTACGTGTGTCATTTGGTGAAAAGGAGAGAGAAGAAACAATGAAGCTTCTGAAACAAGCGGGTAATGTGTTCTTTGCCATGGCGTTGTTGCTCTGCCTGTGCGGGTTGAACGCCTTCGCGCAATCTGCCACATCCGGAACGGTAGAAGGCCAAGTGACAGACCCTCAAGGCGCGGCGGTTGCGGGCGTCGAGGTGAAGTTGACAAACGTGTCAACCAACACTGCACTCAGCACTAAGTCCAATAGCGATGGACGTTACCTGTTCGTCAACGTCGAACCGGCGAGTTACGACGTGACATTCACGATGCAGGGCTTTTCCACCCACAGGGTAGCCAAGCAGGACGTGCTGGTGGGTGAAGTCCTGAACGTCAATGCGGTTCTTGAGGTCGGACAAGTTAGCAGCGTTATCGAAGTCACCACCGCGCCCGGCGCTGAGTTGCAAACAGTCAACGCCACCGTCGGCACAACGGTTTCCGGCGCGTCGTTGACTTATCTTCCCATCTTCGGTTCCGATTCTTCGAGCCTCGCGTTGCTCCAGCCGGCCGTCACCCCGGAGGGTTCGGTGGCTGGCGCCATGTATGACCAGAACACATTCCAGCTCGATGGCGGCAACAACTCCAACGATATGGACGGCAGTATGAGAGACTACACCGGCAGCTATGGGCACAACTCGTTTGCCGGTATGGGTAATCCTCCAAGCGGCGTCTTGCCGACACCCGTGGATACCGTGGAGGAGTTCAAAGTAAACACTGCCGGACAGACTGCCGATTTCAATGGCTCGAGCGGCGCCGAGATACAGATGATTACCAAGCGCGGCACCAATGACTTTCACGGCTCCGCTTATGAGTATTACCATTCCTCCGACATTGGTGGCGCAAACACCTGGGACGACAACCACACCCCCAGCGGGAACCTCGGCTACACGCCCATACCTATCGCTCACGACAACAGATATGGAGGCACCGTAGGTGGTCCCGCCCTGCCGAGTCTCTTGGGCGGTAGAACTTACTTCTTTTTCGGATACGAAGGTTTCAATTCTCCGCAAAGCCAGATCATAACCAAGCAAGTCCCGACCGACACGCTGCGCGCCGGCGTTATCCAAATCAACGAAGGCGGCAACTGGGTTCCGTACAATCTCAACCCGTATGCAGTAACGGTGAATGGAACCACCTATCAGCCCGCGGCCTGCAACGGGGGTCCGTGCGATCCTCGCGGAATTGGCATCAATCCTACCGTTCAAACGCTATGGACCAAATTCATGCCTGAGCCGAACAGTTTCAACGTCGGCGACGCCCATAACGTCGAGGGATTCCAGGGGCAGGTGTCGCTGCCAACCACATCGAAATTCCTGGTCGGCCGCCTAGATCACGATTTCGGCGAGAAGTGGCGCTTTTTTGGCAGCTATCGGTACTATGCGCTGTCCACGCTCACTACAAATCAGATTGATATCGGTGGCGCTCTGCCAGGCGACAAACTGGGTGTACCCACTTCACGTGCTCCCCGTCCGCAGAAACCCGATTTCTTAGTGGGAGGCTTGACGACAACCATCAATCCGACCACGACCAACGATTTCCGTGTGAGCTACACGAGAATCTGGTGGCAATGGGCCACCTCCGCTGCACCGCCCCAACTGCCAGGCTTGGGTGGAGCGCTTGAGATCGGCGGCGAAACTGCAAATGCGCTCATTCCCTATAACGTGAATAACCAGAACACTCGCCAGCGTTTCTGGGATGGCCACGACACCATGATCAAGGACGACGTAAGCAAGATCTGGGGAAATCACATTGTGCAGTTTGGAGGCAATTACCAACGCAACTGGGACTACCATCTGCGCAACGACAACGGCCAGGGCATCAATACTTCGCCTGTCTACCAGATTGGCAACGGGGTTCCTGGGACAGCATATACAAGCGACACGCAACCTGCCGGTCTGCCGACTAATCAGGTGGGCACTTGGAACAAATACTATTCGGATGTCCTCGGCATTGTGGACCAGCCCCAGCAGTTATTCACCCGTAGCGGCACGCAATTAAGTTTGAATCCCGTGGGTACACCGATGTTCGATCAGGACACGATTAATTTCTACAACCTGTACCTCACCGATTCCTGGCACATCAAACCGAACCTGACGGTGACTTACGGCCTTGGTTATCAGATTGAATTGCCTCCCGTCGAGGCGAAGGGGAAACAAGTGGAGCTGGTCGATAGCTCCGGTCATCCCATTAGCTTCAATAATTATTTCGCGACCAAGGCCGCTATGGCCACGCAGGGCCAAGTCTACAACCCAACCATCGGATTCGCCACCATTGGCAACGTTGTAGGCTCGAGCCATAAGTATCCATTCAATCCGTTCTATGGCGGATTGAGCCCGCGCGCCGCGGTTGCCTGGAATCCAAAATATACCGATGGCATTCTGGGGAAAGTATTCGGTGATGGCAAGACCGTTATCCGGGCAGGATACGGACAGATCTATAGTCGCCTCAACGGTGTAGGTTTGGTCCTCTTACCCTTGCTGGGCGTCGGCCTTGGCCAGCCAGTGACCTGCGTCGGACTTTCCACAACAGGGCAATGCTTGGGTACCGGCGGCGTGACTCCGGCCACGGCGTATCGAATTGGAGTTGATGGCCTGACCCCAACCATCCCGACACCCTCGCAAACCTTGCCGCAACCGTACTTCCCTGGCACAAACGGGACCGGCGCTGCGGGAGCAGTATCGGTGCTGGATCCGAATTTCCGACCCGCCGCGACTTATAACTACAACTTCAGTATCCAACGGGAAATAGCGAACAAAGTGCTCTTTGAAACCGGATACATCGGAAGGAAGATCTCTCACGAGTTTCAGCAGCGGGATCTCAACGCTGTGCCGACTATGTTGACTCTCGGCGGACAGAGCTTCGCAAACGCGTTCTTTAATACGTACTATGCCGTAGCAAACAGTCAGAACCCCGCGCCGCAGCCCTGGTTTGAATCAGCTTTAGGCGGGTCTGGGTCCGCCTTCTGCAGCGGCTTTTCGAGTTGTACGGCAGCCGTTGTGGGAAATGCCAGCATGAAAAACTTCATTTCGTTGACTGAAGTATTTCAGCTGTGGTCGGCTCTGAGCAATACCAATTCCTGGAAGCTGGGGCGCACCCTGCCTAGCAGCATAGGTGCTGGATTTCCGAGCGGCCAAGCTTTCGCGATCAACGCCGACGATAGTTCTGGTTCCGGCAACTACAACGCGCTCTACACTACCTTCACCATGCGGGATTTCAAAGGAATCACAACGACATCGAACTTTACCTGGGGCCGCGCTTTAGGCACTGGCAGTGAGTCGCAGGCAACTTCCGGGTACACCACCCTCAATCCGTACAATGTCCGTCAATCGATGTACGGCCCTCAGTTTTATGACTACAAATTTATCTACACCCAAAGCTTCTTGTACTCCGAACCATTTTTCAGGACCAACAGAGGCATCCTCGGGTATGCGCTTGGCGGATGGAGATTCGGGGCAATCCTAACCGCCCACAGCGGCGCTCCTCTCGCGGTCGCGACAATCAGCAATAGCTCGGACGGATTCGGAGAGGCCTTTGGCGAAGGCCAAAACTCCGGCGTTGTCAACGCCGGGAATGAGTTTGGGTCCGATGGGGCGGTGCTTGCCACCACCTACACCGGCGGAAACACGGCGCATTACAACGCAAGCGTGCCAAACAGCGGATCTGGCGCGGGTGTCAACAGCAACCTGTCCAATGGCGGCAATAGCATAAACATGTTCGGAAACCCATCCGCCGTCTACTCGCAATTTCGCCCTTGTATCCTTGGCTACGACACAAGCTGCGGAAGCAACGGTCAAATTCGGGGAATGCCTAGTTGGAATATGGATGCCAACGTGGCCAAGGACTTCCGGCTATTCCGCGAGCGCGTGGCCGCCACATTGTCGTTCCAGTTCACCAACTTGTTCAATCACGTGGTCCTAGCCGATCCTTACCTCGACCTCAGCGATCCGGCTGATTTCGGAGTTCTCGGCAGCAATAATCCGAACGGAGGACAGGCGAACAATCCCCGCCAGATCACCTTCAACTTGCGAGTGAGGTTCTAAAAGATGCTGGCGGACGGACGAGCTTCGATCGACTCGATCGCGGCGAATCCTGGGCCGCCAGCGCCTTAGCCGACGTGCTGGACTTTGTGCTGACTGACCTTATCCCCGTCGCCGCTCTTCAGCCTATGAAACACGATGGTGGACAACATAGTGAATACGCCAAGTGCCAGGAAGGCTTCATGAATGCCGCCGATGAATGCGGGGCGATTCGAGCGTAGCGTGTTGGGCACGAAAAAGGCGGTCGCCAGTCCGGCCACTGCCACGCCAAAGCTGATGGACATCTGCTGGCCGGTGCTGGCGATGGAACTGGCATCGCTTGCCTGGCGTTCGTCAACATCTGCATAGACCAGTGTGTTCATGCTGGTGTACTGCAGCGAAGTCAGGCCCCCGTAGAGGAATGCCAGCAGCACGATCATCCAGACGGGAGTCTGTAGTCCGATGGCGGCGAACAGGCTGAGAACTACACCGATCACCAGCGTGTTCGAAATGAGTACGCCGCGATAACCCAGGCGCGTGAGCAGGCGCTGCATGAAGATCTTCATGCACATGGAAGCGATTGCCTGCGGCATGATCAGCAGTCCCGATTGCACCGGCGTGTAACCGAGACCCACCTGGTAGAGAAGCGGCAGCAGGAAGGGTACGCCGCCAATACCCAGGCGAGTGAAGAAGCCTCCGCTTACGGCTGCCCGGAAGGTGCGAATGCGAAACAGGCTGAGGTTGAGTAACGGATGTTCCGCGTGCAAGCCGTGAATGCCGTAGGCCAAGATGAGCGCGACGGACATGATGAGAAGCCCGCTAATCTCTGCCGCGCTAAGCTCGTGCTCGCCGAACACTTCGAGCACGTAAGAGAGCAGCGCAATGCCGGAGCCGAACAGAACAAGGCCGACGAAGTCGAGCGGATCCCTCCGTTCTTCCTTATAGTCCGGCAGATGAAGGTAGACGAGAACGAGTCCCGTGAGGCCGATTGGAATGTTGATGAAGAAGATATAGCGCCAGTGCAAATACTTGATGATCAGCCCGCCGGTGATGGGGCCCAGCATGGGGCCGATCAAAGCCGGAATGGCGACGAAGCTCATGGTCCGCACGAGTTCCGATTTGGCGAATGCGCGTACCAGCGTCAAACGTCCGACCGGCACCATCATGGCGCCGCCGAAGCCTTGCAGTACGCGGCACAGCACCAGCAGATGGATGTTCGTGCATAAGCCGCAAAGAAGCGAGCCGAGCGTGAAGACTCCGATGGCGGCCGAGAATACGCGGCGCGTGCCGAAGCGGTCTGCCATCCAGCCGCTGATGGGGATGAAGACAGCGAGGCTCAACGTGTAGCTTGCGAGCACCGCTTTCATGCTCAAGACGGAGACATTGAGGGCGTGCGAAATGGCCGGAACTGCGGTATTCAGGACGGTGGTGTCCAGCGACTCCATGAAGAACGCGACCGCGACAAGCCAAGGCAACAGGCGCTTGCTGGTGCTCTCCGGCATCGGCGACGCGATGGGTGAGTTCGAGGGTAGGTGGGTGGGATCAATCGTTTTACTAACTGCCATCCGCACCCGTAGTATGCATGATAGGAAATATTGGATGCCAGAAACGTTGTCGCAAGCGGCGATCTCAGAGAAGCGGAAAGGGCGCGGGTTTTCAGCTCTCTTCTTCGTTTTGTTGGCTTACCTCATCTTCTATCCATACAGTCAAAGCGCCGGTCTTACGTTCCTGATGTTTCGGCTGTTGGGCGCTCTCATCATGGGCCTGAGCATTTACGCGGTAAGTTTCCGGCGCGTGTATATGTGGCTGGGTTTGTTGCTGGCGGTCCCGGCGCTAATTGAGCGCACGTTTCTCCATCCTGGCAGCGTGGGCACGCTTTCGCTGGTCAGCATCTGTTTCGGTCTGGCGTTTGATTCGCTAATTGTGGTGGTTCTTTTCCGACGCGTGTTTATGACGGAGGAGCCTACCCGAGAGCTGATTTTCGGAGCGCTTTGTATTTATCTTCTGGTGGGATTCGGCTTTGCCAGCGTGTACGGGATGCTGGCGACACTGCAGCCGCATGCTTTTTACCTGGACCCGGCGGTGAATTCGCATGCTGTTCCGGATCGATTTGACCTTATTTACTACAGCTTCGCCACCGTGACTTGTTTGGGTGCGTCGGGAATAACGCCCGTTTCGACGCCAGGCCGATCAATTTCCGTTATCGAGTCTTTACTGGGCGTGCTTTATCTGGCGGTGCTGATTTCGCGTTTGTTGAACTCCTATCAGATGAGGGTAGTGCGGGATAGGGAATAAAGGCTGCGCTCAGCACGTGATAAAAGTAACCCATGTACAAAATTGCCGTCATTGCTACGGTTTTAGCCTTTTCTTGCGCGGGATTGGGGGCGCAGGACGACCGGGATCTGAGTGTACTGCATCAGATCAAGGTGGAAGCCTTCGAAAATTCGAAGGTGATGGAACACCTGCAGAGCATCTCCGATCAATATGGGCCTCGATTGACCGCATCGCCGGAGTGGGAGCAAGCGGCGCAATGGGCGATGCAGGCCATGAAGGGTTGGGGCCTGGCGAACGTGCATGAGGAGAAGTGGGGACCGTTCGGACGAAGCTGGTCGCTGGAATCGTGCAACGCCGACATGCTGACGCCGCGCTATTCGCATTTGGTTGCTTATCCGCTGGCGTGGAGTTCGCCGACAAAGGGCGTAGAGACCGGCGAGGTGATGTACGCGCCGATGCAGCAGGGACGCTGGTACGAGTTTAAGAAGAACAAAGAAACGCTTGAGAAATATAAAGCCGAGTGGCACGGGAAGCTGAAAGGCAAGATCGTGTTGCTTTCCGATGCGCCGCAGCCCAGTCCCTCGACGAACCCGTTGTTCAAGCGCTATACGGATGAAGAGCTGGCTAATTTCGCCAAGGCGCCTGACCCGGCGATTAAGCGACACATCACTGTGGATGAGGTAAAGATGCCGGAGAACCAGGATGAGATCGGCAAGTACATGGCGAGCCTGCCGAACTCGATTGAAGACGCATTGTTCGACCGCTACGACGAGTCGCTGGCTGACATGGGGGCTTTTCTCAAGAGCGAAGGGGTGCTGGCGGTCTTGCGATATGACCCGAGATCGCACAACGGGCTTATCCACGCTGAAGCCGCAGGCGCCTTTAAGACGGACAAGCCGATGGCGCCGCCCACATTCGTTGTGACCGAAGAGCAGTATTCGCGCATGCAGCGGCTGGTGCAGAAGAACGTGCCGGTGACGGTCCGGCTGGAAGTAAAGGCGAAATATTCGGATCACGATGTGGACGGCGGCAAACATCGTTGCGGAGATTCCGGGACAGAAGAAACCGGATGAAGTGGTGATGATCGGCGCGCATTTCGATTCCTGGCATAGCGGGACGGGCGCGACGGATAACGGAGCCGGAAGCGCCGTGATGATGGAAGTGATGCGCATCCTGAAGACTCTGAATGTGCCGTTGGATCGAACCGTGCGGATTGGATTGTGGAGCGGGGAAGAGGAGGGCCTGTTTGGTTCGCGCGCGTATGTGAAGCAGCATTTCGCGGATATCAATACGGGCGAAGTGAAGCCGGAGCAGGCGAAATTCGATGCCTATCTGAATCTGGACAACGGCAGCGGTAAGATTCGCGGGGTGTGGCTAGAAGGGAACGACGCGATTCGGCCGCTGTTTGAGAAGTGGATGGCGCCATTTCGCGATATGGGCGTAACAACAACCAGTTTGCGGCATACGGGCGGGACAGATCATTTGTCGTTCGATGATGCCGGGCTGCCGGCGTTCCAATTCATCCAGGATCCGCTGGATTATGGAACGGTAACGCATCATTCGGACATGGACACCTATCCGCATGCGATTCCGGAAGATTTGATGCAAGCCTCGGCCGTGATTGCCACGCTGGTCTACGACATTTCGAACCGGGAACAGATGGTCCCGCGAAAAACTTCGGTGCTGAATGGAAAGCTGGTGAACCCGTAAGATAAGACGTGATCTCTGCTGAGGACTTGAACAATCCACAGGCGGTTGCCGCTTTGATCGACCACACGCTGCTGAAGCCGGAGGCCACACGGGAAGATGTCATTCGCGTGTGCGAAGAGGCCCGCGAGTATCAGTTTGCATCGGTTTGCATCAACCCGTTCTGGGTGAGTCTTGCAAGTGAGCTGCTGGAGCGTTCGGGTGTGCACGTGTGTACGGTAATCGGGTTCCCTTTAGGTGCGAACGATGTTCGGACGAAGATTGCGGAAGCGGATCTGGCGTTGACGCAAGGCGCCAAAGAGATCGATATGGTGCAGAATATCGGGGCGCTCCGCTCGCGCGAATACCACGTGGTTTATAAGGAAGTGGGCGATCTGGCGGACGTAGCGCATTCGTATGGCGGCTTCCTCAAAGTCATTCTTGAAACGTCTCTGCTGACGGATGAAGAGAAGGTTACGGCGTGCCGCATCGCGCAGCAGTCGCAAGCCGACTTCGTGAAGACCTCGACGGGATTTTCGACCGGCGGAGCGACCGTCGCCGACGTTCAGTTGATGCGGCGCACGGTGGGCGAGAAGATGGGCGTCAAGGCATCAGGCGGGATTCGAACGCTGGAGCATTTGCGCCAGATGGTTGGTGCGGGCGCCAATCGCATCGGCGCCAGTGCCGGTGTGTCCATCATCCGTGAACTGCAGACCGGTTCGAGTTCACAGATGCCTGTTGCGGCTGCCGGAGAAGTGAATCCGTACTGATGGCCGCACCGCGAAAAACCGAAGTCCGCTTCCGCGAGCGGGCTGAACTACTTGACTTCCTGCTGGAGGTCAGTAGCGTCACGTCTGAAACGCTGGATCTGGATCGCCTGCTCGGCAACGTGGCCGAGATTGTCAAAGACGTGATTCCCTATGAGCTGTTCGCAATTCTGCTGTACAGCGAGCGCACGCGTACGCTGCGGATGCGCTATTCGATCGGGCATCGCGACGAGGTAGTGAAAAGCCTCTCGATAGGTCCGGGTGAAGGGATTGTCGGGACATCGGCGGCACTCAAACAGCCGGTTTTGGTGCGCGATGTGCGTGAAGACAAGCGCTATCTGAACGCGCTGGATGCCGTGAGGGCGGAATTGGCGACGCCGATGCTTATACGCCGCAAGCTGGTTGGGATCATCGACCTGCAGGCGACGCGCGTGGGCGCGTTTTCCGAACAGGACCGCGCGCTATTGGCTCTGATTGCGAGCCGCGTGGGCGTGGCGATTGACAATGCGCGCTTGTATCGGCGCGTGGAACGGCAGAACCGGACGCTGCGCGTTCTGGCTCATTTGTCGCACGAGTTTAGCTCCATTCTGGACATCGATGAGCTGCTGACAAAGATCGCCGTGACCGTGCGAGCGCTGATCAATTTTGATTCGTTCAGCATCTTTCTCATCGAAGAAGACAAGAAGCTGTTGAGTTGCCGTTTCAGCCAACGCTATGACAAGACCTCGACCACCGAAAACATTGAGTGGGGCCGAGGAATTACCGGCGCGGCAGCCGAATCGCGCCAGGTTATTCGCGTTCCGAATGTGAAGGAAGATCCGCGCTATGTGGCAAGCGAGAGCGACGTACTTTCAGAGATCGCCGTGCCGTTGATTGTGCGTGACCGCGTGATCGGCGTGATGGATCTGGAAAGCGTCAGGATCGGCTTCTTCACGGAAGATCATACGCGAGCGTTGAGTCTGCTTGCGCCGCAGATTGCGACGTCAGTTGAGAATGCGCGCTTGTATGCGGAAATTGCGCAACGCGAGCAGCGCATGGAGGAAGATCTACGGGCCGCATACAAGCTGCAATCGGTGCTTCTGCCGAAGACTTTCTCAAACGTGGTGGGACTGGATGCGGCCATCAAGTCACGGCCCGCGCGCGAGATTAGCGGCGATCTTTACGATCTGTTCGAGCACACCGAAAACTTCAGCATCATTGCGTTTGGAGACGTTAGCGGCAAGGGTGCGGCTGCGGCATTGTTCGGTGCACTGATTTCAGGCTTGCTGCGAATCCTGGCTCCGCGGCGGCGCGCGCCTGCATCCCTAATGAGGGCGTTGAATGAGGCGCTGCTGGAGCGGAAAGTGGACGCACAGTACGCAACTCTATGCCTGGCATTGTGGGACGCGCCCAATCGCCGATTCACCATCTGTAACGCCGGCTCGCTTCCGCCATTGCTGTGCCGCAAGGGCAAGATCATCGAGACGCGGGCGGAAGGCGTGCCCATCGGGCTGCTGGAAGACCAGGAGTATGACGAGGTGCCGATTGCGGTAGACGAAGGCGACCTCATTTTGTTCTATTCAGACGGCGTGGAAGATCAACTCGCAGATCACGCGGAGTATGGACGGAAGCGTCTGGAAAAGCTCATCGTCAAGCTGTGCGATAAGTCACCTGAGGAAATTGCGCAGGCTGTATTCGACGATCTGGATGAGTTTCGAGGCGCTACTCCATTGACCGACGATCAGACGGTGATCGCGCTACGCGTGCTCTAACTTCTTCCGCAATGTCTGAAGACAACGATTTCAGCTATCGCGGCGGGAATCTTGCGTGCGAAGGTGTCGATTTAGCGGCGCTGGCAGCCGAATACGGAACCCCTGCGTACATCTATTCGCGGTACGCGCTTGTCAGCAGGTTTCACCGTTACGAAGATGCGCTTGCCGGGTTGCCGCACCGTGTTTGTTTTGCGGTTAAGGCCAATTCGAATCTGGCGGTGCTATCCGTCCTGGCGCGCGAAGGCGCTGGCTTCGACATCGTGTCGGGCGGCGAGTTGTTCCGGGTTTTGGCCGCAGGCGGCGACGCTTCTAAAATTGTTTTCTCAGGCGTCGGTAAGACCGAAGCTGAAATTCGCTACGCGCTGGAGCAGGGCATTCACAGTTTCAATTGCGAATCGGAATGCGAACTGCACTTGATTTCGCGGCTTGCGGCTGAGTTGGGTAAGAGTGCGTCGATTGCGCTGCGAGTAAACCCGGATGTGGATGCCATAACGCATCCGTACATCTCAACCGGACTGCGCGAACACAAGTTCGGCGTCGATATGGCCGAGGCGGAAGGGATCTATCAACGCGCGAGCCGCTTGCCAGGCATCCGAGCCGAAGGCGTGAGTTGCCACATTGGCTCTCAATTACTGGATATCAAGCCTCTGCTGGAAGCGGCCGACAAAACCATTGCACTGGTTGACCGTTTGCAATTGCAGGGGCTTTCGATTCGTTATCTGGATCTGGGCGGTGGCTTGGGAGTGGCATATCGATCAAGCGACCGTGGTGCTTCGCCAGGCAGTTTCATAGAGGCATTGAAAATGCGGTTGCAAGGCCGCGATCTGACGGTGATGCTGGAGCCCGGGCGATCGATTGCCGCTGAAGCGGGCGTGCTGCTCACGCGCGTGCTGCTGATCAAGCATACCGGGCATAAGACGTTCGTTATCGTGGACGCCGGCAATGAACGATCTGATTCGTCCTTCGCTCTACCAGGCGCATCACGACATTGTTCCGGTCAAGCAATCCTCAGAAGTCGGAGGACATCGTCGCCGATGTGGTTGGACCGGTTTGCGAGACGGGCGATTTCTTCGCTCGCGGACGTCGGATTTGCCCGCTAAAACCCGGCGATCTGCTGGCGATTCGGACCGCCGGCGCTTACGGGTTTGTGCTTTCGTCCAATTACAACTCGCGTCCGCGAGCCTGCGAACTGCTGGTGGATGGCGAGCGCGTGCATGTTGCGCGGCAACGAGAAACTTGGGCCGATCTGATCCGCGGTGAACAGCCAATGGCGTAATACTAGGTAAGAACATTTGAATGGTTAATTCAGCAGCAGTGTCTGTAGAGGACCTGCACAAGTCGTACGGCGACTTCGAAGCGGTGCGCGGCATTGATCTCGAGGTAGGCACGGGGGAAGTATTTGGACTCTTGGGTCCCAATGGCGCGGGGAAGACGACCACTATTGAAATTCTCGAGGGTTTGCGTCCGCGAACGAGCGGTAAGGTGTCGGTGCTGGGCTTCGATCCGGCGCTGCAATCGCGCGACATTAAGAACCGCATCGGCGTTTGCCTGCAGGCCACCAACCTGCCGGACAAGATTAAGGTGCACGAAGCGCTTGAGTTGTTTAGCGCTTTCTACGATCGGCACACGGACAACGACAAACTTCTACAACGCCTGCAACTGACTGAGAAGCGGGATGCGCAATACAAGTCGCTCTCGGGCGGGCAGAAGCAACGAGTGGCTCTGGCGTTGGCGTTGGTGAACGAGCCGAGTTTGCTGTTTCTGGATGAGCCGACAACAGGCCTGGATCCGCAGGTTCGGCATGAGATTCACGGCTTGATTCAGGAGTTGAGAGACGATCGGCGGTCAATCCTGATCACGACGCACTATATCGAAGAGGCGGAGCGCCTTTGCGACCGGGTCGCGATTATCGATGCGGGAAAGATTATCGAGTTGGGGAGCCCGCGTGAGATTCAGCAACGCGTGCTGGGGCACACGCAGGTGGAAGTGACCACGAACGCGGCACTGTCTCTCGATAGCTTGCCGGAGAAGCTTCGCTCTGAAAAATATTCTGTTTCCGACGATGGCCGGACGTTGTCGATGCAGAGCGAGGAGCCGGCCGCATTAATTGTCGAGCTGGTGAAGTGGATTGAGCAACAGGGCTTGCGCTTAGTGGATATCCACATGAAGCGGCCGACGCTGGAAGACGTGTTTATTGAATTGACGGGGAAGAAGCTGCGCGAATGACGCCTTACCTTGCACAGATCCGAATGAGCCTGCGGCTGATGCTGCGCGACCGCTCCGTGCTGTTCTTCAGTTATCTGTTTCCGCTGTCGTTCTTCTTTATCTTTGCCCAGACGTTTGATGCGGGAAAGAGCCCGTCAGCAATGGCGCAGGTAATTGCCATGGTGATAATGATCGGCGTGCTCGGCAACGGCTTTTTTGGCGCCGGCATGCGGACTGTGATGGATCGCGAGACCAATGTTCTGCGCCGGTTCAAAGTGGCGCCCATCAGTGCCGCGCCGATTATCGTCTCCTCGATTGTCTCGGGTCTGGCCGCGTTCCTGCCGACTGTCTTGTTCTTTTTGTTCTTCGGAAAAATTGTCTATCACGCGCCGTTACCGCACAGCCTGATTTCATTGCTGCTCTTCGTCTGTATCGGCGTGGTTGCTTTCCGATCATTCGGCATGATCGTGGCAGCGGTTGTCAATTCGCAGCAGGAAGCGCAGATACTCATCCAGCTTCTCTATCTGCCGATGCTGTTCCTCAGCGGTGCGACCTTTCCAGTCAGCATCATGCCGATTTGGGTACAGAACGTCGCGCAGTTTCTTCCGGCGACTTATTTATTTCAGGGCATGCAGTCCATCATGATTGCGGGCGAAGGTATAGTTGCGAACTGGTTCGCCGTCTTGGCCCTGCTGATTACGTTTGCGGTCGCGATGTTCGTTGGCATCAAGCTGTTCCGCTGGGAAAAAGAAGAGAAGATTTCGAATCGCGCGAAGTTGTGGATTCTGGCTGTGCTGGCGCCGTTCTTCATAATGGGGATCTACCAGGCGAAGACGCAGCAGAATAATGAGCGTGCACGCATACTGACGCGGAATGCGATGCGTAAACGCGCGACGATTTTCAACAACGCGAAGATATTTGTCGGGGACGGCACGGTGATTCAGAACGGCGCGGTTCTGGTTCGAAACGGGAAGATCGCTGAGGTGTTTCAATCTCCGCCGCCGGATCTCAAATCGCTAAACGCGGACGTGATTGAGAGTTCGGGGAAGACAATCATTCCGGGGCTTATCGACATGCACGTTCATCTGGGCGCGCCGGGTGGCGTGTTTGAGAATACGAAGCGCTACATGGACCCGAAGGCTGGCGACCGGCGGCTGGCGGCGTACCTCTACAGCGGCATTACGGCGGTACGAAGCACGGGCGACTTTCTGGATGCTTCGCTGAAGATGCGCAAGGACACAGCCTCGGGAAAATATGTGGGCGCGGAACTGTTTGCTTGTGGGCCTTTATTTACCGCCGAGGGCGGACATCCAATGGAGATGATCAAGAGTTTCCCCGGATCGATGCAGCAAACGGCAAGAGAACAATTTGTTCGCTTGCCGAAATCGGCTGACGAAGCGCGCGGGCAGGTGGATCAACTGAAGGCGGCGGGCGTCGATTGCATTAAAGCAGTTTTGGAGTCGGGCAATGCCGGCTGGGGACTGTTCAACCACATGGATCCGGCGATCTACAGTGCCGTGATTGCGGAAGCCACCAAGGACGGCCTCTCCGCTGCGACACATACGGGGAGCGCGGCCGACGTGAAAGAGGCTGCCGATGCGGGTACGAACAGCATTGAGCATGGATCAACGGTAGACATCATTCCGGAATCAACGTTTGCCGAGCTGAAGCAGAAGAACATCGCGTATGACCCGACGATGAGCGTGTTCGAAGGAGTTGCCGATTTAGCGACCGGAAATGCGGAACTTCTGAACCGCTCATTACTTCAGCAGGTAGGTCCAGCCGATCTGCTCTCATCGACACGCGCGTTTATTCAGAAGCAAAGGAAAACTCCCGGATTCAGCATTCATTCCGATGCTGGACCGTTCGCGGCAGAACGTGCTTGCAGCGTACAAGGCGGGAGTGCTTCTGATTGCGGGCACCGACGCCGGGAACATGCTGGTGATTCACGGCCCGACGGTGCAGCACGAACTGGAATTATGGGTGAAGGCGGGGATTCCGCCAGCCGTCGCGCTGCAAGCGGCCACTTACAACGCGGCGAAGGTTCTGCGCGCTGAAAATCGGATTGGTTCGATCCAAAAGGGCCGCGACGCGACGTTGGTGCTGTTGGATGGCGATCCGCTGCAAGACATCGCGAATACGGAACGCATTTCGCAGGTGATGTTCCGCGGCGAACGCGTTGACCGCTCGGATTTGTTTGACCAGGAAAACCCATAGCCCGCCGGTCACAGGGCAATTACGGCGATTGAAAACGCTGGACCGCGTGCTCTCGAAAGCCGGGCTCGGCTCGCGCACCGAAGCGAGAAGCTGGATCGGAAACGGGCGCGTGCGGGTGAACGGCAAGCTAATCCAGACGCCCGATCATTGGGTGGATCTGGATCGCGACAAGGTCACGCTGGACGATAAACCGCTTCTTAAGGTCGAAGCGCGCTACGTGCTTTTGTACAAGCCGAAAGGCTACGTCACCACTTATCGCGATCCGGGGGGCCGGCCCACTGTTTACGATTTGATTCCGGAGGTGGATCAGTTTGTCGGTACGGTCGGGCGGCTCGATCTGGATACCTCAGGCCTGCTGCTGCTGACTAACGATAATCAGCTTGCGGAAGCCATGACTAATCCCGAGCATAAAGTTGCGAAGACATATCTGGTGAAAGCTTCGACGCTTTTGAGCGATGAACAACTCGCGCAGCTTGCGCGCGGCATCGAACTTTCGGATGGAATGACCGGACCCGCAATTGTGCGCAGAGTTCGCGATTCGGAGAAATACACGTTTCTCGATCTGACGATCACGGAAGGGCGCAACCGGCAAGTGCGGCGCATGATTGAGGCTCTCGGGAGCAAGGTGCTGAAGCTGGTTCGGACGAATCTCGGCCCGCTGACGCTAGCAGGACTGCGCATGGGCGAGTGGAGAAATCTCACGCCACAGGAGATCGCGCAGTTGAAGAAAGCGGCGCGCCCTACAAGAAAGTCTTGAACTCGATCACGTCGCCGTCCTGCACAACGTATTCTTTGCCTTCTGTGCGCAGTTTGCCGACTTCCCGCGCTCTTGCGAAAGGATCCGAGAGCAACCAGGTCGTCATATGAGACGCACTCGGCGGAGATGAAGCTCTTCTCGAAATCCGAGTGGATGACGCCCGCAGCTTGTGGAGCTTTGTCGCCCGCGTGAATGGTCCAGGCGCGCGTCTCTTTTTCACCGGTGGTCAAATACGTGCGCAAACCGAGGAGATGATAAGCCTCGCGAATCAGGTTGCTTGCGCCGGTATCAGTGACTCCCAGCCCCGCAAGATACTCAGCGCGTTCTTCAGCGGATAGCGTAACGAGTTCGGATTCAATCTCGGCAGAGACGACAACCGCAGAGGTGTCATGATGCTCGCGTACATAGGCGCGAACCTGCTGGACATACTTGTTTTGATCGGCATTGGCCAGATCCTCTTCGGCGACATTGCAGGCAAACAGCGTGGGCTTGTCGGTCAGCAGAAAGAAGAGCTTAGTCACCGGCCTTTTCTTCAGGCGTCAAGTCCATGGTGACGACGGTCTTCCCGGTGTTCAGATGAGCTTCGATTTTATCCAGTAACTCGACTTCGGCCAGGATCTTTTTGTCGCCGCTCTTCGCCGCTTTTTGCTGCTTCGCCTTGCGCTTCTCCACCGATTCCAGATCTGCCAGCACCAGTTCGGTATTGATGATTTCGATGTCGCGGACAGGATCGACCGTATCCATCACATGCTCGATATTCGAGTTTTCAAAGCAGCGCACTACCTGAATGAGCGCGTCGACTTCACGGATGTGGCCCAGAAATTGATTACCCAGACCCTCACCCTGGCTCGCGCCTTTGACCAGACCGGCGATGTCGACGAATTCGAAAACGGCCGGAACGATCTTCTGCGAGTTGCTCATTTTCGCCAGCACATCGAGACGTTCGTCCGGAACGGTCACCACGCCGGTGTTCGGTTCAATGGTGCAAAACCGATAATTTGCGGCCATCGCTTTGCGCGTTTGTGTGACTGCATTAAACAGGGTGCTCTTCCCAACATTGGGAAGCCCCACAATTCCCGCTCTTAACATTCACTTTCATTCTTGCGTAACCGTCGCGCCAGACTTTGCGCTGCCGGCGGTTTGTCATCGAATGGCATGATGAAGCTGTGCAGTTCGAGGAAGAGCTGGCCCGTTTTTTGCCGCCAGACCTCCCCCATCGCGAGCCGTTGATCCGCCAGGCCGCGCGGCACCTCAGCTTGATTGCCGAAGCGAACGAGCACATGAATCTGACGCGGCTGACGAATCCGCGTGAAGCTGCTATCAAGCACGTGTATGATTCTGTGGTCCCGTGGGAGTGTTTTCGCGGGGCGAGGCGCGTTCTCGATGCGGGAACCGGCGCTGGATTTCCGGGCGTGCCGCTGTCCTTAGTGATGCCGGACGTGCATTTCACGCTTTCGGAAAGCACGCAGAAGAAAGCCCGATTTGTGGAGTCGGTGATTGAATCGCTCGATTTGCGGAATGTAGAAGTGACGCACGAGCGTGCTGAAGATGTGGCTGCAGAACAGCGGATAGATGTCATCACCGCGCGCGCGGTGGCTCCGCTAAACCGCATTCTGGATCTGTTTCGCAAGCCGCTGAAACGGGGAGTGCGGCTGATTCTGTACAAAGGTCCCGACATCCAAGCCGAACTCGACCAAGCGGATAGTGAGAACGTGTCGGTGCAATTGCTTTGTCGTTACGAGTTGCCGGAGGGTTTAGGAACGCGCTCGTTGCTGGAAGTGAAAGGCTAAGTCCGCTGGGCGCGAAACGCCTCGTAAGCGAGCACAAGCCAGCCAATAATGAACGCCAAACCGCCAATGGGTGTGATGGCTCCCAGTATTCGAACGCCCGTCACAGCCAGCGCGTAAAGACTGCCGGAAAAAACGATGATGCCGATGAGCAGAAACCATGCCACGCGGGTTTGTGCAACGGGCGTGATGGCGCCGGTTCGGGCGAGCAGCGCAACCAGCAGAATGCCGAGCGCGTGGACGAAGTGATAGAAGACCGCCTTCTCGTACACGGACATCGAGTACGCATCCAGCTTGTCACGCAAGCCATGTGCGCCGAACGCACCCATGCCGACAGCGAGCGCCATCAGCGCTGCCCCTACCGCAGTCCAATTCATCAACTCATTTGTAGCAGCCGGATGGTTATGCCTTGGCAAATGGTTCTTCGGGCGACGGGCTCTGCGGCGTGAAAAGTTCAGCGCCATTTTCGGTAATGTGCATGTCGTCTTCCAGGCGCACGCCGAACTCGCCACGAATGTAGATGCCCGGCTCATCGCTGAATGTCATATCTGCTTGGAGCGGCAGCGGATTGTCCCTGACTAAGTACGGCCACTCGTGACCATCCATTCCCATGCCATGTCCAACGCGATGGGTGAAGTATTTGTATCCGGGTCCATAGCCGGCGTCTGTGATCACTTTGCGCGCGGCGGCGTCGAGTTGACCGGCGGGTAATCCAGGGCGCGCGGTTTGCAAGGCCGCGGTTTGGGCACGATGGACAATGTCGAAGACGCGCTTCATCTTGTCGCTCGCTTTACCGAGGACAAAAGTGCGGCTGATGTCTGATTGATATTCTTCGACGCTGCAGCCGCCATCCATGAGTAGGACTGTCCCTTCGCGAATCGTTTGTGGGGTTCTGGAACCGTGCGGCAGAGCGGAATATTCACCGGCTTGGACGGACGCTTCGCCGGTAAAGCCGAGCTGACGATGAGCTGCGGCGACAAGCGCGCCGAACTGATTCTGCGTCATGCCGGGTTGCAAGCTCTTCCAGGCGGCCTCGTAAGCGGCAAGCGACACTTCGGCAGCCAGGCGCATGAGGGCAAGCTCGGCCGGGCTCTTGAGCATGCGGCAACCGGCCGTTACCGGCGTGGCGCTGACGATTTGGGCAGCGGGACACGCTTTGCCGATGCCGTCCGCAAACACGAACGTGGTGCGTTCCTCTATCCCGATGCGACCCGTTTTGGCGCCCGCGTCCTGCAGGCCTTGGGCGACCAGCGCGTAGGGACTCTCGTCTTCCTGCCATGTCAGGACGCGGCAGGAATCGCCGTCAGGGCTTTGTGAAATCTGCTCGCGCGCTCGGCCTTCTTCGAATGCGGGGCTGACATAGAAGGGATGGCCGGTCTGCGGCAAAACAAGCGCGAACAGGCGCTCACTGTTGCCCCATTTAATCCCCGTGAAGTAGGCAAGCGACGTACCGCCGATCATGCAGAGGGCGTCGAGCTTGTTCTGCTGCATCAGCTGCTGGGCACGCGCGATGCGGTCGCGGCGTTCCGCCACGGTGATCGGCTTCGCTTCAGCGTGACGACTTTTCAGCGCGGCGATGGCCGGAGCTTTCCGAAGGGGTGCATCCGATTCGCTTTGTCGGGCGCGGCTGTATGGCGCCGCGACTCCGGCAACAAGCCCGGAAGCGAGGAAGTGTCTTCTTCTCATTGGATCTCGCTATGGTAGCGAATAGAAAGGAATCGGAGCCATGAGCGCAGCGATTGGAGTATCAAGTGAGGAAGACACCAATCGCTGCGCTCATGGCTCCGATTGCCCTATTTCGCCACTAGCGAGTGCTTCTCTTTGCAATTGGCAGAGCAGTAGTAGAAGGTCTGTCCGGAAGATTGACGGCGGAATGGTGTGGATTCGGCGACGTACGTCCCACAAACGGGGTCCTTGTGCAGTTCGCCCGTGGGTTGCGCTTGCTGGAAGGTGCGGGGTTGATCGGCACTGCGGGGGGCGGGCGGAGTGGTACTCATCCGACCCGCATTGGCGAAGCCGCGCATCACGCTGGTGAGAATGGCTCGGGCAACAAACACTGCAACAACGGTGATGAATAGCTCGAGCAGGGCACGGATCATTGAGAATGAGAACTGTAGAAAGAGGCACCCACTGGAGCGTGCCTCTTCCTTAATGCTACACGCGAGCTACTGCTTCTTCTTCTTAGCGCCTGGAGCCGTGTAGTTGGTCTGAACGCCTTCGCCGAGCGACGCCAACATATCTTTAGACGATTGAGCGTACGGACCGTCCGGCTTCAGCTGGAGATATTTCTGGAACTCATCGCCCGTGCCAGCGGGCGGAGTGATCTTACCCGTCTTATTATCCACTTGCGCTTTTCCCATGAGGCAGATGCCGAGCTGATAGTGAGCGTCGGCGTAGTTGGGATCGGCGGCAATCGCCTTCTGGAAGAACTCGACAGCCTGATCTCCGTTCCCCGCGTTTACCAGATTCGCGCCCATGTTGTAGTAGGCTTTGGCGGCCATTGCGGGGTCAAGCTGGGCGGCTTTGCTCAACGCTTCGGTGGCCTCGGGAATCTTCTTCTCAGCGCCGTAGATGTTGCCCATCTGGTTGTAAATTGCGGCCTCATTCGGGTTGATGGCGAGCACCTTCTTATAGGCGTCAAGCGCGCCGTCGAAAGACTTGGTGCGGTCGTCGCCGGTTTGCGCCTGGCCTAAGCCATATTCGGCGTCGCCTAAGCCGGCCCAGATGGCCTCCTGCTTGTCGTCAATCGCGGCAGCCTTGTTGAAGTTATCCACAGCGGCTTGAAAATCCGTGACTTTGGCAGCCTTATCGGTGTCGCCCTGCGCCTTCGTCAACGAATCTTTGGCAGCGTTGTAAGCATCATTCAGAGCCTTGTTCTTCTTGATAGCTTCCTGGTTCTTCTTCAGCGCGGCCTCGTACTGCTCTTTCTGTTCTTTACTCATGCCGCGCGCCTGCTCTTGCGTCACCTGGCCCGTTTGAGCGGACTTGGCTTGCGCAGCCTTCATTTCCGCTATCTTCTGCAAATCAAAATCGACGGGCGGGTTGTCTCCGTAACCCGACTTCACGTTCGTCACTTTGTCCATCATCTGGCCATCGACGATGCACTGAATGTCGTAGGTTCCGGCCGGGAGACCAGTATAGAGCCAGTGACCCTTCTTATCTGATTTGACGGTGTAATGACCCTTGATGTCGGTGCGCGTCAGGTCAATAACGGCGCCTTTGAGCCCCTGGCCATCGGGTCCCTTGACATCTCCCTGCAAGGTGGTGGTCTGCGCCCACGCTGTGCCGGCCAGCAGGCTAAGTCCTACTAAAACTAACGAGTTTCGCAACCGGGCGAGCATAGTTGGTTGTCTCCTGTTCAAGATTTCAGCATCAGCATACTACAACGTGTGGACGCACGATTCGCGACATTTCGGTCATTATCAGTGAGGGAGCGTACGGCAAGGGCAAGACAGCGGAATCGGCAACCTGCGCTACCCGGACTGCATCGGATAGTTACGTGCGTTTTAAGGCTTTTATCGAGAAAGGGCGTCGATTTCCTGTAAATGGGATTGCGCTTGCAGCCGCAGTACTGCTGCTCGGGGCGGTCCTGCCGGCGGTGGCGGGAAGTCTGAACAGGGCAGAAGAACTGTATCAGCGCACCGATTATGAAGGCTCGCTGGCGCTGCTCGATAGGACCACGCAGGACGCTGCGACGAATTTTCTGATCGCGCGCGACTACTATATGCAAGGGGAGCTGAGAAAGGCGACAGACTTCCTGCGAAAGGCGACGGCCGAGCAGCCGGACAGTGCCAAGTACATGGACTGGCTTGGCCGTGCCTATGGCAAGCGCGCGGAGACCAGCAGCATGCTGACCGCGGCCGCGTTCGCGATCAAGGCGAGGCAGGCGTTCGAACGCGCTGTTGAACTCGATCCAAAGGACAGTGATGCGCTGGCGGACCTTTTCGACTACTATCTGAACGCTCCCGGCTTCATGGGCGGCGGTTTTGAGAAGGCGATGGCGGTTGCAGACAAAACTGTTGCGATTGACCCGCCTGAGGGCTTCTACGAAAAAGCGAAGCTGGCCCAGATGCGCAAAGAATATAGCGCGGCCGAGGTGCATCTGCGGCAAGCGATCACGGCCGCGCCCCACGAAGCGGGGCACCTGGTCAGCCTGGCGAAGTTCCTGGCAAATCAGGGCCGGACGCAAGAGAGCGATCAGGTGTTCCTTGAAGCACAAGAGCTGAATCCGAACGCGCCCTCTGTCTGGTATGCGCGCGCTGACGTACTGGTGAAGCAGAAACGCGATCTGAACGAAGCCCGCGCGCTGCTTCAAAAGTACATGCGCGCCTCCCTCACGCCGGATGATCCGCCCAAGCAGGAAGCGCTTCGTTTGCTGAAGCAGGCGGGCGGAGCGTAAACTGCAGTTGTCGGATGCACATTAGCGAAGCCGTCAGCTTCAGTCTGCAAGCGCTCCGGGCAAACCGGCTCCGTACCTTCCTCACTGCTCTCGGCCTCATCATCGGCAATGCGTCGGTGATTCTCGTCGTCACCATTTCCCTCGCCAGCAAAAACCTGATTCTGGATCAGATCCGCGGTATTGGCTCCAACCTGGTTTACGCCGATTACGAAGCGGGCGGGCAGAACACAGCGCAGGTAGAAGCGGATTTTGTCAAGCTGTCGGACGTGCAGGCGATTCGTGACACGCTCGGAAATTCGATCATCGCCGCTGCGGCCGTGATGAACAGCAACGACCAGATCGTTGTGAACGGAAAGGTTCGCACGGTCACCGTGGATGGCGTGGATCAGGATTATGCGAAGGTGCGTAATCTGCTGATCCTGCGCGGGCGCGTTTTCGACGACAGCGATATATCATTGCGCGAGCACGTCGCCATGCTCACCGATAAGTTGGCGATTCGAATCTTCGGAAGTCAGGATGCGGCGATCGGCCAAACCATCAAGATCAGCCAATTGCAGTTCATCGTGATTGGCACTTTTCGTGAGAAAACCAGCACATTCGGACAAGGCGAGATCAGCGATGAAACCATTCTGATTCCCGTCACTGTGATGCGCTACTTCATGCAGTACGAACGCATCAACCCGGTGTATATACAAGTCCGCAACGCGGCTGATGTGCCGCTGGTGACGCAGCAGGTAAATACGCTTCTGGAGCGGCGGCATCGCGTAGGCGCTAAGTACAACGTGCAGAATTTATCGGCCATCCTGCAGACTGCCGACCAGATCGCGTCGATTCTGACGATCGTGCTGGTCATCGTTTCGGCGATCGCGCTGGTGATTTCCGGAATCGGAATCATGAACATCATGCTGGTCACAGTGACGGAACGAACGCGCGAGATCGGGCTGCGTATGGCCGTGGGGGCATCGCGGCGCGAAGTCCTGCTTCAATTCCTGGTGGAGTCGGTTCTTATCAGCATGGTTGGGGGCGCAATCGGAATCGTTCTTGGCCTTGCCTTGCCGGTGAGCGCGCGCTTGCTGACCAATCAGATACACGTTCCTATCTCGCCCTGGTCGATTCTGGTTGCTTTCGCGGTGTCATTTACGGTGGGCGTGGCGTTCGGACTTCTCCCGGCGCGGCGAGCTTCTCAGCTAAACCCCACTGAAGCCTTACGCTACGAATAGTTCGCGGCGTAGTGGCATAGGGACCACGATTTTTTGTGGTGCGAAAACAAATCTCCTGCACTGAAAGTGAATCTGAAAGCGAAGGAGAGTATTTTCATGGATTACAAAGAATTCGCCACTACAGAACCGCGTCCAGGCGCACGCCCCGAGCACAGAGAAGGGCCCGTTGCACGCAGCATTGAACAGCAAACGGCCAAGTTGCCTTCGGACCTGTTCTTGTGGGCCGCATTCGGCTCGATTGCGACTTCGCTGATATTTCAAATCATCGGAGACGAGAAGAAAGCCAATTTCGTCGGGCATTGGGCGCCCACGTTCCTTACGCTGGGGCTGTATAACAAACTGGTTAAGCTGCACGGCTCCGAAGGCGTCTAAGCGACCCGTCGGCAGGGCGCCCGCGCGGCGCCCATTCTCCAGGGGCGAGTGGGTGAGTTCGTTCAGAGCACCTTCGCCCCGGAAGGTCCTCACCCACCTTTGTCTTCACGGGAGCGTCAATTGAAACACCGTTCCCGCTCCGAAGGCGCCCGCTTGTTCCGTCGTGCCGTAAAGAGCATTGTTGAAAAGGGTCAGCGGCGTAATGGCTGTAAATCCGTCCGGTCCAGTGAAGGTGTGCAAGACGGTTTCTTTCCACATACCGCCGGACGTCGCCGGTGGCGTCAACATGAAGATCACGTCTGAAGCCGTGCCGAAGAGCCTACCCTTCGCGTCGGCTATGACGCCATTTCCAGGGCTGCCGCCGTCTGCCCCGCCAGTAAATGCATAGACGATCTTTTCAACCCATGGGTGTCCAGCGATAGTGGGCGGATGCAATTCGAACACCGCTCCTGAGTCGTTGGCTCCTCCGCTGATCACAGTGCCGAATAGCTGGCCCTCTGCGCCCAGCAACAGCTTTCCTGCAGGCAGGGTTCCGTCTGCGCCGTTGAACGAGTAGATCACCTTTTCCGTCCAAGCTCCGCCCTCGTGTACTGGCGGGGTGACTTCATACACTGCGCCGAGATTGTTAACGCCGCCTTGTGCAGTCACGCCATATAGATTTCCTTTGCAGTCCCGCACCAGTTCGCCCGAAGGATCTGCCGCATCAGCCGACTGAAAAGGCTTGAAGTTATAGAGGATGGTCTCCACCAGGGACTTCCCTTGTGTACGCGGACCCAACACGTAGACGGCGCCAGTGTTGTTGGCGCCTCCGCTATCGGCGCCGAACAGACTTTCGTCATCGCCTCCTTTATGATCTTCACAATCATTGTCCATCTGCTTACCACTCCTAGCTTCATCCTTGTCGAAGTTGTCCGGATCGGGACCCAGTAGGAAGCCAAGGTTCGGCGTTACTATGTCAAAAGCAGTACTTCCGAAACTGTAGATAACGCTTTCAACCCCAGGCCTACCCAGCTTCCCCGTTGGCTTGACCGTATAAGCAGTTCCCAACCCCTTGGTGCCGCCGCGGTTAGTGGTTCCAAATAGCGAACCGTCGGATTTCATCACAAGCCTGCTTTGCGGGTTCAGCCCATCGGGCGTCCCAGTAAACCGGTGAAGAATGGTTTCTGTCCACTTCGTGCTGCCAGAAGAGGGTGGCGAGATCTCAAAAACGACACCGTTAAAGCCGCCGCCAGCAACACCCCCGGCACCCGTGGTACCGAACAGGTTACCGTCTTTGTCGACGACTACACCCGATCCCGGAGCTGCACCGTCGTCAGGCGTCGCGCCAAAGTTGTGCAATGTTGTCAGCGTTTGCCCGAAGCCAACGGACGTCAGCATTCCCATCGCCAGCAGCGGCAGATATGGCGAAACCGCTCGGAGCCTCAACGCATTGCACGTGCTCCTTACGGCCTCTGCAGCGCGATTGCGCTGTGGCTGATTATCTTCGCTTAACAGCTTGCCCGCTGGGCTCATCGAAGAGCAGGCTTCCGGCTCTGGCGTCGCGCAATGGCGTCGTAGAAAGGACAGAAAACCCGTGGGCTGTGATGTTCGACTATTTGGTTCCATACTTCTCCTTTGAAGTTCACTTGAATTAGCCTTTGGACCGCGCCTCAGAATGCGGTAGTCCCGGCGATCTCGATAATGTTGTCGGTAGACGATACAGATGCAGTCACGTAAGTGCGAAGTGGGCGACCCAACCGAAGCGTCTGTGAGCTGAGACCACCGACGGACAGGTGTGGAACAAGAAGATGCGATCTTTTTTGATCTCGACAGGGCGGATTTCAGTCTTCGTTCCAGTTAGTAGAATGAGCAGTTGTTTCGGTCGCTCAAGCTCGTGTGCACGTTGCTGTATGCCGCGAGTCTTGCTAGAGCACAATCATCTGCGGATCTTCTGCGGAGTGCTGAAACTGACTTGAATCAAGGCCGATACGCCGCGGCTATTCGAGAGGCACTGCACGCAGCAGAGTCATTCAGACATTCGAGCGATGCGCGTGGCCGGGCTTCTGCTTTGACTGTGGCCGGCCTCGGCCAAATGTATTCGGGCGACTATCTGCCGGCGATACAGAACCTATCTGATGCGCTAGCCACTGCTCGGAACACCAACGACTTCGCCAGGACGGTCGCGCGGCTCAATGATATTGGTAACGCCTTCTACTTCGAAGGCAGATACAGCGATGCCATGGCTCGCTATGCAGAATCGAAGCAGTTAATCGACGCCGTTCCAGGGGCTCCGGAGAATAGTTGGGCCTCGCAACTGACCACTGCGAATATCGCCATTCTTTACCAGACGGTAGGACAATTCGAACGGGCTCTCTCACTATACACGGAGTTACTTGCGGCACGCGCTGCGTTGGCTCCCGAGGAACGCGCGCAATTGCTTACTAATATGGGGGCGCTTCGCCGGCGGTTGGGTGATCCGCAAAAGGCTTTGGCCACTTATCGAGCCGCACAAGCGGCCTACCGAAAAATCTCCCATCGAGACGGCGAAATCTCGGTGCTGATTAACATCGGGATCGTGCAGGCACTGGACTTCCATAACAACGCCGCGGCGGATGCAACCTTTACCCGGGCACTCCAGATGGCCGAGAGTAGCGGTGACCGGCCCCTAGCAATACATGCGAGGCTCTACCGGGGCGAGAGCCATTATCAGGAGGGGCAACTGCAGAAAAGTTGGGACGACTGCCGGGTTGCCGCAACTCTTGCACATGAATTGGGCGAACAGGAAGAGGAGTGGAAATCGCTATTCGGGATGGCGCGCGTCTCGGCAGCTAAAGGCGACCGGGCCCAAGCCGTGCCGCTGCTGCGGAACGCGGTCGCCTTAATCGAAACTCTTCGGAACAACTCAGGCACAGCATCCTTAACGTCCGTTTTCTTGAAAGACAAGCGATCTGTTTATGATTTGCTGGTCCAACTTGCGCCGAATCCTGAGGAGGCGTTTCGCTGGATGGAGAGTTCGCGAGCGCGCACTCTCAGGGACCTCTTGCACAAACGTGGCGCGGTCTCGCTTCAGCAATTGAAGAACTCTCTTCCAAACGACACAGCAGTGATGGAGTATTGGGTAGGGGAGGACTCGGATGCAGTCGTCTGGGTGAGCCAAAGGCAAAGCGGGATCAAACGATGGCCGATCACTGGTGAGGAGAGTGCGGCGGTACGGCACGTCGGATCGGTTTTGTCAGATCCCAAAAGCAAGACCTGGCGTGAATCGATTCGTCCGTTGAGCCGGGTATTGCTTTCCGGCATCCCGGTCCTCGACGATGGAAGGATCCGGAACCTGCTGATAGTTCCCGATGGCAATCTCACGAGTTTGCCGTTTGAAGCGCTCGCACTGGAAGATTCGCATTTATTGATAGAGCGCTTTCGCGTAAGTTACGCTCCATCCGCGTATGTCGCCTTGGACAAGCACGCGATAACAGCAACGCGATGGCCATGGCAACTTACTCTTCTAGCGCTGGCCGATCCCCGGCCTGGGCATGAGGGGCAGGACGTGACGACTCGTGAGTTCCCCTGGGCGCCGTTGCCTGAAGCGTCGAGAGAGGTTGCCGGAGTAGCGGAAGCCCTGGGCGGGAAGTCGGCGCTACATACGGGCGCCGATGCCAAGAAGGTCTGGCTTCATTCTGCCGGCGAGTATATGGTCTTACATCTGGCCACACACGCATTCGCGGATCAACGGAATTCGAACCTTTCTTACGTGCTACTGGCGCCCGGTTCCGCACGGGAAAGATTCGATTATCTATTTTTGAAAGAAGTTTACGATCTGCGTTTGTCCGGGACAAAACTCGTGACATTATCGGCCTGCGAAACAGCCGTGGGAACGTTTGTTTCGGGCGAAGGACAGCAAACCCTGAGTCAGGCTTTTCTGGCGGCGGGAGCGCAGTCCGTGCTCGCGTCGTTGTGGCGTGTCGGCGATAAATCTACCGCGGCGCTGATGCTCAGGTTTTATCGAAATCTATCCGCGGGTCAGACGGCGGCGGTTGCTTTGCGCAATGCCAAGCTGGAATTTTTGTCTCAGCCAGGATCATCTCATCCGGCATATTGGTCAGCGTTTGTGCTGAGCGGCGATCCAAATTTCAAGATTTCGTTTCTGTTGACTTGGAAGTTAATGTCGATGATCATCCTGCTAGCCTCGTTGACAATATTCTTGGCGCTAGAAGGATGGCAGAAACGGCGCAACCGTCAGCGCGGTCTCGTCAGCAAGAATACCAACGATCTGTATCGGTGAGGTCGCAGTTACTTTTATGACGTCGCCAGCCTTTATCGTTGTTCCATTCAACAGGCTGCCCAGATCGTCTAGTACTCTTTCTCCAGCGGGAAGCACAATGGTGGACTTGATTTGGGTGCGCTGATTTACGATGGTGACCGCAATTGAATCTTTAGAAGGATTCTGTAAACCGAGCGCCCAGTACTGTCCCGTTGTCAACACAGGCACCGGACCCACGGTTGAGCCGGCGTGTGTGAGTGATTGAAAGATCGGTTCGACATTCCGCAGAAATGTTCGGGACGGTTCGTAAACGGGGGTCCCGCGCAGGTAAGAGTAGAAGGTAGCTTGGGAACCGTCAGTATTTGCTACGGTAATCGGCTGATTATCCAGATTCTCGGTCTCTGTAAGTGAGAAGTCCATTTCGGTCGGGCTAACATAGACGGCGTTAGATATTTTCATTTTCGAAGTTATCTTTGTTTTGGATGAAAATCCCGTACCTTGGATTTTGATAACGGTTCCGGCGGGGTACTTGCCGCCACCGGGAGTTATCCCGTGAATCGAGATGCTGCCACCGATCGTTAGTGTTCCCGGTTTCGGATCGGTTAAGGATATAGGTCCGTTTGGGCCGTGGTAGTTGGCGTCCATAAAATTAAGCGGGAAAGTAGATCCGGCGGATGCGGATTGAGGAATCGTCATTGCTACGGTGAGAAAGGGGTAGTCGTCAGAATTTGTTCCGTAGTCGGAGCTCGGCGAGACGACGCTGACGCTAAGAACTCCGTTCTCGACCAAGGCGGCCCCCGCCGTGTCTCCGAGAGGACTGAAGGCGGCAATCCCGTTGACTGAGAAATTCCTCGGCACAGCTACGTGCGGACCTCCGGAGGAAATTGGGCGTGGCTGGGTGAGTACGTATTTCACCTGAACGGTCCCACCGGGTGGAATTTTTTCGCTCAACGTTCGCACTTCGGCTCCTGAGCCACCGTCAGCACCACCGCTACGGGCTCCTTTCGCCAGTAAAGCTGCGGCAAGCAGCAGTTCCATTGCGACGATACGTCGCCAAGTATGAGGCATGAGAATAGTCTTCTCGCTAACTATAAGTGCTACAAGCATTGGCGGTCGCGTTCGGAATGTAAAAACTATGTAAACTCGTGAACGAGTTAAGGGGCCGCTGCCTGCTGGACCGTAAAGCTTTGCGTTCCAGAATCAGCGATTGCATTGCCCCCTTGCTCAAAGGCTGTTACCTGCCAGTACAGCTTCTTGAGCGGGATGGCTAGCTTCCGAATTCGGTCCGGCATCCGCACACTTCCAGCTTGAACTTCGGCTTGCCAGAGTTGCGTGTTGTCTACCTCGAACAAGCGAACGCGGTACTTGCGGGCTCCCTTCACGGGCCTCCACTCCAGGACATCCGGAACAGCCTTCACGTTCCCGATGGGCGAAAGAGCCTCGAGCCGCTGCGAGCGAAGAGCGTCATCGGAGGCGAATGAGCCGAGCTGCGTTTCGTGAGGCCGCGGAACGAAAACAGTAACAAGGAGGGCGGCAGCTACAATCGAGGCCGGGATCAGAATCTTGAAGTTCCATAGATTCTTCCACCATGTCGCGATAATCGGCACGGGAGAATGCTTACGCAGGTGTGCCACGATGGCCTGAACGTCGGCACGTTCTGCGGGCCGGATTTCAGGCGATTCGAATTCGCGAAACAATGCCAATTCCGTTTGGCAGTATGGGCACTCGGCCAAATGCTTTTTGGCACTAGCCTGTGCCTCGCTGCCGCGCTCACCTTCGATTGCCGTCACCAGCCGGTCGAGTGGTAAGCACTCATCGGAACTGCCGAGAACCCCTGACAATGCGTTGGTATCGTTTGTTCTCATCCCGATTTACCCGTTGGCTTTCGTCTGTATGTTCGACTGCTTGATGGCTGCACTTAGTTTTCTACGGGCGCTGACAATATAGGCACGCGCTCCGCTTCGGTTCGTCAAACCGAGCAAACGGGATACAGCATCCAATGTGACGCCGTGCGCGAAGTGAAGCACCATCACTTTCCTTTCTGTCGTATCAAGCGCTTTGCCGAGTAGCGAGCGCGCGTACTCGACGGATTCCTGTCGCACCAGGACTGACAAAATGTTCGGGTCTTGCTCTGAGGCGATGTCGAAGTCGAGAACTTCCGCGGATCCTTCCACCCGTGTCATGCGTCCCTTCATCTCATTGATGCAGACGTTGCGGGCGATCGTATAAAGCCAGGTGGAGAACTTGGACTCGCTGCGAAAGGAGTCGAGACTCCGGTAAGCTTTGAGGAAAACGTCCTGAGCGAGGTCGCTCGCCCGTTCCCGATCTCCTGTGAAGCGATAGCACCACGCGGCCACTCGCACCTGGTACCGCCCGAACAGCTCGTTCAGCCATTTCTGGCCCCTCTCCCCGTGCTGATTCTCCCGGAACTTTGCCAGCAGTCCCTCATCGCTGCATTGCTGCATCCAGCTAATTATAAGGACACACCGGAGAAATATGAGCTCTCACAACTAATGTGACAGCGCGGGAAGTTGGATAAAACAACTTATTCGGAGTTTTGCCATTCCGCGGTGTTGTGCCGCGGCTGATCGCGTTCACAACTCTTTTACAACACTTCCGTTTCAGAGCTTCGGAGTACTTGTCCTAACAAACGCGCAGGAGAAAACATCTTGCAGCAACGCCGAGTCTTCGGCAGGAGAGTGACAAGTGAAATCAATTATTCGAAAGGCGAGAACACTCCGGCCGCGACCGGGTCTTGCCGTTCAAACGACGATGGCCATTCTATTAGCTTGTGGCTGCGCAGGCGCGCAGACCGCGATAATCGTGGGCTATCCCTCTAACTTCGACTCAGTGAACAACACCGGGGAAGACGCACACGGTTTCGAGATTGAGGCCGATGGCATTTCCAGTTCGGATCTTACTCGTATTTTCGGAGGCACTTCTACGTCGGGCAGCGCGTGTCTGATCCGCTACTGCTCTGGTACGGCGGTCGATTTCGCTGGCGGCGTATACATACGGTGGATGAGTCCCTGGGATGCGAAGACCGCTACGTTCACGCAAGCCACGCCAGTTCCCAACGGGACATATGCTGGCGGCGAGAGTTGCTGGACTGGCGGTTTGGGAGCAGCCTACCCAGCGGCGGGGTGTGAGCATTTTGGAATTAGCACTTCCAAGCCGCCAACTCAGGTGATTTATCGGTGGCTGGTGGCTGACCCACAGAACCCGGGGCAGTTGATTCGATATGCCGCGCCTCCCGGACCGGGATTGCCGCCCGCGCCGGTGCCGGTTTCGATTCCGCAGCCTGTGATCAATATAATTCCGCCCGCAAACCCGGGTGCACCGCCCATCGTGGATTTTGCTGTGCAGCTTCCCCCACCTCCACCTCGCCCGGTTCCGCAATTCGGTGATGCGCAGTGGGTAAAAGTTTACAAGAATGAGACTCCCAATAAGGTGGACCTCAATAATCTCCTGGTTGGCGATCCTGCCGTACCGAACGCGGCACAGATAGAAACTGAGTGGAAGCTGCTGCAGACAAATCCCCATAGCGCTTCGAGCGGAGTGCTGCACAACCAATCGCCGCGCAACGGCAACAACCAAATCGTGCGGCGCTATGTCTTCTACAAGTACACGGGAAAGTACGATCCCGCAACGCATCAGGCAATCTGCGGAGGCAACGAGACGTGTTCTGCACCCCAGGCAGGCGAACTTGGACCAATCGTGGGCGACCAGATGGCGGCCGCAAACATCGACACTCCGTCCGTAACCGTAGTTAAAAGCGGTAGCGGAAACGTGATTAGCTCCAACTCTGCGATCAACTGCGGCAGCTTGTGCACACTGGACGTCAACGCCGGAACGGTCGTTGATTTGGAGGCAATTACACCCGGCAACGACGTGTTCGGTGGATGGTCCGGTGCGTGCACCGGCAACGATCCGAACTGCACGTTGACAGTCAAGGCAGCGTTGACGGCGACGGCCACCTTCAAGCAGGTGTTTACGTTGTCCATTGGGCGCGGCGGAAAAGGGACCGTTACGGGCTCGCCCGAGGGAGTCTTCAGTACGTCCATTAGCTGCGGAAGCAGTTGTTCCGCCAAGTTCGCGCAGGATACAACTGTGACGTTGAGTGCCACGCCCGCAGCTGGTCTGAAGTTCGTAAATTGGACCGGATCTTGTTCGGGGACCAACCCTACATGCACCGTTGCCATCAGCAAGGACACCCAGGTGCAGGCCAACTTTAAGTAGGTCCTTCGGTGTAGCGCCGCACCGCGCCCATTTTCGCCCCAGCAAGCGCGCTCCCTTGCTAACCTGACAACGCATGGAAATTGTCAAAGTGGTTGGCAGGGAGATACTGGATTCGCGCGGAAATCCGACTGTCGAAGCAGATGTGCATCTTGCGGACGGCATGCTGGGACGCGCTGCGGTGCCCTCGGGCGCATCGACCGGCGAGCACGAGGCGGTCGAACTCAGAGATGACGACAAGTCGCGCTACTTGGGCAAAGGCACGCAGAAAGCCGTCGAGAATATCAACAAGAAAATCTCGTCTGCTCTGGCCGGCGTCGATGCGGCGAACCAAAGCACGGTTGATCGCATCATGCTGGATCTCGACGGTACGCCGAACAAAAGCAAGCTGGGCGCCAACGCGATTCTGGCTGTGTCGATGGCGGCTGCGCGTGCTTCTGCGCAGTCTGAAATGACTCCGCTCTATCGGTACATCGGGGGCGTGAATGCGCGTGTTCTTCCGGTGCCGATGATGAACGTCATCAACGGCGGCGCGCACGCGGACAACTCCGTGGATCTGCAGGAGTTCATGCTGGCGCCGGTGGGCGCGGCTAAATTTTCCGAAGCTCTGCGCATGGGCGCGGAAACGTTCCACACTTTGAAGACGGTATTGAAGAAGCGCGGCTACTCGACCGCAGTAGGCGATGAAGGCGGCTTCGCACCGAACCTGAAGTCTAACGAAGAAGCGCTGGAAGTGCTGATGGAAGCGATCGCGAAAGCGGGGTATAAACCCGGCGAGCAGATTGCAATTGCGCTCGATCCGGCGGCCAGCGAGTTCTACGACAAGGAAAAAAATCGATACGTCTTCAAGAAGTCGGACAAGACTGAGAAGACTTCGGCGCAGATGGTCGAGTTCTGGTCGAATTGGGTGACGCAGTATCCGATCATCTCGATTGAAGACGGCATGGCCGAAGATGATTGGGACGGTTGGAAGCAACTGACCGACGCGCTCGGAAAAAAGATTCAGCTGGTCGGCGACGACCTGTTCGTGACGAACTCAGAGCGGCTGCAGCGTGGGATAGAGCAGGGAGTCGGGAATTCGATTCTAGTGAAAGTGAATCAAATCGGTTCGTTGACCGAGACCCTGGATGCGATGCGGCTTGCAGCCAGCGCGAATTACACGGCGATGGTGTCGCATCGTTCCGGCGAAACGGAAGACACTTTCATTGCAGACCTTGCAGTAGCCACGAATGCGGGGCAGATCAAGACGGGATCGGCCAGCCGGACGGACCGAATCGCGAAATATAATCAGCTGCTGCGCATAGAAGAAGAGCTGGGCGATTCGGCAATTTACCTGGGCAAGAAAGCATTTCGTCAATAGCGATGGCGAAACTGAAGCCGCTGGTTTTGACGATTCTCGATGGCTGGGGCTACTCGCCCGCGGTTGAAGGAAACGCGATTGCGCTCGCGCGCAAGCCGACCTACGATCATCTGCTGGCGACGTATCCGAACACGCTGATCCATACTTCCGGCCCCTACGTTGGTTTGCCCGAAGGACAGATGGGCAACAGCGAAGTGGGCCACATGAACATGGGCGCCGGGCGCGTGATCTATATGGACGTGACGCGCATCGACTTGATGATCAGCTCGGGCGAGTTCTTTCAGAATCCGGTTTTGCTGAATGCGCTTGCGAAGGGCGAAGGTCATCGTTTGCACCTGATTGGACTGTGCAGCGATGGCGGTGTTCACGCGCAATTGACGCATCTGTATGCGCTGCTCGAAATGGCGCAAAGGCGCGGTTTGAAGGATGTTTTCGTGCATTGCTTCATGGATGGGCGCGATACATCTCCAGAGAGCGGCGCCGGCTATATCGAACAGATCGAGCGCAAGATGCGTGAGTTGGGAGTTGGGAAAATCGCGTCGGTTTCGGGACGTTATTACGCCATGGATCGGGATAAACGCTGGGAACGGGTGGAGCGCGCGTTTGGCGCGATGGTTCTCGGCGATGGCTTGAAATTTCAGTCGGCGGCAGCGGCGGTGCGCGCTTCGTATGAAAAGGGCGTCACGGATGAGTTCATTGAGCCGGCGACGATTGTCGATGCGCGCAACGAGCCGATCGGGCTGATTCGCGATGACGACAGCGTGGTGATGTACAACTATCGCGCGGACCGGGCGCGGGAAATCACGATGGCGCTGACGGACTTGAAGCTGGAGCGTCCGGCGCGCACGCTGGTGCCGAAGAATCTGACGTACACGATGATGACGCAGTACGACAATACGTTCCCGCTGCCATTTGTACTGCCGCCCGAGCACCCGGACAACATCATCGCCGATGTGATGGAGCGCGCCAATTGGAAGAATCTGCGCGTGGCGGAGACGGAGAAGTACGCGCATGTGACGTATTTCTTCAACGGCGGGAACGAGAAGCCGTACCAAGGCGAAGAGCGCGAACTGGTGGCGTCTCCGAAGGTGGCGACGTACGATCTTCAGCCGGAGATGAGCGCGGCCGGCATCACCGCCAAAATTGTCGCTGCGATCGAGCAGGGAAGTTTTGATGTGATTGTGATGAACTACGCGAACGCCGATATGGTGGGGCATTCGGGTAAGCTGGCGCCGACCATTCGCGCGGTGGAAGCGGTGGATGCGGGGCTGTCGGAGATTTACTCGGCGTTGAAGCGCTGCGGAGGATCGTGGCTCATTACGGCCGATCACGGTAATGCCGAAATGATGGTAGATCCCATGACGCACGGGCCGCACACGTATCACACGACCAATCCTGTTCCATTTATTTTTCTGACGAATGAGAAGGTGGGACTGCGGCAGGGCGGGGCATTGCAAGATATTGCGCCGACTATTTTGGGCATCCTCGGCGTGGAGCAGCCGTTGCAGATGAAGGGCGCGGATTTGCGCGGCTCAGCTATTTGAAACTGCCCGCGCGATGGCGCTGCCCAGTTCCACGGTGCCGGCGTGGCCGCCCAAGTCGGGTGTGAGCGGCGCGTTGGCCATACTGAGGACGCGCTCTATCGCTTGCACGATAACGCGTCCGGCCTCCGGTTCGCCCAGATGATCGAGCATCATCGCGGCTGACCATATCTGACCAATGGGATTTGCGATTCCCTTTCCGGCGATATCGGGCGCAGAGCCATGCACCGGCTCAAACATAGATGGATGGACGCGCTCGGGATTGATGTTTGCCGAAGGCGCGACGGCGATGGTTCCGGTCACGCCCGGGCCGAGGTCGGACAGAATATCACCGAAGAGATTGCTTGCCACCACCACGCTGAAACGCTCCGGAGTCATGACGAAACGCGCGGCAAGGATGTCGACGTGATACTGGTCGGCGAGGATGTCGGGATATTCACCGGCGATGGCGGCGAAGCGTTCGTCCCAGAAGGGCATGGAGTGGAAGATGCCGTTTGACTTGGTCGCCGAGGTGACATGATTGCGGCCGAGCTTGCGGGCGAATTCAAACGCATAGCGAATGATGCGGTCCGTGCCGCGACGCGTAAAGATGGATTCCTGAACGACAATTTCGCGCTCGGTACCGGCGTAGATGCGGCCGCCGATCTGGGAATATTCGCCCTCGGTATTCTCGCGCACAACCCAGAAATCGATATCCCCCGGTTTGCGATCGCGGATGGGCGGCACGATGCCGGGCAGGAGACGCACGGGGCGGAGATTCACGTATTGGTCGAACTCGCGCCGGATGGGGATGAGCAGGCCCCAAAGTGAGATATGGTCGGGCACGCCCGGAAAGCCTACCGCACCGAGGAAGATGGCGTCGTGATCACGCAGGCGCGCCAAGCCGTCTTCGGGCATCATGCGGCCGGTGTCTTTGTATGTTTCACAACTCCAGTCGAAGGACCGAAAATCGAAGCGGATGCCGAACTGCGCGGCAAGCGCTTCGAGGACAAGTATGCCTTGCGGCACGACTTCTTTTCCGATTCCATCGCCGGGGACGACGGCAATTTTGTAGGTCCTCATTGCTGCTATTTATTTTGCGCCAGGGGGTTGCTGGCCTGGTACACCAATCCCTTCGCTCATGGCTTCCATGAGAAGGCCGGTCGTTGTCAAGTAAAATCTCCGATCGTCTGCGGGGGATCGCGCAAGGGGGCGGGCCCTCTTGCGGGGGGAGCCGCCCGGTTTTGGCGGCGTGGGGGGAACCCGCCCGCCCCGGCTTTCCCTTGGGGGAAACGGGAATGGGGGGTTAACGATACTTTTCCTCGCTGCCGCAGGCTCATTTGCTCTGCGGCTTCCATCATTCGCCATCGCCAGATCGCCCTGCTTCCATTCGCACTCTCGTAGGGAGCTCTTAGGCTCCGGTGCCAGTTGGTGTCCTCAATGTCTGATAACGGGTGCTGCCATCTCAGAGTCGAACTGAGCCTCGCAATAGCGAATGCTCGTTCCGCCATGAGCGCGCAGTCACCCGAACTCGGCGATGTGCGATCCACAAACATCTCTTAAGCCGCCGGGCTAAGCCGCCTGGCGATTTACCTGCAGCGCCGCGGCCTGACTGTTGCGCAACGGTTCATACGCAGCCTCAGTCACCCATAACTTATGCAGCAGAATCGCCAGCTTGCGCGCTACCGCCACCAGCGCTCGCTTTTTGGCGTTCTTGCCGCCGCGAGCTGCTAAACGTAAACCCCAGCGCTTGAGGTCCGTATCCGGTCCGCGTTGCGAGAGAATACAGTGCGCGCCTTGCACCAGCAGTTTGCGCAAATAAACATCACCCTCTTTGCTGATCCCTAATTGTGGCTGGCGCTCGCCCGATTCGCTACGCTTCGGCCGCAGCCCCACGTAGCAACCCACATCCCGGCTCTTGCTGAACCGCGCTGGATCTTCCACCATCAACACGAACGTCAGAGCGATCAATGGACCCACTCCGCTCACTTGCCGCAGGAGTTCGGTCTCCGGATACTTCGTCCGGGCGATCTGCTCGATTTGTTCGTCACAGGCGTGGATCTTTGCGCTCAGCGATTCCACTTCTTCCAACAACGGCTTCAACACTGTTTGCAGCGGCTCCGGCAGCGATTCCAAACGTTCCACGTTCAGGTGGCCGGCATCGCATTTCGGCAAGCGCTCGCCCATCGGCTTGGCTAACCCACGGGCCGCGTTCACCAGCGCCGTTCGCGCCTCCACCAAACCCGCGCGCACCCGGATCTGGGTCAAGTCCAGTTGCGCTTGCTCGCTGCGGTGCCGAATCGGGCGCAGCAGTTCCGGGTCGATGCGCGCCAGACGCGCCAGCGTGTGCGCATCCAGCTTGTCGTCCTTGCGCGTGCTCTGGCTGATCAGCTTCACCTGCCGCGCGTTGGCCACAATCACCTCGTGCCCAAACGTCTTCAGCAACCGGCTCACCCACGGTGAATGCGTCCCCACTTCCAACGCGATGCGGCAGCGCGCCAGCGCTCCGAAGGCTTGCGCCATGCCCTTCTTCGTCGTCGCTAGCCTGCGCTCAAAGAGCACTTGGCCCTGCTCGTCCAAGGCGCAGTAGCAACTGCTCTTGTCGCCCAGATCCAGCCCGATTGTGATCTGCTGCTGTTTCTTCGTACTCGACTGCGTACTTCTTTTCACGGTGTTATTCTTCTTCATGCCGGTCTCCTTTCTTGCACTTCGAGTGCGCATCCATTGGGAGCTTAACGCATCCCGCCGGGAGACCGGCCTTCTCATCCCATCTCTGTTCGCTTGATATTGAAAGCGGCGGTTTCTTATTAGACTGAACTATGAAACATTTGAGCCGCAGATCCTTCTTGACACGTATGGAGACTGCAGGTCTTGTAACGGCCACGATGGTTGCCCCGGGCGCGGGATTGGCAGAGGCGGCTCAAGTGTCTTCGCCCGCAGTGGAGGAAATTCCCGGCTCGGTGGCTGTGACTCTGAAGGTCAACGGCAAAACGCAGACGGTGGAGATTGATCCGCGGGCGACGCTGCTGGACACGCTGCGCGAGACGCTGCACCTGACCGGGACCAAGAAGGGCTGCGATCACGGCCAGTGCGGTGCTTGTACCGTGCATGTCGACGGACGGCGCGTGAATAGCTGTCTCACGTTTGCGGCTATGCATCAGAAGTCCGAGATCGTGACGATAGAAGGCCTGGGCGGGCCGGAGCATCTGCACCCGATGCAAGCCTCTTTTGTCGAGCATGACGGCTATCAATGCGGCTACTGCACCTCCGGTCAGATCATGTCGGCGGTGGCGATGCTGCACGAGCCTTGGGGCACGGCTGATGCCGACGTAAGAGAAGCGCTGAGTGGGAACATTTGCCGCTGTGGCGCTTATCCGAATATTGTTGCGGCCGTGCAAGCCTGCCGGCGCTCGTCCTGAAGGGAGCACGCAATGGAACTCTTTCAACTGATAACGGCGGGCGCAGTGCCGGAGGCGATTCAGGCGCAGGCGCAATCGAAAACGGCGCAGAATGGCGCAGACGTGCGCTTTATTGCCGGGGGAACGAACCTGATCGACTACATGAAGTTGAATGTCGAACGGCCGCGGCGGGTGGTGGACATTAACGGGCTGGCGTTGGACGGCATTGAGAAGACGCCGGACGGTGGGTTGAAGATTGGCGCGTTGGTGCGCAATTCGGACCTGGCAAACGATGCGGCGGTGAAGGAACAGTACGCCGTTCTGTCGCAAGCTTTGTTGGCTGGGGCGTCGCCGCAGTTGCGCAACATGGCGACGACGGCGGGCAACCTGCTGCAGAAGACGCGCTGTGTTTACTATCGCGATACCGCTTCCGGGTGCAACAAGCGCGAGCCGGGGACAGGCTGCCCGGCAATAGCGGGCTACAACCGCATGCTGGCAATTCTGGGGACGAGCGAACATTGCATTGCTACCAATCCCTCCGATCAGAATGTTGCGCTGACGGCATTGGAAGCGGTAATCCACATTGAAGGCGTGCAGGGGCAGCGCGCTGTTCCGATCGGCGATTTCTATCTGCTGCCGGGATCGACGCCGGAGCGGGAAACGGTGCTGGAGCCGGGCGACCTGATTACGCATGTCACGTTACCTGCTCCGCGCGCGGGCGCGAAAAGCGTTTATCTGAAGTTGCGCGACCGGGCTTCTTATGAGTTTGCGCTGGCGTCGGCTGCGATTGTGATGCAGCAGGATGCCGCGGGACGGATTGAGTTTGTGCGGATTGCGATGGGCGGAGTGGGCACGATCCCCTGGCGTTCTGTTGCAGCCGAGAAGATGCTGCTGGGTAAGAGCGCATCCACTGAGCATTTCCGGGCCGCCGCGGAAGCAGCGCTGCACGGGGCAAAGCCGCAGAGCCAGAACGGGTTCAAGGTAGAACTCGCGAAACGCTGCCTGGTGCATGCGATGGGACAGGCAAGCGCCGCCTGAGCAGCAAGCGGGATAGGAGAAGCAGCTTTGGAACAGATACACGAATCGAAAGTGATCGGCGTACCCACGGCGCGTATCGATGGACCGCTGAAGGTGAGCGGATCGGCCATGTACGCTTCCGATCATCACTTTCCCGGTCTGCTTTACGCCTGGCCCGTGTGCGCCACAGTGGCCAGCGGGACAATCAGCAAACTGGTTACGGCAGCCGCGGAAAAGATGCCCGGCGTGGTGGCGGTGTACACTCGGGAGACCATCGGGAAGTTGTATCGGGTGCCTCCCTCAACAGGCTTATCGATGATCATCGACGAGAAGCGGCCGCCGCTCGACGACGACACCATTCGTTACTACGGACAATACGTAGCGGTGGTGGTGGCGCAGACGGTGGAGCAGGCACATGCGGCTGCGGACAAGGTAAAGGTCAGCTACAGCAGTAAGCAGCCGGCGGTTGAGGGCAAGCTGCTGGAATCGCCGCTGACTACCAGTAAGCCGGAAGAGAAGAGCAAGCGCGGCGACACGGCGGCGGCGTTGCGCGCGGGCCACGCCAAGGTGGATGCGGTTTACAAGATTCCTGTCGAGACGCACAATCCGATTGAACTGCATGCTTCCGTTGCGGTGTATGACGGAGAGAAATACACGCTGTATGAGACGTCACAGGCGGTGGTGAATCATCGCGATGTGATGGCGGCGATGCTGGGCGTTCCGCCGGAGAAGGTGCAGGTGATCACGAAGTTTCTGGGATCGGGCTTTGGCGGCAAGCTATGGCCCTGGCCGCATGGCGTGCTGGCGGCGGCGTGCGCGCGTAATCTTAAGCGTCCTGTGAAATTAGTGGTAAGCCGTCCCATGATGTTCCAGAACGTGGGGCACCGGCCTGCCATCGAGCAGCGCATTCAACTGGCGGCTGCGGCTGATGGGAAGCTGACGGCGGTGCGGCAGGACTATGTCAATCACACGTCGATACTGGACGACTACGACGAGGGCTGCGGGGAAATCACACCTTTTCTTTACAGCACGCCCAATCTTCTGGTGACAGCCGGCCTAGTGCGCCGCAACGTCGGTAATCCGACCGCTATGCGTGGGCCGGGCGCGGTGCCGGGGCTGTTTGCGCTGGAGTCCGCGATGGACGAACTGGCGCTTGCACTGAAGATGGATCCGGTCGAGTTGCGCCTGGCCAATGAGCCGGCGATCGACGAGAGCCTCAACATTCCATTCTCTTCGCGCCACATGAAGGAATGTTTGACGGTGGGTGCGCAGAAGTTTGGCTGGCCGCGGCGTACGCCTGAGGTTGGATCGATGAAGCGAGACGGCCTGACTTTGGGCTGGGGCGTGGCGGCCTGCTCCTGGCTGGCGGCGCGCATGGAAACCGCGGCGACAGTGGAACTGCGGCAGGATGGTTCAGCACGGGTGGCGTGTGCCACGCAGGACATCGGCACGGGCACATACACGGTGATGGCTCAAGTGGTCAGCCATGAAACCGGCATTCCGGTGAATAAGGTTGAGGTGGTGCTGGGCGATTCCTCGCTTCCGCCCGGGCCAATCTCCGGCGGGTCTTGGGTGACGGCTTCCATGACGCCGGCTGTGCTCGAAGCGGCGCGCAATGCGTGTAAGGCGATGTTACTGGCGGCGGTGAAGACCGAAGGTTCGCCGTTCAAGGACAAGAAGCAGGAAGAGTTGGAGTTCGCGGATGGCGGAGTTCGGCTGAAGGGAGATCAGCCAAGCGCCGTGCCGATGGGGCAGATACTGCGAGCTGCGAAAGTCAATTCGGTTTCGGGAGCGGGTAAATCGGAGGGAACGTTTGCCGATCCCAAGCCGAAGTTTTCCTTTCACTCCTATGGCGCGCAATTTGCGGAAGTGACATGGCAGCCGGAGATCGCGCGTCTGCGTGTCAGCCGCGTGGTCACTGTGATCGATGCGGGCCGCATTTTAAATCCGCGTGCCGCGCGGAACCAGATTGAGGGCGCTGTGGTGATGGGCGTGGGCATGGCGCTGTTCGAAGAAACCATGTACGACGAGCGTTCCGGCTGGCCGCTCAACAGTAACCTGGCGGATTATGTGGTTGCGGTGAATGCGGATACGCCGGAGATTGATGTCACGTTTCTGGATCATCCCGACTTTGAATTGAATCCGCTAGGCGCGCGCGGAGTGGGCGAGATCGGCCTGGCAGGCGTTGCGGCGGCGATTACGAGCGCTGTTCATCATGCGACTGGGATTCGGGTACGCAATCTGCCGGTCCGAATTGAGGACTTGATGCATTCATCAGCCGCATGATTGGGCATCGGGCGCGATCAGTCCGTTATTACATGCAGGGCGACGATCGCCAGGACGCCTCCCGCCACTAAGGTTGTCACAGCCACTATCGCGGTTGCGAGGTGTGCTCGTAGCGTTGCGAGCGTATCGTGCACTGCGGTCCGCAGTGCAACATCGTGGGTCCAACTGCGGAAAAGAATGATACATCCGGTACCCAGTACGGTCAGCGGCAGAGCAACGAGAAATGCTGACAAACCGATCTGCGGCCGTGCGGAATACCACATGACGATCTGCTGGGCGGTGTGAGCCGGCTCGTATTGTTGCGGCTGCACGTTGCGCAGGAAGAGAGCGGCCATGAAGAGAGTGGCGGGGAGTATCAGGAGCAATTCCGTTGCGGCGAGAGAGAATTTACGCAGGCCCATATTCCACTTTATACGGCAAAGTGAAACGAAATGCAAGCAAGAAATTAGGCCTCCTTTTTAGCTTTGGGAGCCACTGACCTTCAAGTTCAACTCACACAGGTTATCTTACGTAGGTAGCCTATGGTAGAGCCGCTTCGAGATGAGATCCCACCGGGGACTCTCCACCTTCTCATCCTGAAAATTCTGGCCCGTTGGCCGAATCATGGGTACGGGATTGCTCAATTTGTCGAGGACTCATCGCGCGATGTATTTCGGGTAGAAGAAGGGTCGCTGTATCCGGCGCTACAACGAATGCTGCTGAAAGGGTGGCTCAAAGCGGAGTGGCAGGAAACGGAAAATAAGCGCCGCGCGCGAGTATATTCGTTGACTACTTTCGGGCGCAAGCAACTCGAGGTGGAGCTCAGTAAATACAAACGCGTCTCGCAAGCAATTGGGCGCGTGCTGGCAGCTTCGACGTAGGAGAAATATGCTTCGCTTTGGGCTGGAACTGATTCGCCGCGCCGGAACTTCGATCGCCGTGATTCCTCCAACGCTCCGCATGTGGCGCTGGTGAATCAGATGTTCGCCGCACGCGCATTCGGGGGGGCGAATCCGCTGGGCCGCCAAGTGCATGAAAAGGGAAAACACGATCCAATCACGATCGTCGGCATCGTGGGCGATGCGCGTTACCATTCGTTCGTCGCGAGGTTCCGCCGACGCTGTATCGTCCCGTGTCGCAACTGCCGGCTTCGTTCCCGTTTCTCTTAACTTTGAACCTGGAGGTGTGGACCGCGTCACCTACCAACACTCTGCGCAAGCCGATTGAGGAACTTGTAACAGGTCTCAATCGCGAGGCTACCATCGACTTCAACACCTTTGATTCGCTCATCGACTCCAACCTTCTATACGAGCGTTTGTTGACAGTACTATCGGTTGCGTTCGGCCTGGTTGGTTTATTTCTATCCGCGACGGGTGTATACGGGCTGGCAGCCTATTCGGTGGCTCGACGCACATCCGAGTTCGGAATTCGCATGGCCCTTGGGGCAAGTCCGAAGATGATTTTGAGGCTGGTGCTTTCCGAACAAGCGAGGTTGTTGGGCATCGCGCTGGCGCTGGGCCTGGCCGCGTCGATCGGATTGACTCAGTTTCTCCGTGCCTGGCTGTTTGACGTGTCCGCAACCGATCCGCGTCTGTATTCGCTTGCTCTGCTGGTTATTGCCGCGCTTGTGCTGCTGGCTGGGTTCGTACCGGCGCACCGCGCAGCCGGATTGAATCCTGTGACTGCACTTCGTTCGGAGTGAGAGTCCCCGCTGCCGCTTAATTTCGCTCGAAGTCACGGATCGCGCCAAGGGCTTCCGTCGCACGCTTCAAGCTGACGCCCGCAACGTCGTCAGCCAGGCGCTTGCCGAAGGACGAGGCAGAGAGGCGCGGACCAAATCGCCTGGCTGCTGCCAGCACCAGCGCGGCCAGGACCACGCCGAAAGCTACGTTGCTCCACACCCAGGCGGGAGCGAATGGATAGAGGTCAATTCCGAAGAGCACTTGAATGGTTACGATGGCTGCGGGAGCCCAGAGCACAACGCCCCACAGGACCGCGGCCCGAATGTATCGCAGACGGACCATCCGCAGGCTTGCGATGTCGACTTCAATAGTTGTCACGGGCTGAGAATAATCCAGCCGGCCGGCAAGGGCGATTTGCCTGATGAGCGCGCTGCAGTTTGCCAGCACGTAGATGTCAACCGCCAGGCCGGACACCAGAAGCGCAGGCGCAGAAAAATGATTGTGAATGAAATTGCCCAATGCGATGGCTATCAGCAGCCATAATCCGGACTCAATGCCCAGCGAAATTTGCAGGCGCTTCAGCGCGGAACGTACCGTCTTCATCTTGCCTTCGGTGATGAGCTGCGCGTTGATGCGCAAGCTGCGATCGAGTTTCGCATCCATCTCGGCCCATTTCTCTTGCATTTCTTCGAGCGTCATAGTGTTAGTTCCTTTCGCATGTTCTGCTTGATTCTGCTTACCTTGGTAGCCACGTTCGTCTCGCTGATGCCCAGAACAGCGGCTATTTCGTTGTAGCTGTTGCCATCGAGGTACAAGAGCATGAGCGCTTTGTTTAGCGGGTCCAGACGCTGAACCCATTCGAAAACCGCGTTCCACTGATCGGAATCAACGGATGCTTCCGCAGCCAGTTCGAATAGCGGATGGCCGGCAGCGATGTGTCGCGTACGCGCGCGTTCACGGCGATAGAACGAGATGGCGACATTAAGCGCGATGCGGTACATCCAGGTGGAGAAGCGGTACTCCGGCTTGTAAGCGGGGAAGGCGCGCCAGAGTTCCACCAGAATTTCTTGCGCCAAATCATCCCGGTCGCCGGGATTCGGGCAGTAAGAGAAACATATTTTGAAGAGGACGCGCTTATGGTCTTCGATGGCGGATTGGAAGCGAAGCTGGATGTGGGGCGCGTCCATGGATTGACTATTTCTGTCTTGTTATTCGCGGCAGAGGCTGCAGAAATCACAAGCTAAAAGAAGAAACGATACTATTCCCATTGGAGGTTTGGTTGAACAGTACTGTGAGATGGCTTGCTACATCGGCCGCGATGGGCCTAACGCTTGTTCTGGTCTGGGGACAGAATCCCAAGCCGCCGGCCACGGCTGAAAAGGTGGCGCCGCAATCTGAAACTCAGGCGATCGTGAAGGCGGGGCAGCAATTGTTCCAGCAGGATTGCGCGTTTTGTCACGGAAGGGACGCTGGCGGCGGCGAGACCGGACCGGATCTGACCGGCTCGGCGGTGGTTGCATCCGACGTGCGCGGGGAAAAAATTAGCGCGGTGGTGCACGCTGGGCGTCCGGCGAAAGGCATGCCCGCATTCCAATTTCCCGATCCGGATATGAGAGCCATTGTGGCGTTCATCCATGAACGCAGGGATTACTCGGAAAAACATCCGGGAGGGCGGCGTAGAGTAGAGCCGGCGGATCTCCAGACCGGCAACGTGGAGCTCGGGAAGAAATATTTCGAGGGAGCGGGAGGCTGCACCGCTTGTCATTCCGCGTCCGGCGATCTTGCCAAAGTGGCGCGCCGTCACGTCGGATTGAAGCTGGAAGAGCAGCTTCTCTATCCGCAAAATGGGAAGGCGAAGGTCACCGTGACTTTACGCTCAGGGCAGGCACTGACCGGCGAACTCGCGTACCGGGACGAGTTTACGATTGGCATGGTCGACCAGGATGGCTGGTATCATTCGTGGCCCGTTGCGGACCTCAAGTACAAAGTAGAGGAGCCCGTGACCGCGCATGCCGACCTTCTGGCCAAGTACACCGACGACGATATCCACAATCTGATGGCTTATCTGCAAACGCTGAAATAAATTATGGAAAATATGGCTGGAGTGACAAAGCAAATGACCGGGATGCTGCTGGGCATGGCCCTGATCACGGCGACTTTCTGCACAGGCGCGGCGGCGCAGGGCTTGGATCCGGCCCTGCTGCTAAACCCGCCGGCGGATAGTTGGCCCATTTATCACGGTGACTACTCCGGGCGCAGACACAGCAGCCTGACCCAGATCAATCCGCGCAATGTGGATGAATTGGGGCTGGCATGGGAGTTTCAGACGAATCAGCAGGCGCAATTCAAATGCTCGCCATTGCTGGTGAATGGGGTGCTGTACTTCACCGTACCCGACAATGTGTGGGCGGTTGACGCGCGCACCGGACACCAAATCTGGCATTATCAATACCCGCCTAATCCGGGTTTGCACATCGGACACCGTGGCGTCGCGATGTACAAAGACTCGATCTATTTTTTGACTCCCGACGCACACCTGGTTTCGCTCAATGCGAAAGACGGCACGGAGCGCTGGAAAAAAGTGGTTGCCGATGTGCAAAAGGGCTACTGGACCACCATGGCTCCGCTGGTGGTGAAGAATCACGTGATTGTCGGCGTCTCCGGCGATTCGGACAATCTGCAAGGATATCTGCGCGCCATAGATCCGGAGTCGGGGGAAATGCAGTGGCAGTGGAATGCCACGCCGCCGGACAACACGCCCGGCCAGACCACGGGCGGAATGACCTGGATGACCGGAACGTATGACCCGCAATTGGACCTTCTGTATTGGGGCACCGGCAATCCAACTCCCGTGCTGCAAGGCAGTACGCGGCCAGGCGACAACTTATACACCTGCGCGATTGTGGCCTTGAATCCGGATACAGGCAAGCTGGCCTGGGGCTTTTCTGCTTCGCCGCACGACACGCATGACTGGGATGCGGTGGAGACGCCGGTGCTGGTAGATGCCGATTTTCATGGCACGCCGCGCAAAATGCTGATGCAGACGTCGCGCAACGGCTACTTCTTTGTGCTTGACCGGACCAACGGGAAAAGCTTGCTGACCACCCCTTATGGGCCGGTGAATTGGGCTTTGGGCGTGGATGAGCAGGGCCGTCCGATTCCGAATCCGCAGAAGGACCCCGCCCGCGACGGCAGACTCATAGCGCCCGATGAAGGCGGGATGACGAACTATCGATCGCCGAGCTTCGATCCCAAGACCGGGCTGTTCATCGTGGACGCGCACCCCAGCTATGGCATCTACTTCACGAAGCCTGCAGATGGGGTGTACGGTTGGGCCGGCGCCGACTATGGCGTGTGGGGCAAAGGCGTGCTGGAGGCAATCGATTATCAGACCGGCAAATTGCGCTGGACCCATGAACTGGGCCCGCATGGATCGGGCGCGGGAGTGCTGACGACGGATTCGGGTCTGACCTTTTCGGGCGATGCCGAGGGCAATGTCATGGCATTCGATACATCGGATGGAAAAACACTGTGGCATGCGGGAGCAGGCTCGGGCATGGCCAGCTCTCCGATTAGCTATGAGCTGGACGGGCGGCAGTACGTGGTTACGAGCAGCGGCGGCGTGTTATTCGCGTGGGCGCTCCCGAGAAGCGTAATCGAGCGGGCGAATTCGGCAAGTTTGCGCTAGGCTACGACACCCTTTACCTCATGACATAGAATATCTATGTCATGGCTCTGATCGCGCGAGACGAGATACCGCCCGGTACTCTCGACATGCTCATCCTCAAAACGCTGCACGCCAGCACCGAACTTCACGGCTTCGAAATCGCGAACGCCATACAGCAACGCTCCGAAGACGTACTGCGTGTCGACGAGGGATCTTTATATCCGGCCCTCCAGCGCATGCTCCTGAAAGGCTGGCTCGCGGCCGAATGGGGCAAAACGCAGGAGAACCGGCGCGCACGCTACTACCGCTTGACGCGTGCCGGCCGCAAGCACCTGGAAGAAGAGTTGGCCCGCTACGCTCGTGTGACCACGGCCATTCATCGCATTCTTCAGCCTGCCTGGGAGGACGCATGAAACTTACTGAATTGTGGCGCCGGCTTCTCTTTCTGACCCACCGGCAGAGCCGCCTTGCGGAGCTTGACGAGGAAATGCGCCTCCATGCCGAGCTCCGCACTCGTGCCATTGCGTCGCAGAATACGCCTGCAGACCAAGCGACGGCAGCGGCACAGCGGCAATTCGGCAATCGCACTTCATTCAAGGAATCCGTATGGAATCTGTGGACGTTCACGACCCTTGAGAACGCCTGGCGCGACTTGGTCTTCGGAGCGCGCGTCCTCCGCTCCAATCCCGGATTCACGCTCATCGCCGTGCTCACGCTCGCCATCGGAATAGGCGCCACCACGGCCATGTTTAGCGTCATCGACAACGTTCTGCTCGAGCCGTTCCCGTATGCGCACCAGCAGCGCCTGTTTTCCCTCGTCATCCACGACGCCGCCAGCAACGAACCCGGCGGCCGCAGCATGTTCCCAGCCATCGAATTCCTCGACTACAAACAGCAAAATCGCGTATTCGACGACGTCATGGGCGTTGCCATCAGCCGCGCCTTATGGACAACCGGCGCCGCGCCCGAATCGGTGAACGCGCCGCTTGTCACGCCCAACGCGTTCGAGTTCCTCGGAGTACCGGCACTCTTGGGGCGCGCTTCAACACCCTCAGATGTGCGGCCGGATTCTCCGCCCGTATGCGTGATGAGTTACGCCTTCTGGAAAAGCCGTTTCGCCGGAGATCCCCACGTCCTGGGTAAAACTCTAACCCTCGATGGAACTGCGCGCACCGTAATCGGCGTAATGCCGCAGCGCTTTGTATTCTGGTCGGCCGACGTGTGGCTGCCTACTGCACTCAGACCCGAGACAAACGGATTCCCGCCGCCTTGGTACTACATGCTCGCTCGCCTGAAGGAAGGCGTCAGCGTAAGCGCGGCTCAGCATCAGCTACAGGCGATCGCCGAGCGTCTCGCCACCAAATATCGCCCCGATCTTTACACCAGACAGTTCAATGTCAATCTCGAAAGTTTTGCTGATTCCGCAATAGGCAAATTCCGCCACACGATCTTTACGCTGCTGGCCGCCGTTGGCTTACTGTTGCTCATTGCGTGCGCCAACGTCGCCAATCTGCTGCTTGCCCACGTAAGTGCCAGGAAGAAGGAGCTAGCAGTTCGCACCAGTTTAGGCGCAGGCTGGTGGCGCATCGTTCGCCAGCTATTCCTCGAAAGCGGGCTGCTCGCACTCGCGGGGACAGTGCTCGGCTGCGCGTTTGCCGTTGCCGGACTTAAACTTCTCATGGCCGCGTTACCGCCCGACACGTTCCCCGACGAAGCGTTAATCACGCTCAACACTCGCGTGCTGCTGGCCACTATCGCAGTAACCATCGCAACGGCGATTTTCTTTGGATTGGTTCCCATGCTCGGAGGCTTGCGCCAGGACGTCAACGACGCACTCAAATCCGCCGGCCGCCAACACAGCGCCTTTCGCCGCTCGCAATTCCGCAATCTGCTCATCATTGCTGAGGTGGCCGTATCGCTTGTGCTCCTGTCCGCAGCCGGAGTGATGATGCGCAGCTTTCTTCACGAGCGCGAAGTGCAACTCGGCCTTGCTCCGCAGCACGTGCTCAGCGCGGAAGTCTTCCTCAATAAAGGACACCGCACGGTAGACCAACAGGCGCGCTTCAATCACGACCTAACCAATGCGCTCCGGCGCGTGCCCGGTGTCCTCGACGCCGCAAGCACAACCGACTTCCTGCCGTTCGGCGGCGCTCCCACGCAATTCGAACTCCCCGGTCGCCCTCACTCCGAAGACACCACAGGCGGAGTTGCCATCATCGACCCCGCCATCTTCCGCACCCTGCAGGTGCAGTTTCTCAAGGGCCGGAACCTCACCGAAATTGATGCGGCCGACAAGCACATGGTGGCGGTCGTGAACCGCGCTCTCGCGGAAAAGTATTTCCGCGGGAAGGATCCGGTGGGCCAGCGGATCTACGTCACTACGCTCGCGCACATTCCACAACCGCTCGCGAATCCCTGGTTCGAGATCGTTGGCGTTGTGTCCGATTTCAAGAACCGCGGCCTGCGGCAGCCTGCCGCTCCCGAGATCTTCGTTCCATACACGGTCGCCGCGCTCGGCGGCTTCGCGGTAGACGTTCGGACTGTGGGCGAGCCGCAAGCGCTCGGAAGAACACTCGAAGGGATCGCGCTCACCTTGGACCCCAGCACCGTAGTCCGGCACATACGCACCCTGCAGGACACGCTCGAGAGCGAAGCTTATGCCAAGCCGCGCTTTGGACTTGAAATCTTTTCTGTCTTCGCCGCGCTCGGCGTTCTACTCGTCAGCGCCGGCCTCTACAGCGTCACAGCGTACACCGTTTCACAACGCAGACGCGAGATGGGCATCCGGCTCGCACTCGGCGCAACCTCCGGCGACGTCCAGAGCCTCGTGATTGCCCGAGAGATGCGATCCGTCGTGACCGGCATACTCACAGGCCTGCTCCTGTCGTTCGTCTCCCTGCGTTTGATACAGAGCCAGATCTGGGGCGTCAGCACTCACGACCCGTTGACTCTCGCGGCAGTAATTGGGGTTCTCCTGGTAACAGGCGTCCTCGCCTGTCTCATTCCATCGATCACCGCGACCCGCATCGACCCTGCCGAGACGCTACGCTCAGAATGAAGACATGTTGGATAGCGCAGATGGCTATCTGGATAGCTATAATGAAACATGACTTATTCCGTCGCGCAGGCAAAGAACAAATTGCCGGAACTGATCAGGCAAGCGGAAGCTGGGCAAAGGGTTACGATCACCAAGCGCGGCGTGCCCGTCGTGGAAATCGTCAAGAAGGAAGAACCCAAGCCGCGCAAACGTGTTTTTGGCGTTCTCGGCGACAAAAAGATCATCATCGATCCCGATTGGGACAAGCCTATCGAAGATTTGGAAGCGTTTCTCGCCGGCGATGTCTGAAGGCGAGAGATATCTTATAGACACTCACGTTGCCATAGCCTTTGGAGCGGCTAGCGGCCTGCAGGGTATTCCATCTCTTGTGCGTCGCATCATCGACGATCCGGCCACAGAGTTGTTACTCAGCGTCGCCTCTCAGATTGAAATCGCTATCAACAATCGGCTTGGAAAGCTTCACGTCACGAAGACCGAGCTCGACGCTATATACACGAATGCAATCGTAACGTCTTACCCGATCCGGCGCGAACACGCCGATACCTTGTTCGATCTGCCGTTACACCACAAAGATCCCTTTGACCGGATCATCATCGCAACTGCGCTGACCGACGACATTCCCGTAATCTCATCCGACCGGCAGTTCCGCAAGTACAAAGGCCTGCGCCTCGTCTGGTAGTCCAGGCGCGGCAACGTGAAGCTACTCCGGTATCTCCCACGTCCGAAATACGTGCTGGTGGTCATCCAAATTAACCCGCCTGCCTCGGAACGTGACGCCTTCCATGCGCAGCCGCAAGCGTTGCTCCGCACCCGCTTCGAGCGGCAATTTGATCTCCCCACCCGCTCCCACAACACGCTGCCACGGCAAACGACCTGGCGCATCGGTCCGTAACAAACGCGCAACCGCGCGATGATACAGCGGATAACCTGCCGCCGCCGCAACCTGCCCATAAGTAGCAACTTTACCCTTTGGAATGGAGGCGATCGCCCGCCGAAACGCCGCATCGCGCTGCGCATCCTTGCTGGTGGCGAGTTTCGCAAGTTCCCGCTCGAGCTTCGGCCCGGCACGCGGGCGTTTGCGAGCCGGCATACTAACCTCTCGGAAACAGCCGTGCGTCCGGATGAGTCGGATCGGACGGAAGCTGCAACGCCCGTTGGCACACAAACGCTTCGTCAATCAGTGCTGACAACAGTTCCGGAAATAACATCGGATGGGGCGACGCCTGCCACAAAAAGTAACCGAAGGACCCCGGGCACGGATTCACCTCATTCAGCCAGATCTCGCCCGACTGCTGGTCGCATAGGTAGTCTATGCGAGGCGCTCCCGTCCCGTAAACCGTCGCAAAACAAACCTTCGACCACTCGTGAATCTTGGCCGAAATCGCATCTGGAATGCTGGGGTTCAGCTCCCGCGTAAGCGAAAGCATCCCTTCGCTAATCGCCGCGCCGCCTTGCTTGGAGCCGCTCTTCGCCCCTCCGGTCGCGCCTGCCAGATACTTGGCCTTGAAATCAAGCAGTTCTTTCTCGCCCTTCGGCCGTTCAATCGCGGATGTCTCAATACCCCGCGGCGAATTGCGCACGGCCACGTTGTACTCCACCAGATTCTGCACCAGCGGCTCGACAATCGCGTGCGTGTCTAAGCGGAAAATCACCGACAACCCGCCGCGCAGCTCTTCCATGTTCGCCGCCTTCGCAACTCCAATGCTCGAGCCCAGGTGCAGCGGTTTCACGATAACCGGAAACGGAATTTCGGTAAGCTTCGCCGCCACGTCCTGCACGCTCGGCAGCAATCCGCCCGCAGGCCGATCCACGATCGCATACGGCAACAACGCGATTCCCGTCTCGGCCAGCATGCGCTTGGTCGCCGCCTTGTCCATCAGAACGCTCGATGCCAGCGGACGCATGCCTGTATACGGCACATTCGCGATCTCGAAAAGACCTTGCATGCGGCCATCCTCGCCGAACAATCCGTGAAATGCGAACAGCGCCACGTCAAATTCAATCGGCTTTGGTCTTGCAAACAGCCCGCCTGCCTTCACCGGCAATAGCCGCCCGCGCCCATCCACGTTGGGCGATAAATCCGGCAGCACCGCTTCCAGGCTCTTGAGCGTCTCTTGCTTCGGCAGATAATTGGCGCGGCTGCGCAGCGCATCGCCTGTGAACCACTTTCCATCCGTGGCAACGTAGACTGGAAAAGAGCTGAAGCGGTCCTGATCAAGAGCTTCCAACGCTTGCAGACCAGTGACAACACTAACATCGTGTTCAGGGGAACGGCCGCCGAAGAAAACAGCCACTCGCGTTTTCATGAAGTGTCCACTCTAGCAAAGCAATCGAAATGAACTCGGAGAACATCACAGCGGCAGGCGCCGTGTTCGCCATCACAGAAGTACCCGCACTGCAGCCAACCAATCTGCACCTGATTTTTGGCCATGGTTGGGGGCAATCGGGCGCGGCTTTGCAACCCTTGGCCGACAACCTGAAGCCGTTCGCCAACGCCTCTTTGATCGACTTCCCAGGTTTCGGAAAATCAGCGTTGCCTCCCGACACCTGGAGTACAGCCGATTATGCCGACGCCGTCGCCGACTGGCTGCGCGCTATTCCGAATGGCCGTTTCATCTGGATCGGACACAGCTTCGGAGGCAGAGTCGGCATTCAACTCGCCGCGCGTCATCCGGGCTTGCTCGCCGGAATGGTGTTGATCGCTTCGGCAGGATTGCAGCGGCACAGAAGCCTTCTTGATCGCCTTCAAAGGAACGCGCGTGTGATGACATTCAAACTGGCGAAGAGCTTCGTGCGCGAAGGCCCGCAACTCGACCGCCTGCGTCAACGGTTCGGCAGCGCCGATTACCGTCAGGCCGGAGCAATGCGCTCCATCTTTCTGCGCGCAGTTCGCGAAGATCTAAGTCCACAAGCAAAGCTCGTCGCTTGCCCTACGTTGCTCATCTACGGCACTCGCGACACCGAAACGCCGCCCGAAATCGGCGAACGCCTCAAAGCGCTCATACCGAATTCGGAGCTCGCGTTGCTGGATGGCTTCACGCACAACAGCATCTTGACCGAAGGGCGCCATCAGGTGGCCATGCGCATCCGCCGCTTCCTGGAGCAGATTCCGCGGTGATCGGAAGCCTCGTCCTCCTAGACAGCAGTGAGATGACGTACCTGGTTGCGCTTGCATTCCTGTTCTTTGCCTACCGCCGGCTCCTGACCTACCTGCACATCTATCAGCAGGAAGAGTACGATTCGCGCCGCTTCATTCGCTGGCTCATCACCAGCTATTCATTCGACATGAGCGCGTCGCTGATCATCTTCATCCTCGGCACGCTCGAATTAGCCAATTTGTATCCGGCCTGGCTGGGGAACATAGCCATCGCCGCGATGCTGCTGGTGTTCTTCTGGCTCGAACGCTCGCGGCGTGTGCGTTCGAAAAAGCCGCTCGTCATGACCGCGCGCGCGAAACGAATCTGCTTAACCGCATTCGCCGTGCTCGCGGCTATAGCGCTCGCGTTTGCGGCCTGGTTCCAGCATCCTATCTTCTGGATCATCCCCATTCAGGCCATCCCCTTCGCCCTGACCGTAGGCACTTTGCTGACAACTCCCTACGAGCAAAAATTGCAGAAACGCTTCTGGAACGAGGCGCACACCAAGCTGCTTTCGCTCAAACCAACCGTGATCGGCATCACCGGCAGCTTCGGCAAGACATCCACCAAACACCTGCTCGGTCACATTCTGGAATTGCAAGCGCCTACGCTGATCACGCCCGGCAGCGTGAATACGCCCATGGGCATCGCGCGCGTGATCCGAGAGCAACTCGCGCCGCATCAGCGCTTTTTCATCTGCGAAATGGGAGCTTATGGCCCCGGTTCCATCGAACGTCTATGCCGCTTGGCGCCGCCTGATTTTGCCGTCATCACAGCCATCGGCATGGCGCATTATGAGCGCTTCAAAACGCTCGACACCGTCGCCAAAACGAAGTTCGAGCTCGCGGAAGCCGTTGCGAAAAAGAACGGACCGGTCGTGCTCGCGGAACAGGTCCTTGAATTCACCGACGCCAGGAACTTCCGCGAACGCTATGCGAACACCATCGTCGTTGGCCGAGGCGCCGATTGCGCCTTGCAAATTTTGGAATCGGTGCAAAAGCCAAACGGCATCGAGGCGCGCGTCTCCTGGCGCGGAACCGAGCACGTTCTCAGAGCCCCAATTTTCGGTGACCACCACATCGGCAACATGTGCGTTGTCTTTGCCACAGCCTGCACCTTGGGCGTCGCTCCCGAAGATGCGATCCTCGCCCTGGCATCCGTGCCGCAGATCAGCCATCGCCTCGAAGTGAAGCAAGGCCCCGCGGGATCGGTCCTGATCGATGACGCGTACAACTCCAACCCGGTCGGCTTCGCAGCAGCGCTACATCTGCTCGACACTTTGCGTCGCGATGGCGGCCGCCGGGTACTAGTCACGCCCGGCATGGTCGAACTGGGAGCAGCGCATGATTCAGAACACAAAAAAATCGGCGAGCTAGCGGCAGCCACGGTCGACGTGCTCGTTCCCGTATTACCCGATCGCGTTCGCGCTCTCACAGAGGCTTACGTTGCGCATAACCCCAAAGGAATCGTTGTGCCGCTTCCCACCTTCCAGGCCGCCCAAGCCTGGATGAACGCAAACCTGACCGCGCAAGACGTTGTGCTGCTCGAGAACGATCTTCCAGATCTCTACGAAGCGCGTCTCAAGCTGTGAAGCGTTATTGGCTAATCCGATAAACCGTAACCGAATACGGCTGCAAACTCATATGCAGAACGCCCGCATTCAGTTCGGCAGTCGAATACTTCGGCGCAACCCGTGTGGGAAATTCGAAGCTATTCTCATCTTTCAGTTCCGCACTCGCCAACGTCGTCACCTTTGCCGTGCTGGCTGCATGCGCGCTTTGCAAATGGATCTCTGCCGGCCTCGCCGCTGCACTACTATTCACCACCTTGACGATCACTTCATGTGACCGTTCGTCCAGCACAGCGCTCGTGTACAACCCGTCTTCAGGCCGAGGCGCCGCGGGGAGCACACGGGTTCCGGTATTGTTTGCAAACACTTTCTGCACGTAGTAATTCGGCGTTCCATATGAATGCAGAGCATCGAACCAGATCTCATCCGGGGTCCACTGCCACGCATCCGCACTCGCAAACAACGGAGCATAAGAAGCCATCCGCACCACATCGCCATTGCGCTCGAGTCCGGTCATAAACGCCGCCTCCGCAATCGCGCCGCGCCAGTTATTGCGATTGGCAGTCGATGCCACGGCTACGGTTTGCGCCGCATACTCACCAGCGAACACCTTTGGCCCTGACCGGTCATACTTGTCGTACCGCCCCGAATTCGCCAGAAACCATTCCGGACTCATGTAATAGTGCTCGTCCACGATGTCGGCCTTCATGCTGCGCCACGTCGACCACAAATAATCAAACTCCTTGCCTGAGGGCGACGGCCCCGCTGCGACTACCAGCTCAATCTCCGGATGTTTCGCCTTCAGCGCCGCTGCGAACACCTTGTAGCGCTCGATGTAGTGCGGTCCCCACTGTTCATTGCCGACTCCCATCATCGTCAGATGAAACGGAGCCGCATGCCCCATCTGCGCTCGCAGCTTCCCCCATCCCGACGTGACCGGGCCATTTGCGAACTCAATCAGGTCCAACGCATCCTGGACGTACTCGTTGATCTGATCCATCGGCGCCAACTCGCCCGTATTGAACTCGCACGCCATGCCGCAATTCAAAATGGGCAGCGGTCTGGCTCCCACATCTTCAGCCAATTGAAAATATTCATAGAAGCCAAGCCCGAACGATTGGAAGTAATCGGGAGCCGGCCTATCGTCGAATTCGTTGTTCCAGCGGTTGATCAGCGTTTTCCGTTCCGCGATATCGCCTACCGTCGATTTCCAGCGATAGCGCGTCGCCAATCGCCGCCCTTCCACGATGCAGCCGCCAGGAAACCGAATGAACCCCGGATGCATGTCATACAGAAGTTGCACCAGGTCTTTGCGCAACCCATTTGGCCGATGCATCCACGTGTCCACCGGAAAGAGCGACACCATGTCCACGTCCACCGCGCCGCTTTCATCCAGAAACAAATTCAACTGTCCATGTTGCGTAGTGCCATCGGCCCGGATTGTGGTCTCATACCGCTTCCACGCTCCGCCCAAACCCGTCAACGCGCCCGATCCGATTTCATGCCCGTGTTCGTCCGTAATCGTCGCGTGCAGCGCCTTCGGCCCGTCGCTCCGGACATAGGCTGAAAACTGGTACTCCGCTTTGCTCTGCACTCCCATGCCTCGAAAGCCCGAGTTGTACAACGTAAAACCAGGATCATAAGCGCGAATGCGGAGATAGTGCGGATTGCTGCTGTTGAGTGGATTATCGGTCCGTATATCCAGTTCGCCCTTGGGATTAGCTATGCCTTTGTCGTCGGCAGCCAAGACCTCTCGCCACCCGGTCAGCGGTTCGCTGAACTCGAACGACCTGTTCTTGACGAGCTCGGGATAAAGCCCGCCGTCCGCGCCGAAATTTATGTCCTCAAAGAACACCCCAAACATATTGGGCGAGATCGCCGCCGCCGGATGACCGGTATCCACCGTGATCACCGTTGGGCCGGACTGCCCTGCGATATAAAACGCAGCCAGAATCGCAAACACAGAAAGTGTCTTCATCGGGAAAAACGCTCTACCAGAGTACCGGAGCCGCGTTCAGGTCAGCTCGTATGTCTGACAAACTTGAAACCGAGCCACCGAACTTGCTAGCAGCGCTGGCACGCTTTAGCGCGTCAGTGAGCACAACTTGGGCGCTGCCGTCTCCGATAGTCGTGGCATCCACAAAACCGGCGGTGCCCGTTTCCAGTCACAAATCCGCACAACTTTCTCAAATCCCCTAACCCTCTACCTCTCAACCACTTCCACCCAGACCTCTACCCCGACCCCACTACATCGCGCCGTTTCGTCATGCATACTCAAAGCCGAAAGAGGAGGACTCTTATGTCTATCTCCAAACGCAAACTCGCAGCCAATCGCGCCAACGCGCAGAAAAGCTCGGGACCCACCTCAGCGGCAGGCCTCGCGCGCTCCGCCCAGAATCGACTTGTCCACGGCTTATGTGGCAAATTCAACGTCCTGGAATCCGAAAATCAGGAAGACTACAACAACTTATTCGAACGCTTCCTCTCTTCGGAGCAGCCAGTCGATGACGTGGAACGGGAGTTGGTGGCCAAGATGTGCAGACACACCTGGATGTCGGAGCGCTCTGTGCGTTTTCAAGACGCCTGTTTCCAGCATCGCCCCTTCACGGGCGATCAAAGGGCCAACGACAAGCAGACAATAGCGGTCCTCAAGGACCTAAATCTGTATCTCCGCTACCAGGCTGCCAACGATCGCGCCTATCAGCGCGCCGCCGCTGAACTCGCAAAGCGCAGAAAAGACAGAGCTTGGGAGCGCCGTGGCTTCGAATCGCAAAAGCGTGCTGAAGCCCAACAACAGTATCGCGAAAAGCGCCAAAATCAGAGCGACCAGATGTTCAAAGTGCGCCACGCCATCGCCGAAGTGAAGCTCGAACGTGACCAAATCAACTTACTCAAGGAATTCGACGGCTTCGGACCGCCCCAAAGCGGCAAAATGGCCGCCTGATCCGCCTCAAATTGCCAACTGCATGGACAACAGCACGCGAAGTGCGCTCGAGAAAACTTTCAGAGCGCATCCGTTGTTCGCACAGTGAAACAGCTACTTAGTTTTCAGTTTCTATGGTATGTAACTCCAGAATGTTGAACTTACACGCGGTAGCTCGCGCTCAGAGGCGCGTCTATCAGCGCCGCATCGCCCGCATTGTGACTCTTACTAGCTTTTGCCTTGTTGCTTCTGCGCAAATCCAGAACCAGCCCGACGACGGCCAATGGATCATGGCTGCGAAGAACTACGCGAGTACTAGATACAGCACCCTCGACCAGATAAACACCACCAATGTAAGTTCCCTCCAGTTAGCCTGGACTTTCTCCACCGGACTTACGCACGGTCACGAGGCGGCGCCGCTCATCGTGAATAACACGATGTATATCGTCACGCCGTTTCCAAATTACTTATACGCGCTGGATCTTACTAAGCCCGGTGCGCCCATGAAGTGGGTCTACCAGCCGGGTGCCGCTCCTGCATCGCAAGGAGTTGCGTGTTGCGATACGGTGAACCGCGGTGCAGCATATTGGAACGGCAAGATCATCTACAACACGCTTGATGTCCAAACTGTCGCCGTAGACGCCAACACGGGCAAAGAAGTTTGGAAAACCAAACTTGGCGACATCAACTTGGGCGAGTCCATCACCATGGCCCCGATCGTTGCCAAAGGCGTCGTGCTGGTTGGCAACAGCGGCGGGGAGTTCGGAGTGCGCGGCTGGCTCTGCGGCTTGGATGCCGAGACAGGCAAGATCAAGTGGCGTGCCTATGGCGCAGGTCCCGACAAAGACGTGCTGATTGGTTCCAACTTTAAGCCCTTCTATGCGAAAGATCGTGGCGCCGATCTAGGCGTGAAGACCTGGCCGGGCGACACCTGGAAGATCGGTGGAGCAACGGCCTGGTCATGGATCTCCTATGACCCAACGCTCGATCTGCTGTATTACGGCACTTCGAACCCCGGACCATGGAATCCCGAACAGCGTCCCGGTGACAACAAGTGGGGCTCGAGTCTATTCGCGCGTCGCCCCGAAACCGGCGAAGCCATCTGGGCCTATCAAATCAGCCCGCATGATCTCCACGATTACGATGCCGTCAACGAAAACATCCTGCTCGATCTCAATATCAATGGACAGCAGCGAAAAGTATTGGCCCATCCGGATCGAAATGGTTACCTATACATCATCGATCGCGCCAGCGGAGAAGTCATCTCCGCCCAGACATTTGGCTACGTGAACACCAGTGAAGGCGTCGACCTTAAAACTGGCCTCATCAAGTGGAATCCCACTAAGCAGACCGGCTACAACACCATCCGCGACGCTTGCCCCGCGCCGCCCGGCGTCAAGGATTGGACACCCTCCGCATTCTCGCCTAAAACCGGGCTCATATATCTTCCGCACAACAATCTTTGTTATGAATCGCAGGCTACGCAGGCAAACTACATCGCAGGCACGCCATTCGTGGGAATGAATGTCCGCATGTACGCCGGTCCGGGCGGCAATCGCGGCGTTTTCTCCGCCTGGGACCCGGTCCAGGCAAAAACTGTCTGGAGCATCAATGAGATGTTCCCCGTATGGAGCGGCGCCCTCGCCACTGCCGGCGATGTCGTCTTCTACGGCAGCATGGACGGCTGGTTCAAAGCCGTCGACGCGCGCAATGGCCACCCATTATGGCAATTCAAAGTCGGTTCCGGCATCATCGGTCAGCCTGTTAGCTACAAGGGCCCCGACGGCAAGCAGTATGTGGCGATCCTCTCAGGCGTAGGCGGATGGTCGGGCGCAATCGTATCCGGCGGCTTGAATGCGGTCGACGGTACCGCCGCCCTGGGATTCGTCAACGCCATGTCCGACCTCGGCAAATACACAACGAAAGGCGGAATGCTCTATGTGTTCAGCCTTCCTTAGATTCACCTTTCTTCCACTCTTCGCTCTATCTGCCGTCGCCCAACAAGCCACCTTGCGCGTCTGCGCCGACCCCAACAATCTGCCTTTCTCCAATCAGCAAGGCCAGGGCTTTGAAAATAAATTGGCCGAACTCATCGCCGCTAACATGAACGCCAGGCTTCAATACACCTGGTGGTCGGAGCGAAAATCCTTCGCCAAGAAATCGTTCGACGCCAACGCTTGCGACGTAGTGCTGGGAGTTCCAACCGGCCTGCCCGACGTGCTCACCACCCGTCCGTACTATCGCTCTACCTACGTCTTCGTCTCACGGCAGGATCGCAACCTGCAACCTACTTCTCTCACCGACCCGCATCTGAAAGATCTCCGCATCGGCATGCACGTGGTCGGCGATGATTTCGCTCCGCCCGCCTTTGCACTTGCGCATCAGGGCATTTCGCAGAACATCGTCGGCTTCTCCCTCTTCGGCCAGTACGGTGAGGCGAATCCGCCGCGCAAGCTGATCGATGCAGTCGAAAACGGCGCTGTCGATATCGCCATTGTCTGGGGACCGTTCGCCGGATTCTTTGCGCAGGACGCGAAGCTACCGCTCGTAATCACGCCAGTTACGCCCGCCGTCTTCCTTGGCATTCCGTTCACCTACGACATCTCGGCAGGCGTGCGAACCGGCAACGACGCGCTAAAGGAGCAACTCGAGCGCATCCTGCAATCTCAATCCGCCGCCGTGCGGCAAATTCTCACAACCTATGGAGTGCCCGAGGTTCAGTAGGGGACGATTACCATGCCAACTCGCGCTCTGGCCCTCTTAACAACCTGCCTGCTATGGACCGCCTGCCAGCGGCAGCATCGCGACATTCGCCCCTCGCCTACGCAACTCGCTATCTACGGCGATGCAGCCAAAGAAGATGCGCTTCGCCCCGGTGGCCCCATCAATCCAGAGCCCGTCGCGAATAATCCCTACAACGGCAGCGCCTATGACATCTCGGAAGGCCAGCGGCTCTTCAACTGGTACAACTGCTCTGGTTGCCACTCCCACGGTGGCGGTGGCATCGGTCCTCCGCTTATCAAACAGGCTTGGATCTACGGCGGCGAACCCGCCAATATCTTCGACACCATCGTGAAAGGCCGCCCCAACGGTATGCCTTCCTGGGGTGGGCGCATCCCCGCTTACCAGATCTGGCAGATCGTCGCGTACGTCCGTTCCATGAACGGCCAACAGCCGAGATCGGCCACAGCAGCCCGTGCCGACAGCATCGAAACCAATCCGCAGACGATCGTCAACCGGACTAACGGACAAACGAAATGAGACGTGCGCCGCATCAAAAGCTAAGCGTCGTCCTCATCACAGCCCTTTCACTCCTGCTCACAAGCTGCATCTCCAACCACCAATCGGCTATCGACCCTGCTGGTCCGCAAGCCGGCCGCATCGACACACTCTGGTGGTCATTCTTCTGGCTGCTCGGAACCATCTTCGTGGTTGTCATGGTCCTGACCGTGACGACACTCGGACGCCGTAACCGCGGTTTCAATCAGGAACCGCTCGAACAAACTCACAAACCCTCGCAAGAAACAGATTCTCGCCTGTGCCGCATCATCGCCGGCGCCACCATCACCACCATCGTCATCCTCTTCGTCCTCATCATTGCCAGCGTCAGCACCGGCAAGGCCAACTCTGAACTTGCCAACAAGAAGAATCCGCTAACTATTCAAGTCACTGGCACGCAGTGGTGGTGGCAGATCCAATACATGAATGCCGACCCCACTCAGAACCTGATTACGGCGAACGAAATTCATATTCCGGTCGGCCGGCCCGTGCAGATTCGCGGCGCCTCGAACGATGTCATTCACAGCTTCTGGGTCCCGAACCTCAATGGCAAGCGCGATCTCATCCCCTCACACATCACCACCGAATGGATTGAAGCCGATCATCCCGGCGCGTTCCGCGGCCAGTGCGCCGAATTCTGCGGCTTGCAACATGCCCACATGTCCGTCTGGGTCATCGCCGAACCCGAGGAGAAATTCGATTCTTGGATGCGCGCCCAATTGCAACCTGCCGCCGCGCCAGCCACGCCCATCGAGCAGCAAGGCCAGCAGGTCTTCCTGAATCACGAGTGCGTCTTTTGTCACCAGATCCGCGGCACCACCGCCGGTGCACAAGTCGCGCCCGATCTCACGCACTTCGCCAGCCGTCGCGGCATCGCCGCAAACACCGTCCCTAATACGAAAGGCAATCTGGCCGGCTGGATTCTCGATCCCCAGAGCATGAAACCCGGCAATCACATGGCGACCGTCGAAGTAAGCTCCACCGACCTGCAGCCGCTTGTCGAATATCTCGAGAGTCTCAAATGACCGCGAGCCAGGACATCTACCCCGAAACAGCAAATCTCCAGGAAGACGTGCGCCGGCTGGAGCGTTCCTGGCGCCATCCGCGCGGCATCTTCGGCTGGCTATCCTTCACCACGCATCAGGCAATCGGCACGCGTTACATCGTCACAGCCTTCATCATGCTGCTCGTCGGCGGCATCGAAGCTCTGATGATGCGCACGCAGTTAATGCGCTCCAACAATGGTTATCTCGGGCCCGAGCGCTACAACCAGATCTTCACCACGCACGGCACGACGATGATGTTTCTGTTCGCCGTTCCCGTCATGGAGGGAATGGCGATCTATCTCATCCCGCTCATGTGCGGCACGCGCAATGTCGCCTTCCCGCGCCTCAACGCCTTCGGCTACTGGATGTATCTGTTCGGCATTCTATTCCTCTACTGGGGGGTCTTCACAAACGCCGCGCCCGATGTCGGTTGGTTCGCCTATCCTCCGCTCTCGGGTCCGCAATTCACGCCCGGCAAAGGCACCGATTATTGGGCGCAGATGATCACCTTCACCGAAGTCTCCGCGCTGTGCGTCGCATGCGAGATCATCGCCACCATACTGAAAATGCGCGCCCCCGGCATGTCGCTCAATCGTCTGCCGCTCTACGTCTGGTCAATCCTGATCCAGTCCTGGATGATTATTTTCGCCATGCCGGCTATCGTGGTGGCCAGCTCTTTTCTGCTCTGCGATAGAACCATCGCCACGCACTTCGTCAATCCTGCCGAAGGTGGCGATCCGCTGCTCTACCAGCACATCTTCTGGTTCTTCGGGCACCCGGAAGTCTACATCATCTTTATCCCCGCGCTCGGCTTCGTCTCCGCCATCGTCGTCGCGCATTCGCGCCGTCAAATCGTTGGCTACACCGCCATGGTGCTGGCGCAGATCGCCAACGGCTTCGTCGCTTTCGGCTTGTGGGTCCATCACATGTTCGCCACCGACCTGCCGCAGATCGGCGAAGCTTACTTCACCGCATCCAGCATGATGATCGCCATCACCAGCGGCGTACAAATCTTCTGCTGGATCGCTACACTATGGAGCGGTCGCCCGCGCCTGACCACTGCGCTGCACTTCGTCTATGGCTTCATCGCCATCTTCGTTTTAGGCGGACTAACCGGCGTCATCCTGGCCTCTATTCCGCTCGACCTCCAGGTTCACGACACCTATTTCGTCGTCGCGCACTTCCACTACGTGCTCATCGGCGGCGCAGTCTTTCCGTTGTTCGGAGCTTTCTACCATTGGTTCCCGAAATTCACCGGCCGGCTCATGAACGAGACTCTCGGCCGCATCAACTTTTGGTTTCTCTTCGTCGGGTTCAATCTCACCTTCTTCCCCATGCACATACTCGGCTTGAAAGGGATGCCCCGGCGCGTCTACACCTACTCGCCGGACATGGGCTGGGACCATCTCAATCTTCTTGCGACCATCGGCGCCTGGATCATCGCCATCGGCGGCGTCCTCTTCATAGTGAACTTTCTCTGGAGCCGCAAAGGCGGCCCAGTCGCAGGCAACAATCCCTGGGATGCCGACAGTCTCGAATGGGCTGCCGCTTCGCCGCCCGCCAACTACAACTTCGAATATCTTCCTGCTGTCACCAGCCGTTATCCGTTGTGGGTCCCGCGTGAAGATCGCACCGTTGTCACCGGCATCAGTACCGACCGTCGCGAAGCGCTCGTCACCACACTGATGGATGCCGAACCGCACCACCGCTACATTCTGCCCGGCCCCAGTATCTGGCCCCTCATCAGCGCCATCTGCGTCACCGTCGGCTTCGCAGGATCTGTGTTCAATGGTTGGTACATCACCTGGGGCACCATTGCTTCCGGTCTCGCGCTGCTCGGCTGGTTCTGGCCCAAGCTTCCTCTGGAGCCTGCCAATGACTGAGGTTCGCACCATCGACGTCTCGGGTCTCAAGCCCTACGACATCTCCAGCCAGGCCCCCCTCTGGTGGGGACAGTTCATGTTCGTGTTCATCGAAGGCACGATGTTCGCGATCATCATTGCCGCCTACTTCTACACCCGGCTGCGCATGGACGTCTGGCCTCCGCCGGGCGACCAGTTCCCCCATCGCACCCTGCCTACACTGGCGTTGATCCCTCTGATACTCAGCTGCATCGGTACGTATTGGGCTGGCGAGGCAGCCAAAAAGAACAGTCGCTCCGGCATGCTCGCCGGCATTGGGACTGAATCTCGTTCTGGCCGCCATTGCGCTCTACATGCGCATCGTCGAGTGGCATTCGTTGAACTTCAACTGGATGACGGATATCCAAGGCTCCTACGTTTGGGCCTTCCTCGGGCTCCACACTTTCGATTTCATCGGTGACATGGTCTTTACCGCCGTTCTGTTCGTATTGGTGTTGATCGGCCGCTGCGGTCCTAAGCAGCGGCTAGGAGTTCACGTCGATTCCATCGTCTGGTACTTCCTGGTCGCGATCTGGATCCCCATTTACGTCGTCGTCTATTGGGGCCCGGTTCTGGTGCAAACACAACAATGAACAGGAATCTGGCACTCTGGACCGGCTTGCTCGGCGGCCCCCTCATTTGGCTCTCCAGCTTCGAAGCGCGTTTTGCCCTTGCGCCCTGGGCTTGCACTTTTGACAACAAGTGGGCTCTGCATTGCGTCTTCATCGCGGCTTTGCTTCTTTGCGCCGGTTGCGCTCTCCTGTCCTGGAACAACTGGAAGGCCGCGGGCGAAGAACCCCCCAGCTCTGCTGCCGGTGTGGTCCCGCGTAGTAACTTTATGGCGATCCTTGGCCTCGTGATCAGCCTCGGCTGCGGCATGATTCTCATCGCGCAAGCTATTCCCGAGTTCCTTTTGGGGGCCTGTGAATGAGTCTCTGGACCGATTGGGAATTCGATCCGGGCATCGTCATCCCCCTCGTTTTCTCCGCCGCCTTGTACGCCCTCGGCTCGCGGCGGCACGTCGGCCTCACCCCCACCCAGCGCTTCTGCTTCTGGACCGGATGGCTAAGTCTCGTAATCGCGCTTGTCTCCCCCTTGCATCCACTCGGCGAGCAATTGTTCAGCGCGCACATGCTGCAGCACGAAATCCTGATGCTCATCAGCGCCCCGCTGCTGGTAGTCTCTCGCCCTCTAGTCACATTCTTATGGGCCTTGCCTTTTGAGTGGCGGCGCACTCTCGGCCGTTGGTCAAAAGTCGGCTCGGTCCGCAATTCCTGGCTATGGCTCACCGCGCCGCTGACAGCATGGTCGATTCACGCCATTGCCATCTGGGTGTGGCACGCGCCCCCACTCTTCGACGCCACACTCGATAGCGATCTGGTCCACACTGCACAACATCTCAGTTTCTTTCTTTCCGCTCTGCTCTTCTGGTGGGCGTTGTTCTACGCGCATGGCCGTCGCTCTTACGGCAGTGGAGTTCTTTACATCTTCACCACCGCGCTGCACACCGGCATCCTTGGCGCACTGCTTACCTTCGCGCCGCATCCCTGGTACGCCCCCTACGCCAACACCACTCAGGCCTGGGGACTCACGCCCCTACAGGACCAGCAGATCGGCGGTCTCATCATGTGGGTCCCGGCAAGCATTGTCTACATCGCCGCCGGACTCTATCTGTTCACTGCCTGGATGAAAGAAAGCGACGCGCTGCTCGAACGAGGTGTGCGTGCGAAATAACTTGCTCGCGCTCGCCGTTCTTATCGCTGCGATCGCATCCACCGGCTGCGTCAACAAAGCGGCACAAGCGGAACAAATCGCACAAGCCACCACCGGCGGCAGCGCAGCTCGTGGCGTCGCCGCAATTTCGCGCTACGGTTGCGGATCGTGTCACACGATTCCGGGCGTCTCCGCCGCGTTCGGCCGCGTCGGACCGCCGCTCGCCGGCATCGGCAACCGCTTCTACGTAGCGGGCGTTCTCCCAAACACGCCCGCGAACATGGTCCGCTGGATCGAAAATCCACCCGCTGTTGACGAACACACCGTTATGCCCAATCTCGGCGTCACCCATCAGGACGCCATCGACATCGCCGGTTACCTGTATACGCTGAGATAGAGCAGTTTCAATTCCAGGAGAAAATGAATGATCACCCTAGCAGATGCGCGCCGCATCATTGAGGCGGCCGAAAAGAAGGCCGAAGAGATCGGACAGCCGATGAACATCGCCGTTGTCGATCAGGGCGGCAATCTCGTGGCACACGTCCGCATGGACAAGGCCTGGATGGGGAGCGTCGATATCTCCATCAATAAAGCCTGGACCGCGCGCGCGTTCGACATCGCCACCAAGGATCTTGCCGAACTCAGTCAATCCGGCGATCAGTTCTTCGGCATTCACGCCTCCAATCACGGCCGCGTGATGATCTTTGCCGGCGGCATCCCGCTCAAGCGCGGCAACGAAGTAGTCGGCGCTATCGGCGTCAGCGGCGGTCTCGGCAAGCAGGATCAAGCTGTGGCCGAAGCGGGCGCCGCCGCGTTCTAGCATCGTATACTGCAGGGTACTTGAGAACCTTACGCCGCCCATCGCTTCTGCTTATTGCAGTCGCGTACTCGTCCCTCGCCTTTCAATCGCCCGCCGACAAAGAAAAAGCCCGCTGGCAACAGGAAGCTCAGCGTGTCACCATCCTTCGTGACGATTGGGGCATCGCGCACGTCCACGGCAAAACAGATGCGGACGCCGTCTTCGGCATGATCTACGCCCAGGCGGAAGATGATTTCAATCGCGTCGAAACGAACTACCTCAACGCCATGGGGCGGCTCGCCGAAGCCGAAGGCGAATCGAAGGTCTATCAAGATCTCCGCATGAAGCTCTTCATCGACCCTGCCGCGTTGAAGAAAGATTACGCCGCGAGTCCCGAGTGGTTGCAGGCACTCATGAACTCATTCGCCGACGGCCTCAACTACTACCTTTATAAGCATCCGGAAGTGCAGCCGCGCGTCATTCATCGCTTTGAACCCTGGATGGCGCTCTCCTTCACAGAAGGCAGCATCGGCGGCGATATCGAACGCGTGAACCTGGGCCCGCTCGCGGCGTTCTACGGTAAGGCTCCGGCTCCCCCATCCGCAGTGGCGTCGGATATCAGGCCCGCGGAACCATCCGGATCGAATGGTATCGCCATTGCTCCCTCAGACACTTCGAACCGTCACGCGCTGTTGCTCATCAATCCCCACACGTCGTTCTTCTTCCGATCCGAACTGCAGATGACCAGCGACCAAGGTCTGAATGCCTACGGCGCCGTCACCTGGGGTCAGTTCTTCATCTATCAAGGCTTCAACGATCACTGTGGTTGGATGCATACCTCCAGCGGAGTCGATGCGGTCGATGAATACGCGGAGACGATCGTGAAGAAGAACGGCAGCTTCGTCTACAAACACGGTTCTGACGAACTCCCTGTGGTCGCCACGGAAGTCACCGTTCCCTACAAAACGGACAACGGCATGGCCGAAAAGAGATTCACCGTCTATCGCACCGGCCACGGCCCTGTCATCCGTGAGGAAAACGGAAAGTGGATCGCCTTCAGCAGCATGCACAAGCCAATCGAAGCTTTGACGCAATCCTACACCCGCACTAAAGCTAGCAACTGGAAGGATTATCGCCAGACCATGGAGCTGCACGCGAATTCATCCAACAACACCATCTATGCCGATGCCGACGGCAACATCGCGTACTTCCATGCCAATTTCATTCCCCGCCGCGACACGCATTTCGATTGGACGAAAACTGTCGACGGCAGCAATCCAGCCACTGATTGGAACGGCGTTCTCTCAACCGATGAAACACCGCATCTGCTGAACCCGAAGAACGGCTGGATATACAACTCCAACAATTGGCCGTGGTCGGCGGCTGGTTCCGAAAGTCCCAAGCGCGAAGACTTTCCCGCCTACGTCGAGATGGGTCGCGCCGAGTCGCCGCGCGGCTTGCACGCGCTTCGCATTCTCGAAAACCAGCGTAACTTTACGTTCGATTCTCTAATGGCGGCTGCATACGATAGCTATCTACCCTGGTTTGCAAAAACCATCCCAGTGCTGCTCCAGGCATCGCAGACCGCGCCCGATCCGAATTTGGCTGACCAGATCCGCATTTTGAAAGACTGGGATCTTCGTTGGAACGTGAACTCGGTTGCGACATCGCTCGCGGTCTTCTGGGGTGAAGACATCCAGAACAAATTGCGCCCTGACGCCCGTCGCGCCGGCTTACTAGTCGAAGATTACATCGCCGCCGGCAACGCAAAACCGGAGCAACTTATGCGATCTCTCGCCGCTGCATCCGGCCGCCTCACTAGCGATTTCGGAAGCTGGAAAACTCCCTGGGGAGAAATCAATCGCTTCCAACGTCTCGACGATTCCATCACTCCGCGCTTCGACGATTCCGCGCCCAGCATCCCCATCGGCTTTACGTCCTCCATCTGGGGATCGCTTGCCTCGTTTGGAGCGCGCCAGTATTCCAACACAAAGAAATGGTACGGGACCAGCGGCAACAGCTTCGTCGCAGTAATCGAATTTGGCGACCGCGTGCGAGCGAAAGCCGTCACCGCCGGTGGCGAAAGCGGCCATCCCGGAACGCCGCATTTCAACGACGAAGCGGAACGCTACGCAATCGGCAACTTACGCGATGTCTACTTCTATCCTTCAGATCTGAAAGGCCACATCCAGCGGGAGTACCATCCGGGTAGCTAACATCATGTCTAACGAAATCCTTGATCACCTCAACCACCTCGTTGAAATAAACAAGAACGCCGAAGCGGGCTTTCTCAACGCCGCTGAAAACGTGAAGAACTCCGAACTCGAAACCCAGTTCACCGGCTACGCTAAACAGCACGCCAAGTTCGCCTCGGAATTGCAAAAGGAAGTCGAACACCTCGGCGGTAATCCTCCCGATCACGGCACGGTCGGCGGAGCAATCCACCGCGGCTGGATGGATGTTAAAGCCGCTCTCACCGGCCATTCCGCGGCTGCCATTCTCTCTACTTGCGCGAACGGCGAAGACTCGGCGCTCGCTGCCTACGCCGATGCCGAAGCGGACATTTCAAGCGGACAGGTTTTCTCACTTCTTCAGAAGCAGCGTGAGCAAGTCATCGCCTTCCGCACGCGTCTCGATCGCTTGGTGGGCGAAACCAAAGATGGCGTGGACTTTCAGAAAAACGAATGAACGGCTACAGCGGAGTGATTACAATCTCCTGCTTCGGAATGTTGTTCAGCATCTCCTGCCCGAACTGAAGATGCTGATTCACCAATAAATGCGGCGTGTGCGCCAGCCATTCGGCCAGCGAGATGTCCTCATACTCTTTGGTCCTGAACATCTCCAAAAACATGAGATCGGTATCGCCGGTGTTCTCCACGTAGTGCGGATTTGAGATCGGCACATACCCCACGTCGCCTTCCTGAAAATCCATGGTGCGGGCATCCGACCCCGCGATGAACAACGTCATCCGGCCTTTGCCTTTGACGTAGTATTGCCACTCATCCGCGTTCGGATGCCAGTGCAGCTCACGCAGCCCGCCCGGCTTCAGCGTCACGATAGCCGCCGAAATCATGGTCACGGGGAAGTTTTTCGAATCCACGATTTTCACTTCGCCGCCGGCCGTCATCTTCGTCGGCTTCATGGATTTCGTTCGAAAGCTATAGGCCGTCTCCAGCGAACCTGTGCCCTGCGCCGCTTGCGCCCGTTCTGCCTGCAGCGGTCCCGGCAACTCAGCTTGAAAAATGAACAACTCCTTTTTCGGAATTTTGTCGAAGGTCGACTCCGGCACGTTGAAGTTCTTCGCCAACACTTCCTTCGGCACATGCGCCAGCCAATCCGTCAACAGGAAAGTGTGAAATTCATCGAAGTTGCCATCGTTGAAGACGAGCAAAAATCGACATCCGTCCGGGCCCAGCCCCTGAATCGAATGCGGCACGCCGGGTGGAAAGAGCCAAAGGTCCCCCTCGCTGACGTCATCCACGAAGCTGCGCCCCAAGTGATCCACCGCGGTAATCCGCGCATTGCCGTAGAGCATGATGGCCCATTCGCCTTCGACGTGCCAGTGCAGTTCGCGCACGCCGCCTGCTGTCAACCGCATCTCCACGCCGGCAATGTCTTTCGAAATCGCCAAGTCGCGCGCCGTCACTTGCCGCGTCCAGCCGCCGCGTCTCGATTCGCTTACGCGATAACGCGAACGGATACTTGAACGGCTTCACGCTGCCGTGATCTGTTTCGGGAGGCCACACCGAATCGGGGTTTTGATTCGCTAGCGGCAGGTTCCGCGGCCCAGGATCAGTCTCATTCGGCGCGTTGTGATTGCCGCCTTGCTGCTGTTGCGCAGCAGCCAAAGCAGCCGCCGCGAGTGAGCCGGCGCCGGCGCCGAACATGCTTCGCCGGCTTACTTTTGAATCTTCGGGGTAGTTATCGGACACACCCCATTTTATTCGTGCGCCGACCTGAGCGCCCAAACCGTCGCGGACACCTTCCCCGGTGTGCCATCGGAAGCATACGCTTCCATGCCGTTTGCATCCGCAGGCGGAAATACAAGCGACGTCATCGCAACCCGCCCGCCATCCGCAAACAACTCCACCGACGAACGGTCAACCACAATCCTTAGTTGCAACACGTCGCCTGCTTTGAGCGGAGCATCCATGCGTGAAGCAAAATCGCGATTAAAATCCACTGCTCCCGAATGCGTGCGGTCGATGAACAGTGTCTGTTTGCTGCGGTCATATCCGACGACCGTCGTTGTACCGTCCTGTTGCAGCAGCCGCCAACCAACTTTGCGTGCTGTTCCCAGTCTCATAGTAGACGTCAGTTCGAACGCGTGACCCTTCATCGCATCCGACAGCTTCAGGACTTTGTTAATCTGCTCAACCGATTGTTCCTGACTTTCGACCTTGCTCTTCCGCAACTGCGCCATTTCGTCAATCGGCTCCTGGAACAATCGAACTCCTTCAGACGTGTTGCGCAAGGACAACTTTCGAGGAATAGTCATCTGGCCGCGCCAGGGCGATGTCGGCAATGCCGCTGCGTATTGCCAGTTATCCATCCAGCCCAACATCACCGGCGTGTGACTCTTCGGAAGTCCATTGAATGTAAGAGCGCAATAGCAATCTTTGCCGTAATCAGTCCACAACGTCAGCGAAGCGGGATTGTCGTTCGTAAACTGTTTGCCATCGAATCTCCCAACGAAGTACTGCTCGCCCGATCCACCCAGCCGAGCACCCGGATTCAGTCCCACCTTCAGCACCCATCGGCGCCCACCAGATCCGCCTTCCACCGGCAGCTCAAAAATCTCCGGACATTCCCATTGACCCGCCACCGCGCCCGCCGGTCCAAAATCACTCAACTGCGTCCACTGCTTTAAGTCCATCGAGTCGTAGAACCGCACCTTGTGATCATTAGGCAGCGACACCGCCATGATCCAGCGATGTGTCGGCTCAAACCAAAACACTTTCGGATCTCGAAAATCGGACATGTGCAGATCCAGCACCGGATTACCGCTGTACTTCGTCCAGGTTCGTCCGCGATCGTTGCTGTAGGCGATGTTCTGGGTCTGCAACGACTTTTTCGAACCCTGCTCAGGTGTGTGGCCGGTGTAGACCGCAACCAGGCACGGCTTGCCGCCGGTACAAAAGCCGCTCGAGTTCCGCTCATCCACAACCGCGCTGCCCGTGAAAATCATCACGCCGTTCTCTTCCTTCAGCGCTACCGGCAGTTGCGTCCAATGCAGCATATCCGTACTCACGGCATGACCCCAACTCATGTGGCCCCATTCATCGCCAAACGGATTGTATTGGAAGAAGAGGTGATATTCGCCCTCGAAATAGACCAATCCATTCGGATCGTTGGTCCAATGCTCGCGCGGCGAGAAGTGGAACTGAGGACGATAGGGCTGATCGTACGCTTTCGGAATCTGACTCGGTACTGCAGACACAAGGGCGAATAACGGGATCAGTCTGAGCAGACGCATAGAACATGGTCACGATATCAGAAGATAAGAAGGTGCCAGTCAAACCCGAGGACCTCCGTAGCGCCCGTTGGTTCGCACCCGACGATTTCACCGGCTTCAGTCATCGTTCGCGCATGAAGCAGATGGGCCATCGCCTGGAAGATTTCGCCGGCAAACCCGTCATCGCGGTCGTCAATACCTGGAGCGAAATCAATCCTTGCCATCAGCATCTTCGCGATCGCGCCGAAGCAGTGAAACGCGGCGTGTGGCAGGCGGGTGGATTTCCGGTTGAAGTTCCCGCCTTGTCCATCACTGAAACTTACATGCGCCCTAGCCCGATGCTCTATCGCAACCTGCTGGCGATGGAAACAGAGGAACTCCTGCGCGGTTTGCCCATTGACGGCGCGGTGCTCCTCGGCGGTTGCGACAAGACCACGCCTGGCCTGCTGATGGGCGCAATCAGCATGGACATTCCGGCGATCTACATGCCTGCGGGACCCATGCTGCGCGGCAACTGGAACGGAACGTTTCTGGGCAGCGGCACGGACATGCGCAAATTTTGGGCGGAACGTTGCGCCGGCACCATCACCGAACAGGACTGGCGCGGCATGGAAGACGGCATCGCGCGCTCCCCGGGTTTCTGCATGACCATGGGCACGGCGTCCACCATGACCGCCATGGCCGAGTCACTCGGTATGACGCTGCCGGGCGCTTCATCCATCCCCGCAGTCGATTCCAATCATCCGCGCCTAGCCGTCCGTTCCGGCGTTCGCATCGTCGAGATGGTTTGGGAAGATCTGCGCCCCTCGCGCTTGCTCACGCGCTCTTCTTTTGAGAACGCCATCACCGTCGACATGGCGATCGGCGGTTCCACAAACGCCATCATCCATCTGGTTGCCCTCGCGGGACGTTGCGGCATCCAACTCGACCTGCCCACCTTCGAACAGATCTCCGAGCACGTCCCTGTGCTCGCCAACATTCGCCCCTCCGGCGCCTATTTGATGGAAGATTTCTATTACGCGGGCGGCCTGCGCGCGCTGATGTCGCAAATCCGCGATCTTCTCCAGCTCGATGCGCTGACTGTCAATGGTCAAACTCTCGGCGACAATATCGGCGACGCGCATCCTATTAAGACCGACGTCATTCGTCCTCGCTCCAATCCCCTTGCGCCCACTGGCGGCACAGCTATCCTGTTCGGTAATCTCGCTCCGAATGGCGCAGTGATTAAGACTTCGGCCGCCGATCCGCGCCTGCTACAGCACACGGGTCCCGCTGTCGTGTTCCGCAATTACGAGGATCTCGACTCACGCATCAATCGGGACGACCTGAACGTCACTCCGGATTCCGTCCTGGTGTTGCAGAACGCCGGTCCTCTGGGTGGGCCAGGAATGCCGGAATGGGGCATGCTTCCGATTCCGCAGAAGCTTCTCAAGCAAGGCGTGCGCGATATGGTTCGAATCTCCGACGCGCGCATGAGCGGCACAGCTTATGGCACTTGCGTGCTGCACGTCTCACCCGAAAGCTATATCGGTGGTCCGCTAGCGCTGGTTCAGGAAGGCGACAGCGTTTCGCTCGACCTGAAGAATCATCGGCTGGATCTCCTGGTCAGTGAGGAAGAGCTGTCGGCGCGGCGCGATGCCTGGACGAAGCCGACACCGCGCTATCAACGCGGCTACGGCGCACTCTATCTCGAACGCGTCACCCAAGCAAACCAAGGCTGCGACTTCGATTTCCTTGGCTCACGCGCGCCCAATCCCGAGCCCGAGATTCACTAAGCCGAGTCATCCGATTTCGCGTCAGATTTATCGCTGGAATCGCCAGCCGCCGCCGACTTGCTTGCCTCATTATCACCACCCGAAGCGGCCTGCTGGAGCGATGTGAGGCAAGGGCCAACGGATGCCAAATCATGCGAGGCCAGCGCTACACCGAGAGCTACTGCTGCGTTTGCGATGGAGAAAACCTTATCGACTGTCTTCAGCGTGGAGATGGCGTGTTTCGCGTCGCTGGTCACATGCTTCAAGTTCTGGAGCGACGCGTGCAGCGTCTGCAGTGTGTCTCCAATGGCTTCTGCGTTGAAGGCGTTCGCTTTGGCTTCCAAGTCTTCAGACTGTGCGTCGAGCCGGTCTTTTTCCTCCTGCGATAGCCCGGGATGATCGAGGCGGAACTGTTCTACTGCCGCAGACAATTGGAAGAAGAGGCTTGCTAAGTTGCCGGCCTCGACGGCTTGGTCAATCTGTACTGTCGGGAAGGCCGGATCTGGGGCGCCCATGATAAATTCCTTTTTTTGAATATTGAAAGCTAGAGCTTAATCAGCGCAGCAGTTGATTTCTGCAGTTCGTCGGCAAAGGGGCTCAACAATCCTGGCAGATCCTTCGCCTTCAGGCGACTTACATTGGCTGCAAGCGCAGCATGACCTTTGGCGATGGTGTCCAAGCAAGAAGCAAACTCTTTGGCAGCCTTGCGCTTGGTTTCGAGCGTCGCCACGTCTTGCTGCCAGTTATTTTGGAGCATGATGAGCGCATCCAGATGACAGTTGTGGCTAGCTACACTTTCATTGCCGGAGGAACACGGGTTGTCGGCGAGCAGCCGTTTATAGCGCGCGGCCAGATCATTTTGCTCTTGGTCCAGTAGAGGCAGATACCTGTTCTCGACAACCGATCGAAGCGCGTCAGTTACCATTAGCACGCTTCCATTTGCTTGTTGTATATCTTGCTCCAGATGCTTTCTTTGATAGCCGGACATAATCAGCTTCTCGAGCAAGGAAGCGAGTCCTTGCGTAGCGGAAGTTACATCCGGATTCGATTTAGCTGCCTTAGCCGCTGTCTGCTTTAGATCGCTAGTGTCATCGGTTGCCTTCTTGTTGGAATCGCTGCTATCGTCAGACGGCTTTACCGTTCCGAAGGAGGCCAAGCTGTTCAGCGTCACAAAATAGTTCGCGAGGATTTTGTTGGCAGCCTTTAACCCCTCCACGTCCTCCTTGTAGGGCTCACACGACTCGGCTTCCGCGCTCTTCTGCAGCGGATTCGGTTCGAATGACGTAAAGGGCGCATGCGATGCTTTAGCGCGGAGACAAGAAGCTTGTATGTCGTCGAAAATCTCGTTCCCGCACTTGAGGCTGGTGTTTGCGGACGAGCAGAATTTTGCGATACCATCCGGCGTGTCGCAGCTGGACAACACAAGCGCGAGGGTAAGCGCGGCTACCAGGCTCGCGCGATTTGATCTAAGCATACGAGGTGGTATGGTACCACCTCGCCGGGCGCTAACCGCCCGCAGCTTTCTTATGCGCCAACCGGCTGCATGCATCGGGAGCGCCGAGCATTTTCATCGCGTCTCCGCCTTGTTCAATGAAGTCGATTTTCCCGTCCTTATCGATCACAAACGTGACCCGGTTAGCTATGGCCGCCTTGGCGATGTATATGCCGTACTCTTGCGACACATGCCGATCGACGAAATCGCTTAGCAGGGGAAAGGCTAATCCAAGACTTGCGGCAAACGCCTTTTGCGATGGACCATTATCGGTACTAATGGCGAATACCTTCGCGCCATCTTCTTCATACTTTTGCATTCCAGACTGGAATGCTTTCATTTCAGCCGTTCAACCACCGGTGAAGGCCGCCGGGAAGAACGCCAGCACGACCGTGCCCTTGCCCAGATAGTCGGCTAAATGCACCGTGCCGCCTTGGGTGGATGGCAACGTGAAATCGGGAGCCTTGTCACCCACCTTCAATGTGGATGACGGCGAGGTCTGGGCATACAGGCTAATAGAAAGTGTTGCGGCCAAAGCCGCGGCGTGAGCGATTCGCATGAAGGTTCGTGTTCAGACTAGCACGAATTTTTGACCTTTATGTCAGATCTTAGAGCGGCTTGAATGCTAACGAGATTCCGGAGCGTACCGGCACGGGTACGCCGTCTTTGGTTCCAGCCAGAAAGCGCCAGGTCCTTACGGCTTCAGCAGCTTTCTCATCGAGCCCATACCCGAGATTGCGCATGAGCTTGAGATGGCGTGGTAGCCCATCGGCGCCGATCACAAACTGGATATCGACATTGCCGGCAACTCGCAATTGCCGGGCTGTGTCGGTGTACTCCGGGTCATGCTTCTGCAGAAGTAGCGGGTTCGTCGGCGCGGGCTTTGACAGATCAGCTTGCACCTCCGGAGTTGCGGCTGGAGCGGAATTGGAAAATGTGGCAACTCGCTTGGCGCGTATGGCGAAGGCCCTGTCCCAATCCGGCTTGCCGGCGCCATCGCGATCCAAGACGTCCGCTTCCAGTTCGAGCGCCAGCGCCAGATCTTCGGGTTTGCTATCTGGTCTGCCTTCGCGTATTTCGAGCGCGCGCTTAGTGGCGGGAGCCGCCGCTCGTTTCCATGCCTCGAGCTTCAACGGCGAACCTTGTTCGGCTGGATCCATCGCCGCCGTCGCCTTACATGCGAGCAGTATCGCCAGATAATCCAGAGCATCGGCGTACTGATCGGACCGGCTGCTTTCCGTTTCCCACTGCTGGTTGGCTTGCTCAAGCAGCGTAATCGCCGCATCGACACCGTCACCGCCCTGGCCCATCGCCTGCTTTGCGTGTTGCACCAGCTCCGATGGATCACTGCCATAGGCAAGCGTCGAAATCAAGAGCAGAGCGGCGATGCGCGGTACGGTCACGCCTTACTTATCGTCAAGGCAGGTGCAAGCAATCGAGATTCGCGACTCCAGGCATATAGCAAGAGCAGGGCCGTTCCAATGAGCGACAACGTCAGCCCGACCCAGACTCCGTAAATCCCCCACAATAGAACAAAGCAGAGCCAGTAGCCAAGCGGTAAGCCGCAGATCCAGTAACAAACGAAATTCACCAGCATGGAGATATGCGTGTTGCCCAAGCCGCGCAGGGCGCCGGTTGCCACGGTTTGTATTCCATCGAAAAGCTGAAATAGCGCGGCCAGCCCAAGCAGCCGAACGGCAACCGGGACCACCGCCGGACTACGGGTGTAGATGTGGATGATGCGGAGCGGCATGAAGAAGAACGCCAGGGCCGTGCAGAACATGAAAGCGACGCCTAGCCAGATGGCGATGTAACCGCTGCGGCGCGCAACCATCGGCTCACGCCGCCCGACGGCCTGGCCCACCGCTACGGCTGCCGCAGACGAGATCCCCAGCGGCACCATGAAAGTCACCGCCGCGGCGTTCAATGCTATTTGATGCGCGGCCATGGCGTTTGCCGAAACCTTCCCGGCGAACACAGCAGCGGTACCGAAGGCCCCAACTTCCAGCAGTATCTGCATGGCTGCCGGAAATCCGATGCGCAACAACTTTGTAATGCGCGTCCAATCGGGCTCGCGCCACAAGGGCGGAACGGTTTTTCGCATGTCGCGTTCAAAGCACCAGATGAAGAACGCCAGCATGCCGGCCATGTAGACACGCGCCAGGGTTGTCGAGAGCGCGGAGCCGACGACGCCCAACGCCGGAAATCCCCAGTGCCCGCGGATCAGCAGCCAGTTGAAAAGCCAGTTGATGAGGTTGGCGCTAATCAGCGTAAACATGATGGGCCGCACGTGCCCGACGGACTGTAAATAGCGCCTGAGCGCGGCATACAGAAGGAGCGGCAGCGTGCTTAAGCTCAAGGTGCGGATGAACGGACCGGCCAGACGGGTCACTTCGGCATCGATCTTCAGTGCGTGAAAGAACGTCGGCATGAACGCGTAGATCAGCATGAGCAGCGGCGTCAGGCCGAGCGCGATGTAAATTCCTTGCGCTAATGAATGATGACAATCTTCGCGATCGCCGGCGCCAAACGAGTGCGACACAAGGGTATCCAGCCCAAACAGTAGTCCGAATCCGAAGATGGCGAGCGTGTAAAACGCGGCGCTGCCGATTCCGATGGCACCGATGGCAGCGGGGCCAAGACCCCCAATCATGACGGTATCGACGGAACCCATGGCGACCCAACCGAGTTCGCCAAGCGCGACTGGAACGGCCAGGCTGATGACGCGCCGAACGTCACCCTGCAAACTTCTGTCGCCAACTGACGCGGCGAGGCGACACAATATTCTCATCCTGCCGGTGTCGCACGCCGCATCATGGCAACAGGCCAGAGTGCCGCGTTATTCGCGATGCTATTGCGCCGGTTCTTCAGTAGACCAATAGAGCGCATTGAATAGCAACGGCAACGTGGCGTGCGTCTGGGCGCGGTGCTGGGGGCGAATTCCGAACAGAACCACTTTACCGGGGTTCATGTCGACCGAGACGACGGCCGCGTGGCCGAACATCAAATCGTCGCCACGCAACCAGCCTGAAGCTTTCACTTCACTGTTCGGATAGCGCGCCACCACGCTCACTTTTTCATAAGAGAATCCATCCACCACCTGGAAGAATGGTGAATTGATATAGAAGCCATAGGTGGCTGGAGCGACGCCCAGGCCGATTGGATTCGTATCGTCGACCTGCAGATTGACAATCGCACCGGGCGCGAAATGCTGTTCGCGAGTCAGACTGTGTTTCAACTCCTTGACGGGTAACGGCAGCTTATCGATCAACAGATTCGAGGAATCGCCGAGTGCCACCACGGTTCCCCCATCGGCGAGGAAATCCTGCAGCGATTTCCAGCCAACTTCGCCGATGCCGCCGCGATATTCCGGCACAATCGACTTGTAGTCCAGACCATCGAGTATGTCGCGCTCACGCTGATCGGGCAGTACGATGGCATCGAAGCGCTCGCGCAGCTTGCCGGCTTTCACGTCCTGGTTGTGGATCAGCGTGTACGGCATTTCGTAGTGGTCGAAACACCCAGCGCGTCCAGCCTTCATCCATGTCCGCATTCCATGGCTGGTACAAGGCAACGCGCGGCAGACGCACTGAATAACGAGGGGCGATGGAACGCTCGCCTTGCGGATGCGTGATATCGAAACTCGCTGTACACTTCTCCCAAAGCGCGTTTGAGACCTTCGCCGAGAACCACGTCTGGCCGCCCTGCCGGTCAAAGCGGACATGCGCGCCGCTAGTGAGCAGCCGATTCAGCAGCATGGAACTGGTGGCGCCATCGTAGAGAACCAGGTGCTCTCCATTGCCCGTCGCCGAAGCAGTCAGCGGCAGTTTCGGAGTTGCCGCCAGCTTATCCAATTGCAGATCTTTGTTTAGCGGTGTCTTGGCGAATGGCGTATCCACCCCGAACTGCATTCCTAATGACCACGCCGAAACATCGTAGGGCGCTTCGGGAGGAGCTTGCGGTGAACGACGCACCTCGGGATAGGTCTGCTTTTCCAGCATGTCTTTGGCATAGCGCCCGAAGACCTGGTTGAACGGCACGACGAACGTTCCTGCCGGATAGCTTTTGCCGTCCTGCTCAAACGCGTTCTTAGCGCGATACACTTCTACGCCACCGATGCGCAGCTTGTCTACGAGTTCAACCGCTTCTGCCGGATCGTGCTGCGATGCGAACGGAATTATTGCTGCGAAGTTCTTGTCTTTGTCGCCGCCGATGGTCCCTTTCGCGCCCTGCTCAATGGTGTGCAGATTGACGCTGTAGATTTCGTGCAGCAGCGTGTCACGGCTGTCCGCGGCTGATTCGAGCAGCGCGTAGGTGGCGATTAGCTCGTAGTCGACGATATCGCGGAGGGTCCACGTCCCGCCAAGCCACGGGTGCGGATATTCGGTGCGCGCATTGATGTCGCGCGGCGCCGGCAGCGGATCGTCGGGATGCTCAAAGGCCCGTCGTCTTTCATTCTCAAACTCGGCTTGCGCGTTTCCGTTCGCGGGTGCGGCAGGAGCAGGTGGATGCGAAGGATCAGCCTTCTGCTGAACGACCGGCGTGGCAATCCGCGCGCTCGCGACCTCCGTCAACAGCCCGACTTCGTTGTGCCACCAACCCGCCCACGCCATGGCGCCTTCCCAAAAGTTCGTGTAAGTGGAATTGAAGATGATGCCTTCTTTGCCTTCGGCCTCAAGCGCCGCGGCCTGCTGCTGACCATATATAGTGTTGAGCCGGTAAATCAATGTATCGACGTTGGGATTGATGGGATCGGTCGCGGGCATAGTGAAGATGCGCGGTCCGGCGCTGCCCTGCTGGTGCTCATCGAGCCAGATGGATGGGAACCACCCCAGCCCGTTGGTAGTGGCGCTGTCCCAGAGCACGCCCGCCGCCATGCGACTCTCGCGCTGCGAGAACAGATACATGTCGCGGTTGTTGTCGTGCCCGATGTAGGGATGAAACAGCGTGGGCAGCGGACTCGGCTCGAAAGGCGTGCCGACGTTCTTGTTGTACCAATCGGTGACCAGCATCTGCCCGTCGGGATTCAGCGACGGAACCAGCAGAAAAATGACATTGTCGAGAATCTTCTGAATGCGCGGCGAATCCGTGGTCGCAAGCTGATGCACCAACTCCACCACCATCTGCGACGAGCCGATCTCGGTCGAGTGAATATTGTTCGTAATTAGCACCACGGCCTTGCCCGACCGGAAAATCTCATCGCGCTCGGCATCCGTGGGCGCGCCGCCCTGAAAGTACAGCTTGCGTTCGAGCGCCTTCAGCTTCTCGAGGTTCTTCAGATTCTCTGCGGAACTGATCTCCAGCAGCGCAAACGGATGATTGTTCGTCGTGGGTCCTAGATTATGGAACCGCACGCGATCGGATTGCGCGGCGATGAGCTGAAAATAGTCAACGATCTTGTCATAGCGCGCCAGCTTCTTGTCTGCGCCCATGCGGAATCCGAAGTACTGTTCGGGCGTTGGAATCGCAGGCAGAGCCTGGGAAGAGAAGAACACAATAAACGCAGCGGCAGCGGCACATCGCATAGTATTGGGGATTTCCGAACGATACCATGTGAAGATCACGGGAAAAGTCGTGCAAGACCTCCGCTATTCACTGCGCCTGCTCTATCTCAACCCCGTCTTCACCTTTGTCGCCATAGCGTCGCTGGCACTCGGCACAGGCGCCAACACGGCCATCTTCCAACTTCTCGACACGATACGGCTGCGTACGCTTCCCGTCCAGGCTCCGCAGCAACTCGTCGAGTTCCGCATCGACGATACGACTCATGCTCGCGGCAATTGGCTGCGCCCGTCTGCACTGACAAATCCGCTTTGGGAGGAAATCCGTAAACACAACAAACCGTTCTCCGGCATGTTCGCATGGGCGACCGACGATGTCGATCTCGCTACGCAAGGTGAGTCGCACCAAGCCACTGCGCTCTGGGTCAGCGGCGACTTCTTTCGCGTTCTCGGCATTCAGCCAGCCCTTGGCCATCTTTTCACTGCACGCGACGATCAACGCGGTTGCGCGTTGACACCCGGCGCTGTCCTCAGCTACAGGTTTTGGCAGCGGCAATTCGGGGCCGACCCAAACATCATTGGCAGACAAGTCTGGCTGGGTCAGCACCACCTTCAGGTCAGCGGCGTCACACCTCCGTCTTTCTTTGGTCTCGAAGTCGGCAGAAGTTTCGATATTGCGCTTCCGATCTGTTCAGCAACAGCATGGTACGGGAATAGCGATCGGGTCGATTCCGGTATCACCTGGTGGCTTACTGTGATGGCGCGCCTACGCCCCGGAACGACGCTTGAGCAGGCCGCCGCAATGATGCGCGCCCAGTCTGCCGGCATCTTCAACGCGACACTGCCCGCCGGGTATCCGTCCGATAGCGTGAAGCCTTATCTGGCGATGAAGTTGCTAACCACCCCGGCAGGTCACGGCCTCTCGGCTCTGCGCGATCAGTATTCGCGTCCGCTGACTCTGCTTCTCGCTATCGCCGGATTGGTGCTTCTCGTTGCCTGCTTCAACCTAGCGAATCTGATGCTGGTCCGTGCAACGGCGCGCCAGCGGGAAATGGCCGTACGCCTAGCGATCGGAGCTTCGCGAGCGCGTCTGGCTTGGCAGTTGTTCCTTGATGGGCTGCTGATATCCATCGCCGGCTCGATTGCGGGTCTCGTTCTCGCGCAAGCGTTGATCCGTTTTCTGTTGGGCTTTTTAACCACCCCAATCAATCAGCTATTTGTAGACCTGTCGCTCGACGTCCGCGTCTTCGCTTTCACCGCCGGAACGGCTGTTCTCACCTGTTTGATCTTCTCGATCGTTCCCGCTCTCGAAGCCGCGCGCACCGATCCCGGCGAAGCTCTCAAGACCGGCGGACGAAACGCCAGTTCGGGCCGCAGCCAGATCGCACTTCGTCGATCTCTAGTGATTTCTCAAATCGCCGTCTCACTTGTGCTGCTAATCGCATCGCTTCTATTTGTGCGCAGCCTCCGCAATCTGCTGAACCTCGATCCTGGTTTCCAGCCGCGAGGCATGGTGCTGGCCGATCTCGATTTTTCGCCGCTAAAGCTGTCGCCTGCGCGCCGGCTGTCCTTGCATCGCGACGTACTCGAACACATACGCGCCATCCCCTCGGTGCAAGCAGCCAGCGAAGCAACCGTTGTTCCACTCACCGGTGGCGATTGGAACAACCGTGCATGGCGAGACGGTTCAGATCTGTCTCACGCCTTCGATTCGCTCCGGACCATGATCGGCACGCAGTACTTCCGCACGATGGGCACTCCGCGGGTCGCGGGCCGCGAACTGAACGAGCACGATTTCAGTTCAGCGGCGAAAGTCGCTCTGGTGAACGAAGAGTTTGCCCGCGAACTAACTGGAAGCCCCAATGCCATTGGCAAGTATTTTTGGGTGGAACCCACGCCCTATGAACCGCAGACTTCCTACGAGATCGTCGGCGTCGTGAAGAACACCAAGTATCGCGATCTGCGCGAGCAGTCTCAGCCCATAATGTATATGCCAATGTGGCCGCGCGTTCTGCAAAGCTCGCAGGATCGGCTTTTGATTCGCTACCGTGGCGACTTCGCCTCTGCAACGGCTGGCCTGCGAAATACGCTGCGAACCATCAGCCCGGAGATTCGTTATTCGTGTACGCCATATGACAACTGGATCGAAGACTCACTGGTTCGCGAGCGCCTGATGGCTGCGCTTTCCGGCATCTTCGGAGTACTCGCAATCTTGCTCAGCGCAGTTGGCATCTACGGCGTCATCTCCTATACGGTCGCGTCTCGCACCACTGAGATCGGCATCCGCATGGCGCTGGGCGCCGAACCACGCTCCGTCATTCGACTCTTGCTGCAGGAGACATCCGGACTGTTGGTAGCCGGAGCGGTTATTGGTACGCTGCTGGCCTTTTTCGCGGGACGAACTGCTGCATCCTTGATCTTTGGCGTCAGCTCCTATGACCCGCTGACCTATCTGACCGCCGTCATTTCACTATGTGTCGTTGGCGTTGCGGCCGGCTACATTCCCGCTTGGCGCGGGTCGAAAGTGACTCCGATAGTTGCATTGCGGCGAGAGTAAACGCGGCCGCACACCCTGATTCTCTGGTGCGCATTTTGCGCTACGCTCCAGCTATTGCCTTGGTTCACATTCTGAGTCCATAGGCGCTCCCTGCGGATTGTAGACTGAGACAGAGGAACGGATATGCAATCGGAACGCCTCAGTCGCATTACGATCACCGACGGCCAGTGCGGCGGTCGCCCTTGCATCCGTGGCATGCGCATCAGGGTAACCGACGTTCTCGAGCTTCTAGGCGCAGGCGCCGATTTCGACGAGATTCTTGAAGACTATCCGTTCCTTGAACGCGAGGACATCCTCGCGGCGATCGAGTATGCCGCCCGCCAAACAGATCACCCCGTTCTGTTATCGGCGTGAACTTCCTCGTCGATAATCAGCTTCCACCTGCGCTTGCTCGTTTCATTGAAGATAACCTCAACGCCAAGGCCATGCATGTGGCTGACGTCGCCCTTCGCGAGGCCTCCGATGCAGAGGTCTGGAAATACGCATCCACGCATAACCTCATTTTGATTTCAAAGGATGAAGACTTCGCAAACATGCTTTTGCAGGAGCCGACCGCCAAGCTGATTTGGGTGCGGGTTGGCAATTGTCGCAGAGCTGTTCTGCTGGAAGTGTTTCGGCGAATATGGCCGCGAATCGTCGAGCGGCTGGAGAGCGGTGATCCGCTGATTGAGATCCGCTGACAGCATCGTATAGGGATCAAGATGATCTGGCATTCGGCAGCCTGGGAACTAAAAGTGCAGTGGAGACGTAGCAAACACCCAGGAGGTACAGATTTGGACACAGTTTGGCAAGATCTGCGATCCGGTGTACGCGTGCTATCGAAGGCTCCGGCGTTTGCTGTAGTCGCTATTCTCACGCTGGCGCTGGGGATTGGCGCGTCCACTTCGATCTTCTCGGTTACTGACGCCGTGTTGCTGCGTCCGCTACCATATCCCAATCCGGAACAGATTGTTCGGATTTGGGAACAGGCTCCCGACGGTCATCGGATGAACGTGGCACGGCCGAATCTCACGGATTTTCGTACGCAGAACAATACCTTCAAGAGCATGGCGGGATATGAGTGCTGCTGGTTATCGTCGGTTTCCGGCGGCAGCGAGCCAGTGCGGGTTAACATGGCGGAAGTTTCTGAGGGTTTTTTCAAAATTTTAGGTATCGCGCCTTTTCGCGGCCGTGGTTTTGCGGCCGAAGAACTTCGTCCGCACGGCGCACCGGCAGTCATCGTCAGTTATAACTACTGGCATCGATATCTGGGCGGTGCAGCGGATCTCTCTAAATTCCATTTAAGGACCGAGGCAGCGGTTTACTCAGTGGTCGGCGTCATGCCGGCGGGATTCGATTTTCCGCGCGGCGTGGCCGCCTGGATTCCCGCAGAGCTTGATCCGGAGGCCTCCGATCGTGCAGCACGCACTGCGCATAACTGGCGAGGTCTCGGACGCCTGCGCGATGGCGTTAGCGTAGCGCAGGCCCGCGCGAACCTCGGCGCCATTGCTCATCGAATAAAAGAACAGTTCGGGAAAGACGCTGACCTTACCGATGCGGCTGTCGTACCCCTCGCCGACGCCATGGTGGGAGATGTAAGGACTGCGCTCCTGACGCTTTTCTGGGCGGTGGGCTTGTTGTTGCTGGTGGCGTGCGCGAATGTCGCTGGATTGCTGCTGGCGCGCACTTCGGCGCGGCGCAAGGAATTGGCGGTGCGGGCGGCCCTCGGGGCAGGACGCAGTCGTCTGATTCAGCAGTTCCTGGCGGAGTCTTTTGTGCTTTCATTCGCTGGAGGCGTCTTGGGGATTTTGATTGCGAGGTGGGCGATTGACGTATTCCCAGCCATTCTTCCGACAAACCTGCCGCGGCAGGAAGGCATTGCGATGAGTGCTCCCGTTTTGGTATTTGCTTTAGCGGCTACTGTGGCTGTTGCCGTCTCGCTTGGGCTGTTCGCCGCCTGGCGCGGTGGTGGAGGCGATCTGCAGGAGGCGTTGGGCGCCGGGTCTCGGAGCTACACCGGTTCGGGCGCAAGCCAGCGGCTGCGCAGCTTCTTAGTAATCGGGGAAATTGCCACAACGCTTGTCATTTTAGTCGGCGCAGGCCTTCTTGGCCGCAGCTTCTTGCGGCTCATTGCCACCAGCCCCGGGTTTCGTCAGGAAAGCCTGATCACGATGGAGTTTTCGTCTCCTGTTCAGCTAGCGGACAACCTGGACCCGGCAGTCACGGCACGCCAGATCCATCTGTTTGATGAAGTGGTGGCCCGTCTTCGCGCCATTCCAGGGGCTGAAAGCGTGGGCTTGGCGGGCTTGCTGCCAGTGGCGGCTACCGACAATCTTGCCGACGGAACTTTCCTCATACTCAATGGGCGCAAACCGCCTGCCAATTTCGATGAGTGGGCCGTCATCTCGCACAATCCTTCTCAAACTGGACACGCCGACTACTTTGTTGCAAGCGAGGGGTACTTCCGCACATTGGGCATTCCGGTTATCCGCGGGCGCATCTTTGGCGACCAAGACGACCTAAATTCGCCACACGTTGCGGTGATCAGCCAATCGTTGGCTCGCCAGCGCTGGCCCAATCAAGATCCGATCGGGCAAAGCATAGATTTCGGCAACATGGATGGCAATCTGAAGAAACCGCTAACCATCGTTGGGATCGTTGGCGATGTGCGCGCACGGGGCCTGGATTCCCCACCGAATCCTATGATTTATGTCGACTACCGCCAGCGTGGAATGAACTCTAATTCCTCGCCGACGATTTTGATGCGGAGCAGCGCGCCGGCAGCAAGGATCGTTTCCGCCGCACGCGGCATTTTCCACGAGCTCGCTCCCGATGTTCCTGTGAAATTCTCCACCTTTGCGGATGAGATGGGCGGCTGGCTGGCGGATCGACGCTTTTTGCTTTTGCTGGTGGGACTTTTCGCCGCCGCTGCTATGGCTCTCGCGGCGGTTGGGATCTACGGAGTTGTGGCGTTTTCCGTTGCCCGGCGCACGCAGGAGATCGGAATTCGTATGGCGATCGGCGCCCGGCGTGACGACGTTCTGCGTATGGTTTTGGGCGAAGGCGCACGCATGGCGGCAATAGGCGTGGTCATCGGGATTGGCGCATCGCTGGCGATTACGCGTCTGATGTCGACGCTGCTTTTTGGAGTTAGCGCCACTGATCCGTTGACATTTGCCGGGGTCGCGGTATTTCTTTCGGTAGTCGCGCTGGCCGCGTCCTACATCCCGGCGCGGCGCGCGATGCGTGTCGATCCTATGACAGCGCTGCGCTTCGAGTGAGGAACTGTGGGTGTCGGCTACGCTCGGCGCTTTTTACGTTTAGTTCCGATCACTAATGTGGCAATCAAACCGCCGCCCAGGACCGCCAGGTATGCTGGGTTCCGGCCTTGAGGCTGTTAGTAAGCGGAAGGCCCAGGAGCGGGCTCAATGAAAGGCTGATTACAAACAGTTGGCGTGGGGGTGACGTTGTCTGCTTCCGAAGTTGGCGGCTGCTAGTGGTGGCGACTCTTGCGATCTGCGCTGCTATTCAGTTGGTTGGAGCATGTATTTGGTCAAGAAAGGTCACGTCCCACGGGTAGCTAACGCCGAGCGATATCTACAACCGGCTCGGCAGGGGATAACGCGGCATAGAGTTCCTCGGGCACAATCGGCTTGGAAAGATAGGCATCCATACCCGCCTCCAGACAGCGTTCCCGATCGCCCTTCATGGCGTGCGCTGTCAAGGCAATTATGCGGACATGCTCGCTCTGTCCTTGCTCTTGTTCCCGGATGCGCGCGGTTGCCTCAAGGCCGTCCATCTCAGGCATCTGCACGTCCATCAGAACTACGTCGAAGCGCTCACGCTTAAACGCCTCAACCGCCTCGCGCCCATTGCTTGCGATCACTACGGTATGACCCTGTTTCTCAAGCAGCCGCATTGCTACGCGTTGATTTACCCGACTATCTTCGACCAAAAGAATATGCCGAGATGTTTCACGCAGGGAGTGGCGCGTCAGGAGTGGCGCTGGAACGGCATCCAACCCTTCATAGCCAAGTACGCCTTGGATGGCGCGGAAGAGGTCAGACCGCTTGATGGGTTTAGTCAAATACGCGCCGATTGACAGGCCCTTGCAACGCATGGCATCGCCCCGCTGCCCGGCCGAGCTCAACATAATGGCTTTGGCGCCACTCATCTTCGGATTGAGACGGACATGCTCCATCAATTCGAAACCGTCCATGAACGGCATGTGGCAATCCATGATGATTAAGGGAAACGGGCTTCCAAGCGTGAGAGCGGTTTGTATTTCAGTCAAGGCCGCCGCTCCGCTATTGGCGAGCGTTACCTGCATGCCCCACCTGCCTAGACTCTCGTGCAGGATGCGCCGATTGGTGGCATTATCATCCACTACCAGGACCGCCACGTTTCGGAGGCTGACCTGCTTGATTGCCGGGGCGTGATCGGTTGCTTCGCCGAATGTAGCGGTGAAATGAAAGGTACTGCCGCGTCCGGGTTCGCTTTCCACCCAAAGACGCCCGGCAAACATATCGACCAGACGGGATGAGATGGTAAGACCCAGGCCGGAGCCGCCGAACTGTCTGGTTGTTTTGCCGTCGGCCTGGGTGAACGCATCGAAGATTTTGGCCTGCTTTTCAACCGGAATGCCGATTCCGGTGTCGATCACGCTGAAGTGAAGCGTAACGCCGGCTTCGGTGCGGGATTCCAACTGAACGTTCAGAAGTACTTCGCCACGCTCGGTGAATTTCAGCGCGTTGCCGACTAGATTCATCACAATCTGGCACAGGCGTCCGGGGTCGCCCAGCAAGGTGTTTGGCACGTCAGGAGCAACGCTCCAGACGAGTTCCAGGCCTTTCTGCGAGGCGTGAACCGCCAAAGCTTTAAGAGTCTCGCCCAAGGCGTCTTCGAGATTGAAGGGAATCGGGTCGAGAGCGAGCTTGTTCGCCTCGATTTTGGAAAAGTCAAGAATATCGTTGATGACGGTCATCAAGCCGCGGGCGCACGACTTCACCGTATTTAGATGCTCCTGCTGATCGGGAGTCAGATCACTGTCTAAGACCATATCCGTCATCCCGATAATCCCGTTCATCGGAGTCCGAATTTCATGGCTCATATTGGCAAGAAATTCGCTTTTTGCGCGGTTTGCCATTTGTGCGGACTGCCGCAACGATTCTTCCTGCGACAGCTTCTGTCGAATCACTTTTGTCTGGCCGGCTACGCGCCGCCGTAGTACAAAGACCCAGGCAAGTATAAGCGAAGTGAGGGCGATCAATCCCGCAATCAGAATAGCTGCGTGCGCAGGCGTCCACCAGGGCGCGCGCGAGAGCACACGAACATTCTCCGGCGCGAACACGAGCAAATGAAAGGCACGCGCCGCACGGTCTTCATCCGGCTCGGTCAGGCAAATTCCCGTGAGCGAGACTTGGCTGCCTTCTTCAAAGCGAGGACTGGCGCCGGAAGAGTGCTGGAGCTCCGCGTCAAAGGTCAGAGAGCCGCTACGGATGCTTAGTATGTCTTCAGTTTGGGAGCGGTAGTGGCCAACGATAGCGCCTTCAATTTTGACGATTTCGGAGTTGTAACTGCCGGAACTAGCCTGAGTGGCGCTGATGGAATTCGGAACCGGGGGCGGGCCTGATTGCAGCCGCTGGACGACGGTGCCGTCGATCATGTGAGTGTATCCGCCCGCCTCCAAGAAGCCGACGACATCGACCAGATCGCCTGGATGAAAGCGCATCCCGTTCTGAACTTGCACGCCGATGGATCCCGATTGATCGGTCACGAAGATTTCTTTTCCGTGCCACTGCAGCGTCACAAGACCGCGGACGTGAACCGGTTTGCCGATGGGCCCTCCGTTGTTGAAATGCAGCAGGTGCGCGATCGCCGAAGTTGGCGTGGAATGTAGGGGTGGGCCGGGATCGAGTACCGTAATCTGAGCGGGGCTGGGCACAAAGAGCCGCACGCCAACCCATTCATTCCTGGCATTGAAAATTGCACCGGCAACACAGTCAATCCGGATCTTCTCGCCGATAAACTGCAAGGCCGAATCCTCGGCCAGCCACTCTGCTCTCGCGAGCACCTCGCCGCCCGGAATGGCGAGCCGGAGGGCGGGGGTTTTAGCGCGGACTGTTCCGGCAGCGGTCAGGCTGTCGAAGACGATTCCGTGTACGGTTCCTTCCACCTCCACCCAGCTAGCGTCTTCGCGCGTGGAGGCCAGCTCTTCGAAGGAAGTTTTCGAGCCGGGGGGCAGCGGCCGGAGCTCGAACGATTTAACGGCGTCCGCACGGATTCGCGGCGCGAAATCGGGGCAGTCTGTCCGGCCGACGATCTCTACTACCCTTCCTAGCGCCAAGTGGGAGCCGCGGACGCGATCGGGCGTTACAAAGATCCCGCCCGTTTGATCCTGAAGCGCGAAGTCCCCCGGTCGCGCCACGAAGGTGATAATGCCTCGCAATCGGACAGGAAATCCGCTACGCGCCTCTTCCACCGAGAGTTGCCTGACTTGCTGAATGGACGTCAGAACCGGTTTGGAAACAGCGCCAGCCGATTGGTTAGAAAGCCCTAGAGGCGCGAACAACGAAGCAGTCAGAACAGCTCGATGGATTCTTGCCATACGGCTACGGGGGCATGATCTGCCACCTTTCCTTATCGGCAGGCAGCAACCCTCCGTTACTACCTGCTGACAGTTGTACTACTTATTCACGGTGGTCCAAGAAAGAGGAATTCAAACTTCTTCGGGCCGAGCGGCAAGGGCAGAAGCGATAGCGGTGACAAGGCGGTTCCAGCCTTCAGTTTCCTCGCGCAGGCGCTTGCGGCCTAAAGAGCAGTCCCGGATTTTCTCACGGCTTCGAGTCCTCGCCGATTGGTTGGCCGGGCGGTGGTTCGGCCAGTTTCGGAAGCACAAGGTCTTTGGGATTGCGTTCGAACCTCGCGATGAGGTCGAGAGCGAAGGGGTCGGTAGTCGAACCCTTCAGGCGCGTCACCGCGGAGATGGCGATGCCGCGGACCTGGGGCGGGGCAGTGGCATCCACGGCCAAGCCGATCAATCGAGTCAGCACGACGTAATTCACCGTTTTCGCGACTTCCGCTTCTAAACCGGTGCGCGGTTTCGCGTGCCACGTTGCCGTAGTCAACGTTTGAATCACCTCGTCGAGGCCGGGATTGGCGGCGTTTTCGGCGTGATATTGGATCAGACGAGCGGCGCGCTGTGGATTCAGGATCAGGCCGACCGTTAGATCGGCTGCGGCCTCGGCGCCGGCGAGCGGATCGAACGTCAGTCCGGTGTCGGCCGGAAATGTTTCGCGCGTCCGCGGATAGCCGGGCGGACGCGGTGGAATCAGCCTGAGAACGTTCTCGGGAATCGTCAAAGTGGCTGGATCGATGGTCTGCAGCAGCGCTTTCAAGGCACGGCGCTGCTCGGCAGGCGCGACAATCTGGGTGGTCAACTGGCCGTCGCCGCGAAGTGCATAGGTATAGTCCAGCCCACCCAAACTCTTGCTGGCGGCTTCCGTTTGGTATCGATGCAGGAAGTAGAGCGGCACCAGCACTTCGTCAAGCGTTGCCATGGGCGCGCCAACCTGAATATTGTTCTCGCCGAAGTGCGATAGCGCGATGGAGCGAACCTTGAGAAGGCGCGTCAGTTCGTCGACGGCATTGCTGCCGTTGTCCCACAGGTGCGATTTCGGATGCGCGCTGCCTTGCGGACGGCTGTCGGCGTCGGTGATGGAAATGATGCCGCGATGGGCCGCATCCATTAGAATCTTGTCGAGCGCCGGCTTTTCATCCGTACCGGGCGCGAATTCGGAGTAGCCCCAGGTGATCGCGACCTTGTCCCACTCCCCGATGCCAACGGCGTACACATTCGAAAGGTCGAGCGTGTTGTCGGGGCGAATTTCAATCAACGGCCCCGGATAATCCATGACCGATGCGCGCTGCGCCGTACTCGCAATGTAATTGTGCTGGAGCCCGAGCGTGTGACCAACTTCATGCGCAGCGAGTTGCCGCAGCCGCGCGTAGACGGCGTCGGTGAGCATCTTTGTTTTGTCGTCACCGGGGACATGCGGCGCTAACAGGCCTTCGAAGATGAGGTAATCCTGATGCTCGCGCAAGGAGCCGAGCGAGACCACGCCTTTGATGATTTCGCCAGTGCGTGGATCGGTCAAAGCGTTGCCGTAAGACCAGCCACGCGTGGAGCGATGGACCCACTGAATGATGTTGTAGCGGATGTCCATGGGGTCAGCGTCGGGCGGCAGCACCTTGACTTGAAATGCATTGTGAAAGCCCGCCGCTTCGAAGGCTTGATTCCACCAGCTAGCGCCTTCAATCAACGCCTGTCGAATGGGGGGCGGAGCGCCGGGATCCACGTAATAAACGAGGGGCTCAACCGGATCGCTAATGGCCGCGTTGGGATCTTTCTTCTCCAGCCGATGCCGGGCGATGTAGCGCGTCATGACGGGCTTGTCGATGGGCGCGGAAAAGTCCATGAACTCGGTTGAGAAATAGCCTGCTCGCGGGTCCTGCAAGCGCGGCTTATAACCGGGCTCCGGAAGCGCGACAAACGATTGATGCTCGCGAACCGTAATGGCGTCGGGCGACGGAGTCACTTCGCGCACCAGACTGCCGGTCGCGTCGCCGCTCAATGTAACCGTGGTCTCCACTTCCGTGTTGCGCGGGAAGGCTTTCGTCAACGGGAGATAAAAAGCGGAACGCGTTGCATCCACCCGATACTGCCCCTGATGTTCGCTTGCGAGCCGCTCCGCTACCTGCGCGGAATCGCGAAGGAAGAAATTCGTTCCGTCCACCAGAACTCGACCGTTGTCTTCAGATGCCACTTCGAAACCCCACAACGTGGAGCGCGCAAACGAATCTGCGGCGGCGCGCTTCTGAGACGGGTCGTCAGCGGTTGCGCGGAAATTGTAATTCGATTCGATCAACAGAATGCGCGGGCCGGAGCGCTCGAACTGCACTATCATGGGCTCGTTCATACTGCCGCGATCGAGCCCTAAATCATTCGAGCCGACGCCCGCGGAAAGCGCCGTCTCATACAAGAATTCCTGATTGAAACGGCTGATCTCAATCCACATTTTGCCGCTGTGCTCATCCCAATAGAGCGGCACAAATCCGTCGATTTTCCGCAGGCCTGCGATGCGGGCCGAGAAGCTCTGAGGCTCAGAATTTCCGGTGTGTTGGCCGGCCAGGAGCAGGGATGAAACCAGGCAAAGTACAACGGGGATTATTTTCTTCACAAGCCTGTAATTGTCGCAATTTCTGCCGCCTTCGTTCCACTGATTTGCCGTTATCGATACTATGGATGTTCCATCACGGCATAGAAGCTCGTAATTCGGGGGATTACGTGTTCAGCAAACGTCACATATTGATCGTGGAGGACAACCCGGGCGACGTCCGCCTGATGCGCGAAGCGTTGCGCGATCTGCAACCGCCTGTGACGATCCACGTTGCCGGCGATGGCGATGAGGCGCTGCGTTTCCTTTGCAAGCAAGACGAGCATGCGCAGGCGCCCACTCCGGGTTTGATTTTTCTCGACTATAATCTTCCAAAGGCGAACTCGCGCGATTTGTTGCGCCGCATCAAAGAGGACGGCCAGCTTCGCCTCATCCCGATTGCTGTGCTGACTACGTCGGACGCGGACAAAGATATACGCGACGCGTACGGGCTTCATGCGAACTGCTATTTGCGCAAGCCGGTAGACCTGGACGGCTTTTTCAATACCATTCGCCAGGCGGCCCATTTCTGGCTGGACGTGGCGTATAGGCCTGGCGACTTAAAGGCTGACGCGCTATAGAAGCCTTATCTGTTATGATTTTGTGCGCATGGCCACGTACTCCATTGGAGTGGATCTCGGGGGCACGAATCTCCGGGTAGCTGCCATCAGCGAGGAAGGGCGGGTTCTGGACAAAGTTTCCATTCCTGCCGTCTACACCGCGGGTCCACAGCATGTCATTACGGAGATCGTCCGTATCGTCGACGCTGTTCGCTCGCGCATTGGTGTGCCCAGTCTGCGCGGCGTCGGAATCGGCGTTCCCGGCTTTATCGACATAGAACGCGGCATAGTGGTGGGGTCCGCCAATCTGCCGGGTTTTCAAGGTTTTCCTGTGCGCGATGCCATCCAGAACATTTTGGGAATACCTATCGTTATGGAGAATGACGCCAACGCTGCCGCCCTGGGTGAGATGTGGGTGGGGGCGGGGCGCGACGTCAAGGATCTCATTCTAATTACTCTCGGGACCGGTATCGGCGGGGGTATCGTGATCGACGGACGTGTTCTGCATGGTCACCTCGGCATGGCAGGTGAGATTGGCCACATGACTATCTACCCCGACGGCAACCCGTGTGGCTGCGGCAATTGCGGCTGCCTGGAGAAGCATGCATCGGCTACCGCCATTGCGGCTATGGGCCGTATGATGCATTTCGGCGATCGCATCACGGCTGAAGGAGTTTACGAGCTTGCGTTGCAAGGTAACGAGCGCGCGCTGCTCATTTTCCACTCGGTGGGCCGTGCGTTAGGAGTTGCGCTGGCCAATCTCATCAACCTTTTCAACTTTCCGCTGTATCTTCTAACCGGCGGCCCACTGCCTGCATGGGATAAGTTTGCGCCCGCGATGTTTGAAGAGATCAAGAAGCGGTCGCTCACATACGGCCGCGACAGCACGCGGGTTGAGAAGGCCTTGCTGGGCGGCGATGCAGGGCTGTACGGAGCGGCTTACCTCCCTTTTCAAACTAGCGGTCGCCTGGAAGCGGCCGCCATCGTCGGCTAGCCTGGGGCCCGTCAATCGAAATGTATTGGCTTGGAATTGATATCGGCACCGGAGGATCGCGCGCGCTGCTGGTGGATGCAGAAGGACGGGTGCGCTTCTCGTTCACAGCGCCGCATGAGGAAATGCGGATGGAGCGTCCGCTTTGGGCCGAGCAGGACCCGAACGATTGGTGGCGCGCTTCGGCCGAGGCGATCGCAGGAGTGCTTCGATCGGCAGGCGTGGCTGGCAGTGCTATACGCGGCATCGGGTTATCGGGCCAGATGCACGGCCTGGTTCTGCTGGATGAGCAGGGCGAGGTCATTCGTCCGGCTTTGATCTGGTGCGATCAGCGTAGCCAGCGCCAGGTGGATTTCATCAACTCCGAAATTGGGCGCGGATAATGTAGTGCGCTGGACGGCCAATCCGGTCCTCACGGGCTTCACTTTGCCCAAACTACTCTGGGTGCGTGATAACGATCCGAAATCGTTTGAGAAGGTCAGGCATTTTCTGCTGCCCAAGGATTATCTGCGCTACAAGCTGACAGGCGAATTGGCAACGGATGTTTCGGACGCCAGCGGCACATCGATGCTCGACGTGGTGAAGCGCAGATGGTCGAACGAAGTGATGAGTGGGCTTGGTCTGGACTCGGGCATCTTGCCGAAGGTGTATGAGTCGAGCGAAGTAACGGGAACTGTATCGGAGGAGGCCTCGGCGAAAACCGGATTGGCGGCAGGAACACCGGTGATGGCTGGGGCGGGCGATCAGGCAGCAAGCGCAATAGGAAACGGAATTGTCGCGAGCGGCGAAGTTTCATGCACCATCGGCACCTCGGGAGTGGTATTCGCTTATCTTGAGCAACCGGCCTATGACCCGCGTGGGCGCGTGCATACTTTTTGTCATGCGATTCCTGGCGCGTGGCACGTCATGGGCGTGACGCAAGGCGCGGGCCTGAGTTTGCAATGGCTGCGTAATCAAGTAGCCGTAACGTGCAGCTATGACGAACTGACGCGCGAGGCTGCGACATCGCCGGCGGGTGCGCAGGGACTATTCTGGCTGCCTTACCTGATGGGCGAGCGAACACCTCATTTAGATGCGAATGCCCGGGCTGCGTGGGTCGGTTTGACCGCGAAGCACCGTCGAGCCGATATGATTCGCTCAGTGCTGGAAGGCGTGTGCTTCAGCCAAAAGGACGGGCTTGAGATCATACGTCAACTCGGCGCTACTCCGGCTCTGGTGAGACTCTCGGGTGGCGGGGCGAAAAGCGAGTTTTGGCATCAACTGTTCGCGGATATTTTCGACACTCCGGTGGCGATACTCGAAAGCCAGGAAGGTTCGGCCTACGGCGCGGCGCTGCTTGCGCTGATCGGCACTGGCGAGTACGCCAGCGCGCGCGAACTCTGCGCCCGAGCCATCAAGGAAGTCGACGTCAAGCAGTCGGAATCAGAAGCGGCAGCGTTCTACCGGAAGAGCTACGCTGTGTACACGTCGCTCTACCCCGCACTGCGAACTAGTTTTGAGGCTATCGGCGCGCTGGATGCCTGAGCCGGGCTACCGCTACTGTGACGTCTCGCTTCCCGTTCCGGTAGATCGGCCATTCACGTATGAGGTGCCGTTGACGATGCGTCAGCGTACGCAGGCCGGGTGCCGTGTGTGGGCTCCGTTCGGAACACGCCGGCTCACGGGCGTCATCCTGCGCGCGCACAATGAGCCGCCGGAGTACGAAACGCGCGAGGTTCTGAGCCTCATCGATGAAGAACCGGTGCTTGATGCCGAGTTGCTGAAGTTGGCGCATTGGATTGCGGAGTACTACTGCGCACCATTGGGCGAAGTGCTGAGAGGCATGCTCCCGTTAGGTGGCGAGATGCGCCGCACGACGCAATATCTGCTAACCGAAGCGGGTCGCGATATGGCGCGGCAACTCAGCGTGACGCCGGTGAAAGATGCGGCTGCCAGCGTGTTGACCATGCTGGAAGAGCGTCCGCGCTCGGCTGAATATTTGTCGACGAAAGTGGAAGGCGCAAAGACGGCTCTGCGCGGCCTTGTGAAACGCGGTTGGGTGATTAGCGAGACGCAGCAGCAGGAACGCGACCCATTGCGCGCGTCGGCGGAACGCCTCAAAGTGGAATTTCTGCGCAGAGCCGAGCCGGATTTGAAGCTAAAGAAAAGCCAACGCGAACTGCTGGCGTTTCTGGAATTGCATCCGGGCGAGCACAATCTGGCCGAGCTGGGAGACCGGCTTCGCAAAGCGAGCGAAGACGCGCGCGCGCTGTCGCGCCGGGAACTGGTGCGCCTGACGACGGAGGACCTTTCAATCGCGAGCGGTTTCGAACGCCCTGTGCCGCAATTGAATGCGCATCAGCAGCAGGCATTTGACACCATCCGCGCCGCTATCGAAGCAAATACATTTCAGCCGTTTTTGTTGCAAGGAGTCACTGGATCCGGCAAAACGGAAGTTTACCTGAGTTCCATCGAAGCAGCACTGGCGTTGGGGAAGAATGCGCTCCTGCTGGTGCCGGAGATCGCCTTGACGCCGGCAGTCGCCGGACAATTCTTTCATCGATTTGGAAAACAAGTGGCGATTCTGCATTCGGCATTTGGGGATGCGGAGCGCGCGGAGCAATGGCGGCGCATACGCAACGGCCAAGCGCGAGTGGTGGTGGGAACGCGATCGGGCGTGTTTGCACCGGTGCAAAATCTGGGGCTCGTGATCGTCGATGAAGAACATGACGGCAGCTATAAGCAGCAGGAAACGCCTCGCTATCACGGGCGCGATATTGCCTTGATACGGGCCAAAGATGTCGGGGCTGTCGCCGTGCTGGGATCGGCAACTCCCAGCATCGAAACGCGCTTCAACGCGGAAAGCGGTAAGTATGGTCTGCTTCGGCTGCCGGAGCGAATCGCCGGCCGGCCTATGCCGGAAGTGCAGATCATCGACATGCGAACGGAGTTTCTGGAGACCAAGAAGCAGGCGACGTTTTCGCGCAAGCTGCTGGAGGAAATGCGCCAGCGCCTGGAGCAAGGCGAACAGACAATGCTGCTGTTGAATCGCCGCGGCTTCTCGAGTTTCATGGTCTGCCGCGCCTGCGGTGAGCGGCTGCAATGCGAGAACTGTTCCGTTGTTCTGACGCATCATCGCCGCGATCGGCGCATGCTGTGCCATTACTGCGGTTACGCCGAGAAGGTTCCCACGGAATGCCCCAAGTGCGGAAGCGATTACATCCAGTTCCTGGGCACTGGGTCTGAGCGTGTCGAAGAGGAATTGCATCAGCATCTGCCCACGGCGCGTATCGCGCGTCTGGATCGCGATACCGCGAGCGGCAAAGGAACATTCGAACGCATTCTGCAGGCGTTTCGGAACGGCGAGATCGACATTTTGGTCGGGACGCAAATGATTGCCAAGGGTCACGACATTCCGAACGTGACGCTGGTGGGCGTGGTACTGGCCGACATCGGGCTAAGCATGCCGGATTTTCGCGCGGGCGAGCGCAGCTTTCAATTGCTGACGCAGGCGGCGGGCCGGGCTGGCCGCGGCGACACGCCAGGACGCGTGATTGTCCAGACTCTCAACCCGGAGCATTATGCGATTCGCTACGCGGCCGTGCAGGACTACGAAGATTTCTACAAGAAGGAAATTGAGTACCGTAAGTGGCTGCGCTATCCGCCGTTTTCGGCGCTTGCCAATCTGTTAGTGCGCGCGGAAAAACAGGAGGAAGCGTTACGCTTGGCGACGCAGCTTGGTCATGTGCTGATGCCGCCTCCCGAAGGCGTGCGCGTCATGGGACCGGCCGAAGCGGCTATGCTTCGGCTAAAAAATGAGTTCCGCTACCAGATTTTGTTAAAAGCAGCAAAACGCAGCGTGTTGCGGCAGGTGCTGAACGATCTGCGACGCTTCGCCGAGCGCGAGAAATGGAGCGCGACCGCGCTGGTGATCGATGTGGATCCCATCAGCATACTGTGAAACGAATGATAAACTCGTGTCAGTGCGGCGGCTGTAGCTCAGTTGGTAGTAGCGCCAGATTGTGGTTCTGGATGTCGTGGGTTCAAATCCCACCAGCCGCCCCAAGTGTTTCTAAGTGAATAGCAGGGATGAGCACAACAAAATCCTACGACGAAATCATTGATTTCTTCGCGGCTGGTACAACCCCGGAAGCAGTTGTGGCTTTTCGTCCATCGAATGAAGCGGCGCTACGCGTTGCGGAGCTCGTCGCGAAGAGTAAAGAGGGGAGCATTTCGACGGAAGAGCAGTCGGAGCTTGAGGATTACCTCCAGATCGAACATATCCTTATCCTGGCCAAAGCGCGAGCCCGTCAACACACGTCATTTGCCCAGTGAAACCTGGACAAACTCGCGTACGCGTCGCGTTATCGAAAAACTGTTGCCTTTACCGCCAATGCTTCTTCCAACTCGCTGTTACGCGCGAAAGGTTCTAGCGCAGCACGCATATCGGCTTCAAATCGGGGCCGCCGTTCACCCAAAACAGCAGGAGAACTCGTCGAGAACGAGAGCGCACGCGCGATCAGGTCATCAATCGTCACGCGGTGGGTGTAAGGAACGCTAATGTCCTCTACTTTTCGGAAACGCGAAGGCGCAAACCATTTTTCCATGTCGACCTTGTAGAACGACTCATGACGATCCGGCGACCAGGCATCCCGCACTTTCCTATATGCCGCAACCCAGTCATTCGCCGCATCGTCCGTTGCTCTCGAACCGCAATTCGCAATATATCCGCCCGGCGCCACGACCTGTTCGAGGACATGCAGAGTCTCCTGCTGCCGCAGCCAATGAAGCGAGCGGCCAGCCGTAACGAAGTCGAAGGAATTGACGGGCGCGTCGAGATCCTCAATCGAAGTCTCGATAAATTGGATATCGGCTTCAACTTGCGATGCATGCTCACGCGCGATGCGCAGCATCTCGGGTTCTATATCGATGGCTGTACACGCCCCCACAAAGGGTGCAAACCCGATGGTCAGGTTCGCCGGCCCGCAGCCTACATCCAGTAGCCTTGTCTCTCGTGTAAGCGCAAGTCGACCGGCAACTTCCTCGAAAAAAGCGTCAGGATAAGGTTCTCTGTAGCGATAAAACTCAACTGTCGTTTCGAATCGTCCCACTCCCGCTATTGTCTTCCGGCAAGAAATTGTCGAGACGAACTTCTCTGCTACGCTGAGGCCAATGTCCGCACGCAATCGCGTCAACATCGTACTTTCGTTGTTCGCAGCCATATCGTTGCTGCCATGCTTCGCAGCCGCACCTGCAGCGAAGCCGAAGCTCGTTGTCGGCATCATCATCGATCAGTTCCGCTATGACTACTTAACGCGCTTTCGTTCCGACTATCACGGCGGCCTCGACCAGCTCATGACGCAAGGCGCCGATTTCACCAACGCGTTCTACGCGCAGGTGCCGACAGTTACCGCGGTCGGCCACAGCATCTTCATGTCCGGAGCTATGCCGTCGGTAAGCGGGATCGTGGGTAACGCCTGGTATGAACGCAGTGAAGAGAAAGTGGTCACAAGCGTTTGCGACTGGAATGAAAAGATCGTAGGCGCCGCTACTACAGCGCAAGGCGCCAAGTGCACCGATTCGGATCCGGCCTCGCCGCGCCGCTTGTTAGTCACCACTTTGGGCGACGAACTCCGTAGCGCTCACTCGGAATCGAAAGTCATCGGCATTTCGATCAAGCCTCGCGGCGCCATTCTACCCTCCGGCCACCGGGCTGCCGGCGCTTACTGGTTTGATGACGTCACCGGCCACTTTGTCAGCAGCACGTTTTACATGGATCAACTGCCGCAATGGGCCGCAGCATTCAATGGCCGTAACCTGCCCGCGGAATTTGTAGACCGGAAATGGGAGGGCTTTGCGCATTGGAATTTTCGCGCTGAAGCCGGACATCCGCCCTACGAAGCGCTTCCGGCGAGTCCCTGGGGCAACGAACTGATCGAGCAGTTCGCCGAATCCGCCATCGCCGGCGAGCAGTTGGGTCAGCGTGATGCAACCGATCTGTTAACGATCTCCTTCTCATCGAACGATTACATCGGTCACCGCGTTGGCCCTGACGCTCCCGAGGTTCGCGACATGTCCATTCGCACCGATCAGCTATTGGGAAAACTGTTCCGCGTCCTCGACGAAAAAGTCGGGATGAAAAACATTATTGTCGTGCTTTCCGCCGATCACGGCGTCGCTTCCACTCCGCACCAAAATGAAGTTACAAAAATGCCCGGTGGTTATGCGATCGCCGATCCTGAGGATGCTGTGCAGTCCGCCTTGACTCGCAAGTTCGGTAAAGGAGCTTGGGTTGTAGGGGGTGCGGGCGAGACCACTTTGTATCTTAACCACGAGACCATCGCAAACATGAAGGCGTCTGAAAGCGAGGTCTACGCAACCGCCAAGCGCGCTTTGTTGGACATTCCGCAATTGCATGTCGCGCGCGTCTATACGCGTCCGCAACTAGAAAGCGGAGTTACGGGAGATTTCATCGCACAAGCCGAAACGAATGGATTCTATCCGTCACGCAGCGGCGACATAGCGTTGGTTCTTGAACCGAGTTTCGTAACCGGCACCAGCGGAACCACCCACTTTTCCCCTTACGCGTATGATCGCCACGTGCCGGTGCTGTTTATGGGCCCGGGTATTCGCGCGGGCCGATATGACGAAACTATACAGCCGAACGATATCGCGCCGACCCTTGCAACCATGCTCGAAGTGCAAACTCCTAGCGGCTCAAGCGGACGCGTATTGACGGAGATGCTCTTGCATTGAGGCCATCGCTTCAGCACTGAGAATCGCAACGGAGTCGCCCGCAACCTCAATCGAACCAGGCCGCAGATCCCAACGTTCGTTTGACGCCAGAATGCCGCGCGGCATACGGCTGACGGGGATCGCCTGCCGGTCCGGAGCGAAGTTGCATACAACTTCTATGTCTCCGCGCTTGAATACCAGCCATTGTGCGCGTTCATCATAGTTGACCGTGACTTCAGTGAGGCGGCCATCCGTTAATTCAGAACTGGAACGTCTCAGCGCAATCAACTGCGTGTACCAACCGAGCAACTCAGCATGTTCGCCTTCGCGGATCTCGTTCCAACGTAATTTCGAGCGCTCGAATGAGGTCTTATCTTGCGGATCGGGAACCTCGTCTGGATTCCATCCGAACGCTTTGAACTCATTCTTGCGGCCTTCGGATACTTTCTGACCCAACTCGGGATCCTCGTGTTGAGAGAAATAGAGGAAAGGCGTAGACGCGCCAAACTCTTCGCCCTGAAAGAGCATGGGGACGAACGGCGCGGTCAGCACCAGCGCTGCCGCAATCTTGGCGCGCCCAAGATTCACCAGATGGCATAAGCGCTCGCCTTGGGCTCGATTTCCCACCTGATCGTGATTCTGCGAGTAGCCGAGAAAATGCCAGGCAGAAAGCCCCGTTGCCGGCCGCCCATGAATCGCATCGCGATGCGGCGAATAGATGCCATCGTATACGAATACACATTTGAGCGCTTTTGCCAATTGCTCCAGCGATCCAAAGTCTTCGTAGTAGCCATTTCGCTCGCCGGTAAGAACGGTGTGCAGCGCGTGATGAAAGTCGTCGCTCCACTGCGCGTCGATGCCGTAGCCGCTCGCTTCCCGCCGCCGAACAATGCATGGCGCGTTCAGATCGCTCTCGGCGATTAGAACCAGATGCCGTCCTATGCGTGCCGAAAGCGCCTCCACTCCGGAAGCCAGAAACTCCAGGAAGTGAATAGCCGAGTTATCCACGAAGGCATGCACCGCATCCAACCGCAAGCCATCGAAGTGATAATCGCCGAGCCACATTAGCGCGTTGTCGGCGAAAAATCTACGCACTTCAGGACTGCCCTTGTGATCCAGATTTACCGCTTGTCCCCAAGGCGTCCTGTAAGCATCCGTCAGATAAGGGCCAAACTTGCCGAGATAATTTCCGGCGGGTCCGAAGTGGTTGTAAACGACATCCAGCAGTACCGCCATTCCACGCTGATGACACGTGTCGATAAGAAATTTCAAATCGTCCGGCGTCCCGTAATGATGGTGAGGAGCGAACAGATCGACGCCATCGTACCCCCAGCCCCATGGTCCGGAAAACTCGGAGATCGGCAGCAACTCTATATGCGTGACCCCAAGCTCAAGCAGATAGTCGAGCCGATCAACAATGCTGCGGAACGTCCCCTGCGGCGTGAACGTCCCCACGTGCAGTTCATAAATGATGGCGCTCGAGAGCGGCTTCGCCTGCCAGTTCTGATCTGTCCAGCGGAATGCCGAGTGGTCAACAATCCGCGACAGCCCATGTATGCCCGACGGCTGCCACGCCGAACGGGGATCCGGAAACGGACCCTCGCCGTTGATCACGAAGCCGTAATCGGCGCCCGGTCTGGCCTCCTTCGATTCGACCGACCACCATCCGCCGCCGGACGGCTGCATTGTTTCTTTTCGGTCGCCGACTTGTACAGCAACGTCCCTCGCAAGCGGCGCCCATACTTCGAATTTGTGCATCGCTATTGCTCCACCAACAACGCTACTGGGAAATCCTGGAATGCTTCTTTCACGGCCACATTGCCGCCCCGAACACGCTTACCGGTGAATCGATTCATCCAACTCTTTTCCGGCAATACAACTTCCGTATCGGCCCAATCGCCGTCCAGTTTCATCACGAGTCTCGGCGCCAGCACAGCCACACTCCTGCCGCGCAGATAGCCCACCACATGATCGGCTCGCTTGCCCCTGGCCCGGAGAGGCGTGTACGTCCCTTTTTCTCCGAACACGTCCGGCCGCTCGCGCCGGAGCATTAACGCGTGATGAACTGTCCAAAGCTTCGGCAATCCCTCGTCAGTACGCCGCAGAACCTGAGTTGCGCTTAATTGAGGCAGTTCGCTCAGCAGCTTCCTTCGCAGATCGTAATTCACCGGGCGCCGGTTGTCGGGATCAACCAGACTGAGATCCCACAACTCAGTCCCTTGATACAGGTCAGGAATTCCCGGAGACGTCAGTTTCAATAACGCCTGCGATAAGGCGCTGATGCGTCCCGGTTCGATCAACTCATTGACGAAGCGTTCGAAATCCTGACGGAATTCAAGATCCTTATAGATCGCGTCAATGAAGAACTTTGTGGTCTCTTCGTAATCCTTGTCAGGACTCAACCAGTTGGTATGTGCCTTCGCCTCGCGAGTAGCCTTTTCCATGTAAGGCAACAACCGGTCCGTATCGATGGGCCATGCACCCAGCATGGTCTGATACAGAAACCACTCGGTATTGGGTTCTGGCTGATTGTTCTTCTTGTACTTCTCGTTAATAGCGCTCCACCGTTGCACCGCGTCTTGCCATTGTGTGGGTATCTCAGAAAGCAAGCTGATGCGAGCCCGTACATCCTCACTCCGCTTGGTATCGTGCGTTGAGGAAGCCAGCATCGCTCGGGGATGGGACTGCTGCGTCCCCAAACAACAGGCGTGAAATTGATCCAGGCATACGCCGAAACGCCCCGGATCGCCACCCACTTCGTTGAGTGAGATAAGGCGATTGAAGTTATAGAACACCGTATCTTCGACGCCCTTCGCCATGGCCGGCCCGGTGAACTGCTGGAAGCGCATCACAAATTCCGCCTCCAGCGCGCCCCGCACTCGCAGCAGCAGCACATCCGCCATGAAGTCAAACAGCTCGGGATCCATTTCCGGACGATGCGCTTTCGCAAGCGTGATGGCCTGGTTCACATAGCGTATGTCGTCATCCGTGATCTCATTCCTTTCGGGCGCCACATACGTCCGGTAGACCGGAAAACACGCCACTACTTCCCGAATGGCGCGAATCACATCGTGTTGAGTAAAATCGCGCCGGTCGCGATGGCATTCGCAAATGTCAGTGAACAGCGTGGTCAACCGGTTGACGTCGCTGCCCAGTAAATCGCGCAACACTCGATGCTTCTTGTCGCGTGAAACGGCTTCATAATCCGTCGATTCACCCGTGAACCTGGCGTATACGTCACTAAAGATCTTCTCGTTGGCAGAATCGACGAATAACCCCGCTACCTGATTGAGGTAGTCATATCCGGTGGTGCCATCAATGGGCCAATCGGGCCGCAGCTTTTCGCCCGGCTCCAGGATCTTCTCTCCCACAATCCAAACATCTTGGGCATTCTCGCGCAGCCAGGTGAAATACAGCTTTGGGTCCCGCAGGCCGTCGGGATGATCCACTCGCACACCGTCCAGGACGCCTTCATGCAACCACCTCAGCACCAGCGCGTGAGTGTCGGAAAATACTTTTCGATTCTCCTGCCGCAACCCGACCAAAGTATTGACGTCGAAGAACCGGCGATAGCCCAAATCCTGTTCAGCCGTACGCCAGAACGCGAGCCGATAATTCTGCTGTTCCAGCACGTCGTCCAGCCGGTTCGGATTCTTGTTTAACTCTTCGAGAACGTGATCCACCTGCTCGGCGATAAACGGCGTTTCCGTGAACAACCGCTCCAGCTGCGCGTGAATGACACACTTGTCACGATCGCGCTGAATCAATTCATCGTATTCGGTTGAAGTGGATGCGGGTAGTTGCGCCAGGGCATCGGCCAGGAACGCAAGGAAGTCGGATCCACTCGTCTGCGCCGCGCGTCCTAGAATGCGCGAGAGAGACTTGGGAGCGGCAGGCAATTCGTTATCCGAATATTTAACGAAGAATTCGCCGCCGTTACGCTGGAGCTTCAATTCTCCTCGCGCCAGGACGCGTCCGTAATGGTCTCCAAGAATGGGTACCAGCAGTTTGTTTCGCAGCTTTTCCTGGGACTGCTGCCAATCAATATCGAAGAAGAAAGCGTACTTGCTGGCCGGGCCATTTTCCAGAACATCCCACCAGTAGCGGTTTCGCCGGGCGGAGATCGCCATATGGTTCGGCACAATATCCAGCACCTGACCCAGATCATTGCGCCCTAGTTCGATGCAGAAGCTGTCGTGCGCCTCGGCGCCTCCAAGCTCCTCATTGACGCGATGCGGGTCCACCACGTCATAGCCATGTTTACTGCCCGGCGCCGCCTGCAAATAGGGTGAGCTATATACGTGCGAAATGCCCAAAGCGTGCAGATAATCCGCAATGGCAGCAGCGGCTTCGAAGCCGAACTCAGAGTGCAGTTGCAGCCTGTAAGTTGCTGTCGGTACTCTAGCCATTCTCACGTAAGAAGCTGCATAGATGAGGATGGTTTCGCGGTGCGGGTACTGTACAAGCACGGGCCCTGTTCTGCGACCCGTAAGACGTACAGTGGAATTGAACGTTCATGCTGTACGAAATCGCAAGCGCTGCTACAGCGGCAAATTCTATCATCCTGTTGAATACGCGCGATAACGTCGCCATCGCTCGCGTGGCGCTTTCCGCCGGGCAGGAGGTGCAGGTCGGCGAAGCCCAGATATTCACCCACGATGCAATACCACCGGGCCATAAAATGGCGATACGTCACATCCCCAAGGCCGGAAGCGTGCTGCGTTACGGTAACGTCATTGGCTTCGCCACACGTGACATTCAGCCTGGGGAACATGTCCACGTTCATAACCTCAGCTATCAGGATTTAGATATCTCTGCCGTCGAGATCGGTTCAGAGATCTTGCCGCAACCAAGCATCGCACAGGCACGTACCTTCCGCGGCTTTCGCCGCCCCGACGGGCGCGTGGGAACTCGCAACTATGTTGGCGTGGTGGCAGCCAGCAATTGCGCCGCGCACACTGCGGAACTCATCGCTAGGAGTTTTGCACGCGAAATTTTGCCTGCGAACATTGACGGTGTCGTGGCGTTCCCACATGGAGAAGGCTGCGGTATGGCGATTGGCCGGGATACCGAGCAACTGCAGCGCACACTGCAAGGTGTATTGGATCACCCCAACATCTGCGCCGCAATTGTGCTCGGCCTCGGTTGCGAAGTAAACCAGATTAGCCACTACCTGGGGCGCGCTAACGGCGACGGCTATGTTCCGCCTGCCAACTTGCACGGTCTAACTCTGCAGGAGAGCGGCGGCACCACTGCAACGGTGGAGGCGGCGCGGCAGCAGATCTGGCAGTTTATAGAAAAAGCCGCACGTCAGGAGCGCGAAGAAATTCCGGCCCGGCATCTGGTTGTAGGCCTGAACTGCGGTGGTTCAGATTCGTTTCTCAGGCATTACGGCCAATCCCGCGCTGGGATATTGCTGCGATCTTCTGGTGGCGCAAGGCGGCACTGTGGTACTCGCGGAAACTACCGAGATCATTGGCGCCGAACATCTGCTTCTGCGCCGTGCGCGCAATCCGCAGATTGCCGAAAAGCTGCTCGGTGCGATCGACAACTACAAAGCCTACCTGCGGCAATTCGGCGGAAGCTTCAACGATAATCCTTCACCTGGCAACAAAGAAGGCGGTCTGACAAACATTCTGGAAAAGTCTCTAGGTGCGGTCGCAAAGGCGGGCACCACGGCCTTGGAAGACGTTGTCCACTATGCAGAACGCATAACCAGCGGCGGCTTCGTGTTCATGGACACGCCGGGCTACGATCCCGTCTCTATCACTGGACTGGCGGCAGGCGGGGTGAACTTGATTGCCTTCACCACCGGCAGAGGCAGCGCGATCGGCTTCCCCAGCGTCCCGGTGCTGAAGATCGCCAGCAACTCGGCGACTTATCGGCGGATGAGCGGCAATATGGACGTTAACGCGGGGCGCATTGCCGACGGCCTGGCGTCAATCGAAGATGTTGGTAGCGAGATCTTTGAAGCGCTGCTTCGCGTGGCCTCAGGTGAGCGAACGCTAGCCGAAAAATTAGGCCATCACGAATTTGCGCCCTGGAAAATTGGCCCGGTGCTCTAGTTCATTTATCACTAAGGCGAGATCTGAAAGAAGTAGACGGTCATGGCCGCGCCCACGGCGATCACAATGCCGCGAATCACACTCGGCTTCATTCGGCGCGCCATCATTGGCCCCATGTAGCCGCCGACAATAGCCGCCGCCATCATCACCAGCGTTGGGCGCCAATACACCTGATGCGCACAGATGAAGATTAGCGCTGCGATGGCGTTGAGCGAACCGCCGAGAATATTCTTCATCCCGTTCATGCCGTGGATTTCCGTCAAGCCGTAGAGGCGGAATGCCGCCAGGATCATGATGCCAATGCCGCCGCCGAAATAGCCGCCGTAAACTGCGACAGGAAACAGCATCATGAGCATCAAGGTCTGACTCGAATGCAATTTTCCGCGCATGGCCACGCTGACTTGATTGCCGAACGCAAACAGCAGCGTGGCAAACAGCAGCAGCCAGGGCGCTATTCGTCGAAAGGTCGTATCGGAAGTGAACAGCAGCAACGCCGCGCCTATTGCACCGCCGATCAAGCTGGTGATGAACCAACTCTTGAGATGCCGGTCCCCCAATTTCCGAATGTCATGGCGATATCCGAAGACGCTCGCCATCGCGCCGGGCACCAGCGCGACCGTATTCGACGCGTTCGCAATCACGGCCGGAATTCCGGCGAAAACGAGCGCGGGAAAAGTGAGAAAACTTCCGCCTCCAGCGATGGAATTCAGTGCGCCGGCTGCGAAAGCGGCGGCAATCAACAGGAGATAAACCGTCACAAGTACTTCACGAGCACAACCTCATTGCCCTGCTCGTTGTAAATCAGGTCATCGGCAATCTGCTTTACCAGCAAAATGCCAAATCCGCCCGGCCGCAAGCCCATTTCTGCGCGAGCCTGATTGTGCCGAAGCGGATCGTCTGGAGGGTTGTTGATGGCCGCGTGCGCCACTCCGTTCAGGTCGAATCCCGGGCCGGCATCGCGAATCTGCATAAGAATCATCCGCGGGGTTCGTATGTACGTTAGCTCGCAGGCGCACTTTGGTTCAATGCCGGAGCCGTGTTCTAACGCATTCCCTAGCAGTTCATCCAGTGCCGTGCAGAGCTGATCGCACAAATCCTTGGAAAGGCTGTGCATGTAGGACCGGAAAAAATTCACCACAATCGGCCGCAGTTTCAGATCCGGCGCAATCCGGAGGCAGATCCAGGCCGGCAACGCTGACTTCACCTCAATCTCCGGAGTGTCGTGAAACGCTTCTCTGGGACTGATTACGCTCATGCAGCCGAACTCATGAAATTCAATCTTCTCACCTGCGAACGACCCGCAGAACAAGTGCTATTTTCAAAACAGGTTGTGCATGAGGTTTTGCGCTCTCTTGATACTTGCCGCAGCAACTCCTGCCCTATGGGCTGGGCCGAAAAAGGTCATTTCTCCTGAAACCAGCGCAGGCAACGATCAGATTGACGTGGTCGCCACTATCACGCTCGATGAAGACGAAGTAGCCCAGAAAATCGGTGCTGATCCAGGTAAAGGAATCGTACTGCTGGAAGTGCGGATCATTCCGAAGACCGACAAACCGGTGCAGATGAGCCCGGGCGATTTCATCCTGCTAGCCCACGATGACGGTGAGCGCGCCAAGCCGTTCGAACCGGCAGAAATTGCGGGCAACGGCGCTCTGGTGGTGAGCAGCACGACGCAGGGCTCTCCCAAAAAGACCGCGTCTTCCATCGGTTTGGGCGGCATGGTCGGGGGAGGCGGCGGCGCATCGCCTGGAAATTCGAAGGCGGTAACGCTCAATTCTAAGATGGACAGCAAGACCCAGGGCAACGACAAGTTATTGGAGGCTCTGAAGGCAAAGCAATTCCCGGAAAAGGAATCCGTCGAGCCGGTAGAGGGCTATTTATATTTTCCGCTCGACGGCAAACACAAGCTGAAGAATCTGGCTGTGCTGTACCGAGGCCCAGCAGGCAAGCTGAACCTCGAATTCGAGCACTGATCAGTTTCTACTTAGCCGCGTCGATGGAGTTGATCTTGACAGTGCCTCCATCCATGCTTCCGTCAATACGCACGTTCTGACCGGCAAAGCCCTTGGCCTTGTCCTTGGAATCGGCGTCGAACTTCATTACCTTTCCGTTGCTCACCAGCACCGGGTCAGATCCACCCTTCAGGCATTTATCGATGCACTGGGTGCTTGCATCGCTCGGCGCATTGTGTGCGGCGCCGCAGTGGGCATCGGAGATGTAGCCGGTGATCTCGTCAGCAAAAACAGCGGCCGGAGTGAGCGCAGCCGCCAACGCACAGGACATAATCAGTCTTCTCATCACGAAAGTTCTCCCGTTCTTAACTACGACTGAGATTCTACAACGGATGAAACGACGATAGTTCAGACGGGAAGCAATTGAAAGGAACCTCAAGCTTTTGTGCGGCCGCTCCTGGGCGGCTTAAGCGAAAGACCGGGGTTCACGCCCCCGGCCTTTCAATTCCTGCTTGCCGCAGGAGGTGATTTTCATGCACCTTCGTGTGAGAGTGGTTTCGTTATTCGGAACCATCGTCATCGAGCTGCGGTGGAAACGCCGTTAGCTCGATCGGAGGGCGGCCCAGAGGGTGCCGTCCTCTTTCACTAACATAACGCATAAATCGCCCAGTGGAAATAGGCCCTTCCATCCTGGGGGCTAGCCCATGACACTATGTCTCTGTGCGTTCCCGTCTTTTCCTGCTAGTACTCGTTGGCGCTAGTCTCTGTTCTGCTCAGACATCCCGGCCTTATAGTCTCCCGCGCGCCGACGCTCCCGAACTGGCGGCACGCGGCAGGTTTGCCGTCGGTGTCCGCACGATAGAAATCGTCCATCCCGGCCAGGTCGACATCTTGCATTTCGACAAGCCAAGCGGCACGGCTCCGCGGTATGATCGGCCTCTTGCTATCGAAGTCTGGTATCCCGCCGCGATCCCGGAAAGGCAACATCAACAAACGACCTACCAGATGCCGGCGCCCGGACGCGACCGTCCAGCCGATATACCGGCCTTTGAAATCAACGATCAGACTCTCCGCGATGCGCCTCCCCTCGCCGGTTCACGTTTCCCGCTTGTCGTCGTTTCTCACGGTTATCCCGGCTCACGTTACTTCCTGACCTATCTCACCTCCAACCTGGCGTCGAAAGGCTATGTGGTTGCTGCCATTGACCATACCGATTCCGTTTTCGGCAGCATTCGAGGCTTCGAAAGCACTCTGCTCAACCGCTCCAACGACCAACTCTTCACGATCCAGGCTTTGAGTGAGCTCGCAGACAACCCGGCTCACTTCCTGCATGGTTTAGTCGACACAACCAACGTCGCGGTCCTCGGCTACTCGATGGGTGGTTATGGCGCGCTGATCACTGCTGGGGCCGGCCTGAGCCCGGGCAGCCCGCTGATGCAGTTCGTTCCCGGCGGCTACTTGCGCGATTGGACCGCGCCTAGTTCGAAGTTCAAAGCGCTGAATAGAAGCGCCATTAAAGCGGTTGTGGCGATCGCGCCTTGGGGTGAGCAGCCGCCCTACCGCGCCTGGAGCGCCGACGATCTTGCAGCCATCCACATTCCATCGCTCTTTATTGCCGGCGATCACGATGACGTTGCCGATTACCCGAATGGAATTAAGCCGGCCTTCCAAATGGCCACTCAGTCCGACCGCTGCCTGCTCGTCTATGAAAACGCGCGGCACAACACGGGCGCGGATCCGGCTCCATCCAACCTGGACCTAAGCTATCCGCTGATGCTGTCCACCGAGGAGCCGGTCTGGCGCAAAGACCGTATTAACGCTATTAACCAGCACTTCATCACTGCATTCCTTGATCTGTACCTAAAAGGCGACGGGGACAAGGCAATGTACCTTCACGTTCAACCGCCCCGTTCAGATGATGGCAAATGGGAGGTGCCAGCCAACCAGGCCGACAAAGGCGAGTACAGTAGCGGGAGCGACGCGGCAGGGAACCGCTTTTGGAAAGGTTTTCAGCGTCGCTGGGCGCTTGGAATGGAGATGATTTGCGACTCAGCAGCATTGCCGGATTCGCACTAGTTCAGCGGGTTTTGCGGCCTTCGAGATCCTCTAACGTTGCCGCGATGTTTGCCAGCCGCCTAATGTTTTCGGCATCTACTGCCAAATGCTTAGTATGTTCGCGCAACTGTTTCGTATGCTCCTGCACTTGTACTGTAAGCTCCTGTGCAGTGGCGTGCAGAGACTTAGTAGATTGCATTCCCCGGCGCGGAATACAACGATGATACATAGATGTCGGAACGGCGTCTCATAGGTATGAGGAAAATACCAGCAGTTTTAGCAATTCTAGTTGCGAGTTTTTGCCTCCACGTCAACGCGCAAAGAGGCGGGGAGCGCGGAGGCGGCGGGCACGCGGACGTCGGCGGTGGTCATATCCCCGCGCACGGGCCGGCTCCGGCGGAGCGCGCGGCCCCACGTGCACAAGCACCGGCAGCCCCTCGCCAGGATTTCAGGGACCATGAGGGACATCCCAACGCGCCCCACGTGCATGCGGGAAATGATGAGTGGGTTGGCCATGCGGCAGCGAACGACTCGCGTTTTCACCTGGACCATCCGTATGCCCATGGACGCTTCGAGGGTGGCTTTGGCCCCGGGCGGCAATGGCGCTTGGCTGGCGGCGGACCAAGCCGATTTTGGTTCAACAACTGGTACTGGAGCGTCGCGCCCTGGGAATATGGCTACGTCAGCGATTGGCGCTGGGACTCCGATCCCATCGTGATCTACGACGATCCGGATCATCCGGGGTGGTATCTCGCGTATAACGCGCGCCTCGGAACCTACGTCGAAGTGCAGTATTTGGGTTGACGATCGGCTACGCCGCTGCGAGCTGCATCTTGACTACGACTAGAGTCATATCGTCGTGCTGAGGAGCACCGTCTACGAACCGGTCGGCATCGGCCATCAGTCGGGGAATCATTTCTGACGCGGGTTTATCCACCTGAGCGGCGGCGGCGGGGATCAGTTGCTCCTCGCCCCATTCCTCATCTGCGCGATTCATAGCTTCGCTGATTCCATCCGTGAAGCCGACAAAGACATCGCCGGGTTCGAGCGGCAGAGATCCCTGTTGGTAGGGAACTCCCAGGAAAAGGCCCACTACCGGGCCGCCCGCCTCCAGCCGGATGACGTGCACCGTTCCATCGCTCGTGCGTCGCAGGATAAAAGGTGGGTTGTGCCCGGCGTTCACGTAGCGGAAGGTGCTGGTCTCCCGGTGATATTGGCCGTAGAAGAACGTCGCGTAGCGGTTTGGCGGCGTGGCGTCGTACACCAGTTGATTCACGTTGCTCATCAAGTTCGCTAAGTCGACGGTACTCGTCAACGCCTGGCTGCGTAGAGACGCCTGCAGGGATGCCATGAGCAGGGCCGCGGCAATCCCTTTGCCGGAGACGTCACCGATGGCAATTCCCAGGTCGCCGTTGGGCAAGTGCAAGAAATCGTAGTAGTCGCCTCCCACGCCCAGAGCAGGACGGCACGCGCCACAATAGTCGATACCGGCGACCACCGGGAGTTGCTGCGGGAATAAACGTTCCTGCACCTCACGTGCGATTTCAATTTCCCGATTGAGCCGTTCGCGTTGTGCGATCTCCTGCGCAATCGTTGCCGTCAGCCTGCTGTTCTCAACCGCCAGACCCGTCTGAAGAGCAATGGAGCGAAGCAGATTGATGTCGGTCTTTGAAAACGGCTCTTCGCTCAACTTCGGGCCCAAGCAAAATAAGCCGAGCAATCGTTGCTTCGCCTTTAGTGGAAGGAGCAACTGCGCGCCCAACGATTTCAGCGTTACGAGTTCCTCCGCCGGCGCAGCATGCACCCAATTGTCAGGTCGATCAAAGTAGATGGGCGCAGGTTCTCTGGAGTTGGAGACCAGTGCAAGAGTTTCGGAATCCTCGGGCAACTCGGCTGCTTCAGGAACCGCCAGGCCCAACGAATAGACAGGCCGAAACGCTTTGTCGCCATTCATCAGAATGCAGAAATGCGAGATGTGCAATGCCTCCGAAATCTGTTGAGAGACGGTCTGCAGCAAGTCTCGCTCGTCGACAATGGTGCGGACATCGTCATTTAGTGTGGAGAGCAGGACCTCCGCGTCATAATGTTCGCGGAAAAACTTCTTATCGATAACTACGAATAGTTGTGACCGGATGCGCCGGATAACGAAAACGTATGTCAGGACGCCCAATGTCATTCCTACGGTCTTGGTTGTATCGCTGACTCCGCGCCGAAACAGAACCGACGAGAGTATCGAGAAGAACAAGATTCCGAAAATCACTATCAGTACGCGCAGACCGTTGCGAGCCAGCGTATAGCGCACGCCTTGGCGAACGGCGACGCGAAGGTCCATAGCGCGCTCCGTCAAAACCACATAGGCGAGCGTTAGAGGGAACGCAACAAATAGCACGCAGACCGCGATGAGGAATGCCTGCGAAATCCCGGTTTCAGAGTTCGACCTGAACAGGGCTTCGTACAGCAGCAAAAGTCCCACCGGTCCCAGGCCTATGGCAGCTCCGGCGTGAAGAAGCCGAAGCCGCCGCCTGACATCCGGATTCTTCGCCATTGCCTGCTTCGCTCCCAGGCAAGCGAAAAACAGCGAAATCGACAATGCTATAAGTATCGAGACCGCAGCATCATCATTAATGGGCAAGGCCGCATACATCTTGAAGCTGAATAGGTCTGCTAAAGCGCTCGTCAGGTCGATCAGGTTGAAACCGATCAGCGGGCCGAAATAGAGCCATTTGAGCCACGGCCGCTTTTTGTCCCAAGCGAACCGTTCCGGGAAAGCCAGCCCGAATGCCGCGATAACGACACTCCAATTCAAGATGCAGGCGACTCTCCAGCCGCGGGCAAACGCCCAGAGCGGCTCCGGGAAACGAAACCAGTCTGCCAGATTGAGTACCTGCGCGAGCGAGATCATCAGCCCGAACGCGAGCAAAGCACGAGTGTCCTGGGGCCGGCGCAGAGCCACATACACTCCCATCAGCACGCATAACAGCATGACGGACGCGAGAACGATCTGGAAAACAAGACCAGCTCCGCCAATCCCGTTCTCCGTGACCGCGTCGATGGGAACTCTTAGTGTTCGCGCTGCCGTTTGTCCCTTGGGAACCTCGCTGACAACGAGCGAATCTCCCGGTTTGTGCCGGTTAACGTCCTTGAAGATGTCACCTTGATTGGTCAGGGGCTTTCCGTCTACGGAAAGAATGCGGTCACCGGTGTGAAGGCCGGCTTTTTCCGCCCCTTTACTCAGCGCAAAGACAGTACCGGTATTCGACCAAAACGGAGCGTCCGGGATAGTGGAAGCATTTTTGATCGTTCTGATCGCGACAACCGAGTAAGTGATTTGATAGAACAGCGCCGCCGCACAAAGCGGCAGCAGGAAGGTGAGGTTCCGGTGCTTACGCCAAGACAAGGTCATGGAGGGCTAGTGTCCTCCATAATAGTGGACAGCGGCGGATAGGCGCCTGACCTTCCCGCCGCATTCAAAACTGAACTAGATCGATTCTTAGTGCGCCCCGACGGGAGGCTTGCTTGAAGCCGTGCCGCCAACGGTGCCGGGCTTCGGTGCACCCGGAGTGGGCGTTGCGGCCGGAGCGCCGTTCACCGTGCTCTTGTCGTACAGCGAAACGATGTCCTGGGTGATATCGACGCCGCTCGATGCGTAGAGAACCGGGGTGTTCGGGTTGCTGACATCCAGAATCATGCTGTAGCCATTGTCCTTCGCATACTTCTCAATCACTGCCAGCATGCGCTGCCCCAGGCTTTGCAGAACCTTCTGCTGTTCGCTCTGCAGCTCTTCCTGCGCGTCCTGCATGTCGCGTTCCAGGCGCTTCTTCTTCTCGTCGATTTCGCGCGCCAACTGCGTGCGCTTGTCGTCCGCCATCAGGTTCCCGCCCTTGCTGTACTGATCCTGCAATTGCGCAATCTCATTCTGGCGAACATCAAAATCTTTCTTCTTGGGAACGAACTTGGTGTCCAATTCCTGCGAGGCCTTTTGGCCGTCCTTGGTACCGACAATCGCTCCCTGAATGCTGATTACCCCAACCTTCGTCGGCGCCTGCTGCGCGAACGCGCCGGCAGCCATGAAAAACACGGCCGCTATGGGCGCAACTATACTGCTCTTAACCATCTACTTCCTATCCTTCCGTGATTCTCTATTATCGTCACAAATCTGGTTTTTTGGCTACCCGGCGTGGCCGCTAGAATGTGCGGCCAATGGAGAAGCGGAAAAGCGATCTACGTTCATCGTACGGTATCGCTTGCCCGAATGCTCCCAATGCGCTCTGGTACGTCGCCTCGTTCGGGAAAAATGAACGGTCTGCAACCACGGGGGGTTGCAGATTTGTGTCGACGTAGCTTAAATTGTACGCCCAATACAGACGGAATGGCGCGTTGACAACCGGCATAAGTACTTGTAGTTCCAAGCCCACGGAAACGCGCGGCTTCTGAGTTCCGGGGGCGATGGCCGCGCGCGGGTTGAAGTCGGCCTGCGGGAAGAGGGCGTTCAACTGGTTTACGCGCACGGAGTTCAGGCCCAACTGGTTCGGTAAAGTGAGGCGATCCATGCCGGCGTCAATGAACGGCGCTAAAGTGATGGGACCAATTATGGGAATGCGGTACTCATAGTTCAACACAGTGGCTGTATCGCCGCCCGGCAGGATCAACTGATACACCGGAATGGTCTGCACCACGGGGGTGAAGCTGCGCGAGCCATCCGCATTGATAATAGTGGTCTGTTTTGGGCTGCCGTCGTTATTCAACACGTTGACAGTGGTGTCTGTGGGGATGAACGCGATCGGACTGATAGTAAGAATGTCGAAGCCGCGGATATCGTCTTCGCCGCCCATGTAGTAGCGGCTGTACGGAGGCGCTACTTTGCCCCCAAATCCGGCGATAAAGCGCGCATTCACGTGGAATCCCATCACATTGCTTTTGAACAGACCACGCCGGAAGTAAGCCACATCGAGGGCCGGCTGCAGTGTGTTTACGTTGCCGCCGAGTACACTCCCCGAGACTCCCGCTGAGAGACTGATGCGCAGACCGCGCGTGGGAATAATGGGATGGTTGACAGTGTTATAGGCAAATGTCGGGGTGACAGTGCTGGTTCGAATGCCGCTCAAAGAGTTAGGGCCGTTCACGCCTTCGAAATCAAGGTAATCAAAGTACGTCGTCGCGGCGGTTGTGAGCGGCTTCAAGGTCTGAAGGCTGTAGCCATAGGTAAGTCCCACGCGCGCGAAGTGGCGGCGTAGCGCGTAACTGAGAAAGCCTGTGAAGCCCTTGCCATCAGTAACGTAATTGAGTAGGTTGCAGTTTACTTGACCCGTGGGACAGCCATAGGAACCCAGCGCGCTGTAATACGAAATTAGATTCTGCCCCGCGAGAATCGAAGCCTGCTGCCCCTGGTTGTAGCTGTACCGCTGATAGAACACCGTAAACCCGGCCTGCACCGGCTTGTCGAACAAATAAGGCTCAGTGAAGCCGAACGTAATATTGTCGAGCAGGGTTCCAATCTGCGCGCCCAGGCTGAGCGTTTCCCCCAGACCCAGGAAGTTGTTGGTCGAGTATCTCATCCCGATGAAGCTTCCCGAGATCCCCGAAACACCGCCATTCAACTGGATCGAATTCTTGCCCCGCTCTTTGAGTTTCAGAAGCAGATCGACAGTGTTGTTCTTCGTGTCGCGCGTGATGGTCCAGGCGTCCTCCGGCTTAAGCGGGTCGAAGTATCCGAGTTGGTTCAGCCGCAGAATACTCGCGTCGAGCAACTGCTGGCTATAAAGGTCGCCCTCATTCACCTGCAGCTCACGGCGAATCACGCGGTCGCGAGTTGTGCTGTTCCCCTGGAAATCGATGCGGCGGACGAAGAACTGATGGCCTTCATCCACGTCAACGGTGAGATCCACCTGATCCTTGCCCGGCACTACTTCCGGATCGGGCGAAGGCACAAAATCGATGTAGCCGAAGTTGCCGTAAAGCTTGCGCAGGTCTTCCAGTCCCTTCTGCAGTTTCTCGGTGGAGAACACGTCCCCCGGGCCCATCTTGAACACAGAGCGGGCAATCAGGTCGGGCGTGCGGAACAACTTCATGCCGACAAATTGAAAGTTGCGCAGGTAAAACTTGTCGCCTTCACGCACGAACATCGTGATCTCAACGCTCTTGCCCGGCCTCTGAGGATTGATCAGCGGGATTTTGATGCCGTGGCCGTAAACGTCGTAAATGCGCTCGGAATTATTGATCACACGCGCTTCGAAGTAGCCCCGCGACTGATACATCTGACGGATGCGTTCGGAATCCTCTTCGAGCTTGGTCGAGTCGTAGGTGCGCGCGAAGAGATCTTCGAAAAGAAGTGAATGCGGAATGCCGATCGGCTTCAGGTTCTTCATAGCGCGGATCACTTCGCGGCTACTCAGAGCGTGATTGCCGTCGATGAGAATCTTACCGACCTTGACTTTGGGACCCTCGTCGATGGAAAAGTTGATATCAACGCCGCCTGGCGGCACTTGTTTGATCTGCGGAGTCACCGTCGCATATTGGTGGCCGCGTTCCGCTTCGTATTCCTGCAGCACGTTCTTGGCGCGCTGAACTCTGCCGGGATCATACTGCGATTCAGGGCTTAGATTCACCTTGCGGTCTTTGAAGCGATCCAGTATTTCGGACTTGCTGATGGACTTGTTACCGCTGTAGTCAATCGTGTGAACCGTGCGGCGCTCAGTTACGACAAAGCGAAGGATGATTCCGCCATTAGGCCCGGGTTCGCGCTCTACGCGAATGTCGTCAAAGCGGCCGCTATTCCAGAGCGCAACGAAGTCGCGATGGATGGACTCTTCGTCGTAGACGTCACCTTTTTTGGTGTAGATGAGCGCGCGCAGTGTGTCCTGCGGAACTTTTCGTTGGCCGCGGAAATCCACCCCTTCAATAATGTTGGCGCCCACGGGAGCCGATTTTGCTTCCTGGACATTCGAGGGCTGCTGCGGTTGCGCTTGCGGCTGCGCTGGCGGTTCCGGAGCTGTCGGAACGTTCTCGAACGGATTAGCCGGCTTCTGCTGCGGTGGTTGCGCCGGAGCGGGTTGCGGTTGCGGCGTCGGAGGATTTTGCTGCGGGGGCGTCTGCTGCTTTTGTTGTGCCGGAGCGGATTGTTGCTGCGTGGATGATTGCGCAGGAGTTTGTGCAGAATCGTCGCCCGCGCCAAACAGCAGCGATCCGCGCAATGCGGCTACCGAACAAATTGTAAAGACGACTGCCCAAGGGGGCATGCGCAGGCTGCGAAGCCTGTGATGAATCATCTACCTAGCGAATCCTTTCCAACCGTGGGCAAAACCCCTGACGTTGCGCCAGCAGTGCTGGTTTCAGCCGCGCGGAGGCTTTGTAAATGCTGTCTTCAAAACCACACACCGCACAGGCTGCGAGGCAGATGCGGCCTCCGCAAGAGACATCCCCGAAGTGCGAACTCAAACTCCCTAGTGTAGCGGATGGGCCCCGCTCGGACAGTTAACGATGTTGATCGATCGACCGTCGATCGCTAAACTCAAAATATGCCAGAGAGCGATATTCAGATCGTCTCAAACGAGGCTGGCGAGCTGACCGCGGTCATAGTACCCATCGAGCTCTGGCGCGAGATCGCTTCGGAGCGAGAAACTGCCTATCTGCTGAAAACCGATGCGATGAGGGAACGACTGCTCGCCGCCATGGGCCGAAGCGGTGGCATTTCGTTGGATGATGCCATTGCGAAGCTTGGAATTTGACCCTTCTGCATTTGACGACTTGGCGTGGTGGGTTGAACAAGACCGAGCACAGGCCCTCCGCCTTGTTCGACTTGTCCGTGAGATTCAACGAGAACCCTTTTTCTGGGTTAGGTAAGCCAGAACCGCTAAAGCATGAATTGGCGGGCTGCTGGTCCCGGCGGATTACCCAGGAGCACAGGCTTGTGTATCGTGTCACACCGGATAAGATCCGAATTCTTTCCTGCCGCTACCACTACTGACCCAACGCGGGTTAACCGATAGCCTCTGCGCTCCAGGCGAACAGCAAGTCCCATTCAGCTCGCTGTATCGCCAAAGCGGCTTTTTCTTCCATGCTGCCGGGTGCCGAACGGCGCGCTTGTTCGCACCACTTGTTGAATAGAAAAGGATCCCATGCCGGTTTCAATTGCCAACCGGGCACGGGATATTCATGCAAAATCCCCTGCGCGCGCCGATGGACCTGCGGGAACAAAGGATGTACCCCGAGTTGCCGCAGCCAATAGGCGGAGTTCGCCGGGTTCGGCTCCATGCGGTGAATAATTGCGTGCAGATAGCAGCCTTCCGGGCTCTCGTCGTCATTTGTAAGATCGTGGCTAGCTTCCCAGGCCCCCAGCAGAAGCAGCAACGCGCTGTAAGCCGCTTCTCCGTTGCGCGCCCGCGGGAACAAAGTTTCCGCAGCATGCGTTCGCAGCTGGGCAACCGACTCGGTGTCCGAATCCGCCGCCGATTGCGTTAAAGGCAGCGAACGATTTTCGCATTTGGCCAGAATGGACGAAACAAGAGATATCGAGGCTTGCATCGCATTCCAGTTTATTCTGTTTTTCCGCCCTGCCCTAGACTGGAAAGTGATGCCAAACAGCTACTCAGCCCCGCCGCCGATGACCATCGATACATCGAAAACGTTCGTCGCGACGCTCGAAACATCCAAGGGCACAATTGTCGTGGACCTTTTTCCGAAAGACGCACCGAAAACAGTAAACAATTTTGTATTTCTCGCGCGCGAAGGATTTTACAACGGCACGAAATTCCATCGTGTGATTAATGATTTTATGATCCAGGGCGGCGATCCCGAAGGAAGCGGACGCGGCGGCCCCGGCTATCGATTTGAGGATGAGACCAAGGACAATCCCAACAAGCACAAAGTGGGATCGCTTTCCATGGCGAATGCCGGACCCAATACCAATGGCAGCCAATTCTTCATCACGCACGTCGCAACCGATTGGCTGAACGGTAAGCATACGGTGTTCGGTCAGGTGCGCAGCGGCCAGGAAGTTGTTAATGCGGTAAAGCAGGGGGACGAGCTGAAGTCCGTCAAGATCGAAGAATCCTAAATCCTTCCCGCGATGACCAGAGACGAAGCCTGGCAGATTGTCTGCGAATTCGTTCAGAGCGACAGTTTGCGCCGCCACATGCTTGCAGTCGAAGCGTGCCTGGAAGCCTACGCCGAAAAGTTTGGGCAAGACAAGCAGCAGTGGGGAGTAACCGCGCTGCTGCATGACTTTGACTGGGAAATTCATCCGGCAACCCCCGATCATCCGATGAAGGGCGAGGCCATTCTCGCGGAGCGCGGTGTTGATGATGTGACCCGGCGAGCCATCCTCTCACATGCAAACTTCAGCGGCGTCTCGCGCAATTCGTTGCTCGAAAAAACGCTATTTGCTTGCGATGAGCTGGCCGGATTCTTGACCGCCTGCTCCTACGTCAAGCCCAGCCGCAGCATAGAAGAAGTTGACGCGGGGTCGGTAAAGAGAAAACTGAAGGACAAAGCATTCGCGCGCAACGTGAATCGAGAAGACATCCTCAACGGCGCTCAAGAACTGGGCGTGCCGCTTGAGGAACACATCGCGTTTTGCATCAACGCCATGAAAGCGCGCGCCGCGGAGTTGGGACTCGCGGGCACGCTTTCGAATTCCGCCCAGCCTTAAGCCGGATCCCCCAATCATGCGTTGCGGCTCCGCCTCTTATAAACTACTGCGCCGATCAGCGCTAGGCCGGCAAACGCCGAGTATGCGGGGCCGTGGTTACACTCTGGTTACTTCACTATTTGCGGCCACGCGTTCAATCACCTGCGGCGCAAGAGAGGTATAGTCGTAAGCAGAGAGCGAATCGCTAAAGCGGTTCGACTTTCAGGAGAAGTACAATGCCCGCTTGCCCTGATTGCGGCGTCATCACCGTTGAAGCCACCCGCTTCTGCCCGTCCTGCGGGAGGGATAACAGACCGGTGATGCAACACCAAACCAGCGTTCCGTATCAGCATGAATCCCAATACTCTGCCCCTAACGGACATGCGCCTTCAAAGGGTTTAGACCGGATGTTTGGACTCGATCCTCGCATCGCGTTCCTCGCGTTCATCGTCGATCTGATGCTGTTCGGCGCCGGCGCGGCCACCATGGAACTCGCGCTGCCGGTCCTGATTCCGCTTTCGATCGTAGCCGGCGTTGTACTCGGACGTATCACCTACAAAGCACAAATAAAGTGGTACGGCGACGACCCCGAATCCGCCGCCATCAAAGCCGGAATCGTAGGCCTGCTCACCGCTATTCCGGTCGGCATACCGGCCCTCGTCTGGGTCCCTTCAGGCCTCCTCGGGATGCTTCACAACGCGCGCAAGAAACTCAGCTTGTCCCAAAACACTTCCCGCTAAAAACGGCCGAAGGTTCAAACCACCAAAACTCTCGAAACCGAGCCTGGGAGCGTAAGCGACCCCAGTTGGGGCGGCTGTCCAATACCGCACACCAAATTCCCCAATCTGCGCGCTCCTTTCTCGAAACAATGTCCCTAACGTCGTTTCAAAACGGCATTCCACTTGCCCCGCATACGCCCAGGAGAAAACCTTGAAGCCCTTCGCAACACTGCTTTGTCTTGCCCTGGCCGTCGGCGCCACCCTCCCGCTGCAAGCCGCGCCCATGACGGATCGCGACCGGGAGCGCCTCATTGCTCACCTGCAGATGACCGGTTCCTGGTTGCAAGATGAGGTCGCGCATCTGTCGCAGGCGCAACTCGATTACCGGTCCGCGCCCGATAAGTGGACTATCGCGGAAGTAGTTCAGCACCTGGTCATCGCCGAGCCAAGTTACTGGAAGCTGCTGCAAAACGGAGTACATCAGCCGCACGCGGCGGGATTCAGGTCGAGAGGCACCGACGCAGATGTCCTCTGGTATGGAATAGATCGCACGCACCGCCAGCAGACATCATCCGACGAGAACCCGCGGGGCCAGACCATACAAGTGTCAGAAGCGCTCGCCAAGTTTGCGCAGTTCCGCGAAACAATGCTGCAGTACGCCAAAACGACCACCGATGACTTGCGCGCCCACGACGTTCGCGAGTGGAATGTGGACGCCTATCAATGGTTCCTCGAAATCTCAACCCACTCCCAACGCCACATCCTGCAGATCCGCGAAATCAAGGCTGACCCGGGATTCCCGAAATAGTCGCCGCATCTCGAGTAGCAGGGACTCGTGCGACCATAGCCGCATGTTTCGTCGCTTCTCGATTGCGATTCCCGTCGCCGGCAGCCTGCTTCTCCTCGCAGCAGCGGAGGGCCCGGTTCCCACGCGCGCCTGGAATGCCATCACTCCCGAAGGACTGCTGAAGCACATACGCATACTCGCTTCCGACGAGTTCGAGGGCCGCGCCCCTGCATCACTTGGCGAGCAGAAGACCATCGATTACCTGGTGAGCACATGCCGTGCGATGAAGTTGCAGCCTGGCAACCCCGACGGTACCTACCTTCAGAAGGTCGCGCTCTGGGGTATCACTCCTGGCGATAGCAAGATCTCCATCCAAGCCGGAGACTCCGATTTTCCGTTGGCTGCGGGAGATTACAGGGTCGCTTCTTCGCAGCCGAAGTCTGAGATCGATATCCCCAAGTCGCAGATTGTCTTCGCCGGCTACGGAATTGTCGCTCCGGAATATGGCTGGGACGACTACAAAGGGTTGGATGTCAAAGGCAAGGCGGTGGTCATTCTCTCGGGCGATCCGCCCGTGGCCGACCCGCACGATCCGTCGAAGCTGGATTCAAAGATGTTTCTTGGCCCGGAGCTGTCGTTCTACGGCAGGCCCGGATCGAAAGCCGACCTGGCGCATAAGCTCGGCGCGGCGGCAATAATCACCATTGTTGGGGGTCCGCCCAGCCGCTTTCCCACTCGACCTCCAGGCGCGGGCGCAGGCCCGAACCGATTCATCACGCGCGAAACGATGATTGTGCGCGATGCTTCCTCAACGGATCATATCCCGCTCACGATTTCGCTGAACAATGACAAGGCAGTAGAGTTGTTCACCGCCTCGGGGCTGGATCTGAGCGCTCTGCGCGACGCCGCCGTCTCGCGTGACTTCAAGCCGGTGACCCTGAAGGCGAGTCTCTCCGGGACGATTCATAATCAGGTTCGCGAGATTGATACGAACAATGTGGTGGCGAAGATCGAAGGCAGCGATCCCGTCTTGCGCAACGAGTATGTGATCTACTCGGGCCACTGGGATCACCTGGGGCGGCAGGGCAACAACATCTTCCACGGCGCCAGCGATAACGCCTCTGGAACAGCGGGTGTTTTGGAATTGGCGCACGCATTTAGCGAACTACCGAAGCCGCCCAAGCGTACGGTCGTGTTCCTATGGCCGACCGCGGAAGAGAAAGGCTTGCTGGGCGCAAAATACTATGTGCAGCATCCTCTATATCCGCTATCGAACACCGTTGCCAACATCAATCTCGACTATTTCAGCGACTGGGGCTGGGGCCGAACGAAGGACTTCAGCATCCTCGGCATGGGAATGAGCTCTCTGGACGATTTGACCAGGGAAGCCGTTGTGCGCCAGGGGAGGGTGCTCACGGGCGACACCGATCCCGTGGAGGGATTCTACTGGCGTTCCGACCACGTGGAGTTCGCTATGGCGGGCGTGCCTTTCCTCGCGATGAGTCCCGGGATCGATTTTGTAGGCAAGCCCGCCGGCTGGGGCGATCAGAAGCGGCAAGAGTTCATCCGAACGGACTATCACAAACCCACCGATCAAATTAAGCCCGACTGGGATCTCAGCGGCGCAGTCGAAGATCTGCAAGTGCTGTTGGAGGTGGGTTACCGCGTGGCACAATCACCGGATCGCCCGGTCTGGACGAATCGTCCGCCATTCATGCACAACCCGTACGCGGGTCGCGGCTCAATCTGACAAGTCGTTAATGATCTCCTGCGCGGCGCGTGCACCCTCGTCGGCCGCGCCCTCCATGAAACCCTGGAAGCTTTGGGAGCAATGTTCACCCGCGAAGTGGCAGTTGCCCTGGCGCACTCCTTCGTAGCCGCTGAACTTGGTGTACTGGCCGACCTTCCAGCATGAATAACTGCCTAGAAGATTCGGCGCCTTCCAGGGGGTCGATAAGGTCGCGCGGCCGTTCCACACGGAACTGATCCCGGGCCATGGACGATTTGCCGCGTTCAGAAACTCTTCAACGTACCGTATGACGTGCGGCGAAGTGGCGGCATCGGCGAACGGCTGCCCGGCTCCTTCCAAAGTCAGAGCCTCGGAGCCGCCCAGATATACAGAGAGTAGGCCGTCCTTGCCGGGCGTGCCGCGGGATGAGTCCCAGGTGTTCTGAAAGAACAAGTCAGTGTATATGTTGCCGTCCCCTATGCCCCACGGGCCCTGGCCGTTCCAGAGCCGTTCCGAGCACTGCAGAACCAATTTTGAATTGGTGCCGTAGCCGAGTTCCTCAATTGCAATGCGCTTTAGGGCATCGAAGCCGGCGTGAGCGTATTCGAGACGGCGCAGCACGCTAAAAGGCAGGGTGAGCATCACGTGGTCCGCCGTCACATAGCGCACACCTTCCGGAGTGCTAAAGGTGAGCCCAAATGTCCCCTCTCCGTACTTGCGTATGGATTCCATACGCCATTCGGTGCGGATGCTATCTGGACGCAGCGTGGCAGCCATGCTCAAGGGGATCTGATCATTTCCCCCCTGAATATGGAATCGCTGGTCAGATTCGCCATAGATGGAGAATACCGTCGGATCAGGCTGAAAGCCCAGGGAATAAATGATATTCAGGGAGCTTTGTTGATGCGTGTCCAGTCCGAACTCATTCGTGTAGGCCGAATCGATATAGGCGCCCAATGGTGACTTGTGTCCGCCCGGTACATAGCGGTCGATCCATTGGCGCGCGCTCTGGTGATCCAGATACACGGCACGAGGCGAATGGGTAGCTGGATCGTAAGTCGTGGGATAGAGGTTGTTCGCGTCTGCTTCCAGTTGTGCCGCGATCTTTTGAAAGTCCTGGTAGGCCTGTTCGACGCCGTAGTATTTATCCAAGAAATACAGCGTGTCGGTGGAGCCCTGGGGCTGGTCGGCAATTTCGTCGACCACGGTGAGGCCGAATCGCGCCGCCAGGGCCAACATGGTGGTGTGACCGGAGTCGATGAATTCACCGCACCACTCACTGGTCTGGTTCTGCAACCAACTGCTGCTATTTGAGTGGATGCGGCCGCCAATGGACTTCGACGCTTCGTAAATAGTAGAGATAATGCCGGCGTCGTGCAGAGTCAGGGCGGCATTGAGGCCGGCTATTCCCGCACCGATGATGGCAATCCGGGGCTGTTGGGCCGCGCGCGCGAGACGCCTGGTTGAGAGCGCCACACCCGCAGCCAAACCAAGGCTCTTGACGAACTGTCGTCGCGATGCCGCTGTTCGTTCCGGGCGCTCTTGCTCAGAACGGATTAGTTCGCCGAAGCTCAAGCCTTTCCTTCGAGCAATAACACTCGCACGTACCAGACTGCGCAGTTCCGCGACGAGGCGTGAACGATTCATGTGAGCTCCTTTGCGTTAAGAGGGTAGCATGGTTCAACAGCTCGCTCTAAACTCGACTTGTGGACGAATTAGCACCTCCTGCCGAATCTCCCGATACACGCCTTGCCATCTACGGGACCCTGGCCCCCGGCAGAGTGAACCATCATCAGATCTCGGCACTCGCCGGGACATGGCAGCGTGGGACTGTACGGGGCAAACTATTCTCTTCCGGATGGGGCGCTGCATTTGGCTTTCCCGGCTTGATCTTGGACCCGCTTGGTCCCTTAGTGGACGTGGACCTCTTCGAGTCCGCAGAGCTGCCGGAACATTGGAAGCGTCTTGACGAGTTCGAAGGGATTGGCTACCAGCGTGTAGTGGTAACCGTGAACACCGAAGACGGTGAACGGACTGCCTGGATTTACGTCCTCGCTGAAGAGCAGCCATAGGCAAACGAAATCATCCCTCTCAAGCGGATGAGTCGAATGTTACGCATCCATTTCAGTTCCTTTAATTAGGAGAAACTCGCCCGCTGATCCATTGACAGGGTATGCCGGGCAAGGTAAGCTTTCGCTATCGCAGCTTCTGCGAAATTCCGCAAACAGTTCTCTACCCTTATGCGCGACGTGAACGATGACCTTCTGCAAAGCCATATCCGCGGGTTCGCTGCTCTTCCTGCTGTCGTCAGCACTGAGCAATGCCCAGGAGCCCTCCCCTGTCGTCGCACCCGCGTCCCCTGCTGACCCCGCTTTGTCCTCTGCAGACATCGAGTCGCAGCGTTGGAACCTATATTTTCAGGCAACATCCATCGGTGACTATCACGGCGCGTTCCGCTCGCCGTATACAGGCCCGCTGAGCCTTCGGAACTATCCGGAGCGCGACGCGTCACTCACCTCGACTCTGTTTTTCACGCTGCGCCTGGAACAAAATACATTCCTGGTTTTTGATCCGGAGATCGCGGGCGGCAAAGGCTTCAGCGGTGTGAACGGAATAGCCGATCAGCCCAATGGCGAGATCCCGCGCGTCGCCGGCGCCACACCCAAGCCTTACATCGCGCGCCTGTTTATCCAACATGACTTTGGATTCGGTTCGGAAAAGGAACGTCAGGAGAGCGATGTAAATCAGCTCGCCGGCGAGCGTCCAATGACCCGCTATTCCGTCTACCTGGGCCGCTTCACCCTCACTGATTATTTCGACGGCAACGATTACACCCACGATCCGCGTACACAATTCATGGCTTGGTCGGTGATGTACAACGGCGCTTGGGATTATCCCGCCGATACCCGCGGCTACACCTGGGGAATCGTGCAGGAGTTTCACACCCGCAATTGGTCCTTGCGCTACGGAATCGTTGCTGAGCCTCAAGTCGCCAACGGTTCGACTTTTGACCGCCGGCTCTTCCGCGATCACGGCCAGGTGTGGGAAGCGGAACGCCGGTACGCCTGGCGGAAGCAGGTGGGCGCCATTCGCGCCATGGGCTACCAGAATCGCTCCCAGGCGGGAGATTATGCCGAGGCCTTGAAACTCGCAGCGCAAACGGGAACCACGCCCAACGTGAGTCTCACCGATCGCATCGGCACGCGTAAATACGGCTTGGGAATCAGCTTCCATCAGGCCCTCTCTGACAACTTCGGCATCTTCACGCGCCTGGGTTGGAACGACGGTCAGACGCAGAGCTTCGCCTTCACCGCCATCGACCGCTTGGCGAGCGGCGGCGTTTCCGTCAAGGGCACGCGCTGGCGCAGGAAAGACGATGTGGTGGCCACGTCTCTGACTGCTGGAGGCTTATCCGCTGTCCATCGCGAATATCTAGCTGCCGGCGGATTGGATTTTCTAATTGGCGACGGGCGCTTGAACTACGCTCCCGAATACCTGTGGGAGAGCTACTACTCAGCGCACGTGGTACCCGGCTTTTACACCACCTTCGACGTGCAGCGTGACACCAATCCGGCCTACAACCACGACCGCGGCCCCGTCATGATCTACAGTCTCCGCCTGCATATCGCGTTGGGCTTGAAACCCTGGCTGCGACAGTGAACAGGAAACGGCGAACACTCGGCCTTCGGCGGTAGAATCATCGGGTGCGCTCCATCCTAATCGGAATCTTTCTCATACTCCTTTCCGCCCTGCGAATCCACGCCGCGGTTACCGATCACATCACTGCTGTCGAGAATGGTCTGCTCCCTCCTGTCGTGATCAAAGGGCGCCCCGTCCAGCACGCAACCATCGCGGAACGAATGAAAGCACTGAACGTGCGCGGCGTGAGCATCGCAGTCATCAGCAACTACGACATCGAATGGGCCAAGGGGTATGGTTTTGCGGATTTGGAGTCGAAGCGCCCGGTTGAGATTACAACTTTGTTCCAGGCCGGCTCCATCAGCAAGCCCGTTGCGGCGGTCGCTGCAATGAAGCTGGTCGAGGAAGGAAAACTCGCTCTAGACCAGGACATCAATACATTCCTGACCAGTTGGAAATTACCCGCCAACGATTTCACACAACACCAAAAGGTCACGCTGCGCGAAATTATGAGTCATAGCGCGGGCCTGACCGTGCACGGCTTTCCAGGTTACGCTGCAGGCGATCCTTTGCCCACTTTGGTCCAGGTGTTAGACGGAGTGAAGCCCGCAAATACACCGCCGATTCGAGTGGATGTGCTGCCCGGTTCCATCTGGCGCTATTCAGGCGGGGGATACACAATCATGCAGCTTGCGATCACGGACGTTACGCACGAGCCATTCCCGGAAATCATGCGAAAAATTGTTCTCGACAGGGCAGGCATGCGCGAAAGCACCTATGAAAACCCGCTGCCATCCAAATTGAGTGGAGTTGCCGCTACCGGGTATAGTTCCAACGGCGAGCCAGTCGTTGGACGCTACCATACCTACCCGGAGATGGCAGCCGCGGGCCTCTGGACCACCGCGTCTGACCTGGCTCGCTTTGGAATCGAAATGCAGAAATCACGCGAGGGACGGTCAAATCGAATTCTGAAACAGGCAACGGTTGAGGAGATGCTGACAGAGCAGAAAAAACCCTATGGCCTGGGCTTTGCTCTCGCGCCAAACTGGTTTTCCCATGGTGGGGCCGATGAGGGATTTCAGGCTTCATTCGGCTGTTCCCTCGACGGCAAAGGGCTGGTCGTCATGACGAATTCGGATAATGGCGGCCGCTTGGCACATGAGATCGAACTCGCGTTCGCGACTGTCTACGGCCTGCCGCAGAAGCCTACCGAGCGCGAGATAATCCCCATGCCAGCGGAAGAAATGCAGAAGTTTGCAGGAGACTATTCAGCCGACTTTCTAGGCAAGATCAGCATCCGGGTGGAGGGCGATCACCTGTTGGCAACCAATGAGCAAATCGGATCTTTCCCCCTTTTCCCCTCCGGGGGAAAAACGTTCTTTTCACTGGGCGTAACCCCTGATATCACGTTCAGCGTAGATGACCGTGGCACGGTAACTGGATTCAGTTCAGGGAATCTGAAAGCAACAAAGGCGCAGCGCTAACCCCGAGTACCGAGCATCACGTTGCGTTTGGCGCTTGCTCATTACTTCCCTGCCGATTCCAGGCTTCCCTCCCGTCTCGCTAACGAGGCCCCATACGGTTGACTTGCATTGCGGCTCGCAGGTTCGCTGGTGCGAGGCTTCGTCCTTCGGGATTGCTCTTCGAACGCTCGCCAGCTACATGTCGGAAAATCCAACATTCCTCCATCTCTCCGCTTCCAATTGGTTGCCTCGAATGGACAACCGATCCGCGCGGGAGAGCTATAGCAGATCGTGTTTCTGCCCCACGCCCGAAGCGATTCTACGCAGCCGTGTAGTAGAATGCCTACTTCATGAATAAGGATCGCTCGTCTCGAGTCGAAATTCTCCAGGGCACGCTGGATCTCTTGATTCTCCGCACTCTGGTGATGGGACCGCGGCATGGTCATTCCATAGCCAAACATATTCAGCAGACTTCGGAGGAACTACTGCAAGTCGAAACCGGTTCCCTATACCCGGCTCTGCACCGCATGGAAGCGAAGGGCCTCATTGCCGCATCGTGGGATATCTCTGAGAAAGGCAAGCGCGCCAAGTATTACCGGTTAACCGCGCTCGGCAAGAAACAGCTCATAAGCGAGCAATCCAAGTGGCAAGCTTTCTCCCGCGCTATAGCGCTGATCTTGAATCCAGCCGAGGAGACGAAATGAGAGCCGCCTTTCGCAAACTGCTTTGGTTGTTTCAACGTAAGCGAAAGGAAGATGACCTCCGCGCAGAGATCCTGTTTCACCTTGCTGAGGAAAAGGAAGAGCTGCAAGTCTCGGGGCTGCCTGAGGAACAAGCACGTCAGACCGCCCGCCGCGATCTAGGAAATGTCACATCTGTGGAGGAACGCGCGCGCGAAGCGTGGGGCTGGGGCATGCTTGAGCAAGTTTGGCAGGATTTTCGGTACGCACTGCGCCTACAGCGAAGAACGCCGGTGTCGAGCGCGATCATCGTGCTTTCTCTCGCGATTGGAATCGGTGCGAATGCCGCCGTTTTCAGCGTAGTTGATGCGCTGCTGCTTCGCCCGCTGGCCTTTCCTAACCCCGAAAGAATAGTCGCCATTTGGCTGCACTCCCCGGGAATCGGGATCTTGCGAGACTGGCCATCACCCGGCGAGTATCTCGATATAAAGCGAGAGAATCGCTCTTTCCAGGACATCTCCATCTCCCGCCTGGAGGGCTCGATCTTAAACGGCTTTAACGATCCGCAGCCTGTGAATGCCATACTAACTTCCTCTAACTTGTTTGGCATGCTCGGTGCCCAGCCGCTGATTGGGCGGGTTCTGAACAGCGAAGATGACAAGCCAGGCGCTACCTCCGCGGTCCTTACTTACGGCGCCTGGAGTAGGATCTACGGCTCGGATCCCAAGATCTTAGGTCGGACAATGCGGCTCGACGACAAAGATTTCACGGTCGTTGGCGTTCTCCAACCTCGTTTTCACCTGAGTACCGAGGTAATGCCCGCTGAAGGGCCGATGGACCAAATAGAAGTGTTCCTTCCTTTCGGCCGAACCGCGAAGCAGATGCAGGCGAGAGGCGACGAGAACTATAACCTTCTTGCCATATTGAAGCCCGGCGTTTCAGTTCGCCAAGCACAAACTGATGTGGACTCGATCGCAAACCGAATCCGTTTAAAAGACAAGCGTGACAGCACTTTCGGTATGTCCGTGGTCTCCTTACTCGACCAGGTCGTGGGCGATGTCCGCCCCGTGCTGCTGATCCTTCTGGGTTCCGTAATTTTGGTTCTTCTAACCGCCTGTGCGAACGTTGCCAATATTCTGCTGACGCGCGGGTCTGCCCGGGAAAAAGAGATTGCGGTCCGTGGTGCATTGGGGGCAGGATCCAAGCGATTGATAGTGCAACTGCTAGTAGAAAGCGTGTTTTTGTCGATAACGGGAGGAGCGCTAGGAATATTGTTTGCTTGGGCCGCATTGCGCTTAACGCGCATCATCAATCCGGGCAACATTCCGCGTCTGGAGGATATATCGATCAATACGACCGTCCTTGTTTTTACTTTCTGCATATCGCTTGCGACCGGCGTAGCCTTCGGTCTCGCGCCCGTTCTGCGCGCGTTGAAGGTTGATCTGAATACATCGCTGAAGTCTGGCGGACGACGATCTCAAGTCTACGGTAGCTTGCGTCTGTCCCGGCAGAGTTTGCGGGGTCTGCTGGTGATAGCGGAGTTGGGGTTCTGTATGACCCTCCTGACCGGTGCAGGGCTATTGATCCGAAGCTTCTCCGCGATTATCGAAGTGCCACCAGGCTTCACGACAAAGAATGTGCTGACCATGCAAGTTGCGGCAACGGCGCCGAAATATCGAAATAATGAGGCCAGCGCAAACTTGTATGGGGAAATAGAAAATCGAATCAGCCACTTACCAGGCGTGTTAGCGACTGGCGTAGTCTCAGCGCTTCCGCTTTCCGGGTCTATCGGCTGGGGCGGTATAAACGTGGAGGGCTTTACTCCACCGCCAGGACAAGAGCTTCAGGTCGATTTGCGCCTCGCCTCAACTGATTACTTTCGAACTCTCGAAATCCCACTTAAATCGGGGCGGTTTTTCAACGACTATGATCGAACTGGCTCTCAGCAGGTGGCGATCATAGATCAAAAGTTCGCGACTCGCTTCTGGCCTCGCGGCGACGCGGTGGGGAAGCGCATATGGTTCGATCCGAAAAAACCGATCACGATTGTTGGAGTTGTTGGCGTTGTGAAGCAGTATGGACTTAGCACGGATACTAAGATTGCCGTCTATTTCGCGCACCGGCAGAACGCCGCGCCACAAATTTCTCTCGCCGTAAGAACATCTGGTGATCCATTGAAGCTTGCAGACGCTGTACGTGGACAGATCCACGCCGTGGACGCCGGTGTAGCGATATATCAAATCAGAACGATGCACGAGCTTCTGACACGATCGCTCGCGCGACACCAATTTGCCGCTACTATGCTGAGTGCATTTGCTGTCTTTGGATTAGTTCTAGCTGCGATCGGAGTTTACGGCATTATGTCTTACTTGGTCACCCAGGCTACCCATGAGATCGGCATAAGAGTTGCCCTTGGAGCACGTACCATGACAGTGCTTGGCATGGTTCTAGGTCAAGGCATGATGCTAACGATACCCGGGCTTTGCTTCGGGGTTCTTGGTGCAATAGGCATGGCCCAGATGATCTCAAGCCTGCTCTTTGGGGTTAGTGCACGAGACGCGGTGACGTTTTTGTGGGTGACGTTCTTGCTTCTGATCATGGCTGCTCTCGCGACCGTGATTCCAGCGCAGCGGGCTCTCCGCATAGATCCAATTGTCGCTTTGCGGGACGAGTAATTCCGAAGTTGTCGTAACGTTTCACTTGGACGTAGAGTCGCCATGTCGGAGAGGTGCTCTGGACCTGTGCGCGTCCGGGCGAATTCTCTGTCTGCTAGCTGTCTGACTTCAACGACCTACCACAATAGCCCGAATTGCTCAATTCATTACAAAATAATCTAAAGCGCCTGCGTCACTGCGGGCGCTGGTGAAGTATTCATGCGCCAGCGCAGCAAGATCGATACGTTCAACGAGCAGGACATCCGCAACTTCAAGAACCCGACCCACCGCGAACTCCGACGTATCCGACTCCCGGCGCGTCACAAAACTTCCCTTTCCTTTATCCCCCACGCCCTCAACCACCTAACCCCCACCAACGGCCGTTTCCGTTCGCCCCCACTTCATCCTGTTCCCAGGAGTTCAACTCACATGACCCCTCGTACCGTCCGTCGCGCCGCTGAGCGCAAAACCAAAAAGCAGGCCCACAAGGCTGCTCTTCTAGCCGGCAAAGCTACCCCCGAACCTATCGAAACTCTCGAAGCCTCCGGACTCGAAAGTACCAACGAATCCCACAAGCCAGCCACTGTCGATCAGCCTGACTTCTCCTCCATCACTCCCGCCCAACTCGCCGCGAACCGTGCCAATGCGCAACTCTCAACCGGTCCACGCTCACCTGCAGGTCTCGCGAAATCGTCGAAAAACGCCGTCACATCCGCGCTCACGGGCCGCACTGTCCTTCTGCCCACCGATGATGTCGAAGAATACGCGCGCTTTCTCGCCGGCTTTGCACGTGACCTGAAGCCCGTCGGCCCGACGGAATGCGAACTGGTTCAAATCGTTGTCGATTCCTTCTGGCGCCAGCGCCGTATCCAGGCTCTGGAATTCGCCCTCTATGCGCACGGACACGAACAGTTCGAAGAAGCATTCCAGGACTGCCCGGAACAGGATCGCTACACCAAGACCCTCCTGCAAACGCACATGACGTACGAAAAGCAGTTCCGCAATCATCAGATCCAGGAAGCTCGCCTCGATCGCAAACGGTCCAAAGCCATGGCCGAACTGCAACGCCTCCAGACGGAGCGCAACAGCGTGAACGACGAATCGGATGTCGAAGACTTCTCCGATCTCGAGGCAGAGATGGAGCGGGTACTCGCCCAAAGTGCGACAAGCACAAGGCTTAACGAAAATGGGTTCGATTTTTCAAATGACCGAATCATGGAGCGCCACTGCGCGTATATGCGGAGTCTCGCCGCCACAGAAGCGGAGGAAACCGCATAAATCTCCCTGCCTCCCTGCGCTTTTTACGTGCAATTGTTTCAAATTCGTTGCAAAATAGAAAAACTAAATAGGCCCATGCTGCGACGGGCTTACATTTCACGCTTCGGGAGTCACACTTGACGAAATTTGTTCGTTCCATCACCATACTTGTGTTCACGCTCATGGCAGGGGGTATTTCCCTGCTCGCGCAGGACGTCACCGGCGCCATTGTCGGCACTGTAACCGACCCGTCCGGCGCTCCTATACCGGGCGCTTCCGTCACTATTACTAACGTCAATACGAATGAGTCGCAGAAGGTTAAGACCGGCGCAGACGGCAATTTCACCGCTGCCCTGCTTCCCATTGGCCGCTACGACGTTGCCGTGGAAGCGCAAGGATTCAAGCGCGAGGTAAAGTCCGGCGTCGTGCTCAACGTCAACGACAAACTGACTGTCGATCTCGCCATGCAAGTCGGCAGCACTAAGGAGCAAGTCAACGTCGAAGCTGCACCGGTTCAGGTCCAATTGGCGCAAGGCGGTGAACAGAGCACCACTATCAACGGCACGCAGATCCGCGAGCTCGCGCTCATCACCCGGAATTACGAACAACTCATCAGCCTTGAGCCTGGCGTCACCCAAGCCTCTGTGGACCAGCTGTACGTCGGCGTGACGGAGCCCTCCGGCGCCACCGCGACCATTCCGTTCTCCATTAACGGAACCCGCAATTCGCAGAGCTCGTATCTGGTCGACGGCGGCGACATCGTTGACCGCGGCTCCGATCAAACACTGGTCAACACGCCGAGTATCGATTCCATCGCCGAATTCAAAGTTCTCCGCACTGGCTACTCCGCCGATTTCGGCCGCGCCGCCGGCGGGGTTGTCACTGTCGTCACTAAGTCCGGAACCAATGAGTTTCATGGCGACGCCTTTGAGTTCGTTCGCAACAATGCCTTCGCCGCTAACAACTTCTACAACAACGCAACCCGTGTGAACGTTGTCAACGGGCAGGCGCAGGTCGCGCCGCTGCACTATAACAACTTCGGCGAAACGCTAGGTGGTCCTGTTTGGATTCCCAAGGTTTATAACGGTAAGAACCGGACCTTTTTCTTTTTCTCGCAGGAATTTCGTCGCGTCATCACTTACGCCAGCAGCGTCGCCACTCTGCCCACTACCAGCGAAATCGCCGGCATATTCCCGCACAACATTTGCACCTCTTATACCGGCAGCACCTGCAACACACTGTCAAACCGGATTACCGCTTTCAATCCGGTGGCAAGCGAGTACATCAAGGACATCTTTTCCCGCACTACCTTGCCCACCAGCGGAAACACCGAAACGGTTCTCTTCCGCAACGTCTACGACTTCGAGCAGGAGCTTTACAAGGTCGATCACAATTTTGGCGACAAGCTGCGCATCTCCGCTCGGTACCTACGCGACCAGATCCCCACTTTCGAACCGCAGGGCCTTTTCACGGGCGTGCCGGTTCCCGGCGTGAGCGCCACGAGCACCAACAGCCCCGGCCGCAACTGGGCAGTTCGGGCAGCATCCTCGTTTACCCCAACTTTGCTGAACGAGATCGGTTGGGACTTCACTTACGGTGCCATCGTCAGCAATCCCGTGGGGTTTGTGAACTCCAACTACTCCCCGGACATCAAGACAAACTTGCCCTTCCCGGTCACCTTGACCCAGGTACCTGCGCTGACATTCAGTGGCGGCAGTTCCATCACCAGCTTTGGCCCGTACCGCGATTTCAACCGCAACCACAACATCTTCGACAATCTGACGAAGATATTGGGGTGACCATACAATTCGCGTTGGCGTGAGTTACAACCACTATCAGAAGACTGAAAACGCGGCCGGTGGCAATCAGGGTACCTTCGCGTTCGCTCCCGCGAGCGTGCCTTCCGGTGCGACCACCTTTGAGCAGTCTTTCGCAAACTTCCTGCTGGGCAACGTCGCTACCTTTACTCAAACGTCGGAAGACATCACGCCCGATATTCGCGTCCAGCAATGGGAGGCGTACGTTCAGGACGATTGGCGCATCAAGCCGAACCTCACGCTGAACTTCGGCGTGCGCTATTCGAATTTCCGCCAACCGATCGACGCCCGGCATGAGCTGACGAACTTCGATCCACTGGCTTACAATCCTGCCGCCGCTGCCACCATTACATCCGCTGGCACTCTCGCGCCAGGAACGCCGAATCCCTATCTGAACGGCATCATTATCAACGGGCAGAATTCACCCTATGGTCAGGCCGTCTCCTCGCAGCCCAATCTGAACTTTGCTCCCCGCTTCGGCTTCGCTTGGGATCCCTTCAACAGCGGGAAGACCTCCATCCGCGGCGGCTATGGCATCTTTTACGACTCAACCCTTTACGGCATCTATGAGCAAAATATCTTTGCCAACCCGCCCTACGTTGTCAGCGTAAGCATCCCGAACGTCACGCTCGACAATCCGGCCGGAGGAACTGCCACCGTCAGCTCCTCGCCTAAGGTCCCGCACGCCACTCCCTATATCAACTCCACTCCTTACACTCAGTCTTGGAGCCTCGAAATCCAGCGTGAGATCACGCCCAGCACAATCTTGAACGTCGCTTATGTCGCTAATAAGGGAACGCATCTGCTCGGTGAAGTCGATCTGAATAGTGTCTATCCGGGGCTGGCTTGGAGCAGCGGTCTTGTGTCCCCCACGACTAACTTCACCTCGTCCGGAAGCGAGACCATCTTGAATCAACTGCGGCCCTACAAAGGCTACAACGCTATTGCTGCGCTTGAGCCCTGGTTCAACTCCAACTACAATTCGCTACAGGTTTACGCCAAGAAACAATTCACAGGCGATTCCCTTGTCACGGCTTCCTACACGTGGTCGCGAAACAATACCGACAATCAAACCGACCGCTCGACCGCCGCCCAAAACCTCTACAACTTTGACGCTGGTGAATACGGTCCTGCTCAGTACGACCGCACGCAGGTATTCAGCGCCAGCTTCATCTACACGATTCCCTTTTTCCGCGCGCAGCAAGGCTTTGCCGGTAAGATTCTCGGCGGATGGGAGATATCGTTAATCGCCAACTACTACACCGGGTTGCCATATACCGTCACTACCAGCAACGTTGATCCCGCGGGACTTGGCATTCTCGGCTCCAGCCCCGCCAGTGCTCGTCCCGACGTTATAGGCGGTTGTGACATAAACAACGCGCCTAAGACCCGCTTCGAATGGTTCAATACGGCGTGTTTTGCACAAGTGCCTGCTGGCCTTCATCGTCCGGGCGACGCTGGGCGCGGCATTATTCGAGGTCCCGGCTACGAGGGCTGGAACGCATCTGCCTCGAAAAACTTACTGTTCAAGGAGCGCTTCCGTTTTCAGATTCGCGGTGAGGCATCGAACGTCCTCAACCATGCCAACCCGAACACATTCGGTTCCACTAACAACACCAGTACCTTATTCGGCACTATCACGGCTTATCGCGATCCGCGCATCATTCAACTCGGCGCGAAGTTCTATTTCTGAACTTCACTCGCCGACGTCGTCAAAGAGGATCGTGCGGAGCTTCCGCCCGGCGCCTTCCTCGCGGATCACAAGTGCCCGCCGCTTCTCGGTCACTTCTTCTTTTTCGATCGAGTAGCGGCAAAACTCCTGGCTGACGACTTTGACGAAGTGCAGCGTTGCCTCTGCCGTGACCGGTTTCTTGATCATCACCAGCATGCCTTCGGAATCGCCCGGCAGATGTCCCGCTTTGATCAGTTCGCCGGAATTCTTGCCGTCCAGCTTCTGGATCTCAACCGTGAACGACCCCGCCAGGTTTTCGTTGTTTAGCCTGTCCGCCAAGATCCGCCCGAAATTCCCAACATCGCCGACTGTTTGAAGAGAAACCATACCGATCCTTAGAATATCTCTTACGCCCCTGCCGTTACTTACTTCGCCAGCTTCTCCATCATCAGTCGCAACGCTTCTTCGTCCGGAGCCGTGCTGCTGCCGCACAAGCTTGTCCGGGCACGCCACATTCCCTCCGCCAGCGCCAGCGTGCTTTCCGCCATCGCATTAGTCGGTTGCTTTGGAGGCGCGCTGCCAAGCTCGGTCAAGGCTGCTACTACCATCCGTCTTGCATCCTCGGTTGCAACCTGCGGATTGTTGGTGATGCAATTGTTGAGATCGTCCGTTGCGAGTTGTAGCACGCTTCGGCTGCGCGTATATCTCTCCTCTGACGAGAGCCAACGCAGCGTCGGATCCATACTGCTCAACTGTGCTGAAAGGTTCAGCCGTTGGCGCCAGTCGGCGTGATCGCCATCGTGCGCGACCGCATTCGAGAACGCAGCATGTGCCGCGCGAAAATCCCCCAACGCGAGTTCCGCTTCGCCCAGACCTGCATAGTTGACCGCATTCTTCGGATCACGTTTAATCAACTGCCGATAGACATCTTCAGCGCGCGCCGGCGCACCCGCCACAATAAAAAGCTGCGCCAGCTTTAGTTTCAACGCCGGACGTTTATCTGCCTGCTCCTGCAGCGGCAGCAACTCTGCCAGCATCTCGTCCTGCTTGCCGTGCGCTCTTAAGAAATCGATCAACTCCATTCTTACTGCAATCTGATGCTGCGCCACCGTGTCGGACCATTCGCCGTAAATCGCGCGATGATAATACGAATCCGCTGCATTGATGTGCCCTTCTTTTGCAACCAGTCGGGCCGCCACCAGATTCGCCTCGCCATTGTTGGATTCCTCTGCCAGAATGTCCGCCATCAGTGGCTGAGCGTCAGCCGGCCTTCCGGCAGCCATAAGCGCCTGAATGAGGTCGAGCGTGTATTTGGTGTTCTCACGCTCCAGCGTATGCGCTTTACGAAAAACGTCGACTGCCTCCTGGGCGCGGTGCTCCTGCAACAGCTTCTGCCCTTGTCGATCGGCGCGGATGGCTTGCGCAGCAAGTTCATTCTGCTCTGTCTTTTCGAGTGATATATCCACTAACGCCAGCCCTATGGTGACCGCGGCCACAATCAGACTGATCCGCAGCACCGCTAGGCGCCGCCCGTTGACCGCGGCCACAACAGCGTTCGCAGCGCTCATTTCGCCAACACACCGGGAGCGCCTGCGACACCATACTTCGCCAGGATGTCTGTCAAGCGCACCACGCCCAGCATCTGATGGATATTGGCCCGGCTCACAACCGGAATGGCATCCACGCCATTGCTGCCCATCCGTTCCAGCGCATAACTCGCCGGGTGATCGGAGTGGATGAATGGATAGTCTCTGCTGTTGCCGGCCAGTTCCCTCACTGTCTTCACCGAGTCCGCGGCTGTCTCAATCTCATGATTGCTGACCATGCCGATCAGGTTGTCGCGCGCGCCCACCGGCCAGGCGTGACATCCTAGCGCTTCCAGTCGCGCCTTTGCTTCGGACGGCGTGGCATCGGGAGATAGCGGTTCTTCATCGGTCAACATCACTTCGCCTGCGCGCACTCCCTCCAGTTCGCCACGCGATTCGCCCGTCGGAAGATAAACGCCTTCCTGCAAAGCCAACGCTTCGTAAATTGGTTCATGCTGCAGTTGCTGCGAAATGAAGAAGCTGATGAGATTCGAAATCATGAGCGGCACGATGATCGAGTAATCGCGCGTCATTTCAAAAATCATGATTACCGACGTGAGCGGCGTTCTCACGATTCCCGCAAATGCCGCCCCCATTCCAACCAGCGCGTAAGCGCCAGGATTGCCCGGTCAGGTTCGGCAACAACGCGTGCGCCACATAGCCCACGCTTCCACCTACCATCGCTCCTATAAATAAGCTGGGACCGAAGATGCCTCCCGCATTGCCCGACGAATAGCAGACCGGCGTCGCAATGATCTTCATCACCGCCAGCAGAACGACGATCTTCCATGGGAAATCGCCCGTCAGCACGCGATCGACGTAGTCGTACCCCACGCCCAAAACTTCCGGCCGTATCAAGCCGAAAACCGCCATCAGCAAGCCGCCCACACCCGGAAGCGCCCATAGCGACCACGGGGGGAACTGCCGGAACCATACGCGCAGCCGCAGCAGCAGTTTGACGAAACACACAGATGCCAAACCGCCAATGACGCCGAGAATCGCGTAGATCCCGAACTCCAAAGGATTCACAAGCTGATAAGCCGGCACATGAAACAGCGGCTCATCGCCCAGGATCATGTGCAGCACCATCCAGGACGTCGCCGAACTCAGCACCACAGATCCAATCACCCGCGCATGCAGATCGCCCAAAATCTCTTCGAGTGAGAACAGAACCGCCGCAATCGGGGTATTGAATGCCGCCGCGAGTGCCGCTGAGCATCCGACCGGCACCAGCGCCTTCACCGTAGCCTTACTTAATCCGTAGCGTCGCCCCAGCACCGAAGCAATACCGGCGCCGATCTGAACCGACGGCCCTTCGCGTCCCAGCGCAATACCGCTCGCCAGCGAAATGGAGCAGCAGACAAACTTGCCTACTACCGTTTTCAAACTGATATATCCGTCCTGTATAAACAGCGCGAACTTCGTCTGCGGGATTCCGCTGCCTCTTGCATTCGGAAAATATTTGAACAGCAGGTAGCCGCTGACAAGCGTTCCGGCAATCGGAACCAGCACGCGCCGCCAAACCGGGCTTTCCGGCGGGTACATGCGCGCCGCCAGTCGCCCGGTAAGAAGGATGAACGCAACTACGGTCAGGCCCACAATCACGCCGATAACCAGGCTCAACAGAATCGTGACCTGATCTTCCCGGTTGCGGAACCCCGTCCAATTCCATAACTTGTCGCGCAACGATACGGCCATACGTTTTTATCTTTACAGACGAGCGAAATTTGGGGACACGGCTGCTATGCGGACGCTGGAAGGCCATTCTTGCTAGCCCGCTATCTGCCCAATTTCGCTCGTGCTAGGTCCCTATTTCTCCTAATTTGGCTAGATTTTCGGAGTTTTGAGCGAAGTCGGGGGGCAGGATGGCGGCGAATGCCTTGGCGGTCTTGATTTCTTCACGTTGACGGCGGGCTTTGGCAGTGGCAAGCTTCTCGGCTTGCAGCTCTTTCTTGTATGCGGCGTCGGCTTCGGCACGTTTCTGCGATTCAAAGCCAATTTCCGCTTTCAGCCTTTCTTTTCTTCGTTGTATGAGCTCTTGAGACGCTCTTCGATAGGCCCGATCGTGGGTGGAATGGTAGCGGATGTGGAGTTCGAGGAGATCGCAGCGGATGGCGACGGCTTGCCGATTATTGGCCTTTTCCGCGGCATCGGTAGGGTGCATGGTGAAACAGCCTTCCTGGAGGCGGATAGCGCGCTCGGAGAGCCAGTTGTGCTCGGCCATCTTCATGACTAATTGGGTTTCCGCGAGACCGACGGGTTTTTCGTCGGCAATGAGGGCGTCTAAGAAGTCGTCGTAATCGGCCTGGCGTTCGCAGAGCATGACTTGGAATGTGCCGGTGAGGCCGTGGATGGTGCGGTTCTGGGAGACGATGGCCTTACCGGCCTTAGTTTTTGCTCCACAGGATTTCTGCGCATTGCGGCGGTTGGCCGCGATTTGTTTTGCAGTTGACATGGAAACTCCTGAGGTGAGTGTGGATTACTGAAGTGCGCCATTGTGGGGTTGGGAGCGGGTAAGATGTTGACTAATTAGGGGTAAGGAGAATTTGCTCGGTTCGTGACCGGATTGAGCGGTTTGGCGAGATGCGAGGAGTTGCTCCCCGGCACTCCGCGTTTTGTTACTTTACTTAAGACAACCGGAATGAGCGGCGGCCAGCTAAACAACCTAGAAAAGCTCGAAGACGATTTGTGGAAGGTGGCGGATCAGTTACGCGCCAATTCGGGCCTGAATTCCAGCGAGTACTACATGCCGGTTTTGGGCGTGCTTTTTCTGCGCCACGCGACTAACCGGTATAACGCGGTTTTGCGGGAGATTGAGGCAGACCAGGCGTCGGGCAAGATGCCCAAGCGTCCTTTGAAGCCGGCGGACTTTCTGAGTTGACGCGCTCTCATGCTCCCGAAAGAGGCGCGGTACGCCGAGCTTGCCAGCTTGCCAAAAGGCGCTGATTTGGGCAAAGCGCTGGTGGAGGCGATGAATGCCGTTGAGAAGGAGTTTGCGTCCTTAAGCGGACAACTGCCGAGAGACTACGAACGCTTCGACAATTCGCTGCTTGAGAATCTTCTAAAAGCATTCGATAGCGAAACTTTGCGCACGGCCACCGGCGATGTGTTCGGGCGTATCTATGAATACTTCCTGATGAAGTTTGCCATGCAGGGCGCGCAGGATAATGGCGAATTCTTTACTCCTCCCTCATTGGTGCAAACGATAGTGAATGTCATCGAGCCGGAGCATGGCGTTGTCTTTGACCCGGCCTGCGGCTCAGGCGGCATGTTCGTGCAGTCGAGCCATTTCATAGAGGAGAACGGGGAGCAAACAAGTCATAAGGTGACCTTCTACGGCCAGGAGAAGAGTGGAACGACCATCCGCCTGGCCAAGATGAATCTTGCGGTTCACGGACTAGAGGGCGACATTCGAGAGGCCAACACGTTCTACCAGGACGAGCACAACCTTTTCGGGAAGTGTGACTTCGTCATGTCCAATCCTCCCTTCAACGTGGACGAAGTCAACGCGGAGCGAGTGAAAGACGACCGCCGTTTGCCGTTTAGTCTGCCGGGAGTAAACAAGGCGAAGAAGGTGTCGAACGGGAATTATCTTTGGATTTCGTACTTCTATTCGTATCTCGAGCCAAAGGGTCGCGCGGGGTTTGTCATGTCTTCACAGGCATCGAGCGCCGGGCACGGCGAGGCGGAAGTTCGCCGCAAGATTGTGGAAACCGGCGATGTGGACGTGATGATTGCGATCCGTGCCAACTTCTTTTACACGCGTACGGTTCCTTGTGAACTGTGGCACTTCGATAAAGGGAAGCCGCCGGAGCGTGCGGATCAAGTACTGATGGTTGATGCGCGCAACGTTTATAGAAAGGTTACGCGTAAGGTGTACGATTTCTCACCGGAGCAGCTTGCGAATCTGACGGCCATCGTATGGCTGTACCGCGGCCAGCAAGAACGGTTCATCCGTCTGATGATCGATTACTTCTTGCGGCTCTCTGAGCAGTGCGCGAATGTCAGGCCTGCGCTTCAGTTGTTCCGGTCGGCAATTGACGCGGTGCGTGAGCCCGTTCGGGCATTTAGCCGTGGTCTGACCGAGGTGGAATCCGTTTCACCCGAAAAGAAGGAAGCTATCGTGCGAGCGGTTAACGAACTTGTGGAAGCGGAGGCGGCGTATCACAATGATCGCCGACCGTTCCTAGCGGCAGTTGACGGTTTTCGGAAGCGCCGCAGGGATGAGATACCCGCCACTAACAGCGAGCAGCATGAGGCACGGCTGGCATTTGATCCGATCGCCGAACAGATGAAGGGTCTGGTCAAGCAGATTGACTTTCTTTACAAGCTGGCATCCAGGGCTGCTGAATTGGTTCATGAGGTTGGCAGCGGGAGCGATGACGCCAGTGAGTTCTACGACCGGAAGGCTGTCACAAAGAGCCTGAAGCAGTTGGATGAGGCACGTAAAGGCGCGGTTGAGGAGTTGAAGCAGACTACATACCTGCACCGGCAGATCCAATGGCTGCAGGATCGATTCCCTGAGGGCAAGTTTCGCGATGTTGCAGGGCTTTGCAGGGTTGTCAGCAGGGCCGAAATTGCGGCGGCCGACTTCAGTTTGACGCCGGGACGTTATGTCGGGGTAGCGCCGGCGGAAATCGACGAGGATTTCGATTTCGGGCAGGCACTTCGCGACATTCATGTTGAGTTGGCTGACTTGACTAAGGAGGCATGTGCGCTCGCGGCGAAGATTCAGAAGAACTTTGAGGAGTTGGGTGTGTGACCTGGTCCGAGTCCACGCTCGGCGCGATAGTCGAGCGCGATGGGGGCGCGATTCAGACGGGTCCGTTTGGCTCGCAGTTGCATCAGCACGAGTACCGGGCTGATGGTACGCCCGTAATCATGCCGAAGGACATCAGTGACGGCAAGGTCGTCACTGAGTCTGTGGCGCGAGTTTCTGAAGAAACAGTGAGAAGGCTTGCTCGCCACAAGGTCAGTGCTGGTGTCATTGTCCTGCCCAGACGGGGCGATATTGGTAAACGCGCGTTGATCGGCGAAGCAGAAGCCGGCTGGCTTTGTGGGACGGGCTGCTTGAAGATTGAGTTGAAGGGTCCTGGCTTGTTGCCCCAGTTCCTCTACTATTTCATAGGAACAAATCAAGCGGTTCAGTGGTTGGAGCAGCACGCGGTCGGGACGACAATGTTGAATCTGAGTGCTCAAATCGTTGCAGGTCTGCCGCTCCGGTTCCCTGATCCTGCCGTGCAGCGCGATATAGCGGATGTTCTCTCCGCTTACGACGATCTGATCGAGAACAACCGTTGACGAATGGCGCTGTTGGAGGCGTCTGCGCGGCTGCTGTATCAGGAGTGGTTCGTGCGCCTGCGCTTCCCGGGATATGAGCACACCCGCGTCTTTGATGGTGTACCGGAGGGGTGGAAGAGCTCTTCGCTCGAGGATGTATGTACGATCGGACGTGGAGCGTCGCCGCGTCCAATCAGTGAGTTCCTCGGCGGAGAAGTCCCTTGGTTCAAGATCGGGGATGGTACCGCATCCGAGTCCATGTTCATATTCGACACCGCTGAGCAGGTGACCCACCAAGGCGCTCAGAAAAGCGTTTTACTCTCCCCACAATCGCTCATTCTTTCAAATAGCGCGACCTGTGGCATTCCCTTTCTTACGGGCATAGCAGGGTGTATTCATGACGGGTGGCTCCACTTCTCCGGTCTTAAGCGCGTGTCGGTCTGGTTTTTATATCTCTATTTCGGCTTCAAGCAGGGGGAGCTGGTTAGCAGTGTCAGCGATGGGTTAACGCAGAAAAATCTCAACACTGCGGCAGCGGGGCGAATGAAAATTATCCTGCCGGACTGCGACATGCTACTGATGCAGTTTGATTGCTTTGCTGGCCCTGTGTTTTCAGACATCTTTAATCTGGCAAGACAGAATATCGCCGCCCGCACGGCCCGCGACTTGCTTTTACCCAAGCTCATGAGCGGGGAGATTGCGGTGTAGGCGGCAAATATGGCGTACACGGACATCAACAGCGAAGACCGCTTGGTCCAGGCGACGTTTGCGGACCATCTCAAAAATGTTCTCGGCTGGGATAGCGTGTACGCGTATAACGATGAAGTTTTCGGTCCGGCGGGAACACTCGGGCGTTCGGACACGAAACAAGTGGTCCTGACGCGCGATCTGCGGGCAGCTTTACAGAAGCTCAATACGGACTTGCCGTCGGCCGCGATCGATGAAGCAATAGAGAAGCTGACGCGATTCGAGTTCACGAAGTCGCTGGTGCAGCACAATCGGGAGTTTTACAAGCTGATTCGGGATGGGGTTCCGGTGAGCTATCGCGACGCGAGGGGCGGCTTGCGGCACGCGCACGCTCGCGTGATCGATTTCACCAACGAGACCCACAACAGGTTTCTGGCTGTTCGCGAGTTGAAGATCACGGGGCTACGGACTCCAAATTACAACCGGCGCGCCGATGTGGTTTGTTTTGTGAATGGGCTGCCGGTGGTGTTCATCGAGTTGAAAGCGGTCTATAAGAATATTCGCGCGGGATTTGAAAACAATCTCCGCGATTACCTGGATGAGAACGTAATTGCGCACGCTTTCCACCACAACGCGTTTTTAGTGGTCAGCAATGGAGATGGCGCGCGTTATGGCTCGATTACGAGTGAATGGGAACACTTCAGCGAATGGAAGCGGAACGATGAGCGCGACAAGGGCTCAGTAGATGCAGAGATTCTGCTGAATGGGATGCTGGCGAAGAACCGGCTGCTGGATATCCTGGAAAATTTTATTCTTTTCGATGAGAGCAAGCCGGGGGCGGCTCGCAAGGTTGTTGCGAGAAATCATCAGGTGCTGGGGGTAAACAAAGCCGTGGCTTCGGTCATCCGGCAGGAGGAGTTAAAGCGGGAATTTCCTCCAGAAGAGCGTCTGCTTCGCAGGACGGTGGAGATGGAGATGCTGCGAGATTCCGAAGAGGCGCTAGAAGTTTCCTCGCCGACGGGAGCGGCGTTGGAGTTGGAGATTGTGGAGCGCGCTCATCCCGACTTAGGGAAGCTCGGAGTTTTCTGGCATACGCAGGGGAGCGGGAAATCGTATTCCATGGCTTTCTTCACGGAGAAAGTACGACGTCGCGTGCCAGGCAATTTTACGTTCCTGATCATGACGGACCGGACCGACCTGGACACGCAAATTTACCGTACGTTTGTGGGCTGCGGAGTTGCCGATGAGGGGAGTCCGAAACCGGCGTCGGGTAAGGAACTGGCGGAGAAGTTACGGGAGAATCACCGCTATATTTTCAGCCTGATACACAAGTTCAATCAGGAGGTAGATCCCGACGACCCATATAGCAGACGGGACGACATTATCGTAGTTTCGGACGAAGCACACCGGACACAAGCCGGGAGGCTGGCGCGCAATATGAGGGTAGCGCTGCCTAATGCCGCCTTCATCGGCTTCACTGGAACGCCGCTGTTGAAGCATGACCAAATGACGAAGCGGATCTTCGGCGACTATGTTTCCCGGTACGATTTCAAACGGTCGGAAGAGGACGGCGCGACGGTCAAGCTGGTGTATGAGAATCGCGGCGAGAAATTGGGCGTTGCGCGACTGGATTTGAACGATGCGATCGCGGAAAGGATCGAGGAGGCAGACCTGGATGAGGACCAGTCTGCACTGCTAGAAAAGCTGCTCGGGAAGGACTACGAGGTGATCACGGCGGATGAGCGGCTGGGGAGAATCGCGGATGATTTTGTGGAGCATTGCGCGGAGCGGTGGGAATCGGGTAAGAGCATGCTGGTCTGCATCGACAAAATCACGTGCGGACGCATGTATGAGCTCATCATTCCGCGGTGGCAAAGCAAAATTGCAGAAGTACGGGCGGAGGCGGCAGAAGTGGAAGCGGAACTCGCATCTGCCCAGGATGACGAGGCGCGCATCCCGCTGCGTGCTCGGCGGAACCGGTCTATTCAGCAGGCGAAGTGGCTGGAAGAGACGATTATCGAGATCATCATCAGCGAAGCGCAAAACGAAGTAGCAGATTTCAAGAGGTGGGGGATAGACATTATTCCGCACCGCGCGCGGATGAAGAAGGGCTTCGAACTGGCGGACGGAAGGACGCTGGATGTAGAGTCCGCGTTCAAAGACCCCGGACACCCGTTTCGAATCGCGATTGTCTGCGCCATGTGGCTGACCGGCTTCGACGTGGAATGCCTTTCGACTCTTTACATTGACAAGCCGATGAAGGCGCATACTTTGATGCAAGCGATTGCGCGGGCGAACCGCGTGTACCCGGGTAAAGACTTCGGGCTGATTGTTGACTATAACGGCATGCTGAAGAGCTTGCGGAAAGCGCTCGCCGACTACGCTTTGGGTGGAGACGGGGACCCAAGCAACGTAGCGACGCCCATTGAGGAGCGCGTAAAGGCGTTGGTAGAGGCCATCGAGGAGACTGAGAAACATCTGCTGAGTTTGGGATTTGACAGCAGGACACTGGTTGGCGCAGCGGGCTTTGCGCGCATCCTCGCGATTAGGGATGCTGTGAATGCGGTCTACACGAATGACGAATCCAAGCGGCGGTTTGAGATTATGGCGCGGCAGGTGTTCGTGAGGTTTAAGTCGCTGGTGACTGAGCCGTCCGTGTTCGCTTACGCGCAGCGGCACGACAACATTGAAGCGATATATAAGAAGCTGACCGAGCAGCGGGATACAGCTGACGTGAGCGCAGTTTTGAAAGAGCTGCACAGAATAGTGAACGAGGCGATTCGCGCACAAGGACCGGGACGGGATGAGCGGCAGGGGTTAAGGTACGACCTGAGCAAGATCGACCTGGTGAAGCTGAAGGCGGAATTCGCGACCACGTGTTGGAGAGCGACGGTCTTTCAAGATATACGGCAGATTGTGGAAGACAAACTGAACGCCATGCTGCAGCAGAATCCATTGCGCATGGATTACTACAGGCGTTATCAGGAAATCGTGGCGGATTACAACCGGGAGAAGGATCGGACAACGATTGAGGATACTTTTGCGCGGCTGATTGAGTTTGTGGAGGGCCTGGATGCGGAGCAGAGGCGGGCGGCGGAAGAGGGGTTGAACGAAGAGGAACTGGCGCTGTTCGATCTGCTACAGAACGGCACGTTGACGAAGGCCGAACGCGAACGCGTGAAACAGTCGAGCCGCTCGTTGCTAGCCTCTTTGAAGACTCTGGTATCGGGCCTGGAACGCTTTACCGAAAAAGCGCAGACTCAGGCGGAAGTAGAGACCTTCATTTTGGATAGCGTCTATCGCGATCTGCCGACTCCGCCTTACACACCGGAGCAGAAGGAGGAAGCGGCGGCTCGCATTTTCGATCACGTCTGGCGGGAATCGGCGAGCGGTTACTTTGCGGCGGTTTAGTTTGTGAGGTGGGGTGCCGTTAGCAACATTACGGCCCGCTTCGGAGGCGTCGGGCGCGAACAAAGCTGTGTGGGTGATTTTGTGTGGATGCTTGTTAGATTGCCCGCCCGACCTGTGGTCGCTTACGCGCTGAAGCGTGCCAGGCTGCTGGCAAGCTCCCAGGCTCAGTTTGAAGAGTTTTGGTGTCCAGAAGCGTTACAGCGCTTCGTCAGCCGGCGTTGGAACAAAGGGATTGGCTGCTAGTTTGCGGGCTGAGATAGGCATATACGGCTTCGTTGTGAACGATATGCAAAGCTTCTGGGAAGGCGGATGCGCGTCGCCCTTAAAACCGCTGGAAGAGGTCTGCGATCGGAAGCTCTATCCGACCGCAGCGAAGGACAGCCTCCCGCGATTCGCGCAAGCCGTCCTGATCGTAGATGTAAGACCGCTTGCTGGTGGGATCCAAAATCCACGTCAGGGGCACACCGACGTCCGAGTAATCGGCAGCGCGCGTCACTAAATCGGGCATGCGGTCATCGGGCGACACGATCTCAATGCAGAGTAGCGGCGGATGTTCAATGACGGGCGTGCGTGGGGCGTCGGCATCGAGCACCATCACATCGGGGACGCGGTACTTGCGGTTGCGGACCTTCAGGCGAAGCTCAGGCATAACTTGAATGTTCCATTCCGCTTCGCGTGCTGACAACGAAAGCAACACCAGCTTCTGCAACTTCGAGTGATCAAACTGTCCCAAGTTCCGCTCCAACAGGAACCCGTCAATGTAATCGCAGTCCGGGCGATACGACGTGTGCAGGTACTCCTGCTCACTGACGAGCGTTGGTGGTGACGTCGACATATAAAGCAGTCTGTAAGCGCTAGGCTCTACTCAAGTTTACAGCTCGGGATCAACTTATATACAGCCGATGCCTAGGCGAATCGCTTAGCAAAGGGAAGGAATCCGTTTGGCGGCAGCATCAATGGCAACTGGACGCGTTGGTCGGCCACGGGGAGTTTCGATTTTGGCGACTCCATCAGATTTAACTGCCTCCGTCCGGTTTTCCGGTTTTCAGCGCGGTTTTCCGGTTGGTCTTCATCCGTTAAGCTAGGCGCATGGAGTTGATCTTCGAAGTTCGCGACGGAGAGGGAGGCGGCTTTTGTGCCCGCGCGTTAGGCCAATCGATCTTTACTGAGGCGGAAACTTGGGAAGAGCTCCGCATGAACGTCCTGGAAGCGACCTCGCTCCATTTCGATGATGCGCCTGTCCGTCCGCGAATTTTACAGCTTCACTACGTAAAAGATGAGCTGATTCCCCTCGAAGCGGCATGAAGCTCCCGAGAGGAATCTCTGGTGATCAACTAATCCGTGCCCTCGGACGTCTGGGCTACAAATTGGTGCGCCAGAAGGGAAGTCACGCGACGTTGCGCAACGAAGGGCCGCCGATCCATTCAATAACAGTTCCTAAGCATGATTCGCTCAAAATCGGAACGCTGCACGACATTCTTTCGGAAGTTGCTGGAATGAAAGGCATCGCAGTGGAGCAAATACTAGATCTTCTCTGAGAGGAATTTCGCAATTTCAGTACTAGCCGCTCTACCCGTAACGTAATAAGCAAGCTTCCCCCTACTTTTCACTCCATCGCCAGCCGAAGAGGATTCAAGCGATGCTGCGAGAAGTGTATTTGATCCTTGACGTGCGGAGCTACTGCTGATGGCCGAAACCATAAATCTCTCTCCCACTTACGTGACCGGGCATGCTGAGGGCGACCTCAACGTCGCTTCCGATAGGCAGTCCCTGGGCCTCGTCGGGCGGCCCGCCACCGATTCCGATTTGCTGCAGCATTTCCTGCAAATTGAGTTCTCGCGGGACAACCTGGAACGCTATGCCGAAGAATTGCAGCAACAACTGGAAGAATCAGCCAAAGCCCGCCAGCAAGCCCAACAGGCGGGGCAGAGCAAAAGTGCATTTCTGGCCATGATGAGTCATGAAATCCGCACCCCGCTGAACGGCATCATCGGCATGACCGCTGTTCTCATGGATCGTGATCTTCCCGCCTCGGAGCGCGACTGTGTCGAGATCATACGCAAATCCGGCGAAGCATTGTTGTCGGTTATTGATGATGTGCTCGACTTCTCAAAGATCGAGGCCGGTCATCTGGAACTCGAATGTGAAGAGTTCGAGATCACCGAAGCCATCGATAGCGCAATGGAGATCGTCAAAGGTGAAGCTATCCGGAAATCGAATCGCCTGGTCGTCAACATCGACCCTCAGGTTCCGCGTATGGTGCGTGGCGATCTGATTCGCCTGCGCCAGATCCTGCTCAACCTGCTAAGCAACGCGGTCAAATTTACAAATCGGGGCAAAATTGAATTGCGCTCCGAACTGGTTACTCAGACTGACGCCGACATCGAGCTGCGCTTCACAATCAGCGATACCGGCGTAGGCCTGACCGCCGAGCAGCACGCTAGATTGTTCCGGCCCTTTACTCAGGCGCATGTCTCGACCACTCGGAAATTCGGCGGCACGGGCCTGGGCCTAACCATCTGCAAGCGGCTTGTCGAACTGATGGGTGGCGCGATTGGCGCTCAAAGCAACTCGGGCGGCGGCTCGGAGTTCTGGTTCACGCTTAAGGTCCTTCCGTCGGGCCGCGCCGTTCCCAAGACCGAACAGCCAAAGTTGCATCGTCTCGAACGCAGGAATAGATCGAACGAATTCCAAATCCTGCTGGTCGAGGACAACACCATCAATCAAAAAGTCGCGCAGCTCATGCTTAAGGACTTGGGCTACCGTGTCGATGTCGCGAACAATGGCCTGGAAGCAGTTAATACCCTTACAGCCAGAAAATACGATCTCATCCTGATGGATTGCCTCATGCCGGAGATGGATGGCTTCGAAGCTACCCGCCGCATCCGGGCGAGCGGCCCCGTCGGCATGTGCACCCCCATCATCGCCATGACTGCCAACGCATTTGCCAAGGACCGCGAGGAATGCCTCGCCGCCGGAATGACCGATTACCTCTCAAAGCCCGTCCGCCAGCAGGAGCTAAAAGCAAAACTTGAACAGTGGCTGACGAAGGAATACCGCCAGCTCGCCTCCGTGGCTGTGTAGTTCTCATGGGTGGTGACCACTCCCGAAACAACTCGGCACATGGATTCAAGTGCGGAACGCAGATAGCCAAACGCCTCTGCCGGCGAACTCATCCTCTTCTATAGGCCTTGCGCGCCAGTTCGGGACCGAATCTGACTACCGCAATCCGGAACAGGATTTCCTCGTCATCAGCTTTCAGATACATGTGCCGCATGCCCGCCATCTGCGTGCGATGACCTGCTTCCCAAAGATTGACTGCAATATTGATCCGCTCGGATGGCGTCATTTCCCCAAGACGGCGAAGATACACTAAGCGCGCGGAAGCACTGGTATCGCTCAGCATGTGCTTTAGTATCGCCCACTTGCTAACATCGTTGGGTGTCTGCCTCTGTTCTCACCGTTTCCTCGACGGACGGCCTTAAGCAGCTGATTCGCGAAGTTCCCGACTTTCCCAAGCCCGGCATCAACTTCTACGACATCACCACGCTCCTCAAAGATAAGAACGGCTTTCGCCAGACGGTCGATTCCCTCGCCGATCATTACCGGAATGCTGGTGTCGACGTCGTGGTTGGCATCGAAGCCCGCGGCTATTTCTTCGCGCCCGCTTTAGCGCTCGCTCTCGGCGCGGGCTTCGTTCCCGTTCGCAAGCCTAGAAAGTTGCCGCACACGGTACAAGCCATCGAGTACGAACTCGAATACGGTACCGATCAGCTCGAAATACACGTGGACGCCATCGATCCCGGGCAGAAGGTTCTCATCATTGATGATGTGCTGGCCACCGGCGGCACAGCTTCGGCGGTCGGCCGTTTGGTCGAACTGCTCCACGGCACCGTTGTCGGACTCGGTTTCGTCATCGAACTCAGCTTTTTGAACGGTCGCAGCAAACTCGAAGGCCGCGACGTTTTCTCGCTCCTGCAGTATTGAGCGTGAAGGTCATCGTCCCCTCATTCGCAAAGCTCAATCTCGATCTCCGCGTCCTGCATAAGCGTGCCGACGGCTTCCATGAACTGCGTACCATCTTTCAGACCATCAGCCTGAAAGACACTCTGGTCATTGAAGCGGAGCGCGGCCGACGAACCGATATAACTCTCGACTGTTCGCGCGAGATCCCGGACAACCTTGTTGTTCGCGCCGCCCGCGCCGTCTTAGACCATCTCAAAATCAATGCGCGCCTTGACTTCGCCCTGCACAAACGAATCCCGATGGGCGCTGGACTAGGCGGAGGATCAAGCAACGCCGCAGCGGTCTTGATCGCGCTTCCCGCGCTCTTGCGGCGGCCCATTCCGCTCCCTGAGCTGATCCGGCTCGCCGCATCATTAGGTAGTGATATTCCCTTTTTTCTCCTGGGCGGCACGGCACTGGGAATAGGCCGCGGAACCGAGTTGTACCCCTTGCCGGACATGCCCAGCCGCCACGCGCTAGTAGTCTCAACTGGGGTTCACGTCTCCACGGCCGAGGCTTACGGCCTTTTGAACCGGAATGTTACAGCTTCATTGACTTCGCAGTCCGACTCCCCTATTCTGAGAGAGTTTCAGACGATCGCCTGGACGATGGGCGCTACCCCGCTGGAGCAATTTCCGCTTACAAACGATTTCGAGAAGCCTGTGTTCAAGCGTCACCCGGACTTGTCCGCCGTGGCCCGGAAGCTGCGCCGATTGGGGGCGAATCCGGCCCGGATGACCGGTAGCGGCTCCGCGGTTTTCGGCGTCTTTGACACTGCGGAGCAAGCCGGCAAAGCGGCCGAGCATTGGCCGGCGGGAACCGCTACTCGCGTGCGTTTTGTGACGCGGCGCTTGTATAAATCATCCTGGGAGCGGGCCTTAGGCCCGGCAGCCAACGACAGTTGTTTCGCTCATCAAGGGGAGAAGAGATATGTCTAGTCCGAGAATCCCGCGGCCGCTCTTTACAGACTTCAAGGTCTTCAGCGGAACCGCGAATCCGGCCCTCGCGCGCGAGATCTGCGAGGCGTTGGATTGCCCCGTCGGCGCCGCCATGATCAAACGTTTCGCAGACGGTGAAACCCATCTGCAGATCCAGGAAAATGTACGCGGCGCCGATGTCTTTCTCGTGCAGCCCACATGCACGCCGGTTGACCATCATCTGATGGAGTTGCTGCTTCTGATTGACGCCTTTAAGCGTGCCAGTGCGGAGCGCATCACGGCCGTCTTGCCTTATTACGGCTACGCGCGCCAGGACCGAAAGGACCGGCCCCGAATGCCGATTTCCGCCAAGCTGGTCGCGAGTCTCATCGAACGCGCCGGCGCCAGCCGTGTCTTGGCGCTCGATCTGCATGCCGCTCAGATTCAGGGCTTCTTCGATATCCCAGTAGATCACCTGTTTTCCGCGCCCGTCATGGTCGAGTATTTCTGCGACAAGTTCGATCGCGGAGATCTGATTGTTGTCTCCCCGGATCCCGGCGGCGTGGAGCGTGCCCGCAACTTCGCCAAACGCCTCAACGTGCCGCTGGCAATCATTGACAAGCGGCGAACCGAAGCGAACGTAGCCGAAGTGATGAACATCATCGGCGAAGTGCGCGGCAAAGATTGTTTGATGGTGGACGACCTGGTGGATACTGCCGGCACGCTAGTAAAGGGCGTGGAAGCGCTGCTTGCCGCCGGCGCCACATCGGTGACCGCTTGCGCCACTCATCCGGTTTTATCCGGACCAGCGGTTGAGCGCATCTGCACTTCGGCGCTGAAGGAGCTGGTAGTCTCCAACTCCATTCCTTTGAACGAGCAGGCCAAGGGCTGTTCGAAGATCCGCGTGCTTTCGGTCGCGCCGTTGCTGGCGCGCGCTATTCAGTCGATCCATGAAGGCGGATCGATAAGCACGCTCTTCAATTAGCGCATCGGGCCGATGCCTAAGACATCAGCCCCGCAACTATCGAACTAAAAGGAGAAGCGCACTCCGAGTTCGGTCCAAAGGGAGCGCGGAATGATCGTGCTGCTGGGGGCGAGGAAGCCTACCGGATGAGCGAACGTCGCCGGCGAGGCGATGTTGCCGCCGAAGTCATTGCCGTAGTTGGCGCGGTTGGTGACATTGAATGCTTGCCCAATGATTTCGGCGCGGAATCTCTCACCAATGCGAATGGTTTTGGAGAGGCGGAGATCCAGCTCGAAGAAAGGATCGCCTCGGAGTGGATCGTAATTGGCGATGGTGCAGGCTCCGGGCGCATAGCCGTTCAAACCGTAGAAGCAGTTCTGCGCCGCCGTGTTGTTGCCTGCGAAGGCTAGAAAGTCGGTGGGCAGGTTACTCGGAACCACTACGGCGGTGGCTGTTCCGCCGCCTGTATTCAAAGTGTTCGACGAATTCGTGAGGCTGTAGGGGCGCGCTGAACCATATTGCAGGATAGGCGCGAACTGAAAGCCCCAGGGCAGATCCACGATGCCGCTGACAGTCACGTGGTGACGCTCGTCGTTGGGACTGGGACCAAAGTTGTAATAGGCGAAGATGTCGGTTGAAAGCGGTGGGTAGTTGCGGAACGAGCCACCGCCTGAATTAAAGCTGTAAGCCCAGGAGGCAGTGTAGTTCGCGTTAATCGAAAAGCGATTCGTCATGCGGCGCCGGTAACTGACATTGATGCCGTCGTAGTGCGATCGTCCGATGGATTGCTCGTCGCGCACGCTGGCGAGTTCCGGCTGAGTGGAAGCAGCGAACGCGGCGTCGAGTGGACGAACGCAGCACGAGCCGTTGATGGGGATCTTTTGATCGATATTGATCGTTTTGTTTTCGTGCAGTCCGCGGACGAACGTGTAATCGAGCTCAATGACGCTGGACGGCGTCGGCGCGAAGGCATATCCGCCGTTGAACTCTTCAGTCACGGGGTTGCGGTAATTCGGATCCATCAAGCGTCCTACGCTTCCCGGCGCTAGCTGCGTGGAAGGCGGTGGAACAACCGGCAACGGGTCGACACCGTATCGCCAGTTGCCGAGCTGAATGCCGGTACCGGTGACGATATCGGTGGGCGAGGAGAGACTGATTGCGGTCTGGAAAACGGTCGGGTTGCTCATCTGCTCCATGAAGAGCGGGATGTTCTGGAACACATTACCGTAATAAAGACCGACGCCGCCGCGAAGGACGTGCCTGCCCGTGCCGCTGACGTCGTAAGCGAAGCCAATTCGCGGGCTGAAGTCTAAGTTGTCGTCATGCGGCAGTTTGTTGACGTATGGATTGGAGAGCGGGCTATTCAAAGCCACCAGTTCCTGATAGGTGCGGCTGCTCTTGACATCGGAAAGGCCGATCATGTTGTAGTCTTTATCCCAGCGCAAGCCGAGATTCACGGTGAAGCGCGGAGTGACTTTCCAATCGTCCTGGGCGTAGAGGCCGAGTTGCTTGGTGGACACTTCGAAGTAAGGATTGCCGGTCGCCTGGGTCATGCCGGTAACGAGGCCGGGCGTATGAAAACCCTGAGGATACAGGCCGGGGTTGCCAAGGATGACACTGGGGTTGACGGCGAAATCGATTTCCAGCGTGGAACTGAACTCGAAGAAACCGCCTTCGACGGGATTGTAGATGTAATCAAAGCCCGCTTTCAGCGTATGCTTGCCAAAGGTTTTTGAAATGTCGTCCTTGAACTGCCACTTCTTTTGAAAAGACTGCTGCGGCACGTTCGTGTTTGTGCCGAAAGAGGCGCTCGGAAAAGTGACCAGCGGCGCGCTGATGTTGCTGGCGATCAGGTTATTCCAATACTGATAGCCGGTAGTGAACTGGTTCACCAGGGATGCGGACAGAACCGAGTTCAAGGTGAAGTTCGAAAGAATCAAATAGTTCTTGGTGAAGTTACCGTTTGTCAGATCACCCGTGCCGTCGGATTGATCGTTCAGGCTGTTGTTGACTTGGGCGCTGTAGCTGACGTATGCGGAATTCTTGTCATTGATCGTGTAATCCATGCGGCCGGTGTAACGGGTTTCGTAGAACGGCCGCGGAATGGCTGCAGCAGGTTGGGCCGCGAGTCCCGCGTTCTTGGCCAGGAGGAGCTGAGTGTAGGAGGTGGCTTCTTCCTCCAGATCCTGGTTTTCGCGCTCACGCTCATACGCAAAGAAAGCGAAAAGCTTGTCTTTCTTTAGCGGGCCACCGATGGAACCGCCGAACCACTGGCGGCTATACGAGGGATGCTGAGGGCTGCTGGTTCCGTCGCCGTTCGCAACCTTTTCATCCGTATCAAGCGCGTCATTGCGGAAATAGCCGAACAGAGAGCCGTGGTAATTGTTGGTCCCGGCCTTTGTGATTACGTTGATGGCGGCTCCTTCCGAGCGGCCGTTCTCGGCCGAGAAGCGCTGTGTGCTGATATGGAACTCCTGGATGGCTTCCAGCGGGAATTGCATCACGGGACCTCCAACGGTGTTGTCCTTGTTGTCGACGCCGTTGACCGTAATGTTCACGTTGCGGCCGTTCTCGCCGTTGACGGAAAGAATGGCGTAGCGGTTCTTGGTTGGATCGTACGAGTCCGCGATTTTCACCCCGGGCGCAAGATACGCTAAATTCGCAAAGTCCCGCCCGGTAAGCGGCAGGTCTTCCACTTCGCGCGGCGTGATTTCGGTGCTGATATCCGTCTTTTCGACGTTCATCAATGGCGCGGTGGATTCAACCGTGACCATTTCGCTCTGCTGGCCTACTTGCAGAGTGGCGTTGTTCGTCGCAGTTTGGCCGACGGCGAGAACCAGATCCTTGACTACCTGGGTTTGAAATCCCGGTGCGGAAATGGTCAGCGTATAGGCGCCGGGTGCGACGAGATCGAATCGATATTCGCCCTGGTCATTCGTGTGTGTTTCGCGGAGCGCACCGGTAGCGGCGCTTTCCAACTTGATGCCTGCATTTGGCACGGAGGCCCCGGTGCTGTCTTTCACAGTGCCCGCCACGCCGGCATCCGCGGTCACCTGAGCAAAGACACTGAAGCAGGCCACAAAGAACAACAAGCCAAAACAAAACGATTTTGCAATGGTTCTAGACAAAACTCCCCCTTTGCGCACAGGTCAAGGTCAGTACTAAACCTAATGCTTAGTACGTAGATAGGTCCCAGTATCTGTGCGAAAAGGGGGAATTGTCAAGAACTTAAAACGTCCCGTCCGGCCACCGTTCACGCGGCCAGCGGCAGTTGCTCCGCGGCAGCACGTACGCTCAGCCTGTGGGCGTGACTGGTGCCAATGCCCAGCTTCAGGCCCTTCTGGCGGGAAGTTAAACGAGACAGGAGAATGTTCAGAACGCGCCGCTGACGCCACCAGCCAATTTCGCGAGCCACCGGGCCGCAATACCAGTTGCGCGCTTCGAAGACAACGTGGGCCTTCAAATTGTACTTGGCAGCGAATTGGCGCGGAGGGAGCGTCCGCAGATCGTCGATGTGCTCCCGAAAAAAATCGTCCTTATTGTTGGGGACATGGAATCCGTACCGGCTTCGAACCCGCTTGAGGGTTGTGCGTCCGGCGGGAACGTCAAAGAGGGTTCGGTCCTGCCGGGTTTTGTTGGCTTCCCAGTAATCGAGCAGCGGCTGGGTAGCGATGATGGCAGGGAGACCCGTCGGGTAAGGGGCACTGGCAGTGACGGGCGTTCCGAAGAACAGATCAAAGCCGTGTTTGGTCTCGCGGATCTGGCGAACCCACCACCACTGGCCTTCGACGTCTCTGGTTTCGCCGATGATCGGGTACTTATACTTCTTTCCGGGAACCAGCACCGGGCGTATCCGCGGGCATTCATTTGTGTCGTACATAAGAACTCCTTATGCGTACGAGCTTGCACCCGCCCCGTGCCCCTCGACCACCAAAATCCCGCTAAGTCATTCACGCGCTAAGAGCAAACTTTATTCTCATTTTTTGTGACGCATCTTTTATTCCCGCCCCAAAAATGTGTTCACAGTTTCGATGAACTTTTGCGGCTCTTCAAAGAACGGCATGTGGCCGCTGCGGTCGAACACCACGAACTGAGAGCCGGGGATCGCCTTGTGGATCTTGTAGGCGACCACAGCGCCGACGTTCATGTCGAAGCGCCCCGTCATGACAATGGTTGGGAAATGAAACTTCGGCAGTTCCGGATTCAGGTCAAAGCGCTGTAGATCGCGGCCGATCGCTTGATTCACTTGCCGGTTCTCGTCGGTGTCTTTCATTTCGTCAAGCGCGCGCTCCCGATTTTCCGGCGAATAGAAGAGCATGGAGAGATACTCGCGCAGCGCCAGATCTTCGGCGGCCTTGTCTCCCATTTGACCCGCAAAACGCGCTGCGTCTTCCCGTTCTACTCCTTCCGGAAAAACATCCTTGAACAGGAAAACCGTGTCGCTCCACTTCGGCGCTGCAGAATCGACGATCAGGAGATGACTGATGTACTGCGGATAGCGTGCCGCGTAGGCCATCACAAGATAACCGCCCCACGAGTGCCCGAGCAGGTCGATCTTGTCGACGTTTAAGTGGGCGCGGAGAGCGTCGAGATCTTCGATTTGATCGCGCAACGTGCAGGACTGGCCGGCCGCAATGGGCGAAGAGCGCCCATTTCCGCGCTGGTCATACAGAACCACCTTGCGGCTCTTGGCGATTTGATCGAAAGCATCGGACAGATGCAGGTAGGTGTGATCGAACCCGGGGCCTCCGTTTGCGAGGAACAGCGGAGTGCCCGCGCCGCTGCCCAGGATCTCATAGTAAATGGTGACGTCCCCATTCTTGAACGTCTGGCCCGGGTGGTTATCAGCAGCGGCGAGCGACACCGCGGTGACGAGGACAGCGGTGAAGAGTAAGCAAGCTTTCGGCATACCTAACATTCTGCAATGCTCTCAAGCCTTCTCAAAACTAAAACACCCGAAACCGAGCGCGCCATCGACTACAGCTCGCAACCAGTTGCATCTTCATTCCGAGCCAGGAGCAAAGCGACTGGAGAGCCGATATTTTCACGTGGTCGCAAGCAACCGGTGGTACTGAGTCTTCCTTCGCAGCTTGAATGTTAGTACGCGCCTGCGAAAGTTCACGCACTGCCCGGGGGCCCTGACCCAACCGAGCCGCGCGCGCCAGCAAGCGATGGATTACGGCTTCTTTTCGCAACTTGCTACTAATTCGCTCAGGTGTTTCGAGGTCCTCGCCTAAGCGGGACCGGAGCTTCAGAGATTTTAGCTATCGATGTAATGCCGACCTACGGGATCTATCCCGAGAACGGCAATTTTCGAACTCGTAGGCGGCCGTTTCTAAAAACTGCGACACACCCGGTGACCAACTCAGGCTCAAGCCCCGGGAGAGCGCGCAGCAAAACATTTAGGTAGTCGCGCGCGCCTAGAAGGTTCGCTTCCCGGAACAAAATGAATGACGGGCGTTCTGCTTCCTGCCTCCCGAGGATCGTGCCGAAATCGGAATCGGCCGACACCACGATGCGGTCCTCTTCGAGTGCTCGCGCCAGTATCGCCTCATCTGCGGCTGCTTGCATTTGGTAATTACGGACGTGCACGGCGTCGTACCCTGCTTCTGAGAGCAAGTCCGCCAGTTTCGGCGGCAGCGCATTGTCGATCAGAAACTTCAAGCCGATTGCGGGAGCGGCAGTTCCCGTTCCATGGCGGCTGCGGCCGCGAACAGGAGGCACTCACGAATATCTTCCTTTTGGAGGTCTGGATATTCGCGAAGTATTTCGGGCTCCGTTACGCCGCCCGCGAGCAGCCGAAGTACGGTGGCTACTGGAATCCGTAGACTTCGCACGCATGGAACGCCGCCCATCTGCGCCGGATCAATCGTGATGCGCTCAAAGTTTTTCATCGGCGTCCTTCAGTTATTGTCGCAACTCAGGATGTGAAGCGGACTTGAACGAAGTCGATCTCGTCAACCTTTTTTCGGCCGGGAGAGCGTCGAGATCTTCGATTTGATCGCGCAACGTGCAGGACTGGCCGGCCTTTCAAAACCAAAACACCCGAAACCGAGCGCGCCATCGACTACAGCTCGCAACCAGTTTGCATCTTCATTCAGAGCCAGGAGCAAAGCGACTGGAGAGCCGATTTTTTCACATTCGCGTAAGCAACCAAGTGAAACAGAATCACAGGACAATTAGTCGTCCGGAAGCAGCGTCACATCAGGCCGTACTCAATTTGCTGCCGAACGGAGCGACAACCTTCGTTCGCAGCAGTATTCGAAACGCCAAAACATGCGTTATCAAAAGAAGAGGTACGTAGGCGGCCAGAATAAAGTAATCAGCTCCTAACAAGCCTGGCGTATCTGGGAGCGAGATGCGGCTTCCCTGGTAAAAAGCGAAAAGCAGGTCCGCCGTTCCGAACGTATTGAAGACCCAGGTGATCGCTATCCCAGCACGGGTTCCCAGAGCAGCCAAAGCGAGCAACGCCAGAATGGCGGTTATGAAATCGCCGTAAGCTACTGGCCGGGCAAATGCGGGGGACAACGCTGGAGAGACAACACCCGGCACCACAAATGTCAAACCGAGGAACCTGAAGGCATGCAGCAGAAGGATCGCCTTCAGGTTCTCGGGGCTGGGGCGATCTTTTAGCGCTGGCCAAATATAGTGCCACGCCACTACTCCCCAAACTGTCAATCCAAACGCTGCGCTGACACCGAACAAGACTGGAAATGGCATGACTGATCCTTTCTGTTGATGCAATTCACCCGCTATTGGCCAGGGGCGCCACCGCCCAGCAAGGCCCTGAGAGGCATCAAAGGTCCGACGGGAACATACTCGTGATCCATCAATTGTTCCTGGGCGAGCGGCAGCGTGTCCATAATGGCTCGTGCCTGGTCCTCCGTCTTCGCGTCCACCAGGAAGACGACGCCTTTGCCGTCGCCGCGCGAATACCACTGGCGGATCTTCCCGTCCAGGTAGAGCTTCACGGTTGCGCGAATCTCTGACGGCATGACGGCCATAACCTGTTGTGCGGTTACACCCTGCTTGGCGGTCTGGATGACCAAAACTTCGGTGGTTCTAGGTATAGCCACGCCGGGCACGCCTGATGCGGCCCCGGATTGTGATTGCGCGATTGCGGATGCCACTGGAAAAGCGGACATCAGGATAGAAGAGAGTATTCGTTTCACGGATCAACCTCGGTCAGTTTGTTTTAGCTGGCGGCATTTCGCCTGGCCTGTCTGATATTTGCCCGGAGCACCCGGGATGTGACACGATTACGAATGCTCGATTTCGGAGGATGAAATCGGTCACAAAGGCGGCTCGCGCGGCAAAGATCTCAATAGTGAGCGAGGGAGATCAGGATCTTTGCGCCCTGATGATCCGTTATCAGGGCGGATCACTGGAAGCATTTCAGGAGATCTACGCGCAGCTTGCGCCGGGAGTGCGCCGGTATCTGTTGCATTTGGCACGCGGCTCCCAAATCGCTGACGATCTGCTTCAGGAAACATTCCTTCAAATGCACCGGTCGAGAGCCGCATACAACCCGAAGTATGCCGTTAGGCCTTGGGTGTTTGGTTTGGCGCGAAATGTCTTTCTGATGAATCGGCGTGCGGCCCGGCAATGGGCAAAGGTTCATGAGTCGCGTGAGGATTTGCCCGACTTCCCCGTGCTTCCGGAAGCTGACAGGCTCGGTGCGCAGGACGAGATCCGCAGGTGTGTTGCGTATTTACCCCCGGAGCAGGCCGAAGCGCTGCTGCTGCACCATGAGTGGGGGTTCCGTTTTGAGGAGATCGCCGGGATGCTCGGCATTAGTGCCGCGGCGGCTCGCACTCGCGCCAGCCGCGGAATGGCAGACCTGCGTGTGGCGCTGAACAGTCTTCAAAGGGCTCGTGCATGATAGATCGTTCACCAAAACCATCGGAAGCGCTGATTCGGGCGATCGCCCAGGATCTCAGACCGGTCAGACCGTCGCCGCAACCGCTCCGCCTGGCGTTGCGAGTGGTTCCTGTCGCTCTCCTGGTTTCGTCGCTGATTCTGTTGGCGATCGGACCTCGTGACGACTCGAGGGTATTAGGACCGCTGTTGACGTGGGGCGCTTCCGCCGTGCAGTTCGTGTTGGCGATTGCGCTCGTGTGGATCGCCGCGCACGAAAGCATACCGGTTGGCAGGCTGCCGAGGCAGATCGTTTACTCCGCGGTCGTCGCGGCATCTTTCGTCGTTGTATTTATCAGCCTGCTAACCTTCTCGACAAGTCCCGCCAGCGAACCTCTGCTGCCTGTGCCGCCGCTGGTCAATGAAATGTTACGCTCCTCGCCTTGGATCATGGGGTTCGGCTGCGGGATCGGCAGCACGTTAGCCGGGGGAATCCTGGTCCTGTTCTTCCGTTGGGTATTTCGAAATTCGCTCGCGACGCGTCCGACTGAGGCGGGTGCCCTGTACGGCGCCGGTGCGGGTCTCGCTATCAATGCCGGTTGGCGGATTGCATGTCCGGTTTCGACACCGTGGCATGCGCTGGGAGCGCACGGAGCAGCGATCATCGCGACGGTGATTTTAGGTGCACTGATCGGGCGTTTCTTAGGAAATCGCAGATTGCCTCTCGGGCGCACACGTTCGTGAGTGTCAGCGCTTTGCTCTGACGAGTGGATTTACCGATCAACCGTGGGTAGTCGCCATACGAGCACGCCCGAAGCTAGTGCATCTCACAGGATCTTGAGCATGCGGTTGATGATCGTTGTAGCGCCGGACTTCGGCTCACGAACTACGAACCGAATGACGTAATCGCCGGGTTTAATGCCGGGGAATCCCCAACGCAACGTGATCGCAGGATCACTCTTTCTTAGGGTATCGTCGTCGAGGCTCAACCGCTCTGTTTCGGCGGTTTGGGTTACGTACCCCCCTGACGAGTCGAACAGTGCCATCATGGTCAATATCCTTCGTGTAAATTCGATATAGTTATACTATATCTAATATATCACTAGGCTAAGTAATGTCGAAAGTCAAGAGAAAATATTCATCCACTCACCGGGAAGTGCTCGCAATGAGGACGCGCGAGCAGATTCTTGAAAGCGCACGCCGCCTGTTTGGGGAGCAGGGTTTCGCTGCGACGACCATCGACCAGATCGCGAAGGCAGCAGGCGTGGCCGGTCCCACGGTTTACGCCACGTTTGGCGGCAAGCGCGCCATTCTGATGCAACTGCTCGACAGGCTGGAGCAGGCGGCGGACGCTGCTTCGCTCGCACCGGTGTTTGCGGATCGGGTTGGCAACGAGCGCAAACAGCTAGATGCTTTCATATCGTTTTGCGTCCGTTTTTTCACAGAAGGCGCTGACCTGATGCAGATCGTCGAGCGCTCCGGCATTGGAGAGCCGGACATCGCCGAGTTCACACGAGTTGGCAAAGAGCGGGCTCTTGATTCGTGCCGTCAGCTCCTGAGAGGCTGGCATAAGCGAGGCGTTCTCCGAAAGGGACTTACAGAGGAAGACGCCGCCAGCATTCTCTGGGCTATCAGCAATACGGAACTGTATTCGCTCCTGGTGCGGGGGCGCAAATGGAGTGTTGAGCAATACCGGAAATGGCTGTCGGGACTGGCGGCGAGAGAGCTGTTGTCTGGCCCGGCTCGCTGAGAAGTTGGAGGCAAGACGAATGAAACATAAAATGAGTGCGTGACGATGGCAGCCGCGGCGGCAGAGGCGAACGCGCAGTACTCGGCGATCTTGCTGGGCGCGACGGGGAACGTGGGCGGACGCATTATGCAGCTTCTGATCAAGAACCCGCTGTGCAAGAAGGTGGTGATGGTGACGCGCCGCAAGACGGACGCATTCGTCGACCCCAAGGTCTCCCAGGTGGTCGTCAACATGGACCGGCTTGAGGATGAGGTTGCGCCGCACGCCCACGAAGTCGACGTCGCGCTCGCCGCGTTCGGCGTCGGCAAAGGCAGCGCGAAAATGCCTGAAGAGGAGGTGCGCAAGATCGAAATCGCCTACCCACAGGCCTTTTGCCGCGCCGCCAAGGCTGGAGGCGCTCGTGTCTGCGGGGTCATGACAGCAGTGGGCGCGGACCCCGCGGCCGGGATGAAGTACGCGAAGATCATTGGCGAGAAGGAGAAGGCTGTCGAGTCCGTCAAGTTCGACTTCCTCGGGGTATACCGTCCTGCCGTCATTCTCGGCAACTCCAACACGCCGGGCGTCCTTGGCTACGTCATGCCACTGCTGCACTGGGCCATGCCGTCCAAGTATCACGCGATCCACAAGAACGACCTCGCGCGCGCGATGGTGACGCAGTCGGAGCAGGCGTTCCTCGCGATCAAGCAGGGCAACGCTCCCAAGAAGGCGACCGTGAAGATCCTGGAGTACAAGGACATGGAGCCCTTCTTCGCCGACGGCGAGAGCGACGAGCTTTGAGCAGCAAGCTCGGTGTGGTGAATTGAAGCGCAGTGAGAGTCGGACGCGGCCTAACGATCTTAATCCTGCGCGCAGGCACTGCTTCATCTGTACAGAGACTATCTACGAACGCGCAATAGTGAGGTGCCGCTTTGATCATCGTCTCTCTTTGTGTCAGCCAATAGGCCCGCAGTCCGGGCTCTCGGAGCCGTTCTCGAAAAGTCGCTCTGCCCCGGGAAAACTGCTCATCACTTGGAAGGCCGTCCTCGTGCTGGCTGAAGTAGTCTTCCATTGCAATCATTGCAGCGCCGCATTGATAATAAAACTGCCTCTGCCTTATCAACTCGGGCGTAGGCGTGCCCCCGTTCCCCTCGATCCATGCCTTTAACTGGGTGGCCACTTATCGCTCGACGCATCTGCCTATTCTGCAGGCGCGTTGACATCGCATACACGGGCAGAGGCACGAAGATTGCTAACGCAAGCCAGCCTCGGGGCCTGGAACTGTTTAGGCCACACGGAGCACGATCTTGCCGTGTGACCAGCGTCTTGTAGCTCCCGGCCCATTGGACGACATTCCGTGAATCCCTGGCAGGTTCGCGGCGATGTCCTTCCAGGCCTGAGCGGCATCCTGGAGCGCGTACACGGTCGCGACATCGGGTCGTATCGTCCCGTCTTCCAGCAGTTGCGCGATTCTGCCGAGTACGTCTCCTGACGGTGCGAGCCTCATCATCATGCCCGACACACGGTGCCTTGCGGTCTCCTCCTGCGATACCGGCTGGTTGGCAGACACGAGATGGCCGCCTTCCTTCAAGACAAGAAAGGACCGCTTCTGCGTATCGCCACCGACCAAATCGAAGACCACGTCGACCTTCTCTCGCAGAACCTTCTCGAACTGCGCCTCTCGATAGTCGATGATCCGGCTGGCGCCGATGGACCTGAGATACGCCTCATCGTCGCCGCTCGCGGTGGCAATGACGTTCGCACCGGCATGCGATGCCAATTGCACTGCATACGCTCCCACAGCGCCGGCACCACCATGGATCAGGATGGTTTGCCCGTTTTCCAGGCGACCGTGGGTGAAGATTCCCTCCCATGCAGTCTGGGCCGCCACGGGTACTGATGCCGCCTCCTCAAAGGAGAGGTTGGATGGCTTCTTTGCGATGACTGCTGCCTTGACAGCCAGATACTCCGCGAACGCACCCATTCCACTGGTGGCGCCGAACACGGCATCACTTAGCGTAAATCCCGCAACGTCGGTGCCAATCTGTTCCACGACCCCTGAAAACTCATGACCAGGTATCCACGGCAGATCGATCGGGAGTACCTGTCGCGCGGTTCCAGAAGCCTTAATGAGATCCACATGATTCACCGCGGTACTTGTCACCTTCACCAGCACCTCGTCGCGTGCGATCGTCGGCGTCGGTACATCGTCGAACACCAACTGCCCACCGTATTCCAATAATCTGATGGCTTTCATGCGAGTTCTCCTTGATCTTGTCCCGTCGGCGGTTGCGCGCGGCTGCGTGCCCAGTCGGGCAGCTTCGTGAGCGTGCGGCCGAACTCGCGTTGCAGGCCAGCGATGTCGGCACTATAGCCGACGCGCTCGAACCATTCCAGCATCAGCGCCATATCCTGGCTGTACTGCCGGACCTGTTCGATCGAAGTCTGCGCGAACGCAATTGACCGACCCAGCGCCTCCGCCAGGATCTCCGCCGCCTCAGGCATCGTTCGTACGTCACCGGCGAGATCGATCTCGCGGCGGTTCAAGGCAGCGGCATCGGTGAACGCGCGCGCGCCGAACCAGCCAATGTCGTCCACTGCAATCATCTGTAGTTTCGTGTTTTGCCCGAGCGCCCACGCCAGGGTCGAACCCTGAAGACTGAAAGGCGCCAGCAGGTTCTCCATGAAGAACACGGGACGCAGGATCACATGCGAGGGGAAGCGGAGGTCGCGCACGGTTTCCTCGATGCGCCACTTGTTGTCGAAGTGTGGAATGCCCGTCCGCTTGTCTGCCGATCCCACGGATGTGTAGACGTAGTGTTCGACGCCAGTCTCGCGCGCCAGCGTCGCAAGACGTTTGCCCTGCGCTTCTTCCCCCTCGGCGCCCGCTTCCGCGGCGTTCTGCACGCCGAAGACGCCCCATGCGCCGGCCAATGCACGACGCAGCGAAGCCTCGTCATCAAGATCGCCCCTGACGATGTCGATGCCCTGGCGCGACAGCGCCGCCGCCGGTTCGCTGTCCGGCTTGCGCGTCAGGCCGCGCAGATGGAACCCGGCGCCCTGAAGCGCCTGCGCGACCGCGCCGCCTTGATTGCCTGTCACTCCGGTGATGAGAATCGTTCGATTGTTGTTTGTCATGGCTGAAATCTCACTATCTGGCGAATCATGCTGGGATGATCAGGCCCGTGCCCGCAATCGCGACTGGAACAAACCGGCAAAGGCCGGTCGGACGTCGACGAAAATCACGGCCCACAGTACAGCCACAAAGAGTGCCAGCGGAAGCCCGCTCGGGGCCATTAAGGCGTGGAAAACAAGAATGTTGACGATCACGGGCGCCAGCACGGCCACCGCCAATGGTACGTAACGGTTGGCCAGCAGAAGTATTGCTGCGACCACCTGAAACGCGAAGATTATCCATAGGTAATGCGAGGCGTAGAGCGCGCCCATGAACTGTCCCGCGATGCCTCCCGGAGGGGGCAGCGGAATGAAGTTCAGAAAGCCGTTCAGGCCGAAAACAAGAAAGATCACGCCCGCCAGATAGCGGGCGATTATAGAAGCGGTTCTCATAACCGGGTTCTCCTTTTGGATTGGCGGCCATGTCTTGGCGTCAATCATATTGATGTCAATACAATTGATGATGTATACTTGTCGGAGATTCAGGGTTTTTATGAAGCGAGGCTTTCAAGCCACGGACCACGTCTGGCTCGTAATGATGAAGGCGATGCGCGCCCTGACGAGGTATGCACGCGCTGGCATTGAAGAAACCGGGCTCGGCCTCTCGGATTTCGGCGTGCTGGAAATCCTGCTGCACAAAGGGCCTTTGCCGGTCAACACGATAGGCCCAATCGTTGATCTAACACCAGGCTCGATCAGTATCGCCGTGGACCGTCTCGTCGGGAAGGGCCTGGTGAGCCGGGTCGAGAGCGGCGAAGACCGCCGCGTGCGGATCGTCGCCCTCACTCCACGCGGCAAGGCCCTCATTGATTCAGCCTTTCGAAAGCATTCCCGGCAAATGAAGAGAGTGTTTGCTGAACTGAGTGCCGAGGAACTTCGTGGCCTCGAAATGGCGCTTAAGAAAGTAGGCAAGCGCGCTGCCGCGCTAATGGAGCAGAGTTAATCGTGTGAGATAGGCGGCCATGTAACCAAACTGCGACTTAACGACGGTTGCGCCGCGCGTCCGGAAGGACGAATCGATTTTGAATCCGACTCGGCCCGTGATATTGCGACCGCAGATAGCGGGCACAAACAGCCTGCATGGGCGGTAGGTTAACCGTGCCCCTACTCGTGCCGGAGTGCAACTACCGGTGAAATCCGCGTGGCCCGAAGTGCGGGAATGAAAGTGGCCACCAGAACCACGAGCATGATTGTGAGCGGCGCAGCCCCGAAAGTCACTCCGTCCCTAGCGTCAACACCGAAGGTCAATGTATGCAGCCAACCAGTTACCGCGAAGGCTCCGCCTAAGCCGATCACAATTCCCAACACTCCGAGCGATGTACCTCGAGCGATTACCAGTCGCAAGACTTGTGTGCGCGCCGCTCCCAAAGCCATTCGCACGCCGATCTCATGAGTTCGTTGCGCGACCAGGTAAGCGATAAGGCCATAGATTCCGACGGCTGCCAGAATCAGGGCAATTCCAGCAAACAACGCTAACAGGAGTGCGTTGAAACGGGGCTGCGAGACCGACGTCTCCATCGACTGCTGCATGCTGGCGATACGCGCCAGACTCATGCCCGGATCAAGAGATTGAATTTCCCGACGAAGCATCGCCGTCAAGCCGGCCGCATCCACCGACGAGCGTACAACCAGGAACATCTGCGGGCCATAGCTTTGGGCGAAGGGCATGTAGTAAGCGGGGTCTGTATCGACTGCCAACCCTAGATATTTGACGTTGCCCACCACACCCACAATCTGCCTCCAGTCATTTTCCGATCCAGGACCGCTCTGCATGATGCGCTTTCCTATAGGTTCCTGATTTGGGAAAAAACGGGAGGCAAAGGCTTGGCTGACGATCACCACCGGTTTGGAATTCAAATCGTCGTGATCATTGAAGTACCGGCCTTTGATCAAGGGAATACCAAGAGTCTGAAACAAGTCCGGACTCACTGTCACATCCGAAATGACTGGGTTCTGTTCTCCTGGTGCCAACGCTTGTCCCTCAATTTGAAAGGTATCGGCATCGCCCTGCCTTTCTGGCGGCAACGAGTCAGTAAGGGCAACTCTCTCGACGCCCGGGACATTGCGCGCGCGTCTTAGTAATTCCGTGAAAAAGGGGAGTCCCTTGCGAGCATCACTGTAATTTCGGCGGTCAGCCGAAACCAACATCGTGAGGATCTGCCTCGGGGGCGCGAAAAATCCGCCGTTCACGCGTTGAAGATTGAACAGGGTTCGCAGTAGTAACGCCGCGCCGACCAGGAGCATTAATGAGGCCGCGATTTCGATGACCACCAGAGCCCCTCGTGCTCGTCCACGAGTCCGGCTGTCTGAGCCAGTTCGCCCGCCCTGTTTCAGTGTCGAATTCAAATCGGTGCGGACGCTTTCAAGTGCCGGGGCCAACCCAAACACGATCCCGGTGAGCACGGAAACAACAAACATAAAACCCAGAGCCCGCTCGTCTAGCCGGACTGAATCGATAGATGGAAAATTTCCAGGGTTCCACGCACGAATCAGTTCAATGCCGGCCCAGGCCAGCGCCACTCCCCCCGCTCCGCCGATGATGGCCAAAAGCACGCTCTCAGTCAGGAGCTGCCGCATCAGGCGGGCGCGCCTTGCGCCCAAACTGAGCCTCACGGCCATCTCACGCTCGCGCACCGTGGCCCGCGCGAGCGTGAGATTGACCAGGTTCACTACCGCTATGAGCAGTACGCACCCCACAGCCGCGGCGAGCGCCAGAATCGCCGGCTTAAGCGTAGTTCCGAGGAGGGACTCGCGCAACCCGAGTAGCGGAAGGCTCAAGCGCTTGTAATTCGGATTCTGCTGCATCATGCGCAATCCGATATTGTTCGTTTCGGCCTGCGCCTGTTCCAGAGTTATTCCGGGCTTCAGACGCCCCAGTCCGTGATAGAGCCAGGGGCCATATCGCGTGGGAGCATTCAGCGTAAGGTTGGTCCAAACTTCAATGTCGCGCCGTGGAAATCCGAACGCGGCGGGCATTACGCCAATCACCGTTGACGCAGAGCCGTTGACGACGACGCTTTCGCCCAGCACGGCGGAACTCCCGGCAAAGCGCCTGCGCCACATGGATTCACTAAGCACGGCGAGAGACCTGCTGCCAGGCCCATCTTCCCCTCTCGCGAAGGTCCGCCCGATCAACGGCTGCACTCGCAATGTGGGGAAAAAGCCGGCATTGACAGACGCACCGCGGACCTGCTCTGGCGCCCCTTCCTTCCCGCCGATGTCCATCCGCACCGTTGTGAAAAGGGACGGGTCTTCGAACGCGCGATTATTGTGCCTCCATATCAGGTAATCACGCATGCACATGGTGCCAAACTTGAAGTCTCGCGGGAAGTAGCGCATGTAAATGACGGCTACCCGGTCCGCCTCCGGGTAAGCCAGCGGTCGCAGGAGCATTCCATACGCCACGCTGAACATTGCTGTATTGGCGCCGATCCCCACTGCCAGCGTGAGCGCCGCAACGACGGTGAACGCCGCGTTTTTGCGCAGCATGCGGAATGCATAGCGAAGGTCCTGAAGAAACTCGTCTAGCCACCTGGCCACCCACACTGCGCGCGCGTCCTCCCTGATCAATGTCAAGTTGCCCAAGCGCCGGCGAGCGGCATACCGGGCTTCCACGTCTGATAAACCTTTCTCTTGCTGAGCGGCAGCCTCTAGCTCCAAATCCGCCCGCAGCTCGCGATCCAAATCCTGCTCCCGTGCCTTCCTCCGCCACGTGCCCATGTCACGCTTCCTCGGCGGGCCACATAATCCGCGCAATGGCGCCCGTCAGCTGCTTCCAACGCGACTCCTCCGCCATCAGGTGTCTCCTTCCGGCGGCAGTAAGCCTGTAATATTTGAATTCGCGTTTTGAATCCTTGCCGGAGCGCTCCCACTTAGCTGCGAGCCAGCCCTTACGCTCCAAACGGTGCAGCGCCGGGTAAAGCGAGCCATGTTCTACCTGAAGTACATCGTCCGTGGTGCGCTGTATATGCTTTGCAATCTGATGCCCGTGCGCGGGACCAAACAGCAGCGTGCGGAGGATTAGCATGTCGAGGGTGCCCTGCATAAGCTCGATCCGGTCAGAATGCTCGTTTGGCATAGACAGTCGACATTCTACCCTATATTCGACATGTAAGGGTAGACCTTCTACCTAGAGGGCCGTCCTTCTATTCTTTCCGTTTTGTATTTGCGTTGTGTCCCGTCCTGGAAACGTCAGCACGGACTGCGCGTTGTTGCCGGACTTCGCGGGGAGGCATTGAGGAAACCGGGCTCGGCCTCTCGGATTTCGGCGTGCTGGAAATCCTGCTGCACAAAGGGCCTTTGCCGGTCAACACGATAGGCCCAATCGTTGATCTAACACCAGGCTCGATCAGTATCGCCGTGGACCGTCTCGTCGGGAAGGGCCTGGTGAGCCGGGTCGAGAGCGGCGAAGACCGCCGCGTGCGCATCGTCGCCCTCACTCCACGCGGCAAGGCCCTCATTGATTCAGCCTTTCGAAAGCATTCCCGGCAAATGAAGAGAGCGTTTGCTGAACTGAGTGCCGAGGAACTTCGTGGCCTCGAGATGGCGCTTAAGAAAGTAGGCAAGCACGCTGCCGCGCTAATGGAGCAGAGTTAATCGCGTGAGATAGGCGCGGTATCGTGTCGAAGTCATAGGGACTACACTCCTGGCACAGTCCAATCCCAGTCACAAATCTTTTCACCTGAATCTCCTTCCTTTTCAATACCCTCCATCCCCACCGGTACGCGCCGCGCCAAACTCTCAGAAACACTGGTAGCCGAGGTATCACTCATGTCATTCAAGAAGACTGTTACCAAGAAGCAACTCGCCGCCAATCGCGCCAACGCGCAAAAGTCGTCGGGTCCTTCATCAACTATCGGCAAGGCGGTCTCTTCGCAGAACCGCGTCACCCACGGCCTCACCGGCCGCTTCAACGTACTCAAGCCGGAAATCCAGCAGGTGTTCGACGAAATGCTCGCACACTACGTCCGCATCGAACAGCCGGCCGACGAGATGGAGTACGACATGATTTTCAAGATGGCCTGCCACGCCTGGATGTCCCAGCGCGCCATGTCGCTGCAGGAAAGCTGCTTCTCCTTCAAGCCGCAAAATGAAGAACAGATCAAATCCGGCCACGCGCCGGTTTCCATCCGCAGTAAAGATCTCGAACACCACATGCGCTACCAGACGCATCACGATCGCGCCTATGCCCGGGTCGCCGCGCAGCTCGCCAGCCATAAGAAACAAAGGCAGTTAGGCGAGAGTGGGTTCGTTCGGCAAAAACAGGCTGTGGCCGAAGAAGAGCGTAAGCAAGAGCGCCAGATTCAGCGCACGGAGCGCCACCACATTGCCGTCGCACTCGACAAAAAGCATCTGGAGATCGCCGAATGCAAGGCTATGAAGCAAGCACACGACCTGGCGCCCCTCTTCGAGAAGTATTTCGGCGCCCAAGCCGCCGCCTAAACCCCGGGAAAACGAAACAACGCCCATGAACCCGTAACCCCGACACGGAGCAAGTGAGCGCCAGCGAGCCCAGAACGGACGCTCCGGATTCGAGCCCCTAACATGTGCGCCGTTGAGGCCGATATACTCTAAGTGCCCCGCGTCGGGTCTGCTGCGTTTCTCCCCGTTGGAGACGTCACTATGTGCCATGCCGCACTGTCCTGTCTTGTCGTTTGCTGTGCGTTGCTCAGCGTTCCGCTGACGCATGCCGCGGTGAAGAGTGATTCTCCACTCCCTCGGACCGTCACAGTTGTCCTCGATATGGAGCATCCCGATTCGCCTCCGCCTCTGAAGGCAATGCGTCGCGAACTGAGCCGGATCTTCCAGCGCGCGGGTCTGGAAATAGACCTGCGGACAAAAGGCACTTCGCCGCAACAATCGAACTCAGGCGACCTGCTGCAATTCAAAATGAAAGGATCCTGCACCATGAATGCGCTTCCCATCGGCGCTCTATCGGATGAACGGGGGGCGCTGGCCATGACGTATTCTGTCGACGGTGAGCTGCTCGGTTTCGGAGAAGTCGAATGCGATCACGTGCGCGGTTGTATCTTGCGCGCCCTGGGAACCGGCAATCCCGCGGCGCAAGAGCCGCTATATGGACAAGCGCTCGCCCGCGTCATGGCGCACGAACTCTACCACATGCTCGTCCATTCGTCCCTGCATACCCGCGACGGCCTGACTAAAGAACGTCTTTCTGGCTGGGATCTTTCGCAAGAAAAGTTCAACCTGAGCGACTCAGCCGTGCAAGCCGTGCGCAAAGCTGTGTCCCGCTGATAGAAAAGGGCTATACCAACGATAAGAAATTCTTTGGTACGACCAGTACTCGAAATGTTACAGTAACGCAATAGCCGTTTCTCTAGCGCCATTCGATTAGAAGACCGCCCGATGCGGCTAGGTACCCGTTCGTACCTCTGGCACTTCATCTTGTCCCCCGTCAGGACGTCACTTCTCCAACTGTTGAGCAGCACTTAAGCCTTGTCGCTGATTACTGTCGGAAGCATGCCGGGAACGGCATAAAGGAGAGAACAGGATGCTCAGCGTTAGATCGATACTTCAATCGATTCAAGGTTCAAAAGCTGCAATAAAGATCGCGTTCGTTACGGGAGTTCTGGCGGCTGCCCTTTGCGCCCAATCCTATTACGGCGGATTGCGCGGAACCGTCCTGGATCAGAATGGCGGCTCGGTGGCGAATGCCAAGATTTCCTTAACGGATCAGGGCACTGGAGAGCAACGCTCCGTACTTGCAACATCGACTGGAGAATTTACTTTCAGCGAAGTGGTTCCCGCCACATATACTCTTTGGGTCGAATCTCCCGGGTTCAAAAAGTTTGAGCGGAAAGGTGTGGTAGTAGGTACCCAGGAGCAAGTCTCCCTGAACGTAAATCTTGAGGTCGGGCAAGTAACGGAACGCGTTTTGGTGACGGAGGAGGTGCCCCTGGTCGAATCCGCCGACGCATCTCAGGGACAGGTGCTCGACAACCAAAAGCTTACCGAGCTTCCGAACTTGGGGCGCAATCCGTTCATGCTCTCGAAATTAGTCCAAAATGTGATGCCCGTCGGCAATCCCGCCTACAACCGCATGGAGGATCAGAGCGGTTCTTCGCAGATCTCCATCGCAGGCGGACCCGTTCGCGGCAACAACTACTTGATTGACGGCGTGCCCATCACCGATGCTAATAATCGTGCCATCATCATCCCCTCTTTAGAGGCAGTGCAAGAGGTCAAGGTGCAGGCCAACACTTACGATGCTGAAATGGCCCGCACCGGCGGCGGCATGTTCAACACCTTAATGCGGTCAGGCACGAACAGTTATCACGGCAGCGCCTACGGTCACTTGCGCAGGACCGATTGGGATGCCAACAGCTTCTTCAACAACGCCAGCGGCCAACCCATAACACCCCAGCCCAATGACACCTGGGGCGCCAGCTTCGGCGGCAAGATTTGGATTCCGAAGATCTACGACGGCAAGAATAAAACGTTCTTCTATCTGGCCGTCGAACACTACGATGACACCCAATCTTCTTCCTCGGTTTTTGCCGCTCCAACCACTCTCGAGAAGATGGGGAATTTCTCCCAGAGCTATACGTCAAGCGGCGCGCCGCTGATCATCTATGACCCCCTGAACGTGGTAAACGGTGTTCGCCAGCCGTTCCCCGGCAACGTCATACCGGCCAACCGTCTCAATCCCGTTGGGTTGGCAATTGCGAACAATTTCCAAACCGGGAGCAGTCAAGCCTCTTACGGGAGCGCCGACCTGAATGCACCGGGAGTACTGCCTTGCCGTGCCATGCAATATACCGGAAAAATTGACGAAGACTTCACCAGCTGGTGGCGCGCGAGTGTCAGCTATCTTCGCTATTTCTCGCTCGAACCCGGCAACACGGAATTTCCAACTGTCTCCAGCCCCGATCAATGGCGATTGCTGCGCCGCGTCGATAGCACGCAGTTGAATAACCTTTTTACTATTAACCCGACCACCGTGCTTGCCGTCCGTTATGGGTTCAATCGCTTCCCCAATTACAGCTACGACGTAAGTCAGGGCTTTAATCTTTCCAGCCTCGGCTTCCCGTCAAGTTACGTCAACGCCGTGCCGCGGTCGCTTTCGCAATTTCCATACATCTCCATGTCTAACCTGTATTCGCTAGGCGTCGATGATAACAACTCGTACTACGTACATGCTTCCGACAACTTCTCGGCCATGGTTTCCAAATTCAAGGGCAAGCACACGCTGAAGATGGGCTTCGACTATCGCAAGATCAAGGCTGCCGGAAATGACGCAAACGATGCCGCCGGAACCTATTCCTTCAACGGCATCTTTACGAAATCCAGTCCCACCAGCGCTGGGACGGGCGGAGCTGATCTTGCAGATCTTCTACTCGGCTATCCCGCCAGTGGTTCGATTTATACCTCAACTAAATTGACTCAATTCGCCAGTTACTACGGAGTCTATATTCAGGATGACTACCGCATCGCTCCCAAGCTCACGCTGAACTTAGGGCTGCGCTGGGAGCATGAAACCGGCTTACAGGAAGTCAACAACGGTATTTTAGTCAACTTTGACGGTTCTGCAACCAATCCTTTGGCCTCCAATGTGACGGGAATCAGCCCCAAGGGTGTGGCAGATTATGCCGGAACGAACGGAAAGACTTCGGCAGGCAATCCGTACGCGGACAAGTGGGGACCGCGAATTGGTTTTGCTTATCAGTTGGACACTAAGACCGTGTTGCGCGGCGGATATGGCATCTTCTGGGCGCCGCAATTTGCTCTGGGCGCGCCGATCGCAACCGTCGGCTACAACCAGGCAACCAGCTACGTAGCCTCCACCGATAACAACCAAACTCCGGCAAACTCTTTGAGCAATCCATTTCCAAATGGAATATTGCAGCCCGCCGGAATGAGCGGAGGTGCTCTTACAGGCAACGGCCAGAGCATCAGCCTGGTCGACCCGCGCGCTAGATCGCCTTACATTCAGCAGTTCTCCTTCGACGTCCAGCGCCAACTGCCGTTCGGCATTGCGAGTGAAGTAGGTTTTGTCGGCTCCAAATCGAGCCATCTCACATTGGGAACCGCGAGCATCAATGAGGACGCCCTGAATCCTTCGCTGCTCTCGCTGGGGTCCGCCCTAACGCAAGCGGTCCCGAATCCTTTTTACTTGCACGGAGGCACAGGGGTTATTGGTACGTCCACAGTACAGGCGTCGCAATTACTCTTGCCCTATCCCACCTTCGGTGCTGTCAATCTCTTGTTCAGCGACAACAACAAAGCGCGCTATGATTCGCTCGTCCTTAAAGCGCAAAAGGCCTATAGCCACGGACTTACCCTGCTGTCCACCTTCACTTGGTCTCGTAACTGGGACGAAAGCGGCGGCGGTCCCGGCAACACCTTAAACGGCGGTAACAAAGGACCCCAGAATCCCTATAACATGGCGGCCGAGTATGCCTTTTCGAATATCGATTCTCCCTTCCGCTGGGCGAGTTCTATCTCCTACGCGCTGCCAGTTGGAAAAGGCCGCATGTTTATGACCGGCGGCGGCTACAAAGACTACATCTTAGGTGGCTGGGTGGTGAACACCGTCTCGATTTTCCAAACCGGCTTCCCGCTGCAAATTTCGCAAAGCACCAACTACAACTCTCCATTCGGCTACGCCAGCCAGAGGCCGAATGCCACAGGTGTTTCGCCGGTGACCAGCGGCAGCCTGGAACAGCGGTTGAACGACTACATCAATCCAGCCGCGTTCTCAACCGCACCGGAGTTCACCTTCGGCAATGTCGGCCGCACCATCGATATGCGCGGCCCGGGCCAGGTGAATTGGGATATGTCCGTGTTTAAGAACTTCGACATCAAGGAAACACTGAAAGCGCAGTTCAGGTGTGAAGCGCTCAATGCGACGAACACACCTTTGTTTTATGGTCCGAATGTCTCCTATGGCAGCAGCACATTCGGGAAAATCACATCACAGGCGAACTTCTCACGCCAGATGCAACTGGCCCTTCGCTTCACGTTTTAACCAGCAACCAGGAGGCAACATGTCATCAATTTTGAATGCAACAGTACAAGCCGATCTTGTAAAGCGCGGCTTCTCGCGGCGCAGTTTCGGGCGAATCGCGACAGTTTTAACAGCGGGAGCAGCCTTGCCGTTCTACGATGAGCGGGCATTGGCGCAATTGTCGATGGTGCGAAACATGCCGCCCGACGCGGTAAAAATCAACGCCAATGAGAACCCGCTCGGGCCCTGTCCCGAGGCTGCCGACGCCATCTATAACAGCGTCAAAAAGGGCGGCCGCTACATGTATGAGGAGACTTATACATTGGCGGAAACCATGGCTGGTATAGAGGGTGTGAAGTTCGGTTACAAGCCGAATGACGCCTACCTCGAAATATACGCCGGCTCCAGCGCGCCGCTGCATCAGGCTGTGCTGGCTTTCTGTTCTAAGGACCGGCCGTTCGTTAAAGCCGATCCGGGTTACGAAGCCGGTGAACGGGCGGCGAAGTTCATCGGTGCCAAGACGGTTAATGTGCCGCTCCGAACGGGCACCTGGGATCACGACGTGAAGGCGATGCTCGCGGCAGCTCCGAATGCCGGGCTGTTCTATATCTGCAACCCGAATAACCCGACCGGCACGCTCACCAGCCGCGCTGACATCGAGTACTTAGTGGCGAACAAGCCGGCAGGCTCGATCGTTATGGTGGACGAAGCTTACATCCATATCTCGAAGAACGCCGTGCCGTCGACTGACTTAGTGGCGCAAGACAAAGACGTCGTCGTGCTGCGCACATTTTCCAAGCTGTACGGCATGGCGGGTTTGCGCGCCGGCGCCGCCATCGCGCGGCCCGATCTTCTCGAAAAAGTGCGGCCGTATAGCGCCGGCGCCATGCCCATTACCGCCATGGTGGGCGCAACCGCCAGTCTCAAGGTGAAAACCCTCGTTCCCGAGCGCCGCAAAATCATGGGTGATGTTCGTGAAGATGTTTTTTCCTGGTTGACCGCCAAAAACGTCGAGTTCATCCCGTCGGAGAGCAATTGCTTCATGGTCAACGTGAAGCGCCCGGGCAAAGACTTCTACAACGATATGGCCGCGCAGAAAGTCTACATCGGCCGCGTGTGGCCGGTTTGGCCCAACTGGGTTCGCGTCACCGTGGGAACAAAAGACGAGATGGCCAAATTCAAAGACGCCTTCATCAAGTCATACAACGCCTAGAACAGTGCAGAAGTGTTTAAACGCCTTCCGCTTCGCTATCACTGGCAAACATTTTTCGGCGATCTCTCCGGCGGCTTAATAGCGGCCCTAATTGCACTTCCTTATGGCTTGGCCATGGCCAACATGATGGGCCTGCCGCCGGTGTTGGGCCTGGTCACCTCTATTACCACCGCTCCCATCACAGCGCTATTGGGGCGAAACCCCGTTCTGATCGGTGGCACCGCCAGCGCTACTGTTCCCTTTATTGCGACGGCAGTACGCGCGCAAGGAGTCGGCGGCGCCGCCAAGGTGTGTCTCGCCGCTTCGGTGTTCCTGCTGATCTTCGGCGTCTTGCGCCTGGGGCGTCACATACAAAAAATTCCGCAAGCTGTCGTAACCGGGTTTTCCTGCGGCATTGGGGCCATGATGTTTCTGTCGCAGCTTGGCGTGATGCTCGGCATTAAGGCGGTGGTCGATCGCACCTCGAATAACATGCTGTATCAGACCTGGCAGGTTCTCTCTCACGCGGTTCAGCTGCAGCCCAGCGCGCTCATCATCAGCGCCCTCGTTATTGGAGTGGCGCTCATCTCAACCGCGTTGATTCCCAGAGCGCCCGCGCCCCTGATCGGCGTGATCGTTGCGGTAGTGGTTGCCGACACTTTCGGCCTGCATCAAAAAGAGCTCGGTCGTCTGCCGCTTGAAATTCCCCACTTCGCAGGTTTCTCCTGGAGTCCCAACGATGTGTTACACGTGCTCCCGGCCGCTTTTGGTCTGGCGTTCGTCTCGGCTGTGAACATTCTGATCACATCGCGCGTTGTGGAACACTTTCGTGGGCGGCATGAACATCTCAAACGCTCGGACGCCGACGCCGAGTTAGGTGCATACGGTGTGGCCAACATGGTGGCAGGCGCATTTGCCGCTCCTATGAGCGTTGGAATTCCTGCGCGCAGCCTGGCGAATGTCAGGTGCGGAGGAACCACCAGATTGTCCAATATCTTTCATGCCGTGTTCGTGCTCGCGTTTCTCGCGCTCGGCGCGGACTATATCGCGCATATCCCTATCCCAGCCTTGGCGGGCGTAACCGCGTATATCGGTATCTGCCTGCTCGAGTGGGGAACCTGGCGAAGGCTCCCGAAGATGAGCCGCGTGAATGCGCTCGCCTTCCTCTCGACCGCAGCCGCTGTATTAGTGGTGAATGCTGTGCTCGCAGTAGGGATCGGATGCTCTTTTTACGTGTTCCGCTATCTTCACCAACGAATGTTTAAGAAGGAGACACATGAAAAATACACGCAGAACATCGCAAGGGACGATAGTGCCCCCTATCACGCAGGTTGACTTAGGGGACATTTCCCCCTACTCTCTCTAAATGGATCGACGCCAATTTTTCTCCGCTGCGGTAGCGGCCACAGTTGCGTTTCAAACCGATGCCGTCTTGCGCGCGCAGTCCGCAACTTCGGGCATCTCCGGCCGCCCTGCCGACACTGTCGCCCGCGATGAAGACTTCTGGTTCAACGTTCGTCACGCGTTCACCGTCGATCGCAACATGATCAACCTCAATAACGGCGGCGTCTCGCCGGCTCCCAAGGTTGTCATGGACACGGAGATTCGTTACCTGGAAATCGAGAACCTGAACCCCTCCTACTACATGTGGAACGTGCTCGACCCGGGCCTCGAAACCGTTCGCCGCCGCCTGGCCGAATCCTTCGGCTGCGATACCGAAGAAATCGCCATCACACGCAATGCCAGCGAGGCGCTCGAAATAGTGCAACTGGGAATGGAGCTCAAGCGCGGCGATGAAGTCCTTACCACCAATCAAGACTATCCGCGGATGATCGCAACCTGGCAGCAGCGCGAACGACGCGACGGGATCGTGCTTAAGCAAATCACCTTTCCCGTTCCGCCGCCCAGCCTCGATTACCTTGTTTCGCGCATTGAGGAGAACATCACTCCCAAGACGAAGGTCATCCACATCTGCCACATCACCAACCGCACCGGTCAAATTTTTCCCGTCAAAAAGATTTGCCAGATGGCTCGTTCACGCGGCATAGAAGTGGTGGTCGACGGCGCTCACGCTTTCGGTCAGTTCCCGATCAAGCACGACGATCTCGATTGCGATTACTATGGCACCTCTCTGCACAAATGGGTGCTTGCGCCCATCGGCACTGGGTTCTTATACGTCCGTAAGAACAAGATTCCATCCATCTGGCCGATGATGGCCGCGCCGCCTGAGATGAACGGCAACGTCCGCAAGTTCGAAGAGATCGGCACACATCCGGCTTCGCAGCGCAATGCAATTACAGAGGCGCTGAACTTCAGCGAGAGTATCGGACTTGAGCGCAAGGCGGAGCGGCTTCGTTACCTGCGCCATCGCTGGTCCGATCCGTTGCGCCAGTTAGCCGGGGTGAAGATACTCAACAGCGACGATCCGGAGCAATCCTGCGGCATCGGGTTCATCAGCGTGGACGGATTTGATGCTCCCAAGCTATCGGCTTATCTCTGGCAGAAGTACCGCATCTGGACGGTTGCTATCGTGACGCCCGGCGAATATCAGGGTCTGCGCATTACGCCGAATGTCTATACGACGCTCGAAGAAGTCGACACATTTACTAACGTGATGACCAAGATCATCAAGCAGGGCTCCCTCCCGGCAGTGTGAGGTGGTAGGTGAGCTTAGAAGTGAATGACAGAACGCGAAGCGTAGTGGCGGTAATCGGTAAAGCTAATGGTGTTCCATTCGCGATGATCCGAATTCTGATAGGCCACTGAGTACTCGCCGGAGCTGGGAAGCAGCCAGGTTTTTCCGTCCAGGTCAATGGGTTTGAGAACCACACCCCATTGGATTTGAGAGATCCCACTCTGGGTAGGAATAGCAGTTGTGGTGCGTGAGATTTTCAGCATCTGGCCAGACGATTTTGCAACCCAGACGTTGGTGCGGAAGGGAATGCGGTATTGCTGTGTTCCTACCGCCAGATCCCAGGGACTCTCTGCGCCGGAAACGTCGAATGTGTAGACAGAGGCAGGAACCCCGCTCAGTTCCGAATTGTCTTGTATAGATACAGGTTGGCTGGACAGCAGTGCGCGTGTCTGACGCAGTAACGTGCCGAATTCACCCTCAGACCAGGCGCCCGGCAGGGTAGAAAGAGACGGTCGCAAACGATCGTTCTGGTGAATATCGGAGTAGTTTTCCACCCCGTTCTCGAACGAGACCTGAGTGTTTACGGTGTCTATCTGGCGCGGATCCGCACCGCTTGAACGGCTCTTATAGCGGTCCATGTGTTCGTTGCAGACGAAGGATTGTAAGTCGGTGTAGAGCAGTTCATTCGAAAGCCGCGCTCGGGTGAAGAGATCGTTCTGGCCCGGATTCACGCCGATGCGTGGGCCCAAAGGCAGCGAATTATCGGCCTGGTCGGGGGCCGCAGATCCCGCATTTGCGGCCGGGCTAACGTCGGACAAACTGGTGCCGGAGTGCAAGCCAAAGAAATATCCTGCCACTGCCAGAGTGCTGCCCATGACGATCCAGGCAACCGGTGAACCAGAGCGCCGCGGCTTCTCGGTATCCTGTATCGGAAATTGAACGAATTGTTGCTCCATAGTGAATCTCCGTAGTAAGTAGCTGAGGTCTCATCGGCAATACTCTGCCGATTCTTCAGGCTGCGCGCTGGAAACCGCGCCTTTCCATTTCGCCCCACACGCGTTTCTTTCTTGCGAGACTTTGCATGATGGCCTGCACGCGCCAGATAAGGGTTATCTGCCGGTATCCGAGATTCTCTACCAAGGCGACGGCCAGCAATTTCAGCAGGTCCCGAACGTCCGGATACTTGGACACCGTTGACTCTTCGAGCAGAACAGAGCCCACCGACAACAGCAGACCGAATAACACGGACACGGCTAAAAACGACAGAGCGCTAGCGGGGGAAAGTAGCCCTAAGAGTAATCCGACGCAGGTAACCAAATATCCGGTGAGTTCGATGAAGGGACCAACCACCTCGCAGGCGACGAAATAGGGCATTCCAAGCAGCCCCACCGCTCCGAAACGCCAGTTACCGATGACCCGCCAGTGAATCAGGATCGACTCGAAGCAACCGCGCTGCCAGCGAATGCGCTGCCGACGCAGGACCCGCCAGGACTCCGGCACTTCAGTCCAGCAAACGGATTCAGAGAGAAATGCAATCCGGTAAGGTTTTCTAAGTCCCCGGCAGTAACGGTGGAGCCGGATGACGAGTTCCATATCTTCTCCAACGGTGTCGGACGAGTAGCCTCCGACAGCGAGCAGAACGTCGCGGCGGAACATTCCAAACGCACCCGAGATCACCAGCAGAGCGTTCATAAAACTTAAGGCGGTACGCCCGCCAAGGAAGGATCGAAGGTAGTCCACAATCTGGAATTGCGCCAGCCACGTGTTGGGTGTCTTTACCCTTAATACGTCGCCGTGTTCGATGGTGCAGCCATTCGCCACCCGGATAATGCCGCCCACCGCCACGGTTTTTTCGGGGTGCTCTAAGAAAGGCCGCGAGATCTGCAGAAGCGCATCTTTTTCGATGATCGAATCGGCGTCAACCACTGCGACTAAATGATGACGCGAGTAGTTCAGCCCGCAATTGAGCGCGTCGGATTTACCGCCGTTTTTTTTGTCGATCACGACCAGCGGAATGGGATCGCGCGATTCGTAGACGCCCCGCACGCGTGCAGTGCTAATTTCACCAAGCGCGACACGGCTCGACCGGTAGAGCCGGAACTCCTCAATCAGAACCTTCAACGTGCTGTCCTGAGAGCCATCATTGATGACGATTACTTCGTGATTCGGATGGCGCAGGCGAAGCATGGCGCGCACACTCTCGCGAATGGCCGCCGCCTCGTTATAAGCCGGCGCGAGCACGGACACGCTGGGTACAAGCGGAGATTTCAATAACATCTCGATTTCGTTCTCGCTGAAAGGTGCAACCTCCTTTCGCAGCGTGAAGTAAGCGATCAGCATCAGGGCGAAATACGTCACGTTCACGAAGGCAACGTAAGCGATGACAAAGGTTTCGACCGAGCGGTAGGACGCGAGCCAGAATGTAGCCTCGATCATCGCGCTTTCACCGTGACGCGTTCGAGCGCTTCCAGCGCAAACGCCGCCGCCTCCCGATCCTGCCCGGCGATGATCATTTCGAGCTTGCGCTGTCCGCGCTCGCCCATTTGAGCAATAGCATTCGCCGAAGCAACCGCTAGTTGCTTTTCGCCGCTCAAAGCAGCCGATAGCATTGCTATGGAGGATGCCAGTTGGAGGCGCCCGGCGGCATCGGCGGCAGCACATTGAACCGTCAAGTTGTCGCTCCGCAATGCGGCTACGACGAAGCTGTTAAGGCTGTCGTCTGTTTTGACATACGGAAGGAGCGCGAGAACGAAGGGCCAGAGACGGTGGTCACTTCCAGCCGCAATCCAGGGGTGAAGGTCGAAAGAAGGCAAGGCTGTTTCCCAGGCGACGAGAAGTTCAAAGCAATGGACGAGTTCGACGCTAGACGATGCATGGAGAAAGCGGGGGATGGTTCCGGCCAATAGAAAAGAAGCGTGACGTTTCAACTCATTGACGAGTAGCGCCCGGACCAGAAACGATTCGCCCATCAAGGAGAGAAACGCCTTTTCCACATCCTTGGGATTTCCCAAGATTAGAAGCCCGCGATACGCTACTGCTCGAACCGCGGCAGATTCATCGTCAAGAGCAGCCGGAAGTACGGTTTCGCCTGCCACCTGTGAAATCAAAGCAAGCAGGCAAATCGCCCGCTTCCGCTGCGTGGGCGAGCGCGAAGAGAAGGCCTTGATCCAATCGGTTTGAAACCCTTGATCGATGGCAAATTGCGCTATGCGATCTCGGGCGGAAGCTTTCAGCGTAGTGAGCGCGTCCGCAACGCTGCCCTCCAAGACGCGCCTGGCAGGTCCATGCTTCGGCACGTTAGATGACCAGGATTCGCCGGCGAATACCAGCGCCAGGACCCGATCGCGTATGGGAGGACGAACGTGATCGTGGAGAATGTCAATCAGCCTGCCGTATGCGCGCAGCGCGAGCAAGTAAATAGATAAGCATGCAACGGCACACCCCTGCGTGGCGATAAACGCAACGGCCCAGCGAAAAGTCCCTTCGCGGATGCGAGCCGGCAGGTACATTTCGAGCGCGATGTTTGCCAGGCCGATCGCGACGCAAACGGCCAGACATTTTGCATAGATTCCACGCACATTCCGGGCAATCACGACATTGTTCCCGGCACATTCTAAATGCGTCCGATGACTCGCTTCAGCCGCATCAGCAGTTCCATGGGGTTGAAGGGTTTTATTACATAGTCATCGGCCCCCAGGCTAAATCCACGAAGGATGTCCTTTTCCTGTTCACACCCGGTGAGCAGAATCACCCTGGTTTGAGCCAGATCGGGATCGCTTTTTATTCGCGAAAGAACTTCAAAGCCGTCCATGTGAGGCATTCCCACGTCCAGCACCGCCACAGAAGGCTTCCATTTATGGATCAACTCAAGGGCTTCTCCGCCTGTCGAAGCCGCTTCGCAGACCATGCCATTGCGCTGTAGCGTGAGGCGCACCAGCGAGGTAATAGAGGGGTCATCGTCGGCTAGAACAACAATGGAGTTAACAGCTGTGGAACCAGAAGCTGCGCGCCCGGAGCGGAGAGCGGAAATGCAGCGGCACAAAAGCTCGTCAGGCAAGGCGGGCCAAACGCAAAACTCGCGGTAGGGCAGCCGTGAAGATGTCAGCAGGGACAGAAAGGCAGCCGAATCGCCCAAAGCCAGCGAACGGTCAAGGACGGGCGACAATTCGTCGGCATTGAGCCAATGGGACCCGCTGGGGGCCTGCACATCGATCAATATCAGTTCAAAGGGTTTTAAAACGTCCGCCGCAGGTTCGAGCTCAAAAGGGAAAGAACGGGTAAAGGCCTGTGCGTCCGTCATCACGGAAGTTAGCGCCTGTGCCACAGCGCCGTTGAACCCAATTAGAGCGGCCCGCTTGCCGGACAATAATTGACTGGCGCGCTCCAGTATGTCCGGAACGGATGTGCTCGCCAGACCTTGAAGCAAAGTTGTCATTAGGGGCGCTGCAAGCGCTCACGCCGCTCAGTAATCTCTGAATCATTAGGGTCAAGCGCGAGTGCCTTGTCATACTGCCGTAGCGCCTCTTGCGGATGCTGTTGGGCTTCCGCGATACGACCCAGGAAAGCGTGGAAATCCGGGCGCTTGTCATCCAGCCCTACTCCCTTCGAGAAAATGCGTTCAGCGGCTTGCAAGTCTCCTTGACGCCAGGAGACGATACCGGCAATTAGCAAGGCATCGGTATTATCGGGGGCAACCTGCAGGACTTCGTTTGCGGCCTGGGCGGCGGCGCTTAGACGATTTTGCCTCAGGGCAATGAGCGCAAGGCCGGTGCGGGCATCCATGTTCCTGGGATCCTTCAACAGGCATTGATGGTAGAGGCCAGCGGCGCGCGAGAAGTCGGATTTGGCCTGAAGCGCGTGTGCAAAGGGAATCAGAATGTCCGGGTTATCGGGCTCAAGCGCAGCGCACTTCTCAAAAGCCCGGATGGATGTACTTATTTCTCCGATACGTTCGTAGGCCTTGCCTATTGCGGGGCAGGCTTGCTGCGGCTCGGGTGACTTGCGCATAAACTCCTGCCAAAGGCGCGCCTCTTCGGCGAACTGTTGACTGCTATGTGCCTGTATGGCTTGCTTGCGGGCTTCGGCGTAATCAATTTCCACAACCCGGGTAGCAGCCGTAGGCGAATCTGCCGCCGCGGGGAAGCTGACGGAGGGTCGAGCCATAGGAATATCGGGAACTGCTTTCGCGGGAGCTTCGAGCACGGGCTGTGGAAGGGCCGCAGCCGTGACCGTTTTCTGATGCAGAGTGTAGATGTAGTAAACGGTCAAGATAAAGGAGCAGACAATCGGAACCCAAACCTTGATGCTGGATGTGCGGGTTATCCAATCGAGTACGCGGCTGAATAGACGGCGACAGTCGGCCAGTAGTTGACCTTCTTCGGATAAACCTGTTTGTGGAGATCGTTCGCCCGGCATTACCAACTTCTCGCTGCACCCAAAGTCCGACTAAAGTTTTTCCAAGATGTAGGGTTCAGCACACGCAGTGTTTCTGCCAGCAGCATTTCTACAGACTTATCGGCAAGTAGCTGACCTGTTTAGCTGTGTCCGTTGCTATTAGCGTCCAAAAGACCATTAAGCGATTCAAAAGATTGAGAATCCAAGCGCGCGCTGCGCAAATGCATATAGGTCTCGCCTTGTTGTGCCGATGAACAAAACAGTGGGACTGAAGCGAGGGATAGTAAGCGAATTGGAAGCAGAAGCCGCGATTGTTCCCTTCACGTTCAATCTAATTTCCCTGTTGGGCGGCCTGTTTCTAATCGTGATTCTGGTCGGTCGTGCCGCGAAATCCCGCAAACGCGCATTGGAGGTACTTCGTAATGCTAATGGAGAGTTGGAGGCTAAGGTGCATTCGCGCACGGCTGATTTAGAGGAGACCACCGCGCGTCTGGAAGCGGAGGTGGCTAAGCATCAACGAACGGAAGACCAGTTACGCCACAGCGAACAGCGCTATCGTCTGCTGTTTGAGGATAGTCCTTTGGCGATGGTGGTCCTGGACGCCGAGACGCTCACATTCGCGGCCGCTAACGCCGCGGCAGAGGGCTTATACGGTTACACTCGCGAGGAGCTTCTACGGATGACTCTGCACGATACCTGGCCGCCTCAAGAAGCTCCCGCAATGCGCGAAACCGTGCAAAAGCTTCAGACTGACCGCGCCCTCACTCACGAGATAGTTATCCAGCGGAGGGACGGCAAACTACTCAATCTGGAAGTACGCATACGAAACATCGATTTCGACGGCGTCCAAGCGCAAATTGCACTACTAACCGATATTACAGAAACCAAACGTTTGGAGTCGCTCCTTCAGCAATCGCAAAAGATGGAAGCGATTGGAAATCTCGCCGGCGGCGTCGCACACGACTTCAACAATCTGCTGACCGTCATTCTGGGACTAAGCGATAGCATGCTCTACCGATTAGGGGATGACGATCCGCTGCGCGACATGGCGACGGAGATTTATGCGGCGGGCAAGCGCGCGGCGAATCTCACCACCCAACTACTCGCCTTCAGCCGCAAGCAAATTCTAAAGCCGCAAATCCTGGAGCTCAATTATGTTGTCTCCAATATCAGCCGCATGCTGCGGAGGTTAGTCGGAGAGGACGTGCAAATCTCACTTCATATGAATGAGGGACTGGGCCAAGTTGAGGCTGATCTTAGTCAACTAGAACAAGTGTTAGTGAATTTGGCTGTTAATGCGCGGGATGCAATGCCTATGGGCGGAAATCTTGTGATAGAAACTCATCAGGCCGACATTGACGAAGCCGGCGCCGTGGTGAATGGCGTGCCCGCCGGGAATTATGTGGTGATCGTAGTTAGCGATACTGGCTGCGGCATGGACGAAGCCACGAAGGCTAGAATCTTTGAGCCCTATTTCACTACCAAAGAGGTGGGCAAGGGTACGGGTTTGGGCTTATCGATGGTCTTTGGCGTGGTGAAACAAAGCGGCGGCACGGTCACCGTTTACTCGGAGGTGGGCATGGGCACAACCTTCAAGATCTATCTGCCGCGCGTCGAGTCGCCAATCAGTCAGGAAGTGGAAACCCGGGACCTTAGTTACTCTCCACCCACAGGGGACGGAGACACGATTCTCCTGGTGGAAGATGAGCCGTCGCTGCGTAAGTTGGCTCTGGCGGTACTTAGTCAAGGCGGTTATAATGTTCTGCCAGCGGGCAGTGGCAAAGAGGCACTGCAAATCGCCAACAATCTTACGTCAGAGCCGGCACTTCTCCTCACAGATGTTGTCATGCCTGAAATGAGCGGCATGGAGCTAGCTGAAGACTTACACCGTAAGTGGCCGGGATTGGTTGTGCTCTACACATCCGGTTACACGGACCATGCTTTGCTGCAACGAAACGCTCTAAACCGGGATATGGCTTTCTTGCAGAAGCCTTATATGCCCGGGGCTTTACTCGAACATGTAGCGGCTGTGCTGGAAGAACGGCAGAAAGCTGCTGTACCGGAATCCTAGACCGAAGAAAGCCTAACACCACGGCTCGCTGGCGGTCGCGGCTCAGTTGGCAAGGGGAAATGAACACAATCGCAGGAATTCTTGAGGAACTCACCCCGGGCTACCTAGCCGCTCGCAGAGAGGAGGTTCCGCATATGATGGAACTTCTTGCCGCGTCTGACTTTCAGCGCTTGCATGTCCTCAGCCATAGCCTGAAGGGAAGCGGCAGCTCCTTTGGGTTTCCGGAACTAACTCGGTTCGGAGCCGCCCTAGAGTTGTATTCGCAGCAGTTGGACGTGGATTCTTTCCGCGCGGAACTGGACCGCTTGCAAGATTACCTAGAGCATCTGCCGAACTAGTTCGGAGGCTCGGTTTTCTTTTCGCCCTTCTTCGTGTCTTTCTTCTCCTCCTTAGTGTCCTTGGTGGTGTCTTTCTTTTCTTCTCTCTTTGGCGGAGCGGGATGCTGTACTTGGCTAGGCGGAGGCGCTGTATGGGTCGCGGTTGGCGGCACTACCGGATGGGTGGGTGCGACTTGGGGGTTGGGAGGGGCCGCAGCGGGATGCTCGGCAGTTGAAGTGGCCGGACGTCGAACTTCCGGAGTAACAGCGGGCGTGACGGGTTTCGCTGGGGCGGGCGGTGGAGTAGCTGGCTCAGTTTTCACTACGGGGCTAGCTGGCGCAGTTCTCACTACTGGGGCAGCTGGTGCAGTTTTGACTACTGGGGTATCTGGTGCAGGTTTCGTCGCTGGGGCAATTGGCACAGTTTTCGCCGCTGGGGCAACTGGCTCAGTTTTCACTACTGGGGTAGCTGGCGCAGTCTTTACTACTGGGGCAGCTGGGGCAGTTTTCGCCGCTGGGACAACTGGTGCAGTTTTCGCCCCTGGAGCAGCCGGTTCGGTTCCTGGCGCAGCTTTCAGAGCCGGGGCAGTGGTTACCGCCTTTGCAGGCGGCGGCGTTACTGCATTTACAGCGCGCGGCGTTACTGCTGGTGCGGGGACTGGCTGTTTTGCCGATTGTGGCGCGTTCGTCTGTGCCTGAGCCGGAGCGCCCGGCCGGGCTGCCACGGCGCCGGGGACGGCTCTATTTGCGAAAACTGCTTGATTGCCCACGCGCTGGCCGGGATGGACCTGCACGGGGGCTGCGGTGGCCGCTTTGACTTGATGAACCGTTACCACCGGTTTGGCTTGCGGCGCCACGGCTTGACGCATGACCGCAGAGTTGACCGGCTCGCCGACATGCTGTTGCAGATACTGCTGCCGAGCCGCAAAAGTGGGCGGCGCTGGGGGTGGGGTGGCCTTGGCGACGACTTGCCGCTGCATAAGCTGCGCGGGAGGACGAGGCGCGGACTGACCGAGGCCAGGTGCAACAGACTGCCGAGTGGGCGCCACCGGCGGTGCTGTTACGGCGGCCTGTCTAAGCTGCGCAACGTTCGCAGCCGGCACTGTGACCGCGGCCACCCGAGCAGATCGACCCCCCGCAAACTCGGTCTGCTTCATGGCGACGACCGCACCGGGCGCGCTCGTATTGACGAAAGTCTGGTTATAAACGATCTTGTTCACATAGACGGTCTTATAGACGTTCGTGATGTTGACGGTATTGACAACGCGAGTGTTCGATACATTCACGTTTGTGAAGTAGCGCTGGCTGCAATGGTAGGAGGGTGTGTAGACTTCACCCCAACCGAGTGATACCCAACCCACCGTGGGCGCGCTTCCAACTGAAACGCCGACACCAAAGTGCGCGCCACCGAACCAAGCCACCAAGGCCGGAGCATAGTAGGGACGCACAACCGGACCGCCGCCAGAGGCGACCGCAATAGGGCCTGGCGCCCAGCCCCAGCGTCCGCTCACGTATATCCAGCGACCGTAATGGAAGGGTGCGAATCCCCAAGGCAAGTCGTCCACCCAAGTCCAGCCCCAAGGCTCAACCCAAGCCCAGTGTCCATAGTGGTAAGGCGCCCATCCCGAAGCTACTTCGCGCGGATACCACACGGCGCCGTATGTGGCAACCTGCTGCCAGCCGCCATAATCGTCAAGATCCTCGTAGCCGATGACTGTAGGAGGCAGATAACGGGCAGAGATGCGATGCGCCTCGCGTGCATCGCGCGTATAACACCAGTTATCGAAATCGTCAGGCGAGGGCGCGCTCTCGACGTCGAAGGACAACTGATCCGTGCCGCTAAGCATGGCGCTGTTACCGGCATCCAAATTGAAAGTCTGTCCGCCACCGGTGATAACAGCTCCGCCCTGGCGTACCACAACGAAAGTCATATTGCCGTCCGGATCTACACGAAAACGATAGATCCCATCTCTCAGCAGCGTGACCGCAGCATTGGGCGTGTCTACTTCAAACGTCTGGTCAGGTGTAAAGTTGTGCAGCCGGAAGTACATGTCGCCGCCGTTCAGACTGATCTGAACGCTTTGATCGTTTAGGTTTAGGAAGCCAAAATTGGTCTGCTGTCCCAGCCGCAAAACGGCTATGTCTGTGTGCAGTTCAGCCCTGGCGCCCTGGTCGGTGTAGAGGTAATCGCCAACCGAGAACGGGCGGTTGAGCGTCGCCGGCGCCCAGTCTTCCAGGCCGCCCGGATCCATAGACACATTGCCCTGAAGGAAGCTTAATCGGGCGACACGCGAAGATGGATCTTCCTGTGCGATGGCTGTAAAAGCGAATGCTGCGAAGATAGTCGCAGCGCAGAAAGTTTTTTTAACAGTACCCGGTGCTTGCACCATAATTGGTGTCCCCTTGCACGGGTAGATGTGCTCGCTAGTGGCAGAGTTTCGTACCGGGTCGTGTGAATAACATGAAGCATCGCACATCCCGGTTTTCCGCATGAATCTAATCGTGGGCGGACGCATCCTCATTAACAAATGGACTTAGAATTGAACGGCAGACGAGCTCTTGTTACGGGGTCGACGGCTGGCATCGGCTTTGCAATCGCGGCAGCGTTGGCGAGAGAAGGGGTAGCTGTTATCGTGAACGGCCGGACCACCGAACGCGTGAATCAGGCCATCGCGCGATTGCGCGAGCAATCAGCGTCGGCAGAAGTCGCCGGTTTCGCCGCCGATCTGGGGACCGCTGATGGATGCCTGGAGGCCATCAGGCGATATCCTGACGTGGACATCCTGGTGAACAATGTGGGTATCTTCGAAGCCAGGCCGTTCGAACAAATTCACGATGAAGACTGGCGCCGCTTCTTTGAAGTCAATGTGCTTAGCGGAGTTCGGCTGAGCCGCCACTATCTTCCCCGTATGAAACAGAAGAATTGGGGGCGGATTATTTTTATCTCGAGTGAATCGGCGCTCCAGATCCCCATGGAGATGATTCACTACGGGATGACGAAGACCGCCCAACTAGCAATCGCGCGGGGAATGGCCGAGACGACGGCCGGGACGAATGTGACCGTCAACGCGATCCTGCCGGGTCCGACAGACTCTGAAGGAGTGGGTCAATTCGTAGAGGGCCTGGCCGCCCAAAGGAACATCACTCGAGAAGCCGTGGAGCAAGACTTCTTCAAGCACACGCGGCCCACCTCCATACTGCAGCGTTTCGAGAAGCCTGAGGAAATTGCCGCGGTTGTGACATTCGTGGCGAGTCCCTTGGCGTCGGCTATCAATGGTGCAACACTGCGCGCCGATGGCGGCGTGGTTCGGTCAATTGGCTGAACAGCTAACGATGCGGCCGTGATGTAATGAATGGCTAGCCATGAGTGAACCGCTAGCCGTTTACCTGCACGATCACCTCGCGGGATCGGCATTCGGGATCGATCTTGTAGAGTCACTGCGCGATCATTACGCCGGCGACCCATTAGGCGAATTCGCATCTGACCTGCTCATCGAAATTAAGCAGGACCGAGAGGTGCTGCAATCGATCGCAGACGGAATCGGGAAGACCTCTCCCGACGTAAAAGAAGCTGCGGCCTGGCTGGCTGAGAAGGCGGCACGGTTCAAGCTCAGCCATGACGAGGCGAGGGGACTTGGGACATTCGAGGCTCTGGAAGTGCTGGCGCTGGGGATTCTTGGAAGGGTCGCGCTGTGGCGCGCCCTCGCGGTGGCTGCCGAATGCGACGAGCGGCTGACCGGCGTGGATTTCGAGAAACTGATCGCCCGCGCGGAGAGACAGCACGCCCAAGTGGAAGAACAGCGCCTTGTGACTGCGCGTACCGCTTTAGTACCTGAGGAATGAGCCGGTGCTGCCGTTATGAAGCGAAGGGCGGCGTTTGGATTTCGGGCGCACTCGGGGTGGGCGGTGATGATTGCTATCGCGGAACCGCTGGAGGCGCCAGTGATCATTCGACGATGCCGGATTGCACTGGTCGACGGCGGCTCCGGGCAGCCATATCATACCGCCAAGCCGATGGCGATAGCGGATGCCGAGACATACGTTACGAGCCGTTATCGCTCGACGGTGGCCCTGGCGCAGAAGGCCGTACGGGATGCACTGGCGGAGTTGAGCGATTACCAGGTACGGAGCGCGTGTGTACTGCTTGCGTCGGGGCGGGCCTTACCGGGTGTTTCCGGCATTTTGGCGTCACACGCGCTGATCCACACGGCAGAAGGCGAATTCTATCGAAGCGCTCTGCGCGCAGCGTGCGAGTGCGGCAATATCCAGGAGACGGGAATCAAAGAGCGGGCGTTGGCGGCGCAAGCTGCGGAGGTTCTTGGGCGGTCTACGGAAGATCTGCAAGCCGCTATCGGGGGGTTCGGAAAAACGCTCGGATCGCCCTGGAGGCAGGACGAAAAATTGTCGGCTCTGGCGGCTTGGGTAGCTTTGGAACACTCGTGTAGACTTGCATAAATCCACATGTCATTCCGCTTTTCACTATTCACTAAGTCAGTTGTATTTTTGTCTGCATTCAGCTGCTCAGCGTCCGCCGCGGGTCTGCAGAGTCAAGATTTATACAAATTCCGCGCAGTAGGGGAGGTGCAGTTCTCTCCTGACGGTAAGCACCTTGCTTACGTCGTCTATAGCTACAGCGATCCGGTATCGCCATCCTCGCAGATCTGGATTATGGATGTGGCGACGCGAAAGGCCATACATCTGGGAGGCGAAAAGGAAGCTACATCGCACCCCAGGTGGTCTCCTGACGGCAACTGGATCTCATACAGCGGCGGCGCCGATGACAAGCGCGGGTTGACAGTCGCGCATCCGGATGGGTCCGCGGTTATGTTCCTTGCCAAGATGACGGGGACGAATTCTCCGCTGCCGGGGCAGGGCGAGAGCGTCGCGTGGTCACCCGACAGCAAGAGCATCGCGTTTGTCTCCGCTGTGTCCGGGCCGGAAGGCCACGACGCAGATGGCGATCCCATGGTGATCACGCGCTACCTGTATAAGCCAACTGCGTCGGAGGGAATGACGCACTTCAATGACAATCGGCGGCTGCATCTATTCCAGGTAGATTTGGCGTCCAAGCAGGTTCGCCAGTTGACGAACGGCAATTTCGATGAGCACTCGATTGACTGGTCGCCCGACGGGCACGAATTATTGTTCGAATCCAACCACGAGCCTAACTACGACGAGTTCTTCAACTACGACGTTTTCGCGCTGAACCTTAACGGCGGCACGATCCGGAGAATCACCGCGACCGAAAGCTGTGAATACGCGGCGCGCTGGTCGCCGGACGGGAAGATGATTGCTTTCCTCGGAACCAAGCGTGGCCTGACGGATCGCGAAACAACGATGGAAGACACTCACGCGTGGATCATGGATGCCGACGGGACGCATCGGCGCGAGATCGGTTCGGCTATCGATCAGCGGCAGCATGGTCTGCATTGGTCGAAGACCGGCGATGCTGTGTACTTCACCTATAGCGAACGCGGTAGTTCACGGCTGGCGCGAGTTCCGGTCGCTAGCGGCCAACCTGAAGTACTGGTGAACGAATTGGGAACAGTTGGCGACTACTCGGTCGCGCCAAGCGGCGAATTTGCATATGTCTTCGTAACGCCCAAAGACATGCCCGAGCTCTACATGAAGACCGGCGGCGGGGCTGCACAGGCGGTGACAACTTTGAATGCTGATGTCTTGTCAGGCAAACAACTCGCGGAAGTGGAGCCCTTTACGTTCACCAGCAATGACAATAAGTTTGAAGTAGAAGCTTTCTTAGTTAAGCCGCCTGGAATGACCGCCTCCGGCAAGTATCCGTTGATCGTGGCATTGCACGGCGGTCCGCACGGACAGAACGGTCCGGCATTTCAGTTCAACGATCAGGTCTATGCCGCGCACGGCTTCGCTGTTTTGCATGTGAACTACCGCGGTTCTGTGGGTTACGGGCAGAAATTTGCCGATGCGGTTTTCGGAGATCAGGATGGCAATGAGGGCCAGGACGTGCTTTACGGCGTGAGCGCGGCCGTCAGACGCTTCCTTTGGATTGACCGCGACCGCATGGGAATCGAGGGCGTTAGTTACGGTGGACAACTCAGTGATTGGCTAATCACTCAGACGAATGAGTTCAAGGCTGCCATTCCAATTGCCGGCATCGCTAACCTGATCAGTTACAACTACATGACTTACTACAACCAGTATGAAGAGATGGAGTTCGGCCAGTTTCTGACACAAGGGCGACTGATGGACGAAGCGTGGGAGCGCTCTGCATTGAAGCATGTCGCGAATGTGCATACGCCGACCATGCTGGTTCACGGGGAGAACGATCCGGACGTGCCGATCGCCGAAGCCGAGCAATATTTTGTGGCCCTTAAGGACGTTGGCGTCGACACGATTATGGTGCGCTACCCGCGAGAAGGGCATGGCGTGCGTGAGACTAAGCACCAGATCGATCTCATGGATCGCAGTATTCGCTGGTACGAAGCTCATTTTCCAGCTTCAGGAGCCGAGCACGTCACTAACGTGCAGCCTTGATCTTCTGCTACAGTCACTGAGATTCGACATGCGCCCTTTCGTGCTGTTGTTCGCCTGTTTCGTTGCTATAGGTTCTCATTCCGCTTTCGCTCAGGGGTCGGCTAGCGCAAGGGTGCAAAGCGCGCCTCAGCCTGCGGAAGTAAATGCCGGCTATGTCCGTGAAAACTACTCCAAGTATGAGTACAAGATCGCGATGCGAGATGGCATCAAGCTCTTCACGGCCGTGTACGTTCCGAAAGATGTGGCGGCGGAAGACAAGAAATATCCAATCCTGATGGAGCGCACGCCGTACAACGCGGCGCCGTACGGTGAGGATAAGTTCCCGGCATCACTGGGGCCGTCGCCGCTATTTACGCGCGAGAAATTCATCTTCGTTTATCAGGATGTACGCGGCCGTTATATGAGCGAAGGCGACTTCACAATCGCGAGGCCGCAGAAGCCGGTGAAGAAGGGCCCGCAAGACACTGACGAGAGCACCGACGCTTACGACACAATCGACTGGCTGGTCAAGAACATCCCGGGCAACACCGGCAAGGTGGGTATCTGGGGTGTTTCGCAGCCGGGCTTCTTCGCCACTGCGGCATTGATCGACGCGCATCCGGCCCTGGTCGTCGTGTCGCCGCAAGCGCCTGTTACAGATTACTACTTAGGCGACGACGTGTATCACAACGGCGCCTTCATGTTGGCGGCTCGTTTCAATATGTATCAGGGCTTTCGGCCGCGCGGCGACGAGCCAACGCCGCCTGTTCCCGCGCTGCCGTTCGACTACGGCACTCCCGACGGATACGACTTCTATCTCAGCATGGGAACTCTGGCCAACGCCGACGAGCGTTACTTCAAACATGCTCAGCCTTACTGGGAGATGAATGTCAAGAACTCGACTTACAACGACTTCTGGCAAGCGCGCTCTATTTGGAGATATCTAAAAGACATCAAACCGGCCGTGATGTTGGTAGGCGGCTGGTATGACCAGGAGGATCCGCAAGGTCTGTTTCGCCAGTACTACCAATTGAAGAAAGATTCTCCGGAAACTGCGGACATGTTAGTCGTGGGTCCGTGGGTTCATGGCGGATTTGCGCGTGGCGATGGGGATCGAGTTGGTAATGTGACGTTCGGATCCAAGACGGCCGAGTACTATCGAGAGAAAGTCGAGCTTCCTTTCTTCCTGCACTATCTAAAAGGTCAGGACATCGGCAAGTTGCCGAAAGCCTGGGTCTTCGAAACGGGCGTGAACCAATGGCGCAAGTACGATGATTGGCCTCCGAAGAGCGCGAAAGCTACTGATCTGTTTCTCAGCGGCAAAAGCGTTCTCTCCTGGAAATCGCAATCGGATGTTGGCATCGATGAGTATGTTTCCGATCCTGCTAAACCTGTCCCGTACATTGGGTACGTTCTACCGGGCGTGCGCTATGACTACATGACGGAGGATCAGCGATTCTCCGCTTCGCGCACGGATGTGCTGGTCTACAAGACGGAACCGCTCGATCATGACATTACTGTCTCGGGTCCGATCACGGTGGATCTGAAAGTTTCCACATCAGGCACCGATTCGGACTTCGACGTCAAAGTCATCGACGTTTTCCCCGCGAATTATCCTAATTACGATGCGCCCGACGGTCCGGCTCCTGCGCAGCGCAGCTTGCCGGCCAGCTTCGTGCAGCTTGGGGGCTACGAGGAACTGATTCGCGGCGAGCCATTCCGGGGCAAATATCGCAAGAGCTTCTCCAATCCGATTCCCTTCGAACCCGGCAAGCCGGAGCGCATCACCTTCAAAATGCCCGACGTGCTGCATACGTTCCGCACCGGCCACCGCATCATGGTGCAGGTACAGAGTTCCTGGTTCCCGCTGACCGACCGCAATCCGCAAAAGTTTGTGGATATCACCAATGCGCTATCAACGGACTTTGTCAAAGCGACCGAGCGCGTGTATCTAGGTGGTGCGGATGGTTCTAAGATCGAACTATTGGTGGCTAATTAGGCCGCAACGTCTGTACCAGCCGCTCGATCCAAATATCCATACTGTCTCCGCTCTTCGACGAGACCGCCAGGATTTCCATGCCCGGACGAACGGAGTTGATGTTGCGCCGTGCTGCGTCCCAGTCAAATTCGACGGCTTGCGCGAGGTCGGTCTTGGTGATGATCGCAACGTCCGCGGTATTGAAGATGGTCGGGTACTTCAGAGGCTTGTCCTCGCCTTCCGTGACGGACATGAGAACCGCTCTCAGATTTTCGCCCAGATCATAACTGGAAGGGCAAACGAGATTGCCGACGTTCTCGATAAAAAGCAGATCCAGATCTTCGAGGCTCCAACCGTCGAGAGCTTTGGCGACCATTTCGGCATCAAGATGACAGATGGTGCCGGTCGTGATTTGACGTACAGGAGCCATGCTGCGAGCGAGGCGAATGGCATCGTTGTCCGTGGCCAGGTCGCCAACAAGGGCGGCCACGCGCGCTTTCGACTTGAGCAGCGTTAAAGTTTTTTCGAGGAACGCAGTCTTGCCGGAGCCGGGACTTGAGACCAGGCTGACGACGTACACTCCGGCAGCTTGAAAGCGGTCCCGGAGTTCGCGCGCCAATAGATCGTTGCGCTTGAGGACCTTCTGACGGACTTCAACCAGCCGGGGCTGTGTCACAGGGTGCGTGCTCATCGGCCAACTCAAATGCGAACACTTCCAATTCGGAACCGCTTCGAATGTCCGCACTCGGAGTATCGCAGATCAAACAATTCAGGCGCTGCAGGGACGCTGCCGGTCGCTCTCCGCCGCAAGCTTCGCAATACAGGACGATTGGGATCTCCTCGATTTGAAGCTTGGAACCTTCCAGGCGCGTGCCTTCACACGCAACGTCATAAGAGAATAGCAGCGCGTCTTTCACAACGCCGGAGAGCGGGCCGAGGCGCAGATGCACTGCGGCAACACGCGGATGGCCACGCGCCGCTAATTCCTCTTCAACGCCTTCTATGATGCTGAGCGCGATGGAGAGCTCGTGCAACGGCAGCTCTTACATGGACTCAATTTTTATGTAGCGCTTAATGTCTGACCAGTTCATCATCACGCCGGCAACGACAACCAATGCCGCAGCGATACCTGCGAGCGTAGCTATTCTCATGGGAACACCTCTTCCTTCTCTAAATTCACTGTCGATACCTCTGATTCTTCAATAAGCCGCCGGATGGTCTCTACGGCGGGATTCACCGCTGCTTCGACGACGTCGCTCAGGCCGATGTGGCCCGATTCATCGCAGTCTATGACCAACGGTTCGCAGCCGATCAACAAAGTCTTTCGGAATTGCGCGCCCATGCTTTTCGCAAGTGACAGCACAAGCACCGGATCGAGCCCGTGCGAGTTCACCAGGGAAGCCTCTTCGCACACGTCCGGTATGTCGTTCGCTTCAATCTCAATCGTGTAAAGCGTACCCGGCGCACCGCCTTGCGACGTTGCATCGACAAGGATGGTCAGCTCGTGATTGTCCAAGAGCGCAAAGGCGAGATCGATGCTGCGAATGCCCACGTCCATCACGCGCACATTCTCAGGTAGGCGAAGCTCCGCTAGCCGCTGCACTACCGTGACACCGAAGGCGTCGTCACCCTGAAAAATGTTGCCGATGCCGGCAATCAGAATGGAAGCGCTCATGCGTCAGCTGGCTCCACTTCTTCCGGCGAGAAAAAGAAACGGTGGCCGATTTGACGCATTTCGCCCAAATCCCTACCAGGGTCATCTTCAATCACAACTGCAAAGTGGACGTTATCTTCAAAATCCTGCTCGACGGCTTCGATGATGGCAATTTTTCCTTCGAGAAGAGTGTCGAAGATGTCAGCGCGTTTGCGCGGGCGGAGGCGCACGCGGTCGCCTTTGCCGAATTGAAGGTTGGGAATTGAGACACCACCTGCAGGCTGCATGCCGCGAATTTTGCCGTGCAGTTCGAGCAAATGCTCTGGTGGACTTGATTCCAAGCGGTCGAGAAGACGGCGGGCCCGCTCGTCCGTTCGGCGCACTTCTTCCTTCTCTTCATCGGTCAGAGTAAGAATGCGCAGAATGAGAATTTCGTCGATTTCAGTGGAGTCGAAGAGATCGCCATTGCTCTCGGGCGCCACTTGCGGGCAATCGTAGAGGATGATCGGCGACCCAAGCATCGTGTCCCGCGCGCCTTCAGATCCTACCAGCACGGGCCAGACGCCTGTGTTCTGGCATCCCGCAACATCGCCGCGAAGGTTTTCGGGGGGATCGATTTGAGAGATAAATTGTGCGTCGTGAAGCACGAGCACGGCGTGCGCCGACGCGAGCGAACGCAATAGCGCGGCGTTGCGGAATGTCGTATCTGCGGCACTCGTGTTTCGGACACGTACAGTCAATCGAAAGACATCATCATGTAGATTTGTGGCGGAGATTTCCAGCTGCGCTTCGAGCGGCGATTTTCTCCGCAGCACACCAGCGGTTGTTTCTTCGCCACCCGCAAAATAGAAATCCTTGACGAGCGGAGTAGATAGGTCATTGATCGCAAGTGCATCTACACTAAACGTTTGCTCAATGCCTTCCTGCCATTCACGAGCGCCAGTATCGCGTGCAACAAGCTGCAGGAAACGGACTGAGATGTTGAGACGCGATGATTCCGAACACTGCGCCAGGCACTCCATCTGGAAGTACGAACGGTCGGAGCCGGTTTGATTCGCCGCCCAGGCAGGCGGGTACAAAACCCCGAAGTTCCAGCGCTGCTGATTCTTCATCGCGGACTGGCGGTACGGATAAAGCATGTAGCCTTCGTACAAAACCGCGCGCGTGATCTGGTCCACCATGCTCGCGCTCATGACACTGGCCGCTCCCTCCCTGCGATCGTGAGCATGCGCTGAATCGCCTCTTCAAAGGTTGCCAGCCCCAGGCCCATTTTGAATCGATAAAGCTCGTCGAAGACGTCGCGCCGGAGGTTCAGAGAGACGGCATTCGGATAATGCAGATCCATCAAGCTCTTCCAGACCTCGACGGGCAGGCGGAAGCGAGCCTCCTTGTTCCAGGAGATGGGCGCGACCTGCAAAACGCCTTCGCCCGTATCGTGAAAAACAGAGCCGCTGAATAGGAAAGTAAGCGGCACCTGACCATCCTCGATGCCATGAAAGTACTTGGCGGTCGCGATACTGAAGTCGAAGGAACACGGCACGATCAGCGGGCAGACCGTGCTTTCTGCAAATGGCGGCACGCTTAGCGATAGGTTCGCCCAAGTCATGGCGCGCAGCGTGTCACCCCAACGGCTGGGATCGTCGAACAGGTCGCGCAATTGAGCTTGCTCCGCGGGGTTGTAGCGCCTGCGCGCCACTTCGATCTGAATCTGGCAACGCAGCATGACGGCGTGGATCTTCTGCTCCGGGAAACTGTTCGTCAGGCGCAGATCGAAAGAGATTGCCGGCGTTATCATGTCACGCGCCGGGGCTGCCGACACGATTTCAAACGATAGATCGGGCATAGGCCGCCACACCCGGAGTAGCGCGTTCCTTCAATCGATCAAAGAAGGATGTGATTTGCTTCCAACCTTCTTCTCCGCCCGAAAAGCCGCGCCAGTATTTGCGCACGATACCGGTCAGCTTGTAGCATTCGTCAATCGGGGCCCAAAAATATTCACGCGCGCCGTTCATGCGGTTGATCAGCAGCGCCTCAACGTCCGGGGTCAGCTTGGAGAGAACGGGATTGTCGGCGACAATCTCATCCCACGATTCCTGCTCTAGGGCCGTCTCGGTAGGACCGGCGGGACTGGGATAGACCGCCAGAATTTGACCGGAGACGGTTGAAGCATACATAAAGACAAGGCCAATTGGAATACCGAGGCTGTTCCAAGTCTGGTCGGAAAGCACGAAGCCACTCAGCGTTCGGGCGTTGCGCGGTACACGGCGATACTTCGTTTCACCGCTGCTGGCGAAAAGAATGGCGCAGGGATCACAGGAGCAGAGCAGCCGCCGGCTTTGCGGATCCACCAGATGCTGATGCTGTTCGGCCAGCGGCGCCGCACACATTTCACAATGCTCCACATCCGGCGGCTTGTTATTGACAAAATTGCGCAGGGATGCCAGACCGCGGGCGCTTTTAGCATGCCCGTTCGGCTTCATACCCGTGAACCGGCGAGCAGAGCAGAGATGGGCACAAAGCCAACGGGGAGAGCTTCTTTTACGCCGTCGACGATGACCGTGCCGATCTCCGGCGCAGCCTGAAAGATGGCTTTCTCCACGCTACTTTTCACCGGCGCGCCGCCCCAGGTACGCGGTGATTCAAAATGCAGACGGACAGTATCGGCTTCTATACTCAGCAGCGAGAGCTTCGCCCCGAGTGAGGAGAACATATCCTGTAGCTTCTGAACAGCACGATTGACACGCGTTTCCAGATCGTCCGGGTGCAGATCGTGCAGGAGCAGCATGCTGCTGGTCAGATCGTCCGCGGCAATGCGCTCGATGGCCGTCTCCCCGGCGGGGCCGGATTCGAAAACGATGTCCAGCATCCGTTCCAGGCCGGCGGCATGGAGATCCAATACCGCGCGTAGAAGATCCATCGTCACAGTGCGCGCGTGCTGGTCGGGAATCGCTTCCGCCTGGCGCACTAATTCTTCTATTTTGTCGACCCACTCCTGGGAGCGGATCTCATTATCGGGCATATAGCGTCAGGCCTGTCGCAATGCCTACGGAGGCGGCATTTGCGGCATGCGGGGATCGATAGGTCCAGCGGCCTTGGGATTGATGGACGTCGCATCTCGCGAATTGCGAGTCTTTCCACCCTCACGGCCCGGTTCGGGTCCTTTGTGTTGGAGAACTTCTTCGCCTCGGCTGGTGCCTTCGGTGTGCGATGAGATTCTTGATTTGGCTGTGTGCGGCATAAAAGTCTCCTTTCTGCTTTAGTGCCTGCCGAAAATGGACGAATGCTCCGCCCGAACCACCTTGCCGTTGCCGACGTACATGTGGACGCCACAAGGCAGGCAAGGGTCAAAGCTTCGCACGGCACGCATAATATCGATGCCTTTGAAGTTCTCTGGCCCATTTTCTTCGAAGATGGGTGTGTTCTGAATAGCGTCCTCGTATGGACCGGGAGTGCCGTACACGTCGCGCGGGTTGGCGTTCCAAGGCGTCGGCGGATAGGGATGGTAGTTGGCTATTTTCTGGTCCTTAATGACAACGTGATGGGAAAGCACGCCGCGCACTGCTTCGTGGAATCCGCAACCGATCGCTTCTTCGGGCACCTTGAACTCAGCCCAAGTCTTGGTGTCGCCCTGGCGCACGCAGTCCATCGCTTTCTCAATGAAATAGAGAGCTGCGGCGGCTGCATATGCCTGGAAATACGTGCGGGCGCGGTCGCGCTCGATTGCGTTGCTCCACTTGGGGATGTGCCACTCGAAACTAGTCTCAGGCAACAAGGCCGTCTTCGGCAGATTGATTTGCACGCTATGGCCGGTGGCTTTGATATAGCCAATGTCGACCATGTTGTTCAGAGCTGTAGACCATAGGCGAGGCAGTGGGCCGCCGCCCGTGTCCAGGGCCAGGTGATCTCCGGTGCGTTTATCGAGCCAACGAGGCGACATGACCCAGGTGTAGTTACCTTTGAAATCTCGCTTCTGGGGGCGGGGAATGGTGGTCTGATTCCACGGGTGGCGCTTGTCGACGGGATTACCCAGCGGGTCGTTCTTGACGAATACCTCGCCGCGCTCGTCCCAGTCGTCGTAATAGGAACTGCCCAGCAAGATACGCATGTTCAGGTTGATGTCGACTAAGTCGTTAGTAACTATCTTGCCGTCGACAATGACACTGGGCGTGACAAACATGGCACGGCCCCATTCGGACATGTGCTGGTACTTGTAGTCGCAGACTTCCGGATCGTTGAACGAGCCCCAACAGCCCATCAGGATGCGACGCTGACCCACTTTCTCGTAACCGGGCAGCGCCTCATAGAAGAAGTCGAATAAGTCGTCGTGCAGAGGCACAACTTTTTTCATGAATTCGACATACTTCATGAGCCGCACGAGATAGTCGGTGAATAACTGGAGCGTAGGGACAGTTCCGACGCCGCCCGGATAAAGCGTAGACGGATGCACGTGACGGCCTTCCATCAGGCAGAACATTTCGCGCGTCATGCGGCTCATCTGAAGCGCTTCCCGGTAGAATTCGCCCGTGAATGGATTGAGAGCGCGCATGATGTCCGCAATGGTGCGGAACCCGTGCTTGTTGCTGTTAGGACAAAGCTTAACTTCCGCTTTGGCCAGCACGCCGGGATTGGTCTGCTTGACCATGGCCTCGCAGAAATCGACACCCACCAGGTTGTCCTGGAAGATGTTGTGATCGAACATGTACTCGGCAGCTTCGCCGAGATTGATAATCCAGTCGCCAAGTACGGGCGTAGCCATCCCGCAGGCCATGTTGGCCGCGTAGACCGCGCAAGTGGCGTGATTGTCGCCGCAGATGCCGCAGATACGCGAGGTTATGAATGGGGCGTCGCGCGGATCCTTGCCTTGCATGAAGATGCTATAACCGCGAAAGATGGAAGACGTGCTGTAGCATTCAGCAACTTGCTTGTTTTCGAAATCAATCTTAGTGAAGATGCCGAGGCTTCCCACGATCCGAGTAATCGGATCCCAATTCATCTCGACAAGGTTTCTGCCTTTTTTTTCCTGGCTAGTAATTGGTTCTGTTATAGTCGCCATCGAATTCACTCTTTCTTAGTAACTTGTCGGCTGGTAGCCAGTAGTCAACCTGGGCCCGCGGTGCCGCCACTTGGGTTCCTTGTTCGCGGCGTTGTTAGTGATGGAGCGCAAGGTGCGCATCAAAGAACCGTAACTGACCGCAATGGTGGATGACAATGTTGCGCCCGGGGGTTGATCCATAAAGGGCATGAATTTGTCCGGGAAGCCAGGCATGGTGCATCCGATGCAGATGCCTCCCACGTTGGGACAGCCGCCGATGCCGCGCATCCATCCCCGCTTAGTCACGTTGCAGTTGACCACCGGACCCCAGCAGCCAATTTTGACCAGGCATTTCGGCGATCCGTATTCGTGCGCGAAGTCGCCCTGCTCGTAATAACCAGCGCGGTCACAGCCTTCATGAACGGTTTTTCCAAACAGCCAGGTTGGCCGGAATTGCTCGTCCAACGGAATGATGGGGGAAAGTCCCGCAGCCTGATAGAGCAGATAGAGAACCGTTTCCATCATGTTGTCCGGCTGCACTGGGCAACCCGGCACATTGACGATGGGCAGCCCGCCAGCCGAACGGAAAGCCTTGCCGAGGTAATCGACTAATCCCATGGCCCCGGTTGGATTGCCGGCCATGGCGTGAATTCCGCCATAGGTGGCGCAGGTGCCGCATGCGATGACGCCCCAGGCTTTGGGAGCGAGGCGGTCAATCCATTCGCAAGTGGTGATGGGCTGGCCGGTGTTGTAGTCCGTGCCCTGCGCGGCCCAGTAGCCTTCCTTCTTCAGACGCTCATTTGGAATGGACCCTTCTACGACGAGCACAAAGGGATCCAACCGCCCTTTCTCCGCATCGTAGAACCACTTCATGAAATCGTCCCCGCATTCCATCGCGAGAACGGGATTGTGAAGGTGAACTTTCGGCAGGCCGGGGATGGCGCCGAGCAAAAGATCTTCGATGCTGGGCTGTTCTGCTGCTGTGACAGAGACGCTGTCTCCATCGCAACTCAGTCCGGCAGTTAACCAGACAATGTGAACTTCCGAAACTCCTGAACCTCGGGAGGAGGACTGCGTAACCGACTGGGACGCCATGTCGCGATCTCCTTGTGTGGCGGTCATGAGACAAGCCACAGCAAACTACGTTACTTACCAGCCCGAATCTATCACAGGTTACGTGTCTCGGCTAAACTTTTTTTTCGGGCGGAGAAATTCCGTTGGATGTAGTGGCTCACCCTACCTTGGAAACACTACGTTCGCTGCCTGACCTAAGCTGATCCCACCATCATTCGGAGGCACAGCGCGATTCGTCCAGACTTCCAGACGCGTGTTCTGCGCGCGCGTTTTGAACTCTGTAAGCAGTAACTCGTTCTGGAAGACGCCGCCGGACAAGGCTATGAGATCGATGGAGTGGGTCTCACAGAGCTGAACTGCTGCGGCGCACAAGCCCTGCGCCACTGCGGCATGAAACGCGCGTGCCATATCTCCTGGATCTCTATCTGCAATTCGATCTTCGATAACTTGAGTAAGTAACGGGCGATAGTCCAGTGTGTCCCCAGCGACCGGGAACGGATATGGCAACTGGGGGGCTGCGGTTCTCGCCAATTGCTCCAACCAAATGGCAGCTTGCCCTTCGAAGCTGATTTCGCCGGTAAAGCCCAACAGTGCGGCTACGCTATCGAATAACCGGCCCATGGAGGAGGTTGAAAAAGTGCGGACCTGCTTCTGCACCATTTGTTGAGCTGCGCGGTAGCGATCTGAGAAGTGAAACGGGGCTTCGAGGAAATTCGGCAAATCCTCCAACTCCTCGAGAAAACCAGCCGCGCATTGAATCGGGAATCGAGCTGCCGCATCGCCGCCGGGCAGCAGAGCAGGCCTGAGGTGAAGCGCGCGGGTCCAGCCTTCGGCAATGCTTCCGACGAAAAATTCCCCACCCCAGATAGTTCCGTCGTCGCCATAACCGGTGCCGTCAAAGCTGACGCCCACGCCGCGTCGCTCCCAAGCCCCTCTTTCCGCCAAGACCGAAGCGACATGCGCCCGATGATGCTGAACCGCGCTGCGTTGCTGTACAGGCATTTCGAGCGCGTACATTGACGAGACGTATTGCGGATGAAGATCATGAACCAGCGTTAGATCGTCTGGCTTGACGCGATACATCGCCAGGAAATCGCGAATGGTTTCTTTGAACGCGGCAAACGATTCGTAATGATCAAGGTCGCCGATATGCTGGCTGACAAACGCCTGCCCATCGACAACCAGCGTGATCGTGTTCTTCAGATCGGCGCCCAACGCCAGAATAGGTTTCGAGGTGGGCAAAGTAGCTGCCGTGCCCGGCGCGTATCCCCGGGAGCGGCGCAGAATCATCGACCCATAAACACCGGCGCGGGCCACCGAATCATCCACGCGGCGAGCGATGGGACGCTCCCCGATTAAAAACGCATCTGCCAGCCCGGAAAGACTCTCACGTGCTTCCGCATCTCGATACGCGATAGGCTCGCTGGAACGGTTTGCACTGGTCATCACCAGAATTTCCGGCGCACCTGCGGCAAACAGCAGATGGTGCAGAGGTGCATAGGGCAACATGACGCCGAGTTCGTGATTCCCAGGGGCCACGCCAGGCAGATGAACTTTCGCCGGCGCCAGAACAATGGGACGCGCGGACGAGCACAGCAATTCTTCTGCCGGAATGGAGAGATCCGTCAGCTGCCGGGCAATTTCCAGATCCCGAACCATTAGCGCGAATGGCTTCTCTTTCCGGAATTTTCGCTCGCGTAACGTGGAGACGGCCCGGGGGTTGCGCGCATCGCAGCTTAAGTGATAACCGCCAATGCCTTTGATGGCAGCGATGTGTCCAGTGCGAAGCAAGTTGGCCGTTTCCTGGATACTTGCGTGATGGCCGCAGACGATGCCGTCCAAAGTTTCTAGAAAGTAATGCGGGCCGCAAGCGGGGCAAGCTACCGGCTGGGCGTGAAATCGCCGGTCCAGCGCATTGTCGTATTGGCTGGCGCAGAGGGCATCCATCGGCCAGTGCCGCATGGTTGTGTTCACGCGGTCGTAAGGAAGACTCTCAATTACCGTGAAACGCGGACCGCAATTGGTGCAGTTGATGTACGGATACTTGTAACGCGGATCGGCCGGATCGAACAGCTCTGCGAGGCAATCATTGCAGATGGGCAGATCCGGCGAAATGCGAACGGTGGGAGCGCCGGATCGGTGACTCTCGCGGATGAGAAAGTCGGTAACGGCCTCCGGATCGACATCCGAGATTTCGAGGCCGCTGATACTGGCGGCCGGGGGAGCCTCGGTGGTAAGAGCCGTCGTGAACGCGCCTAGCGCGGCAGCAGGCCCTTGTACGTGGATCTCGACGCCGTTTTCCCAATTCAACACCCAACCGGAGAGCCCGTTGGAGCGCGCCAGCCGATAAACGAAAGGTCTAAACCCGACGCCCTGAACGACGCCGCGCACTTGAATACGACGCGCGGCCATTCACGCGCCGCTAGCGGTCACCACGCATCCATGGCCTTGCCATCCGATCTCCACCACCTTGCCGTCTTCCACCAGCACTGGAACGGTTCGTTGTCCGTTGGTGAGAGCCTGCATTCGCTTCAGAGCATCGGCGTCTGCTTCGACGTCGTATTCGATGAAGTCGCGTCGTTTGAAATCGAGCCAGTCGCGTAGTTCTTGCGTATACGGGCAGCTTGCGGTTCCGAACAGCTCAAACAGCGGCATGATTGATTGTCTCGATCAATTCGCGAACAGTGTGGTACGTGGACGCCTGCACTTCCTGAATGCGGGGGATGTAGTCGGAATGGACCACCAGCGGATGGTCAACTAGCTTGCGACGAACGATTTCGCCTCCGTCGTAACCCAACAAAGCGACGGTGAGCAGGCCACGCTTGCGCGCCTCTTCGAGTGCGAGAATGACGTTCTTAGAACCGCCGCTGGTCGAGATGCCAATGGCAATGTCGTTCGGCCGAGCCTGCGCGATGAGCTGGCGCAGAAAAATCACTTCGGTACCCACATCGTTCGCGAGAGCCGTGATATTCGCGGGTTCGAAAGAGAGCGATACGGCGGGAATGGGAGAATAGCCTGGCGGCGGAGCGACGCAATCAATAGCCCAGTCATTCGCGTCTGTCGCGGATCCTCCGTTTCCAAATAAAATCAACTTGCCGCCGCGGCGTACACGCTCAGCAATAGCTGAAGCTGCGTCTACAATCGCTTCCGCTTGTCCAGTGACGACCTGCGTTCGGAGCTTGGCGTCTTCCTGAACCTTGATGACGATGGAGGACGCTACCTCTTCCAGAATGCTATCCGTCTCCTGTTTCTGCTGCCCTAGAAATGGATACAGAAAACCAGCATCGCCTACATCGTGGCCCAATTCTCGGCGTTCGAAGAAGACGTGCACCGTTTCCCAAAGCGTGTGATAGAGAATCTCGATGAGCTCCTGGTGGATGAAGGAATTTGTTGCGGGCGAGCGTAGCGCGTAAGAAGCCGAATTGCCCGGCAAAGCGAACGTCATGGCGCCACGATGGTTGGCGCTTTCAAGCACAGCTTCGATCTCGCGGTCGCCTTCCGGAGGACCGAATCCCATGACGATGTCTTCGGGCTGCAGCAGGGCGTTGAGCCAGGGAGAAAAGAGAAGTGAGAGATCGAGCGCGGGCAATGCGCGCTTGCCCACGATGACTGGATGAACGAATTCCACGGAAACGTGCTGAGCATCCGTCGCATACGGCCCTTTGCCTAGGGCAAGCAGGCGCCCGCCTTTGAGAAAGCGCTCAGACATTTCGCGGCAGGCGCTGGCCAGCGATGCTGCCTCGTGGGCGAAAAATGCTTCGAATAGCTTATTACGCTCGGCAAACGCCTGTTCGACGTGTTGCTTCAGATCTGCCGCTACTGTGGGCATCGCGGATTCACGCGTCCTCTAACAAATTCTAGGCAGAGGATCGCCCACAAGCATATCGATAACGCGCGTTCCGCCGTACTCATTCGCCCCGAGAACTGTCGCGGCAGGCTGTTCGCGAACCTCACCAATAATGAGGCATTGCTCGCCACCGGGATTTTGACGAATCGCTGCGACGGCCGCCTCGGCGTAGTCCGGCGAGACGACGGCAAGGAACTGCCCTTCATTGGCAATATGCAGCGGATCGAGGCCAAGCAGTTCGCAAGCGCCGCGGACGCCATCATGAATGGGCACTCGCTCCTCAAAAACGACGACACAGAGATCGCAATCGCGCGCGAGTTCGTTCAAGCAGGTTGCGACACCACCACGAGTTGGGTCGCGCATCCAGCGCACTCCGGGTCCCGCAGCGGCCGCTAGTGCTTGGATGAAAGGCAGTACCGGGCGGGTATCAGAGCGAATGTCGGCTTCGAGGTCGAGTTCGCCGCGCGCAAGCAGAATGGTGATCCCGTGATCGCCAATAGGCCCGCTCAGCAGAACTTTATCTCCGGGGCGCACGTTGGCGGCGGAAATGCTCAGCCCCGGAATGGGCCGCCCGATACCGGCAGTTGTTATGTACATGCCGTCCGCTTTCCCGTGCTCCACTACTTTTGTGTCGCCGCCCACGATTGAGACGCCTGCATTGGTGGCCGCCAGAGCCATAGCGCGAACCTCCGCCTCCAGGATCTCTGTTGGCAGGCCGGCTTCCAGAATATAAGTGACCACCAGAGTCTGCGCTTCGGCTCCGGAAACCGCAAGATCGTTCACCGTTCCATTGACAGCGAGTTCGCCGATGGAGCCGCCGGGAAAACGCAGCGGCTTAACAACGAAGCTGTCGGTTGTGATTGCGACCGGCGAACCGTTGACACTGACAAGCGCCGCATCGTTCAAAGGGCCAGCGGACATGCCGACCAGCAACGGCGCGAACAGGCCTTCCACTAATCTGCGGCTCGCTTTACCTCCGGCGCCATGCGCCATTTCAATTTGCGGATCGCGGAAACGAATTCTTGGCTGCGCCATGTTCAGGCGGGCACGGGAAGGCTGGTCTCAATGTTCGTGAAAGTCTTGCGATGTTCGTAGTTGTAGTAAGCCGCGCAAGATCCTTCTGAAGAAACCATCAACGCTCCAATCGGGTGTTCGGGAGTGCATTCCTTTCCGAACAGCTTGCATTGCACCGGCTTCAACGCACCCTTCAACACTTCGCCGCACTGGGCAGCTTTCGGATCTGTCACGCGCACGCCCGGCACCTGAAATCGCTGTTCGGCGTCCCAATTGGCGTAGGCGGGTTTCACGCGCAGGGCAGATTGAGAGATGAATCCCATGCCGCGCCATTCAAAGTAGGGGCGCAATTCAAAAACTTCAGACATGGCCTTAAGCGCAGCCAGATTGCCTTCCCATGGAACCACGCGCTTGTATTGGTTTTCTACTTTCGCTTCACCGGCTTTGAGTTGCCGCAACAGCATCACTATGGACTGCAGAATGTCCACGGGCTCGAAGCCGGAAACCGCGATGGGCTTGCGTTCATTGCGTGCGATCCACTCATATGGACGGCAACCAATGACTGTCGACACATGGCCCGGTCCAATAAATGCGTCGATGCGCATGTCGGGCGAATCAAGTATGGCTCGAATGGCCGGGATGATGGTGACGTGATTGCAAAAAACTGAGAAGTTGTTGACGCCCAGTTTCTTGGCGCGCATCAATGTCAGCGCCGTAGAGGGAGCGGTGGTTTCGAATCCGATCGCGAAGAACATGACGTGTCTGTCGGGATTTTTTTCCGCGAGTTTCAAAGCATCCGAAGGCGAATAAACAATACGGATATCTACGCCGCGAGCCTTGTGCTCCAGCGGACTTCCCTGCGTGCCCGGAACGCGCATCATGTCACCGAAGGCGGCAAAAATCACCTTGGGATCGCGAGCCATCGAAAGACCGTCGTCGATGCGCCCCATAGGAAGAACGCAGACGGGGCAACCGGGTCCATGGATGAGTTCGATGTTGGCGGGCAGCAAATCCTTCAAGCCGAATCGATAGATGGCGTGCGTGTGGCCGCCGCACACTTCCATGAAGCGGTAGTGACGCTGCGGCTCGGCGAGCCGGCGGATCTCGTCAGCCGCCTTATTGATTACCCCAGCTTCCCTAAATTCGTCGACGAATTTCATATGGGCACCTTATTGTTGTCGTTGCTGGGCGGGCTTGCGCCGGGAGCGCCGGAATCGATAGAACCGTATCCTTGAACTTCCTCGAATGCAGCGTCGTCTTCGCCCAGCATGGAGAGCGTGCGCAGTTGATCGAGCGCCTGCTCTTCGCTGATCTTGCTCATTGCGAACCCGACGTGCACCAGAACCCAGTCGCCCACGACCGGCGGATTGTCCTGTAACAGGCCTATGTCGATCTGCCGGCGTACACCTACTACTTCGACCAACGCGCGGCCGGTTTCCGGGTCCGGGAAATCAATCACCTTGGCTGGAATGGCGAGGCACATATATAAACTGTTCTGAGCAAACCAGAAGTTCCATCAGAATTGTACGCCCAATCGGGCGACAGCGGCAGATGAAGTTACCACTCGTCTATGTAGACCGGCTTTGCCGGCGGCTTCCCCTCGCACCAATAATGGTCGAAGTTGGTCAGGCCGACGAGTTCACTCAGCACCTGCTCGTCGATGAGTTGGTGACCGCTATACGTCGCGGGTTCCTGCGCGAAGATTGCCATGCATGCATCGCACATGATCTCAGTGGTCCGCCACTCGCTGCGATCGCCCATTTTCCAGTTGATGGTCGCCTGCGTTTCGATGGGTGTGCGCGGCCACAACGTGTTCGCCGCGATGTTGTCCGGCCGATGTTCCTCGGCAATTCCAATAGCAAGACGCGCCATGCCGAGCTTCGAAATGATATAGCAGGTGCGTCCGGGCGAAGGATTCATGGTCAGTCGCGGGCACATATTCAGGATGTGACCCCAGCGTTGCTTCTGCATATGCGGCAGTGCGAAGTAAGCACCTAGATACGCGGCGCGCACATTGACGTTCATCATCAAATCGAATTTCTTAGGCGGCGTGTTCAGCACTGGCTGGAGCCAAATGGCGCCCGCATTATTGATAAGGATGTCGATGCGCCCGAACTCCGATACCGTTCGTTCGATCATCCCGCGTACCGCTTCCTCGCTGCGCACATCAGTCGGAACGGCAAGCGCCCGGCCACCTTGCGCACGGATTGCGTCGGCAGTTTCGTGGATGGAGCCGGGCAAGTTTTCGGAGGATTGCTCGCTTTTCGCGGCGACAACCACATCGGCGCCTTCTTGCGCCAGGCGGATGGCGAGTGCCTTGCCAATCCCGCGGCTACTGCCGGTCACAACCGCCACCCGGCCGTTCAAGTTGGGATGTAGTACGGTTCTCTTCTCGTTCATAGGTGCTTAAGATTATCCGGTCAATATACCCTGCTACGGACATTATGTGTAAGGTGGCCGAGGAATTACAGAACTCTTACAAAGCCTTGTTGCGATTCGAGTTAGCCTGAAATTGACCTACATAATTATGGCCACGACGCTCGCAGCAATTACGGAATTACGCAGAGATTTCGCCCGCCGGGGCTGGGATAAAAAAGCCACAAGTCAGATCCTTTTCCAGTTATCCATTCACGCACTTCTGGCGGTAGTTGGAATAGTCGTATTTATGAATTTCCACAACATAGGAATTCGTATCTTGGGCCTCCTGATCTCCTCCTTCGGATGCATGGGCGTCGGGACCAATACGCACACGTCCTCCCACTACGGTACGAGCGATCGGCGCTGGGTAAACGAGGCTCTCAGCTATCTCGGTTATCCCATGTTCCTCGGTTTATCGGCAACTTACTGGTGGCACAAGCACGTCGTGCTGCACCATCCAGCGCCGAACGTGGTAGGAGTAGACACCGATTCGGACTTACTGCCCTGGTTCGCGATCACTGCGGACGAGTATCACGCCAGCTCGGGATTCCGCCGTTTCTATTACAAGCACTTACAATTTTGGCTGTTTCCGTTTGTCCTGACGCTGAACTGTTTTAGTATTCAGGCCGCCGGGTGGGCGCACGTTATACGAATGCTCCGCGATCCTAAACAGCGCAAGTCCGCGCACTGGATTGACCTCGGCGCGTTGGTGATGCATTATGCTCTTTGGATTGGTCTGCCGCTTTTGTTCTGGCCGCTGCCGGCAGTCGCAGCTTTTTACTTAATCCGAACTGTTCTGTTGGGTTACTCCATGTACGCCATCCTGGCGCCTGGGCATTTTCCGGCGGAGGCACAGCGCACGACCGATGAAGCGCGCCGCGCTACCGATTTTTTTATCATCCAAACCGCGGGTACAGTGAGTTTTCGGACGGGCCGGCTAGGTGGGTTCCTATGCTCAGGTCTTGAGTACCAGGTTGAACATCATCTGTTTCCGAATATCAGTCACGTCCACTATCCGGAGATCAGCTTGGCCGTACAAAAGTTGTGCGCCGAACGTGGGCTACCCTATCACTCATACAGTTGGGGAGTGGCTTTATGGAAGAGCTGGATGGTGTTACGATCCCCACAGCCGGTACTGGGGCTGGAGCATGTGCGGCCCGTGCAGGCGGCTTAATTCGTTAGCGAAACACCCCACTTACTCAAACTACGGCTATACTAACAACGGCACGAGTAATTTCGCCTGTGCCGTCCGACCGTCGATAATTAAGTCCGACCTTCGAATTCCGCTCCACACTTAGCCAGGAAGTATTGTCACTTTCGGCTTATGTACGCAAAATGGAGTCTACATGTCCTCGCGAAACGGTGATCGAGCCCGTACTGATAAGCAAAGTAGAAAGAGACGGCTCCGCCGCAGCCAGATTCGGATCCTCCGACACTTGGCTGTTCGAGACGATAATAAAGAGCCGACCGTAATCCTTCCCAGTCGTGCTCTGGTAGCATAACCGCCGCACGGCAAAGATCACATTCGCTGCAGCGATATAGTTTCAGCGATGGTGACACGTTGTCAGCGTTCGCTGCTCGCGAGCGCGCTTTTTGCCGTGAATTTGGCGATTGCTCAATCGCCAGTCGAGTTGAAGTCGCCGAATGGGCAGCTAACTATCTCTTTCGAGTGCGTTCCGGGTCATCCGGCGAACGATGGCGCAGGGCAGTTGGTGTACTCGGTTGCCTTTCACGGCAAGCCGCTTATTTCCCAATCAGCTCTCCAGCTAGAGTTGCAGGGAGCGCGCGCGCTCGGAGCGTATGTAAGAATCACGGGGCAAACTCCTTCCCAAGTCGATGAGAGTTATCGCCTCGTCACCGGAAAATCCAGCACTGTTCGTGATCACTACAACGCCCTTAGGCTGGAAACCGAGGAAAGCAGTGGTCAGCGCCGGCAGCTCGCAATAGAAGCCCGCGCGTACGACGATGCGGTGGCGTTTCGATATATCGTGCCGGAGCAACGCTCGATTCGCGAGTTCCGGCTTGCGAAGGAAAACACCGAATTTCGCATCAGCAAAGACGCAACCACTTACGCGCTGGTCCTGCCGCACTTTCGCACGATGTACGAAAGCGAATATCTAAAGTTGAACGCGAGCGCCTTCGCGAATGCGAACGGATTATCACGTAAGGTGCTGATCGGCCTGCCGTTGCTCATGGAAGTGCCAGGCGTAGGCTGGATGGCGATCACGGAAGCCGACATGCGCGACTACAGCGCCATGTATCTGGAAAATCCCGGAACCGATTGGGGCTCGCACTACTTCCAATCGCGCCTTGCGCCCGGAGATGACCCGGACGTTGTGGTGACCGGATCGCTGCCTCACCAGTCGCCCTGGCGCGTTTTGCTAGTGGGCGACGAACCTGGTCAACTGGTCGAATCGAATGTGATCACGAGTTTGAATCCGCCCAGCGCCATTGCGGACACATCCTGGATTCATAGCGGACTCACTGCCTGGGATTGGTGGAGCGGCAGTATCGGGCGCGATGGAAAATCGGCGTTTACCACCGAAACGATGAAGTATTACGTTGACTTCGCGGCTAAATCGGGCTTGCCGTATATGCTGATCGACGCTGGGTGGTCTGCGCCCAACGATATTACGCATACGAACGGGACCGTGGACGTGCCGGAGGTTGTCCGCTACGCGGCAGGCAAGAACGTCAAGGTTTGGATCTGGCTCTCGTACAAACTTGCCGACGCTCAGATGGAAGAGGCCTTTCCGCTTTACGAGAAGTGGGGTGTCGCAGGCTTGAAAATCGATTTTGTAGAGCGCGATGATCAACGCGGCATCGCGTTTTACTATCGTGCGGCCGAGTTGGCGGCCCAGCATCATTTGATGCTGGATTTTCACGGACCGACAAAGCCGACAGGCATAGATCGCACCTATCCGAATGTTCTTGGCTACGAAGCTGTGCTGGGTATGGAGCAGTCGAAGGTTGGCATGCGCGATAACCCCGACCATCGAACCATGTTGCCGTTTACGAGAATGCTGGCGGGGCGCATGGATTACACGCCGGGAGGCTTCGACAATGTTACTCGTGACGATTTCACAGCCCGGTCTATTCGTCCGGAAGTTATGGGCACGCGAACCCAGCAACTCGCGATGTACGTCGTTTACGAAGCGCCGTTCCAGATGGTTGCCGATACACCGAAAGCCTATGAGGATCAGCCTGCGTTCGAGTTCATCCGGCGTTGCCCGGCGACTTGGGACGAGACCAAAGTGCTGAACGGCCGGCCGGGAGAATACATCACCGTTGCGAGACGAAACGATAAGACTTGGTTTCTAGGAGCGATGACTAATTGGGAAGCGCGCGAAATGGAAGTTCCGCTGCGGTTCCTTGGGCCAGGGAAGTACATAGCTGAAATCTACGCGGATGCTGACGATGCGGCGCAGTATCCGAAGAATGTCGCGGTTCGCAAACAGACGGTGAACGCGAGCATGTCGCTCAAGATCAAGCTGGCGCCCGGCGGCGGCTACGCGGTGCGCTTCGTTCCGTCGGAGTGAACCTATGGTTTCAGCCGCCAGATAAAGCGTTTTACAGGTTTGTTCTTGCGGAGGGTTTGTGTTCGGAAGCATGAAATCGCGCTGGGGTTCCGTTCTTTGTGTCCTCATTGCTGTAATCCTAGGTAGGGCGGCGGCGCAGACGGCATCTGGTCCTTCGGCTACTCAGCCGCGTTTAGGATCTCTCGAGTGGTATGCCAAGCGCGCCCACGACGAAAAAAAATCGTCCATAACAGTTGGTCCGCATAGCATACTGTATGCGGAGCTCGAGCCTCTTGATGACGCGCTTCTACATAACACGGTGGTGGTCGCTACCCTGCTTCAAAGTGACACAACTCACGACGACGCTACGATCGAGACATGGCGCAAGTACAAGATCGACAAGAAACTGACAACGCAATCCATATCAATTTCAGCTAATAAGGACGAGCGATTTCGCGCTATGCTTGCCCAAGCGCCAGAGTCGTTGTTGCCCTTGCAAACAGGTGAGTTTCTGGCTATCGATGACGGCGGAACGGCCAATATTGATGGGGTGACTGTTACATACCCCGGGGAAGGTACTCAAACGCTCACAGTTGGATCGAAACACTTGATGTTTCTCCTCTTTGTAGCCGGGGGCAAGCTAGGCCTTCAAAGTTACGGCCCCATTGGTCTGTTTACTATTGACGACTTCGGCATGCTGCACGCACGACTGAAGGATTTGGATTCGGATAGGAACGCGCTTCTAAACGAAATCCGTCAGCGGACCGGTGGCAGCATTACTGTGTTTCGGGCGCTCACTCAAAAGTAGGCGCTTCGTCTTGATTGTAAGGAGATCGGTGCGCTTCGTTCCCAAAGATTGAAATTACGGTTTCAGCCGCCAGATCAGTTCACTCAAGTTTGGCGTTCCCCACCCGCTGGCTAGATCCCAGCCGCGCATGGCGCTATACCCGGCGAGACCGCCGAATGCGTTGTCACCAACTGTGATGTCGTGGAAAAATTCGTGTTGCTCGTGCGCGGCGCCAATGGCGTAGAGCTTGGGATTCAGAAAGCCCAGCGGTTCCCCGGCCAACTGGTTTATATCGGCAACTAGTCCGGCCCATTGCGGTGAACCCTGGCTGGTACCGCCGGAGGATAAATTAAATCCGTTGTTGCCCGAGGAATCGGGGAAGAAGCCCATGTAGACCCACAGCGGTGTATTGTAGTCGGCAACCAGGCTGACGTCTGGAATTCCTCGCCTACGGGCTAGTTTCGCTTGCGTCGATTGAGGCAGCGCCTCTTGAAAATGAGGCTCTGCAAAGTACCGGCTCACTCCCCCTCCGGACGCGCCATATTGGTTGTTCCAAACGGTCTCGGATTCATATTTGCCCTCATTGTCGAGCAGCAAAGTTGTTCCCCCAACCGCTGTAACGTAAGGGGATGATGCGGGGAAATCCACCGTAGCGTAGGCGTAAGGATTGCCATTCACGTCAACGTTTTCGGTTCCGGTGTCGCCGGCTGCGGCAAGTATCGTGACGTGTTCCGCAGCCGCCCGTTCATAAAACTTCTCAAAATCCTTCAGCACGGCATAACCAGCCGCGGTGAACAGCGTGTTCTCCGCCGTGCCCCAGCTTTGCGTAATGATCTTTCCCAAGTGGTTTTCCAGCGCGTACTGCTCGAGTTTCAGGAATTCCGGGAGGCCTTGCACGCCTTGTGTCTCGTCAACCGGGCTTGTCAGTACCACAATATTTGCTTCGGGCGCGAGCGCATGCGCCCACTCGACATCGAAAGATGTTTCCCCCGCCCAGCCAAGTTGCTCCAAATTGGTGGGATCAAACGGGACGGTTCCCAAGGGAGCAATCACGCGGAACGAAGGCGGATCGGGCAGCCCAAGACCTGAATCGAAGGCTTTCAGATCGGCTTCAATCGTTGGGCTGCCGAACGACACGATGATAATAATCGTCTGACCGGCGCCTCGGAATCTATCCTCGATCAGGGGCGCGATCCCATAGGCTCTTCGAATGTCATGCGGGCTGTAGCACGGTGCCCCGTATAGACTGATGCAGTCCTGGTTCGATGGAAGCTGCGATTGCTTTTCAGCCGCGAACTTCAGAGTTTGCAGTCTCGCCAGCCGCGAAGCCCGGAAGGAGTGTGCGCTCGTGGCCGAGGTTTGCGATATTTCGAATTGCGCGCTGGCTGCCAATGCGCTTGCGAGCGCGAGAGCGAACACGCGAATGAGAGTTGTGGTCTTCATCTTTCTTTCCCTTTACTGTTTCCGCTTCTTCGAAATCGCAAATTCTGCTTGCGCTTTCAACCAAATTGTTTGTGAACTCCTCGAATCTGTTTAAGAGAGCTGTGTCTTCAATAGCTCCCTCATGGAACGCTGTGTGTGCCTGGCCTATAGCCACGTAATGCGGCATCACCCAGGCGTGGCAGGAGCGCATGATCCTACTCAGATCGTTCAGCGCGTTAGTATTCGCAGGACCGCCCAACACGCTAATCACACCGGCAACCTTGCCCTTCAAGTGCTCTTCGGAAAGCAAATCCAAAGCGTTCTTCAACACGCCGGATATGCCGCCGTGATACTCCGGCGTCGATAAGACAACCACATGAGCGCGCGAAACAGCAGCTCGCATTTCCGCCACTCCGGGATACGCCGGCCAAAGCTCACGACTGTCGCCGTTGCAGAAGGGAAGAGCCGTTATTCGAAGATCCACCGTATGCGTGCAGCAGCCCATCTGCTCCAGCAGCCTCATTGCGTACTCAAGGGCCAGATAAGCGGAAGATTTCTCACGCAGGCTTCCGCCTATGCCGACAACTCGGATTGGATTCACTCGTTTCACGGCTTGCACCTTTGCAAACTCACTCGTACCGAAGGGCGATGTTTGGATCTACTCGCGCCGCTCGGAGCGCGGGTACGTAGCAGGCGAATGTCGCAACGAGCAACAAAATCAACGCTACGATTGCGAATGTGGGAGCGTCGGTTGCGCGAACGCCATACAGAAAGCTCGCCATGAAACGCGTGAGGCCGATGGCACTGGCCAAACCGATTACGATTCCGGCCAGCGCGACGCGCAGCCCCTGCCGCACAACCATCCCCAACACCGTTCCCCGCGTCGCCCCCAGCACCATGCGGACACCGATTTCCCGCGTTCGCTGCGTTACCCAGTAAGAAATCACGCCGTACAACCCGGACGAAGCCAAGAGAAGCGAAAGAACGGCAAACGAGCCAAGCAAAATCATGGAAAAGCGCTGCCCGGCAACCGAGGCGTCAACAATGGCTTGCAGCGTCGTCACCTTTCCAACCGGCAATCCACTATCCAGCGATCGAATGGCAGCCTGAGCACTCGACGCAAGCGGCTTCGGATCGGCACTGCTGCGTACAACGAACTGCATCATGCGCATCGAAGGAAATGGCTTTTGAGTGAAAGGCACATACATCTCCGGGCCCGGCTCTTCACGCAGCGAGAGGTGTTTCACGTTCTGGACAATCCCGACGATCGTCATCAGCGGATAGTCTCCATTAGCGACAGCGACTTGCTGGCCGAGCGGATCTTTTCCCGGCCATAGCTTCTTCGCCATGCTCTGATTCACAATCACCACCTGCGGCGAACGGGACGTATCGGAGTCAAGGAACGGCCTGCCTCGAAGGACAGCCGTTCCGATGGCAGCAAAATATCCGGACGAACCGATGGTGTAATTCACCACCGGGTTTTCGTCTCGTGGAGCAATTCGTCCGGGAACACGCACGCCGGTTCCGTCAGTCGCCCCGTTCATGGGCGCCATCTCCGTCAGCCCCGCGGACTCAACACCGGGAGTGGCACGCAGCGCCTGCAGCGCTCTTTGATAGAACCTGACCATCTGTTCGTCGTCTTTATAGGTGGACGCCGGCAGAGACAACTCAAACGTAAGTACATGCGCCGCCTGAAAGCCGGGGTCTGTCTTCAGCAGACGGAAGAACGTTTGCGCCAGCAGGCCCGACGCAATCACGAGTACTAAAGCAAGCGCGACCTCGGCAACCAGCAGCGTGTTCCGCACTCGCGCCACTTTCGTAGCGCTTCCCGCGCTGCGTCCCCCCGCTCGCAGGCTTTCAGCCAAATCATTTCCCGAGCAGGCAAACGCCGGCGCCAAACCGAAGAGAATGCCGCTGATTAGTGCTGTGCCGATGGCGAAGGCAAAAACTCTAGGATTGAGAGCCGCCTCCTGCAGCCGGGGAACATTCGCCGGTCCAACAAGCTTTAGAACTTCAATGGCTGCACTGGCTGATAACAAGCCAAGTAGTCCACCCCCTATCGCCAGCAGCAGACTCTCTGTCAGTAGCTGAAACACCAGACGAGAGCGGTTCGCGCCTAAAGCAACACGCAGCGAGAGTTCAGCCGATCGCCCCAGCGAACGCGCCAGAAGCAGGTTGGCAATGTTTGAGCAGCCGATCAATAGAAGCACTGCAACCGCGACAAGCATCAGTAACAGCGGAGTGCGCGTATCGCCTGACACTTGCTTAGTAAGAGGAGTTACTCGCGAATTGAACCATCCCTTGGCGCCGGGCAGATCTTCTTCCATGCGGCCTTTCAGGACGTTCATCTCGGCCTGCGCTTGCGTCGATGTAACTCCGGGTTTCAGGCGTCCGATAATTGCGAGTTCGTCCGGGTCATTCGAAATAGCAGGCAGCGCCAGCGGCGTCCAAAGTTGCGTCCGGCGCGGAAAACCGAAACTGCCTGGCATTTCTTCCCCGCGCGGAAATTCGAAGCCCGGCGGCATGACGCCCAACACCGTGTATAACTGGGCGTTTAGCTCAATCGTTCTCCCCACAATTTGCTCGTTGCCGTGAAACTCCCGTTTCCAAAGCTCATCGCTCAAAACCACTTGTCGTTCGCGTTTAGGCACGTCTTCCTGCGCCGTAAAGGCTCTGCCAATCCGCGGGTGAACGCCCACAGCCTCAAAAAATCCCGCGGACGCTCTAACGCCATCCACCAGTACCGGTTCACCCGCGCCCTTCAGATTGAATGACTCAGGTTTGAACGCGGCCAGACTCTGATAGGCGCGTGCATCGGCGGCCATGCGTTGAAAGCTTACAGCGCCCCAGGGAATCTCCTCGTAGCCGACGTTCACGTCCTGGGGAGCAAGCCGCCACGGAAGAACAATTTGTTCGGCATGCGGATAAGGAAGCGGCTTCAGCATGATGGCGTTCACAACGCTGAACACGGCAGTGGCCGCGCCCACGCTCAAAGCCACCGTCAGCAGCGCGATGCTGGTGAAGCCGGGATTCTTGGCATGTATCCGAATCCCGTACTTCAGATCGTCGAGCAATCTAGCCATGTCCGTCGCCTCTAAATGCTTAAGCGAGCGAACCCGGCTTGGACCGCCACTTCGCAGAGATTTTCCAGCTTCTCCAAAATGGCGAGTTCATCTCCAGGCGTTGGCCTGAGCCGCAGAGCTGCGTGCAAATCGTCAATTGCTTCGCCATTGCGGCCTAAATCAGCTAGAACAGTGGCCCGGTTCTGATATAAGTCGGACGAGTCTTTCTTGAGCGCTATCGCAGTATCAAGGTCTTTGAGAGACTCGGCCAGTTTGCCGGTCTCATACCGCAGCACAGCTCGGCTCGCAAACGCCTCCCAAATATTGCGATCGAGCGCTATTGTTTCGCTGTAATCGTGAATAGCAGCCTGCGCGTCCCCCAATTCCTCGTAAGCCTTCGCCCTTCCCAGAAAGGCCAACACATGCCGCGGCTCCAGATCGATCGCGCGCGAATAACACTCTACCGCCGATTCGAGATCTCCCATGCGCCGGCAACACTGGCCCAGATTGGAAAACACTTCGAAGTACGGCGGACTCAGTTCAATCGCCTTCAGGTAATCGGCTCTCGCTTCGTCCAGCCGATCTAATTTCAGGAAAAGATTGCCGCGGTCGTTGTAATACTCCGAGTAATTGGGGTCCATCTGCATCGCGGCCGAGAAATACGCAAGCGCCTCATCATAAGCGCCCGTTACCGCGTAAACCTGCGCCATGTTGTAAAACAGCACGGAACGATGCAGACGATGCTCGTCGGCTCCTAAGTGTCTGTTCAGCGTCTCGATCCCGTTGCGGCACAGCTCGATTGCTTCCAGCGGGCGGCCTTGAAAGTTGCGGATCATTGCCAGTCCATTCCGGTTGAAGACAGTCTTGAAATGGCGCTGCTCTTCTGAGAAGCCAGCCTGTTCTATCGCTTCCAGCCCGCGCGCAAGATATTCTTCGCCCTTGGCAAAATCTCGCGGCTTACTAAAGCGCGAAGCGACAATGGCAAGCAGGTAGTACAAATCCACCCGGATGTCGGGGTGATCCGCCGCTAACTTCTCCCCCTCCTCCGCGGCTAGTTGCATCGCCTTTTCCGCGCTCCCCATACTGAGGTGCGACATGATGAGCTTCATAACCAGGGAGAACCGAAAATGCGTGTCGTCCGTAGCATGTTGAGAGGCGAGATCCAGCAGCCCCTCGCTATAGCGAAGGGCATCCTCGTATAGCCCGTAGCCGTCGTAAGTCTCAATCGCCGAGCATTTATATTGGAATAACTTGTCGGTTCGCGCGGCGGCACGCCATAGTCTGATCAGATCGGGTAAGTGAATCTCGCCCTCGAGCTCGACATCCCCGATGCGCTCCTCTAGCGCCTCCGCTTGCCGAGCAGCTTGCGCGCGGTCAGGTTGGGGGACCGCATCACCTGGCAAATCGAGCCTCTCGACTCGACTCCGAACCCTGGCATGAAGCGCGTCCTGGATCTTGCCGCCGTTCCCTGGAGTAACTGCCGCAACCAGGGTTATGTTGAGCTTTTTGCCCCTTCGGCGCGCCAATTCTCTAAAGAAGAATCCGCCGATAGCACCCGACGCCTCAAAATCGTCGCAGGCGATTACCCATGGCGTATCCGGGCACGCCGTTGTTTTCCAGCTATCCAGTAGATCAATAAGACCGTGAGCGTTTCGATAAGCGCGATCTGCCGGATAATTGCGGGTCTTCTCGGAACCCTTTGATAAATCGGTAAGCGTAGCGTTGCGGAATGTGATGCTGCGGCTGAGCTCCGGTAGAATACAGAGCAACTCAGACGAATGCCTGGCAATAGGCTCCGGCCGTTGCGCTCGCATCTCCGGCAGTAGCGTTGAAAATAGCGCTTTGGCGCCGGCCCATGGTCCTTCCAGATCGAAGTCGCAGGAGACGTAGAAGGTTCTCGCGCCTGACGAACCGGCTTCTTCTAAGTAATCCAGTAACCACGTGCGCCGGGCAGAACCGGCCCGCGCTTCCAGAATCAGCACTTGTAAGTCGTCGCCCCGGTTTACTGGCGAAATAGAACGTTCCAAGTAAGTGTCGATTGCAATAGCGGTTGCCATTTGTTAACTCCTTTGTCGAATCAATAGGCCGCGAATCCACAGGATCAGTCCAGCTATGGTCGGAAGCAGAAATATGGCGGCCAGGAAAGCTGCGTCTGCGAAATTCGCTGGATTAGCGCTGTAGCCCGTCCGGAACACGTGGTTCAAATCGCGTATGTACGCGATGCTGATGGGGATGGTCACCCAGAACAGCATCAACAGCGCCCAAATGCGGCCTGCCAGCCAGATGACTGAGTAAATTTTGATGACGCTCATCTCCGAAGCCGGGATCGCCGATTGGTCCGCGCTCTTGATGCGCCGGATAAAGCGGCTCGCCTGGTTCTTTAGAAACACTTCGGTGTCCGCGAGCAAGTTCTTACAGTTGAAGATCGTCGCGATTACGTAGTACACATCGGTGCGCACAAACATGAAGCATTCCCATAGCATGCGCAGCAGGTAGCTAATTGCCAGGGCGCGCACTAGACGCAAAGCAAAGGGCGAAAACGCGATCAAATGGTTTTCATAGGCAAGTTCGACAATAATCAGCGCCGATCCCGAGACCGCATCCACCAATATGCCCGCCAACATCGGCAGGTAACGCTTATTCTTAGGAACTGCCCAGAGCCCAGTAAGATCCGTCTCTGCGACTAAGTCCCAAAGTCGATTACTGACTCCCATACGCGATTTGACCCCTTGTGCTCGCGCCGCCACTAAATGTCCAAGTTCGTGCGCAAAAATCGCGGCTAAATCAAACGCAATGAGAATGGCCCAAGTGATAGACCTGTGATCGGGAAAAACCAGGTCGCGAGGCACGGGCATGAGCCGCTGGTCCCTGCTGATCGCCAGCAGCGCGAACGCAATTAGAGCGAAGCAGGCACCCAGCACAGGCGCGCTGAACAACCTTTGAGCCGCCTGCTGGGGAAAATTGCCGAAATGATATTTCCGGACCGGGAGCGCTGCGGGAAGCGGCGTATCCTTCGCGTGATCCGCATTCTGAATTTGTATGATTCCCTTCGCTTCGAGGACTGACAGAAAGTCGTCAATATCCGGCGTCTCGCCATACTTCCGCTCGTAGCGTTCGAGAGCTTCACCTATGCTTGTGCCGCTCGCCAAATCTTGCAAAAGCTCGGCGGCCTGAGCAGGAACGGCTAAAAACACGCCCGTATCCGCATTGCCGACAATCGCCTCTTCACCGTCTACTTGACAGGTGAAGGATTGAGTGCCGAGCACGATGTCTTTGGCGTACGTAACCATAGCTACCCCCTTTCGTCTACGAGTGCTTCCTTCGTGAACATTTTTGTGAATCGGATTTACTTTTCTGTTAATTAAATGTGCTGAGGTTAAGAATTTTGTCGGGGACGCCGGCTGTCCCCGACAACAAAATGGAGGCTACAGAGTTACGCCGGCCACTGAGCGAGCAGTGAAATTAGCACTACCGGACTAACGGAGAGGGCGCTTCGCAACACCGCAAGAACTGGTGTACAGAGCTGCCGTGGTCTTCAAGGTTTCCACCTCGCGAACAGAAATCTTTTTCATGTGCTTTCTCCTTTCTCGCCGGTAAACGACGTGCTTTAAGTGATCGCTAACGGTGTTGAACCGCTTGCGTCTGCGCTACTGCTGAACTTTCTGGGCTGGTTGGCCTTTGATCGTCCTCACTCGGGTAAGCGCGACTTCCGAAAAAACTTCGCCACCTCCGCGAAAAAAAATCCATATCGCCAAAATGCTTTTTTCGAAAGCATGCATTTTTGGCTATAATCGTGCACACGTGACCGGGCAATGACGATGACCGCGAACCCCGGACAGGTAACGCACTTGCTGCATGAGTGGCAGCAAGGTACTAGCGGCGCCGAATCGGAGCTATTCGAGTTGCTGATGCCCGAGCTTCGCCGCATCGCCGCCTATTGCTTTCGCAAAGAACGCGCCGGACATACCCTCCAGCCCACGGCGCTGGTGAATGAAGCATTCCTTCGCCTGGCGGGTGCCAAAAAAGTCGAGTGGCGGGACAGAGGCCATTTCCTCGCTTTATCTGCTAGAGTGATGCGCCGCTATCTGATTGACCATGCCCGTTCTCACCCTGACGTCGATTTCCAGCCGATGGAGGGGTCACCCGAACGTGTACTCGGAACTTACACCAAGCTGGATATGGCCACAGCTCTCGATTCTTTGCTGGAAGAGTTGGAGGTAGAGTCGCCTCAGCGGCGCGCGGTAGTGGAGCTTAAATTCTTCCTTGGACTCACCGATTCCGAAGCGGCCGAAGCTCTCAATCTGAGCCTGCACACCCTGCAGCGCGAATGGTACCGTGCGCGCAAGTGGCTGTTTGAACGGCTCACCGCCGGATCGCTGGCAACAAAGGCATGATTAGCGATCGCGGCCAGGACGAACGTATCGTAAGCGTTGTCTCGCGAGTGATGAAGCTCAATCCGGGCGAGCGCGAAACGTATGTTCGGCTCGCTTGCGCCGGCGATACGCACCTTTATCACGAGATCACCGAGGCCGTGAGTGGGGAGCAGCGGATGGGCGACTTCCTCCGCCAGCCCTTGTTCCGCCTACAGGAAAGTGCCCGTCCTTTTGCCCCTGGCCAGCTGGTTTCAGAGCGCTTCGAAATTGTCCGCGAAATTGGCGAAGGCGGCATGGGCGTAGTCTACGAAGCCTTCGACCGGAAACGCAACCAACGCATCGCTATCAAAACTGCCAAGCCGGGTTTCCATCAAATGCTCTCGCCTGAGGTGGAGGGGGCTCTACGCGTCCGCCACCCGAACGTCTGCTTAGTAAACGAAATCCACACGGCACGAACCAAGGACGGCGAAGTCGACTTCATCACCATGGAGTTGCTCCGGGGCACCACGCTGGCCTCTCGCCTATCGTCTTCCGGCAGGCTTCCTGTGGATGAGGCGCTCGAAATCGCCCGTCAGCTCTGCAACGGCCTCAAAGCGGCTCATGCCAGCGGCATAGTCCACGGCGACTTGAAAGCCGACAATATCTTCCTGTGCCGTGAAGCAAATGGCAAAATTCGCGCCGTAATAACCGATTTCGGATTGTCCGGCGGATGCTCCGAATCGGAGGCGGTCGGCGGCACTCCACGTTACATGGCGCCGGAGTTGTGGCTCGGCGCAAAATCGTCGCAAGCGTCCGACATATACGCTCTGGGCGTCATCTTCCACGAGATGGTGGCGGGTCACTTCACGCCCTCTCTCGATGCCGCAAAACCTAAGCTGGACAAGAGTGAAGTCCCGCGCTTCTACTCGCGTATCGTCGAAGGTTGTCTGAGTATCGATGCATCCCGCCGCTGTTCAGCCTTCTCCGACGCACTGCAATCGCTAGCGGAACAAAAGAATCCCTGGACCCGTCGCAAATTGTTAATCGCTGGTGTTGCCAGCGCCTGCGCGGCGGGCACCAGCCTCTGGTGGAACCGCGACACGGTCGAAAATGGGCTGCATCCGCTACCGCACAAGCGTTTTGTCGCGCTCCTTCCTTGGCCGGCCAGCTTTGATTCGCAGAGTAAGCCATTATTGGCCGGCATCATCGACGCCATTGAAAATGAACTCGCGCGCGCCGAAGTGTCGGATCGCGATCTCTACGTTATTTCGACCCACCAGGCTGACATCGCCTCGCTCGGTCCGGCCGAACTACGCAAGCTCTGCCAATCGGTGGGCGCGAATCTTTTGCTGGGAGCATTTCTTAGCGGCGATGAGCGGCAGTTCCAGCTACGCCTGACAGTCCAGAACGCGCTCAACGACACGGTCCTGCGGCATCGGCAGCTTGTTTCCAACTACGCGGAACTGACTGGTCTCATCCCTAAAGCAGTTCAGGCCGCCGCGGCACTCTTAAATGTTCGCCTGGAACAGAATCTTGCTGACCGGCTTGCCCCGCCTACCGATTCTGTTGCCGCATTGAGCACATTTCAGAAGGCCGAAGAACTGAAGAACCAGACAAACGACGCCGGCCTTGAATCGGCCATCGACACTTACAAGAAAGCCATCGATGCCGACCCGCGCTACGTGAACGCTTACGCGAAATTGGCCATCGCCTATTCGCGCTTTCATAGCCTTCATCACGATTCCGGCGCGCTGGAACTGGCCCAGAGAAATGCCGAAAAAGCTATCAGTCTGGATGAGAAATCAGCCGACGCGCATCTCGCATTAGCTACTGTATTTGCCGCTAGGGGCAATGAATCGCAGGCTCTCAGCGAAATTGATGAGGCCACCAAGGCGGATCCCACAAATCCTCGCACCGTCCTTTGGAAAGGCCAAATCTATACGCGCTTTCACCGTTGGACGGAGGCCGAGCAGGCGTTCGAAGAGTTGAAGAGAGAACGGCCGAACTACTGGTTGGGCTATCACGAACTGGGGGTCCTGCTGAACTCACAGGGCAGATATCAAGAAGCTCTTCAGGCTTTTCAAGCCGCCGCGGTCGCCGCGCCTGGTTCTGCGCTGGCGTTAAGCAATCTGGGCGCCCTTCAATTCAAGCTAGGTAATTCCGCCCAGGCAGAGATTAGCTTTCGCAAGAGCGTAGCCCTTCAACCGAACGATGTCGGCTATTCAAACTTAGCAGACGTTCTCCGTGCGCAAGGCAAGTATGCGGATGCCGTTCAGTTCGGCGAACAGGCTGTTAAGTTGAATCCGTCGGAAGACCAGAACTGGCTCGGTCTGGGCGACTCCCAGGCGCTTCGAGGCAAAGCGCAGCAAGCCCATGACGCCTACATTCGAGCTGCTTCGGAAGTAAAGGAGCAGTTGAAAACCGATCCGACGGACGGCTCTAGTTGGGTGCGGCTTGCTCTCTACCAGCTCAAGAGCGGCTCTGCTGAAGACGCAATATCGCTGCTCAACAAGGCCGATACCTTGGGCGCTAACGATGTGGATACGGATCTTGCCAAGGCTAGAGTTCTCGAGCTCTTACACCGGCGCAAAGAAGCGTTATTGCTGCTTGCGAGTTGTTTTGGGCGCGGGACAACGGCAGCCGAAGTTTCCTGCATTCGCGATTTAGATAACCTCCGGAAAGATCCCCAATATGCGCAGCTCCTGAAAAAGAGCGCCGCGCCGGGAAAGAGCTGAGCCAATTAACTTGAAAGGATCGCTATGCGACTAAGAACTGCTGTATGGACCGCCCTGCTAAGTACGTTAGCCGCGGTAATCTCCTGTGGCCCAAAAGGTAACGTCCAAACCATTGAGGTTCGAGCCTTCAATGGCAGCTTAAGGGCAAGCTCTAATACCCTGGATGTTCCAAGCACCGGCGGTCCGCAGACCCTCAGATGGGTTGGCTCCAGCGATTTACAATTCCGCATTGAGTTCATATCGGAAAACCCCTGCGATCCGCAAACCTCCCACCTCGATCAAAATCCCGCCGTTTGTAACCTTATCCCCGGCCGCGGGGGTGCTTATTTGGTCGAAGTCGTCTCGCAAAACGGCGCCCAAAGCCCGGTCACCACGGTCCGTGTCCAACCCTGCAAAGTGTGCGACAAGATCAGGGGGAAACACGTAGGAATCGGTTGCGATCATGGGCAAGCCAGTGCAACTCCATCTGAACTGGTTGTCGATCGAGGTTCTGAAGTCACGTGGTTCTCAGTAGGTCAGGCCAGTCCCCACTGGAAAGTGGAGTTCATGGACAAGAATCCCTGCGGCGACAGATCGTTGGACAGCGACCATCCGGTCTGCAGTTTGAAAGGTGACGGCGGGGAGTATCGATACAGGGTGACTATTGACGGCTGTCCCCGACCGGGTGAGGGTAAAATCACGCTGAAGTAGACGATGTCGCTATCCAATCAGTGGTGGGACATCTGGAATAACTTCAGCCACGTAGCAATCGCTTACGTACTGACGGCCAGCATTGGCTGGGAGAGTGAGCGTGAAGAGCACAGCGCCGGCCTCCGCACATTTCCAATCGTGGGGATGGCGAGTTGCGGCTATCTGCTGCTGCTCGGCAACCAGCCCGATGTTGCTGCTCAGTCCCGCTTGCTTCAGGGACTAATTACCGGCATCGGCTTTGTTGGTGGCGGTGCAATTCTGAAAGAAGGTGCGACGGTGCGAGGGACCGCCACCGCAGCCAGTGTCTGGAACGCCGGCGTCATCGGTGCCGCAGTTGCAATGAACCACTATGGCATCGCCGTGACTCTGGCAGTCCTCAACCTACTCACCTTGCGCGCCTTCTTGCCGCTTAAACGCTGGATTGATCGAAAAGCCTTCCCACCTTCTGAATGAAAGCAATCCCCTGGCGTTGGCTCACCAGGTTAAAAGGCATTTCGGCGCCGGCCCCGGAAGACCGTCTGCGTGATGCGGTGAGTGACCTTTCCACAAGAACCATGTCTCATCTCACATCGTTAGTAGACCCCAAATTCAACGACGATGATGTCACCGTGCTGCTTGTAAAACGCATGGTGGTACGCGTCTTGCCCAAGTTGGTACCGGCCTTCAATGTCCAGCGATCAGACAGTGCCTCAAGTATCAAACCGCTGGTCCGATAAGGAGGATGCCTTGACTACCGATAGCCCACTTATCACCAGACCAGCCCGCGTGCTCGTTGTCGAGGACGAAGGCATCGTTGCGCAAGATATCCGGCAAACGCTCGAAGGCCTCGGATATGAGGTGATCGGACAAGCGCCATCTGCCGAGCAGGCCCTGAAAATCGTCGACAAGCTGGTACCCGATCTGGTCCTCATGGACATTAGGATCCAAGGGGAGTTGAGTGGCATTCAACTGGCAAAGATGCTTAAAGCTCGTCATCGTTTGGCCGTTGTTTTCCTGACCGCGCACACCGACGATGCCACCCTTGCTGATGCCAAAGCGTCCGACCCAGTAGGGTACATCCGCAAGCCATTTACCTCCGACGATCTGAAGGTGGCAGTCGAAATCGCGTTACGAACTCAAGGTATTCTGACGACGTTATCCAAATCCAACGACAGTTTAAACTCGCTCGTTCGATCGGTAGCCCATGACTTGAGAGAGCCGTTACGGGCTGTTCGCTGCTATTCAACTTTGCTGGCCCATGCTGTGGAGGATTCCGCGGATTCCGAGCGCGAATTTCTGCAGTACATCACCGAAGGCTGCAGCCGTATGGATACCATGCTCTCATCGCTGCTTGACTACTATTGTGCTTCGGAGGCCCACGGGATAGCGTCCCCCGTCGATGCATCTGAGGTTCTTCAACGCGCTCTCGCGAATCTGGCTTCGCTACGCCAAACCACCGGCGCTTTGATTAATGTCTCCGCGCTGCCCACTGTGCAAATCCATCCAACGGCCTTGTTGCAGGTTTTCCAAAATCTAATATCGAACGCCATCAAGTTCGCGAGCGAAGAAAGAAGACCCATCATCTCGGTCAACGCCACAAGAGACGGCGCGCTCGGCAAGTTCACTGTCGCGGACAACGGAATAGGTTTCCCTCCCAATCAATCCGGCAGAATTTTCAGTCTATTTGCCCGGGCACATGGACAAAAACGTTCAGGCAGTGGCATTGGACTGGCCACTTGCCGAACTTTAGTGGAGGAGTACGGAGGCACCATTTGGGCCGAATCCAGCGTGGGTAACGGCTCGCAGTTCCATTTCACCCTTCCGCTTGCAAGCACCAACGTAGCCGAATTCCCTCTAATAAGTAATAACCAGCCTGTAACCGTTAGTAGACCGAACTAGCTCAATTCCCCGCCACCGGCGGCTCCGCTGCAAGGGAGCAACTCTCCTTCTAGCCACCAGGAAGGATCGGCTAACCGAGCCGTGACCGCGAGGGAGCGGCGTCCGACTTAGTCGGACAACTGGCTCATCGCGACCCGCTGGGCGGGAGGTATGCTCCCGATACCAATAATTCCTTTCCCGCCGTGGGAGCGAGCCGCTGGCCGTTGATGGTGACCGTATAAGTCACTTGGGGATCCAGCCCGGAAAAGCGAACCCTTAAAGCGCGCGGCCCGCCTTCGGTTTTCACGTCGAGCTGGATTCGGTCCGCCTTGACGGACACCTGGCTCAGTGTGCATGCGTTGAAGCCCACGCCGTGCCCCAGTTTCGCGTTCACGAAGACATCGCCCAATACTCCACTGAGCATCTCTACGCTGGTCATTTCGCTGCCTGTCCCCCAGTGGAAGCCGGTCATTGCCCCATGCTCGTTGACGTAGCCGGTGTGGGCCCAATTTTCCCACGGCGCGACGGCGAAGCCGGATCGTGCCGCAGCCACGGACCGTTCCAGGTAATCGAGGTTGCCGGTGTGCTGGTAGTAATCGAACAAAAGAATGGCCACATAGCACTCGCGCGCATCGCTCCATTCTGCATCTGTGTTCTGCGTGGTTGTACCACCTACTAGTTTTGGACTCAGCAAGGGATGATTCCAGACCTGTTGCGTGAGTAAGAGGTAGTCGAGGACTTTGCGCCCGGCGTCAAGATAAGCGGGATCTTTGGTCAGTTCATAAATCCGCAGGTAAGCTTTAGCAGCCTGAATGGTAGAGAGATTATTTTGCGGATACTGGGCCGTCCAGCGGTCGAAGAACGAAAATGGTTTGCGCGCGCAGGAGATGAATGTCTCGAAGTCGTACCAGCGCTCGCGAGGAAGTACATTCTCCGTGATGAAGCGTTGCGCGCGAACCGCGGCTTCCAGGTATTTGTTGTCGTGCGAAAAGGCCGAGAATTCGGCCAGGAACAGAGCGGAGCCCGCGGTCTCCGCGTTGAAGTCGCGAAACTCAGGCCGAGGCGTGCCATCGGGATGGAGCCAGGAGGGGATGATGCCGGAAGGCTGCTGCACGCTGATCAGAAAGTCTGCGTAGGGTTTAAGAAACGATAAGACCTCCTGGTTGCGATCGGGTACCAGGTCGGTCGCCCACCGCAGCATCCAGTAGCCGGTCCACGACATGCAAAACGTGTGATAGTCGGTCGAGAACCCCGCCCAGCCATCATCTGGCGACCAGCTATTGGTGTCGGCGTTATAAACAGTCGAAAACATGCCGTTCTGCTGCGGACTCGAAAGCGCCAGATTCAGAACTTCCTCCGCTTTTTTCTGCAATGCCGCATTGTTTTCGCGGCGGGCATAGAGGAACCATCCGTAGGCGCTGCGCAGTGTCTGAAACCAGGAGTTGAACCAGGCGTCTTGCTTGGGTTCGTCGCTCCAGTGGCCCACCAGATTGCGATTGCTCGATATTCCGCCGCAACGAAGCCCGGCGCCGCAGGGGCGATCCCAGAACTTCTCTTCGACATAGCGTCCCCAGGCCTCGTGCCGCCATTCATCGAACAAAAATAAATCCGGGCGATTCACGTTCCGCTGCAGATCGATGGTGTTCTTCAGATTCGGGCTGCCGAATTTCTCCCACAAGAGATGGGTGACTCTTTGATAACCCAGGCGCGGCGATTGCGGACTGGTGACAATCCAATAAGAGTATTCAATCGCGGAGTTGCTATTGTTGAGCGGCACGTCGTTCACGCGCAGGAAGTAGCTATGGCCGCTCGGCTTGTTGGCGACCGCGCCGTAGGAGAACCAGCTGGAGCCGCCGGAGGGAACGCTTAGATCGAGCGCGGTTGGGGCGTTGCGAAGTGTGTCGGCGGTCAGTAGATCGATGCGCGGGACGAGAGCCGCAAAGACATCCCCCTGTTGCAGCATCACGGCAGGGGATTTGAATTGCCAGTGCGCAATGACGTTCTCCGGTGCCGCCTTGATGTTCTGACTCCAAACGAAATCGAGCGGGCCCTGTGTAGGCGTATCTGTGGCGCGAGCAACCGGAGCGAAAGTGAGTTGGTCTTCAACCGACAGCAGCGGCACCGCGGGATCACGCTTGAAGCGGACGGTCACGGCGATGAGATCAGGATCCGGACCAGGTTCTAGTTTTCGTTCGAAAGCTGCGCTGCCGCAGGCGCCGTGGATGATGATCGCCGGCCCGGCGCGTGCAACATTGTTTACCTCGCAGGCAGCGGGGGCTCCGCCGATGCCTCGAACGTGGACGATAGCGCCTTGCGTTTGAAGAGACGTTTTCCAGGAGTCCTGGTCGCGGAATTGAACCGTCTCTTGCGTGTTGTGTTCGCCAGTTGAGACGGTCACTCTGATGCGTTCACCGATTAAAGTGACCGTGCTGGCTGCGGAAACAAAAGCGAAGGTAGCAAGCGCTGTGATAACCAGAACAAATCTCGTAAAGGCGGCGATCATAATTGCGGCAATTCTTTGTAGAAGATAAGGGTTGAGCTTGGAGCGCTATCTAATCGGATGTGCAGGTGAGCTAGCTCGCTGCCTTGCATGCGAGTGACTGGAGCGTGATCGTAGGTCGTTCGGATCTCGACTTCGTAAGCTGCCTCGGGATGCAGGTGCTGGAGTCCTAAATCGATCGTGGTGAAGGGACTCCGAGGACGGCGTAGAACCATGACCAGACCCCGTTTATCTTCGGGCTGATCCCACTGCCAGGCGGTCCACGTTTCGGGCGCCAGACTGTAGGGTAGGAGCGGATAGAAGTCAGCGTAGAAATAGGGCTGCACTTCGCGATATTCCGCAATCGCCTGTTTGATCCAACTTACCCAGGCGTCGTTGTTGACGCCCGCGTCTCCGGGCCCCACCCCATAACCGGAGTTATAACCCAGCCGCATAAGATACAAGCTTTGTGGTGTTGTGTAGGGACCTGCAGTCGTCCAGGGCTTCGACGAGCTATAGGTTTCGAATCCCATATTCTCCGGCACCCAGGGAGCGAGCGCTTGCGCCTGCGCCTGTTCGGCGAGCGTGTCGGAAAAGCCGTAGTCGGTACGCCACACGACGTAACTGCGCGACATCATCTCTATGTCGATACGGCGGCCACCACTAGCGCAATTATCGATGTGCAGCCCGGGGTGCGCGGCCAGAAGGTCATCCCACATCTGATAGAGCCCTTCGACGTGCCCGATTTCCGTCATCCCCACGCGCTCGGGTGTGTCGGCGAGCTGCCAGTAGCGTTCGGGCGGGATGTTGAAATCCTGCCGATACCAGGTCATCTCAAAATCGTTGATGAACCCTGAAACCATGGCAGTGATCCCTTTTCGAACGATGGGGTTCGCCAGATTGGCCAGCTCAACTCCGGGATTGGCAGGGTGATCGGAGTGAAGATACCAGTCCGGGTGCTGCGTGACCATCCGCATATTAGGCATGCTTGTCTCGGGTTCGATCCAGAGCGAGAATCCAAAACCAGCGGCTTTCAAAGCCTCGCCCAATGGGCGGATGCCATGCGGGTAATAACGAGGACTGGGAAACCAGTCGCCGCGATTTTTCCACCACGGATTTGTGGGATCCATTTCCGCGCCGAATGAACTCCCATACCAGCCTGCATCCACGGCATAAAGTTCCACCGGAATCTGGTGCTCGTGGACCCACTGAATATAGGCAAGTTTGTTGTCGATAGGCTCAGAACCCCAGCTTCCGAAGAGGATCGGTCCGCGCATAGGTTGGCCGTCATCGTGCGGCGTGTAATGTGCGAACAACAAGCGCCGCCAGGCGTTTTGCGATTTCTGCCAATCGCCCCCGGTCCAGCTCATGAGAACGATGCGAGGCGTGCGGATTTCCTCGCCAGGGTGAAGCAGAAGATGCGTTTTCTGCATGCCGCCTTGGAGAGAAATAGCGTTTGCGTTCTTGTTGTTCTCGAAATCGGCCTTCCAATTGCCAGTCCATCCGATAGCGAGAATCAAGCCGTGGTCGCCGGTTTGTAGATTGAAGAAGGGCAGGGAAATTCGGCTGGAAGGATCCCCGGCGACAGATTCAATCTGATCGTGTTCGCCGGGCCGAATGTGCTCCTCCAGCGGCTCAAAGTCGTTCGCGCGAGCCCCGCTGCCGCGCGCGTGCCGCACGAACAGATCGCCTGAGGCGGGGACGGTCCAACGGAGCGGCAAAATGTTCTCAAGGATCGGCGTATCCGTTGGCCCGTCGTTGCGAAAACGGAGAACCCAATCCGCAACGCCGGGAAAGGCTGAGTAAGTCCGGACTTCAGCAGTTACTCTGAGGTGCGTTTGAGGATCCGTGTAGATATAGCGGCGGACCTCTGGGGAAACATCTTCCTTGGCGGTTTTCCACGCGGGCAGTAGACGCGCAGAATCCACCCCGTTGTAGACGAAGGAAAACGGAACCTGCGCGGGATCCCAGAGTTCCCGGGCAGCCGGGTTGGTCCCGCTGGTTTGACAGAAGGCCATCGGCGCGCCGATGATGCCCGCCAGGAGAATCGCGATGTGCTTCATGACGCGGCTACACAACAGATTCCGTTCAGCCCGGCCGGATTAATTTACGGCGAGTTGGTCGCGCGACAGCATCGGCGGAAAGGGCGTATGCGGCTCGGTTTGATACCAGAAGGCGACCGAAGCGATATCGTCCATCAAGGGCAGATATCTGCCTCCGGACTGCCATCCCAAATCCTGGATAGTTACTTTCAGGTCGGTGCTGAATCGGACTGGATCGACGATGTGCCAGCGGTATAAGCCGAACCGCTGCTGGGATTGATATAGCCCATCAGGCTTGATGACTTGCGCCAAACCCGTATAAGGGTTGGTGAACTCTTCATACTGATGCGTTTGCTGATTTTCGAAATTGTATGAGCCGTTGAAGTAGTCTTCCGTGCCGGTCCCGTTGATAGTCGGAAATTCTTTGTCGCCATCGATGTAGAACTTCACTTCCCCCTCGCCCCACCAGCCATTGTTGTGCGTGCCGTAGGCGATGTACGTGCCGACATACTGGCCTTTGCCGCGAATGCCGTCGACGATGGTATAGACCTCCTTGTACGGCAGCGGATTCACTCGGTGAAACTGGGCGTGCAGATAAGCCGCGTCGCTTGGAACAGCGCCCTTGGTGTAATCAATCTGGTAATACAGCACCATGGGATCGACTGCAATATTTTGCATAGTGAGCTTTGCTTTGGTGCGGAATGGCATGGGCCAATAGGAATTGAATGCGCTGCCTGGATTGACGCACACGGCAAGCGAAGAAATTCTGGAGTATTTGCCCCATCCTGTGGCGAAGAAGTCGCCGACCGGCACTTCGACTGAGGGTTGCGCTTCGTCGTCCCAGTACATTCGCAGAATCGAAGATCGCCAGTTGCCGGTGGGCGTCATCCAGATATGTTGGATCGCGCCCGGGCCGGTGATCTCGGCGAGGGTGAATGTTTCGCCCGGTTTGATAACAACGAAGGGGTTTTCTTTCCACCCCTGTCCCAGATCGCGCGCGGCTTTAGCCGCCGTTCCGTTGACAGCCATGCCGCCTTTGCCCTTTTCACCAGTCAGGTTTTCGGGGCTGATGGAAAAACTCTTGGCGTCGGACGTCCGGTAAAGATTGGTGAGGTCGGTTGTCAGTGAAACCGTTGGGCTCTGCGCCAGCGTGGGGATGGCGGCGAGCAAAAGCAAAAGAGAGGTGTAGTTAGGTTTCATAAAGGGCCGGTGGCGCTTGGAAGACATTGTATATTCATTACCCGTCGTGCATCAGCCTTTGCGTACTCCAACGAAGTTAGAATTCGAAGCGGCCCACAAGCTGAATGTTACGGCCGGTGGACACGTTGAAAACCCGGCCGAAATTTCCGCCATCACTGATATTGGCGTCGGGCTTTCCCCAGTTGGGGTGATTGAACGCATTCAGGAAATCGGCGCGGAACTGGATTCTCTGCCGCTCCGTAATGTGGAATGTTTTGGACGCCGAGATATCGTAGTTCACGGCATTAGGGCCGCGCTCGGTATTGCGGCCGAGATTCCCATAGACCGCGTACCCGGACACCGGGGCAAAGGCCGCGGAGTTCAGCACCGGCTGAGCTTCATGCCCATCGCTGCCGGTGAGGATAGCGCCGGGATTGATGAGATTCGGACGGATGCTGCCATCGCCTGTCCTGGCGGAACATGCCCCACACGTGACGGTGAATGGGAGACCGCTGCGCGCCTGTGTTATTCCGCTGACCTGCCATCCGCTGCCGATGACCTTCGGAATCTTGGGGACGCCGGGAAGTTGGTAAACGTAGTCGACTGTAAGATTGTGCCGCACGTCCAGATCCGAGTTGCCGTATTCCGCGTCTAAGTTGTTCTGGTTCTGCCAGCTGGATGAGCCAAACGTTGCATTGCCTTGATCGAGCGTATGCGACCAGGTGTAGTAAACGTCGAAAGACAAACCTTTCGATAAGCGCCGTTTGAATGCGGTCTGCATCGAGTTGTAATTAGCGTGGCAACAGGGCGTATAGATATTGACAAAGCCGTAACCAGGGTAGCGACGAACTCCATTGGGTTGAATTTGATTGATGTCGATGGGCGGACTCAGATTCGAAGTCGAATTTCCAACGTAGGCGACGCTCAACATATTGTTGTTGCCGAGTTGCTGTTGAACCGTGAGATTCCATTGGTAGGTGTAGGAGTTCTTCCAGTTATTTGGAAGACCCCAAATGTTGTGGCCGGCGGTAGTCAACGCCAGATTGGATGGCGGGGGAATGAGCGTCAGTCCGGGATCCTGGAAGTTGAAAATGATCACGTTCGCGCCCAGGTAATTGTCTTCGAACTCCTGCGCCTGAGCGACGTTAATGTCGTTATAGAACACGCCAAAGGCGCCGCGCAGCACGGTTTTGCGCGATTCAGAGGGTGTGAACGCAAAGCCGACGCGCGGCGCGAACTCGTCCTTGGGCGTGTGAGTGGTGGTGGCGCCCATCGCACCGAGTGAATTAGTCGCGGAATTCCAGTTCTCGCCGAGATTATGTGCGATGGTGGGCGCTGTGTCGTACGAGTAGCGTAGCCCGACGTTCAAGGCGAGCTTGTTATTCACCTGTATGTCGTCTTGCGCAAAGCCGTTCCAGTAAGTCAGGCGAACGCCCGTCTCCGGATAACCCAGCGGTTGGTACGAGTATGGATTGTCTGCGGCAAATTGCGCCAGGGTCAGGAAGTTACTCCAGATCTGGAGGTTCAGGGCCTTATTCTGCCAACTGCGGATCGCCTGGATCCCAAACTTGAACTGATTTCTGCCTTTCACCCACGACAGTGTGTCCAGATAAGTGAAAGAGGTGTTGGCGACATTGATATCGAATGTCGTCGGCCCGAAGCATGTCCCGCCATTTCCGGAACCGAAACAGAGGGGTTCGGCACGGACCGTGGGATCGTTAGCCGCGGCATCGATGTAACTAATGCGGTTGAACGCCACGCTCGCTTCGTTATAAAGCGTAGGAGTGATGACCTTGGTGTAACTCACACGGCCGTCTTGCGTGAAGCCCTGCACGTCGCGCGCTTGGCCTTCCGAGATTCCAAAGGGCGAAAGAGTAGTCGACGGAGTTCCGTTCCAACGCAGGCTGATCTTGTCGTTATCGGTGAGTTGATAGTCGACTTTGAAAGAGCCGTTGTTTTCGGTGAGCTGCGCCGTACGCGTGCCGTTGTAGTAACCCAGATTGGGGTTGCCCGGGACGGTTCCGGCGTTGGGTAATGGGATCTGGGCCACCAGGCTTTGCAGACGGGAATCTACCGTGGACCGGAAGGAAGCAGTGGGATCCAGAACTCCGTTGTAGACAACCGGATTGGTTTGCCGAACCCCCTCAAAGTTGATAAAGAAAAATAGTCTGTTCTTGAGAATTGGGCCGCCGAGGCTTCCGCCGAACTGGTTGATGTGGAGCGGCGGATTGGTGTGGCCAAAGTAAGAGGGTGAGGCGTCGAGGATGGTGTTGCGGAAATACTCGAATACATCGCCGTGAAATTCGTTGCTTCCCGACTTTGTAACCAGGTTGAAGATTGCCCCGTTCGATTGCCCGTATTCGGCCCCATAATTGCCGGTTTGGATCTGTAGTTCCTGAATGGCGTCCACGCTGCCGCGGTCGAGACGCTGAGTGGAATTGTAGGCCGGGCCCACGAAATCGGAATCAATCTGGCTGGCATCGGTACCGTCGATTTCAATCCGGATGGCGGATTGAAAATAATTGGAGCTGCCGCCGTTAGCCGCCAGAACTCCAAAATTGATAACGCCGGGCGCAAGGCTCAACAGGTTTGCATAGCTGTGGTTTGCAAGCGGAACGTTATTTATCTTTTCGGATGTCACCGTCCCACCCGTGTCGGACTTTGCGGTTTCAATCAGCGGGACTTCGCTACTGACGTTGACGGTCTCGCGGACGGCCCCTGGCTGGAGGGTGAAATCGAGGCTTTTGCGGTCCCCCACATGGAGATGAATGTTTTCGGCAACCAGAGTTTTGAACCCGGTTGCGGAGGCGGTGACTCGATAGTCGCCCGGCGGAAGAACGGGAGCATCAAAGGTGCCGCCGTTGCGAGTGATCAGCGTGGCTGTGACGCCGGTGAGGACGTTTTCGAGTACGACTTTCGCGCCGGGGAAGGCTGCACCGCTTGTGTCCGTCACCGTTCCAACGATTTCGCCGGTTTCTAATTGGGCCCAAGAGGGGCAGACGAAGAGCGAAAACAACAGCGCAAGGGCGAGCAGTAAACGAGTAGGATGAGAGACTAACGTAGTCATGTAACGGGGGGCTCTGAAACCTTTCAAAACGAATTGGAACATAAGCCACAGGTTGTGTCAAGGAAATTCTCCGCGCCGGTAAATTCAACAGAGCCGCGCGCGCAAGCAAGCGATGTTTGTACTAGCGCCCACCCACAGATTCGCGCTGTTCCCTGTTCGCGGCGGTTGATTCCCGGACGATGAAGGTGGGCGCAATCCTCGTGACGAAAGGCTTTTTCGTAACTTTGCCTTCGATGCGATCCATCAGCAAGGCCGCGCCCTGGCCCCCGATTTCATAACCGGGTTGCGCGACTACGGTGAGCCTGGGGTGAAAGGAACGGTCGATCACGAGATCGTCGAAAGTGGCGAGCCCAACATCCTCTGGACAGCGCACTTTCATCTCTTCAAAGGCCTGTAGAACTCCCAACGTCATGACGCCGTTGCAGACGAAGATGGCGGAGGGACGTTTGCGCCGCAGCAGGATCTCTTTGCCCAGGCGGTAACCCGCCTCGCGGCGATAGTCGCCTTCTAGAATGAGTTCGCGCGAGACCGGGATGCCGCACTCTTTGAGAGCGAGTTCGTACCCGCGCAGCCGTTCCTGCGCGGTTTGCAAGCCGAGCGAGCCGGTGATGATGGCGATGCTGCGATAGCCTACGCGCACCAGATACCGCACGCATTCTTCAGCGCCACGAACATTGTCCAGCAGGACGCAATCCAGTTTCACTCCGGGTACCGAGCGATCGAGGCAGACGATTGGAATGCCGCTTTCCATAGCTCCTCGAATATGGCTGGTATCGTTACCGGGAGCGCAGGCGAGGAGAATGCCGTCCACGCGGCGTGAGCGCAGCATAGAAACCACGCGGCGCTCGCGTTCCACCTGCTCATCAGTGTTGGCGGTGACGAGCAGATATCCCCGGTTGAAAGCCTGATCTTCGGCGCCGCGAATGATCTCGGGAAAGAACGGATTGGTGATGTCCGGAAGCACCATTCCCAGCATGTTGGTCTGATTTACTTTGAGACTGCGGGCGATCTCGTTCGGATGGTAGTCAAGCTCTCGAATGGCAGTCTCGACGCGTTCCCGCAAAGCCGCGCTGACGCGCGCAGTGCCTCTCAGAACGTTGGAAACCGTCCCGATCGAGACGTTTGCCCGTTTCGCTACTTCGATGATGGTCTTCATGAATGTAAGCGTGTTGCTGGAAGAATCAGCCTTTACCAGCAGATTCTCTCACCACTCCGTCAAGCTTTGATAATTTCACTTTGAAACGATTCATGATTGTGACAGAATTGATTGGATCTTAGTATGTCGAATGAGACAGCCCCCGCCCCGATGCGGGAAGCAGTGCTAGTTACCAGCGGCGATTTGCGGCAGTCGGCAAACGAAGTCTGCTGGCCCGCGCAGAAGAATTTGGAAGATCGGCTCACGCAGTGTTTTGCCGGCCACGGAGTCACCCTGCGGCGGGCGTTTCCGGTGGATCAGGAAAAGGGACACGGTTTTATATCCAGCCAGCGGATGGGCATGGATGTCTTCGAAAAGATCGATCCCCAGGCCAATCTGGTCTTTGCGACAGCGGCCTGGCAGTATTCGCACCATGTGCTGCCGGGCATGCGCAGTCACCGTGGACCCATTCTGACTGTTGCCAACTGGAGCGGGCAGTGGCCCGGACTGGTCGGGCTGCTGAACCTCAATGGATCGCTCGTGAAAGCAGGCGTCCCCTTCAACACGCTCTGGAGCGAGAAATTCGACGACCAATATTTCCTGTCGCGCTTGCGGGAATGGATTACCCGCCGCACCGTAACCCACGACCTGACTCACGTTCGTGTGCTGGATGCGGGCGCTCTGCCCCAAGCGGCGCTGCAATTGGGACGCGGGTTGGCGGCAAGTCTGCAGAAGAAAAAAGCCATTCTGGGCGTTTTCGATGAAGGCTGCATGGGCATGTACAACGCCATCATTGACGACGAGCTTCTCAATCCTCTGGGCGTCTTCAAAGAGCGGCTGAGCCAGTCGGCTTTAGTCGCCAGAATCTCCACGGTTGGGGATGAGGAAGCCGCAACGGTCCGGCGTTGGTTGGACAACAAGGGCGTGCAATTTGCCATCGGCCAAGATGAGAAATCCGAACTCACCGATGGACAGATATTGGCGCAGTGCAAAATGTATATCGCGGCTACGCGCATTGCCCATGAGTTCGGCTGCGATGCCATCGGCATTCAGTACCAGCAGGGATTGAAGGATTTGGCGCCCGCTTCCGACTTGGTGGAAGCTCTCCTGAATAACTCCGAGCGGCCGCCGGTATTCAGTGAATCGGGTACAGAGTTGTACGCGGGAGAGCCTTTGCCGCATTTCAACGAAGTAGACGAATGCGCGGGCGTGGATGCGCTGGTGACGAACCGCTGCTGGACCGCGCTGGGTTATGATCCGGCAACTACTTTGCATGATGTGCGCTGGGGGGAAGCGTTCCAGTCCGGGCAGATAAATGATTATGTCTGGGTGCTGCAGATATCGGGCGGTGCTCCCGCGTCTCACTTCGTGGGCGGCTACGCGGGCGCGCGCAGCGAGCGGCAACCACCCATGTATTTCCCGCTGGGCGGGGGCACGCTGAAAGGCGTGGGAAAGCCCGGAAGAATTGTTTGGAGCCGCGTATTTGTGGAGGGCGGCAGCCTGCACGTAGATACCGGGCTTGGTTCCGTGGTTCAACTTCCTCCGGAAGAAACCGCGCGCCGTTGGCAACAGACGACCATGCAATGGCCGCTGGTGAGTGCGATCTTCGACGGAGTTTCGCGCGATTCGTTCATGGCCCGGCACCGGGCGAACCATGTCAATATTGCATACGTGCCAGACGACAAATCAGCGGAGCATGCGCTGGCTGTTAAATGCGCGATGTTTGATGCCTTGGGAGTAACAGTTCATTTGTGCGGAGCTTCCGTCGGCCAGAAGGAGCGAACTTAATGACCATCAATTCCCACGTTGTAAAAAGCACGGTTGTGGGCGCACTGGGCGGACTGCTCTTTGGATTCGACACGGCGGTGATTGCCGGCACCACGCACGCCTTATCGCTGGAGTATCACTTGTCCGCGGCGATGCTGGGCGTAACGGTTTCAAGCGCGCTGATCGGTACCGTGATCGCGGCCATGACGGCCAGCATCCCCGGGCAAAAATATGGCCGCCGGGACAGCCTTCGAGTGATGGCGCTCTTCTACATAATTTCAGCCATTGGCTGCGCGCTTGCCTGGAATTGGCCGGCTCTCATCTTCTTCCGCTTTATCGGAGGCTTGGGAATTGGCGGCTCTTCGGTGCTGGGGCCAATGTATATCGCCGAAATTGCGCCGCCTGCCTGGCGCGGACGCCTGGTGGGTTTCTTTCAAGTGAATGTGGTGATCGGAATCCTACTCGCCTATGTCTCAAACTTCGCGATTGGGAGTCGTCACCTGGGCGCTGCGGAGTGGCGCTGGATGCTGGGAGTGTCGGCTATTCCGGCGGCTCTCTTTTTGATGATGTTGTTTTTCATTCCGCGCAGCCCGCGCTGGCTTGCCATGCGAGGAGAGCTTCCGGAAGCCATGAACGTGCTTCGGCAGATCGGCGTCCCGCGTCCGGAAGAAGAGCTGCATGAGATCACCGCCGCGATTCACCTGGAGCGCGCCGCGTCATCGGTGAATATCTTCTCGCGCCAGTACCGGCTGCCCGTCTTTGTCGCCCTGACGGTAGGAATGTTCTGCCAACTATCCGGCATCAACGCGATCCTTTATTACCTGAACGATATCTTTGCGCTAGCTGGCGCTTCCAAGGTTTCGGGAGATTTGCAGGCGGTCGCGGTGGGCGCGATGAATCTGATCGCGACGCTCGGGGCCATGTCCGTCATCGATAAATTCGGCCGCAAAAAACTGCTGCTGGTGGGAACTGTGGGGCTGGCGATTTGTCTCGGGATGATCTCCGTTCTCTTTCTGACGAACAGTCACATGGGTTGGCTGGTTTGGCTGCTGATGCTTTACATCGCGTTCTTCGCCATCTCGCAGGGCGCCGTGGTCTGGGTCTATCCGGGCGAGGTTTTTCCAACCCGAGCGCGTGCCAAAGGACAAAGCCTGGGCAGTTCCGCGCACTGGGTGACGAATGCCGCCATTTCGCTAGTCTTTCCAATACTGGCGAAGTCGTCGGGGGCATATCCCTTCCTGTTTTTCACCGTGATGATGGTGATCGACTTCTTCCTCGTGCTCTTCTACTATCCGGAGACGAGTGGCGTATCGCTCGAGCAGATGCAGTACCACCTCGGAATTGATTGAAGAGGAAGATTCACGCCGACCGAACGACCGACCAGGTCAAGCTGAAGGATGTGCCGGCGTCTCCGACGATCTCAAGCTCCGCATCAAGCTGGTTGACGAGCACGCGAACCACTTGAAATCCCATTGATTTCGTACTTTCGATTCGAAAGTCTCCCGGCAGCCCGGCACCGTCGTCCGCCACCCTCAATTCAAGCCGGTTCTCCGCAAGCGCTCGGAATGTGACCTGAACGCTGCCAGTTCGGCCGTTGGAGAAGGCGTGTTTCAACGAATTCGACAGCAATTCGTTGAGTATCAGCCCGCAGGGGATCGCTTCGCTAACCGGAAGATTGATCGGTTCCGCGCTCACTTGAAAGCGAACTCTGGACGGTTCCACGCAGTAGGCGTCGAAGAGTTGGCGCCCGAGCAACTTCACATACGATCCGAAATCCACTTCCGCGAGCGTGTCGGACTTGTAAAGCTGCTCGTGAATCAGGGACATTGCCTGAACGCGGTGACGTGCTTCCTGCAAGGCGCCCGACAACTTGGGATCGGTAGCGCCCACCTGCATCGAAAGCAGACTGGAGATCACCTGAAGGTTGTTCTTTACCCGATGGTGCACTTCCTGGATGAGCGTAGTTTTTTCAGTCAGGGATTGCTTCAATTCGCTGGTCCTGGCCGCGACGCGCTGTTCCAGTTCCTCGGTGAGCCGCTTGTGATCGTCAATGTCGGTGCAGGTTCCAATCCATTTGACGATCTCTCCCGCCGGGCCGCGCAAAGGCAGTGCGCGGCCAAGATACCAATGATAGGCGCCGCTCTTGTGGTCCCGTAATCGGTAGTGAGTCTCAAACTTCTGACCGGAACCCACAGAGGCAAGCCAGACGTCCATACAAGATTGAACGTCGTCCGGATGCATAACCAGTCTCCAGACTTCATCTGCGTCGTTGGCTGGGGACGAGCCCGTGAATTCATACCACTGCTGGTTGAAGTAGTCTACGCGGCCATCGGTGCGGGCAGTCCACACGATCTGAGGCATGGCGTCCGCCAGCATGCGCAACTGCCGTTCGTTTTCGCGCAGCAGTTGCTCGGCTCGTTTTTGTTCGGAGATGTCAACGATTACGGCAATCACGTCATCAGAAGCTGCTTCGTCAACGGAAACTCCAACCACGACCGGGACGCGCGTGCCATCGCGGCGCCAATATTCCTTCTCGTATAGGGCGGAGTTTTTGTCTCCTCCTGCCTCGCGGCAATGCTCATCGTATGCCTCCATCCATTCCTGGGGCGTTATCTTGCGGAGATCCAGGCGCGCGTGGCTAAACGCATCGCGGTCCCAGCCGATGATGCGATAAAAGGCATCGTTGGCTCTCAATAGCTGACCGTTCCAGGTACTCTCCACCACGCCCACGGGACTGGCATCGAGCAGCCGGCGAAAACGCTTCTCCGCCAGCGCCAGAGCTTCCTGGGCCCGCTTTCTTTCCGTAATGTCAACGATGGAGGCCAGCACGAAGCGCCCTTCGTCCGCCTCGATGGTGCTCAGTCCGACTTCGATGGGCACTTCGACGCCATCCTTGCGCAAAGCGAAAACATCCAGCCCCAAACCCACGGGCCGGGTGCCCGGTGCGGCGAAAAAGTGGGTGCTGTGCCCCGCATGACCAGCCCGCAGACGGTCCGGAAGGAGCATCTCCACCGATTGCCCCAGCAACTCCTGGCGAGAGTAACCAAACAGTTGTTCGGCCTGTGAATTCACCAGCAGGATGCAGTCCCCGGCGCCGGCCATAATCATTGCGGTGGGGGCGCCCTCCACCACCAGGCGGAACCACGCTTCTTCTCTTGCCCGCGCGCGTAAAGCTCCTTCGACGACGCGCAACTCTTCCTTTGCCGACTCGACCGCCGCCCGAGTTGCCCACAGGCGCATCGCGCGTTCGGCTATCCGCGGCATCTCGATCAGCGAGTTTGCCGACTTTACTATGTAATCCAACGCGCCGGCCCGGGTGGCCTCAACAGCCAATTGTTCGTTCCCGTAGCTGGTCATAAGGACTAGCGGAAACAGAGGTCTGCCGTCCAACAGCGTGACCCCCTCGCCATCTGGGAGGCGCCAATCAGCGATCACAAGGTCAAAGCGTCCCTCTTCGAGGCAACCAGATGCTTCGGCGAGCGTGGAGGCTGTGGTCAAGTTAAACGGCAGCCCGTCGCGCTCGAACGCTCGCTGGACAATCGCGGCATGCGCCTCTTCGTCCTCCACCAGCAGCAGCCGCAACGGCGCCGGTGAAAGCCGGAATTCGAGTGGCGGATCGAGGACCGCGGTTGCCATATTGGGATCGTCACCCATAGGTTTTGTGCCCCCGGTCAGAGCTCGCCGCGTTCGGGAGTCCGATTCCACGCCAGCCAATAGTAGCCAAGTACATTCATCATCTCCGTAAACTTGCTGAAGTCCACCGGCTTAAACAGGTAGCTGTTGGCATGCTGTTCATATGCCGCAGCCATATCCATCTCAGCCCGAGAGGTAGTAAGAACAACGACCGGAATGCTGCGCAAGTCCACCGATCCCTTCACCTGCCGCAGTACCTCCAGCCCATCGATCTTGGGCAAGCGCAGATCCAGCAGAATCAGGTTCGGCCGCGGGCTCAAGGCCGCGTCGGCATAAGTCCGGCGGCGGAAGAGGTAATCCAGCGCGGCTTCGCCGTCTGCTACGCGATACAGTCCGTTCACCACCCGGTTGTTCTCCAAGGCGCGACGGACGACTTCGGCGTGGTCGTCATCGTCTTCAACCAGGAGAATTTGCAACGGCTCTCCGTTCATTGGTTTTCTCCTTTGAAACAGTCAGCATGTTTTAAGGTGAACCAGAAGGTGGAGCCGGCGCCGGCTCCGCCCGATTCCATCCAAATCTTGCCGCCGTGCAATTCGACAATCCTCTTCACCAGCGCCAGCCCCGCGCCGCTCCCCTCGGACTTGGGGCCGAGCTTCTCGAAGAGACCGAAAATCCGTTCGTGATACCGGGCGTCGATTCCGGCGCCATTGTCTTTCACGAAGAAACAGTTCTCGGCGCCATTGTTCGTGCAGCCGATCAGAATTCGCGGATCGGCCTGGCCGCCCATAAACTTGGCGGCGTTGTCGATCAGATTCTGCAGGACCTCAACCAATCTCTGGCGGTCCACAGTGACAGTTGGGAGATCGGGCGCCACTTCCACCTGGATATGCCGGTTCTGAATCCGGCCGGCAACCAGCTCAAGGGCTTCTTCCACCATCGCCTTAGAAGGAACTGTCTCTCGCGGACCGACCACCCGCCCCACGCGCGAAAAGGTCAGCACGTCCTCCAGCAGGAGCTTCATTTTGTCCGCGGCCCGGGCGACGCGCTGAAGATCGGAGCGGGCGTGGTCAACGCTCCCCTCAGCCAGGTCCTGATCGATCATGGCGACAAAGCTCTTGATGGTGATAAGCGGGCTGGTCAAATCGTGCGATACGGTGTAGGCGAATCTTTCCATTTCGGCGGCCTTGGAACGGAGCTCGGCCTCGCAGCGTTTGCGTTCGGTTATATCCCAACACACTCCCGTCAATCTGACAGGGCTGCCTTTGGCGAAGGTGGTTTCCCCATGAGTGGCGATAAAGCGCAGCGTGCCGTCGGCGCCCGGGATACGAAACTCGGCGTCATAGTGGCCTGTTTCCAGACCCACGGCAAGTTGCGTGCGAACGTACGCCTGGTCTTCAGGATGAATCAGAGAGGCCCAATGATCGACACTCGCGACCACCTCCGCGGATGACAGTCCGAACAGAACCGCCAAGTGATCGTCGCAGCTCAAAACGTCGGTCACCGCGTCCCATGTCCAGGTGCCGATCCGGCCGCCCTTCAAGGCGAGGCTTAAGCGCTCGTGAACATTGCGAAGAGCTTCTTCCGCGCTTTTCTGCGACGTAATGTCGCGGTTAATCTCCATAGTGGCGACCGGCTGCCCGAGGCCGTCGCGCTGCAGAGCCCAACGGCTTTCGACGGTGATGATGGAACCATCTGACCGGGTACGAATCAACTCGCCCTCCCAGTTTCCGTTGCGGTAGAGCTCGGTCTCAATTTCGTCCAGTGGTTGAGGGAAAACGGTATTTAGCAGTTCGTGCGAACTGTGTCCGAGTGCCTCCTCCACTTTCCAGCCATAAAGTTCAGCCGCGCCGGCGTTCCAGAACGTGATGCGGCTGGTCATGCCCGCTTGCCGCACGAAAATGGCGTCATGCGCCAAATTGAGGAGCGCGGCTTGCTCCTCTAACCTGGCGGTTTGGCGCTTGAGTTCCTCATCGGCTTGTTTGCTCTCGCTCACGTCGCGGGTCATCTTGGAGAATCCAATCAGTTCGCCCGCGTCATCACGCAACGCCGTGAGCATGACCCGGGCCCAGAAATGCGATCCGTCTTTGCGGACACGCGGTCCCTGGTGTTCGAAATGCCCAACAAGAGCGGCGGTTCGCAGGGCTTGCGCGGGAAGTCCGTTTTTGATCTCTTCGGGCGGGTAAAAGCAGGAGAAATGCCGGCCGATTATTTCGGCGGCGCTATAGCCTTTGATGCGTTCCGCGGAACTGCTCCAGGAGACAACGTTTCCCTGGGTGTCGAGCATCAAAATGGCATAATCCTGGATGTTCTCGATCAGAACCCGATAGCGTTGGTTGCCCGCCCGCACCCGAGCCGTGCTCTCCCTGCGAATCTCCGTGACATCGGTGCTGGTTCCGAACCAGCGCCTTCCGTTCCCCTCCGGGTCCAGAACTGGAGTGATGCGAGTCAGAAACCATTTGAAGACTCCATCGCCCCCTCGCAAGGGGAATTCCATCTCGAACGGCTCACCGGTGCTTATTGAGGCGCGCCAACGTTCCAGCACATTCGGCAATTCGTCAGGATGGTGAACGGATTGCCAGCCCCAACCCTCCATTTGTTCGGGGGTGGTATTGGTGAACTCATACCAGCGCCGGTTGTACCAGAAGATGTGCCCGTCGGCATTGGCCATCCAGGCCAACTGCGGCATGGTGTCCACCAGCAGGCGGAATTGATGCTCGCCCTCCGCTTCCCCTGCTGGCTGAGAGGGGCGGGTTAGCAACCCGCCGCCGGTTAGCAAGCGGCCCCACAGCGCAGCGGGCAAAGAACGTTTAGGAGCGGCATTGATTATCGGGCCCAGGTCAAGCTGAATGATGAGCCGGCGTCCCCGCGGATCTCAAGCTCGGCACCAAGCTGGGCGACAAGCACGCGAACCACCTTAAATCCCATCGATTTTGCATCTTCGATGCAAAAGTCCGGCGGCAGCCCGACACCGCTGTCCGCGACGCACAGTTCGACCCGATTTTCCTCCAGCATTCTGAAAGTGATCTGAAGGCCGCCGGTGCGGCCGTTGGGGAAGGCATGTTTCAACGAATTCGACAGCAGCTCGTTGAGTATGAGCCCGCAGGGAATAGCGGCGTCAACCGGCAGGGTAATCGCTTCGGCGTTCACCTGGAGTTGAATTCTGCAAGGGTTGACGCAATAGGCATCGAAGAGTTGCCGGGCCAGCAACTTCACATAGGATCCGAAATCCACCTCAGAGAGCGTTTCGGACTGGTAAAGCTGCTCGTGGATCAGCGACATTGCCAGAACTCGGTGACGCGCTTCCTGCAAAGCTCCCGACAACTTCGGGTCGGTGGCTCCCACCTGCATGGACAGCAGACTGGAGATCACCTGAAGGTTGTTCTTTACGCGGTGGTGTACTTCCTGGAGAAGGGTGGTTTTCTCGGTCAGGGATTGCTTCAGCTCACTGGTTCTGGCGGCCACGCGCTGTTCCAGTTCTTCATTGAGCCGCTTATGATCGTCGATGTCGGTGCAGGTTCCAACCCATTTGACGATCTGTCCCGCCTCGTCGCGCAAAGGGAGCGCGCGGCCGAGATACCAACGATAGGCGCTGCTTTTCCGGTCCCAGAACCGGTATTGGGCGTCAAAAGGCGCACCCGAAGTCACAGAGCTGTGCCAGACGCCCGAACGGTATTGAAAATCGTCCGGATGGAGAACCGGTCTCCAGACATCATCTGCCGCCGCACCCAGAGACGAGCCCGTGAATTCACACCAGCGCTGGTTGAAGTAGTCTACCTGGCCATCTGTGCGGGCGGTCCAGACGATTTGAGGCATGGCGTCCGCCAGCAGGCGCAATTGGCGTTCGCTTTCGCGCAGCAGTTGCTCGGCTCTCTTTTGTTCAGAGAGGTCGACTATCACCGCAATGACGTCATCGGAAGCGGCTTCGTCGACCGAAAGCCCTACCACTACCGGGACGCGCGAATGGTCCTTGCGCCAATATTCCTTTTCGTACAGGGTGGAGCTGCGGTTTTGAGCGGCGACACCGCGGTGCTCATTGGTACTCTCCATCCAGTCCTCGGGCGTTATCTTCTGGAGATCGAGCTGCTCCTGGGTAAACGAGTTCCGGTCCCAGCCGATCAGGCGATAAAAGGCATCGTTGGCGCTCAACACCGCGCCGGCCGAGTTGGTCTCCACAATGCCCACCGGACTGGCATCGAGCAGACGGCGAAAGCGATTCTCCGCTAGCGCCAGACGCTCCTGCGCGGTCTTGCGCTGGGTGACATCGGTCAGACTCATCACGCAGCCCAGAAGTTCGGAATCGGGACCGGAAAGCGTTGCGGCGCTCAGAAGGAGGTGGATGACTCCGTCGTCAGCACCCACTGTCGAAGCTTCGAGGTTCTTGATCACGCGGCCCTGCATTGCCGCTGACAGGATTTCCGGGAAGAGATAAGGCTCGCCGGAGCTGAGAGCGATAGGGAATACAGCATCGAATTGACGCTGCATCACCGCACGTCCGGCTAAACGTTCCGCCTCGCGGCTGGCGCGGATGATCTGGCCGTTGGGAGCGACCACTAGAACGGCTTCCGCCGCTTGTTCGAGAATGGAGCGCGCCAGTTTCTCGGCGGAGACAATCTCCTCATTGCGCTTCTGCTCGCTCAGGTCGGTGACGACGACGCAAAGACAAGTGGTTCCGTCGAGCGCTAAAACTTCAGCCGACAGGTACACGGGGATGAGCCCGTTGCCAGTTTTCAACTTTAGCTCGGCGCGCCTGCTCCTGGAGCCATCGAGGATCTCGGCCAGGGTGGCGGCATCTTCGGGCGCGATGTAATCCCGAATATGCGAGCCAACCACCCGTTCCAGAGGTTTGCGAACGATGGAGGCAAACTGTTCGTTGGAGAAAAGAACCAGCCCCTCTCCCAAGGTGAGCGTTAAGGCGCCCTCCGCCATGCGCTCCACCATGGCGCGGTATGCGGCGTCGGCCCCTTTGAGCGTATAGACCTGATCGCCGTCCGGACCGGAGGCGACGAAAGCGTCTACCTCGCCGGCTCGTAAAGCGCGCACTACCTCTTCGGATTCGTGGAGGCGTTGCTCGATGTGGCGAATACGCTCCCGCAGCTGTTTGCGGGTGTCCAAAGCCGCGGTCATTTGCGGCGCTTGCGTCCGGGTGTAGCGGCGGCGGCATCGCGCGGCGCGATAGCAAGCCCGGCCAACAGGCGCTCTTTATCGGAAAGATCGCCGACTACCCTGGATACTGGGAACGGCAGCTTCTTCAGCAGCGTGGGGGTAACGATAATCTGCTCCGGCTTGGCCTGTTCCGGATGCTGATAGATATCGATCACCGCCAGGTCGTATTGTCCCGCCAGCGTCTCTTCGCAAAGCGCCTGGATATTCTGTATTGCGCGGGTGGACTGGGGGCTGTTACCGGCTACGAAAAGGCGCAGGCAGTACTGCGCTGCTTTTGGTTCGGCGGCAAAGGCGTCCTCGAAAGACTTTGTGTCATTGCCATGCTTTGTCGATTTCATGTCGCGTCTTTCCGTAATTGCGGGCGCAGGTCAAGCCCAACCAGGACTCGTTCGGCATCAGAGAGATCGCCGATTATCTTTCTGATGGGCGCAGGGAGGCTGCGTACCAGCGTCGGCAAAGCGAGAATCTGATCTCCGGCCGCCAGTTGCGGATGCTTGATGAGATCGATAATTGTGATGTGATATTTGCCTGACAGGTGTTCGTCGCAAATCCGTTTGAGATTGCCGAACGCGAGCAGCGATTTTGAGGTTTGGCCGGCAACGTATAGCTTCAACTCCCATTCCGCCGGGGGGGACTTCGGGGCGCTGCGCTTCACAGGCGGGCTCGTTTCCGCGGACCGGCAGAGTGCGAGCCGTTTTCCACCGAGCTTTGGTGAACGCCACGGCTGCGGGACATATCCTTCGCGTCCTGAGTCCATTTTTGGAGGTTCGTTTCCTGTTGAGCTATCAGTTGCCGGGACTCCAGTTCCTCGGTTTCCAGATCGAGCTTGAGACTTTCAATCTGAGCGTCCAGGGACTTTCGCTTGCGCTGCACCGCCAAGCGCTTTTTGTCGATGTCCTGTTTCGCAGAGAGGGCCAGGGAGGCGTCTTTGGCCTCCTGCCACACGCGGGCGGAGCCGGTGAGCAGGCCCGCTTCACCCATGTAGACGTCTCTGAGTTCGGCGCCGTGATCGGTCAAATGGAATTCGCGAATCTGGTTGGAATGCGCGATGCCGCGGGCCTTGAGAATGTAAAGGCCGCGGTTGCGCTCCCCGGCGGTTTCGATATTGCGCAGCAGCATCCAGGTGTCGACCAGCGAAGAGATGTTGACCTCAGTCTGCTCCAGGCCATTCTGATCGGCGGTCAGGGTGGTCAGCAGTGCCGTGATTTGCCGTTCTTTCAGAAAATCGACGAGACGCAATACCGCGCTTTCGGTTTCGGCCGGGGTTCCGGAATTCAGCAAGGCCGTAATCGGGTCCACCACCACCACGCGCGGATTGAATTCGGTGACGATCCGGTGCACTTTGACCAGATGCATTTCCAGGCCGAAAGTGGTTGGGCGGGTGGACTGGAAATGCAGCAGTCCCTTCTGTACCCAATACCCCAAGTCGATCCCGATGGATTTCATGTTGCGGATAATCTGGTCGGGGGACTCTTCAAAAGAGAAGAACACGCATTTCTCTCCGCGCGCGCAGGCGGCGTGTACGAAGTGCGCAGCCACACTCGTTTTTCCGGTGCCGGCGGTACCGGACAACAGGATACTGCTGGCGCGGAAAAACCCCTTGTCTCCCAGCATGACGTCGAGGGCGGGCAAGCCGGTGGGAACCCGCTCCTCGGAGGCTACATATTTCAGGTCTGACGAGGTGATAGGCAGCACGGAGATTCCGTCGCTCTCAATCAGGAACGGATATTCGCTGGTGCCGTGGGTGGAGCCGCGGTACTTGACGATGCGCAGACGCCTGGTCAGGATGGTTTCGGCGGCGCCATGGTCGAGCAGTATCACACAGTCCGAGATATACTCTTCCAGGCCGTGCCGGGTGAGCGCCCCCTCCCCGCGCTCGGCGGTGACAATCGCAGTGAGATCGTGGTCTTTCAGCCAGCGGAAAAGACGCCGCAGCTCGGACCGCAAGAGGGCTTCATCATCAAGTCCGCCGAAAAGCGCTTCGATGCTGTCAACCAGCACTCTTTTGGCACCGATGGAATCCACCGCATGACCCAGTCGGATGAACAGACCTTCGAGATCGTAATCGCCGGATTCGTGAGTCAGGCTGCGTTCCTGGTATATGTAATCGATCACCAGCTTTTTCTGCGCCTCGAGTGCAGCCGCGTTAAACCCGAGCGAAGCCACATTGGTTGTCAGTTCCGCGGCGGTCTCTTCAAAAGAGAGGCAGACGCCCGGTTCCTTGAACTGGGTTGCTCCGCGCACGAGGAATTCCATCCCGAGTAACGTTTTGCCGCAGCCCGGGCCGCCGCAGACTAGGGTGGGGCGTCCGCGCGGCAGGCCGCCGGCGGTAATCTCATCCAGGCCGCGAATCCCAGTAGGACACTTTCGCAGTCCGGCTGGAAGCGGGACGGTTTGTTTAGTGTTAATTCGTGTAGAACGCATTTGCCTTTGCCGCGAAATAGGGCTTCAGCTTTCTACGAATTGTGCAATCTGTTCCAAAAACATGCCGAAACAGGCTTGCGGGCCTTCGAACTGAAGAATTGCTGCCATACAGCGTATCGCCGGGCAATGTGAGGCTAATAATTTTTTTTAACTGAAGGGAAAAAATCGCGGTAATAGGCACGCCTCCGCCTCGCGATTGGCTTGGGACGGGAATACGGGGGCCGTGGCGCTCGGGGAGGCTTTTAGCCAGTCCCGGATTTTTCCCGATTGTGTTCGCTGTTATGCGGCGGCCGCGAGTGTTTTCACCTCTTTGTTCGTGAGATTTTGGAGTTCCAGGCGGTCGGCTTTCGCCGTGGCGATACGATTTTGGATCTGAACGCGCTCGTGACGGCAGATTTGTATGGCATGGCGGACTTCGTGGATCTCTTTTTTGCGCTTTTCCTGCTCGTCGCGGTGTTTCTGCGAAACGAAGCCACGCTGGGCTCTGGCTCTTTCGTTTCTATGCCTTCTGAGTTCGGTGGAGCAGCGGATGTAAGCGCGCTGATGCGCCGACATGTAGCGAAGGTAGAGCGATAGATCCTTTTTGGCCTCTTTCTGCTCTTCAAGCGTGCCGGATTCGAGGACCGGGAAACATTTGTCCTGGAAACGGAGTGAACGGTTCGATAACCACGTGGCTTCGGCCATCTGCTGGACTAGTTGGACTTCTTCCTGGTCGACGGGAGACTCGGCTTCCATATAACCGGCAAGGAGTTGATCGAAATTGGATTGCGATTCGTCAGCGAGGACGTGGAATGTGCCGGTCAGGCCGTGGCGGGTCGCGTTCTGCGAGACGATTTCTTTACCGGTGGAACTGACCGGACCATGAGAGAGTTGAGCGTTGGCACGGTTGGCTTCGAGTTTGCGCTCGGAGACAAGAGCTTTGTGGGCGAGTTTCTGTTGCAGGCGGCGCTGCTGACGTGGTGTCATTTGGGTGCACCTCTTTTCGATTTCACGGTACAGCCTGATTTGGCGCGATGCAGGGGTGGAGCAGGGCGCGTTTTCGCTAAGTGTTTGAGGAGTTGGGAGAAACGGGGACGGAATAAAGTGGTTGCGTTTGTGACCGCCCGCGGCGGGTGGCTGAAAACCGGTATTAAAAGGAGCGCGCCGTTTTCGCAGGGTGACTGTCACGGATCTGCGTGAGATCGCGCTGATTTGATGTAACGTTTTGCCGATATACTGAGACCTGTGCCGCGGCGGGTTATTCTTGTTGGCTGCCTGTATGTCCTTATCATCAGCGCAGGAACCAAAGACTTGCCGCCTGCCCAGCAGCGAGAGAATGCGCAGGTTTTAGTACGTCAGGGCCGCTACGATGAGGCTGAGAGCATCCTCAAAACACTGGTGCATAACAATCCGGAAGACGTTGATTCGGAGTCCGCGCTGGCGCAACTTTACTATCGTTTCGGTTATTACGATGCCGCTCTGGAGCCTTTGTCGAAACTGCTCGAACTTCGGCCGAATGACCGCGATTCGCGGATCCTATCGGCAATCTCCCTGTTCAAGACGGGCTCTTATGAGCGGGCAGTTGCGCTGACTCAGCAATTGCTGGCCGAGGAGCCGCCGCCCAATGATATTGACCTCACCTTAACCTATGCGCAGTATCTGTACGAACACGGCCAGTTAGATAAAGCCCTGTTCGAGGCGCGTGCCGCGGCGCAATTTGCGCCTGAGCATCCGATCGCTTATCTATGGCTCGCGAGGTTGCTGCTTGAAAAAAAGCAAATCGCGGACGCCGCGCAGGCCGCCGAGCGCAGTGTCGCTCTGGGTCCGCAACTGCCCTATGCACGGAACTTACTGGTTCGGATTTACCGTTTGCAAGGGCGTGGCGCGGACGCGGACCGGGAAGCGCAATGGATTCGCGCATTCGAGGCTCGGAAGAGCGGGCAGTGAGATGTTTCCTGCTGTTGTTCCTTATATGGAAGGCCGCGCCAGGCCAAATTCTTTTTGAAGCGCATAACTTACCGTTTGTGCTGCAGAATGGGGCGATCGGACATTTCTATTTACCGGAACTGATGCCGGGCGGCGTGGCTGCAATCGATTATGACCGCGACGGCTGCATGGACCTCTATTTCAGCAATGGCGCCACGCTTCCGGAAATGAAGAAGACCGGACCCGAGTTCAGCAACCGGCTGTTCCACAACGATTGTCACGGGCATTTCACGGATGTCACAGAGATAGCGGGCGTGGCGGGTGAAGGCTACTCGATGGCGGTTGCGGTGGCGGATTACGACCGCGACGGGTGGCCGGATATTTTTGTGGCGGGTCTCAATCGCAACCTGCTGTATCACAACCGCCACGACGGCACCTTTGAGGAGCGCGCAATTCCCGCGGGGCTTATGCCCGCCGCTGGAGGCCGTAAACCGTGGTCGATCTCGGCCGGGTTCTTCGACATGGACAACGACGGCTGGCCGGACCTTTTTATATCCAACTACGTGAAGTGGGATGCCGGTACTGAGCCACTGTGCGGCACGCCCGACCGGCGTTTCTACTGCCATCCGAGCCAGTATGCGGGCGACACGGATCAGCTATTCCGCAATAATCACGACGGTACGTTCAGCGATATTTCCGCCTCTTCGGGTATTGCGGCGCAACTTGCAAAAGGGATGGGGGTGGCTTTTGCCGATGTGGATGGAGACGGTCTCACGGATATTTATGCCGCGAACGACTCGATGCGAAATTACTTGTTCCTCAATATGGGGAATGGGAAATTTCGAGAGGTGGGGATTGAATATGGGGCCTCCTTGCCGGACGAGGGGCGCGCGATTGCAAGTATGGGAGTTGATTTTCGCGATTACGATAACGATGGGAGGCCGGACCTGATCGTTACGGGAATGATTAATGATGCGTTCCTGCTGTTTCACAATCTGGGAGCGCCGATTTTCCTTGAAGACCGCGCTGCGCAAAGCGGGCTGGCGGCTGCTACCCGGCAGCTCACGGGGTGGGGAACCGGATTCGTCGATTTCGACAACGATGGGTGGAAAGATCTATTTTTCGCCAACGGTCATTTTCCGCAGCTGGGCAGGCTGCTGGGGAAAGCTTCGCCGCTCCCCAACAGTGTTTTTCGCAACCTGGGGAACGGGCACTTTGCCGATGTCAGTGCCAGCGCCGGGCTGGGGGAGGCGGGATTTAATCGCGGCGTAGCGTTTGCCGATTTCGATGGCGATGGGCGCGTGGATGTGGTTGTCACGCGCATCGGCCAAGCGGCCCGGTGGTATCGAAATATCACGCCGCACGCAGGCAAATCGATCGTGTTTCAGGAGCCGCTGGGAACACAAATGGAAGTGGATCTACCAGATGGCCGCAAGCTTTACAACCACGCCAGTGCAAGCGTCGGCTACGCTTCGTCGAGTGAACCGGGCGTGCGCTTCGGACTGGGGCCTTACTCTCACCCCAAGCTGGTGCGGATACGCAGGCCTGGCGAAGCCTGGAGGGTACGATGACGGTTGGCCGCATGGTAGTGTTTGCGCTTGCGGGGCTGATGGCGGCGCCTATTTACGCGCAGAGCGATAGCGACCTGCGGAAAGAGGTGGAACAACTGAAAGCGCAGTTGAAAGCTGTCCAGAGTGAATTGGATGAAATCAAAGCCACCCTGCGGCAACAGAGCGCGCGCAGCAATCCCATGTTCGATGTCAGCGGCAATCCGTCGATGGGGGAGGCAGGGGCAAAACTGGTCTTGATTGAATTTTCAGACTTTGAGTGCCCTTACTGTAACGAATACTTCAAGACCAGCTACCGCCAGGTGATCGATGGGTATGTGAAGACAAAGAAGATGCGCTACGTGTTTGGAGATTTCCCGGGGGAGAAGATCCATCCGCATGCGTTGAAGGCTGCCGAAGCGGGCCGCTGTGCCAACGAGCAGGGAAAATTTTGGGAGATGCACGATCAACTTTTTATTCGGCAGCGCGATTTGGGCGCCAGCGGGATTGAAGATGGCGCAAAAGAAATAGGGTTGAACTTAACGCAGTTTGATTCGTGCCTGGCGAGCGGCAAATATACGGACAAGATTCGGGAGGCTGAGAAGTTGACCACAAGTTTGGGGATGCAGGGGACGCCCGCCTTTGTCTTCGGTATCGCCGACCCATCGAATCCAGGGCAGGTGAAATTGGTGAAGGCGCTGGTTGGCGCGCAGCCTTACACGCAGTTCCAACAGGCGATTGACAGTTTGTTGTTGCAGTGATGACACGACGAGAAATGCTGCTGCTGCTTGCCCTGGCCCAGGGGAGGGCAGGGCAGCAGGTGAGCGGGAGTGCTTCACGGGGCGTAAGCGCACAGCCGCGCGGCAAACCATCGGGATTGCCTTTTCACGCGCGGTTCACGGACGTAGCCGCCGCGTCGGGATTGCGAGAGCCGGTGATCTGCGGACCGGTGGGGCATACCGATTACGTGCTTGAATCCATGGGCTGCGGCGTTGCGTTCCTCGACTACGACAACGATGGCTGGCTGGATGTTTTTGTTCTTTCCGGCACCAGACGGGAAGGACCTGTCGCCGGCGCGAGCAATCGGCTGTACAAGAACAACCGGGACGGCACTTTCACCGATGTCACAAAAAAAGCGGGGCTGATCCGGCAAGACTGGGCCTTCGGAGTCACGGTTGGGGATTACAACAATGATGGCTTCGAGGACATTTTTATCTCACAGTGGGGCCAGAATGTGCTGTATCGCAATAACGGCAATGGCACTTTCAGCGATGTGACGCGCGCGGCCGGACTGCTGCACGAAGGGACGCGCTGGGGAACGGGCTGCACTTGGGTTGACTACGATGGCGACGGATTGCTGGATCTGTTTGTCACGAATTATCTGGAGTTTAGTTTTGATTCCGTTCCAGCCACCGGTGCTAACGCCAATTGCAATTTCAAAGGCGTGCCGGTGTACGTTGGGCCGCGCGGGCTGCCGCCAGGCCAGTGCTGGTTGTACCGGAACAATGGGGACGGGACGTTCACCGACGTAACGAAAAGGAGCGGCATCGAGCAAGCCAAACGGGCCTACAATCTGACGGCCCTGACGGCGGACTTTTTGAAAACGGGCCGGCCACAAATCTACGTCGCCTGCGATTCGACTCCGAGCTTGCTGTTTGTAGATCGCGATGGGAAGTTAATAGAGAAGGGTCTTGAACTTGGCGTCGCGGTGAATGAGGACGGGGCCGAACAGGCGGGCATGGGGCTGGGACTTGGAGATTTCGACACGGATGGCGCGCTTGATCTGCTGAAGACGCATTTCAGCGAAGACACCAGCATCTTGTACCGCAACATTGGACGAGGTGGGTTTGAGGATGTAACGACGCGGGCGGGACTAGGCGTGGAAACGAGATATGTGGGCTGGGGCGCGGGCATCCAGGACTTCGATAACGACGGCTTGCCGGATCTGTTTTGGGCTACCGGCAGCGTCTATCCGGAGGTAGAGAAGGTGGTCCCGGATTACCCATACAAGACGCCGCGGGTGCTGTTTCGCAACCTGGGTAACGGCAGGTTCGAAGAGCTTATGGATTCCGCCGGGCCCGCCATCAGCGCGCCACATTCGAGCCGCGGCGTCGCGTTCGGCGATTTTGACAACGATGGCGATGTCGACATTTTGATCATGAATGTGAATGAGCCGCCTTCGTTGTTGCGCAACGATGTGTCGGGAGGTGGGCACTGGTTGAAGATCAAACTGGTGGGCGTGAAGTCTAATCGGAGCGCGATTGGCGCTACTGTGACTGTGAGCTACGGAAAGCGGCGGCAAGCCCAAGGTGTGACGGCGCAAACCAGCTACCTCTCGGTCAACGACTCGCGGCTGCATTTTGGTTTGGGAAGCGAGAGTGTGGCAGATCTGGAAATCTTCTGGCCGAGCGGGATGCGAGAGGGGGTCAAGAATGTCAAGGCGGACCGGCTGCTTACCCTTCGAGAGGGTGAGGGGATAGTCGAGTCCGAGGTCTTTTCGGCCGCGCAACGGAGGGACTAATGCGAGCGACCGGTTGGTGCTGCTGCCTGGCTCTTACGTGCGCGGCAATCACACTGGAGGCTCAAGCCAATGCGCACGCGGGTAAGGCGGCGCAGTTGATGCAGCAGCGCCAGTACGGTGAAGCGGCGAAAGAGTTCGCGCAATCGCTGGCGGCGGAACCGGATAACGATTTGGTCCGCATTCAATACGCAACCTGCCTGTTTATGCAGGAGCGCAATGAGGAAGCGCGCAAGCAATTTGAAATCGAGCGGCAGCGGTCAGGGGAGCAACCCGGGATCAACTATTTCCTGGGGCAACTGGATCTGCGAGCGTCTGATTTTGCTTCGGCGATCCGGCGGCTGGAACCGTTAGGTGCGAATCCGGCATTTCCGAAGGCTTCTCTCTACCTGGGTTTGGCCTATATGTCGAACGGCCAATCAGCTTTGGCGCTGGCGGCTTTAGAGCGTGCCGCGAAGAATAATCCTTATGATCCCGAGGCGCATTACCGGCTGGCCAGGATTTACAGCATGACGGGGCGAGATGAAGACGCTGCGCGCCAGTACAAGATTTACGATGACGTGCGAGAGATGCAGCGGTTTGTCGAACAGGAAGGGCGCGCGTGTATGGATGCCTTGAGCAAACAGCCGCGACAGCGAGCGCGCGAAGTTTGCCAAACACTGGCGGATCCGAAAGACGCGCGGCGGATGTTAATGCTGGGGCAACTGTACGCAGGGGGAGGCTGGTTCGCGGACGCGTTGGAACCGCTGCGCGCGGCGGCCAAGCTGGATCCGAATTCGTTCGACGCGTGGCACAACCTGGGGCTCAGCCTTTTCGAGCTAAAGCAATACCAGGAGGCGCTGCCGCCGCTTCAAAGGGCTGCGACACTGAATCCGCAGTTTTTCGACACCTTGAATCTGCTGGCGGCGACTTATCACATTTTGGGAAACGATGCGGCGGCGCTGCCGGTGCTTGAGAAGGCTCACGAGTTGAACCCCGCCGATAGCAAACTAACAGCCGCTTTGGAACAGATGAAAGCTGCGCAGGCGCGCAAGCAATAGCGGAGAATAGATAGCACCGGAGGTCCATGATTCTAGCGATCCTCAGCCTTTCCCTGCTGCTGCAAAGTTTTTCGACGGAGGTGATTGAGCACGCACAGGCAGGCGCCGCGGCACAAAAGGAGGGCCACTATGATGTGGCGATTAGAGAGTTCAGCAAAGTAACGGAACTGCAGCCCAATTTGGCCTCGGGTCACGCCAACCTGGGCGACGCGTACTTTCAAAAAGGCAATTATCGAGCGGCTATACCTGAATTGGAAGCGGCGCTCCGCATTGATCCGAAACTGCTGGGAACGCATCAGGCATTGGGAGTGGCACTGCTGCTGGAGGGAAACGCGCTGGCCGCACTCCCGCACCTGGAGCAGGCGCACACGCCGGAGTTGCTGGGTCTTGCATACCTTGAAACAGGGCGGCTAGGCGCCGCGATTTTGGCTTTTCAGGCGGCTTTAGGAAGGAATCCGGGAGATCCCGATTTGCTTTATTATTACGGCCGCGCCACGGCGATTGCTGGGGACAAAACGTTTCGACAGCTTATCGCTATCGACCCGCAGTTAGCGAACGGTACACCAGGGGAGGGGCGTCCGCTTAGAGATGTGGCTACACTCGAAACGGAACTGGCTAAATCGCCCAACGACCCGGAACTTCTTTACGATTTTCATCGAGCGGCGGAACTGGAATCCAAGAAATCGTTCGACCAAATCCTTGAGAAGAACGCCGCCACAGCGCGGGCGTATCAGGTGCGGGCCGAGCGCGCTGTCCAGAGTAAGAATTTTCGCGAAGCCGAGGGGGAGTACGCCGAAGCGATTCGGCTGAAGCCCTTCACGGGCGGCGTACATTTGGCTCTGGGGGATCTTTACGCGAGTGAGGGGAAATGGTCGTTGGCCATCACTCAATATCGTGCCGAGGCACAATTGCGGCCGCAGGATGTGGACGCTCTCTATCGGCTGGGCGCCGCACTTCTGCAACAGGGTCAGGCCGGGGAAGCACTTGCCATCTTTGCCGACGCCGACCGGCTGCGTCCGAACACCCCGGAAATTCTGCTCGAGATGGGGAACGCGGCGGCAGTGGCGAAGGATGATTCCGGCGCCCAAACCTACTGGCTGAAGGTGCTTACCATCGATCAAAAGAGCGCAATTGCCGCGCAGGCGCACATGGCGCTGGCAGGTCTTTACAAGAGCGCCGGGAAGAGCGCGGAAGCCGATCGTGAATTAGCCGCTTATCGGCAGCTGACAGGTCAAGGAAAATAATAAATTGCGCAACACCACAGCTCTACTTTTTCTCGCCGTACTGCTAGCGGTAGGCATTCGCGCGGCACACCATGAGCCGGATTCCACTCCGCAAGTGGTGTATCCGGCCGAGGATGCCTCCGCCAGCCTGGCGGCGCGCAAAGCGAAGCAGTTACAAACGGTGGATCAATTTAAGGTCTTCTATCAGTTTCAATTTGAGGACAAGCTGGCGGAGAGTGGGATTACTTTCCGCAACCAGATAGTGGATGACGCGGGGAAAAACTATCAGAAGGCGCACTATGATCACGGAAACGGAATCGCAGTCGCAGACGTTGATGGCGACGGTTTGTACGACATCTACTTTCTCAGTCAAACCGGCGGAAATGAGCTTTGGAAGAATCTGGGCGGGGGGAAATTCAAGAACATCACAGCGGAGGCGGGGGTCGGCGTTCCGGGGCGCATCAGTGTGACCGCGTCTTTTGCGGATATCGACAATGACGGTGATCCCGATTTGTTCGTAACGACAGTGCGCGGCGGGAACCTCTTGTTTGAAAACGACGGCCACGGGCACTTTCGCGATATTACGGCGGAGGCCGGCGTAGGAGGAGTGGCGCATTCTTCCGGGGCGGTGTTTTTCGACTTCGACCGCGATGGGCTGCTCGATTTGCTGGTGTGCAATGTGGGCAAGTACACAAGCGATCAAAAGGGAGCACAGGGACAATATCTGGCTTTGTCCGATGCATTCTCAGGCCACTTATTCCCGGAGCGTTATGAATTCCCGATGCTGTACAAGAATATGGGGCACAACCACTTCAAGGACGTGACTGCCGAAGCAGGGTTGAAGCCAGTGGGGTGGGGTGGAGACGCGACCTTTACGGATTTAAAAGGAGATGGGTTCCCTGAGGTTTACGTTCTGAATATGATGGGCCCGAATCATTTCTACGAGAATCACGGAGGTAAATTCTCAGAGCGCACAAAACAGTACTTTCCTCGAACATCATGGGGCGCAATGGGAGTCAAATTTTTCGATTACGACAACGACGGGCGGCTCGACATGTTTGTCACCGATATGCACTCGGATATGTGGACAGAACTCGGGCCTGAGGACGAAAAGAAAAAGGCGCCGAATCCACCGCCGGAAGATTTCCTGATGGGTCCGGTGGGAAGTTACATATTTGGAAATTCTCTCTATCACAATCTGGGCGGGGGAAAGTTTCAGGAAGTATCGGATCGGATGGGGGCCGAGAACTACTGGCCCTGGGGACCGAGCGTTGGCGATCTGAACGCCGATGGCTGGGACGACATTTTCATCGCGTCGTCCATGAACTTCCCTTTTCGATATGGGATCAACACGGTTCTGTTGAATAATCGGGGGAAAAAGTTCTTAGACTCGGAGTTTCTGCTGGGAGTTGAGCCACGCAAAGGGGGACACACCCACACGCCCTGGTTTGAGCTGGATTGCTCCACGCTTCCCGCCGATGCTGAAAAATACTTGAGGGAACCGTGCAAGGGTCAAAGCGGCAAGATCACAGTTATGTCTTCTTTGGGAACCAGGTCGTCAGTGATTTTCGACTTGGACAATGATGGGGATCTTGACGTTGTGACGAACGAGTTCAACTCGGCGCCGCAAGTGTTGGTGAACAATCTAGCGCAGTCGCGGGGAATTCATTGGCTCAAGGTGAAGTTGATCGGCACCGTTTCCAACCGCGATGGTCTGGGCGCTACAGTGCGCGTAACGGCCGGTCCACAGATGTACATGAAATATAACGATGGCAAGTCAGGCTACCTGTCACAAAGCTCACTGCCGTTGTACTTCGGCCTGGGAGATGCCGACAAAGTGCAGCGCGTTGAAGTGGATTGGCCGTCGGGAAAAAAACAAGTCTTAACTAAGGGTCTGACGGTGAATACGGTACTGAGCGTTACGGAGACCAGGTGAGGGCGCGCGCCGCTTGCAGCGCCATAGCGCTGACGATTAGCTTTTTTCCCGATGCCGGCAGTCGGACTCTTGCGCAGTCCCCGAAGAAACAGATCGATATCGGAGCAGCCGAAGCACCGCTGTCTGACACGGAACGAGTGGATCTGGATAAAGCGCTCAGGGAGCACGATTATGCCGCAGAGCGGGCGGTTATTGACAAAGCTTTGGCGGAACATCCGAATTCGTACGAGATCCTGCTGATGGCAGGGCGGTTGGCCTATCTGGAAAAGCACCCGCCGGATGCGGTTGATGCCCTGGGGCGCGCTGACAAGATCAAGGCGCTGGGCGAACAAGACCGGATGACATTGGCGCTGGCGTATGAGTTCTCGCAGCAGCCGAAGCAATCGCGTGAAGAATTCCTCAAGCTGATCAAGGTGGCGCCTGAGAATGCGGAGTATCAGTATCTGCTGGGGCGAGTGGACGTGCATAATCAGCAACTGGAGGCGGCGGCAAATGAGTTCGCCAAAGCCGTCCAGCTGGATCCGAAATTAGTACGCGCCTATGAAGATCTAGGCGGGGTCGAAGAGCAACTGGGCCGCTCGCAGGAAGCACGAAAGACTTACGAAGCGGGTGCGGCCGTAAATCGAACTTTGCCGGTTCCGTGGGAATGGTCGCCGCTCGACTTGGGTGTAGTTTGCCTGAAAGCGAACGATGATGCGGCGGCAGAGCAGCTATTTCGCGAGGCTCTGCGATACAACCCACGTTTTGCTTGGGCGCACTATTATATGGGCCAGTTGCAGCACAAGGAGAACCAGCCGGCGAGCGCGGTGGCCGAATATAAGGAAGCAGTAGTAGACGATCCGCGCCTGCGCCAAGCATGGCTGGCACTGGGACAGGAATTCTCGCGGGAGGGGAATAAGGCTGAAGCGGACAAATGCATCGCCATGTTTAAGAGGCTGGAAGAACAGCAGAAGGCGATTAAGGGGAAGAAAGACTGAGCCTGTCGCACGTGTTTGTGCCGCTGTTGCCCGATTGGCAATCGGGGCGCAGGATAGCATCCGGATAGCATCCTGCCCCACACCCTGAGTGCCGTACGCGATTAGTAGTTGCTGGCAACCGCCGGCGGGGTTTGTTCAATACGAAGGGGAGCCGGCTTGAATGTCCAGGAGTTGCTTTGATCGGTCATGAGCGTATTCTTGGGGAACATAAATCCGGCGCGAGTGGAGAGCGTGACGGCATTCACCTTTAAGGTTCGATTCGGGGACGGATCGAGATAGGCTTGCTCCATGAGACGCAGTACCTGAGCGGCGTTCAAATGCAGGGAGGCAATTTCGAACGTGCTCGGAGGAGAATTTTCGGGAACGCGCTTCCAAGCGGTGTTTGCCAGGCGGGGAGCGATCTGCGCAGCGGTCTTAATCACGTCTGACACGGCAATAGAGCCAGTGGTCGCACCCGACTCGTTCGGCAGCGTCAGGGGACCGTACTGCTGATTGAAAGGCACGTATTTCGGCAAAGAACCCGTTTGCGAAAGGGAAGCCAGCGCTTGTGCGAACAGGTTGAAGCTTTCCGATAGCGAGAAGAAGTTATTGCCCGCACGTCCGAAGTCGGGAGCAGTTTCGGGCATTTGAACAAAACGAGCTTCCAGATCGGATGCCAGGGCGTGCAGATCCTCCGCGCTCAATTGGGGCGCGGCGGGCTGAGCCAGCGCAGCCAACTCATGCACCGAAATAAAGCGGCTTCCGGGGTTGGCGGGAAGAAACTCGTCCAGCAGCCATTTCAGAGTTGCCTCATCTTTGCTGTAGCCATCCTCCACAACCGTCTGAGGGACCATGGGTTTCATATTTGGAGGGATCCGTGGATCGTCGGGGTGATAATAGAGCCACTCCATGGGATCAGTGACAACCGACCCATCGGCTCGTCTTGTCAGATAGCGTTTGTAACTTGCCACCTCCAGCTTGATGACGCGCACGTGGCTGCGATCGAGCTTTTCGAAGACCTTTTTAAGTGAATCCAGACTCTCATCTGTGGAGTGGGGCTTGTTGTCGCGCAGGCTGGTGTCGGAGAGGCGAAGTACATTGTCTTCCCAAAACAATTCCGGCGACTCGATGGAGTCGGGACTCATGTATTTGGAGAAATTCGCCGCGGAAAAGCCGAAGCCTTCGATCCCTAACTTTGGATCTGACGCGGGAATGCCAGTCTCCATAGCCGTTGGGTCTAGTTTTAGAAGCTCGTGGGTAACCGGGGAATCAGCCCCCACGACAGTGGCTAGACCGCTCACATAGGCGGCGGGACCGAAGACCTCCTGGGTGCGCTTCAACCCACCGCTCAGGCCTGCAACCGGTAGACCAGTTACCGGATTTTTGAAATCTACCAGGAAGCGCTCCGCGGCCTCTGCTCTGAGGTCCCAGCGAGCTTCGGGCGTATTGGCCAGTAGGAGATTGGCCTTCGGACGATACAGATAGGAAGGCTCTTCCTCGCCGGTGTAGCCGATATCGACCAAGCCGCGGTGCGAAGCTTCCTTGACCCGGTCAACAAGGTGCGAGCCAGAATTCTCTTCTTGCAACACCTGGCTTACGGTGCCGGAAAACTGAAATAGAGCGGCGATGCCGGACTGCGGATACTGTTTCCGCAAGCGCTCAATCAACGGAAGCAGGCGTTGCAGCCTTTCATCAGTTGTATGTTGATGGCTATGATCGTAGAATCGCGAGTAAAGAAGGATATATACAGGCTCGGAAGACGGCGGGGCCGCGACCATAAAGCCTGCTAAGGCAACTAATAGGAGAGCCGCTCGTTTGTACATAGGTGAGTTGGTGTTACTTGGTGATTGGAACTTACGAAGTGCGAGGCGCCAGACCCACTGACTCCTCGCTCTAAATTAGCAATGATCTCTTGAGCAGATTACTGCTTGGCAAAGACGATGTCGAGAACTTTCCCGGTGCTGGAAGTGAGCCTTCCCTGGAGATTGGCGCCATTTACAGTAAGGACACCGCTGCCGCCGGAGACCGCAAATGTGATCTGGCTGCCCGAAACTGATCCGCTTGAGATTTTAATGAGGGGCCCGTTCCCGATTCGCAACGTGCCCGAAACGGATGAGCCCGCCTGCAGCAGCGTGAGTGTGGCCGTGGCAGGAACGGAACCATACTTTGTGTCTTCGAAGCCACCGGCTCCTTTGTAGATTCCCGAATAATCTGCTGCCGCGAGCGAGGCAGCCAAGGCAAGTGCGACGGCGAGTTTCTTCATAAGTCTTCCTTCTTCAGTTAGATCTTCCTCTAGCGGCCCTTGGGAACGCTGACCGCCAAGGTTTGAGCCACATTCCCCTGACAGGTCTCCGTATCGTTCACGGTTGCAGGGGCAACACGGTAATAGTAAGTCGTTCCCGCCACTACATTGTTGTCCTGGAAGTATAGTGTCCCACCCGGGGGAACCGATACCTGAACAGCCGGCACGAAGGGACTTGAATTCGCACCCGCTATCTCAGTGAATGGAGTGAAGGTGGAACTTGTACTTCGATAGACGTTGTAGTGGCTAATCGGGAAATTCGGACTAGTATTCGTATCCGTCCAGTAAAGCTGAACGCTTCCGGCCCTGCCCGGAACTGGAGCCTTGCCGGCTCCCTGGAGAGTATTGACACAGTGCGTGCAATTTTCACTGTTGGGATTCTGAATCGTAACCTGCGCGGACGCGACGCTGGAGAGTCCAGCGGTCAACCCCGCCGTTGGGAATGCGAGATTATCGTTGTTGGTCACCCGCAGACAAACGTTGAAAGAGGTTCCAAAATCAGCAGGAATGTTAAAGGCGGTAGTTGCATCCACCTGAGCGCCCGACGCGGATGTGAATTTGCCCGAGCAGGAGAAGTCCCAGAGGTACGAAACAATCGTGCTTGGGGGAGCGTTAGGAGTACCATCTGTCTTTCCCTGGTCCGGATTCGTGGAGTTGGCACCGTTGAGCAGGAACGGGGCGTAGATGGGTTTGTTGTTGTAGGTGGTCGGACAGAAATTGTAAGGTCCGCCGGCGTTAGCATTAGGAGGATTTGGCGGGCTGGAAATCACGACATCGCCAACAACATCCGCAGTCAAAGGGGGATTTGCGTTATCTGTTACCCGGAGACGAACAGGGTAGTTATAGGGAAGCGACGCGCCTTGAGGCAAGGTGAAGCTGTATTTGATCTTTGAGCAACTGGCCGTCAGACACTGAGGGCTGCCTGGCTTGATCGTGAAGGTGGTACCTCCGGTGCCATCCACGTCCCATTGCCAACTCACTAAGGTGTTGGCGGGATTCTGATCGATGGAACATCCGCCATCCAGTAGCACGGGTCCACCGGAAGCGACATGGCTGGGATTAGAGGTAAAGCAGGCCACCGGCACAGGGTTGAACACGGTTTTATTCAACATGGTGATGGCAATGCCCGTCTCGAAATAGTTCTGCGCGTTATCGTAGTTCTGGCCAAACCATGACCCGTCCGCGTTCTGGTTGAGAAGGATGGTTCGCGCAACGCCGTTGGTGGGAGCGGTTCCTCCGTAGGCTGCAGTTTGTGCGGCGTACCAGTCGATTGGGGGATAGCACGGCCCTGTCCCGCTGCCCGGAGAGCTGATCGGGACTGGAGAGGAACAGGTATTCGGATCGTCGGTCGACATAAGCAACTGGATGGGCTGATTGCCGGTGCCGATCGCACCCCCGGCGTCGTTGTTGTCGTGCAACAACATCGCCTTGGTGAAGGAGAACATGCCGTAGTAGTAGTCTTGCAGCGAGCTACCTGAGCCGCTGGATTGCGGGTTTCCAAAGTTGTCGCGCAGGAAGGTTTCGGCGGAATCCCAAAGGTGATTTCCACCGGGGGAGACGGTGCCGCGGCCTAAGCCGTTCATAGCCAACTGCACTAAGCCTGAAGGCGTGTCAGCGTACGGACCCCAGATGGGGCTGCTGGACGTATATCCGAAGTAACCGTTGTAGCCGGTTGTGGGCGCGCTGTTCGTAAAAGAACTATCAAGCCAATTCTTGTCGGCAGTATGGACTTCTGTGGCTATGGTTGCGCCGAACTTGCGAATGGCCGGAATCACGCCGATGGCAGCCCACTGGCTTACCGAATTGTCCCCTGTTTCCTCCTGGCAGGTGTAATGCCAGCCGCCGCCAGCGTAGTTGGTGCTGAAGGAAGTGTAAGAGGGCGCTTCACAATAAGCATAGTCGTCGACCATGTCGATGACCGCATCCCTATATGCGTACGCTCCGCCGGTGCCTGTGCCGCCTAGCGCAAGACCTTTGATCTTGGTGGCCAAAGCAGTACCGGTTGTCAAGGGCGTGGACGGCGTACCGCTCGAGACGATGGCATCGAGCATCATTCCAGTCTGGTAGTTCGTGTATCCACTGTGAGGAGCAAGGGCTTGCACGGCGATGCCATTGCCGTTCGAGTCCGGGTCGTAGGATCCATACACTATATCGGTCACATTGTTGGGGATAGTCAAGGTAGTAAGTTGATCAAAAACCCCGTTCAGGCAGAGTTGGACGTCAAGCGAATAGGGATTGGCAGGGACATTCGTCTGCAGGAAGCCGCTATTTTCGAACGCGCTGCACGCGAGCGAACTGGGACCAGTATCGCCAGCTCCGGCCGCATCGGTATTGCTGTAAGTACCCAAATACCAGTCGCCGGCGGGCGCACCGCCACCGGTAGTGAAGTGCCGCATTTGCATGTGGAGGTACCACAGTCCGTTGTCGATGGCGTTATTTATCTCAACCGGCAAATTGGGCGGCGGCGCATTGAGCGAGGTGTAGTAGCAGGCGCCGTGAGCGACGGAAGGCGGGCAGTTGGCCGGCGGGCTAATCAGACCATTACTGGTATCGGTGATGGTCAGAACCGCGGTGTAAACCGTGCCAACCGCTCCGTTGTAGGTGTGAGCGCAGGAAATCACAAATTGGTTCGTCACCGTTCCGGTGCAGTGAGCTCCACCGTCTCCTGGATTCCAGTCGTAGGTGAACGTATCAGTCCCGAAGGCGGAACTGGTGAGTGTACCTTTCAAAGTCACCGGGTTGCCGGTCCAACTCGTGTGTGGCGACGTTGGATTCGAAGCAACAAACGGCACGGTGTTCGCGATCGGAGTTACCGGCGGACCTGCCCTGAGAGTATTCCAAAACAACACCGGCGAAGCTATCGCCGTTAGCGCCATAAAACGTACTAAACTCTGTCTCATATTGTGAAGACCCTTGGTTCACTTCAGATCTGTCGTCGGTGGGGGAAGTAAGTTAGGTTACTATTTCGGCAAGCTTTCGCGATCTCAGCTGCTTCCACGCGAATATTGCGCCGATGGCAGGAGTTATCAAAAGCAAAGTTGCCGGTTCAGGCACATTCGGGGGCGGCGGTGGTGGCGCCTTTCCCGGGGTAAAGCTTTCAGAAAGATAAATGCTGTCGCCCGCATCGAAGCTAGTTTGTTGCAGATAGAAGCCTGAAGCCGGCGCGGTGGTGCTTACGGTGAAGGTGACCGTACCTGCTACGGAAGCCTTGTAACTTAGTGCCCACGAAACGTCACAGCAGGCGGACGGCGGACCGGACGGTGTGCCAACGGTATTCGTGTTGTTAAGAGTGTTGCTGGCGAAATCGGTAAAGATATTGCTCGTGTTCGGGTCAGCCAACTCATACGAACCCGCGGCCGGAAGAGCGCCATGGGTCGCCCCGGAATCCTGGAATGATCCGTATTTGACGAAATCCAAATCGTAGTCCATGTAGGCCGAAGCATATTGCCCGGCGGTCAAGGCAAAACTGATGCTGCCCAGATTGTTTGCGGATGGTTCGAGGGTGGAATCGAATGTGCCGGCCGGGGACATGGTCCCGCCATTACACGTGTTTATGTTTCCGTTGGAATTAAAGCACCAGTCGGCTAAGCCGGTTGTGGAAGCTGAAAAAGCCGTTTGGGCAAAAGCGCCTAGAAAGAACACACTTACAGCTAAGTTTTTAACGCAGGCCACTTTCCCTCCGTATAGCGTGGTTACTTCTGAAGAGCGCCTTCAGCGAGTAATTGCCACCACCAGACTGGTGCAATACTACATCTAAAGTTGTAGGGCTGTCAAAGAATCCAAGGTACCAGCGGTACCTGTATCCTGTAACAAAATGAAGGTCCGGCCGATCTATGACCTGGAGTTCGCGAAGGCATTTTTCTAGAAGGCAAATCGAACCGCAAACTGTAACTGCCGGGGTGGTTTTGCGGAGAAGATTTGCCCGAAGCCGGGCTGGTCGACATAGAGCTGCGGTAGATCGAAATTAGTTCGGTTTAGCGCATTGAACGCCTGGGCTTCGAAGGTCGCCGACAACCGTTCGGTCAGAGCAAATCGGCGTGCGACATCAATGTCCCAGGAAAACAAGCCGGGACCGCGCAAGATGTTGCGTCCGGCGTTGCCGAACGAATAGGGTGCAGGGATGGCAAATGCCGCTGTGTTGAACCATGCCTGCGCGCCGGGGTTCGCTAAGGCCGGCGCGCCCACGACGTTCGGGCGATCCGATCCAAAAGTGCCGCCAGTGTTCCCGGTGTTGCTGTTATCGAAGGAGAGCAGCGGCGTGAATGGCTGGCCCGAGTAAGCGCTGATGATACTTCGAAATTCCAAGTTGCGAGTGAATAGATTCCGGACGGGCAGTTGATACACAAAGGCGATGGTTGCCGCGTGCGTGATATCGAAGCTGGAAGGCGCGTGTTCGGCGCGATAGTCTTGGCTATTTTGCGGGAAGTTCTTGTCAGAAACGGTTCCGAGGAAAGCCGACGTGTCGTCGAGCGATTTCGAATACATGTAATTGGCGAGGATCGACAGACCGCTTCGCAGCCTTCGGTTCAACGACACTTGTAGGGAATTGAACTCGGAATTTCCGCCAGTTTCGGTATAGAAGATGTTCTCGAAGCCTTGATATGGCCGGCGCGCGTCCACGCTTCCAGGCGCTGGTTGGGGTTGGTTCAAATCCAGCGACCGGATCAGCCTTGTGCCCTTCGATCCGGCGTAGGCGACGGAGAGAGTACCCAGTCCCCGAAGCGACCGCTGCAAATCGAGATTCCAATCCTGCAAATAAGGCGTACGCAGATTCGGAGCGAGCGTGCTGAGGCTTGGCGGCGGCACATAACCCAGGTTCAGGGGAAACGGATTCTGGAGGGTTAGCAGCCCGGCTGCGCTGGGAAAGAAAGTGCTGAGGGTGAAATAGGGCGGATTGAAATACAACGCCGAAGTGACCTCAAACATGCTGGCGTCATAGAAGATGCCGTAACCGCCGCGCAGCACAAAGTCTTTGGCGGGACTCCAGGCAAAGCCAACGCGCGGCGCAAAGTTGGTGTAATCCGGCCCGTACGCGGATCGCGGGATACCGTCTGTGCCCACCTGGCTCAGTTGGCGGGTGGCGAGATTCAACGCTTCCATCCGATTTGTGGGGTCGGTCGGCGGGGTGTTGAATTCGTATCTCAGGCCGAGATTCAGCGTCAGGCTGGGGCTGACCTTCCAGTTATCCTGCGCGTAGAAGCCGGACTGCAACGTCCTGAGCGTTTGCGGCGCGGATAGGGTTGCATCGAGGGTGAAGGTGGGCAGGCCCAGCAACAGGTCGCCAACCCCGGAACCGGAAAGCGCCCCCAGGAACGAAATCAATCCTCGCGGAAATTGCGCAACCGTACCGTTCAATTCGACTTTTCGTAGTTCCGCGCCGATTTTAATGTCGTGGTTTCCGCGAACCAGCGCCAACGCGTCGTCAATTTGATAAGTGCTGGTGTGGCGATTGATGGGTAGAGATGCGATATCGCCTACTGGGGAAAATCCGGAAACGGAAATGGAAGGAAAGCCCAGTTCCAGGGGAGTCGTAGGAAGGTAGTTCACACCCCAAAGCTGATTTACGTTGGTCTGGTAGTTCTGCTGCAGAATGGTGCGGCCGCTGCGGTTGAATCCCAGCAGGAGCGAATTAGTGGTTCTGGGGCCGAGTACGCGCGTATAGTCGATCAGTGCATTGTGGCCGCGGTCGTACACGAAATCCCCGAAACCGGGCACGTTTGTCGCCGCGTTCTCGGTGTATGGCTCATAGATATTCTTGTGACCGTAACTGTAGCGGAGCGTAAGCTGATTCGAATCGTTGAAGCGCTGATCGAGGCGAACGTTGTATTGGTTGAGCGCATTGTTCCCGATCGGCTGTGCCAGGTAATTTCCAGCGGCGGAACTGTTGGTCGGCAGCGGGTACAAGTTCAAGATTTTCAGTGCGATGGGGGAAATAAGCGCTGCCGGTATCTGATTGCCTGTAAAAGGCGCGCCTGTGTAGGGATTAGAGACCGGGGCCTGGCCGGCCAAGTTACCGGTACGTTCGGCAGCGGTGGGCACTGTAGCAAGCGCGCTAAAGCCCTGCTCGCCCTGCAACCCGTCGTAATCGACAAAGAAGAAAGTCTTGTCGTGGACCACTGGGCCGCCTATGCCGCCGCCGAATTGACTTCGGATCAGCTGCGGCTTTTGAGAGCCATCGAAGAAGTTACGCGCATCGAGGACGCGGTTGCGGAGATACTCGTAGCCAAAGCCGTGAAACTGGTTCGTGCCGCTGCGAGTGATGACGTTTACCTGCGCGCCGGCGCTTCTGCCATATTCAGCGCTATAGGAATTGGTTTCGATTTTGAACTCCTGAATCGCGTCGACTGACGGCTGCAGCACGTAGGTATTGACGTCGGGGTCGTTGTTGTCTACGCCGTCCAGCAGATAGTTGTTGAACTCTTCGCGCGCGCCATTCACATTCATGGCGAAATCGCCGCGTGTCGAAAGCGCCGAGTCCTGGACGGGCGGCAGGACCCCCGGGGTGAGTAGCGCAAGCCGGAGGAAATCGCGCTCGTTCAACGGGAGCTTCTCAATCATGGCGCGATCGATTACCGTGCCCAGATCGGACGACTCTGTTTCAACGTTCGGTATTTCGCTGGCGACCGACACCGTCTCGTGTCGGCCTGCAATCGAGGGATGAAAATCGACCCTCTCATTGGCATCCACCTCCAGGCGTACTTGCCGCATTCTGATAGCTTCGAATCCGCGCGCCGAGACCGAGATGTTGTAAGTGGCGGGCGATAGATCGTCGAAGCGATAGAAGCCGGCGCTGTCAGTCAAGGCCGATTTCGAGATCGACCGGTCGGCATCCGCCGCCACTACAGTCGCCCCTGCGATGGGCCGTTTCGAGGGGTCGTCCACAAACCCGGATATGGACCCGGTTGTCACTTGGCCTAGAAGAGAACTGGCCAATAGTAAAGCAAAAAAGAGGTAGCGCATAGGGATAAAAAGACTCGTTCTGCAAGTGTAGCCGGGTAGCTGGTTGCAAAACAATTGGCCCGTCTAGCAAGATCGCCGATTTTCGGAGGCAGCAAGGCCAGCTTTTGCACACTTGCGTTCGTTGGCTCCGCTTCGAGACTCTCTGTAGCCGTAAAGTGGCCTCACGCTAAAGTGAATGGCCCTTTAGTGCCAGTACTGCCGGGCCCGCGAATGCTTGGCGCTAATCGCCTATAAAGCTGTATACTCGGTCTACATCTTTTGACCGCGGTGCACAAAATTCGAAACACGCGCGGCTTCCTCACTTCGGCCGTGATGGTGGGTCTCTGGGTGGTTTTAGGCGTGGCCTGCTTCGGCCAGGTAGACCGCAGCGCTCTGACGGGTACCGTTCACGACAACTCTAACCGGCCAATTCCCGGCGCAGTCATCACCCTCCGCAACGTGCGCGCGGGGCTCGAGCGAGAGGCCATTTCAAACGGCGACGGTGTCTATGCATTTGAAGACCTGCAGATTGGAACTTACTCGGCGGTTGTCGCAAAGGCCGGCTTCAGCCAGGCCCGTTACGAAAGCATCCGGCAGGACGTCGGCCAGACACGAACGCTGAATGTTGTCCTTGCGCCATCTACCAGATTCGAAGAAATAACGGTTACGGCGCCGCTGGTGCAACTGGATCAGACAGGGGCCACGCTGGGGGGCGCGGTTCAGAACGAAGCCATCCAGAACATCCCATTAAACGGGCGCAACTGGGCGAGTCTCACGGCGCTTGTCCCGGGCGCCATCGACTCAGGCGGCAGTAACCAGCGAACGATTCGTTTTGTGGGCCGCGGACGCGATGACATGAACATAACCTACGACGGCGTGGATGCCACCGGCATTGCCAATCAGGCGCAAAAAGCGACTATCCGGCTTTCCATTCCCACCGACGCCATCTCGGAATTTCGAGTAGATACAGCGCAATATTCGGCGGAATACGGCGATGCTTCCGGAGCGCAGCTGGTGGTTGCGTCGCCAAGTGGAGGAAACGTTTTTCGCGGCTCGCTGTTTGAGTATTTGCGCAACAGCTTCTTCGATGCCCGGTCGCCTTTTGACACCACTCACAGCCCTCGTCCGTTTCGCTTAAACCAGTTTGGCGCAACGTTCAGCGGCCCAATCTACAAAGACAAGACGTTCTTTTTTGTTAGTTACGAGGGATTTCGACAGATACAGGATCAAACGCTGATCGGTTTCGTTCCGAGCCCGGCTTTCCGAACTCCGGTACTTACAAAATCTCCAGCGCTGGACCCCATCATAAATGCTTTTCCGCAAGGCACAAGTGCCACGTCAAAGCCTAATGTGTGGCAATACACAGGAGTTGGCGGAACAATAGACAATGAAAACTCCGAAATGATCCGGATCGATCACCATTTCACGAATAAAACCACCGGATATTTTCGTTTCAACTATGACGACGCGCTCAGCCTTGCTCCTTTGGGCACGTTGATGGACCGGCAAAGAGTACCAACCTCCATCGCCAATGGCATGGCAGAGCTTACGCACGCTTTTTCGCCTTCTCTGCTAGACGAATTCAAGTTCGGAATGAACCAGGCGATTTCGAGAACGTTGAATTTAACCAACCTGCCATATACGGTTAATATTTCCGGCTTTAGCGCGCTGAATTCCAATGAAACTTCAGATCAGGACGGGACTACATTCTCCTGGCTAGATACCGTGAGCTGGAGTCATGGGCGTAACTTGATCAAAGCCGGCGTCGAGGTTCGGCGCATTCAGATGAACGAAGGCAATTCTGCCTATGGGACGCTGACTTATTCCTCGCTGAGTAACTTACTAAGTAACAATCTGGATTCGGGAACGCAACTCGCGTTAGTTCCACTCAAGCGCATGCGGAAGACGCAGGAGTCCGGGTATGTGCAGGACGAGTACAAACTCAGACCGAATCTTACTCTGAGCGCCGGCTTGCGTTATGAGTACTTCAGCGTTTTTCACGAAGCGACCGGCCGCGCGGCTCCATTCGATTTTCAAACGTGCGGCGGGTTTTGCGCGGCTGGCAGCGCCTTTTATTTTCCGACAAGCGGCGGCTTTGACCCGCGCTTTGGGCTTGCGTGGTCTCCTGCCGCAAGCCGTGGTAACACCGTGATTCGGTCCGGATACGGTATCTATCACGAAGATGGGCAGCTGGATGACCAGAATTTCCCCATCTTCAACGACGAAGCGAGTTATAGTCTCATCCGCGGAAGTGCTTTCCCCAATCTGGCGTATCCAATCGCGCCCTTTCTGGTAGATGCAACCGGCGCACTCACGCCGAAGGACTTGTACCGAAAAAGAAAAGATGCCTACGCGCAAGACTGGAGCTTTTCCTTGCAGCAGAATTTGGGCGCATCGTTTTTCGGCACGTTGTCGTATCTGGGCACAAAGGGAAGCAACGTAATGAATCGCGGCTACACGAATCTCATTGAACCCTTCACCGGGACTCGGGCCTACCCGCAGTACGGCAGAATCGAGTTGCGCCAAAACGACAGCAACAGCAGTTTCCAGGCATTCCAGGCTTCGGTGCAGCGTGTGTTCAACCATGGCTGGCTGCTTAGCGGGAATTACATGTTTTCGCATTCCATCAATGACGGCTCATTGGGGAGCGGGGTCGAGGACGATTTTCCGGAGAACGTTTCCTGCCGCGCTTGTGAACGCGCCAGCAGCGATCAAGACGCTCGCCATACCGTCGCTGCCTATGCGGTATATCAGGTTCCGTTCGGGGCGGGGCGACGCTACTTCAGCAGCCGTGGTCCGCTACGGGCGATTCTGGGCGGCTGGCAATGGGAGGCTGTCGGGACGGCCCGCTCCGGTCTACCGGTCAACATCACAGTCGATCGCGCCTCTGCCTCGCTGCCGGACGGCAACGCCAATAACCAGCGTCCGAATTACGTCTGGGGAGTTCCCGTCGCGCCGCCCGGCGGGTCCACGCCGACACTTTGGATGAATCCAGCCTCCTTCTCTGTTCCGACTACGGGAACATGGGGCAACTTAGGGCGCAATGCGTTCAACGGCCCGGCCTTGTGGCAGATCGATACCGCGGCCTCCAAGCGCATCAACCTCTCCGAGCGAGTGGGCCTTCAATTCCGCGCCGAGTGCTTCAACCTAATGAATAGGGCACAATACGGCAATCCGCTCGCCGACATTTCCGCACCCGCCAGTTTCGGGCGCATCACAAGCTTGGTGAATACCGGTCCCACGGGAGGCGGGACGCCGCGCCAATTTCAACTCGCTCTGCGGCTGCAGTTTTAGCGTGTGAGCATGCTCATGGGGACACAGCCGCTATGCGGCTCAAATTTTGCGTTATTGGCGGTGACGGAGGGAGCGGGGGCGGGTGAACGGCAGGAACTCCTGCATGAAGTTGTAAGCCGTATCTGCGCCTAATCCGATCAGGCCACGTTTAAAGCCATCCGCCACGGTACCGGTGCTGCGCGGCTGCCAGATGTTGTCGAACTGGCCTGCTCCAAACTGGCTTATGACGCGAGCCCAGGCGAATTCGGCCTTGCCTGAATCTGTCTTGCAGGTAATCACCTGCTTGAGGGCGTTGACAGCCCGCTCCTTCATGGTCTTGTCCTGCGTCAATGGAAAGTAGCGCGGGTCCTCATGGAAGGACGATTCCAAAACGAATGCAAAGGTCTGGCGCGAGAGGTTGCCGGCCACGCCCGAGCCGTATCGTTCCGCAAATCCCCGGACACCTTGTCCCCATTCGTGCGGGCTGTTGTCGGCTTGGCCAATGGCTGCGCCGAACAGCGCGCCGATGAAACCCCGGGCGCCGAAGCTCTGGACCACCCGATACTCAAATTTGTCTCGCACCGTGAAGGATGGCGCGGAAACGGTCTTGCTGAGATCTTGCACGCCTTTTCCAGTATTTTGCGGCAACTGTCCGGGTTGCGGCGGCGGGGTGTCCTGTCCGGGCGCGAGCACGGATGCGGCCAGCAGCGCGCTACAGATAAGTGCGAATTGTCTAGAGGTAGTCGTCATCAATCGGCGTCCAAATTGTGGACGTAATCAAAACAACGCGGTTACAGTTCGGGGTCCTGGAACAGGCGTATGCCGGCGATTCCTTCGGCGCCCACGTCCATACAAGCGGCCGCATTCTCCCAGTTGACGCCGCCCAGAGCATACACTCTTCGGCCCAGACCACAGGCCTTACGCAACATCTCTATACCTATCGGCAAAGACTTGCCGGGACTTTCGAAAATGGGACCGAAGGTGATGAAATCGGCTTTCGCAGCGGCTACTTCGTGCAACGTGTGGCACGAGCGCGCCACTATCAATCCGGGAAGGGTCTGGACGGGCGAGTTGGCCGGGAGATGCACGCCGTCAGCGCCGCTGGCTTTGGCGACGTCGGCGCGCGAGTTCACAAGGATCTTGGTTGGCAGGTAACTGCGATTATCTCCGCGGTTCTCCAGAACGGCCAAGGTGAATTCGAACAGTTCGCGCGCAGAGATGTCTTTTTCGCGAATCTGGATGTAGTCGACACCCAGATGCATCTGGTCACGAATGACCTCAAGTAGAGGATGAAATCCGCCCACGGCCCTGCGATCGGTGATGTAGTAACGCTTCATGCGTCTATCCGATGAAGTGTATCGCTGTGGGCGGAATTTCGATCCACAAGCGGTCGTCACCGCGAAGCTGCTGCCAATCCGATTCGCTTACGGTAGCGCTGACGTCCTGTTCGAAGTGAATGCGAACACCGCCGGCGAAGGGCGTGGCTTCGCGCACGCGAAGCTGCACCTGATTGGGTTGCGATGGGTGCTTCGTACTGCGCACCTTTATCTCATGCTCCCGAACGCACAGTGAACCGCGATCGCCAATCAGATGGCCAGGCAGATAGTTCGCTTCGAGCGAGTTGTCGAGCGCTCTAAGCCGGCTGGTGTTGCGGCCCGGGTCGAGAGCGGAGATCTCGGCCGGAACAATGTTGTATACCTCGAGCATGCGCGCGGCCTCTACGCTGGCCGGCGTAGAGAAAACCGCCTCACGGGATCCGGTTTGGAGGAATCGGCCGTGGTCGATCAGGCAGACAGTATCGGCCAGCTCGAAACACTCCTCCAGATCGTGCGTGACGAGGAGCACAGGAATGCCGAGGCGTGCGCGCGTTTGATGCAGAACTTCATAGAAGGCGCTACGCAGGCGCCCGTCCAAACCGCGCGTGGGTTCGTCCAGCAGCAGAAGGCGCGGATCAGCGACTAAGACGCGGGCCAGCGCTGCCCGTTGACGTTGGCCGCCGGAGAGTTGCGCCGGAGTTCTGGCGGCCAGATCAGTGAGTTCAAACAACTCAAGCAATTCATTGACGCGCCGATGGCGATGCAGACGGCGGCCATTTTCGCTGGGAGCAACCGATGCAGCGAAGCGCAGATTTTCCTTTACACTCATGTGCGGGAAGAGCGCATGGTCCTGAAAGATGTAGCCGCAGCGGCGCTGTTGCGGTGGAAGATGAACCTTCGTGGCTGCGTCGAAATAGATTTCATCGCGGATGAGAATTCGCCCTTCATCGGGGCGCGTAAAGCCCGCCAGGCAATTGAGCGTCAGCGTTTTGCCGGAGCCGCTGCTGCCAAAGAGCACAGTAATGCCTGTGCCGGCGCGCAGATGCACATCCAGTTCAAAGCCCTCGGAATTCTGTTCTGGAGGCAAGCGCTTGACCAGGCGCGCGTCGATAACAGTATCCGGTGCGGCGCTCATCCGGCGGCCGTGCTCAGGCGCGGGTTGCGAAAGAAATATCCGGCTGCCCAGAGCAGACAAAGCGCGCCGATGGAAACTACCAGAACGAGAACGCGGGCGACGTGGCCGTTACCCGACTCCACCGCATCGTAGATGGCCACAGATAGAGTTTGCGTGCGTCCCGGTATGTTGCCGGCCACCATGATGGTGACGCCGAAATCGCCGAGAGAACGGGCGAAGGTGAGCGTGGCAAGAGAGCTGAGCCCACGGCGCGCTAAGGGCAGCGTCACGCGCCAGAATGTGCGCCACTCTGAAGCGCCTAAGCTGTGAGCGGCCCATTCAAAGCGATAGTCAACCGACTCCAGCACGGCACGCGCGGCTTTAATATAGATGGGCGCAGAGTGAAGCACCGCGGCAACAACCGCGGCCTGCCATGTGAACACAAGCGGTCCGCCGGTGATGGCTTCATAGACTCGACCGAGCGGCGAAGCACGGCCGATCACGACCAAAAGATAATAGCCAAGCACGGTGGGTGGAAGAACCAGCGGCAGCGTGATGAGAGAATCGACTAAATTCTTGCCGCGAAATTGCTTGTGCGAAAGCCAATAGGCGCAGAGCGTGCCGACGGTGGTGACAAGGATGGTTGCAAGCGCCGCTACACGAAGACTCAGCCAGAGCGGGAACCAGTCGATGGGCGTTTGTGAGGGCATCGCGAATAGCGAAACACGATTATAGGCGAATAGACTGGATAGGTGCGAATACCAATTAAGACATCCGGCGCGTTAACTCTTTTGGTGATGTGCGGCGTGCCCGTTCTAGCGCAGACGACGTGGCGTTTTGCCGTTTCGGGCGATTCCAGAAATTGCGGAGACGTGGTGATGCCGGCCATTGCCAAAGGAGCGTTGGCACAAGATGCGGCATTTTACTGGCATTTGGGAGACTTCCGCGCTATCTACCGTTTCGACCAGGATTATTGGCAAACGCACCAGACGCCCGATCCGCGCGCGATGGTGATTTCGAGTTATCTGGATGGCGCCTGGCGCGATTTCATCGATAACCAGTTGCTGCCGTTCGGCAAAACGCCTGTTTATCTCGCGGTAGGTAATCATGAATTGATACCGCCGAAGACGCGCGACCAGCTGGTAGCGCAATTTGCCGATTGGTTTGATGCTCCGGCGCTTCGCGATCAACGCTTGCGCGATGATCCGCATGATCTGGCCGTCCATACTTACTATCACTGGATAAAAGACGGCATCGACTTCATTGCGTTGGACAACGGGTCTTCGGACCAGTTCAACAGTGCTCAGATGCAGTGGGTCAGCGCGGTTTTGCAGCGCGATGCCAACGACTCGTCGGTGCGCGCGATTGTAGCTGGAATGCATGAAGCTCTGCCCGAGAGCATCTCAAAGAGCCACAGCATGAGTGAGTCGCCGCAAGGGGAAGAGAGCGGCCGGAAGGTGTATGAATGGCTGCTGCAATTCAAGCAAACATCGCACAAGCCGGTGTATGTGCTGGCCAGCCATTCGCACTTTTATATGGAAGGCATTTTCAACACGGAATACTGGCGCACGCATGGCGGTATTTTGCCGGGCTGGATTATCGGAACCGCGGGCGCCGAGCGCTACCCGCTGCCGCCGAATGCGGGCGATGCCAAACGGGCGAAGACGCATGTATATGGATATCTGTTAGCCAGCGTGAGCGACTCAAAAGAAGATCCGATTCGCTTTTCGTTCGAGGAGCTGCAGGAATCGGATGTGCCCGCGGATGTGGTTGCGCGCTACACGCCGGCGTTAGTTCACGAGTGCTGGGTAGCCAATCCGGGCAAGTAGGCGCGCCTATGGAGTAGCGATCTGCCGGCGCGTGTGGGTCTCTTTTAGCCGCTCGTAGATGACGCGTAGAATGGCGATAGCCGGAACGGAAAAGAACATGCCGGTGATGCCGCCAATTCTTTCGCCGGCGAGCACTCCAAAGAGCACCAGAAGCGGATGCAGTTCGACGCCGGAACTCATGAGATAGGGATTGATGACGTAATCCTGAAGGATTCGGAACCCTGCCCAGAAAACGATGATCCAAATGAGGCCGCCGGAGCCTGTTACCAACACGACCAGCATCATGATGACCAGCGCCGTCGCTGGTCCGACGACCGGAATGAACTCCAGAATGCCCGCGATAGCGGCCAATAGCAGTTCATAGGGATAACGCATGACGCTGAGAAAGATGCTCCACGCGACGAACGCCGCAGCGGCCAGCAGCACCAAGGTACGCATGTAGCTGCGCAGCGTGTGGTGGATATCGTCCAAGATGTTTGCCATGGTGACGCGGTCGTGCCCCTCGTCGGTAGTCGCCAACAGGGAATCGCGAATAGTGCGCGCATCCTTAAGAAAAAAGAACGCGAGAATCGGGATCAGGATCAGCGGCAGCAAGGCGCTTAAGCCGGAGAGGATCTTACCGCCGGCCTCCTGCAAAAAAGGAACGGCCTTGCTCTGGAGGCTGGTTGCGGCCTGATTCATATATGTGATTACTTGCGCGCGTGCCGGCTCCAACCAATGCGGCAAAGGGATTTTTGTCAGTCCGCCGCCGCTTACGAATGACGGCAGGTGATTCAAGAGGCTGGTGGCTTGCTCGACTGCGACGGGAACCAATTGAAAACCTAACAGCACTAGCAGCCCGATCAGGGTGCAGTAGACGATTGCCAGCGCCACGCCGCGCCGTTTGTGAATAAATCGTTCCACCAGACTGACGATGGGCGAAAGCATGTAAGCGAGGAAGATGGCGCCAGCGAATATAAGCAACGTGTCGCGAATGTAATAAATCAGCGCGAGCAGAAAGGCAAAGAGGAATACCGTCCACGTGACGCGCAGGGCGCGCTCGTCTATGCCCAACATGATTGCTAGACTAACAGGTGCTCAGGGGTTTTCGCGTTAACCAGATCTACCCAACCACACATTGATGCAGCGTTTTGCACGTGATATGCGGCGGCTTACGGAAGAACTCCGCGAACTGGAGACCCGGCTTCGCGAAGGCGGCGGCGCGCGCAAGATAGAAAAACAGCACAAGGACGGAAAGCTTACCGCGCGCGAGCGGATTGAGCGCCTGATCGATCCGGGAACCATGTTTCTGGAGATCGGGTTACTGATCGCGTACGACCGCTACGAAGGGCAAGCGCCGGCGGCGGGCGTGGTCACGGGATTGGCCATGATTGAAGGCCGTCCGGCTGTGATTGTGGCGAATGATGCCACCGTGAAGGCGGGCTCGTGGTGGCCGGAGACGATTACGAAGATTCTGCGGGCGCAGGAGATCGCGATGCGGAATCGCGTGCCGATTGTGTACCTGGTGGATTCGGCGGGCGTGAATCTTCCGTTGCAGGACGGTATCTTCCCGGGCCAATACGGCGCAGCGCGAATCTTCTATTACAACTCGCTGATGCGTCGGCGCATGCACATTCCGCAGATTGCGGCGGTCATGGGTCCGTGCATTGCCGGTGGAGCCTATTTGCCCGCGCTGAGCGACGTGATTTTGATGGTGGACAAAACCAGTTTCATGGGGCTGGGCGGTCCGAACCTGGTGAAAGGCGCAGTGGGACAGGTTATCGATGCGGAGACGCTGGGCGGAGCGAAGATGCACACTACGGTCAGCGGCGTTGCCCACTACTGCGCGGCGAATGATGAGGAATGCCTGTCGATGATTCGGCGGCAGTTTCGCGGTTTACCAGCAAGCGGTGCCGGGTACGAATGGCTCTGCGCCGCGGCACGATCCGGACGGGCTGCACGACATTCTTCCGCCGGATCATCGGTTGCCCTATCGCATGGAAGATCTGCTTGATCGGATCTTGGATGCGGATGGATTGATGGAGTTTCAACCCGACTATGCGCCGGAATTTGTATGCGCGACCGCGCGGCTGAATGGGCGAACTATTGGAGTGATCGCAAATCGCCGTGGCTTTATGAAATCTCCTGCGGGACCGCGCGTGGGCGGGATTGTGTACACCGAATCCGCGCGGAAGGTCGCGTATTTTGTGGAGAACGCGGAACGGAATCGTCTGCCCTTGCTCTACGTGCAGGATGTCTCGGGATTCATGGTGGGAGTGGAAGCGGAGACGGGTGGCATCATTCGCGCGGGCGCAGAGATGGTGGAGACCATGGCTTGCGCGACGGTGCCGAAGATTGTGCTGACCGTTAATCACGCCAGCGGCGCGGGTTATTACGCAATGGCGGGGCAGGGGTTCGATCCGAATTTCACGTTCAGTTGGCCGAGCGCGCGGATCGGCGTCATGGAAGGAGATTCGGCGGTGCAGGCAGTCTACGGGCCCGAGCTTGAAAAGTTGAAGGCGGCAGGCAAGCCCGTTCCGGCTGAACTCGAGAACAAAATCGCACAGACTCGATCCGATTACGAAGCGTGGCTCGACGCGAAATACGCCGCAGCTCGAGGACACTGCGATGCTTTGATCGATCCTAAAACGTCGCGCGAGGTATTGGACTTTGCATTCAAGGTAGCCTGCGCGAATGAACGCACCGAGCACCTGCCTCTGCAACTTCTTGGCTTTGAATCGAGAGCCGAGTAGCAGCATCGCTTTGCGGTAAGATCGCGGGCGGGGAGCCTGCTATGAGCGTGACTGTCGAGCGCAAGCATCGTGTTTTGCAGCTTGTGCTGAATCGGCCGGAGAAGCGCAATGCACTCACCTCCGAAATGTGCATAGAAATTGTGGAGGCGATTCGGTCGGCACAGGAAGATGCGCAAGTGGGATCCATTCTGCTGAGTTCCGCCGGGCCGGTGTTTTGCGCCGGTATGGATGTGGACGAAGCGCTGTCCATGAGCCACTCTCAACTCACAGATTTGCACGACGATTTGTTCTCCCTCGGGTTCCATTCCAAAAAGCCGATTGTGGTCTCAGTGTGCGGAGCGGCGCTGGGGGGAGGCGTGGGGCTGGTGGCGCAGGGCCATGTGGTGGTGGCATCGGAGAATGCAGTGTTCGGGCTGACTGAAATTCGAATTGGGTTGTGGCCGTTCATGGTGTACCGGTCGGTTGAGGCGGCGATCGGGGCGCGGCGTACTCTGGAGTTGGCGCTGACCGGCAGGACGTTTCATGCGCAGGATGCGCTGCAATGGGCGTTGGCTCATCAGGTGTGCCCGCCCGCGGAGACTTTCGAGCGCGCTAAAGGCATCGCGCGCGAATTGGCGAGGGCCAGTCCAGCGGCGATTGATGCGGGTCTTGAGTACTACCACGGCTCGCGCGGCAAGTCCTGGGAAGAGGCCGGTGAACTGGCGGCCGAACTGCGCCTCAAGGTGATGGAAGGTGAAGATCTCAAAGAAGGTTTCGAGGCCTTCAAACACAAGCGTGAGCCGAAGTGGCCCAGCATGCCTAAGGAATTCTACGCCCATAAACACGGCCAACCAGTTCCTGCGGGCAAGAACAGCGGCTCTTAGCAAGAAAGTTTTTCTGGCGCTGCTGTGGGTGTGCGCTACGGGTGTTTGCGTGGGCGATGAGCCTACTTTCTACAAAGACCTACTGCCGATTTTGCAGTCGCGTTGCCAGTCGTGTCATCGGCAAGGCGAGATGGCGCCCATGGCGCTTGAGACATTCCGCCAGGCGCGCACCTATGCGGCGGCGATTCGCGACGTGGTCGAAAAACGGACGATGCCGCCATGGTTTGCCGATCCGTGCTGCGGACACTTCGCGAATGATCCTTCGCTGACGCGCGAGCAGGTGCAGGCGATTGCGGACTGGGTTAACGCGCATGCGCCAGAGGGCAACCCCGCTGATGCACCGCCGCCGATCCATTGGACCACGGGCTGGAATATCGAGCCGCCGGATGTTGTTCTCGAGATGCCGATCGCTAAACAGATCCCTGCGTCGGGCGATGTTCCATATCAGTACATCATCATTCCGACTCACTTTAAAGAAGATCGCTGGGTGCGCATGTCGGAGATTCGTCCGAGCAATCGAATGGTTGTGCATCATGCCGTAGCTTATGTACGTGATCCGAAGTCATCCTGGTTGCGCGGTGCGCCGTTAGGTGTTGCGTTCAGCGCCGATGATCTGCCAACTCCAGCGCAACGCCGTGACGCGATGTGGACCACGAGCGATATTCTGCTCGTGTACGCGCCTGGAAGCCTGCCGGATGCGTGGCAGCCAGGGTTCGCGAAGCTTGTCCCTGCAGGATCGGATATTGTTCTGCAGATGCACTATACGACGCACGGCCATCCGATGCAGGATAAGACCAGCGTCGGACTGGTGTTCTCAAAAGAGCCGCCGCGCAAGCGCGTGTTGACGCTGCAATTGACGAACGATCATTTCCTGATTCCGCCGGGCGTGCCGGATTATAGAGCCGAGGTGCGGGGGACGCTGCCCAACGACGCGTTGTTGCTGAGCTTCTTTCCCGCACATGCATCTGCGCGGCAAGAGCTTTCGAGTACAACATCCTGGAGCCGGGCGGACGCGTGCGCACGCTACTGCGCGTTCCGCATTACGACTTCTATTGGCAACTGAGTTATCGGCTGGCTGAGCCGATTCCGCTCAAGGCCGGGGCTACGCTGCAGGCGGTTGCGATGTTTGATAATTCGAAAAATAACCCGCATAACCCTGACCCGGATTCGGCTGTGAGCTGGGGTGAACAGACATGGGCGGAGATGATGGTCGGGTTTTTTGATGTGGCGGTGGATCCGGGGGTGGATAAGGAGCAATTTTTTGTGAGAGGTGGGGGTGGTAAGACACGCTAGATCGATTTAGAGCGCCTCGCCTTTGGCGGCTTGCGCGGCGAGCAGAAATGTTTTCGGAAGCGAACCACGACCGCAGTGCTTGAATGAGCCGAAATCTTTGTACCAGTCCCCGTCCGGCACCTGAGGGTTGGAGTCCATCCAGAGACGTAAATTGTTCAGGTCAGTAATAGTGATGGACCGATCACGCATGCGATCGATTAAATGCTCCTGGATAGCCGCCGGTAGTCTGTTCCAGGTATCGATTTTCGGCATCAGGAGCCGAAGATCATGCGCCCCATCTGATGCCCCAGTCGCTTGGCCTCGTCGGGGTCTTCAACGCTACGGAGTCGTTCGGCGAGCTCGAAAAACTCCTCCTGTTTACGTTTTTCGGCTTCTATGCCGGTTTCGATAAGGTCCAGCAGGATCCTGTTAGTACTTAAGCGGCGCGTCTTTGCTCTCGTACGTACTTCGGCAGCAATTGCGGCGGGCAGACTCACGCTCGTTCGCACCGGGTTTCTTGTAGTCGCCATGACACTATTATCCACCAAAGTGATGCATATTGGTGCAGCGGCCTGCTAACGCCCGGTCCCAACATTGCCTGCGCGAGTTTACCCAACTGGCACCGATGGTCTAGTGGCTGCCATGATTCGAGTCTAATCTGCTTTCGGCGTGAACTCTTCTAACTGGAACGAAGCTCGGACTATGGATCTCAGTTCCTGCAGAGAGCCGATGTCACCGGTGCCCATTGCCTGTGTTAAAGCATTGCCGGCGGCGGTCGCTTCGGTCGGTCCTGCGATGACGCGACGGCCGGTGGCATTGGCGGCTAACTGGTTGAGAAGCTTATTTCGAGAGCCGCCGCCAACGATGTGGATTACGTCGATATGCCTGCCCGTGAGGTGTTCCAGGTTGTGCAGCACTTCCTGGTAGCGGGCCGCGAGGCTCTGCAGAACTACAAGCATTATTGCGCCAGGGTCGCTCGGGTATTTCCTGTCCGGTTCGTTTGCAAAATTCGCAGATGCGCTGCGGGTGATTGCCCGGCGAGGTAAATTCATCGAGGTCGAGGATTGCGCGGGTCGGCGGCGCGGCTGCGGCACGCTCCATCAATTCGGCATAAGAGTATTCGAGACCTTGCCTGGCCCAGGCGCGGCGGCACTCCTGAATCAGCCACATGCCGGGCAGGTTTTTCAAGAACCGTATGGTCCCGTCCACCCCCACTTCATTTGTGAAATTGGCAGCGAGGGAAGCGTCGTTGATCAAGGGCTGCGGCAGCTCGACACCCATAAGGGACCATGTTCCCGAACTGATGTAACACCAGTTGTCGCCGTCTGTCGCCGGCACCGCAGCAACCGCTGAGGCAGTATCGTGTGAGCCGATGGTGTAGACATTCACATCGTGCTCGAAACCGCAGCGTTCGGAAATGAAAGGCAGCACCGGGCCGAGTTCCACGCCGGGATCAATCAGCGCGGGAAAGAATCCGCTACTGATTCCGAGCTTCCGCAGGAGATCTGTGGTGAAGGTTCTCTTGGCCGGGTTGTAGAACTGTGAAGTGCTGATGATGGTGCGCTCGGCTGCGAAAGTTCCGGTGAGGAAATAGTTGAACAGGTCCGGCATGAAGAGCAGCTTGGAGGCGCTGGCCAGCACCTCCGGCGAATCGCGCTGGATAGAGAAGAGCTGATATAGCGAATTAATGGGCATGAACTGCTGGCCAGTTTGTCGATAGATTTCCGCGCGCGGCACGAGTTCGAAAACTTGCTCCATGGTTCCGGTTGTGCGCGCATCGCGATAGTGCCGCGGGTTCTGAAGCAACTCGCCGTTTTCGCCGATGAGCCCGAAGTCGACGCCCCAGGTGTCGATGGCGATGCCGTCCAGTTCAGCGGCAGCTCGGCAGCTTAGGCGAATGCCTTCGCAGATTTCATGGAAAAGACGCAGCGTGTCCCAATAGAGGCCGGTCGGCAATTGCACCGGATTGTTGGGGAAGCGATGCAGCTCAGTAAGTTCGATCTTTCTATCGGCGAGCCGCGCGAACATGGCCCGGCCGCTCTCGGCGCCTAAGTCGAGGGCGAGATAGTTGCCGTTCATCGAAAGTGAGTATATCGTTCGACTCAGTGCGCTACTGAATCGGGCATCCAGTCGCCGTAGAGGGCGGCAACCAGATCGTCCAGGGCGCGCTCCGGGTCAGGCGCAACCAGCACTTCACGGCTGAAGGCGGCGAACAACGGCAGACCAAATGGGGACGGACGCGGCAGATCGTAAATGATGATCGGCGTTGCAAAGATTCGGGCGGTCTCCAGGATGGCGCGCGGCGCGTCGCATTGATCTTCCATGACTTCGCGAACGGCTTCCCGCACCAGCGGATGATCGGGTTCGTGTTCGAGAAGAGTTTTGTAGAGCAGACTGGCGCTCCAGGTGGCAGCGCGCGCCGAAACATTGCCCTTCAGCGTGCGCCGCGGAAGAAGCTGGCCAATTTCGGCGATGTGACGAAACGATGTTCCGAGTGTCTCGGTCGTGCTCAGCGTGGCACGCAGATCTTCCATCCAGTTGGCTGGGTTGAAGGCTTCACGCAGAATGTCCGGATTCACTTTGATACGCGAATCCATCGAGAGCAGGAAACTGTGATCGTCGAAATTGGCGACCACGGCGTTGCCTTTGGCGATGCGGGCGCCTGCTACCCAGGCAAGCGAACGATTCACGGCACGGCCCGCGACAACATGCACCAGCAGCAGCATGTTGCGTCCATTGACAATGCGTTCCGCCAGGACAGGTGAATCAGTGGGCACCGGCATGGCGCGGCAGTGATGCGCGATGAAGCTGCCGATGCGCGTGCAGACGTTATCGTCGACGCCATACGTTTTGCGCAGATGAGCAGCGCAGGCAGTGGAACCGCCTTCTTCCCACGCGTCGCGCAGTTCGCGGCGGAGCTTCAACTCTTCTTGCGCAAGCTGGGTGGTGAGAGGCATCTTGTTGCCCATCCAGCGCGGTGTTTTCACCTGCTCGCCCTGCGCCGGTTCGACAACTGCGATGTTCTGATGAATGCGCTTGACCCGGACCGGCTTGCCACCCATGATGAACGCTTCGTTCGACTGCAAGCCCGCGATGAACGACTCTTCTACCGCACCCAGATGCCGATTGCGAACCGAGACGATCTTCATCTCATAATCGGTGCTGATGACGCCGACGTTCAGGTAGTAATTGCGTGCAGTCTTGGTGTCTGCCACGCGGAACTTGCCATCGCGGAGCTCGATTTTGCCGTATGTTCCGTACGGACCGAGTACTTTGCCTTGACCGGAGAGATAGAGAAGCACATCATCGAAATCGCTCCTAAGCAAGTTCGCGTAGGGGCCGGCGCGGCGGACCAGTTGGTATGCTTCATCGACGTCCCACTCCTGCTCGATGCTCATGCCGAGCAGGACTTGCGCGAGAACATCGAGTGGCGCGCCGGGGATTCGCAATGCATCCAAGCGTCCTTCGCGTGCCGCTTCGCGCAGAGCGACCGACTCAACCAGGTCGGGCAGACTCATGGGCACGACCGCACCTTGCGCTACGCCGTTGATGCGATGGCCGCTGCGTCCGAGGCGTTGAAGAGCGCGACTGACACCACGAGGTGTGCCGATGAGCAGGACCTGATCGACGCTGGAAAAGTCGACGCCCATTTCAAGACTGCTGGACGCTACCACGGCGCGCCAATAGCCGGTTTTAAGGCCATCTTCGATGACGTGGCGCGTGGCGCGGTCAACTGAGCCGTGGTGGACGGCGATTTGTTCGTCGATCTCAGGAAGCAGGATCTTCAAAGCGAGCCCGAGCCGCTCCACGCCGGACCGCGTGGTCAAGAAAATGAGGCTGCACTGCGCGTGGAGGACGAGTTCGGCGACAGTCGGCGCGATGCGAAATGGATTGTGTCCGGCGGGCGGCAGCCACGATCCTGTTTCTGGCGCGACGATTTCGAGCCGATGCGACTTGCGCACATCTATGCGAGCTACAGCGCAAGCACGATCGCCGCAAAGCAGCTTCTGGATAGCTTCAATAGGCCAGGCGGTGGCGGAAACTCCAATGCGCTGGACCGCGCGTCCGACGCGATGCTCCAGCCGTTCCAGAGCCAGTGCGAGCAATGAGCCGCGCTTGCCCTCGGCGAACGAATGGATTTCGTCGACGATGACAGTATCGGGATCGAAACCGGTCTCGCGCCATGCAGCCTGAGAAAGAACTGAGCTGAGCGTCTCCGGTGTAGTGAGAATCAGATGCGGACGGCTGCGGCGTTGTCGATTGCGTTCTTTGGATGCTGTGTCGCCGGTGCGCACTTCCATACGGATCTGCTGCGAGGCTGGTAAGGCAGCATTGACGGCCGTAAGCGCCGGCTCCAGGTTGCGATGGATATCGTTGTCGAGCGCTTTCAAGGGCGAAATGTAGATGGCGCAGACCGCGTTTGGAAGCGCGTTGGCACTGGCTCGAACGGCTAAGCGCGAGAGCACGGAGAGGAAAGCCGCGAACGTTTTTCCACTGCCGGTGGGCGCAAGAATCAAAGTGTTTTCGCCCGCAAGCGTGTGCGGAAGTGCTTCCTTTTGGATCTCACTCGGCGCCAGGTATTGCGCCTTAAACCAAGCCTCAAGGACCGGATGTAATTTACTGGAGGGACTTTTGGTAGAGCGCTTCGACGCGCGCGAGATCATCGCATTCCTCCGGTTTCTTGTCGCGGCGCCATCTCACGATGCGCGGAAAGCGCAGCGCATATCCGCTTTTGTGCCGCGCACTCTTCTGTACTCCATCGAACGCCACTTCCAGCACTACTTCCGGCCTTACCAACATGACGGGTCCGAACCTATCGGTCGATGCGCTGCGCAGGATTCGAGTCAGATCCTTGACTTCGGTGTCCGTCAATCCCGAATACGCCTTTCCGACGTTTACGAAGCCTTGTTCGGACTTTACGGCAAAGGTGTAATCCGAGAAGACCGTTGCGCGCCGGCCGCTACCTTGTTCGGCGGATGTGATGACGACATCCAATGTTCCGTATGGACGTTTGAGCTTCAGCCATGCTCCGGTTCGCCGGCCGGGCTCGTACAGACTTTGCCTGCGCTTCAATAGCAAGCCTTCGTTGCCGCGCTGCCGGGCTTGTGCAAACAGTTCGTCGATTTCGGCGTGCGTCGAAGCTGTGTGTTGCGGAGAAAGCATTAACGGAAGATCGTGCTCGGCGAGTAGTTGTTCCAGAATGGCGCGCCGGCTCTCATACGGCTCTGCGAACAACGTTTCGCCATCGCGCAGCAAGAGATCGTACGCCATAAAGATCACCGGCACTTCGACCATTAAGGTGGCCCGTACTTTTTTGCGCGCCAGGCGTTGCTGCAACAGGTTGAAGCTTAGGGCGCGGTTGTCACGCCAGGCTAGAATTTCGCCGTCGATCAAACCGCTGCCGGGTAACGCTTTGAAACTCGGCGGGAGCTCCGGGAAGGCTGCGGTGATGTCCTCCATGCCGCGCGAGTAGATACGCACGTGCCCGGAGTCGAAATGTATCTGTGAGCGGATGCCGTCGTACTTGTCCTCAATGATCCATTCCGCCGGATCCGCCAGATCGTCCAGTCGCTCAAGCGGCTTAGCCAGCATGAAATCCATGGGATGAAACAGGCGCGCCGCGATTTGGGTAAGTTCGCCGCGACGGGCAGCGAGCGCGACACGGGCCAGATCGCCCAAACGATTATTCGCGTCGCGAACCGCCTCGTGAGGAACGCCACACGCGAGCGCAACCGCTTCTTCCACCATCTTGCCCATCAGCCCGATGCGTAATCCGCGCGTAATCACTTTGACGAAATACTTAATGGCGATCGGACGATAAGTCCGGAAAGCTGCGACCATCAAGTCCCGTTTCGCCGCTGTCGTGCGGGCACGAAAGAGATCCTGATAGATTTCGTTGGCATGCTTGAGCGTGAGCGGTTGTTCAGCGCTTATGCCGCGGAGCAGAAGGCTCGCGGTTTCTCCCGTATCTCCGACTTCGGCATGACAAACGGTCAACATTTCAGCGTCCCAGCCAGTGGCGGTCTGGAGCGCGCCCCGCAAGACGCTGTAGCCGATCGATAGCTTTGGTTTCTCTTCGAGCTCGAACAGCGTGTGATTCGTGGAGCCTTCGGCTACCGGGCCAACGCTCAGGAATTGCACCGCCAGGGCCAGGTCGTCGTCAGAAAGTGCGACGTAAATAGTCGGCAAGTAGCGAAATCTTCTTCAGCCGGCTGGCGTGACTTGCGATCTGCTCGCACACAAGCGCGAGTTCGTCCATCAGCCTTCCGCCTCAATGTTGGTGCGCTCGCCTCCACGGAGCGGGGCGGCGGCTTTGAAGCCGCGTGAGTTCAGCACATTCGCAAAAGGCACGGTGTATCCGTGGACGACATCGATGTGCTTCGCCCCGGAGCGCTCCACCAACTGCAGCAGTTCATCGAAATCGGCATGATCGGAGTAGGGAATCAACTCCTCCGCACCGCTGCGCGTGCGCGCATTATCGAGCGCGGCCCATCCGGACACATACGCCAGACGGATGTTCTTGCCGCTGGCTTCAAGCACATTGCCATGCGATGGCACCACCACCAGTGCTTTGCCGTGAGTTGTCTTTGCATCGTATGGTTCCCAGCCATTGAAGCAATATCCGCGTGCCGCATACTCCGGAATGAATTTTGCGATGGCGCCGTGAACGGCTGTCGGTATGCCGGCCCGGCAGAGAACATGAACAATCTCCTGTCCGCGCCCGAGCGCATAACCGATGAATGCCGGGCTAATCCCCTCGGCCAGACACTCGCGCGCAAAATGCAGGATGCGCTCAATCGCGCTCTCGCGCTCGAGCAGACGAAAAATGGGCAGCCCGAAAGTGGATTCGATGATGAGACGGTCACATGGAATGATTTCCGTAGTGTCGCCGCAAAGCGGCTGGCGTAACTTGATGTCGCCGGTATAGAGGACGCGCTCGTTCGCGTGCTCGATGAGTAACTGGGCCGCACCCAGGATGTGGCTGGCAGGATACGCGGTCAGCGTCGCGCCGTTCCATGGCATGCTCTTGCCAAACTCCAGCGCGTGCATCTCAGGTTCGCTTTGATCGTCATCCAGCCACAGCCGCAACCGATAAAAGCGCAGTGTAGTTGACGTCGCGATCACCTTGCCGTGACATCCACGCGCATGATCGCTGTGACCGTGAGAGATCCAAGTCGCGCTGCACGGGTCCGTATTGTCGAGCCAGAGATCGATTTCCGGCAAGTAGATGCCGGACTCGTGAAACTCAACTTCCATCCGTTGTTAGATGCTTAGAAACAGCGCGCAGAGGCGATCGATGAAGGTCTTGACCTCTGCCTCGTGACCTAACGCTTCCATTGACCATGATGGAAAAGGCCAGCCAGCGGTGCGCTCGTGTCTCGATGTAGCCGCTCATTGCGTTCACATGGGACAAGGAGCCAGTCTTCGCATGCACCCGCTCAGCACCCTGGATGCCTTTGAAGCGTCGCTCCAGGCTGCCGTCCACCCCACCGATCGGCAGCGAGGCCAGCCAGACATCGCGCTCTGGCCGGCCCCACATTGCGCGTAGCAGCGCGACAGTCGAATCCGGCGTGGTCAAATCCTGGCGAGCGAGGCCGGAGCCATCCTGCAGCGCAACGCCCGTTGTTTCAGGCGTGATGCCCAGTTCCTGAAGGAACTTCGTTCGTTCGTCAAGTCCGGCGCGCAACGTGCCGGCGCCCTGCGAAACAAAGCCAACTTCCCGCAACAACATCTCAGCATGCAGATTTTGACTGACTTTGTTGATGACCGCTATGTCTTCCGAAAGAGGCGGCGATTGACGCGTTACGAGCAAAGTACCGCCGTTGTGGGAGGCGTCATACCGGGACCGCGCCTCACCGCGAACGATGATTCCTTGCTCGCGCAGAACGTCTATCAACAGGCCGGCGGTCCAGCGTGCCGGATCGGGGACGGCCAAATCCTGCTGCCACGGCTGTGCGCTCACTCCGATAGCGCCCGACAACACACCCTCGTTCGATCCGGGAGCCCGCGAAAAATGCACATGAGTCTCATTGCCCGGTTCAGTGACCACCTGGTTGAGAAAAAGCAGCGGAGCGTTGGCCGGCTGAGTGGTTAGCCCGGGCACCTCGCCCACATCGCCTGGGGTGAGCACCACGGTGACGGCATTGTCATTGAAAGTCAACGCCGAAACAGGAGCGCCGTATTCGTAGATGCTATCGTCGATGGTCCATCCGTCCGGGTAAAGATCGCCGGGATAGCGGGAGGCGACTCCGGTCACATCGCCTTCTATCGTCTTGATGCCGGCGTCGGAAAGCTTCTTGGCCAGATCCCGCAGCGGTTCTAATAAATCCCCAGGCGGCGTATCGGCTTGATAGGGCAGAACGCGGCCGGACAGATTCGCGTCGCCGCCGCCGACGATCTGCAAATCCGGCAAGGTCGTCTGCCCGGGGCTCCAGGCAGCGGATGTTCGCAGCTCAGTTTGAAACTGATAGTTTGCCCCTAGCCGCACTAGCGCCAAAGCGGTGGTGTAGAGTTTGGTGTTCGATGCCGGAACGAAGTACGAGGCCGCTTCGCGCTGGGCGAGGACGGCATTGCTCGCGATATCGACAAACTTGAAGCCAATGTGCGCCCGCTGCACGGCGGGGAATTGCGCTTCGAGTGCGGCGATTCGCGTGCGTAGATTGTTGCCACGAGGAGCTGGAAAAATGGGCGTGCCGGCGAGTGCAGCCAGCAGTAGCGCGGCAATCTGCTTTCGGAAAATCAATCCTGGCTCGCCAGTACGGGTCTTGGCGTGACCCGGTCAGCACGCTTGTCGCTCATCAACCGCGCTTCCAACATAATCAGCAGCGCCAGAATCAACACGATGACGGACCCCACCGCCGGAAGCAGCATGACGTATTCAATGCCGAACCAATTATCCACGTAGCCGAGCACCCAAGGGGCGAACATGGCGCCGGTAATCGCGACGGAAAAGAGCCCGTTGTAGAAACCGGGATGGTAGGAGAAACGATGATCCAAAGTTTCGGCAATTAGAGGGTAAATGGGCGCGAAACCTGCTCCGATGATGACCACGGCAATCCAGGCACCCGCCATCCAGGGCGTAAAGCTGAGCAACAGGTAGCCGACCATGGCGGCGAAGACGCTGGCGAGCAGCAAGCGACGGTGGCTGACGCGCTTGAGCAGCGGCTGAACCGCCAGGCGCCCCAGCAGTAAAGCAAGAAAGTAGGCGGCCAGGGCGAAGATGGCCCAAACCGGGTTTGCTCCCAGGCGATGGATCAAGAACAACGGGAGCCAACTGGCGATAGCCCATTCATTACCGAACTGGAAGAACAGCAGCAGGCTGAACAATACCGCCGCGATACTTCGCAGATCGCGCAGCATCTCGTGTGTGCGGTTCTCTTCTACGCGGATGGCGATCGGTTGCCGCGCCGCTGCAAACTTATTTGCCGCAAACAGGATGAGGAACACGAGCGGCGCCAGCGCCAGTAATGCGGTCTCAATCTGAACGGAGCCGGCGAAATAAGTGGCGCCAATCATGCCAGTGGCGATCAGGCACCCGCATCCGAACAGCGCGCCGCCGCGGTTAACGACTGCCGCCGGCGAGCGTTCGAAATAAGGTTCAAGAACGTAGAGCAGGGAAGTGGCCAGCAACCCTCCCGCGAATCCGACAAATCCCAGGCCCACAATCCGCCAGATTGCCGCTGTGGGGGGAGCGACCATGGACAGGACCAGCAAACTTGCAATCGCCATGGTGCAACTGACCAGTACTAGGTTGCGCGTGGGAACACGAAGAAGAAGCCGTTGCGCGATGGCGGCGGCAATCACATAGCCGGCGTTGAGCGCCAGGAAGTGAAGCCCGATCAGCTTAGGGTCTACGTCAATGTGATACTGCCAGGCAACCAGCAGCGATCCCAGCAAGCCTACCAGTATTCCGAGTAGAAGGAATCCACCGACCCACTCGCGCGCACCGCGTTCCACAGAAATATTGTGTGAGATTTCAGTTGCGCTCGTTGACACGTTCGGGCGCCAGTTTATAGAATCGAGGTATCACTGAAAAAGGAGGTGGTCCAGTCGAATGAATTCTGGTAGTGACTGTAGCATACAATCCACGCGCGAGGTGGCCGACTCTTAATCCGACGCGCACATCGTTCTCCGAACGACCCGTGCGCTTGGTACAAGTCGCCGTTCGTACGTTCAGGTTTCGTTTCAGTGACGAGGCCGCAGTTCCTGTGGACCGGTCGCCCGTCGCGCGTAACGTAGCTAGAGTACAGCCGCAAGGCTATAAACAGACGCCCCGGTAGTGCGCCGCAAGCGTGCTTCCGGGGCTTTCTGCGTGGTAAAATTAGGTGTTACCCACCCGTTCTCGAAAGGAATCCAAGAAAATGAAAGCCGGGATTCACCCCGCCTACGATGAAGTGAATGTGATTTGCGCCTGCGGGTCTACCTTCCACACGCGGTCCACTCACAAAGGCGATCTGCGTGTTGAAATCTGCTCCAGCTGCCACCCGTTCTTTACCGGCAAGCAGAAGTTGATAGACACGGAAGGCCGCGTCGATCGCTTCCAGAAGAAAGCCGCGAAGGCACTTCAACTACAGGCACAGAAGAAGGCCGCAACCGACGCCAAGGCCGCCGCTAAGAAGCTTCAGTAAAGTCGTTGTTTGTTTAGTGGCGCTTATTGCGGCGCCACCAAACCCTTCCTGATGGCGAATAACACCAGTTCCGCCGTCCGGTGAATATTCATCTTTTCCATCAGGTTCGCTCGATGGACCGACACCGTGTTGACACTCAATTCCAGCAAGCGCGCGATATCCTTGTTTGATTTCCCTTGCGCAATAAGCTGGAGAACTTGCTTCTCGCGTCCGGTGAGTTTGTTGACCTCGTCTTCCTGCTCCTGGGCGACATATTTCAAGCCGGAGCCGATGAAGCGCTTTCCTTCTGCGACTGCTTTGATAGCGCCGACCAGATCGACGTCGATACCGCTTTTCAGCAGGTAGCCTTTGGCGCCCGCATCCAAAGCGTTGCGTACGTAGTTGTCGTCTGAGTGCATGCTGAGAATCAGCACCTCAGTTCCGGGCAGATGCTTGACGATCTCCTTGGTTGCTTGCACGCCATCCAGTTCGGGCATGGAAAGATCCATCACCACCACTTTGGGCTTCAGCTCATAGGCGTTGCGAATTGCTTCGACTCCGTTGCTGGCTTCGCCCACCACCTGCATGCCCTCCTCGTCTTCCAGGATGCGGCGAAAACCGCGTCGCACCAGGCTATGGTCGTCAGCCAAAAGAACAGTTATAGATTCACTCATAAACTCCGCGTTAATACCTCTTCTTCGTCGGTTTCAGGTCCTAGCTCGTCAATAGCCGGCTCCTCGTACCTCAGCGGCATCCGCAAAGACACCGTGGTTCCAAGATTCGGCTCTGATGAAATACGCAATGTCGCGTCGAGCAATTCGGCTCGCTCGCGCATCGCAATGAGTCCCAGCCCAGGCTTCTCGCCCTTCTTTCGGACGGATAAGCCACGGCCAAAGTCGGTCACGGTCAGATTGAGCACCGGCGGCGTGAAGTCCAGTTGCACCTCGGCTCGCTTGGATCCGGAGTGCTTGGCCGCATTAGTAAGCGCTTCCTGCACAATTCGGAAACAGTGGATGGCGGGCTGACCGGTGATGCGCACCGGTTCGCCTGTGATCAGAACACTGGTCTGGATGCCGTTTTGGCGTTGAAACACGCCCGCATACCACTCAATTCCTTTAGCCAAGCCATAGTCGTCGAGCACGGCCGGGTGGAGCATCTGAGACAGGCTGCGCATCTTCTCGAGCGTGTTGTGGGTGATCTCGCGCACTTCGGTCAGCTCCGCTCGGAGCGGCGAATCGGGAGGCAATCCCTTACGCTCGGCTCGGCCAAGCATCGCTCCTATGGCGGTGAGAATCTGCCCGAATTCATCGTGCAGTTCGCGGGAAACGGAACGCAGCACTTCTTCCTGCACAGTGATGAGCCGGGCTGCCAGCACGCGCCGCTGCTTCGACAGCGACTCGATCTTCTCAAAGATCCTCCGGTTGGAATAAATCAGATAAAGACTTGTGGCGGCGATTGCGAAAATGGTCGCGGCCAGGAAGGCGTAGATGTCGCGCTCGACCCCGGTGTAAATGGAACCGACCTTCTCATCCGCGCGCTCTTCCTCGCGCGTGTTGAATTCCAATAAGCTGGATACATAACCCGCGAGGATTGCCTGCTGGTCCGACAGCCGTGTTGCTACCAACGCCCGCGCCGCCGCCTCATTGCCTTTGCCAGCTTCGTCGAACACGTCATCGGACGTGGTCCAGAATTGTTCCAGCGAGGCCATTAACTTCTCGCGGTAAGGAGCGGGCCGGGAGCGTTGCGTCAACTTGGTATCGCTCTTCAGAGCGCCGGTGAGGTCTTGCTTCAGAAGTGCAAACTGGTCCCGATAGGCGTAGATCCCGATTTTGTGCGACGCCTGAGTCATGTCGCGCAATTTCAGGCCAACCATGTTGATGTCGTTCTGAATGCGCAGCAGGAGCAGCGAATCGTGATGGTTCAGATCGATGGTCTGACTCTGCAGCGTCTGCAAACGCGTCAATTCATAGAGTGCGTAGGAGGAAAACCCCATTACTGCGCCCAGGGTAACGAGTAGCCCCACAAGCAGCCGTATAGTAGGGGAATTAGTCATCTGCCGCTTCTTGCACTACGCATATATAAATGAGGACGACAAGAAACCTGCGTTCGTTGCTGTACCGGCCTTATTTTAAGGACGATGACAAGCCGCGTTTGGATGCGCTATTTGGAACGAAAAGTTGAATTTTCAACGATTTCCTTACGATTGCGCGGCCGAAGGAGGAGGTGATTCTTGAGTACGCCTAACCAGGACGAGATGATCGGCCGCATTTACCGTCGCAAGACAGCCAACCGGAAACGCCTGGCAATGGTGAATTCGGAACTCGGCAGCATAGCGGGCTTGTTCAAGAAAGCGGGCAGCCAATTGGAGTGTTTATTGGCTCACGAACGCGCGGAACTCTCCGTCTTGAGCCAGCTTAATGTAGACCGCACGTTGCAGCTTCTTGCCGAACGGGAAGAACTCAGTCGAGACATACACTCTGCGAACGAGGAACTCAAGCGATTGGGCGTTCCCCTTTAGATCAATGTGTGTTATGAGAGAAGATCATGGGTAAAGTTACCGGGTTGGGCGGAGCATTCGTTCGGGCCGAAAATCCCAAGGCGTTGTACCAGTGGTATGTTCAACACCTGGGGCTTGAGTTGTCGGACGGATGTTTCGCTTTTAAGAAGGAAGTGGAGCGAGCCAAGATAGTGGTCGCGTTTTTTCCGAAGTCTTCCGATTATTTTCCCGTATCGCAACCCGCGATGCTCAATTTCCAGGTCGACGATATGGATGCTCTGCTGACTCAACTTGCTGCCGCGGGCGTCGTGATCGATCCCCATCGAGAGGACGTCGATTATGGCCGGTTCGCCTGGATAACCGATCCGGAGGGAAACCGGGTGGAACTCTGGCAACCGACTGATTCTCAGGAGTAGAAGACCGGCGCGGAGTTCCGCGCTTTAGCGCTTCGAACGCCGCTATTGCGCTATTCAGGGAGCCGGGGCGACCGCGACCGCGTCCACCAACTTCGCAACGCCCGGCGCAATCTGGATCAGGATGTCTCCTTTGCGAGTGCTGGCATCCTCCACCGCTGCCGCAGTGTGTTGCTTCCAGGCCGCATCGCGTGCGCTTGCTGAACGTGTCGCCGGGTCGAGCGCCAGCAGCGCTTCCAATCCGGCCTTGCACAGCAGCGTGACAGCGTCTGCCGCCTGCACATTCTCCGTCAGCAGGGTATTGTTCTCCAGGATGGGACGAACAGCGCGCGCATCGTCCGCCCAGCGGGCAAGCTGGCTACGCAGCTTTTCTGAATTTCGTTGTTCTGGTGCGGCGGCGAGATACTCGTCGACACTATTGCGGAACTCGCGCGCCGCATTGCTCTCCGGCGCCAGGGAATCGACTAGCCGGTTCAGTGGTGTGTTCGTTTGATAATTCCCGGCGTGCCGCGCGTAGCCTCTCACCGGTTCAAGAATGGATGCGAAATCATCGAGCGGCTGGTGCGGCATCGTCCCGGCTAACCGCTGCCTCATCAGTTCGGGATTGGAACGCTCTCTAAGACCCAGCCATTCGAGCCAGTAGTTGGTCGGCTCCAGGCGGGCGTACATCGAATTCACATCAGTAACGGACTGCGGTGACCAGAAACGTTCGGCTATAGCCGCAAGCCGGGGCCAAAGCTTCGCATCCAGGTCTTCGGCGTCTGCAAGCTCTTCCCACATGGCTGCCTCGCCGCCCAGAATATTACGTTCCTCTTCCGCGGTCAACTGCGCAGGAACCGGCTTACCTTCCTTCTGGAGCTGCGCCTTTCGGTCTTCAGGAAGCACCAATGGATCAACCGCATAGTGATAAGAAGCCGGACGCATCAGGTCCAGGTAATAGCCGGCCGAAAGAATGCCTTGATGTCCCTCGCGAGCGGCCTGCCAAAGCGACTCCTGTCCTCGCCAGGATTGGATGAGCACCGATTTGGGCAGATCCGGCTGCAGCACCTCATCCCAGCCTTCCATGCGCTTGCCATGCTTGGTCACAATCTTCAGCAGCCGCTGATTGAAATAGACCTGAAGCGCCTTGGCGTCCGCCAGCTTGTGCTTTTTCATGAAGGCCTGAATGCCCGCATTCTCATGCCACTGTTTCGGACTGACTTCATCGCCGCCAATGTGGAAATACTCGTCCGGAAACAGCGTTACCATTTCGGCGACGAAGGTGTTCAGAAATCGGTACGTGGATTCCTTCGTCGGATCCATCAGATCGGAGAGCACGCCATAGCTTGGACCAATCTCAAACGAGCCTGGCCGCGCGCCTAGAACGGGATAGCCGGGCAGCCAACTGGTGGCATGGCCCGGCATGTCGAATTCGGGCACGATGCGAACCCCGCGATCGCGCGCATACTGAACCACGTCGCGGATCTGCGCTTGCGTGTAGTATTCGCCGTTCGAGCCATACTGCTGCAGACGCGGATAACGCTTGCTCTCTACTCGAAAGCCCTGGTCATCCGACAAGTGCCAATGCAGCACATTGAGCTTCACTGCCGAGAGGCCGTCAATGGTTCGCTTGACCTCATCAGCTGGAATGAAATGGCGTGAGACGTCGAGCGACAAGCCGCGCCACGGAAAACGCGGTGCGTCCTGAATCTGCAGGTCGGTGATGGAAAACCCGGGCGTGCCGGATGCGTTCTGCTGCACGGCTTGCAGAAATGTTTCGATGCCGCGCAGTGCGCCTAACGGGTAATCGGCTGAAATGCGGATTCGGCTATCAGCTACCCGAATTGAGTAGCGCTCATCGTCGCCCAATTTCTGCGGCGATTTATGATCCTGCTGCTCAACCACGATTGTGAGCGTTGCGGCTTCGCCACTAGGCATCAAGTGCGGCCGGATGAACTGTCCCGTTTGGCGCGCGAGTCTCAGCCAGATTCGATCAACTGCTCCCAAAACACGTGGATCCTTTGCGCCTGAGCCGGAAAGCGCAATCGAAAAATCGGAGGCAATCGCAACATCGCCCGGCTGGACCGAGATGTTCGCCGGCCAGGGCATCAGCGGCGGCGCCGTAGAGGCGAAGAGGTGAGGCGTTAGCAGCCCCAGGAAAAGAAAGCTAGCGGTAGCCCGCAGCCTGCAATTCGAAAAGTTCAGCGTACTTGCCGCCAAGCTGAACCAGTTGATGATGCGATCCTTGTTCGACAATCCGTCCATGTTCCAGAACAATGATACGGTCTGCCATGCGAACAGTAGAAAATCGGTGTGAAATGAGGACCGCCATCTTGCCGGCGGTCAGATCGACAAAGCGCTGATAGACTTCGAACTCGGCCCGCGCGTCCAGGCTGGCGGTAGGTTCGTCCAGAATCAGAATCTGCGCGTCGCGCATATACGCCCGAGCTAACGCCACCTTCTGCCATTGCCCGGTAGATAGATCTACTCCACCTTCGAAGCGGCGCCCTAGCATTTGCTGATACTGTTTGGGCAATTTGGACACAACACCGGCTGCCAGGCTTTTCTCCGCTGCACGCGTAACACGCTCATTTTCCTGCAGCTCATCGATTCGGCCAAAACCAATGTTTTCAGCAGCTAGCATGTCATATCGCATGTAGTCCTGGAAGATAACTCCGATTTCGTGGCGTAGCTCATCCACGTTGTAGTCCCGCAGATCCACCCCATCCAGCAGAATCGAACCGTCGGTGGGATCGTACAGACGCGCCAGCAGCTTGACGAGCGTCGTCTTTCCGGCGCCGTTCTCACCAACCAGTGCAATTCTTTCCTGCGGATAGAAGCGGAAGCTGACGTCCGTCAAAACGCGGTGGTCGGAACCCGGGTACGCGAACGAGACATTTCGAAATTCGAAGCCCGAGCGAATCGGCCGCGGAGCCGGAATCGCCTCCGGCTTGGACGCAATGGTTGGGTTTGTTTGGAAAAAATCGAACAGATCCTTGATGAACAGTGCCTGTTCCGATACTCCTGCCAATCCGGAAACCAATCCCTCCATGATGGTGCGGGAGCGGGAAAACGCCCCGGCCATCAATGTCAGATCTCCTACGGTCAAGGCTCCGGCAAGCGCTTTCACGATAATCAGCGCATAAGCGATATAGTAAGCGCCGGTCGGGATCACGTTTAGCACGGTTCCGTGGACCGCCCGGTGGATGGCCAGATGCTTATTGTCGGCGTAGAAACGCTCGAAGAGCTTGCGCGAACGCTGAACCAGATATGGGCCCAGCCCGAAGATTTTAACCTCTTTGGCGCTTTCGTTGCTCGCGCCCAGCCAGCGCAAGTAGTCTAGTTCCCGGCGCTCCGGGGTGTAGCGGTAGAGCATCGAGTAGTTCAGCATGGCGAAGCGGGTTTCGCCGAAAAATACGGGGACGGTTGCCGCAGCTAGTAAGAGTAACAGCCAAGGCGAGAAGAAAACCACTGCGGAAATTAACGTCAGCAGAGTGACGAACTGCTGCGCCATGCCGGCCAGGCTCCCCAGCATGCCCAATCGGGCAGTAGTTTGCCGCCGTGCCCGCTCCATCTTGTCGTAAAACACCGGATCCTCGAATGAGACCAGGTCGAGTGAGTTAGCATGCTCCATCAGCCGGATGCTGATGTGATTCGTGAATCGGTCCCCTAAAAGACTGTCCACGAGCGAGATAAAGCGCCCCGTTGTGTCAGCCGCAATTGCCAGCAAGAGCTCCAGAATCAGCAATTTCCAGATCAGAGATCGGTCCATTTGTTGATGCCGGATTGCTCTGACTACAAGGTCGATAATCAGTTTCGAAACCCAGAGCGTAGCCAGCGGAAATAGGGCCGCCACCAGCCGCAGCAGCAACGTAGCAACGCTCAGCGGCGGGCTGGTATTCCAGACCATTCTGAGCAAAGGCGGGACGTTCTTTAGCGCATCGAGGCGCTCTCTCCAGGTTTGCGGAGCGTCAGTCGCCTTGGACGGAGGAGGTCTCACCTCCACCGCCTGATTGGCGCTATGTACCTGAAAAGAAAATGCCCATTCTCACGAATGAGCATTTGTCTTCCTGTTATCAGGCCCTTGGCGCACCAAGAGTTACGTTTGATGGGAGAATCAGATTCGACGGTATCGCAACCATCAAAACCTGTTTGTGATTGGAGTTTAGGGCCAGTGGGGGGTGAAGTCAAGGGCATTTTTCCCTGCCTGAAATTTGGCGTGTAAGTGATACGGTACAAACCATTTACGCTCAAAGATGTTTCTCGCCTGGGCGGCGTTGCAAGGCCCTAAGGCTGTGGAAAAGCTGTGCTTTGCGGCAGCTAACTCTAACGGTTTGTTCGGCTTACAACCTTCTGCGACTTATTCACCTGTAAGGTGTAGCGTCGTCATGGCCTCTTCTGCCTCCAGCGTTCCGTAGCGGCGGCGGTAGATTCGCATGCCGGCATACATGAGTCCCGCCAGCAGAGCCAAGAGCTGACAACAGGATGCTCAAGTAGATAATATTCACCAGCAATCGATATAGCGGCTTGATCGGGCTCGGAGGCGGAGTGTCGTTCCAGGTGATCTTCGCTTCGTACTCGACACGGCTCAAAAGCATGTCGGCCTGCGCTTCGGTCGCGCCGCCATAAACAATCGCCACCAAAACGCCCGATCGTTTCACATGCGCATCGGGAACTAACTTGAAGTTGATGCTGTGAAACCGCGCCATTTCCGGAGCCGGGTAGTAAAAAAGGGCCAACCGGATCGGCGCGCCGGACTTTCCTACGCGATACTGCGCGACCTGTGCTTCTGCTCCCTGATTGAAGCCGGGATTGCTCAACGCCAGCTCAGGCGCGAAGGTTTGCAGCGACTGCGGGCCAAGTACGTAGCGGGCGGAATCCGCCACCAAACTCTGGTGCGGAAGAAATGTGAGGATCGCCGGCAACGAAGTGCCGCGTTTGTTCGGGAGCGCATTCACAAGCGCGTCTACTTGCGCTTTCGCAGGCTTGCCATGAAACAGAACAACATAATTATCTTGCGCAATAACGGTCTGATCCGGCTCTGCCGTGCAGAACTCCGCGAAATCACAAGTGCGCCCAGCCGGAGAACGCAGCCACTCCCACGCGGCAAGCGCGCCCGTGAGATCTTTCATCTGATATGTCGTGACAGGCAGTTTCCCGGCGTTCGTGGTCTCCGTATGGACGAGACCGTATTCACGCCAGAGCGCCGAATCGTCAGCGGCAAACAAACATGCCGCAGATAGAACGAAGGCGACGGTTAGGAGTTTACTCCGTGACATTTTTTGTATTTCTTCCCGCTTCCGCAAGGACACAATTCGTTGCGCCCCACTTTGGCCGTTTTCGTGACCGTCTGAGGCTGGCTGGCCGCCTCGCCGGAAGAGAATTGCAATTCGGCCAGCTCCCGATCCTTCTTGCGCTGAATATTACGCGTCAAATCCAGCACCGATTGCTGCGCCTGAACATTCGCCGTCACCAGTTCAGGTTCTTCCTCTTCTTCATCCTCATCGTCAGCATCCGGACCCAGCTCCGGATAAGGCAGCGGCGGAGCGGCGCCCGGGTCGCCGGTCTCAATCTTCATGAAGTACAGGTACTTGATGGTCTCGTCTTCAATCCGATCCATCATCTCCTGGAACATCGTGAAGGATTCTTTCTTGTACTCAATCAGCGGGTCCTTTTGCCCATAGCCGCGCAGACCGATGCCTTCCTTCAGGTGATCCATCGACAGCAAGTGGTCTTTCCACTGGTTGTCAACCACGTTGAGCATGATGATGCGCTCGGCCTGGCGCAGATTGTCCGGCCCGATCATCTTCTCCTTCGCGTCGTAGCGCTCGAACAGCAGATCGTTCAGGTTATTTTCGATCTCCGTCGCGCTGAGACCGTTCAGTTCCTCCAGATCGAGCTTCGCGCCGAACTGATTCAAAATCGCCGTTTGCAATCCGGTGAGATCGTACAGGTCATAGCGGTGCCCATCGGGGCAGAACTCATCGATGAACGCGCCCACGATTCCGCGCACGATGTCCTGGATGCGCTCCTTCTGGTTCTTGCCCTCCAGCAACTGCCGGCGCATGGAGTACACGGCCTGGCGCTGTTTATTCATCACGTCGTCGTATTCGAGAACGTGTTTGCGCGAGGCAAAATGCTGCGCCTCGACCGCCTTCTGCGCTGCCGCAATACGCCGCGTGATCAATTTAGATTCGATCGGCACATCTTCTTCCATGCCGAGCCGCAGCATGAGATTCTGCATGCGCTCGCCGCCAAAGATGCGTAGCAAATCGTCTTGCAAGGAGAGATAGAAACGGGAACTGCCAGGATCGCCCTGACGCCCCGCACGGCCGCGCAACTGGTTGTCGATGCGGCGCGACTCATGCCGTTCCGTGCCCAATATGTGCAGACCGCCGAGCGAAACCACTTCATCGTGCTCCGCCTGAATGTCGCGCTTGATTTGCGCCTTCATCTCGTCCAGCTCAGCCGCCGGCATCAGCGCGGCATTCTTGCCGTACTTCTTCAGCCGCTCTTCTAAGAGCGCATCCGGATTACCGCCCAGCAGAATGTCGGTACCGCGGCCGGCCATGTTGGTCGAAACCGTTACCGCGCCTTTGCGTCCCGCTTGCGCCACGATGTGCGCTTCACGCTCATGATTCTTCGCGTTCAGCACTTCGTGCCGAATGCCCATCTTCTTTAGAACGTTCGAGAGCCGCTCCGACTTTTCGACCGAGATGGTGCCCACCAGCACTGGCTGACCCTTCTCATGCAGCGCTTTGATTTCTTTAGCGGCGTTGCGGAATTTTTCATCTTCCGTGCGATAGACTACGTCGGGCTGCTCGATGCGTCTCATCGTCTGGTTCGTCGGAACAACCGTGACATCCAGGTTGTAGATCTTGCTGAACTCTGCCGCTTCCGTATCGGCCGTGCCGGTCATGCCGGCCAGCTTCTTGTACATGCGGAAGTAGTTCTGGAATGTGACCGATGCCAACGTCTGCGTCTCGCGTTCAATCTTGACGCGTTCTTTCGCCTCTACCGCCTGGTGCAGACCGTCGCTCCAGCGGCGCCCGGGCATTAACCGTCCCGTGAACTCGTCAACGATGATGACTTGGCCTTCCTGAACAACGTAATCGCGGTCCCGTTGATACAGAATGTGGGCGCGCAATCCCTGCTGCACGTGATGGTTCAGCTCAATATTCGCGGGATCATAAAGGTTGCCGCTGTGCAGCAGTTTTTCGACTTTGAGAACGCCCTCTTCCGTCAACGCCACCGAGCGATGTTTTTCATCGACGGTGAAGTCACCCGTCGTCATGGAGTGCCCAGGTTCCTTGCCTTCAATCACCTCGCCGCGTTCGAGATACGGAATGATGTTGTTGACGCGCGCGTATTTATCCGTCGATTCTTCGCTGGGGCCGGCGATAATCAGCGGCGTACGCGCTTCGTCAATTAGAATCGAGTCGACTTCGTCGACAATCGCGAAATTGGGGATTCGCTGGACATAATCCTCCAGCCGGAACTTCATGTTGTCGCGCAGGTAATCGAATCCGAATTCGTTGTTCGTGCCGTAGGTGATGTCGGAGTTGTACGCATTGCGCCGCTCCACATCATCCAGATCGTGAACGATGGTGCCGACCGTCAGTCCGAGCGCTTTGTGGATGCGTCCCATCCACTCCGAGTCGCGCCGTGCCAGGTAGTCGTTTACCGTGACGATGTGGACGCCCTTGCCCTCCAGCGCATTCAGGTAACTTGGCAGAGTGGCAACCAGCGTCTTGCCCTCGCCGGTTTTCATTTCAGCGATGCGCCCACGGTGGAGCACAACGCCGCCGATAAGCTGAACATCGAAGTGCCGCATGTTCAACACGCGCCGTCCGGCTTCGCGGCAAACCGCGAACGCGCGAATCAGAATGTCGTCGAGTGAGGCGCCCTTTGCGATTTGTTCTTTGAACCGGACGGTCTCGGCTGCGAGCTCGGCATCGGAAAGCTTCTGCATTTCCGGCTCGAGTTCATTCATCGCGGCCACCATAGGCCGGATCCGCTTCAATTCGCGGTCATGTTTCGTGCCAAAGACCTTGGCGAGAGCGGCGTCGAGCATAGTTATAGCTTCGCTTCCAGTTTAGCTGGATAAAGAGGTAGGTGCTAATTTGATGCAGTTATTGGCGACTGGGACGCGAGCGGCGTAAAGCCTCTCATTTCACAATCAGTCGCGGGCTGCTATCCATGCGAGTTTCCAAAACGGTGATTCTCGTTTCGTGTCACGTTTGATCTCACACCGAGGGCTTTAAGGTCTATCCCAAGTAGATCGAGTTGTGTCTCAATCCTGCCGAGGCGCTGATTCTGTGCGAAGGCTGCCCACCCAATGACACCCATGAGCGGAAGTGTAGCCACGAAGACCCCCAAGAATTGCTGGAACACTGCCATTCATGACTATTCTCCAGTGTATCGAGTTCAGCGTTACTCTCAAAATGCCTGGTCAGCTGCCCTCCCGTCCAGCAACGGCTTCCCGCAAATTCGCTCCAGAATCGCCACCGGCGCATTCGCTTGATCCGCCATGGACTTGCGCGCGATGATGAACGTCTGCTCCAGCGCGTGCTGGCCGGAATGTACCGAATGCGGAACGACGTCCGTGAAGGTCAGCCAGGTAGAACCGGGCGGAAAGTTGAACCGGTACTTCGGGCAGTTTTCCTGGAATTGTTCATTGCGCTTCAGATATTCGTGGAAGTGCAGCATGAACCGGTCATAGGGCGAGCGCGGCACCACAGGCAATCCCAGCCTATGCAGAACACGCACGGATTGCTGTCGCAATCGCCCGGTAGCGGAACTCGCCGACGCCGCAATCTCCCGCAAGCCCGCATCGTCCGCGTATTGTTCTGCCAGCACTCGAAACGGCTCCGTCGTGATCCAGTTGCGCGTCTTCGAAGGATGAATGTTCGTGAATACGCGAAGGATTAGATCGCCGTTTGTCGGCCGCGTCGGAAATGCATCCGTGTGAATCAGGTCATTGCGCTTATTCACTGGCAGATCACGGCTCTCTTCTTCAACCGGACGAAAGCTGGCGTAATCCAGTTTCCAGGCGGCCGCATACTCAGGCAGCAACTCGGCAACAAACGCAACCACGGTCCGCGAATACTCGCGCATGACGCTGCGAAGGCGTTCGAGCTTCGCGCCGTCTGCCTCTACTCCAGTCACCTTGTCGATGGCCGGACGGTACGCAACATTCTTGTGAATCGCCCCGCCTGCAAAGTTGATCTGGCGCAAAAACTCCTGCGACTCTTCAGGAAAAGCAAAAGGCGTCCCCGGAAAAAACAACACGTTCCCGGTTTCGAGCTGAGGACGATAATCAGTGCTTTGCGCAGGCGGCCAACGGTCAATTGTGACGAATTCCACGGCAGCTACTCGGCACTCTTAGTTTCGGGGTGGTTCGTCATCGGCTTCAAAATCGCGGCCAAACGATCGGGCACGTCTCCATCACGCACCAGATGCGGGTACAGTTCACCTCCGTGGTAATCGATCTTCGCCACCTTGTAATAGCCGGTGTTTTCCACTATCAGCTCAATGGGCTCTGCACTCGTCTTCGTGTCCCGAATGGCGGCATGCAGCAATTCATCGCTCGCCTGCCTGCCGTTGATCGCCACAATCTTCATGGTTGGTCCCAAACCCGCCTTGTAAGCGGGCGATCCGATCAGAACGTCGCTGATGCTGTTGTCTTCGGTTTTCAGCCCCAGCGAGTACCACGCGTTCACCCCCCGATCGTGACCCTCGCCCGCACGAAGGAAATCGTTCGATTCGCTTGTGTACTCGATGTGATAACCGCCGTTGGTGATGCCCCCCAGCGGCGCGTGCGGCGATTTCGTCGTCAGACGCTCAGTCAGAAAATCGGCCCAGTTATTCGGCTGAATTTCATTCAGAGCGCTCACCACATCTTCAAACTTATACGGCACAACTTCCGGAGCCGTATTGCCGCCGAGCCCCAGAAACTTCGCGCAAAAGTCGTTCAGCGACTTCTTATCATTAGATAGCTTCCGAATAGTCGTGTCGACATCCAGCCAGATCAGTTCGCCTTCGGCGTAGTAGTCCACGCTACGCCGCCAGTTATCCCACTGATCCGTCGTGTTGTATAGAATCTGCGCCGACGTCGCGGTGTCCTGCAGATCCCGCCACGTTCGCCCAGGACGATGATCCAAGTCCGCCGCGGAAGCAGCCAGATAGCAGCGATACTGATCGACCGTCCAGATTCCGCTACGCGCGGCCAAAACATCACCCAGATACTGAGTCAGTCCTTCATACACCCAAAGCAAGTTGCCAATCATTGGCTGCTGATAATTCGGCGTCGCCAGTCCTGCCGGCCGTCGGTATTTCCCATTCCAGGAATGCGTAAACTCATGCGGAAGCAGATCGCCTTCGAGCAAACTCGAATCCTCATCCAGGAAATTGCGCGCCTCCACGCGATCGTCGCTCGATTGATGATGCTCGAGGCCGAAATGCGCCACGCTATCGCTTAACGTCAGAAGAAAGTGATAGCTGTTGTAATGCCGCGATTTGTACAGCGCGCCCGTTTCACGCACCAGGTTGCTGAACGCCTCCATGTTTTCCTTACTGATCTTCAGATCTTCCGGGCCGTCCGCGGCAATGTCCAGGTAGTGCTTCGGCGTGATCTCTGGGGCCAGCGCGATTTCCTTGAAATAGCGGCCGGTCAGTACCGGCGAATCCACCAGCGTCTCGAGCGGAACCGCCTCGAAATGCGTCACACTGCCTTCGCTCGACGTGCGAGTAAGCGCAGTTCCCAACTGCCAGCCCTCGGGAATCTTGATCGAAGGTTCGAACGTAACTTGCGCCGCCGGAGTACTGGCCGGGTAAAGCAGCACCTCATTCCAGCTCACGACACACAAGTTCGCGCTAGTCGAAGCGCCTGCCGAAAAACCGCTCGGGGCCGCTGTCGCCAGGAAATCCGTCTTCGCTTCCAGCGTACTCACGCCTTCAGGCACGGTGACACGAAACGCAAACATATTCACGCTGTCGCGTTGCCACGGAATCGTTTGTCCATTGGCTGAAAAGACAAGCCCTGTAAAGTTGTCGATCGGCCCCGTTGGCCCGTGTTCGCCCGGTATCCATTGCGGGAACATCAACGTCAGCGGACCCGCTTGAACCGGGATGCTCATCTCCGCATGCAGGATTTTTCGAGGTGCGTCCGTGATGTCGAGCGTAATGCGAATAGGCGCGCCGCTCTGCGCGAACGCGGAAGCCGCACACAAGGCGGCCAGAAAGCAGAGTCTTTTGAGGTTCAACCTTTATTCTAAGATCCCGCCGCGCTTACGCCACGCTGGTTGTTCGCTGGCGGCGGATGCATCTGGTATTCGTGCGGCGGCTCCGCGCCCAGCAGATATCTCACGAAATAATCCCAGCGCCGTCGGGTCATGTAGTTGGCCTCGTCTCCATAGCCGTGATGCTGATTCGGCAACAATAAGAGATCGAAATCTTTGTTCGCTCTGATCAAGGCGTCCACCACCAGCAGAGTGTTGTACGGCGGCACATTGTCATCCATGGTGCCGTGCGCCAGCAACAAATGACCCTTCAGATTTTTCGCGATGGCTTGGTTAGCCTGGCTGTCGTAGTTATCCTTGCCCGCCTTCGTTTCCAGCAGCCCCTGCCACTTCTCGCCCCAATCGTCTTCGTATTCGCGATTGTCGTGATTGCCGGATTCCGAGATCCCCACTTTGAAAAAATCTGGATAGCGGAACATTGCGTCTGCCGTCGCGTAGCCTCCGCCCGAGTGACCGTAAATACCAGCGCGGTTTATGTCGATCCACGCATACCGCTGCGCCAATTGCTTCATCGCGGAAACTTGATCCGGCAATGTGTTGTCGCCTAGATCGCCGAAATAAGCCTCATGAAATTTCTTCGATCGCCAGGGCGTTCCCATGCCGTCAATCTCAACCACGATGAACCCAAGTTCGGCCAGAGCTTGCGTGTCGCCGCGTGCAGCCGACCAACTCCTGCTCCCCACGCTGCCCGTCTGCGGCCCCGGATAAATATGATTGACGATCGGATATTTCTTCGCCGGATCGAGGTTCGTCGGCTTGAACATCAGCCCATACAGATCGGTCGCGCCGTCGCGCGCTTTCACCGTGAACGGCACGGGCGGCTTCCATCCTGCCGCCACCAACCGGGAGATGTCCGCCTTCTCCAGCGTCGCAATCAGCTTGCCATCGCAATCCCGCAGCACCGAAACGGGTGCGACCTCCGGAGTTGAATAGCTATCCACGAAATAGCGGCCGGAAGGCGCGAGGCTAACGTCGTGATTCGCGTCTTCAGGAGTGAGTAGCGTCAGTCCTTTCCCATCCAGCCCGATCTTGTAGAAGTGAACGAAATAGGGATCGCGGCCTTTCTCGTGTCCTACGCCCAGGAAATAGACCTGGCTGGCCTTCTCGTCCACGCGCAGCAACTGCGTCACGTTCCAATCACCGCTCGTGATCTGGTGCTTCAGCTTGCCGGTCGCGGCATCGTAGAGATAAAGATGGCCCCAATTGTCACGCTCAGAAAACCAGATGACCTCGTTGGAAGCCGCCAGATACCGCCAATTCACTGCGCCGTTGCCCGACTCATAAAAGGTCGGCACGGATTCTTCCAGCACGTCGTGAACAGCTCCTGTATTCGCGTCTGCGATGCGCAACTGTTCACGCTTGTGGTCGCGGGAAGTCGAGACGAATGCCAACTGATTCGCGTCCGGACTCCATTCAACATCCGCCCAGTCGCCCCCGCGGCATGTCAGGTTGTCGCAAAGACTCGACCGATGCTGATCCGCCGGCATCTGTAAACGAGTCACGTGCGCGCGGTCCACATCGATGACGACGCGCTGAATTGTCGTCACCACCGGATCGCCGGGCAGCGGATATTTCCACGCCTCCAGCTTCGGATGACCTACCTGCGTGTTGACCAGATACATCTCGCCCACGCCGCGTTGGTCCTGCTGAAAGGTCGCAATCTTTTTCGAATCGGGCGACCACAGCAGCACTGGCCGATCGCTATGCGCCCAACCGGCATTATCGGTTGCGTATCCAAAATCTTTCACCCCATCCGTCGTCAGCTGCGTTTCCTTTTTGGTTGCGACATCGCGAATCCAGAGGTTGTAATCGCGGATAAAAGCGTCTTTCTTCTTATCCGGAGAAAGCATTTCCGTGCGCCCGAATGCCCCATGCGAGTTGTTCCCCTTTTCCGAATCCGGAGCGACTTGCCGCTTTCCCGTAGCTGCATCGACTGTGACTGACTCGTCGCCCTGCGCAGTGGTAACCCGGTAAGTGAAATGATCGTCGGCGGTCCACTGCGGCCGCACCGGACTCCGAAACACCAGCGGGGTTGTGTTGTATGGCAAGAACTTTTCGGCATGCGCATAATCCTGCGCTGTGACCTGCGTTTGTGCCGGGCAGGGTAGCGTAAGTACAGACAAACACAGGACATATACTCGAACACGGCGGAACGGCCCGTTGGCTTTCCTCATTGGGTAAGCTCCAATGTAGCGAATCTCAGCCCGGTTCGGTATCATAAGAAGGTTCGGACCGTCCGGCTAAGACTGTTCGTGTGCCCGGCTGCAGCACCAGCATGCGCTGAGCCGAGGCTCCAACCCACAAAAAGGTTTATATATGTACGCTGTTATCGAAACGGGCGGAAAGCAATACCGTGTATCGCCCGGCCAAACTATCGAAGTCGACACGCTCGCGGGCGATATCGGCACCGCGGTTGAATTCAGCCGCGTGCTCGCGATTTCCAACGACGCAAGCGAACTGACGCTCGGCGATGCGCTGCAAAGCGCGAAAGTAACCGGCAAGATCGCTGCCCACGGGCGCGGCGACAAGATTATCGTGTTCAAGTTCAAGCGCAAGAAGCAGTACAAGCGCACCATTGGACATCGTCAGAACTACACGCGAGTCAAAGTAGAGGAGATCCTGGCCTAGAGCCCGGGCGAGGTTTGCGATGGCACATAAAAAAGGTTTAGGCAGTTCGAAAAACGGCCGCGATTCCAACTCCCAGCGGCTGGGTATCAAAGTTTTTTCGGGCGAGTTCGTTACCGGCGGATCCATCATCGTCCGGCAGCGGGGCACGCGCTACAAGCCCGGCAAGAACGTCGGCCGCGGTAAAGACGACACGCTGTTCGCCAACGTTCCCGGCACCGTTGAGTTCCGCGACCGCGGTCGCATGGGCAAGTTCATTAACGTGATCGCAGCCGAAGCATAAGCTTCGCCCGCAACAGATTCACATTTTTCGAGGAGCCCGTGTGGGCTCCTTTTTCTTTCCAAAAAGTGTTTATAGACGAAGTAATCATCAGCGTAAAAGCAGGCGACGGCGGTAACGGCTGCCTCGCTTTCCGGCGCGAAAAGTTTGTTCCCCGCGGTGGTCCCAGTGGTGGTGACGGCGGTCATGGCGGTGACGTCATTCTCGAGGCCAGCGAGCACTACAACACGCTCCTGCATTTCCGTTTTAATCCCGAGCACACTGCCCAGCGTGGCCGGCATGGCGAAGGCAGCAAACGAACCGGCCATGACGGAACCAGCGTCACTCTGCCCGTTCCGGTCGGAACCATCGTGTACAACGCGGAGACCGGCGAGCAACTTTTCGACTTTACAGCCGCGGGACAGCAGTTCACTGTCGCGCGCGGTGGCCGTGGTGGACGCGGCAATGCGCGCTTCGCGACGTCAACACATCAGGCGCCGACTGAACATGAGGAAGGCAAGCCCGGCGAGTTTTTCCGTTTGCGTTTTGAATTGAAGCTGCTGGCCGATGTCGCTCTGGTCGGCTTTCCGAATGCCGGCAAGTCCACGTTGATCTCGCGCCTCTCTGCCGCCAAGCCAAAAATCGCCGATTATCCCTTTACTACGCTTGAGCCAAATCTAGGCGTGGTGCAAGCAGGCGGTGATCGCACCTTTGTGCTCGCCGACATTCCTGGTCTCATCGAAGGCGCCCACGAAGGACACGGCTTGGGCATTCAGTTTCTGCGTCACATCGAGCGCACCCGCTTACTCGTGCATCTGGTCGACGTCTCGGATTTCACCGGTCGGGACCCGGCGCACGATTTCGACGTGATTCTCGCTGAGCTTAAACAATTCAACGAAGAAGTTGCTGCCAAGCCGATGATCGTCGCAGCATCCAAGATCGACGCTTGCCAGGACCCCTCGCGAATTGCAGCCGTTCGCGACAAGGCTGCTGAACAAGATCTCCCGTTCTATGCCATCTCGAGCGCCACAGGCGAAGGAATCGACGACCTGCGCTTCGCCATCAGCGACCGCCTGTTCACGCCTACCGAAGACGTTACACTGACTATCGGAAGCTAGACTCTGCCGGTGCAGGGCCCGGTCTTCAAAACCGGCGTGCGGCACTTACGTTGTCGCGGGTGGGTTCGACCCCCATTAGCTTCCGCCAGCTGTTGGGCATGTTGAATCTCTATCGCCGTCACACGGCGAAGTGCATTCATGGCCGCTCTCAATACGACGGCCACGTAGGGATTTGGTTTAGTTGCTTCCATCAAATTCGATTTACTCGTTCCGCTTGTCGCAAGTGCATTGGTTGCCTTTGCCGGTTGGTATGTCGCCTATTTAGCTGCGATACGACGGGATCGCGTTCAGAAACGCCGCGAGTTGAGCGTCCAGTACCTGATCGATGCGTATCGCCATATTGAAAGAGCAGCCAACAGAGAGATGGAGACGAGTCTATACCTCGACTTTGAATCTGCTTTAGCCGATATCCAGCTTTTCGGCTCCGCTGAGCAGGTCCGACTTGCCCAAGCCGTGGCGGGAGCGATTGCTCAAAGAGGAGGAGGCGAACTCGATTCGTTACTTGCTGTTTTGCGACGTGACTTGAGGCGCGAACTCAATCTAGAGTGGATTTCGGAACCGCCCATCTACTACAGATGGGATTTCTCGAAGTCGGACGGAGCGAACAAAGATTGAGCAATGCCTAACGCGCGTCGCGGGGTCTCCGCTGAGAGGCCTCATCATTCCCCGTGCGTCGAGCTTCGTAGGTGTAGTTGAAATTGACTCGGCGGCGAACTCGGAACAACATCGCAGTTCCTGCCATACTGGAGGAGATCGCAGGATCAAGCCATGACTGTTCGCGCGCGTTTCAACAGCGAAGTGATCGTCCCCGACGAGCCGCTCAACTTGCCTGCCAACCAGGCCTTGATCTTGCAAATCCAACCCGTGCACGAACAAGCTGGTTCAGCCGAGGAATCGGTCTTGAGCTGGTTGGTAGCGAACGCTGTTGACAGCGAAGCACTGCCCGTGGATCTCGCGAACAGCCACGATCACTATCTTTATGGTCGTCGATTGGACAACGAACGGCGGTAGTGGCTATCTACTTCGCGGACACTTCCTTCTGGATTGCACTCTCTAGCACACGAGATCAGTACCACTCTCAAGCGATCGCTTGGCAATTGGCAGTCGTGCGGACTAAGAGCAGCCTTATAACCACGGACGCAGTGCTGTGGGAGTGGCTTAATGCTTTCGCAGACGTGAGCACTCGGGGGCTTGCAGTGGAAGGTTATCGACGAATTCACGCCGATGAACGAATCGAGGTGATTCCACTCGAGCCCGAAATCGTCAGCGCCGCGGTCCACCTCTACCGTAGCCGTTCAGACAAGAACTGGAGCCTGACAGACTGCCTTTCGTTTTTGGTGATGGAAAACCGGGGCCTTTCAGAAGCGCTATCCACTGATCGCCATTTCGAGCAAGCCGGCTTCAAACCTGTTCTGATCGCCGGTTCCACAGTTTGACTCGAGTACGTGACGAGACTGCCGTTGGCCCAAGACATTCGCGAGGCAGGTTCCGTATAGTGTTCACGTAGTGTTGGTCCAGTAAGAGGGAGGCCCAGGCTGGCTCCCAGACTTAAGTTGCTGCCTAAGACGGTCCCGAACTGCTCCGAGCAATTGTACCGGTTCGAACGGTTTTTCAACCAGAACGTTTGGAACGGACGGCACGAAATCGCCCATCTTAGACGTTGTCGCGCCGGCAGTTACGAAGATCATTCGCCGGGCGAGATCGGGATCCTGAACAATAAAAACGTAGTTCCAGCCGAAGAGTTGGCGGATGTAAGTACACCCACGCCGCTGCAGAAGCGAGACGTCTTTACCAAATCGCGTTATCGTAATTGGCGCGAATGTGACGATCTGAGGTCACGATCGGGCTTTTGTTGTTCGCGATCGCGTTAGCCACAATCAGACGATCGCCGGGTTCTCTTGTCCACTTCACCTGCTCCGTGGCGGCTTTGACAACACTGGCAAACGGCAATCGGCAAACGGATAGGCCGATTTGCTGTGACAGGTCGGAGAGAATTTGCGACGTTGCAAATAGGATTGTTCCTTTCTCGTACAGCATTTCCAATTCAAGCAGGACCATCGCGGACACTAATAGGTCGCTGCTCTCGATCTGCTCTTTGGCTTTGTGTGTGAGGCGCCTTGTGTTCCCTGAATGTAAGTAAATGACGATGTTTGTGTCGAGGTAGGAGACTAGGCCCACTTGTTCTCCCAGGACTGGCGCATGTCATCATCCAGCTCCTGTTGCGCCTTGGCCAGGTCATCGAGCGATCCCTTGATAGTGTTGCGTTTAACAAGCCGTGACATCTTGCTCGGCTGGCTTGCGGGAACGAGCCGGATCGTTTGACCTTTGTGAGTGATTTCTATCAGTTCTCCTCGCAGCGCCCGGTCAACCAGGGTAAATAAATTCTTGCGGAATTCTGTTGTGTTGACGGTCATGAGGTCAGTGTACACTCATCGAGTACCGGGTGTACATAGGAACTGTATCGCACTAGAACGGATCGTCCGTTCAAGCATCCTCAAAAAGGTGGTTGTCGTCTCATCCACCCTGTATCACCGCTATACTTGGTCCTCGTGACAGGGCTACAGTGCCGAATCGGAGTTGCTTCGCCCTAAGATATCCGGTACAAGAGAAACATGCCGGGATCGTTCAACCACCTTGTGGTGCTAATGCTGGAAAACCGGTCGTTCGATCACATGCTCGGACGGCTCTATCGTCCGGATAATCCCGCGCCCTTCCAGGCGCCCCCCAGAGGACAGAGCTTCGACGGTATCGAAGCTACCATGGCTAATCCTGTATCGCCCCACTTAGAGGGAGTGCCGGCCACGATTGAGGTGAATCGCGCGCTGAAGTACGCCACACCCTCCGATGTTGGTCCGGGGCATGCGTTCAGCAGCGTGAAGCTGCAGATCGATGGACCGGCGGGATCGCTCACGAAAATGAGCGGTTTTGTGGCCAGCCGGATTGCCGACCTCAAAGCGCATACGCCGCCAATCTCCGCGTCCGAGGCGCAACTGAAAGATGTCATGGCGGGATACAGTCCGACGGAGCATTTATGCAATGGGCAGGGCAATTATGCCGCGGCGCGGGTGATCTCGGAACTGGCCCGGAATTTTGCCGTCTGCGATAACTGGCATGCGTCCATTCCAGGGCCCACATTTCCGAACCGGTCGTTTCTGCATGCCGGCACATCGAACGGCTTCGTCTCGAACGGGCCTGTGACGAAGTGGAAGAGCCACCATGCGCCGACGATTTTCAACCGCCTCGCCGATCGCCAGCTAAAGGCGAAGATCTATCACAGCGGGTCGGGTCCCAGCACTCACAACGGGTCCCATACCAGCAGTTTTCCGGCGCTGGTGTATGAGTTGCACCCGCCGGTCACGAAGACCGCATTTCCGCCTGCGACCTTCGAAGAGTTTAAGAATGACGCGGCGAACGGCGCCCTCCCGGCGTATTCGTTCATCGAGCCAGAGATTATCGGGGACGATGCGAATTGGAAGCCGAACGATCAGCATCCGGTGCGCGACATCCGGTATGGCGAGGATCTGATCCAGAAAGTATATGAGGCGGTGCGGCACAGCCCGCAGTGGAACGACATTTTTCTGATCGTGTGTTACGACGAACACGGCGGATTTTTCGATCATCGCGATCCGCCGCCAGCGACGCCTCCGGAGTCCGGCAGCGGTGAGGATGGGTTTACTTTCAATCAATTCGGGGTGCGGATTCCAGCGGTGCTGGTCTCGCCGTGGATTCCGGCAGGCACGGTGTTCCATCCGTCGAAACCGGTGGATCATACTTCTGTGATCAGGACGATTTGTGCCCGCTGGGGTTTACCTGGGCTCACGCACCGCGATGCGGCGGCATGTGACTTGCGCGAGGTGCTCTCGGACACGCTGCGCACCGATGCGCCGGATATCAGCGGCGTAGTTCTGCCACCGTCGACTCCGGAGAACTTACCGCTGAACGATCTACAGCATGAATATCTGGAGTTGGTGGCCGCAAACCGCGGGATTGCGTTGCCGGCGCTCGCGACGGAGGACGATGCGAGGGCGTTTGCGGCGACCCACAAACTGGGACTCGTAAGCGGGTTGCCGGAAAGCTCAATTTTGGGGAACGCCCAATAAATAGGCCCACGCATCAAGCAAATTTGCCGGCTCGGTATTACAGCTCACTATGTCTTGACTATGTCCGGAACCGCCCGCGCAAGCATTGTTGTAGCCGCTAATTAATTGATGGCTGTTTCCGTAGGGCGCTGCGGACGCTTCGCTGGCTGGAAGGTTCGGACACGTCTGATTATGCGTTGCCGGGGGCAGACCTGTCAGATCGTGCTCGATATAGGTCCTCGGTCCGGGCATATGGAAATTCGCCCAATTCTGAACAGTGGCATCGTAAAACGTGATGTCGCAAAGATTGGCGAGCCCGAAGTATTTCTCGGGGTGAGTTCTCGGTGCCTGCGTCCATGTCGCGCTCTGGTCGTCGACTCCGGAGAACATGATGATGCGCGCAACATCGCGTTCCGTCGCCACGAACGCCGCCTCTCCAGACCCGAGAGAATGGCCAGCCAGAACGGCTTTACCCCACTGGATCTCGCATGTCTGCAGTGTGCAGTTCGCATTTACTAAAAATTGACCCCAGTTCTCGCCGCCTTGCCCATGCTGCTTTAGCCAGAGCATGAAATTTATCAGCCGGTTACGCACGGCATCTTTGGCAGTAAAGAAATTGGCACTCCCACTCGACGCGCCACTCAACGTATTAAGGTTCCATTGGCCGTTAACCGTACTTGCGTCCCAGATCTGCTTGCGAAAAGGTTCATAGCAGTCCGGGTGCGAGTTGCAAGTATGTACTCCATGTAGGAGATTGAAGTAACTCAGTATCACCACGTGATATCCACGTGCGGCGGCGAACTCGGCGAAGTTGACGTAAGCACGTGTATCTACGCCGGATCCTGGCAGGAAGATGAGCAACTGTCCCGATCCCGGATGTGGGCTAATTGGCGACGGACTAAAGAAAGAGCGATCGTTGTGGTTGGGGTGAAAGGAAGATGCGTTTGGATCTCCAGCCGCATCGTTTGCAAGTACAACGTGGGTGATGCAGTTACTGCAGAGCGGACCCGCGTATACAAAAGCCGCCGTGAGGCACGACAGTATCAATAACCGAATACGTCGATCCATATCCTATCTCCTTAAGGGACTTGAATTGTTGCTTGCGCTTTGGCGCGGTCAAGCTGCCGGGCATTCTACACCCTACGCGAAATGCGCGTCAAGGTCACCCCGGATCACTTTTGCTCCCGTATTCCCGCTACACTTGGCCATGGCAAGCGTCCCTCATTCGGGCGAAAACGCGCCGGAATTCGAACTACCAGACTCGACAGGAACACCGCGGCGCCTCTCGGAGCTGATCGCGCAAGGCCCTCTGGTACTGCTCTTCTATCGCGGCAACTGGTGACCTTTCTGCCTTCGCCAGTTGGCGGATTACCGAGATCACTACCCAGCATTCCGGACGACCGGCGCGAGCGTAGCGGCTGTCTCCGTGGATGCACCCGTGTTATCGGAAGCCCTGCGGGTCAATCTCGGGCTGCCTTTTCCAATCCTTTGCGACACGGAGCATCGCGTCATAAGAGACTGGGACATCTATAACTCACGAGAGAAGGGCGGCATCGCCAAGCCCGCCGTCTTTATTATTGATGCAACTCAAGTGGTGCGTTACGCCGCGGTGGACACAGTCGTGAGGCGCGTGCCCGCCATCGAGTTTGTTTCCGTGCTAAAACATCTCGCTAAGCCGCAGCCGGTGCGCCGCAGAGTGCACCTTCCGCTGTTGTCCCACTGGCTAGGCGCGATTCGGAATGCCTTCCAGCGTCAGTTCAAAACTTGAAAATATAGTAAGTCTCCGAGACTCAATAGCTTACATCGCGGGCGACCGGTGTCCGCAACGCGCACGCCCTACAATTTAGCCATCATCGACGAGAAGGTCCCCACCGAGCTTCTAAACCATAAGAAAGAACGGCACATAGCCGAGAATGGGTTCGAATCGCAAAAACGCCCTCTGGCCCCGACAACGTCGCGCCCGACCGAGCCGCGACTGCCAAGGAGCGGTCAGCTACTGCGCAAAATCTCTTATGCTCTGCACCGTACCTGCGTCCAGTCGCTGCAAAAGCGTCACAACCAGCTCAACGGCTTGGTCGAAATCGTGCCGGTTCATGATCCCGTTATGTGCATGCGTATAGCGGACAGGCACCACCAGGCAGATTGTCGGCACGCCGCCATTGCTCTTTTGAATTTCGGCGGAATCGTCGCCATAGCCTTGCACCAGGTCCGCCTGCAGCGGAATCTGTTTCTCCGCCGCAGTCTTCTTCACGAACGCAACCAGCTTCTGATTCGGCAGCTCCGAGCTGTTATACGCAAAGAAACCGGGCCCCGCACCCAGCTTCGCTTGCGTCTCTTCCGCATGCCCCGTGAACACGTCGCCCGTGATGCCCGCTTCCAGCGCAATGGCAACATCCGCCTTGATCACGTCCGCGGCCGTATGTGCGCCCCGCAAGCCAACTTCTTCTTGCGTCGTAATCGCATAGAAGAGATGATTCGGATGCGTGGTATTGGCCAGCCGCCGTATCGCTTCCACAATGACTGCGCAGCCCACGCGGTCATCCCACGCCTTGCCCAAATAATTTTCGCTTCCGTTCATCACTCGAAAGGGCGCGTCCGGCACTACTGGGTCGCCCGCTTCCACGCCCATTCGCCGCGCGTCCTCTTCGCTAGCGGCCCCGATATCCAGCAGCAAAGTATCGCGCGCAAATACTCGTGCCCGCTCTTCTGGCGGAACAACATGCACATCGCGTATGCCCATCACCGCATACACCGGCCCCTTGGAACCGAGGATCACCCAGCGTTGATCCACCAGCGCTTGATCCAGCCAGCCGCCCAGCATCTGCATGGTCACAAATCCCTTTGGTGTAATCCGCCGCGTGACGCCGCCCAGTTCGTCCATGTGCGCGTCAATCATCACGCGCGGGCCGCTGCTGCCTTGCTCGGCGATGATCGAGCCCATGCCGTCGTAACTCAACTTTGCGCTGTACGGCTTAAGCTCGTCCGTCATGATCTTCCGCACCGGATCTTCAAAGCCGGGCGGTCCGAAAGCATTCGCCAATCGCTCCAAAAGGCTGGCCGTGCGATCGGTAGTTTGCGCCAACGCGCTGCCCGCGCAGGCAATCAAAAGCAGAACCGTGACTCTTCGCATCACCTTAAGACTTCGGACGCCCCACAGCTAACACAAAATATTGCGCGGGCGAATCGCCGACATTCTTCCAGCCGTGCTCTTCGTTCGAATGCACATAGGCCACGGAGCCCGGCCCAATCCGCGTGCTCTTCCCCAGCACCGTCACCTCCAGCGTTCCGGTCTGCAGCATGATCAGCTCTTCCCACTCATGCTGATGGGGGGCATGCGGCATTTGCCCCGGCATCAAAGTCGTGATGTGCATGTCGACATGCACGCCATCGTGCGTCAGTCCATCAAATACGTCCCGTGTTTCGTTATGGTTATCGGGATTGGTCTTTTCAGGTAGACTCCCGAACTCGTAACATCGGGATGGCAGAGTTTGCGGTGCGGCCTCCGTCCGGTTCGCGGCGATAGCAGCCAGCATCGGTAAAAGCGCGCTAAGTTCTCTTCGCGAGCAGTTCATAATTTCGATAGTTGAGATAGTAGCAGGGACGTCATGAAAGCCAACGGCAAAATACAGCAAGCTCTAGAAAATTTCCGCATCGAGCTACCCTCCTGGGGCTTCGCAAACACCGGCACTCGCTTCGGCAAAGTTTCTTCAGCCCGCCGCCGCCACAACTATCGAGGAGAAGTTCAGCGATGCCGGGCAAGTTCATGCTCTAACCGGCATCTGTCCCACGCTCGCTCTGCATGTTTTGTGGGACTTCCCCGACGGCGTCAGACAGTTGTTCCAACACCGCGCTCTACGCCACCCGCTATGGCCTTCAACCCGGCGCCATCAATCCCAACTATTTTCAGGATCAGATCTACAAGTACGGTTCATTCGGCAACCCTGACAACTCAGTCCGGCAGCAAGCCCTTCGTCACACCGCAGAAAGCATCGAAATCGCCAGGCGTCTCCACTGCCGCGACATCTCGCTATGGTTTGCCGACGGCTCGAACTATCCCGGAACCGCCAACATCCGTCAGCGTAAGGCCTGGTTTACCGAACTACTCAGCGCCAGTCACGCGCTGCTCGCTCCCGATCAGCGCTTGCTGGTCGAATACAAACCCTTTGAGCCGGCGTTTTATCACACCGACATCGCCGATTGGGGCATGGCGCTGTTGTTCGCTCGCGAGGCCGGGCCGCAAGCCAGAGTCCTGGTCGATACCGGCCATCATTATCAAGCCCAGAACATTGAGCAGATCGTTGCCTGGCTGCTGTCAGAAAACATGCTGGGCGGTTTCCATTTCAACGACCGTCGTTATGCCGACGACGATCTCACGATGGGCTCCATCGATCCCTATCAGGTGTTTCGTATCTTCCACGAAATCCTCTTCTACGAATGGGAAACTGGAACCCGCGCCGACGTCGCCTATATGGTCGACCAAAGCCATAACCTGAAAGGCAAAATCGAAGCGATGATCCAAACCGTCACCGTCGCCCAGGAGCTTTTCGCCAAAGCCGCGCTGGTCGATCACGAAAGCCTTGCCACTGCTCAGCGCAATTCGGATCTGGTGCGCGCCGAATCGTGTCTGCAGGACGCTTTCTCCACTGATGTCCGCCCGGCCATTCGCGAGTGGCGCACGGCCAAAGGTCTGCCCGAAGATCCCATGCACGCTTTTCGCGAAAGCGGCTACCTGGAACGCATCACTCAAGAACGTAGTGCTAAGAATTTGGCCGGCATTACGTCCTACGCATAGGCGAAACAATCATGCCCACGACTACCGAAACCGTCCACCATCTGAAAGACCTCTGGGACGCCAAAATTGCCGCGCAGCTCGAAAGTGACCAGCTCGCGTTACTGCGCTATCGCTCCAATCTACTCGGCGCCGATCTCCGCATCACCAATTTCGGCGGCGGCAACACCAGTTCAAAGATCGAACTGCCTGACCCATTCACTCGCAAGCCCGTTCGTGTCCTGGCGGTCAAAGGCAGTGGCGGCGACTTAGGCTCCATCAAAGATTCCGGCTTCGCGCTCCTTTATATGGACCGCCTCGAAGAGTTGAAGCAACTCTATCGCGGCGAAGAACACGAAGACGAAATGGTCGGCTACTACCCGCTGTGTGCCTTCGGCCAAAATCGTGTGGCCGCTTCCATCGACACGCCCCTGCACGCCTTCCTGCCCTATGCGCACGTTGATCATTTGCATCCCGATTGGGCCATCGCCATCGCCGCTGCCGCAAACGGCAGACAGAAGCTGGAGGAATTCAATCGCCGGTTCGATCGAAAAATCGTGTGGCTGCCATGGCAACGTCCGGGTTTTGAACTCGCTCTTCAGCTCGAGAAAGCCGTCAAAGACAATCCCGGTTGCGATGGCGTTCTGCTCGGCAGTCATGGCCTCTTTACCTGGGGCAACACCCAGCGTGAGTGCTATCTGAACAGCATCCGCACCATCGACCAGATGGGGGAATTTGTCAGCGCGCATCAGAAGCAACTCAACGCCCCACCGTTCGGTGGTCAGAAATACAAGCCGCTACCGAATCGCCAGGAGATCGCTGCCACCATTCTTCCCACCCTGCGCGGAATAATGTCATCCAACCGGCGTGTGATCGCTCATTACACGGATCACGAAGACGCGCTGGCTTTCGCAAGTTCTGAATGGGCTGCGGAACTCGGCAATCTGGGCACCAGCTGCCCCGATCATTTTCTGCGTACCCGCATCTGTCCTATGCTCATCGACTGGCATCCGGGCGAAGAGAACATCGACAAGCTCAAGTCGCTCATCGCCGAACGCGCCGAAAGCTATCGTAATCAGTACGCCGCATATTACAAAGATTGGGCCACTTCCGATTCGCCGAAACTCCGCGATTCGAACCCCTCCGTCGTTCTCATCCCGGGCGTCGGCCTGTTCGGCTTCGCGAAGAACAAAAAAGAAGCGCGCATCACTACTGAGTTCTTCATCAACGCCATTCACGTCATGTCGGGAGCCAACGCGCTCGACTCCGGACCTGCCTCGCACCCACTCCCGCAGGCGCGTCACGCGGAACAGTCGAAACAGTTTGAAAGCCTCCGCAATTACGTCGCGTTACCCCGTTCCGAAGCGTTTCGCATCGAGTATTGGGCGCTCGAAGAAGCCAAGCTGCAGCGCATGCCGGTGGAAGCCGAATTTAGCCGTAAGATCGCTCTCATAATCGGGGGCGGCAGCGGAATCGGCCGCGAAGTCGCTCTGATTCTCGCTCGCAAAGGCGCTCATATCGTCATCGCGGATCAGAATGCCGACGGCGCGAAGGAAGTAGCAAACGAAGCCGCCGCACTCGCCTCATCCGATGTTGTTGCGCACACCGCGGTCGATCTCGGATCGGCTGAAAGTATCTCCGAAGCAGCGCGCTTCACCGTGCTTCAATTTGGCGGGATAGACCTGATCGTCAATACCGCGGCCATTTTTCCCGTCGCGCAAAAAGATGGTCAACTTTCCGACGCCCAGTGGAACAAGACATTCCTTGTCAACGTCACCGGCAATTACTTACTGGCGCGCGAAACGGGTTCCATTCTGCGCGATCAGAAGCTGCCCGCCGCAATCGTGCTGACGAGTTCCGCCAATGCCGTCGTTCCCAAGCAAGGCAGTGAAGCCTATGACATCAGCAAGAGCGCGCTGAATCATCTCATTCACGAGCTCGCCGTCGGACTTGCGCCGTTGGTTCGTGTGAATGGCATCGCGCCCGCCACGGTCGTCGCCGGTTCCACCATGTTCCCGCGCGACCGCGTCATGCAATCCCTGCAGAAGTATAAAATCGACTTCTCAGAATCGGAGACTACCGAAGAACTGCGCACCAAGCTTGCCAATTTCTACGCCCAACGTACACTCACGCGCCGCCCGATTCTGCCGCAGGATTGCGCCAACGCGATTGTCTGGCTGGCCGGCGAGGAAAGCGCCAAGACCACCGGACATATCATCCCTGTCGACGGCGGTCTGCAGGAAGCGTTTCTCCGTTAGAGGCCCAAACGAATGACACCAAATCCTGCGCTGGGCGTTTTCTTCCACTGGTTAGGAGGACTGGCGTCAGGGAGTTTCTATGTCCCCTATCGCGGCGTGAAGCGCTGGTCATGGGAGACGTATTGGCTCGTCGGTGGTGTCTTCAGTTGGATCTTTGCGCCCTGGATTCTCGCTGGCCTGATTACGAAAGATCTCCTTGGCGTACTCAGTGCAACTCCCGGCAACACCTTATTCTGGTGCTATTTTTTCGGCCTACTATGGGGCGTCGGCGGGCTAACCTTCGGCCTCACGATGCGTTATCTCGGTTTGTCGCTTGGCATGGCCATCGTAATGGGACTATGCGCCGCGTTCGGCACCCTTATGCCTCCCATCTTCCGCGGCCAATTCGTCTCGCAAGTTTTGGGCACGAACTCGGGCCGAATCATCCTTATCGGAATAGCAATCTGTCTCGTCGGTATCGCCATCGCAGGTCTCGCTGGCGTCTACAAAGAGCGTTCCATGCCGCTCCAACAGCAGCAGGCTGCGATCAAAGAATTCAGTCTGAAGAAAGGCTTTGCTGTTGCAGTGTTGTCGGGCGTAATGAGCGCCTGCTTCGCCTATGGCCTGGCTGCCGGAGATCCCATCAAAGATCTAACGATGCGCCACGGAACATCCCCGCTTTGGCAAGGTCTGCCGGTGCTCGTCGTTGTTCTGCTTGGCGGGTTCACAACCAATTTCATCTGGACAGTGCTGCTCAACATCCGCAACAAGAGCGGCCATGAATATTTTGCGTCCGAACTTCCGCTTGTCTTCACCCATCCCGGCGGTCCGCAGCCGATTGAAGAGACCGCCCTCACCGGTCCGACTACCAGCGTTCTCACCCACGCTCCGGTCCACGTCCTGCGTGAAACCGTTCGCGTCCCGCTGCTCGCGAATTACCTCTTCTGCGCACTCGCCGGTGTCACCTGGTACATGCAGTTTTTCTTCTACACCATGGGCGAGACGAAGATGGGCACTTACAAGTTTTCAAGCTGGACGCTCCACATGGCGAGCATCGTTATTTTCAGCACCTTGTGGGGTCTAGGACTTCATGAGTGGCGCGGAGCCAGCACAAAATCGAAGCGCCTCCTGACGTTGGGACTCGCAGTACTTATCGCGTCGACCATTGTCATCGGATATGGCAACTATCTCGCGACTTTGCGTTAACATTGCGGCATGTCCAAGTTGAGAAGTTTGAGAAACGCGGGTCTACGGGGGTCTTTTGGCAGGCTGTTGATGGGTAAGCGCGGTGTCTACATGGTAAGCGGCGAGCGCGGATCGCGAACTTTCCGCTTGGTCTCGTGGGCTGAAATTCTCACCCGCCTGGAATAGTGATCTGCGCCCTCAGCTGTTGCTTTGTATGTAGCTTTGAAGCTGCTCGATCGTCTGCTCGTGTGAGGTGATGATCCATTTGACGAGGTCGCCGACCGAGATTACTCCGGCGACTTTCCCCCCGCCATCCATCACCGGCAAGTGACGGATGCGATGGTCGGTCATCAGGCGCATAGCCTCATCCACGCTCGTATCCGGACCGACCGTGAGCGCCGGCGAACTCATGATGTCGCTAACGGGCGTGGTCTTTGAGGATCGCCCGGTCAGTATGATTTTTCGAGCGTAGTCGCGTTCGGAAATCACTCCGGCCAGTTTGTTCGCTTGCATCACAAGCAGCGCCCCGATACGCTTTTCGGCCATCACCTCCAGCGCTTCGTAGACCGTGGCGGTGGGCTCGATGAACCAGATCTGGCCACCCTTGTTCTTCAAAATCATGCCTACGGTGTCAAGCACTTTCATGGTGCCCCGGCCTCGATCCCGGAATGTGGCTAGTATATTCCAATTCGCGTGAGTGACTATAAGAAGATGTCTGGTAACAGCACCCGTCGATCCATCCTGCAAGGTTTCGGAGCTGCCTTAGGCGCGGCCGCCGCATCTTCAGCCATGCCGCAGCAGGGCGACACAGCTCAATCTTCAACGGTCATCGGCATGCCCTTTGAAGCCCGCGAGAAGGTTCGGATGGGGTTGATCGGGGCCGGTGGCCGCGGCAACTCGATGCTCAAGACGTTCCTTGCGACGGACGGTGTGCAGTTTACCGCCATTTGCGACATCGTTCACGACCATGCGGTGAAAGCTCAGCAAACAGTCCACGCGGCTGGTTCCGCCGAGCCGGCGCTCTATACGGACGGCGATCATGCGTTTGAAGAATTGGTCAAGCGTGATGACGTGGACGTGGTTTACATCGCCACGCCTTGGAACTGGCACGTGCCCGCTGCGGTCGCCGCTATGAAGAGCGGCAAGCACGCGCTCGTCGAAGTTCCGGCGGCGACATCGATTGAGGATTGCTGGGCCTTGGTGAATACATCCGAGCGCACCCGACGCCACTGCATTATGTGCGAGAACTGCTGCTATGGCGAGAACGAGTTGATGGTCCTCGATATGGTCCGTGCAGGTCTATTCGGCGAGCTGCTACATGGAGAGGCAGCGTATATCCACGATCTGCGTGGGCTGCTGTTGGGAGACGAAGGCGAAGCACTCTGGCGCCGTTTTCCTCACACCCAAAAGAATGGGAATCTGTATCCGACGCATGGGCTCGGACCCGTTTCGAATTACATGGATATACAGCGTGGCGACCGTTTCGAATACATCGTCTCGATGAGCTCGCGCGAGCGTGGGCTCGATGCCTGGCGCGCTGCGAACGTCCCGAAAGACAGTCCGAAATGGAAAGAGACTTATATCTGCGGTGATATGAATACATCGCTGATTAAGACCGCGAACGGCCTGACGATCATGCTGCAGCACGATGTCGTCAATGCGCGCCCGTATGACCGGATCAACCTCATTTCCGGCACCAAGGGAGTCTTCCGCGATTACCCGCCGCGGATCTATGTAGACGGTTCACCGAAAGAAGAGTTCACCGCTCTGGACACCTATAAAGAGACCTACACGCATCCGATCTGGAAAGCGAATGGCGAACGTGCTAAGAGCGAAGGCGATCACGGCGGAATGGATTTCGTGATGGCGATGCGGTTAGTTGATGCAATGCGCCGCGGGCTTGTGCCCGATATGGATGTCTACGACGCCGCGGCGTGGAGCGCACCCGGACCGCTCAGCGTAGCATCGGTCGCTCAGGGCAGCGCGCCCCAGCCTTTTCCGGATTTCACGCGTGGTCTCTGGAAGCAGAAGCGCGCCAACATGGCGTAAGCAGATAGCTTACTTGTGCTCTTCGAGTGAGATCACGTAGTAAATCGCCGGACCGCTGCCAACATTTTTCCAGCCCTTCAGATCGTTGAACGCCGAGTAGACTACGGCGCCCGGACGCAATGTAGCGGTCTGGCCGTTGATAGTGCACTCCAGCGTCCCTTGCTGCACGATCAGTATCTCTTCATGCGGCTGGCGCGCGGGTGGATGCGGTTCCTGACCAGGTGCGAGTTCAGTAGCATGCATGGTCAGGCGTTGTCCCCTGGTGGTGAATCCATTGAAGAGTGCTTTCGCGCTGGACGCGGCATTCGGGTTCTTGCTCCATGGCATGGCGTCGACATCATAAATCGTCCCCTCCAGAGTCGTGCCTTCGGCTGCTGCGGCAAGCGCCGGAACCAACAACGCCAACTCTCTTCTTGAGATTTCCAACGGTTCGCCTCCTGGTTAGTAACCACGATCGGGTTGTAAGAGCCATTACAATCGAGTCAAGCAACTGCCACACTCAACTCCTTCACACTATATGCGTCGAATTCTTGCCACGGGCTTGTCCCTTGCCGCTCTCATCGTGTTTGCAGGTCTGCGAACCTCCACGCTTGCGGGCGAATCGAAATCTAAAGCCGCAAAGGTGAAAGCTCAGGCTGGCGCCTTCGGGAACACGGAAGCCATTTCCGAAACGGATCTGAGGGTCTACGAATACTTCCTCGCGTCTGATCAGCTAGAGGGCAGGAATTTGCCATCTCGCGGCTACGACACGGCGGCTCTTTATGTCGCCAGCAACCTGGCCGAATGGGGAGTGAAGCCGGGCGGCAGCAGCAGCGGTACGAATGGTCCGCTCCAGCCCTACTTCATGCCGTTTGAGCTGGTTAGCAAACAGATCCTTCCAGACGAGAGCAAAGTGTCTGTGACAGGTACGGCAAGTCGCGGTGGTCGCGGCGGCAGCAGTGGGCCGCACACCACCAGCTTCGAGTACGGAAAAGATTGGACAATCCCGGGCGGGCGGGGACGTCCGCCACTTGAAGATTTCGACCTTTCCGGAAAAGCAGTTTTCGCCGGCAACGGGTATGTGATCAATAAGACCAAAATCGACCCTTTCGCCAACCTGGATGTAAAGGGAAAGATCGTCGTTGTGGCGGGACTTCCGCCGGAGTTAGCAGCTCAGCAGAACGCGAACGGCGCGCCCGCGCAGAACCCACTCGGCGAAGAATGCACAGATTTCCTCACGCCTGAACAGGCGGCGGCAAAGAACGGCGCTACTGCTGTCATTCGTGTCGCTTCCTTCCAGCAGCTCACAGCTATGAGCGAAGCCAGCGGTGCTGGTGCCGCTGGTTTGAGTGGTGGCGGCTTCGGCCCCGCCGTCGTTGGTCGTCCCTCCGGACCCAATGGTCCTGCCTATCAGGTCGCCAAGTTCCGCCCGCAACTCGCCTGCCCGGCGGCGCCATCCATTACTGCTGGCCTGGCGTTGACGAACAGCATTTTCGCGGGTGAGAAAAAGACCGCCGAACAGATCTTTGCCGCTTCGCTTGGGGAGGGAAAGCTGGAGCCCTTCGTTCTTACCGACGAGAAGAAAGTCAGTTTGCATCTGACGCTGAAGAGTGAGCCTGGGCATGCGGAAAACGTTGTCGGCATCATCGAAGGCTGCGATCCCGTCAAGAAGAATGAATACGTCGTCATCAGCGCGCACCTCGATCACATTGGTTTGAGCGCGAACGTGGCGCCCGGCGCTCACAACATCAACAACGGAGCTGACGACGATGGGTCAGGTTCAACAGGGTTGCTAGCCATCGCACATGCCTATGCGGAAGGCGCAGCCAAGGGCATTCGACCGGATCGCACCATCATCTTCCTTTGGAACGGCGGCGAGGAAAAAGGCTTGTGGGGCTCACAGTATTTCGCGGAATTTCCACCCGTTGATTTGAGCAAGGTTGTCGCGGACCTGAATATCGACATGATCGGCCGCACCAAAGGTCCTGACTTCAAGGACTCCGATCCGGCTCACGTCCTGGTTAGTCCGGGCGAGATCATGCTGGTTGGTCCTAACATCAGCAGCGATGATTTAGAAAAGACGATAGAGACGGTGAACAACGGCTACCAGAAGCTGACGCTGAATCACTTCTACGACGCGACCGCTCCCGACAAAACGCACGACAATCTTGGTCCGCAACCGCGCGGTCAGCGCATCTTCTATCGCAGCGATCACTACAATTTCGCTAAGGTCGGCGTTCCGATAGTGTTCTTCACGACGGGACTTCATCCCGATTACCACCGGCCGACGGACACGCCCGACAAGCTCGATTTTCACGAGATGCTGGTGGTCTCGAAGACGATCTCAGCCGTGGCGTGGGAATTGTCTCAGCAATCGGGGCGTCCTAAGCTCAACGAAACGCTTCCGGCGCAGCTCCGCAAAGACATGAAGGCTGCTCAAGATCAAGGCTGGGGTAAAGTCACCCCGGTGCTTGCGCCGTTGCCCGGCGAACCTTTCTAACCTGCTGCATGACCCGGCGCCTGCTCCTGCGAGCTCTCTTTATAGCCGGGATACTGCTGATCACGCTCTGCATCGGAACTATCGGCTTTTCTGTCATTGAAGGCTGGGGAGTTTTCGACGCTTTCTATATGACTCTGATCACCATCACGACGGTGGGCTATCAGGAGATCCATTCCCTCAGCACGGCGGGGCGAGTATTCAATTGCTTCGTCATCTTCTTCGGCGTGAGTGCAATGTTCTTCGCTGTCGGGGCGCTGACGCAGACTATTATCGAGCTGGAACTGCATGACCGCTACGGCAAGCGGAGGAGGAAGCGGCTGATTTCGAAATTAAACAATCACTTCATCGTTTGCGGGTATGGCAGAGTCGGCCGCAACGCCTCTTATGAACTGCAGCGGGCCAACGTTCCGTTCCTGATACTGGACCGGAATGAGGATCGGGTGCGACGCGCCACGGAAGCTGGAATGCTGGCCATAGTTGCCGATGCGACGAATGACGACGACCTGCGCGAAGCCGGTGTCCTGCGGGCGCGTGGCCTAATCGCGGCCCTTCCGTCCGATGCCGAAAATCTGTTTATCATTCTTTCCGCGAAGACGCTGAATCCGCAGTTGCTGGTGGTTACGCGCGCGTCCGAGGAACAAGCTGAGGAGAAGCTTAGAAGGGCCGGAGCGGACACAGTTTTTGCGCCCTATACGATGGCCGGACGTCGTTTGGCCCACTCGTTGCTGCGGCCGCACGTGGTCGAGTTCCTTGATTTTGCGACTACTGCCGTGGGACCCAAAATCATGATGGAGCAAGTGTGCGTGGGAGCGGGAACAAAATTTGTGTCGAAGACGGCCGCTGCCATGCTGTCCGGTGCCGGGTTGAATGTGATGCTGCTCGCGATCCGGCATGCCGATGGAGAGATGATCTTCAACCCGCCCGCTGATTCGCGCATCGCGGCGGGAGATTTTCTGATTGTGCTGGGAGAGCAACCCAGTTTGAAGAAGTTGGAAGAGGTGTTGACAGGCGCGTTAGGCCGGTTCTGAAAAGATGTCTGCGACGGCGAGGCGGACGTCACCGGCTGTTAGGAATCCATCTATTTCAGCGAGTATGAAATCCTTTCCGCCGTGATATTCGAAGCAGGCGCGCGCCCGCGGGTCGATGACCCAGCAGTGTGGTATGCCCCAACTGTTGTAGCGGACGCACTTACGGAAAAGCTCCGAAGCGCTTTGGCTGGGTGAAACGACTTCGATGCACAAAAAAGGCGTGGAAAGCAGATAGCCGCGCGCATCTGTTTCATACTCATCGGGAAACGAATAAACGACGTCGGGAGTAAGCCAGTCTTCTCCGTGCGCGATTGTCCACTCCTGCCAAGCTTTGGAGCCTCGGGCCTTCGCGATTGCCTTCAGCAGGGCTGTGACTCTGAACTGAAAGTCGCAATGGGTTTCGTTTCCGATAACGCGCTCCACATATTGGCCATCGACGAATTCGAAGTATTTCTCTCGTTCGAGTTCGGCGTCGAGAGCCATAGCAGCTTGAGTCGTCGACATAATGCGCCTACAAGCATTGTAGGCCGAAAGCGCTAGTCCGTGTTATCCTCAGTGAAAGGGTGTGCCGCGCCGTAGGATGCGTGTGTTCGTCACCCCCTGCCCTCCTTTGCTCCTGCTAAGGACGAAGAATCCAGGATCTGAGAAAAGTTAATGGCGAAAGAGAAATTTGACCGCAGCAAGCCGCACGTAAACATTGGGACGATCGGGCATATCGATCACGGCAAGACGACGTTGACGGCGGCGATCACCAAGACACTGGCGAAGCACAATCCGAAGGTAAAGTTCCGGAGCTTCGATTCCATCGACAACGCGCCCGAAGAAAAGGCGCGCGGAATCACAATCGCAGTCGCGCACGTGGAGTATGAGACGGCGAACCGGCATTATGCGCACGTCGATTGCCCGGGTCACGCCGATTACATCAAGAACATGATCACGGGCGCGGCGCAGATGGACGGCGCGATTCTGGTGGTCGCGGCGACCGATGGCCCCATGCCGCAGACGCGTGAACATATTCTGCTGGCCCGCCAGGTGGGTGTGCCGTACATTGTGGTCGCCTTGAACAAGGTCGACATGGTGGACGATCCGGAGTTGCTTGAACTGGTGGAACTCGAAGTACGCGAGTTGCTGTCGAGCTATCAGTTTCCGGGCGATATTCTGCCGGTGGTGCGGGTGAGCGCGCTGGGCGCATTGAACGGCGAAGCGAAGTGGGAAGCGACCGTCGATGAGCTGATGGCCAAGGTGGATGAGTACATCCCGATGCCGACACGTGTCATCGACAAGCCGTTTCTGATGCCGATTGAAGACATTTTCTCGATTCAGGGCCGCGGCACTGTTGTGACGGGACGAATTGAAAAGGGCATCTGCAAGGTAGGCGAGGAAATGGAGATCGTTGGTTTCCAGGACACGCGCAAGACGGTTGTGACCGGCGTTGAGATGTTCAAGAAGCTGCTGGACGAAGGCCGCGCGGGCGACAACGTTGGCTTGCTGCTGCGCGGTATTGAAAAGAACGATGTCGAGCGCGGGCAGGTGATTGCGAAGCCGGGCACGATTAAGCCGTACAAGCGCTTCAAGGGCGAAGTGTACGTGCTGTCGAAGGAAGAGGGCGGACGGCATACGCCGTTTTTCAATGGCTATCGGCCGCAGTTCTACTTCCGCACGACGGACGTCACCGGTGTAGCGAAATTGCCGGAAGGCATGGAAATGGTGATGCCGGGCGACAACGTGGCGATGGAGATTGAGTTGATCACGCCGGTGGCTATGGACAAGGGCCTGCGCTTTGCGATTCGTGAAGGCGGACGCACGGTTGGAGCCGGTACGGTTACGGAGATTTTGGAATAATGGCACGAGAAATTATTCAGTTCCAGTGCAACGAATGCAAGAACCGGAACTACAGCAAGACTAAGAACAAGAAGACGACCACCGAGCGATTGGAGATGAAGAAGTTCTGCCCGTTTTGCCGGAAGCATCAACCGCATCGGGAAACGAAGTAACTTTGCTAGGCTAAGAAAGCCACTTACGCAGGGGCATAGGTTTAACGGCAGACCAGCGGTCTCCAAAACCGCGAGTGGGGGTTCGAATCCCTCTGCCCCTGCCAGACAATTTCCCCGCGAAGGAAAATCAGCGGACGAGTTGTGTGTTGGTTTGACGCCGCTGAGACGATAATTTATGGACACGAGTAAGGCCCTTGCATGGCCTCAACAGACTAAGTCGTATATCGACGAAGTGAAGGCGGAAATGCGCCGTGTGACATGGCCCAGCCGGAAGCAGGTGCTGGCTACAACATGGGTCGTCATAGCCGCTACGTTCCTGTTTGCCGCCTACTTCTTTGTGGTGGACCACATTGTGAACGCCGCCGTGACCAAGGTTATCAACTACTTCACGCATCACTGACCTGTGTTGAGTAGAAACGGATGGGGATAATGGCCGAGGAAAAATTTCAACACGAGCTGGGTGAGTACGCGCCTGAACAGGACAAACATGACTATGTTCCAGGCGACCTGAGCGATCACGACGCGCTAGAAGGCGATCACGACTCGCTAGAAGAAGGGGAACCCTTCGAAGAGGAAGAAGTTCATCCCGAAGAAGAAGCGGATGAGGACGCGGAAGTTGCTTACGAAGACGCATCCGACGATGGCGTGCATAGTGTCGGGCATGATCATGAGTTAGAACCGCTGGCTGCGGAACCCGAGTTGGTGGCGCAACATGCCGCGGGTCCGGACGAAGCGGGGCTGCCACCGAAGAACTGGTATATCGTTCACGCGTATTCCGGCTTCGAACAAAAGGTTGCCGAATCGCTGAAGACGCGGGCGCAAGCCTTCGGATTTGCCGATCGCGTTGGTCAGATTTTGATCCCGACGGAAGAAGTTGTCGAGCTGAAAAACGGCAAGAAAGTAACCAGCAAGCGGCTTCTCTATCCGGGTTACGTGCTGGTAGAGATGGAAATGGACGATGACCTCTGGCACGCTGTTAAATCCACGCCGCGCGTCACTGGGTTCGTTGGCGGTGGGACAAAGCCGGTTCCTCTGACAGCCGATGAAGTGAATTCTGTCCTTTATCGTCAGGCACACGCCCCCGAGCGCCCGCGTCCGAAGATGTCTTTCGAGAAGAACGAATCGGTAAAGATAATCGATGGCCCGTTCACAAACTTTTCGGGTAAGGTGGATGAAATTAATAGTGAACGCAATACACTGCGCGTGATGGTGACGATTTTCGGCCGCTCCACTCCGGTGGAGCTGGACTTCTTACAAGTCGAAAAGATCTAGTTAGTCAGTAGAGTAAGTTGAGCAGGAATAGTTAGGAAATAGAAAAATGGCAAAGAAAGTTACAGCAGAAGTAAAGTTACAAATACCGGCCGGCAAGGCGACTCCTGCTCCGCCCGTTGGCACCGCTCTCGGTCCACAGGGCGTGAACATCATGGAGTTCTGCAAGGCGTTCAACGCGAAGACCTCGGCGAAAGATCAGGAAGGCTTGATCATTCCGGTAGTTATCACGATTTATTCGGATCGCTCCTTCACGTTCATCACTAAGACGCCGCCCGTGGCCATTCTTGTGAAGCGCGCCGTGAATCTGGCAAAGGGATCGGCTGAGCCCAACAAGACCAAGGTGGGCAAGATCACCCAGCAGCAATTGGAAGAGATTGCCAAGATCAAGATGCCTGACCTGAACTGCTTCACACTGGAAGCTGCCGTGGAGCAAGTGAAGGGCGCGTGCCGCAGCATGGGCGTCAACGTTCTTTAGCCTTTTAACCAATCTTTAATTTAATCAACAATTTAGATCGGACTTATGCGGGCTTGCGTAAGCGGGTAAAGCACGCTAAATTGTACGCAGAGGTTCAATAAGTCCTCTTCCCCCGTTAGCAAGCCTTTCGTCTTCGTAGACGGCCAACATCGAACCAGACTAAGCGCTGGTTCACAATCCGGTGCCTCGTACGCTCCCTTCGTGTGACAGTTGTTTCCATTCACAAGAGGAGAGAAACATGAAAAACATTTGCAAGTTTGTAGGTCTAGTGAGCGCTTTAGCGCTCGGTACAGCAATCGCGTCCGCGGCTAGTACTGCCGATTCGATTCACGTGAACGTTCCGTTCACATTCGTGGTTTCCGGAAAGGTTTTTCCGGCTGGCCAATACACCGTTCAAGAGAGTGACACTGGTGTGATTATGGTGCAGGGTCAAGGAACAGCAGCCGTCGCGCTGAGCATTCCGGGCGTTCAGGCTAAAGTCGATAGTCTGCCTGGGCTACGTTTTAAGGCCAGCAACGGCCAGGAGTATCTAGTGGCAGTGGATAGCGATGCCGGCAACCGTGCAGTTCCTATGCACGTGCTGGAAACGCGTACCCTGACGCTGTCGCACTAGAGTAGGGCTTCGCAAGTCTAAACAGTCTGGCCACGTTGCCAGACTGAAACTTCTTCATCTCCACATTCATTATTCATTTTGCTACCCTAAGAATCGCTGTTGGTACGACGAGCTTGTGATTGAGCTCGTTGTTGAAAAGGGAACCTGGTGTGACTCCAGGACTGCCCCGCAGCGGTAATCAGGAACGAAAGCCCAAACGGCACTCGCTTGCTTCAGGCAAGATGGGGAAGCCGGGCGAGTAGAAATGCATTCGCACCTGCGAGTGTCCGGCCTGTAAGCCCGAAGACCTGCCGCAGCCCGCGCCCGAATAGGCGCGGAGTTTCATTTGCCGCCTCGAGGGAGGGCCGCCATGTCTTTGACTTACTTACGCATTTTCCTTTTTGTCTTTGCTGCCGCGATCGTTCATGCTGCCGCAGATACGGCTACGATTTCCGGAACAGTCAGCGACCCTTCCGGCGCATCCGTTCCGCATGCGACGGTGAACCTTCATCAAGTTGCGGGTTCGGCAGTCATCACAACCGAATCGGACGCAGCAGGACACTATCAACTTGGCGAAGTCGCGCCGGGGACATATTTGCTGGATGCCGCGGCGCAGGGGTTAACTTTATCTCAGTCACTCAATATTGCGATTGAACCGGGTGAGTCGCGAAAGCTGGAACTGCACCTTGTGGTCAGCGCGGTCAATGCTCAGGTGACCGTCACTGCCGCCGGTGAGCCGCAATCGCTGGATCAGGTATCGAAACAGTTGGATGTGGTGAACACGGCCGATGTGGAACAGCGCGGTCTCTTCTCGGTTCCCGATGCGCTCAAGTTCCTGCCCGGTGTACGGGTCAGCACGGATGGCGGTCCCGGCCAATATACTGAAATCCAAACGCGCGGTTTACGCTACATCGACACCAGCGTGTTGTTTGACGGCTTTCGGTTCCGCGATCCTACGGCGCCTCAAGCGGACGCGAGCGCCTTCCTAGGGCAACTACTTCTTACCGATTCATCACGGATTGAAGTGCTGCAAGGTTCCGGCTCGTCGCTATACGGTACGAACTCAATGGCAGGGACAATCAACGTCATTACTAATGAGGGCGGAGGTTCCGTGCATGGGGACGTCGACGTGCAAGGCGGCGGACTGGGGCTTTTCCACGGCGTTGCGCGCGTGGCGGGTGGTGCGTTGGGCAATCGCCTCAGCTACTCGGGCGGTCTATCGAACCTGAATGTCAGTAGCGGCGTCGACAATTGGGAAGCGGCTCGCGACTGGAGCGGTCAGGGCGAGATCGGCTACGCGCTGACACCAAAAATCAGAGTTTCCGCCTTATTCCTTGGCAACACCGGGTATACGCAGACCCCGGTGAGTCCTCAACCCACTGCGACTGCGCCGACCACTGGAATCGTTCCAGCTATCTCGCTAGCGGGTTCACAGATTGCACTCGCCGATCAGAATCTTCCATTCAACTCAGGCAATGCGACGTTTATTCCGGAGTTGGGTGATCCCGATTCGGGCGTCTACTCCCACTACATGGACTCGCTCTTTCGTTTTGAGCACGAGGTGAACTCGCGCTTGTCGTACCGGATCGGCTACAACATTGTCGATAGCGTGCGCGATGACCGCAATGGTCCGTCCGGGCCTGGCTTTTATCAGCCTGAATTCAACCAATCCGATCGCTATTTAGGCCGCATCGACACCTTGCAAGCGAAGGTCAATTATCTGTTTGGTTCGCATCAAGTATTGACGGCCGGGTATGAGTTCGAGCAGGAGCACTATCGCAACATCACTACCGACAGCAATCCGGATCCGACCCAGCGCGTGTATCAAATCACGGAAGCGCGGCAGCGTGATAATGCGGCGTTTGCGCAGGACGAGATCCGGCTTCTCGGCAATCGGCTGGAGATTTTACTTTCCGGCCGGTTCACGCAGGCCAATCTCGATCAGCCGACTTTCGTTGGGGCGTTTTCGCCGTACGCCGGAAACCAAGCTGACGAGCCCGCCTGCGGCGTATACGGGTGATGCATCCATTGCTTATTTTTTCAAAACCAGTTCCACGAAGGTGCGCGCGCATGTGGGGAATAGCTTCCGGCTGCCGTCCCTTTATGAGCGGTTCGGCGGTTATCTGTACGGTGGCTACGATTATGCGTATGGCGATCCGCGTTTGGCGCCGGAGCGGTCTGTGTCGGGCGATTTCGGATTCGATCAATATGCGTTTCATCAACACCTGAAAGTGAGCGGAACTTATTTCTACACGCGGCTACAGAATGTAGTTGCGTTCCTCAACTTTCCTCCCGGCTATGTTGATCCTTATGGCCGTACCGGCGGTTATGAAGATACTCCCGGCGGCATCTCGCGGGGCGTGGAAGTAAGCGGCGATTTCCGTCCCACGCGCAAGACAGCGGTCTTTGCCACTTACACGTACACAAGCTCAAAAGACATTCAGTCGGAGTACTACACCGGCCTGCCGTATGCTCCTTTGCAAACGCCGCGAATTCTTCCTAATCAGGTGTCGATTGTTGCGACACAGCAGCTCGGGAAGCATGCGGACCTTGGCATGGATTTTCTGGGCGGAAGCAATTTTCTTTATCCGCTGTATGGATATGCGTACGAGTTCCCCGGTCCGCGGCAACTTGGTCTCGATGCCGGTTATTCGCTGAGCTTCACGGAAAAGGCGAGCGCCCGTTTCTACGTGCGTGTGTCTAATGCGCTAGATCAGAACTACTATGAGAACGGATTCCACACACCGCAGCGCTGGGCTGTCGGTGGAATCCATTTTAGTTTTTGATTCGAATCTTTACTGGCCGGGTTCTCCGGCTTCGAGGGCGGACAGTCGACGCTCATGAATCTCGGCGATTCGAACAAGCGCATGAATATGCTCCCCGTCTTTTTCCTGAGCTTGCAGGAGTCGTTCCTGGGCTGCCAGCAGTCGATCAATCCGTCGGTTTTGTTCCTCGCCTTGAATGGCTAAATGTTCAACGGTTTGGCTTAGAGCTTCATGCCGCTCGACGAGTCGGTCTAAGCGTTCATCTATGTTGCCGTTCTGCTGTGCCACTGTTTTTTTAGTCTAACGGAAGCGCAGCGCGGCGGAGAGCACTTCTTTGCTGCGCAAAGAACTTGCCTCTAAAGCTGGGGTATACTTCTCGCATATGGCTCTGGCGCAGCGTTCACGGGTGTCGTATGCCCCTGCGCGCATTGGCGATCGTGCTGCGGACAATCTCCGGTTCATTCGCGACACAATGGAGCGCGCCGCCTCATTCACGGCCGTACCAGGCTTAGGCGGCGTGGTTATTGGAGTAACGGCGCTCATCGCGGGGGCTTTGGCGGCGAGCCGCAATCCGCCGCAGCAGTTTGCAATCTGGTGTGCCGAGGCAGTTGCGGCGGCTGTTATTGCGTTTATCGCCGTGCGCCGCAAGTCGCGGCGGTTGAAGCTGTCGCTAATGACAAGAGCCGCGCGCCGTGCTCTTCTCAGCTTCATGCCTCCGTTAGCGGCAGGAGCTGTGCTCAGTCTTGCACTGTTACGCATGGGCGCCTTCAGCGTATTGCCGGAGCTGTGGCTGCTGTTGTATGGAGCTGCTGTCGTGACGGGCGGCGCGTTTTCGGTGCGCATCGTCCCGGTGATGGGGCTTTGCTTTATGATGACCGGTGTTTTTGCTGCGCTTTGTCCGGCTGCTTGGGGAAACGGTTTCCTCATCTTCGGATTCGGTGGACTGCACGTTATTTTTGGAGCGGTGATCGCCAGGAGGCACGGTGGCTAGAACTGCCATAGCTCCTCCATTGCCGAGAGATCCAGAGGCGAACGAGCCGAAGCCCAAACTCGCCAGTTCCGGCCACCAGCAAGAAACGGTTGAGAATGCTCTTCCGAATCTCGACCGAGTCATTCACGAACGCATGCGTCTGGGCATTGTCAGCGCGCTGGCGGTGAATGAGTCGCTGACGTTCAATGAACTGAAGAAGTTGCTGCAGACGACTGACGGAAATCTGAGTGTTCATGCGCGACGGCTGGAAGAAGCCGCATACGTGGACTGCACCAAGACGTTCGAAGGCCGCATGCCGAAAACCGAATACCGTCTCACCGAAGCCGGCCGCAAAGCGTTCGAGCGCTACCTGAATCACATGGAAGCTTTGATTCAGGCAATGCGCGAACGCTGACATCTTTCGGCTGATACTCTCGTGGCATGCAACGTAGAGAAATGCTTGCCGGACTGGCCGCTACGCTCGTGACGAGTTCTGCCATGGAAGCGCAGGGGCAAGAGCCGTCGAACACCTATATAGAACTGAAAACATGGCGCCTGCACAATAGTGCGGAAAACCAAGCCACACGCTTGTCGGAATATCTGCAGACGGGTTTGGCGCCTGCACTCTCGCGGGGCGGAGGCAAGCTGGCCGGCGCCTTCGCGAATGTGATCGGTCAGGACGGGCCCTATTACGTCACGCTGGCTGAGTACCCGTCACTGAAAGCTTTTCAGGATAGCGTCAATGCGCTACGGTCCGATCCCGAACATGGGCGGGAGCTCGAAAGACTTTCGTCCGGCGCGGGCATGCCTTTCGTTCGGGTGGAGAGCAGCCTTTTGCGCAGCTTCGATCACATGCCGCGAATCACCTATCCCGAGACTGGCGACAAGCGGCCGGGGCGGATCTTCGAGTGGCGCACTTACGAGTCGCAATCTTTTCTAACACTGCGGCGTAAGGTAGGAATGTTCAACAACGGCGAAGCGCAGATCTTCGAGCGGCTGGGGATGCGGCCGGTCTTTTTCGGTGAGACAATCGTGGGTCCGAAGCAGCCCAACTTGCATTACATGCTGTCGTATGACGACTTGGCAGCACGCGATGGGTTGTGGAAGGCGTTTGGGAGCGATCCCGAATGGAAAAAACTCAGCGGTGAGCCGCAGTTAAAGGATGCGGAAATCGTGGCAAACATCAGCAACGTTATACTGCGGCCGCTGAATTTTTCAGACATTCGATGAAGGCGCTGGCGCTTTCTTGTTCTTAGGCCTTTAGAAGGTCTTTGACGTAAGCGGGCTTCAGCGGAAGGCGGCGCGCAATTTTTCCGGTGGCGTCGAAAAAGGCGGCGGCAATGGCTGGAGCGGCGAGGGCATTGGCGGCCTCGGAGCCCTGGCTATAAGAGCCGACTTCAGGGTGATGGTGGAGAACTACCTTGATCTCCGGGAGTTCGGCCATGGTGGCGATCGGATAGCTCATCCAATCGGACGACGTGATCGTGGAATCATTGAAGCGGAGTTCTTCGTGGAGGGTCATGCTGACGCCCATAACGGTGCCGCCTTCGACCTGACGTTTCAATTGAAGCGGGTTGATGACTATGCCGGGATCGACGACCATCGTGACCTTTTCGACTTTGATGGCGCCGGTATTTGTATCGACCGTGACTTGTGCTACGCAGGCCCAGTAAGCACCACCGCGCATCATGAGCGATACGCCCTGTCCATGCCTGGTGGATCCGGTTCCCTTTGCGAAACCTGACCGCGTCTGCCAACCCGAGCTTTCGCGCGCAGATTCAAGAACCGCGATGGCGCGCTTTTCGGTGGTGTGATTGATTCGAAATTGCAGTGGGTCGACGCCAGCGAGATAGGCGGCTTCGGTGATGGCCAATTCGCGCGGGAAGTTCTGCTGATACTGGCCGGGCGTTCGCAGGCTGTGATCGCGCAGGCCGACGTTAATTGGTGAAGAGGACTGCCCGACTTGCGGGCCGCCATGAGCGCGTTCCATAACCGCAGGGGTGGCGCCGTAAAGCCACGGGTCGCTGGGTTCATTCCGCATGCCGAACAGCGAGCCCATCTCGTTAGGAGCGGCCATGGTGGGCAGGCCGGCGAGGATGGCGCCGACAGGACGATCGTCTTGCATTGCGGGCATGAAGTGATCGATCTGATAGCCGGTTAGTTTGCCGTCAGGCCCGACGGCGAGTTCAACTTCGGAAAAGGCGCAAGAGGATTGGGTAGACCACTGCAGGTCGTCATTGCGCATCCATTGAACGCGGACGGGCTTGCCAACCGCTCGCGACAGGATAACTGCTTCGTCCTCGGCGCCAGCGTTGCCGCCATTCGAGCGGCCATAGTGCCCGGCTCCGGCATACGTGTGAACGGTGACCTTATCGGGCGAGACACCGAGCATCAGCGCAATTTCGGTGCGAAGTGCTTGGGCGTTTTGGGTGTGTGCGTGAAGGTGGACGCTGCCATCCGCGCGGACATCGCCGACGGCTATGGTTGGTCCGATGGGCGCGTGTTTGAGATAGGGGCGCTGGTAAGTGGCTTTGAGTTTCCTGGGCGAACTGGCGAGTGCGGCAGCCACGTCGCCTTTCGACTCTTTGCTGGTGGCCGCGGGTACAGATTTCCAGTCCGCATCTTCTTTGAGGAAATCGAATAGGCGAGCATCGGTTGGAAGTCCTCGCCAATCAGACCACTTTGTATCAGAAGCAACTTGCTGAGAGGCTTTTATGGCTTCCCATTCGGTAGGAGCGACGACACCGACGAGATTGCCTTTCACAACGACGCGCGCGTTCGGATAGCGCGACTTGTCGAGAGTGCCGGCAGCGACCAGCTTCGAGCCGAGCGTTTTCGGATGGATAACGCGACCGTGAAGCATGCCGGGGAGACGGACATCAGTGACCCATGTTTCTTTGGCCGAAACCTTGGGAACGACTGCGGGATTGGGGAAGGACTTGCCGACAACCGTGTACTGGCTGACGGGCTTGAGCGGTGGATTGCCGGCAACGACGAGGCCGAACATGCTGTGGATATCGCCCTGGACGGGAATCGTGAGATTGAGTTGCTGACCTTTGACGAGGTCGCCGTACGAGAGGGATTTGCCGCCGGCGGAAACGATGCCGTCTTTGACGGAGAGTTGATCCTTCGGCACGTTGAATTGCTTGGACGCAACATCCAGGAGGGCCTGATAGACGTAAGCGCCGGCCTTGCGGATGTTGGGCATGCCATGACCAAGGAGATCGAAGGTGCCACCGCCGTCCGGCGTGCGGTCGGTGTCGCCGGATACAACCGTGGTGATGGCTTCGAACGGGACGTAGAGTTCATCCGCCACGATTTGGCGGTAGGCCGTAAAGACAGTGCTTTGGCCGAAGTCGGATTTGCCGGTACGGATGAGGATGGTATTGTCGGCGTGAATTTCTATGAAGGAATCGGAGGACACTTTGCTGGTGGGAACGCCGCGCATGCCGGGCGCTTCCTCTTGCCCGCTGCTGGGGCGTACCAGCACGAAGCTGGCTAGCAGTGCGCCGCCCGCGCCTACGAATCCGCGACGGGACAAGGAGGCGCCGAAGACGTCCACTTTCTTGTCTTGTTTTTCTTGCGCGAGGGCCTTGAGACTGCCAGTCATAAAATGCTCCTTGCCATAATGCCCGCGGCGCGTTGAACGGATTCAATAATGGCGGTGTAAGTACCGCAGCGGCAGAGATGCGGGGACGGGCCCGATTTAGTAAACGCTTCTTTGATTTGGTCGATGGTCGGAGAGGGGTTGCTTTCGAGCAGTTCCGTGGCCTTTATCATCATGCCGTTCTGGCAATAGCCACAAAGCGGAGTTTGCTCTTCGATCCAGGCTTCCTGCACCGGGTGAAGAGCATGAGCAGCTTCGGGTCCCGTCAGCTTCTTTTGCTTCGCCCAACGAGCGGGCAGCCCTTCGAGCGTAGTCACCTCTTTGCCGACGACTGCCGACAACGGCGTGATGCAGGAGCGGACTTCTTTACCGTTCACTAAAACTGAGCAGGATCCGCATTGTGCCAGACCGCAGCCAAACTGCGGGCCGGTGAGTTCGAGATCGTTGCGAAGGACGTAGAGCAGAGGCGTATCGGCCGATGCTTGAACTTCGCGGTTAACGCCGTTCACGAGGACGGTTTGCATGTATATACTCCTTCAGAGCGTTACTCCATTGTCTGCCAAGTGTAGTCAGATATCTGGATACAGCAACTTCATAAAACATTATGGTCCTCTGCCCCGCGGATTCAGCTGCAAACTGTGCCAATTAGAGCGCGTGGAGCGAGCCGGTAACGTGACGGCCAGGCGGAAGCTGGGCGGGGGTGTAGGCGAGTAACCCCGTAGGACGTGAAAGCGCGAAAATGCGCCTCTTCGAGGCTATAAAATCAAAAGAGATGCACTGCGCCCTACTCCTGAAGCGAGGAACGTCCGATAAGTCTTCCAGATGAACCCAACGCCAGACGCCAAGCCAGCGTCGTATTATGTGAATCGTATGGTGCCAGGTTTCTCCAAACGCGGTCTAATGCGCCGCGCCGCTACAAGTCGCGAACAAATTAACCGGCGGCAGGCCGGCTTCTCTCTAATTGAGCTTCTGATCGTTATCGCGATCATCCTTATTATTCTGTCGATTGCGTTGCCACAGATGAGTAAGTCACGAATGCATGCGCAGGAGATGGCTGCGATCGAAGAACTGGGGACGATCAACAAATCTGAGATTCAATACTATTCGCAATTCAATCAGTATGCGACGGCTTTGGCGCAACTTGGTCCGCCCGCCACAGCGGGTGCAGCCGAAGGTCCGGCAGCGGCCGGCCTGATACCTGGCAGCCTGGCGAGTGGTACGGCCGGCGGGTACGTTTTCACCGTTGTGCAGACGCCGACGGGCTATTCCATCAGCGCTGTTCCGAAGGCTTTCGGCAGTACCGGCAGGCGCACGTTTTATTCGGACCAGACCGGGATTATCCGGCAAAACTGGACGCAGGAACCTGCTACTGACAAGAGCGACGAACTAAAGTAGTTGCCGTGCGGCAATCGTGGTTTCTGTGGTTCGCGCTCGCGTCGATTTGCGTTCCGTCGGCTGTTGGACAGTCAAGCGCCGCTGCTGTCAGTGAAGCTCTCGGGAAGATGTCGCCGGATGCGATCCAGACGTTTCGCGTGCGGGATGTCCAGTTTTCCCGAGGCGACATCAAAATCTATCTGACGGAAGGCGTGATTTCGTTCCTCACGCCTGTTACGGACAAGACCGTCGCAGCAATTTTTTCGACAGGCGCTGTCGAGGGCGGGGATGCCGAGATCATCGTCCTTCCGCCGCAAAGAAATGAGCGGGCGGCGTTGGCGACGTTCACGAAAAGCCCCAATCTGGATGAGCACTTCGATTCTGCATTGTTCCTGTTTACAGACCACACGGCAGAGGAACTGCTAGCTGCCATTCAGCAGAGCCCGGTTCGCAAGATGCCGGAAGTGGCCGGATCGATGGCGCCGGCGGCCCACGCGGTGGTTGAGAGTATTGGCAACGATATGCGCGGGCGGCTGGCGGCAGGATTGCTGGATCGGCACCAGCCCGAACAGGGATTCTTCTATGGGCTAATCGGGGGTAAGTCTCTGGGCACCTTCGATGTTCTCTACAGCCCTGACGATTTTGAGCAGGTCACTATCGGCCGCGGTGCTCGAATGGAATCGGGCACAAACTCTTTTCAACTCTGGAGCTCATTCCGAACACGGCGTAGCGGTCCGTATGTGCCGCCTAAGCCTGTGATCGATGGTTATCGCATTACGGCCGACATTCACCGGGATCTGAGCCTCTCTGCCGAGGCAGACTTCAAATGGAGAGCAAGCGAGGCGAGCGGACGCGTTATTCCTCTTTTCATCGCCGATAAGATTCAAATCGATTCGGCTGAGATCGATGGCCGTAATGCTGAGGTTTTTCAGCTTGGGACGGGGCCGTCGCCGACGAAGCGGGCTGCGACGTTCTACCTGATCGCCGACGGGCCGCTGGGGGCTGGCTCTGAACACTCTGTGAAGGTCCGATATCACGGATCGGTGGTGCGCAAGACGGATGGGGGCAGCTATTTTGTCGACGATCGCAATGCCTGGTATCCGTTTGCGCACCCGACGCTGGCGACCTTCGACATGACATTTCGCTGTCCGGATGACCTTCGGCTAGTATCCACGGGCGAGTTGATCTCGGACAAGACGCAGGCAGGCGTGCGGACCGTGCACCGCGTTACTCAAGTGCCGGAAGCGCTGGCTGGGTTCAATCTTGGCGAATATAGCGTGACTTCTGAGGATCATGGACCATACCGCGTGGAGGTTTACGCCAACAAGGCCAACAATTCGGAGATGGCGGAGATTCCGCAGCAGATGAATGCGCTTCTCGATTACTACTCGAGTCGTTGGGTGCCACTGCCTATTCACAGCGTCGCTGTTTCGCCGATTCCGGGGTATTTCGGGCAGGGCTTTCCGGGGCTCATTTATCTCTCCGACGTGTCGTACGCTCGCGCGGAAGACCGCCCTCTCAATTTGCGCTCACAGGCATTCGACCAGTTCTTTTCGGATCTTCTGCTGCCTCACGAGACGGCGCATCAATGGTGGGGAAACATGGTCACTGTCGCGGAATACCGGTCGGGTTGGATTATGGAGGCGCTCGCCAACTATTCGGCACTGCAGTTCGTCGAAAAAAATCACGGGCGAAGGACGGCAGACTCCATCCTGGACAGCTACCGAGCCGATTTGATGAGCAATCAACAGGGCAAAACCGTGGACTCCTATGGACCCCTGGAGTTCGGAATGCGCCTGATGGACGCGGCGAACCCTAATATCTGGCGCACCATCACTTACGAAAAGGGCACCTGGGTGATGCACATGTTGCACGAACGATTGGGCGAACAGAACTTTCTCAAGCTGCAACTTAGATTGCTGCACGATTTCGCAGATCGGCCGCTGACAAACGACGAGTTCCGTAAAGCCGCCGGCGAGTTCGTTCCAGCCGGCCAGCCGGACAAGAATCTGGCGTCGTTCTTCGACACATGGGTCTATGGAACTGGAATTCCCAAGCTGGAGATGAAAGGCCAGGATGTCATGGCGACGGGCGTGGACGACGATTTCACAGCCGACGTTCCGATGCGCTGCCGGACGAAGGGTGAGGCAGACCAGATTCGGTGGCTGCGCGTAAGCTCGGGCTCCAACTCGCTGGATTTTCCCGCCGGAGTCACCTGCAAGCTGCCCGCACCTAATGAATTCCTATACGTTACCGCGCGGTAAACTCTTCTCCAGAAAATACGTCATTCTAAGCAGATAGCCCATTTATGATAGGCGCGATGGCCGACCAATTGGGGGTAGTGGTCCAAGTTGGCGCCGATCTACGCGATTTCGGCAGTTGGATGACTTCCGAACAGAAGCGCATTTTTCTGCTCTGCCGGAGGATGCTGCAAGACCCTGATGAAGCGGATTCCGCGACGCAGGACGTCTTTCTCAAGGCATATCGCGCGATGAGCAAAGCGCCGGGCGAGGGAAGTGAGCTCGATAATCCGGCCAAATGGGTCACCCGGATCGCCGTCAATACTTGCCTGGACCGTCTTCGCTCGAAGCGTTGGAAGGTCTGGCAGCGGCGGCCTGCATCGGAGGACGAAGAATTCATCTTGCAAACGACGCCCGGCCTGGATCCGGACGCGGAGCGCCAGATTTTTGCAGCACAAATCCAGCAAAGACTGGAAAAGGCGCTTACGAAATTGTCTGATCGTCAGCGTGCTGTTTTTTCACTGCGGCACTATGATGCCCTGGCGCTGGAAGAGATCGCCGAGCTACTTAAATTGGACGTCGGCACCGTAAAGGCGCATCTCTTTCGTGCTCTGGGCAAGTTGAGGGAAGAACTGAAGGACCTCTATAGACCGAGGGAAGGAGAAACGCGGAGGACCACATGAACATCGAGTCCAACCTGTCAGGACATTGGACGGATGAGCAGTTGATTGAGCACCTATACGGCGTTGCACCGGAAGCCGATCACATTCAAAACTGCAGCCACTGCCGTGAACGGCTGTCCCGGATGGTAACTGATCGCGAGCGCGTTGAACGCGAAGCTGCGGTAGCGGATCAGGATTCGTTCGATTTGCTCGCTGCCCAGCGACGTACCATCTATGCGCGTCTAGCTGAGAGACCGCGCCGGCAAGTCTCGGCGCAGGTTCGGCGGTGGGCGGCCGCGGCAGCGATGGTTGCTTTGCTCAGCGGCGGCGCGTTGCTCTATGAGCAAAACCAGCGGCAGCAAGCGGCGCAAAACAAGGTGACGGATGCTCAGCTTGCGCAGGAGGTCAGCCGGATCGCGGACGATTCCGAGCCTTTGCCTACCGCGCCGTTGCAAGCGCTGTTCGACGAATAATGACCAGGCGCTTGCGCACGTTGGTGCTGCTTCTTGCCACGGCTGCGATTCTTTTCGCCCAGAATCGCGTCAACTTCCCGTGGTGGAATAGCCCCGTCATCGACGATCCGCAGCTTGCCCTGACGGTGGCGCAGAAGCAGCGTATTCGGCAGATCGTTCGCAGCTATCGGCCGCGCCTGCTGGACGCACGGAACAACGCGGTAAAGGCGGAGCAAGATCTCGAAGATCTGCTGAATGAGCAGGACACAGCCGGGCAAGCTCCACAATCCGTTATTCAAAAAGCGGCTGATGCACGGGCGAATGCAAGCCGCGTTTTCCTGGAAATGAGTTTTCAGTTGCGCGGCGTGTTGACGCTCGATCAATGGCGGCAGCTTGTGCGGCGCTGGGATGAAGTGCAGCGCAAGAAGCCTTCCGACACGCAAGTTCCGCCTTAATGGCTAAGGCCGCCCAGGACGCTCCAATCGCTTCGCTCATGGATCTGATCGAGAGTCACGCCGTCGCCTCAATTTGCTCCGTTACCTGCTCCCACTCATGCATGGCGATTTCCAGTTCAGCGCGTTGCGATTCCAGCAGATTCGATAAACGAGCTGCTTCGCCCGCGCCGACGAAATCGGAAAGAGCCATTTCCGCGCGTTGAATATCGGCTTCGAGCGCGGCAATTTGTTGTTCCAGTTGCTTGGCTTGCTCCTGCATCTGCTTCAGCTTGATAGGATTCATGCGCTTGGCGGCTTGAGCTTTGGTAGTAATCGGGATCGGCTCGGCCGGGGGAACGCCAATAAGAACATCGTTCAAGGTTGGGGTCTGCTCGGCGCCGCCCGCTTTACGCCACAGATAATCGGCGTAATTGCCCGGATAGACGTTCACGCTTCCGTCGGCGATTTCAATGACCCGCGTCGCGAGGTGCTCGATGAAGTAGCGATCGTGCGAAACGAACACAATGGTTCCGGTGAATTTCTCGAGCGCTTCGAGCAACACGTCTTTGGCGCGCATGTCGAGATGATTCGTCGGCTCGTCAAGCAACAGGAAATTCGAGGGATGCAACAGCATGCGAGCTAACGCGTAGCGATTGCGCTCACCGCCTGAGAGCACGCCGATGCGCTTGAAGACATCGTCTTCGCTGAATAGAAAACAGCCGAGCAGGTTACGCAGCTCGGTTTGAGTTGTGCGTGGCGCGGCTTCGCTCAGGTCATCAAGCAGGCGGGCGTTCACATCCAGTTCTTTGTATTGGTCCTGAGCGAAGTAATCGGGTTCGACGTTGTGGCCCAGCGTGTATTCGCCGGTAGACAAAGATTCAGTGCCGGCAAGCAGCTTGATCATGGTTGACTTGCCGGCGCCGTTTACGCCGACGAGCGCAATGCGGTCGCCACGTTCGAACGTGAAATTGGCTCCGCTGAAAACTGGCTTGCTTCCGTAGCTCTTAGAGACGTTCTGAAACTGAACGACGATACGGCCGCTGGGTTTCGGTTGCGGGAATGAGAAATGAATTGCCTTTTCTTCAGGCGGCAACTCGATGCGTTCGATCTTTTCGAGTTCCTTGATGCGGCTTTGCACTTGCTTGGCTTTGGTCGCCTGGTAGCGAAACCGATTGATGAACGCTTCCAGCTGCTGAATTTTGTCCTGCTGGTTCTTGTAAGCGGCTTCCAGTTGGGCCAGGCGTTCCGCCTTTTGCTGTTTGTATTTTTCGAATCCGCCGGTGTAGAAGGTGACTTTCTTATTCCAGATCTCGACGATCTTTTTGACCGTAACGTCGAGAAAATATCGATCGTGTGAAATCAGGATGTAGGCAAACTCGTAATTGGTTAGATATTCTTCGAGCCAGTTGCGCGCTTCTAAATCGAGGTGATTGGTGGGCTCATCCAGAAGCAGAAGATTCGGCTTTTGGAGCAATAGCTTCGCCAGCGCGAGGCGCATCTGCCAGCCGCCGGAAAACTCTTCGGTTTGCCGAGCCCAGGTGTCTTTCGTGAAGCCTAACCCGACCAGTACGGAGCCAACCTGCGCCTCGATGGTGTAACCGTCGCGGCTGCGGAATTCCGCATCGGCGCGTTCGAAACGCTCGGCAACTTGATGGTATTCGTCGCTCGCGGGGTCGAGCTCGCTCATGCGCCCGGTGAGAAATTCAAGTTCCGTCTCGAGATCCTGCACGTCCGCGAACACGCTCATGCATTCGGCAAAAACAGTGCGCCCGCTGATCTGCAATCCATCCTGCGGGAGATAACCAATGCGTATCCCCTTGGTGGCCGAGAGCGAGCCATAGTCGAGCTGCTCCAGGCCCGCAATGGCTTTGAGCAACGTAGACTTGCCCGTGCCGTTGCCACCGACTAGCCCGGCGCGTTCTTTCGGAGTGATGAGCCAGTCGAGGTCTTCGAACAGCAGCTTGTGTCCGAAGCGCTTGCCGGCTCCTGTGAGTTGGAGCATCCGCTACAACTATTTTCGCTAACCGGTGAAAAATTGAAGAGCGTTGCTGATGTAGTGCTTCAATTCGGGGCGCTTGACGACGGCGTCGAGGAATCCGTGGTCCAGAAGAAACTCGCTGCGCTGGAAACCCTCGGGCAGCTTCTGGCGGATGGTCTGCTCAATTACGCGCGGCCCGGCGAATCCGATGAGCGCGCCGGGTTCGGCAATGTTGAGATCGCCCAGCATGGCGAAACTTGCCGTGACGCCACCCGTTGTGGGGTCAGTCAGCACGCTGACGTACGGCAGGCGTGCCTCATCCAGCCGCATGAGCGCAGCCGAGAGCTTGGCGAGCTGCATCAGGCTGATGGCGCCTTCCTGCATACGCGCGCCCCCGGATGCGGAGACGATGATGAGCGGAGTTCTCTCTTTGACGCAGCGTTCGATTGCCCGGGTGATTTTTTCGCCTACGACAGAGCCCATGCTGCCGCCGATGAATTTCAGCTCCAGCGCACAGATCTGCACCTCTTGGCCGTTCAGCAGGCCGCTGGCACAGATAACGGCATCCGGAAGGTGCGTCGCATCTTGCATCTCGCGCAAGCGCTGCGAGTACGGTTTGGAATCGACGAACTGCAAAGGATCGGATGAACGAAGCGTCGAGTCATAGGTGATGTATTGACCTTCGTCGAAGAGCTGCTGCAGGCGATCGGTAGCGCTCAAACGGAAATGATGGCCGCATTTCGGACAGACTTGCAGATTGTCCTCAACCGCTTTACGCCAGATGATCTGCCCGCACGCTTCGCACTTCTGCCACAGACCTTCGGTGCGGACGCTTTTCTCGCCATCTTTGGGCGGCTCGCCTTCGAGAGAGGGCTTCTGTCGAGTGAACCATGCCATGCGAATCAGCCACTAACGTAGCATGCGCATCTGCTTCCGGCGCACGGTTGTTTATCCACAATATTTTCTGTTTGGCGTAATTATCCTGTAATAGACTAGCGATGAACTATTAGCTCTGGGGGAATTTTTATGTGCAGAGCCACAAATGTAATTGCCGGTATTGTGCTTTTCTGCGGCTCCGTTTTTGGACAGTTTGAGACTGCTGAAGTTTTGGGCACAATTCACGATCCGAGCGGATCCGCGGTTCGTGGAGCGTCCGTCACATTGACGAATCAGAGCACCGGGATTGATAAAAAGACCACTGCCGATGAGAGCGGGCTATACGATTTTTTCAACGTGCCGCCGGGGCGCTATACGATCACGGCTGAATTCACCGGCTTTCAAACGTTCAAGACAAGCGACATTGTTGTGGATGTGAACGCGCGCCAGAGGGTGGATGTGGCCATGCAAGTCGGCGCCGTGAGTGAGGTGGTGAATGTGAGCGGCGCGGCTGAGGTTCTGGAAACGGATACGAGCCAGCACGATCAGGTCATCAATACGCAACAGATTGTGGAATTGCCGTTGAACGGGCGAAATTATTCCGACCTGGCGCTGCTGGCGACGAACGCACATCGATCCCCGCTATCCGTGCTGTTTGCGGCGAATGGGACTCCGCGCGAGGGTGCATTCAATGTGAACGGGATGCGCAGCACATATAACAACTTCCTGCTGGACGGCCTGGACAACAACGCCTACTCGACCAGCAATCAAGGGTATTCAAACCAGGTTGTGCAGCCGTCGCCCGATGCCGTGGCCGAATTCCGCGTCATCACTAGCAACTTCAGCGCCGAGTATGGGCGAGTGGGCGGCGGTGTGATCAATGCGGCGCTGCGTTCAGGAACGAATCAGTTCCACGGGACGCTGTACGAATTCCTGCGCAACACCGATCTAAACGCAGTCGGCTTCACATTCAGCCCGGCGGTGTTCCAGAAACCCACCCTGCAGCGGAACCAGTTCGGGGTGACGGTTGGCGGGCCGATCATTAAGAACAAGCTGTTCTTCTTCGGCGATTACGAAGGTTTCCGCCAGTTGCAGCGCTATCTGAACTTCGATTCCATTCCGACCCTGAACGAGCGCGCCGGTATTTTGACCCGAACGGTTTACGATCCGGTTAATCATACGACCTATGCGGCGGGTACGCAAATTCCCATCTCGCAGTTGAATCCGTTTGCTGCGGCTGTTTTGAGCGCTTTGCCGGTTCCCAATGGACCGGGGCGCTCGAACAACTATGAAGCATTGCTGCTGATTCGCGATTACAGCGACAAATACGACGCGAAGCTCGACTACTCGATCAACGACAAACAAACTGTATTCCTGCGTTTCAGCCAGCGGAAAGACCTGCAGTACTATGAGCCGGATCTTCCGGGGCCCTCGGGAGGCAATGGCAACGGACACATCCATGCAATTTCGCAGCAGGCGGCGGCAGGCTACACCTGGAGTATCACACCAAATTCGCTGCTCGATGCGCGCTTCGGATTCAGCCATATTCTGGCTGGAAAAGAGCCGCCTTATTTGGGTGGGCCCAGCATGGAGCAGCTATATGGAATACCGGGGCTACCCACGGCCCCGAACTTGACGGGTGGATTGAATTCGCAGTCGATCAGCGGCTATTCGCAGTTAGGGCGGCAGACCAGCAATCCGCAATTTCAGAATCCGACGACATTCAATCCCAAACTGGATTATTCCTGGCTGGTAGGGCGGCATGCGCTCAAGATGGGATACGAGTTCACGGACGTTCGCACGGAAGTGCTGGATATCAACCCACTGTATGGTGCTGATACGTATGCGGGGCAGTTCAGCAAGCCTACCTGCGCCGTGCTGGCGCAAATGCCGGGTTGCTCAATTCCCTCCGATGCGACCAGCTACAACCTGGCTGACTTCATCTTTGGTCTGCCCAGCACGATTCAGCTTGGCAACAACCTGGTGACGAATCTCCGGCAGCATATTCATGGGCTCTATTTTCAAGATGACTGGCGCGTGAATCAGAAGCTCACAATCAATTTGGGATTGCGCTGGGAGTTTGCGACTCCCATTTATGAGCGCGATAATCTTTGGTCGAACTTCGATCCGACGACGGATACCATCATTCGTGCGAGTAGTGGCAGCCTGTACAACCGGGCGCTGGTAAATCCGGACTACCATGACTTCGGTCCGCGGGTAGGGTTTGCGTATAGCGCGACGCCGAAGACAGTGCTGCGTGGCGGCTACGGCATCAGCTACGCGTTCGAGAACAGGCCGGGCAGCGCGCAGGAGGGAATCAATGCGCCGCTGGCTCTTTTCGGATTGCTGACGCAGTCGATCCCAGGGGGCGGATCGCTGCCGGCCACTTTTCTGACCACTCAGAACAGCTTCACGACCGGGCTGGACGTTCCGTCGAACTTCAATCCCATCGTCTCGAACATTGACTATATTCCGGCAAATACGAAATGGCCCTATGTTCAATCGTGGTTGTTTTCGGTGCAGCAGGAACTAACGCACGATACTTTTTTGGAACTCGCTTACAACGGCAATCACAGCTTGCGGCTGCCGATTCTCGGCGACTATAACCAGGCGAATCCGAACGTGTTCTCGGCCAGTTGCAACGGGACGGTGATTTCCGGCTGCCTGGGCGTACAGGCGCGGCGACCTATTCAGACGTTCGGCGCGATTACCTGGCTTGATCCGGCCGGTGACAACGACTACAACGGTTTTTCCGCGCGCCTGGAGCATCGTTTTGGTGGTGGACTCTATTTCTTGAATTCGTTCACCTGGTCGAAGGCGCTGGGCGATTCCGAGCAGGCGCTGGAATACTTCCCCGGCTATTACGAAGCAAACCCACAGAACATTCACAACCTGGCGGCGGAACGAGGGCCGTCCAGTTTCGACGTGGAGTTCATCAACGTGACCAGCGTGGTCTATCAATTGCCATACGGACGCGGCCGGAAGTTTGGTGGGAATGCGAATCTGTTTGTCGACGCCCTGTTGGGTGGATGGGAACTCAACACCATTAACACCGCCAACACGGGACTGCCGATTGACGTTTCGTACTCGCCCTCGAGCGTCAACGACGTCACCGGCCTGACGAACGATTATCGTGGCGAAGCGATTTTGCGGCCCAATGTGGCGGGGCAGGCTGCCACAGGTTTGACTAAGGGGCAGATGGTCAACAGTTACTTCGCGGGGTACACGTTCATGACACCTCCCGCTTACGCTCCGTTCGGCAACGAAGGACGCAATTCATTCCGCGCGCCTGGTCTGGAGCAGTGGGATCTGGCTGCGGACAAGAGCTTCCGGATTACGGAACGCGCCAACCTGCAGTTCCGATCGGAGTTCTTCAACGTGTTGAATCACACGAACTTCGGCTTGCCGACGGCAATCTCGACCAGTTCGGCATTTGGGACGATCAGGACGACCTATCCGGCGCGCCAGATTCAGTTCGCGCTGAAGCTGATGTTTTGATTCAGGGGGTGGGCAACGCGGCACGCACTGCGCCGAGCACTTTACCCTGACCCGGTTCCTGCACGAAGGCGATGAGCCGAATGTTGCCGAAGCCGGTCTCGGGTGCGAGCTTCCATTCGAAGTCCTGGCTGATGCTATCTCCGGCATGGACTGTGGCGAGCTTTTTCAACTGCTTTAAGACAGCGACATGCGTCAGGTGACGGCCACGGTTTTCGCCAGACGCGACTTGACTCTCCGCATGGCTGAGGGCAAGGGCGAGATAGACGTCGGCGTTGTGCTTTAGGGCATGACCGTCTGCCTGTATGTGGCCGTGCAAGACGGCTCCGTCAACGCCCAGTGAATTTAGCTTGATCGCGACGTTTGCGGCTGAAGCGGCTTTTTCGAGTGCCTGGGTCATTTGCTGCTGGTTGGCGCGCGGCAGTTCCACACTGCCGTTTATGAGCAGTTGTGGCGTGTAGACGTCGCTGAACCCTAATGCTTTGGCGTACCCGCTCTGGCGTTCGCTCCAGGCTGCGGATGAGTAGGGATCCTTCCAGCCATCGTGATTCCAATAATCGACGTGCTCGCTCAAGACGATGATTTCGACGCCCGCTATTGGCTGCTTTGCATCGAGCTGCTGCACCAGTGCGTCCGCAGGTGGACAACTGGAGCAGCCTTCCGAGGTGAATAACTCGATGAGAACCGGAGCACGCTGTCCGTGCAAGGTGCTCACGGCAGTCAGGGTCAGTAAAGCTAGATAGAGCGGGTAAGCGCGTTGCATGGATACTTCAGGTATCGCACGAAAGGGACGAAGACTACACGGGTCCTATTGAAGTGGCGACCGTGGGCAAACGGGCTTAATGCCGCGTCTTGTTGGATTGCATGAGCCAATAGGCGGGATTGTTGCAATCCGGACAATTCACTTCTCCAGCGTGCAGGTCACGAATACAAAGCTGGCCGACATCTTCGATGCGGCATTGATAGACCTGTTTCAATGGGAGATCGCTGGCTTTCACCCGATAGCGGCCGAACTCCATATTGCCAGAATCCTGCTGTGAACTTTCCGCCGTGCGGCTGCCCGGGCGCGAGTGGATCCAGAACTGGCCGGAAGACGGCTCATAGTCGGAATAGGTGTAACAGTGGCCGACGCAGGCCCGGTCGAAGATGTGCCCTAACCCGATACGCGAGTTGGGTGGTGCTCCGACCGTGGCAATGATGCGGGAGCCGTTCGGGAGAGCATTGAGCAGCTGCTGAGCGCTGGCTTCGATGCGGTTCAGGCGCCCGGTGTCCTGGTACAGGAAGACGAACAGAACAGCAGCCACTATTGAGAAACCGGCCAATTGCCAGCGGGCTGGTCGTAGGCAACCTAAGAGGCATAGCAGGAGCACCGCAGACAGCGTCGTGCCGCGAGAGACAAATAGCGCAACGGGAGCCGCGAATTGCGGCAGGTAAATGATTTCCGGGATCATGGCTGCCGAGAAAGAGAAGTACATCCCAGAGTTCTAAAGAAATTCGGACGCCGGGAGGATATGGCTTTTCTTTCCTTAGCCGGACAAAGGAATACATAATGGCGACCAGCAGAAAGACCAGAAAACACTTGGCGAGCGTGCCGTATCGGGAACCGTACAGGATGAGTTGATCGGATCCGTTCATCAAGTAGAATGGCTCCCAACCTTCAACCTGGAACTGAAGCACGTAATAGTGCGCAGCCACAACAACTCCGATGGCAAGCGCCAGCGGCAGCAGACGCAGCCAACCGGTAGTGTGCTGCGCGAGTTTGATGTAAACGACGAAACCGAGCATCGTCAGTAATCCAATGGGATGCGCCAGGCAAACCACTACTGCAAGAGCCGCGGCAACGAGCCATTCCTTGAGTCCGCCATCCCAAACGAGCGCGATGCCAAAAAATGCGAGACCCACGGCCAGATAATAGTTCAGAAATCCCATTTCAAATGTGTAGCCGTAAGCCATCATGCCGATGGCCGGCGCCAGTATCCATGGCGCTCTGCGGCTTGCGGCGGCGATGAAGGCGAACGATCCCCAGAAGAACGCCAGAACGCAGATGGCTACGACGATCTTCTCCGCAGCGTTCCAACCAAGGGTACGGCCGAGTTGGTACAACAGCCAGTCGCAGAGCACGTTGTTCCACTGCGGCTTCACGTAGAGGTCGTGTACATCGCCTTTCTGAACCAGATCGACGAGCCACGCATTATAGACATGGCTGCCGAGATCGCCCGCTTCTATCCGCGAATGCCAGAAGCAGGGAACAAGAATAAGAACGGAGACGATCGTGACGCGACGCCAATACTGCCTCAGAAATGTTGCGGCGGCGATCGTGACAGGCTCGCTTAACGCCGCATCATGCCGGATCGCATGAGCCAGTAGAAGGGATTGTTGCAGTCGGGACAATTCACTTCGCCTGCGTGCAAATCACGAATGCAAAGCTGTCCGATGTCTTCGATGCGGCATTGATAGATCTGCTTCAGCGGCAGATCGCTGGCTTTCACGCGATAGCGGCCGAACTCCATATTGGCGGCATCTTCAGCTGAACTAGTCGCCGTGGTGCTGCCCGGACGCGCGCGGATCCAGAACTGGCCGGCAGACGGCTCATAGTCAGAGTAAGTGAAACAGTGGCCGATACAGGCCCGGTCGAGGATGTGGTAGATGAACCAGATACGCGAATTGGGCGGCGGCCCGATAGTCGTAATGATGCGCGAGCCGTTCGGAAGGGCGTTCAACATCTGCTGAGCGCTAGCTTCGAGGCGGTTGAGGCGTCCAGTGTCCTGGTACAGGAAGACGAACAGAACGGCAGCCGTTACTGAGAAGCCGGCCAATTGCCAGCGGGCCGGCCGCAGGCAACCTAAGAGGCATAGCAGGAGCACCGCGGACAGCATGGTGCCGCGAGAGACAAAGAGCGCAACGGGAGCGGTGTACTGCGGCAGAAAAATGACTTCCGGAATCATGGCCGCCGAAAAAAGAAGTACTGCCCAGAGTTCCAATGAGATGCGGACGCCGGAAGGATATTGCTTTTCTTTCCGTAATCGGATGAAGGAGTAAATGATGGCAACCAGCAGAAAGACGAGAAAACACAGCGCGAGTATGCTGTATCTGGAACCATAGAGGACGATTTGATCCACTCCGTTCATGAAGTAGAAAGGCTCCCAACCTTCAACGTGGAACTGAAGTAGATAGTAATGTACGCCGACCACAAACCCAATCGCGAGCGCTAGTGGCAGCAGGCGCAACCAACCTCTGGCGTATTGCGCAAGTTTGATGTAAACGACGAAACCGAGCATCGTCAGGAGTCCGATAGGATGCGCCAGGCAGATCACCAAAGCCAGAGCCGCAGCAACGAGCCATTCCTTCAGGCCGCCCTCCCAGACGAGCGCGATTGCGAACAGTGCGAGACCCACGGCCAGATAATAATTCAGAAATCCCATCTGCAATGTGTAGCCGTAAGTGATCATGGCGATGGCCGGCGCCAATATCCAGGGCGGCCTGCAGCTTGCGGCGGCGATGAAGGCGAACGATCCCCAGAAGAACGAAAGAACGCAGATGGCTACCACGATCTTCTCCGCAGCGTTCCAACCGAGCGTGCGACCTAGTTGGTACAACAGCCAATCGCAGAGCACGTTGTTCCACTGCGGTTTGACATAAAGGTCGTGTACATCGCCTTTGTGAATCAGATCGACGAGCCAGGCGTTATAGACATGGCTGCCGAGATCGCCTGCTTCTATCCGCGAATGCCAGAAGCAGGGAACAAGAATAAGAACCGAGAGGATTGTGACGCGACGCCAATACTGCCTTAGAAATGTTGCGGCAGCCGAAAGCGGAGACATCGGACGGAAATCAAACGCTAACCCGCCGATGCGAAGCGCTTCTTAAATAAGGTCGCGACCAGGATGAAGGACATCCCGCAGCCGCAAGCGAGCACGAAGAGCGCGATGCTGGTGCTATGGGTAGCGTCGCGAATTTTACCGACGAGGAACGGACTCACAAAACCACCCAGGTTGCCTATGGAATTGATCCACGCGATGCCGGCTGATGCCGCTGCGCCGGAGAGGTACGAAGTTGGCAGCGACCAAAAACTCGAAGACGCTGTCACGATGCCGGCCGCCGCGAGGGTCAGAGCGGCCAACCCCAGAATGCCGGGTATACCAGGAATGGCGGAAAGCGCGAGTCCGCAGGCACCGCACAGGGCCGAAAGGCTGATGTGCCAGCGGCGCTCGCCCGTTTTATCAGAGTGGTGACCTACCAGCACCATGGTGACAGCAGCGACGCCCCAAGGGATTATCGTCAGCAGTCCGATGCGGAACGAGTCTTTAGTTAGAGTGTCCTTGACAATCTGAGGCAGCCAGAACTGGATGGCGTAATTTCCCGACACTGTTCCGAAGTAGATGAGGGAAAATATCCAGACGCGCCAACTGCGGAAAGCGTCGAGGGTGCTGTGGTGGTTTGATCCGTCTTCGCGTTTGAGGCGTTCTTCGCGGTCGAGGTTATTAAGAACGAGAGTCCGTTCGGCTTCGCTGAGCCACTTCGCATTGCGCGGGTGATCTTCCAGGAAGATTAATGTCGCCAGGCCGGCGAGCAGGGATGGGGCGGCTTCAACAATATAGAGCCACTGCCAGCCGCGCAAACCTCCCGCTGTCGAGAACCGCTCCAGAATCCAGCCGGAGAGCGGGCCTCCGATTACGCCGGAAAGAGGAATTGCCGTCATGAACGCGGCTACCACCTTCGCCCGATGTTTGCGTGTGTACCAGAAAGTGAGATACAGAATGACGCCAGGAAAAAAGCCGGATTCGACGATGCCGAGTACGAAGCGTACTAGATAAAACTGATGGGCGGTACGGACGAACATCGTGCAGGCCGAAACAAAGCCCCAGACGATCATGATGGGCCCCAGCCAGCGCCGCGCGCCGATTTTCTGTAGCGCCAGGTTACAGGGAACTTCGAAGAAGAAATAGCCGATGAAAAAAATACCCGCGGCAGCACCGTAGACCGCATCGCTTATGCCGAGGTCTTGCTGCATCTGCAGTTTTGCGAATCCGACATTGACCCGATCGATATAAGCGAAGATGTAGCAGAGAAAGAGGAACGGAATAAGGCGGCGGGTGATGCGCCGGTAAACACGGCGTTCGAACTCCGCGTCGAGGGCAGATGACGATTGTGGGAGTGCGGCCATAATCTACTCCTGAGTCAACGGGTAAGGTCGATAAGGCCTGTTGAGGATGTACGTCCGATCATTGCTTTCGTAGACTGAATAAGGATTACAAGGATTATATGGAATTGCCTTCACGGCGAAAGGGAAGAGCGGTCATTATTGGGGCCGGACCTGCCGGGCTCACCGCGGCGTTTGAATTGCTGACGCGCACCGATATAGTCCCGCTCGTACTCGAAAAAACGGATTACATCGGTGGAATATCCCGCACCGTCAACTACAAAGGAAACCGTATCGACATAGGCGGCCATAGGTTCTTTTCGAAATCGGACCGCGTCATGCAGTGGTGGCTCAAAATTTTGCCGATGCAGGCGATTGAAGGTGAGCAGGCGCAGATTACGTACCAGCGGCAAACGACCAATGTGCCAGCGCATCCGGCTGCTGCTGATCCGGAGCGGGACGATCGCGTGATGTTGGTGCGGAACCGTAAATCGCGGATCTACTTCATGCGGCAGTTCTTCGAATATCCCATTACTCTAAGCGGCGATACGCTGGCGAAGCTGGGAATCTTCAAGACCATCCGCATTGGTCTTAGCTACTTACGTGCCCTGGCTTTTCCGATCAGAAACGAAAAGAACCTGGAGCAGTTTTTCATCAATCGATTCGGCCGCGAGTTGTACCTGACGTTCTTCAAGTCTTATACGGAGAAGGTCTGGGGAATCGAATGCAGCGAGATCAGCGCCGAATGGGGCGCGCAACGCATCAAGGGTCTCTCCATCCTGAAGACGATCACTCACATTTTGAAAAAGATGTTGCCGAAGAAGCAGAGCGATATCGCGCAAAAGGATGTCGAGACATCGCTCATTGAACGTTTTCTGTATCCCAAATTCGGGCCGGGGCAGATGTGGGAAGAAGTCGCGGGCATGGTGCGCGAGCGAGGCTGCGACCTCCGCATGCACTGGAACGTTCAAGTGATCGAACACAAAAATAACCGCGTGACGTCTGTGGTGGCACGCAACTCGCAAACCGGCGAGGTGACCCGTTTCGAAGGCGACTATTTCTTTTCGACCATGCCGGTGAAGGAGTTAGTGGCGGATATGAATCCACCTGCGCCTGCAACCGTGCGCGAGATCTCCGATGGTCTGATGTATCGGGACTTCATCACGGTGGGCGTGCTGTGCGAACGCATCAAACTGCGCGAAGTAAACGGCGAACTCGTCAAAGACAATTGGATTTACATCCAGGAGCCGGATGTGCTTGTGGGACGGCTACAGATCTTCAATAACTGGAGCCCTTTCATGGTTGCGGAGCCGGGCAAGGTCTGGATCGGACTCGAATATTTTTGCAACGACACCGACGCGCTTTGGCGGAAGAGCGATGAAGAAATGATCGAGCTCGCCAAAGCCGAGCTTGCGTCGATGAACATGCTGGAACCGCAGGATGTTCAGGATGCGACGGTGATTCGCATGGAAAAGACGTATCCGGCATACTTTGGCACATACGCGCGCTTCCCGGAAGTTATCTCCTGGGTGAATCAGTTCGACAACTTATTCCTGGTGGGCCGTAATGGCATGCATAAGTACAACAACCAGGACCACTCGATGCTAACTGCCATGACGGCGGTGGATAACATCATTGGCAACGTACGCAGCCGCGAGAACCTTTGGGCGCTGAATACTGAACAGGAGTATCACGAAGAGAAGGCGGAAGAGCAGCCGACGACAGAAGAACAGCCCGAGGAAGTGGCAGTCGGCTAGGCAATCTTCATTCGTGTCGGGATGGCTGTCGCAATTTGCGGGGCACGGGCAGTTTCGCCCGCCAGGGATCCTGTGACAAGTGCGCAGCCCAACAGCAACATAAGCCATTCCACCGGATACGATTGCCTTAATCCGACGTGCACGAAATAATTCGGCAGCGGATATACCAGGGCAATGACGCCCAGTATGTAGCCCGCGATGCACTTGCGCCGCAGCGCTACGAATAAGCCGGCAAAACCCGCCGCACTAACTATCCAGCAGAAGATCGTCTTGACGCGTGACGTTGGATCGACATAGAACCAGAAGCACCGGATGCGTCCCAGTGTTAGTTGAAGGAAGCGTTCAGGATGACCTGCAATCCACTGCTTCGCCTCACTCATAGCGCGCCGGTTGTATTCCACCTCGCCAAGTTGCCGCACTTTCAACGCCTCGGTTGGGCTTTGCAACGGATGATAACGGTCGAAGAGACCATGCAGCGAGTTCTCGCGCTGATCGGCGACGGCTGAGTCGTTATTAGAGATGCGCAATTCAATGCCGCCGTTGGTTCGGGTGAGCACCGGCGAGCCTAGCACCATACCGTTACGGATCACCCAAGGCGCCAGGCACGCAGCGGTAATGAGTATCTCCACGGCAGCGAACGTCAGGTAGCGTGTTAGCTGGGTGCGCTGGCGAACTGCGCCGATGATCAGAAATGCAGCGTAGAGCGGCAAGAGCGCGGATACGAACAGCAAAGCTATGCCCCAGCCAAGGCCGTCGCGGGCGGCTGAGGCAACCGATAGCCGGCGCTTATTCCATAACTGCGCGGTAAGTACGGCGACTAACATAAGCCCAAGTGCAATGTAAGGCGTCTCCCAGTCGCCATCAATTTCGACCATCGGCCGTGCGGGATAAAGGGCCATAACTAAACCGGCCAGGAAACCGGCTCGTTTGTGCAGGGACAATGAAGCGGAAACGGCGGGAAGAAGCGCGATTTGCACGCCAGTGACGAACGTCGCAAGCAGTTCCTTGATGATTTCAGCAGCGGTTCCTGTCCCGAACAGGCGAAATAGCGCCGCCAATATGAGGGTGTAACCCGGAGATACATGCGCGGTCGGCCCGGTGGGGATAGCGTATGGGTTGCCGTAGACGCCTTTCTGTGCGAGCGAGATGGCCGTGCGCTCCAACTCGTATCGAGCCAAATCTGCGAAAGGCCGAAAGTGAACAATGACTACGCCTCTTACCAGGACCGCAAGGATGAACAGAATTAAACCTTGCTGGTAGGGTGACAGCGCCAGGAGACGCTGAACAAGGCGGGTTACAGTTTTCATGGATTTCTGCCGAAAGAACATTCGGTGATTGATTGAATAACAAGAGGCGCTTCTCAGTATGATGGAGGAAAGCCCATCTTCGCCTTCGGCTCCGCATCAAAACTATTCACATGTTAGTGGAGAGTGAACCCGACTATTCTTTGGTCCGCGTGAGTGCTGAGAGCCGGTCTAGAGCCAGCGTCCTGTCTTCCTACGCCGTGCGTGGTCTGCTCATATTCGTGCTGTTTCTCGGCGTCGTCCTGGTACTTCAGGTGGCGAGCGGGGCATATCATGCGGAATTCGGCGGTTATCCCGACGAGCCGGCGCACTACATCACGTCGTTGATGGTGCACGATTACATGGCTGGCCTGAAATGGGCTTCGCCGTTTCAATTCGCCGAACAGTATTATCATCACTACCCGAAGGTAGCGTTCGGGCACTGGCCGCCGGTCTTCTATGTAGTTCAGGCGATCTGGATGTTGGTATTTTCGACGTCCAGGACGTCGGTAAGGCTGGAAATTGCGTTCACAACGGCGGTGCTCGCTTACTCCGTATATAGTCAGTGCAGACGCTGGTTCTCGGGATACGCGGCGCCGATATTAGCGGGCCTGCTGACAGTTTGCATTCCACTCGTGCAGTTGTATATGGACGAGGAGATGGCAGAGATACTTTTGACAGTAGCCTGTTTCTGGGCGGCAGTGTACTTCGGGCGCTACCTCGATTCTGAGCGTTGGCAGGATAACCTTTCATTCGCGCTATTTTTCTCGCTTGCGGTTCTGACGAAGGGCAACGGCTGGTTACTCGCGGGAGTCGTGCCCATTAGTCTCTTACTTACACGTAAGCTGCGCCTGATGGGGCGGTGGCATTTCTGGATTGGTCCAGCAGTAGTGGCATTCCTTTGTTTGCCTTGGCAGATTCTCACGCTAGGAATGGCGGAGGAGGGCTGGACCGGGGGTACACGGGCGTCTCTGAACTACACGTTCTCGGCATTAGTTCAGTTCGGCCGGATTTTGATGGACCTATCCGGGTGGATTTTGGGCGCGATCGCGGTCATCGGAATCGCCGTGACGGTAATCGCACCCGCAATCCGGGGACGTGCCGGGAGCGGACCTGCTGTGATGTTCGGGCTCATATTGGGTACCTGGTTCTTCCATTCGTTAGTTCCGGCTGGCGTGGAAGACCGCAAGATGCTGATCGGCGTACCGGCTTTGGTCTTGTTCGTATTTGCGGGTGGATACTGGCTGTCCGATCACATTCCTTTTCGAGGGCATCTGGCGCACTGGCGGGGACAAATAGTTGCCGCGGCCGCCATATTGGCCTTTGCCTTCACTGCATTTGCCGTTCCCCGGCAATGGCACTATGGCTACGCTGAGGCGGCGCGCTTCATCACGTCGCAGCCCAAATTTCAGGGCGACACGATCCTGGCTGCCGACGATTCGAGCGGGGAAGGCATGCTGGTTTCAGAGATTGCCATGCACGAACGGCGCCCCGGCAGATTCATCGTTCGAGCAACTAAAGCGTTGGCTGACATGAGTTGGAACGGGACGCGCTATCGAAGCCTATTCTCGACGCCCGAGCAGGTCGATGAAGTTATTGATGACCGCCACATCGACTTGGTCGTAATTGGCACCTACGAAGGGGAGGCTAAGCTGCCGCATACTGAACTGCTGCGAGCGGCATTGCAAGATACCGGGCGCTTCCAGTTGATCGGTAGCTTCAATGGCACCTCGTGGCACGGGCCCGGGAAAGTTTTGATCTATAGTGTGCGGCATGCAACGTAAGAACGATGTTAAACTCGACAAGAGCCTGGAAACGCGCCAAGCTCAACCCCACCAGCGGTAGCTCGCTCTAACAATACACAGGAGATCTGAGGTTTGATTCAGGAGCAGGAAACAGCGCAACCCGCGAAGCGCTCGCGCCGGGGTACAAAGGTTTTCTATGCCATCGTTGCCATCGCGCTAGCTGCGGTTCTGCTCTATTACTCACTAAAAGGGATTGATTGGGGTCGTGTTGGTCAGATCTTAGCCGGAGCAAATGTCGGGTATGTGATCGTTTGCTGCCTGCTGTGTACTACGGCGCTTTTCCTGCGCGCGTTCCGTTGGCGAATTCTGTTGCGGGCCGAGGGAGACGTTTCTGTGGCCACGGCTTTTTGGGCCACCTCGGCGGGATACTTCGGCAACAATTTTCTGCCTGCGCGCGCCGGCGAAGTTGTGCGTACCATGATGATCAGCAGCCGATCGGGACTAAGCAAGGCCTTTGTTCTAACCACGGCGCTTTCGGAGCGGCTGGCGGACGCCATTGCGCTGGTAACCATCAGCGCTCTGGTTCTTTTGACGCTGCCATCGCGGCCGGGCTGGTTGGAGCAAGCGGCCAAGCCGTTTGCCATCGCGGGCGGCCTCGGGCTGGTGGCGCTCGCCGTGCTTCCGTATTTAGAAAAGGTCTTCAAGGCTTGCACGCGCGCGGTTCGCCTGCCGAAGAAGCTGGAATGCAGCATGCATCAATTGATTGAGCATGTGCTGCGAGGGATCAAGAGCTTTCATCATCCAGCCCGGCTGGGTGGCTTCCTGGGTCTCACGGTTGTGATCTGGTTTCTGGACGCGCTGACCACCATCCTCGGGGCCAGGGCGCTGGCACTGAGCATCAGTTTCCCGAACGCGCTGCTTCTAGTCGCTGGATTGGGTTTGGGCAGCGCGCTTCCGTCTACCCCCGGCTACGTGGGCGTCTGGCAGTTTGTCGCCGTAAATGTTCTCACGCCGTTTGGAGTCAGCCGCACCGACGCCATCGCGTACATCCTCTTCTATCAAGCGTTGCTCTACGTGGTGATCGGCTTCTGGGGCATTATGGCTTTTGCGCGCAGGCGGCGCTCCGAGCCGACTATAGGGCAAGCTGTCAAGATAGCCTCGCCGACTGACCCGGTTTCAGTGTAGGGCGGAAGGTTCCGGCGTTCTCGCTGCTTCCACGCGCGTTTCCTTCCACAATTTGCCTGCAGGCAGAAAAAAGACAACGACCGCGCACGCGGCAGCCGACACCAAAACAACAAATGCGCGTATGACGGACGTAAGCCGCTTGAGCGGACTGCGGCCGGAAAGTACGGGATCCAGCAGCGCCAGACCGTAAAATGCGGCTTGTGCCGCAATCGCCGCCCAGTTATATGGTTTCGGCAAAGCGAAGCTGCTGCATAAAACAAGTAGCAGCGCAAACGGGAGCAGCAGCCGCCCCAGTTTGTGCGATGCAAAGTGCAAAAAGCGCCGGTTGCCCGGCCAGAGCAGACCGGGGAAATTGAACAAAATCTGATATACGCCAGCTTGTGTGCGCACCTTCCGCCAGAATTCGGATTGCAAGGAGGTAGGCAAGTCGAAAGCCTTTGCCTCGTCTTCGAAGTAAATCCTGTATCCCTTGGAGGCGATGGCGAAGGGTAAGAAGACGTCGTCAAGGAGCGTTGCAGGCGGAATAGGCGTTGCCAGTTCGCGGCGAATCGCATAGATGGAGCCGGTCGCGCCGAGCATCGCGTCAATTCGATTGAGGTTCCGACGAATCGACTTCTCATAGCGCCAGTAGAGCCCGGTCTGTTGTTCGTCCAGACTGTTGCCTTCGGAAATCATGAGTTCGCCGGTTACGACGCCAACCGTCGTGTCGGCGAAGCAGGCGACGAGTCGTTTTATGGCCTGGGTATCGAACTGCTGGCGCACATCGGTCAGCACAACAATGTCGCCGGTAACTTCAGTAAGTCCGCGATTGACCGCCGTTGCCTTACCGCTTGGCGGGAGAGCCAGTAAGGAGACGCGCGGATCACCGCATCGCGCCACCAGTTGTTCGGTGTTATCGGTTGACCCGTCCGAGACAATCAAAAGATCAAACAACCCGGGCGGATAATCTGAGTTCCAGAAGCGAGCGGATCTTCTGCTCTACCCAGCGCGCGCCATTGCGTACCGGAACGACCACGGAGACGCGCGGATACCATTCTTGCTTCTTAATGGGCCGGGGGAACAAACGCGCATATAGCGCCAGCAGCAGAGGATAGCCGGCTAGAACGTATATGACGAATGCCAGGCTTAGCGCGAATAGCGCAATGGCAATCATCCCGGGAATATCCGATTGAGCTTATTCAAGGTCTCACTGCACTATTCAGTATCGGCCATGATCCGAGTTCTCTTCGTCTTGGGGACGCGGCCAGAAGCGATTAAGCTCGCGCCCGTCATATTGCACCAGAAATCGTGCTCAGATCAGTTCCATGTGAGCGTGTGTGTAACCGGTCAGCATCGCCAAATGCTGGATCAGGTCTTAAAGCTGTTCAACATATCACCGGATTTCGACTTGGACATTATGCTGCCGGGGCAGACATTGTGTCAGTCGAGTGCGCGTATTCTCGCCGGCCTGGAGAAAGTATTCTCGTCCGCCCGGCCAGATATGGTGGTCGTGCAGGGGGACACCACTACCACGGTGTGCGGCGCGCTGGCGGGGTTCTATCAGCAGATTCCGGTGGCGCACGTCGAGGCGGGTCTGCGAACCGGCGACTTCCGCCAGCCGCTGCCGGAAGAGATGAACCGCGTATTGACCACTCGTCTGGCCACTCTGCACTTCGCACCCACTCAGATGGCAAAAGACAACTTACTGCGGGAGGGATGTCACACATCTTCCATATCGTTGACGGGAAACTCCGGCATAGACACAATTTTGCAGATCCGGCAGCGCCTTGAAAGGGGCGAGCTCGCCGGGTGCGCAGAAGTGCGGCTGCCGCCTTCGAAGAAGTTGATTCTTGTGACTTCGCATCGACGCGAGAACTTCGGTGCTGGCTTTCGAAACATTTGCTCGGCGGTGGCGCAGATCGCCCGTCGAACCGACGTCCACATAGTATTCCCCGTTCACCCTAACCCGGAGGTCCGTGGTGTAGCGGAGGCTCTGTTGCGGAACCAGCCAAATGTCACGCTGTTGGATTCGCTCCCGTATGTCGAATTCATAGATTTGATGCGGCGAGCGCATTTGATAATCACCGATTCAGGCGGCATACAGGAAGAGGCACCCTCACTGGGTAAGCCGATTCTGCTACTGAGGGAGAAAACGGAGCGCATGGAAGGAGTGCTTGCCGGCACCGTCAAACTGGTTGGAGCTTGCGAAGAAAAAATAGTTGCACAGGCCACGGAATTACTCGACAACGAGCGCCTGTATCGGGCCATGGCGAAGGTTCATAGCCCGTACGGCGATGGCATGGCGAGCGCCCGCATCACCGAAGCCATTCAGGCGTATTTCGACCGGGAGTGTTCCGTTACGGCGACTGCGGCTCTTCATCAATTGAGTAACGTCTTGGGAAGCTGGACCAGACAGTTTTCGGCAGCGAATATGGCGTGATCGGTACCGCGCTTCTTCTGGCGCTCTTAAGAATGTGCGGCCGGGGACAGGCGCGCCGAATGGACATGGTCGAGAAACCACTGGTAGGTGCTTCGAATGCCTGATTCCAGTGTTATTCGATGTTTCCATCCCAGCGCGTGTAGGCGGCTGACATCCAGCAGCTTGCGAGGCGTTCCGTCCGGCTTCGAAGAATCGTAGACGAACCGGCCGCTGAACCCGATAATGCCGGCAATCGTACCTGCTAATTCAGAGATGGTCACGTCTTCACCCGTGCCTACATTGACGATTTCCCCCTCGTTATAGTGCTGCATCAGAAAGACAGCGGCAGACGCGAGATCGTCCACGTGAAGGAACTCGCGCCGGGGCGTGCCGGAGCCCCAGATGTTCACCTCTTGGTCGCCATTGACATGGGCCTCGTGGAGCTTGCGCATCAGACCCGGAAGCACATGCGAGGATTGCAGGTCGAAGTTGTCTCCGGGCCCGTAGAGGTTCGTAGGCATCAACGAGATCGCATTGAATCCGTATTGCGCCCGGTAGGCCTGGCATAACTTAATCCCGGCGATCTTGGCGATGGCATACCATTCGTTGGTCGGTTCCAGTGGTCCCGTTAGCAGATATTCTTCTTTGATGGGCTGCGGCGCAAATTTGGGATAGATACAGGAAGAGCCGAGCGCCTCTAACTTCTTTGTGCCGTGGCGCCAGGCTGCCTCAGTTACGTTCAGCTCAATGTTCAGATTGTCGCGTAGGAAGTCGACCGGGTAATTGGCGTTCGCCCAAATTCCGCCCACTTTCGCAGCAGCAAGAAAAACGTATTCCGGTTTGTGTTCGGAAAAAAATTGATCGACCGCCTCAGAGCAAGTAAGGTCTAACTCTTCTCTTGACTTAAGAAGCAGATTAGTAAATCGTGCCGCCCGGAGGTGGCGGACGATGGCAGATCCCACGAGTCCGCGGTGCCCGGCTACGAAGACACGGCTTTCTTGATTCATCTATTGCTCACGCAGCGCGGTCATGCTGCGGCTCCGAGTGCTGCAGCATACGCCATATCGCCTCTACGTAGTCGCCGGCAAAACCCCAGTCCCGGCGCGCTTCCAAGTTGCTTATCAACAGTTCGCTAAGGTAAGAACCGTCCTGGCCGGTTATGCCCGTGATGAGAGCGCATTCAGGCATCTATACTTTTATAACCCGGGGTAGGGAACGATCTGCTGCGGCTTCGCATCGGGTTCGGCCAGCCAGACTTTTCGTCCTTTGAAGTGATCAATGAGCCGGCGGTTTTCTTCCGGGTCATTGGATTCACGTGCCCAGACGATTTTGGCCGTCTCCAGATTCGCGCCATTGAAAGTCCACGCATCATCGTTGCTGTGCGTAAGCGGGTCGTAATGGATGATCACGAGCTGCTTGCCGGGTTCAGCTTCCAGACGCGGCACGAATCTCTCGCGTGAGATCCAGCGCTCATATTGAGAACGCCATAGAACCGAAATTCCCTTAGTCGAAGGCGACAGAGCGGGTTCAATGTACCGCCCGCACATGGATATCAACAGAGTAAGTACGCAGACCGATGGGATCGCTCGGGATAGGAACAAGCCGCGCGGCCCCCATCCGCGAATAACCCGCAGGCATTGAATTAACACCAGGAAAATGACTACCGCGACCGCGGCCGAGTAATGCGGGAAGTAGAAGAAGTAAGTGAGGTTCTCGAGGAGCAATATGACCAGAAGAGACATGATGGCGATATCCATGTTGCGCTTCCGCCAGATAAACGGAAGCCCAACCAACGTGAATGTCAGCAGGATGTTCACATAGAACTGCCAGAAGCGGCGCAGTTTCGCCCCCGTCGCAGCCACCAGACCCTTGGCAGTGTTTCCGCGCTCGCGCTGACCTTTTTGCGCGGCATACTCGCCTTCAATGTCAACCGGCATCGCGCGCGTGGCGTCAGGAGGCTTTTGCCAATAGAACCCTTGCGGCAGTGACCAGCGCGCGCGATACAGCAGGTACGGCATCTCCGTGGCTTTTCCGGTGATCTGACGATTGAAGTAGGTGAGGAAGGCCGCGCAAGGCAACGCGACTAACAGCATCGGCAGAGCCACTCGCTTGAGAAACACCGGCCAAGTCATCTGCCGGATCACCAGCCAGAAGAGTAAAAAGCCCGCCGTCATGATCGCCAGCAGAGCGCCTTCGAGCGGGCGGCTGCTGAGCAGAACGAATATTCCGATAGCTGCGATGGCTGCATCCCGAGCTAAGAAGCGACCACGCAGCCGAGCCAACCCTCCCAGGAGCAGCGCGCCTCCTAGGGCTGGAACGGCCCCGCCCCAATAGCCGTTAACCCAATAGCTGAGCACACCTATCTCAGCGATCATCAACAGAGTGCCCACTAGAGACCAAGTTGGCGGAAGCCAAGCCAGTAAAGCCCAATAAGTTGCGGCGCAGAAAGCTCCCATCGCCAGCAACACTCCGAACCACGGCCAGCCGAAGAGTTTCTGACCAATCGCCAGAAAGGCGCCCTGCAATGGTTCGTATTCAGCGCTGTATGTGGGGGTCGCAAGGATGTAGATGCTTTCAAATTGATTGGGGAACGGCGCCGGTGGGTTAGCTAAGCGCCCGGATGAGTATGTATCCGACTGCAGCAGATACGCGTATTCGTCGTGAATGAACGGCGTAGGGGCGCTGTACACCGGCAACAGCAGAATGCGCAACAGAATCGGCAGCGTAAACACCAAAGCTCCGCAAACCCACGGACGACTGCTTAAGGTTCTAAGACGCCGCTCGGTTTGATTGAATAAGCCCGATAACAGAGCAGGTCGAATAAACGCAAGCGCTACGCACAATAATCCGAGAGCCAGTGAGAGATACTCGAACGGACTGAAGGGGGCGGCGCCGTAGACTAGTCTCATCGAGTAACCGAATCGATAGGAAATAAATAGATCCGGACATAGTCATTCGCGATGACGGGAGTAAGTTGCCATACCCAACTACTGCGATCCTTCCATGACGGATCAAGATCCTTCACCAGCACCGCGCTGACGTACAAACGCTTGAAAACCTCAGTTACGTGAGCGGGACTTTGATCGCCCTTATTCGAAAAGACAGCGGCAATTTCCGGATAAAGTTGTTCGCACTTCGTCAGGCTTCCACCAAACTGCGCTCCACAAGTGGGATCATAAGCAGCCGTCTGCCGATTGGCATAAAGACCATAAAAGAAATCGGTGTATCTTCCCTCGGGGCTATTCTGAATTATTTCCGAGCGCGGAAATATTTCGTTCAACTTCGCGTAGGCAGTGCGTAGCGCGTATGTGCGCAAGCCAAATTGGCGATCCGGCGAGAAAGCTAGCGGAACGATTCCCTCGTCGGCCAGCAAACCGTCGAACCGGAGTAAGTTCAACTCATAAACGGTTCCAAGCGCACCAATGACAATCAACGGCGCCCACAGCGGACTTCGCAGCCAGCTTCCACGGGAGTTGCCGGCTGCAGCACTTTGTGCTTGGCGCGACGACAGCAGTTCCGCTGTCCAAAGCAACAGAACAAACTGCGCGGGCAGGAATCCTCGCCAGCCGAGATCGTTATTAGAGATCACGCTGGAGTGCAAGAACGTACAGATGAAGATACTCGTAAGTGCTAACAGTCCGGTATAAATAACATGTAAGTCCCAGGGTCGTGCTGACCAAATTCGGCGGGCGTATAGAAGGGCGCCAATAAAAAAAACACCAAGTTCCAGGAAGTAACTAACTGGCAAAAAGAGCAGCCGCAGGACGTAGCCAGTCACGCGGCCGACCGGGTGCGCTTCTGTCCAGTCATCCAGCGGATAAAAATGTCTCACAAAGGGCTTGACAAAAGAAAACAATCCTGAACCGCCCGTCTCTCCCACTGATGTTGCGGGAGATGTCGAATGGATCAATGCCAGGAGGTAGGGAGTTGCCAGAATTATTGTCAAAACTCCCGCCACGAGCAGAGTGGCGGTGTGACGCCGGTCCATCAAAAACAGACTCGCAAACGTCCACAGGACGAGAAAAGCAAAGATAACCAGGGCCACGTATACCGAGGTTGCCAGCATGCTCGCGAGGGCAACGCCTATCAGTACAGCTCCCGAGATACGTTCTCGGAGCTCGGGCTTCGAAGCCGCGTCCCAAACCAGCAGGAGAGCCGTCAGGCCGATCACCAGCGCTGCCATGTGGTGCGGAACCCAAAGAGCAGACCCCCACCACGATGTAATCTGGTCGTTCCACGATTCCATGTTCCAAAAGACGATGCCGCGCCACCAATAGATTAGAACTGGCAGCAAATCTAAACCGGTTACCAGCGTGAGTGCGAGCGCGCACAGGGAAGTACGCCGCAAAGCAGTCCCGGCCATGCCAAATACAAATCGGAGATACAGCGGGATGATGGCCGCCAATCCCCAGCCGCTCCAAGCGACACTGGCATCCACGGCTTGGCGTGCGCTGATAAAGTGTGAACCCATCTGCGTCACCAAGCTGCAGCCAATGAACCAAAAGTAGTGATAACGAAGCGGGGCAGAAGCTCCAAGGTAGTAAAACGGATTGTTCGGTGTTACGCCAGTGCGGGTAATTGCATCGGTTATTGCTGTTCGTACACTGTGGTCGTAAGCGACCGAAGAAAAGTACAGACGATCCCCGATTTGCAAATCGACGAGGGACACAAGACTAACTGCCAGCCACACGCCCGCAACAATATAGGCCACCCGCGGTACCTGGCGTAAACCGGAGAGCCATACACCGACATTTTCGTGGCCGAACCGCCCCGTCATCAATACACCCGCGAGCAGAAGTGCCAACCCATAAAGGCTGTAGACTCCGGGCCAGCCGGCGGCAGTCCCGGCGATATAGCTGAGGATGGGGCTGAGTGCCATGGAAAGTGGAACAGAGACGAGCATCCGCCATGGAACGGACAGCTCTCTAAATCCCAGAACACGCGTAAACCACGCTGCCACGTAACCAGGAGCGGTCATCAGGGGGAAAAAGAAAAGGACTCCGCAGAACGAGCCGACCACGTCACTAATGGTGAAGTTAGTCATTGCGGAGCTTGACTGTAAGTACCCGAAGAACGTTGTCTCACCTTGCGCTATAACTACTGACGCACATAGACCATCACGGGCACCGGGTTTGGCGGAACCTCGAAAGTTCCCGCTAAATGGTACTGGCTTACCAGAGTCTCCATCGCCTTGATGATGTCCCTTTGACCACTTGGTTTTCCGCGCCTCCAAAAGACCTCATCCGAGTGCAGGTCGAGTTCAGGAACGCGGTAATAGATGAGCACAGCGGGGCGGCTCTCGACTAAACGTTGGGCCTCCTCCCGCGCAAAGTCGTCGTTTACAACGTCAATGTTGTGAGAGGTAGTCCGGGTGGGCCAATGGCGGTGCCCGAGTTCATATAGGATGCCGATCTCCGGATAAACAAAAATCGTGTCGCTAGGAGTGGAATGCTGGCGGATGATGTTGACCGTGGTGTCAAGGAAACGCACGACACTGGGCGGCAAACGAAGACCACTTAACTCCGGAAGAGTGGAGGTAGCCGTCGCTTCACGCACAGGCGGGTCTACCCATTCGTGAAAGCCTTGCGGGCGGTTCAGACGATCGCAGGTTTCAGCAGCCAATAGAACCGCGCATATCGAATAGACAACATACTGCAATCGTCTACTTGTCAGCCCGTCAATGGTCGCCGCAAGGACTAAACCTAGCCCCGGATAGAGCATGCCGTCCAGAGCAGGCCACGATAACGACAGCATGAAGGCAATAGCAAACGACACACCGGCCAGCAGAAACAGTTGTGCCTCGCGCGCGCTGACTTTTCGACGCACACCAGCCACTGCGATCACGCCGCCCAGCAGGCCGCAACCATAGAAGCCGTAGAAAATCGGGTAATTCGGCAAACCGAACGGAAAACTTCCCGAGCGATACGATAAAAACGCGCCGAAGCCGATAGAAGCCACACTCATGATGCCTATTTTCCACAGCGAAATGTACTTCTCGCTGATCGAAAGGCGAGCTTGGATGGATCGTCGCAAAGACGGCAGCAACAACAGCAGAAACACGCATCCTGTTATCCATGGGAGGCGCTGGTAGTAGGTCGCGCGGGCCGTTCTAACGACAAAATCGAAGGGGTGCGATGCCTTGGCGGAAGGTCCTTTGACGAACACGTCGACAAAGAACTCATGTAAGATGCCAAGCTGGGCCAGCCACCAAAGAACAGCGCCGGCAGCGAGCAGCCAGCCCGCCGAGTAGGCAGCCAAAAACAAGCTTGCCTTCCTGACTCCAGAGAGCTTCCATGCGCATGCGGCCGCAAGAACCGGGACAGCAACAGTGGCGCCTACACCGATGGTTTGCTTCGTCGCGAAAGCCATCCCGGCAAGAATCCCAGCGGCCACTGCGAGTAGCGTTGCTTGCCAGCCTCTTCGCTCCTGATCGATGAAAAAGCTGGCGGCGAACCCGCTGGCGCTTCCGAACAGAATTGCCGCGAAATTATACGAACTCAACGTGTCGGAAGGATCGCCGGCCGAGATGACCATCGTCACAATGGTGGCTAGAGCGGCAGTGCTGAAGCGAAACAGGCGAGCCAGCCAGAAATACAGAACAGCGGCCAGCATGAAGCGTTCAAACACACCATAAGCGCGGATGACGACTAACGTTTTACCGAAGATGGCCATGACGCTTGCGGAAATGAGAGCGTTTAACGGCGGGCCTGCTGTGAAATAGTCTCGATAGGGGCGGAACCCCTCCAGAATCGTTATGCCGCCTTCGAAGGAACCGTTGCCGGATCTTAGCCCCGCAAAGCGATTCCAATAGAGAAGAAAGAAGAAAAGGGAACAAAGGATGGCAACCGCTGCGCCTGTGAGCAGTTGGGTGCGCCCAAAGACGGTACTCTCGTGATTTTCCTGGGTTCCCCGGGTTGTCAGCATTCGCAAGTTTCAGAGCTGGGGGAACGAGAAGATAGGTTGATCCACAACAGCAACCGCAATTGTAGCGGAGCTGAGAAACTTTAGTAAATTGACCAACTTAGTGAAAAGGGGCCTATTCCGTTGCGTTTAGTCGCTTCAGTACAACACAATAAAAGGGCGAACAAGAAAGCATGAAAGTAGTAATTTTGTGCGGCGGCTTAGGCACGCGCATGCGCGAGGAGACGGAATTTCGTCCCAAACCGCTGGTCGAAGTCGGGGGCCGGCCCATCTTATGGCACATCATGAAGTCATATGCCCATTATGGGTTCAGGGACTTCGTCCTTTGCCTTGGATATCGCGGCAACATGATTAAGGAGTACTTCCTTAATTACGAGGCGATGAATAATGACTTCACTATCTGTCTGGGACGCAAGGCGCAGGTCAACTACAATGACGATCACGAAGAACAGGATTTTTGGGTAACTCTGGCCGAAACCGGTGCCGAATCGATGACCGGTGGCCGATTGAAGCGCGTGCAGAAGTATCTGGCAAATCAAGAGCGCTTTATGCTTACTTATGGCGATGGAGTAAGTGATGTCGACGTCGGGCAACTGCTCGAGTTCCATAAGAGCCACGGCAAGATTGCCACGGTAACCACCTTCCGTCCTATTTCGCGTTTCGGAATTCTCGACATTAATACGTCACAGCAGGTCAAGAATTTCATCGAGAAGCCGAAATCAGATGCATGGGCAAGCGCGGGCTTTTTCGTGTTCGAAAATAAAATATTCGATTACATTGATGGTGATCAAACCATACTGGAACGTGAACCGCTCGAAAAACTTGCCGAACAGGGTCAGTTGATGGCCTATAACCACGACGGGTTTTTCTACGCCATGGATACGTTTCGTGAATATCAGGTGCTCAACGATCTCTGGAAGTCGGGCGAAGCGCCTTGGAAGAAGTGGGCATGAGATCCGGTTTCTGGTTGGATCGCCCGACGTTGATCACGGGCGGTACGGGGTTGGTAGGCAGTTGGTTGACACGCCGATTAAGCGAGGCCGGCGCCGACATTGTCTGCCTGGTGCGTGATTGGGTGCCGCAAAGCGAAGTGGTTCGCAGCGGAACTTTGGATCACGTGAAAGTGGTCCGTGGCGACATCTGCGATAGTGAACTGGTTGAGCGCACTCTGGGCGAGTACGAGATCAACACCGTCTTTCATCTTGCGGCCCAGACCATTGTGGGAATTGCGAACCGCAACCCGATTTCTACATTTAAGAGCAACATCGCCGGTACCTGGAATGTGCTCGAAGCATGCCGGCGCTCACCAGCGGTGAAAGCGGTAGTCATCGCGTCGTCCGATAAGGCCTACGGCGACCAGGAGATCTTGCCTTATTCGGAAAATACGCCGCTCGAGGGCCGCCATCCGTATGACGTCAGCAAATCATGCGCCGATCTGATTAGCCAGGCCTATGGAGTCACCTATGGCACGCCGGTCGCGATCACGCGCTGCGGCAATTTCTATGGCGGCGGCGATCTGAATTGGAATCGGATTGTGCCGGGCACTATTCGGTCGATACTGCGCGGAGAGCGCCCCGTGATCCGCTCCGATGGTAAATTCATTCGCGACTACTTCTACGTGGAAGATGGCGCGGCGGCCTACATGCTGCTGGCCGAGCTTTTACTGGCCGATCGTTCGATTGCGGGCAAGTCCTATAACTTCTCGAATGAGATTCAGGTGACCGTCGCGGAACTGGTGAACATGATTCTTGAAAAGATGGAATCGTCGCTGGAACCGGACATTCGGAATGAAGCATCGAACGAAATCCGGCATCAATATCTAAGCGCGGAACGTGCCAGGAAAGAGCTTGGCTGGCGGCCGTTATTCACTTTGCAGGAAGGTCTCGCGCAAACAATTGCGTGGTACCGCGATTTTATCGGAGGATCTTACGATGAGTTCTCAGGCCCAGAGCTTGCGGGAACGCATTCTCAATCTGGTCGCTGAGTACCACGCGGAGACTTTCGCGGCTCGGCCTTTCGTTGCGGGCGAGACGCCGGTTCCCGTCTCCGGACGTGTATTTGATGACGAGGACATGCGGTCCCTCGTCGATTCGTCGCTGGATTTCTGGCTCACCACCGGACGCTTCGCCGCGCAGTTCGAAAAACAATTTGCGCGCTGGTTTGGAATTCGCACAGCGACGCTGGTGAACTCAGGGTCTTCGGCTGATTTGCTGGCGGTCACGGCTTTGACTTCACCCAAGTTAGGCGACCGGCGTCTCCGGCCTGGCGATGAGGTAATCACGGTAGCGGCGGGATTCCCAACCACCGTCAATCCGATTATCCAGAACGGCCTCATTCCCGTCTTCGTTGACGAGCACATTCCGACCTACAACATCGATGTCACTCAGCTCGAAGAGGCGCGCTCGGACAGGACGCGGGCCGTTGTGATCGCGCACACGCTCGGTAATCCGTTCGATCTGGGCGCAGTGACCGAGTTCGTGAAGAAGTACGATCTGTGGCTGGTGGAAGATTGCTGTGATGCCGTGGGAGCCACCTACCGAGGCAAGAAAGTTGGCACGTTCGGCGATTTAGCCACCGTTAGCTTCTACCCGGCCCATCACATCACCATGGGTGAAGGCGGTTGCGTCTTGGCGGAGAAGCCGCTGCTGAAGACCATTGTCGAATCTTTCCGCGATTGGGGCCGCGACTGCTGGTGCGAACCCGGCAAAGAGAACACCTGCGGCAAGCGCTTCGACTGGCAATTGGGTGAACTGCCCTGCGGCTACGACCACAAGTACACGTACTCGCATATCGGTTACAACCTGAAGATGACCGACATGCAGGCGGCGGTCGGTGTATCGCAGCTCAAAAAGTTGCCGGAGTTCATCGCGCGGCGCCGGGCGAATTTTCAGGCGCTGTATGCAGGGTTAAAAGACCTGGATGAGTTCTTCATCCTGCCGGAAGCCACTCCCGATTCCGAGCCGAGCTGGTTTGGATTTCCGATCGCGGTACGCCCGGGCGCGCCGTTTAATCGCAACCAGGTGATCGCGTTTCTGGAGAGCCGGAAAATTGCTACTCGCCTGCTATTTGCAGGCAATCTGCTTCGCCAGCCCGCTTACCAGGACATCAAGCATCGCGTCGTGGGATCCCTCAAGAATACCGACTTCATCATGAACCAGGTGTTCTGGATCGGCGTCTATCCCGGCATCACCGCGCCGATGCTCGACTACATGCTCGACGCGTTCCACAAAATGCCGGTGGCGCATCTGGTGGCGCTGTAGATCCGCAAATGGTCCATCCGCTGGCGCGTGACCTGGACCATGTCCTCGCGCATACGCCGCAGGTTTGGGACGCGTTGCGCAATGAGCAGCTATTCATAACCGGCGGTACCGGCTTCGTTGGCACCTGGCTGGTGGAAAGCTTTGCCTGGGCGAACGATCGGCTTGCGCTGAACGCGAAAGCGCTGGTTCTGACGCGCAATCCGGATGCCTTCCGGGCCAAGGCGCCCTATGCGGCCAATCATTCATCCGTGCAGTTGCTGGAAGGCAGCGTGCAAGACTTCAGCTTTCCGGATAGCGAGTGCGGGTTCGTCATCCACGCCGCCACTGACCAGACTGCACCCAACCAGACAAGAACCAGCCGGGACCTTTGACCGGGAGCTGCAGGGTACGCGCCGTGTCCTGGAGTTTGCGATTCGAACCCACGCTCGCCGCCTGTTATTTACTAGTTCCGGCGCAGTTTACGGTCGTCAGCCAAGTGAGCTGACTAACATTCCCGAAGACTACCTCGGCGCGCCTTCAACCACGGAAGCAGCTTCTGCATATGGCGAGGCGAAGCGCGCATCCGAATTTCTCTGCGCGGCCTACGCCCGGCAGTTCGGATTCGCCGCGATCATCGCCAGACTGTTCGCGTTTGCGGGTCCGCATCTGCCGCTTGACTCGAATTTCGCGGTCGGGAATTTTATCCGGGATGTTCTCGCCGGCGGCCCGGTGCGCATCGCCGGAGACGGAACTCCGTATCGATCTTATTTGTATGCCGCCGACCTGGCCATCTGGCTTTGGAATCTGCTCGTGCGCGGCGAGTCGGCCCGTCCATATAACGTCGGGTCAGCCGAAGCCATCACAATCGGCGACTTGGCGCATCTGGTTGTGCGAACCGTGTCACCGGGGACGCCGGTGGAAATCGCAGGCGCCGCCAGAGCCAGCGCGCCCGCCTTACGCTACGTGCCGTCGGTGGAGCGTGCCCAACGAGAATTGGATCTGCGGGTGTTGGTGCCGCTTGACGAGCAAATCCGCAGAATGTACCAGTGGGCTAATTCTCCATAAAGTAGTAGCAGAACATGTGGCAAACGATCAGGTGAGCGTCTTCAATGCGGCCCATTTGAGGTTCTGCAACGCGAATCTGCAGCTTTGCCATGGGGCCCAGTTTCCCGCCGTCGCGGCCCGTCAGCGCGATCGTATCGCAGCCGATTGAGTTGGCATACTCCATGGCGCAAAGGACGTTGGGCGAATTGCCCGAACCGCTGATCGCGATAAAGACATCCTTCGGCTCGGCGAAATTCTTCAGTTGCTCAGCAAAGACACAGTCATAGCCAACGTCATTCGAATACGCTGTAATCGTCGGCAGCGAATCCGTCAAAGCCATGATTCGAAAGCGCTGTTGGCGGTTATAGCTGGCCCCTTTGAGCATGTCAGTGACGAAATGCGAAGCGGTCGATGCGCTGCCGCCGTTGCCACACGCAAAAATGTGCCGATCACCATCGCGTGCCGCCGCTAGCATTTCGATTCCCCGGCCCACGGCCTCCATATCCACGGTTTCCAGTGCGTTCAGAAGCTTGGCTTTATATTGCCAGGCGAAGTCTACCCCTGAAATCTGTACGGGTGCGCTGCTCATAAGCTAAATACTAGCGCGTAAATGATCGAAAAGCCTAGTGTGCGTGTGTAAGTGTTCACGCCCTATATATCGAACGGAAAACAGGGGAACATTAGCCCAAGATGTGCCATAATCGCGGACAGTCGGAGGTGTATTAAAATGCAGAAAAATACGACCGTAAAGGTCGGCAAAAAACGGATCGGAGACGGCCAGCAGTGTTACGTGATTGCCGAGATCGGGATCAACCATAACGGCGATATCGATCTGGCAAAGCGGCTGATCAGCGTGGCCGTGGCGGCTGGTTGCGATGCCGTCAAATTCCAGAAGCGAAACATCGATGTAGTGTATACGGCGGAGGAGCTGGCCAAGCCCAGAGAGAGTCCGTTTGGAACCACCAACGGCGATCTGAAGCGCGGCCTTGAGTTCGGCCAGGAAGATTACGAAGATATCGACGCCTATTGTAAGGCGGTCAATATCGATTGGTTCGCATCCTGCTGGGACGAACAATCGGTAGATTTCATCCAGCAGTTCGATACGCCCTGCTACAAGATCGCCTCGGCGTCTCTCACCGACGACAACCTGCTGCGTTATACGCGGGCGACCGGCAAGCCGATTATTCTTTCGACCGGCATGAGCACTATAGAAGAAATCGATCACGCCGTGGACGTTCTGGGATCGGACAATCTGATCCTGTTGCACGCCTGCAGCACGTATCCGGCTCTATATGAAGAACTGAACCTGCGCGCCATTCCCAAGCTGCGCGAGCGCTACGGCATCCCGGTCGGCTATTCGGGACATGAAACCGGCATTCCCTCAACAGTGGCCGCGGTTGTGCTCGGGGCCTGCTGCGTCGAACGGCACATCACTATGGATCGCGCCAGTTGGGGCAGCGATCAGGCGGCTTCGCTCGAACCGAACGGCATTTCGCGCGTGGTGCGTGACATCCGGCTCATTGAACAGTCGCTGGGCGATGGCGAGAAGCGCGTCTTCGAACGCGAAATTCCCATTATCAAGAAGCTGCGCCGGGTGGGTGCGTCTCCCGTTACCGCATGACCGGCATCAAGGCGATCGCCTTGGATGTCGACGGCGTCCTCACCGACGGCGGAGTCTGGTGGGGACCGGACGGGGAAGAGTGGAAACGCTTCTGTTTTGCCGACATCATGGGCGTTTCGCGCGCCCGCAAAGCAGGCATCGTGGTTGCGCTGATCTCCGGAGAAGATAGTCCCCTGGTCGACCGCTTCGCCACCAAATTGGGCATCACGGATGTGGAGAAGGGCTGCAAGGACAAGGCCAGCGCCCTGCAGCGATTCGCGAGCAAAACCGGATTCGAATTAACCGAGATCTGCTTTATGGGCGATGACGTCAACGATATCGCTGCAATGAATCTGGCCGGTTTAGCCGCTGCCCCCGCTAACGCTCAACCCGTGGTGCTCCGCTGCGCTGCGTTCGTCGCGGCCAGCAGCGGCGGCAATGGCGCAGTTCGTGAGTTGGTCGAAGCTCTGCTGGCCGTGCGCGAGTCCTAGAAAGACGAAAAGTTCCTATCGAATGGCAAAGTTATCTGACTACGTGATCCAATTTGTTGCGGATCAGGGCGTTAAGCACGTTTTCCTGGTGACCGGTGGTGGCGCCATGCACTTGAACGAATCGCTGGGGCGCTGCCGCGAAATCCAGCCTATTTGCAACTCGCACGAGCAAGCCAGCGCCATTTGCGCCGAGAATTACGGGAAGGCGACCAATCGGCTCGGCGTGGCGCTGGTGACAACCGGTCCCGGCGGCACCAACACCGTGACCGGCGTAGCTGGCGCGTGGCTGGATTCTACTCCCACACTTTTTATTTCAGGTCAGGTAAAACGGCCCGATCGAATGTTTGACTCTGAGGGGAACCCCCTCGGCATGCGTCAGCTCGGCGTGCAGGAAGTCGACATTGTCTCGATCGTGAAGCCCATAACCAAATACGCGGTGACGGTTCTCGATCCGCAGCGCATTCGCTACGAATTGGAAAGGGCCGTTCACATCGCGACCACCGGCCGCCCTGGCCCTGTGTGGGTTGACATTCCCCTGGATGTTCAGGCCGCGCCCATTGACACTGCGACCCTCCAGGGCTTCGATGCGGCAGATGATGAGCGCGTCGCGGCGAACCCGAATCTGGACGCTAACATCACAACACTTATCGAGGCGTTGAATAAAGCCGAAAGACCTCTGCTATTCGCCGGCAATGGAATACGGCTTGCGCGCGCGGAGAAGGAGTTTGCGGAACTGATTCGCCTGCTCAAAATTCCCGTCGTGGCTACCTGGTGTGCGGCCGATCTGATTGCCAGTGATGATCCGTTGTATGTAGGACGACCGGGCTCTGTCGCTGCGCGTGGCGCAAACTTCGCACTCCAGAATTGCGATTTTCTGCTGGCTATCGGTGTTCGGCTAGACTTCGCGATCACTGGCTACGCACCGGAAAAGCTAGCTCGCGGCGCCCACAAGGTGATGGTGGATATCGATGCCGCCGAACTTGCCAAATTACAACCGCACCTGCAGCAACCTATCCAGAGCGATGCCGGCGTTTTCCTGCGTGAACTGCTCGGCCGCCGTGACGCGATCGCATCCCGGGATCGCGGCTGCTGGGACAACCGTTGCGCCGAATGGAAGACGCGTTACCCGGTTGTTACGGAGGAGCACCGCAAACCGGAAGGACGCGTCAGCATCTACAACCTCGCTGAGGCGATTGGCACCGAAAGCACCCCGGAAGATCTGTTGATCAGCGGCAGTTCGGGAAGCGGCATTGAGATCTTTCTGCTGGCTTGTCCCACGCGCACGGGTCAACGTATTTATCACACCGCTGGTCTCGGCTCGATGGGCTTCGGCTTGCCCGCCAGCATTGCCGTGTGCCTGGCTGGAGGCGGGCGGCGAACCATCTGCGTCGACGGCGACGGCGGTTTCCAATTCAACATCCAGGAACTGGAAACGGTGGCGCGTCTGAATCTGCCCATCAAGTTTTTTGTCCTGAACAATGATGGCTATGCCTCTATTCGCGCCTCGCAATCCAACTGGTTCGGAGACGCCAGCATAGGCTGCGACAAACGCACTGGTCTGACTGTTCCCGATTTGTCAAAAGTGGCGGAATCCTACGGCATTCAGTCGCACGTCATTGCCGACCAGAGCAATCTGCGCGCCGACGTCAAGAGCGTTCTGGATCTGCCCGGACCCGTTGTTTGCGATGTCCGCGTGATTCCCGAGGAAGTGCGGGCTCCGCGGCTTGCCAATTATCAAAAACCCGACGGTTCTATGGTTTCGAGGCCGCTCGAAGACCTTTTCCCCTTCCTGCCGCGCGAGGAGTTTCTAGCCAATATGATTGTGGAGCCACTGCCAGAATGACAGCGCAGACCTACACCGTAACCGAGCAGTTGCAGGAACTACTGGCCGAGCCGCTCGCCTCCGTCAAGGAGCGCGAAGTATCGGCCCTTGAAAAATCTTTGTCCTCGGTTGAAAACCGGGTTGTGATCTTCGGCGCCGGTAACTTGGGGCGACGTACTGCAGCCGCTCTGCGTAAGATCGGTGTCCGTCCCCTCGCTTTCAGTGATAACAATCCGCGTGTCTGGAATACCGAGATAGAAGGTTGCCCGGTTCTGTCGCCCCAGGAAGCGGCACGCCAGTTCGGCGGCGACGCTCTCTTTATCGTCGCTATCTGGAACGCCAGTCATTTCTACGGCGACACGAAGCAGCGTCTGCTCGAAAAAGGCTGCAAGAAAATCGGCTCCGTATCGCCCGTTTACTGGCGCTTCGCCGACGAGTTTCTCCCATTTTTCTGCCAGGATCTCCCGCATAAGGTCTACCAGGAGGCGGACAGTGTTCTTGCCGCCTCCGCGATCTGGTCCGATGAGCAATCGCGCAACATCTACCTTTCCCAGATTCGCTGGCGCGCGCTGGGCGAATGGGATTCGTTCAGGAGTCCTGACCCCGAGGAATCGTATTTTACTGAGAGCCTCTTCTCGCTCTTAGCCGACGAAGATTTTGTCGACTGCGGCGCTTTCGATGGGGACACTATCAGAAGCCTGGTGCAGCGGCGGGGCTCCGACTTTCGTTCTGTTCTCGCCATCGAGGCGGACGCCATGACGTTCCCCAAGCTGCAAAGCTATCTTGAGGAACTAGAGCCGCAGATCAGGAAGAAGATAACCGCCCTTTACGTTGCTGTTGCCGCCGAGCGGGGCACCATTCGCTTCATGGACAGCGGGGGGGTTGATTCTCGTATCAGTGAGAGCGGCACCACCGAGGTGGAGTGCTATCCGCTGGACGAGTTGCTGCGCGATCGGCGGGCATCTTACATAAAGATGGACATCGAGGGTGCGGAACACGACGCCCTCCTGGGCGCATTTGGAAGCATAGAACGGGACCGGCCAGTACTCTCCGTCTGCGTCTATCACTCGCAAAACGACATCTGGCGTCTGCCCTTGCTTGTGCAGAGAAGGGTTAAGGGTTACGCTTTCTTTTTGCGGGAACATGAGGGCGACGGATGGCAGACCGTACTGTATGCAGTCCCTAGGGAGCGCCTGAATCCGGCAAAACTCAGCTGAACCAAGAATAGAGCTGGCCTGCTAAGTGACTGTCCAGCCGCCATCAAGGACAAGCGCCTGCCCGGTCATATAGGATGAAGCGTCGGACGCGAGAAACAGAAGAGCGCCGGCCAATTCATGTGGTTGCCCGATTCGATTGAGACAAGTCCGGCCTTTCAATCGATTGATAAACACATCATCGTTCTGAACAGCGTTCGCAGTACTGTCCTCCGTATTGGAGAAAGGTCCGGGCAGAATAGCGTTCGCCCGAATTCCATGCATCCCCCAGAACGACGCCACATAACGCGTAAAGCTCAGCAAAGCCGCCTTCGATGCTGAGTAGCCGGGCGGATTCAAGAACTTCGTGCCCTCGTATAGCTGAGGCGACGGCGCCACCAACGCATACATTGTCGAGATGTTGATTATCGATCCAGTTTTCGCTGACCGCATTGCTTTACCGATCTTCTGCACCGTAAGAGCAGACCAATAGACTCCGCCTGTGAGGTTTCGCATCCACTGCTCATACGAAGCCTGTTCCAGCGCCCCCTCGGGTATATTGAATCCGGTTTGCGGGCCTGAGTTCATGGGCATTGTTGACGAGAACTTCGAGATTCTTTTCCTCTGCAACGATCTGGTCTAGAATTCGCCCGAAACCCTCCAGGTCATACATGTCGGCCTGGAAAGAGCGAACTCGGTCATCTCCGTATTTCTCACGCCACTCATCCGCTCTCTGGGTGAGCTTATCCGAACGCCCAATGACAAGCACCCGAGCGCCATTGGTCAACAGCGTCTCCGCAAGCGTTCTGCCGAGAAATCCCGACGCGCCGGTGAGCACGGCAGTCTTGCCTTCGAGCGAAAATATGTCCCGCCGCTCAAGGCTCACCAGCACGTTCTGCCGCCATCGATCACCATGTTCGAACCCGTCATGTAGGAGGAAGCGTCGGAGCAGAGAAACAGCACGGCTCCTTTGTATTCGTCCACGTGCGCCATTCTGCCGAGCGGAATAAGCTGCGATAGCCGCTGAACGAATTCATCGGACTGGCCATTGTAAACACCGCCGGGAGAAATCGCATTTACGCGCACGCCCCTGCTGTGCCAGTAGGTGGCAAAGTAGCGGGTGAGACCCAGAAGGCCGGACTTTACGACGCTATAACTGACCGGCTTCACCGGCTGCGCGCATTCCGGTGCATCTGCGATCCGATATAGCCCCTGGTCCGGCGCGATAAGAGCCAGATCGGAAGCGATGTTCAAGATCACGCCCTGCCCGCTCCTAGCCATGTGCTGCCCGAACACTCGGCTGCACAAAAATGCCCCGGTCAAACCGACTCGTATGTCACCTTCCCAGATTTCCATTGGGAAATTTTCCACTCGCGAGAAGTTGATCCCCTTCCCCAATTCCACTTTGGGATTATTGGCAGCGTTATTGATGAGAATGTCAATTCTGCCGAGCCGCTCTAGAATCTTGTCCCGGACACTCTCCATTTCAGAGAGTACGGTGATATCACCTGTCAGCCCAAGCGCCCGCACTCCATATTTCCTACAGAGTTGCGCAGCGCGCGCCTCGGGATTTGTAGTAGGAAGATCGACCAGCACCGGAGAACCACCCGCTTCAGCTATCGTCTCCGCGTGCTTGGTTCCGAGAAGTCCGCAGCCCCCGGTGATAATGGCCACGCGCCCACTTAGATCAAACAGTTCCGCTGTGTCCATTAGAGACTCTTCGTTTGGCCGCCGTCAGCTACAAAACAGGACCCGGTTACAAAAGAAGCCCGGGGAGAAATCAGAAATGCCGCCAAATCGGCAATCTCTTCCGGAGTTCCAAATCGGCGCAAGGGTACTTCGGTGTCCAACATATTTCTCACCGTTTCCGCTCTATCGGCTAAGCGCCGCTCCCACGTCCCGCCTGGAAAGAGTATGTTGCCGGGAGCGATCGAGTTCACTCGAATGTTCAAAGGAGCGACTTGGCGCGAAAGATTTTTACTGTAGTTCAGAAGCGCTGCCTTTGCCGCGCTGTAAGGAAGAGGAGCTGAAGTCGCCTCAACCCCGGTTATGGACGAAATGAAAAGGATGGACCCTGTGCCCCCTCTCGAAATAATCGGAATGGCTGCTTGAGCAAGCCAGACGCTAGCTTCGAAGTTCAATCGGATTAATCGCCGCCACTCGTCCTCCGCAACGTCCCATCCTGTTTGTCCGCTTCCGCTTCCTAGATTTGCGATCAGACCGTCCAGTGCGCCCCACTGGGCGGCGATAACGTTCAGACACTCGCCGACAACCTGCCGCAGCGTCAGATCGCCAGCGTAAGAAAGTAGCCTCTCGCTCCCGTGGCGCTCTTGGAAATCTGCAAATGTGGCTTTCAAAGACTCGGCATCACGGCCCGTTAGGCAAACGCGAGCCCCTTCGTTCAATAGGGCCGCAGAGATGGTTTTTCCTATTCCGCGCGAAGAGCCGGCGACCAAAAAGGTCTTATCCGCTATTTCCAGATCCAAAGCTAATCCAACGCCCAATACCGCGCTACAAATGCGCGGTTGGCGATCGCCCAGCTAACCTCATTTCCAGGCTCGGACCGCGCAACCTGCAAAGTCAGATCGCCTCGATATCCGATTCTTCGCATTTCCGAAAAGAGGGCGGGGAAGTCCGCATTTCCCGTTCCCAAAGGAACCGTGCTCCCACCCAGAACCCGATCTTTCACGTGTACGCTACCGATCCGCCCTCCGTACGCGCCAAACTCGTCTTCAACTTTGTAGCCCAGCGAAGCGCTATTGCCGGAGTCGTAGTTTACCTTCACGTTCTCGCTCGGAACTGAATCCAGAAAGGTTGCGAATTCGATTGGGCCCAAGTCCGTTTCCAAATGCAGTTCAACGTTTTTCCGATGTGCGAAGGGCGCTGCATCGCCGAGAACGGCGATGACTCGTTGACGGTCTTCAGCGGTGCTCATACGAGAGGCATCAACAAACGGGAGGACGATACGAGTTATCCCCAACTGAGCGGCGCGGTTGACTAAATTTGTCAGAAAGTTTTCTCGGGTTTCACATTCCGAAGGTGAACAATGTACAAATGGGAACTCCATAAAGTAGTCGGCGCACAACGACCGTATTCTCACACCAGATTCGCGGCTAAGTCGTCTGATATCGTCCGCACCGGCGTCCGTAAGAATCGGATTAACGTCGGCTCCATGCTGGTCGACAATCCACTCAATAAAAACAAGGGGAACCTGGGCAGCGAATGAGAATTCATCTCTCCAGTGCGCTCTCGGGAAAGCTTGAAATCTGCCCGGCTCTGGAGGTACCAGCCTTCCCTGCATAATCCCGAGGAGAGACACCGCCCTAAACTAACATGTGTAGTCAGGCTGGACAGAATTCTGTGTCAGCCGATAATTCAATTGTGAGTGCTTGCAACAAGAACGTCCCCGCGGAAGCAAAATGAAGACGATCAGCATCCTGACACCCTGCTACAACGAGGAGGAAAACGTAGAGGAAGTGTACAAGCGCGTTCGCGCCGTGATGCTCAAGCTCGGCCGCTACAGGTACGAGCACCTCTTTATCGATAACAGCTCACGCGATAACACCGTAGCTATCTTGAAGGAGATTGCCGCGCGCGATCACAACGTCAAGGTAATTGTGAACGCCCGAAATTTCGGGCACATTCGGTCGCCCTTCCACGCTTTCCTGCAAACTCGCGGCGACGCCGTCATCGGCATGGCATCCGATCTCCAGGATCCTCCCGAGATGATCGAGCAGATGATCGAAAAATGGGAACAGGGCTACTCCATGGTCCTGTGCCTCAAAACGGCCAGCCGTGAGAATCGCCTGATGTATTGGGTCAGAACTCAGTATTACCGCCTGGTGCAGCGCCTGTCTGAGATTCAGACCTTTGAAAACTTTACCGGCTTCGGATTGTATGATCGCAAAGTTGTCGACGCAGTCAAAACCTTTCCCGACGCGTACCCCTACTTCCGTGGCATGATCGCGGAAATCGGACTGCCGTACAGCACGCTGCAATTCGAGCAGCCGCGTCGCATCCGCGGCATAACAAAAAATAACTTCTACACGCTTTATGACATGGCGATGCTCGGCATCACCAATTTGTCGAAGGTGCCTCTGCGGGCGGTTACGTTCCTCGGGTTCGCATGCGGGCTGCTATCAGTGCTTGTCGCGCTCGGCTACCTCATCTATAAGTTGATCTTCTGGAGTAATTTCGAGGTCGGCATGGCCCCGCTCGTCATCGGCTTATTCTTCCTTGGCTCGGTGCAGCTCGTCTCCATGGGAATACTGGGAGAATACATCGGCGCGATTCACACACAAGTCTTAAAGCGGCCCTTCGTCATCGAAAAGGAACGCGTCAATTTCGAATATGACCCGGCCGAACCGCACACTTGGGAAGCGACCGTGGAAGTACCGGCCAACCGCTAAATGAAAACCGCGGCGTGGCGGCAGTCCACTGCCTTTCTGCGGCGCGAGCTTACAAAACTGGCGATTCGGATGGGCCCTGGCAGTCCCCTGGTTCGCATCTTATTGCGCCGTGCGTGCCGGCCGGCATCACTTAAGTTCACAGCTCAACATATCGAGGTCCGCCGCGATCATAGAGTGATTCGCATTGCGGCGAAGCACTTCCCCTACGCATTGGACATGGCCAGTCTATTCGATTCCTATTTTTCGCAGGTTGTACCTGAGAAAATCGGCCCTGATCTGGTCGTAGACTACTCAGGGCCTAGACTACAAACTTATCCCAACGGAGTGCAGTTCGAAATCGCGTCGATGCCGGAAGAGGCGGAGACGATTGAGAGTTATTTCTATTGGTATAAGCCAAGCCCCGGTGACACAATTTTCGACATCGGCGCCTATTGTGGAGTCTCGACGTATCACTTCGCCAAGACTGTCCCAAACGGCAAGGTTATTGCATTCGAGCCGGATTCAATCAGCTATGATCTCCTGGTTCGCAATATAGAACGGCATGGCCTGACAAACGTCATTGCGGTGAATGCCGCGTTGGGCGCCTCATCGGGAGCTTTGACCTTTGCTTCCGAAGGAACGATGGGATCGCAATTAACACACATTTCTTCGCGGGTGACGGTGGGCAATGTTCGAACAGTCAAGGTGATGGCGTTCGAGGAGATTTGCCAAACATACGGATTACCCGATTTCGTGAAGGTGGACATAGAGGGCGCGGAAATCGAAATGGTGGCTGCTGCCCAGTCATTCCTTCGTCTGCATCGCATTCTCTTCGCCCTGGATACCGCCCATTGGATAGAAGGAGCCATGGCAGGTGGAGAACTGACTGCGCACACCATCGAGAACCTGTTCCAGGAGTGTGGCTACGAGACGCGCTCTTCCCCGGAATTTGGCTGTATGACTACTTGGGCGAGACCAGCACGGTAACACCTGCATGTTGCTCCCGAACATCCGGCTCAAAGAATCTCTTTAACTTCAAAAATCTGGATTCGAATAGCCGGTAGCTCTCTCTCGCGATGACATAGCTTGTCAATATCATGGCTAGCGCGAAAAGAACGGAGTTCAGAACATCGCCCCCAATCTTGAGGCGCGGCCCCAGCAGCATCAACGAGATCACAAGAACGGGAACGTGATAAACGTAGATCCCGTAGCTATACTTGCCAAACGATGTCAGAAACTTGCTGCTGAACACCCGCTGTAGGGGCGAACGTTCGCTGGCGGTCGAGTATGTCCAAAAGATCAGCGCTGCGAATATCAGCGCTAAGCAGGTAAAGAACCACGACCCGCGCCAGCCGTTAGGCACTAGAGTCCTTGCCCAGATGACAGTAATTGCCAGGACCGCGCAGCCAAAGATACCCGCTGTGTAAATCAAGCGCCTGCTACGGCGCAACAAATCGGGGTTGCGAACGATGCAAGCGATAGCAGCCCCAGCCAGCAGCGCGTCCAGGCCTATCGTGAAAGTTCCGTGGAACATCCGCTCCTGGTTGCCGTGCATTGCGATGATTGCGATACGGAGAAATAACGCGACAACAATCCCAGCCAGGCTTAAAGGGAAAACTTTGTTGCGCGGAACCAGCCAGACTAGCAGAGGCCAGAACAAATAGAACTGCTCTTCTACCGCCAGGCTCCAGAAGTGACCGATCATGCTTCCGCGGCCCGTCCACTGCCAGTTGCTCAGGTAAACAAAGTATGCGGGCCGCTCGTTACCCGGCGGCAGGACCATGTTGAAGAAGCCGAAGACGTGCGTGGTCGAAAGCAGCAGTATAGTCACTAAAACCACGTAGTACAGCGGAAAGATCCGGAGAATACGCCGCGCATAAAACACGCGAAAGTAGTTCGGCGCTTCCTTTGTATCCAGAAGGATGCCGGTGATCAGAAAGCCGGAAAGAACGAAGAATAGGTTTACGCCGCACCATCCGAAATACAACACGTTCGGTAAATAGCGCAAAACACCAGTAAACTCCGGCAGGCAGCTATGCGCAAGGTGATGGCATAATACCAGCAGTATCGCGATGCCCCGAACCCCATCCAGAGATTTGACGTGTTGGCTGGAAAGCCTCCGCTGATTAGAATGCATCGTGGGGCGGTCTTGCGTTCGGGGGCTAGCGTCTTGTGTCTCTTGCATTATCGCTTCGCTTACGTATGCGCGCAACCAACCCTTGTGGTGCGCCGGGCATCTACGCCCAGCTAACAGCGGATGCGATCGAAATCACGTCTTCTCTACTGGCTGATCGCGCTCGCGTTAGCAGCGGCACTGCTTTGGCTGTCGCTACGCAAAGTCAACTGGGGAGATGTTTGGCAGACCCTGCGGCACACCGACCTCCGTTTCATTGCGCTCGCAGTCGCCATGTCCTCTTTCGCGCTGTTCCTCCGGGCACTCCGCTGGCGAGTCCTGCTCCAGACACACACAAAAGTTCCCATAGCAACGGCGTTCTGGGCTACTTGCGCCGGCTACTTCGGAAACAGCTTTCTACCCGCCCGCGCAGGAGAGTTCGTCCGTACCTTCATCATCAGTGCGCGCACCGGGCTCAGCAAGACCTTTGTCTTGACAACCGCACTTGCCGAGCGCCTGTCCGATGGCGTCACGTTAGTGGTCATCAGTTCCATAGTGCTGCTCACGCTGTCGGTTCGGCCAGGCTGGTTCAACACCGCCGCAAAACCCTTTGCCATCGTCGGACTGTGCGGGGCGGCCTCCATCGCAATACTGCCGCGCATGGAACGCACCTGGAAAGCCTTGCTCAACCGTTTGCCGCTGCCGCGCACCCTAGCCACAAAGCTCATCGGCATCCTGGAGCAGATCCTTATTGGTCTTCGGACCTTCCACGACCTGGGGCGGCTCACCCGTTTTGCGGCACTGACAACCGTCATCTGGTTCTTCGATGCCGCCGGAACTGTGGTGGGCATGCGCTCGCTTGGGCTGACCATCTCGCTGCCCATAGCATTCCTGCTCATCACCGGCTTCGGACTGGGCAGCGCGCTTCCGTCAACTCCAGGCTACGTGGGAATCTTTCAATTCGTAGCCGTCAGTGTGCTCGTGCCTTTCGGTTTTTCCAAAACCGATGCCATCGCGTATAGTTTCCTGATCCAAGCGTCTCAATACGCCCTAATCGGATTTTGGGGCCTGCTCGCCTTGTCCCGCCAGCGAGGGTTGAATCTTAAATCCATCAAAGAGCAGAGCGCCGCGTGAACTTGGAACACGCTATCTCCACGCTCTGGGCCCATGCCGCCGTGGGCCAGGATCTGCCGGAAGAATTGTTTCTCTTCATCAGCTCGGTTACGCCGCTGGTGAACGTCGATCTGCTGATTAAGGATGAAGAGAATCGCACGCTCCTAACTTGGCGCGATGACCAGCACTACGGTGCCGGTTGGCACGTTCCGGGCGGCATCATCCGCTTCAAAGAACCAGCGCTAGACCGTGTCCAAAAAGTGGCGCAAACCGAACTCGGATGTTCGGTGATCGCGGAGCCCGCTCCCATGTTCATCGCGGAAACCTTTGCGGAAACAGCTATCCGCGGGCACTTCATATCTTTGCTTTATCGCTGCCGCCTGGCAAGCGATCTGGACCCTGGGTTGCAATCGGGCGACATACCCGAACGCGGCCAATGGCGTTGGCACACCGGCCCTCCGCACGACTTACTACCGGTCCACCGCTTCTACCTCCAAGTACTATAAGTACCGATGGGGGGATATTCCACCCTTCGCACACTCAACTATCATGAAATTTACCTCGGACATCTGAATGCGAAGTTTGCTGTTTTTTTCTGCGGTCCTAGTTGCATCCGCAGGGCTGATTGAAGCTCAAAATGCGGCTATCCCCACACTGATCACGTCTTCTGTTGACGAATCGCGGCTCGTCACGCTGCCGCGCAACACGCATCCACTCGCCAAGCCTGCCTTTGATACCGGCGCCGCCCCTGCGACATTACCCATGGACCGCATGCTGCTGGTTTTGAAACGCAGCGCCGCGCAGGAGGCAGCGCTCGAGAAACTGCTATCCGACCAGCAGACGCCCGGTTCCGCTGACTATCATCGCTGGCTGACACCCCAGCAATTCGGTCAAACCTTCGGGATGAGCGATCAGGATCTAAAGACTGTGACAGATTGGCTCACGTCGCATGGTTTCACGATTGACCACGTTTCAAACGGGCGAACGATTATCGAGTTTTCCGGTAACGCTTCTCAGGTGCACGCCGCCTTCCACACCGCGGTTCATCAATTTACGGTTAACGGTAAGGCTCATTGGGCCAACGTCCAGGATCCGCAAGTGCCTGCAGCCTTGGCGCCTGCAATTGCGGGAGTGGCCAGTCTGCACAACTTTATCGCCAAACCGCAAGTCAAGGTAACAGGTGAACAGATCCACGCCACGCTACAGCCCGGCGCTGCTAAGCCTCTGTTTACCAACGGCAGCCAGCACGCCCTCGCGCCGGCTGATTACGGCGTCATTTACAACCTCAATCCACTCTTCAAAGCCAATGTCAATGGGACCGGCGTAGTGCTTGCGGTCGTAGGGCGAACGAACATCATTGTGCAGGACGTGGTGAGTTTTCGCAGCGTCTTCGGTTTGCCGAACAACCCGCCCAACGTGATCCTGAACGGACCAAATCCGGGCGACCTCGGCGGTGATGAGGAAATTGAGGCGCTCTTAGATACGTCTTGGTCTGGCGCAACGGCGCCGAACGCCACCATCGACCTTGTTGTCTCTAAGACGACCAACACGACAGATGGCGTCACGCTGTCGGAAGAGTACATCATTGATAACAACCTCGCCAATGTAATGACCGAAAGCTTTGGGGACTGCGAAGCGAATTACACCGCATCGCAGGCAGCAGGAATTTCCTCTATGGCGCAACAGGCTGCGGCGGATGGCATTACCTACTTGGTCTCATCCGGCGATTCCGGTTCTGCCGGTTGTGACGATCCAAATTCTGAGAGCTCGGCGACTGCCCCGCTTTCCGTCAATATCCTGGCTTCTTCGCAATACGACATCGCAGTAGGCGGGACTCAGCTAAACGACGGCGCTGGCGGTTATTGGAGCTCAACCAATAACGCCACTTATGGTTCGGCATTGTCCTACATTCCGGAAGATGTCTGGAACGAGAACTGTAATGGCTCAAGCTGCAGTACAGGAAGCATCCTGGCCGGCGGCGGCGGAGCAAGTGTTTACTTCCCGAAACCAACTTGGCAAACAGGCGTATCCGGTATCCCCAATGATGGCGCTCGCGATGTGCCTGACGTGGCGTTTCCAGCCGGTCTGTACGATCCGTATTTGATATGCGTTGAGGGCTCTTGCACTCCGAATTCGAAAAATCAAATCTCGTTCACGGGAGTGGGTGGAACGTCCGCAGCAGCGCCATCCTTTGCCGGAATGATGGCTCTGGTGAATCAGAAAACCGGCGCCCGGCAGGGCCAGGCAGCTACCGTTCTGTATAAACTGGCTGCCGCCGAGACGCTGGCGAATTGCAACGCCTCCAATACCTCGGCTCTTCCTGCCAGTACTTGCATCTTCAACGACGTCACGATAGGTACTAACGCCGTACCCGGAGAAGCGAACTATAATTCAGGAGCGGAGACTTATCCAGCAACTTTCGCCTACGACCAGGCCAGCGGCCTCGGATCTGTCAACGCAGCCAATCTGGTGAATGGTTGGAGTGGCGCCGGTACCGGCAGCACCAACGCGATTGCGATCACTCCTTCTTCGGGCAGCGCTGTAACCCAGACGTTTACGATTGCATATACCAGCACGAATCAGGCGCAGGAACATCTACTGTTCAACACTACGCTTACCGGAAATGGCGCCTGCTACTTCCTATACAACCGGGCCCAGAACTCCCTGTCTATCGCCAACGATCAAGGCAGTGCTGTGCTGGAATCGGCAACCCCGGGTAGTTCGGCCACGCTCGCGAACGACCAGTGTAGTGCCCCGGCATCGAGCTTCACGGCTTCCAGTTCAGGCAACACCCTCACGCTATCGATAACCATCACATTCTCTCCATCGTTCGTCGGCGCCAAGAACGTCTACGGCAATATTGTGAACGGATCGGGTGTGGCAGGCAATTGGGAACAGATTGGAACCTGGACTGTGCCGGCGGCGTCAGGCAACACCATTGCGATCGGCCCTTCCTCGGGCAGCGGCGCCACACAGACTTTTAGGATTGCTTATACCAGCACCAGCCAAGCCCAGGAACACCTGCTCTTCAACACCACGCTGAGCGGGAATGGCGCATGCTATTTCATATACGACCGCAACCAGAACACCTTATCGATCGCTAACGATCAGGGCAATGGGTTGCTCGCGTCGGCAACCCCGGGCAGTTCAACCACCTTGGCTAACGATCAATGCAGCGCACCGGCATCTACCGCGGCGGTTTCAACTTCGGGCAACACTGTTACGTTGACGCTAACCATCACCTTCACGTCCTCATTCGGCGGCGCAAAGACTGTCTACGGCAATATGTTCAGCCAGTCCTATATGGCTGGCACTTGGCAGCAGATCGGAACCTGGACCGTACCCGGTTCCACCACCAGTCCCATTGTCATTACTCCTTCCTCAGGCAGCGGCGTGACGCAGAAGTTCGCGATTGCCTATACGAGTGCGAATCAAGCTCAGGAACACGTGCTGTTCAATGCCTCGCTGACCGGAAGCGGCGCATGCTATTTCATCTACGACCGGAACCAGAACACCCTGTCTATCGCCAACGATCAAGGCAGCGGAGTGCTTGCATCTGCCACGCCCGGGAGTTCCACCACGTTGGCGAACGATCAATGTAGTGCTCCGGCATCTAGCGCAACGGTCTCAGTCTCCGGCAACACTGTCACCCTCACCCTGACCATCACATTTGCTCCATCGTTCACCGGCGCAAAGAACGTGTACGGCAATATGCTAAACCAGTCGTACGTGGCAGGCACTTGGCAGCAGATCGGAACCTGGACACCATAGCTGAGCCGAATTACAGGTACTTCCGCCTGATGCGTACGACATCCAGGAACGCCTTTAAGAAATCGCTCGGCCGCACTTTCGATCCTTCCACATCCACCCATTCATTCAGCGGATATTCGTAGATCACTTGTGCCAGCTTCTCCGGATCGCTACCGAAAAACTTCAAGTAGCGGGCCAGAATCTCCACATCGAACACCCATTTGGAAAGAAACGGCTCGGCGAAGGCAGCACGCATCCCCGCGTTTACACGAAACAGCTTTGCGCCGCATTGGCTGTCGTAGATCGGCATCCGAAGCATTGCGGATACCGTAGTCGCAAACACACGACCCAGGTAGTGCCGCAGCGCCCGCCTCTCCACGTGCCGCCCCAGCAGTTTGACACGAGCGCCGAACACCATCAAAATGTCGCTGTGAGTTGCGAAGACTTGCAGGAATTCATCAACAGCGCTCAACGGCGTTGCCAGATCGGCATCCCAGTAACCGGCGATCTGCGGCTCGAACGCCCTGAGTGCAAACTCAACCCCGGCCCGCACCGCCTCAGCCTTGCCGCTGTTTAGCTCCTGCGTCAGGACAGAGGCTCCCGCCGGCCAGGGCTCACAAAGCTCTCGCAATACTCGCGGCGTCGCATCGACGCTTCCATCGTCGACAAAAACAACACGCACGTTTTCATGCGCTGCGAAGAATTCGCGGAAGCTCTTCACGTCCAGCCGCCGTGCTTCGTTGTAGCAGGGCACGACGAGACACACTTCCGTTAGCAATGCACTGGACGCTTATTTAAGGGGCAGGGAAACGGTTCTGCCGGTTTGCGCCGATTGCCGCGCTGCATCGAGAATTTCACTCGCAATCACATTCGTTTTCAGCCCGGATAAATTGCTATCGTCGTCCGGAATCTCGCCCCGAACCACAGCCGCTAGGTAACGTAGCGAGTCATCGTAGGGTGCCGGCAGCGCCTCCGTGGAACGCACTTCGCCCAGTGTGTTCCGTTCTTTCTGGATCGCTATTTTGTCGCGCTGGATGGTCTGGACAGATGCGGTCGTCCCGTACACCACTGTGTCCTTGATGGCATAGGGCCATGTCCACGAGCCTTGCAGAATCGCGATGGCCTTCGGGTACGCGACCATAATGTCAGCCTCATCATCCACCTTCGTATAGATCGCAGGCTTGGTTTGCCTGGTTACGGCCGTCACCGAAACCGGCTCCTGCCCATTCGTCAGCCACGTCGCAAGATCTGCGCCGTAACAGCCGAAATCAAAAAGCGCACCGGCGCCGTTGAGCTTCGGATCAGTCAACCACTTGAAGAACTCAGGCTGAACGTGTATTTCCTGCGGCCCCTGATGGCCATCGCGGAAAGTCATTTTTCTTAACTCGCCCAACTCGCCTTGATGCAGCAGGTCATAGGCAGCCTTGTTGCTCGAATACCAGGTTGTCTCGTAATTGACCAGCACGTGAATATGTCCGGTCCGCGCCGCATCCGCCATCGCCAGCGCATCCCGATAGGTGGTGGCAAACGGTTTTTCCATCATCACCGGCACGCCCTTCCGCGCGCACTCTTCCACCGCCGCCCGATGATCGAACGGGCTTGTGTAGAGAACTACCGCGTCCGGCTTTACTGCCGCAAGCATCGCCTTGAGGGAAGGGAAATACAGCTTATCGCTGAACGAATTCTTCTTCGCGTACTTATCGAAAAGCGCGCGATCCGGCTCGGCGATACCGACAATCTCGACGTCCGTTCTTTTCAGCGCCTGTCCGAAAAAGCCCGTGACGTGACCGTGAACCAGGCCGACAACCCCCACCTTGAAGGGCGCAGCTTGCTTTGCGTGTGCAGATGGCAGAGCCGCAGCCAACGACAGCGCCGTCATGGCCATTCGGAGCCATGAGCGAAGCGATTGGAGATTGGAGCGCAAGTTTTTCACTTTCTTAAAACGGTACGTCGTCATCGGTAATCCCACCAAACTGATCGTCGTCTGCCGCCGCCGGAGCCGTTGAACCTCCGCCCCTTGCTGCTCCGGTCCCTGCACGGGACCGCGCCGGCGCCGCACTTTCGAAACCACCGCCACCAGCACCGGTTTCGCCGCGGCCGCCCAGCAGAATAATCTCGTCCGCGACCACCTCCGTGGTATAGACCTTCTTGCCATCCTTGTCGTCATAGCTCCGCGTCTGCAAGCGGCCCTCGACGTAAACCTGCTTACCCTTGGTTAGATAGTTGGCCACGTTTTCCTGTCGCCAGACTATGACATTCGTCCAATTCGTCTCTTCCTTCCACTCGTTAGTCTGCTGGTCCTTCCAGTTCCTGGTAGTTGCCACCGAGAACTTCGTGACAGCAGCTCCGGATGGCGTGAATTTCGTCTCGGCGTCGCGCCCGAGATGCCCCACCAAAATAACTTTATTGACACTGCGGGAAGCCATAACCCTCCGACGTTATCACACCGATACGGTCTATTACGGGCTACTTGAGATTTTGCGTTTCGGGGCCGCACCTATGCATCAGATTCGACAAAAGCAATTATTCGCACGCTGGATTCAATTGCCTCTGTTTTGTTCGAAAGATTTCGGTCATAATATGGCCAGTCAGCGCCGCACTTCGCTGCTTCGTCAACGGGAATCACTTGGGGGATTCTTGCAATCGCTCTCTCGACCTTGCTCAGTAGTCCTTACGTTCCTGCTGTGCGCCATGGGAACGCTGCGCGCGCAGATGCTGCTTCGTCCCGCCGAAGTCGGCGAGCTGGTTCACCCGATGCCGTCCGACATGGTGGTTCTGGAATCGGACGAGACCAGAAAAGATATCCCCTGTACCGTGGCCCCGCAAAAACCCGAGCTGGGGTTCGATCTTCGCTTCCACAGCGGCTACTCAGTGACCGTGCCGATACGTGAGCTCGCGGGCGATGGCGGAACGCTCAGCATCATCTTCCGCGTCGCGCCGGATGAGGACCGCAACCGCGCCTCCTACTTCGTTCAGCATTTCCGCGTACCTCCCATTGAGGATGACGCCAAAGGCGACGCCTTTCTCGAGGGCAGTGTGGATGTCGGAGAAGGGAAGTATCACGTCGATTGGCTCATGCGCGACCAGGCCGAGCGGATCTGTTCCACCACCTGGACCACGGAAGCGGCTCTCGCGCTCAAAGATAAGCCGTTGCCGCTGTTTATCAATCCGAATCAGGTTCTCCAAACCGCCCCTGAGCCCTTCGTCAACGATGCCCTCGTTCGCACGAACGCCCCCATTGATAATGGCCTCACCGTCAAGCTGCTGGTGAACTTTGCGCCCCAACAGTTCAACTCGCCCGCGCTGCAGCGCTCTGACACCGAGGCGCTGGTCAGCATCCTTAAAGCAATTGAGCGCGATCCGCACGTGGGCCGCATAGCCTTAGTTGCGTTCAACATGCAGGAGGGCCGGATTGTTTACCGGCAGGACACGGCGGAAAACATCGACTTCCCGGCTTTGGGCAAGGCGCTGACCACCGTCAAACTGGGCACCGTGAGCATCGCTAAGCTGGGGCAAAAACATAGCGAAACTGATTTTCTGCAAGACCTGATCCAGCGGGAAATCGGGACAACCTCCCGCCCAGACGCCGTCATCTTCGCCGGCCCGAAGGCCATGCTGGACGCGGATGTACCCCAGGAAGACCTTCGCCGCATCGGAGATATTGAGTGCCCGGTCTTTTACATGAACTACAATCTGAACCCTCAGGCTGTGCCATGGAAAGACTCCATCAGTCATGCCATTCGAGCGTTCAAAGGCACCGAATACACCATTTCCCGGCCGCGCGATCTCTGGCTCTCAACCAGCGAAATGGTAAGCCGGATCGTTCGTTCCAAGCACCAGCATTCCCCCGCGGCCTCCCCCGTCGGTGGTGCTGTGCAATAAGCTTTTCTCCCAAAACGATTCGAGGTAAGCTAATACCAACCGGGGAGAACAATCTATGACATGGCGGATGCTTTTTAGCTTGGCAGCCGTTCTTTTTGCATCGGCGGGGCTGACGTGTGCCCAGCAGCCCAATCTTTCGGATTTCCGCAACAATATCTTGTCGCCCTACGTGGTTGCCCCCGGGCATGCGGTGGACAAGATGCTCGAAATGGCGAAGCTGAAGCCCGGCGAAACGCTTTACGATCTCGGCTGCGGCGACGGCGCCATCATTATTGCCGCCGCCAAGCACTATAACGTGAAAGCGGTGGGAGTCGAAATCTCGGAGCAGTTGGCGCGTCAAGCGGTTGAAAAGGCAAGATTGGCTGGAGTGCAGAATAAAGTCAAAGTGATTCACCAGGACTTCATGCTAACGGACCTCAGCGACGCCAACGTAGTGACGCTTTACCTCGCCACCGCCGCCAATGACATGCTTCGTCCCAACCTGGAACGCTATCTGCGGCCCAACACGCGCGTGGTCTCCTACGACTATCCGATTCCCGGATGGAAGCCGATCGATACTAAGGAGAGCGCCGGTCACAGCGGCGTCACCCACATGATCTACTTGTACGAGGTCCCCGATTCCATTAAGAAGTAGGCTCTCTTGAGTCTCAACTGTGACGTGTTGGGCATTGGGCTCAACGCGACCGATACGCTCATCCTGGTCCGCGAATTCCCTCCATACGCGGGGAAGGTCGCGTTCGACCGCGAATTGCTCAGTCCCGGCGGTCAGGTGGCCACGGCGATTGTGGCGTGCGCGCGGCTTGGCCTGAGCACGAAGTACGTTGGCACCATCGGCGACGATCTGCGCGGCAACATTCAGCGGGAAAGCCTCGACGGTACCGGTGTCGATACAAGTGGCGTCAGCGTGCGCACCGGCTGTCCCAATCAGACCGCTTACATCATCATCGATGAGCGAACCGGTGAACGTACCGTACTTTGGCACCGCGGGGATTCCTTGCGTCTCACGCCGCAAGACATCCGGCCGCAGGACATCGAAAACTCGCGGCTGCTTCACATCGATGGATATGACATCGAAGCCGCGGCCTATGCCGCCTCGATAGCCCGTGCCCACGGCGTCCCCGTGTCGCTGGATGTCGACACAGTTTACCCCGCATTCGAGTCTGTCCTTCAGAACGTCGACTACCTGGTTGCCGGGTCGGGTTGGCCGGCTAAATGGACCGGGGAAGCGGATCCGTTTGTCGCCTTGTCTATGCTTCAGAGTGAGTACGGTTTTCGAGTCGCGGCTATGACTCTGGGCGATCTGGGTGCTCTCGCATTAGCCGATGGTGTCTGGACCTACTCGCCTGCATTTGAAGTTGTCTGCGCCGACACCACCGGCGCCGGCGATGTATTCCACGGCGCTTTCTGCTTCGCCATGTTGTCGAATTTTCCCATGCAGCAGGCCTTGGATTTTGCCAATGCCGCCGCCGCCCTGAACTGCACGGCTGTGGGCGCGCGCGGTCATGTTCCCACTCGCCCGGAAGTCGATGCGCTGTTACTAAGTGCGGGCAACGGCCAGACGAACCGCCTTTGTGACCCCGAAATAGCGGAGCACTGCGGCGCCAAAGCCTTGCGAGCATCCCTGGCTAATCGATGATCCCGCTGCGCGCCTTATTACGGCGTCAATCGCCGGCCACTGTAACGGCGTTGATCATCGCCCTAAACACCCTCTGCTTTCTGTTTATAAGAGTGCAGCCGGGCTATTTGCAGAGCGCCATCACCGCGCATTACGCACTTGTGCCCGATCACTTGCACGCCTATTCGTTGATCACCTCCATGTTCCTCCATGGCGGCTGGTTCCACCTGATCGGCAATATGTGGTTCCTCTGGGTGTTCGGATCGCACGTCGAAGATGCTATAGGATCGGGGCGCTACGCGATCTTCTATCTGGTGTCCGGCATCGCATCGGGACTGCTTCAACTCGTACTTAATCTTGGCAGCCCCATACCGACCATCGGAGCGAGCGGCGCTATCGCCGGTGTGATGGGCGCGTTTCTGATCCTCTACCCGCGAGTGCGCGTCGTCACCTTGGTGTTCATCATCGTCTTCATCACCACGATCGAGCTTCCCGCCGCGTTTATGCTCATCTACTGGTTCGCCATCCAGTTGATCAGCGGGCTGAGTTCGTTCAGTAGCTTCACCGATCAGGGCGGGGTCGCATGGTTCGCGCACGTGGGCGGATTTCTGGCCGGCATTCTGCTCGTCAAGGTCTTCGCGGGCACGCGCCCGCGCTATTCATACTGAGCGGGAATGCACGATTTCAGGGACCCGAACGAGCCGTTTGAAAACCTTCGACCGCTGGACGTTCTAGCCATCGCCGCTCATCCCGATGATGTGGAACAAACCTGCGGCGGCACTCTGATTCACGCCGCGGAAATGGGCTACCGAACCGGCGTTCTCGATCTCACCGCTGGCGACATGGGCAGCCGCGGCACGCCGGAAATTCGGATTCAGGAATCGCAAGCGGCAGCAGCAATCATGCGGCTTTCCTGGCGTCAGAACCTGCGCTGGCCCGATGCGCGCTTAGAGAACACCATCACCGCGCGCATGACCCTGGCCGGCGTGGTGCGCCGCATTCGCCCGCGCAGCGTGATTCTGCCGCATTGGATCGGACGTCATCCCGACCACTACCGCGCATCCGAAATCGGCTACGAAGCGTGCTTCCTGGCCGGATTGCGCCGGCTCGAAGAAGATACGCCTCCACACCGCCCGTTCAAAATTCTCTATTCGTCTCTCTACGCCAACGTTACGCCGTCGTTCGTCGTCGACATATCGCGCCAGTTCGATCGCCGCATGCAAGCTCTGCTGAGTTACACATCACAGTACGGCGATACTTCTGTCGCCTCAGATCTCTTTCCCTCACACACCGAAGTGCAGGAGCGCCTCGCTTCCGTCGCCCGCTTCTACGGCAACCTGATCGGCGTCAAATACGGCGAGCCTTTCGTCGTCAAAGAATGCATGCAGGTCGACGATATTGTGTCCCTGCCTGTACGTAGCATCTAAATATCGACTAGCCCGCTGCTATAGCCGGCAAATGAGTAACTCCCGCTCGTAGATCATTTCCGGCGGTAAGTGGTCGTGTAAGTCAATGAATAACTCCTCGTGACCGATTACTTCATTGCGCCATTCTCTTCTATCGAACGCCTGTAACTGCTCGAATCTCTCAGGCGGGAACTCAAGACCATTCCAGTCGATGTCTTCGTATTTCGGCATCCAGCCTATGGGCGTTTCTTTACCAGCCGCGCGGCTATTCGCCCGCTCCACGATCCACTTCAATACGCGCATGTTCTGGCTGAATCCCGGCCAGATGAAGTTACCCTCCGCATCTTTGCGGAACCAGTTTACGTGGAAAAGCCGGGGCGTGTGACTCAGCGAGCGCTGCATGGTCAGCCAGTGGCGGAAGTAATCGCCCATGTGATAGCCGCAGAACGGCAGCATCGCCATTGGGTCGCGCCGCACTCTTCCCACAGCTCCGAAGGCCGCGGCGGTGGTTTCGGACCCCATGGTGGCGCCCACATAAACGCCCGCGCTCCAGTTGAATGCCTGATAAACGAGCGGGATAGTGGCGGCCCGACGTCCGCCAAAAATGAACGCGCTGATGGGTACGCCCTCCGGGTCTTCCCAAGCCGGATCGATCGACGGACACTGCGCAGCAGGCGATGTGAAGCGAGCATTCGGATGCGCTGCCTTCCTGCCCGTTTCGCGGCCGATCTCAGGGGTCCACGGATTGCCTTGCCAATCCAGACACTCGCTGGGCGGTTCGTCCGTCAGGCCTTCCCACCACACACCGCCATCCGGCGTCAGCGCCACATTCGTGAAGATGGTATTGCGCGACAACGTCGCAATCGCGTTTGGGTTCGTCTTGGGCGACGTGCCTGGCGCAACGCCGAAAAACCCCGCTTCCGGATTGATGGCGCGTAGCTGTCCGGTTGCATCCGGCTTGATCCAGGCGATATCGTCACCAACGGTCCAAACCTTCCAGCCCTCAAATCCCGCGGGCGGAATCATCATCGCGAAATTTGTCTTGCCGCACGCGCTAGGAAAAGCCGCCGCCACATAGGTCTTCTGACCCTGCGGATCTTCGACGCCCACAATCAGCATGTGTTCCGCCATCCAGCCGTCATCACGCGCGATATTCGAAGCGATACGCAGCGCGAAGCATTTCTTGCCCAGCAGCGCATTCCCTCCGTAGCCGGAGCCGAAAGACCAGATCTCACGCGTCTCCGGAAAATGCACGATGTACTTCTGTGAATTACAGGGCCACGGCACATCGGTCTGTCCCGGCCCCAACGGCGCACCGACGCTGTGTACGCACGGGACCACGCGCTTCACGTCTTTGTCGATCTCGCGAAACACCGGCAGCCCGATCCGCGCCATGATCCGCATATTCACCACAACGTAGGGCGAATCGGTCAATTCCACTCCGATCTGCGACATCGGCGAATCAAGCGGCCCCATGCTGAACGGCAGCACATACATGGTCCGGCCGCGCATGCAGCCGCGGAACAGCGACTTCAAAGTGCGCCGCATCTCGTACGGATTTACCCAGTTGTTTGTCGGCCCCGCGCTTTCTTTCGAAAGCGAGCAGATAAATGTGCGGTCTTCCACCCTGGCTACATCGCTCGCGTCCGATCGGGCGTAGTAACAGTTGGGCCAGAGTTCCTCATTCAGCTTGATGAATGTGCCGCTGGACACCATCTGAGCGCACAACATCTCGTTCTCTTCTTCCGAACCGTCCACCCAGTGAATGGCCGCCGGCCGGCACAATTCCGCCAGCTTTTCCACCCAGCGAATCAAGTGTTTGTTGGTGCTGAGAGGAGCTTCTGGTTTTTGTGTCCTGACGCTTTTGCGAACCGCCGACGTGGAGGATTTCATAGCTAACAATCCTTTACTGTACAGTGAGAATCGAAAGCAGCCTGCCATGTCGCACGCTACACTGACATCTATCCCAACCCCCTCCGAAACCGAAACCAACCTCGAGCGCGACCTGTCCTCCCACTTCGTTCGCGTGGTTGAAGAAGCAGCTGTCGCCAGTGCCCGAACCATGGGTATCGGAGATCGCAAGCACTCTGACCACGCCGCCGTCCAGGCGATGCGCGAGGCCTTTGAAACCGTACCCATCAATGGCAACATCGTCATCGGCGAAGGCGAACGCGACGAAGCGCCCATGCTGTACATTGGAGAACGCGTCGGCATGCCGTCGTCGAATGGCCGCGAGTTTCCCGGTGTCGACATCGCAGTCGATCCGCTCGAAGGCACGAACCTGTGCGCCACGGGGGCGGCCAACGCTATCGCCGTGCTGGCCGCTTCTGAACCGGGCGGTCTGTTGCACGCGCCCGATTGCTACATGGAAAAGATCGTGGCTGGCCCGGCCTGCCGCGGCGCACTCGATCTGGACGCGCCCGTCTCGCAGAACCTGAAATCTATTGCCCGCCGTCTGGATCGCGACGTGAAAGATCTCACCATCATCGTGCTGGATCGCCCGCGTCACGAAAAGTTGATTGACGACATCCGGCGCGAAGGCGCGCGCATCCGCCTCATTGGCGATGGGGATCTCTCCGCCGCCATCGCTGTAGCGGTCCGGGGCAACGGAGTGCATGCCGTAATGGGCATCGGCGGCGCGCCCGAAGGCGTTTTGGCTGCTGCCGCCATGCGCTGCCTGCACGGCGAAATGCTGGGCCGCCTGGTAATCGACACGCCTGAGCTGGAAGAGCGCGTCGCTCGCATGGGCATCAAAGACCCCAGGCGTATCTACACTGCCGGCGATCTCGCCATGGGCACGCACATCATCTTCGCCGCCTGCGGTGTGACTGACGGCGCGCTACTGCAAGGTGTTCGCTTTTTTGCAGAGGGCTATCGCACCCACACGCTGCTTATGACCTCTTGTAATAACAGCGTCCGCTTTATCGACGCGGTACACATGACGCGCAAACCGGGTCCGCGCGGCGTGCGCTTATACTAAACTTCCCTCTTCCTCCTTTAACTGCTGCTCCGTCATTAAACACAGGTGCCGCAACACGCGTTGAAGACCAACTCATGAGCGGTTATCGACGGGTTGATTCTCCTGTTGGCGGTTGGCTTGAAGGGGTCAAAAAGCTGGCGGGGAGGGGTGGGTAGGAAGGGTTTGTGGCGAAATCTGGTGGCAGAATGGCGGCGAGGGCCTTGGCGGTCCTGATTTCCTCGCGTTGACGGCGGGCTTTGGCGGTAGCAAGCGTCTCGGCTTGGAGTTCTTTCTTGTATGCGGCGTCCGCTTCGGCCCGTTTCTGCGATTCAAAGCCAATTTCCGCTTTCAGCCTTTCTTTTCTTCGCTGTATGAACTCTTGGGAGGCGCGGCGATAGGCGCGGTCGTGAGTGGAATGGTAGCGGATGTGGAGTTCGAGGAGATCGCATCGGATGGCGACGGCTTGGCGATTATTGGCCTTTTCCGCGGGATCGGTAGGGTGCATGGTGAAACAGCCTTCCTGCAGGCGGATGGCGCGCTCGGAGAGCCAGTTGTGCTCGGCCATCTTCATGACTAATTGGGTTTCCGCGAGACCGACGGGCTTTTCGTCTGCAATGAGCGCGTCTAAGAAGTCGTCGTAATCGGCCTGACGTTCGCAGAGCATGACCTGGAATGTGCCGGTGAGGCCGTGGATGGTGCGGTTCTGGGAGACGATGGCCTTACCGGCCTTAGTCTTTGCCCCACAGGATTTCTGGGCATTGCGGCGATTGGCCGCGATTTGCTTTGGGGTTGCCATAAGAGGCTCCTTTGCAAGAAGAGAAAGATAAGAGCACCCGTTGCTTGTAAGGGCGTGGGGTTCTTCTGCTGCGATTTTGAGGGGTGAAGGAGCGCGATTGAGATAGGCGGCGGCGGAAGTTGTTGAGGGGTAAGGGGAAAAAGATGTAGATTTTTGTGACTGATCCGTGGCGTTGCACCGACTGGAGTCGGAGACGTGAGCGCCCCAGCCTGTGCTCAGTGACGCGCTAAAGCGTGCCAGCGCTGCTGGCAAGTTCGCTGGCTCGGTTTCGAGTTCCTCGGTTGCCAGGAAGTGTGTCCGCTTCAGGGGCATACGTCCGTGGTGTTTTCGATTTCCTTGCGAGAAACGGCGGCTCCACGCCACTCAAGGTGTAGCGGAGATAGTTGGCAAAAACATTTGCCCTATCTTGCGTTTTATGTTATGAGTAGAAAAACCCCATATGTTGCGTAAAGTTGTTTGTGGCCTGTGCCGCAGGCGTCGCGGCTTGACTGTAGTGGCTGGGGCTATCGGCGTACTCGCCGGCGTCGAACATCTTTTGACCGCGCGCGCTGCTCAGCCGATTGCGGTCCAGGCGGTGCCTGCTCTGCCCGTCGCTCCGGCGGCTCCGGGCGTCAGACGACGCCTCAAAATCGCTCAGACCAGATCTGAGCTTGGATATGTCTATTGGGTTTTGCGCGAACTCGGCGAAGATCCGAGCTACGCCCTGTTCGACACCTGGCAGGAAGCCATGGCCGAAGCGACGCGTCGCTTGAGCGTCGTGGCTGAAGCGGTTTCGGTGCCCCAAGCCGACGAAGTTCTCGTCTCCGCGTAACGACTGCGTAATAATCGCGTAAGTTAGATTTCGAGACTTGCGCTCATGCCATCGGCAAAACGAGCCAAAAAGCCGCACTACGACATCGTGCTGTCGAGTACCTCTAAGGAACTCGAAAGGCATCGCGCTGCCGTGATCGATGCCATTCAGAGCGCCGAGTTTTTCGGGAGAGCGATGGAAAATGACTCGGCCCTCCCTGAGGACATCATTACCGGCTCTCTGAACAAAGTCCGGGATTCGGATGCCTACGTGAGGATCATCGGCTATCGCTACGGCCAAACGCCCGAATCGGCAGAAAATCCTAACGAGCTCTCCATTACTGAACTTGAATACGAGGAAGCCGAAAAGTTAGGACTGCCGATCTGCATGTTCGTCATGAGTGATCGTCACCCGGTTACTCGCGGTGAGATGCGGAACTCCACCGAAGATGAACAGAAACACCTGGACGCATTCCTTGGGCGTGTAGCCAAGGGGCACGTTTGCGTCGAATTCGATTCCGTCGAGGATCTCAAATCCAAAGTTCTTCAGTCACCGAACGAGCTTTGCAATCGGTTTGCTGAACGCGACCCGCTGCCAGCGATCCTTTCCCTTGTTGCCATACCGCCTTTCACGCGAAGTCACGAGATTTGCCGGTCCTGCTAGAAGTTCCAACACAAGCAAATGTCCTTGCGCCCATTGAGAACATTCTTTGCCTCCGCCGACGAGCTATTGGCCGCCGATGAGCGCACTCTCGGAGAGGCCCTGTTGCTGCATCTTAAGAGCTACGAAGGCTTGAGCACGGTGCATCAACACGGTGAATTCAATCGCGAATATTTGCGCGCCATGCTGGATAACCGAAACATTGGGCTCGGCCCCCTGCCCAAAGAGCCTGAATACGGCTTGCGACAGCCTGAAGTCACGCGGGCAGTCATGGAGGCATGGACCTGGTTAGAACTCAACGGCATTCTGGGCCGTAATCCTCAGCAGCCTAGCGGAGATTGGTTCCTGCTCTCCACAAAAGGGGAGAAACTGCTCGGGCGAATAATGAGTCAGCCCGGTGCTGCGCGCGTTCAGAAAACGGTTTTCATCAGTTATCGTTAACGTGCCGTTTCCTGGGCACAAGCAATATTCCAGGAATTGACGCACCATGGCTATGACGTGTTTTTTGACTTCCAAAATATCGGGAGCGGCGGCTTTGAGGAACTCATAATTGAGAACATCAAGGCACGCGCCCTTTTTTGGTGATTTTGACGTCATCTGCATTCGAACGCTGCAACAACCCCCAAGATCTCTTCCGTCGCGAAATAGAAACGGCAATCGCTTTCCAACGCAATGTCGTCCCTGTCATGCTGGAGGATTTCGATTTCGGTGCCCCTGAGATTCTCGCCCAAATTCCTTCCACTCTGTCTCTTCTGTCACGCTACAACGGGCTGCAAGTGTATGCAGCTTACTTTCCAGCGGCCATGCAGCGACTCAGGGAGACATTCCTCAACGTGCCGCTTGAGACAGTACTGCATCCGGTATCCGAATCTGTGGAGCAAATAGCCGATACGGACAAAGCTGCGGCGGCAACCGCGCCCGTGGTAAGCCGGAAAGAACTTCTGGAGGCTGCTCAGCCGCGGTATCTTTTCATCGTCAAAATACCGTACCAGGATGAACTTGAAAGACCGGAGGGAACTCGAGCAGAAGAGCCTTTTCCTGGAGCACTTGTTGTATACGACAGCGATTCGGTCGTGGCCCGCTACAACAAGGTTGAACGATGGTCGCGCCAGGGGAGATCCTAGCTTTCTGGTCGGATGGAAACTCCAGT
>CAVWVR010000004.1:0-692500 GCA_963758445.1 Terriglobia bacterium
GAGCTGGAGAATATCTGGCTGGCTTTCGAGACTCTCGTCGCCAGCCAAGAGGTACCGTTCCAGGCTAGCGAGTTACCGCCTTTGGAAACCGAGGAGTTGCTGCGGTCGGATGCCTTCGGTTATTTTCTTTCCCCGTCCCCCCTGTCGGCTAGCGCCATTTGACTCCCGAGCCGGAATAATAGATTCCGGCCTGGGCCGATTCTGAAAGGGAGAAAGCGATGAGAAAACACATCCTGGCTGTTGCCATGGTGGCTGCTCTTGGCATCGGCTTTCTGTCGGCCTGTCACCGCGCGACCAAAGGCCCTTCTCCGACCATCGCTTTCCCTCGTTTTCCCATCGGTATTGAGCGTACGTTTTCTCTGGAAGGAGTAGACTCCCTGCTTCAGGGCTTCAGTTGGCGCGAGCGGCGCGAACAGATGCGCGATTGGCTTATGTACGCGGTCATTTCCGGTTCGGGGCGAACGCCGCAACAAATAAGCCGCATGATGTATAACGTCCCGCCAGTGCGGGCGGCTTATCTCCGGTCGGTGGCCAACTTCCCAATGGGATCGATAAGGACGGCATATCTCGGAGCTGGGGAAGCTATCGTTCTTGTTCCCCTCGAACGAGACTCCGACCGCCAACAGGATTTAGCATTAGCTGCCGACGAGCACCGCAAGAACCTCGGCAAGTCAGTCACCTGGCTCCACGTCTTCGAGTACACTTTCGGGGCGCGGGGTGGTGGAGCGATCACCGTACGGCGGCTCAATCCAATTCTGGCCTCGACCTTATACACAGTCGCCGCCGGTTATCACGAAAGTTTCATACGGAATTCCCAGGACTTGAGGTCGTTCCTGGCAGGAGTCAACGACGTTACTTTTGTGAGTCCAAGCGAGCAGGGGGTCCGGTTGGGCGGGCGCAAGCCTGGGACCGCCATCGGCCTTTCTTTGGCCGAGGTGGCCGAAATCTACCGAAGCGACCGGAAGTTCCGCATCGCGCGACAAGAGATCGAACGGATCACAGATCGCTTTAGTGCTGAGTGGGGAGAGATTCGCTACAGCACGCCAGAGGAAAAGGCGAAGCTTATCGCACAGCGTGACGCAGCGAACAAGGTAGCTGAGCAGAGGATCGCTGCGATCCAGGATTCGGTGGGGCGAGGCCAGCCTGCGGATTTTCATCGGACCCCATACCCGGTGGCGCGACCAAATACCTTTATCAGAAGGCCACTTACATCTGCGACCTTCAGGGGACTCAGACCTCGATGGTTCTGTTCTATACGGATCTGCTGGCGAAGCTCTGGGCTCTGGACTTTCAGAATAGCTTTCCGCGCAATATTCCCGAGTTTGTGCCGATGACGGAGACCCGGATCTCGCCGATTTATCGAAGCGAATTCGAGCAACTATCTCACACGCGGATATGGTTTGGTCCGCTGCGGGGAGCGTTCCAGAATACGACATCGACTTTGCTTTTCTCCCATACAGCGACCCGCGTGTTTGCGTTATCTCGGGTTGGCAGCGAGCTCAATCATGAGGTGTCCCCCAATGCCGCCAGCGCCGCCTTTGTGGACTGGTGGAATGGGCATTACGACGAAATCGCACGCCTAGAGCCCCAGTATCAAAAGCTCAATCAGATTATGAAGTGGAGTCTGGTCTGCGCGTGGCTTGAGGCCCGCAATTCCAGCCAAGCGCTCGCTTTTCTCGACCACGTGCCCGCCAGCCGGCAGGAATGGTTTCCCGACTGGGTCAGGGATCAGCGCAGCCTTCGCTTCACGTCCTGGGATCTGGTCGGATTTCATCCTCGCGGTTACGCGGGTGTGCCCACTGAGACGATGGAGATACTTTCGTCGGAACCCTACAACTCGTTCGGTCAAACGTGGATCCTGAGCGGCGGAGTCGAGATGGCGTCTCCGCTCGATTTTCGGAAACGGAAATCTCTGCCGGACTCGTTGCCGGATTTTGATCGTCATGCGGATATCGATTATTCGGCGGAGGGCTATCCCAATCGTCTCGTGACCTACGATGGTGGCAGCTACCGGTTCGACGGCAGTGAAACCGATGCCACCGTGACCGCCGTTCCGCCCGCCCGCCAGGGCCTTAAGAGTCCGACGGCGGAATTTGGTGACAACGCCGTAGTGCTCGGATTTCAGAACCCCGGCCATGACCTGAAGACGAGTGTGCGGGTTGGAGATGTTGATTCGGTGTCCCTGGCATTTGGTGAAAGGCCGAATGGATTCGGGGTACGCCGCGCCAGAGAGTCTTCGGTCCAGGCGGCTTTACTGCTGCGCACTCTGTCTGAAAATCGCAGGCCGGACGGTGGGCTAATGGACTCTATCGTTGGACGTTCTGGAGTGCTTGCTGCGATTGAGCTCCCTGGCGGCGATTTCCTCGTCGGATTCCGTGGGGAACAGCGCTGGCTATACGTGCAGCCCGAGACTGGGAGAGGTACGCCACTGGGCGTCGGCGAGCTGAGAGTCGCCGGTGCCAACGAAGACTCCCGTGTATACAAGAGCGTCTGGCTATCGTCTGTGGAGAGTTCTCGTCTGCTAAGCCGATTCCAGAATGTGCAGATTGCCCGGATGCAGGGGACCGCCGAAGGAATTCGGATTGAAATAAGTGTCCGCGGTCCGCCTAAGGGCGGAGCCAGCGAGCGCCAAGGCATGATCTCTCTCCATCGCGCGCGCAGTGAATTACCGGCAGACGCCCTTTCGACTCCGCAAGCGGCGGACAGATTACTGCCGAAATCCGATCTCGAAGAATTTGCCCAATACGTTCGCGACGGGGACCCGGAGTCGGCAGCGAAGGACTTGGCGCGAGACCCTGTTGAACTAAAGCAGAGAATCGGCCAATATCGTGCGGACGGGCTGGGGCTGGGGCTTGAGGCGCTGGAGAAAGGCGACTACACCGGCGCAATTCAGCGTTTGTCGCCACTAGCGGAGATCAACCCCGCAGACTCCGAGGTTGTCATCCCGCTTGGAATTGCGCACCTTCTGAGCGGAAATGTGCAGGCCGCGGTAGCGGATCTGGGCAGGTCTTCGGCGCATCATCAAGACCTTTCGATGAAAGCGTGAACCGCCTTTCGGACGACGAGCGCAACAAGTTGGCCGGCATGAGTGCATATCTCCGGTACGGTGAATTCGCCAGCCAGCACACTAAGCTGAAATTGGGCGGCTTTCCCTACGAGAGTAATGGACAGGTCAGATTCGTGGCCCAATTGGAGGCGATCGCGAAGCCGCGCGCAATATCCACAGCCACGGCGCTCAAGGCTGGTTCCACAATATACGCCGAGGACTTAGTTCCCGCGGGAACGGAATGGGTGCCATCCGGCAGAACACTCGATCAGCTGATTCCGCAGGATATTGTTTCGGCCGAACAGGCGACAGATTCGGTTATTTCGCGCTTTCACCCAGACGGGATCGAGTACCGGCGCACCCGGGAACATTTCAGCCTGGTCGAGAAAGGATCGGGTCCGCAGTCTCAGCACTCAGATGCGGTCAATTTCGTCCGATTGCGGTCCGGCTCGGGCAAGTAGTCGGCCACGTTCATGATCTCCGAATTGCGCCGCCTCGCCGAGAATGCCTGGCGAAACTGCCGATTGGAGGAGGCTTTAACACTGCATCTCCAGCTGCTTCGGTTTCTTGCTCGTTCGAGGTCGGGCGCATCGGATTGGTCTGAGGACGATCATTTGGCTCTGTCACGAACCGCATACCTGGCCACGCTGTTCGGCAAGGTGGAAGAGGCCAATCTGCTGCTTGCCGGGTGTTCCGAGCTGTATCGACAACAGGGCATGCAACTTGATGCCGACCGCGTGACTCTGCAACGTGTTCAGTTGGTCCTCGGCGACGGTCGAAGCGCGGAAGCCGATGAAATCCTGTACGCGATGCGCCCGACGCTGGGCGACATCTTCGACCAAGCAAACTTCGAAACGACTGAGGCGGGAATGATCCGATGGGAACTGGGGCGTCAGTGGAACGCCCCGGGCGATACGCATGCGCTCTTCGCTCAATTCTACCTGGATCTGGGTCGCCTCGCCGAATTCCACGGTGATTTCCGACTGGCCATCCTGGTCCTACGACGGGGGCTTTATCATGCCGCCGGACGGTTTTCCAGCAATTCCGAAAGGTTCGCAGCGCCAATGCGCCTAGCGCTAGCAGAATCGCTGATCGAATGCGGTGATTTGCGGTCCGCCGGCGGTCAGTTGGCGCATGCGAATCTGCTCATCCAGGCATCCTCGGAGCCGGGGCACTCTGTAAGGCTGAAGGAGCTCTGGGCAGCGATTCACATATTGGCGGGTGAGTTTGGCGCATGTATCGATCAATTGCGCGAAGTGGCAGTGTTTCTGAGAGAGCAGGGCCTCGGAAGCGCCGCGCTCAACGCACAACTCAACCTGGCTTACGCGCAGATATTTCTCCTACAAACGGTGGAAGCTCAGAGTGCCCTGACCTGGGTCTTTGAGGAGGCAAAACAGAGAGGACAGCTATGTTTGCAACGCCGAGCCAAGCAACTGATGGCATTGGCGGAGCGTCGTCTCAACCGAGTCGCGCCGAGGCAAGCCCCATCAACTACATCTATGCGTGCCGGAGCACGGCCATCCCGCGGCGTCTCAGGCATGTGGCGTCCGTTACCAGCCATGCCAACCGGTTCATTCGTCGGGCGATTTGAAGAGAGCGCGACGTTTTTCCGTGCATTGCTCGAATCGGACGATGCGGATGGCGCGGAACGTTACTGGGCCTATATAAACGAGACCTTCGGCAGGTCCGACTCCGAGCTGATGCGGGTTCGGCTGTTGTCGCTCGAAGCCGAATTCCTCGCGTACCATGGGCGATACCAGCAGGCGAGATCGATGCTCCGCCAAGCTCTGCCGATGACAAGGGCCAGCGGATTGAAAACGGAATTGTCGCTCACACTTGCTTTGGCTGCCGAGTGTGCGGCAAAAACCGGACACGACGATAACGCAGCTGCATACATTGTGGAATGCCAGAAACTGACCGACGAAATCGCTCAGTCGATGCCCGTCCCGGAACGTTTGATGTTTCTCCTCGGCCAGACGGCCATCGAAGAGGACTGGCTGCGAGTCCAGATCGAACGCCTTGCCACTTCCACCAACGCACCGCAAAGTGCTGCTCTTTGGGATGAGGTCAACTCTATTCTCGAACGTACCGAAGCAGGGAAGGAACTATTGGTTCGGGAAGTTCTTGGCAGAACTAGCGCGGGTATTTTGGAGTGCGACAGGCGCCGCGAATGTCCGGGCAATCGCGCTGTCATCACTTTCGTCGTGTTACCCGAATGCGTGCTCACAGTCCTGTACACGCGAGAGGATTTCAGCTTTCGCATACGTTCAGTAGGCCGGCTCCGCATACGTGAATTCGTCTCGCGCTGGCATGTCTCCGAAAGTTCGCCTGACGACCGGCACCACTGCCTCCTGGAGGCCGGACGGGATCTGGCTGAAGCACTGGCCTTGCCTGCATTGCTCCAGGATCTGCCTGCCGCTGTGAGTGAACTGGTCTTCGTCCCGGACGACAGCCTGTATGGATATCCCTTTGCGGCGCTCCGAGATGCGGAAGGATACCTGATCGAGCGCTATGCAATTTCCGTTGCGCACCGGAGGCCCCGTTCTCCGGTTGCGGCCGCGGTATCGCTTCCACTGCTCGCCGGTGTTATGTGTGGCGCCCCGAAGTATCCGGTTTTAAGGAAAGTAAATGAACTCGGTTGGCTGACGACATACTTCCGGAACAGTTGACCGCTGCCTGCAGAGGGTGTGAACCGGCAAACCTTGCTCCAAATGTTGCCGCGCGCCGATTTGCTTCACATCGTGTGTCACGGTGAGTTTTCCTCGGAGCACCCTGAGGCGACCGGGCTTATACCGGTGCCTCGCACGGGCAACGCTGAGTTGCTGTCGTTGCTTGATATCGCCGCTCTGTGCCTGAGTGGGTTACAGCACGCCACGCTGGTAGCATGCTGGGGCGCGGACAGTTACGTTCTGCCGGGTCGGTGGACCTTGGGTATCGCCGAGGTTCTGTGCTGTGCAGGAGCGGGAAGTGTTTTAGCGTCCCTGTGGGAAAGCCAATCCCTTGTTACCGACAGATTCATCAAGGCTTTCTACAAGCACCTTGGCCAGACAGCGCGCAACGAGGCCTTGCGGCGCACGCAACTGGAATTCCTAAACCGAGGCGAACTGCTCGCGGACTGGGCTGGGTGGCAATTATATGGTGAAACAGGACAGTTAATTCTTGGGACGCGAGGTTGAACGTCTGTGTTGTGAAACAGAAACCTGTGGTAGAATCGTCCGCACTCCAGTTTTGGGTTGTCGGGCATAGTTATAAGTAAATCGACCATATGTAAGGACTAATTTTGCTGCTATGACTCATTTCTGCAGAATATTGGCGCTCCTGTTGGTGCCCGGATTGTCGATTCAGATTGCGTCCGCGCAAAAAGAAGGTCCCGAACCCTTCGGGGGTCTCAAGGGGGTGGCTGACAAGGCCAGCGAAGCCTGGGAGAGCACACATGCCGAACTTCGCAAGACGATGTCCGATACGACGGATCCGTGCAATCCGGCTCGGCGCGCGGCGCTGGAGAGCGCCAGGAAAGCACTCGCTGAAAAAACCCGCGCCTGGAAAGCCTTTTATCAGGAACGCGCGAGTGACGCGAAGCTCACTCAGAACGCAGCGGAAAAAGATCAGGTAGACAACGATGCCGGAATGCGGAGCGAGGAAGACAACCAGGCGAAAGCCGAGCAAATGCTGGCTGAACTCAAAAAGAAGAGGGACGATCTGAAAACCTCTGACCCGGAGGGCAAGAATTTAGCCAATGCGATGACTGATTTGGAAGAGATGATCAACGTCCACACACAGATCATAGCGGCGTCGAAGCAAACTGCGGAGCATATGAAGGAGATTGTCGCGGTCAGCTCGACAGAAGTTTCCGAAGCGAAGGCTGAAGCCGAGCGCGCGGCAGCTTATGAGCTTCTGATAGACCAAGAGAACCGCCTTTATGAGAGTTACTATGGGGCGCGGGAAAAGCGTCTCGGGTTCGAATGCCACATACCGCGTGTGCCCCCTCCACCTCCGATAAAGCTGCCGTAGGGGGCCTTGAGGCGGTCTAGGATAATGGGTACTTTGTCCGTTGAGGGTCGTCACAGGAGAGACCGAATGCGAAAAATCTCGGGCATATTCGTTTTCACTCTGTTGGCTGGCCAATGGTCGGTAGCGCGTTCGCAGGATGCTCAATATATGAGCGTGAACCAGCTTCGCGACAAATACATTAAGGCGCAGCGTGACTACATTGCGACCAACCCCAACCTGGAAGCGCACGTGCTGACTGCGCCAAAACAACAGGTTTTGCAGGAAATATCGGAGTCGGAAGCGGCAGCGCAGAATTTTACTTCGTCGCAGCAGCAGTACTTCGCTCACCTGTCGGAGGAATTCAAGCGGCAACTCGATTCGTTGCGGCCCGGCGCGACGGCGGGAGATACTCGAATCCTCGCCGACCAGATGAAGGGCATGGTTGACCGCCAACTGGACGCTCTGGACAACGATCAGGCGGCTTTGCGTTCGCGCCTAAACGCGATGAATGCACCTGGAGTCAAACTGACACCCGCCGAATTGCTTATTCAGGACCGTCTGAAGAAGGAATATGCCGAAAATGAAGCTTTTTTGGCGGAACTGTCGCGCCAGAATCGAGAACTCGAGAAGCTGAAGTCCAGTGGCGATATGGAAACAACTCGAATCCATCTGAGCGACGTGTATACGCGCTTAGCACAGAACGCCGATGCTCAACGCCTCCTTGCCGAGCACGAAGAGTCGATCATGAGCAGCTATTATTCTGATCTGCGGAAGGCGGTCGACAAAAGGCCGGATGGTGGCGTGTCATCTGGTGCGACCGGGGGTAGTCGCGCGACGACAGTCGGCGTGTCTGCATCGTCTCAGGACGTTCCTTTTAGCGTGCATTTTATGGGTACGTGGACTCTGCCGGATCGGGTGTCTCCTGACAAGACGGCGTGTATATTGAGTGCCTCCGAATTGAAAATAGAGAGGGCGGACAAAGCGGAGACGATCAGCCCCGGAAAGCCCAACATATCGGGCAAGTTGCATCTATCTTTCAAGGGTGATTGTGAGGTCCAGTTCAAATCGACAGCGATGACACTGCGGAACGTTTTCAAATCGTCAACGATGACATCGTGGGACGTTCCTTTTGCCGGATCAACTCAGGGTAGAGAAGCCGACCTTAGCGTTTCCAGCTCCAAAGGTCATGTCAGAGTCCAAAGCATCAAATTTGTTCTTTTTGAAGAAAACAGAGCGAACGTCACCATCGAGTTCGTTCTCTATAAAGAAGACAACGCCACCATAATGACCTCACCGGGTATCGATTCGGGAGGCACGCTCGTTTTCCAGCGAACTGCATCGCCAACAACAAGCGGCCCTGCGAGGGGGCCGATGGCCAAATAAGCGATGGAAAAATCTAGCGATACTCCGCAGCACCACTAAGTTCAAACAGAGAGGGGAGGTCGGTCTTATGAGTGCATCGCGAGTCCCCCAAACTCCGACGAACCCTCAGCAGAAGGCGCTATTCTGTTCAGTTCTCCTCGTCCCGGTGAGACCCAAGCGTGTTGAGCGGTGTCTGAGTTTCGTAGCCCATTTCATTTTGCTCGCCTGGCTCACGTGGCCGTGGTTCATCATCGCGAAAGAAGACGACCCAAAACCGAAGTATCAGGTCATACACTTGTTTGCCCCGCCAAGCGTAAAGAAGCCCCCACCACCCACCGAGGTCAAAACAGAGACAACCCAACCCATTAGCAACGAGGACCTCTCCGACCCAGACGAGATCCCGGACGCCGACAGCGGGCTCGCCATCAGGATTAAACACGATCCCGATGAAAACCTAGCTACGGTGTTGCAGGCTCAGCGCGGTCATTTGGGCTTTGGACAACCAAACGATGCGAAATACTTCCAGTATTTGATCGATGCTACGGACTGGCGTCGCATCCAACAGGATCAGCCATTTTTTTCGCTCGAAGGATACTTCGTGCTGCGAATCCGGCACCCGGAAACATGGAAGTTTATTGAGGCCGCCAGAGCCAGAAATGAAATTCCTACGGGGTTGACGGCCTATGCGCTTTTCCCGCTTCCCCTTTACGACAGCGTTGACGCTGCGATGAGGGAGGAAATGAAGAGCAATAGTAGTAGTCAAAACGCAGAGCTGGAACCTACACTGATAGAAATCGCGTTTTCATCCGAGTCCGCAAGAGGCTTTCGCTTGCGAGTCCTCGCCACAAAACCGATTAGCCCGATACGGTGAAACGCAGCAAGGAATCACCTGCCGTCAGATTTCATATGATTCGCTCGCATTTCTATACATAATGAGTTGAGTGGCGAACTGAAAGGAGCTTCCTTGATATCCACCCGAGGTTGACGGAACGCGCGCGTAACCTGGGCCGTTGGCATGCTTTGGCTATTGATGGGGGTGACCTCTTGCAATCGTCAGCTCCCTCGGCAGGGTTCGGTTCAGGCCGCCGCGAAAACGGCCACGTTCAAAATGGAACGCGTTATCGCTCCGGCCGCGGACTTGGATCGATCTGGTTTCCTCTCCGGTAAACCTTCCGACGGGTTTGGAGCGACCGGGGATATCACAGTTTGGTATCGGGATTCCGGCCCGAACGTCTTACTGACGTTTCGTTCCCGCGATGCCGTCATCATCAACGTCAACGTAAACCAGAACGGGCAACCCGATATCGGCCGGGACCTGGGCTATGCCGTGCTGGAGGATGGCCGTCCCTGCGTCCAGACATTTAAAAGAGCTTCTGCACCAGCAAGTTGCGGGGACTATCAAACATCCGCAAAGAGCGCGCTTCGACGCGTTGGCCCGGATCTCTATACAACCTGGAGCATTCCGAGGCAGGAACTGGCTCCGAATGGGGGCGAGCCGATGATATCTCTCCAGACGTTTTCGGCGGCTGATCAGACGAGTAAGTTCTTTCCCGGCGCTCCGTTTGAAGCTATTTGCAAGCTAGCCTCTGGGGGAGCAATTGGGACTGGTGTGTCGTCGGACCATGGTCGGACGATTCCTCTGCCGATGGCTGCTGCGCCAGTCGCGCACGTGGCAAAGTTGCCCGGTTCTGCTTCGCGCCCGGCGCAGGTGCCGCTCCCTCCGCAACCCCAGCCAAGGGAAACGGATAGTTCAACAAAGGACCTATCCCGACCCTCATACACTCTGGCCCTTTCGGCGCTTGGAACCAGCGTGTCGAATGGCTGTACGTATGCCGCAACAGACCCCCACTTCGCGGCGGGTCCTAATTTAATCCTCATTATTCGGTATCAAGGCGCTATTCCGAATCAAACCGATCTGGAAGTCGTCTGGTACAGGGACAATATTCCGGTCTCACATCGTGAGGAGCAGGCCCCCTCGGCCGGTGGCACTTGGTCACTGGCTTATGACAACAAGACCCTCAACAAGGGCGAATATCGGATCGTTCTGTTGGTTGACAAGGCGGAAGTCAGCGACTTCAAGTTCAAGATCGGAACCGAAGCGGTTCCTTGCGCGGGCCAGTAGCACTCTACTTCAGCCGATAGTGTAAGTGTCTCCGAGGCCCGTGGGACACTGGTCCCCCAAGACCAAGAGCAATCCGTGATCGGCTTCTGAAGAGAATGGGCGGCCGTCGCGGGAATCCGCAACCCTATCAAACTGGGTCCTCGTTAGGCCCCGCTATTTGGAATTGTGGTATTATCTTCCACTATTCCCGTCGCCTGATTTTTCTCAGTTCCACTGGAGGCATATTGATGATACGCCGGACATTGAGCTCCGTTGCTCAGCAACGGCCAAGCTTGTCCTCGGAACCGTCAGTCTGTTCCAACTTCAGGTGTGCGCCAGCATTGGTGGCCGTGTCAATGGCACTGCTTACACAAGGGTGCTCGTCTCGCCGTCCTGCGTTTTCAGATGTCCTGGAGGCTTTCAATCCCGGCGCAACGTCGTCAACGCACCAAAAAACTGGGATAACTTACCCGGCCACGAACTCGTCGCCGATGTCGCTCCGGGTGTTTGTAGATTGTTCAATTGGGATGAAAGGGTTCGTCTCTCTGCAGGCTTCGGGGCTTCGATCGAATTATCTTCGAGTCACGCAGGACATGTTGAGCAGGGTTTCAGGTGCCGGTTACGAACCGACCTGGTACTGTCTGGGAGGGCAACACACCTCCGGCGCTGTGGCGGGCCAATCCTTGTTGCAACCCGCTTCGTACCAGAGCCCGACCAATTCTCTCGGAAGCCTCCTCGGGATGGTGGAACAATCAGGGGCGCAGTCTGACAAACCCGGCATTGATATTGTCATAAGCGACCTAGCCGCCTCAGAAACAGGTGAATCAGCGCGGAGGCTCGCAACCGCGCTCCGCGAAATGGACCAGCAGGGCCGCCAACTGGTGCTATGGGGATTTCGGTCGAGCTACGTTGGCGAATATACCGCGGCGAGTATCCAATGTGGCGGAAAGAAAACGCAGCTTAAACTCGGTCAGAGCCTTCCCGGCCTCGGAAGACCGTTTTACCTCTTAGTTTCCGCGCCCGACAGTGATTCTCTCAAGCGATGGATAGGGATTTTCTCAGGCGAACTGTTGCCTGCGGCGGAATTTGTGGTGTCTCGCCCAACGGTTGAGCTAACTCAAGCGGAGTTTCCCAAGAGGCCGGTTGATGAAACCGGAAAGAAGGAGCACTCAGCGAAGTGGCTTCCTGACGGCGTTGAAAGCCTGGGACCAATGCAGCAAGATAAGTCATCGGAGTTTCCCAAGCGCGTCTATTCAGCCTTCGCTGTCAAGGGAGCAAGAAGGTTTATCATAGCTTTCCCGTGGAAAGCCGATCTGAATTTGCCGCTGGAAGACGCCAATGAAACCACAACGATGCCCAGAAAGCAAATCGTCGATTGGCCCAAAAAGGACGTCACCAGAGCACCGGACGATCTCAAGGTCACAGCTGAAGCCTCCTTGGATGAACAGCATTTTACATATACGGTGAGTTTTCCTGTTCCAGATACAAAGTGGCGGATTTATAGGATTCCACTGAATGCGGGAGACAAGGCGAAGCCTCCTGAATGGATTTCAGACTGGAGCACTACGAGCGATTGTGATGCTAGCGCCGGCAACCGTACTCTGCAATTGCATGATGTCGGCCAAGCTCTGGTGGATGTGTTTCTACGAGACAGACCTTTCGTTGAACATTACATTGCGGTTAGGAGATAGCGCGTATGCCTTGGATCTTTTTCTGGATGCCGACCCCGTGGGATAACGAGATCGCACAGAGCGATTGGGATATGTATCTTGCCGAGTTGTCTTGGGAATTTGTTCTATACGTCCTGATCTCTGTCGCGTTGATCTGCGGCTTGTACGCATTCTGCGCGCGTCGTTTAAAGAAAAAAGAGAACTTGCTGCGGCCATTTTGGCCTATGAGGCTACTGTGGGTTTCGGTACTTCCAGGCGTTGCTGTCGGCCTGCGCGCGATGGCCCTCTTCGAGTCCACTCAGGACATCGCGGACAAAGGCGGCGAGGTCGCAACATCAATCTCGTCTGGCCTGTTTGCGGTGGCGGTGACTGTGCTCCTGGCGTGGTTGTCCTTCTTGTTTCCTCGTGTCACACCAGCGGCATTTGCGCTCCGGCCGCGTGCCTGGTTCCTTAGGAAACACAATTAGTTTCGAAGCAGGAGACGAAGAATGAAACAGTACCTTTTCTGTGCCGGCGGATGTGGGGCTCGAGTACTTGAAGCAATAGTGCATTTGTGTGCGCCCGGCGTAGGGCCGGAAGAGATCAAGGTGTTGATGATCGACTCGGACGCAAATGGCGGGAATTTACACATCACTAATTACATCATCAACAGCTACAACGCGTGTCAGGTGATCTACGGCGGAAATCTGGGTCAGGAGCGCTTTTTTCGCACGAAGCTGAGCCTCTTTGGCGATGACGGACACGGTGTGGCCGGAGCGTGGAGCCCGGTAAATTCGGGGCAACGGTTTCATCAGGTTTTGGGTTACACGGCCCTGACAGCCGCTGAGAAGCAGGTTACGGATCTGTTCTTCACTCCTCAGGAACGCGATATGGAGATGAAGGTGGGATTCCTGGGCCATCCAGCTATCGGTGCCGCCGCCTTATCTCTATTGCCCCTCTACGGTGCGGCCGCTCCGTGGGGTCCGATAGCGGCACAGTTGACTGCAGACCTCGCGCAGGGACCCGTTAGTGTAGTGATCGCCGGGTCGGTGTTCGGGGGGACTGGCGCGTCGGTCTTCTTCCCCTTGGCTAACTGGCTCAAGAGGGTTGCGGCTACGGATTCGCGCCGATTGCGGATCGGCGCAATTGCGCTCGCTCCGTACTTCACGTTTCCTCCTAGCGATGGGGTGGTCGCGGCGGCAGGTGGGGCTGATGTTCCCGCGCCTGCCGGACCGGACGCGCGAAAATTTTGTCTCGCCACGCGCGCCGCGGCTCAGTTCTACGATCACATGCGTCAGCTCGGCCAGAGTCAGCCAGAGGCGTGGCCGTTCACCTCCATGTTCTGGTTGGGTGACGATACGCCGGTTTCCCTTCCGTATTGCGAGGGAGGCGCCAGACAATCGAACCCACCGCATTTCGTGGAACTGATCGGAGCGCAAGCAGCTCTGGATTTTTTCGCTGTCGATTCAAATCAGAACAACTGTTTCTACACCGGGTCAAAGGGCACGAACCACAACGTGGTGGCATGGGATGATCTTCCACGCGTTACGGGCGCCGTTGCGACTGAGGCACAGCAGCGCAGCATCTTGAAATTTCTTGTTTGCGCTCACATGCATGCGGATTTCTATTCGTCAATGTTCGTGGGCGGTCCCCAAGCATCTCCCATTCGGCCGAAGACCATCCCCTGGTATTACAAATATTTTCTGCGTAAGAACATTACTCTCAGTGCGCCCCCGCACATCGGGCACCTGAACGCATACTCCGATTTTATTTCCCGTCATCTTAGCTGGTGGGATGGGCTGAACAAAACGACGCCGGATCGGGCAAGGCCTGAACCGGAATGCATTCCTCGGCCAGGGCGAATCCATTCGTCTGGATAGTAACCGCATGAAGAACCTTGCTTATCCGGATCAGCCTGCAAATCATGGCTCGGGCCAGATGGATTTCCACGAGGCAACCTGCCGTGTCGGCTATCCGGCTGGGGCCAGTGACGGCTCTCCGGCTTATATGGCAACGCTGGCCCGGGCGTCGGCCAACTTCATAAAAAAGTACTACGGTTTCTAGCCAGGAACGGAAATCTGCCACTTATGTCGCATACACTCTTGAATCTTTTAAAAGGGGGCCAGGAATGCAAGCTGCCGACCCCGGCTCCCAATGGCTGGCAAGGAGACGCGGGTACGGTCAACTTCCTCGATAAGTTCGCCAAATCCATAGACACGACAGAGGCCGCCGGTGTACATGACGTTCACTCGGTGCCCACTGTGTTTGCGCGACCTATCATTTTCGATCAGGCATTTCGCGACGCTAGCCATCCGAGCCACAAGGATGTAATCGATCAGTGGCGGGGACTGTTGGCCATATTCGCTCTTCAGCCCTGGTTTGGTTTCGATATTCAGTTCCAGGCGTACAGCGTAGCCGGAGCGCCAAACGGCGCAACCTCTGCAGTAGGCAACGTGCCTGCGAACGGTCTTCATCTCAACACGATGCTGGAGAGCATGTTGCCGAAGCCGGCGGCTCTTTGGAATCCACTGCGGCTGATTAACGTTAACGGGTTCGTGGTGGGCGCCGCTTCTCCATGGACTGCGGTATTTACGCCCGCGTCCCCTTCCGTGCCGCCTTCGGTTCCCTGGAAGAAGGCCACCGGGACGTTATACGACCCAATCTCGTTTTTCGGGAAGAACGGCAAGGAATCCATCGATCTCACTCTCGTACACCAGTGGGTGACGCACCTGCTTTCGGAACTGCAGAGAGAGCGAATGGAGAGATCCAGACGTGAGGCAATGCGCCTGCCGGTACCACCTGCGGTAATGACCGGCATTCACCTTGACGCCTTCACTACTCAACTCACTGCATGGCAAACGGCGCTCAACGATCACCTAGAGCAGGCTATGCCTTTCATGATTCCGGGCCTCGCGGATGCGAACCCTGCTGCTGGTCCGCTGGGTGCCTTTCTGCGCGGCTCTCTTCCCTTACGGCCTGTTCCAATGCCCGCTGGTACGCCGAGCGAAGTTCCCGGAGAGTTGGGCGACGTTTGGCTGGCTCCGACTCGCGAGGGCCATGCGCCAACTGTACTTCTGAAGCGCACAGGAATGCCTGATTTAACCCGCATCCATAACGAAGCTTTTGTGTTCAATGTCGATTTCGATAAAATGCCAGGCGCTTCCGGCCAAGGTTTCACCACTCGTGGCGGGCGGTATCACGCGATATCGTGGATCTTCCCCGAAGCATTCTTCTTCCCCTCCAAGCTGACGTATATCAACTCGACTTCGGCCGCGAGAACCGGTCCGGCGGCGGAGTTCAGCGTGCCGCTAACGCCGGAGTTCTTCCGGTACTTCAATCACAGTGACGTCAGCAGGCTTTCCATTCAGATTAATGGCACCGGCGACGCCCGTATTCTAACCGCGACGCTCAACCTTCCTCTGCGGGGCGGCGGCGTGTTTCCGGTCCAAAGAGTCTATTCGCTCGCTCCCGCCCAGTGGGTGGATACGGGCGGAGTGACTCCGGGTTTTATTCTTTGGCCGGATTACTACAGCGAGAATTGGACACATAATCTGGCGGCGTATGCAGGCCCCCGAGAGGCTCACGGCCCCCATTTCCAGGCGGCCCCAATTTTTTCCGGCGGAGGTACGGAGTCCTTTTCCCAGGTAAACGGGCTGGAAAAGCCGGTCAGGGTCTGGGAATGCAACAAACCTCCGATTGGCTTTTCTCTGCGCGATAACGGAGCCAGCGCCGGTCTCGTGCTTCGGGATTCGGTCGCTCCTCCGCCGGCGATAATCCCAAACAGTTCGTGGCGAGTGTCCGTCGATTTCGGGACCGCGAACACTATGATTTCCTACGAAGCAAATGGTGATACAAACATTCATCCGCTGGAGATCAAGCCGCGATTACAATTTCTGAACGATAGTCCCTACACGGAGCGTCTGCAGGACCATATAGCGCCTCCAGTAGGCGCAGTTCCGCCATTCCGAACTCTCTGTTACAACTCAGATGTTACCGTTATCGGCAAACCCGGGCAAACGTTCGTCCAGCGTTTCAGTTTCATACCCGAGTATGTCACTCTCCTGGTGCCCAACCTGAAGTGGGGCACAAACGATTCCGCGCTGAGGTCCTATTTGACGTCGGTGGTGCGCCTCGTTGTCTGTGAGGCGCGAGCCCGCGGAGTTGAGAGTCTCCGGTTTAAATGGTCTTATCCGTTGGCTTTGCCTAGCGGTCCGCGTGGCGCGATGGATGCCTTCTGGCGCGTGCTGCAGGGTAACTTCAGCAGTGACGGACTGAGCGTGCAAACCGGCGATACAGGAATTGGCGGCCAGCCTGGCGAAATAGATATATCCGAGTCCGAAGCTGCCTGCCGCGCTCTGGCTCTGTTTCCGGGTAGTCCGGTCCCAGCCGGTGCCGAAGGCCTGTGTGTGGTGCTCGATATCGGCGGCGGTTCCACGGACTACGCTTTCTGGTGCCGAGGACGCTTGTTGGATTACTTCTCCTTTAAACTTGCCGGGAACGACGTGCTCCGCGGCGGTTGGATTCGCAAGGACCGGGATTTCCTCAAGCGGCTTTACAGGATCAGTACTGGGGGCGAGGCGACCGACATTCCGGTCATAAATGAGCTACAACCAGAGGACTTCAACAAGGCGGAGATGTGGGTGAATCATGTGCTCTCTCTTGCGAAAGACAAGAACGGGATCAGATTCCAGGATGGAATGAGTTGGCTCAATCACCCCGCCGTACAGAGCATATTTTCGGACGATCTGAAGAACAAACCGTGGGTGAACGTGCGGACACTTGCCTACATTCTGCTTGCCGGGATGACTTACTTCGCGGGCCTGCGGGCACGCGCATTCTCTGGCGATATGGCGATCCCGGAAATTACTGTAGTAATGAGTGGCCGCGGTGCGAGCCTATGCGCGTGGGTATCCAACAACGCCGGTGTTCTCGCAAGGCTCTTGAGCGCGTGCTTCGCAAAAGGATATTCTCGAGACAATCCTGGCCAGCTGCCGAGAATTCAAACGGTAAGCGCAGTGCTCGGCCCGGCGGGCTTGCCGCCGCTGAAGTCCGAGGTCGCGCGCGGAGGATTGCAACGGGCGATTGGCTCCGTTGAACCGCCACAAACACCCATCTTGGGGGAACTCAACTGGAAGCGGCGCAAAATGGCGGAACCGGAGAAGTGGGACAAACGTTTGGAGGTCCACGAACTGAGCGACCTGCACCCACCGAACGATTCCACCGGTGCGGACTGCTACATCAAGGAGTTAATTGCTCTTCTCGAGACCCTTCGCACCGGCTTGAATCTTGATGAAGAAAACCTGAATCAGGCGAAACTCGCAGTCAACTGGGCAAACATATCCAGCGCGCTGAATCTCGACGCGACTGGCATCGTACAGCCGGTTTTTGCAATCGAACTCAAGGCGCTTATGGACCAGTATTTCAATCTGTTGCCGGATCAGCCGTAGGAAAAGGATGTCCATCGATTCGTGCGCCAGAATAAATCTCCTCAGAGGCCTAGCAGCCATCGCTATCCTGGGCTTCGGCGTCCCGGCTTTGTCACAGGGGCTAACACAGAATCGATCGTTATCCGGCTGGATGTTGCTTGCACAGGCAAAGCCCCCAGTTCCTGCACGCAGTAGTAAAACAGGTGCGAGGCCGCAAAATAGTCGACCGGATTCCGGCAGTGCTGGTTCACAAGTGACCGACGACGGCGCGGCGTCCACCACGGCCACAGATAGCGCGGATGATTGCGGGTGCGCCTCATATTCAAAGCCCCTGCAGTGGGTATGTCACCTGATGTGTCCGTTGGACACACTGGGCCGAGTGTTGGCGATAGTTCTTCTAGTTCTGCTCTTTGCAGTACTCATTTGGACCATCTGGGCAGTTTGGGCACATTTCTGGAGTCATAGTGAAGATGGGTACTACGCTTCATGGGAGCACGCGCCAGCCGAATACCAGGAGCAAGTAAGACCAAACAGGACGAGTGTCGCATCAGTCGAGCCTTTGACCGGCACCGCTTCCTCAAGTCCCTCAACGTATTACCGCCTCAAACCGGAAACGCCGCTGCGCCCTCTCGTGAATCCCGGGCCGCCGATACAGGAAGTGTCTCAGAGTCAGACTTATCAGCAAGAGCGGAGCGATACGCCGAGCCGCGAGGAACTGAACCGGCGAGTTGATGAACTGAATGATCGTTTGTCAACGATCTATAGAGAGACATCCTCGAGTATTGGTTCGGCGCAGGAGATCGACGCTCTGGCAGAAGTGCTGAGGCCGTTTGTCGCTGAAGCGGGGGTCAGAAACGCCCAGATGCCGAATACAGAAGAACTTTTGCTATCGGCCGCTTCATTCTATTTGTGCGGACATTGCAAAAAAACGGAACTGCCTGCGATGCTGGCCGACGTGGGGGTTTCGGCCTATCTCATGCTGCACCGGAATATCGACCGATTTCTCGCCGATCCGGGTGCGACGTGGGCCGAGTTTGTGCCATCCGATCAGGACGGTTGCTGGCTTTGGAATGACCAGGGAGGTGGCAGGTGTCTAGGTATTCCGATCGATTCAAATGTCTTTCGAATCCCCCCTGCACCGCTTTTTCTTGCCCGGCTATGCGACGGGGTTAAGCCCGCGACCGAGTTGCAGATCAACGGTGTAGTAAGGCCCTGCTGTTTTCAGCAGGACCCGAACTCAAGAAACTTCCAAGTCATTGGAAAAGGTGTCCTCCAGACGATCGGAAGCCAACCGAGCGCCCCACCTGCAGGCCGGGATTTTCCAACACTAGGATCTATGCTCAGACCCGCGCAGGCATCTGGCTCGGGAAGTCTGATGGCCGTGTTAAAGGCACAGGCTTCGCTTTTTCGTGACCGTATCTTGGCGCTTGAAAGGGCAAGCAAGGAATACGCTTCGCTGAGGGATGCTCTGGTGCGAGCCGAAAAAGCTAATTCGGAGAGTGATTTGCGAATAAACGCACTAGAGGTGCTGACGGAAAAACTCGCACGAGAGGCGGCGGCCGCTCCGAATCTGCAATCAAAACCCAAACAAGATGCGGCGCTGGGCCAAGTCAGCGACCTGCTGGCCGCGACAGGTCGGATACAAGCTCTAGAGCGGCAGTTGCAGGAACTGAACGAGCGATTCGATGCTTCTATTTCACAGCGTGACAAAGAAACACAGTCTTACGGTGTCACGAGCTTGCCGACAGCCTTATCGTTACAGAAGCAAGGCAGAATTGCAGAAGGTCCCCCTGAAATCACTTCCCTCGATCCAAGCACTCCCGTTGTGCAGTCGACCGATTCCGTCGCCCCAGAAGTACAGCCGCCCCTAAACCAGACGATGCCCGGCGCCCGACTGCCCGATGGGTGGCGCCCTACTCTTGCGGCGATGCACGAGAGAGCGGATGTTGAACCCGGAGCTCACGCGGTGGCGCTTCTTGCTCTCGTTGCCAGCCTCCGAAAACTGGATGGTACGTGCGCGATTCACCTCGTACATGCCGTGGAGACCCAGCGTCGAATTCAGATTCACTTCGCTATCGAAGAAGAAGACCAGATTAAGTGCCGGTGCGGGGTGTCCAAGCCTTTTTCGTTCGCCGTTTGTGCGGGTGAAAAGAGTTCCGGCTCCCTTTTCGTTTTGTTGCCCGCTGGCCGCTATTCGATCTCCAACTTCCCAGGCGGGTACTCGGCGCTGATTGCCGGGGTGGGCGCTGATTCCTTCATAATTCAGAGCGTGGATACGCCTGCTACACTTCAGCCGGTCCCGGGAACCGACGACCAATACACGGTATCGCAACAAATGCAGATTACTCAGCCAAGATGATGGAAAACACTTGGTTTCCTGGTTTGGGATCTTCGTCTCCCAGACAACCCGTGGTTACTTGGCTGGTTACATGGAGTGTCGTCCCGGCGTTGCTTCTAGTGATCCCACTATCTGGATGCAATAAAAAGTCAGGCACCGCGAAACAGACGGCTAGGCCAAATAAATCATCTTCGATTGAAGACCTTCTTCCTGTGCCTTTTCCCCAAAGAGACACAAAGACGTCATTCTCCTCGGCCGAGCAACGCCTCGATCTTGTGTATCTCGACTTCGGAGATGACGCCGGGTTCATTCTCCGTTCGCCTTTGAATGTTTTGATCCTGGCTGATGTTGACGGAGACGGTCAACCGACACCTCAAAGGGATCGGGTGTACGGCGTGGATCTTGATGAAAAACGATTATGCGTATTCAGCATTGAGTCAGACGCTGGTACATGTGGCTCAGATCAGGCCATCGCATCGAACGCGCGCGTTGCGGGTAAAATGAGCGCCGCTGGAAGTAATCGCTACGAGATCGCACTCCGGATTCCCAAAGTGGAGTTGTTGGGCGAGAACATGCGTGGCCTGATAGTGCTGGAGACATTCGATCCTGATACTGCATGGCCGAGAGAGCGCTTTCCCGGTGTCAAAAGTGCCGGCAGTAGAAACAATCCGTTCGAGCGTGAGTTCCGACTGCGGGCGGCCAGCGGTTCCCTGGAGGACGTGCCCACTTCATGGCCGGCACTCTCGCGGCCGGAGCCGCATCCAGCACGATCAGAAGAATACCAATTGTGGTCACGTCTGAAGTTCAAAGCCGAGCCCAATTCTATTTTCTTTGGCGAGAAATCCACGTTATCTTGGGTGCTTCCTGAAGACACGGTAACAGTTGATCTCCAACCCGACCTCGGGAGCGTCTCGAGTCCTCAGGAGGTGTCTCCAGAGCACACGCAAGCGTATACGCTTCGAGTCAAACAACAGAACGGCGAATGGGAACAGGAATCAGTAACGTTGCGAGTTCGTGACGTCGAAATCAGGGCCTTCAGCATCGAACCGGCCAGAGTCAGATACGGAGGTACATTTTCGGTCAGTTGGGATGTGCTTGGTGCCACTGATGTCAAAATCGTCGTGGCCGGCTCGCCTCAAGGGACATCGATGGAGCTGCCTCGGACTGGAAATGTGAGCAACCAGAGTAAGCTCCGTATGAGGGCGACCCGGTCTCAGTTTCCCTCTCCGGCACATTATCGGTATGAGTTGACGGCGGAAGGCCCCGGCGGCCCTAAGACTGCTAGGGCGGAATTGCAGGTCATAGAGTGACAATTTCGGCCGGCATATCTCTACGAAATCACAGAATCGGGACTCTCGATTCATATGATATGCGTTCGCGGGAATTTTGTCGCTTAGTCGGTAATGAGGGATTTGACGTTGAGGTTGAAAAAATATGCGGATTACATGGCGTGTTCTTAGACAGCCTGTCCTGGCGTGTTTGATAGCTGTCGGTCCCCAGTCCATGCTTATCGGTCAAAAGGCACAGTCGGGCGACAAAACCATTGAGGCCGCTGGATATCTCGCTGAATCAGGGCGGGAGCTCGAATGCAGTCCTGAAAGCTCCAGAATGTGGGGGAAAAAAGCATTGGGGACGCTCGATGGTGTGCGAACCCAGGACAGCCAAGTCCGCGAAACCGTCAACAATCTCAGGCTTGACAGCAACACGAAGATCGAGGAAGCCGAAAAACGCCTCTCGCAGCTCACGACAGCCGCCAGTGAGACTCGAAGCCTTCTCAAGCAGGCAAAACTAGAGACGGCTCACAATGCACTCGTGAGCGTCGATCCAAAAGCCTGCTACGCCGGCTTGAAGGATCTTCGCAACAAGACTGATGAGGGTCGGCGGTCTGCTTACCTCGTCGCGCGACAGGCTGACCTGCTTAGCGGTCAGGGAAAGCGAAAAGCTGCAAAAAAGCTTTATGCTAAAGCCGGGAAAATAAATAGGGAGTACCGCGAGACCCTCGCGCACAGCGAAGATGTGGGAGCCGCCGTTGGAAGCGATATCACGCCGACGCTTTCGTCTCCTCTAAACGGCGGCGTAGCTGGACCAACGCTTGCGGATTTGCGTGCCCAGGCGACAACGATCGTGCTGAGGGACGCGACCCAAGTCAGGCTAAGCTTGACGAAACTCCTGTCATCCAGCACCGCCAAGGCCGGGGATTCAATCGATTTCGATGTTCTCGACCCTGTGAAAGTTGGAGAACTCGTTGTAATTCAGCGCGGAGCGACGGCGACGGGCACGGTAAGCGTTGCGAAGAAAAAAAAGCGAGGTTCTCGTGGTGGCCGACTGGACGTCACGATTCATTTCGTGCAACTCGTTAACGGCGAGCAAGCCCCGATTAGAGGCGTAAAGGAAAACAAAGGGAAGGGACATCTTAAAGGAATAGCCCTCTCTACAATGATCATTGGTCCTTTTTCGCCATTGCTTTTCTTGCGGCACGGAAACGATGCGGTAATCCCAAAAAATGCGGAGATTACCGGTTATATCGACGGCGACTTCAAACTTGACAGCCAAAGGTTTGTAGCCGTGGCGACTCGAAAGGATCTCTCCCTGCCGACTCGAAGCGATCCCCCCCTACCGACGAACAGGACGGTTCCTCTGGTGGGGACAAAGAGGTCCTGGAAGAATCGAGCCGAATACGACCTAGCGCTCAAAATCTCGCAGACCGCCGATCCCAAACTGAGATTACAGCTTATTAACACTTGGACGGACGAGTATTCGCAAACCGACTATATACAGGACCGTTTACAGTCCTACATGGTCACACTCAACCAGCTCGCGCCTAATGATCCCGATGCCCGGAAAGAGCTTCTGCAGAAGGCGCAGGAGATGCTCGCGGTGGATCCGAACAACTTCACTGCCGATTACTACATCACGACCTGGGGCCCCGCGGTGGGCGGTAATACCCCCGATCCTGCTTTGGAGAGCCAAGTGCATGCGGCGGCTCATGGCATGCTCGACAATATCGACAAGCAATTCGCCGACAGCAGGAGGCCAGCTAACATGAGTGCCGATCAATGGGCGCAAGCAAAGCAGGTGGCTACGGCGTTGGCCCACAACACGCTCGCCTGGGAAGACACGGCGAAAAAGGACAACGCTGCAGCGGAAGAGGAATACAAAGCCAGCTTAATCGCCAACCCGAATCAAGCAAACGTTTCGTACGCGTACGCGAAGCTGTTGATGAATGAGAAGAAATATTCTCAGGCGTTATATGAATATGCACGGGCAGGAAATTATGACGGTCCGGGCGCTCTGCCGGCGGGTGCACGCGCCCAAGTGCAGGCGTATTTCACAAAGGTTTACGCCGAATATCACGGCAGCAACGACGGCGCAGACGCTCTCGTTGCGCAAGCTAAGAACAGCGCGCTGCCTTCACCGACTGAGGCGGTAACGACTCGTGTCGGTGGGGACCCTGTCCGCGGAGCGCAACCCGTTGATCCGAATCAGGGTGAAGAGAACGAGTCCCTGATCAAGGGTTGGACTCCGCTCATGGCCGCCGCCAAAGCAGGATCAACTGCAAGAGTCATTGCGCTTATGCAAGCTCATGTAGATGTGAATGCGCGCAATGAGCTTGGCGGCACCGCCTTGGATGTCGCGTTTGCAAATTGGGGGAACAACTCTTGCGTAGCGGCATTGATCCATGAAGCCGGTGGCACAAGCAAGTATGGAACGGGAGTGCTGCCTTCATCTTCGGAAGTTTGCGGGACCGCGATGGAAGCTCCGCCGCCACAAGTAACTGCAAAGAGATCCCCGATGTTTGCCCTGCTCCACTGCGACGAATTTGTTGGGACACAAGTTCGCCTGAGGATCATAGTCGTGGACTCCAAAGCAGAGGCGGGGTTGATTCTTGAGGTGCTCAAGACAGGGCGACCCTTCGCGGAACTGGCGAGGCTGTATTCCACGGACAACGCCACTAGGGATTCCGGCGGGCTTGTAGGGCTCATCTCCGTAACGGACCTCCGCAAGGAGTTCCAAGTCGCTTTGCGGGGAATGCCCGCCGGTGAGACAACGGGCATAGTGCCGTTCGTCAAATGATTTATGGGTTGACGCAAGGAAAGCTCACGCTTCATCAAACGGCTCGACGCCGTCGGTGTAACTCCTTTTCTCGGGACAGGCGCGTGACAACCTGAGGGACATTTGGGGGAGCCTTCGTCTATCTGTCGAAATGAGCAATTATCGGCAGATTAGAAATTATGGTAGCCTAAGTGCCTAATAACTGCTGATACCTGCGTGTTTCTCTGGAGGAGAAATCGTGCTCTTCGCTAGTGCCCGGCACTGCTCAATCTGGGACCTTTTGGCCACCACCGTTGTGTTGTTGATTGTTCAACCGTCGCTTGCACAACAAACTTCTGCGAATTCGTCGTCAAACAGCAGGGTCATGGAGATCTCTGGTTACCTGACCCAGTCAGACCATGCGTTGTCCTGTGATCCGCTAGCCGCACGGAATCTGGCTAAGAAGGCTTTGGATGCGGCTTCTGCCGCCCGAGAAACGGACCGCGCCTGGATCGATGCACTCGGAGATCTGAAATCACAAAGCAATCTTGCGATTGGGAACGCCGATAAACGGCTGGAAGATCTAAATGCACACGAAAGGGAGGCGCGGAACGCAATCAAACACGCGCGTTTGCGGACCGCAAATGAATTGCTTGTTCAGGCGGACCCCGGAAATTGCTACACGGGATTTAAGTCGGTCAGAGGGCTTCTCAATCAGCGCCGATCACAAGCTGAGGGTTTAGTACGGAAAGGTGATGAACTTTCCGCCGTTCATCCGAAAAAGGCAATCAGTCTATACCAGCAGGCGGGAAGAGTTGATGCTGAATTCCCCAATCTGGGGTCTAGGATAGCGTCGATCCAGTTGAAGTAATAGTTGTGTCGCAAACTGCTCGGCGATGTAGCCCCGGGGGCTCCATGCTCGGTCGACTGCTGCATCACGGTCACGTACTCAAGTGCGGTCCGCGTAACTGGCGCAGCAAGACCGCCCCACCTGAAGAATAGGAAGAAAGCTCCCTCTTCACTACGAGAGCACTGTCCTCGCGCTCCCCCGATTTACCGCTTTTAGGCCACAATGACCCGTGTAAGTCAATCCTGCCTCTACCCCCCAAAGAAAAGTTTGCTCCAACAGACTCCCTCAAGGTATAACTACTCTTGTCCTGTATCGACTCCCTGCGTGGGCCGGTTTTTAAGTGATAACGTATGGCCGGTTTTCAGGTGATTACCGAGGCGCATTTCGCATCACCTCGAACCAGTGATGCGCAAGAGCACACAATTCGCCCGTGTGCTCTTTCATCCAGGCATCGATGCCGGGATCCCGCTCAAGAGTGCCGTTGAATCGCAGCAATTCCATTATCACAATCATTCCAACTCTCTGCTTTCGAGATCTTAGCTTGCCACGGATGGCTCGATTGTGAAGGACCTGTCTCGGAAGCTCGCCCGTCTATGTCATGTGTTTACGTGGGAATTGAGCGATGCTAAACTCGCCCTCGCCGACGCCGCGCCTTTGTAGTTTCGCCGCTTTTCCTTCACGAACGCGCGAAGCGACCGAACTGATGTGAGTTCCGTGTGTTTGAGAATCAAGGTTCATTATCGATTGCTCGGATAAGTGGCTGACCGTTCTGGTGTCCTTCGTTTCAGCCGAGTTGCCTGGCACAGCTTCGGGCGAAAACCCTGCGCCCTGCACCGGCGCTCGTTCTGCTTTCAACGGCACCACCGCAACAATCTCGTTCTTATCGCTCGCAAGCTCGCCAAATCTACCGGTTGAAATTCTTGCGGTCCCCCATGGAAAGCACTGGCTGGGTTTGGGAGCAGCCGCCACTTGCTTCCGGGTGCCCAGGCGAACGGGGCAGAAAGCGAGAAACACTCAATGAACTTACCAGCTCACGATCATCGGATTCATCGGCCGCAACGCCGAAACCAAACAACTGCCGAACGGAACTCCCGTCACGAAATTCTCGGTCGCTACGACCAGATCTTGGAAGGACGACAAAGGCGATTGGAAAGACAAGACGCAATGGCATAACATCATTGCCTTCGGCCAAGGCTTCGCGCAGATGGTTCCGCGATTGCTGAAAGGCGCCCACGTCTTCGTGCAGGGCGAACTCACCACGCGCGAATATGATCGCACGATTCAGGTGCCCAGCGGCAAGAAAACGATCGAGCATGTGATTCAGCAGCTCGTCGTCGAACTCAAGGCCGACACGATCCGCCTCCTCGCTCGCGCCAGCAAATCCGGCGCGAGCGAGGCAACAGCAGCCACCGACGACGATGTCCCCCTTTAGGGGACTCGTCTGTCGATTTCAAAGCCTTTGCTAACCAGGGCGTCTAGATAAGCGCACAATGAATACAGCAGTGCGTCTGCTTAGGCTCTCAATGTCGCCCTTGCGATGTCCGGGTGGAGCGTTGTGTCACTAGTGCTCTTCGCGTTTCTGCAAGCTCGTCGGCCAGGCGATCTTCGGAGGGAAGCTGAACCTTGTATTCGCGGGCGAGCACCGTGTTGGAAAGGTTGCCCAATGCATAGTGCGCCACCGCTTCATTACGCTCCGAACAGAGGATGAGACCAACAGGATTGTTCTCACCTTCATACGTCCAGTGCTCGCGAGCATAGTTCAGATATAGGTTCATTTGGCCGGCATCGGCGTGTGTGAACTTACCGAGCTTCAAGTCAATGAGAATGAGCGTGCGAAGACGTCGATGGAAGAAAAGGAGATCAATCCGGTACCACTCATCGCCCACACGTAGCCGCTTCTGACGCGCCACGAACGCAAAATCGTTGCCCAGTTCGAGTAAGAAGTGTTCGAGGTGAAGAATCAACGCCTCTTCCAACTCGGTTTCCGAATACTCGTCCTTGAGACCGAGAAATTCCAGCACAAGCGGGTCTCTGATCTCTTCTTGCGCACTCAGCGTGTCCCCCAGGCGTTCCCGAGGCGTGAGCTTCCCTTTTGATTGTTTCGCGCGTTCATAGAACTGTGTTGCGATCTGTCGATCTAACTGCCGGACCGACCAACCACCGCACAATGCCTCCTCTTCGTAAAACACCCGTGCTTTGGCGCTCTTGAGCGACAGCAGGCGGACGTAGTGCGACCACGATAACGGGAACACCGGCACGGTTTGGGATTTTCCAGACGGTGTCTGGAATTTTTCAGCCGATTCAGAAATTCCAGACACGGTCTGGAATTTCTCCCGATGCGTTAGAAAGAACTGACGCATTTGGAACACGTTGCTTTGTGAGAAGCCTCGGCCAAAGCGGTCGGTCAGATCTCGCGCCAATTGTTTCATCAACTGCTCGCCGTATTCGGCTCGGCGTGACCCTTTCTGTTCGTGCTCGACTATTCGCCGCCCGATCTCCCAGTAAGTAGAAGTGATGACGTGATTGACGGCACGCGCACTGGCCCGGCGCGCTCTATCGAGTAACGACACAACATCGGAAAGCAACGCCTCGTACCCTACTTACGAGAGTTGCTCATTGGTTTTATTCTTCATTCGTGAATCTGGCTTTGTGAAGCCCCGGTAGCCGTTAGCTGCCAAAGTAACCATAGCGCAGGTGTAGTCCGCCTTTGGATGCGTGATTTCTAGAGTCGGACCCTACTCTACGACATCGCTGGTGGAAGCCGCATTAGGATTGAGAATCGGCAAGACGGCCCCATCGCGCCCGAGCACTGTTCTGCGCGCGCCGCCGTTTCTCTTCTGGGCTGACCGTTGCCCAGTAGTTGCGCGACACTTGCCCCATTGTGCGGCGAAACACTTCCGATTGCGAAGGGCTCTTGATATTGCGGTTCAGGGCAGAATTTCGGATCTGCGTTTCGCGGAGCAGGGCATCGAGACCCCTACTGAGCGCTTCATATCTTGGCAGCTCGCATTCCTTCGCGATGCGATTCAGTTTCTTGTAAAACGATTCCGTGGCAAGTAACCAAACAGGAATCGTAATATTATCTGCTAATTGTTTTGATCGTTTTTTCGCATCCGTTCTATCGCGCAATTCATAGCTCCTCAATGTCTAATTCCTTCGTAGCGGCGTAGCGAAGCCAGCTACTTCGGTTCAGCCCTCTCTTCTTGGCTGCCCGATCGATTCGAGCAAGCAGAGCAGGCGGGAACCGGACGGGTGTCTGAACAAACCGCCCCTCGTCTTCGGTATCCTTTTGCGGAAGCGGCCCAGATGAATTTCTCAGCCTGCTTTTCGCTCATCTTTGTTTTGCGGGAAGGATGCTTTGCGATGGCCATGGGATACGGAAGCGATATCGCCAGAATATCCCAAAACATGCGCCGCGAAAAGCCTGAATTCATTCATGGCCTTCTCGTCTGCAGGTCTACACTCAAGGACCGATAAGCCGGCGGCTGCCGCGTTACGAAACGCCTTGCGCCGCACAATTGGATGAGGAAAGTATTCGAATCCCTCCTTCTCCCGGATGATTGAGGCAGCTTCGTCGTTGTCTCGACCTTGAGCGTCAGCTGCGTTCAGAATGACAATTGCACGTAGTGAGCTGTTAATCTCATGCGCTTCCTGAATCAACTCCTGCACAGGATCGAGCGACCAGACGTCGAAAGTCGCCGGCAGAACGGGAACAATCAAAACATCCGCGACCGTCAAAGCTGCACGCAGACTCGACGTGTCACGTCCCCCCCCATCGATGATGATGCGCTGATATTTACTGCGAAGCTGGCGAACTTGCGTTCGAATCTCAGCACCGTGAAGAGATACAGCCGTGTATCCGGGTGCGCCAAGTTGTTCGGCACGCAGTTGCGTGAACGCGCGGGCCGTGCCCTGTTCATCCCCGTCGATCAGCAGGACGTCTCGCCGAAGCAGCGCTTCACAAATCGCAAGGTTCACCGCCAGAGTCGTTTTGCCCACTCCGCCTTTGACGTTGCCGACTGCGATGATCGAATCGTAGATTTCCGGTGGATGTGGAGAATGCATTTCCCGTTTGGCCTGAGCGGACCGACGATTTCGAAGCGATATCGTTTGCATTTCGGCGCGAGTTTTCATCCGTACATCCTCTGCTGTTGTAGTACGGCGGATGCCTGATTCACGATCAGACTCATGCCATCGGAACTAATGCGCGCCGGGCACTCCGGCCAAAGGATACGGATCGAATCCAGCCACTGCTCGAGTTTTTCGCGGAAGCGCCGTGGACGTGCATACTCGATCGAACCGATCTGGCTCGCCAGCCCTTGCGGCCCGAGCAAGGGAATAGCTTCTTGCCCTTTGGCCAGGAAACAACGGTAGGACAGCCACATGAACAGATCCAGCACGGCCGGCGCTCCGGCCAGCACTTTCACCGCTTCGAGATCCGCCGGAATCGGGTGTGAAGTAATTTCCTGGTAGAACTGATCGCTCAACACGATGATGTTCTCGAACTCATCTGAGAGCGGACACTGGTCGGGGTCCCGGCTGTACCAGATCTGGGCTTCATTGAAGAAGCTGAAGCGCGAACGCTGAACTACCTTGGCTTTTCCGTTGAGTGTATCCGTGCCGAAGAAAATCGTCGCACCAAAGATCCGTTCGAAGGCCGCGATGAGACGGCGATATTCCTTACCGCCCTTGTGCATGCCGAACGTCTCCAGCATCTCCGCCGCGGTCCGAAAACGAACCGTCTGACTCTGCTGTCGGACGGCGAGCGTAGCCAGGTAAATCGGCACGATGCGATCTTGCCCAAACGGCAAGCCATAGGTCGGGTGACCTGTGATCTGCAGACAGGAAGTTGCCGTTGCGGCGTTCGTACAGGAGTTCGTTGATCGGCGGCTTTCGGACTGGCAGCCCACACAAGACGAACGGTCTGGAACTGAATCCCACGTTCTGCTTTCCTTCCTCGCGCTTCAGACGCACCCTGCAACTGCCGTCGGCCTGACGAAGCTTCTGCTTCGAAATCACCAGTTCCGGCCTGATTCTTTTCAAAACCGAACCGGCCGACTCCAGGCCATGGTTCGCGCTCATCCGCGCCCGCATTGCTGCCCGGGGATTCCTGCAAACAGGAGGGCGCACAAGATCCCTGAGAGACTTTCTCGGGGGTAAAGGCTGCTCCGAACTTCACTCGCCTTGCTCCTAAAATTCTTCGGAAGCTTGGGAGCGACTCTCTCGCCTGGCCCACGGAAACAGACACACGGATGCGCAAACCACGCGCACCGTATCAAAACCGTATCAAAACGGCTCGTGTTGTATCTGCAACCGGTTAGCCGCTGAGCGAAAGCAGACGCCCCAAGTTGTTGTAAATGTTAGGAGTAGATAGACGGATTAGAGGGAGAGCACTTTACTTGGGCGCAGGGGGTCGCAAGTTCGAATCTTGCCGCCCCGACCAATAAAGTCAGCTACTTACGAGCGCTTACGGGCGGGCTCAGAACACTTCTTCTGCTTCCGCGTACTTAGCCAGCAAGTTGCCCACTTTCTCCCGCAAATCTCTTAGTAAAAACGGTTTTGGTAGCGTGTCTGTGGCGCCCAGCCGTTTTGCCACACCGAAGAACTGCTGACCATAGAACCCGGACGTGATCAGGATTGGCTCCGTCGCCCCGCGCAGGCGCAGGCTTATTAGCGTTTCCAGCCCCTCCTGTTCCGGCATGGTCAGGTCGCAGATAATCAGATCGAAAGCTCCCAGAGCCCAAAGCTGGCTCAAGATTCGCCCATTTGCCGCTTCAGATACCTCATATCCACATTCCCTCAGAAAGCCTGAAATCATCTTTCTGAGTACGTCGTCATCGTCCACCACGGCGATGTGAACGTTTTGTTTTTCCATTAATTGTTGATTTCCGCGGCGAAATTGAAACACATAACCTTCTGCGCTACCCGGCTGCAAAGCTGATTATTGGCCCGTTCTGTGGCAGCGCCGGGGACATCAGGTACTTCCTGTGCGGTCATCCCAACGACAGACGCTTATCTCTTGAGACCGCCCTACCTAAGGGGACAGCACCGCACTCTTCCGGCGCAGACGGATTGCAAGCCCGTAGCAGCACACTAATCTTTGTTCCGATTCCTAGCACGCTTTCAACCGCAATCGTTCCGCGGTTTTGCGTCACAATTCCGTAAACGATGAATAACCCCAGCCCGGTACCCTTTTCGGATTGCTTGGTCGTGAAGAATGGCTCGAACATCCGGCTTCTCGTCGCCTCATCCATTCCCACCCCTGTGTCGGTGATTTGGATTGTCACGTATTCGTCAGAGTCGGCCCCGACACTCCGCTGTGGAGCGGTTCCAAAATGCTGAGGTGCGGTCGAGATCGTCAGTAGACCGCCCACCGGGTTCCTGAATCTGTTGCCGACTCGCAGCAAGAGCTGGCGAATCAGGTCCGGCCGCTGTCTCCCGCACGAAGTCCAATCCATTTTGCCGCCCTAAGCAATAATCGACTAAACAAATATCAAAATCGTTTTGCCGTAGCGCGTCCATTCCCTTCGTGAGGGACGCCGCCCACTGAACCCCATACTTTATGTTACGTACTTGACTCAACAACGTTTTTACGAGAAAGTAGCTGCCCTGCTGTCATCGACAACCAAAACGCGTGTTGCGCGCCCGGTCACTGGCGGCACATCGGTGTCGCGATGTAACCGGCACTCATCCAGTGTTTTTGCGTCGCGATAGTTTCCCATTTCCTTACAGACCGGTGAGCAAAACACGCCACTCAGCCACTCGCCAGCCTACTTTTTGTGAGTTATACGTCATTTTCGGGCAAACTTTACCAAACCTCCCGCATAGCACGTTTTTTAGGTAGTCTGTCGCCTTTTCAAGAAGTATCGGTATTTTTTGGGGCAAACGTGAGTGAAGGTGGCCTACCGCATGACCTCTACTTCATTTTGAGCCGGGCTAGAAAGTGGCAGTGGCCGGAGATCGCCGCATTTAAGCAACCTTCTGTCTATGCGTTCGAGTTAGCTATTCTTCTTGTGGAATGACACGCGTCCGTTTTGCGCCGTCGCCTACCGGGTACCTTCACATCGGCGGCGCGCGAACTTTTATCTTCAACTGGCTCTACGCTCGCCAGCGCCGCGGCTCAATGATTCTTCGCATCGATGACACGGATATCGAACGGAACACTCAGGTCTCGCTCGATTCCATTTACGAAGGTCTCGAGTGGCTCGAACTCGGCTGGGACGAGCTTTACCGTCAGTCCGAGCGCGTCGCTCTCCATCGTCAAGCTGCCTGGGCGATTTTCGAAAAAGGCCTCGCTTATCGGGACTTCACGGCCGCGTCTGACGGGCGGGAAGCTTCCAGTGAAGGATGGCTCTCGAATCCTGGCATGCGCGAGCTCTCGCGCCAGGATAGCGACCGCCGCGCCAACGCAGGTGAAGCGTTCGTGCTGCGCTTCCGCGTCCCTCGTGAATCGCACAGCGAGGTGGTGGTAAACGATCTGGTCTACGGAACGGTCACCAAGGCCACTAGTGATCTGGAGGACTTCGCGCTGCTCCGCTCCTCGGGTATGCCGACCTATCATATGGCTTCCTGCGCCGATGACGCCGATCTGCGGATTACCGACATTCTGCGTGGTCAGGAACATCTCGCGAACACCTTCAAGCACGTGCTGATCTTTGAAGCGCTGGGCACCGACGTACCCAAGACTGCTCACTTGCCGCTGCTGATGGCTCCTGACGGCGCGAAGCTTTCGAAGCGCAAACATGGTGCGGTGGTGAGTGTTACAACCTACCGTGACGCCGGTTTTCTCCCGCAGGCATTTATTAACTTTTTGTGCTTGCTCGGCTGGTCGCCAAAGGACGATCGCGAGAAAATGACGCGCGAGGAGCTGATCGAGCTGTTCTCGCTCGGAGGCATCCACCGCGCTAACGCCACCATCAATTTCAGCGAGGAAGATCCTTTTGATCCGAAGGCCGTGTGGCTGAACGCTGAACATCTGCGCGCGCTCGACCTCGATGAACTGGCGCGGCGCTTGCTGCCATACGCTGAACAAGCTGGCCTGCCAAACGCCACACTCGAGAAACTTCGCGCGGTTGCTCCGCTGATCCGCGAGCGGATCCGTCTGTTACGCGACGTGGGCACGGTGGCCGATTTCTTTTTTGCTTCGGAACTGCAGCCCTTCGATCCCGCGGAGTTAATTCCGCAGAAAGGAGACGCCGCCATGGCCGCGCTGGTGCTCGCTAAAGCCCAGCAGGTTTTGTCTGCTGTGCCGGCGTTCAATCACGCAACACTCGAAACCGCCCTACGCAGCGCCGCTGAGGAACTCAAGCTCAAGCCCGGGCAAATGTTCCAGCCGGTTCGCGTCGCGGTTTGCGGACGCAAGAATGCGCCGCCGCTCTTTGAAACACTGGAAGTACTGGGCCATGACACTGTGCTGACTCGCCTTGCTTCGGCCCTGGAAATTGTCAATGAACGATACCGACTTACCTCCCGCTAATTTCATTCGCGACATAATCCTCGCCGACAACGCCAGCGGCAAATATGGCGGACAAGTGCGCACCCGTTTCCCGCCGGAGCCGAATGGCTACTTGCACGTAGGGCACGCCAAGAGCATCACCCTGAATTTCGGCCTCGCCAAAGATTTCGGCGGCAATTGCAACCTGCGCTTCGACGACACGAACCCTGCTAAAGAGGAGACCGAATATGTAGATTCGATTATTGAGGACGTAAATTGGCTGGGCGGCGATTTCGGCGCCCGCGCCCTCTATGCGTCCGACTATTTCGAACAGTTGTACCTTTGGTCGATCGAGCTCATCCAGAAAGGCAAGGCCTATGTTTGCGATTTGAGCGCCGACCAAGTACGAGAGATGCGCGGCACCCCCACAGAACCAGGCCTGAACAGTCCGTATCGCGATAGAAGCGTGGCGGAGAGTCTGGATCTGTTCACGCGCATGAAGAACGGGGAATTTCCCGACGGCGCGCGCACCTTGCGCGCCAAAATCGACATGGCCTCGCCCAACCTCAACTTGCGCGATCCCGTCATGTACCGGATCCTGCACGCCGAGCATCATCGCACCGGCAATCAGTGGTGCATGTATCCGATGTACGATTGGGCGCACGGTCAATCTGATTCCATCGAAGGCGTCACGCATTCCATTTGCACGCTCGAGTTTGAAGATCATCGTCCGCTCTATGACTGGTTTCTCGAGCAGCTAGGCGTGTTCCACCCCCAGCAGATTGAATTCGATCGATTGAACCTGACGTACACGGTCCTGAGTAAGCGCAAGCTGCTGCAACTGGTAGAACGAGGCGTGGTGGAAGGCTGGGACGATCCGCGCATGCCCACAATCAGCGGAATGCGCCGGCGCGGCTATTCGCCGCAAGGCTTGCGGAATTTTGCCAGGAATCTCGGCGTTTCGAAAACCAACGGCATCACCGAATTCGAGAAGCTCGAGTACTACGTTCGCGAGGATTTGAACAAGACCGCGCTGCGCGTCATGACGGTACTGCGCCCGGTCAAGCTGGTGCTGACGAACTATCCCCAAGGACAGGTTGAGTTCGTGGAAGCCATTAACAATCCCGAGGACGCCAGCGCCGGTACGCGCTCAGTGTCCTTCAGCCGCGAGCTTTGGATCGAGCGGGAGGACTTTCAAGAATCGCCGCCGAAAGGCTTCCACCGCCTGTATCCTGGCAACGAAGTCCGGCTGCGGTATGCCTACATCATCAAATGTCACGATGTAGTGAAAGACCCGGACACGGGCGAAATCACAGAGATTCACTGCACCTACGATCCCGAAACACACAGCGGTCAACAGACTCGTAAAGTGAAGTCCACCATTCATTGGGTCTCCGCCGCCGAGGCGCTTCCAGTGACGGTTCGGCTGTATGAAAAGCTGTTCACGGTAGAGAACCCGAACAACGTCCCGGAAGATGGCGACTTCGCGATGTACTTGAACCCGAACTCGCTTGCAGTAGTCGAGGGCAAGTCCGAGGCGTCGCTCGCGAACGCCAAGCCCGGCGACCGATATCAGTTCGAACGTCTCGGGTATTTTTGCGCCGACCGGTGCAGCAGCGCGGACAGGCTCGTATTCAACCGCACCGTCGAGTTGCGGGACGCCTGGGCGAAGCTTCAGAAGAAGAGTTAAATTCTCCTTCCTCCCGAGCTACACTTTTCAGCATGCCCGCTACCGTTCGTACTCTCATCATTTGTACGGCAGTCTTGATCTCTGTCCGCGTACAAGCGCAATCAGACGACAAACAGCAGCTTGCCTACACGCGCTCGCACTATACGAAGTATGAATTTCGAATTCCCATGCGCGATGGCGTCAAGCTCTTTACCATCGTCTATGTCCCGAAGGACTTGTCGCAGCCTTACCCGATTCTGATGCAGCGCACGCCCTACTCGGTGGGTCCGTATGGAATTGACAACTACCGTCCCTTGGTCGGACCTTCTGAGCTAGCGGAAAAAGAAGGCTTTATTTTTGCTTATCAGGACGTGCGTGGCCGCTACTTATCGGAGGGAACATTCATCGACGTTCCGCCGCACAAGACCGCCTTCACCGGACCCAAGGACACGGACGAAAGCACCGATACTTATGACACTGTTGATTGGCTCGTCAAGAACGTATCGAACAACAACGGAAGAGTCGGCATGTGGGGCATCTCCTACCCGGGTTTCTTCGCCGCCTATGGCTTGATGAATTCGCATCCGGCGCTTAAAGCGGTCTCGCCTCAGGCGCCCATGGGCGACGTGGGCAACGGTGACGATGCGTATCACAACGGGGCCTTTCACCTGGCGGCAAATTTCGGCTTCTACGGCGTATTCAAACCTCGCGGACCCGAGCCCGAGCGTCCGCCGCAACAGTTTCATGGCTTCGATTACGGCACGCGCGACGAATACGATTTCTACCTTCGCATGGGTACCCTCGCCAATGCCAACGAACGCTACCTGCACAACGAAAGCCCTTACTGGAACGACATTCTGAAGCATCCTGCCTACGATGAGTTCTGGCAATCCCGTGCTCAAGCGCCGCACATGAAAAATGTGACGCCAGCAACTTTGTTCGTCGGTGGCTGGTTTGACGCCGAGGATCTTTCCGGGCCTTTGAAACTATTCCGGGCTATCGAGAAAGACGGACCCAAAGCGCCCAACACGCTAGTCATGGGACCTTGGTGCCATGGCTGCTGGTCGCGCGGTGAGGGCCAATCCTTAGGCGATCTCAATTTCGCTTCCAATACTGGCGAGTTCTTTCGCGAACACATCGAACTGCCCTTCTTCACTCAGAACTTGAAACAGAAGGGCGCCGGATTGAAGAATCCGCCCGATAACGAGATTCCGAAAGCATGGGTATTTGAAACCGGAACCAATGAATGGCTCCGTTTCCCCGAGTGGCCGCCTAAGAATGCCTCGGGTAAGTCTCTTTATCTTGGGGCAAACGGCACGCTGTCATTTTCTGAATCCTCTTCGTCCGGTTATGACGAGTATGTCAGCGATCCGGCGAAACCGGTGCCCGTGCTTGCCGGCATAGGCGCCGGTATGCCTCGCGACTATATGACTTACGACCAACGCTTCGCCTCGCGCCGCCCCGACGTCCTGGTTTACCAGACTCCGCCGCTTGAAAACGACGTCACCCTGGCTGGTCCAATCACGCCCGTGCTCAAAGTTTCCACGTCCGGTACAGATTCCGATTTCGTCGTGAAGTTGATTGACGTTTACCCAAACGATTACCCGAATCCGGAACCAAACCCAGCGGGTGTTCAGATGGGCGGATACCAGCAATTGGTACGAGCCGAGCCGTTTCGCGGGAAATATCGAAACAGCCGGTCCAAGCCCGAAGCGTTTTCACCCGGCAAGACCGCGAAGATCGAGTACGTCATGCCTGATATCTGCCACACTTTTCGAAGCGGCCATCGCATCATGGTGCAGATTCAGAGCACTTGGTTTCCGTTGGTAGACCGGAATCCACAGCAATTTGAAGACATTCCTACTGCGAAATCGAGCGACTTTGTGAAAGCAACGGAGCGTGTCTACTACGGCGCCGGAGACGGGTCGCTGTTGCGCGTGCTGGTAGTTCAGTAACCCGCTTGGGCTTTTGAGCATGGACTCACCGACAAGCGGAAACCGCCGCGTGCAGTTGCCCAAGATAGCCGTTGCGGCAGTCGCAATTGGCTTCTTTGTCGGAGCACTCAGTCTAATTGCCGCTATTCAGCATGTTTTTTATGTATTGACAGCCATCTTGCCGATTGCCGCCGGGGTGACGATTCTACGACGGCGCGTCTGGGGCGCATACGGATTCGCGCTGTTTGAAACCGTGCAGTCATTGGTGGCGCCGGCTTTGTTGCTTGACAGCGCAAATATCCCGAGGGGACAGCTTGCGGTGACCGTCATTGGCGGGTTGATTCTGGCACTCGTCTTCTTTTTGGCGGGGCGAGCCTTAAGCCGAGCGGGAGCGCCTCTGGGATTGCGATGGCCGTGGATCGGACTGACAGTAGCGTTCACGGCGCCGTTGCTGTTTGTGCGGGCGTACAGCATGCCGACCGGCAGCATGGAGAATACGCTGCTGATTGGCGATCGAATGCTAGTGCGAGTTTTTCCGCGTCCGACACCCGCGCGCGGGGATGTGATTTTCTTTCACTACCCGTTGGAACGAAAACAGATTTTCGTCAAACGGGTCATCGGCACGCCGGGAGACCGAGTGAGAATAAAGGACCGGGTCACGTATCTGAACGGCAAGGCGTTGCAGGAGCCGTATGTGATTCGCACGTTTCCAGATGATCCTTTCCGAGACAATCTGCCGAGCGGATTATCGAATGATCGGGCGCTTGCAGGAATGCCAGGGCTGCTACAGGCCCGGACGGAGATGTTGAAGGATCACGTGGTGAACGGCGAAGTGGTGGTTCCGGCGGGCAAGTATTTCGTGTTGGGGGATAACCGGGACAATTCGCTCGACAGCAGATATTGGGGATTCGTGGACGTGTCGGATGTAATTGGAGAGCCGTTCCTCATTTATGATTCGCAGGCGGGGAGCGAAACAGATTTGCAGGCAGGTAGCGGTAAACATGGTCGAACGCACACGCGTTGGGACCGGGTCTTCAAAGTGTTGTGACCTCGTTCTTTGCGAACTCATCCCTTGTCGCCACCCACGAGTCAACATGATACGTGCGGAGATGATCTACCTGCACGGCAGAAGACTCGCCGAATCGTGTAATACTTGGCTAAATCGCGGGAGGCGCGTTTTGAAGAGAGCACTTGTATTTGTTGTTCTGGCCTTTGGATCTGTTTCGGCCCAGGCAGCCCGGTTCCAGCTTGCCGACGTCAGTAAGATTGTGCGGGTTTCGGACCCACAGATTTCGCCCGACGCCAAATCCATCGCCGTCGTCGTTTCACGTCCCAACTATCAGCTCGACCTCTACGAAACGCAACTGGTCTTGATTGACATCTCCACGCATCACCAACGCGTGCTGACGCACGACCGCCAGGGAATCAGTTACCCCCGCTGGTCCGCTTCCGGCGAGCAGCTCGCGTTTCTCGCCAACGACGTGAACAAGAAACCGCAGATTTTCGTCATGCCCATGAACGGCGGAGATGCTGAGCAACTCACGAAGGTCGCCACCGGAGTCCAGCAGTTCGCCTGGAAACCGGATGGCACTGCCCTTGCGTTCGCAGCCAGCGACGAAGCTGCAAAGCGGGAAGGCGAAGCCAAATTTGAGGATGCCTTCGAAGTCGGCGACAACGATTTTCTTGTTACTTCCAAACCCTTACCGACTCATCTCTGGCTGATTGGAGCAACCGGTGGCGAGCCGAAACGCCTCACCTCCGGCCTTTGGACGTTGCCTATCAGCCATCCGCCTGGTTCGCCGGCATCGCCCATCGCATGGTCGCCCGACGGCAAGTCCATCGCCTTTGTCAAAATCACCACGCCGTATTCCGGCGATGGCGACCAAAGTACTCTCCAGCTCTTGGATTTGGCTACGGGCCAATACCAGCCAATCACCGGACGTTCGAAGCACGAGGGCTATCCTTCGTTTTCACCCGACGGCACGCACCTTGCTTACTGGTACCCACGTGACGGCCAAACGAAAAATGGTAATGACATCCAGGTCATCACCGGTACCCATGGTGAGGGAGAAAGCGTCACGCGCGCGATTGACCGCAACATTGCACGAGCCATCTGGACGCCCGACAGCCGCGCGCTGCTTGTGGGCGCAAACGACGGCACCCGCGTCGGGCTGTGGATTCAGCCTCTGGCTGGCAAAGCAACGAAGCTTAACCTCGGCAATCTCTGCCCCGTTTCCTCATTCTGGGTGGATGCTCACGTGGGCCCACATAGCGAGATCGCTTTTACCGCCAGCGAACCGCAGCGTCCCACAGAGCTCTATTACATGAGCAGCGCCACTGCGGCGCCGGAACGCCTGACGGATTTCAATGCGCCTGTCGCGCAACTCGAACTCGCGAAAACGGAGACCATCAATTGGACTGGACCGGACGGCTTCAAAGACGACGCGGTGCTGACTTATCCCCCCGGTTTCCAGCCGAACCGTAAATACCCGCTTGTCCTTTATGTCCATGGCGGCCCCAGTTCAGCCTCGAAGGAAACCTTCTCCGTCTTCGCGCAGTTGATTGCCGCGCAAGGCTGGGTTGTGTTTGAGCCCAACTACCGCGGCAGCGACAACTTAGGTTCGGGCTTCAAAGCCGCTATCTGGAATGATGCCGGCGACGGTCCGGGCCGCGACGCTATGTCCGGTGTTGCTGAGGTGAAAAAGCGCGGCTTCGTGGACGAATCGCGGGTCGCCGTCACCGGTTGGTCCTACGGTGGCTACATGACCACTTGGCTGCTCGGACACTATAAAGGTTGGAAAGCAGCCATCGCCGGTGCAGCCGTTACCGATTGGCTCGATCAATATAACCTCGGCGATGCCAACGTGCGCCGCGCCGACGGCTTCGGCGGTTCGCCCTACACAGGAAACCGCATGCAGGCATACCGGGAACAATCGCCGATCACCTACGCCGCCAATATCACTGCACCTACGTTGATTCTGTCCGACACGGGCGATTATCGAGTGCCCGTCACGCAATCCTATCGGCTGTTTCATGAACTGAAGGATCGTGGGGTAACTACCCAGTTCTTTGCGTATCCCATTCCAGGTCACAGCCCGGCAGATCCGGTTCGAATGCGCGACGTCTACCGCCGCTGGATCGATTGGCTCACTCAGTATCTCGGCACGGAGCCCGCCAGCACGCAAACTGCGCAAAGCGGCCGCTAGCCACTCGATTTTTTCACACTCGCTTACGAAGCTCGGCCGGTCTTACTGAGTTCACTGTAATAACCCAAGTCTTCGCCGCTAAGTAACTTCGTTATATACAGAATCTGGCCGTAGTGCAACCCGAAGTGTTCGACCACTTGATACACGGCATCGAGACCACTGACATCGTATCCCTGAATCTGATATCGCGCTAATAGATCGGCCTCGGTGAGACGCGAAAGGACGGTGTCTGCCTCGCGCATGGTTGTGTCAAGTTGCTCGATTAGCTCGGCCGGGGCGATACCGGCACGTTCGGTAAATTCAGCAGACCGCGCGCGATTATCTTGCTCCGCCTTAAAAGATGTCACCAGCCACTGCCGGACATTGCCTTCGAGATGCAGCATCAGATTGCCGATGCTGTTGCTTGCCTCGTTCGGACGCCACCAGACCTGTTCGTCACCCAGCGATTCGACACACGCTCGCGCTCGGGGCCAGTATTCACGCAGCAGCTTTTGTCTGGAGAACTCCAAAAACAGTTCAGCCGTGGTCACCTCTGTGTCTCTTCTTGGCATTATTAGCATATAGTCTGGAGAGCGAGTCTGCTTGAGTGAAAGGGAAAACAACTTGAGCGAATCAGCAGGCACAGTACTCGTTGTGGGAGCAGGTCCCACCGGCATGACAGCGGCGCTAGAGTTAACGCGCTTTGGCATTCCAGTTCGGGAGCGGAAGTACAACATGCCTGAGCAGGCGACAAGCGTCTCACTATCCGAAAAGTTCTATTCGGGAGCAGTTCTGTTATCCGAGGAATTCAGCTATTTCATTACCGCCCTTTGTAAGACATAGAACAGGCGGGCTTCTGGATTGGACACCCAAATGCAGTAGTGGTTCCCGATTAGTTGAGACGCCCAGAACATGCCTGCTTCCCTCGTACAAGAAGAACGACTACTCCAAGTCGAGACGCCACTGGGACCGAACGCGCTGGTGCTGCGTTCGCTACGCGGGCGAGAGCAAATCTCCGAGATATACCAAGTGGAGCTGGAACTGGCGTCGGAGAATTGGAACCTCGACCCGGCCAAGCTGATTTCGCAACCGGTCTCCATCAGCATCCTGCTGGATGAGAAGCACGAGCGCTACATAAGCGGCTATATCAACCGGTTTTCGTTATTGCCCACAGTCGACCATTATGCGCGCTATACCGCAACGGTCGTGCCCTGGCTCTGGTTCCTGACCCGCACGACCGATTGCGCCATTTATCAGAAGAAGTCTGTGCCCGAAATCATCGAGGCAGTGTTCAGCAAGTACGGGTTCGCGGATTTTACCCTTAAGCTGCGCGAGACTTATGAGCCGCGCGAATATTGCGTCCAGTACCGTGAGACGGCGTTCCAGTTTATCTCTCGTCTGATGGAGGAAGAGGGGATCTGCTACTTCTTTGAGCACGAAAAGACGAAGCACACGCTAGTTCTGGCCGACGATCCTGGCGGGCATGTGCCTTCGGAACTGGAACCTGAAGTTCGCTGGCGACCGGGCGGTGGTTCCGGCTTCTCGCAGGATGAAAACTATATCGACGGTTGGGTTCGGGGACTATTGGTCCGTTCGGCGAAATGGGCCCAGGCCGATTTCAATTTCGAGAAGCCGCGCTTTCATCTGCTGTCGAACGTGCCCACCATCTCGCCGCTGAAAGTGCCGCCCTTCGAGTTATACGACTATCCAGGCCGGTTCGATTCAAGCGCTCGCGGCGAAGAGCTGACGCGAGTGCGCATGGAAGAGGAAGAAGCCGCTATCGATGTAGTGAACGGCGAGAGTTCCTGCCGGGGCTTCATTCCAGGATTCACGTTTAAGGTAAAGGACCATTTTCGAGCCGATCAGAATGGCGAGTATCTTCTAACTGGTGTTGAATACGAGGCGGAACAAGGCAGTTTATATGGCGGCGACGTCGGCAGTGAGGAACGTTACCGGAACCGCTTCACCGCCATTCCTAAAGCAACTCCCATGCGGCCGCCGCGCATCACACCCCGGCCTTACATCCGGGGACCTCAGACGGCGTTCGTGACCGGCCCCGAAGGAGAAGAGATCTACGTGGATGAGTATGGCCGCGTAAAAGTTCAATTCCATTGGGACCGCTACGGCAAATACGACGATACAAGCTCCTGCTGGGTGCGCGTCTCGCAGACGATTGCGGGCAAAGGCTGGGGCAGTGTGCAGCTTCCGCGCGTGGGTCAAGAAGTGATCGTAGAGTTTTTGGAAGGAGATCCCGACCAACCGCTCATCACCGGGCGCGTCTACAATGCGGAACAGACCACCCCTTATAAACTGCCGGACGAAAAAACCAAAACTACTTTGAAGACGCTCAGCTATCCCCACGGCGGCGGATTCAATGAGCTTCGTTTCGACGACAAGAAGGACCAGGAACAGGTTTTCATCTTCGGGCAGAAAGATTTTGACCTGCGCGTTCAGAACATTGCGCGTGAATACGTAGGCAAGGACCGGCATCAGGTCGCGGATCAAGATGTGTTCGAAAAGATTGCGCGCGATCACCAAAACGATACCGGCCGGGATTGTATTCACACGATTGGGCGTGACGACCACTGCAGCGTCGCGGGGAAGGCCGCTTACTCGGTGGATGGAACGTACTCGTTGAAGACAGGCGGCGCTGCCGGATATCAATACGGGGGCAATGTCGGTATTTCGGTGGCTGGGAATTTGAGCATAGACGCGAGCGGAAGCGTGGTCATCTCGGCTGGTTCGGGGCTGACGATCAAAGTGGGTGGAAACCACGTCACGATCGACCCTTCGGGCGTCACGATCGTTGGAACGATGACGAAGATCAACAGCGGAGGCGCGGCGCTCTCGCCGACCGGCCCGAATATTGTCAGCCCGTTGAAGGCCGCAAAGGCGCTGCTGGCCGATACGGCCATACCCGGGCAAGAATGTTTCAATACACAGATTGCCGCCATGAGTGCTGCGCAACTGGCCAATCTGGCCGCGTTACAAGCGCCTACGCACGACCCGAATTCGGACAAGAACAAGATGGACAAGCCCAAAAACGCCTGGGTGGAAGTTGTGCTCAACGACGATGACGGCAAGCCTGTGGCCGGCGCTGCCTATCGCATCACGCTGCCGGATGGAAGCGTGTCATCGGGATCGCTGGATGAAAAGGGATTCGCGCGGGTTGATGGTATCGATCCCGGGCAAGTGAAGATTACGTTTCCGGACTACGACCAGGACGCCTGGCAGCCGAATTAAGGTGCGCACATGGGAATGAATACGGTGGATTTGGGCGACAGCATACCGAGCATCGCCAAAGAAAATGGGTTCTTTTGGGAAACGATCTGGAATCATCCTCAGAACGCCGCCCTCAAGGCCAAACGCAAAGATCCGAACATCCTTTTTCCTGGCGACCAGGTGTTCGTACCCGATTTGAGGCTGAAAGAAGAAAGCCGCGGGACCAATGCGCGGCACAAATTCAAGCTAAAAGGCGAGAAGGTGAAGTTCAAGCTGCAGTTGCTGATGCTCGACCAGCCGCGCAAAAACGAACCTTATACGTTAGAAGTCGACGGCAAGCTTCTTAAAGGCACGCTGGATGGCGAAGGGAAACTGGAGCAGACGGTGCCTGCCAATGCGAAAACGGGCAAGCTGATACTACGCGGCGGCAAGGAGCAGTATCCGGTGAACTTCGGGCATCTGAATCCCATTGACGAAGTCTCCGGAGTGCAGCAGCGTTTGAACAACCTGGGCTTTCAGGCGGGCGCTGAGGACGGCCAGCAATCGGATGAGCTGAAAGCCGCGTTGATGGCGTTCCAGACCAAATACAACCTCAACCCGACGGGCGCGCTCGATGCCGCTACGAAGTCCAAGCTGCAGGAATTTCATCCGTAGAAAGCGAACATATGGGATTTCCTTCGGTAAGCGATCTTGCAGATAAAGCGGCGTCGATTCTTGGCACGGGTCCAGCCGCTCCAGGTGCGGCTGCGGCCCCTCCGATGGTGGTCGCCCCTGCGACGTATAAGGAAATGGGCGACCTGAGCGATGTCAAAGGGAACAAGCCAGGCTCAGCCGCGCTGAATGTCCAGATTCGCTACAACACGAAGCCGCCCATCCGCTTCGTCCATTTCGGGCGCTTTCACACCGACAATTACGACAACTACTACTACGAGGGCTCCCTGCAGGATGACAAAGCGGGCGCACTTCCTGTCGGGAACACGGGCAATCACGGCATTATGTTTCGCGCCGCACTCGAGCGCGAAGCGGTCCTTATCAACGCATTTATCGCCTGTGCCGCCAGTATTGCGCAGGAGATGTCCTCTTCAACTTCCGGCAATGGCGCCGCGGGCATGCTCAAGGGCATTGGCTCCGGCAGCAGCCCTCTAGGAGGCATGGGAGCGGTTCAGAGTCTGGCCGGAGCAGCGAGCGGCTTATTGGGCGGCAATTCAGGAACCTCTGCTGCCCCCGATGCGAGTGCGTTGACGCCCTATCAGACGGCGGTGCAAACAAGCGGCGCCAAGGTCAACGTGCCTTCCCTGCCCTACGTGGATATGCACCAGACCGGAATCGACTTGCACAAGGCTTGGCTAAACTTCGATAAATTCGTGCCCTCAATGGCAAAGCCAACGACGAACTCACCCGGATCCGGGCTGTTGGGGAATGTTCCAGGAACTCTGAGCGGCTTGGGTTTGCCGTCGCTTGGAAGCGCGGGCGATGTGATTGGGACCATCACGAGCGTTCTGTTCAGCATGTATGACATCTACCAGGGGATGTACCAGAACGTACGCGTCAAGCTGGAACCGGTGATCCGGGATCAGAGTTACGCGCGCAGCCTCGCTGCGATCCGGGGAAGCCAACAACCGATCTTCGATGTCTGGTCTGTGAGTCCCGATCAGTCCACGCCTCCGCCGAAGCCGGATCACCAGGACCAGATCGTCGGCTTTCAGAGCGGCAGTCCCGCTGATAACTATATTTCTAAGCCGTTGAATTCCGTCAACAGCACCTACGATCAAGGGCTAAACGACATTGACTCCGCCGGTAACTCCCTGCAGGGGGTCGGTGGCACTTGGAACGACTTCTGGAACTCGCCACCGCAGAAAGATGGTCCGGGAAAAGATCAGTTAGCTGCGATCGTCGCCGCCTTCGCCGATCCAACCGCCGATGTCTTCGGCGCTTTCGTCAGCACGGTCAGAAACGCCTCCAAATCAACAATAAGCGATGCCAGTTTCCCGTTGAGCATCATCAACAAAATGCTCGGTATCATCGTGCCCGCGTGCTGCGGAATGCTGGGCAACATATTTATACAGCTCCAGGATCCCGCGTTCATAAAAGCCGGCATTACACAGGAGGCTTTCGATACCGCGGGGCGCGTTTACATCAGAACGAAGCTGGTGAGCCTGGTAAAGAGCACGGGCATTCTTGATGACGATTCTCGGGCCAGTGAACACAGCACTTACGGTGTCGCTCAAGGGGTGGCTGGAGGTGCCATATCAGGCGCGAAGACCGGTGTATCAAGTGCATTAGGCGCGATACCCGGCATTGGTCAAGCATTGCCGGCGGATCCTTTCAACAAAGTGCAGAGTCCCAAGCTCAATCCGCTCACTTCCGATCAGGCTTCCGGCAAAGCGATTGGATTACTGGATAGCCTGGCGGGCAAGGACTTGGACCCCATCATGAATCTTGCGATGGGCTCGTTGCACGACGAGTTTGTAAAGACCATCGCGCAGGTGGATCAGGACTCCATGGTTATGGAAGTTTTCCTCGGCCAACTTCCGCTGCTGGTTGCGCTGCTGGTCCGCAATATATTCTTCCCGTTTTGGCAGCTTCTGGTGGAGAAGGCCCTGGGTCCTCTTGGCTCAGTAGCAAATCTTGCCAGTTCGCCAGTTGCGAGTCTCATGTCGAGCGCGAGAGATAAAACGAACGACGTTAAAAAGTCCGCTCAAAAGCTGAGCAAACAGATCAAGGACAAAGGAGACACGCTTGCGGGGTCCGGTTTGAACAACAACGCCGGCGATCTGGCCAAACAATTTCTGGGCCCGCCAGACGACGGCAGCGGGCAGCAGCAGGCCGCCAACTCGCCCTCATCCGGAGCGGGCTTTCCCGGATCGGCGCGAAACACATCGTGCTCAGTGACGCCGGTCGGCACCCCAGAACACGATCAGGTCACCCAAATTGATTCCGGTTTAACAATTCAATAGCTATGCCACAAGGACCAGCAGCACGCCTGACCGATCTGGTAGCTCATCCGCTACCGCCGATGCTCTCGCCCGGCCCGGGCAGCCCCGACACTCTCATTGGATTCCTGCCCGCCTGGCGGGGCGTCATGGCTGCTGCCGCGCAAGGTTTGCAGGCTGCCAAGCAAGTCTCCGATACCGTGATTAAAACTGCGGTAGCCGCAACCGCTGCAGCCGCCGGCACGCCCGGAGCTCCGGCTGCTTATGCCGCCGAACAAGCGACTAAAGCAACTTGCCTGTCTCAGATGTCCAGCATGATTTCGAGCGCGGCCGCAGGCGCAGATATCCACATGTGCGCGACCCCAGCACCGGTTCCACCTCATGGGCCCGGCGTGGTTATCGACGGCTCGCAAACAGTGGTGATCAATTATCTCCCGGCTTGCCGGCTAGGTGACACCGTGCTCGAAGCGATTGGCCCACCCAACAAGATCGCAAAGGGCGAGCCGACGGTGATTATTGGCGGCTAGTGAGCCGTTTCTTCCATTTAATGATGGTCTCCAAGTGCAATGTGTGGCCAACCGCCAGACCAGTCGATAGTCGAAATCTGGAGCGCCGGCTTCCCCGTCTTGGCGTCATAGGCATGGAATGCCATCACATCGTTTGGAGATCCTAGCAAGAGTGACTGCCCTCCCGGGCCAAGCCATTGATCATTCGCATGCAAAATTTCGGTCCCGCCTCCCTCCGCCATAGGCTTGCCGCTCTCGTCCACGTAGGGACCCGTGATATCTTTCGCTCTCCCGGCCATAATGCGATAGGTGCTTTTGGTTCCTTTGCAACAGAGGTCCCAGGAAACAAACAGAAAGTAGTAACTGTCATGCCGCACAATGAAAGGCGCTTCAACCGCCTGCCAATCCGCAGGCAAGCCCGGTTTTGCCGGGGCGGGGTCAGGGGGCCGCTGGCGTGTCGCTAAAGAATAGAGCGTTGTGTCTTCGGTCGAAAGTTTTCCTTCGTCATTCAATCGCCGCAGCTTGATACCCGTCCAGAAACTACCGAAAGTGACCCAGCTTCTCCCTTGCGCATCCACCACGAAATTCGGATCGATGGCATTGTAATCGTCGCTCGCCATTGAGCGAAGCACTAGCCCTTTATCGATCCACTTGTAATCGGGACTGTTAGGGTCCAGCGTTTTGTTAGTAGCGAGCGCGATTCCAGAAGTATTCTTTCCAAACAACGAGTACGCGTAGTAGAGGCGATAGTCACCGCGAAAATGCGAGATGTCGGGGGCCCAGAGGTCCTTCGTACCTGGACTCTCGTTACGAATCCACTCCGGAACTTCGTCGAACACGTGGCCGCATAAACGCCACTGCTGCAAGTCAGTAGAGCAGCGAATTGCAAACTGCCCGCCTCCTGGCGCCTTCCCGGTGGCGAACACATACCAGGTATCGCCCTGCTTGATTATGGACGGGATCGTGAGTTCCCCAATAGTCGCCGGATAACTCATAGGCGCGCGCGTGTTGTGCCGGCTGCTGAGCTAGCGCGATAAGCGCCAGCGGCAAGAGGAAGATGCTAAATCTGACCCGCGAGGCGATAGTACGCACTGTTCCACTTCAATTCTTTCTTGAACTCCGGGACCGTTGTGTTGTGGTCGATCAGCAGGAATTCTAGGCCGGCCATTTCCGCGTAATCTTCGAGATGCTCTGCCGTTAGGGCTTGACTGTACCCGGTATGGTGCGCCCCGCCCGCAAGTATCCACGTCGTAGCCGCCACCTTCAAATTGGGTTGCGGTATCCACAGGGCGCGAGCGACCGGCAGCTTGGGCAGCGATTCATCTGGCGGGATGACGTCCACCTGATTGACGATCATGCGGAACCGATCTCCCATGTCAATGATGGAGGCGTTCACAGCCGGCCCGGGCCGCCCATTGAAGATCAACCTCACGGGATCGGCTTTTCCTCCAATGCCAAGCGGGTGAATCTCAACGCGCGGCTTGTCTTCAGCAATCGAGGGGCAGATTTCGAGCATATGTGCTCCCAGCACCTTGCCGCCGTCCTTGAGATGGTACGTGTAGTCTTCCATGAAAGACGTGCCGCCTTCGAGTCCTTCACTCATGACTTTCATGGTCCGCACCAATGCTGCGGTTTTCCAATCGCCTTCGCCGCCAAAGCCGTATCCGTCAGCCATCAAGCGCTGAACCGCAATGCCGGGCAATTGTTCCAAGCCGTGCAGGTCTTCGAAGGTATCGGTGAACGCCTTGAAGCCGCCATCTTCGAGAAAATTGCGCAACCCGATCTCAATGCGCGCCGCTTCCCGCAGTGAACGCCGTTGCGATCCACCCGGGCGAAGGGTTTCTGCGACAACGTAAACCGCATCGTATTCAGAAGCGAGCTTGTCTGCCTCCGCATCTGTGACCGCATGGACCCGATCTGCCAGATCAGAGACGCCGTAGCCGTGAACCGAATAGCGGAGACGGATTTCCGCTTCCACCTTGTCGCCCTCGGTTACCGCCACCTTGCGCATGTTGTCGCCAAAGCGGGCGACCTTCAACGATTGCGCGTCATTCCAAGCGACTGCGGCGCGCGACCAAGTGGCAAGCTCGGAATGCACATCATCATCTCGCCAGTGGCCAACGATCACCTTCCGGTTCAGACGCATCCGGCTCGCGATAAAACCAAACTCGCGATCGCCGTGCGCCGACTGGTTCAGGTTCATGAAATCCATGTCGATCGTCGACCAGGGCAACTCGCTATTGAACTGCGTATGCAGGTGAACGAACGGTTTCGACAGCGTCTTTAACGCCGCGATCCACATCTTTGCGGGAGAGAACGTGTGCATCCACGTGATCAAGCCGATGCAGTTCTTGGCGCTGTTCGCTTCTAGAGCTAACTGGTACATCGCCTCCGGCGTGGTCATCACCGGCTTCGAAATCAGCTTCACGGGTATCTGCCGCGATTCCGACAGGCCGTTCACCATGTCACGCGCGTGCTCCGCCACCTGGGCCAGCGTCTCTTCCCCGTACAGATGCTGGCTGCCGGTAACGAACCATGCTTCGAGTCCGCTATATTCAAACATCGCCGCCTCCGGTTTTCTGCCCGTAATACGCACCCGGCCCGTGTTTGCGCAGAAAATGTTTGTCGTGAAGTTCCTGCGAGATCGCGTTGCTCTCCGCGTTTATCGTGACCGTGAGAAAGGCCATGTGAGCGATCTCTTCGACAATCGCTGCCGTATGCGCCGCCTCCGACGGCGAAGGGCCCCAACAGAAGGGTGCATGCCCGGACACCAACACCGCGGGCGTGGCTAACGGGTCCAGATCGCGAAAGCGCTCGATGATGACTTGACCGGTGTTCCACTCATACTTGGACCGAATCTCTTCCGGCGTCATGCGCCTGGTAACAGGTAAACATCCATGTAAGTAGTCGGCATGAGTGGTTCCGAAACAGGGGATGTCCCGATTCGCCTGCGCCCAGGCGGTTGCGTAGCGCGAGTGTGTGTGCACCACGCCATACACTCCTTCGAACGCACGATACAAAGCCAGGTGTGTTGGCAGATCGGAAGAGGGCCGCAGGTCTCCTTCAACGATTTGGCCTTCTATATCCGTGACAACCATGTCCTCGGGCCTCAAGTCTTCATAGGGCACGCCGCTGGGTTTGATCAAAGCCATGCCGCTGGCGCGATCGAATCCGCTCGCGTTTCCGAAAGTAAAGACCACCAGGTTCCGACGAACTAATTCGAGATTCGCTTCCAGCACCTCTTCCCGCAATTGTTTGAGTCTCACTTCTATTGCCTCGCTTCCGCCGCGATTCTTCGCAGGTCCGGCAGAACATCGCCCAGCTCCACGGCCAGCGAGTTCCGTTTACCGAAACCGAAATAAAGGCGTTGGTACATGTCGTACAGCTTGTCGTAGACGGCAGCCGTCTCCACCTGTGGCTCATACACCCGGTGCTCCGGTACGAGCGCCTTTTGCGCCTCTTCAATACTCGAAAACGCGCCCGCCGCGAGGAAGGCAAAGATCGCCGAGCCTAAGCTCGTGATGTCGCCTTGCGGAACCAGAATCGGTTTCTGCAGCACATTCGCATACACCTGGTTCAGGAGTTGGTTCTTCTTCGGAATGCCGCCGCCATTGATCACGCGCTTGATTTCCACCCCGTACTCCTGCATGCGCTCCAGAATCACGCGCGTATGAAATGCTGTGCCCTCAATTGCCGCAAACAGTTCGTCAGCAGCGGTGCTGGTCAGGTGCCATCCCAACGTGATGCCGCCCAGTTCGGGATTCACCAGCACCGTTCGATCGCCGTTGTCCCAGGTGAGTCTCATAAGACCGCTCTGCCCGGGACGAAAACTCGCGATCTGTTGCGATAGATCGCCCACCGTTGCTCCAGCGCGTTTCGCGATTGCGTCAAAGATATCGCCTACCGCGGATAGACCAGCCTCAATGCCGGTCAAATTCGGATCGACTGATCCGGGAACCACGCCGCATAACCCAGGCACCAGGGTGTTCTTGTCGCTGAGGCCGATAATGCAGGTGGACGTGCCAATGACGTTCACCAGATCGCCGAGTTTCACGCCCGCGCCGATAGCGTCCCAATGAGCATCGAATGCGCCGACTGCGATCGGTACGCCGGGCGCGAGACCAAGCCGTTCCGCCCATTCCGGCGCTAAAGTGCCCGCGATTTTGTCGGATGTCGCGTAGTCACCGGCGAGCTTTTGACGCACGCCCTTCAGCAGCGGATCGACATAGGTAAGAAATTCTTCCGAAGGAAGACCGCCGAGGGATTCATTCCAGAGCCATTTATGCCCCATGGCGCAGATGCTGCGGCGCACCTTCGCAGGATCTCGAATTCCTGCGAGGGTGGCCGCGATGAAATCACAATGTTCGAAAGCGGAGGCAAAGCGATCGTGCTTATCGGGATTGTGCCGCAGCCAATGCAGCAGTTTCGAGAAGCCCCACTCGGATGAATACGCCCCGCCGCACCATCTGATGGCTTCCAGTCCGAACTCGTGCGCCTTGCGCGTGATCTCGGCTGCTTCCCGCCACGAGCGATGATCGCACCAGAGATAGTATTCGCTCAGCGGCTGCATCTGCGCGTCTACCGGAACCACACTCGAACCGGTTGTATCGATTGCGAGCGCTTTAATCGCGGAACCGTCAATTGCAGCCTCCGCGAGCGCGTTGCGCATGGCCGCGGCGAGCGCTTTCACGTGATCGGCATGGCTTTGGGTGGCGTAATCCGGATCGCTTCGCGTGCGATGCAGGGGATACTCGGCGGAGCCTGCACCCAGGCGGCCTTTCCCGCTGTCGAAAATAGAAACCCGAACACTGAGCGTCCCGAAATCCGCGCCTGCGACGACTGTGCTCATGGTCCTGCGGATCGCTAGCGCTTTTTCAAGTTCTTGGGGAAGAACTTGACGAAGTAAATGAGTCCAATCACGAGTAGTATGAGGCCCCACCAGATGGTCGCGTGCAGATTAAATAAAACGGGAGCGTTTGCCGGCGGCGAGGATAACTCATAAATGCCGGTTGCCGTAATCAGTACGCCATACGCCGTCAGCAAGGTGCCGATGAAAAACCAAATGGATACAAAACCAGGACCGTGCATTTCTTGTCTTCACCAGAAAATAATGTTGAGGATGATGAATATCGCCGCCACGATAGCAGCCCAGAAAATAGGCCGTTGAAAGAGCCGCAAGTTGCCTTCCGACGGAATTGGCGTTGCGCCGTAGACCAGCCCGCCCAGTTCGGATAGCGGCTTCGGCTTGGTCACCATGCTTACCAGCCACCGTCACCACCACACAGATCAGCCAGGACCACAAGGCCCGATACATGTTCTCCGCCATGTCTTTGGCATTGGTCGAAAGAGCAATATAGCGAAGCGCACTGTGATCCACCTGCACCCACACGAACATGCCAATCGAAGAAAGGGTTCCCGCGCACAAGACCCCAGAATCCGGCCGCCGGGGTCGCCCGCTTCCACAACATGCCCGAGAATGACAGTCCCAAAAAGCGGCGCGATAAAGAAGCTAAATAGCGCCTGGACGTAGTCCATGATGCTGAGGAATTGCATCACCAGGTAAGCCGTTCCGATGCTGACCAGGACGCCCAGTACGGTGCACCAACGTCCCACCGCAACATAATGCGAATCGCTCGCCGCCTTACGGATATAGGCTCGATAGATATCGTAAGTCCAGACTGTCGCGAACGCGCTGACGTTGCCTGCCATGCCGGACATGAAACCCGCGATCAGCGCTGTGATGCCCAGCCCCAATAATCCGGGACCGCAATAACGCGCCAGCATCAAAGGCAGCACCTCGTTGTATGTGTGGGCTCCAGCGCCGGCTTGCGATTCGCCCACCAGCTTTTCAGGAAGAACAGCCAGCGCCAGCAAACCGGGCACGATCACAATAAACGGCAGGGCCATTTTGAAGACCGAGCCGATGATGGGCGCCATTCTCGCGCTGCGCAGATCATGCGCCGAAAGCACGCGCTGAACAACCAGAAAGTCGGTGGTCCAATAGCCGAACGAGATCACAAAGCCGAGGCCCAGCACAATGCCGGCCCAGTTGATCCCCATTGGATTGTCGGAAAAGTGCGCCAGGCCGCCCCATAGATGAGTAAAGTCCTGCCCGGGAAAACGCACCGCAATCTTGTGCACCATCCCGTCCCAGCCGCCGGCCTCGATTAGCCCGAGAATTGAGACTACGAGGGCGCCCAGCCAGATCAGGAAAAACTGCAAAACCTCATTGAAGATGGCCGAGAGCAGGCCGCCCAAAAACACGTACGCCGCCACGGTGAGCGAAGACATCCAGATGCTGAAGTTGATGTCCCAACCCAGGATGATCTTCATGACCAGGGCCATGGAGTACATATTGATGCCGCTCATGAGCACCGTCATGAGGCCGAACGATACCGCAGCGAAACCGCGCGCCGATTCGCCATAGCGCAATTTCAGGTACCCCGGCACCGAATGCGTCCGCGAGATGTAATAGAACGGCATCATCACGATGCCCAGAAAGAGCATCGCTGGTATGGCGCCAATCCAGTACCAATGCGTGGCGAGAATGCCATACTGATAGGCCGATGCAGCCCATCCCATCAGCTCCAGAGATCCCAGGTTGGCAGCCACAAAGCTGAGGCCCGCAACCCAGGCGCTCATATCGCGTCCGGCCAGGAAGAAGTCTTCGCCGGTCTTGGTGAATCGCTTCAAGTAGAAGCCGATGCCAAGCACCATCACGAAGTAGAGCGCGATGACGAGGATGTCAACCGCGCTTAAAGAGAGGAGCTTACCGCTGGCCGGGGCTGCGGCAAAAAGAAGTATCATCCGATGCGCCTTTCACCAATCACTTTCGACATGGAATTTTGGGCAGTCACGGTTCGGCTAAACACCGGCTCGGTATCGGTTATACATCGGGAACCTGAATGGCGTCAATGGAAAAGTAACCGCTTACAGCCGAATGCCCGGCACGCCCCGCCGCATCAATTGAAATAGATCACCTGGGCGGGTAATTCGCACGTAGTTTTTCGACGAATGTCATCGCAGTTCCGGGGGTTTGGGCATAGGATGAATTTAGCGGTGTCCCTTGAGCCTTAAAGAAGTCGCAAGACGAGCGAAGGTCTCGACGGCTACGGTCTCTCGCGTACTCAATAACGTCGGCGTAGTTCGGACTTCGACCCGAGTCCGCGTCATGAAAGCAGTGACGGATCTGAATTACCATCCGAACCTGCATGCAAGGTCATTGGCGGCGGGTAAAAGCCAGACCATCGGGATTGTGGTTTCGAATCTGGAGAACCCGTTTTTTTTCGATATTGTGGCGCAGCTGGAATCCCAGGCGCACAGCCACGGCTATGAAGTAGTGGTTGCGAACACCAATTATCAGGCCGCGCAACTGGCCAGGAGCACGCGGCTGATGGTGGGGCGCCGGGTCATCGGGCTGGCCGCGATCGTGTCCGAAATCGATCCGGGAATCATTGACGAATTGGTTAGTTCGAAGCTTCCTGTGGTCTTTTACGACGTGGGTCCAGTGAGACAAAACATCACGAACATCAGGCTGAACTACCGGAAAGGCATGGAGAAGGTGGCGGAATACCTTCACGTCCTGGGGCATCGAAAGCGAATCGCGTGGGTGGGGCACCATATCGAATTCGGCCCGCTGTTCGAACGGCGCAACGCCTTGGCCGAAGCATTTCAGAGGCTGGCTCCGCAGGCTGAGGTGAAAACGTTTATCGGCGAAGATCATCTTGATGGCGGGTGGAGGGTCACGCGGCAGATGATTTCGGGCGGTTTCCGACCGACTGCGATCGTTTGTGCAAACGATTTCATGGCTATTGGCGTTCTGCGGGCGCTCCGAGAGGAAGGCTTGTCGGTGCCGGGCGATGTCTCGGTCACGGGCGTGGACAACATCAGAATGTCGGAATTCTGCTATCCCGCATTGACCACCGTTCATGTGCCGCGCGACCGCATCGGGCAGATCGCGTTTGAGAAGTTGACCAGCGCTATGGAAGCCCCGGCAACTGAGGGAAGCGAGATCCTGATCGACCCCGATCTTGTGCTGCGGGAATCTACCGGGGCGGCAAAGCAAAGCTGATGTTCAGGTGAAAAAACCTGTTGGAACGCTGGTGTGTAAGCGTTATCATTGCTCTCAAGCCATGTCACGCTTCACACTTCCTTTCGCATTGCATATTCTCTGCACGCTATGCCTGGCAGCGGCCCTGAACCTGCCGGCATTCGGACAGCAGCAAGCGCCGCCGGCGTCGCTCGAAATCAACGTAAACACGCCGGCTCGCGAAGGTCAGCCCCATACTTTACGGGCTTATGACGGAAGAGATCAATTACTCGTACGACGGCGGTCTCTACGCCGAGTTAGTGCGAAATCGAACCTTCAACGACAGTAACTGGAATCTGCCCGCGTGGTCTCTGGTACAAAAGGGAAACGCCATCGCCCACATGGAGTTAGATAAGTCGACGGGCCCCAGTTCAGCCCTGCCGATCAGCCTCAAAGTTAACATTGAGAAAGCAGACGCCGCTGATCCAGCCGGCGTGCAGAATGCGGGCTTCTGGGGATTCCCGGTGCGTGCGGGAACCACTTATCACGGGTCGTTTTATGCGAAGGCCGACAGCTCATCAATGGGCCCGGTACACGTAAGTCTCACGGATGACAATACGGGCGCGGCGCTCGCTAGTGGTACGGTGCCATCCTTAAGCACCGAGTGGCAACAGTACACCGTAACACTGCATGCCGGAAACGTGAAAACATCGGCCACGAATCACTTATGGCTCACGGTAGAACATCCCGGCACGCTATGGATCGACTTAGTATCTCTCTTTCCGCCCACTTACAACAATCGGCCTAACGGCAATCGCATTGACCTGATGCAGCAGTTAGCTGCGATGAAACCCGCGTTTCTGCGCTTCCCGGGCGGTAACTACCTGGAAGGCGACCACATTTCGGAACGTTATCAGTGGAAGAAAACAATCGGCCCGATGGTGGACCGTCCGACGCATCCGAGCCCCTGGCGCTACCATTCCTCCGACGGCATGGGCTTGCTGGAGTTCCTGGAATGGTGTGAGGATCTGCACATGCAACCGGTGCTGGCTGTGTACGCCGGCTATTCCATGGCGCAGGAGCATGTCAATCCGGGGCCTGCGCTTGAACCTTACGTGCAGGACGCTTTAGAAGAGCTTGAATATGTCACTGGAGATACAAGTACTAAATGGGGCGGGGTTCGAGCCAAGGATGGCCATCCGGAACCGTTCCATCTGAACTTTGTGGAAATAGGTAACGAAGACTGGTTCGACCGATCAGGCAGTTACGACGGTAGATACGCGCAGTTTTACACCGCGATCAAGAAACAATACCCGCAACTGCAGCTAATCGCGACGGCCCCGGTAAAGGGTGTCACGCCGGACGTTATCGACGACCATTTCTACAAAAGGCCGGAAGAGTTTTTCGACGACACGCGCCACTATGACAAGACGGATCGCAACGGTCCGAAGATCTTTGTGGGTGAATGGGCAACACGTGAAGGCACGCCCACGCCCGATTTCGGCGCGGCTCTGGGCGACGCGGCCTGGATGACCGGCATGGAACGGAACAGTGACATCGTAATCATGGCGAGTTACGCTCCCTTATTAGTGAACGTCAATCCCGGCGGCATGCAATGGGAGACCGACCTTATTGGTTACGACACACTGAAGAGCTACGGTTCGCCTAGTTACTATGCGCAGGTCATGTTCAGCAATCACATTGGCGATGAAGTGCTGCAATCGAAATTGGACGGCGGCGGGCCGCGCTTGTTTTACTCGGTTACCCGAAACGCCTCCAACGGAGTGCTCTTCTTGAAAATAGTCAATGCCGATTCCATGCCTCAGAGCATCGACATCAAACTGGACGGGGCGACTTCGGTTCAAAGCAGGGGCAAAATGATCAGCCTGAGCGCGAAGACTGCGAACGAAACAAACACGATCTCTGAACCGGATAAAATCGTTCCAGTTGAGAGTTCGTTGACCAATGCCGCAGCAAATTTTCGGCACACCTTGCCGCCCTATTCGATTCATGTGCTTGAGCTGCACCTGAAGTAATGCAGTGAGATGCTGTTTAGCCATAAGCGCCATCCTCCTGTGGGCTCAATCGCCGGAAACTGACGATTTCTATAGCCGCGGCAAAGCTGCTTTGGAAGCGAAGCACTATGAAGAGGCGGCGGAAGCATTCGCCGAAGCAGAGGCGCATGCCCCGGAAACGACAAACGCTTTGGCATTACGCGCGAAGGCGCTCATCCATTTGGATCAATTTGAAGAAGCGCAGCACTGCCTGGACCTTTACTTGAAAACTCATCCCAGCTCGGCGGACGCGAAGTACTTACTAGCCTACGTACTGTTCCGCAGGAACAAGCCGGGTGAATCTCTGGGGATGTATACGGCCGCGGCCGCATTGCAATTGCCCACGGCCGAAGACTTAAAGATAGTTGGGCTGGACTATGTGTTGCTGAACGATAATGCCGACGCGCTTCGCTGGCTGGAGCGCTCTGTGAATGAAGACCCAAACGATGCGGAGGCGGTATATTATCTCGGGCGTGCGTATTATGTGCAGAATAATTTCGACAAAGCCATTGCCGCGTTTGAGCGTTCCCTGGAGCTGAATCCCGCATTGACCAAGGCGGAGAATAACCTGGGGTTGGCGCTGGCCGCAAAGAATCAACCCGCCTTGGCGGAAGCTGCTTACCGCAAAGCTATTCAGATAGGCGAGGCCTCGCGGGAAAAAAGCGATCAGCCCTATATCAATCTGGCGGAACTGCTGAGTCATACGGATCGGCAGAGCGAGGCGCTATCACTCTTAGATACAGCGGAGCGGATCGGCGGGAAATCGGATCATACCGAAGCGTTAAGAGGCCAGATCCTGCTGGCGCAGAACCAGTTAAAGGATGCAGAAGCGGCGTTTCGCGCAGCCGTATCGATGAAGCCGGATAGCGGACCCCTGCATTATCTTTTAGGGCGGGTTCTGCAGCGGGAAGGCAAGCCGGACGATGCGAAAAGGGAATTCGAGCAGAGTAAAGCGCTTGGCGCAGCGCATTCCTCGACGCCGAACTGAACGTCCATGCTGTTGCGCTGTGTATTCGTTGGTGCGTTTTCGGCGCTTGCATTGCTGGCCCAAACACCGCGAGACCGTGCCGAAACACTGCGGCATACGGCGGGGCTCATTCAACAAAATAATCTGACAGCGGCCGAAAAAGAATTGCAATTGTTTCTGAAGCAAACGCCTGACGATCCGCTGGCGCTCAATCTGTTGGGCCTGGTGCGCATCCAGCAGCAGAAGCCGGCTGAAGCGGAAAGCTTGTTTCGGAGCGCCATACAGACGGGGCACAAAATAGCGGGTCCGCATATAAATCTGGCACTCCTATATGCCAATAATCGGCCGCTTGATGCAATGGCGGAGTTACAAGAGGCACTTACTATTGCACCGGGAGACCACCAAGCGGTGCTGCTGCTGCGGCAGATCGCTAAAGACTCCGCTCTGGACTCTACGAAATCAGGCCACAAGGACAAAGCCGCGGAGGTGCTGGCGAAAGCACGTTCCGTACTCCCAAACGATCCCGAACTGCTCTACGATTCCGGTCTGTTTGCCTATCAGGCAGCCTCATATGCCGATGCTGACCGGTTCCTAACTCAGGCACTGAATCTCAAACCGGATTACCCGGAAGCGACTTATGCGCTTGCCCGAACTTACTTGGCCGAGAGTCTCGCGAAACCCGCTGAAGATCAAATGCGTAAGTACCTTTCAGAGAAACCAACCGATGCAACCGCAGAATATGGACTGGGATACATCCTGGTAGCGGAGCAGCGGCTCGAAGACGCCAAAGCGGCCTTTCAACGATCGCTCGCTTTGCAGCCGGATCAGACTGAGTCCGTATTCCAGCTCGGCGAAATTGCTTTAGAAGAAGGACACGACGACTCGGCCCGCGACGATTTCACGAAAGTGCTGGCTCGGGACCCGCATCACGGGGGCGCGCTGACAGACTTCGGCATATTGGCGTATCGGGCCGGCAAGTACGATGAAGCAAGAGGCGAGTTGGAACGAGCTATCGAGAATGCTCCTGAATATCAGAAGGCGCATTACTATTACGCTCTTACGCTTTCGCGCTTGGGACACAAACCAGAAGCGCAGCGCGAGTTCGCCTTGGCTAAGAGTCTGCAAAGAGAGCACGGCGGAGAACATCACCTGCTGGCGGCACAGCCGTGACTCGCAGCCGATATGTCTGCCTTGCTGCATTTCTGACGGTTTTGGCGGTGCCTTTCGGCATGCGCTCGATTGCCGGTGAGCCAACGGCAGCCGTCACACCAAAGTTCGTAGACATAGCGCAGCGCTGCGGCATTCAATTCCTGCATCGAGCCTCGCCGACCACCAGGAAGTATTTGCCCGAGACGATGGGCGCTGGGGTCGCGCTGTTCGACTATGACAACGATGGCCTGTTAGACCTATACCTGGTTAATGGCGCGCGCATGGACGACCCAACACCAGCCGGAACGATCCCCAAGAAAGATGGACCATCCTATTGGAATCGGCTCTATCACCAGAAGAAAGACGGCACGTTTGAGGATGTAACCGAACGAGCGGGAGTAGCCGCGACTGGCTACGGCATGGGTGTTGCTGCCGGCGACTATGATAACGACGGCTACGAAGACCTTTATGTAACCCAATACGGCCACAACATTCTGTATCACAACAACGGCGACGGTACGTTCACCGACGTAACTGCAGAAGCAGGCGTAGCCGGCAGCGGATGGTCCACCAGCGCCACCTGGGTGGACTACGACAACGACGGCAAATTAGATTTGATCGTTGCGCGTTATCTTGCTTGGGACTTCTCAGATATCTGGTGCGGCGAGCGGCAGGAAGGCCATCGCGCGTACTGCCACCCGGATCTGTTCAAGCCCCTTACCCTGTTGCTCTACCACAACGAAGATGGCAAGCACTTCCGCGAAGTGTCCCAACAGGCTGGTCTCACCATGCCTGGCAAGGGTCTCGGCGTTGCCATCGCCGATTACGACCACGACGGCTACCCGGACATATTCGTCGCGAATGATTCCATGCAGGAGTTCCTGTTTCACAACAAGCGTAATGGGAAGTTCGAGGAAGTGGGATTGGAGAGCGAAGTTGGAGTAGATGGAGATGGACGTACTTACGCCGGAATGGGAGTCGATTTCTCCGATTACAACAATGATGGCTGGCCGGACCTGATCGTCACCGATCTTGGAAACGAGAAGTACGCCAGTTACACCAACTCGCGTGATGGCACGTTTCAGTACGCGAGCTACGCCAACGGCCTGGCTCGAATCACACTGCTGCACTCCGGGTGGGGAGTGCGCCTATTCGACTACGATAACGATGGTTGGAAAGATCTGTTCGTGGCGCAAGGGCATGTACTCGACACAATAGATACCAGCACTCCAACTCTTCACTACCGGGAGCCGCCTCTGCTCGCGCGCAACACCGGACACGGATTTGTCGATGTATCGAAAGATGCTGGTCCGGTCTTCTTGGAGAAATGGGCAGCTCGTGGCTTGGCGCTTGGGGATATCGACAATGACGGCAAGCAGGACGTTGTGATCACAACCAACAATGGCCCGGCCTATCTACTGCATAACGAAACTCCCGCCAGCAGTCACTGGATCACATTGAAACTCGTCGGCACGAAGAGCAATCGCGACGGAATCGGAGCAGCTGTGAAAATGGCTACCTCTAGCGGAATTCAATACGCTACCGTCACGACAGGTGGAAGCTATTGCTCAGCAAGCGATATTCGTCCACACTTCGGCCTCGGTAAGGAAACTCAGGTTGCAGACATCGAAATCCGCTGGCCAAGCGGCATAGTCCAGCACCTGAATAACGTGCGTGCCGATCAGATTCTTACGGTGACCGAACCGGCCGCATTAGTTAGTAAGTGAAGACTTACTTGTGCACCAAGCCGTGGCTGGAAGAAGGCGCCGGAATCGGTTTGTCTAGTGGCAATGGCGCGCCGAAGTTAGGTGTTCCGTCTGAGTTCCAGGTAAAGGGCTGGGCACGCGGCGAGCGGTGTTGGCCGCACCCTTCGTGAGGTTCAGGATTGGCATGATAGATGATCCAGTCTTGCGTACCATCTGGAGATTTGAAGAACGAATTATGGCCCGTGCCAAACGCATGAGCCGCGGGCGATTGCGAGAACACGGGCTCCGGTAATTTCTTCCACGAGCCAGGGTTCAGCAGATCGGCGTCATCCGATGCCTCTAGCATGCCGAGCGCGTAATTGTCCGTCCAGCAACCGCTAGCTGAAAATACCAGGAAGATTTTGTCATTGTGCTTAAGGATTTCCGGACCCTCGTTGACGTTGACGTGCGGTGGCGTCTCACGCGGGAGATCTCCGTTCGTTTCCCAGGGATACGTCGGCGTGGAGAGCATAACCCGCGTCCCCTCCAGTGTCCATGGGTTCTTCAGCCGGCCGAGATATATATTCTGCGTTCCGTTCTCATTCCCGGGCCAGCCTGACCAAATGATGTACAGTTGCCCGCGATTGTCGAAAACAGAGGGATCTATGGCCCAGGTGCTGGTCGAAAGTTCGCTCTTAAACTCAAATTTGCCATCCAGCGGGTCTGGCGAGGAATTCTCAAGAACGAAAATGCGGTGTGTCCGATTGGTGCCGTAGTCGGCAGCGAAATAGATGTACCACTTGCCATCGAGGAAATGAAGTTCGGGCGCCCAGAGTTCATGTGAATCCGGGCCAGCAGCAGGCGGTCTCCAGACGATTTTCTTTTCCGCGTCCTTGAGTTCGGCGATATCCGGAGTTTTCCAAATCGTGAGATTCTTCCCGGTGCTGTTCATGTAGTAATAGAACCCCTCGTGGTAAATCACCCAAGGGTCAGCGCCGTAGGGAAGCAACGGATTGGTAAAGGTCCGGACCTCCGATACAGCCGGCTGCGTGGTTTGAGAACGTATGGTGGTTCCGCTTACCGCCAGGGCAAGGACAAGCAGAACGTTACGGGCTTGCTTCATCAAGGAGATTAAAAAGAGACCGGGCCAGCGATTCGGAGGCTCGCTGGCCCGCCCAGATGTACGCAGCACCCAGATGGATGCAACACGCTACTGCCTCAGAACTCCAGCTTCAATTGCAGTTGTATTCGTCTTGGCCCAAGTATGGTCGCGCCCGGGTTCATGATCCCGAAGTTCCCATCGTTGGGGTTCAAATCCGCGCTTACGTGATTGTCGAAGATATGCCGATTGAACGCATCCAGGAAGCTCATCTGGAACAACAGGTTGGCCCGCTCGGTGATTTGAGTGCGCTTAAGAACGTTAAAGTCTTCCGCCGTATAGAAGAAGCTTCGAACCGTTCCCACGGTACGGGACAAGTCCCCAAATCCGTAAGCGCCGCCGGCGTTGATGTACGCAGCGTTGTTCGGGTCTTCGAACGCCGCCCGGTTGAAGATAGGCGTGGTCACAGGATTGTAGTTGCCGCTGAGAAACGCCTGGCTGAATATCTGTTGCCCGTAAACGTAGTTGTATCGGATGCCGCCATTGAAGTAGGGGATGCCGGTGGCGCAGCAGAAAGATTCAGGTTGTCCACTGTGATAGGTCTGGATGCCGCTAACTGACCATCCGCCGAATACCTCGTTCAGGAACCCTCCTTTGTTGAGGAACTTCTTTCCATGTCCGACAGGTAGCTCATAAATGTAGCTAAGGACAAAGTTCTGCGGAATGTCCTGATTGCTGACGGACTTCTCCTGGCTCAAGTTAAACGGATTCTGGATCGCACCGCCGCCGGCGAAATTCGCGAAAACCGGCAGTGTGCTGTCCGAGTCGGTGATTGTCTTCGACCAGGTGTACGATGCCATCAAATTCAGTCCGGCATGGAAGCGCCTCTGCATCGACACCTCTAACGCATCGAAGGAAGACTGTCCAAAATTCTCCAGGCAGCAGTCGGTGTTCAGCGCGTAGAACTGTGGGTAGGGCAGCAAAGCTTCCGCGACAGTGCGGCCGGTTCCGAAGCCGGGGAATGGCTGCCCCACGCCCAATGCCGCCGCCTGTGGTGAACTCAATGGAGCATTGAGAGTAGCGCCCAATCCGAAGTACTGCGGATTGAGATCGTTGATCGGGTCGGTGTTCGATCGCAAATGGGTTGAGTGCTGACCAACATAGCCGACATCCAGGATAAGATCTGTCGCAAGTTGCGACTGGATGTCCATACTCCAGTTATTGACCATTGCCGGCCGGCCATAGGAAGGATCGACATAGGCGTTTGCCGGATTACCGTTGAAGTTCGCTTGCGTCGGACTTAAATTCGGCGGCTGCGTGTAAGACGGGAACCCGGACGCAATGTTGAATGCGGGATTGAACCCGTTGACACTGCTGAAGCTGGGATTGGCCTGGAAGCCGGTCTGCAGATCGTTACCAAAGTCGGCATACGTTACTGCGCCGTAGTAGATAGCATAGCCCGCGCGTATAGCCAACTTGTTATTGAACTGTGAAGGCGCCCAGGCGATGCCGACGCGAGGCGCGAAGTCCTTGTGCCATGTGTTCGCCCAGGTCTCATGCACGTTGCCGTTGCGCCCAGTGCCTACACCAGCAAAAACCAATGCGCCAGGCCTGCCACCGGCCCCTGGATTTAGAGCACTGAGGCTGATATTCGAGGTGTCGCCATGCTCCTCATACCGAGGTGCATCCACCTCCCACCGGAGACCATAGCTCAGCGTGAATGTCGGCGCTACTTTGTAGCTGTCTTGAGCAAATATCGCGTAGTAATGAGAGCGCCATTGCGCTTGACTGGCGTAGGCGTTGATGTTGGCGTTATCAACCTGACCTAGCAGCAGGCTCGCAACACCGTTCCCGCTCGAACAGTTCGATGCTAACGCTCCAACCGCTGCTGCGGTCTCGGCGCATCCCGAGTTGAAGGATCCGCTAGTGTTATTGATCGAACCGGGCTCAAATATCTGGTACCGGTAGTCAACGCCGAATCGCATGGTGTGTTTGCCTTTTACCCAGTCGAAATCGTCATTGAATCGATATCCGTAATCGATTGTGTCGTTATCCACGGTGTCGCCAAGATTTGCAATATTCGGCTGCCCGGTTGAAAAACCCGGAAAGGTTGGGCCGCTCGCGCCTGAGATTCCCAGTACTGAATCCCAGTTTTGGCCGCCACCTAGACGGACGCCCGCGCCCACATTGCTACTGTTGGTGTGATTGAACCCAATGTTGACGTGATTCAGCATTGTAGGGCTGACGGACCAGTCTTCACCTGCCCTCGCGAAGTGGGTGAAAAAGTCCTGCGAACGCCCCGCGCCTGCCGGATTGTCGAAAATCGGTATTGTCGAAAGCCGCGTGTTGTCGCGGGAATCATACATCGCGAAAAATTTGTGTTTGTCGCTGATGTTCTCATCGATGCGGACCGTCATCGTTGTGTCTAGCAACGGGTAGCTGTAGTTATTGGTAAAGTTATTAACTGTATTGCCGTTCAGCGGGTTCGGATAATACGAAAGAATTTTCTGCCCGATAGCCGATTGTTGGCTGGTGGGAATGGCATTCTTGCCCGTTTCTGCCAGGTAAGATGTTCTGCAAAGCGTGCCATTTACCGTACGGGTCGTAGACGGATCGAAGACCTCCCCGTAGTAAACGGTTGAGCCATCGCACGGATTAACCCCCTCGGGGCGTGCTGTGTTTAGATCTGCGCTGAAATCGCCACTCTTCTCAGCCGCCGTCGGAACCGTTGTTGTCACAGAACCGCCCTGATTCTGCCGGTATTGCTCCCACGAAAACATAAAGAACGTCTTGTTCTTACCGTTGTAAATCTTCGGGATCCAAACCGGACCGCTGAATACGCCGCCGTAGTCGTTCTGCGTATCTAGCGGACGCGGCAATCCTTGGTAGTTGTTAAACCAGGTGTTCGCGTCCAGGTCCTTATTGCGAAACAGATCATAGGCATCGCCATGAAACGAATTTGTACCCGATTTCGTGCTAAAGATCTCGATGCCTCCGGTAGTGCGCCCGTATTCCGCCGGCATGGTCGAGGTCTCAACACGGAACTCGCTGAGCGCTTCTACCGAGGGAGCGGCTTCGTCAAAGGATGAGCCGTTTTCCGATCTGTATGTACTGGCGCCGTCCAAAAGGACTTCTGTGCCATAGTTCTGCCCACCGCTGATTTTCGATTCAAACGGTCCGCCCGTGGAAGACCCATTCGATCCCGAGCCATTCGTTCCCGGACCAACGGTCCCCGGAGTCAAAAAGACGAACGCTTCGGGTGACCGCATCGACTGGACAGTCGTGCCGAGCGCCAGCGGCAAATCAAGCACCTGCTTAGTTGTCACGACGGTGCCTATGTCGGACGACTCGCTTTGGATCGTTGGCGCCTCGGCATTAACAGTGACCGTCTCCCTCACATTGCCGGCCTGCAGCGTGACATTTAGCGTACTCTGGGTTGCGATCTGCACGACCACGCCTTGTATTTCGTTCGTCTGGAAACCAGGGGCGCCGACGGTGACGTTATAGGTGCCCAAGCGCACGCTGCCGATATTGAAAGAGCCGGAACTGGTGGTGACACTGCGATAAACAGTTCCTGTGCCCGTGTTCGTCGCGGTAACGGTGGCACCCGGCACAGTTGCACCACTTGGGTCCAAAACGTTACCTACAATGCTGCCTTCGTTAGTCTGTGCCGGTGCAAGCCAGCAGAAGAGGCATAAAGTTATGATTCCGCAAAAGATCTTCGCAGTCAGATTCGGCTTGTTCATATTCAAAACTTTCATGGTTGTTGCGACTCCGTGGTCCGTTTTCGTTTGTCTTCCAAATTCTGTGTCTTTTCATCGTCAGCCTGCCGCTTGAGGCTGACAAAGGTGTTCAGCGCCATACGAGATTCTTCCAGGCGCTGCTCGTGCCGGTACAGTTGTGACAACTGATAATAAGATTGCCGCAGCGTTTCCGGCTCGATAGCCCCCGATTCCTTCACCACCTGGGAAAGGTCGCGGATTGCGGCATCGGTCTGGCCCAATTGCGCTTCGGCGCGCCCCAACTGGTAACGAGCTTCACGCGATTCCGGGTGCTCGCGCAGCACCTGACTCAGCAAGCCGACCGCCGCTTCCGGCTTTGATCGCTCAACGTTTAGGGCTCCTAGCCTATACATCGCGATGAGGTCGTGGGGATCAATCTTCAACTCGTTTTGAAACTCGCCCTCGGCCGCATCGAGCTTCAATTGTTTCCAATAAATCTCCGCAAGCATCTTGTGCAGGCCGGGTTCATCCGGCTTGATGCTGATCGCCGTTTGGCACTCCTTGATCGCATCGTCTAGCCGGTCCGCCTCTTCAAAAGATTGAGCTAAGACCTCATGCACCCGCCAGGACTTCGGGTCGGCTTGATACATGTGCTCGTATGTGTCCTTCGACAGCTGCATGTAAGCGCGTCCAAGATGATAAAGGATATCGACGTTATTTGGTTTGAGTTTTGCAGCTTGTTCCAAATGCGTGGCGGCCGAAGTGGGATCATTCACGGCCAGTTCTGCCATTCCGAGCCACATCAAAGTGTCCGCATTCGAACGCTCGGCGTCCGCTGCTCGCTGGAGCGCGGAGACTGCCTCGTGATATCTGTCTAGCCTATACTCCGCAATACCTAAGAAAAGATCGGCGCCCCGCATACCTGGCTTCAGCCGCCATGCCTTATCGAGCAGAGCCGCGGCTTCCCCGAAGCGGTTTTGCTGGAACCGGATTAGACCGAAATTCAGGTAGCTTTGGGCGAAATTCGGCTCAATCGCGATGCACTTTTCAAAATCTGCCGCGGCAGTATCCAATTGCCCTTGCCGCATGGCCGCAGTGCCATGCTGAAAGAGCGGTGCGAACGACGCACTCTGCGCCACAAGGAACGCAGGGACACAAAGGCATACAATCCAGCCCTTTCGGCAAACTTCGGCGACGAAGCCACTCCCCCAAGCAAACATTTAGTAAGCGCTTGCAATAGGCGCTGGATGTATTCTGCCTCCGAAAATACTCTCGGTCAATAGCTTTATTGACTTTTGACTAGAACTTTAGATTGACCTCGTATGCTCCCGAGTATCTGCGGCCCTTTATGGGAATGCTCGAACACCTTTACCTTCTTCTATCGTGAAAAAGCGATCCACTTTAGGTAGCTTCAGCGTCTCCACTTTGCCGCTGGGCCAGTGGATCTCCACCTGATCGATTGTGGCGCAGGAACCCAAGCCAAAGTGTACGCGCTGGTCGTTCGACGACGCGAAACTCCCGCCGCTGAGCACGTCTCCTCGCTGCCGCAGTTTGCCGGCACTCAGGTAAACTGTCGCCCCGACTGCATCTCGCGGGCTTTTAGTTCCACCAATCAGTTTCAGTCCCACCCAATGCGCAGCGACGGTTTGCGCAACGTTTCGCAGCAGCGCCGGCGCCCCATCAAGCTGGTTAATGACGATATCCGTTCGACCGTCATTGAACAAGTCACCGAAAGCCGCTCCGCGCGCTACCAGTAATTCTGATAACCCAGTGTCTTTGACAGCCGGCACAATCTCAAATTTCCTTCCGTTCAGATTGTGGAAAAGCAGACATCTCTGGGCGAATGTCGTGCCCCAGCCTGCCTTGTCTGTCCCCGGGTACACGTGCCCGTTCGCGATAAAAAGATCTTGCCAGCCATCGTTATCGTAGTCGAGGAAACCGGTGCCCCATCCTAGAAAGGGGATCGTGATTTCCGCGATGCCGAGCTTGTAACTGACGTCCGTGAAACTTCCGTCGCCCTCGTTTTCATACAGCGGGTTGTAGTCGTCGGAGAAAACGGTGTTGTACGCGTCCAGCAGCCCATTGTTCTGGTAATCGCCGAGCGCAATGCCCATAGAGGCGGTCTCGCGCCCATTCTCATTGAAGGCGTATCCTGAGGCGTAACTTACGTCTTCAAATGTTCCGTTTCCCTTGTTGAGATAGAGATAGTTCGGCCGGGAATCGTTCGCGACCAGTAAATCGGGCTTTCCGTCGTTGTTAATATCGGCAAAAACCGCAGTCAGACCGTAATAACCCTGTTTATCATCAACTCCCAACTTCTTACTCACGTCTGTAAACGTTCCATCTCCGTTGTTATGGAACAAATGGTCCGGCTCTCCTTGCAGGCCACGCGGACCACACATGACATTGACGCCGCGAAACTGGCAGTAAGTCATCCGAACCGCCGCCGAATTCGGGACGGGAGGGTGATCCAGATCGTAGTGGACGTAACCGGGAACAAACAGGTCCAGGCGCCCGTCGCCGTCGTAATCCCCGAATGTGGCGCCGGTTGACCAGTTACCAAGCGTCACTCCGGCCGTTTCCCCCACGTCTGAAAAGGTTCCATCGTGATTGTTGTGATAGAGCCGGTTCTTCCCGAAGTTACTCACATACAAATCGGGCCAGCCATCGTTGTCGTAATCGCCCACGGCGACCCCAAATCCCCAGCGGTCATTCGTCACCCCGGCCTTGTCGGCAACATCGGTGAAAGTGCCATCGTGGTTGTTGTGAAAAAGGGCGGCATGCGGCGGCTTGGCCTTTCCGCTCATAGCATCGTAAGTGGACCCGTTCACCAGATAGATGTCTAACCAACCGTCGTTGTCATAGTCGATCAGCCCGACCCCGGAACCTACGGTTTCCAAAATGTAAGTCTTATCGAGGGTTCCCATCACGTGCCGCCAGGCGGCCAGTCCGCTCTTCTGCGCCATGTCCTGGAATACGATGGGCCCACTATTCACGAAGCCACCGGCGGTAATGGGCCGATTCTCGGAATCCAACACAGCCGCATGCGCGCCCGCCGTCGACATGCCGCCCTGTTCCTTCTGGGGCAATGCAGGCGCGGGTCGTCCCGATAGCCAAACCATTCCCGTGGATAGCGCAACTGCTCCCAGAAAACACGAAACAATCCGGGCACTTCGCATTCTCCATAAGAATGGCATGAAGCATATGAATGGGCGCTGTTTCATTCTCTGCCTCGCGTTCTCGGCAGGCATTCAGCCGGCTTGCGCGGCGCAACCGGTCAGCATAACGATTAATGCGGAGAAGAAAGCTGGCTTCGAAATCCCAAATACGATTTTTGGCAGCTTCCTCGAGCCCATCGGAAATTCGACTTACAACGGTTTGTGGGCGGAAGTCCTGCAGAATCCCAGCCTCGAGTCGGGCCTGTGGAGTGCGTCGAACATTGCGCGAATGATTCGCGAGGAACCGGCACTGTCCGCCGCATCGCAGCTCGGATTACCCATTCCCTGGGAACCGCTCGACCCTCAGGAGGGTAACCGCTACGAACCAAGAAGGGGGGACGCCGCAAATTCGTGGGAATCTCTCGCCATCTTCGGACTGCCCGGCGTACCAACCGGTATCAAGCAGCAAGTCTATCTGCCTGTTCATCGGGAGCTTCGCTACCACGGCAGCATCTACGTGAAGCACCTCAGCGGGTTTTCAGGGATCGACATATCGCTGCGAAAAAGAAATGCCCCCGGGCAGATTTTTACTCACGCCCGCATTGATGCGTACGCACCAGATTGGCAGAAATACACCTTCACACTTGAGCTTCCTGCCGACCAGCTCCACCCACTGGAACCGGTCGATTTTGCGATCCAGCTTGAGGGTGACGAACGGACCATAGTGGACGAAGTGAATTTGACGCCAGCGGACGCAATCGAAGGCCTCGACCCCGACATGGTCGCAATGGCCAAAGCAATGCAGACCCCGCTGGTAAGGTTTGGCGGCAACTTTACGTCCGGGTACCACTGGCGAGATGGAATCGGGCCGCTCGACAAACGCGTCAGCATGCGCAACATCGCCTGGGGCATTCCGGAATACAACACCTTCGGTACCGACGAATTTCTGAGGTTCTGCCAGCTCATCGGCGCGGAACCGCAGGTTGCGCTGAACCTGGGAAGCGGTACGCCGGCAGAGGCGGCAGATTGGGTGCGGTACGTAGATGACAAGTGGACTCGCCATCACAGCCTGCTCTGGGAACTGGGAAATGAGTTGTGGGGGAATTGGAACCTGGGCTATCCCACGCTCGACGAACTACCACGCCGCACACTGGAATTCAGCAAGGCGATACACGCGGTGGACCCCGACGCGCGGCTCATCGCAACCGGTCAAGACCCAGATGTGTATCAGAAATGGAATGCCGCGCAGTTGACCAACCCGCCGGGCACGTTTCAATTCCTGTCCACTCACTTCGTCGTGACAACAGATCGCATGCAGAACCGCGCCGCTACACCCGACGAAGTGGCTTCTGCAAACTTTGCGCTTCCAGTGGAACTCGCCCGACGTCTTCGCGCCATGCAGACGCAGATCGGCGACAAAGCGCACATTGCATTTACCGAATGGCTTCTCGTGTGCTGCGACGGCAACGCAGTCAACGCTCCCCGCTGGGACAACATGGCGGGCGCAGTCACAACCGGCGGCTTTTTCAACATGCTGATGAGGAACGCGGATATTGTTCCTATCTCCGATATGACCGGCATCGTTGAGTTCGCAGGCATCTGGAAAAAACGCGGCAGAGTCTTCGCAACACCTGCTTACTACGTTTTTCAAATGTATTCGACCGCTGACCCAAGCCTTGCCGTCGAGGTGACGAATAACGCAGCCCACTACGACGTACACGGGGGCGTTACCCGTCTGCCCGATATTCCGGACGTTCCTTACTTAGATACAGTCGCGGTGCTGAACAAAGCCAAGGACCGGCTGACCCTTTTCTGTGTAAATCGGCACTTAACGGAAGATATCCCGGCACGAATCGCAATTTCCGGATTCACCGCCCACGGTCCAGCGAGCGCCCAAACAATTCACGCCGCCGGCCTATACGAAGTGAATGACGAAGTCCAACCGGAGCACATCAAACCGCAACAATCTACCTTCACGCTCGATCACGGCGAACTGCAGTATACATTCCGCCACGCCAGCGTAACCAGAATCGTCTTCACCGCCCAGTAGAGCGGATTGTGCTCATCGCCGCAGTTTGCGATCAAAAAAGTCGTCAGCAGCTTTCGTTGCAATAATCCAGTTTCACAATTCGATTCCTCATCAAATTTCGTCCATCGCATGTCTCCTCGTTGGAGGGGGTTTACCGCCACAGTTCTGCAACACATCTTGCAGTGCCGCCGAACCTTCGAATTCTGAGACACGCGATGCCATTTGTCAAGGAACGGGCTAAATTTCCACCGCCAGCGGGGAATCCACCACAGCCAGACTGTGGTTACCCGCTACGTAATTCACCTGTGTGATACCCAGCACATCCCTTAATTGTTCCGCGGGAACTTTCATCGGGCCGGGTGAAGGCGCTGTGCCCGGCTTCGGCCGTGGCTGCTGAAAATCGTACGCAATGTTTTCTACACTTCGTCGAAGAAAAAGGCGTCTTGGCATTTCGTAGAATTCGATGACGAGTTCGTTGCCAGCGACCTACACGTCCCCTATCCGGAGCACCTTGTCATTCAGGAAATTGATGGGGCGCTACTTCGCAAAGCGCTTGAGATGCTTCCAACGCGCTCTCGCGAAATACTCACGCTGCGGGAACTAGAGGGGATGTCTTACCGGGAGATCGCCAGTGTGATGGATCTGCCAACAGGGACCGTCATGTCCACCTTGTCGCGCGCCCGCACTCGCCTTCGTCAGTGTGTAAACGACCTTCGATCACCTACGCCGGCACAAGCCCCATCACAGCCAAACGACTTACTCGCGGACCCGGCAGAATAATCCCGCTCAGATTCAGGGGATCGGCGTTCGACACAGGGATAATCGCCTTCGTCTCCCCATTGCGGCGAACCGCACGCAGCAAGTCTAATGCTTCGGGCCGCGCAAATTGTTCCCCCGTGAAACCGGAAACAAACCTTCCTCCGCGAATTTCCCCTCTCGCTTCCATCCGGCGCAACACCGGCAGCAGATCCCGCCATGGCGGCGCGAGTGTTTCGCGAACCAACAGGTCGCGCAGCAGGACGCCCCAGCGCAGCAGCAACTGACGCGCGAAACGCTGCACCCGCGCTTCCGCACTCACGCTGGTGTCAACATGCCGCAGCAATGCCCATCTTCCCGCCGCATGACGCGGCCGCTTCTTGCTGCCGCGGCCCTCACCGCGCCGCCGTTTCGGATCGATCAGCGCACGCAGATTATCGAATCCATCCGCCGTCACAAATCCTCCGGCCAGTAACTCCCAAAGGCCGTCTTCCACTTCACTGGCCAAGCGCCCGGTCTGCCTGGCGAGATCGACGAAGAAGCTCGCGCCATTACGTTCCAACGCAGCTAATACATCCCGCGCAGGATGAGACAATCCCGACGAATCCGCCGGTGCGGCGCCATACATCAGCCACTCCGCATCTTCGCGCAAAAACAGCGTTACCGGCGCGATCCGCGTGGGCCGCACCCGCCGATTCTCCGCAATCGCGGGATGCGGCGATACGCGCGCCCACATCACTTCGCCTGAAAAGCAGAGTTCGTCCAGAAATTCCGGATCGTACTTGGCAATTCTGCGCGCCAGGATCTCCGATTCCCACGCAGACGCAGGTATCTCATGCCCTTGCAGTTGCCGTATGATCTGCAGCGTTCCATCGGCGCCGTGCAATTGCCCGCCCGGCGAAACATGCTGCCAGGTTTGCAGGAAGCGTTCGAAATCAAGCGCCGTTACGGGCTCGATCTCGCGCCGCAAGCGCCCGATCGTCGCGCGATGAATGCGCGCCAGAATACGCCGGTTGCACCACTCGATTTCGCCTTGCGTCTCGCGGAAGTGTCCTCGCAGTACTTGCCCTTGCGCTTCCAGCCGCAGAAGCGCCGCTTCAATTGCCTCAGGCGGAAATGACAAGCTTTTCAGCCAGACCCGTGACCTTCGTCGGTCCCAGCGACTCCATCCACCCTCCCACAACCGCATCCGCGTCATCGAAAAGCGCCACGCGCTCCGTCGCAGCCCAAAACACAGACCCGTTTCGCTCGATGTGCGAAGCTCGCCCACTTGCTGCGAGTTCATGAAAAAGCGTCTGCCATTCCTCTGCCGGTGGCATCCTCACCAGCGTCAGCAATGCATCGTGCAACTCGTCAGCATCGCGCGCTTCGGGCCACGACTCCGCCGAAATCTGCTCAATCGCCGCCAGATCGAGCACGCCTTCTCCGCCAGTCACATCCGCTCCCAGCGTTTGCCGCAATTGGACAGCTCGCGTGCGGCGCTCTTCCAGTGGTGCGTCGTCCAAGAACGCATACGGATTAGCGTTCAGAATTTCATGTGAGAACAGGGAAGCCTGCACGGTATCAATCGTCACCGCGCGAATCCAACCCTCTTCGATCCCCTGCAACACGCGCCGCAATCCTTCCAGATCCATCGCCTCTTGCAAGCAGTTGTCGATCGTTTCGTTCACTAGCGGGTGATCCGGGATGCGGATCGGTCCCGCCAGATTTTCGGCGCACGCAACCTGGTCCGGAAACACCGACGCCAGCAGGTCGTCGGCTCGCATGCGCTGCACTGGCGGAGCCACGCGTTTGCCCCCGCTGAATCGCAGAATCGCCAGAGCTCGCGTTGTGTTCCAGCGCCAGCGAGCCCCAAACACCGGCGCCGTAAGCAATGCCTGCCGCAACACGTCTTCCACCGTTGCGGCTTTCAGAAACTCGAATACCAGCTCCAGCGGAAAGGAATGCTGGTCACTCAACGACAGCACCAGCCCGTTATCTGTTGCCGCCGCCTGCAGCTCAAAATTGAATGTTCGGCAAAAGCGTTTACGAAGGGCCAACCCCCACGCACGCGTGATGCGCGAGCCGAAAGGCGCATGCAAAACGAATTGCATTCCGCCGGCTTGGTCGAAAAAGCGTTCCGCCACCACGGTGGTTTGTGACGGCAATGCGCCAAGCTGCCCTGCGGCCGATCGAACGTACGCCGCCGCTTGCTTTGCCCCCGCTTCGTCCAACCCGCATTCGTCGATGAGAAACGCCGGTAGCGGATCCACATCAGCGAAAATGCGTTCCCGGATTTGCGCTACTTCCGCCGAGAGTTCACGCGAACGCCCCGGCGCTTCTCCCAGCCAGAAAGGAATCGAAGGCGCCGCGCCATTCGCGTCAGTCACCCGAACTTTGCCCGCTTCGACGCGCTTGATGCGCCACGAATGCGTGCCCAGGAGAAAGACGTCGCCGACCAGACTTTCCATCGCGAAATCTTCGTCGAGAGTTCCGATTGTCTTGCCATCCGGTTCCGCGACCACGGCATAATTTGCGCTCTCCGGAATCGCGCCTCCGGAAGTAATCGCCGCCAGGCGCGCTCCGCGGCGGCCCTTCACGCGGCCATTTACCCGGTCATGATGCAGCAGCGCTCGGCTCCTGCCGCGCGACGTTGCGATGCCTTCAGAAAGCATCTCCACGACCGCATCGAATTTTTCGCGCGCCAAGTTCCGATAAGGATAAGCCGAACGGAAAAGCTGAAACAGATCGTCCACATTCCACTGCTCGGCCGCGGCTGCCGCAACAATCTGCTGCGCCAAAATGTCGAGGGCATTTTCAGGAATTTCGATTCGTTCCAGTTCGCCCTTGCGAATCGCTGAAACAAGCGCCGCGCACTCAATAAGTTCATCGCGCGTAGTCGCAAACAAACGCCCACTCGGCCTGGCGCCCACCCAGTGCCCGGATCGCCCAATTCGTTGCAGAGCGACAGCGATCGATCGCGGCGAGCCAATCTGGCACACCAGGTCCACTGTTCCAATGTCGATACCGAGTTCAAGCGATGCAGTCGCTACCACGGCGCGCAGTTCGCCGCGTTTCAGCCGCGATTCGGCATCCAGCCGCATCTGGCGCGAAAGGCTTCCATGATGCGGCAGAACCGCTTGCGCTCCCAGACGCTCTCCCAGCGCATGCGCCACGCGTTCTGAAAGCCGCCGGGTGTTCACAAAAACCAGCGTCGTGCGATGCGCCAGGATCAGTTCAGACAGACGATCGTAGATCTCATTCCAAAGTTCCGTGCTCGCGACCGCACCCAGTTCGTCGCTCGGCACCTCGACACTCAGATCCATCTCGCGCCGATGCCCGACGTCAACAATTCGCGTGTCGGGGCCAAGCAGACAGGCGACTTCTTCGATCGGCTTGACGGTTGCCGACAATCCGATACGCTGCGCGCGCTGTGCCGTCAGCGCATCCAAGCGTGCCAGCGATAGCATCAGATGCGAACCGCGTTTATCATCCGCGATGGCATGGATTTCATCCACGATCACAGTCGAGACACTGCGCAGCATTGCGCGCGATTTCTCCGCCGTCAGAAGAATGAAAAGCGATTCCGGCGTCGTCACCAGAATGTGCGGCGGCTTCTTCAGCATCCGCGCGCGTTCCAACATTGAGGTATCGCCCGTCCTTACCGAGGTGCGAATCGGCAGCAGCGAAATGCCCTCCGCCTGAGCCAACGCCGCAATCTGAGCAAGCGGCAACTCGAGATTGCGATGTACGTCGTTGCTTAGCGCTTTCAAAGGCGAGACATAGACGACTTGCGTCTCATCCGCCAGCGTTTGTGCCCGTGCCGCGCGAACCAGCCGATCCAGACAAATCAAAAAGGCAGCCAGCGTTTTGCCCGAACCAGTGGGCGCCGAGATCAGCGTGTCGTGTCCCGCTGCAATTTCGCGCCAGCCGAGCACCTGGGGCTCAGTCGCATATTCAAAATGCTCCGCAAACCATCGCTGAACGAGGGGATCGAAGTCGGACAATGACATAGACAATTCTTACTATTAGGATGCCGCAACATGCCGGAGCGTAAAGCCCAGATTCAAGTCCGTCGCCCGCGTAGCCAGCGGAAATTTCCTCGAAATGTATGACTTTATGGTCTTCGGCTACTACGCCGCTGCCATCGGACGCACGTTCTTCCCTAAGACCAGCAGTTTCGCTTCCCTGATGTTTGCGCTCATGACCTTTGGCGCCGGTTATTTGATGCGTCCAATTGGCGCTTTGGTCCTGGGCGCTTATATCGATCGCCGCGGTCGGCGCGTTGGCCTTCTCCTGACTCTTGGGCTGATGTCCATCGGAACTCTGTCCGTCGCTTGCACGCCGGGTTACGCCGCTATCGGCTTGTTGGCGCCGGTGCTTGTTGTCCTCGGCCGTTTGATCCAGGGCTTTTCCGCAGGTGTCGAACTCGGCGGCGTATCGGTGTATCTGGCTGAGATCGCCACGCCCGGCCACAAAGGTTTCTATGTTAGCTGGCAATCGGCCAGCCAGCAGCCTGCTGTCATTCTCGCCGCGATCTTAGGCGTGGTAATGAGCTCAACTTTGACCCCGGCGCAAATGTCCACCTGGGGTTGGCGCATCCCGCTATGGGTGGGCTGCCTGATCATCCCGTTCCTTTTTCTCCTGAGACGATCACTCGCGGAAACTGAAGAATTCGCTGCCCGCACACATTATCCCGCTGCCTCTGAAGTTCTCCGCTCCCTGTCCGCGAATTGGCGGCTCGTCTTGCTGGGTCTGCTGCTGGTCACCATGACCACGGTCACGTTCTACACCATCACTGCCTACACGCCGACTTTCGGTCGCACCGCGCTTCATCTGGCGGATCGCGACAATCTCCTGGTCACCTTATGCGTAGGCATTTCTAACTTCATCTGGCTACCTGTCATGGGTTCGTTGTCCGACCGCATAGGCCGCATTCCGCTCTTGATTGCATGTACCGTGCTCACGCTTTTAACTGCCTATCCCGCGTTGCTGTGGCTGGCGGCAAGCCCATCGTTCGGCAAGCTCCTGATGGTGGAGCTTTGGCTGTCATTCCTCTTCGCCAGTTACAACGGCGCCATGGTGGTGTATCTGGCCGAGTTAATGCCGCCTGATGTGCGCGCCTCCGGCTTTTCGCTTGCATACAGCCTGGCCACTGCTATTTTCGGCGGCTTTACGCCGGCCATTTGTACTTATCTGATTCAAACGACAGGGAACAAAGCTATGCCCGGCGTCTGGCTCTCATTTGCAGCCGCCTGTGGTCTTGTGGCGACACTTGCCTCTCTGTCTCGCGGAGCTCGTTCCGTCCGCTAATTGAGGATGCGGCCATCGCGCATAGTTACTATCCGATCTGCAAACGCTGCCGCCTCCGGGTTATGCGTGATCATCAGAATGGTTTGGCCAGTTCGCTTATTCAAGTCGCGCAGGATGTTGAGAACGGCATTCGAATTTTCCGTGTCAAGATTTCCGGTGGGCTCGTCAGCCAGCAGAATCGCCGGCTGATTCACGAGCGCGCGGGCGATGGCAACGCGCTGTTGCTCGCCGCCTGAAAGCGCGCGCGGCTTGTGACTCAGCCGATTGTTGATTCCCAGCAGTTGCAGAATCTCGTCAAAGTTCGCCGGCCGGGAATTGACATGCGCCAGGGACTGCGCCAGCGCAATGTTGTCACGCGCTGTGAGGGTGGCTAACAAATTATATTTTTGAAAGACAAAGCCGATCTTGCGTTGACGCAACTCGGTTCGCTGATTTTCACTCAGCTTGCGCAGATCGACACCGTCAATCCAGACCTCGCCGGAAGTGGGCGGCGCCAACCCGCCGAGGATGTTGAACAATGTCGATTTCCCGGAGCCCGACGGCCCCACTACGGCGAGAAACTCACCGCGGCCGACATTCAGATCGACACCTCGCAACGCCTGTACATCGACTTCGCCGGTACGGAAGGTCTTCGTCAATCCTTTAATGATGATGATTGAGTCGGACCTGGCGTCCGCGTTAGAGACAGCGCTACTCATACGCGAGCGCCTCAATGGTGTCCTGCCGGGCCGCTTTAAGACCTGGATAGATGGCGCCTAAGAGAGCGCCGCCGAGCGCGATGGCGCCGGCGATGGGCCACCAGTCAGGCGTATTCACTACCGCGAGCGAGGCCGGCATCAATTGCGTTACCACACCACGCGCGACGAACGAAAGAAGGATGCCCAGAACGCAGCCTATAAGTGCCAGCAGAACCGCTTCACGAACCAAGATGTCGACAATCGTGATTGGTTTCGCGCCGAGAGCCTTCAGTATTCCGATCTCGCGGGTTCGTTCCACAACAGCGGTGTACATGGAAAGAAACACCACCAGGAAGCCAACTACAACCGCAATGACCGTGATGACGTAGATGAAGGCCCGCAGTGCGGGTATATTGTTGACGCTGAACTGCGAGACGAAATCGCCGACCGAGATAGCTTGGAGATTGCCTTTGAGCAGCTCGTTGAAGTGCGTCACTTCTTGCGCGGTCAGCGCAGGATTATCCAGCTTCACCAGGATCTCGGAGATACGCGCCGGCGATGCATTGCCGGTTAATTGTTGGAGAGTGGTCAAGGGCACTACCAGGCGGCCCAGAACTCCGCCCTCGACGATGCCACTCAGATGCCAGGCGTGATTCAACAGTGTGACGGTCTGCCCAACATGCAGGCCGTTCTCACGTGCATAGGCGGAATCGACGACTAGATCGTCGGGCCCGGTGGGCGGCCCGCCTTGTAAGAAGCGAAATCCGCCGCTGAGCTTTTCGAATTCCGGGAAGTTGACGCCGTTTAGGGTGGTAATCAACTTGATATTGGCCGACAGCACGCCGACCGCCTGGGCCACGTGCGCCTGTTTGCGGACGAAGGGCACGAACGCTTCATTCAATTGTCCCGACGAGAACGAGAAAGTGCCCTGCGTGTCGGGCTTGAGGAAGATATCGGCGCCCGAGCCGCGCGCCCGTTCCGCCGATTGCTGCAGCAAGCCGCGGCTTAAACCGATGAGCGTCAAAATGGACATCACCTGCACGCCCACCACTAAAGCCGCCAACATGGTGCGCACCCAACGATATTTGAAATTTTCGATGACGAGTTTATTGATCATTGCTGCGTAGCAAGAAAATCTTTGGCCACTTGAGTTATAGGTTGATGTTGCACTTCCACTTTCTTGTTCATATTTCGCATGGTCTCGTCGCCAATATGATTGGATAGCATCGTCAACACCAGCCCGACGTTCGGCTGCTGGTCGAGAAGCGGCTTACGCACGACGAAGCAGGCGCTGTACGGCGGAAACGCATGCTTGTCATCTTGCAGCATGGTGAAGCGGGGTTCGGTGAGTTGCGCGTCGGTCGAATTGGCGGACACGATATCCACTTGCCGCTGCGCCAGGGCCGTGTAAAGCAACCCCAGATCCATGCTCCGGGGCGTGTTCTTCCAATGGAATCCGTAAACTTCGTCCAGTTTGCGGAGGCCATCCGGGCGCGTGATGAACTCATAGCCAACCCCGAGCCGCCAGTCGCGCGAAGCAGCCGCCGACAAATCGGGCGAACTCAGCTTCTTGGCCTCGGGCGTTCGGACAACCATCGCAAATGTGTCGTTGAACCCCAGCGGCGGCAGCCATACCAATTGAAAACGTTTCAGATAAGCGTCCTTGACCGCCATGTAGGCGCGCAGCGGCTCCTCCGGAATGCTCTGCTTCAGCACCACGCTGCTGCCGGTTCCGGTGTACTCCGGATAGATATCGATGTCGCCCTGCAGAATGGCCTCATGCGTAAGCAGCGTGCCGCCTAAATCCAGCTTTCGATCGACGCGCACGTGCAGCTTGCGCTCAATCTGTTGCGCGGCAATCTCGCCCAGAATCAGAGACTCGGTAAAGTTCTTGGAGCCGACCGCGATGTTATGCGCACCGGTGCAGGACCACAGTGAAAGGCCCGCCAGCAGGGCTGCAATCAGCGAGGCTTTCATCGAGTTCTGATCCGCCGCTCCAGAATGTTCATGCCACCGTCCGCAACCAGCGCCAAAATGGCCGCCGGAACTGCGCCCGCCAGGATCTGTAGCGTGTCGACGGACGCTACCCCGCGGAAAATCAAGACTCCCAGACCGCCGCCACCTATCACGGCCGCAATGACGGCGGTTCCTATGTTGGTCACCAGCGCAATGCGTATTCCCGCCAGAATAGCCGGAGCAGCCAGCGGCAGCTCTACCATGCGCAGAAGCTGATAATCCGTCATCCCCATAGCGACCGCGGCGTCACGCACCGGCGCGTCGACACCGGTAATGCCCACGATGGTGTTTCGCAGGATGGGCAGCAGCGAGTACAAGATGAGGCAGAGAATAGCCGTGTGTTCTCCAATTCCACCTATTAGAGGGACCGGAAGCAGAAAACCGAACAACGCGAGGCTAGGGATGGTCTGAAGCACGCTGGCAATGGCGACGGAGACCTGCCGTACCCGCACGTGCCGCGTGCCTATAATTCCGAGGCCCACCCCGATGATGATTGCCGAACCGCAGGAAACCGCAACTAAAAAGATATGTTCGCCCGTCAGGCGCACCACATCGTTCAGCAGGCTCTTAATGACGAAAGGGTCCAATTGATACGTCCTATGGCTTCGTGGGAGGCGGGCTTTGGACCGATTGATGCGTGTCTACCGCGAAAAGGTGACACTTGTCCAGGTCTTCATGGAACCGGAACCGGGGATGAAAGAAGATCGCGGCTCGGGCTTCACCGATTCCTTCCACCATCTTCTCGATCCAGATACCATCCGGCATCCTCTGCTGCACCAGCGCGATTCGGAACCCCTTATGCAGTGAAGCGATGAAACCGCCACCAATCTTCACATCCTTCTCCGTGTGCGCTCGCAACTCGTCGATATTTCCGGTTTCCTCGTCTATCCAGATGCGTCCCACCATAGCAACGGCGAACTTGTCCTCCAGCTTTTTGGCGTGGTAGGAAGGATCTCCGGCAAGATCGAACACAATCGTATTGCGGCCGTCGCGCACTTCACGCCGCTCGTTGTTGAACTTCAACGCGCGTAGAAAAGTGTCGATCTCTTTCTCGTCCTCGGCCTCGCGCTTCTGAACATTCTTTAAGTCGCTGTACTTCTTTACCTCATAGTTCACGCGATCCTGTTCTTTCTTAGCGGCCTCGGCGGACAAAGGTTTGCCGTCTCGAGTGAGATCGTGATTCACTTCCACGCCATTGACAAAGAATCGCTCCTGATCGGCTGTTTTGCGCTTCTTAATGGAGCCGTCGGAGTTGAGTTCGTCAGTCTCCGAACGAACCGTGCAGGAGTACTTCTCCAACTCTTTTTCCGAGGCTTTCAGGCTCCGCAGCGTGCGCTCTTTGAGCTCCTGCTGGTTTGGAAGTGGAGCATCGGTAGCACTCACGATGACGCAGCAAAGCAGTAAAGCCGCTATCGATCTCATCCGCTGATTCTTCGTCCGATTTCCGCAGGCAGCGTATTCAGGAAGGCCCGCGTGACCGGAGTTGTCGCGCCGAACAACTCATCGGGCGTGCAGAGCTGTTCCAGTTTGCCGCAGTCGAGGACCGCGATGCGGGTTCCGATAGCTAAGGCCTCCAGCAGGTCATGCGTGACAAATATGGCCGCCACATGGTAGCGATCGCGGAGCTTGAGAAACTGCTGCTGCATCTCGTGGCGCGTGACTGGATCGAGAGCACCGAAGGGCTCGTCGAATAACAGCAAGCCGGGTTCGGCAGCCAGCGCCCGTGCAACCGCAACGCGCTGGCGCTGGCCACCCGAAAGTTCATGCGGCCGTCGCGAACCGATTCCGGCGTCGCCCAGACCGACCTGCTCCAGCAGTTCGCGCGCACGCGCCCTCTGCTTCTCTTCCGGCCAGCACAGCAGCTTCGGAACCAGCGCGACATTCTGTTCGACAGTCCAATGCGGCAGCAGCCCGAACTCTTGAATCACGTAGCCTGTGCCCCGCCGCAGCTCGATCGGATTCATTTCGGCGATATTCTTGCCGTCCAGAGTTATGCTGCCACCCGATGGCTCCAGCGTGCGGTTGATCAGCCGCAGGGCGGTTGTTTTTCCCGAACCGCTGCGGCCTAATAGAACCAGGGTTTCGCCGCGCTCTACGTCAAAACTAAGATTGTCGAGGACCACACGCCCGTTGACCTGATAGCAGACCTTCTGAAACGAGAGATATGGCAGGGTTTAACCTTCTTCTCCCATTATCCCGTTCGTTAAGTAACCGGAAGGCGTCGCGCCCCGGGCAGTTCATCGAGAACGTCGCGCAACTCAGCGTAGTGGGCCAACAATGTGGGCGGCGCGGGGACGCTGGCTCCATTCAGCAGTGCCGAAATCTCCAGCGCGTTCACGGGTCCCTTACCAAGGTTGTGGTTATTCGCCACCACATAGGTCTCTTCCGCGTCTTCTGAGATCTTGCGAATGCGATAGAGCCACGGATCGAGTTCCTTAGTCGAATACAAATGGTCGTAGCGGTCGCGCACATTTGCGGTGGGTGAAAACCATTGCTTATAGTTGCGCCCGTGCAGGCGAACATATCCGACTGTGGAGGTAACTAAGGCACTCGGCCTTACGGACTTGTGAAAGATAGGTTGATCGATGTTACAAATGCCGACGCCTAACTCGCCGAGTAAGTCGAGGACGGCGGGATCCATCCAGCTGCTGTGGCGCACTTCCACTACAAGCGGATATTCGCGAAAGGTACGGCAAACAGCTCCCAGGTACGCCCGCGAATCAGGAGTCGTTCTTGAATGACCAGGGAAACTGAATCAGCAAGGCGCCTAGCCGGTCTGTTTCGACAAGCGGGGCGATCCCGTCTTTGAATTCTTTCTCGTCCAGCGGCGCGGGCTGGCGCGCATGCGTGAACGATTGAAAGAGTTTGGCCGAAAAGCGGAACCGTTCGTTGCCGCGCACGCTCTCGGCCCATTTCCTGGCGGTACTTGCCCGGGGCGCGCCGTAGAAGGATGAATTGATCTCGATTGTGTCGAAGTAGCCGGCCAGGTAAGCCAGTGGATCAAACCCGCGCGGCTTGGGGTCGGGATAGACTATCCCGCTCCAGTCTTTGTACGACCAGCCCGCCGGACCTATGCGAATCACGTTTCAGATGATCGCACGCAGGTGGGGGGTGCGTCGCTGGGCGAGAGTGTTGGCAGGTTCAATGCACGTTAGAATGAGGCCCAACCGTGCAAGTGCGATTCTACATCGATTTGATGAGCGGCCTGCCCCACATTCACAGTCACGACGTACAGGAAGACGAAGTTATCGAAGTGTTGGAACGAACAGCAGAAGACAGGGCAGGAAGCGGAGGTTCTAGAATTGCAATTGGGCAAACAAGTGCTGGTCGCTACCTTAGAGTGATCTACGTTCCAGATCCCGCGCCGCACAGCGTTTTCGTTATCACTGCCTACGAACTGGCAGGAAAGGCGTTGGCTGCCTTTCGAAGGCGCCGAAAGAAGAAACATCAATGACGCAGACAAAATTCCCGGAAGGCTGGGACGAGGAAAGAGTGAAGCGGGTCCTCGCCCACTATGAAAATCAGAGTCAGGACGAAGCAGCCGAAGAAGACGAGGCTGCAATGGAGTCGTCAATCACAATGGTTGACGTTCCCCGCGATCTTCTGCCGCAAGTTCGCGAGCTAATCGCAAGGAACCGCCGTTAAACCGGCAGCAGCCACTCGGCGGAACTGCGAAGGCCTACTCTGTGCGCCTGTGTAGCACGCGCTTGAGTAAGCGATGTGAGGTCGGGCTTGAACTCGTCGTAGATAGCCGTGCCAAAAGAGCCTGAGTAGCTGAAGGCGGCATGCCGCAGGATCATTCCGCCGGTCATATCGTGGGCCTTTGAAAACTCGCCGGCGAGGAGCGCTGATCCGAATGCCCCCGCAAGCGGGGTGACCGCGGGATGGCTTCCTTCGTCGGTCTTAGCGATCAACACGCTTTTCAGCGCAAACCCGGTACGCTTCCAAACGCCGGCTTCGCCCGAAAGTCGAGGACGTGGATCTTCGTGAGTGAGATAGCCGGCAATCAGCTCAGCGGTGTCGCGGGCGCCGCGCCTGGCATAGAAAACGCCGAAGCGATGCGCGTAATCCGCTCCGTCGCGCCCCTTGCCATAATTATCGTCACGCCATTGGCCGATTGCGCTGCTGAGTCCGGCGCGAAAGAGAACTCCAGTCGAGGTGAGGTCCGAGGCGTACCAGCAAGCGCGCTGGGCAAAGGTCAATTGTTTGGGCGAGGCGGTCTTCTCACCAGAGTTGCAGTAGGCCAGTTTGGGAACAGTGGCGAAGGCGGAGGAACTCGATTGCGCGAGAGCAGGCGCGGCGAGGAAGGCTACTCCCAGAAGTAATCGGGTGGGAGCCTGCCGGAGAGACACTCGTCCGGCTGAACAAGCACGTTGGAACACGGGCCTCACTTCTGGCCATAAGGATCGGTGGAACCCGGTCGCCAAGAGCCTGAATTAAACTTTACGGGGACACCCTAAGAGTAATCGATCTGAACTAGCGCTGTCTACGGCAAACACGCCGGGAAATTGCCGCAGCAGCCAAAAGAGATCCCAAAACCAGGCTCATGCTCGCCGGTTCCGGAGCGGGGTTGACGAGGGTCACCGAATAGTTATCCAAATACGCAGAATCGGTGGCGCCGGCGCTTGCAAACGCGTCAAAAAACCCATCCCCGTAGGTCGACAGAGTTGCATTGTTGCATGGACCGGAATTGTTACCGCAGAAAGCCACGTTCGAATCAAGCGTCACCCCATCTAGCGAAATGCTGTAAGTCTGGGTTGCGAGATCGAACAGCAAACTCACGTTGTGCCAGGCGGTGCTGTTAAATAAAGTCGCCTTGGGAAATGCGCCGATGATCGGAAAACCATTCGTAATGGCATGAATGTCGTTCGTGGTCGGATCAATGTCAATGCCGCCCATATATCCGGTTAGTCCCGGACCGGTGGCTGCAAATTGCCAGCCGCTTTCCGTGGTGCCCGTGAAGATAGCAAGCTCCGCCGACTCGCGAATTAGCGGTCCGCTAGAACTAAGCGCAAAATAGGGACCGGACTGCGTAGGATTGTTGTTGACGAAGACCGCCTGGGATCCGCTATAGGCGAAGGTATTTTCGACATTCGAGATGCCATTGCCGAATTTAGCCCAACCGTTTTGGCCGGCGATCGCGCCCGTGGTGAACGGAGGATTTTCAAACGAGGTGGAGTATAGGGTCGAATCGGCCCGTGCCTCTGTCACAAAAACACTAACAAACCCCGCCGCTATGGTTAGCCACACTTTTCCCCGATGATTTGTCAAGTGGTGCTCCTCCTACCCGGGTAGGCTAGTCGCTTCTTGCCGGTTTTGTCAAGCCGGAAGCGTCCTGCGAGTACTAGCCTGGAGCCGCACAGTGAATTCCTATTTTGCCGGAAGACACGTCGATAGGGTACAAACGTCTATATTTTGGATCCAGCTCTGGTTCCATGAATCACATCGAAAAGGCAGATTTGCCGAGGGAGGAATAGCCCATGCAGATGCAAGGCTATGACACGTTAAATCTGGATGCGATTTATATCCCGTCAGAGGTAGCGGTAACAGAATATAAGACTTTAACCCGCACAGTGTCCGCGATCCTGTTAGAAAAGGATCAGACTCGGGGGGCGCGTCTGGGTGCGCTGAAGCAGCTGAAGGCGGGGACTCAGGTAGGGATTTGCGGACCGGGCTTTAGCGCGCGGACCGTAAAGATACAGACGGACGATCACGAGTTTTACTTTGTTTTTCTTGAAGATGTAAACGCGCCGACCCTGTAAATCCGCATTAGCGCGCACTTGGCAGTTAAAGCTGTACGGGTTTGCAGCCCCCGGGCATCCAATATACGTGCGAGAACCTCTTCTATTAGCGATCGAAGACAGCGATACGGATTTCTTTGTTATCGAACTTGCTGTGAAGGAGGCGCCCGGGCCGGTCAAAATAATCCGGGCTGCGGACGGAGAGCAAGGTCTCTCTTACTTGCGCCGGCAAGGTGAGTTTCAGGATGCGCCCAGGCCGGATCTGGTCCTTTTAAATTGGGACCTGCCAAAGAAGAATGGTGGAGTTGTGCTTTCGGAAATGAAAGCCGAAGAGGATTTACGCTCGATCCCGGTGGTGGTGTTTACCTCGTCAGAACGCGAGCGTAAGAAAGCATTGGAACTGGGAGCACGGGACTTTGTGACGAAGCCATCGACACTGGATGGTGTCATTCGAGCCGTCCACAGCATTTGCTCGCGCTTAACCGAAGGTTCGGGCGGGTTGCGAGATTCTGTTTCGGCGTAAGGAAACGTCGTCTGATTAGTTTTGCGTCCCGCTGGTAGACGTCGCGGTGGTTTTGGTGGATTTCTTGCGGTGTTTGCTTTTGGCCGCCTTAGCATCTTGCGGCGCGGTGCTTGTTCCGCCGGGCGCAGGTTGATTCTGCGGAGCCATATCCGGGTTGTTGTCGGCGCTTGGAGCTTGATGCGGCACGTCCGGATTGTTCTTCGTGGGATCGCTGGGTGTGGGGCTGGTCTGAGTCGAATGTTGCTGCTGCGCGCTGAGCGCGGGGGCTTGCAACAGCAGAGCAACACTTAGAAAACCTAGAGCAAATGGGCGCATATACCTATCCTGCTTAATGGACTGACCGCACGGCGGGGCGTTTCCTATTGCGTCAGCCAGCCTTGGCTTTGGAGCGCGCGCCGGAACGCGGGAGTGTCCATGGAAACTGCCGGAAAATAAGATCCGGTGAGGGTTCGTTTCCACCAATTGCCCGATTTGCGCCGCTCTTCGGGGGTGGTGAAGTGGTATTCGTACAGCAATGCGCGGATGTAATGCGGCGGCTTGCCGGGGAATGGGTTCGTGCGCAGCAAACTGAGAACGGCCTGATCGTTCTCTAGAAGTTTGGCGACCAGGTTGACGAACCACGGGTACTCTTCGTAGCTGGACATAGCGGCGAACCACATCAGCCAGTCGAGACGCAGATGGTATGGCGCGATCTGCGAGGGGCGGTAGTTGAGCTGGCCGGGTTTGCCTTTGAATTCGTACTCGCGCCATTCGGTGGCGGGCGTGATGACGGCGTCGTTTGTGCCCTCGACGATCACTTCATAGCGCGGGCGCGTGATGCTGCCGAAGGCACCATAGGTGCCGACCAGATGAAACGAGTTGAAACTGGTGTTCATAATCTGGCGCGCGGAGAGCATGTTGATGAGGACCGGGACACTCATGGCCGCGACCGCTACTGCGAGCGCGACGTTTACCCAATGCGCGGCGATGGGCGGCGGCTGTAACTGAGGGACTCGCATCGCCCCCAAGAAAGAGAAAAATTTAGCATCGAGCGTGGAGAATGCCAGGAATAGTGTGAGCCAGTTCAGCCATGAGAGATTACCGCTCAACAGGATGAAGCCCTGGAACAGGATGGTGATGACGCCGGCGATTCCGGCGATGGGTTGCGGCAGGAAATAGAAGAACGGGACGGTGAGCTCGGCGAAGTGGTTGAATAGCACGCCGCCTTTATTGACCCACTGCGGAGCCCAATGGAAGATCCAGCTCAACGGATTCGGCATGGGCTGCGTTTCGTAGTAGTAGTTGAGGCAGGTGAGGTCGCGCCAGCAGGGATCGCCGCGCAGCTTGATGAGGCCGGCGCCGAACATGATGCGGAACAAGAGCCAGCGGAAGAGCCAGATGGGAATCTGTTGCGGAACGAATTTTGCGCCGCCCAGGAAGATAGCGAAGAAGCACGCTTCGAGCAGAATGGATTCCCAACCGAATCCGTACCAGGTTTGGCCGACGTTCACGAAAGACAGATAGATGAGATAGATGGCGCCCCAGACAAGAGGCGAGAGCCATGCATAGCGCGAAGCGATGCCGGTGATGACGAGGCACGAGAGAATGATGCCGATCCAGGAAAAGAGCGTGAAGGCGGTATCGCGCGGCCACCAGAAGAACAGGCTCGGCGATTCGCGGAACGGGACTTGTTTGACCCAGAGCGGAACGGGAAGCAGCCCGTGTTCGCCCAGCAGCGGTTTGAATTGATTCAGCGCATTGAGGAAGGCGATGAGGCAGATGATGCCGATGCCGCGCTCGAGTAGCAGGCGGGTTAGCCAATACCCGCGGTTGTCCTCAGCGTTCATCAGAAAGGACATGGAGATAAATTAGATTGCTGCATTCTTGAGGCGTTACCCAGTGATTCTTTACACGGCGCGTAGGGGTAAAACGAGCTTTCCATAGACTGATACAACGCAGTTTGGGTGCGGCACGGGGTAATTCACTTCAGCTCGGCAGAATCAGGCGGCTTTTTGGGCCACCGAAGGCTGCACTTCCGGCCGCTCCAACGGAAAGAGCGAGGCTACCAACTTGCGATTGAGCAGATTTTGATGTTCGAAGCGCGCGAGGGTGAGTTGGAGATCAGTTTCGTGGCGCTCGCGGGTGCGAACTTCCTTATCTTCGCGGCGGATTTCCTGGGCTTGGGCACGCTTCTCGCCGGCTTCGGAGCGCTGCTGCGAAACAAACCCAATTTCCGCTTTCTGCTTCTCTGACTGAAACTTACGAAGCTCGGCGGCATAGCGCTGATAGGCGCGGTCGTGAGTCGTCTGGTAGCGCAGGTACAGTTCGAGCCTCTTGTGGGCCTCTTTGGTGAGCTCTTCGTCGGTGTGGAAGGCGAGCGTGTCGATGCACTCATCCTGCAGGTCGACGGCGCGGCGGGCGCGCCAGAGCGATTGACACATTTTTTCGACGATCTCCTGTTCGAGCAAGGATTGCGCGTTCAGTTGCTCTTCGAGGAGCTTGAGCATATTGTTGTAAATCTCATGATCCCGTTCCAAGAAGAAGATGAAGCGACCGGTGAGGCCGTGTGTGGTGGCGTTCTGCGAGACGGCTTCCTTGCCGGTGGGTGAGGTTGGACCCTGCGAGGATTGCGCGTTGGCGCGATTCGCTTCGATTTGTTTTTCAGTGGCCATTGGATTTCTCCTGTAAATGAAAAACGCCGGAGGAGCTGCGAAAACAGGCGGCTCGACCGGCGTTTTGAAAGTAGAAGTAATGTCTTAGTCATAGGATAGCACAGCGTCTGCAAGCTTTTCCTCGTAAGTCTTTGAAACGACACGTACTATAGGTTGTGACCGGGTTTGGGCGGAGTGGAAAAAGCGGTGATTCGGGCAAATGCGGGACTTTCCGCGACGAGTTTCAAGAGTAGAGGCTTGCGTTTGCGGCGGTTGGGCGGAAATGGGGCGTGTCCTCAGCTATTTGCCAGGTGCAGAGGCACGCTACCCGCCGCACATAACGGACAGTCGCGCTTTTCCCATAAACGCTGCGCTTGCCTGAAGAGCGTGATTAGGGGCAGGTGTTGTTGGCTGCAGAATTCGACAAATTTCTCCCCCAATGTAAAGAGCGAGCCAACACCGAGAATGGTCGCACCCAGTAGTCGAAGATCTTCGATGGCGCCACGCACTGCGGACCCGGCGCTGATGACGTCATTGACGACAACAACACGCCTACCTTTCACGAGCGGCCGCAACGCGCCTGGGATCCTGTACGAGACCGGGAAAAGCTCATCGTTTGCAGCCGGAAGGCGCGACGCGTACGCGAAATCACAACCCAGTTCGGAAGCGACAAGCAAGGCAATAAAGGCACCCTCTACCAACGATCCACATACGACATCCGGATGGTACTCTTTCAGGCGTGCAGCTAGAACCTGCAGATAGGGCATCAGGACAACCGGACGCTGACAGAGTGATTCCAAATCCCACCACTCGTCTGTGTGATAGCCGGATTCGAGGACAAAATGACCGGCCTGTCTCCCCACCAATGATAGAAGTTGTTCCGAAGCCATTTTCTAGTTTGTCTCACGGACCTGGGGTAGAGGTAGAGGCAAAGCTCCTGAAGGTAGAGCCTGGCTGAGGCGAACGGCGTTTGTTGGGACTACTGTCGCGCATTTCGGGTACGTGCCGCGCCGTAGCGAGTTGCCTCAGTCGAAGTGCGCGTATCGCCGACGGCCCATTCCGCTGGCCCAGGGAGACTGAGACTCGCGACAACGATCATCGTTCGTTCCTCGAATATGTCCGACAGACAGCACTGGAGGATACGGACGACGAATGTCACGAGAACCTGTGTGGGAGCGGACTTCCCGTTCGGAATCTCCTCCGTCTTTGGGCCAATGTCACCCTAGGCGACTACACGGCCAAGTGGATTACTCTGCACTACGCCGTTACTGCGGCAGTAACCGTACCTGACGCTGGAAACGGAATACGTGCTTCGGGGACGACCGATGGGTCAGCTTTCACCAACTTCTTTGCTAGCTATCGATCACTGACGCTCGGTCGTGAGGGTCTTGAGAGGAGATCAGGTCTCGACACTATGCAGCACGCGGCATTGGCATGAACGCGAAGATCATAGCTGTCATGTCATCATGCTGGGGTTCTCCGGCCGAGAACAAGTCAGCACGCGAAAAGACGTCGGACAGAATGCTCTCGGGACTATGCTTGACGCTAGCTTTGAGTAACTCTGCCATGTCTGGCTCTCCCCATTCCTCCTCCTTTGCATTCATGGCTTCTGATATCCCGTCTGTATAGAGCATCAGCAGATCGCCGGCGTTCATCTGAATCCGTTCGGAAGAGTAGCTAGAGTGTTCGAAGAGGCCCACCGGAGGACCACCCGTCTGTAATCGAACAATCTCGCCATCACCACGCAACCAGAACGGCGCGTTGTGACCGCCGTTGCAATATGTTAGGACCCGGGTAGTCGGCTCGTATTGGGCGTAGAAGAATGTCGCGTATCTATTTGCAGGCGAGGTCGTCCAGATCTGTTGATTGACGTTCTTCACGATGCAGTCGACACCTAGCGCTTCCCTCATGGCCTGTCCCCGGAGTGAAGCCTGGAGACTTGCCATAAGAAGCGAGGCCGGAATGCCCTTGCCGGATACATCTCCGATGGCAATACCAATTGCATTCCCGGGCACGCGGAAGTAGTCGTAGTAGTCACCTCCTACCTCCTGGGCTGGGCGGCAGGACGCAGCGTAGACTACACCCGGGATCTGAGGCTGTTCTTGCGGAAGCAAGCGTTGCTGAACATCTCGTGCGATCGCAAGTTCCCGGTGAACGACTTCCTGTTGCGCAGTTTCTGCCGCGATCTGCCGCGTCAGGTTACTGTTCTCAATCGCGAAGGACGTCTGCGCAGCGACGGATTGCATCAGCTGGATGTCATTGGGCGAGTAAGGTGCTTCAGAGACACGCGGGCCGACACAGAAGAACCCCAGCAATTCAGTGCGGCCGAGAAGGGGAATTAGCAATCTGCCTGATTTATCCTCGCGGGCGCGGCCCGTTTTCAAGATAGCGGTTTGACCAGCATCGTTCCACGTCGAAGTCTCGGAGACAAGCGCGCGTTGGAAGACATCGCCCGTGCCAAGGTAGATCTGAAAGTCGAGCACATGAAGTGCTTCTGAGACTCTGGCATGCACAATGTGGAGAAGCGGTGAGATTTCAAGGACGCTTCTGATGTTCTCGGCGAGCCGCACAAGTATCTGCTCGGCGCGGTAGGCATCACGGAAAAACCTTCGATCGATCCAGCTTGCGAGATGCTGTCCGCCGAGTCCAATGCAGAGTATCAAGCCTACTCCAACAGTAGTGATCAGCAACCTTGCGACAAAGCTCTGCTGTCCGGATTCGATCGCAATCGCTCCGATCACCACTCCTGAGATGAGCACCTGGACCAAACTCAAACCCCGCCTCGCCAACGCGTAGCGCAGGCTTTGCCGAACGACAACACGGACATCCAAGGCCTTGTCGATGATGACGACATATGCCAACACGATCGGGAGGAAGGCGAGGGGCAAGTAAGCGGCGAACTCGAGCCAACCGCCGAATGCGTTCTCGGGCAAGTGCAGGAACGTGTGCATCAACGTTCCGAATGCTTCCGGCGGGATAAGGCTGAGTGCTAGGCCAACGAGGAGCAACCGGAGCCGGCGCCGAGAGTCGCCGCCTGTTGCGCTGCGGAATTTGACCAGTAGAACGAAACAAAAAACGAGAATCGGAAACCAAGTCAGCACGGGGAAGACATAGGCATTGCACTTATGCAGCAATAACGAAAGTGGTAGCCATGCACCCGCCTCGTTGCGTCCAATGGTTTCCAAACCGACCAACACGAAGGCGCTGAGACACGGAATTAGGAACAACCATTTCAGGGCAGGACGTCGGACATCGAAAGCGGCTCTATCGGGGAAATAGATGGAGAAAAGCATCAGGCAGATAGCCCAACCCCTCGCACATACGGTCCTGTATAGAAGAGCCAGGTGATTGATCGGTTCGACCCAAGCCATAACGCTGTCGTGAACGTCTACTCCGTCCATCGCTACTCCGAACGTGATCAGTACACCGAGAAGTAACCATGCCCTCGGATCCTCAACGCGCACGGCTGTTACGTAGAGGCCGAACGTAAGACACAGGAATGGAGTCAGAACCTGAAGGAGGAATACGATCGGCCAGGTTCCCTGAACAAGCGCTTTAGTCGGGTCGGCTAAACCCATCCAAGTTGAGAACGTCTGCCAGGAAATTGCCGCTTGAAACGACACGGCTATCCCAGCGATGAGAACCAACAGCAAGAGTTTCGGGCGTTTGCTGATCTCCTGCATTGTTTATGTGCCAATGTCACGATATCCCAATGCTGACGGCGGTGGGGTCGGATCACGGGTTGGGCTGCTGAATTGTACGCGATCGCCCGAGTATCGTGAAGCAGTTGACCACGTGAGAACGTAGGAGGCCACGACGAGATCTTCTGAGTAGATCCGCACTAGTCGGGAAGGGACGAGTAACCCGTCCCTGTCATTAGGGTTCGATGCCCATCTTGTCGTTCACGGCGACTCGAAGCTTCTGCTTGCAGCCGAGATAGACTTCCGTTGTCTGGATAGAGACATGACCGAGAAGGAACTGGATTTGATCGAGCTCCCCTCCAGCCAAATGGCAGAGACGCGCACAAGTGCGGCGCAGATCGTGAGGCGCTAGCTTGTCGATTCCGGCCGCCTCGGCCGCTCTCTTCACGACCTCCCAAAGCACCTTGGGCGTCATGCCATGGCCCCAGATCTTTCCCGACTTGTTGATTGCTCTAAGAAGACAACCCTCCTTGATTCCACTTGCGTCAGTCCACTCATCTAGCGCCTGCTTCACCCAGAATGGAATCGGTACCGTTCGAATATGCCCAGCCTTTCCATGCAGGTCGGCAATGACCCAGTGATCTTCGCGGCGTTGAATCGATGACGAGGTAAGAGCAAGGAGTTCTCCGCGCCTCAGGCCACAGCCGATCAGAAAAGCGAGGATGGCGTAATTGCGTTTGCTCCTGAGACTATCGCCCTGAGAGTTCAGCAGCAAGGTCCGTCCCTGGTCTGCCGTTAGCCAATTGCCCAGGCGCATTCCGATTCGGCGTACACCCTTGACGCGGCGGATGCCGGCGGCAAGTTCTGGACTGAGTAAGCCGGCATCCGCTGCCTCGTAAGCGACGCGCCTGACGGCGGCCAACCGAAGATTGATCGTTGTCGCCGCGAGGTGGCGTTGTTCCAAGTGGATTCGGTATCGAAGAACCACCGTGCGATTAAAAGAGAGTCGTGGTTCAGAGCAATACCAATCGACAAATTCGTTTATTGCATGATCATACGTCCGCTGACCGCTTTTTGAAGTCAAGCTGTTCAGCACGGCAGACTTCGTCTGCTCGAGATCGGGTAAGGCAAGAGATCGCTTGGGTGGGCTCTTCTTTTTGCGAGGTTTAGCCATTCTGGGCGGCCTCCTACGCCGCCTTCAGTCAGAATGCCCGCATAATCCATACTTCGCCGTCACACATGATTTTCCAGGGCCACTCAACTTCCAGGTTGCGCGTTATTCTCAAAGTGAACGACGTAGTCGAAGGTGAGCCGGCCCTGCCGCAGGTTTAAGCACTATTATGCTTCCACTTCTTCTTTTCGCGGTCATTCAAAACGCAGCAGGGGTCAAGCCTGCGCCCGATCCTTTTGCTCCGCTCACCGTTTATAGCGGCACCTGGACAGTTGAGGCGGAACATCCCTGGAGCGGCGGCCCGCCTGGCACCCCGGATCACCTGGTCAGCCGCTGTCAGCGCTTCACTCTGTACTTCGCTTGCGAGCAGACCGTGAACGGAAAAACCCAAGCTCTGCTCGTGTACACTGCCGGTAGCTCTCCGGGAAAACTTCATTCCCGTTTCATCGCGCCTGATGGATTGGCTGGCGGACGCGGTGATCTCACGGTTAACGGCAATCACTGGACCTACCTTGACAAACCGCCTGTCCCGCTGAAGGGCAACTGGTCGCGCGTGGAGAACTTTATCCTTGATCACGACCACATCCGGTTCGAAGAATATGAGTCCCCCGACGAAGGTAAAACCTGGACCAAAACAAATTTCGGCACCGAAGAGCGCACGGCGCCGTAGTTACCGGTCTCAGTTCATGCATTCTCCATTGTTCCTCGACGCTGCCTGGTCGCGAAGGAGTTTACACATCCGGTATCTAGCTTCCGGATGGGCCAGTGTGATGCGTCATCCGAAGACTGCCGATCTGTCTTCTTCCGACTTGCACACTCGGCTCGGGCGCAGTTGTGATTGACGACAATTTATATTGCTGAATGCCAGATTAGCCGAGTAGTTTCCGTTTGCCGGCGATACTAGAACAAATGGAAAAGTAAACGTTGGCCGTAAATCATGACTAATATGCAGAGGGCGGGCTCAAGCGCATGCCGAGCTCCTCCTCGTGGCTGCGCTACAGCCGTGATGTAATTCTAAGCAGGATAGCGGAGCAGTGTCTAGCAAACCTCCGGTTTTGACAGTGTCGCCCGCTCATCGCGTCAGGTCGCTTTTTACAGTAGCCTTCGGAACAGTCGTCTTCTTCGTAATTGTTGGATTCGCTTCGAAGGTGCTGCAAGCGATGATAGGGGGTCACGTCGCGGGCGGTCTGCGAACCCGCGCCACACTTGCTTTAAGCACTTCGGCGGTTGGCGAATGCCTGGTTCTTGTCTTACTCGTGCTGTTCCTTCACTCTCGCTCCCGCTCACTCCGGGAGCTTGGACTATGGCAACCGTCACCGTTGCGCGGCTGGCTCGTTGCCGGACTTTTCACGGTTCTCTATGTGCTGATGACCTTGGCAGCGCTTCGCGGTCGTGCGGCCTTGAACGAAGTGAGCAGTTTTCATCTCTATAACTCACTGATTGCTGGCTTGAGCGCTGGTTTTTTTGAAGAGATTTTTTTTCGCGGCTGGGTGATGAGCGAATTGAAGTGGTCCGGCCTCGGCCCAGCCGTTCAGGTGATCGCCTCCGGCATTCTTTTCGGTATCGCGCATGTTGGATGGGGACTGCTGACTACAAACATCAATTGGGCCGTTGCCTTCGGTTCCATCATGGCCACCGCGGTGCTGGGCATGCTATACGCGATTGCCTATCTAGTTAGCCGCCGCAGTTTGATGCCTGTCATAGTCGGGCACATGACTGCTGACATTCTGATCGAACCTTGGCTTGTTTTGGCTGCGTTGAGCGGAGTGGGGGCTTCCCACTTGTAATCAGGCCGGGCTGCGGCAAACCGTTTCTGCTTGATAGGCGACCCGCACAGAAGGAGCAACGCCGTAGTCGCCAAGCGACGAGCATCTCTGACTAGGGCTCGCCGCCGATCGTGTCGGTCACAAGGTAAATCAGGATCTTTCGGTTCCCAGGTCGTCCGAATACCCGGCATCAATGCGAGGCCACTGGGCGATGGGGCGTCCGCCCGGCCACTCTGGTTCCCAAGTGGGGGAGCCCGTTTTACTTCGTGTAATGGTGCAATGCTGTGGCCAGCCGGCCGGCGAGTCCTCCCATTTCTCCTTTCGCCCGTAGACAGTCAAATCGAGCAAGTGATAGTTGTTGTCCATGACCTCTACGCCGCGCGCCGTTGTCCAATATGTCTCGAAGATCTTGGATCCTTGTCGCAGATAGCAAACAATGTGCATCCTGCCTATCCGGCGGCCAATTAGCAAAGTCTGAAGCGAGTCTTGCGCCGAGTACCATGGCATCTCCCAGCCCATGAAGTCCCGGTACCGGGCGCTATCTTCGTAGGGGCCTTGGCAAAACACCGCAAAGGTGACATCGCGCGAATGAAGATAGGACAGCTCGCGAACCTGCGATGTAACCCACGTGCAGCCTTCGCACTGCTCCGGCGCAGGGTGCCCCGTGTGCCACATGAAGTAGTAGGCGATGAGCTGTTCGCGGTTCTCAAAAGTGTCGAGAAGCGTCACCCGGCCGTTCGCGCCAGTCAGAGGCGTCTGAGGGTCCACCTCCACCATCGAGAGACGACGGCGGGCGGCGGCTATCGCGTCCCCCTCGTGCGTGTGCGCCTTCTCGCGAATCCGAAGCGCATCCAGCTCCGCCTGAAAGGTGCTTCGATCAACTATTTTCGGCGCTGCAAGTTCATCTCCGGGCTTTTCGTTCATCGGTTTCTCCTTAATGGTGACTTCTCTTGTTCAGTGTTATCACTGTTCAAGAAGGAGATTCGGCCTGGTGGACAGGCAAGGCGTGGCTCCGCCCCTTTCGAACGTGCTCCACGTCAACTTCGCACCGTCCTGTGCCTTACGACAGATATGAACCATCTCAGATTTCCCAACGAGACAGGCGAGTACCGGACCGCGCGAAACGCGCTGCTTGCCGAGGAGATCGCATTGCGCAAGCAAATTGAAGCCGTGGCGGCGCTGCGTCGCGCATTGCCAACGGGCGGTGAAGTGCCCGAGGATTACCTGTTTGAACGGATCGATAAGAATTTCAGGCCCGAGAAGGTTCAGATGTCGAAGCTGTTTGGACGGCACCAGACGCTCATTCTTTACAGCTTCATGTACGGGCCAGAGCGGGATTTACCGTGCCCCATGTGCACGCACTTACTCGATTCGGTGAATGGCGCGGCTAGCCATGTGAGCCAGCGTGCGGCCTTATACGTGGTTGCGAAGTCGCCGATCGCGCGCTTGGTGGCGTGGGCTCGCGCACGCGGTTGGGCGCACCTGGACTTTCTCTCGACCGCCGGCAATAGCTACGACGCCGATTATTTCGGCGACACCTCGAACTTGCCGGCGTCGATCCGTCTGGCGTGGGGAGTGAAGGAGGGCGAAGTACGAGACGAAACGATGTTCAACGTGTTTAGAATCGTCAATGGTACGGTGCGCCACTTCTGGGGAAGCGAGCTGACATGGGCGCCCATGGAATCGGGCCAGCATCATCGATCCGGCGATGCCGCGAACGCACTCTGGGGCCTGCTCGACATGACGCCAGAAGGTCGTGGGGAGTTCCTCCCGAAGCTTGCCTATTGACCCCACAGCACTCTTGCTCCGTCAGCAATCAGGGCAGACTTTGATGACGCAAAACACGAGTAGTCGGGAAGGGTAGAGCGATCCTGAAGCAAACTTGCCCGGAATTGCGCGGCGATAACACCGAATGGGCATGCCGTTTGCGTCGCGCGATCAATCAATTTCCATTGAAGCGATATGTTGGTGAATTCCGCCATGGATTTCACGAGTCTTCTGAATGTACGACCCTACGATCTAGGTCAGCCATATTTCCCTGGCATGCCGCATTTCCCCTCTCATCCGCCGTTTCTGTATAGTCTGACCAAGAAGCACGGCGACATTCTGTACGGGGGCGGAGTCACATCGGCCGCTGATGCCATAGCAATGGGGACTCACGTCGGCACACATATCGATGCGCTGAGTCATTTCTCCTGCAACGGTGCATTCTACGGCGGGCATACGGTGGAACATACCTACGAGCACGGAATGACGGAACTCGGTGTGGATACGGTAGGCCCGATAGTGCGTCGCGGCGTGCTGCTTGACATTGCGGGACTTGAGGGCGTGGATGTACTTCCAGCGGACTTCGAAGTAACTTCTGACCATCTGAGCCGTGCCGCAAACACCGAAGTAAACGAGGGTGACATCCTACTGCTCCGGACCGGATGGGCGCGGTTTTTCTCTGATACGAAGCGATACATCAACAACACGCTTGCGCCCGGACCCGGGATCGAAGGGGCACGATGGATGAGTTCCCGAAAGATCTTTGCCGCAGGCTCGGACACAGTGGTGTTCGAAAAGACTCCCAGCCCTGCCATGTCTGTACACACGCACTTACTAGTGGAGTCTGGAATTCATATCATCGAGGTTTTGAATCTCGAGGAACTGGCCCAAGATCACATCTACGAATTCATCTTCGTCGCCGCCCCGATGAACATTCGAGGCGCTACGGGAGCGCCGATCAGGCCATTGGCCTTTCCGACATCACTTACGGCTTAAACTCAAGGTCGGCGGCGACGCATGAAGTCTTTGCCAAACTGGCCGCGTCCGCCCCAAACGCGCTCGCCTGAGCTCGAAAGCGACCACACGTTAGTGGCTGACGATTAGAACGTCCCGGGGGTAAACAAGAGATCAGCACAGATCTGGAACCGGATTGGCAAAGGCAAGGCTGCACCGACCAATTGCGATTTATTCGCAGCCGCAGCCAAAATGGATTTCGCTCGGCGGAAGTCCAGCCAACAAGCGCCATGATTCCTGCCAGGCAAAGACGGCCTCTGGAGTATTGGGCTTTTCACGAATGAAGCTTCGAAGTGTGGAATGGCGGCCTCGCGTTGTCGTCGCCTTGCGGCTGGTGTAAGAGGAGAAAATCCGCCTTCCGGATCGCCTCCTGAATAGGCGAAAGAGAGCTTCGCCGCATCTGCCCTAGCGACCGCATAGTGGATCCAGGGTGTCCATTCGTCCGGCGGAAATTGATTGAACAGCCTCTCCCCCTTTGCAATCACGAGATCAGGCCAGGGGCGGTGGCCTTTCAGCGAGCAGGGCTCCCCCAAACTTGCGAGAGCAGCCAGTTCACCCGCCCGGCCTTTGGGGTCGAGCTTTTCAGCCTCTTCGCGGAAGTTGCCACTGTAAACTGGGCCGTCCTGAGGATAGCTAGCCGCGAACTTAGCACCCAGTGCGGAGACCCGTTGGGGCGGTAGCTGATTGCATGCAACGTACGCGTTTGCCACAAGAAACACCGATGCGCGCCGCGCTGGTGGGAAGTCAACTGAACCTTTGAGCCATTCAGCGAGACGGCTCACGCTGAGAGACTCAGCTTCTCGCTTCAGCGGGGCGGCAACACAGTGCGATCGATCCATTACCTCGGCAGTCTGGGCCGAATCCTGTATTGCCATCTGACCTGCAACATCAGTGATATGGTCCCTGATTGCGAAACCGAGTAACCCACGGTAAGGTCCGCCGAATCGAGCGGAATATCTCTTCTCGCATAGACGATGAGGCGCGGCCCAACGGGGCGGGCTGTCTTACCTTCGGGGTCGTAAGCAACCCAGATGTTCATCCCGTTCCGATGCCAAGCGACCACGCCTTTCCAGAGACTTGACCCCGCGATATCGATCGTCGTGGTCTGTCCGGATGGCTTGCCCCAGAAGGCGGAGAGTTCCCTGATGACTGCATCGATAGAGGCTTCCGAGCGAGTCTCATACCAAATAGCTTGAATCCGGCACGCACGTGTTGCTGCGACGTCTTCACTCGCTGGCAGCGGAGGCAAAGCGCCTGGTGCTACAGACGGCTCGTAAAACAGAGCCGCCCGAACGGCCTGCGATTGTAAATTGGCGACGGAGGCGGCGCACCAGCGATTCAGCCTCGTGAAATCCACATCGTACGGATCTCGCTCTGTTCCGTAGTGGGCGAAATCCACTTTGCCGCCGGGATGAGACCTCTGGCATGCTGCCAGCGTTGGCTGGGAGGACAAAGCGTCAACATCGGCTTGTACTTGGCTTGCTAATGCAGCAGCAGATTCACCCCGCAACGGTAACCCAAGCAAAAGCACGGCTGTCAAGGCGGCGAAGGACCCGATTTTCCGGCTCATGCGCTGATTGTATTTCGTGCGCTCTTGTCACTGCGATGCACGCATACGCCGATGGTTGCAGCACTTCGAATACATCAGCGTTCCGTTGCTGCTCGACACGCTTCTTAAGCGGGCGATTGGGCTTCCGAGACAGCAATATCAGGAAGATCGGCTCAGCACTCGGCAAGTAGCGTGCTCGGACACTGAGCGCCTTTTTCAGCATTGTTTCCGAGTTGTTACCGCATTGTCGGCCATCCCCACAGAATCCCCCGTCTCCCACAAAATCAGTCCCGATATGTCGGCATCGGATCTGCAATGCTGGCACGGCGGATGGCGAGTTCTGTTGGTGCGTGATTGCGCTGCCGCCACAGTACAATGCTGTCCTATGCACTTCCAGATTGCGCAACTGAATGTAGGTAGGTTGTTGCATCCGCTTGATCACCCGCAGATCGCCGAATTTGTGAACGGGCTCGATGAGATCAACGCTCTGGCTGAAAGCGCCACTGGATTCGTTTGGAGATTTCAAACGGAGTCCGGCAATGCCACAGACGCGCAGCATCCCTGGTCCGCAGACCCCTTCATGCTCGTGAACATGTCGGTTTGGAAGACGCCAGAGGACCTGAAGAACTTTACATACCGTTCCGGTCACCTTGAGTACTATTTGAAACGAGCGGAGTGGTTCGAAAGACTGCCGCAAGCGCACTACGTGCTCTGGTGGGTTCCTGTTGGTCATATACCGACTCTCAACGAGGCACAGGAACGGCTGGAGCACTATCGGCAAAACGGTGCGACGCCGTACGCCTTTTGGTTCGGCAAGCTGTTCCCGGCTGAAAGCAATGTTTTGTCAACGGGTTTTTCTATCACTACATTGATGTCCACAACGGCAGCCGGATCGCCAAGTATGAAGTCTCTTCGATCGATACGGCATTGCTGGTCTGCGGCGTTCTACACGCACAGAGCGTTCTAAATGCCAGTAAGGCGGATGCTCTCGCGCGCACGATCTACGAACGGGTGGACTGGAAATGGATGCTGAATAAGGGAGACACCCTCTCCATGGGGTGGACGCCGGAGGACGGGTTTCTTCGATATCGCTGGGATAACTACAGCGAATCTGCATTGATGTATCTGATCGCGGTGGGATCATCGGCGCACCCGATTCCGGCTACAAGTTGGGACGCGATCAGGCGCAATTTTCTCGACTATGGCGGCATCCGCTTCATAACGAGCTATGGAGCACTGTTTATTCATCAATACGCGCATGTCTGGTGCGATTTTCGCGGCGTTCACGACCGTTACACGAACTACTTCGAGAACTCTATCGCGGCCACCCGCGCGCACAAAATCTTCTGCATGCAAATGCACGGTGACTGCCCCTGGATGAATGAGAGGGTGTGGGGATTCAGCGCTTCGGACAACCGACATGGCGGATACACGGCCTGGGCCGGACCGCCCTCAATGAACCATCCCGATGGCACCCTCGCAGCGCACGCGGCGGGCGGTTCCTTACCGTTTTTGGCTCCGGAGTGCGTTGCAGTTCTGAAAGCGATTCGCGAGGAGTACCCGCAAACGTGGGGTCGCTACGGCTTCGTGGATGCGTTTCATCCCGGCTTCAAGTGGTACGATCCCGACGTAATTGGAATCGATTTGGGCTTGACGATGCTTATGGCGGAGAATCTCCGAAGCGGGTCTGTTTGGAAGCACTTCATGAGCAATCAAACGATCCGCCAAGCAATGCGTGAGGTAGGGTTTCAGCCGGAACGGCAACGGGTATCCGGTGGGCAGTTAGTAGCGAACAGTAACACTGCCCAACTGCTCGCCACTCCGGGGTTAACACAGGAGACGTAAGAGCGATGTCGACGAATCCACCCATCAAAGTTGGTCTGCTGAAGCAGAGTGAACTCGAGGAGGCGGGCCGTATAGTCCGGCTGGCGTTCGGAACGTTTCTGGGATTGCGAAATCCCCTTGACTTCATGGGCGACCGCGATTTGATGGCGCCGCGCTGGCGCTCGACCCACGTCAAGGTGATCGCGGCGCGCGAAGGTGGCCGCCTAATCGGATCGAATGTAGCCACGCGCTGGGGATCGTTCGGGTTCTTCGGACCCCTGACTGTGCTGCCGGAATACTGGGATCGCGGCGTGGCGCAGCGGCTGCTAGAAGCCACTATGAGGATTTTCGACCGATGGGGCGTGCGGCACACCGGGCTATTCACGTTCCCGCAAAGCGCCAAGCACGTGGGTTTGTACCAGAAGTTCGGCTACTGGCCGCGCTATCTTACCGCGATCATGACGCGCGCACCGGAGGCTAACCCAGCGTCACAGGCTAAACCCGCGCATTCCCCAGCGCTGCTATCGGCCTTCGCCAAAAGCGAGCGCGAACAGGCCATCCAGGCCTGCGGGAAACTCACCCACAAGATCGATAAGGGACTCGATCTGGCTGGTGAGATCCGGTCCGTACTTGCGCAGCGCACCGGCGACGTCGTGTTGACATACACGCGCAGTGTTCTCGATGCTTTCGCGGTGTGCCTGAACGGACCCGGATCGGAGGGCGGCGAGACAACTTGTTACGTCAAGTTTGGTGCGGCCCGTGGTGGCGCCGGAGCCGGTGAGCGTTTCGACAAGTTGGTGGATGCTTTCGAAGCGTTTGCATCCTCGCGCGGAGCGACTGTAGAGGCTGGCGTGAACCTGGCTCGCGAAGATGCCTACCGGCGCTTGCACTCTCACGGATATCGAGTGAGCATGCAGGGTGTCGCCATGCAACGTCCGAATGCGGACGGGTTCAATCGGACCGATGCCTACGTGATGGACGACTGGCGTTAAGGCGGTCAGCTTTCCGATTGCGGACGTGTGGTCGGCCACTCGGAAACTGGCCGGATGAGAACGAGTAGTCGCCATGTGTCTAGGACAATTGATAGACGTGAAGGGAACTTATGAGGACCTGGAACGCATCATGCCGTTGCTCTTTGGGCGTTGGCCAAGCCGGTCCGAGACGCAGTCCTGAGATCTGCTTCTCCCTTATCGGCGTGGCGCTAAAGCGGCTTACCGATCTCCCAGCGATGCCCGAGCGGGTCTACGACTGAGCCATCACGCCATCCGTACTCGCGATCCTGCATGGGGGACCGAACCACTGCGCCGGCAGCCACGGCCCGATCAAACAGAGCATCCGGGTCGTCTACAATGAGCATCAGCCGTACCGCTGTCCCGCCGGATTGTGGCGCGGGATTGCCGATCGCCTCGCCAGCGGGATGCACCCAGAACTCCGCGCCATATACCAAAAGCTGCGCCACCATGTCCTCGGCCGGTGGCGTGCTCCAGCCCGTCGTAGCGCCAAAGGCCCGCTCATAGAAAGTAATAGCGTCGCGGACATCGCCGGGAATGTGCAGCATCGCAGAGAAGCGGTAGCTCATGTAGCACTAAAGCTTACACCATTCGCGTGGGTCCAGAGAGAGCGGCCATTCACAGGCGAAGCGGACGACGCGGGAGCGCATTATCGTCGTGACCTATCCGGCCGCGACATTGCGGTAATCCTGGTGGCCGAGGATGTCTGCCGAAAGTGCTGACTCACCTCAAGCGCGTGCATTAGCGGTGCTGGAACCGGTCTTTTGCGGATTCCGTTCCGGTCTTGCTCTTTCTACAAAGTACGATTGGAGAGTAGGTGCTTCAGAACTTCAGGGTGAGATTTACGTACGGTTTTGTCCGCTGTTTTCCGTGTTAGATCTACGATGGTGCGGCCTACGGAGATAGCTGCCAATCCAGTACGCTGACTAATCAGAGCGTCTCTAGCCAGTCAGATAGGCATGCCCGTGGGAGCTAAATGAGAAGGTTTCATTCATTCCGGCTCGATACCGCAAACCAGTGCGTCTGGCATGGTGAAGCCCGCGTTTACCTTACCCCAAAGGGGTTTGATGTACTTCGTTACCTGGTCGAACATGCGGGACAACTTGTTACGCCGGCCAAGATCCTGGAAGCGCTCTGGCCGGATACCTATATCAATCCGGAAGGTCTAAGAAGCTACATTCAGGAAATCCGGAAAGTACTGCAAGATCGGCCCGACAAGCCGGTATTCATTGAAACTGTGCGGAAACGGGGATACCGGTTTGTGGCTCCCGTAATCGACGAAAATCCTGGCGGGACTTTGTCCGGGGCGGAGACAAAAAGGGTCGTAGGCCGCGGAGTGCAGATGGCCGAGTTGACGGTCTGTCTCTCTAAAATTCAACGGGGCGAGCGGGAGATCGTCTTCATCACGGGTGAGCCGGGCATCGGGAAAACGGCATTAGCCGACAAATTCCAGCGTCGGGTACGGGTCGATGTCCCGGGCGTTCGAATCGCGCGAGGTCAGTGCGTGGAAGGGTACGGAGGCAAGGAACCGTACTACCCGCTGCTCGAAGCGCTCGGAGAACTGTGCCAGGGTGCAGAAGGAGAGTCAGTGGTCGAGATCCTGGCTACCCAGGCGCCTACCTGGCTGGTGCAGTTTCCCGCACTGGTAAAACGAGCGCAGCGCGAGATGCTGCAGCAAGAGATCCTTGGCGCCACTGGGGAGCGCATGCTGCGAGAGATTAATACGGCCTTAGAGTCGATTACTTCCGAACGGCCTCTGCTGCTGGTGTTGGAGGATCTGCAGTGGGTGGATGCCTCGACAGTCGATCTGATTTCTGCGTTAGCCCGACGACGGCACGCGGCCAAACTGCTGCTCATCGGTACCTTTCGCTCTGCGGATGTGATGGTATCGAACCATCCGCTGAATACTCTTAAGCAGGAGCTGCTGGTTCATCAGTTATGTCGCGAGATCGCTTTGGGACCGCTGGGCGAAGCCGAAGTGGCGGAATATCTTGCGGCGGAGTCATCGGGAGCAAGCCTGCCGGACGGTTTGGCGCACCTGCTCTACCGGCTATCGGAAGGCAACCCGTTGTTCATGGTGGCGATGCTAGAGCACATGCAAGACCGGGGTGAAATCGCCGTCGAGAATGGGAGCTGGCAAAGCAAAATGCCTCTGGAGAAGATCCATCTGGAAGCACCGGATAATTTACGGCACATGATCGAACTCCGGATCGAACAGCTAAGTGAGCAGAAGCGGCGAGTTTTGGAGGTAGCGAGCGTCACAGGGGCTTTGTTCACCTCCTCGGTCGTGGCCAAGGCAGCGAACATGGATACGGAGAGCTTTGAAGAATTATGCGAAGGTTTGGCGCGCCGGCACCAGGTTGTGCGTTGGGTAGATTTTAGGGAATTGCCGGACGGAACCAAGTCCCCTCGGTACGGGTTTGTCCACGCCCTCTATCGAGAGGTGCTCTATGGCCGCCAACCGCGCGGGCGCAGGTCAAAGATACACCTACAGATCGGGGAACGTTTAGAAGCACTATACGCGCATCGGCTGGGCGAAGTTGCCCCCCGGTTGGCGTATCACTTCGAACAGGGCGGAGATTTGCCGAGTGCCCTCAAGTACCTGCAACTGGCGGCCCATATGGCTTGCCGGCGATTTGAGCCCCAGCAAGCCGCCGAGACTCTCGAATACGCTCTCGAAGTAGTGAGCAAGCTGCCAGATGCCGACCGGGCGGCAAATACAACCAAGATTCTGGAAAAGCTGGCCGAGATACGCTGCGCTTATGGATAATGATCAGGCCTCAGGCGGTCTCAGGAATTAATTTCCGTTCTCGACAGTTATGCTGCTTAAATCGAGGGCAATCCGGAGGGTGAACGAGTGCGGCCCATCTTACGACTACGTGAAAGTGGGGCCTAGTTCCCTTGCCGACGGACTTATTTACCTTCACCAATTGGCATGTTCGAAGGTAAACCAGGGCGCTCAAGGTAGGATTCGGAGCTATCGACGAGGCGCGGTCGCTGTTATTTCGAATTCAGCAGATTGGTCGGCTATGGAACTCCCGCCAATCCAGACAGTGTAGCTGGCAGGCTCGACAACGGGGCGATTATCTACGTTGAAGAACGACAGGTCGTCAAAACCAAGCGGGAAGTCTATGGATTTCGATGCGCCGGGATCGAGAGTGAGGCGTGTGAAGCCCTTTAGAGCGCGGACGGGTTGTTCAACGCTGGCCCCGAGAACACGAACGTAGCATTGCACGATTTCGGTCCCGCGGCGATGACCCGTGTTGGTAACCGTCGCAGTTGCATGCACCGGATGCGCTTTCTGATCGCTTGTAAGCGCATAGACGCTGACGGCCGGCACAGACGCCTTCACGTCCGAATAAGCGAACGTTGTATAGCTGAGCCCGTGGCCGAAGGGGAAGAGTGCCGCGTTCCCCACGTCAAGGTATTTGGAGACGTACTTTGTCTCGACAGGGCCAGGATGCTTTGGATCGGGAAACTGCTCCGGGCGTCCTGTTGGGAACTGGCTGTAGTACAGCGGTTCCTGACCCACGGCGCGAGGGAAACTCATCGTCAATTTGCCGTTGGGCGGGACATCGCCGAAAAGTGTTTCGACGATGGCCGGGCCGGTTTCAACACCAGGGAACCAGACTTCCAGAATTGCCGAAACGTGGGAAGCCGCCCAATCGAGCACGAGAGGGCGACCGGAAAAAACAAGAAGCGCGACCGGCTTTCCTGTGGCCACAATAGCTTCCATAAGGCTTTGCTGATTGCCTGGAAGATCGAGGTGCGCGCGCGAAGCCGCTTCCCCGCTCATCGCGCTCGATTCGCCAAGCGCGAGAACAACGGCATCAGCATTGCGTGCAGCAGCCACGGCTTCTGCAAACCCAGCATCCGAGTTGCCGGAGATCTCGGTGCCCTGCGCGTAAACGGCACTGCCGCCGTTCTGTTGCGCGTATTGCTGCAAAGCCGCCCGCAACGTGACGACATCGCCGAAATTGTTTGCTCCCGACCAGGCGCCGACCATGTCGGCTGAGTCGTCTGCAAGCGGGCCGATGAGGGCAATCTTTTTGCCGCTCGACAGGGGAAGAAGGGGGGCCGCGCCGACATCAGCGTTCTTGAGCAAGACGAACGATTCTTGCGCGCCGCGGCGTGCAAGGGAACGGTGCTCGGCAACCGCGTTCGTTACTTCCGGCCCCGTCGTGAAGGGGTGCTCGAAGAGCCCCAGCGCGAACTTCAGGCGCAACACACGGCGAACCGCCTCATCGATTGTGGCAAGAGAAACGCGTCGAGACTCCACCAGCGCGGGAAGCTGCGCATCGTACAGGTGGGACATCATATCAATGTCCACACCGGCATTTAATGCCTTAGCGGCAGCGCTTGCTCCGTCGATCGCTATGCCGTGATGCTCGAGTTCCATGACCGCGGTGTAATCGCTGACAACCGGACCGTCAAAGCCCCACTCACCGCGTAAGATCGTCTTCAACAAAAATGGATTCGCGCTCGCGGGGACACCGTTCAATGCATTGAAGGCACTCATTACAGTGGCTGCGCCCGCCTCAATCGCGGCCTTATAAGGAGGCAGGTAGACTTGACGTAGCCGAATTTCACTCATGTCGGTTGTGTTGTACTCGCGCCCGGCTTCGGCGGCGCCGTAAGCCGCGAAGTGTTTGACAGACGCTGCCACGCTGTCCGCCGCTGCAAGGCTCTCCCCCTGGTAGCCGCGGATATAGGCGCGCGCGATGGCAGCTCCGAGATATGGATCTTCACCGGCGCCTTCGGTGCAGCGGCCCCAACGAGCGTCACGCGCGATATCGACCATGGGCGAATAGAACCAGTTGACACCCGCAGTTTTGGCCTCAACAGCAGCCATGTGCGCAAGCGACGTGATCAGGTCGGGATCCCAACTGGAGGCGGTTGCCAAAGGCGGGGGGAAGATAGTCCGGAATCCGTGGATGACGTCCGCGCCGAACAAGAGCGGGATGTGCAAGCGGGTATGATCGACAGCGGCGTGTTGGAAGTGATTTGTGAGCTGCTGGCCAACCGTATTCAGCATCGAGCCGAGCTTACCCGACTCCGCCAACTGGTAGGAGTCGATGCCACCGGGGCCCGGGGGATTGACGTTGAGCGCCGCAGTTGTGGGTCCCGTCTTGGCCGCTTCGCTGGCACTGTACTGGACGAGTTGGCCGATTTTCTCCTCAAGTGTCATCGTTCGTAAGAGAGCGTTTACCCGCCGCTCAATATTTGGGTCTATCAATTGCGCGTTCGACGGCTTTATTGGCCCGGGCCGAGATGTTTGTGCGTTGGTCCGCAGATGGCTCGAACAGAAACCGAGTATGACTACTGCCAAGAGGCTGAGAAGCGCGTTGCTGCGGAAGTGGTTTGTGGAAGGCACGGAGTGGTCCCCTGTGTATTGCGCCTTCAGTCTATCGCTGCGATCGGTTCTCACGCGCCTCGGGACCGCCGATCAGGCTCAGAAGTGAGTCAACGATTGGGAGGGGATATTCGTGTTGGTTGCCAATCCCAACAAACGGATTTGCTTTCGATAACTCACGTAAGCAAGGCGATTAACACCCGACCCGGCTACGCCTCACCCACGCGGCGACCCGTCAATTACGGGCTCGAACCGGTTCGACGTGTCGGCTGGAACCCGATTCGATCATTGACTTCGTGGCGGATCCGCTGCTTGCAGCCAAGGTACCGTTCGGCCGAATCAGACGTCTCGGACGCAAGCCGCAGCATTGCGTCCAATCGCAGGTTGATCGTGCCTGGCCCAAGTCTGCGTGATTCGAGGTGTATCCGGTACTGCAGGACAACTCACATTCGAGACCGGTACGTCTCACTCGGCTGGTTTGTCGGGTCGTAGTCAGTTTCCCGAGGGCGCGTCATTCAAAGTCAATTGCAATGAAATTCGCGCGCCCAGATACCAAGGCGAGTGATATAGAATCGGCTGATGCCACCAGCCCCGGGACCGGTCGTCGTATACCGCGGACAACCGAGGCGTGGAAACCGCTCAAAATTTTCAGCGATTCTATCTACGTCAAGCTGGGCGCTGCAGTGAGTACGCGTATGGTGCTGGCGCTGTTCGCGTGCGGGCGCGCTTCCGATCTCCTGGACGACCGTCAAGCCGCTGAGGACTCTTTCCAACGGGCACGCCAAGTGGCCGAACAAATTTATGCACGCGATCGAAAGCTGCTGATCTTCGTTATTCCGAAAGCTCATGTTCACAGGGCGTTGGCCGAGCATTACGGGCGCTGGCATGACCGGCAAAAAGCCGCGCGAGAGCTCGCTGATCTGACGCGCCTCTGGCAGGAATTTCCCGACCAGAACGAGTATGTGGCGCGACAGCGCACACTGCTGAATAGACCCCTTCTCTAGTTGTCCTATTGACAATAGGATGTAATACTGGGGAATGGCTTCCCGGGGATTCTCTCTTCACCGTGGCGGAGCATTGGCGGCGCTGACATGGCTCGCTTCCAGCCTTGCGGTCACGCCTCTACTCGCGCAGGACGATGTGACCACTCAAAACGCCCCGAGCGGATACGGCGGCGCCTGGATTACCGGTCCGGCTTCCAACCCTCTCAGTTTCCTGAATGGTCCCGCCTACCGCACGTTTGGGCAGAATACGCCGTATGACTTTCCCCACCTGGCGCCGGCAAGCGCCCTGAACCACCAGTTACCCTATTGGATCCGGTTCGGATGGGAAGAACGGTTCCGGTACGAGGGCTATCACGATAGCGGGTTCAAGCTGAACAACAACGATTCCTATCTGCTGCTGCGATCGCGACTCTCGGTGACGCTTAAGCCGACGGAGTGGTTTAGCGTTGTCGCGCAAGTGCAAGATGCAAGGCCGTTCATGCAGAAGCCGCCGTGGGGTCCACCGAATTCGAATGCCTGGGACCTGAAGCTGGCCTACGCGCAATTTGGCGACCCGGAAAGTCAATGGATCAGCGTGCGCGTGGGGCGGCAATTGATCAACTACAACGACACGATCATTGCCGATTCGCAGTGGCGCAACCAAGGGCGCTCTTATGATGGCGTGGTCGCCAACATGCACTACAGCCGCTATCGTTTGGGCCTGTTTGCGGCCTCCGTGGTTGTTCCGCTGGAGGAAGGCATCAGCCACCATCAGGAAGGCAATAACATCTATGGCGCGTATGGAGGGATTGACCGCATATTGCCTAACTCCGTGCTGGAGCCATTCGTTCTGTGGCGCGTTCAGCCCAGCGTGGCAATTGAGACGACCGGTAAAGACAAAGTTGGAAAGCAGAGTGAGTGGGCCTACGGGTGGCGCTTCAAAGGGGTGGCTGCGGGGAGCCTGGATTACTCGGCTGAAGTGGTTTTAGAACGTGGCAGTGACGGCCCGAATGCCATCAAGGCTTGGGGCACAACCGATGGCGTGGGATATCGCGTGCAGAAGCTGTGGTCGAAGCCGCGCGCGTTCTGGCAATATGACTATGCCTCGGGCGACAAGAATCCGAATGACGGCGTGCACGGTGCGTTCGACACCATGTATCCCACGGCGCATGACCGTTTCGGCATAGCGGATCTGTTTGGATGGCAGAACATCATCTCCGAGCGGGTCGGCGTGACTATCGAGCCGCGCCATCGCTGGACTGTTACCGGACAGTACGTGGACTTTTGGCTGGCGAGCGCTACCGACGCGCTTTACAACTCATCGGGAGCGGACAATTGTTCGCGACGCGACGGGTAAATCAGGAACGCACATCGGCAAGGAATACGACGCGTACACGTGGTACGAACTGAACCGGCACGTGAACGTAGGCGTGGGAGTCGGGCATTTGCAGGGTGGAGATTTTCTAGCCGAACACGACTAAGGGTCCGAACTACAATTACCCCTACTTCGCGATAAATTTCAAAGACAATCCGCCCGCAGGTACGCATTAGGCGCATGTTTTGGAATTGAAGCGCACATCATCACCGCACCAGGGTCTAATAAAGCTTAGTATGGGCGATTTGACTGGTTGGCCAAGAAACTCGTCGGCACGTCGTTCATATTCTGCAATCGTCGAAATGCCCAAACGGGCGGCATGCTTGAGGAAATGTACCTGGAGATGAGTTAGGGACTTGAATCCGTTCGTGTAAATGCCGCCCATCCGTGGGGAAGGCGTAGGTTATCACGGGCGCCCGAGGAGCCGAAGATCAACGATAGAAGAAAGAGGTGTTCTGCCAACGCGACTGTTCACTCTCATTGGCTACACTCAGCGTAAGCGTGGCGCCTTTTCAATTCGTTGAGCCAGGCAAAATCTACTTCGAACGGCGCACGTTCGGCGGCACGCACGGGTTTTGCACCTATGGGCGCTCGGCGTAGGCGCGGTGATATCGGGCGATTTCTTCGGCTGGAATTTCGGGCTGGTGGAAGGCGGCTTTGGCGGCATGCTGATCGCGCTTGCCATCATGACGGTGCTGTTCGCGGGATTGTGCTTCAGCATCGCGGAGATGTCGCCAGCGCTGCCGCATGCCGGAGGCGCTTACTCGTTTGCGCGAACGGCAATCGGTCCCTGGGGTGGCTACATCACGGGTCTGGCCGAGAACATGGAATACATACTCACGCCTGCTGCCATTGTGGTCGGCATCGGTGGATACCTGGGAGCGATATTCGGAACTCCCGCAACCTGGGCGCCGTTCTGGTGGCTGGTTTGCTACGTGGTTTTCGTGGCGTTCAATATCGCGGGCGTGGAGTTGTCGTTTCGAGTATCGATCGTGATTACGCTTTGCGCCTTGGCCATCCTGGCGCTGTTTTTCGCGGGAGCGGTTCCGCATTTTGATCTGCATAGATGGGCATTGCAGGGCGCAGGCTGGCTGCCGCACAGAACGGGCGGGATTTTTCGCGCTCTCCCTTTCGCGCTGTGGGTATATCTCGGAATTGAGCAGCTTCCGCTGGCGGCGGAAGAAGCTGAAGACCCGATCCGCGACATGCCGAAGGGTCTACTTCTGGGTTTGGCTACGCTGATCGTATTTGCATTTCTCACCATCATATTGAATGCGGGGATTGCGCCGGGAACGGCGGAAGTAGGCCGGTCGAATGAGCCTCTTTTTGTAGGCTTGCGAACCAACTTCGGAGGCGGAGCAACAGCGCGGGTTCTGGCGCTTATCGGCTGCGCGGGGCTAATTGCGAGCTTTCACGCGATCATTTTCGCTTACGGCCGCCAGATCTATTCGCTCTCGCGAGCAGGCTACTTGCCGACGTCGCTTTCGATCACTCACGGCACGCGGCAGACGCCTGCCCGCGCGCTGATTGCCGGTTCGGTGGTCGGCTATCTGGCTGCGCTCGTCATCTACTTTGCGGGCCAACAGAGTTCGGTGGGCGCCATGCTGCTGAATATGGCGGTGTTTGGCGCGGTCATCGCGTACGTGTTCCAGATGGTGTCCTTTATACGCCTGCGCCGACTATTCCCCGCCATGCTCAGGCCGTATCGCAGTCCGCTGGGAATTGCGGGCGCAACACTGGCAATCGTGATAGCCGCTACCACCTTATTCACGTTGTTTCTCAACCCCGATTATCGGAGTGGCATCTTCGGGGCTGCTATCTGGTTCCTGCTGGGAATCGGATACTTCGCACTGCACGGGCGCAAGCGGTTGGTGCTGGCGCCTGAAGAACAATTTGCCCAGGAGGCGCGGCGAAGTCGTACTGGTGAGAGAATCAAGGCATGAGCTCAAATTCCGGCGGACAATCGGGCGATACCCAGGGGTTCGAAGACGACGACCTGGGCTCCGAAGATGTGAAGGAACTGCTTGAAGACGGCCAGTATTTCGAGGCCGGGGTAGTCAGCGGGATAGAGGATGCCCCGCCAGCGGATGTTTCGGAAGTGAGGACGCGAGAGGTCCCGGAAGATGATGTTCCCGGGGAGTATCTCGATGACGACGACGAGCCGCCGAAGTAGTTCTGAAAACGAGCGGGTTAGCAACCGGCCCTACGATTAACATATTAAGTACGTACTTCGCGCAAGCGATGCAGAAACTCGGCTGGGACGCGGAGGTTGCCGTGGAGGCCGGTACCGAGCGCGATCGATGGTTTTGCGGCGCCATGGAAATCGGAACCGCCGGTGGGAATGAGGTCGAGCTCTTCGGCCAGCTGGCGGTAATATGCCTGCAGCTCCGGCGGATGATCGGAATGATAGATCTCAAGCGCGAGCAGGCCGGGCTCCTTCAGGCCTATCAGCACTTCGCGCTCCATGTCGCGCGGCAACCGCAAGCGCACCGGATGCGCGACCGCGGGAATCCCGCCGCCCATTCGAATCATGCTGACAACTTCGGCGGTGGATAAACTTTGACGCTCCACGTAACTCGGCGCCGACTGGCCCAAGTAACGCTGAAAGGCATCTTCTGAGTTCGCCGCATATCCTTTGTCCACCAGAATGTGCGCGAAGTGAGCACGGCCTGCGAGACTGCGCCCGCGCGATTCCACTTCATCGAGCGTGATATCGACATTGCGATTGCGAAGCGCGTCCACCAGGCGGCGATTGCGATCGCGGCGATCCTCGCGTTCGCCGGCAAGCCAGGCGCGGAACGCGGGTGACGGCTCTTGCGTAGGAAAGTACCCGAGCATGTGCACGTATAACGGGCTCTTGCCGCCGGGAACGACGAGGCGCGAATTCAGTTCGATGCCGCGCACCAGATCGAGACCCGCGGCGCGGGCATGCGGGAGGGCCTCTTCGTAGCCGCCGAACGTGTCGTGATCGGTGATCCCGAGCGCGGATAGATCGCTGCGCTTCGCCATCGCCACCAGTTCGGCGGGCGCGAAGGAGCCATCGGAGGCGGTGGTATGCGAGTGCAGATCGATTAAACGCCCGGACAGCGGCTCGGCAGGTTCAGACACTAGTGAAGTTTGACTTCCGGCAAGATGTAAAATTCGAAGCTTTCCCCACAACTGTGAACTACCAGCTTACCCGCGCCTAACGCTTTATCTTTCGTACGATTTTCGAAGAACACCGCGCCATCGGTACTGTCGCCGGGCTTCAGACGCGTGGGCGCAAACGTGATGGCGGAAGCGGCCACAGCGGCTTTCAATCCGCGATTCACAAACTGCGCCATAGCGGCTTCGCGGCGTTTTTCATAACCGTTGGTAGAACGGAAATTGGGCACAGCATAGATGCTGTCCTCATACAGAAGCTGCAGCTTGATGACGTCCGCAGCACTGGCTTTTTGAAGCAGAGAGTAGACGACATCGTCGGCGGAGACGGGCTGAAGAACGGTTCCATCCTGACGGATGAAGGTAAAGTCCCCGGGACGAACAGTCCAGTTCAATTCGCTGCCGTTGGTAACGGTGATTTGAATAATGTTGAAGTCCTTGATGTGCGGCGGCAGCGGCGCGTACATCACTGTGATGCCGTCCTTGGTGAGTGCCTCGTAGGTTAGACCGTGCGATTCGAATTCGATGGGAATTTGCGGGTTCTGATTCTGTTGTGCCTGGCTCGGTGGAGGAACGGGAGGTATGGAAGATTTTTGATCCGGTGGAAGCTGGCCGGGCGATGGCGTCTGGCCAAAAATGAGAACAGCGGTGACGAGAATAGCGCCGAAGAGGTTGCGCAAACAGGCAAATTGTCCGCGCACAAAACGATATCCCATCAAAGCTCACCTTCATCATAGACTGGCTTCACACTTTACTCGCGGTTGGCGAGCTTCGGCGTGAGATACCAACGTAGAACGCCTCTGGGCTGAGACGGAAAGTGTTCGAGGTCAATGCGCAGGATAGAGCCCTTTTTGAAATCGACTTGAACATCGTTTGAGCCGAGCAGATAGCCACTCAAATGACTAAACAGCGGGTTATGGCCGACCAGGAGCAACGCCCTTTCGTCGCGATGGACCCTAATTTCGTCCCACACTTCTTCCGGCGTGGCACTAAGCGCCAGAGCTTTCGTCCGCAGAAGCTGATTCTTGTATTTGAGAATTTCCTGAGCGGTTTCCGCCGTTTGCACGGCCCGCTTCAAAGGGCTGGTGAGAATCAACGACGGCGCAAGGCCTGCCGAAGCGGCCGCTTCTAACACCTGCCGCAATTTGCGGCGGCCATCGCTGGTCAGCGCACGTTCAGCGTCGGCAAGATGGGCCGAGCCGTCTTCCGCTGCGCCGTGCCTCAGCAAATAGAGCTCCATGCCGGGGTTTCGCCTTTCATTCTGTCATACTGGTCCCGCGATAATGGGGCTGGATGAAACCACGCAACAGCGAATTCTAGTGGCTGTGGCCGTCGCCGCCACAGTCTTGATTCACGTTTCGATTACGGCCAGCCAGATTTTGCTGGGCGTGGGTATAGCCCTAACGCTGGTGTTTCGCCGCCGTTTAGAATTTCCCCGCATATGGATCCCGCTGGCAGCGCTGTTTGCCTGGACGATTCTGGCCGACGTCTTATCTCCCGATCCATGGACCGGGCGCGCGCAGATCAAAAAGTTCTTCGTCTTCCTCTTTATTCCGCTACTTTACGGCGCCTTCGTACGACAGTTTGCGAAAGCTTATTACGTCATTGCGGGCTGGGCGATTACGGCAACCGCGTCCGGGGTTTGGTCGTTGGTTCAGTTCGTGACCAAGTACAGACAGGCGGCGGAAACAGGCCAGAATTTTTACGTCACCTACACGGGGCATCGCATCACAGGATTCGAAAGTCACTGGTTGACCTTCGGCGCGCTTCAGCTTGCGGTCTTATTGCTCTTGCTGGCGCATTGCTTCTTTTCAAAGCATCGGATGCCGCCACTCGGTTATGTGAGTATCTTCATCCTGGCAACGGCAATCTTGCTCACCTGGGATCGAAGCATCTGGCTGGCTGCGGTTCCGGCCACCTTCTACCTGGTCTGGTGCTGGAAGCCCAAGTGGACGCTCGCCATTCCGGTGCTGCTGGCTTTGGCGTTCGCGGTCGCGCCGTCCGGCACCAGAGATCGCATGATATCCATCTTTAGTCCGCATGGTGAGACCGACTCGAATAGGCATCGCAAGGTGACATTCGTCACGGGAGTTGAAATGGTGAAGGCGCACCCATGGTTTGGGCTCGGGCCGGAAGAGATCGCCCGCAACTTCGACAAATACGTACCGGCAGACGTCAAGCGCCCGTTGCCGGTGGGCTATTACGGGCACCTTCACAATGTGTATTTGCAATACGCCGCCGAACGGGGCATTCCGGGGCTGCTGCTATTGCTGGCGTTCATCGGGTTGACCGTTTGGGACTGCGCTCTTGCGCTTAAACGTGCGGGACCGGCGCGTTCGCAACAAAGATTTCTGCTGCACGGGACGATCGCGGTAGTCATCGGCGTTCTGATTGGCGGCGCGGCGGAGTACAACCTGGGAGACAGCGAGGTGCTGATGATGTTCGTTAGCGTGGTGGCACTAGGGTACACGGCGGTGGAAAACGTGAACGTTAGTACCAATTAGTTTTGGATCAGCGACCGGTTTCTGGGTATCATAAGAGGGAACAATGGGAACATTAGCACTCAATACAACTGCGTCCGAATATAAGGTTGCCGATTTAGCTCTGGCCGAGTGGGGCCGAAAAGAGATTGGGATCGCCGAGCATGAGATGCCCGGCTTGATGTCCATTCGCAAGAAATACGCGGCGGACAAACCGCTGGCCGGCGTGCGCATCACGGGTTCGCTGCACATGACCATCCAGACGGCGGTTCTGATTGAGACGCTGGTGGAACTCGGCGCAACTGTCCGCTGGGCCAGTTGCAACATATTCTCGACTCAAGATCACGCGGCGGCGGCGATTGCGGCTGCGGGCGTACCGGTGTTCGCGTGGAAGGGCGAGACGCTGGAAGAGTACTGGTGGTGTACGAACCAGGCACTCAGTCATGCGGATGGCAAAGGGCCGCAATTAGTTGTCGACGACGGCGGCGATGTCACGCTGCTGATTCACAAAGGCTACGAACTCGAAGAGGGCGACGACTGGATCGATAAGGGCGCAAGCAGCCACGAAGAGAAGGTCATCAAGGATCTGCTCAGAAATATTCAGAAAGAAGATCCGCAGCGCTGGCACAGAGTCGCGAAAGAGTGGCGCGGTGTTTCGGAAGAGACAACCACCGGCGTGCATCGCTTATACAAGATGCAGGAGGCCGGCAAGCTGCTGGTCCCGGCTATCAACGTCAACGACTCGGTTACTAAATCCAAGTTCGACAATCTCTACGGCTGCCGTGAATCACTGGCGGACGGCATCAAACGCGCAACCGATGTGATGCTGGCCGGCAAAGTGGCCGTTATCTGCGGCTACGGCGATGTGGGCAAGGGTTCGGCGCATTCATTGCGCGGCATGGGAGCGCGCATCGTTGTTACGGAAATCGATCCGATCAACGCGCTGCAAGCGGCCATGGAAGGCTTCGAAGTCACCACTCTCGAAGAGACGCTTGGACGCGGCGATATTTATGTGACGTGTACCGGCAATGTCGACATCATCACGCTGGAACACATGCAGTACATGAAGGACCAGGCAATCGTTTGCAACATCGGGCACTTCGACAACGAGATTCAAGTTGACCGGTTGAATGAGACCGATGGCATACAGCGAACCAACATCAAGCCGCAAGTAGACATGTACACGTTTGCGGATGGTCACAGCATCTTCATGCTGGCGGAAGGCCGGCTGGTTAATCTGGGCTGCGCGACGGGGCATCCCAGCTTCGTTATGAGCAACAGCTTCTCCAACCAGACTTTGGCGCAGCTTGATCTTTGGGCGAATCGCGATACGTACAAAATCGGGGTTTATACTTTGCCGAAGAAGTTAGATGAAGAAGTGGCGCGGCTGCACCTGGATAAGATCGGCGCAAAGCTCACGACGCTCAGTACCAAGCAGGCCGATTATCTGGGCGTTGCGCCCGATGGGCCGTACAAGCCGGAGCATTATCGCTACTAAGTAAGTCGCACGAAAGAATTCAGCCGCCGTGGTCAACTTAGGGCCATCGGCGGCTTTTTCTTTTCCAAATCGGGCAGGAACGCTGTCAACAGGCCGATCACCGGCAGGAAGGCGCAGACGTGGTAGACGAACGTGATGCTGGTCATGTCGGCGACTTTGCCCAGAACAGCGGCGCCCACACCACCCATTCCAAACGCAAATCCGAAGAATAGCCCTGACACCATGCCGATTTTGCCGGGCATCAGCTCCTGCGCGTAGACCAGAATTGCCGTGAACGCCGAGGCAATAATCAGGCCGATGATGACCGTCAAAACAGCGGTCCAAAACAGGTTCGCGTAAGGCAGGATAAGCGTGAACGGCAGAACGCCGAGGATAGACCACCAGATCACGAGCTTGCGGCCGAGCCGGTCGCCTACCGGCCCGCCAATAACGGTTCCCACTGCCGCCGCGCCTAAGAAGAGAAATAGAAGTAACTGCGCTGTTCTTACACTGACGTGGAACTTACTAATTAAATAAAAGGTGTAGTAACTGCTGAGACTTGCGAGGTAGAAATACTTCGAAAAGATAAGTGCAATCAGGATGGCGATGGAAAATGCAACGGTCTTCGAGGAAAGCGCCGGACGTTGAAACGCGATCTTTCGTCCGCGCGTCGGGGTCATGCCAGTGGATTTGTACCAAGCGCCGATCCTTGCCAGAATGAGAATGCCCAGCAGCGTGGCCAGTGAGCACCAGGCAATGCTGTGTTGTCCGTGCGGCAACACCAGAAAAGCGGCCAACAAGGGACCCAATGCCGAACCCGCATTGCCACCGACTTGAAACAGCGACTGCGCTAATCCATGCTGTCCCCCTGAAGCCAATCGCGCAACGCGTGACGACTCCGGATGAAAAATGGAGGAGCCCATGCCGACAAACGCCGCGGCAATCAGCACCAGAGTGAACGTTGCCGCCGTCGCGAGCATCAACAGTCCTACTAACGTAAAACTCATTCCGATCGCGAGCGAATACGGCTTCGGGCGTTTGTCCGTGTAGAGTCCCACAAAGGGCTGCAACAGACACGCGACGAGTTGGTATGTGAAGCTGATAAGGCCGATCTGCCCGAAGTCGAGGTGGAACGAAGCTTTCAGGATGGGATAGATGGCCGGAATCAGCGACTGCACCATGTCATTCAGCAGATGACAGAAGCTGATCGCGGCGAGGACGCCGAACAGGGCTTTTTCGGTGGCGTGTTCGCGTGAGGGAGTTTGTGGCTCTACGCGCGATTCAATAACATTCGACCCCATTTAACTCCCAGTTGAACTAAGTCCGGTACACAGCAAACAGCGTGTGGGGCAGGATGGTGTCCTGCGCACCGATTGCCAATCGGGGCAAAACGAGCGGGTTGGCAACCCGCTGCCGGTTAGCAACCGGCCCCACAACACCACAAACACATAGCTCCCTTATGCCAGTGTAAGGGGCAATCGTGGATTAAATCGGCAGTTGACTTGCGCCCATCAGGTACTTGTCGATCTGGTGGGCGGCTTTGCGGCCTTCGGCTATCGCCCAAACCACTAGCGATTGGCCGCGGCGCGCGTCGCCGGCAGAGAACACGCCGGGTAGCGATGTAGCGTACGCATTGTCAGTGCGAAGATTGCCGCGCCCGTCGAGCTTCAGCGGGAGTTGCTCCAGCAGCCCATTGCGTACAGGCCCGGAGAAGCCGATCGCAATCAGAACCAGGTCGGCATCCAGATAGAACTCGCTATCCGGCATGCGTTCCAGCGCTGGTTTCGGGCCCACGCGGACACAGTGCAATCGCTTCACATTGGCGCTTTCGTCACCCGAGAAGTGGGTAGTTAATACGCTCCATTCGCGAACTCCACCCTCTTCGTGCGCGGCCTCGATGCGCAGTTTAAGCGGCCACAGCGGCCAGGGGGTCGAATGATGGCGATCTTCCGGTGGCGCCGGATGAATTTGAAGCTGATGCACAGATGCCGCCTTTTGCCGATGCGCGGTACCGAGGCAATCTACACCCGTGTCGCCGCCGCCAATTATGATCACTCGCTTGCCCGTTGCGACGATCTCTTCGGAACCACTGAACGAATCCCCTGCCCCACGCTTATTTTGTTGCGTGAGGTAATCCATGGCGAAGTGGATGCCTTTCAGATCGCGTCCGGGAATTTCCAGATCGCGAGGCTGTTCCGCGCCGACGGCAAGCAGCACTGCGTCGTGTTGCCGCATGAGTTCATCCGTCGGAAGATCGACACCGACATGTACGTTACTGCGGAACTCGACACCCTCGGCGATCATTTGTTCGAGCCGACGGTCGACTGGAGCTTTTTCCAATTTGAAGTCGGGGATCCCGTAGCGCAGTAGCCCACCGAGGCGATCCTGTTTCTCGAAGACAGTGACCGTGTGACCCGCACGATTGAGTTGTTGCGCAGCTGCCAGACCCGCGGGGCCGGAGCCGATAACCGCTACTCGCTTGCCGGTGCGGCGGCGCGGAGGTTCGGGTCGAATCCAACCTTCCTGAAAGCCATAGTCAACGATGCTTTGCTCGACTAACTTGATACTCACCGGCGGCTCATTGATGCCGAGCACGCAAGCTTCTTCGCAAGGCGCGGGACAAATTCGGCCGGTGAATTCAGGAAAATTGTTAGTTGCGTGCAAAGAGCGAAGAGCTTCGCGCCAGCGGTCGCGATACACCAAATCGTTCCAGTCGGGAATCAGATTGTTCAGCGGACAGCCGGTGTGACAGAACGGAACGCCGCAATCCATGCAGCGCGCTGCCTGTTGTTCAACTTTCTGCGCGGGGAAATCCTGATAAACCTCAAACCAGTCGTTGACGCGCTCGACCACGGGACGGCGCGGGGGCAACTCGCGCGTGTATTCCAGAAACCCAGTTGGCTTGCCCATTGTTTACGCAGCGCCTCCGGCGGTGATTGCGGCGTGAGAGGGAGCCGAAACGGGCGCCGGCGCAATCCGAAGAGCGTTCATGTAGCCGGGCGCCTGCAAAACTCGCTTGTATTCGTGCGGAAACACTTTGACGAACGAGCGCAGCGATTGCGGCCAAGTGTCGAGAATCCGTTTGCCCAATGAGCTGCCGGTGTACGCCACGTGCCTTCGAATCAGGTCTTCCAGAATAGCGATATCGGCCGTTTCAAACACAGGCTCTACATCGACGCCGCTGGGGTTGCAGCGAACACGCGCAAAATCGCCCGTGCGGTCAAAGACGTAAGCGATGCCCCCGCTCATGCCTGCGGCAAAGTTGCGGCCTGTCTGACCAAGCACAACTACGGTTCCGTTCGTCATGTACTCGCAGGCATGATCGCCAACGCCTTCAACAACCGCCGTGGCGCCTGAGTTGCGCACCGCGAATCGCTCCCCGGCAACACCGTTGAAATATGCTTCGCCGCTGGTCGCCCCATACAGGACCGTATTGCCGATGAGAATGTTATCTTCCGGCTTAAAGGTCGATGCTCGCGGCGGGAAGATGGCAATTTTGCCGCCCGACAGTCCCTTGCCTGCGTAGTCGTTGGTATCGCCTTCGAGCACTAGAGTGACGCCGGGCGCGAGAAAAGCGCCAAAACTCTGTCCAGCCGAACCTTCGAGGTTCACGCGAATTGTGTCTTGCGGCAGGCCGGCCGAGCCGTATCGGCGAGCGATCTCACCGCTCAACATCGTGCCCACGGCGCGATGCACATTGCGGATCTTCAAGCGAATATCGACCGGCGTGCCGTTCTCAACCGCATCTCCGGCCAAGCGTAAAAGCTGGTGATCGAGCGCATCCCTGAGCCCATGATCCTGCGGGATCAGGCAGCGGCGGCCAACGCGGCCGGGAACTTGCGGGTTGTAAAGAATCGCAGAAAAATCCAGACCGCGCGCCTTCCAGTGGTCGAGCGCGGGACGCATCTCCAGCATGTCCACCCGGCCGATCATCTCGTCTATGGTGCGGAACCCGAGTTGCGACATCCACTCTCGTACCTGCTCGGCAATGAAGAAGAAGAAGTTGATGACGTGTTCAGGCGTACCCTGAAATTTTTTGCGCAACTCAGGATTTTGCGTGGCGATGCCGACCGGGCAAGTGTTCAGATGGCATTTACGCATCATGATGCAGCCCAGGGCGACTAGCGGCGCGGTGGAAAATCCAAACTCTTCCGCGCCCAGCAGTGCCGCAATGACAACGTCGCGGCCGGTTTGCAGCTTGCCATCCACCTGCACGCGAATGCGGCTGCGAAGATCGTTCATCACCAGGACCTGCTGCGTTTCGGCGAGGCCGAGCTCCCAAGGAATTCCGGCGTGCTTAATCGAGGTAAGCGGAGACGCCCCGGTGCCGCCATCATAGCCGCTGATGAGCACGACATCGGCGTGAGCTTTCGCAACACCGGCGGCGACTGTACCGACGCCGCTTTCCGCCACCAGCTTCACCGAAATACGCGCTGACGGGTTGACGTTCTTCAAATCATAAATAAGCTGCGAAAGATCTTCGATCGAGTAGATGTCATGGTGCGGCGGCGGCGAGATCAGGCCGACGCCCGGGATGGAGTGCCGCACGCGCGCGATGGTTGCGTCCACCTTGTGACCGGGCAGTTGACCGCCTTCGCCGGGCTTCGCGCCCTGGGCGATTTTAATCTGCAAATCGTCGGCGTTAACCAGGTAATGAGTGGTCACGCCAAAACGCGCCGAGGCCACCTGCTTGATGGCGCTACGGCGTGAATCTCCATTCGGCAGCGCTACGTAACGAGATTCGTCTTCCCCGCCCTCACCGGTGTTCGAGCGCCCACCGATGCGGTTCATGGCAATCGCAAGCGTCTCGTGAGCTTCCGCGCTGATGGAGCCGAACGACATCGCGCCGGTGGCGAAGCGCTTGACAATCTCGCTTGCCGGCTCGATTTCTTCAAGCGGAACCGGCCGCGGAATGGCCTTCAATTGTATGAGGCCGCGCAACGTGCAGAGCTTCTCGTTCTGTTCGTCTATAGCGGAGGCATATTGCTGAAACGTGGCATAACTCTTATCCCGAACCGCATGCTGCAGCGTGCTGACGGTGATTGGATTCAGCAGATGCCGCTCACCGTTAACACGATAAAAATAGTTGCCGCCCACCGGCAGTTCGGTTTCAGACTCAGAAATCGGGCGAAAGGCCAGTGCGTGATTCTGGATGGCATCGTTCGCCAGAACATCCAACCCGACTCCCTGAATGCGCGACGATGTGCCGGTGAAGTATTGCTCGATGAGCTCTCTGTTCAGACCCACGGCTTCAAAAAGCTGCGCGCCGCGGTAGCTTTGCAGCGTGGAAACGCCCATCTTCGAAAAGATTTTCAGCAGTCCCTTATTGACGGCTTTGACATAGTTTTTGATAGCCGCTTCCTCAGTGATGCCCGCCGCCAGCTCACCCGCCTTGGCGAGTTCTTCGATGGTCTCGATTGCCAGGTAAGGATTGATGGCACTCGCGCCATAACCGATGAGGAGCGCGTAGTGCATGACTTCGCGCGGCTCGCCCGATTCAATGATGAGCGCTACCCCGGTGCGCGTGCCTTCGCGTATCAGATGGTTGTGAACAGCCGTAAGTGCGAGCAGGCTAGGGATAGGCGCGAACTCTTCATCGATGCCGCGATCTGAGAGTATGAGCAGCGTGTAGCCCGCCTTAACGGCCAAAGATGCGCGGCGGCACAGGCTGTCGAGGGCGCGCTTGAGGCCCCGCTCGCCTTCGAGCACATCAAAGATAGTGGGCAGAGTGGAGGCAAGCAGATCACCGCGCGAGACGCGCCGCAGCTTTTCCAGATCGCGGTTTGTCAGCACCGGATGCGGCATTTTCAGCGTGTGGCAATTCTCCGGCGTCTCGGCCAGAATGTTGCCCTCCGCGCCGATGTAGCTGGTGAGCGACATCACCATGTCTTCGCGAATGGGATCGATGGGCGGATTGGTTACCTGCGCGAAAAGTTGCTTGAAGTAGTTGAATAGCGACTGCGGTTTATCCGACAGGCAGGCAAGCGGCGTGTCCGTTCCCATGGAACCAACGGCTTCCTCGCCGCCGATCGCCATGGGCGTAAGAAGCATGCGGATGTCTTCATCGGTGTAGCCGAAACAGCGCTGGCGCGAGATGACCGTTTCGTGGTCGGAACCTTGAATGCGCGTTGGCTCGGGCAAACTCTGCAGCGTGATTTGATTTCGCTTGAGCCAGTCTTCATAGGGCTGCCGCGTCGCCAGGTGGAGCTTTATCTCTTCATCGGGAACCAGGCGGCCTTCTTCCAGATCCACCAGCAGCATCCGGCCGGGTTGCAGCCGCCCCTTACATGCGATCTCTTCCGGTTGAAACGGAAGCACCCCGGTTTCAGACGCCATCACCAGCAGGCCGTCTTTCGTGATCAGATAGCGCGCCGGCCGAAGACCATTGCGATCCAGAGTTGCGCCAATCACCTTTCCGTCGGTGAATGCGACAGCGGCAGGACCGTCCCAGGGCTCCGTCAGCGACGCATGGTATTCGTAAAACGCGCGCTTCTCCGGAGACATGGTTGTGTCCGCATCCCACGCTTCCGGAATGAGCATCGCCATCACGTGCGGCAGCGTGCGGCCCGCCATGGTAAGCAACTCGACCGCGTTATCCAGCGCGGCGGAATCGCTGATGCCGGGCTGAATCACCGGAAAGATCTTCTTGATGTCGGGAAAATTCGACGATGCCATCACGGATTCGCGCGCGCTCATCCAGTTGATATTGCCGCGGACGGTATTGATCTCGCCGTTATGGCATAGATAGCGAAATGGATGCGCGAGCTGCCAGGTCGGGAACGTGTTCGTCGAGAAGCGCTGATGCACCACGCAGATGCTGCTCTTCGTAGATGGATCCAGCAGTTCGTTATAGAACTCGCCGATTTGCGTGGCAAGCAGCAGCCCTTTGTAGACGATGGTGCGCGAGGAGAACGACGGGATGTAAAAAAAGCCTTTGTCGCGAACGTCCGATGCTGCAACCGCCGCTTCCGCCCGTTTGCGCACAATGTACAGCTTGCGTTCGAATTCGTCACGCGTGATTCCGGCGGGTGCGGAAACAAAAAATTGTTCGATATACGGTTGCGATGCCCGCGCCATGCGCCCGATTGCATCCACTTGCACTGGAGCATCGCGCCAGCCGAGTACGCCGAGGCCCTCTTCGCGGGCAATCTTTTCGAGCAGTCCTTCACAGGTAAGCCGTTGCTGCGTTTCGACGGGCAGGAAGCACATCGCGACGCCGTATTCGCCCGGGGCAGGCAAACGGATTCCCAACGCGGCAGTTTCGCGTAAGAAAAATTCGTGCGGAATTTGAATCAGAATGCCGGCGCCGTCACCCGTTTCGGAGTCGCAGCCGCAAGCACCGCGATGCTGCAGGTTAACAAGAATTTGCAGCCCCTTCTGAATAATGTCGTGAGAAGCGCGCCCATCAATCTGCGCAACAAATCCGATTCCACACGCGTCGTGTTCATTGGCGGGGTCGTACAAGCCTTGCGGCGGGGGCAAACCGATTTGAGCATCGTTCAGGGACACTTATACCTCCATTCCGCGACGTGGGGGAAAGAGTCAGTATAACCGTCCCCGCACTATCAGTCAAATCGAAATTAAAACCCTGCAATATCGGAATTGCTTATGTTACGCTGGGGTTTTGTGAACCTTGCGAATCTCCGTTTAATACGTGACATCGCGCATTACAAAAGCGTTAGTAAAGCCGCGCAGATCAACGAATTGAGCCAGTCGGCCGCAAGCCAGGCGTTGCAGGAAGCGGAGCGTGAACTAGGGACGCAGCTATTCGACCGCACGCGACGGCCGCTGGCGGTGACTGCCTCCGGTAAGCGCGTTGTCGAGTACTGCCGCGAAGTGCTGCGCCGCCGCGAGGAATTGCAAGCCGATCTTGCGCGCCTGCGAGACGTCCGCGGGGGAACAGTGCGCGTGGCGGCAATCTATTCAGTCGGCCTCACGGAGATGTCGCAAGTGGAGGAAAGCTTTGCGCGCGAATTTCCCGAGGCGGAGTTGCAGATCTCCTATCTACGGCCCGAACGGGTATTGGACGCGGTGATCGAAGAGCAAGCCGATATAGGGCTCATGAGTTATGCCGAATCCTCTCGCGAGGTGGTCGCTCTGCCGTGGCGCGAAGAAGAGATGGTCATTGCAGTCGCTCCGCAGCATCCGCTCGCCGGGCGCAAGAAGGTCAAAGCGTCCGCCCTGAACGGCTCCACATTCATCGGTTTCGATGACGATCTTCCCATACACTTGCACATCGAGCGTTATTTCAAAGAGCATCGGGTGAAGGTGGAAATGAACATGCGTTTTGACAACCTGCAGATGATCAAGGAAGCCGTGGCGCACGATGCCGGCGTCAGCATCATGCCCAAACGCGTGATGGAAGAAGAGATCGCGCAAGGGCGAATGGTTGCGCTGCGGCTGGATCCGCCCGAACTCTACCGCCCGCTTCGCATCGTGCATCGCCGGCGCCAGACTTTCACTGCGGCAATGCAGGGGCTGCTCGGAATCTTACGGGCGAACAGCCGGACGAACGCAGCGTAGAGCGATATACTCGCAGTTTGCGAATACCCGAAGACCGCTACATAGGCCAGCGGCAAAAACGGCGGCGCGGACTCATTGTCGCGGCCATCATCATTTTTATCCTGCTGGTTGCCTCCCGCTGGATCGCTTCCACGCTTATCGACTACGCCTGGTGGCAGGAAATGCACCAGCTCGATACCTGGATCAGTCTTCTCATCTACGGCTACGGGCCGGTACTTCTGGCGCTCGTACTTCTGTTTGCGGCGTTCTGGACGGCCTTCCGCCTGGGCATCCGGCGCAGTAGCGACACGCCTCTGTTCGGAGTCTTCAGCCGTTCGTTGGTGACGAAAGTAGCGTTATTGGCGCTGGCGGTGCTCGCGCTCATCGCGGCAAATTCCACGGTAGACAACTGGACTGTCGTCCGCTACTTCGGAGGCCTGAGGATTTCAACCTCGCCGGGGGAATTTGTCGATCCTATTTTCGGCAACCCGCTGCAGTTCTACTTCTTCCGCCTGCCGTTCTATAGCATGCTTTTGAAAGTGGCACTGACCGGCGCTATTCTGTCGTTGCTCATTTACTGGTTGGCGTCGCATGCGGAAAATCTCTACCGGCAGCTGCCGAGCCTCGCCACTCCGGCCACTTTCCGATTTGAAGGCTCGCTGGGAGACGCGTTCAATTCGAACTTTGTCCGGCTGATCATCGCGATTGTGCTACTCGGCATTGCGCTCAGCATTTTCTTTGATCGGTACAGCCTGCTCTTTGACGATCACGGTTCCTATTTGGTGGGTGTCGATTGGGTGGCCGATCACATCGTCATTCCCCTGCAATGGATGATGATTGGCGCGTCGATCCTGGCGGCAGTGATGGTGCTGATGAAGTATGGACGGGTAGCGTTGGTTCTGCTGCTGCTGTTGCCGGTCAGATATTTTGTCCCCTCCATCGTCGCGTCAGTATATGTGCGGCCCAATGAACTGGCGCTCGAACGCCCCTACATTCAGCACCACATTGAAGCAACGCGTTCGGCTTACGGTTTGAACCAGCGCGCGAAGGAGACCAACCTGGAGGCCGCGCCGCAGATCCCGGTGGATTACCCCAACCACAAGGCTTTGCTGGATAACGTCAGGCTCTGGGATTTTCAAGCCTTCCATGACACCCTTTCGCAGATTCAGCCGCTGCGGCCCTACGTATACCTGAACACGGACGTCGACCGCTACACAGTCGATGGAAATATACGGCAAGTGCTGGTGGCGCCGCGCGAACTCGAAATCCGCCAGCTGGGCGCTGCCGGCACGCGCTGGATCAACACGCATCTTATTTACACGCACGGCTATGGCATTGTCATGGCCGAGGCGAACCGGATTACTACCGACGGTCTGCCATTACTGCTAATCAAGAACGCGCCGCCAGAGATATCGGCCAAAACTCTGCAATTCACCAAGCCTGAGATTTACTTCAGCGAAGAAGCGCACGAGCCAGTTTTTGTCGATACGTCCCAACCCGAATTCAATTACCCGTCGGGGTCGCAAAGTGTCTACACCACTTACTCAGGCAGCGGCGGCATTCCGGTTTCCGTGGTTAATCGCTTGGCTGCCGCGGTCTCGTATGGCGATCTGAACACTCTAATCACGAGTAACATCACGGACCACAGCCGCATGATGATCCACCGTCCGATTCTCGATCGGCTGCACACCCTGGCTGCATTCCTGACATGGGATTCCGATCCGTATCTGGTGCTGACGGACTCGGGACGGCTGGTTTGGATCGTCGACGGTTACATGAGTTCGAGCCGTCATCCGTATTCGCGGGAATTGATGCTGGGCGAAGAACGCGTGAACTACATGCGCAATTCGGTGAAGGCAACTATTGACGCCTACACGGGTGAGACGAATATGTACGTCTTTGCTCCGAATGACGTGCTGATCCAGGCCTATTGGCGGCTATTCCCGACTTTGTTCAAACCCGAGTCCGACATGCCCGCCGATCTGCGGCGCCATGCACGGTATCCCGAGACGCTGTTTGCCGCGCAGGCAGAAATTTATCGCGCCTTCCACATGCTGGATGCCGAATCTTTCTACAATCGCGCCGACATGTGGGACATCGCCAGAACGGCCGGCCGTCAGCAGGGCGCGAGCGAATCGAGCACCGCTTCGCCGACCTACGTTGTTGCGACTCTACCCGGCAGCGACACGCCGGAGTTCATGCTGCTAACGACCTTCACGCCCGCCGGCAAGGATAATCTGATCGGCGTCATGTATGCGCGTTGCGATGGTCCTCACCTGGGCGAGTTAGTCTTCGAACAGCTCTCGAAGCAGAACATCATATTCGGACCCATCCAGATAGATGCGCGCGTAAACCAGGATCAGACCATCTCTAAGGATTTGAGTCTGTGGAACCAGCAGGGTTCCCAAGTCATCCGCGGGCAAACGCTTGTGCTCCCTATCAACAACAGCTTCCTGTATGTCGAGCCCATATACATCCAGGCTTCGCAGGCCAGTATGCCGCAATTGAAGAAGGTGGCGCTGGCTATGGGCAATCTGCTCGCTTATGCGGATACCTACGAACAGGCTCTCCAACGGCTCATCGATCTTTCCGGCGGGAGTGAAGCACCTGCCACGGCCGCGGCAGCACCCACCACATCGACCGCAACTGCATCGGCATTACCGAATTCTAATGCTTCTGCATCATCGCAACCGTCAACTCCCGGCGCGGAACAAACGTTACAGCAGATAAGAGCGCATTTACAGCGCTACAGAGACTTCAGCTCACAAGGGAAATGGGCTGAAGCCGGAAAAGAACTGGACGATATACAGAAGTTAGTGCAAAAACAATAAATAGAGGAGAAAAAAGATGCGAACTTCGTACGTTGTTTTGTTATCCGCGATGCTGCTGCCGGTTGGGACACAGGCTCAGATGCGTGGCCGGCATCCGGGTTATGATCATGCGCTTTCGGACCTGCGATATGCGCGAGCATTGCTCGAAAACGGTCCGCAATGGGGACGAGTCGCCCGTGATGACGAGCGCGCCGTTGCCGAAATTGACCGCGCGATAGAAGAAGTGCGGCACGCTGCCTGGGAGGATGGAAAGAACCCCAACGCACATCCGTCTATCGACGCCCATTGGCTGCCGGATGAGAGATTGCGCCGGGCTCAGGAACTGCTTGGTAAAGCTCGTCACGATCTCGACCACGAAGAGGATAATCCGTCAGCGCGTGGCCTGCGGGATCGCGCCTGGACGCACATCGATGAGGCGCAACACGCCGTCAGTCACGCTATCCACATGTGGCGCTAATCAGACGCCTTTTGCTTTCCAGCGCGAATAGATAAAAGAGCCGGCAAGCAGCAACACGCCAAGTGCGACGAAGGCGCTGATCCGGTAGATCCGGGTCAACAGCCAGACGTCGAGCATATATAGCTTCGCGATAACAACGCCCAGCAATGCGAGGCCTAACACGCGATCGGCTGCGGATCTGCGGACCACCGCGGCCACCAGAAGCGCCACGCCGTAGATTCCCAGGAACACTGATTCGGTTTCACTGAGCAGGCTAGCGCGCATTTCCGGCGAGCCTGCTCTTTCAATCCAGAAAACGAGGAACCGGAAGCCGCCCAGCAAAATAAATAGATGCCCAATGACGTAGGCACTCCCAACCGGCGAACGGAAATGCAACGCGGCAAGCGCCAAAAAGAACAGAACGCAAACCACCGGATGACCGGGATTGATCAGCCAGAACGCTTGTAGCGCAACTGCGGTTGCAACCACGGGTACCAGAAAGCGTTTCCAGTGCGTTCCGGCCTGGAGAACGACGGATGCCTGTGTTGCAAAAAGATAAACGAACCCGAAGCAGGCCCATACAGTGGAACTCCAGATCTTCGGGTCGATGATGCGCAACAAGCCGGGAGCGCCAACTGCTAAGAGGTATCCGACCGTCGCGAGCACCGCGTCGGAATTACGCCAGGAAAGCGCCAGCGCTCCCAACGATATCGCCACAAGTGCGATGAACGCCGAGATGGAGTTGATCAGCTTGTAGTAATCGCAAGCCGCGTAGGCCGAAATGTAGAGCGTCGCAATACCACACGCGCTCAGCCCCTGCGCGAAAATACTTTGGCCTCGCCGCCGCAGCCACTCGCCCGCGCCGAGAAGCGCGAACCCGCCAATGACTCCCAACCCCACTCGTCCCGCTGCGCCAATCCATTGGTTATCGACCGCGTACTTGAAGAAAAATATGATGCCGAGGAACAGCGTCAGCGCGCCGACCCGATTCAGCAGTTTGAGGCCGGTATTTGCGGGAGAAGTGCGCGCGGGTGCAGGCGTTGCGAAAGTCTGGATTGGAATGGCCGCGGGTTGCTCTAACCGGGCGACGCGCTCACGTAGTTCGTTGACTTCGGCTGAGAGGCTCCGCACCTCGGCCGTAAGACGGTCCAGTTGCTCTTCGTTAGGCAACAGTTTCCGCTAACGCTTCCGCAACCCCGTAGCGATTCGCAATGTAATCATCCAGGATTGCCCGGAACTCCGCCACGATGTGATCGCCGCGCAGAGTGGTGGCCAATTTGCCGTCCACATAGACGGGAGCAACCGGCTTTTCAAACGTGCCCGGCAGCGAGATGCCGATGTTGGCGTGTTTCGATTCGCCGGGACCGTTCACCACGCATCCCATGACGGCCACTTTCATCTCTTCCACGCCGACGTACTTTTCGCGCCAGACCGGCATCTGCTCACGCAAGTAAGTCTGAATCTGGTCCGCCATGTCCTGGAAGAACGTACTCGTGGTACGCCCGCAACCGGGACAGGCTGCGACTTGCGGAGTAAAGCTGCGCAGATTCAGGGCTTGCAGAATCTGCTGCGAGACAATCACCTCGTCCGTTCGATCTCCATTCGGCAGCGGAGTCAGAGACGAGCGTATCGTGTCGCCGATTCCCTGCTGCAAAAGAACCGACATAGCGGCCGTGGTTGCGACAATCCCTTTTGAACCCAGACCGGCTTCCGTCAGCCCCAGATGCAGTGGATAATCGCAGCGCAGGGCCAGCATTTCATAGACATGAATCAGATCCTGCACATTGCTGCACTTCGCGCTTAAGATGATCTTGTTGTGGGCCAGACCGTGGCGCTCCGCGTTCTCCGCGCTGCGAATGGCGCTTTCCACGATGCAGCGCATGGTGACTTCCATCGCATCCAATGGGTCGGACGAGCGTGAGTTCTCATCCATCATCTGCGTGAGCAGCACCGAATCTAGCGATCCCCAATTCACTCCGATACGCACGGGCCGGTCATATTCAATGGCGGCCTCGATCATCACACGGAAGTTATCGTCCTGTTTGCGGCCGATGTTCACATTGCCGGGATTGATGCGGTATTTGGCCAGCGCCCGTGCGCAGGCAGGATACTTCTTCAGCAGCAGGTGGCCGTTGTAGTGAAAATCGCCAATGATGGGCACATTGATGCCAAAATTGCGCAGGGTGTCAACGATCTTCGGAACGGCTTGCGCGGCTTCGTCGGTGTTCACGGTAACGCGCACCAACTCCGACCCGGCGCGCGCCAATTCCATCACCTGATTCACCGTTGCAACGGTATCCGCTGTGTCAGTGTTCGTCATGGATTGGACAACGATCGGATTCGATCCGCCAACCTTGACGCCTCCGATATCGACGACCGCCGAATTCCGGCGTGGCAGAGCAGGCATGTTACACAGTTCCTTCAGGCATATAATCGAGTGGAACCTTCATTTTAGCAGCGAAGGCGGGTGTATGGTCCTGCTACCGCGTAGGTTCTGCGACTTGCTGGGGCACTTCCGCCGCGACAGCCATTTCGTCCGCGAGCAAGACGACGTCCTCCGGACTCCTGACCATCAGAGAAAGGCAGCGCCAATCTTCTGGAAGCGGCGAAATCTGACCCTGCGCCCAAGCGAGCAAAACTCCAAAGGAAAGCCCAATGAGCAGAGCCTCGTCACCGGGGAGAAGAGTCATGGAGCTATCCGCCTGCTGCAGAGAGATGCCCATTGCCGCTTCAACCGCAGAGATCATTTCCGTTGTGCGGACAAGCGAGATGAAATCAGCCTGCTGGATCCAGGCGCGTGCCTGCGCGTAATCTAACGGAGTAACCCTGTATTGTGCGGCTGTACGCGGCAGATGTTCGATTACAAAACGACCCATGCCGGAGTATAGAGCATGCACCCCTAATTGTGTGCAGCCGCGTTACGCAGATAAACCGCGTACATCTGATTCGTGAATATCAGATGGTAGGAAGTCCGCAGCTTATTTTGCGCAAACTCTCCGGCCGGCCCAGAGAGGCCGTAATACGGATTCACAACGTAGATTTGAGGCGTGATGCCGCTCTTGTGTCCGAGAAAGCGGTCATCAATTAATCGATCTGTGAAGCCTAGGCCGAATGCGAGCTCAGCGCCACCCATAACAATTTCTGTCGGCTTTGTGTTGCTCTTAATAGCGGCGATGACAGGCGTATAAAGGCTCTTATATTCATTCTGGTGGATTTTGTACAGGAACCCTCCTGCGCCAACAAGAGCCGTTAGCGGAAGTAGCGCGATTGCCAGCCGTTTCCGACCACCGGCCCGCCAGCAATAGTAAATCCAAACTCCTCCGCACGCGACCATAAAGGGCAGGCTGTACATAAAGTAGCCGGGAATCTTCTGGTTATCTATCAGCGCCACTCCGCAATACCCGATCGCCGATAGGGCAAGCAGAGTCTTTCCCACAGCACTCAAACGAAGTTGACGTGTAAACGCGACTCCGGCCACTCCTATGAGCGCGAATATCAGTGACGCCACTTTCAACTTATTCAGACCCACCAGACCGGTCAGGTAATACCCCAGGTACCGTGTACTAAAGTCATTCAGCAAATTGCGAAGCAGTCCCCAGCCACTCGTGATCCGATAACCTGTGTTCCCCTTGGTTTGGGCGAGAAAAACGGACGGCGCTTGCAGAATGTAAAGGCCGTATAAGAGTATTCCGCCTATATACGGTAGGGTGGCAATCGCCACTGGCTTCCAGCGAAACGTGTGCGAGTTCAACACGATGACAGAGGCCAGCATGAAATTCATGAGCGCGCCCATCGGGTGACAAAACAGCGAAGCGGCGCCGAAACATCCGGCCATGATTACCGCGCGCGCCCAACTTTTCTTCCTAAGACAAACAAACGAAGCTAAGGCTGCCATCCCTAACGCGCAGCACATCATGTCCATGCGCCCGTCCGATGCTGCCGACAGGAATGAATACTCCATTGCCAGAACCGACATGACGAACAATGCCAATGCTTCGTCGTCACTTAAGCCGCGGATCAGAAGAAACCAAGCGTATAGGTAGACACATCCCCAGAGCACAGAAAACAGCCGCATGCATTCGACTGTCTGGGGCAGCGCGCGAAACCAAAAGCCTAGGGAAAGGAGATACAGCGGAAATTGCCAGTACGTGTATCGATCCACCTGCGGGAAGTCTCTATAACCCTCCGGCGCGAGGAGTTGATTGCCCAGGTGCCCGTGCTGCGCGAAAGTAACAGACACATCGGCAAAGACGCCTTCGTCCCACCAGGGCGCCCGAGCGTAGGAGTAACCAATCGAGATTGCCAGAAAAACTGCCGTGGCGCACAGGGCAAGCACCCGCCAGCGAAACAGTTCAGCGGATTTCACCTGTACGTCATTCATTCACCGATTCTTCCGGCGGTTGTTCTTCGTTCTTGATCTCAGAATCCTCGGTCCACCACCCAAGCACAACCCCAAAGCCGGCTATTGTATCTTGCCTTTCATTCACGAAATAAGGACTGGCCGGGGTCCCCAATTGCTGAATGGCAGCGATCCTCACGTGCTGACCATCGCTCATCTTCACGATAAATGTTTTGTTTGCGGACATGTGCGTATATAAGAGGATCGGTCGATATTCCTCACTACTGCATGCCCCAGGAAAAGAAAAGCACGCGGACGCTGCTGCTGATCGCGATATTCAAGCTGGTCAAGGGCTTTTTACTTGTAGCCGTTGGGATCGGCGCGCTCAAGTTGCTGCATAGAGACTTGGCGGACACGGTCATGCGTTGGGTCGACTTTCTACGTGTCGATCCGGACAACAAATTCGTTCATGCCCTTCTCGCGCGAGTCCTGTTCATAAATCCGAACCAACTCAAAGCTCTCAGCGTCGGCACATTCGTCTACGCGGTACTCCTTCTTACCGAGGGAGGCGGACTGCTGCTCCGAAAAAGATGGGCGGAATACTTCACGATCATCACCACCGGCTGCTTTATTCCTCTTGAACTCTATGAGCTCGCAAAGCACTTCACGTTGATAAAGCTGGTTGTGCTGATGGTGAACGTCGTAATCGTTTGGTATTTGGTGCTGCGAGTACGAAGTGAACGGGCCTGAGCTTGTCCTCTTGAGAACGTTAAGCACGGCGATAGTAGGCGACGCCGTTGCGATCCTCTACGAAGATGACCTTATCGCCGATCTTGGCCCGCTCTCCGGCTGCGTTCGCCAAGATGCGAACGGTGGTGCGTCCGCCTGCTTCGAGGTCGATAATGGCGAGCTGATACGGTGCGTCCGCTGCGAATTGTTCCGGTGGCGCGAAGACCACTGTTTCGGTGTATACGACGCCGTCGCGAGATTGCGAGTTCGACATTTATGCGGCCGCCAGAATCGAGACGACGCAGGTTGCGCCCGATCCACCCAAGTTCTCAGTCAGGCCGATGCGATGGCGCGCCACCTGCCGCTCGCCTGCATCGCCGCGTAGCTGCATGACTATATCGCAGATCTGACCGACACCGGTGGCGCCGACCGGATGACCTTTCGACTTCAAACCGCCGCTGGTGTTGATGGGCAAGCGGCCGTTGATGGCGCTGCAACCGGCCTCGGCGAACTTGCCGCCGTCACCCTTGGCGCAGAAACCCAAGTCCTCGCTCGCCACTATTTCGGCAATCGTAAAGCAGTCATGCAGTTCCGCGACTTCAATATCGTTGGGGCCTAGACCAGCCAGCGCGTAGGCTTTTTCGCCGGCCGCCTTAACCGCGGGGAACAACGTGATGTCCTTTTTGCTGTCGAGCGCGACATGATCTGAGGTCTGCACAACGGCCAGCACGCGTGCGTAACGCGAGGTGTAGCGCGCCGCTTGATCCAACGGAACGATGACGACTGCGGCCGCTCCATCACTGATCAACGAGCAATCGTAGACGGTCAACGGCTCGGCAATAGGCTTGCCCGCAAGCGCCTGCTCCAACGTGATTACTTTGCGCATGTGCGCAAGCGGATTCTTTGCTCCATTGGCGTGATTCTTGACGGCAACCGACGCAAGCTGTTCGCGAGTAGTGCCGTACTCATGCATGTGGCGGCGCGCGATCATAGCAAACAAGGCAGGAAAGGTCGCCCCTGCACGACCTTCGCCGGCCATATCGCCCGCACCAGCGAGAATTTCGGTCACGCGCGGCGTGCTCTGGGATGTCATTTTTTCCACACCAGCTGCAACGACGACATCGTAAATGCCGGCAGCCACGCTTTGCCAGGCATGAAAGAAGGCCGAACCGCTAGACGCGCAGGCGTCTTCGAAGCGCGTGCAGGGAATGCTCTCAAACCCTACTGCGGTGCCGATGTAAGGCGCTAAATGGTTCTGGCCGACAAAGGATGGCCCGGCGAAATTCCCCAAGTAAAAGGCCTCTACCACAGGCGGTGTGACATTCGCATCGCTCATGGCGTGTTCGACGGCCTCTACTGCCAGCGACCGCAAATCACGGTCCGCAAACGCTCCAAAGGCCGTTTTCCCAATACCAATGACGGCAACAGGTCTCATATAAAATCAGAGTACCGTTAGATGGCCTCGGCGTCCTGCACGTTTGCTCAAGCTTCTCGTCATGTCTTAGTAAGAGCATGTCAAGCGCGAGCGTCGAAGCTTATTTGGACCCTTGCGGGCTTTACACTCGTCCTGATGAGGCAGGAATGAGCAAGCGCGTGCCGCCGGTCTCCGATTCGCAGGTGCAAACCGAGCTGGATCTGCAGAATCAGTTTGTGCAACAAAACCTGCGCAGAGTTTTCCTGCTGATCTACCGGATTGTGGGGAATGTGGACGACGCGCAGGATTTGACGCAGGAAACTTTCATCAAAGCGCTGCAGCGGCAGTCGCAATTGAAGGATCTGAACAAGGCATTTAACTGGCTTTCGCGCATCGCCTCCAATACGGCGATCGATTTTTTGCGCCGCAATCGCCGCTTCACTTTCACGGATGTCAACGAGTTGGCCGATAGCCGGATTTCGAACACCGAGAGCCCCGAGCAAATTTTGCTGCGAGGCGAAAGGAAGCTGCATCTGGATGGCGGGCTGGCCGGGCTAACAGAGCGGGAACGAATGGCGCTGCTGCTACGCGACGTGGAAGGTATGCCGGCCGAACAGGTAGCGGCGCAGATGAAGTGCTCTATGGCTACGGTGCGGTCGCACATTGCAAATGCGCGGACAAAGTTCAAGCGTTACCTCGAGGCAAGGAAGTCGTTATGAAAAAGGCCGCTGGACAAGACTCGCACCCGAGCGCGCCCATACTGGCTCTGTTCTCGAGCGGCGACCTGCCGTGGAGAGGGATGTGGCGCTTGAAGCGGCACGTCGACAATTGTGAGGAATGCGAGCAGCGCGTAGCCGAATATCGCGCGGCAAAAAAAGAGTTGCAACGCGAAGCGCAGACGGAGACACTGACTGCTTTCGAAGCGATTGCCGATTGGAGCGTGCTGGAGCGCGAGATGCTCGGCAACATCGGGGTGGGCGTGGCGGCGGCGCGCTGCATTGATAAGAATGGCCGCGGGCGCTCGTTCCTCATCACGGGAAGCGTGCTGGCCGGATTGATTACGTTGTTCGTAGCGGGATGGGTCACGCATATACCGCGCGAGCAGACCACGCATCTGGCCGCGTCCATTCGACAGATGATTGGCTGGGAGCGTCCGCAGATTGCAGGCACGCAGTTGAAGACCACGCCGGACGGGATTGCGGTGCGGACGCAGGGGGCAACGCTGACAATCATGCATCCGCCATCGGCCGTGGTTTTGGTTTCGGGGCCTTCATCCATGTCGGCGCGCTACATAGATGAAGACACGGGACAGGTGACCATCACGAAGGTCTATGCGCAGTAGGAGCAGCCTCAGTATTATTGCAGGGCTGTTGGCGCTGGCTTCGGCCGGGTACGGGCAGGCGCGTAACGATTCGCAGCCTTGGATCGATGTTGAGTTTCCGCGCGATTCACCGGTGTTGGCGGTCTCGACAAGTTTCGGGCCAAGCAGCGTGCGTCCGCGCGGCGCGTCGATGTCGCTTGACCTGCATGCATCGCTGCTGTTGCGCAACACCGGAACAAAGAATATTTCCGGCTTAACTTTGCGAGTCGAGGCGCAGGATTTGACGCCATCGGGGAAGGCGTCGGTGACGGTTCCCAGCCTTTCCGTGCAGCCAGGCGAGGTCTTTCCAGTGCGCATCGATGCCCAATTGGTGCGGCCTTTCAATGTCAGCCGCACGGAAGGTGCTCTGGTGCAGGTTTCGCTTGATTGCGCGTTGTTCAGTGACTTGACTGCGTACGGTCCCGACAAGCTGAATTCGCGGCGCGCCTTACTGGTCTACGAACTTCAGGCGCGGCGCGATCGCCGCTACGTGGCGAGCTTGTTGCAGACGCAGAACTGGGCGCGGGTTCGCGAGGAGCTTGATTTCGGGCTGCCGGATTTGCATCCGCAGCAGTTGGGATTGGAGTTGTTGCGTGATCCGCGGACCAGTGGCTGGCGCGAACAGGCAGTGAATGTCGGGGCAGTGGCGTTTCACAATGCTCCGGTACAGCCGGTGGGCGGAGCGGCGCGAGTTGCGGGCAACGAGGTGCGTGGACCCGCGATTCAGTTGAAGAACACGTCGCAAAAAACCGTGCAGACCATAGATATGGGATGGATTGTGAGCGACGAGCGCGGCAGACAGTTTGTGGCAGGCTCCATGCCGGCGGCCTTGCGCCTGGCACCGATTCAGACCGGAACGATGACGGAGCAAGGCACCTTGCGATTCTCGCACCCGGAAGGTTCGCCGATGATGATTGGCGCGCTGATGGCGTTCGTCAGCGATGTAGAATTCGCGGATGGCAAACTCTGGATTCCGAGCAGGACAGACATCGACGAAGCGACTTCCGATCCGCTGCTGCGGCGCGCGCTTTCGACGTCGCCTGAGCAACAGCATCTGGCGGAGATTTATCGGCGCAAAGGCATCGCCGGGTTGCAGGAAGAACTTCGAAGACTGAATTAGTTGAGGCTCGAAGGCCCTGTTAAACGTCCTGGTAAACTGGGAAAGTTCGGGGCGTGGCTCAGCCTGGCTAGAGCGCCTGGTTCGGGACCAGGAGGTCGGTGGTTCGAATCCACTCGCCCCGACCAATGTTCCTTTCTGAAATCAGCTTGCGGCTTTACCGGGATTCGTCGACCGCTTCGAGAAATTGCGCGTACAATCGCTCACCTATCCAGAATCCAGCTATTTGGATGATGTCGTCCAGCACAGGCTTACACTGCTGCAGTAGTGCCTGCTGTTTCGCTTCCGCGAGAATGCCTAGAAGTCCGAGAGGCCGAAGATTGAATTCCGAGGCGACTCTCCGGGCTCGCCGCTCGTCAATGAGAATTCGATCTGCTGCCAGTTCGAGCGCTATCGCGATTGCTTCCGATTCGCCCGGATCCAGACGAAGCTGCAATCGCTTCACGAGTTCGCCGTCCATGGGCTCTCTTAAGAGCAACCATTCCCAGGCGTGATGGTCAACGCGGTTTCGCTGCAGTTCGATGGCGACTGCAGGCGGAATCACAAGCTCTTGATACAAGCTCCTCAATAGATCTATTCGGCCTATTGCGGACAGATTGAGAATCGGGGAGGTGTCTGAAACGACAATCAATGCGTCGGGACTCGCCCAAGGGTCCGCAGATCTTCTTCTAGCTCCTCCGAGCCATAGTGAATCGGGATGCGGCGGGAAGCCAAGGCTTTCTGAAATTCGAGCTGCGATTGGTCCGCAAGTCTTGCGGCTTGGCCCAGCGTAAGCCTCTCAACCTGAAAAAGCGCTATGGCTAGCTCGCGCCTGAGGTCTTTCTCCGTGAGACCCGATGAAGCCAAAATCTCATCCGATATTGTGATCGACATGCCGCCACTCCTTCTCAAAGCTTATCGTGAGAATGGCCGATTTGCCTACGTCGCTTCAGTGTTCCGATGCAAAGCAAGAAGCTGGTCAGGTTTGAGATCGACCATTGCATACGTTTGCCCCGTCTCATCAGAGAACTCGACTAGCAGAGCCTCTTCGCCATCTCGCTGCAGAAATTCGACCACGGTGCCTATTTGCCCTCTTGTTAGGCGCTGGGAGGGAACGTCCTGGGTCAACGCAACTGGCGAAAGCAGCGCAATTCGGTTCATGGTCGCTCTGCTCCCTCTAAACGTATCAACTTGCCCTTGGTTGACAAGCCCGTTCCCTAAACGTTAGCGCCTGACTACGCAACTAGCGTATAGTTGGCAAGTGCTGCGCCCGCGGATGACGGTCGTCGAAACGTCCGGTTCTGAGGGACGCTGAGGCTTGATCCCGGAATCAGATCGGGCGCGGCTGATCGAATTCATCGGCGCAAATCCAGAAGCGGGTGATCTGATTCCAGAGACGGGCGGCATCAGAAAGTTGCGGTGGGCTTTGCCGGGTGGCGGTAAACGCGGAGGCGCACGAGTGATCTACTTCTTCCATAACGAGACTCTGCCCGTTTTCCTGCTCGCGGTGTATGGCAAGAACGAAAAGGCAAACCTCAGCAAGGCCGAGCCGAATGCGATGGCAAAGCTTGTGCCGAGACTCATTCAGGGTTAATCGAAGGTCGCGGACAAAATGAGGAAAGCGAAAAAACGATCGGGCCAATCCGGAAGGAAGAAAATTCCCACGGTCGGCGAACGAATCATTGAAGGGCTTGAAGAAGGCGATTGGTCCGGATACGCCCACGCGGGTATTGCTGGCCGTGATTGCGAAACATCCGGAGAGCGTGGAAGACGTCTTGAAGGATATTCGATGACCGCTGTTCCCTATGCTGCGCCGCGTCGTCGCAGCTTCCAGTGCAGTTGCCAGTGACCATAGCCGAAGGCATGACCACGGCCTTCTTTGTGTCCAGCCTCAATACTCAGAATCCCGCCGGCGCAAATCAGGACGGTGCCCATAATGGCTAGCGCATCCGGGACAGAGCCGAAGAACACCCAGCCCAGGATGCCGGAGAAGACAACGACTGTGTAGTTGAACGGCGATAATTGGGCTGCGCTCGAGTAACGGTAAGCCAGGATGATGAGCAGTTGCGTCACCGCGTAGAACACGCCGACGGCGATGAGCAGCAGCCATTGCTTTAGCGAAAGTGGTTTCCAAGTCCAGACCGCGAACGGGATCAACAGCAACGTCGAAATGCCGAAGTTGTAGAACAGAATGCGCACCGGCGGCTCGGTTTCGGCCAGTTTGTTGGTTGCCACAAGCGCCAGGGCAGAACAGATGCCCGACAGGAGAGCGATCAAGCTAGCTGGGCTGTGAAACATCTGCGGCCCCGGCTTGATGATCAGCACAATCCCACCCAGCCCGACTAGCAGACTCAGCCAGACGAGCGGCCGGACCGTCTTCCGAAACCAGACAAAAATGACAAGCGGGATGAACAGGGGCGCGGAGTTCGACAGTAAGACCGAATCGAGTAGCGGGATCGATCGAACCGCCATAAAGAACAGAAGCTGGCAAACCGATCCCGCCAGGCTTCGGAAGACATGCAACCCCAAATGTTCGGTCTTCAAATGTTCCCGGCCCAAGCGGGCGGCCGCGGGCACAAACACTAGAAAGCTGATTCCGTATTGCAGGAACAAAATCATTAGTGGCGGCACACCAGTAGCTGCCTTGCTGAAAGCGCTCATGATGGCCGAGCAAAGGAAGGCAAGCGTGATCAGCGTGATCCCGCGCGCGAGACTATCGCCGGCCGTTTGCGCTCTTATGTCCACGTTTTGCTTGCTGCTTGGGGGCTACATCCGCAGCGCCATGAAGTAGACGTCGTTCAATGCTTCCATGTGATCGCGTGTCAGTCGAATGCGTGTCTCAAGCTCGAAGCTAGGGCCACCGGTACCGCCGCCGAACTGATGAAAAGCCGCTGTAGCTGCGGCATCGAGATAGGAATGCCAGACTTGCTCGACGTGCTCGAACTCAGCCACATTCTGTTCGGGGGTGAATGTGGGTCCGGCCGGACCGGGCCCTGTGTTTTCGACACCCGGGTTGTGGAGCCCGAGCAGCACGCGAATGGCCTGTTCAAAGGCCTTCAGATTCGCTGCCGTGAGCTCTGCCGACTTCCCCAAGCAAACGTTAGATTCGTAGGTGTTGTTTGCGTCGCGACAGTCGCCTGACTTCTTGCGAGCCATTTCAGCATCGAATGCTTGTTTCGCCTGAGACCGCAATTCGTTGCGCATGGCCTGGTTATCTCTCCATCGCTGCTGCTGGTCGGAGGGTTGTTGGCCGAAGACGATAGAAGCAAGTGCAAATAATATGGTGAGCCGGAGTCTCATATGCATGGACGTCGATTACTGTTGCGGGGTGGGCGTGCCTTTGGCTGTTTCCAACCAGAAGTGCCGGCCTTTGAAGTCGAAAACGGCGACACCTTGGCTGAGCAGCCCGCTGCCCACCGTCGCGTTGAAGTTCACCGGGTCCTCATGGTTGTCTTCGCTGTCGAAGAAATAGAGAAGCAGATCCGGCCCGAATTGCAGGGACTGATAGCTCTCCGTCGCACCGTTCGACTGTGAGAGTTTCACGCCTCCCAGCAGATATGGGAAGAACTCCTTGTGCTTTGCTTTTGCGAGCTTCTTCAAACCAAGTTGTTTGACAAAATCCGGGTAGATCAACATCGTGCCTTTGAATAAGGTGTCGAGTTGCGCCTCAACCGGCTGGCCATTCACGGAAAATCCCGTGGTGGTGAGTGTGACCGGGCCATATTTGCCGACGTGCCTGACCACCAGGTCGGTGCAAGTTTGCGGGCACGGTTGCTCCGCATCGAGCGGTTCTGAAATCGTCAGCTTGTGATTGGCGAAGTCAATTTTCACCATTCGATTCTGGAAAGCTTTGAATGCGAGCGCGCCATCCGCGGGGAGCGGCGGGGGCGGTTTAATCGCTTGCGAAGCATCCGTCGTGGTGTCTACCACCATGAACGGAAAATCGCCCATGGCCAGTTCGCCGATCTTGGCGCCCGGAACAATGGTCTGCTGCACTTGCGACACATCGGTTTGCTCTTCCGTCTTCAATTTCTGGAGATCTGAACCGAGTGACTGCGCGGCCTTGAGATCAAGGTAGGCGTTCGGCTCGGCCATATCGATGAGCAACCGGAGCGTCTTGCCGTTGCCGGTCGCCATTTCAATGCAGGGAAGACCGGAGCAATCGAGCAGCGGCACTTCTACCATGCGCGGCGGGTGGCTCGTTTGTGCAATGAGCGGAACAACGAGGGCAATCCAAAGCGCGAAACGTTTCATGCATCCGTTAATGCGGTCTGCAGCCGTGGGCTCAACTGGCGCGCGGCGCCGAACCAATTTTGCAGCCGATCTAAATACAGATAAACCACAGGTGTTGTGTAGAGAGTCAGAAGCTGGCTAAATATCAGGCCGCCAACAATGGCAATTCCGAGCGGACGGCGCATTTCGGATCCAGTACCGGTACCTAACGCGAGCGGCAGACCGCCGAGCATTGCGGCCATAGTGGTCATCATGATGGGGCGAAAACGTAGCAGACACGCCTCATAGATGGCGTACTTGGGCGCGATACCCTGTTTGCGTTCCGTCTCAAGCGCGAAGTCGATCATCATGATGGCGTTCTTTTTGACAATGCCGATCAACAGAATAATGCCGATTAGAGCGATCACGGTTAGGTCCGTGCCAAAGACCAATAAGGCTAATAGAGCGCCCACACCCGCGGAGGGAATTGTCGACAAGATGGTGATCGGGTGAATGAAGCTTTCGTACAACATACCAAGGACGATGTAGACAGCCACCAGCGCAGCAAGGATCAGCAGCGGCTCCGTTTTGAGGGATGCTTGGAACACCTGCGCAGTGCCGGCGAAAGCGCCATGTACGTTGGCTGGCATCGCAATGTCGTTCTGTGCTTCCTGAACAGCATCGACGGCGTCACTGAGCGCTGTCCCGGGCGCAAGCGCAAACGATAGCGTGATGGAGGGAAACTGTCCCTGATGATTCACCGCAAGGGAGCTGAGCGTTGTGCGGTAGTGGGTGAAGGTTGAGATAGGCACAGACGTTCCACTGTTGGTCTTCACATAAATCATCTGCAGCGCTTGCGGACTCTGCTGAAATTCCGGCAGCACTTCCATCACAACGTGGTACTGATTGATGCCGGTATACATTGTGGAGACCTGCCGCTGGCCATAGGCGCTGTATAGAACCGTGTCGACATCCGCCGGGCTGACACCCAGGCGTGAAGCGGTGCTGCGGTCGATGATCACATCCGTCGTAAGGCCGTGGATCTGCTGATCGCTGTTAGCGTCTAGCACGATGGGGATGGTCTTCAGCTCGTCCAGCAGCTTGGGCGCCCAGGCATTCAGGTCCTGCAAACTGTCGGATTGCAGCGTGTACTGGTACTGCGAATTGCTTCCGCGGCCGCCTACGCGGAAGTCCTGGAAACTCTGCATGTAAAGAGTTGCGCCGGGAATGCGAGCCAGTTGTCCACGCAAGCGATTGATTACCTGATCGGCGCTGGCCTTGCGCTGCCCCAAACGCTTGAGCTGAATTTGCACGCCCGCTGCATTGAGCGTTCCACCGCCCGTATTTCCTTCCACATCGTCGACGGCGGGGTCCTTCTGAACAATGGCCACCATCTGGTGCATTTTTTCGCGCATGGCGGCGAAGGAGATATCCTGATCTGCCACAATTGCGCCACCGATGCGCCCCGTATCCTGCTGCGGAAAGAACCCCTTAGGAACAATGACGTAGAGGTAAATGCTGACGCCGATAGTCACCAGCGTGATGATCAGCGTGAGTACAGGGTTGCGCAGCACGGCCGCGAGGCTTTTCGCGTAGGCCGTATGCACGGCGTTGAATGCGGCTTCGCTCAGGCGGTAGATGAAGTTGTGTTTTTTGTCATGTTGCGAAGAGAGCAACTTCGCGCACATCATCGGGGTGGTGGTGAGCGAAACAAAAAGTGAGATAACGATGGCCACCGTTAGCGTCACTGCAAATTCGCGAAAGAGCCGTCCGATGATGCCGCCCATCAAGAGAATGGGAATAAAGACGGCCACCAGCGAAGTGCTCATGGAAAGCACGGTGAACCCGATTTCTTTAGCGCCTTGCAGTGCCGCCTGCACAGGTTCCCAGCCTTCTTCGAGATAGCGGCTTATGTTCTCGATGACGACAATCGCGTCGTCGACGACAAACCCGGTCGATACCGTCAGAGCCATCAGCGAGAGGTTGTCAAGGGTGTAACCAAGCAAGTACATCACTCCGAATGTGCCTAGCAAAGACAGCGGCACAGCGATGCCGGGAATGACGGTCGCCCACACGTTGCGCAGAAAGAAGAAGACCACCAGCACCACCAGCACGATCGAGATCAGCAGTGTGATTTCAACATCGTGAATGGAAGCGCGAATGGTGGTGGTGCGATCCTGCGCTACGGTCAAATGGACGGAGGGCGGAATAGATGCCTGCAACAAAGGCAGTAAGGCAGTAATTCGGTCGACTGTGTCGATGATGTTGGCCGCAGGTTGACGGGAGACAGCCATCACGACAGACGGCTTACCGTTATCGAGAGCGTCATTGCGAACATTCTCGACCGAATCGATAACATTGCCGATGTCCGCTAGCCTGACCGGCGCTCCATTGCGATAGGTGACAATCAGCGGAGCGTATTGTGGTGCGTGGAAGAGTTGGTCGGTAGCGTTGATCTGCCAGCGCAGGTCGTTGTTGCTCAGGTCTCCTTTGGCTTGATGAGCGTTGGCGTTTTGCAGCGTGGCTGCCACGTCTATCAAGCCGATTCCCATGCTGTTCAGAAGTGCTGGGTTCACCTGGACCCGAACGGCGGGACGCGAACTGCCCCAAGTATTGACCTCGCCGACGCCCTGAATCTGCGCAATTTTCTGCGACAGGATGGAATCGGCAATGTCGTACATGTGGGCACGATCATAGACATCCGACGTCAGGGCGAGGTTCATGATGGGCTGGTCGGCCGGATTCGACTTCCAATAACCCGGGTTACTGGGCATGTCGGAAGGCAATTGCCCACGCGCCGCGTTGATAGACGCCTGCACGTCGCGGGCAGCCGCGTCGATGTTGCGCGCGAGGTCGAATTGCAGCGTGATGTGGGTGCTGCTTAGCTGGCTCGACGAGGTCATCTCGGTTATGCCGGCGATGCGGCCGAACTGGCGTTCCAGCGGAGTGGCAACGGCGGATGCCATGGTTTCGGGACTGGCGCCGGGCAGATTGGCGAATACCTGGATGGTGGGAAATTCCACTTCCGGCAAGGGCGCGACGGGCAGCAGACGAAACGCGAGTATTCCGGAAAGAGCCAGCGCGGCGGTGAGTAACGAAGTGGCCACAGGCCGCTTGATGAAGGGCGCCGAGAGATTCATGGCGGGATCAGTCTCCGTGCACCGGCTGCGGCAGTCGGTGGGGTGCGGCGCTTTCGATTCTCGAGCGGCGACGGCTCACGCGCTTAGCCAAGCGATCAAAGAACAGATAAACGACCGGTGTTGTGTAGAGCGTGAGCACCTGGCTGAGGATGAGACCGCCGACGATGGTGATGCCCAAGGGGCGGCGAAGCTCGGAACCGACGCCCGAGCCTAATGCAAGCGGTAGGCCGCCAAAGAGCGCGGCCATAGTGGTCATCATGATGGGTCGGAAGCGCAGCAGACAAGCCTGATAAATCGCATCCAGCGGAGTCTTGCCCTCCTGGCGTTCGGCCTCAAGCGCGAAATCGATCATCATAATGGCGTTCTTCTTGACGATGCCGATCAACAGAATGATGCCGATGAGCGAGACGACGTTGAAATCGTCGCGGCAAATGTAGATGGCAAGAATTGCGCCAACACCCGCGGAGGGCAGCGTAGACAGAATGGTGATGGGGTGAATGTAGCTCTCGTACAGCACGCCCAGCACGATGTAAACAACCACCAGCGCAGCCAGAATCAGGTAAGCCTCATTCGCGAGTGAGTTCTGGAAGGCGGCGGCGGTTCCTTGAAAGCTCGAGTGAATGCTGGCGGGTAGTCCGATATCTTGCTCCGTCTCGCGAATTTGTTTCACGGCGTTGCCGAGCGATTCGCCGGCAGGCAAGTTGAACGAGATGGTGACTACCGGGAACTGCCCCTGGTGATTCACGGTTATGGGAACCGTGCTGGTCTCCACATGGGTGAAGGAACTGAGCGGTACCTCCGTGCCGTTGGAGGAATGGATGTAGACATCCGACAGTGCAGTGGGATTGTTGCGAAACTCCGGCGCTACTTCGAGCACGACGTGATATTGATTCAACTGCGTGAACATGGTGGAGACCAGCCGCTGGCCGAAGGCGTCGTAGAGCGTATCGTCGATCTGCTGCATGCCGATTCCGAGGCGGGCGGCGGTATCGCGATCGATGATAAGCACCGTTTGAAGCCCGCCGTTTTGCTGGTCGGTTGCAACGTCGCGCAAGGTCGGGAGAGTCTTCAATTTGTCAACCAGGCGAGTGGTCCAACCGGCAAGCTCAACCGCGTCGGCATCTTCCAGCGTGTATTGATATTGAGTACGGCTCACGCGGTCTTCTACCGTGAGATCCTGCACCGGCTGCATGAACAGCGTGATGCCTTCCACTTGTGAAAGCTTCGGCTGCATCCGGCGGATGATGTCGCTGGCGGAGATCCGGCGTACATCCAGCGGCTTCAAGTTGATCTGAATGCGACCGCTGTTCATGGTCGTGTTGATTCCGTCGACGCCGATGAAAGAAGACAGGCTCTCTACTGACGGATCTTGCAGGATGACTCGCGCCAATGCCTGCTGACGTTCCGCCATGGACGTGAACGACACGTCCTGCGGAGCTTCGGATACGCCGAGGATGACGCCCGTATCCTGGACCGGGAAGAAGCCTTTGGGAACGACAACATAGAGGACAATCGTGCCCACGAGAGTGGCGACAGTGACTAGTAGCGTCAGCGGCTGATGACGCAAAACCCATTGCAGCGTTGTTCCATACTTCTCGATCACCCAGTTGAAGACGTGCTCGGATTTTCGATAGAACCAGGTCTGCTCCGAATCCGGCTTGTGACGAAGAATCTTCGCGCACATCATGGGCGTGAGGGTCAGCGATACAACGGCGGAAACTAGAATGGTCACCGCCAGCGTGATGGCGAATTCGCGGAACAGGCGCCCGACGATGTCGCCCATAAACAGCAAAGGAATTAAAACCGCGATCAGGGAGACCGTTAACGAAACGATGGTGAAGCCGATTTGCTCCGAGCCGCGCAGCGCCGCATGCAAAGGCTCGTCGCCTTCTTCGAGGTAGCGCGAAATGTTCTCAATCATCACAATGGCGTCATCGACGACGAAGCCAGTAGAAATGGTCAGCGCCATCAAAGTGAGGTTGTTCAAGCTGTAGCCGAGCAGGTACATGACCCCAAAGGTGCCCACCAACGACAGCGGCACGGCGACGCTGGGAATAATGGTCGCGGCGAGATTTCGCAAAAACAAAAAGATGACCATGACGACCAGCGCGATGGTCAGCATCAACTCGAACTGCACGTCTTGGACTGATGCGCGAATGGTGGTGGTGCGGTCCGTCAGAACAGATAGATTCACCGCTGCCGGTATTGACACGCGAAGCATCGGAAGCAGCGCCTTGATGCGGTCCACTACTGCAATGATGTTCGCGCCCGGTTGGCGCTGAATGTTGACGATCACCGCCGGAGTGGTGTTCATCCACGCCGCTTGACGTATATTCTCCGCGCCATCTACGACATCCGCAATGTCCTGCAGCCGAACCGGCGCGCCGTTCTTGTAAGCGACGATGACCGGCTTGTAACCGGAGCTGGTCAGGATCTGATCATTTGCGCCGATCGTGTAGGCCTGGCGAATGCCATCAAAGTTGCCCTTCGCCTGGTTCAGATTGGTCTGATTGAGCGCGGTGCGCACGTCTTCCAGGCTCAGGCCGTAAGCGGCGAGCGCGGTCGGGTTGACGCGAATGCGAACGGCCGGTTTTTGGCCGCCGCTGATGCTAACGAGGCCCACGCCCGGCAATTGCGAAATTTTCTGCGACAGAGTTGTGTCCGCCAGATCCTCCACTTTTGTCAGAGGCATGGTCTTCGACATCAATGCGAGCGTCAGGATGGGCGCGTCCGCGGGATTGACTTTGCTGTAGATAGGCGGATTCGGAAGGTCAGGCGGAAGATAAGTTCCGGCGGCGTTGATGGAGGCCTGCACCTGCTGTTCGGCTATATCGATGTTCAAATCGAGGTCGAACTGCAGCGTAATGATAGAGCTCCCGAAGGAGCTGGTGGAGGTCATCTGTTTCAGACCCGGAACCTGGCCGAATGTTCGCTCGAGCGGCGCGGTGACTGACGACGACATCACCTCCGGACTCGCGCCTGGATAGAACGTCAGGCACTGAATAGTTGGATAATCCACTTCCGGAAGCGCCGAGACCGGGAGCTGTTTGTACGCGATTCCGCCGGCAATCAAAATGCCGGCCATCAGCAGGGAAGTAGCAACCGGCCGGAGAATAAACGGCCGCGACGGACTCATCCTTGCGGGCTCCCCTTGGCACGCCTGGCGCGGCGGCGATTGGCATTTCCGCCCGCGTCCGAGTCATCGCGCAAGGTTACCTGCATACCGTCGGTCAGCTTCTCCGCGCCATCCACTACGACGCGTTCGCCGGGCTGCAATCCATCGTCAATGCTGACGTCGGTCCCTTCCGTTAAACCGATTTTCACGGGACGGGTGCTGACGGTGTTGTTGTCTTGCACCACGTAGACGAAAGTGCCGGCGGGTCCACGTTGAATAGCGACGGCGGGAACGATGGTGGCGTTGCGCTTGGTGTCCAGCCACAGCTTCACGTTTACGAACTGGTTCGGGAACAAGGCGCCATCCGTGTTCGGAAACATAGCCTTCAGGCGCGAAGTGCCGGTGGTGGTGTCAATCTCGTTGTCGACAGTAAGCAGCGTGCCTTCAGCCAATTGCTGCTTCTGATCACGATCGTAAGCGTCGGCGCGCAACTTGGCGCCTTGCCGCAGCTTCTGCAGAACGGGCTGGAGTTGATCTTCGGGAATAGTGAACAGGACCGCGATAGGTTCAATCTGCGCAATGACAGCTAGGCCAGTCGTGTCGGCCGCGTGAACCATATTCCCCTCGTCCACCAGACGAAGACCGATGCGTCCGCTCAGGGGCGCGGTGATCTTGGCGTAGGTGAGATTGAGTTTCGCGCTGGCAATGGCCGCATTGGCGGCGGCGACGGCGGCGTTGTCAGCTTCAATGGAACCGCGAATCTGATCGGCAGTGGCCAATTGGGTGTCAAGCTGCTGTTTGGCAATGATGTTGTCTTTGAAAAGTTGCTGGTCACGCACATAATTCACTTGCGCATCGCGTAACGCTGCCTCGTCTTTCGCCAGCGTGCCCTTGGCCTGATCGAGATTTCCTGTCGCCTGATCGAGCGCCACCTGAAACGGACGCGCATCTAGCGTAGCGAGAACATCGCCGGCATGCACGTATTGCCCTTCTTTGAAGTTGACGCTGGCGAGCTGACCATCCTCGCGGGTCTTCACCGTGACCGTATTGGATGCGGTGACTGTCCCCAGCCCTTGCAGGTAGACAGGCATGTCGCCCTCTCGGACCTTGGCCGCCGCGACCGGAATATTATGCGGATGCATAGCGGTCTTCTTGGCGGACATGGCCGCTTCCTTCGTGCTCTCGTACAGGTAAAGGCGGTAGCAGCCGTAGCCGATGAGACCGAAAATCAGCAGCCAGACCCACCAATAGCGGGCCGAACTTGTGCCCTCCGATTCTAGGTCGGGAAGGTGATCCGGACGCGCAGTTAACGGCCTCAGTTCCTGCTGACCGGGTGCGGTCGGAGCCGGTTTTGCCGGATGCGGTTCGGTCGGATGCGGTTCAAGCGCGCCGGGTGGCTGCATTCGAAAAATTTCCCCTCGTACTGGTTTATGTCAGGCGGACGGCAAAACCAGTCTATGTGACTGGCTATCATTGCTTTTAAGTAGATGCAAGCGGGGCTCGCATTACAACATTGACGGCTAAGACGATCAAAGAAATCTGGACGTTACTCGGAGCGATCGGTTTGTTTTGCCTTAACTTATTGATGCGATTAGCATAACCTATGATTCGCGTCTACGCGGACAAGGGTCAGATGGCGCGTGCCGCGGCCGAGCACGCCGGAGATTCGCTACGGGCATTATTGAGGGATTTCGAAACCGTTCGCCTTTTGGCTGCCACCGGGGCATCGCAACTCGAGTTCCTGGACGCTCTGGCTGGGGAACCGGGAATCGACTGGCCCCGAGTGGAACTCTTTCACCTGGATGAATACGCGGGGATCGGAATCGATCATCCGGCCAGCTTCGCGCGCTATATAAAGGAGCGGATTGTGGACCGATTCGGCATCCGGAACTACCACCTGCTTAATGGGACTCGCGATCCGGAGGAGATGGCTCGCGAAATGAGCGCGAAGTTGATGGCGGCGCCGGTACAGCTTGCGTTCTGCGGCATCGGTGAGAATGGACATCTGGCGTTCAACGATCCGCCTGCGGACTTCGATGCGACGGAACCCTATTTAGTGGTCGAACTAGATCATGCTTGCCGCAAACAGCAGGTCGGCGAAGGCTGGTTCTCATCGATCGAGGACGTTCCGAAACGGGCGATTACAATCTCGATTCCCTGGTTGCTGAAAGCCGGTGAGATTCTTTGCATTGTTCCCGACGCACGTAAGGCAACGGCGGTGAAAGCCTGCCTGGAGGGTCCGTTGTCGCCGCTGGCTCCGGCTTCTATATTGCGTGTGCATCCGAACGCCCACATCTACCTGGATGTAGAATCGGCTGGGTTGCTGGAAACGAGGCCGTTCGCTTGAAGCGCAGATCCGCAGCCAGCCTACATCTGCTCTTATCACTGTTTGCCGCTATCAGCATGTCTTACCACCTTGCCGGCGCCGAGCAACACCGCAGCAGTTATCTTCTGCTACTGGCTGTAATCACCGCTCCGTCTAGCGACGGAGTGTCGAACAGTTGATCCCCGGTTCCGGCACTGACGGATACCCCCCAAAGCAAGTGCAGGCTTTGCACCAGTGCTCGCCCGCCTGATCCTTGGCCAACGGAACACCCATGAAGCTCAACAGAGGATTGGCTGCTGAAGTATCCGCGCAATGTCGCCAGCGTGGCGCGGTTCAGCAACTGGCCGTTCCGATCTAACGAAATCGATTGCAGGGGATTGCTGGTCGTATAGGAAACACCATGAGGATGAGGCTTCTGATTATGAAGTTCGATGCGTAGCACTCACACTCGCTACTCTGTAAGTAGACCTGCACCAATGAAAGAATTCGAGCAGATCCTGGCGCTTTGGTCACAATTGGAGGCGAAGGGCGAATCCGCCGTTCTCGCGACGGTGGTGAAGACTAGCGGCTCGTCGTATCGCCTGCCGGGTGCTCGATTGCTTCTCACCAGCACAGGCCAGCGTGTTGGATCGGTCAGCGGCGGTTGCCTCGAAGACGACTTGGTCAAGAAGGCTTGGTGGCTGACCGAGAACGGTCCGGTGATCCGACGCTACGATACGACTCCCGACGGCGAAATCGCGGCTGAATATGGGCTAGGCTGCAACGGGATCATTCATGTGCTGCTGGAGCGCCTCACGCCCGGAAATGCAGTAGCCCTGGATGCAATACGACGCGTGCGCGAGACGCGATCTTCTAGCGTGATTTCACACCCTCTGGACGGCGCCGAAATATTCGCCGAAACGCTTGTGCCGCCCTTACGTCTGCTGATCTTCGGAGCGGGCGACGACGCCATTCCCCTGGTCACATTGGCTAAATTCCTGGGTTGGGAAGTGTTCGTCTTCGATGGCCGCTCCCACTATGCGCGCCCCGAAAAATTCCCGCAGGCCGATCAGGTGATGGTTCGTGCTCCCGGCAGCCGGGAAGCGTTGCCGATTGATCCCTGGACAGCCGCCGTTTTGATGAGTCACAGCTACAGTCAGGACCTGGAGATGTTTAAGGAGTTAGTTGGATCCAAGTTGCGCTACCTGGGCATCTTGGGACCGCGCAAGCGCGCCTTGCAGATGCTTAGCGATGCTGGGCTGGAGCACGCGATGGACAATCAGTTTCTGCACAGCCCGATGGGGTTGGACATCGGTGCCGATGGTCCTGAGCAGGTTGCGCTTGCCGTTACGGCAGAAATCCAGGCCGCCATCAATGGCCGCGATGGCGGATTGCTGCGAGAGCGCGCCGGCTCCATTCATGCAAACGCTGGGTCGAACTCTGCCACGGATGCTGCTGAGAATGCCTGGGTCCGGTCGATTGTCTGTGCATAAGCTCCGCATCGCCGCGGCAGTCTGCTCACTTTTGATTAGTGGCTGGTTTTGCATCGAGGCGCAGAATGCGGCGCCCGGAAAAGGTAAGCAGATCATCGATCAGGCGATAGCTGCTCTGGGCGGCGATCGATTTCTCAACATGCGGAATCGTGTGGCGAAGGGCCGTATCTACTCTTTCTTCCACGATCAACTAAGCGGGCTCGACGTCACCACCACGTACACGGAGTATTTGCCGCAAATCCCCAAGAACGGCCTTGGGATTCGCGAGCGGGAAGTTCTTGGGAAGAAACAGGATTACTCATATTTGTTTTTGCCCGATCAGGCCTGGGACATCACGTTTCGGGGCGCCAGACCAGTCGAAGACGAAGCCTGGGGCCGATACGTGCGTACCACCGAGAACGATATTCTCTACATCCTGAAAGTGCGGCACGACGAGCCGGGTCTGCAATTCGATTATTCCGGCAGCGAAGTGCTTCTCAGCACGCACGTCGAGGTAGTGGAAGTCACGGACGCCAACGACCGCACGGTGCGAGTTTATTTCGATCACAATACATTGCTTCCCATTCGCGAAACGTTCGCATGGCAGGACCCGCAGACGCGCGAGCATAACGACGAAGAAATCGATTATGACAAATGGCGCGACGCAGGCGATGGAGTCATGTGGCCTTTTACCGTCGAGCGGCAGCGAAACGGCTACAAAACTTACCAGATGTTCGCCACGCACGTGATGGTGAATCAGTCCATACCGGCCAATACGTTCGAACTGCCGCCCGGAGCTAAACTCCTGAAAAAAGTGGATTGATAATCGCTCGCCGCCGCACCCGGCGATGGCTGCTACAATTTGATCCAAAGCTCGCTTCGTCGCCGCTTACTGATAATGGATCTCGATCAACTGCATACCTTCCTAGAGATCGTTCGCTTGAAGAGCTTTTCGAAGGCAGCATTGACTTGTTACCGCACGCAACCGGCTATCAGCGCGCAAGTGCGGCAGCTGGAGCAGGAACTGAACGCCACGCTGTTTGACCGGCTGGGCACGAAGATTTCGCTCACAGTTGCGGGACGCATCTTCGCCGAACACGCAGAGCAAATTCTGGCTCTACGCCGCCGCGCGCAGGACTCCATCAACGAACTCGAAAAAGTGCCTCGCGGCGAACTGATCATCGCGGCTAACGAGGCCACCTGTATCTACGTTCTGCCCGGCGTGTTCGCCGAGTTCAAGAAACAATTCCCGAACGTGCAACTCTCTGTTGACCGCTCCTATGGCACGCGCGTCGTGCAGGCCGTGCTCGACAATCTGGCCGATTTTGGAATCACGCAATTGCCGGTTCAGGAAAAAAAGCTGCAGGTAGTCAAAATTCACTCCGATGAGATTAAGTTACTTGTTCCACCTGGACATCGGCTGGCGTCTCTTGCCAGGGTGTCGCCGCGCGACCTTCTAGGGGAGCAACTGCTTCTTCCGAAATCTGGTACCACCCGGGCGCGCTTGAATCACTGGTTCGATGCCGTGCAGGAGGAGTTAAATGTCTCGATGGAACTCGATTCAACGGAGATGATCAAGCGTTTCGTGATGGCCCACCTGGGGTTGTCATTCCTGGCGGCGTCGCATTGTCAGGAAGAGGTAACGGCCGGCAAGCTGGCTTGCCTCTCGCTGGGGCCGGAGCCAATGATGCGGCGCGTGGGCCTCATCTATCGCCGTGACAAATCGTTGTCGAAGGCAGCGCTCGGGTTTATTCAGGTGACGCTTGCGCATGCCGGTCACGAGATGCCGGATAACGGACCGTTTCTGCGAGCGTCTGGATCATAATGGGATCGGAAAACATGGCCGTCTTGACCGCAAAGAGTTCTACGATTTTTGTCGCCACGGGCGAAGGCACCTCCGTCTATCGTTCGTTGAAAGAAATCCCGGCGCCGATCCGGCGCAAACTGCACCAGTCAATGCAGGGAATGCATTCGGCCACGATTCTCATCGCGGACAAGCGCGGCCGTGATGAACTCATTCGCGCACTGCAGGGCCAGCCGAGTAACGTACGCTGCCGACTGCTGGAAGCGCATCGCAATCAGCAGCAGAAATCGCAGCCCGTGCCTGAATCGCATCCTGGCAAGCGCTTGCGTCTCCACTCTCTTCGCAGCTGGCTGGAACTCTTACTGCCCGTGGCAGTAGGGGCGTCACTTTGGCTTTTTATTGAATCGCGCTTCTGAACGTTAAAGCTGGTCCCCGCCTCAGCCGATTAGTGAGGCGTGATGAGCTCGATGTCAGATGAGAGACGTCCCGCGGTGTTGCAACTTCCCGCGTCGGACCCACATGGCGCAAAACGCAGTCTTTCCTGCGAGTTGCGGGGAATGCAAGGCAAGCGCCTGATGCTTTGTACAGGAGAGTGCATTAAGGAATCAACGCTGGTCAGCGTCGAATACGAAGATACGCTGCTCTTAGGCGAGGTGGTCATTTGCTCCCGCGCTCAGGACGGTTGGACAACTGAGATTCGCGTCGAGCAGATCCTTACCGGCTTACAGAGCCTGATGACGCTACGCGCTCGCCTCCTGAACGACGGCATGTCTGCGCCGTTTCCGCTTATGCCGCTGGGTTTGAGGAACTAAGCTCGGAAGCTTAGCTACTCGCCCTCGGCCTTGTACAAGTACTTAATGCAGTGCTTATAAAGCAGTAGGTTGGGAGCTCCCACGCGATTCAACTTCACGCAGTCGCGGTCGTACCACTCGATGAATCCCTCTAGCTGCTCGCCATCGGTAAGCACCACGATCATGTGCGTCTTACTCTGCATCTGCTTCGAATAGTAAAACTGCTCCGCATTTGTTTGATCCGGCGGAGTACCTTTTTTGACGCTCGGTGGCCGGCGTACTTGCTCTTTGTTGTCGCCCATCACGCTGCGCGAAGGTTTTCGAATAAGAGAATCCAGACGCCTCTCCTCGATCATTTGTCCTCTTGGGTCCCGGGTAGTTTTAAACGGCCCGGTGGGCGGGCCTTGATTGCTATTTAGGTGCTTCTGTTCTGCTACGCGTTACGCAAATTAATAATCATAGCGTCTAGCGCTGCAGTTTTTTGTATATTTCGACGTACCATCAGCACGAGCTCATCCAACAAGCGCACGGCTCGTTCCAACCAACTAAATGTGACCGCTTCCGCAATCTTGCTGATTCGCGGCTGCACGTCCCGATGCTTCCCTGCCCTTCTGCCGTACAGCCCACCCAGGATGTCTTCCAATATTCCGTAAGCAAGTTTCAAATACGACTCGAGTTTTTCAGAACGGCTATTCGCGAAAGATTCCGACTGCTGCACCCAATCTGAAAACGGCTTTATTCCCGCCGCGCATTCAAACGCCGCCAGAATCAAGGCGCGGCGCGCGCGAAACTCCTCCAGGTCGAGGCATGACGCAATACCAGGACTACCTTCGGCGAGCGCAATCCGCAGATCGGCGTCAGGCAGGGCTTTCGCCTCTGCAAAAGTCTGCATCTCCTGGTCAGTTAAGCGCGACATCTGCAGAACCAGAGAACGTGATCGAATGGTCGGCAGCAAATCATACAGATTCTCCGCAGTAGCCAGGATCACCAGATGGTCCGGCGGCTCTTCCAGAATTTTCAGCAACGAGTTGGCTGACTGTTCGTTGGCGCGTTCCAGATGGTCAATCAGAAACACGCGATGTTTACCGCGTAGCGGCTTCAGTTGCGCCCGGTCCCGCAACAATCGCATCTGCTGCATGGTGATCTGGCGCAGCGGACCCTCCGGCACAAACGTGACGAAATCCGGGTGAGTGGAAAAAAATAGCGGATCGTCATTGCGCTTGTCTGACGTCCATTTCTCACGCTGCTCAATAACTTCCAGGTTCGGAGGCAGACTCAGGTCGTCCTGTTCGATCTTTGCCGCATCTCCAACCAGTGCCGCCGCGAAGCGCCGCGCGAGGGTCGCTTTGCCGATACCCTCCGGTCCGCTCAACAAAATTGTCTGCGCGATGCGATCGTTCTCGATCATCTGCGCCAGCGTGCCGGCGGGTGCGCTATTGCCGTAGAAGTGAGGGAACATAAAGCAAAGTGGAAACTTGCGCCCAGACGCGTTCGGCCACTTCAGCAGGGCCTCCGTTGCCATCAATCATTCGAAACCGCTGCGGCTCCAGTGCCGCGATCTTTCGATATCCTTCCGCTACCCGCAGGTGAAAATCGAGCGATTGCCGATCGAGCCGTGCTTCCGCATCGCTCAAGGCATTGCGCTGATGCGCGCGCGATAACCCCACTTCCACGTCTAGCTGAACGCAGATTGTGAGATCAGGCAACAGCGTGCCCAAGGCGAGTCGATGCAGTTCCAGTACCTTGTCAAACCCCAAACCGCGACCCGCCCCCTGATAGGCAAGAGTCGAGTCAGTGAAACGATCGCTGACCACGATGTCGCCCAACTCGAGCGCCGGACGGATGATCTCCGCCGCCGCCTGGGTTCGCGACGCAAACATCAGCAGCATCTCCGTTTCAGGTGCCATTTCCTGATGTGCCGGATCCAGCAGAATGCGCCGGATCTGGCTGCCGATGGTCGTGGCCCCGGGCTCCTGGTTTTCCATGACGCGGAAACCCTCTTCCCGCAGACGCTTCACCAGCAGCCGCATCTGGGTCGTTTTGCCGCTGCCTTCCGTGCCTTCGAATGAGATGAACGCGGCGTGATCCTTCATAGCCGTTCAGTCATACACGAAGTGCAGCAGCGTCTTCAAGTCTTCCCAAGCCTCGCGCCGTGCGGTCTGGTTGTACTGTCGCAGCAGATAGGAAGGGTGATACGTGATCATCACCGGGATGTCGCGCCACTTGTGCCACTTGCCGCGCGACTTCGTGATGCCTTCCTTGGTGTTGAGCAGCGCCTTCATCGCCGTCGCCCCTAGCGCGCAGATGGCTTTCGGCTTAATCGTCATGAGTTGGCGAAAGAGGAACTGACCGCAAATCTCCATCTCGTCCGGCAGCGGCGTCCGATTCTCAGGCGGCCGGCACTTCACCACATTGCAGATGTAAACATCTTCGCGCCGGATGTCGATGCCTTCTTTGGCTGCCGTATTATCGATCATCTGAGTGAGAAGCTGCCCGGCGCGTCCCACGAACGGTAAGCCCTGCTCGTCTTCATCCGCGCCCGGACCTTCGCCCACGAAAACCAGCGGCGAGCTTTCATTTCCCGAGCCGAATACGATTGTTTTGCGTGCCTCGCAAAGACGGCAGCGTTTGCAGTCGCCAATATCCGCGCGAATGGCCGCGAGCGTATCGCCTTCGCGGCGCCAAATCGGGAAGAACGATGACCGGCTCAGGTGCATCCGGCTCAGATACAGCCAAATCCGACACAAGCAGCGCCGGCGCCGAATCACTGACAGAAGCCGTCCGTCGATAAACGGAGTCAAAGCCCAAGTCGCGATAGAACTCCAGATATTGCCGCAGATGTTCCGTCGTCATCGAGGCTTAAGCATCTACGGCTTGCAGCGCCAGGCGCAGCGTCGCCACTTGATCCAGAATGCGTGCGGCAATCTCCTTTTTGTCAGCGGGACCGGCATGCACAATCTGTCCGGCTCGGGTCAGGATCTCCACTTCATTCCGGTCGGATTCGAATCCCACGCCTTCCTGATTCACCAGGTTCGCCACCACCATGTCGCACTTTTTCGAGATCATCTTGCGGCGCGCTTCTTCGAGCAAATTCTGCGTCTCGGCCGCAAAACCAATCAGCAGCCGATCGCCCTTTTTCTCGCCCACCTCGGCCAGAATATCCGGCGTAGGCTCCAGATCGATGGAAAGGCGCATGGCGGTCTTCTTGATCTTTTGCCGCGGTACTTCCGCGATGTAATAGTCCGCAACCGCGGCGCTCTTGATGATGATGGTGGCCTCGGCAAGATGCCCCATCACAGCGTCACGCATCTCTTTGGCCGTCCGCACGCGCACGCTCTCCACTCCACGCGGCGGAGTCAGATCCACCGGCCCCGATACCAGCGTCACATGCGCGCCTCTACGCACCGCTTCCGCCGCCAGCGCGTAGCCCATCTTTCCGCTTGATCGATTGCTGATATAGCGAACCGGGTCGATGGGTTCCTGAGTAGGGCCAGCGGTGATCAATATGGATTCGCCATCGAGATCGCGCCGCGCTGGAGTCAACGAATCGATAGCATCTGCAATTTGAGCCGGGTCGGGCAAGCGTCCCGCGCCCACAGTTCCGCACGCCAGCCAGCCTTCATCCGGATCCACAATCGAAACCCCGCGCTTACGCAGCATGTCGATATTCGCCACGGTTGCCGGATGCTCCCACATGCCCGTGTTCATGGCCGGAGCGACAATCACCGCACCCGTAAACGCCAGATACAAAGTGGAGAGAAAGTCGTCCGCTATCCCATGCGCAAATTTGGCCAGCAAATCTGCCGTCGCGGGCGCAACCGCCAAGATGTCGTGCTCTTGCGCGACCCCGATATGCTCGACCGCACTCGAAAGAGTGTCTTGCGCGCTCTGCTGCCCGAATAAATCTGTGATGACTTTCTGCCCGCTAAGCGCCGCAAACGTCAGCGGCTGGACGAATTCCTGCGCCGCCCGCGTCATCACAACCTGCACCTGGTGACCGCGTTGCTGGAGCGCGCGTACGAGTTCAGCCGATTTGTATGCTGCGATCCCGCCGCCGACGCCCAATACGACGCGCATGCCAGTGTTTATTCAACCGGTACAACTTGTTCGGGAGCCACATCGGTAAAGGCAACCAACCCGCGCCGTACCTCTTCCATCGCCAATACAGTCGGTTTCTTGTTAGTGGCCGGCAGCACGCTGCGCTGCCCGTTCTGCAACTGCCGCGCGCGTTTCGCCGCTACAATGATGAAGCGGTACGTGCTCGAAGCCGCGTCTTCCGGAATGCAATACATTGCGTTTCTATTTTGGTCAGCCATTTCTCACTTTCAAACCGAGGCCAAGCCCCGTTCAAACTTAAAATAAGGATTGCGTCCGTTCCTCAAAACTTCTGAGAATCGGACGAATCTGCTCTTCCATACGGACCCGGCGCACACGTTCGGCCCGCACAATTGCACCGAGCGTTGCCACCGACTCTTCCACTTGATGATTCACCAGTACGTAATCGTACTGCTTATAATTGCGGATCTCTTCAGCCGCATCGCGCAGCCGCCGCTGAATCACTTCCTGCGAATCCTCCGACCGCGCCCGCAAACGCTGCTCCAGAATGTCACGTGAGGGAGCAAGAATGAAGATGCTGACGGCCTCGGGGATCTTCTCTTTCAATTGTCTCGCACCTTTGACATCAATGTCGAGTATCAGATCCTTGCCTTCTGTCGCCGCCCTTTCCAGATTCTCCCGGTTCGTCCCGTAATAATTGCCGAAAACGTCCGCGTATTCCAGAAACTCGTTGCGCTGAATCCGTTCCTCAAACTCTTCGCGCGAGATGTAAATATAGCTTTCCCCGGGCTTTTCGTTGCCGCGCGGCCCCCGGGTGGTATGTGACACCGAGAATCGCAATCCCGGGTCGCTCGCCAGCAACCGCGACACCAGCGTCGATTTTCCCGATCCCGAGGGCGCCGAAATGATGAAAACTGTGGGCATGCGCTCGCCCGAACGATATCCGTCCTGGCCGGTGCGTTGGTTGAGAACCCGGCTATTCAAGATTGAGAGCCTGCTCTCGCATTCTTTCGATATTAGCCTTAATCGCAAGCGCCAGGCTCGTGATCGTCAGACCGGCATCTCCAATGCCCGACGTCTTCGAAAGGGTCGTATTCGCCTCCCGGTTCATCTCCTGCAGCAGAAAATCGAGCTTCTTGCCGATCTCCCCACCCTGCTGCACCATCCGCCGCAACTCACCCGCATGTACCGTCAGCCGGGTCAGTTCCTCCTGGATATCCGACTTATCGGCCAGCAGAGCCGCTTCCTCCACAAGCCGCGATTGGGAAACGCCCGCGTCTCCCAGCAGGTTCTGTAGCCGTTCGCGCATTCTATTTTGGAAGTGGTTGATGGCGCTCGAACGTATCGCGCTAATCTCGCCCGCCTGCTGCTCCAGCGCGACCGTTTCCTCTTCCATCGCCTTCACCAGTTCCCTTCCCTCGCGTTCGCGGTAGCCGTTCAGCTCGCGTATGCAGTCCGCCAAAGCCGCGCTCAACTCCGCTCCGAACTCCGGGCCCGGCGGCGTCGCTTGCTGTGATACGTCCAAGACACCCGGCAGCGCAAAAAATGTATTCAGGTCCGGCTTTGCGTCGAGTCCAAGGTCCCTGTTCAGTTCTTGAAAAACAGCGACATACTGCTTCAGGCGCTGCGCGTTGATACCGAGCGTCTCGCCCGCCTGGTCCCGGTTCAGTGAGACCCGCACTTCAATATGTCCGCGCGCAATGGCCTGCTTCAGCAGCTCGCGCATTGTGTTCTCGAACGGCGCGATCTCAGACCCATGATGAAAGTGCAAGTCCAGTCCGCGGTGGTTCACGCTGCGCAGCGCGACACTCAGTTCTCCTGCGCTGGTCTGACTTCGCAGCGACGCATACCCGGTCATGCTTCGGACCGGCAGTGCCGCCTTATCGGCCACGTTCTTAGCCGATGATGGCATTGGGTTCAGCGTGCTGGAGTTCATGCAGGCGATGATAAATCCCGCGGCCGGCAACCAGTTCTTCGTGCGTTCCGATCTCCGCTATCTTGCCCGCTTCGATAACCACAATCTGGTTGGCCTGGCGAATGGTAGAAAGCCGGTGAGCGATCACCAGCACCGTGCGGCGTTTCATGAGTGCCGTCACCGCTTGCTGTACCAGCCGCTCCGACTCCGTATCCAGGTGCGAGGTGGCCTCGTCCAGTATCAAAATCGGCGCGTCTTTCAACATCGCGCGCGCAATCGCCAATCGTTGCCTCTGCCCGCCGCTCAGTTTCAGCCCCCGCTCGCCGATCATCGTGTTGTAACCGAGCGGCAGTTTCAGAATGAAATCGTGAGCGCACGCCATCCTGGCCGCTCGAAAGACGTCTTCCTCGGTCGCCTCCGGGCGTCCGTAGGCAATGTTGTCCAATACCGTCTCGTTAAACAGGAAAGTGTCTTGCGCCACGATGCTGATCTTCTCGCGCAAACTGCCCAGGCGGTAGCCACGGACATCGCGCCCGTCAATTTGAATCGCGCCTTCCGTCACATCATAGAAACGCGGCACCAGGTTCGCCAGCGTCGTTTTTCCGGCGCCGCTTGGTCCCACCAGCGCCACAATCTCACCTGCTTTTACCTCCAGGTTGATGCCATCCAGCACCGTCCGCTGGGGAGCATTCGGATACCGGAAACGCACATTCTCAAACTGAATGCTCTTCTCGAACTTCGTCAGCCGCACCGCGCTCGGATCTTCCGGCACATCCTGCCGGTGATCCAGATAGCGGAACACCGTGAGCGCCGCGCCGACACCTTGCTGGAAGATGTTGTGGATGTTCGTCAGACGCTTGATGGGTTCGTACAGCATCACCAGCGCCAGCGCGAACGCCGTAAACTTATCCGCCGTAATCGAGCCCGCCTTCACCTGCGCGCGCGCCAGCGTTAGCAGCAGGATTAAAGTGAATGCGCCGAAGATCTCGATGATCGGCGAAGCTACCGCTTGTTGCGCCACATAGCGCAGGTTGCCGCTCTTCAGCCGTTGCGCCGCCATGCGGAAGCGCGTCGATTCGTAAGCTTCGGCTCCGAAACTCTTCACCACCTGATGACCGGTAATCGTCTCCTGCAGAATTTGATTCAGGCCCGCCGCCATGTCTTGCGCGTGACGCGTCGTCTTACGGATGCGCTTCCCCAGGCGCACGGTCAGAATCGCAACCACCGGAAAAATGAGGATGCTGACCAGCGACAGTTGCCAGTTCAGGCTGAACATCGCCAGCCCCAGGAAAATCGCGGTGAACATCTGGCGCAGCCAATCCGCCAGCATGGTTGACACCGCCACCTGGATCTTGTCGATGTCGTTCATCACCGCCGACATGATCAACCCGGTGCTCTGGTTTTCAAAGAACTGCGCATCCTGCCGCAGAACCCGTTCGTAAACCTCCTGCCGCAGGTCCATGATGGCGCTGATGCCCGCCCAGTTCACCAGGTAATTGCCCAGGTAATCGCACACGCCCTTGGCAAGAAAACACATCAGAATCCCGAACCCGACCATCCACCAGATGTTGTGAATGAACCCGGGAACCATTTGGGCCAGGTAAAGTTTGATTGGCGTGTGCGGAATTTCGAAAAGTTTGGCGGGCGCATTGTCGCCCGGATGCGGATTCAGCACGCGCTCAAAGATAAGTGGAATTAATCGCACCAGCAGCCCTTGCGACGCGCCCACAATGGCCATGAAAACCACCGCTGCGATCAGGCCCGGAATGTAGGGTTTGGCGTAACGCAGCAGCCGGCCAAGATCTTTCAAGCGTGTGCCTCTTCGAGGACGCGCAGCCGCTCGAGTGCCGCAATCACACGCGAAACACTGACCTTAGCGATGCCCTCAGGCGCAACCACGACTGCGGATTCGGTCTCCCAAGGTCCCCAGATTGCCGGGTTCGAATTGCCGAACAGCACCACGGAGGGAATGCCGAATGCCGCGGCGATATGGGCCGGTCCGCTGTCGTTCCCAATAAACACCGACGCCTTTGAGACCACAGCCTTCGCATCCTGCAAACTGCCTTGCACCACCTGATGCGGCTTAAACGCGCTGGCGTCATCGCCTGGTCCAGCCAGAAAAACCGGCTTGAAATTCCAAAGCTGGAGATAGCGCGCCAGCTCGCAGAAGCGGTCCGCAGGCCATTGCTTGTCCGCCGCCGATGCGAACGGATGGATGACTCCGTATCTGCCCGCAATGGGGGATGGCGTTGCGAACAATGTCGCGCGCGGGATCGGCTGGATCGCCACGCCCAACGCGAACATGGCGGATGCAAGATGCTCCGCCGTATGCACGGTTCGATTCACACCCAGAATGCGTTGCGCCCGGGGAATTTTGAAGTTGTAGGCAAACGTGAAATTGTGATGCGCAAACCCGGCCCGCCAGGGAGCGCCCGAAAGCGCGGTCATCCACTGGCTCCGCGTCCCGCCGTGCAGGTTCACGCACAATGCCGGCTTCCAGTTCCGCACGTCTTGCCAGTTTGCTCCGGCAATGTACTCGACCGCCGGATTGTTTTCAAAAACGGACGCGAAACGCTTCTCCACCGCCACGCCGATTTTCAGATCGGGCCGTGCGCCGTTCAATAAATTGATCGCCGGCGTCGTGAGGACACAATCCCCCAGCGAGCGCAAACGGATGATCGCGACGCGGGAACCTTCCGGCAGTTGCTCGAGAATGGTCACAGCTCACTGCTCAATAGTGGCTTTATCGATAAGCATGATGGGAATGTCGTCGCGCACCGGGTAAACACGATGGCACTCGACGCACTTCAAACCGCTACCGTCTTCTTTAAGGTTCACCTTGGCCTTGCAGAACGGGCATACAAGGATATCCAGCAATTCTTTGCTGATTGGCATGGAACCTACAGTTTATCAACGCGCGGGCTATTCCACGCTGCGGACTGCCTGCAGCCGTTCCCGCATCTGCGCCGTCAGGCGCACTTCGACTTCGGGGGTAATCAGCCCCACTTCGTCCATGTCTTTTAGGTGCGCTTGATCTTTCAACCGGAAGCTTGTCAGCTTCATCCGAACCAGATCGGGCAAAGGAATCAACGAGACTCCGTGCCTTTTCGTCAACTCCCTGATGGGAGGCACCGGGACCTCGTACTCCGGCCGCACTTTTTCACCCGCAAACACCAGATGCACAGCCCGCTTCGCCGTTGGAGCCTCACGGTCCAGTAACATATCGACTCCAGCCACATGCCGGTACTCAAACCCAAATGGTTTCACCGCAGCCGCGATGCGTCCGATGTCTTCGCGCCGCACCACAATGTCGACATCCCGAGTCAACCTGCCCGCATCCGGCTCTGCTTCCTCGACATACAGATAGACGGCCAACCCGCCAACCACTCGATATTCGATGCCTGCAGCCGACAACGCCTGTTCCAAGGTGTCTGCCAGCTGAAAAAGACGTTCCACCCGCACCTCAAAGAATGAGTTGACTAAGACAGCCATCGTTCTCCATTGTGGCGCAACAAAACACCTGCGCGATCGATAAGCCGGTTTTTGTGCCTGCCGAAGCAGGTGGCAACCATTCATCTAGGCCTCCCATTACTGAAAGGCTCCAGCGACCTACCCGGAAGTTGTAACGGAGCGGGCCGCTCCTCCTCCCCTATTTGGTCTTGCTTCGCATGGGGTTTTCCCTGCCGGCCGCGATTACTCGCGCCGCGGTGCGCTCTTACCGCACCTTTTCACCCTTACTCTCCGGCGAACCGGCAAGCGGTATATTTTCTGTGGCACTGATCCGTAGCGCGCGCTTTGAGCGCGAACCCCCGGCCGTTAGCCGGCATGCTGCCCTGTGAAGACCGGACTTTCCTCTCGGCCTGCGTATACGCAAACCCAGCGGTTGCCTGATCGCGCAGGCAAGCACCAGTATTGCAAAGATAGAGTTGTTGAAGATTTTTGTCCAGAGCTTCGGTTGCCGCGCGTCCCAGGCTGACGGTTCAGCCATCGAGGCGTCTCTCGAAGACCATGGCTGTAAAACAACCCGTCAGCACGACTCCGCTGACTTAGTGGTGCTGAACACCTGCACGGTCACCGCCTCTGCCGATCTCGATGTCCGCCGCACTATCCGCAACATCCATCGCGATCAGCCGGAACGCCAAGATTCTCGTCACCGGCTGCTACGCCCAGCGCGCGCCCGACGAACTGGCGCAAATTCCCGGCGTGAACTGGGTCATCGGCAACTCGCATAAAACGCAAATCGCGGACATCGTTCTCAAAAACACGGAAGACTATCACGGTCAGGTGTTCGTGGCCGACATGCTGGGACAAATCGGTTTTACGTCCACGCCCGTACGAGACGTGCGCGAAGACCGCACTCGCCCGAATCTCAAAATTCAGGACGGCTGTTCCAATCGCTGCTCGTTCTGCATCATTCCATCCGTTCGCGGCCGCAGCCGCAGCGCTCCCGCCGAACAGGTCATCGCGCAAATCCGCGATATCGCCGAACGTTACTGCGAAATCGTGCTTAGCGGCATCAATCTCGGCCGCTGGGGACGCGATCTTCCCGGCGACCTGCGCTTCCTGGATCTGCTGCGAAGGATTCTGGATGAGACGAGCGTCCGTCAACTCCGCATCAGCTCCGTCGAACCAATGGACTGGTCAAGCGATCTCCTCCAGTTCATTGCCGCTGAGCCGCGCGTCGCCAGACACGTTCATCTGCCGTTGCAATCCGGCTCCGACGCCGTGCTCAAGCGCATGTTTCGCAAGTACCGCACGCGCCATTACGCGTCTCGACTGGAACTGGCCCGCCAACTCATGCCCGCTGCCGCCATCGGCGCCGACGTCATGACCGGCTTTCCCGGCGAAACCGCCACCGAGTTCGATGAAACATTCCGCTTCGTCGAACAACAGCCGTTCACTTATCTGCACGTCTTCACTTACTCCGAGCGGCCCGGCACAGCCGCCGCGCAACTCGCGAATCCTGTGCCGATGCACATCCGCCGCGAACGCACCCGCATCCTGCGTGATCTCTCCGAGCGCAAAAATCACGAGTTCCGCAGGCAGATGATCGGCAAAACACTTTCCGCCGTGACGCTCGAACAGCGCGGCATGGCGCTCAGCAGCAACTTCCTCAAAATCGAAATGGCCGCAGCGCGCGCCCCCAATCGCATGCTCGACATCGATATCGGCGCTCTCACCGAATCCGGCCTGCGCGAGCGCACCGCGTTCCCTATTCTCTAGCGCTTGTACCCGAATCTCTGTAGAAACTCTATGCGCGCCTTAACGTGCGATTCCGCTTCCACTCCCTTCGGCGAGCTTCCATCAACCACGCCCAAGACACCACGGCCCTGTTCCGTCTCGACAACAATCACTTCCAGCGGATTCGCCGTCGCGCAATAGATGTTCGCCACCTCCGGCACGTCGCGAATCCGGTTCAGCACGTTGATCGGAAATCCGTTTCGCAGCGCCACCACAAACAAGTGCCCCGCCCCAATCGCCTGCGCATTCTCGATCGCATTCTGCTTCAACCCCTCATCGTTGCCATCGAACCGGATCAGGCGCTCGCCCGACGCTTCGTTAAACGCGACCCCAAATTGCATGTGCTGCGACGTATTCACAATCGCCTCGTAAATATCTTCCACCGTTTTGACGAAATGACTCTGCCCGACAATGAGGTTGCCGTTCTCCGGTATCGTCAGGCGGATCGCCTTCAGTTCCATAAGGCTCAGCATAACGGCTGCGCTCCCTATAATTGCGATAGTGCCGAAGCGTGCTGATGCGAAGGGCTTTACAGATTCCAGTCTTCTAGACCACATCCGCGCCCTCCCGCACGCCCGCGCGACGTTCAAGCAACTGGTCCGCGAACTTGGGTTACAGGGCGAGAACCGGGATGCGCTCGAAGATGCGCTCGACCGCCTCAGCGAAAAAGGCCAGCTGGTCGAGCTCCGCTCCGGCCACTTCATCGCCGTCGGCGCCAATCCCGAATACCTGAGCGGCCGTCTCTCCATCCACCGCGACGGCTTCGGCTTCCTGATCCCCGACGCAACCGCCGGGACCGAGCAGCGACCGCGAGGGAGCGGTGCCCCATGCTCTTCAAGGTGACGTCTTCCTGCCCCCAGCGGAAGCCGCCAAAGGCATGCACGGCGACCGCGCTCTGGTCCACATCACGCGCCTCGCCAACGAAGGCCGCGCCGAAGGCGAGATCATCCGCATTCTCCGCCGCGCTCACATCACGGTGGTTGGCGAGTTTCGCATTCGCAGACGCGGCAACTTCGTCGTGCCTTCGGACGACCGAATCCAGCAATGGATCGAAATTCCGGAAGGCATGGAACTGCCCCCCCGCCACGAAAATGTGGACCGCGTCGGCCCGGCCGCACCCGAGATTAAATCCGTCGAAGATCTGGACGGCATGATCGTCAATGTCGAAGTGCTCGAATTCCCGGCGGACGGCGAGAGCGGCATCGGACGCGTCATCGAAGTGCTCGGCCACAAAGACGACTTCGGCGTAGATGTCGAGATCATGATCCGCAAGCATCACCTCCCGCACGAATTCCCGCCCGAGGCGATCGAGCAGGCGCGTCAGATCCCGCACCAAATCCCCGCCGCCGAACTCGCCCAGCGCCGCGACTTCCGCCAGCTCGAAATCGTCACCATCGACGGCGAAACCGCGCGCGACTTCGACGACGCCGTCTGGGTCGAAACGCTGCCCAACGGCCACTACGCGCTGCAAGTCCACATCGCCGACGTCAGCCACTACATCCTTCCCGGGTCACCCATCGATCAGGAAGCATTGCTGCGCGGCACCAGCGTCTATTTCCCCGACCGCGCCGTGCCCATGCTGCCGCTCGAGCTCTCCACCGACATCTGTTCCTTGCGCCCGCAGGAAGACCGGCTGGTTTTATCCGCCCTGCTCGAGATTGACCGGCAGGGCGAGACGGTTGCTCAAGAATTCATGCCGGGCATCATCCGCAGCGCCGAGCGCATGACGTATACCAACGTCTTCCGCGTGCTCGAAGGCGACGCCGCCATGCGCGAGCGCTACGCGTCCCTCGTACCGCGCTTCGAGCTGATGCGCGAACTCGCCCTGCTCCTCAATCGCAAGCGCACGCGCCGCGCATCCATCGACTTCGATATGCCCGAAAGCAACATCGAATTGGATATGTCGGGTCAGATGATCGGTGTCACGCGCGCCGAGCGCAACATCGCGCATCGCATCATCGAAGAATTCATGCTGGCGGCCAACGAAGCCGTCGCGGGACATTTCGAAGCCGCCGAGATCCCCGCGCTCTACCGCATCCACGAAAAGCCCGATCCCAAGCGCGTCATGGAATTCGAAGAGATCGCGGCCCACTTCGGCTATTCACTCGGCATCGGCGCCATTCCAGTCCGGCGTTTCCCGGTCGTCGACCGCCGTCGCGACGGCAGCAAAGTGCGCAAAGACATCACCATCGCGCGCAACGACATCGATCTCAGTTCGCGCAACTATCAACGCCTGATCACAAAAATCGCCGGCAAACCGGAAGAGCGGATCTTGAGCTATCTCATGCTGCGCTCGCTCAAGCAGGCGCGCTACTCAAATAGGAACGAAGGCCACTTCGCCCTCGCAGCCGCGCGTACACGCACTTCACCTCACCCATCCGCCGCTACCCCGACCTGATCGTCCACCGCCTCTTGCGCCACCTCCTCGCAACCGGTCAAGGCCTACTCGAAGAGAGCCGCCTGCGCGAATTCGGCGACGACACTTCATTTACCGAGCGCCGCGCCGCCGAAGCCGAGCGCGAACTGATCGAGTGGAAAAAAGTCCGCTTCATGCAAGATCGCGTCGGCGACGAATTCGACGCCCTCATCATCAGCACCACCAAATACGGCTTCTTCGTCGAGCTGACCGAGTTGTTCGTGGAAGGTCTGGTCCCGATAGACACACTGCCGGCCGATCGCTACCGCTACCACGAAAACGGCCGCCAGATCATCGGCGAACGCACCCGCAAAACGTACTCCATCGGCGACGCCGTCCGCGTCCGTTTAGACCGCGCCGACACAGTCGAACGCAAATTGCAGTTCGCGTTGGCCCAAGAGCACAGCCGCAATCAGCGCGGTCGACGGAGGAGATAATTGCGTGAGAAGATGGTTGGCTTCAAGGGAGTATTGAGCGGTGAAATTTGAGCGAATTAGCGAAGCCGCTCGGCGCATCGAGGAAGTGCGCAATTCTAACGCCGAATTTCTCAATCTCGCTGGTCTCGATTTGCAGGAGGTACCCGAGGCGGTGTTCGACCTCAAGAATCTGGTTGAACTCAATCTCAGCGGCAATCAGATTCGCAGTATCCCTGACGTGGTGCGTTCGAAGCTGCCGAAACTGAGGGCGCTTGGCCTTTACCGATAATCCCATCGAGCAGGTCCCCAATGGGCTGGAGTTGTCGCTGGATTGGGAAGCGTACTTGCGGGTTCGAGACAAGATTTCAGACGATAACTTGCGTGGCATGTGCATTTGAGTCGCGGCGTTGGAGTCCCGCGCGGCTCGGTCTGATCGAACACATACGGAACTTGCAAAATCTAGAATCTTATACGAGTGATGAGCGAGAAAATGGCTCGAGATGGCGTCCGATACCAGCCTCAGCTGCTCCTTCTCGGGCGCATAGATGAATTGAGTGCTCTGAAGAGCCTCATATGATGCATAGGCTTGCCCCAGTTTCCAGAGGGCATCCGCGCAAAAGACTTGAGCAGTCTTCGCTCAGCCCTCGACCTCTCATTCCTAGCTGACGGAACCTCGTTCAGCCTCAAGCTTGGACCTACCTAGATCTGAGCATTGCTCCGGGCCGAATCAAGGAGATCCCGCGAGAGATTCTGCAAGTTGAAAACCTGGAGTACTTGGACTACTTCTGGACAGCCGATTGAGACTCCGCCCCCCGAGATTGTAAAAGAGGGCGTCGAGGCGATCAAGAATTACTGGCGGCAGCAACAGGAGGCAGGAATCAATTATCTGTGCGAAGCGAAGCTGCTGATAATCGGCGAGGCCGGAGCGGGAAAAACTTCATTGGCCAGAAAGATTTGTGATCGAACATACCAGCTCAAAGAGAACGAGTCTTCGACCGAAGGGATCGAGGTCGTGCGCTGGAAATTCCCGGCCGCAGTACGCGTAAAGGGGCAAGAGCAGTTACACAGTTGCGAATTTCACGTGAATTTATGGGACTTCGGTGGACAGGAAGTCTACTACTCCACGCATCAATTTTTTCTCACGAAACGCTCGCTATACGCGCTCGTGACGGATGAGCGAAAGGAGGATACAAATTTCGATTATTGGCTTCAGGTTGTAGACCTCTTGAGCGCCGGGAGTCCTTTGCTGATAGTGCAGAACGAAAAGCAGGGCCGGAGCCGGGACGTCAATATCAGCAGTTTCCGCGGGCAGTTCGAAAATCTACTCGGGGCGTATACGGTCGATCTGGCAACGAATCGCGGCCTCGACGCATTGGTTGATGTCGTCCGGCAGCAGCTAGAACATCTGCCACACATAGGTACGCCCTTGCCAAGCACGTGGAAGCGCGTGCGGGAGGCGCTCGAGAAGGATTCGCGCGACTATATCGGGCTTGATGAGTATCTCACGCTATGCCAGCCGCACGGTTTCCAGAGGGAAGAGGACAAGCTGCAGTTGAGCGGTTATTTACATGACCTAGGGATCTGCCTACATTTCCAGAACGATCCGGTTCTGAAGCATACAATCATCCTCAAACCCAAGTGGGGTACCGACGCGGTATATCGAGTGCTGGACGATTCCAACGTAAAAGCGAACCGAGGCCGTTTCAGCGACAGCGATCTGGCAAGGATCTGGTCAGAGCAGAAGTATGCGCCCATGCGCCATGAGCTGTTGCGTCTGATGATGAATTTTGAGCTCTGCTATGCCCTGCCGGAGCAGCAGTCCTACATTGCTCCGCACTTGTTATCGCCAGATCAGCCGAGGTACGAATGGCGTTACCCGGAGACGTTGGTCCTTCGCTACGAGTACGATTTCATGCCGAAGGGCATCATTACGCGCCTGATTGTGGCGTTGCACCGCCGCGTCGCCAGCCAGGACCTGGTCTGGAAAACAGGCGTAATCCTGGAGCGGAACGATACGCGCGCTGAGGTGATTGAGGATTACGGTCGCAGAAGAATGACGGTTCGCTTGGGCGGGGCGGACACGCGCGGGCTTCTCGCTATTGTGGATGAGGAACTGGATCGCATCCACGCTGCGTATCCAAAATTGAAGTACGAAAAGTATGTTCCGTGCAATTGTGTGCGGTGCGGCGGGCGTGACGATGCCTTCACCTTCCCCTAGAAGGTGCTAAAGGATTTCGCGAAAGAGCAAGACCGGATTCAATGTCAAAAAAGCAGAAAGATGGTGGATGCTGCCGAGTTGATCCGTGACATTTTCCCGGCACTCGCCAAGGAGACTGGCGTCGCCCGAGCCTTTCAGGAAGCGTCTGAGAAGGGTCGCGCAACCTGGACCAAAACAGGTCTTCGTTTCTTATTCCTGGGGGCCGGAGAGCGACGCGGTCGTTGACGACATCGAGAAGGCGCTTGGCCGAGCACGATATCCGTTTACTTCGCGACAGGAACGAAATCAAATATCGAGACGGCATACGAGAGTTCATGCGAAATCTCGGCCAGGGTAGGGCCGTGGTTGTGGTGCTGTCGAGAGCCTACCTGGAGTCAAAGAGCTGCATGTTTGAGCTGACAGAAATCGCGGAAAAGGGAGACTGCGCGGCCGCGTTTTTCCCTATCGTGCTGCCGGACGCGAAGATCCACAACGCGGCGGACCGGCTTCATTATGCGAAGTTCTGGGAAGAGAAAAAGAAAGAACTCGATAGCGGGATGAAGCAGGTGGGTGGTGAAAACCTGCACGGCATCCGCGAGGAGTTGGACCTATTCGCGAAAATCCGCGCACGGTTGCGGGAATCGTGGATATTCTCGGTAATATGAATACCCTTACCTTGCAGCAGCACAAGGCTACGAATTTCGCGGACTTGGTGCGCGCTGTAAACGCTCCAGCTCACTCCAACACCCGCACAAACTCCGCCACAACCTGATACTTCTCTGCATCCTCATCCAAATCCCACGACGGATATGCCGGGTTCAAACTCTCCAGCCGAATCCGCGTCTGCAAGAATCCTTCTTCGCTAACGGCTTTCTCGCTGCGATACCGCTTGACCGTGTACTGATTGTCATCCGCCAGCTCCGAATTGCGCACCAGCACCAGCCGCCCATTGCGCGACCCCACTACATTGCGGCGGAACACGCACAAACTGCCATCCGGAATGCGCGGCTCCATCGAGTGCCCCTGGATTCGTGCAACGAACATGTCCTCATCCAGGTGTAAATCCGGCGGCGTCTCCACCCAATCCTCGGCCTGAATATCTTCCGGATTGGTCAGAAACGGCCCCGCCGCCACGGCCAGCGAAAAACGCGGCAGATGCGTTCGAAATCGCAGCACCTGCACGGGCACGTGCTCGCGATACAGCTCGTTCAGGCTTTTGTCGAAATCGCGCACCGTAACCGATTCGCGGTCGCTCACGCGTAGCGCCGTCGACGCGTCGCTCTCCAGATACTCAAGCAGCGCCGCTCCGCCCAGCTCACGCGATTTCAGCAGCAGGTCGTCTTCTAATTCCGCCAGAACTTCCGCGTCTTCGTCGCTCGCAATGGCGTCCCAGTCGCGCCGCAAGCGCACATGCAAGCTGTCAGTGCCCGCATCCAGCAGCAGAACGCCGATGGTTTGCGCCCCGTGCCCAGGCACATCCGCGGTCAAGAGTGAATATTCGCCCGCTTTAGGAGCATAATCGCCAAACCGAACGACCCTCGCTCCCATTCCACTCAGCTTATCGTCCCTCACTCCCCCCGTAAAGAGGATCTAACTGTGCCCCGTACTGGGCTAAGGCGCGGATCCAGGCGCCGCTGGAGCCGCCGACGCATAATATCCCTTGCGCGCCCGCACCTTCACGTTCCCCAAATCCACCACCACCTTCAGGTTCCGGTAAGATTTGTCGCTGGGATTATCCGACACATAGCGAAGGATGTACTGCGTCGTAACCTCGCCCGCGATATCCGCCACCGCGTGATACATGTTTCCGTCCAACACCGACCGGTATGCGCCCGTGCCCACACTCAGCGCGTAGTTACCGTCATCGGACGGATGCGAAAGATAGCCATCGGTGTCGCGATACACCTCACCCAGCGGATAAACCACGCGCCCACCTGTTTCCGTCGCCAGCAGCTGCAGATTCGGGTCGCTCTCATTCGTAAACCCGAACGCCTCGGTGCTGATGCAATAGATCGTCACCAGGTTCCGCTGCGCCAGTTCAATCACCTGTTTCAGTGAGTGCTTGCTCGCATTGTCATGTCCATCCCCGATGATCACAATGATGCGTCTCGGCTCAATCGGCTCGCCTTGCACCAGCTTGTGGCTCGTGCAGGCAAGGTAAATGGCGTCGTAGAGCGCCGCGCCGCCGCCCGGCTTCAGTTTGCGGATCTTCTCGACGATCGGCTCCGAGTCCTTCGTCGTGTTCACCGCAATCTCGGCGTCCTGTGCGTAATCGATCAAATATCCCGAATACTTCGGGTCGCCCGTCAACAGGTTCTGCACCAGCTCTTCGGAAGCATCCTGAAAACTCTTCCAATGGATGCGGCTGGCCGTGCTCAGGTCTAGAATGAATCCCACCACCACCGGCTGGCTTCGCTCGCGCGTGAAGAAGCGTATGGTCTGCGGCTTGTTCTCTTCGAAAATGTGAAAATCCTTCGCATCCAGATCGGATACGAAGCGCCCTTTCTCGTCCGTCACAGTAACCGGCACAATGACTTCATTCACGCTGACCTTGATCGAATTGGGGTCGGAGCCCTTGTCCTTCGGCGCGTCCACCGCGAGCGTAGTAGAGGAAGACGAGGAACTCTGCTGTGTCCGCGCTAAAGGAGTGAAAAGCAAAGCCACACTGAGCGCGGCCACCGGGACGGCGAGCTTACTTAACTGCATGTAGGGGATGCCCAGGTTGAATTATAGCGAGTTATCGCTCGACTCTGCCGCTTCCCCCGCCCTTTCTTAGCGCGTTCACCTCTTCGGCGCTGAAACGGCTGAAGTCTCCCGGCACCGAGTGCTTCAGCGCGCTCGCCGCCACCGCGAAATCCAGCGCATCCTCTGGCGTCGCCAGGTGCGTCAACCCATACAGCAATCCCGCCGCGAAGCTGTCGCCGCCGCCCACCCGATCCACAATATGCGTAATCTCATACTGCCGGCTTAGCAGAAACTCTTTCCCTGTGTGCAGGCAGGCCGACCAGCCGTTGTGCGAGGCGCTCTTCGATTCCCTTAGCGTGATCGCAATCATCTTCAGATTCGGATACGTCGCCAGAACCCGCTCCGCCAGTTCCGAATATTTTTCGCGCTCCAGGCTGCCCGATTCCACCTCGATATCTACGTGAATGTTGAGCGCCTTCTGGCAATCCTCTTCGTTCGCGATGCAGATATCGCTCAGCTTCAACATCTCCGGCACCACCTCGCACGCCTCTTTGCCCCACTTCCACAGATTCTTGCGATAGTTGAGATCGCAGGAAACCTGGATGCCCAGCTCACGCGTTTTCCGCAAGCTGCTAATCGCCAGTTCGGCGGCGGCGGCGCTGATCGCCGGCGTGATGCCGCTGATGTGAAACCAGGTTGCGCCTTTGAGTGCCCGCTGCCAATCTATCGCGTCCGGTTTCGCCTGCGCAATCGCGCTGTAAGCGCGGTCGTAGAGCACTTTCGACGGTCTCTGATTCGCGCCCGTCTCGACGAAGTAAACGCCCATGCGTCCCGGCCCGCGCACAATATGTCCGGCATCTACGTTGAAGCGCCGCAGCTCTCCTATAAATGCGTCCGCCAACGGATTCGATTCCGGCAGTACTGTAATGAAGCGCGCCGCCGCGCCCAATTGCGCCAGCGAAACCGCCACGTTTGCTTCTCCACCGCCGAAAGTAGCTACCAATTGCGGGCTTTGCAGAAGCCGTTCAAATCCGGGCGGCGAGAGCCGCAGCATCACCTCGCCAAAGCTAGCGAAAACAGGAGTCATCTCATTGCCAGTCTATTGCGCGATGGTGACCGGCGCCGCCACATTGGGCGCCAATATCGCCTCGATGCCCGCGGTCGCGTCCAGCGCCGGCAGGCCTTCAACCGTCTGCACGGTGAACGTGCTCGGCGGCACAGCAGTCATTTTCTTGCGCACGGCGGATCCCGCTGAAGCATCTAGTGCGAAGGCGTCGATCTCCACCGGCGCTTCCACCGCTTGTAAGGCGGATGCCGCCCGCTGCAGCCGCAGCACCGCCTCCTGCGCGTCATCCAGAAAATTTCCGAACGTCAGTTGCAAGCCCGTAAAGATCAGCTTGGGCGAACTCACCAGCGTGGTTCGTGCATTCTTCATCAGCACCACCGGACCCTCCGCGCGCGCCTGCGTCAACTGCCCTATCGCCTCGCACAGCGTGTCGTCCGTCGCCGCATCGCGCAGTGGCTGGACAATGTTGAGTGCCGCCCCGGGAAATGCCGCCTGCAGCGTCGACCGCAGCCCCGCCGCATTCTCAATCCGCGCCGTGAAACAGGTGCAGCGCAGCATCTTTTCCGGGCTCACCGCTGCCGCTCTCGCGCTCTCTTGCAAACGCTCCACCGCCTGCCCGTATGTCGCTCCGGTGTGCCCGCTGAAGAATGCCAGGCCAATGGGGTTCACGCTCTTGCGTGTGCTCACAACCGCCTCAATCACTACCGCCGAAGCTTCGCCTTCTAACGCGCCGACTTGAATAATGGACAGCGTCGGCAGCGGCAGTTTCCGTTCCGTAAAGATCTCCGCAGCCCGCGCCGTCACCCGCCGCGCATCGCCCGCCCCGGCCACAAACGCGCGCAGCTTGATAATCGTCTCGCCTTTGGTGTCGCGAATCAGATCGTTCAAACTCTCGCGTATCTGCGCCGCCAATCCGCCCGTCCGCAACAAACGCGAGATATGAAAATCCAGCGTTGCCGTATCCGCCTCCAGCGCCATGGGCAAATCCGGCGGCAGCGGCAGCACCTGCGACTTCGGCTCTTCTGTGCTCTTTCTGTTCCTCTGTCCCGCTGAGCCTAAAGCAAAAGCTAAACAGATCGCAAGCGGCAAAAGCAGACGCATCCACTATCACCTTAACTTGGCGCGAGTAGTTTACGTAGCTCCGTTTAATCGATTCGGTAGATGTAACAGTCTGGCACCGAGCGTGGTCAACAATACGGAGGCCGAAAATGGAAAAAGAACATGTTACCGGCAAAGTAGATGAATTGAAGGGCAAAGCCAAGCAGGGAGTAGGTGGCGCCACCGGCGATCACGCACTCCAGGGCGAAGGCGTCGTCGACGAAGTCAAAGGCAAAGTCAAACAGGCCTATGGCGATGTGAAGGACAGCATCAAGCACGCCGACCATAAAGCCGGCACGGACGTCCATCACAAGTAAGTTGTTCCGCCAATCCCCTATTGGCCTCATCCATGCCATCCAATAACTGCTACGCTATTGGATGGCGTGGCTGATCTCTCTCATCTACTTCTCGACCCCTCCTCAACCACCCCCCTGTATCGGCAGCTAGCCGATTCTGTTCTGTCCCTCATCGAAAAAGGGGCCATCCAATCCGGCGACAAGCTCCCCCCGACGCGTGAGCTGGCCATCCAATTGGGTTTGAATCGCACTACGGTCGCAGCCGCTTACTCCACACTCGAAGAGGCCGGCTTGATCCGAGGCCACGTAGGCCGCGGCAGCTTCGTCGCCGATATCTCAGCGCGGTTCAGCCCTATCCAGGAAACACTCATCCCGTCGCGTGCTGTTCCCGGTATCCACATCAGCTTCTCCAATTCACGCCCTGCGGCAGATGCTTTCCCCTTGGCTTTGTTTCGCAAGATCGCCAAGGAAGTAGTCGATTCCGCCGAGTTGTCTGAGATCCTGCAGCTCGGTCCCACTCACGGGTACCAGCCGCTGCGCCGTTTCCTGCTGAATGATGCCATTGAGAGCTGGAATCGCTCGCCCCGGTGACGATCTCATCATCACTAACGGTTGCCAGCAAGCCCTCGATCTTCTGGCCCGTGTGTTCGCCTCGCCGAAAATGCCGGTGGCTTCCGAAGACCCCGTCTATCACGGACTCATCCGCGTGTTCGCCCGTTCCGGCGCAGAACTTCTTCCCGTCCCTGTCGACCGCGACGGCATAAAGATCAACGAACTCGAAGTCACCCTTGAGCGCCATCGTCCCAAGCTGCTCATCGTTACTCCGAGTTTTCAAAACCCCACCGGCGCCACGCTGCCCCTCGAGCGCCGCAAGCGCATCGTCAGCCTGGCGCAGCGTTACGGCACCGTACTGGTCGAGAACGACATCTACACAGAACTGCGTTACCGCGGTCAGCCGCTGCCCACTCTCAAGCAGCTCGACGAATCCGGCAACACCATCCTGCTGCGCAGCTATTCCAAAATTCTGTTCCCCGGCTTGCGCGTCGGCTGGGCCATTGGTCCGCGTGCGCTCATCGCGCGTCTGGCTGACGCCAAGCAGACCAGCGATCTCCATTCCGATCAGCTCTCGCAAGCTGTTCTGCTGCGCTTCACGGAATCGGGCGAACTCAGCCGCCACATCGCCAACACCCGCATCGCCGGACAGAAGAAACTGGAGACCGCGCTGGCCGCCTGCCAGCGTTTTCTACCGGCTGGCGCAACCTTCACCTCGCCGGATGGCGGCATGAATCTCTGGATCGAACTCCCCGCGCCGCTTACGTCCGATCTGCTGCTCACCCGCGCCCAGGAAAGCGGCGTTGACTTTTTGCCCGGCCGCTACTTCTCCGCGCGCGTCGCTCATACCCAGGGATTGCGCCTCAGCTTCAGCGGCTTGACCGGCGATCAAATCACCCGCGGAATCGAAATCATCGGGCGTTGCGCCGCCCGCGAACTGCATGCTATTGAAGGCTCTGCCGCCGGCGAACCCGTGGCCGTATTGGTTTAGGAATCACTTATAAGGAGACACAACATGAACTTTCAGACTGACGATTTCCGGCTAAAAGTTGGTTTGGCCGAGATGCTCAAAGGCGGCGTCATCATGGACGTCGTCAATGCCGATCAGGCGGTCATTGCCGAAAAAGCCGGCGCCACCGCCGTGATGGCGCTCGAACGCGTGCCCTCCGACATCCGTAAAGAAGGCGGCGTAGCGCGCATGTCGCAGATCCGCATCATTCGCGACATCATGGAAGCCGTCTCCATCCCGGTTATGGCCAAAGTGCGCATCGGCCACTTCATGGAAGCGCGCATCCTCGAAGTATTGGGTGTCGACTACATCGACGAAAGCGAAGTCCTCACTCCCGCCGACGAAGAGCACCACGTCGACAAGCAGGATTTCAAGGTCCCGTTCGTCTGCGGAGCTCGCAATCTTGGGGAAGCGTTGCGCCGCATCGCGGAAGGCGCCGCCATGATCCGCACCAAGGGCGAAGCCGGATCGGGCAACATTGTCGAGGCCGTCCGCCACATCCGCACCATCGTCAAAGAAATGAAGCAGCTCACCGTTCTCGGCAAAGAAGAGCTCGTGCACGAAGCCAAGAACCTGCAAGCCCCGCTCGAACTGGTGCAATATGTCGCCCAGCACGGTAAGCTGCCGACGCCCAACTTCTCCGCCGGTGGTATCGCTACTCCCGCCGATGCCGCGCTCGTGATGCAGCTTGGCGCGGAAGCGGTCTTCGTCGGCTCCGGAATCTTCAAGTCTTCCGATCCCGAGGCGCGCGCCAAAGCCATCGTGAAAGCCGCAACGTTCTTTGACGATCCGGCAAAACTGCTCGAAGCCAGCGAAGATCTCGGCGAAGCCATGCCGGGTCTCGAAATCTCCAAGCTGCCCGAAGGCGAGTTGATGCAGGTCCGTGGCTGGTAACGCGTCCAACTCGCAGCCGCTCATTGGCGTCCTCGCCCTGCAAGGCGATTTCGATGCTCACCGCGCCGCCATCGAACGTGCCGGCGCCCGCGCTGTCCAGGTGCGCACTGCCGCCGAACTGGACAAAGTCGACGGCCTCATCATTCCCGGTGGCGAAAGCACCAGTATGCTGAAGCTGCTCGATTACGAAGATCTGTTCGAACCTCTCTGCCGCTTTGGCGCCACAAAACCCGTCTTCGGCACCTGCGCCGGCGCAATCCTGCTGGCTTCCGAGGTCCTCCACCCGACTCAGCCGTCTCTGAAACTCGTCGACATGACGGTCGAGCGCAATGGCTACGGCCGTCAAATCGACAGCCGCATCGCACAAATCGACCTGGCGGCGGGCGGAACCGCCGAGGCCGTCTTTATCCGCGCCCCCGTCATTCGCCGCGTTGGCCCCACAAGCACCATTCTGGCCACATATAACAACGCGCCCGTGCTCGTCGAGCAAGGCCGCCATCTGGCCGCTACCTTTCATCCCGAGCTCAGCTCGAATGGTAATTCGGTCCACAAGCACTTTGTCGATAAGGTGAAGAGTGGCCGATAAACCATTGAAGAAAGTTCTATTCCTGTGCATCGGCAATTCCTGCCGTAGCCCAATGGCGGAGGGCTTCGCCCGCCGTTACGGTTCTGATGTCCTGGAGGCCGAGAGTGCCGGCCTCCATCCGGTCCAAATTATCCAACCCTTGACCAAGAAGGTGATGGAAGACAAAAACATCAGTCTGGATAGCCAGTTTCCAAAAGGTCTGGAGGCGGTCGACGTCCCCAGCTTCGACATCATCGTCAACATGAGCGGCACCAAGCTGCCAGGCAAGACCAGCATCGAGATTCGCGACTGGCGCATCGAAGACCCCATCGGTCAATCGGAAGAGACCTACATCGCCACCCGTGACCGTATCGAAATGGCCGTAATGCATCTGATCCTCGAACTAAGGCGCAACAACGCCCCACCAAAACCCTCGACACTCCCGAAAATGGCGCCAAGGAGCATAAGCTAGCTGTTCTACTAGAGCCCAGATTCTTTTAGAGCCCAAATTCTTTGCCTGCTGCGCCGTGGGGCCGGTTGCCAACCGGCGGCGGGTTGCTAACCCGCGCATTTTGCCCCATAAACGCGAAACGGCCGCAACACCCATAAGGCATTGCGGCCGCTAAAATACAACCAGCTCGCGCTGGCAAAATTACATGGTTGAGGTCGAGGTGGCTGTGCCGGTGCTCTTCTTGGCCTTCTTATGGCTCTTCTTGGTGCTCTTCATGGAGCTTGTGTCGGTGCTGCCAGTCGAGGTGTTTTGAGCGAAAGCAAACGTGCCAGTCAGCACGGAAAGGCCGAGGGCGGCGATCATGATCTTTTTCATTTTTGAGATATCTCCTAGGTTTTCTGTGACAGCACTTTTCGTGCTCTCAGAATGTATCTTGGCATTCCAATGGTGAAGGAGTCCTGAACACGACATTAAACTCACCTTAATGTGGAAATAGTACTGGGCGGCATAAGGCGGTCTACTCCCTCCTCCCGATTTCCATTCCCCTGGACCCCCAAATATGAGTAGAATCAGTAGATCCCAGCATTATGCCTGCTTCCTCTTCCGCCCCACCGCCGAAGGTGAGCGACCGCTACGAGATCAAGGATCCCGCCATTGGTCGCGGCGGCATGGGCGTTGTCTACAAGGCTTACGATAATAAAACCCGGCGCTTCGTCGCTCTCAAAACCATCTCCGGCGAGGTCGACCCCGCAGCCCTCGATCTTTTCGAGCGCGAATGGAACGTGCTGGCCCGCATTAGCCACCCCAATATAGTAGACATCCTCGATACCGGCGAATACGCCGAAAATGGGCACCGCATGCCGTTTTTCGTCATGCCGCTGCTCCCCGGCGTCACCCTCGAAAGCCTGATTAAAACCTCCAATCAGCGCCTCACCGTCGAGCGTACGGTGGAAATCATCTGTCAGGCTTGCCGCGGTTTGCAGGCCGCCCATGACCAGGGCCTGGTGCATCGCGATATCAAGCCCAGCAACATCTTCGTCATGGACGACGACACTGTCAAAATCATCGATTTCGGCGTCGTCCATCTGGCCGACACCCGCACGGTCACCGGTTTGAAGGGCACTCCGCTCTATATGGCGCCGGAACAGCTGGAGGGCAAGCCGGCCACCGCGCTCTCCGACATTTTTTCTCTCAGCGTAGTCAGCTACGAAGCTTTGACCGGACGCAAACCGTTCGCCCGCAGCAACGAAGGCGACCTGTTCGATGCCGTCCGCACCTTCATCCCGCCCGCCGCTTCAGAAATCAATCCGGCCGTCAATCAACTCATCAGCCGCACCGTGCACAAGGGCATGGCTAAACAGCCTTGGCACCGCTTTTCGTCTGCCCGCGAGTACGCGGAAACTCTGCAGAAAGCGCTGCGCAACGAAGCCATCGAGCGCTTCGATCGCGCCAAGATTCAGCCGCGCATCGAGCGCATCAAGAAAGCCCAGGCCGAAGGCGACTATCAGTTCGCCACCGAAATCTTGACCGAGCTCGAGTCCGAAGGACACATGGATCCCGAAATGTCCATGCTCCGCCTGCAGCTCGACCAAGCCGTCAGAACCAAAACCATTCGGCAGTTGCTCGATAGCGCCCGCACGCGTATGGAGGAGGATGAGTACCCGCTTGCGCTGCAAAAAATCCAGGACGTCCTGAATCTCGATCCCAACAACCTTGACGCCACCACCATGCGCCGCCAGATCGAGCGTCAGCGCGGCGCCCAGCAGCTCGAAAATTGGTTCCGAATAGTCGCCCAGCATCTTGACAATCACGACTACCGCCAGGCCCGCCAGGCCTTGCAGGAGATTCTCAAAATAGATAGCGCCGAACCACGCGCGCGCGAGTTGCTGTCCCGCCTCGACCGCACCGAGCAGGAGCTTTCCAAGAGCCGCGAGGAAAAGCAGAAGCTCTATGAGGCTGCTGTCGCCTCCTATCGCAATGGCGAGATCAGCACCGCCCTGACCAAGCTCGAGCGGCTGCTCGAAATGAATCGCGCCGCCGGAAAATCCGCTACCACCGACCGCGACGCGCAGTATCAAAGTCTCTACAACCAGATTCGTTCCGAACGCGAATCGGCCCGGAATCTGTATGCCGAAGGCCGCAAATACCTGGCCGACAAGAACTTCGCCAAAGCGCTCGAAATCTGCGAGGAATACCTGCGCAAGCAGCCCGGCGATCCGCTCTTTCAGGCGCTCAAACTCGAAGCCGAAGAGGTCCAGCGGCAGGACCACTCGGCCGTCATTGCGGATGTCAGCCGCCGCGTAGAAGCGGATGCGGATCTGGACAAGAAATTCAACATCGTGCAGGAAGCCGTCCAGCGCTATCCGGCCGAGCCGCAGTTCAAAACCATGCTCAAGCTGCTGAAGGATCGCCGTGAGCTGGTGAACTCCATCGTGGCGCGCGCCGGCCAGTATGAAGAGCGCGGTCAGCTCAATGATGCGGCCGCCCAATGGGACATTCTGCGCAACATCTATCCCGCCTACCCCGGTCTCGAATTGGAACTCCAGCGCCTCTCGCGCCGGCGCGAAGATCAAGTCACCGAAGAAGCCAAAGCGCGTTGGGTGGAGCGTATCGATCGCCACATCACCGCCGGTGAATACGCTAAGGCTCGCGAATTGGTGAAACAAGCTCTGGCGGAATTTCCCAACGATCAGGAACTCCGCGGGTTGGATTCGCTGGCTGAGCAGGCCTTGCGCCGCAGCGACGAAGCCGCTACTCTACTGCGCGAAGGCCGCCGGCTCATTCAGGAAAACCGTTTTGAAGACGGCATTCAGGTTCTCCGCAAAGCCGAACGCCTCGACGAACGCAATCCGGCCGCTCGCACCGGTCTGATCGGCGCTTTACTGCAGCGTGCGCGTGAGCTGATGTCGTCCGATTGGCACGCCGCCGAACCGCTCGTAAACGAGGTCTTGCAACTCGAGCCCGCCGACCCCGTAGCCCGCAGCCTCACCTCTCTGATTGCCGATTACAAACGCCAGGAGGCCGTCAGCAAGTTTCTGGGCGATGCCCGCAAACTACAGGCCGCCGGCAATCTGGAAGGCGCTTTGGCACAAGTCGAAAAGGGCCTCCAGGCGTTTCCAAATGAAAGCCGCCTGGTGCAACTCCAGCACACCTTGCGTGGCGCGGTCCCAGACAATCGCAAGAAAGATACACCGCCGCCCGCGCCCCCTACTCCTGCGCCGGCTACTCCCGAGCCCGCCAGCGCGACGATGCTGATGTCGCCCGTGGGGCGCGCCGCCACTCCGACAGCGAAAGCGCCCACCGCGCCGCCACCACCTGTCCAGCCACCACCACCGCCCAAACCTGTGGCCGCCAAGCCGGAGCCGCCCAAAGCAACTCCGGCGCCCGCTCCCAAAGCCTCCGACAAGAAGAGATTGCGTTTAATCATCGGCGCTGCTGCTGCCGCGGTACTGCTGATCGTAGCCGGCATCTTGTTCACTCGGCACGGTACGAAAACGCCTCCGCCTCCGCCACCGTCCGGCGAGATCCCTATCGCCTTGTCTGCCAACGTTCCCGGCGTCCGTTATCTCATGGATGGCCGGCCCGTCTCTGGCACGCAAGCCTCTGCCCGGCCCGGTTCCACGCATCGCTTTGAAGCGGAAGCCGACGGCTATGTAGGTGATCCGCAGAACTTCACCATTCCCTCGAACGCTACTAAGGCCGTACCGCTGGCGTTTGAAATGCACCCGGCGCTTGCCGGCATCCGCATCAATTCGGATCTGGCCGGAGCCAAACTGTTCTTCGATCAGCAAGCTCCCGTCAACCTGCAGGATGGCATTATTTCAAAGGACGACATTCAGCCCGGCACTCACCATGTTGTGATTCGCAGCGCCGCGAACAGCGTCCTCTTCGATTTCGCATTCGACGCCAAACCCGCAGCCGTTCCCACCATCAGCGCGCCTCCCAAGGGAACCGTCCCTGGCGTGATTGTTGCGTCTTTGGGGCCGAACGCAATTGTCTACGGGACCCCAGGTCTCACCGGCGGAGTGGAGGGACAGTCGGCCGCGCCAATTCCTGCCGACGGCCAAAAGCTGACTCTACCCTCGCAAACCGGCCTGCGTTACGTCGTGGATGAAGGCAAGGGGAAAACTCACACCGTGGGCATCGATGTCACAGCGCTTCCGGCCTTGAATGTCACGCTCAGCGGCGCCGCCGAAACGTTTGCATTCACTGTGACCGCAAACATACCCGACGCCGTAGCGGTCGTGAATAACCGTGAGGTCAAAACGCATCTTGTAAACGGGACTCTGACGCTCCATCGCCCTGCGGGCAAATATCACGTCCTGGTCAAGGCCGACGATTACGAACCTGCCTCCGAGCAGGTCATCGAACTCAAATCGGGCGATACGCCCCAGCCTCTGAACTTCACTCTCAATCGCATTGCGCACGCCGCCACGCTGGCGGTGGAATCCGCCCCGTCCGATACCGAAGTGTTAATTGACGGAACCAGCATTGGTACTGCCGCTTCCGGTGCACTTAGTAAGGAAGTTAGCCCGGGCAACCACACCGTCACACTCAAAAAGCCGAATTACGAAGATTACGTTCACTATCAACAGTTCACCGCCGGTAAGACAGTTACTATCTCGGGCGCGGAAATGAAGCCTTATGGCAAGTTACTCGTCAAAGTAACTCCCGCAGCCGCGCATGTAACTTACAAGCGAGCCGGTGAAACGCAGGAAAAGTCCGCGCAGAACAATCAGGATCACTCCATTCCCGCCGGTGACTATATTGTCAAAGCCGAAGCCGACGGCTTCTTCATGGAACAGGAAAACGTGACCATCGCGCCCGGCAAAGAAGTTTCTTACACCGTCAGCCTGAAGCCAACTGCCGTTGCAATCGAGAAAATCGTGCCCTCCAAGATCTTCGCCAATGGCGCTTCCTGGACATCGGACTCCAGCGGATGGTGGACTTATGCCCAAAAGGGCTTTAGTTTCACAAAAGCTGACGAGGGTACGCTTAACTTCACTCTGCTCAAGGATAATAAGGCGTTTCTCAAGGAAAAGCGCAATAAATACGAGTTCGTCGCCGACTACAAAGACGAAGACAACAAGATCCTATATACCCTTGATCCGCATCACCTGACCCGGAAAGTCTTTGTGGATAGCAAAGAAGTCAAGGATCAGAAAACCGAGACGCCACTCACCGTAGGTGATTATTACCGGATGACCGTTCAGATCACCCCGGACAGCATCACTCTGCATGTGAACGGCGCCACCGACGTAATCAAACGCTCCCAAACCCGCGGCAAATTCGGCTTCATGAACGAAGTCGTCCTCTCCCCCCGCTAACCGTCGAGCAATCGCCTCCGGCTGACGCGCCACGACAATGCCGAAACGGAGCCAGCGAACTTGCCAGCAGCGCTGGGACGCTTTAGCGCGTCAGTGAGCACATGCCGGGCGCTTCCATCTCGATGCACGCAGATCACAGCGCAACCGAGATTCCTATCTTCAATCATTTGAATAACCTACCTAGCCTCACCACCCTCAACCCGCACGCCCGCATTCCACAATGCACGCGAGGGTTAACATCAATGTCAATCTCCAAACGCAAACTCGCAGCCAATCGCGCCAACGCGCAGAAAAGTTCGGGACCCACATCAGCGGCAGGCCTCGCCCGCTCCTCACAGAACCGAATCATCCACGGCTTATGTGGCAAATTCAACGTCCTGGAATCCGAAAATCAGGAAGACTACAACAACTTATTCGAACGCTTCCTCTCTTCCGAGCAGCCCGTCGACGACGTGGAACGGGAGTTGGTGGCCAAGATGTGCAGACACACCTGGATGTCGGAGCGCTCGGTGCGTTTTTAGAACGCTTGTTTCCAGCACCGCCCTTTCACGGGCGATCAAAGAGCCAACGACAAACAGACAATCGCCGTCCTCAAGGACCTAAACCTGTACCTCCGCTACCAGGCCGCCAACGACCGGGCCTATCAACGCGCCGCCGCTGAGCTCGCAAAGCGCAGAAAAGACAGAGCTTGGGAGCGCCGTGGCTTCGAATCGCAAAAGCGGGCTGAAGCCGCACAACAGTATCGCGAAAAGCGCCAAGATCAGAGTGATCAGATGTTCAAAGTGCGCCACGCCATCGCCGAAGTGAAACTCGAACGTGACCAAATCAACTTACTCAAGGAATTCGACGGCTTCGGACCACCCCAAAGCGGCAAAATGGCCGCCTAAGTCGCCCTTGCAAGTCCGAGTAAAGCTCCAAGTGTGCCGTCACTTCATTCAAACCCATAAGGAAAAGCGTCTGCTGTCTCGCTCACTTGTGCCCACGCTAAAGTCGCGCCTATACTGCACCATAGATCTCCGTATGTCCGCGAAACAGCGCTTCTTGCTTACTGCGCTCCTTTTCACCGCTCCACTTTTGTCCGGGCAGATGGCCATCGGCATCTCACAAGGTGCCCTCACGCCACCGCCGGGCAAGAGTAAACCGGAAGACCGCTGCGTTCTGCAAGGTCACGTCACCAACGCCCTCACAGGCGAGCCGCTGAAGAAAGCCGCCGTCCGGCTCGCCAGGCAGATCACCGCGCTGAACGCCGACGGTGACATACAGGCGGGCCAGGGATATGCCACGATCTCGGACGCCGAAGGAAACTTCAGAATCGAAAATATCGAACCGGGCGATTACCATCTATCCGGCAATCGTAACGGCTATCTGGATACGCAGTATGGCGCAAAAGGGACAGGACGACGCGGATCGATACTCAGCCTGCGCGCGGGGCAACAATTGACGAACATCAGCCTGGCGCTGGCGCCGCAAGCTGTCATTACCGGTAAGGTGATCGATCAGGACGGCGATCCGGTAAATGGGGCCATGGTCCAGATAGTAGGACAGATGTGGCAACGTGGCAAACTTCGCCACGTGATGCGGAACGGATCGAACACCAACGATTTGGGTGAGTATCGAATCTCAAGTCTTTCCGCCGGCAAATACTATCTCGTCGTGCAAAGAGCGCGTTTCATGCCCGATAACGAAGCCTCTCCGGAGCTGGGCAAGCCGGATATCCGCCCTGTAAAAACCTATTACCCGGATGCTCCGAACATTGAATCGGCCACTGCGCTCGACATCAAAGCGGGTCAGGATCTTAGTGGAATGGACATCCGCCTCAGAACCGCGCCCACTTATCACATCCGCGGCAAGATTGTAGGCCCATTGCCCGACGGCACGAATGACCGGCTGCAGGTCAATGCATCCGCCCGCGGTGATGACGAAATGGGGTTCATGGTGCTCGGCGGAACGGGTGCAGCGAAAGACCGCAGCTTTGACATTGCGGGAGTTGCACCCGGCCCATACACAGTTACCGTCTTCAGCCCGAACGGACCGCCCAAAACGCTAGGCCATCAGGAAGTCGATGTGGGGCAGGGCGACGTCAACAACGTTCAGGTGATGATCGTTCCGCCCGGCACGGTTCACGGGCAAGTTAGCTTTGACGGCAACGCACCGGCAGGCACCAGCTCTGCAAACCTCAAGAACGTCCACCTATTTCTATACCCCGCCGACCCTACAGCTGTGATGTTCGGGAATAACAACATCAGCGTTAAGGATGACGGAACATTCACGATGGACAGTGTTACTCCCGGCAAATACTATCTCAACGTGAACACGCCTACGGGCACTTACTTGAAATCGGTTCGGCTCGGCAATCAGGAGGATCTTGGAAAAGAACTTGATCTTAGCCAGGGCTCAGGCCAGATCGCGGTTGTCTTCAGCTATGGAGTTGCCGAAGTGGAGGGCACGGTGCAGTTCCCTCAGGCTTCTACTTCCACCGCTGACACGGCGAACGCCGGACAATCTCCCGCCACACTGGACGCTGCCATCGTCCTCGTTCCGGACACCCTGAATGAAGACGGCTCCGGAATGCACTTTGGAAATTCCGGTAGCGGCGGATCGTTCAGCGTAAAGCAACTTCCTCCTGGCCACTACCACGCGTATGCGCTGGAAAAGATGGATTTCCAGGAACTCCAGAATCCCGACGTCCTGAAGCAACTCGAAGGCAAAGGAGTTGATGTTGATCTTAGAGAAAACGACCGAAAGCAGATACAGCTGCCGCTGATCACGGACGACGACATGCAGCAGATCTACGCCCGGCTCGGCATTGAAGCTCCGCAAAACTGATCACTGTACGAATCTGTAGCGCAGACTATTCTCGGCCAACTGCTTCAGCTCCGCTCTCGAAAACCCGAACACCTGGGCCGCCAGCATATACTCATGCACCAGATCCGTAAAGAACAGCGCCGGGTCATCTGTTCCCAACACGATCGGGACGCCTGCATCCCACAGCTTGCGTAGAGGGTGCTCGCTCAGACTAGCCACTGCACCCGTGCATACATTGCTCGATGGGCAGACTTCGAGCGGGATATCGCGCTCACGCAATGTTGCCAGCAACTCCGGATCTTCGATAGATCGGATGCCATGCCCAATACGTTGCGATCCAATCTGAATGGCCTGCCAGACGCTCTCGGGCCCGGCGACTTCGCCCGCATGACACGTCAGACAAAGCCCCGCATCGCGCGCCGACTCGTATAGCTCCTGAAACCACGCCGCCGGTCCGCGCACCTCATCGCCGCCAATGCCGATCGCCACCACGCCTTCTCCGCGCAGCTCCTTAGCGATGTCAAACACGCGCTTCGCATCTTCGACTCCGAACTGACGGATGGCGTCAAAGATCCAAGCTACCCGCACTCGCTGCTGGCTGTTCGCCTCGGCCCGGATAGCCTCGAAAATCTGAAACAAGTCCTGCTGTTTCCATAGAATCACCCCGGCCGAAAGCGTGATCTCCGCATACTCCACATTCTGATCGGCGAGCTTCTGCAATATCCGGCGAGTCGCCAGCGCATAGGCTTCCGGAGTGTTCAGGTTGCGCGTCACCCAGACGTATGCCTTCAGAAAACCGGCAAAGTCACTGTAATGAAGATTGGACCGAATGGCATCCAACGAGAGCGAAGGATCGAGTTCGTGTATCGTCTCCGGCTCAACCGAGCCTTCCAGATGCAAATGCAGTTCGGCTTTTGGCAGATCCAGAATGAACTGCTGGAGATCCTCATCCGGCTGGTCAACCATAGTGTCGTTGCTCAAGAACGGGCCTGGAGATACTACTTCGACATAATAAACGTGCCATGACAGATCAAGAATTGGAAGCGATAGCAGGCGGCTACCACGGCGACGCATTTGCCGTACTGGGACCACACGCCGCGGAGGACAGCAAACGTGCCTGGGAGGTCCGTGCCTTTCTGCCCAACGCGCAAGAAGCCGAAGTAATAATCGATGGGGAATCCATCCCTATGCAGCGCGTTCACGCTTCGGGCATCTTTTCAGCTCGTCTCGACTCGCAACCGTCTGAATACCGTTTGCGCATCACGGACTATCAGGGGCAGGAGACGGAAATTGAAGATGCCTACCGCTTCCCGCCGGTCCTCAGCGATTTCGACTTGCACTTGACTTCTGAGGGCACCAACTACGAAGGCTACAACTCGTTCGGTGCCCATGTAGTCACTGTCGAAGGAGTCAGTGGAACCCGTTTCGCGGTTTGGGCGCCCAACGCCATTGTGGTCAGCGTCGTCGGCGATTTTAACGATTGGGACACCCGCCGTCATCCCATGCGTCTGCGCAGTGGCGGTGTCTGGGAAATCTTCATCCCCGGCGTCGGCTATGGCACGCCGTACAAATACGCTGTCAAATCGAAGTTCCGCGGCTATAGCCAGATGAAGGCCGATCCCTACGGATTTGGGATGGAAGTTCCTCCCAAATCCGCGTCACTCGTGTCCGATCTGGACAGCTATGAGTGGCAGGACCAGGAATGGATGGAGCGCCGCGCGACTACGAAAATACTCGACAGCCCTGTTGCCTTCTACGAAGTCCATCTCGGCTCCTGGATGCGCAAAGAGGGACACGAGCACCTTTCCTATCGCGAACTCTCAACGAAGTTAGTCGATTACGTAAAGCGCATGGGCTACACGCATATCGAATTGATGCCCATCGCCGAGCATCCTTACTCGCCTTCATGGGGTTATCAGGTCACCGGTTATTTCGCGCCTACATCGCGCTTCGGCGAGCCTGAGGATCTGATGTACTTCATCGATTGCTGCCATCAGGCGGGCATCGGCGTCGTCATGGACTGGGTGCCGGCGCACTTCCCGAAAGATTCGCACGGTCTCGCCTACTTTGACGGAACGGCTTTGTATGAACACGAAGATCCGCGCCTGGGCGAGCATCGCGATTGGGGCACGCTGATCTTCAACTTCGGACGCAACGAAGTCAAATCATTCCTCATCTCGAACGCGCTGTTTTGGCTGAAGAAGTATCACATCGACGGCTTACGCGTGGATGCCGTCGCCTCAATGCTCTATCTGGACTACTCGCGCAAAGCCGGCGAGTGGCTTCCGAACATGTACGGCGGCAATGAGAATTTGGATGCCATCGCGTTCCTGCGCAAGACCAACGAGGTCGTCCATCAGGTGCCCGGCGCCATGACGATCGCGGAAGAATCAACCGCCTTCACCGGCGTTTCGCGGCCGGTCTATCTCAATGGGCTTGGCTTCACTATGAAGTGGAATATGGGGTGGATGCACGACATGCTGCAATACTTCGAACGCGACCCCATTCATCGCAAGTACCACCAGAACGACATCACCTTCAGCATGGTCTACGCGTTCACCGAGAACTTCGTGCTGCCCATCTCGCATGACGAAGTGGTGTACGGCAAACGCGCGCTATTGGACAAGATGCCGGGAGATGAATGGCAGCGCTTCGCCAATGCGCGCGCGTTCATGAGCTACATGTACACGCATCCCGGCAAGAAACTGCTGTTCATGGGATGCGAGATTGGCCAGACCGCTGAGTGGAATTCCGAAGCCGACCTGCAATGGTGGCTGCTTCAGTTCGACGTTCACAAAAAATTTCAGACCTTCTGCGCGGCCCTGAACGAGGTGTATAAATCGCAGCCCGCCCTGTACGAAATCGACTTCCAGGGTTGGGGTTTTGAGTGGATCGATTTCCACGACAGCCAGAACTCCGTCATCTCGTTCATACGTTATGGCCATCGCCGCGAAGACTTCGTCGTCGTAGTCTGCAACTTCACGCCTCAACCGCACCCCGGCTATCGCATCGGTGTACCCGAGCCAGGCGACTACCTGGAATTGTTCAACTCCGATGCCGAAATGTTTGGCGGCAGCAATATGGGCAACGGCGGACGGATACGTGCGGAAGCCAAGCCATCGCACGGCCGCCCCGCGTCCATGTCTGTAATAATTCCTCCGCTCGGCGTGTTGATCTTGAAACCCGCACGGCCGCTGCCGCCTTTACCCGAGCCCACTCAGACGCTGGAGACTACCAAGTCTTAAATGCCCGCAGGGCCTTCTAAACTACGCCACAAATACCAGCTTGCAATCGAACAGTACGGCTCCCACTTCTGAGAGAGCGCCGCTAACTCAGCCGGTTTTGGCATTTCGGGCAGATTGTAGGCCTTGCGTACGGCGTTCCGTATTCCCAGGTCCGCGAGTGGCATCACATTCGGCCTTTGCAAGGCAAAGATCAAGAACATCTGCACCGTCCAGACGCCCACGCCGCGCACCTGTGACAGAACGGAGATGATCTCTTCGTCTGCAAGCTCGCTCAGCTTGTGAAACTGAATCTCGCGCCGCCTCACGCGTTCTGCCAGATCCGTTAGCGAGGCAATTTTCTGCCGCGATAGTCCGCAGGCGCGGAGTTCTTCGGGTGTAAGCTTCAGAAAACCTGCCGCCGTAAACCGCCGCCCCACAGCCTTGCGAACCCGTCCGAATATGGTGCCCGCCGCCTTCCCGCTAAGCTGTTGGAACGTGATGGAACGCGCCAGCGTCTCGAACGTTGGCTCACGAGGAACCATTTGACACGGCCCCACGCGCTTGATAATCGCAGCCATAATTGGATCAGATTTCTGAAGATGAAGAGTGGCTGCACGCATGAACGATTACAATCGTAACCAACATGGGTAGTGTTGTTCGCCAGATTCAATGCATAGTTCTCGGCTTCGCCAGCCTGCTTGCGCCCGCATTGAGCGCACAGTTCATTCCCCCAACTAAAGCTCAGCCGCCAACTGCTCCGCAGCAGCAGCAACCGCCAGCCGCTCCGCAGGCGCAACCCATACCGCAGTCGTCCACCATCAAGGTGGATGTCGAACTGGTGAACATTCTGTTCACCGTGCACGCCAAAAAGGGCGGCGCGCTGATCCCGAATTTAGAGAAGAACAACTTCACGGTTTTCGAAGACAACAAACAGCAGACCATTCAGCACTTCTCGCGCGAAACCGATCTGCCGCTCACCCTTGGCCTGCTCATTGATATCAGCGCCAGCCAAACACGCTTAATTGAGATTGAGCGCGATGCGGCATCCTCGTTCTTCTCCAATGTCATCCGGCCTAAGGACGAAGCGTTCCTCATCTCGTTCGGCAAAGACACGGAGCTTTTGCAGGATTACACCAACTCCCCGCGGCTGTTGACTTCGGCTCTGCGCGACCTGCGCGGCGACGGCATGACGCCGATGCTGGGCGGCGGCCCCGTCAATCAAGGGCCTGTTCCAACTATGGGCACGCCGAAAGGCACGCTTCTGTACGACGCAGTCTATCTGGCATCAAACGAGAAGTTGAAAAGCGAAGTAGGGCGCAAGGCTCTGATTCTCATCACCGATGGCGACGACCAGGGCAGCACCTACAGCATTAACACTGCTATCGAGGCCGCGCAAAAATCCGATGCAATCATCTACAGCATTTACTACGTCGATCGCGCGTTCTACTCCGGCGGTGGATTCATGATCGGCGGCGGAGGCGGCGAGGGTTATCTGCGCAAGATGTCCGAACAGACCGGCGGACGCGTGTTCACAGTTGACAAAAAGCATCCACTGAACGATGTATTCAAAGAGATCCAGGACGAACTGCGCAATCAATATTCCATCGGATACGTATCGACGAACCCGGCGCGGGACAGCTCGTTCCGGCGCATCGACATCAAAGTGAATAATTCGGATTACCGCGTCCAGGCCCGCAACGGCTACTACGCTACACCGAACGATGCGCAGTAGCGTGCTCGCGCGCCCGGAAATACTCGGCAACCGCTTCGCGCAGCGGCGGCATGGGGGTGATTCCCGCCGCTTCTAACTTGCCGTTTGAAAGAGCCGAGAATTTTGGCCGGCGCGCGGCTGTTCGATACTCGCGTTCATCGGTCGCCTGCAACTGCGGCGAAATACCCGCGATTTCGAAGATCATCTTGGCGTAGGCGTACCAGGAAATCGCCTCACCGCCGCCCATGTGAAACAGGCCCGAAAGTCCGTTCTCCAGCATGTCCACCGTGCGCGAGGCAATTGCCGGCGCATAGGTGGGGGAGGCAACGTGATCCTCCACCATTCGTATGGGATTCCCGCTCTTGCCCATGCGCAGCATCAGCTCCACGAAATTTCCGCGCGGCGTGAACATACCGCCGGGACCAAAAACGCCCGAGACCCTGATGATCAAAGGGTTCTCAAGATAGGCTTGGGCGTACAACTCACCGGCCAACTTCGATACCGCGTACGCCCCCAACGGATGCGGCGTGTCAGCCTCTGTATAGGAGCTGCCCTTGGTGCCATCAAAGACGTAGTCGGTGGAGTAATGGACCAGCCGCGCGTCGCTCTGCCGGCAAGCCATGGCCAAATTACGCACCGCCAGGGCGTTGGCCTGATAAGCCGCCAGCGGCTCGCGCTCCGCGATGTCCACCTGGTTGTAGGCCGCCGCGTTCACCACCACAGCCGGATCTAGCTTGCCGACCGCCTGCTCCACGCCGGACGCATTGGTTACATCGAGAGTCTGCCGATCAAATTTCTGGACAGTCCAACTACGGCGCTCAAACTCACGGCACAACTCTACGCCGAGCTGCCCGCCGCCACCGAAAACGACCACCTTCCGCTGCTGCATCCATTTGCAGCATATCCGATTAGAGGCGTCGGTATCACTCGAACGCCGGCAAGAGCTTTTCCAACTCTGCTTCTATTTCGTTTAGTTGTTTTCGCAGCACCTTATATCGTTCGGGCGCATCCTTGCCGATCTTCTGGTCAGCCATGTTCGTCATGCTGTACAGGTAGGCGATGTGCGTCTGAAGCTCCGGCTGGCTGTACCGGATGGGGGGCGTGATGAGGCGCGCGGCCACATCGTTCAAGCTCCCCAGTTGCTCTGCGTCCGCATGCGCACTGCCGGATTTGGCCTTGGCTTGAGCTGCCCGCACGCGCGCCACGGTTTTATTCACCTCGCTAACCAGTTCGCGCACGCGCATATTGTGCTCGAACTGTTGTTGCAGGTCTGCGGTAGTCACGCCGGTTTTCGTGATGCGCGGATCTTCGACAATCGTCAGCGGCTGAGTCGATGTCCATGCACCAACCGTCAACTTCACCGTGTACTTGCCCGGGACTACGACCGGACCGTTCGGCCCTTCCGGACGCGCCGCGCTCTGCCACGCTCCGGGATAGCGCAGATCCCAGGTGAAGCGATGCATGCCGGTGGTTTTATCGAGCCTTACGGGTGCGGCGCGAGAACCGAATCCACCTTCTTCTTCGTCGCCGCCCCCTTCCGCGTCCGGCGCGCGATTGCCACGTGCGCCGCTGCTCAGCTTCGGCGCTTGAAAACGTACGAACCGTTTTGCCCGCGCTGTCTAAAATCTCCACTTGAATGTCGCCTTCAGGAGCTTTGCCCAAATAGTAATCGATCATAGCGCCCACTTGCGGATACTGCGGGCTCGGCGCGTTGCGACTTAGCCCCGGGGTCGCACCTCGCGCGGGCATTCGAATTGCCTCGCGAGGTTGATACAGAAACGCATCCGCGCTCAGAACCTTTTCATTGAACTGCCGAAGAGGCGAGAGGTCATCGAGAATCCAAAACGATCGGCCTTGCGTCGAGAGCACCATATCGCCATGCGCCAGCTTGATGTCAGTCACCGGCGTCACGGGCAGATTCATTTGGAACGACTGCCAGCGCGCGCCGTTATCGAATGAGATGTACATGCCGAACTCAGTTCCCGCATACAGCAATCCGGCACGCTCCGGATCCTCGCGTACGACACGCGTCGGCTCGTCATTCGCAATTCCGTTTGTGCCATCCGTGAGACGCTTCCAGCTTTTGCCGAAATCATCGGTGCGATAGATGTACGGCGCGAAATCGCCGAGTAAATATCGGTAGATGGCAACGTATGCCGTAGCCGGATGATGCGGGCTGGGCTCAATGTTCTGGACGCGTCCGCCGGGCGCAAGGCCAGCCGGCGTCACATTCGTCCAGGTCTTCCCGCTATCACGCGTGACATACACAAGCCCATCATTCGAGCCCGTCCAGATGAGTCCTTTTTGAATCGGCGATTCACGAATCGCATACAAGGTGCTGTACACTTCCTCGCCGGTGGCGTCGCGTGTGATCGGCTCGCCGCTTGGTCCTTGACCCTCCGGCGGATTGGCAGTCAGATCCGGGCTGATCTTCTCCCACGTCACACCGAAATCGCGCGTGCGATGCAAATACTGCGAGCCGTAGTACGCGGTGTGCGGCTCATTGGGCGACACCTCCATGGGAGCGACACGTTGAAAGCGGTAGATCAAAGTCCCGCCGCCGTTGCCGTACAGCGATTCCGCGCCCACCCAGTACTGCTTCTCATCATTGCCGTTCATATCCTGAACACTGAACTGCCCTTTGCATCCGCCGTACACAGTCTGCGGATCGGTGTTGTCCGGAATGATGGGGCCAGTCTCACAGCCGGGACCAACTCGGAAGTCCTGGCCGTCTCCTAGTGGCAGGCTGGGCGCAATCACAGTGGTGTTGTCCTGCTGCGCGCCATAGACGCGATAGGGGAACTGGTTATCGACGGCCACTTGATAGATCTCCGCGGTCGGCTGGTTGCCTTGCGTGCTCCAGGTGCGCCCGCCATCGAGCGAGACGTTCGCACCGCCGTCATTCCCCTGAATCATGTAATTGGAATTTTTCGGGTTGATCCAGACATCGTGGTTGTCGCCATGCGGCACCGGACTGGTGTGAAAAGTTTTTCCGCCGTCCGTGCTTTTGAACCATCCTTCATCGCCGATCCACACTACATCCGGATTATTGGGATCGACGCCGAGAGTCGTGTAATAGAAAGGACGCGTGATCAAATTTCCGGAAGCATTGAGGAGCGTCCAGGTGGCTCCCGCATCTTCTGAGCGGTACAGACCGGCGCCCGGCTTGGCTTCAATCAGGGCATAGATCCGATCCGGCTTCGCCGCCGAAATTGCCACATTGCTGCGTCCGAACAATCCAGTCGGCAATCCGCCGCCGAGCTTTGCCCAATGCTCGCCCGCATCGGTGCTCTTGTAAATGCCGCCGTCGTTCGAACCGCTGATGATGGTCCAGGGCTTTCGCTGTCCGTGCCAGATGCTGGCGAAGAGCACGTCGGGATTGCCAGGCTGAATCTCCAGATCCGCCGCCCCGAGTTCGTCGCTCACATATAAAACTTTCTTCCAGGTCTTGCCGCCATCGGTGCTCTTGAAAACGCCGCGCTCCGGGTTCGGCACAAACGGATTGCCTAACGCCGCCACATAGACAATGTCGGGATTTGAGGGGTTGACGCGCACCGTCGCGATCTGACCCACATCTCGCAGCCCGATGAAGCTCCAGGTTTTGGCCGCGTCGGTCGACTTATAAATCCCGTGGCCGATGGACACATTGCTGCGGATTTTCGACGACCCTGTGCCGGCATAAACCACATCCGGGTTCGACAGCGAGACATCAATCGCGCCCATCGACGCGACCGAAAAATACCCGTCCGATACGTTGACCCAGGAATGACCGGCATCGGTCGTCTTCCAAACTCCGCCGCCCGTCGATCCCATATAAAAGGTCATGGGCTGCGACGGAACGCCAGTCACCGTAGTGACACGGCCGCCACGGTACGGCCCGATCATGCGGTAATGCATGCCGGACCACGGCGACGAGTTATCGGTTGATGGTTGCGCGGGCGCGGCGCTTTGCGATAGGAGCGCGAGAGTAATTGCGCACAGGATAGAGCCAGAAAGTCTTCCGTTTTTCATTGCGGTTAGAAGGAGGGTTTCCCGCTATGATAAACGACCGTGGGTCGAATCTGCCCGGAATCATGGTGACTGTCACGGATCCGCGGATCTGAATTAGGATCTGAATTCCTAGAAACGGATGGCAACTTCTGAACTGTAGCGGTGGTAGTTCGAAAACTGCATCATGTTCCACTCGCGATGGTCGGAGTCTTTGTAGGAGACAGAGTATTCACCTGTTGTTGGAAGCAGCCAGGTTCTGCCGTTCAGTTCTACCTGCCTGAGGACTACATTCCACTGGATCTCGGCGATGCCGGTCTCCGACGGAATGCTGGTGGAAATGCGCTCAATCTTGAGAATCTCGCCGTCCGCTTCCGACACCCAGACTTTCGTGTTGAAGGGCACTCGCACGTGCTGCGATCTCACCTGTAGATCCCATGGACTCTCATTAGCCGTCACATGGATCTGATAGATAGCCACCGGTGTGCCAGCAAGATCTGAATAGTCTTCCAGAATCGGCATGTCGGTGCTTAGCAGCGCCTGTGTCTGACGCAACAAGGTACCGAACTCACCCTCCGACCAGGCGCCTCCCACGCTGGCTATCGAGGGCAGCGGTTTATCGTTCTGGCGAACTTCCGTGTACTGCTCAGTGCCATTTTCAAAAGATACAGTCGCGGTCACTGCATCAATCTGCTTGCCCTCGTCCAATGCGGCTAGGGCTTTGAAGCGCTGCATCTCTTCGTTGCAGATAAAGGAATGGAGGCTGGTGTAGATCTCCTCATTCGCGCGCCGGGCCTTTGCCAGGATCGTTTGATTCCTGTCGAATGATGCGGCTGAGTCCGTGGGTGCGCTCGCCACGCTGGCTGCGAAACAGCTCCATCCGGCAGTCAGGAAAATCAAGACACACGTATAGCGGGCGAGTTTTTGTGACATTTGTTTGGGTGGGCTGACTAGCTTACCGGGGAACGAGATCAGAAAACCCGGATGGCTGGCTCACAAAAAGCTCATCGGAAAGATATGAGGGGATATGAAAAAAATTCACGGGCAATAGGCTTTGATACGGAAAAAAATTCCCGGACTAAGCCGCTTATCACTTACCTTAGGGCAACACGCCGCCTACCTTGGTGACTACTCGGTAAACGCCCGTGCTTGCCGTGATATATAGCGTCTTGCCGTCACTATTACCCCAGGCCACGTTGGCCACCTTTTCGGGCAGGTGAATAGTTCCGAGATGTTTTCCGGCGGGTGAGAATATCCACACGCCACCTGGACCAGCACTGTAGATATTTCCTCTGTGGTCCACCTTCATGCCGTCAGGGGAGCCCGGCGACTGATCGGCAGAGGCGTCGTAGAACATCCTGCCGGTGTCCAGCGTGCCATCCGGCTTTACCTGATAGCGCATCCAAAACTTCTTAGGCTCGGAGTTATTGACGTATAAGATTTGGCCGTCGGGCGAGAAAGCAATACCGTTCGGCCTCGGCAGATCCTTTACCAGCAATTGCAGCGCTGATCGATCCGGTGGCGCTCCCGGCTTTTGCGCGGCCGCATGGGGAATCCGGTAAACTCCGTTGAAAGCGAGTTCTTTAGCCGGGTCTTTGTCGCTTTGTGTGCGGAATCCGTAAGGAGGATCAGTGAAGTAGAGATCGCCGCTGCGGTTATATACAAGGTCATTCGGGCTGTTCAGCTTTTTGCCCTGATACTGGTCTGCGAGAACCGTGATCTGCCCATTTGGGTCCAGCGTCTCAAGCCGCCAGACGTTCCGGCGCGCATGCCCGGCAATGGTGAGCCGGGAATGCGAATCCAAAGTCATTCCATTCGAGCCCGGTTCAGGGCCGCCGTATGGTTCGGTACCCGCATAGCCGCTGGGCCGCATAAATAAGGCTGGCGCGCTGCCGGGCGGAGGCGTCCATTTCCAGATGGAGTTTCCGGGTATCTCCGCAAATAAAAGAAAACCGGCGCGGAACCACACCGGACCCTCGGTCCACTTAAAGTCGGGCGCAGTCGTCACTTTCTCAATCTGCGCATGAGGGTCTAGTAGTTGATCCAAGCCGGGACTCAACTTTTCTACTTCCGATGTTTGCCGGGCCAGTAAACCCGTTGTGCCAATCAGCAACGCTGTCAGACTGCGGAAACACGTTCTCGCCATAGTTAGCCGGTTATTTCGCTGAGAAGTAAGTATATAACTGTCCACTACAGTTAGTTATCCTTTTACCAGTTTGCGCGTTCAACTGCTTTTCTTAATTGCGCTCGCGGCTTCGGCTTCAGGGGCTGAGACCTGGTCTCTTCCCCTGTTCACCAGCGATCCGCGCGCCGTTCTTGCCGCCGCTGCGCGGTACCAGGTGTCGGATGAGCTTCCGGCGGTTGTGCTCGATCGTTCCATCACGGTCGAGATTGATGAAAGCGGCCGGCTCCATCAAACCAGCCGTACGGTAACCAAAGTCTTTCGCGTGCAAGGCATCGAAGAAGTCCAGATAGTGGCGGTTGGCTGGTCGTTGGCGCGTCAGATTCGCCCGCTGATCAAGGCGCGGGTAATCACGAACGACGGGCAGGCGCATGTGCTGGACGAGAGCGCCATCCACGAACAAGATTCGCAAGCTCAGAACGCGATTGGGGCGGTCAAGGTTGTTGCTGCCAGGTTGCCCGAAGTGGATGTGGACAGCATCCTTGAAGTACAGATTCAGGAGGGCGATAGCGCGCCGGCGCTTCCGGGCCTTCGCTTCGCGACGATTGAGATTGCGGCCGGACTGCCGATCGTGCATTTCCTGGCCTCCATCAGCAGCGCGGCGGCCTCAGATCTTCACGTCGAGACACGCAGCTTTCCAGGTGCGAAGATCACGGCTGTTCCGGTGCCTAAGGGACATTCCTATACGGTGGAAGCGTCGCTGTTCCAACCCAACGTGGTGGGTAATTTTCTACCGCCGGAGGTTGCTCCTACGCAGACAATCGCTTTCAGCAACGTTCCCTCGTGGCAGGCGGTAACGAGTTGGTTCACGGCTGTATTACAGAAAACGTTGAGTCCGGCGCCGACCCATCCGCCGCCAACGGGTGACGCGTTACCTGCCATAGAGAAGATCTACGAAGAGCAACGTAAGCAACTGCAAGACACGGGACTCGGGCTTGCCGTGCTTCCGCTCACCTTCCGCTCACCTGCTGAGATTCTGAAGTCCGGAACTGCCGACTCGAAAGACGAAGCGCTACTCCTTATCAGCAAACTGGCGGAGGCGGGCATATCGGCGAAACTAGCGCTTGTCAATTCCGCGCCCGCGCCGGATGTGCTCCCCACGTTGCCGGGACTCGAAGCCTTCAATCACGCGCTTGTGGTGGTAGACCGGCCGATTCCGCTCTGGATCGACCCGGCCGCCGAGTACACCTCCGTTGCGCGCCTGCCGCTGGCGGCGCAGAACCGCTGGGCTTTGGTGATAGACCCGGCCACGACGCAACTTGTCCGGACACCCGCATCAACCGAGAAAGACAATGTGAACTCGTCATCGACGGAGGTCGTCCTGGGCGACGGCACTCCCACCAGAGTGTCCCAGAAGATTGAGTCGTCTGGCGCCTTTTCAGACGTGCTGCATGGCCTCCTTTCTCGAGTTGCGGATAGTGAGGAGGCGCAGAAAGAGGCACTGGTTACTCCGCTGTTCCACGCATCGGGCGGCCAGCGAGTGGAATCCGTCAAATCATCAGACGTGCACGATCTCCTCAATCCGAGCTGGATAGAGACAACCGGCGAGGGCTATGCGCCTAGCCCCCTAAGCGACTACGGCGGATTTATCGACATGCCCGGCGTAGCCCGCCTCAATTTCATGGGCCTCACCCCACTGCTGGTCATGAGCCGCGACAACCCTACCCAGCCGTACGCTCCTGGTCGAACGATGGATTTCGATGTGGATCCGGCATTCACAGGGGAGAACACGGTACACGTGGTTCCGCCGCCGGGTTACCGGCCGAAAGAGCTTCCGGCTGTTCCGGCCGTCAACATAGGACCTGTTTCGGTCACCGCGGCGATGAGCCTGGAGAAAGACGCTAGCGTCCGGCTCGCCTATACCTTGAAGCAGCCGAAGACGCGGCTTACGCCCAAAGAAGTGGAACAGATGCGGGCCGACTTCCGGAAGATTGCGGACAAGACTTCGGTGCGCGTGGAATTTGAAAATATCGCCCTGGCCAAGATGAAGTCCGGTGACATCGCCGCCGGTATGAAGTTACTGGAGGAAGACGCCGGCAACGCGAAAGGAACTATCAATCCGTCATTACGCCTGGCCACCGGATACGTTGAGATTGGCAATCGCGGCGCAGCGGTGAAACTCTGTGAAGATCTTCTGAAACGCGACCACAAATCAGAAGAGTCGTCCAACTCCGGTCCGGCGACCGATACCAGTGAGGCATCCATTCGTGCCCGCCTCGGCTGGGTCTACGAGCACGATGAGTTTGGCCGATACCTGGCCGCGGGCATGGACGCCGAAGCCGCTGAGAAGAATCTGCAGCAAGCCATCGATCTGGGCTACGGACAGGCGACCCTTCAGCTAGCCGACTTGTACACCTACAACTCAGCGGGCGTTCGTTACGGGCGCGGCGCGCGGTTGAATGAGGCAGCTGACATCTTCGATCGCATCGATCTCGATACCCTGGCGCGAACCGGAAGGCTGAACGACTATGCGCTGCTGCTGCTGCACGCGCGCAAATACGCGCCGTTGCGCGAGTTCTTCCTCTATCCGCAGGCCGAGAAAGTGGATCAATCCATCAGGTGGGCTGCCTACGCGGCCTCGCGTACCGATGCGGAACTGATGAGCGATATGGAATTCCGCTCGCCTTCGCCGGAGGAACGGCGGATTCTTCTGGTGGAAGCGGGGCGGCGCCTGGTGGCTGTGCGCGAGTATCAAGCTGCTCTGCGCGTTTTCCGGCTGGCGGGTAAAGGCCCTGGAGTTGCGCCGGTCGATCTGGACAAACTCGGGCGTGTGCACGTTTTCGATGACAGCGCCCTTTCCCAGCAACCCGCTGCCGCAGTATTTCAACGCTATGTTCAGGCGATTCTCGATCCTGAAAATGCCGATGACTGGAAGAAGTTCGTTAGCGTGAAAAACCAAAGCGAGACTCTGCAAACGCAACGCTATCGGTTGCTGCAATTTTTTGCCGCTCTTAACCCTGCGCCCGGCAAGTCAGATCTGTTGCCTTACTTTTCAGATTTGATTGAGACCACGCTCAGCTTCACGTCGGAGGGCAACGACGCCACGGGCTTTCGTGTCCGCGCCTCAGCCGGCCCCGGCAGCGGTGCGCCGCTCACGGTCGCTTACATCCTGAAGCAAGGAAACGACTACGTTGTCGCGGGTCTGGCTAACAGCGATGCGCCTTCCATTCAAGCGGCGCAGTTCGCCCGCGCAGGCAACCTCCCGACCGCGCGGCAGTGGCTCAATTGGGGCCGCGAAACGGCTGGCCGTCCGCCCCTTACTGATGCCGATTTTCAGGCGGCGCTAGATCTTGCTTCCGCGCAACTGCTGCTCTCCGAAGGCAAACCGCAAGATGCAGTAAATGTCGTGATGGCGCTTCACCAACGCGATTCTTCTAATACCGCCGCCACATACCTGCTGGCGGACAGCCTGATTCAAAGCGATCGCACCGCCGAAGCGAACCCTTACATTGACAGCCTGGAATCGGTAGACGCCGGGAAACTCACCGCGCTGCGTCTGCGCGCCCATTCACTGGCTCAACAAGCCAAGTATGCCGAGGCGGCAGCTATTGAGAAACAAATCTGCGCGCAACCGAATGCGTCTCCCGCCGACTGGAACGACCTGGGATGGACGCTGCTATTTACCGGGCAGAATGCGGCAGATGCCGTGGCCGCAGCTGAAAAAGCTGCCGAACTAACCAACTCGACAAATGCGGCGGTACTGCATACGTTGGCAGTGGCGCAGGCCAACGCGGGCGACCTGAAAAACGCCATATCAACCGCTTATAGGTTTGCGGCTGTTTCGGCAGATTCCGGTGAAATGCACACGATTTTCGGGCGTATCTTCGAGCAGTTGGGCTTTACTGATTTCGCTCGGAGCTACTACGCCATGGCGCCGCAAGAACCTGGCGTTCGCCTCTCTAACTACTCGTTTGCCCAGATACGACTTAACGGATTGCGAAATAGTGCGCCTGCTCCGAATACCTCTCACGATTCTTTCATTCACTCACCGTAAAGTTCCGAGGGTGTATCTTAAGTCTCTTTCTGGTAAGTTAAAGTCGCTAGTACCTACCTTCCTATTGCCGGCTCCATAGAAAGCGGCTGTTGCGTTCCCGTATCGCCGAATACCGGACCACAGAACGCCTTCGGGGCGTTCAGAATCCAAAACACTGTTGGCGGTTCCTCAAAAAGCCGCATGAGCACAAGGGAGACTGAGTGCAATTTCACGAAAATGGCGGAAGCGCCGAACTAAGAATTTTTGTCGTCGAGGATAATCCTGTCGATGTAGTGCTCTTCAGGAGAATTCTGAAGAAGAGCTCACTGGCGTATTCGCTAACTGTAGTAACGCACGGTAATGAAGCTGTCGAGCGACTGAAACAACTCGCCGCCGGTGAAGGCCACGACAAGCCCGACGTCGTGTTTCTCGACTTGAATTTACCGGGCTTGAGCGGCACCGAAATTCTGGCCGCCATGAAGAACGACCCGGCGCTTGCCGAGATCCCCGTTGCGGTGCTTACTGGTTCCGACCAGCCAAGCGATCTCACAACCTGCAGACTGCTGGGAGTTGACGCCTATTTTAATAAAGCTTTGGCGCCTGAGGATTTCGTTGCGCTAACGTGCGAGATTGAGCTGTTTCTGCGGAGCTCAGCTCAGAAGGTGCTTCTCGCGCAAAACCTTTTCCAACTCGCTGTCGGAGGGGGTTGTTAAGACATTTCCGTCGACATCGATTGTTGGTTTCTTCTCTTTCCCGTTGTTGTGGTCGGCGACCCATTTGGCGGCCCCGGCATCCTCATCGATGTCGATATATTTGTATTGGACCCCTATGTTGTCCAGGTGCGACAAAGCGGCTCTCGTCAGCGGGCACCAATCAGCGCCATACACAGTAACATTCGGCATGACAGGTAGACTGCGCCTGTGCGTCAGGCGTAACGAAGCAACTCGAACCAATTTTCAAGCATCATATAAACATATATAGAGGATATGAACGGTTATAGTCAGCAAACCTCGACTTGGGAGAACTTTACCGGAACCACGCCGCTTACCGCCCAAAGCGCAGTGATGGTAAAGCAGACCTATTTACTGTTCGGGCTGGCCGTATTCAGTGCCATGGCGGGCGGCTACATTGGGGCCACCACGGAATCACTGGCGCGTTTTTTCTCCACCTGGATTGGCTGGATTGCGGCCTTGCTGCTGCTCAATGTTGTTCCGCGGTGGGCGATGGCGGTGCGTCACAATCATCAACTCGGCGTAGCGGTACTGGTGCTTGACGGGTTCATTTCGGGCATTGCGCTTTCGCCTTTGCTGTGGGTCTCGCGCCTGTACGCGCCTAATCTCATTTTGGTTGCGTTGTTCATCACCGGCTTCGTTTTCGTTGGAATCACGCTGTACGTGATGGGTTCGAACCGCACCTTTTCCGCGCCGCGCGGACTGCTCACCGGGATCTTTTTCTCAGTCATCGGCGCCATCATCCTGAACGGTTTTCTGCACATTGGGTTCGTTGGTATTCTTATTGCCGTCGGAGTGGGAGCTCTGGGCGTATTCACGTTGGTTTACGCCACAAGCATGGTGCTGCGGGCACCGGATATCGATAGCCCGATTCCCGGCGCATTGATGCTGTTCGCGAGCGTGTTCAACATCTTCGTGGCGACGCTGAACATTCTGCTACGGGTGCTCGGCGGCGGCGACCGGCGGAGCTAGTCCGAGGAACTCCTCCAGCAGAGAATGAAAGTGATAGACTCCATTCTCGCGCTTCACTGAATAGCGGCCGCGGTCGTACGTGCGCGATCCTAGTCCCTTCTGGACGTTTTCGCAAATGCGAATGTCCTCCTGCTGGATCTCGTCGCTGAACGCCACCGTTTCGAGCGAAATCTCTGGCGCCTGGCCGTCTTTCGCATAAGTGAACCACTCAAAGATAGTCAGCGTCTGATCGTGTCCAATCGGGAGAATGATATTGCTGCTGAGATTGTCCGGATACACGTTCAGCATGAAGTTCGGAAAGATCCAGAAGTACAACGCGCGGTTCCCCTCGTCTGCGCCGACATACCTTCGCGGCTCATCGGCGCCTGCGCGCGCGGGCCGGATGGGTGCATATTGCGACGAGTGATAGCGGAACGTATCCACCCGGTAGGCGCTATAGTCCAGCTCTCGAAATAGCGACGGGTGAGCGGCCGGCAGATGATACCCCTCCAGATAGTTATCGATGTACACTTTCCAATTGCAGCGAATCAGGTAATCGCGCCGATAGGAAAAATGCAGTTGATCGACCGGGCACCCGAGTGCGGCCACTTGCGCGGGAATGTCCCCTAACACCTCGCTCAGCCCCGGCGCCTGCGAGTCGACATTGAGGAAGATATAAGGTCCCCACTGCTCAACGCGCATACCGGGAAGGCGTACATCTTTGCGGTCCCAATTCTCTACGCCTTGAAATTCGGGCGCCGCCAGCAGTTCGCCTTTGAGTGAATAGGTCCAGCCGTGGTACGGACAGCGCAGCGCCTTGGCACATCCGCTGCCATCGAGGATGGTGGATGCGCGGTGCCGGCAAACATTTGAAAACGCCCGCAAAACGCCGTCAGAACCGCGCACGATGGCGCACGGCTCACCTGTAACTTCACAAGCCAGATATGCGCCTGGCTCGGCAACTGTTGCGGCATGCCCCACCGGCTGCCACGTGTGCCAGAAGATCTTCTCCTTTTCGGATGCAAGGAACTGGGAATCGGTATACCAGCTCGACGGAATCGTGCGTGCGCACGCCAGCCTCTCCATGGAGGCACGATACTACGTCGTCAGTAGGCATGAAGCGGAACGCGGACGCGGCCGGCTGTCTGTGTCTGCCGCAATTTATAGAGTGATGCCAAGTGCAGCAGAATCGAGAGCGGCACCAGGAACACCGGAATCATGGCCAGCGGGAACGCGCTGATCATCTCATTCGGGGCGTCAAACGCGAACATCTGTAGTGGCGAAGGGGAACTAAGGAAACCGGTGGTTACCGCTACCGCCAGGTCAGCGATACCCAACATATTCCAGGCGCGCAACCATCCGCCGGCATGCGGCGATCGGCGGGCATACGCCGCCCCCACCACGGGAGCAAGCAACCCGACGAGAATGTCGCCCACGCCTGCGGGCCAGGCAAACACGCCCGGGAGACGGCCAGCCGCATAGAGCACCAGGAAGATCAACCCCTCCGCTCGATAGAGTTGCACGCTAACAATCCAGCGTTGCGGTAAGGCATCGACTACTCGCCGAAGCGTGCTCCAGCGGCGAAATAGCACTATGCCGGCGATGATCGGAATCAGCAAAGCATACTGAATGGTTGGCGTGGCGAGGCGGTAAAGTCCTAACCAGGATGTCGCTAGCGCGGCCACGAACCACGCGCCGAGCACCACTCCAACCTTCCAAACCGCCTGTCTTCGGTCGCTCGCGGGCCATTCGGCGAGCTTCAGCGCTTTATATACGCCAAGCACCACAGCCGCTACCGTCGCCACTGCGCCGCCCAGCACAAACGGGAACACGTAATTCGGTACTAGAAAGTTCATTGTCTCGACTCCTTGTGTTTAACCTTCTGGCAGATAGATGTAGATACATCTATTCAGGATGCGCTCCATTTTTGCTAAACATGTAAATACATGTTTCTATGGATATCGCGCCAGAAAGTGTGACCAAAATCGCATTACGGGCCATTCCGCTGCCCTGCGCCTGCGCGAATCTGCGCAGGGCCGCTCGGCTGGTCAGTCAGTTCTACGACAATATGCTTCGTCCCAGCGGCCTGCGGCTCACCCAATTCACTCTTTTACAGGCCTTGAATCGTGCGCCGGGGATCTCGCAAAAAGACCTCGCGGAGCTATTGGGAGCTGACAGCACAACCCTTACCAGGACGCTGCCTCTCCTGCGCCGCAAGCAATGGCTTCGCTCTGAAAGAGGGGCCGACCGGCGCGAGCTTCGACTCTATCTAACAGCCGCCGGCCGTCGCGAGTACAAACGCGTGCTTCCGTATTGGGAGTCAGCTCAGAGGGGTCTGCGACTGGCCTTGGGTAAAGACCACTGGTCCGAACTCATGGATGTCGCGGTTCGTACTGCCGAGCTCACGCCCAGTCCACCGCTTATCGCGACGGCGGTGTGATGTCGGTCACCGGAACATCCCAATGCGCCAGTAGGATTTCAAACCTTCTTTGCTCCTCACGCTTGTAGGTGTCCTGGTCGGGCCATAGTTGCTTGACCATGGCTTCCTCCGACGGGTTCGCAGCTGTCGCCAGGGCCGAATTTTTGAATCGGATCGTGACGCGATAATCCCAACGGGCGTCTTCTGGCAAGTGGTTCGCGGGAGTCTCAATTTTGACGGATAGAATTCGCCCGGTTTCCATCTGCTTCTTCAGCAACGGGTAATGATTCTTCAAAAACAGTTGAAGGAACTCCTGCTGATGACCCCACTGCGTCTTGTAGTAATACTCCATTGAATAAGGCTGATCGGCTCCGGCTTGCGGCGGAGAGCCTTGGCCCCACGTCACGCTTGTAAAAGCTGCAAGTACGATAACAGCAAAGAACGTCTTCATCTATCCTCCAATCGCTTTATCAGTCATCATATGGCCTTCATTGGCCTCTCCTCAAATCCGCTCACGTCGTCGGACAGGCGGCTGGGGCGAGAAGTGACGCTTAATACCATCGCGAAGACGAGGCAAACATGCCCAAACCGCCTCATTCCTTTGAGCAGGGGTGTACCGGAAAACACAGCTCTCGCATCGACAGTTTGTTGCGAAAGCTCACTACCGAGGAGGTGCGTCGGCAGTACCGGGAACTGTATGCGCTATGAGGGCTGGAGGACGGCGACTTGCCTTGTCCGGGACCTTTGCAGGAACTTGTGCAGACCTGGAAGAAACTGTACAAACGCAGGAGCAGGAGCGCCGCAGGAAGATAAGCGATGCTCACCCGGCGCCGCCAGCGTGGAGGCCGAACCGGAGCGGCGATTGAGTGAAATCCGTCGATCGAATTTCCCTTCGTAGCCCGGATCTGCCGGCGCACCTAGAGAGCGAGTGGGCCGCTCCCAAGCCGGAGAGAGAACTGTTTTGGCAGGGGGCCCAATCTGGTTTTGGGGATGGAGTCCAACCCTGCCAAGGTGCGCAGCAAGAGTTCGAAGACTTGTGCAAGCCCCCGGACCTAAAGACTCGCCGGTTCGACTCAGATACGTACATACGAAATTCACGACAAGATCCAACGAGTTCCCAACGCAACGTCTGACGTCGTTGTATCCTCAACTTCCGCGCCTGGAACGAAAACCAGTAAAGCAGCGTCCACGACGTGGAGGGTCAGACAGACGCGCTGTGAATGATGTATTTCAACTGGTAGGACCACATCAAGTCGTCCAACTATTCGGCGTAAAGCTGGTAGGCGTCAACGCGGAGAACGGCAAAAAGCTACTCTTCTCCCTCATCTTTATCTCCATCATTCTGCTAGTCGCCAAATTTCTACGTTGGCTCTCTCATCGCCAGGAATGGAGTAAACGCACCAAGCGAATTGCCTTCTGGACGCATCAGGGCATCTCAATTGGAGTCTCAATTTTGCTCATCATCGGCCTGATTTCCATTTGGTTCGATAACCCAGCCGAACTAACAACCGCGGTAGGGCTGGTCACGGCGGGTCTTGCGTTCGCACTGCAGCGTGTCGTCACGGCCTTTGCCGGCTACCTGCTTATTCTTCGCGGCAAGACGTTCACCATCGGTGATCGCATCACCATGGGCGGCATTCGCGGAGACGTTATCGCTTTGAGCTTTCTGCAAACCGTGATTATGGAAATGGGCCAGCCAGCTGAAGGTGACACTGGCGATCCCGCCTGGGTGCAAGCGCGCCAGTACACAGGCCGCCTTGTGCGTATTTCGAATGCTGTCATCTTCGATGAACCGGTCTACAACTACACGCGCGAGTTCCCATACATCTGGGAAGAAATGCGCCTGCCGTTTACCTATAATGCGGATCGAGCGAAGGTCGAACACATTCTGCTGGAGGCAGCCCGTAAGCATACTGTGAAGATTGCGGAAATTGGCGAAGAAGCTCTGCGTGCCCTGGAGTCACGCTATGTGATGAAGCGGTCGGAGCTGGAGCCTACTATATATTGGCGGATCACAGACAACTGGCTGGAAATGACGGTCCGTTTCCTCGTGCCCGATTCGGGGATCAGAGCAATCAAGACAGCTATGAGCCGGGATATCCTCGCTGCACTTGATAAGGAAAAAATAGGTATCGCGTCGGGTACTTATGACGTAGTGGGCTTACCGCTGCTGAAAGTGCAGTTAGTTGGTGATATATCAAATCACTTAGCCGGCTCGTAATCCCAGTAAATATCGTCCTCTGGCGAATCGTGGTTGAACATAAAAATCACTGGTGCTTGTGCCATCGAATATTGAATCCCCTGCGAAAATGCCTTAAGCAATAGGATCCTGACACGGTTGATGGTTAACGCGGCGCCGAAACAGAGAACCAGCCTGAATCACTTCCCCGGAAACGGCAGCCAGCCCCGGCTCATGTAGTCGGCAAGTGTCAGCGTCTCCATAATGAGGAACCAGATAACGCCTCCGGCGAGTATCACGCGGATGACTTTACCCTCATAGAGCGCTTTCATGAAGAAGCCTGCGATCAGCAGTGCTTGAATTGCGGCAATAGCGACCGACACAACGATGTTGAAGTGACCCAGATCGAGGAATCCAATCAGCGTCGATCCGAGTACAAGGATCCAAAGCGCTAAGAACACCAGGGAGAGCGTTTTAACGGTCAAACGAGGCACGGTCATCGGAGATGTAATCCCGGTATATAAAAGATGGCGAAAAGAAAAATCCAGACGATGTCAACAAATGACCAGTACACGCCCGCGAGCTCCACCGGGGTGTAATACGTGGCGGAAAAGCTGCCCAAAAGTGTGCGCCATAGCATGACCAAAAGAATGCCGATCCCGATGGTCATGTGGATCACGTGTAGTCCGGTCAGAATGAAGTAGAAAACGAAAAACATCTGCACGCCGCGCGCGTTGGCGCCGTGATATTCAAACCAGAAACCTGGCACTTTATGGTCCTGCCAGTGGAGATAATATTCGGTGAACTTGATTCCGATAAACACCAGGCCAATGAGCATGGTCAGAATGAGAAAGATGCCGAGTAGCTTGGTCCTGCCCAACGAGCTGAAATAAACACCGAGCGACATGGTGAAGCTACTCAAAATCAGGAGTGCAGTGTTCACGGCACCTAGCACGATTGTCATTTCCTTGCTGCCTTCGTCAAATGCGGCAGGGTTGCTGAGCCGATAGACGGTGAACGCGGTAAACAGAGCGCCGAACATCATGACCTCGGTGACGAGGAAGATCCACATCCCGATGCTGGCGGTCTCACGCTGTTGAGCTGGATTTTCGAAATGCTCGCGCAGTTCCAGAAGCGCGGTTCCGGAAAGAGTCGGTTCAGACATTTTGAACATCTCGTTCAACGAGGCCAAGCTGTTCCTGCATGGCCTCATAGTCGTAGGCGCGCCAGTTGACCACCGGAGTCTCTTCGAAATTGTGGGGTGGAGGCGGCGAACTGGTCTGCCATTCCAAGCCAGTCGCCCGCCACGGATTATCGCTGGCGGGCTTTCCGTATTTCCACGACCAAATGAGATAACAAAGCGGCAAAATGTACCCTACGCCGAGGATCGTCGCGCCGGCAGTAGAAATGATATGCAGCATCTGGAACTCTTCGGGATACGCGGCATAGCGTCGCGGCATTCCCAGGTAGCCCAGCACGAACTGCGGGAAGAAGGTCAGGTTGAATCCGAGAAACACGGTTAGCGCCGCAAGCTTGCCCAGACCCTCCGGATACATTCTGCCGCTGATCTTCGGCCACCAGTAATGAAAACCGCCGAGAAATGCCATCACCGTTCCACCGACCATGATGTAGTGAAAATGCGCGACGACGAAATAGGTGTCGGTCACGTGCACGTCGAACCCGAGCGCCGCCAGAAACAGCCCGGTCATTCCCCCGATGGTGAACAAGCCGATAAAGCCGATGGCGTAGAGCATGGGGGTCTGCCACGAGACTGAGCCTTTATAGATGGTGGCGGTCCAATTGAAGACCTTGATTGCGGACGGTACCGCGACAAAGTAGCTGAGTATCGAGAAGGCCATTGCGGAGTACACCGATGTCCCCGCAACGAACATGTGGTGACCCCAAACCAGGAACCCGATTACCGCAATGGCTACGCTTGAAAAAGCGACAGCTTTGTAGCCGAACAATGGCTTGCGCGCGAATGCCGGAATGATCTCACTAACGACAGCGAATGCCGGCAGGACCATGATGTACACAGCCGGATGGGAATAAAACCAGAACATGTGCTGGAAGAGCACGGGATCGCCGCCCAGCGCAGGGTCGAAGATGCCGACCTGGAAGATTCGTTCAACGGCAACCATCATCAACGTGATGGCGAGAACGGGAGTGGCAAGGACAAGAATGACACTGGTCGCGTAAGTGGACCACAAGAAAATCGGCATGCGCATCCACGTGAGGCCGGGAGCGCGCATGCGATGAATCGTGGCTATGAAATTCAATCCCGTCATGATGGACGAGAAGCCGCTGATGAAGATACCGACAGCCGCGGCAATCACATAAGTGGTCGAGAACTGGCTGCTGAAAGGCGTGTAGAAGGTCCAGCCAGTGTCCACACCGCCGCGCGCCAACGCGTAGATGGTCACGCATGCCGCCAGCATAAAGACGTACCAACTGGCAAGATTTAGCTTTGGAAAGGCGAGATCCTTAGCGCCGATCATCATCGGCACCAGAAAGTTCCCAAGCGTGTTCGGTATCGATGGAATCAAGAAAAACCAAACCATGATGATGCCGTGCATCGTGAACAGCTTGTTGTAAGTCTCGGCGCTAACCAGCCAGTTGGTTGGCGAAAGCAGTTCAAGACGCATCATCAACGCAAAGAATCCGCCCAGGAAAAACAGCACTGTGATAGAGAACGTGTAAAGAAGCCCAATGCGCTTGTGGTCGGTCGTGAGCAACCACGATAGGATGCCCTGCTTCGCGTTTAGGTAGTTCTTTACGGCTGGTTTGGCGACGGTATCGATCAGCATGTCAGCGGTGCTCCAGGTGTGAGTTTGAGCCGGACGTTGCGTTGGGACCTGCGATGCCGGGCTGCTGTCCATATGCCTTTGGCACAGCACCGTTGCTGGAAGGCATCTGGTCGCCCGGCGGCGGACCGAGTGCCTTGATGTAGGAAATCAGCGCGAGAACCTGGTCTTCGGGGATCTGGCCGGAGAAGTTGGGCATAATGTTCGCCTGGAAGCCGTAAACGATTTGGGCATTTGGATCGTAGATGGATTCCCGGAGATAGTTGTCATCGGCGGTCACATATTGGCCGGTTGATATCTGCACCGGACGCATGTAGAGGTTTCGGAGATCGGGACAGCGGCCCTGGTTATCGAAATGATGACAATTCGCACACCCGTACTGGTGGAAATATTTCTCGCCTTGCGCGGACAGCGAACCTTCAGTTGCGCCTTGCGTCAGCCAGGTTTGATAATCGGCGGGCGTCATGGCATACACATATCCGATCATTCCGGAATGCTTGGTGCCGCAGTACTCCGCGCAGAAGAGATGGTATTTGCCCGGTTTTGTCGCTTCAAACCACGTGGTTGTGTATCGACCTGGCAGAACATCCTGTTTAGTGCGAAACGCGGGCACAAAAAAACTGTGAATGACATCCTCCGAAGTCATGGTGAGTTTCACCGGGCGTCCGACCGGAATGTGCAACGTGTCGATCTCACGCTGCCCTCCGGGGTGTTGTATCTTCCACATCCATTGCTTGGCGACGACATACATGGGTATCGCGTTATCGGGAGGGCGTTCAATGTCGAAGTACATCTTCGCGCCCCACAGGAACATGCCCATAAATAGGACAGTGGGCGTGATGATCCACGTCATTTCCGCGGGAATGTTGTTGCGCGTCTGCGCACCCATTTCGTTCTCGTACTTGCGGTGATAGCGAAGGGCGGAATAGATGAGAAACCCTGCAATTCCGACTGCGACGGTCGCGCAAAGCACGATCATGCAGATGAAGAAAAGGTTTACTTCGCTAGAGACAGTCGAGGCCGAATCAGGCCAGAACTGAAGCGACGTTCTCATGCACGATGCTCCCGCAAATCACGACGCCATAGGAAAAAGCCGGCAAGCGCAAGAACGCCAATCATCAAGATGGCGGCCGCTCGCAGAATGTTGATCACAGCGGCGCCGTACTTGCCGGTCTTCGGATCGTAGTGGTAGCAGAACAGCAGCACCTCGTCGACAGGCGATCCGATGCGTTCGTGGGACGCTTCAATGAGCGAAAGCTTCAGATCTTTCGGCTCATAATCGACGCCATATAGGTATCGGGCTACATGACCGTCCGGCGTGAGCACCATCACCCCGCTGGCATGAATGAACTGTTGATGCGCCGCATCGTAGCGGTAGTGAAAGCCAATAGCTTGCATCAGCGGCTGAATCGATGTCTGGTTTCCGGTTAGGAAGTGCCAGCCACCCACGCCCGCTCTGCTCGAATAACTGCGCGAGTAGTGATCGCGCTTTGCCGCGGCTGCGGCTGGCGTGTCTGCCGGATCAAAACTAACCGCTACTACTTCGAAGTCGCGTCCTGGCTTGATGGACAACGGGCGCAACCCTGAAACCACCCCGCTTAACACCTGGCTGCACAGCATGGGGCAGCGGAAGTAGACCGGCGCCAGCAGCACCGGCTTCTGTCCAAAGTAGGATCGCAACGGAACAGCAGCGCCCGTTTCGTCATGAAAGACCAAGTCGAGCGGAACGGGCGCATTCAACTTCTGCTGAATGCCGATGCCATTGAATAAGGGACGAAGCGTCTGGCCCGATGCAACTGCGCAGGCGACCAAAGCGAACAAAGCGGCGTAGCGAAGCGGTTTCATCGCGGCTCGGGCTCCACTTTGCCTTCGAACCCGGTGAGGCGAGTGCCCGCCTGCGGTTGCGAAAGCACCAGATTGGCTGGCTGTTTTTGGGGCGGGATGCCTCTCTGGGCCACGATTTGTATGGCACGATCGATCGGTATCTCGACAGTGCCTTTTTGTTTATCAATCCAGGAGTAGTGAGTGAGCGTCCAATCTTCGAGCGTGCGCATCGCTTTCAGATCTTCGCGTGGCGACGCTTGCAGACGCGGTTCAGGCGGCATGGGATTTCCCTGAACCTCAATTGGCAGCGGGCTCGGGCTTGAAACGGCGCGATTATGCGCCAAGTACGCGAAATATAAATAGACAAATCCGGAGATGATCCAAACCCCGATCAACGTGCCGACTATGATGCCGCCACTGACGCGGACGCTCCAGTCTGTGCGCTCAAAGTGAACGTCCTGATTGCGCGGCTCTGCGGGCGTCTTGCCGCCTTCCTCGTGCTGGGTCGCGAGAGTCTCACTCGCCATGGTGCAGTGCCCTTTCCAGGTTGGGAGCGTTGATTGGCAGCAACGGGCGCTGTCTGAGGTTCCAGATAAAAGCCGCCACCCACAGACAGCCCATCGCGAGCGGCACGCAGAACATCAGCCATGTGATGCGAAAGCCCTTTTGATAGTACGGAGGCCATACGATCCAGGCTAGATCTACCCAGCGCATGACGATAATGATGCCGACGACTGAGCACAGAGCCATCACGTTGCGTTTCAATGGCCGTGAGAGCAGCAGCAGAAAGGGAATGATGAACTGGACAACGATCAACGCCACGCCGAGCCATCCCCAAGTGGTGGCGAGCCGGCGCATGTACCAGGGAATCTCATCCGTCAGATTACCGGCCCAGACAATCAGCAATTGTGAGAAAGAGAAGTAGGCCCAAAGCATCACGCAGGCGAGCAGCAGCTTGCCCAAATCATGAAGATGTGATTTCTTGAACGCGCTCGCGAGGGGCTCCCGCTTGGAGAGAAGCGCCATGCAGATGATGGCGAACGCGAACACAGATAGCGCTTGCTGCGCGACGAACAAAAATCCCCAGATGGTGGAGGACCAGTCGGTATCGAGCGACTCCGCCCAGTCCACGGATGCGAAGGTGAGCGTAAACACGTACAGAATCAGGCCGGGAGCACTGATTGCCGCTAACCGTTTCTCAAAGCCGCCCTTTGCATCCTGCTCTTCAGACCAGCGATTTATCAGGAAGGTCAATATCCCCCAGATGGCGAAGTAACCGATCGCGCGCGCAATGAACCAGCCGGGGCTCATATAAGGATGGCGATGCGCCAGCGCGTACTCGTTGCGAACCAAGTCAGGGTGCGCCCAATCGTAGAGCTGTGAAGTGCCAAGCGCGATGGGAATAAAGAGCAGCGCGCACAAGGGTAGTGTGCGGCTGGCGGATTCAAGCGTACGACGGATCATCACGCCCCAGGCTCCTGCAGTCAGATACTGCAGCATCACTATCGCCATAGAACCAAGCGTGAGCCCGAAAAAGAACAGGAAGCTCATGAGGTACGAGTGAAAGAAGTCGCCGGGACTGAGGAAAGCGCCGAATATTGAGAGTCCGGAGAGAACGATTCCGGCTCCCAGCGCAGGCACGAAGATGCGCTGCAGATCTTCGCGCAGTTCCGGTGAGGGGGCAAACGGCATTTGAGTTAGCGGTGATGTCATGGCTGCGCTCCCAACTGCCCGCGAGCATCGGGCGGGACGTCATTTATCGGTGCGTTTCGGCTGTACTGCAGAGCGCGCATGTAGGCGACAATCGCCCACCGGTCATCTACTGGCACTTGATCGCCGTAATCCCCCATGCCGCCGTATCCGTTCGTGATTACCTGAAAGATATAGCCGGGCGGCACGGAACGAAGCCGGTCGGTGTGGAAGTTCGCAGGCGCGCGCACACCTCGCTGGGCCACCATTCCATTGCCGTCGCCCAGTCGCCCGTGACACGGACTGCAGAAAATGTCATATCGATCTCGCCCACGATTCAGAAGCCGGGCATTGATCGTTGCGGGGATCGTGTCGAGGAAGGCGCCGTTCGCCATGCCCGTGTGTGCGGGATCGTCGTCGTTCAGTTCGTCAACCGCAATTGTGTTCGCCGGAATGGGACGCGAGTCTCGGCCATCGGGGAAGAAGCGATTCTCGCCGAGTGGCTTGTATTTTGGCTGATTTTGCATGTCCTGTCTGCAACCCATGCAGAGACCCAGTGCAACCAGCGATGCGAAGAAGAGTGTTCTATTCATCGCTGACTTCCCAAACACCCACGGGCCCGAGTTCGCGTAGAAACTCCGCCGTCAGTTCGGAATCGTAGATTGGATCTGTCTTCTCGATGCAGAGAAACATGCGGCTGCTGGTCGCGTCCGCGAACTGCGGAAGATTGAACAGCGGAAAATGAACGCGCGGAAAGCCAGCCAAAGCGAGCACCGCAAAAAATGCCGAGCTACCGGCCAAGAGAACCGTCATCTCAAACAGAATGGGAATGAAAGCGGGCCAACTGTAGAGCGGTCGTCCGCCTACGTTGATGGGGTAATCGATCGCGGCGATATAGTACTGCATCCACCAGGCGATAATCGCGCCGGAGAGTCCACCGCAAAAACAGATAAACGGAACCCAGTTGGTGACGTGGATGATTTCGTGCAGATCTTTGATGGGATACGGCGTATACGCTTCGAGCTTGCGATAACCTTCGTGCTTGACCTTGCGCGCAGCTTCGACCAGGGTTGTCGGATCGTCGAATTCAGCGACCATGCCGTAGGTGGACGCGTCGCTCACTTCTCAGTTCCTCCACCGGGTTTCGAAAACGGCAGCAGTTCGCGCACTTCCGCCATGGAGATCATGGGCATGAATCGGACGAACAGCATGAACAGCGTGATGAAGAGCCCCACTGAGCCATACAGCGTCGCGTTGTCCCAGAATGTCGCAACGAAGTTCGCCCACGAAGAGGGCAGAAAGTCACGGCCAAGGCTAGTAACGATCAGCATGTAGCGCTCAAGCCACATGCCTAGAAGCACTACGCAACCAATAAAGAACAACGGTTGCGGCTTCGTTCTTACCTTGTAGAACCAGAGACCCTGCGGAATAACTACGTTGCACAGAATGACGAGCCAGTAGCTCCAGGCTTGTGGACCAAAGGCGCGGTTGCGCACCAAAGCCATCTCGAATTCATTGCCTCCGTACCATGCAGTAAAAGGTTCAATACAGTACGTGTAGGCAAGGATGAGACCGGTAGCAAGCATCAGCTTGCCGCAGTTGTTCAGGTGACGCGTGGTGACTACGTTGTGCAAGCCGTAAACGGCACGCAGCGGAATGCAGAGGACCACAACCATTGCGAACCCGGAATAAATCGCACCTGCCACGAAGTAGGGAGGAAAGATTGTCGAGTGCCAACCGGGAAGGATGGCGATGGTGAAGTCGAAGCTGACAACTGTGTGGACAGAAAGCACAAGAGGCGTTGCCAAACCGGCCAGCAACAGCGAGGCGCTCTGATGCCATTTCCAATGATGGGAAGCGCCGCGCCAGCCGAAACACATGATGCCGTACACGCCTTTCTTGAAGGGCGAGGCGGCGCGATCTCGCAACGTCGCGAGGTCCGGGATCATGCCGAGATACCAGAACAGTAGCGAAATGATGAAGTACGTGGATACCGCAAACACGTCCCAAACCAGCGGACTGCGAAAGTTCGGCTGGATGGTCATCGTGTTTGGGTAAGGGAATACCCAATAGAAGATCCAGGAGCGACCAAGGTGAAGCAGTGGGAACAAGCCGGCGCACATCACCGCAAAAATAGTCATCGCCTCGGCGAAACGGTTGATGGAGTTTCGCCAAGCTTGATTCAGCAGCAGCAGAATGGCTGAAATCAACGTGCCCGCGTGACCGATTCCGATCCACCAAACGAAGTTTGTGATTGCGAATCCCCAGCCGTTGGGAATCTCGATGCCCCAGATGCCGACACCTTTGCCCAGCAAGTAGGTGACGGCGATGAAGAACCAGATCAGCAGAAAGACGCCGAATCCGAAGCAACACCACCAAAAAAGCGGAGTTTTGCGAGTGAGAACGATGGAACTGATCTGCTCACTGACAGTTTCGAAGGTAGTCGATGGCGCGACCACCGGAAGCGGATTGTTCGGGTCGAGTTCTCGCTCGGCGTGCCGCTGGCGCTCTTCTACCGGCACACTCATGAAGGCGCTCCTGATTCAAATTCAGGATTCGGATTGCGCAGTTCAGCGAGATAGCTCGTGCGCGGGCGCGTGTTCAGCTCCGCGTACATGTGATAGTTCAGCTTTTCGGCTTTCAGTTTGGAGACGCGGTTGTTCGGGTTGTTCTTGTCGCCGAAAACGATCGCTTGTGTCGGGCAGGCCTGCTGACAAGCTGTTTGTATTTCGCCGTCGCGAACGAATCGGTTTTCATTTTGCGCGGTGATTTCCGCTTCGCGAATACGCTGCACGCAGTAGGTACACTTCTCCATCACTCCACGGCTGCGTACGGTGACGTCGGGATTGCGCTGCATCTTCCACTGCTCAGTGGTCCAATCCTGAAACAACAAGAAATTGAACCGCCGGACTTTCCACGGGCAGTTATTCGAGCAATAGCGCGTGCCGACGCAGCGGTTGTAGACCATGTCGTTGAGGCCATCGCTGCTGTGGTTTGTCGCTTGAACCGGGCAGACCAGTTCGCAAGGCGCAGTCTCGCATTGCATGCATGGAATGGGCGCGTAATGAGCGGTGGGGTTGCCCGGGGCGCCTTTGTAATACGTATCGATGCGCAGCCAGTGCATGGCGCGACGCGCCAGAACCTGCTCCTTGCCGACCACAGGGATGTTGTTTTCGGCCTGGCACGCCACTACGCAGGCCTGGCAGTTCACGCACGCGGTCAGATCGATATTCATGGACCATGCGTAGCCGCGGTAGTTCCAGTGCGGATAAAGCGTCAGGTTTTCTTTCGGCTCGTGTTCGGTTTCAGGCACGAACTCCGGATTCCGCTTGTAATAGTCGACCGTGTTTTCAATGACAACCTTGCGGCCTTCCATGTACTGCTGCATCTGGGTGGTGGCCAGCGGGTAAGGCTTGTCGAGCTTGCGGAACTGAACGCCGCTAGCAGACCATAGTGCCTCCGATGTACGCAGCGCATAGGCGTTAAATCCCGCGCCGTTACCCGCTCTCCCCGAGTGCCACCTACCCCAGCCGAGTTCAACCGTTGCAGCATTGTCCGGCTGACCCGGCAATATCCAAACAGAACCCTACACCGTGCGCCCGTGAAGATTGAGTTCGACGTGCTGCTGATTGTCGAAGCCGAGATGGGCCGCTGTGTTGGGGCTCAGAAAAATCGCGTTGTCCCATGTCAGCTTCGTCATGGGATGCGGCAGTTCCTGCAGCCAGACATTGTTGGCATACCGGCCGTCGTACATGTAAACGTCGGGCCGGAATGAGATTTCTATTTGATTTTCGTTTCGCGTTGCTGGCTGAGTTATGGCCGCAACCGTTTTCGCAGCTCCCGGTGAAATAGGCGGCAGAGCGGAATCCGCAACCATGCCGTCGTGCACGGATTTGCGCCACCACTGTTCGAAGTTGCCCGCGCCGCTCTTTGTGTTCCAGTAGGCGCGCACGATGTCGTACGGCGTGCGGCCGGGGAACTGAATGAGCGCATCGACGATCTGCAACTGGGAATGCGTCCCCTCGTATAGCGGCGCAATCAGCGGCTGAATAATGCTGACGGTTCCATCGAAGGCGCGGGCATCTCCCCAGTCTTCGAGGAAGTGCGTCTCCGGGATATGCCACGTCGTCTTCATCGATGTTTCATCGAAGTGAAGTCCGGTGTGGATGGAAGTCTTGACCCGACTCAAGGCCTTGGTGAAGTCGAAATCTAACGGGGCATTGTAGACCGGATTGCCGCCCAAAATCAGCAGCACTTCGACTTGCCCCGAGCGCATATCTTGCGAGAGTTGCCGCAATGATGCGATCTGATCCACTGGCTGAACTTCGAGGGGATCCGTGTAGATCACCGTCTTACCCACGTTTCCAAGCGCCGCGTTCATCGCGTGCGCGTATGCATGTACAGCGGGAGATTGCTGATCGCCGGCGATGATGATGGATGCGCCTTTGTGCGCTTGCAGGTCGCGAGCCAGCCGAGTTGTCCAGAATCCAAACTGCGATCCGCCTCCGGAGCCTGCAACGCCTAGATCGGACGATAGCTCTGCCGCGAATGCCTCCATTTGCGATGGACGCAATGCCAACCGATGATCCGATTTACCACCCGTCGGCGTCATCGTGGTTTCGACGACGTACAGACGGTTCATGTCCAGGCGATCGCCTTGTCTTCGGCGTGTTGAGAAATCGCGCGCGTACCGGGTTGAGGCGTGCCCGCAGGCTAAGAAATCCGAGTCGAGCGAGACAACAACGTCGGCGGCATCGAATTTGTAGTATGTGTTGACAGGCTTGCCCAATGCACTTACGGCCGCAGCACGCGCGGAGTGTTGGCCTGCCGGATCGTATTGATGCCACCGCGCCGCCGGATACTTTTTCAACAGGGCTTGTATTTGAGCCCCTAGCGTTGGCGAAACGACGGTCTCGGTCAGGATTCGGAATCCCGCGCCGCTGCGAGCTGCCAGCGGAGCAATCGCTTTCTCCCACGCGATCTGAAAAGTGTCCCAGCTTTGCGGCACCCCGAGATACAGAAACTCCTGCGAACGATCAGGATCATAGAGATCCATCAGGCACGCTTGCGAATGAACGCTGCTGGCCCCGAGATTTGCCGGATGGTCCGGATTGCCTTCCACCTTTGTCGGCCGACCGAGATGGCTTTCTACAATGACGCCTTCCGCGATGCCGTTGACCGGCACTGCGGTCGCATAGTATTTCGGCTTGCCCGGAACCACGTTCTCCGGCGGATTCACATAAGGAAGAATTGCTTCGGTGGGCTGACGCGTGCAACCCGTGAGGCCGGCCAGCGCCATGGAACCGGCCATCAACGAAAGAAAGCGGCGGCGGCTCGCATCCGAAAGCGCGACTCCTTCTTCGTTGAATTCTTCGTTTTCTTCGGGCGTGAACGCAGCGTCGCGATCTGTCAGGTTGCGCCAGTAAGGGCGCTGCGCAGAATTCGTCAGCGCTTCAAGAGGAACAAAGCCGGGCTGGACAGTCTTGCTCATCTGTGGCAGGTGGAACAACTGGTGAGACTTTGGATGTGATATTCGGCCATTAACTTCTTGCCAAATGCAATCTGGTCCGGCGGATAGCGGTAATCCATCGCGACGACATCTTCAACGGGTCGCACATATCGCTCCGGATGACGATGACAGTTGAGGCACCACTCCATGGTCAGCGGCTGAGCTTGCCACGTCAGCGGCATCTTATCCACCCGGCCGTGACATGTTTCGCAACCGATGCCTTTGTGAACGTGAATGCTGTGATTGAAGTAAACAAAGTCAGGCAGGTCATTCACCCGCGTCCACTCAATCGACTTACCGCTGCGATAACTCTCGCGCACCGGCTCAAGCGTGGGGCTCGCCGCCCACATCTGCGAATGACAGTTCATGCAGGTCTTAGTGGCGGGAATGTTAGCGAACGAAGAATTCTCCACGCTGGTGTGGCAATAGCGGCAATCAATGCCCAAGCCGCCTACGTGGTGTTCGTGACTGAACTGAACCGGTTGCTCGCGGGGAACGTTCTGCATGGTTTCGTAAGGCGAACGGACGATCAAATAACCAACCCAGGCCACGACAACAACTGATCCAGCTATGCCGAGAAGGACCAACCGATAAATCGTGTTGGCGCTTCGCGCGAAGAACTGGGGCACTAGCAATGCACCATAACTGTTTGTTCTTGTGCTAAGAGGACGCTACCCTTTCGGTAAATGTTTCGGCACGCTGGCGATGGAAGGATGCCCTTGGCTCGCGCGCGGATGCTTTACCCGCGTACTCCACAGCAAAGCGCATCAGCAGAGATCCCACTGTGCCTAACACACCTGAAGCTAGTCGCTTTACACGTGTTTCATCACCCAGCATGCTAACTAGAATGCTGGACGCGGTTAGTACTGCGGCACTCCGCCACATAAGTCCACTAACGCCGCGTTTAAGCGGCCTACCCACGATTGGAACTTCTGATGCTTGCTTCTCGGTGAAAATTGCTGCAGTGACTTCTGCTACTTCCCCCATCTTTCCGAGCGCCTTAGTGATGCGTGATTCGTTCTGGTGCTGTTCGAGTAAGTCGAAGAACGACCCCACGCTAGTCATCGCCGAAGCTGCGAACAGCACCGGCCACATACGCCGTCCAGCTTGCCAGATGGGAACGGCGGTGTTACTGACCAGCACACCTGTGTAAGTGGCGAGTGCCATGCCCATGACGCCGGACACATAGCCCGCCGCATCCCCAATCAACGAGAGTGGAGTTTCGCGTCCTTGGAGGAGCAATGTTGTCATGGCAGCGCCAGACGTTCCCGTTAGGATCCAAGCACCCATGTTCATTGGCGATGTGGGGCGGAATACTCGCAGCATGTTCAGGAAGCGCATTGGCTTTCCCAAGTCATATACAAGCAGCGCTCCGCTGATGCAGCACCCGATGAAACCAATCCAATGACATCGTTTAATCAGCCGCTGAAGCTCGCTCGAACGTTTGCATTGCACCGCCGCGCCGAGCACCAAAGCACCGCCCGCGAGGCCACCGACGTAGTAGTACACGGGAATTGCCCAACTCCAGACGGATTCGTTCAGCAGCGGACGATCATAGTAAGTCGGATCATCTCGGTCCGGCTCGGGAAGCTGTGTCCACGTTTGCGCGTCCTGCTTGATGTGCTTGTCCGCTGCCCCTGATGCCTGTTGGTCAGCAGCTTCGCCCGAAAGCACGGCCATTTGCAGATCAATATCGCGGCCATCGGAATAAACGGGCTCGACGGACTTCTTATACCGAACAGTGCTCATGCGCGCTCGCTCTTGCCGCTGAATAGCGCAGCCCCCAGCGCTACCAGCGCCATGCCGATTGCTCCCGCAGCCATCGCAGTCCAGGCATCTTTCACGGTTTTCGTCGGCACCACGGGATCCGGAGGCAGGTTGTACACCTCCGGCTTGTCCACCAGAAGGAAGAACGCGTTCAATCCCTCTGTTCCCGGCTGGCTCGCCGCATCTTCGCCGTAGAGGTAAGCCTGCTGCATTCCTTGCGCGTGCAGCTTATCCACCCGTTCGTGTGCTTCTTTTCGGAGATCTTCAAGATTGCCGAACTTAATGGATTCCGTAGGACATGCTTTAGCGCACGCCGGCTGCATGTCGGCACGCAAGCGGTCGTAGCAGAGCGTGCATTTCCACGCGCGGCCATCTTCTTCGCGCCTGTCAATAACGCCGAACGGGCAGTTCACGATGCAATAGCCGCACCCGTTGCAAACGTCGGGCTGGACGTAAACGGAGCCGAACTCAGTCCTGATGATCGCGCCCGTGGGACAACTCTCCAGACATCCCGCGCGCGCACAATGCTTGCAAACATCGGACGAAAACAGCCACGAGAACGCGCCCTCGTCGTCCGGCTGCAAGGGCACGGGGCGCTCGACGAACGCAACGTGCCGCCAGGTTGAAGCACCGAGGTGAACCGTGTTGTCGTACGACATGCCGGAAAAAATAAATCCGTCGTCGGGCAACTGATTCCACTGCTTGCAGGCCACTTCGCAAGCCTTACATCCGATGCACAGCGTTGTGTCGGTAAAGAAGCCCTTATCGGTCGCGGCCATGCTAGATGTTCCCTTCCTTCGTCTCCATCGCCTTGAAGCCGTGCTTGTCTTGCGGCTTGTGGCGGGCCTCCGGGAGATCTCGTTTTTCTTCTTCAGATGGTAGTTTCTTCACCAGCCGTCCGCTGGTGACGTGGCGGCGTTCCTTACTCTTTCGCCCGGGTTCGATCATCGCCGTGAACGCCTTCGATTCCTGAATGGACACGTTTGGATCGGCAACAAAGCCGGTCAGCTCATTCACCGAGTCACCGCGCACAATGCCTTTGCTCGACCAGTGGTACGGCAATCCGATTTGATGAATGATCTCGCCCTTGATGCGTAGCGGTTGCATGCGGCGTGTCACCAGCACACGAACCTCAATCTCGCCGCGCATCGTGCGAATCGTCGCCCAGCCGCCGTTCTTCAACTGGCGCTCTTGTGCCAGTTCCGGCGATACCTCGCAAAACATCTCCGGCTGCAGTTCCGAAAGCCACGGAAGCCAGCGGCTCATGCCTCCTGCGGTGTGATGTTCCGTCAGGCGGTAAGTGGTTATTGCATACGGAAAACGCTGATCGCGGTACGGCTGGTGATATGGATTATCCTTTCGCATCCACTCCATACGTTCGGGATTGCACTGCTGACCGTAGAGTGGATTTTTAACGACGGATTCTTCGGGCTCATAGTGCGTCGGCAGTGGCCCGTCCTGCAGTCCTGCGGGGACATAGATCCAGCCTTTGCCGTCGGACTGCATCACGAACGGATCAATCCCTGAGATGGTGTCTTTACCGCGCGCATCCTTGCTCGGGCGGTAAGACGGTGGGCGTTCCACGATAAAGTCGGGCGTATCGTCGCCCACCCACTCTTTCTTTTGCTCATCCCACCAAACCAGTTTCTTGCGCTCTGACCACGGTTTGCCTTCCGGGTCCGCGGAAGCGCGATTGTAGAGAATCCGCCGATTGTGCGGCCAGGCCCAAGCCCACTCAGGCGCAACCCAGTTCTGTTCCCAATGCGGTTTACGGCGCGCCGTCTGATTCACACCATCTTTATAGGCGCCGGAATAAATCCAGGCTCCGCACGCGGTCGACCCATCGTCTTTGAGCGATGTGAATCCCTCCACCGGCTTCCCATCCGAGACCGTGTAGCCGTTAATCTCATGCAGTACGGCTTCCGCACTGGGTTCTGCCAGGGGACCGTGCGTCGGATAGTCCCAAACCAGATTGCGGATCGGCAGATTACGGTCTTGTGAGAACTCTGCGTTGGTAGAGCTTCTTTAATCGCTGCCCAAGCTTGAATATGAAATCAAGTTCGCTGCGTGAATCGCCAGACGGCTCGATGGCTTTGTGATGCCACTGCAGCAAACGTTGCGTGTTGGTGAAGCTACCGTCCTTTTCTGTATGGGCCGCAGCGGGAAAGAAGAACACTTCCGTCCCGATGTCCTGCGGCTTCACTTCGCCGCGTCGGATCTCCGGGGCCTCGCGCCAGAAGTCGGCGGTTTCGGTCAACTGAAAATCGCGGACCACCAGCCACTCCAGTTCGCGTAATCCTTTGCGTTGTAGCGGCCCGTTCATGGAACCCACTACCGGGTTCTCTCCCATCACGAAGTAGCCCTTGACGTTGCCATCGGCCATGTCGGCCACGGTGTTCATGTGTGAGTGATCGCCCGTGAGCGTGGGCAGGTAGTCGTAGCACCAGTCGCTTTCCTTTGTCGCGGCTGGTCCATACCACGCCTTCATCAAGGAGATGAAATACTTCGGGAACTCTCCCCACCAGCCTGATGGCGATTCGTTCAACTTCAGGTAAGTATCCAGATCCTTGTCATGCTTCGCCTTTGGCATGGGCATATAGCCCGGCAGCAGGTTATACAAAGTCGGGATATCGGTCGATCCCTGAATGGATGCATGGCCACGAAGCGCTACTATGCCGCCACCCGGGCGGCCCATGTTGCCCAGCAGCAACTGGATTATCGCCGCAGCGCGAATGTACTGGACGCCGGTAGTATGTTGCGTCCAGCCCACCGCGTAAATGAACATTCCTGTTCGTTCCCGGCCGGAGTTCTTGCACAGCATCTCCGCTACTTTCAGAAACAAGCGCTGCGGGATACCGCAAGTCTGTTCCACCATTTCCGGCGTGTAACGCGAGTAGTGCTTCTTGACAATCTGGAAAACGCAGCGCGGGTCCTCCAATGTCGGGTCTGTCTTTTCCGCTTGAATTGGCTCGCGCTGCGTCGGCTTACCTTTCTTGCCACCTTCGGATTCGCGCTCTCCCCCGGCAGGCTCCGGATCTACGCCTTCGTACATCCAGGTCCGGGCCTCGTAGTGGCCTTTCTTCTTCTCCCAGCCGCTGAAGAGCCCGTCTAAATCTTCGGTGTCCTCGAACTTTTTGTTGATGATGGCGGGGGCGTTGGTGTAGTTGACGACGTACTCTTTGAAGTACCGGTCGTTCTCGATGATGTAGCGAATGATGCCGCCTAAAAAGGCAATGTCAGAGCCGACGCGTATGGGCACGTGAATGTCGGCGACAGCGCTGGTGCGCGTGAAGCGCGGGTCGACATGGATCAGGGTTGCGCCACGTTCGCGCGCTTTCATGACCCAACGGAACGCCACCGGGTGGCACTCGGCCATGTTAGAGCCCTCAATGACGATGACGTCCGAGTTCACAATGTCGGCCGGATAGTCAGTCGCTCCTCCACGTCCAAACGAGGTCCCCAAACTGGGAACCGTAGAGGAGTGTCAAATACGGGCCTGATTTTCGATCTGGACGATACCGAGGCTGGTGAACAGCTTTTTAATGAGGTAATTTTCTTCGTTATCGAGCGTGGCGCCGCCGAGATGCGCGATGGCCATGGTGCGGCGAAGCGGTTCGCCCTTTTCCGTTTTGTCTTCCCAATTTTCGTCGCGAGTCTTCTTCACGCGATCAGCGACCATATCCATGGCCTGTTGAAGCGGGATCTTCTCCCACTTCGTGCCATAAGGACGCCGATAGAGGACGTCCGAGACGCGGTGTGAGCCCGTGACGAGTTGAAAGGTCGCCGCGCCTTTAGGACATAAGCAGCCGTTCGAAATGGGCGAACGCGGGTCGCCCTCAATGTCGATGATCTTTTTGCCTTTGACGTACACCAATTGCGCACAGCCGACCGCGCAATAAGGGCACACCGAATCCACTACCTTGTCGGCGTGCTTTGTTCTCGCTTCAAGTGATTCAGTGCGTCTGGACGCCGCCGACGCTCCCAGCCCCAAGAGATCGCCATTCTTGACCTGCCGCAGGATGGGCCAACTCGCGCGACTCTTATCTTTATTTGTAGACATAGCAAACAGAGGGACGCCGCTGCCGCAAAAACAGTGCACCCGCGAAACTTCGTGTTTGGTTGAAAATAGAAGATCGATCGTGCGCACCGATAGCGCCGTTAGGCTCCGAAGTCGCGGGTTGATAGTCCCAGAAGGTGTCGTCCTCTTGCGAGTTGTGGCTAAACATGAAGAACACCTTCGCCTGTGCCTTCATAGAGAAGTGACTGGGCATCCAAACCCCTTTGCTAACTGGAGACTTCCGTAAATCGAAAGCTGTACCCGGCTCGACCTGTGCGAGAAATCCTGCAATGGACACAGGTTGCACGACAGTCGCATGCACGTGAACCCATTGGTTAGTCGTCTGATCGATCCACAACTTGCCTCGCATGCCAGGCAGCACTTGCGCATCCCTGTTAGGCGCCTTATAGCCAGGGCGCGGCGTAGCGTTCAACACCCAAACCTTAGAGCCGCGGTCCTTCGTGGCGCCGACGATTCGAAAGCTGAAGGCTTGCGTGAGTTGATCCATCATGTTGTTGTCACGCTGGCGATCTTTCTCGTACTTCTCAATGCGTTCACGTCTAGCTTCCGGCGATTCGGCGCGGCGGCGCTCAGCTTCTTGTTTCTGCTTCTCGATCTGCTGCTCTTCACTCTGAGGCGAGAGTGGCTTTCCGTTTACCGCGAGCAGGCGGTTGTAAGGAGTTCCATAGAGCTGGGTCACCTGAAAGGTCTTAGAAGTCTTGCCCTCGCTGTCTCGCTCTTTCCAATCGAAATGATCAGCAGCATTGAAATCAGCCCGATTGGCTGCCACCGAGGCTTTTATAATTTCGTCCACGTCAGGCATTGAGCTCTTCGCCGAAGAAATTAACGGAACAGACAAGACAAGACATGCAACGAAACACCATGAGCGAGAGTTAGGCATGCTTCTTAGTAACTTAGGCGGTCAGAATGCCAAAAAAAGCGGCAGGGAGTCAGAGTGGCATTCCCCTGCCGCAGACCGCCTTGCTTGCCCCTGCGTCCACTAACAAATCGATTTCTGGACATCTAAGAAGGGTTCTTGGCCACCTGTGCTTGAGAATCTTCCTTCTGGTAACTACGAGTAATGGTTTTACCTTGCGATGAAAGTGGAATCACTTCCATCTGCATCGTCTTGCCGTCTTTTCCCAGGGAGAAGCGGCGCTTTTCAACGTCGTTCCCTCGCTCCTTGATCTCCACCAGCTTTGAACCGTTGTAGTAGATCATCACTTTGACAGGCTTGCCGTCTTCTTTCACTTCGCATTGGGTCCCGGTCAGATTGCACCTGTAATCGGCGATGACCCTGGTTCCGTCTGACTCGCGTACCTGTATGCTGTCACCTTTCTCCGTGAACGTGATCTTCTGAGCACTATTCGAGCTATCAAGCCAGGTGCCGGAGAGATCAGGATCACTGGAGCCCGCCTGCGCAAAGCAGAGCGGCGAAAAAGCAACCGTTAGCAATGCGGCAATACTGATCGCATTCAAGACGCGAGTTTGCATATCTTTTCAGTAGCCTCAAGCTAAAGTTAAGCGAAAAAAGACTTCTGCGGAATCACGTCGAGGCGGTATTTTAGAAGCTCGAAATACCCGATTGACGGGATGGTATTTTTTGGCCTGACGCGATACTGTTCGTGAATGGCGTTTTCTGGAGAGCTTAGATGCGGCGTCAGCCGTGGCTGGCTTTAGTCAGCGGGTTTGGTGGACTGCTGCTCCTGATGGCGGTAGCCGAAATCGGAGCTCTTTTTGTAGTCGAGCGCCTTCACGACAGCGAAGCACAACTTCAGCAGCGTTTTCTTGAACGTAGTCGCACGCTGGAGGAAATTCGTTCGTCGATCTACCTATCGGGTACAGTCACTCGAGATTTCCTGCTCGCGCCCGAAGGCGGAGCCCACGCCCAATTAGCCGACCTGAATGCTCTTCGCAATAAAACATCCGTAGCTCTCGTGCAATACGGGAAATCGCTCGAGCCCGAAGAAGGTAAGACGTTTGCGTCTTTGAAATCGGAGATCGGAGCATATTGGAAGGTGCTTGGCGGAATCTTTGCCTTTAGCCCCGAGGAGCGTGACAAATATCGGTACCAATTCTTCTACAGCGAACTGATTCCTCGTCGAACTTCGATGCTGCAGATCGCCGATCGCGTTGGGCAGTTGAACGAAGAAGCGCTCGAACGTGGCGATCGGCGGTTGGCCGGGCTTGTTGGCCATCTGCGATTCGGGCTGCTGCTGATGACAGGAATCACTTTGTCGGGTGGGGCGGCGCTGGCAGTGTACACAAGCTACCTCATCCTCCGGCTACAAGATGAGGCCAAGTTGCGGCTCGCGGAAAGCGTAGAAGCGCGGGCCAGCTTGCGCGACCTTTCGGCGAAACTTGTACGGGCTCAGGAGGAAGAACGGCGCGCGTTATCACGCGAGTTGCACGACGAAGCGGGACAAGCCTTCTCGGCGATTATGGTTGAGGCCGAGAACCTATTGGACATGAATCACAACTCCTGCCTGGTTCCGCGTCTGGAAAATATCCGAAATATGGCTGAGCACGGTGTTACGGAGACGCGCAACATGGCTCTGTTACTTCGGCCGTCGATGCTCGACGATTTTGGTCTAGTCGAGGCCCTGAACTGGCAGGCAAGAGAAGCGGCTAAACGAACCGGCTTGCGGGTGCAACTTGCCGCTGGCGACCTGCGGCAGGATCTGCCGGAAGAGCATAAAACGTGCATCTATCGCGTCGTGCAGGAAGCCTTGAATAACGTTGCGCGCCACGCGCAGGCGAGCGCCGTCCAGATTTCTCTGCAACAACATCCAGGCGAACTGCAGCTCAGCATTCAAGATGACGGAACAGGGTTTGACGCCCAGCGCGTGCGCGGTCTCGGGCTGCTGGGGATGGAGGAGCGGACGCGCCATCTTGGTGGCACTTTTGTGATTGATTCACAAGCCGGGCGCGGCACGTTGCTGAAGGTTCAACTGCCGCTGGCAGATGTCATCCAGAACGGAAATGGGCACAACCGAAAAGCGCAGGTATGAACCCCATCCGGATATTACTCGCAGACGATCACCACATACTTCGCGATGGACTTCGGGCCATGTTGGAACGTCAAAACGGTTTCGAAGTGGTGGCCGAAGCCTCTGAAGGACGCGAAGCTGTTCGTCTGGCTGAGGAGCATTGCCCTGACGTCGCCATCATCGACGTAGCAATGCCCGGGCTGAACGGCATTGAGGCGACGCGCTACATCAAGGAGCGCTGCCAAGGCACAGCCGTCATCATCCTGAGCATGCATTACGACGAAAGCTACGTCATTCGCGCCCTTCGCGCCGGCGCGCGCGGATATCTACTCAAAGATTCGCTGAAAGGGGATCTCCTCGCCGCCATTCGAGCCGTCGTACAGGGCCACTCGCACTTCAGTCCAAAAATAAACCAGCTTCTGCAGGAAGATTATTTTCGCGAGCTTTCAGACAAGCAAAAAACCGACAGCTTTGAGTTATTGACTGCCCGTGAAAGGGAGATTCTGCAGCTTGCGGCCGAAGGCAAAAGCAACAAAGAGATCGCCAATGTTTTGGGCCTAAGCATGTATACGGTAGACACTCACCGCTCCCACATACTCCAGAAACTGAATCTGCATAGCGTGCCGGAATTGATCCTATACGCCGTGCGGAAGGGAATCATTCACTAGACGGAAGCGGGGCCACATCGTTGGACACACATCTTTGCTTACCATACGAGATAAAGACGACGATTGTGCAACAAAAAATGTATGCGAAAGTCCGTGCTTCAATCAAGTTAGAAGATCTGAGCTTACCGACGCCGCAAACCAAGATCGTCCCAGCGGCGTCATATCGCAGAGGTTTCGAATGGGCCACTTGATAGGGGGCGCCGCTGACCTGGCTTGGGTCGCCTTGAAAGCCATCCTGCTCTACCTAACGGCTGTCTTCGGATTCCGCCTGAGTGAACGAAGAACACTGGCAGAAATGTCGGCGTTCGACTTCGTAGCTGCCGTGGCCGTGGGCGCAATCGTTGGACGCGTTCCGAATGCAAGCACTACTAGTTACCTGGAAGGCGCGGTGACGCTGATAACCGTACTGCTGGGACATAGGATCGTTTCCCGGTTGAGACACTTTCGGACCTTAGCGCTGCTGTTCGACCATCAGCCTCGGGTGCTGGTCTGCCGGGGCCAACTCGTAGCCTCACAGTTACGGCGAGCCGGTTTGACGAAAGACGACCTTTTCGGTCTTCTTCGGCAGCGCGGGGTTTTAGAGCTCCAGGACGTTCACCTTGTCATCTTCGAACAGCGCGGAAAGATATCTGTTATACGCCGGCGGGATTTATCCGGGTCAGAGTCCGATCTAATCCAGGATTTCCCGGCGAATTGTCGCTGACCGGTTCCATGGGACAGCGACCGTGGCAGAGCAAACCTCAGACGAGGTCATAGCTCTTATTCCAAGTTGCTCAATGCCGAGTAACTCAGACTCATCTACAATCTTCGTTCCAGTCAATATCATTCAAGGCCTGCATGAATGCGTCGAACGTCAGTTCACGTTCATCGCAGATTGCTTGCAAAGTCTTATTTTCGTTGCCCTGAATCGGAATCAGAAGTTTGTCGCACACAGCAGTCGCGCTCGGAATCGCACTCAATAGCTGATCAAGCTTTGTGTTGGGATTGAGATTCATTCTTCCACACAATTCATCAAGCGGAACTGCAATTTAGTTGAGGTTACCTGATATATATGCTGGCGCTTTCCTTTATCTGACGCCGTGAGATAAGTCACGGCAGGACCACCTTTCGTCCCGAACGCCCCGAAAATACTGAAGCGAAAAAGAGCGGTTTGACGGCTACCCGCGTCTATAAGGGGTAATGACCCTAACTCCTTGCGACAGGTCGGCGGCCGCTATGGGAGAGATAACATGGGGCAACAATGTGCCTGGTGACGCAACATCGTTAAAGCACACTGAGGAACTCGATAGAGATGAACTCATTTCCCAGCGCAATCTCTCTGCCAGTTCATTGCGAAAGGTTCAAGCGCTCCGGGCAACTACTCTCTTCGGAAACTTACCTGAAGCTACCTTGAGCTCGCTCAGTGACTGCTTCTCCTTTCGATCCCTCCAAAGAGGAGAGGTTCTCTACTCAGAGCATGATGAGGCGTCCTGTTTATACGTTGTCGCCAATGGAGAACTGCGGTCGGTCCGCCAGAGTATCGAAGGTCGGGAGCAGGTTCTTTCCACAGAGCGACGCGGCTCTATTCTCGCAGCCGTCGCCCTGTTCGACCGCGGAACATTCTTCAGCACTCTTATAGCTGAAGCACCCTCAACCGTTCTCGTGATCGCGAGACGCGACTTTTTTCAATTGTGTAATTGCCACCCGGAGCTACTGTGGAACCTCGCAAAAGTCTTGTCGCGAAAATTGCGCCACTCTGCGGAGCTCATCGAAACACTTGCGCTGCGCCACGTGGATCAGCGCGTCGCTCAGTACTTACTAACCATTTGCCAGCAGAGAGGCATTGAAGACCGCACTACATGCATTGTTGAGCTTACCCAAAACCGAACTGACATTGCTAATCGCCTCGGTTCTGCTCGAGAGGTGGTGTCGCGGGCCTTCACTCAGCTCGAGAAATCTGGACTGATTCACCTACAAGGCAGAAGACTCGTAACCATACCGTCGATGAGCGCTCTTCGCACGTTTGCCGGCAATGGTAGTTCGCCGCCTGGCGAGACTTCGAGGACTGACAGCTCAACCGACCCTGAAGATCTTTTCGAGATTTCCGGGGCTTCGTGATAAAAGACACGGTGCTGAGAGTGCTTCGGAGCCAATCTAAAGATAGGCACGAAGAATGGCGAAAACGAGCACCGTTGCAGATCTTCTGGTAGAACGCCTCATCGAATGGGGCGTTAACACAATTTTCGGTTTTCCCGGCGACGGCATCAACGGAATCATGGAGTCGTTGCGCACCCATCAAGACAAACTCCGCTTTATCCAGGTGCGGCATGAGGAGGCCGCGGCGTTCGCCGCCTGTGGTTACGCTAAGTACACGGGCCGTTTAGGCGTCTGTCTTGCTACTTCCGGTCCCGGGGGCATTCACCTCCTCAATGGGCTCTATGATGCCAAGTGTGATGGACAACCAGTCCTGGCCATCACTGGTCATACATTCCACGACTTAATCGGCACTAACTATCAACAGGATGTCGATCTAGACAAGCTGTTCATGGACGTGGCCGCTTACAATCAGCGGGTCATGGGCCCGGCTCATCTGGTGAACGTGGTGGACGAAGCGATCAAGACATCGCTGACGCGCAGAACGGTCTCACACATCACGATACCGAAGGACATTCAGGAATGGACAAGGTCCGAGGGTGAGCGTTCCTCCGCCAACATCTCGCAACACAGCGCCGATCTGTTCGCGACGAATTACCCCGTTCCGTCCGACCGGCTCTTGAAGCAGGCCGCGGATCTCATCAATAACGGATCCAAGGTTGCGTTGCTGATTGGGCGCGGTTGCCTCGGAGCCCGTGACGAAGTGCTGGCGCTGGCGGAAGCTGCGGCAGCGCCAATCATCAAGCCACTGTTAGGCAAAGCGGTGGTTCCGGATCGCAATCCGTACACCACCGGCGGCATAGGTCTCCTCGGCACCGCGCCTTCTCAAGATGCGCTGAAAGAGTGCGACACATTCGTCGTTGCGGGAAGCAGCTTCCCCTACATGGAATTTCTGCCGAAGCCCGGCCAGGCTAAGACGGTCCAAATCGATTGCGATGCGACCCGCATCGGATTACGGCATCCCGTTGATGTGGGGCTAGTCGGCGATTGCGGCGCCGTGCTGCGTGCTCTCCTGCCCATGATTGAGCACAAGAAACACCGGTCCTTCCTCGAAAAGGCCCAAAAGCGCATGGCCGACTGGAATCAGCTCATGGAAGAGCGCGGGACTCGGCAAGACATGCCGATGAAGCCGCAAGTCGTCACTTATCACCTCAATAAACTGCTCGATTCCAACGCGATTGTCTCTTCCGATAGCGGCACCATCGCCACGTGGACGGCGCGCTACATCGAAATGCGCGATGAGATGAAATTCTCGCTTTCGGGCTCCTTGGCGACCATGGCGAACGGCCTGCCTTACAGCATCGGCGCGGCGGTGGCTTACCCGGGTCGGCAAGTTGTTTGTGTTGTGGGCGATGGTGGGCTGACGATGTTGATGGGCGAAATCGCAACGACTCGTTAAATACAAGCTGCCTGTCAAAGTCATCGTCATCAAGAACAATGTCCTCGGTGAGATCAAGTGGGAGCAGATGGTTCAGGAAGCTAACCCTTCATTTGGAGTGGACCTGCAGCCGATCGATTTTGCGGCGCATGCGAGGGCTTGCGGAGCCGTCGGCTTCACGATCGAAGATCCTAAAGACGCGGAGAGCATTTTACGGCAGGCGCTTGCGCACCCTGGTCCGGCGGTAATCGAGGCTGTTGTCGATCCGAATGAACCTCCGCTGCCGGGTAACATTACGGCCGAACAGGCGCTTCACTTTGCCGAAGCCCTGGGTAAGAGCGAGAAAGACCGCTGGAAGATCATCAAGACCGTCCTCGAAGATAAAGTCCGGGAAGTCATTTAGCAATGAGGAACCCGGAGCGTGTCGATCGCATTGGGATCGCGCTTCGCAAGAACCAGTGGGATCTGGTCGTCTGCGCGCTTCCGAAAAATGTACTTCTCCTGTCGGGGTATTGGCCTGTGGTTGGCACCGGCGTGGCAATCGCGTCCGCCGATGGCCGCATCGCGCTCCTGGTACCGGAAGACGAGGAGGATCTTGCTAAAAGCGGCTGGGCGGATGAGGTACGTACATTTAAGCCTGGGTCTCTCGAGGAAATCACCACGGCTGCGCAGGCAATACGCGGCCCGCTCGGAGACCTGATCAAGAGCTTCTCTGCCGGTCCGGTTCGTATAGGCTTTGAAGCGAGTGAAAGCTCGGAACCAGCGTCCTATGCCGCTATGCATCTCTATGGCGGAACGATGCAGTCTCTGCTGCAGGACGCATATTCGAGGTCCACTCTGCGGGCGGGCGACGAGGTCCTAGCCGATCTACGTTCCCGAAAAACTGAATTCGAAATTAAGCAACTCCGTACTGCTTGTGAAATTGCGGGCAAAGCATTCCGGCACGGCTCTGCGCAAATTGAAATCGGTGAGAGCGAAGTCGAAACTGCCACGCGATTTCGTCAGCCGCTCAGTACCAACCTCGTGGAGTTCGAACAACTCAGGCGCGCAGACGGCTTTGCCTGGTGCATGTCTGGCGCCAACTCGGCCCTTGCCTCAGGAGCGTACGCTCGATCTCGAGCGAAACGAATCGACGCAGGCGATTTGGTCCTGGTTCACATGAATTCTCACGCGGACGGTTACTGGACCGACATCACGCGAACGTATGTTATTGGCGAGCCGGACGGTCGGCAGCAGCAGATGTACGACGCAGTGTCGGAGGCTCGACAAGCAGCTTTGAGCTTCATTCGTCCCGGGGCGAAGGCGGCCGACGTGGATGGGGCGGCTCGCAATGTTTTGAAGACGCGCGGATTCGGGCCGCAATTCAAGCATTCCACCGGACATGGCGTCGGCTTTTCTGCCATCGATGCGAACGCCAAACCACGACTTCACCCTAAATCAGAGGACATGTTGGAGACCGGCATGGTCTTCAACGTCGAGCCCGCCGTCTACTTCGAGGGCTATGGAGGAATGCGTCACTGCGACATGGTGGCCGTTACAGATTCTGGAGCTGAGCTCCTTACTCCATTCCAATGCTCAACAGACGATCTGACCCTCAGTCATTCATCAAAGGACTTCCATGGCGCATTTTCGCGGCAATAACAGCGCATTCGGCGCGCCGGGAGACGAAGCTAGCTGGACGCATTCCAATAAAGAAGGTGTCGGTACTGCATATTCGATCGGGAGCCGCGTGTGGTTCACCATCTGGCATGGAACTCTGACGGAGGTGTACTACCCCACCGTCGATCGGCCGCAGCTTCGCAATTTGGAGTTCCTGTTTTCGGACGGAGATGAACTGTTTCTAGAAGAGAAACGGGACCTCGATTACCAGATCGAGCGGATCTCGCCGTCGCAAGGATACAAGATCGATGCGCACGACCGGGAGGGTCGATTCTCGTTCACCAAAGAAATCATCTCGGCACCGGAGCGCCCGTGCGTCCTGCTACATTCCAAGCTCGGCGGCAATGAAACGTTTCTTCGCACGCTCCACACTTACGTGCTTTGCGCGCCCCACTTAGAGGTAGGCGGAGAAGGCAACAACGCGTTCGTAGTCGAAGTATCGGGCCGAAATCTGCTGGTGGCGGAGAAGCAAAATCGCTGGTTAGTAGTCGGCGCCTCCGGCGGCTTCTCCAAACTCTCCTGCGGTTATGTAGGGAAAAGCGACGGGTACACAGATCTGTCACAGAACCGGAAAATGAATTTTGAGTTCGACGTAGCCAAGAACGGCAACGTGGCGCTCACCGCCGAGCTGGATCTCTCCAAAAGTCGTGAGTTCACAGTCGGTGTAGCCTTCGGCGAGTCTCTGCCAAGCGCCGTCTCATGTTTGTTTCAAAGCCTCGGACTCGAATATAAAGAACAACGCAAGACCTTCATCGATCAATGGGCTGCCGCTGCACACGGCAGAAAATCCCTCGCACGCACTAGCGGGGATAAGGGTCGCCTATTCGAATCCAGTTACAACCTCTTGCTGACTCACGAGGACGATCTCTATCGAGGCGCATTCATTGCGTCCCTCACCGTCCCCTGGGGCGAGGCGCGCAATGACAAAGAGGGCAAGGGCGGTTATCACTTGGTTTGGACCCGAGACATGGTCGAAAGCGCCATGGGACTCCTGGCCGCCGGGAACACTGAAGCTCCGTTCCGCGCACTGGTCTATCTTGCATCCCGGCAGGAAGAAGATGGTAGGTTTCCGCAAAATTTTTGGGTAGATGGCGAAGAATTTTGGACGGGAATGCAACTGGACGAAGTCGGATTCCCCGTGCTGCTCGCTTGGCGGCTGCACCAGCTTAAGCTCTTACGCCATTTCGACCCGATCGTCATGGTGAATCGAGCAGTTTCGTTTCTGCTTCATAGCGGACCTGTAACCGGTGAAGAACGGTGGGAAGAGGCGAGCGGCTATTCCCCTTCAACTCTGGCCGCGATCATTTCCGCTTTTATCTGCGCTGCCTCTTTTGCACGAGCGGAACAAAGTGACGAGAAAGCAGCATTTCTCGAAAGCTATGCCGATTTTCTTAAAGCCCATATCGAGGAGTGGACCGTCACCACTGAAGGATCGCTCCTCCCCGGCACTGATCGCTATTTTGTACGCTTGAATCCAGCCAAACCTGGAGAAGTTGCGTCTCCCGACGCCGTAAACAAAGCCGAACTTAAGCTCACAAGCCAGCTCCCAGGCGCCCCCGAATCCTATCCAGCTCGTGATATAGTCGACGGCGGATTTCTCCAACTTGTTCGTTACGGAATCTTTTCTGCCGACGACCCGTTGATTGTCGATAGTCTCCGCGTCGTCGATGCGGTGCTCAAAGCCGACACTCCCTTCGGACCCTGCTGGCATCGTTACAACCACGATGGATACGGACAAAGACCCGACGGAGGGCCTTACAAGAAGTGGGGCGAAGGCCGGCCCTGGCCGCTACTCGCGGGTGAGCGCGCACATTATGAGTTGGCTGCCGGCCGCGACGCCCGTCCGCTTATTCAGGCGATCGAGCGATTCTCAAACGGTACGTGCCTGCTTCCGGAACAGATCTGGGACGGGCCCGACTTGCCGGAAGCGGATTTGCATTGTGGTGGCCCTAGCGGTTCGGCCAATCCTCTCTTGTGGGCACACTCCGAATATGTGCGCCTGCTTCGCTCGTGCCAGGACGGGAAGGTATTTGACCTGGTTCCGGAAGTCGCTGCCCGATATCGCGATGGCAACTACACGAGTAAGTTCGAATTCTGGCTGCCGAAACACCCAATCCGCCAGGCGAGAAAGAACCACACGCTGCGGATTTGCGCGCCCGAGTCGTTTCGGCTTCGCTGGACAGCGAATAAATGGAAGGCCTGGCAGGATGGCGATTCGCGGCCGACGGGAATCGGTGGCGAGTACTTTGATCTAACTCCCGCTGAGTTACAGAACCAAGTGGAGTTCACTTTCTTTTGGACTGACCGCCAGCAATGGCAAGGTCAAAATCACTCGGTGGAAGTGCAGTAAGAAAGACCTCAATGGAAAACACTAACAAAGGAAAAGTCGTTGTAGTTACTGGCGCTACCGCGGGCGTGGGGCGGGCTGTCGTGACAGAATTTGCCCGCCAAGGTGCACACATTGGATTGATCGCACGCGGACGTGATCGCTTGGAAGCAACCAAGCGAGAGATCGAAGAATTGGGCGGCAAGGCACTTGCCCTACCAACAGATGTGGCGGACGCTGAGCAGGTGGAGCAAGCAGCTGAGCTCGTCGAGCAAGAGTTAGGTCCTATCGACATTTGGGTCAACGACGCGATGACTACGATCTTTGCGCCATTCCTTCAGATCACGCCCGAAGAATTTAAGCGCGCTACAGAAGTCACCTATCTTGGGCAGGTCTACGGCACGATGGCGGCTTTAAAGCGGATGCACGCGCGCAATCGCGGGACTATCGTTCAGGTGGGATCAGCGCTCGCTTACCGCTCTATTCCGCTGCAATCGCCCTATTGCGGCGCTAAGCATGCGATCGTCGGATTCACCGATTCAATCCGTTCCGAACTGATTCACGATAAAAGTGCCGTCCATATCACTGCGGTCATGCTCCCGGCCATGAACACACCCCAGTTCAGTTGGTGCCGTACACGCCTGCCCCGCCATCCCCAGCCCGTACCCCCGATCTTCGAACCCGAAGTGGCCGCGCGCGCAATTGTCTGGGCCGCGACGCACAAGCGACGTGAAGTGTACGTTGGTTTTCCAACCGTGAAAGCGATCTATGGCAATGAGCTAGCGCCTTCGTTCGCGGACCGTTATCTAGCCAAACACGCCTTCGATGGCCAACAAACGTCGCAGCCTGTTTCACCAGATCGCCCCGACAATTTGTTCGAGCCTGTCGAGGGCGATTACGCTGCACACGGCATTTTCGGCGATCGCGCGAAAAGCTTCAGTGTCCAAAGTTCCCTGAATCTCGAATCGATGACTCTAGTTGGTCACCGTGGGCTAGTGGCTTCGGCAGCGTTGATTGTCCTCGGGCTACTGTTCACCGGGCTAAGGAATAGGTAGATGCTCAAGTCGATAACACCCGACGAACTCGGTCGTGAACTGCGCCAGGGCTATAGTCCGTTTTTGAAACGGCGGCGCGGCATCATTGGTCTGTGTTTCTTCTCTTGCGGCGTTCTCGGTGCCGTCGCGCTCTACCAAATCGGAATCCTGAAGAAGTTACCGCAACCGCGGGGGCGAGCCTTTGACACCGCGAAAGTAAATGGATCTGGACAGGCCTATTCGATTCTCGCGACACCGGATGCGTTCCTCGGCTTAGCGAGTTATGCAGTAACTGCAGCGCTGGTTGGGATGGGTTCGGAGAATCGTTCGCAAACGCATCCATGGATTCCCATTGCAATGGGCGCGAAGCTTCTTGCCGATTCAGCAATGGCGGCGAAGCTCACGGTTGATGAAGCCAACAAGTTTCGCGCATTTTCCCTGTGGTCAGTTCTAACCGCGACGGCCACCTGGATCGCTCTTCCGCTCGCGCTCCCGGAAACGATGGCTGCGGTTCACGAACTCAAGAGACAAGATCGTGTCTGAGGCCGTCGCGACAGCGGTAGAGCTCGGAAAAGAGGTCGATCTCGACATTCGGGAAGGCCGCTTTCAACGCTGGTTGTCTTTGATGGCAGGCATGTCGAGCGTGCTGGCGGGCCTCGAAGTTTCTTACGAGCACTATCGGGGCAGTTACAGCCGCCGAGTCATGTACACGCCGGTCATCCTCAGCGTTACCCTAGCGGCGGGTGGCATTGCCGGTTTCTTCAGTAAGCGCGCCGCGCGTACCGTACTCCCGGTGGTCTCGGTCGTCACTATGGGCGACAGTCTCATCGGCTTCTATTTTCATGTGCGAGGCGTTCACAGAAAGCCCGGCGGCTGGCGACTTCCCATTGTCAACATGGTCATGGGACCGCCCATTTTCGCGCCGCTTCTATTCGGTGTCAGCGCGTACCTCGGATTCGTCGCTTCCTTGCTGCGGCGCAGCGACAAAGATAAAGACCACTTCTTACCGAGGCCGACGCATTCAACCCACTGGGCGAAAGGGATCACCGGCGAACATGAACCCATCAGTTGGGAGCAGGACATGCGCGAAGGCCGCTTCCAGAAGCAGATGGCAATCGCAACCGTCGTGTCCGCCTTCTTCAGTGGATTTGAAGCCTGGTATTCCCACTACAAGAACAACTTTCGCTACAAGGCGCAATGGACGCCCGTGATCCTTGCGCCTATGCTGATGGCGGCGGGAATCAGCGCCGTGAAAAGCCGTCGCGTTGCACATACCTGGCTTCCGGCTCTCTCCGCCCTGGCTATTGTGGACGGAGGCGTGGGGTTTTTCTATCATGCCCGCGGGGTGTTGCGACGCCCTGGCGGCATGAAAAAACCGATCTATAACATCATCTACGGCCCGCCCATCTTCGCGCCATTGTTATTTGCCGCCAGCGGTTTTCTGGGATTACTTGCCAGTTTGCTACGGAGAGAAAAGAGATGAGTATCGAGACCACGAAAGTGGATACGCGTCCAGTTGATGCGAGGACCGGCAAGCCCATAGGCCCGCTTGCTCAGCCCGGCTACTATCCCGGTTTCACCACACTCGGCCAGCAGAAGTTTTGGGACGCAAAGACTCGGCACGTCATCTTGGATCGGGTCAACAACATTCCGGAGATCCGTTTCTTCACGACTGAAGAAGCGCGCCTTCTCGACGCCATTTGCGACCGTGTTCTTCCCCAGGACGACCGTGATGAGGCCCACAAAATTCCGATCGTGCCGCAAATAGATAAACGGCTCCACGAGAATTCCCATGACGGGTATCGCTATGAAAGTATGCCGCCAGATCGTGAGGCTTTCCAGCTCGGCATCAAAGCGATTGAACAAATTGCTCAACACGAACATGGGCGTAGCTTTTTGGAAATCGGTCCGCTCGAACAGGACGAAATCTTACGCTCGCTGCATGATTGCAAACCGTCGGCCGCCCACGATATCTGGGAACGCATGTCTGTCGACCGGTTTTGGATGCTTCTGGTCTCCGACTGCGCCGAAGCATACTACTCGCATCCGTTTGCCTGGGATGAGATCGGCTTCGGAGGGCCAGCTTATCCTCGCGCCTACATGCGCCTGGAACGCGGTGAAGCCGAGCCCTGGGAAGTCGAAGAGACGCGCTACGAGTGGTGCGCTCCACCGAGTTCCATCTCAGGCGAACATGAGCTCATCGCCGGCCAAGCAGAGCATTTCGGGTCGCCTGGTCAGGGGGGCACGCATTGAAATCCCCGCTACTCGGGCAGTTTCAGCCACCAAAGGGCGAACCGCACATGCTCGGTCCCATTCAGCGGATCGAAACACCCATGCACCACTTCGCCGAAGGCGAGGAAGTAGATTACCTCATTGTGGGTGTGGGTGCAGGTGGTGGAGTTCTGTTGCAGCGCCTGGCCCGCGCGGGCTTTCGCGTGATCGGATTTGATGCTGGTCCCTTTTGGGATACCGAGCGCGACTGGGTTAGCGATGAGAAGGGCGCGCACAATCTTTACTGGAACGATATTCGTGTCACCGGCGGTAAGCATCCGCTCGCATTCGGCGCTAACAACAGCGGGAAAGGCGTCGGCGGCGGCACCGTGCACTGGGCCTCTTTCACGCCGCGCCTCCATCCTTCTGACTTCCGCATCCATTCTCAGGACGGTGTCGGCGTCGATTGGCCGATGTCCTACTCCGACCTGAAGCCTTACTATGAGCTGCTCGAATTGGAGCTGCCCGTCTCCGGTCCCTCTTACTATCCTTGGGGCGACCCGCACGGTTATCCCTACGGACCTCACCCCATGGGCGGTGTTGGCGACGCGCTCATCCGTGGCTGCACGAAGCTCGGCATCGGCGTTTCAGCAGGTGGACCGGTAGCGATTCTGAATGGCTCGCGTGCGGACCGTCCGCACTGCATCTATCGCGGCTTCTGCATCCAGGGCTGCAAAGTCGGCGCCAAAGCATCCACTCTGATCACCCACGTGCCGGACGCCATCAAGCATGGCGCGGAGATCCGTCCCAACTGCATGGTGTCTCGGGTCCACATAGGGCCCGACCGTCGCGCCACTGGTGTGACCTATTTCGATCCGGAAGGGCGCGAGCGCTTCCAGAAGGCCAAGGTCGTCGTCATAGCCGGTTACGCCATCGAAACGCCTCGTCTACTGCTGAATTCTGCCTGTCCCGGCTTTGAAAATGGTCTTGCCAATTCGAGCGATTGTGTCGGACGTTACCTGATGGCGCAAGCCGGCAACGTAGTAAGCGGACGCTTCGATGGTTTGGTTCGCATGTATAAAGCGCCCCCCGCGCATGCCTTGACGGAAGAGTTCTACGAAACCGACCCGAAGCGCGACTTCGCGCGCGGCTTCGCCATCCAGACTGTCGGTCCGCTGCCCATCTCGTTTGCGAAGCAGATGATGTCCTCGAAAGGCTCCTGGGGTTGGGGTCTTCGCAGCGTCATGATGGATTACAACCATTGGGCTGCTTTCGGATTTCTCGGCGAGATTCTTCCGCATGCCGAGAACCGCGTTGAAATCGCGGAGGAGAAAGATCCCTTGGGCATTCCCGTCGCCAAAATCACCTTTAACCTGGGCGACAACGACAAAAAGCTCATCGAATTCGGCAAGGACAAAACGATGGAGGTCATGCACGCAGCGGGCGCCGAGGAAGTCGTGCAGGAAGCTCGTTACGCGCATCTGGTCGGCGCGGCCCGGATGGGCAGCGATCCCAAGACATCAGTTGTCGATCAGTTTGGCCGGACGCACGATATCGCGAATCTGTTCATTTGCGATGGCAGCATCATGCCTACGCAAGGCTCAGCGAATCCGGGTCTCACTATTATGGCCCTGGCTGCTCGCATAGCCGATTACGTCATCCAGCAGGGCAGCCGAGTTCTCAATCACAACGACCGCAGCATGGAGCCGCCTCCGATGCGGCGAGACTTATCTCCGCCGGATACCTGGGGTCACGGCATGCCCCGCATCTAGCGCTCATTATGCAATCCAGCCCAAAAATCGAAAGCATCAAGATTGCTGTTTACACTTTTCCCACGGCAACACCAGAATCGGACGGTACCTTCGAGTGGAAGAAAACCTCGCTCGTTTTGGTGCATGTGATAGCTGGCGGCGTGATGGGCCTTGGCTACAGCTACGCCGATCAAGCCACGGCCGAATTGATCAAAGCCTCCCTTGCGCCCAAGCTTATTGGCCATGATGCTCTGGCCAACGGCGCTGCCTGGCGAATGATGGTAGAGCAGATCCGCAATCTTGGCCGTCCCGGTATCGCCTCCATGGCTATCGCTGCAGTCGACAACGCACTCTGGGACTTGAAGGGACGACTCCTTCAAACCTCGGTAGCTTCTCTTCTCGGATTGGTGCGCCCCAGCATCATGGCCTATGGCAGCGGTGGGTTTACTTCGTATTCTGACTCCCAACTGCGCGAACAGTTGGGCGGGTGGGCCGAATCGGGACTCCTGGCGGTGAAGATGAAGATCGGGCGCGATGCCGTCGCTGATCTGGATCGCGTGCATGTGGCTCGCGAAGCGATCGGACCGAAAGTGAAGCTCTTTGTAGATGCTAACGGCGCCTACACGCGCAAACAGGCGCTCGATCAGGCCTACCGATTCAAAGAAGAAGACGACGTCACATGGTTTGAAGAGCCCGTCTCGTCCGATGATCTCGAAGGGCTGCATCTGATTCGCGATCAAGGCCCTCCCGGAATGGACATCGCGGCCGGCGAGTATGGCTACGACTCCTGGTATTTTCGGCGCATGCTGGCCGCCCAGGCTGTCGATGTTCTGCAAGCCGATTCCACCCGCTGTGCCGGCGTTACAGGATTCCTTGTGGCCGACGCACTTTGCGAAAGCCACTCCATGCCGCTCTCAGCGCATACCTCGCCCTCCATCCACGCGCACGCTTGCTGCGGCGCACAGCGCGCCATTAACGTCGAGTATTTCTACGATCACGTTCGTATTGAGAAGATGGCGTTCGACGGAGCAATAGAGGCGAAAAAAGGTTATCTGACCCCGGACTTGTCCAGTCCTGGTTTCGGGCTAACGCTCAAAGAATCGGATGTACAGGAATACCAAGTCTTCGAATCAACTGTCTCCCTTCAGTAGCGCGGCGTCGCTGATCCGCAGGCCGCAGTGCCGCATGATCAGAATCAAGGTCACGAGCAAAAGTTAATCATCGCGTTCGGCGTCGCCTTGTCTGCTGCGAGCACAATCCGCTGCATCTCGTCTTCGGTGAAAGGAAGCTTCGCGAATGCTCCACATGCTTGCCGCGGCGCAACGCGATCGCCGGGTTGCGCGCGAGCCATTCGTTCTCCAGGCAGAATTTGAAGAACCTCTTGAGCCGGGCGATGTTGTTCCCGGTGGCACGCGCAGCAGTTTGCCAGGTCGCTTTGAATGACCTGAGGTGCTCCGACGTCAGATCCTGGAGTGCAACGATTTCGTGAGACTTGCAAGCGCCACAAACGTATGCGCCAGCTTTTGCAACCAGGCAGCAGTGTGTTTCGTAACGATACGGGAACGGCACTATGCTCGTCAGACTTGCGGTGACAATGGACGCTGAACAGCGACGCTCGATTGGGCTTTTGTGGAATTGTTCCAGTGGCTGGAGCGATTCCGATGAGATTCGGCAGAAAGTGGAAACTATTTTGTCGAATGGCGGCTCGCCGGTGGAGGTTCGAACCGTGGAGCGCGGTGACGACATACAGCAAAAGAGCGGCGAAATTGCGAGTTCGGCAGATGTGGTGGTTGCCGCAGGCGGCGACGGAACGTTGAATGCGGCGGCATCTTGCGCGGTATCGAAACAAGTGGCGCTGGGCGTGATTCCGGCGGGCACGTTGAACCACTTCGCCCGCGACTTGCGCATTCCGATTGATCCGGAAGATGCGGCCAAGGCGCTGGTGAACGGGCACGAGATACGAGTGGACGCGGCAGCAGTGAATGGACGCGTGTTTATCAACAATGCCGTGCTGGGGCTGTTCCCGAATTACCGCAACGCCGAGGATGCCATTCAGCGGCGAACTGGGCGAGTGTCGCGAGTAGGAAAATTTCTAACCACTGTGGCGGCGCTGTGGCGCGTGTTCTGGCGTCTGCCTCATCTGAGCGTGTCGCTAGTGGTGGACGGACAGCCGCACACTTTGCGAACGCCCTTCGTGCTGATTGGGAACAATGAGCATCGTATGGAAGGGATTGGGCTGGGCAGCCGCAGCAGACTGGACAGCGGAAAGCTGTGGCTGTATGCGCTGCCCGCATGCACACGCTGGCAGTTCGCGCGGATGTTATTAGGATTGATTTTCGGGCGCGCGCCGCGAGAGTCAGTGTTTCAGATTTACTCCGCGGCGGAGTTGACCATCAATTCCAAGCAGCGCCGGGTGGGCGTCGGGATCGATGGAGAAATAGAGCATATGAAGCCGCCGTTGCATTTCAAATCTTTGCCGCTGGCGCTGCGCGTGATCGCTCCGGCCGAGTATCGGACGCTTGAGGCTGCTGAAAAGTAATGCGTACTATTGCCCATGTCTCCGATCTCCACTTTGGGTACAACGATCCGCTGCTAGCGAAAGCTTTGCACGACAGTCTGCATGAAATTCGACCGCATGTGCTGGTGGTATCCGGCGACTTGGTGGAGCACGCGACGGACGATGAGTTCCTGAGCGCGCGGGAATTTCTGCAGACGCTGCCGCAGCCGCAGATTATCGTACCAGGAAATCACGATTTGCCCTTTTACAACCTGTGGCGGCGCTTTACGGAAGGATTGGATAAGTACCGGCGGTTTATCACCGACAATCCGGAGCCGGTTTTTCTTGATGACGAGATTGCGATAGCGGGCGCGGACAGCGCGCACCTTTTTCCAGTGAAAGGCGGGAAGATCACCGATGCGCAACTCGACGATCTGGTGGAGCTATTTTCAGATTTCCCGTCGAATCTGATTCGGGTTCTGGTGACACATCATCCGTTTGACTTGCCGGAGCCGTCCAATCCACATTTGCTGATTGGCCATGCCCGACGCGCAGTGACGCGGTTGGCGCCGGTGGTGGACATCCTGCTTGCAGGACACGTGCATCTGAGCTCGAGCGGGAGCACTAGCACGCGGTACAAGCTGCAGGGGCAGGCAATGGCGTTTGTGCAGGCCGGGACGGCCATTTCCGATCGCAATAAAGGCGAGGCTAATTCGTTTAACGTGATCCGTACGGGGTTCGGCGATAAGCGCGAGAAGCGCATTGTTGTGGATCGTTATTCGTGGGTGAATGGACAGCAGAAATTTGAATGCGCAGACTCTGAAGAGTACAGGCTGGGGAGCGAAGGTTGGGCCGAGTTTCGAAGCCGAGCGGTAGCTACGGAGTGAAGTAGACAAGCGTTCCGAGATGCCAAAGCAAAAGAAGTTGAGAGTATGGGGTCAGACAGCGGGATCAGACAAATGCCAAGATTCAGTGAAGTGCTTTGGAATCATGGTGAGCCGGGCGGGACTCGAACCCGCGACCACCGCATTAAAAGTGCGATGCTCTACCAGCTGAGCTACCGGCCCTAACATTCGCGCAGCAACTCCAGAGTAGCATCGCACTTGGCGCGCAACGAAACGTTTCCGGGTCGCAGGAATCCAGCTTTTTGAACGGCTATGAACAACTCTGTTTCGACCAAGCGGGCCCCAGTGCGACCGCTTTCTATCCTCGGGAAAATCGCGCTCACCGGGGCGACGGTGTACGCGGTCCGGAAACTCGCAGCTCGTAAACTGCGCGGCGAAGAACTGCACTCCGTAGCCGACTTCAAAGATAAGGTTGTCTTGATTGTCGGCGGTTCGCGCGGTCTTGGCCTGGCGCTCGCTTTCGAATTTGGTGCACGCGGAGCCAAGCTGGCCCTTTGTGCGCGCGACGAACAGGAGCTTCAGGCAGCTTGTAAAAAGCTAGCTGAAAAAGACATCGAGGCCGTTCCGTTCGCGGCTGACATCAGCCAACCTCATGAAACAGCGCCGCTGATTGAGCGCGTCATCCAACACTTTCAAAGGCTCGATGTGCTAGTGAATGATGCGGGAGAGATTCAGGTGGCGCCGCTCGACGCGCTTACTCACGAAGACTTTGAGCACGCCATGAATCTGATGTTCTGGGCTCCAGTGAACCTGACGCTCGCAGCGCTGCCACATATGCGGGCACGCCGCTCCGGGCATATCGTGAACATCACGTCTGTGGGCGGGCGCGTCAGTATTCCGCATTTGTTGCCGTATAGCTGCGCGAAATTTGCGTTCGTTGGATTTTCGTCAGGCCTCAGTGCAGAACTGAAATCGCGCGGCATTCATGTGCTCACTGTCGTCCCCGGCTTGCTGAGAACCGGGTCTTATTTGAATGCAAAGTTTGGCGGAAAAAGCAAACAGGAGTTCACCTGGTTCGGGTTGCTCGGCAATACGCCTGGTCTTTCCGTAGCTGCCGATTCGGCGGCGCGCCAGATTTTATCCGCAGTAGAGAAGAAGCAGTCAGACTGCACGATTTCGTTTCCTGCCAAGCTGCTGATCGCTGCCGATGCTCTGCTGCCCAACACGACGCGCTCCGTCATGAGCCTCGTCAATATTTTCCTGCCATCCGCTAAACACGCCACCGCGCATGCGTCCGGAAAAGAACTTGATCCGCAGATGAACGCCGCTTTTGAGGCCTTCACCACGTTAGGCAAAGAGGCGGCGCGCACATTTAATGAGTGACGCTTAACCAAGTTGATTTACGAGCCTAAGTAACTAAATGGCCTTAAATGCTGTCCCATTATTGGACTAGAAACAAACCCCCACGTTTGCGGGATAATTTTGTGCTTCTCGGTAAAGGAACAACTTGTCAACGGCGCGCGCTATATTCGCATCCTTTCTGCACGCAGGGTTCGAATGTTCCACGCATAAACGCCGGAATGGCCGTCGGCTCGATCTTCTGAGATCGACCAGGCACGAGCAATTCGCACGTGAAGATTTCGAGCGCATAAAGCGTTTCGGCATCCGCACGGCGCGTACCGGAGCCCGCTGGCACCTGATCGAAGAGGTTCCTGGCGAATTCGATTTCACTTCACTAAAGACATTCCTCGACGCCGCTGCTGCGAAAGGCGTCGAATTACTTCTCGACCTTTTGCATTTCGGCTGGCCCGACCACGTAAACGTTTTATCGCCGTCTTTTCCCTCTAGATTCGAACGCTACACGCGCGCGCTTGCCGGGTTCCTCCGTGAGCACCACTACGCGTGCTGCACCGCCATCGCTCCCGTGAATGAGATCTCGTTTATCTCCTGGGGAGGCGGCGAGGCGGCCTGCATCAACCCCTATCAAACCACCACATCGCACAAGATCAAACGCAATCTTGTGCGGGCTGCCATAGCCGCCAGCGAAGTGGTGTTGAACGAGCTTCCAGGCATGCGTCTCATTTCGCCGGAACCGGTCATTCACATTCTTCCGGGCACTGACTCCAAGAGTGAACAGGCTGAAACGGAAGCGTACCGTTTAGCTCAGTTTCAAGCCTGGGATATGTTGTCGGGCCGTATGCACCCGGAGCTGGGAGGCAAGCCGGAATATCTCGACATCATCGGCGTGAACTTCTACGACCGCAACGAATGGGTCCACAATGGCAACGTATTTCTTCGACGCGACGACCCTCGCTACAGACCGTTGCATTCAATCATTCAGGAAGTGTGGAACAGATACAAACGGCCCATCTTTGTATCCGAGACCGGCGCCGAAGGCGATGAGCGGGCGGCCTGGTTCAACTACATTTGCGACGAAGTGATAGCCGCGCATCGTGCCGGGCTACCGGTTCACGGCATTTGTCTTTATCCGATTCTCAATCATCCTGGCTGGGATGATGATCGCCACTGTCATAACGGACTCTTCGACTACGCGGACGCAAACGGAGAGCGTCAGGTGCATCAGCCTCTCGCGGACGCCATCCTGCGCCAGCAGCCACGATTACTAGCAAGTTATAAATCCACTAATGAAATCACCCAACATCGACCTGATCTGTCTCTCCCATCTCAGATGGGGTTTCGTTTTTCAGCGGCCACAGCATTTAATGAGCCGGTTTGCGCGGGATCGCCGCGTCTTGTTCTTTGAAGAGCCGGTTTTTGAAGACGAATCGCCTTTTGTCCGGGAGTCTGTGTGTAAGCAGTCCGGCGTGCTGGTATTTACTCCGGTAATTCCGACTGGCCTGGATCAGGCACAAACCTTCGACGTGCAGAGCCAACTCCTACGCTCAGTGATGGAGCAGAACAAAGTAAGTGAATATAGCGCCTGGTACTACACGCCGATGGCGCTAGGTTACACCGCCGCTCTACGCCCCGCACTTACGGTTTATGACTGCATGGATGAACTCTCGGCCTTCGCGGGCGCGCCGCCGGCGATGCGAGAGAGCGAAAAGCGGCTGTTCCAATCCGCGGACCTCGTCTTTACTGGTGGGGCTAGCCTCTACGAATCGAAACACAATCAACATCCCTCGGTGCATTTTTTCCCCAGCAGCGTCGATGTCGGGCATTTCAATAGAGCCCGGCGGAACCAGCAGGAGCCCGCGGATCAATCGGCCATACCGCATCCGCGAGTCGGCTATGCGGGAGTCATCGATGAGCGTATGGATCTTGATCTGCTTCGAAATGCAGCGGAGACCCGGCCTGATTTGCATTTTGTCCTGATTGGGCCGGTTGTCAAGATTGATCCAGCGACGTTGCCCAGAGCGAATAACATTCACTATCTCGGCATGAAGCCGTACACGGAGCTCCCGAGTTACTTCTCCGGCTGGAAGATCGGAATGCTTCCATTTGCCCTAAACGAATCGACTCGTTTCATCAGTCCCACGAAAACGCCCGAGTACCTCGCCGCTGGCCTTCAGGTTATATCTACTCCGATTCGGGACGTAGTAAAGCCCTATGGCGATCTCGGATTAGTGCGCATCGCGAACGATGCTAGTGAATTTCTCAGAGAGGCGGATTCGCTGCTGAAGAGTCAATCAAGTGACGACTTTATTACCCGAGTCGATGGCTTCTTATCGCAGTCCTCCTGGGACAAGACTTGGAACGACATGAATGAACTTATGAATAGAACACTGAATATCAAGCGTTCGCAGCTGGCGCGGAACGCGGCTATGGCGGGTGTGGCTGAAGGCAGCCATGTTTGATTACCTGGTTGTTGGGGCTGGTTTTGCGGGAGCTGTAATCGCCGAAAGAATGGCGCGCGGCTGCGGGAAGAAAGTATTGGTTGTCGATCGCCGCGATCACGTCGGCGGCAATGCCTACGATCATCACAACCAGGATGGCATCTTGGTCCACCGTTATGGACCGCATATATTTCACACTAATTCCGAGCAGGTCTTTCAGTACCTGTCGCAGTTCACAAAGTGGCGCTGTTATGAGCATCGCGTGCTGGCTTATGTAGACGGCAAGCTGGTGCCCGTACCCATCAACCTCGACACTGTCAATCTGCTATACGACTTGAACCTGCAAACCGAAGAGGAAGTAGCCGATTTCTTCGCAGCGCGAGCGGAAGAGCGCGTGCATTGCCGAACGTCGGAAGATGTGGTGGTTAGTAAGGTCGGTCGCGACCTGTACGAAAAGCTGTTTAGAAACTACACTCGCAAGCAATGGGGTAAAGATCCGTCCGAGTTGGATGCATCGGTGACGGCGCGCATCCCGGTCCGCACAAATCGTGATGACCGCTATTTCAACGATCGCTACCAGGCCATGCCCCGCAATGGCTACACACGCATGTTCGAAAACATGCTCGACGATCCCAATATCACGTTCGAGCCAGGCTGCGATTTCCGTGACATTCTGGACCAGGCAAAGTTTCGCGAGATCATCTACACCGGGCCGGTAGATGAGTACTTTAACTTCCGCTACGGCGAATTGCCCTATCGCTCACTGCGCTTCGAGCACGAAACGTTAAACATGGAGTTCTTGCAGCCTGTGGCAGTGGTCAATTACCCTAACGATCATGCTTACACGCGTATTACAGAGTTCAAGCATTTGACTGGACAAAGCCATCGTAAGACTAGCGTCGTCTATGAGTATCCGGCCAGCGAGGGCGATCCGTATTATCCGGTTCCTAACCCGGCGAATGCAGCACTGTACAAGCGTTATGCCGAGCTAGCTGCTGCCACGCCAGGGGTTCACTTCGTGGGAAGATTGGCGACTTACAAGTATTACAACATGGACCAGGTAGTAGCCCAGGCGCTGACATTAGCGAAACAACTGACTGCGAGCTATGCCGCGCTCCACAGCGCTTCAGCAAATGGGCATTCCTGGTCGACCCAGGCTGTGAGCGCCTGAAACCCATTGGACCGGGCGTATTCGTCTAGTTCACTGCAAGTGAACTTATGTGACGACTCGGTCCAGATAGTCTCGCCCGCTTGAAACTGTATAGTGGTTCCAAACGCAGGTATGCTAACGTGCTGATCGCGGCAGGAGAGTAAGTGCATTTCAATGCGCCGCTCCTCCGCGTTCCAACGCACTTCATGGGCAAACGTCCGCAAGTCAAAGTCAGCCTGTAACTCACGGTTAATCCGGCCGAGTAAGTTGAGATTGAACGCGGCAGTCACTCCGGTGGGGTCGTCATAGGCCGCAAGCATCTGCCCGACATCCTTTACAAGATCCGCGCCCAACAGGAAAAAATCGCCCGGGAGCAGATAAGATCGCACATCGCGGAAGAACTGCGGAAGCTGGTCGCGATCCATGTTACCCACCGAGCTCCCCAGGAACAGCAACAGCAGGCGTTCGCTTTTACGGCGTTCGCGAGAGACTTGGGATAAACCTTCCAGCCAGTCACAGCAAACGGAACTGACATCGCACACCGCTTCCAGTTCTTTTTCGCAAGCCGTAAGCGCGGCCTGCGAAACATCTATAGGACGGTAGCAAACCGGGCCATTGCGCCGGCCAATAGCATCCAGCACATGCCTGGTTTTCTTGCCGCTGCCGCTGCCCAGTTCGGCCACTACATCGATCTGACCGATATGGCCGGCGATCGCATACGCATTCAGGCGCAACAGTCGCTCGTCTGCGCGTGTCAGGCCGTATTCAGGCAGCAGAGTGATGGCTTCGAAGAGAGCGCTCCCCAGGTCGTCGTAGAAAAAACGCGGTGTAAGCTTTTTCTGCGGAGAGGACAGACCTTCCAATACTTCCAGCGCGAATGAGGAGAGCCGTGCTTCAACAGTAGCGGTCATGTCGGTTTCCGAACCGGCCTAAGCAGCGGCCCCTTCAACGCAGCGAAACGTCGCGTACACGTACGGGTAATCGCGCCGAAACCAGTTTCGAAATGAGGACCGAAGCAAGCGTGCCGCCGTGCGTGGCGAGCCGCCCTTAATGACGTTATGCTCGCCATCAAAAAAGTTCGCGGAATAGCCGGGATAAGTCGGAAGCGAACGAAAGCCCGGGAAAGGAGCGAACACCGTGCTGGTCCATTCCCAACCGTTGCCTACCAGTTGGCTCACGCCAAATGCGCTATCGCCCGCGGGAGTGGCAGTCACGCTTTCGGGGTCCCAGCGCTTGAAATCGAAGTTGCCAAGTGACCAGGCCGGCGCCGAGTTGCCCCACGGATACGCGCGGCTCTCGCCGGTTCGCGTGCCGTAAGCAGCGCGGTGAAACTCTTCTTCCGTGGCAATGCGGGCCCCAATCCACTGCGCATAGCTCTCCGCCTGCTGCTCCGTCACGTAGACAGGCCAATCTAGCGGCAAAGGAATCTCTGCAAACATGCCGCGATAGAGAATTTCGCCGTCGCGTTGTGTCCAGAAGTGGGGCATGGGTGCACCCGCTTCCACAAAGCGCATGTAATCGCCATTTGTCACCTTGTAGCGTTGCATCCGAAACGCTGGAACCTGGCGCCGGACTTCCCCAAATTCGTTGTCCCATCCGAACCTGCCGTCAGCGGGTGCACCTAGAACTGCCTCGCCGGCGGGTATGTCGCGCCATTGCTCACCTACGGGTGTTCCGCTGGTGGCGTCTTCAAGCTCGGATTCGGGGGCCGTATTTTTCAGCTCATAGGCGAAATTGTGGAACATGTACGCAAGTGTTTCGAGATGCATCTGGCGATGTTCCAGCGCCATCAACGCGATGTGCTCGGGACACTGGTCCAGCGCCTCGTCCACCCGCTCGCGGCAGCGGTCAACATAGCTTCGTACCTCGTCGAAAGACGGCCAATCGGCCGGCTGGTCGCTAGGCAGATGCGCCGGGTCAGGATCAATGCCGGCCTGGAACAGCCTGTCCAGTTCAGGATCGGGCGACTTCTTCCCCACTGCTTCCCTGGCAATTTGAATGGCATCAAACCCGTCCAGATGACCGAGGTAGAAGATAACGCGGTGCCGTTGCGCAATTGGCCGTTCGTAAAGGCCGCGCGGATTCAAGACCTCGAAAAGCCGGTCGCTTTCCATGCGCGCCGCCTGAATGTCGGACAGCAACTTCGCGGGTGTTGCTTCTAAAAGCGGCATGGCCGGATAGTTCCCCCAAGGTTGAGTGGTGTTCGCACAACGCCCATTTGATGCCTGGACGTGGCTCAGCATACCAAAATTTTGCGCATTTCTCTTCGCTAAATTTGTCAGTACTAACGGTTTGCGGCATCATCCGCGTCCAGAACAGACTTTGCGACGGAGAGAGCTTCTTCGCAGTTACGGATCTCACCCTCCAACTGGGCGGTTTCTACCGCCTCCAGTGCACGCCCAAGCGCCGGTCCGGGTTTGTAGCCGGCTTCGATAAGATCGCGGCCGCTGATCAGGCGAGGCGGGCGCAACTGCTCCTGACTGAACTCCTGCAGCTTCGACTGGACGTATTCATAAGCTTCGGTATAGCCGTTACTCGCCAGGCAATCCAGACGATGGAGCTCCAGATGTTCCTCAAATTTCGGCAGACAGAGAAAGCGCTTGAGAGTACTGGCGCGCATCTGGAGAACATCCTTGAAGCGCATGTGATTCGCGACCAGCGCCGTAACCTGGTCTACCTCGTCATTGGAGAAGCGCAACTGGGATAAGCGCCTTGCGGCCATTCGGGCGCCTACTTCGGCATGGCCATCGAAGCGAATTCGGTCCGCGATACGGAACGTGGGCGGCTTTCCCACATCGTGAAGCAGCACGCCTAACGCGAGCGTCGGCGTCGCGTGCTGCAGTTGATCGAGCATGAGAAGCACGTGCGTCCAGACGTCACCTTCGGGGTGATATTCGGGCGGTTGCTGGACGCCCTGAAGAGCTTTTATCTCGGGCAGAATGTGAATCAGCAATCCGGTGTCGTCCAACAGCTCGAACCCCCGACGCGCGTGCCCCTCGGTTAGAATGCGGACCAGTTCTTCACGAATACGCTCCGCCGAAATTTTGCAGATAGACCCGGCCAGACGTTGAATCGCGGCCAACGTTTGAGGCTCAATGTCGAAGCTAAACCGGGCGGCGAAACGGACCGCCCGAAGCATACGCAAATGATCTTCGCTGAAGCGGCGTTCAGGATCGCCAATGGCCCGAATCAACTTTGCCGCCAGATCGGACTGGCCATCTACATAGTCGAAAATGTGACCCGATATCGGGTCCTGCATCAGGCCGTTTATCGTGAAGTCGCGGCGTTGCGCATCGAGGGCCGGATCTGTCTCAAATTGAACTTGCTCGGGATGGCGCCCGTCGGCATACGTCCCTTCGCTGCGAAACGTGGCGACTTCCACATGCGCCGCCTCGCGTGTTACCAGAACAACGCCGAAGTGCGCGCCCACCGTCTGCGAGCCGGGGAAATACGCCAGAATCTGCTGCGGTGTAGCGCTGGTGCTGACGTCGTAATCTTTGGGCGCGATATTCAGCAGGCGGTCGCGAACACAACCCCCGACAAAGTAGGCAGTGTGCCCATGTCGGCGCAACTCACGAGCAATGTGGGTAGCCAGGAGTTCGCTGGCGGCCGGGATCTCTGCTGGAGTCAGGTGGACGTCAGGCGTGTCCGGTCTTAACCTTATCTGCCGTTTCACTCGCGGGGGGAGCGTTGCCGTCCGGCGAGCCATCCGATTGAGCAGCGAGAGCGGCGGCTTGCGCCTCGGCCTCGGCCTTTTTCAATTCTTTCTTCGAAGGCGGAGCCTGTTCGTGCCGATAATCGTGGTCGTGGTAACAGGTCCGGCACCGCACTTTAGCCGCTTCTCCATCAACCAGTGACACGATCGAATGATTGGTGATGCGGCGGCATTTTATGCAATGATCGTCGATGACATCGCCCAGTCTCTTTTCACCCATGATGAAGGCCGTCAAGCGCGAGTATATCAGGCGCAGCGGCTTAAACGCACGTGGCCGGGTACTGGGAGTGCAGCCGCTTCGTTTGTTAAACTGAAGCTTCGCCGTGGCTTGGCAACCCGCGCCGTGCTTTGGTCCAAGGGAGCGAAATGGGTCAAGTTGAGGAGCAGGGTTGACAAGCTAGTCGGCAAGTGCGGCCAGGTAGCTCAGTCGGTAGAGCGCAGCCCTGAAAAGGCTGGCGTCGGCGGTTCGATTCCGTCCCTGGCCACCATGTTTTCAATGACTTACAAGGTGCGGAGAGTATCGGTCGTTAGAGACGCGAACATCGCTACCGGAGGGCCGCTTTGCCGCCTTGTTAGCATTTCATGAGCTCCCACAAGTTCTGAGCAGTGTCGCCAGCCTTGGCTATATGCGTCTGTGCCAGCTTCGCGTACCGCTCGGTCATTTCGATGTTCCAGTGACCCAGAATTTTGGCTAGCTCGTAGAGGCCTGAATATTCGCTTCAATTGCCGAGTGATGAGGGAGCTCATGTCCTTCACCTAGGTGACGGTGAACCTGTACACATTGTCTTGCGAGCCTTTCCGCTTCGGATAGGGTACCGGCAACTTGTTACCCATAGGTGTAGCAACATACAGAATGCGTCATCGATTCCTGACGATTTCCGAAATCTACCTGCCGGCACCAGCGCAGATTGTAATATTGTCGAGCATGCATGAGCATCTGTCTGTTCCATCATTTACTTCCGACCGCCTTAACCGGCAACTGGAGAGTCTGCATTTCTGACTTGTGAGCTATGGTCGAACCGACCTTGGTATTCGATACTGATTACACACAAGTTCCCAAGGTTCAAACAAGTGGATACGCTGACGATCGAACGCAGAAGTTGGAACATGAGCCGCATCAAAAACCGAGACACAGGTCCGGAGAAACGTGTAAGGTCTTTATTGCATCGGCTTGGATTTCGGTTCTCTCTCACGCGAAAGGATCTTCCTGGGCATCCCGACATAGTTCTCCCGTGCCGTAGGGCAGTGATTTTCGTCCACGGTTGTTTTTGGCACAGGCACAAGGGCTGCAGGAATTCAGTGCTTCCCAAAACCCGGCCGGAGTTCTGGACTGCGAAGTTAAACGGGAACGTCGCACGCGATAAGAGGAACTCCCGCATCATACGCGAAATGGGGTGGCGTGTTCTGACGATTTGGGAGTGTGAATTAAACGATCAGTCGCGATTATCCAGAAGGCTTCTGGTCACTCTGAGAAGGGGGGATTGTGCCTGAGCCGCGATCTATACCCGTAATTGATCTGTTCGCCGGGCCCGGCGGATTAGGAGAGGGATTCTCGGCCTTTTCCTCGGCCGGGGCGCGGCCTTTCAGGATTGCACTCTCTATTGAAATGGAAACGTGGGCACATCAAACATTGGAGCTGCGGAGTTTCTTCCGGCAGTTTCCGGTCGGGCGCGCTCCCAGGGAGTATTATTCGCACCTAAGGGGGGAAGTCACACGAGACGAACTCTTCTGCAAGTTCCGGAGTGCCGCAGTGCTTGCGAGGAGCGAAGCTTGGAAAGCCGAGCTTGGCGCGATCGACCCGACCGAGGTAGATCGACGTATTTGTGCTGCTCTGGACGGGGCTGACGGGTGGGTACTGTGCGGCGGACCACCGTGCCAAGCGTTTTCCGTGGTTGGTCGCTCGCGCAACGGGGGTATCGCCGAGGACGATGATCGCGTGTACCTGTACAAGCAGTACCTCAGAATCTTATCTATCCATGAGCCATCTTTTTTCGTGATAGAGAACGTGAAAGGGCTCATCTCTTCGTCTGTCAAGGGCAACGAAATCTTTGAACAGATGTTGGCTGATCTGCGACACCCCGGAAAAATTTTCAAGACCCGGCGACCGGGAGCTACGTACACCCTTCATTCCCTCGTGCTACCGCCCGCGAGTTTTTCCTTAAACGGACACCCGCGATTCAGATCCCGCGACTTCATAGTTAAAAGTGAGGATTTCGGGGTGCCGCAGTCGCGGCATCGAGTGATCATTTTTGGCGTTCGGGAAGACATGCTACGTGGTGCGGTAGCGCTGCTCGAACCTTACCGCGGGACCATTTCTGCTAGTAGAGTGCTCAGAGGGCTGCCGCGGGTTCGCAGTGGACTGAGCCGTTCGCAGGATGGCCAAGGCGAGTGGCGCGATGCTATCAGGTCATTGTTGAACTCTGACTTCCTGCGCTCTCACCGAAACGGCGCGGAAGGAGCACTCCAGGACCACCTCGTCCGAACGGTTCGATGCCTCCGCGATATGAACGCTAACCGAGGAGGGGAGTTTGTTACCTGCATTCCGAGAGTCGATTACGAGCCGGATTGGTTTCTTGACCCCGCGTTAGGTGGAGTGTGCAACCATTCAAGCCGACCACACATGACATCCGACCTTCATCGTTATCTCTTTGCAGCCTGTTACGCTCGGATTCGAGGGCGTTCGCCTGAGTTGAACGACTTTCCGCCTGAACTACATCCGGAGCATAAAAGCCTGAAAGATGGCTTAAGCAAGGGGCATTTCGATGACCGGTTCCGTGTTCAGATGGCAGATCGTCCTGCAACAACGATCACCAGTCACATAGCCAAAGACGGACACTATTTTATTCACTACGATGAGACCCAGTGTAGGAGTTTGACAGTGCGTGAAGCAGCAAGACTCCAAACTTTCCCCGATAACTACCTGTTCTGCGGACCGCGGACCCATCAATATCGCCAAGTTGGGAATGCAGTTCCGCCGTTACTGGCTCTTCAAATAGCCGCGCTGGTCTTCAAATGCATTGAGGGTTGCGCGTAGCCGAGGCAGCGCCTCAGAGATTTCCTGCAAACATGACTCAGTGTATTAACTAACTATACTGGGCAGAATGGAGCAGAGAGTCACGGCAGCTACGGCGAAGGGAAATGCTGGAATCGAGCTTCCCCCCGTGTCGTCGATGCTGATGCAATCGCTCAGATCGGTCGGGTATTCGACCGCGACGGCGTTGGCCGACATTGTCGATAACAGTATCGCGGCCGGTGCGATTAACATTCGGATTTTCTTCACAACGACGCCCCTCCCACGCGTGATCATCTTGGACGATGGTAACGGCATGGATGACGAAACCCTAATCTCTGCTATGAGATTCGGCAGCCGCGATCCAAGGGAGCCGCGATACGGCGTTGATCTTGGTCGTTTCGGGCTCGGTCTCAAGACTGCTTCCCTCTCTCAATGCCGCCGTTTCTCTGTGGCCAGTATTAAAGCAGGAAAACTTGCGATTGCCCGCTGGGACCTAGAGGCTTGTGATCGGCTGGGGACATGGTGGCTTGACCGTCCTGATAGGGGAGAGCTCCCGGATGAAGTATTGGAGAAACTGGACTCCCAAGGCAAGGGGACCGCCGTAATCTGGGAGAATTTGGACTTATTGATGGCGACAGGCGGCGAGAAGCTCTTCCTTGATGCCGCAGATTATCTTGCTCTCGTCTTCCACCGTTTCCTGGCAGGGGAAATGGTCGGCCGATTCTCCATCCTGCTAAACGACCGGGCATTGCCCGTCGTGGATCCGTTTCTCGAGAATCATAGTCGTGGGCAGTCGCTCCATGCAGAGACCATGTGGATCGATGGCCATCCTGTTCACGTTTCGCCATTCGTCCTTCCGTTTCCATCCAAATTGAAACCGGCTGATCTCGAGCGGGTTGGCGGGAGGGAAAGTCTCAGGGCCGCTCACGGGTTTTATATATACCGTGGCGGAAGGCTAATAGTGCCGGGGGGGTGGTTCAGAATAGTCCCTGCGGACGATCTCATCCGGTTGGCTCGTATCCGGGTCGATATTCCCGTTGAATTAGATTACCTCTGGAAGGTGGACATTCGTAAGGCATCTGCTCAACCGCCACCGGCACTTCGCCCACACCTTAAAAGGATCGTTGGCGACGTGACGCTCCGAAGTCAACGCGTGTACAGGCATAAGGGCACTCCAGACGATGACTGTAATCGAGTTCCCGTGTGGCAACGCCATGACCTGCGAGATCGGGGTGCAGCATGGAGAATCAACCGCGATCACCCTATCGTGGAGTCAATTGCCCGTTCCGCTTCAAACCGTTCAGACACGGAAGCCCTGTTGAAGTTATTTGAGGACAACCTTCCTATACAGGACATCCACATCCATACCTCAAACGACCAGCCCGTTGCGGAGGCAGCAGTATTAGATGAGGAGGAGTTGGAACAGTTGGCGCGCCGGATAGTTAACGCTTTTGCAGGGCAACCGCAGTTGTCGAACCGGCTACTTGAAAGTCTCGCAGCAACAGAGCCGTTCAACCGGAATCCCGAAACCGCAAGGAAGATAGCGGAGAAGCTTCGCCAATGAACATTGATACAACCCCGGACTGGCTCGCGACTATGGCCACGCAGGCCCTTCGGCTAGACCCACCGCCAACAGAAGATGAGATCAACCAGGTTCTTGCACGTTTAGCTGGTGCTTTCAATATCGAGCAGCCGACCGTCGGCGAGGCGCTCAGAATGCTCCATGCACGGTTTTCAATTCGAATGGAAATGGGCCAGACCATCCAGGATGAGCATGTGCCGTGGCTCGACGCCCGTCGCTCGAAGATCGGTCCTTTTTACTGGAACAGGTACAATCAGCTCCTCTTACGGATTGGCTGGTCGCCCAGGGTGGCCGCAACTCTGGACCGCTCTATGGATGAGTTGCTAGATCTGCTCGGCAATCCGGCAGATGAAGGGGCCTGGAAACGCCGCGGATTAGTAGTCGGAGATGTCCAGTCCGGCAAGACTGCGTCTTATTCTGCGCTTATCTGTAAGGCTGCGGATGCGGGATATAAGATGGTCGTCCTCCTAACGGGCACCCTTGAAAACGTCAGACGTCAAACGCAAGAACGTCTTGATGCTGCCTTTGTAGGTCTAGACAGCAGCGCCTTTTTAGCCAAAGGGCAACTAAAGCAGAAGACCCTCATAGGTGTCGGCCGCCTAGATGGGAGACGAAATGGAGTGGTCTTTACGTCACGCGATACCGACTTCAGAAAAACAACAGCCACTGCACTGAATATTTCGCTTGAGGCGGTTCGCGAGCCCGTACTGGTTGTCACCAAAAAGAACAAAGCAGTTCTTACAAGTCTCGCGGGATGGCTGAGAACGAAGAACGCGGATCGGGCGGGGCACATTGATCTTCCGCTGCTCCTGATTGATGATGAGGCGGATAACGCGTCCATAAATACCCGTCAGAACCCTGGTGAAACCACCGCCATAAATGCCGCCATCCGAGACTTGCTGGCGCTCTTCAAGCGATCTAGCTATGTGGGTTTCACTGCCACTCCTTTTGCGAACATATTCATCGATCCGTCTTCGACTCCTTCAATGCTCGGCGACGACCTTTTTCCCAAGGACTTCATTCACTTACTCGAAGCTCCCAGCAATTACGTGGGAATGAACAGCCTATTCCCTACGATCGATCCTGAGCAGCAGGATGCGGGAGACGACGAAGCGTGGGCGGCCGGGCTGCGCACCATTGATGATGAGGACAACTGGCTCCCCGTTGATCATGACGTCGATGCGGTTCCGGGGCCTATGCCAGAGAGTTTGCTGAAAGCCCTTCGCCACTTTCTCCTCTCCTGTGCTGTGCGGGATCTGCGAACACAGAATAAAGTGGATGGACACGAGAGGGGTATTCACCGATCAATGATGGTGAATGTCTCTCGATTTACGGCTATCCAGAATCGAGTAGCCGACGACATCTACAACGCCCTAGAACGGATAAGGCAACAAATTCGGCTTTATGGCGCATTTCCTCCCGAGCGGGCCTCTCAGTCGGACGAGATCCGGGCGTTAGAGGAACTTTTCAACGCTGAGTTGTCGGAGTGCGGGTTCGACTGGGCATCGGTGCTCGGGAGCATGCATGAATCCGGTTCTCCGATTCGCGTGCAAGCCGTAAACCAGGGAACTGGCGCTGCAAGTCTTGACTACACTATTCTCGACGCGGCTCCCGGAGTGAGGGTTATCGCAGTTGGGGGAAATAGTCTGTCTCGGGGACTTACGCTTGAGGGCCTGTGTGTCAGCTACATCCTTCGTAATTCAAAGGCATACGATACGCTTCTGCAAATGGGTCGCTGGTTTGGATATCGCGATGGCTACGGCGACTTGTGCCGGCTGTACTTGACCGAAGACGCCGAGAGCTGGTACCGCCATGTGTCCGACGCGACGAATGAGTTGAAGCGTGACTTCGCCCGAATGCGCCGACAGAAGGCCACTCCGGCGGAATTCGGTCTGCGCGTCAGGACACATCCGGACACACTTCTGATAACCGCACGTAACAAGATGGCTACAGGCGTCGAGGTGGTAGATGAAATTCGGGATATCTCCCTGACAGGTCGCGGAATCGAAACATCGCGTCTTTACGCTGACAAGAAACGAAACGATGAGAATTTTGCGTTGATGGACCGTTTCTTGATCGATCTTATTGACGCTGTCGGACCTCCGTTGCGGTCGCCTCATGGTGGCGCCTTCATCTGGCGGGATGTTTCCGCCTTGTTGATTGCGCAGCTTGTCGACAATTTTCTTGTACACCCCTTGAATCACGATTTTCAGGGAGAAGCTATCGCCGCATTTCTGAACGACGCAGTTCAGCGCGGCGACCCGCAATTATCGAGATGGACGGTTGCTCTACCAACAGAGGGTGACAAGGGCCCTGTTAGTCCCGCGCTACGATCCGGGTTGTCGGTCAACGCCAAAAAGCGAAGGGTTTTGCTCCGCCAGTTGCAGTCCTTGCTTGTCTCAGGAAAGAAGGCGCGAGTGGGGAGCCGATCGGATGTTCGGCACGGTCTTTCTGCGGAACAGGTTGAGGCTGCTGCGCGCGCGGAGCGCGAAGCAAAACATGGATTGAAGGATGTGCCGGAAGACGCATACAGGGCGGCGATGACCTTTCCGCTCTTGGTAATATATCTTCTCCGAGGTGTTGAGCGAGATGGGAATGAGTCCGTTGAAAAAGACTACAAGGGCGAACTTATTCTTCCGGCTTTGGGGTCTGCATTTTCCCGGCGCCAAAGACCTCAACGCGCCAAAGCGGTACCTTAAATATCGCCTGAATCGCGTCGCTCAGGCAGAACTCGAATGGGACGGCGACGACTTGGCGGAGGACACCTACGAAGATTGAGGAGCTGTGGCACGCGCTTCGTGGTGAGTCCATTGCGACCCAACGCCGTGTTGACTCTGATCACCCGCTCGATCTTTACGCCGATTTCGAGCCACCCGGCCGCCCAGGCCTCGTGCTCGTTTGTCTCAATAGGCCACCGGATTTCCAATCGCTTCAAGCGATTCGCATTGAGCGGCGTCAACGCCATGACGGGCGTTGGGTATTGAGAATTTCACTTGACGAACCCAAACTGATGACAGTTTTCGCGGAGCTATGCCGGGACATCGTCGGGTTTACGCGGACCAATAACGACCCCGAGCGCGCCGGCAGTATCGTGCTCTCCAGGATCGAGCGATGGCGTTCCCTGCTCCTCGAAGCGCCTTCTGGTCTTAGCCGTTCAGCGCTTAGGGGACTGATGGGTGAGCTACTTATTCTTCAAAATCGACTATTTCCGCTGTGGGGCTTTGACGCGGGAGTCGCGGCTTGGACCGGACCCCTTGGACTAGAGCACGATTTTCGGCTGCCCGATGGTCACAGGATTGAAGTGAAGGCCGTTGATCGGGACTCAGATCGGGTCGTTGTCAACGGACTTCACCAACTCGATGGGGGAGAAAATCCTCTCACATTGACTGTCGTCAGATTGGAAGAAACCGGCCGGGACGCCCCGGATGCGTTGACGGTGCCATTGCTCATCAGCGAATTGAGAACACGCCTCGGTGATGCGCCCTCCGCGCTGAATTCGTTTAATAGCCTTCTCCATTTCGTCGGTTGGGACGATGGAAGTGAAGCCGCCGCTGGCGTCGTAGTAAGGCTGATCCGCATCGACGACTATGAGATCAACAGAACGTTCCCCCGTCTTACAGCCGGGACGGTGCCCGCCGGAATTATAGACGCCACATACACGGTTGTTTTGCCACCTCGAGTTCTGTGATGACAGATCAAGAATACCGAACGGATCTTCTCGCTAGTGCCGCTTCGCGTGCTGAAGTCCATGCATGCGGCATTAGAGAAGCATTCATCACGGAAGTTCTCGAGAGGCTAAGGGAGGCGGGAGAAATCCCGGATACTGATCCCTGTCCAGAGGCGCTGCTTGGTCAACGCGGGCGAAAGCTGGAGATTGATGCGTGGTCCGAAGACGAGGCAGATGGATCGCTTCACCTGTTCGTAGTGATTTTCGACGGGAGCCTGGAAAGTCCAACAAATCTCACTCTGACTGATGCAAGAGAACTCGGCTTCAATCGTCTGCTAGGTGTTTACGAGCAGGCACGCGAAGGATGGCTGATAGCGAATATCGAAGAAAGCCGTCCGCTGTGGGCGTTGGCAAGACACGTCCACAATTCCCTAAAACCCGTGGCTCTACGCCTAAATATCGTTACGGATCGCTCAGTAAGCGAACGCGTGCGGGAGATCCCGGGCGATTATGCCCGTGATGGAGTGCCGGTCACCTTTCAGCTCTGGGACACTTCAAGGCTAAACCGGATTCACGAAGCATCGAGCGTTCGCGATGATCTCATCGTGGACTTTACTTGTATAAGCGGCGGTGGTCTACCAGTTTTGCCAGCATCCGTTGGCGCTGGTGATTACGAAGGATATCTGGCGGTGATTCCGGGAGCGACGCTTGCGGATATCTATGTACGACACGGAAGCCGTCTCCTCGAGGGAAACGTACGGACTTTCCTTGGCCGCGGAGGAAAAGTAAATAAGGGAATATCCACGACGCTCAGCCGCGAGCCCCAGAAATTTTTTGCCTACAATAACGGAATAACGACGACCGCGTCTGCAATAACGACCATGCGGGCTGCGGATGGCTCGTTGTTGGTCACGTCTGCGACTGATCTTCAGATCGTTAATGGAGCTCAGACGACGGCATCGCTGGCGACTTCCAGACGGGAAAATAATCTCTCGCTGGACGCGGTTTTCATACCGATGAAGCTTTCGGTCGTTAGCCCTGACATGGCTGGAGAATTGATTCCTTTGATCTCGCGGTACGCCAACAGTCAGAACGGCGTCCGCCCCAGCGACTTCTTCGCAAATCATCCTTTTCACCGTCGGATGGAAGAAACCTCTCGTCGCGTTCTCGCACCAGTGGTAAGAGGCGCGCAGATTCCGACACATTGGTATTACGAACGTGCGCGAGGGCAGCACCTAAATGACCAAGCCGGTTTGAGCGCCGTCCAGCGAAATCGGTTCTTGCTGATGAATCCGCGGAGTCAGGTGATCACAAAAACCGACCTCGCCAAAGTTGCGTGTTGCTTTGCTCTTGAGGCGGACATCGCATCTAAGGGTGCGGAAAAAGCATTCGTCAGCTTCGCCGAGCGAATTTCACAAGAGTGGTTAGACGAAACTAGGCGCGCCAGCTACGGCGATGAATGGTTTAAAGCATCGGTAGCGCAATTCATTCTCTTCCGTGCTTCCGAGTCTCTTGTCTCCAGCGCATCGTGGTACGAAGGAGGCTATCGTGCTCAGATTGTCGCCTACACGTGCATGCGCTTGAGCAGGCTGGCCCTGGAATTAGGCAGCGGTGGTCTCGATTACATCAGAATTTGGAATCAGCAGAGTGCTGGTGGCGTGGTAGAAGAACAAATCAATCTCATTGGAGAGCAGATGGCAAACGTTCTTGGAGACCCGCCCATGGCTGGGCAGAACGTCGGTGAGTGGGCAAAGCAACAGGCATGCAGAAAGAAGGCGCTGGACGCTCCGGTGAAAGCCGCGGACGGTTTCGAGGAGTGGATTCTCACAAGCGAAACACATCGATCAAATGTCCGCCAGGAGCGGAGGACGCGACGGACTCATGACGCGCTTGATGATCTGAAGCAAGTGATGGAGCGTGAGGCGACGTTCTGGGTCTCTGTTAGAGCGTTCTGCCGATCGATGCGTATACTCTCTCCTGAGGAGGAGAAGGCCTTGGTTCCCGCCTGCCAGATACCGAATATGATACCGACCGACCGACAGGCTGCGCATTTGCTCCGACTACTAGATCGCGCGCGGGAGGCCGGCTGGCAAGACAGTCCGGAGGGTAGGCGATTGCCGCGTTAGGTTCCCACATGACAAACGAGAACGGAGAGTCGCGCGAACAATACGCGAACAACCTGGGGCTGAAAACAGCGCAAACGGTCTTATATGATCCTAGTTGTTCTTGTGCTAAACAGATGGTGCCTCTTATACATACGTCCATTGGGAACCACTTAGCCAATTCGGTAGACAGCCCTGAAAAGGCTGGCGTCGGCGGTTCGATTCCGTCCCTGGCCACCATTTAGAATCAATACTTACACACAATGTAATTCAACTTCGGCAGCTGGTCCGGTAGCCTTCTTCGAAGTTCCCGCCAAACGAGTATTAAACACGAGTGATGGTGAGGGCGTAGACTGCCGTTGTTTTGTCTATGCGGAAGGCCAGTTCTTCGCGAACGTGCCGACCATCCGCCAGGCGATGAAGGTCTACCTCGACGGGCTAGAAAGTAAAAGCGGGAAAACCTGCAATGCACCCCATGCTGTCCGATATTGACTGCGATGTTCTCTCTCAGTGGCCAACGGAGAACCGACTTAATTGGCCGGGCTGATGCGTAGGCGACGCCAGTTAAAGAATTTCATCATTTCAGAAGCAAGAGGTCCGCCAACAGAAACACAAAGACTGGGACGATCAGGCAAACTCTGGCGATCGCGAGCGCCCAACCCGCGGCGGGCTGCCGTTCAACCGCTTCACGTCCGTCGCCCCGCCTCAATTTGGCGGACGCTTCCGGCGAGGCCGCCAGTCATCGGACTCAGCAGAAGATACACCACCAACACCGGGCTGACAATGCCGCGGGCGTTTGTATCACTTTGGTTCGGCTTTGGCCCGCTCCCTGGTGTTGGGGAGCGAGAAACCGGCTGCGATCAGCCAGACGAAGCCAGGGAAACGCGTCAGCGGAATCAGAGGGAGCGCCTGAGGGAAAAGAATGTCGAGCCAGCTTAATTCGCCAATGGCCGCGACAACCACGCCGAAAATGACGATCCACTTCGGCAGGAGCTTGTTGAAACCCGCCGTAATCGTGACGCCCGCGATTAACAGACCCAGCGGCACAGAGAATCCAGGGCCGCCTAAAGCGAACTGCAAACGATAGAGCGCTTGCAGCACCCCGGGCTCCTGAGCGATTCCAGGGTACGACATCGTCCAGAGAACGGAGGCAGCCGCTAGCATGTTGATCGCTGTCGCGAAGCCGCCAAAGAGAGCAATGTCCGTTCCCGCCGCCCGGACACCCAGGAAGCGTAATCGGCTGACTGCCGTAGCGGTGAGGACGCCGAGGGGAATGGCTGCGCCAAACTGCATCGCGGCACAAAAAAGTACGGCGCCACGGCGCGCGCTGAAGAAGGCCGAGATGACATCTATGGAGTCGCCCGGACTCGGAAAAACCGGGCTGCCACCGAGAGCCGTTACGGGATACAAACCGGCAATGAAGACCAGCACAAAAACCGTGGCGACAATCCCAAGCGGTGGGCCGGCATGACGAATCAGGCTCTTGCTGTCAGGTAAGGTGTTCACGCTGCGCACTTCGGACATATCGTTCATTGTAGTAATCGTTCTATCATAGAACGATTGTCAAATGCAACAATAGCTAAATGAAGCGGAGCGCCAATAAAGAAGCTCTTTGTTCAAACCCGTCGAGAGGTCCCGCGGGCGGTGCGGCCTTCCTGCTGGCCCAGCTCGGCTCGCATGCCGCCTCCCAATTTGCGTCGCGTCTGGCTCAATTGCAGCTCCTGCCTGCCCATGCCGGCATTTTCAGGATTCTCGCGTCTACGCCTGCCATTACTCAGCAGGCGCTGGCAACGGCCCTTGGCACACTGCCGAGCCGTCTGGTGGCGATTGTCGACGAGCTGGAATCCAAGGGTCTCCTGGAAAGACGGCCGAACGACAGCGACCGGCGCAGCTACGCACTGCACCTGACGGAGAAAGGGAAAGCGGCCCTGCACGCCATCGGCAAGGTCGCGCGCGAACATCAGCGAGCTTTGCTGGCCGCGCTGTCGGAAGACGAGCAGGCCGCGTTGGCTGCTCTCCTGCAGCGGGTCGCCGATCAGCAAGGACTAACGAGAGGCGTCCATCCGGGATTCAGAAATGGCGGCCGCGAGGAAGGTGCTGTGAAATCTGAATAGAGCCTCCGTTCAGTCGCCAATACCGCCCTCGCTTACAAAACCTTACACTTAACTGCTCAATACGAGACGAAAAATCACACGCTTCGCGGTTAAATAGACAATGGTTACATCAGCAGTCTTAGACAAAGAAACCAAGTCTCCGCCTCGATCCAGCCGAGCCATCTGGCTGAAGCGGGTTCGCCAGTCGCACCTCTACCTCGGAACATTCTTTGCTCCCTCTATCCTCTTCTTCGCAAGTACGGCCACCCGAACCCCGGTCTCGCAACCAGGACCCGCGAGAGAGCAAGCCTACCCTTGCTCTGAAATGGTTCTTTCTCGCTATGTCCGCCGGTCTGTCTTTCACCACCATTCTGGGCATCTATATGGCGTTTACATTCCATCGCAGCCGGGCAGTTATCTGGAGCGAACTGTTAGGCGGCGCCGACTATTCCGGCAGCACTCATCTTCTTAACGGGCGGTCATTAACCTAGCCAGATAAACTTGCTCCTCTCGCGTTTGTCTCAGCTTTACTTTGCTAGCCTCGTTTGGGTTCTTCGGCTCTGAACTATCGGGTGGACGATCTCGTGCATATACCATGTACCGCGATCCCACGAATGACTATGGCCGCGCGTTCACCAACAACTAAACTCAATGGAGGAAAATGATGCGATCAAAAATTGAAAAAAACTTGGCGGCTGCGGGGACAATTAGCCTCTGCTTCGCGCTGGGAGCTCTGGCTCAGGCGCCGCCGACCCGGTCCCTGCTGGCGCTCTCGAAACGGAACCACACCCTCGCCATTGTCGACCCGAACACTTTGCAGGTCATTGCAAAGGCGCCCGTCGGTCCGGACCCGCATGAGGTGATCGCGTCTTCCGATGGCAAGACGGCGTATGTCTCTATCTATGGCGGTGGCCGTTACCATGCACTTTCCGTCATCGACTTAGTTGGTCAAAAAGCGCTGCCCGACATTGATACCGGAGCCTTGAACGGCCCGCACGGTCTCGCGTTTCTGGGCGGCAAGATATGGTTCACGGCCGAAGGCGCAAAGGCCATCGCGACCTATGATCCTGCATCCGGCAAGGTCGATTGGATCATGGGCACCGGCCAGAACCGGACACACATGCTCTACGTCACGCCCGACCAGAAACAAATCTACACAACTAACATAAGTTCCGCCACCGTCAGTATTATCGAAAAGGTCGCTTTACCTCCTATGGGACCGCCTCCGGGCATGCGGCCGCCGCAAGGCTCACAACCCCCTCAGCCTCCGCCCGGCGGCAATCAACCGCGTATGGATTGGAGTGAGACCGTTATTCCAGTCGGCAAAGGCGATGAAGGTTTCGACGTATCGCCCGATGGACGCGAGCTATGGACCGCGAATGCCCAGGACGGCACGCTCTCTGTGATTGACCTCGCGACACGCACTGTCACGGCAACATTGGACGCGAAGACGCTTGGCGCAAATCGGCTGAAATTTACCCCTGACGGAAGTCTTGTGCTCATTACCTGTCTGGGCGATGGCAATCTCACCATCTACGATGCCAAGTCGCGCACGGAATTTAAGCGCGTGCCAATCGGCCACGGCGCTGCCGGCATTCTGGTGGATCCCGAAGGGAATCGCGCCTTCATCGCTTGCGGTCCTGACAACTACGTCGCGGTGCTCGACCTGAAATCCTTACAAATCACTGGCCACATCGACGTGGGCGGCGATCCCGACGGTCTAGCCTGGGCAATCCGGCAGTAACCGCCACCAGACCCATGGTCTGTACGACAGCCGCTCGGGAGGCGGAGACGCACCAGTCGACCCCCATACGGTCTTCTCCTTCTATAAGGGCGCCCCCCACTGTTCGCACAAACTCGAAACCAAGCCACCTCGCGTAAGCGAGGCCAGTTTCGAACGCCGCACGTCGCAGACGACGGACCTTTTCCAGGCTTAGTACGGTCGACACTTGGCGTTGCTACTTCGCGTACGGGAGATCTTGTCGAAACTCCCGCCCCCCAGAGTCTGACAGAAAAAGGAACCGCAACGCGGCAACACGACCGATCACCTACAGGCGTGAACTTACCCGAATTTATATGGCCTCGCCGACCACCCATTCGTCAACTGTGCGCCTCTTATCTCTCATCTCGGTTGTGTTTGCGTCTAAATTGGGCCACTACCCAGCGGGTGGTTCTTTATGTGGACAGCAAGGATGGCTACGACAATAACAACCCCGCCGACCACCGCAATAATGATCCATTTCGTTTTTGAAAGCCCCTTGAGAGGAGGCGATCTCTATCCCGGGTGGCGAGACCGCCGATCTACTGGCACTCGAGGACTGCCTCAGGGCGCTGGAAGAACTCGACGCCCGAAAAACAGAACCATTGAGCTGTACTACTTTGGTGGCTTATCCATGAAGGAGATAGCCGCAGCGCTCACTTTATCCGTGAAGACCATCCGCCGCTATCTGGCATTCGCCCAGGCGTGGCTCAGCCGCCAGATGCGCAACGGCAAGCACGCGTGAATCGACAACACTGGGCGGAAATCCAAGAGTTTCCGAACGCAAACCTAGGCCAAGATTGGAACTGGTTCCGGTGTCGAACCGAGACATTGAGGAAGCTGTGAACGAGTTTCTTTCGATGCGGCAAAGGAAAAATTCGGTTCGCGACATGTGCAAAACCCCGCGCTTGTGAACACCGCGCTGGATCAGTAAGGGCGCAGGCACTTACTGCTTTGAACGAAAGTGAATCGTCGCGTCGTTAAGGCAGCCGCCTAGATCATCTGCGGAAAATAGAAGGAACTTCGTCTTCGATTCTGCTGGTCGATAGAGGAAATAAACAGAAATCGAGTCGTTTGTCATAAGACCAGGGCAGGGATCCTCAGAGGAGTCGTCGTCCTGGTTGAACTTTTTCAGCTTAGAGTAGGCACCTGTTGCAACCACTGTGCAAGAGGTCGTCCCGCCCTCGGTTTGGCATCGAGGGTGGCAGCTAAGACGTGCCGCCGCAATCTTCAACTTCGCGATGAATTGCTGTTGGATAGCAGCCTCTATCGTTTGGTCGGCGCGCTTTGTCTCCACAGTAAGCACCTGTTCCGGTGGAGAACTGCTTCCGGGACTGGTGAGAGTGATCCCGGTGTCGGTTTCACCAGCAACGGCAGCCCAGCCGTCCGTCTCGCAATGCGAAACAGCCGCTTCCAAATCGAACCGTTCACTGACGAACGGGGCCCACCAGCAACCATCCATCGCCGGAGCCGATGCATGCATTGGTGCATAGCCGGGCCCCGCAGGAGGGAGATCAACGACCGTTGAAGCCGGGTGGGAAGACGGCTGAGCTGAAGTCGGCGACGCTGGCGCAGGAGGCGGCGCCGCTGAAGGCCCCCGTGGCTGTGGCTGAGTGGAAGCTTGCCGCTCGCGTGCTATTTCAGCGGCGATGTCGTTCTTGGAAAAGTTGTTAATAATCTGCTGAACGGCAAAGTCAATCACGCCCGCGTTTCGCGGATCCATGCGCCTGGCTATGGCAGCCTGCTTATCGCCGTGGCCGAAAAGCCCAAGAGTCGCCTCGCGCTCCAAAGCCCTTATATCGCCGTTATTCGCTATCTTGTGCCCCAGAGTTTCTGCAGGCTGCCCTCCTAGGCAGATACTCGCGTCATTGATCTCGCTCGCAGCCCGAGTGAGAGGATCAGCGGTTGCAGGAACGGGAGTAAGTTCACAATGATGCGCCGTAACGATGTTCGAAGCAATAATCTTCACCGTGCCGCTGGCCTGCACTAGGGAGCCGTCTACTGCTCCCTGCACGGCTGGAGGAGAGTTCCTGTATAAAGCCTTCGCTGCATTCAGTTCATTCGCATCACGCATGAGAACACCCACAACGTCCTTGCCCGCGTTAGCTGAAAGTGGCGGATTGGTCCAGTTCAATTCTGCTGCTTCTTTAGCCGCTGTGTACTCAGGACTTTGAGCAGACTGGGCACGTGCGATCTGACAGCCGCCAAACAGCATCGAAAGCAAGGCAGCGGCAACTAACTGAGCACGGGTTCTAGAGAAGACTGTGTCCGCCGAACCACAGCGGAAGAGTTGACCTGCGCGGAAGCAACCCCAACTCCATAATCGAGTGCGACTGGCATGTTCGCATCGTTGATAGCTCATAAACTTCTTCACCTCGTATCGAGTAATCCGGGAAGGTGTTTTGTACATTTCCCTGATTCCTTCTACGCAGGAATCGAAGCTTTGCCATCATGCACCGGCGAAAGGGCGATTCAAATGAAGCAACGCAATCTTTCGTCGAGGCGTCTCACCCGCTGCAAGTTCCGCGAGACTTTGCTGGACATGTCTCGCTTGCTATCAATGGGTAACCCTTAGCTCCCGTTGGAATCTTTCCATCTCTGCCTTCCGCTGCAAAGCTGCATAAACCTTGACCAGATCCTCACGGGTAAGCCGCAGCTCTTCAGAGGAAGAATCCTGATGCGAGGTCCAAAATTTGTAGCTGGCGAGTAGGGGACTTTCGGTACCCGCGTAGTTGCCCTGCAACATCAACGCTTCGCCGAGTTTACGATTGGTCTGCGCCTGATAGCCCCAGGCTGGAACAAGAGAGGATGCGTAGAGATCCACCGCCCTGCGATACGCGTCCTCACTCATCCTGTAGCTCTTTTGCGCCATGTAGGCGTCTCCGAGATAGCTAAACGCCCTCGGCAAATTTGTGGGGTCTTTGAGAACCTCGAGCGAAGCAATTTCCTGCCTGAACAGGGAACTCGCCTCAGCCGGATTGCCGCGCTTCAAATCTAGTACCCCCACCATTTGCATCGCATAGGCAGTCCTCCTGTTTGAAGTTCCAAGGCTTCTCTGTTCGACCGTCATCGCCTCGCGCGCCAGCGGCATGGCGTCATCATAACGACTTTCAAGAAACAGCACATTTGCAAGCAGGCGCTTCACGTCGGCGGTCTCCTCGTGGCCATTGCGGTACAAGGCCACGTCGATCGTGAGTGCTTTGCGGAAATCCTGTTCGGCAGCGGAATATTTTTTTTGCTCGCGCTCAATGATAGCGAGGTCAATCAGCTCTTTCGCGATATCCGGGTGAATGGCAGGTCTTATTTTCTGGCTGTAAGCCAGAGTCATGCGCACGTAAGGCTCGGCCTTGGCGTACTCGCCCATGTTGATGTACGCGGTCGCCAAGTCATACAAGACGTCCGATCGGGCTTCCTCGGTTATGTCATATACCGGCTCCTTCAGTAGATCGCTCAAAATAGCCGCTGCTGCCTTGGGATTGGAATCAAGGAGGGCATACGCAACCCCAGTCCGGCTGCGAAAGAGCAGTGCCTTGTCGGGGGGCGTTATCTGCTGCTCGACTGCGAGCCCTTTATTCATACAAGAGAGCGAACGTTTATCGTTCGATTGGGCTGAGTAGAGGACCCCTAGGTCCAGGAGGGCTTCGGCCATCTCGTGGCTCACTGGAGCGTGGTCTGCGAGACTTCGGTAAGCGGAATGAAGTACCGCGTCGGCTTTACCGTATTCGCCAAAGCTGGTGTAGACGCTTCCCAGCATTGTGTATATCTCGGCTTGCTGGATTGGGTCGGTCTTTAGCCATTCGGCTTTCTTGAATGCTACATCAACCATGTCAATGACCTTCATGTCCTTTGGAGGTCCATTCTCCGAATCGCCTCCTGAGAGCATCATTCGTGTAAACTCCATTACACGGCGCGTCCGGGAGACTTCCCGTAAGGCAGCATTTCGGGCTTTAGTAAGCGACACCAAAAAGAAGGCCGTGAGACCGATAACTAGAACTAGGGCTGCGCACGCGAGCGAAAGGGTTCTATGGTTGCGTTTTACGAACTTTCCCATTCGGTACGCCCGCGAATCGGGACGGGCGTCCAGAGGCTCATCGGCCAGGAAATGATCGATATCACGTATCAACGCATCTACTGTCGTGTAGCGCTGGGCAACATCCTTGTGCATCGCTTTAAGAATTAGAACGTCAAGGTCTTCCCACTGACGATCGGTAAGGCCTGGTGTGCGCGTTACCATGACGGATGGTTTCAGCGGTTCCGCGTCTCGAACCAACTCTCCGGCCTCAAATGCGTTTAGGCCCGCAAGGTCGAAGGGCAGCTTGTTCGTAAGCAGTTCATAAAGCACGACTCCGAGCGCGTAAATGTCCGTCCTTATCGAGACCTCGTTTCTCAGAATCTGCTCGGGCGCGGCATAGGCGAGAGTAACGGGATGAAGCCCGGTCTTCGTGAGAATCGAAACATGCGCGGCTTCGCCCATCTGCTTGGCAATGCCGAAATCGAGCAGCTTTATCCTTCCTTCGCGAGTGACGAAAATGTTGGAAGGCTTAAGATCGCGGTGAATGATCAAGTGTGAGTGAGCGTATTGGGAGGCCTCGCAGACGGCAAGTAACAGTCGCAGCCGATCGTAAGCGGAAAGATCGTTTTTCCGGCAGTAATCGGTAATGGGTTCTCCATCAACATATTCCATAGCGAACCACGGCGTACCGCTCGCTCGAGTCCCGCCATCATAGATACGAGCAATGCCCGGATGCGTTAGCTGGGCGAGGACTCGCTGCTCAGACTGGAACCTATCCAGGTGATCGGGCGAAATCCAAATATCCCGAGGTATCTTGACCGCGACCTGAATCTCCCAGTCCTCTCGAGATGCGAGATAGACCACGCCCATTCCGCCTGCTCCCAATTGTTTGAGCAGCCTATAAGGGCCGATGCGCTCGAGGGGCAGAGGTTCGGCCTCTATAAAAGCCTCCCCGAGAGCCACGCCAACGCCGGCGTCGAGAACGGAACGCCTGTTATGGCCTTTGAGCATCCGGCGAAGTTCCCCTTGCAGCTCATTGTTGCCTGCGGTGCTCGTCTCGACGAATTCGGCCTGTTTATCAAGCGGCAGTTGACAGGCTTCAAGGAAAAGGCTCTCCAGCCTGTCCCAGAGTTCCGGGTCCAAGAGCATTTCCTCCCCTTAAGCGTTACGTAAAAAGAAGGAAAAATCCCTCATCCCGTCTGGCCTTCCAGCCAGGCGCGTGCCACCGGCCATTCGCGCTCGACCGTGGCTGTTGATATTTCAAGAGCTGCAGCTGTCTCTTCGTTGGTCAAGCCGAAGTAGAATCGGCACTCCACAATGTCGGCAAGTCTAGGTTTTATCGCACGAAGCTTATCTATTAGGTCGCCGATTACGAGGATCTCTTCGACTGAACGTGTTTTCTGCTCGATCTCATCATCGAGTGTAATCCTTACCGCGTCCCCGCGCTTGGCTTGCTTGTGACGCCAGTAATCCACCAAGACCTGGCGCATTACTCTGGCGATGGTCCGTTTCAGATGTAAAGGCGACAAGCTGGAAAACTGCTCCGATGAGGCAAGTTTCACGAACGCCTCGTTGACCAGGGCTGTGGGATTAAGCAGAGTGTTCTGGCCCGACCCCCGCAAAATCGCGGCGGCTAACCGCCGCAATTCTTCATAGATGGCGGCGAATTGCTTATCCATGCCGGGTGCTGCGCCCGTGGAGTCTGCCACTTTCTGTCCTCCGTTCGGGATGTTTCTTCGCCAGCCATGAGGGTGATATGCCTCATGCTGCGTAGAAGCAAGTAGGGAAGCTTCAAAACAACCTTCCCAGATTACCTGAAGAGAGATTGAGAAACTTTATGATCTGCCAGCGATGCTTGCACGCCAGCCCGGCCTTTTCCCCCTTCTGCACGAATTGCGGCCAAGCGCAACAGGCGCAGGCCGCCTTTGCGGCCACCGTCGGCGGTACGCAGCCCGTCAATCCACCTCTCAATGAGAGCATCGGCTTCGATTCGTCCCCGACCGTTACGAAAAGCGCTGACACAACGCGCTATGCATCGTTTATTCAACGTTTCGTTGCGTTCTTGTTGGACCAGTTTATTGCTGGGGCGCTCGCGGCCTTCACTTACTTCATCATTGCCGCAATGGCGGCGGCGTCCGGCGCTTCCACCATGTACAGAGGTTATGCAGGGACATTCAGCACCGGTGCGGGTCTCGGTGCCGGATTCCTCTTGCTATTCCTGGGCGGTTTCCTGGCAATCGCAGTTTACATTTACTACTTCGTCAAGCAAGAGACCGGTCCTCGCCAAGCGACTTTCGGCAAGTCGCTCGTTGGGTTGAGGGTCACCAGCACGTCGGGTTCAGCGCTCAGCGTCGGTCAGAGCCTGGGGCGCTTGATTATCAAAGACACTTTCTCGGGGCTATTCTTCGCCCTCGGCTTTCTGATGGCGGCTTTCACCGAGCGTAAGCAGGCTCTCCACGACTTCACCGCCGGGACCATCGTGGTTCAGAACTGATCGCTCGCGTTTACGAAAATCGACAGTTGAGAAGGACAACTTGCAAGGAATCAACAACCATGTCATTCTTACGTTTTCAAAGACAAACGACAGCATCCATTTTTGCAGCCTCGTTGTTGCTCATGCCACTCAAAGTTCGCTGGCAGCAGCGTTCAAGCAAAGGCGAGGTAATTAGCTCCAACAACGCCGTCGCTGATCTTTCCATCAGCGACGGCAATCCCAACGGGAACTGGTCCTACGGCTATACAGACTTACTAGGGTCGGCTTTCAAAAAGTATCTTGTTACCGATGCCGCAAGTATTGCCGGCATGATTCATTGGGGAGCGGCGCCTGGCTGGCCGAGAAACGCTGCCTCCAATCCCAGCATTGACAGGAATGTGACTGCCAACACGATCTCCCCGCTGGCTGGAATAATAGTCCCCAACAACGTGCTACATATGCACCCAGGTCCTAACGGGCAATACTCGGTACTCAGATGGACTGCGCCGGATACTGGTTTTTACACGATTGTTGGGTTTTTCGAAGGTCTAAACTCACATCCGACCTCTACCGACGTACACATACTACTCAATGAAAACAATGCGCTTTTTGGTGGCGACATTTTGACGTTTATGATGCCTAGCAACTTCAACATCAACCGTCCTTTGGCGGCCGGCGATACAATCGACTTCGCTGTTGGATTCGGCACAGACGGAAATTACTTTTTTGATAGCACCGGACTAAGTGCAAGGATTCTACTGCGAAAGTCCAAGAACTAGATTTGGCTGTTACGACCTATCAGTCAAAGTGTTTGCTTCCCCCGATCACAAACGAACCAAGTTTATTTGACCCCCACTTTCCCCAGTCGGGCTCAATGCCTAAGCTGCATCGCGCCAAATCAGGCTGTACCTTGAAAATCGAAAGTAGGTCAATCAAATGACACCACGTCAGCAGCGCCGCCTGCAACAGAAACTCGCCCGCAAAGCCGGAAAGAAACTCCCGCCGCAAACGCCGCCCCCCGATGTGGCCGCTGAGCCCGTCGAAGCACCAGCAGCCCCCTCACCCGTTCCTGTTTCCGAGCGCAAACTGGAGGCCAACCGCGCCAACGCCCAACTCTCCCATGGTCCGGTCAGTTCGGCAGGTAAGCAAATCGTCTCGCAAAATGCGACCCGCCATGGCCTGACCGGCAAATTCAACGTCCTCGCTGACGAATCGCAATCCGATTTCGACCGGCTCCTCGCAGCCTTCACCCAGGTCGAGTCTCCCGCCGACCAGGAAGAAATCGAATTGGTCCACCAGATGGCTGAAGCCACTTGGTTGTCGCAGCGCTCGGTCCGTTTCCAGGGCAAATGCTTCGTTGCCATAGAGTCCGGCGCCCGCGAAGAGCAGAAAGAGGCGAAAAAGGATCTCGCCCTCTATCTTCGTTACATGTCCGCGCACGAGCGCGCCTACTCCCGCTGTGCGGCGGAACTCAGAAAGCATAGAAATGAAACACGCAGAGCCGAGCGTGGCTTTGTTTCGCAGAAAGAACGCGAAGCCAACGAACGCCGTCGCGACGCGCAGGAAAATCGCAAAAAACAGTTCCACGAAACACGCCACGCCATCCAAATCTGTCGTCACGAACGCGCACAAATCCAAAATCGCCTCGCGGCAGCAAAGGCCGAACGCCTCGAACTGCAAAATCTCGCCAAGCAGAGAGGAGAAAACACTCGCGGCCGCCGCATAACAAGCAACGATAATGGTCTTTATGGAAGACGTATTAACCATCGCTGGACGCTCTTTCTCTTCCCGGCTTTGGGTGGGCACCGGCAAGTACCGCAGCAAGCAGCTTATGGCGCGCTGCCACGCGGCATCGGGTACGGAGATGGTGACGCTTGCCGTCCGGCGCGTAAATCTCACCGACAAATCAAAAGAGTCGGAGCTCGATTTCATCGATCGCTCCAAGATCCACATCTTGCCCAATACGGCGGCCTGCTATACGGCGGATGAGGCAATCCGGACGGCGCGTCTGGCGCGCGAAGTAGGTTTGTCGAACTGGATCAAACTGGAAGTCATTGGCGATCAGAAGACGCTCTTCCCCGACAACGAAGGTCTCCTGGAAGCGACGCGCGTGCTGGTGAAGGAAGGCTTTGTCGTGCTCCCGTACACCACCGACGATCTGGTAAACGCGCGCAAACTGATCGATGCCGGTGCGGCGGCAGTTATGCCCCTGGCCGCGCCGATTGGCTCCGGGCTCGGCATTCAGAACTTGACCAATCTGAAGATTTTGCGCGAGGCGATTAGCGGCGTGCCGTTGATCGTAGACGCGGGCGTGGGAACGGCTTCGGACGCGGCGATTGCCATGGAATTGGGCTACGATGGCGTGCTGCTGAATACCGCGATTGCCGAAGCGGAAGATTCCGAGCGTATGGCGCACGCCATGAAGCTGGCCGTCGAAGCCGGACGCGCGGCGTTTCTGGCCGGCCGCATGCCTCGGCGCGAATATGCGGTTGCGAGCAGCCCTCTGGTCGGAACCATCGGCGCCTAGCAAATGGAAATCCATGCTCCGCATCAACCGATTCTGACGGTAAAGGAAGCTCTTGTCCATCTGGGGATTGTCACCATCGGCATTCTGATCGCGCTGTCATTAGAAGGTCTCGTGGAGTGGCAGCACCACCGTCATGTGATCCATGAAGCGAAGGAGAACATCAGGGACGAGATCCGAGACAACAACAACGAGTTAGCCAATTTCCTGAAGTCAACCTCCAAGCTGCGCACCGACGAGTCTCTAGCGCTCGATTATATTGATGCCGCCATCGCTGGGCATCCTCCAGGAAATGGCTCGATGAAACTTGGCTTCGTGCGTCCCGACATCACCAGCGCAAGCTGGACTACAGCGCAAACTATTGGCGCACTCGGTCTCATGAATTACCAGGATGTGAAGCGCTATGCATCCATATACGAGTTGCAAGACGAATTTCTGCGCATGCAAGAGAGAACGATCGATGCGGTTATACAGGCAATAACAATCTTCCAGAGAAACCAGTCGCCCGATAAATTGCCACCATCAGATCTACAGAACGCAAGGCAGCGAATTCTCACCATCATGAGCGACTTGCAGGCTCAAGAACAGATCGGGCAAGAACTGCAAAAACGGTATCAGAGCGTTCTCCCGTGAAACCCAACCGAGCCGCGACCGCCAGGAAGCGGTTTCGTACTAAACCATCTTGAAACTGTAAGCGTAATCGTTTGGCTTGTCTGGGGGAAGCGAAATAGTCAGGCCGCTTTGGTCGCGCGTGAACTGTAACGGGCCCTTGGCCCCGAGGAGTTCAACCCGCTGGATCGGCTTCTGGTATTTGCCTTCAGCCAAGGTCCCAATGACCAGCTTGCCGCCATCGGGCCAGCCAAGCGCAGTAGCGTACAGCGCATCGCCCTTCGTTACGAAACGAATGTCGCGCGAATCGTAAGCGCGTGCTTTTGATTCGTTGAAGTTGGATGAGTTCTCAACATCGGGCGGGCCTTCGCCGAAAACTTGGAACGGCCGGGTTCCATAAATGGATTCGGAGTTCACGCGCATCCAGGAAGTGAAGTCGCTCAGGAATTTATGTTCGTCTTCGTCGATGCTGCCGTCGCCGCGTACGGGAATGTTCAACATCAGGTTGCCGTTCTTGCTGACGATGTCGACCAGCATGTGAACCACTGTTCGCGCGGTCTTATAGCGATGCTGTTCGAAGATCGCCCGGTCGTAATGCCAGTCGCCGATGCACGTGTCGGTTTGCCACGGCAGGTCGAGAATCTTGTTGGCACGGCCGCGCTCAATATCCAGCAGCGTTGCGCCGACGTGCTCCGGCTGAGGGCTTTTCGTGGTGAGAACGCACTCCAGCGTTCCATTGCGCTTCAGGCTGCTGTTGTAGTAATGGGCCGCGATATCCAGGCCAGCCTGCCCCAGCGGCAGTTCGGTGTCATCGAAATAGAGGAGGTCGGGTTGGTATTGATCCATCAAATCCTTGCAGCGCAGGTACCAGCTATTCACAAATTCGGGATTGTTGGGCGGCGGCTCTTCGTGCCATTGACCGTCATGCGCTTTATGCCAGTCATTTTGTTGCTGGACGGTGTTCAATCCGTTCGGAATGATGATGTTGCGTCCGGTGTAGAGGGTCTGCGGATCGAGACCGTCCCACCATTTCCCCGCTCCCTCGTCTTTGCTGAGACGATAGGCGTCGTAACGTGCGTTTGCAAGAGGACCTTCGGCATCGTAACCGTATGCCGTCTGGAACCAATGCCAGGCGTGCGAAGAGTGATTGCTAACGGCGAACCGCAGGCCTTGAGCACGCGTGATCTTGGCCCATGTGCCGACGATATCTTTCATTGGCCCAATGCGAGTGGAGTTCCAGGCGTGATGCGCGGAGTTCCAGCAGTCGAAATTGTCATGATGAACCGCCAGCGCCATGAAGTACTTCGCGCCCGCTTTCACGTAGAGGTCCATCAGCATTTCGGGTTTCCATCGTTCCGCTTTCCAAAGATGATCGATCTCCATGAAGCCGGTCTGCGAAGGGTGACCGTAATGATCCAGGTGATGTTTGTACTGGCGCGAACCTTGCATGTACATGTTGCGCGCATACCAGTCTCCGGCTTCCGGCACGCACTGAGCCGACCAGTGCGCCCACATTCCGAATTTGGCGTCTCGAAACCATTCAGGCGCTCGATATTGCTTCAAAGACTCCCACGTGGGCTGGAACGGGCCGGGAGCGATGCTACGCGGGTTGCCGGTCTGGGCGCTCGATGCCGACGAACCGCACTGGCTAAGAAGTGCGGCAACTGCGGATTTCTTGATTATGTCGCGACGCGTGGTTTTCATCTGTACAGAGATCATATGACGAGTTGTCCGAGAGTGGTCCGCGCCCTCCACCCGCGCGTGCCAGTTGATACGCTCATTGAATGCCGACGAGCTTCATCCTCGCGCTCGACCAGGGAACGACGAGTTCACGGGCAGTATTGGTCGATCAAGCCGGGCGCGTGCATGGGCTTGCGCAGACTCCGTTTCAGCAGCATTTTCCCAAGCCCGGTTGGGTTGAGCACGATCCGGTGGAGATTTGGTCAACCCAGTTCGGGGTAGCGATGGAAGCCTTGGCGCAAGCCGGCGCTGACGCCGAATCGGTGGCCGCTATCGGGATCACGAATCAGCGTGAGACCACGATTGTTTGGGATCGAAAGACCGGTGAGCCCATTCACAACGCTATCGTCTGGCAGGACAGGCGCACGGCTGGATTCTGCGATCAATTGCGCGTGAGCGGGCATGAGGCCCTGATTCAACGCAAGACCGGGTTGGTTATCGATGCTTATTTCTCCGGCAGCAAGGTGCGCTGGATATTGGATCACGTCCCAGGCGCAAGAGAGCGCGCCGAACGCGGAGAGCTTTGTTTTGGAACTGTTGATAGCTGGTTGATCTGGAAGTTGACCGAAGGCGCACGCCACGTGACCGATGTCACCAACGCATCGCGGACTATGCTGTTCGACATTCACCGGCAGGAATGGGACGACGAACTGCTGGACGTAGTCGGCGTGCCAAGGTCAATGCTTCCGGAAGTGGTGGCGTCGAGCGAAGTGTGCGCGCATACGGCAGGAGTATTGAAAGGCATTCCTGTAGCAGGCATCGCGGGCGATCAGCAGGCAGCGCTTTTCGGTCAAATGTGTACTCAGCCAGGCATGGTGAAGTGTACCTACGGCACCGGCAGTTTCATGCTGCTGAATACCGGCGATCGGCCGGTGCTTTCGAAGAACAAGCTTTTGACGACAATTGCATGGCGCGTGAATGGGCGCACTTCTTACGCGCTGGAGGGCAGTATCTTCATCGCGGGAGCGGTAGTGCAGTGGTTGCGAGACGAGCTGCAGATTATTCGAAGCTCGGAAGAGGTTGAAGCGTTAGCAGCAAGCGTGGCAGATACGGGAGGAGTCTATCTCGTGCCCGCGTTCTCGGGCCTCGGAGCGCCGCAATGGGATCCCTACGCGCGCGGCGCGATTGTGGGATTGACGCGCGGCAGCAATCGGGCGCATATCGCCCGCGCCGCTCTTGAAGGTATTGCGTTCCAGGTTGCGGACGTACTGCACGCGATGGAAACCGATTCCGGAGTTCCTGTGCAGGAGTTGCGGGTGGATGGCGGCGCGGCGCGAAACAACCTGTTGATGCAGATGCAGGCGGACTTGTTAGGCGTCCCCGTGACGCGGCCTTCTAATCCTGAAACAACGGTGCTGGGAGCGACTTATCTGGCCGGTTTGGCGGTCGGATATTGGCCGGATCAGGAGACCATCGCGAAGCAATGGCAGATGGACCGGCAGTTCGTTCCTGAGAGCTCGGCGGACGAGCGAGAGGAAAGGCGCCGCAAGTGGTCGCGTGCTTTGGAACGGGCAAGGCAGTGGGAGCAAGCCGATTGAGCCTGCTGCGCGGCGACGCTTTGCGAGAGATAGCTTCTACCGCCGAATGGGACATTCTTGTGATCGGCGGAGGCGCTACCGGTTTAGGTGCCGCGGTAGAAGCCGCTTCTCGCGGATATAAGACGCTGCTGTTGGAAGCTCACGATTTCGCCAAAGGTACTTCCAGCCGCAGCACCAAGTTGGTGCATGGCGGCGTGCGCTACCTGCAACAAGGAAACGTGAAGCTGGTATTGGAGGCGCTGCGCGAGCGCGGCCGATTGTTGCGCAACGCGCCGCACCTGGCGCACCGCTTGGCGTTCATCATTCCGGCGTATTCGTGGTGGGAGATTCCGTTCTATGGGATTGGCTTGACTGTGTATGATCTGCTGGCCGGACGCGAGGGTCTGGGGCGATCGCGTATTCTCTCCGCAAGCGGCGTGCAGCGGGAGTTGCCGACGGCGAAAGCTGACGCGCTGAAAGGCGGGATCCTTTACTACGACGGCCAATTCGACGATGCACGGCTTGCCATCACGCTGATGCGTACCCTGTTCGATTTGGGCGGCACAGCGGTCAATTACCTAGCGGCAACGGGCCTGCTCAAAAAAAGCGGGCGCGTTCGCGGAGTTGCAGCCGAAGATGCCGAAACCGGCACCTCTATGGAGATCGCGGCGAAAGTGGTGATCAACGCCACCGGCGTGTTCGCCGATCAGGTGCGGCGAATGGATGAGCCAGAAGCGCCTCAAGCTGTCACCACCAGCCAGGGATCGCATGTGGTTCTTGACCGGTATTTCTTGTCCGGCAGTTCGGCGCTCATGATCCCGCGAACATCCGACGGACGCGTGCTATTCGCTATCCCCTGGCATTCGTCGGTGGTGGTGGGGACGACCGACGACCCGGTGCCGCAGGCGGATGAGGAACCGAAGGCAATGCGTGGCGAGATAGATTTTCTGATGTCGCACATTCAGAAATTTCTAGGACGGCGGCCTGAACCCGGTGAAGTCCTGAGCGTCTGGTCGGGGCAGCGGCCGCTTGTTCGGCAGCAGGGCGTGACGAACACGGCCGCCATCTCGCGCGACCATACTGTTTTGATCTCAGAATCGAAGCTGATTACGATTGTGGGCGGCAAATGGACGACCTATCGCAAGATGGGCGAGGATGTCGTGGATCAAGCGACGCCTATTGCTGGGCTGAAGCCGGTGCCGTCCCGTACAGCTGGCTTGCGACTGCATGGCGCGATGGATCGTCCGAAAAGCAGCAACGAATGGGAGCAAGTCTATGGATCCGATCTGGCATTGCTGAACGGCTTGTCTGAATCCCGCCCCGAACTGGCTGAGCCGCTGCATCCGGTGCTTCCCTTCAGGCGCGCCGAGGTGATCTGGGCGGCGCGGCATGAGATGGCCAGGAGCGTCGAAGATGTACTCGCGCGACGGACACGCGCCCTGTTTCTGAATGCCAGGGCAAGTGTACAGGCGGCGCCTATTGCAGCGCAGCTGCTGGCTCAAGAATTGGGGCGCGACGAAGACTGGGAACGGGATCAAGTCAGGCAGTACGAGAAACTGGCGCAGCAGTATATGTGGCAGTAATAGTGCAGAGTAAGTGAATGGGAGAGACATGCTGAGTCCGGCTGTGTTGGGCGAGTTCGTGGGAACAATGGTGCTGATCCTTTTGGGCAACGGCGTCGTCGGCGGAGTGCTGCTGAGCCGTTCGAAATCAGAGGGGGCGGGATGGTTCACAATCGCGACGGGTTGGGGGCTGGCTGTGTTTGCAGGCGTGGCCGTAGCCATCTCAATCGGCGACTCTGACGCGCATCTGAATCCGGCGTTTACCGTTGCGTCGGTGCTAATGACCGGACACGCCGAGAGGCTGGCAACATACATTCCGGCGCAGATTCTAGGCGCCATGGCCGGAGCAATCCTGGTTTGGTTGTTCTATCTGCCGCATTGGGCAGTGACGGAAGATCGCGGGAAGAAACTGGCGTGTTTCTCGACCGGCCCGGCCATTCGAAGACCAGCCAGCAATTTTTTAAGCGAGGTGATCGGAACCTTTGTGCTTGTGCTCGCCGCATCGGCGCTGGTGTCGAAGCGCTTGGCGCCGGGAGGCGTTGCTCCGGGACTGGGACCACTTCTGGTCGGCGGAGTCGTTTGGAGCATCGGGTTATCGCTCGGGGGAACAACTGGTTACGCCATCAATCCGGCCCGCGACCTCGGACCCCGGCTCGTCCACACGTTCTTCCCGATCGCCGGAAAAGGATCGTCCGATTGGGGCTACGCCTGGGTGCCGATCCTGGGTCCGGTTTGCGGCGGCGCGGTGGCCGCGGTAGTGATACAATGTGTCGGCTATTTAAGGAGTTTACTTTTGATCCCTCGCCCCTACATGTTCCAAGGCGCTCAGGCGTCGCGCTAGACTTTGCAGTTCTTCTTCTTGCTCCGCTATCTTTGATTGTTGCTCTTCAATTGTGCGCCGCTGCTTTTGAAGCTCATTGAGTAAGAGGCTCGGGAGTTCCTGGTACGCCAGGGCGAACGGCTGTTTGTTCTGGTCGTGTAAAACCAGTTCCGGGTAAACTTTCTCGACTTCTTCCGCTATGAGCCCATACTGCAGAGCGCCAGGGTAGTCAACAACGCCGCTGCGGTATCGGAAAATGACCGGGCGAAGTTTAAAGAGAGCGTCGCTGGCAGCGCCCATATCCTGTATCTGCTCTTTGAATCGTGCGGAAGAGGTCTGCGTACCAAGCTGTCCTTTACTGTTTACAATAACCGTCGAGCCAGCTACGGTCGTGTTCACGATTCCAGCGATGTAAGTGGTCGCTTGAGAACCGGATGTACCGATCCGGATTACTCCCGAATCAGAGGACGTCCCATTGCTGCCGATATCGATATTGTAGTTACCAGTAGAGATTGCGTTGCCCGCCTGGAACCCCATTGCGATATTCCACGATCCGAGTGTGTCGTCGTATAAGGCGGAATCGCCAACCGCTACATTGTTTCCCCCCGAAACAGCGTTCCAGAGTGAGCTGGCGCCAACGGCAACATTGTTCGAGCCGGTTGAGTTCGATTCGAGCGCAGCAAATCCAAGACCCGTATTATCGTTTCCCACGGCGTTGTTCGACAAAGCGTCGGTTCCCATCGCCGTATTTGAGGAGCCGAGCGCATTTTGGAGAAGAGCACTTGCTCCCAAGGCAGTGTTATTATTACCGGACGAATTGGCTGAAAGTGAGTATGAACCAACGGCAGTATTGGAATCGCCTGTGTTCGTCTGAAGGGTGTTGTAGCCGACGGCCGTATTCTGAACTCCGGTGTTGGATGAACCAGTTCCGAGGGCTGTGCTGGTGGAACTAGACGGGGAAATAAAGTAGCCGGTTATATCGACGACTATGTCTGTCAGATTCGTAGCGTAAATATTGATTGCACCACTCGTTCCGGCTGGGACAATCGCAGAATTTCCCAGGATGATACCAAGCGGATCGTTCAACGCGGCGACTGTAGGTTGTGATTGCCCGGTTGGCCAAGCGGTGATGTAGCCTACAGATCCTGGAGGTACAAGCGTGATGTTGACCGAGTATGCAGTCGCGTTCGCTGGGATATTGCACGGCGAGGAGGGAACCGGGAACGTTCGCGTTGTGGCCGCCTGCATCGTCGGGCCGCCAAGTGGGCCGGCTGCCCGTCGTGTGTCGACCACTCGGCAGGGAGGCACGGGAACAAAGGAGCTGGTTTGTGCCGAAAGGTGAGCCGAAGTCCAAGCGCAGAGACATAGGATGAAGGTCGAACAGGACTGCCGCATCGCTTTCTTATTCCCCTAGTGAGTTGCTGAAGCTTAGAACTTTTCTCACCAGAGTTTCCAAAAATCGATCCGCTGCTTGTTCGGTACGGTGAGAATCTCACATCGCTAACGTTTTCAGGACGGCGGGGAAAGAGCGACAGTTAATTCCCGTTGGATCTGAGCCGAGAGGCTACAGCGCGTAGTGGCGCTGTTAAACGCCAGGAACGAGAGGACAGTATTCCGGATACTACTTGCTGAAGTTCGCGACTACCCTGCTCCAGCTCTTTCCTTGATGCCTTGCATTGTTCGAATTCATTAAGCAGTTGTTGCATTTCTGACCCAGCGTTTTTCAGATCGGCCTGGGTAACGTACAGTTGCCCCTGTAATTTTCGCTGCGCAGAGTAGATCAACTCTCTCTCCATCGTAAGTGCGCCAAATTTTTGTTCTAATTCTTTGTGGGCGGTTAGCAGCGAATCCCTTTCCACAGACACTTCTTGAATCTGACTCTTCAACGTATCCCGTTCAGCGCTTATTTCCGTTAGCTGTTTCGCTATTCCGCTGAGCTGGGCCTCTGCCGCCTTCCGACCGGCTAATAGGGAGTCCCGTTCTGCGGACACTTCTTCCCACCGCTTTGTCAGTCCTGCTACATCGACACTATCGTCACCCTTTTTCTCAAGCGTGTTTCGCACTTCTGCCAAAACCGAAGACACGTCTAGTTGAATCCGAAGCCACGCTTCGAACTGGAGTGGTTGGTCCGCGGCTCCATCAGTTATGGCGGGCACAAAGAATTGTGGATCACAAGTCCAACTGATGAACCTGCAGAACTCCTGGTTGGGAGGTGTTTCGAACACGGACATGTCTGTAGCCCCGCCAAGAGCAGCTAGCTGCGCCGGCCGGTCGGCTGTCCACAGCACACCGTTGTCGACTGATCTGCGAATGGCAATACTAGCTATGTCAATGACGGCCGGCTGTTCGGTTAAATCGACACGTAAGGGACCGCTTCCAAAACCAGATGTTAATTCGACACGGAGCCGTTGCCAGGTACCACAACTGAGTTCACCCTTGTAAACACGATCTGCGGAGTAGCCGCCGTCGCCAAAAGGGTAGATTTGCACCACAGCTTTTCCCTGTGGGACGCGGCCAGATGTTGGATCATGTTCCTGTTCCAGCTTAAGAGCACACAAGGAATAGAACTTGCGAATATGCTGCTGGACTGGTTTGTCACCTTGAAACAAGGTACTGAGAAGCCGGTTTTCCGTTGCGTCGTTGCCGGGTTTTTGGAAGACTCCCAACCCCCAGTCATGCGTAAAGGCGAACTTCGGGCCTTGGTGACTCAATTCCTCCCAGAGCTTCCAAACACCGAAGTTACCCTGCCTTCCAACAACATCGTGGAGAAGAACTAAGCCTCCGGGTTTTACCTTGGGCAACCACGCGTAGAAGTCATGCGCGACCGATTCATAGGTATGTAAGCCGTCGATATGTAGGATGTCGATCGAATCTTCGGAAAAGTTGCGATTCGCTTCATCGAACGTAGTCCTTAGCAAATAGGAAAACACGGAATAGTTGTCCGCGTTATAGGCATTTACTTCCCTAAAGACGGACTCATCGTAATATCCGGCATGCGGCTCGCCGACCCAGGTGTCCACTGCGTAACAGACACAAGAAATATTGTTATCAGCAATAGCTTGGCAAAAGCCGAAGTACGATTCGCCATAGTGAGTTCCCAATTCGACCAGCAGTTTAGGTCGCACGGCGGCTAATAAATCGTTTGAGAACGGGAGGTGACCTGACCAATTGCCGACACCTCCCGGACGATATCGCCGGGGATTAAAATTACCAGCTGGAATCCAGCATTTCTCTGAGTTCATGGTTATAACAGCGCAAAGTTTCGCGAGACCGTGGAATCTCACAGCATCTAATGCGTTTGGATGATGCTGCTGTCACAAGCGAACACCAACAGTATAGGACGCGAGGATCCGCAACACGAATCTGGAAACGGCCTTTTATACTGCTTTGATACAGCTAATTTCCGAGTGTTTGATAATTCATGTCTGTAGGCTAGAAGGCACGTCCGTTGAATATCCTTTTTGTGCTGTACCATGACTTCCTATCAAATAGCGCGACTCACGTGTGCGCCCTCGCTAACGAACTGTCGGTCATGGGGCACGAGTGCCGGGTCGCAGTTCCCAGCAACAAAGATTCGATAAGAACTCTGGGGCGCGTTAGATTTGAAGCGCTGGAGTTCGGGGATGTTCGTGAGAAAGGAGTGGCGTTCTCAGACGGGCGGTGCCCAGACATCGTTCACGCTTGGACCCCTAGAGAGGTGGTTCGTCAGTTTTGTCAAGAGATCCGAAATCGCTGCTACTGCCACCTATTCGTTCATATGGAAGATAACGAATGGCACCTCGTCTCCTCGGCTCTCAACAAGCCGTTTGAAGAGCTTGCTGTGCTGCCCTGTGTTGAACTTGATGCACTCATCCCATCGAGCCTTTCTCATCCCGTGAAAGCTCCCGAGTTTCTCAGCAGCGCCGACGGCATTACGATCATCATCGATACTCTGGCCGAAATCGTACCGGAGGGGAAACCGACTCTCGAGTTGTGGCCTTCGGCGAGCCGCGACCTCTTTGCTACTCGGCCGAAGCAGCCGTTTTCGAGAGCTGCTATTGGGATACCCAGGAATAGCACAGTACTTGTCTATACGGGCAACGTCCACTGGGCGAATGCCGATGAAGTAAGAAGCCTGTACCTTGCTGTCGCGATATTAAATCGTGAGGGTCATCCCACCACGCTCGTCCGCGCTGGCCTTGATCACTGTCCGTTCCTGGGACCTGATGAGATCTGGGCAAGACGTCATTCGATCGAGCTAGGCAAGGTCCCTCATACAGATGTTCCTGCCGTGCTTGCATTAGCAGATGTATTTGTACAACCTGGAAGGCCGGATAATTTTAACGATTATAGGTTTCCAAGCAAGCTTCCAGAGTTTTTGTCAGCCGGGAGACCAGTCATTCTTCCAAACACGAACATCGCGAAGCACATGATTCACCGAAGGCATGCCTACATTCTTCCTGAATCGAATGGGATGGAGATCGCGAACGCAGTACGAGAGATCCTGTCGGACACTACGCTTTACAATCGACTTACTGAAGGAGCGCTCGAGTTCTTTAACGAACGTCTGAGCTGGACGCGAAGCGCCAATAAGTTAGTCGAGTTTTACCGATGCGCGCCACAATCCACCTAGCTGAAGATGAGACGGAGCTATTCGTCAGTGAACGATCGTAACTGATCGCGTTCCGATCCACCCTACAGCTCCCGCATTGGTCTTCGCCTCGAAGACCAGTTGGTGCACACCAGCCGGAAGGTTCTGCGCCTCAAGATCTAACCGCCAGCCTGCGTTGTCTCCGGACGGGAAACCTGGAAGAAGTTTATTGACGTCTGGTCTACTCACGCCAAGGTTAGCGTACGCCAGGAAATCTCGATCTATATAAACGTTGACAGATTTGATACGGTCCTCGGAAACCGCCCAACCATAAAAAACTTGATGGCCCCTAAGCACATCATTTTCTCGCGGCAGGTCAACGGTACCGCTTGGTAAGCGTGCTTCGGGCGCAGTTCTACAACTTGCAAAGCAAAGCAGAACGCAGATACTAACTATTGAGCCAATCGCCTTGAGGAGGGGCACTTCAATCTATCCTACGTCACATCACCAAGAACAAATCAGCTGTTCTCGAATCGGCTTATAAGCGCGTGTACCTCTTACAAGTATGAACGGAAACGACTTTTCTAAACGGGAAGATCTTGTATGGCATTGCACCACGCCAACTGTTGTGACCTTCAGCGCTTAGAAAGTAAGTGTCGTTGTCAGCCTCCAAGTCTTTAAGAAGCACCGCTAAATCGTACGCAGGCCGACCGGCTGGCTCGCCGGCGAGATCGGCTTGCAGGGTAAGAACCCGAGCCAGGTGATGCAGGTGGTACTCCGAGCTTTGCCCGGATAGCACGTGATCGATCAAGTGAATCGAATAACCGCCGGGCTTCAAGAATTGTTTGGTGGCCTGAAAGATGCTAGTCAGTGCCGCATCCGGTACATGCTCTAAGACACTTATCGAATAGATACAATCCAGTTCATTCGTGCGAACTTCTGATAGACCCTCTGAAAACACGTTTCGGATGATTCGCAAATCTGGATATCTGCGCACGTAGCTCTCGAATTCGGTTGGGCCGTTTCCTGAACCGTCGTAAGGATCAACGATCGTAACGTTGTAGCCAAGTTCAGAGAGAAGGTGAGCCACGTGCGGCTCTCCCGCACCTATTTCCAATAGATTGGCGCCTGGCGACAAGCGGCCGAGCACGAGTTTGAGCGCGGCTGGCCTTTGCAGGTCTTTTAAATCGCCCTGTAGGTTCGTCAGACAGAGCAGATGGTCCCAACTGTCGCAGAAATCCTCAACGGTGCCATAACTTAGTTCGCGAATTTGTGATGAATTCCCGTAACGGCGTAAGAGATCCGTTTTCTGATGCTCCGATAACGAGAGCGCGTCATTGTACACATCCTCATTGTCACTTGTGCCAGGCCACTGATTACTTCCCTGCCGGCACCGTTACAATGTACGGAAGTAGTGACCCAAGCAGCAAACATGTGTACATCGGGCGAGGACGATGGAGAAACAAATAAACGAAGCGTTCTCAGGCTTGCCGTCAGCAACTTGCGCCATTTGGCCGGGCAAGTACCGTTAATCACGATAATAACTCCGACATGGAACACGAAGCCGCAGTGGTTCCTTGATCTCGCGCTATCCATCCTCAACCAGAGTTTCTTGGATTGGGAATGGTGCATCGTGGACGACAACTCAGCCGACAAAGATTTCCACACTCTCTTTACTGAACTCCAACAACTTCCAAGCGTACGAATAGAAAAGCTTGCGGAGCGAGCCGGGATCAGCGCCGCTACGAACCGTGGTTTGGAAATGGCAACCGCGCAGTTCGTCTGTTTTGTAGATCATGATGATGTTCTCTCGCGAGATGCGCTCTCTAATTGCGCAGAGGTTTTGCGAAAAGGATGGGACGCTGCTTACACGGATTCAGACAAAATCGATGAGCAAGGAAACCGAAGCGAGCCATTTCATAAGCCGGATTGGTCCCCCGAATATTTTCGCGGAGTGATGTACGTCGGCCACTTGTTGTGTGTGGACCGCGTTCTTGCCCAAGCTGCCGGCGGCTTTGACTCCGCGTTCGACGGGGTTCAAGACTTTGAATTTTTCCTCCGGTTCTCGGAGCTGACCCAGCGAATCATCCACATTCCCAGGATTTGCTATCACTGGCGCAAAGTTCCAGGAAGTGTAGCTGAAGATTCCGACGCAAAGGGGAAGTTGGGGCTTTTGCAACAGAAGGCGGTACAAGCGCAACTGAACAGACTCAAATTGCCTGCGGATGCAGAACCAGGGGCTTATTCGCATCGGGTGAAAATCGTGCCTCGTCCACGAACCTCGTATCCTAAAGTATCGATCGTTATCCCCACTAAGGATCAACCGGACATTCTCCACAAATGCCTGTACAGTTTGTTTTCGAAGACCGTTTACCCCAATTTCGAGGTTATTTGTGTTGACAACGGGACAACTGATGCACGCGCAATTCAGGAGATGAGGAGTGCGCCTGTTGAGCGAGTTTTGCTGCTTGGCCCCTTCAATTATTCGAAAGCCAATAACCTGGCCGTGAGGTACAGCGCAGGCGACTACCTGGTTTTCATGAACAACGATATCGAAACTTTGACGCCAAACTGGATTGAGCTGATGCTTTACTATGCGGAGCAACCAGATATAGGCGCCGTCGGGTGCTTACTTCTCTACCCAAACTGGTCGATACAGCACGCCGGTGTCGTGCTTGGGTGTCGCGGAACAGCAGATCACGTCTCCCGTGGCTGGCCAGGCGATTCGGACGGATACGCCGGCTCTGTTTCCTGCGCTCGCGAGATGTCAGCGGTTACAGCTGCCTGCATGATGATGCGCCGCGAGCTTTACGAAAAAATCGGGGGATTCAACGAACACTTTTTTACAGCCTATCAGGACGTTGACCTCTGTCTAAAGCTCCGAAGCCAGAACAAGCGAATCATCTTTACACCTCACGCCCGGTTTGTGCATCACGAATCGCTCTCCCGGGGTAAGGAGTATGATTTTGTGGACCGATTTCTGCTGTTAGACTTGTGGGGCACCCTGATTAACAAGGGCGATCCGTACTATAGCCCCCAGTTTAACGTTCAAAAATTGGATTACAGTCTAGCGTGACCGGCGGCGACGCGCCGCTGCGTGTATATCCGCATTACTGGTAGGTTCTACGACTTCTGCCAGAACGCGCCAGTCCAGTCGATAGTATGAACGGGATCTTGTATATTGCGGGCGTTTCGAAAATCATCTACGGCAGCGCGGCAGGTTGGGAGCGCTCCGTAGTCATCTATGATAACGAAGCCACGTTTTGAGACGCGGTCGTAGAGAGATGTTAGCGCCTCTGTTGTAGATTCGTACATGTCCCCATCCAGGCGCAGAACGGCGATTTGACTTATGGGAGCAACAGGTAACGTGTCTTTGAACCAGCCTTCCAAGAATTCGACTTGAGAGTCTAGTAACCCATAGCGCTCGAAATTGGCCCTGACACGCTCGAGTGCGACCCCGAGATAAGGTGACAGCGTGTGGTGAATGTCACCGGTATCTTGTGGGTAAAGCACGGGATCAGGTGCAGGGAGCCCAGCGAAGGAGTCAGCTAGCCAAACACGACGATCCTCCACACCGTAGGCTTTGAGAACGCCTCGCATGAAGATGGACGCGCCTCCTCGCCATACCCCGGCCTCTACCAGATCGCCCTTCGTGCCATTTCGCAGAACTTCGGTGATGCATTGTTGCAAATTGTCCAGCCGTTTCACTCCGACCATCGTTTCTGCTTCAGTCGGCCAGTCTTTGCCCTCGTACCGCATGTCGAGCGATGCCGGCTCAGAAGTGGAAAGGTCGCCGTGCAGTGCGCGGTCGAGAAAGAGCGAACGAGTCAGGCAGCCTTTCAGAAGATCGAGGTACAGCGATACCGCAGGATGCGTATGCAACTCAGCTTTACGCCTGAGAATCGGGAGCAGTGGCATTACCAAGTACTTTATCTGTAATGGTCGGGGGCACTGACTGGCTGAGAAGTAGCCGTAGAGACGGGCACGAGAGGCGAGCATTTTTTCCGGTAGACGCGTGCTACCATTCCAGAGCAGTGGCCGACGAGACCGCTAGCATTCCTGCGATACTGCGGCTGCTGGTACATAAGTTTTGAAAAATGTTCTAAGACTTTCCTCGATCCAAAGATCAACTCAGCGAGCATGGCCTCGGCTCGTTGCGTCTCTTGGGAACAGGAAGCAGATGTGGCTGCATGGCGCGGTGGCCGTTAGTACCTTGCTGTATGTTCTTGTCTATGTCAATTTGCCGACTTTTCTTTTTGCGTCGGCTGAGCATGATGACGGGCTTTTTATTTCCCATGCCTATTCAATTGCGTCGGGACATTGGCTCGGTTCATTTAACGAGCTAACACTCGCCAAAGGGCCTGGGTACCCGATTTTTCTTGCGCTTCTCTCCTTGTTCAAAATTTCTGCTCCTCTAGGACACTGCCTTTTCTATGCGTTTTCGGTTTGGCTTCTCGCATACGCAACTGAAAAGATCTGCCACTCGGTTCTGCTGTCCATTTTGATTTTCGAGGTTCTGTTGTGGCACTTTGGCCCACATCCCATGCGAATCATCCGCGACACGATTGTCACCCCCCAAATCCTGGTTGTTCTCTCTTTCCTTCTGCTGTGCCTCTTCGCGGCCAAGGCGTCCGGAATGGTGTATTCGTTGCTGGCGGGAATCGCATTCGCTTGGTTTTGGATTACGCGAGAAGATGCTGTCGTCTTCGTGCCCGCCATTTTGGTTCTCTGGGGTTTCGCTTTCCAGAAGGCGTATAGAGGTGGGCTGAAATCGCTAGAACTACCAGCTAAGAGGCTGGCCTTGTTTGTGGGTTCTGCAGGCGCGATGGTTGGGACTATAGCTCTCGTCAATTTTATTGAATACAGGACCTTCACTATCGTTGACGTGGGCGGCGACTTTAAGAGTGCATTTGAAGCGCTCGAGTCAGTAAAGCCGAACCTTTTCGTGCCCTATGAGGGGGTGGCCAAGAGCGCGCGTGACCAAGTGTACAAGATTAGCCCGAGCTTCGCCAAGCTTCAGCCATTGTTGGACGGGCGCGGGCAGTCCACTGGAGATGTGGAAGCAGTCGAGCTGCAGTTGGTATCCGAAGGTGTGTGGCGATTATGCAACGGGCTGGTTTATGTGGGCGTTCCGGCAGGCCGCCGAATTGGATGGAGATTACGCAAGCGCACCACTAGCAAGCAAATTTTATCGGAACGTAAGTAACGACGTGAGGAGGGCTTGTAAATCGGGCGTTATTGCGTGCTATCACAACCCGTTACCCTACGTGTCCCACGTGGATAAAACACAATGGCTTCGTGCCGGGCCGCTGGTGAAAACTGGGCTGTTGCAATTAGCGTTCGTCTTGCCGCCGCCGGAGACAGATATTAACTCGATGGGTTCGGACGAACAAATTACGGCTGCAGCCAATTTCTTGAATTTGGCGTATCACACGCCTCCTCCGGCTGCACCGAGCCTCAATGGTCAATTATCCGATTCAGGATTTCGCTAACGAAGTACGAGCGTTTGTAATTCGAATGTACTCAGAGTTTATACCGCCGCTGCTGGCGGTTGGGTTCTGTTCGTTTGTCATCGCTGCGCTCTGGTGCGCTTTTCGGCGGACCTACTCGACCGGACTTGCGATCGCATCTGCCGCCTGGATCGGGGTTTTATGCAGGTTGGGAGTTCTCATTCTGGTAGATATCTCATCGTTCCCAGCGGTTTTCCCCCTTTATATCAACTATGCGTACCCGCTTGCCTGCTATGCTTCGCTACTGTCTATATTTGTTGCGATTTGCGTGGTTATGAAACGCCCGTCCGCCACGGAGCCGGTCTATGCTTCTCAGGTCGCTTTTGCGACGAGCGCAAGATAGGTCGGCGACTACAGTCAGCTTGAAATCATGATCATCACACGCTCACCGTTACGCGTCTCCTTCGGGGGAGGAGGTACCGACCTCTCCTCGTACTCACGTGAGCACGGAGGATTTTTGATCGCCGGCGCTATTGACAGGTATGTGTATATAAATATTCATCGACGCTTTGTTGAGGGCCTTCTACTCAAGTACTCCCACTTGGAAGAGGTATCCAGCATTGACGAAATAAATCACCCGATTATCCGCGAGGCAATGCGTCTTCTCGATATCCAGGAGCGAAATCTGGAGATTACGAGTATGGCAGACATTCCGGCAGGAACTGGCCTTGGCTCGTCGGGAAGCTTTACGACTGCGCTTCTGAAGGCTTTACATGCCTATAGGAAAAACCTAATTCATCCGTACCAACTTGCGGAGCAGGCTTGTCATCTGGAAATAGACATTTTGGGGGAGCCAATCGGCAAGCAGGATCAGTACATCGCTGCGTACGGAGGAATCACTTGCTTCGAGTTCGAAAAAAACGGCTCGGTCCATGCATTTCCGCTCAGCATTTCGGAGGAAACCCTATTCAACCTGGAAGATAATCTGCTGCTGTTCTTCACCGGCAGTTCACGTTCCGCATCCGCCATTCTGAAAGAGCAGGACGACAAGAGCAAGCGTGGCGACTCGGACATGATTCAAAATCTGCATTTCATAAAAGAGCTGGCATTTCAAATCAAACACGCGCTCGAAAGCGGTGATGTTGCAGATTTCGGACGCCTTATGAACTCTCATTGGGAGTACAAGAAGCGTCGCAGCGCGGGAATGACAGCCGACCGAATTGACCGATGGTACGATTGCGCCATGCGCAACGGCGCTGTTGGCGGAAAGTTGATTGGAGCGGGTGGTGGAGGATTCCTCATGTTCTATGCGGAAGACAAGCCGCGCTTACGCCACGCAATGCGGGAACAGGGACTGAAAGAGGTTCGTTTTCGCTTCGATTTTGAAGGCACACGAGTCCTCTCTTACGACTAAGTTGGCAGTTCGCAGTAATCCGTGAAACTTATACCGGCTGTCATCCTCGCGGGCGGTTTGGCGACGAGACTGCGCCCAATTACAGAACGCGTACCTAAGGCCCTCATCGAAGTTGCCGGCCAACCATTTCTTTGGCATCAGCTAGCGCTGCTTAGGAAACACGGAATACGGCATGTGGTGCTGTGCGTCGGGTATTTAGGAGAAAAAATTCGCGACCTGTTTGGGGACGGTGCGGATCTAGGAATTAGAATCGACTACTCGTTCGATGGTCCAACACTCCTCGGGACGGCTGGGGCCATTCGGCAAGCCTTAGAGTTGCTGCCAGAAGCCTTCTTCGTTTTGTACGGCGATTCGTATCTCACTTGTGATTACGAAGCGATCCAAACGGCATTTCAGCATAACGGACTTCCGGGACTGATGACGGTCTATCGCAACGAGGGTCTGTACGATACCAGCAACGTTGAATTCGACGGCGCCAGAATCTTGAAATATGACAAACGAAATAAAACCGCAAACATGCATCACATCGATTACGGGCTAGGCGTTTTCGATCGCCGGGTCTTTGAGACTTTCCCCGCCGGCTGCGTGTGTGATCTCGCGACTATTTATCAGAAGCTGCTTATATCCGGTGATCTTGCCGCCTTCGAAGTGAAAGAGCGATTTTACGAGATAGGGTCAATGGCAGGTTTGCAGGAGACCTCAGCTTTTCTTGAGAAAGGGAGCGCGAAAGCCGGGAAAGGGTAGCAGGCACTTGAAATTGCAGAGCGGCGGAGAACGCCGAATGTTAAACTTTGAGTTTTCCGGGAAACGCACGTAGGTAAGCGGGGCATTGCCAGAACACACTTCAACGCCATTTTCCGTTCGATTTCTCGCTGAAGTGACAGAAATCGCGAAGCGTCTTGATACCACGATAATTGAACGGATGGCCAATGCTTTGGCGGATGTCCGCCGACGTTCTGGCCGTCTGTTCATACTTGGAGTCGGTGGGAGCGCCGCAAATGCATCACATGCGGTAAATGATTTTCGGAAGCTCACGGGTATAGAGGCGTATGCGCCGACAGACAACGTTTCAGAACTGACGGCTCGAGTTAACGATGAGGGGTGGGCAACAGCTTTCGAGGCGTGGCTAAGAATCAGTCGGCTACAGCGCAACGATGCGTTGCTGATCTTATCTGTAGGCGGCGGAAGCGTAGAGCGGAACGTAAGCCCGAATATTGTGGCTGCTCTTGATTGCGCCCGGTCGGTAGGTGCGAGCATTTTCGGAATAGTTGGCCGTGACGGCGGTTACACCGCGAAGGTGGCCGATCTCTGCGTCATAGTTCCGACAGTTCATCCTGACCGCATTACACCCCATTCAGAAGCTTTTCAGGGGGTTGTGTGGCATTTACTTGTTTCGCACCCGGCGCTGCAGAAAGCGGGTACAAAGTGGGAATCGCTGGCGCCAGCTCCGTCGCGGCGAGCTGTTTTTCTAGACCGCGACGGTGTCCTTAACGAAGCAATCGTACGTGATGGCAAGCCATATCCGCCGGTAGATGCGACAGAATTGCGAATACCAGACGGAACGGCGGATACACTTACTCGTCTGAGAGAGCTTGGATTCCTCTTACTCGTAGTAACGAATCAGCCGGATGTTACACGCGGGAATCAATCGCGGGACGTAGTGGACGAGATCAATGGCAAGTTGCGTGCTTTGCTGCCATTAGACGACATTCTAACTTGTTATCATGATGATTCCGACGAGTGTAATTGCCGCAAACCGCGACCAGGTCTGATGATCAATGCTAGCGAGCAATACGGCATTGATTTGAAGAGCAGCTATATCATCGGAGACCGGTGGCGCGATATCGATGCCGGTGCAAACGCAGGGTGCAAGACGATTTGGATTGATCGCGGGTATCGTGAGCAGGGGCCTTCATCGAGCCCAGACGCGCGCACTGGTTCACTGCCGGAAGCCGTGGAGTGGATTATTGCGCAAGAGTCTGCATGAGAAGTATTTCAAACCTTAAGATCAAATTATTCGCGGACGGCGCTGATCGCGCGCAGATCATAAAATCTCAGGCCAATCCGCTCATTCGCGGCTTCACCACAAACCCGACCTTGATGAGAGCTGCCAAGGTGACGGACTACGAAGCATTCGCTCGCGACGTGCTGCAGGTAGTCACAAAACATCCCATTTCATTCGAGGTTTTCGCAGACGAGTTTTCCGAAATGGAGCGGCAGGCACGAAAGATTGCGAGCTGGGGCGATAACGTTTACGCAAAAATCCCGATAACCAACACAAAACGCGAATCTTCCATGCAGTTGGCGTGCCGCCTGGCACATTCCGGCGTGAAGGTGAACATCACCGCAGCAATGACATTGGATCAGGTCAGGGACGCGGCGTTGGCAGTGGGTAATGCTGCGCCTGCCGTGATATCGGTTTTCGCAGGCCGAATCGCTGATACCGGACGGGACCCCGTTCCAATGATGGCGGCTGCTGTAGAACTGATCTCTATGTATCCCAACATAGAACTTATTTGGGCAAGCCCACGGGAACTGTTGAATGTTTTCCAGGCGAACGATATCGGGTGTCATATTATTACGGTGACGGAGAGCCTCTTAGCCAAGCTCGACTGCGTAGGAAGAGATCTTTACGACTATTCGCTAGACACCGTGATGATGTTTCACAGCGACGCTACGCGGTCGGGCTATAACTTGTAGGCAGATTTAACGATGGCCAGTTCTCAGATCACAGGAACTTCTTTGTCTCACCATGTTCAGGACGATAGCGAAGCGCGGCTCCTACTTCCGGCTGACGACGTTGCACATCCAGAGATCTCGATAGTGATCCCCGCTCTCAACGAAGAGCTTACAATTGGCCAGTTTGTCGATTGGTGTCAGGAGGGCCTTCGATCCGCCCAGGTTCGCGGTGAAGTCCTCATCATCGATAGTTCCACCGACCTCACGGCGGAAATCGCATTGTCCAAGGGTGCCCGCGTGTTGAAGGTGCCTAAGCGCGGACTAGGCCGAGCCTACATCGATGCCATCCCATTTATTCGGGGAGATTACGTCATCATGGGCGATGCCGATTGTACGTATGATTTTCGCGACCTGAAACCGTTCATCGCAAGCTTTCATGAGGGCTATGAATATGTCATGGGCTCGCGCTTCAAGGGGTCCGTTGAGAATGGCGCGATGCCCCCACTTCACCGCTATTTCGGCAATCCACTGACCACGTGGGTCTTGAACGTTCTCTACAGCACGCACTTCTCTGATATTCACTGCGGCATGCGCGGAGTCACGACAGAGGCTTTGGAGCGCATGCAATTGCGCTCACAGTCCTGGCAATATGCCTCGGAAATGATTATCAAGTCTGTCCACTTAGGGCTTCGCACCGCTGAAGTGCCTGTCACGTTTTATAAGGACGTCGAAGGGCGACTAAGCCACCTGAAACGGCAGGGGTGGACAACACCTTGGATCGCCGGTTGGATCAGCATCCAAGCGATGTCGATCTGGGGAGCGGATTTCTTCCTGATCCGGCCCGGACTTGTGCTGTTTATCATCGGGGCGATTGGTGCTGCGGCTCTTTCTAACGGCCCCGTCCAAATAGGAAATATAGGCTTGTCCTTACACTGGATGCTGCTTTTTCTCCTGCTTGGCCTGGTAGGTCTGCAGTCGTCGCTCATGGGCATTTTGGCGCGCGCGGTCTATGGATATAAGGACAGCGAGAAATCCTGGCGGCGAGTGTTTCGTTTTAATTTCGCCGTCTTCATTTCATCCGTTCTTTTCGTTAGCGGAATACTTTGTCTTTTGCCGCTGCTGCGAGAGTACATTTCCAGCGGTTATCGCTTGCCGCCGGATCTGGCGCCCGCCTCGTTCCGCGCAGTGGGTGGACTGGGACTGGTGCTGTGGAGTTTTGTTCACTTCACGTTTAGCATGCTGCACAATGCCGTTTTGATTTCATCGCAGCGGACTAGCGCCGTGCTACCCGCAAAGGAGACACGATCCGCTAATGTAGCCGCAGCTCGAAGATGAGCCAATTAGCCGAAAAGCTCGATTGTGTAATAGTGACGGGGGCCGGTCGCGGGATTGGGGCTGCAACGGCGAAACACCTTGCCAGCTTGGGCGTACCGATATTGTGTATAGCCCGGACTCAGAACGTTCAAACCGTCGCAGCGCAAATCCAAAACGAAGGCGGCAAAGCCTCCGCCTTGAGCCTAGACCTGAGCGATCTCGCTGGAACGAAGAACGCGGTCACACAATGGGTTTCAGGCACACCGTATCGGAGACTTGGTGTCGTGCTTGCTGCTGCCATCGCAGGAGCTTCGGGAGGACTACAATCGGCCGATCTCTCGGATTGGCTACTAACGTTTCAAACTAACCTCCTGGGAAATCTGGCCGTCTTGCAGGGGCTGCTCCCGCGTATGCTCGAAGCCCGTTTTGGTCGAATCGTCATGTTTGGCGGCGGTGGCGCCGCTTATGAATACGCCCTTTTTTCCGGATATGCGGCGTCGAAAGTCGCAGTCGTCCGGGCTACTGAGAATCTCAGCGCTGAGCTGAAAGACCAGGGAGATTTCGCGGTCGTGTGCTTAGCTCCGGGAGCGATCGATACAGACATGCTCAGAACGATTAGGAATGCGGGTGGAACAGTGAAAACCGTAGCGAGCATTTCCGAACCGGTGAACTTTATAGAAAAGTTTCTCGGTTCCGTGCGTTCTCCACTCAGCGGCCGATTTGTTCACGTTCGCGACGATTGGCAGAAATGGCTGGATAAGGAGGGCGCTGACTTCCCTCCTGAGCAATGGTTCCTGCGCCGGATCGAACCGTGACCATTGCAGTCGCCGGCTACGGTCTCATCGGCAAAGAGCGCGTGAAGGCGCTAGACAATCTGCACGCCCAGGGATTTCCTGTTGAGGAAGTACTGGTTGTCGATCCCGAAGCTTTTCGCACCGCCAGTCCATCGCTTCCGAAGATCGCTAGGCCCGCCAAGAATCTGGCCGAGGCGATTTCCTCTAACCCTTTTTTGCTGATCGTCGCCACTCCGCATGACACGGCAGTGCAACTGGCGTGCGAGGCTCTTCGCTCTTCCACTCGTGTTCTGCTGGAGAAGCCTCTGGGACGTTCGCTTGAGGAAGCGTCTGTGATCGTCTCCCACATGCATACGCCTGACCAGCTTCTCGTCGGCTTCAACTACCGCTTCTATCCCGGCATACGGCAGGCCTTGCGCGATGCCTCGGACGGTTGGTTCGGCGATATTGTCAGCGTATCGATGGTTTTGGGGCACGGAGGCGCGCCAGGGATGGAGAAGGGATGGAAGTTTGATCCGGTGCGCGCGGGTGGCGGCTGCCTGATCGATCCCGGTATCCATTTACTTGATCTGTGCAATCTTCTAGCGCAAGATCCGCCGCAGCCTGTGGGCGGCAATGCATGGTCGGGTTTTTGGAAGACTGGCATCGAAGAAGAAGTGCACCTGTTGCTCAAATCGCGCGAGACCATTTTCAATCTCCAGATTTCAGTACTCCGCTGGCGAAGTACATTCCGAATGGAAATTCACGGCACCGAGGGCTATGGCATCGTGACGGGTCGAGGACGAAGCTATGGGAGGCAAATCTACACGCGCGGTAAACGATGGGGCTGGCAAAATGCTCCCTCGCAAGCTGAGAGCGAGGAAGCGGTGGTCGATTCAGATGCGAATGATAGTTTTGAGGATGAACTTGCAGCGATTTTGGCAGGCAACTCAGGAGGGCCGCCGCCATGTTCAGCGGCGTCTGCGCATCAGGCAATGGAGCTCTACGAACGGTGTCGCGCGGCGCTCGGCTTATCGGCTAAGCTTTAAGTTTTACAGCTTCACTATTCCGCAGTACGCGCCCGCCAGTTCGAGGACAGGCTCCGGGCGGTTCGTAAAGAACTCTTGCACAGCTTTTCGCACACCCTCCGCCCACACATAGTCGTGTATCAGGATGATCCCACCGCTATTAACTCGAGGATAGAAGAACTCAAGGCCATCAAGGATCGGCTGATATAGGTCAACGTCCAGGTGTACAAACGAAAATCGTTTATCGTTGATCGGGGCACTCGTGCCAGGAAACAATCCTTCATATATATGGATATCGGGGAACGGAGCAAGATACTCGCGTACCTTATTGAAGGATGCGGCATACTGCCCGGCTCCAAAACGCGAATCCGACTGAGTTGTGCTCGGCAGCCCCTTGAAGGTATCAAACAGATATATCGTGCGGCTTCCCCGGCCCTCACACATGAGCCGAGCCGAGCCTCCGCGATAGACGCCCACTTCCGCGATATCCCCTGCAACTTTGGCTGTTGCGCGCACGCAAGAGAGTATCTGGTAAGCTTCGTCCGGCAACAACAACATGTCCGTTTCAGAGACGACGCGGCGAATCAGAACGTGGTCCTCGGCGCGGTACGAGCTTTCCAATGCTGGACTCGCCGTCATGTTGCGCTGAGCGAGAAGCCAAGTAATGAGGTGCCACGTCATCCGGCGTGGCATCGAAAGCACAGGCGAAGTACCCAACCAATGCGAAAACGAACTGCTGTTTGGGCGACTAGAGGTCTGAGAGCTAGAAGCGGTCAAGGGACGATCTTAACATTGAACCAGGCGACGGTCTCAAGAATCCAAGCATGCTACGCTTGACGACGTTGGACAAGAAAAATCATGGAAACGGCACGCCAAAGCACTATTTTATCGTGGGTGGTGCTGGGTTCATTGGCAGCCACTTTACCGACCGCCTGCTCTCGGAGAGCGATGTCCTTCGAGTTACTCTTTACGACAACTTCTCGTCCGGGCGGGAGTGGCACTACCAAGAGCACTGCGGCGATTCACGTTTAAAAGTAGTTCGCGGAGATGTCAAGGATATCGACGGTCTCACGGCAGCCATGCAAGGGCACGATGCCGTAATTCATCTGGCTTCCAACCCGGACATTGCACGCGCAGCCACAGAGCCAGATATCGATTTCCGCGAGGGCACATATCTCACCAACAATGTGCTTGAGGCAATGCGCCGCTCCGGAACAACAACCATCCTTTACGCGTCAGGTAGCGGCATCTATGGCGATCTCGGAGAGAAGGAGATCGATGAAGACTATGGCCCGCTCACGCCTATTTCGACATATGGAGCAAGCAAGCTGGCAGGCGAAGCCCTCATCAGCGCTTACTGCCATATGTTCGATTTCACAGGCCGTGTCTTTCGCTTCGGAAATGTGGTCGGACCGCGGCAGACTCACGGAGTCGGGTTTGATTTTCTCCGACAGTTACTCAAGAGTCCGCAGACGCTTCGAATATTGGGAGATGGGACGCAGAGCAAATCCTACATCCATGTCCGCGATGTCGTCGAGGCCGTTCTAACAGCAGCGGCGCATTCTGGCGAGCGCTTTGCCGTCTATAACGTGGCCACTGGCGATTACATCACGGTTACGGAAATAGCCCATCTGGCGGTCCAGTGCGCGGGTCTTGATCCGAATCAGGTGGAGTTCGAATACGCGGGCGGGAATCGGGGCTGGAAGGGGGATGTTCCGAAGGTGCGACTCAACACAGACCGGATACAGGGGCTAGGTTGGATCTGTGGTTCAGGTTCCCGTCAGGCGTTGCGCGATTCCATGATGGCTATGCTGCCTGACTTGCAAGGGGGGAGGCTTTGAACGCGTGAAAGAATACGTCAAGTCACCTGCTGGGGACGATTGGGACCGCCACTGGGAAGAATACACACAAGCAGCCGAGGAGAATCCTGCACAGAATTACCGGCGCGAGCTAGTCTTTCTGTTTCTCACACTGCCCAGCGCAGGAAACGGGGTACGGCTTCTCGATATTGGCAGTGGTCAAGGCGATTTCGCAGCTACGGTCAAGGCCAGATATCCTGCAGCTCAAATCTTGGGATTGGAATTGAGTCAATCAGGGGTTGAGATCTCACGACGCAAAGTTCCCGAAGCAGCGTTCATGCGATGCAATCTATTGGACGAAACGCACGTACCGGAGGATTGGCGACGTTGGGCCACACACGCTGTGTGCTCAGAAGTTATTGAGCACGTCGATGATCCCGCCAGCCTGTTGCGAAATGCTCGACTCTATATGAGCGCCGGTTGTCAGTTGGTGGTAACAGCGCCGGGCGGCCCAATGTCTGCTTTTGACAAACACATTGGGCACCGGAAGCATTGGACGCCGAGCGAGATTGAAGCTTTGCTACACAACGCAGGTTACGCAGCCGAGCGCACAACTGCAGCAGGCTTTCCGTTTTTCAACCTATACCGCTGCCTCGTCATTCTGCGCGGCAAGAAATTAATAGCAGATGTAAGCACAGAGACGACGAGCTCAATGTCGTGGTCGGCCCGAACAGCCATGGCGGTGTTTAGCACGTTGCTTCGTCCGAGTCTGAACTCCACCCGCTTGGGGTGGCAGATGGTTGCAGGAGCCCGGCTGCCTGGGTAAACCGACGAGAACGAACTATCCGTTTTCGGCGCCGGTTTTTAGCTTCTCGCGCTGTTCTTTCAAGATGGCCTTGCGGCTCAGCTTGATTTTGTTGCCTTCGAGCGCGAGTACTTTGACCAGAATCTGGTCGCCTTCCTTGAGTTCGTCGCGCACATTCTTAATGCGGCTCTCCGAGATCTCACTGATGTGCAGCAGCCCATCCGTTCCAGGGAAAATTTCGACGAACGCGCCGAACTCGGCGATGCGAACCACCTTGCCCAGATAGGTTTTCCCGACCTCGGCGACAGCTGCGATATCGCTGACCATCTGCAAGGCACGGCTGGCTGAATTGCCGTCCGAAGCGAAGATATTCACGGTTCCGTCATCGGACACGTCGATCTTCACGCCCGTTTGATCGATGATGCCTTTGATCACCTTACCGCCGGGTCCGATCAGCTCACGGATCTTGTCAGTCGGAATCTTAGTTGTATAGATGCGTGGAGCGTATTGCGATAGCTGCGTGCGCGGCGAACTGATGGCCGCGTTCATTTTGTCGAGAATTTCGAGCCGGCCCTGGCGCGCTTGTTCCAACGCTTCCTTCATGATCTGCGTGGTCACGTTGGGAACTTTGATGTCCATCTGGAGGGCGGTGATGCCGTCCTTGGTACCCGCGACTTTGAAATCCATGTCGCCGTAGTGATCTTCGGCGCCGGCGATATCCGTAAGCACAGCGTACTTGTCGCCTTCGAGAACCAACCCCATAGCAATCCCGGCGACGGGCGCTGCTAAGGGAACGCCTGCATCCATCAACGACATGGTGGCGCCGCAGACGCTTGCCATTGAGCTGGATCCATTCGATTCGAGAATGTCACTGACAACGCGCAGCGTATAGGGGAAGTCTTTTTCGTCCGGAATGACGCGGGACAGAGCACGTTCCGCCAACGCGCCGTGGCCGATTTCGCGGCGGCCGGGTCCGCGCATAAAGCCGACCTCGCCCACGCTAAAGGGCGGGAAATTGTAGTGCAACATGAAACGCTTGGAGGTTTCACTGAGATCGAAGAGCTCAATACGCTGCTCATCATCTTTAGTACCCAAGGTTGTCGTCACCAGCGCCTGAGTTTCGCCGCGCGTGAAGATGGAGGAACCGTGAGTGCGCGGCAGCACCGCGACTTCGCAGGTGATAGCGCGGATCTGATTGAACGCGCGCCCGTCGGGACGGTGATGATCCTGCAGCATTTCGTCACGGAAGATGCGTTCTTTAAGGGCATCAAACAACTTGCCCGCCTCGGCGCGTTCCGCGTCTTCGGTGAAGAGCCCGATGGCTTTCTCTTTCGCCTGGTCCACGCGATGATAGCTGTCAAGCTTCTGATATTTCTGAGTGTTAAGCGCATCGCTGAGCTCCGCACGAACCGCATCGGAGATCTTGGTCAGCATGGATTCGTTTGTGACCGGCGACTTGTATTCGCGCTTGGGCTTGCCGGCTAGCTGCATCAACTGGCGAATGCCCTCGGTGATCTTCTTGCAGCACTCATGCCCGAATTCGATGGCTTCAACCACTTCGGCCTCGGTGGCCTGATTGGCGCCAGCCTCGACCATCACAATTCCCTGCTCTGTTCCCGCTACGACGATGCTCAACTTGGCATCTTTCGTGGCGTCGTAAGTAGGATTCGCCGAGTAAATACCATTGCGTAAGCCAATGCGAACACCGCCCAACACGTGATGGAACGGAATGTCGGAAATCGCGAGCGCGGCGCCCGCGCCGATGATGGCCAGAATGCCCGGATCGTGCTCAGGATCGGCGGACAGGACCATGGCGATGATCTGGGTTTCGTGACTGTAACCCTCCGGGAAAAGCGGTCTCACCGGACGGTCGATTAAACGGCTGGTGAGGATTTCTTTCTCGGAAGGGCGGCCTTCGCGCTTGATAAATCCACCCGGAAATTTACCCGCGGCGTAGGTGTACTCGCGGTAATCGACGGTGAGAGGGAAGAAGCTAGCGCCGGGCTTGGGCTTCTCCGCAGAGCAGGCGGTCACAAGAACCACCGAATCTCCTGAACGAACAACAACAGACCCATTGGCCTGCTTGGCAACTTTGCCGGTCTCAATGGAGACCTTTGACCCTTGCAGGTCGATTTCAACTGTATGCGACATTTAAAACTTCCCGATGCGTGATCCGCATCACAAACTCTTCTTGCGCACAGCCGTGTTAGGGCGTGCGAACCATTGTCGCGATCAAGTGTGGGACTTAAAAGGTGGTACTAGCCGCCTACCGAGGCGACTGTTTCCTGGCCGGTTACGCGGGTTCAAACGAACCCGAACGGCATCTGCGGAGAACTTAACTAGCGGCGAATACCAAGACTTTGAATCAGGGTCTTGTAACGCTCCGGGTTGCGATCCTTCAAATAGTTGAGCAGCTTCCGGCGCCTGGCCACCATGGAGAGCAAACCTCTGCGCGAGTGGTGGTCTTTTTGATGCGTCTTGAAGTGATCATTCAGCTGCAGAATACGCTGACTCAGGAGGGCAACCTGAACCTCTGGCGAGCCAGAATCCGACTTGTGGATCCTGTACTTGCTAATCATCTGCGATTTTTGCTCTACCGCCAGGGCCATGCTAGAAAAAGATGCTCCTCGTCTTTACCTTAATCTCGATTTTTGCTTTCTACAGATTAACACAATTAAGTGCGTTGTTGCTATCCACATAAAGAACCACCCGCTGGGTAGCGGCCCCCTTACTTGACGCAAACACGCTGGACAAGCACGGCGTCCGAACTGGCCTCGCTGACGCGAGGTGGCTCGGTTTCTAGGTTTGTGGGAATAGCCGCACCCGCTCGTGTCCCGCCGCTAGCAATGTGGGCGAAGTCGCTAGCCTCGTCGTCTTCGCCTAATTACTTATGCTGTTTGATGCAGCGCAGGGCGGTTTCCGGCTTCTGGGGTGGGAGCCATTGTCTTGACGCCGGGAAGTTCGATCTGAAGGAGCAAGCCGGGATGTGCGTTCTGAGCCTGGATGACTCCCTTGTGCACAGCCACTGCGCGTTGCGCGATTGACAAACCTAATCCCACGCCACCGGCATTTCGATTGCGATCGGCTTCCACTCGGAAGAACGGCTTGAACAAACTGGAGAGCGCTTCTTCGGGAACGCCCGGCCCGCGGTCCCGGATTTGTATTAAAGCTGAACCGTCTTTCGTGAGAAGCTCCAGATCGACGGTCGAATCCGCAGGCGCGTAGCGGATCGCATTGCGCAGAACATTCTCTACGGCCCTGCGCAACAACTCGCGATCGCCTTCGACTACTACGCTGTCCGCCGCGGTTAACTCGATGTGACAAGCCTGCGCTTCGGCCTCCATGACGTTGTCTTCCACCACATCGCGCAGTAACAGCCCAAGAGGAATCTCTTCCATCTGACGACTTTCGCGATCGTTTTCGGCGCGTGTGACCTGCAGCAGTTCCGACACCAGCGTTGCCAGCCTGTCCACTTCCTTCTGAATCCGATCCATGGCACTATTGGGGTCGGGACTCGTCCGTGCCAGTTCCACCGCAAAGCGCAAACGCGCGAGTGGCGAGCGCAGTTCATGCGACACGTCTTGCAACAGACGCCGCTCCGCGGTCAGCAGCATCTCAATGCGATCCGCCATCTTGTTGAATGCGCGCGCAAGCTTTCCGAATTCGTCTCTGCGGTTGGCCGAAGCTCGTACGCCCAGATCTCCGCCGCCGAAGCGCTCCACGGTCTGCTGTAAATTCCGCAGCGGCGAGGCCATTTGCACCGCCAGAATGTAGCAAAATACAATCGTGGCTCCGATCATCCACAGGTAATTCGGAATTGGGCTCCAGGGCCCGGGCGGATTGTCGCTATCGATCACGAGCCGATACTTGCCATCGCGCGAGGGCCAGGCTAATGCCATGCGGCTGTCGGTGATAGGACTCCAACGCGGACCTACTTTTTGCAATTCGGCGCTTCGATCCTTGCCCGTTACGAGATCGATACCGGCCGCATTCACCAGTGCATGTTGACCGGGGAAAAAAGCATTCAGCCTTGAAAAGTACTCCTGCAAACCGGTCTTGCCACCGGCTTCATAAGCATGCCGCGCCTCACTGACCTGAAGCGCAAGCGAACGCGAGAAGAAATCGTGGCGTCCGGGCGCGAGCCGGTTTCGAATCGCGCTGGTGATGGTGGAGCCGGCCAGGCACACGATCAGCGTCGCCAAAAACCAAAGCAGAATTTTTGCGAATATCGATCTCACGCGGATTGCTCTCGCTGGGCCGTCTCTTCGCGCGGTGCAACCGTCTCATCTTCGGACATAAACAAGTAGCCGACTCCGCGCACCGTGCGAATCAGGCTGCGTCCGCGCTCCAACTTCTTGCGCAGATGGCTGACATGCACGTCGAGCGCGCGCTCCAGCGGATTCGCCTGCCGATTGTAGAGAAAGCGCGCCAGATCGTCGCGGGAGACAACGCGGCCCGCCGATCGCACCAGCACTTCCAGGATGTCGTATTCAATCGAGGTCACTTCCACCGGCACACCTTCGTACAACACTTCGCGTGTGCCCGGATTCAAGCGCACTCGATTAGCTTCCAACACTTCCGGCTTCAGCGCCGGACCGCGGCCTACGCGCCGCAGCACTGCTTGGATGCGAGCCAGCAGCTCATCGGGACTAAATGGCTTGTTCAGGTAATCGTCGGCGCCGAGATTCAGGCCCTGGATACGGTCGTCGTGCTCCGTGCGGGCCGTCAACATGATCACAGGCACGGCGCTGCGCCTACGAATCTGCCGGAGAACTTCGAAGCCGTTCATGACCGGCAGCATCACGTCGAGAATGACCAGGTCGTAACTGCCGTCCAGTGCACGCGCCAGTCCTTTTTCGCCGTCGTGCGCGGTGGAAAGCGGTAGTTCGTGTGTGGCAAAGAACTCCTCCATCAGCGCGGATAGTTCCGCATCGTCCTCAACCAACAGGATTGAAGGCGATTTCACGGTGAAGGGGGCAGCTCCTGAAACCGACTATAGCGCGAGTTGCCCGTCGTACTCCATGTTCTTCAGATCGAACCGCTGCTTGATTTGAGTCTGACCGAACACGGACTTAAACTCCACTTGGCGATCATTGCCGGTTATGGCCAGAACGGTCCGCGGAAAGCGGAAAAAGTAGACATCGCTGTTGCCAATTTTGCGGTAAGTGCAACTGGCGGCAATCGCGACCGGTTTGCCCTTCACCATCAAGGATGCCTTGGCGGCCATGGCGACCAGATCCGTGTCGCGGTCGGGAGCAGCCATTCCCATCACGGCAATGACGTAATTGTCTCTGGGCTTGCTGACGCGCTCGATCTCACCTGAAGTGGGCGTGTTCACTCCGGATTGCAGCTTCAAAACGGCTAAGCGCACAGGGACCGCGCTGGCCCACAAGACACCGATAGGATGGTGCGGCTCAGGCGCAGGCGCGGTGGGGTTCACTGCGGAAGGAGTTTGGCCTTGCGGCTGGTTGTTGTTATGCAGACCGCCAGGGTCGGCCGGACCAGCGCTGCCCGGATTGCCGGCAACTGACATGTTGGTTCCACTGGTGGTGTTGGAAGAGTTGCCCAGCGAGGCGGTAGGAGATGGCGCTCCGTTCGCTCCGGGCTCCAGCACCGCGATACCCGGCCGGGCAGCAGCGGGCATGGGCATCTGCTTGGCCCAAGGCGAATCGGTAATTATCTGCTGAGCGTCCTTGTCGGTCCACTCCGGGAACGATTTCTGCCAGACGGGGGCAGTTGTGCCCGCGATCAGGAGTCCCGCAAACACGCCAAGACAGAGCACAGTGCCGTTCAAGAACCGCATAGGCCTCCTTAGTGAATGACTTGATTCACAGGCAAGAAGTAACAATATGACAGATTCGACGTTGGGGCAGGCGAACTCTCCGCCAACCGGGCCAAATGGGCTGCGACTCAGCGGCGCGGGCGGCCGGCTCCCTGTGCTATTCTCATGTCGTTAGACCGCGTCCAACAAGGCGGGACAACCCGGACAGGTGGGTGAGTGGTTAAAGCCAACAGACTGTAAATCTGTCCCTCCTTGCGAGGTACGAAGGTTCGAATCCTTCCCTGTCCACCATCACGCAGGCGCCGTTGTAGCTCAGTTGGTAGAGCGCGTCCTTGGTAAGGACGAGGTCACCAGTTCAATCCTGGTCAACGGCTCCAGAAACCTAAAAAGGGCTTGAGGGGTCGCGTCGCTGCTGGTGTTTCACGCGGTGTAAGATGAAGCTCGCGTTATAGCGGGAAGTTCTAAGATGAAAATATGGAAGTAAACGAGATCGACTGGTCTGAGTGCCCTGCCGTCGAATCGGTGCCAGGGCGCATGTCCGGCGTGCCGGTCGTGAAGGGTACGCGGATGCCAGCCGATGATGTCGTCGAAAACTACGAGGCTGGTTCGCCCGTTGAAGAGATCGCTGAAAACTTCGACCTGAAGGCCGGCGATGTCCGCGCAATTCTGGCGTACGCTGTTTCCCACAAACCGGCACAGACCGTTCGTTGAAAGTCCTGCTCGACCATAACGCTCCAAAGGGGCTGCTGCGGCATCTCTCCGCGCATGAGGCAAAACATACGTCTCAGTTGGACTGGCAAGATTTGTTCAACGGCGATCTGTTGAACGCACTTGAGGCGAATGGCTATCGTGTGCTGATAACAGCCGATCAAAACATCGAATATCAGAACACGCTGGCAGGGCGACCGATTGGTTTACTCCAATTATCCACAAACAACTGGCCAATCATGCAGACTCACATCGCTGCGATCGTTCAGGCCGTCGATCAGGTGAAGCCGGGTGAAGTTTTGAAGCTCTTCTGTGGCAAGTTCCGCCGTCGCCAGCTGGCGGATCCCCTCGGCTGATTTATCAACTGCCCTCCCGGTCCCCTGCCCCGGATACAGAGCAGTGTGACAGTGTCGGCGAGAGATAGCTTCAGTTCGACGCGAATCCGCACCGCAGCAAATGAGATAAGCTTTTGAAACCATGAACCGGCTGCTTCTATTTTCGCTTATCTACGCTTTTTGTCACCGTCCTCGCTTCAGCGCAAGACAATCGCGGGTGGTACAGATTTCCCTCGATTCATGACCAGACTATCGCGTTCACGTCCGAGGGTGATTTGTGGGAAGTGGGTATCGAGGGCGGACTAGCTCGCCGCCTGACAACCGCGCCGGGCGAAGAGAAATATGCGGCATTTTCGCCCGACGGACAGACCATTGCGTTCAGTGCAAACTACGAAGGGCCGGAAGAGGTGTATACGATTCCTGCCAAAGGAGGCGTCCCGGTACGTAAGACATTCGAGGGCGGCGGTCTTCTTCGGCGGGGCGGTCCATCGACGCCGGGTGCTGTGGTCGTGGGCTGGACGCCGGATGGAAAGATTCTGTACTCGACTTACCACTTCGCCGGGTTGCCCGATGCACAGCTTGTCAGCATAGATGCGGGCAATCATTTCGAACGCATTCCGTTGAGCCAAGCCGCCCAGGGAACGTTCAATCCCACCAGCAGGACGCTTTTTTTCACCCGTCTGGAGCGCCAACCCAGCGTTACAAAACGTTATGCCGGCGGAACCGCTGAAAACCTTTGGAGGTACAGCTCCGGCAGTGAGGCTATCGAACTAACGGGCGACTACGATGGCACGAGCAGGAACCCCATGTGGTGGGACAACCGGATCTACTTTTTGAGCGATCGTGACGGGACCATGAATCTATGGTCGATGGATGAGAACGGGAAGGGGCTGCGCCAGCACACGAGAAGTCAAGGCTTCGACGTCAAGTCGGCGTCGCTTTCAGGCGGGCGTATCGTGTATCAGCTGGGAGCAGACCTTCACCTTTACGAGATCAAGTCGGAAGTGGACCAAGTCATCCCCATACAGCTTCCTTCCGATTTCGACAGCCTTCGGGAGCATTGGGTTAAGAACCCCGTCCAGTATCTATCCGCCGTGCACTTTTCCGCTGATGGCAACAGCATTGTGCTAACAGCGAGGGGCCGCGTTTTCGTGGCGCCTGTCAAAGCGGGACGGATAGCGGACATCGACCCCGGCAAGCCGGGCCGGTTCCGAGAGGCGCGCTTGATGCCGGACGGTAAGTCTAGCGTGCTCGTCTCAACCGAGAGCGGCGAGGCGGAGATATGGCTTTACCCCGCGACTGGAAAGGGCCGAGGGGAGCAATTAACTAAGGAGGGGAATATCCTTCGCTGGGAGGCCATTCCGTCGCCGGACGGCAAGTGGATCGCTCACCAGGACAAGGATCAGCAGCTTTGGCTCTATAACGTTGCGGCGCACACGAACAGGCAAATCGCGTCTTCTCCGAACGGAGACAACGATGAGCCGGCGTTCGCGGACTTGCGCTGGTCGCCGGATAGCCGATGGATCACATTTGCCGAGAACGCGCTGAATAACTTCGAGCAAATCATGCTTTACAACGTCGCTAGCGGCACAAGAACAGCGCTCACTACAAACCGGTATAACAGTGGCGCCGCATCCTGGAGCGAAGACGGTAAATGGATTTACTTCCTCTCCGACCGGGCTTTGAATTCAATCGTGAAAAGTCCATGGGGTTCGCGCTTGCCGGACCCATTCTTTGATCGCTCTAACAAAATATACGCGTTGGCCTTACAGAAGAACAATGTTTCGCCATTTCGGCCACCGGATGAGTTGCATCCGCAGAAGGAGACGGAGTCCGGCAAACCAGATGAGAAGGACAAAGCCGACAAGGACAAAGCTGCTCCGACGCCCAAAGTGGAAATCGATCTGGATGGAATCGCCGGGCGCATTGAGGAAGTTCCGGTGCCGGCCGGCAACTATAGCGGTTTGCAGCTTGCGGGAAAGCGTCTCTGCTGGATTAACCACGACCGCTCCGATCCAATGAAGGACGCGTTGGAGTGCGTGGATATCGCTAACAAAGGCGATAAGCCGGAGAGCCTCGTGGATGGCGTGAAAGGGTTCGAGGTGTCGCGCGATGGAAAAAAGATGATGGTCCACAAGCAGGACGACTTGTTTGTCTTCGATAGCAGCGTCAGCGCCGCCGCGATGAAGGACCCGAAGACTCTCGCCGATGCAATGGTGGATCTCAAGAGATGGAATTTTTCCATTGTGCCGACAGACGAATATCGCGAGGCGTTCCTGGATGCCTGGCGATTAGAGCGCGATTATTTCTACGACCGCAACATGCACGGAGTGCGCTGGTCAACCATTCGCGACAAATATGTGGAGTTTATCGGGCGCATACGTGATCGCGCGGAACTAAACGACCTTATCGCCGACATGGTGAGTGAACTGTCAGCTCTGCACACCTTCGTCGTGGGTGGGGACTTGAGAAGCGGGCCTGACCAGATTGCGGTCGGCTTTCTCGGTGCGCAACTGATTAAAGATGCGGATGGCGGCGGATTCCGCATTCAGCACATCTACCGCACGGATCCCGACCGGCCGGATCGGCTGTCTCCGCTGCTTCGGCCCGGCGCTGGTCTGGTGGAAGGAGATGTAATTACGGCGATCAACGGCCACAGCTTGCAGCCTTATTCCGACTGCGGAGAGCTGCTGCGCGATCAGGCGGGCAAGCAAGTTCTATTGACCTATAGAAGCAACGCCGATAATCAAACGCACGATGCGGTGGTAACTACCCAATCGGATGTCGAGGATGCGGGGCTGCGGTATAGCGAATGGGAATATACTCGCCGCCTTGCCGTCGACAAGGCGAGTAATGGGCAGATCGGCTACATTCACCTGCGCGCGACGGGACCCGACGATATCCGGCAATGGGAGGAAGAATATACGCCGGTCTACGACCGGGCCGGCCTCATCGTGGATGTTAGACACAACTACGGCGGAAACATTGATAGCTGGCTTCTCTCGAAGCTCTCACGCAAGGCTTGGATGTATTGGCAATCGCGGCGAGGATTGCCTTATTGGAATATGCAAGGCGCGTTTCGTGGTCCCATCATTGTCCTGTGTGACCAGGTGACGGCATCTGACGGCGAAGCGTTTTCGGAGGGTTTTCGCCGGCTGGGGCTAGGCAAGTTGTTGGGCACGCGGACCTGGGGCGGCGAGATATGGCTATCCTTCAGCAATTACCTGGCGGATCAGGGTATTGCATCAGCGGCGGAAATGGGCGTTTATGGGCCAGAGCGGACGTGGTTGATTGAGGGCCATGGAGTGGACCCTGACATCGTGATCGACAACGCCCCACATGCCAGTTTTGAGGGCCAGGACGCGCAGCTTGATGCGGCGATTCGCTATTTGAGCGAGTCCATTCGCCAGCACCCCAACCCGGTTCCGCTACCGCCTCCTTATCCCGACAAGTCCTTAAAGCCGAAGAGCCGGATTACAGCGCAATAGCGGTGCGCCAGGGCGCTCTGCAAGAAGGCACGGCGCAAGCTGCGATGTGTGCCATTATCAACGACAGCTTCTAAAATGACACGAGCCATTCTTCTCGTCCTCCAAACTGCCGCCCTATGTGCCGCTGCCGATCTGCCCACAGTGAAACCTGAGTCCGTCGGCTTCTCAAGCGAGCGGCTGCAAAACCTGCATGCGCTCATCCAGAACGAGATCGATCAAAAGCAGCTCGCCGGAGCCGTCACCATCCTGGCCCGCCACGGCAAGGTAATCGATTACCGCACCTACGGCCAGCGCGACATGGAAAAGGGTGTCGCGATGAGCAAGGACGCCATTTTCCGCGCCTACTCCATGACCAAGCCACTTACCGGCGTTGCCATGATGATCCTGTATGAACAAGGCAAATGGCTGCCCTGGCAGCCCGTCTCCAAATACATCCCTGAATTGGAGCATCTAAAGGTCTTCAACGGTTTCGATGGGTCGGGCAAAATGATCCTGGTCGATCCCGAACATCCGCCCACCATTGGCGAAGTTATGTCTCACTCCGCCGGCTTCTCTTACGGTTTCTCGCAATCGCCTGTGGACGCGATGTACCACGAAAAGAAAGTTCTGCAATCAGCCAACCTGCACGAGATGATCGAGAAGCTCGCCACCATCCCCCTCAACTACCAACCTGGCAAAGGCTGGCAATACAGCGTCGGCATGGACATTGAGGGCTACCTGGTGGAGAAGCTTTCCGGCCAGACTCTGCCTGATTTCATGCGCGGCCACATCTTTGAGCCGCTTGGCATGAAGGATACCGGCTTCTTTGTGCCCGAGGAGAAACGTGCGCGTTTCGCCGTCAACTATGGCGCGAAACCGGATGGTCATATCGAACCCGTCAATCCCGGCGCAAGCACGCCCACGGATTACAGTGAACACCCCGCTATGCCCTCAGGCGGCGGCGGATCGGTGACAACCGTCGAAGACTATTACCACTTCGCGCAGATGCTGGCCAATGGCGGCGAATTCGCGGGCAAGCGCATTCTCTCGCCCGCGACCGTCCAGCTTATGTCGTCCAACCACCTTGCGCCTGCCTTGCTCAGCGGCCAATTCGGCATTGGTCAGTCCGTCATGCGACGCGGCTTCGGCTACGGGTTCAATGTAGCCGTGGTCTTTGATCCGCCGGAAGCCGGTATGTCCGACGGCAAGGGGACGTTTTTCTGGGACGGCGCCGCCGGAACCTGGTTCTGGGTCGATCCAACCAACGACGTCGTCTTCGTCTCAATGATCCAGCGCATGACTTCTTCCGACAACCATTCGCTCGAATATCGAAGCCACGCAGCGGTCTACAGTGCGCTCACCGAGCCATCAAAGTAGCGGGGCACTGAGCTTTCCGTTTTCAGCGGAGCGTGGGGAGACAGGCTCTGCTCGCGTTCCATCGGTATGCGATATAAGCGCCTCGGGGAGCTATTGTCGCGCTACCCTTACACTGTTAGCAAGGTGCCCATTTGATCAGGCTAATTCCTCTCGGTGTACTTGCGCTTGCCGCCGCTGCCTCCCTGACTCCCGCCAACGCGCAGGAGCTGCGCAAAGCTCCCGAACTTGCATTCAGCGTTCCGGGTCAAGGCGAAAAGCTGCTGAGTCAATACCGCGGCAAAGTGGTTGCGCTCTCATTCATTTTGACCACCTGTCCGCACTGCCAGGCGGAGGCCCGCCTGATGACCCAGCTCCAACATGAGTATGGGCCGCAAGGTTTCCAGCCACTGGACGTGGCCATCAACGCGCTTGACGAAAATCGTACGCCCGAACAGGCCAGCCAGATGGTATCCAACTTCATCAATACCTATCAAGCCGGTTTCCCTGTCGGTTGGGTTCCGCGCGACTCGTTCCTCTCGTTCCTTGGCATCAGCATTACAGAGTACACCGTCGTCCCACAAGTCGTGCTGATCGACCGTAAAGGCTACATCCATTACCAGACCCCCGCGCGCGGCGATGAAAATTCCTTGAAAGAGGCCACCATCCGGCAGCGCGTCCAGGAACTTCTCGCCTTGCCGAGCTCGAGTTCGCTCCGCAGCGGCGGGGCAAGAAATTCCGTTCGCTGACATCTCGCTTCCCATGACTTTGTGGAATCGCAAACTGTCAAAGCAAACCGACCAGCAAGAGCAAACTGAGCTGGGTCCCTTGGAAAAGGAGGTCATGGACATCCTCTGGGGTCGTGGACGAAGCAATGTCCGCGACGTGGTGCAAGAGCTGGCGCGCACCTTGGCTTACACCACCGTCATGACGACTCTCGATCGTCTTTATAAAAAGGGACTGCTGCAACGCGAGAAGTCCGATCGCGCATTCTTCTATCTGCCCTCTTTGTCGCGTCGGCAGTGGGAACAGCAGCGCGCCGGAGTCTGGGTTTCCGGATTTCTGTCGACGCACAATTCATCGGGCGAACTGCTGATTTCCTCGCTGGTGGAAGCGGTAGGCCAGCACGACGAAGCGCTTCTCGACGAACTCGAACGCCAGATTTCGCTCAAGCGCCGCGAGTTGGAAAGCAAAGGCGCCGAATGACCGCATCCTACGCGACGCGGCTGCTTCTGCAGTGCCTCAACTCAGCCTTCCTGGTTCATCTGCTCTTCAGTTGCGCAGTGCTCTTCGCAACCCCGCTTGCCATACGCTGCGCTGAGCGCATTCGTCCGGTAATGGGCGCTCGCGTCCTTTTGCTCCTCAGGCTTTTTCCAGTGGGCGCCGCCGCCTATGCCGCGCTTGCCATCGTGTTGCCCAGCTATTTGCGGCTGGAGCCCGACGCCGATTCCGAACGCATTGGGCCTTGGGCCATTTGCCTCGCTATCGCGGGCTGTGCGCTCTGGGTCCGGCCGCTGGTCCGCGCCGCTATTGCGCTTTCCCGCTCCTCTCGCTTTCTGCACGGCCTTCAGAGCAACTCGCGAGCGTCCGCATTTGGATCGAACTCAGTCTGGCTCTCCAATGAAACTGTTCCCCGTGTGGCTGTCGCCGGTTTATTGCGCACGCATGTGTTGGTGTCGGAAGCGGCGGTCGAGATGTTTTCACCCGAACAGCTGGATGTCGTTCTTGAGCACGAACGCGCGCATCAGGAGTCGCGCGATAATCTCAAGCGTTTGCTGTGGCTGATTCTGCCCGACGCTCTTCCGTTCCTGACTTTCAGCGCCGCCCTTGAGCGGGCATATAAACGCATCGTGGAGTGGGAAGCAGACGACTTCGCAGTGGCGGGCGACACGCGCAAGTCCATGGCCCTGGCGGGGGCGCTTGTGCTCTTCGCGCGCAATGCGACTCGGGCGTGTGGTTGCACCCTGGCAACTTCGCTTATCGACGACAACGCGGAACTGACGCGGCGAGTCGCGCGGCTACTGCGCGATCCTCAGCCAAACCCCCACCGGAACTTCGCTCCTGCCGCACTTCTTGCCGGCGCCACCCTCGCGCTGTGTTTAACGGCTGTCCGATTCGCTGATTTGCCCAACGTACATCGCATCCTGGAATTTTTGTCGCACTAAGCGCAACTTTCTACGACGACTGGTAGTACGCGGCTTCCGGGCGCTAGCCTGATGAATTCATCATGCTCAGGCATCCAACTAAATTTCTCATTTGCTTATTGACATGCGCCGCTAGCTTTGCGCCCGCGCAAACTCCGGACACGGCTACCTTGAACGGCCATGTCACTGACCAGACTCAAGCCGCAGTTGAGAACGTGGAGATAACGGTTACTAATGCGCTCAGCGGACTCACCCGCGCGGCGCACACAAATCCATCCGGTTACTTCGCCTTTCTTGGATTGCCTATAGCCGGAACCTACACCGTGACTGCGTCGAAATCCGGCTTCGCTACGACTAAAAGCAAAGACGTCCGCCTGCTGGGCGGCACAACCGCAAACATCGACCTGCAGCTAAGCGTCGCGCCAGGTCAGACGCAGATTACTGTCACGGGAACGGCCGGCGAGATCAGAACGGATGAGCCTCAGCTCGGCGACACCTTAAGTGCCCGGCAGATGGAAGAAACGCCGCTGCCCGATCGCAAGATCACGTACTTGCCCTTGTTGAATGCCGCGAATCGCCCCGCTATTAACCAGGGCGACGTCTTCATGAACGAAAACCTGTTCACCACGAACGGCGCTGGGCGTCGGCAAACCTGGTTTGAGGTGGACGGAAGCAACGGTAATGACAGTTGGGGGCGTCAGACGATCTTTTCCAACATCCCGCTCGCAGCCGTGCAAGAAATGGACGTGCTCACAAACGCATTCTCGGCCGAATATGGCGGGAGCACGGGCAGCACTGTCAACATCATCACCAGGAGCGGAGGCAATCAATGGCACGGAGAAGCGCTCGGCATGGGGCGGCCGTCGGCAAGCGAAGCTGAACTCGACGGGTTCACGACTGCGAATGCAACCAGCGGCAATGACATCACCAACGACACTGTAATACAAGCAGCGTTGTCGCTTTCCGGTCCCATTGGCAGCAGCGGTCACACGCAATTCTTCGCTTCCGGCGAGTACACTTTGGAAAATCGCGCTTCACCGGTCATTTCGCCGCTCGAACCCGGCTTGTTCGTTGGGCACTATCGCGACTGGCTTGGCTACCTTCGCATAGACCACCAATTCAGTGAGCGCAACGATCTCTTTTTCCGCAGCGACATCGATGGATTCCACGACACGAATCCCAACGGCACAGTGGGCGGTAACACCTTACCCACCGTCGATCGCATTTTTCGCCGCCGAACCTATTCGGAAGAGCTCGGCGAAACAGCAATCTTCAGCCCTAAGCTGGTGAACAATGTCCGGCTGCAGTTTCAGCTCGCCTCGCCGATCACTGAGTTTGATCCGGTCATCTACGGAACTGAGTTCTCCGTGCCCATCTCATCCGGAGGCACCTTCGCCACCGGCACGTCCCAATCGGCGCGGTTGATCAACCGCCAGTATGAAGTGAACGACACGTTGTCTGCCGTCTGGGGCCGCCACCAAGTCAAGTTTGGCGGCGACATGATTTACGCGCGCAACGGCGGCAACAGCAAGGAATTCGGCGGCCCCATTTACGACGGCGAATTCATCTACAAGACGTGCACGCAGACTGTTGCGTACTGCGAAAGTCAGGCGTATCTCGGCAACATCGCCAACGTGTCCAGCTACACGCAGAGTTACGGCAACGCGAACTACGTCGTCGACGACGTGCTTTGGTCGGCGTTTGTGCAGGACGATTGGCGCGTACGCTCGGACCTGACCCTCAACCTCGGAGTACGTTATGAGCGCCAGACCTTCACGGACTCCACTCAGGATTTTGCTCCTCGCGTGGGTTTTGCATACGACTTCAGAGGGGAGGGGAAGACCGTTGTTCGCGGCGGCTTTGGTATCTATTATTCGCAAATCGTCGACAACTCGGAGGCCAACTATGCGCTCACAGGGCCGACTGGCGTATTCAATTACGTCGCCGGTCCCGGCCAGGTTGGCTTTCCCTTGAGCATCGCAGCCGCTCCGCTTCCCGCATTTCCGGCCGGCGCCGTGGCGCCCGTCCGCAGCTTGTATATCCGGCCTGGCGACGCCGCCTACTACAATCAGTTCTTCCCCACCTCTACCTTGAATGGTTATCCGGGCGCGCTTCTCAATCCCTATTCCGAGCAGTGGACTTTCGGCTTTCAACGCCGCCTCGCCGCTAACTGGGTCCTGAGCGTTGATTACGTTGGTTCGCACACTCTGCGCATCAATCGCCCGCTTGACATCGATGCGCCGGCGCCGTTCATTCGCACCAGGCCGGGCCAAACTCGTTCCGCTCAGGCGGCCAATTGCTCGCGGCCTTATTGGATCTGGTGGTACGCGCAACACAATATGGCTTGTAATCCGGCACCGGCAACCAATCCGCAGCCGCCCTACAGCGTGATAGAGACGGACGTGAATGACGGCTACGCCTACTATGACGCCTTCGATGTCAACCTCAGCCACACCTTCAGCAACAAGCTGCTGATGCTGGCCAGCTATACCTGGTCGCACGCCATCGACAATGTGGATCCCGACATTCCATCGCAGAATCCGAACGATCCCAATTTCGCCGGCAGAGTGGAAAACGGAAGCGCGATATTCGACCAGCGCCAGCGTTTCGTCTTGAGCGGCCTGTACACGCTGCCGTTCAAAATCCACTTCGGCGGCGTAAGCACCTTCGGTTCTGCGTTGCCATACAACATCACCAGCGGCACCACCAATAGTGGCGACAACGGAGCGACAACAGATCGCCCCGTCATCAACGGCGTAGTGATCGGCCGCAACGCCGGTCGCGGCCGCCCTATCTATGATGTCTCGCCGTTTCTCGAACGCGCGTTCCCTCTCAGCCCCGAGCGGGTGCGGCTAACGTTGCGCGTCGAAGCTTTCAACGTGTTTAACCACGCCAACTTCGTCGGCTACAGCGGCACATACGGCAACGGCGCAACGCCCGGCCCCGGTTTCGGCCAGCCGCTTGTAGGTATTACGAATCAGCTTCCGGCGCGCTCGCTGCAATTTTCAGGCCGCGTGACATTTTAGAACATGCTCCCTCCACAGAACATGCTCCCTGCAGTTTCGCGTATCATCGCATTCATGAAGAAATGGATTAGCGCCGCGCTGCTTGTTACCACCGCCGCTGCCGCAATTGCGCAACAAACCCACAATCAATATGAGACGCCGAACGCGCCGGGGGCCGGTCAGAAGCTGTTAGCACAATTTGTGGGCGACTGGGACCTTGTTAAGACGTTCTTCCCCATGAACGGCAAGCCCATCGTGGGGAACGGCACGTGTAAGCAGTATATGATCCAGGACGGCAAGTTTCTGCAGTCGGATTTCACCTTCTTGAATTCCGACGGAACGAAGAGCACCGGCACCGGCATCTCCGGCTTCGATTCGAAAACGAACCGCTTCACCACCATCTGGTACGACTCGCGCCAAACGACGATGTCGATTCGCCAGAGCGACGGCACCTTCGACGGTCAGAACATCGTCCTGTGGACCACAGCCCTCGATACCGAGCATCCCGGGCGCAAGACCGTCGCCCGCGCGCACCTTGAGGAAGACGGCCGCGTTCTCCTGCATCGTCATTTCATGATCAATGACAAAGGCGAGGAGCGGATGATGATTGAGTTCCGGTTGACGCGGAAATAGCTCACGGCCCGGGGGCACCGGTCGAGCGCGATTTTCTACGACAAGTGGGTAGCAGGCAAACTCCCAGCGTAGCGTTCGATCTGCTACAGCCCGGGAGGGTGAATCAATCGGATTACCTCCCGCCGTCCGCGCCTGTACACACGGAAATCGGTGATGTCCGTTGTGATGATCGGCAGATCTGGATGTAGCTCACTCATTTTGACCAAACATAAGTCGGCAAAATCGGGTGAGCGGTCAGAGTAACGCACAGCCAATTCTTTTAGCCTTGTTACATGTTCGGATGCTTGAAATGCCGGGCGGACTAAGCCATCATCCACAAACTCCAAAATAAGACTTGCGCTCCCAAGATGGAAAGTTGCCTCAGCGAGGACCGCCTCGCATGTTAAAGCGGGTCCGGTGAGCTGTTGCGCAACGTCCACAGCCCACGGATGGTGAATGTCTCTTCGATTTCCGAACGCCACCAGAAAACCAGTATCGGCAATTGCCCTCACTTTCGCGAAAAGCCTCTGCGCATAGAGAGGCCCGGCGGTCCTTCGATGGAACCTGCCAGACGCATGAAAGGCTTCTTACTCGACTTTCTGGCGGTCTCAAGCGCCTCCCTAATAACCTCACCACGGGAAGACCCCGACTTCTGAGCAGCCTGATCCAGCCATTCAGCAAGGTCCTTTGGAAGTCGCACTGTAAGTGTGTTACCCATCTGCTCAAAATGTAACACAGATTCTACCGGCCCTACCGCTCTGCCGAGCTTACCTCTATCACCGGCAACTTCGCCCCCCGAATCTTTTCGTTCACTTGCATCAACTCGTTCGTTCGCATCTGCTTCCACGCTGCAAGCTGCTGCTCCACACTTGTCCGTAGAGTGCTAACGGCAGCCAGCGCCGTCGTGGTCGGTGCATTGTCTGAGCCTTGTATCACATCCAGAACTTGAGCGAGCTGTCCGTTCAGAGACGACAAAGAAGAACGGCCGCTTCCACCAGCTCGTCTGCCGCGTCCACCGCCAGCGCCTTCGAGCGCATTGAGATTGCGTTCAAACTCCTCAAGTGTCGATTGCAGTCCCTGATCGGACAATTTCTGCAGCAGCGCTCGCACTTGTTCATGAACGTGCCGCACCTGCATCAACGCATCGTAATCGTCACGCAGCATGTCTTCTAGCCGCAAAGAGGCGCTCAACTGCTGTTCCAGCCCCGCTGCCGGCGTCTTCAAGCGCGGATCCATAATCACCGTCAGCGGCTGTGAATAGGTCTTTCCCGCCGCCGTCAATTTAACCGTATAGCGGCCCGGCGAAACCAGCGCACCGCGCGGTATACGGGGCGTGTCGTGAAGAATTGCCTGCATTGTGTAATCGTGACTTAGCGCCTTGGGCGGCGCATAACGCAAATCCCACACAAAGCGATGCAACCCCGCCGCAGCCGAGAGCGTATGCGTGGGTCTCACCCAGTACGTCGGCACGTTCAGTTCTTGCGCAAGCTCCGCTTCGGTGACTTCCGGCTTGTCGTCGCTCCTGTAACGGCGCACCAGTCGATTGCGCGAATCGTAGATCTCCAGCGTCACCGGGCCGCCCTTCGCCTTTAACGTGTAGTTGATGATCGCGCCATCCGGCGGATTCTGTCCCACTGGCTCTTCCGGTGGCAACGGCGTGTCCGTATTGCGACTCCAGCGCCAGCGAATCGCCTTCTCCGGCTCAAACAGGAACGCCTCTGCATTGGCCGCTTCTTGCGACATCTGTCTCAGCGGCGTAACATCGTCCAGAATCCAAAACGAGCGCCCGTGCGTGCCCACCACCAGGTCGTCCCCATGGATCACCAGATCCCGCACCGACGTCACCGGCAGATTCATCTGCAGCGGCTGCCAGTTATCGCCATCGTCAAAAGAAACGAACACTCCGAGTTCTGTCCCTGCGTACAGCAACCCTTTGCGCACCGGATCTTCACGCACGGCGTTCACAACCGCGTGTTCCGGGAGACCGTTCACAATCTCGGTCCACGTCTTGCCTCCGTCGTGAGTGCGGTAGATGTGCGGGTGCAAGTCATCCACGCGAAAGCGGTTGATAGCCGCATAAACGGTGTTCGTATCAAATCGCGATGCATCCATCAGCGACACCTTGCTCCAGGCAGTCAGTTGCGGCGGAGTGACATCGTTCCAGGTTTTCCCTCCATCGCGCGTTAACTGAATCAGCCCGTCCTCTGTTCCGACCCAAATCAAATTGACATTTTTGGGCGATGGAGCGATCGTGTAAATCACTCCACGATGCTTCCCGTCCTGTGGATCCTGCTTCGTAAAGATGCCCAGATTCTCCGGCGTCTGATATTGTTTGCGCGTCAGATCGGGACTGATCGCCTGCCATGAATCGCCGCCGTTTGTAGTCTTCAACAAAACGTTCGAGCCGAGATACAAAACATGCGGATCCACGGGTGAAAAGATCAGCGGCATCGTCCGGACAAAGCGCAAATCTCCCGGCAGGATCTGCGGGCTCACATCCTGCACGTCTTTCGTGACCCAGTTGAAACGCGTCGCTTTCCCGCCATAAATCAGATCCGGATTCAGCGGATCGGGCGCGACATAGCCGTATTCCTCCACGCCCACCGGATGGAAATTGCGAAAGCTGATGGAGCCATCGTCGCTGCGGCTCTCAACCGCCGCCGATCCGCTCTCCTGCTGCCCGCCGTAGACCCAGTATGGAAAGCGATTGTCGGTGATCACGTGATAAAACTGCGCGGTCGGCTGGTTGTACCAGGAGCTCCAAGTCTTGCCGCCGTTCACGCTCAGCGTCGCGCCTTGATCTAAACCCAGGAAAATGATTTCCGGATTTTTCGGATTGATCCAGATGGTGTGATAGTCATCGCCGCCCGGCGCTCCCTTGATGCCTAAGAATGTGCGGCCACCGTCGGTCGATCGGTACGTGGTTGTGTTCGCCACGTAGATCTTGTCCGGGTCTTTCGGGTCAACTTGCACGCAAGCGAAGTCGCCGCCGCGCCCATAAATCCGGTTCTCGTTGTTGACCTTGGCCCAAGTCGCTCCGGCATCGTCGGAACGATATAAACCGCCGTATGCCGGCGACGCTTCCACCAGCGCATACATGCGCTTCGGATCACCAGGCGCAATGCCGAAACCGATTCGTCCCAAGCCTTGCTCAAACGTCGGCAGCCCTTGCGTCAACGGCGTCCAGGTTGTGCCGCCATCCGTTGACTTAAACAATCCGCTACCCGGGCCATTGAACCCGGCTTCCCACGGCGCTTGCCTCGCCGACCACAACGTTGCATACACAATCTGCGAGTTCGCCGGATCGAAAGTTACCTGGGGCGCTCCCGTGTTCTCATCCTTATACAGGACAGACTGAAACGAACTGCCGCCGTCGACAGATCGATACACGCCACGCTCTTTGTTGGGTCCATACGGATGTCCAAGCGCCGCCACAAACAGCCGGTTGGGATCTTGCGGATCGACGATCAGTGATGAAATCTGCTGCGCATCGCGAAGTCCCAAATGCTGCCAGGTCTTGCCCGCATCTGTCGACTTGTAAATGCCATCGCCGACCGACAGATCGGGCCGCTGCAATCCTTCACCGCTGCCGACGTAAATGATATTGGGGTCCGATGGCGCAACCGCCAGCGCGCCGATCGATCCAGTAGCCTGACCGTCGAAAATGGGAACCCACGTATGGCCGTAATCGGTGCTCTTCCAAACTCCCCCATCCGTCGGCGCCATGTAATACACATTCGGCTGCTGCACCACTCCGCTGATGGCAACGGTGCGCCCGCCGCGAAACGGTCCGATCAGCCGGTAATGCATCTCAGAGAAATAATTCGCATCCACCCCAAGCGACGCCGATGGCAGCGCGAACGAAAACAAAAGAGCAAGCGAGATCTTATGCATCCACTTCCTTCACACTCTCCATGAGACCAAAGAATCCTTCCGCCAACGTAGGATGTATATAGATAGCGCCTTTCAACAACGTGTACGGCTTCTCCGCCAGCATCAGCGTGCTCAGAATCTGAACCAGTTCTCCGGCTTCGACGGACAGAATCGCCGCTCCCAACACTTGATCCGTGGCTGCATCCACAACAATCTTCATGAAGCCTTGCGTCTCGGCTCGCTCGATGGCGCGCGCGACATGTGTCATGGCCACCTTGCCGATCTTCAAGCGCCGTCCTTCCCGTCGCGCCGCTTTTTCCGTCACGCCGACGCGCCCCAAAGTAGGATCTGTGTACACCGCATACGGCACGAGTCGTTCCGATGTGCGCAGGTCCTGGCCCTCGAAAAGATTGCCGTAGATGATCTGAAAGTCGTTGTACGAGATATGAGTGAATGCCGGGCCGCCGGTCACATCGCCCAGCGCCCAAATGTCCGGCGCGGTAGTCTCCAGCCGGTCGTTCACGACCACGAAACCCTTCTCGTTTGTTTTCACGCCCGTGTTTTCGAGGGCCAGATCTTTCGTGTTCGGCGTTCGTCCCACCGCCACCAGCAAATGCGAACCGCCGATCGTCTCGGTCAAATCCTCTTGTGCGATGTCCACCTCGATGCTGCCCTCTGTCCCGCGAACGGCAATTGCTTTTGCGCCCGTGTGGATCTTGATGCCTTCCCCCTCCAGGCACTTGCGCAACTCTGTCGTGATGTCCTCATCTTCACTTGGCAGTATGTGTTCGGCACTCTGGATAATCGTGACGTCACTGCCGAAGCGTCGGAACATTTGCCCGAACTCCATTCCCACGTACCCGCCGCCCAGGACAACAAGATGGCGCGGCACGTCTTGCAACTCCAGCATGCCTTCGTTGGTGAGAAATGGGATGGCAGACAGCCCAGGGAGATTGGGAATGGCAGGACGGGTCCCGGTGTCGATGAAGATACGATTTGCGTCCAGTACCCGCCCCTCGACTTCCAACTGCTTCATGCCCGTGAATCGTGCCCGGCCGCGCACCAGATCGGGCTTGCCGGGCTGATCCACGTTCTTCTCCCAACCCGAACGCATGCTCTGCACAATCTTGTTCTTGCGTTCCATTATTGTCGCCATATCGACGCTGATGTCCGACGTTCGAACGCCCCAACGCTGCGCATTGCGCGCGTAATAGGCCACCTGCGCGCTCGCAATCATGGCCTTGGTCGGAGTGCAACCGGTATTGATGCAGGTTCCGCCAAGGAAACCAGACTCAATCAGCGCCACCTTCTCCCCGCGCCCGGCTAGTCGCTTTGCCAAAGGGTTTCCGCCCTGGCCCGAACCGATAATGATTGAGTCATACTTCACGTGCTGGTTGCTCATTTAAGATGCTCCTAGGCATTCTACGCGTAATGTAACTTTGGCTTGTTAGCAACGGTCCAAAGAAAGCAAGTAGGAAAGCATGTCACAGATTCCAACCAGGCCATTCGGTAAGTCCGGAGTTCAGATCTCAATCTTAGGACTGGGAGGGCATCACCTGGGTGACGCGGAAGATCAAAATACAGCGGAGCAGATTGTCGCACGCGCCATCGACGGCGGCGTAACCTTCTTCGATAATTGCTGGGAATATCATCGCGGAAAATCGGAAGTCTGGATGGGCGGAGCCCTCAAGGGAAAGCGCCAGACATATTTTCTTGATGACCAAGGTCTGCACGCATGGCCGCGACAAAGACCTGGCGCTACGCATGCTCGAAGAGTCGCTGCGAAAACTGCAAACCGATCATCTCGATCTCTGGCAGATTCACGGCGTCTCGTTCGACAATGATCCCGCTTTGTTCATCCGACACAACGGCGCGGCCGAAGCGCTGCAGCAAGCTAAGAAGGAAGGCAAGGTTCGCTTCGCCGGATTCACCGGACACAAAGATCCGAAACTTCACTTGGCGATGCTTAACACCGGCTTTCCGTTCGATGCCGTGCAGATGCCGCTGAACCCATTCGACGCCACCTACCGCAGTTTCCAGACGCAAGTTGTTCCCGAACTGCAGCGACGCGGAATTGCCGTGCTGGGAATGAAGCCGATGAGCGGCGCGGGACCTGCCATCAAGGCTGGCGTACTCACCGCCGAAGAGTCGCTACGTTATGCCATGAGCCTTCCGGTGACCACAACCATCACGGGCATGGAAAAGATGGATGTTGTGGAGCAAAACCTCAAAATCGCACAGAACTTTCAGCCGATGAGCGAAAGCGAGATGACCGCGCTGCAGCAGAGAGTGGCTCAATATGCCGCTGATGGCCGCTACGAGCCTTATAAAGTCAGCTTGAAATACGACAATCCGGAAGCCCGGCTGGCGCACCATTTTCCCCTGGATATGCAGCAAAAGGAAGTCAAGGAAATGATAGGCGCGACCCAGAATACCGGCAATCCGTTTCCGCCGGCCAAGTAAGAGCGCATGTTTCAATCAACTATGGCAACCGGCATCGTGCCTCGGCGCAAATTTGGAAAGACGGATTTGAATGTATCAGTCATCGGCCTGGGAGGCTATCATCTCGGGTCGGCCAAGAGCCTGGATGAGGCGACTGAGATAGTGCAATTTGCGCTCGATCACGGCATCAACTTCTTTGACAACGCCTGGGAATATCACGACGGCCAAGCCGAAGAGTGGATGGGCAAAGCGCTGGCCGCCCATCGCAAAGATGTCATTTTGATGACCAAGGTCTGCACGCATGGACGCGGCAAAACCATTGCGATGCAGATGCTCGAAGAATCGCTGCGCCGCCTGCGAACCGATCATCTGGATGTGTGGCAGATCCATGAAGTCGTTTATGACAATGATCCCGATCTAATCTTCGCGCCTAACGGCGCGGCCGAAGCGCTGTTGCAAGCGAAGAAGGATGGCAAGGTGCGCTGCATCGGATTTACCGGTCATAAGGATCCGTCTATCCATCTCAAGATGCTGGCGCACGGATTTCCGTTCGACACAGTGCAGATGCCACTGAACGCGATGGACGCAACCTTCCGCAGCTTTGAGACGCATGTTCTTCCCGAAGCGCAGCGGCAGGGTCTGGCCATACTCGGAATGAAGAGCATGGGTGGAAGCGGCGAGCTAATCAAACTCGGGGGCGTGACGCCCAAAGAAGCGCTGAACTACGCCATGAGCCTGCCTGTAACCACCACCATCAGCGGCATCAACTCCATGGATGTTTTGAAGCAGAATCTGGAGATAGCGCTGAACTTTACGCCACTCTCCGAAGCCGCCATGCATCAGCTACGTAATCGCTGCCGTGATGAAGCTGCCGACGGGCATATGGAACTTTTCAAGACTACGACCATGTATGACGGTAAGATTGGCCGAGAGCAACATGGTTATCCTTCCCCCGAGGAAATGCCTGCCTAGCTTATCCGTTTCCAATACTTTCTACCCTGTCCAGTTCGCGGCGCCTGAGGTCTAAATGTGGATAGTTCATCTCGCGCTTAGGCGCCCGTATACATTCGTCGTGTTCTCGGTTTTGGTGCTCATCCTGGGCGCGATTGCCGCGGTCGTCTCGCCGAAGGACATTTTTCCGTACATCGATATTCCCGTGGTCAGCGTCGTTTGGACATACAATGGCCTGACTCCCGACGACATGGAGAAGCGCGTCGTCACGGTGTGCGAACGCGCCATGACCACGACTGTCAATGATATCGAGCACATGGAATCGGAGTCGTACACAGGCGTTTCCGTCATTCGTGTGTTCTTTCAGCCGAAAGCCAATGTCTCACTGGCGCTGTCGCAAGTCACGTCTATCGTGCAGACGATTTTGCGCGCGCTGCCGCCTGGCATCTTCCCGCCCGCCATTCTGAAGTACGACGCATCCAGCGTTCCCGTTCTCCAACTGGGCTTGAGCGGCCAGGGGCTGACCGAGCAGGACCTTTACGATCTCGGTTTGAACTTTATCCGAACGCGTCTCGCCACAGTTCAGGGCGCTTCCATTCCGTTGCCCTTTGGTGGCAAGAGCAGGCAGATCATGGTAGACCTGGATCCCAATGCGTTGTATGCGAAACATCTCTCAGGCATCGATGTTTCTAACGCGCTAAACGCCCAGAACCTGATTCTGCCTGCCGGGACCGCGCGCGTAGGCGACATCGAATATCTGGTGCGTGTCAATAGCAGCCCCGAAACAATCTCGGCTCTGAACGATTTGCCTATCCGCGCATCGAACGGGGCCATAGTCTACATGAAGGACATCGGTCAGATCCGCAACGGTTTCGCCGTACAAACCAACGTTGTGCGCGAAAACGGGCAACGCTCGGCTCTGCTTGAGGTTCTCAAGAACGGCAAAGCCTCGACGCTCGATATCGTCAAGTCCATCAAGGAGGCGCTGCCGCGCGTTAAAGCGGATCTACCTTCCGCTCTTCGCATCACGCCGCTATTCGATCAGTCCATATTCGTCCGCAACTCGATCAATGAGGTTCTGCGTGAAGCCAGCATTGCTGCCGGCCTGACCGCCTTGATGATCCTGCTGTTTCTGGGAAGCTGGCGCAGCACGCTGATCGTCTGCGTCTCCATCCCGCTCTCCATTCTTACTTCCATTTGTATTCTCGCTGCGCTGGGAGAGACGATCAACGTCATGACGCTCGGCGGCCTCGCTCTCGCAGTCGGAATTTTAGTCGACGACGCTACGGTCGAGATCGAAAACACGCATAGAAATCTGGAGCAGCCGGGCAATCCGCTGGTGCACGCAATTCTTGATAGCGCCAGCCAGGTCGCTGCTCCAGCGCTGGTTTCGACGCTGTCGATCTGCATCGTCTTTCTGCCGGTTGTACTTCTAACCGGCGCCGCGAAGTATCTGTTTACACCGTTGGCAATGGCGGTCGTGTTCGCGATGCTCGCGTCCTATTTTCTATCTCGAACATTGGTGCCCACCATGATGCACTTCCTGTTGCCCGCGGAAGTGCCGTTGTATCAACCCACGCCGGGCGAAGAGCCGGAAGTGGCGAACAACTGGGTCTGGCATTTGCACGAACGCTTTGAACATCGTTTCGAGCGCCTGCGTCTTCGCTATCGCGGTTGGCTGAATTGGACGCTTCATCATCGCGCCATCGTTCTCACCCTTTTCGGCCTATTCGTCGGCGGCTCATCGCTCCTGGCGTTCTTTATCGGACGCGATTTCTTCCCCTATGTGGACTCCGGCCAAATGCGCTTGCACGTTGTTCCTCCGCCGGGAACTCGCATCGAACAATCCGAGATGATCTTCGCTTCCATCGAATCGGCCATCCGCCAGATTCTTCCGGCCGAGCGCGTTGACATGCTTCTCGACAACATCGGGCTTCCGAATGGCGGCATCAACATCGCATTTGGAGACAACGCGACCATCAGCAATTCCGATGGCGATATTCTGATTGCTCTAAAGCCTGGCAAAAAGGAAACCCTCGAGCTGACGCGCCTATTGCGGCGCGAACTGGCGCGACGCTTTCCGCAAGAAATCTTTTTCTTTACGCCCGCGAACATGACCAACCAAATTCTGGATTTTGGTTTGCCTGCGCCCATCGATCTGCAGGTTGTGGGCCGCAATCCAACTCAGAATTACCGCATTGCCCAAAATCTGCTGCGCAAGGTCACGGCGATTCCGGGCGCGGTCGATGTTCATATCCATCAGCAAATCGCCTATCCAACCGTGATGGTAAATGTCGATCGCGCGAAAGCGCAGCAGATCGGCTTGCAACAAAAAGATGTCGCGAATAGCATGCTGATCTCGCTCTCGGGCAGCGGCCAGACGGCGCCAAACCAGTGGCTGAACCCGCAGAACGGCGTCAATTACCAGGTGGTCGCGCAAGCGCCCCAGTACCGTATCGATTCCTTCGAATCCATGAAGCGCATCCCCGTCACTGCATCGAATGGGAATAACAGTCAGTTGTTAGCAAACCTAGCCACGCTGCAGCGGCAAACCCTGCCGATCGTGATCGACCACTACAACATTCAACCAACGTTTGACATCTACGCCGATGTCGATCAACGCGATCTCGGCGGCGTCGCGGATCGCATACACGACATCATCAAGCAGGAAAAGAACCTGCCGGGCGGAACGTTCATTGAACTGCGCGGTGAAGTCACCACCATGGAACAATCGTTCTCGCGGCTGCTGATCGGAATCGGTTTTGCGGTGATCATCGTTTATCTTTTGATGGCGGTGAACTTCCAAAGTTGGTTAGATCCGTTCATTATTCTTATGGCGTTACCGGGTGCCTTTTCCGGCATTCTGTGGATGCTGTTCCTGACGCAAACAACCTTCAGCGTGCCGTCGTTGATGGGCTCCATTATGACTATCGGAGTGGCTACGGCGAACTCCATCCTGCTGGTTGTTTTCGCGAACGACGAGCGCGCGCATCAGCCCGATCCCGTTCAAGCGGCGCTTTCAGCGGGCTTCATCCGGCTGCGTCCAGTCATCATGACCGCGCTGGCGATGATCATCGGCATGCTGCCTATGGCGCTCGCGTTCGGAGAAGGCGGCGAGCAGAACGCGCCGCTCGGACGGGCTGTCATTGGCGGTCTTCTTGTAGCCACTCTCAGCACGCTATTTATTGTCCCGATTTTCTATTCTTACCTTCGACGTAACATTCCCGTTAACTACGATGAACGAATCGATAAAGAGTACAAAGGAGAACTGGATCCGGAAGGCAGGCCGACTCACAAAAACGGGCAGCCGCGCCCACAGGAAGCATAAGCATGCGTGAGGAATACGAAGCAGCATCCGACATACCGGATAAGCCGCCGCCGAAGGACGAACACGGTCGCGAGCAGAAACCTCACCGGCCGGGTCACTCCGCCAAGGCCTGGGTTATCTTCGCGGTTGTCATCGTACTTGCGGCTGTGTTGGTGATCTTTATCGGCTGGCTGCCCAGGCATAAACGTACTGACGAGATCAATCGCGAAGCCAAGGAGCGAATCCAGGCGCTGCCGCGCATAGACGTGCAACAGGTCCGGTACGCGCCTTCCAGCAGTGAATTGATGGTGCCGGGAACGGCGCTTGCGTACGAGGAGGCGTACATCTACGCGCGCGCTTCCGGCTATGTGACGCACCGATTCGTAGACATTGGCGACCGCGTTCATACCGGCCAGTTGTTGGCGACCATCGATGCGCCGGATCTCGACAGGCAGGTAGCGCAGGCGCGTTCGCAATTAGCGCAGAGTGAATCGAACCTGGGGCAGATGGAGGCGCAGCTTCATCTCGCTTCTGTCACGTGGGAGCGCTACAAAGTGCTGGTCGCGAAAGGGGTTTTCTCACGCCAGGACGGCGACACACAAGAAGCCAACTTCCGCGTCGCCGAAGCCAATGTCCGGGCCGCCGAGAACGCGGTTCAAGGCAATCGCGAGAACCTGCAACGCTTGATTGTGTTGCAAGGTTACGAGCAGGTGCGGGCGCCTTTCAACGGAGTGGTCACGGCTCGCAATGTGGATGTCGGATCGCTGATCACGGCGCAGGGATCGGGCGCTCCGGTGAGTTCCAGCTCCGGAACAGCGACTCCCGGCACCAGTCTGGCGGGCGCGCAAGGCAATAACGAAGGAGCATCGGGCAACTTGAGCGGGTCAGCCACTCCGCCCACAGGCGGCGCGCAAGGCGGCGAAATGTTCGCCATTGCCAGCATCGACCGCTTGCGAATCCTCGTGTCGATACCGGAGGCTTACAGCTCGATCGTGCATGCCGGGGAACGCGCGCAGCTCTTTTTTCAGGAGATGCCGAACGACAAGTTCGAAGGCACGGTGAGCCGGACATCCTCTTCGATCGACCAAAACACACGCACGCTGCTGGTGGAAGTTCAGGCCGCTAATCCGGGCTACAGGTTGCTTCCTGGAATGTATGTTGTCGTCAACTTCATTGCCGCAAAGGGCCAGCCGCCGCTGCTCATTCCCGGCGCGGCCATCGTTGTCCGCAGCGCCAAAAGTGGCGTGTATCGGATAGACAACAACGTAGTGCATTTCGTGCCAATCTACATCGGCCGCGATTACGGAGACGAGACCGAAGTCAGCGGCGGTCTCAAATCCGGCGACGTGATCGCCACCACCATCACTGACCAAGTGCGCGAAGGCGAAAAGATCGATCCGCAATTTCCCAAGAAGCAAGGGCAACCGCAAACCGGCGGGCAGAGCGACAAGGAAGCTGCAAACAGGGGTCAATATGGCGAGCAGGGGCTCGACAACGCGGCGGAGAAGAGCGGTAAACAAGGCAGGAAAAAAGTAAAGTCCGATGGAGGCAAGCAACAAAATGCGGGGAGCACTTCGAAGCAATGAGGGCGGCTGTAGCTCTGCTGACGTGTTCGCTGCTGCTGGCTCAAGAGCAGCAACCTTCGCCTGTCATTCAGCACATTGAGGACGACAAGACAGCGCCGAAAATTGAAAAAGCCAACATACCGGCGCGCGCTTCCTGGCTCGACCTGCTGGCGCCTTATAGAGCGCCGCACGCTCCGGCGGTTTACTTAGGTCAAGCCGATCGGGCGCGCTCATTGGTTCGCAATGGCGCCATTTATCTTTCGCTCTATGACGCGGTGGCGCTGGCGATCGAGAACAATCTGGATGTCGAAGTTTCGCGCTACGACCTATCAATCGCGGGCACGGAAGTGTTGCGCGCTTCGGGCGGCGGCAGTCTGCGCGGCATTGGCTTCAGCTATTTCGAATCTCCGACTGGCGTCGGTGGTCCTGGCAGTCCGCTACTGAATGCGGCGGCTTCAAGCGTGACGCCAACCACTCCCACCGTCAACGATCTGACGTCATTGAATGAACTCACTGAGACCGCTACCAACCTTTCCGTGCAAGGCACATCGGGCTACGCGGCAGGTCCGACCGTTCCGACATTTGAACCAACCTTCGTGGGACAGAACACCTACTTTCAACGAGCGAACGGGACGACTCTCACTTCCGCGGCCGGTCTGGGCTCGAATCCAGGCACGCTCGACTTCCTCACTGCGAACTACGCGCTAGTGCAAGGCTTCAGTTACGGAACGCAGGTGGAGGTGGATCTCAACAACGCGGCGCAAGCATTGTATTCAGGTCAGAGCAACCTTGATCCGTTTTCACAGCCCAACACTTCTGTGACTGTAACGCAGCCTCTCTTTCGCGGTCGCGGCAGAGACATCAGCCTGCGGTATATCCGGATCTCGAAGATCAACGAAAAGATCTCGCGGCTGATCTTCTATCAACAGCTGATCGCCACGGTTTACGGCATATCGCGGCTCTATTACGATCTCGTCAGCCTGAACGAGAACGTCAACGTGCAGCGCGAATCTCTCGCCGCCGCGCGCAAGCAATACGAAGACGACAAAGCTCAGGTAGAAGAAGGTACTCTCGCGCCAATCGGCTTGACACAGGCGCAGTCGCTGGTTGCTTCGACCGAATTGGCCGTCATACAAGCCGAAGGCCTGGTTAAGCAAGAAGAAGTCATTCTGAAATCGCAGTTGTCGCGGCAAGGCACCGCAGATCCCATCTTCGGAAGCCTGCCAATTGTTCCCACCGATCCGATAACGATTCCGACGAGTGATGACCTGCAGCCGCTGGATCAGCTTGTCAACGAAGCTGTGACCACGCGGCCCGATCTTGCGCAAGCGTCGCTGCAAGTGCAGACGGGAGAGATCGCACTGAAAGCGTCCATGAATGCAGCCAAGCCGCAGATCGATGTGATTGGCAATTTCCAGACACGCGGCAGCACGGAGGTGCCGTTCACGACTTTAGGCACGCCCGGCACCGGAGCCATCACGGCGCCAACGGATCTTGGGGTTGCGGGACTAAGGCTCTCGCGTATTTATCAAGCCGGCATCCAGTTCAACGTGCCGCTCAAGAATCAAGTGGCGCAGGCAGACGCGGCGCGCGATCTGTTGCAGGTGCGGCAAGCCGAAGCCCGCACTCAGTTGCTCGCGAATCAAGTACGCGAACAGGTCGAAAATTCGGTCGTGGCCTTGCAGACTGCCCGTTCAGCGCTCAACGCTGCCATAACCAGCCGGCAGACTCAACAAGTTCTGGTCGATGCTGAAAAGGACAAGCTGTCGGTTGGAGCGTCGACCAACTTTCTCGTTATCCAGCAGGAGAGCTATCTGGCGCAGGCGCGATCCACCGAAGTGGCCGCGCGCAGCGTGTGGATCAAAGCGCGTATCTCTTTAGACCGCGCGCTTGGAAATCTGCTGGACAAGAACGGGATCACGTACGATGAATCCGTTCTCGCCCAATTGCCGGCAACGAGCCCTACGCGCCAGCCGCCACGCTAGCTAGCTGGCTTTTACCATCGGAACGGCGGCAAGGTGCTCAGCGATGAACCAGACTTGCCGTTCATTCGTTCGAATGACGTTGCTCACCAGCAGATCGTTCGTGCCATCATCGCCGGCATCATCCGCCGACTTGGCAAACTCATGCGATTCCTTCAGGATCAGCTCATGCGCTTCGAGCAGACGTGAAAGCTGAACCGGCACTTCTTCGCGTCCGATCGGCGGACGTTCCACACGGCTCTGCTCGGCGACATCGTGGGGCATACTGATCGAAATTCCACCCAGCGCCTGGATGCGCTCGGCCATCAAATCCACAAGGTCGGCCTGCTCTTCGTAGTGCTTGTCGAGTAGCAGGTGAAGCTGGTAGAAAGTCGGACCCGACATCTGCCAGTGATGCTTCTTGTACATATCGCGCAGCACGATTGTGTCGGCAAGAACCTGATTCAGGTTGTGCGTGCTGTCGAGCCTGACATTTTCTTCCAGTGCTGCTGGAAGATGAACAACAGTACCGAATTCCTGGATGATGGGGCCGCGCTGCCCGAGCAGTGGCGAGGCCTCCGATAACTTACTTTGCGTTTCCGTCTTGGTTTTAGCCATGCGGGTTAGATGCCGCCCGAATGCCCTTCAGAGCAAGAAGCGATCACTAATCTGCTCGAGCGCGGTGACGCCGATCAGGCCCATGGTCATCTCCAGCTCCGTTCGCAGAATCTCAACTACCCGGCTGACGCCGAACGCGCCGCCGACCGCTAATCCATATAAGTAGGAGCGGCCAATCATCACCGCCGCAGCGCCTCTGGCAAGCGCTTTGAAGACATCTATGCCGCGCCGAACGCCGCCATCGAGCAGAATGGGAATGCGGCCAGCCACACGCGCAGCGATCGCGGGTAAGGCGTCAATACTCGCCGGGACCGTATCGAGGCTGCGCCCACCGTGGTTCGAAACCACGATGCCGTCGACTCCGGCTTTTACTGCGAGTGCCGCATCTTCGGGATGCAGGATGCCTTTCAATAGAAGCTTGACAGCGAAGTTGTCGCGCAGCCAATCGATGTCCTTCCAGGTCACATCGGCGCCGTGTGTGGCCGCATAGATGTTGCGGCCAACCGGGCGATGCGACGCGGCGGAGATCGCCGTACCCAGCCCGGAAAGATTCGCTCGTTCGACACCGGGCGGCAACTTGAAGCCAGCGTGAAGCTCGCGATCACGCGGGCCATTTACGGGTACGTCCACCGTCACGCAGATGGCTTCACACCCGGCGGCAATGGCGCGATCGATCAAAGACTTGGTGAATCCGCGATCGGATTGCACGTACAACTGGAACCACAACGGGCGTTTCGCCGCGGCGCTCATCTCTTCGATAGTGACGGTCGAAAACGAGGAAGCCACCAGCGTCGCTTCGGCCAAATTTGCGCCCTTGACCGTTTCGTTCTCACCTTCCGGATGCACCAGCTTGTGATAGCCGGCGGGAGCCAGCAGTATCGGATACTCGCAAGCCCGGCCGAGCAGACTCAACTTCGTGTCGATGCTGGTGACATCGATGAGCACGCGCGGATTCAGACGAATGCGGTTGAATGCCGCACGATTATCAGCGATCGTTAAGTCAGATCCCGCGCCGCCGGCGACGTATTCATACGCGGCAGCGGAAATGTACTGGTGCGCCAGCGACTCGAAGTCGTCGAGCGTGAGAACCTTTGTCAGTTCATCAACACCGAGGTGCGGCAACTTACTTAAAGTCCAACTTACTTAAACTCTAAAATCTCTTTTTCTTTCGACTTGGCCACTTGATCGATCTTTGAAATCTGGGCGTCGGTCAGCTTTTGAACGGACTCGAGCGCCTGGCGCTCTTCATCTTCACTGATCAGCTTGTCCTTCAGCATCTTCTTCAACTGATCGTTCGCATCGCGCCGAATGTTGCGCAATCCGACACGGCGCTCTTCCGCGACATGACTCAACTTCTTGGCGAGATCGCGGCGACGCTCTTCCGTCAGCGGCGGAATGGGGACGCGCACGATCTTGCCGTCATTCGATGGATTCAATCCCAGGTCGGCGTTGCGAATCGCCTTCTCAATGTCACGAATCTGCGAAGTATCCCAAGGCTGAACAGTGATCATGGCGGGCTCGGGCACGTGCAATTGAGCGACTTGGTTGAGCGGCACCGGCGAGCCGTAGTAATCGACACGAACGCTGTCGAGCAGAGCGATGGTGGCGCGGCCGGTACGGAAGTGAGTCATCTCCTGCTGCAGGTCGGTCAGAACCTTGTCCATTTTGGTGCGGGCGTTCGCCTCTACTTCTTTGATGTTCTTGAAAGTGCTGCTGGTCGCAGCCGGTGCATTGGGTTCAGGTTTCATTTGCGATTACCGGATCATGGTGCCGATGGGTTCGCCCATCGCCATTCGCATTATATTGCCCGCTACTTTGAGATCGAAAACAGTGATTGGCATGTGGTTATCACGGCACATGGCGACCGCTGAGGCGTCCATGACGCCGAGTGCTTTCGAAAGCACCTCCGTGTAGGTGATCTCGTTGTATTTGATTGCGTTCGGAAACTTCTTCGGATCTTTGTCGTACACGCCGTCTACGCTGGTCGCCTTGGCGATGATCTCGGCGTGAATCTCAAGGCCGCGCAGAGTGGCGGCGGTGTCGGTCGAAAAATACGGGTTGGATGTCCCGGCGGCGAAGATGACGATGCGCCCTTTTTCCAGGTGGCGGATGGCACGGCGCCGAATATAGGGCTCAGCCACCTGATGCATCTGAATGGCGGTCATGACACGCGTCGGAATACCGGCGCGCTCCAGCGCATCCTGAAACGCCAGCGCGTTGATCACGGTGGCGAGCATGCCCATGTGATCACCCGTGACGCGATCCATGTCATGCGATGCGGCGGCAACACCGCGGAAGATGTTGCCACCGCCCAGAACTAAACCGATCTGCACGCCCGTGCGCGCCACTTCAGCAACTTCGGAAGCAAGGCCGAGCACACGATCGGGATCGAGGCCGAAAGAAATAGGGCCGGCGAGCGCCTCACCACTGATCTTGAGAAGGACGCGCTTAAAAGCGGGCATCGATAACCGCTCCCTCGCGGTCGCGGCTCAGCCAAAAATCAGTTAGCGGACGAGCGGTAGTGCGCATGGCCGCTTATGCGGTGACGGGTAGGGGACTGGCTTCGACGCCCGGGGCGTCGGCTGCATCGCCCACTTTGTAGCGGACGAAACGCGACACGGTGATGGTGTCACCGGCTTTGCTGCCGATGGTGCGGATCAGGTCCGCGACAGAGATGGTGTTCTCGCGAATGAAGGGCTGCTCCAGCAGGCAGATCTCTTCATAGAACTTGCTCATACGTCCTTCGGCGATCTTGTCGACCATCTTCTCCGGCTTGCCCTCATTGAGCGCACGGTCACGCTGAATATCGCGCTCTTTAGCGAGCACATCCGCAGGCACTGCGTCCTTGTTGACGTACTGTGGATTGGCGGCGGCGACCTGCATGGCGAGATCGCGCAGGAGGATCTTGAACTCTTCCTTCTCAGCCGTGGCATCGTGGTTGAGTTTGACTTCCAACAACACGCCAATCTGCGCGCCGGTGTGGATGTAGCTGCCCACGACGCCGGTTCCGTTCACTTCGTACACCGTGAAGCGCGACACGGCGATATTCTCGCCGAGCTTGGCGATTTTGGTCTTCACCAGTTCGGCGATGGTTGTGTTCTGATCGTGAACAAATTTCTGCTCATACAGCGCTTCATGCGCTTTGAAATTCGCGCGCTCCTGTTCGGTGACGTCTTCCACGCGAACGTGCTTGGGTTTGGTCTGCGCGATGTGGGCCGCGACGTCGGCGGTCAAGCTGAGAAAATCCTCGGTGCGAGCAACGAAGTCGGACTCGCAATTTACTTCGACGAGTACGCCGACTTTGCCGCTGTTGCCGATGTTCGAGGCGATAACGCCCTGCTTGGTGGAGCGGCTTTCTTTCTTGGTGGCCGCTGCAATGCCGCGCTTGCGAAGGATCACCTCCGCCTCGGCGATGTCGCCGTTCGCTTCCACCAGCGCCTTTTTGCACTCCATCATGCCGGCGCCCGTGCGATCGCGCAATTGTTTGACTAATTGTGCGCTAATTTCTGCCATTTGGTTTACTTTCTCCATTACACACGTAGAGCGATGGAGCCAGTCAGACTCCATCGCCCACTAATTCGACTAGCCCGGATTACTTCTCGCCCGCGTTGGAGGCGACTGCCTCTTCGTCAGGCGGCTCACTGCCTGGTCCCTTGCGAGGCGGAGTTTCCGGCTCGTTGCTGGTGGCCAGGCTTTCCGACATCAACTGTTCCGCGTACTTGGGATCCAGATAATGGCCGTACTCTTCCGGCGTATGCTCAGCCGCGCCGTCTTCATCGCTCACGATCTTTTCAGCCGTGAATTCGGTTTCGGTGGCCAACGACTTGCCCTCGACCACCGCGTCGGCAATCTTCGTTGTGAAGAGCCGGATGGCGCGCAGAGCATCATCGTTGCCCGGAATAACGTAATCCACTTCGTCGGGATCGCAGTTCGTGTCCACAACCGCAACTACAGGAATGCCGAGCTTGCGAGCTTCCTTAACCGCAATCGACTCCTTGTTTGAATCGATCACAAAGAGCAGATCCGGCAGACCAACCATGTCCTTAATACCGGCAAGATTCTGCTGCAGATGCTTGCGCTCACGCTCAAGACGTCCCACTTCCTTCTTGGCACGGCCCTCGTACGCATTGTCGGTAGACATGGTGTCGAGTTCTTTTAGCCGTTTGATGGAGCGTTGCACAGTAGTGATGTTGGTGAGCAATCCGCCGAGCCAGCGTTGGTTCACGTAATACTGACCTGCGCGCGTGGCTTCTTCGGCGATGGCTTCCTGCGCCTGACGCTTGGTGCCGACGAACAACACCGTTTTGCCCTGCGCGGCCATTTCGCCGACATAGCGCATAGCGTCTTTGAAAAGCTTGAGCGTTTTCTGAAGGTCTACAATGTAGATCCCGTTACGTTCGCCAAAGATGTACTCTTTCATCTTTGGATTCCAGCGCTTGGTCTGGTGCCCGAAGTGAACGCCTGCTTCGAGCAATTCTTTCATCGAAATCGATGGCAAATTATGTCCTCATGAATCTGCGATCTACACGCGCACAGGCACGCGGGCCAAAGCGGGATTTTGCGTGCTGTGGAGCGAGATCGGTTGAGCAAAAGGCGACCGGGAAACGGCCGCCGCCTGCGGGATGGATACGGGAACGAGAAGACGTACTACCGCTTAGAGAACTGGAAGCGCTTGCGAGCGCCCTTTTGACCGTACTTCTTTCGCTCATGAGCGCGAGCATCGCGCGTAAGCAAACCGAGCCCTTTCAACTTGCCCCGGAGCTCGGAATTAAATTCAATCAATGCGCGGGCAATGCCGAGGCGCGCCGCGCCGGCCTGACCACTGACCCCGCCGCCATGGGCCAGGATCATAATGTCGAATCGGTCAGCCAACTCGGCAGCGAGTAGCGGCTGGCGCACATAGGCGCGCGCCGACTCGTTGACAAAGTAGTGTTCGAACGGCCGATGGTTGACCGTGATCTGACCTTTGCCGGGCCGCAGAAAGATACGCGCGGTGGCGGTCTTACGGCGTCCGGTTCCCAATTGCTGAACTAACTTCGCTGGCAACTAAACCCTTCCTTCATGTTTGTACGGCTAAACAGCTAATGCCGTTGGCTTTTGCGCCTGATGGGGATGCTGCTCACCGGCATAGACCTTAAGTTTACGGTACATCTGCTTCCCCATTTTAGACTTCGGCAGCATGCCCGAAACGGCCAACTCCAGCATCCGTGCCGGACGTGTCTGGCGCATTTTGTGTGCGCCGGTTTCGATCAATCCGCCTGGATAACCGGTGTGACGGCGATACAGCTTTTGACCTTCTTTATTGCCGGTCAGCTTGACCTTGGCAGCATTGATAATGATGACGTGATCGCCCGTATCTATAGACGGAGCGTAGGTGGGTTTGTGCTTGCCCATCAGGAGCATAGCGGCGCGAGTCGCGACACGGCCCAAGACCGCTTCGTTGGCATCAATCACGTGCCAGGCACGAACGATATCGTGCTTGGACGGAACTTCGGTACGCATGGACAGACTTATTCTCTCTGCTCGAAAGCTCGAACTAATCTAGTCTAGCGAATAGCTTAGGAGGCTGTCAAACGCGTTGCGGCTACATCATCTTATGGCTGTCGTCGAATTTGATGGTAGCTTTTGAACTTTTGCCCGGTGCAACGTCGATGGCATTCGGGTTAGGCGGCGCGTCACTGTCCATACCCAGCGAGGCGCCGGCCGGCGGCGGTCCAGATTGCCCGTCCCACTTGCCCGTTGGATCGTAGGCAGCGCTGACGTATGCGGGCGTTTTCTTGACATCCATGAAAGACACGATTCCGTTCTTCGAAGTCACAAACTTCACCGCCACGGGCATCATCTGCGTGCCCGGTTTCATGAAGTCCGACGAATCCCAAAGTGCCACATAAATTTTGTGGTCCTGATCCACGGTGCCGGACCCGGTGTAATTGATCTGAACGCGAACGGTTCCACCTTTATCTTGTGCCTGCAGCGGCAGCGCCGCGACAGCCAGAAGAAGTGCTCCGCCGAGCGCGATTGCGCGTCTAGTCATTCTATTTCCTCCCCGTCTTGTCAAAAGATGAGCTTTCAACAGCATGTCACACCAGAACCGGGAACATTATTTTCAGTCGAAAAAGCCAGTCGAAGCTGTCAAGCGTCCGCTGGCTTTATGCTTTTTAGGAAGAATTAAACCTATGGCTACCCCAGCCCAGATCGCAGCGAATCGAGAAAACGCAAAAGACTTACCGGGACCACCAGTGATGCCGGTAAGCAAGCGTCGAGTCTCAACAATTCCGTCATGGCTACACCCTGACGTTTGAGGCGCCGCCGGCGGCGGACAAAGCGAACGACTATCATGTGGTTGAAGTGAAGCTGGATCAACCGCATCTGAAGGCGCAGACGCTGACCGGATATTACACGCGACCGCAACCGACCGCTGCTAAATAAGGAGGCAGATTTTGACGAATGAAACCAACGCGAGCGCAGCGGGCACGATCGCTCTCGGCAACGACCTGACTGTAAACCGCCTGGGCTATGGCGCGATGCGGATCACCGGCAAAGGCATTTGGGGACCGCCGGAAAATCGAGAGTCGGCCATTCGTACTTTGAAGCATACTGTGGAACTGGGAGTTAACTTCATCGACACAGCGGATTCTTACGGACCTAACGTCTCTGAGGAGTTGATCGGAGAAGCGTTGGCGCCGTACGCCGACGGCGTTGTGATTGCCACGAAGGGCGGCTGGGACCGCGTCGGCCCGGGGCAATGGATCCACAATGCCAGCCCGCAGCACCTGCGTGAAGCGGTGGATGGCAGTTTGAAACGGCTGCGGCTCCCGCGGATAGATGTGTATCAGTTGCACATACCTGATCCGGCCGTCTCCTTTGACGCTTCGATGGAGACACTGGCGGATCTGCAACGAACGGGCAAGATACGGCACGTTGGGCTGTCCAATGTGACGCGCGAGCACGTGGAACGGGCTCGGAAGATTGTGCGGATTGTCTCGGTTCAGAATCGGTACAGTTTCGCGGATCGTGAGTGGGACTACCTGGTCGATTACTGCGAGTCGAATGCAATTGCGTTTCTTCCCTGGGCGCCTTTGAGCGGTGGACGCAAGGCGCACGAAGTGCTGCAGCGCGTGGCTACGAAATTGAGCGCGACACCGCAACAGGTTGGCCTGGCATGGTTGCTGAAGCGTTCACATGTCATGTTGCCGATTCCGGGAACTTCCTCAATCGAACATTTGGAAGAGAATGTCGCGGCGGCGAAGCTGCATTTACCGGATGACGATTTTCGCGAACTCTCTGAGGTGCAGCCGCCGCCAGTCAGTTACCGCTGACTCGGTCACAATGTAAGGACATGCAGCAGTTCACGCCTGCAACGGCGGAAGAATTGGCTGACGTTCTGGGCAGCGCCGCGGCGAAAGCGCAGACGATTCAAGTCATCGGGAAAAACTCGAAACGGCTGATGGGCGGCCCGGTTTTGCCGGCACGGGTTGTGGTGTCGACGTCCGGTCTGCGCCGCGTACTGCGTTACGAGCGCGACGATTTGACGATTAGTGTGCAGGCGGGGATGAGCTTTTCAGACTTGCAGTCGATCCTCTCTGAAAACGGGCAGATGATCGCGTTAGATCCTCCCTTCCCCGATGCGACTGTCGGCGGGGTTTTGGCTTCGAACGGCAGCGGTCCGTTGCGTCGCGGCTACGGGACGGCGCGTGATCTGGTGATCGGAATGCAGTTCGCCACGATCGAAGGCAAGCTGGTGAAAACCGGCGGGATGGTGGTCAAGAACGTTGCCGGGCTGGATATCGGGAAGCTGATGATCGGCAGCTTTGGGACGCTTGCGGTGATTACAAGCGCCAACTTCCGGGTGCATTCGCTACCCCAGGAGATGCGCACTTTCTTACTTACTTACAAAGACGTCGATTCCGCCATGCAGATGCGTGACACAATCGCGCGCGGCGTTTTGCAACCAATGGTGCTCGATTTGATCACGCCGCCGGCAGCGACACGCCTGGGATTGGAAGGGTACGTTTTGGCGATGAGAGCGGGAGGAAGCGCGCGCGTTCTGAGCCGGTACTCGGGCGTACTCGCGGGAGCCACGGAGTTGGCGGGCAATGACGACACCGATTTGTGGGTGCGTGTGCGGGAGTTTGCGCCGGATTTCATGAAGCGCCACTCGAGCGGAATCGTTCTGCGCGTCTCCACGACATTGAATGACATTCGACTGCTGCTGAAGCAGGTGACAGGCGCATGCATTTCGCGCGCCGGCTCCGGCGTCAGCTACGTCTGCCTAACGAGTTGGCAATCCGTGTTGCCTCTCTGGGAGTTGAGCCGCACGCGCGGCTGGCATTTAGCGGTGGAGTTTGCGCCGGAGGAGATCCGATCATCCAAGGATCTCTGGCTGAATCCATCCGAAGAGGACGGCATGAACTCGTTTGGCATCATGGAGAAGGTTAAACGCATGTTCGATCCCCATCAATTGCTAAATCGCTCACGACTGTATGGGCGCATCTAGCCTGTTCGAGGTAGTTGCTGACAGCCATGTCGGGCCAGCACAAGCGGACCTCGACAAATGCGTTCACTGCGGACTTTGCCTGAACTCCTGCCCGACCTATCGCGAGCTTGGCGTCGAGATGGACTCGCCGAGAGGCCGCATTTACCAGATGAACGAAGTGGCGAATGGCGCGGCTATCACGGCGTCCTATCGAAAGCATCTGGACCTCTGCCTGGCATGCCGCGGATGTGAGACGGCTTGTCCGTCTGGCGTTCCTTATGGGCGGATGATCGAGGCCGCCAGGGCTCACCTGGAAGCATCCGGAGGAACGTCCCCTTGGCAGCGGGCAAAAAAGAAGTTTCTGCTCGAGAAGCTGATTCCCTCGCACACGGGCTTGCAGATTGCAGGTGCGGCGCTGTACGTATATCAAGTAACCGGGCTGCAGGCGCTGGTGCGCGCGACCGGCGTGTTAAAGCCGTTTAGCAAGTTGTTGAATTGGGATGCACTTTCGCCGGAAGCGCAGGTGCCATTTTTCTTTCGACGAATAGGGACGACATTTCCGGCTATTGGGGAGACGCGCTATCGTGTTGCATTCCTCGCGGGGTGCATTGCGAATGTTGCGTTTGCCCGCTTGAACGATGCCACCATCCGCGTTCTGCAAAAAAATGGATGCGAGGTGGTGGTTCCAGCGGGACAGGGCTGCTGCGGCGCTTTGCACTTGCACTGTGGGATGGCAGAACAGGCGCGGCAACTCGCGAAAACTAATATCGATGCGATTTCAAACGCACAGTTCGACGCCATTCTGACGAACGCAGCCGGATGCGGATCAACTTTGAAGGAGTATGGTGAACTCCTTGCGGAGGATGCGGGATATGCGGATAAGGCGCGCGAATTCGCGGGCCAGATGAGAGATGTGACGGAGTTTCTTGCAGGAATAGAACTGAATCAGGAGATGAAGCCGTTGAACGTAACCGTGACGTATCAGGATTCATGTCATCTCGCCCATGGACAAAAAATAAAACAAGCCCCGCGGCAGTTGCTCAAGTCAATCCCGGGACTTAGCTATCGCGAGATGCCGATGGCTGACCTGTGTTGCGGAAGCGCGGGCGTTTACAATCTGGCGCAAACCGAAATGGCAATGCGCATTCTGGAGAGCAAAATGGAGCACGTCAACAGCACGGGAGCGGACGTGATCGCAACTGCTAATCCGGGTTGCATGCTGCAGCTTACCGCGGGCGCGCGGCTATTTGGACGTAAGCAGCGGATCGTGCACGTGATCGAGTTACTGGATGAGAGCTACAACAGTGTGAACTAATCTATTGAATTAATCCAAGGGACGTTTCTTGAACGTTGCGGATAGCTGAAGCGCGGCAAGAAAATCGCGAATTGAGGATTCGGCGTTTTTCTGCGCCTGATCAAGAATGCCCATCTGCAAAGCGGCGCTCCTGACGTCATCGAGAGCTTGCAGGCGCGCTTTGTGCTCCAGATCCGGATCGTAAGGGACCCAAGGCGTCCACCATGTTATTTGCCGGTCCCAAACTTTGGTTTGCTTTTCCTCCAGGTAGACGTTCAGCAACTGCGCTGCGGGAAGGGTGATGACGATGGCGTTCTTGCTGATGTATTTAGCGTCGCCCGGCCTTAGCTTGGAAAGATCGACGCCAGCGAGCGCTTGACCCTGCACCATGAGCAGGATAGATTCTTCACCAAACGGGATCTTGGGTTCGCGCAATCCAACTACTCGTTGGATGCTGTATTTGACTGTTACTAATTGATTCAGCCTTTGTACCTGGGTAACAACAGTAGCCGAGTCAAAGAGGTGAATGCCGAACGCGTGCCGAAATAGAGCGGTACCGATGAGGACCAGCAGGACAAGCAAGAAGGCACCCGTCGAGATGGCTGTGGCGATCTTCCACTTCATTGTCGGGAGCCGGCCCTATTCGTACCTGAGCGCTTCGACCGGGTCAAGCCGGGCCGCCTTACTCGCGGGCCAGATGCCGAAAAACAGCCCTGTCCCGGCGGACACGATTAAACCCAGAGAGGCGGCCCAGAGCGGGACGCTTGCCGGTATACTCGGGAAAATTAGACGACTGAGAAGCGAGATCATCCAGCCCAAGATAACGCCCGCCACTCCGCCGAGCGCCGTGAGAACGACAGCTTCTACGAGAAACTGCAACACAATATCAGACCTGCGCGCACCGATTGCTTTGCGCACGCCTATCTCTTTTGTCCGCTCAGTGACCGAGACCAGCATGATATTCATGACTCCTATTCCGCCGACCAACAGACCCACTGAGCTGAGAACAATCATGACGAGCGCGACCATAGACGTGATCTGGCGGAAATCGCTGACCATTTGATCGGCGGTAGTGATCGCAAAGTCGTCTGGCTTGGTATAGCGCACGCGCCGGGCGATGCGGAGAATGACGCGCACCTGATCCATGGCGGCGGTCGCTTGACCCTGCTTGGCGTTGACGACAACAAACATGTCTTTAAACGCCGGGTAGTTCTTGCGGAACGTGAAGTACGGCATTAGAACACGCAGATCGTCCTGCCCAAAAAAGGAAGCAGCAGGCTTTTTCATGGTTCCAATTACCGTGTACTCATGTCCATCGACCGTGATTGGTTTTCCGACGGGATCAACGTTGGCGTACAAGCTTTTGACCAGATCGGCTCCGATCGCCACCACGTCAGCCGCGCGCCGGTTGTCCTGGTCTGTGATGAACCGGCCGGCGTTCATATCCGCCTGGCCGGAATTTGCGTATACTTCCTCGACGCCGGAAAGATTGACGCCATACATGTCATTGCCTTTGTAACGGGCATCAATGAGACCATTTCTCGTGACGACGTTCGGAGACACACTTTCGCAGGCTGTGCATTTGGCACGAATATCGAGCACGTTCGCGTAAGTAAGATCTTTGCGCGTTCGCTCTTCCGGCGTGGGTACAGCGCCGCCAGCACCGGCGCGCCACTTATAGAGAATCATGGAGTTCGGGCCGAAGCTGTTGAAGATGGCGGTCATGGTGGAATCGAACCCGGTGAGAATGGCTCCAACTCCAATGATGGTTCCGGTACCCATCACAACGCCCACCACGGTCAGAAATGCCCGCATCTTATGTTCGCGGATAGTTTGTAAAGCGAGAGAAGTTGCATTAATCAGCGCAAGCCAATTCATCTCACGCCTCCGATCTGAGAGCTTCGATTGGGTCGAGTTTGGATGCTTGCCGGGCGGGATAGATACCAAAGAAAAGGCCCACAACCGCAGAAAGGCCGACGCCCAGAATGACAGAAGTAACCGGCAAAGCCATGGGGATGGACGCGGTGTTCCGAATGATTGCTGCAATCGACCAGGCGATGAGTACACCGATGAGTCCACCTGTGGCTGCCAAGCGTCGCGGATTCGACCAGAAATTGATTCATGATGTCAGCCCGTCTGGCGCCTAGCGACTTGCGAATGCCGATTTCATGCGTTCGCTCCGTAACCGCGGCCAGCATGATGTTCATGATGACAATACCGCCGACAACCATAAATACGGACACGATACCGACCGCCGTTGCGGCAATCGCCGCTGTGAGGCGCTCCCACAGGCTAACGAACGAGTCGGAGGACAAAACACCAAAGTTACTGTCCTGCCCGGGACGCAGATGGCGAAAGGCGCGCAGGAGCATTGTCACTTCATCCTCAGACTGGAATAGATGATCCTGATCAACGGCCTTCGCGACTAAGCTCATTCCTTTTTGACTGCCGTACGTTTTGAAATAATTATCGATCGGGATCATCACGAAGTTGTCTTGCGACTGTCCGAAGACGCTGCCGAGTTCTTTGGCAGTGCCGACTACTTCGTAGGGGACACCATCCACCCCGACGGTCTTGCCAATCGGATCGCGGTTTTCGAAGAAGCGTTTCGCGATGTCATGGCCGACGAACGCCACATTTGCGTGCCGCTGCACCTCTTCATCGCTGATCCCGCGACCCTCATCCACCTGAACATTGTTCAAAGCAGGAATATTTGCGGTAACTCCCTGAATGGTTATCGTGTTGTCGGTGGATTGGCCCCCGAAAGAAACGCGTCCATTCGTCTGTGCCGAAATGCCGATCCCACGCAGCAATGTTGCGTTTTCTTTTATGAACTCGTACTCTTCGCGCTTGATCGTCGGGTTGCGCTTGTTCATTGCCATGAGCTTCTTGGGGTCGGGCGTGCCCAACCAGTTCATTCGAACAACGCGGTAGCCATCAGACCCCATGTTGGACACTTTGGTCGCAATATACACATTCATCCCATGAATCAATGCCGTGACAGAGATCAATGTGGTGGTCGCAAGGATGATGCCTAGCAATGTCAGGAAGCTACGCAGCTTGTTCTTGTTCAGCGAATCGATGGCGATGCGGCCTGCTTCCCAGAAGGACGCGCTCGGCGTGTAGTTTCTCTTGTCTGCCATGGGCAACCTTACACAGACGCAACTTGGGGTGCGAATGTTCCCCTGCTCTCATGTTCATGAATAAGGCGATCCATCCAGTTGAGGGCCGTCTGGTCAACCCAGAAGCGCGGCTGGGAGCGAGATATGAAGCCGAGGTGACCGCCAAAAGCGGGGGCTATCAGCGTCAGTGCGCAATTCGTTCGAAAAGCAGGATGGCTGTAGACCTCGAACGGGACCAGCGGATCGTCTTTGGCAGCGATGACCAAGGTAGGAACCCGAATCGCATCCAGATATCGAATGGCCGATTGCGTCGCGTAGTAATTCGCCGCTGTGCCGAAGCCGAAAAGGGGAGCTGTGAAGCGGTCGTCAAAGTCCCAAATGGTTTTGACATCCTGCAGGCCGGCCTCTGTATAGAGATGAGGCGCCAATTTACTCTTGCGGCGAACGCGTTCACGCAAACGGTCGAGGAACCGCCGCGCGTATAGGATGTTAGCTGGCCGATCAAGCGTGCGAACGCAGGCGGCCAGATCCATAGGCGTTGAGATGGCGCAGATGCCCGAGAGCAGATCCGAATCGCCCAGTTCTCCGCCCAATTTCAGCGCGACGTTGCCGCCCAGAGAAAAGCCGGTCAGGAATAGCGGATTGCCGCTGCGCCGCCTGATTCTCTCCGCAATCTCACGCGTGTCGCTTGTGAGCCCGGAGTGATACATCGTCTGGCACAGCTCTTCCGTGCCGCCGCACGTGCGCAGGTTCATGCGATGAACGGTCAACCCATGCAGAAGAGCTGCCTGCGCAAAGCTTTGGATGTACCCCGCATCGGCCGAGCCTTCGAGGCCGTGCGCGAACAAGAGATCGCCGCGTGATGGACCCTGCGGATGATGCTCGAAAACAACGATTCGCGTGGCCGCATCTATTCGGTATTCGATCCGCCTGGGCGGAAACCGAATCGCGTCGATTTTGCGCGGCCAATAGTTGCCCAGAATGGTCAGCGCGTGCGGATTGCGGACGATCGGCTGAAACTCGGGGATCAAACTAAATTGTAGCCGTCTCCGAGAGCTGCCGGTGTTATGGCAGCAGACATGCGCCTGCTCCGCAAGACTGTTGCGGTATTCAGCTATTGAAGGGTTTCGCTCTTTCGGCTAAGATCTTCCGAAAGGATAATTGCTTCCGCCAGTTCACGCATGGGACGGCGCAGGCGGCGGCTCTCATTTCGCAGGCGAAGGTAGGCCTCTTCTTCAGTCAAGCTATGCCGGTGCTGAAGGATTCCTTTCGCTCGTTCCACGATCTTGCGAGTCTCGAGTTGACGCCGCATCTCCGCCGTTTCTTCTTGCAGGCGCAGATTTTCGTCGGCAAGTATGGACTTCGAAATGGCGTTGCCCATCTGCTCGCCGACAAATGTAAGCAATGAGATCTCATCCGCAGTGTGATAGTGAGGCTCGCGGTGATGAACGTTGATCGCCCCGATGACCTCGCCTCCGCTTACCAGAGGGACAGATAGAAAAGCTTCGTAAGTATCTTCGATGAGCGTTTGGAAATGTTTGAAGCGGCGATCCGCAGCAGCGTTTTCCGGAAGCGCAACGACCGAGTGATGCTCAACAACCCAGCCAGTTATGCCTTCCCCTACCTGCATGCGAATATTTCCCAAATCGCCCTGATGTGGGACTTGCGATGCGCGCAAGACAATTTCGTTGGTGGAATGCTCGATCAGGTAGACCAGGCATGCATCGCACTCTGTGACCTGGACGGTTAAGCCAACTATTTCACCGAGCATCTCGTCTAGCGAGAGTTCGGAACTGACGATATTGCTAACGCGGTGGAGCAGCGAAACTTGAGACGTATGCGGCTCTGAGAAAATTGCTGTCGCCATAACCGACTTTAGAACGTTAGGGCCACTCGCCGCCAATTAAAATATTTGATGCGCTGTATGGAGGCGCAAGCTGCCTTGCATCAGCAACTTAGCGTCGCGTTAAGAATCTAATTCAAGCGGTAGTCACGTTCACCAGTTCGGTTTGTTGCTCCCCGGTCACCCAGGCAAAACCTTCGCCGACGTAGACGTTAACCTCCGAACGAATTCCGAATTCGGGCAGATAAATACCCGGTTCGATGGAAAAACAGGTGCGCGGAATCACGCGGCGAGTGTCGTGCGATTCCAGGTTGTCCATGTTCGCGCCAGTGCCGTGCACCTCCGTTCCGATGCTATGCCCGGTGCGATGAAAGAAGTAGGATCCGAACCCCTGTTCTTCAATGTGGCCGCGAGCCACGTCGTCCACCTGATAGCCGGCGATCTGCTGACCCGACTCGATTCTTGTGATCACGAAATCGGATGCCTTCTGCCGCGCGTCCCGCACTACTTCAAAGACATTCCGGATCCGATCGGGCACGGTGACGTCACAGAAACCCGTCCAGGTTATGTCGTAATAAACAGCGTTCGGCACGTTGAGCTTCGCCCACATATCAATAAGGACCAGGTCACCGGGCTGAATATGGGCAGTCCGATCTTTCGTGGGTTCGTAGTGCGGATCGGAAGCATTTTCGTTGCGAGCGACTATTGGCCCGTGCGTCGCAAAAAGGCCGGATTCTTTAAAGCGTCGAGCAATGAATTGTTGAACCTGGTATTCAGTTATTGAGGTTTCATTCCGCAGGTTCTCAGAGATGTGCTGGAATGCTTCGCGCCGAACACCGTCAACCAGTTTGCCCGCCTGCAGATGCGATTGATACTGTTCCTCAGACCAGCGCGCTTCGAATTCCTGAATCAGGTCAGCGGAACTCACTACTTCAACGCCTGATTTCCTGATTAGTTCCAAAGTGCCGCCGTCGATCAATGAAACGTAGGGAATGGCGCAATCCGGGGAGTACTGCATCGCTATGCGTTGAGAGCCCTGCAGCAGGTCGTTTATTTTGCGTTGCTGGTCCGCCCAACTTGAATACGATTCCTTGCTGCCCGGCACGTCGTCAAGCGAGCCACTCTCGATGCGATGTACCAACTTACCGGGCTCTCCCTCGGCAGGCACAAAGTAATACCAGCGCCGGCTGGCTTCCACCGCTTCATTGATGCCGAGGATGCGATACGCAAGCGGGTCGCGACGGTGATGATCGAAAAAAAGCCAACCATCCAACCCACTCTCGCGAAGAGCTTTTTGAATATCTTCAATGACCATGCTGTCTCCTATGTGCTTTCGAGTTTCGCTAGTTGAGCGAGTGATGGAGCTGGAGTTAATAAGCTGACTACGATGAGGCTGATTACGGAGGCGGCTAAAGCTGGATAGACGGCGTCGACTGAGTCGAATTGCTTCTGAACAGGCCCGTATTGCTGAAGAATTTGCCAGCCCACCGTGACGACGGTACCTAACAATATAGAAGTAACCGCGCCGGCGGCTGTTGTGCGTCGCCAGAAAAAGACCGCCATGACAGCGGGTGTGACTGCAGTTCCATAGACCGTGTATGCGTAAAGAGATGCCTTCAAAACGGATTGAAATTGGGTCGCTTGCAGGATGGCGAAGATGCCCAGGAGAATCACGATAAGTCTCGACACGAATAGCTTTCTTCTTTGCGTAGCATTGGGGTCGATGAAACGCTCGTAGACATCGTGTATCAGGTTCGTTGCCGGTGAGAAAAGATAGTTATTCGCCGTCGAAATTACTTTTGCGAACACGCCGCCTAGTAAGATCGCGCCCAGAACAGATGGAAGAGCCTGCTTGGCGGTGAGCGGAATGATTTCGCGAGGACGGTCGGTGTGCAGCTTGGAACTCGCAATAACGGCAACTAAGACGAGTAACGTCTCGAGTATGATTGTCCCGAAAATCCAGCCGATTACCGAATTGCGGGCGTCGCGTGCCGATTTGGCGGAGAAGAATTTCTGATACATGCCTTGATTGCCAATTAGCAGCAAAAGAGTTGGCAGAGCAAGCGCCACTGCACCGCCAAGCGTGTAATCACCCAACACCTGAAAGTGCGTGGCCGGCAGAGCGTGCCGGACAGCATCCCATCCGCCGAATCGCGCAAGCAGAATGGGAACGGCGATGATGACTGTAATACTGACGAGCGAGCCAATTGCGAGATCGAGATAAGCGATGGAAGCCATCCCCGCAGCCGCAGTGAAAAAGATCACAAACGTCGCCATGATGTAAAGGCCAGTGGTGCGCGCCAGTTCGGGAAAGATGAGATGTAAGATATCGCCGCCGCCGATCAATTGATAGCTGGCGATCACCGTGTAGGAAATGACGATCGCAATAGTCGCCAGTACGCGGGCAGTTGAGCTGTATCTCGCTTCCAAAAGATCGGGCACAGTGAACTGCGCAAACTGCCGCGCCCGGCCGGCTATGACGGCGATCAGCAGAAGACCAAGCCAGCCCCCCAGTGGTTGCCAAAGAGCGACCAAGCCGTGTTTATAAGCGTTCTCAGCACCTGCCAGCAAGCTGCCGGCCCCGATCCACGAAGACAAAAGCGTGAACACCAAAACGGGCCAGCTCAGAGTTCGCCCGGCCACCAGGAAATCGGTCTCGTTCTTGACTTGCGTTGTCTTGTACACGGTTATCGCGCACAACACAACGACAACTAGTGAAACCGTGACGATGTAAATCATGAATCGACCAGTTTATCCATGCGGCGATGCCGCGGCCTAGCTGAAAGCTAGCTCAACTCAAATTCAACCCTGGCGTACGGCGCGATTCGTGTTCACGAATGGAGGTTGCGGGTAAGCGATGAGGCAATATTGGTCGAGAGCGAATAAAACAATCGATTCGAGTCCTGCGGCCTGTGCGAGATCGACTTCTTTGCCCCACGCGTTCCAGGCGCTGCTGATCCCCACGAGATGACTTCGCTGTGAGGTGGGAAAGCCTTTTGCGGCGCTTACCCCAATCGAATAACTGCTTTGGTCCAAGTTATTAGCGCCAGTGAACGTAAAGCTTTCAGTCTTCAGGCAGGTTAGATTTGAGTTCGTCCAGGCGGCGCCAGGGAAATTCACGATTTGATTCAGGCTGGTGTCGTTCGTATCCGTTGGATACAGAACCTCGAAGCGGGCTGTCGGGAACTGGGCCAACACTGCGTTTCTAATCAAATTTGTGTAACTACCGATCAGCCCGGGTAAGAAGATCATCTCGTTCGGGTAAGCCGACGGATCTGACGTGTTACTTGAAATCGTCTGCATCGGAACACCGTAAGTCGACTGAAATTGTCGGGTTGTGTAGGCGTCGTAAAAAGGCATGCCCGCCGCGTTAGGGTAATACCACCACTGAATTTCGCCGAACTGCAGATAGGGCTGCAGTCCCGCCGTGTTTTGCAGCGAAGCTATTTGGAGGTAGTTCTGCGTCCAGAAGGCGGTAGAGGCGGGCGAGAAGTTCGTCTGAACAGCGGGCGTATTCAAGACAACTGGCGTTCCGTCCGGGTACTGTTGCACTATGCCGGTCGCGGGATTCGGATCGCCATTGAGTAACTCGGTACTGAACGATGTTACAACGTCAATTCCGTACCCTTGGAGTGCCTGGAAATACGCCAAATGCCAGTCGCGAGCAGCGCGATTGATGCTAGGCGATGCCGAAAGATCAGTACGCCAGTAATCGGCTGTGGCAATCAGCGTCTGGTTGAGGCTATTTGTTGTATCCAAGTTATACGCGGCTCCATATACACCTCCGGTCAAGCTTGTGCCGCCTTCTAATGTGTAACCCGCGCTAGTCGGGTCCAACTGAGCTCCGATACCATTGCCGTCCTGCCCCATTGCCCGTGCCGTCAGGGTCAACTGATTTCCCGAAGCACTCGCCCAAGCAACGTTAACTCCCGTGTTGATTAAACCGGCGAAAGCCTGGGCGACAGTGGCCGGGGTGTCGTCTACCAAGACTAAGTGCGAAATCGGTGTTGCCGGAGGATTTGGGCTACCAGCAGTTGGCGCGGGCGTGATATCCAGTACCACCGTCGGACTTCCTGTGTAGGACTGCTCAATGAAAGTTAGCGTGACGGCGGCGTACTGAGTCTGTGGCCGCACAATCTCGTAGAACCAAAGTGCACCCGCGTAGTGATTTAGACGCCCATTAAATCCAAGCTTCTGAATCATCCAGACTGTCCGCTCGGCAGGCAGAGACTGCGAGTGATACGTATCCCAATCCGTCGCGAGGGAAAGCGCGTTTTGCGCAAAATCGGGCAGATTGGCCGATGGGTAGGCGATTTCCAAGAAGTCGAAGTAGAGCAGGTTGCCCGTAGGCCCTTTGTGTTGAAGCACAATGGTGTGACTACCCGCCGCAAGCGTTCCCAAAGCCGAACGGACAAGCACATCCTCGCCGTTAAGACTTAAAGTCGACAATGTAGGTAAAACTTGGCCGTCTATAGTGACGGCGATGTTAGCGCCTGCAGTCAGCAGACGAGTTCCCAGGTACAACTGATGCTGAGTAGCCTCTTGATACGTAATCGTGCATTGATCGTTTGTAGTTTGGGTCCACTGAATGGTGCTGCCGGAGTAGTTTCCGGACTCCACGTTCCACGCGCCTACGTAGCTGACACCGGGGCCATCGTTTTCGATTCGGCGGCTTCCCGGCCCCGCCACATAAAAACTACGATTCTGTCCGGTGACATTCCAGTTTGAAATCTGCACCTCAAACTCAGTTTGCTCGAACGTGGCCGGTTGAAGATCGGCGGCCCAGGTCCATCTGAGTTTCCGGACGTTGTCGGTGGGGATCTTATTAGTACTTTTCAGGGCCCCAAAGTCAATATTGATTGCGTAACTCGTGGGAAATTGTCCGCCAGTAAAATAGACGGCCGGCTGCTGCCAAAGGTGCGCCGATCCTTCCGCGAATCCGTACACGGTTACGCGGTTCCCGTTAGCCCCGAGATGCCAATAATTGACTGATTTCGGGCTCCATGAAATGATTACCGACGACGCGTTGCTGCTGGCTATAAAATCTGGCGTGGTGAGGTTCGCGCTGACCTGATTAATGTTATTTGCAACGCCCGCGGCTATGTCAGCTAGGGCGTCACCATCGGCAACAATGTAGTAGTAATGCTGTTCAAGCATGGCAAGGCCAATGCGATTGCCGACTCCCGGCGAGGCGGCAACAGTCATTGTTGCGCTAGATGCGACGTAATCTCCCGCGATCGAGGTGGCAAGCGACTCTATCGGAACCGTGTAGACTTGCTCGGTTCCTCCCGGCGGCGTAGCCCAGATTCTAAGATTGTTCCAGTCCACAATCGGATTAAGATTTGACTCGATCGGAATACATCCCTGCCGTTGCTCTGTGTAAGTCAGCGTGAGCCCGCTCAGATCCCCATCTGGTAGATACCGGAGGGATGGATGCTCAAACGTGTTGTCCCGGTTCCATTCGACAACTGCCCAATCGAACTGCTGACGCCATTTGCCGGAGACTGTAAAACCAGTATCACTCGACTGACTCATTGCCGCGATGGCGGAAGGCGTCAAAAAGTAACACTGTAAGTCCCGATTCGGCGTCAGTTTTGACAGTTGTTCGGGCATGTTACAGCCTTATCGTGACCGTTAGGTCTTTGCCGGGGATTATGGAAGGCGGCGGGGAGGCTATGAGATTCAGGGCCAGGTTGATTGCCATGGTAGATCCCTCAACCAGAGGTGGAAGGGTAACTCCATCGATCACATTCGACGTCTCTGTTCCGGAAGGAATCGTCACAGAGCAGTACTGCGCGCCGCTTTGCAGCACACTGATAACGATGTCGTATCCTGCCGCGGCCTGATTCACAGTGGCGAAGACATCGCGTACGGCGTGGGAAGCTTCAACAGTCAGTGGAGGAGCGGCATTCTGTTGTGTCGCCAGGACGCCGGAGATTTGTAGAGCAAATTGCCCTCCGGAAAGTGTGCGCAGCCCTCCTTCGAGACCGGCGGTGTAGCAATATACTTTGGGAACGCCGTTTCCGAGTGAGTTTGTCGCCGCAAATTCTGCCGCACAAATTCTAAGATCCGGCAAGCTTACCGTGTGGAGGTAGTTCACGGACGCCCGGTTCTCAAAAAAGTTCACTGCAAACGGCACTGTGATGGTCGACGTTGTCAAGTGCAGCAAGTCCGCGGCGGCTAAATGCGTGCTCGCGACAGATCCTAGCGCTCCCCGAACAACTAGATAACTGCTGCTGGTTTGATTCACTGTCTGAATACTCATCAACTCCTCGTCGATTTGGATAACAGTACCTACCTGCGACGTCGGCAGCACGGTAAGCACGACCGTAGTGGAAGCGGCATCGATATTCCGAGCTAACGAATATATCGCCGGATTGCCAAGCTCGTTCCAGGCATATAGCTGCAGTGTTCCGCTCGAAATGGAGGAGACATTGGTCAGATCGTCAAAGCCAATTTCAGAAAGCACGACCTCACCGCCGCCGGGAACCGAAACTTGGAAGTCCGGAGCGGCGGGGACGGCCAGATCCGGGGTGCTCTGCCCCAGCGCCCAACTGGTGAGCGGACACAGATCAGCGCTGCCTTCGACGTTGTTCACGTTAGCGCCACGACCCGAAATCTCGATCACGTTGCCTGCGCGGTAGGGAATTTCGAATTGCGCGAGGCTGCTGGAGGTTACCGCGGCAAATTGCCACGATGCATCCGCGATCACAAAGATGCTCGTTGCATCCGGAACGACGGACCAAGCCGAGCTAACAGTCACGGTCGTCTCATCGTTGGTCGAGATCGCGCGTTCCTGCCCGTTGCCGGTGCCTTCTACGATTCGCACCACCATGCCGACATAAGCTAGGTTGGTTGCTCCCAAATCCGCGCAAACGATGGTCGTGGAAGTCGCGGAGGTAACCGGGAAAGGACCCGCATTCTCATAGCGGTAATAGAAGTTCGCATGATCGAAGCTGGCGTCAGGCGGTCCAAAAGCCAGCGCCGCCAGCCCGGTATCCTGGAACGTGGCCGCGATCGGTATGCCCGTTGCGATTCGATAGAGCGTTTGCGGCGTCGCGCCGCGATAAACGTTGAAAGACGCCGTCCCACTGGGAAAACTTAGCCCGGCTATGGTCACCGTGTTCGTACTTGAACCTGAGGGTGTGGTCGCCGGGACTGTAAATGACAGCGGGCCTTCATCTCCAGTGCTATCCAGTGCAGTAACTGCGTAGTAGTAAGTACCCGCAGGCGGCAAGGTACCCCCTGTCGCTGAATATTGCGCGGAAAGGCTCAAGAGCGGAACTGCCAGAATGCTGGCGGCCGGTCGAACTGGTTGACTAAAACTCACTGTCAGCGTATCAGTAGCGGCGCCATCTGTTCGCGCCTGTATATTCTCCTGAACTTCAAAATCGAAGAACTCAAACGGACCGCCTGGACTCAGGTGAGGAACCAACCCAATTAAAGGCCGTGGCGTCTGCAACTCGCTGGACGGCTGTCTCCCGGCGCCGCCGAGAACAGCAGGATTGTCGCTATACCAATCATCGTCATGAATCTGACCAGTCACCGTCACCGTCTGATAATTAGTCGATGGCGAAAGCTTTACGATCCTAAACGGAACGCGCGTGAATCCTTCTTTGAGGTAAGTTAGCGCGATGATATCGCCCGGGCGAATCTTCAAGGCCCGGAAGCTGGTTTGAAATTGCACATATAAGTTGCCGTCAGTTGACTTATCCAGCTGCCGCAGCAGGACTCGATTAGCTTGACTGAAATTTGCGACTCCGAGGGCCGTTGATTGACTACTTATCTCGTATCCAATAAGCGCCGAATCGCCGCTGTCGACTACCGATAGGCTGTCCTGTTGGTATTCGTTCGATTCGTCCTGAAATTCAACACTAAGACGGTTCGATGTCTCAACGATACTGCGCGCAGTCAAGACCACGGTTGAAGCGCCTTGCGCATCGCGCATGATTCCCGAAAACGGGCCGGACGCGTCACTAAACTCATAGGCCGGCCAACCCCCATTCAGCGTTGCCGTGCTATTACTTCCATCGGGCAACGTAGCTTGCTGAGCAGCGATTGTCGTTTCGGGAACAAGTTCCAGCAATCCTGTCGCACCGTACCTCAACATGAGGCTGGAAGCGACGCGGATGCCTCTCACGACGGTTGCGACACTCTGACGCTTGGTAATGATCAGGTTGCACTCGTAGCGGGGAACCTGAAGCGGATTACCGTTCAAATCGGTGGTGCTGATAAGCTCCTGGCAGAACGCGGCGGATGCGGCGAATGCCGGCATGTTGAGTTCCGTCAGCGACCATCCTGATCGCCGGAGCAGATCAAGAATGACCCATGCCGGATTATTCGTATAGCCATTCAGGGCGAATGTGCCGTCCGGGTTGAACGAATCCAGCTGCATTCCTTGCAGCAGAACCTCGATATTGGCCAACGATCGCCCGCTGCTGATCCTGTTAGGCACCACCACAGAAAGAACGGCCATGCTTCCGTAGGGATCGCCCAGCGGGTTACCGTTCGCGTTCGTGAAATCCAGGTTGAAGTCACCGGAGCGCGTCCCCATAGTCACGATGTTGTACCAGCCGGTAGTTGTCATGTTTTGCCCCTGTACAGCTTGGGGAATCTCAACATCGTTCACAACCACTTTCAGGATCGCCTGAATGATCCCCATCCCGACAAGCACTTCCATATGCGTCAGGTTGCCATCGTTGCGTGAAAAGACCACGGGGGCTTGGATCCAGCCAGTTCCGTACGCAATCGGCACGGCGTCGTTAAACAAGGCTGTGTTGTCCAGCAAGGGAGACAGGTGTGATGTTTTTGCGCCGGTTGTACGCACGGTGATGGCGGAAGGCACGAATTCAAAAGCTCCGAAGCGCTGCGTAATGTGGGCATTTCCGTCTTGGCTGAACATGCCCCGGGCTTGGCAACTACTTCGCGATTTGTCGCAAGAAAGGTAGGCTTGGCCATTGTTCAAGTTCCCCACCCCGCCTGATATATCTGCCGAATATCCGCAGCGATAGTAAGTGGAATACCGTCCGTTGTCGCCGCCGTTGACTGCCGCCGTCCGCGAGGTCACGTCGGTCGGGAACGTCCAAGGACAGGAGCGCTGAATGCGCACCTCTGGAGTCGGGATGCGCTGCAGGCTGAGCTTGTTTACGAAGCTAAGCGTAAACGCGTCTTCTGTAATCTCATCCGGATCACCGGCGACGCCTTGGAACAAAACCGTGCTCTCCGTGGTTATGCTCAATGTCGTGAGGTCGGCGAATGCAAAATACACCGTCAACTGTGAGCCTTTGAAGCCGATCGCAGCATTTAATTGCGACAGCGCTGAGTCGGCATTGGCTAACGTGATGGATAGCTGGGTTATGCCGTCCATCGCGTCGTCGGCTGAAAGCTGTAGATCGAACAGATTGTGCTTTAGTACTCGGGCAGAATAGGCGTTGTCATTGAAATTGATCGCGTGTGTGCACCAATATTCGGTGTCGCCGGAAGGCATTACACAGTGGAAGAACAGCAGTGGTGTATCTGACTCACGCAACTGCTTAACTAAATTGATTGTGCCCATTCTGCGCCTATAAATTCGTTTCTATTGCGAAGCCCGTCGAGAAAAGATTCGGCGCTTCTGCTACTAACGGGAAAGTATCCGATGTCCAATGACATAGTGGGTACACGCCGCCGTTTGCGACTGTCGGACGGTACCGGGAGGGTTGAATCTGCGCCTCCAGTTGCAAGCCGAATAACTTGATCTGCTGCCCGGGATTGAGCGTAATCACGATGGAAAACTTTGTTCCGCTGTCATTGAGTTGCCCGCTCGATACAAAGCGCGTCCAGGCCGTTCGCACTTGGAGGATGTCAGTAGCGGTTGCACTGGTACCTTGCCGCAGCACTGTGAGCGCCGCGGGAACTGCGCTTAGTGCGAATAAAGAGAAGCAGTACTGATAGCCGGCCGGTACGGCAACCCGTTGCGAGATGTTCTGGGGGGCGCTCCCCGCGTTTGTCACCATGAAGGCGCTAGAGCCGCCACTAGGATCGGCCGTGCCTGCAACAATTTGAATCTGTGGGTCCTTCGTCCAGGCCGTATTTGTAAGATCAGCGCTGCTAGCCAGCATGTTGTCTGTCGGATCGATAAACGTGAACGCATAATAGGGTCCATAGCAAGCTTCGAAATGTGCCTGCAGCGCCTGTGAGTCGGCTGTTGCCAATTCGCTAAAGCTCATCTCCCAGATCAACTTGGATGCGCCTGGGTCGGCTTGCAATATCATGCTGCCGTCCGGCAGAAGATTTGTGATGCTGCGGCTCACCAGCGTTTTCTTGATGGGGTACTGAGCAATCGCGCCCGTACTGAGCTGGGGAAAAAATAGGTTAGCCATTGGTTTCGATAATCCAACAAAGATTGGAGCTGTTATCCACGTCAGTGTAAGTGGTCAGTAGAGTTGAAGCCGCGAACCGGCAGCCATTCACATTTGCGCCGGTAAAAGGATCAGGAAAAACGAACGGGGAGTAAGTTCCTTCCTGATTGGCAAAGAACGTCTCTATCCGCTGAATCTCGTCTTCGTTTAGTTGCGTCAGGCTGATCCGCCATAACCGCAGCATCTTCGGTTGGAGGAGATAGCGTTGATCGGTACCGTCAAGAAAGCCAATTACCTGAACGGCTCGTGAAAACTGGATCGCCGCCGGGTACTGTGTGACGGCGTTCGACGAAATTGTAGGAAACGTGTTCATCTATAACTCCGCAATGACATCGCCCAGAGTGCTGGAGTTAAGCAAAGCGCTCTTCACAGCTTGGGCTATTCCGGCATTGCTGGCTGACTCCGAAACAGTACTTCTCGTTCTGTTTGCGGTCAGACCGGTGCTTGTGTAAAGGGCCGAGCCTTTCGCGGCGCTAGCCGAGGATTGAGCGGAAGCGCTCACATCCGAGCTGCTCTTAGATCTAACGTACGAGGTCTGCTGAATGGAGTCGGGCAGTGTAAATAACGCAAGCGGCGGGGGCGCTGCGTTGGAGGAGCCGCCAAACAGGCTCGTGATGCTCGAGATCAGCCCTCCAAGTCCAGCTATACTGCCGAGCCCCCCGCCAAGGGCACTCGACAGCCCCCCCGAAATTGTGTTCGACAATAAGCCCTCCCAGGTGTTGCCAGACGAGGAGGTACTTGTGACGTTGCTGGACGGACTACCGAATTTAATGCTTCCGACCTTCTCCTCCGATCCTTCCGCCAGGTTCTTCAGTCCCAACGAAGACGTCTTTTGGGAGGTGGCGAAGTTTGAGCCCGTTCCGGAACTGAGAAGCAGCGGCTGGATATATTTCGAAGGGCCCAAGTCGATCGACGCCTTGCTGCGACTAAGTTGATTAATCAGGGCCCCAAGCCCCGTGTTAGTGTTGCTCACGTTGATTCTCCATTCGCCACGCTCGCTCCAATACGAGTAATGCATCCATTGATTTTGCGTGCATGGACCAGGGCACACCCCCTCCCAACGCCTTCCACGCAAAGAACATCTCCAGCCACTCCAGGCTTTGTGCGGTGATCAGCGACTTAGGGCAATGTCCCGTCACGATCCCAGCTCGCGTCCAGACGATTTTCCGCGCTTGCTGCGGCTGCTCGGTCCACGCGCAGTTTCTAATTCGCACCAGGCCGCTCGTCCGGCAAGTATCGCAATTCCACGCGGCTGGTGAAGACTGTTGAAAATGGAAAGCGATTAAGAGTTTTTTACTTCGTTGTCCGTTAGCTGTAGTTCCTGGAGAACCCTCTCGGCTATCTCCTCTGCCAACTGTTCCGGGCCGTGCTCCACAAGTGTTTCTGGGGTCGCTACGATTCCATCAATCGTCAGGCCGTGAATCTCAGTAAGTCCCCATTGGATGTAGAGCCGACGCGCTAATAGTTCCCCCAGCACCGCCTCGAGCTTTTCCGGTGCAGCGCCGGCTCGGAGAAACTCGTTTTGCAAAGTGAGTTCTCTGACTTGCTTCGTCAGCTGGATTCGCTGTGAAAGAGATATCCGCCGGACAGCAAATCGTACACCTTCCCGGACGGCGCTGTCATGCCAACTTACGCTGCAAAAGTCTTGGTTCTCAAGCGAAGGCAACATAGATTTCGTCATCGCTCACTCCTTGCGCCAGGTTGTTTTTGAATTGCCATTGCAATCGCGTGCTCTTATCGTCGTAAGCCGGAATTTCAGGTGTCACCCTCGACATATAGATGCCCATCATTTGTCCCTTCTGCTGGCCCAACTGGAGCATCGCACTGACCACCGATCTTGACTTCGCGGCGGCATACAACGCCGATGTCTGCGTGTCATCTTGAACTAAAAGGCTGAAGGTGGAACTGACCTGCCTGGGGCCCGGTGTCATTCCCAGCGGATACGAACTACCGAATTCAAGACTGCGCAGATCGATATTATTCTTTACCGCGATGGTGGCTTCCGTGAGGGTGAAGAATTTTGAGGGACCGGTGCCCAGCCATGCTTGTCCGAGATTTCCAGGAATAATTGAATAATCGAAGGTACTCAAAGCCGGCTCGGCGGGAAAGCTACTCAGACCATCGCTTCCGGCGGCGAAACCGCTCGAATCAACTAAATCTCCAGCGGGCCCGCTAAACTGCATCTCATGAAAGTCGCCGTTTACGGCTATACCGAAAACGTCCACAGCCGCTCCGGTCACGATTCGGCTTACCGCGGTAATCGGGTCCCAGTAGTCGTAAAGAGTCACGCTCGGCAAGACAGTGGCCAGGTTGTAGCCGATGGTGGGCGACAGAGGGGCATCCGCTGCGGGAACGGTCGAAAACGCAGCGTTCAGTGTGAGTGAAGCCGGGGATGTAACGCCAATGACAAATCTGATTTCGTTGTTGTATGAAATGGCGGATCCCACAGACAATCCATGAGGAGCCGTGGTTTGGATCGCGCTACCATTCGCGGCGGAGGCAACGGTCAGGCCTTGACTAATCCGAGGTGTGCCGCCGAAAGCAGCCTGAACCAACGGGCCATACCCGGGTTGCCCCGAGCCATCCCAGTATGTTAGATAAGTTTGCGTCTGGAAAGAGGTCTTCCTGCGCGAGTCGGGTGAGATACCGAGAAACGTTCGCGAACCGGTTTTGTCGCGCCGACGGCCTGGTTCCAATGCCTGTTGCGCCTGTAGATGCACAGCCGGATAGCGATTGCCAGCGTTGACCTGCGCAGCCTTACCATAACTAGACTCGATTGCCGCGTAGAAGCGATTTTGATTAGAAGATATGTATGTCGCCATTAGCTCCTCTTAGTTCTGACTTACGTTTAGTATGCATGTGACCTTCGCAGATTGAGAGAACCCGATCCCGCCCGCCTTGGGTGGCTGAAATTGAACATCGTAGGTACCGGAAAAGTAGATTCCATCGCTCAGGTTGCCTACGTTGGCCCGGTAAATCTCTGTCACTGCCTCCACATAAAAATGAATCCATTGATCTGTATCAGTTACCAAGTTTCCACTCGCCCACACCTCCGTAACAACAGATAGTGTTCCGGAAAGCGATTTGAATTTCTCGGCGTGCGTATTTTTCAAAATGTTGCTGTAAAGGCAGACGCGCGGATAAGTAAGCTGGATGTTCTTGTCGCCTATGTCAGGAGCAGCCGAGCTTAGTACGACTTGATCTGCAGTAATCGCCGGAACACTTACGTTAGCCAGTTCTGCCAGTGACGCAATTTGTTGTTGAAGAGCATTGCCCGCTGTCAGCAGAGTCGCCAGTTTCTGGCTCGCAAGAAGTGTGACTGGATACATGTTTAGCTAGCCTCTCAGTATTCGCCTCGTAAGTGCGATGTAGAAATCCGGTTGCTGTCCGCCTGACGGCGCCGCCCCCCCAACCAGCCCCGTATTCGGCAGTTCCCAGTTGGCCGCGAGCGTCAGCGGCATGGCATTCTGCAAAAGAAGATTTCCGTTGCTCCTACTCGCGTATACGTTCCACCCGGTCGCGGCACTGGGCAGTATCAGGGTCTGGGCCGCAGGCCTTACGCTCAATCCGGAGAAGTTCCCCAGCAACTGCCCACCTATTGGTCCCGGAGCGCTTTCGTTGCCTTTGGCATCGACCCACGTCGTCTGTACGAATATCGATTCCGCGAGTACGTCGCCTTCGCTCACTTGCAGCACGGGCAGTGCAGGTTCGGGTAGCGGCTGGTAAACAACGCCTAGTCCGGACATAAATACTACGCCCGCCGCGTCCTGCGCCTCCTGCTGGTACTCCGTCCACTTCCCCTCGAACCTGGTATTCAACTGGACGTTGTAGGCTTCAGCGAAGAACCTGGACAGTGAATCGAAACACATCCATCGATAGAGTGCCGGGGTAACAACGACTGTGGACAGCCCGAGAGCCCTTCTCTGCAAAAACTGTGGATCCGAAGCCCCTGAACTCAGTAACCACAGCATCAGCTTGTCGCTGATCGCATTCATCGCGAGCGTTATTTTTGTCTCAACGTCAATGCCATGGGTTGTCGAAACCTGGACCAGGGAACTCTCGAATTGTAGAAGGTCATCTAACGTGATAACCTCCCGGTCGGTAAATAGGGCCATGCAGCGTTAATCCTTACTGCCCGTTGACAGGGTCGCTTCCCTTTTTCGGGCTTACCGTTTCCTTTAAGTCGGGATCCGCGATAATCGCTACCTGAACACGCCGCGCCAAGGCAGCTTTTTCGGCTATCTTCCTTGCAATTGCCTGCTGCTCGAAGTAATTTTCCTTCTCACCCGCGCTCGCAAGCGCAGCGCGCCCTTCGACGAGCAGTTTAGCGGCAATATTGCGTGATACTTCCGAGATCATGCCGGCTCTGCCGCCGTCTGATGTCTCAAGACTGACCACCACGGGGTACTTATCTGTGAGCCCGGCCTCGATCTCGTTGAGCTTTTTATAGTACTGTCTGACGTCCATTAATGATCTGCTCCTAAACAGAAAACGGAGCCGCTAATCCGGCTCCGTAGTTACTTTGTAAGTTATGCGAATCCTGGAACTAGGTGTTCACCTGAACAGCGAAGTTATTCCGCAGGACACCGCAGCCGTACAATACGTCCACGGTGAACTGCTGAGCGAGCGTATTCGGCTGGTAGCTCATCACCACACGCAAACCGAAATTGCCCATCTCGGCGTACTCCGCGACAGCGCCCGTGCCGGGAAGCGGTTGCGGTAAGCGTCGCACCACCAAACCCATCGCGTCGCGCGTGAACGCCATGCTATGGTTGGTCGGCGTAGCTCCGCCAGTTACGGGCACGAGCTGAGAACGGAAGATAAAGAAGTCTTTCATCTTTCCGACATTGCCTTCCACCAAGGCCTTCAGACCCGCCTCGCCAGCAGTGTAATATTCACTAAACCGGGGAATCTGCCGGATCTGGGAGTAGGTACTGGAATCGACGACCAGGTACTTAGGCATGCTCGCCGGCACCAGAGCCGAGAAGAGCGCCGTTTCGGCGGAATCGATTGTCGCCTCAGTGATAGCGGTTCCGGCTGTCCCAACCGGAGTATTGGCCGTAAACTGGCTGTACAAGTTGAGCAGATCGTGCTCCACTCGCTGCGCAATCGCGATCACAGCCGGTTGCATGTAAGCCTTCAATAACTCAGGAAACGCCAGCGCTTTGGTAACGTCTGGAATCTGAAATGTTGCTTCAGCGTGAGTATTCAGCACGATCTGAGCGTTACCCAAGCTCGGATTCTGGGGTGAAACCGTTCCACCTTCTGCAATGTTATTGGCAACCAGAACCGGAGGAATCGGTACATTGACCGTATCACCGGCATTCGCAAGAACGGGCTCATAGTCTCTGTTGACCAAGTTGCCCATGACCATATTGGCCATCAATGCCGGCAGCGCATCAGCGGCCACCAGCTTCACAATTGCATTCGCCAGATTGGCAGATGTAATGATTGACATAAATCTCCTAAACAAGAATGGCGGCGTATTCCAACGCCGCTGCTTTTTCGTGCGTCACTACTTCTTGCGAGGCTTGTTACAACCCTCGCAAAGCCTGTGATGCCAGGCGAGAAATCTCTTCGCGCACTCGATCGAGATCCTCTTTCTTCATCCCCGGCTTAATCGCATCCAAACTAAGCAGGGTGGGTGCCGGCGCGGCGCTCTTGCTTGCGGCATTCGCCCCGCTGCCGCCGGCAATTCGCGCCGGAAGAAGCTCGGGATTGTCCTGCACAAATCCGGAAAGATATTCCTGCAATGTCTTGCCTTCATTGCCTCGGGGCTGCAATCTTCCGTCTTCAGCGCGAACGATGTCGTCCTTGACTGCCTTGTAGGCCAAGTCAACCTTGGCCACTCCCAAACGCTGTAACTCATTGCGAACCTGGGAGCTACGATCGGCCTCTTCGGCCAGCGCCTTTGCCTTGCGATTCTCTTCGACCAGCTGATTTAGCCGGTGTTCCAGAGTTTCGCGGCGCTTTCTCTCGTCCTGTAATTCAGCTCGGTAGCCCGGCTCCGCTTTCTTTTGTTGCGCTCGAACGAACTCTTCAATTGCTTGTCGAACCAGGTCTCGAACCTGGTCACCGGCTATAGCGTTTTGCTCTTCGTGAGCAGGTTGCAATTTCACATCGTTTTGCTCTGTTGTCAATTCGTTTCTCCTAACTTGGATACTGCGCGTCTATCTCCCGCGCAATCTGATCTTTGGTCTCCTGCCGGGCGTCATTCAGATATTTCAACGCCAGCCGCTGGCAGATTTCCCGCTTGAGGGTCGCTGATTGAATGCCTAAACCCAACAGGCTTGCTGCGTTCGCCAACTCGGTAGAAAAATCGCTAATGTCGACTTCATCTAAGCCGGTCACTGACACGGTTACTTGATCTTGCCTCGCTTCAGCAATCGCCGATACGACAGAGCGAATGCAGTTCTTCACGGCAGCGCCGTAACCCCGTAGCACTTCCTGCGTAATTGTGAAATCCATTTGTTTGCTGGCGGCTGACTGCGCGCGCCCGTTTGTCATCTCGCCGGAGGCCTGCGACAGATAACAAACGCGATAGATTTCCTCTTTCAATGTCTCCAGATTTGCGGCTGCGATCTGATAAACCTTGCCGTCTGGCTCGGTCCATCCGAACCGGTCAGTCGGACCAAGCTGAATGTAATAGCTTTCGCCCACAATCTGGTTCCATTCGCGGTCGGAGTAAATCACCGGCATCGAAAAAAGACCCATCGTTATCGCCCAGCCCAAGGAGTTAGACTTATTGAAATGTTCCAGCTGCAGATGAGCAGCCTTGCTCATCAATTGCAGACCTTCGGAAAGTTGGAGTGTGAAGACAGGTACCCGCCGCTGTAGCGTAAGTGCGTGTGGCCCTTGCGCGACTAACTGAATTACACCCGGCTCACCAACGCTTTCAACCCGTCGATATAGCCTGTATTCTGTTTTGTCGTAATATCTCCACCAGGTCTCCTCCACGATGGTGTCTTGCTCAATAGTCAGTTGCTGTTTCAGTTTCTGCCGGAAGACAACCCACTCGTAATCGCCACGCTCGTCGGCGCACCAGTTGATGAGGTCTTCGTTCTGGAATCGAACCAGGTAGGCCCTCGATACTCCAGCGGCATCTTCTTCCCCCCGATTCATCGCCGGTTCAGAGGCACGCGGGAAATCAATAAGTATGTGGCTTCTCCCAACTACCAACGCGTCGATAAATGCGTAGCGGAAGAAATCGGACACCTTCGTCCCGCGCCGGTCGCAGTCATCCGCAAACTGGGATAAGAACTGCTGGCTAGTTTCCATGCCTTCTTCGCAGTACAGGCTTGGCTCACGGCGAAAGAGCGTCGATCCATACCAGTCGATGATCGAACCGATATAATTTTCGTAGAACACCCGCGAAAGGCGTTCCGCATAAACGTCCAGTGGCTCTTTCTGACGCCTTAGTAAATAGTGCGCCGCGTGCTCTTTAAACTCATATCCTCCCGCATATAAATCGCGGTACATTTGCAGCGCCCGCTTTTGTCGTTTGAAGTCGACATGCTCTTTGTCAATCTCGATCATTGCTGCACCCTATCTGCCAAGAAGCTTAGGGCCGCGCGTGCTCCCGAACCACCCAAAATCAAGAGTAAGTTGTTGAATCAGCGGAAGATATATTTTTTGACCCGTCGGTGATGGTACACACCGGTGCACCAAAACCCGTCTGAAATGCAAGGGAATAGACCGGCGTATCGCCGTTGGTCGATTGTTTACAGAATCTATCTGGGGGCGTTCTCGAAGGAGTAGCCGTCGCGAATTTCGTCGCTGGCTCGTCGCACAACCTTGTCGCCGGGATGCAGATCGCCTAAGACTCCGACCAGGTCTCCGTCCACTTGCACTCTCTTGACGTTCACCCACTCGGCTTTACCGCCGGTGTCGCGAATCACAAAGGTGCGTTCGGTGGTGGTGACGACGCTGGTCTTCGGAACGAACAGCATCGTGTCATGCTCCCGCACCGGCCAATGCAGCGTGGGATACATGCCCGGAGCGAGCGAGCCGTCCGCGTTCATGACATCCAGTTCGACCGCCATCGTTCGCGTTTTCTGATCGAGCGAGTGCGCTATACGCGCGACCTTCCCACTGAAAGTTCGACCGGGAAATGCCGGGACTTGAAATGCAACGTTCGCTTTGTTCACGATCCCACCCACGTCCTCCTCCGGTACAGGGACCACTAGCCGCAAATGCGAAACCTGCTGCAACAGGAGCAATGGCTGGTCATTAGCGGGGCCGACAAAGGCGCCGGGATGAACCAGTCGCTCCGTAATCACACCCGAAAACGGCGCTGAGATTTTCAGATATGCCTGCAAGTCCTGGAGCGCCCGGACGGCCTCTTTCGCCACTTGACTAGCTTGTTCGCGCGAGCGCAGTGCGGATTGCGCCGCATCCACGCGTTCCTGCGCCAGAACTAATTCGTTCCCTGCAATCGCCCCGGGTGTTTCGGCCGCTTGCTTGGTGCGCTCGTACGTACTCCGCTCGGCTGCAAGCTGAGCCTCTGTCTGCGCCTTGTCCGCTTCGGCCGCTTCCACCTTCGATTCAGCTTCGGCTATTTGCGCCTGCATCTCGGGCGCGGTCAGCACCACAAGCCGTTCTCCTTGTTTCACGACGCTGCCGCGATCAACGAACACGTGCTCTACATAGCCAGGCACTTTCGCGCGAATTTCCACGCTCAGAAACGGTAAGAACTCGCCGGGCAGCTCAACAGTCTTTGAAACGGGTTTCGCGGTGACGGTCGCAAACTGAGCATTCTGCGCCTGAGTCAAAACAGCCGCGGCGAACAGGAGAAGTCTAACCTGCCTCATAATATCGGCTCTCCGGATCCATCGGGTTCAAGGAAGGCGATGTTAATGTCGCGTTACTCTGCAGAATCGTGTAAATCAATGGCAAAATCGTCAGCGTCGCAAAGGTGGCAAGCAGCAATCCCCCAATGACGGCACGTCCGAGTGGCGCGGACTGCGATCCACCTTCGCCGAAGCCGATTGCCATAGGCAGCATGCCGAAGATCATGGCCGTCGCGGTCATCAATATGGCTCGGAGTCGGCTCCCTGCGGCATCTTGAACGCTTTCTATTGCCGTCTGCTTCTCTTTGCGCCGCCGTTCGGCAAACGTGACCAGCAAAATCGAATTGGCCACCGCGATTCCGATCGCCATGATCGCTCCCATGAAGGACTGTATGTTCAGCGTCGTGCCAGTCAGAGCTAACATCAGCAGCACACCGCACAGTACAGCCGGAACGGTCAACAAGACTGCGAGCGCAAGCCGCATCGACTGAAAATTCGCCGCCAGCAACAGAAAGATTGCAATCACCGCAAGGGCTAGTCCGGTTCGCAAGCCGGTAATTGTCTGCTGCAATGACGGAATCTGCCCTTTTATCACCACCTTCGCGCCGCGCGGCGGTGTGCCGGCATCTGCTATTGCTCGCCGAATTTCCGGTCCGGCATCGCCTAGCGTGATTCCATGCAGATTCGCGCTGAGGCTGATGATGTGCTGGCCATTAAACCGCTCGATCAGCCCGGGCATTGTGCCCTGCCGCAACGTTGCGATATTGGCCAACTGAGGTTCGGGCTTGCCGGGTCGCATTACAGGCAGTGAACCGAGTTCGCCCACGCTTTGCACTCGGTTCTGGGGCAGTTCCACCTGGATTTGAAAAGCGTTGCCCGAGTTCGGATCGCGCCAATAGTTCGGCGCCGTAAAACGCGACGATGAAGTTGCCGGGACAACCGACTGGACAACATCCGCCATGGTCAACCCAAACTGACCCGCGCGATCACGATCGATATTGATGTCGAGTGTGGGGTAATTGTATTCTTGCGCGAACTGCAGATCGCGCATGAAATCCAGCTTGGCCATTTGCGTCTGAATCTGCTGCGCATACTTGTGATCGTCAGCCAGGCTTGGTCCTTGAACCGCTACTTCAATCGGAGTGGGAGATCCAAAGCTCATTACTTGTGACACGATATCCCCGGCCTCGAAAGACAATTGGCACGCCGGGAGTTGCTGTTTGAAGTCGGCCCGAATCTTCTCGCGCAGCGCCTCGCCACGGGCCGCATCTGGCTTTAAGGCGACTTGAATAATCGATTCCTGCGGACCGCTTGTGAATAGATGAATCAGGTCTACGGGGTAACTGGAAGGAACAATGCCCATGAAATCGCTGGTGATCACGACCTTGTCATGCCCCGCGTCTTGTTGAATCAGACTCAGCGCCCGGAGAACAATGCGTTCAGTCTCTTCGATCCGCGTGCCGGCAGGCGCTCGCAATCGGATTCGCATCAAAGGCGCGTTCGCATCCGGAAATAGTTCAGTTCCCACATGCGGCAGCAATAGAAACAAGAGCAAAGCCGAAACTATGAGGTATCCGATCGCCAAGGGCCAGCGGAATTTCAATACGGATTGAAGATATCGTTCATAGCCGGATCGGAACCGGTCGAAGCGGCCTTCCCTCTCTTCGCCTGCCTGCGTCGGGCGCATCAACCAGGTAGAGAACACCGGAACCAGGCTGCTGGAGAGCAGATACGAGGCGATCATCGAAAATCCCACCGCCAGGGACAACGGAATGAAAAGCTGGCGCGCGACTCCGGCCATAAAGAACGACGGCACGAACACAGCCAGGATGCAGAACATGGAGAGCAATCGCGGCAACGCTGTCTGGCTGCAGGCATCCACTACTGCGCGTGCGCGCGAGACACCCGTTTGCATCCGGGTGTGAATATTTTCGATCTCTACCGTTGCTTCATCCACCAAAACGCCAACCGCCAACGCTAGTCCGCCGAGCGTCATGATATTGATCGTCTGGCCACACGCCCAAAGTAGAATGACCGCGCTGAGCAGCGCGAAGGGAATATTCAAGATGACGATGAAGGCGCTACGCCAGTCGCGCAGGAACAACAACACCATCATTCCCGTAAGCGCGGCGCCGAGCAAACCTTCTTCGATCAAGCCACGTAGCGAATTCGTTACAAACGGCGACTGATCGAATTGCAAACTCACGTCCACGTCATCCGGGACCACTTTCTTGAAATCGGGGATGGCTGCTTTTACCGCGTTGATAACAGCGAGAGTCGAAGCATCGGCGCGCTTCGTGACCGGAATGTAAACGGTGCGCTTGCCGTTGACATGAGCGTAGGCCGTGATGATGTCCGTTCCGTTTTCGATCGTGGCGATGTCGCGCAGGTAAACGGTTGTGCCGGATACGGGCCGGATAGGCGTGCTTAATAGCTCAGCAAGATTTCCACCCAGCGCGGCATTGGTTCGCGCAATGCGGGTAAGATTGCCTGTCCACATGTTGCCGGAGGGCGCCACCAGCGTAGCCTTGCTGACCGCGGCAACAGCTTCCTCCGGCGAGACTTGATACTGCTGCAGCTTGTCCGGATCAAGCGTGATGACGATGGTCCGCTGATTGCCACCGAACGGCGGAGGCGCTGAGACGCCGGGAAGCGTGGCGAACAGCGGTCGCACGCGATTGAGTGCAAAATCTTGCAGCTCGCCTTGCGTATGGGTCGCGCTGCTGAAGACAAGTTGGCCTACCGCTACGCTTCCGGCGTCGAATCGAGTGATGAACGGCGGCACTGTGCCTGGCGGCATAAAGGCTCGGGCGCGATTGACATATCCAACCGTCTCGGCCATGGCCTGCGCCATATCCGTGCCTTCATGGAAGACCAGTTTCATAAGAGCTGCACCTTGAATGCTCTTGCTTTCCACGCGATCAATTCCGGTGATATAGAGGAAGTGGTATTCGAAATAGTAGGTCAAGTAGCCTTCCATCTGGGCCGGGTCCATACCGCCGAAGGGCTGCGCGACGTAGATAGCTGGTTCGCCGACTTTCGGAAAGATGTCGACCGGCATCCGCTCGACGGCCAGGTAAGCGAATAAAGCCAGGGCAACTAATGCCACGAGTACGCTTATGGGCCGGCTCAGGGCGGCTAGGACAATCCGCATAGACCACTTCTCTCCGTCATGGCGCTGCTTCCGCCAAAAACGGTTGAATGTCGCCCGATACTGCGGCCACGCCTAGCAGCGCCCGCCATACGTTTAGCCGCGCGAGAGCTTCGTCTATCTCGCTCTGAGTCAGCAACCGCTGTGCTTCCGCGACGTCGTCTACGCTGGTCAGTCCGGCCTTATAGCGGGCATTTGCCTGATTAGTGGCTGCCCGTGCCGCCGCCACTTCGAGAGGCGTGTTCGCGGCTACTTTTCGCGCCCCCTCAAGAGTCGCCACTGCCGTGTTCCAGCGCGCTCGGAGATCCGTTGCGAGCTGTTGAGACCGCGCCTGTTCCGCACGCATGTTGGCTGTCTGCTCGGCTTCTCGCGCTTTTATAGAGGGTTTGTCAAACACAGGGAAGGTGACGCTAAATCCCAGTGCATAGTCCTGTGTGGTCGGTGCCAGCCCATTCAAACCTCCTTGTATCGCGCCGTTGACATCGGCGCCTGATCCACGCGCATACGCTGCGCCTTGCAGATAGAAGCGCGGAAAATACGATCGCTCCAAAATCTTCAACTGCGCGCGCACCTGCTCTACAGCGGCGTGTTGCTCTAGAGCTTGCGGCGTCGATTCCACGTTGAACTGCGCGATTTGCCGTTCGGGCGCTAGCACTAGCAAGCCTTCGCCTGTGACCACAATCTGGCCTGGATCGAGCCCGGTGAAGCGAGCCAGATTGGCTCGCGCAATGTCCGCCGACTGCTGCCCTTGAATCAACTCAGTCTGGGCGGCGGCAAGTTCCGCGTCGGCACGTGAAGCATCGGCGCCCGGCCTTAACTGCGAATTCACCAGCGCCTTTATGGTTCGCGCTAACACGGCTGCGCGATCCACGCCAGCTTGTGCGGCACTTACAGCCGCTTTAGTTGCCACTAAGGTAACGTACGCGTCGGCAGCGGCCACACTTACATCAAACTGAGTGCGCTTGACAGTAGCCTCACGTGCGGCTCGGGCAGCATCCGCCGCCGCGACATTAGCCTCACGTGCCCCGAAATCGAACGGTTCCCAGGTAACCAATATTCCCGTGGCGCTGCCCCAGGCGGCTCCGCCGTTATTGGTTCCGAGTACCGGGCCGGACATCGACGGAATCACTGATTGCGGCAACAACATCCCGAAAACGTTGTTGCGTGTCGCACGATTGAACTGCGCCAGCAGATCCATGCGCGGCAGGTAAGCCGTTCGCGCAAGCTGTATCCCCGCCGCAGCAGCGTTCATTTGCTCTTGCGTTACGCGAATGGAAGGATAGTTGTTCAGCGCATCATTAACCGCTTCAACAAGCGTTAGTCCGTTGACAGGCGCGTCACTTTGAGCCCAAACGCACGCGGTTCCCAGCACTACCAAACAAGTAAAGCTCCGAGTTACTGTCACCTGGTCAGTCGCCTTCGATCAGTTCGTGGAACAGTTCCCGCACTCTTCCCTTGGACGCCGCCAGCGCCTTCCGACCCAGCGCGGTCGCGGTGTATACACGGCGCAGCGACTTCCCGTGACGCACTTCCCGCGATTTCAGATAATGTTTATTCTCCAGTCCACGCAGTAGCGGATACAAACTCCCCGGACTGATGCGGTAGCCGTGGCGCCCGAGTTCCTCTATCATGCCCAGACCGAAGATCGGTCCCTCCGCCGCATGATGAAGAACATGCAGCCGGATCAGGCCGGAATAGAGATCCCGATCCGCAACTGAACTGTCATACTCGGAGTTCGATTTCGACATTCGAGTAAGAAGATCATATCAGTACGGGCTTGCGGCCCGAAGAGCGGCAGATGGGAGTGGCGTGTCGCGTAGCGGCGATTTGTTCAAGCAGTAGCTGCTAACACCCGAACTAGCCGAGGTCCCGGCGGAATCACTATTCTGGGCTCACTTCGTCCGCAGGCGCAGAGGGTCGCGTCTATATCTGACGTCGCGCTTGGAGGGTGCATTCCCGGTTCTAGATGCCAGCCCGAATGTGCCTCGCACTCGCAAGCGAGCAACGTCCCGTCCCTCGAAAGCAGCAGTTCATACACCGGCACGGCGAAGGTCTGCCACAGTACCACCCTTTGGATGTCTCCCAGTACGGACGCGCCCATGGCCGTGACCAGGATGGCGGTGTCGACGCTGCTGAGGTCTAGCGCTCCGGCATCGCACTTCGCCGCCAGGTTCTCCAGATCGGCGATATCGCCCAGGAGCAGGTGCGGTCGAAACGCTTCCATCTCGTGCGGCCGCTCGAGTGCGAATCGGCGCAAGTGTCCGATCTTGATTTTGTTTTGACTGACAGATGCGATCCGGATCCGCGGCGAGATCGGAATCGGTATGGTCGCGTATCGCTGTCCGCGAAGGCGCGCCAGATTGAAGGGGTGAGTCATACCTGCGTTACCTAGGAAGTCGCCGCAGCCCCGCGAAAATTGTGTTCCGTTTATTCCGATAGTGCAGGCCCGTTTTGAAACGTTCGACGCCCGGCCAGAAAGCGATCCAGATTCGCCCCGAAAATGCCTCTGACCTGTTGCTCGTCATACCCCAGTTCGTAAAGCGCAGTCGCCTGCTGATCGAAAATAGTCGCGTTCCAGCCGCGCGGAAAAAAACTGGAATCGCTACCAAAGAGCAGACGATCCATTCCCACAACCTCAATGGCGCGCCGGAAGACAGTTCGCAGATCCAGGCCCTCATACGCCATCCAGCGATTGCTACTGGAAGTATCTAGGTAAACGTTGGGACATAGATCCGCCAGCATGAGTGCTTCGCGCAAGAGTCCGGCCCCGAAATGCGGCACGACGAAAGAGATGCGGGGGAAGTGCAATGCAACTGCATGTAGGTCTAGCGGATTCGAAAACTGCATATTGAACTGCGACGTTAGACCCAGCTTCTGGCGCACTCCCACGCTGAGGGCCCCGCAATGGACGAACACCGCAAGCTTGTGATCGGAGGCGATCTCAAGAATAGGCACAATGCGCGAGTCCGTGATCGAGTACGTGTGCATCGCGGGAAAAAGGCAAACCGCGTCCAGATGAGCATGGCGCGCTGCTTTTTCGGCGCGCTGAACCGCGTCCGGCTGAGTCGGATTCAGCATGAAATAGCCATAGAAGCGATCCGGGTAAGCGCGGACGGCAGCTCCCACGCTAGCTTCATCTCCATGCGCGCTCGCGATGAGACAAACTCGCCCCACGTTATACCGGTCCATCTCCGTGATCCAGGCGCTGGCCAGAAGCGCCGGATCAGTGCCCGGTATCGTCCAACTCAGCAACGGTCCCAGTTCTTCCGCCGCCGCCAGCTTCTTCTGCCCAGCCAGGCCCGAGTAGAACGCATGTGAAAAGAAGTGAACATGCGCGTCGTTCACACGCACGTCGCCCCAGGGAGTATTGGCCATCGCTGGTGTGATTGTAACTGGAGCACGCGGCTCGCTGATTGACCGCGCGCGCATTAACAAAGTGTTCACGCAGCCTCACTGTCTTTGGCAAGAACCCGGCACAGCCCCCATCCATCGAAAAGCCAGGAAGAAAGAAAAACACTTCCGGAAAAGAAAGAGCTAAAAAGGAGATTCTCATGTTCAAGAAAATTGCAGTTCTCGCGATGACGCTAGCCAGTTTTGGAGCCGTCTTGCCGGCAACCGCGGCGGCGGCAGCAGACCGACGGGTTGAAAATCGGGTTGTAGTGGAGCAGAAAGTCATTCGCCGCCACGGCCGTCTTAGCGACCGTCGAGTGATCGCCAGACGCGCGCACGTTCGCAAGATAGTTGTCGTAAAGCACGCGTAAGCGGGAAAAAAGATACGCTCCGGCGAGCTGGGAATCACCCTTGCTCACAGGAGCGTATCTTTAGCGCGGTTGATGGTTGTTGTTGTTATTTCCCGCTTAGAGGGCGCTACGACGACCCGCTAACAGGCTGACCAGGAACAGAACCAAGAAGATCACGAAGCAAATCTTCGCAATACCAGCGGCCGCGACGGCAATGCCACCGAAGCCAAAGATAGCAGCGAGAATCGCGATCACTAAGAACACCCAGGCGTACCAGAGCATGTTTTTCTCTCCTCGCCACAACTCACTGCACGTTCTCTGCCACGATGGAACTTCTTCAGAACAGCCCAGTAAGTCTATTACTTCCAGCACTTTGCGGATTAAACGAAATCTCCCGCCTGGTACTTATCACTGCGTTTCAGGGAAGATATTGTCGTACGAAGCAGAAATTGCCAATCGGACCCGGCAGTAAGCCGCAGTATTATGTCTCAGGCCGCCGCTATTTGCCAAATTCAAGCCCGAGTAAACTTATGGCCCACACATTCACAACTTCTTACATTGAGGACGCGCTCGCTCTCTTTCGCCAATACAAGAAAATGGCCGAAGGCGCGATGGCGCAGGTGACGGACGAGCAACTGACCGCTATGCTGGATCCGGAGATGAACTCGATCGCCCTAATTGTCAAGCACATGACCGGCAACATGCGCTCGCGTTGGACGGATTTCCTGACCAGCGACGGTGAGAAGCCCGATCGTCACCGCGATACCGAATTTGAGGAACCGCCATCCACACGTGAGCAAATGATGGCGCGCTGGAATGACGGCTGGCAGCGGTTGTTTGATGCACTCGATCCGTTGACCGATGACGATTTAGCCCGCATAGTGACGATTCGTGGCGAACCGCATTCCGTGATGCAAGCCATCAACCGGCAGATTGCGCACTATGCCTCGCACATCGGACAGATCGTGTTTCTGGCCAAGCACCTGCAGCATACAAACTGGAAATCATTGAGCGTGCCGCGAGGCAAATCGCAGGACTTCACCAAGAGGGTTCTGGCGGGAGAGTCGAGTCAGCGCTAAGCTTGCAACAATATTAGTCAGGAGCGCCATGACCATCACTCTCAGGCCCGAGCACGAACAGTTAGTTGCCGAAGCATTGCAAACGGGAGCATACCGGAACCCCGAGGAGGTGATCGGCCGCGCCCTGGAGATGCTGCATTCTGAAGACGAATGGTTGCAGGATCAAAAGGATTTGATCGAAGCAAAGATTGAGCGCGCCTTTGAACAATGTGAGCGCGGCGAACTTCTATCGACCGAGGAATCGCACACTGATATGGAGAAGCGGAAGGCCGATTGGCTTACTAAGCGACGCGGTTCCTAATGCTCTACCAGATTTCATCTGAAGCTCAAGACGATCTCTTCGAAATCTGGCAACGAATCGCGGTCGATAGTGTTGATCTCGCCAACCGAATCGAAGCAGAATTTTATTCGCTTTTCGATTCCTTGGCACGGATGCCGGGACAAGGCCATACCCGAACCGATATAACCAAGCGTCCGGTGTTGTTCCTTCCTCTGTATTCCTTTCTTGTGGTCTATCAACCAGAAGTGAGGCCCCTGCGCATCATTGCTGTTCTTCGCGGCAGGCGCAATGTCAAGCGCATCTTGAAAGAACGAAGCTAATCGCCATCAGACCTTCCTCTAAAAATTACGCCACAGCCCGCTTCGCCGCCACCTTTTGCACGCCTTGCTCTTTTCCCACGCTCTTCTTCGCCGGCTCATTCTGCCACGCATCCCACAGCTTTGCCATCTCACGCACCAGCAGTTTCGGCTTCTGCTCATAAATCTTCGCGCCTAGGGCAAAAGATTTCTGGCGCAACTCTTCGCTGTACTGCTCCATCAGCGTAGTAAAGACTTCGACATTCGCGTCGCCGCCATAAAGGTCTGGATCGCCTTTCAGCTTCTCGCGCAGGACAACCAGGTTGTGATCGTCGCCGAGCCAGGTTTCGAGATCCTTCAGTTCCCCTTCGCGCGTCTGAAGAACTTCGGTCCACAAGCTCTCAAGCAGCCGCACATGATACCAGTGGTCCTTCACTCGTTTACGCCATTCATGGAACGTCTCAGCCGCCGGCTGCTTTTGCGCAACCATCATCGCTTCTTTGCCACCGCGATAACGCCTCTTGAATCCCGGCGCCAGAGCGTCAAAACCATCTGTCTTGATAGGCCATTTGTCGACTTCCTTGCCGATCGTGCGCAACGCCGAAGTCGCCTGCCGGACAACTACGTCCCTTTTAATTCGCTTCGCCGTCTCCTGCTTGTTCTTCTGCAATCCGCGCCTTACTACCCGCACAGCTTCCGGCTTGAATTGCGCGCGATACTTCTCCACCACGCCCTGGAACACTTCAATGATCGCTTCGGCGTCACGGATCTCCGACAACTTGCGGCCCGTTTCGCCCAAACGCTCATTTTCGTCCCGATAGAAATGCCCCAGCTCAGGCTGCATCAACCGAAGCGCGCCGCGAATTTTCTTAATACTCTTGCGCGCTTCGTGAACAGCTTCGTCAAGCTTCCGGCCTCTAGCTCCGGCTAATCCTTTTGTTGCGGAATCCACCTCTTCACGTACGATCCGCCGGATCCCGTCCGCAACAGATTCCTTCGCCTTGAACCGATAAGCCATCTCGCAATGCCCGAGCCGGGGCTGCCTCTCCTTTTACGAGTGTCCCTCATGCGGAGCTGTGGGAGCAACGTTAGGAGTCTCGCTACCGTACTCCTTGTCCGCTTCTTCGTTGCGGCCCAGCAACCGCAGTGCGGCAGACGTGACATGCTCCGCCGTAAAACCGAAGTGCTTCATGATCTCAGCTCCCGGAGCGGAAGCGCCGTAATGGTCAAGGCCGATGATGATCCCTTCGTCGCCGGCCCAGCGCTCCCAGCCATAAGGGCTGCCGGCTTCCACTGTTACTCGCTTCTTGCTGGCTTTAGGCAGAACAGTTTCGCGATAGACCTCGTCCTGCTGCTGGAAAAGATACCAACTCGGCATGCTGACCACGCGCGCCTTCACGCCGTAGTCCTGCTGCAGCTTTTCCGCCGCTCGCATACAAAGGTGAACTTCAGAGCCCGTCCCGATCAGGAGCACCTCCGGCGACCCGCCGTCCGGTTCCGAAAGAATGTAAGCGCCCTTCGAAACATCCGCGTTCTTCGCCTTGCTGCGATCCAGATGCGGAACGTTCTGTCTGGTAAGCGCAAACAGCGTCGGCCCGTTGTGCTGGATAGCGACCGCCCAGGATTCCGCGGTCTCGTTCGCATCCGCCGGACGCATAACGTTTAAGCCGGGAATAGCGCGCAACCCGGCCACCTGCTCGATAGGTTCGTGCGTGGGACCATCTTCGCCAACGGCGACACTGTCGTGCGTAAAGACATAGAACACTTTGAGTTGACTGAGCGCGCCAAGCCTTACTGAAGGCTTCATATAATCGGAGAAAACCAGGAACGTTGCGCTGAACGGCAGCGTCCCGCCATGCGCAGCCATCCCGTTTACAGCCGCACCCATCGCATGTTCGCGCACACCAAACGCAACGTTGTGGCCGGCGTAGCCCCAAACTCCTCCCACCGCGCCTTGCGCCGCCGGGCCAACCGACTCAGGCGGTTGAAAATCGCCCATGCCCTTAAGCGCGGTGTTGGTAGACGGATTCAGGTCGGCCGAGCCGCCAATGATGTTCGGAATGTGTTTCGCCAGCGCGTTCAGCGCCTGACCGCCCGCTGCGCGAGTTGCAATCGGCTTGTCTTCCGTTTTCCATTTCGGAAGGTCAACGCTCCAATTCTCCGGCAGCTTGCCGCTGATCATCTGCTCAAGTTGAGCGGCCTCCTTGGGGAAATCCTGCTTGTACGCATCGAATTTCTTCTGCCATTCGGCCTGCGTCTTGCCTCCTCTTTCACCTACCTGGCGGAAGAATTTTACGGCATCATCAGGCAGCCAGAATTTCTCAGTCGAGCCCCAGCCCAAGGCTTTCTTCGACGCCAGCAATTCGTCTTCACCCAGCGGATTTCCGTGCGCTTCAAAACTGTCCTGCTTGTGCGGACTACCGTAGCCAATGTGCGTATGCACCAGGATCAGTGATGGTTTCTTGGTCTCTCGTTGCGCGCGTTCAATCGCCTTCGCAACATCATCAATATCGTTGCCATCTTTGACGTGGTGCGTGTGCCAGCCATACGCCTCAAATCGCTTCGCCACATCTTCGGTAAAACAAAGACTGGTCTGACCGGCCAGCGATATGTGATTATCGTCGTAAAGAAAAATCAGTTTGCCCAGCTGCAGATGGCCCGCAAGAGAAGCCGCCTCCTGGCTGACGCCTTCCATTAAGTCGCCGTCGCCGCAGATGCCATACGTGTAGTGATCGATGATCTCGTGACCCGGGCGGTTAAAAGTAGCCGCAAGCCAGGCTTCCGCAATCGCCATCCCAACAGCATTTCCAAATCCCTGCCCCAACGGACCCGTAGCAACTTCTACACCCACCGTGTGGCCACGCTCCGGATGACCCGGTGTCTTGCTGCCCCACTGCCGGAAGCGCTTTAGTTCGTCCAGGGAAAGATCGTAACCGGTTAAATGTAAAAGGCTGTACAGCAGCATGGAACCATGACCGGCCGAAAGAACGAAACGATCCCGATCGAACCAGTTCGGATCTTTCGGATTGAACTTCAGGTATTTCGTCCACAGTGCGTATGCCATGGCCGCGGCGCCCATGGGCATGCCGGGGTGACCTGAATTTGCATTCTGCACAGCATCTGCAGAGAGAAATCGAATCGTGTTGATGCAAAGCTCTTCTAGCGTCTGGTTCTCTGTGGTTGGCAACGTGTTCTCTCCTTGTGAGGTTCTCTAAAAACGTTTTGACGCAATTAAGCACCGGCATGTGTCCGCCAATGAACTGCTCGCCCTAACTACTGTATTACTTGCCGCCCCCCAGAAACGCCCAGCTAAGTTCCCACGATATTGTAAAGATAGAATGCTGTTGCGCATCGCGTCGGCCGCGCTCTTGTTGTCTCTATTGGTCGGAGCACAGAGCAAGTCCACTTCCAAGGATCCCGGCGATGCAGCCTCCGAACAAATAAATCCTGCGGCTGCGTTACCCGAGGCTCCGCCTCTGCTGAGTTGTCCGGCCGGCACGCCACTGGGCGCGCTAGATCTCAGCGTCAAACCTCCTCAGGCCAATCTGCAGCCGTTGCCCTTCGAAAATATCAACCATTTGAGCGAAGGCGACACTTTGCTTTACGCCCCCGTTTTGCCCGGCAAAGAGAAGCGTCCCGGAGCGATCGCCCTGGTGATCGTGCCTGCCAAAAAGAAGCCGGACGAACCCTTTCTTACCGTCACTGACCCCAAGGATGCCGACAAGCCGCAGGAATGGAAAATCGAACAGAGTGTGGCGCTGGTAGCGTTCGTGTACGGGCCATCTGGCCTAAGCAAGAAGAAAGTTTCGAAGTTTCTTTCGCAGGACAACGTGCTCGTTGCGCAACTTGCCGATTACGCCGAAAAGACCGCGCAAACTGAAGCTCTGGTCGCCGCACTATCCAACAGCGAAAGCTCTTCCGCCAGCGTAAACGCGGCACTGAACGGGTTTGCTTCTCAATACGGATTCGCAGTGCAGCTCGATAGAACCGCTCCACCCGCGGAGCAGGCGCAAACATTGTTTGCCAGCATCAATCCGCAACTAGCCACGTATAATCCGCTCGCCAGCTCAACCGGGGAGCGTGCCGGACAAACGGCCAGCCTGGCGACTATGGCGGCGACCCTGTTCTTCGGAAGCCCGGTCGGTCTGGCCGCCGGCGGAACAGCAGCGCTGCTCGATCTGCGCGCCATTGCCTTTCCTGATACGCAATTCCGCTCGTCCTTTGCCGTCAAGCTGAAAGGTTCGCAAGCGAATCTTTGCGGTCAGAAAAATCCCGCGCCACCACACACGCGCGTTGCCTATATTTGGGCGACGCGCATCCCGAATGCACCCACTCCGGCGCTGAAGATTGTGCACGCTGATTATCTTCCGGCCGGCCAGAAGAGTCCCCTTCCTGTGGACCTTCCCGAACCAGGCTGGAAATATCTCTCACGCGCGCGCGAGTGGACAGTCATTGACAATAAGAGTGATAAGTCGCAAGTTCCAGTTGTGACACTCGGAAATCAGAAAGCGCTGGAATTAGATCTGTCCAAGGCCAAGCTTCCGCCTGCCGATTACCATCTTTCAGCGTATTGGGATTGGACCCCGTTTACTGCCGACGGTCTCATCCACATCAAACCGCTCAGTACCTTCGCCAAGGCCAACCTGGATCCCGTCTCGCAGGACCGCGTATTGGCGCACTCCGGCAAAGTCCCTGTAACTGTCATCGGCGACGATTTCGAGTTCACCACGAAGGTGGAGTTGAAGAAAACAGCCGATGAATTCGCCACCGCCGAACCAGTTAAATTTGTGCTGCCGAAAGGTCTGCGGGAAGGACCGCAGGATCACATGGATGTGCAGATCGATACCACGAATCTGGATCCGGGCGTCTTCAACCTTCTGGTCTCGCAGCAGGACAATCAGCCTCATCCCGTGCCTTTTAAGGTGCTCGCCGAAACCGCGAAAGTCACAAATCTTCCCGTGCTCGTGAATCAAGGCGTGTCCACCCAACACTTCGTGCTGAAGGGCGAGCGACTCGGCGGCCTGGAGAAGCTCGAAGCCGAAGGCGCCAAGTTCGAACTGGGCGATGTCAGCAATAACGGAACAGAACGCAATATGACGGTTCAACTCAGCGCTAACCTCAAGCCCGGAACATCATTGCCTATCACCGAGCACTTAACAGATCGCGCCTTGCCTCAGACCGTCACCAGCGGACTGCAAATCATAGGGCCGCTTCCGGTCATCGCCAGTTCGCGTTTATCGCTCCCTGCCGGCCTGACAATTACGGCTCTGCCAAATGAATTCCCTGCTGGCAACACGCTGACAGCCATGCTCGATGTAAAGAACATGGAACGTAAGAGTTTATTACGCCTTTCCTGCGAAGGCGACTCATCACCCCGCGCTTCTTTGCAGATCGGCGAACAGACCCCCGCGTCCAGCCTGCAGCAGTTGTCGCCGGATCAGCTTTTCCTTTCCTACAGCACGGGCTCGCTGCCCGCCGGCTGTGTGCTCCAGGCCGTGATCGACAATGGCCAGAACGGTAAATCGCAGCCATTCAATTTGGCCAGGATTGTGTTGATGCCGCAGATCGATTCGTTCGCCGCTTCAGCCCCGGGATCGACCGGAACGACGACTTATACGCTGACCGGGAAGAATCTGGAGATGATTCAGAAGGTCGGCTGGGATCAAACGAACGGTGTTGACAGCACGAACCTGCCGAGCCCAATCCCGGGACAAGGTCAGGAACAGAGCCTTACTATAAACTTGCCACCCCCTGCTGCCACTCAAGACTGTTTGTTTCTCTGGCTGCGCGGCGACGACCATGGCCGCGCGACCACTATCAAGCCGCCTGCCCCGCCCGCTCCGGCTACACCCGCTCCGCCATCAGCGCACACTCCACCGCATGTTTTATAGTTGAAGCGATTGACGAACTTACCCAATCTGCTGACGTTAGTTCGTATCTTCCTGGTGCCGCTGTTGGTAGCAGTACTGGTTGAGCAGAACTTTCACATCGATTGGGGCGGGCGCGTCATAGTCGCCAACGACTTCTTTGCACTCATCGTTTTCCTCGCAGCGGCCTTGACCGATCTCCTCGACGGCTATCTCGCGCGGCGCTGGAAGCTGGTCACAACTGTTGGAACGCTTCTTGATCCGGTTGCGGACAAGTTGCTTATCTCCGCCGCTTTGATCTCGCTGGTGCAGATTAGGCTGCTGCCCGGATGGATGGTCATTCTGATCATCAGCCGTGAGTTTGCCGTTTCCGGACTGCGCAGCATCGCCGCCGCTGAGGGCTACACCATCAAAGCCGGTGAACTGGGTAAATCGAAAATGATGCTTCAGGTGGTCGGCGTCGCCCTGGTGTTGCTCTCTATCCGCTGGCCGCAGATTCGATTCTATGCCCTGGCCGTCATGTGGGGAGTCGTCGTGTTCGGATTGGCATCTGCCATCGACTACTTCCGCAAATTCTGGCGCAAAGTGGACACCGGTATCAAACTGCGGCGTAGAAATGAACTGCTCACAATGGAACGTCAGAAGAGACGAAGCGAACGTGCTGGCAGAATTGGCAAAAAAGCTTCAGAAGCGAAAAAGGGTCTGGTGCCAGATCCTTCTTCGACTATTCGGCGCTCTGGCTAAGGCTTATAAAGGCCACCTGCGGCACCGTCTGCAACACTTGGTAGTTGTCCTTTGTGAACACGACCGTCCGAATTGACCCGCGCGGTCCTAATATTCCAATCTCTTTGCCGTTAAACACAAAGCTCAGGCCACCCGCATTTCCGGTTCTGATTCGCGCCGATTCGTGACCTTCCAGTACCTTCGTTTCCGAGGCATCAAGCACGCCGTTGAATATTTCCTTCCCATCGGCCACTATGGACAACCAGCTGCGCTCAATAGCCGAAAGTTCGATGTGAAAGCCAGCGGTAGCGGGCTCGCCAGTCGCGTTTCCTTTCACAGCCGCCCGACTCTGTGCCGGTTTTGCACTCCGCGTCGAGTGACCTCGCAGCGCTACCGAACTGAGTGTCGTTCTCAGTCCCGCGATCTCACCGCTCACATTCCCGACCAGAGTGTGCCAGTTCGAATGCGAGTTTTGCCATGCGGCGTATAGCCCAGTGCAAGCTGCCATCATGACGGAGAACGAAACTACCGAGCGAAGCCAAGTCAGCTTCCGCTCGCGCTTCGGTTTTATCCTAGCCACGTGAATGGGCTCTGCTTCCGTCTGACCAGGCGCCAGTTGCCCGGGCACCAGAGGTTCCGGCATCGTGCTGACGGCTTCTTGCACCGCCTTCGCTATCGTTTCGTAATCAACCTTCACTTCTGCCGCGAATTGTCGAACAAAACTACGATAAATAAAAGGAGAGCTGATACGCGAAACGTCGTCTGTCTCAATAGCGGACAGGTTTTTCAAATTGATGCGTGTATGGGCGCTTACTTGGTCAAGCGTGAGACCGAGGCGTGAACGCGCCTCTCGGAGTTTTTGACCGACTGACTCCATAGTGTTCCCCAGGTGGTATGAAGAATATGATCCTAGCTGGTATTAAGAATCCACAATGCTATGCAAAGCTATCATACAACAGTCTTTTCGGCTGCGAAGGGCCTTAGGAACAGGCCTTCTACCGGCTAGAATGAAATGAATCCTGAAAAGTATTGCCCCTCGTGAAACTACTGTTCCTTAAAGCCGCCTTTAGCTCTTCTAGGAGGAAGCTTACATTTGCTTCTCCCTTTCTACTCTTCTCATTCATAGCTGCGTCCAGCGCGCCCGCGCTCGCCAATGCACCGGCCTTCAGCGGCGCGAAGGCTTTCGAGTACACGCAAAAGGCAACGGCTTTTGGCGAACGGCCGTCCGGCTCCAATGCGATGACGAAGCTTCGCGCCTGGATATCTGCAGAACTTAAGCCACTAGGTGGGCAGATACAGAACGACACTTTCACTGGTCAGACGCCGACCGGACCCGTCCCGATGGAAAACATACTTGTGAAGTTTCCTGGGACCTCCGGCAAGGCGGTCGTCGTAACCGGCCACTACGACACCAAACGAATTCCTATGGTTCATTTTGTCGGCGCCAACGATGGCGGCTCGTCAACAGGTTTCTTGCTTGAGTTTGCGCGTGATGCCGCCAAAATGCGCCATTCGGATGATCTCTACGTTGTGTTTTTCGATGGCGAAGAAGCAGTGGGCGAGTGGAGTGCTACCGACAGCTGCTACGGCAGCCGTCATCTGGTTCAGAAATGGTCTGCCGAAGGAACGCTCTCGCGCATCAAGGCGCTCATCAACATCGACATGATCGGCGACAAAGAACTCGACGTCTTAAACGATCAGAATTCTTCCCAGTCGCTGCGCGATCTCGTGTTCAAAGCCGCGGCCAGGCTTGGCGACGAAAAGTATTTTCACAAAGATCCCAGCGGCATTGATGACGACCACATGCCCTTCGTCAACGCTGGCGTGAACGCAATCGACCTGATTGACTTCAGCTACGGGCTCAATAACAGTTTCTGGCACAACGACAAAGACACCATGGACAAACTCAGCGCCCACAGCCTTCAAGTAGTGGGTGAAGTAGTGGTGGGGGTTGTTAGCGAGCTCGAGCGATCGGCCCCTTGAGCTTCAGCTCGGCGTCCAGAATCGGCTTTAGCGCGTCAACCGTAATCGCCCCGTTGTATTTCTGGCCGTTGATGAAGATGGTCGGCGTGCCCTGCACATTAGCATCGTTGCCATCTTGCACATCTCGTTCCACTGTTGCGCGGACTTCGGTCGTGTCCATGTCCGCTTCCAGCTTGTCGGCGTCTAACCCAGCCTCTTTCGCATAATTCAAAATCGATTTGCGGCTGAGACTATCAGGATGAGCAAACAAGACGTCGTGCATCGGCCAGAACTTGCCTTGCTTTTGGGCCGCGATAGCGGCCGTCGCGGCAAGATCCGCCTGCGGATGCTCTTCCAATGGGAATTGTTTAAAAATCAATTTAATCTGAGTCGGATAAGCCTTCATGACTTCGCGAATCTGTGGAACAGCCGCTGCGCAATAGGGGCATTGGAAGTCGGAAAACTCAACAATAGTGATCGGCGCATTCGATGGCCCGGTTACGGGCGAACCCATAACGGGAATCTTCACCGCATCATCCAGGATCTTCGCCGGTCCCCATTTAGACGCCAGTGCCGCTTGCAGCGCCTCGTCCGCTGTCTTGCCCTGCTTGATCGATTCGACAATTACCTTCGCCATCCCGGTGCTGTATTGGCATTGCGGATCGGCAAAGCGGCATTCGGCCATCTTCATGCCACACCCGCAGGAACAGGGATTGTCGCGCAGCGTCTTGATAACCGTTGCCTTCTGCTGCGCCGAGAGCCCGCTCATATCGACCCCCGGTAGAGTCGTCGCGGTCTTCCAATCTTGCGCCGAAACGCAGAAACCAAATACTGCCAAAACGGCGAGGGTCCTGCATAGGCGCAGGACAGTTGAACTCATACAACCATTGTAAAAGTTGCTAACGACGGAAACGTGGGGAATTCCACCTGGTACTGCTTGCGACCCCTGAAATCCAACCGAGCCGCGACCGCGAGGGAGCGCTTAGTTTTTTCGAGCCTGTTTGCAAAATCCTACAATGAACCCATGGATCTGGTTATTAATGGCGCGCGGACACGTGTGTCCGTAGACCCCGACCGGCCTTTACTCTTCGTCTTACGCAACGAGCTCGACTATACCGGCGCCAAGTACGGTTGCGGCGAGGGTCAGTGCGGAGCCTGCACCGTGCTGATAGACGGCTTTGCCCAACGTTCCTGCATCACGCCGGTCGGTTCGGTTGCTGGCAAAGAAATCACCACCATCGAAGGACTCGCAGACGGCGACAAACTGCATCCGGTTCAAGAAGCGTTCATCGAATGCGACGCCCTGCAGTGCGGTTACTGCACAAGCGGGATGATTCTGACCAGTGTCGCGCTGTTGCGCAAGAATCCGTTCGCCACCGAAGCACAGATCAAGCAAGGTCTGGAAGGAAATATCTGCCGCTGCGGAACCTATAACCGCATCCTCGCCGCGGTTCAGAAGGCGCGCCAAACCATGCTAACGGAAGCTCGGGAGAATCATCGTGCGTAGGCGAGAATTCCTGAGTTCGCTCGGCGGCGGCCTGCTCGTTCTTTGTTCAAGCGGAATCGCCACGGAGGCACAGGAATCCGGTGCTGGCCGGCGCCGCGAAGGCGGCAATGCCCTGCCCGAGAACGTCTCCGCCTGGCTGCATATTGCACCCAACGGCGAGATAACCGCGTTCACCGGCAAAGTCGAAGTCGGGCAAAACATCCGAACATCTCTGACGCAAGCCGTCGCTGATGAACTGCGTTGCTCGCCATCCATGGTTCGTCTCGTGATGGGCGATACCGCTCTGACGCCCTGGGACATGGGCACATTTGGCAGTAGAACCACGCCGACTATGGCGCCTATCATGCGCAAGATGGCGGGCACGGCGAGAGAGCAACTGATTGCGGCCGCAGCGAAGACATGGGGCGTCAACGCGAACTCGCTGACCGTAAAGGATGGCTGCGTGCGTAACGGCTCTTCAGACCCACAGTGCCACGTTCGGCGATCTTGCTGCGGACATCGATTGGGTCCACATTATCGGTGAAAAAGATTGCGTCACGCCGGCTTCGAATTGGACAGTCGCTGGCCAGAGCCTCACGAAAGTGAATGCTCGCGAGATCGTCACCGGCAAGCACAAGTACACGTCCGATCAGAAACGTCCCGGCTTGTTGTACGGGCGTATCCTGCGCGCTTCCAGTTTCGGAGCGAAACTAACCAACGTCGATACCTCTGCGGCAGGCGCCATGCCCGGTGTCACGGTGATTCGCGATGGCGATTTCGTCGGCGTAGTTGCGGTCGATGAACATCTGGCCGCTAAGGCGCTCGAGGCCATCAACGCAACGTGGCAGGAGAAGCCGCAGATTTCGTCGAAGGACCTGTTCAGTTATCTCAAGCCCGAAGATAAGAACGCGGACTCTGCCAACACACTAAATGCGCGTTACACCATTTCCTACATTGCGCACGTTCCTCTGGAACCTCGCGCCGCACTCGCCGAGTGGCAAGACGAAAAGCTAACCGTCTGGACCGGCACGCAGCGTCCGTTCGGAGTCAGATCTGAACTCGTAAGTCAATTCAAGCTCCCGGAAGATCAGATCCGCGTCATCATGCCAGACACGGGTTCGGCATACGGCGGCAAGCACACCGGCGAATGCGCCATTGAAGCAGCGCGACTTGCAAAGGGCGCCGGCAAGCCGGTAAAGCTCATCTGGACGCGCGAGGAAGAACTCACCTGGGCCTATCTGCGGCCTGCTGGTGTCATTGAAATCAACAGTGAATTAACCAAGGACGGCAAGCTTTCGTCATGGGAGTTTCACAACTATTTGTCCGGTCCTTCCGGCTTGCAGACTCCTTACGAAGTCGCCAGCAAGAAAGAACAGTTTCACGAGGTCGAATCGCCTCTGCGCGAAGGTTCTTATCGCGGCCTCGCATCCACGGCCAATAACTTTGCCCGTGAATCGCACATGGACGATCTGGCTGCGCGGGCCGGCATGGATCCGCTGGCATTTCGTCTGCGCAACATCCAGAACGAGCGCCTGAAGGCCGTTCTGGTCGCCGCAACGGAACGCTTCGGCTGGTCCAAGTCGAAATCGACGAAGACAACGGCTTTCGGCCTCGCGTGCGGCATGGAAAAAGGTGGTTACATCGCAGGATGCGCTGAAATTTCTATCGAGAATAACCGCGACGTTCGCGTCCGGCGCGTTGTGGCTGCCTGGGAATGCGGCGCGATCGTCAACCCGGAGCATCTCAAGAATCAGGTGGAAGGCGCGATTGTTATGGGTCTGGGCGGCGCGCTGTTTGAGGCTATCGATTTCAGCAACGGCCGCATTCTGAATGCCCACCTGGCAAAGTACCGGGTGCCGCGCTTCAGTGACACCCCGAAGATCGAAGTCATTCTTCTGGATCGCAAGGACATTCCCTCGGCGGGTGCCGGCGAAACGCCAATCGTTTGCATCGCGCCGGCCATCGGCAATGCCATTTACGCCGCGACCGGTGTGCGCATCCGCTCGATGCCCCTGCTACCCTCCTTGCGCGTATAGTTAAGGATCCAACCAGTACGCATGAAAATCGGTTTTGTAGGACTCGGCAAGATGGGTGCCGGCATGGCGCAGAATTTGTTGCGCGCCGGCCACGAACTGACGGTCTTCAATCGCTCGCGCGACAAAGCAGAACCTTTGGCGCAGCAAGGCGCCCATGTCGCCGCATCCCCTGCGGAAGCAGCTCGCAATGCGGAGGCTGTTTTCAGCATGTTGCCGGATGATCACGCCCTGGAAGAAGTCACTTTCGGGGACAACGGCATATTGGCTGGACTGCCTGAGGGGGCCACGCACATTTCAAGCAGCACCATCAGCATCAATACCGCGCGGCGGCTCACTGAAGAACATCAGAGGCGTGGCCGTAGTTTCGTAACTGCTACCGTATTCGGCCGGCCGCAAGCGGCAGAATCCCGGCAACTGCTCGTCCTGGTCGCCGGTGATGAAAAGAAGCTGGAGCAGTTATCGCCTCTTTTCGATGCGATTGGCCGAAAGACCTTCGTCGTCGGGAGCGAGCCGCTGCAGGCGAACCTATTTAAGTTACTCGGCAACTTCATGCTCGCGACCGTACTCGAAACCTTCGGCGAAACATTTGCCGCTGTCCAAAAAGCCGGCCTCGATCAGCATAAGTTTCTGGAGATCATGGGCGAACTGTTTGGCTCGCCGGTCTACAAGAACTACGGACAAGCCATTGCGGACGAAAAGTTTTCTCCCGCCGGATTCGCATTGAAACTCGGGCTGAAAGACGTGCGGCTAGCCATCGAAGCTGCGGCCGAGTTTGACGCTCCACTACCGATCGCGAGCGTGGTTCGAGATCACTTCGTATCCGCACTCGCGCATGGCCAGGAGGGACTCGACTGGTCAAGTATCGCTTTAGTTTCGGCGCGCAACGCCGGCCTCGACTAACTAACTCGCAAAGCGCGAAACAGTCCAACGCTGCGTGGCTTTGTCGTATTCAAACGACACGCTCGCATCGAACTCTTTCGGACTCGGACGGCCGCCGCACTGGACGATATGGTCCAGATCCACCGTGGTCGGCTGCGAAGCCTGATCGGGTAGATCCAGTCTGTAATCGCAGCTCGCATTCTGCTTCTTGACATAGCTGATCCAGGTCTGCGCCTTCGGATACTCCTGCAGCAGCGCGGCGGCGTTTTCCGGCGTCAGCGCGAGTACAGTCGGCTTAGGTGGGCCACCGCACCCGCTGAACAAGCTGAAGCAGCAGGTCAGGAGCGCCACAAATTGGAGTTTCTTCACTGGGGGCATCGTAACATCGCAGGCATCCAAATCAACGCATTCAAGACGCGCATTGTGTACTGACCCCTAACAGAGTTATACTAGCTGCTCCGACGAGATTGTTGTATGTATCTACGCGCTGTATCGACTTGTGTTCTACTTTTATGCGGGTTAGGTTCAACGCACGCAGCAAACTTCGCGCTGTTGCGTGACGCCACTGTTACGCTGGCGTCCACTCCCGGCGGGTCAACCGCGGCCAAGCTAAGTCCGGTAACGCCCAGTACGGACGTTTACCTGATCGTCCTCTCCGATTCGCTTACGGCTGACGATGTGCCTCGAGTACGGCATGAGATCTCTTCCGCATTCAGCGGTTCATTTCTTTCCGCGCACCCCGTTCATCTCGTGACGGTCGTCGGACCAGGAGGCGATGTCAGCAGTGCTCTGACGAGCGGTACGCAGCTTCAGTTGACTCTCAAACGCCTCTCTCCGGGAACCACAGCAGGGGTCTTTAGCTTGGACCTTCTAAATACACTCGGCGGGGTTGCTGGAAACCTGACCGGTAACTGGTCAAATGCCGTTGTCGTGGGCCGTCTGCCTGCTCCTGCAAATGACGAAATCTGGGTCTCTGCGTGGCTGGGCGCCATCTTTCGCAAGCAGCACATTCGTCTCAGCTTCTGGTCACTGGATGGGACTGCTCCGGCGTGGGCGCAGAGTCTAGCCGCGGCATCAGCGGGACTGGTCAGCACGTCCACAGTGAGTGCGCTACTGCCGACGCTGAATGACGACTCCGTCCTATTCCAGGCCGATTGGGATGTTTCGCTTAAGGGCGGAGCATGGCCTTATCAAGCTGAACTGAAGAGCGCCACCGGCCAAACCATCGCGTCATTTCCGGATCTGGCCGCCGCGCCGAACTTCCTTCCGCCGCTGACTTCATATCTCGCCGCCCGTGCAGACATGCGCAACGCTGCTGCAACAGACGAGCCCAGCGCACGAAAAACATTGGACCTGAATCCTGCCGACGCGGATGCACTGAAACGTCTGGCCACGTTACGGAAGGAACTTAACAAGCTGAAAGAGTCCGCAGCCGCCTGGAAGGATCTCAGCGAAGTCACGCCTGGCGACGGTTCGGTTTGGGCCGAATTAGGGCTGACGCTGTATGCAATCGGTTCGTTTGAGGAATCGGCGCGGGCGCTCGATCGTGCTGTTGAGTTGGGCGTGAAGAATCGCTCCACGCTGGAAGTGCGCGCCGAACTGCATGTCAAGCATGGCGATTTTTCCAAGGCACTGCCTCTGATTCAAGAAGCACTCCTGGAGAAGACCTCCGCCTCGCAGCAAACAGCACAGTCCCTGTGGCTCCTGCGAGCCGAATGCGCGCGCAATATGAAGCACTGGCCCGATGAGGCCGACTCGCTCGAACATGCCGCCGCGCTCGCACCGCTACCGCTCGATCATTCCACGCGATTGATCGAAGGCTATCTCGCCGGCAACGATGTGGCACATGCGATGCCGCACCTGCGTCGCGTGAGCAATGATCTGCCTCGTCAAGCTACCGTACGAGCGCAATATGCAGAGTATTGGGAGCGAGTACGCGAGCCCTCTGCTGCCGAACCACTGTGGAAGAGCGCGGTCGAGTACGATGCCAAGTTCGAACCCGCCTATGTGGGTCTGGTCAAGCATTATCTGGAAGCTCATCGTTCGGCCGAAGCGCTAAAGATCGCGGATGACGGGCTGAACGCAGTTCCCTCCTCCATCACACTGGTGCTGGCCAAAGAGAACGCGTTGGAGTCTCTGGGCGACATCTATGGCGCTCGCCGGCTGCTCACTGCACGCGCAACCGGCGATCTGGATTCAGAAATTCTGAAGCGCCGCGCTTTTCTCGAAGACGCATACGGTTCTGCAGCGCCTGAGGCGTATGCAGCGCGCCTGCAAATGCTCGTCAAGTCGGAGGCGCCGCAGGCCGACGTCGTCGAGTTGTGCCGCCGCGGTTTGCTGGTGTCTATCCGCAATGAACGTTACGATGTCGCGAAGACTTTCGCCGACGTGCTTGCTAAAGCAGGTGACCGCAATGGCCAGGATCTGTTGCAATTACGGAAATCCACCGAATCGGCATCTTCTGAGTTGTTGGGTGGAGTCGATGCCTTCAACTTTCTCGTCTTCGGAGGCGGAAAAGCAAATCCGGATCATATACTCGTTAACTACAGCCGTAAGCTCTCCGGCACGGTCGCCGATTCGCACGAGGCCGTGGCCACTAAAGAATGGCTCTTGCTGCAAGCACGCATCCATGAGTATTTTCAGATCGTCGGCGAACTCGCGGCGTTGGGTGAGCGCAAGAACGGGCACTTTGAAATCAGCCTGAATCTGGGCGATAAAGCGGGCAAGCAGCGCACTGAAAAAGTCTTCGGCATTCTGGGCTTGAAGCTGAAGTCCAACAAAGAAGGGCTGGCGGTCAAGGCCGCCGTGGGCAAATCGGAGGCCAAAAAGCAGGACACACTTGCAGCGCTGGCGATAGACGATGCCAGTATCCAGGAAGCTCTTGCTGCAGGCAAGAGTTACACACTCGAGATTCCGATCGATTCTGTGCCGATCTTCCCGAACTCTGAATTCTGGCAAGCGGTTTCGGGCGAACATGATAAGCGCCCCGGCGGAATGGCCGAATGGCTAGTCGCAAATCCGCGCACCGCCCGCTTGTTCTATGCACTGAATTCGATGGATCGAGAAACCGGCAAGATTTTGGTGCGGTCGATCTCGATCCGAAAACTCGACGAGCATTACAGTTCGCTGCTTTCGCTTTACGGCGCGGCACTAACGGTTCGCGGCGGCGTAGCGGAAGTCCCGGGCGGTCCGCGCGCCGCTACCACTTGGCAAGGGTTCACGGGCGTTAGTCCAGCAACGGCCGTCCCTTTCATTGAGGCCTTACTGAACAAGGACGAAGGCCGGACGATTGCCTTCTTCTATTCGCTTTCGCAGCTAGATGCGCAGCATCAGCAGTTCTTCACGCGCTCGCCTGAGCGCCTCAAACGCTTCTACGATTGCTTCCGCGAATCGGCCGAGATGCGGCGCGGCGGAGAACGCCGGCTAACTTCGGGGAGCTTCGTTGAGTTCCTCCGGGAAGTTCCACTGAATGACGATTTGAGCGTCAACTTCCCTGGTTCGGCTGAGGTTTGGATGGTGGCCAAGGGTGGAAACGCTACACTCTCATCCGTCGCCAAACTGAACCGCAAGATGAAGCGGTCTGTTGCGCCGGATAGCGAGGACGCGATCCTGCTCCGGCTGGCCACTTCCGGTTACAAAACGCGCCTGGGAGAGCAATCGGAGTTGGCAAACTTCATCGCCACCGTGCATATCGACGCGCAGAGAAGCGAACCGCTTTCTCCACAAGCGGCTTTGCTTCTGGCGCAGGGCTACGCCAATTACGCCGGGCTGTACTCTTACCTTGGAGAGCTAGGCGACCTGGATGAAGCCGATTATCAAAAGCTGTTTTCGCTCGCCGATCGTTTCAAAGCTTTCGGTGTCGTGACAGCGAACCTGCGCCTGGGCGGACTCCACAGCTTCCTCGCGATGACCGCCTTACTGCGCGAGCGCGGCAATGTCCCCGAGGCCGATGTCATTGCCATCTTTCGCAAAGGTCTCGACCGTTACCTAGCCGCCAACGGCCCCGCTGCGTGGGCAATAGCCTCTCTCAACAACGTTGACGATCTTGATCGTTTAACCGCTCCTCACGCGGATTCGCATAATGCTGCCGTTCAAGCTTTGATGCTCGGCAACTCAGCCTCAGCGCGGCGTCAGAAACTCTTCGCCCACGTGTTGACACTTCAGAAGGCGCCTTCACTTGATGCTCTTTTTACGATCCGAGCCGACCTGGACAAAATTCAATCGGCCGCACAGAGGCAGAGCACGAGCGCTGATGCTGTCGACGATGCGCAACGCCAAGTCTCGACTTTCGTCGTGCTACCCATCCCTAAAGCCTGGCGCGTCGATAGTGACAGAAAGAAGTATTTGGACCTTTTTACGAATACAGACGCGCTCGCAGTGATCGGCAAAATTCGCGAGAAGCAAGCCAAGCGCAAACAATACCCCTCTGAAGTGCAAAAGCTGGCAGATAACTTAACCGCCGACCTGGAGCCGTGGGTGGAGCTGGCGCTAGTGAGCCGAATCTACGCCCGCTACCTGGATCCGTCCGATCTATTGGTGTCGGAGGACCCGATGCTGGTTCGCAAACATGAATTCGCAGAGTTGGGAGCAAGATCAGGACCAATCTCCTACTTCACTACCTCGAACCTGCAGATATCGAGCGCCGGCGAGGGAAGCTACTTCATCGGCGGACTGGCCGAATTTGCTCTTTCCGCAGGTGAGGCGCGTTCTAGTGGCAATCACATCGGCGGCACGGGTGAATTTTTCGCCAAGGCCATCTTCTCCAGTATTCGCGCAACCGACTGGTCGGCAGTCGGCCCGGCGGCGCTGCAATCCTTCGGCGCGACGGTTCGCATCGCACGTGAATGGATCGTCCAATCCGCTGTGTCGCAGCCCGCGCTGGAACTGCTGGAACAGGAGACCCTTGGCCTGCTGTCGCTGAATAGACGCCGTTTGCTAATCGACGGTATTGAGCAACGCGATTGGCCCGCAGTGTGGGAATCGGTGAGTGTCAGCGATCTTTATTTCCTCGGGCAAATGTTGCTCGAGAAACCTGCGACTGCGGGCGCATTGTCGGAGATCTGGAAACTCCAGCCGGTCAGCGCCATGCGTCAGCTTGCACTGCAACAAAAAGATATGGACGCGCTTGGGGCAGTCGCGCCGAGTCTGAACGGTTGCCCGCAACCGCGCCTGCGCCGCTATGCGCCCTACGAAGAGTACGAGCGCTATTACATGCCCGGCCCAATGGCGCAGCGTACCGCCGAACTCAAGCTGTATCTGGCCTGGATCGCAGATAATCGCGCCTGGGCTGATGACGCGCTTGAAGACATCTCGCCGGCAATAGCCGACAAGCTGCTCAAAACGATTCAGATGCGTGATCCCTACGATTGGAGCGCCATCATCGCGGCTTGCCGGAGCCTGACAGCGGAAAACCTTGAAGCGTTGATGAGTCCGCAATGATGCGCTTCGCTGTTGCTCTCCTAATCGGATCACTGGCATTCCCGCAGGACGTCACGTTCAAGGAAGATGTGCGGTTAGTCGAGGTATACGCCACAGTCTTCGACCATGGCGGCCGTACGGTGCAGGGACTGGGTCGCGATCAGTTTGAGGTCCGAGACAATGGTGCGGTCCAGCCCATTCGATCCTTCGAAGCATCCGACCGGTCACTCTCCTGCGCTTTGCTGCTCGATACCACAGGCAGCATGCAAGAGGTTATGCCGCTAGTCAAGAACGCCGCACGCGAATTCATCGACGCTCTGCGCCCCAACGACTCCATCGGCATTTATGGATTCAGTGATCATCTTGAAGAGCTGTCCCCAGTCGGCACGGATCGCGCGACCGCTCGCCGCGCACTGATCCGGCTGCGGGCGCAAGGGCGCACTGCACTCTTCGATTCCATCAGTCAACTCGCGTTGGGGCTCGAGAAACGGCCGGGCAAGAAGGCAATCGTTGTACTGACCGATGGCGGAGATAACGCAAGCATTCTCAACCGTCAATCCGCCGCCGAACGAGCGAAGAAGGCTGGAATTCCGGTGTTTGCGGTAGCTGAAGGCGATGCGTTAAAGGATGCTGCTGCTGAGAAGCTTCTACACGAACTCGCAGAATGGACCGGCGGCCGCGCATTCAAGGCCAACCACGCTAAAGACATCGATACTATCTTCAGAAGCATCGCGGGGGAACTGCAGAACGGATATTTGCTGGCTTTCAAGCCGCCGGCTGACGACAAGAAGCTGGATTGGCACGAACTGCAGATTTCGCTTAAAAATGTCGACCACGGCCTGAAGATTCGGGCGCGCACGGGGTACTCGCTGGAGTAGCTTAGTACCAATTCGTTAGAAATAGTTACTCGTGCAGATTGGAGGAACACAGCTTGAAACTGATTTTCGGATTGCTTCTCATGACGTGCGTTAGCGCGACGGCAGCGGATGACCCGTTCGTCGGTACATGAAACTGAACACGGAAAAAAGCCAATACACCGGATTCCGCGAGGACGTCAAGGATCTTGGCGGCAACAAATATGAGTTTGCTTTCGGTGACGACAAGCAAACGATCGTTGCCGATGGAATCGATCATCAGCTAAGTACGGCGGCACATGGGCTGTCAAGCAGGAAAGCCCAGACAAATGGACATCGGTTACTAAGCGGGACGGCAAAGTAACTGGCAGCAGCACCTGGACTTTCACCGACGGCGGCAACACGCTGACCATAGAGACAAAGGGGACGCGCGCCGATGGATTGCCCTACACCGAGACGATGACCACGAAACGGGTGAGCGGAGGCCCGGGAATCGCAGGCGTCTGGGAGAGCACCACTGAGCAGTTCACGCCCACGAATTGGGAGATCAGAGCATGGGGTACGGATGGACTTTCGTTTGCCACGCCTGCCGAGAAAGAACACCTCGATTTGAAGTTCGACGGCAAAGATTATCCGGATCACGGCCCGCGAGTTGCACCAGGAGCGGCTTCTTCCGCAAAGCGGGTGGACCCCAATACAATCCAGCTCACGGAAAAGGTGAAAGGCAAAGTAATGGACACGCAGGAACTAAAGGTGTCGGACGACGCAAGACTTTGACGGCTACGGTTCACAATGCGGGCATTGACAAGCCGATGATCTTTGTCTACGAAAAGCCTAACTAATGCTTCAACCCGAAGACGCGTAGCGCGATGCCGCCGAATACATCACGCAAGCGCGAATCGCGTAAGAACATCCTATCCAGCAGGCGAACCGAAAATGGCGGCTGCCAAGCTGGATCGCGCTCTTTTCTTCGGCTGATAATGCCCGCCAGCGCATCGCGCGGCTTAGTACGAAAGCTATCCAGCATCGCGGTTTGATGCACGCAGGAAATGGTGCAGAACGGCGCGCATCCTTTCGGCTTGGCGCCTTCGCGAACCAGATCCTCCACCGTATAGTTGTCGAGCGGAATGGCGGGATGGCCACGCTGCTGAGAACAGTAGTGAACCAGGCCGTCTTCACAGACGTATAAAAACCGGCCGCCAGCCGGGCAGTGCCAGTTGTTCGGAAGCGCCTTGACGATATTGCTTTGAAAGCCATCGTGGTGCGCGAACGAGAACAGGCCACTTCCTAGGCCCATGATTCGCTCATAGACGCTCGTTTGCATACCGCTGAGCGGGTTCAATTGCCCTGACCCGTCGTGCAGAATCCCCACGGTACTGCCGAACCCGAGTTCGCGTGACCGCGCGGCAATGTGATAGGCGTCTTCTGGCTGGCGTACATCGCTGCCCAGCACGGAATTGATCGTCACATCAAACTCGGCGTATTCGGCGAGCCACTGAAGCTTCCGATCGAGTACTTTGAGACTCTTCTTGGAGACATCATCCGGCTGAACATTATCAATACTGATCTGTAAGTAATCCAGGCCAGCCCTGTTCAGCCGCTTAATCCGGTCAGGCGTCAGCAGATATCCGTTCGTGATGATCGTGACGATGGCATCACGCTCGCGAGCGCGTTTGATCAGGTCATCCAAATCGGGATGCAACGTGGGCTCTCCGCCGCTGAACGTGATGATGCTGGTACCGAGTTCGCCAAGCTTGTCGATGCGCCGCAGCATCATTTCAGTCGGCACCGGCGGCGAGTCCTTATCGAACTCGTTGCAGTAGGTGCAGGCCAGATTGCAGCGCCTAATCGGGATGATCTGCGCCAGAATCGGGTGTCGGGCATCCGCCATAGCGCGGACAAACAAGCGTACTTCGCGCCACCGCCGGCGAGTTTTCAAGAGTACTGCCAAGGAGATCCTGCACCCTCAGGGTACGATAGGGCTCGTTACTCATGCGCCGCGAAAGCGACTACTTTGGCGAAGCCGAACTGGATCTTGTCTACATGGCGCATCGGCTAAGTGACGGGCTGAAGATAGAAGATCTGCTAACGAAGGCCGAACTCGATTATCTCGTCGAAACCGGAACTTACATGAGCGGCCTGCTGTTTAAGCGTGAACTTACCGGAGCGTTCTTCTACGTTGCTCCTAAAGACCGCGACACGGCCCGAGAAGTCCTGGTAAATAACAAATACAAACCTTATGAGCCGGAGTAAGGATCGGTCTTCGGATCCGAACCGCGCAGAACTTCCGCCATTTCTTCGGGCGCGGTGTCGGCCAGAAATGTTCCGTAAGCTGTCTCGATGCTCGCCAGGTATTTCAATTTGGTTGCGCTGCGCTGCAGGGGTAGAAACTGGACGTACATGTGATAGGGCGCGTCCGGCTGGCGCACCGGCGCTTGTCTCACCGACATCATCAGCGGCATCAGGAAACCGTAGAGTGCATCGTACTTGCGGCGAATAATGCTGATGGATTCGGACGAAACTTGCTCGTTCGTCGTCGTTCAGGTCCAGCAGAGTGCGCATGTGCCGCTGCGGTGAGATCCAGACCTCCGCCGGAAAGCGCGCCGCGTACGGAACGAAGGTGACGAAATGCTCATTCTGCGCCACCAGCCGCTTCTTATCTGCCAACTCTTTTTCGAGCAAGCGGCAGAACAGACAAGCCCCGCCATTGGCATCGGCGAACTCTTTCGAAGCCGCGAGTTCCTTCTCCGCTAGTGGAGAGATGAACGGCATGGCGTAGATCTGGCCATGCGGATGCGGCATGGTGACGCCCACTGCCTCGCCGCAGTTTTCGAAAACGGCGACCTGCGCGACGTCAGGATTATCAGCATGGTGCCTGGTGCGCTCCGTCCAGAGATCCACGACTTTGCGCCAGTTCTCTAGCGTCAATTTAGAAGGCGGAAGAGTGTGCTCGGGCGAGTACAAAACTACATCACAGGCCCCACGTGGACCGGTCTCACCAAACAGGTCTGTACAAGGTTCGAACGGAGGCACGTCGGAGGAGAACGCCGGGAAATCGTTCGGATACAGATAGACGTCGTAGTGGTCCGGGACACGCCCTGATCCAGGATCGAATGGACACCAGTTGGCGGGCATCTGCGGCCGGTTTTGGCGCGCAGTTGTGACCACCACCCACTGCTTTAGCAGAGCATGCCAGCGAAGTTGATGCATCGCCTATTGGATGCTCGTCTGCACGGGAATAGTGACGCTGTTACTCTGCCGTCCTTCCTGCGAAATCGTCAGCGTGGTGCTTCCGCTGCGGGGCAGATTAGCGGGCAGCACGACCCGAACCTCGTAGATGCCGATAGAGCCTTGCGGCAGAACCGCCGATACGACTTCCGCGGGAACGCCATTCACTGTTGCATTCAATGACGCCAGCACGGGCGCGTTCGGGAACGCATTCGGCACTCCGGCCACAATTCCCGCCTCGCTATCGGCTGGCGTATTGAGCAGCCCTAATCCGGCTGCCCAGAGAGTAATCTCCTGATTGGGCTTCGCGGGACTACTCGACGTCACCGGCACGCCCTCCTTTATAGCCATACCGGGGCGCGGCTCGGTGCCAGGGAAGGCAAACAGCCCTGGATCGACGGAGGTCAGGGTGAGCGCGACCGCAGTGGACGTAAAGGTCTGACCTTCGAGTTCAGATCGGACGTACAAACTTGCCGATGTGCGGTTGCCGATATCGTATGGCAGTTGCGCGTGGATTTCAGTCGCAGAGACCGACAAGAGCGGCAGCGCCAATCCATCTAGCATCACCTCGACGCCTGCCAGCTTGTTCGGCAACGGCTGATCGGCCCCATCTGCAGCAGCTTCCGGTAAGCCGCTGAGACCCGTAATCGTAACCAATTCGCCGGGCGCAAGCGGACTGGGTCCAAGGCTGGCCGAGTTGACCAACGCATTGGAATGCAAAGGAACGTCGGCTGCCGTAAAGACCATGACGCGGCGATAGACAGCGTCAGCAACAAAGAGATTCGTACCGTCGGATTCCAATGCCACCGGGCGCCCAATGGTGTCCGCACCCGGAACCTCGGGAACCCCCGAAGTAGCAATAGTTTGTTGACCCAAAACAACGTCGGCCGGCTGGTTGTTGGCTCGCGGCAGCGAATTCCAAACCAGGACTCGATGCAGCGCGCCATCACCAACGAACAACCTTTGACCGTCGAGCGCGACAGAGATGGGTTCAACCAAACTCGACCCGTCACCGCCCAGGATCACGTCGGGGCCTTTTATGGCGGTATCGGAAGACGTGTCGTGCCACACCAGCACACGATGGTTCGTCGGGTCCGCAACTGCCACCGCTTTGCCCGCTACACTGACAGCCGAAATGCCCGAGATAACGGACTGATTAAAAATGCTTACCGGCGAAAAGCCGCAGACCGTACAGCCCGTCCCTTTACGCCCTGCCAGGTCTTGCGCGGCACCGGGAATCTGCGCCAGATCAAAGGCCAGCAGATGATTGCTAACGTCTGCAACATATAAATGTCCGTTCGAAATGGACAGAGCCCTCGCCGTAATACCGCTTTCGCGCGCCGAAAAAGACGGCTGCCCGATGACTGCGCGTGCTGCCTGGCCGTTCTGGAAGTCGGCGGCGCAAAGCGATAGCGCCAGACTGCAGAACGCGACAAGAGCGGCGATACGCACCATAATTAGCCTACTTCTTCTTTCGGCGGTAAGTTGCCGTCACCTTAGTCGAAATACCGCCTCGGGCTGCAAAATCTCCAATCACTGTAGCTTCTACGGGATCGGTGGCTTTCACCACGTCGGCCAGGAAACGGTTTACCACGTTCTCCTGAAAAATGCCAAGATTACGGTAAGCCAGCGTATACATCTTCAGCGACTTCAGTTCCAGGCAACGCTTCAGCGGCGTGTAGACCAATGTCAAGGTGCCGTGATCCGGCAAGCCGGTTTTCGGACATACCGACGTAAACTCCGGCATTTCGATTTCAATCTGGTAGTCCTGGAACTGGTTCGGCCAAGTCTCTATTTGGGGCAGCGGCGCGGTGACTCCGGCGCTCGCGTGCTCGTCAGTGTACTGAGGAGTTTTCTTCATCAACTTCCAATGTTTTCGACAACAGCGTCAGGAACAGGCCCACGTCTGTGACGACGCCCACCGCCTGCCCGGTTCCGCGATCACTCACCTTCGTCGGCACCGCCGGATTGATATCGACGCACACAATTTTTACCCAGCCCGGCAGCATGTTGCCGGTCGCGATGGAGTGCAGCATCGAACTCAGGCACAGAACCACGCCCGCATTCTTGAGTTCGGCGGCATAGGCGTCCTGCGCCTCGTTCATATCGGTGATGACTTCAGGCAGCGGCCCGTCGTCGCGGAGACTGCCGGCCAGCACGAATGGGACGCCAGCCTTGACGCATTCGTACATCACACCCGTCGTGAGGCGGCCGTTCTCCACTGCCCGGGCGATGCCACCCGCGCGGTAAATCGCGTTGATAGCCCGCATGTGATTGCGGTGGCCGTGTTCTTCCAGCCGGCCGTCTTTCGTACGCACTCCCAGCGATGTGCCCAGCAGAGCAGCCTCAATGTCATGCACCGCGAGCGCGTTGCCGGCCAGCAGCGCATCAATCCAGCCATTCCGAATCATGTTGGATAGCGGGCCGCAGCCGCCGGTATGAACCACAACGGGACCGGCAACTGCGACAATGCGCTTCCCTTCCCTACGAACCTGCCGCATGATGGCCGCGGTCTGCGCAACCGCCGTCTCCACCTGGCGTTCGGATGAGATTTCGTTACTCATGAACGCGAACGCGTCGCGATCCCGTTCTTTAGCTTCCGGAACGACGCGAATGCCGTGCATGCCGGTGACGATGGGATCGCCCGCTTTCACGTCACGCAGACGTTTGCATTGGGCAACCCCGTCGCGGACAACGAGAATCCCATCCATCCGTTGGTTCTGAACTTCCAGCCATTGCCCGTTGTGGCGGACCAACGTACGTTGATTCGTGGTGGAGTAGAAATCCTCCGGCGCGCAGCGGTCGCATTCGGCGGATTTTAGCTCTACCTGGCCCGAATCAACAGGCGCGCAGCCCAGCCCCAGAAGTGCCGTGAGCATTCGCTCCAGTTCGTCCTCGGTTTGCGCCTCGACACGCAGCCGGAGCGATGAGGGGTCGCTGTTCGTCCTGCCGATGGCGAACTGTTCAACGGTAAATCGTCCGCCGGATTCGACCACAGCATCGAAGATGCCCTCCATGATGTGCGAGTCAATAAGATGGCCGTGTGCTTCGACGACATCGGAAAAAGGCAACTGCGCGGCGGCAGCCTTGGGCTGCATTTAAGCGTGCGTGAGAAACACAGACAGACCGGTATGCTTGGCATAACTCGGCCGGTAGCGCTGTGTGTTGTACATGTTTTCGATGTCAACGTGCCGCGGTCCCAGCTTGGGATCGGGAATCGAAACCATGGCAAAATGTCCCTCGGTGATGGAGGCCATCAATCCGCTGTTACCTGCGCAGAAGGCGTCATAAGCCATCGTTCCGAATGTGGTAGCCACAAGCGTATCCAGAAAATCGGGCGCGCCGCTGCGCAGATCGTAAGTCAAATCGCTAACTACCGTCTCGGCCCCGATCTTCTTAGTAAGTTCGTCGCTGAAAGCTTCGGCCACACTGAATTTCTTGCGATGACCGAACGCATCGGGCTCGCCATACTCTTTCACCTGATAGCCTTCCCAATGCGCGCCTTCCGACAAGATCACAAGGCTGTAGTTACTCGGATTGTTTTTCTTGTCAGTCTTCAACAGGTCGATCATGTGATCGAGATCGAACGGATACTCCGGAATGCCGCAGCGAATCGACGTCACATAGGCGGTATATAAAGCTGTATATCCGGCGTCACGGCCGAAGACGCGAAAGATTCCCACGCGCTCGTGCGAGCCAACCGTGGTGCGCTGCCGATCGATGGCTTCTTTAGCGCGCGAGACGGCAGTGGAGAAACCGATGCAGTATTCGGTATTCCGCACATCATTGTCCATGGTCTTCGGAATACCGATGACTTTGAATCCAAGTTTGTCGAGCACGGCAGCATAGCTGAGCGTGTCGTCACCGCCAATCGCCATCAAGTATTCGATCTCAAGCCGCTCTAAATTGCGCAGAACCTGCTTGGTGAGATCGTAAGTGGTCGACTCGTTCCCGTCTTTGTCCTTAGTTTTCGCGCATGGAAAATCGGCCGGGTTCAGAAAATCAGGGACCTTCTTCATCTTCGACGGGTTGGTCCGGCTGGTATGCAGGAACGTTCCGCCGGTCCGGTCGATAGTGCGCGTGTTCTCGCGCGTGAGCGGAAGCACGTAGCGCTCCACGCTCTTCGGATCGTCGAAATTGAGATCGATCAAGCCCTTCCAGCCGAGCCGGATGCCCGTCACCTCATGACCGTCCGTTGTGCTGCGGTACACAACATTCTTGATCACAACGTTCAGACCGGGCACATCTCCGCCGCCCGTTAATATGCCGATTTTTTTCCCTGACATGAAATCACCTTATTCTATCGTTGGTGCAGTCGGCATCAGGTTGGACACCTTCTACAAACCGGGCAACAAATGCTTCTGAATTTTACCCATGGCATTGCGCGGTAGAGATTCGACGACTACAAACCTCCTTGGCACTTTGAATGACGCCATTCTGTCCCGGCAACGGCCCTCCATTTCCGCGTGATCGAACTCCTCCTGCGTGACTACATACGCGACCGGCACTTCGCCGCGAAGTGGGTCCTGCGCGCCTAATACAGCCGCTTCCGCGATTTCAGGCTGCTCTTCCAGGAACTCTTCGATCTCACGCGGGTAGATGTTAAATCCGCCGGAAATGATGAGATCGCTCTTGCGTCCGCACAGCGTATAGTAGCCGTCGGTGGAACGTGTGGCCAGATCGCCGGTGCGGAAGAATCCGTCCACAAAGGCGCTGCGAGTCACATCCTCTCGTCTCCAGTAACCGGCAAACACATTCGCTCCCCGCAAGTAGACTTCACCCATTTCGCCCTCAGCTACAGGACTGCCGCTCGAATCAAGCAACCGTATGGAGACGCCAGGCAAAGGCAAGCCTACAGTGCCGGATCGTCTCTCGCCGATATAGGGGTTACTGATGTTCATGAGAGTTTCACTCATGCCATAGCGCTCCAGAATCCGATGCTGAAACAGCGACTCAAATTCATCGAGCACGCTTGGCGGCAAAGGCGCCGAACCGGACACATAGAGGCGCATAAAGGAGCCAATTTCACGGGCAACCCGCGGCTCCCATTCGAGCATGCGCACGTACATAGTAGGCACGCCGAAAAACAGCGTCGGGCGGAATTGCAGGAACGTTTCGCGCGCAGACTGATGCGAAAAACGTTCCAGCAGTTTGGTCCGGCATCCGCTCATTAGCCAACAGTGCAGGCCATTGCCCAATCCATGTACGTGAAAGAGCGGCAGCGCCAGCAGAAAACGGTCACTCGAAGTGATTTGCCAGCACGTCAATAAATTCAGCGCATTCACTGCGAAATTGTTATGCGTCAGCACCGCACCCTTTGAAGTTCCGGTTGTGCCGGAGGTGTAGATGATGCCGGCTGGAGAATCGCCGTTCAAGCGCACAATAGGCCGAACCGCCGGAGTGTGTTGCCTGGCCGCGTCTAAAGCGGCAAGCGTCCAGACCGGAACTGAAGCGTGCATCGGCTCAGCGGACACAAGCCCGCGCGGTTCCGCATCGCGCAGAATGTGCGAGATCTCCCGATCGCGATAAAGGATGTTAACGGGCACGAAGATGACGCCCGCTTTGATACAAGCAAGATAAAGATCAATCATCTCCACGCAATTAGCGAGATACACACAGAGCCGATCGCCGGGTAAGAACCCTTGCGCGATCAAGAACTGCGCCAAGCTGTTACTGCGTTCGTCTAACTCCCCAAATGTGTAAGTCCGGTCTGCAAACTCCAGCGCGATGGCGTCGGCACGGCCGCGCAACGAAAGGTCAAATAGATCGGTAAGAGTCATGTTGAGTTACTCGTCAGGCGGCGAGCGCGGCTCCTCGTGTCTCATAACCAAGGGGTAGCAGCAGAAGCCCAATCAGAAAGACAAGACCCGTCACCGCGACCGGGCGGCCGAGTGTGCCGTAGTGAGCGACCGCGGCGCCGACCGCGAATGTCGCCCCAGCGGCGATGAAGCGTCCAAATGAAGTTGCAAAAGCAAACGCGCTGGCGCGGCAGTCGGTCGGGTACTGTTCGGGCAACCAGACGGTGAACACACAGAAACTTGCTCCTCCCACACCGAGAAAGAAGAGGGACGCCATGAACCATGCAAGCGCGTGCTGCTGTAAGTAGAAGATGTAGCCGAAGGCGAGCAAAATAAAGATCGCCATCAGCGCATAGAACAATCCGAGCGTAGTTCGCCGGCTAGTGGATTGAACTAACACGGGCACGAGCAGACATCCGGCAATGGTTCCGACGGATAGCAGTACGCTTCCGGTTGAAGCCAGCCGTGATGCAGCCAAAAAACTGTGTCCTGTGCGCGTGGCGAGTTGAGTAACAGCACTCGGGACGTACACCGAGCCTGCCCAAAGGCCAACCATCGCAACCAGAACGAAAGCTGCATTGAGAATGGTGCGGCGCCGATACTCAGGGGAGAACAAGGTTAGGAAAGCAGATGACGCGGTTAACCGCGGTCCTAATTCCCGAGCACGATTCGCCCATTTCGCGGGCTCAGCCACGCCATAGCGAACGAACGCAACCAACAGGGCCGGCGTTCCGCCGAGGACGAACATCGCGCGCCATCCAAACTGCGTGCCGATACTGTAGTTCGCAAGCGAAGCGATGAGTGTTCCGAAGTAATAGCCGGTGTGCATCAGGCAGCCTCCCCATACGCGCCGCTCTTCCGGCCATTCCTCTGCGACCAGAATTCCGCCCAACGTCCATTCGCCACCGATGCCGATGCCGGCAAGCAGGCGAAACAAACCAAGCTCCCAAACGCGCGTTGAGAGCGCGGCTGCAAGCGTGAATGCCGAGTAACACAAGATGGTCAGCATCAAGGTACGCACGCGCCCGAAACGGTCGGCCACCGGACCCCATAAGAACGACAAGCCCCAGCCGATCAGGAATAGCGCGAAGAGCAGGCCACCATAGAAGCCTATGTTTCCGGCTGTAGCCGAAATCCCCGAGCGCGGCAGTAACTCGCGAAGCGAGGGAACAAGTACCAAGGCATAAATGAACGAGTCCATACCATCCAACGCCCAGCCGGCCCAAGCAGCCCAAAAGCTTTTGACTTGATTGGGGGTGAGGGTGGGGTTGCGGGGCGGGGAAAAAATCGGAGCTCCAATCGCTTCGCTCATCGCTCTGAATGGAGTGGCCAGTTGACGGCGACGTCCGGCGGCGTGGGTGGCGAGGTGCGGCGGGGGTTTTTCACGGGATTATGGGGAGGACGATTTGGGAAGGGTGTTTTGCGTCCAGGTAAATTGTGTTTTCCGCTATTTGCCAGCGGCGATTGTCGTTGAGCGGTTCGCCCGTGTTGGGGTTGATGTCGAAGCGCGGGAAGTTGCTGCTGGAGATGTCGAGACGGAGGCGGTGGCCACGTTGGAAGACAAGCGAGGTGGGGTACATCTCGATGGTGAATTCGTAGGCTTGGCCAGGCTTCAGCGGCTCTGCTTTTCCGGGGCCGTTGCGATAGCGTGCCCGAACGATGCTGTCGCCGATGTTCAGATCTACGCCCGCGGGGAAGCTTGAATTGGGAGGATAGACATCGATAAGCTTAGCGGTGAAATCCGTATCAAGCGAGTTCGATGAGGCCCAGAGCTTCACGATTAAGCGACCGGTCACTTCCATGTCGTTGGCGAGCGGAGGCGTCTGGAACACCAGCACGTCGTTGCGCGCGGACAATGGTTTCGAGTCGCTGCAGAGCCAGAAATCGGGACGGCAGCGCTGGTCTACAGCGCCCTGGAACATCAGCGTTCCCTGCGAAGAGACATTTCCACCTAACGTGGGAACGGGATTGTGCGGATCGAATAAGTAATGGATGGGCGAATCATCTGAGGGTTTATCGGGAGAAAGCACGCCATGAGCGTGTAAGTAGTAAGCAGTTGAACGGGCGCGAGTAAGTGGCCAATCCTGCTCATCGCGCCAATGCCCTCCAACGAAGATACGGCCTTCCGGCGTTTTGTGTCCGTCACCTCCGCCCATGACATAGATGCGCACGGGCGGCTCACGATCGACGCCGTTATCGATTCCCTTGAGCCAGTGATCGAACCAGCGCAGATGAAAAGCTCCAAGATCGAGTGCCGCGTCTTCGGTGAACTGCGCTTCGCCCGCGTAGTTGCGACTCTCGGAGCTATGAATCCAGGGGCCGACAATTAAGCGCTGGAGACTCTTCTTGGTCTTCCGCAGCTCAACAAAATTTATATTCGCGGCCTGCGTGCCCCAGGAATCGTACCAACCGGTGGTGTGATATTCGGGAACATCTTCGTATTCGGCAAGATGATCGATAACACTGGAGCCGGAGTTCTTCCAAAAGTTATCGTAATCGCCGTGGCTCATGGCCTCTATCAACCAGGCTTCATAATCGGGAGCGAACTTAAGCGGCGTTGTACCGGCACGCAACGGCAGAGCGCGCACATAATCCTGAACGTGCTTGCCCATCTCCAGCAGCGCGGGAGCAGCAGCCGGATCGATTGCCGCGCGCTCGGCAGCGGCGCGATCATTTTCAGTGGGCGAAGGATTCCCGAGCGTTAAGACCCAATTGAAGAAGCGGAGTTCGAAGGCGCCATTGTGGCGCACGCCATAGCGGCCAAAATCGGACATGGCGTTGCGCGGAATCATGGCCTTTATATAAGGAGCGTTCGCGATGGCGAGAGCATGCTGGGTAGCGCCATCGTAAGAACTCCCCATAGTGCCGATGTGACCGTCAAACCAGGGTTGAGAGCCGATCCACTTGGCGGTATCGAATCCATCATTTGGATCGTCACGGATGGGAACCCAATGCCCTTCCGACTTATAACGGCCACGAACGTCCTGCGCGATGACGATGTACCCATGCGGCACGTAATAAGTGGATGCGGAGGAAAGGCCATCCTTGTTATAAGGAGTGCGCTCCAGAATTACCGGAAATTTTCCGTCAACCGCGGAGCCGTTGCGCGCGGGGCGATAAATATCCGTAGCGAGCTTGACTCCATCGCGCATCGACAACATCTCATTCTTTGTTGCCGAGACCTCATAGGAGGATTGGTTCTGCCCGTGCAGCAGCAGAACGGAGAGGGCAAGGCAGAACGCGAAGGCAGTTCCGGATTTTTTCACGCTGCCTCAGAGCGGGTGGGAAGTTTCCATCCCGGCCGGATGAAGTGGCAAGTGTAACCGTTTGGGTAACGTTCCAAGTAGTCTTGATGTTCCGGCTCGGCTTCCCAGAATGGACCGGCTTGGGTTACTTCGGTGACGACCTTGCCCGGCCATAGACCTGAGGCTTCGACGTCGGCAATGGTTTCGGTGGCGACGCGCTTCTGTTCTTCATTGGTGTAGAAGATGGCCGAGCGATAGCTGGTCCCTCTGTCGTTCCCTTGGCGATTCAGCGTGGTGGGATCGTGAATCTGGAAGAAGAATTCGAGGAGCTGCCGATAGCTGATTTTCTCCGGATCGAAAACGATCTCGATGGCTTCGGCGTGGCCCGCGTGATTACGGTAGGTCGCATTGGCGACGCTGCCGCCGGTATAGCCGACGCGTGTGGAAATGACGCCGGGGTAACGGCGGATTAAATCCTGCACGCCCCAAAAACAACCACCGGCCAGAATTGCAATTTCAGTTGACATGTTATTTCTTGACTCCTTCTTTTGATGTTTGGAACAGATTCAAATAGCTGCCATATCCTTCGGCTTCGAGCTTGTCGAGCGGGATGAAACGAAGCGAAGCGGAATTGATGCAGTAGCGCAAACCACCCGCCTCACGCGGACCGTCGGGGAACACATGGCCGAGATGGCTGTCGGCGTTAGTGGAACGAACCTCCGTGCGGCTCATACCGTAAGTGGTATCGCGATGTTCGATGACGTTGTCAGCCTCGACAGGCTTGGTAAAACTCGGCCATCCGCAGCCGCTGTCGAACTTGTCCATGGACGTAAATAGAGGTTCGCCGGAAACGATGTCGACGTATAGACCGGGTTCTTTATTGTCCCAATAGGCATTCTGGAACGGGCGTTCCGTGGCGCTGCGCTGGGTAACGGCATACTGCTCCGGAGAGAGGCGAGAGATGGCTTCGGAATTTTTTTGATAGTTGGACATTGGGGGTACCACATTAGATTAGGGCAAGAGGGTGGAAGTCGCACGCACCAATCGCTTCGCTCATGGCTTTGAGTTGAGGGTATCGGAGAGACGGGGAGTGTCGGGGGGGTTCAGAAGAGGCGGTCCTGTTTTTCGCCGATTTTTCCATAGAGGGGATAGATTTGGGCGAGGTAGTAACCGAGGGCGTCGCTGGTGTGGGTGCGCATGCGGTCGGATTTATCTAATTCGCTGGTTGGCTGACCGGCGCGGTCAACGGACCAACAGACACGCTCTAAGTCGAGGATGAGGTGCTTGCATTTTGGATCGATATAGAGCTGGCGATCACCGGCGGCGTTGAGCAAACGGCTGTTGACTAGATTGACACGGTCGCGGACACAGGGATTGGAGCTGGCCGCTTTGACGCGCGCGGTGACCTGACCGGTGTAACGGGTAAAGAATTCGCGAATGAGATTCCAGTCCGTTGTGGTTCCGGAGGTGCGCCGCTGATAACCGCTGGCGTCGCCGTAGATGTCGAGATTGATATGCGCGCCCCGGAAACGCCACGGGCTGATGCGATCCCAGAGACGCTGACAGGCGAGAAGGGTGTTGGCATCCTCGATGACGATTTCGTCGAGTATTTGCACTTCGTCGTTCCTCGGATCGCGCAGGTAGTGAGGGATAGACTGCTGGAGGTCGTCGTTGCGCTGGGCCAGGATGGAGCACATCGGGTGGACGTTGAAATCGAGCGACCAGATGAGCTTGGCGCCCGGGCGATATCTGCAGGGGCTCACATGATGGTGACGCGAGAAGGCATGATAGGCGCGGCCGAGAGTATTATTTTCGAAACTGGCTTCGAACTCCTGACGATAGAGGCGCTGGTCGAGTTCGCGGGCGGCCCCGGCGAGTTCTTGTGCGCCGACGTAGCCGCCGTCGAGAGTGGTGAATTGGAAGGCGGACCAGTCGGGATCGGATTGGGCAAATAGAAAACGGTCATAGAAGTGGTTGTGGCCGTGGGGAGTGCCGATGAACAGGGCTCGGCCATGGCGGTCGGCGAGAGCGGGACGAATGACTTCCGGCCAGACTTCCGGCTTCATGCCGGCGAATTCGTCTAGGACCACGAAGTCGAGACCACTGCCGCGGAGAGCGTGGTACTGATCGGCGCCGCGGAGCACGATAGAGCGATTGCCCGGGAAGCGGATGGTGAGCTCCGTTTCACTGATTTGAACGTGGGTATGATCGCGAAGCATCGACTTGAGACGTTCCCAGGCGATGGTTTTAGCTTGCCGATAAGTGGGCGCGATGTACCAGGCGGTAGCGCCGGGGGACAGCCAAGTGGCGCGCAGGAGTTCGACGAGCGCGAGTTGGGTTTTGCCGAAGCGACGGCCGGCGACGAGGACACGAAAGCGGGCGGGATGGTGGTAGACGCGGGATTGGGCTTTGCGCAGCCGGAAGTCAAACGGGATCTGTTGCTTCGTCATCTTGCACGGTGAAGACATTGAGGACAGGTTCAAAGGGAGTGGGGAAGTTGGGCGAAACTCCGGTGTCGCGCCAACCGCATTGGGCTTTGACCCACATGGATGTGGCGGTGGAATTCGAATCGGAGGCAGCGTTGCTGAATAGGCGCTGCAAGATTGCGTGGCGACCCTGGACGCGGCCGCGATCGAGCTCGCGGCGGTAGCATTCCTGGAGTTGCTCCAGGGAGAGGCCCAGATCGAGCGCGATATCTTCTTCGGTGGCACCGAGGCGCGCGAGTTGCTCGACGTTTTGGTGGTCCATTTTTTTCATTCCTTGCTTGAGTTATGGCCACAGATGGACGCGGATGAACGCGGATCTGAGGAGTTTACGGCAAAGGTGCGATGTTCTGCATTTTCAGCGAGTGCTTTTGTGGTTCTGACCCGGTATGGATGGAGTTCAGCGCTGCGAGTTTCGCGGGCTGCGGCCTGCTCTTGCGAAACAATGCCACGGGCGGCGGCGATCCTTTCTTTTCTTCGACGTGCGAGCGCGGCGGCGGCACGGTGATAGGCGCGGTCGTGGGTGGAATGATAGCGCATATACCTTTCGAGGTCAGGGTGGACGAGGAGCCCATTGAGGTCGGCTTCGATATTCTCTTCAGAGCGTGGTTGGACGAGGAAGCAGGCGTCCTGGCATCGGAGGGCGCGGTCGGCGAGCCAGGCATGGCGCGTCATGGTTACGACGAGATCCCTTTCTATGTCGTCGGCAGGCTGCTCGATTTGGAGGTAGCGCTCGAGCATGGCATCAAAGAGGCGCAGGCTTTCGCAGGCGAGGACGCGGAACTGGCCGGTGAGTCCATGTTTGGTCGCATTTTGGGCGACCTTGGCCTTAGCCTCGGGCGACTGCGGACCCGGACTTTTCTGTGCATTTGCACGATTGGCTTCTAGTTGACGTTCGGAAATTGGCATACGAGTAGCTGGTTTCGTAGCGATTGTCGAACGGGGACGTGCGGAAGTGGGGGTTCGAGTGGGGTAAGCGGTTGAGAGCAGGGGAGATATAAAGTTGCGGATATTTGTCAACGGCAGGAGGGAAGGCGTAGCCTGAACTCTATTGCCGGTAGTGGCTCAGTTTGAGCATCGGCATTTGAGATGATGAGCCGATGAAAATCCTGTTGATTGTCGCGCTGCTCGCTGTACCAACTTTTGCGGGTCCGATTCAGATTGACATCCTTTCGGGCAAAGTCACGACCGATGGCCCAGAACCAGATTTTTTTGGATTGAATTTCGGTGTCATAACCGATAGCGGCTCGCTAAGTGGCGACTTTGCAGGATTCTCGGGAGGATTTTTCTTTGGCGATGAGACAAACTTTTTTTCAACGACTTTAACAGGAGGCGGCAACACTCATCTCGAGGACGCAAACCATCTCCTGTTTAGTACGGCGACTATCAAGCAAAACGGGGCCACCTATGCGTTCGACGGGGCCGCTTTGGACTTCGTATCGGGATCGCTACTTTTGGCCAACGACATTACCCTCACCCCGAACGGCCCCAGCACCTTGGTGGTTCCCTTTACGGCCCAATTTGAAATTGGCTTATACCCAAACGGTTGCTGCGACGACTTCAAGGATTTTCAATACACCGGTTCGGGAACTGCGACGTTCCGGTTTTCGATCTTCCCGGTAGGCGGAGGCGTGTACAGCACAGACTTTCTTGGAGCATATTATGCCTTCGGTGTCACCAGCGTGCCGGAACCCGCAACAATCACGAGCGTGTCACTTTGCTTGTCGCTTTTGGCTGTAGCCAAAGTAGCAAACGCCCCACGTCGGCTAAACGACGAACTGGTGAACTAGTTTGTCGTCTTTCGGCGCACCTAATTGAATGCAACTGGCCTGAACAGCTCGACGGCAAATCTCTACAGTCGCATTATGAGCGCCTACAAACCGGCACCGCAACGCCTCTTTGGAATCTGCTGCGATGTTCTTTGGAATTTCGTCTGGAACGCTGTCGTTGGGACTGCCGAGAGGATTTAACGCTGAACTGAACGGGGTACAGCCATTCAGAACAGTGGCAGTCTGATCGGGTTTCTAGTAGCGCCCGCCTTCTTAGAGGCCAGCAGTTCTATTGGTCTATTTGCGCCAGCCTTGCGGATTTTTTCCGAGCGCTGGACCATACGGGACATCCGAGTAACGCGGTTCTTCCGGCATCGCGTCCAGCAAGGCCTGGGTGAGGAAGAGATTCAAGGACTTCTAAAGATGATTCCGGCCAAGAAAACGCTGCTGATCTTGGACACTTGCGATGCGGGAGCGGCCACCTCGGGGAGGGACGCTATGGTGGGCGGAAAGGGATCGATCGACCGGCTATCCAAGATTGCGGGACGGGCGATACTGGCGGCCTCCTCCAGCGATCAGATGGCGCTTGAGGGATATCAGAATCACGGCGTCTTTACGTTCGCATTCCTGGAGGGATTGTCCAAGGCGAGCGACGAGCAGGGATTCATTCAGGTTAGCCGGCTGGCTGATTACATAGAAGACCGTGTGCCTGAAATCACCAAGCAGCGGTGGGGATACGAACAGTTTCCGATGTCGGTGCTTGCGGGGCAGACGTTTCCGGTGGCGCGAAGGCCGTAGCTTTGAGCGGGACGGGTCGCGGTGCAAGCGCCGCACGTCCGCTTTGCGATTCTTGATTTTGCAAACGGCTGCCGTGATGAGCGCTGGCGGCTAGGGTTAGATGCGCGTAAGATAGAAGGTCAAACAGCGGGCGAACTTGCGGCCTGCGACTTGCTTGGAGTTGTGGAGAAGCAGTATGCACCGTCAATTTGAGCCGAGAACTGCGTCGTGGCTGGCGATTTGTGGGTTGGCCTTATCGATTCAGATAGCTGCGCGGGGACAGAGTAGTTATCCTCCTTCTACGCCGTTTTTGCACATTGAGACGGGAATGCATACGGCCCAGATCATGAGGATCGACGTGGATGCCAGCGAGCGATTCCTGGTTTCGGCTTCCCTCGATAAGACTGCGAGGGTTTGGGATCTGCCGACGGGCAGACTACTCCGAGTCTTGCGTCCGCCCGAAGGCAGTGGATCGGAAGGAAACCTTGATGCGGTAGCGATTTCTCCGGATGGAGCGGTAGTAGCTTTGGGAGGGTGGACGGGACCGGGAGCAGGATCGGATTCTGTTTATCTATTTGAACGTTCGACTGGCAGCCTCGTCAAAGAGCTTCGCGGTTTTCCGAATGTTATAGGTCACCTCTCCTACTCCAAAGATGGATCATATCTGGTCGCGGCTCTTGCGCGTGCGAACGGGATTCGCGTGTTTCGCACGAGCGACTACCAACAGATCGCAAGTGACAGTAGCTATGGCAGTGATTCTTATTGGGCTGAATTCGATCGCTCAGGGCGTCTTGTAACCACGAGTGACGACGGCTTCGTACGTGTATACGGCAATGATTTTCATTTGCTAGCCAAGAGACAGTTGCCGGGTGGAAAGGAACCATTCTGCGCGCGATTCTCGCCGGACGGTACAAAGATAGCCCTAGGTTTCTCCGACTCCACGGCAGTAAACGTAATTTCCGGTAACGATCTCTCGTTTCTGTACGCACCCGACACGAAGGAAGCCACGAACGGCAGCCTGAGCTCTATTGCCTGGTCTCTTGACGGGAAAACGCTGTATGCTGCGGGCAGATATGATGACGCGCAGAGCCGCGCTCCGATTTTCGCCTGGAGCAGAAGCGGTCGCGGAAGTGTCACCCAGTGGCCTGTGTCGGGCGGTACGGTTTTCGACTTGCATGAGTTGAAGGGGAACCGGATTGCAGTTGGGGCATCCGACCCGATCATTGGTGTCTGGGATGGGCATGGTCGGCCGATTTGGGAACACACGCCTGAAATTTTTGGATACATAGGGGGCCGGGCTTTCGGTGTTTCTGATGACGGTAATGTGGTCAAGTTCGATGGATATTCTCTCAGCGCACAGGCGGCGTGGAGTCGACGCATTTTCCAATTCTCTATCTCAGATCGGCAGCTCGTGCTCGACCCCGAGGAAAATTTATCTGTGAGGCCTCCGCGCACTGACGGCCTCAACATCACTGACTGGAAGGACTCTTACGCGCCAAAGTTGAAGGGTCAGGCGTTGCTGCTTGATCATTACGAATTATCGCGGAGTCTGGCGATTTCAACGAGTGGTGATAAGTTCCTGTTGGGAACCGAATGGTACTTGCGACTCTTCGATCGCCAAGGAAAACAGATGTGGGCGGTGGATCCGCCGGGCGCTGCATGGTCCGTCAATCTAACCCTGGATGGCCGATATGCAATCGCTGGTTTCAGCGACGGCACTGTCCGGTGGTATCGAACAGACACAGGGCGGGAAGTGATGGGATTGTTTGTAGATTCTGATGGCCAGCGCTGGGTGGCATGGACTCCGGAGGGATTTTTCGATTCCTCAAAAGGCGGGGAATCGCTGATTGGATACCACCTGAACCACGGGCCGGATCACGAGGGTGAATTCATCAAAGTCGACCAAGTCATGCAGTCGTTTTACCGCCCCGACTTGATTGCGCAGGCGCTGAAACCCGAAGGCGCCGAACTCATCGCTGCGGAACGGAAGCGCATCGGAGATATTTCTGCCGTGCTGCGGGCGGGGTCGCCCCCCGACCTCGATTTACTTTCGCCGGCGCAGGCGGACTCTAGCGGCGAGTATCTTCTGCAGTTTCGCGTGAACGATCGCGGTGCGGGGAAGGGCCGGATTGTTTACCGAATTGATGGAGTTGAGATGGAGGGGCGGCCGGTGGACATCCCTACGCCGGGGCTGGATATGGTGAGCCGCAAATTTGACCTTCCTCCGGGCCAGCATCGCGTTACGGCAAGTGTTTATGACCGCTCGAATAAGCTGGAGTCGCGTTCTGTCACGGCGGTTGTCAGGGTAAGCGCTACTCAACAAGCGCCGACGCTTTACGTAATCGCGGTAGGAGTTTCCAATTACCTCGACCACGCACTTGACTCGGGCGTAAGATTTGCCGCGCAGGATGCTCAACTTGTGGCGACGCAATTGAAGCGGCAAGGCGGTGGGTTGTTTCGGGATGTGATCACGTATTCACTCCCAGACGAAAAAGCGACGCGGGCGAATATTGAGAACACGATAAAGGAAGTCGCAGGCAAAATCCAGGCGAATGACGAATTTGTTTTGTACCTGGCCGGTCACGGTGCTGCCATTGATGGGCAATATATTTTCGTGCCATGGGAGGTTCGTTACACGAGTGCGGACGCGCTGAAACAACAGAGTCTGGGTGAGGAAGAGATTCAAGGACTTCTGAAGACGATTCCGGCCAAGAAAACGCTGCTCATTTTGGACACTTGCGATGCGGGGGCGGCCATATCGGGGCGGGATCCCACGGTGGGCGGCAAGGGATCGATCGACCGGCTATCCAAGATCACAGGGCGAGCAATACTGGCGGCCTCCTCCAGCGATCAGATGGCGCTTGAGGGCTATCAGAATCACGGCGTCTTTACGTTCGCGTTCCTCGAAGGATTGTCGAAGGCGAGCGACGATCAGGGATTCATTCAGGTTAGCCGGCTGGCTGATTATATAGAGGACCGCGTGCCCGAAATCACCAAGCAGCGGTGGGGATACGAACAGTTTCCGATGTCGGTGCTTGCCGGCCAAACGTTTCCGGTGGCGCGAAAGCCATAGCTTTGAGCAGCCCGGGTCAAAGTGCAGTTGCGGCGCCGCGTCCGCTTTGCGTATTCATTTCGTATTCGCATGCCGACGCAGAACTCCTGAAGCAGTTCGTCAAGGCGCTCAGCCAGCTTGAGCACGATGGCTTGGTTGAATGTTGGTACGACGACAAAATCACTGGAGGGACTGAGTGGGCTGGAAAAATCGAGGAGTGCCTGAACGCGGCTGACTTGGTCGTCTTGCTGGTCAGCCGCGATTTCCTAGCTTCTTCCTTTTGCTATGACGTCGAGATGCCAGCGGCTCTCGCGCGTCACAAAAGAGGACAAACTCGGGTAGTCCCGATTATTCTGGCGCCGTGCGATTGGAAAACCACACCCTTCGCCAAGCTGAATGCGCTCCCCAAGGAGGGGAGGCCGGTTGTCGAGTGGCTTGATAACGCTTTGCTGGATGTGGCGCGAGGGCTGCGCGCCGTGGCGGAGGAACTTAGGGGCTCGGCTGAAGAGACTACTCGCGGAACTCGGATATGGACGACTACACGGGCAAGGTCCTGGCGATTGGTGATTCCGATTGCGGTTGCTGTGTTGGTTCTGGCCGGCTTGGGTGTCTGGTTTTTGATTTATGAGCACCAGCGGAATGAGCAGGTGAGGGCTGACCTGGCGCGAGGCAACGACCTGATGAATGTCGGCCGTTATGAGGATGCGCGCAAGCCCTTTCAGGATGCGCTCAGCGTGGAGCCGGCGAATGGGCAGGCAAAGCTTGGAATTGGGATCGCGGATTTAGTTGCGAACAGGTCCGATGGCGTCGCTTATCAGCAGGGATTGGGCGAGATGCTGAAGCGGTGGCCGAACGAATCGCACTTACTCGTTCTCACGGGCGATAGCCTGCTGGCGCAAGGGGAGACGCAAGAGGCGATGGAGGAATATAGCCGGGCGATCAAGATGAATTCGAAGATTGCCGAGGCGTATTTTCGACGCGGTGTCATTTACGACAAGGAGGGAAACCTTAAGCACGCATTGACGGAGTATCAGAAGGCGGTTGCAATCTCGCCGTATTCGACGCAGTATCGTGACAATCTGGCGGATGCGTATTTTAAGCGTGGCGAATATGAAGAGGCGGTTTTGGAATACGGGCATATCGACCGTTTTCCGCTGGCTGCGTTGGAAAGCGGGAACATCCATCGGCTGCTAGGAAATTTGGACGAGGCGAGGGAGCAAGAGCTTACGGCGATTGGGTGGTTGGGTGACAAATCGGTGGCGAATCGAGCGGAAAATCAGTTGCCCTGGTACTTTACTGACGGAACGGAGGGGGTCCGTATCGCGACGCCGGACGAGAAGCTCTGCTATGCGCGGTTCGAGGTTGCCGCGACTGTGTATCTGCAGGGGGATGAGAGGCAGGCGGAGGAGAACGCGAAAGAGGCGATTCAGGCCTGTGGGGTGCGTTCGAGTCACGTGAAGATGGCGGTGCGATGGGAGATGGAGCGGGTTGCGAATGAGAGGGACGAGTGGAAAGTTAGGGCAGAGGCTTATTCGGAGAGGTTTTTGGGGCGGTAGAGGGCGTGCGGGATAGCGAAGCTCAAACTTTGCTCAGTTAGAAGGTGTGGAAGAGTCCTTGGGGCTGGGATCGGATTATTCTGCCTCCGTCCACATTTGAACACGTTGTGGCTACGATTGCCTGGAGTATTTTTTGAAGATTTGCAGGCCGGCTAGGGTGATGAGGGCGCAGCCGCCTATCACTTTCAACTCGAAGAGGGGGACGGAGGCCACATCGGGCGGGGGGATGGCGGAGAGCAGGATCGCGATGAGGGTGACGGCGAGTCCGGAGAGGGCGGCGATGCGGTTGGTGAAGCGGAAGCCGGCGGCGAAGATGTAGAGGAACGGGATGAAAGTGGCGATGACCATCATGTCAACCATGATCTGATAGGCGGCGCGGACCGTTTCTCCGAGCTGGGCCATGAGCAGGAACGCGGTGGCGAGCGCGGCTTGCACAAACAACGACACATAGGGCGTTCCCCAGCGCGGATGGGTGCGTTTGAAGGCGGCGGGTAGGTAGCGATCGACACCAATGGCGTAGGGCACGCGGGTGTTGCCGGCGATCCAGGTATCGACCTGACCGAGCAGCGCGAATCCCATCAACAGAGCGAACACGATGGCGAGTGCGGGAACACCGAGTTGGCGAGCGCCGACGACCGCTGCTTGCGCGAGTCCAGTCATGGGGCTGATCTCGGGCGGGCGCAAGACGGTGAGCAGTGCAGCGGTCATTGTGAGATAGAACAGCACGGTGATGATGCCACTGATGACGGCGGCGCGCGGGAGATCGCGGCGTGGATTGCGGATTTCGCCACTGACGAGCGGCGCGAGTTCGAGGCCGACGAATGCGAAGGCAATCTGGGACCAGAAGTTGAGCGTGTCGAGGTTGGCCTTCGGCCAGGCGTAGAACTTTGTGGCGGCGCCGGAGCGCACGTAGACGGCGATGCACAGTGCTGCAAGCAGCGCGCCGATGATAAACGTGGAACTGCCACCGAGAGCCGTGATCCATTTGGCGACGCGCAAGCCGAAGAAGTTCGCGATGAACATGGCCCACAGAATGATCAGCGTGGCGGGCACCGCGAAGGCTCGCTCTTCGACAAGCCGCTGGCCGGTCGGGCCGAGCGCATAAGCAGTCATGCTGATGCCGGCGAGTAGAAGAGATGGGAAATAAAGGACCGTGGAGATGAAGTAGAGCCAACCGCAGAGGAAGGCGTGACGATCACCAAAGGCGCGCTTGGTCCAGATGTACATGCCGCCTGGTTCGGGGAAGCGCTCGGAGAGGCGAGCGATGACGATGGCCGAAGGCAGGAAGAAGGCTAAGGCGGCAAAAATCCAGAGGACGAACGAACCGGGGCCGGCGTGGGCGGCGGCGGCGACCCAGCGGAGGCTGATGAGGGCGCAGATATTGAAGAAAACGACGTCTCGGAGGCGTAGTTCGCGCGGCGGCACGGACTATGATCGTACAAAACAGGATCGTTCGTAACCTTTTTTTCGTCCCTCAGTATTGAACAGCGAGGGGGAGTGGACAGCCAAAACGATAACGCAGTAATGCAGCGGGTGCAAGCCGGGGACACGGCGGAACTGGCGATTCTGTTTGAACGCTATCACGTGGCGCTGTTCCAGTATCTGCTGCACTTGAGCCGCAACCGGGCCTGGAGCGAAGACCTGGTGCAAGAAGTATTTTTTCGCGTTTTGAAGTACGCGGCGAGCTATGATGCGAACTTTCCGTTCAAGGTCTGGCTCTATCGCATGGCGCGGAACGCGTACTTCGATGCCGCGCATAAGCGGCGCGGGGAAACGTGGAATAACGAGATGGATGCGATGGCGAGCAATGAGCCGCTGGCGGAAGAAGTTTTCGCGCAGAAACAGGACACGCTTTTCTTGCAGGAAGCGCTGCAGAAGCTGCCTGAGGACAAGCGCGAGGTGTTGGTGCTGAGCCGGTTTCACGATTTGCGATATGAGGAAATTGCGCAGATTCTGAAGTGTGAGATTGGCACGGTAAAGGTGCGTGTATATCGCGCGTTGAAAGAGTTGCGCGAGTTGTTTTGTGAGTTGCGAGGAGAAACGCTGTATGACGTCTGATGAGCTGCGGTTGCTGATTCCTGAATACCTGGCGGGGCGTTTGGGGCCGAGCGAGAAACGGGAATTCGAAGCGCAACTGCATGGCAATGCCGAGTTGCTGATGCAGGTGGAAGAGCTGCGCGCGACGTGGCAGGACCTGGGGCGTATCCCGGTAACGCAGCCGAGTGCGGCGCTGCGGGCGCGTTTCTATCAACGCGTCAACGACATTCAGAGCGGGCGGGTAGCGGTGCCGCGGGGCGCGTTCGTGTGGTGGAAGCCGGGACTCGCCGGACTGGTGCGGCAGGTGACGATGGTGCTGGCGTTGTTCTGCCTGGGGATGTATGTAGGGCGCGTGAGCATGGGCGGACGGGCTTCGAGCGGAGAGACGGCGCAGTTGCAATCGCAAGTGCAAAGCCTGCGGGAGACGGTTGCGTTGTCGCTGTTAGAAAGGACGTCACCGGCTTCGCGGCTGCAGGGAGTGTCATGGGGCAGCCAGGTGCAGCATCCGAATCAAGATCTGATGACGGCATTGATTTCGACGCTGCAGCACGATCCGAACACGAACGTGCGCTTGGCTGCGCTGGATGCGTTGGAGAATTTTTCGGGCGAGGCGCCGGTGCGGCAGGCGATCGTGAATGCGCTGGGTAGCCAGGACTCACCGCTGGTGCAGATTGCATTGATTGATGCGCTGGTACACATGCGCGAGAAGCAAGCGACGGGCGAGTTCCGCAAACTCTCGACCGAGACGAACGCAAATGCGGATGTGCGGCAGCGCGCGCAGTGGGCGCTCCGCACGATGAAGGATTAAAACAAGGAAGACATATGAAACGGAACATCTGCCTGATGCTGGCGGCATCGGGGTTGGGAGTGGTGTGCCTGGCGCATGGGGATTCGGACCGCTGGACGGTGCACGAGGAAGAGACGATCGAGAAGACGATGACGCTTGCGGGCGAACCGATGCGGCTGGTGGTGGACAACCTGAACGGCCGTATCCATGTGACGGGGGGCAACGGGCCGCAGGTGCATGTGGTGGCGCATAAGACGATTCACGCCGAGACACAAGCGGACCTGCAGCAGGCAAAACGCGACGTCAAGCTGGAGATGGCGGAGCAGCCGGGAACGGTTTCGGTAGAGTACAAAGCTCCGTGGCGCTGCAACGGGCAGTGTGATGGGTGCTGCAGCGATCACAAGCATTTCTATGAAGTGAGCTATGACATCGAAGTGCAGGCGCCGCGGGGAGCACGGCCGGTGGTTTCGTCTGTGAACGGGCAAGTTATGGTAGACGGGATGGACGGCGACTACACGGTGCGCAGCGTGAATGGGCCGGTGAAGATGAGCGGCGTCGGCGGATCGGGCGATGTGAGCACGGTCAATGGTCCGGTGACCGTTCGCTTCGCCAAAAATCCGGCGCGGGCGTGCAGCGTGAAGACCGTGAATGGACAGCTAGACGTGTACTTCCAGCCGGGGTTGTCGGCGGACCTGCTGTTCAAGACCTTTCATGGCGACATCTATAGCAACTTCGACGTGGCGCCCTTAACGATTGCGGCTGCTGAAGAGAAAGAGCGGCACGACGGGATGTACGTGTACCGCAGCGATCGGAGAAGTGGCGGGCGAGTTGGGCGCGGTGGGCCGCAGATCAGTTTCGAGACATTGAACGGCGGCATTCGGCTGCATGAGGGACAAGACTGAGGAGAAGATTTATGAGAACAACAAGAGCAATTTTATTTGCCGGGATTTTACTTAGCGGGGCGGGAGCGCTGTGGGCGCAAGGCGAAGTACATATACCGCTGACTGATGCTTCGCGGCCGGCGCAGATTCATGTGCACCTGATAACGGGCGGAATCACGGTGCGAGGCGGCGGGAACACAAAGGAAATTGTAGTGGACACCCGAGGGAGAGCGCATGGCGAGGCGCCGGAGCCGCCCGAGCCGCCCGAGCCACCCGAGCGACCAGAGCGACCGGAACGCGGAGAACCGTCCGCCCCGCCGAAGACTGCCGGAATGCACCGGCTGGATTTGCCGGGCAATAACGGCCTGGACGTGACGGAACACGACAACGTGGTGGACATCAAAACGTCGGTGTTCAGCAGGCCTTCGAATCTGGTGATCACGGTTCCGCGACGCTCGTCGTTGGAGTTGAAGACGATCAGCAACGGCGGCATCCAGGTGGAGCAAGTGGATGGAGAAATTGACGTGGATGCGCTGAATGGAGCGGTTACGCTGAATGGGGTGTCGGGATCAGTTGTCGCGCATTCGCTAAACGGGGCGATTGTGGCGAGGCTGGACCGGGTGGATGCCTCGAAACCGATGTCGTTCAGCACGTTGAATGGCGAGATCGATGTCACGCTTCCGGACAACGTGCGGGCGAATGTCCGCATGAAGACCGATAACGGAGAGATCTACAGCGACTTCGACGTGAAGCTGGACAGCAGCGGCGGCGTGGCGACGGCGGATTCGGGCGAGCGGAGAAACGGAAGGTATCACTTTCGCATGGACCGGACGCTGCGAGGAACGATCAACGGCGGCGGTCCGGAGTATCAGTTCACGTCTTTCAATGGGGCGATTTACATACGGAAGAAGAAGTAAGTAGGCAGCTAAGTTACATCAGTTTGCGTGAGGAGTCATGAACTTACTGCAGGATGTTACGTTTGCCTTGCGTAGTTTTCGAAAATCGCCTTTGTTTACAGCGGTGGCGATCGTTTCCTTGGCGTTTGGAATCGGGGCGAATACTGCGATCTTCACCTTAGTCGACCAGGTGCTGTTGCGCATGCTTCCGGTAAAGCACCCGGAGCAGTTGGTCCTATTGACTGCAATGGGGCAGCATTATGGGGGGAACTCAGGCGGAAACCGGCTATCGTACCCGATGTACACCGATTTCCGCGACCATGCGAGTGCATTCAGCGGTATGTTTTGCTTGCGTGAAACAGACATGAGCGTGAGTTATGCGGGTCACACTGAACGCGTCACTGGCGAGCTTGTTTCCGGCAATTACTTTCCTGTACTGGGAGTAACTGCTGCCGTAGGACGAGTATTCACAGCAAGCGACGATCAGGTGCAGGACGGTCATCCTGTTGCCGTACTGAGTTATGGTTATTGGCAGAGCCGGTTTGGCCGTAATCCGGGAGTTATCGGGCAGAAGATGAACGTCAATGGCTACCAGTACACGATCATTGGAGTAAGTCAGGCGGGATTCACGGGAACGGACCCCGCGTATGCGCCACAGATTCGCGTGCCTATTACGATGGCCGCGAAGCTCGGATGGACTGAGGCTTTGAATAACCGGCGATTTCGCTGGGTACTGACATTTGGACGGTTGAAGCCTGGTGTAAACCTTAAACAGGCGAAAGCGAGCCTGCAGCCTCAGTTTCACCAAATCCTGAACATGGAGGTGAAGCAGAAGGAATTTGCAAAGACTTCACCCTACCTGAAGCAGCAATTCTTAAAGATGTGGATGGACGTGCTGCCTGGGTCGACGGGACGTTCCGGATTGCGGAAGCAATTTTCGACGCCGTTGCTGGTCTTAATGGCGACCACCGCGCTGGTGCTGCTGATTGCTTGCGCGAATATCGCGAATCTGTTGTTAGCGCGGGCCGCTGCACGGCAGAAGGAAATGGCTGTTCGCCTGGCTTTGGGTTCGGGGAGGCGCCGTATCATTCAACAGCTTTTGGTAGAAAGCCTCCTGCTGTCGATGGCAGGAGGAGTCGCGGGCGTTGTGTTCGCGATTATCACGGATGAGTCGCTGATTCGGTTTCTGCCACCGAGCACGAGTCCGCTGGCAATTTCTCCATATCCGGATTGGCGAATTCTCGGCTTCGCACTGGGAGTGTCTCTGCTGACGGGAATTGCTTTCGGGCTGGTACCGGCATTACAAGCCACGCGGCCGGATGTCGCCGATACGCTGAAAGAACAAGCGGGGGCGGTCTTGGGCGGCGGCTCGAATGGGCTTCGAAAGCTGCTGGTTGCAGCACAGATCACGCTGTCGCTGCTACTGTTAATCGGCGCGGGCTTGTTTATTCGCAGTTTGCAGAATCTGAAAGATCTGGATCCGGGCTTTCGCACCACCAATCTGTTGGCCTTCAAAGTCGATCCGGGGCTGAACGGGTATAGCAAGGAACGCACTCGGCTGCTATTCCAACGTTTGCAGGACGATCTGAAGGCGTTACCTGGTGTGCAGAACGCGGCGTTCGCGGTGGTGCCCGTATTAGAGGACAACGAGTGGGATAACTGGATCACTATCGACTCTTATGCGCCCAAGGTGGGCGAACTCCCCGATCCACACGTGAACTTCATCACCCCGGAGTATTTGAAGACGCTGCAGATACCCTTGCTGGCAGGCCGTGACTTTCGTCCCACAGACGTGATGGCAGCGCCCAAGGTGGCCATTGTGAATGATGCATTCGCGAAGAAGTATTTCGGAACAACGAACGCTGTCGGGCACAGGATTGGCATGGGGATCGATCCGGGGACGAAGACGGACATCACAATCGTCGGGGTGGCGCGCAGTACCAAGTACGAAAGCATGCGCGAGGAGATACCGACGGAGGTGTTCACTCCCTATCAGCAGCAAAAATTTGCGAACGGGATGACCGCTTACGTGCGAACGACGCAAGATCCCGAGCTGGTGTTCCGCGAAGCGAGGAAGGTGGTGCACGATCTTGACCCGAATCTTCCGGTATTCGAAATGATCACGCTGGAACGGCAGATGGAGAACTCTTTGGTGACTGAGCGCCTGGTGGCGACGCTATCGAGCGGATTCGGAGTGCTGGCGACGTTGTTGGCGGCGGTCGGACTATATGGGGTAATGGCGTTCACGGTGACGCGGCGTACGCGCGAGATTGGAATACGCATGGCTATCGGGGCGGCGAGAAGCGACGTGCTTTGGCTCATTTTGCGAGAAGTGCTGTTGTTGCTTGGGGTCGGGATCTTCGTTGCCCTTCCGGTGTCGTGGGCACTTACACAATCGGTACGTTCGCAGTTGTATGGAATTCAGCCAAGCGATCCGCTGTCCATTGGAGCCGCGACTCTTGCGATCGCGCTGGTCGCGGTTGCGGCGGGATATGTGCCAGCGAGACGAGCGACCGCGGTTGATCCGATGAGGGCGTTACGGTACGAGTAGTGGATGGCCGCGTACTAAACCGTAGTCGCCTACACAAGTTCTTGAAAACTGCGGAGGCGCTTCCAGAAACCAAACACGACAGCAACACCACATAGCCATACGCTTGCCGGTTCCGGCGCTGGCGTACCACCGATCGCAACTTCCACATCCGACAACCTGAATGGCAATGTCGTGTTTATTGTTGTGTAATTGCTGATGAACAAGTCGGTGACACCATACGGGAAGATCCATCCGATTTGTTGAGGCGACTGGGAATTGAAAGAGAATTGTTGAGGTGATGGCAGCGTTTCGCCTTCTTTATATGCCGTGCTCACCCCCGCTGTGTCCGATAAGGTCCCGAAAAACGCATAGATAGGCTGGCTGAACTTGAGATCCAAGACATAACTATAGGCCCAGCCATTGACGGTGCAATGTGGCGGGCCTCCGCAAACACCAACCGTGCCGCTGACTGATGACCCATCTGGACTGGTGCTCAGATTGTTCCCAGGAAGGACGCCGCAGGACGCTAGTGAGCAGCCTGAAGACGCGAGGTTATCGGCGAAGCTCATGTTTGTAGGAGAGTTGAAATTCTCCTGGTAGAAAGTTGATCCCTTCAGGTAGTTCGGAAGGTAATTCGCCAACGCCGTCGTGTCTACAAAAACCGTGTTTGTCACAAACGACGAACTATTCACGCCGGAAGAAGAAAGCTCGTAAATGAATGTTCCGTTGTCCGTGTAGGCATCAAAAGTTCCTTGGCTAGGGGGTCCCAGGACGTAGAAGCCGGTCGTGTCGGCCCACGTCGATGCGACGCCGAATCCGAAAACGAGAAGACAAGCGAGAGTTAATTTATGCACAGCCGAGGGTAGCAATCAAATGCTCAAAGCCGCAGTACCGGCTGACATAGTACTGTTCAAGTAATTCGTCTCCGGCTCCGGCCGGTCGCTGAGTCCGAGGAGTCCGCGCCTCCCGTAAATATGGGACAGTGTTTTCAGATGAAGACAACGCTCGAGATTCCGGATCGGCTTTTCAGGCGGGCCAAGTCCGCGGCAGCCGAGCGAGGGATTGCTTTTAGAGAACTCGTTACTGAGGCGCTTGCCGAGAAGTTGTCGGCGCCCGCGCGAGGATCAAAGCCGTGGATGAAATCATTCGGAGCGCTGAGGGACCTGGGGCCGGAAACTGCGCGCATCCAGCGAATTATCGATAAGGAATTTGGAAGAATTGAGCCAGAGGACTGGGCTTGATTGTTGACACGAACGCCTTGTCTGCCATGGCGGAGGGTGATGCTGAGGTTGGGCGCGCGGTCGCTGAAGCGACTGAATTGGCGATACCGGTTATTGTTCTGGGGGAGTTCAGGTACGGAATTAGACAGTCACGAAGCCGTTTGCGGTATGAGGAATGGCTGGAAGACTTGGTCAAAAGGTCTTGGGTGTTGGTGGTGGATGAAGATACGGCCGCTGAGTACGCGAGTGTTCGAGAGGAACTCAAACGAAAGGGCCGGCCCATTCCGAGCAATGACCTCTGGATTGCTGCCTTAGCACGTCAGCATGAACTGCAAGTGCTTAGCCAGGATGAGCACTTCGATTTTGTGCCGAAGCTGAAGCGACTGAGTTGGTAAAAGCAAAAAGGGCGGATCTTGCGATCCGCCCTTTGTATTTACGCTGAGTTTTGAGGTTTAGACTTCTTCAACCGCGCTGAGTGCTTCGTCGGCTGCTAAATCTTCCGAAAGACCGCCATCGTAGAGGCCGGGCGTTTCGTCGGAGAAATCCTGCAGGCCGTCGCCGAGTCCGAGTTCCTGCTCGGGCAGGGGCTCTTCTTCGACCACATCCTCGCCGGCAATCTTGACGCGGCGGTAGTATTCCATGCCGGTTCCGGCTGGAATTAAGCGACCCATGATGACGTTTTCCTTGAGACCGCGCAAGTAATCGACCTTGCCGCTGATGGCGGCTTCGGTCAGCACACGCGTTGTCTCCTGGAAGCTGGCGGCGGAGATGAACGAATCGGACATGAGAGACGCTTTCGTGATGCCGAGCAGAATCGGCTTACCCGTTGCCGGGCGGCCGCCTGCGTCGATTGCACGAGCGTTTTCTTCACGGAAGCGGAACTTATCAACCTGCTCGTCAGGCAGAAATTCCGTATCGCCGATATCTTCGACACGCACCCAGCGCATCATCTGACGAGAGATGACTTCAAGGTGCTTGTCGTTGATGTTGACGCCCTGCAGACGGTAGACTTCCTGGATTTCGTTCACCAGATACTTCTGCAGTTCCTTCTCACCGAGCACGGAAAGAATGTCGTGCGGATTGCGCGGACCATCCATGAGAGGATCGCCCGAACGGACGCGCTCGCCTTCCTGCACATTGATGTGGACACCGCGCGGAAGAGCGTACTCTTTTTGCACGCCGTCATCACCAACGATGTAGAGCTTGCGCATACCCTTGGTGACTTCGCCGTACTTCACGGTGCCGTTGATTTCGGCGATGATAGCCGTTTCGCGCGGCTTGCGAGCTTCGAACAGCTCAACCACACGCGGCAGACCGCCGGTGATGTCCTTGGTCTTAGTGGTGGCGCGCGGAATCTTCGCGAGCACGTCGCCGGCGTGTACCGTCTCGCCGTCGGTCACCATAAGGTGAGCGTGGGTCGGCATCAGGTAACGCTTCTCTTCCGAACGGCTGCCGCCTTCGGGGCGGACAATGATGGTCGGGAAGCGCTTTTCATCCGCCGATTCCGTGACAACAACCTGCATGTTGCCGGTGATTTCGTCGACCTGATCGGTGGTTGTGACGCCATCAATCAAATCCTTGAAATGAATGGCGCCGCTAACTTCGGTCAGAATCGAGAACGTGTAAGGATCCCATTCGAGCAGGACCTGGTTGGCCTTCACAGGCGCGCCGTCCGCGACGTTGATCTTGGCGCCGTAGACGACTGGATAGCGTTCGCGCTCGCGCTGCTTGGCGTCTACGATGATGAGGATGCCGTTGCGGTTCATGGCAATCAGTTCGCCCTTGTTGTTGCGAACCGTATTGACGTTGCTGAAGCGCACGAATCCGTCGCTCTTCGAGTCTTGGGTGGATTGCTCACTGATACGAGTCGCCGCGCCACCGATGTGGAACGTACGCATCGTTAGCTGCGTGCCGGGCTCACCGATGGACTGAGCGGAGATGATACCGACGGCTTCACCACGCTCGACCATGCGGCCGGTTGCGAGGTTACGACCGTAGCAGAGACGGCAGACGCCGCGTTTTGATTCGCAAGTCAGCACCGAGCGGATTTTGACCCGCTCGATACCAGCAGCCTGAATCGCGCTCGCGAGCTCTTCGGTGATTTCCGAGTTCACGCTGACGATGACGCTGTTCTCGTAGTCGCGCTGATCTTCGAGTGCCACGCGGCCGACAATGCGGTCACGCAGAGGCTCGATGATTTCGCCCGATTCGATGATGGGTTCGACGTAGATGCCGTCAGTGGTGCCGCAATCGTCTTCAGTAATGATGACGTCTTGGGCCACATCGCAGAGGCGGCGAGTGAGGTAACCGGAGTCCGCTGTTTTGAGAGCGGTATCGGCCAGACCTTTACGCGCACCGTGCGTCGAGATGAAGTACTGAAGCACGTTCAGACCTTCGCGGAAATTGGCGGTGATGGGCGTCTCGATGATTTCGCCCGAGGGCTTGGCCATCAAACCGCGCATACCGGACAGCTGACGAATCTGCTGTTTGGAACCGCGGGCGCCGGAGTCCGCCATGATGTAAATCGGATTGAGGACACGGCCGGTGCGGTCGTCTTCCTCCATGCCTTTGAACATCTTGTCGGAAACCGCTTCGGTAACCTTCGACCAGATTTCGATGATCTTGTTATAGCGCTCGGACTGCGTGATGGCGCCTTCCTGATACTGCTGCTGAACTTCGATCACCTGCTTTTCGGCGTCACGCACCAGGTTGGCCTTGTCGTCCGGAACAACCATGTCGTCGATGCCGATGGAGATACCGGCGCGAGTGGCGTAGAGGAAGCCAAGCTTCTTGACTTCGTCGAGCATCTTTACCGTGACCTGCAGACCGAACTTCAGGTAGCAGTATTGAACGAGCTGCGCGAGGCCTTTCTTCTTGAGAAGACCGTTGATGAACGGCATTTCCGTCGGAAGAACGTCGTTGAGGATCACGCGGCCGACCGTCGTGTCCATGTACTGCTTGACGAACTCGATGGGTTCGGTGTGGATGATGTCCTGGTTGTCGAAGGCTTTGGTCAAGTCGACAACTCTGCCGGTGTGGCGCAGCTTAATCGCGGTGAGCGTTTCAACTTCGCCCATTTCGAGCGCGATGAGCACGTCGTCAATGGAGGCGAAGGTGCGGCCCGAACCCTTGGAGTTGGGGCGCATCTTGGTCAGGTAGTAAAGACCGAGCACCATGTCCTGCGTGGGAACCGCGATGGGCGCGCCGTGCGCAGGCGACAGGATGTTGTTCGAAGCGAGCATCAGCGTGGAAGCTTCAATCTGCGCTTCAGGTGAAAGCGGGATGTGCACGGCCATTTGATCGCCGTCGAAATCGGCGTTGAATGCGGTACAGGTCAGCGGGTGCAGCTTGATGGCTTTACCTTCGACCAGAACCGGTTCGAATGCCTGAATACCAAGGCGGTGCAGCGTGGGAGCGCGGTTCAACAGAATGGGGTGATCCTTGATGACTTCTTCGAGGATGTCCCAAACGACCGCGTCCTGCTGCTCGACGAGTTCCTTGGCTTGCTTGATGGTGGTGCAGTGGCCGCGCTGTTCGAGGCGGTGATAGATGAACGGCTTGAAGAGCTCAAGCGCCATTTTCTTGGGCAGACCGCACTGGTGCAGTTTGAGCTCGGGGCCAACGACGATGACGGAGCGGCCGGAGTAGTCGACGCGCTTGCCGAGAAGGTTCTGCCGGAAGCGGCCCTGCTTGCCTTTGAGAGTGTCGGAGAGCGACTTGAGCGGGCGATTGTTGGCGCCGCGCAGCACACGGCCACGACGACCGTTATCGAACAAGGCATCGACTGCTTCCTGCAGCATGCGTTTTTCGTTGCGAACGATGACGTCGGGAGCGTGCAGCTCCATCAACTTCTTGAGACGGTTGTTGCGATTGATAACGCGGCGGTACAGATCGTTCAGATCGGAGGTGGCGAAGCGGCCGCCATCGAGCGGCACAAGGGGACGAAGCTCCGGCGGGATGACCGGGATGACGTCCAGGATCATCCACTCCGGCTTGTTACCGGACTTGCGGAAACTTTCGACGACGCGCAGACGCTTGGCGTACTTCAGCTTCTTTTGCGCTGAAGTTTCCGTCTTCATTTTTTCGCGGATTTCCTGGCTGAGCGCTTCGATGTCGATCTTCTTGAGAAGCTCTTTGACACCGTCGGCGCCCATCATGGCGACAAATGCGCCGGGGAATTCCTGATCGAGCTGACGCTTGCGTTCGTCACTGATGACTTCGCCCATACTCAAGCCGGTGGCCTGGCCGGGATCGATGATGACAAACGCTTCGTAATAGAGTACGCGCTCGAGCTCACGCAGGGTGATGTCGAGCAGATAGCCGATGCGGCTAGGCAGGCCTTTGAAGAACCAGACGTGGGAGGACGCGCTGGCGAGTTCGATGTGGCCGAGGCGTTCGCGGCGCACACGCGAGAGTGTCACTTCGACGCCGCACTTATCGCAGATCACTCCGCGATGCTTCATGCGTTTGTACTTGCCGCAGAGACATTCCCAATCCGCAACCGGGCCGAAGATGCGGGCGCAAAAGAGCCCGTCGCGCTCCGGCTTGAAGGTGCGGTAGTTGATGGTTTCCGGTTTGGTGACTTCGCCGTGAGACCAACTCCGGATTTTTTCCGGAGAGGCCAGACTGATTCGAATGGAATCGAAGTCAGCAATCAGATTGGCTCTATCGTACGGAGAGGAACGATACATTATTTGTCCTTTTAATACCCAAAAAACCCTTCACTAACTAATCCGCGGCGTGAGCGAGATCCTGTATCTCACGCGGCTTTTTCATCAGCTCGACGTCGAGACACAGACTCTGCAACTCGCGGATCAAGACGTTGAATGACTCAGGCACGCCCGGTTCGGCGGCTGCTTCACCCTTGACAATGGCTTCGTAGATTTTGGCGCGCCCGTAGACGTCGTCGGATTTCGCCGTCAGCAATTCTTGCAGAATGTACGCGGCGCCGTAAGCTTCGAGCGCCCAGACTTCCATTTCGCCGAAGCGCTGGCCGCCGAACTGCGCCTTACCACCGAGCGGCTGCTGCGTGATCAGCGAATACGGCCCGATGGAGCGAGCGTGGATCTTGTCGTCAACCAAGTGGCTCAGCTTGAGCATGTAGATGTAGCCGACCGTTACCGGCTGTTCGAACTGAGCACCGGTCATGCCGTCAAAGAGGTCGATCTTGCCCGAAGTGGGCAGACCGGCTTCGGCGAGACGCGCCTTGATGTCCTTTTCAGCCGCACCGTCAAACACCGGCGTTGCGAAATGCAAGCCGAGCTTTTCGGCGGCCCAACCGAGGTGCGTTTCGAGAATCTGACCGACGTTCATACGAGACGGAACGCCGAGCGGATTGAGAACGATTTCGACCGGAGTGCCGTCCGGCAGATAAGGCATGTCCTCTTCCGGAACGATGCGCGCGATGACACCTTTATTACCGTGGCGTCCGGCCATCTTGTCGCCGACTGAAAGCTTGCGCTTCATGGCGATGTAGACCTTCACCAGCTTGATTACGCCTGGAGGCAGCTCATCGCCCTTGCGGAGCTTGGCCACTTTCTCTTCGGTGATCTTTTCAAGAACGGCGATTTGACGCGAGGTCATCTCTTCGATCTCGTCGATCTGTTCGTTCAAGCGGATGTCGCGGGTATTCAGGCGCATGCGCTTGAGGTCGCGAGCGCGCAGCTTTTCAAGCACGTCGCGGGTAAGCGGCGTCTCCTTCGACAGCAGCTTCTTGTTGGTCTTTTCGTCGTGCAGGTCAGCCTGCAGTTCTTTGCCACTGAGAAGCATTTCGAGGCGCTTGGCGCGCTCATCACTGAGAATGCGTTTCTCGTCTTCGAGGTTGCGGTGCAGGCGCTCTTCCTGGAGCGTCAGGATTTGCTTGGAGCGTTCGTCGAGTTCCGCGCCCTTACGCGAGAAAACTTTGCAATCGACGATAGTGCCTTCAATTCCAGGCGGGCAGTAGAGCGAAGCATCCTTCACATCGCCGGCCTTTTCGCCGAAGATGGCGCGGAGCAGTTTCTCTTCCGGAGTGAGCTGGGTCTCGCCTTTGGGCGTGACTTTGCCGACCAGAATATCGCCCGGCTTAACGGTCGCGCCGACGCGGATAATGCCGCTGTCGTCCAGATTGCGCAGGAAGCTCTCGGCGATGTTGGGTATATCGCGAGTGATTTCTTCCGGCCCTAGCTTGGTGTCGCGCGCCTCGATTTCGAACTCTTCGATGTGGATCGAGGTGTAGTAGTCTTCTTTGACCAGCTTTTCGCTGACCACGATGGCGTCTTCGAAGTTGTAACCGCGCCAGGGCATGAACGCCACCAGGACGTTACGGCCGAGCGCCAGTTCACCGGCTTCGGTGCAAGGACCGTCGGCGAGCACATCGCCCTTCTTGACCTTCTGGCCCTGAAAGACGATCGGCTTCTGGCTGATGCAAGTGTTCTGGTTCGAGCGCTTGAACTTCGTGAGCTGATAAATATCGGCGCCCACTTCGCGCGACATCTGGCCTTCATGCGCGCCACTGCCTTCGACGCGGACGATAACACGTTCGCTATCGACGGAATCGACCACGCCGGGGCGCTTACAGATGATGACCGCGCCTGAATCGCGTGCGGTGACGCGCTCCATGCCGGTGCCCACATAAGGAGCTTCGGCGCGCAGCAGCGGCACAGCCTGACGCTGCATGTTCGAACCCATCAACGCGCGGTTGGCGTCGTCGTTCTCAAGGAACGGAATCAAGCTGGCGGCGACGGAGACGAGCTGTTTCGGACTGACGTCCATGTACTCGATTTCGTCGCGATGCTTCAGGACAAAGTTGCCGGCCTGGCGGGCGTTGACCAGATCGTCAACGATGCGGCCAACCTCATCGATAGCAACGTTCGCCTGGGCAATGATGTACTTGTCTTCTTCCCAGGCGGAGAGATAGTCGGAGTGAGCTTCAAATTCGGCCTGCTGCTTCTTGGCGGCGATTGCGTGGTTGGCCTTCTCCAAAGCCTCGCGCCCGATGACCTGATTGACTTTGAAATCGGTATCGCCGGGGTTCAGAATTCTAACTTCATCGACCAGCGCGCCTTCGCGGACGCGACGATACGGGCTTTCGATGAAGCCGTATTCGTTGATACGCGCGAAGCACGAGAGCGATGAAATGAGACCGATATTCGGGCCTTCCGGCGTTTCGATGGGGCAGATGCGGCCGTAGTGAGTGGGGTGAACGTCGCGGACTTCAAAGCCGGCGCGCTCACGCGACAGACCTCCCGGTCCAAGCGCGGAGAGACGGCGCTTGTGGGTGATTTCCGACAGCGGATTGGTCTGATCCATGAACTGCGAGAGCTGGCTGGAGCCGAAGAACTCGCGGATGGCGGCCATGACCGGCTTGGCGTTGACCAGGTCGTGCGGCATGGCCGTGGACATTTCCTGGTACACCGACATCTTTTCCTTGATGGCGCGCTCCATGCGCACGAGACCGATGCGGAACTGATTTTCAAGCAGTTCGCCGACCGCGCGCACGCGGCGGTTGCCGAGGTGATCGATGTCATCGACCGAGCCGATGCCCTTCCGGAGTTTCAGCAGGTAGAGAATCGTGTCGGTGAAATCCTTCTGATCGAGCGTACGCTTGTCGAGCGGCGTGGAATCCGCCTTGTCGTAGAGCTTGATGTTGAACTTCATGCGGCCCACGCGCGAGAAGTCATACTTGCGCGGGTCGAAGAACATGCCCTGGAAAAGCTGAGTGGCCGTATCTAAGGTAGGCGGGTCACCGGGACGCAGCTTGCGGTAGATTTCAAGCAAGGCGTCGTTCTGGCTCTTAACCGCATCCTTGCGCAAGGTGGAAGAGATGACGTTGCCGGCATCGTCGCGATCGGGGAAGAAGATCTCGAAGTTCGTTATACCAGCCTCGGTCAGTCTGGCGATAGTGGCCGCGGTGAGCTCGTGATTGGCTTCGGCGAGAACTTCACCGGTTGTCATGTCGATGACATCGCCAGCGACGTAGGCATTTTCAAGATCGTTGATGGCGACTTCGACCTGCTCGAGGCCGGCCTTCTGAATTTCGCGGAACACCGAGTTGGTGATCTTGCGGCCTTGCGGCACCACCGTCGCCCCCGCTTTGCCGGTGATGGCATGCGACAACTTCATACCGACCAGGCTGTCGTTGACGCTCCAGAACAGCTTGCTGTCCTTTAGGTTGATGCTGGTGAGTTTGTAGAAAGCGCGGATGATATCGGCGTCGGTTTTGAGGCCGAGCGCGCGCAGGAACACCGTGCCGTAGAACTTGCGTTTACGGTCGATGCGGACGTAGAGAAGATTCTTGTTGTCGTATTCGAACTCAACCCAACTGCCGCGGTAAGGAATGATCTTGCCGAGGAAGTAGCCCTGCGTCTGCACGCGCTCGAAGAACACGCCCGGCGAACGGTGCAACTGCGAAACAATGACGCGTTCAGTGCCGTTGATGATGAAGGTGCCATTGTCGGTCATCAGCGGAATTTCGCCGAAGAAGACCTCTTGTTCTTTGATGTCGCGGACGGTCTTGTTGCCGGTCTCCGGGTCTTTGTCATAAACCGTAAGCCGGATGGTGACCTTCAGCGGCGCCGCATAGGTCATTCCCCGCTCTTCGCATTCGGGAACGTCGTATTTCAACTGCAGAGCAACGGGATCGCCGCAGCGGTTGCAGAAGGTGACGATGTTCTTGTTGAACGTGCCGCATTTGTGGCAGAGCACGTCACCGGCATGGAAGGGGTCGGTACGAATCTCGGCTCCGCAGTTCGGGTTGCGGCAGATGGTACGCAGGTGATGCAGACCTTTGAGGTTGCCGCACTTGCACTCCCAGTTACCGATTGAGTAATCGACAAACTCGAGTTGGCTGAGGCCGCGAAAATCAGAAATCGGAAATACGGAACTGAATACCGATTGCAGTCCTGCATCTTCCCGTTCCTTGGGAAGCAGGTCCATTTGCAGGAAGCGTTCATAGGAGCGCTTCTGCACTTCAATCAAATTGGGGATGGGGATCGAAGTTTTGATCTTCGAAAAATCGACTCTCTCCCGGAGAGCACCATTCGACACATTAGGCATCTACGCTAATCCTTTAGGAAACCAGTTACACAAGACGACATTGAGCAGTCGCGATATTGGCCTGACCGCAAGCAGCGGTCACAAGGGGCCATCAAGAATAAACCCGCGCGGCGGGACACATTTTCCGGTGTTCCGCATTTGTGGGAAAAGCTGTTGAGTTCGGCAGTGAAAGACGATAGAGGTTAAGTGTGGTTGGATCGAATCCGACCTGAAAACAGCATGCAAACGATGGGGTAAAGCCTAAGAGAAAAGATTTTGGACATGCGAAAGCTCCGCTGACTCGCAATAAGCCCGCGGAGAAAAACTACCAAATTGAGACAACTGATCTGATGCTGGACCGTCCCGGCTGACGTCTACTTCAGACTATAACACAATGGAAGAACAATTGCGTAACGAAGCAGTTTTTCCAGATTAGCATGTTTCTGAGTGCGCTCACTTCCCGCGATGCATTTCGGCGGTCATGGCGGCGCGCAAGATGCTGTTGATCCGGCTGAGATGCCCATCTCCTTTCGACTTCAGCCAATCGAGCACGTCGGCATCGATGCGAATTGTGGTCTGCTTTTTTACCGGGCGGTAGTACTTGCCGATTACACCGTGACGCTCCCAGATTTCGGGCGCTAGCACCGGGTTCTCCGGATCGTCCTTGCTGTGATCATGTTGCGCGTACAGCCCACGTGTTTCGTCGTTTACCTCAACCTTTCGGAAGGTTGTATTGGTAGAGGTTTTCTTCATACTTTTCCGCCTTTCGTGCGTTGATGATGTGGACAATGTCATTACGGTCGACGAAGACGACAGCGATCAACAGTAGACCACGAATCATACCGACGATCGTCTGTCGTTGCTCACCGTCTTCAGCGAAGAAGTAGTTTTCCAGTACGAGCTGAAAGGGATCATCGAACACCTGTGACGCTTGCTCGAACGAGATTCCATGCTTCGCGAAGTTGCTCTGGTTCTTGTTCGCGTCCCAGGTAAACTCCATCTGTATTTGATTGTAGCTACGGATCTGTAGCTACAGGGAGAGAGAGATCGGACGACGGGCGAAGTTGTGGTGCCGATCACGGGGTACGGCGCTACATCACGCCAACTACAAGTAGAAATAACTCCGGAAGGTCAGGCACTGAGCCCCGGGTCAGCCCTAGATTCCCGTGGCCCTAGCGCCTGAATAGCAAATGGACAGTTCAATCCAGTAGATGGTCGAACAGTCTGCAGACCTACTTAACTTCGACAGTTGCGCCGACGTCAGTGAACTTTTTGCGGATGGCCTCGGCTTCGTCCTTATTAATGCCTTCCTTGATGGGCTTGGGGGCGCCATCGACCAGATCCTTGGCTTCCTTGAGACCCAGGCTGGTGACTTCACGAACGGCCTTGATGACGTTGATTTTGTTCGCGCCCGCGGCCGTGAGAACGACAGTGAACTCCGTCTTCTCTTCCACCGGAGCCGCTGCCGCCGCGCCACCACCGCCAGCGCCGGGAGCCGCCACCGCGACCGAAGCCGCAGCCGCCGACACGCCGAGCTTCTCTTCGAGCAGCTTTACCAGCTGTGAGGCCTCAAGCAGGGTCAAGCCCTGAATCTGTTCTGCAATTGCGTTGATATCCGCCATTTTCCTTAAACTCCTATGATGTGAACTTGTTTTCTTTCGCGGCCTGATCGAGGACCACAGCCAAATTGCGCCCAACTCCACTTACCGACGTGACCAGCCGCGTGGCGGTGGCGTTGATCAGAAATAGAAGCTTGGCAAAAATTTCTTCTTTGGGCGGCATGGAAGCCAGGTCAGTGATCGACTTGACGTCGATGACGCGGCCTTCCACCATGCCCGCTTTAAATGTGAACGCCGCGTTGTCCTTGGCGTATTTCGTAAGTGCCTTCGCGAGCGCGACCGGATCGCCGGACGTAAACGCCAGCGAAGTCATGCCTTTGAGCTGACCCAGCAGATCGCTCGCGGGGGTGCCTTCCGAAGCCTTCGCGGCCAGATTGTTTTTGACGACGCGATATTTGGCGCCGGCATCGCGCACGGTCTTGCGAAGCTGATTGTCCTGGCTGACGGTCAACTTCTCGTAGCCGGTGACGAAGATGTTCTTGTTTTCCTCGAGCGCCTTCTTCAGGTCTTCGAGATCTCTTTGTTTTTCGTCTTTGTCTTTCATGACGTGTTCCTTATTCGTCCCTAAGCGGCTTTCGCGTTGAACGAAGTGACATCGAGCGGGATACCCGGCCCCATGGTGGAGCAGAGCGTGACGCTCTTGACGTACTTGCCTTTGGCTGCGGACGGCTTGGCGCGGACGACCGCCTGAATCAGGCTGTTCGCGTTTTCGAGCAACTTGTCGGTGTTAAAGCTGACCTTGCCGACGGGCGCGTGAATGACGCCGGTCTTGTCGACACGGAACTCTACCTTTCCGGCTTTGATTTCCTGAATGGCGTTGCGGACGTCGGTGGTGACGGTGCCGGTTTTCGGGTTCGGCATGAGGCCGCGCGGCCCGAGCACTTTACCCAGACGGCCGACGGAGCGCATCATGTCGGGAGTGGCGATGACGGCGTCGTAATCGGTCCAGTTTTCAGTCTGGATGCGGGTGACCATCTCTTCGCCGCCGACGAAATCGGCCCCCGCTTCTTCGGCTTCGCGAAGCTTGTCGCCGGAAGCGATCACCAGGACTTTTTTCGATTTGCCGAGGCCATTGGGCAGCACGACCGTGCCGCGGACCATTTGATCGGCATGCTTCGGGTCGACGCCTAAGCGCATGTGCACTTCGACAGTCTCGTCAAATTTGGTGAATTTGATCCTTTGAACTAGCGTGACGGCCTCGGCGAGCTGATAGGGTTTTGCTTCTACCTGCTTGGCCGCGGCTTCATACTTCTTACCGGGCTTTTGACTCATAATTGGACTGGTCCAAACGGCTCGGGCAAGCGGAGCAAGCCCTTACCTCCCAAGTTGGCGTAAAACCTCTAAAAGGATAGCACGGGTGGGGATGGGGGTGCAACGGCGGGTGGAGGCTGCTCACTCTGCTGATTTTCCGAAGCGAGCAGGTAGCCAAGATGGACAATCTTTGTTATCGCCGGTAGAGTAAAAGAAGCAGGAGCGATGCGCCCATGAATGTTTCTCTCACCCCCGAACTTGAAAAATTCGTCAGCAGCAAAGTGGAAGCAGGCCGCTATAACTCCGCCAGCGAAGTTGTTCGGGAAGCACTGCGGCTGCTGGAAGAACACGACCAGATCCGGGCGGCGCGGCTGGGAGAATTCAATCAGGAGCTCGGGAGGCGGTTAGAGGCGCTTGACGGCGGCAGACACGTTAAACCCGATGAGGCCCGCGACCGGCTTAAGCGTAAATCAGAACAGCGCCGAAAATCCGGGGAATGAGTTCATATGTTCTCAGCGGAGATGCCGACCTTGATCTGGACGACATCTGGGAATACATCGCCCGAGACAGTATTGACGCTGCCGACCGCTGGATAGGCAAACTGTTTGATGCGTTTGAGGCCATTGGGCAAGCGCCAGGCCTGGGCCATAAGCGCGAAGACCTTACCGCCTACGCGGTTTTGTTCTTTCCGGTGGGCGCTTACCTAATCATTTATCGCGCCATTCGCCCGGTAGTTGAGATTGTCGCCATCACACAGGGTGCGCGTGACATTCCCTCTTTCCTGCAACGCAGACTCGCGCATTGAGATTGGCCAATCCTGCATCGCTCCGTACCCGGGGATTATTGCCGGGCTTGCGCCATCGGGGCGGCTGGTGTTTGGATCAAGGCGTTGATGCGCTCCACTGCCAGACGCGCTTCCGGGAAACTGGGATCTTTTTGCAGGCGCTCATAAATGACGAGCGCATCGCCCCAGCGCTGTTGCCATTGATAGAGCCGGCCCAGTGCTGCCGAAGCGGCGATTTCGGTACCCGGGGATGCTTGCGCCAGGACCGTTTTCATCTGCTCTATGGCAGATTGTGGTTGGCCTAAGATGCGGCGACGCTCCGCAATCTGCTGCTCGCACCTGGCCAGCACCTCCTCGACTTTCGCGGCATCGGGCGACTGTTGCGAATCCTCGCGCAAAATCGCGAACGCTTTCACCAGATCATTCAACTGCCTTTGATTGATAGTTCCCGAAATGCACTTACCGTAGAAAAACTCAGCTTTGGCAAAATCAGCCTTCTTGAGGTAAGCTTCGGCCAAGGATTCGTAGATGCTGACGGGATCCTGGCTGGGGTCTTCCAGCAATTTTTCAAAGATCCCAATGGCTTCGTCAACTTCCCCCAAGTAGAAGGCAGCGGTTCCGAAGTAGCTGGCGGAAATGGAATCGTTCGCGGCGTAGTGCTTACGTAGCCAGGTGTAGTCCTGGCGTGCGTCTTCCGGGCGTTTCAGCCGGCGGTTGATCAATGCGCGCAGGTCGCGATACCACGGTTCCGTAGGATTCTTGTCAATGACCGAATTCATCAGTTCCAGAGCTTCTTCGAATTTGTCCTGGCGGCTCAGCACATAGGCCTTTACCGCGTCTGTCCACTCGTTGGGTGCGATTTTGCGACGTTTTTCCAGGATGGCTTCGGCTTCCTCAAGCTGCCCCGTATTAGCCAGGATGCCCGCTCGTTCATCCAAGGCGTTCAAATTCTCAGCATCCAGTTCGATGGCTTTTCGGGTTACCTCCAGCGCATTTGCCTCCTTATTCAGAAGCCGGTACTTATATGCCAGTTGCGCATAAGCCGCTGCGGACTCGGAAAGCAAGGCCGACCTCTCGAGATAAGCGGCAGACTCCCACCAACGCGTGTACCGGTCAACGCTTGGGAGCTGGGCTTCCTGGCTGCAAAAATTTGCTCGCGTAATGTAGACCCAGGCATAGTCCGCGCTTGGCAGGCTGCGGGCTATTCTCTGGTCCCAAACCTGAATACCGCGTCTCAACGGCTCCTCGCGAACGTATGGGTAGGCGGCCACCCAACTTGTGACATAGAGCGCATCAGCCAGATACCAGTCGACGAACGGGTGTTCGGGATTGAGTTGCCGTGCCCGGTCCAACAGGTCCACAGCCACCTCATTCTCGTTGCGATAGACGAAACGCGTTCCGGCTTCGAAGAACGCGTCGGCGGCCTCCACTTTTTTGTCGAGCGTTTCCAGAATCTCGCCCTGGATGCGGTAAGCCACGCGTTCCGGATAGTCCCCCTCCAGCTTGACTCCTGCGGAGATCGCCCGGTTCACTGCCTCCAACGCCTGGGCTGGATTCTGGGTCTTCCATTTTCGGGCGAGTTGGAGGTAGAAGTTGCCGCTTAAGGGCGCAAGCATTTTGCTTAACGCAGCGAGGGGATGAGGCTGGCTGCGAACGGTCTCAATTGCCTGGCTGTAGTAGTCGTCTGCTTCATCCCAGTCTTGCTTTGTTTCGGCAAGCAAACCGAGCTCGATGAACGCATCCGGTAGCTGCGGAGAAAGTTCCAGAGATTGGTGACAGAACTGTTCGGCTTGATTCAAATCTCCCGACACGCCCCAATACTGGGCTAGCGCGGCGTATGGCTTTCCGCTCTGCGGCGCCAAGCTTTTAGCGAATTCAAAGATCTCCAGGGCCCGAGGCCGCTGGTCCTCCTGGCGCAGGTAGATGCGGCCTGCGAAGACCGTCAGGTTAGCCCGCAATTCCGGGTCGAGCGTCGTATTTGCAACCAGCCGCCCGAGAAGGAATAGCGCGTGCGGATAGTTTCCGCTCGTAATCGCCTGGGTGCCGCTGCGCAGCGTTTCAAGAGTGTCGTCGCCGACTTCCAGGGGGTAGGTTTCCGATGCAATCGCGAAACATACATCGAGCGCCCAGGCATTCAGAGCTTCGGCATAGATCGCCAAGAGCCTGGCGACTCCTTCCTCTTTACCGGCGCGGAATGCCTCGTCGACGAGCTTGCGTTTACGGCGCCACCAAGCCGGTGTATATAGGTCACGCTGCTCGCGCTGTTCTAAAACCGCGGCTGTGTCGGTTAGAAGCTTCTGCAGTTGGTCGCGCCAACTCTCCAGCTGCTGAAGCTGTTGAGTGATGGAATCGGTGAGGAATTTCCAGTCGTCTGTCTGCCGAGCGGTTGCCAGCAGCTCATCGAGCCACTTTGAGGGGAGCCAATCGCCCCCAGCGCCGAACTCCACGCGCGCCTTTTCAAGCGCTGTTTCGAGCTCGGGCAGAAGCGGGTCGGTTAAATTTGCGCCATTCATGCCTATGCTCCGCCAGCGACCGCATTTATGAGCCGGTTTGGCGGCAGTAGTTCGCCATTGCGGCTGCGCATATAGAGAACAGGCGTTCCGAACACACGCGTGTCCATCGCGCCGGCGATGCGCGTGGTGATCCGAAACCTGCCTTCCTGTACCGCGTCGTCGATGGTACTTCCCTTCCCCAGGGATTCATAGAACGCCCTGGTGAATGCGATTGCGGCCAGGTTTGTGATTGGATATTGCATGGCGACGACGGTAGGGACTTCGGCCTGAATCAACTTGGGTGCAAGGCCCGAGAAAGTGGACGAAAAGGCATCCAATTTGGCGGTTGCGCTTTCGCACAAATGAAGAAACACGAGGCGCGGCTTAGGCGACACCTGTGAAAAGACGGAAGCGAACTGGCTGTCCGCACACCAATCGGCGTTGTTGTTGAATGCGAGCAGCGCGATCTGCCCCTGCCCTTCTTCCCGATTGAACCGCCCGTGTCCGATGAAGTGAACCACGTTCGGTTGCACCTCCTGAATTTTGTCCACCAGGCTATCCAGCGTTGTCTCCCGGTGTATCTCGAGTTCAATTGGCAGCTTCTCCTGGAGTTTCTTGATCTGGTCGATCACCGGGTCCGCAATGACGGGACCCAAATCTTCGGGCTGCGAAACGACCACCAGGATGCGGACTTTGTTGTCGACCGACGGAACCGCCTGGTCACGCTCCGATCCCAGCGGCATGTAGCGCGACAGAACCAGGTTCAAGTGCGTGGCAAACCAGAAGCCCGGTTCCATGTCCGTATCGGGACTGTACAAATATTCCCAGGGCATGCTCGCCAGCTCTCCGGCCTTAGGCTTAAAACTCAATTGCACTCTCAATCGCTGCTGTTGATTGCGCGCCCTCTTTAGAGTTTCCTGGAACAGATCCTCCACGCGTCCACTGAAAATCGCGCGGTACAGATGCATGCCAAGCACCTGCATCTCGTTTGCCTTAGTGATTTTTCCGTCGCGCAGCCACTCTTCGAATACATCAATGGTCCGCCGGGTTAGCGGATCCATCTGAACCTTGCCGTCGGCTTGCGCGTCCTCAAGCGTTCGAGCATTCACGATGTCGCTGTCTTGCACCGTGACAATCAATTCGTATCTGGCCATATGCGGGCGCCTAACGTTTCCTAGACCGAGGCTATTTCATGGCGAACAAGATCGGAGCTAATGTCCCAAACTGCCGTGTCTTGCACAGGCGCGCCAGTTTTGAAGAAATTAGTGAGCCGGTTGCCGAGATAGGCAACGGCTTCTCCCAAAGTCGCCGACAAGAGCCTGAAGCTGTGATACGCCTGCATAGCCGCTGCAATCTTGACTTCTGTCACTTCACGGGGGATCTGCAGAATGACGATCAGGTCGACGTCGTTCTCCTGAAAAAATTCGGAGCCTTCTAAACTCCAGAAAACGGTCGACGAGCCGGCCGGGCTGTGATCGACTTGCGCTCGGCGCAGGCGATAGGTGAACGGACCGGCGACAAACCCGAGCTTAGCTGCTGCTTTGGCCTCAACGCTGGCGGTTCCCACAGGAAGTTTGGGAAGAGTGGGCTCAAATTCGAAGTTCTCGCCGATGCGCAACTCCAGGCTGTCGTTGGCCTCCAGAAGCGTTTTGAATTTCCTGTCCGGCAGAATCATGCGGGCTTTCGGACGAAGGTGGGCTTCAGCTCCGGGGTTGAACTCCAGGGCGCACTTCAACTTTACGAAAGGCTGTGCATTAAGAGGTTTGAGGACCAACGGGACGCGCGTCCAACAGAAGGAATAGTCACGTTCGAGATCGGCAAACTGCACAGGTACGGGCAAACCGTGCGCGGTGAAGTCTTTGTCGTTGAGATGGAGAACGTCCGGGTGTTCTCCGAAGCGGGCGATTTCGCTATCAAGCTGTTGCAACAGGTTTGTGGCCGCCGACTGCAAGTCTCCCGCCGAAGCGTTTTCCGCGCCGCCCAGCTCCTGATCGAGCCCACGGAAAACTTCGCCGGCTTCCTTTAGTAAGGCTGTACGATCCTGCTGCGCGAAATCGAAATCAAAGCCAAGCGTTTCTTGCGCCATGCTCTCAATAATACGGTGTCACCGCTTCCGTATTAAAAGGCCAGATGCAGCGCCAGTTGCAGAATGCGGCCCGGATAGGTAGTTGATATCTGCCCGAATGCCGGGTGCGAAATCGTCGTGTCCGGATTTTGGAACTCGGTGTGATTGAACACGTTGAACGCATCCATTCGCAGCTCCAAATCGGGCTTGCCTTCATTGAACCGGAAGTGCTTCGAGATGGCGATATCGAGATTCGTCTGCCCCGGGCCGCGCAAGGAATTGCGCGGCAGGGTACCGTATGGGGCGTAAGTCAGAATAGTGCCGTTGTTGTCCGCATCCACCAGGCGCTGGTCACTAAAGTTCGTCGGGCTGAACCAGTAGTTGCCCGCCGCTTTAGGATTGAGAATGTTAACGGTACTTCCCACCAGATCCGCGCGAGTGATGCCGGCGTCTCCTGCCCCTGAGGGTCCGGGGTCGTCGGTGGTTGTCACTAAAGGAGGAGAGGCGAAAACGTCAAGCGGGAAACCTGTTCGCACCGACAAAATCGGATACAAGCTCCAGCCCGACGTAAGGAGCTTGGGTCCGCGCTGCCAAAGGTGGTCAAACGGCAATTCCCAACCACCCGAGAAGGTCAGAACCTGGCGCACGTCCGTGTCTCCGGACGCCCGATATAGTTCATGATCGTAGGCCGGCACCTCGCTGTTGCGCTGGCGAAAACCTGAGACGTTGTCGATTTCGTGCGACCATGTATAGCCCAAGGTGAAGAAACTGTGGCCCCACGCACCCATCGAGGCCTGCTGGCGCAGTTTCACTTCCAGCCCGTTGTAGCTGGCGCGCGATATGTTCTGGAACTCATCCAGGTAGCTGTAGACGTCGGTGCCGTAGGGCGCGTTGTAAACTCTTGTGTCAGTCCCCGGAATCATCGGATTGATGTCTACAAGACCAGTCAATCCGTGCGCTGAGTACCCGAGATAACCGACCTCGAGCAGCATCTTAGAGATGAGCTCCTGTTGTAGCGAAACGTTGTATTGGAAGACGTACGGAGTACGAAGCTTCGGGTCGATGGGGAACAAACCCAAGTTGGTGCCGATGGGGAAGTCCTGGCTGAAGTTGTAGTTCTTGGTTGGCGTGGTGGAAGGAAACGGATCCGTTGCGCCCACTGAACCGTATGGATCGTCCAAAGCAAGCGCGTTGCCGTTTTGGAAAGTCTGCGTGTACGCCAACGAGTAGAACGGTATGGCGCCGTTGAATTGCAAGTTGTCTTCGCCTTTCAGGATGTCGTAGAAGACGCCGAAACCGCCGCGAAGGCTCGTTTTCGCATTGCCAAACACGTCGTAAGCAAAACCGACTCTCGGCGCCCAATCGTTCTTGTCGGGGAAGTTAGAGCCTTTGGGAGCGCCGGGATCCCCGGGGAATAAGAATCCGTTCGGCGCATTCGGAAAGACCTGCGACTGAAGACCTGGGATGAACGAAAAGGAACGGCCCTGCGTGTCGTACTTCGGTTGAGTGTATTCATACCGCACGCCCAAGGTGAGGGTGAGGCGCTTGGTCGCTTTCCAGGCATCCTGTGCGAAGGCTGCATATTGGTGCGACCGGATATTCGACAGCGCCTGATTCCCTTGAAAATAATCGAAGGGGGAACCGAGCAGGAAGTCGGCTAAATCCACGCCGGTCACGTCGCCGTAGAAGTCATAGGAGCCGTTGACGTAGTAGTTGTAGCGCGTATTGTCTTGATAGGGCGAAAAGTAGAATCCGAATTTCCAATTGTGATTGCCCTTGGTCCATGAAAGGTTGTCATAGTACGTGTAGGTGTTATCGATCTCGTGGGTGGGGCCGTGCGGATCGAAACCAATGGTTAGCCCAGATGTGTCAAAGTACAGGATGGGCGGTCCTGTGGCATTGTCGGCCGGAAGGTTGAGCCCTAACCCAGCAGCAGTGGCGGACGTCATCTGCGGAATGGCGCGCTGATGGTTCAGCCGTTGAGCTGTAGCGCGAAATTCGTTCAGGAGACTCGGAGTAAACGTGTGTGTGTAGCCGACGGATCCGTAGTAAGACACGTCCCCTGTACTGACTGGAAATCCGATAACGTTGTTGCCGGAAAAGGGATAAGTAATCGGGTAATTACGTGTTGTGAAAGTTCCCGAGACGACGTCGCGTGAAGTGATGTTGTAATCGAACCGGCCCAGATATTCGTCGTAATTGGCCGTGGATACGGCTTGAGGAAACAAACTTCCGGTTGCGGATGTGGGAATGAGACCTTTAGCGAAGTAGGCTTTGGCAACCGGGTCTATGGCGGCGGGATCTATGGTCCCCTGTGCAGCGAGCGTGGGATTCGGCTGATACTGCGGATTCGCCTGGAGAAAACTGGCCACGGCGGCCTGATATCCAGCCTGCGGCGCGCTTGAGAAGTCGCCCATGGCTTCGGCTGGCGTAAACGTTGTCACCTGACCAAGGCCCGTGTCTAAGGAAACCTGGCGCTGCCCCTCATAGGAAAAGAAGAAGAACAACTTGTCCTTGCCATTGAAGACCTTGGGAATGATGATGGGCCCGCCGATTGTGCCGCCGAACTGGTTCCGCTTCAGGACGGGAACGGGCAGGCCTTGCTGGTTATTGAAGAATTGGTTGGCGTCGAAGTAGTTGTTGCGGACGTAATCGTAGGCTGTGCCATGCAGTGAGTTGGTGCCACTCTTCGTCACGACGCTGACGATTCCGCCGGCATTGCGGCCATACTCCGCGCTATAGTCGCTCTCCAGGACGCGAAATTCGGCCACTGCATCGGGGTTCGGGTTGGCAACCACAGAGTTAGAGAGGAGCGCCGTGTTATTACCGCCATCCAGTAAATAAGTCACCGAGTCTGTGCGCTGTCCGCCGATGCTGTAGTTGCCCGCTGAGCCGTTGTCGGGGTTACTTGGTGTGACGCCGGGTTGAGTGCCCAGAAGATCGAGCGTGTTCCGGCCGTTCAAGGGCAACTCAAAGATTGCCTGGCCCGTCACCGTGGACCCAACCGTCTGGTTTTCAGTTTCCACCGGTGAAGCATTGCTTTCGACGGTCACTTGGCCGCTTACGCGCCCGACTTGAAGTTGAACGTCGATTCTCAATGTCTCATTAATTTCGAGAGAAGTTCGGGATGCAACCGTTGTTTGCTCAAAGCCAGGCGCAGTCACCGTGACCTTGTAAGATCCAATCGGCAGTTGTAAGACCTGATACCCGCCGGATGCGTCGCTCTTAGTTTCATGAGTGACACCAGTAGCAACGTTCGTGACCACCACGCCGGCGTTGGGTACCACGCCGCCGGTCGGATCGGTTACGACGCCTGAAATCTTCCCGGTCGCGCTCTGCGCTCCAACCAGCCGGGCGAGTCCAGTCAAAAGCAAAGCGAAAACGACCAATCTCGTTTTTTGCATAGACAATCCTCGGAAACGGTAGTGTGTGCGGCGGGAGTGTGGCCCTACGTGGCCCGGCCGCGGATAGAGTTTCTGGTAGAGTATCACGGCCGCGTTCGCTCCTGGGAACGATCCTTTCGAGTTATGTCGTAGCTCTCTAGAAATGTCCCTTGGAATCAGCAACAAAATCTCCGCTGAACCCACATCTTATTTATGCGCGAACCGCTGGTGCTTCCTTGTGCCGCCCTGGCACTGGGGATTCTGGTTGCGCATTTCGTTTTCTTTCAGTTGGCCGATCTGTCTGTGCCCGGAGCTTTATGCGCTGTTGTCCTTTCCGGGGCTCTTGTCGTCGGCACGCCGCGTAGCCGGTTGGCTGCCATCTGCTGCTGCCTTATGGTGGCGGGGATTGCCACCCAGGTTGTGCACCGGCAAGGTCACGCGCCCAGGCTGACGGCCGACGACGCGGAAACAGTACTGATCTCCGGCTGCGTCACGAATCCGCCGGTGTTCTCACCTAATCGAGAACAGTTCACGCTCGATTTGGGCAAGAAAGCGCAAGCGCGCATTTCGGTAAATCTGAAGGGCGACCAGAAGCTGGCGCTTTCCTATGGGCAGAAAGTGGAGACGGCGGCGAAAGTTCGGCTGCCGCGGAATTTTCAGAACCCCGATAGTTTCGATTACGCCGGCTATCTGGCTGCGCAACACATTTACTGGACGGCCTCGGTTGCGAGTCCGGCGGATATTCACTTGCTCAGCGGTAGCTGCGGTTCGCCATTGGTTGCTGCGCTATTTTCCGTGCGCAGCTGGGCGCTGCAGCGTTTGGCCGAACTTTTTCCAAACGACCAGCACACGGCCGCCTTGCTGCAGGCGACGCTTATCGGCGAAACCAGCGGAGTGGAGCGCCGTTGGACTAACGATTTCCGCGTGACCGGCACCTATCATGCACTCGTCATCTCGGGACTACACGTCTCCGTGCTGGCGCTGACCATCCTGACCATTCTGCGCATCTTCCGCTTCCGGCGCATCCAGGCGTTAGCGGTTGCTGCCGTGGCGAGTTGGATGTACGCGTTCATCTCCGGTTTCGGCTCGCCCGTGGTGCGCGCGGCCGCGGGGTTCACCTTATTTCTGATTGCGAGCTATTGGTTCCGCAAGATGCGCATCCTTAATATGCTGGGGGCGATCGGATTAGTTTACCTGGCATTGGATCCGGACGTACTGTTCGATCCGGGCTTTCAGTTGTCGTTCGTGTCGGCGGCTGCGATTGCGGCTTTCGCCATTCCTCTGATGGAGCGCACGACCGAACCGCTGCGCCGGGCCATTAACCGCTTCGATCAAAGCGCGTACGACGCCCAGGTCCCGCCGGCTGCGGCGCAATGGCGCGCCGAACTGCACATGCTGGCAGAGACGGTGCAAGTCTGGACGCGATTCTCCCCCGAGTCTTCGCTTCGCCTGGTCGCGGCGCCAGTATGGCTCGCGGCATTCATAGGGGACACGCTGATCGTTTCGGCTTGCATACAGTTTGGCGTGGCGTTACCGATGGTCAGCTACTTCCACCGGCTTTCGGTCACGGGCCTGTCAGCCAACATCATTGTTGTCCCGCTGCTTACACTGCTGATTCCAGTCGGATTCGCCGCGATTGTGACGGGCTGGCATATTCTGGCCGTACTCACCGACTTTCTGCTGCGGCTGGCGGAAATGTTTGCAGCCTGGCATGTCCGTTTCGAGCCTGCCTGGCGAATTGCCGCACTGCCCTTCTGGATCGCGCTTGTCTTTTCCATATCGCTGGTACTGCTGGCGCTGGCCATCCGGCGCAAGAGCTTGGTACTGCCGGCGCTGGCGTTTTCCCTGACTGCGTTCGGGGTCCTTTGCTGGCAACCCTGGCCGGCCGAGTTCAAGCCTCATGTTCTGGAGTTGACAGCTATCGATGTCAGCCAGGGTGACAGTCTGCTGCTGGTGTTTCCAGATGGCGAAACCATGCTGGTGGATGCGGGCGGTTATCCCGGGATGGAGCGGATGGTGCGCAAGCCGCAGATCGATATGGGAGAAGACGTGGTCTCACCTTATCTCTGGGACCGGCGCATCCGGCGCCTGGATTACGCCGTTCTCACCCATGGTCATTCCGACCACATGGCGGGATTGCCGGCCATACTCGACAATTTTCGTCCGCGCGCGCTCTGGATCGGGGCTGAGCCGGAAAGCGACGCCTGGAGGAACGTGCGCCAACATGCGACCGCAGACCACGTTCGGATTTTGGCTTTGAATCGTAATTCGGCTCCGGTGCAGATTGGCGGTGCGATGGTCCGCTTTCTGGCGCCCGCCGCTGATTACGTTCCGAATGAGACCGCCGGGAATAACGACTCTCTCGTGTTCGAAGTTACGTTTGGGCGCAGAAGCATCCTTATGACGGGCGATGCGGAAAAGCCGGTAGAAGCGGACATGGTGGAGAACGGACTGCTCCGCCCAGTCACGCTGCTGAAGGTGGGCCATCACGGCAGCCGCACGTCATCTTCCGAGGTCTTTCTGGATGAACTTCAGCCGCGGTTCGCCTTCATTTCAGACGGCTATCTGAACCAGTTTCACCATCCCCATCCGGACGTGCTGGAGCGGCTGGAGCAGCATCACACTCAGATATTCCGCACCGATCAACGCGGCCTGGTTACATTTCGTACCGATGGCGACAAAGTAGAAATTGAAGCCTATCGGTGAGCGGCGGTGCTTACGCATAGAATATAGTCGGAGGCAAAATGGAACGCGATAGCAGCAACATACTTATGTGGTTTTTGGGCGGTGCGATTCTGGGTGGCGCGGTAGCTCTTCTGCTGGCGCCGGAATCCGGCGAGCGCACCCGGGGCAAAATAGCGCGTCAAGCAGAGCGCGGGAAACAGAGTTTCCTCGAGTCCAGTCAGGATCTTTTTGAGCGTGGGCGTGAGCTGTATGAGCGTGGGCGCGAGATTGCGGAAGACGCTGCCGCCATGTTCGAGCGTGGCCGGCGGATCGCCGAGAAGACCATCGACGACCGCATCTAATTCCGGTCGCGATCATCCAATAAGCACCCACAAACTATGTCCGCAGTTGCTACTCCGCCTACCACGCTTGCTCCTTTTGTAAACGAGCCGTACATCGATTTCACCAGGCCCGAGAATGCGCAGCAGATGCGCCGGGCGCTTGAAAAGGTGCGCTCGCAGTTCGGCAAGGAATATGACTTACTGATTGCCGGCGAGCGGCGCACCGCTTCGGCGAAGTTCGATTCGGTCAATCCGTCAAATCCCTCGGAAGTGATCGGCGTTCATCAGAAAGCCACCGAGCAGGACGCGCGCGATGCTGTCGATCTGGCGTATGAGTACTTCCCCACCTGGGCCGCAGTTCCGATGGAAGAACGCGCCGAGATGCTGCTGCGAGCGGCATCGATTTTCCGTGACCGCAAATTCGAGTACGATGCCTGGCTGGTGTATGAAGCCGGTAAGACTTGGGCTGAAGCGGAGGCTGAGATTGCGGAAGCGGTTGACTTCTGCGAGTACTACGCGCGCCAGGCAATGAAGTTGGCGAAGCCCGAACCGGTTGTGCAACTTGCCGGTGAGCGCGATGAAATGGTCTACTTGCCGCTTGGAGTGGGCGTAGTGATTCCGCCGTGGAATTTTCCGCTCGCAATTATGGTCGGCATGACGGCTGCGGCTTTGGTGACGGGCAACACAGTCGTTTTGAAGCCTTCGAGCGAAACCCCAACACTCGCGGCGAAATTCGCGGAAGTGTTGCTCGAAGCCGGCTTTCCGGCGAAATGCTTCTCCCTGGTAATCGGCAGTGGCGCAGCCATCGGCGACACTCTCGTCGCGCATCCGAAGACCCGTTTCGTGTCCTTCACCGGATCGAGAGATGTCGGCCTGCATATCAATGAGCTAGCTGCCAAGACGCCGAAAGGTCAGATCTGGATTAAGCGCGTTATTGCGGAAATGGGCGGCAAAGATGCCATCATTGTCGATCGCGAGACGAATGTGGATCAGGCCGTCTTGGGCGTTCTCTATTCCGCATTCGGCTATCAGGGGCAGAAGTGCTCAGCCTGTTCGCGCGCCATTGTCGACGAAGCCATCTACGATGAGTTCCTCAATAAGCTGCAGCAGAAAGTAGCTGGGCTGACGATTGGGCCATCGGACGATTTCAACAACTACATGGGTCCGGTGATTAGCGCCCGAGCTCAGAAATCGATCCTTAGCTACATCGAAAAAGGTAAGAAAGAAGGACGCCTGATTGCCGGCGGCGAGAAGACCGAAAGCGATGGTTACTTCATCAAGCCGACGGTTATCGCGGACGTGGATTCGAAAGCGGCCATCTTCCAGGAAGAGATCTTTGGCCCGGTGCTGGCGGTTACCAAAGCGAAGGACTTTGACGACGCCCTGCGGTTGGCGAACGATTCCGAATACGGTCTGACGGGCGCGGTCTTCACCGACAACAAGGCGAAAGCGGACAAGGCCAAGCGGCAGTTCTTCGTGGGCAATCTGTATATCAACCGCAAATGCACCGGTGCGATGGTCGGGGCGCATCCGTTTGGCGGCTTCAATATGTCCGGTACAGATTCCAAGGCAGGTGGACCGGATTATCTGCTGCAGTTCGTGCAGGCGAAATCGATTGCCGAGAAGGTCAATTAGCGCCCGCTATACTGAGATCACGAACTAGTTACAACTCCAGGGTCGATCACGATCGACGCGACGAAAGGGAACCACTCGGTTCCCTTTTCGCTTTTATGCGCGAGTGTGGGAACATTTCAAGAAATGACCCGCTTTCTGCGTCTTGCTGCCCTGCTGTCGTTTCCTATCCTGGCGCTTTCCGGCCTAGCATGGGCGCAAGCCACGAAAACTCCGACTAGCGGCCAGCGCTATCCGCGCCTTGCCATTCGAAACGCGATCATCATCGATGGCAACGGTACGCCTGCCGCTGGTCCCAAAGACATCATCATTGAGAACAACAGGATTGTAGCTGTCATTCCGCTGGACCCGGTTGCAATGCAAGAAAGCCGCGGCGGCAAGCGCATGGCTGCTGATGCGGAGATCGACGCAACCGGCAAGTACGTCCTCCCTGGTCTCATTGATGCCCACGCTCACACCCAGGACGAGCGCGGCGGCATCCCGCAACCGATCGACTATGAGTTAAAGCTCTGGCTTTCTTGCGGGATTACGACCATTCGCGACGTCGGCAGCGATACCAAAAAGACGCTGGCACTGCGGGCTAAGAGCGCGGCGGGTGAAATCGCGGCGCCGCGCTTTCTTGTTTACCCCATGTTTAACGCGCAGCAGCCGGTGCCGAACGACACCGGAAGAGGCTCGCGCGCGCATTCGTGAGTACAAGGAGATGGGCGCCGACGGAGTGAAGTTCCTGGGCATGTACCGCGACATCATGGAAGCGGCTGAAGACGAAGCTCATAAATTGGGTCTGCCGATTGCGCATCACGTGGGCGTAGAAGAGACGAACGCCTGGGACGATATCCGCTTTGGAACGCGCAGTATCGAGCACTGGTATGGCATTCCGGATGCCGCGATTCCGGCGGGCGTTCAGACCTTCCCAGCGGATTACAACTACAACAATGAGACGGACCGCTTCCGTTATGCCGGCCATCTCTGGCGCGAGGCCGATCCGAAGCGGCTGCAGGAAGTACTGGCCGCAATGGTGAAGGCGAATGTTGCCTGGGTGCCGACGCTGGATATCTACGAAGCCAGCCGGGACCTGCAGCGCGCACAGAATCAGCCCTGGTTTCGCGAATACCTGCACCCGACTTTAGAAGAATATTTCCGGCCAAATCCGCGCAATCACGGCTCCTATTTCCTGGGCTGGACTTCAAATGATGAAGTGTTCTGGAAGGAAAATTACCGGATTTGGATGGCTGCGCTGCGCGATTTCGAACAAATGGGAGGCCTGATCGGCGCGGGCGATGACGCGGGATTCATTTACCAGATTTACGGTTTCGGGCTGCTTCGCGAACTGGAACTCCACGAAGAAGCCGGATTCAACCCCATAAAGGTAATCGAGCATGTCACCGGAAACAACGCCAAGATCCTCGGCATGGAGGGCAAAATCGGCGGCGTGCGGCCGGGCTATTTCGCCGACCTGATTGTGGTGAATGGGAATCCACTAGAAAACATGAAGGTGCTGTATCCAACCGGTGTCGAGGCGATTAAAGAGGGAAAGCAGGTTCACACCGGCGGGATTGAATGGACGATTAAGGACGGCTACTGTTATCACGTGCCGACACTGTCGGCTGAAGTGCGGCAAATGGTCGCTTCCGCCCGTGCCTCGCACGAACACGCCGTTTCTGCTCCCAACTAAATCGCGGCTGTTTACGTCATATCAGTGTGGGACCGTGCGTTTTGTTATTCGTCCTTATGTCATCGGCAGCCACTACGAGCCAGGCCACCATTATCGATACGGGCTCGACGAACCGGCCTGGAATGAACATGCTAGTGAGTGCCGACGGGACGGCTCAAGTGCAGCCGCGTAACGCGGAAGCACGCAGCGTAACAGTGGATTCTCAGCTTTCCGCCCGGCTGTTTCAGGATCTAAACACAATCGGATCCCTGAGTGCGTTGCCGCGAACTCACTGCATGAAGAGTGTTTCTTTCGGTTCTTCGCTGTATGTGGAATTCGATGGAGAACGTTCGCCGGATCTCAGTTGCCCCGCTCCAGCGAACAGCAACATCGCGACCCTAAAAAAGGATGTTCAGGACCTGATGAATGCGGCGGGTGCTTCGAAAAATATAACGAAAAAACCTAATTGACGAGCGGGCACTTCCCGTTTATAATTCGGACATCCTTGGAGAAAGACATATGGTAATTAGCACTCCATTTCCAATGGAATTGCGCAATACGCACTGTTGTCTGGCCAAGAATGCTCCTGCAATGCAAATTTATCCCGACGGAACTGGAAAACTCCGCATGGGAACACTCGTCAGGCTGCCGGATGGAGCCGAGGTTGAAGTTTGCGGCGAGGGATTTGACGATCGCACAGCAAAGGTTTTCTGGGAAGGCACGGCTTATTATGTCTTCCGGGAGGATTTGCTGTCGCATCGTCCCGCGTTAGCCGCCGCTTGGGCCGGTTGATTCGTTTCGCTAATCCTACTTGAGCACTCCGCGCGACTCGTCTATGTTGACGAACTCGTTGGCCTTTAATCCTTTGAACTGCTGACGCGTGCCACTAGGCCATTCGACCGCCACGTCAGCAGTTTTGTCTTTCGCCAGCCCGAAAGTAAGCGCCAAATCGCTCTGCGAGCAGTAGCTGGACCCGCTGTGGACGGTTTGCCACTGCTTGCCGATAGCGCTTTCCACGCGCACTACGGCGCCTAAAGCACTGCGGTTGGACTTCGTCCCGGTAAGGCGGAGCGTGAGCCAGTTGTTGCGGTTACCGCCTTCATTGGTAAACAGAATAGGAGGGCCGCCGTTCTCGCTGACAAGGACGTCTAAATCGCCGTCGTGATCGAAATCGGCATAGGCGGCGCCGCGCGCCAACATAGGACGGCGAAAGTCAGGCCCGACAGCATCGCTCACGTTTTCAAATCGACCGCCGCTCTGGTTGTGGAATAGTAAAGGCGGCTCGCGATATTGCACTTTCGGTTGAATGTGATTGATATCCGGCTCAATATGTCCGTTGGCCGCGAAAATGTCGGGGAAGCCGTCCAGATCGAAATCGAAGAAAAAAACGCCAAACGTGAGACTTAATAAGCTGGCGTGGCCCACCGTCGAGGCCGGGGCTTCGTCGACGAAGAATCCCTTCCCTTCGTTGTGATAAAGCCCTAACATCTGGTTCGCGAAATTTCCAACTAACAGGTGAGGCCGGCCGGAACGATCGTAATCGCCGGCATCGACGCCCATGGCCCCGCGCGCCACGCCATCCTCGCCGAACGCCACGCCGGCTTGCATGCCTTCTTCGGTAAATGTGCCGTTTGCGTTATTGCGATACAGTTTGCTGGGTTGGGTATCGTTCGAAACGAAGATGTCGGGCCAGCCATCCTGGTTGTAATCGAAGACGACGACTCCAAGCGACTTACTGGTTGAATCACCCAACCCGGCCTTTTGTGTCACATCTTCAAATCGTCCGTTCCCGAGATTGTGATACAGCTTGCTGGACGTGCCTTTGTAGGATTCCGGCGTGCAGTATGACTTGCTTGCGCCATCCAGCGAGCACCACAGATCCTTCTGCGGAGTCCAACTGACGTAGTTGGCAACAAACAGATCTGCTTTGCCGTCGCGGTCGTAATCAAGCCAGGCGGCACTGGCGCCGAAATTGGCGTTGTGAATACCGCTGGCTGCCGTCGTGTCGCGAAAATGCCCGTGCCCTTCGTTGTGGAACAGGTGATCGCCATCCAAGGCCGTGATGTAGACATCGGGCAGGCCGTCATTGTCGTAATCGGCGACGGCGACACCCATCGCGTACATTTGAATATCGAGCCCGCTGCCGTGAGTGGCCTCTCTGAACGTGCCGTTGCGGTTGTTGAGATAAAGCGCCGGCAATGTTCTCTGCCCGTGCGGCACAAAATCAGCTCCGTTCAAGAGCAGAATGTCCGGCCAGCCATCGCCGTCCAGGTCAATGAATGCGCAGCCGGCACCCAATGTTTCCGGCAGATACTTCTTGCCGGTTGCGCCGGTGTGATGAACGAAACTGATGCCTGCTGCGCGGGTGCAATCGACAAATTGCACCGGATTCGAGAGCCCGGTTACGCCTGCGCTTGCTACGCTGACCGCAGTCATCAAGGACAGTGCGGCGGAGAAATTTGCGAACTTCTGCATGTTATGGAAGTGGTCCCGATTCGTGGTCGTGAATCAATTGCCGCTCATTATTGTCTTCAGGACTCGTCATGCGGCGTTGCGCGGTGATCGTCTGAGAAGACTCGTCCGCCTTGAAACGCCGGAATAAAATCTGCTCGCGCCTGGCATTCGCCTCGTCGCCTAGACCGCGGTAACAGAGCATGGCTGTGTAGTGCATCTGCACGTCTTCGGGATCGATGTCGCAGACGCGCTGCAGATAAGCTACTGCCTGCGCGTACTGGCGCTTCAAAAACAAAATGCGTGCAATCTGATTGAGCACGACGCGGTCGCGCGGATACTGGGACTCGACTCGTTCCAGAGATTTCAGCGCGGCATCGTAATTTCCGTCCGCCTTTTCAATCAGCGCACGGAAGTAATAGATGCGGCCAAGCGACGGATTGAGCTTCAAAGCCTGATCGATGAACGGCTTCGCCCGATCGATCTCGCCCTCTTGAATCAAGGCACGCGCGACGTTCAGCGGGGCGTCGGCATACTTCGGGTCGGCCTCAGCTGCTTTGCGAAAGGCAAACTCGGCGGCTTTCAAATCGCCCTGCAACAGAAGACCGATGCCCCAGTCGTTCCAGCGCTCACGCGTTCCGGCCTTGGGCAAAGCGTTCCAGGACGCGGGACCAGCACCCATGGGCAGGCACAAAGTTGCTTCCGCCAATGTCACAGTGGGCAATTCCGGAATCTGCCCTTTCAATTGCCCCGAGACATTATGTGGAATATTTTTCGGATCGAAGCTGTACTCGAGCCCGTTATGATCTGCCGCGAGCAACAAGCCTGGCTGTCCGGGTTTCGGCTCACCCGCGTACGAGAAATGCGTGTAATACCAGGAGAATTTGCGGTAATTCAGCTTCGCGGTGAAGTGGATATGTCCCTTCGCCGATTGCGGCACGTGAACAAGATAGTGGGCAACGTCCGCTGCACCGGGTGGGATGAGGTGAACATAGAGCGTGCTGCGCGATTGCCATGCATTGCGCTTGTTGATGGGATTCCCATCGGCATCGAGCTGATAAGAACGATAAAAGTGAGCGCCCGGGTCGACGGGACCTTTGCCGTTTTGCTCTACTGCACCGCTCCAGAAGATGCACTTTCCGTTGTCATCCTCCGCCTTCAGCTCCAGCCAGACGTCGAACGAATCCACTGTGCCACCGGGGAAGAAATGGCCGACCTTGCGCGTTCGCACGACAACATCGACCCGTGCCGTGCTGCCAGGCTGCAACGTCACACCGGAAACGTCTGCCGGAGCCGCGACTGCGGCAACGTCGCGGATAACGGCCGTGCTGGTCTGTTCGGCCTCTTCGCCGACCGCAAAGGTGGTGTTGAGCTGAGGCGCGTTACCGCCGCGGCGCACCATCTCTGTGTCTTCTTTCTGCCGAACAACCGGAGTCACGGCAAAGATGTCTACCGAGATGAAGCCGGACTTTAAGAAATTCTCGACGAGGGATAGCTGCTTCTTGTCATCGTTGACGAAAGGAACGGCGGTATTGGCGCCGGGGAATGCGTGCGAATGCACCTTACCGTGGATGTTGCCGGGGTCGTGCGAATTGACCAACGGCATGTGGCAATCGGCACAGTTGCTAGATTTCGCCGGATAGTAAAACGATCGTGCGCCCTGTCCCGAGACGCCGCTCGCCTGCCAATTGTCGTAGTCGTTGAAGCCGCGGAACCAGCGATATTGATTCACCGGAACGTCAAGATGCACTTTGTGGCACGCCGAGCAGAATTCGGCTGTGTCCTGTTTCATGAACGGCTTCATGAAGGTTCGGCGATGCGCTTCCGGAGCGGCGTAGGTGACGAAATGCTCCAGCTTGTGCATCAGCGGATTTGAGCTGCTGGCGACCTCATGCAACGGCGGGTACGACATGGTGAACCCCGCGTTCCCGACGCTGCCCGCGACGTGAACAACGGAGTGGCATGACATGCAACTCAATCCCGCCTGCGCTTCGGGCGTATCGATCTGCTCCTTGATTGGACGATCGAAACGGCCGTTGAAGAAGACCGCGTGATCGTGGCATCCGGCGCACCACTTACTTGGCTTCGTGCCTACAACCGACTGCATGTATTCGATGGATTTCCGGTAGAACTGATTGTTGAAAGACGCAAAGTGATGCGCCGACGACTTCCACTGTTCGTAGATGTCGCGGTGGCATTCGCCGCACTTCTTCGACTCCATGAAAAAAGATGACGGGACGAGGTGGCCGTCACTCGTCTTTGCGGCGGACGGGAAAAATGGACTGCCTGGACCAGCGCCTTCTTGATTCATTGATAAGGCGACTTGCCGCGAGTTGACGATGCGGTTCTCGGGATGCGGCACGATCCAACGGAATGCGATTCCTGCCGCGAGTACGCAGAGGGCGCAAGCGAGCGCGGCTTTGGAGGCAATGTAGCGGCGTGTTCTTGCTAACCAGACCGCAAACGCGAATAGCGAAAGCACGACATGGATGAGCAGAACTACTCGGTGATCGCGCGTGTTGCCGACAATCGCCAGTACAACGCCGGAGAGGGCCGCCGCAACCACCCAAGCGAATCGAATATCTACACGTGAAAAGAAGAGTGCAGCGACTCCGACCACCGCGCCCAACGCAACGTGCAGTAGAAGATTGGCGACATTGAAAGCCGTAGCGGCTGGAAACGCCCAAAGCAGACGCGCTGTTGACCGCCAGCACTGCCAGGCAGATGAGACAAGCGCTTTGAATGCGTCGCTCCATCTCTCGCTATTCAGCCGTCTTCACTGGAGCCAGCGGCCGGATCAAGCGCAATGCCGGCCGGGTCAGATATTCGGACACATAGTGCTGATGTGAGGCGTCGTCCGGGAAGTGTTCACCCGGCTTATACGGATAGGCGCTCATCGCGTGAAAAGGCAGCGGCAACACGGATTGGCTGAACGCGGTATTCGCGTCGGCATCTTTCGCCCACCCATCGACCAGCAACAGGAAATCGCGTTTCCAGCCATTCCGAAGCGCGGGGAGCCGATCAGCCGGATACTCCAGCTTCAACTCATCGCCGGCGCCCATGATGATCAGCTTGTCATCGATCTGAGTCACCAGCGGACGCACATCACCGTAGCGCGTATAGAAGCCGGCGGTTGGATTCCAGTTGGAAAGCCCGTGAACTTCGTCGTAGACGAACCGTTCAGGCTGCTGGCGGGTTGGGTCGATAACCACGCGCGAAAATCCGCGGAACCCCAGATCTGCTGTGTCGGCGTTCAACGGTGTCAAATGCACTTGCGGCGCGCGCGCGTCCGGCAGCAGAAAAATTTCGTCCCAGTAAACGCAGAGGTTCGTCACGATTCTGACTTCGCGCGACCGCGACAAAAACTTGCCCGTGAGGTCAACGACAATCGTCTTGGGCTTGCCGGACGGAATTCCCATATCTTGCACGACGGTCTGCCATTTCCCGGAGGCGTCCTTTACCTGCAAATACGGGAAGATCAGTCCAGTGCCACCTTGCGCTTCACCAAGGAACGTGCTGCCATCAGCCCAATCCACCCAGCCATTCAAAACCAGCGCAGCATGATTTTCGTTGGCGGCATTGCCGAAATCGAGATCAAGCGTATGCAGACCTGCCACTCCCGAACTGTTATGCGGAAACGCATCCGGATATGTATGGTCCTGCTGCAAGAGGCTCGCCGTCACTTGGTGTCCCTGATCGTCCACGGCGCGCATTGGATGAATTTTGGTATTCGCGCCGAACAGCCGAAATTCCGGATACGGAGGTGATTTGAATTTGTCGTTAGTGTAAATGTCGGTGTCGGCCGGATGATCGACAGCGATGAGCTGCACCTTGTCCAGATAAGATACTTCGTGCAGTTCCTCAGTAATATGGATCCGATATTTTCCGTTTTCCGGTTTCAGTGCCTCTCCTGGAATCTGAATATATTCGTCGTGATCAACCGGAAAATAACTTCCATCACCTGAGCTGGCGCCAAGCGGCGCAACTCCGAGGACATCCGTGATGAACTGAAACTGTTTCCCGTTCCAGGCGAAGATCATCGGACATGACCCGGACAAACGCTGCGCTTCCTGGATGTTCAAGAGCTCGCCGGGCGTTTTGCGTGTCTCGTTCTGAATCAGTCCGTTCGGCCAGGTTATGCGAATGGTATCGGCCTCGGACCGGTTATCTAGAGCAAAGGCAAGCGGTACGCCCTGATAAATTCGCTTCGCGTAGTACGCTCCCGATTTCATCTCGACCGTCGCATCCCTAGCTTCCTTGAGGTTCTTGACACCTTCCAGGCGCACAGCGAGCCCCTTTTGCGCTGTCGAGGAATGAACAAACAAGTGGAGTGATCCGTCCGGAGTGAGACGCGCATAGTCTTCACGTTGATCGATGTTGAAGTCGGCGCGAATGGTCGAATTTGCAACCTTGCCCTGGCTGGTCAGCTTGAAATGTTCACCGTCGTTGATCAGGGCAAACACTTCGGGCTTGTGCACCACAATGTCGAGCAGGCCATCGTTGTTCACGTCCTGAACATCCAAATCAGCGCTGCCCGCCGAGATGCCGGGTAGATCGGATGACTCGAAACTTTCGTTCAACTTGTCGGCGTAGAGAGTAGCGACGCGATCGGAGTACGAGACCACCACGTCGCGCCCTGCCGTGTCGCCGCGCAGAGCGATAGCTATGGCGTCGAGCGCGTTGCCTTTGACGAACGGGAATGCTGACGTGCGATCCTCGAACTTTCCGCTGCCGTTATTCCGCAGCAGATGCGGGTCAGGCCCAAACAGCAACAGGTCCAGATCGTAGTCGTGATCGTAGTCAAGCCATAAGGCCGTCGTGACGCCCGCCGTATTCGGAAAGTCTGTCACCTTCTTGAACACGCCTTTAGTGTTGCGGTATAGGCTGGCGCCGCTCGCGGTAACTATGCAGAGATCCGTCAGTCCATCGTTATCGAAATCACCTGCGGCGATGTTACGAATGCCTTTCAGATCTTCCAGGCCGGTGTGCGCCGCAAGATTCGCTCCGTGCTTCAGCAGTTCGATGCGATCTTTCGACCAAACGAGCAGATCGGCTGCACCTGTGCCCTCTGAATCGATGACCAGCATTCCGGTGGTGGACGGATCCCAGCTTTTGCTGACTACGTGATCGTCATAGCGGATTGCTTCATCGGCAGCCGATGGCCGAGGCACAGGCGGGTCGTACAACTCGGAATAGAAAGACCACTCCATGTTCTCGGGAACCGCTGCACCCTCGTTGCGCTTTTTCACTTCATCGAAGAGCTGACGTTCACGTGCGGCCGATTCCTTGTCGCCCTTGCGTTGATACATCGTGTAAAGCTGAAAGTGCGGGCCGGCCAGATCGGGATTCAGCTTCTCCGCTATCAGAAATTCCGGCAAAGCCGCATCCGCGTTTCCGGTTGCGCGAAAATCGGCTGCGAGATTATAGTGCGCGATCGGATCACTCGGAACCAGCCGGACCATCTCCTTCAACTCTGTGATGGACTTTTCGTAGTCACCGGCATCTTTGTACACGATGCCAAGGTTGAACCAGGTGTGAGGAACGCTGGCGTCCTGCTTCTGCGCTTTCAGCAGCTCAGCGGTACCCTGGTCGGTTTGTCCGGCGCGCAGCAACGCAAGACCGTAATTAACGCGATCGAGAACCGACTCAGGCGCAAGCTCGAGAGCCTTTCGTTCTTCTTCCGCGGCCTGCACGTGCGTGTCAGGATTCTCATAGAACGCTTTGCCCAGGTTGCGATACTCCCAGAGCTTCTCATTCGGCTTGGGCGAATCCACTTGCATGCCAATCGCGGCGCACACGGACGCAAGTATCCCGGCAACGGCAAAACTTCTCATCTGGGAGGTCGAAATCACCATCTTAGTAGAAAGACAAACTAGCCCGTGACCATACTTCAGCAGAGTGCATCGGAGATGGCATCAGCCATAAGGTTGAGGCGGATCTCATCCTTGGAATTGATGACCGCTCAGCTGGAACAGATCCAGCGAATAAACCCCAAAATCAACGCTGCCGTGGAGATTCTGGGCGAGACGGCTCTAGAGCAGGCGCGAGCGGCGGATGCGGCTTTAAGTGCAGGTGAAAATGTGGCGCCTCTGCATGGCGTGCCCATTTCGATCAAGGACTCGATAGATGTGCGCGGGACGCGAACAACCGCTGGCACCTGGGGACGACGGCATGCTGCGATGGCTGACTGCGATGCCACGCTGGTTCAGCGCCTGCGTAGCGCCGGAGCGATCCCGGTTGCGAAAACAAATTTGCCGGATTTGTTGTTCGCATTTGAGAGCGACAACCTGATCTTTGGCCGCACGAACAATCCGTACGATCTGGACCGCACGCCTGGCGGCAGTAGCGGCGGCGAATCGGCACTTATCGCGGCCTGCGGGTCGCCTTTAGGGCTCGGCAGCGATGCCGCTGGCAGCGTCCGTATACCGGCTGCGTTTTGCGGCATTGCCAGCATCAAGCCGACCAGCGGGCGTCTGCCGCGAACCGGGCATGTGCCACCGGCGGGTGGGTGGATTGAAGCGCTCTGGCAGATAGGGCCAATGGCGCGCCGGGTGGACGATCTGGTTCTCGCAATGCAGCTTCTGGCGGGCGAAGATGGGCAAGATTTCACTTCCCCGCCCGTCCCGCTCCTGGCGGCTGAGCAGCGTAGCTTGCGCATCGCATTCTTCACTGATAACGGAATTGCGCGCTGTTCGCCCGAGATAGTCAAAGCCGTGCATGATTGCGCTCAGTTTTTGTCTGATGCAGGGCATGAAGTTCGTGAAGCGCGGCCACCCGGCATTGAAGGAGCGTATGAACTCGAAATGTCGCTGCTTGGCGCGGATGGTGGCGAGGGGATCGACGGTTATTTGCAATTCGTCGGTAGCACGCAAACGCATCCGCTACTCGAACAAGGGTTCCTGAGCCGCATGCGGGGCTATCGATGTGACGCTACTCAATTCGCGAAGCGCTGGGAACAGTGGGATACTTATCGCGCCGGCATCACGAAGTTTTTCGGACATTATGACGCGGTGCTCAGCCCCATCTACACACAACCCGCTCTCACACACGGTGAATCTGTGAAGCCTGGAAACTTTGAAGGGTTCAGTTACACCATGGCGTGGAATGTGAGCGGGAATCCGGCCGCTACTGTGCGGGTTGCAGAAATCGATGGCCTGCCAATCAATGTGCAAGTGGTCACGGCGCGCTGGCGCGACATGCTCGCACTTGAAATCTGCCGCAGTCTGGAAGCACAGTTCGGAGGCTGGCGTCCGCCTCAGATTTAACTGCCTCCGTCCGCATTTCCCGCATTTCCGGCCCGTTCAGTTCGCTCCAGTTGGTATCGGGCCATGGCTCCGTAAGGCGCGAAGTCCGGCGAATTCAAATCCTCGATTTTGACCTTCATCTTGCGCTGCCAGTTCGGATACTGCGCCGTACTGCCCGGAAGATTCTGCTGTTCTGTTTCTTTTGTCAGATCTTCCTGGTTCAGCAGCACAAGCATGGACGGCACCTGCGCAAGGAACCCGATTACAGCGTTGTGCAAAATACCATCCAGTGCAGGAATCTGCGCGGCATCTCGTGGGTAATCGCGGGGCAACAAGTTTTCCTGATGCAGCAGGTTCAGCATGGCCTGCTTCTCGCGCTTTCGGTCTTCAATTTGCTGCCGATGTCCCGCCTCATCTGCCAGCCCCGCGGCCTTTCTCGCTTCGATGTCGCGAAATGTCCAGAAGCCCGCAATGGTAGCAAGATCATGCGTAGCGGAAGCGACCAGCGCCTGGCGCGGATATTCATTGCTGTGTTTGAACCCACCGTCGCGCCGCTTCTCGAAATAAAACAAGCGGTAGCTGAGAATCCCAAATCTCACCAGCATCTCGCGGATTTCATCCGTCACCGTGCCCAGATCTTCACCAATGATGACGTTCTGACTCCGCACGCTCTCCAGCGCGAGAATGCGCATCAGGTCTTCCGCTTTATCCGCTACATACATGCCATCGCACGCGCTGAATCCATCCGGAATCCAGAACAACCGGAACAGACGCATGACGTGGTCAATGCGAAGCGCGCCGCCATGCCGGACGATCTTGCGAATGCTCTCGCGGTAGAGCCGGTAGCCATCCTCTTCGTGCGCCCGCGGATTCGGCGGGGGAAACGCCCAGTCTTGGCCGTTTGGCGAGAAATCGTCAGGCGGAGCGCCCACGCGGCATCCATCGACATAGAACTTGCCATGCGCCCAAAGATCCGATCCGCATTTGTCGGTCGCGACCGCAAGATCGTGGTAAAGCCCAATGGACATACCCACCTCTCTTGCATATTTCTGAGTCTCGGCGAGCTGCTCCTCAATGACAAATTGCACGTACTTATAAAACTCGATGCTCAAAGGATGCTGCTGCGCAAAGGTCCGGCATGCCTCTGAATCGGGAGATCGGTACTCGTTCTGCCAATCCTGCCAGGTCCAGCAATTCCGGTTCTGCTTGTGCAGAACCTCGTCCAGGGCGCAGAATAGCGCAAAGTTGTCGAGCAGATCGCCCTCGCGCGCACAGTAGTCGCGGAACGCTTTCATGCGTTCCGGAATGTGTGCGGCACTGCGCCGAAATATGCGGAACAAGAGTTTCAAGAAGCGGCGTTTCAACCGATCGACGCCTTCGTATTCCACCGATTCCGTATCGCGCAGCCGCTGAATCTCGCTTTGCACCGGCCAGGAGCGAAAGAAATTCTGCGCGCACGTCGACGCCTGAAACTCAGGAACATGCTCCACATCGACGTAGATAAAGTTCTTGTAGAACATCGAGAGCGGCAGATAAGGGCTGGTGTTATACGGCGCGCGATTCTGCAGCGCGTGTAATGGATTCACGCCGATGAAACTGAATCCGCCTGCCTTGAATGCCCAGTCCATCAGCCCGCGCAAGTCTGTGAAATCACCGCAACCCCAGTTCCGTCCGGATCGCAATCCATACAGGGCCACGTTCAAACCAGCCGTTCTGCCGCCCTTTGCCAGCCGTTCCGGAATGTAGGCGCGATCCGGGCAGACGATCAGATTCGTCTCGCCCACGCTTTCTCCATTGAGAGTAAGCCGCAGACGATGGTAACCGAGCGCCACCTCCGCCGGCAATTCAAAGCTACGTGAAACCCAGCGCCGATCATCTATACGAACATCGCCCGCCCATGGCAATTGATGCAGGTGCAGGCTTCCGGCAAACGCCTGGCCGTCTTCCAACTTCAATTCAAAACACAACGACCCGTCTGCGGAAGCTGGCAGCGTTACGATTACATACCTACCCGATATACTGACCACGCTGGTCTTCGGAAGCGCACTCGCAAGCGCACGCTCCAGTCGTCTGCGGCGTTCGCCATCAAGCGTTTCCTTGCTCGAAACTTCCCAGCCAAGCGCCTTCAGAATTGCTGCCCGGACTTCCGGCGTGACGTGGTGACGGTTAGCAAAGATATCCCAATAGTCGCGGTATATTCCGCATTCATCAGCCGCGCGCGCCAGTGCGTCTTCGTAGCTGCCAGCCGATTCGAAACTGCTCAACTGCATCGCCAACTTCGATTCTAGGGTGTGGGCGCGTGGGATAATCGGGCCGTGGGCGATTCAGAGAGATTCGAAATTAGTCAGCCACCTGAGCTGTACGAGCGCATGGATCAGGACGATACGGCGCTGGTGCATGAGAGCGTGATCACCACCACTCTGGACAGCGCTTTGAATTGGGCGCGCAAGAATTCTTTGTGGCCCATGACTTTTGGTCTCGCCTGCTGCGCCATCGAAATGATGTCGATGATGGCGTCACGCTACGACGCGGCGCGCTTCGGAGCGGAAGTGTTTCGTGGATCGCCGCGGCAATCGGACCTGATGATCATCGCAGGACGCGTTTCAAACAAAATGGCGCCGGTGATTCGGCAACTGTACCGCCAGATGCCGGAACCCAAATGGGTGATTTCGATGGGTGCCTGCGCCACATCCACCGGAGTCTTTAGCAATTACGCGCTGGTGCCCGTGAATCAGGTCATCCCTGTTGACGTGTATGTGCCCGGCTGCCCGCCCCGGCCTGAACAGCTCATCTACGCGCTAATGCTGCTGCAGGAAAAAATCCAGAACGAGCGTGGGACAGTCCGCAAGACACTCAATCTCGCCTAGCTATCTCTTCAAGGGATCTTCAACCCAGGGCGGCGTAGCGTCTATCAATCCGCTCAGCAGCGGTTCTACTTGCTCCAAAACCTGCTTCATTTCCCACGCGATTTTGCGGTAAGAGAAATGTCCCTTAACGCCGCTGCGCAGGCGCGAGATGTATTCGAGCTCGGCAAAATCCATTTTGAACAGAAATCTGGAACGCGCGGCAAATGGCAGCAGATACTGAGCTGCTGGTTGGGGCAATTGCTCGATCGCGGTATTCACTTGCTGCAAGGCCTCCGCGAACGTCTCTTTCGCCCCGCACTTCTTAACCAATTCCGGCGTTTCGTATCCGAGTTGATTGGTGTAATGCTGGCGGAATTGTTGGCAGCGCCTATGCCGGTGGAGGTCCCGATAGGCTCCAATGTCCATCACGATGTCGAGCACGTAAGGCGCGCTGCGAAAGTGGCGCGGCAATTCATCGCGCCGCGACCGCGACCCTAGGGCGACGTCCAGTACTTCCTTGCGCCGCGCGGCCGCCCATTCGCAAGCGAGACTGTAGAGATCGCGATAGGGCCAATCGGTTACCGCGTACAGGAGCGTCGCGCAGATATCGGCCAGGTGATCCGTCGGCTGGGTCAGATCTATCATTCTGCAAGTTGTCTGTGGACGCGCCGGGAGATGATCGCCTGCCCATTCCGCCAAATCGGCCCGCAGACTCGGTGCATAGTCGTCCGCATCGGCGTGACGCGCGAGTGTGGGCGCAAAGGCCTCGTGCGCGTACCCGCTCTCAGCGAAAGAGCAGTCGGGCGGCAAGGCGCACGCCTTACTCAGTTCGTCGCCGAGCTCTCTGATCTCCTGAAACTCGGAAGCCCTCAGTCGCCGTATCTGCTTTTCCAACGTGCGAATGCTGGTGACTTGTCCGATTCCAGTGGGAATCCCAAACGGGAGAAGATAACGCGCTACGTCAAAGGCGCGCGCATTCAGGTTGCGCTTGTACGCTTCCGGTTTCATGTCATCCGGCCGCGGCAACTTGTCTTCAAGGTACCCAAACGCCCGCTCCTGCACGGACTTATAGGCTGCCAGCATGGTTTGCGCCGCGTTCGCGTAAATATCCGCTTCGTCTTTGGTCAACTCTGGCGGGACGATTATGCCGGATTTGGAAAAATCCTGGTAGCGTGAACTGCGCGCCTGCCCGTCCCAAAGCTGCTCATCTTCAAGCTCGGTAGCGGCAAGCTCAGAGATTCCTTCAAAGCAAACCGCTACGTGGCCCAGGTCCGCAATGGACGCATGGCCGTACTGGAAATAGAAGCTTTCCAGAAATTTCGCGGAGTCGTGCGTGCGTACCCACTCAACAGACTGCGTGATGGAATCAGGCGATCGGCTGTAACGGGCCAAAGCGTAGGCGAGCTTTTCCGCCGGCATGGGCGCAACGGTCAATACCCGCTTCGTCGGAACAGTCACCGGGCTATGATAGCGGATTCCGTCATGCGCATCCGCATCAAGAAACTTCACCAGAATGCTCATCTTCCCGAATACGCGCACGGTCCTGCGGAAGATGCTGGAATGGACATACGATGTATCGATGCGACCGTGCTCGAACCCGGCGTTCCGCAGGCAGTACCTACTGGCCTGGCGCTTGAAATTCCTTCCGGCTACGAGGTGCAGGTGCGTCCGCGCAGCGGTCTGGCGCTGAAGCACGCGATTACTCTGCCGAACTCGCCCGCCACTATTGATCCGGGCTACCGGGGTGAATTGAAGGTAATCATGTTGAATCTCGGGAAGGCGCCGTATCAGGTTCACGCCGGCGATCGCATCGCGCAGATGATTGTAGCCAGATATGAGCCGGTCGAGTGGGAAGAGGGTGAGCTTGCCGAATCCGTTCGCGGCGCAGGCGGGTTCGGATCGTCCGGCCGTTAGTCGTTCTTATTCACTTCTGCCGTTAAACGGCTTGCCAGCGGTTGTGTCTGCCCGGCATATTTGTTCCCCACCTTCTTGTAATAGGGAACCGAAACCGGCGACGAAAGCTGTTCAAAGGTGAACGAGCAGATGCGCATGCCCGGATAGAGCGCCACGGGCATGATACCGAGGTTGCTCAATTCAAGCGTTGCTTTGCCGCGCCAGCCTGGATCGAACAAGCCTGCCGTGCCATGCACGATGATGCCGATGCGGCCGAGACTGGAACGGCCCTCCAGCCGCCCCAACACATCGTCGTCCAATTCCAGCGACTCTTCCGTAATCGCCAGGGCAAACTCACGCGGCTGCAGAATGAAGGGTTCGCCGGCTTTCACGATGATGCTGCGCATGATGCTCTGAATCGCGCTCTTGTCACGTACGTCGATGTATGCATGCTTGCTGTGTTCGAACACGCTGAACTCCGCGCCCAGACGAAAATCTACCGAGCAACTTCCAAACTGTTCTGCCGGCAATTCAGGGCTGATGCGAATCTTGCCACTCTCAAGGTAGCGGCGAATGTCGACGTCGGAAAGGACCATGGAAGGCGTGCGCGAACCCGCCATACTAGCACGCCCGCGATGCTATATTGAGGGAGTCACCACAGTATCCATGAGGGCGGCTAGCTCAGTTGGGAGAGCACCACGTTCGCAACGTGGGGGTCGTGGGTTCGAACCCCATGCCGTCCACCAAATAAGTCGTTACTCTTCAGTTCTCCAACAAATTTGAAAGTACCTGCAAAAGATCTGTAGTCGTAACGATGCCAATAAGATCGTCGGCTTCCGTAACGGGCAAACAATCCAACTTGTGTTCGAGCATCAGCTTCAAGCCTTCTTGAACAGAAGTGTCACGATCCACGGTGAGAGGCTGCTGCTGCATGAGTGTCTCGACCAAAATTGGGCTCGCGTCGGAATGCGTCTTGGACGTCGCCAGGTGATGCAATATGTCGCGGCTGGAAATCAGTCCTGCCAATTTGCCTCCACGCTCCACGGGCAAGTGCCGGATGTGACGCCAATCCATCAGGCTTGCAGCGAGAGTCATAGGGTCATCCGGTTTAACCGTGATTAAGTCCGTGGACATGATTTCTCCTAAAGTGCTGGTGAAGTCATTGGCCCGCGGCCTCTCTTCGTCGGTTATCGGCAGCCACTCGTGCACCGGCCTGCCTGATTTTTGGCGTTCAATCATTGCAGCGGTCACTCGGCGATCACGCCCGTCGGGGCTTAATGCGGTTGGTAGGTCGCTCGCCGCGGAAACGATCCATTTACTGCCAGTCTGTTCGGTCTCCAGACGGCCTCGAATCACGCCCATATAACGATCGATGTCTTCGGCATCGAGGTTGCATGCACGCAGACCATCCTCAGCTAATCGCAGCAGTTTTTGCTCCATTAACTCGCGAACCGAATAGTGCTTGCCGTCAACCCACGTCATTCGGGCTTTGAGACCATCACGTGCCGCGCCGAAGAAGTTCTCCTTAGCGTCTTCAAAAGGCATCCGGGCTGGGAAGTTGCCGCATTCTTCAGCGAGAGCTTTCGTCAACCCGAAGAAAAAAGCTGCATTGGCGACTTCGTCCAGCACAGTTGGACCGGAAGACAACGCGCGGAACTCCACGCGCAGATGCGGCTTGCCCTCCGTGATACCAAAACAAGGCCGATTCCAACGCCATACGGTGCTGTTGTGCAAGGCCAATGCTTTCAGGTCCGGAATCTTGCCCTGAGCAAGAATCGCAAGCGGATCAGTAGCTTCATCGTTCGTCATGATGTCGCGAAAGCGCGCCACCTGATCGCGGTAGATTTCGATGACCGAATCGTGAATCCATGCCTCGCCAAAACTGACTCGCGTCGGATGGCCACGAAGGATATCCGTCTGAGACCGTTCGTCGACTGCGTGTTGGAACACCGCGATGCGCGTCTCCTGCCATAAGCGTCTTCCCAATAGCATCGGCGAGTTCCCCGAAATAGCCAGGACCGGGGCCGCCGCCAGCAAGGAAGAATTATAGTCGCGGGCGAAAGTCCTCGCGTTCGACTGCACATGCGCTTGAAAGCTGGTGCAGCAGGCTTCAAGCATCACGCTGTCGTGCACAAGTTGCAGTTCATCGATGCCCTTAATCAGTACCTGATACTGTCCGCCTCGCAGCTTCATCACGGAGCGGTTCAATTCCTGATATCGCGGCCGGTCCATCAGGTTTTTCAGGTTGAGATCGGCGAGCCGCACCGACGGAAGGATGCCACTCAGAAGAACATCAGCGCCCAACTGCTGAGCGGCTGTTCGCGCGTGTTCAACTAGCTCGTTCAGATCGCTTTCCATCGAGCGCAAGCAGTTGCCGGTCAGCACCCTGGGCTCAATATTCGCCTCCAGGTTGAACTTGCCGATCTCCGGTGAAAACTTCGGATCCGATAGTACATTCAGCACCTCGGAAGCGATCGGTGCAGGCCGGCAAGTTGCGTCCACCAGGAACATCTCCTGTTCCGCGCCCACCCTGACCACGTCGCACTCCAGCATATTGCTCTCGAGCATCTGCTCAAGCGCTTGCAGATCAGCCAGTAAGGCTTCCCGGAAAACAGCCGGGTTCGGTTCGCTCTCCGTGACCGTTTGAATTCCCATGTACTAGTCAGATATCCCTTTAACTCTTATTTTTTCAAACCAAAAGCATTATCCGGGGTACAGAGGTAGTCGAAACGGAGCCAGCCGCGGATATGATGACTCTAAACGAGCCCATTATGACCGCAGGAGAAGTGTTAACACATCCACCATCGTTGACTCGGCGCGAGATGGCGGAACTTGCCCTTCGAGCGGCTGCCCTTCCCGGGGCTATGCTGTTCTTTGCAAACTGGCTAACTGCCGCACCAGCACACAATCATCAGAATGGCGCGACGGCTCCGCCGGATCCTAAACTGCTCCGTAATTACACACCGAAGTTCTTCACACCAGAAGATTTCAATGCCCTCGATGCGTTCACTGACATCCTGATTCCGAGGGATGATACACCCGGCGCGCGCGACGCCTACTGCGCGCAATTCATAGACTTCGTGCTACAAGCCTCAGACGAAATGCCGCAGATGGAATCTGCATGGCGCAAAGCGATGCAAGCGATCAAAGAGACTGGATTCTACACTGCGGAACCAAGCCGCCAGATGGAACTGGTCAGCGCCATGTCGCGCCCGGAAACAGATCCTGCGGCTCATCATCCGGCATTCTTTGCATACCGGCTAATAAAGGAGCAGACGGCGTTCGCGTTTTACACGTCGCGGGCGGGCATGATTGAGACGCTCGACTACAAGGGGAATTCATACCATGCGGTTTTCCCGGCCTGTACCCATCCGGAACACAAACAGGTTTGATTTAGATGCCTAGCGGATATGACGCGGTAGTCGTCGGATCGGGAGCGTGCGGCGGTTGGGCCGCCATGCAGCTTACCCAAGCCGGTATGAAAGTCCTTCTGCTCGAAGCCGGAAGTGCGGTGGACGATTTCCGGCACACCTTTCTTTACGAGCTCGACTATCGGGGCCGCGGCAAACCCGGCTTATTCCGCAAATATAGCGGGAGCGAGCGTAACTACCGCATCATGATTGATAACACCGAGAATCCGTACACGACGTCTCCGGACACGGTCTATCGCTGGGGAAGGTCGCGCGTGCTGGGAGGACGCACGCTTCATTGGGCCAGAGCCAGCGATCGCTTTGCGGATTATGAGTTCAAAGCAGCATCCCGCGACGGCTATGGCTTGGATTGGGCAGTGAACTACGCCGACATGAGTCCTTACTACGATCGCGTGGAGCGATTTATCGGAGTAAGTGGCGCACGCGAAGGCTTCCCGCAATTTCCCGACGGCGAATTTCTTCCAGTTATGCCGCTGAATTGTGCGGAATCCATCTTCAGCGCCGCCTGTAAGAGCCTTGGCTGGCCCACAACTCACCGTCGCTTGGCCCAGCTGACCCAAATGCATAATAGGCGCCCCCCATGCCACTATTGCGGAAACTGCGTCAATGGCTGTGATGTAGGCGCCATGTTCAGCACGGTTTCCACTACTCTGCCTCCTGCGCTAAAAACCGGCAATCTCGAAATAAGAACGGATTCAGTGGTCGCAGCCGTCCGCATGAACGGCGAAAACCGCGCCAGGGGTGTGACTTACATTGAGCGCTTCACTGGCAAGTCGGTGGACGTCGATGCCAAGTACGTGCTTCTTGCCGCTTCAACCCTGGAGAACACCAGATTGCTGCTGCTCTCGGCTAAGGGCGGGCTGGCGAACTCGAGCGGAACACTTGGCCATTACATGATGGACCAGCTCGGAGGCGGCGGTGTCGCCGGCTTCCTGCCGAAGCTGAAGGGCAATCCGAGCAGACTCGATGACGGCAAATCTGCCGGCATCACCGTCCCCACGATGGTCAATTTCGACGCTAAAACTGCCCGCAAGGATTTCATTCGGGGCTATGCCATGAACGCTACCGGCGGTCAAACCGAATACCCGCTTTTCGCCGGAGCATTGCCGGGGTTCGGCAGCGCCTGGAAAAAAGAAATCAAGTCGCGCTATGTGGCCCAGGCTCGAGTTTGGCTCGCCGGTGGCGAGATGCTGGCGCGGAAAGAGAATTTCGTTGAGCTCGATCCCGAGGTCAAAGATCACTGGGGCATTCCCGTTCTGAAGATTCATTTCACACATTGCGATAACGATCGAAAGCTCTTTGCCCATTGGCAATCGACAGCAGAAGAGTTCTTCCGCAAGGCCGGAGGCGAAAGAATGGAGGACATGGGAGAGACCGGCCCAATCGGCTTCCCGGGCGCGCCCGGCTCCCCGGACGTCTCACCCGCCCGAGCCGCCGCGCCTCCTACAGATCGAATTGGCAGCTCCATTCACGAAGTAGGGACGGCAAGAATGAGCGCCAACCCTAAGGATGGCGTGCTGAATTCGTTCTGCCGGACGCACGATATTCCAAATCTTTATGTGTTCGGCGGCAATGCATTTCCATCCACTGGCGACAAACACCCCACCTTGACGATGATGGCTTTGACTGCGCGAGGCTGCGATCGATTGCTTGAAGACGCGAAGACGCGACCCGCGTAATGTCTCGCTACCGCGTCCAGATTCTTACTATCTTTTTCGCTTGCCTCGCGCTGTGGCTCGCATGGACATGGACGCTGGTTGCGCAGCGCGTAATGCGCTACTACTGCCCGTTTCCCACCTGGGATTATTGGCGCGTTCCGTACGATCTGTACTTCTCTAAAATTCAAGGGCTTCAAGTCTTCTTAAGGCCTCATAACGAACATCGCATCATTTTTCCCGAGATCGTTTTCCTGCTCGATCTGCTCTTCCACGGACGCCTCATTCTGCCGATTATCGTCAGCTTCTTCTGCTATCTAGCCACCGCGGCGACCCTGGCCTGCGTGTTCTGTCTCGACGTCAGCCTCCCCTTGTCCGTTCGCGCGTTCGGCGCTTTTCTGGCGGCGATCATTCTGGGATGGCAAGGCTCTGCGGTGGTGATTGCCGATCCGTTCTTGCTCCAGTGGACGCTCTCCAGCCTTTGTGCGGTCTTGTCGATTGTTTGTCTGGCGAGATCTTTGGTGCCCGCTGCACTGGTCGCCGCTGTCGTGGCCACTTACTCGTCGGGTAACTGTCTTGTGCTCTGGCCCATTTTGTTGTTAGAAGCCTGGCACTTGCGCTTCACACGGCGCCAAATCACGGCAGTCTGCCCGGTAGCCGCTATTTCCGTCGCACTTTACTTTGTCGATTATCATTCGGCCGGCAACTCGAACCTACTCGCCGTTTTCGCAAATCCACTCAAAGCACTCGGGTTCTTCGCCAGTTACATGGGTATGCCCTTTGGCCTGGGTAAGTTGGATGCGGCTGCATTCATTCTAGGGACTCTCAATGTGCTCCTTGCTGCTCTGCTCTTCCCCTACGCTCGCCGGACCAGACTGCTAACTTCCGCTACCGTTACAGCCCTATTCGGCGTCTACTTATTCACCGTCTTAACAGCCGTGGTTACAACCATGGGGCGCGTGGGCCTGAATTTAGGATATGCGGACGCAAAGGCAAGCCGGTTTTGGGTGGTTCAGTTACTCAGTTGGGCTACTTTGGTCCTGCTATGTGTTTACTTCGCTTCCAAAGCACGCTCACAGACCCGTACACCAGTTACAGTCGGCGCTGTATTAGTCTTTCTGGTCGCATTCGGCACGCTCAAGCTAAGGTCCAGCCTTGATTACGAGGACGATCAATTTGCGAAGAGTCAGCTTGCTACGCTCGGCTTCGAAAATGGGTTACAAGACACTGGGCTTGCCAGGCGGATCTTTCCATCGCCCAGCTTAGTGTTCACCCTGCTTCCCTATTTACAGACTCACCACCTCTCCATTTACTCTGGAGGGACGGCCAACTGGCTCGGCAAGCCCGCTCGCACGCTGGGACCGATTGTTGACCAGCCGCACTCCGGCGCCGTCACTTACACTTTTCCCGTGGAAGGCGGCATCGAGCTTGCCGGTTGGGCCGACCCGGATCGACGAGGCTCGCAACAAATTATTCTGGTGAACGAGAAGGGGAATATCGCTGGATTCGGGGGCAAACTGCCCGCTGCTTTTCCCTTAGATCTGCGTAACGGCAGGACGCCGTTCTCTGAAGGATGGGTTGCGTTCGCAAATTTGAAATACGCGGCTCAATCTATCACGCCGTTCCTCTTAAACCGCGGCAGTATGCACCCGATGGGTAGCCCCATAGCCGTGAACTCCAGCCTGACGCGCGTCCCGCAGGACGTGGGCCTCCTGCTTACTACGTTCGAATGGCAGATGGATCCCACCTGGAAACGCGACGCCATCCCCGCGCTGCGCGACCCCGGCAATGTGCCGCGCGGTGCAGTTTTTGGCACTTGGTCTCGCGATAACCGCAACACAGGAGATCTCACATCGTCAGCCTTCGACGCTCCAATTACCGGCTGCCTCCTCATTCCCGTTTCGCATGGAATGTTCGTACCCGGTCTGTCGCTAAGCCTTGTCGACGCCTCCGATGGCCGGGTAGTTCAGACCATCCCGATGCAGGACGGCGATATGGGATGGCAATTCTGGAGATTGGTGGTTCAGGCGGCGACTCCGCGGCTCCGCATCGTAGCGCGAGACCAAGGTTCGGGCTGGGATGAGTGGCTCGCCCTCGCCACGCCATCGGCGTGCGACACGCCAAACGATGATGTAAGGTAATCTTCGAAAGATATTCGCTAAACATGATCTCCCGGCGTTCGTTCCTGCATTCCGCTGTTGCTGTCTCAGGCGCGCTGTGCGCACCGCCGATTACGCCTCAGGCGCTTGAATCCGATCGAGCCGAGCCTCTGCAGCGAGTTCACCTACGGCGACGTACAGCTTGCAGCCGGCCCGGCCCAAAGTCAGTTCGAACAGACCCAATCAGTTCTCCTGGGGCTCAATGAGGACAGCTTGCTCAAGCCGTGGCGGCTGCGTGCGGGACTGCCTGCTCCCGGCCCGGAAATGGGCGGCTGGTATGACGAGTTGCCGCTCGAAAAGACGGAAAGCGGTGGGCATGGCTTCGCGCCGGCGCATTCGTTCGGACAATGGTTATCGGCATTGGCGCGTGGGTACAATGCGAACCGCGATCAGGCTACGCGTGCCAAGCTCACCCGCTTGCTGGATCTATACGGAGAGGCCATCTCCGGCCGCTTCTACGCGAATTTCCGTTTCCCTGCCTACGACTACGACAAGCTGGTAATCGGCCTTATTGACGCTCATCAATATGCGCAAGTGCCGCAAGCATTCGCGCTGCTCGAGCGGACCACCAATGCAGCCGAGCCGCATCTGCCTCCTCACGCGCTCGATCGCGACGAGCCGCAGCGTGCGTGGCGCCAATCCATAGGCGAGAATACGGCCAACGATTACACCTGGGATGAATCGTACACCCTCCCGGAGAACTTATATCTCGCATGCCAACGCGGCGCCGGGGAAAGATATCGAAGTCTTGCGCGCCGCTTTCTGCTTGACCGCACTTATTTCGACCCCTTATCGCAGAACCAGAACGTACTGCCGAATCACCACGCCTACAGCTTCTGCAATGCCTTAAGTTCGGCGATGCAGGCGTATCTGGCGGATGGCAGCGAAAAGCATCTGCGCGCCGCGAGCAATGCGTTCAACATGATCACCGCCACTCAAAGTTTCGCGACCGGGGGTTGGGGTCCCAATGAGAGCTTTGTCGCGCCAGATAGTGGCCGCCTTTACGCAAGCTTGACGGGCACGCATCGCGGCTTCGAAACGCCATGCGGCAGTTATGCGCATTTCAAACTGACACGTTATCTGTTACGAGTTACTCAGGACGGCCGCTATGGAGATAGCATGGAACGGGTGTTATATAACACCGTGCTCGGCGCAAAACAACTTGAACCGGACGGACGCGCCTTTTACTATTCCGACTATCATCTGCCCGCGAATAAGACTTACTTCCCCGATAAATGGCCGTGCTGCTCAGGCACGCTGCCGCAAGTGGCGGCTGACTACCGCATTCTGACTTATTTTCGCGGCGGCAACGATCTTTTCATTAATCTGTACTTTCCATCCACCGTACGCTGGATAAATCAGGATGGAGCGCAGCTCGCACTGACGCAGACCGGCGCTTATCCGCTGGAAGGAAGTATAAACTTTCAACTGCGCGCCTCCCGGGCGAGTGAGTTCGGCCTGCGACTGCGTATTCCTGCTTGGTCGCCCTCGGCGGCAATTCAGGTGAACGGCTCGCGCTTTCCGGTTCATACCGCGCGCGGCTTCGCTACTATCCGCAAAAATTGGCGAGACGGCGATACCGTCCGCCTGGACCTGGCATTGCCCATGCGGCTTGAGCCAATTGATTCAGCTCATCCGGATACAGTCGCACTGCTTCGCGGCCCTTTGGTACTCCTCGCACTAACAGATCGTTCCCCCGAAGTAACCCGGAAACAGTTACTAACCGCCAGTCAAGTGGAGGGACAGCCGATTTGGAGGGCGGCAACAGATTCCGGGCGCCTGTCCCTGCGTCCGTTTACGGACATTGAAGATAAGCCGTACCTGACCTATTTGAAGGTAAGTTGAATGCGGTCCTTCACTCTGTCGACCGACAAAGGTGTGGACGACTACATCGAACGGGCAGCTGAATTCGCGCAACCGATTCTCCGGCACTTGCGCGAAATGGTTCACCGCGGTTGCCCCGAAACAGAAGAAGCCCTGAAGTGGAGAACGCCCGCCTTCCTTTATAAGAAGAAAATTCTGTTCTCCATGGCGGCCTTCAAATCACATTGCCGTTTTATCTTCTGGCGCCCGGAAATCGCCAAGCTGATGGAAGAGGATGGCGTCGAAACCGATCGCGATGCGGCTTTCTTCAGGAAACTAACCAGCCTGGCCGATCTACCTCCGGATAGTAATCTATTGCGCTACATCCGCGAAACCTGCCGAATTGCCGATGAAGGGCCTCGTAGTCCCATGCGAAAGCGGCCATCTGCCCCTAAGCCGGACATGCGGATGCCGGCGGAGTTGGCTGCCGCCCTTGCGAGAAACAAGGCAGCGGCCAGGAACTTCGAAGCCTTCAGCCCGAGTCATCGTCGCGAATACATCGAGTGGATCAGCGAAGCAAAGCGAGCCGAAACCAAGGAAAAACGCGTGAAGACCGCGCTCGAATGGCTGGCCGAGGGCAAACCGCGCAATTGGAAGTATATGAACTGTTAGCGGCTGCGTACTAAGATTGAAGTGTTCGGAACGAATGCTCCTCTTAGGATCTAGCGCGCTGGCGGCCGTTTCATCCCCTCCGCTACCGCCCGGCCTGGACGTGCAGCCTGATGAAACTCCGCACACGTCTATTCCTGCTTTTCGAGTTCTGCTAGCGGAAGACAATGCAGCTGACGTGATGGTGGTGGAAGAGATTTTGGGGCACCAGGACGCCGCATTTGAAATCGCCGTCTATGCGGATGGCCAGTTGGCCATTCAGGCCTTGAAGCGGGTGGATGCCGATGCCAGTTTGCCCCCGTATGACATCGCTCTCCTGGATTTGAATCTTCCAAAACACACCGGCCACGAAGTGCTTGCCGAGTTGCGGAAGACCAGGCGTTCGCGCGATATCCCCGTCATCATCGTCACCTCATCGCGCTCTCCCAGCGACATCAAGCGTGCCCGCGAACTGGGCGCCACGGAATACTTTGAAAAAGTAGCCGATCTGGACGGGTATTCGGCCCTGGGACCGCTCGTACTCCGAACTCTTGCCAAACGCGCTTAGCCAATGGGTTGGCTTGGCAAACAGGTTATAGGTCCGCCGGATTCAGTGCGCTGATTCCGGGGTAGCGGCTGAAGTCTTCCTGATTGAACGTCAAAATAGACGTAACAGAGTGCACTTGCATCATTGCCACCAGATGCGCGTCGTGGGTTTGCTTGCCTGAAACAACTTGCGCAACCACAATGCGTTCTCAGGTATCCAGCACTTCGGCTGTATAGGGCAGAACCCTGAATAACCGGCGCAATTCCGCCAACTCTATTTTCGCGGTAGATATATCCATACCCAAGCCGTTTTCTTTCAGCGGTCGGGTAGCCACCGCCCAAAACTCCACCAGGTTTTGGGGAGCGATGCAGAGGGTTTCGTTTTGAGTCTGAAGCTTTGTTAGCGCGCGTTTCACTAGCGGATAAAGCGTAGCGGACGGATGGGCACGCAGCAGAATGTTGCTGTCAACCAAAGTCACCGTCTACAAACCGCGATCGGAGTATATGGACTCCCGGCTTGTCGCTTCATCGGACAAATCCGGCAGATTGGCATGAGCCGGCCCTTCGCTCCAGGCTGTAAAATGGCGCACCCACTCCTCCGGCCGCAACTTGCATGCGGGGCGCGACGCAATCGCCGTGACTTGCTCGCGCACCAGGTTCTGCACATAGGCCGAAACGTCAAGCCCTTGCACCTGAGCTTGCGCGTGCACGCCAGCTTCAATATCGGGCGGCAATTCAATCGTGACCTTCATAGCGTCTATTTATTCTCCCAGCTATTTCGAACGCGGAGGGCATGCTGCCATGCCTATTAAGGCCGCCTCCAGTTAGGTGCGCGCATCGAATCGCTGCAGAACCTTTCTACCCTCAGATGCGGCGTAGTTTCCATTTGCCGCGCGCGAACACAATCAAGCTGATAACTGTCATCACGGTGTTTGCCACAGGAATGGATGTAAACACGCCATTGACTCTCAGCGGCGTGCGATTCGCAAGATACCAACCGAGTGGGATTTCGCATAGCCAGAAACTGACGATGTTGATTAACGTCGGTGTAATGGTGTCGCCCGCTCCGTTGAACGCCTGCACCATGACCATGCCGAACGCATAGGTCAGATTGCCATAGCCAATGATACGAAGACAGTCGGCTGCATAGGCCGAGACCACTGCGTCGCTTGAAAAGAAGGAAATGATAACGTGCGGCGCAAACACAAGCACCAGGCCGATTCCAACCAGGTAGATGGCGTTGTACGCGCCGGTTAGGTAAACAGCGCGCTCGGCCCGTTTCGGCTTCTTCGCGCCCAGGTTTTGGCCAACCATTGTGGCAGCCGCTCCGCTCATTCCCCACGAAGGCAGAACAACGAATGCGAAAATGCGGATGCCGATGGTATAGCCGGCCACTGCCAGACTGCCAAATGTGCTGATGATGCGAACCAGCACAAGCCAGCTTGTATGGGAAATCAGGAATTGCAGAACTCCCGTTGAAGACACGCGAATGAGTGACAGGATGACACTCGGCACAATCCGCAGATTTCGGACTGCCAGGCGGACACGCGATCTCCCGTTCGTCAGCATCCAGAACTGATACACCACGCCGCACGTCCTGCCGGTCAGTGTAGAGACGGCTGCACCGGTGACGCCCAACTTCGGGAACGGACCCAGCCCGAAGATGAAACACGGATCCAGAATCAGGTTTATGAGATTCGAGAGCCACAACACGCGCATGGCCACCGAAGCGTCACCGGCCCCGCGGAAGATTCCGTTATTCAGGAACAACAGCACGATCACGGTTGTTCCGCCGAATACAATTTCCGTATAGCGATGACCGCCCGAAATAAGTATCTGGTCGGCGCCCATCAGACCGAGCAGTTGATGCGCGAAGAGCATGGCCGGAATTCCTATGGCAAGCGCAATTCCGATGCCTAGAAATATGGATTGCATGGCAGCTGTAGCTGCACCTTCCGGATCCTTTTCCCCCACGCGTCTCGCGACCATGGCCGTTGACGAGAGGCTGACCCCCAGCGCCACCGAAAACACCAGCGTCAGCATCGATTCCGTGAGACCCACAGTTGCAATCGCCGTGGGGCCTAGCCGTGAGACCCAGAGAATATCCACCAGGCCAAAGAGCGATTCCATAAACATTTCCAGGACCATTGGAATGGCAAGCAGGAACACCGCCCGGCTGATCGAAATCTGGGTGAAGTCTTGATGTGTTCCTCTAACTGCTTCGTTGATGGTCTGCCAAACGCCTGTTTTCGGCTCGGCCGGGAATTCTGCGCGCATAAAGAGATCCAGTTCACGCGACTAGAGCGCGAAGCATCGCAACGCGGTGCGTGAATAGAAATTCTACTCGGTGCGCAGAGTCTGGATCGGCTGGATGGTCGCGGCACGTTGCGCGGGAAGCAAACTTGCCGCGAGTGCGACCAAGGCCATACCCGCCACAGCGACGGCGAGCGTAAGCGGATCGGTTGGCTTCAGATCGAAGAGCATAGCCTGAACGGCTCGGCCGGTTGCGATGACGAGAACAATACCAACGGCAAGGCCGATCACGAGCATCTTCAGTGCGTCCCCGATGACCATAGCGAGTATGCGGCGATTGTTGGCGCCCAACGCCATGCGAATGCCAATCTCGCTTCTCCGCAGGACCACGGTGTAGGAGATCATCCCGTAAAGCCCGACCACAGACAGCATGGCGGCAAGTAAGCCGTAAAAACCGGATAGTGCAGCCATCAACCGTTCGCGTCTCAAACGCTCCCGGACCGAAGTTCTCATCACGCTGAAGTTGAGGACGACCTGAGGATATTTTTTCTCAGCGACAGTCTTCAGCGATGAAATGATGGATGCCGGCGGCTCCCCGGAACGGATCAGGATCGTGGTGTCGAGGCCAGGCGTTGCATCCTGGCTGTCAGCGACAAAAACAATCGGGCCGGGCGCTTCGTGGAGATCTCGATACCTTGTGTCTGCTATCAGCCCGATGACTGAGTACACCTTGTTTGGTTTGTCTCCGTGTTGCCGCACTTCGAACGTTTTGCCGACGGGATTGCCCCCTCCTAGATATTTGTTCGCAAAAGCCTCATTCACGACCGTAACCAAAGGCGCGTTCAATGTGTCAGTGGTCGCGAAGTCTCTACCAGCGAGCATGGAAATACCCAGGGTGCGGAAGTAATCGGAGCTGACTTCACCGAAATTGACAATCTCGCGCCGGACATTAGTCCCTGGAATGTCAACGAATTCATTCCAGCCATCCCCATCCAAGGGCACGATTACCGTATCCGCCGCGGAGAGCACGCCGGGCATTGCTCTTACCTGGTCTAACAACTGCCGCTGATATTCCAGCCGGCTTGGTATCGGAATCTTCAACCGCGAAGAATCGAAATCTGCCACCAGGATCCCGTCCTGGTTGAATCCCGGGTTGAGACTTGCCAGATTCTGGAACGTCCGGACAAACAGCAGTGCCGCCACCACCAGAACCAAAGAGAATGCCATTTGCCCAACGATGAACCCACGCCGCAAAAGCAGGCCTTGACGCGCGGCAGTAACGCTGCGCCCGGCAGTCTTTACCACGGCGCCCGGTTCCGTATTCGCGGCATGTAGCGCCGGAGCTACGCCGAACACCACACAGGTGAGAATTGCGACGCCAGCCGTGAACGCGAGAACGCGCCAATCGGGTGAAAGAGAAAGGAACACGTGATCTGAACCCGTGCTGATTCCCAAAATCAGGGCGCTACTTAAGACATAGGCCAGCACAGCGCCAGCCACGGCGCCCGCTGCAGAGAGCAGCAGGCTTTCCACCAACAGCTGGCGAATGAGCCGTGCGCGCGACGCGCCTATCGCCAGCCGCAATGCCATTTCGTGCTGGCGAGCGCTGGCCCGGGCGAGCATAAGGTTTGCAATATTCGCACAGGCGATGAGTAAGACCACTGCCGATATGGCGAGAAGCAGCAAAAGTGGATCCTCATAGTTATCTCGCAGCCTCGAAATACCCGTCGCGGCGGGTACCGCTCGAACAGTGAAACGCAGGTAATTCTTTCGTGCGATGGAATCATAGGTCCCCGGCAGCGTGGCGGCAAAGATAGCTGGAGAAACAGACCCGAGTTCAGCTGACGCTCGTTGGAATGTCCACCCAGGCTTTAGGCGAGCGATAACGTCCAGCCACCAGGTAATTGGACTGTTCGTCCAGTTGTCCTCAGGATGAACAAAAGGCTCGCTGCACAAAGGCACGGCGACATCGAACTTGCGACCGACCTCTAGGCCCGAAAACGTCCTTGGCGTTATGCCAACGATCGGAAACGCATGCCCGTTCAGAGTTAGCGTTCGACCGAGAACGTTAGCGCTCCCGCCGAATTCACTTTGCCAGAAAGAATAGCTGATGACAACGCCTGCAGGGCCACAGCCCTTGCGGTCATCGTTTGTTGAGAGCAGCCTTCCGAGAATTGGCTTCACACGCAGCGTTTCGAAGAAGCTGCCGCTAGCCCATAAACCCTCAACGTAACGGGCTTCGCCTCCATGTCCGAGATCCAATCGTTCCGTGCTCCAGGCCGCAATACTCGAAAATGCCTGCTGTTGCTGCCGCAGTTGGTCCCAAATGGCGCTAGATACTTCTTGTTGGCGGCCCACCGTACTTCCTATACGGCCTTGATGGGTCACTCGGACGTCAGCCAACGTCTGGGGCGCCGAAACCGGCAGCGTTCGCAACACAACAGCATCAAGCAACTGGAAGATTGCGGTGTTTGCGCCGATTCCAAGCGCCAGCGAGAGGATGGCCACTATGGCGAACCCTGAGTTCAGCCGCAGCAGGCGCGCGGCCAGTCGGAGATCCTTTCCCAGTCCCTCCAGAAGCGGTGCTGGTTCATCCTTTCCAAGCGCGACAGAAGCTAGCTCCGGTCTAAAAAGGGGTCGCAACTCCGCTGCCAGCTTCTTAGAATTAAGGTCCTCCAATACCCTTTGATAGGCTTCTTCCTCCGTGACGCCGCTTCTCACCAGGCCCTCGTACTGTTCAGAGAGATGCTCCGCTACTTCGTCAACGATCGACTGCTCCCGGCCCGGTTCAAGATTGACTTGCGCCATGGCGTTGCGGACTTCGGCTTTCCAATCAGGCATGCTCGGCTCCGGTGATGCGGTTGATTGATTTGACAAACTCCAGCCACGTGTTCCGTTGTGCTTTGAGCACCTTTTTGCCTTGCGGCGTAAGGCGGTAATAGCGCCGCCTCCGCTGTCCCGCCTTCTCTACCCAATGGCCTTCGATGAAGCCGCGCTTTTCCAGCCGATAGAGCAATGGATAGAAGGACGCGACGTTGAACTTCAGCGCTCCGTCTGAACGGTCGTCAATAAGCTTGCTGATCTCATAGCCGTGACGCGGCCGATGCTCGATCAAGGAAAGGATGAGCAGTCCGGCGCTGCCCTTCTTCAATTCGCGCTCGAAGACTGCTGACGCCATATATGCCATTACAATATATCGTAGCTACAGCTCTCACGCCCGTCAAGGGCCCATCTGCGTAAAGTTTGTAAGTCTATATAATGCTCTACACCGTGAGAATTTCGAAGCGGCGTTACGGCGCGTCAGCACTTGCGGGCCTCCTTCTGCTCGCGGCGATGGCCATGCCTCAGGAACGGGGCGCGCTAGACGCGGTCTATCGCAGCTTTGTCGATCCACCCGACGATGCGCGCATCATGATGCGTTGGTGGTGGTTTGGGCCTGCTGTCGAAAAGACCGAACTGGAACGCGAGTTGCGCGTGATGAAGGACGCTCATATTGGCGGCGTGGAGATTCAGCCGGTTTATCCCCTCGAGCTAGACGATCCCACGGCGGGATTTCACAACGCGCCTTATTTGTCCGATGAGTTCTTAGACAATATCCGCTTCGCCTCGCAAACCGCGAAGAGCTTGGGCATGCGGGTAGACATCACGTTGGGCAGTGGATGGCCGTACGGAGGTCCGCACACGCCGGTCACACAGGCAGCGGGGTGGTTACGCGTTGAGAGCGTCGGGATTCGTGAGTCTGAACATTCGGTGGCGATCCCGGCTATAGAGAACGGAGAGAAGTTGATCGCCGCATTTGCGAAGCCAGATAACACGCGCATCGAAGCATTCGAAAACGAAAGAGCCGTCCTGCCGAAATCAGCCATCGGCGCAACCGAAGTAATCTTCTTCATTGCGAGCCGGACCGGTCAGCAGGTCAAACGCGCCAGCGTCGGTGCGGAGGGTTTTGTCCTCGATCACTACAACCGCGCGGCAATTGATAATCATTTGCACGCCGTCGGCGACCGGTTGATGGAAGCCTTCGGCGAAAACCCGCCGCACGCGGTGTTCAGCGACAGCCTCGAAGTATTTCAATCGGACTGGACCGACGATTTTCTGAGTGAGTTTCAGAAGCGCCGGGGTTATGATCTGACGCCCTACTTACCGGCTCTTGTAGGCGACATGGGGACCAAGACCGCAGCCATTCGGCACGATTGGGGCAAGACACTGACCGAATTAGCGGACGAACATTACTTGACACCAATTCGCGAATGGGCGCATGCGCACCATACGCTGTTTCGCTCGCAGACGTACGGCGAACCGCCGGTCGAGATGTCAGCCAACAACTTGGTCGACTTGCCGGAAGGCGAGCATGGGCCCGAGTGGCGCGGCTTCAGCGCGGCTCGCTGGGCATCCTCGGCCTGTCATTTATATGGCCGCCCCGTTACGTCCACCGAGACGTGGACATGGCTGCATGCGCCCTCTTTTCGCGCCACGCCGCTGGACATGAAAGCGGAAGCGGATCTGCACTTCATCGAAGGCATCAACCAGTTGATCGGGCACGGATGGCCATATTCGGCCGCGTCGGCGGGTGAGCCGGGCTGGAGGTTTTACGCCTCGGGCGCATTCAACGATCACAACCCCTGGTTCCAGGTGATGCCCGAAATTGCGAAGTATCTGCAACGCATGAGCTACTTGCTTCGCCAGGGTGGGTCTGCCAATGACATTGCGATTTACTTGCCCACTGATGATGCCTGGGCACAATTCACGGCTGGCCGGGAGGCAGACATTTCAATCGACCAGCGGATGGACAAGCTGCTAGGACCTACGCTCATTCCGCAGATTCTCGACGCGGGATACAACTTCGACTTCATCGACGATGGGGCAATTGCGACGGTGGGAATTCCGTGCAAGGTTCTGATTGTTCCGGGCGTGGAGCGGATGTCGATGGCAACCCTCGGAAGAATCGATGATTTTGGGAAGAAAGGCGGGATTGTGATTGCGACGCGCAGATTGCCGTCGACCGCGCCGGGCCTACAGGATGATAGCGGCGCGATTCAGTCGCTCTCGAAAAAAGTGTTTACGCACTTTGTTGAAGACGAACAGACGCTAGGAAGCAGGTTGAAACAGATGCTCACGCCCGATTTCGAAGTGGAGCGTGAGCCCTCGGTGATCGGATTTGTGCATCGAGACTACCGCCTGAGTGAAGATATGGGCCGCGTCCATCTCGAGCAGAAGCTTGGCGACACCTATTTCGTCGCGAACACCTCAAATCAGCCAATCGATACCATTGCGCATGTTCGCGTGACAGGGATGGCTGGTGAATGGTGGGATCCGTTTACAGGCCAGGCGAAACCGCTGGGCGGAACGTCGAAAGAAAAATATACAACAATTCCGCTGGTGCTAGCGCCGTATGAATCTAGGGTGATGGTGTTCCGGGCGGGAACGTTGGGCAAATTGGGCTATCGCGGGGCTATTGGCCAGCGTCTGGAAATCAGTTCGGATTGGAACGTCAGGTTCGAGGGTCTTGGGAAAAACGGTGCAGATGCCTCAACTCAAATCTTGGACGGACAATCCCGAGACACAATTCTATTCGGGCAAAGCGGAGTACGAGAAGTCGATTGATGTACCCGAATCGTTCTTGACGGGCCGCAGGCAGGTGGAAATCGACTTCGGCCCAGGTGACCCGGTCCCTGCGTCCCCAATGCCGAACGGAATGCGAGCGCTCTTAGAAAGCCCGGTGCGTGAATCGGCTCTGGTGTATGTGAACGGGCAACTCGCTGGATCGGTGTGGCACCCCCCTTATTCCCTCTCAATCGAAAGATATCTGCACGCAGGCAGCAATCAGTTACGCGTTGTCGTAGCCAATCTGGCCATCAACGAAATGGCCGGCAAAGCCTTACCTACTTACAAACTCTTAAACGAAAAATACGGCACTCGTTTCGAGCCGCAGGGGTTTGAGAACTTCCACACTCTGCCGGCGGGTATCTTGGGACCAGTTCACTTAGTCGCGCAATGATTACCATCCGTGAAGATCTCACGCCGAAGTCGCTAGAGCCCAAGATTCGCAAGCTGTTTGAGGTCTCCGCCCAGAAAATCGATGCTATCCGGCAGTCGTGGGACGCTTCACAGGGCGCGCCCGTCTTCACCATTAAGGGGCGCTACACAAGCCGCGGCTGGACGGAGTGGACGCAAGGATTTCAGTTCGGCTCGGCCATTCTGCAATTCGATGCGACGGGGGAGAAGCGGTTCCTGGACGAAGGGCGCAACGCAACGGTAGCCTACATGGCCCCGCATGTGTCGCACATTGGCGTGCACGATCACGGCTTCAATAACATCAGCACCTATGGCAATCTGCTGCGGCTCATGAACGAAGGCCTGATCCCGGAGAACGCCTGGGAGCGCGATTTCTACCAATTCGGCGTGAAGATCTCTGGCGCAGTACAAGCCGCAAGGTGGTCGCGCGTCGCCAGCGGAGGCGGCTACATCTATTCGTTCAATGGCCCGCACTCCTTGTTCGTTGACACCATCCGTTCTTTGCGCGCCCTCGCCGTGAGTCACAAACTCGGCCACGTGCTGATGGCTGAGAATGACACCAGAATCTCACTCTTGCACCGCTTAATCCAACACGCGCAGACCACCGCGCAGTACTCCATCTACTACGGCCAACGGCGCGACTACTATGACGTGCGCGGCCGCACGGCGCACGAGAGCATCTTCAACATCAACGATGGCAACTACCGCTGTCCCAATTCGCAACAGGGTTTTTCGCCGTTCACAACCTGGACCCGCGGCCTGGCTTGGGCCATGTGCGGCTTTGCGGAGCAGCTGGAGTTTCTGCGCACATTGAACGACGAAGACTTGACCGAATTCGGCGGCCGCGCGGAAGTGGAGAGCATAATGCGCCGCGCTGTGGAAGCCACCTGCGATTTCTATATCGACTACTCGCCGTTGGACGGAATTCCCTACTGGGACACGGGCGCGCCCCGGTTGCATCGGCTGGGCGATTGGGCTTCGCGAAAGTCGGATCCCTTCAATTCATTCGAACCGATAGATAGCTCCGCCGCCGCGATTGCGGTGCAGGGTCTGCTGCGGCTCGGCATGTATACGGGACAACAGCGCTACGTGCAAGCCGGATTGACCGTGGCAGACGCGTTGTTCGACGAACCGTACCTGAGCACAGACCCCGAACATCAGGGGCTAATTCTGCACGCCGTCTATCATCGGCCGAATGGATGGGACGCGGAGCCCGCTTCTGATGGCGTCCCGCGCGGCGAAGCCTGTATGTGGGGTGATTATCATGCGCGCGAGGCTGCGCTGTATTTGCTGCGCATGATTGAAGGCAAGCCGTACTTGACCTTTTGGAGCGAACGCAAATGACCATCGCAGATCTGGCTGAGATCGCCGGGCGGACCTATCCAGCTCGGCGGCGCACCCAAAACCTGGTAGGCGGCGCCAGCCCGATTCAAGCGACGAGCTTTTCCATGGGTCACGTGACGCTCGAAGCAAACGGCGGCCAGGTGCCGTGGCACAACCAGGAACAGGAAGAAATCTACTTCATCCTCGAGGGCACGGGCGAGATGTGCCTCGGCGAGGAGCGCACAACCGTCACCACCGGGCAAGCCGTTTACATACCGCCGCGGGTGTTTCATCAACTGACGAACACGGGCTCAACGCCCATGCGCATGATTTATTGCTACGGTCCGGCAGGTGATGTAGCGCATTGGAGACAAGAACTAAGTGGCACGTTGCCAAAGGCGGGCGAACAAGCTCCTCCGCTTCCCGAAGGCGCCCAGCCGCAGTGCACCATAAAGCCTGACGAGCAAATGTGAATACGACTCACTCCGTTGGCATCATCATGAACGGCGTCACCGGACGCATGGGCCTGAACCAGCATCTGCGGCGCTCCGTTTACGCCATCATGCAGCAAGGCGGCGTGCGTCTCAGCGAGAACGAGACGATCATGCCCAAGCCTCTGCTAGTCGGCCGTAATTCCGCGAAGCTGGAGGCAATCTCGCGCGAATTCGGCGACCTGCCCTATTCAACGGATCTGGACGCAGCGCTCGCCGACCCGCAATACGCAATCTACTTCGATGCGCAAACCACAGACCGGCGCGCGCAAGCGGTTCTGAAAGCGATCGCCGTCTGGCAAACATATCTATTGTGAAAAGCCCATCGCGGATAACCTTGCAACCGCGCTCGGCCTCTACCATGCAGCGCAAAGCGCCGGTGTCAAGCACGGCGTAGTGCAGGACAAACTTTGGCTGCCCGGTCTGCTGAAGTTGAAGACCTTAACGGATCTCGGGTTCTTCGGGCGCTTGCAATCCGTGCGCGGCGAATTCGGTTATTGGGTCTTCGAAGGCGACACTGTCCCGGCCCAGAGGCCCTCCTGGAACTATCGCAAAGAGGCTGGCGGCGGAATCATCCTCGACATGCTTTGTCATTGGCGCTATGTGTTGGACAATCTGTTCGGCGCAGTGAAGTCCGTTTCGTGCACGGGAGCCACGCATGTCCCGCAACGTTGGGACGAACAAGGCAAGCCGTATGCGGCGACGGCTGACGATTCCGCTTACGCGACATTCGAACTTCAAGACGGCGTGATTGCGCACTTCAACTCATCCTGGTGCGTGCGTGTGCGCCGCGACGACTTACTCACCTTGCAAGTGGACGGCTCGAAAGGCTCAGCCGTGGCCGGGTTACGCGATTGCTGGATTCAACACTACGGAGCAACGCCGCGCCCCACCTGGAATCCCGACATTCCGCTAGCGATCAATTTCTTCGACGGGTGGCAGAAGGTGCCGGAGCAGACCACGTTCGACAACGCCTTCAAAGTGGAGTGGGAGCTGTTTCTGAGGCATGTTGTCAAAGACGAGCCATTCCGTTGGGATCTCCTCGAGGGCGCAAAAGGTGTACAACTCGCCGAAGCGGGCGTAGAGTCGTGGAGCAAGCGCTGTTGGGTGGATTTGCAGCCTATTGAACCTTAGAAGCCCGCAATTGCAGCACCAGCCACAACCCACCTGTTAGTTTTTCTTAAAAAACACAGTCCATATTTCAGGAGGACTGTGAAAGTAGCTGCGCCTAAGGCATCCGACTCGTCCACTCTCGTCGTGGTCGTTTGCACGGCGGGCATTATCGCTGCGCTGCACTACGGTGCGGATCTGATTGTTCCGTTCGCGTTGGCCGTGCTCATCAGCTTCCTCTTGAACTACCCCGTCACATGGGTAGAACGCCTGCGCATCGGACATACCGCGTCAGTGGTTGTCGTGATGCTTGTCGCTTTCTCCGTGGCAGGCGTGATGATCTGGGCCGCCACCGCCGAACTGACCGACATTGTTATTCATCTACCGGAATATCAACTAAATATCCGAACTAAGTTAGATCGAATCAAGAACCTCGATGGAAGCGGCGGAACCTCGGCGCTATCGAGAGCGGCGAAGAGCATCACCGAACTGACCGACGAAGTAACGCAAGCCAACCAGGTGGCGCAGCAGCAGAAAGGCGGCCTGAAACGGGCGAATCCGCGCGGCACCCCAACAACTCCGGCGCAGCCGATTGCGGTTGAGGTCGTAAAACAACCTACAGGCATTTTCGGCGCATTGGGCGGCGTCGGCGCATCGATAGGCCGCTTCTTCGCCACCACCGCCGCGGTCGTTATCTTGACGCTATTCATCCTGTTAAACCGCGGCAATCTGCGCAATCGGCTCTTTCGTCTGTTCGGCCGGGGCCGCATCACAGTCATGACGACAGCCATGGATGACGCCGCGCAGCGCGTCAGCCGCTACTTATTGACGCAAGGTTTGGTCAATTTCGTTTACGGTCTCGCGCTGGCAACAGGACTCTATTTCATTGGCGTTCCGTATGTCCTGTTCTGGGGATGTGCCGCCATTTTTCTGCGCTTCATTCCTTACCTGGGCACGTTCGTAGCTGGAGTAGCGCCCTTCCTCCTCTCGCTCGCGGTCTTTGATGGCTGGACAAGGCCCTTGCTGACCTTGGGAGTATTCGTGTCGGTGGAAGGCATCGTTTCAGGGATTATCGAACCCTGGCTGTATGCCACAAAAACCGGCATTTCTTCGCTCGCCATTCTTCTTTCGGCAACTTTTTGGACGGTGCTGTGGGGACCCATCGGCCTGGTGATCTCGACACCGCTAACCGTGTTGCTCGTGGTAATCGGGCGTCATGTGCCGCAATTGGAGTTTCTGTATGTGCTACTGGGAGATGAGCCCGTGCTTGCGCCCCAAGCTCACTTCTACCAGCGATTGCTTGCCTTGGATGAAGATGAGGCGCACAAGGTGGCGGAAGATTTTGTAAAGGGCAAGCCAGTGCAGGAACTCTACGATGCGGTTCTCATTCCAGCTCTCGCCATGGCCGAAGAAGACAGGCACGCAAATCAACTGGACGAAGAGCGCCAGAAATTTATCTATCAGAGCACGCGCGATCTGATTGAAGAACTGGGGGAGGCATACACCGTGGAACGTGACCGGCCGGAACAACTCGCGCCTCCTGTACATGTGGGGACCATCCTCTGCATTCCCGCGCGTGATGAAGCCGACGAACTCATCGCGCTCATGCTGTCGCAATCTCTGCGCGAAAAAGGATACAACGCAGAATCTACCGTGATTGGCTTTGTCGACGAGATGCTTAATCGCGTCAAAGAGTGCCAACCTGACGTGCTGTTCGTATCCGCCTTACCGCCATTCGCGGTCACTCATGCGCGTTCATTGTGCCGCAGAGCACACCAGGTATGCGCGAATGTCAAAGTGGTCATCGGGCTTTGGGGCGCATCGACGGACCGGAAGAGTTTGCAGCAGAGGCTCGGCAGTGGTTGCTCCGATTACCTGGTTCACAGCATCGCCGAGGCGGAATTGCAACTAAGGCTTTTCGAAGGAGCGGCGCAAAATTCCGCTGATGTCGCTGTAGAAGCGGTGGATGACGCTTCGCCCGTGCTCAGCGAATCCACCGCGGCGACCTCACCGTAAACCAGCTAGGTTACGGCGCCATGCGCTTGTCCACATCAGTAGTGTAGAGTCCGCTCGCGCTCAGAACGTTAATTTCAGCGAGAGCGTGACATTGCGCGGGTTGCTCGAAAAAACTTGATCCCATTGTTCGAAATTCGATGATTTCGGGTCAAAGCTCGTGCGCGCCAGTTGGCCCGCTGCGGTGTTCGACCCAAATAGCGCAAAGGTGACGTCGTCCAGGTAACCGCCCGCATATTGGGGGTGATTGAAGAGATTGAAAACTCGAATAGCGAATTGAACCTTCCACCGCTCGGTGATGTCGATCCGTTTTGCCAACGTTAAATCCACATCGTCAATCGGATTCAGGGCAATCAGGTTGCGGCCGCCGGTAGGAAGCGTGCCTGAGGGCGCTGAAACGTAGCGGGCGTTTGGATTGAGAGCAACATACGCCACGGTTTGCCCCGAGCTGTTCATAAGCGGCTGCACTCCTGATCCGAATGCCGGGTTACCGGCCGGATTGATGAAAACCCGGTCAGACGCACTATCCGCGTTCAGATTAGAATCGCCTTCGCTCTGTGGGGTGATCAGCGTACCTGTCTGATAGATGTAAATGGGGGCGATCTCCCAATTCCCAACCACATTCTTCACGAACCAATTGCTGTTCTTCCAAAAAGGCATGTCGTAGATCATTTCGAAAGAAAGCCTTTGCCTGTGATCCAGCGCTGAGCTGGATCGCTCCGGCGCCAACGCCTGAGAATTTTGGGGCCTTCTCGGCGTGAACACCGTGCTGGCTACCGTCGCCGTCGAATCGTCAATCACATGACTCCATGTATATGCGCCCATAAATTGCAGCCCTTGCGAGAATCGTCGCGTCAGTTGATTAGCCAGGCCATGGTATGTGGAGTTGCCTATGGGCATGAATGCCGTGATCGGCGTATTCGGGTTGCTAAATCCTCCGGCAGCATATGCGGGAACAATGTAGCCGCCTGCGTTGAAGGCAGTCTGCAGAGCGCCCAAGTTGTTGCTGAGTGAATTCAGGGTCGCTTGACTCGGCATGCTGAAGTACACTGGCAGCGCGTTTTGCGCATTCACAACCGGTTGGCGATTCAATTGAACTTGCACCGGCAGAAACAGTCCACGATTTCCCAGGTAGCGTGTTTCGAATGTGTAGTTGTTCCCGAAGATGTGTTGGATCCCGAAATTCCATTGGATCGATTCAGGCCTCTTCTGATTAGGAATGAAACCCTGAGTCCGCAAGCGGGCCTGCTGCACCGTGAGCGCGCCAACGCTGGTGTTCGGCAAGATGCCACCATTTGCTAGAAAACCCGACTTGTCTTGACCCGTCACATCGACAGTGGTTTGAAATTGCGGCGGCAAGCTCAGCGTCCCTAGATTGTCGTAAAGCACATCGTAGTTAATTCCGAAGCCGGTGCGTATGGAAGTCTTGCCGCTTGTGCCAGGCGAATAGGCGACCCCAACCCGCGGCATGAAGTTCGTCGTCTGCGGTTGCGGTACTCCAAACGTGATCAACCCTGGCACGCTGGCGGCTGCGTTTTCAACCTGTGAACGCTCGGAAAAAGGTACTGTCTGATACTCGTAACGCAGGCCCAGATCTACAGTCAAATTCGGCCGAAGCTTCCAAACGTCGTTTCCGAAGAACCCCAGGAGAAACTGATCGCCGTAATAAACTACATTCCCTAAACCGCGTTGCGCGATCTGATCCGGGTAGTTGTCGTAGAGGTAATCGGAAAGATACCCCCATTCATAGTCCCCCCTGGCGCGTTGCGTGAAGCTCGACGGCGAAATCGACTTCCAGCCGTCAAAGCCGAATTTGAACGAATGGTTCCCGTGCGTCCAGTTCACGTTGTCCGCCAATTGATAGGAATTTTGAATCGTGAACTGCGGCGCGCTGGGATTCGGCCCTAAAGCAATATTCAGCTCATAGATGCTGATGTTGGGAAATTGATCCAGCCCGGGAAAGGTCTGGTTACTCGGAATTGGGATGAAATCGTGATACCTGTTGAAACCCAGACGGAATTCGTTGATCAACGAGGGATTGAAGGTGTGGTATTCGGAGAGTGTCACCAAATAGCTATTCGTTGGGCGAACATCAAAAAACACCGAGGGAAATCCCTGATTATCCAATAGGCCAAGGCGATTGAAGACGTAGCGTGCACGCAGTGAATCTTTATCCGAAATGTTGTAGTCGTACGAAGCGACGCCGTTGTCGACATTTTCCCAGTTTGGCAACGATCCCGCCACTTGTCCGATCGGGATGGTTATTGCCGACGGGCTTTGCGTGCCGAGACTTTCGTTGCCTGGACCTACCGTCACCGGAGCGCCGAACGGCAGCGTGGCAGGATTGGACGCTGCTGGCGCCGTTCCCAGATACTTTCTTAGCTCCGCCAAGTTAGTCTGATTGATGCCCGGCATGGCTGCGAGAGTCCCATATCCCGCGCTTGTCGGGAGGTCGTAGTAAGTCGAAAGCGCCTGCCCGATTGGATTGTATTCCCAATTAACGAAGAAAAACATCTTGTTCCGTCTGATTGGACCGCCGAAACTTCCCCCGAAGCGGTTGCTGTCAAAGCGTGGATGCAAAGGATCCCCGGAAACATAGTTCAGGTTGTCGGCGGCATTCAAATTTCTGTTTTGAAAATATTCGTATAGCAAACCGTGAAAAGCATTCGTCCCGCTCTTCACAACCTGATTAAATTGCCCCCCGGACGAATGCCCGAAGTCGGGAGAGAACTGGTTCTGTAACACAGTAAACTCCGCTACTGCATCGTTGGGCACAGTTACGATGGGTCCGGTAGTCGACTTCTGGTTGTTATCAATACCTTCAACAGTGAAATTGTTGTTGGTGGGCCGCTGACCACCCACGGACGGTCCGTTTCCATAGCCCACACCGCCACTCGACGACACCCCGGCGTTCAACAGCGACAGATTGATAACCCCCGAAGCCCCGGCGGCAATGGGTAGATCTTCCGATTCTCTAGCTTCGAACGTTGTCTGAACCTGAGCAGTGGTCGTATCAATGGCTGGCGGCGCTGCCGAGACTTCAACGCGGGTCGAGGTCTTCTCCACCTGCATCGTCATGTTTGCAGTAACAGTCTGGTTCAGAGCCACCGAAACATTGGTTAGTTCAGCTCCAGCAAAACCTGAAGCTGAAACACTCAACGTGTACGTTCCGACGGGCAGATCAGGCACTCTGTACTGCCCGCTGGACGTCGATACCGTCGATCTCGTTATACCCGTCGCCGTGTTCCGGGCGTCAACGGAAGCACCGGGAAGCGTTGCCCCTGAAGCATCGTAGATGGTTCCCGCAATATTCCCGCTGGTCGATTGTGCCGAGCTTGTGCCGGCAACCAATGTAGCCAGTGCACACAACAGTGCGGTGCGCAGGCACTTGTAGAAACAGACAGTGTTCTTCATTGTTACTCCCCCTGGCGGCCGACGAGCGACGCTCACCGGCGCGATTTATCTGTACAGAATGTACGGCCAGTTGGAGGGCAACGCACCTAACTTTTCAATTACCTATATAAGTGAACAGATGCCAAACTGTGACAGCGAGTTAGAAATCATACCAAGTGGCCCATTATCAGACGTTTAGATCGTTTGCAGGGCGTCCCGCGCCTTACACGTCATCGGCTTAACTCTCACGCAGTCGATACATAGGTCGGCCACTTACATCCCGTGTGCTTGATTAAAACGTTAGCTCCCGTCCATTGAACTAGCCGAGCTTTGAACCTAGCGTCAGTCCAGAGGAACAACTTATGTGTTTCACCTGGATTGCGCTCCGCAGACTCGTCCCTCGGGCACGGCTGCTGACGTGCTTACTCTTATCCGTCGTGCCTGCGTATAGGCTATTTGCCAATCTGCCGCCCACATTTGGTGACCTTAACGTCCAAGCCAAGGCAGCCGGACTGGCCGGCCACTACGCTGAGGCTGAGCGGCTTTTCAAAACAGCACTGTCCCTGCTCGCCCAGCCTGATTGCAATGACGCCATAGTGCTTTGGAACAACATTGGCCGCGTTCATGAGCAACAGCAGCGTTATGGCGAAGCGGAGTATGACTTCACCACGGCGCTTGCGATAAACGGCAGGCTCGGTACCCCAGACAAAGCGGAACAAGCTAGCTCTCTTAACAATCTGGGCACAATTGCTTTAGAACAGGGGCGTTTACCTAAAGCCGAACAACACATCCGGGAAGCACTCGCCGTTTTGGAGCGTGCCGGTCTCACTCACTCGTCAAATGCCGGCCTTGTGTTCTCCAATCTTGGAACCGTGCTACGGAAGCAGCACAAGTACGATGCTGCGCGGGATCCCTATCGTCGAGCAGCCGAGGTTATTTCCCGAACATTCGGCGAACAAAGCATTGAGTATGCAGAGATGTTGATTTCCCTTGGCATCTTCAACTTCGAAATCGGCAACTATGCCGACGCCTGCTCGAAGGACACGCTTGCTCTACAGATTCAGAGTAAGCTTCCTGTCGTCAGCAGCCGTCAAAAGGCAACCGCGGAGAACAATCTGGCGGTGGTCATGAATGCACTGTCCAACTTACCCGAAGCGGAGCGGTTGCTAAATGATGCAGTGAATCTTTTCCAATCCGACGAGGCAGGCCCGGGCCTGAACTTGGTGGAGGCGCTGAATTCACTAGCAGCCGTACAAGTACGGCTGAATAAGATTGACGTCGCCCAGCAAAATGCCACGGAAGCCTTGCGCCTGGCGTTAAGTGTAGCCGGTCCGGACAGTCAGCAAGTGGCAAATATTCACAATACCCTTGGCTGCCTCCAACTGCATCGCAATAACCGGGCTGCCGCAAAGGAGGAATACGAAGCCGCTTTGCAACTCTGGGGAAAGGCAAAAGGCACAAACAGTCCGGAATATGCCGCCACATTGACTAATCTGGCAACCGTTGAAGATCGTTCTCGTAATCACAAAGCGGCTGAGATTCAATATCGGGCTGCTCTTGCCATCGACGAGTCGCAACTCGGGTCCAGCAATCCCCAGGTCGCAATGGACCTGAGCAATGTCGCTGCCGAGGTGTTCGCGCGAAAGCAGTGGGAGGACGCCCTCCAGCTTTACCAGCGCGCCCGAAGCATTCAGGAGAAATGCTTCGGCTTGGAAAGTGCTCCAGTCGCCGCTACGTGGCGCAACATCGCCATTGTCCAGCAAGCACAGAAACACCTCGACGAAGCCGCACAATCTTTTTACAAGGCTGTTACAACGTTCCAGGCTTTACCGTTGGCAGAAGTTCAGGAATACGCTATTTGCCTGCGTGAGTATGCGGCCCTGCTCAGGAGATTGCAACGTTTCGGCGACGCTGAGCAGGCCGACGTTCTTGCCACGCGCATCCAGGTGAAAAACGCGATCACCGCTGGAAAAATCGGAACAACTACCGGGCTGTCGTTCCGTTAACGGCTCATTGCCCCTTCATGTTGCATTTCGCTACACCTGCGTTCCGGAATCACAACGCCGGGTGTTTACCCGCAATGAACTTTATGTCTGAAGCCCACTAACTAATCACATTGGTAGACGTCGTAATTTGGAACTCTTCGTGCGCTAAGAGTACGAGCAGCCGTGGGGGGGGTCCATGCCTTCGTCTCGCCAGAACGATAGAATCGTGCGCTTTGGGGTATTCGAATTTCGTCCTGATACTAAGGAACTTCGCAAGAGCGGCCTTCGTATAAGAGTTCAAGCCAAGCCTCTGCAAATTCTGCGTACGCTTGTCGACCGGCCTGGTGAGCTAATCACTCGCGAGGAGCTGCAGAAGGAACTGTGGCCCGACGGCACCTTTGTCGATTTCGATAGCGGTCTGAACACTGCCACAAACCGGCTCCGGGTGGCACTCAACGACTCCGCCGAGCAGCCGCGCTACATCGAAACACTTCCGCGATTGGGCTACCGTTTCATTTGTCCGGTCCAGGAAATGGCAACCCAAACCCTCGCTGAAACTGCAAAAGCCGCTCAGACCGCTCCCTCCACCGAAATCGAGCCGGAAACAAAGCCACCGGATTTTGTTCCGCCGAATTTCGGCGGCGTGAGATCGAAACCTTTGCGCCGTATATTTCGGTATGCGCTGATCGCGCTGTTCGCTGTCGCGGCATTAACCTGCCTGTTGCTCTATTCACGTTTTGGAAGAGGCGCCAAGGCGGCCTCGGTTAACTTTCATCCACTTACATATCGGGGACAGGTAATTGACTCAGCCAGATTTTTGCCCGGTACGGACAGCGCAGTTTACAGCACTTACTCTAAGTTGGACGGCGTTCGCACCCTGCGCTTGAAAGTCGATGGGAACAACGCGTCGCCCGGTCTTGTGGACGACGGAACACTTGTTTCTGTGTCGCCCTCCGGGGACTTAGTTGTTCGCACTAAAACGCCTGATCACTGGGGTACGCAACTTTTAGAGATTTCATCATCTGGAAAGAAGATCAATCTCGATGCCAAGAACGCCCGGGCGGCCGATTGGCTCCCTGACGGACGGCAACTTGCCCTGCTGCGCAGAGTTGGCGTCGAATGGACTATCGAGTTTCCGGCCGGCCATTTTGCGTATCGGTGCGGCGGCTACATAAGCGATCTGCGCGTATCTCCAGACGGCAATTGGGTCGCTTTCATCGAACATCCCATGCGCGATGATGATCGCGGCCACATCCGGGTGGTCGACAAAAATGGAAACACCCGCGAACTAACGGCCGATTGGAGCAGCGCAGTCGGGCTCGCATGGTCGCATTCCGGGCGCGAGATATGGTTTACCGCAAGCAAGACGGGAGTCGTGCGAAATCTCTACGCCGTGTCTACCTCCGGCGTCTTGCGCCGCCTGTTGAACACGCCCGCTTCTTTACGTCTGTTTGACATCGCCGCGGACGGACGCCTGTTGTTGTCTGTCGACAATGTCCGTGGCGCCATGATGGCCCATTTTCCCGGAGCGCACGAGGTAGCGGACGTAAGCCAGTTTGACGAACCGAACGTGCAGGCGATGTCGAGCGACGGCCAGCGAATACTATTTACCGAAAGTGGCGACGCCGGCGGGCAGCACTACAAAACATTGCTTCTCGACAATAGGAACCATTCATCCCGCATCATCGGTTCGGGACGAGCGATGGCGCTGTCACCAGATGGCTTTCTGGCCCTCCTGGTTGATCCGCAAGACAACCGTACTTTGACCCTGGTTCCGCTTCAGGGCGGTTCATCCAAGCGCATCTCCGGAGGCGGCCTTCATTATCAATGGGCAAGATTTCTTTCCCAGGATGTCATCCTGGCGGGCGCATCCTCTTCCACAAACCCGTTGATGCTCTATAGGCAATCCTTAGATGGCAGTGCGCCCACGGCTCTCTCCGGATTGCCGTATTTGGATTCTCCTGCGATTGCTCCGGATCACTGCAACGTTGTCGGACGGTCGGGAACAGACCTGATGCTGGTGAACTTTTGCGGGAAAATGGTCCAGCGCTTACAAGTTCCAGCCGGTGCCCTGCCGGTCGCGTGGAGCGCAGATGGGGCGTTCGTAGTACTTGCCCTTACCTCCGACATGCCTCCATCGCTTATGAAGCTCGATATCGGCAGCAGTTCGCTCACAAAATGGAACCAGCTTTACATCCCGCAAGCTTCTTCCTCTGCCGAACTCGGTTCCATCGCCGCAGCACCCGAAACTGGCGCTTACGCTTATTCGATTGAGGAGCGGCTCTCGCGTCTCTATATAGTGGACGGTTGGTCCTAATTGCTCTGCAACAAATGCAGCCGATGCCTCCCGCAACTGGACGATTGTTCGGTTCGAATGGCTCCACGAAACGGTAAGATCGAGACGCAACTTCGGCCGTGCTCAGTGAATCCACAAAGTGATGGCAACATTAACTGCAAATGCCGCGGCAAGTGGCACATTCACAGTAGGCGGCGACCTGACGGTAAACCGGCTTGGCTACGGCGCGATGCGTATAACTGGCGAAGGAATCTGGGGCGAGCCGAAAAATCGCGAAGAAGCTCGCGAGGTTCTGCGGCATGCACTCGATCTGGACGTAAACTTCATCGACACGGCGGATTCGTATGGCCCTGAGGTCAGCGAGCGGCTCATTGGGGAAGCACTCTCTCCCTACCGCAAGGGCCTTGTGATCGCGACCAAGGGCGGCTTGGTCCGCACCGGCCCGAATCAGTGGCAACCCGTTGGACGCCCGGAATATCTTCATCAGCAAGTAGAGATGAGTCTACGGCGCCTGCGCCTGGAGCGCATCGACTTGTATCAATTGCATCGCATTGATCCGAAGGTACCCGTCGAAGAAAGTCTGGGCAAGCTGAAGGATCTGCAAAAAGCCGGCAAGATTCGGCACATCGGTCTATCTGAAGTGAAGCCGAATGAAATTGAGCGGGCGCGCAAGACAGTCGAGATCGTCAGCGTTCAAAACAAATACAACATCAGCGACCGCGCGCATGAGGATACGCTCGAGTATTGCGAAAAGAACAATCTGGCCTTTATCCCTTGGTTCCCCGTCGCCGCCGGCAAACTGGCCGCGCCCGGTGGCCCACTGGATAGTGCCGCCAGCCAGCACGGCGCAACCGTTGCGCAACTGTCCCTAGCCTGGTTGCTGCATCGCTCCAAAGTCATGCTTCCGATTCCCGGCACGTCCTCTGTCGCGCACTTAGAGGAAAACGTCGCCGCAGCAAGCCTGAAACTCAGCGACGGCGAGTGGAAAGAGCTCGAGCGCGCAGCGCACTAGTTAACGCAGGTCGGGCACTCACAACCTCCAAGAGTCACGGGATGTTACGGTAAGAAAACCTCCCGTGATTTCCCGGCATGACGCATCTTCGCTGTAACTCGCCCGACTGCGCTACAACTCTCGACTTACATGCTCCATCACTCGCCTGCCCTAAGTGCGGCGATTTACTCGAAGTAGTCATCCATCTACCGGAGCAAGATCCCGCCGATCTGAAGCGCATCTGGCGGGCCAGAAAATCTTCTTACCATCGCTTGGATCAGAGCGGCGTCTGGCGATTCCGGGAGATGCTGCCGTTCGACTACGATAACTCCGGCGTTGTCACGCTCTGCGAGGGCAATGTACCTCTCGTTACCGGCTACAGAACCGCCCAATGGGCCGGCGTCACCGATCTCTCCTTCAAACATCTAGGCTGGAATCCAACCGGTTCTTTCAAGGATTTGGGCATGACAGCCGCTATGACAGAAGCAAAGTTCACGGGCGCGAAAGCTGTCGCATGCGCTTCAACCGGAAACACGGCAGCTTCCTTGGCAGCCTACGCGGCACGCGCTGGAATAGTAGCGCGAGTGTATCTCCCCGCCGGTCAGGCGTCTGCCAACAAACTTGCCCAGGCACTGGATTTCGGCGCTGAAGTCATTCAGATTGACGGCAGCTTCGATGAGGCATTGAACACCCTACTCGCCCAAGCCGACAGCAGCCTACAGTTTCTGAACTCCATCAATCCCTTTCGCATCGAAGGCCAGAAGACCGCAATGCTGGAGCTTCTGGAACAATTGCAGTGGAGGGTGCCGGACTATCTCGTGGTACCGGGCGGAAATTTGGGCAACTCATCGTCATTCGGAAAAGCTTTCATCGAGCTGAAGCAATTCGGATTCATCGACCGTCTGCCGCGCATGGTCATCGTGCAAGCAGCGGGGGCAAACCCGCTGTCGCAGATGTGGCAATCCGGCGCCTGCCAGTTGGAACCGGTGTCTCATCCGGAAACAGTAGCAACCGCTATTCGCATCGGCAATCCCCGTTCCTGGAGAAAGGCCCTGCAAGCCATTCACTACACCGATGGATTCGTTATGGATGTCACCGACGAGCGAGATTGGCGAAGCAAAGGCCATGATCGGGCGCGATGGCATCGGCTGTGAACCGGCTTCCGCCACGACGCTGGCCGGCATTCGCAAGCTGGTTGAGCTGCGGCAAAATGGAACCCAATGCGCAAATCATAGCCGTACTCACAGGCCATGCTTTGAAGGACACTGATTACATCATTCACTCTCATGGATCACGTGCCGGAACAGTTTGAGCTCAGCGTTCCGGCTTCCATTGCCAACCTGGGACCGGGTTTCGATACGCTGGCCGTCGCTGTCCAGCTTTATCTGCGCGTGCATGCGACGCGCTCGAAAGGCCGGAACGAGCTTCGATTCCGTTTCCTGAATGTGCACATTGACGGTGAGAATTACATCGAACGTGCATTTCTGTTTCTGGCGCGGCAGCGCGGCGGAGACTTCCCTTCCCTCGATATTGATGTCGAGACTGACATTCCACCAAAATCCGGATTAGGAAGTAGTGCGGCCGCGACTGTCGCCGGATTGCGGCTATATGAGGCCATTGCGGGTCCGTTGCCCGCACGCGGACTGTTGAACGCGGCCTGCGCTTTGGAGCATCATCCTGATAATGTCGCAGCAGCTTTGCTTGGCGGGCTCACTATCAGTTGCCAGTTACCCGATCGATCCGTCTCGGCGGTTCGCATGCCATGGCCATCGAGCCTTCAGTTCATCGTGCTTACTCCGCAGATTCCGCTTCCTACCAAACAAAGCCGCGGCGTTCTGCCCCAGCAGGTAAGTCTCGAAGACGCGGTGTTCAACATACAGCACGTTGCGCTTCTTCTGCGCAGCCTGCAAACAGAAGACTACGCGTTGTTACGCGAAGCGCTGGCTGATCGTCTGCATCAACCCTTTCGTCAACAACTGGTGCCGGGACTCGAACGCGCCCTCGCGCTGCAGCATCCGGACTTACTCGGCATCTGTCTCAGCGGAGCGGGTCCCTCTATTGTGGCGCTGGCCATGCGGAGCTTCGATGAAATTATCGCGCTGTTGAAAGATAGCTTCAGCGAGACAGGCTTGAGCTGTTGCGTTCGCCACCTGAGCGTCCACCAACCTAACTGAGCGTCGCCGCAATATGCGGTTTGCCCAACTGGCACTCCGCATGAACAGCGCGCACCGCCCGTTCCAATCCCTCCAGGCCGACAACAATGCCGATCGTAATCTCGCTCGATCCTTGCGCAATAGCGATGATGTTGATCTGTTCGCGCGAGATAGCGGTGAACACTCGCCCGGCAAGTCCCGGAGTCCCGCGCATGCCCTCGCCGACCACCGCCAGTAACCCCACATTTGTATCCACTGCCACCGGTTTCAGATAGCCATGCGCCAATTCAATTGAGAGGTTCGATTCCAAGGCTTCCAACGCCGGTTCCAGATCGTGTTTACGTACCAGCAGACAAAAACTTTGGCGATAACTGGAACTGGTAAACACCAGGATCTCGACATTCGCCAGCGCCAGCGCGTCCAACGCCCGCGCCATTAATCTCGTGCCGCTCAGAATAGCGTTGGCCGGCTCCATCGAGATGAGTGCCACATTGGACATCGACGTCACGGCACGCGCGCCTTTCGGCTCATCGAACTCACCCACAATCTTCGTGCCCGGCTTATGCACAGAAAAACTGTTCTTGCTCCAAACCGGAATCTGCTTTTCGACCAGAGGCGCAAGCGTCCGGGGATGCAGAACCTTCGCGCCGTTGTAGGCCAGCTCGGCAGCTTCCGCGTAAGTCACTTGATCAAGTACGGCCGCATCGGACACCAGCCGTGGATCGGCTGTCATAATGCCATCAACATCGGTCCAGATCCAAAGCTCGGCCGCATCCATCGCCGCCGCAAGTATCGATGCGGAAAAATCAGATCCGCCCCGGCCCAGCGTAGTAGGACGGCCATCCGGCGTAGCGCCATTGAAGCCGGTAACCACCGGAACGACATCGGCCTTCAGAAGCGGAAGAATGCAGCTCTCGCATTTCGTCCGCGTAGCTTCCATCTGCGGCGAAGCGTTGCCGAAGATCGCGTCAGTCACGATCACTTCGCTTCCATTCACCGCTTGCGCTGCCACGCCCGTTGCGTCCAGATAAGCCGCCAGCAAAACGGATGAGAGGCGCTCGCCAATGGCAATCGCTTCATCTACCGAGCGCGGCGGGCGTTCGCCCAGCATCGAAACGCCGTTTGCGATGCGCTGAAATTCAGCCATCAGCGACTCTACAATCTCAATCGTCATGCGCTGCGTATCCGCCGAAGCGCTGCTAAGCAGCTCGCGTGCTGCTTCCAGATGGCGCGTCAGCAGCATCTCAATGTTGTGATCCACCGGCGCTTGATCGCCCAGTTCAGCGCGCCTCAGGCTCTCCAGCAAAAGGTCCGTTACTTTCGACATTGCCGACACAACCACCAGCACCGGCCGCTTCCTACGCTGCGTCGAGATGATCTCACCCGCTACCCGCATGCGCTCGGCACTCCCCATGCTGGTGCCGCCGAATTTCATCACCAGAAGATTTCGCAACATTTCTATAGGGATGATAGCGGCACGTTGATCCACTTAGCCCATACTTATACTCAAGACATGAGTCGCTTTGCCGCACTTATTACATCGAGTCTCCTTCTCGCGGGACTCCAACTAGCGCGCCCAGGAGGCGCCGACGCTGAGATTGCCCGATACGGCTGCTCCCACAAGCTACAACGTGGAGCTTTCGCTCGATCCGGCCAAGACCACGTTTTCCGGCAAGATCGCAATCAAGCTGGACATCAAACAGCCGCTTGAGACCCTGTGGCTGAATGGCGCCAAGCTGGAAGTGCAATCGGCGCAGTTGAAGGCCGGGGGCAAGACTTACAACGCGAAGTCCACGCCCGCCGGCAGTGACTTCCTCGGCCTGCATTTTGATTCGCAGATCCCCACGGGAAATGCCGAAGTGCAAATTTCCTACACCGGCCAGGTGCGCCAGCAGGATAGTTCCGGCGTCTTCTCCATGGAAGATAACGGCAACAAATACATCTTCACGCAGTTCGAGTCCACTGATGCACGTGCCGCTTTTCCCTGCTTCGATGAGCCTTCTTACAAGGTGCCGTGGCAAGTTACAGTGACCATCCCGCAGCAATACACCGCCATCAGCAACACTTCGCCTGCCAACGAAAGCGCCCAAGGCGATCAGAAAGTAATTGCGTTCAAGCAAACCAAACCACTGCCCAGTTACTTAGTGGCGTTCGCCGTAGGGCAGTTCGATTTTGTGCCCGCCGGTAACGCGGGCCGGAATCACGTACCCGTTCGCATCGTCACTCCTAAAGGACATGCAGACGAGGCGAAGTATGCCGCCGAAGTAACCGCGACCATCCTGACGCGCTTGGAAGACTACTTCGGCATCCCCTATCCCTACGACAAGTCAGACGAAGTCGCCATCCCGGTTACGTTCGGTTTCGGTGCAATGGAAAACGCCGGCATGGTCACCTATGCACAAACCATCATCCTTGCCAATCCCGCCCGTGATACCGAAAATCGCCGCCGCGGATATGCCTCCGTGGCCGCGCACGAACTCGCTCATCAATGGTTCGGCGACCTGGTGACCACCGCCTGGTGGAACGACATCTGGCTCAACGAAGCATTCGCCACTTGGACCGAACAGAAGATTCTGGCTGAGTGGAAGCCCGAATGGAGGTCGCGCGTCGAAGACGTGATGGATTCCAAGATCGGGGCCGAGCATGCCGACAGCCTGGTGACCGCACGAAAAATTCGCCAGGAGATTAAATCCAAGGACGACATCAGCAACGCCTTCGACGACATCACGTATCAAAAGGGCGCTTCCGTCATCCGCATGTTCGAAACCTGGATGGGCCCGGAACAGTTTCGCAAGGGCGTGCAAGCCTATCTGAAGCAATATGCTTTCAAGAACGCAACTGCGCCCGAGTTCTTGGACTCCATCAGCTCCGCCAGTGGCAAAAACGTGACTGCGGCGTTCTCCACATTCCTAAATCAGCCGGGCGTCCCGTTAGTTTCAGCGTCTCTCGATTGCACCCAGGGCAAGCCAGTGCTTCACCTTGCTCAGCAACGCTTTCTTCCATTGGGCACCAAGGCCGAAGCCAACCAACTTTGGCAGATTCCGGTTTGCGCCGACTACGAAACAGGTAATGGCCGCGAGGCCGATTGTATGCTGTTGAACCAGCCAACTGCCGATTGGTCTCTCACAGCCAAGACCTGCCCCGCCTGGGTAGACCTCAACCAAAACGCGGTCGGCTACTACCTGGTCGATTACGATGCCAAACTGCGGCATGATCTCACGGCAGGAGATGCGGAGCATCGGCTGAATGCGCCCGAGCGCGTCGACTTCATGGGCAACGCTCAATCGCTAACCACTGGCGGCAAGCTGCCCGCTGCCGACGCACTGCAGCTTGTCAAAGTCTTCCACAACGATCCCGAGCGCTATGTTGTCTCAAGCGCTCTCGAACTGGCCCTCTACCCAAGAACGCAAATGGTGCCTGAGAATCTGCAGCCCAAATACATCCGCTTCCTGCAAGATAACTTCAAAGCGCGAGCCCACCAGATCGGCTGGATTCCGCAGCCCGGCGAATCTGACGACGTGCACCTTCTGCGTCCACAACTCTTACGCGCGGTAGCCACTTACGCCGAAGACCAGGACTTGGCGAAGCAGGCACGCGAACTCACTGAGAAATGGTTTGAGAATAGGAATGCGATTGACGCCAGCATCGTGACGGCCGTGCTGGGGACTGCCGCCTACTTTGGCGACAAAGCACTCTTCGAGCGCTTCCTGGCGCAGCTCCAAAAGACGCAAGACCGACAAGAACGCGGGCGTATTTTGGCCGCCATGGTTCGTTTCAGAGATCGGGAAGCCGTGCAGGCAGGCATGGAAGCAGTGCTCTCCGGAAAAATTCCGTTTATGGAGGGCGTCAGCTTGTTGTTCGCGGGACAAGGCGAACCATCCACCCATCACCTGGCGCTGGACTTCATGAAAGCGCATTTCGATGAGATCGCGGCTAAGCGCCCCACCGGTGGCGGCTTTGATGCCGGCTCCGTGTTCCCATACGTAGGCGCAAGTTATTGCTCGGCCGAAGACAAGCAGAAATTGCAGGATTTCTTCCAACCCCGGGTCGATAAGTTCACCGGCGCGCCGCGCACGCTCTCGCAAGTACTGGAGACCATCGACGTCTGCACCGCCCTAAAGACCGCCCAGGAGCCTAGCGTCGTAGCGTTCTTACAAAATTACTGAACGCTGGTGCTAACGTCCGAAATTCGGCGGATGATCGCGCTCGTTTATCGCCGTAGGATCCACGTGTAGTACTGCCGTCGCCATCATTCCCGATTCAAGCGAGTTAGCTTTCACACGCTCCGGTTTCAGAATGAAGCCCGTGCCATGCGCGTCGGCAAACACCATGTCTTCGTCAAGCCGCGTTCTTACAACACGGTGGTGTTCGGAGTACGGCTTCAACTGAGCGATTTCATCACTAAGGTCATCCGGGAAAAATAGTTGCCCCGTGTGAACTACGTGGCCGCCTTGATACAGCCGATTACTTACATCTCCCCCTGTATGTACTTTGAGGTGTATGTGCGTATCACGCCCCATGTACCAGCCAGGATAGATAGTGTCAAATTCAACCACGCCATTCGCATTGGTGAATTGAAGACCGCGGAAAAAAGTGCCATCGTCCGTCGCATGCATCTGCGGCGGTGGTCCGCCCGGACCGCCACGGCCCCGCCCTGCAAATCCACCGGGAGGCGGAGGAGGAGGGCCGCCAAAACCACCCGGACCCATTCCCGGCCCGCCCATGCTGGCCTTGACGTACCCGGAATAAATGCCCACCGCATCGCAGTGCCAGATCTCGACGCCCGCATTCTGTAGCGGCATGCACGTGCGCGCATCAAGCACCGTCAGCGCCAAGGCCAGCGGCAGGCCAGGCTTGCTCTCGGCTATGTTCTTACGCAGCAGACCGCGATCCAGGTAATACGGACCTTGAGTCAATTCAACGTCAAAAATGCAAGAACTCTCCGCTTTGCCAGTTTGCGCAGCTCGAAGACCTGAACTTACCAGCAGCGCCGGTGCGGATACTCCGCCAAACAGAAAGGCGCGGCGATCAACAACTATGCGATCCGTAAAGAGGTCCTTCATATTTCTCTTGGACGATGAAGCTTTGCCTTAGTTACTAGTAACGTATAGCACTCATCATCGATGCGCACGTAAGATAGGTTTCCATCCGCCGGGAACTAGTGCCTGAAATGTTGGATGAACTATGTTGCGAAATGCTAAGTGACCTAAAATCTTGTGCTTACGCCTATAATTCCCGCATACTGAGTGCCGATAAGGAACTCGGAACGCAATTAGCACTCTAATCAAAGCCATGATGAATCAAGCAAAGACTACCCCACTCGGTTCAGCGCTCTTGCAGTCGGAGGACGATACGGAATCGCCTCATAGCACGCAATTGTCTAAGCTCAGCTCCGTATTGAACGGTTTGGAATCCGGAGCGCAGCTTATGCAGCAGCGTGTGGCCGAGACCTTGTCTGCCATCCAATCCGGCACTTACCGCGTGGACCCATTGCAGTTAAGCAGACGAATAATTGGCGAGGCATTACGCCTCATCTAACCGTCCCCTTTTAACAGAACCACGCGCGCAAGCAAGCGTTTGCACTAGCCCAGCTCCGTAAGCCAACTTGGCTTCACTACTTCTTTATAGTTAGATTCTCTGGCGTAAAGAAGAACTTTTTTGAAGTCCCCGAGTGTCTGTATCAAGGCAGTCTCCGGACCGCTATTTCCCAACTTGCTGATGAGCCCCGGAAGAAACGCAACAATCGGCAAACAGTCCTTAAGAGTGCCCTTGGCTAGAGCAAAGTTACCCGCTTCATCGTTATGATGTATGGCGTTCCCGCCCGGGTGTCTGATCTCGGTATTAAGCAATGCCTTAGCGATCATTGTGCGAGCGCTGACGTCACCGTAGCGATGATGTTCTTGCAGCCCATCGCCTTTCAGGCGCGTATCAACCCCGATCATTCGGGCGACGTGTCCGCCTAAAGCCTTGGTCTGCCCTGCACCGGGCTGCAAGCCGGTAATCATCGCACCAACCTTGTGTTGATTAGCCATGGAGTCGCCCCCTTTTTGCCCCGGCCAAATGGCGAAAAGATCGTAGTCCGCAGTCACGCAAGCTTTAAATCCAAGCGACTTACTGGTCTGCGGATTGCACAGGCCCAAAATGGCCTCGTATCCCCGGAAGATGATTGGCTTGACCGGAGTTTGTAACCCGTGGACATTCGGGAATTCCTGCTTGAACGGAAATTTACCTTGGTTATCCACACACACCACATGATGCGTGGGTAGGGCGCCCTTGAGCCAGTCAAACTTGGTATTCCCAACAGGGACTAGCCGCCACGGTAGCTGCGTATTCCCCTTGTCAGTCTTCGACGTTCCTACCAGATGACCCTTGCTATCTGTCGTGGGGCTGATCACATGTTGCGCCTTAAGGTAGTTGATTCGCTTCTGCGAAATTACTATCGGCGCGACGTCGCCGACCCAATCCGCGTCAACCACGCCATCTCCAAAGAATGTTTTATTGATCTCTCCGGAAAGCGCTTCATGCGTCCAATTCTTGTTCTTCGGAATGTACTGATCGTCCTTAGTCAGGCGAGGATCCATGCATACGAACCCCGCCATGGGTCCCCAAGTACAGGACTTAGTGTCAATCCGGAACCCCTTCATCGCGTAGCCCTCTTTGATCAGGCCCGCCGCCATCTTTCCCGGCTCGCGGAACATGATGATGCAGTTGACCCTCTCGGCCACTCTCCCAGCGGCTACGGCGTGTTCTAGTACAAAACCACTTTCTTCGCAAGCTACGGTTATATTCTCAATCAATCAAGGCTCCTAAACATTTGGTGAACGTTGCGATGGTAACAAACCCTTCCTGCGCGCACTCACTTACTGCTGATCCAAAGCGGGTGCCCCGCTCTTACCCCACCCGAGATCTTTTCCCGACCCAAACGTAAACCAGCTTTCCAGCACCCGGGACTGGGTGTCCTCCAGCGCGATGCAATGGAACGCGCCGCGCTGCGGCTCACCGAAACGCAGATCCGTCAATTCCACCCGTTCCCCCGCGCCTCTATCCAGAAGCACGCGCGATTCCGACCAAACGGGAAACCTCGCGAAGTAGACAAAGAATCGAAAAGCCTCGCGGCCCTTTGCTGCCTCAAGCGTCGGCTCTACCGGAGGCTTGAAGAAGACCTGCGCGCTCGCCGGCTCAACCTGTCCCAATGTGTCAACTGGCAGCGTCTCATACGTTCTGTCGGTCTCGACAATCCCGCTCCATCGGAACGGACTAAACGCCTGCGGCAGTGCGGCGGCCTGTAGCGGCGCAGCGTTCTCGTACAGCCGAGCCTCCAATTGCGCCACCGCCCGCGCGTGCAACAAACCGCGTGCACAATCGAATGCCAAAAAGAAAATCAATGCGCACGCGGCAAGTACTCGCCCGGGCCGATCTTTACTGCCGATTTCCCGGCTCACCATTCGCGAAAACACTGGCCAGACGGCTGCAAACACCAGTACCGCCATGATCCAGCCGTCATACAGACCGGTTATGTCGAGATGAAACCAGCGCGAGGAAAATGGCAGGAGAAGCCGCGTGCCATAGCTATTGGTCCAGTCGAGCAGCAGATGACTTCCCACACCAACGCAGCAAACCAGCCACGCTTTCGCCCACGGCAGCTTCTGCCGGAACAAAGCCGCTACCAGTAACATCGACAGAAGCGCCATCACAGGCAAAGCGACAACGGAATGGGTGTAACCGCGATGATTCTCCAGGTAAGCAAGTGGGCCCTTGATGGCAGTAACAATATCGGCGTCCGGGATATTCGCGGACAAAAGTAACAGCGCTACCGCACGCGGCGACAGCCGATTTAAGCCCGCACGCGCCAGCGCTAATCCCGTAAGCGAGTGAGTAATGTTGTCCATCGGCAGCGCTTCAGGCGCAGGCCGGAACAGCGACGAGCGATTCCTCGCGCGCCAGATACTCGGGAGGCATCAGCATAGTAAGTGCATCGGGAACAATATCGACGGTCATGGGTAGACTGCCCACTAACTCGCCGTCAATCTGAACATAGATCTTGGACGCGCGCGCCGACCGGCAAACAATCGAACAGCCGCGCACCACCGTGCAGCCCTTCATCTGGTGCGTACGCCCCATAGCCACGCCCAGAAGGTACGGCACATAGCGAAAACTATTCCTCCCGCGGAATAGAACAACCTCAAATTCGTGCTTCAGCAGCGATGCGCCACGCGCAATCTCCAGATCTCCGCCATAGTTCCTCACCCGGCTGATCAACGCAAAGCTGGCTTCAAAAACGCGCCCATCTACAAGTACTTCAAACTCCTCGAGCGCGCTAAACGCGTGGCTAAATCCCGCCACATAGTACGCCAATTTTCCAGCGGCCGCTTTCAAGTCCAGATTCAGCCGCGACACAATCTCTGCATCCAGCCCCGCTCCCGCCATGCATAGAAACGAACGCGCCCGCGCTTCACCCGCCAGGTGCAAACGCCCGATGGCAACCCGCCGCGGCTTCCAATGCGCCAGCCGCCCCGCCGCCCTTTCCATCGCAATAGGTATACGCATCTCGCGCGCCAGCACGTTCGCCGTACCGCCGGGCAGCAGCGCCATCGGCACCGGGCTGTGCAGCATTCCGTTGGCAGCTTCGTTAATCGTGCCATCGCCCCCGGCAACGATGATCAAGTCGCATCCGGCTTCAATCTGCGCCCGTGCCTGCAACGTCGCGCTACCCGGTCCCGTGGTGGGCACTAACGCTGCCCGTATTCCCTGTTTCGCAAGTACCGCGATGGTACGTTGGAGCGAGTGCGGATGGTGGGATACCCCTCGTGCTACCGGATTGTAGATGAGAGCGGCGCGTCTGGACTGAAAAGGCTCCAAGTCCATCATTATAAGTTGCAGCCATGTCACAATCGCTTGCGAAGCGCATAGACGACCTGCGCAAGACGCTGGAACATCACGAATATCTCTATTACGTTCTCGATCAGCCCGAGATCACCGACGCCGAATTCGATCGCCTCATGCGCGAACTCCGCGATCTCGAAACCCAGCATCCCGACCTTCGCACCCCCGATTCACCCACCCAGCGCGTAGGCGGCCAACCGCGCGAAGGCTTCGTCAAAGTACCTCACAGCTCGCCCATGCTGAGCCTCGATAACGCCCTGAACGAAGCCGAACTCCGCGAATTCGATGCGCGCGTCCGCACGCTGCTCAAAGCGGAGAAATATGAATACGTCGCCGAGCTGAAGCTGGACGGTCTCTCCATGGCCGCCCAGTATCGCGATCAGCGCCTCACTCAGGCAGTCACGCGCGGCGATGGCCGCGTCGGCGAAGACGTCACTCAAAACGCCCGCACCATCCGTTCCCTGCCCTTGCGCGCCAAGCCGGAAGGCATCTCCGCGAATGCCTTCGAAGTGCGCGGCGAAGTCATCATGCAGCGCCGCTCTTTCGAAAGGATGAATGACGATCGGGAGTCAGCCGGGCTGCCTCGCTTCGCCAATCCCCGCAATGCGGCGGCTGGAGCCCTGCGCGCTTTGGATCCGTCCGTAACGGCGGCCCGCCAGCTTGATTATTTCACTTACTTCCTCTTTCGCGATGGTCGCCCCCTACTCGATAGTCAATGGGAATCGCTCGAAGCACTCGCACAGGCGGGTTTCAAAGTAAACCGTTATCGCGCCAAGGTCGAAAGCTTCGACGACTTACTCGCTTTCATCCACGAATGGGAGAACAAGCGCGACACTCTGCCCTATGAAATCGACGGAGTCGTAGTGAAGATTGATTCCGTCGCGCAGCAGGAGAAGCTCGGTTGGACCGCCAAAGCGCCGCGCTGGGCGATTGCCTTCAAATATCCGGCCCGTCAGGCTTCCACCGTTCTCGAAAATATCGAAGTGCAGGTTGGCCGCACCGGCGCCCTGACACCCGTCGCTCATCTGAGGCCGGTCGCCATCAGCGGCGTGACCGTCTCGCGCGCAACGCTTCACAACGAAGACGAGATCGAACGTCTGGGCGTCGCCATCGGCGACACAGTGCTAGTGGAACGCAGCGGCGACGTGATTCCCAAAATCGTTCGCGTCCTGGAGCATGGGCCCGCATCGTCGTAGCTTCCACATGCCCGCTATCTGCCCCATTTGCGGCGGTCATGTGGTGCGCGAAGAAGGCGAGTCAGCCGTTCGCTGCGTGAATACAAACTGCCCGGCCCGTTTACGCGAGTCGCTGCTGCACTTCGCATCCCGCGGGGTAATGGATATCGACGGCATGGGCGATGCGCTCGTCGATCAATTGCTGCGCCAGAAACTCGTACAGAATGTGGCGGATCTGTACCAGCTGACTGCCGCGCAGTTGCTCACGTTAGAGCGCATGGGCGACAAATCAGCCAACAAAGTCATTCAGAACATCGATAAATCCCGTTCGCAACCGCTCGCTCGCGTGCTCAACGGGCTTGGCATTCCTTTCGTCGGCGAGCGAACTGCGCAAATTCTCGCGAGTCACTTCGGCAGCCTCGATGCTATTGCCGCCGCCACGCCCGAAAGCCTGCAGGAGGCGAACGAGATCGGTCCCAAAGTGGCCCAGGCCATCCGCCAATTCTTCGATGAACCGCGCAACCGCGATCTCATTGAGCGGCTACGCGAAGCCGGTCTGCACTTTACTGCGCCGCGCGTGGTCAAGTCCGCAGGCCCGCTGACAGGCCTGACTTTCGTGCTCACCGGAACTTTTCCTACCCTTACGCGCGAAGAGGCAAAGGAGCGTATTGAAGCCGCCGGCGGTAAGGTCGCTGGGTCGGTCAGCAAAAAGACCAACTTCGTAATCGCGGGCGAGGACGCCGGATCCAAATTGACTAAAGCGCAGGAACTGGAGATACCTGTCCGGGACGAGAACGGACTGCTGGAAATGCTGGGAGCGGCGCCGGCTCCTGTGGCAGGTGGTCACTGATCAAAGCAATCGCCGCTTGGTGGAAACGAATAGGCGGCATCTTTATATCCTGGGGACCGCATGGCCTGTTTGTCCTGGCCATGCTCGATTCGGCTGGAGTGCCCATTGTCGGTGGCGTGGACCTCTTGTTAATCACTATCGCCATGACCACTCCGCAATTCGCTTACCTCGCCGCCATCTATGCCACTGCCGGCTCTCTCATTGGCAGCCTCATCCTATTCGGCATTGCGCGCAAAGGCGGTGAAACGTTTCTCGCCAAACAGCTTTCTACCCGCCGCGGAAAAAGATTGCATGCCTGGTTTGAGCAGTATGGATTAGTAACCGTGTTCATACCGGCTATTTCCCCCATACCCCTGCCGATGAAAGTTCCCGTGTTCTGCGCCGGAGCTCTGGAAGTGCATTGGTCTTATTTCACCGGCGTCGTTCTCGCGGCCAGACTCATTCGCTATTTTGCGCTTGCCTATCTGGGCATGCGCTACGGCTCGGAAACATTTCTTTTCCTGCGCCAACATTTCGTAGAAGTCTGTATCATTGCATTGCTTCTCTCGGGCGTCGCGGTACTCGCGCTGCGCCTCGTCAGACGCGCCGAAGCCCGTCGCCATAAAGCTGAGTTAGCTGGAAGTTAGAAATGTTCGCACTTCTGCCGTTCCTGTTTGTCTTTGCGCCGGCCGCCCCAGCTACTCCGAATGAGTTTCAGATACTCCAGCACGTAAAGCTCAACGTACAAGGCGAACTCGCTCTCGCAGCAAACTACACTTGCGTCCAGACGATGGAACGAGCTTATTACGAAGCACCGCGTGCGTGCGTCGCGAATGTACCGCACCCTAAGCCGCGTCAGTACATGCGTGATCGGCTGCGTTTAGATGTTGCTGTGTCGGAAGGCAGTGAGATCTTCTCCTGGCACGGTGAGACCAAATTCACCTCGAGTAATATCGCCGATATCATTCCGAATGGTCCAAGAAGCTCCGGCCAGTTCGTTGGCTTTCTCCGCAATATCTTTGTTAATCAGGGAGTCCAGTTTACGTTCAAAGGCGCTTCTCAATGGAATAACAAGCCTGCCTATACCTTCGACTACGTCGTTCAAGTACTTCGCAGTACTTATCTTCTGAAAGGTCGCGGAGAGGCAACCATCATCCCCTATCACGGAAGCTTCTCGGTCGACGCGGACAGCTTCGAATTAATTCACCTGAGCATTATTGCCGATGACATCCCGGCCTTTTCCGGCATCTGTGCGGCTGAAACAGATCTCGACTATCAGATAGTCCGCATCTCCGGCCATGAGTCGCTGCTGCCCGCCGCGTTCACTCTCAAGCTGGAGAGTGACCACGACCTCTACACTCTCACTCGCAACGACTACACCCAGTGCCGCGAGTTTCGTGGCGAATCTACCCTGCTGTTTACTCCCATCGATCAATCCGCCCCATCTACCACGCGGCACGTTGTCGATCAGTCGCTGCCCCCCGGCCTTACCCTGAAAGCAACTCTCCGGACCGAGAATTAGCGACAAGAACTCCTACGTCGGAGATGCCGTCGAAGCCGTCTTAGCCCAGCCGCTCACCATTCCCGGCACGAGCAAGGTAATTCCCAAAGGCGCGAAGCTTCACGGCGTCATCTCTGAAATGGAGCAGCACACCGAAGGCCTGAGCTTCTGGCTCTTGGGCATTAAATTAGAACGTCTTGAATTCGGAGGAGATACTTACCGGCTGAACGCTTGGCCCCTGCCCGCTTACTCCGGCAACGTCGGTACGCCTTTCAGCGGCGATCGCGTTCTGTCCGCCGAAGCTGCTCAAGCAGCCCGCCTCGGCTACTGGTTCATGGACGGTTCGCATTTCAACTTCTCTAAGAACTTCACCCGTTACTGGCATACGGTATAGCATGTATGCATGTCCCAGTCTTCCCGGCGCAACTTCCTGGTTAGAACCGCGTCTCTGGCATCCGTCGCACGTCTGGCCTTTGCACGCGATCCGCTGACCGCCAATAATCTTGGCTTCCAGATCTACACCCTGCGCAACGTCATTGATCAAGATCCTTTGACGATGCTAAAGGCCGTCCAACAGATCGGCTATCGCGAAATTGAATGTACCGCGGGCAATCTCGATAAAATATGGCCCGCTCTCCAGCAAACCAGCTTAAAGGCGGTGAGCTTGCATACCGGCCCGTCGATGATGACACCCGACGGCGGCTTGTTCGATCCAGCCGCGCTCGATATGGCCAAGCAGCGTGGCTTCAAATATCTCGTGGTGCCCATGTTGCAAATTGCCCAGGGCGGCGCCGACGGTTTACGGCAAATAGCCGAACGTCTGAACCGTCAAGGCGAGCAGGTCAAGAACAGCGGCATGACTCTCTGCTATCACAATCACGCCCATGATCTTGCTCCCGTGGATGGCGTTCCCGCGTTGCACACGCTGCTCGAACAAACCGACCCCAAGAATCTCGCTCTGGAGATGGACATCTTCTGGATCGTCCGCGCCGGCCATGATCCGGTCGAGGCATTGAAAATGCACAAAGGCCGCGTGCCGCTACTCCATCTGAAGGATCAAGCCGCCGGAACACCCGTAGCCTTCGATGAAAAAGTCCCGAAAACCGCGTTCATGGAAGTGGGCAGCGGTAGCATCAACATTCCGAATGTGCTCACAGCCGCCGACGCAGCCGGCGTTCACCACTACTTCGTGGAACAGGACCAAACCTCAGGCGACCCCGTCATCAGCCTGAAGAAGAGCTTCGAATACCTAAAGCCAACCTTCAAAACCTGAACTCAGAGCCATGAGCGCAGCGATTGGAGACTACGCCCTCTCCTGATACGTCCCTTCCGACGTACTAACCCGAATCCGCTCCCCCTCATTAATAAAGGGAGGAACATACACCACCAACCCTGTCTCCATCTTGGCCGGTTTCGTCACGTTTGAAACCGTCGCGCCCTTTAATCCCGGCTCCGTTTCCATCACCGTCATCTCGACGCTCGGCGGCAGTTCCACGCTGATGGCCTTGCCCTCATAGAACTCCACGTTCACCTTTAACTGCGGAATCAAATACAGAACGCCATCCCCCAGCATGTCCTTGGTGAAATGCATCTGCTCATAGTTTTCCGTGTTCATGAAATAGAAGTACTCGCCATCGTCGTACAGATACTCCATCTCCTGCTCGTCTAAAGCGATTCGCTCCACTTTGTCTTCCGACGAGAACCGGTGTTCCATCATCGAACCCGAGCGCAAATTCCGCATCTTGGCTTGCACAAAACCGCGCAAGTTACCCGGCGTGCGGTGCACCATACTGAACACGGAGTGAAGCTCGTTGTTGAACTTGACAACCATGCCGGGGCGTAGTTGTGTTGCGGCAATCATGAATTGGTACTTACTCTTTCTATTCGCGCAGGGATTTGCGCGTCTGTGGAATTTTCAGTGTATCAACGCTCCATGCAAACGCGGCCTTCGGCATTGCCCGGCACCTTATACATGCCGAGCCCGTCAGCCGTCACCGTCGCCGCGCTTTTGTTTAGCGTAATGTGAAGCGTCTGCCGGGGCCGATACTTCCAGATAAGCACGTCGTCTACAGTTCGGCGCTGCGGAATCGGCACGCACGTTCCGCTCGCCGGAATCAGCGTCAGCCGCCCAAAATTCATCGTCTTCTGCTGCCACATTGCCGGACAGTTCTCCTGCACAATGCCTGCGCGCGACACATGCATCCAGCACGCATCGGCACTCCAGTCCGTCCTGGCGAACAAATTGTTGCTTTCTTCGTACTGCCACGTATCGAGGTTCTCGTAACCCACTCCCGGCAGATACGGATCAGCCCACAAGAACTCATACGCAACCCCATCGCCCTCGCGCACCATCTGCCGGTCTCCAATCGCCCATCCCTGCAGAAATTGCGACGCTTCCAGATTAGGGTCAATCCCCACCAGCGCCAGCGCCGCAACATGCATCTGCCAATCCGGATGCTCGACCTGTTCCGGCCGCAGAGATAACAACAGCGCAGCCGGAAAGTACAAAAAGAATCGTGGATCGTCCTGCCGCAAATCGGTACGCTGCAACGCCCTCGCCGTGTACATGTATTCGAACGCGGCATAGAGTTGCCCGCCGTCCCGCCAGTCTCCCGATTGCAAACTCGCCAGCACAGACTTCGCCGATCGGCTAATCACCTCATCCGCATCTTCTCCGGTTGCGATCCGAAGGAACAGCGCATCGCGATCCCCCCTCACACCGTCACCCGGTTTACAAGCAGCCCCGACTAGCTGCTTTCTGTCCGATTCGGAAATCTGATCGCCCACCCAATCCAGCACCAGAGCCACTTGCCTGCGTTCGCACGGATGCGCCACCGCCCACGCCACCGCCTGCTTTCCGCTGTTCGCATCCTGTGTAACGGCATAATACAGCGCCAGTTCAAAGCCGCGCTCCGCCGAATCCGGCGCCGACTGCACCCGTGCTTCGAAATTATTCCATCGGGCAGTACGCCGTTCGCGATCTCGTTGCAATCGCCGCAAGCGCTGCGCAGTCAAAAGCAACTTATGCGAATGCGGCATCTCGCTTTGCCCTAGCAAAGCCGGGCAAAGCGATAAAGCAACCAGAAGGAAGACGCTCGACTTGCGGAAACTCATCGGCGACCAGATAATGTCAAAACGGAGCCAGCGAAAGCAACGGAGCCCAATATAGAGTTGTTCCAGTCGCAAATCTATATATAATCCAGTGTGTTATCCAATGAAACTTCCGTTTGCCTCGACGAGCGTCACGGGCACTATTGGTTGACTCTGAATCGTCCCCAGGTTCTAAACGCATTCGATGAAGAAATGCTGCGCGAACTCGTTGCGGCAGTCGAAACCATCACAGATTCCGGAAAGCCGCTTATCATCACCGGCGCGGGGCGAGCATTCTGCGCGGGCGGGGATCTTAAGGCATATCTGCAGCGCCTGGATGATCCGGAAGGGCTGCGCGGATATTTTCTGTTGCTTGCTGATCTCTTCGGAAAAATTGTCGACTACCCTGCTGTAACTGTAGCGGCCGTGAATGGGGTAGCGGTGGCGGGCGGCCTCGAACTGATGTGCGCCTGCGACCTTGCTGTAGCTGCCGAAGGCGCCTGCTTTGCTGACGGGCATATCAATTACGGATTGCACCCCGGTGCAGGCTCGTCAGTGTTGCTCGCAAGAATGATCGGGGACCGGCGCGCGCGTTGGCTTCTGCTTTCCGGCGAGTTCATCGATGCTGTCGAAGCGGAGCGAATTGGATTACTGAACCGGGTTGTGCCGGGTCTGGAACTGGAGCAAGCGGCCAATTCGATGGCTGCGGCAGTCGCCCGGCATTCAAGAACGGCGCTATTCCGCACGAAGCGGCTCATTAAGAGCGATATCAAAGCTATCTTGCAAGTAGAACGAGAGTCGCTGCTCGAGCACTTTCAGCACCCCGAAACCAGAGCGCATTTGGAAGCTTTCTCGGCCAGATCTCAATCGCGAACTCGGCAAGGCACCCATAGGCTGGGCGTCACTACGTAGACAACCTTTCCATGCTGATTGCGCGCCGTGACTTTCAAACGCACAATTCCGTGGCCCGGTCTCGATCGGGAGCGCGCAATGGAAAGGATTTCGGTTTCCGCTTTGATAACGTCGCCAGGTCGAACGGGTTCCGGCCAGCGAAGATCTTCGACCCCCAAACCAAGCAGTGCGGTGCTCCCGAGAGGGTGTGAGTCCACCAGCAGCCGCATCACGAGCGCCGCAGTATGCCACCCGCTTGCAATCAATCTTTCGGACGCATGCGTGTGCATGTCTTGAGGGTCATAGCGCCGCGCGAACTCGATAATATCCGCCTCGCTCACTAAAATCTCCGGAGTCTCGTTAACTTCACCTACAGCGAGATCCTCCAGAAAGCGCCGCTCCGTCAATATTTCTCCTGTGCTTGTGCCGCGGTGGGGCCGGTTGCCAAACCGGCGGGGGTTGCTAACCCGCCCGTTCAGGCCAGGTCGAAGCGATCAAGGTTCATTACCTTGTTCCACGCCGCTACGAAGTCCTTCACAAACGTCTCGTTCGCATCTTCACACGCATACACTTCGGCGATTGCCCGGAGCTGCGAGTTGGAACCGAAGACTAGATCGACACGGGTGCCGGTCCATTTGATTCCATCCGTTGATCGATCGCGCCCCTCGAACACCTCCTCGGTTGCAGAGACCGCCTGCCACTTCGTGTTCATATCCAGCAGGTTGACGAAGAAATCATTCGTGAGCGTTTCCGGTCGATCGGTGAAGACCCCATGTTTGCACTGCTCGACGTTGGCGCCAAGAACGCGCATGCCGCCCACCAGAACCGTCATCTCGGGGGCAGTGAGCGTCAGCAAACGAGCCCGATCCACCAGTTGCACTTCCGCCGGTTTTTCGTGTTCATTCCGGAGGTAATTGCGGAACCCGTCCGCGCTCGGCTCCAGCACCTCGAAGGCTTCCAGGTCCGTCTGCTCCTGCGAGGCATCCGTGCGCCCCGGCGCGAACGGAACTTTCACAGCGTGCCCGGCCTTCCTGGCAGCTTCCTCCACCGCCGCGCATCCGCCCAGAACGATCAAGTCCGCCAGCGAAACCTTCTTCCCACCGGATTGCGAACTGTTGAACTCAATTTGAACGCCCTCCAGGGTTTTAAGGATCTTCGACAATTCCACCGGCTGGTTGACATCCCAATACTTCTGCGGCGCAAGGCGAATGCGCGCCCCGTTCGCGCCACCGCGCTTATCGGTGCCCCGGAATGTGGCTGCTGAAGCCCAGGCGGTGGTGACCATTTGCGAGATCGACAGGCCCGCTGCCAGCAGCTTCGTCTTCAGGACGGCAATATCCTCATCACCGATCAACTCGTGATCGACCGCTGGCACCGGGTCTTGCCACAGTTGCCGCTCGGCAGGAACCAATGGCCCCAAATAGCGTGTAATTGGCCCCATGTCGCGGTGTGTCAGCTTAAACCAGGCCTTCGCGAAGGCAACCGCGAACTCATCCGGGTTCTCGTGGAACCGCTTGGAAATTTTCGCGTACTTCGGATCCACCTTCAGTGCCAGGTCGGTGGTAAACATCATCGGGGCATGCTGTTTCGCCGCATCGTGAGCATCCGGCACTGTGCCCGCCGCGGCTCCGTTCTTGGGCGTCCATTGGTGAGCGCCGGCGGGACTCTTAGTCAGTTCCCAGTCATGGCCAAACAGGTTATCGAAGTAATTGTTATCCCACTTCACTGGGTTCGTGGTCCATGCGCCCTCTAAGCCACTCGTAATCGCATGCGGGCCTGCACCGCTGCCGAAGCTGTTCTTCCAGCCGAAGCCTTGCTCTTCGATGGCGGCGCCCTCCGGATCGGCGCCCACATACTTGCTTGGGTCGGCTGCGCCATGCGCTTTGCCGAATGTGTGCCCGCCCGCAATCAGCGCCACCGTCTCCTCATCGTTCATTGCCATTCGGCCGAACGTCTCGCGAATGTCCCTTGCAGCGGCCACCGGATCAGGCCTTCCATTGGGCCCTTCGGGATTTACGTAAATGAGTCCCATCTGAACCGCGGCGAGCGGGTTCTCCAGTTGCCGGTCGCCCGTGTAGCGTTTATCTCCCAGCCACGTGTCTTCCGGGCCCCAGTAAATGTCTTCTTCCGGTTCCCAGATGTCCGGGCGGCCACCGCCATAGCCGAACGTCTTGAATCCCATGGATTCAAGAGCAACGTTGCCGGTGAGGACAATCAGGTCGGCCCATGACAGTTTCCGGCCATACTTTTGCTTGATCGGCCAGAGCAAGCGGCGCGCCTTGTCCAGGCTCACATTGTCGGGCCAGCTATTCAGCGGCGCGAAGCGTTGTGCGCCTGATCCTGCTCCGCCGCGGCCGTCGGAAATGCGGTAGGTGCCGGCGCTATGCCAAGCCATGCGAATAAAGAGTGGACCATAGTGTCCGTAGTCGGCCGGCCACCATGCCTGGGACGCCGTCATCAACGCATGCAGGTCCTGAATGACCGCGTTCAAATCCAGGCTCTTGAATTCCTCAGCATACTTGAATGACTCCCCCATCGGATTCGACAATGCCGAACCCTGATGAAGAATCTTGAGATTCAATTGATTGGGCCACCAGTCGAGGTTCGACTTGGCGCCCACTGTGCTCTTGAGAGCCCCGCCAATGAACGGGCATTTGCCTTTTGATTCGGCAGCTACTTCTTGCTGCTGACGGGTAGGGAAAGGCGGCGGCGCCTCTTGGGTAGTGACTTTATCTTCCATATTTCTCTTCCTGATTCTCCAATTACCGGGTTGAGCGCCTGCTCAACCCATCGACGCGCACTGTCCTTTCCGACCGCGTCACAACTATTATCCGACCACTCCCTTTCCCTCCACCACCCGTATGTACCGGTTCACTGCCAAGTCCGTCAGCCGTTCAATTCGCTTACTGGGAGCCGGCCAGTGAATCTCCAGCGTGTCGAGCTTGCTCGCCTTCCCCAGACCAATCACCTCGCGAAGGTCGTGCGACGAAAGATAGCTGCCGCCATTGTTTTTCAAGCGCTGACCGCGCTTTCCATCAGCTGTCCACATCAGGCGGGCTCCAATTGCGTCGCGGTTGCAGGTGACGCCTTCCAGTTTGATACCCAGCCAATTGTTTCCCGCGGCCGCGTTGTTCTTCAGTAGTACGGGAGGCCCACCGTTTACGGCGACAATTACGTCCAAAGCTCCGTCATTGTTGTAGTCGCCAACCGCCAGGCCCCGCGCCGAAAATAGTTTCTTGAATGCCGTCCCAGCTTGATCGCTCACGTTGTGCAGCTTGCCATCTTCTCCTTGATGAAACAGCAGCAGCGGCTCTTGATAGGTCACCTGCAACGAATACTGATTGATCATGTCGTCTGGATGGCCGTTTGCGAGTATAAGATCCACCCGGCCGTCATTGTCGTAATCGAAGTACTTCAAACCCCAACCACTCAGCAGCCGCGTCGCTTGCGCCACTCCATTGGCGAAAGCAACATCGCGAAACGTCTCGTCCTTGTTGTTTTGATACAGCGAGAACATTTCCTGGTCTACATTCGCTACGAATAGATCTTGATACCCGTCGTTGTTCACATCCGCGGCATCCACCCCCATGCCCGACCTCGGACGTCCGTTCTCGCTGTAGCCAACCTCTGCCTGCAGCGCCGTCTCTTCCCATTTCCACTTGCCGTCGGCGCCCGGGCCGCGGTTCACAAACAGAAAATTCTGGACAGTATCGTTGGCAACGAATAAGTCCATGCGCCCGTCGTTATTGATATCGGTTGCGACTACGCCCAGTCCCTTCCCGATCGCCTTCTCGATATCGGTTCCCTGACTGACCTCAGTGAACGTCCCGTCGCCGTTATTGTGAAAAAGGAAGCTGGAGGTTCCTTTGAAGACTCGCGGAATGCAGTAGAAGTGTTTCCCCAGTTTGTTGTCGCCGCACCCGAACTTATGGGTCGCCGAGTAATCCACGAAACTACAGACAAACAAATCCAGCCGTCCGTCGCCATCGTAGTCAAACCACACCGCGCTAGTGGTCCATCCTGGACAACTAAGGCCGGCAGCACTTGTAACATCCCTGAATGTTCCGTCGTGATTGTTCTTATAAAGGATGCACTTGCCGTAGGCCGTCACAAACATGTCTGGCCAGCCATCGTTATCGTAATCCCCAACCGCGACCCCCATGCCGAAGGTCCCGCCCGTGACGCCCGCCTTCGCGGTAACATCGACAAACGTCCCGTCACGATTGTTCTTGTAAAGCGCATTGCGGATGGGCTTAGCAGGCTGCCATATATCGCACGGCCCGCTGTTGACCATATAGATGTCCATCCAGCCGTCGTTATCGTAGTCGAGAAATGCCACCCCGGGCCCCAGCGTCTCCGGCAGATAGCGCTCCGGCGACATGGCATTCTCATGCACGAATTCAATGCCGCTTGCGGAGGGCGGCACCTCGATGAAAAGCCCGTTGTCCGCCCCGCGTGCCCGTTGGCTGAGTAGTGTTGTGGCGCTCAGACCCGTCGCGCTGAGCGCTAAGAAATGGCGTCTGCTGAATTTTATCCGCGAACTACTGGATGGTGAACGTGACTGACTCCGCAGCGGCCGCTCCTCCTTGCCGGACCACGAATCGCACTTCATAATTTCCTGGTTGGAGCGCATCGCTAGCGGCCGTCGCCAGGTAGGGAATCCGCCCCTGCTCGTCCGCTTCTCCCAGCGGCGCGTTTCCGCCGCCCACATCCTGTCCATCGCGCTTGAATCGCATCGTCAACTGCGGCTTGGCGCTATTCGCCTTATCGGTGTAGATCACCAGGTAGAACGAAAGTCCTTTGGACAAATCAGCCTTTTCCAGCGGACTCAACGTGGGTGTTACCACCTTCCCGGACACCAGGAACGGATCGTCCGGCGCGGTCGTATCCTGCTTGTCTTGCAGGCTGCGCACCGTCATCACGCTGCTGATGCTCAACTGCGGCGAGAGCGCCGGCATCACCATCACCGACTTACGAACGCTCATCTTGTCGCCCACCCGGTCCAGCACTCCAGCCTCTAACGTGTAGCGTCCCGGTGGCAGATCGAAGTTCTCTTTATAGATGAAATGGCTGATCTTCAGCGCCTCCAACTGCGTCTCTGCCGGTTGCAACGGTATATCGCCGCGGAAGTTGCGTATAACTTCGCCATTGGCATTCTTGACTAACAACAGATACGCGAAGTCCGCCTTCATCCGCTTCACCGGTAGCTCTTTCTCTTTCTTCTGAGGCGTCGGCGCCTCGCCCGGTTGAAACGTCACACTGCTCAACGGCAAATCGAGCACTAAGCTGCACTTCGACTCACTGCCCGCCCGGAAATGCAGAGCGGCCGCGTGGAAATCAAACGCATGGATCGGCGGTTTGGTCGACAGCGCTTGCAAAATCGGTACTTCGTACGGGGCCAACACCGCGCCTGCACCACCCGCCGCCCTGGGCAGCGCAAAATACCCGGCACGCGATTGAATGCGCAGATTCGCCCGCTCCGTCTTCACCTGAATCGCGCGGAACGATCCGTCATACTTCTCTAATTCCGGGTTGTAAGTCACTTCATAATAAGTCTCGGTATCATCCACGGCCCGGCGCAGCAAGCCACGAAAATCATTCGTGTTCGCAATGAGAAACCCGCCGGTCGAACTCGCCAAATCCGCCAGCGTGTTCTGCATGTTGTATTTCCCGGCGTCGATCGCCGTGTCGAACTCTTTTGCCTCTTGCGGGTTCACTGCGCCGGCATTTTTACCGAACTGAGCCCTGGATGCGCCCGCGGCATTTCTCAACTGTCTATTGGACGCGTCATTCAGATTCGTGGAATCCAAACCGCGCGAGTCTATAGTGTAGAAACTCACATTGAATCTATTCGCCGTACTGATCACCGTCTGATACGCTTCTTCGACACCCTGCGGCACGGCGAATCCATCCGAAAAGTAAAGTATCGACTTCCTACCCGGCAACATATATTGCTGCCGCACGGCGGAAAGCAAACCATACACCGCTGCCCGTCCCGCGTCCGTCATCTCAGACGTTTGTGCCAGCTGCAGAGTATTCAGCAGCATCTGGGCCATCGCATGCGTTGCCGAGCCTTGCGCCGCTGTAGCACCGGACGGACCCGTATTCCCGCCCGGCGCCGAGTTATTCACTTGCTCCTGTTGGCTCTCGCCCGCGGTTGCCGGCCCCAACAACTGCTGGAGCTGCGCTTGAACCTGCTGCGAATCGGCATAGAACTGGGTGAACGAGCCGCCCGTCGCCCGTTCTACGGCCTTGCGTAACAACTCGCGATCGTTAGTAAATGCCTGCAATCCTTGAACCGATTTATCCAGTACCAGCACTGACATAAACACGTTCTGCGGGAGTTCGTTCTTTAGCAGATCCAGCGCGGCAGTCCGGCATAGCCGCCGTCCGTTAACGTCCCCAACGTTGGAAAACATCAGCGTAATCAGCCGCACCTGCCGCAGAGGGTCCAGTTGCTTCTTAGTTTCCGGCGAAGCTCCTGCTACCCCGTTACCCGCGCTCAGCTCCGAGCCTCCCTCAATCAGCCGAAACGAGGTGATGGTTCGCCGCTTGCCATTGTCATAGACCTCTATATCGGCCGCTTTGAGGTCTTTGACGGGCTGCCCCTTCTTGTCTCGCACGACAAGGTCGAGCAACACCTCCTCGCTGCCCGCCTTGAACGCGCCTTGCGAACTTTGACCGTCGGTGGATGGCGATTGTCCTGCCTGCGCGAGCAGCGGGAACATAGCCGTCAGCAGAGATAAGCCTAAAACTGCGAATCGTGGCATTTTACGCTCAATTCAGAATAAGGTAAGTTACACTATACTGCTCTCCGAGTATAAAGGCACTGTCTTTCCACGTGTTAGTATGAACGCAACACTACGCTGATGTTTCGTGTTTTCGCCGCCGCTATGTGCTGCTGCAGCGCGCTGCTCGGTCAGAGCGCCGAGTCGCCGCAAGCCCTTCTGCAACAGGCAGTCGCATTCCAGCAATCCGGCAAGCTCGACGATGCCATTCGGACTTACTATCTTTTCCTCGATACCTATCCCAATGCCCCTGAAGTGCGCTCGAATCTGGGCGCGGCTCTGGCTGGAGCAGGCCGCTACGCGGAAGCTATCGAGCAATATAAGCTAGCCCTCGACCAAAAATCGGACCCGCGGCTTCGCATGAACCTCGCGCTTGCTTACTACAAGACTGGGGACTTCCGAACTGCCGCCGCTGAACTACGTAAGATTCGAGACGCCGACGTTGCCAACTTGCAGGTAGTCATGCTCTTGGCGGACTGCGATCTGAAGCTCGGGGACAACAAAGAGACCATCGAACTCCTCACGCCTCTCCAACGCGCAAACCCGAGCGATCCCGGCATCCTCTACCTGCTCGGTACCGCCCTCCTCCGCGATGGCCAGATTGCCCAGGGACAAGTCATCATCGACCAGATTATGAAGAACGGCGACTCCGCCCAGGCTCGTCTGCTCATGGGCACTGCAAAATTCGAAGCCCACGAATTCAACAGCGCGCTGCTCGACCTCAAGCGCGCTCTGGATTTAGACCCGAATTTGCCAGGAGTTTACGCCTACTACGGCATGGCGCTGTTGGTCATGGGCGATACCGCCAACGCCAAGTCGGCTTTTAAAAACGAGTTGGCCCACGACCCTAACAACTTCGATGCCAACCTTCGCCTCGGCGCCCTTCTTCGAATCGATCAGGAGTACGCCGCTGCTCTGCCTTATCTTCAGCGAGCCCAAAAACTGCGCCCTGGCGACCCGGGCGTGCGTTATCAGGTGGCGTCCATTCTGCTTGCGCAAGGAAAAGAGGATCAGGGGCGCACGCAACTCGAAGCCCTGGTCAAAGAAGTCCCCGCATTCACCGAAGCTCACGTCACGCTTGCGACCGTTTACTATCGCGAGAAACGCAAGGAGGACGGTGACCGCGAGCGAGCTATCGTGCGCAGCTTGAACCAGCAGCAGCAAGGGCGAGCCCCCGCCGCGAAAACCGACCAGTGAACTGTGAAACCCAACAGAGCCGCGACCGCAAGGGAGCGGTTGTCGCACACTGCGCTCTTCTATGCCTTTTCACTACCCTCGGGCCACTACTGCATGCCACGCAAACGGCCTCGCGTCCGCAGTCAAGTCCCCCTCCCGCGTTAACCAAAATCGAACAGCAAGCCGACGCCGCGCGTAAGGACAACCGCGTCGACGAGGCAATAGCTCTCTATAAGAAGGGCCTCGCCTTGAAACCGTCCTGGGAAGAAGGCTGGTGGTATCTCGGATCTCTGTACTACGATCTGAACCAATACCGCGAAGGGCGGGATGCATTCACCCACCTGACCGCCATCGCTCCCAAAGGCGGCCCGGCCTGGGTCATGCTCGGTCTGTGCGAATTTCAGACCGGCGAGTATAAACCCGCGCTCGATCACCTGGGCCAGGGCCTGTCCATTGGTCTCCCCGAAGAAGACCAGCTAGCCGATGTCGCTCACTATCACTTCGCCATTCTGCTGACCCGCTACGAACATTACGAAGAGGCCATGCATGTGCTCACCATCTTCGCCCAGCGCAACCTCAACCAACCGGACTTCATTGAAGCCATGGGTATCGCGGCTATGCGTAAGCCGCTGCTGCCCAAAGAACTTCCTCCCGGTGAGCGCGAGCTGGTGATGGACGTAGGCCGCGCCCTGTACGATGCCGCCGGTCTGCGCGCCCAGCAATCGGCCGGCGAATTCCGTATCCTGCTGGCCAAATATCCCGATCAGCCGAACATTCATTACCTCTACGGCAGTTTCCTGCTCTATAGCGATCCGGATGCCGGCGTTGTGGAACTTAAAAAGGAACTGGAAATCTCCCCCGAGCACGTTCCGGACCTGGTTACCCTCGCAGCCGAATACATACGCAGACAGGATTTCAAATCGGCCCTGCCCTATGCCGAAAAGTCGGTTGCTCTCGATCCCCAGTTTTTTGCCGCCCACACAGTGCTTGGCCGCGCTCTCTCCGAAGGCGGTGTCGATGAAACACGCGGATTGCAGGAACTTGAAACCGCGCGCAAGCTTGCTCCGAACAGCCCGCAAGTGCGCATCGCCTTGGCCACTGCCTACGCCAAAGCTGGCCGCAAAGAAGATGCCGCCCGCGAGCGCCAGGAATTCCTCCGGCTTCGCAAACAGAGCGATGCCGCTGCTGCCGTGGGAATCCAGTGAAGCTTGTACCATCACTACTACTCATCGCCGTCGCGTCTCTTCAGGCAGTCGACGGCTTCCGCACAGTAAGAACTTGCGCAACGTGTCATCCTGCCCAGGCCAAACCGCAACCGCTTACGTCCATGGCGCACGCTATGGAAACCATCGCCGAATGCGGTATCCTGCGCGCCCATCCACTGCTCACTTTCCGTTCCGGCATTTACTCCTATCGCATCGAACGGAAAGGCAGCGATAGCCTGTACACGGTAAGCGATGGCGCCCAATCCTTCACCGTCCCCATCAAATACGCCATCGGACTCGGCTCGGCCGGCCAGACGTATGTATTCGAATGGGAAGGCCGCCTGTATGAATCCATCGTCAGCTACTTCAAAGAAATTGACGCGCTCGACATCACCCTCGGTGACCAAAATGCCCGCGCGACCAATCTTCTGCAGGCAGCGGGACGCGAACTGAGTACGGGTGAATCGACACTTTGCTTCAACTGTCACTCCACAAACGCGGTTTCCGGATCGAAGCTGGATCTGGCCGCTCTCACCCCGGGTGTCCAGTGTGAGCGTTGCCACGGTGAAACTCAGCATCATTTGGATGGCCTCGCAAAAGGCGACACCACCTCGTTCGCCATGAAGAGCCTCAAAGGGATGTCTGCCGAAGACACGTCCCACTTTTGCGGTCAGTGCCATCGAACCTGGGAGCAAATCGCTTCCAGCGGTCCCCGGGGCGCGCCCAATGTCCGCTTCCAGCCTTACCGTCTGACGAACAGCCGTTGCTACGACCCCGAGGACAAGCGCATTGCCTGTGTCGCCTGTCATGATCCCCACCAGGAAATCGACCGGGTGGCGAATCACTATGATTCAAAGTGCCACGCCTGTCACGCTCCTGATGCAAAGCCCACGGCTAAGCTTTGCCCGGTCGGCACTTCGAACTGCTCAACCTGTCACATGCCGAAAATTGAGCTCGCGGGCGGGCATCACAAGTTCGCCGACCACGAAATTCGAATCGTTCGCGCCAAAGCTCCCTACCCCGACTAAACGACTGGCGTCCTGCTCATTCGAAACGAAGCCTGGGAGCTTGCCAGCAGCGCTGGCACGCTTCAGCGCGTAAGCTACCGCAGTTCGGGCGCTCAGTCACCAAATTATCTAGCTCCCGTAGTACTATGCCCGGAGGCAGGCGTCGAAGATCTCTTTTTGGAGTTGTCGCGCAGATGACCATGACCGGACAATTAACGGCGCCGGCTGCGCCAAGAGCGCATGCGCCGGTGATGGCGGGGCACCCATATGTAGCATCGTTTCGGACACGAAACTCATTGCCATCTGGAATCCTTGGCGGTCACATGTACCGGGACTCAGTAGGCAGAACGCGGCTCGATTTCATCGTAGCCTCCGGGGAGGAGGTGCGCTTCATAGACGACATCACAATGAAGACAGACTTTATTGTTTACCCCGACGGGTCTTACGAAAAGGATAGCTATGGCCCAAGTCCCTCCGGTTGGTTCTTTTCCAACGTGGTCCCATCTTTCACAGAGGAACACCGGAACATTCTCGGCGTCGATTGCGTACGGATTCGCTTCAAAGGGCCGCACAACATGCCTGGCAGTGGAGATTTAGGGGAAGCATGGATTTCTACTGCCCTCGGCATCGTTATGGAGGATGTGGATCCGGCTCAAGATTTTAAGTGGGAGGTCACAGAGATACAGTTCCGTCAGCCCGATGCCGGTACGTTCGATGTTCCAGAGGGCTTTCAGGAGCGGAAAGAAGAATAATGCGTCGCGGCAACATAGGCGTTAATAGTGAACCCATTAATGCCCGCCGGACCGCCGACCTTCTGAATACTAGTCAGGCACCCCTAGTTAGGAGAGGAATCGACGTCAGAGCTCCCTACCCCGATTAAAACGACTAGCGTCCTAATCACCCGAAACGGAGCCTGGGAGCTTGCCTGCAGCGCCGGCACGCTTCAGCGCGCAAGCGACCCAGTTCGTACAGTAAATTACTAAACGCCTCCACCCTTAGTACTAATCAGATCTAAACCTGAACTGTTCAAATTTCCCGTTGACGGGACGGTTAGTCGGATGATACTATCCTCGCAGTCGTCGCTGTAACTTAACGCACATCAATTTTAAACCTGCTTCAGTGGAGGGCTTCCATGTTTCAGAAGTCTCGGTGGTTGTTTGTAACCGCGACCATTACGTTCGTACTTGCCGGACTCCTGTCCGCGCAACAGACAACAGGCACATTGACCGGAACGGTACTGGATCAAAGTGGCGCCATCGTACCCTCTGCGACCATCGCCATGAGGAACCAGGCCTCAGGGGACGAGCGCAGAACCGTCGCCAACAACGACGGGTTTTTCTCTATCAGCGCGGTGCAGCCGGGAGACTATACGGTAACCGTAGAGTCAAAGGGCTTCGAGCGCTGGCTACAAGCGGATATCCATTTCGATCCGGGCGATAAGCGAAACCTCTCCAACATCAATCTGAAAGTTGGCGCGGCCACGGAGACTGTTACAGTTGAGAGCGCAGCCCAGGAAATTACGCCTGTAGACTCAGGCGAAAAATCCATCGTTATCGGCCAGGAGTTGTTGCAAAATGTGCAGATCCAGGGTCAGAATGCGGCTGAGTTTATAAAAATCTTGCCTGGATTCGCGATGACCGGCGGCACCACAAATTCGGCCAGCTTTGGCGGTCAGGTACAGAGCACGGGTGCCGGCCCCATCGGCAGTTTCTCTGCTAATGGCCAGCGCACTGCCGCTCTCGACATCACCTCCGATGGCGCGCACATCGTTGATCCCGGCTGCAACTGCGGTCAGGCTGTGAACACGGTCACCGACATGACCTCGGAAATGAAGGTGTTGACAGCCAATTTTTCCGCTGAAAATGCGAAAGGCCCGGTTGTCATCTCCGCAGTGGGTAAGTCAGGTGGCGCCCAGTTTCACGGTGAGGCATACCTGTATGCCCGCAATTCGGTTTTCGACGCCAGCGACTCGTTCAACAATTCTGAGGGCCTGAACCCGTCGACTTTGAAGCCCTTGGCCCCCAAACCCGATACTTACTTCTATTATCCGGGCGCCAACATAGGCGGCCCCGTGCTGTTGCCCTTCACAAACTTCAATCGTCACCGCGATAAGCTCTTCTTCTTCTTTGCCTACGAATACTATCGTCAGCAGACGCAAGACCCCAACCACGACGTATTCAACGCATTTGTACCGACGCAAGCCATGCGCAATGGTGACTTCAACAGCCAGGACATCGCGGCTTACCTGGGCGGATCTAATCCCGGCTACGCCGTCACCGGCGGCATCGAAAAGTACGTCCCGCCTGGCGCCTCCAGTCCGGCCTTCCCGAACGGCATAATCCCCGCATCTGCGATGAGCAAGTACGGCATCGCGCAGATGAATCTATATCCGCTGCCAAACGCGAACCCCGCCCAAAACAACGGCTTCAACTACATCTATTCCACAACGCATTCGGACAACATGTGGCAGATCCGTCCCCGTCTCGACTGGAGCATCAGCGACAACACGAAGTTGTTCGTCAGCTACAACGCACAGCGCGAAAAAAACCTCGACAATAGCACGCTGTGGTGGGGCACTAATCCGACTGTTCCATTCCCATCGCCCTTGCTCGCGCCGAATACCTCGGATTCCATCTCGGTCAATCTCACCAAGGTCTTCACGCCCACGTTAACGAATGAATTCGTGTTTACATACACAAATCTGTACGTTTCCTTCGCGTATCAAAACCCGGCGAAGGTCAGCGCCTCCGCAGCCGGTCTTGATTATCCGCACCTGTTCAATCAGGTTCCCCATCAGGTTCCGGAGATCACTGGCTGGAGCAACGGACTGGCCAACCTCATCAATCCCAGCGGTTTCGAGAGCGGCTCGCTGTACGCGAATAAATGGCTGCCGACCGTCGCCGACAACGTCTCCAAAGTTTGGGGCACGCATACCCTCAAGTTCGGTTTCTACTGGGAGCGTGCTAAGAACAAACAGCCCAGCGATAACACCGCCAATGGTCAACTTATCTACGGTGGGACGTGGGGTACTGGAGCGACTGGCAACGCCTACGCTGATATGTTAGTCGGCAATATTTCTGGAGGCTATTCCGAGAGCAACTTCGATCCCACCATCTCCATGCACTACAGCCCGATTTCTTTCTATGCGCAGGATTCGTGGAAAGCCACTCGCCGGCTCACCTTGGAGTACGGCCTCCGCTTCGAACACCTGAGCCCCTGGATTGACGACACTGGCTATGGTGCGGCGGTTTTCGATCCGTCAAAGTATAATCCGTCTGCCGCTGGAACGGCCTTGACTGGCTTCGAATGGAATAAGATCGACTCCAATATTCCGCTGTCCGGAACTCCTTCACGCTTCCTCTACTTCGAACCGCGCGTCGGATTCGCTTTCGACGTGTTCGGTACCGGAAAAACCGTCCTGCGCGGCGGCTATGGCCGCTATCGCTACCACGATGAGCAAAACGTTCAGGCTGCCGCTCTGCAACTTGGTCCCGGTGCCTATACGTACAGTCCCCCGAACCCAGTCGTCAATGGCGTTCAGCAGCCCATCACGTTCGATTATCTGGCCAGCATCGCCGGTAAGGCTAGTTATGTCGTTCCGGGCAGCATTACCGTTGTCGATCTCAAAGACAGCGAGCAGCCTATGACCCAGAGTTATAGTTTGACTGTCTCGCAGCGCATGCCCAAGGCCTCGGTTTTCGAAGCTTCCTACGTCGGCAATAACAGCAACTACCTGAGTAACTGGAACAATAACTACGGGCAACTTAACCAGATCCCCTACGGAACGCTTTTCAAGTATCCATCCGCCTTCGGAACAGCCGGCAGTAATCTGAGTCCCAATACGCTCCAGTATGAGCCGTACTCCACTTACGGAACCATCAAGCAGATTGAGCACCAGGAATACTCCAACTACAACGGCCTCCAGGCCAGTTGGAATAAACAGAGTGGCAAAGTCAGCTACCTGGTCAATTACACCTTTAGCAAGGCCCTCGGTATTCGGGGTGAAGGAACCAATAATGGTGCTGGCGATCCCACAAACATCAACAACGATTACGGAGTTCTCCAGAACGATAGGACCCACGTTTTCAATGCAGCGTACATTATCAATCTGCCAAGCCCCATCCACGGTAATAAACTGCTCGGCGGCGCCATCAACGGATGGGAGTTCTCAGGCGTCACGCAGTGGCAGAGTGGCCCGCCCTTGCAGGACCAGGTCTCCAGCAACTTCGGCCTGAACTCAATTCTGCCCGTAGGGTCTGTTCTCCCGAACGGATACGTCGTCAAGTCGGGCGACAACCTTAGTGCTACCCAGTCGGTCATCAATGGAAGCCCGAACATCAACGTGCAACCGGTCCTCACTTGCGACCCGCGCAACAATGTCCCCTCAGGCTATGTCCTGAACAACAGTTGTTTTGGTCCGCCCACCCCGGGCCACAACGGCGCCTTCATCATGCCTTACATCAAAGGCCCGGCATTCTGGAACAGCGATCTCTCGCTGATGAAAAACTTCAAGATCTCCGAATCCAAGAAGTTCCAGTTCCGCTTTTCCGCCTACGATTTCTTGAACCACGCGCTTGCCACGTTCAACCCAGCGGGCGGCGATCAAAATCTCAACCTGTCATTGAACGCGGCCGGTCAGGCGAACAGTAACTTCGGTCGCCTGGCTTATTACACGGGCCATCGCAACATACAGTTCGTCGGCAAGTTCTTTTTCTAAATCTGGTTCCACAATCTGTGGAAGCGTAGTCTTCAAGGCTCGAGAAGAGATTCCTCTCTTCTCGGGCCAAGCACAACAGCAAATCCGCCGCACAACGGATCGCCTGCTGTGCCCTCTTGCCCGGCTAACGAGCCAGCTTGCCGATCCACAATTGTGCGTTGCGGATGGTCTGCGTGAAGTAAACTACGTCGTCCTGTCGCGCTGATTTGCAGGAAGCTCAATTGATTATGAGCTGTGGAGAGGAGCCGCGTTGTCGCCTGGCGATATGTTTCCGGGCTCATGCAATCGGTGCGTCTGTTTGCAACGATTGAAGCCGCCCATAAAGCCAGGCGCGCGCGACTCGCCAGTCGCGAATCACAGTTGGCTCGGATACACCCAATGCCGCCGCGATCTCGGCGTTTTCCATCCCGCCGAAATATTTGAGTTCCACCGTTCGGGCCTGGCGTGCATCCATTTCAGCTAACTCATCGAGGGCTTGATTGAGGGCCAGCAGGTTAAGCAGATCTGGCTCGCTGGCAGCCACATCACCTGCGACCGACAAACGAACGCGAGGGTTTTGCCCGCCGCGCTTTGCGCACTGTTGTCCGCGCGCAAAGTCGATGAGAATGTGGCGCATCAAGCGCGCAGAGAAACCAAAAAAGTGAGCACGATTTGCCCACTCCACGGGTGTGTTTCCCATCAGGCGTAAGAACGCCTCATTGACTAGGGCGGAGGGCTGCAAAACATGATCTCCGCGCTGGCCCGCGAGATTTCGCTGAGCGATCTTATGTAGCTCGGCATACACTATCGGAGTTAATTGCTCTAACGCAGATTGATTCCCCTCGCTCCAGGCTTGCAATATGCGTGTGAGCGCAATCGGCGACGAGTCCATTAACTTGATTGTAAGTATTTCTCCAGCTGCGTGATCGACGGCGCGCGCCTTTCTCGCTTTCTAAGTAGAGGAGCTAAAGCAATGTTAAAGAATTCATTTTCCCCCGTCCGATTCCCGGGTCTGTTCTGTGCAGCCCTGGCCCTTTATTCGTTCAGCGCGGCTACTTCCGGCACTGCGGCCGAAAGGCCTGCGTCGCAAACTGAGCGGCTTAACCCGTTCACCAATCAAGTCCACATTCCGGCAGATGCGGACCTCAGTTCCATCCGGTTTGCGAGCATCCGTCTGGTGAACGTCGCTACGTCTCTGAAGCGTGTCTCCGATGTAAGCTATTGCGCACAGCTTCAGTTCCGCGAGCCAGGTGGTTCCAATTTTTGCCCGGATGTCCGGACGGCATCGGTGACGTCGGCGTATCGGGTGACTTACTCGTACCTGGCCCAGCCACTGTTGTCCGATGAGTCTGGCAACCGCGCCTTCACCTTTGACCTTTACTTCCGGCCCGAGGAAATCTTCCCCGAAGTTCGCACGGCACTTACTAACAACAAGACAAAGCAGGCCGGTGCCGAACGTTACTTCATGTTGACTTTCCATGACCAGCTAACTAATCGAACGGTAGTCGACAGCGTCCCACTCGACCTTTTGCGACGGCGAATATGTGGACGGATTGTGGACCGTGCGCGCGCAAGGCTGTGCAGATAGCGTTCGCTACGTCACCACTTCAGAACCGTCCGGATATATTGTTACCGTCGAGCGAGCATCCCTTTCGGCGGAAAACCATAAGAAGTAGCTAACCGGAAGTAGCCGGCTTAAGCGGCAAAGAAGACCTGGGCGATGTCAACCGCCAGTCTTACCACTCGCGGAGTCGCGATCCATTTCAGCGCATCGAAACAATACAGATGATGATGGAAAGGCCAAGGAGGAGAAGTGCGGGCACAGACTTTTTCATTGGATCTCGGATCTTTAAGTGCATCGCCAGTGCTCCCAGCATCAACACGCAGATAAGAACGGCTGCCGGGAATACCACAACGTGAAACCACAGCCCGGCAATCAAGCACAAAGCCGCTCCAACCTTCAGCGCCCCGACGGCATACATTGTCCAGACGGGAAGCCCATAAGCGGCAAATTCCTCCTGCATGGAGCTGGCAAGGCCTCCACGATAAGGAGTCCCTCGATTGAAACGTAGCAGCCACACGTTTAAGAGAATGAGGGAGACGGTAATTTGAAGGATGAAACTTAAAGTTTGCACAACGTTTGGTAATGGCTCGATTTGAGCATAATGACCTTGAGGCCCGGACGCTTCACCGGTGTTATCTGGTCCTATCCAAAGGATCGGATGTGATTTTTGATTCTGATTCCAGCCGATAAGTCTTAAGTTATTGCGATTGTAGTGGAATCCAATCGACTGCACATCGAGCCGGATAGCACCAACTACGAATGGCGGCCCATCGCCTAAGGGGGTATTGTCACATACTACCGAGTATTTGCTTATCTTCGGCGTGCCTCCGGGTCCGTCCGCGCTTTCTCGTTGAGGGGGCTGCTCGGCATGAATCGCTCTTCTGCACCTCGCATACTGCGTCCGTGGCCGATCAGGGTCACAGCTCAATCGTCTTGGCCACTCATTGGACTGTATGTTCACGAGCCCGGTGACGGCCACGCCCGAGGCGGATGATCTGTTATGATCCGACAGTAATCTTAGCCAAGAAAGACGAGTTTTATATGTGTTGGTTACCTCTCGAAAAGCGGCTTGCATCACTGGCCGGGATACTGCTCGTGATGAGCTTGCCGATCTTCTCAGACACAACCACCATCAATTTCGATGATCTACCCGAGAATACTGTCCTGTCGAATCAATACTCGGGCGTTACATTCACCGAAGCACTCGTCGGGCAAGGTTCCGTTTATTTCCCCCCTCACAGCGGTGATAACCTGGCCATCGCGCTGGGATACGGCCCGGAAATCCCGACAGTCCTGACTTTCTCGACGCCGATCCAGAGCTTTTCGGGCTACTTCACGTACGAGGCCACGGCGGTAATCACCGCCTTTGATTCGCACGGCAACCAAGTCGCTATGACCCAGGGATCCTCGAACAGCAATCTAGGGTGTCAGGTGGGGCCCTTTCCCGATAATTGCGGCATTCAGCCCCCGTTTCCGAATGAATTCCTCTCGGTTACTTACGACGGCATCACTTCCGTTGACATCGCGCCGCTTTACGCCGGGAGTGAGGTAGCTTTCGACGACATCTCATTTACGACACTGGACGCGACCCCGATCCCTGAGCCCGCAACCGGGGCGATGTTCGCCACGTTTGTTGCCGGCTTATTTGGCCTTGTTCCGTTCGGCAAACGCTGGCATAATTTGACTCGCTGATTGGGGTTATAAATCGGAGGCCGGTTGCTTCTGCAACACCTTACCCGCTCCTGACCCCTCAACCGCGCATCACGCCATTCCACAATCGCCTCAGAACCCCTTGCTTACGGGCTTGTGAGAAACCTGGCCGCCCAATCGCACAGCGCTTGTAACAAATCGAATCGCAAAAGCGCCCCCAAAGCCTCAGAAGTTCGCAAAGAAACAGACGCCGTCCGTAAGGAAGCGGACGCCACGCGCAAGCAGTAACAAGTACACTCACACCATCGCCACCGTCAACTCAACTCATCCGGCTGGCAACTGGAGTAGACTCATGTTGAAGCAAAATTCACAATTTCCATCCACCACCACGTCCACTGACTAATTCGATCGTCGAGATTTTCTCAAAAAGACCAGCGCTCTCTGCACTTGCGCATTACCCGCATCAACGTCGCTTTGATCGGCGGCACTTTGACTCTCAGCGGCGCCACATTGGATGGGAACCTGCAAATCCAGGCAGGCGGTAACCTCAACATACTCCCGTCCACCACCATCACCGGCGATCTACGTCGTCTCCGGTAGCCTGCAGTGCCAGAACAACAATTCAATCCTTGTCACCCGCAATTAACCCGACACGGAGCCAGGGAGCGTCAGCGACCCCAAATCGGCTTTCTTGGTGAAAACTCCGGCTAGCTGAACACTCGTTCATATCCCGCCGCACTGACTATGCAACGCGTATCCGACCTCATGTGACCCCGACTCGCAACCGGAAGCGCCCGTGATCAGCGTCATCTCGCCCTCAGCTCGCCTTGAACCTGCGGCTACTTGCCGAGGAATGACAAAAGCCGTTCGATGACGAGCTTGACGGCGGAGTCACTGGCGGATTTCTTCTCGATTTCAAAGGACCATTTGCCGCTGTCGTCGCGCTTGAATTTCCCGCGGGTTTGGAGGACCAGCAGGACGGCAGTAGTGAGAGCGATGCTGGCTGGTTCGATGTAGCGTTGCGGGCCGCCGGGTTGGGCGGCTTGGCCGGCCATGAGGCGGATGGGTTCGGCGAACTCCGGGTCTTCGGACAACAGCGCGAGTGCAGCCCGGGCGAGATCGCCTTCGGAGGTCGCGGCTTGCTGCACGCGGTCTGAGACGGTCGCCAGAGCATCGTGAAGTTCGGGCGTGAGTTTCGGTTCGCCGAACGCGGGCTTGAGCCGCGCTTGGGCGATAGTTTTCACGATGTGGATTGCGGTTTGATCGCCGATGGGGTTCATTGGGCGGATCCGGCTGGGAAAGGGCCGAGACCGGCTTGTTCCCAGATGGCTTTCATGACTACTTTGTCGCTTTCGGAAGCTTGGTTGTAGAAGCTGAAGAAATTTCGGGCGTGCACGTTGGCGTTGTGCTCGTCGCTGGTTTCCAGGAATGCACGGATGGCCTTGGTTAGCAAGTCTGCGCAAGCTTTCATATTCCCTTGCGCGCCCTCAAGCACCCCGATGCTGCTATGAGCGATGGCGGCGCCGTGCAGGTTGCCCTGCTTCTCGTCGATGGAGAGAGACTTCAGGTGCCACTCGCGCGCCGTCGCGAAGTCCCGCTGCTCTTGCGCGATCCTGCCCAGTTGCTCATAGGTGATGGCGGCGCCGTGCAGGTTTCCTTGCTTCTCCTCGATGGCGAGCGACTTGAGGTACCACTCGCGCGCCGTTGCGAAGTCCCGCTGCTCTTCGGCGATCCTGCCCAGTTGGTGATAGGTGCTGGCAGCGTAGTGCAGGTTGCCCTGCTTCTCCGAGATGGCGAGGGATTTCAGGTACCACTCGCGCGCCGTTGCGAAGTCCCGCTGCTCTTCGGCGATCCTGCCCAGTTGGTGATAGGTGCTGGCGGCGCCGTGTAGGTCTCCCTGCTGCTCCTTGATGGCCAGGGATTTCAGATACCACTCGCGCGCCGTTGGGAAGTCACGCTGCTCTTGCGCGATCATGCCCAGTAGATGATACGCGATAGCAGCGTCGTGCAGGTCTCCCTGCTTCTCTGAGATGGCCAGGGATTTCAGGTACCACTCGCGCGCTGTTTCAAACTCCCTCTGTTCATACTCGAGTGTTCCTAATTGGCCGTAGCTCCTGGCGGCGCCTTGCAGGTCTCCCTGCTGCTCCTTGATGGCCAGGGATTTCAGATACCACTCGCGCGCCGTTGCGAAGTCCCGCTGCTCTTCAGCGATCCTGCCCAGTTGGTGAAAAGCTGAGGCCTCAGCGCCGGGATTCCCGCGGCTTTGCGCGTGTTCGGCGAGTTCTCCGAACAGCCGGGAGGCCTCGACGAAATTGCGGGAGTTTTGCGCGTAGGCAGCGAGAGACTGAGTTAGAGCAGCAACGTCAGAGTCGAGTGAGAGCTTGTCAGCGAGTGCTAGGGCGAAGTGAAAATTCGCGCCGTGAAGTAGGAAGGGAATGCGTTGCTCATGCAATTGGCGTGGCGCTAGCTGATCGGCGAGCCTGGCCATGACATCGACGAAAGCACGCTCGCACCGTTCGGGCGCGTCTCCTCGTGAACGCAAGTAGCTGGTGAGCAAGGGATGCATCTCATAAGTTGCTTGGCCGATGTCTCTCATCAGTCCGGCGTTGGATAGCGCCGCCATGAGTTGATCGATTCGCGGGCGCGTCCAGGCGGGATGGACTAGCTTCGCCATTTGCTCCAGATAGTCGGCGTCCAAATACGATTCGTGAAGCCCGATTCAGGTCGAGTAATGGCCGCAACTCTTCCGGCAGAGCCTGTTCAACGAAGCGAAGAGTGGCAAACAGCCGGCCTTGCTCTTCCTGTTCGTTCAAGCCGAGTTCTGTGATGTTTGTTCGGAGGGCGCGCGCCACTGTCGCCGCTGACATTTGCTCCAGTTTCGGTAGCACAACGCGCATGGCGAGAGGATGACCAGCCAGTTGGTCCATCAGGTTCTTGAGCTCGGGATCACTGCGATTTACCTTCAAACCGAGCTCACGAAGGATAACGTCGCAGTATTCCCATCGCTCCTCGCCATCCAAACCGCGCAATTGACAAATTGAACCGGCGAGATGGCGCGAGCCACTCTTCGGGAGGATCGGCTGGTGATGATCACTTTGCCTCGCGTGCCGTGAATGGCTTGAAGGAAACGGTCCAACTCAGAGCGATCGGCAGAAGTGAGGTTCTGGGCAGCGGATTCGAAGTTATCCCATACGACGATTACTCGGTCTTTTCGGAATACGGCGGCGAGTAACTCGAGCTTGTGCGGAGCGACTCCGAAGTTTTCACCATAAAAGGCCTGTCCTGTTTGATTCAGAACGTATTCGGAGGTGCGGATATCTCGGAAATCAAACCACAGCGCGGCGTCCAATCCGTTGGTTTCGTCGAGCCAGCGCAGAAAGCCGCGTGCCAGCGTGGTCTTGCCGACTCCGCCCAGGCCTTGAAGCAAAATACAGGGAGCTTTGCGGTGCAGCGCGCGCTCCATCTCAAGGATGGGGCCGTCGCGACCAATGAAGCCGTATTCGTCGCGGCTCTCAGTCACCTCTTGCGGTAAACGTGAAGGCCGCGCCTCGTGCGTCGCCGAGTCGGCAAAGGCGAAATCGAGCGGCGATTGCTGATAAAGCACCGGCAGCAACCAATCCTGCAACGGGTAGGGGCCGCGCGGCGACATGCGGTTTTTGTCCGAGACCATTTGCTGGCGGCCCGCACGCACGGCTTCGGCTATCTGGCCCGACTCGAAGAGTCGCCGATAAAATTCGGGCAGAAACACCTGCGCTCCGCTGACATAGAGCGAATAGGCCATCGCCACGACGCTGCGCATTCCGGTTTGCAGCAGAGCTGTGGCGACAGTGGCGAAAGGGCTCTCCGCGTTCTCATCCAACGAGGCAGATTGGCAGGCGTTCAGCACGACGGCTGGTACGGCGTATTCATGCAATAACGCGCTCAGATCTGCGGCGGATTTCGCGTCCGCCTCGCCTTGTGAGTTCTCAAAGACGAGACAGCCCTCCGGACCCTGAAGGCGGTACGGCGAGTATTGGCCGGCGCCATTGCCGAACGCGCCGTGGCCGTCAAAGTGGAGCAGGTGGTAGCGGTTGGGGTATTGGCGCAGATGATCGCGAAGATGGTCGAAGGTGGGCGGGCGCAGGACGGTGATGTCGGCCGGGAGATTGCGTGTCCGAATGAGCTCCACAAGCGGACGCGCGATGGAGCGGTAACGGACGTCATTTTCGTAAGGCCGGGCAACCACCAGCAGGATGTTGATACGGTCGCTGGGGAGGTCGGCGAGCGGTGGGGGATCGGGCAGCGCATTGAGGCGGCGTTCCATACGGCGCTGGTGCGCGACGTAGCGGCCGGCCTGCGGGTCAAACAGCGCTTCCCATGGCCAGGAGAGCACGTTGGCATCATCGCTGCGTATTTGGAGAATGTTGGAATTGGAGAGCCAGGCGCCCGCCGTCAAAGTGATCGAAGAGCGCCCTAAAGGCATTGGTTCCCCAGAGCTTAAGCGCGTCGAGGATGTGGTCGGCGTGAGTCGATCTCCGGCGGAAAGGGGTAATCGAGGAAGCCTTCCAGGTACCAACGCAGCTCCTGCATCAGCGGCTTGGGATGCCCAGCGACGGGAGCTTCGTAGGGTGATTCGATGGCGACCGGCGGAAGCGATTTGCCGTCGGCGCGCATGAGTTTGAAAGCTTGGTGGGGATGAGCCGGGGATGTGCTCGATCGCGAGAGCAGCCGTTGGGGCGAGGCGCGGCTCCATTTGCGAATCATTCTAGCTCGATTTCCGGTCACGAACCGAGTAAATTCTCTTTACCCCTTTTTCCCCAACATCTTACCCGCTCCCACCCCCTCAATGGCGCATTCCTGTAATCCACACTCGCCTCAGGAGTCCCCATGTCAACCGCAAAACAAATCGCGGCCAACCGCCGCAATGCGCAGAAATCCTGTGGAGCAAAAACTAAGGCCGGTAAGGCCATCGTCTCCCAGAACCGCACCATCCACGGCCTCACCGGCACATTCCAAGTCATGCTCTGTGAACGTCAGGCCGACTACGACGACTTCCTAGACGCACTCATTGCGGACGAAAAGCCCGTCGGTCTCGCGGAAACCCAATTAGTGATGAAGATGGCCGAGCACAACTGGCTCTCCGAGCGCGCTATCCGCCTGCAGGAAGGCTGTTTCACCATGCACCCTACCGATCCCGCGGAAAAGGCCAACAATCGCCAAGCCGTCGCCATCCGCTGCGATCTCCTCGAACTCCACATTCGCTACCATTCCACCCACGACCGCGCTTATCGAAGAGCGTCACAGGAGCTCATACAACGAAGAAAAGAAAGGCTGAAAGCGGAAATTGGCTTTGAATCGCAGAAACGTGCCGAAGCGGACGCCGCATATAAGAAAGAACTGCAAGCCGAGAAGCTTGCCACCGCCAAAGCCCGCCGTCAACGTGAAGAAATCAAGACCGCCCAGGCATTCGCCGCCATCCTGCCCCCCGACTTCGCCACAAACCCCTCTTACCCGCCCATTCCCACCAGCTTCTCTAACATCGGAGCGAAATTAGCCGGCTAGTTTGCGTATTGCGGCGCCAGTGGGGCCGGTTGCTAACCGGCGGCGGGTTGCTAACCCGCCCTGCAACTGGAGTAGACTCGTCTTAAAGTAAATTTTCATCCACCACCATGTCCACTGACCAATTCGATCGTCGAGATTTTCTCAAAAAGACCAGCGCCCTCGGCACCGGCGCATTACTCGCCGGCAAGGTATATGCAAAGGCGAACGCCAAGGTGAATGCCTCGCGCGTTCTCGGCGCCAACGACCGCATCAACGTCGCTTTGATCGGCTGCGGCGGCCGCGGCAGCGGTGATGCCGCTTCCTTCAAAAAATTCGCCGACGACAATAACAACGCTTGCCGGATCGCAGCCGTTTGTGATGTCTACGAAAAACGCAAGCGTACCCAAGCCGAGAAGTACGGCGTCAAAGGCTTCCTCGATTACCGCGAGGTGCTCGCCATGCCTGAAGTGGATGCCGTCATTGTCGCGACGCCCGATCACTGGCATGCCCGCATCGCCCTCGATGCCATGGATAAAGGCAAGGATGTGTACCTGGAAAAACCCATGTGTCACACCAATAAGGAAGTGCGCGAGCTAGTCGACACGGTTCACGAAACCAAGCGCGTTCTGCAAGTGGGGTCGCAAACCACCTCTGCCGACCAATGGTGGAAAGCCAAGAAGGCGATTGCCGATGGCATGATCGGCAAGATGATCATGAGCCAGGGCTCTTATCATCGCAACTCGATCGAGGGCGAGTGGAATTATCCCATCGATGCCAACGCCGGGCCCAGCGGCGCCGGTGACGACTTCATCGACTGGAACATGTGGCTCGGCCCCGCTCCCAAGCGTCCCTATGATGCCGATCGTTTCTTCCGCTTTCGCAAATATTGGGACTACTCAGGCGGCATCGCCACCGATCTTTTCTTCCACGTGGTCGCGCCTCTCAACATCTGTTGGGACAAGCCGCAGTATCCCTGGAAAGTAATGGCATCCGGCGGCAAGTACGCTTTCACCAACGATCGCGAAGTTCCCGACACGTTCCATTTGCTTGCCGAGTATTCCGAAGGCCACTCGCTCGTGCTGAGTTCCTCCATGGCGAACTCCCAGCACATCCCCGGCCTCATTCGCGGCCACGAAGGCACCATCATTATGGTCGAGCACGGGATGTTCGAAGAGCCTACGCCTGATATCACCGTTCGTCCGGAAAAGGTTCATGTCCGTGGCGAAGAAGGCCGCCATACTTTCCCCGATTACAAATTCGGCGCCGACGAGTTCAAGATTCCAGTCGATCAGTACGACATGATGCAGGCCCACATCGGCAACTTCCTGCAATGCATGCGCGATCGTTCCAAGCCCAAACTCGATGTCGAGACCGCCGCGCATGCCCAGGTCTTGATCAATCTCGCCGTCGAGAGCTACCGCGATGGCCGTGTCAAGTATTGGGACGAAAAGAACTGGAAGAGTTCAGATCACCCGGTGAAGGCTTAAGCCGAAAAGGCGCACAAATAAGCCGTGAAGACTTGGATCGAGTGGGCTTACGAAGGTAACCAACGTGAGCGTACACTCGCCGTCCGTAAAGTGCGGGAAGAGCCCGCCTTCTTTGCCGCAGATCCATGGTTAGCCTGCGCGATTGGTAATGAAGCTGCCATCGCGCAGACGATTTCTGAGGACGCCGGCTGGGTTAATCGCAAGGGCGGCCCGCTTGGAATGCCGCCCTTGGTCGCCGTCACGCATTCGCTGCTGATTCTCGATCCCGAATTCGAGACGCCATTGCTCAATTGCGCGCGCTTATTGTTGCGGCACGGAGCCGATGTCAACAGTTCTTTCACGGACAAGCGTTTTCCTGACTGGCCGCTTTCAGCCTTGTATGGGGCAGCCGGCCGAACTCACAACGTCGCCATGACGAAGCTACTGCTGCAGGCGGGCGCGAAGCTGGACGACAATGAGTCCCTGTATCACTCCGTCGAGAGCTCGGATCCCACCTGCACCCGGCTGCTGCTCGAAGCCGGTGCTCGTGTCACCGGGACCAACACCATGGGGCGCGTGCTCGATTACGGTCGGCTCAACATTTTGCGTCTCTTGCTGGAACACGGCGGCAGCGCCAACGATGGCCGCTTGATTCATCATGCGATCCTGCGCGGCTGCGCGCCCGCTCATATTCAGTTGCTGGTTGATTATGGAGCCGATTTGCGCGCCGTCGATTGCGACGGAATCAGCCTCTATCGATTTGCGCAAATGCATGGCCGTCCGGATGTGGTGGAGATCCTTCACCAGGCCGGCATCGAAGAGGTGCTGACGGATGAGGAGCAGTTCGTAGCCGCATGTGCGCGCGGCGATCTGGCGGCGGCACGCGTCTATCAGCAGAAGCTGCCCGACATTTTTTCGCGCCTCACGCCCAAGCAATTGCAAGTGCTGCCGGAACTTGCCGCCATCGGCGACCTGCGCGCCGTTCGCGCCATGCTCGATGCCGGTTGGCCGCGCGAAGTGAAGGCCGCCTGGAACGCCACTGCGCTGAACTTGGCGGTTTATCGCGGCGATGCGCGCATGGCTGAATTGCTTCTCGAAAAAGGCGCCGACTGGCGCACTAAGCATGGCTTTGGAGACAACGTTGTGGGAACCCTCGCCCACGCTTCTCAGTCGGATGTCGAAGATCCTTCCGCGCCCAGAGATTACCTCGCTTGTGCTCGGGCGCTTGTGGCTCACGGCGTACCTGTACCCGCGGACCGTTATACGTTTTCTGAGGAGGTGACCGAATATTTTGCGCGGCAGCAGCGCTAACTCGTATGGTCGAGCGCGATCTTCCACTCGTTGCCTTCGCGCCGAAAGACAAGGCTAAAGACGCCGCCGACCGGGTTGCCTGCCGTGGCCGAGCGCTCCAGATGCCACTCTCCAGTGACCATGGCGACGTTGTCCGCCATCAAATGTATGTCGAGAGCGCTGAACGAAAGTTGGCCCATGGCGTCGCGCGTCGGATAGTTCTTCTCGTAGCGCGCCTGTACCTGCGCCCGGCCGTGGATGATCTGCTTACCCACGAAAATGCAATCCGGAGCATAGGTCGTCACAAAGGTGGGAATGTCGCCGTGGTTCCAGGCATCCACCTGCGTCTTCAGTACCGCTTTGATTTGTGAATCCTCGTCGCCGGCCTTTAACATCAATGGACTGAGGAAAGCGAAAATGACGGCCAACCGCGCCAGAATGTTCATACAGACGAGTATCTTACTCCTTCGCTAAGCTAACCTTCGGGACCCGGATCGGAAATCAGTGTCGTACATTGGCAAGCTTCTTCTTCTCCACGGGTATTGGGTCCTATTTGTTTATCTCTCGGCAGTCGGACTGGGGTTGCCGATTCCCGCCGACCCCCTGTTCCTGCTCATGGGCGCGCTGGTGGGAAATCATGAGTATTCGTTCTTCACTTCTTTATCCATCGCGGTTGGCGCCACCTTGATCGGCGATATTTTGTGGTATCAGTTCGGGCGCATGCGTGGCCGCCCGGTGTTGGGGTTCTTATGCAAGCTCTCCCTCGAGCCGGACATCTGTGTGCGCAAGACCGAATCCGCTTTCTCGAAACGCGGCGCCGCGGCACTGTTGTTTTCGAAGTTTGTTCCGGGGCTGAGTTTGCTCTCTGTCGCGCTGGCCGGCATCATCCAGAGTGCGCTTTTGGCTCTTCTTGCTCGCTGATGCGGCGGGCTGCGCGCTCTGGGCTGGCTCTTATCTTTTGCTCGGTCGGATATTCCACCGTCAGTTGGATGTCTTGATCATATGGCTGGGATTATTTGGACGCAGGGCAGGCGTCACCGTCGCTCTGCTCTTGGGTCTGTACATCGCGTTCAAGTATTTTGAACGAAAACGGTTTGTGCGCAAGCTGCGGGTGAATCGCGTCACCCCGCAACAGGCTCTCGACTTGATGGAGAGCGAGACACCAGTGACTGTTGTCGATCTGCGTAATGTCGCAGACGTGGAACGTGGCGGATTTAAGATTGCCGGCGCGCTGTTACTGCGAGCCGATGAATTGAAGGAGAAATTAGGGCAGCTTCCCGACGCTCACGAGATCATCCTTTATTGCAGTTGACCAAGCGAAGCCACCAGCGCCCGTGCGGCGCTGCAATTGAAACGCGCAGGAGTTCGCCGTGTCCGGCCGCTGGCCGGCGGCTTCGAGGCTTGGCGCGACCAGGGATTCCCGTTAGAGCCAGCCGGCGAGACTAGTCAGCCCGCAATGCAACCTGCGGATCAATAAGCGCAGCCTGCCGCCCAGGGATCCAACAGGCGACCAGAGCCGCGCCAAGCACTAATCCGCAGACTCCAAAGTAAGTGCTTACATCGGTAGGCGTTATTTCAAAGAGAAGCGTCTTTAGAAAACGCGTAAGCGCAATCGCGCCGGCGCACCCGGTTACAAGTCCGACCAGCACCAGCCACATTCCTTCGCGGATCACGATGCCAATGACGTTGCTGCTGCTCGCGCCGACTGCCATGCGGATGCCGATTTCTCGTGTTCGTTGCTTCACCCATAACACCAGCATGGAGGCGATGCCGGCAATCGCAATCACGAAAGCGAGCGCGGCGAACGATCCAATCAGGCTGACTGTGGTGCGCGGCGCTGAGATGGACTGCTGGCGGGTTTGCTCGAGCCTTTCGACATAAGGGATTGCTGTTTCGGGATCCACATCGCGAATGGCGCTTCGAAGCTGCGCAACGACAGCCGACGAGCTTCCAGCCGTTCGCACCAGCAGAGCGCCGATTGCTACCGACTGCGTGACTGGACGGTACAACTGGTCAGGAGCAGCCTCCGCCAAGCCAAATTCTTTGACGTTGCCGACGACACCAACAATGGTGATCCAGTGCTTGCCCTGATCAAGTGAAACGCGCCGGCCCACCGGGTTCAGCTTTCCAAAACGGCGGCGCGCGAGGGAACTGCTGACCATGGCAACCGGCAAGCTATCGGGTTTATCGGCATCCGTGAAAGACCTGCCGTCTAGTAGTGGAATGCCAAGTGTGCGGAAGTAATCGGGCGTTACTGCTCGCATGGAATGAACAGGCGCGGTTTCAGTCATAGTGCGGTTTTCACCCTCTACCTGCAAACGATCAGTCCAGCCGCCGCCCATAGAAGAGTCCGGATCGAGCGGATAGCTGGATGAAACTGCAGCAGCGATGACATCCGGCTGCGCGCGAACCTTGGTTAGAAGGCGATCAGTAAATGACAGTACCTGGTCCGGATGGCCCATGTAATGAGCCCAGTTCGGGTCGAAATTGGCGACTACCACCTGCTGTGTCACAAACCCGGGATTCACATTATTGAGCTTGATAAAGCTCCGTACCATCAGGCCCGCGCCGATTAGCAGAATGCATGAGAAAGCCACCTGCGTAGCAATGAGGACGTTCCGTACGGTCTTGCCGGTGCTTGCGCGGTTGGCAGCGGTTCTAAGACCAGAAGAAACGTCGTATCTTCCACGAAGCGCCGCCGCAGAGCCGAAGATGATGGTAGTAGCCGTCGCGCATAGAATTGCGAAGCACAGCACCCAACCATCGATACTGATCTCGCGGGCACGCGGAGTAAGTTGCGTTGCGAATTGCGTCAGAAGTTTGACGCTGCCGATCGACATCAGGAGACCGAGAGTGGCAGCCGCAGCAGCAATCAGCATGTTCTCGGTTAGCAGTTGCCGTAACAATCGGCTTGCGCCAGCGCCCATCGCCGTTCGCACAACAATTTCCTGTTCTCGGCGCGCCATTCGAGCCAGGATGAGATTTGCCACGTTCGCGCATGCAATTAACAGGACGAATAGCGCCGCGCCAAGCAATAGAATCAGCATCGGACGCGCACGGCTTGTCAACTCGCTCCGCAGCGAAAGTGCATCAGCCTTATAGCCGACACCAGCCGGATACGATTTGGGATATTCATGTTGCAGAGCTGCAGCGATAACTCCCATCTCCGAGCGAGAACGATCGAGCGTTTCGCCAGGCTTGAGCCGGCCGAAAAGACTCATCATGCGAGAGTCGCGATCGGCTATCATCTTCGCAGACGAACGGAAAGGACAGGCTGATGTGGGCATGTAGACATCGTTCTCGCTCGGATATTGAGGGAAAGGGGGCAGCACGCCTACTACCGTGTGCAGCTTGTCGTTCATGCGATATGTGTGACCAATGATGTTCGGGTTGCCGCCCGCCCGCAGCTTCCAAAATTCGTAACTGAGGACCAAGACAGCGGGTGCGCCGATATTCTCGTCGGATGGACGAATTAAGCGCCCCATAAGTGGATGCACACCGAAGAGATTGAAGAAATCTGCCGACACAACTCCGGTACGGACACGTTGCGCCTCGTTCTCACCGAACAACGTGAACAACATGCTGTGATATTCGGCAACGCCGCTAAGCGTGGTATTGCGTTTACGATAATCTTCAATCTCCGGAACAGAGAAGGACAGGTTATCGACACCCGCCTTCTGCGCGCTTTGATGCACTATTACAAGCCGGTTGCCCTGCACAAATGGAAGCGGCTGCAACAGAACCGAATTGATGATCCCGAATATGGCGGTATTTACACCAATGCCCAGGCTCAGTATCATGATGGCTCCGAGCGCATAGCCGGGATTCTTCTTCATCATGCGCGCGGCAAACCTCAGATCCTGAGACAGGATACTCAGATGCTCACGTGGCGCCATGGTGAAAATATCTGCGATGCCAATCCGCCACATGGTCCACAACGCCTTAAGGCCGCGCTCGCTTTCTGCTTCGATGCGTTGCTGCCGGAATACTTCCTCCATCTCCTCGCCAAACTCGGAACGAAAATCAAACGGAAGAATGCGCATAACGGCACGATATAGCCGGTCGGCTCGCGATTCATTTGCTTGCAACACAGTCATCTCCTTAAGCCAAACGCAGGGATTTGATGGCCCGGCGCGCGCGAGAGAGCGCTTTCTCCATGCGGGAAGCTTCGGCAATTGCCGCTTCGCGACCTGCCGGAGTGAGGCGATAGTAACGTCGCCGTTGATCTTCGTTATCGGCAGTGGGACGATTCCGCACCTCAGCGATCAGACCATCTTCGAGGAGGCGCTTGATGATCGCGTAGAGAGTGCCTGCGCCGAGGTGTACTTCGCCGCCAGTTTGCTCGACTACATCACGGAGTATCGCGTAGCCGTGCTTTTCACCCTCAGCCAAGGCGAGAAGGACATTGAATGTGGCCGACGTGAGCGGCGGCGCGGTATCAGACATAGGTGGATCTCGAAACAACTATAGCGTCATACACTATAGTTGTCAATGGAATATCGGAATAGGAGAAACTAATTGCCTATGGAGAAAAGGGCTTGAAGATCGTCCCGGCGGCAAGCGCCACCGACATACGAGCGGTTCAATCGTTGCTTATGGAGTATTGGAACTCGTTCGGATTCAACTTATCCTTTCAGGGCTTCGGTGATGAAGTTGCCGGCCTTCCGGGTAAGTATGCGCCCCCTACGGGCAGGCTTGCGCTGGCGATCATCGACGATAACCCCGCCGGCTGTATCGCGTTGCGCCAAGTGGACGAACTCCGCTGTGAAGCAAAACGGCTTTACGTGCGGGACCAGTTTCGCGGCCGCGGAATTGCGCGCGAGTTGCTGAAGTGGTTGATCTCCGAAGCCAGGAATGCGGGTTACAAGCAGCTGGTTGGAGACACCATGCCATCCATGTCGCAAGCACTCGAAATGTATGAGCGGCTGGGCTTCCGGCGCGTCGAGCCTTATGCGGCGGACCCGACTCCGGGAGCGATTTACCTGAGTCTCAATTTAGGGAAAGCCGATTCTCTCCAGGATGCAGCAGGTGCGGCTGCCCTTTCCACACAAAGGCGCCAGTAACAGCATCCGGTAAGCGCACCAGCACTCCCGTGTGCGCGCCAGTAGTGATGTCCACTTCAATGCGGCCTTTAGGATGTGGAACTACGGCATGAAGGGCGGTGAGGGTTCCTAAGTTCGGCTCAATGCGTACGCTGGCAAAGCCTGGCGCTTGCGGCGTGATGCCGGCGATGGTGCGAAAGATCTCTATGTTCGGGCTCGCCCCCCAGGCATGACAGTCGGAGCGTGTATCGGGGGCGTCAATCTCCGACCAGGTAGTTAATCCCTGGTCAAGCATGTGCAGCCAGGGCGCGAGCCGTTGAAAATACATTCCGCCTTCGCCCACTTTCGCCAGCGCCGCGTTCGTGTATGCCTGGAAGTAAATCGACGAATGTTCGAGTGTAGGGTCGTCCAAGGCGCGAAGCAGAAAGTCATGCGATTGTTTCAGCGGGAGAACACCCGCTAATGCGGCGAGTGTGTTGGCTTGCTGCGAGTAGGTTCGATGCTCGGGCTGATCGGCGAAGATTTGCCGCGTCGCGTCCCAGTCAGTTGCGCCGACCGTTTGCCTCAACCGAGATGCAGCCGCCTGGTAGCGTCCGGCGAGCAGTTCATCGCCAAATGCTTTTTCCAGATCCGCCGCCCAGTCATAGGCCAGAGTGAGTTGCAGATCGAGCACGGCTGAAGAGGAGCCATCCGCATTCGACGGAGGAACGCCGGAATTCCAGCTCGTTGCCCAATCGGCAAAGTTCCACCAGGGCAGCTTAGCAAGAGAACCGTTAGCCTTCTGATAACCGGAGAAGAAACGGATGACAGCTTCAACGCCCGGTAGCATGGAGCGGACGAATTCAGGATCGTCCACATACATCCAGTAGTCGTGAACCATGCCGATCCACCACAGGGAAAACGGCGGAATGTATTGCGGCAGCGACGACGGCGCGCGGCTGTAAGTAGCGCCTTCAGCGGTCCGGGACGAATCGATGGCCTCTATCCCGTTGCGCATGAGCCGCGCGTCCCCGGTGTTGTACAGCGACACCAGCATCTGAATGCGCGCGTCCCCGGCATATTGCAACTGCTCATAGTAAGGGCAGTCCATGTAGGTCTCGTGGGCGCAGAGCCGCGCAGTGCGCCAGCCTGTGTTTAGGATTTTCTGCACCGTCGCGTCGAGCACTGGATCGGAAAGCTTGATGGAAGCAACGCGCTCGAACGGGTAAGCGGTAAAGATGCCGCGGATGTCTTCGATGACGAGAGGATCTTCCGTGGTAGTGACGTCTAGCTCCAGATAGCGGTAGGTGCGCCAGAAGAGCGGTTCGAAGACGCGATTGGCGCCGCCGTCCGGCAGGAAGGTGTCGAAGCGGCCAATGAAAGTTTTGCCTTCGACGTCATTGCGATTGGATTTCTTCAGCGGAGACGTAGTGCTGTCGTAAAGAGCTTCGGCATAGCGCAGTTGGACAGTGCTGCCTTTCCCGCCGCTGACAGTCAGTTGCGGATAGGCGGTAGTGAGATAGGTTTGGTCGAGTAGCAGCGTGGCGTGCGTGCCCCCAGGGATTTCAAAGCGGCTCGCCTCGCGCGGAAAGTCAGCGGGTGGTTGAACACCCGAGGCGTTGCGCAGTTGTTGAAGACGCAAAGGCGTGCGCTCTTCGGCTGGAATCAATGACGGCGTCAGCATCCAGGGGTTCGGCCCGTCGCGGGCCGCGCGCGGCGAGCCATCGCTGAGTTCCTGGGCTGCGCTCCATGACTGGTCATCGAATTCGAGTTGCTGCCAACCCCATGGATACGCGGATGCGTCGACGTGCTCATTTGGACCGACAGCCACGTATTGCACCAGCTGGCCTTTGGGAATCACTTGCGGCGTGTAGGCGCGATCAACCGTGCAACGCCATGCTTTGCCGGAATTAAGCGAAGAGTCCGCCGGATCTTCGGCCTGTAAGAGGAAGCCTGTACCGCTGCTGTTCTGAGCGATGGCGCGCTGTGGACCTTCATTCCAGACGACAGCGGCCAGCGCGTTTGCGCCGACGTGAAGCTTGGGACCAAGATCGACAGTTTCGTAGCGCCAGTGAAATAGGTCGCTACGCGCCGGCCCGGAGGATATCAGCTCACCGTTCAGGAAGAGCTGATAACGATTGTCGGCGGAGACGAAGACGCGCAGGTGGTCGCGCGCTTGATCGATGTTAAAGTCGCGCCGGAAATGATAGACGCCGTAAGCGCTGGAATCGCTTCCGGCCGCGCGAATCCAGCGCGCCGTCCAGCGGTCGTGCGCGTAATCGATAGGCGAAGCCGCCGCCGTAAGCCCGGCGTAGGCGAGCATGAGGATGGTCGAAAGAATGAGTCGTGGCAGAAGTTCTATTTCATACCAAATTGATCGTGTAACCAGCGGCAGTTTGGGCGGTATATGCTCCTGATGAACATCAACCTGGCTGCATGGGCGGTCTGGATAGATTCGCTGCGGGCAGATCTGGTCTTTGGCTGGCGGCAATTGGTAAAGCGGCCCGCGACGTCGGCTGCGGCCGTACTTTCGCTGGCGCTGGCGATCGGCTCTTGCACTTCTGTCTTTCGCCTGATGGATGCGCTGTTGTTCAGGCCGCTGCCAGTGAAGAATGCGGACCGGCTTTACGCCATGCTGACGCGCGGTGTGGGACCTGACGGAACCATCCGGGACGGCGAGAGCAACGAATACCCGCAGTTCGTGCTGATGCGGGCTGCGGTGAAGCACGATGCGGAGTTGATTGCTGCTTCATACGGCGGAGAGCGCGTGGATCTTACGTTTGGCGCCGATGCGGATATGGAGACCGCTCATCGGCAATTTGTCTCGGGCTGGATGTTCGGCTCGTTTGGACTGAAGCCTGCGCTGGGCCGGCTGTTGACAACTGACGACGACTTGAAGCCAAAGGCCAAACCATACGCGGTGCTTTCTTACGATTACTGGTCGCAGCGGTTTGGGCGCGATCCGAACGTGCTGGGGCGGAAATTTCAGCTGAACAACGATCTGTACGAGATTGTCGGGGTTGCGCCGGATGGATTTACAGGAACCGAGCCGGGCACGTTTACGGACATTTTTCTTCCGATGATGATGCATGAGGGGGTAACGCATAGCGATTGGAGTTGGTTCAGGACGTTCATACAACTCAAGCCGGGCGCGAGCAGGGACCGGGTTCGGGAACAACTGCAGGCGATCTGGACGCGGGTGCAAACAGAGCGGGCAAAGGGATTTACAAGCTGGCCTGCGGATCGGACAAAGAAATTCCTGCAACAAAAGATAGTTGTGGAACCCGCGGCCGGTGGGCTTTCTTCCATGCAACACGACTATCGAGTTGCGCTGTTGGCAATTGCGGTGATAGTCGCTCTCGTATTGCTGATTGCTTGCGTGAACGTGGCGAATTTGTTGACGGCGCAGGCGGCCGCGCGCTCGCGAGAGATGGCAATGCGGATTTCGATTGGCGCCGCGCGATGGCGGCTGGTGCAGTTAGTTCTAATTGAAAGCACGTTGTTGGCGATCTCGGCAGCGTTGGCAGGCGCCGCGTTCGCGTGGTGGTCGGCGCCGTTCATCGTAGCGCGGATCAATCCGCCCGACAATCCGGCGCGATTAATTCTTCCGGCGGACTGGCGCGTGTTGGGGTTTGCCGTAGCGCTGAGTATGGGTGCAACCTTACTATTTGGGCTGCTGCCTGCCATGCGAGCCTCAGCGGTGAATCCGGTTGAGGCACTCAAGGGCGGAGACAACCCGCATTCGCGTCGGCGGCTGATGTATGGATTGATCGCAGCGCAAGTCGCTTTTTGCTTTCTGGTCCACTTCGCCGCGGATGCTTTTGTGTCGACGCTGCATCGGCTAACGGATCAGCCGACCGGGTTCTCCTCCGACCGGTTATTGACTTTGCAGACGAGTGCGAAACGTCCCCAAGCCAGCGAGTTCTGGTATCAGGCTGCTGAACGGCTGCGAGCTGCGCCAGGCGTTGAGAGCGTTGCGATTGCGGGCTGGCCTTTGTTGAGCGGCAACGGTGCGAATGGTTTTGTTTCACTCAATGGAGCGCCGCCGAGGCCAATATTGGGGTATTTTCTGGACGTGTCGCCGGGCTGGCTGGACACGATGAAGATCCGCTTGCTGGATGGACGGGATTTTCGACGCGAGGATGTGAGCCCGGGTGCGGCAATTGTTAATCAAGCTTTTGTGAAGGAGTACTTAAACGGCACATACCCGATTGGAAGATCGTTCAACCGAGGCAAGGAAAGCCTTCGCATCGTAGGCGTGGCAGCAGACGCGCGCTATCGCAACATGCGTGAACCAATCACGCCCACGGCTTACGTTCCATTGCGCCACGCCGCGCACGATTTGATTGGAAGCGCGACCTTCCTGGTACGGACAGCGTCTGAGAGTCCGCTTGCGCTGGCGCCGATGCTTCGGCGCGAAGTGTCACAGGCGCACTCCGAATTTCGCGTGAGCAACATTCGCACGCAACTGGAGATCAACCAGTCGCACACCGTGCGCGAACGATTGCTGGCTGCGCTCGCACTGTTCTTCTCGGGAGTAGCGCTGTTGCTTGCCGCTATCGGCCTCTACGGCGTGCTCGACTATTCCGTTCTGCAGCGCAGGCGCGAACTAGGAATTCGGATCGCAATCGGAGCGTCGGCCAACGATATTGCTCAGCGCGTGACTATGGGGCTATTCACCATGGTGCTGGCGGGCGCGGTGATCGGCGGGAGCCTTGGGATGTTCCTGGAACCGTATGTCAAGAGCCTGCTGTATGAAGTCAAACCTTCCGACCTGGGAGCGCTTGCCCTGCCGTCGCTGATGATTGTCTTTATTACTCTGCTGACGGCCATACCGGCCGTGATACGCGGGATCAGAATCGATCCGGTCAAGATGCTGCGCGCGGAATAATAGCGCGGCGCTCGGAAGCGCGTGGGCCGCAGATACAAACCGTCCGATCCCGCCGAGTTCAAGCTCAACTCGCCGCGACCGATAGCCCCTCCCCTAATTAACTTTGCCCGCCGAGTTCTCGAGAATGACGTTGGACAGCTCGGCAGTATCCGACTTGGCTGGCAAGTGCGAGCAGAAGCCAATACCTACGTAAAAAGGTTCATCGAAATGCAAGGTTATCGGAGGCCCAAACTGGTGCATGGGTTCACCCTCCAGACTGATGAAAATGGCAATCGAATCGCCCCTCTTCTCAATGCCAATGCGCTTCGCCAGCACCTTGGCAAGCTGGCCGCCGAAGCGGTATTGCATGTCGCTTATGAGAGCACCTTGAACCTTGCGCTGTGCCAGGTGAATCATGCCCGTTCCGTGCTCTGCAATCATGGCTTCCTTTGAGTCGTCGTCGAGAGTCTGGCGAATGATCAGGATCGCCTTGCGGTCGTTGTAGCCGTTTGGATCTGGAAAGCTGGCGTCAGCCGCAAGTGAGACGTCGCCAGACATCTTCTTCCAGAGGAAACGAAACTCATCGCGCGTATACCAGACGTTGTAGCCGGCGGAGTCGATCGTATATCGCTGCGTGTTGGCGTCATAACTCGCGCTGCCCGGTACTACCGCCGCGCCCACGTCCGATTGTCCCTGGAAGATCCCGATCGGCGTGTCGAAAGTCCTGCTCGGACGATGAAAATCCGCTGGTGGCGGAACCTGTTTGTGGGTAGGCGATCCCGGAAGAGCCCAATCCGGCACGGCGGGCGTCGGTGCTGTCGTTGACGTTCCTTGTTGTGGCCGCAAGTTTGGTGTGCACAGCACCGTAGCTAGCAAGAACAATCTGAAAACGCATTTCATAAGGATGAACTTTAACAGAACCGAATATTCAACCAAGCGGCGCCAGGATATACACTGATTGGAGCTCAAACCAGAGAGACAGAAGAAACTCATGAAATCCAACAGGCGCAAGTTCGTGCAGACGCTGGGCACCAGTTCAGCCGGAATTGCATTTAGCTCAACGCTGTCCGCCTCTCCGGCACAAACGGGCGGAAAGCCTGATAAGCAGATCCTCCTGGTCGGCGACAATATCGCGCTGGCAGAGACGCAATACGGAAAGGTCAGAGGCTACGTGCTTCGGGACATCTACTACTTCCTGGGCATTCCCTACGGCGCCGATACGTCCGGTCCCAACCGCTTTATGCCGCCACAAAAACCCAAGGCTTGGACCGGCGTGTACCCGGCGCTCTGGTGGGGCAACTCTGCGCCGCAAAATATGGACCGCCGGTATGAGAACAAATTCGCCTCATTCCGCGACCATTGGAATTATGACGACGTGAGCGAGGATTGTCTCCGCCTCAACGTCTTCACGCCCTCTGTTAACGACGGCAAGAAAAGGCCGGTGCTTTTCTGGATTCACGGCGGCGGCTTCACCAGCGGCAACGGGATTGAACAAGATGGATACAACGGCGAGAATTTCGCTCGTTTCGGAGATGTCGTCTTTGTATCCATCAACCATCGGCTGGGACCTTTGGGATTTTGCAATCTCGCCGGCGTGGGCGGAGAACAATTCGCCGCCTCTGGAAATGTCGGCATGCTCGACGTTGTGGCCGCGCTGGAATGGGTTCGGGACAACATCGCCAATTTTGGCGGCGATGCGTCAAATGTCACCATCATGGGGCAGTCCGGTGGTGGAGCGAAAGTCTGCACTCTCACGGCCATGCCTTCTGCAAAAGGTCTGTTTCACAAGGCTGTCGTGTTGAGTGGAGCCTCCCGTAAGGCCGGAGACAAGGCTTACTCGGAAAGCCTCGGGGCAGCGGTCATCAAAGAAGCCGGCCTGACTCAGGATGATTTAGCGAAATTGCAAACCATGCCCTGGAAGGATTTCTATGCCATCGCAACCAAAGCGCAGCAGGCAATGGCGAAGCAAGTGGGACCGGGCGGCGGATTGCAGCGCGGATTCGGCCCAGTGGTGGACGGCAACATTCTTCCGCAACACCCGTATGATCCGGCGGGCGCACCCACAGCGGCGCAGATTCCGATGATCATCAGTTCGGTTCAGAACGAGCAATCGCCCGATTGGAACGACTCCTCACTCGAGTCGATCACGCCGGAACAGGTTGTCGAAAAGTTGCAAGCGCGCGCCGGGTTCGGCATGGGTTTCGGCGACAAAGCGCAAGCGGTAGTTGACTCTTATGCAAAAGCCTTTCCCGGCAGAAAGCCCGTGGAGATCTGGTCACTGGCAAGCAGCAACCGGCAGAGTGTGGTTGCGCTCGCGGACGTGAAATCCAAACAGCCCGCTCCGGTCTACGTGGACTGGTTCACCTGGCAGCCTCCGCTTTTCGATAACCGCATGCGCGCATTCCATTGTGTCGATATATCGTTCTGGTTCTACAACACAGATCTGATGCTGACCCACACCGGCGGCGGACCCAGACCGCGGGCACTCTCAAGCAAGATGGCCGGCGCCTTGCTGCAGTTCATGAAAACCGGTGATCCCAATGGCTCCGGACTTCCCAAATGGCCGAAGTACTCGGCTGCCAAAGGCGAGACCATGATCTTCGACGACTCAAGCATGGCCAAGAATGATCCTGACCGCGAGGCCCGAAAAGCCCTTCCGTCAATGGCCTAGGAGATTCGGTCACAAATCCCCACGACTTTCTACAATCCCAATAACATCTATATTTCTCAAAGGCTTCCACCCCAAACCTAATCCTTCGCTGCACCTCATCGCGCTTTTTCGTGCTGCATAATCAAGCCGAAAGCAGGAGACTCTTATGTCTATCTCCAAACGCAAACTCGCAGCCAATCGCGCCAACGCGCAGAAAAGTTCGGGACCCACAACAGCGGCAGGCCTCGCCCGCTCGTCACAGAATCGAATTGTCCACGGCTTGTGTGGCAAATTCAACGTCCTGGAATCCGAAAATCAGGAAGACTACAACAACCTATTCGAACGCTTCCTCTCTTCGGAGCAGCCCGCCGATGACGTGGAAAGGGAGTTGGTGGCCAAGATGTGCAGACACACCTGGATGTCGGAGCGCTCTGTGCGTTTTCAAGACGCCTGTTTCCAGCACCGCCCCTTCACGGGCGATCAAAGAGCCAACGATAGACAGACAATAGCCGTCCTCAAGGACCTAAACCTGTATCTCCGCTACCAGGCTGCCAACGATCGCGCCTATCAACGCGCCGCCGCAGAACTCGCAAAGCGCAGAAAAGACAGAGCTTGGGAGCGCCGTGGGTTCGAATCGCAAAAGCGTGCTGAAGCCGCAACAACAGTATCGCGAAAAGCGCCAAGATCAGAGCGACCAGATGTTCAAAGTGCGCCACGCCATCGCCGAAGTGAAGCTCGAACGTGACCAAATCAACTTACTCAAGCAATTCGACGGCTTCGGACCGCCCCAAAGCGGCAAAATGGCCGCCTAAATCACCTCAAATAAAAGACTCGCTGGCCGGCCCTTACCCAAACTGTGTCAACTCAAAGCAGCGTGCGGATTCGCAATCCCCACAAGAACTATATCCGTCAGCGCATCGGCATAACCACCGCTGAATTTCTTGTTCCCGGTCAGCAGCCGATAGTAAAGCGGTCCATACAGCGCGTCCAGCACCATCTCCAGATCGGCGTCTTCCCGCATCTGCTTGCCGCGATGACGTTCGAGTCCCGCTTTGAGTGCCTGCCGCCGGGGTTCGCGCCACACGCGCTGAAAAGTCTCGGCAACCGCAGGGTCGCTCTGCGCCGCCGCAACGAAGGCCGTGAAGATACGCCCGCGTCGCCCGGTCAACAGTTTGATGAAGTTCTGCAACTGCAATCGGATGTCCTCGCGCAAGTCGCCGGTCTCGCGAAATGGCAACTCTTGTGCCACGGCCTCGCGCAGCGCCTCCACCAGCACCGCGTCCTTGTTGGGCCACCAGCGATAAATAGTCGCCTTGCTCGCTCCGGCGCGTTCGGCAATCGCGTCCGCCGTAATTTCGGCAAACGAAGATTCTTCCAGCAGTTCCAGTCCAGCGTCCAGTATCCGCGAGCGCGAGTCTTCGCAACGCGGCCGCCCGCGTCCCCGATGAGTCTCTTCTACGTACTTGGTAGACGTGGCCATTCTCTGTATCTAAAGATGTGCCAAATGCTCACGGGTTGCGCATTTTCGAAACTTCATAGTACCGTATATTATCGAAGTAAGTGCATGTGGATCGTCAGGGTAGCTCTTGCCCGTCCTTATACCTTCATCGTCCTGGCGCTGCTCATCCTGCTCGTCAGCCCCATTGTCATCCTCCGCACACCCACGGACATTTTTCCCAACATCAATATCCCCGTCATCTCCATCATCTGGACTTACACGGGATTGAATCCGCAGGAGTTCGAAGGCCGCATCACTTCCGTCTACGAGCGCGTCCTGACAACCACCGTGAACGACATCGATCACATCGAATCGACCACCTTGAACGGTACGGCAGTCGTGAAAGTGTTCCTTCAACCGTACGCCAACGCGACCACCGGCGTTGCCCAAGTCACTGCAGTTTCGCAAACCATCCTGAAGCAGATGCCTGCCGGCGTCAATCCGCCCATCATCCTTAGTTACAGCGCGTCGAGTGTCCCCATTCTGCAGCTCGCGCTATCAGGCAAAGGCCTTCAGGAAGCGGACCTCAACGACATCGCTATGAACTTTCTTCGGCCGCAACTCGTCACTGTTGCCGGCGCGGTCGTCCCCTATCCGTATGGCGGCAAGCAGCGCCAGGTCATGATCGATCTCAATCCGGCCGCGTTGCAATCCAAGCAACTCTCGCCTTTCGATGTCGTGCAAGCGGTCAATAACCAGAACTTGCTGTTGCCTTCCGGCACGGCGAAGATCGGGCAGTTCGAATACGACGTCGACATGAACTACAGCCCCAAGCGCATTGAGGAGATCAATCAGTTTCCGGTCAAGGTGGTTAACAACTCCACCATTTACGTCCGCGATGTCGCCAACGTGCGCAACGGCTTCAGTCCGCAGACGAATATCATTCGGCGCGATGGCCAGCGCGGCGTTCTCGTCTCCATATTGAAAGCCGGCAGCGCCTCCACGCTCGACGTCGTGCAGGGCATCAAGGATCTGGTGCCGCATGTCGCCGCAACTCTTCCGCCCGCTTTGCAGATCCGCCCGCTGGCTGATCAATCCATCTTTGTGCGCGCCGCAATCAATGGCGTGGTTCGTGAGGCGCTCATTGCCGCTTGCCTCACCGGACTGATGATCCTCATCTTCTTAGGCAGTTGGCGCAGCACGTTGATCATCGCTATTTCGATCCCGCTGTCCATCCTGACGTCCGTCATCATCCTCAGCGCATTGCACGAAACCATCAACATCATGACGCTCGGCGGTTTGGCGCTCGCGGTCGGAATTCTGGTCGACGACGCAACTGTCACCATCGAAAATATCGAGCGCTTCCTCGAAGAAGGTCACGATCTGCATACCGCAATTCTGGAAGGCGCGGCGCAAATCTCGGTGCCCGCGCTGGTCTCGACACTTTGTATCTGTATCGTCTTCCTGCCCATGTTCTTCCTCGCCGGCGTAGCGAAATATCTCTTCGTTCCATTGGCGGAAGCGGTCGTCTTCGCAATGATCGCGTCGTATGTGCTTTCTAGAACGTTGGTTCCCACGCTGGCCATGTACTTGTTGCGCGCCAAGCAGCACGGGACTCGATCGCGCAATCCACTCGTCATATTCCAGCGCGGCTTTGAACGTGGTTTCGAGCGTGTGCGAACCCAGTATCAAGCCGTTCTCACCACGCTGGTCTACCGCCGCAAATTCTTTGTGCCCATCTTTCTCGGCATCTGCGCCTGCGCCGCGTTGTTGATTCCAGTTCTTGGCCAGGACTTCTTTCCCAGCAGTGACACAGGTCAATTCAAGCTCCACGTTCGTGCCAAGACGGGCACGCGCATTGAAGAGACGGCGCGGATTTTCGATCAGGTGGACAACGCTATCCGCGACCAGATTCCACCCACCCAACTTGAAACGGTTCTCGACAATATCGGCCTGCCCTATAGTCAAATGAACCTTTCATACAGCAACTCGGGTCAGGTTGGCTCGGCCGATGGCGACGTGTTGGTCTCCTTGAAGCCCACTCACGCGCCTACCGATCAATATGTGGCTGCTCTGCGGCGCACTCTGCCACGCCAATTTCCCGGCGTCACGTTCTATTTCTTGCCGGCCGACATCGTCACCCAGATCTTGAACTTCGGTTTGCCTGCGCCTATTGACCTCGAAATATTGGGCAACAATCTCGAATCCAGCCGCGTTTTTGCCGATCGCATTTTGCCGCAATTGCAGCGCATCCCAGGCGCCGTTGATCTGCACGTTCATCAAGTATTCGATGAACCCAAACTGCATGTCGAGGTGGATCGCACCAAAGCCGCCGAAAGCGGTTTTCAGCAAATCGACTTGGCGCACAGCTTCTTAACTTCGCTGAGCGGCAGCTTCCAAACCCAGCCCAGCTTCTGGCTCAATCCAGTGAACGGCGTCAGCTACAGCTTAGTGGCGCAAACGCCGCAATACGATATTCAGTCGATCCAGGACCTGCGCAACATTCCCATCAGTGCGGCCACCCAGAAACAGCCCGAGATCCTGAGCGACGTCGCGGACATCAGCCGCCAGAACGAACTCGGCATCGTCACGCACTACAACATTCGCCGGACAGTCGACATCTACGGTTCGGTGCAAGGCCGCGACCTGGGCGGCGTCGGCACCGATATCAACAAAGTTATGAATGCGAATCGGAAGTATCTTGCACGTGGTTCCGATATCATCTTGCGCGGGCAAGTGCAGACTATGCACCAGTCATTCGTTGGTTTGCTGGCAGGCTTGGCGGGCGCGATCGTGCTCGTCTATCTCCTGATCGTGGTGAACTTCCAATCCTGGCTTGATCCGTTCATCATCATCACCGCGCTTCCGGCTGCGCTATCGGGCATCATCGTTTTCCTGTTCGTGACGCACACCACCATTAGTGTCCCGGCACTAATGGGAGCCATCATGTGTATGGGCGTCGCCACCGCAAACAGCATCTTAGTCGTGAGCTTCGCCAAAGATCGTATGGGACACCACGGCAATCCCATCGAAGCTGCTTTGGAAGCCGGCTCGACGCGCTTCCGTCCCGTCCTGATGACGGCACTCGCCATGATCATCGGCATGATTCCCATGGCCGTTGGTCTCGGTGAAGGCGGCGAGCAGAACGCGCCACTTGGCCGGGCAGTTATTGGTGGATTGCTCTGCGCCACCGTTGCAACCTTACTCTTCGTTCCGTCAGTCTTCAGCTTGCTGCACGCGAAACGAGAATCGAAGGAACTTTACGTTGAGTCTCACCAACCTGATATGCGAGTAAAACGATGACGATCGAACAAACTGAGCAAACCCACGAAGCGGGGTCCGAACCCACCCGCGACCAAGCGACTCGCGACCAAGCGACTCGCGACCAACCGACCATCGATCGGGCCGAACCGAGCCGCGACCGCGAGGGAGCGGTTTCCCAGCCAACTCCCTCTAGCCCAACCTCCCGCCTGCTCTGGATCGTCGTTCTCGCTGCCGCCCTCATTCTTGGCGTTGCAATCTTCAGCGGCCTCATGTCCCGCACGCGTGCAAACTCCGCCCTGCGACAGGACACGCTGCAAAACTCCGTTCCCACCGTCTCCGTCATTCACCCGCAAATCACCTCCGGCGCCGAAGAAGTCGTCCTTCCCGGCAACATGCAGGCCTTCATCGACACTCCCATCTGGGCACGCGCCAGCGGCTATCTGAAAGCCTGGTATGTCGACATCGGCGCGCATGTGAAACAGGGTCAGCAGTTGGCCGACATCGAATCGCCCGAAGTCGATCAGCAGCTTCAGCAAGCGCGCGAACAACTGAATACCGCGCAGGCTAATTTGAAGCTCTCCGAGATTACGGCGGATCGCTACACGAATCTCTTCAAGAGCGATTCCGTCTCGAAACAAGATGTCGATACCGCAGTGCAGAACGCAGCTGCAAACGCCGCCGTCGTCAAATCGTCTCAAGCCAATGTTTCACGCCTGGAGCAGATGGTTGGTTACGAAAAAGTCTATGCGCCCTTCGACGGCGTCATCACAGCGCGTAATGTCGATGTGGGCGCGCTGGTAGATGCTGACACGAACACCGCAGGAAAAGAACTGTTCCACCTCGCCTCAACCAACACGCTGCGCGTATATGTGAACGTTCCCGAAGCGTACTCACGCGCCGCCAAACCCGGTGTGAACGCTAGTCTGACACTCGCCGAATTTCCAGGTCGCCGCTTTACCGGCTCCATCGTGCGCAACGCGGATGCTATCGATATGAATTCCCGCACGCTGCTTGTCGAAGTGGACGTCAAGAACTCTAGCGGCGAGCTTTTGCCCGGCTCCTACGTCTCCGTTCATCTGAAGATTCCATCCAAAACAGAAGCGGTTGTCATACCTGCGAACGCGCTGCTATTTCGTTCCGAGGGTCTGCGCGTCGCCATGGTTCGCGCTAACCGCACAGTACTCCAGCCCGTGCTTCTCGGCCGCGACTTCGGCGACACGGTAGAAATTATTTCAGGCGTCACCTCTAATGACGCGGTAATCGTCAATCCCAGTGACTCCATCGTTGCGGGTCAGCAAGTCAATGTACAGAAAGCCGCGTCCGAATAAATCTGCATGAAAGTAAATTTCGCAAATCGTAAGGCGCTGCTCACGGCAGCAGGCTTCGCCTGCTTACTCGCAAGTTGTACCGTCGGCCCAAAGTACACCAAACCGACTTTGCCCGCCGCTCCCGCCTATAGCGAACAGCCGCCGTCGAGCTTCAAAGAAGTGAACGGTTGGACGCCTGCAAATCCATCCGACTCCCAGCTCCGCGGCAAATGGTGGGAGCTGTTTCGCGATGAGCAATTAGACGTTCTCGAAGAGCAGGTTGAACCAGCCAACCAGACGTTAAAAGCCGCTGACGCGAACTTTCGCCAGGCGCGAACGCTGATCGCAATCAATCGCTCGAACCTGTACCCGCAGATCAGCGTCGGCCCTGGCATTTCGACCAACCGCATCTCCAGCAACAATCCCACCGGCGCGCAAGGTTATCAATACGGACTCTTCAGCTTGCCCATCAACGTTTCGTGGGACACCGATTTCTGGGGCCGCATTCGTCACACCATTGCGACCGCGCGCGAACAATATCAGGCATCCGCAGCCGATCTGGAAAACGTAAAACTGGAACTTCAGTCGGAGCTCGCGGTCGATTACTTCGAAGCGCATAGTCTCGACGCGCAGAAGAAGCTGCTCGATGACACCGTGGTGGCTTACACCAAAGCCCTGCAGTTGACCCAGAACCGCTATGAAGGTGGAGTGGCATCGAAAGTCGATGTTGCGCAGGCTCAGACGCAACTCGATCAAACGCAAGCGCAAGACATCGATCTGAGCGTGGCGCGCGCGGCTTTCGAACACGCCATCGCAGTCTTGATCGGCAGAACTCCGGAAGAATTCAGGCTGCCTGTGTTAGTGCTCGCCGAACAGCCGCCGCCGGTGCCCATAGGCCTTCCGTCGCAACTGCTGCAGCGTCGCCCCGACATCGCTTCCTATGAACGTCAGGTGGCAGCCGCCAATGAGCAGATCGGAATCGCGCGCGCGGCTTATTTTCCCGATCTTATGATCAGCGCTACGGGCGGTCTGCAAGCGGGCAGCATCGTCAACTGGTTTACCTGGCCCAGCCGTTTCTGGTCCGTCGGACCCCAGCTTGTCGAAACCATTTACGATGCCGGCCGCCGCCGTGCTCAGATGACCAGTGCCCTCGCCGGCTACGACGTTGCGGTGGCGAACTATCGCCAGTCGTCGCTCACGGCATTTCAGGAAGTAGAAGACAATCTGGCCTCGCTCCGCATCCTTGAACAGGAAGCCGCCAAGCAGCATGAAGCAAGTCTCTCAGCTGAAAATTCCCTGCAGCTTTCTTTAAACCGCTATAAGGGCGGGCTCGTCACTTATCTTGACGTGATCACCGCACAAAGCATTGCGCTGACCAACGAACGAGCTGACGTCGATATCATGCGCCGCCGCATGGACGCCACGGTCGAACTGATTAAAGCGCTCGGTGGCGGTTGGGATGCCAGTAAGTTGCCCAATGGCTGACCTGATTCTTTCCCGGCGTAACTTGTTCGGATTAGCCGCAGGCGCCTTTGCTTCCAAGGTCTTCGCGCAGGAACAGCAAACGCCAACCTTCTCAACCGAGATCAAAGTTGTCAATGTCTTCGCCACCGTACGCGACAAGCAGGGTCAGATTGTGCGCGATCTCAACAAGGAAGATTTCGACCTACGCGAAGATGGCAAACCACAGACCATTCGCTACTTCTCGCGTGAGTCGGATCTGCCGCTGACCGTGGCGCTGCTGGTGGATTCCAGCTTGAGCCAAACCAAGGTGCTCGAAGACGAACGCGGAGCGAGTTATCGCTTCCTCGACCAGGTGCTGCGTGAGAAGAAAGATCAGGCGGCTCTCGTTCAGTTCGATCAGGCCGTCGTGTTCCGTCAGGAGCTAACGGCTTCCCATAAAGATCTGCAGGACACGCTGGGGCTGATCGACTCGCCCAACATGCACTTGCCCGGCTCGCAAGGCGGCACGCTACTCTACGACGCCGTACGCCAGGCGTCTGTCAAAGTGATGCGCCCGCAGAAAGGACGTAAAGCCTTCGTTGTGCTTACCGACGGGGTGGATTTCGGCAGTGACGTCACGCTCACCGACGCCATCGAATCAGCCCAGCGCGCCGACACGCTCGTCTACTGCATCCTGTTTTCCGATGAAAGTTATTACGGCGGCTTCGGCGGCGGACAGGGTAAAGGCGTACTTCAGAAACTCTCCCGCGAAACCGGCGGCGGTTTCTTTGCCGTCTCCAAGAGCCAAGGCATCGAAGCCATCTTTCAAACCATTGAAGACGAGCTTCGCAGTGAGTACAGCATCGGCTTCGTTTCCGATCAGCCCGTGACGCGCTCCGGCTTTCGAAACCTGAAACTCACGGTCAAGCGCAAAGGCTTGGTCGTCCAGGCAACAAGCCGATACTATGCCGAGACTTAGGAAGCGCCTGCTGCGCTAGCCGGCGTAGGAACATCTGAAGATACTCGCCTCAATTTCGCCCCGCACCAGACTGTGATGACAAGACCGTAAGTCAACAGGCAGATATCCAGGATTCCTCGCACTGTGTCATTTGCGAATGACGCCAGTACACCTCCGAAGCAAGCGACGAGCTCTGCAATCAAAGCGAGTTGGTAGAAGGTCATCCACACATAAGTGTTAGTGGGCCGGGGGATCTGCTGCGCGTTCATTGCGCGCCGCAGCGACCACAGGAACATAAACGTACTAGCGGATGAGCCGGCCCAAAGAATAATGGCCAGCGTTGAGCTTAGTACAAACTGAGGATCGTCCCCGCTAACAACCAGCGTTACGATGAATCCGAAGATCGCGGCAAAGACCACCCCTGTGATGAGCCGCCCAATTGCTATGCGACGCATCTGCAGCACCGCTGGAGGCATCTCCTCGAACGCATCCCAGGCAGCCAAGGGATAGAGGCACGCATATAGGAAGCGCGAGTAGATAAATATCCGTTCACTTTCAGAAGACTTCAGGCCGAACCACAGCTGCACGCCATCGAAGAAAAGTCCCATCACGCATGCCAGCGTGATGAACAGATAGACACGCGACAGCCGGAGCTGCAGGACGCGGGTGAGTAGGAAGGCATCGGCGGCGGTAGCCGCAACGTCTACCCAGAGTTCAACATTATCGAGCGTCATTTAACAGTTACTATTTGAACGCATGCAACAAATAAGGTTAGAGGAGAGCATCGATCTAGGCCGATTGCGCGTCTATAGTGTTAGGGGGGAAACCCAGGAGATGCAAATATGTTAAGAAAATTCGGATTTTTAGCAATCGCTCTCGCAGCAATTTTGCTCTGTTTCACGCCCGCGACGGCGAACGCCCAAGTTGGTTTTGGAGTTGCGGTTGGGCCGGGCTATGGTTATTACCCAGCGGCTCCATACGCTTGTGATCCTTACTACAATCCTTACTGCTATGGCTACGGCTATCCATATGTCGGATTCTATGGCGGATATTGGGGTGGCTGGGGCTACGGCCGAGGCTACTACCCGTACCGCGGCGGTTACGGCTATGGTAATCGCGGCGCTTACGCGGGTCGTGGTTATGCCGGCGGCTATGCGGGACGCGGCTACGCCGGTGGCGGCGGTTTCCGAGCCGGCGGTTATGCGGGCGGCGGCGGAGCGCGTATTGCAGGCGGCGGTGGTTACGGCGGCCGCGCCGGCGGTGGTTTTGGCGGCGGCCACGGCGGTGGTTTTGGCGGGGGCCACGGCGGCGGCGGCGGACGGCGCTAACAGTTCCACAAAACAGCTTTGAAAGCGAGCGGGTTCTCCTACAAGGAGAGCCCGTTTTGTTTTTTGGGGCGATTCATGATCAAATAAAGTGATCAGCCCCTTCTGATCGGCTGCGCGTTCTGCTGCAGCATCCCAAGTCAAATTTAGGAGCCCATTTAGTTGGACCAAGCAGTTCTCGCCCTGGAGGACGGAAGCATCTTCGAGGGCACCAGCTTTGGTGCGCCGGTCGAGCGCACAGGCGAGGTGGTTTTCAATACCGCCATCACCGGCTATCAGGAGATCTTTACCGACCCCTCCTACTGCGGCCAGATTGTCGTCTTAACGTTCCCGCAGATTGGAAACTACGGCGCCAATCCAGCCGATTGTGAGGCCGCAAGCCCGTACATCGAAGGACTTGTCGTGCGTGAGATTTCGCCGGTCGCCAGCAATTGGCGTTCGAGCGAAAAAGCGGAGCACTTTCTGGCGCAGTATGGCATCCCGGTGATTGGCGATGTCGATACCCGCAAGTTAGTCCGACTGCTTCGCGAGCGAGGCGCGCTGCGCGGCATTATTGCTACGGGAGAACACAACGTTAACGAGCTTCTGCAGAAGGTGCGGAGTTCGCCCACGATGACGGGACAGAATCTGGTATCGCGTGTCTCCACACGCGCGAGTTACTTGTGGACCGAAGGCGTCGAGCCGGTATCTCCCTCCGATAAACCGGGCGCGGCAGAAGCGCAGCGGTTTCATGTAGTCGCCTACGATTACGGGATCAAGCGCAACATCCTTCGCCATCTGGTGCAGATTGGCTCCAAGTTGACGGTGGTGCCGGCGGGAACCAGTGCCGAAGACGTGTTGTCGTTGAGCCCGGACGGAGTGTTTCTCTCGAACGGGCCCGGCGATCCCGAGCCGCTTGAACAAGAATCCGCGCAGGTCCGAAAGCTGATCGGCAAAGTTCCCGTATTCGGCATCTGTCTGGGGCACCAGATTCTAGGCTTGGCGTTTGGCGGAAAGACTTACAAGCTGAAATTCGGACATCACGGCGCCAATCATCCGGTGTTGAACCGGCAGACCGGCAAGGTGGAGATCACGTCGCAGAATCATGGCTTCTGTGTCGATCCCGATTCGTTGCGCGACAGCGATGTCGAGATCACGCACATGAACCTGAACGACAACACAGTGGAGGGCATGCGGCATCGGAGCGAGCCGGTGTTTTGCGTTCAGTACCATCCGGAAGCTGCGCCTGGTCCCCACGATTCGAATTATCTGTTTCAGGACTTCGCCAAGCTGATGGAAGAGAACAAGCGTTAGCCGATGCCCAAACGAACCGATCTCAAGAAAATCCTGATCATCGGCTCCGGCCCCATCGTTATCGGGCAGGCGTGCGAGTTCGATTACTCCGGCGCGCAGGCTTGCAAGGCGCTGCGGCAAGAGGGCTACGAAGTGGTTCTGATCAATTCGAATCCCGCCACCATCATGACCGATCCAGAGCTGGCGGACCAAACTTACGTGGAGCCGCTCAGCCTGGCTTATGCGTCCGAGGTGATTCGCAAAGAGCGGCCGGATGCGGTGCTCTCGACTGTCGGTGGCCAGACAGCTTTGAATCTGGCGGTGGAACTGGCTGAATCAGGCGTATTGGAGCAGTACGGCGTTGAGTTGATCGGGGCGAAGATCGACGCCATCAAGAAAGCCGAAGACCGGCTGCTGTTTAAAGATGCGATGCGCAAGATTGGCCTCGATATGACGCAGTCGCAACTGGTCAACAACATCGACGATGGTCTGGAGTTCGCCGAACGGATCGGCTATCCGATTATTCTGCGGCCTAGCTTTACGCTCGGCGGAACCGGCGGCGGCATCGCTTACAATCGCGAAGAACTGGCTGAGATTCTGGAGCGCGGAATCGACCTTTCGCCGGTACACGAAGTCTTGATTGAAGAGAGCGTGCTCGGCTGGAAGGAATATGAGCTGGAGGTGATGCGCGACCTCGCCGGGAATGGCATCATCATCTGCTCCATCGAGAACTTCGACCCGATGGGCGTGCATACCGGGGATTCGATTACGGTTGCGCCCGCTCAGACGCTTACCGACCGCGAATATCAGATGATGCGCGATGCGGCGCTGCGCTGTTTGAACGAGATCGGCGTGGATACGGGCGGCTCGAACGTCCAGTTCGCCATCAATCCGGAAAACGGACGCATGGTCATTGTGGAAATGAATCCGCGTGTATCGCGCAGCTCCGCGCTGGCTTCGAAAGCAACTGGGTTCCCGATCGCGAAGATCGCCGCGAAGTTGGCGGTGGGTTATCGGCTGGATGAAATTCGCAACGACATCACGCGCGCCACGCCGGCCTGTTTTGAACCGACTATCGACTACGTCGTAGTCAAGATCCCGCGCTGGCAGTTCGAAAAGTTTCCGGGCGCAGAGCCGGTGCTGGGCACGCAGATGAAGTCGGTCGGCGAAGTGATGGCTATCGGGCGCACATTCAAGCAGGCGCTTGGAAAAGGAATACGCAGCCTTGAGACGGGCAAATCCTCCACTGCGAATTCGCTTAGTCCCGAGCTGATTGCAAAGCGATTGATCACTCCGAACCCGGAGCGCCTGGATTACATTCGCTTCGCATTCGAACGCGGCTACACGGTGGAGCAGATACACGAGATGACGTCCGTGGACCCCTGGTTCCTGCGGCAAATCTCGGAGGTGGTCGCGCTACAGCAATCACTCGTCAATCGTTCCCTCGATTCCATCACCGCGAAAGAATTTCGCAAGCTGAAGCGCGATGGCTTGGGCGACCGGCAGATGGCCGAAATACTCGGCGTAGACGCGCTGGAAGTTCGCGCGGCCAGAATGAAACTCGGCATCCGGGCTGTTTTCAACCGCGTGGATACTTGCGCGGCGGAGTTCGAAAGCTTCACGCCGTATCTGTATTCGAGCTACGAATCCGAAGACGAATCAGCACCGACGCAGCGGCGAAAAGTCATGATTCTGGGTAGTGGTCCGAATCGCATCGGACAAGGGATCGAATTCGACTACTGCTGTTGCCATGCTTCGTTTGCGCTGCAGAGCTTCGGCTACGAGTCGATCATGGTGAACTGCAATCCGGAAACCGTCTCGACCGATTACGACACCAGCGACCGGCTGTACTTTGAGCCATTAACGCAGGAAGAAGTGCTCAATATTTATGAGACCGAGCAGCCGGATGGAATTATCGTGCAGTTCGGCGGGCAAACGCCGTTGAATCTGGCGCTGCCGCTGAAGGAACTGGGACTGCCGATCATTGGAACGGACCCCAGCGATATCGATCTGGCGGAAGACCGCAAGTTATTCGGCAAGCTTCTGAGCGACCTCAACATTCCTTCGCCGCCGCATGGATCGGCAACTAGCGTGGCAGAAGCCTGTGAGACGGCGCAGCGGCTGGGATTCCCCGTGTTGGTAAGGCCGAGTTACGTACTCGGCGGGCGCGCGATGGTGATCGCGTACAACGAGGACACGGTACGCCGTTACATGCAGGAAGCGGTCAACTTTTCGGTTAAGCGGCCGGTGCTGATCGATCGCTTCCTGGAAGACGCGACTGAAGTGGATGTGGATGCGCTGTGCGACGGCGAGAATGTTTTGATCGCCGGCATCATGGAGCACATCGAAGAAGCCGGTGTGCATTCCGGCGACAGCTCGTGCGTGCTGCCGCAGATTTCGCTGACGCCCGAAGTAATCCGCACTATCGAAGAGTACACGGGCAAACTGGCGCGATCGTTGCATGTGATTGGCCTGATGAACGCGCAATACGCCATCAAGGACGACCAGGTTTACGTGCTGGAAGTGAACCCGAGAGCGTCGCGGACGGTGCCGTTCGTCAGCAAAGCGACTGGCGTGCCGTTGCCGAAACTGGCGGTTGGTCTGATGCTGGGGAAGAAGCTGGACGAGTTCAAGCATCTGACCGGCGGCATTGTGAATGGCAGGCTACCGGTGTCGCACTATTTTGTGAAGAGCCCGGTGTTCCCGTTTGCGAAGTTCCCGGGCGTGGATCCGGCGCTTGGGCCGGAGATGCGGTCGACCGGTGAGGTGATGGGCGTGGGCGCCAGCTTTGGCGAAGCGTTTGCGAAAGCGCAACTAGCAGCGGGCTCGCCGATTCCCGATGGCGGGGCGCTGTTCATCAGCGTGAACGATCGTGATAAGCCGGGCGCGGTCGCGGTTGCGGCGAAGTTCCACGAATTCGGCTTTCAACTGTTTGCGACGCGCGGTACTGCGGCGGCGTTGAAACAAGCGGGGCTACCTTGTAAGACCGTGTTCAAGGTGAACGAGGGGCGACCGAATGCGGTGGACTTATTGAAAGCCGGAAAGCTCAACCTGGTTGTCTACACCACGACCGGGAGCCATTCGTTTCCAGACGAGCAGACTATTCGCCGTAACGCCGTAACTTACCGGACGCCTTGCATCACGACCATGAGCGGAGCAAGAGCGGCGGCTGAAGCGGTGGCCTCGGGCCGGCGTGATCCCATTCGCATCTGGAGCTTACAGGAGCTGCACGCGCGGGATCTGGCGGAAGTCTCCAGCGCTTAGAGTTGCGCGACGTTTTGCCGACCCGCTTACTGAAATCGCTGTGGCTGTGGATTTCGGCACTGGTGGTTGTGCTGCTTGCCGGTGCTGCGATGTTGATCTGGCGGCAGTGTCGAGTTGACGCTCCGCGCTGCCCCGAGTGCGATGGCGTCTATCAAGCCATCCTGCGTCCGCATTTTAGGGATGACCAGTGGATGAGAACGCATGTTCTGTTAGACACGGCCGATGGCTCACGGTTTATCGCATCCGGCGTGATGCAGATGAGATCCAGGCTGTCCTGGTTCGAGCGTCTCGAATATCGCTGTGAGTTCGATAGCTTCCTGGCACAAAGAGATGGCGAGCCGCTGCCGTATTCCAGTGCGGGACAGGGAAAGCTGCGACTCATCCGGGCGAGCGAGCGTGCTGAAACGCTTTCGCAAGGCATTACCGTCTTGACTCTCACGCTGCCGGGATTCAGCTTTGATCATCGTGGGGCAATGGTTTTCCTCGCCGCCGAGAGACAATACTCACCAGGGATAGCACCATCGTTCAACGGATCACTGATCTATCTTAAGAAGACCGGCGGCCAATGGATCATCGATCAACACCACGGCTTGCCGCACCTGATTCTGATGACTTGAGCCTGACGTGCCTGTCGCAACCAACATCCTGGTAGTCGGTGCGCTGATTTTCGTCGCGCATGCGTTCACTGGCCTGTTCAGCCGCACGCGCGTACCGGACGTGCTTCTATTGACGATCATCGGCCTGTTCCTGGGGCCGATCCTGCATCTTGTCAAGCCGGAAAATTTTGGCGCGGTTGGTCCGGTGTTCGCAACCGTGACCCTGGTGATCATCCTTTTCGAAGCGGGACTCAGCCTGGATCTCGACATCTTGCGCGGATCTCTGCGCAGCACTTTCCTGCTGACATTCACTACCTTTTTGGTCACCATGATCGTCGTCGGCATCGCGGCACATTACTTTCTGCAGATGAGCGTGCAATCGACGCTGATGCTGGGCGCGATTGTCGGCTCAACCTCGCCGGCGGTTATCGTACCGCTTACGAAGAAGCTACGGATGGAGCAATCCACCAAGACCATCCTGTTTCTGGAATCCGCGGTTAGTGATGTCATCAGTATTGTCGTGACGTTCGGCTTCCTGGACAGCTACCGATTGGGCAAAGTGCGTGTCGGGCAGATGCTGGGTCAACTGATTGCAACGCTGGTGTTGGCGGGCGTTGTGGGCGCCGCCAGCGCGATTGCCTGGTCGGCTTTGCTGCGCCGAATCAGAGGCCTGGAAAATTCTATCTTCACGACTCCGGCATTTGTTTTCGTGCTATTCGGCGTGGTGGAGTTACTTGGCTATAGCGGCTACGTTGCGGCCGCGGTGTTCGGAGCGGTGCTGGGCAACATGGAAGTGTTTCATGGCACTGAATGGATGCGGCGCTATCTGCCGGATGAGCCAATCACGCTCAACGAGACGGAGCGGGTCTTTCTGGGCGAGGTTGTTTTTCTTCTGAAAACATTTTTCTTCGTGTACGTGGGCGTGTCCATCCGCTTCACCGAGCCCTGGCTGGTCTACGTTGCGCTGGCTTTAACGGCGCTGATCTTCCTGGTGCGCATACCCTCTGCCTGGGTCGGGTTGAGCCGCACAACCCCGAAGCACGATGCGGCGCTAGTGGCCGTCATGAGCCCAAAGGGGCTCGCCGCGGTGGTTCTGGCGTCGATTCCTTTGCAGCAACACCTGCCGGGCGGCGAGATCCTGCAGGCAGTCACGTATAGCGTCGTGTTCCTCAGCATCGTGTTTACCTCGGTGCTGACTTTCCTCATTGAGAGAACGCGCGTGGCTAAACTCTACGGAGTCCTATTTCATGGTTTCCCGGCGGCTGCTGCGTTAGACGCTATTCCGGCTTCCAATGCCGAAGCATAGAGCGGCCCGAATCGGCGTATTGGCTGAGCGACCGTTTGTAGCGGACAGTAGCCTCCTGCTCTGCTTCTTCAGGGGTAAGCAGACCGTAGGCCCATACATATCGGGCGCCGCAGTTGGGACAACGCATTCCGTCGCTGGCCGGCGATCATTTTCTCTTTGCGAATACACGAGTAACAAAGGACGCCGATAAAGTCCGGGTGGCTCTGGTAACGCTTGATCCTGGTAATCTGTTCTTCCGTAAACGGCGCAACGTATAGAGGGAGGAAACATCCGCTGTCGCCGAATAGTGTCACTGAAAATATCGCCGCTGTATTCAATGATACTGGGCAGGTTAGGTTATTTCATGGACAAGACGCTCCGTTTCCCGTACACTGGAGATGGCTGAGTAATTTCGCCTAGTCTAGAGATCATCTGAACTAAGCCAGATCTTCTTATACTCTCCTTAGCCTAGTCAGCCGAAGATACGGTAAGCGTTTACCCTCCTGCCACATTCGGATTCGCATTGTTGATGAAGAAAGGTAGCAAGAACCATGCATTTTGCTTATGACGGCTTCACACAGCAGCAAGACAGACGATGTTTCATGTTCCGAGGTATCGATGGATATGAACCCCGGGGTATCTTCAGCATTGAAGTCGAGATCGCGCTCTTGACCGCGAATCGAGTGCCCATGCAAGAGGCCCCGATGCTTTGCCTGAAGCTACTGAAGAACGCGTGTGCAGCGGGCCCGATGTTTCTGGAAAGATTTCACAAATGCCGGATATTCGCGGAAGACCTTCACCCTTTTTTGAGTGAACGGGCCAGGACTGTGGCCGAGAAAGCTCTGCGCACGCTGCAGCATCGTACACCCTATCGAAAGCCGCCAGCCACGTCCAACATAAGCCTGGGCGCGCCTTTGCGGGAGAACTAAGTGTCGTTTGCCGAATGCGCTCCGCGCTCGTTTACGGTAGTGTCGATCCAGAAGAATGCGCCGGAGTCGGCAGGAGTTTATGGGCTCTCCAATAATCGCGACTGGTTGTTCATTGCTGAAACCAGCAATATACGGGCAAGTCTGCTGGCACATTTGAACGAAGTGAACACGCCTCTGAGCGCCCAAAGACCTACCGGGTTTGCGTTCGAAGTTTGTTCGGCCCCTGAGTGCATTACGCGCCAGCGCGCACTTTCCCGTCACCTCAAGCCGGTTTGTAACGGAAAGAGCGATTGGGACACCGCATCTGCGCGGCGGAGATAAGACAACCTCTTTCTAGAGGCGCCTATTTCGTAACCAGCCGCGGATTATCCAGCCGCGTCTCGACCCTGGCGATTCGTACGTCATGATCATTCACGCGCATACCGAGCCCCTCCAAGCGTTGACCAAGTGAGTCCAATTGGGACTCAATTCGGGCAAGGCGCCGCTCCTGGACGAACGCGGCCCATCCGATCACGCCGACCAGTGGGAGCGTGGCTAGGAAGACTGAGAGGAATTGGTGGATATCCCCAGCGGTCATGTTTCAAGTATCGCCTACAAAAAGATACCGTGGTACTTACGTAACCTGGCTCCGTTTGGAAAGAGTCTTGCTGTCCGGAAATGAAGTTCAGGATTCCGATTCGGCGGGCGTGAACCAGCGGAACAGGAAAAAGTGCCGTCCGCAAAGAGTACAGCGAACCGGGATAAGGAACCATTGCAACCACTGCTCCACCAGGTTGCGCGCGCCCACGGTTCTAAAATCCACCGACCTGCAGTGGGGACATCGTTTGCTAATCATTTCAGCCTGACCTTTCCGTTCTTGACTGGAGGCGCGGGCATGAAGTTGAGCGGGTCTCGCAGATTTTGCAGTTCGCGGTAGTAATACAAAGGGTTGGGCCGTTTTCCTTCGAAGCGCAAGGCTTTCAGGAATGCCGTTTCCTCTGCGGTAATGTCCATGCAAAGCGTAGGGTCGGCCAGAAATTGTTTGAGCCCCGGCTCCATTTCCAACCGGGCCTCGCTCTCCGCTTCACGAAACTCCAGCCTTTTCTTGTGAGCACGGCTGAGTCGGCGATTGAGAACCACCAGGATGTTAAAGGTATCCAGATCGACGTCCCAACTGTCGATCAGGGGTTCGAGAAACGAAACCCGGTTTTCGAGCGACACATGGAAGATATCGGTGTCGAGGAACTCCAGAATGGAGACGCGCGTTTCTTCATGACCGCGCTTGGCAGCTTTAGCCACGCGCTGGATCCATTTATCGTCGGCAAGCTCCTCGCGCGCCGCGCTTTTTGCGACGTCGAGAAGTTTCTGGGTGATAAAGCGCTCAAATTCTCCGAACGGCTCGCGGTTGAAGATGTTCGCGATCTGCTGTCTTTTTCCGCTGACCGCCTTGCGAAGAATCAGCCGGCGAAAATCCTTAAACAGGGGCTCCGGAGGCTGCAAGATTTTTTGCTTGAGAACTTCCTGCCGCTGGGAATCGGCTACCTTGGCGAGCTCGTGGGCGGGAAGTTTGAGAACTTTGGCGATCTTGCCATAGATTTCCGTCCGGTCGGATGCCGGCGGCACCTTCTTGCCGTTTAGTAACTGAGAAATGTAGGATTCAGTTACTTGAGCAGCCATCGCCAATTGGCGCTGCTCGACGCCCATTTGCTCCAGGCGTCCGCGAATTACGACTGCAAGATCCACGTTGTCAGCTTGAACTACTTAACCAAGTCTACTTAAGTATACTCTCAACTGCATTGACACGGAAGGGAAATTAACTTAGTATGGTGAATAAGGAGCGAAGAGTGTCTAACTTCTATATTGTTCAGAGAAATGGCGTTCCAGCGGTTTGGGAGGCGGCTCCGGAAGAAATGCCCAAGCTGTTGAAGCGCAAGAGTAAGAACGGTTATTCGATCGCTTCAGATAAGCCCACTACCAGCCGGACGGAAGCGTTACGTAAGTTACGCGAGTTATTTCCGAACTGTCGTCCACTGAAAGCTACTAAGTAGCCGGCGGCACGGCTATAAAACGGTAGCCGATTCCTCGCACAGTCAGAAGATGCCGCGGATGCGTCGGATCTTCTTCCACATATCGGCGTAAGCGCACGACGAAGTTATCGATTGGGCGCGTGTCGGTATCTTCACGGAGACCCCAAACCTCATCGAGCATTGCTTTTCGAGAAACAGGCTTGCCCTCCTGCTGAACCAGATAGCGCAGAAGGTTTGCCTCCATCAAGGTCAGGCGAAAAGTTTCAGCGCGCACACGAAGTTCCAGGAGATCGAAGTTGAACGTCTTGTCGCCGTTTTCCCCAAAGGTGAAAACGCCGTCTGCGTTGTTTCTGTATGTTCGTCCGTTTGGAGGCGCCTGCAGCCACTCTCGGCGACGCAGAAGACTACGAATTCTGGCGATGAGAATCGCCAGTTCGAATGGCTTGGTCAAATAATCATCCGCACCAGCTTCAAAGCCGCGCAGCACATCCTGCGGGTGTCCGCGCGCAGTCAACATCAGAGTGGGGATAAACTGGCCGCTGCGGCGCAGTTCGCTCATGACGCTGAACCCGTCTTTACCAGGCAGCATGACGTCCAGGATCATGACGTCAAAAGCGGCTGAATCCGCCGCCAGGCGCTCAAGCGCTTCCTCTCCTGTCTCGACTACTTCGACCTGATATTTTTCCGCCTCCAGGTTGAAGCGCAGACCATTAGCAAGATTCTGCTCGTCTTCTACTACCAGAACCCGGCTCATTTCAGGATTGGAAGTTGAAGCATGAAGGTGCTGCCGTGGCCGGGACCTTCGCTCTCGGCCCAAGCTCGTCCGCCGTGCCGCTTGGCGACAGAGCGCACGATATATAGGCCTAACCCGGTTCCTTTTTGACGGCGCGATGCCGGGCCGACAATCCGGTAAAAGCGTTTGAACACGCGCTTCAGCTCAGTCTTGGGAATGCCCAGGCCTTCATCTTTCACCCGCAGCACAATGTATTTGTCGTTCAACTTAGTGGCCTCCACAGCCACGTGCACATCGGCAGCGGAATACTTCACGGCGTTGTCAATGAGATTAAATACGGCCGCGCGCAACTCATCGGGATCGCCCTGTACGCTAACCGGCGGTCCGGCCTCACTGGTAAGAGATTCCGGTGCGAGGTTATGAACCACGCGCGCGCGGTTCACGCATTCATCCACTATCTCGCTAAGATCGACAGGCGCAAAGTTAAGTATGCGATTGGGAGATCCGACTCGCCCGGTGCGCAGAACCTGCTCGATTGTGGACAGCAAACGTTGACTGTCTTCAAGCATCACCTGATAGAACTCCTGACGCTTGGCATCATCAACCGTGCGGGTGATTAGTGTTTCCAGATACAAGCGGATAGAAGTAACGGGCGTTTTCAATTCGTGCGTCACTGCGTTAATGAAAGCGTCATGTTGCTCGTTGCGGCGAATCTCGCGGACTAGAAAGATGGTGTTGAGTACGACGCCACTAATGATCATGGCCACCAGCAATATGCCAAAAAAGAGCAAGATTCCGGTTCGCCAGCCAAGCAGCACCCAACCGATGTAAAGAAGCAGAATGACTAGAATGAGCCCGGCACCAAGGGCGATGATGAAGGCAACGGATTTCTTCCGGCCCGCGACAACCATGATTCCAGCTTACGTCTGGGGGTGATTTTAGCGAGGGAGAAGGGCGGTATCTGCCCAGAAGCGGTGGATGTCCTGGAGTAACTTCAGAGTACTTTCCATGTCCGGCGGTTTACTGATGTATGCATTGGCGTGCTCCTTATAGCAGGTCTGCACGTCGTTTGAAGCGAGCGAGCCGGATACCATGATGACCGGAATGGAGCGTAGTGCCGGGTCTGATTTGACCTGATGCAACACCTCGCTTCCGCTCATGCCTGGCATATTCAGGTCCAACAGAATCAGATCCGGGCGCGGAACGCTTTCGAAGGGAGGTCTTTGCTTCAGGAAATCCAACGCGCTGGGGCCGCTGGAAGCGTAATAACAACCGTGAGGCAGATGAAGGTGGCCAAGCAAGGCCTCAATCATTTGTACCTGGCCTGGATCGTCGTCGACGATCAATAAATTCAGGACGCGAGCCATATACACTGGTTAGACGCTAATTTCGGCGAAATTGCCGGGATTATTGCGCGCATCACGATGGCACAGCTCGATGCAGAGGCGCCCCCGACCAAGGCTGTCACAGAATCGGACACCAGCCCGCCGCGGGGAAATCCATTTCCAGTGGTCGGGATTGGGGCGTCAGCCGGCGGCCTGGAGGCGTTCAGTCAGTTCTTGTCCGCGTTGCCCTGGGACACCGGCATGGCCTTCGTGCTGGTGCAGCACCTCGATCCGCTGCATGATAGCCTGCTGCCGGAGTTGCTGGCTCCTCACACTGCGATGCCGGTCGCGAGCGTTGTCGATGGACTGCGGATTGAACCGAATCACGTTTATGTAATACCTCCCAACAGTAGCGTGGAGCTTGAGGATGGAGAGCTCAAGCTGGGCGCCCGAGAACCTGGTCTTCATCTGCCGATCGACATCTTCTTCCGCTCTCTGGCGAGAGTGCAGGGTAGCCGGGCCATTGGTGTGGTGCTCTCCGGCAATGCTTCGGACGGCAGCATCGGAGTGCAGGCGATCAAGGCCGAATGCGGCATCACGTTTGCGCAAAGCGAGTCCACAGCGCGTTTTGGAGGGATGCCCCACAACGCTGTCGCAACCGGCGCTGTCGACTATGTTCTGGCCGCCCACGAGATCGCGAGAGAACTGGGCAACATAGCCAGACATCCTTATTTGGTTCCGAGCCGCCCCGGCGATGCTCATTCCGAGACGTTGCCGGAGGGCGAAAACGAAGTGCGCCGCATCTTCGTGCTCCTCTATGGCGCCACCAAAGTAGATTTCTCGCGCTATAAGCCGACTACGGTGCGCCGTCGAATCGGACGCAGAATGATGGTCCTGCGGCTCGACACGCTGAACGAATACGCGCGCTACCTGGAAGGTCATCCGGCTGAGTTGCGGGAGCTATATCGGGATCTGCTGATCAGCGTAACCAGTTTTTTCCGCGATCCGGAAAGTTTCCAGGCGCTGAGCAGGCTGCTAGGCGAAACACTAAGTAAACGCTCCAAGCATGATGAAGCAGTGCGGGTGTGGGTGCCGGGCTGCGCTACCGGCGAGGAAGTGTATTCGCTTGCGATTTGTCTTATTGAGGTGCTGCAGGCAGATTTCTCGTCAACCTCAATTCAGTTGTTTGGGACCGACATCAGCGATATGGCGCTTGACCGGGCGCGCCAGGGAAGTTACCCAGCGGGGATCGAAGAAGATATTGAGCCGGAGCGGCTGAGGCGCTTTTTCAGCAAGGTAGATAGCGGTTATCAAATTAGTAAGACAGTTCGGGAAAGCTGTGTTTTCGCGCGACATGACATTACCAGGGATCCGCCGTTCTCAAACCTGGACCTGGTTAGCTGCCGCAATCTTCTGATTTATCTCGACCAAACTGCGCAGCGGCATGTACTACCGGTTTTTCACTATGCGTTGAAGCCGAGCGGCTTGTTGATGCTGGGCAGCGCGGAGAGCACGGCGGCCGCTGCCGACTTGTTCATAGCTATCGACCAGGCACATAAGATCTATGGGCGAAGGGCGATTCCGCCCCGGCTTCCGCTTCAAATCGGCTTAGGAGGGTTACAAGCAGATGGTCCATTGATGGGTCATCCTCCCACCACCGCCAACACAGTTGACTTGCAGAAAAGGCTCGAACGGGTCATTCAGAGCAAGTATTCTCCCGATGCCGTGCTGATCAACTCGGAATTTCAGATTCTGCAATTTCGAGGGCACACCAACTCATACCTTGATCCATCGCCAGGACAGGCGAGCTTGAATGTGCTGCGAATGGCGAGCGAGGGATTGGTTTTGCCCTTACGCCGGGCAGTTCAAGCGGCGACTGAGAGCAACGTGTCGGCTCGGGAGACAGGAGTAGAAATCGAAACTGCCGGGCAGCGGGAAGTAATTACGCTGGAAGTAACGCCTCTTCCCGGCGCTGATGCAGGCGAACGATATTTTCTGGTTGTTTTTACGCGAGAGAAGACTGCCCAGGCAGTGCCGCGAGATGAAGCGGCTCCGGATTCGCTGCCGGTTGACGAAAAGGTGGCCAAGCTGCAGCGTGAGCTGGGCGAGACGCGCGAGTATCTGCGCAATCTTACTGAGCAGTACGAAGCTCATGCGGAAGAGTTGCGCGCAGTCAACGAGGAAGCGCGCAGTTCGAACGAGGAATTGCAGTCCACCAATGAGGAGCTTCGGACCACCAAAGAAGAGTTGCAATCGGCCAATGAAGAGCTCACCACCGTTAATGAAGAGTTACAGAGCCGAAATCAGGAACTGAATGCAACCAACAGCGACCTGAGGAATATCCTGAGCGCGATCACGATTCCGATTGTTATGGTGGACTCCGATCTGCGCGTCCGGCGGTTCAACCCCGCAGCCGGGAAGCTGATGCAGCTAGGGCCGGTAGATATCGGGCGACCGGTAGGACATATCAGGGGGCGTATCGAAATTCCACGCCTGGAGCAACAGGTCAAGACGGTAATTGAAACACTCAATCCGTACTCCGAAGAGTTGCAGGATGTGGAAGGCTGCTGGTTCGCACTCGGCATAAGGCCGTATCGGACGGTAGACGATCGGATAGCGGGAGCAGTTATTACGCTCCAGGACATCGATCCGCTAAAGCGCGGCTTGCAGGCAGCGGAGGAAGCGCGCGACTACGCAGAAGGCATGATCGAGACGGTACGCGAGCCGCTGGTGGTACTCGATTCGGACCTGCGGGTTCAGCGCGCCACGCAAGCGTTCTACGATATGTTCCTGGTCTCGCGCGAGGAGACGCAAGGGAGATTCCTTTACGATCTCGGGAACGGCCAGTGGAACGTGGCGCGATTGCGCGAGTTGATAGGAGCCGCGCTGTTTCGCTCGGAGCCCTTCTACGATTTTGAGTTAGACCACGAATTCCCACATATCGGGCGCCGGGTCATGCGTCTAAACGGGCGGCGCATACCTTTTCCCAGCGCGCAGCGAAGAACGCTGCTGCTATCCATTGAGGACGTAACGGAACGGCGGCAAATAGCAGAGATTCGCTTCCAGCGCCTGTTTGAAACGGCAAAAGACGGCATCGTGGTGGTGGATGTCGACAGCCAGACCGTACAGGAGGTCAATGCGCAATTTCTCGAAATGACGGGGTATGGCCGCGAGGATTTCGTCGGCAAACCGGTCATTGAAGCGGGTGAAAAGCTGGGGCTTGAGCAGATCGGGCGCGGCATTGAAGCCACCCAGGATTTGCAAGTAGTTCGTTATGAAGGTTTGAATCTAAAAACACGCGACGGCGGCACGACTACTGTGGACGTCATCGGCAACGCGTACAAAGTGGGCAACCAGCCGGTAATCCAGTTCAATGTCCGCGACGTCTCGGCGCGCAAGCAGGCGGAAGAGGCACTACGACAGAGCGACCAACGTTTTCGGCTGTTCGTTGAAAGTGTTCACGACTATGCGCTATTCCAACTGGATACGGCCGGCACCATCGTGTCGTGGAATACCGGGGCGGAGCGCCTGCTGGGATGGAACGAGGAGGAAGCGGTGGGCAGGAAAACGGCCATGGTGTTCACCAAAGAGGACATCGCGAAGGGAGAGGCTGAACGGGAACTGGAGACCGCGCGGGCGCATAAACGTGCCGAAGACGAACGCTGGCACGTACGTAAGGATGGCAGCCGATTTTTTGCCAGCGGCGTGCTAACGCAAGTCTGCAATGACGAAAATCATTTGATCGGGTTTGCGAAGGTGATGCGTGATGTCACCGGGAGGAAAGAGCAGGAAGAGCAACTACGCCGATCCTTGATGGAAAAAGACACCCTGGTGCGTGAGATACATCATCGCGTCAAGAACAATCTGCAAGTGATCGTCAGCCTGCTGGGCATGCAATCGCGGCATACCGCCGACCGCGAGGTGCTGGCGGCCTTTGCCGAGGCGGAGAGCCGGCTGCGCGCCATCGCACAGATTCACGAACGCTTATACGCTTCCGACGACCTGTCAGAAGTAGAGTTCGGTGCATACGTCACGGCGTTGGCGGGTGAGTTGGTTCAAATTCACTCCGCGGCTCCCGATCAAATACGGCTCGAGCTGGATGTGACGGACATGGTGCTGCACATCGAGCGCGCCATGCCCTTAGCGCTGATTGCCAACGAATTGATTATGAACAGCTTGAAACATGGACTGCGCGGAAGCAACGGGCAGCTTCTGGTCAGGCTGGCTTACCTTCCCGGCAGTATCGAACCCAACAGCGGCAAGACTCTGGATGAGGGCTGGGCACAATTGCAAGTGGTGGATAGCGGACCGGGCCTGCCGGCCGGACTGGATGTGGGCGGGGTGAAATCGATGGGGTTACGTCTGGTAGGCATGCTGGTGCGGCAGTTACGCGGACGCTTGGACATTGGCGAGGGCGCAGGCGCCAAGTTGTCCGTCAGCTTTCCGATTGAGAGCCTGGGCGAGCGGCAGGAAGGAGAGTCGCGATGAATCGGCGGGTTCTGATTGTGGAAGATGAGGTCATCGTTGCCGACGATCTGGAGTGGCAGTTGGGCCAAATCGGTTGTGAAGTGGTGGGCACCGCCGCTTCCGGCGATGAAGCGCTGTCGCTGGCCGAGCAGCAGCGACCCGACATCGTGATCATGGACATTGCCCTGCAGGGCCGGATGACCGGCATTGAAGCAGCCCACATAATCCAGCGGCGGACGGGCGCCGCGATCATCTTCGTTACCGCGTTCGCCGCGGTCTTCCTCCGCGACCCGGGCAAGATGCAGCCTCCGGGCATCTGTCTCAGCAAGCCCTTTTCAGCGATTCAATTGAAAGCCGCGCTGCAGTCGGTCATGTCGCCGGCAGGCTAGACCAACTCGCTTCCAGCCTCGAATCGGATCACTGTCCTTCCAAGGTGTATCTCATCGCCTGACCGCAGGACTGTGCCTCGCGCGCTGCGGTGAACGGGCTGACTTAGTCCCTCGCGCACGATCCAGATCCCGCAGTTCGCCTCGCCCTTGTAGCTGCGGTCATTGAATATCCGGCATTCACCGGTCTTCGACGATCGAGTAATGTGCGCATGCTCGCGCGAAACGGTGGCATTGCGCTCGTTGTCTTCGGTGAACGCCAGATCGTTTCTGCGCGACGGCCCACCCGCGCGAAACACCTCAATCGTTCTGCCGATATTCACCCGCGCTTTGTCAATCGGCAGTTGCTCGACGTTCGCCACTCCGTCGATCACAAGCAGTCTCGAAGAACGAGTCTGATCGGCAGCCTGCGTCTCGGCCTTTCGCTGCATGGTTTCGACAACGATCCAGGGCTCGCGCTCCAGCGGCAGCACGGAACTGGCCGAGATGTTCACTTGCAGATCCGCCGGAAAACGGTAGTGCGATCGGCTTAGTGATGTCTTGATCTCCTGCGCGAAATAGCCGGCCAGGAAATCGCCTTCGAAGACGCTGACCTGATTCTCGGGCACGCCGCGCAGTTGCACTTGAATCAGATTGAACGGAAACACGTTCTTCCCGCTCGCGCGATGGCTCTTAGCCTTTACCGCATCCAGGACGGCAATCCGGATTTCCGCCATCTCCGGCGCATCTTTCGCGAGGCGGTTCGCCCCAAATGGGGTCTCAAAGATCGCCTTACCCAGCTTTTCAAAAACAGTGGAGATCGCCATCCCTACTGCACCTCCGAGGAATTACCTTTGATTATCGCCAATTGCTGCGCTGCTTCGACGACTTGCCTCGCAATCGGCGCCGCGAACTTCGCGCCGTAGCCGCCGTGCTCCACCACCACCGCGAACGCAATCTGCTGATCGTGCGGCGCGCCGTAGGGAGCGAAACCCGCAAACCACGAATGCGGATCGCCCGCATCCAACTGCGCCGTGCCCGTCTTTCCCGCCACATCAACTGCTACGCCATCCATCGCCGCGCGTGCCGTTCCACTGGTTACAACCGACCGCATGGCGCGCTGCAGAAACGCTGCCGAATCCGGCGCCAGGATCTTCAGCGGCGTATCGGTACGCGTGTTGCTGATATCTGTCACCCAACGTCCTTCCGCCATCGAGCCATCGTCTGCAATCGTCGCCGCTACCCGCGCCATCTTGAACGGCGTCGCCAGCAGCGGCCCTTGCCCATACGCGGCGAACGGCATCATCTTCTTCAGATCTTTCAACTCGCCCGGACGGTATGCCGAGCAGCTCCGTCGTGTCGCGCAGCGCCTGTGCGCCTACGTTGTACACGCCTAACTGCGCGAAATAAGCGTTGCAGGAAACGGTAATCGCTTGCGCCATGTTCAATGTGCCATGCGCATGATCCTTGATATCGTCACGAATCGGCCGCCGCCAACCCGGAATGATCGTGCCGACTCTTCCGTCGCCGAGCCCATGACAGTTGTAAGTCTTCTCCGTCGCTTTCGGATCGAGCCGCAGCGCCGCCATCGCGGTGACTAATTTGAATGTCGACCCCGGCGGATATTGACCGTAGCGCGCGCGGTCGAACAGTTCATCCGGGGTCGGCGTGTCGGAGGCCGGAGCAGGCCAGCTCACCAGCGCCAAAACATCGCCGCTGGCCGGATTGATCACCACCAAGGCGCCCTTCTTGCCCGCGGCCTGCAACTGATCGCGCAAGATGTCAGTCGCTTTCAATTGCAGCCGGATGTCGATGGTGGTGTGAACATTGCGGTCTCGATTCATCAAGGCCTGTAACTTCGCATTGCTCTTCTGATGGCGGTAGCGCACTACCGGCGCCAGATCCGCGTAATCCTTGTAGCCTTGCAACTGCGCGTTCGAATCATGCTCTACCAGGGACGCATTCGTAGCGTGGAAATTCTCGCCGGTGCGCAAGTCGCCCAGAAAGTGAACTGTCACCGGCCCAAATGGATAAACTCGTTTACCCATCGGGTCGTTTGTCGCCAATACAACGCCATTGCGGTCGAAGATAGTGCCGCGCGGAATGGAAGCCGCGAGCAAGTTCAAGCGCGGATTATGTTGCGGGCGTTTGACCTTATCTTGCGTGAAGACGTGTGCGTCACGTACTAGCAACACCTGGTCCTCGACCGCCTCTACCTGCACGGCGCGATACAGCAGCGCAACCGTGCACACGCCCAAGGCGCAGGCCAAGACAGCCACGGGCGTTCCGAAAAACGTCGTCAGTTGTTCTTCTTCTTCCACTGGCGCGTCGATCTTTGTTGTCTGATTCGAAATCCCCGCCAGCACCGAGAAGATGAAGAAGTTTGCCAGCATCGCGGTATTTCCCGAACTCAGAAATGGCGATACTACGCCCGAAAGCGGAATGGCGCCCAGCACGCCGCCCGAAATTAACAGCATCTCAAGCGAAAGCAGGGTCGCAATTCCAAGGCCCAGAAACATCGCGTACTCATCCGGCGCGCGTAAGGCAATGCGAAAGCTGCGATGCACCAGCAATCCGAACAGTAGAAAAATTGCGATGACGCCCGGCAATCCCCATTCTTCGGCAATGGCAGGCAGCACTAAATCGGTGTGTCCGGCAGGAATGACGCTTGGATCACCCCATCCCGGTCCCGATCCCCACGGACCGCCCGTCGCAAATGCCCAGAGCGAGTGCGCCAGTTGATCGCCGCCATGCACGTCGTTGTCCCACGGAGACAGCCACATCGAGACACGATCGACAACCGTATGCGGAGCGCCATAGTGATAGCCGATGGCAACGCCCGCCACCAGAGCCACAATTCCTAAGACAGCCAAGCCGGCGCGCCCGCGTGCAATAGCAAACAGGCTGAGAAAAACGAAGCCCATCACCAGCGCCGGTCCCATGTCTTTCAGCACGAAAAACAGCACCAGCGCGCAGGCTACGCCGCACATCACAGGCAAGACATCGCTGAAGCGCGGCAATCGCAGCCAGCGCAATACGATCATGCGCGGATGCAGCTCGCGCAGGCGTTCCCAGTTGCGCGCAAAATATCCCGCCATAAAAAAGACCAGCAGAATCTTGACTGCTTCGACTGGCTGAAACGGCCCCAGGTTCACTTTCGCGTCGCTGCCCGTCGGCCCGGAGCCCAAAGCCAGCAGCGCCAAAAACAGACCCAGCGCGAGCAGCAGCGGCGTATAGATCCAGCGTGAAAACTGGCGATATTGGAAAGCGCGCAGCAGCGGAAGCAGCAGCGTCGCGCAACCCAGCACCACACCCCACGCGAACTTTTTGAACTCCAGCGTGTCGCGCAGCGGATCGCGCAGACTCACCATCAGGATCAATCCCAACCCGGTCAGAACATGTATGGCTGGCAGGATTGCGCCATCGCCTCGGAAGCGCATCAGACGCCAGGCAAAATGCACCACCCAGAACGCCGCGAAATAGGCGCTCACCCAAATCAAAAAAGTCTTTTTGAATTCCTCCGGTGTCCGCACCACCAGCAACGGCTTGATCTTCGCAATGGGAATATGAAGCCGGGCCAAAGCGCCGACGTTAGGCAATGGACGATGCTGCGCGGCATATTCGAAAACGCTCGGGTCAATCGCGCTTCCCTGGGGCGGCGTCATTCGCGCATCATTCAAATTGGTGATTTGAGGCGAGTACACGAGGTCCTGCGTTTTCGCCAGAAACACAGTCATGAGCCCAAAGGCCACCACGATCGATGCGCCGGCCAACCAGAAAAACTCGCGCCTCCGCTCCAGCGGTTTACCAGCTTGTTCCGTTGCGTCCAGCTTGACGGCGAGCGCGCTTTCCCAGGTCTTGGTGACGGCCATCTTCTTACCGGAATACCCGCCAGCGTTTCGCTCGCCCTGACAGCAAATGCAGACTCGCGGTCTCCAGTTGCACCTGCTGTTGCCGATCCTGCTGAAGCTGTTCGAGCGCCGCACTCACGTTCGAAAATCCCGCGATGGGTTCATACAGCGCCAGCGCCCGGTCCATGTCGTCGCGCGCCATAGTCAGCCACTTGGCGCGGTCGGCGGTAGCGGAACCGGGCAGTCTCTTCGCCTTCGTCATCTCCGACTCGGCACGATACAGATAGCCGTCTGCCTCTTCCTCGTTCTCGCGCGGACCCAGCTTGTAGCCGAGTTGCTGTGCCTGATTCAACTCCGCCAGCGCCTGCCCGATGTTGTGATAAACCTTCACATTAACCAGCGCGAGCGCGACATGCGGATCTGGCGAATGCGGCATGTAAGAGGCGGCCATGCGGAAGTTTTTAACACTCGATGCGGCGCTTGCCTGGCTGGTGCTGCGCGTCAACGCCGCATAGCCGTTGACCAGCGCCAGCTTGCCCTTGGCCTTCGAATCGTTCCCGTCAATCACTAGCGATTTCTGCAGCAGGAGCCGCGCTTTGGCCCAATCAAAATCCCTAAGCTGGGTGTCCGTGCTGCTGCGGTAGTGATCCAGTATATTGTCGGCCCCGCTCAGCAGATGATTTTTCATGAGCGCGTCGAGATCCGGGATAGGCGCCAACTGAGTCAGCAATCCGCCGCGCGTTTTGAGTTGTTCAAACAGCGTCCAGTCCGCGTTGATGCTGTCCGTGCTCTCATGCGCATAGTCTTTGCTGATACGCAGCTTGGCGGCTGAGGTCCAGAAGCGGTAGTAATAAGACACCGGAATCAGAATCAAGACGCCGGCCAGCACGCCCGCCAGCAGCGCAATCGCGACATTCGAAAGCTCGTTCCAGCGGCGCGGCCGTTTAGGAGCGGAAGCCGCAACCGGTTTCGCAGTCGGCTTTGTCCCGGTCGCAACCGTCGGCCGCGGTGCGTTCTTTACCACCGTTGCATTGGCATCCCAAGTGGAATGACGCTCGCTTTCGGCCGCGGTAGCTTGCCCTTTCAGGAACGCGTGCAGATCGCTTTCAAACTCCTGCGCCGAGCTATAGCGCCGTGCTATATCGGGGGCCAATGACTTGGCAATGATCGCTTTTAGTACCGGCTGGACAACTTTCGGGTAAAGGCCGCGGCGGACGCCGGGACTGAATCAGGTTCTCCAGGCGCCTGGTATCTTGCGCCTGATACGGCGGCATGCCGGCGACCATCTCATAGAGACTCACCCCCAGCGCCCACAGGTCGGACTGTTGATCTACTTGCGAGCTGCTGATCCTTTCGGGCGAGCAATAACTCGGACTCCCCAAGTTGTGGTGCGTGAGGTTATGCGTCGAAGTGATTACCTTGGCTATGCCGAAATCCAGCAGCCGTAGCTCATCTCGCGGGCTGATCTGCACATTCGAAGGCTTCACATCGCCATGCACGATAGCGATGTTGCGGCCGTTTAGATTCGAATGGAAGGAATGCAGCGTCCGCAACTGGCTGCAAATCTCCGAGGCATAGTGGGCAGCGCGTTTAGCCTCGAATTGCTTCTCCACTTGCAAAATTTCCGCCAGCGTTCGCCCCGCGAAATACTCCATGGCGACAAAGAAACAGCCGTTTTGTTCGCCGAATTCATAGATCTCGAGAATTCGCCGGTCCGTCGCATGCAGTTGCTTTTGCAACAAAGCGCCCCGGCGCTCCGCCTCTATGATGGTCTGCGTATATTCGTCCGGCAACTGCTCAATCAGTTTCAGCACGACAGGCTTTTGAGCCTCCGTATCATGCGCCAGATACACGTCCGTCATGCTGCGGCTCAGCTTGCGCGTGATGTCGTACTTTCCGAACTTGTCAAAGTGCCGCAAGACGGTTGCTCCTACCGCCAGAAGCGCTGTACGCCCAGCCACAGCGCTATGCCTAAAACCATGCCGATCAGCAGCAGCAAAACGGTTTTCAGAACTGCGCGCCAGCGCCCGCTCGCCGGGCGAACACGAGTGACGGCATGTCTCTGCCGCGCGGCCGTTAGGCTAGCCGCTTGACGCCCTACGAACTCGGTTCCGGGGACAAACACAACGCTGATGTTGTCTTTGCCGCCTGCCCGGTTGGCAGCCGCGATCAGTTGCCGCGCCACATCGTCCGGATCGCCTTCATAGCGCTCCACAATGGAGGAGATTTGCGCCGATGTCAACACATCGCTCAATCCGTCGCTGCACAACAGCAGCGCCGCATCGGGTCTGAACAGGAAACTCTTTGTCTCCACAAATTCCGTATCGTCCGGCTGGTGCACTTGCGAGCCAACATCGCGGTACACCTCATTCCGGCGCGGATGGTGCATCGCTTCTTCTTCAGTAAGTTCACCGCCGTCTTCTTTTTCACCGACGGGAGAATGATCCGAGGTTAGCTTACGCAGCTCGCCGTTCCAAGCCAGATAGAGTCTGGAATCGCCGACATGCCCCACGCTAACGCGATCCGCGCGCGCAACCGCCAGCGTGAGCACGCACGCCATCCCGGTAAATTCGCTTCGCTCCTGGGCAAGCCGATAAACGGCGTTGTTGGCCGCCGCGATCGCTTGCCGCAGCTCCTCTTCCAGATCGCTGTCGCCGTCGAAGGAAGAGATTCGTTCCTGCAGCACCTGAATAGCGGTCTCGGCAGCCACTTCGCCGGCCGCATGTCCGCCCATCCCGTCTACCACTAAAAAGACACCACGCTCTTCGTCCGCCAGGACCCGATCCTCGTTCGCGGACCGCTGTCTTCCCGCATCCGAGGCCACTCCCGCGCGCCAGGTGGTGTTGATCTTCATCGCTTCGGAACTCGCCAGTTCCAGAACACAAAGAGGAGTACGTAAACCAAAAGCAAAATGTGCGCCGGATGTAGTGCCAGAAGGCTCATTTTTTTGCTTCGAAGTTCAGCGTTATCACTTCCCCGACACTAATAGTGGCCTTGGGCGGCAGCGTCTCAGCCGCTCCCTTGCGTAAGCGCTTGCCGTCCAGCCAGGTTCCGTTCGTACTTAAATCCGTGATGGAGAAAATGCCTGTCCCCGAATCGCGCTGGATAAGCAGATGCTCGCGCGACACTTCATCGTTTGCATAGAGCGCAACATCCATGGTCTGTTCGTCGCCTCCACGCCCGATCCGCACCCGGTTTTGCGTCACCAGGTACACTTGCGGGCCCGATTCGTCCTCATATCGAATCTCAGCAAACGCGCTCTCGGGATTCTTCGCCGCGGGCGCAAATGATCCGGTGGTGCGATGCCCGGTAAGCGTGGATTCGCGGCCCATGAGCGTGGTTTTTGTCCCGCGGTAGCCCGGTTCCGCGGTCTCGTTCAGCTCCGAATGGATCTCCACATCGCCGTGCGGCACCTCCGGTTCCGGCAGAAACTCGATACTCCAGTCGCGACACGCAATCTTGTATTCCTTGCCGGACTTCACGCGCCGTTTTAGGCCAAGCTTGCCTGTGTCGCTGTTCAACTCGACGACGCGCGCGCGCAGCGCCTTCCGGGCATCCTCTATAACCAGATCGAACACGCCCCGCAATGTCGCGTGATCCTGCGGATTCAGGTACACCGTGAAAACGCAAGGCAGCAGCACCGTATACGTCATCTCAAAGCGGCCTAACTCCATGTTGCGCATCAGCTCGCCGATGATGATGTTTCCGTTCAGGCGCGCCTCGCCCAACTTCCCGCCGCCCGATACTTTCTGTGACCCCAAGCCGCTCCCCCTCCAACTGACGTTTGATGCCACTACCGGTTTCAATTAGGCGACGCCGGCGCGCTCAGATCAACTGTAATTAATGAGCGTTCCTGAAGACCACGCCGCCCTTCATCACAAACGCCACCTTCTGAACCGCGCTGATGTCCTGCAGCGGGTCTCCGTCAATTGCAATCACATCGGCGAAGTAGCCCGGCTTCAGCGCGCCAATCTGCTTTTCCCAGCCCAGCACCTTGGCGCCATTCAGCAAATCGGCCTTCAGCACCTCAGCCGGCTTCATGCCGTACTGGGCCATCAGCACCAGCTCGCGCGCTTGTGTCCCGTGCGGAAACGGTCCCACGTCCGAGCCAACCGCCATGGGCACGCCCGCCGCCAACTGCTTTTTGAACTCCTGCGCGTGATAGGCAAGCTGCTCATGCAAACGCGCGCCCACAGCCGGTGAGCCGGCGTGATCTGCAAAATACTCGGAGATCGTAAAGGTGGGCACCGCGGGGATATTCCTCTCCCGCATAATCCGCATCGTTTCGTCCCCAAGTTGATCGGCGTGATCAATCGCCTCCACGCCTGCTTGCGCCGCGTACAAAGTTCCCGGTTCACCGGTCGCATGCACCCCCACGCGTTTCCCCACTCGCGCTGCTTCCGCCACCGCCGCGGCTAACTGCGCCTCTGTGTACTGATAGGGCGTTGAAAACTTTCCATCCCGGTAGGTGTCGTGCCCCGTCTCATAGATCTTGACGAAGTCGGAGCCTTCCTTAAACTGTTCGCGGATCACCTCAATCAGCTCGTCCGTATTGTTCGCGTAGGTGGCGTTGGACAGCACATGCTGCGCCGGATTGAAGTGAATCGCGTCCTCATGGCCGCCCAGAAGATCCACGGCGTTTCCACTAATGCGCAGCCGCGGCCCGGGAATCAGACCTTGATCGATCGCGTTTCGCACCGCCGTATCGGCTGAACCGGCGCCTTCAGTACCCATGTCGCGCTCTGCCGTGAACCCGGCCATCAAGTCGTCGCGCGCCGCAAGCGTCGCCAGTATGGTCCGCTGTGGCACCGATTCTTCCACCGTCTGCAGATCCTCGGCTCCCGGATGCAAGAACAAATGGACATGCACATCGATGAGTCCCGGCATCAGCGTCCGATCACCCAAATCGATGGTTCGCGCGCCCTCCGGGTGAGTCACGCTTTTGCCCGCTTCCACGATCCGTTCATCCCGCACCAACACTTCTCCCGGAGCGATGATGCGACCGCCCTCCACGTCCAGCAGCCGCGCCGCATGCAATATAATCGCGTTGCCCGTACTGTTCGTCTGCCCGCTGAGCGTCATCGAAATCGCAAGCGCAAGCGCCACGTGCTGTAAGTTCATGGGGTTTCTAGTATCGTACAAGGGCGCCCGTCCGCAGAGGACTTAGAAACGGAGCCGTGAGCGCAGCGATCGGTGTCTTGCCCTAATCGCAGTTCAGATACAAGCTGTGGCTCTGCGTCGGCAGTATGTCCCGCCAATCCTTTATAAGCTGGCGGTAGGTCTCGCCCGCCGGGCGGATCTTGCGGTCCAAATCATATAACCCAAGCGGATTCACATTTCCGTTGTCCTCGACCAGAGCGCTGTCCCAATCCACCTGGTCGGTGAGGCTGTAATAGGTGAAACCGATCATCGGCACGCCGTCTTCGCGCAGCCGATGCACATTCGCCCATTCTTTCTGAATCCACGAGGGCGCGCGATCGTTGTCCGGCAGATTGGTCTCGGTGTGCATCACCGGCAGATGGTAACGATCGAAGTACTGATGCGTGATGACGTAGTACCCGAAGACTTCGCCTGATCCCGTGGTCCTGCGATTGTCGTGTACCAACTGCTCGTTGGTCTCGTAATAGTCGGTCCCCATCACGCAGTGCTGTTTGCGATGGTTATTGCAGAACCAGTGGTACTCCTCTCGGGTCATCCCGTTGTCCATCAGATATTCGTACATGTCGAAACTGACCGGATGGCCGAAAGTGAGATCGAGCGAGAGAAAACGGCGCTGATTGTAGATGTACGCGGTCGCCGCGCAACGAGGATCTTTCGGATGGTTGTACTCCGACGCTTCACTTAGAACGAAAATGGCGTTTGGCTTAACAGCCAGAATGGCGTGCATAGCCAGCACATTCGCTTTCGCAAGATTGTGGAGCGCGTTGACGAAGGCCCGATCACTCCGCAGGCGTTCATTCCACCATCCGAAGCGCGCGGAAAATCTGGCGGCAATCAAGATCTCATTAATAGGCGTGAAAAATTTCAGCCCGCGATAACGGTCGGCAAACGCGCCCGCATATTCCGCGAATAGCCGGGGGAAATCACGATTCTGAAAGTTGCCTATCCAGTCGGGCACGCCGAAGTGACAGAGATCGACAATCGGAGTGATACCGAGTTCCTTCAACTTCGCGAACGTGACATCTGAGAACTCCCAGTCGTACTTGCCCGGGCCCAGATGCGTCTTGTAATACGGCGGCCCAAAGCGCAAGAATTGGATCCCGAGTTCCCGAACCAGGTGAAAATCTTCTTCCCATCTTGCGTAGTGGCCGCACTTCTCCATCTCGTCCACGCGCTTGGTAGAACCATCCGGCAGTGAAATGGTGGGATAGCTGTTTTCTATCCCGGTCGCAAACATGAATTGCGGCAATTGATTATCGAGCAGTATCGGCCGAAGCGGCTAGACTGCTCCTCCCCCGCTTGAATCCTTGAAAGTTCGATCTTTGAACGCCAGCCGGTAGGCGCGGCGCTCGGCAGCCTCTTCGAAGCGGCGTTTCTCTTCGTCGCTTTCGGCCACAAGCGGCGGCAGCACCACCCGGTTCCCCGCCCTGTCCAGCGCAACGAAAGTCAGATAAGCCGAAGAGGTGTGTTTCAAATGGCTGCTCTGCAGGTTCTCCACCCAGACCTTGACCCCCACTTCCATAGACGTGCGGAATACCCGATTCACTTGCGACTTTAGCTGAACTAATTCGCCGATGTGAATAGGATGCAGAAAGGTCATCTGGTCGATCGACGCCGTCACCACCGTGCAGCGAGCGTGGCGCATAGCCGCAATAGCCCCGCATAGGTCTACCAGGTGCATAACATGCCCGCCCAACATATTGCCCAGCAGGTTGGCGTCGTTAGGCAGGCAGACTTCTGAGTAATCGGACTTTGTCTGACTGACTGTGCGCGGCTTATCGGAGTTACTCATCGGGCTATCTCAGACCTGTGGGAAGCGCGCCAGATAACTGCGGCAGAAGGCGATAACCTGCGCACGCACGCATCCATCATCGGGCTCCGGGTGCAAGCTGCCATCTGCGCAAATATATTGGACCTGGTACCAGCGCAGAGGCGCGTAAGCCTGCTCCTCAATACATAGAATGCGCAGTGCAACCTCTTTCCGCTCGACTACTTCGTAGCGTAAGCACGAGCGAACCTCATGCACGGGAAACACCGGGCAACAGCCGTTCGAGTTGCCGTGATTGCACCAGCGGAAGCGGGCGGATTCGGGCGCAGTAACGGGCTCTGCCGCCGCATGGCATAGACCGTCATACTCCTCTATAAGAGGGATACGCCCGAAGGGATACATTAGCCGTGCGTGCTGGCGTCTGTGGGTCAAAAAACGGGCACGGCATCAATAGAAGTATCGCAGGACTTTCCGCGCTTAAATGGCGCCGCCCTTCCGCTGCCGCGACCACCACCACCAATTCCGTTGTTCTAATGGAAGCTGCGGATTGCGCGCCTGCGCTACCGCACAGCGGAATGTGTCCAGCACGCACGGGTCCTGGCGAGTCTTCGTTTTCTTGCAAAGCTTCTCATAAAGCGAGTCGGCGTTAGCGGACGCTAGCGCTCCCACGCTGCTGATTCCCAGCATCTGAAAGTCTGCTTCAATCGCCCGGCCCACACCGGCCAGGCTGCGGAGTTTGCGGTCGTCGTTTTGCATTAGATATAGGCTATCCAACCCAAATAGACGGAGCTAGTCCGAACCGAACACTACCCTTACTAGCGCACATTGTTCCCCACTTATTGCGCATGTTACGGTGACAACGACCTTATGCGAAAACTATTTACTTTCTTGTTATTTACATCATCAACTTTGTGCCTGTTTCAGGCCAATGCAGCTGTCATTTATAGCGACATGGGACCGGCTTTGGCGCCTTACTTTAATGCTAACGGCCGCGCAGTTACCGGCTCTGCCGTCGGCTCTCCCGGTTACCAACAAGTTGCGGTGCCATTTACGGCGACGGGCAATTACAACGTAAGTCAAATCGATATTGCTTTGACATTTAGCGGCATTTCCGGCGTGTTCGGCACGGACGGCGCCAGCGTCGTCATAGCATCTAACAACGGCGGCATGCCCGGGTCAACACTCGGAAGCTGGAATATCAGCGGCCTGCCTTCTTCTTTTACCGGAACCACAACTGACGCCATCGCGGTTAGCGGCGTCACACTCACTTCCGGCCTCCAATATTGGATCGTCGCAACTCCGGGTGCTTCAACCACGGACGATATTTGGGATACCAACTCCAACCCGACAGGTGTTTTCGGCAACGAAGAAATCAATCAGGGTAGCGGTTGGGTGAGCCTGACTCCCTACGATTTAGGTGCGTTCGACGTGATCGGCACCGCCGTTCCCACTCCGGAGCCGGCCTCCTCTGCGCTGGCCATTGGCGGCTTTGCATTGATCGCGGCCGGTTGGGCGAGGAGGCGTTTTAAGGCCTAGCCTCACGATCGTTCCAGCAGGACGATCCCGAAAACGATCAACAGTACTGCAACCACTCGGGCAGGAGCGGCGCTCTCATTTAGCGCAAACACGCTGATGGCAAACGCGGCGACCGCTTCCAAACCGAGTACAAAGACGTAAGCTACTCCCATATCCGCCCGCTTCATAGCCCTCGCCTGGCACGCGGCGCCCGCGCAGAAGAACAGAAAGACCAGTACACTGGGCGTCAACCGGGTCAGACCGAGTGACAGCTTCATGCACAGACCGCCCGTCGCAAATAGAAGCGAAGCCGCAATCAGCAGCAGCAGATACATTCATCCAGCTTAGGCGGGTAACCGTTCCCGCGCTACGATCAAAGCGGCGGCTGCCCTCGCATGAAGACCCTTGAAAGTCCCCGTACGACCATCAGCGGAGTCTCGATTGAGCCTGTATACGGTCCCGGCGACCTTGAAAATCTCGATCAGGCCCGCGATTTAGCAGAGCCCGGCGAGTTCCCATACACCCGCGGCATTCACCGCGATATGTACCGCGGCAAGTTGTGGACCATGCGCCAGTTCTCCGGTTTCGCTACGCCTGAGGAAACCAACCTGCGCTACCGCTATTTGCTGGATCAGGGACAAACCGGCCTTTCGGTCGCCTTCGATCTGCCCACCTTAATGGGTTATGACGCCAATCACGCCATGAGCGAGGGCGAGGTGGGAAAGTGCGGCGTGTCCATCTCATCTCTCGAAGACATGGAGATCCTCTTCCGCGGCATTCCGCTGGGCGATGTATCCGTGTCGATGACCATTAACTCGCCGGCTGCTGTTCTCTGGGCCATGTATCTGGCCGTGGCCGAAGAGCAGGGCGTCAGTTGGCAGCGAGTATCCGGCACGCTGCAGAACGACATTCTGAAAGAGTACATCGCGCAGAAAGAGTACATCTTCCCGCCGCGGCCCTCCATGCGCCTGGTCACCGACACGATCCAGTTCGGCGCCAGCCACACTCCCAGGTTCAATCCCATTTCCATCAGCGGCTATCACATCCGCGAGGCCGGATCGACTGCCGCACAGGAACTCGCATTCACTCTGCGCGACGGCATCGAGTATGTCGATTGGGCGCTCGAACGCGGTCTGGACATCGATGAGTTTGCTCCGCGGCTCAGCTTCTTCTTCAATGCCCATAGCGATTTCTTTGAAGAGATTGCAAAGTACCGTGCCGCGCGTAAGATCTGGGCCTATACTATGCGCGACCGTTATGGCGCGAAAAGCGACCGTAGCCTCAAATTGCGTTTTCATGCGCAGACGGCGGGCTGCTCGTTGACCTGGCAGCAGCCCTATAACAACCTCATGCGCACTGCCTGGCAAGCCATGGCCGCGGTGCTGGGCGGCGCGCAATCGCTGCACACAAATTCGCTGGACGAGGCCTATGCATTGCCCAGCGAAGACGCCGTTACTCTCGCCTTGCGCACGCAGCAGATACTCGCCTACGAAACCGGCGTGCCGAATACGGCCGATCCGCTCGGTGGATCGTACTTCGTCGAGCGAGCGACGCTGGACATCGAAGCGGCGGCGAACGATTACATCCAGAAGATCGATCGTCTGGGTGGCATGATCCCGGCCATTGAAGCCGGCTTTCCGCAGAGCGAAATCGCGGCCGCCAGCTATCGCTACCAGCGCGAAGTGGAGCGGGGCGAACGAACTATTGTAGGGGCGAATCGGTTCCAATCCGCCGAAGAAAAGCCGATTGAGTTGTTGCAGATCGATCAAAGCGCGCAGCAGAAGCAGGAGGCCAAACTGGCGGATCTGCGCTGGCGGCGCAATCAAACCGCGGTTCGGAAAGCGCTGGACGGGCTGACCCGGGCCGCCGAAGGAACCGAAAACACCATGCCTCATATCCTGGACGCGGTTCGTTCCTACGCCACATTAGGTGAGATTTGCGACAGTCTACGTAAAGTTTTCGGCACTTACACTGAAACTACCCATTTGTAGAGTCCCTCCAACACTGCAGGAAGGTTGATCAACAGATGAAATGTTCAGGTAACGGATATGTAGGCGCCGCACTTATCGGCCTTGGGCTCGGCATGGCGGCCGTCGGCGTGGCGATGGTGATCCCCGCGTGTACGAATTGGTCGCTCGGAATGCTGGATGAGGCGGTGCGTCGTGGACGCAACACTATCAATTCGGGCGTGGAGACGGCCGCGTCTTTAGCCGGTAATCTGTCCGGCGCGGCGCAACGCAAATTTACCGAAGCTTCGAAGGTAGCGAAGGACAGCACCGTTAAGGCTGCGGGTGTAGTAGAGAACGCCGCTCGCCAAGTGCGCGAATACGCCGCGTCCTGAGCGCCCGCTCAGACACGCTAACATTTGCTGTCCCACTACAATGTGAGCGATGGCAACCAATCGCTTGGAAATGCTGCGGCAGATGGTCGCGCAGGACCCCACCAACTCATTCGCGCGTTACGGGCTGGCGATGGAGCATGCCAATAGCGGCGCGCCCGAACAAGCCGTAACCGAATTCGAGACCCTCATTCGTCAGGATGCGAATTACGCGGCCGCCTATTTCCACGCCGGTCAGGCATTGGAAAAGTTAGGCCGCATCGAAGAGGCCCGCGCCATCTACGAACAAGGCATTGAAGTCACCACGCGCAAAGGTGACGCCCACACCAGAGCCGAAATTGAGGCCGCGCTGAACCTGCTGCCCATCTAAGTCATGCGGCTTCTCCCTGTTCGCCTGGCGGCTTTCGTATTCGCGTGCGGCGTAATGCCCGTTGCCGCTCAGCTTTCCGATACACTGCGTCCGTTCGTCAAGGAAGATGCGCCCCTGCTGGTGCTGAACCATGTGCGCGTCATTGACGGCACCGGCGCCGCTCCCATCGAAAACGCCGCCATCGATATTCGTTCCGGGCACATCGTCGCCGTACGTGCGGCCGACGCGCCGGGCACGCTGCCGCCAGGCGCGAAGGTGATCGATCTCGCCGGCAAGACCGCTATCCCGGGCCTTGTCGGCATGCACGAACACATGTTCTATCCATTGCCAGGCGGTGGCGCCGGGAAACTGAGCTTGTACGGCGAGATGGCCGACAGCGCGCCGCGTCTTTATCTCGCGGCCGGCGTGACCACGGCTCGCACGGCGGGCAGCATGGAGCCGTACGCGGATCTATCCCTGAAAAAGCTGATTGATTCGGGCCAGGTTCCCGGACCGAAAATGCACGTCACCGGTCCCTACATCGGCAGCCTCGTGCCCGCGCTTGCGCAGATGCACGTACTAACCGGCCCCGAAGATGCTGCGCGGCTGGTGGATTATTGGGCAGCGGAAGGCGCCACATCGTTCAAAGCCTACATGGTGATTGCGCCTGCTGAACTGAAGGCCGCCATTGACCATGCGCATGCGCATCAGTTGAAGATCACCGGCCATCTCTGCTCGGTTGGATTCACCGAAGCCGCCGCGCTAGGCATTGACAACCTGGAACACGGCTTGATTGTGGACACCGAGTTCTTTCCGGGCAAGCAGCCCGGAGTCTGCCCCGCCCAGTCTGCGAATCAAGCCGACATGGCGAAAAATCTGGATGTCGAGAGCCCTAAGGTGCAGAACATGATTCGCGATCTTGTGGCGCATCATGTGGCTGTCACGTCCACGCTCGCCATCTTCGAAACCTCTGTGCCAAACTCGCCGCCGCTCGCAGAGTTAGTCAAAACGCGAATGGCTCTTTCAGATAAGGCGTGGGCTGAATATCTGGCCGGGCGGGCGCGCGTCAGCGAACGCGGAGCAACATCCGATTTCGCCGCGCTGTTTCGCAAGGAGATGCAATTCGAACGCGATTTTGTGAAGGCGGGCGGGTTGCTGATGGCCGGGTGCGATCCCACGGGCTATGGCGGCGTTCTGCCTGGCTTTGGCGACCAACGCGAACTGGAACTGTTGGTTGCGGCGGGATTCACGCCTCTGGAAGCGATTCACATCGCAACCGCAAACGGCGCAAAGTTTCTGGGCGAAGACTCGCAAATTGGAACGCTTGCCGCAGGCAAATCCGCCGACATCGTTGTACTAAATGGCAATCCGGCCGCCAACATCAGTGACATCACGAAAGTGGATGCGGTGTTCAAGGATGGCGTCGCCTACGACCCCGATAAGCTGATCGATTCTGTTCGCGGTTTGATGGGTCTACGCTGACGGCACAGCGAAGCGCGAGAGCTTCCCGTAAAGCTACTTTCCTCAGAAGCAGTCCTCCACCGTCAGCTCGTCGTACAGTGGCTCGCTCGTACGAAACGCATAGCTGACAGCGTGCGCATTCGCATAAACTTTTCCGTTGCACGTGAGAGCGGTTTCCGGCTCTGCTTCTCCCACCCGGAAACGAAAAATGTGCTGCCCGGGAACTGCATCGCTCAACGTAAAAATCACCGGTCGAGGAGCATAGTAAGCCGGATTCTTTGGTGAGTTCTTCACATACAGGACGGCGTTCGCAGGCAAAATCCGGTTCAACTGCTGGAAGTCTGCCGAAAACGCGACATAACGATTTAGAAACGCTTCCCTGCTCTCGCGTCCGAAGTCAACTGGAAAAAACATCGCCCCGTAGTATGCCTGAATCGCCAGCCAAGGTAAACAGAGGACAACGCCGAGTAGATGGCATCGCATGAACCAGCGCTGGCCCTTCGGCGAAAGCGAGAGCGCCCATGCGCCCATTATCAAAACCACAAATTGCAAACCACCCAGAAAGCGGAAATCATGCGCCAGAAAAAGAGCAATGAGAATCGTCTGAGCTGTTACAAAGACCAGAACAACGCGAAAACTCGACTGCTTTGAAGCGTTCCAGGCGACGACTCCCAAGGCCAGCAAGAATCCTATCGATAGGGAAGGCATCAATAGCCTCAACAGCGGAACTAGCCCAGTGGGCCTCGCTTGCTTAGCCAGCGCCAGTACCGCCAGGGTCTCCTGGTTGAAGAAACTGCTGTGGAAGAGCGTTGCGGTCGCTAACCCGAATGGCGATCCGGATCGAATGGACGCCCATACCAGGGAGGGCGCGAACATTATGGTCCAAACCCCAACGACTACTAAAGTTGGAGTTTTCCATCCTATGCGCCTGGCGGTGCCGCGCCACGCCAGGAGACATAGCGACACGCTGATGGGTATCAGAGTTATTTTGGTAGAAGCCGCTAGACATGCCGCGACACAGATCAACACCAGCCTTGTCTTCGGCGGCGCCCATCCAACAGCTTTTTCTGGTAGGAGGAAGAGGCAGAAGGCCGCAGTGGTAGCGAGATCGCCCAACGCATGAGGACCACTCGTGACGTACCAGACCGCGGGATAGAGGCCCACCGCGGCAACTGCGCCGAAAAGTAGGCCCGTTTCCCGCTCCGACGTCAACTCTGTCAGCAAGCCAATGATCAGAAAGATCAGGGCGCCGCCAATTCCCCAGCTAATTACATTGCCGGCCTCGGGAACGCCGAACGCGAACAGCGCGCTGAGCGAATACTGAAAGGCTAGCTGAGGGAAAATTGCGGCTTCGTAGGGCTGCTGGTAGGGCCGCAGACCGTTGTCCTGAATCACCCTCTTAGGCACGAGCATGTGATAGTGCAGCTCGTCGATTTTTGTAGAGGGAGCAAGGGCAATGATCAGGTTTAGCGCGAGAGCCGCAATAATTACACCTGCCAGCCACCACTCGCGACCGCTCATCGAAATAAGAGGCCGAGGCCGGTAAAGGAATAGTTCGCGGACCAGGCAAATTGCCGCCGCCGCTAGAAGGCAGCCGGATACATTTTGAATTGTGCAGATGCCTCCCCCCAAATAAAGAGCCGCTGTCAAACATGTTTCCGCGACTGCAATGCCCAATAGCAGCCCCAGTGGAAAACGCCAGTGGATTGGCGCCGAAAGCCCTGAGGCACGCAGAATAGAGTGTCCCATTGCCAATGCCGCCAGCACGCTCACCAGCCCGGCGGCGAGCTTCCCGAGCTCGGCATAAATCTGCTCTGGCACAGGTACAGAATAGCCAAGCCTCTCTAGTCATGCCATGGCCCGGCAACCCGGTCACACCGCTGAGATACTTCCCCGCAGAATGCGCTCCGCACTAGAATGTAAGTGTTGAATGCAAGTTCTCGAGGCAGGAAGCCACAAGTACCTTTTATTGGAGCTGGACGCTGAATCTATTGGCACCATCGCGCGGCAAGCCGGGTTCGACGTAAAGATCGATATTCAGGACCGCGTCGTCTCCCTCGACCTCGCGGCTACCGACCGTCAAGCGCCCTTACTCCTGTTCGACGCCGCCGATCCCGGCAATCTCGGCTGGTTTTCCCGTTGTCAGTTCTACGTTGACGGCAAATCGGGCGCCGTCCTGCAGACTCCGCTTTCTCTTGCCAACCAGCGCGATAAGAACGGCCGCGCTCTTCCTCACGCGGTTCGTCTACAGATTGCCAAGGAGCTGCCTGGCACCTTCCGTATGCCCGGCCGCCAACCCGTCAATGAACAGGTGATCTATATGGTGTTAGTCAACCTGTTGAACGCGCTCTTAAAGACGGGCGTTGGTGTCTGTGGCGGTCCCATTGTGAAGCCACTCGCCGGCCGCACCGAAACCATCGGCCCGAAGAATTAAAGCTCCGCTCTCACCGAATTCTTTACAGCCTTCTTCGCCTGTTCCACTACGTTTTCCAGATGCCTCTGGTACTTATTGAGCTCATCTTGACTGGTGGCTTCGAATCGCATCACCAGCACCGGTTGCGTGTTGGACGCGCGTACTAATCCCCAACCGTGTTCGAAATTCACGCGCACTCCATCGACATCCACAATCGGCCGCTCCCGCCGCATCATGTCCGCCACCTTCGCCACCACTTCAAACTTTGCATCATCGGGACAGTCGGTCCTCAGCTCCGGCGTGGAGACTAGCTTCGGGACATCTTTCAATTGAGCCGAAAGCGGAGCCTTCGATTCGGAAATAATCTCCAGCAATCGGCACGCCGCATAGATGGCATCGTCGTAGCCGTAATAGCGGTCCGCAAAAAACATGTGACCCGACATCTCACCCCCCAGCTCCGCGCGTTCCTGCTTCATCTTGGCCTTGATTAGCGAATGTCCAGTCTTATACATGATTGGATTGCCGCCCAGCTCGCGTAGCCGGTCATACATCACCTGCGAACACTTCACTTCCCCGATGAACGTCGAGCCCGGTTTTCGCGTCAGAATCTCGCGCGCAAATATCAGCAGCAGCATGTCGCCATAAACCACCTGGCCGTGCTCATCCACCGCGCCGATTCGGTCTCCATCGCCGTCGAACGCGATGCCTAAATCCGCCTTGTGCTCTTTGACCGCCTTGCGCAGATCCTTGAGATTCTCGGGAACGGTCGGATCGGGATGATGGTTTGGGAAGTTGCCGTCCATCTCAAAGAACAGTTCAATCGCCTCGACATTCAAACGCTCCAGCACCGCGTGCGCTACCGGCCCCGCTGTTCCGTTGCCGGCATCCACTACCACTTTCACCTTGCGTTTGAGTTCAAACTGCCCTGCTATCTCTTTTACATATGGCGTTACCGCATCCACCTTTTCAACGGTTCCCGTGCCCGAATCGAAATCTTTGTCGTGGATCAGCTTGTAAACGTCTTGAATCGCTTGCCCATGCAGCGTGCCCGTGCCGCACACCGTTTTCACTCCGTTGTATTCAGAGGGATTGTGACTGCCGGTGATCATCACACCGCCGTCGGCCTGAAAATGTGTCGCCGCATAATAGAGCACTGGCGTCGGAACCGTTCCCAGGTCCAGCACCTTCCCGCCCGCCGCCATCAATCCGTTGAGAACCGCATCGTGCAGCCGGTTTCCGCTCAGTCGGCAATCGCACCCCAGGCAGATACGGCTGCCGCTATGGCGAATCAAATAGGTTCCAAGCCCGCGCCCCAACAGCTCCGCATCCGGACTCAGCAACTCTTCGTCTGCAACTCCACGAATGTCATATTCGCGAAAAATGTTCCGGTTCAGCATCAGCGAAATCTAAGACTAACCTACTGAAGCACTTCGCGCCGCACCACCAGGCTCTCCAGATACTCTGCATCCACTTCGTACCCGAAACCGGGCGTGTTGCCGACGGCAATAGTTCCTGCCGGCGTCACTTCAATCGCCGGTATCACGATGTCGCGCTTCCAGTACCGCTTGGAGGCGGAAACATCGCCCGGCAGCACGAAATTCGGAAGCGTCGAAAGCGCGATGTTATGCCCGCGCCCGATGCCGGCTTCCAGCATTCCTCCACACCACACCGGGATCCCGCGCGCCGCGCATACATCATGCACAGCTTTCGCTTCCGCAAATCCGCCCACGCGCCCTAACTTGATGTTGATAATGCGGCACGCCTGCAATCGAATGGCTTGCTCGGCATGATGCGCGGAGCGGATGCATTCATCCAGGCAAATCGGCGTCTCTAATTTGCTCTGCAGTTCCGCATGATCGATGATGTCGTCATGCGCCAGCGGCTGCTCAATCATCATCAAATGAAACTCATCCAGCTTCTTCAGACGATCCGCATCCTCCAGCGTGTAGGCCGAATTTGCGTCCGCCATCAACCGGATCTGCGGAAATTCCTCGCGCACGCGCCGGATCACATCCACGTCCCAACCCGGCTTGATCTTCATCTTGATGCGCTGATATCCCGCGCTTAGCTCGGTCTCGATTTTTCCCAGCAGTTGCTGAACGGAATCCTGAATGCCGATCGATACGCCGCACCCAATCTCGCTCCGTGCTCCGCCGCCGATCGTCTTCCATAACGGTTCGCCATTCAGCCGTGCCTGCAAATCCCAAACTGCGGTTTCCACGCCTCCGCGCGCCATGTTGTGCCCCCGAATATGCGCCGTTCGTTTCCCCACCTCGGCGGCGCTCGGAAAAGGATGCTTCAAAACTCGCGGCGCAACATAGTCAATCAGCAGCGGCCAGATCGATCCCGTCCACTCCTCGTTGTAAAACGGATTCTCGCCCGCTGTGACTTCGCCCCAACCGGAAACCCCATCGGAAATCGCTTCCACCAGAATGATGTCGCGTTCGTAAGTGCGGCTGAAGCTGGTCTCAAAGAAATGCACCAGCGGCATCCGTATGTGCCGAATTACAATTCGATCTACTTTAATTCCCATTTGCCAAGTAAGTAAGTGCCCGCCTGCGCGCTTTTCTCAAACCCGATTACCGCGAGTTCCTTTCTAAAACAGCGGTCGAACTGCTCGCCGATCTCCGCCTGTATCTCTCTCGCGCGCTGTCCGTCGGCTAGCCGCAAGTCATGTATCTCAACCGGCACACTGATTCGAGCTTCCACTTCCGGTCGTCCCGCCGGCTGGCCTTCGAGCGCGCTTTCCACCCGTTGCGATCGAATCCACAATTCGGCAACCAGCCTGTCAGTCGGCAAGTCGCCATGTAAGTGGCTGCTGCTGGTGCCGTATTGGTTATGTACGTAGCGCCGGACAATTGCGCCCAGCTTCTCTATATTGAAAAACGCATTCTTGATTTCGAGCGGGTCAAACGTCCACTCAATCAGATCAACCCCCGCTTCCAGGGCAAACTCGCGCTGTTTCAGCTTTAAGGCCCGCCCCAGACCCGTATTCCTGTAATCGGGTGAGACCCCCAACATGTGGCTGTGTAAGTACGGCTTTGCGCCCGTTTTCAGCCCCGGAATGCACAGGCAGAACGCCACCATTCTGGAGCCGTCGTAACCTCCCAGAACCTGCCCGCCGATCTTGCTCGCCACCACAAACAGCCGCAACGGCAGAAGATCGACCTCTTCGAAACCCCAGATATCCCGCTGCAGCTTAACTACCGATTCAAACTCTGCGCGATCTGTAAGCTGGCGAATTTCGATCGCCTCCCGAGTCATGCCTCGCAATCGCTCATTGTACGAATATCTCCAAATATCTCGCAAAATCGCACAATTTCATCGACAAGTTAAACTGGTGCGGACTCTTGTAAGGAATAAATAAATGCCTTTCAGCAATCAGAGAACAATCCTTCCGGGCAGTGAAAAGAAGCCGTTGCCCGGTGCGGAACCAGTCGGGGCGCTGTCCCCAAACGACACCGTGAGCGCCAGCGTGTTTGTGCGGCCAAAAAGTCCCGTCCCTGATCCACCCCCGGGACCTGGCCAGCCGTGCATGACGCGTGACGAATTCGCGCTACAGCACGGTGCCAACACCCAGGACTTGGCGTTGGTCGAGCAATTCGCTCACGAGTACCAGCTCACAGTTGTCGATTCGAGTGTAGGCAAGCGCCGCGTCATCCTAAGAGGAACGGCTGCGAACGTAAGCAAGGCTTTTGGAGCAGAGCTGCAGAATTACCACGTTGCTTCCACCGGTTTAACCTACTGCGGAAGAGAAGGGTCCATTAGCATCCCTTCGGAGCTGAGCGGTGTTGTTGTAGCCGTGGTCGGACTCGACAACCGCCCTGTCGCAAAGCCTCACCACCGAAAAAGGAAAAAGAAGCCGGCCGCCCCGCCCACTACCTTTACGCCGCCTCAAGTGGCAGCGCTTTACAACTATCCCACCGGCGTCACGGGCGCAGGTCAGACCGTCGGAATCATCGAACTCGGCGGTGGCTACAGCACCACCGATCTACAAACATATTTCAAGGGCCTCGGCATCAAGGAGCCGTCCGTTACCGCGGTATCGGTCGATGGAGGAACCAATTCTCCCGGCTCTAGTGCCGACGCTGAGGTGATGCTTGACATCGAAATTGTCGGCTCCATTGCACCCGGCGCAAACATCGCTGTCTACTTCGCGCCCAACACCGACCAGGGTTTTATCGACGCCATCACTGACGCCGTTCATGACACCACGCGCAAGCCTTCCGTAGTGTCCATCAGTTGGGGTGGACCGGAGGATAGCTGGACAGCGCAATCCCTCGCCGCCATGAACTCCGCTTTGCAGGACGGCGCCACCATGGGCGTCACGGTCACAATCGCCGCCGGTGATAACGGCTCGAGCGATGGCGAAACCGACGGCAACCTGCATGTCGACTTCCCCGCCGCCAGTCCCTACGCGCTATCCTGCGGCGGTACCACTCTGGTCGGCTCCGGCACGACCATCACCTCCGAAGTTGTGTGGAACGAGATTGCGAACAATGAAGGCGCCACTGGCGGCGGCGTTAGCGCCCAGTTCCCCCTGCCTTCCTATCAGTCCAATGCGGGAGTTCCTCCAGAGCCTCAAACGAAGTACGTCGGCCGTGGCGTGCCTGACGTAGCAGGTGATGCCGATCCCACCACTGGATACCAGATCCTCTATGACGGCCAAAATCAGGTGGTCGGCGGCACCAGCGCTGTGGCTCCACTCTGGGCCGGTCTCGTCGCGCTGATAAATCAATCCCTGGGCAAGAACGTCGGCTTTTTGAACCCCACTCTCTACAGCCTCGGCGAAACCGATTTCCACGACATCACCAGCGGCAACAACGACGACAGTGGACTCGGCTATTACAGCGCGGGCGTGGGTTGGGACCCCTGCACTGGTCTCGGTAGTCCCAACGGCGCGGCGTTGTTACAGTCGCTGAGCGGCACATCAACCAGCTTCCCAGCGCGTCCCCCTTGCCGGCAGCTCACCCAGTCAAACAGGCGTCGATCAGATTACCGAGCTACCCGATCCAGCCAAAGAACTTGTCACTGTGAGTCTGGTCATACGTCCTCCTGCCGGTGCGGCCGCTGCCGGGCAACAACTCCTGGCTGGCGTTAGCGACGTCTCGCCTACCTCGATGCTCGCGAATACGAATGACGTGGCCGCAGCCTGTTCCTTCGCGCAGCATTATGGCCTGACCCTTCTGGACGTCAATTACGAGTCGCGCGTGGTCAAGGTGCAAGGCAATGCGCAGCAGATGAACCAGGCATTCGGTGTGACGCTTTGCCGCGCCACCGATAATCAGGGCAATCAGTTCCTGACTTATATGGGAAACATCACCTTGCCCGCGTCAGTGTCGTCCTGCGTCGTCGCCGTGCTTGGCCTGGATCAGCATCCTATCGCGCGTCACCACCACGCCACCCGCTAGTTCGTTCAGTACAGGGGGGGACCGGCCTATAAGCGTTAAGATAAGGAAGCGGCTTCGACTAGGGCGCAATCGAATGCTGCGACGGGTAGATAAAGTAAGCGCCCTTCGAGGGTGCCTGCGTCAGTTCTTCATGGACGGTTCCAGTGAGCCAGGGTCCAGCGAGACCACCGGTGGCGCTTTGGCTCCGGTGACTGTGTGTAACGCAATTGAAACTCACGCCATCGACTCCGGGCGGGCGGCGGCTTCTTCGGACAAGTAGCAGTAACCAATGCCCATCAATGCCGACAAGGTTCAAAACTGGAAAGCGGACACCCGCGCTTCCGTTGACCAGTTCAACCAATGGTTCATGACTTATGCGCCGAAGGCATACCGCGATACGCGCAGCAAGACAGTGCATTACGTAGAGGACGCGCTTATAGCAACGGCAGACCTAAAAAACATCACGACCGCCGCATTGAAAAAGACCCCGGCAATCCTTCAAACGCTCCGAATGTCCACTTGCCCGCCGCTCGCACGTGACCGGCTTGTAGGTCTTGCCGATTCAAGCAAGAACTTCGTGGGGACACTGGAAACAGGAAAGCTTCCCCCGCAACTTTCGCCGGAGTTGCTAGACGAACATTTGAGCAGAATCATCGGAATCCTTTCCCGCATGCTGGACGTGGATATTTTCCCGTGGCTTGCGGAGAAGCGCAAACCCACCAACGAAGAACGCTACCGGTCATCGACTATCGTGGCCGACCGTTTATGCGGAGCCGTAGCCGACCCGATTGTCAGAAACGCGCAAGAAGAACGCCAGCTTGCCCTCATCGAAAACTACCTGACCCAAAAAGGCTACAAACGCAAATCGCACCCGAGCAGCCAGCCGCTTGACCAGATGGAACGCGGCACCTTTACTTTCAGGCTTATCGTGAAAGTAAAAAACAGCCAGACGGATGGCAAAACAGTGAACATTCCTGTGGATGCTGTCATCCAGCCCAAGAAGGCGAAGCTTCCGCACCTACCCATTCTTATCGAGGCGAAATCTGCCGGTGATTTCACCAATACCAACAAGCGTCGCAAGGAGGAGGCCATCAAGATGAGCCAACTTAAAGCGGCTTACGGGGAGCATATTGTTTTCGTGCTATTTCTGTGCGGCTATTTTGATGCCGCCTATCTAGGCTACGAGGCCGCGGAAGGTATTGATTGGATATGGGAGCATCGAATCAAAGACCTCGACAAGCTCGGGCTTTAATAATGGGGAACTTCGCAGCCCATAGTATCGAGGAACGCCGCATTGGCGAGCAGACGCGGCTCGATTGCCTGAAGACCGCCGCCGAGCGCAATAAGTGGGGACAGTTTGCCACTCCCGCACCGCTTGCCGTTAGCCTTACGAGACATGCACGCGCCCTGATGGGGGAAGAACCCATTCGCTTCCTTGACCCGGCCGTCGGTACCGGCTCTTTTTTTTCGGCACTGCGAAAAGAATTCGCGGCAAGGCAGATTGAGTCCGCGACCGGCATTGAGCTTGACCCGCTGTTTGCAGATACGGCCAGAAATCTATGGGAAGAGCAAGGGCTTGAAGTCACGCAGGGAGATTTCACACAACAGCGCCCCCCCAGGAAGCGCTTCAATTTCATTCTGACGAATCCGCCGTATGTGCGGCACCATCATATGACCGGAGAAGAAAAACTCCGGCTTAAGTCGCAACTCGCACGCTCGCTCAATCTTCCCATCAGCGGCCTTGCCGGACTCTACTGCTATTTTCTTCTTCACGCGCATGACTGGATGGAAGAAGGAGGGCTCGCCGTGTGGCTGATTCCCTCCGAGTTCATGGATGTGAATTATGGCGAAACACTGCGCCGGTATTTTACAGAGAATGTCACGCTCCTGCAGATTCACCGCTTCTGCCCTTCGGATGTCCAGTTCGCCGATGCGCTTGTATCGTCCGCCGTCGTCATCTTCCGCAAATCGCCGCCGCCTGTAGGCCATGTGGTGCGCTTCTCTTTTGCCGGGCCGATTGAACAGCCGCAGAGCCAAGCTGGCGTACCGCTCGACGTGCTCAAATCCTCACGCAAATGGACGCAGTTTCCGGTATCGACGACCGCGGCCACCAACACCGGCCCGACCCTTGGCGAACTCTTCACCATCAAACGCGGACTAGCCACCGGGGCCAACAGCTTTTTTTTTCTGACCCCTGCGCAGGTCAAGGAATGGGAAATTCCCAGCGCCTACCTCAAGCCCGTTCTGCCAGGTCCTCGCCATATTGAAGGGGATATCATTGACCCCTTGCCGGACGGTACGCCTAACGTTTCGCGCCGCTTGTATCTCCTCGATTGCAGCGAACCCGAAGAGTGCATCAAGGCCAGGTGGCCCCGATTTTATGAATACATTGAGCGGGGAAAGACTAAAAAGATTGACGAAGCGTATCTCGCGAGCCATCGTTCGCCCTGGTATTCGCAGGAGCAAAGACCACCCGCCCCATTTCTCTGTACCTATATGGGCCGGTCGAGAGACGGCAAGCACCCTTTCCGGTTTCTCTGGAATCGCTCGCAGGCGACTGCGCACAATGTTTACCTAATGCTCTATCCCAAAGCCGTGCTGCGCGAGGTGCTCACACAGCACCCGCAGTTGGAATCACTTGTGTTTGAAGCTTTGCAGCGCATCACGCCGGCCCAGATAAAATCTGAGGGCCGGGTTTACGGTGGAGGTCTGCACAAGGTGGAACCGAAAGAATTAGCCCAGATTCCCGCCTGTGAAGTACTGGATGTTATTCAAACCTTCGCGCGCGTTGAGCAGCAAATTGAGCTGTTCCTCTGAGAAGAGTCCTACGCTCACGGTTCCTGTACAAAATCACAACCACCGCCCTTGGCAGGACAGCGTTAAATGCAGGGAGATTAGCAAGGGCGCAGAGCCTTGGAAACAGGCCCCCTAACTAATTCAGTACAGCGAAGACTCGCCCTCGGGGCGGGTCTTCCAGCGCCGGTGAATCCACATCCACTGTTCGGGATATTGACGAATGACATCCTCAATCACTGAGTGAATGCGTTGCGTATCCTGCTGCACGTCTCCACTCAGTTGCACTTGTGGGTAGAACCGCAGGGTATACCGCTTTCTTGCTTCCTTCCACAAATTAAATCCCGGCACCACTGCCGCTCCGCAGTGGTGCGCCAGCTTCACGAATCCTGCTCCCGCGCAGGCTAGTCGTCCGAAAACGCGCGGGGCAGGGATTTTGATGCCTACGGCTCATCCGTCCTGGGCCTCGATCAGCACCCCATCGCGCGTCACCACCACGCCGCCCGCTAGTTCGTTCAGTACGGGGCCAGCCCAACTATAAAAACGGCGCTCAGGGCTTCGCCATTATATCGGCTTTACCAGTCGCAAGATCGACGGGGACTGAGTTGTGCTCATGCACAATCAGCCATTTGCCTCCCGTTTTTCGAAACACGTCGGTGGTGCGGACGTTACTTTCCGTTTTCTTTCCGTCCTTGTCAGTTAGCACTGAGTGACTGATCAGGTGTGCGTACCCCATCGTGCCCTGAACGAAGACTTTCAAATCACTAATGTCAGCTTCAGCCGGTCCAGAAAACGCCGCGAACAATTCCTCCCAGTCTTTTCGATACGCCTTGGCTCCAACATACTCGCGAGGCGGCACAACATCAAACACGAATAACGTTTCGTCGGGCAGGTAGCACGACATAATCTTGTCAACGTCCTTTGCCTTGAAGCCTTCGATCGCGCGTTGCTCAACAGCGGTGATCTCGGCTTTATCATCGACAGATGCATGAACACGGCCCGCATACAGCATCGTGAGCACAGCAAAGCCTGCACAAGCAAACAAGGAACTTAAACCCTTCATCGATCCTCCTATCGGCAAAGATTATACAGCCCGGGGTGCGCTTTCTGCAAAATTCTTCTAGCGATAAACAGCGGAGGAAGACGATGGCCTTAGCCGAGGTAAGCTCGGTAACACTGTGGCGCACCGACTTAGTACCGTGACAGGTTAGTACCGTTACCGGCAAATATCGATTGTAAAAGCCCTGCCCTTTGCGCTCTCCCTTCTCTTTTTTTGCTCTGCTCACCTTTTCTGGCGAAAGCAGACGCCTTTTTCTTTTCCGGCAATCAGCAAACAGACGCTAACTACGCCGATTGCGGCGGTTCGCCTTGTGTCACCGCCCGGGATTTTGCTACCTGGGCAGCCGTCGTTTATACCTTCAACCTCACAACAACTACGGACGTGCAAGCCATCACGTACAGCTTTTCCGGTGGGACGAGCCAAACCGGAGCAACTGTCGCGGGCGGCGGTTTCGATCCCCACCTGAGTCTGTTCGATGCCGCCGGCAATTTTATCGTCTCCAGTTACTTGAAAGACTGCAGCGCAGATATGGGGTGCGATACATCGTTCGATGCGGGAACAGAAAGGAAATGCTCATGATCGGAACACCCGAAATCACAGAAACACGACCGCGGGCCGCGGCTGTCATTCACGTGACGGTTCCGCGCGACGAAATACGGACAGTCATGCCGGTGGCGATCCGTGAAATTCTCGCTACACTGTCCTGCCAAGGCATAGCTCCGGCAGGACCGCTTTTCGACCACCATCTGAAGACATCGGAACAAGCGTTCGACTTCGAAGTGGGGTTCCCCATCGTGGCCCCAATGCAGCCCACAGGCCGTGTGAAAAACGGAGAACTTCCCGGAGGACGGATAGCACGCGCAGTCATAAGCGGGAACTACGAAGGGCTCGCCAATGCTTGGGCGGAGTTTCGAGAGTGGATGAAGCGTGAGGGGCACGTGAGTCGAGGCGACTTCTGGCAGATCTTTATGGCTGGTCCTGAATCGAGCACGGATCCGGCCAATTGGCGAACCGAGCTGTGCCTTCCCCTGAAACCAAACGACTGACCCGCCTGTGACTCCGACCCTCCGAGAACGTGTGAAAGCACGCAAATCCGCTTCGAGCGCTTAACTTAGCGCTTATGGGCACACTGGCTCTCGATTCAGTACAGCGAAGACTCGCCCTCAGGTCGGGTCTTCCAGCGGCGGTGAATCCACATCCATTGTTCGGGATACTCGCGAATGACATCCTCAATCACGGAGTGAATGCGCTGCGTATCCTGCTGCACGTCCCCACTCAACTCCACTCGTGGGTAGAATCGCAGGGTATACCGCTTGTTCGCTTCTTCCCACAGCGCAAATCCTGGAACGACTGCCGCTCCGGAGTGATGCGCCAGCTTCACGAATCCTGCTCCCGCGCAGGCCAAGCGTCCGAAAAAGTCAATGAACACGCCTTCCGAAGCGGCCGTGTTTTGATCGATCAGAATCCCGACCGCTTCGTTGTTCTTCAGCGCCTTGATGACTAGCCGCGCGGCATCGCGTTTCAAAATCATCCGATTGCCCGAGAGCCCGCGCCGCGTTTCCACCAGATCGTCAAGCAGCGGATTGTCCAGCGCCCGCACCATCACGTTCATGGGCTCAGTCATCAACCCATGTGCAAACGCGCTCAGTTCCCAGTTGCCCAGATGAGCCGTAGGAATCAAAATCCCCTGCCCCGCGCGCTTGGCCTCCAGGTAGTGCTCCAGGCCTTCGTACCCGATCCACTCCGAAATGTTCGTTGCGTTCAAGTCCGGAAAGCGTGCCATCGTCAGCAGCAGGCGCGCCAGACTCTCGAACACTCCACTGATTACCCGTTCCCGCTCCCCCTGTGTAGCCAAAGGCAACGCAAATTCGAGGTTCGTTCTCGCCACGCGCCGCAGCTTGGGCAAAACCAAATCGAGAGTACTCGTCGTGGCCCTTGCGAGTGTCCCTGCCAAAGGAAGCGGCAGCCTCCGCAAGGCGCTCATCAGTGTCACTCCCAGCGCGTACTCCGCGCGAACTTGCAACCGGTTCTTACTCTTTGCCAACGTTACGCGATCCAGCCGCCGCCCAGCACCAGGTCGCCATCATAAAATACCGCGGCTTGTCCAGGCGTCACCGCGCGCTGCGGCTCATCGAAGCGAACCTCCATCTTGCGTTCGTCGCCCGTCGGCAGCAGCGTCGCGGGCGCAGGCACATGCTTATTGCGAATCTTTACTGCCGCCCGGCGAGGCTCTCGCGGAGCCGCAATCGAGATCCAGTTGATGTCGGCGGCAACCAGACTCGTTCTTAGCAATTCCTCGTTCCGCCCCACCACCACACGCTGCGTCTTCGGATCGGTCGCAATCACATACAGCGGCTCACCGGCGGCAACCCGCAAGCCACGCCGCTGACCTACCGTATAGTGATGCGTTCCGGTATGTTGCCCGCGAACACGCCCCGACGTGTCCACAATCTCACCGTGTGTCTGCGTCGCGTCCAGTCCCTTTTCACGGAAGTAGGCGTCGATGAAAGCTGCATAATCGCCATTCGGAACAAAGCAGATTTCCTGGCTATCGTTCTTGTCGGCAACCGGCAGTCCAAGTTCCTTCGCCAGTTCACGGACCTGCGTCTTCACCATCCCACCCAGTGGAAACAGCGTTCGCGCTAACTGCGCCTGAGTCAACCCGAACAGAAAATAAGTCTGGTCCTTACTCGCGTCAACGCTGGCGCGCATCTGATAGCGTCCCGTCGCGCTGTCGTAGCTCAGCCGCGCATAATGTCCGGTTGCAATCTTATCCGCACCCACGCCGTCCGCCATATCCAGAAACTGATCGAACTTGATGAAGTTGTTACACAGCGTGCAGGGAATCGGCGTGCGCCCCGCCAGGTAATCGTCCACAAACGGCTTGACTACCTGCTGCTCGAATCGCTCTTCGAAGTTCACCACGTAGTACGGAATCCCCAGTAAGCCCGCCACCGCGCGCGCATCATACACATCGTCGAGCGAGCAGCATCGCCCCACCGCGCCGCCTTCCGGTGTCAACTCAGGCATCCGGCGCTGATTCCAAAGCTGCATCGTGAGTCCGACAACCGTCTCGCCGCGCTGCTTCAGCAATCCTGCAACCACGGAGCTATCCACTCCGCCCGACATCGCAACCGCAATCGGCGCCGTATCAACTGACAAGCTGACACTCCATCGGCCGCGTGGCCCGCAATCTGCTTACGCACGCTACAACCGCATCCATCAGTTGCCGCACTTCCGCAAGCGTGTTGTAGCGGCTAAAAGAAAACCGCACGCTTGCTTTCGCCTCGTCGCGGCTCAATCCCATCGCCAGCAACACAGGCGACGGCTCAATCGAACCGCTGCTGCAGGCAGAACCGGTTGAAACCGCCATCCCGAGCATGTCGAGCGCAATCACCAGCGCCTCCGCCGATACGCCGCGAAACAGCACATTGCTCGTATTAGGCAACCGCGGAACTCCGGCCCCGTTGATCTCAGCACCCGTAACCCGCGCCCGCACTTCTGCTTCGAAATAATCCCGCAGCTCGGCCACGTTCACGTCGCTCTCCCGGCACAACTCCAAAGCGCGTGCAAAGGCGATGGCGCCCGGCACATTCTCCGTTCCCGCCCGTCGCTCCCGTTCGTGCCGCCCGCCGTGCTGTATGCCGCGCAAAGGCACTCCGCGCTTCACGAACAACGCGCCCGTTCCCTTAGGCGCAAACACCTTATGCGCGCTCATCGAATACAGATCAACTCCCAGCGCCTGAACATCCACCTCAATCTTGCCCACTGCCTGCACTCCATCGGAGTGCAAATAAATCTGCTGCCCGGCCGCTCTTCGCTCACGCACCAGCCCGGCAATTTCTGCGATCGGCTGCAACGTTCCGGTCTCATTGTTAGCGTGCATCACCGACACCAGCACCGTGTTGTCACTGATATTGCGCGTCACTTCCTCAACCGCGACCACCGAGAAATCCTTCCATTGCCGGCAGCACTCCATCACTGAAGGATGCTCAATCGCCGTCGTAACAATCTGACCCTTCGGCATCAGTCCCAGAATCGCCAGATTGTTCGACTCGGTTCCTCCGCTCGTGAAAACAATCTCCCCGGGCGTCGCGTTGATCGTCCCAGCCACCGTCTTCCGCGCCTTCTCTAATTGTTCGCGCGCTGCCTGACCCGCCCGATGTGTGCTCGATGCATTACCAAATACCTGGCGCACGGCGGCATCCATAACGTCGGCCACTTCGGGCGCAACAGACGTAGTCGCGTTGTAATCGAAATACAGCAAGGAATTGAAGGAAAATCTTCGCGCGTTGTAAACGGGCGAAACTTAGAGGTGCTTCTACGATCTTAACAACTAATGGCAGTCTCTCCCGCACCCCCCGTTATCACCCTTACCACCGATTTCGGGCTTTCAGATCATTACGTCGGGACAATGAAAGGCGTCATACTGAGCCGCTGTCCCCAAGCCGTGGTCGTCGATATCACGCATGATTTACCCGCTTTTTCCATTCTCACGGGCGCTTATTCCATCAGTCAGGCGGCCCGCTTCTACCCCGCGCATAGCATCCACGTGGTAGTCGTCGACCCCGGCGTCGGCACCGCCCGCAAACCCATCCTCGTCCAGGCCGGCAATCAGACGTTTATCGCGCCTGACAATGGCGTCCTGGCCTTAGTCCTCCAGCAGCATAAAGCAGCTACCGTTCGCGAAATCACCAACCGGGCCCTCTGGCTGGAAGTTCCTTCGGAAACCTTCCACGGCCGGGACGTCTTCGCCCCCGTTGCCGCAACTCTCGCCGCCGGAGCCGCAAAACCCGAGCAGGTTGGCCCCGTGCTAAGGGCCTATGAACGGCTGCCCGATGTTGAGCCTAAAGAAGTCGAACCCGGCATTTGGCACGGTGTGGTTCTCAGCATTGATCGTTTTGGCAATGTTATCAGCAGTTTCCACTCGAATACTTCGAGCACCACTTTCACCCTAAGCGCTAACGATAAAGCCATCGCCGCTTTCCACAAAACCTTTGGAGACGCTCCCCCAGGGCAACTGTTCGCCTATCACGGCAGCTCCGGATACATTGAAATCGGTATGAATCAGCAGAGCGCCGCCAAAGCCCTGGGAGTTTCCCTGGGCGACCGAATCACTCTCCGCGATACAATCTTGTAATCCGGCAGCGACTTAAACGGGCCGGATCGCACTTTATTCAATGCCTGTAGCCGATCCCCCCATCCAAACCCGCGCCGCTGATCTGCGCAAGAAGATCGAATCCAAAATCGTCGTTGCCGATGGAGCAATGGGAACGATGCTGTATGCCAAAGGCATCTTCATCAACCGCTGCTTTGACGAGCTGAACCTCTCGGCCCCGGCGCTGGTTAAAGAGATCCACCAGGAATACGTCCGCGCTGGCGCCGAGATCGTCGAGACCAACACCTTCGGCGGCAACCGCGTCCGGCTCGCCGCTTTCGGGTTCGCTGAGAAACTTCGCGCCATCAACGAAGCCGGCGTGCGCCTCGCGCGCGAAGCCGCTGGCGAGAAGGCGTTTGTCGCCGGAGCGCTTGGACCACTCGGTACTCAGATCGAGCCGCTTGGGCCGATGTCATTCGCCGAAGCTCGCGCTGTATTCCGCGAGCAGGCTGAGGCACTGCTCGGCGCCGGCGTCGACCTCTTTGTCCTCGAAACCTTCTACGAATTGGCCGAACTGCGCGAAGCGATTCTCGGCGTCCGCGAAGCTGCCGGTCCCGATATCGTAATCGTCGCCCAGGTCAGCGTCGAAGACGACGGCAATCTCCGCGACGGCGCCAGCACCGAAACATTCACGCGCACCCTCAACCAATTGCCCGTCGACGTAATCGGAGTCAACTGCTCCGCCGGCCCGCGCGTGGCGCTCGAAACCATCGAGAAAATGTCGGCGTTCACCACCAAAGCGCTCAGCGCCATGCCCAATGCCGGCCTGCCTGCAACCGTCGAAGGGCGCAACATCTATCTCTGCTCGCCCGAATACATGGCGCAATATGCCCGCCGCTTCCTGCAAGCCGGCGTACGCATGATCGGCGGCTGCTGCGGCACCACGCCCGAACACATCAAGCTGATCTGTAGCGAAGTTCGATCTCTACAGCCGGTTCAGCACCGCACCGCCGTCGTTCAGGACGAAGCCGTCAAGGCCGAAGTAAAGCGCCTGCCGAAAGTTCCGATGGCAGAGAAGTCCCAACTCGGCGCCAAGCTCACCGCCGGCAAGTTCGTCGCCTTCGTGGAAATCCTCCCACCCCGCGGCGTCAACGCCTCTAAAGAAGTGGACGGCGCGCGCCTCTGCAAGGAGGCTGGCATCGATTGCATCAACGTCCCCGATGGTCCTCGCGCCAGTGCTCGTCTCAGCGCCCAGGTCACCTGCCAACTCATCCAGCAGCAAGCCGGTATTGAAGCTGTGCTGCATTTCTGCTGCCGCGACCGAAACATTCTCAGCATTCAATCCGAACTGCTTGGCGCGAACACGGTCGGCGTTCGCAATCTCATCTGCATCACCGGCGATCCGCCGCGCATGGGCACCTATCCCGACGCCACCGCCGTATTCGACGTCGATTCCATCGGCCTGACGAACATCGTCAACAACCTCAATCAGGGCCTCGATATCGGCGGCAATCCCATCGGCTCTCAAACCGGCCTGCTGATCGGCGTCGGCGCCAATCCAGGCGCGCTCAATATGGATGAAGAACTGCGCCGCTTCGCCTGGAAAGTGGAAGCCGGCGCTGAGTACGTTGTCACCCAACCCGTCTTCGATCTCGATCTGCTCGAACTCTATCTCAAGCGGACCGAGCAGTACAAAATTCCTTTCATCGCCGGCATCTGGCCGCTCACCAGTTTTCGCAATGCCGAGTTCATGGTCAACGAACTCCGCGTGCCCGTCCCGAATGTATATATGGAGCGCATGCGCCGCGCCGACAGCGCCGAAAAAGCCCGCGCCGAAGGCATTCTCATCGCTCAGGAAATGTGCGCGCGCGTCCGCTCCATGGTGCAGGGCGCACAATTAAGCGCTCCTTTCGGCCGCTACGAGATGGCGGTCCAAGTCGCCGAAGCTCTCGGTGAACGCTAAAAAGTGGCCACAGACTTAATCGAAATAGACATAGAAAATCCGTACCCCGGCGCCCTCGACCGAGCGGTCCACGAAATCAACCGCGGCGGCCTCATCGGAATACCCACTGACGCGCTTTATTCCATCGTTGCCGATCCCTTCGATCTGCGCGCCGTCGGTCGCGTCTTCGCGGCCAAAGGACGTGAACATATTCGCTCGCTTCCCTTGGCCGTCTCAGACACTCTGATGGCCGAAGATCTGGCCAAAGAGTTGAACAGCCGTTTTTATGTTCTTGCCCGCCATTTCTGGCCCGGACCGCTGACCATGATCATTCCCGCCGCCGCCAAGGTGCCGCTCAAAGTCACCGGTAACACCGGGCGCTTAGCGGTTCGTCATGCCAACTCCCCTCTTCTGAACGCCATCATCGAAAAGGTCGGCCACTCGTTGATTGCGACCAGCGCGAATATGTCGGGCGAGCCCACTGTATCCAGCGGCATTGAGCTATTCGCCAGCATGGACGGACGCATCGACCTGGTCCTCGACGGCGGGCTGTGTACCGGCGCCGGCCCTACCACTGTCGACATTACGGAGCCCTACTGGCGCGTCATTAAAGAGGGCGCCATCACCGAAAAAGAAATTGCCGAGCGCTTACAGCCGCGCTAGCCAGATCACTAGCAAAACGTCCAATTTTCTGTTACTCTGCCATTAAAGCGTTCCCCGCGAGAGCGTCCCCTCGGTCTCCTAAAAATTGATCCGATAGTCAATGTCATGGAGTCCAACTCGAATTAAGTGCCCGTGTGCAGGCTCCGGCATCTCTGATGCCATGGAGAAGCCTAAAGGTGCTCGGAGGATTCCCCCCTGTGCTTTCTAGGGGTCAATGACGGAGGTTGAGGCGGAAGCTCTCGCCGGGAACGTTTTTGTGCTTGCGCAGGCACTCAAACACGCCTTTCGCTATTGATGAAAATTCTGTTCATTGGCGACATCTTCGCCTCGGGTGGCCGCGGCATTGTCGCTGAGAACCTTAACCGGCTCATCACCGAACACAAAATCGATCTCGCCATCGCAAACGCCGAAAACAGTGCCGGCGGTTTCGGCATCACTCCCCTGATCGCCGAAGAACTTCTGTCACTAGGACTCGACGTTCTCACCGGCGGCAATCACAGCTTCGACAAACGCGAGATTCACGACTACTACGAACATCAGCCGCGTCTACTGCGGCCGGCCAACTATCCGCCCGGCTTGCCGGGAAATGGCGTGTACACCGCCAAAGCGCGCAACGGCGTTCCGTATGCCGTCCTGAATCTGCAAGGCCGCGCCCACATGTCGAACATTGATTGTCCCTTTCGCAAAGCCGATGAGCTGTTGCAGGCTCTTGATCCAAATATCAAAATCCGCTTCGTCGATTTTCACGCCGAACTCACCAGCGAAAAAGTCGCCATGGGATGGTATCTCGATGGCCGCGCAACGTCCATGATCGGAACGCATACGCACGTGCCCACCGCCGATTCGCGCATCCTGCCGCGCGGGCTCGCCTATCAGACCGACTCCGGCATGACCGGCCCGTACGAATCCGTTATCGGCGTCGACAAGGATATTGTCTTGCGCCGCTTTCTCACCGGAATGCACGGACGAATGGAAGCGGCCCGGCAAGGCGTCGAACTGCACGGGGTGGTTATCACCGCCGATGAGAATACCGGGCTCGCCAGCGCTATCGAACGTGTACGATTGATTAGGTAGCTCCGCGCTATGCAACCAAAGTACCTTCTGCCTGTTCTCGCAATCGGATTAAGCCTGCCGTTGATGGCTCATCAGAACGAGCAAACCACGCAGACAACACAGCAGAAAAAGGTCAAGAACAAGAAGCACGGGCGAAGTGCAGGCGGCGAAGTAGCCAGCGGTGCGGGCGATCTTGCCAAGGGCGCGGGCGGAGCAGCTGCGCACGTGGCCGGCGGCGCAGGTAAAGGCGCTGTGGATCTAGCGACGCTGCATCCCATCGACGCCGCCACTGACGTTGGCAAAGGCGCGGCTTATGCTGGAAAAGATGCCGGCGTAGGCGCCGTCAAGGGCAGCGCGAAGATCATCAAAGGCGTCGGCAAAGGCATCAAGCACATCTTCTAGTACCCGCTTGCGGAAATCCGCGTAAACCGGACAGAGCCGCGACCGCGAGGGAGCGGTTGTTGTACGCTTTCTTTGCCACTTGGTATTAATTCAGGCTTCCACTTCCACCACTTGAGTGGCAGTCGCGGTGAGCGGAACGCCCTCCCAGCGCGCGATAACAGCCGTCGCCGTGCAGTTCCCCAATACGTTCACGCAGGTTCGTCCCATATCCATCAGCGCATCGACGCCCAAGATGATCGTGATCCCTTCCGGTGGCAATTGAAAGCTCGCGACCGTTCCGGCGAGTAATACCAAAGCAGCACGCGGAACCCCGGCTGCGCCTTTGCTGGTAAGCATCAGCGTCAACATCATGGTGAGTTGGGTAGCGATCGGCATGTGAATACCGGCCGCTTGCGCAATAAAGAGCGACGCCAACGAGAGATACAGCGTTGTCCCCGTGAGATTGAAGCTATAGCCGGTCGGCAGCACAAATCCGACAATGTGTTTGGGCACCCCGAAGCGCTCCATGTTTTCAAGTGCCAGCGGCAGAGCGGCTTCGCTCGATGCAGTCGAGAACGCTATTAAGAACGGCTGCCGGACTGCATGAAAGAAACTGATGAGCGGAACGCGCGCAATGACAAGCGTCGGAATCAGCACCAGCCCGATGAACAGCGCGAGCGCCAGATACAAAGCGCCCACTAATTTGCCCAAGCCAAACAGAACTCCGATTCCCTTCGATCCAATAGTGACGGCAATCGCCGCGCCCACGCCGAACGGCGCCACATACATGACGTACTTGGTGTAGCGGAACATCACTTCCGCGACGGCTCCTGCGAAGCTGACAACCGGCTGCGCCTTTTGTCCTACGGCTGCGCAAGCCGCTCCGAATAGGAAGAAAAAAACAACCATCTGCAAGACGTCGTTCTGACTGAGTGACTCAAAGATGTTCTGCGGAACGGCGTGCTCCAGCACCTGCGAGAACGAAACCGGCTTAGCCGCGACTGAAGCCGCCGGTGCAGCGCCCGAGATACTCATGCCGGATCCGGGGCGAACGGCATTCACGATGACCAACCCAATGATCAGCGCCAGTGTCGTGACAACTTCGAAATAGACCAGCGACTTGACCGCGATACGCCCCATCGTCCGCAACTCGCCCGCCGACGCAATGCCATAGACCAGCGTCCCAAACAGCAGCGGTCCGACGATGGACTTGATGAGGCGAAGAAAGATGTTGCTTATCGGCGCGAGATCTTTCGCAAATCCCGGCGCGACAACGCCAAGCAACGCGCCCACCACCAGCGCGATGAAAATCCACGAAGTCAGCGAGAGCTTCAACGCTCGCCCCACTTCAGCTTTTCCCTAAGCACGTCGAAGAAGAGCATCTTCGGTGGCCTGACAAGCTGTATCGTCTTATGCGAGGAACGGCAGACGATCGTGTCGCCTTTCGATAGCGGCTCACCAACCTGTCCGTCGATCGTCAGATACGTTCCCTCGGCGCCGTGGTTCAGAATGCGCACCACGCTGGTATGCGGAACAATCACCGGACGATTAGTCAGCATGTGCGGGCAAATCGGCGTGATGCAGAGCGCGCCGACAGAAGGAAAGACCACCGGTCCGCCGGCAGATAGTGAGTAAGCCGTTGAGCCAGTCGGAGTAGCGACAATTAAACCGTCGGCTTTGTAGGCGGCTACGAAATGATCGTCTACATGCGTGTCGAGATCGATCATGCGCGCCAGCTCAGATTTGGTGATCACTACATCATTCAAGGCGGAATAGGTGGCGATCGCTTTGTCGTCGCGCACCAATTGACAATCGACCATCCGCCGCCGCCCGATGCGCAGTTCGCCATGCAGAGCGCGTTCGAGTTCCGGATAAAGATCGTCCACCGTGATGGATGTGAGAAACCCCAGATGACCGAAATTCACCGCAAACAAAGGTATGTCGCGGCCATCCACGAACCGGGCTGCGGACAACAGAGTTCCATCGCCGCCGAGAACGATGATCATGTCCGTACCGTCAGGCAGCGTTTCGCGCGGCACAAAGTTGGCCAGGCGCGCGTATTGCGCGGTCTGCTCGTCGCAGCGGTAGCTGACGCCGCGAGCTTCCAGCCATTCAATCAACGTACAGACAATATCCGCCGCTCGCGCGATGTTCGGTTTGGAGATTATGCCAACTCTGTTGATCTCTCGCATGCTTTAGATAGTCGTGGACCCGCGTCGGGCTTCCAGCAGAAATTCGCGGTTGCCTTCCGCGCCCAGTATCGGGCTGTCGATGTAACGAGTCACAAAATTCCTTTCCTGCAGTGCCTGCGCAACGCGCTCACAGGCAGCAATCTGCGCCGCTGCGTCGCGAACAATTCCGCCCCTGCCAACCAGTCCACGCCCAACCTCGAACTGAGGCTTCACCAGAATAATCCAAATCCCTTCCTCAGTCAGCAATGGCGCAAGCGCCGGAATAAGCAGAGTAACTGAAATAAAGCTGACATCACACACCATCACGTCGGCGAATTCGCCAATCTCTTCAAAAGTGAGATAACGCGCGTTCACATTCTCATGCAAAACCACGCGTGGATCCGTCCGCAGTTTCCAACTGATCTGCCCCGCACCGGTGTCTACAGCGTGAACGCGTTTCGCGCCATGCTGCAACAGGCAATCGGTAAAGCCGCCGGTTGAAGTACCGACATCCATGCACACCTTGTCTTCCACCGACACTTGAAATGCTTGTAGCGCGGCCTCCAGCTTCAAACCGCCGCGGCTTACATATTTCAATGGCTGCTCGACTTCTATGCGGGCATCTTCCGTGACCGGCCTCCCGGGCTTGTCGGCGCGTTGGCCATTCACGGTCACTTTACCGGCCAGGATCAGTGCCTGCGCCCGTTCGCGAGACTCAACTAGCTGTCGACTAACAAGTGCGACGTCGAGACGGACGTTCACGCGCGCCGTTGGACGATGAAATCGGCGATCTGGCGAAGCCGTTCGGCGCGATCGTCAAAGATGCGTAGCGCAACATGCGCGGCTTGGCGCTCCTCCTCCGCCATCTCTCGTGAACGCTCCAGACCATAAACCGCCGGGAAGGTAATCTTTTGCTGAGCTTCATCCTTGCCGGCAGTCTTGCCGAGGGCTTCAGAAGATTCTTCCACGTCGAGAAGGTCGTCCACGATCTGAAAAGCCAGGCCGACGTGCTCGCCGAATTCCGACAAGGCGGCCAGTTCTTCCGCAGTCGCGCCCGCATAAATAGCACCCAGGCGGACACTGGCGCGCAGCAGAGCGCCTGTCTTCGCTTTGTGAATCGCTTCCAGCAGATGCGCTGTGGGGCGTTTGCGTTCGCCTTCAATATCGTGTACCTGCCCGCCAATCATTCCGCCCACCGTGCCCGAAGCGCGCGCAAGCTCTCCCACCATGCGAATCTTCTGTTCGGCACTGACATAGTTCCAGGCGGCTCAACACTTCAAACGCGAGCGTCAGGAGAGCATCGCCGGCCAGAATCGCCATGGCTTCGCCGAAAACCTTATGACAAGTGGAACGGCCGCGGCGGAAATCGTCGTTGTCTAGCGCCGGCAGATCATCATGAATTAGCGAATAAGTATGAACTAGTTCAAGCGTAGCCGCGGCGTCTTCAATCCCGTCCGGGGAATCCGAAACGGCATGGGCGGCCGCGATGGCGAGTATGGGGCGTATGCGCTTTCCACCGGCGAAGAGGCTATAGCGCATGGCCTTGTGGATGGAAATCGGCTCTACCGTTTCAGCCGGCACCCATTTGTAAAGCACCCGGTCGACCGCTTGCACCTGATCGGCAAGATACTGCTGGAGACTGCCCTGCCCGGTCGTCGTCATTTGGGAGTTTTGTCCGTCTTAAACGGCGTCGGGACTACTTCACTGCCGCGCTTCATCAAAATTTCCACACGCGTTTCGGCTTCCTCAAGCTGGCGTTTGCAGTCCGCGCTCAGACGCATGCCGGCCTCGAAAAGGCGGATGCTGTCCTCCAGCGGCAGGTCGCCCTTTTCGAGTTCCTTCACGATGCGCTCGAGCTCTTGCAGGCCGGCTTCAAAGGTCGGCGGCGTTGCGTTGGTCTCAGGCATTGCACTCATTTTGACATTGCGCGCTATCCTCGTTCAGGTCCTTTGAAGGACTGCCGGAGGTTTCCTTATATGCGCAGCATCGATTGCGCCGCAAAGTTGGCGCTCGCTATTTTCGCACAGTGTCTTTGCTCCTACGCACAAGGCACAAACCCGAGCCCAGCCCCCACGCCGGATGTTCTCATCTGCAAAGATGGCGAACGATTCGTCGGTCATCTTATCAGCTCAAATGGCGATTCCGTTGTCTTCAAAAGCGATGCCGCGGGCCAGCTGACTGTTGACTGGACCAAGGTTCAGGAACTCCATTCATCGACGAAGTTCGCAGCGCTACCGAAAGGCGTGAAGCTGCGTAGCGCGGACGATGCCGGCACAGTGCCACAAGGGACAGTGGCCGTAGCAGATCAACAGCTGCAGATCAGTGGAGCGCAAACCGCGCCGCAATCCATGCCCGTCACCAACGTCGCGCAGCTGATCGATGAAACTGCATTTCAGCGGGCATTTCGACCGCGCAACTTCTTCCAGGGTTGGAGCGGCGGAGCTACGGTGGGCATAGCATACACGAGTTCGACCCAGAAGAGCCAAAGTTATACGGCCGCGCTTAATCTGACCCGCGCCGTTCCCGGTGAGACATGGCTCGACCAAAGAAGCCGCACTCTGGTTAGCTTCAATGAAGCCTACGGAGAGATCAGCCAGCCTGGAACAGCTACAACCAAAACCTCTATTCTTCATATGGGCGTAGAACAGGATTGGTATTTAAAGCCGAGGCTGTTTACGTTTGTCCAGGCGCTACTCGATCACAACTATTCACAAGGCTTGGATCTGCAGCAGGACTATGGCGGCGGAATAGGACTGGTTGTGCTGAAGAGTGCTAAACAGGAATTCGATGTCAAGGCCAGCGTCGATTACATCGATCAGCAATTCAGCAGTTCCACCCAAAGGAAAAACCTCATCGGATCCACCTTCGGTGAGACCTATGTTTATAAACTTCCGCACAACATTGTGTTCACCGAATCGGGCAATTACATTCCGGCGTGGAATGAGACGAATGCCTTTTCGGGCATCGTTAACGCGAACCTGACGTTCCCCATCTCTCATAGTTTCGGTTTCAGCGTCGGCGGCATTGACAACTATTTGAACGATCCGCCGCCGGGCTTTCAGAGGAACTCGTTCACGCTCACGCTTGGTGCTACGTATTCCCTTCGATAACTGAACTTCCGGGTGACGGCTTCGTATAACAGGTTGAGAGGTGCAATGAACCTGTGGCAAGATGTCCGTTACGCCGGACGAAATCTCCGCAAATCACCGGGATTTGCAATTACCGCTCTGCTCACCATGGCGCTGGGCATCGGTGTAACCACCGCGATCTTTAGCGTTTGCGACGCGTTGCTTTGGAAGCCCGTGCCGCTGCCGCACCTGGAGAGCCTCGCGACGGTTTTGCAGGCTATTCCGGGTGACGCAAACGATTGGAACGAAGCTACCGCGGCTGATATCGACGACATCCGTACTCAAAGCCGCACGCTGCAGACTCTCGCCAGTTGGCAAAACGGCATGGCAAACCTGGCGGGTGCGGGACAGCCGGATCGCGTTTTGCAAGCACTGGTGACGGCCAACTTCTTCGACACACTGGGCGTGCGGCCAAATCGCGGGCGCGCATTCCTGCCGGGCGAAGATCAGCCTGGGCACGAGCGTGAGGTGATTCTAAGCGATCGGCTTTGGCGCAGCCGCTTCGGTGGAGACGCGGCCATCGTGGGGCGAACCATACGCGTGGACGATCAAGCTTACACGGTTGTCGGCGTGATGCCGGCCAGCTTCGATTTCCCCATTGCGACCGAGCTTTGGACTCCCCTGGCGCTGACGCCGCAGCAACGCACGACGCGCCAATCCCACACGCTGCAATCGATCGCGCGCTTGAAACCAGGCCGCACCGTGGCGCAGGCCTCAGCCGAGATCGACAGCATTGCGTCACATCTGGAGCACGTCTATCCGGACACTAATAAGAACCGGCGCTTCGCGGTTTGGCCGGCGCGGCAATTCCTGTTGGATCACACCACGCAGCAGTATCTGGTGATGCTGCTGGGATCTGTGCTCCTGGTATTGCTGATTGCCTGCGCCAATGTAGCGAATCTGCAATTCGCCCGCAGCTCGGGGCGGCTACGCGACGTCGCCATCCGTCGTGCACTGGGAGCGGCGCGCTGGCGAGTCATCGCGCAGTTAGTCACAGAGAGCTTAGTCCTGGCGCTATTGGGAGCGGGCGTGGGCCTGCTCATCGCGTATTGGGGGATGGGTGCAATTCGAGGCGCGATGCCAGCGGAAATCGAGCGCTACATTCTAGGCTGGAATGATATTCATCTGGACGCGCGCGCTTTGGTGTTTACACTCGCCGCCGCCGCTGTCAGCGGCATCATCGCGGGCCTGGCGCCGGCCTGGCAATGTTCGCAACCCGATGTGACCGACACGCTGAAAGAAGGCGGCCGAAGTTCCTCGGTTGGCAAAGGCCGGCAGCGCATGCGCAACGTACTGGTGGCTTTCGAAATCGCGCTGGCAGTCATACTGCTGGTGGGCGCAGGCCTGATGGTGCGCGGCTTCCAAACCCTGGTGAAGAATGGCGAGGCAATGGAGCCCCAGACGCTGCTGACAATGCGGCTTGCCGTTACAGATCAGAAGTACACCAAGAAGTATGCGGTGGCCGAGTTCTATCGCCAGGTTCTCGCCCGCCTTCAAGCGCTGCCTGGGGTGCGTTCCGCAGCCGCCGTAACTGCGCTGCCCTACAGCGATCACTCGACCGGGAAACCCTTCGTCATCGAAGGCAGACAAGTGGAGCCGGGCAATCAACCAACCGGCATGTACCAGGTAGCAAGCGCGGAGTACTTCCCCACTTTGCACATTCCGTTGCGCCAAGGACGGCTGCTGGATCAACGCGATGGAACGCAGGCGCCTGCAGTGGCCGTCATCAGTGAACGCATGGCGCAGCACTGGTGGAAGAATCAGTCGCCACTCGGTAGAAGGATCAAGATCGCCGATGCCGATTCGAATAGCCCGTGGGTGACCATCGTGGGCGTTGTCGGCGACATGATGCATAGTCCTTACGATCGAGCGCCGCGCCAGACCATCTACGTTCCGTATCAACAAGCGCCTTCGTTATGGATGGACATTGCGATACGCACTGCGGGAGATCCGCTAGCCCTGGCGTCACCGGCCATTGCAGCCATCCATTCGATTGATCCGGAGCAGCCGGTCATTGAAGTGCGGACCATGGCGAAGTTGATTCACAACCGCGCGATTGGGCTGAACTATATGGCCGCGCTCATGGGCGTGTTCGGCGGCATCGCGCTGCTGTTATCGGCGGTGGGCGTGTATGGCGTGATGGCATACCTGGTGTCCGAGCAGACGCAACAGATCGGACTCAGGATGGCGCTGGGAGCATCGCGCGGCAGTGTCCTGGGAATGGTCTTCCGCCGCGGGATGTTTACGGCCGCCGTAGGGCTGGCGATCGGCTTGCCGTTAGCCTACGCGTTCGCGCGCATGCTCGCATCGCTGATTTACGGCGTCACTGCGTCAGATGCGGCAACGTTTGTGGCAATCCCGGTCGCGTTAATAGCCGCAGCCGCTCTCGCCATTTATCTGCCGGCGCAACGGGCGATGAGAATCGATCCGATTGTAGCGTTGCGGTACGAGTAAGAATCCTGTTCACTAACGAACAACTGTTCCCGAGCGCGAACAGTAACTTGTCCCGGGCCAACGTGATTTCATCCACCTGTGCTTATGCGCGGCAAGAGAGGCACATGGCCAGGCATATGCATGGTCACCTATTCGAGGTGATGGATGGATTCGCTAATACAAGACGTTCGCCACACGTTTCACCAACTCTGGAAGAGCCCGGCGTTCGCGTTTACGGCGGTGATTTCGCTCGCGCTCGGCATTGCCGCAACCACTTCGGTGTTCAGCGTCGTCTACGGCGTTCTGGTCAACCCGTATCCATATGCGCACTCCGAACGCATGGTTCACCTGGTGCTCGCTGTCCAGGCGGGCGGCAAGTATTGGCCGAATCTGACCGGACCACAACTCGAGTTGCTGCGTCAGGCGCATGCTGTCCAGAGCGTGGCGGCCGAAGACGATTGGGATCTTACCACGACCGGCAAAGATGTGCCGGAGGATGTCCAAGCCGTTTATCTGACAGCGAACGCTAACAGCCATTTTGGGGTTCCGGCCCTTCTTGGGCGCGGCTTTGTGCTTTCAGATGCACCGCCGGGCCAAGATCCGCAACCTGTCACGGTCCTCAACTACAAGTTCTGGCAACGGCATTACGGCGGCGATCCCGGCGTAATCGGTAAGCGGCTTGAACTTGTACACAAGCCCTACACGATCGTCGGCGTCATGCCGGAGCGCTTCGCATGGGGCGACGCCGACGTCTATCTACCGTTGCGAATCACTCAGGATCCTGTGAAAGCTTTCTACCCGATGATCCTGTTGAAGCCCGGTGTCAGTCACGGCGCGGCCGATGCGGAATTCCAATCTCTGCTTCAGCAATTCACCAAAGATAACCATTGGCATGGCCCCAAGCAGTTTCGTGTTCAGGTTCAGGGCTTGAACGATCAATTTGTCCAGCGGCTGGGTGCAACACTCGCCTTACTTTTCGGCGCCGTGGCCTTGCTTCTCGTCATTGGATGCGGAAACGTATCCATTCTTCTGCTGGCGCGCGGCACAGCCCGTCAGCATGAGTTAGCGGTTCGCGCCTCTATCGGCGCGAGTCGCAGCCGCATCATTCGGCAGTTATTAACCGAGGCACTGACGCTATCAATTGCGGGCGCAGGGGTCGGCATTGCGTTGAGCTACGAAATCGTGGCGCTGATGAAGGCCTGGCTTCCCGAGCAATCGTTCCCGCACGAAGCTGCGATCACGATCAATCTCCCGGTTCTGTGCTTCTGTGTGTTTGTTGCTTTGCTCACTGGCGTTGTCTTTGGCCTCTCGCCGGCGCTGCGGTTCTCTCGTCCGGCAATTGCTCAAGTGATGGCTGCCAGTGGCAAGCGCCTGGCAGGCGATGCCAAAGGAAAGCGCGCTCATAACGCGCTGGTGGCCGGGCAGCTTGCGCTCACTCTGCTGCTGCTAACCGCGGCCGGCACTGCGGCGGGAAGCTTCGTCGAACTGACTCGCACCAAGCTCGGCTACGACCCCCAAAATGTTATGTCCGTAGGCATTCCGATTCACGAGAATACCTACGGCGCATGGCAGGCGCGAGCGACTTACTTCGACCAACTGCAACAACGCATTGGTGCAATGCCGGAAGTGGTTACTGCCGGGATTTCGAGCAATGCCACGCCGCCCGCGAATGGCTCTACGCAAGCCTTTGAACTGAGAGGGCGGCCGGTGTCTAACAAGGAGCAGATACGCGTCAACTTGATCAGCCCTGAATATTTCGAGGTGCTTCACATTCCGCTGCTGCAGGGAAAGCTCTGGACCCACGCCGAGACCATGCGCGGCGCACGGATCGCTGTCGTCAACCAGATGATGGCACGCCGGTACTGGCCGTCGGGTAATGCCATCGGACAGGAGTTCCGCATGCCGGACTTAAAGCCGGAACCGCCGTACAACTTCACAGTTCCGCAAATCGATAGCTGGTTCCAAATTGTCGGGGTCGTTGGGGATGCTCGTGACGACGGCCTGCGCGACCCGGAAAAGCCACAAGTATACCTGCCGTATACGGCTTCGATGGGCATGTACACGCAAGTACTGGTGCGGACACACGTAGCGCCGCTCTCGATACTGCACGGCGTCCGCAAGCAGATTCAGTCTATCGATCCCGATCAGCAAACAATAAAGGAAGTGCGCGACCTGCAGCAGTGGATCACGACGCGCCCGGAATGGGCGCAGGAACGTTTCGTTGCAATGTTATTCGGCGCATTTTCGATTCTCGGCCTCGCGCTCTCGGCGGTGGGGCTGTATAGCGTCGTGTCTTATACGGTTGCGCGCAGAACAAACGAGTTCGGGATTCGCATGGCCGTTGGCGCGCAACCGGTGGACGTGTTGCGCAATGTGATTCAAGGCTCTTTTGGCAGCGTTGCTTCAGGACTTGGCGCCGGCGTATTGCTGAGCATTCTGTTCAACAGCTTCGTGGTGCGTTGGGTGGAAGGTGGATCTCGCAACCCCGCGGTGCTTGCGTTGGTTGTGGCGCTGCTGGGAATTACCTGTCTGGTGGCATCTTTCGTTCCAGCACGGCGAGCATCCCGGCTCGATCCTATGGTTGCGCTGCGCTATGAGTAACCGGCCCTGTCAGCGGATGATCAGCGGTTGGTGGGGAGCTTTGAGCTTTCTGCCGGCGATGACTTGCGCGTGATTGATGGCGGCGGTAAGCGCGGTGCCGCCGATGATGTTGCCGATCAGCGTAGGTAAGAGGTATCCGCTACAAACCGAAATCCAGCTGGCGGCCCCGGCCATGGGCAAAAAGAGCACCTCAACAGCTCCGGCGACGATATGCGTGAAGTCGCACAGGCCCACAAGGTAAGTAAGCATGAAGATAATCGAAACGCGGCCGCTGTCGACCGCGGCTAGCATCCAGACCACCATCGCAATCAGCCAGCCGGCGAAGATGCCCCGCAGAACTGCCTCGCCGAAGCTGACCTGCATGGCCTTCTGCGCGAGCTCCAGCATGGCATGTTGCACCGCCGGTTGAAACATAGATGTGTCCGCCACCACCCACGCGAAAATATGCGCGCCCACCATATTGGCGAAAAAAACAACCGCCCACAAGCGCAGCACAAGTACGAAGGTCGGCATGTTGCGGCGTGAGAGCAGCGGAATAATAGCTAAAACCGTGTTCTCCGTAAAGAGCTGCTGACGGCCAATGATCACAATCAGAAACCCAATCGGGTAACCGAGCCGAACCAGCAGAGTTCGCCACACCGCATCCGGCAAGTGCGAGTAAATCAGCGCTTCCGCCACGAACGAGAACCCCATGGAAAGACCGGCCGCGAGCCCGGACCAGGCCAGCGCCGCCACCGATCGATTGAGCTCTTCATCGCCATCCTTGCGCACCGCTTCGTGAACGACATCGATGCTGATCGCACTTCGCTCTTCCGCTTCTTCGCGCTGCTTCTCGGTAAGTTCCGGCGCGGCTACTGCTTCATCTCCATCGTCTACTGACAAATATGGGCTCCAGTCTGTTGGATCAATTTTGCCAGCAAACCTGTCCAGCCAGTTTGATGGCTCGCTCCCAGGCCTTTGCCCGTGTCGCCATGGAAGTATTCGTAGAACAGCAGATGGTCGCGGAAATTGGGATCGTTTTGGAATAAATCGCTGTCGCCGAAGACGGCCTTCTTTCCGCTTGCATCGGGCAGGAAAAGACGGCACAGGCGGCAGGAGATTTGTTCGGCGGCCTGGGCAAGGGTCATGCGCTTACCGGAGCCCGTCGGAAACTCCACCTGAAACGCATCGCCATAGTAATAGTCGAGCCGCTGGAGAGTTTCGATGATGAGGTAATTCATCGGGAACCAGACGGGTCCGCGCCAGTTGGAATTGCCTCCGAAGAGTCCAGTCTGCGACTCGCCGGGTTCATAGTTGACGCTCAAACGGTGGTCGTCAATGGGCAGAATATAGGGATGATCTTTGTGGTACCGCGACAGAGATCGAATGCCGTAGGGCGACAGAAATTCATTCTCATCAAAGAGGCGCTGCAGAATGCGTGTGAGGCGGCTGCGATTCACCACTGATAGGAGCCGCCGTTTCTCCACGCCGGTTGCCGTTACGGAAGCGAGACCTTCCATCAGGTCCGGCCGATGCTCGATGAACCAATCCATGCGTTTCTTAAAGCCGGGATGCTTATCAACAAAACCCACTTCGAGCGTGTCCGTGGCGAAGAGCGGAACGATGCCGACTAAAGAGCGCACCTCCAGGAAGTGATAGTTATCCTCCGACACGCGCAACCGGTCATAGTAGAAACCATCCTCTTCATCCCATAGGCCGGTGCCGTGATAATGATTGATGGCGTCTGCAATGTAGAGGAAATGCTCGAAGAACTTGCTCGCGATGTCTTCATAAGTTCGGTTGACTATGGAGAGCTGAAGAGCGATTTTGAGCATGTTCAGGCAGTACATGGCCATCCAGCTGGAGCCGTCGGATTGTTCCAGCAGCCAACCACTGGGAAGCGGCGCGCTGCGGTCAAAAATTCCGATGTTGTCGAGGCCGAGAAAGCCGCCTTCGAAGATGTTGGCGCCTTCCGAGTCTTTGCGATTGACCCACCAGGTGAAGTTCATCAGCAGCTTGTGGAAGGTGCGTTCGAGAAAGGTGAAATCTCCTACGCCCGTGAGCCGCCGATCGATCTGAAAAACACGATACGCCGCCCAGGCGTGTACCGGAGGATTGACATCGCTGAAGGCCCATTCGTAAGCCGGCAGCTGGCCGTTGGGATGCATGTACCACTCACGCACGAACAGCGAGAGCTGCGCTTTGGCGAGGTCGGGATCGGCGGGCGCGATCGCAACGGTGTGAAAGGCGAGATCCCAGGCCGCGTACCACGGATATTCCCATTTGTCGGGCATGGAAATGACGTCCTCGTTGAATAGATGACGCCACGTATGATTGCGGCCCTGCTTGCGAATCTCCGGCGGCTTCGGTGAATTCGGATCGCCCTCCAGCCACGTCTCAACCACGAAGTGATAGAACTGCTTGCTCCAGAACAGGCCGGCAAAGGCCTGGCGCTGAACCCGCCGCACTTCGTCGCTAACACCTTCTTCGCACATCTGCGCATAGAATTCGTCCGCTTCGGCGATGCGGGTTGAGAACACGGAATCGTACTGATCGCACGCCAGCGCGGCTGAGCCGGCGCGAGACAAACGGAAGCGGAAAGTCTGCGCTTCCCCGCCCTGCAGATGAACACGATAGACGGCGCAGGCTTTGGTGCCCTGCGGCTGCGGGTTCACTGCGTTCTTTTCGTCGCTGATGATGTAGCGATGGAACGCATCCTTATAGAAGCGGTTCTGGCCGGCCCAATTCCAGAAGCGTTCCGTGTTGGTCTCGTTCTCGGTAAAGAGCAGTTCGGGAGTGCCCTCGCACGCCAACACGAAGTTGCCGAGAGTGGAATGCGTCGCCTCAATGCTGTTCCTGTCCTGCCGGCGCAGCGCGGGTTTCTCGGGCGGCTCTTCGGTTAAGCCCCAACGCCAGGTGTTGCGAAACCAGAGAGTAGGCAGCAGAACCAGATCGGCTGCTTTGTGGCCGCGGTTGGCGACTTCGATGCGAATGACGATGTCATCGAAATCCTGCTTGGCGTATTCCACCTGCACATCGAAGTAGCGGCTGTTATCGAACACGCCGGTGTCCGCAATCTCGTATTCGGGATCGTTGCGAGTGCGCGCGCGATTTTCGTTGACGAGACGTTCATAAGGAAAAGCGGCTTGCGGATACTTGTAGAGCCCTTTCAGATAGGAGTGGGTGGGCGTTGCATCCAGGTAATACCAGATCTCCTTGCCGTCTTCGCCGTGATTCCCCTGATTGCCGGTGAGACCAAAGAGCCGTTCCTTCAGGATAGGGTCGCGGCCATTCCAAAGCGCCAGCGCGAAGCAGAGGAATTGATGGTTGTCGCAGATGCCGAGCAGGCCGTCTTCGGTCCAGCGATACACGCGCGAGCGCGCGTCATCATGCGGGAAATACTCCCAAGCCGTGCCGCCGGGACTGTAATCTTCGCGCGGATTGCCCCAGGCGCGCTCCGCCAGGTAAGGACCCCAACGTTTCCAATGTTTGGTGCGTGCTTCGGCTTCGGCGAGACGGCGCTGCTCTGCTGTGGGAGCGGTTGTGGGCATGCAAAGTTGAGTATACGGAGTTTGCGTTCAAGCAGAGTCACACCCAATCCGGGATCACGAAATCGTACCGAAATCGGGGATCATGGTCACTGTCACGAATCTCCGAATCTCCGCCGTAAGCCCAAATGTCATTTAATCCGGTTTCTGCCGATACATATTTGTGGTGCGTACGCTAGCGGCAAGTATTGTTCTATTACTCCTATTAGCACTAGGGGGATGGGGCCGCCCCGACGCTGGCAAGGAAACGCTCGACAAAAATCCTCCGGCAAAAGCCTTTGGCATTCCGTTCCCCTCCCGGATTCAAGGCGTCGTAGGCCGCGCCACCTCGTGGTGGTCCGATACAGACCAGCGCTCTGTCTTGCTCACCGCCGTAGTCGCCATTCTGTCGATTCTCGCCAGTGTGGTTATTCTGCGCGTCATTATCCTGAAACGCCGCGTAACCGAGCAAATTGCCGTCATCCGCAGCCAGCTTGCCGAAGCCGACCGCTTGAAGGAGAAAGCAGAGGCGGCCAGCCGCGCCAAAAGCGATTTCCTGGCCAACATGAGTCACGAAATTCGCACACCCCTGAACGGCATCATTGGCATGACGGAGCTCGCCATGTCGTCCTCCGGCGTCGAGCAACGCGAATATCACGGCCTGATCAGATCCTCCGGTGAGGCCTTGCTCGTCATTCTGAATGACATTCTCGATTACTCCAAAATCGAGGCCGGTAAGGTCACTTTAGAGTGGGTCGATTTCAGTGTGGAAGAGGTTATCGGCACTTCTGTCAAGAGCATTGCGCCCTCGGCTCACAAGAAAGGCCTGGAACTCACCTACTACCTGGAACCGGATGTACCTCTGCATGTATTGGGCGATCCCAGCCGCTTGCGCCAGGTATTGCTGAACCTCGCGGGCAATGCTGTCAAGTTCACCAGTCAAGGCGAAGTCGGCGTCAGACTGAGCGTGGAGCGAGTCAGCGAGTCCCGCGTTCAGTTGCATGTGGCGGTCCGGGATACAGGCGTGGGAATTGCAACCGACAAGCAGCGCCGGCTCTTTCAGCCCTTCGAGCAGGCCGATTCTTCCACCACGCGCCGCTATGGCGGGACCGGCTTAGGCTTGGCCATCAGCGCCCGCATCGTTCAGTTAATGGGTGGCGTCATCTGGATAGAAAGCACGCCGGATAAGGGATCTACTTTCCATTTCACGGCTGAATTTGGCCGATCGTCTTCGCCGGAAACGCTTGCGCGAAAAACCTCCGCGAACTTGAAAAATGTAAGTCTCTTGGTGATTGACGACAACGTGACAAGCGGCAATATCATCACCGAAATCACGTCCGGTTGGGCGATGGAGACCGTCTGTGCGGGCTCTGCTTCGGCAGGACTCAGCGTATTAGAGCAGGCAGTCGTCGCCCATAAGCCATTCCAGGTCGTTCTTTTCGACGATCAGATGCTGGGCATGAATGGTTGCGAGTTCATGCGGCAGGTGGGCCTGGGTCCGGCCTCTGGCACTCCAACGATCATTATGTTGAGTTCCGCGCACGGCGGTTCTGGCTCGCCTCGCGGCGCCACAAACTATCTCATAAAACCCATTGGCTCCACTGAGTTGCGTAGCGCCATCGAAGCCGCGCTAGCCGGTCCCGAGCACAAGCAAATGGCAGCCGTCGTTTCCCCGGATTTGTCTGACGCTACAGGTTCCTTGCGCCTCCTGGTCGCTGAGGACAACCCGGTCAATCGAAAAGTAGCCGCGGCCATGTTGGGAAGAATGGGTCATCAAGTCACGTTGGTCCACAATGGCCTGGAGGCCATACTCGAGTGGAATCGCCGCCCATACGATCTCATCTTCATGGATATACAAATGCCGGAGATGGACGGCTTAGAGGCAACGCGTCAGATACGAAAGCAAGAATCGGCCAAGGGAACTAGAAGTCCCATCGTCGCCATGACCGCGAACGTTCTCGATGGAGACCGCGAGCTTTGCCTGGCTGCGGGCATGGACGACTATGTTTCGAAGCCCATCAACCAGCGCGCCCTGGCCAGCGTCATCGAACGGGCAACCGTCAAGCTTCCCAAAACAACTTCAGTAACTTAGCTTTGCGGAACCCGCAATTCTGGTCAGTTTGCGAACTGATCGTGCCAAGCCAGGACGCGTAGCGCCCGCAGCGTGTTCCAGCGGCTCGGTCGGTTGTCACCCTCTTCGAGCGCAAAGTGGACCTTACCGGGATGCGTGTTCTCCAGCCACCAGGTGCCATCCGGCATCCGCTTGGAACGAAGCATAGCCATGGCTTCTTCCATCCGCGCATCCGGCTTTTCCCCTACGGCGCGAAAGTAGTCAAGCGCCCGCAACACATCATAGTGCCAATAGGTGGGAAATGAGAATTGCAACCAGGCCGGGTTGACAATTTCGCCGCTGCTCTTGCGGCGGAACAGCTTGCGTTCCAGCAGATACTCCTCACCGCGGCGCCGCGCTGCCACGGATTCTGCCGAGCCGCCGGTTGCCCGCTCGTGTGCCAGAAGTCCCTCCAGAACATTGATCGTGGTGGCGAAAGACGACCGCACAGAACCCCATTCCGCATCGCAGTTCCAACCGCCATCCTCAAGCTGCTCCTCAAGCAGGCGACCTACAATCCCCTCCACGTCCTGCTGAAAGTAAATCCCTAAAGTGACGGTTCTGCCATTGATGCACGGCTCTACTTCGCCACTGAAGAACGGCTGCCCGGCGTGCTCCCAACGGCAGTTTTCTCTGACCAGTTCCACCGCGTGACGCACCCGTTCCGAGTGCGGGTCGATTCCGAAATCATGCAGAAGTTGAAGCGTCGGCAGCGTGGAAATCCAAGGCTGGCCTTGTGTCCGGTCGCGCTCATATAAGTTTCGCGCCGGAAAACACGCCCCTCCAGCCCATTGGCCATCCTCACCCTGCAGCGCCAGCAGTCTGGCGCCCCAGCCTTCAGTCGCTACGCGCGCGCGCTCCTCCGCAACCACCTCATCCGGTGCGTGGACTAGATCCCTCAACACCTGCCAACGAATGGCGGGGTCTGAATCGAGTAACCAGTCCAGTGTCGTCATTCCACTTCCTAAGAGCGCCCCTTCAGTCGAAATCGGATGAACACATTTCCACCAATCGGATGCTCGCCGTAGTACGCTTTGATCGCCTGCGGCAGCGAGTAGGTCTCCACATTAGCTCCCATTCCGCTTTCGACATTGCGGAAGATAGCAAAATCGCGCGTGTACCCGATCGTGTATGCGCCGATGCGGAACGTACTGCCGTAGTAGATGTTGAGAAATTGTTCGATGTCTGGCTGTCCCGAAAATAACTCGTCTTTGTCAGCCAGCTCGATACGTCCGGTCAGGAAATTCTTTCCCTGGATCGGCAGGACTGATTCAGCCGTATAGCCCTCCAAATTGCGCTTCGTGTAAGTATTGTGGACTCGTCCCCAGATCAGGCTCGATGACCAACTGCTGCCCTGCATAGGCTTCGAGTACTCTACCGATGCCGTAGTTCGAAACTGGTCGCCCGCTTCCAGCGCCTCCGGATGCGTCAAATGTCCGGCTGAGACTTGAGCCGCCCAGTTCTTGCTGGGAAGATACCAAAGGCGCGCAGACCAGGAATTAATCGGGCCGGCCTGAATAATCCAGCGATTCTCGCCCGGCTCGGACCCGTAGAAGCCGCTCGCTTCGAGTTTTACTTTCTTGTAGACGATGCCCGCCGTTACAACCTCGTCGGAAATGTGAGTCGAGTCTTCCAAATGGTGAGCAATAGGCGCCTGCGGCAATTCCATCGCGGATGCTCGATGTGGGTAGGCGATCGGCCCCAGCGCCGGATCTCCCACCGGCGCGAAGTACAACTCGAGCGTGGTATTTTCACCCAGCGATAAGGCATATTCAAATCCCATCGACATGATGAAGTTATGCGGATGCTGCCCGTCGACAATCCGATTTCCGAAAGCCGTTTCGCCGGTCTGAAACAAAAGCGGGTAGCGCCGGTCCGCCATCGTGGCGGGTTCCAGGCTGAGCATCAGCTGAAACTGAAATGCCCCTTTTTTCCCGACCCGGTGCCCGGCGTCCGCCATCAGCCAGTTGGGGGAATAGAACTTGTCGCCCCCGCGCGGACCCGACTGTTGCGTATCGTTAATGAACCCCTCGGCCATAAACATCGTGTTCCATGAGCCGAAAGGCTTCATCACCATAGGCATGGGCCAGGCGTCCGGATTTACGGCCGTGCCTGACATATTCGACATCAGGAACATGCCTGCCGCATTCATATCCGTCATCTGCATCGCCGGCATCGACGCCTCCTGGGCGGCAACAAGTCCTCCCGGGATCAGGGCGCCAAGCATCAGTAATCCTCTGCAAAAGTAATGGCTCTCGAACATCGCATCTCCTACTCGGCGCATGAACGCCAAAGAACAGCCAGCGAATAAATTCGTGGGGTGTCAGATGCGAAGGACTGCTGAGATTGCGGCAATCCCCGGCGGTGAGGGAGTGTAACTTTCGGTCTGTCGATCGATTGCGGCAAAGGAGAGCAAAGAAGTTACAGGAAAAAACGGAGCGACGGCGAAATCAGCCGACGTGATATTGATTGCAGAGGGCTGGCGTGAGTCCACCATGGTTAGTGGATGGGAACAGCCCGACGGAACGTGACTAGCAGGAACATGATGTCGATGGCAAGGCGGCAGGCTCGCTTGCGACGCAGTCCGGCACGGCGCGACGGCGCAAGCTGCCATGCACTGTGTGCTGCTCAAGAGTAATGCAAGCGCAAGCAGAACCACTCCGGCGCGCGGCAAGCCACTCATCTTCTTCCCCAGTAGAACATGGAAGCAAGGTGACCGGGACGACCATGCATTTGGACCCGTAACGTTTCGGGCTGGTAAACACTCGAATAGGCGGAGGAGTTCACACAAGCTTATTTATGAAACATAAGCAACTATTTAAAGTTTCTTTAACTTTGCTGGCCGCTGCAGGCTGTCTGTTTTCGCAGGATTGGCGCCATGACCGCGACGAATATTTCCGGGGCAATTGGCACGGGCATATCTTCATGCAGGTGCGCAACGACCTGGAACATATCTACAGTGCCGGGGCCGCGGCGGAAAGAGAGCAACGCCGGCTCGACCGCACCAAAGAGGAACTGACTGGCTTGCAGGCCAAGCTGGATCAGGGCGCCTGGGACAACGGCACCGTCAACGATGTCATTGATTCGTTGCGCAAGTCTGCGAACGATCAACGCTTAGGCCCACAGGACCGGCAGGTTCTCGCCGATGATGCAGCCCGAATTCATGAATATCAGGCACACCACAAAGAGTGGAGGCGCCACTAGCTCCCAGTCTTGACTACTAGCTAGAAACTCGCGCTGACCGCTGTTTCCTTTTTTCTCAGCCGTCAGCGCGGGAACCCATTCCTTCGGAAGCAGAGGAACTCGAAACCGACCCAGCGCGTCAGTGAGCACAGGCTGGACGCATCCATTCCCAGATCAAAATTAAGATTGGCGACACGACGATGCCGAAACCGAGCCAGCGAACGACAGTGAGCCCAATACGGAACGTCACTGAGTAACCGTGTTATTCGGATAACAAGACATCCGCGGGCCCTGTCCATTCAGGACGTATTCAACCGCGGCTTCCAAACTCGACTGGTTCCACAGATATCGCGTACTGCCGTGATACGTCCAGTATCTTGTCCTCGGAGCCGCATTGCCGGACCGCATAGTGTGCGTAGCAGACGCCTTCAGAGCTGACAACATTCGCTCCGGTTTCGCTTCACCGCCGATGACCGCATGCACATGAGTACCACGCACGTGGATGGCGTAAATGATCCAATTGCGATGCGCGCAGACTGAAACCATGGACTGAAGGACTACTTCTCGGGTATCAGTATCGAGTATCCAAGGCGCTTCGTTCAGCCGCGAACTCCAATAGCTCTCGTGCAGCGTATTGCCGGCTCGCAGCGGACTCCCAGGCAGGCGCTGCTTGCCAGCAACCCAGCCCTTTTTGGATCCAGGCAGATGCGTTCCGTACGAGGTAAACGTCAAGAAATAGGCCAAAAGACCCATATGCACGAGTGGTGGGTAGAACCAAAGTTCTCACGCAAAAAGTGAGACTCCGGCTGGGCTCACATACCGCTAACTCACATCAAGCGCGCTGTGGTCAAAACCCCTTGTGCCTACATGAACTTTCTTCGTTTGAAGGCCTTCACATCGGCGGCGCTCAAATCAAACCATTCACCGTTCTGCCGCTTTGCTTCAAATCTCTGATGCCAATAAGCTTCAATCCCCACAGGATCATCCGTGCGAATGGTATGAACGGTGCTGAGCTTTTCCCGGCATCTGAATTGAAAGCTCATACTCTCGACGGCCTTAAGAGCGGCGCGCTGCTCAAGAGCTAAATCCAGTCCTTCGAAAACACCACGGACGTATGTCCCTGAATCGGAAACACTTCCAGGGTACCGAGGAACTCGAAACCGAGCCAGCGAACTTGCCAGCAGCGCTGGCACGCTTTAGCGCGTCACTGAGCACAAGTTGGACGCTGCCCCTCGACTCCAGTCGGGCAAATGCAAGAAACGCCGCGCCCGTTTTCATCCCCCGTTGCGGCAACAGCCAAATCCAGTCACAAAAATCTTCATCTTTTTCCCCAGTCCCCTCAACAACTTCCCCGCCCGCCCATCTCGTTCGCGCTCCTTCACCCCTCAAAATCGCAGCAGAAGAAACCTCACGCCTTCACAAGCAACGGGTGCTCTTCCCTTTTTTTACAAGGAGCCTCTTTATGGCAACCCCAAAACAAATCGCGGCCAATCGCCGCAATGCCCAGAAATCCTGTGGGGCAAAAACTAAGGCCGGTAAGGCCATCGTCTCCCAGAACCGCACCATCCACGGCCTCACCGGCACATTCCAAGTCATGCTCTGCGAGCGCCAGGCCGATTACGACGACTTCTTAGACGCGCTCATTGCAGACGAAAAGCCCGTCGGTCTCGCGGAAACCCAATTAGTCATGAAGATGGCCGAGCACAACTGGCTCTCCGAGCGCGCTATCCGCCTCCAGGAAGGCTGTTTCACCATGCACCCTACCGATCCCGCGGAAACGGCCAACAATCGCCAAGCCGTCGCCATCCGCTGCGATCTCCTCGAACTCCACATTCGCTACCATTCCACTCACGACCGCGCCTATCGCCGCGCCTCCCAGGAGTTCATACAGCGAAGAAAAGAAAGGCTGAAAGCGGAAATTGGCTTTGAATCGCAGAAACGTGCCGAAGCCGACGCCGCATACAAGAAAGAGCTGCAAGCGGAGGCGCTTGCCACCGCCAAAGCCCGTCGTCAACGTGAAGAAATCAGAACCGCCAAGGCGCTCTCCGCCATTTTGCCCCCCGACTTCGCCACCAACCCCGCTTACCCACCCCTCCCCGCCAGTTTTTTGGGCAACGGGCACGGCGTTGCTAACCCGAAATAGCCCTGCGAAGTAGCATAGAGAACATGTCTGCTCGTTTCAGCAGGAGAACCGCGCTTAAAGCAGCATGCTCAAGCGCCTTGCTTCCGGCCGCAATGCCCGCCGCACAAAACATGGAGGTCCCGCGCATGCTCCAGACAGAAGTGGGCATGCCACAGGAATCCGCGGATACACCCAAGCTCGCCGCTCCCATCAGCAGTCGCGATCCCAGCGAAAAAGCCATGCGCGCGGTGCGGCAACTCGGCGTCACGCACGTCCTATGCGGCGGTCCTCGCATGCCCTGGGATGCGGCCGCGCTGCAGCCCTTTGTCGACAAGCTGAAAAGCGGCGGCCTCACGCTCGGCAATATGATGATCGGCGGCTTCCCGAACACTCTCTACGGCCGGCCTGGGCGTGATGACGAGATCGAACAGTTGAAGACCTCCATCCGCGCCGCCGGCAAGCTCGGGCTCCCCGTTGTCGAATACAACTTCTACGCGCATCGTGCCATCGAAGGCTATTACGCAGAGGATGGCCGCGGCGGCGCGGGCCTCACCGCCTTCAGTGCGGAGCGTGTCAAGAATCTCCCTCCCCTGCCCGAAGAAGGCGCCCACACGCTCGACGAAATGTGGCGCAACATCACTTACTTTCTGAAAGCCGTCATCCCAGTCGCGGAAGAATCGAATGTACGTTTGGCCTTGCATCCCAATGATCCGCCGGTCGCTATCAGCCGCGGTTCAGAACAAATCATGGGCACGGTCGATGGCTGGAAGCATCTGATCGGCATTGTCGATAGCCCCGCAAACGGGATTACCTTCGACTGCGGGGTCACTCGCGAAATGGGACACGATCCGGTCGAAGTCTGCCGCTATTTCGGTTCCCGCGATCGCATCAATCACGTCCATTACCGCAACGTTCGCGTCCGAAAACCCTATGACGATTACACCGAAGTCTTCATCGATGAGGGTGAGAACAACATGTTCGCCGTCATGCAGGAATTGGTTCGCGTCAAATATAAGCGCCTGATTTATCCTGAGCACGAGCGCGCTCTCGACTATGATCGCGACGCCGGAATTCATAACCAGTATCCCGGTGGAGGCGGATACGCCGGCATGGTCTACGACATTGCTTACGCCCGCGCCATGTTGCAAGCCTCCTTGCTGCTTTCGAAATCCTTATGAATAGACGCAGACTGTTGAAGCAACTGGCCGCTGCCTCCGCCTTGCCCGTCGCGATATCACCCCGCGTTCGCGCCGCAGTGCCCGCCATGAAGATCGTGCGCGTTCGCGTCTATTCCCCGCCCCATCCGAATCCCCTCTTCAATCAAAGCGATCTGGTGGTCACAGTAGAAACCGACGCGGGTATCACCGGCATCGGCGAAGGGGGTGCGCGAGACACTCTGGAGCAATCCGCCGGCCGTCTCATCGGTAAAGATCCGCAGGCTATCGAGTTTCTCTGGCAGGACATGTCGCGCTCCTTCTTCTACCCCCCTGGGCGCGAGAAAGAGGATGCCATCGGCGCGCTCGATCTTGCGCTTTGGGATATCAAAGGCAAAGTGCATAATATGCCGGTACACGAATTACTCGGCGGCATGGCTCGCAATTTTTGCGAGTGCTACAACACAGCGGGAATCATCCCCTCCATTCGTCCCGGCATGAGTATCAAGGAGCGTGCGCAGCTAACCATTGAGGCCGGCTACCGCGCCTATCGTATGGATGCCGCCGGCGCCCCCATCAACACTGTTTACAACACCCGCGAGCGCGTCACCCAGCTCTATGCCGATTGCGCCCAGGCACGTGATGGCGTGGGCAAGAACGGCGATTGGGTAGTCGATTTCCATCAGCGCTTCGATCTCTCCGATGCCATTCGCGCCTGCGATCTTATCCAACCCCTCGCGCCATTCTTCGTCGAAGATCCTGTGCGCACCGAAGCGTTCAATGAGGACTTGCCCATACTCAGGCAAAAGACCAATCTCCCCATCGCCGCCGGTGAGGAATGGGGGAACCGCTGGGACTTCAATCAACTGGTGGAGCATCACAGCATCGACTACGTCCGCGCCACCCTGCCCAACGTCGGAGGAATCACCGAGATGAAAAAGATCGCCGCCATTTGCGAGACCCACTTTACCGGCATCGTGCCGCACTTCACCGGGCCCATCGCGACCGCCGCTTTGGTCCACTGCCTGGGTACGTTCTCCGGGCCTTTGCTGATGGAGTACAACTTCGAAGGCAAGACTTTCGACTATCTGCCCGAGTGTCTCGATTTTCGAAATGGCAAGCTCTATCCGAACCAGCGTCCGGGCCTCGGCGTCCAACTCGATTTGAAGCCACTCAAGCTGCTCACGGAGATTACTCAGCCGATGACGAATCGCGCCCAGTTATATTTCCGCCCCGACGGTTCCATCACGAACTGGTAATCACAGGACACCCTAGACATGAGATGGCTCATTATCATCTGGATCTTCGTCATAAGCGGCGTCGCCTATCTGGATCGCGTCAATGTGTCAATTGCGGGCCGGCAAATTGCCAATGAGTTTCACCTCGATAACATCCGCCTCGGCTGGGTATTCAGCGCTTTCGTGTTCGGCTACGCGATCGCGCAAACCCCGGCAGGTCGGCTTGCCGATTGGTGGGGACCCCGCTGGACCATCACGGCGGGCGTGGTCTGGTGGGGCGTTTTCACAACCGCCATCACAATGTTTTCTCCCGCTGCCGGCGCCTCTGTGATGCTGTTGATGACCGCGCGTTTTCTGCTCGGCATCGGCGAAGCGGTGGTGTATCCCGCATCCAATCGCTTAGTCGCCGCTTGGATTCCATCGCAGGAACGCGGCTTGGCGAACGGCATCATCTTCGCGGGCGTGGGGTTCGGTGCTGGCGTGACGCCGCCCCTGGTCACCTGGCTGATGACGAACTTCGGATGGCGTTCGGCCTTTTGGGCCAGTGCCTCGCTCGGCATTGTGGCCGGAATCGTTTGGTACCTGATCGCCCGCGATACTCCCGCGCAGCATCCATGGTTGAGCGAAGCCGAAGCGCGCTACATCTCATCTGGACTGCCGGCAAATTCCAAAAGCGATGCTAAGCCGCTTCCCTGGTCGCTCATCTTAAGCAACTCCGCACTTTGGCTCATGTCATTCAGCTACTTCGCCTACGGCTATGCCGCCTATATCTTCTTTACCTGGTTCTTCATCTATCTCAGCGACGTGCGGCATGTCGATCTGCATCGCAGCGCTTTATATACGATGCTGCCGTTCATCGCAATGGCAATGGCATCCCCTCTTGGCGGTGTCATCAGCGATTCTTTGACCACCAGATACGGCAAGCGGATCGGCCGCTGTGGCGTCGCAGTAGTCGGCATGGCGTTGTCGGCGATATTTATAGCCTCCGCAATGCAAGTAGACAGCGCGCAGGCCGCAAGTTTCCTGCTAGCCGGAGGAGCAGGCGCGCTGTATTTATCGCAGAGTTCTTTCTGGTCAGTCAGCGCGGACATCGGCGGCAAATCGGCCGGCTCCGTATCCGGCTTCATGAACATGATCGGCCAGTTCGGCGGCGTCGCCACCGCGTCCCTCACCCCCATGATCGCCAGAGACTGGGGCTGGAGCGCGTCCTTCCTTACCGCCGCCATCCTATGCGCCGCCGGAGCACTAGCCTGGATAGCAGTGCAACCAGAACCCCACTGGAGCAGAACCTAGTGTTTGCCGAGTTGTGGGGCCTGTTTGTAGCTCTGTGGGGCCGGTTGCCAACCGGCGGCGGGTTGCTAACCCGCCTCTTCCTATCTGCCACCATTTGCACAGCTCAAGCCTTACAGCCCGAAACCATCAGCGCCGGCAAAATTCAGTTCGGCGAGTCTTGTGCCGTATGCCATGGCGCAAACGCCGAAGGTGGCCGCGGCCCCAATCTCACCGAAGCTGACCGCTTGCGGCACATGACTGACGATCAACTCTTCAACACCATTCGGCACGGCATTCCTGGCAGTGCTATGCCCGCGTTTCCACTGCCCGATAAAACCATCCGGCAGATTTCCGCTTTTGTTCGCAGCCTCAGCACGCCCGCTTTTCTGGTCCCGATTGCAGGCGATGCAAACGCGGGCAGGCAAATCTATGAAAAAGAAAAATGCGCATCCTGTCACATGATCGTGGGCCACGGCGGCTTCCTTGGCCCGGATCTCACCGACATCGCCGCCTTACGCACGGTCAAACAATTGCGGGAATCCATCGTCAGTCCTAAGGCCATGCTTACAGATGGATTTGCCGGCGTCAGCGTCACGTTGAAGAACGGTGAACGGATCAGCGGGATCGCGAAAAATTATTCGAACTACGCCCTCGACATTTTGGACGAACGCGGCAAGCTTCATCTCTTACGAAGATCCGAGGTTCAGGACATTCAGTTCGCGACGAAGCCCCTGATGCCTGACACGTACGCGCACACGCTCTCTGCGGATGAGTTGCAGAACCTCCTTGCCTTTTTATGCCGCCAAGCGGTGCGTCCCGAGGCGAAGCTGGATCAAAGCGTGAGCGATCACCGGGAGCACTGATGCGCTACGCCTGCTTCCTGCTCTTTTGCGCGGCCGCGTACAGCCAGGTCAAGTATGAAGATATCCTGCACAGCCCAGCGGAAAACTGGCTCACGTACCACGGAGATTACCAGGCGCATCGCTACAGTCCCCTGGCGCAGATCGATACCAAAACAGTCGCGCGCCTTGTGCCCAAGTGGACCTATCACGTCGAGAATGCCACTCATCTGGAGGCCACGCCCATCGTATTTGAAGGCGTGATGTACGTCACCAACAGCAACTCTGTTTTTGCAATCAACGCCCGAACCGGCAAAACACTCTGGAGCTACGGCGATCAGTTCGCGGCGAAACAAAGCGTCAATCGCGGCGTAGCCATTCTCGGCGATAGCGTCTTCTTCGTCACGGCGGATGCGTATCTTGTCTCGCTGCATCGAACCACCGGCGCAGTTCTCTGGCATAAGCAGTACGCAGACGTCAGTAAAGGCTACACGGCAACACTGGCCCCGCTCGCTCTGCGCGATCGCGTGATTGTCGGCGTGGCAGGTGGCGACACCGGCATGCGCGGCTTCGTCGCAGCACTCTCGGCATCTACGGGCGAGGAACTCTGGCGCTTCTACACCGTCCCGAAGAAAGACGAGCCGGGGGCCGAAACGTGGGGCGAATTCAATACTGATTGGGGCGGCGGCGCCACCTGGATGACCGGCAGCTACGATCCCGAACTGAACATGCTGTATTGGGCCACCGGCAATCCTTGGCCCGACTACAACGGCCATGCCCGCCGCGGCGCGAACCTCTATACCGATTCAATCGTGGCGCTCGATGCCGCCACCGGCAAGCTTAAATGGTATTTCCAGTTCACTCCCCATGACACCCACGATTGGGACGCGGAATCTATCCCTGTCCTCGCCGACATTAACATCCAGGGGCAGCTGCGCCATCTGCTGTTGCACCCTAATCGCAACGGCTTCTTCTACCTTCTCGATCGGGTAACCGGCCAGTTCATTTCAGCTACGCCGTTCATCGAAAAGTTGGATTGGGCGAAGGGCATCGATGCCTCCGGGCATCCCATCGAGACGCCTGACATGGAGCCGATCCCCGGCGGACGCCGGGTTTGTCCTTCCACCCGCGGCGCCTCGAACTGGATGTCGCCGACATTCAATCCGAATACGAAGCTGCTCTATGTCCCCACTCTGGAACAGTGCGACATTTACACCCAATCTCTACAAGCAGCGGAGCCGATGAAAGAGATGGCCGGCGGCGGCGCGGAATCAATCCCGAAAGAGCCCGGGAAATTCTATTTGCGCGCGTTGGATCCGGCTACTGGAGCCCGGCGTTGGCAAGCCACCATGACCGGCCGCTCCGATATGTGGGCAGGAGCAGTTGCGACCGCCGGTGGACTCGTATTCTATGGCGACGATGACGACAACTTGGTTGCCGTCGACGCCGTCACCGGCAAAGACCTCTGGCACTACGCGATGGGTCAGACGATTACCGCTTCGCCCATGACCTTTTCAGTGGACGGAAAGCAGTACGTTTCCATAGCCGTCGCGAGCGAGGTATTTACTTTCGGGTTGCTGGACGCAACACCTCAATGAACCGCCGCGGTAAACGCGTACAGCGTATCCCCTGCTCCGACAACCAGGTATTGTTTATGGTCCAGTTCGAAAGTCATCGGCCCATTACAGACCGGGGCCGGCAAATGGAAGTGCCAAAGGATGTCGCCCGTCTTCGGATTCCAGGCAATCAGATTCCCGTGTTGATCGCCGTTAAACATCACGCCTCCGGCCGTAGTCAGAATTCCCGCTTCCGCTCGGCCCGTTCCCGGGAAGGCATGAGACCAGGCGATTTTGCCGCTGCGGTAGTCGATCGCCTCCGTAACGGACTGCCACCACAAAGTCTGGCCGCTGCCGCCATACCCCTCCGGATTGTCCGATTGGTCGATCAGATAAAAGATGCTGAAGCCCCTCGTCGCGTTGACGTAGAACAATCCAGTGTCCGGATCGAAGCTCGGCGGATACCAGTTCGTACCCCCCTGCTCGGGGATATCGACCAATGTTCCATCAGGTTGTGGCGCTTTCTTGGGATCGGGAATCGGCTGCCCTTTGTCATCCAGGCCCTGATGCCAATCGGCGCCTACGAATGGCATCGAGAGGACATTCTTCCCGTTCGTGCGATCGAGCACGAAGAAGAATCCGTTGCGCGAGGCCTGCGCAAGCAGCTTGCGCGGCTTTCCATCAATCACGCCGTCGATCAGTACTGGCGTTTCCACATCGTCCCAATCGTGCGTATCGTGCGGCGACGCCTGGAAATACCAGGCCAGCTTTCCGCTATCCGGATTAAGCGCGACGATGGAACACGTCCAGAGATTGGCGCCTTTGCGGCTCTGTCCGGCAAAGACCGGGTTCGGATTTCCCGTGCCCCAATAGAGCAGGTTCAAGTCCGGATCATATGTGCCTGCCAGCCACGTCATTCCACCGCCGTGTTCCATCGCGCCGGCATTCGGCCAGGTCTCTGCGCCCGCTTCGCCGGCACGCGGCTCCGTGTTCCAGCGCCATTGCAGCGCGCCGGTCTCCGGATCGCGCGCTTCCAGATAACCGGGCACATCCATCGCATCTCCGCCCACGCCTACAATCACGTGATTGCGAATCACCAGCGGCGCCATGGTGGTGAAGTACTGCAGTTTGACATCGGCCACGTGCATGCGCCAGCGTTCTTTTCCGTCCGCCGCATTCAGCGAAATCAACCAACCGTCGGGACCCATGAAATACAGCCAGTTCCCGTACATCCCCACGCCGCGATTGCCGACAAGATGGCCGCCTTCGTCCTTCCATTCGTAATGCCAAAGCGGATTGCCGGTGCGCGCATCCACTGCCCAGACGTGATCGGGAATGCTGAAATACAGCACGCCTTTTACTTCCAGCGGAGTCGATTTAATTTGAACGCTCGAAACACCGCGCAGTGCGCCTACATTCAGCCGATACATCCACGCCAGCGAGAGCGATTGAATGTTGCCGCTATTGATTTGCGTCAGCGGACTGAAGCGCCGTCCGGAGTAGTCGCCGTTGTAAGTCGGCCAGGTAGAATCCTGCATCTGGCCGCCCATAATCCACGGCAGCAGCGCGATCAGGAATGCGAATCTTCTCATTTCAGCGTGACCAGGTACGCCAGCAAGTTATGCATGTCGGCATCTGTGTAATGCGGCAGCATATCGAAATGCGCAGCCAGCGGATCGGTTTTTTGGAATTTGATTTGATCCGTTGCCCAAGAAGCAATTTGTCCCGATGTTTCTTTTATAGTGATCGAGAAATCATCCTGCGCCACCAGCGTGCCAGTGATTTTGTTTCCATCGGGCAGCTCGACCGTAACCGAAACAGGAACGTGCAGCAGCGAGCCCGGATAAATGAACAGCGCCTGAAGTTCATTCGGCTGATACTTGCTGGCTATGTGTGCCAGATCTGCTGTGACGGAGTGACAAGTGGCGCAGTGCTGCGTAAAGTACACCTCGCCAGCGGCGGCGTTGCCGGTAACGATGTTGCCGATCTTGTATCCCCAACGATTAACCGCTTCGTACACGCGCTGATGCAGGAACTCGGCGAGATCGTAAAGCTGCTCTTGCGTGAAGCTTGGAAACGCGGGCATGCCTTTATCGGCTCGGCCGTTATGAATGACCGGCGCGATGAGTTCGCCTTTGTCATCGTGCAGAACCACGCTGGAACGCACCAGGTTGGGACCCTCGGCGCCGGTTGCATTCGCCCCATGACAGAAGGAACAGTTAGTGGAGAAAAGCTTCTGCCCCAACGCGGCCGCAGCAGCGTCGGGAGGCGCGCCCAGACCAAGAAATTCCCGGCCTCGCTGCAGGCGGGCGTCTATCGGAGGTCTGTTCGGGCTTTGACTAGCTTGCGAAAAAGCGCTGAAGGCAAAAAGAAGCCCGAGCGCTACTGTCCTGCAGCCCATGCAAGTCCGTCAGTGCCCTTGCCGGCATCGATCAATTGCGAAACTGTCCAGTCCGAAGTGTTGATGGCGGCTATCTTATGACTCGCATCGCACGACACGTACGCCATCTTGTCGCCCGGCGCGATCAGCACTTCCTGAGGCGCTTTCGGCACATCGATGTTATGCACCACTTTCAATGTCTGGAGATCGACAACGGCTACTTTGTTGACGGTCGGCACAGCGACAACCAGCCAGCGGCCATCGGAAGTCGGCGCCGTTCCGTAGCCGAGACCGGGCAGAGTAATCCAGGTCTTGACCGCATCCGTGTGCGTGTCGATAACCGCCAGGCGTGGGCTCTTCTGGTCGGCGGTGAACACCATGCTGTCATCAGGCGTAATGGAAATCCGCTGCGTTTCCCCGGAAATGTGAATCACCTTCAGCGTCTTCCGGCCGGCCATGTCCAACACCGAAACGGTGCCGGGCCCGACATTCGCCGTGTACGCGCGCGTGCCGTCATGCGAGATCGTAAACATGTGCGATTCCGGCTGACCGGTTGGAATAGCGCCGACAATTTTAAGAGAATGCGGATCGACGATCGAAATAGTCTGGTCGAGTTCGGTAGACACATACAGCATGCCGTCTTTAGGACCGAGCATTGGACAATGCGGCCGTACGCCATGACCCCAATCGACATTTCCGGTCACCTTGCGCGAGGCAACGTCGATGACCACCATGTTGTGTCCGTCGGTCCCCGGTTTGCCTACGCCGGAATTGCCGTAGATCGGCACGTAGGCGGTTTTGCCATCCGCCGATGCCACCACTTCATGCCCTGTGACGCCGCCCTCCGGCACTTCGCCCACCTGCTTGCCTGCAGCAGGATCAACAATTCCGAGCGCGCTATCGCCCTTGTTCGCGACAAGAAGCCAGCCCTGCGCACTAGCCGGGCCGGCCTGAACACCTGAGTCAAGTGGCATAGATGGTGCAAGCAACGTGAGAACTAGAACAGCATTGCGGAGAAACATAGCCTTCGGCCAATAAACCTATCACACCGATTCTAGAGGTCCAAATGTTCGCGCGCGTAGCGCAGACAGGCCACTACGTTCGCGTTCTCAATGCGAAGCTGCTCCTCGTGGCTCAACTGACTGATGCGCGGCAGAGGCGAAGGTGAACGATGATTCTCAACAAATTTCAAGGTGCGCGCCAGATAGAGCCCATTCCGATCAGGAAACGAGACCCAGTACTCGTCCGTCAGGCACGGAACTTTAAGCGGATCGCGCGTGATCATTTCGAGACTGAAGCGAGCCTTCGGACGCGACTGGCGAATAAGTGCAACAATTCGCGGCAGATCCAAGTAACCATCGCCGAGCAAAACCTCGGAGAGTAGAAAGCCATCGGCGTATGGCTCGACCGCCATGTTCTTCAAGTGCGTGCTGACCGCGTACGGCGCAAGCTTCTCGATGGCGTAGAACGGGTCGTCGAGCAGTGAGATGTTGTTGCCGAAATCGAGACAGACACCGAGGTATTCATTCGCATGCCTCTCGAAAAAAGCGTGCATCTCATCGGCGGTCCAGTCCTTATGATTCTCCAGACCCAGGGGAATCTGGTAGCGATCGAGGATGGGGAGAGCGGCCGCCACCGAACGGTTACTCGCAGCTACAAAATCGCGCCATTGATCGAGCGACTTGAAAGTTTCATAACGCCGCGTTCCCAAGCACGCGGACCGGAGCGCCACCGCTCCTGCGGCCTGAGCGGTTTTCACGCTTTCTTCGAAGGCGCTGGTATCGTCTTCGTGCGGCAGCGGAACCATGGCTTCGATGTACATGCCAAGCTGTTCGGCACGCGCGCGCAAGCGGACCGGGTCGCCATGAATTGCAGATTGAATGCCGGCCGCGCTCAAGCGAGTGACAATGCTCCAGAAACTCCAACGTGTCCTGCGGACGCCACACCGTCATATACGACGTGGTGGCGATCCCGAGCTTGGATTGTTGCTGCGCCATCATGGGAAGCATAAGAGCACCGGCCGAGCTGCGGAGGAAGTCACGCCGATTCACCGTTTCATCCATTTATCAACGCGCGCACCAACCGCCGTCGATCAGAATATCGGTCCCGGTGATGAACCCCGCGGCATCGGAACACAAGTAACAGGCGAGACTGCCAATTTCCTCTACGTTGCCCCAGCGTCCCACCGGGAGACTGGCTAAGAACTGTGCATTCGCTTCCGGGTTCTGCATGACCGCGGTGTTCATTTCCGTCCCAAACGGGCCTGGGCTGATGCCATTCACGGTGATACCGTCAGACGCTAGCTCAAGCGCAAGCGCCCGTGTCAATCCGAGTAAGGCGCTCTTGCTGGCCGAATAAGCGCTTCTACCCGGAAGCGAAACGTGGCTCATGATCGACGTCATGTTCAGAATGCGGCCGTAGCCCGTGCCCTTCATCTGCGGCGCGAACGCGCGGCACATCAGAAACACGCTGGTGAGATTCGTATCCAGCACGCTACGCCACTCCGCGAGCGAGAACTCGGTCAGGTTCTTGCGAATGTTCATACCGGCGTTGTTGATGAGGATCTGGATTTTGCCCATCTGTTCTGCTACTTCCGCGCCGAGCCGGACAACTGCGTCCTCATCGCTTACGTCTGCAAGAAAGACATTAGCCGCGCCGCCGAGGGACGTGATCTCCTGCTCTACCGACTTCAGCTTTTCGGCATCGCGCGAAACCAACGCAATCGACAGCGCCGGCCTGGCTCAGCGCAAGCGCCATGGCTTTGCCGAGACCTTTGCTGGCGCCCGTTATGAGCGCGGTTTTTCCGGTGAGATCGGCGATGGGTGGCGGCGTCCGAGGCAATGGTTAGGCTCCGTTCGAAATCACAATCGTATCGCGCGCTGCTATTTGTAATGGAGGATCATATGGCGATAAACGAAGACTTGGCGCGGATTGCACTTCAGGAACGGACTCTGCAGTTTCAAACATTTCTCGAAGAAAAGGCGTGGATGCTGGGCTGCCGGCTACGCGATAAAGCGGCCGCGCGAACTCTTCCGTTAGTGGTCGACATCCGTCGTTTAGGGCAGCCTCTCTTTTTCAGCGCGCTGGCGGGGAGCACGCCCGACAATGTCGACTGGGCGCGCCGCAAGTCTAACGCGGTCGCGCGCTTTCACCGCAGTTCGTATGGAATGGGGCTTGAGCTGGAACAGAGGAAGGTCACGCTGCTGGAACGCTTCGGTCTTCCCTTGAGCGAATACGCGGCACACGGCGGAGGATTTCCGTTGACGGTTTCAGGCGCTGGAGTCATCGGTTCCATTACTGTCTCGGGCCTGCCGCAAAGGGAAGACCATGAGTTCGTCGTCGAAGCTCTGTGTGCGGAGTTGGGCAGAGATTACGCCGAGCTTAAGCTGCCTTCTATACCCTGACGTTCAGCTTCTTGACTTGATCCGCGATGTATTCAGAGGTGCGCCAGCCCAGCGCGGTTATTGTCAGAGTCGGGTTTTTATCGGCGTTACTGACGAACGGCGCTGCGTCGGTCACAAACAGATTTTTTACGTCCCAAGCCTGACAATGTTCGTTTAGCACTGATTTCTTAGGATCCTTGCCCATCCTGGTGGCGCCGACTTCGTGCTTCACCTCGCCGCCGTGTTCAATGCCCCAGTTGTGCTCGGCATCGGAATGTTGGGTAACAACACCGCCCATCGCCTCGATGAGTTCTCTGAAGGTGTCCTGCATATGTTTGGCTTGCAGAATTTCGTCTTCACTCCATTTGAAGTGGAAGCGCAAAACCGGGATGCCCCACTGATCGACAACATCCGGATCCAACTCGCAATAGCTCTGCTCATTGGGAATCATTTCGCCGCGACCGGCGAGGTGGACGTCGCAACCGAAGAACCGGCGCAGATTCTTTTTCATCTCAGCGCCATAGCCGCCGCCCAGCCAACGCTCCGCGTATCCACCCATTGCGCCTACACCGGGCTGGCGCCGTCCACCGCCTATCTCGATGTGATAGCCGCGCGCAAAACCCAGTTTGCCGGCCTTCTGTTCTTTGTACTGCCACCAGGGCATGTAAAGATGCATGCCGCCCACGCCATCCTCGTTATGGGGCGGAAGATCCTGCATAATCGGCAAAAAGCCGCTGACCGACGACCCGACCGTGTCCATCACGTAGCGGCCGATCAAACCGGATGAGTTCCCTACCCCGTTCGGAAACAGACTGCTCTTCGAATTGAGCATGATGCGAGCCGTCTCACAGCAGCTTGCGGCCAACACGACGATCTTGGCGCGAACTTCAACATCTTTACGTGTGTGTTTGTCGACATACGATACGCCCGTCGCCAGTCCGTCGGAACCGACGAGCACTTCGCGAACCATGGCATTCGTCCGCAATTCGACGTTGCCCGTTTTGATCGCCGGAAAGATGTGAACCCCGGGCGAGTTGAAGTTTGCGTTCACTCCGCAGGAGCGGCCGCATTCAGCGCAGTAATGACAGGCCGGACGGCCATTCAGCGGGCGCGTCAAGATGGCTAAGCGCGAAGGAACGCAAGGAATCTTGAGTTTGTCGCTGGCGGACTTGATGATCTTTTCGTATCCGCGCGGCGCAGGCGGAGGCTGGAACTTACCGTCGGGCGCGTTTTCCAGGCCTTCCGCCGAACCGAACACGCCAATTAGCTCTTCGGCTTTGTCGTAATAGGGCGCTAAATCCTCATAGCTGATGGGCCAGTCGGCGCCTTTGCCGTCGCGGCTATACGGCTTGAAATCGTACGGGCCCATGCGCAGCGAAATGCGGCCGTAGTGATTGGTCCGGCCGCCGAGCATGCGCGCCCGCCACCACATCCATGATGATCCCGGTGCATTTGTATAAGGCTCTCCGGGCACCTGCCAGCCGCCGAGCAAGGTTGCATCGAAATATCCGAGAGGCATTTCACGAGTCGCCGCGCCGCGATGCGGAGCCTGATACGCCCACTCGAACATCTTCGAATCCTTGGTGCAATCAAAGTGGCCGCCGGCCTCGAGCATGCAGATTTTCGCGCCTGCATTCGCCAGCACTTGAGCGGCAACACCGCCTCCCGCACCAGAGCCAACAATCACAACATCGTATGTTTCAGGTGTGCCGATTACGTGAGCCATGTTCCGACTAATTAGTCTGACATGTTCGTCCCACTTGCGGGACTCGGCAGTTCCAGAAACGGCCGTAGCGAGCGAAGGCGCAACGCCCAATTCCCTCGCGGTCGCGGCTCTGTTGGCTCTGGGGCTCTGGTCGATATCTAGTTAACCCCAACGGTGATGCTGTCGTCGTGGCGCTTCGATGCAATCGTACGACGCATTGCCTTTGGTACTCCAAACGTGTACGTTCGGCCTGTGACGCCGGACTGGAACGTGGTCACAACGTACTCACCGTTGATGTTTGAGAGCTTCAGGTAGCTGGAGTCGGAAACTGTCTGCGTTTGCTCGCTAAGGGGCAACTCGAATATGTTTGTGTTGCCGCCTACAACCTGCATCTGCGTTACTCCGAGAGAAGCTACGGGTACGGAGATCTCGTAGTCTCCCGGCGGCAAAACGGATTCGCCCCAACGTACCTGTTTATCCAAATGGAAGGAGCCGTGCTCGGCACCTTGCATGAGACCTGTTCCGGCCAGAGCCGCTATCGCGGCCCAGCTAAATAAGTGAGCGATTGAAACGCGCATGAATAATCTCCTCTTTTACGAATCGTTCTTGAGAACCATTGCTGTTCTTGATCCGTACAGACTCAATGACGAAGGAAGTGCGCTGCGCGATTGTCAAGAAAAGCTCAAGAAATTAACCACCCTGTGCGGACATGTTAGACAGAAAAATTCGTTTTGAAGATTATGAGGTCGACTTCGCGTGCTGCGAGCTGCGGAAGTGCGGAGTCAGGGTCGGCCTGCAACGCAAACCATTCCGCGTTCTAGAGCTGCTGCTTAGCCGCCCGGGCGAGTTAGTCACGCGCGAAGAGCTTTTCAGTTTCCTCTGGCCGGATTCGCATGTGGGTTTCGAGCACGGTTTGAACACGGCGGTGAATTCACTGCGGCAGGTGCTGGGAGATTCATCCCGGGACTGCCGTTTTATCGAGACGCGGCCGGGCATCGGGTATCGCTTCACTGCCACGGTAGAGGAAGTACACAACGGGAGATCGAGATCGGTTAAAGGGAGCGGCGCGTACGAAGATTGCCTGAAGGGCTGGTACTTCCTGGACAGGATGTGCGAAGAGGACGTGTACAAGGCGCTGGCGTTTTTCAATTCGGCGATCGAAGATGAGCATTGCTCTTCACTGGCGCATGCCGGCATCGCTGACGCTTACTGTCAGCTCGCGTTACTGGGTTCAGCGCACTCTTCCAAACTCGCTCAATCTGCTCGATCGGCAGCACACACTGCGGTCAGGAATGCTCCCGACGAAGCGCACGCGCAGGTCGCGTCCGGGCGAGTCAAGATGACGTTCGATTGGGATTGGAAAGGCGCGGCTGAAGCAGCGAGCCGGGCCGCAGAGCTTGACCCGAACTCGGCGACGGCTCAGGGCTTTCAAGCGTCGTTACTATTTGTGCGCCAACAGTACGAAGAAGCACGCCAAGCCTGCGGCAAAGCCCTGGCACTGGAGCCTTTGTCCTTTCCCGCCACTTTGCAGCTTGCGGCTTGCCTGTATGCCGAGGGCGATTTCAAGGCCGCGACGGATCAGTGCTGGAAGATGCTTACGCTGTCGCCCTGTTTCGCGCCCGCGCAGATTCTATTGGCGTCAGCGTACGAGCGGTTGGAGATGTATGAAGAAGCATTGGTCGAATTTCAAAATGCTCAGTTAGTATCCGGCTTTGAAGCGTCATCAGTAGGCGGTATAGGGCACGTATTCGCTGTAACGGATCGTCGCGCCGAAGCGGAAGAGTGTTTGCTCCAATTGACACGGCACTCTTTGAATCGCCATGTGTCTCCTTATTGGTTCGCAGTAGTTTGTGCTGGCCTGGAGAAAGAAGATCGAACTTTCAGTTACTTGGAGGAATGCCTGGCGCAGCGTGACCCTACTCTGCTGGGGCTGACATGCGACTGCAGATTTGGCGGGTTAGCACATCATCAGCGGTTTCAAACTGTACTTACGACTATGCGTTTGCCATAAAATCAGTCCGTGAAGCGTCGAGATTTTCTTGGCATTGCGCTGGCAACCAGCGGCACGGTCGCGTTGACTCAGGGGAAACAGAATTCGACGGCGCCGGAAGTCAGAACCGTTCTGGCGATGTTCAAGTGCCACTTCGACCTGGGATTCATCGATACGCAAGCGGGAGTGATGCGCAAGTACTTTCAAGAGTATTTTCCGCATGCGATTCAGATCGCGCAAAGCCTGCGTGATTCAGGTGAAGACCGATACATCTGGACCACCGGTTCCTGGCTGCTCTACGAATATCTGGAACAAGCGGGCACTGCGCAGCGCAAGCAGATGGAACAGGCCGTGAGCCGCGGCGACATCGCCTGGCATGCTCTCCCTTTCAGTTGGCAGACCGAGTTGATGGACCAATCTCTTATCAAAGGCGCCATTGGATTTTCGAAATCGCTGGACCGGCGATTTGGGCGCACTACGACGGGCGCGAAGATGACGGACGTACCGGGTCATAGCCGCGGTTTGATTGCCCCGCTGGCGGAAAGCGGCGTGACTTTCCTGGATATCGGTGTTAATTCGGCCAGTACGCCGCCCGATGTGCCTGCCGTTTTTATCTGGAAGGATCCGGATGGAAATTCCATCGTGATGATGTATCACCGGCGCGAATATGGCGGCGTGGTGCGCATGCCTCATTCCGATCTCGCTATTTCGGTCAACGTCCGCGATGACAACCTGGGGCCGCACACGATAAAGGAAATCGCGGCAATCTATTCCAATTTGCGGCAGCAGTTTCCGAACGCGCACATTCGTGCAGCGAGCCTGACTGATATTGCGAACGCAGTGCAGCCTTTCCGGAGCAATTTTCCCGTGGTGACGCAGGAGATCGGCGACACGTGGATCTACGGCGTGGGAAGCGATCCGGTCAAAGTAGCGCGTTACCGCGAAGTGCTTCGGCTGCGCCAAGGCTGGATTGACAAAGGCGTTTGGCAGACAGGCAGTGACAGCGACGTGGCTTTCTTACGCAACTTTTCGCTGGCCGTGGAACATACCTGGGGCACCGACACGAAGACCTGGCTCGACTTCGATCACTACACCCCACATGATCTGGCGCAAGTGCTCGATCAGCCGCACTATCAAACGGTGACGAAAAGCTGGGTAGAAAAACGCGACGATATCGAGCAGGGTGTTCAGACTCTTCCTGCCGCTCTGCGCGATGAAGCGCAACGGCGCATGGCTAGTTTGAAGCCGGTTCGACCTTCCATCGCCGGCCTAAAGCCTCACGATGCAGCTGAATCGATCGAGACGAGGCACTTCACCTGCGCGATCCATCCGAAAACGGGTGCAATACGGACGTTGCGTAGCAAGGCGTCACAGAAAGATTGGGCGGGAGATGGAAATCCGCTGGGGCTGTTCGCCTACCAGACTTTATCGAAAGAAGATTACCACCGGTTTCTGGATAGCTACGTCCTGAGTAAAGAGGATTGGGCCCCCAAGGATTTCGGCAAGCCAAACATCGAACATTTCGGCGCACAAAGCCGGACGTGGACGCCCGCGATTGTCAACTGCTGGTCCGGGCGCGATGACAACGGACAGCGAGTAGTGTCAGAACTGAAAATTGATGATGCAGCCGCTGAAGGCGGTGGTCTGGTCGCGTGGCCGGAGCGCATGTATATAGAACTCTTGTTCCGCGATGAAGAGCCGACGGTCCACTTGAATTTTTCCTGGTTTGGGAAAAAGGCGAACCGCTTGCCTGAGGCTTTATGGCTCACGTTCCAGCCGAATGCGCCGGAGCAACGAAAGTGGATGCTGGACAAAGTGGATCGGCCAGTGTCGCCTTTTGACGTGATCTCGGGCGGCAATCGGCACATGCATGCGGTTTCGAAAAGCATCGCTTACAAAGGCGCACAAGGCGGGTTTTCTATCGAGACTCTCGACGCGCCGCTACTTGCGCTCGGAGTGCGGTCGCCCATTTATTTCTCTAAAGATCAGCCGGACATCGGCAAGGGCATTCACTTCAGCCTCTTCAACAATGGGTGGGGCACTAATTACGTACAGTGGTTTGGGGAAGACATGCAATTTCGTTTTGTGGTGAGCGCGTAATACATGCAGACCAATCAAAAGAAAATCGCGCTGGTAACGGGCGCGGGCAGTGGCATAGGAAGAGCGGTCAGCCTCACGTTGCAAGCCGCCGGGTATTCTGTCGTGCTGGCCGGCCGTCGCGCAGAGAAGCTTGAACAGACTAAATCCTTAGCGTCGATCTCGGGCGGAGAAATGTTTGCTATCCCCGTCGATGTGAGCAAGGACGATTCCGTGCGATCGCTGTTTGGGCAGACTGTTGAGCGTTTCGGGAGACTTGACGTTCTCTTTAATAATGCCGGCACGGGTGCGCCCGAAGTCCCGGTGGAAGATCTCACAGTTGAGCAATGGAACACGGTGGTGGGTGTCAACATGACGGGGCCTTTTCTATGCGCTCAACATGCAATTCGCCTGATGAAAGCGCAGAATCCACGTGGCGGACGAATCATCAACAACGGATCGATCTCGGCCCATACGCCGCGTCCGAATTCCGCGCCCTACACGATGACGAAGCATGCGATCAGCGGCCTGACTAAATGTATTTGCCTGGATGGGCGCGCGTTCGATATCTGCGCCAGCCAGATCGACATTGGAAACGCAGCCACGGAGATGACGGAGCGCATGGCGAGCGGGATTACTCAGGCTGACGGATCGAAGAAGGTAGAGCCACGCATGAATGTGCGGCACGTGGCGGAAGCGGTTCTCTATATGGCGAATTTGCCCCTGGACGCGAACGTTCCATTCATGATCGTCATGGCGAGTGGGATGCCGTTCGTCGGACGCGGATAACGCGCCGCGGCAATTAAGCCGGATGGCCGCGCAGTTCCAGCACGTAATACCTGTTCGGAGCCTGACCGGGGTTCCGAGAATTGTGCATCTGATTCGATCCGAAATAGATGACCGCACCCTGCTCCGCAGTTGCTGTTTTGCCTTCAACATGCGTTTCGAGCGAGCCTTCGAGCACGATGATGATCTCCTCATGAACGTGCTTATGCGGCGGATGCGCCGCGACACCCGGCCCAAGCACCGTCTCATGCATCTCTAGCTGGAACCCCGAGTGATCCTTCCCGAAAAAGATGCGGCTGCCTTTCTTTTCTTTCCCCTCAGGCAAAGTGGTGCTCTGATCCGGATGATAGATGTTCGTGTCGAGACTTACGGGCTCCGGTTGCTGAGCAGAAGCAGCCGCAGCGGTAAGAACAGGTAACAAGAAACTGAGTTCTCTGCGAGATAGATCCATAACGACGTTCACCTTCCTAATAACACGATCTCCTCTGCAATAGACTGAAGTCTACTTCAAGTAAGGAGCTCCAAGGTTGCGGTTCCTAAGCATTGTAATTCTATTCGGCCTCATCGCGAGAAGCCAGACGCCGGCACCAGTTGATCATCCGGCGCGTCCGGTACCGCCTACGCGCGATCCCAACACGCCTGGATTCGTGAAGGCGCAAGAACTGCCCGACGGGACGAATCCTCCGCCGAACGTTGACGGCAACTTCATTCTGGGTCCCACGCATAACCCCGCTCCGGAGATGACCGTTCACCAAGATGTGCCGCAGGGGACGGTGTATGAATTCACGATGAGTTCAGCCGACAGCAAGCTCTATCCCGGCATCGCTCGCGAAGCGAACACGTTCGGAACGGCAGATCCGGCGGATCCCGCGAAGTTGGTGATCACGACGAGTCATCCGGCTCCGTACACGCGCCGAGTTGCTGTTTATGTTCCGAAGCAGTACGTCCCTGGATCGGTGGCACCCTTCCTAGTGGGTGCGGATGGACCGGATCGAATGTTGTTCACTGCGCTAGACAATCTGATCGCCGAGCATCGCGTTCCGGTGATGATTGCAATTTCCATCGGCAACGGCAGCGGCGACGCGCAGGGCAGCGAACGCGGGTTGGAGTACGACACCATGTCGGGCCGATATACGGAGTTCGTCGAAACAGAAGTGCTGCCTTTGGTCGAGAAGCAGTACGGCGTGAAGCTGACCAAAGATCCCGAAGGGCGCGCGACTATGGGCGGTAGTTCGGGCGGCTCCTGCGCGTTGATCATGGCCTGGTATCACCCGGAGCTGTATCATCGCGTTCTGACTTACTCAGGCACTTATATAAACCAGCAGTGGCCGCCGAACCCGGACACGCCGCACGGTGCCTGGGAATTTCATGAACACCTGATTCCCAACAGTCCGGCGAAGCCGCTGCGCATCTGGATGGAAGTCGGGGATCGGGACTTATTCAATCCGAATGTGATGCGCGACAACATGCATGACTGGGTGCTTGCGAATGAGAACATGGCCAAGGTGCTGGCGGCGAAGGGCTATCACTATCAGTTCGTATTTGCGCGGAATGCCGGGCACGTGGACCGGGCGACCAAACAACAAACACTGCCAGAGGCGCTCGAGTATGTATGGCAGGGGTATCGGAGCGATGCCTACCCAAAGTAAAATGGCGACGCGCCGCGAATTTGTTGGCAGCGCAGCCGCATTCCTGATTCTCAAGCCGGAAACTGTACGCGGCTATCAGGCAAATTCGGCGGTACGCATTGGACTGCTGGGATGTGGCGGGCGCGGGACGGCTGTCGCTACCTCGTTTTCAAAGAACACAAGCGCACGCATTGTCGCGTTAGCTGACATATTCCCGGACCAGCTCGAAAAGGCAGCGGCTAATTTCAGCGCGCTAGCCGGATCGCTTGGTTATTCCGGGCCGGATTCGAAACTACTGTTTCGCGGTCCGCACGCTTACCAGGAACTCGCGTCATCGAATCAGATCGATGCTATCCAGATCTCGACGCCGCCTTTTTTCCATGTCGAACATCTGGATGCGGCCGTTGCCGGGGGCAAGCACGTCTACTGCGAAAAGCCGGTGGGCGTGGATGTGATGCAAACCAGGCGGGCGCTGGAAATCGCAAAACGCGCTGACGGCAAAGTAAGTATCGACGTCGGCTTTCAGATCCGCAGCGCGCCACCCTTTGTTGAGCTTGTGCGGCGCATCCATGAAGGCGCGCTTGGAAGACTGGTCAGCATCTCCGCTCACTATTACGCTCCGGCCATTCAATATCCGGATCGCCCGGCGACGATGTCGCATGATGAGCTTCGGCTTCGTAACTGGAATTGGGATCTTACTTTGTCCGGCGACATCATAGTGGAACAGGACATTCACGTTGTCGATATCTGTAACTGGATTCTGCAAAGCCATCCCGAAGCTGCTTATGCAACCGGAGCGCGCAGCGTTGTGTCGCATTTCGGCAATAACTTCGACAATTATCAAGTTACTTACACGTACCCGAATAATGTGCACGTCACGTTAGCGGCGAAGCAGTACGGCACTGACAAATTCTTCGACGTTTCGGAGATGGTATTGGGCGCGAACGGCTATTCCGAATCGCCCTATAGCGGTCCGCTGCGAATCGTGAGCGACAACCCTTGGGAGTGGAAGGACGACGGTCCACCAAAGACGGGCAACGCGCAATTCTCGGCGAACGGCGTTTTCTCAGACAATCTGGCGCGCGCCGATAGCGAGAAGGACAAGGGATTTGTGGAGAGCATCGTCAGCGGCAAATTCCACAACCAGATCCAGACGGGCGTGGAAACCGCGTTAAGCGCGATGATGGCGCGTATGTCCGCGCGAACGGGCCGCTTGATCAGCTGGAATGACTTGATGGCGAGCAAGGAACAATACGAGCTCGGGTTTGATCTGAATCAGTTTGCGTAACGGACCCATGCCTGCCAGACGAGCCTTCCTGGGAGCCTTGGGAGCAATCCCGGCTTATCTGTTAGCAAATGAGCCACTCCCTCCGCTGGGCGTGGTGGTGAGCGCTGGTGTGCCGGGCGGTCCGGATCAGGCGCTTGCCAAAGTGCGTGAGTTTGGATTTTCTACTTGTCAGCTGGGCGTTGGGATGGCGCCCGGTGAACTCGCCCAGCCAATTCGCGATGCTTCCGCAAAATACAACGTGCGCGTGACGGCGCTGATGACCCTTGGGTCGGGACGAATGGTCTGGAATTTGCGCGAAGGGCCGGAGACCATCGGCATTGTGCCGCGTTCGACACGTGCGGCACGTATGGACGCTCTGAAGCGAGCGTCTGATCTGGCGAAGGCGACAGGCGTTCCCGCTGTTCACACGCACTGCGGCTTCATTCCTGAAAATCCGAATGAGCCGCTCTATGCTGAAGCGCTGGCGGCCATGCGAGAGGTGGCCTCATATTGCCGAACCAATGGCCAGACGTTCCTGTGCGAGACGGGACAAGAGACTCCGATCACGTTGCTGAGAGCCATCGAAGATCTAGCTCTCGACAACGTCGCAGTCAACTTAGATCTGGCGAACCTAATCCTGTATGGCAAGGGTGAGCCGGTGGGCGCGCTGGACGTGCTTGGCAAATATGTCCGTGGCATTCACGCGAAAGATGGGTTGTATCCGACAGATCCATACGGTCTTGGTAAAGAGACGCCTATTGGCGAAGGCAAGGTGCGCTTTCAAGAAGTCATTCGCAAGCTCAAACAATTGTCTTACTCGGGGCCTATTACTATCGAGCGGGAGATAGAAGGCCCGCAGCAGCAATCGGACATTCGCCGGTCCACTTCTTACCTTCAGCAACTAATTCAGCGCGAATATTCCGCTTAGCTGCTTGGGACCCGAAGTACAATGACTTAACATCACTGCATTCCAAATGAACAAGTACGTCCGGGCGAATGGAACGCTGTTTTTGATCGCACTAGTCTGTTTTGGGAGTTCCAATGGCGCCGTCCTCCCTAAGGGATCGCAGTTGGAAGTGCGCCTGCTGCATGGTATTGGATCCGGGTTTTCCAGAGTGGGAGATCCACTAGAAGCCGTCACGATCACACCCGTTGTTAGCGAGGGGTCGATACTGTTGGCGGCGGGCGCGACACTGTCGGGCATAGTCGATCAGCTTGACCGCTTGGGCCTCGGTCTGCGTCATACCGCCGCAAGCCTGAATCTTCGATTCACCGAGCTCCACCTGTCCAATGGAAGCACTGTTCCCATCCATGCGCGGGTCGCGTCCGTTGAAGAAGCGCGCGAAGGAGTGAGTGACACCGGGCAGATAATTGGAATTCACCCTACTGCGAGCTTGTCGACGGGAGTATCGGGACTGTTCACGCTACTGTGTGTGGGTGAGCCCGAGCTTCGGCTACCGATCCTGGGCGTTAAGTTCCTGGCGGCGCGGTCACCTGACGCGGAAATCACGCTACCGGCTGGTACGGAAATGCTGTTACGGCTTACTCGGGATGTGGAACTACGCCGGCCTACGAATCAAGACGCGGCTGTTCCGCTCCTCGACACGCCTGAGCGTGCTTATGTTCAACATGTGCTCAACTCAGCGCCTGAACAGCAATCGAGCCTTGATGGCAAGCACCCTTCGGACCTCATCAACCTGGCGCTAATCGGGACTCAACAGGCGGTGGAACAAGCGTTTCACGCTGCCGGCTGGAGCGGCACCGAACGCCGCGGCATTATGGCTTTTTACCACATGTTCCACTGTATGGTGCAACGAGCAGGCTATAACCGGGCGGCAATGTCAGACCTTAAATGGGACGGGCGTTCTCCGGATGCGGCTTTTCAAAAGACTCTCGACACCATCGCCAAGCGCCACCATGTGCGCCTTTGGCATGACAGGCGCGACGGCATTTGGTTTGGCGCGGCAACGGAAGATGTGGTGTACGCAATGCGAGCGCTTCTCCTGACGCACGGCACGGACCATTACGTCGATAACGAACGCGCGAAGGTTGTGAACGATCTCGTCTTTACGGGTTGCGTGGAGCAAGGCGCGCTGTTGCCTCGCCCCGAGTTGAAGCCAGTTCGTGAAGACGCACGGTCCATTGTTACGGATGGCGACGTCGCAGTCCTCAAATTGAACTCCTGCGAGACTCCTGAGCCGATGCCGCCCAATGTTCAAGAGCGTCAGAGACCGCGCGCGGCTCGCGCTGCGCTGGCAATCATCGACGATATCGCGCGCTCTAATCCAATATCGGTAGGCTATGCGATGACGAAGGCGATCTTAGACGCTTCGAAGACGCGAGCAGCTAAAATCGCGCACGAACCTTTCACTTACACGCGTGCGATCGCTATATTGACAAGTCCATAATGCGGCTGCTCCTGGTGGAAGACGAACTCGAGGCGGGCCGGATGATTGCCAAAGGATTGCAACAGGAAGGCTATGCGGTTGATGTTGCAATCGACGGCGAATCCGGCGCCCGAAGGGCTCTCTCGCAGCCCTACGATCTGGTCATTTTGGATATCCGCTTGCCGCGCAAGGATGGCTGGGATGTTTGCCGCGAGCTGCGCAAAGCGGGACAGCAGACGTTGATCCTTTTCCTTACCGCAAGCGGAGCATACCAGGATCGCGTCAAAGGTTTGGATCTGGGCGCCGATGATTACCTGGTCAAGCCGTTTGATTTAAGTGAACTGTTTGCGCGGGTGCGGGCTCTGCTGCGCCGCAAACCGCTGTTGCAGAACCCGATCATCCGGGTGGATACTCTCGAGTTAAATACGCACTCGCGGACAGTGACCCGCGCAGGAGAATTCGTTCGGCTCACTGCGAAAGAGTATGCGTTGCTGGAATGCCTGGCTCGCGATGCCGACACGCTACTCGGCCGGCAAGCGATTTCGGAGCGCGTTTGGAATGAGCCTTATGATCCGTTTTCGAATTTGATCGAGGAATACATTAAGCGATTGCGCAGGAAGATCGACATTGAAGGACAGAAGCCGCTGATTCGAGCCCGCCGCGGCGAGGGCTACATTCTGACCGCTAACGAATTCGCATGAGCGCTGTGCGCTCGTTCACTCAGGGGGCAAAGGAATGCGGCGGACGATCTCGCCGATGGCCGAGACGAGCCGGTCGATGCGGGCATCGATTTCCCGGCCGTGCTCGCGCAACTCCTTGATGGAGCCGGTCAGCCCCGCGATCGCGCCGGAATGGTCAGATAGCTCGGCGGCGTGCAGGACCTGAGCGCGCAACAGGATTTTGGTGTCCAGTTGCAGCTCGTCCAGTTGCTTCTCGACGCGGGCGCGCCATTCGTTGCCGTTCGTTTCGCTCATTTTTTAGCGGATGCGCTGAAGAATCCTCAATTTCTTTCAGCCTAGCGCGTTTTGGGAGGAGCCGTCGAGAGGGTTGGTGCCGGGTCGTTCTACGCCATCAAAGACATCCTACTACCGTAAGGGCTGGCCGCAAGAATTTTCTTGCATTCATTTACCGCTTAGCTCCTGAACCGCTAACGAATTCCCATGAGCGCTGTGCGCATTCGACTCATCGAGGACCGGAATTGCGATCTCAAAGAGTGTGCGGCCTGGCCGGGAGTCGACTAAAGCGACAGTGCCGTCGTGATTCTCAACAATTGATTTCGCAATCGCCAGCCCAAGTCCGGAGCCTGGCACAGCCTCACTGCCCGGCCGGTCTTCGCGAAAGAACCGCTCGAAGATCCGTGCGCGCGCCGCGGTAGAGATCCCCACGCCTTCATCAGTAATGGCACAAATCCACTCACCGCCGCGCTGGAAGAGGTCCACCTCAATGCGTCCACCGACAGGCGTAAACTTTACGGCATTGTCAAGCAGGATGAGCACAGCTTGCGTCAGAAGATCGACGTCACCCAGGCATCTGGCTTCGGGTAGGCGGTTTACCTTCAACGATTGACCCTTGGGATTTGCAAGCGCCTTGCCAGCACGTACCGCATCCCCGACGGCATCGTCCAGATACATCGATTTTCGTTCGGGCCTCAGCGAGCCCGAGTCGGTTTGCGACAAGAAAAACATGTCTTCAACGGTCCTGCGAAGAACCAGCATCTGGTGCTCGATGACCTGCAGCGAGTCCTTGCAATCCTGGATGCTAGCGGTCGCATCACGACGGGTCACTTGCGCAGCGGTGAGCGCCACTGTGACAGGAGTTCGGACCTGGTGGGATGCATCAGCCATGAATTGCCGCTGAATCTTGAACGCCGACTCCAGCCTGGTCAACAAAGAATTGAAGCGCAAACCGAGCGTGCCGATTTCATCGTCTTCATTGCTCAGCCGCAGGCGCGCGCTTAGATCTGAAGAAGACACGGCGTCCAGCGTCGCAGCGAATTGCTGCAAAGGCTGTAACGATCGCATCGCGAGCCGATATCCAGCCACACCAGCGAATGCAAGCCCGATAGGTACGAACAGCAATAGCCCGCTGCGAACGCGCTGCAGTCTCGCCAACGTTGCAGACACGGGCTTGGCCGCATATATCTGGTACGATGTCCGGAATTTTGGAACATTCAAAATGCGGGTTGCGATGCGGTACCGGTCGAGAGTCGCCTTATCTAGCAGGGCTGCGGACCGGACATTTCTCAGATCCAGATCGCGCGTTGTTCCCAACTTATAGACGGCGTTTCGATCACCTTCGCGCACCAGTATCTGCGTGTCGCTGAGGGCAGCGTTGCCGGTCTCGTCCAGAACCGACTGCAGATCGCGTTCACCTCCGGCTTTCGTCGGATGCTCATTCAATTCATGTTCGGCAGACATCGCCGTTGCGCCCGTCGCCACCTGCAGAGCAGCGTCCAATCGCAGATATGCGTCTTCTTGGATCAGAATGTATGCCGCTATAGCGAGCGCAATGACAATCGCGCCGAAAAGCACCGTGAACGAAACAGTCAAACGCGCTCGGATGGACATCTTGTCGATTGCTGACGTGTGCAGCTAGAGGCGAGGTACTAAACAATCGATAAACGGACGATAAATGGGGTCAACAAAGCCTCACTCAACTTGATCTTATCGATTTCCCACCCGTACTATGGAAGTTCTCATGAAAGTAATTGTCGCTTTTCTTCTGGGTCTTATCATTCTGCCGGTCTGCGGCTGGCTATACTTCCGTTTCGGTTATGCGCCTGTGGCCACGGCTTCTTCACCCATGCCGTTTGAAAAACAATTAGCCCATATGGCGCTCAACGCACGGGTGGATAAAGAAGCGCCGAAGAGCTCGCCGCTGCAACCCAGCGAAGATAACTACCTTGCCGGAGCGCATACTTACCGCGCGAATTGCGCCATCTGTCATGGATTGCCGGGCCAACCGGATTCGCCGACAGCCAAAGGTATGTATCCGGGGCCGCCGCATTTGTTTAAAGGGACAGGCGTTACCGACGACCCGCCCGGCGAAACTTATTGGAAGGTGCAAAACGGCATCCGATTGACCGGGATGCCCGCGTACACCGGCTCGCTTAGTGAAACGGAGATGTGGCAAGTGAGTTTACTGCTTGCCAATGCAGACAAGATTTCCGCGCAAGTTCGTAGTGTGTTGCAGCAACCCCTGAAAGAAGATTAGTTCGCGTTCTACGCCGGCCAGCTTTTATCCCCGGTTTAGGAACCGGTTGCCTATCGGCACACGTCCCCTTCTTTTTACATTCTGAAATGAATATGCCGCTTGCACTTGATTCTGACGTCGATAATGCCTCACAACGCGAATATGCAAATGCGGTAAATCCGCAATGGATAAGACTACTCAAGCTTCTGCAAATGAACGTGCAGTACGAACGCTGCATGGGCGCGGAGCTATTCACGACTGATGGCCGACGCGTGCTGGACTTCCTCTCCGGGTACTGCGTCCACAATCTGGGCCACAATCATCCTGCAATCCTGGCCGCGCTGAAGGACGAGTTGGATCGGCGAGGTCCGGCGATGCTTCAGAGCCATGTGCCCGAGCGCGCGGGTGAACTCGCCAGCCGGTTGTGCTCGCTTGCGGGCGGCAGAGTTGCCAAGGCATTCTTCTGCAGCTCCGGAAGTGAAGGCATTGAAGCGTGCATTAAATTCGCTAAGGCACATACAAAGCGGGACGGTCTGCTGTACGCCGAGGGAGCGTTTCACGGGCTGACCTGCGGCGCACTGTCGCTGATGGGCGATGCGTTTTGGAAGAAGGGCTTCGGCACGTTGCTGGCCGACACGGAGCAGATTCCGTTCGATGATCTGAACTCGCTGGAGCGGCAGCTACGTACAAAACGCTATGCTGCCTTTTTCGTTGAGCCGATTCAAGGCGAAGGTGGCATTCGCGTGCCTTCACCGGATTACCTGGCGCGCGCAGCTTCCTTGTGCAAGCAATTCGGAACCTTGTTAGTGCTGGATGAAGTACAGACCGGATTTTTTCGAACCGGCAAATTCCTGGCGGCACACCACTACTCAGTTGACGCCGACATGATCGTGCTGGCGAAGGCTATGAGCGGCGGCTTGATACCAAGCGGCGCGGTTCTTATGACAGACGCCATCTACGATTCTGTTTACGGCTCGTTGAAGCGATCGCTGATACACACGTCCACGTTTTCAGAAAACGGTCTTGCAATGCGGGTGGGACTGGCCGTTCTGGATGTTTTGGAAGACGAAGATGCTGGGGTTCGATCAGCGGAACTCGGAGAATACATGAGGCAGTGCCTGCGCGAGAGCTTGAGCAGCTTCGAGATGATCGAAGAGATCCGCGGCGAAGGCTTGTTCTCGGGAATCGTTTTCCGTCCGCCGCGCACGCTGTCACTGCGCCTCGCGTTTGAGACGTTCGGGAAAATTCATCCGGCTATGTTCGGGCAGGTTCTTGTGATGCGCCTGTTCCGCGATCATGGCATCCTGGCTCAAATCTGCGGCAACAATTTCAAAGTGCTGAAGCTGGTGCCGCCGCTTATTGTGAGTAAGGCACAAATCGACGAAGTGGTGGACGCTGTGCATCGCGTTGTAACTCTGGCTCATTCCGCAAGCGAGTTCTGGGGTGAAGCGCTGGGGCTGGCAAAAAGAGTAGTGAATGTTTAGCGGCACGCCCTCAGCCTGTGTTGTAGGCGGTGGTCCGGCCGGCCTTGCGGCGGCAATCGTGCTCAAGCGTAGAGGGTGCGAAGTCACTGTTCTGGATTGTGCCGTTCCGCCCATCAACAAAGCGTGCGGCGAAGGGCTCATGCCGGATAGCATCGCAGTCCTGCGCCGGCTCGGCATCGAGATCCCACGGGGCGTAGGATACGAATTTCAGGGCATCGCCTTTGCAGATGCTCATTCCTCCGTTTGCGCCGACTTCCCCAATGGCGTTGCTCGCGGGCTACGCAGAACCGTGCTTCATCAGCTTTTGATTGAGCATGTGAACAAGCTGGGCATATCCACCATCTGGAATGCCAAACACGTGAGATTGACAAACAACGGAGTATCGTTCGATGGCAAGTGCGTCGAAGCTCAATTGATTGTCGGAGCTGACGGACTACATTCGCAGATCAGGCGTCAGGCGGGTCTGAGCGGAATCGAACGTGAGCAGCGCCGCTACGGCTTTCGCCGTCACTACCGGATAGCGCCCTGGTCCGCTTACATGGAGCTCTATTGGGGCAAGACTGCGCAGGTCTACGTTACGCCGGTTGCGCCCGACGAAATCTGCGTTGTAAGTATGTCGCGCAATTCTCATCGGCGGCTTGACGATGCTTTGCGCGAGATTCCCGAAATCAATCGACGCCTCAAAGATGCGGCTTCAGCAGGACCTGAAACGGGTGCGCTGTCGATATCGCGTACTCTGCGATCCGTGCATCGGAAGAATGTCGTAATTGTGGGTGATGCATCCGGGTCAGTCGATGCAATTACCGGCGAAGGAATGTGCCTGGCTTTCCATCATGCAATGGCACTTGCCGATGCGCTGGGGGCGGGCGATCTGAGATTGTATGAGCGTGCTCATCGCAAGTTAATGCAGCGTCCGCGTGGGATGGCCGCGCTGTTGTTGGCGCTGGAGCGCAATGGCGGACTGCGGCGCCGTGCTTTGGCCGGATTGGCGCAGCGGCCGGAAATCTTTGAATCGTTACTGGCCATTCACGTGGGTGCAGCGCAGGTGCGCGATCTTTGGCCATTGCCGCTGCTGGGCTTTGGCCGTGCATTCCTCGCTGCCTGAGATATGAGCGCGACCTTCCGATGTGTTCGGGCGTTGTGCCTACTGGCGCCCCTGTTCGCCTTGGCCGCACGTGGTCAGCAGCTTTCCATCGACCTAGACCAACAGAAAACGCAAGTCGCTTTCGTGTTGACGGATGTTCTGCACACCGTACACGGCAATTTTCAGCTCAAGCAGGGGCATATCTCGATCGATCCAGTTGCAAAAACAATGTCGGGCGACATCGTGGTGGATGCCGCCAGTGGAATTAGCGGGAATGCCACTCGGGACAAACGAATGACACGCGATGTCTTGCAGGCGCAGAAGTTCCCCGAGATCCGCTTTGCGCCAACGGCTTATAGCGGCGCGCTCGTTCGGGTGGGAACATCCGCGGTTGAGGTAACCGGCTCGTTCTCGATTCATGGCGATTCGCACAAGATCACCATCCCGATGCAGTTCCAGCTCGACGAAAAAGAAGCAACCGCGAGCGGAAAATTCAGCGTGCCTTATGTGCAATGGGGGATGAAGAGCCCGAGCAACTTTCTGCTGAAGGTCCAGGACACGGTTGAAATCGATCTGACCGCGGTGGGGCACATTCGCCCCAGCGCGCCTTAATTGAGCTTGACCAGTTCCTCGCGGTAAAGCTTGTTCTGCGGATACTGCGTCGACAACCAGGTGAGAATGCTGCGCGCCTGGTTCTTGTCGCCGTCACGCAATGCCGCCACCGCCAGCAACAGGCGGGCATAGGGCAGCAGGTAGTGGCCCTTTGACGCGGTCAGCCTCAGCTTTTCCAAGCCGATCTGCTTGTCGGTTTCAGCGCCGCCCGCGTGCAGGATCCAGCGAATCGGCGCGGGCTTCAAGCTCAGAAGATAGTTCTCCACGCCGACCGCAATATAAGCATCGAAGTAAGTCGGATACTGCGCTAGAAGCTGTTCCGCCAACTCGCGGCCCTTCTTCATCTCGCCCAGTGCCGCTATGTTTCGCCGTTCAATAAGGGCCATGTAATCGGCGCTCAGACCGAGACGCATGGTGTTAGCGAACATTGCTTCGGCACGTTCATTAGGCTTCTGCAATTCAGCATTTGCGAGCTTCTCCGTGCGCTGCAAATCGTCGTCGAAGCGCCGCTTGGTGGCTGCGTCCGGCGTGCGCTTCGATGAACCCGAGAAATTCTTGTCATCGGCAAAGAACTCGGATTGTAGGATGTGAAGCCGGTCGAACTCTGAAAACAAACAGGCAGCCGCGTCCGAAACAGGCCCGATCGGATCGTCGGGGTGAGCTCGTTCAAAATTCCCGAACGCTTTGTGGGCATCGTCAAAGCGCAAATTGTATAAGTCGGTGTAGCCTTGCTCAACGAGTGTCGCGGCGCCTGCGGTTCCGTTCGCAAGCATGGCAACGAACAAAAGCGAAGTTGCCGAAAATCCGCGAGTCTTGTCCATGCCCTCCCGCAGTCTCAGTTTCTCACTGCGGATCTGACCATCTTTCCAAAGCGCTCTTGAGATTCGTTAACATTGCAGTAACCTCCAAGAACAGCCATGAAAAACTTCGCATTGTTACTCTGCGTTGCTGCCTGCGCCTCCAGTTCTCTGAGAGCCGCTCAAGAACCCAAGTACCTGTTCCAGCGGCCTGCCATGAACGCGGACCAGATTGTGTTCGCCTTCGCCGGCGACCTCTGGACGGTGCCGCGAACCGGAGGCAATGGGGTGCGCCTCACCACCGGCGTCGGGACTGAGACCGATCCCGTCTTTTCACCTGATGGCTCGCAAGTCGCGTTCACCGGTGAATACGACGGCAATATCGACGTGTTCGTCGTGCCCGCAAGCGGAGGTGTTCCCAAGCGGCTGACGTATCATCCCGGCGTTGACTCCGCGGTCGGCTGGACACCTGATGGCAAGAACGTGATCTTCCGCTCCGGCCGCGAAAGCAACTCGGCGCGCTACACGCGGCTCTTCACGGTTCCCGTTGAAGGCGGACTCCCGAAAGCTATAGCGCTGCCGATGGCCTACTCGGGCTCGTACTCCCCCGATGGCAAGCGCTTCGCCTATTCGCCCACCGGTGGCGGATTTAACTTCAATTACGCCTCTTACGTCTCATGGCGGCGTTATCGCGGCGGTCTCGCCAGCGCTATCTGGATCGCGAACATGCCCGGTCTCGATACAGTCAAGATCCCGCGCGACGGATCGAGCGATTTCGATCCCCTCTGGATCGGCAAAGACATCTACTTTCTCTCCGACCGGAATGGCCCTGTGACGCTCTTCCGCTACGACGTTGCTACGAACAAAGTCAGTGAGGCCCTGAAGAACTCCGGGTTCGACATCCGCTCCATCAGCGCAGGCCCGAACGGCATCGTTTATGACCAATTCGGCGAGCTCTATATCTTCGATCCGAGATCGGGCAAGAGCAGTCGCGTGCACGTCAGCATCGCAGCCGATTTCGCCGAAGTCCGCCCGCACTTCGAAGACGTCACTCGCGAGATCCGCTACTCCGCCATCTCCGCTACCGGCATGCGCGCACTGTTTGAAGCGCACGGCGATATCCTCACGCTGCCGGCCAGCAAAGGTGATTTTCGCAATCTCACCAACACAGCCGGCGTGATGGAACGTCAGCCCGCTTGGGCGCCGGATGGCGAGCACATTGCCTATTTCTCCGATGAGTCGGGTCTTTACGCCCTGCATGTGGCGCAACAAAACGGGGCCGGTCCGGTGAAGAAGTTCCCGCTGCTTGATTCCGCCGCTTATTACTTCAATCCGAAATGGTCACCGGATAGCAAGCTGATCGCTTTTCGCGACAACAAGCTTGACGTGCTGATCTTGAACATTGAAAACGGAAAGCTGACGAAGGTCGATACCGACGTAAATTGGGAGCAGGCGCAAGATTACGCCTGGTCGCCGGATTCAAAGTGGCTGGCCTATGACCGTACGCTCGCCAACCGGCTGGACACGCTGTTTCTTTACTCCGTCGATTCCGGCAAAACGACCCAGGTCTCCGACGGCATGAGCGACACGCGCTATCCCGCTTTTGACGGCGACGGGCAGTATCTTTTCTTCACCGCAAGCACCAACTACGGACCCAGCACCTCCGGTCTCGACATGAGCAGCGACGAGTTCTCCGTGACGCGTAATGTGTACGCTGTCGTGCTCAACAAAGATGCAACGTCGCCGGTCTCGCCGGAGAGCGACGAAGAAAAGGATGCGAGCGCCGACAAAGCCAAGCCTACGGACAGCGACAAAGCGTCCGCCAAGCCGGCCGAAACGCGGCGTCAGGTAAAGCCGGTGCGAGTGGATCTCGACGGCTTGGGCGAGCGCATCGTCGGCCTGCCGCTGCCGACGCGCAATTATCAAGGTCTCGAGACCGGCAAGCCCGGCCAGCTTTACATCATCGAAGGCGGCGCTCCCGGCGAGCAGACTCGCGGCCGAACTGTCTCCAAGTTCGATCTGAAGACGCGCAAAACAGAAAAGCTGGCTGAGAACATCGCTTCTTTCGATCTATCTGCAGATGGCGAGAAGATGCTCATCGAAATAGCCGGCCCGCCATTGCCTCCGGGCACCGCGCCCAACGCGCAGCCGCCGGTGCCGCAGTTCGCCATTGTCCCCGCAAACGCGCCCGTCAAGCCCGGCGAAGGTATGCTGCACCTGACCGGCATGCAGGTGCGCGTCGATCCGCTGGCCGAGTGGAAGCAGATGTACCACGAAGTTTGGCGGATTGAGCGGAGCTATTTTTATGACCCTAACTTTCACGGCGTGGACACGGTCGCCATGGAGAAAGAATATGAACCCTATCTCGAGGGTGTGCGCTCGCGCTCCGATCTGAACTACATCTTTCAGGAGATGCTCGGCAGCTTCACCGTCGGCCATCTTCGCGGCGCTGGTGGCAACATTCCGTCGGCAACACGTGTTCCCGGCGGTTTGCTCGGAGCAGATTTCGAAATCAGCGGCGATCGTTACCGTATCAAAAAAATCTACCCGGGCGACGCGTGGGATCCGCAACTTCGCGCCCCGTTTCATCAGCCCGGCGTGAAGGTCTCGGAGGGCGATTACATTCTCGCGGTAAACGGCGAAGATCTGAAGGGCAATGACGACATCAGCCGCCTGCTCGAGGGCACCGCAAATCGGACTGTGACTCTGAAGGTCGCATCCGACGCTAGCGGAACCGGCGCGCATGAGATCAGCGTGGTGCCAACCGGCGCCGATGCCTCACTGCGAAATCTTGCCTGGATCAACGCCAACCGTCAAAAAGTCACGGAATTGAGCGGCGGCAAACTGGCCTACGTCTACTTGCCCGATACCGCGCAGGGCGGTCTCACAAACTTCAATCGCTACTATCTCGCGCAGACCGAAAAGAATGGCGCCATTGTGGACGAACGCTTCAACAGCGGCGGTCAAGTGGCCGATTACATCGTGGAAGCGCTCGGCCGGCCGTTGCTCGCGTATTGGGCGCCTCGTTACGGCGCTATTTACCGCACGCCGCAGGCGTCCATCCTCGGACCCAAGGTGATGCTGGTGAACGAATTTTCCGGCTCCGGCGGCGATGCTATGCCCTGGCTGTTCCGCTACGCAAAGGTTGGCGAACTCGTCGGCAAGCGGACTTGGGGTGGACTTGTCGGCATTTCCGGTTATCCCGCGCTAATGGATGGCGGCAACGTCACCTCACCCAGCTTCGGCTTCTTCAGTCCAGCCGGTAAATGGGACATTGAAAACCACGGCGTCGCGCCCGACGTGGAAGTCGACATGGATCCCAAAGAGGTGGCCGAAGGGCACGACCCTCAACTCGAGCGCGCCGTGGCCATCGCAATGGCCGAGCTAAAGAAAAATCCGCCGCCGCAGCCGCACAAGCCGCCTTACCCGAACTACAACCGCGACATCACTGCCGGCGTTCGTTCAACCAGCGCCGGTTGGGATCAGTATTAATGGACCTAGGCAGTTTGTTGCTCCGCAAGCTTACCCAGTCCCCGGCTTTCCATTTCGACTTCGCGCATTTTGAACTTTTGCACCTTGCCGCTTAGAGTTGCCGGATAGCTGTCGACGAAGCGGACGTATTGGGGAACTTTGAAATAGGCTAGCTTTTGCCGGCAGTAGGCGCGAATCTCTTCTTCATCGGCAGCGGCACCGCTCTTCAGACGCACCCAGGCAACGACGATCTCGCCCAGACGGGCGTCCGGGATGCCGATCACCTGCACGTCGGCAACGGCCGGATGGGTGTAGATAAGTTCTTCGATTTCGCGCGGCGAAATATTTTCACCCCCACGAATGATCATGTCTTTGGCGCGCCCGGTGATCCTGAAATAGCCATCGGGCCGCATCACCGCGAGGTCGCCCGTGTGCAGCCAACCCTCGGCGTCGATGGCGCGGCGAGTAGCCTCGGGTTCATCGTCGTAGCCCTGCATGACCATGTAGCCGCGGGCCAGCAGTTCGCCTTGCTCCCCCACGTCGAGCGTTTTTCCATCCGGACCTGCAATGCGCACTTCCGTTTCGGGCAGCGCGCAACCCACCGTTGTACAGCGCGTCTCGATGCTGTCATCCACATGCGACATGGTGATGATTGGCGTGCTCTCAGTCTGCCCGTAGCCAACTAGCATTTGCGCACAGTGCATGTCTTCGACGACGCGCCGCATCACTTCAATCGGGCAGGGTGCGCCGGCCATGACGCCCTTGCGAAGTGACGTCAGACGAAAGCGAGAGAATCCCGGGTAATTCAGTTCCGCAATGAACATTGTCGGCACACCGTAGATGGCCGTCGCCTCATCCTCATCAATGGCGTTGAGCGTGGCGAGTGCATCGAAGCTTGCAGACGGAAAAATGCACGCCGCGCCTGTCATGGCAGCGGTCATGGTGCCGATCACGGAACCAAAGCAATGAAACAGCGGAACAGCGACGCAGATGCGGTCGTTCTCAGTCAGCCGAAGATATTGGCCAATGAAGCGGCCGTTATTGACAAGATTGATGTGCGTCAGCAGGACGCCTTTGGGCGAACCGGTGGTACCCGATGTGTACTGAATGTTGGCCGGCTTCTCCGGATCGGGGCGACAGACCACGCCGTCTGGTTCGCGCAGAAATGCAGCCCAGTCTTCTGTTTCGAGACGGATGACGTGTTCGAGCGGTAGCGTTTGCCCGGCGCGCGATTCTTCGAGAATCGCCAGATAGTCGGTCCGCTGGTCGCGCTCACGCAGAAACAGCGCACGTATGCGCGATTTCTTCAACACGTAAGACAATTCGCTGGATCGATAAGCGGGGTTGATACTCACCAGGACCGTTCCCGCCAGCGCACACCCGAACTGCAGCAATGCCCATTCGACACAGTTGGTGGCCCAAACGCCGACCCGGTCGTCGGGTGCAAGGCCGAGCGCCCGCAATCCCGCTGCGACGCGCTGCGCTGCCAGGGCGTAATCGGACCAAGTGAGCTGCGCCTGCTGATGACGGGATGAGATGGCCAGCCGCCCTCCAAACTGGGTTGCGGTATCGAGGAAAGCTTCACCTACGCTCTTGCGTACGATAGCGGCTACGGGGCCGCGCGCATAGCTTTGCATCTCCCCCTCACTTTGAATTCCAACGTATATTGCCTTTGAGCAGACATGATATCGTGTGGCGGTCTGAGGATGCAGTGAACAAGTTTCGAAATTATCTTCTTCCGCTCAGCTTCATTGGCCTGCTTCTCGCCGGAGCAGCTTCAGCCCAGGCTCCGTTTTCTCGCAGTGATCAGGAGAGAGCCGAAGCTCTTCTCAAGCAGATGACGACCGAGGAGAAAATCGGACAACTCAATCAACCCTTCTACACGAAGCTTCCGATCCCAGGCGCGAAGAATGATCCAGTGTCCTTCGAAGACCACGTGCGTCGCGGCGAGGTGGGGTCCTTTCTGTTCGTTACCGATCCGAAAGAAATCAATCGGCTGCAGAAGATCGCGATGACTGAGACGCGGCTGCACATTCCGCTCCTGTTTGGATTCGACGTGATTCACGGCTTTGATACCGAGTTCCCGGTACCGATTGCAGTGGCCGCATCGTGGGACCCGGCTGTCGCCGAAAAGGGACAAGGGATTGCGGCCGAGGAAGCCACCCATGCCGGCGTGCGCTGGGCCTTCGCACCGATGTTGGATATTGCGCGAGATCCGCGTTGGGGACGTATTTCGGAGGGTGCGGGCGAGGACCCCTATCTTGGCGCGGCCATGGCGCGAGCGCAGGTACGAGGGTTCCAAGGCACGCCTGAAAATCCGCGGGCTTTCCTGGCGACGCTGAAGCATTTCGCCGGCTACGGAGCTGCGGAAGGCGGCAGAGATTATGATGCCGTGTACATTCCGGAAGAGCGGCTGCAGAATGTTTATCTGCCTCCGTTTCGAGCAGGAGTCAGGCCGGCGCCGCGACCGTCATGAGCGCTTACATGGACCTGAACGATGTGCCGGCGGCGGGCAACGTACACCTTCTGCAAGACATCCTGCGGAAAGAGCTGGGCTTCCACGGCTACGTTGTGAGCGACGCCTTCGCGGTCGGCAGTCTCGTGACGCAAGGCTTCGCCAAGGATGGGCCGGACGCGGCGCTTCGCGGAGTTGCGGCGGGCGTGAATATGGATATGGGCAGCGCAACCTATCTGGAGCAGATGAAGGCGCTTCTGGATAAGGGACGGATCACCGCAGCGCAGCTCGATGACATGGTGCGACCGATACTCGCCGCGAAGTATCACCTCGGGCTGTTCGAGCACCCATATGCGGATGGCACCGAGCAGACGCATGCCGAGATGTTAGCGCAGCATCGGCCGGCAGCGAGAAGGGCGGCGGCGCGTTCTGCTGTGTTGCTGCGGAACGAAGGCGGTCTGCTGCCGCTGTCAAAGGCTACCAGGCGAATTGCCGTTATTGGACCGCTGGCCGATAAAAAAGGCGACTTGAACGGGCCCTGGAGCCTGACCGCGAAAGAAGAAGACACAGTGTCGGTCTTCGATGGTGTTCGTGCAAAGTTCCTCGATTCACAGGTGCAGTTCGCACAAGGCCTGCAGATTGCGAAGCAGTTTCCATCCTCGTTCGAGGGTTCTATTGGGCCCAAGGTTGAGACACCATGGAGCCGCGAAGAGGCAGACCGGCAGATGAAGAACGCTCTCAAGCTGGCCGGCAGCGCTGACGTAGTGATCATGACGCTGGGAGAATTGAGCGGCATGGATTTTGAGTACGCGTCGCGCTCGTCGCTCAGCCTTCCTGGAAAGCAGGAAGAGCTTCTTGAGAAAATTCAGGCGCTCGGAAAGCCGGTGGTGCTGTTGCTGTTCAGCACGCGCCCGCTGGATATTTCCTGGGCTTCGGAACACGTTCCGGCGATCATGGATTGCTACTTCGGCGGCACGGAAACCGGCAACGCCGTTGCGGATTTGCTGGCAGGCGATGCGGTGCCCGGTGGCAAGTTGCCCGTCACGTGGCCGCGCAATGTAGGACAGGTTCCCATCTATTACGCCCACAATACTTCGCACAAACCCTATGACTCCCCGGACTTCACCTCTCGCTACTGGGATCTTCCCACCACGCCTCTTTACCCGTTTGGCTTCGGTCTCAGCTATTCGACTTTTGCAATCTCGGATCTTCACCTAAGCGCACAGACTTCGCCTGTGGATGGCGCTATCACGGCGACAGTCACGGTTGCAAATACTGGTGCAAGAGCAGCCGACGAAGTGGTTCAACTGTATCTGCATCAGCGATACGGATCGGCGTCGAGACCGGTTCGCGAGTTAAAGGGATTTCGCCGTGTCACACTGCCGCCGGGACAAAAACAGGAGATCAGCTTTACCATCGGGCGTGAGGAGCGGACCTATTGGAGCCCTGCGAAGAACGGATGGACTGTCGAGTCATCGGACTTCGATGTTTGGGTAGGCAATAGCTCCACTGCGACGTTGCACGACAGCTTCTCGGTGGTGCAGTAAGGACAATGTTGTCAAAACGCAGAGCTGTTTGTAAGGGCCAGGGCTCCGTATAACACGCTGTCATCGCCGAGAGCCGCCGGAACGACGTCGCGGCGGGCCCCGGACCAGGCAGTGAGTTGACGATTCAGTTCAGCCCGAAGCGGCACGAAAAGACTATCGCCAGCTTTGCCGATGCCGCCGCCGATGATGATGCGCGCCGGATTGAGGATCATAATGGCGGCTTTGAGTCCGCGAGCCAGATACACGACGTAATGGGATACGAAATCTTCGCTCTGTAGCAGATCTTTGGCGGGCTTACCGTAGTCTCGCTCAAGCCAGAGACCGCAGCACATGCGTTCGAAACATCCGTTTGAACCACATAGGCAAGGCGGACCGTCCGGCACCAGGTTGATATGGCCGATCTCTCCCGCAAATGAGTCTGCGCCACGATACACGCGGCCGTTGATAACGATGCCGCCGCCGATACCCGTTGACAGGGTTAGGTAGAAGAGGGGATCGAAGCTCTTCCCTGCTCCATAGATGGCTTCGCCTAACGCGCCGACATTCGCGTCGTTATCCATGATTACGGGTGCGCCGGTGAGTTGGCGGATGTTGTCAACCAGGGGATAGGAGGCCCAGCCTTCGACGTGGGTAGACAGGGTGACGGTCTGTGTCGCGAAGTCGACCGGGCCTCCGAAACCGATGCCGCAACGATCGACAACAAAGCCGCGTTGGCGCCATTCGCGGTAAATACGTTCGATGCCGGCGAACATGGCTTCGGGTCCGCCGGCACGATCGGTCGAACGGCTTTCGCGATACAGGAGTTCATCGCCGCGGAATGCCGCGAGAGAGAATTTGGTGCCGCCTATGTCGATGGCAAGGGTGTGCACTTATTTATCATGCACACGCAAATGAAAAGACTACGCGTGCTGAGCCTGATGCTTGCCTTCGGCGATTTCCTCGATGAGCTTCTTGTTGAAGGCCGGGAGATCGTCGGGCTTGCGGCTGGTTACCAGACCATGATCCGTAACAACCTGCTGGTCGGTCCATTCGCCGCCGGCATTGCGAATATCCGTTTGCAGCGACGGCCAGGAAGTCAGTTTGCGGCCGCGCACAACATCGGCTTCCACTAACATCCAGGGGCCATGGCAGATTGCGGCAACGGGCTTGTGAGCCTCAAAGAAAGCTTTCACAAACTGCACGGCTGCTGGCTCCTGGCGCAGATGATCCGGGTTGATAACGCCGCCGGGCAGGACCAGAGCATCGTAGTCGTTCGGATCCGCAGACTTCAACTCAACATCGACCGGAATCTTTTCGCCCCACTCGGTATGATTCCAGCCCTTGATGTGACCGGATTTCGGGGATATGACATCGGCTGTGGCACCGGCCTCCAGTAGTGCTTTGCGCGGTTCAAGTAATTCGACTTGTTCCACGCCGTCCGTAGCGAGGATCGCCACGCGTTTGTTCTTCAGGGAATCGCTCATGCTTATTGGACTCCACTGAGATGCTAGGGCTTCAAAACGGCGAGGCAAGATCGAACGAGGAGATCTACGGAAGACCGCGGCGGTCAACGAGCAGCAGAATGACCAGAATGATCAGAATCAAGCCAAGGCCGCCGGTGGGGTAGTAACCGAGCCCCCAACCGCTGGAATAGCCCCACGTGGGGAGTGTTCCGATGAGTAGAAGGAAAAGAATGATGATTAACAACAGGCGAAGCATCAGGCTGTAGTGCCTCCTTTAGAAATAGGTACGTACAACTTCAATGGTGCTTACAACGTATCAGAAAGCCTCCGGGAGTGGGACGAGTCAGGTGATTCCTAACTCGTCGCCGGAGGGCTCGAACTCGTTGCCCCGGGGTTACTTGCCTACTTTAGCCGCGGTTGATTTCGCCTGCTCCAAATGCGATTGCAAAGTGGGCAGGGTGTCGGATGCGAACTGTTTCAGTTGCGGATCTTTGCCCATTTTCGCTTCCTTCTGGAACTCCTTGATGTCCATCTGGTGATCCATGACCATGCCCTTCATGTAAGCTTTGTCAAAGTCCGCGCCGGACATTTTCGATAGCTTGTCGTACTCGGTCTGGTCCTTGGCATCGAGATCGGTTGGCGGCGTCATGTTCTGAGCCGCGCAGATCGACTTCAACTTGTCGTTGGCTTTTGAATGATCGTCCACCATTCTCTGGCCAAAAGCTTTGACGTCCGGACTGCTTGCCTTGTCGACGGCTAGTTGGCCCATCTTGACTTCCGCCATGCCGCCCTGCGCGGCCTTCATTGCGAAAGTTGTGTCGGCAGAAGACATCATCTTCTGCGTACCCGTATCCATGTGTTGGCTTGAATCCTGCGCATAAACAGGACAGGCCAACAGTAGTGCTGCAAAAGCACCCGTTACTGCTAAATTACTCGTTCGAATAAACATTCTCGGTCCTCTGATAGTTGGACCGGATGCTAGTGGAAGTAGTTACGCTGCGAAAGTTCGGGGTGCTAGCCGAGGTCGTTCGCGAGCGCGTAGCGGGTCATTTGCGCAGTAGAATGCAAGCCCAACCGCTGCATGATAGCAGCGCGATGGAACTCTGCGGTTCGGACGGAGATGTTCAGTTGATTGGCGATATCTTTGGCGCTGCAGCCAAGCGCGATAAGCCGTAGAACCTCGCGCTGACGAGCTGTCAGGTCGCTGCGTCCGCCATTCTGAGGCGGCGCGGATTCGCTGGGTGTAAGCAGCGACTCTCCTTCTAACACCGCGTGAATAGCTGCCACCAGATCCTGAGCCGGGGCGCGCTTCGACAGATAGGCCCTGGCGCCCAACGTGGCGGCCTGCTCCAGGTACTTGGGATCGGAGTGCATTGAGAGAAATACAACGGGCAGATTGGGGGAGCGCTCCTGTACTTTTCTAGCAGTGATAAAGCCGTCCGCACCTGGCATGCTGACATCCAGAATGGCTACATCGGGGCGAAAATCCTCAACAGCTTGCAGGAAAGACTGGCTGTTATCGGCGGTAGATATGTCGAATTCCTCCTTCATCATGGCGCGTAACGCGTCGAGAATGAGGTGGTGATCATCACCTAGTAGAATTTTGGGGCGAGTCACTTGTTCCGTGGCGATCATGGTTCTAATTAGCTCCTTCTACCAGTGGAGACTTCTATTAAGTAATTTACTTAACTCCACTTTATGGGCGGAAGCTAGGGTTTTCCCCAGCAGGCGGCGAACAATACTTTCCCCAGTTCGGAAATGTGGAGAAAGTTCGGAACGATGTAATCGGCTCCGACCTGAATGAGCCGTTTCCGTTTCCACTCGTCAACGGCTTGGCAATCCGGCTCCGCGGTGGCCACACCGACAGCCGTACCGCCCGCTTTTTTGACCTCTTCAATTTCGACATAGCCGTCGCCGAATACCAGTAGTTCAGAGGATTGGAAGCCGGCCTGAGATAGAATTTTTTGGACCAACAGCGCCTTGGAGAAGCTCTTGAGGTCGTCCTTAGCGCCGAAGATGCGGGGACCAAAATAGCTAGCGACATTGAGCAACTCGGCTTCTTCTCTTACACTTTCGTCGTCGGTGCCGCTAGCGAGGTATAAGGTTAATCCGCGGTCGGCAAGTTCCTGGAGCAATTGACGGCTACCGGGGACGAGATAAAGGTCGGGACTCACGCTTTTTTCCCGGAGGGCAGAGAGGCGATGGCCGATAAGCAGGGCTAAACGGTCGAGGTAACGCTTTTTATAGAACAGTGGCTCAGAAGGAATTCCGCCGCGGACGCGCACGGCATCCGTCAGGGCCATCATCTGGTAGATAGTTTCCTTGCCGGTGAGACGCCAGACAAAGTCTTCCACAGCGGAGGTTAGCTGCGCCTCCGATTCGCCGGTTTTGAGGCGGGCGAGCTCTTCGACGCACATCGGAACCATAACGTCCATCCAGCCGGAGCGGATTACGGAGAGGGTTCCGTCAAAATCGAAAATAACTACTTTGGCCCGGGCGGCGGACGCCTCAGGCCGAATGATTTCAATCAATTTCCACCATTTTGTCATGGCTTCGCCCCCTAAAGGTTCTAAGGCGAATTCCCGATTGATAAAATTAGGAACTCACTTTTATATGCGCGTTGCCATTATCGGAACCGGTTACGTCGGTCTGACCACGGGAGTGTGTCTGGCCTCGATTGGCCACTCAGTGCTGTGTCTGGACACCGACAAGTCGAAAATTTCGGCGCTACAAGCCGGGAAGATACCGATTTACGAGCCGAGTCTGGAAGATCTGCTGAAGGACTCGCTCCACAACCTGCATTTCACGTCGGACTACGCGGAAGCGATTCCGGGAGCGGAAGTCGTTTTCATCGCTGTTGGAACTCCACCAACGCCTTCGGGAGCGCCGAACCTGGAGTTTTTGTCGCAGGCGGCACGCAGCATAGGCGAGCACATGGAAGGCGATTTGACCGTGGTGGTGAACAAGTCTACGGTGCCGATTGGAAGCGGAAACTGGGTGGGGGCGTTGCTGCGCGAGGCCGTTGAACAGCGAACGGGGAGTATGCCGGGTTTCGCGGTCGCATCGAATCCGGAGTTCCTGAGAGAAGGGTCGGCACTGCACGACAGCTTGTATCCGGATCGCATTGTGATTGGCGCGGATGAGGCCAGGGCGCTGGAGGTGCTGTACACGCTCTACCGGCCGATTTTGGATCAAACGTTCCCGGCGCCCACGTACCTGCCGAGACCGGAGAGCGTCAGCGCGATTCCGCTGGTTTCAACCGACCTGGCGTCGGCGGAACTGATCAAATATGCGGCGAATGCGTTTCTGGCGTTAAAGATCAGCTTCATCAATGAAATTGGGCTGGTGGCCGAGCGCGTGGGAGCGGACATTTCCGAGGTCGGGCGCGGGATCGGGCTGGATTCGCGCATTGGTCCGCGGTTCTTGAGCGCGGGAATTGGTTGGGGCGGATCCTGTTTCGGCAAGGATACGGCGGCGCTGATGGCTACCGCAGGCGAGTATGGGTTGCACTTACCGATTGTCGAAGCAGCGCGTAAGATCAACTCCCGGCAACGCGACAGGGTGGTGGAAAAGCTGCTTCAGGAGCTAAAGCTTTTGAAAGGGCGCACAATTGGTCTGCTGGGGCTTGCGTTTAAGCCGAATACGGATGATTTACGCGAAGCGCCGGCGATAGAGATCGCTCAGAAGTTAATAGACCGCGGGGTCCGGGTGAAGGCGCATGACCCGATCGCCGCCGAGCGCTTCCAGCGTGAACACGGGAAGATGGGTGTTCAGATCTGCGCAACGGCCTGCGAAGTTGCGGACGGCTGCGATGCCCTGGTTCTGGTAACGGAGTGGAACGAATATCGGGACCTGGATTGGGAGTGCGTGGCTAAGCGGATGCGCAATCCGCTGGTGCTGGATGGCCGGCATGCACTTGACCGGGAAAAGCTGATACGCGCCGGGTTGCGCTATTTCAGTTTGAGCTAACCCTTCCGTTTAACTCACTACAGCTATTCGGAGTCCCCGTTCGGGGGCGGCTTTGTTTCATCCTGCCGTTCCTTCATCCAGGCGGGCGGGCGACCGCGCCGCGAGGAGCCTTTAGCAGAAAGGCGCTCCAGCGCTTCAATGGCGTGGTTGAGACGCTCCAGTTCGGCTTGCAACTCGGCAATGATCTTGTGAAGATTCATACGATTCGGAGTGCACCTGAACGTAAGACACGAAACCCCAGCTAGTGTTTCCACCAGCCGGGGTTCAGGAAATAATCGGCAGACGCAGCGCTGTTAGACTGATGCCTCCGCCTGCTGTTCGTCAAGGGGTCGCACTCGACCGCTGATTGTCATTGATCAGAAGATAGTCTTCGGCCACCAGTCCGCTTCGAGCGCGCCCAGGGCCGCTTCTACACGCCGCCTGCGCTCCTCATAGGCCTTTTCCGCTCTTAGCGATGCGAGAATGCCTGTCGGCGTGGGCTCCAATCGGGAGCTTCCGTGACGATAAAACACCTCTCCCTTCGAGCCAATCACAAATCCGTCCCGCACCGCCGTAATGAGCGGCACCTTTATGGCAGGCGGCAAGCCCAGCTTTTCGTGACCTTGGCTGGAAACGGAGATTACGGAGAGGGCGGCAGGCGGCCTCGGGTTGACGAAGGCGATCGTTGTACAACTGAGATCCCACGTAATCGGGATATTGAGTGTCGGTAATTCGTGTGGTTTCGGAATTTGAAGCAGCGTCCGCTTGCTGAGCGATGTATACAACGTCATGACTTCCGTTTGAGGGAGAATACGGTCCCAAAACCCAACGATGCCGCGACTGGGACACGAGGAGAAGTTAAATCCTCCAAAGGATCGAAAGGTCCCGGTCAGGAGGTTAATCACTCGGTGCTCCCCCATGTAAGGGCTTATCTCCCCGATCGCAAAGACATTCTCGTTGTCAAACCACCCGACCGTATCGACCCACCTCATGCCAGCTATTTCAATGCCGGTGGCGGTGACGGTTGAGATCGGGTATTGGCCAAAGAGGGATCCATCACTCGCAATTACGACCAAGGCCCCTACCGCATTTGGCTGCGGCGAAGTGTCCGAGTACACGATTCTGCTACCGTCCGGCGACCAAACTGGTGTGCGTTTGACTCGTTTGTCATTTGTTAGCTGCCTTTGCTGACCTATGTCAGTTTCCCGCACGATTGCAGTCCAAATCTCGCCGCCTTTGATAAAGGCCACCTTATTCCCCTGCGCGGGGGCGAGACTGCGGCATCCCAGCGCGACGATCAGCACAGCGGCGAGTTTTTGGAATCGCATGAGGCGCGACGTTGTAATTCCAACAGCAGAGCGGGGCAATAAGCGCAAAACCCCGGTCAGCCGTGAGGCTAACCGGGGTTGAGGATTAATCGGGCGACTTCCTACTCTCCCACACACTTGCGCATGCAGTACCATCGGGGCTGAGAGGCTTAACTTCCGTGTTCGGGATGGGAACGGGTGGAACCCTCTCGCTGGTATCACCCGAAAGTTGGTGATCGGAGGTAGCGCACCAATCGCTGCGCTCATGGCTCCGAATCGAACTTTTGGGATTGATTAGTTATTGACGAGCCTACTCACAAGTGTTTACTCAAACCGCAGAATTCATTTTATGGTCAAGCCGAACGAGCTATTAGTAACGGTCAGCTCAACGCATTACTGCGCTTACACATCCGTCCTATCAACGTGATCGTCTATCACGGCTCTTCAGGGAGATCTCATCTTAGGGAAGGTTTCGTACTTATATGCATTCAGCACTTATCCTGACCAGACTTCGCTACCCAGCTGTGCCACGGGTGTGACAACTGGATCACAAGAGGTCTGTTCACCCCGGTCCTCTCGTACTAAGGGCAAGCCCCTTCAAATCTCCTGCGCCCACCACAGATAGGGACCGAACTGTCTCGCGACGTTCTGAACCCAGTTCACGTACCGCTTTAATAGGCGAACAGCCTAACCCTTGGGAGCTTCTACACCCCCAGGATGCGATGAACCGACATCGAGGTGCCAAACCGGAGCGTCGATATGAACTCTTGACTCCGATCAGCCTGTTATCCCCGGCGTACCTTTTATCCGTTGAGCGATGGCCCTTCCATACAGAACCACCGGATCACTAAGTCCTGGTTTCCCACCTGCTTGACTTGTAGGTCTCGCAGTCAACCTGGTATATGCCTTTGCACTCGACCGCTGATTTCCAAACAGCGTGAACCAAGCTTCGAGCGCCTCCGTTACAATTTAGGAGGCGACCGCCCCAGTCAAACTACCCGCCTTGCAATGTCCTTCTCCCGGATAACGGGAGTAAGTTAGAACCACAGAACGATCAGGGTGGTATCTCACCGTTGGCTCCCTCAAGCCCAAGAGCCTGAGTTCAAAGCCTCCCACCTATGCTGCGCAGACCGCACCATAGTTCATTGAAAAGGTATAGTAAAGGTGCACGGGGTCTTTCCGTCTAGTGGCGGGCATCCGGCGTCTTCACCGGAACCACAAGTTCGCCGGGCGGAGCGCGCCGACAGTCGTCAGATCGTTACGCCATTCGTGCAGGTCGGAACTTACCCGACAAGGAATTTCGCTACCTTAGGACCGTTATAGTTACGGCCGCCGTTCACCGGGGCTTCAGTTCAAAGCTTCGCCTTGCGGCTAACCTCTCCCTTTAACCTTCCGGCACCGGGCAGGCGTCAGCCCCTATACGTCGTTTTTATGACTTTGCAGAGACCTGTGTTTTTGTTAAACAGTCGCCTGACGCGTTTCACTGCGGCCCACCGAAGTGGGCACCCCTTCTCCCGAAGTTACGGGGTTAATTTGCCTAGTTCCTTCGCAACTCCATCACCCGAGCGCCTTAGAATACTCATCTCGTCCACCTGTGTCGGTTTGTGGTACGGGTACGTTTATTCTCCTTAGAGGATTTTCCTGGCACACAACCCGGCGGATTTACCAATCCGGATTTCACTCAACCTATCCTTGACCCTTCTCGCAGACAGGCCTCTGTGGTGCGTCCCCCCATCGGTCTTTATCGAACAAACATAGTCACGGAATATTAACCGTAGTGTCCATCAGTTACGCCTTTCGGCCTCACCTTAGGCCCCGACTAACCCTGAGCGGATTAACCTTCCTCAGGAATCCTTAGACTTACGGCGGCCAGGGTTCTCACCTGGCTTTTCGCTACTTATGCTGGCAGAGTCACTTCCTAGCAATCCAGCCCTCCTCACGGTAGACCTTCATCTCGCTAGGAACGCTCTCCTACCACTCCAATTGAGTCCATAACTTCGGTGACATGCTTGAGCCCCGTTGGATTGTCGGCACCGAATCCCTCGACCAGTGAGCTATTACGCTTTCTTTAAAGGATGGCTGCTTCTAAGCCAACCTCCTGGCTGTCTGAGGAACTCGACTTCCTTTCCCACTTAGCATGTACTTGGGGACCTTAGTTGATGGTCTGGGCTCTTTCCCTTTTGACGATCAAGCTTAGCCCTGACCGTCTGACTCCCGTACTACTCGTTCTTGGCATTCGCAGTTTGGCTGAATTCGGTAACCTGGAAGGGCCCCTAGTTCAATCAGTTCTCTACCACCAAGACGGACCATACGAGGCTAGCCCTAAAGCTATTTCGGAGAGAACGAGCTATCACGGAATTTGATTAGCCTTTCACCCCTACCCTCAGCTCATCCAAGCTGTTTTCAACCAACACTGGTTCGGACCTCCATCCGCTGTTACACGGATTTCATCCTGGCCAAGGGTAGATCATCCCGCTTCGCGTCTAATCCCAGCGACTGAACGCCCTATTCAGACTCGCTTTCGCTACGGCTCGCTTTCGCTTAACCTTGCCACTGAGACTAACTAGCCAGCTCATTATTCAATAGGCACGAGGTCAGGCATTGCGCCTTGCGGCGCCATAGCCCTCCCACTGCTTGTAGGCATGCGGTTTCAGGTACTATTTAACTCCCCTCACAGGGGTACTTTTCACCTTTCCCTCACGGTACTAGTTCACTATCGGTCGCAAGTGAGTATTTAGCCTTACCGGATGGTCCCGGCAGATTCCCGCAGGGTTTCACGTGCCCCGCGGTACTTAGGAGCCACTTGAAGCTAAGATTGCATTTTCAGATACAGGGCTGTCACCTTCTTTGGCCGGTCTTCCCAAACCGTTTTCCTAACGCTTTCTTATAACCTCGTTAGAATAAGAACCGCCTGGAACGCTAGTCCCAAGTGATTCTTATTCTTTGTGGTCCTGCAACCCCGCGCTTTCCTTTCGAATCGCACGGTTTAGGCTGTTCCGAGTTCGCTCGCCACTACTATCGGAATCACTGTTGTTTTCTCTTCCTAGGGGTACTGAGATGGTTCACTTCCCCCCGTTCGCTCCCAACGCCTATGAATTCATCGAAGGGTAAGCCAATTACTTGACTTGGGTTTCCCCATTCGGAAATCCCCGGATTATAGATTGCTTGCATCTCCCCGAGGCTTATCGCAGCTAGCCACGTCCTTCATCGCCTACTTGCGCCAAGGCATCCACACGCATGCCCTTAGTAGCTTGACCATAAAATTAACTCTACGTTCTGAGTTTCTTTCTCTCGCCCGCACTGATCGTGGAATTCGTCTGTTTTACGAAACAAACCCATTTTCAGCCGGGCAGCGCTGCCGCTGCATATTGGTTTCGCAGCGGCGTTGCAACTTGTAGTTGCCCGTCAATAACTATTCAATTGTCAAAGAACCTTAAATCTTGTCCAGCGTTCACATTAGCGAACGACAGGAGACAGCGCTTCCTATGCTAACAAAGCGTTGACTTCTATCTTTCGATTTGGTTACAGCCTGGGTCAGGGTCGTTTCTACGAAACGAACCCATTTTCTTGGTGGGCCTGGGTAGATTCGAACTACCGACCTCACCCTTATCAGGGGTGCGCTCTAACCAACTGAGCTACAGGCCCGTCTTGAGTGGGCCTGGGTAGACTCGAAAGCAAACCCACACCGACCTCACCGTCACACTTATAAGCGCTCCGGCTTACGCCGACGCGCGGGGTGCGCTTTTTACGAAACAAAGCCAATTGGCTTCGAGGCGCAAACTGGTGGAGCTGGTCGGGATCGAACCGGCGACCTCCTGAATGCAAATCAGGCGCTCTCCCAGCTGAGCTACAGCCCCTTCTTCGGAGAAGATAATCGAGGCCGATTGGACGCGGGCAAGTAGCGACCAGCGCCAGCTTGCCAGAAGTAGATCAAACTTTTCAAGTGGAGATTCCGGAGCGGAATACATGGACTGGAAAGGCTGCCACTTACTGACCGCACGCTTGCGCGGCGGCTCCGTTAGGAATTCAGTGACTCCAGCCACTTTCTCTCTTAGAAAGGAGGTGATCCAGCCGCAGGTTCTCCTACGGCTACCTTGTTACGACTTCACCCCAATCATGAATCATACCTTGGACCGCTGCCTCCCTTGCGGGTTAGCATGCAGGCTTCTAGTACAATCCACTTTCGTGATGTGACGGGCGGTGTGTACAAGGCCCGGGAACGTATTCACGGCATCGTTCTGATATGCCATTACTAGCGATTCCAGCTTCACGCAGGCGGGTTGCAGCCTGCGATCCGAACTGAGAACGGTTTTTTGCGATTGGCTCCCCC
>CAVWVR010000005.1:0-261595 GCA_963758445.1 Terriglobia bacterium
CTTGCGTTCGCTGGCTCCGTTTCGAGTCTCTCTGTAGCCGGGTTTGGGGGTAGCTTAGTGGATGGTGAGTGATAAATGGGCCAGCTCCTCGGAACCCGATCTTCGACTAGTAATTGACAGCGTTCCCGGGCTTGTCTCCTACATCGACAGAGATTACCGCTACGTTCTGGCAAACCGGCGCTACCTGGAATGGTTTGGCCGCCCGCACACGGAGTTCATTGGCCAGACTGTCGCTGAGGTTCTCGGCAGCGAAGCGTTCGACAGCATTAAGCCGTATGTGGATCGGGGGTTTTCCGGTGAAACCACAACCTTCGACCGCTACCAACGCTACGGCGGGGGTCCGGCGAGATACGTAAGAACGACGGTGGTGCCCGATCAAGCATCCGGCGAAGACGTAAAAGGCCTGGTGGTTCTGGTTGAGGATATCAGCGATCGTAAGCGCGCCGAAGACGCCGAACAAGAGCTTGAGCGGCAATTGACGCTGCTGATCGAAGCGTCCGGCACGCTACTGGCATCTCCGGAAACGGCAGATGTTCTTCGGACAATACTCGATCTGGCGCGGCATTTCATTGAGGCCGACGCTTACTCGGTCTGGCGGAAGAATGACGATAAATGGCAGATAGTCGCGAGTGAGGGCTTATCCGCAAGCTATAGCTCGTTAGCGTCCGGCTCCGGACAGGAGATGGTGAATCGCCGTCCCATAGTGGTTGAGGACGTTCAGAGCGATTCGTTTGTATCGAGCCGGGCGGAAGCTTACAAGGCCGAGGGCATTGAATCCATAGTCACGGTCCCTTTGCAGATTCAGACGGAAATCGCCGCGACTCTGGTGTTTTACTATCGCAAGCGGCACCAGTTCTCGGAGCTGGAGGTTCGCGTTGCCAGCGCGCTCGGCAACTTAGCTGCGGCTGCAATCGGGTCCGCAGATCTCTACCAGCGCGAGAATGAGTTGCGAAAACTGGCGGAATCGAACGAGCAAAGGGCAGCTTTTCTTGCCGAAGCGGGCGAGATCCTCTCGTCTTCTCTCGAATTCGATCAAACGCTGGCGTCCTTGGTGGAACTGTCGGTACCGCGTTTCGCCGATGTTGCGGCGGTTGAAATTGTCGCTGCTTCGGGCGAAAGCCGGCGGGTGGCGCTCAAACACTGCAATCCGGAGAAGCTCGAATTCGTCAAAGAGTTCCGGCGCCGCTTTCCGCCTCTGGCGGACGACCTTGCACAGTCGGCCATGCTCACCGGCAAGTCTATCCTGATTGAGGAGATTCCCGACGAAGTTCTGGTTCAACGTGCCCGCAGCCCGGAGCATCTGGAGGCGCTGCGTTACTTCGGCATCCGGTCGCTGATACTAGCCCCCCTCATCGCGAACGGAAGAAAGTTCGGGTTGCTCTCGTTTGTTACCGCGGAATCGGGCCGGCACTATACCCATTCCGATCTCATATTTGCGGAAGAGTTGGCGCGCCGCGCCGCTTCCGCCATGGAAAATGCGCGTTTATTCGCTGAATCGACCGAGGCGCAGAAAGCGCTGCAGGTGACAAATGCGGAGCTAAGCCGGGCGAATGAAGATCTGAACCAGTTTGCCTATTCGGCATCGCACGACCTGCAGGAGCCTCTGCGCATGCTGGTGATCTACAGCCAGCTGCTGAACCGCAAATACAAGGCAACGCTCGACGGGCAGGCGGGAGAATATCTCGGCTACATTGTGGAAGGCGCAAAGCGCATGGAGTTGCTGTTGAGCGATCTGCTGGCGTATATGCAGGTGGTGAACACGGGACAGCTTCCCAGTAAACCGATTGATTCCAACAAGGCGCTGCAGCGCGTGTTGGACACCTTGGCGCTGAGTGTCGCGGAGGCACAAGCCCGCATCGATTGCCATGAATTGCCGCCGCTCGGGGTACAGGAGTTTCACCTCATTCAGCTTTTTCAAAACCTGATCAGCAACGCTATAAAATACCGTAGCGACAGACCGCCTCATGTGCGCATTTCCTCCCATCCTGAAGGATCGAATTGGAAGATCTGCGTCACCGATAACGGCATCGGGATTCCGGCTGAATATCGCGACCAGGTATTTAAGGTATTTAAGCGGCTTCACGAAAAAGACAAGTATCCGGGCACCGGAATCGGGTTGGCAATCTGCCAGAAGATAGTGGAACGGTACGGCGGGAAAATTTGGATCGAGCCAGGCGAGGAGCATGGGTCAACCATCTGCATTCTGCTGCCGGCTACAGCGGATGGGGTCGTCCCGCCGCGCGTGAGTGAGCTGCCCGCGTAAGCATCGGCTTGCAAAGCGCATCAAGTTCCCGCCCCAAATTCATATCTTTGTAAACCAGCACAGGTATTCAAGATAGCTGGGGTTCAATAATTTGAAAATCTACCGATCGAGAGTTTTACTGGCCGCTATCGCGGCCGCAGCGCTAAGCGCATCCATAGCCACGCCTGAAGAGCTGGAGCACGGCTCAATCAAACACGTTCTGCTAATCAGCATCGACGGCATGCACGCGGTGGATTACCTGAACTGTGAGAGGGGCATTCCGGGGAATCTGGCCGTGAACAATGGAGAACCGTATTGTCCGAATCTGGCGGCGCTGGGCGCAACCGGAATCAACTACCGCAATGCGAGCACGTCGAAACCGTCGGATTCATTCCCGGGATTGACGGCGATTGTAAGCGGAGGGTCGCCGCGCAGTTTCGGCGTTTACTACGACGTGGCGTACGACCGTGTTCTGGCTCCGCCACAGATAACCACGGGTAACGGACTGGCAGGCGGCGCCTGCACTCCATACATACCGAATGGCACCACTACGGAGTATGAGGAGGGCATTGATCGTAATCAGGCATTGCTAAACGGCGGCGCTCCGGGAGCGGGGCCAACAGACGGAGGTATAGCCTCCATTGATCCGAGAAAGCTGGTGCGCGATCCTTTCGACGATTGTGCTCCGGTATATCCGTGGAACTTCCCGCGCACCAACACCATTTTCGGCGTGATTCACGCACATGGCGGATACACTGCCTGGTCGGATAAGCACCCGGCTTATTCATCCGTATCAGGACCTGGCGATGGCAAGAATCTGGACGATTTCTATGGTCCGGAAATCAACTCGGACGTCACCAACGCAGCCAATCAGGCTGCCATGAAGAACATTACAACGGCGCTCGACGAATCGTGCGCAAAGCTCGATCTGGCCAGCAGCGTCGGCGCGTGGGTCGATAGCTTCTTCGATATACGTTGCTACGACACACTGAAGGTTCACGCAATATTGAACGAAATAGCCGGAAAGAATCACTCAGGCAGCGCGAAAACGAAGACGCCGACGATTTTCGGCATGAACTTCCAGGCCGTAAGCGTCGGCCAGAAACTGATTGAGGGCGGAGTAAAGGGTGGGTATCTGGATGCGGAAGGTACTCCGTCGCCGAATCTCGTTAACGAGATCCAATTCGTGGATCGTTCGATCGGCGAGATGGTGGGTGAGCTTAAAGCGCGTGGACTGTTTAGTTCCACGCTGATCATAATCACAGCCAAACACGGACAGTCGCCGATTGACCCGCACCGATTCTTCCCGATTCCGGGGCACGCCGGCGCCAATGGCATGTCGCCCGCAACACTCATTGCGACCTACCTGGCGGGCTACATTCCGGATTCGGAGTCGCCTCTGAATAATGGGATTGGGCCTACTGAGGACGACGTGTCACTGCTGTGGCTCGCGCCCAATAGCGATGTACAAACCGCGGTGGATCTACTTGAGAGCCATGCTACGAAGATCGGGCTCGGCCAACTGTATTACGGGAGAAGCTTACAAAGCATGCTTGATCTGCCGGGGCTTCCGCCGGAGGGCGACTCGCGAACACCAGATATCATTGTGACGCCGAATGTTGGAGTCATCTACACGGGCAGTGCCAAGAAACAAGAGGAACACGGAGGGTTCGCGCACGATGATACCAACGTTATGCTGTTGCTCGCGAATCCATCGCTGACAGCGAAGACAGTGACCGCAGAGGTGCAGACGGCACAGGTTGCGCCGACTATTCTCAAGGTCTTGGGTTTAAATCCAAGTCTCCTAGAGGCGGTGGCCAAGGAAGGAACGCCGGTACTTCCGGCTGTTCAGTAGTTACAACAGAGCGGTTGTTCTGGAGCGAGGGGCACCTAGCGTATAAGTGCCCCTCGTCTATTTTACGGTCCACGTCGGACGCGGTCCTCTCGAATCGCGCCGGGATCGGCTATTCAGTGCCGTTCTGCGGGCCGTGGTTTTCCGAGAACATTGAGCACGAGAGGAACCGTGCTTACCGCCCCGAATGCGAGCAGCGCCCAACCCGCGCCCTTCCGCGCATCACGACTAAACTTATCGGCAATCAACAAGCCCAAACCAACGCCTAGCGCCCCGCGAGTGAAGCCGATCAACATGATTTCAGGTATCGTCAGGATTCTTTCCCGCATAGAACATCTCCTTGCCTGTTTTATCAATTAAAATGGCTGCGCACTTACAAGATTGCGAGCAACGCCGATTGTTAGAGGTATCCGAGGCAGCTTGGGCCGCGTTTGTGGTCGCTAGCGCTCCCTTGCTCCGTGTGGAGTGTTGCCGGTTAATGAGATTTCCCGTTAGTGCGCGCCGGGGCAAGTGCCCTGGCCAGTTCCGCTCCAGGAACCGGTGAAGTTCGATCCGCCGCCGCCGCGCGGGCCTTGAATCAGAGTCTGCTGAATTTGTGGGTTCAGCGGGGCGCCCGCATGTTGGCCCGCGTCAACGGGCTCGATCTCCGCGGCGGCGTTACCGAGCCAGGAGGTGTACACTGCCGCACCCCATTGCCACTGGAACTTCAGCGCGTTATCACTCGAATTAGTGGTAAAGCTCAGCGTGGAGTTAGTATTGCCGCCACCGCCGTTTTCCATATTGGCGTCTACCGGAATGGCTTGGCCGACGAAGAAGATGTTGCCGCCGGTACTGGGGTTTACCGTGGTCGTCCAACTGCCGTCGCCATTGACCGCAGTCGTGGGTGTCGAGACGGACGGATTGAACACGACGGTCCCATTGGGCAGCGCATAAGTTGTCGCGTTCACCACCAGAGTGACCCCGGTGAATGCAACCGTGGTGATCGTATTTGTGGGAACGCCGCTGGGGCTAAGGTGCGCATTGATCCAGACCACACTTCCGGCGGGTGCCTTAAAGCCGTTCCAGGAAACGGGGGCTCCGGATATTGCGGTTCCGCTGGGCGGGATTACGCAGACATACGGAGGCTTGTTGGAGATGGTGATGGTGCAAGTGCTGGTCTTGGTTTGCGCGACTCCCGATGTGGAATCGGTCACTTCAGCCGTGAAGCTGAACGTGCCGGGGGTTGTCGGCGTACCCGTGATGGCACCCGTGGAGGGGTTCAATGTCAGACCCGCAGGCAGCGCTCCGGTAACGATGGAGAAAGTGTACGGCGGCGTGCCTCCGGTTGCTGCCAGAGAGGAACTGTACGGCGTGTTGACAGTTCCCGTGCTGGCGGGGCACGCTAGCGCCAGCCCGCTTGGCGCGCAAGGTGTAATCGAAGCGATATGCGGCCCTGACTGGAACGTCATGTTCGCGCCCGAGATGAACTCGCTGTTGTGAACGCCTCCGCTGATAGTGACAGATACCGTTAAGCCAAGGAAGATACCTTGCGTGTCGGAGTTGCCATTAGTATTAATGGGTCCCGAACCCGGGAAGTACCATAACACGTTGTTGGGCGACACGCCGTTCAAAACGATCTTCGAGCCTCCGCCTAACGTAAATCCCTGCGCCACTTGGAAGAAGAAGCTGTCGTTCGGGCCGCCAGAGATGGTGAGAGTTGATCCTCCCTGCAAGTTCACTTGCGAAACCGCAATCACGTTTCGGCCGCCAGTGCCTGTGATGGTAGTTGAATGCGTGATAGCGCCGACATTCTGCGTGGGGATGAGCGAAGCAACGAGATTAGCCTCGGCAATCGCTGCACTCTGGATCTGCGCCGTCGATTCGACGATAGTGTTCGCGATGGCGCTCCCACCGGATAATTGAACCTTCGCGGTTGGATCCTGAATGAGTGTGCCTGTAACCTGGCCACCGCCAGTGATCTGTAACTGCCCATTGGCTCCGATCGACATATTGCCGTTAATGAGGGTGTTCCCGCTGCTCAGGCCGACGTTCGCGCCGTTGAGCCCGACAATTGCAAAGGTGCCAGGCGCTCCAAAGCTTCCAGCCGCGCCCAGAGCCGAGAGGATACAAGGCGGCGGCTTGATGGTGATGGTGCAACCGCTTGGCGATGTAGTGGCAGAATTAGCCATAGAATCGACAACTTTGGCCGTGAAGGTGAAAGTTCCGGCCATCGTGGGCGTTCCGGTGATAGCGCCGGTGGATGCGTTCAGCGTCAGGCCCGGAGGCAAGGAGCCCGAACTGATCGAGAATGTATACGGCGGCACACCGCCGGTAGCCTTTAGGAACGAACTATACGGCACATCGACTTGGCCCGTGTTTGTCGGACAGGCCAGCATTAACGGCGGCGGAGCGATCGTGATTGTGCATTGCGTGGTGACTACGCCGCTGACCGAGTTGCCCGAAGAATCAACTACTTTCGCGGTGAAGGTGAAGGTTCCAAAGGCTGTGGGCGTACCCGTGATGCCGCCAGTTGTGAGCATTCAGCGTCAGACCTGTCGGTAGAGATCCGGCGATGATCGAGAACGTGTAGGGTGGAACGCCGCCGGTTGCCACCAATTTGGAGCTGTACGGAACTCCGACTTGACCCGTGCTAATCGGGCAGACCAGCGCCAGCTTTGGCGGGGCGATCGTGATCGTGCACTGTGTAGTGGCTACGCCGGTGACTGAGTTACCGGAAGAATCGACGACTTTCGCCGTGAAAGTGAAGGGTCCGAAGGCCGTGGGTGTACCGGTGATTGCGCCGGTGCCGGGATTAAGCGTCAGACCGGTCGGCAGAGCTCCCGCGATGATCGAGAACGTATAGGGCGGAACGCCGCCGGTTGCCACCAACTTGGAGCTGTACGGAACTCCGACTTGGCCGGTGCTTGTCGGGCAGGTCAGCGTGAGCTTCGGCGGGGCAATAGTGATCGTGCATTGCGTGGTCGCAACGCCGGTGACTGAGTTGCCGGAAGAATCGACGACTTTTGCCGTGAAAGTGAAGGGTCCGAAGGCCGTGGGTGTACCGGTGATTGCGCCGGTGCCGGGATTAAGCGTCAGACCGGTCGGCAGAGCTCCCGCGATGATCGAGAACGTATAGGGCGGAACGCCTCCGCTGGCCATCAGCGCGGAACTATAGGGAACTCCGACTTGGCCCGTGCTAATCGGGCAGACCAGCGTCAGTTTCGGCGGTGCGATTGTGATCGTGCACTGTGTCGTGGCTACGCCGGTGACGGCGTTGCCGGAGGAATCTACGACTTTCGCCGTGAAGGTGAAGGGTCCGAACGCCGTAGGTGTACCAGTGATGGCGCCGGTAGTGGCGTTCAGCATCAGACCCGGGGGCAGAGCTCCCGCGATGATCGAGAACATGTACGGCGGCACACCGCCCGTGGCGACCAGCGAAGAGTTGTACAGGACTCCGACTTGGCCGGTTGCGGCGGAACAAGTCAGCTTCAAAGGCAGCAATTGCGGAGTAATGGTGATGGAGCAATTGGTTTTGACCGTGTCAATGGCAGAGTTCCCGGAGGAGTCCATCACCTCGGCGGTAAAGTCGAAGGTGCCTGGCATTGTGGGCGTACCGCTAATCACGCCGGTGCTGGCATCCAGCGTCAAACCGGGAGGCAAGCTGCCTGCAGCGATGGAGTACGTGTAGGGCGGAATTCCGCCATGGGCCACCAGCATGCCGCTATACGGCAATCCGACTTGTCCGCTGGAGACCGGACACGCTAATGTTAACTGCGGCGGCGGCGGTATGGCTTGCAGGGCGTAATCGTTCGCGACGAAAGCGTTCGGGCCCATGGTGAACGTCTCGACGTTGGTCATCGAGAAAGGCTGGGTGGTGGCTCCCATACCTTCAAAAAGCTGATTACCAGTGGAAGAGGTCGTGATGTTCCCTACCACGGTGCCCGTCCCGAACAGCGTGTTCGAGTCATCCACGTAGGAGGTATAGCTGGCCGTCACACTGCCCACGAGCGCGGCGGTGGTTTCATTCATTACGGCCACTAGCCCGGTTCCAGAAAATCCGACGTCGCTCCAGGCGATGGTGAGTGCGCCACCAGTTGCACCGGTCTGAACAGCCGTTGAGCCGACGTCGATCTGAGGCGGCATCAGAAACGGCTTACTGTGGCCCACCAAATTGGTAACCGTAAACGCGCCGATGGTCCCCGTCCAGGCGATACTGCCGGGACCAAAGGCGGAAGTGGTCGTTTTGCAAGTGGCCGGCGTACAAGATCCGCTGAATGTAATCGCCCCCGAGGAATCGATGGTAATCACATCGCCAGCGGTGTCGGTCAGGCGAAAGGCGGGCGGAGTTACTCCCCAGGATGGCATGGCGCCAGCCAAACCTAAAATTGAAATCGCTAGAAAATATGAAGAGATACTTCTGGTACGCGTCATAAAAAAGGCTCCAAACTTTAAGAAATCGCCCGACCCATTTAGTAGCGAGTCAGGTGCCTCAGGGCGCGCAGGGATTCTGTACCTTAGTGCCGGACATTAGCGTGATCGTGTTGTTGAATCCGCCGATGACTTCGCCTGCGAAGGTGCTGCTATCCATCGAATTGATGTTGTTATCCGGAGCGAGCAGGATACCGACTCCGGTGGTCGGAACCATGGTCACAACGCTGGCCGTCGGGCTAGTGATGTTGTAAACAACATCCAGTGCTCCCATGCCTCCGCTCACAGCGATGTTGCCGGTGTGCATATTGAAATTACCGGCGATATTGATCACCAGCGAAGTTCCGGCCGTGCCGTTAAACGTGAGTCTGTTCGAGCCGTTATCCAGCGTAAAGCTAGACAGATTGACTACGTTCTGCACGCCCGGCACCAGATTGATGGTCAAGTTGCCGGAAATCGTGCCACTGGACGGGAACTGCGATTGCACTGAAGCGGTCGGAGTTAGTCCAGCGAAGGTTGTCGCAGCGCTCTGCGCAGCCGATACCGCCGAGGCTAACAGCGCGTCATTCACGATGAATGCTCCGTGGCTTCCCTGCGCACCGGATTCGCTCACGTTCGATCCGATGATCACGTTGCCGGTCACAACGGACGGTGAGGATTCCTTGAACGTGCCATTATTCGGCACGCCCACGTTACCATCCACTGTCGCCAGATTGATGTTGACAAGCGCACCCGTACCTCCGAGGCTGAGCACCGTAAAGTTTGTCGGTCCCGCTTGACCTAAGCTGCTGGACAACGGGCTGGTCGCTGCAGCTACGCAACTGCTCGGTCCACCCGGATTGCAGATGGTTATCTTGCCCGGCGTGGAACTCCAGGAACCGGTCCAGTTCGACCCACCGCCGCCACTGCCGCCGCCGGTGAGAACGTTACCGCGGCCTGGGAACTCCGGTGCTCCCGCGTGGTCGCCGCTGTTATAGGAGGTATTGCAAAGCGGCGCATTGTGAGCGGGGTCAATCTCCATACCGTTGTAGTCCGGCGTGAAGGACGTCCCGCTGACACCCGGGAATGTTGTTCCTTTGTTCGAAGTAAGCCAATTCGATGCCCCGTACTGCCAGGTCACTTGAATGCCCGGGGCGGAAGAGGATATGTCCGCAGACCAGGTCACGTTATTGACGTTTTGCGGGAACCCGCTCGGGATCAGATACGCCAGGCCCGTCGCGAAGATTTCATCGGCTTTGCCAGCGTCGGAGAGCGGGATGGTTGTCTCCCAGCGGTTGAGCGCGTTATTGAATGAGGTGCTGGCGCAGGTAGCTGTGGACGAGAAAGTGAGTACCGCATCCGGCACCGCGAGCGTATTCGGCCCGAAGGTGATCTTGCCTCCCGTGATGAAGATCTGGAAGGTGCTGGTTGGAATGGTGCCACTGAGTGCGGTGAGATGGCTATTGAACCAGACGATCTCACCTGTGGTGTTGTTCTCATGCACGTTGTAAGTGATTGGCGGGAGTGCTGTGCCGCAGGGCGTGATGGTGATAGAGCACGCCGTTGTGACGACGCCGGTTACGCTATTGCCTGACGAATCGGTCACTTTGACGGAGAAGTTGAACGTACCTTCCGAAGACGGCGTTCCGATGATGGCTCCGGTGCTGGAGTTTAGCATCAAGCCGGGAGGCAGCGAGCCGGAGGTGATAGCGAACTTGTAGGGCGCTATTCCGCCGGTCACAAGAATCGACGAAGTGTATGGCAGGCCCACCTGGCCGGTTGCGGCGGCGCATTTGACCATAATCGGCGGGGGTGTAATGGTGATGCTGCACTGGGTTGTGGTTACACCGGTCGTCGAGTTACCCGATGAGTCCGTCACCTGTGCAGTGAACATGAATGTGCCGTATGCCGTGGGCGTCCCGGTGATGGCGCCCGTTCCGGGAGTCAGTGTCAAGCCGGGCGGCAGAGATCCCGCTGTGATCGCAAATTTGTAGGGCGGAACGCCGCCAGTTGCTACCAACTTAGAACTGTAGGGAACTCCGACTTGGCCGGTGCTGGTCGGGCAAACGAGCGTGAGTTTCGGCGGCGCGATCGTGATGGTGCACTGCGTCGTGGTTGCGCCGGTGACTGAGTTGCCGGAGGAATCGACCACCTTCGCTGTGAAGGTAAAGGCTCCAAAGGCCGTGGGTGTGCCGGTGATCGACCCGGTAGTGGTATTCAGCGTCAGGCCGGTCGGGAGAGCTCCCGCGATGATCGAGAACGTGTAGGGCGGAACGCCGCCAGTTGCTACCAACTTAGAACTGTAGGGAACTCCGACTTGACCCGTGCTAATCGGGCAGACCAGCGCCAGCTTTGGCGGGGCGATCGTGATCGTGCACTGTGTCGTGGTTACACCGGTGACTGAGTTGCCGGAGGAATCGACCACCTTCGCTGTGAAGGTAAAGGGTCCAAAGGCCGTCGGCGTGCCGGTGATTGCGCCGGTGGTGGCATTCAGCGTCAGGCCGGTCGGAAGAGCTCCTGCGATGATCGAGAACGTGTACGGTGAAACGCCGCCGGTTGCCACCAACTTGGAGCTGTACGGAACTCCGACTTGGCCGGTGCTTGTCGGGCAGGTCAGCGTGAGCTTCGGCGGGGCAACCGTGATCGTGCACTGTGTCGTGGTTACGCCCGTGACTGAGTTGCCGGACGAATCGACCACCTTCGCTGTGAAGGTAAAGGGTCCAAAGGTCGTGGGTGTACCGGTGATCGCGCCCGTAGTGGGATTCAGCGTCAGGCCGGTCGGAAGAGCTCCCGCGATGATCGAGAACGTGTAGGGCGGAACGCCGCCGCTGGCCATCAGCGCCGAACTATAGGGAATTCCGACCTGGCCGGTGCTGGTCGGGCAAACAAGCGTGAGCTTTGGCGGGGCAATCGTAATCGTGCATTGCGTGGTGACTACGCCCGTGACTGAGTTGCCGGAGGAATCGACCACCTTCGCTGTGAAGGTAAAGGGTCCAAAGGCCGTGGGTGTACCGGTGATTGCGCCCGTAGTCGCATTCAGCGTCAGGCCGGTCGGAAGAGCTCCCGCGATGATCGAGAACGTATAGGGCGGAACGCCGCCGCTGGCCATCAGCGCGGAACTATAGGGAACTCCGACTTGACCCTTGCTAGTCGGGCAGACCAAGGTGAGCTTAGGCGGTGCAATCGTTATGGTGCATTGTGTCGTGGTTACACCGGTGACTGAGTTGCCGGAAGAATCCGTTACCTTGGCTGTGAACGTGAAGGGTCCATAGGCCGTCGGTGTGCCGGTGATTGCGCCGGTAGTGGGATTCAGCGTCAGGCCGGTCGGAAGAGCTCCCGCGATGATTGAGAACGTGTAGGGTGGAACGCCGCCACTCGCAACCAACTTAGAACTGTAGGGAACTCCGACTTGCCCGGTGCTGGTCGGGCAGACCAAGGTGAGCTTAGGCGGTGCAATCGTTATGGTGCATTGTGTCGTGGTTACGCCGGTGACGGAATTGCCGGAGGAATCCGTTACCTTGGCTGTGAAGGTGAAGGGTCCGAAGGCCGTGGGTGTACCGGTGATTGCGCCGGTAGTGGGATTCAGCGTCAGGCCGGTCGGAAGAGCTCCCGCGATGATCGAGAACGTATAGGGCGGAACGCCGCCGCTGGCCATCAGCGCCGAACTATAGGGAACTCCGACTTGGCCCGTGCTTGTCGGGCAGACCAGCGTCAGCTTAGGCGGCGCAATCGTGATCGTGCATTGCGTGGTCGCAACGCCGGTGACCGAGTTGCCGGAGGAATCGACCACCTTGGCTGTGAAGGTGAAGGCTCCGAAGGCCGTGGGCGTGCCGGTGATCGCGCCGGTGCCGGGATTAAGCGTCAGGCCGGTCGGCAGAGCTCCCGCGATGATCGAGAACGTATAGGGCGGAACGCCGCCGCTGGCCATCAGCGCCGAACTATAGGGAACTCCGACTTGGCCCGTGCTCGTCGGGCAGACCAGCGTCAGTTTCGGCGGTGCGATCGTGATCGTGCACTGTGCCGTGGCTACGCCGGTGACGGCGTTGCCGGAGGAATCTACGACTTTCGCCGTGAAGGTGAAGGGTCCGAACGCCGTGGGTGTACCAGTGATGGCGCCGGTAGTTGCGTTCAGCATCAGACCCGGGGGCAGAGCTCCCGCGATGATCGAGAACATGTACGGCGGCACACCGCCCGTGGCGACCAGCGAAGAGTTGTACAGGACTCCGACTTGGCCGGTTGCGGCGGAACAAGTCAGCTTCAAAGGCAGCAATTGCGGAGTAATGGTGATGGAGCAATTGGTTTTGACCGTGTCAATGGCAGAGTTCCCGGAGGAGTCCATCACCTCGGCGGTAAAGTCGAAGGTGCCTGGCATTGTGGGCGTACCGCTAATCACGCCGGTGCTGGCATCCAGCGTCAAACCGGGAGGCAAGCTGCCTGCAGCGATGGAGTACGTGTAGGGCGGAATTCCGCCATGGGCCACCAGCATGCCGCTATACGGCAATCCGACTTGTCCGCTGGAGACCGGACACGCTAATGTTAACTGCGGCGGCGGCGGTATGGCTTGCAGGGCGTAATCGTTCGCGACGAAAGCGTTCGGGCCCATGGTGAACGTCTCGACGTTGGTCATCGAGAAAGGCTGGGTGGTGGCTCCCATACCTTCAAAAAGCTGATTACCAGTGGAAGAGGTCGTGATGTTCCCTACCACGGTGCCCGTCCCGAACAGCGTGTTCGAGTCATCCACGTAGGAGGTATAGCTGGCCGTCACACTGCCCACGAGCGCGGCGGTGGTTTCATTCATTACGGCCACTAGCCCGGTTCCAGAAAATCCGACGTCGCTCCAGGCGATGGTGAGTGCGCCACCAGTTGCACCGGTCTGAACAGCCGTTGAGCCGACGTCGATCTGAGGCGGCATCAGAAACGGCTTACTGTGGCCCACCAAATTGGTAACCGTAAACGCGCCGATGGTCCCCGTCCAGGCGATACTGCCGGGACCAAAGGCGGAAGTGGTCGTTTTGCAAGTGGCCGGCGTACAAGATCCGCTGAATGTAATCGCCCCCGAGGAATCGATGGTAATCACATCGCCAGCGGTGTCGGTCAGGCGAAAGGCGGGCGGAGTTACTCCCCAGGATGGCATGGCGCCAGCCAAACCTAAAATTGAAATCGCTAGAAAATATGAAGAGACAGTCCTGCTATGCGTCATGGAAAAGGCTCCAAACCCTATAAAATCGCCCGGGATTAGCAACAAAAAAGGCTACCGCTTTTGAGGGGGTCTTAAGGGAGCATACATCAGAACCGGAGTCGGGCCAAGTACTAGGGAGGTAGGGCTGGTACTGTTCAGTACTTTTATGCCGACGGTTTCAATGACGTTGATTTTTCAGGACTTACGTTAAGCGGCGGAACGCCACCTTGCAGATGGAGAATTACTTGAGGCAGTAAAAATCATGCCCGGTAACTGCTAAGTCGGCAGTTACCAGGAGATAACTTCTCACAACAAGTTCTACAAAGACTATTTGACAGCCGAAGAAAGCTTACGCCGGAAGCACGCGAGCGCTACCAGCCCGGCAACGGTTAGCGCGTAGGAAACGGGCTCGGGTGCAGTGGGGGAGTTCAACGTGATACCCATGGTGTCGCTGATGGCTTGATAGGTGCCGCTGCCATTTGGATTTCCCTCTCCAACGACGCCCAGACCGCTCAGGCTGCTCGTGTAGCCCGTAAGTCCGAGGTCAGCAAGCAAAGTGCTAGATTCCGTGATGGACTTAACATTCGTTATGGTCGCCAAACTGAAAGAACCCTGCATGTTCGTGGTTGTGCCGCTAAGGCCGCCATTCAGGTCTATGGTGACCAGAGTGCTGGAGACAAAAAGGCCCAAAAGTGTCGGGATTGAACCGGTCAGAGTTAGAACGTCAGTAGCCTTATTAAAACTCAAAGTTCCACCCACAATGGGGTGGTCGCCGTTGTGGTTTTTAGCGCCGGCGACGACTAGATCGTTGTACGGAACGTTCGTAAACGTAGTCACTGCCCCCGTAACTGGTCCGCCATTATTGCCTGGCGCGACTATAGTACCGCCCAGCGCGCCCATATCCGTAAAAGAAAATACGGCCGTGGCGTTCGCGGAGGTGGAGCAGATTACAAAAAGAGCGGCTAAACCGAAAGAAGAAACTAAGGATTGTAATTTCATAGTCACTTTGGGGAGGACTTTGCCGCAAGCCGATAGACAGCACACGCATTCGGCTTAGATTTCGTAAGGCGACAGGTCCTACTTCGTTCCTCCAGAAGAAGCGGGATAAGTACCTGTATGAGCGTACAGCATAATAGTCGCTACAGGAAGAAAAAAGGCTCGTTTTTTAACTGTTTTGGTACGTCTAGTACCGATGTAAGGCTTTATTGGCTAGCGAGTTGCATACGCAATTGAAACTTTTTAGCTCAGAAGGAACAAGATGCTTCTAAACCGATCGATTCCCCCCTCTCGCGTGATTCCGGTGCTGGCCTATCCAGATGTGAATCAGGCGACAGCGTGGCTATGCGAGGCATTCGGATTTAGCGTGCGTTTGCGTATTGGCAATCATCGCGTGCAACTGAACGTGGGAGATGGAGCTGTGATCCTAAGGGAAATGCGCCCCAACGAGATGAACGCGGAGCTAGGCCTCGGACATTCGGTCACTGTTCGGGTGGAGGATGCGGATGCACACTGCGATCGGGCGAGAGAGCATGGGGCTCGGATTACAGAATCGCCAGTGACCCACCCGTATGGCGAACGGCAATACAATGCGATTGATTTGGCAGGACACTCGTGGACGTTTTCGCAGTCTGTGGCGGATCTGCACCCGGCGGAGTGGGGCGGGACCGCGGAACAACTATGACGATCAGTTTGGGGTTGTCGGCGATATTCGAGCCGCAATGAAATACATGACAACCCCGGCGAGGGCGATTACAGTGGCGACAGCAAACGCGCTGGCGCCTCCGAGCTTGTCGCCACGGCTCTTGAGCAAGGCGCAGACAAGCAGCGCCACTGGACCGAGAGCTGCGATTACCGTTCCGACGGTTCCGCCCGGCATACGGAATGGCCGGGGCATATCGGGTTCACGGATGCGGAGCAGGGTAAGGGCTACAAACTCCAGCACCAGGCTCGCTCCATAGAGCAACACATCCAGTAGCACGAGACGGTCAAAGCTCAGGCCTAGCGCGGAGATCCAAAGAACGCCGCACGCAAGCAAGGCGGCCCAGGGCATGCCGTTGTTTAGCCGCCGGGCAAGAAAGCGCGGTGCTAATCCATCTTCGGCCATCGCAATGGGAAGACGCGAATAGGACAGGGTGAGGGAATTGAAGATGCCGAAGGTGCTGACAAGCGCGGCTGCCGTCGTTACTACGCCAAGCGTGTTCCCGCCAAGCGTGGCGGCGATGCTGATCCAGCTTCCGGTGGTCCATGCCTCGACTGGAACGCCGGCGTGCCAGACCGTCAGCACGGGAACGACATAGCAGATGACGATGGCCGCCAGCGCCAGGAGCATCACGCGCGGATAGCTTCGCTGCGGTTTGTCTACCTCGCCCGCGATGGTTGAGGCGTTATCCCAGCCCATATAGTTCCACATGGCGATCATGATTCCGGCGAGGAAATCATGATCGCCGGCAGAAGCGGAAGGGGTCAGCCGCATGGGATGACGGACAAGGGCGAACACGATTAGGGGCACAAATGGTGCAAGCAGCAGCGCCGTCAGGAGAAGCGAACCATCGCCTACCGCTTTGGTTCCCACTAGATTCCACGCCACGCTCACGACCACAATGGCGGCGCCAATCCAGAAGCCATAATGCAGTGCCGGGGCCCACAGGCGGCTTAAGCACAGGACGAACAGCGCGAGATAAGCCGTCATATCGAAGACGCTGGAGGCAAGCGAAAGCCAGGCTTCCTGAAAACCCCAGAACGGACCCATTGCGCGGCGCACCCAGATGTAGAATCCGCCATCAGCGGGGATAGCAGCCGAGAGTTCGCCGACCATCAAGCCGACGGGCAAGCTCCAGAGGACTGGCACGACCAGCAATATGAGCAGCGCGAGAGCGTAGCCGGAGCTGCCTACGAGTTCCTCGATGCCATACGGGCCGCCGGAGACCATCAGGTAGGTAACGGCGGCTAGTTCAAGAAGGCTCAGCTTGCGGACGCGTGAGGACATTCAAGGGCTGCAGTCAGGCACGGAGAAACCACTCACGTCGGACGCCATCGCTCCACGCTAGCACTCGATTTGCGGCGGGCGATTAGGCGACGATATAAGATATGTGCGATCAGGATCATTTTGAAAAAGACAGAGAAGAGTACGAAGCCAAGGGGTTGGTGACACGCAAGCAATTCGGCGCGATGTTGGGAGCAGGCATTGCCATGATGCTGCCGCGACTCGCCGACGCGGTGTCAGTCACCGAAGCAGACGTCACAGTGACCACGCCGGACGGCTCGGCGGACTGCTACTTCGTGCATCCGGCGAGCGGCACAGCTCCCGGAGTTCTCATCTGGCCAGACATCTTCGGGCTTCGGCCGGCGTTTCGGCAGATGGGCAAACGGCTGGCTGAATCGGGCTATTCGGTGCTGGTGGTGAATCCTTTCTACCGCGTCAAAAAAGCTCCCACCGCGGCAGAAGGCGCTGCCACTGCGATTCCGGAACTCATGCCGCTGGCAAAATCCTTGAACGAGACGACGCAGATGACAGATGCCAAAGCGTTCATCGGCTGGCTGGACCAGCAAGACTCGGTCGCGAAAAATCGGAAGATGGGCACACAGGGCTATTGCATGGGTGGACCCATTGCGTTTCGCACCGCGGCCGCGGTGCCCGATCGCGTGGGAGCAGTTGCCTCATTTCATGGCGGCGGGCTGGTGACCGATGCGCCAAACAGTCCGCACCTGCAGGCGGCGAAATCTAAGGCGCAGTTCCTTATTGCGATCGCGGAAAACGACGATCAAAGGGCGCCCAACGATAAGGTTGTCCTTAAAGACACGTTTGCCAAAGCGAACCTGCCGGCAGAAATCGAAGTATACGCTGGCGCCGCACATGGCTGGTGCCCGCCGGATTCGCATGTCTACAACGAGGCACAGGCCGAGAAGGCGTGGAGCCGCTTGCTGGTGCTGTACGGAAAAGCTCTGGGGTGAAGATCGGTCGCGCCCGAAATCGAATAGGATAAGAGAATGGACCCCGCTCAGCGCACGACATTCAATCGCCTCTTACGAGAGCACGAGGAACTGATTTCGCGTTCCATCGCTATCGTAGGTCTCGTAGCGTCCATCATGGGTCTATTGGTTGCCGTGTTTAAAGGAAACGTGCGTTGGTAGGTCCGGGCTCCGATCAAAGCAGTATCTCAGATCGGATCAGCCTGGGCCTTGAAATTGCCTCGTCAATCTTAGCGTTTTTGGTTGTGATTTTTCACTTGGTTCGCGATCACCTTAGAAAAACGACAACTGAACCATTAACCATCCTCGCCAGAGCTGCGGGCTTTGCGATCCTTCCGCAAGCTCTGGTTATCATGGCCGCTGTGTTTTCCCCCACTCTACTTTGTACCGTTCAAGGCCTGAGAGTATTCTTCATGCTCAGCGGACTCTCGCTTCTTTATATCTGCTTTAAGAGCGCTACTTCTTAGCTTGGGACCTTTGTATGCCGCGTATAGGCCGCGAGGTGCTCGAATACTGGGTTTGCGGACTTGCGGTTGCTTTGGTTACCGGCCTGGGGCGGGCAGCACACATCAACTCGACTACGGCGGCGCTGGTGTTCCTGCTGGTGGTGTTGGGAACCGCAACGTTTTCCGGACTGGTGAAGGCGACCATAACGTCGCTTGCCGCGGTTCTGGCGTTCAACTATTATTTTCTTCCTCCGATTGGAACGCTTACGATTCAGGACCCACAAAATTGGGTTGCCTTCGCGGTGTTCTTCATCACGGCCATCACCGCGAGCCAACTCTCAGGGCGCGCTCAAGGTAAGGCCAGAGAAGCAGGCGTTCAGCGCCTGGAAACCGAGCGTCTGTACGAGTTGAGCCGGGCCATTTTGGTGGATGAAAGCCCATCGCGCACCGAGTCTAGAGCGCTGGCACACCTGGTGCGTATCTTTGATCTGAAGCAAGCGCAGTTTTTGGCGGCAGGCGAAGCTGCGTCTTCCTTTCCGATCGAGCCCGAATGGATCGAGCGAGCGCAAATGCAAACGTCCCCTTTGCGGCAAGGCGATTGGCTGCTGGTGCCAGTGCAACTTGGGGGTAAGTACGCGGGCACGCTCGCGCTTCAGCCGCAACGCTCGGAGCAACTGACGGACGCGGTGGCGGGGTCGATCGCAAATCTGCTTGCCATCGGATTAGAGCGTCATGTGTCGCTGGAGCGTGTTGGGGCGGCGGAAGCGGCACGGCGTAGCGATGAATTGCGGACCGCTCTTCTCGACGGGCTGGCGCACGATCTGAAGACACCGCTCACGGTTATCAAGACCTCAGCATCGGTGCTGCAGGATCGCCAAGATCGAATGGACGGCACGGCGCGGGAGATGGTGGGAATTATCCAGCAACAAGTGGATCGCCTGCAAGATACAGTAGGCGAGGCAATCGAAACGGGCCGGGTGGAAGCGGGCAAATTCGCATTGGGAAAAGTGCCGTGCAGTATCGCTCGCCTGATCTCCGGGATGGCACAACAACGCGGAGAGTGGGCAGCCCGGCTGCGCATCTCAGAGGTTGCAGAAGACGTTTTCATCCAGGCCGATCCGGATTTGTTGAGAATGGCTCTACGTCAAGTCATCGATAACGCGATCCGCTACTCGCCCGATGACCAGCCGGTGGAGATAGACCTAGAGACGGACGCGAGTTCTATTGCGATTCGCGTCCGGGACTTCGGCTCGGGCGTGCCGGAAGCAGACCGGCCGCATATTTTCGATAAGTTCTATCAGGGCGCCGCCGGCAAGCAGATAGCGGGCGGAAGCGGTCTCGGCCTGGCGGTGACCAAGCGCGTCGTAGAGGCGCACGGAGGAACGATTGCGCTCGAGTCACTGAAAGATGGCAGCGCGTTTGTGATACGGATGGAGCGGGAGAGGGTTTGAATTCGGCCAAGATACTCGTTGTCGATGACGAGCCGCAACTGAGACGCGTGATGAAGGTGGCGTTGACCGATCTGGGATACACCATCATGGAGGCGAAGACCGGGGAAGAGGCGTTGGACCACTTGCACGAGTACGATCCCGACTTGATCCTCTTGGACATTAATATGCCGGGGTTGGGAGGCATGGAGACGTGCCGGGCGATACGCCGTATTTCGACCGTGCCCATCGTGATCCTTTCCGTGCGCAATTCGGAATACGACAAAGTGGCCGCGCTGGATGCGGGCGCCGACGATTACGTGACGAAGCCGTTCGGGATTCAGGAACTGCTGGCCCGGATCCGCGCGGCGCTGCGACGCTCTTCCACGCAGGACCAATCCCCACAAGTGATTACGACTGACGATTTTCAGGTGGATCTGCGGCTTCGCACGGCGGTCGCTCACGGACAGCCGGTACGATTGACGCCCAAGGAATTTGAAGTTCTGAAGTTTCTGGCGCAGAACCCGAATGAGCCAGTCCCACATCGCCGCTTGCTGCAGTCAGTGTGGGGGCCTGACTACGGGGATGAAGTGGAGTACTTGCGTGTCGTGATGAATTCCCTGCGAAAAAAAATTGAGCCGAATCCATCCTCGCCAAAGTATCTGCTCACTGTGCCTTGGATCGGGTACCGTCTACAGTTGCCCGAGCCGCAGTAAGTCCGGCTCTCGCCAGATTTTCTAAGCCGGACTTTATGACTTTCTTAGGAAATGACCGCTAGCCTGTAGTTAGTCAAAACCCCAAACTATGCTCGACGCTGTTTACGTTTGTCTACTCTGTGTGTTCTTTCTGATCGCGTGGGCGATGACGAAAGCTTGCGATCGCCTCTAAGGAACCTATCCATGCAATACACGTTAGGAGGCCTGGTAGCGCTTGCTCTGGGCATCTACCTGCTCTACGCGCTACTTCGGCCAGAGAAATTTTAGGAGCCAGCAATGACACTTAACGGTTGGCTTCAAATCGCCCTGTTTTTCGGGCTGATCACAATTTGTGTGAAGCCGTTGGGGAGCTACATGGCCGCGCTCTTCGATGGCAAGCGCACCTTCTTGAGTCCACTTTTGCGGCCGCTGGAGAAGCTCATCTACCGCTTGTGCGGAGTGGATGAGGCGCAGGAACAGCATTGGAGGCGCTACGCGGGCGCGCTGCTGGCTTTCAGTGCGGCGAGCGCTGTGTTGCTTTACGCGTTGCAACGCCTGCAGGGCTTTCTGCCATTCAACCCGCAACATTACGGCGCGGGATCGATTTCACCTGACCTGGCTTTCAATACGAGCGCGAGCTTCGATACCAACACCAACTGGCAGGCCTACGTTCCCGAAGCGACGCTCAGCTATCTGGTTCAGATGGGGGGCTTGACGGTCCATAACTTCCTTTCCGCAGCGGCGGGGATAGCGATCGCTATTGCGCTGGTGCGTGGATTCGCGCGTCAGTGCGTCAAGACGCTTGGAAATTTTTGGGTCGATCTGACGCGCGCCACGCTGTACGTGCTGCTGCCGATCTCGATCATCGCGGCCCTTTTGTTCTGTTCGCAGGGAGTCATCCAGAATCTGCATCCCTATACCAGCGCTGTGACTCTGGAAGGCGCTAAACAGGTGATTGCGCAAGGGCCGGTGGCCTCTCAGGAAGCCATCAAGATGCTGGGAACAAACGGTGGCGGCTTCTTCAACGCGAATTCGGCGCATCCGTTTGAAAACCCGACTCCGCTTGCGAACCTGCTGCAGTTGTTTCTGATCTTCCTCATCCCCGCGGCACTCACGTATACGTTCGGACGCATGGTACGAGACACGCGGCAGGGTTGGGCAATCTTCGCGACCATGACGGTTCTGTTTCTGGCTGGAGTGATCGCGGCTTACCACTATGAGCAGCGCGGCACGCCCGCGTTAGCGAAAGCCGGCGTTCAACTTGCCGACACAGGTACGCAGCCGGGCGGAAACATGGAAGGCAAAGAGGTACGTTTCGGCATCGCCAACTCGGCTCTGTTTGCAACGGTGACTACGGACGCAAGCTGCGGCGCGGTCAACTCCACGCACGATAGTTTCACTCCGCTGGGCGGCCTGGTTCCGCTGTTCAACATAGAACTGGGCGAGGTTGTGTTCGGCGGCACAGGCGCAGGACTCTACGGGATGTTGATGTACGCCATCCTTGCGGTGTTCATTGCCGGCCTGATGGTGGGCAGAACGCCGGAATATCTAGGCAAGAAGATCGAGCAGAAGGAAGTGAAGATGGCGATGCTGGCGTTACTGATTCTGGCCACGAGCATCCTGCTGTTTTCGGGCGCGAGTTCGGTTGTGACGTTCGCCAAGAACAGTTACTGGAACCCGGCGGGCCCGGCTGTGGCCAACCTCGGGAATCCTGGTGCGCACGGTCTGTCTGAAATTCTGTACGCTTACACGAGCGCGACAGGCAACAACGGCAGTGCGTTTGGGGGCATTAGCCCGAACACGCCCTGGTACAACATCACCCTTGGATTGGCGATGCTATGCGGCCGCTTCCTGATGATCATTCCGCTGCTGGCGGTGGCCGGCTCGCTGGCACAGAAGAAACAGGTGCCCGTTTCCGCCGGAACATTTCCTACGCATGGTCCCTTGTTCGTTGGACTGCTGGTAGGCGTGGTGCTTATTGTAGGTGCGTTGACGTTCTTCCCCGCCCTGTCGCTGGGACCCATTGTCGAGCACTTGATGATGCTCTAGGAGATCGCAAGAATGCCAACTGAATTGATGGAAAAACCGCCTGCGCCGGCAGCTACTGAGACTCTATCTACGGAGTTGTTCGCTCGCGCGGGCAAACGCTCGCGGCCGTTATTTGATCCGCCGATTGTCCGGCGCGCCATCGTCGATTCATTCGTCAAGTTGAATCCGAAAACGATGGCGAAGAACCCGGTGATGTTTGTGGTTGAGGTGGGTGCGGTCGTCACCACGGTTTTGCTGACCTCAAACCTCATGCATGGAGCACGCGGGTTGGGCTTCTATTTGCAGATTGATATCTGGTTGTGGTTCACCGTTCTATTCGCCAATTTCGCGGAAGCCATGGCCGAAGGGCGCGGCAAAGCGCAGGCCGATGCGCTGCGAAAGACGAAAACCGAAACGGTTGCAAAGAAGATCAAGGACAACGTAATTCAACAGGTCGGCGCTTCCGACCTAAGGCGCGGCGATGTGGTTTGTTGCGATCCGGATGACATCATTCCGGGTGACGGCGAAGTGATCGACGGAATCGCCAGCGTGGATGAATCGGTGATTACGGGAGAGAGCGCGCCGGTCATTCGCGAATCGGGAGGAGACCGCAGCGCTGTCACTGGAGGAACGCGCGTTCTTTCGGACCAGATAAAGATTCGCATCACATCGAATCCCGGCGAGACGTTTCTCGATCGCATGATTGCGCTGGTGGAAGGCGCGCAACGCCAGAAAACGCCGAATGAGATCGCGCTCAACATCATGATCGCTGGGCTAACGCTTATTTTTCTACTTGCCGTGATCACTTTGGCCCCGTTTGCGGCGTATAGCGTCAAGGCGGCTGGTTCAGGGATGGTGCCCAGCGTTATCGTGCTGAACTCATTGCTGGTCTGCCTGATTCCCACGACCATCGGCGGCTTGCTTTCGGCCATCGGTATCGCGGGCATGGATCGTGTGATGCAGCACAACGTGCTTGCGATGAGCGGCAAGGCGGTGGAAGCTGCGGGCGACGTCAATACATTGCTGCTGGATAAGACCGGAACCATCACTTTGGGCAATCGTCAGGCGGTGGAATTCATCACCGTTGGCGGCGCCAGTGAAGCGGAACTTGCGGATTCGGCGCAACTCTCCAGCCTGGCGGACGAAACACCGGAAGGGCGTTCGATAGTTGTCCTCGCAAAGGAAAAATATGGCTTGCGGGGGCGGGAGTTGGCTGAGCACGAAGCCGAGTTCATTGCATTCTCCGCGCAGACGCGCATGAGCGGCGTCAACCTGGATGGACGCCGCATTCGCAAAGGCGCCACGGAATCAGTTCGTCATTACGTGGAAGAACTGGGAGGGGTTTTCCCGCCGAAAGCCGCTGAGATTTCGGAAGGCATTTCGCGGCGAGGAGGAACGCCGCTTGCGGTCGCGGAAGGCAATCGCGTATTGGGCGTGATTTATCTCAAAGACATTGTGAAGGGCGGGATGCGCGAGCGCTTCGACCAATTGCGCAACATGGGCATTCGCACGGTCATGATCACGGGCGATAATCCATTGACTGCGGCGTCGATCGCGCAGGAAGCGGGCGTCGACGACTTTCTCGCGCAGGCGACGCCGAAGGACAAACTCGAGTTCATCAAGAAGGAACAAGCGAACGGCCGTCTCGTGGCGATGACCGGCGACGGGACAAATGATGCGCCGGCGCTGGCACAAGCTGATGTCGGTCTCGCGATGAATACGGGCACCATGGCGGCAAAAGAGGCCGGCAATATGGTGGACCTGGACAGCAACCCGACGAAACTCATCGAAGTGGTAGCTATCGGCAAGCAATTGCTGATCACGCGCGGCGCATTGACCACGTTTTCCATCGCCAACGACGTTGCCAAATACTTCGCCATCATTCCGGCTATGTTCGCAGTGACGTACCCGGCGCTCAACAAGCTGAATATCATGCATCTGCACTCGCCGGAAAGTGCGATTCTTGCCGCGGTTATTTTTAACGCGCTGATCATCATCGTTCTGGTCCCGCTGGCATTGCGTGGCGTGCGCTATCGTCCTCTATCCGCGGCTGCTCTGCTGCGTCGCAACCTGCTGGTGTATGGACTCGGCGGCGTTATCGCACCGTTCCCGGGCATCTGGATCATCGATCGGCTGCTGGGATTGCTGCACCTTGCATAGGAAAACAAAATGTTCAAAGAGTTAAGAGCGGGCATACTGATTACCATCGTGTTTACGGTACTGACCGGCCTGGTCTATCCGCTGGCAATTACCGGACTGGCGCAGCTGATTTTTCCGAGACAGGCCAATGGAAGCCTGATGGAACGCAACGGCAAAGTGATCGGGTCGGAACTAATCGGCCAAAACTGGACCAAGCCCGAGTACTTTCATCCACGGCTTTCCTCCGCGGGTAATGGCTACGATGCCACGGCGTCCAGCGGATCAAATCTTGGGCCCACCAACCCTGCTCTTGTCGATCGACTCAACAAGAGCGCTGCCGATTTTCGCAAAGAGAATCCGGCTTTCACCGGGGCGATACCGGCTGACGCCATTACGGCTTCGGGCAGCGGACTCGATCCGGATATTACTCCCGCGAACGCCGAAGCACAGGCGGCGCGCGTGGCATCGGCTCGCGGGGCTTCCGTTGACCGCGTACGCAGTCTCATTAGCGCGTACACTAAAAATCGAACCCTGGGGATCATCGGGGAGCCACGTACGAACGTTTTGAAGTTGAATTTGGCACTCGACAATGAGATCCCGGTTCATCATTAAGAAGCGATGGGCACTCGGGTAATTGCACGTCCCGATCCGGAAGAGCTGCTGAGGCGGGTCGAATCCGAGGAGCGGGAAGAAAAACGCGGAAGGCTGAAGGTCTTCCTGGGCTACGCGCCGCGCGTTGGCAAATCCCGGCGCATGCTGGATGAGGGTTGCCGCCGCAAAAAGCGCGGGCAGGATGTCGTCATAGGCGCGCTCCAGAGGAAAGAGAGTGCGGGCACCGGGTGTTATGTGGGCTCGCTGGAAATGATCCCGCTTCGACCAGTCGATGGCGGAGTGGCGATGGACACCGATGCCATCATTCGGCGTCACCCGACAATTTGCCTGATCGACGAACTCGCGTTCGACAATCCGCCGGGCGCGGAGCGTGAGCATCGCTGGCAGGATGTGGAGCATCTGCTGAACAACGGCATCAATGTTGCAACGGCGGTCAATCTCCAGCACATTTCCGAACAGCAGAACTGCGTGGAAGCGATTACGTCCAGGAGAGCGCAAAATTCGGTGCCCGAAAAGTTCGTTCGGGACGCGGATGAAATCGAGATCGTCGATGTGCCCGCGCAGGACTTGTGTACTGGTCTAGAAAGCGACGAACAACGGGCGCTAAACAGCCGGCAACTATCTGAACTGCGTGAGTTGGCGCTGCTCCTGGTGGCGGACGTGATTGAGGCGCAACTGTTGCGCTATCTGGACGGGCATGGCGTCCAACATTCCTGGGGAGCTCAGGAGCGAATCCTGCTTTGCATCGAAACGCAGCCCAAAGCCAAAGCTCTGGTGGAGAGCGGCAAGCGCAACGCAACCCGTTCGCACGGGCAACTGTTCGCGCTCCATGTGGAGGACAAAGAACTCAACCGTGAAGCTCGCGAACAGGTTCAGGAGAACCTGGAATTGGCGCGGCGGTTGGGCGCGGAGATTCACGAGGTGAGCAACCCGGACCCGATCGGCGCAATTATCGATTTCGCCCGCACTAACCGAATAACTCAGATTTTTGTCGGTCATCCGCGGGGGAATAGATGGCTGCACTGGGGAGAACGGCGGATCGACCGCCTGATTCGTGAAGCTGAAGGGATGGATGTCCGAATCTTTCCCCAGTCCTGAAAGCACAGAGCATAAACGCGGCAAGTTGCGCATCTTTCTGGGCTACGCCGCGGGTGTGGGAAAAACCTACAAGATGCTCGAAGAGGCGCAGCGGCTGAAGGCAGAGGGTATCGATGTCGTGATTGGCTACTTCGAGCCGCATGCGCGCAAGGACACGATTGCGAAGACGCAGGGGCTTGAGACCGTTCCGCGCAAAGCTATTTCATACCGACGCTCGACCTTTGAAGAGATGGACACGGACGCAGTCCTTCGGCGCAAGCCTGCGGTCTGCGTTGTCGATGAGTTCGCACACACAAACGTCCCGGGATCGGAGCGCGCCAAGCGGTACGAGGATGTCCACGTGCTCCTGGATGCCGGTATTGATGTGCTCACTACGCTGAACGTGCAGCACCTGGAAAGTTTGAACGACCAGGTCTGGCAAGTAACCGGTATTCGCGTTCGCGAGACCATTCCAGACTGGGTGGTGGAAAAGGCGGACGAAATCGTGATGGTTGACGTGCCGCCGCGAGCGCTCATTCATCGGCTGGAGCGCGGTGTCGTCTACGGGCACGATAAAGCGCAGCGAGCGCTAGAAAACTTCTTCACCGAGACGAATCTGACGGCCTTGCGCGAACTGGCTCTGCGACAGACGGCGCATCAACTGGAAGGCAATATCGACCGCTTGAAGGAGAAGCCTTCGTCGCAGCGGGAACCGAAAAACTCGTCAGAACGCGTGATGATTCAGCTCAACGCCGTGCCGCAGGCCGCAATGCTGCTTCGGCGCGGAAAACGGCTGGCGGATTATCTTGAAACCGATTGCATCGCCGTCTATGTTGCACGCGACGAACGCTGGTCCGATCTTTCGCCTGAGCAGCGCGATGTTCTGGAAAAGCAGATGAACTTTGCGAGGAACATGAGGATCGGAGTGGAAACGCTGGTCGGCAAAGACATAGCGGAAACACTGACGGACTTCGCACGCCAGCAGCAGGTAACGCAGCTTATCATCCTCCGCGGCATGCCCGATACGCATCGCATTGTGAATAAAGCGCACAATATGGTGGTTACGGTGATTTCGGAGCGCAAACGGGCTTAGTAGGGAGTCTTCTTTGGATTGGATTGATATTGCGATTAAATGCTGTATCAATTCTCCGTGTGCGACGAAGCTCTACGACCGGCACAAAGAGGAACCCTCGCTCGATGAATATGAGAAGGTGGGGGTCTGATCAAACTTGACCAGCTGATTCTTTTGTTAGTCGGTTGGGTACTCGGCTTTCCAAGTGCACTCCTACTTGATTGGCTCCGCCGCCTCCTGCGTAGACGTGAGCTGAAGAGAGTCATCAGAACGGAAATGGTTGAGCTGCAGTACATGATGGCGATGAACGCCTATCTGATGCGCAGCGATGCAGGGCCGCTAACGAATGCCTTTCTCGACTGGATCTGCCCTATTGCCCGAAACTATCACGGCCCGGCAGCATCGCCCGAGCTGGCCGACTTCATCGTTCAACTTCGAAACCTATCTGAACAGGAGCGAGAAGCCGTTTTCAAAGCACGTTACAAGGCTAATCGAGGCTTGTATCCGAAGCAGCAGTGTTTGCCGTTTGTAACAGCCCACTTCGGAGAGCTTTCGGTTTTTCCTTTACAATTCCAAGCGGCCATACTGCGCGTGAAAGGGCAGCTCGAATTATTCAATCAACACGTTGCTTTTGTACAAAAACGGCACGACATGACGTTTACCGTTACGAAGGAACAGTACGAACGCGTTGCAAACGACTTCCGCGACGGAATCGCCCAACTCGCCTACATGGCGGAGCAAATCGCAACCGCAATTTCGGATCAAGCCATTTTGAAAGGCAGGTGAACTGACGATAGTACAGGTAATCCCGCTAGAGCAGGAATGTCGTACACACCTCAAATGCCGTTTGAACAAGTAAGGCCGAGTCGAGCCCCGCCAAGTCCGGGGCGGCTCAGGGGAAGGGATGCCATTGAGGCTGACGTTTGAAAACGCGCGAGCACCGAAATTGATTGATATAACAGCTTTCTCATAGAGTCGGCAACCTGTCCTATTAGGTTCCATCCAACTTTGTGAAGGAGCTTTGGATGGCAACTGCCGAACTCACACTACAAGATGCTCAGACGACAACTTCGAACGCCGCCTGGTGGGCGGTGGTCTCGCGATTCTTTCTGCACGGCCTAATCGTGTCCACGTGGGTATCGCGGATTCCCACCATTCAAAGTGCGCTAGGGTTGACGAACGCCACTCTCGGACTCAGTCTGCTGGGAACGGCTGTCGGGTCGGTGGTCGCAATTCCCGCGACGGGTTGGCTGGTGGGGCGCATCGGCAGCAAGCGTGTCGCTGGCCTAAGCACGGTTGGCTTCGCGCTCGCTTTGGTTGCTCCGGCTTTTGCCTACAACGGACTTACTCTTTTCCTGTCTCTGATTCTCTTCGGGGCAATGGCGGGAGCCAACGACGTTTCCATCAATGCGCAAGGAGTTGCGCTCGAACAGGCACTGGATACTCCCGTGATGTCGCGTTTTCACGCGATGTTCAGCATCGGGGGAATGATGGGCGCGGCCGCAGGTGGGTTGATTGCCTTGCGCGAGGTTTCCCCACGGCCTCACTTCCTGGTACTGTCGGTCGTATTCGTGCTGGCCGGCATTCTTACCGCGCCCTATCTGTTCGAAGCGCACGATCACAAAACAGAGCAGACGCATTCGATGCGATTGCGCCACATTCCTTTGGTGCTGGTGGTGCTTGCTGTCATCGGCACGTGCATGTTTCTCTCAGAGGGCGCGATGGCGGATTGGTCAGGCGTCTACTTGAAGCAGGCTCTGCATGCCGACCACGCGCTTGCGGCTTCCGCCTACGCTGTTTTCTCATCCGGCATGGCGTTGTTCCGGCTTCTCGGCGACGGCATTACGAAGCGCCTTGGGCCGGTGCGCACGGTTCGCGCAGGCGCGTTGATCGCTGCTACCGGCCTGACACTCGCGCTAACGTCCCACTCCGCAATGGCAGCTCTCCCGGGATTTGCACTCACGGGCGCAGGATTCTCCGTTATTGTTCCGCTGGTGTTCGCGGCCGGCGGTAGAGTCAAACAGATTCCCAGCGGGTTCGGCATCGCCATGGTGAGCGGTTCCGGTTACTTCGGCTTCTTATTCGGGCCGCCGCTCATCGGTCTGCTTGCGCAGGCAACATCGTTGCGCCTGACTTTGTTCCTGGTGGTTGCGCTCACGCTGGTAGCGGCGACGTTGGCGAATGCAGTGCGCCCGGCGGATGCGCAGTAATCACGTCTAGGCGGCGTCAATTTCGGCGCCGCACGATTTACGGACGATCAACTCGCCGTCAAGCAAGACCTCTCGCGGCGGCAGATGAGGGCTACGGATGCGGTCCAGCATGGTGCGTAAGGCGGCTTCGCCAATCTCGCGAGTCGGCTGGCGAATCGTGGTCAGCGGCACGGGCAAAAGACTTGCGTACGACACATCGTCTATGCCGACAATCCGGATATCCTCCGGAATCTTCATCTTCCTCGCGAGAAAGACCTGCATGAGCTGGCCGGCCACGCGGTCGTTCACGCAAACGAAGGCATCTATCGCGTCGCGCTTGCCTTTGCCGCCAGACAGCTTGGGATTCTCCTGGTCCGCTTGCGCCGCCTCGACCATGGGCCGCAAACCATGGACGACCAGCGCTTCTTTGTATCCGGAAAGCCGATCCTCAATGCTGGATGCGATGCCGTGATGACCGAGAAAACCAATGCGCCTGCACCCCAGATTGATCAGGTGCTCTGTCGCGACATAAGCGGCCTGTCGATTGTTCAATCCAACCAGGTCCGGACGATTGCGTTCCGGAGTTTTCGAAGCGCGCCGGTCAAGCAGCACAACTGGAATTTTGGCCTCCCGAAGAGCGGAGAGAATGCGCGCGTTCACCTTCGTTGCCTCGCGTTCATATTCCAAGGGCGCGAAGAAGACGCCGGACACTTGTTTGGATATGAACTGTTGGCACAGGCTCCAGGCCTGCTGCGGCTTAGTCGTCTGGGTTCCGGCATTTCCCCACAGCAGCGCGTGCTCAGGGGCTTCGGGAGCGCGCGCGATGCCCTGACATATCGGCTCGAATATCTCTGTTTCGCCGAGATCGGGTATTAACAATCCGAACAGATGCGGCCGGGGCTGGTGCTGAAGATCGCGAACATAGGTGCCGGATCCGGCGACGCGGTCCACCAACTGCAGGTTCTGAAGCTCGCGAATGGCACGCCCGACGGTGATGCGCGAAGCACCGGATTTGTTGACCAGCGCGGCCTCGCTTGGGAGTTTCTGACCCGGCTTATAGCGCTCCGCAAGAATATCGGCTTTGAGTGATTCAAACAGTTCCTGATACTTCGGAATAGGCCGCTCTGAACGCGTACTACGCATGCGGAATCAGATATAACAGCTTTCTAGCCGCTACGGCAACTGAGGCAGTGCATTTCCATCTAAAATGTAGGAGAGGACGTTGCACCTCGTAAACGATCCTTCCTTCCCTGTTCGCTAGGAAGCGCGCCGGAGACTGTTTAGCCCGGCGACTCACTGCCAGCGTTTCTCTTTTCAATTTTTAAAAAAAGGAGTATCTTTATGACCCCCTCAGGGAAACAATATCTATTCGTTAGCGATTTCGACCAGACGTTGAGCTTCAACGATTCCGGCCTGGTTCTAAGTAAGATGATCGGCGTTGACGGCTTTGAAGAGCGTGTGAAAGGTCTGGCCAACCTCCACCTTGTGCAACAGGGCGGCGAACTCGCCTACTTGCTGCTGCACGACCCGCAATTCCGCTGCGTTCGCAGGGACCAGCTTGCAGCCGTGGGTAAACAGATTCGTCTCAAAGAGAATATCGATCTACTCTCTGACGCGCTCAAAGATCTGAACGGCAATGAGTTCAAGTTCCACGTGGTTTCGGCGGCACCGGAAGAAGTTGTGAAGTCGGCGCTCGAAGGCATTGTTCCGGCCGATCACATTCACGGCACGCGCTTCCGCTATAACGATGCGGGTGAAATCGAAAGCATCGTTCGGCTACCGGCCGGGTACGGCAAGGTTGCGGTGGTGGATGAACTTAGAACGCAGATGAAAATCGGACATGACAGCGTTGTCTACGTCGGCGACGGCAGTTCGGACGTTCACGTCATGCTGCACGTGAATCGCCTGGATGGCTTAACCATCGCGGTCTCGGAGAATAAGTACCTGACTCCGATCGCGAAACGGACCATTCTCAGTGAGGATGCGTCCAGCGTTCTAGTGCCCATGCTGGAAGATCTGTTTGGCTGGACTGCTGCGCAGATTCGCACTTTTTTCCAGGCACGAGGCTTGACGCTTCAGGAATGGGATAAGGTTCGCACCGATACGATTACATTGGGCCGCACGGCCACACCGGTGGCGGCGGCGATTAACTAAGTGAAAGCTACTGCCGCCTCCGCGCAGCGGTAGCAGACGGGAATAGGGTCCTATCCGCCAGCGCGACTTGCGCCTTTCGCGCCTGTTCTGACCCGGGGTACTTCTGAATCAGCGCGCGCAGTTCCTGTACGGCCTGCGTGCGCTGCCCGCTCTTGGCCAGGGCCACGCCTTTCATGTAAGCCGCATCTTTGGTTCGAGGATTCTGGGGATAGCGCTCCAACACCGCATCAAACGCGTGAACAGCTCCCTTGTAATCGGTTTGGTTATACGCGATCTCACCCAGATAGAACTGGGCGCTGGCGGCATATTCGGTATTCGGAAAATAAGTCAGATACTGCTGATATTCCTGCACGGCTAACGGAACATTCCCGGTCTGTTGATCGCGTCGGGCATCGGTGAACAATTGGGCTGCACTTACGCCCGCGGGCGGAGCGCTTGCCCCGGGTTGGCCGGTTCCAGGTGACGAACTCAGGCCCGGAGCGCCCATCGCGCTAGGAGGGCCTGTCTGGGAGCCAGGAGCCGCCGGTGGATTCTGCATGATCTGGATCTGATTCTTCACGTCAGTAATTTTGGCGTCCATGCGCTCCAGTCGCGCGCCCAAATCGGCTAGCGCATCACGCAAGGAGCGTACATCCTCACTGGTCGCGTCAACCTTAGTGCCCAGATTAGTCACCGGTCCAAGTGAACTGACGACTGTGTTCCGCAGCACGTCTTGCATGCCCGCAACCTGGTCCGCGGTGTGGCGCGTGTCGGCCGCCATCTGGCCCAATGCACCATTCAGCACATCGATCTTCGACTTCAAATCGTCCTGCTGCTTCTGCAGAGTGTCGAATCGATCTTCCAGTGCACGCTGTAAAGCCAGCAGATCCTTGTTTACCGCAAAAGAGAAGCCGGAAAAAGTCAATGCCAGAACGGCCAGACGCAGAAATTTCATTGAGTTAACTCCTCATGAGAGAGGGACGGATGAGAGCCGTCCCTGTTTCACGCTTGTCTTCAGTGTAAGTGAAGCAGCGGATATTTCTCCGTACGCAGGCGCTACTGGCCAGCCGAGAAATGGTCTCGCCGATTACGCGCGTAGCAATCCTCGCTAGCGTCCGTGCAGATGGGACGTTCTTTGCCGTAGCTGATGGTCTTCAGCTTGTCGGCGGGAACTCCCATGCCAACCAGCGCTTCCTTGGCTGCCGATGCGCGTCGATCTCCCAGCGCCAAATTGTATTCAGCCGACCCGCGCTCGTCGCAATTGCCTTCAATCTGAACAATGAAGTTCGGGTCCATGGAGAAGATCTGCTTCAGCGCGGTCGCATCCTGCTGAAGAATGGGCTGATCTTCGGCGCGGACATCGCTCTTGTCGTAATCGAAATGAATATCCTGCACCTGCTGTTGCAAGATCTGCACGGCAGTTAATTGGTTGGTCGGCGCTGCCACGGGGGCGGGCGGAGGAGCCGTGCTGACAGTAATGGTCGCTTCCGCATCTGCTGTGCCGCCCGGGCCAGTTGCGCTCAGATGATAGGTGGTTGTCTGAGTTGGATAAACGGCTCTACGGCCATTCGGGCTGACTGGGCCGATCCCTTCGATCGAAACGTTCGTTGCGTCGGTAACGCTCCAACGCAGAGAGGATGGCTGGCCTGCATTGACCGTCGTCGGCTCCGCGGTGAAGTAATTGATAGCCGGCTTATTGGCCACAGTCGTCGGCGTGGGCGCCGGCGGTGGAGGTGGTGGCGGTGGCACTTTCTTGTGACATCCAGCCGCGAAAACCAACAGGAGCGTTGACAAAGCAATCGGCAAAGCTCTGCGTTGTGCCATGGTAATGAGTCGATCCTCTACTTTCATTTGACTTCTAGCTACTTTACTACTGCTCCGCATTAACCCAGACCGGTTTCTCGTTGCTACCGCTCTGCGTGAGCGGATGCTTGCCCGTTCCGTCCGCATTCATGACCCAGATCTGCGACTGCCGGCCGCGCTTGGAGGCATAGACAATATGCGCTCCATCCGGGGCAAAACCGGGATTTTCATTTCTTCCCTCGTTAGACGTCAATTGGGTCACTTGCTGATTTCCCACATCCATCACGAAGATGTTGTAATTGCCCGGTTCGAATCCCTTGGTCCAGGCGAACGCGATATGGTCGCCATCGGGACTCCACGCTGGATTCGTCGCCTCGCCCGTTCCCGCGGAGATCCGTTGCACGTCCGTTCCTTCGACGCTCATATGATAGATCTGCGGCAATCCGCTGCGCCCGGAGACATCCACCAAGTCAGTCCCGGTTTTCGGATTGATCTTCGGTTCCACCTCAATCACACCTGAGGCGGTCAAGCGCCGCAATCCGCTGCCATCTGCGTTGGCCGTAAAGAGCTGCGCATTTCCCCCCGCCGCGGTGGACGAGAAGACGACGCGTTTAGAATCCGGCGTGAACGTGACAAACGCATTCATAGACGCCCGTTGATTGTAAAACGGCAGCTTGCGCCCGCTATCGAGTGAGAACATCTGAATCGCCGGAAAGCCCACTGCCCAGGTGGTGAACGCAACAATGCGACCGTCGGGCGAGGCAGAGGGAAACGTCGAAATCGAATGATAATTGGTCAATTGCCGCTGAGCGGTGCCGTCCCAGTTCATCACCCAGATCTCTTTGGAACCGGAACGGTCGGATACAAAGACGATCCTGGTTCCCACTAAGCTCTTGCCGCCGAACTGCGCCAATATATCAGCCGCATAGCGGTGCCCGGCATCGATAGCGCCTTCGCGCGTCATGGGCGCAGTGTAGATCTTCCCGAATACTTGCGCCTGCTGTAGCGTGGCGATTGAAGTGGACGTGCTGTAGAACCAGCCGAAGGCGACAAACATGCCTCGATCCTCGGCGCCGTAGCCGATGCCCAAGTAATTGGCCGAGACGGGCGGGAGACTCCAGTCCGTCAGGCGATTTGCCATCATTGTCACCGCGCCTCGGCTAGGCGGAGCAACCCCGGCAATCAAATCCGAAGGCTGCTGCGGAACTTGCAACGGGTAAAACGTCTTCGGAATAAAGTTGATCAAAGGCGAGCCTTCCAGATCGCTTCTGACAGTCTGATTGAAGTCGCCGATATATGCCGTCGCCGCCCCAGAGGCGCGGAAATCAGTCACCGCAATATGCGGCTTGCCGGGATTCTTTTCAATGGTCCCCTGAACCTGTTGCCCGAGTAGCCAGCCCAGGCCGCTAACGGCGAGAAGTGCAATTGCAAGTATGAATGTGCGCATCACGTAAGTTGAAAATCAACGTAAGTTAAAAGTGAATTGAGCGGAGATAGAGTTCTCCGTTATTTGCGGCGGAAGCGGCGGCAGGGGAGTAGCCTGATATACCGCCCGCAGCGCCGTGTTGTCGATGGACGGATTGCCGCTGCTCTGAACTATCTGCGGATTCCGCACGCTGCCGTCGCGCATGATGATGAAGGCGACGATAGCGGGCGCCATCTGCGTGCGAGCCGCCAGGCCATTTGTGTTCCAGTTCTGCGCGATCCGGTCGCGGATCATCTGCGCATACCAACCCAGCCGATTGCTGCCTAACGGCGTATTAGGCCCAACTCCGACCTGGCCGCCGCCGCTGGGTCCGCCATACATTGGGTTCGAAAGCGCCTGCTGTTGCGCGAACACCTGGTTTCGTGGTGTCGGCTGCTGATAGGTCTGTTGCTTGGTTGGACGCGGCGCTTCCTTCTTGATTTTGTCGGGAAGCTCAAATGCGTTCTTGTCCGGAACGGGCTGCTTCTTCTCCAACGTTTGTTTGGCGGGAGCAGTGGGAACCTGCGATTCTGTGTCATTCGCTACCGGATTCGGCGGCGCTTCGTGCCGAGGAATGGGGATGTTGTGTACAGGCGAAACGGAATACGCCGGTCCGCCGGCCGAATTCACATCGCCCAACGTTTCCGGGTGCTGATTTAGCCAGAACCAGCCAAAGAACAATAGCGCAACCACGCCGCCATGCACCAGCAGAGACCCGAAAAACGGAGTCCCCAGCGGATCTCGTTCGTCCAGTAAATCGAGCGGTTCAGCCATTGTTTTAGCGCCGCTGCCGCGCCACTTGATCAATGGGCGCGGTGACCATCTTCACCTCGAACTTCGCCTCGCCGAGTTCCGCCACAATCTGCGCGATCGGATCCCAAGGCGTTTGCTTGTCGGCACGAACATAGACGGCCGTGGCCCCGCGGAATCTCTGCCGAATCGCATCTGCCATTTCGTGGATGTTTACCGGCTTCTCGTTGAGCAGCGTCTCCCCGTTTTTGTTGATGTTAATGACGGGCAGATCCTGCGTGGTGTTCTGGACGCGCCGCACCTGCGGCACCTGTATGTCGAGACCGAACTCCATCACGTTTGCCGTGATCATGAAGATGACCAGCAACACCAGGACCACGTCAACCAGGGGAACAATGTTGATTTCCGACATGACGGTTGGCCCGCCAAATCGTCGTCCCCGCCTGCCGCCTTCGCTGAAAGAAAAAGCCACGATTTAGCCGCCGAAATCCCGCTCCGCCAGATTCTGAAACTCAATGGCGAAGTCTTCCATACGCGTGCCCATCTCCTTGATGCGTGTCCCGAAGACGTTGTAGAAGATAGCCGCTGGAATGGCTGCTGCCAGACCAATAGCCGTCGTCACCAGCGCTTCTGAAATGCCCGGTGCGACAGCGCGCAGGCTCGCGCTTCCCGCACTTCCGAGCCCCTGGAACGCATCAATGATTCCCCACACCGTTCCGAAGAGACCGATGAACGGCGACACCGAAGCGACCGTCGCCAGCCAGTTCATGTTCATCTCCAGCTTAGTGACTTCTTCGCTTATTCCTAACTGCAAACTTCGTTCGATGGCAGGTTTATTTACCAATGCGCCGCGTTGCTTGATCTGCCTTTCAATCTCGCCATAGCCGAAATCGAACACTGCCACCAGCGGCGCAGAAGTGAACTGCTCACTGGCCATGGCTACCGCTTGCAAGTTACCAGCCTTTCTGAAAGCACGCAGAAAATTTCGATTCTCGCGCCGGGCGCGGCCAAAAATGCTGCCCTTGGAAAACGCGATCGTCCAAGAGAACAGCGAAAAGAGAATCAGAATGACGATGACTGCTAACGGAATGGGTCGTAAGTTTTGAATGAGGTCCCACAGGGAAAGATCTGCAGGAAGCAGCACAAAGGGCAATATCAGCGTGTCCTTTCGGTTACTTCTCTTTCAATTATAAGAAGCTCTGAATTTTCGCTAACTGATTGGAAGCATGCGCACAGCCGTACGTTTCCTGCGGAGAGATTAACTTCCCTTCGCCTTAGGATTAACTTTCCTTTGGATATACGTGCGCACGGGCCCTAAGTTGGGACGTTGTACTCGGTCGAGAGATAATTCGGTCACATGCTGGTCGAGCTGATCGTTGAGAACTACGCGGTCGTCGAGCAAGCTCGCATTCGTTTTCAGCAAGGCCTGAACGTTCTCACGGGCGAAACGGGAAGCGGGAAATCGATTGTCGTGGATTCGCTCGCGCTGCTGCTTGGGGCCAGGGCTTCCAGCGAAACGATTCGCAGCGGGGAAACGAAAGCGCGCGTCTCCGGTATCTTCGCGCTGCAGGCACGCGAAGAGTTGAATTCACTTCTCCTCGAAGCCGGCATTGAGCATGAGGGCGAGGATGAGCTGATCGTGGAGCGTGAGATCACAGCAAACGGCAAGTCGCGCGCGTTTGTTGGCAATCGGCCTGTCACGACCGCATTTCTGCGTCGGCTTGCGCCTATTCTCGGCGACATTCATGGGCAGAATGAGCAGCAATCGCTTTTTTCGACGCAAGCGCAACGCGAGATTCTGGATGAATACGCACGCGCCGCGCCGCTGTTGTCGGTCGTGGCTGCTCTGTTTGCGGAGTGGCGCCTCTTGGGAGAGAAGCTTGACGAACTCAGCCGCAATGAGCAGGAAAAACTGCGATTGCTCGATCTTTGGAAGTTTCAGGCCAAGGAGATCGAGTCTGTCGCACCCAAGCCCGGCGAAGACTCCGAACTCGAAGCCGAGCGCAAGATCCTGCAGAACGTTACGCGTTTGCAGGAGAGCGCCGCCCACGCGTTTGCGGCATTGTATGAATCGCCGGAGAGCGCGACGACACAACTCGGTCACGCCGGCAAACGACTGGATGAATTAGTTCGCATCGACCCGGCGATGACAGAGACCGCGGCCGCGCTGAAGCAGGCATCTGTTCTGTTGGAAGAAGCGTCTTACTCGCTGCGCGACTATCTCGGTCGCCTGGAAGCGGATCCCACGCGCCTGGAAAATATCGAAAGCCGCCTCGACGCGATTGATCGTCTCAAGCGAAAGTACGGCCGAACGATCGAAGAAGTGCTGGCATTTCATGACGAGGCCGCGCGGCAGGCTGATGAAGTGGAAAACGCCGCGGAGCACCGGGCAACTTTGGAAAAGCAGCGTGCCCAGTTGGCAGAGCATTACGAAAAGAAGGCGGCAGACTTGACTGAGGGGCGGACACGCGCGGCGGCGAAGCTCAGCAAGCAGGTGGAAACAGAACTGAAAGCGCTCGCGATGGCTGGAACTCGCTTTGAAATTGCTGTCAAGCAAGGCGGCTGGAGCGCACACGGCATGGACGAGATTGCGTTTCTGGTTTCACCCAATCGCGGCGAAGAGCCGAAGCCGCTTGAGAAAATCGCTTCGGGTGGCGAACTCTCACGCATGGCTCTGGCACTCAAGACCGCGCTCGGCGACGCCGACGATCATCCTGGCGCGCATACGTTGGTGTTTGACGAAGTGGATGCGGGTGTCGGGGGCGCCGCTGCCGCAGCGGTCGGGAAACGGCTTAAGGCACTGTCACGCTCGAACCAGGTCATCTGCGTGACGCACCTGGCGCAGATTGCCGGGTTCGCCGATCATCACTACGCAGTGGCCAAGCGCGAGCGCAAAGGCCGCGTCACTACAGAAGTGCTGGAACTGCCGCGTGAGGAACGTGCGCGGGAAATCGGCCGCATGCTGTCGGGCGAGCATATTACGCCTGAAGCGCTGAAGCAGGCAGAGCAGTTGATGCAGGCGGGGTCGGCATTTTAGCTGCGGGGAAATCCGTGTCTATGCAGCGGAACGGCGAATACGGCGGATGCGGATATCCTTCTCGCGCTTCCGGGTTTGCGCAATATCGTAAGACGACTGCATCCGCATGAGGGTATCCATCCTCACTCCAAAGGCTTTTTCTATTCGTAGCGCCATGTCTCCGGACAGGCCGGCCTTGCCATTGAGCAAACTCGACAGCGCGGGGCGCGAAACCTCAAGCGCCTTCGCCGCGTCGGTGACGGATAGTCCAGCGGGTTCAATGATTTCGGTGCGAATAAAATCGCCAGGGTGCGGCGGGTTCTTCATCGGCATGCTTTCCTCATCCTGTCAGTGATAGTCTTCCAAATTTAAGTCGCAGATTTCGCGCTCTGCGGGATCAATGATAAAAGTCAAGCGTCGGTTGCGGGTAACGCTCAAGCTCCACGCCCCTTTGCGGTCGCCCGTCAGAGTATGCGCCTTCCAAGCTGCAAGATTCCGCAACTCCTGCGGGTCTTCCATATTGTCAAGAAACGCGAGCATCTTTCGCAGCTTGTCTACCGTGTCGGGAGGAACACCTTTTGTACTATCTTCCTCATAGAGCCGTTTCAGGCCTCTATGAACGAAGTTTCGGATTTGCACGGACGGACTGTAGCCTGTAGCTTAACAGTTGTCACACTTAACCATCGACCGGCAAAGCTAAGCCGGTCGCAGCCGCCGCATGGCCGACTCCATGAACGACCGCGATTCCTGCACACCCAGGAATGCCGTTCCGCCGAAATACATCGCGCCGTACACAATCACGACAACTATGGCCGTCACCAGCGGATGACCCATGCCGATCGCAAGCTTGATAAGGTACCCCGCAGCACCAGCCAAAAACGCCGCCAGCCACAGCGATCCTGTATAGCTCGCCGGGAGCGGCGTCCTGCCGATCCGTTTTCCCAGGGCATGTCGCAACAACGAAAACTCGACCCATCCCGCTACACCCGCCGAAGCTGTCAGCCCAGCGACGCCCCATTTCGGATCAAGTCCCAACCAGCGCGGCAGCGGGAATGCGAACAAGAAACCTAGTGCGGTGGTCAGCGCAACACGAACGATTGCGAAGCGCAGCGGCGTCCGCGTATCCAGTAAGGCGTAAAACGCCGACGAATACAGCCGCCCCAAAGAGGTCGCCAGCAGTCCGACTGAAGATCCGGCCAAGACGGACCATACCCAGGTGGCGTCAGCCTGATGGAAGCGCCCCGAGACGTAAAGCCCAGCCGCCAGCACATCACCGAGCAGCAGAAAGGCCACCGCCGAAGGCACGATGAAGAACGCAATCCTTCGCAGTCCCGCCGACAAGCGTTTACGCAAGAATGCCGCTACTTCTTCTTGGGTTCCGACTGCACTCGAAAGCGCCGGCAATTCCGCGGCGGAAACCGACATGCTAAACAGACTGATGGGCATGACGGAGATCACCTGCGCATAGCCAAAGACGGCTACTGAGCCTGTCGGCAGCCAACTCGCGATGAACGAGTCCACATACGCGCTGACCTGCACCACGCCGCGGCTGAGGAACACCGGGCCGAAATTCCGAATCACTGTTCGGACATTCGGAGAAGTCCACTCGAGCGCGGGGCGAAAGCCCGGCAGCAACTCCAGCACCCGTGGCAACTGAACCAGAAACGACATGGCGCTTCCGGCCACATAGGCCCATGCCGCATAAATGACCAGCAGAGGCACGGGTGAGTGCCGCAGCGCAATCACAATCACGAGCACCGTCACGTTCATCGCCACCGGCGCCATGTACGACAGCAGAAAGCGCCTGTGGCTGTTCAGCACGCCCAGACACCACGCCCCCATGACAGCCAATCCGGTCGCGGGGAACAGAATGCGAACCAGGCGAATCGTCAAGTCACGCGTTTGCCCCTGGAATCCAGGCGCGACGAGATCGATAAACAGCGGCGTGAACGATACGCCGAGTGCCACCAGTGCTCCGCAGATCAAAGACAGGATGCCGAACACAGCGGCAGCTACATGCTCGGCCTCTTCGTCCTCACCGGCCGCGAGTAATTTCGAGTAAACGGTAACGAATGCGGCCGAAAGAACACCTTCTCCAAAGAGATTGCTGAGTAAGTTCGGGATGCGAATGGAGGCACGAAATGCATCGGCGATCGGGCCAACCCCGAAGTAGCTTCCAAGGACTCGCTCCCGGATGAGCCCGGTGATACGGCTGACCAGGATGCCCAGAGCAACCCGCGAGGACGCGCCCAACGCACCGCGATCACGAACCCGCGTTTTCGTCGAAACAGGAACGCCGTTTTCGACATCGGTATCGATCTGGCTGGGCACGCGGTTCGCGAACCCGTGCGAGATGCGTATTCTAACTATCAAACAATGGTTCTAAAACCTGAGCTTAACAATTGTCAGCATTCCTGATAGGGTCGGAGTGCATCCAATGCAATAGGCAACTTGATGACCCCGGCACTTAGAACCACCAATCGAATGCTGTTGTTGACGTTTCTGGTTGGCTCCTGCGTTTTCGCGCAAAAACCGCCCGCCAAGCCAAATCCGCAAAAGATGGATGTATTGCGTCAGCTTAGTGGGTCGTTCGAAGAGATTTCTCAACATTCCGGACGCGCCGTCGTTCAGATTTTCGTTCAAAGTTACACGACGCCCGGCGACTCGGAGAGCGGCAACGAATTATTGACCGCCCAAAACAGCAGCGGTTCCGGCATCGTCCTCAGCCCCGACGGCTACATACTTACCAACGCGCACGTGGTGAAGAATGCGCACAGCGTCAAAGTGCAGTTGAACATTCGAGCCGCGGCCGACGCGGACGAGGAGGGTGATCGGACGATGAATCGGCCGTTGCCGGGGACGCTGGTCGGAATCGATCGCGAAAGCGATCTCGCGGTCGTGAAGATCGATCGAAAGAACCTTCCCTACCTTGAATTCGGCGATTCCGACGAGCTCAAGCAAGGTCAAATTGTGCTCGCGCTGGGCAACCCGCTCGGCTTAGATAACTCTGTCAGCTTTGGCGTTGTCAGCGCGGTAGCGCGGCAAATTAAGGTCGACGATCCCATGGTCTATGTGCAAACGGACGCTCCCATCAATCCAGGCAATAGCGGCGGTCCGCTGGTAGACGCGGACGGCCATGTAATGGGCATCAACACGTTCATCCTTACTCAATCCGGCGGAAGTGAAGGCATTGGCTTCGCAATTCCCAGCAATCTTGCTAAACAGGTATTCGCACAACTGAAGACGCAGGGCCATGTTCATCGCGCTCAACTGGGTATCTATGCGGAGACGATTACTCCCGCTTTGTCCGATGGGCTTGATCTCCCGACCGCCCACGGTGTTTTGGTATCCGATTTGCGATCGGACAGCGCAGCCGATCAGGCAGGTATAAAGGCCGATGACATCATCACAGGTCTCAACGGCCGCCGCATTGCGAGCGTTCAGGAACTGAACTCCTTGATCTATCGGCTCTCTCCCGGGACAAAGGTCAATCTGCGCGTACAGCGTGGCGGCGAACAACTCGATCTGCCGGTGGTCACGGAAGAACAATCGGGGGAAGAACTCGACGCGCTTGCCGATATAGTTGATCCTGTTAAGAACGTCGTGCCGGAGCTCGGCATAGTGGGGCTGGACATTAACAAACAGGTTCTGGAACTCATGCCTGATCTGCGCCGACCGGCGGGTGTCGTCGTAGTCGCGCGTAGACCAAGCCCGGCATTCTCCGGAACGGCGCTGCAGACCGGCGACGTCATCTACGAAATGAATAGGCAAACGGTTACGAACGTCGAAGGGCTGCGTAAAATGGTGGCCCACCTCAAGCCTGCACAACCAGCTGTGCTACTGGTGGAACGCGAAGGCCACATGATCTACGTTCCATTCGAACTGGATTAACACGCCCCTTGCTACCGTGAGGAAGGAAATGAATCACGGTCCTGTCTCTAGTTTCATTGAACATCACTTTCGTCACTTCAACGCCGCCACTTTGGTAGAGGCTTCCGATGCGTTTGTGACGCACTTGGCAAATGGCGGCAAGATGTTGCTCACGATGGCCGGTGCGATGAGCACTGCAGAACTAGGCGTTTCTCTTGCCGAGATGATCCGGCAGGAAAAAATCCACGGCATTTGTTGTACCGGCGCGAACCTGGAAGAAGATGTGTTCAACTTAGTCGCTCACGATTTCTATGAGCGTGTTCCGCATTGGCGCGATCTGAGACCGGAAGACGAGCAGGGTCTGCTGGAGCGCCACATGAATCGCGTCACCGACACATGTATCCCGGAAGAAGAAGCGATGCGGCGCATCGAAGGCGTGATCCTCAAAGATTGGATGGCTGCCGACCACAACGGCGACCACTATTTCCCGCACCAGTTTTTCTATCGCATTCTGCAGTCGCCTGATTTGCAGAAGAGCTTTCAAATCGACGTGAAAGATAGCTGGCTGTACGCCGCCATGGAACGCAACCTGCCCATGTTTGTGCCCGGCTGGGAAGATTCCACGCTGGGCAACATGTACGCTGGCCATTGCATCTCAGGCGATGTCAAGAATGTGCACACCGTGCGTACCGGCATCGAGTACATGATTTCTCTTGCCGATTGGTACACCCAAACGTCGAAAGAAAGTTCGATTGGTTTTTTTCAAATTGGCGGCGGAATCGCGGGCGATTTCCCCATCTGCGTAGTGCCTATGCTGCGCCAGGATCTGGAACGCGAAGACACGCCGCTGTGGGGCTACTTTTGCCAGATCAGCGATTCCACGACCAGCTACGGGTCATATTCCGGCGCCATACCCAACGAAAAAATCACTTGGGAAAAACTGTCCATCGACACGCCGAAATTCGTGATCGAATCGGACGCGTCTATCGTCGCGCCGCTTGTGTTTGCTCGAGTCTTGGGTTGGTAGCCGTCGCTTCCTGAATCAGGCGTTTCGTTTGCGCCAGTTCGTTGCCAGCAAGTTGCAGCCGCGGACCGCGAACCCGGCTGTTACCCATCCCAACTTCTTCCTGAACCAGCTTGATGAGCTGCACGAACTTTGGAACCGTATCCAGACGCAGTAGCGGCAAGAACCAGCGATAGAGTTCGAACGCTTCGTCGCGCTTCCCTTGCAGCGCGAGATTAAACAGCTCCACCGACTCTATGGGAAATGCATTCGCTAATCCGGCGATCCAGCCCACCGCACCCGCATACACCGACTCGACGATCACATCATCGACGCCGCAGAAAATCGTGAGCCGGTCACCGGCAATGGCACGCAACGCGCTGATACGGCGCACATCGGCGCTCGATTCTTTGATCGCATGCAGGTTCGAATATTCGCCGAGAAGTTCATTGACGTGTTCGGGCAGAAAATCCGTTGTGTAGGCGATGGGGTTGTTGTAAAGCATCGCCGAAAGAGACGTGGCTTCGAGTACGGCGCCCACGTGCGCCTTCATCTCCCGCCAGTCGCCGACATAGACATAGGGTGGCAGTACCATGATGCCGCTGCAGCCAACTGATTCGGCAGTTTGTGCGATCGACGCGGCTTCGGCGGTGCCGAGCGAAGAAATGCCGGAGACCACGAATGCGCGTTCTCCAATTGCCTTGACGCAAGTCTCAAGCACGCGATTCTTTTCTTCTCGTGTCAGTGTCGCGCCTTCGCCCAGCGAGCCTAAAGCGACTACGCCTTTGCAGCCGTTCTCAATCAGCCATTTGCAATGCGCTGTAAGAAAGCCGAAGTCGATAGAAAGATCCTGATTGAACGGCGTCGTGATCGCCGGGATTACTCCTTGCCACTGCATACAGCCAATGTTCCCAAACGCGCGGGAAAAACCGGAGGCCGAATAGATTCCGTGCGCCATCCAAACAGAAAATCCGCTGCCGGCCCGCACACCCTTCCCTGGCACGGCCCCATGCCGCAGCGCGCGTGCAACTTGGCTTCGCGAAATGATGCGACCTGCTGCAAGCGACTAAACGTGACGTCTTCGCAGCGGCAGACGATCGTGTCCGGGCGTGGAAGCCGCTTCAATTCGTCGCGCACCTCGAACGTAGAATCGAGCGCGGACGCAAATGTCTGTGCTCGCATACGGCGGGCGAATAGCTTTCGCGCTTTGTCGATCTGCCCGGCTGCCGCGTAGCCTGCGATTTCACCTTCTACAATCGACAGATCGACGCCGCCGACGCCGCCTGCGCTATAAACGTTCTCTACTGAGGTGCTCTGAAATTGATCGACCACAGCAGTTCCGGTGAGGCGACAACCGAGTAGCGCCGCCAACTCTGTATTCGGACATAGACCGAATGCAACCGCTGCGTAATCGCAGTTTTCCGTCCAGGTCCTCTGACCTCGGCGCAGTCTGACGCTGTGCAGTTTGCCGTCCCCAAGAGCTTCCTCAATCCAGCAGTCTTGCAGATACGGCACGCCGAGTAATCGAGACTGCAGCGCAATCGCTTGGGCCAATTTGCCCGGTTCACTAATCAAGCGCGACGCGAACCGAATCAGATTCGCGCGGGGCGCCTGCTCCGCAATCAATTTGATCTGCGCTCCATGGCTGCGGAGGTGCGCCGCCACGGCCAAGAGCAATGGACCGCTGCCTGCGACTACGATCTTCTTCCCAGCAATCGGCAAACCCGATTTCGCCATGCCTTGGAGCCCACCGACGCCGAAGACGCCCGGCAATGTCCAACCCGGGAATGGCAGAAAGATCTCGCGCGCACCAGTCGCGATGATGAGCTTGCGCGGGCGCACCTCCCAGGGTTCGGTTCCCTCGACCACCAGCTTCAACGGATTCGCATCGGCTGATACGACGCGGCAATCGAATACGCCGGAGGGTAAGCGTCGGTCACTGCCGCGCCAGATTTGCCCGCCCGGGCCGGAATTGTCATCCAAAACGAGAACACGCGCTCCGCTGGCTTCTGCTTTTGTGGCCGCAGCTATGCCAGCCGGTCCGGCGCCGACTACTGCGATGTCGGTGCGCATTACGTCGTCCGAATCCTCATCCCGGGCCTCACAAAAATTTGGCAGCTTCGGCAATGCGGCTCGTCATCAATCGTCACGCGGCATTCGAAGCAAATGCCCATGCCGCACAGCGCAGCGCGCGGCTCGCCGCTGATTGAGTGTCGAAAGGCGGTCTCGCCCGCGATGAATACGGCCGCTGCTACTGACGTTCCCTCGGGAACTCGTAACGCTCGCCCATTCACATCGACGTCAACAAGCTCAGGCATGCAGCGCATACCGCCGCTCCGGGCTGTATGCCTCACGAGAGATTGCGGACTCGCGCCCGAGAATCGAATCGGCCAGCAATCGCGCTGTTGCGAGAGAAGTGGAGATCCCTAGACCTTCGTGTCCCGTCGCCAGATACACATTCTGATGACCAGGACACGGCCCAATCAGCGGCAGCTTGTCCGGCGTAGCTGCCCGAAATCCCGTCCAGGTGCGAATCGCCGACATCTGTTCCAGCGCCGGCATGTATTCAAACGCGCGCTGCAGCATGCGTCGCAGAATATGCGCGTCAATTTGCGGATCTTCCACTCCAAATTGTCGCGATGATCCCAAAAGAATTTGTCCCGTCATGCGGGGCTGCGCATTGAACGCTACTGAATCGCCCGTGCTCGAATGGGCGCTCTTCAGATACCCGAGTTCAATCAATTGATGCCGCACGAAATTTGGATAACGATCCGTGATGAGCAAGTGACCTTTCCGAGGCCGCACTTCGACCTCCGGTACAAGCTCCGCAGCCGCCGCGCCTGTCGCGAGTACCGTAAATCCCGCCGTAATCCGGGTATCGGAAAGCTTCTCAATTCGTTTGCCCAGGAAAACCGTGATCCGCTCCGATTGCAACAGATATTTCGCCGCGCAAGGCGGATAAATCACGCTATCGGCGGGCATCAACAACCCGCCAACCAAACCGCGCCGCAGATTCGGCTCCGCCTCCGCGAGCTGCTGCGAGTCGAGAATCTCAACCGGTATGCCGCGTTCGGAATAGAAGCGATATTTACGCTCGACTTCCCCAAATTCTTCCTCATCCGCCGCAACCCATAGCGACCCGCACGGAAGATATTCCGCATCTTTTGGAAGCTGATCCGCCATTTCGCGCCAGAGTTTTTGCGAATAACTCGTCAGCGCGAACTGCGCATCCGAATCATCCATCACAGCCAAATGACCCATGCCAGCCGCTGTCGCGCCGCCGCCCACGACATCGCTTTGTTCACATACGGCAACCCGCAGCCCCGCTTCCGCAAATTCGCGCGCGCAGGCAGCTCCAACAATTCCCGCCCCCACAATCAGCGCGTCGAAGGAACCTAAGGCCACTGGATTTAGAATGCCATTTACGTCACTTTCCAAGACCATTCACGTAATCGACTCGCATACAGGCGGCGAGCCCACGCGCATAGTTATCGATGGCGGTCCACCTTTAGAGTCCGGCACTGTCGCCCAGCAACTCCATGAATTTCGCAGCCATTACGATCATTGGCGCTCGGCCATCGTGAACGAACCGCGCGGCTCCGATGCCATCGTCGGCGCTCTCTTGTGCGAGCCACGCGACCCATCGTGCTGTGCCGGAGTGATCTTCTTTAATAACGTCGGTTACCTTGGCATGTGCGGGCACGGCACTATTGGCCTCGCGGTTACGCTGCAGTATCTCGGCAGAATCCAACCCGGTCTGCACAGGATTGAAACTCCGGTCGGCATTGTTGAAGCGCTGCTTCACGAAAACAACGAAGTCACCGTTTTCAATGTCCCCAGCTACCGCTCGGCTACTGGCGTCTCCATCGAAGTGGAAGGTTTCGGAAAAGTCGCGGGCGACGTCGCTTGGGGTGGCAATTGGTTTTTCCTGACTTACGATCTTCCATTCGAGCTCTCCCTCTCCAATCTCGATCGGCTCTCCGATTACACATGGCGAATCCGGCAAGCACTCAGTCGCGATGGCATCACTGGCGCCGATGGCGGAGAGATTGACCACATTGAGGTCTATGGCCCTGCTACCCGGCCAGACGCCAACAGCAAAAACTTTGTTCTATGCCCAGGACGCAGTTACGACCGTTCGCCGTGCGGCACCGGCACCAGCGCCAAGCTTGCATGTCTATACGCCGATGGCAAATTGCGCGAAGGCGAGAAGTGGCGGCAGGAAAGCTTCGTCGGCAGCATCTTCGAAGCCTCATTCGAAATTCGGGACAGTCACCTCAATCCCCAAATTCGCGGCGCAGCCTTTGTCAACGCCGATTCAAAGTTGATCCTGAATGACCTTGACCCATTTCGATGGGGCATCACGGCCGACTGCTTAGAATAAGTAAATCCCCATGAGACAGCTACACGCATGCGCCGCGTGCTTACTGACAGCTTCATTCGCGGTCTTCGCCCAAACTTACGACACCAAACTATATGGCGACATGAAGTGGCGCGAGATTGGACCTTATCGCGCCGGCCGAACCCGTGCGCTCGCCGGCGTTGCGGGCAAACCGTACACGTTCTACATCGGCGCGGTAAACGGCGGCGTCTGGAAGACTACCGATGCCGGCCAGACCTGGGAATCTCTGTTCGACGATCAGCCCACAGGCTCAATCGGCGCGCTGGCCGTTGCGGAATCTGACCCGAACGTTATCTACGCCGGAAGCGGTGAAGGGCTGGTTCGTCCCGATCTCTCCGTCGGCGATGGTATCTACAAATCGACGGACGGCGGCAAAACCTGGACTCATCTCGGCATACGCGATGGGCAGCAGATCCCCCACATCGCTGTTGATCGAACCAATCCGAATCGCCTCTTTGTCGCAGTTCTCGGACATCCATACGGCCCGAACGAAGAGCGCGGCATCTTCCGCTCCATGGATGGCGGTCAAACATTTCAGAAGGTCTTGTACAAAGGCCCCGATATCGGCGGCTCGGACGTGAAGATCGATCCGAATCATCCGAACGTTATCTATGCGGGCATGTGGGAATCGCGCCAAGGGCCGTGGGAAAACGGCGCCTGGACTGGAACAGGCGGCGGTCTGTTCAAATCGACCGATGGAGGCGATAACTGGACGCAGCTCAGTGGCCATGGCCTACCTGACGGGATCGTCCAGGTGGACGTGGCCATCTCTCCGTCGAATTCAAATCGCCTCTACGCGACCATCGCTGTTGGCCGCGAGGTAGGGCTGTATCGCTCCGATGATGCGGGTGAGAACTGGACGCGCGCAACAGAGGATCCTCGTCCGGTTTTGCGCATCGGCGGCGGCGATCTGCCCGTGCCGACTGTGGATCCCAAGAATCCCGATCTCATTTACGTCTGCAGCACCGTGACCTGGCGTTCCACCGATGCGGGTAAGACTTGGTTCGGACTGCGCGGCGCGCCGGGCGGCGATGATTATCAGAGCCTTTGGATCAACCCGAACGACACCAACATTCTGCTCCTCACCAGCGATCAAGGCGCGATCGTGTCCCTCAATGGCGGCGTCAGTTGGACCACCTGGTACAACCAACCCACGGCGCAAATGTTCAAGGTCACGGTCGATAACGGCTTTCCCTGGCGCGCGTGCGGCGGCCAGCAGGATAGCGGCTCGGCTTGCGTCGCCAGCCGCGGCGACGATGGTGAAATTACGTTTCACGATTGGCATCCTGCCGGCATAGAGGAGTACGGAACGGCCGCGCCCGACCCGCTCGATCCCGATATCGTATTCGGCGGCAAGATCACACGCTACAACCGGCGCACGGGGCAAATCGCAGAAGTGGAGCCGAAGCCGCTCCGCGATTACCGCGTTGTCCGCACGCAGCCGCTGATCTTTTCGCAAGCCAATCCGCATGTCCTTTTCTTCGGCGCGAATACAATTTTCAAGACGCTAGACAGCGGCCGCAGTTGGACCGAAATCAGTCCTGATCTGGCTCGCAAGAGCTACGACGTTCCCAGCAGCGTCGGCAAGTACTCCGATACTCCGACGGCGAAGCCCGTGCTGCGCGGCGTTGTCTACGCCATTGCGCCTTCGCCGCTGAGCATCGACAAAATCTGGGCCGGCACCGACGACGGCCTGATCTGGATCACTTCCGACGGCGGCAAGAATTGGAACAACATCACCCCGCCCGAGCTGAAGCCCTGGTGGAAAGTCTCCGTTATCGACGCCAGCCACTTCGATTCGGCGACCGCCTACGCTGCCATCAATACGCTGCGTATCGACGATATGCGCCCGCACCTCTTTCGCACCCACGATAACGGCAAGACTTGGACCGAAATCAACAACGGCATTCCCGACGGTGCGCCAACTGACGTCATTCGTGAAGATCCGAAGCGGAAAGGGCTGCTCTTCGCCGGCACGGAGACGCAAGTCTATGTCTCATTTGACGACGGTGATCATTGGCAGAGTCTGCGCCTCAACATGCCCGCCAGCTCCGTTCGCGATCTGCAGATCAAAGGCGATGACGTAGTTGTTGCCACACATGGGCGCGGATTTCTGGTACTCGACGACATCACGCCGCTGCGTCAGATCTCGAAGCAGGTTGCGGATTCCACCGCGTACTTCTACAAGCCCGAGACAGCGCTGCGCATTCGCGGCGACATGAATCCGCCCACCCCTTGGCCGCCCGAGGTTCCAGCGGGAAAGAACCCGCCGGACGGTGCAATCATCGATTACTATCTGGGCGACAACACCTCTGGCCCGGTCACGCTTGAAATTTTGGACAGCGCGGGCAAGATGGTCAGGCGCTACGCGACTACCGATCCTTTACCACCGCCGCCCTCCACTTACCCGGTACCGCTCTACTGGGCGCGTCCACCGCAAGTGCTTTCCGAAGCCACCGGCCAGCATCGTTTTCTCTGGGATCTCCACTACCCGCCCGCGCCCGGAATGAATCAAGGTCCCGATGCCGATCAAGCCGTTCCGCATAACACGCCGTCCGCTTTCACCTCACCTTGGGTGCTGCCCGGCACTTACACCGCCAAGCTCACGGCGAATGGCCAAACGTTGACGCAATCTCTTACAGTCGCTATGGATCCGCGTGTGAAAACGCCCCTACCCGATCTGCAAGCGCAGTTCCGTGTATCGAAACAGCTCTATGAAGCCATGACTGAAACGGGCGACATCATCGAGCAGATCAACGCTCTGCAGAAGCGAATTCAGGAGCATAGTCCCTCGGATGCACTCGCTGATTACGGCAAGAAATTGGAAGCCCTGATGGGTCGGAATGGCCCCCGAGGGGGCGGCGGCTTCGGTGGTGGCGCGAATTCTGCGGCCACTTTCTCCGGTCTTCGCGGGCAACTGGATCGCTTGCTGCACGAATTACAGAACGCCGACGTGGCGCCAACCAAGCAACAAGCCGCCGCTTGCGCAGCACGCATACAGAGCTTCACAACGCTCAAAGCTCAATGGACAGCGCTCAAGAACGCTCCTCCAGCCGGGATGTGACATCCTGAGCAAATGTTCAGATCGTGCCTTACGTTCAGCCTCGTTTTAGGCCTTGCCTTCACGGGCGCGTACGCGCAGCAGCGCCCGGCACCCGACCCCAAGCTAGTGGAAAAGCGCAATTCCATCGAGAAGGAACTCGAAGACGTCGCCATCATCGATCGCAAGGTGATGGTTCCTATGCGCGACGGCAAGCGCATGGCCGCTGATATCTATCGCCCGAAGGACACCTCGAAGAAGTACCCCATCATCTTCGTTCGCACGCCCTACAACTTCAACTTCTGGGACGTGCGGCTCGGCGCGCCGCGTGACATGAGCGCTGAACTCGATGCGGTCAAACGCGGCTATGCCTACGTCGAAATGAATGAGCGCGGTCACTTCTTCTCCGAAGGCAATTACGACATCCTCGGCGCTCCGCTCTCTGACGGCGATGACGAATTCACCTGGATGTCGACGCAGCCCTGGTCGAACGGCAAGGTTGGCGCCATTGGCTGTTCCTCCACCGCCGAATGGCAGCTCGGCGTCGCAGCGCTCGGCAATCCCGCATTTGCGGCCATGATTCCGCAGGGATTCGGTGCCGGTGTCGGCCGCGTGCATCCCTATTTCGAACAAGGTAACTGGTATCGCGGCGGCGCCGTGCAGATGCTCTTCATCGATTGGCTCTACGGCGAGCAGAACACCTTCCGGCCCACGTTTTCGCGCGACACAACGCAAGACGAACTCATTCGTGTCTCTAAATCGTTTGACCTTGCTCAGCAGCTTCCGCCAGTGGATTGGTCCAAAGCGTTCTGGCATTTGCCTGAAATGGACCTCATCAAGGCGGTCGATGGTCCGCACGGGATTTTCGCGGATTACGAGCCGGTCCCCACCGGCGGCGCCATGATCAAGCGCACGCCCAACGATCCGGCCTGGTACAAAGGCGGCCTCTGGCATGACGACAAGACCATCAATGTCCCCGGCTTCTGGTTCATGTCCTGGTATGACGTTTCAGTCGGCCCCAATCTGGCAGCCTACAATTTCGTGCGTAAGACTGCCAAGCCCGATATTGCCGATCATCAATACGCCGTCATTGCTCCCACGCTCCACTGCAGCTACAAGCGCGCAACGGAGAACACCAAAGTCGGAGATCGTGTAATGGGCGACGCCCGTCTTGACTATGATGCGCTGACTTACGGCTGGTTCGATCATTTCCTGAAAGGCGAAGATAACAGCATTCTCGAAAAAATGCCGCGCGTTCGTTACTTCACCATGGGTCTGAATAAGTGGCAAGCTGCGGACACTTGGCCGCCGGAAGGCGCGGAACCGATGACGATGTTTCTCACCAGCGCCGGGAAAGCAAATACTCTGCATGGCGACGGAACGCTAAATAGCGCGCCGGCATCAAACGACGCGCCGGACAATTTCACTTACGATCCAATGAAGCCCGTCCCATCCTACGGCGGCAACGTTTGCTGTGAAGGGAATGCGCTCACAGGCGGTTCGTTCGATCAGCGCAAAGGGGAAGAGCGCGAAGACATCCTTGTCTATACGTCTGTACCGTTCAAGCAGGATACCGAAGCGAGCGGGCCCATTGACGTGACCCTGTATGTCTCTTCAGACGCCAAGGACACCGATTTCACCGTTAAGGTGATCGACGTCTACCCCGACGGGACTGCTTATAACCTCGACGAAACCATCCAGCGGCTCCGCTACCGCGATGGTTACGACAAGCCGCTCGTCTGGATGGAGCCCGCTAAAGTCTACAAAGTCGCTTTCCAGCCGATGACGACCAGCAATTACTTCGCCGCCGGGCACCGGCTTCGAATTGAGGTTTCCAGTAGTAACTTCCCGCGTTTTGACCGTAACTTGAACACCGGCGGCAATAACTATGACGAAGTAACTGGCGTTGTCGCTCACAACTCTGTGCATCACTCGCAGCAATATCCGTCACAGATCACGCTAACAGTCGTAAAACACTCGCCCGAAACGAAATCAGCCAAGAGCTTCGGACTCATGTCCTCCACGAAATAAGAAGCACCCGGCCGGGCGCCTACTTCACGCTGGCCGGGACCTTCAAGTGAATTAAGTTATCGAGCAAGCCCTCGAAGCCGCCCGTGACAGTAAGACGCTCGACCTTTTCGACGAGCTTCTCCAGCGTCTCTAGCTCCTTCAAGCGCACAAGAATCGGGTTGTCCTCGAGCAATTTCGCCGTGTTCAACAGCGAACGCGTCGCGGCCGTCTCCTCGCGCCGGCGAATCAGGTTCGCCTGCGCCTGCTTCTCTGCGGACACCACCTGGTTCATGATCTCCCGCATGTCACCAGGCAAAACGATATCCTTCAATGCGATGGCGCCAACTTGCACGCCCAACGCGGCCATCTCGCTGCGCACACTGGAAGCGGTGCTTGCATCCACCTCCGTCTTCTCCGCGAGAATTTCTTCGAGCGTCTTCTTGCCGAGTGCCTGACGCATGCTCAGCTGCAGCAAACGATAAAAATAACCCTCGAAGTTGGTGATCGTCTGCTTCAACTTGGCCGCGTCACTTACTTGGTATTCCGCCACGATGTTCACGCGCAAAGAGACCTTATCGCGAGACAAAATCTCCTGGCCGGGCACCTCAAGCGTCTGGCGCCGCAGATCGACAATTTCAATCCTCGGACTGCCAATCACTGCCCAGAACGCATGCTTCCCAGGCGGAAGGGTTCTCATCAACCGATTGTCGAGCAAGAGCAAACCCGTCTTCCCTTCCTCGACAAGAGTAAAAGTGGCGAACGACTCCCGCCCCAATCGCTCGAGCGCAGCAAGCTTCTCGAACGGAATGGTCGGCTCGGCGATGACATCGACGATCTCTGCCGTCACCTCCACCAACCCGCGCCAGAAAAGCACTCGCTTCGCCGGCGTCAGCACCTTGTACAGCTTGCCGTCAGCGTACACCATGCCAACCTGCACGTCGTTCGTCTCAACCAGCGTGAAGTGGCGCTCCGTCACATCGGGCCGCTCCTTTACCAGGTAATCGGTCCAAGTGCTCTGAAACACGAGATCACGCACGTTGAACTTCTCCAACTGCAAAGACACTCCGGGCCCAGTGAAGACCCGATGCGTGCCCGGCATCAGGATCCCGACAAAACGCCCGTTCTTTATTACCAGGACTCGCTCCTGATCGCCAACTACAATTCGCTTCCAAAACATACGTGTATCTCCTTTCAAAGAGTAAAATGCTTGTTACTAAGTTCCGTTACTAACTCAACGCCCACAGATTCGTTGCGGAGAAGAATCAGAGTCCGATGCCCCAAGTAAACACACACTTGGGAGGATCGGACGGTTTCAATTCCCTGCAGAGCAAGAAATCCGCTGCGATCGATCCGGATCTGAAGAGCCGAAAACGATTGCGGAGCTATGAGTTAGAAACGGATTGTTAAGTGAGTCGATAGCGGGAGTCGAACCCGCGAATCCACAGAGCCCGAGTCTGTTGCTCTACCACTGAGCTATATCGTCGAGGCAGTAGGTGACTGGCCGCACGCCCGTATGCAGTACTTCAGCGAAGCTGCACGGGCGAGGCTTCGAAATCCCCGTCCTTTGGCATGTGGTCAACATTCGAATCACCTTCCGAGTTTAGAGTGTAAACAGAAGCGCAAAGTAAGTCAAGTACCCGGAACAAATTTTAATCACTTAGTCGGACTTACTCGAAAGAGCGCGGATGCGTGGGCGCGCAGACTAACGTGCAGAGTGTCACTATTTCCTAGATCTTTCTTTTCCCAAAGATCGCGAACCGCGAACGCTACGCTCGGCAAACCTAGCGACTGCAATGGGTAATCCACCGTTTGCGCGCCATCCGCCGTATTGAAAACCGCCACGTAAGCTGAGCCGCGCTCGCCCCGTGCAACCCACACAACCTTTCCCGCATCATCCAGGACCTGTCGCCCGCCCATAGAATGTTGATCAACCGCAATGACCTCGTCATTCGTCAACAACGCAAGCGTGCCACTGTCCAAGCGTGTCAGATTAGCGCCGATAACCAGCGGCGAACGGAAGATGCACCACAACGTCATGAGCGTGCGTGCCTCATCGGATGTCAGGGCGCTCTCCCGCGCTTTTCCGAAACCCGGCCGCGGTCCCAGATATCCCAGGGGCAACATGTCCGCGTCCGGCCAATTCCCTGTTCCCACTAATGGCGCCCATCTTGCGGCCATTCCAAACTGCGCCAGCACTCCCTGCGACCAGTCCGCCTTGGGCCACTGCGCCCAGTGATCCCAAACATCATTGGAAATTCGCCACATCTGCGCGTACTTGCGGAGTTCGTCAATTTGGTTAATCGGAGTCGGCCCGGGCGAAAGGCTCAACACAATCCGCCGTTTCGTCTTGCGCAGCGCCTCGCTGAACATCCGGATCTCATCGCCTTTGTACGGCGATGAAATGCAATCTATCTTTACCAGGTCTACGCCCCAGCTTGCATACAGCGCGGCAACCGAGTCGTAATAGGCTTGGCCTGCAGCATTCGCAGCTACGCCGTAATTATCGGCATTCCAACTACACGTATCACCCTTGTTCGCCGCTTCTGCAGCGTGAAACCGCGACCCGGCAATCGGCAAGTTCTTCGCTACCGCCTCTCGCGGGATACCGCGCACAATGTGGATTCCGAAAAGCAGCTGTCTGCTGTGAATCTCCTGGGCGAGCTTTGAAAACCCGGCGTTTCCGTCAGCCGAAGGAAAACGATTTAGCGCCGGCGTGTTTCGCCCGTAGCCGTCCATCGTGTACTCGAACGTGCCCGGCTTCGCTTCAGGGTTCTGCAGAAACCAACCCTCATCCACCACCGCGTATTGCCATCCATGCGCCCGTAGATTCGCAACCATGGAGTCGGCGTTCGCCAGAAATTCTTGCTGAGTGACACTTAGCCCGTATGCGTCCCAACTGTTCCAGCCCATCGGCGGAGTCGGCGCAATCAATGGTCCAGTTTGCCCGAACCCAGCGCTTACCTTGAGTAAAAAGAGTGAACAACAGAAGATTCGGCTAAACATTCGAACGCAGTCTATCGCAAACATACAAAATCTCATAGCCGTACCGATCCTTCACCTGCTAAAAATAGTTTCGACAAGGACAGAAGCCATGCCATGCGATCCCGATCTCCTCAAAAATGTACCCATCTTTGCGTTACTGGACGATGACGAACTCGCCGTGTTGGCAAGCCAGGTGGAGCACAAGACCTTTGCTCCCCGCCAGCGAATCTACAAAATGAATGACACCAATGGCCAGGCGTATATTCTCCTAGCCGGGCTTGTGCATGTCACTACGGTTGACGAAGATCAGCAGGAAGTCATCGTGGATCAACCAGCCGCCGGCGAGTTCTTTGGCTTCGCCTCCATGCTTGACCAAACGCCGCATCAGACAAACGCAACCGCCCTGGATAAGTGTGAATGCATCGAGGTCGATCGAAACGATATCTCGGTGCTGTTGCAGCGCAAGCCGCTAGCCGGCATGGATCTGCTCGCGGTGCTAGGCCGTCAGTTTCATGCGGCGCAGCAACTCGTCCGCATTCGCGCCCGGCGCAACCCGAACGAGGTCATCGAAGAAGAAGCAACCTTTGGTAATCGCGTGGCCGACCGGGTCGCAGGTTTCGGTGGTTCGTGGACGTTCATCATAAACTTTCTGGTTGCAATAGCAATTTACTCGATCATCAACATTGTGTTAGGCAGGAATGCGTGGGATCCGTACCCGTTCATCCTGCTGAACCTTTTTCTCTCCATGCTGGCTGCCGTCCAGGCGCCCGTCATCATGATGAGCCAGAACCGGCAGGATCAGAAAGACCGGCTCCGTAGCGAACTCGATTATGATGTGAATCGCCGCGCCGAGTCGGAGATTCAAGGCTTAGCGCGCAAGCTGAATCTGGTAACCGACAAGCTCGATGATTTAGAAGGATTGCTCAGAGAAAAGCGGCAGCTGGAAGCATGACGTTGCGCCACGCGCCGCGAATTACTTACAAGTAAGCCGTGGAAGGAACAGCTCGGTTATCGGCATTCATCGGGACCAGCGATTGCGGCCCACTGCCCCCAAGCCGTGCCTGTATCCGAAGCTGTCACTCGGACCCGTTCTGTTGCCGGCGGGATCGCAATGCGCCAGAAACTCCATCGCGTGGCGTCATCCTCCATCGGAGCCGTGGCAATCACTTGGCTTGACTTGTCATCAGTCAGCGTTACCGAAAGACCATCCACGCGCGGGCCGTGCAAAACCGGCAGGATTATGCAGTGATTCGCCGGGATTGAAAACACCGAAGATTGCCACTGCCCGGTGTCCCGGTCGGAGCCGCCCCAACTGCTGTATATTGGCCCGGCGGGCAATTCGCCTGAAATCACAACTGGAAAACGCGCTTCAGTCCACGGCCCTGAGCCCGACCACGTCAACCCGGCGAGTGCCGGACCTGCGTCCTTGAGGCTTACAGGAGCAGTGTCTGGAAGTGGAATATTTTCAGCCAGCGGGAACAGACCTCCGCCCGCATCGGCAATATATACGGATAGCTTCTGAACTGAATACCGGAGGTTCACAAAACCCACCCACCCTAAGGACGGAGGCACGTTGTGCGCCGGTATATCTCGCGGAAACCCCGCCGGAAATCTTTCACCAAGTCCGACAATCTGACCTTGTTCGTTCGCCAGTATGACCCACCTGTATGTGCGCTGTAAGTTGCTCGGATCCGCCCAACCCGCAACTTCGACGCCCGAGGCCACTGGGTACATGAATGCGACTGCTCCTGGCATGTGTGCGGTCGAAACGGAAGCATAGCCTCTCACGCTCTTACCTAACCACCGCCCCAGGTATTTGTAGTAAATGGAAAGTTTATTTTCCTGCAATTGCCGGTCATACACTCTCACGAACTCAAATGATGGAAATATCATTCGCACCAGAGTGTCGTCCATTAGTCCATTCTGCAGGCTGAGTGCTACCATTTGGTACTTCGCAAAGTAAGTTGCGTCATCCGCAAGCCAAGGCTGCAAACTGCTAAGTCCGAGCGCCAATACGCCTGCAACAAACGCGGCAAACACGGGAACTAGCTTGCCAAGACGCGCTCCCAACTCGAATACCCAGAAATAAATCAGAATTGTGACTCCCCAATTCAATAGAGGTATCGTCAGGTATCGAGGAGCCAATGCCGCCCCCACTCTCGGATCGCTCGGATCCATTCTCCCTGCCGCAGTGATTACGATCGTGGAAAGTGTAAACGCATAGGTCCCGAAGAAGACCAGAGCGGGGCGAGCGGAAAGCATGCCTCGGCGCCAGGCAATTGTGCCTGCAGTAACTACGCTGAAACAGTTGAACCAGCCAATACAGATTCCCATGGTCGGCACTGTCATTTCGGGATAATTGGTTATCTCTGTAAATGGCATTCCGAGATACGCGCCAAGGAATTCAAGGAAGTAGATTGGGTTTGAAGTCAAGTAAGATAGATGAGTCTCTTTCGAAAACTTATAACCAATGAAGTAAGTTCCACCAATAATAATCGCGGAGGCAATCAGAATCGCTACATCGCTTGGCTTAACGCGCATCAGTAGCGCTCCGCCTATCAAAATAGGCCAGACCGAGAGGCCATTACCGGAAGAATACGTCGCTACAGATGCGGCGACAATCGCGTAGGCTAAGTGCTTCTTGTGGCCGCTTTGCGTAAACAGTGCAAGAAAAGACAGCGCGCATACTACCGAAAGTTGTGCCAGCGTCCACTGCATCAAAAACGGAGTAGCCAGAACCGTGGCGCTTCCCTGCCAGAAGACCACAACGGCGGCTAACAAAATAGCAAGGACTCTGGTGTAGGCGGCAGTCCTCTTTTCTGACCAGAAGTTCGCCGCAAGCACCGCAAAGGCCAAGCCGTAGGAAAAAAAACTCACCATGATGGGGAGCGTTTGTCGGCCATGCAGCATCAACATGTCCAGTGCAAAGATGATTTCCGGAAAAATGATCCGGTGCTCATTGTGCTGTCGCCACAAGGCCGGAAGATACAAGTGTTGATAGGCGCCAAGATTTTCTACCGTGCGCCAGTAATCCCAAACAGGCAATGCACAGTAATAATGGACTATCCGCTCTACTGTTTGAACTCCGCTTAGCACCGCCCAAACAGCCAACACGAAGAGCAACAGCGCAAGGACATGCCCGCGCAGTTTCTCAAATGGAGCAGAAATCTGATGCTCGTTATTCATCATTAGGGAGAAAGCGTGACAAGATTAGCCACGCTGGCCTTTATCGCCGAACGAGAAGTTTAGCACCGCTTTGATCGGCAGACAATTCGCCGAGCAATCCCCGGGTGAGCGATAGTTGTAAACGCGCGCCGCGCTAAGTCAGCCTATGGATGCGGCACTAACTGCCAGACCTGGTTAGGTCCACCAAGGTAGTCGTACTGCTGAATGAGCGTTCCATCCGTGCCCGAACCGCCGGTAACATCCAGAACGCGGCCGGTGAACTTATTCACGATCGAATAGTATCCATCCACGCCGGTCGGCACAAACGCCCACTTTTGATTGTCTCCGCCCACATAATCATACTGCTGAACATTCGTACCGTTGGCGACATTTGAGTCGACGACATCCAGCACCAGGCCGCTGTGGATGTTCACAATCTCGTAATAGGTGCTGTCAACCGGAATCAGTTGCCAAAGTTGGTTCGCTCCGCCCAGGTAGTCCCACTCCTGAATGAGCGTCCCGTCTTGAGTAGAAGCACCCGTAACGTCAAGCACTTTTCCCGTTTCGAAATTCACGATACTGTACTTCTGTGTCGGTATCAGCGCCCAATTCTGGTTCGCGTCCCCCGCCGCCTGATATTGCTGCACGAGCGTGCCGTTCTGAGTGGCGCCTCCCGTATCATCCAGAAGCAAACCGCTATTCACATTTGTGATTGTGTAAAAACCACTCACGCTTGGCGTCAGAATCCACTGTTGATTGGGATTACCCAGGTAAGACCATTGCTGAATCGTAGTACCGTTAACAGTGGACTCGCCGGTAACATCCAATGCCAACCCGCTGTTCAGATTCATAATCACGTAGTAACCGCCAGGAATGGGCACCAACGCCCACTTCTGATTGTTTGCGCCCAAATTGTCGTATAGCTGAATCGGGGCGCCGTTCGAAATAGAACCGTTCGTCACGTCCAATACTCGTCCACTCTGCTGATTTGCGATTTCGTAAACCGCTCCACTGACCCCAGTGAGCGCAACTGTTTGCGATGCGCCGTCTACATTGTCAGAGATGAGAAGCGTAGCCGTCTCCATGGCCGTCGTGCTCGGCATGTAGGTGACCGTAATCGTGCAGCTCTTGGAGATAACGCCTTGACAATTGTTCGTGAAGCTGAAGTCCGAAGCGTTCGGCCCCATTATGGAAACCCTATTGATTATCAGCAACACGCTGTTGGGATTTGAGACCGTAATCGTGCCCGATTGACTAGGCGACCCGTTAGCCGCATTGAGAACCAGGTTCGTGGGATTAAGCAGCATAGCCGCCGTCGTTAGACCGGCCCCGGGCGGCCCGCTCGCAACGTATGCACCTGGAAGGCCAACCGGAATGGTGGCTGTGTTGCTGATGAATGCATTTTGCGCGATGTAAAGTTGCGTCGTACCATTTACGGGCAGATCGGACGGCACAACCATTTGGATATTGTAAATTCCGTAACCCGCCTGCACCAACCCCGCGGTGATAACCTCCGCCGTTTCGCTATTCATCGTAGCCGTAACGCTGTTTACAGCCGAATTAAGTACCGGGCCGTACCAGGGCTCTCCTGTTGCCACAGTAAGAACATTTGAATTGATATCCTGCACCGTCCCGAGCCCCGTCCCGGACACCGTGATCAGTTCGCCAGGTACCGCCGGATTACCCGCCGTGATGGGGCTGCCCGGAGTAACTGCGCAGCAGGTGGATGATGTGTAAGCAGTGATGGTGACCGTGGCGCTTGCGCTGCTGGTACCTGTGATTGGAATGCCGGTTCCTCCCACCCCGCTCTTAATGGCGGTCAGAATGATGCGCTGGAAAGCGCCTCCCAGTGATGCAGTCACATTCGCATCCGGCGCGCCGTTGATCATGTTTACTAAGTTCTGTGCGATCGATAAAAGAGTGTCGGTGGATACGACTGTGTACGTGTAAGTTGCGGAACCGATCGTAATAGTCGCCGTGTTCCCCGCCGTCACCGCCCCGTCCACCGAAACAACAGCCGTCGGATTACCTGGTTGATGATAGGCATTGATCACCGGCCAAGGCCGCGGCTGACCGGAAAATGCCGGCGAGCTGAACAAGCCGGGATTCGCGGGCGCAATGTACATCGGTGTCGCGTTCGTCACCGTAACCGATCCGTCGTTGTGTGCCGTTCGCACATAGATACTGGTGCTGTTACGGTCCGTAACTGCGCTGGCTCCAACAGTGGCCGCGTTCTCATCGCTTCCGTTCACGTACGTAAATGGAATTTCCGTGATGATTTGCGTGGGCGACACACTTAGAATCGGCGAAGCGTTGCCGTCCATGAAAACCTCAACTCCGCCCAGCGACGTCGGAAGAGCGCCAGTCAGAGAAGTCGCAGTCGTGTTGTCCGACAAGTTGCTCCCGTCGATTTCTACCAACATGCCGGCCGCACCCGTTCCCGCATTGCCGGCCGCCAGGTAACTACCCGAAGCTGTAGCCGTTATGTCCGTCGCGCTCGATGTCGAAGCGGCCAACGTGATCGAGTCAAAAGTCAGGTTTATCGCCTTCGAAGCCAGATACACACTACCCGTGCCTACGCCCGCGAATAACGCCGTGGCATTTGGATCACCCGCCCCCGAATTTGAGCTATTGATAGCCTTTGTAATTCCCTGCGCGATCGTATCCAATGTGTCGCTTTTCACGATCGTGTAAGTGTAAGCAGTTCCTAGAATCGTGATGGTGACGGTATCGCCTGCCGTAATCGCCCCTCCGCTGGGCAACGTGAACGTAACGATTCCCTCTTGGCGAATGATTTCGCTCGCCCAGTTCACGGCCGCCCTGGGCGGCAGCGGGGTATCGGCCGGCGTATACACGACAACGCGGTCGTTGTACGGGTCGCTCACATACAAGTTCGTGCCATCAAAAGCGAGTGAAGTGGGAGAAGAAACAATGTCCACGCCACTGGTGTTGTCCACCAGCGTGCTGGTGATGCTGATGTTTGTGCTGGTGTCCTGATCGCTGACGAAATCCACTTGCCCCAGAACTTCATCGGCTGCGGCGCCGTCCTGCGTCGGAATCGTGTTGTAAATCAGCACCCGATCGTTACCGCCGTCGGCAATAAACAGCCGCGTCCCATCGGACAGCGCGTAGCGTGGGAAGTTCAATGTGTTTTGACAGGGCGTGAAATTGTCGCCGCCGCAAAAATAGCTGCTCCAATTAGGTACCGCCGTGGTCAGGTTGGGCTGTCCAATTACCACATCGGCATTCTGATCGTTGCTCAAATTGAGTTGCCCGTTCACAAACGCCGTGTTCCAGATCAACACTCGGTTGTTTCCCAGGTCGGCAACATAAAGCCGCGTTCCGTCGGAAGTAACTGACGTCGGATTCAGCAGCAGATTGCCGGCCGTCGTCGGATAGGTCGCGGTGGTAATCGGTGGCTGATAAACGGTGCTGAAATTCGACTGCCCCAGCACCAGATCCGCCGGCTGATTGTTCTGTGTCGGAATGTGTCTCCAGATCAGAATGCGGTAGTTCTGTGTGTCGGCGACAAACAGAGCCCCGTTTTGAATCCAGACCCCTTGCGGACCGCGCAGAGAGTTTGAGTTCACAGGTTGCGGAGTCTGGAAGCTCGTAAAACTCGACTGCCCTATTACGATACTCGGCGCCGCATTGTTCGTTGTCGGAATACTATTCCAGATCAGCACGCGATTGTTGTCGGTATCCGCAATCGCCAGATACGTTCCGTCACTCGCAACAGCCGTGGGCGTCTCCATGCTGCCCGCTTCTGCAGTGCTTCCATTCGCGGGCACTGCCACCTGAGCGCGCCCCGGATTGTTGCTCACAAAATCAGGCTGCCCCAGGACAATGCTGGCGCTGTAACCGCAAAGGCTGCAGACGGCCGGCGTCGAAGTCGCGGGAGTTATGGTAGTCAGATCTGCGTACGGACCGGGAATCTGGCTCGTTGGAAAACCTAAAACTCGATTGTTCTGCGGCGTGGCGGCAATGCGGTTTGAATCCGCAACCCACAGCGTCCCATTCGCATACGCGAGGCCACTCGCGCCGCCAATCAGATTCGATGCCGTGCCCTGCTGGCCGGTGGTAAAGTTCTGCGGCTGCCCAACCTCCGCGCGCGCGGCTTGGCCATTTACAAATGTCTTTTGCGCGCTAACTACACCAGAAAATAGGAAAAAAAGAGAGAGTATGCTCTTTCGCAAACAAAGCCCCAAATGTCAATTCACCCCCGGGACCACTCATGCGGGTCTCGGCAACGTGCCACGGCCCAAACAACCGTTAGGCCACAGGCTACCTGAGTATAACAGCGGTTAGGACGCGGGCATGCGTCTCCCGGTTGCACCCGATCTAACTCCAATTGCGTGCCATTTTGTTCCGCTAATCGCTCTAACAAACAATGACGAAGATCAACTTGCCTCTGCTGTTCGTGCCGCTCATGGCTATTTGCTCCTGCAACAAGCCCGCAAACCCGCCGTCTGGCGCTCTCTCAGCATCAACATCAACGGTCAACTCGCCCCCGGCTGATTACACGCCCAAAATCGGTATCGCCGTCAGCACGCCTTCACGAACTTGTATGGCCATTCACAACGGTAACCTCATGAACGGCGCTGTTGTGACCTTGGTTTCAGCCATTGCGCCTGTAACCTATACGCCAGCGACCATATCCGGCGTCTCACAGCAGCCTTGCCCTATCACGCAGAATGTAGATACCACGGTTTCGAACTACAATCTCACCGTCCAAGGTCCCATCCAGAAGCTGACTCCGATGATTGCTGTGCTCGGCAGTCCGGCAATCACGATCAACAACAACATCGCGCAAGCCGATCTCGATCAAAACGGAAAATCCCAAAGCTTTCGCGCCTGCAGTTCAGACAACGGCATACATCTCAGCGTCTGGAGCGGCGCGCCGCTACAAGGAACCATGCTTTGGCAAGCCTTCTACTACGAGTCAGGAAATCCCGGCGTCGGCCCAGCTTGCACACCGTCTGAAGTGCCCGCGTCCTGAAAGGCTCAGGGCGCCGATTCCTTCAACAGCTCAGCGAGATACTGCTGCCAGACGGCTGCGTAGGTGTGCGTGCCATGTCCGTGTGTGGCATCGCTGGCCGGAATAAGCACGAACCGGCCATTCTTCACTCGCTGGATGTCTCGCTCCGCGATGCCAAGTTCCGGCGGATTGATGAAATCGTCCGCTGAGTTAATATGCATCACCCACGCTTTCACTTTTTCCAAATCATGCGATGGGTCGTAATCGCGCGAGGAAGCCACCGCATAGAGAAGATCATTTGCGTCGGTAGTCTTCCTGCGCTGTTCCACTTGCCTTGCGAGCAGTTCATCCGCCGCATCTGGGGTCGGGCGCGTCCTTTTGCATCTGAATCGGAGCCCCGCCCGCAATGATCAACATGTGGATCGCCCCCGTCAAACCTGCCGGCTGCTGCTGATAATCGCCGTGGTTCCATTCCGCATCATTGGTGATGGAATCCATCAGCATCTTGCGCCAGATGCGGTTGCGTCCCGCAATCGGTTCGGGCAAACACGCCAGCGGCATCATCGCATCCATGAAGTCCGGATTGCGCTCGCCCCACATCCACGAATGCATGCACCCCATCGAAGTTCCCAGGATCAGCCGCAGATGATCAACATGCAATCCCTCGGTCACCAGCCGGTATTCAGCCGTGACCATGTCCGCATAACCGTAGTGCGGAAAATGGCCGCGCAGGCCATCGCTCGGTTTAGACGAATTACCATGCCCGATATCATCCGGCAGAATAATGTAGTACTTCGCCGGATCCAGCAACCCGCCGCTGCGCAGCAGCACGTCATGGAACTGCGGCGACAGGAACTGCCGCCCGCTTCCTCCCGTCCCATGCAGGATCAGCACGGCATTAGTCACATGCCCGGACGCATCCCGCTTCGGCACGCCCAGCGTGAGATAGTGCAGCTTCAAAATCGGCAGCGTTTCGCCATCGGCAAAGTGAAAATCGTTGATGGCGAAATCGCCCGGCTGGGGAGTCTGAGCAAAAGCGAATGAGCCCAACGCCACGGCCATCAGCAGCACAATTCCGATGATTCTCATCAACGCCCATAGTAAGCTGCTGGTCTAGTCTCCATGCCTAAGAAAAAGGCAGCCGTGCCGAGCTTCCTTAAGCTACAAACGACCTTAAAGCGCGAGAAAACGTGCCATGTAACCCGGATTGCGTGGTCGAATCGTGGCGATCTGCTTGCCGTTCCCACACAGGACGGTACCGTCGAACTTTGGCTTGCCGGCGACGGCAGGCGGACCTTCGAAATAGTGGTGAGGCAAGGCAACTGGACGACGGATGTAGCTTGGGCGCCGGACGACAAGATTCTCGCCACTCTGTCGGGCGATGAGCTCGTCAGGCTGTGGAGAGTACCGAACGCTAAGCGCATTTTTTCCCGGCTTGGGGAAAGCGTTCACATCGAAGCAACGGCGTTAGCATGGTCGCCCGACGGCAAATTCCTCATAACTTGCAAAGGAACGGCAGTGCAGGCCTGGGATACGGATACCTGGCGCAAGGCGCACGTGGCGGAGATGGGGTCTCCGGCTACCTTCCTGGTGTTCTCTAAGGCTGGCCGGCTTGCCATCTGTACTCGCGATGGTGCCGTCTACATAACTGATTCGTCCTTGACACACCAAAGCCTGGCAACCCAGCACAACCGGCCGGCGGTAACCGCGGCTTGGTCGCCAGATGGCGAGATCCTTGCCTTGGGCCACTCCTATGGAGACCTCCAGACGTTCGATGTGTCAGTGGGACGCGTCACCCAAACCATCGAAGGGCATACCAAGACAGTTCGCTCTGTGTCTATATCGGCCAACGGGCAACTGCTCGCTTCCAAGTCTGACGACGGCAAGGTCTGGCTGTGGGATCTTCGGACCGGCATGCCTGTCGAGGGAATCGATGAGCCGTTCGGCGGGGTGAAAGATAGCAGCACAAGAAAGCCGGGGGCAATTGCTTTCCATCCGCAACTCCCGCTCTTGGCAACCCTGGATGCGGGTAATCACAACGTTCGGCTTTGGAATGTCGATATTGGCAGCCTTCAGAGCGTTCCGTTGCCCGCCCAGGAAGCTGATCCGGCAATCCGGTACACCACCGCAAAAATCGTTCTGGTCGGCGATAGTGGGGTCGGTAAGACCGGTCTTGGCTGGCGGCTTGCCCATGGCGAATTCAAAGAACACTCCTCCACCCACGGGCAGCAGTTCTGGGTTCTGAACCAGCTCCATTCAGTCCGCGCTGATGGAACTGAGTGTGAGGCTGTCCTATGGGATCTCGCAGGCCAGGCGGATTATCGCCTGACGCATGCCCTGTTCCTGGAAAAAGTGGATGCGGCTCTGGTTCTGTTTGACCCCGGAAATCAAATCGACCCGCTTAAAGGCGTGCGCTACTGGCTAAACGCTCTGGACCGCGACACCCACAAACCCATACCCAAGATACTCGTCGGCGCACGCGAGGATCGTGCAGCTTCGACTCTTACACCAGCCGATCTGATGCAGTTTTGCAACGACAAGCAAATTAGTGGCGGCGCCCGGTTCTGCAGTGCCATGACGGGCAAGGGCATTCAGGAACTCCTGGATAGTTTGAGCGCTGCTGTTCACTGGGACGAAATGACCGCTACCACCACCACCAGTAATTTCAAGCGCGTCAAAGACTTCGTTCTGAATGCGAAACAGAGTGACGCTACCCGAGTGCTCCTGAGTCCGGCCGAACTCGAACAACAACTGCACGCCGTTGATCGGGCCTGGAAATTCTCAGCCGCAGAGATGATGACCGCGGTTCACCATCTGGCCAATCATGGCTACGTTTCGATACTGCCAAGGTCGTCTGGCGATCAAAGCATTTTGATGTTCCCGCAAGTGCAATCTAATCTTGCCGCTTCGTTTGTACTTGAGGCGCGCAGGCATCCCAATGGGCTGGGCGCGCTTGAAGAGACTCGGCTGCTTCGTGGTGAGTATCAGTTTCCGGAAATCGCTAACTTGTCGGCCCACGACCGCGAGACCCTCCTCGACTCCACCGTGGCCCTGTTTTTACAGCGCAATATCTGTTTCCGGGAGCGGCTTGGCCCATCCACCCTCCTGGTGTTTCCGGCGCTTATCAATCAGCGCAAGCCGCCGACGGAATATGCTTTCGCCGACGACGTGTCTTACGTCATCAGCGGACCAGTGGAAAACGTCTATGCGGCACTAGTGGTTCTTTTGGGCTACACCAACACATTCACCCGTACAAACCATTGGCAGAATCAAGCCGAGTACGAGATGAATCCGGGCGAGATATGCGGGTTCAGACAAATATCGGAACAGGACGGTGAAATCGAGCTGGTCCACTATTACAGTCCGGAAGCAGGGCCCGAAGTGCGTTCTCTGTTTCAGGCGCTGTTTGAAGGTTTTCTGCGCAGCCGTAAAGTCACGGTCAAGAAATATGCTCCCGTGTTTTGCCCGGAGTGTCATGAGCGAGCCGAGCGTGCCGCAGTGCTCAAACGCTTGCGCGACCATAAGCCGTTTTTGTTCTGCGCGAATTGCGGAGCCCAGGTCCGCCTTGTAGGCGAGGATAGCCAGCCCGGTGTTACCGGTCAGCGAGCCGAAATTTTAACTGCGGACAAAGAGATCGCGCGCCGCCGAACCGCTTTCGAAGCTGCGCTCGGCAGAATCAAGGCGCTTATTCGGGATAGAAATCAACAACCGACGCCCTCCTGTTTCATCAGCTATGCGTGGGGAGTGTCTGCTCACGAGAAACGCGTGTTGCAGTTAGCTAAAGACCTGGAGAGGGCCGATGTAAACGTTCTGATCGATCGGCAGAGCAACGCCAGAATCGGCGCGAGCGTGGCCGATTTTGTAGACAAATTGGATGCCGTTGATTTCGTAATCGTAGTTGGCACGCCCGAGTACCTGCACAAGTATCAATCGCGAGATCAAAAGTACGGCCATGTTGTCAGCGCTGAAATCGATCTGATTCAGGACCGGCTAACCGGCTCCAGACGCCACTCGGTACTCCCCGCGCTCCTGGCCGGGGACGGACCTACTTCCTTTCCGCCTCTTCTTCGCGGCGCCGTGCGAGGGGATCTGGTTACAGAAGCAAAGTATTTCTCAACCGTTGTCGATCTGATTCTCAGCATGTTCCAACTCCCATTTGAAGATCCGATCATCTCCAACATTCGGGCCGAATCGAACGTTGAGGATTGGAACTCCTCTGTTAGTCTCGCTTGACAAAGGGAAAAATCCAATTTGAGTTTGAATCGCAGAATGCACGGGCGCTTCCCGCTCCCTTCCGTCGTACAATTCGGGCGATGCCTCTACTCGACAAAATTCAGAAAGACATGGTCGAAGCCATGAAAGCGAAGGAGGAGGCCCGGCTCAGTGCGCTGCGCATGATCAAGACGGCTCTGAAGAAACACGAAGTGGATTCCATGAAGCCGCTGAACGAAGCCACCGAAATGCAGATCATGGGCACGCTTATCAAACAGCGCCATGAATCGGCCGACATGTTCCGCAAAGGCGGCCGTGAAGAATTGGCCGTGCTCGAAGAAGCCGAAATCCGCCTCATCGAAAGCTATCTGCCCGCAACCGCTTCTCAGGACGAAATGGAAGCCGCCGTTGCCGCCGCGATCTCGGAAACGGGCGCCACATCGTCGAAGCAAATGGGTCTGGTAATGAAAGCCGCTCAGGCCCGTCTCGCCGGCAAGCGCATTGAGGGCAAAGAGCTGAGCGACCTGGTCAAAAAGAAGCTCACCCCGGCGACTTAAGTCGCCGACTTAGAAGCCGCCGGAGGGGTAACGTTCGGAACATCCAGCGGCAGCACAGGGTAACCTTCATCGCAGTCGCTAAACGGCTCCGCATTTTTTGGCTGCCCAGTATGGGCTTGCTGGGCAGCTTGCGACTGCGGCTTGCCGCGGCACACCAGAATCTGCTTCAGGCCCGCCGTGGGATCCGGAACCGCAGGCGCCTTGGCAAGGGGATGCTTACCTTTCTTGACCGGCTTCGGCGCAGGAGGGTCTGGCTTCACTAAGCGAACCGTCGCGAATGTATCTCCGGAGCTTTTGATAAAGCAGCCGCCGCACTTTGGAAATTCCAGCCTCAAATCCTGGAGCCCGCTTCCCTCCAAAGCGAGGGTGAGTCCATTTTGGGATGAGACTACGCTCAGCTTCGACACTATGGGAGCAGTCTTCGCAAAAATTGTGGGAGGTATCGGTTTGCTGTCCCGATAAGTATCGGGCCATAGCAACCGGCGCACTTCGACGCTGCTCGAAGTTCGAATAAGCTCCGTTGGCGCCAGAACTGTTATGGAACTGTCGTCCTGCGCGAAAAAGGGCGCATCGCTCAATCCGAAAATTTTGTCTCCAATGACCACTAACCATGGGTTTTCCCCACTCCGCCGTTTCAAGGCGGCATTTGCAAGCACTACTCCGGGCATCGACTCCTTGGGTAATAAAACTCCTATTTTGACTTTGCTCAGCGTGTCGGAATACGGAGTAATATCCAACCATTTGACCGTCAGTTGTTTTTCCTGATAGGCGCGTTGTTCAACCACCGGCTGTTGCCGATTATCCCGTCCTACCAGGTAAACGCCTTCAGCCGCGAGGATTGCCTTCGCCGGGACATCGAAGGTAAGTGCATCATGCGTTGTTGTTATAGTCGTCGGATTCAAAAACGTGCTGCCCACGCGGACCAGGGAACCGGGGAGAAAGGTGCCCGTCGCATTCACGTGTACATTACCTTGTCCAATATCCGTGACCGTAACTTCATCGGTGCGTTGTGACGTGCTGTAGTAACTGATCGGGTAACATACCGGACCTTGCCGATCCACCGCCCGCCCCAGATAATTCCCCTTCTTGTCTCCTACCCGCCAATGGACGCTCACGCAAGCGGTTCCGATCTCCTGAGTCGGCGAACCGTTATTGGGAACCCCTGGGACTGACACTTGTACGAAACTGGTCGAGTCGCCAGGCCGCAGAAAAGGATTGCCTAACACGGGGCGAATCTGCCAGGCAAAAGACACGTCAGGGCTGCCGTCTTTGCAAAGACGGGATGGCCGCATCATCGCCACTGTCTCTTGCTGCTGGACAAGATAGTAAGTCTTGTGCCCCCAAAGAAAGGAGCCACCCACGTTGACAACACCGCCCAAGACCGCACTTATACTTCCCAAAAACGATTTATCCACTAAGCTTGCAACGTTGTAAGTACGCTCTTGCGGAAGCAGAGTAACTACACTCGGAGACTCTAATGTCGATTCTGCACATACAGAAATTTCTATTTCTGCCACCGCGTTCTCTAACTTCTTGTCGTCCGGCGAAGGCGGCGTAACGGTAATCGGGAACCCAAGAGTAAAAGTAGTCTTAGGCTTCCCGTTAGTCTGCAAGTGATCGCTCACCGCGCCGCCAAGCAGAAGCTGCGTGTTCATGATTTCGTATGAAAGCTGAAGCGATTCGTTGTATGTCGCAAGCGACGAGCCGTTCACAGTAGGAGGCGCTAACGTTGGGGCTGGTGGTGTGGGCGCCGTCGGAGTGAGGCCCCCGACTGTCGTTGTCGTTCCCGGAGTCGTTGTGGTGGGATTCCCGGTCGACCCGAACGCAGGCACGCCGGCGGCAGGCGTAAAAGTGGAAGTACCTGGCGTCGGCGGACTGGAGGCGGACAATGCTACCGAAGTCTGGCGAATGTCGGCTCCCTGCACACCGCCGATGTGACTTAACAGCGTCGACTGATCAACCCCGTGAACTGCCGCTAACTGACCCTGCAGCATGAGAAGTTGGTTCTGCAAATACAAGTCGTCGTAAACCTTGGGGGCTCCCACAACCAGCATCATGCTGGTAACTGATGGCGGCGTTGTTGGGCTGGGCGTTTTGACTGGCTGATTCTCCGACCTGCAAACTTCAACCACCACGGAAGCTGGTGCAATCCGGCTCCAGCACGAATTTGTAGCCTTCCCTACTTTGACCAAAGCATCGTTGACCGAATCGCCTTCTATGTCCACCGACGCTGACTGGATGGCCTGTTCGCGGTCATATGCCGGATCAAACCGAATCTGGAGTCCGGTTGCAGCCGCTAATGCTTCAAACAGAGCCCGTGGCGGTTGCTCAATTACTTTCAACGTGACGGGGCTATTCAGTCGCTGACTATCTGCCGCCGGAAGTGCCGCTGCCTGCCGCGGGCGTGCCTCCGCAGCGAGCACACTCATCATCAGCATGAGACAGAACAAGATTGGTGCTTTGGGGAGGTGGGACAAAATAGAGCTCCTATTAACTGCTCGCGTCAAAAAGGAAAAGGACAGGTATCGTTATTCCGTTCACCGGCCGCTGGCAAATAAGTCCGGTAAGCTCACAGGTATCGCCTTCGCTAAACGTTCCTTGTAGTGTTCCACGAGTGTTCTGTGCTTTCAAGTCATCAAAATTGCCCGTGAACGGCTCGTCAAACTGGAGCAGGGCTGGCGTGGGGCAAGACGGAGTATTCAAAAACGCATAGATACCGGGGAAATGAATGACACCCGAGTAAGTTTGCGCGACCGGAGCTGGCGTTGGGCTGGACATAAACGGAATAACCATTTTTTGTTTTAACTCCATAGAACATATCGCAAACTCACGCCCGATGGAACATGTGGAGTAATTTGGGTTTGAATCGTAAATGCCGCAATTGCCCGGGAAACAGCTCACGTGGTTGGGCAAATACTTGTCCTTGGCCCTAACGCTGCCCGCTTCGGTGTTCGCCGGTTACATCCTCGGCGGGTTCGCCGATCATTTCCTCCACCGGCCTTGGCTCCGCGCGCTTGGCATCATGCTAGGTATGGCGGCTGGTTTAACGCAAATCGTCCGGGAGCTGTCCCGGGAAGGGCCAAAGTGACCATCCAACGTCTCTACAACCTCACGTTGGCCTTTGGTCTGATTGGCTTTGTTTCGTATTGGTGGTTCCAGGGCTTCAACCCCGGCCTGGCTTGCTTATTAGGAGCTTTGGGTTCGTTTGGTAATTTGTGGCTCTTCAATTGGTTGGCGCGTTCCATGGAACCCGGCACAACTGCCCGAAAGCCGTGGCAGGCTGGCACCTTTGTAGGCCGCTATCTTATACTGTTCACACTAGGCTATGTTATAGTCAAGTCTTTGGGCGTCAACCCTTTACCGGTAGTCCTGGGTCTGTTCGCCAGTACGGCTGCGGTACTCTTTTCATCGACGGCCGAAGTCATTCAAAGCCTGTTTAAATCCCGGCGCACGCACTAAATGCACGAACTCTGGATCACCAAAATTTTCAATAATACGCTCGCCGGCCCGGCTAACGCGGTTCTGAACGGCATCCACTTCCCTTCTTCCGATCCCGCCAATCCCTGGAGCGACTGGATGGTCTGCGAAATCCTGGTCGTTCTCTTCATTCTGGTTTTTTTCGGCGTTTTGCGTACCCGCCTTTCGGTCGATCGCCCCGGCAAGGCGCAGCACACCATGGAAGTGCTCTACGATTTCGTACACGCCTCTTCGGAAGAAGTGGTCGGGCACGATGGCCCCCGCTATCTGGTCTTCTTCGGCACCATATTTATCTTCATTCTGTGCCTGAACCTGATCGGCCTGATCCCCGGCTTTGATTCGCCCACCATGTACGCCATGGTCCCGCTCGGCTTTGCCGTTTGCACGTTTTTCTTCTACCACTACACCGGTATTCGGGCGCATGGCGCGGGATACATCAAGCAATTTCTCGGACCGTTCTGGTGGCTCGCGTTTCTCATGCTGCCCATCGAGATCATCAGCCATTTCGCGCGCCCGTTTTCGCTCACTGTTCGTCTCTTCGCTAACATGTTCGCCGGTGAGCAGGTTTATCTGACATTCATAGCGCTGACGAAGGTCATCATCCCCGTCATTTTTATCGGCCTGCACCTCTTCGTCGGCTTTTTGCAGGCATACATTTTCATGCTGCTCGCGATGGTCTACGTTGGCGGGGCCGTTTCGCACGAGCATTAGGGCTTTATCAGCGCTTTCAGTGTGAGCGCCCGGCGTCCCAACGCACGTGTCGAACCACCTCCTGAAAGCAATTTTCTATAGGAGAAACGAATGAATAAGAAGTTGATGATGCTCGCCGCTAGCTTGCTGGCTATGGCGAGCCCGATGTTTGCTCAAGGCACCGGAGGCGGGACTGATCCGTCAAACTATCGTTTGGCAGCGGCCTATATCGCAGTAGGGATTGCTTCTGGTCTTTGCGGTCTCGGCCAGGGCCGTGCTACCGCTGCAGCGGCCGAAGCCATGGCGCGCAATCCCGGAGCGGTTGCGGCCATTCGCATTGCTCTGATTCTCGGTCTGGTGCTGATTGAATCGCTCGCGCTCTATGCGCTTGTGGTCACCTACATCGCCAAGTAACCAACACTAACTGGATTGGGCCTGTCGGCGCTTTGGTGTCGGCAGGCCCTTTCTATTTGTCATCATCAAAGTTCAAATGAAAATTCAAGGCATCCTCCCCGCGCTCACCACCTGCTTCGATGAGGAAGGCGAGCTCTCAAAAGCAAAAACGATTTACAACATCACGAAGCTGAATAAGATCGCGCTCAGCGGTTATGTCGTTTGCGGATCCACCGGCGAAACACCGCTGCTCTCTACCGACGAACGCGTCCAGCAGATGTCCTGGGTCAGCGAAGCCGCCGCCGAAGGCAAGACGTTAATTGCTGGCGTTGGCGCCGAGAGCGTTCACGAAACCGTCCGCCTCTCCAGTCTTGCCGCCGATGCCGGCTTCCACGCTGCGCTCGTTCTTTCGCCGTTTTATTACCGCGTCCAGATGCACAAGCCCGATCTGCAACTGCTCTTCTTCCGCTCCGTCGCCGATCGCTCCAAACTCCCCGTTCTGCTCTACAACATTCCGCAAGTCACCGGCTACGATCTGCCCGTCGACACCATTGCCCAGCTTTCGCATCACCCGAACATCATCGGCATGAAAGACAGTTCCGGCAATGTCGAAAAATTGAAGGAATCCGTTAAAGCCGCCAAGCCCGGCTTTCAGGTTCTGTCCGGCGCAGGCGTCAATTTTCTCGACGCTCTGCACGGCGGTGCCAGCGGAGCCATCTTGGCCCTCGCCAATCCCCTGCCCTACGCCTGCGTGACGGTTTGGGAAGCCTTTCGCACCCGTGAATATGAAGCTGGACAGGATTGGCAAACGCGTATCAGTCCGGCCGGGCGTCTCATCGCAACCAAGTACGGCATCCCCGGCCTCAAATACGCAATGGAATTGAATGGGTATTACGGTGGCCCTCCACGCCTGCCGTTTTTGCCTCCGTCCGCAGAAGCTAAAGCAGAAATCGAGCAGGCCTTCGACGGTCTGCGAAGCTAGTTCAAAATCAAGGCGTCTACATTAAAGGAGAACTATGGAACAGGAATTCTTGACCAGACCGGAACCTTCCCCGCGGGTTTCCGATGCCATGATCGCTATGCGTTTGCCAAGCCTCGTCGTGTTTCTCGCTTCCGCATGTTTTATGTGTGCGCCGATTTTGTACTACGGCGTGTCGCAGCAAGCGAGTTCCACGAATTGTTGGTTAATCGGCGGCCTTCTTCTGACATCCGCCACGCTGCGCTTGTGGTATCCACTCTCCACAATTAGCTTTAGCTGGTTCAATATGATCCTGGGTCTTTGGGTGTTTCTCTCGCCTTTGCTCTTGGGCTATACCGACCAAACTGCCTATACCGTTCACTCCATGGCCCTCGGCGTAGTCATCATCGGAATGTCGCTCGCCTCCGTTTTCGCAAGCAAATTCCGCGGAACGCTGCTGGCCAATGCCTCTGATGATATGGGAGGACTCACACCCGAAGGCTACCCGCCGCATCAACAACCTCCAGGGCGAATATAAGGCGAAAATCGGTGCTATGCTGATGTCTGGAAATGCTCATAGCACCGGCCCGGGAAGTTCATGCCCCAACCCCGCACGTTCTAGCTGACCTACGCGAAAAAATCGATGCTCTGGAGGGTGCGCCGCGCCGCTTCGCCCGCACCATTCCGATCTCCGGCCTTATTGATGAAGCCCTGCCGGCACATGGCTTGCCCCTCGGCTGTGTCCATGAACTAAAGGGCAATCCCGCCAGCGTCATTGCCTTTGCCGGGTTGCTTTCCGCCCGCATCCCGCGCCAGGGCGCTGTCCTTTACATCGAGCCCTCCCGCTCGTTCTACCCGCTAGGGCTTCTGCCCTACGGCGTCAACCTCCAGCACTGGATTCATGTCCGCGCCCGCCGTCCCAAGGATCTGGTCTGGACCATCCTCGAAGCGCTCCGCTGTCCGCAAATTAATGCCGTCCTGGCCGTCCTTCCCTCCGCCGACCTCACTTTCTCGCGCCGTCTGCAGCTCGCAGCTGAGAGCAGCGGCGCAACCGGTTTCTTGTTCGGAAATATGGCCTCCGCCATCACGCGCTGGCGGGTTTCTTCTACAAGGAACTTCGGCTGGTCGCTTGAACTTCTTTATAGCCGGGGCGGACGTCCGGGCAATTGGCAGGTGAGTTGGCGCAACGGCCAACTTGAAACTGCACGCTCTATTCACCGCGGGCAGTTGGTCGCGAAAGAAGCCCTGGCAGGATGATATGTCTCGGCGTCTGCTTTGTCTATACCTGCCTGACAGTCCAGCCGAGGTCAAGCAGCGCGTTCTCCACTGGTGCAACCGCTATTCCCCAATCGTGGCTGACGACGGCTCTGGCGGCATCGTTCTAGATGTCACTGGCTGCGCGCATCTCTTCGGCGGTGAAGAAGCTCTACTCAACGATGTGCAAACCCGCATCCGCCGCTCTGGCCATCGCATTCGCGGCGCAATCGCCGACACTTTAGGCGCAGCCTGGGCATTGGCCCGCTATTCCCGGCAAGTCATCATCACCGGCAGCGAGTTGCCGCAAGCTTTGAATCCTTTGCCTGTCGAAGCCTTGCGCCTGCCCGAAGAAGTGACTCGCGCCCTCCGCCGCGTCGGCCTCAACACCATCGCGGCATTTCAAAAAGTGCCCCGCCAGGCGTTGGTCACGCGCTTTGGTTCCGGCATCTTGTTGCGCTTGGATCAGGCTTTCGGTCAAGCCGAAGAAACCATCACGCCCTATCGCCGTCCTGCACCTTATTCGGCCCGGCGCATGCTCCCCGAGCCCATCGCAACCACCCCAGCCGTCGAATATGTTCTGCTCGATCTACTCAAAGAGATTTGCACGCGCTTGCAGAAGGAGCATGCCGGTGCGCGCCGCCTCAATCTCGATTGCTATCGAGTGGACGGAGTGGTCTGCGCCTGCGGCATCAGCACTTCCAAACCGGTTCGTTCCGTCACTCACTTGATGCGCCTCTTTACGGAACGGCTTGGCAACATCGACGCTGGCTTTGGCATCGAAACTCTCGTCCTGTCTGTCCCGAATTTTGATCGAGCAGACCCCGGGCAGCTCACGCTTCCGCAATTCGATCCCGACAGGCTGGAGAACACCCAAGCACTGGATGAATTGATCGACCGCTTGGGCGCGCGCCTCGGTTTTCAGCATGTCACTCGTCTTCGCATACGCGAAAGCTTACTGCCCGAATATTCCATCGAGTTCCAGCCCGTCACTGCGCCGCAAGCTCCCAGCGCGCTTTGGCCCGAATACCGCGTCCGCCCCGTCCATTGGGTCGATCCGCCCATGCGCATTGAAGTCGCAACCATCCATCCCGGCGGTTCGCCCGTGCAGTTTCGCATGGGACAAGATCTTCGTCGCATCATGAAATCCGAAGGCCCCGAACGATTAACGCCCGAATGGTGGCGCCTCGAACCATTGAAATGGCAAATACGCGATTACTACCGCATTGAAGACGACCGCGGCTGCCGCTTCTGGATCTTCCAGGAACACGTCGAACTATCTTCCGCCAGACTTTGGTTTCTGCGCGGCCATCTTGCTTAAGCCAGGCATCGCATGTACGCGGAACTCCAAGTCTCTTCCAATTTCAGTTTTCTACGCGGCGCTTCGCATCCGCAAGAAATCGCCGCTGCCGCGAGCGGCTACGGTTATACCGGCATTGCCATAACCGATCGCAATACGCTCTCTGGCATTGTCCTCGCGCATTCGCACATCAAGAAGCACAAATCGAAAACTCGCTTTATTGTCGGCTGCCGGCTCGATCTCGCCGATGGTTCCAGTCTTCTCTGCTATCCCAGCAATCGCGACGCCTACGGACGCCTCACTCGCCTTCTCACTCTCGGCCGCCGCCGCGCCGAAAAAGGCGAATGCATTCTTCATCTGTCCGATGTCGAAGAGTATTCGCAAGGCCAGCACTTCATCTGCCCGTTCCCGGAAGTGCTGACGAATGCCGCCGTTCAACACATCAAGATCTTCGCCGACAAATTTCACGGCCGTTTTCATCTGGCCCTTACGCACACCTGTCGCGGCGACGACCACCACTGGATACACACAGTCGCAAAGTTCGCTTATTCGCTCGGCATCCCAGTCGTCGCCACGACCGACGCTCTCTATCACGATCCCGATCGCAAGATGCTGCAGGATGTCGTCACTTGCATCCGAGAAAAATGCACGCTCTCGGAAGCCGGCTTTCGCCTGGAAGCCAACGCCGAGCGTCATCTGAAACCGATCGGCCAAATTGCCCAGCTATTCGAACCTTGGCCACATGCGCTCGAAGCGACACTAGAAATCGCCGATTACGCCCGCTTCTCGCTCAACGAACTTCGCTACGAGTACCCGGAGGAAATCGCCGAACCGGGATTAACGCCGTACGAAGATCTGGTCAAACGCACGCAAGAAGGCGCCCGGAAACGATATCCGAATGGTATTCCCGAAACTGTCAACAAACAGCTCGAGCATGAGTTCAAGCTCATCGCCGATCGCCAATACGCGCCCTACTTTCTCACCGTTCACAACATTGTGGAATTCGCCAAAGATGAGGGAATTCTTTGTCAGGGCCGCGGATCGGCCGGTAATTCGCTCATCTGTTATTGCCTGGGCATCACACAAGCAGATCCGGTCGAAAGAGGCCTTTTATTTGAACGGTTTATTTCTACTGCCCGTGACGAGCCGCCAGACATCGACGTAGACTTCGAGCATGAACGGCGCGAAGAAGTCATCCAACACATCTACAAAAAATATGGCCGTGAACGCGCCGGTATCTGCGCGACAGTCGTCCATTACCGCACGCGCCGCGCCGTTCGCGAAGTCAGCAAGGTCGTGGGACTTCCAGAAGAAACTGCACCGGCACTATTGAAATCGGTTTGGGGCTGGAGCAACGACGGCGTTGATGACGAAAACGCTTTGGAAGCAGGTTTGGATCCATCCGATCCACGTTTGCGCATGGCTATCAATCTTTCGAAAAACTTGATCGGTTTTCCCCGGCACTTATCGCAGCACGTCGGTGGATTCGTTATCGCGCGCGGGCGTTTGGATGAGTTAGTTCCAATCGAAAACGCCACCATGGAAGACCGCACTATCGTTCAGTGGGACAAAGACGACATCGACCAGCTCGGCATGATGAAAGTGGACGTTCTCGCGTTGGGAATGCTCACCGCCATTCGAAAATCTTTCGAATTTCTGGAACTGCATTACGGCATAAAGCACACTTTGTCTGACATCCCATCAGACAATGCCGCGGTTTACAAAATGCTGCAGCGTGCCGACTCCATCGGCGTGTTTCAGGTAGAGAGCCGCGCGCAGCAAAGCATGCTGCCGCGCCTGAAGCCGGCAGAATTTTACGATCTGGTCATCGAAGTTGCTATCGTGCGCCCCGGACCCATTCAAGGCGACATGGTGCATCCCTATCTGCGGCGGCGCGAAGGCAAAGAGCGAGTCTCGTTTCCCAGCCCGGCACTGGAGAAGATTTTGGGCAAGACGTTAGGCGTCCCGCTTTTCCAGGAACAAGCCATGCAGATCGCTATCACCGGCGCAGGCTTTAGTCCGGACGAAGCCGACGAACTGCGCCGTTCGCTCGCAACCTTCCGTCACGTCGGCACAATCACAAATCATCGCGACCGCTTCATCAAGGGCATGCTGGACAATGGCTACCCGCTCGATTTTGCCGAGCGCTGTTTCAGCCAAATTGAAGGCTTTGGCACCTACGGCTTCCCGGAATCGCACGCCATCTCGTTCGCGAATCTGGTCTACGTCTCAGCCTGGATCAAGTGTCACTACCCGGCCGTGTTTTGCGCTGCGCTGTTGAATAGCCAGCCAATGGGATTTTATGCGCCCGCGCAACTCGTCCGCGATGCCCGCGATCATGGTGTCGAAGTGCGCCCCATCGATGTCAACTACAGCAATTGGGACAGCACGCTGCAAGCTACCAACCGCCGTGGCAAATACGCCATTCGGCTGGGTCTGCGCCTGGCAGCAGGTCTGTCTGAGAAAGATGCCACCCTGATCGTAAACGCACGCGGCGCGGGCTATCACTCGCCCGCTGAAATCGTTCTGCGTTCCCGTTGCAGCCGACTTGCCGTGGATCGCTTAGCGCAAGCGGACGCCTTCAGCTCCATGCGCCTAAAACGTCGAGAAGCCATTTGGAAAGCCGGTGCGGTCGAGCGCAACATGCCGCCCCTTTTTCACAATGCGCAATACGATTTATTCGAAGATGCCAACGTCGATCTCCCGCGCGCTTCACCCAGCCAGGAAGTTGTTGAAGATTACGTCGCCACCGGGCTCACGCTGCACAAGCATCCGCTCGCGTTTCTTCGTAATCGCCTACGCGAAAAGCACGTGCTCCCAGCCGCCATGGTCAAAGAGACACCTAGCGGGCGGATCGTCAATGTCGCTGGTCTCGTACTCTTTCGCCAGCAACCCGGCACCGCGCATGGCACCATCTTCCTGTCGATCGAAGACGAAACCGGCGTCATCAATCTGATCGTCTGGAAAACCGTGCAGACCAAATTCCGCCAAGCCGTCTATTCAGCCAAGCTAATCGCCTGCCGCGGCGAAATCCAACGCGAAGGCCAAGTCCTGCACGTCATCGCCCAAAAAATCTGGGACTGCTCCGATTATCTCCGCGACCTGAATACCGAAAAATCCTCCGCCACGCTCCCCGTCCGCAGCCGCGATTTCCACTGAGATCTCCATTCGGACTTACAATGAGTCGAGTGACCAAAGAGTACGTCGAGCAGCGGGACGGTGCCTTCTACATCGTCGGAACACGTATCTCCTTAGATTCGATTGTCGAAGGATTCCGTCGTGGCGAGTCCCCCGAGACCATCTGCCACAACTTTCCGCTGTTGCACCTGGAAGAGGTGTACGGCGCAATAGCGTACCATCTCGCTAACCAGGAAGCGATTGATTCTTACCTCCTTCATCAAGACGCAAAGTGGGCGGAAGAACGGCGCAACGCTAAACCCCTACCAGCGAACCTGCGCGAGCGACTCACCCGCGCCCGGGACGAACTGCAATCCTTTCGCTCGGCGTGAAGCTACGGTTTTTAGCTGACGCCGATTTAAATCAAGCCATTGTCAACGGAGTCCTCCGCCGCGAACCAAGCATTGACTTCCTCACTGCCAAGGCCGCAGGCCTGCGCGGCTTAAGTGACCTCGAAGTCCTAGAAATAGCGGCAGCACAGCACCGTGCAATCGTTTCGCATGACATCAACACGATGCCAGCCCACTTTCACGCTTTCACCCACGGCGACAAGCGCCGCCCCGGTCTGTTTTTAGTTCCTCAACGTCTCGATATCGGAAGAGCGATCGAAGATTTGCTTCTGATTTGGCTGACCACCGAAGCAGTTGAATGGGAGAACCGCATCCAGTGGATTCCGCTATAAGTTGCTTTTAGTTTGACCCGCCTTGTAGCTGCTCTAAAAGACCAGCTTGGCCGAAAACTGCAGTTGCCGCGCAGTATATAGTCCGTTCGCGGAAGACGAGCCCGTCGGAAGTTCGAACGTGGGGTTCGGAATGATGCACCCATTCGAACCGGCTGCGACAGCGGCCGAGCATCCTGAGCCGCCGACCGCCGCGTAATTGAACGCGGTCGCGTTTACTGAGCTGATGTTTGTGTGATTAAAAATGTTGAACGCTTCTGCCAGGAATTGCAGTTGCAGCCGTTCGCGCAACGCGAAAGAGCGCATGACGCGGAGGTCTACGTTGTGCAGCGAAGGCCCGATGTATACGTTGCGGCCTAGCTGAGGCGGACGGCCTCCCGTGCTTCCACCTGTGTTGGTGATCTCGCCACCAGTGACGCCGTAATCCACTCCGCCACTCGGAAACCCACTGATCTGGGCGAACAGCGGCTGTCCCGTCGATATCGTTACGACGCTCGAGAAAGCGAACCCGTCCAGAAGCGCGTGCAAGGGCTTAGCGGAATTTCGAAAGTAAGTCGGCGTCCACACGAAACTCCCAACGAATCGATGCCGTTGATCCAGATCGGAAAGTGAATTTTCCTGCTTCTGATTTTTCGGATCGAGCGGCCAATCCGTGCCGAAGAAAGTACCGTTGGCTCCGGCCACCGCGCCATCGTCAATCGATTTGCTGAACGTATAGTTGAAAAGCATTTCAATGCCATGGCTCATCGGTTTACGCAGTGTCAGAACGAGCCCGTTGTACCAGGAATTCACGATGCTGTACCCATTGAGAATCACCCCCGTCTGCGGGTTAAGACGAGTCGTGTAAAACGGAACCGTGATGCTTTCCGCGACAGTTCCGGAAGAGCTCAGGACATCGTAGGTGTGCGTGGTTGTCGCAGGCGCGATATTTGCATCGGTAAACACCGGCAGATGTTCGCCGCGGCTGAAGAGATATCCGGCTGAGAATGCCAGATTCCCCGGCAACTGACGTTCAATGGTGAACTCGCCCTCATGCACCAGCGGATTAACGAAATCGGGAACCAGGCCGTGCGCAAGCTGGGTCAGCGCCGGTGGTGTGAACGGAGTAACCTGCGGCGCCAGAGCTCCGGCGAAAGGTGCTGCGGGCGCGGGTCCGGGAGGCGTGAAGATCAGGTTCGGAAACGTGAGAGCCGGACAGGTACTCGGCAGACAATTGGAGGTCTGTTGATAGACGCCGTTTTCCACGCGCAGCGCATAGAAGGTGCTGTTGGAGGTCTTGCCGTAGAACATCCCATAGCCAAGCCGCACAACAGTGTCTTTCATCGGCTCCCACGCAATACCAATCCGCGGGCCGAAGTTGTTTTTATCAATGTTCAGCGTTGAGGTATATAGAGTAGTCAGCGGCGTCGCAGTATTCGGCCGCGGAGGTTGCGGGACGGTCTGTATTTCATAACGCACGCCCAGATTCAATGTAAGATTGGGACGAAATTTCCAACTGTCTTCAAAGAATCCGGCGTAGTCGTTGTCGTAAAAGTCGTCCTTTCCAACTCCCGTGATCGGATCGGTGACCTGAGTAAACGAACTGTAATGCTTGCCGGTGCTGGCGCCCGTGTTGATGCCGTAGACGTCCAGCGCCCAGTTGTCGAAGGCCGTCGCGGGTGCGCCACTGTAGCTGTATACCCCACCGCCTTGAAACAAGTTGATGGCTACTTCGTGAATGAAGTTAAGGTCAAAACCGGCCTTCATCTGGTGCTTGCCTTTAGAAATCGAAAGCGTGTCGGCAAGCTGGATGCGATGCTCGTCAGGGAAAGCGGGGCGCGGCAGTGCGTTGGGCATTCCATAAGCCATAACGCTGGCAACCGTAACACTCGGGCCGCCGCTATTCGCGCCTGTCATTTCGTCGTCCACTCCCCACTGGAAACGCAGGTTGTTCACCATAGTGGGTTTGAGAGTGGAGTCCCAACTCGCGACAAAAAAGCGCTCGTGAAGAACGATAGGGCCATTTGCAGTAACTGAGTTGTTACTAACCGTAGTGTTCGAGTTATACGAATTCGGCGCGTGGTAATCGTCCAGATCGAAGCCCGCGCTTAAACGATTTTTTTCATTGAGCTGATAATCCAGTTTGCCGAAACCAATGTCATTCACGCCCGTTCGCGGGTAAGATCCCCGAAGCGAGGACAGATAACCGTTGGCCGCGGAGCACTGTGCCGCGCTAAGTGCCGCGGGACAAGCAAGCGGAAATTTAGAAGTACTGATGTAGGTGATCGGGAAAACTTTTCGCGATCCGTCGTAATTCAAGAAGTAGAACAGCTTGTCTTTGAGGATGGCCCCGCCGACACTTCCGCCGAATTGCTGCTGTTGATGTACCGGCTGCGCAAGAACGCCGTTGGCCTTGTTGACCGGATCAAGAGCGTTCAGAGCCGGATAGCGCAAATAATAGAAAAGATCGCCGTGCATGCGCGTTTGTACCGGACTTGGTCACCGCATTGACAACGCCGCCCGCCGCCTGCCCGAACTCCGCGCTGTAATTGCTGGCGCTTACTTGAAATTCTTGAATGGCATCCAGGCTGTAAATGTAGGGAACGCCTGTTGTGGCTGAGCTTCGGCCACGTGCCTCCGAGAAAAACGCTTGATTGTTGTTCGCTCCGTCCACGGAATTGTTGTTGTAAAGACCGGAAATGCCACGGTACGAAACCAACGCTCCATCCGTGGTCACTCCTGGCGTCAGCAGGACAAAGTTGTCCCAACGCCGGCCCACTATCGGAAGATTTTCAACCAGGTTCTCGTCGACCACTTGCGATTGTTCAGTCTTCTCGGTGTCCACCACAGCAGCTTCACCAGTCACGGTGACGGTTTCCTGCGTGCTCTGAACAGGCAGTTGCAGATTGACTTGCAAAGTCTGACCAACTTCGAGCGTCAGATCTTCCCGCACAACCTTGGCGAATCCAGGCTTCGACACACTTACCGTATAGTGGCCAGGCTGCAAAAACGTGGCGCTGTAGATCCCGTTTGCATTCGTCGACAGCGACCGGTCAACACCCGTATCGGTCTCGTGCACGATCACAGCAGCATCCGGCACGATAGCTCCGGAAGGATCGGTAAGAGTGCCGGTGATGGTTCCGGCGGCAGCCGATTGCGCCAACGCCCGGTGCGTCAGCCCACTACCAAGTAACATGCTCAGCGCGATCGCGGTGAGGATTCGTTTTGGGAAAGAAAATGTGCGCAACAGTCCTCCTTTTCGAGAACTCGACGAGGAGTTTGACAGCGATTAAAAAGACACTACGAGATTCGCAGTATACACTACAGCGACAACGCTGGCGGAAGTTCTAGCGAACTTGCGGAAAGCCCAGATCCACTTTGCTTGTGCTCGGATCTGGCCAGCGGCTCGTGACCAGCTTCGCCCGGGTGTAAAACTGCACGCCTTCGGGGCCGTACATGTGAAGGTCGCCGAACAAGGAGGACTTCCAGCCACCGAAGCTGTGATAGGCAACTGGCACCGGGATAGGCACATTGATGCCGACCATCCCGACTTCAATATCGAACTGAAAGCGCCGGGCCGCACCGCCGTCACGCGTAAAAATCGCGGTGCCGTTACCCATCGGATGATCGTTGATAATGCGCACTGCATCGTCGTACGTGGGCGCACGAACAACGCTGAGCACGGGTCCAAAAATTTCATCGTCGTAGCAGCGCATTCCGGGCTGCACATGGTCCAGCAGCGATGCACCAAGAAAAAATCCAGCGCGCTTTCGAGCCTCATGCGCGCGCCCGTCTTCCACAACCGTCGCGCCTTCAGCGGGAGCATTCTCGATGTAAGACGCTACCCGATCGCGATGCTCGCGCGTAATCAGAGGTCCCATGTCATTGCCATCCTCCAAGCCGGGACCAATGCGAAGCTTGCGAACGCGATTGCGGATGGCGGTGATCAGCGGGTCCGCCGCGCTACCAACCGCAACGATAACCGAAATTGCCATGCAACGCTCGCCTGCGGAACCGTAGGCAGCCGAAACGGCAGCGTCCGCGGCCATGTCCAAATCTGCGTCCGGCAGAACCACCATGTGGTTTTTCGCGCCACCGAGCGCCTGCACACGCTTCCCATTGCGCGTACCAGTTTCATAGATAGCCCGAGCCACTGGAGTGGAGCCGACGAAGCTGATTGCTTTCACGTCAGGGTGCTCCAGCAATCGATTCACTGCGATGCGATCGCCTTGGATCACGTTGAAAACGCCGTCCGGCAGACCGGCCTGCTGCAAAAGTTCGGAAAGGTAGAGACTGACAGACGGATCCTTTTCGGACGGCTTGAGGATGAACGTGTTGCCGCACGCAATTGCGTTGGCGAACATCCACATGGGCACCATCGCGGGAAAATTGAACGGCGTAATCCCAGCGACAACCCCGAGCGGCTGCCGAATCTGATACACGTCTACACCGCGACTGGCTTGTTCGGAAAATTCGCCCTTCAGCAGATTGGGAATGCCACAGGCGAATTCAACGTTCTCTAGTCCGCGCGCGACTTCGCCAAGCGCGTCAGCAAGGGTCTTACCGTGTTCAAGAGTTAGAAAGCGCGCGATCTTCTGCCGATTGCGGTCGATTAACTCGCGCAAACGGAACATCACCTCAGAGCGCCGCGACAAAGGCGTCGCACGCCATTCGGGAAACGCAGCTTTCGCTACCGCAACAGCTTGGTCGACTTCGTCCGCGCTGGCAAAATCAACGGAAGCTTGCGCGTTGCCGGTAGCCGGATTCCAGATCGTGCCAGAACGCCCGGATTTCGATTCGACGGGCTTGCCGCCAATCCAGTGGCTGACTCTGCTTAAGCGAACGGCTTCTTCAACGACCGACATAGTTCACCTCTTCTACTGCCGCTTCGCCAGCCTGCTGCGGCTGCAAACTCTCATCCACAATTCGCAAGGCCTGTTCGATGATGTCTAAGCCCTGCTGCAGCTCATCCTGTGTGATGATCAGCGGCGGACACACCCAAAGCATGTTGAACCGGACAAACGCATACAGGTGCTGAGATTTCAGATAAGCGTTGAGCAGCCCGATTTCAGGACTTGTCCCATTGAATGGCGCCAGCGGTTCCTTCGTCGCTTTATCGCGAACTAACTCGATCACGCTGAACAGGCCTTTGTAGCGGACGTCGCCGACACAAGCGAACTTCTGCTTCATGGTTTCGAGCCGGCCGGCAAGATAAACAGCCTGCTGGTCCACGTTTTCAAAAACTTTTTCTTCTTCGTAGATCGCCAGATTCGCGACTGCAGCCGCACAACACACGGGATGACCGCTATAAGTCAAGCCGCCCCACAGCATGTGAGTTTCGAAGTAATCCGCAATCGGCTGTGAAACCACAACAGCGCCCAGCGGCATGTATCCGCTGGTGAGTCCTTTCGCGCTGGTTACAATGTCGGGCTTAATTCCGTAATGCTGTGTCGCCAGCCATTTGCCGGTTCGCCCGAATCCGCTCATCACTTCATCGTCGATAAGCAGAATGCCGTACTTATCGCACAAAGCGCGCAGCCTTGGATAGTAATCATCGGGTGGAACCAGGATGCCGTTTGAGCCCGTGATGCCTTCCACCATGATGGCTGCAATGGTGTGAGGACCTTCCATCTGGATGATCTCTTCGATATGGCTGACGCATTCGCGACGGCAACTGTCCGGCGTTTTGCCAAAAGGACAGCGGTAACAATACGGATCGAAGACGCGCACGGTACCCGGCACGCCCGGCTCGACGGGCCAGCGGCGCGGATCTCCAGAGGCTGTCATCGCACCCATGGTGGCGCCATGATAAGAGCGATAGCGCGTGATGATCTTGTCGCGGCCGGTATACAGCCGCGCAATCTTGAGCGCGTTTTCATTCGCTTCGGCTCCGCCCAAAGTGAAGAACGCTTTCGCGAGTCCCGTCACCTCCGCAAGCTTCTTGCCCAACGCGCCGCGCGGTTCCGTGGCGAAACCGGGACCGGCAAAGCACAGCTCGTCAACCTGCTTCTTGATGGCCTCCAGCATCTTCGGATGCTGATGACCAATGTTGAGATTGATGAGCTGAGAGCTGAAGTCCAGCCATTTATTACCTTCGCCGTCCCAGAACCAGACGCCCTGGCCTTTGGTAATGTGCATTGGGTTCGACGAACCCTGCACCGACCACGAGAAAAGCGTGTAGTCCCGGTTTTCCTGGATAACTTCTTGCGATGTGCGTTCCATGCCTCTATCCATTCTGATCCTGAATCCAGGCGGCCGTTTTGGTGGCTAGCCGATCCATGGCCTCAACCGCGAGTTCAATGTGCTCTTGTTTCGTGTCTTCAATTTTGTTGTGACTGATGCCGTGCAATGATTGCACGAACATCATGACTGCCGGAATGCCGGCGCGCGCGACCTCCGCGGCATCGTGTAGCGGGCCTGATGGCAACCGTGGCGCTTCGCCCGCGGACTCGCGAACGGCCGCTTCACACAGCGCAATAAGCTGAGGGTGAAACGGGACGGGCTCAATGTTCCAGATGCGCGACCATTCGACGGTACATTTCTCTGCACGCGCGAATCGTTCACTTGCTTCATGTGCCTCGCGGAGCATGTTGGCGAGCACTCCAGCGTCGAGATGCCGTTGATCGAGCGTCGTCTCGCAGCGTCCTACCACCGCCGTAGGAATGCCTGGGAAAGTCTTCACGCTGCCCATGGTGCAGACACCGTCCGAATATTTAGCGGCAATGGGACGAATCTCCAGAGCGAGCTTTGCAGCCGCGGCCAAGGCATCGCGCCGGGCGTTCATCGGGGTGGAGCCCGAATGAGCTTCCTGACCGAAGAATATAACCGAGTGCCGTTCGACTCCCTTCGTACCGAGCACAACTGCCAGCGGCAGACCCATACTCTCCAGCACAGGCCCTTGTTCAATATGTAGTTCCAGGTACGCCGCGGCATTCTTCTGTTCCTGTTGAGCTTCTGAGAAGCGATCGATCTCAACACCGCAAGCGCGCAAAGCATCTTCTAATGAGACGCCATTCTTGTCTGCGCGCACACGATCGGCTGCAATCGAGTGTGTCCCCGCAAAAGCCGATGAACCCAGCAAACTTCGCCCGAAGCGCGCACCCTCTTCATCGGCCCAATCCACAGCGCGGATTGTGATTGGCGGTCGCCCATTATATTCCGCAGCGAAGTGTCTCAAAATTTCAAGACTCGCGAGCACGCCGAGCGAACCGTCCAGCCAGCCACCGTTGGGGACGGAATCCAGATGGCCTCCGAGCAGCAAAGCTTTATCGGAGTCGCCGGCAAGAGTCACCCAACTGTTGCCGGCTGCATCGAGATGCCGCTCGACCGGAAGCCCAGCGAGTTTTTCCGCAAACCAGTCCCGAGCCGTTTGCCAGGTTGAAGTCCATGCGACGCGTTGAGCGCCGTTTTCGTCGCTGGTGAGCGCTCGTAGCTCATGAAGTTCTTCGACCGTTCGCTTCGGGTTCAGACTCATGCAGTGGGTTCCCTGCGCAACATCTTTCCGCGGCCACGCTCGCCTACGAATTCGCCGTCGCGCACTTGAACTTTTCCTCTAACCGTCACAACGGACGGGCGACCGTGGATCTCCATCCCTTCGAATCCACAATAGTCGTTATTCACATGATGAGTCTTTGCAGACAAGACGCTCTTGTGATGGGGATCATAGATGACCAGATCCGCGTCGCTGCCTATCGCGATAGTTCCCTTCTTCGGGAACAAGCCGAACAGCTTGGCCGGGCGTGTGCTCGCGCAATCGACAAAACGGTGAACATCCATACGGCCCGGTCTGGACGCCATACGTGAATAGCAGATTCACGCGCTCTTCGATTCCGGGAATTCCGTTTGGTATGCGCGTAAACGCGTCCACTCCTAGCATCTTCTGTTCGATGTCGAAGGGACAATGATCGGTGCCGACGGTGTCGATCGCGCCGGTGGACAAAGCGTTCCAGAGCAATTGCTGATTGCGCTTTTCGCGCAGCGGAGGCGACATGACGTGCTTCATGCCTTCAATTCCTTCCCGCTCTGCGTATGTCTTGTCCAGCAGCAGATGTGGAATCACCGATTCCACAAACAACTTCACGCCGCGCGCTTTGGCAGCTAGAGCCGCTTCGAGCGCTGGTTGACAGGAGAGATGAACGACATAACCTGTCGCGCCGGTAATTTCGAGAAACGTGGCGAAACGCCCAGTTCCCTCCGCTTCGACCGCCTCCGGACGGCTCGGCTCATGCCACTCCGGACCCGTTTTGCCGCTCGGCCAGCAATTCTTTCTGAAGGCGATCCACTAGTTCCGCGTTTTCGCAATGCGCCGTCACAATGACCCCCAACTCGCGTGCGAGTTGAAGCGTCTGAAACATCTCGGCATCGTCTACGCCGAAGAAATTCTTGTAGGAAAGAAAGATCTTGAACGATGTAATTCCATCGCTGACAATCTCGCGAAGCTGCGACTCGGTTTTGTCCTCGAACTTCGTGACAGACATGTGGAAGGTGTAGTCGCAGGCAGAATTTCCTTCGGCTTTGCTCTTCCACAGTTTGTAACCTTCCAGCGCATCGTCATGGCGCGACGGACAACACATTTCGATGAAAGTGGTAGTGCCACCAATCAGAGCTGCGATGCTGGCGGTCTCATGCGTATCCTTCGCAAAAGTCGCCATGAACGGCAGATAAATGTGGACGTGAGGATCAATGAAACCGGGAAAGACGAACTTGCCGGTTGCGTCGATGATTTCGACATTCGGACCAGCATCGAGGTGATCACCAATTCTGGTAATCGTTTCGTCTTCGACGTAAATGTCACCGTGAAACCGAGCATCCGCGGTGATGATTTCGCCGTTCTTAATCAGTAACGCCAAACTGCTTGGCTCCTAATGAATGTGAATGCCATGTTCATCCCGGTAGCGCTTCATAGCGTCCCAGCTTTCGGTCACATCGGGCTGAGACGTCGAAAGCTCATCCCAAGTCACCGAGGGACGGCATGGAGGCAGTTCTACCATCTCAATGCAGTGCTCCACGGGGCAGACGTTGTAGCAAAGCCGGCAGCCAACACAATCTTCTTCGCGTACACGCGGCTGTGGACGCGTTGCGATCGCGTCTTGTTTGCCGTTCGAATGAACGTCATAGGAGCGGGGCTCAACTTTAGCTCCCGTCGGACGTGACGAGATCAATGCATTGATGAGCAGTATCGTTGCACGCCACGTAGCACAGATCGCATTTGATGCATTTGGCAGGATCGATGCGCGCAACGGCCCGAAAAGACAAATCAAAGTTCTTGAAATCGGAAATATGCGGCAAGCTCTTTCCCCGAACATCGGCGATGGTCGCAAAATTGATGAGCGTCCATCCAATTCGACAGTCCATCGCACAAATCTTCGATGATGCGGAAGCCGTAGTGCATCACGGCCGTGCATACCTGAAGACTCGTCGCGCCCAGCAGCAGAAACTCTGCCGCATCTTTCCAGGTGGAAATTCCACCCATTCCGGAAATGGGCAGTCCGCGAACCCGCAACCACTTCATCCACCCCCAAAGCACACAGCATATTGAGCGCGATGGGCTTTACCGCCGGCCCGGCATAGCCGCCGTGACCGGCCTTGCCGCCTATGCTGGGCGTTACTTCCAGCGTGTCAAGATCCACGCCAACTATGGAATTGATGGTGTTGATGAGCGACAGACCATCCGCATGCGCGGCAACAGCAGCCCGCGCCGGATACACAATGTTCGTGATATTCGGCGTCAGCTTGACAATCACAGGAATGCGCGCAACATTCTTTACCCAGCCGGTGATCTGTTCGCAATATTCAGGAACTTGTCCTACCGCAGCGCCCATGCCACGCTCACTCATGCCATGCGGACAGCCGTAATTGAATTCGATACCATCGGCGCCCGTGTCTTCAATACGGTGAACGATGTCGCTCCAGGCTTCTGGCGTAGATTCGACCATAGCCGACACGATCACCGCGCGATCGGGCCAGAGTCGCTTCACGTCTTTGATCTCGCTTAGATTGACTTCAAGCGGCCGGTCGGAAATCAGCTCGACATTATTGATGGCGAGCATCTTCTGATTGCCGTAATGCCAAGCCCCATAGCGGTTCGAGACATTCAGCACCGGCGCGCCGATAGTCTTCCACACGGCTCCGCCCCAACCTGCTTCGAATGCTTTGTGAACCTGCGCCCCGGAATTGGCCGGCGGCGCAGACGCCAGCCAAAACGGGTTCGGCGATCGGATGCCGGCGAAATCGATGGAAAGGTCCGCCATTACTGCACTCCCCCGAGCACCGGCACACCCATGAGCTTCCGGTGAATTGCTTTGGCCGCCAGCTTGCCGTCTTCCACCGCCATCACCGTTGATGCATTACCGGAGGATCGAATGCAATCGCCGCCTGCGTAGACACCCGGCAAAGTGGTTTCGTAATCATCATCCACTTTGATGAATCCGCCAAAAGTTTCCAAGCCCAACAATTTGGCTAGGGACGGCTTCTGTTGCCCGATGGCTTTCACAACTTGATCTGCCGGAATGACGAACTCACTGCCAGGCACCGCATACGGCGTCGCTCGGCCCGACATATCAACACCGGAGAGTTCCGTACGAACGCATTCAACGCCCGTAACTTCGCCGCCCTGCGCGATTACCCGAACCGGCTGTGTCAGGAAACGGAATTCGACACCCTCCTTCTTGATGAATTCGTATTCGTGAGGATAGGCCGTCATCTCGTGCTCGGTTCGGCGATAGAGTATGCTGACGCGTTCAGCGCCCAGACGCTTCGCGATGGTGGCACAGTCGATAGCCGTATTACCGGCTCCGATAACGGCCACTTGGCGTCCAACGCGCAATGTGGCGCGGTCGATCTTACTCTGTTCGATGTACTCCAGCCCATCCATGCAGTACTCGTCGCCAGGAATGCCAAGCGACGGCGTAGAACCGAGACCGCAGCTCAGGAATACCGCGTCATAACTCGACTGCAGTTCACTGAACGGCAAGTTGCTGCCGATCTCGACCTCAGTTCTCAATTCCACCCCAAGCCGGGAAATCATCTCGACCTCCGCCAAGCGCGACCTCAACGGGCTCGCGCAGAACAATGATGCCGTAGGTCGACAAGCCGCCACCAAGCGAGCGTTTTTCAAACAAGGTCACTTTGTGGCCGGCGCGCGCCAGTTCCCCAGCACAGGAGAGCCCGGCGGGGCCGGCGCCAATAACCGCCACTTTGAAACCGCTGCTGGAACCCGGCTGAAAAAGATCTGTTTTCCGGCTGTACGCATCATCCATCGCGTAGCGCTGCAGACGGCCAATCATGATCGGCTTATGTTCTGAACCCAGGACGCAGGCGCCTTCACACAGTTCCTGCACCGGACACACGCGCGCGCACGTCGCGCCGAGCAAGTTCGCTTCTAAAATAGTGCGGGCCGAACCCAGAAGATTATCGGTCGCGATTTTCTTGATGAAGCGCGGGATGTCAATGTGAGTCGGACAGGCGTGCGTGCAGGGAGCGTCGTAGCAGTAGAGACAGCGATTCGACTCAACCATCGCCTCCTGCGGGTTCAACGGAGGCAGGGCTTCGGCGAGCGCGTCTTGTGAAACAAAGCCTCCGGCCAACTCGGACATGGGGATTTTTCTAAACTAACACCAAGCCGACAGATGACAAATTTTGACCCCAGTCTCTATAACGAAGATCTGGCGCCGGTCTCGCTCGCGCGCCGCACCTGGGGCTTGTACAACTACGTTTCGTTGTGGGTGGCAATGAGCGTCTGCATACCAACGTACATGCTGGCCTCGGGGTTGATCGCCGGCGGGATGAGCTGGAAACAGGCGATCGGCACCATCTTCCTGGGAAACTTTATTGTCTTGATTCCGATGGTTCTGAACGCACATGCCGGCGCAAAATACGGCATCCCGTTTCCCGTCTTCGTGCGCGCATCTTTCGGTGTGCGCGGCGCCAACATTCCGGCGGTGCTGCGCGCTGTCGTCGCGTGCGGCTGGTTTGGGATTCAAACCTGGATCGGCGGCCAAGCGATCTACTCCATGTTGCGCATCCTGCTTCCAGCTATTGCAAGTCACCCGTCCATGCAATGGATCTGTTTCTTCGCGTTTTGGCTGCTCAACATCGCCGTCATTCTGCGTGGTATCGAAACCATCAAGTTTCTGGAAGGCATTGGTGCTCCATTCATGTTGTGCGTCGGTCTGCTTTTGCTGTGGTGGATTACGCGCAAAGCGGGCGGCCTCGGCCCGGTCTTGAGTGGCCCAAGTCAATTCAAGACGACCAGTGAATTTCTGCGATTCTTCATTCCCTCAGTCACCGGAATGGTTGGATTTTGGGCAACGGTCGCGTTGAATATTCCGGACTTCACACGCTATGCGAAATCGCAACGCGATCAGATGCTGGGGCAAGCTTTGGGACTGCCCACGACGATGACGCTTTACTCCTTCATCGGCGTCGCTGTGACATCCGCATCTGTAGTTCTGTTTGGCCACGCGATTTGGGATCCGGTTGTGCTGCTCGGGCAATTTCATCAGCCGCTGATTGCTTCGGTGGCTCTGATTGCGCTGCTCCTGGCTACGTTGAACACGAACGTAGCGGCAAACGTCGTCTCGCCTTCAAACGATTTCTCAAACTTGAATCCCAGGTTGATTTCGTTTCGCACTGGCGGCCTCATCACAGGCGTTATCGGATTGCTGATGATGCCGTGGAAACTTCTGACTGATTTCAACAGCTACATCTTCGGCTGGCTCGTCGGGTATTCCGGCTTGCTTGGACCCATAGCAGGAGTGATGATTACGGATTATTTCCTGCTGAGAAAAACCAGACTGGATGTCGATGGCCTCTACCGGCGCGGCAGTGAGTACGAATTCCGTAAAGGCGTCAATCCGCGCGCGGTGTTTGCGCTTGGGCGCCGGCATTTTGGTTGCGCTAATCGGGTTAGTTGCTCCGCCTCTGCGCTGGCTCTACGACTACGCCTGGTTTGTTGGCTTCGCGGTCGCTGGAGCGGTCTATTACGTTGCCATGCGCAGCCAATGAAAACTCCCGGGCAAGAGATCATCGACCGATGCAGACGGATTGCTGAATTCAGCGAATCGCCCATTGGCACGACGCGCACTTTCCTGTGCCCTGCCATGCATGACGTTCATGCATACCTGGGCGAATGGATGCGATCGCTCGGCATTGAAGTTTGGGTCGATGCGATTGGAAATCTTCATGGGTTGTATGCGGCGCAAGACATCACTCAGACCAGGCGGCTGCTGATTGGGTCGCATCTGGATACGGTGCCGAATGCCGGCGCGTTTGACGGAGTTCTCGGAGTAGTACTTGGAACTGCTTTAGTCGACGCGCTCAAAGGCGAGCGACTACCGTTTGCGATTGAGATTATCGGATTCTCCGAAGAAGAAGGAGTGCGCTTCGGAATCCCATTTCTCGGCAGCCGTGCTTTGGTCGGAAGCATTGGCGGCGAGTTGCCGCAGATAGCGGATGCGATACGAGACTTCGGGCTGAACCCGGCAGACGTCGCCGATGCCTTGGCGAGTCCCAATACTTTTGCCTATCTCGAATTCCACATTGAGCAAGGACCGGTGCTCGAGCACTTGAATCAACCGCTCGGTGTAGTTCAGGCAATTGCAGGTCAAAGCCGCTATGCGATTCGGTTCACGGGCGCCGCGAGTCATGCGGGCACCACCCCGATGCAATTGCGCCACGATGCTCTTGCGGGCGCTGCGGAGTGGATCACTGCCGTGGAACGCGAGGCCACAAACAATGTGGGGGTGGTAGCGACAGTTGGGGCGATTCACTCTGAGCCGCAGGCCGGCAATGTGGTTCCGGGTTTGGTATCGGCAAGCCTGGATGTTCGTCATGCGGCGGACCAAGTGCGCAGGCAGACTGCTTCCAAGCTTTTCGATAGCGGAGCAGAAATTGCACTACGCCGCGGCCTTGAATTTCACGCGGAATTGCGTTTGGATCAGTCCTCCGTTAGTATGGACGCCAATCTCGTCTCACTTGCACGAACCGCCGTGACGAAAACCGGCTGCGACGCTCCGCTGATGACAAGTGGCGCAGGCCACGACGCGATGATTGTGGCAGAAAAGATTCCATCGGTGATGATTTTTATCCGCAATCCGGGAGGCATCAGTCATCATCCCGATGAATCGGTTTTGGCTGTGGACGTCGACGTGGCGCTGTCGGCGGGCCTGCACTTCATCCGAGAGCTTGCCAACGAGTAAGCTGATAAAACAGACGTGCAAAATCTTGGCCACACGCGCAGCGCACTACGACACGACCATTATTTGCAAACGCCCGATACTTTCGTCCGCGCTCCGTTGCCCGGTATGCAGAACGCGACGGCAATTGTCCACGCAGGACCGGCAACCGGCGCGCGTTTCACTGAATACACCGCAGAGATGCAAGCAGGCGGGTCACTTGGCCCCACTCACCTTCAACGATTCATCTACCTTCTTGAGGGAGACGTAGAGATCGACGGACGCACACTCGCCGCAGGCGATTACGCCTACGTTCCACAAGCTGAAACGCGCATTGTCGAGGCTAAGAGTACGGCGCGACTCGTCGTCATCGAAAAAGAGTTTTTGGGCGATTACGTGATGCCGCAGTTCTTCGTAGGCAAAGAATCGGATGTAGCCGCGCAAGCGCTGCTGGGAGATCCTGCGTTGCAAGTTCGCGCACTAATACCGGATGCACCGGAATTTGATTTCGCAGTGAATACCCTGACGTTCGACCCAGGCGCAACGCTCCCCCTGGTGGAGATGCACGTGATGGAACACGGTCTGCTAATGCTCGAAGGCGGCGGAATTTATCGCTTAGGCAAGTATTGGTACCCCGTCTCGGCCGGAGATTTTATCTATATGGCGCCGTTCTGTCCGCAATGGTTCGGCGCACTTGGAAAGTCACCAACCAAGTATCTGCTTTACAAAGATTGGAATCGGCACCCCGACGCGTGATGATCGTCAGCATTCAGCCTGAATGCGTCATGCGAGACCTCGAAGAACTCGCGGGCTTCTCTAGCGCGCCCTCGCCAGCCGTGACGCGGATCGTCTTTAGTCCTGCCGATCTGGAAGCGCGGGTCTGGTTGAAGCACTTGTGTGAAGATTCCGGGCTTCGCGTCCGCGAAGACGCCATCGGGAACACGTTCGCGCGATGGAGCGGGAGCGAGCCCGATCTACCTGCCGTTGGGACCGGCTCGCATATCGATGCCGTCCCGAATGCAGGCCGTTTTGACGGAACAGTTGGCGTCCTCGGCGCATTGGAAGCTATACGCGCCTTGCAGAGGAGTGGTTTTCGGCCCCGGCGATCACTCGAACTGTTGATGTTTACTTCCGAGGAGCCAACGCGCTTCGGTGTCGGTTGCCTGGGCAGCCGGCTACTCTCGGGAACTCTTCGGCGGCAATGCGGCCAGCCAGCTTGTGGATCAGCATGGCCGCGGATTAGACGAGGTGCGGAAGAGCGCCGGCTTCGTCGGCGACTTCGATTCTGTACGCCTCTCATCTGGTTACTACGATTCATTCGTGGAGCTTCACATTGAGCAAGGGCCGATTTTGGAGCGGGAGCACATCGACATCGGCGTAGTGACCCACATTGCCGCGCCCGCTTCGCTGCGGGTTGAGATTGAAGGTGAGGGTGGGCATGCCGGAACGGTGCTCATGCCCGACCGCCGCGATGCATTGGTCGCAGCGGCAGAGTTGGCGCTCGCCGTCGAATCCGCCGCGCGCGAGACGGGCTCTATAGATACCGTCGCCACAACTGGCGTGTGCAATGTATTTCCAGGAGCTGTGAATAGTATCCCCAGCCGAGTTCAGCTCGGCGTCGATGTTCGGGACGTTGATCTACAACGCCGCGACTCCGTTATTGATGTGATTCATCGCGCCGCAAAGCGTATCGGAACTGAGCGCAACGTCGCCATAGCGATACAAGTAATTAACGCCGACGCGCCCGCTGTTTGCGACCCCAGAATTTGTACCGCCATCGCGGCGTCCTGCGAAGAGCAAGCTCTTAGCTATTTGAAAATGGTCAGCCGGGCTTATCACGATTCACTGTTCATGTCGCGCGTGTGTCCGACCGGGATGATTTTCATTCCCTGTCGCAATGGTGTAAGCCACCGGCCGGATGAATATGCATCCGAAGAAGCCATTGCCAATGGGATCCGCGCGCTGGCGGGAACCTTGGCGCGACTTGCCCAATGACAGCGATGTTAATAGGGTGTTTTCCGCGCCGCCTTCAGCCATTCATCAAAAGGCTTTTGGGCTGATTCGGCCGACACGCAGAACCCGGGAATGCTGCGTTGTTGAGGCCCAAGCAATACTTCGTCATAAATGAGCGCGTCGTCAAATCCAGCCGCGGCCGCGCGCTCACGAGTGCAGGCGTAGTAAAACTTGTCGGGGCGTGCCCAGTAGATCGCGCCCAGACACATGGGGCAAGGCTCGCAGCTGGTATAGAGTTCGCAGTTCGTCAATTGAAAGGAATTCAGCTTTTGGCAAGCCGCCCGGATCGCAACTATCTCCGCATGCGCGGTAGGATCGTTTGTTGCCGTGACGCGATTGACCCCGCTTACGATCAACTCGTCATTGCGCACAATAAGTGCCCCGAATGGTCCCCCTTGTCCGGTTCGGACATTGTCGATGGCTAACTGAATGGCGCGTTCCATCCAGCTTTCGGGCGTTTGCAAAACGACCGCAGTATAACAACAAGAGCGCGTGGTGCAGTTTCTTAAATCGCGGCGAGTGCTGACGGCAGGCGGACTCAAGCCGGCGTCGATTGCGTTCGAGGACGGCCGCATTTCGTCGGTTGATACTTCTGGGAACGTACCTGCCGACGACGGTTTATGCATCTTACCCGGACTCCTCGACTCTCACGTGCATGTCAACGATCCAGGCCGTACGCATTGGGAAGGCTTTGCGACAGCAACCAAAGCCGCAGCGGCGGGCGGATGTACCTGCATCATCGACATGCCGCTGAATTCGATTCCCGCCACCATCAACGTTGAAGCTCTGCTGCGCAAGCGAGCGGCAGCGGAAAAAGAGTGCTTGGTCGACTACGCCTTTTGGGGAGGAGTCGTGCCAGGAAATGCGCAAGAGATCGTTCCGCTGGCAGAAAACGGCGTGCGGGGATTCAAGTGTTTTCTTTCCGAATCGGGCGTTCCGGAGTTTACGCATGTCACGGAGGCGGACTTGCATTTGGCCATGCCAATCATTGCGGAAACCGGATTGCCGCTGCTTGTACACGCGGAATGCCCCGCCGTTTTGGAGACAGCGCGTTCGTTACTCGTAAATCGAGGATGGCGAGAGTACGCAACCTATCTTGAATCCCGTCCGCCTCAGGCCGAAGTCGCTGCGGTTGAATTGATGATCCGGCTGTCCCGGAAATACAAATGCCGTGTTCATATCGTGCATGTATCGGCTGCCGAAGTGCTTCCGTTGTTGAGACAAGCGAAACAGGAAGGTCTGTCTGTTACCGCAGAAACGTGTCCACATTATTTGTACTTCGCGGCGGAAGACATTCCCCGTGGCGCTACTCAGTGGAAATGCGCTCCACCGATTCGCGAAGCAAGAAACCGCGAGCTGCTTTGGGAAGGACTGGCCGACGGCACGCTGGATCTGATTGCGACAGATCATTCGCCATGTCCGCAGGAACTCAAAAGTGGAGATTTCGACACCGCCTGGGGTGGCATCTCTTCGCTGTCGCTCGCGCTTCCAGTCATTTGGACGGCTGCCCGGCAGCGCGGGTTTGGCTTGGAAGATGTGTGCCGCTGGATGTGCTCCAATACTGCCCGGCTCGCCGGTCTCGAGGGACGAAAAGGGCAGATTGCCGAGGGGTTGGATGCGGACTTCATCGTATTCGATCCGGATAAACGCTTTCAGATCACAGCGGATCGGCTCCACTTTCGGCATCCCTGTTGCCCCTATCTCGGCGAGTTTCTGTTTGGCGAAGTAAAGCAGGTCTTTCTGCGCGGCGCGCGCGTATTCGACAACGGCGAGTTCGCGACTGATCGCCCCGGCAAAGAATGTACAGTAAGTGAATGGAGCGCCGGATAGTCGGAACCCCGGTTCCTCGCAAAGAGGCTGTCGCGAAAGTCACCGGTCGCGCGGAGTACGTCGACGACCTCTCCGTTCCGGGAATGCTCCACGGCGTAACGGTACGCAGCAGCGAACCGCGCGCTCTAATCCGAGAAATCCGCTTTGGTGATGGCATTCCGTGGGATGAGTTCACCATTGTTCGGGCGAGCGATATCCCCGGCCGCAACGTCGTAGCGCTGATTATCGACGATCAGCCATTCCTCGCCGATGCTGAGGTGAAGCATGCGGAAGAGGCTGTTCTGCTGCTGGCGCATGAAAGCAAAGACCTCGTCCGACGTGCCCGTCAGCATGTATTTATTGAGTACGAACCGCTGCCGCCGGTCTTTGACATGGACGAAGCGCTTGCCGCGGATAACATTTTTAAGCGCTTTCTGATCGATAAAGGAAACGTAGATAGCGTCTGGCAGCACGCTGCCTTCATCGTCGAAGGCGAATATTCCACCGAAGCGCAGGAGCAGCTCTACATTGAACCGCAGGGCATGTTGGCGACATGGAACGCGAATGAGGGCGTTACTGTTCGCGGTTCCATGCAGTGTCCGTTTTATGTGCAGAAGGCGTTGATGCCGTTGTTTGATTTGCCGGCCGAGAAAGTCCGCGTCATTCAGCAAGAGACCGGCGGCGCCTTCGGCGGCAAAGAAGAATATCCGTCTATGATCGCCGGCCACGCAGCGTTGCTGGCCTGGAAATCTGGCCGACCGGTCAAGATGATTTACGACCGCGAAGAGGACATGGCCGCGACAACAAAGCGTCATCCCTCGCGCACACGTCATCGTACCGCCGTTACGCGCCAAGGCGAACTGCTGGCCATGGACATCGAGTTCGTCATTGACGGCGGCGCTTACGCAACCCTCTCGGGCGTCGTTCTGTCACGCGGCACAATTCATGCTGCGGGGCCGTACCGATGCGACAACATTCGCGTCCGCAGCACTGCTGTCGCGACGAATGTTCCGCCACATGGCGCATTTCGCGGCTTTGGCGCGCCGCAAAGCCTGTTCGCTGTGGAACGGCACATGAACAAAGTGGCGCAAGCAGTTGGCTTGACTCCGGAAGAGTTTCGCAGACGTAATCTGCTGCGTCAGGGCGATGCCACCGCGACGGGCCAAGTCATCAAGGAACCAATCGACCTCGCGGGATTGCAGCAGCGCGCCTTGGATCTGGCCGGCTATGCGGAAAAAGTAAGGCGTTTTCGCGAGCTGAACCGGGAGGGCGCGCGGAAGAAAGGCATTGGTTTCGCAACGTTCCTGCATGGCGCGGGATTTACCGGGTCGGGCGAGCGATATCTCCAATCTGTCGTCGAGATCGAAGCTCGCCGCGATGGGACAGTGTGCGTGCTCAGTTCGATGACGGAGATGGGGCAAGGCACCAACACGATTCTCGCCCAGATTGCGGCTGAGACGCTTGGCAGCTTCGTATGAAGACGTTGAGGTGATGCGTCCCGACACTGCGCAAGTTCCAAACAGCGGACCGACGGTGGCATCACGAACGGCGATGGTGATCGGGAAGCTGGTGGAATCAGCGGCGCTAAGTCTGAAGCAGAAACTAGATTTGCCGACGCAATATACAGTACAGGAATTCAAGAAGGCATGCAGCGAGTATGTATGCGCGAACGGCTCGTTGAAGACCTCGGCGCAATATCAGGAGCCGCCGGGCGTGCATTGGGATGACGCTGCGTATAAGGGCGAAGCTTACGGCGCTTTCTCCTGGGCGGTTTACGTCGCAGAAGTCACGGTGGATACCATCACGGGCGAGATTCAACTGGACGATTTTGTAGCGCTGCAGGAAGTCGGGCGAGTTCTCAATCCCGTGCTGGCTAAAGGGCAGATCGAAGGCGGCGTGGCGCAGGCAATTGGCTATGCCCTGTATGAAAAGGTCGTTTGGCGAGACGGCAGCATGGCTAATAACCAGATGACAAACTACATCATGCCGAGCGCTGCCGATCTGCCGCCGATTCGCGTGTTTTTCGAAGAGATCCCCTATGAACATGGCGCCATGGGAGCGAAGGGCATTGGCGAATTGCCGATGGATGGTCCCGCGCCTGCGATTCTCAATGCGGTGGAGAATGCAACCGGAATTTCGTTCTGCCATATTCCGCTGCTGCCGGAAGACGTGCTGAGCGAACTCAGCGTAGCGCGTGAATCAACAATGCATCTGGCCGGGAGTATGGCTTGATATCTGAATGCACAGTCAACTTCACAGTCAATGGCGAGCGCAGACACGTCGTGACGCATCCGATGAAGCGCCTTCTGGATGTCATTCGCGAGGATCTGAAGCTGACGGGCACAAAAGAAGGTTGCGGTGAAGGGGAGTGCGGCGCGTGCGCTGTCATTTTGAATGATGAGCTGGTAAACAGTTGCCTGATACCCGTTGGCGAGGCCTCCGGCGCACGCATCTGCACCATTGAAGGTGTCTCGAATGATGGGCAATTGCATTATCTGCAGCGCGCGTTTATCGAAGCGGGAGCGGCGCAGTGCGGCATCTGCACACCAGGCATGATTCTTGCATCCATCCAGTTGCTTTCGCACTGCCCGAATCCGACGCTGGATGAGATTCGCGAAGGGCTGAGCGGAAACCTCTGCCGCTGCACGGGCTATATGCGGATTTTCGAGGCGGTTCAAATGGCAGCCGGACGGAGCGAATGAGATCGTTCGTCCCCGACTTCGATCTGGTCACGGCGACCAGCATCAACGATGCCACGAGCCGGCTTGATGAAGGCTGGCGTCCGATTGCAGGCGGAACGGACCTGATGGTTCTTTTCAATGCCGGCAAGCTGCCCTATCGGAAGCTGGTGAGTATCCGGAGAATTCCAGAGCTGCTCGACATCTCCACGTCAGGCGGGGAAATATCAATTGGCGCAGCGGTGCCATACAGCAGAATTCGAGAACATGCTGTGCTGCAACAGGAGTTTCCGGCGCTATGTACGGCGGCAAGTTGGACTGGCTCCATCGCGAACCAGAATCGCGGGACACTGGGGGGGAATATTGTGAATGCGTCGCCTGCGGCTGACTCTGCGCCAGCGTTGCTTGTGTATGACGCGGAGCTGGAACTAGTCTCGGCTCATGGCTCGCGCCGTGTTCCGTATGGTGAATTTCATCTTGGGTACAAACAGATGCAGATCCGCGACGATGAGCTCTTGCGCGCCATCCATCTGCCGCGCCCCTCGCGCGATCAGCGCCACTACTGCCGGAAAGTGGGGCCGCGGAGAGCCCAGGCGATCTCGAAAGTCTCCTTCGTTGCGACCGCGCATTTCAGCGGCAACGCTTTCAACGACGTACGCATTGCGGCGGGCAGTGTAGCGCCAGTTCCCCTGCGCTGCTATAAAACAGAAGCGGTGCTGAGAGGGGAACGGCTCTCGTCAGACTTGATCGAACACGCCGTTCATGTGATATCGAGCGAGATCCAGCCGATTACTGACATCCGCTCGACTGCAGCATATCGCCGCGCAGTCACGGGGAATCTTCTTGGGGAGTTCCTTGAGTCTCTACGATGAGACTCGACGAACTGAATGGGGACGCTCTGAAGCGTTGTTGCGGTTCTACTGCCTGGGTGAACAGAATGCTGCAACTGAGTCCGTTTCCAGATCGCGAAAGCCTGTTGTCGGCTGCAGATTCCGTATGGAACTCGCTTACAGCGAGCGACTGGTTAGAAGCCCTCGCGCAGCACCCGAAGATTGGTGAGAAAAGCGCGGCTAAGTGGTCGACGGAGGAACAACGCGGCATGGAGACGGCCAGCAGGGATACAGAGCGCCAGATAAGAGAGTTGAACATCGCATACGAACGGAAGTTTGGCTGGATTTTCATCGTGTGCGCGACGGGCAAGACTGCGGAGGAAATGGTGGCTATGCTCACTGCCCGGTTGAACGACGATGCGGACACGGAGCTAAGAACTGCCGCAGCTGAGCAAAGTAAGATTACAAAGCTTCGGATTGAGAAGTTACTGGCGGAATGAGCGGCATCTCCACACACGTGCTCGATACGGCTGCTGGAAAGCCTGCGGCCGGGGTACCCGTCCGTCTATTTTTAGAAGGGCGTGAACTCGCATCGGAAGTGACTAATCAGGATGGCCGTTGCCCTGCGCTTCTGCGGGGAGAGATGAAGGTCGAAGCGGGGATTTATCGTCTTGTCTTTGACGTAAGCGCGAGGTTTCCGAACGGCTTCTATCCGACGGTTGAGATTACGTTCCGGGTGACTGATGTTTCCGCTCACTATCACGTCCCTTTGCTGCTCAGCCCCTTCGGCTTTACGACATATCGCGGGAGTTAGATGCCAACTCTAAGCTTCGACACATACGGGAAGACGCGCGTGCGTCTCATGCAAGTTTTGCGGCGGGGCGATGTTCACGAAGTAGTTGACGTCAACGTGAACATCTTTTTTGAAGGGAAGCTGGCGGATTCCTACCTTACCGGCGATAACAGCGGGGTATTACCGACGGACACGATGAAAAACACTGTCTACGCACTCGCCCGACAATACCCGATTGAGTCGATCGAAGAGTTTGGGTTGCGGCTGGGCAGACATTTCCTGGATCGGCTGGAACACTTAGACAAGGTAAGCGTCTCGATTGACCAGACGCCTTGGGATCGAATTCCTGACCATGGTACAGCCTTTCTGCAAAGCGCGAAAGAACAACGAACGGCGAAGTTGAGCGTTACACGGGAGAGTCAAGACATCGTCTGCGGCATACGCAATCTGCAAATTCTAAAGACCAGCCGCTCGGCATTTTTCGGCTATTTGAAAGACGAATATACGACATTGCCCGAGACGCACGACCGGCTGCTGGGGACGGTTTTGGATGCCGACTGGACCCTTGTGGGTAGAGGGGAACGCCAGGACTTCAATCGGCTTCATCAGGACGTCAGAGGTATTCTGCTGGAGTGCTTCGCGACCCACGAGAGCCTTTCCGTGCAGCAGACCTTATACGCAATGGCACAGGCCCTCCTGGGCGCTGCTGCTGGCGTTCAGGAGGTTCATCTAACCATGCCGAACAAGCACTGCCTGCTTGTCGACCTGTCTCGCTTTGGCTTCGACAATCCGAACCAGATCTTCGTTCCCACCGATGAACCGTCGGGATATATCGAAGCGCGGGTTAGCCGCTGAGTTCTAGAGAGTGCCCGTCACGGCGGTTGACGTCCCGACGGAATTTGTGAGCGTCACGGTCACTGACTGGATTGCGCTGGAAGTCCCGGTGAGCGTGAATGGAACCTGCAACGAAAACGCGCTTCCATAGCCTTGTCCCTGCGTGCTGGCGTACCACTGGGAAAGCAGAGAGCTTACATTCACGCTAAAAGTGTTGGAGCCGAGAATGAGTGCACCTGGTGCAGCGTTGAACGTAAAGTTCGCCGACTGCACGTCGCGAGGTGTCGAGTTAGCGATTAATTCGACGACGAATCCGGTCAAGGTCACATCCAGAATTTGGACGCTATTTGCTTCGATCACCGGTGCGATGCGTGGAACCGTCAGAGTGGACGTGCTGCTTGGCTGGCCTGAGACGTTCAGAGTGACGACAATATCCCCAGCCACGGTTCCCGTTTGCACGGCCGGAATCGAGGCACTCGACGATCCCGCAGCAATGGTGAATGCCGTGGTTGTCGGAGGCGAGGCCGGGCAAGTTGTTGCCGAGAAGCAGACGCCAGGGTTCGTATACGGCGTGGGCAGATTTGCGGCGTTCTCATTGAAGCTGAGGGTTATGGTGCCGGACACTGGCGCCGGTGCTACTTGCGCCGACTGCACCTGTCCGTTTGTAATTGTCGATCCAGGCTGTTGCGTGCCACTCGGCAGTGAAAGGGAAACGAGCGGATTGATTATGAGGGGCAACTGCTTGGCAGCCGTTTGTCCCTTGCTATCGGTCACGGTAACCGTGAGATTGCTTGTTCCCGCCGTAGTGGGTGTTCCGGAAATGATCCCTGTGCTCGCAGTGAGCGTGAGTCCGGAGGGAAGCGTCCCTGAACTGATCCCCCAAGTGTACGGCGAGACCCCGCTTTGAGCGGACAGTTGCGCTGAGTACGCCAGACTGACGATGCCGTTGGCGAGAGAAGCTGTTGTAATCGAAGGCGGAGTGGGGGTAGGAGTCGTATTGGTGAGCGCGAATGCAGCCGGATTAGCGACACCGGCCACCGTTGCATTCACTGTGTAGGAACCAGCCACACCATTGGCGGTGAAGGCGGGGGCAGTGGCGACACCGGAAGCATTGGTCTGCACGGTAACCGTATTGGTCGCACCCGCAAACGTACCGCTTGCGCCGGAAGTGGGCGCGGTAAAGGTGACACTCACATTCGGCAATAAGAAGCCTTCAGCATCAGTCACAGTTGCTTGCAGCAAAGTAGCGAAGGCGGTGTTGACTTGCGCCGACTGGGATGAGCCGGCGGTGACCGCAATGGAGGCCGGGGGGCCGGCGCCGAGCAGAATGGTAAGTGTATTGTCGTTCTGATTGGCAATGGCTAAATCGGCCTTCCCATCGCCGTTGAAGTCTCGCAATAGCTACCGAGAGCGGGTCGGTCCCAGTTGCGTAATTTACGGGCGCGGCGAAAGTGCCGTCGCCGTTCCCGAGCAGGATACTTACGCGTATTGCGTGGTCGTTAACAGCAGCGAGATCCACTTGCCCATCGCCGTTGAAGTCGCCCAGTGCAACAGAAGCCGGCGTCGTTTCCCGCGGCATAGTTCACGGCGGACGCAAACGTGCCGTTTCCTTTACCAAGCAGGATGCTGACGTTATTGCCGCCACCATTGGCGACCGCGAGGTCGGCTTTGCCGTCCCGGTTAAATCACCCACAGCTACAGACTGTGGGCTCGTTCCCACAGCGTAACTGGCCGCGGCAGCAAATGTCCCATCGCCGTTGCCAAGCAGAACGCTTACGTTATTGCTGACGTTATTAGCGACCACCAGGTCGGCTTTTCCGTCGCCATTGAAATCGGCCACAGCTACAGAGTCTGGGAGCGTTCCGACGGTGTAATTGACGGCATGCTGAGAAAGTGCCGTCGCCATTGCCCAACAGTATGCTTACGGTGTTACCGCCGGAATTTGCGACCGCGAAATCCGCTTTTCCGTCTCCATTGAAATCGGCTACTGCGAGAGAGATGCGGAGACGCTCCGACAGCGTAATTGACCGCTGTTGAGAATGTCCCGTCGCCCTTGCCGATCAGAATGCTTACGTTATTGCCTCCAGCGTTCGCAACCGCTAAATCCTGCTTGCCATCACCGTTGAGATCACTTACGACGAGGTAGGACGGGCTGGAGCCGACCGCATAATTCACGGCAGTTGCGAACGCACCGTCGCCTTTGCCGAGCAATATACTCACCGTCCCAGCGTGGTCGGCAACGGCTAAATCTGCTATTCCGTCTCCGTTAAAATCGCCAACGGCAACCAGGTACGGCACAGATCCTGTCGTGAGCGGTAGCGCGGGTTACAAACGTTGTCGCGGGGACTGAGTTCACCGTCTGCTGGAGCGCAGCCGAGCGTGCAGGTGCAAAACTGCCGCTTCCGGGGTAATAGGCGGTCAGGGAATGTGTGCCGCTGGAAAGCAGAATGGTGGAGATGGAAGCCGCACCGGCGGAGAGAGGCTTGGCCCCAAGGAAGTTAGTCCCGTCGTAAAAAGTGACCGTGCCGGTGGCGCTCTGCGAATTGAGAGTAGCCGTCAAGGTGACGCTCGCGCCAAATTTGGAAGGATTCGCCGATGACTTGAGCCCGACAGACGATGTCAACTTCACGTTCGTCAAAGCGAACAGAGCTGCGCTTTTTACGCCGGCAGTTGACGCGCCCGCGTTGTAAGTGCCGCCGATACTGTTCGCAGTGGCAGTTACGCTTGCCACTCCCGAGTTATTGGTGTTGGCTGTAGAGCTGGACAGAGTGGCGCTTGCGCCGGACGCTGGAGCGGAGAACGTGACCGTCGCGCCGGGGACGAGATTTCCATAGGCATCGGTGACTGTTGCTACCAGCGCATTTGCAAAGTTGGTGTTTACCGGTGTGCTTTGGCCTCCACCTGACGTGGCGACTATGTTCGCTGGGGCTCCGGCGGCTATAACCAGAGAACTCACCAGCACAGCCACCGTTTGCGCGGGTGATCCGCTGTCAATCGCCTGCACGGTGAATGAATAGTTTCCGGATGTGGTTGGCGTGCCGGTGATCGCGCCGGTAGTGGGGTTGAGAGTAAGGCCAGGGGGGAGAGATCCCGAGCTGATCGAGTATGCGTAAGACGGCACACCACCGGAAGCAGCGCAGCTTCCCGAATAAGCCACGCCGGCCGCCTGGTTGGGAATGGTGCAACTCAGCGCGAGCGGCGTGACAAAGCTGAGGCGCACGATTTCATTTGCCGTGGTGAACCAGATATTCCCGTCCGGGCCATTGGTGATCCAAGGGGCACCGGAAATAGCTGTGGGGAAGTCAGTTTCGGCTCCGTTGGTGGTCATTCTGCCGATTCCCGAGCTTCCCCCTATAAACCACAGAGCGCCGTCACTGCCGGCCGTGATCGCATTCCCGGGACTGTAACTAAGTGGAAATTCCGTGACAGACCCGCCGCTGGCTATGCGCCCTATATTGGCCGCTTGTGTGAACCACATGGCCTGATCGGGACCGAGGGTCATTAATCGACCGGCAGCGGAGACAGGATACTGGGCTACCTGCCCATCGGGAGATATGCGGCTGATGTAGTTGGCATTGAATTCAGGGAACCAGACCGCGTTGTCGGGACCGGTCGCGAATTGTAGTGGCTGCGCCGACAGTGTGTACTGATCTTCTATCTGGCCTGCACCGCTATTGCCAGTTGGACCAACAAGCGCTGCGGTCCAGAAACTATCGAAGTTCGTCACCGCCGCCCAAAGCAGCCCGCCTGGACCGGAGGTTAGGCCTGCTGGCGCGTCGGTCGAATTAAGCTGGTACTCAGTCGTGGTTCCGGCAGGTGTGATATCGCCGATGTACGCTTGGCCGCCTTCAAAATCGGTGAACCAGAGATTTCCGTCTGGCCCCAGCACAAGATTCGCCAAGCCGGTTCCATTCGAACCGGTCACGGGGTAAGTAGTGATTGCGCCGGCAGTAGTGATTTGCCCAAGCATCCCAGTCTGGGTACTCGAGTCTTGATACTCAAACCATAACGCTCCATTCGGGCCCTGCGTGAGGTAGCTGGGCTGCTGGGTTGCAGTAAGGGGATAAGTGGCGAACTGCACAACATTCGCGGGGGAAACAACGATAGTAATCGGCTGAGTGGTGGTCTGGGGGGTCGGACTACTGTCGGTTAGAGATATGGTGAACGAGTATGAGCCCGCCGTTGTTGGGGTGCCCGTTATTTGGCCGTTCGAGGTATTGAGCGCGATGCCGGAAGGCAAGGCGCCGCTGGCGACCGACCAGGCGTAAGGAAGCACCCCGCCTGCAGCCATCAAGGTATTTGCGTAAGGCATCTGCAGGCGCGCCACCGGCGAAGAAGCCTGTGCAATGGTTAGCGGAAGAGAGAATCGACCGATGTTGTTGCCGGACTCCTCCGCGAACCACATGGCGCCGTCCGGTCCGGCTACTACGCCTTCCGGCTGGCTGGACGCCGTGGTTATCGGGTATTCGGTGATGATTCCGTTGGTTGTAATCCGTCCAATATTGTTGCCGTCACCGGTGAACCACATCGCGCCATCGGCACCCGCGGCGATCCCGGCGGGTTCTTGCCCATTGGGAGTGGGATATTCGGTGACGATGCCGCCGGTAGTGATGCGGCCAATCGCGGTTCCGGTGAGGAAGTTACTATCGCTGGGGACGCCAGATTCGGTAAACCATAATTGGCCATCCGGGCCTGTGACGATTTGATTCGGACCGCTTTGAGAACTGAGGCCGGAGTACTCGGTCACCACCATTCCCGTGGTTATTCGTCCTATTTGGCTGGCACCGGATTCCGTGAACCAGAGCGCGTTATCCGGGCCAAGGCAGATTCCTGTCGGGTTAGCGTTCTGGGTCGGTAACGCCTGTTCCGTTATCTGGCCACTTGTTGGGTCGAGGCGCCCTATGTTGTTGCCCGCCGTCTCGGTGAACCACAGAGCGCCATCGGGACCTACAGTTATCCCAGAGGGGCTGCTATTTGCCGTTGGAATCGGATATGGATTGCTGATTACGCCAGCGGTTGTGATGCTCCTGATGTCGTTTGCCGATTGCTCCACAAACCACAACGCATTGTTAGGGCCGGATACGATGCTAACGGGACCACTGTTGGTTGGGCCATTGTAGATGGTTGGTAGCGAATACTCGTTCGTGATGACTCCAGCCGTTGTGATGCGGCCGATTGTTCCTTGGTATGTCGAACCAACTTCCGTAAACCAGAGCGCGCCATCGGGTCCTACGGTTATGGCAAAGGGTTGGCTATTGGCGTTGGCGAGCGGATATTCCTGCGCGACACAAGGCAAGAGAGCGAGCAACGCAAGAGTAAGAACGCGCGATAGGCGTTTGGCGACTGACATTTAGAGTTCTTGGGCTGATCGGCTGGTCAGGAGTCATTTCTATCAAATGTCGCGAACGAAGTAAAGATCACGGAGACAGATGCCTCGGGTTCGATTTGAAAAAACGAACCCAATTGGTGACGGCGAGAGCGTTGGAGCGTCCATTTTGGCCTCGCTTACGCTCGGTGGCTCGGTTTCGGGGTTTGTTGCTGTGTCGGCATTTGTTCGACGCGTTGGGTTCGTTCGAAGCGCGGGGTTTGTTCGATGCGTCGGCATATGGCGTTAATCGGGATTTGAAAAAACGAACCCATTTCATTTAAGTTGAGCCATTTTAGCTAGTTGCGCGGCGATGGCGGGTGGGACGTAGCCGGCGTCGAGGGCGGCGAAGAGTTCATTGTCGGACATTTCGTCTTCTTCGGCTTCCTCCGGGTCCTCAGAGCGGTCGGCTTGGAGGCGACGGAGTTCATCCATGGCTTTGCCGCGTTTTCGATCAAGACGGGCTTCCTGCTGGTTGTAGTTGCGGAACTGCTTCTCATAGGTGAGGTTCGTCTGGAGCAGGATCATGTTGTAGCGCTGGTCTTCGGCAACATGATCGAAGGCATTTCTGAATTGCGCGTGACCGTGGGCGTAGAGCGCGAATTCGAGGGCCTGGATGCGGCGCTGGCGCCAGAAACAATCGACGATGATTTGAACAAGTTCGGATTCAAGCAGGCCAACGGGCTTGAAATCTCTTTGGAAGTTGGCCAGAAAGGTGGCGTATTCTTGAACGTCTTCGTTAGGAAGCAGGACGGTTTGGCCGGTGAGCGCGGATTTAACACTTGAGACCGTGGAGAAGTCGGGAGCGATGGCAGGCTCCGGTTGTGTGACTTTGGACATGTTCGTTTGAGCTCCTGGAAAAGAAAAAGCCCGCGAGGAGCAGATGCTCTTCGCAGGCCTGGTAGAACGTAGCACGGGCAATGGCTAAAACGAACTTTCCACAGCTGTGGAAATGGGGTTATGTCCTGTCTTGTGTAGGCGTAAGAAATCTTTTCGTAACCTGTGACCGGGAAACCGCAGGCTTGAAATTATAGCCTGAAGTGGTGGCCGAAGATACTCAACCTTCAACCAGCACGGCCTGGCGCGACCGCGTCCGCGCGCTGAAGAACATTCCCCCGGTTCTCAAAATCGTCTGGCGTTCCGGGCCGTATGTGGTTGTGCTGGGGCTGGCGTACCGGGTCGTCGCCGCGCTGATACCTGTCAGCACCGCTTACGTGAGTAAGCTGATTATCGACAACATCTCTGCGATTCTTCGGCATTCTACAACTTTCGCCGCGTCCGCAACGCACTTGTGGTGGCTGGCCGGGCTGGAGTTTGCACTGGCCGTTATCGGCAATCTGGCCGGGCGGCTGATCGACTACTACGACGCCGTGCTGGCCGACCGCTACACACGGCACGTCAGCATCGAGGTGATGCGGCACGCTTCGCAGCTGGATTTGCAAGCGTATGAAGACCCGGTCTTCTACGATCGGCTGGAACGCGCCCGCGTGCAGGCTACGGATCGTCTGGGCATGATCCAGTCGATGGGGCGGTTGTTTCAGCAGGTCCTCACCACGCTGTCGCTATCCGCAGCCATCCTCTGGTTTTCTCCCTGGCTGCTGGTGCTGCTGATTGCTTGTCTGGTTCCAGCCTTTCTGGGCGAGAGCCACTTTGCATTTCTCAACTACGCAAAGAACTTCCGGCAGACGCCTGCGAAGCGGCAGCTCGACTATCTGCGCCAGCTGGGCGGGAGCAAGGAAGCGGCCAAAGAACTCAAGCTGTTCGGCCTGAGCGCCTTTCTGGCTGAGCGCTTCACATCGATTTCAAACGCCATCTTCGACGAGAATCTGGTGTTATTCCGGCGCCGGCTCTGGGCCGTATCCCTGCTCTCGATGCTGAGCACGGCGGGTTACTACGGCGCCTACGTTTGGGTCATCTACGAAACCGCCATCGGTGTCTTCACGATTGGAACACTGTCGTTCCTGACGCAATCGATTCTCAACGCTTCATCGAACATTTCGCAGATCTTTTCGACACTATCGAGCATTGCCGATCAAGCCCTTTTTCTGACGGACCTGCTGGCCTTTTTCGCCATGCGCCCGAGCGTTACTTCAAAGCCCGACGCTATTCCCGCGCCGCGGCCGATCGTCTCCGGCTTCGAGTTTCGCGACGTTACGTTCGTCTATCCGGGAACCTCGCGCAAGGTGCTGTCAGACCTCAATTTCAGATTGGAGCCTGGTGAACGAATCGCGCTCATCGGTCAAAACGGCCAAGGCAAGACGACCATCGTCAAGTTGATTACGCGCTTATACGACCCTAGCGGCGGCCGCATTCTGCTGGACGGATGCGATCTGCGGGACTACAGCATTGAAGATCTTTGCAGCCAGATCGGCGTCATTTTCCAGGACTTTATGCGCTACGAAATGACGGCGCGAGAGAACATTGGAGTGGGACGCGTGGATTTCCTGTCTGACATAGAGAGAATCAAAGATGCTGCCGAGAAGAGTCTCGCCGACGGGGTGATCAACCGGCTGCCCGCCCAATACGAGCAGATGTTGGGACGGCGCTTTGAAGGCGGCGTTGACCTCTCCGGCGGCGAATGGCAAAAGATCGCCCTGGCGCGTGCGTACCTTCGCGATGCACAAGTGTTGATTCTGGATGAACCGACGGCCGCTCTGGATGCGCGCGCCGAATATGAAGTGTTCGAGCGTTTCAGTGAGCTGACGGAAGGAAGAATGGCGTTGTTCATCTCGCATCGCTTCTCTACGGTGCGAATGGCGGAACGGATTATCGTGCTGGAGAACGGCGCCATTGCGGAAGAGGGGACGCATGACAGCTTAATGACGCTTGCGGGCCGCTACGCTGAGATGTTTGAGTTGCAGGCGTCCAGTTACCGGTAGGTTTTGAACAAGTGGCAGATCCGTCTCCTCAGCGAGTAACGTCCGATCCCTCTGCGCCGTTCCCGGCGGACGTCCGCAGTGACTTGCGCGAAGCGGCTACCCGAAGCGCGCGCGCGTGCGCCTGGCTTCCAAATAAGAAGTCCAATCAGCCGCGCCGGCGCTTTCTGGACGCAGCAAAACGCTTCACGCGCCTGGAACAACGCCTCTACAAGCTGCAATCGGGCGAGCCGACTGAGGACTTGCGAGCGTTGTATGAGAATTTCCGCCTCATCCGTGCGGACATCCGCGATCTGCAGGAGGCGACGAAGTCACTCGCCAAGCTGCCTGCGGTTCGAACGAGTTCAGACGAGTGCACGCCGCGCTGTCTGGTATTTGCTACGGCGCTGCTTAAGGCATCCGGCAACGAGATTAGCGAGGCGCCATTTTCGGCCTTCATCGAAGCTGTTCAAGCGGTAGAGCCGCTGCGGCTTTCGGAACTCTGGGGAATGCCGGCGGCACTCAAGCTGGCAACCTTCGAAGCGCTGGTCGAAGCAGGCGAGAAGGCGCTCGCAGCCTGGCAGAAGGACAACATCCAGGCTGTCTCATTAGGCATCCCAACGTTGATACGCTCGTTCCGCTCTATCGGTGAGATCGACTGGAAAGAGACGCTGGAGCCGCTTTCGATGGTGCATCGCACGCTGCTGCTGGATCCCTCCGGCGTTTATCCGCGGATGGATTTCGAAAGCCGCGAGCTTTACCGGCAGGCGGTGGAAAAATCCGCTGCGCATTCGGATGTCGGCGAAATTCAACTCGCCCAACGCGCGGTAGACAAGGCCGAGAGCCAGGCTCCTTCACCGGCCGTTGCCGAAGCTCTTCGCGAACGCATTACGCACGCCGGCTACTACCTGGTTGACGAATCGGGCCGCAAAGATCTGCTGCACGAAATCAACTATCGTGCGGGGATTGGTCAATTGATCCAGCAACTCTTTGCCAGCTTCCCGGATGAGATTTACATTATCGGGATTGAGTTGTTGAGCCTGATCACAGTGCTGGCGCTGATCATGAGCCTGGTTCGGACGAATGGCGGCTGGGGCCTGGTATTGGGCGCGCTTCTTCTTCTGTTGCCCGCGACGCAAGCGGCTGTTGAGGTGATGAATTACCTGGTCACCACTGTGCTGACGCCGCACATACTTCCGAAGATGGATTTCTCCAACGGCGTCGACGCGGCATGCGCCACCATCGTTGCTATTCCGACGCTGTTGCTCAATGAGAAACAAGTACGCCAACTGGTGGACGACATGGAGGTGCGGTACTTAGTCAATCGCGATCCCAACATTTTTTTTGCGCTACTTACCGATCTGCCGGATACAGCGGAGCCGGCCGAAGAACAGGACCAGCGAGTGGAGCTGGCGGTTCGTCTGGTACACGAGTTGAACGCGAAATATGCGAGCGAGCCGTTTGGCGGTTTCTACTTATTTCATCGGCACCGCGTCTACAATCCGCGCGAAGGAGCGTGGATGGGGTGGGAGCGCAAGCGGGGCAAGCTGCTTGACCTGAACCAACTTCTGCGCGGCGTTTACGATCCCTTTCCGGTTAAAGCCGGAGACATGGCGCGGCTGCCGCGAATACGCTACGTTCTGACGCTCGACTCGGATACCGAACTGCCGCGCAATTCCGCGCAGCGCCTGATCGGCGCGATGGCGCATCCGCTGAACCGGCCGCTGATTGATCCGGAACTCAACATCGTCACAGAAGGATACGGCATTCTTCAGCCGCGCGTGGGAATCAGCGTGCATTCTTCTACGCGGTCGCGCTTAGCCAGCATCTACTCCGGCCAAACCGGGTTCGATATTTACTCGCGCGCCGTATCGGACGTGTACCAGGATCTGTATGGCGAAGGCATTTTCACCGGCAAGGGCATTTATGACGTTGACGCGCTGCGGCAGGTTCTGGAACATCGTTTTCCACGTAATACGCTGCTTAGTCACGACCTGATCGAAGGGGCTTATGCGCGTGCCGGGCTGGTTTCCGACACGGAAGTTATAGACGATTATCCGTCGCACTACAGCGCTTATAATCGCCGCAGGCATCGCTGGCTGCGCGGTGACTGGCAGATTGTACGCTGGATCTTCAATCGCGTTCCGGACGAATCGCGGCGTCTGGTGCGCAACCCGATTTCACTGGTCTCGCGCTGGAAGATCGTGGACAATCTGCGGCGCAGCCTGATTGAGCCGGCGACATTCGTGCTGCTGGTCTGCGGCTGGTTTTATCTGCCCGGTGGACCAGGATTCTGGACGCTCGTCACGCTCTGCCTCTTGTTTCTTCCTATTTATCTGCGGCTGCTATTTGCGCTCACCCGCGCCGGCTGGAATCGAAGCAAGACAGACGCTAAGGAATCGATTTCGGATTTCGCGCTGTCGCATGTCAGCATCGCTTTGAATATCGCGTTTCTGGCGCACCAGGCGCTGGTCGCGCTCGACGCTATCGTTCGCACTATCATCCGCAGCAACATCACGCATAGCCGCTTGCTGGAATGGGAAACTGCTACCGAAGCAGAACTCGGGATTCGTCAGCGCACGCCTGTAGACATCTATCTCGACTGGGTTCCATTTCTGGGAGTCGCCATCGGGGCCGCGTCGTTTCTTCGTCCCGGCGCGCCGGTTTACGTTTTGCCATTTGTGGTTGCGTGGAGTTGTTCCAAGCTGATTGCGGTCTGGTTGAATCGCTCGCCGCATGCCGATGCGCGTGAACTAAGTCCCGGGAATCGCGCGTTTTTGAATGACATCTCGCAACGCACCTGGCGCTACTTCGCCGAATTCAGCAATGAGAAAAATAACTGGCTGATCCCGGACAATGTGCAAGAAGAGCCGCCGCGCATCGCGGAGCGCACATCGCCCACCAACTTAGGCTTGCTGCTGAATTCCCGTCAGGCGGCGCTGGAGCTAGGCTATATCGGCCTGGATGAATTTGTGGTGCAAACGGAGCGCACGCTCTCGACGGTGCAGCGTTTGCCCCGGCAGTTCGGGCATTTTCTCAACTGGTACGACAACATCACGCTGCAGCCTTTGGAACCGCAGTTCGTTTCGAGCGTGGATAGCGGCAATCTGGCGGCTTCGCTTTGGAGCCTCAAACACCACTGCCTGGAATTGCGCCGGAAAGCAATAGCCGACGCCGCCGGTGAAAATCTCTCTGCGCGGCTGCTGAAAATCGCGAATGACTGTGGCCGTTTGGTGCGCGAGATGGACTTCAAGCCGTTAGTGGATTCGCGCCGCAAATTGCTCTCTGTGGGCTTTGATGTCAAGGGGAACAAGCTGGCGAAGTCCTGTTACGATCTGCTTGCTTCGGAAGCTCGCATCGGAACCTTCATTGCGGTCGCGAAAGGGGATGCGCCCCAGGAAAGCTGGTTTCGTCTGGGCCGCCAACACACAATCTGCGAAGGCCAAACCGTTCTGATTTCCTGGACGGGCACCATGTTCGAGTACCTGATGCCGGTGATTTGGATGCGCTCGCATCCGAACACGCTGCTCGACAGGTCGGTGCGGGCTGCGGTTCGGGCTCAACAATCGTATGCAACCGCACGGCGCGTACCCTGGGGGATCTCGGAAGCTGCTTACAGCAAAACCGATGAGCTGGGCAACTATCAGTACGCCGCTTTCGGAGTTCCCGGACTGGCTTTGAATGTGGCGCGTGCCGGTTCGCTGGTTATCTCGCCTTACTCCACTTGTCTCGCTTTACTGGTGGATCAAGCGAGCGCGCTACGCAATCTGCGACGAATGAAACGCGCAAAATGGCTGGTGCAATACGGCTTCTACGAGTCTGCCGATTTCACGCCGTACCCGGGCCGCACCTTGCTGCCGCGCAAGTACAACATTGTGCGCTCCTGGATGTCGCACCACCAGGGCATGACGCTGACCGCTATCTGCAACTTGTTCTGCGACTCGGCATTTCAACGCTGGTTTCACGCTGAGCCACTGGTTCAAGCAAGCGCACTGATCCTGCAAGAGCGTCCGCTGCGAGCCGCTCCGGTGGTTGACGATCAACCGCGCCGCGTGCTTGCTACCAAACCCGGCATGCGTTCTGCCGCATCATAGTTTGGCCGGCTTTGCAGCTGAAGGCTTGGCCGAACTCGGGCAGATCGGCCACAACTCCGTTGATTCGAAATGCATCCGGCGAGTGCGGATCCGTAACGGCATGCATCCTTTTACTCTCTGGCCGCCGATCGCCGCACGCCCATTGCGCCATGCCGACAAAGAACCGCTGATCGGGTGTCAAGCCGTCCACTGGCCTTAATTCCTGACCTGTCGTCGCGTGCTTCCAGGCTATGTAGGCGAGCAGTGTGCCGCCGATATCCGCAACATCTTCGCCCAGAGTCAGGCTGCTGTTGATGTGGATGTCGTCTATCACGACGTATTCGGCATACTGCTTGCGCACGCAATCGACACGCTGTTCGAAAGCTTTCGCGTCCTGTTCTGTCCACCAGTCTTTCAAGTTTCCCTGAGCGTCGAACTGTCTGCCTTCGTCATCGAAGCCGTGCGTCAGTTCGTGACCGATCGTCGCGCCGGTATTGCCGTAATTGGGGGCCGCATCTATGCGCGGATCGAACAAAGGCGGCTGCAGCACTCCAGCCGGGAAGTTGATGTCATTCATCTGCGCGTCGTAGTAGGCGTTCACGGTGGGCGGCGTCATGAACCACTCGGTCCTGTCCACTGGCTTGCCAATTTTCGCAAGCTGGCGGCGTTCTTGAAACTCCGCCGCGCGCGTGACATTGCCGAGGAAATCGGCGGCATCGATCTGAACGGAGCTGTAATCGCGCCAGTGATCCGGATAGCCGATTTTGTTCACAATTGCATGTAGCTTTAGCAAGGCTTGCTGTTTCGTCGGCTCGCTCATCCAGGTCAGATCTTTGATGTCGCGCCCCATCTCGGTCTCAATTTCGCGAGTCATCTTCAAGGCATCGTCCTTGGTTTTGGGAGAGAACGTTTTCGCTACGAACACTTCGCCGAGCGCTTCTCCCAGTTGACGGTCCACCAGGCGGGTGCAAGTCTTCCAGCGGGCGGGCATCTGCTGAACGCCGCGCAGGTATTTGTCGAAGAACTCGAAATTCGCGGTTGCGAAATCGGGCGAGAGGTAGCGCGCCTCGGAATTAATCAGGTGCCAGCGCAAGTACGCGCGCCATGCGGCCAGATTGCGCTCGCCAAGTTGCTCATTGAGCGCAGTGAAAAATTTCGGCTCGGTCACATTGATCTTATGGACTTCCGGCGCGTGCAGGCCATCCAGGTACCGGTCCCAATCGAAGTTGGTCACCAGTCCGCGCAACTGTGCCGGAGTATAGTCGTGCTTCAAGTTGTAGGGATTGCGTTTCTCAACCCGCGTCAGCGAGGCTTTTGCCAGTTCCGTCTCGATGGACATGACTGTCTGGGCATCCGCTTTGGCATCGGGCTCCGATTCGCCGATAAGCTGCAGCATGCGCGTGACGTGCTCAACATAACGATCGCGAATCTCCTTGGATTTCGCATCGGTTTTCGTGTAGTAATCACGGTCCGGCAGCCCCAATCCACCCGCCGACGTGAACGCAATCATCTGCGACGAATTGTCGTAATCCTGTTCGGCGGAAAACCCGAATAGCAGGCCGCGGCCCATACCCTGGCGCTGCCGGTCAGCGACGTAGCCTGCAATATCGTTCACAGACTTAAAACGCGCAATCTGCGCCAGCATGGGGTTCAAAGGCTCATAGCCAGCTTTTTCTATGGCTGCTTCGTTCATGCAGGAATGGAAGTAGTCGCCGATCTTCTGCTCATTCGCGCTGCGCGTTCGGGAGGCATCGCCGGCCTGCTGCAAAATTCCCCAAAGGTAGCGCAGATTCTCGTTCGTAAGCTTGCCGTAGACATCCCAGCTATCCTGATCGGGCGGAATCGGGTTTAGCTTATTCCAATTACCGCAAGCGAACTTGTAGAAATCCGTACACGGATCGGCAGATCGATCCATGAACTCGGTGGCAAGGCTGGGCGTATATGGCAAGGAAGTAAGCGGTGTCTCCTGAGAGAGAACCGGTAAGCCGACAGACGAAAGCAGAAGAGATAGGAACAGCGTGCGCATTAATTCGATTGTGCCAGTCCTCGAAGCTTGGGTGCATTCGCAGCCGAGCACCGGCAAAAGGCTACGATGAAAAGAAGGCGAGAACATGAAACCGCTTGATTGGTCCCAATGTCCTGCCGTGGAGAGCATTCCCGGCAAAGTTAGTGGAGCATGGGTGTTCAAAGATACTCGTATGCCGGTTGCGACGGTGTTCGAGAACTTGGAGGCCGGCTTAACGGTGGAAGAAGTGATGGAGGAATTCTCCGTCACACGCGAACAAATCAACGCTGTATTGCACTTCGCGGCACAGAGCTTGGCAATGCGCTTACCGCCCCCGGCGCACGCAACGCCCGTCGATGCTCATTCTCTTTGATCACGGAACGCCCCGCAGCATTGCTCGCTGGCTTCAAGCTCACACGGTAATAGAGGCGATTGAAAGAGGATGGGACAGATTAAACAACGGCGCATTGCTGCAGGCGGCTGAAGAAGCGGGATTTGATCTTCTGCTATCGACAGACAAAAATATCCAGCACCAACAAAACCTCAAAGACCGCCGAATTGCCATCGTGATACTGGGCAATCCGCAACGTCCAGCGGTGCATCGCTACATTGACCGGGTTATCGCCGCCGTGAACGACGCTAAACCTGGCAGCTTTGCTGTGGTAGACATTCCTTACGAATAGCTCCTCATGCTCCGGAGTTTCTGAATTTTCGCGTCTAAAATCAAGTTCACTTATTGCGGGCTCAACTCGCACCACCGCCTGTTGTCTCGCGCAGCCAATGCAGATATTTCTCCGACCCGGCCGCGACGGGGACGGCGATAATTTCCGGCGTGTCGTAGCTGTGCAGTTCCGTGATGCGCTGCTCGAGTGCTGCAAAATCGGGGGCTAGTGGTCTTGAAGAGCATCAGAATCTCTTCGGATTGTTCGATAGCGCCTTGCCAGCGGTAGATGCTCTGTATCGGAGGCAGCAGTTGGACGCAAGCGGCGAGCCGCTCTTCGACTACGGCTCTCGCAATTCTTCCTGCTTCTTCGCGCGTGGCGCAGGTAGAAAACACAATAAGAGCATCGGACATGGGAAATCTCCGTTTTACCTAGACCTTTCTGTAAAACAAGTTTATAAAGATATGTAAGGAGTATTTCTTCAGATTGTTACGCTCGATGCTCAGGCCCGTCGCAATCCTGGCAGCGCTGGTTGGCTTAGCTGCTTACGCGACAATCATGCTGCGCGGCCCCCAGGGGCTGACCGCTTTAGCCGAGAAGCGGCGGGAGATTCGCACGCTTGAAGAGGAGAATGCCAATCTGCGGCGCGACATCGAGGCGAAGAAGTCGCGCATTGAGCGGCTGAAGACTGATCCGAGCACGCAAGAGGTTGAAATCGGGAAGCGCTTGGGCAAGGTACACGCCGGAGTCACAGAATTCCGGGAACTTGGCCGGCATACTACTGACGGTTCAAAGCCGGAAGAGCACTAACTCCAGCACCAATAGCCGCATTGCGCATGACGTCCGCGATTTGCCGGATGGCATTCTGTTCCGCGAGAAGCACTCGATGGGGCAGCCAAAAAGAATCGTGGATCATGGCTTCCGCCACCGGGCACGGCATCACGCGACAAGGTGACTTTGGGTAGAGCGGATTCTGGTACAGAGTGTGCGGATAAAACGCGCTTGGGATCCCCGCGGCTGTCAGGGCTTGACGTATTTCAGCGGCAAGCTGCGGGTCCTGTGCGCGCGCGAGCAGCATGTACCAGGAATTTCGCGTCACGGCCGCCGGCTGCGGCTGCCATCTTATTTCGGTGATATCTGCCAGCAGGGTCTTCAGCAGATTGACATTGGCGGCGCGAGTATCTGTCTGTTCCGGCAGCCGCTCCATTTGCGCCAGCAGAACAGCCGCCTGGAACGCGCTCATCCGGAAATTCGTTCCCAGATTGTGGTGTTCGTAGAAACTGCGCCCGGCGACGCGCCCGCAATTGGCAATCGAACGGGCCTTTTCCGCAAAGCCGCTGTCTGAAGTGACCAGTATTCCGCCTTCACCCGCAGTCAGCACCTTTCCGTTTTGAAAGCTGAAGGAGCCCGTAATTCCAAAGCTGCCTACGCGTTGATGGTTCCATTCCGAACCAGCGGCGTGCGCAGCATCTTCGATCAGCAACAGACCGTTTTCCCGACAGATCGACTCGATCTCATCTATGCGGCAAGGCGTTCCGCCGAAGTGTACGGCCATGATCGCTTTGGTGCGCGGCGAAATGGCTTCGCGGACACGATCGGGATCCAGATTGAACGAGTCCGCTTCCACGTCAACGAATACCGGTTCCGCTCCCAAGCGGGAAACCGCTGTGGCGCTCGATATAAAAGAGATAGCCGGAACAATAACTTCGTCGCCTTCGCCGACCCCCAGAACAGTGAGTGCCAGTTCCAAGCTGACGGTGCCATTGAAGAGCGCGATGCCCTGACGAGAATGCTGCGAAGCCGCGAAGCTTTCTTCGAACTCCCGAATATAAGGATGGAATCCGCCCCATTGCGGGCTCTCGAGCACGTTGCGCAGAAGTTCGGACTCGCGCTCGTCCGCTTGGGGCCATTCGGGGATGCGAATGGCCGTCATTGCTGAAGTGCCGCGGATTGTCGCGCTATATCGTCGCGATAGGAAGCAGTGTATTCGGCCGGAAACGTCTTTCCGTCAACCTCCGCATAAGGGTAGACGAAGAAGTTCAACGGATCGCCTTGCTGGGGCGGCGTCAGGATCAGATCGCGACCCCGGCTGAACTCCAGCCGATTTTCATCGTGGTGCCCGAAAAAGTAGTCACGTTTATCCGGATGTTTTGCCGCTTCGGAAGCGTCCACCGGAATCCAACCGATGCCCCTGGCGTAAAATTCAGCCCAGCAATGGTAGCCGGCGATCTGCCCCTGTCCACGCTCAGCAGGCAACGGGAAGCCAATCGCGAAACGCGCCGGGATTCCCATTGCCCGGGCATACCCGATAAACAGCGCATGGAAATCGGTACAATTGCCGCGACGTTCCTCGCAGGCGTAATAGATGTCGCCATGTCCCCAACCTTTGCCCGTTTTGTCGTACTTCATGGTGGAGACGACATGCAAATAAATGGCACGCGCCATCTCCATGTCGGTATGCGCGTTCGCCGCCGTGACTACTTCCCGCGCCCACTGGCGGATCTGATTATCTATGGGCACCAGGCGATCCGGTTTTAGATACTGCCCGTTTCCTGAATCATCCGAAACTTGCCATGCTCCGTGTTCCCGCCGTAAGGCATGAAAGCTGAGCTTCACCGAGTACTTCGATTCATGCTCGCCTTTTATCTGCAGGTGCAACATCTTGTTGCCCTGCGCTCCCGCCGCTATTTGGTAGGGCTGCCGGGATTCGATGCGCATGCCGGTAATCTGCTGATAAGCGTCGTCATGCGGGACAGGCACCCAGAGATCAACCGTCTGAGCACCGTCAGGTATGTTTTGGACGGTCGCCGTGTAGTCGAATGAGAAGCTTCGGCTCTGCGGAGGTGCGTCGGCCGCCACAGAAATCGTTGCTAGTGCCGAGACCAGAGCACACGGAATGAGCCGCATTCCTCTAATTTCGCACCCTCATTTCTTCGCGTGGGAAAATTGCGTCAGATGTCCGTCTACGAAGAACGCAAAGACGATCTCGACCGCTACGAGTTCATGCTGGGCCGGGAACGAGGGCGTCTTGCGGTGACGCTCGACTGCATCACCGATGCGCTGGTGCTGGTGGGCCAGCACGGTGTCTATTGCCAGAGCGTGCGTCAGTTGGGTAAACCGGCCATGGACATCCAGCTCATCACGAAGAGTCTGACGGATGCCAAGGAATTGATCGCCAGTGTGCTGGAGGGGAAAGTGCCTTTGGCCAGCAAGCAGGACTAGGTATTCCGCAGAAAGGGATTGAGCCGTTTCTCGCGATCAATTGTGGTTCCGGCGCCGTGACCCGGAATAACCACTGTGTCGCCCGGAAGCTCAAACAGCTTGGTCTTGATGGAGGACAAGATCTGCTGCGAATTTCCGCCCGGAAGGTCCGTTCTGCCGATCCCTTCGCGAAACAGCGTATCGCCGGCAATCAGTTTCTTCTCTTGCGGAATCCAGATGCTGACGCTGCCTTGCGTGTGGCCAGGCGTTTCGAGCACGTGAAACTCCGCCGTTCCCAAGCTCAGAACAGTTCCCTCCTTGGCAGCCATATCCACTTCGGTTCGCTCCGGCGTTTCCACGTTCAGCCATCTGGCCATTTCGGGAAGTAAATCTAACTGCTCAAAGTCGCGCTCGTTCATGTAGACAGGAGCGCCCGTCAAAGCACGTAACTTACTCGCACCCGCCACATGGTCGATGTGTCCATGCGTGATGACGATTGCTTTGACTTTCAGGCCATGCCGCTCGAGAACTTCTGTGATGGTGTCGATTTCGTCGCCAGGATCGACGACAATCGCTTCCCTGCTTTGCTCGTCGCCAAAAATGGAGCAGTTGCATTGCAGCATGCCCACGGGCAAAATTTCGTGGATCATAAATCGATATTCTCCAAATCAACGGCTGTATCCAAGTCGAGGAGAATGCCCCTATCGTTTACCGGAACCTCGAGAATATCGCGCGCATGCTTGCCGAACGTGGCGCGGAATCCTACATCCCCGGTGAGGCCTTTCAATTCAGGAAATAGGCAGCGGTCCACCAATACCGGGTTACCGCGAGATCCTTCGTGAGTGGGGATAGCGATCTTCGGCTTCGCTTCAAGATATTTGGCAATGAGGTGGTCAATTGTCTGGGACTGGAGAAATGGCTGATCGGCGAGAACGATCAAGGCGGCTTGCGCTTCCGGAGCAAGATTAGAAATACCCGCGCGTAGCGATGTGGACATACCCTGACGAAAGGCTTCGTTGATCACGACCCGCGCAGAGCCAAGACGCATGTGACGGCGAATTTCGTCAGCTTCGAAGCCGAGCACCAATACGATCTCATCGACGGCTGTTTGGGATAGCGTATCGAGCACTATCTGGAGCAACGGCTCCCCTTGAACTGGAAGTAACTGCTTGACGCGGCCCATGCGGGTGGACATGCCCGCCGCCAGAACAATCGCTGAGACACCGGACTGCATGTGCTCCCAATTTTTAGTTTTACGGGTGCGTTTTTCGGGTCTCCTCCCGACGGGGTGACCCTTCGGCTTCGCAGAAGAGAACGGCTGAATGTTGCACCATGTCGTAGGGCTTACCGGGATCAATGAGGATGGGATCGGTAATGGTGGGATTGCGCGTGTCGAGAAGAAGCTGCCAATTGCAGCTTGCGGCGCAGGGCGGGAGGTAGAAGAGGATGTGGTCGTGGTGCGGATTCAAGCACAGCAGGAAGGTATCGTCACGTAGCGGTTCGCCGTAACGATCGACGTCCTCAATGGTTCTGCCGCTAAGGCGCATGCCGAGACAGCGTACCCAACCTGCTTTCCATTCGTCTTCAGTCATCTCCTGGCCATCAGGACGGAACCAGGCAATGTCCTGAACTTCGATGCCGTCGAACTGCCGCTTCTGCGCGGAAGACGGACTGATCTGGCGGTCCTGAAAGAATTTGCGGCGGTGAAAATTGGGATGACTACGGCGTAAAGTAATCAGCTTGGATGTGAAATCGAGGAGCGCCTTTTTGCGGTCATCCAAATTCCAATTGAGCCAACTGATTTCATTGTCCTGACAGTAGGCGTTGTTGTTGCCATTTTGCGTGCGGCTGATTTCGTCGCCGCTGCAAAGCATAGGCACCCCTTGCGAAAGCATCATGGTGACCAGGTAATTGCGCTTCTCGCGTTCGCGAAGTTCAATGATTTTCGGATCGTCAGTGGGGCCTTCGACGCCGTGATTCCAGGAGTGATTGTCATTGGCGCCATCCCGGTTATCTTCGCCGTTGGCCTCATTGTGCTTGTCGTTGTAGCTGACCAGATCGTTGAGCGTGAAGCCGTCATGCGCGACGACGAAATTGATGCTGGCGGAGGGACGCCGGCCGTCCCGTTGATAGAGATCGCTGCTGCCGGTGAGGCGATACCCGAGTTCGGCAAGCTGCCCGTCATCGCCTTTCCAGTATCGGCGCACGGTGTCGCGATACTTGCCGTTCCATTCCGCCCACAACGCCGGGAACTGACCGACTTGATAACCGCCCTCGCCCACGTCCCAAGGCTCGGCAATCAGCTTGACTTTGGAAAGCACAGGATCTTGATTGATGACGTCGAAGAACGCGGAAAGACGATCGACGTCGTGTAACTCGCGGGCAAGTGTCGAAGCAAGATCGAAGCGGAAACCATCCACGTGCATCTCCAGCACCCAGTAACGCAGGCTGTCCATGACTAACTTCAGCACTTGCGGATGACGCATATTCAGCGTGTTACCCGTGCCGGTGTAATCCATGTAATAGCGCGAATTTTCCTTCGTCAAACGGTAGTAAGTGGAGTTGTCGATGCCGCGGAAGCTCAGCGTAGGTCCCATCTGATTGCCTTCCGACGTGTGGTTGTAGACGACGTCCAGAATTACTTCGATGTCGGCGCGATGCAGTTCGCGAACCATCGTCTTGAACTCGCCCAGCTGCTGGCCGCGGTCGCCGGAGCTACTGTAGCGCGCGGCCGGCGCGAAAAAGTTAGTCGTGTTGTAACCCCAGTAATTGCGCAGGCCTTTGTCGAGCAGTGTCTTATCGTCAAGAAAATCATGGACGGGCATTAACTCGACGGCTGTTATTCCGAGTTTCTTGAAGTAATCAAGCGCCGCCGGAGTAACCAGTCCTAAGTAACTGCCGCGAACATTGTCGGGCACATCCGGATGAAGTTCGGTGAATCCTTTGACGTGCACTTCGTAAATGACGGATTGGTGAAGCGGGCGCTGGGGAGAGCGATCGCCCTGCCAATCGAAGTGAGACGTGATCACTACGCCTTTCGGCATGCCGGGCGCGTCGTCCTGCTCGTCTCTGGTGAGATCGCCTGCGGGATCGCCTATCTGGTAGCTGAAGATGGGGTATTCCCAATCGACTTCGCCGGCGATAGCCTTGGCGTAAGGATCGATCAGGAGTTTCGCAGAATTGAAGCGAAGACCTTTTTCGGGCTCGTAGGGACCGTGCACGCGAAAGCCATAGAGCTGGCCGATGCTGAGTCCGGGCAGGTAGCCGTGCCAGACGTAGCCGGTACATTCAGGCAGTTTTATGGTCTCAGTGGGCGGCGCGCCGAGCTCATCGAAGAGGCAGACTTCCACTTTGGTGGCGTTTTCGGAGTATATGGCAAAGTTCACGCCCGTTCCGTCCCAAGTGGCGCCTTGCGGATACGGAGTTCCGGGCAGTACTTTCACTGGCATTCTGTTTATTTTCTCTCTAGTGGAGTTTTGAGGTACCAAGCGGAAGATGTTGCGCTACTTCTATTTGTTTCCTAGTGGGAAAGCTACAGCAAAAGTACGGTTCTAAGGCAATGGCTAAGTTATTGGATCTGAAGGACTAACAGAAAAAAGGCAGTAGCGAAAATTTACCGGACGCGTCCATAGACCGAGAGTTTTACGTGGCGACCTACAAATTCTTTGACACGGCAGACGAGTTTCGGATCCAGATCGTCGGCAGGTTTGCGGGAGGTGGCGTTGAGGAGGTCAAACGGTCGTGGGAAGAGGCACTCCGGCAGCCCTCGCTGCGGCGTGTGAGTGTCGATATTTCACGTCTTTCCGGATACGATACGGCGGGCCGGAAACTTCTGGCGGATATGTACCGACATGGGACCGAGTTGTCAGCGCGTAACGCGTCGGCTTTAGTGTTTATGAACGAGATTGCGAATATTGCCAGGACGCCCGCAGCACTCATGACAACTTCGCCGAAGCCGCAAAAAAGGCCGCTGGAGCTCCCGCTCTGGGCCAAGGCTGCCGGCGAATAACCAACCGCACTTACACGCATTCCCGAAAGCGGGAACCGAGCCGCAAGCTCACACATCCAACCGGTTCAGGTTACGTTCGGAGGTGTTTGAGGCAATGATGGATAGGCTTACAGCGGCATCCGCAATATATTTATCGCGGCGGCAAATGTTCAAAGCGGCGTTGGCGAGTCTGCCGGCTGCTCGTCTATGGAGTGGACAACAGACGCAAGCAGCGGCGCCCGCGCAGACACCGACGTTTTCCTCAAACGTGAAAGTGGTCAACGTGCTGGCGACGGTGCACGACAAGCAAGGGCAAATAGTCCGGAATTTGTCGAAGGACGATTTCGTTCTGGAAGAAGACGGCCGCCCGCAGGCGATTCGTTACTTCTCGCAGCAGAGCGATCTGCCGCTGCTGGTTGGACTGCTGATCGATACCAGCGGCAGCGAGCGGCGCATGATCGGGACCGAGAAAGATGCCAGCCACACCTTTCTGGAGCATGTACTGAGGCCGGAAAAGGATCGCGCGTTCCTGATTCATTTCGACCGGGAAGTGGAGCTGTTGCAGGATCTGACTTCGTCGCGCAAGCGCCTGGAGGATGCGTTGGATCAGCTCAACCGGCCGCAGTTTGGGGCCGGTGGGAACGGCGGATCGGGCGGAAGCAATGACCCGAATGCAGGGAACAGCGGCGGAGGGAATAACGGCGGATATGGTGGCGGCGGCTGGGGCGGAGGGCAAGGCGGCGGCGGACGTCACCGTGGCGGCATGGGCGGAGGCGGAACAGCGTTGTACGACGCAGTTTACCTGGCTTCGAACGATGTCTTGAAAAAAGAGAGCGGGCGGAAGGCCGTAATTATGCTCACCGATGGCGAGGACAACGGAAGCAAAGTGTCGCTGGGCGAAGCGGTCACGGCGGCGCAACGGTCAGACACACTGGCATACGCGGTTCGAATAGCGGATGAGGAACAGCGCCCGATGAACAACTTCGGCGGTCCTGGCATGGGCCGGCGTGGCGGCGGTGGCTGGGGCGGCGGTCAACGCGGCGGCGGACCTTATGGACAAAACCGGCCGGATGGGAAAAAGATTCTGCAGCAGATCTCGAAGGAGACAGGCGGCGGCTATTTCGAAGTATCGAAGAAAAAGACCATCGACCAGATCTATTCGCAAATCGAGGAAGAGCTGCGCAATCAATACAGCCTGGGATACACCTCGGACCGGCCGGAGGCAGAGAGCGGGTATCGGAGAATTTCGCTGACGGTGAAGCAGAAGGGGCTGATCGTGCAGGCGAGAGATGGGTACTATGCGGGTGCCGGTGCGTAGGGGCGCACTTCCGGAGGTAATCTATGGGTAAGTGGCTATTTCAAACGAAATTTCCCCGCGACTTCACTCTCGCCTCTTAACAACTGCTGAAACAGAGGGGATGTCCCTCGACGCGTTCTTGGAGCAGTTAATCGAAGAGAGGGAAGCGATCAATCGAGCGATAAATCGAGCCAACGCCCGGCATCGACAACTAAGCGATGAAGAACTAAAACAGAAGATAGAGCATGGGTTCATGCAATCAGAGCGCGGTGAGGTTGTAGACGGAGAGACTTTCACTGCCGAATTGTTGCGAGAAATTGACGACGAAATCGAGCGTAAGCAACAGGCTGGGTGAGTCGCTAGGTTCTGACACCGGAAGCTCAGCAGGATCTAAAACATATTCGGGATTATTTGGTTCGAGAAGCGAGCCATCGAGTCGCACGTCGTGTAGTGAGTGCGCTCGTGGTTGCTTTTCGTTCGATTGCCAGTTCTCCAGGTCAAGGGCACCGGCGAGAAGAGCTTACTTCAAAGATCGATAACCAGGAGATTAGACAGGTCCCCTGGTGGTTGTGAGATCGTACGCTGAAGGCGTGGGCACGCGTCAGCATCTTGCAACGCTGGTTGAGGATTTTGCGCGGCTGGGGAGCGATATTGCGATTGTCACGCCTCGCGGGCTGCGCGAAACAAAGACGACATACCAACAGTTATCGGTGCTATGCCGGCGTTTTGCGCGTGAGTTAGAGAATCGGGCGATCGGCAAAGGCGACCGCGTTCTTATCTGGGCAGACAACAGCGCGGAATGGGTCGCGGCATTCTTCGGCTGCGTCATGCGCGGCGTGTTGGCTGTTCCGATTGATGCCGCAAGCCCGATCGATTTCGTTGAACGCGTTGCAGGTGAGGTTACTCCGAAGCTGATCGTCAGCGATTCGCAACGGATTCAGCCGAGAGTGCTTCAGCAAGTTATTAATCTCGATGAGCTCGATGCGGAGATTACGCGCGAGACTGGCAACGTAGTCGAAGAATTGAGCGAAGGCGATGCGCTGCAAATCGTCTTCACGTCAGGCACAACAGGCGAGCCAAAGGGGGTCGTACACACGCACAAGAATGTGCTCGCGAGCCTGCGGCCGATCGAAACAGAGATGCAACGCTACTTGCGATACGAGCGCCTGGTGCATCCCATCCGCATATTGCACACGCTGCCGTTGAGCCATGTCTTCGGACAATTCATGGCGCTCTGGATACCGGGGCTGCTGCGCGCCGAAGTGCATTTTGAGACGCGGCTGGTGGCCGGCGATCTCGTGGAAAGAATCAAGCGCGAACGCATATCCGTGCTCGCGACAGTTCCGCGCGTCCTGGATCTTCTGCAGCAACATGTGTTGCAGCAAGTATCGCGGCTGGGCGAACGAATGGCTACCGCTGGCAAACTAAACGCGCTACAGCGCTGGTGGAAATTCCGCGATGTGCACCGGCTGTTCGGCTTCAAGTATTGGGCCTTTGTGTGTGGCGGCGCGGCACTGCCGCCAAGAATCGAGCAGTTCTGGAATTCGCTTGGCTTCGTGGTGATTCAAGGTTATGGGATGACCGAAACGACTGCTCTGGTGAGCCTGAATCATCCATTTCATCGGGCAGTGGGCAGCGTGGGACAGGTACTGCCAGGACGCGAGGTGCGGTTGAGCGAAGAAGGTGAAGTGCTGGTGCGTGGCGACACCATCTCGAATGCCACCTGGCAGAACGGGGGTTTGCAGCAGCAAGCTTCGGATTGGCTTGCTACCGGCGACCTCGCGGAGTTCGACGAGCGGGGCAATCTGCGTTTTCGCGGGCGCAAAAAGGATGTGCTTGTCACGTCCGCCGGGTTGAACATCTATCCCGAAGACCTGGAAGCAGCGCTGTCGACTCAGCCTGGCGTGAAGGCTGCGACCGTGATTGAGGCGGAAACGGAAGCGGGAGTGGAACCGCTGGCCGTTCTGGTGATGAACGATTCGGCAGATGCCAGCGCGGCTGTAGATGGCGCTAATCAACAGTTGGCCGGATTTCAACACATGCGGCGTTGGCTGCTATGGCCGGAGCCGGATCTTCCGCGTACATCCACGGGAAAAATTCTGAAGCGGGAAGTCAGCCGCCGCATTGCGAGCGGCGAAATTGCGCCTAAGAATCAGGATGCCGCGGGCGGAGACTTCAATCTGGACAGCTTAGGCCGCGTGCAGTTGCAAGCGCAACTCGAGCAGCAGTACGGTGTACGCCTGGACGATGCGGCCATCCAAAGCGCCAAGAATCAGGAAGACATTCGCCGGCTGATGGCGCAAGGACCAGGACGGGCTACTCAGCGGGAATCGGGAGATCAGCACATTTATCCCCAGTGGCCCTTGAATCCGATCCAACAATTGATTCGGACGGTGTTTCAGGAGTGCATTGCCGAATTTTTTGTGTGGTTGCTGGCGAAGCCGAAGGTGATCGGCAATATCCGCGAGTGGCCGAAAACGCCGGTGTTGATTGTGGCGAATCACGTCACCACATACGATGGCGCTCTCGTTCTGCACGCGTTACCCGCACGCATGCGCGATCATGTCGCGATTGGCATGGGCGGCGAATTGCTGCTCGATTACAGGCGTGGCAGAAACCAGGGAAATTGGTTTCTGAATCTGGTTGCGCCGATCGCGTACTTTCTCATTACAGCTCTATACAACGTCTTCCCGCTGCCGCAATTCACAGGTTTCCGGCGCAGTTTCCGGCATGCGGGCGAGGCGATGGACCGTGGGTACAACGTGCTCGTGTTTCCCGAAGGACGAAGGTCGGACGACGGAACTCCGCAACCATTCAGGTCCGGCGCGGGCCTGCTATGGAAGGAGTTGCGGTGTCCCGCCCTCCCGGTGCGGTTGGAAGGTTTAGGCGAGATCAAAGCCCGGCGCGGCCGATGGTTCCGTACCGGCACGATCACAGTGCGCGTTGGGGACATACTTCCGCCGCAACCGGAAAAATCGGTCGAAGACTTGACCGAAATCTTGCGCCAGGGTGTATTCGAGGAGTGTTAGGCTACGCGCCCGCCTTGCGGCTCATTACGGTCTGAAAAGCTGCCAACGCGCTGGATGACAACAGAGCCCAGGATTGATCCCAATCGTCCTTTTCTTCTTTCTGCAGCTCACGGGCTAGAGATTCCGTGATGGTATCGCCGGCAGCGGCGGCCACGGTCGCGAGCGACTCATACATGGCCATTTCGGCCGAAGCTGCTCCGATACACGCGATCAGATGCTGGGTGTTTTTCTCCGCCCCTTCATGGCCGACTTGGGCCAGGGTGGGCGCCATGGCGAGTACGTGCGCAAGAAAACTCTTGGCCGTTGAAGGCGTGCCGCCAAGTTGCCGCAGACGTCCTTCCAGACGCTCGTGCTGGGTCTTGGCTTTGCGCGATGCCGCCTCAAACATGCTCTTTACCGCGTTCTGCTCACCGGTATTCGAGAACGTCATCAGGGTGTCTTCAAAGTTTCTCTCCGCTGCTTCGGCGTCCTCAAGATAACGAACGATTACTTCTTTAGCTGTTGCCATCAATCACCTCGAACATTGGACGAGGAGGGACCCGGTATTCGCTCCCCGTAATACCATCAGTTCGGAGTTTTCGTCTGCGTAAACGTGTCGAAGACAAGTCCTAAGATCGAGACAAGTTGCCAATCGGGCAGCGTCTCGGGGTCATAGGCATGTTGCAAGACAAGGCCGTTCAGCACCGCTTCGAGCGAAACTCGTTTATCGTCTTGCGAACTCTCCCGCAGCGCACCATTCAGTAGGTCGTTAATGTGCAGTTTTGCGGAAGCGCGTATTTGCCGATGGGCGCGCGCCAGTTTCGCGCGAATCCGGGGGTGACGGACCGCAAAAAGCTTGAACTCCAGCATCAACATGGACCATTGACGATCCGATGCTCGCTCCAGATAATACTCGCGAAGGGCGCTGAACTTCTCCTGGTCCGATTCGCAACATTGCAGCCGCTCGCTGAGACGGTTGATGTGTTCCGAGACCTGCTGTTCGAGGAGCGCAAGAAATAAGCTCTCCTTGCTAGCGAAGTTGGCGTAGAAGGCGCCGCGGGTGTGCCCGGCGTCGGCCGCGATGTCCTCGATACGGGCGGCCTCAAAACCGTTACGAGCGAAGACGCGCCGGGCTGAGGCGAGGAGTTTGCGGCGAGTAGCCTCGGACTTCTGCTGATGCTTGTTCAGGACTGTAGCCGCCGGCATACCCGCTTCGATTATATACACGCGTGTACGGATTTAGATACACACACGCATATGTTTGTGTATGATAGTAGGGCGAGTATGGTCTTAACGCTGCATCGCTATATTGTGGGCGGTCTTCTGCTGGCCGGCTGCGCCTGGGCACAGTTGACTCCGGCCGGCGGGTCCGGCGGGACAAGCCGGGCCACCCCGCTACCCTTGTCCGGGCGCATGGACCAGGCCGGAGCAGTGGGAGTGGATCAATCTGCGAGCCCCGGTAGCGGCGTGAGTACGATAAGCAGTTCTGTGCAGGTCTCGGGCAATGCGGCCGGCAGTGTTCCATCCGGAAATTTTCCGCCGGGAGCAATTACGCTCAGCATCGCGGAGGCGGTGAAGCGAGGCTTAGAGGCAAACCTGGGGCCTATTTCGGCAAACAACTCGGTTGCAGTGGCGCGTGCGGAACGCGGCCAGGCGCTGAGCGCGTTGCTGCCCAATATCAGTCTGAGTGCGAGCGAGACGGTGACTCAAATTGATCTTGCCGCGTACGGCTTTCAGTTCAACGTACCGGCCAGCGTGGGGTTCTCGATTCCAACCGTTGTCGGGCCGTTCAGCTACTCACAGGCGCAGGCTAACCTGAACTTTTCGCTTCTGGATCTGGTGGCGCGGCGCAACTGGAAAGCAAGTAAGGAAACGGAACGCGCGTCCGTGTTGTCGGCAAAAGACGCGCGTGAAACGGTGGTGCTGGCGGTAGCCGGGACTTATCTGCAAACTGTGACAACAGCGGCGCGCGTCGCTTCGCAGCAGGCGCAGGTAGACAATGCGCAAGCGGTGTACAACCAGGCTGTGATTCGTAAGCAGGCGGGAACTAATGCGCGCATCGACGTGGTGCGGAGCCTGGTGGAACTGCAGACGGAACAACAAAGGCTCAGCTCATTACAGGCAGATCTGCGGAAACAGAAGATCGCGTTTGCCCGATTAATGGGACTGCCGCTCGATCGCGAATTGGTCTTGACTGATCCACTTGCGTCGGCCGAAGCAGTAGCTCCGCAGCCGGGAGACGCGATACGGATTGCATTTGAGCATCGTGCCGATCTGCGTGCTGCCGAAACACAAGTGCGAGCCGCGGAAATGGCATTGTCGGCTGCCCATGCGGAACGGCTGCCGTCCGCATCATTGAGTGGAGATTATGGCGTGATCGGGCCAAATCCCGCCACGATGCACGGCGTCTTTTCAGCGACTGCTTCGGTTACCATGCCGGTCTACCAGGGCGGCCGCACGCGAGCGGACATTCAGCAAGCGCAAGCGACACTATCCCAGCGGCGCGCGGAACTCGCTGATCAACGGGCCAGAGTGGAGGAGCAGGTACGGACGAGTTTAGTCGAACTCGAAACTGCCATGGGCCAGGTACGGCTGGCTTTGAACAACCGGGGTTACGCCAACGAGACACTGACGGAAGCGCGCGACCGTTTTGGAGCGGGCGTGGCCACAACACTGGAGGTAGTACAGGCGCAGGAGCAAGTTGCGAGCGCGGAAGCGGACTATATCTCAAGCCTGTTTTCATTGAATTTGGCGAAGCTGAGCCTGGCGCGCGCGACGGGCGAGGCCGAAGCTGATTTACCAAATCTTTTTGCGGGGAGCCATCCGTGAGTACACAACAATTGCAGACGCCGGAGGCCAAGGCTCCATCGGCAGGAGCGCCGGCAGTGAATCCACTGGAGCCGCGAAAACTGAGTCGCGGCCGGCGGCGCGCATTCACTATCTTCTTCGTCATCTTGCTGATCATCGGCGTAAGCGGGCTGCTGTATTGGCTGCATGCGCGCAACTTCGAGAACACGGACGATGCGCAGGTGGATGGTCATTTGATCCCGCTGACGTCGCGCATTGATGGCACGGTCATGCATGTCTATTTCGAAAACGATCAGACGGTGAAAGCGGGAGATACGCTGGTGGACCTGGATCCGCGCGACCTGCAGGCTGCACTCGATCAAGCGGCTGCGCAGTTCTCACAGGCGCGCAGCATGGTTATCGCGCAGCAGCCGAACATTCCCATTACGCAAGTAGAGAACACGACCAACATTTCAACCGGCGAAGCGGATGTGGCGAATTCGCGGGCGGCGTTGGCAGCGGCGGAGCGCGACCGCGAATCCGATGCGGCGCGAGTCTCGGAAGCAGAGGCGAACAACGCGAAGGCACAAGCGGATCTTGCCCGCTATAAGCTGCTGATCGCGAAAGAGGAAGTATCGCAGCAAGAGTACGACCAGATAGTGGCGGCAAGCAAGGCGCAACAGTCCACGGTGGTGGCCGCGGAAGCCACACTGCAATCGGCCGGGCAAATCGTCGATCAACGACGAGCGCAGCTTGCCGAAGCACAAAGCCGGCTGGCGCAGTCTCAACGGAATGGTCCTGCTCAAATAGCGATCCGCCGGGCCACTGTGCAGTCGAACCAGGCGAGCGCGCAAAGTGCCCAGGCGCAGGTGGAAGAAGCGCAACTCAAGCTGAGTTACACGAAGATCACAGCGCCGGTTCCGGGCATCGTCATGAAGCGTTCCGCCGAAGTGGGGGCGCACATTGCCGCCGGTCAGGAATTGCTGGAGATTTCGCAGATCGACGATCTCTGGGTCACGGCAAATTTCAAAGAAACACAATTGCGCAGCATTCGGCCACAACAACCGGCGACGATTCACGTAGACGCGCTGAATCAGGATTTCGACGGATACGTGCAGGACATTGGCGGATCAACCGGTTCGGTGGCAAGCGTTCTGCCGCCTGAGAACGCGACCGGCAATTACGTAAAAGTAGTGCAGCGCATTCCGGTGCGCATTCGCTTCAAGCCGAATCAGAACGGACTTGAACGATTGCGGCCGGGCATGTCGGTAGAACCTCAAGTGCGCGTCCGGGACTAAGCGCGTGGGCTCACAACCGATCAGCCACGCGAATTGGAAACCGAAGTACAATCCCTGGATTGTTGCGATGACGGTGACGCTCGCGACCTTCATGGAGGTGCTGGACTCCTCGATCGCGAACGTTTCCCTGCCCCACATCGCCGGCTCTCTGGGCGCGACTTACGAAGAATCGACCTGGGTGCTGACAAGCTACCTGGTTTCGAGCGCCATCGTGTTGCCGGTGTCCGGCTGGTTGTCGACAATCATCGGGCGCAAGCGCTTCTACATGACGTGCGTAGCGCTATTTACCATCTGCTCTTTGCTCTGCGGGCTTGCCACCAGTCTTCCTATGCTGATTGTGGCGCGGGTACTGCAAGGCTGCGGCGGAGGCGGATTGCAGCCGTCAGAACAAGCCATTCTCGCCGACTCGTTTCCAATTGAGAAGCGCGGGATGGCGTTTTCCATGTATGGAATGGCCGTTGTCGTCGCGCCGGCCATTGGACCTACGCTGGGCGGATGGATCACGGACAACTTTAGCTGGCACTGGATCTTCTTCATCAATCTTCCAATTGGTCTGATCTCGCTGTTTTTGACGCAGCGGCTAGTCGAAGATCCGCCATGGCTGGCGCAAGAAAAGAAATCCGGCATCAAGATTGACTACATCGGCTTGGCGCTGATCGTAACGGGCGTGGCGTGTTTTCAATTTGTGCTCGACAAAGGGCAGGAGTCGGATTGGTTCAGCTCGCGGCTGATCTTCACGACGTTCAGCATTGGAATCCCGGTGCTCATCGCCTTCTTCCTGTGGGAGTGGTATCACGAGGATCCGATTGTGGACGTGCGCTTGCTGAAAAACCGAAATTTCGGGACAGCCGTGTTCTTTTCGTTCACGCTGGGCATTGTTCTGTTCGGCTCGACGGTCTTGATTCCGCAATTTCTGCAGACAAGCATGGGCTATTCGGCGGAACGAGCCGGTATGGCGCTCTCGCCCGGCGGGATTGCGCTGATGCTGATGATGCCGATTGCCGGACGTCTGACTCAATCGAAGATCGACCCGCGGCTTTTGGTCGCCTGCGGCTTCCTGGGGATGGGCGTGACGCTTTACATGATGACGTCGATCTATCCAGGAATGGACTTCAAAACCATTGTGACGCTGCGTGTCATTCAAGTACTGCCGCTGCCGCTCATCTTTGTGCCCATCAGCACGTTGAACTATGTGGGCGTGCCACGCGAGAAGAGTAATCAGGTTTCGGGGCTGTCCAACTTCGCGCGTAACATGGGCGGAAGCATTGGGACGTCTTTGCTGAGTACGTTCATTGCGCGGCAGAATCAAACGCACCAACAAGGGCTTACGGCGCATACGAGTCACGGCGACAAGAATTTTGAGGGGTTATTGACCGGTCTGAAATCGACCTTCGTTTCGCAAGGTTACGACGCCGTGACGGCGATGAAAAAGGCGATGTCGATGGCTTATCAAATGGTACAAGCGCAGGCGAGCGCGCTCAGTTTCAAGAACAGCTTTTTTGTGATGTCCGCCATCGTGCTTTGCCTGACCCCGCTGCCGTTTGTCATGCGCCGGCCGCGACCGGGAGAGGGAAGGCAGAGAGCGGCGCATTAAGCCGCTGAATTGGCCTGCGCTTCCGATACTTCGTCCGACACAACGGTAAAATTCTTCAGTTTGGCCGATCCGAAGGAGGTAGTAATCGCCACATCGGCGGCGTCGCGGCCGATGGACATGAGGACGCGGCCTATGCGGGGAACATTGTGGCGGGCATCGAACGTCCACCAGCGATCTTCGAGGTAAGCTTCGAACCAGGCGCTGAAGTCCATGGCGAAAGGCGCGAGGGGAACGCCGATATCGCCCAGGTATCCGCTCGCGTAGCGTGCCGGAATGTTCAGGCAGCGGCAGAAGGTGATGGCGAGATGCTGAAAATCCCGGCAGACGCCGAGCCGCTCCGTGTAAACGTCCAGTGCGGTCTTTGTCGAGCGCGCGAAGCTGTAGCCGAACGTCACTTTGCTATTCACCCAATTGCAAACGGCTTGCACCCGCCCAAAGCCCGGCGGTATGTAGCCGAAGAGTTCGTTCGCGGTGTTCGAAAGCAAATCGACTTCGCAATAGCGGCTCGCCAATAAATAGCGCAGAGTATCAGTCGGGAGCTCACCCACCGGCACTTGCCGCGCATCCGGGTTCTGCGCGTCGGGTTCGCCCGAATCTTCTATGAGCGTGGAATTGAACAGCCGAACCGTGCCTGCCGGCGCAACAAAGCGCGAGCAGATATTGCCGAAAGTATCGGTGTACGAATCAATCGGGACGTTGGGCTCAACCTTCAATTGATCCGGTTCGCGAAGGCCGGCCGCGCGTGAGGGATGCACGTTCAAAAGCGCAACAATCGGCACTTCGGCAGGTGTGTCGAAGCTGATGTCATAGCCCAGGCGGATCAGCATTATCCAATATTCTCCAATGAGTTTTGCGTGCCGATATGCAAACAGGGCATGCGGACGGAACGGGTATCCGCTTCAGCGCGTTAACGTCAGTGTAACGGAGTGGTGAAACTCCGGGCGACGGCTGTTGCAAGAATAGGCTCAGGAGAGAAATGACCTATTGCTTAGGCATTGTGACGGACGAAGGTCTCGTCATGGCGTCGGACTCACGATCGAATGCCGGGTTCGATCAGGTGAACACATGCCGAAAGATGCACACGTTCACGCACCCGGGTGAGCGCGTCTTCATCATTCTTTCGAGCGGAAGCCTTTCCATCAGCCAGTCGGTTCTCACGCTGCTGAGGAGTGACTTCGATCAGGGCCAAGGGTTGGCGCAGGCCGCCTCCGTATATCAGGCGGCGCGGATTGTTGGGGATTGCGTTCGCCGTGTTTCGGAGATCGACCGCGCGGCGCTGGAGCGGGATCAATATTCCTTCAACGTTCACCTGTTGCTGGGCGGGCAAGTTCGGAATGGCGAGCCGCCCAGTCTTTACTTGATCTATCCGCAGGGGAATCCGCTGAGGGCAACGGAGGACTCGCCGTATCTGCAGCTTGGGGAGTGCAAGTATGGCAGGCCCATTTTGGATCGGGGGGTTGAAACGCAGACATCGCTTGAAACCGCTGCGAAGTACGCGTTGCTGTCGTTCGACGCGACGATTCGTTCTAACGTGACCGTCGGGCCGCCGGTTGAGATCGTCTTGTACCGGAAGGATACTTTCGAGCTGACGCAGTACCGTCGCTTCGCGGCATCGGATGCCCATCTGAACGTGATTCACGCTTCCTGGGAGACATCTCTTAGAAAAGCAGTTGAACAGTTGCCTGAGATTGACTTCCGCAGACCGCCGCCAGAAGTCAGTGCGTAGGCGGCGTTATACTCTAGGCTTTACTGCCGGATCTGTTCCCCGTCGAAGGGTCCCCGGTTGCAACAAACTCGTTGGAACATGGCGACAACTTCCCAGCACATTGAGAAAACAGGGCCGGATCCGTTCTCAGGCTATCAACTCCAGTCCGCTTACGACGAGATGTTTCGCAGTCCCGGGCGGCCTCGTCCGCAGTACCGGGCGCTGTACACGCGCCTGTTAAGCCTGGGGCGCGAGGAACTGGGCCGTGCCAAGCAGGAAGCGGATCTTTCGTTTTTCAATCAAGGCATCACGTTCAAGGTGTACGGCCGCGGGGAAGGCAGTGAACAGATCTTTCCCCACGATTTGCTGCCGCGCATCATCTCAAGCGCTGAATGGGAGACCATCGAGCGCGGGCTGACTCAGCGCATTACCGCCCTCAACATCTTCCTGAAAGACGTGTATCACGAACGGCATATTGTGCGTGACGGCGTCATTCCGGGGGAGATGATTTACACCTGCAAGCATTTCCGGCGCCAGATGCGCGGGGTCAAAGTACCGCGGGATGTCTATGTCAGCGTCTGCGGCACAGATCTGATTCGCATGCCGCACGGCAAGTTCGTGGTGCTGGAAGACAATCTGCGGGTGCCGAGCGGCGTTTCCTACATGCTCACCAGCCGCAAGGTGATGAAGCAGATTTTCCCGCTGCTATTTCGGAAGTGCAACGTCCGGCCGATTGAACACTACGCTCAGGTACTGCTGGCAACGCTGCGCTCGCTTGCGCCGGAGGGACGTTCCAGTCCGACGATTGTTCTGCTCACGCCCGGCGTTCACAACTCCGCCTACTTTGAACACACCTACCTGGCACGCCAAATGGGCATTGAACTGGTGGAGGGCCGCGATCTGGTGGTGCATGACAACTATGTCTACATGCGAACCACATCCGGATTGCAGCGAGTTGATGTCATCTATCGGCGCGTGGACGATGACTTTCTCGATCCGCTTGCGTTCCGGCCTGAGTCAGCGTTAGGCGCGGCGGGATTGTTTAGCGCGTATCGCGCGGGGAATGTGGTACTGGCAAATGCTTTGGGCAACGGCGTGGCGGATGATAAGGCCATCTACGCTTTCGTGCCGGAAATTATTCGCTATTACCTGGGCGAAGATCCCATTCTCGACAACGTTGAGACGTTTCTGATGATCGACGACAAGCAGCGGCAGCATGTTTGCGACAACCTGGAAAAATATGTCGTTAAGGCCGTGGGAGAATCCGGCGGTTACGGCATGCTGATTGGGCCGCACAGCAGTGCCGAACAGCGCGCTCTGTTCCGGGAGCGCATCATGGCTGAGCCGCGCAACTATATTGCGCAGCCGACGCTCGCGTTGTCGACAGCACCGTGTTTCACTGCCGACGAGCAGATTGAGCCGCGGCACGTCGATTTGCGCCCGTACGTACTGTACGGCGAAAAAGTCACGATCGTACCGGGAGGGCTCACGCGAGTAGCTCTGCGTAAGGGTTCGCTAGTGGTGAACTCATCGCAGGGCGGAGGGTCGAAAGATACCTGGGTGCTTGAGTCATAGGTTGCGATGCTCTCGCGCGTAGCCGACAGTCTGTATTGGATGAGCCGCTATCTGGAACGCGGGGACCATTGCGCGCGAGTTCTGGAAGCGAATTACAATCTGCTGCTGAATCCCTCGAAGCCGGCGCGCGAACAGCGCTGGCAACGGATTACAGCTTCTCTGGGATTGACGGCGGAACTCAGCAGCACCGATCCGCAGACCAACGTAATTCGTCTGATTGGCGAACCGCGGGTGGCCGCTTCTATCGTGTCTTGCATCACCGTGGCGCGCGAAAACGCGAGCCAGGTGCGCGAACAGATTAGTTCGGAAATGTGGGAGCGGCTGAATCAGCTTTATCACGAGATTACGCAATGGAGCATGCAGATGACCGGCGACTCCGAACCGTTGCGCCTGATCTATCTGTTTCGCGAAGGCACATACCGATTTCAAGGCGTAACGGATTCCACCATCAATCACGGCGAGGGATGGCATTTCATTCAGCTCGGCAAGTATCTGGAACGCGCCTGGGGCTTGTCGGCGCTGCTGGACGCATATTTTTCAACTGCGGCGGACGCGGATGATTTGGACTGGGTCGCGCTGCTGACCAGTTGTTCCGCGTTTGAGGCGTACTGCAAAGTCTATACCGCGGATTTAAAGCCTGCGGCAGTTGCCGAATTTCTGCTGCTTAACCCGGATTTTCCTTTTACGGTTCGCCACTCGGCCGAACAGATGTACAACGCGCTGCGGGTGCTGGGGAATATTGCGTCTGCGCGCAAGACAACGTCGATTGAACGAATGGTCGGGAAACTGCAGTCTTCGCTCGCCTACACGCAGATTGAGGAGATTATGCCGAGCGATCTTCATCCGTTTTTCAATGACGTGATTGAGCAATGCCATAAGTTGCATGCGGCAGTGCACGAACTCTATTTCGAATATCCGATTGAGTCTTTTTTCGAGGTCTGATGTACTACGCCGTTCGTCATTTCACGCGCTACCGTTACAGCCGGCCGGTTTGGCAGTCGGTTATGGAGCTGCGCATGCACCCGCGTAGCGAGCATATGCAGCGCTGCTTCACGTTCCAGCTTTCCGTCAGCCCGCGCGCGCGCATTTTCCGGTATGTGGATCACCTGGGAAACAACGTTCATCATTTCGACATACCCGCGGCGCACCGGCATCTGACGATCATTGCGGACGCGCTTGTGGAAGTGGATGCCCCCATGGACCTGCCGGCATCGCTTGGCATGGAGGCGTGGCAGGAGCTGGATGAGATGATCCGGCACGAAGATTACTGGGACATGCTGCAGCCCAGCCATTTCGCCAAACCGACTCCGGAGCTCGCCAAGTTCGCGAAGGAGTCTGGAGTCAGCGAGCAAGATGGCCGTGACCCGCTACAACTACTTGTACTGCTGAACGAGAGCGTCTACAACGCCTTTCAATACGCCAAGGAAAGCACCAGCGTCGATTCGCCCATTGAGGACGCGCTGGTTTCGCGGCAGGGTGTGTGCCAGGATTTCGCGCATATCGCGATTGCGCTGGCCAGAAACTTGCGCATCCCGTGCCGCTACGTTAGCGGTTACTTGTACCACGACAGCAGTCACTCCGATCGTTCGGCCGACGGAGCCACACACGCTTGGCTGGAGGCACTGCTGCCCGGCTTGGGTTGGGTCGGCTTCGATCCGACGAACAACCTCCTGGCCGGAGAGCGCCACATTCGGACAGCTGTCGGAAGGGACTATTCCGATGTACCACCAACAGTAGGAGTGTTAAAGGGCTCAGCCGACAGCGAGATGAGTGTGCGCGTGCGGGTGACGCCCTCAGACGCCATTTTGCCGCCGGATCAGGAATTCGCGTCCGATGAAGAGTGGTCTCGTTTTCTGGTGCGCGATAAAGAAGCGGAAATGCTCCAGGCCCGGCAACAACAGCAGCAATAAGGTAGTTCTTTTCCCGATGTAACGGAATGGAGATTCGTGCTACCGTTATGAAACGTCGTGCAACACCCTTTCCGCAGCTATAACATTCTGGTGGTAGAGGATAGCCCGGGAGACGTCATGTTGATTCGGGAAGCATTCGCTGATTGCGGCAAAGCTTGCACGCTCACCTTCGCCGAAAATAGCCAGAGCGCAAGACCGCTGCTGGCCTCGCAGAGGTTTGACCTTGTCATTTCCGATATGGGATTCCGGAGTGAAGAAGGAACCGACTTTATACGGGGGATACGAGCAGACCCACGGCTGAAAAGTATCCCAATCATCGTTTTGAGTGGATTTCCGGATCCGCGGCCTGCCTATGAGGCCGGGGCCAATGCATTCGTCTCCAAATCGATGGACGTGGAATCCTTCTTCGCGAAGATCAAAGCCCTGATGCACTTCTGGGTGGAAGTAGTCGAACTACCTCGCCTCCCCGGGCAGGAGTAAACTCTTCAGGCGTTACTCGTTTCTGAGCGCCCGCACCGGGTCTATTCGCGCCGCTCGCCAGGCAGGGCCGTAACCTGCAGCGAGACCGAGCAGTGCGATAGCCGCCACTGAGATCGCCAGCACGGTTGGATCCAATGGCCGCAGCCCGACCAACTGAGTCTTAATCAACTGCGTCAGCATGGCCGAAAGAAGCACGCCGGCTGCTAATCCAGCGCCCAGCATGATTCCGGTCTCCTTCAGAACCATTGCGGCGACCCTTTGCGCACCGGCTCCAATTGCCATACGAATACCAATTTCTTTGGTCCGTTGAGAGACTGCATAGGCAAGTACGCCGTAAATTCCCACTGCCGCCAGAATCAGCGCAAGCGCACCGAAGATAGAGGTCATACGGGCAATCAGCCGATCGGTGCGCGTGCGATCGTCGACGAGATCGCCCACTGAACGCGCGCTAAGAATGGCGGCATCGGCATTGGTCTTTTGAATCACGCGTCGCAGCGAAAGGATCTCCGCTGCGGGATCGGCATTCGTGCGCACTTCAAAATAGATGGCTTCCGGAATCTCAGGCGTACCTTGTCTCAACGCCGCGAAGAATCGCGGGCGCAGCTTGCCGCGCAGCTTATGATCGCGTATGTCCCTGGCAACGCCAACAATCTCGAAAGCAGTGCGTTTCTCCCCATAGACGGTGGTCACGTGTTTGCCGATAGGATTTCGCCCAGCGAAGAACTGCTTCGCAAAGGTTTGATTGATAACGCAGGCATTCGGGTGCCCGGGTTGGTCTATTTCCGTGATCTGCCGTCCCAGCAGTAGCGGTATCCCGAGCGCGCTGAAGTATCCCGGCCCTACTTCGTCCCAGAGAGAGGAGTCGTGGTCCTTTCCCTGCGGCGTGTAGCCCTCCACTTCCACCTCGTCCTCAGAATCAGTATTGCTCAGCAGCCCATTTTCGGAGTAGGTGGCCTGAGCGACGCCGGGCGCGCTCGCCAATGCGCCACGCAAGCGATCGTACAGCGCAAGCAACTGCCCGCCCTTCAGGCCGGCCGCGAAGCCATCGACGCGCATGGTCAGCAGATGCTCCCGCCGGTAGCCGAGATCTACGTGCTTGAGGTTTACCAACGTACGCAGGAATAATCCAGCACCTACCACAAGCGACAAAGACAACGCGACTTGCCCAACCACAAATACCTTATTGAGGAACAGCTTCCCTGCCGATGGCGACATCCCGCCGGCGCCTTCGCGAAGCGCTGTTCCTATTTCGGTTCGAGCGGCTCGCACCGCGGGCGCGAGTCCAAACAGGAGCGTGGTCAAAATGGCAGTTCCGGCGGTAAACAACAGCACCCGCCAGTCCAGCGCAATGTCGAGCTGAATGGGGTCGTTAGGGGTTGAAGCCATACGAGTCAGAAGTTGCGCGCCCGTCTGCGCAATCAGCAGACCGCCGCCGGCGCCCAGAACGGAGAGAATGAGGCTTTCAGTAAGCAGTTGCCGGACCACCCGCCCCTTCTTTGCTCCCAATGCCAGTCTCACCATAACCTCGCGGCGACGCGTGTTGGCACGCGCCAGGAGCAGGTTGGTTACGTTCACGCAGCAGATGAGAAGCACTGTGGCAACGGCGGCGAAGATGATGTATAGCGGCCGTTGCATCTGTTCACGCATTTCAGACGAACCTTCGGCGGCCGGCCGAACGCGAATTCGCTGATCCATAAATTCCTTTTTGACAGCGAGGGGCAGCGAGGCGTAGCTCTGCTCCAGATCCTGCTTCAGGATCAGGTTGGCTTCCGATTGAACTTGGGCCGGATTATAGCCCTGCTGCAGCCGCCCGAAAACCTGCAGCCATTGCACCTTCGTCATCGGGTCTGGCAAAGGATCAAGCCAGTCACGGCCTGGCACGACTTCCTGCTGCATACTGAGGGGCACCCAAACGTCCGGTTGACTGCCGACGCTTTCACCAAAGAATCCAGGCTGCGTGACACCGATCACCGTTACCAATGCACGCCGGATCTTGATGGACTTGCCCAGCACGTCCTGAGCGCGGCCGAATCTTCGCGACCAGAAAGAATCGCTGATTACGGCATAGGGCGCGTCATCGGGCGTCTGATCTACCCTCGCGTCGAAGAAATGACCAATCTCCGGCTTCACGCCCAGCGTCCCAAAGAAATTCCCCGAAACCATGCGGGCATAGATGTTCTCCGGCTCTCCGCCGGCAATGCTGGCGTCGAATCTCTGCACGGCGCTCTCGGTGGCGAACAACCCGAACACAGATTTCATGCCCTGCATCTCCCGAAACTCCGGATAGCTGAGCAGGTAGCGTTCGCCGCTGCTGACGCCTTGTTGCACGCCCGCCGCCCCCGGATCGGTGAGCATGACTAGTTGCTCAGGATCCCTAATCGGCAGCGCCTTGAACAGGGTGGTGTCCAAGAGGCTGAAGATGGCCGTGTTCGCCCCGATACCGAGCGCAAGCGACAGCACCGCGACGATAAAAAATCCAGGCGTACGCGCCAAAGACCGCCAGCCAAATTGCAGATCTTGCAGCAGAGTCATTGTCGTTTTACGTGCAATGCCACAGCCATCCTAAGCCGTTGAAACTGAATAGCGGGGCGGCTCAGAGCGTTCGCTTATGGGAAGCCGTCAAACGCGTCCGAACGCTTCCACTTCGGTCTTGCTGCCGATGACCAACGGTGTGCGCTGGTGGATTTCGGTTGGCTCAATCTCCAGAACGCGGCGCTTGCCGTCGGTGGCTGCGCCGCCCGCTTGTTCAGCAACGAATGCCAACGGGTTTGCTTCGTAGAGCAGGCGCAGTTTGCCGTCGGGGTAGCCGGTCGTGGGCGGATAGAGGAACACGCCACCCTTCAAGATGGTGCGATGAAAATCAGCCACCAGGGAGCCCACGTAACGCGAGCTGTAGGTTTGCCCCAGTGAGCCGCTTCGCAGCTTGGCGAGATACTCCTGGTACTCGCTGGGGAATGTGTGGGCTTGCGCTTCGTTCACGGAGTAGAAGTTTCCTTGCTGAGGCATGCGCAGATTGTCATGGCTGAGGAGATAAGCACCGATATCGGGTTCGAGCGTGAATCCGAAGACTCCTTGGCCGGCAGTGTAGACAAGGATAGTCGATGACCCGTACACGACGTATCCCGCCGCTACCTGCTTGAACCCGGGCTGCAAAACGTCCCGGTCGGAGTCTTGATCAGTCTTACCCGGCCGCTTGAATATGGAAAAAATGGTCCCGACGCTGACGTTCACGTCGATGTTAGAAGAGCCATCCAGAGGATCGAAAAAGATGACGTATTTGCCCGTGTCCATGGCTCGTTCGAAACGAACCGGTTCCTCATTTTCTTCGGAAACGAGAACGGCAACCGTGTCCCGCAGACCTAAGCAGTGCAGCAGGGCCTGATTGGCGTAGACATCGAGTTTCTGCTGCGTTTCACCCTGTACGTTTTTTGCGCCGGCGCTGCCGAGGACATCCAGCAAACCAGCCTGCCGGATCTTGGCCTGGATCATTTTTGTGGCTAGCGTGATGCCGGATAACAACCAGGAGAACGTGCCGCCCGCGTCAGGGAAATGCTGCTGCTGTTGCTGTAAGATGTGCTGTTCCGCTGTGATGATCACGGCCCGTACGCCTCCTGTGGCAAACCCGACAGTATACAGCAATTGGCGTAGCGGTCCGCTAGGCTGAATGCTTGCGCGTAACCTACACAGACCTGCTCTTCGGCTCGGCCGTTTTCCTTAGCGCGTTCCTCCTTTTCTCGGTTGAGCCGATGATTGCCAAGCGCATCCTGCCCTGGTATGGCGGGTCGGCCGCGGTGTGGTCAACGTGCCTGGTGTTCTTTCAGACTGCGCTTCTGCTGGGCTATTGGTACGCACGAGTGTTGACCCGATATGCCGCATTCGGCACCCAAGTCATTGTGCATGCCGTGCTGCTAGGGGTAAGCTTTGCGTTCCTACCGATTGGGCCGAACGAACATTGGCGCGCGGCATCCACTGGCGATCCGGTCTGGAGCATTCTTGCGCTGCTGGGCGTGACTATCGCGCTGCCGTTCATCGCTCTGTCCGCGACCAGTCCGCTGCTGCAGCAGTGGTTAACGCGGCTGGGCCACACATCTCCGTATCGATTTTTCGCGGTGTCCAACTTCGCTTCCCTGGCTGCTCTGCTTTCCTATCCATTGCTGGTTGAGCCAAGGCTTGCGTTGACCGCTCAGCGTACGTGGTGGTCCTACGCGTACGGAGCATTCGCGATTCTGTGCGTTGCCTGCGGTTACTCCGGGCGAAACTATGCCGTCGAGCTTGCCAGGGCAAAGCCTGAGTTTGAGTGGATTGCGCCGTGGCGTAAAGCTCTCTGGTTCGCCCTGGCAGCGTGTGGCGGCATGCTGCTGCTTTCCATCACGAATCATCTGACCCAAAACGTGGCTGCCGTGCCGCTGCTATGGGTACTTCCGCTGGCTGTGTATCTGCTCAGCTTCGTCGTGACGTTCGGACGAACCAGCGCCTATCCGCAAGGGTTATGGCTCAGGCTGTTGGCGCTGATACTGGGCCTGCTCGGTTATGCGCTGTCGAATGTGAATTGGATGTTGCCGCTGCAAATCAGCGTGCCCATCTTCCTCATCGGCCTCTTCGTTTGCTGCCTGTTTTGCCACGGCGAATTGTACCGGCTGCGCCCTCCTGCCGATCAACTTACGGATTTCTATCTGGTGATCGCAGCGGGCGGCGCTGCTGGGGCAATCTTCATCGGGCTGATTGCGCCCGCGGTGTTCGATGCGGTTTACGAACTGCCGTTGACGCTTGTGGTGACCGCCACGCTGGCGGCGATCGTAAGTTGGCCGGGTGGCAAATGGCCGGTTCGGGCATTCTGGGGCGCTCTTATCCTCTGCATGGCGTTTGTGCTGGGCACGAATTGGCAGCAGTATCACGAGGACTCGTTGGCGCTGCGGCGCAGTTTCTATGGAGCGCTAAGGGTAGTGGAGTCACCGCGCGCGGGAACGCAGCAGACGCGCACGCTCTTTCACGGCACTATCGAACACGGTGCGCAATATCTGTGGCCGCCGCAGCGGTTTCGGCCCACGACTTACTATGCGCCAGATTCGGGGATCGGGATTGTGCTGCGGGAAGGTTTTTCGGGCACAAAGCGGGTCGGGTTAGTTGGCCTGGGTATTGGGACGTTAGCGGCTTACGGCCAGCCGGGCGATGAGTTTCGCTTTTATGAGATCAATGGGCAGGTTATCGATATCGCGCAAGCCCTATTCTTCTATCTGCGGGACACAAAGGCCACAACGTCTATCGTCGAAGGCGACGGCCGGTTGACCTTGGAGCGAGACACGTCGCCATCCTTTGACGTGCTCGCGCTGGATGCTTTTTCCGGCGATGCAATCCCGGTTCACCTGTTGACGAAAGAAGCCGGTGAGCTTTATCGCCAGCACCTGAGGCCGAACGGTGTGCTGGCGTTCCACGTATCGAATGATTTCCTGGATCTCGCGCCGGTGGTCGAGAAGCTGGCTGAGACTCTCGGGTATCGAGCGGTGTTAGTGCGGAGTCATTCAGGCGATGATCTGGTTTTAGCGGCAGATTGGGTGTTAGTGACGAATAACATGGACGTCTTGAACAATGAGGCGGTGAAGTTACATTCGCTGCCAATTACTAAGATTGCTGGTCTGCGAGTCTGGACGGATGACTACAGCAATTTGTTCCAGATACTGAAGGCGCCGCAGTTAAGGTAGTCGCAACCGGAAGAAACTACGGTTATTCGGCGCCGGCCGTCTTGCGACGTTCCTGCTCTTGCGTGGGCAGCGCGCGTTCCGCCTCGCGAGCAGTGAGCCGAGGAACCGCGAAACCACGATAGACAAAGGCCGCGAGGGCTGAGCCTACGAGAGGCGCGAGGATGAATAACCAAAGTTGCTGCAGTGCCCAGCCGCCCACGAAAAGCGCCGGACCAATGCTGCGTGCCGGATTGACAGAAGTATTCGTGATCGGTATACCGACTAAGTGAATCAGCACGAGCACCAAACCGATGGGAATTCCAGCGAAACCAACGGGAGCTTTTATGTCAGTCGCACCAATCACTGTAAGAACCAGAAAGAAGGTTAGAACGACCTCAGTTATAAAGGCGGCGGCTAAGCCATACTGACCCGGAGAATGGCTACCGTAACCATTCGCCGCAAATCCCAGGGCAGAAGGATCATATCCATTCGGAGCGCCCTTGGCGACGGCAAGTAGACAAGCTGCGGCAACAACGGCGCCGAGAATCTGGGCGACCCAGTAACCGACGAGATACTTACGATCCATCTTGTTCGTGATAAAGAGGCCGAGTGTTACAGCGGGATTGATATGACAGCCGGACACGTGCCCAATGGTGTAAACCATCGCGAGCAGTGAAAGCCCGAACGCGAAGGACACGCCGACAAATCCGATTTTGTCTCCGGCTAACACGGCGGCGCCGCATCCCCCAAATACGAGAACGAACGTGCCGATGAACTCTGCAAAGTACCTAGACATAGTTACTAGTATGCTCCTAAATGCGCCGCACTTGCATGACTAATAGTCGGAGGAGCCTACCGGCTAGGCCGGTACCTATCGGAACCGTATACGGTTTGGTCCCACAACGGTTAATCGTCCCCGCAAGTCAAGATACGCCAGGGAGGCATTGATGTGATCCACGCGCAAAGGGGGATAACTCGCCAGGATTCCCTCTTTGCTCGCACCTTCAGCCAGACTGTCGAGGATGACTGTAATTGGAATGCGGGTGCCAGACGCGCAAATTTCACCTCCACAGATCTGCGGATCGCTACTAAAAAGTTCTTCCCACCCGGCCATAGCTTTAGTTTAGATTGCCGTGACCCATAACTTCGTGCACTGTGTTCTCGGGCGTTGGTAATCGTCTATCATGATCCAATGCTCATTTTTTCGCTGCTTTTCCTTCTTCTAGCACCGCAAGCCGCGCAGACGCCGGCCGCTCGTGAGCCCGCGGCACAAGCGCAAGCACAGGTTTCAAGGCAAGTCACTCCGGCTCCTTCTGTGCCGACGACTCCGGCTGAAGCGCCAGGCCGCGGAGGGCGTGGAGGCGTAGCTGGTCCTGGGCCGGCGGTGGGCGGCGAAATTGATGAGACGCCGGTGGTAACGCATCACTCGATTACGGTGCGAGGGAAGACGTTGAACTACACGGCTACGGTTGCGCAGATGCCGCTGAAGAACCCGGAGGGTGAAACGGAAGCGCACATCTTCTATATGGCGTATACGCTCGATGGCGCGGAAGGCGCGAGGCGACCGCTGACGTTCTGCTTCAACGGCGGCCCGGGATCCGCTTCCATGTGGGTACACCTGGGCGGGATGGGACCGAGGAGTCCGCGATTGATGCCGAACGGGTCGATGCCGCCGCCTCCGTACGAGATCAAGGACAACCAGGATACGTGGCTGGACATGACGGATCTGGTCTTTATCGATCCAGTCGGGACGGGCTATAGCCGGGCGAAGACGATCGAGGTTGCGCGGCGCATGAACAGCGTGTCGGGCGATATCCAGTCAGTGGGCGAATTCATGCGCTTGTACGTGACGCGCAACAATCGAGAGCTTTCTCCCTTGTTCATCGCAGGCGAGAGTTATGGGACATTTCGCGCGGCCGGGCTGGCGGGGTATCTGGTGGATCGTGGGCTCGCGTTCAACGGAATTGTGCTGATTGGGACGACTTTGAACTTAGAAACCATCTGGAGCCGCAGCGATGACCTGGTGTATCAACTCGAGTTGCCCACTTATGCGGCGGATGCCTGGTACCACAAGAAGGTGGCGGCGGATCTGCAGAGCAAGAGTCTGAAGTCGCTGCTGGATGAAGTGAAGGAGTTCTCGATGGGCGAGTACGGGGCAGCGCTGGCCAAGGGCGACGATCTTGCGCCTGCCGACCGGAAGGCGATGATTGCGAAACTGAATCGCTATACGGGGCTTGATCCGACTTATCTGGACGAGACGAATCTTCGTTTCGATGTGTCGCACTTCACGCGGCAACTGATGCGGCCCGAGCACCAGACCATTGGGCGCTATGACGGGCGCCTGACGGCGGCTTCGGCTTTAGATACGGGCGAGACAAGCGAATTTGATCCGTCGAGCACTGAGATCACGCCGCCGTTCACGGCTGCGTTTACGAACTACATTCGAGTGGAACTCGGCTACAAGACGGATATGTACTACTACCCGAGCGGCGGAATTCAGCCGTGGAACTATGACGTGCAGAACGGGTTCGGCAACACGACAGCGGCGTTGCGGAATGCGTTAACTAAGAATCCGTATATGAAGGTTCTTGTGGCTGCTGGTTACTACGATCTGGCGACTCCTTTCTATGCGGTTGAGTACACGTTTACTCACATGGGGTTGAATCCGGACATGCACAAACGCGTTTCGTGGGCGTTCTACCAGGCCGGACACATGCTGTACATCGACAACGAGTCACATACGAAGCTGCATCACGATGTAGGCGAGTTTTTGTCGGGCGCGCTACCGAAAGGCGACATACAGTAGGTCCTTTCCGAATGCTTAGGCCGCCTTGGGGTTTGCCGAGCTGTCGGTGGTTTCCGGGTCAATTTCGTCGTTTGAAAAAACGAACCCATTTGCCTTGGAATGGGCTGTTTTGGCGAATTGCTCAGCAATAGACGGTGGAATGTAGCCCGGGTCCAGAGCGGCGAAGAGTTCCTCTTCCGTCATTTCCGGTTCGGCTGGATCTTCGCTGACTTGGCGCTTGGACTGGAGCCGTTGGAGTTCGGCCATAGCGTGGACGCGTTTGCGGTCGATGCGCGCTTCCTGAATTTGCCAGTTGCGGAACTGCTTTTCGTACGTCATGTGGGTCTGGAGCAGGATCATGTTGTAGCGCTGATCTTCGGGCAGGTGATCGAAGGCGTGCTCGAATTGCGAATGGCCGTGTGCGTAGAGCGTGTATTCGAGAGCCTGGATGCGGCGCGAACGCCAGAAGGAATCGACGACGACCTGGACGAGCTCGGATTCGAGGGGGCCGACCGGCTTCAGATCATCTTGGAAGCCGGCGAGAAAATTCTTGTATTCTTCGATGTCTTCGTTTGGAAGCAGGACGGTGCGGCCGGTGAGAGCGGATTTTAGAGCGTTCATCGAGGACTTGGCGAGGCCGGCAGGGGTGCGTGGACCGGTTGATGAAAGCGCGTTAGCTCGGTTAGCAGCGAGCTGGGCGGGAGAGATGGCGGCAAAGTCTTCGGCGGGGGCAACGGGTTGGGAGATGACGGGCGCTGACGCTTCCGGCTCCGTATGGGCGTTGGTGTTCTGCCAGAGATTGCGGTTCTTCTTGGACATAGTGTTCCTAAAAAGCAAATGGCCCGGAGAGGGTACAACACCTCAAGGCGGCTGCAAATGTTTTCTACGCCTACGTATGGATGGTTGCCATACGTTCGCCTCATGGGCCTGCGCCAGTAGAACTCGGCTTCGAGGCCGATTATCTCCCGGACTCCAAAGCACTCAAAGTCAAGTCGGTGGTGAGTAAGAGCCCTGCGCAAATAGCCGGGATGAAACTAGGCGACCTGATTGTCGCCATCGAGGGTAAATCCGTAGCAGACGAGGATTACCAAAGTAGGATTTTGGTTTCAGCACAAACCGGGTGACCGCGTAGGTCTAACGATCCAACGGCCGGGCACGTATGCGCCGCTTCACTTTATCGGGACGTTCCGCAAAAACACTGCGGCGCCCTCTGTGAGCGAGCTCGTTGCATTGCAACTGCGCGGCTCATTTCCTGTGCCTTTCCTGCTGGTCGGGCTTACCGTTCTCTTCTTGCGTATCGACGATGTTTTTGTTTGGCTGCTCGCTCTGATGTTCGCAGGTTTTGCTGCCGCACCTGACATCCCGAACGTTCCCTTTCCAGCGCCTGCGGAACTCACGACCCTTCATTTTGGCTTACAAGACTTTCGCATTCGGTTTACTGGGACCGATCTTCTACTGCTTCTTTGCCTTGTTCCCGGAGCGCTCGCCCCTTGAGCGCCGCGCGCCTTGGTTGAAGTGGATAGCCGTTGGAATGACGGCTTTCTTTGTCCTGCCGCCGTATCGCGATGGTGTGCCGCGTCCACCGAACAGTATTCGAGCAGTGGGACACGCGCTATCCACAGAATTAATCGTGGGGTTCATTTTTGGGTGGACGTTACTCGGTCTCGTCTCGCTGGTTTTGAACTACGTTCACACAAGAGACTCAGAGGCCTGCCGCAAGCTGCGCATCATGTTTTGGGGAACCGTGGTGGGTGTTGCGCCTATCGCCGTCGAGCAGGCGTATGAGGGACTTACCGGAACGTCTGTACCCCGCTGGTTACTAACAGCGCTCATCCTGCTCGCATCTCTGTTTCCGCTCTCTTTTGCCTACGCCGTTGTGAAGCACCGGGTGCTGGAAATACCGGTTCTGCTGAAGCGTAGCGCTCGTTATTTGCTGGTACAACGTGGGTTCACATTTCTGCTCTCGGGCGCGAGCATCGCTGCCACGCTGGTGTTCGCGTCATGGCTTAATTCATTTCTCGTTCCAAATGCACAAGTTTCGCAGGCGTGGGGAGTTGCAATAGGGGCAATTTTCGGGACTGCTCTGCTTTGGGGCGGAGCGCAGAATCATCGAAAGGTGAGCGGACGAATAGACCACGCTTTTTTTCCGTGGAGCCTATGACGCACGACGAATCCTGGAAGATCTATCGATTGAAAATTCGCAGTGTCACAGATCCGGCCCAGTTAGGTGAGCTTCTGGATGGGCAGATCCCATGCTTGCATCCACGCCGGCTCTCAATTTACTTACTGCAAAACGACGGAGACCTGCACGCAACGAGGAGCGACTGGCCACAATTAGAGAGGGTGCCCGCAGACGTGGCGGGCGCAAGCGCGTGAGCACGGTCTTAGAGGCGAGCCAGGAGTTTTGTTGCGGCTTTATGGCCGACGATATGACGCTGCTGGTTGGGCGAGGGCAGGAATGACGGCTCGACGCTTGGACGAATTGGCTATTTCATGAAACCGCGCTACGCTGGTGTCAGGGAATATGCCGTCCAGGAAGGCGCGTACGATATCGAGGATGCGGAGCGTAGCGCCTCCGATCACGGCAGACTACCTCGACCCGGTCGTTCGGGCTGCCGTGGACGTTATAGGTGACGAATCCGCAGCACTGCGGTGGCTGGGTACCCCGGTTCGTGCACTTAACTATTCAACTCCAATCTCGCTGCTAGAAAATGTAGATGGCCGCGACAGAGTGCTGGGTATTTTGCAACGGCTCGAGCATGGAGTTTTCTGACTCTCGTCTTTCGGCTTTGTTCAAGCAAATATTCAGCCAATAGCGGTCATGGAGCTGCGATTCAGGGCGGACGCTGGAATCCCGTCGGTGTAGAAGCTATCTATGCGGCGGGTTCTGCCTCGCTTGGAGCACTGGAAATACTGGTGCACTATGCGGTATTGCCGCGCGGCTTTGTCACGACAGAGATCTCTATCCCAGACGATATAACCACCGAGGCAATTGAGCTCGCCATGCTGTCTCCTGGTTGGGATGATCCAGTACCGGCTTCGGCAACGCAGGAGTTCGGCGGACTTTGGCTTAGTGAGCGACGGTCCGCTGTATTGTCAGTTCCATCGAGTATTGTTCCCACTGAAAAGAACCATGTTCTAAATCCAGCGCATTCTGACTTTCCACGCATCCTGTTCGGTGCGCCGAAGCCTTTCCGTTTTGATCCGAGATTGAAGTAAGCGTTCACAACTCCATATCCACGCGCTGGCGAATCTCCAGACATCCTTTGCCTGTCGGCAACATCTTGCCCGGGTTCAGGGAGCATCCGGGGTCGAACAAAGTTTTCAATTTCTTCATCAACTCCAGCGTCTCTTCCGGAAACAGATGCGACATAAGCTCCATCTTCTCCATACCGACGCCGTGCTCGCCGGTAATGGATCCGCCGACAGAGATGCAGTACTCCAGAATCTCTTCACCGGCTTTACGAGCGCGTTCGAGTCCATCCGCGCTGCGCGGATCGAATGGCAGAATCGGATGCATGTTGCCGTCGCCGGCGTGGAAGACGTTGCTAATCGCAATGCCGTACTTCTTCGCGATGCGATCAATCGCGGCCAGCGTGGACGCAATCTGGGTGCGCGGAACGACTCCATCCTGCACGTAATAAGTCGGGCTTACGCGGCCGATGGCTCCGAACGCGTTCTTCCGCCCTTTCCATAACAGGTCGCGCTCCGCGGCGGTTTGGGCTGTACGGACCTGGCGCGCGCCGCAACTCTTGCAGACCTCCGCAATCGCTTCGGCCTGCTCTTCTACGGCCTCGATCAGCCCCTCTACTTCGATGAGCAGCACGGCAGCAGCATCCACCGGGTAACCGGCGTGCGTCGCGGCCTCCACCATGCGCAGCATTGGTCCATCGAGCATTTCTAGCGCCACAGGCGTGATGCCGCGCGCCGTCAGAGCTCGAACGGTATTGCCGGCCTCGGCTGTCGAATCGTAGATGGCCAGCATGGTCTTCACGGCTTCGGGTTGGCGCATCAACCGGACCCAAATTTTCGTGACCAGCGCCATTGTTCCTTCGGAGCCGGTCAGAAGGCCCACGAGATCGTAGCCGGGCACATCGAGCTCTTTCCCGCCGAGTTGAACGACCGTGCCGTCCATAAGAACTGCCTCCAGACCGAGCACGTGGTTTGTGGTCACACCATAAGCAAGCGTATGCGGACCACCCGCGTTTTCGGCCACATTGCCGCCGATAGTGCACGCGCGCTGGCTGGATGGATCGGGCGCATAGAAATATCCGAACGTCTGAACGGCAAGCGTGACATCCAGATTCACAACGCCCGGCTGCACCAGAACGCGCTCATTCTCGATGTCGATTTCCAGAATGCGATTCATGCGCGCGAACGAGATGATCATCCCACCGGCGCGGGCAATTGCGCCGCCGCTCAGACCAGTGCCGGCGCCGCGGCCAACGATGGCAAGTCCGTGCGCCTGCGCCACTCTGACCAGCTCGACGACATCTTCGGTAGACCTTGGAAAGACCACCACATCGGGGACTGCCTTGTCGACGCCGCCGTCGTATTCATAGAGCTTCAGGTCGAGCGGATCGAACAGAACGCCATCCCGGCCAAGCTGCGACTGAATTTCAGTTAACACACGCGCGTGCAAAGCCATAGCGGGGGCGATTAGAGCAGACTTTGGACGTACTGCTTCATGTCGTCACTGATCCAGTTTGCCGCGTTGGGGAATTTGCGCATCACGCGGCCGTCTTTGATGATGTAGCTTTCCGGCAGTTGAAACGTTCCGTATTCCGCGCTCAGGTTGGCGCTGGGGTCCCGCGCGGTGTCGAAAGAGACCCGAAAGTGATTCAGGAAATTGCGGTATTTTTGAGGGTTCTTGTCAATGCTGACAGCTACGACGACGACTCCGGTCCGTCCGAACTCCTTTTGAAACTCGTTGAGAGAGGGGATCTCCTGAATGCAAGGCGCACACCAGGTCGCCCAAAAGTTCAGCACCAGGACTTTGCCTCCGAACGAGGTAGCGGTGATGCGGCGGCCCGCGTCGGTGGTAAGCGTAAATTCAGGCGCTTTGCCGCCTTCCTTGGCGGAAGTATCTCGCAAACTATAGGCGATAACGCCCAGGAAAGCGACCGTCAGCCCTACCAGAAGCGCCCTTAGCGCGTTGTTCGTGTTCACAATTAAGCCGGGAGCATACCGCGAAGACGTCTACCGGGTACCTCTATGCTTTCTGTAATTCCAGTATCTAATGGCAGGTCAATAGCATCCAACGGCTAGCGATGTTCGTGACCCGAAGAGTCGATTTTTCCGCATCGCACGTGTGCCGCTTACCGGATCTAAGCGACCGGGAGAACCAGGATCTGTTTGGCGCGGAAGCAAGCCCGAACGGCCATGGTCATAACTACATCCTGGAGGTGACGCTCGAGGGCGAACCGGATCCGATCACCGGGATGGTTATCGATCTTAAAAAGCTCAAAGATATCCTTGACGAGCAGATCGTGACGCCTATGGATCATCGCTTTCTGAATCTGGAAGTGAAGCCGTTCGATCGCGTCGTGCCGACCACCGAGAACATTGCCCAAGACATCTGGAGCAGGCTCTCGCCGATTCTGAACACGCGCAAGACTTCGCTGGCCAAAGTTCGTCTGTTTGAGACTTCAGATTTGTACGTCGACATCACGCGAGAGGAGCAAGCGCGGTGATCAGCATTACGCGGCTTTACCGTTTTTCCGCCTCGCATCGCTTGCATTCGCCAGTACTCAGCGCGCGAGAAAATGCTGAAGTTTTTGGGAAATGCAATAACCCCTATGGCCACGGGCACGATTACGTGCTGTCTGTCACAGTAGCCGGGAGAGTAGACGAGCGAACTGGGCGTTTAGTCCGCCTGGCTGACCTTGATGCGCTGGTTCAGGAGAAAGTGCTAGACATCTTTGCTCATCGGAACATCAATGCAGACGTCCCGCAGTTTGCGAACCTTGTGCCCACAACCGAGAACATCGCACTTGTTATGACGGAACTGCTGCAGACGAATTGGGAGCAGTACTTCAAGCAGTCGAGCGCGTGGCTGCGGCGGGTGCATGTTCAAGAGACAGAGCGGAACGGATTTGAGGTGCTTATCCCGGCGCGTCCGGCAAGCGAAACAATGGAAACCGAAGGTTTATTAGTTCATGCGTAAAGTGGATGCGGGCGCAGCCGGCAAAGGACGGCTGGACGCCAACAAGAAAAGTTCTGTCATCGAATTCAAGCCGAAGCCGGCGGGCCCTTCCATCGCCGAGCACATGCGGGAGGTGCTGATAGCTCTGGGCGAAGATCCGGGTCGAGAAGGTCTCGTTCATACTCCGCAGCGCGCTGAGAAAGCGCTGCAGTATCTCACCAGCGGGTACAGCGCCGACATCGACAAGATCGTAAACGGCGCGTTGTTCGACGTGCAGTATGACGAGGTTGTCATCGTGCGCGACATCGAATTTTTCAGCATGTGCGAACATCACATGCTGCCCTTCTTCGGCAAAATGCACGTGGCGTATCTGCCGGGCGAGAAGGTCATTGGGCTGAGCAAAATTCCCCGCATCGTTGACGTCTTCGCGCGCCGCCTGCAAATTCAGGAGCGGCTAACGCAGCAAGTGGCGGAGACCTTGCAGGAACTGCTTGCCCCGCGCGGGGTGGCGGTAATTTGCGATGCGCGCCATTTCTGCATGATGATGCGGGGCGTGGAAAAACAGCACTCCGGCGCCATCACCAGCGCCATGCTGGGCGCATTCCGCCACAACAAAGAGACGCGCAACGAGCTGCTCTCGCTAGTGGGGCAGCGTTCCCGCTCCATCTGACACGAACGCTCCAGCCCAGGGCCGCCAAGCGTGCTAGCATCGGGTCATGAGTGACCACAGCCGCCTGTTTGAGGCGGGGCCGGACCCCTTTGGGCGGATGTGGAAGGTGCAGTTTCGATGGCTCCAGACCGGCATCTCCATCCGGCACGCGAACACTGTCGACGTCAAATTCTTCGTCACTCCCGATGGCGGCGAGACGGAAGAAAAAATTATCTCGCTACCGCACCAGACGCTCCTGAAGCTGGCGCAAGAACGGCACCGGATATTGTCTGATCCCGGTTGCATGCGCATTGCCGCCGCGCACCTGCGGCGGATGATTGAAACTTCCGAAGACATGGAAAAGACGCTGGTCGCCGTAAGCTCTGAAGAACTGGCCGGGTACGACCAGCAATTGAACGGTGTAACCGTTCCCCAACATCGATAATCCATTCGGCGAGTGCTTCGTTTCTTGCCGTGCTAAGACTATTTTTGACGATAACAATAAACGGCGGTTCTAGGCTAAATGAGGAAGACTATGGTCAGTTGCCCCAAATGTGATGCCCCTATTGACGTGGAAGAAGAAGAACTCGACGAAGGCGACGTCCTTTCGTGTGACGAGTGCGGCGCATCCTTAACGGTCGCCAGCGTGAACCCGGTGGAACTCGAAACGGAAGACGAGGAAGACGAAGACGATGAGGACTTCGAATTCGACGAGGACGACGAAGAGGGCGAAGACGATGAGGAGGATGGGGAAGAAGAAGGCGAAGAGGACTGGCGTTAGTTTGACTGCCAGACTCATCGGCACACTCTTTTTTTTCCTCGCCGGCGCCGGGCTGATTCTCGCCCAGGCCCAAGCCCCGGTGATCGGCGCGCCTGGAACCAACACCACCAAGTCGATAACGGGCACAGTGGTTGATGGCAAGGGATCGCCCATACCTCGCGCTATCGTTTTGTTGAAGGATATGAAGACGCTCCAGATTCGTTCTTACATTGCGCAGAACGACGGCAGCTATCACTTCTACGATCTGAGCGCCGACATCAACTACCAGCTTCGCGCCCAAGCCGAAGGCTTAACCAGCAAAGAAAAGATTGTCACTGTCTTTAACAGCCACAAAGTTGTGAAGCTGAATCTGAAGCTGACGAAAAAGCTGAAGACCTGAAGTCAGGGTATTTGGCGGAGCGCGCCTCAGCGACCGCTAAAATCGTATATTGACTTCTCCAATACAGACCAGCGAGACCCCCGCCGTGTCTCGATTTGCCTCGCCGTTGGTCCCGATTTTCCTTATTGTCCTGGTGGACGTTCTCGGCTTTACCATCATTCTTCCGCTGCTGCCGTTCTATTCGGAACGCCTGGGCGCGTCACCCACAATCATCGGCGCGCTCGTGTCGACGTACGCACTCTGTCAATTGATCTCGGGGCCGATTCTGGGCCAACTGTCCGATCAGCACGGGCGTCGTCCCCTGCTGCTGGTCAGTCAGGCGGGAACGCTGGCGGGATTTTTTCTGCTTGCCTTCTCGCGCCAGATTTGGTTGTTGTTCCTGGCTCGAGCTATTGACGGCGCCACGGCCGGCAACCTGAGCATCGCGCAAGCTTATATCAGCGATGTCACTAAGCCGCAGGAACGGGCGAAATCCTTTGCACTGATAGGGATCGCGTTTGGCTTCGGCTTTCTCGTGGGGCCGGCAATCTCCGGATTCCTGGCGCATTATTACGGCTATCAGGCCCCGATATTCGCGGCGTGCGGCCTATCGTTTACCACCATTCTTTGTACGTTCTTCCTCTTGCCGCGGCGCGAGCCGGTGCATGTGCGCAATGAAGAGACGGAAGCCATGCCAGGACCGGGCGGCAAACGTTTGGCGCTGCTCTCCTGGGGCGAATACCGTAAGTATTTTCGCGATCCTCAGCTGGCGCGATTGCTGCTGCAGTGGCTGCTGTTTTCTTTCTCCTTCTCAACATTCATCTCGGGTTTCGCGCTCTTCGCGGAACGCCGCTATACCTGGCAGGGTCACGCGGTCGGGGTGCGCGAGGTCGGGTACATATTCGCGTTCACCGGTTTTGTCGGCATGATCATGCAGGGCGGCGTTGTGGGCAGGTTAGTCCAGTGGCTCGGCGAGGCGCGCGTCATCCGAATAGGATTTATCGCTTCCGCGCTGGGTAATATTGCGACCGGTTTCACGCGCACCGTTGGGCAGATGCTTTGGGTGGCTGGGCTGGCGAACATTGGCGCTGCCGGACTCCGCCCCTCTCTCACCAGTTCCATCACGCAGTGTGCGAGCAAGCGAGAAGTCGGCGTGATTATCGGCCTCACGCAATCGTTGATGTCGATCGCGCAAATTACGGCGCCGCTTATCTCCGGCCTTCTCATCGATGCCGATGACAGGTATCACGATCAGCGGTTTCTGGTCGCCTGGGCCGTTTGGGCAGGCGTCCTCTCCGGTGCGGCTCTATTCTTTTCGGCGCGCTCCACGCCGCGCGCGGTTACTGAATCGGCTTGAACGCGACTGATGCCCGCATTCACCTCCGTGCGTCGGAATGGGTGCTGGTTGCTTTCTTCGCTTATGTTGCGTTCATAAGCCTTTTCTTCACGGATCGGCCGCACCTGGGCTTCGGGCCGCTAAACGCACTCGTTTTTGTTTTCTGCGCCATCGGGCTCGCGTCGATGCTGGAACGCGGAAGCCGGGCGACACTCGTCAGCAAGCTGCGCGATTGGCTTCCAATTTTATTTACGCTACTTGCGTTTCGAGAAATGGAGTTGTTTCTGCCGCGGACTTTCGATGGCCGATTAGAGGCGGGATGGATCAAGCTGGATCGTCTGCTGCTGGATCAGTACCATCTGCGGGACGCCGTCCAAGGTCTGGGAGCCGCTATTCCGCTGTACCTGGAATGCTGTTACCTACTGGTATACGGCGAGGTGGCTATTTGCGTGGGCATTCTCTATTCCGGAGGCAAGCGGGCATTAGTCGACCGCTTCTGGATTGTGTACCTGACTGGAACTTTGCTGGCCTATGCTCTGTTCCCGTACTTCCCGTCGCAGCCGCCGCGTATCGTTTTCTCCGGATTGGACAACCCAGCCGTGACCACGTGGGCAAGACATCTGAATTTGTTTATCTTGAGCAAAGCAACCATCCATGTTGGGGTGTTTCCCAGCGCGCATGTGTCCTCCGCATTTGCCTGCGCCTGGGCCATGTTCCTGCTCTTCCCGGAACGGAAACGCATTGGCTGGATATTCGTTTTTTACGCACTCAGCGTGAGCGTCGCAACCATCTATGGCCGCTACCATTACACCGCCGACGTAATCGCCGGTTTTTGTGTGAGTCTCGTCGCGGCTGCGGTAGCGTTCGCTCTTTCCAAAAAAGAAAAGGCCGTGAGCTTTGAACCCACGGCCTGAATTGAATTGCTTTACTGTCTTGCTTGTTATCGACGTCCGCCGCCACCGCCATGGAAGCCGCCGCCCGCAAATGCCGCACGTCCGGCGTAACCATGCACAGCAGCCACTCCGCCTGCGCGACCGTAGTAGCCACGGCCGTAGTAACCACGACCGTAAAAGCCGCCATAGGCGAATCCGGGTGAGTAGAAGCCCCAACCGAATGGGCTATAGAGGAGACCCGCGCCAGGCAAGAACGCATAGTCGGCCCACATGGGATCCCAATACCAGCCAGGACCATACCAGCCGCCGTAAGCCGCAATGTTGCCGGCGAGCTTCACGTTCGACTGTGCTTCCGCTTCGCTCCGAGTCTTGCTCCAGACATACAGCGGATCCGCTTCGGCTACTTGCTTGTCGAAGCCATGCGACTTCAGATTTGCGCTGGTCAACACAACCTGATCGCCTTTACCGATCGTTTTCACACGATCGGCCCCGACGATTTTGGCCTTTCCGTCGAGCACCCTTACGAGTTGTTGATTTGCATCGAACTGATAAAGGCCCCGCTTCTCAATCTGCGTGGTGGCGCCATTCATGTTTACTTGCAGAACGGCGTCCTTAACTAAATCTGTGGCTTCGATCATGGCCGAGCCACGAACAACCTGGACTTGCATGTTCGCCAATCCGACCGACTGCATCACCACTTCGCTGTTCGGCCCTATGCGCAGAAAAGCGCCCGGGGTCAGCAGCACTTCAACGTACCCGGCTTGCGTATCGATTGCCTGATTCGGCTGCACCATCGCATAACCGGCAGCGTTCGTGCCCAGGGGTTGACCATTCAACGCGGCCTGCCCTTCAACGTAGTTGATCGTGCCAGGCATACCTTGCCGATGCTGCGCGGGAGCCTGGCCATATCCGACGGCGTTTGACGCCGGCCCATAGTTAGGAGCCGGTGCGGACATGTTGGCTTGAGCGAAGCCCAAGCTTGCCGTAATGAGCACAGCGGTTGCTAGTTTCAGACCGCCTTTGAATTGCCCTTTCATCTTTGTTTCTCCCTGCTGTTTGGACGCACGGAACGTGCTGTTGGTCGCAGCAGAGAGAAGAAAATGTTGTTTAGTTTCTAGTGCTTACGGTTGCTTTCCACCGCTGTGGTGGTTTTCGGCTACTCGTAAGCAACTAACGCATTGAACAGCAGCTTGAACGATTGGTAACTCTGGGCGCGATATTGCGGACGCATGCCATACAGCACTATATGGCCCTCGCCGACCTTTGCGTCCACAATGGCGCTCTTGTTAGCGATCAGCTTCGGTCCCAGCAGCCAGCCGGAGGCCAAAATGTCCGAGGCCGGGTAAGTGGCTACCGACTGTTGACTGCTGGTAAAAGCCGGGCTCTGTTCGCTCCAGATAGTGATTTCTTCGGGTAGACCGCGCGTCAGCGGACTTGTCAGATCCAGTTGCACGTTCAGCAAAGATCCAGGTGAGTAGAACTCGCCGGCTGAACCTGCGCCCGCATTATCCCGGCCGCCACCGCCGAACTCATCCCCACTGTTAGCGACACGCCCGCCAAGGACGTTCTTTGCCTCAGCGCCTAACTCCTGAGCGCAGAAGCCAGCCGCGTGATTGAAGCAGAGCACAGTGCCACCGACGCTCGCAAACTGCTTAACGGCTGCGACTCCGTTCTGGCCTAATCCGCCGCTGTATTCATCCGGCATAGAGCCCTTCCGGTTTCCGTTCACAATCTGAGCCGTGTTCTGATCGGGAAAGACAATGACGTCGAACTTCGATCGCAAATCGCCAGTCTGCAGATCCGCGTTCGTCACATCCTTATAGTCGAATCCGAAGTTGTCGAACAGCCAGCGCGTCCAGCCTTCGTCCATATTGGCCATCCAACTTTTGTAGAGAGCGATACGCGGGCTGCTGATCTTTTTCCATCCGGCGCCTTTATCGGTTGCGGAGAAATCTCCGGTCTGCTCGTTCCGCCACACCGGTTTGCCCGCTTTCCACAGAGCAGTTACCGTATGCCAGGTATCTGTGTCCGCAGCGCTATACGCACTGGCCGGAGCAGCGTAGAACGGGAACGACTCACGCGTCAGCGGACCCGCTACTGGCTCCTCCACGGGATGCGCATCCACTCCGAATAGCAGTGGAAGCGTCTCCGCAGTCGTGTCGTAAGGCCGCTTCGGCGGACCACCCGGATACAACAGATCGTTCGGATAATGCTGCCGTTCCAGCAGTGCTTTCGCCCAACTGCTGTAAGGCTGCTGCATCAGGATTACGTGATCGCCATTCGGCGCTTTGTTGATCTCTACTAAGCCGAACGCCAGCGTCTCCAGCATTCGCCGCGTCGCGCCCGGATCGCGCTGCTGCGCCGGAATTACCCAGGCGTACGGCTTCGTCCGTGCAACGGCCCGCTGCCCCACTTTGTAGAAGTTGCGCAGCATGTCCGCGCGGTGAATCGCGGCGTTGTAGAGACAAGATTCGAACGCAATTTGCTGATAGTCGATGATGTCGCGCAGGCGCCACGTGCCACCCGGCCAGGGCTCCAGGTAATTCCAACTGCGCTCCTGCGCGTTGTAACCCAGCGGATGGGTGCTGAGTTCGTCGAACTTCAGCGTCACGGGCGTGGCAATCTTCGCGCTGGCCGATTCAGTCAAAATCCGCAGGCCGCCATGGAAGGACTGGTAGTGGCGCGATGGCGTCCAGAAATCGTAGGCGGCATGAATGGCGACGCCGGTTTTACCCGCCGCCGTCAGATCGGTCGCCATGGACGTGCCGATCATATTCATCTCCTGCGAAAGAATTGCGTCCACGTTAGGCTCGATGGGATCGAGCCACGGCGGGATGAAAATGCGCGAAGCCGTCTCGCCTTGCTGGTGCACGTCGTAGACGATCTCCGGATGCCAGGTGTTCTGAATGCCAATCGCGGCGCGCGTCTCAGGCTGCGAGAAGATGTACCAATCGCGATTGTTATCGTGCCCGACGTAGTGTTGATATAGCTCCGGCGGATTGCTGCCTTCATAGGGAGTGTTCAGCGTCTTGCGATACCAGCGGGTGACGATATCCACGCCGTCTGGATTCAAGGACGGCACCAGAATCAGAATCGTGTTCTGACGGATGGTCTGGAAGCGCGGCGACTGATCGGTCAGCATCTTGTACGCAAATTCGACCGCGCTGTGCGTGGATGCTACTTCTGTCGCGTGGATGGAGCAAGTCAGCATGACGATGTTCTTGCCCTGCGCGAACAGGGCCTCCGCCTGGGCCGGCGTGGTGGCGCGCGGATCCGCGAGGCGATGCTGGATTTCAAGATATCTATCCAGCTGCCGGATATTTTCGGGCGAGCTGATGATGGCCTCGATGAACGGCCGACCTTCGACTGACTTGCCGGCTTCCTTAACGCGAATCATGGAAGGCGCAGCCTTGTCGAGCTTGTAGAAATAAGAGACAACCTGGTCCCAATCGAGAAGAATCTTATCGGCGCCTATCGGATGCCCAAAATGGCTTTCGGGCGTAGGAATCGCCGTTGCGTTCAGCCCGGCAGCCAGCACAATCGCTGCCGAGAACGCGAAGAGACCGTTTGTTTTCTGCATGTTTTCTTAGGGTTTTAATTCCTCTTTGGCTGGACCGTAATAGACGCCGTTGAAAATGAATTTGAACGTGGCGTAAGGTTGCCCGCGGAATGCCACTTCAGGCGCGAGCAGAAACACTTTGCCCGAGCCCAGACCCGATTCCGCGACGGCGACGCTGTCTTTCAGGTATTGCTGACCCCATGCCCAGCCGCTATGCAGCGGCGTCTCATTGGGATACCAGGCAATGGCTGAAGTCGATTTCTTGCTAGCGTCCGGATTCAGCTTGAACGATGGGCTGTTGTCGAAGAAAACATCGACTTTGTCCGGCATGCCGTAAGCAAGCGGATTCGTGTTATCGACTGTGACAGTTAACAACGACCCCGGGATATAGAATTTCTCCGAAGGCAGCGGCGTTTCTTTGGCTTCCTTCGTTCTCTCAGTGAGTGCGTTCGCGATGGGCAGGTTGAGATAATTCGCCAAAGCCGATGTGGAGGAGCCAATCCCGATCACCGTTCCGCCGTTCTCAACGAATTGCTTGATCTGCGGAATTGTTTTTTCCGGAGTGATGTGGCCCAGCCAGCCACGAAACTCGGCGGGAATCTCTTCCGGTTTCGGCTGCCGGCTGGCGAATCCTTCTCCGCCGCGTCCCCCTGCGCCGGGAACACGCATAGCGCCATCGGTGAAAACGAGAACATCGAAGTTCTTCAATTCGCCCGAATCCAAACTTTGCGGATAGACAACTTTGAACGGAAATTCGAATTGTTCGAAGAGCCAGCGCGTCCAACCCGACGGCATCAATCCGCCGTACTGGTCATAGAGCGCAACGCGAACGGGCTTGAGTTTCAGATCTGCTCCAGCCGGACGTTTAGACACGCCGTACGCATTGAGTCCCAGCTCTTTCGCTGCTTTCTCAACCGTGGCGCGAGAGGTTGCCGATGCCGGAATCCACAGCGCACCCGTGCCGACGTCCTTGCCTTCCAGCTCCGCGGGTGCTGATTTGAGCCAATAGACCTCGCACTTGTCTTTGAACAAGCGGTTCATGAGGATGAACGAATTGTTGTAACGATGGCTGACGATATAACCGGCAGCGTGGGCCGAGGCAGTCAGTGTGCCCGGAGGCGGATTAAGAAGTCCACTGACGGGCTCAAACGGGCCGTCGAATCCCTCTAAAATGCGGTCGAACTTCACGCCCATCTGGAATGCCAGCGTGTAGCCTGTGGCATCGTAAGGCGGAACCGGCGGCCCGCCGGGAAAGCGGAAATCGTTGGGATGATCCTGCGGCTCGAACATATCGAGCACATGCGGACGAAAGGCCTGCGCGCACTTGACCACATACGATCCTGCCGGATAAGACTTGCCGTTCACTTCGAACTTCGACGTCGCGCGCTCCACGATGACGCCGTTCTTCAGCAGTGCGTTCAGGAACTGAATGGTGGTCGGCAGATCGGGTTGTGCATCGGCCGGAATGATGTAGCCGCGGGGATCGCGCGACGACGGGTCATGCAGAACCGAGTCGTAGAGCTTTGCCGATATGGTTCGCGAACCGAATGCTGGTCCGCCCGCCGCTCTGCCGGCATCAGCCTGGTTGCTGGTTTTGTCCTCCGCAGCTTTCGCTTCCAGCGCTTCAATGCGATGCGGCGTGGTTGTCCAACTATCTTTATTGCCGCGATGGATGGAGTTCTCGCCCATTCTGTAGATGTTGAAGAGCAGGGTTTCGCGATAACGCGAGGCGAAGTCCAATACGGCGCGATTCGCGGTCAACGAATACTCGATGGATTGGCGCAGATGCCACTTCTGCGGCGCGATCGGGAAGGGAAGATCGCCATGCGGCAACTGGTTTGCCGCTACTAACGGAATGTCAATCGGAGTGGGGCTGCCTATGATCTCGGTGAGCAAGCCGATCATGTTGTGAAAATAGGTAGTCGTGCGCAGTCCGCCGTTGTACCAGGTCGAGTAAGTTGAGGCGCTGCGCATACCGGCGCCCGGCTTGTCTTCCGCTTCCATGCGCGCATGCATGGCCGAACCCACCTGATCCAGCTCCATCATGATGAGCGGGTCGAAATGATAGTTGAACGGATCGCGGAACGGCGGCATAAAGATCACCGCCCCCGGGGGTCCGGTCTGGTGATGGTTGTACATGATCTGCGGAAACCATTCGAGATAGAGGACGCGATTGATATTCGTCGATTCCGGCATGTTGCACATGAAGAAATCGCGATTGTTGTCATGCCCGATGTACTTATGCCAAAGCCGCGGCAAGCCGGCATCCGAGCGCTTGGTGGGATCGGGATTGCGCATATACCAGTTCGCAACCAGTTCCTGACCGTCCGGGTTGTCCTGCACAAACAGGATGATGTCGTCGTTGAGAAGCCGCATGGTCTCCGGGTCGGTGCGGCTGACCATTTGATAAAGCATCTCGCTCAAGGCCTGCGCGCATTCGACTTCGCTAGCATGCAGCCCGCCGTCGATCCAAACTACTGCTTTACCCTCGCGAGCAAGCGCGTGCGCTTCCTCGTCAGTCAGGCCTTGGGCCAGCGCCAGTTTGCGCGCGATCTCTTTGTAGTGATCCAGCTGCTTCAAGTTTTCCGGCGACGTGACAATCGCCATCAACTGATCGCGGCCTTCCGCGGTCTTACCGATGCTGGTCAGCTTCATGCGATCGGATTCGGTCGCCAGCTTGTGCCAGTATTCGCTCAACTGGGTGTAGTTGGTGAGTTGGTAATCATCCCCCAAATTGAAGCCGAACTGTTCCTTCGGCGTGGTGATCTTAGGCGCAGTTTGCGCCGCAAGCGGCAAAAGCGTAGCAAGGCAGAGAGCGGGCAGAGACAAGAACCGCGTGTGCATTAAAACAAAGGCTTCGATCGTGGACTTCAGGTTACACTTTGAGCGTCTTTTTTGACCGAAGGCGCGCGCCAATCAAACCTGCCAAAGCCAACAGATTTACCCAGCCGAACCAATCGCCATAGCGCGCGTAAAGCGTCGTGCCCGGACCGGCCGGTACAGCTTCGACGAGCAGCACTTCAGGCGCTGTATAGCTCTTGCGCTCCGCCAGAATGCGGCCGTACGCATCGCTCACTGTCAGCAAGCCTTGCTGCGCCACGCGGACAATCGAGAAGCCGTTCTCCACGCCGCGCATGACGGCCATACGGTCATGCAGCCAGGCATCCTCGACGAAGTCCCACGCGGGTACGGCCAGAAACTGTATGCTCTGCTTCCCATACAATCGCGACCAGGCCGGATAGTCCATGTCCTTGCAGATTTCGACGCCCCAGTTGCCGGGCTGCGCATTGAACAATCCAGGTTGTTCCCCTATTCGATAACCGGTCTCCGGCCCTTGCAGCAGGTGGTGTTTGTCGTAACTCACAACCGGCTGACGGTTGGGCGCGAAGACATTCGCGATATTGCGGGGCGGATGAATCCCGATGGAATTGAATCCGGCGACCACGGTTGTGCGTGTCTCGCGCGCCGCTTTGCCGAAAACCGAGTAGACCTCTTGCTGGTCCGCAGGCGTGATGGCGAGAAATTTCTCCGGCAGCACGATCACGCGCACGCCCTCCGCCGCTACTTTGGCGATCCGATCGGACCAGGCATTCGCAATCGACTGGGCTTGCTGCGGATCTTCAGTGTTCCACGACTTCGCAATTCCGGCATCGGCGCTGATGAGCCCGACGCGGGTTGGTGGGCCGGGCCGGTGGTCCAGGCGCGAGAGTCCCAAGCCAAGAACCACCATCAGCACAAGAACCGCCGGTTGAACTCTTTTGCTCGGCGTCGCCAACATGGACGCGCAGAGCATGACGGCGAACGAGACGCCGAAGATTCCAGTTACCGATGCGATCTGAATGACAGGCAGCATGTCCATTTGCGAATACGCGTAGTTGAAGAACGTGCCGTGTGGGCTCAGCAGCGCAACCAGGAATTCGTAGCTGGTCCAGGCAATCGGAAAAGCCCAAACCGCAACTCCGGACGGTAGCTGCATCACCGCGGCGCGTGCGAACAGAACGCACGCCTCGAAAGCCCACGCCATAAGAATCAGAATCACGATCGCCAACGGCCAACCGGTAAACATTTGCAGATAGAGCGCGATGTGGCAAATGCCGATCAGATACGCAGCGAATGGCGCAATCCACACAATGCGGCCCCTCATGCGAAACGCCACCAGCAAAACAGGTATGGGAGCAATCCAGGCGGCCCACCACACGTGATTGAAACCCGTGCAGAAGTAGAAAGCGGCCGCTGATACCGCAATGGCCAACCCCGCAAACCGCATTTACCTCGGCGGGCGCTCCGGATGCAAGTATAGGGCTAAAAACCGGTAGACTTCCTCGCGTGATTCGCGTGCCATTTTCGTGTCAGTGCGGTTGAAGTAGTGGCCGCCCGGAGCATTCTCGTAGACCTTGTATTCGAACTTCTTGCCTTCCGCTTTCAGCGCCTGAATCAGGTGCTCTACTTCGATGTAATTCACATCTTCATCGTTGGTGTTCGCGTGAATCAGCAGCGGCGTGGCTAGATCTTTGACGTGCGTGATCGGCGAGCGCTTTCGATACTCGTCGATGTCTTCGCGAACCGTTTTACCGATGTGATACGGCGCGGAGTAGAGTGTCTGATACTGCGGCGGTTCGTAGCCCATGCGCATCACCAGATCGCTGACCGGAACGCCGGCATACGCAACCGCGTAGGTCTTCGGATGTTCCATGATATTCATCAGCGTGATGGATCCGCCGTGGCTCCATCCCATCATCCCCACGCGTGCTGGATCCAAAAAGCTATACCGGTCCAGCATCCATTGCGTGCTGTTATAAACGTCGTCCACTTCTTTTCCGCCGTAATCGATCTGCTCATAGAAACCCTGTCCATAGCCCGTGCTGCCGCGATAGTCGGCTGCGATGACGCTATATCCCTGCTCCAGCAGTTCGCGCATGACATGCAGATCGCTAGTGTCGAAATTCGCATGCACGCCTTGGTGCGCGAACGTGATGAACGGCTGTTTATGCGAACGGTCCAGGTTTTTAGGAATGAATGTATAGGCGTGTATGATCAGCGGATTGACCGCGCCCGGCGCCTTCGGATTTCGCGCATGCGCGGGCGGAGCACTGGTGAATTCGATTTTGTCAACGTCGGCGATGTCGGATAGGCGCATGAACCAGAGCACGTCGTCGGCGCGTTTCATCACTTGGTCGAGTCCGCTTTGCTGCTGCGACGCGCCGGATGCGGCAGGCGGCGGAGTGGCCGTTTGCTGCGGGGGCGGTTGATTCTGGCTCAGCGCCAGTCCACCACAGAACAAGACCGCAAGGATTATTCGTTGCATAAATCTCTATCGTCCTGAACGGATCCTGGTGTAGTCACCGGAACTGGTAGTGGTCCAATCGGTGCGATTGGAGGATTCCTGCTGTTCGAAGTGGATGTGATCGTGTCCTGAGAAAGTGCTGGTTGTCCGGTAATAAGTCATCTTTGCGCCCTGATCCCACATGCTGGTCAAAACCCATTTGTCGCCCGAAACCTCCAGATCGCCTTTGCCCAGCCCGCGCCCCTGGGGATTAATGCTCTGAGTGTAATAGTGGCCTGGTTTGTCGGCCGCAACAAAAACCTGCAGCGCGCTCACTGTCCCGTTCACGGTTTGTTGACAGGCGAAGTATTTGCCGATCAGTGAGCACTCATTATCCAGTTCTTCCGGTTTTGCATTGGCCGGCTGTTCTTTGCGCGTCACGCGCCAAGATCCCGCGTACCAGCGGAGTGGATTGGATGACGCGTCCGTAGCCCACAGGCTCGATGCTAATGCGCAGAAAAGTAGAAGGCTTCGCCCCAATTTCATAGACGTGACCTCATTATCATTGAAACGAGCCCTGCAATATGGCAACTACCGCGCCAGCCGGAATATCTTTCATTGTCGAAACGCAGACCGCGACATTCGCGACGCTGCCGCTCGACTGCGGTGTCACATTGCTGAATGTGGAAGTTGCCTACGAAACGTATGGCGCGCTAAACGCCGAACGGTCCAACGCGATTTTGGTGCTGCATGCGTTTTCGGGCGACGCGCATGCGGCGGGCATCAGCCGTGAAACCGGCCAGCCCGGCTGGTGGTCGCAGATGGTTGGCCCCGGACTGGCGTTCGATACGGATCGTTACTTCGTGATCTCGTCAAACGTGCTCGGCGGATGCCGCGGCACCACCGGCCCGATATCGATCGACCCTTCTAACGGTGAGCGCTACGCCATGCGCTTTCCCGTGATCACGATCGGTGACATGGTGCGGCTCCAGAAACTCCTTATCGAATATCTCGGCATTGGGCGCTTGCTCGCGGTCGCGGGAGGTTCCATGGGTGGAATGCAGGCGCTCGAATGGGCCGTTGCTTTCCCCGACTCGGTTGCTGCCGTGATTCCCATTGCGGCTACATCGCGCCATAGCGCACAGCAGATTGCGTTCAACGAAGTCGGACGGCAGGCGATCATGGCCGATCCCGATTGGAGCGAAGGCAACTATTACGACGCCAAGCCGCCAGCACGCGGTCTCGCGATTGCCCGCATGGTGGGGCACATCACCTATATGAGCGACGCGTCCATGCGCGATAAATTCGGGCGTCGCCTACGCGACAAGGACGCCTTCGGCTTCGATTTCTCGGTTGATTTCGAGGTCGAAAGTTATCTGCGTTATCGCGGCAGTCAATTCGTCAATCGCTTCGACGCGAACTCCTATCTCTACATCACGAAAGCAATGGATTATTTCGATCTGTCGGCGGGCCGCAACTCATTAGCCGCGGCTTTTGACGGAAGCCGTTGCCGCTTTCTCGTTCTGAGCTTCACATCCGACTGGCTCTATCCCACTTACCAATCGCTTGAAACCGTGGGAGCATTGCGTAGCCGCGGCCTGGATGTCGCTTTCAGCGAGCTTTCCTCCACCTACGGGCACGATGCGTTCTTGCTGGAAACGAAAGAGCAGAGCGAAATGGTGGCCGGGTTCCTGGCCAGCGTGCAGCGCGATGTTTCCTCATCCGCCACTATGGGCGCCGCGGGCGTGACAGCGCAGGAGATTGCGGATCGAGCCGATTTCGCCATGATAGGCGAGATGATCGAGCCGGGAACGCGCGTCCTCGATCTCGGCTGCGGCGGAGGTGAACTGCTCGCCTGGCTGCGCGATCACAAGCAAGTGGCCGGACAAGGCGTTGAAATCGATCCCGCAAAGGTGCGGCGGGCGATCGCGCGCGGCGTCTCCGTCTATCAGAGCGACATTGAACAAGGTCTGAAAGATTACCCCGATCAAAGTTTTGATTTCGCAATCTTGAGCCAGACGTTGCAAGAGATGCGCTATCCCCTGCGCGTCTTGCGCGAAATGCTTCGAGTCGGCCGGCACGCTATCGTGGCGTTCCCGAACTTTGGCCACTGGACCACGCGTCTGGCACACATGCTCACGGGCCGCTCGCCCAAGACACGCCTCTTTCCATACGACTGGTACGAATCCCCAAACATCCACTTTCTGACCGTGCACGATTTCGTCTCGCTATGCCGGGACCAGAACTGGATTATTGAGCGGCAAATGTTCGTTCGTGGCAATCGCAAAGCCAACTTTGCTCCAAATCTGCTGGCGGAGCTAGCTGTGTTTTCTCTCCGCGCCGCGCGTTGACCTCCTCCTATACTTGAGACGAAAGGATTTCCCTTGCCGTCCTCAGTCGACGAATTCGTTCAACAAAATGAGAAGCGTTTCCTAGATGAGCTTTTCGAATTCCTGCGGATTCCCAGCGTCAGTACGCTGCCGGAACACAAAGACGATGTAGCCCGCGCGGCGGACTTTGTCGCTTCCAGTCTCAAGCAAGCCGGCCTTGAAAATGTCGAGGTGATTCAGACAAAAAAACATCCTCTGGTGTATGCGGACTGGCTGCACGCTCCCGGCAAACCCACCGTGATCTGCTACGGCCACTACGACGTTCAGCCGCCCGATCCGCTAGAGCTTTGGGAATCGCCGCCATTCGAGCCAACCGTGCGCAACGGAAACATCTATGCGCGTGGCGCCTGCGACGACAAAGGGCAGATGTACATGCACGTAAAAGCCGTCGAGGCTCTCCGTGCCGTGAACGGCGGCAAGCTGCCGCTGAATGTCAAATTCCTGGTTGAGGGTGAAGAAGAGGTGGGCGGCGAATCCATCGCCGACTATCTTCCCGCGCACAAAGAGAAGCTCAAAGCGGATGTCGCGCTGGTCTCCGATACCGAGTTGTTCGCCGATGGCGTGCCTACCTTGTGCGTCGGCCTGCGCGGCTTGATCTATACCGAGGTGGAAGCGCAAGGCCCGGCGCGCGATCTGCATTCCGGCATGTTCGGCGGCGCCGCGCCCAACGCCGTCTACGGCCTCATCGAGCTGCTGGCGAAAGCCAAAGATGCCAACGGTCACATCCAAATTCCCGGCATGTACGACGATGTCGCGCGGCCGGAACAAAGCGAGCTTGACAGTTGGCAAAAACTCCCGTTCTCTGAGAGCGAGTTTTTGAAACACGAAGTTGGCTCGACCGCCCTGACCGGTGAGCCCGATCAGAGTGTCCTGGCACGCATCTGGGCTCGTCCTACCTTCGAGGTGCACGGCATAGCAGGCGGCTTCACAGGCGCCGGCGCGAAAACAGTTATTCCCGCCAAAGCGACCGCCAAGGTCAGCATGCGGCTTGTGCCCAATCAAAAGCCCGACAAGATCCTCGCCAGCTTCAAGCAATGGGTACAAGACAACACACCCACGGGAATTCAGACCTCAGTCCGGGTTCTCAGCGCCAGTCCTGCTATTTCTGTCAACCCGCATCATCCCGCCATCGGCACAGCGGCGAAAGCATTCAGCGATGTCATGGGACGCCCCACTGTGTTCATCCGCGCAGGAGGCTCCATACCCATCGTTGGCGAATTCGCGATGTATCTCGGCGTGCCCACCGTTCTGATGGGGTTCGGTCTACCCGACGATGGTTTGCACTCACCCAACGAAAAGTACCGGATCTCTAATTACTTTTTGGGCATCAGGACACTCGCTCATTTCCTTGACGCGTACAGCAATTTCAAATAACGTTTGCATAGGTCCTGCGCTGTTCTAGCGCGCAAATACTAAGACCCGCCTTAAAGCCGCCTCGGAGTGCGGCTGCACCGACCGCAAAAAGTTCGAAATGTCTACGTCGATACTCGACCTTAAGCAAACTGCGCAATCACGACAAGTGGCTCGGTCGGCAGGCGTGGTATCGGTGGCCGTCGGAGTCAGCCGCGTGACCGGGCTTGCGCGCGAGATGATCATGGCCCATCTCTTTGGCGCCGGCTCCTCCTTCGACGCGTTTCTGCTTGGCTTTCGCATACCGAATATGACTCGTGAGTTATTCGCGGAAGGCGCTCTTTCTTCTTCGTTCATTCCCAGCTTTGCGGCTGCACTGGAGCGTGATGGGCCGCAACAAGCCGCCGAACTGGCGAACCTCGTTAGTTCAGCCACCATTCTCGTTGTCGGGTCCTTTTGCCTGATCGGCATGATCTTCGCGCCGCAGTTGGTGCATCTTCTTGCGCCGGGATTTGCCCTCGTGCCGGGTAAAGCGCAGCTCGCCGTTCATCTGACCCGCATCATGTTTCCGTTTCTCCTGCTTATTGCTTTAGCCGCTCAAGCTACAGGAGTACTGAACACCTATAACCGCTTTGGCACGGCGGCATTGGCATCCACCTTCTTTAATTTAGGTTCTGTTGTGTCCGGTCTAGCCCTCGGTTTTTGGCTCGGCCCCCATCTAGGCCTGCCGCCTATCGAGGGTATGGCGTACGGGGTAGTTTCCGGTGGCTTGCTGCAGTTGTTCTGGCAAGTGCCCTTGCTCCGCAAATACATCTATCGCTTTCGATTCGTACTCGATTGGTCGAATCCCGGCCTGCGAAGGGTCGTGCGGCTGATGATTCCTGCCGTCCTCGGGAGCCTGGCAGTTCAAATCAACGTCATCGTGAACACCAGCTTTGCATCGCGCATTGCGGATCCGTTGCGCGGGCACGATGGTCCGGTAAGTTGGCTCGGCTATTCGTTCCGCTTTGTGCAGCTGCCGTTGGGATTGTTCGGTGTAGCAGTGGCTTCGGCCATGTTGCCGGCCATCGCGCGCAATGTCGCGCTCGGCGATTTCGACGAGTTTCGCAAAACGTTTTCGCGTTCGCTCAGCATGATCTTCCTCTGCACCATGCCTTGCATGGCAGTGCTGATTGTCTTGGGGCAACAGATCGTCTGCAGCGTCTACCAAAGCGGGCGCTTCGATACCTACGACACTCACCAGACGGCCCTCGCGCTTTCGTGCTACGCGGTTGGGCTGTTGGCTTTCGCCGCTACTCGCGTTCTAAATCCGGCCTTCTATGCACTTTCAGACGCGCGTACTCCCATGTACGTCTGTCTGCTCTCCATCGCGCTCAATATCGCCGTTCCCGTGGTTCTGCTCAACCGGTATCACTTCGGCTTCGCGAGCCTCGCCCTCACCACATCCTTGGCAGTCAGTATCGAATGTCTGCTGCTCTTCGAGTTCCTCCGGCGTAAGCTGGGCGGCATCGAAGGCAGATATTTGCTCGATCGTTTTTGTCGTATTGCCGCTGCAGCCATGTGTATGACCCTGGCGCTTATGGGCATGAAAGCGCTATTCGGGCCGGCGGAGAACATTGATCGCTGGAGCGCGTTGACGCAACTGCTGATATGTCTGCCGGTTGGAATTGCTGTCTTCGTGTTCGCTGCCGCGCTGTTCCATGTGGACGAAATGCGTGTCGTATTCGACGCTTTTTCGTTTCCGTTCAGGCGCTTGATGCAGGTTTCGCATGTTAAAATTCGAGTTTAATGCTTCAGGAACTTGCTCTGGCGCTGCGTCTTCAGGCGCTTGATCGCAAGATTGCGGCCCTCGACACAGAAATCGCAACTCTTCCCAAACATATCGCTGAAATCGAAAAGAAGCTGGAGTCTCACACGCGCCGCCTCGAAGCGGATCGCGCGGCGCTCGCGGCGAATCAGCGTGAACGCAAGAAGCTCGAGGGCGACATTCAGGCGCATGAGCAGAAAATCTCCAAGCTGCGGGATCAAACGCTGCAGGCCAAGAATAACGAGCAGTACCGCGCCTTTCAGAATGAGATCGAGTATGCGCAAGGCGAGATTCGCAAAGCGGAAGATCGCATTCTCGACCTGATGGAACAGTCCGAGCCGCTGGATAAAAATGTCAAGGCAGCGGAAATAGAGCTGAAAGCGCAGCAGCAGCACGTTGAGGCAGAAAAGAAAATCGCGCACGACCGGACTGCCACCGATAAGCAGGAACTGCAAGTTACCAATGCGGAGCGTGCCTCGGTGGTTGCCCAGATGGACCCGCCGTTCTACAAAGAATACGAACGCGTTCGAAAAAAGACGCGCAATCGCCCCATTGCCGACGCGACGGATGGCCGCTGCGACGCCTGCCAGATTTCTTTGCGGCCACAATTTTTCCAGGATCTGCGGCGTGGGGACCAGGTCATGTTTTGCGAGAGCTGCGGCCGCATTCTGACTTACAATCCCATCGTGGATGTCTCCGCCGACGTCACCGCTTCGCAACAGATCGCGTAGCGCACAACCCCGGCTCGACTGTTAAAACATTGTGAATCCGCCCGCGCAGGTTTGATATCCTCTCGATTTCGACCAGCTTCGTCGCTGGTTTGGAGGGAAACCTATGCGGGTCTTCGAAAGTTCCGATATTCGGAACTTAGCCTTGATCGGACACGGACATTGCGGTAAGACGTCCTTGACGTCCGCGCTGCTTGCTGCTGCGGGCGCAACCGACAGGCATTTCAAAGTCGACGAAGGAAACACCACCACAGACTTTGATGAAGAAGAGGTCGCGCGCAAGCTGAGTATCACTTCCGCGCTCGCTTCGTTCCCTTGGCAGAAGACCAAGTTGAACCTGATCGATACGCCCGGGTACAACATTTTTCTGAACGATACGCGTTCCACTCTGCTGGCGGCGGATTCGGCGCTTGTGCTGCTGGACGGCGTGGCCGGCGTGGAGGTCAGTACGGAGAAGGTGTGGGCATTCGCGGAAGAGTTCAAGCTTCCGTGTGCCGTGGTAGTCAACAAACTAGACCGCGAACGGTCATCCTTTCATCGTGTTGTAAACAACGTCAATGAAGTTTTCGGGCGGGCAGCGGTGCCGGTGCATCTGCCCCTCGGTTCCGAGAAAAACTTCAGCGGCATTATCGATCTCATCCGCATGCGCAGTTACACCTACAAGCCGGGTGGCGATGGAAAAGGAAAAGAAGGCGACATCCCGGCGGATCAGAAAGAAGCGGCTGATACGGCGCATGAAGCGCTCATCGAGATGATCGCCGAAGGCAATGACGAACTTATGGAAGAGTTCTTCGCCACCGGAACCCTGCCGGTCGAACACATTGTAAGCGGTCTGAAAGACGCCATGCGCGAACGCAGAATCTTCCCTATATTGTGCGCCGCCTGCGCGCAAAACATCGGCTGCGATGTGCTCTTGAATTTTCTGGCCGAGATTTTGCCCTCGCCGCTAGAAACGCCGCCCTTTCCGGCAATTCAGAATGGCCAGGAGACGACGAAAAAGATCAATCCAAAAGACGCGCCATCCATTTTTGTATTCAAGACCGCGGCCGATCCATTCGCCGGCCGTGTGACTTACTTCAAAGTAATGTCTGGGACGGTAAAGGACGACACGCATCTCGCCAATATGCGTTCGAATTGCAACGAGCGCCTGGCCCACATTGCCACGCCTTTCGGTAAAGTGATGCAGCCGATCCCGGAATTGCGCGCCGGCGATATCGGCGTAGTCGCAAAGCTGAAAGAGACGCTAACGGGCGACACGCTCTGCGAAAAGACGAACTGCGTTGTGATCCGCGGTGTGGATCTGCCGGAACCCTCCATCGCCTATGCAATCTCAGCCAAGACCCGCAATGACGAAGACCGGTTGAGCACCGCGCTCGCGAAGATCCTGGAAGAAGACCGCTCCTTGCGCTTTTATCGCGATCCGCAAACCAAGGAATTTCTGCTTGCCGGCAATGGACAACAGCACGTCGAGGTTGTAGTCAGCCGGTTGAAGCGTAGATACGGTGTGGAAGTGGAATTGAAGTCGCCGAAAATTCCCTACCGCGAAACCGTCCGCGGAGTTGCCAGCGTGCAAGGGCGCCACAAGAAGCAGACCGGCGGCCACGGGCAATTCGGCGATTGCTGGATCAAGCTGGAACCGCTCGGACGCGGTGAGAAATTCCAGTTCGTCAACGATATTTTCGGCGGCTCGATTCCCAAGCAATACATCCCCGCGGTTGAGAAAGGAATCATCGAGGCCGCCGAACAGGGATATATGGCCGGATATCCGGTGACCGATTTTCGAGTCACCCTCTACGACGGTTCCTATCACGATGTCGACTCTTCCGAAATGGCGTTCAAGCTTGCCGGCCGAAAAGCGTTCCGCGCGGCCATGCAACAGGCTAAACCTGCGCTGCTGGAGCCGGTCATGAAGGTGGAAGTAGAAACTCCCATTGAATTCGCCGGCGACCTGATGAGCGATTTCAACAGTCGCCGGGGCCGCATCTCGGGCATGGATATCAAAGGGAACATGCAGACCATCCGCGCGCAAGTGCCCATGTCGGAAATGCTGACTTATCAGAACGATCTCATATCAATGACGCAAGGCCGCGCGTCCTTCCACATGGAGTTCGATCACTACGACTACGTGCCCGGGCCGCAAGCCGAGAAAATCGTCGCCGCTGCGAAGTCGCACATGCACGTGGAGGAGGAAGAGTAGCTTCCTCGCGGTTGCAAAAGTAGCAGAATGTGAGTTGGGTTGTGGGGCCGGTTGCCAACCGGCGGCGGGTTGCTAACCCGCAATGCAAGTAGGAACTAGAACTGCAACTGTTGCAGCGCCGCTTGCAGCTTCTTCGGTTCAAATCCGAAGGGACCGGGTTCCGTCTTGAGCAGTACGCGACCGTCTTTGCCGATGAGGTACAGCCGATCGGGCCAGCCCGTGTACTGCTGCTCTACTTTGTTGTCAACGCCGTCAATCAGAGCAGGTATTTGAATGTGCAGATTGCGTACACACGAACCCGCTACCTGCTCGCGCTCGGCGGCAGTTGTAGGATTTCGAAACAGCACGCGGTCGTGGACGTTGCTCTGCATCTCCCAGATATCTGTGGGATGCGCCTCCGCGATATACACGACGTAGAACGCCACGCGGCCGCCGTACTGCTGGTACAACTTGTTAAGCGCGGGAACCTCCCGGCGAAATGGCGGTCAAGTGTAGCTGCCGAAGATCAGGACGACAGGCCGCAAGCCATGGTTCGAAGACAGCGTGACGGTACCTGAATGGTCAAGCAGCGGGAGAGTAAAATCGGGCGCCGCATCGCCGGCGGAAACGTGTCCTGCGCGCGCGCTCTTCCACATCATCTCGAACGGGAACAGGAGAAACGGCGCCGGGCCGGTGTGTTTCATCACGTTCCCAAAGACCGCCGGCGGCTGAGACATCGCGTAATAAAAACCGGCGCATGTCAAGCCGTATAGCAGAACCAACGTCACCGCAATGGTTCTTAATGCTCGAGGCAAGCGCGTCTTGCGCGGCGCCGCAACCGAAATAGTGCTCATCTGTAACGGAAATCGCAGTATACAGCAATAATCATTTCTTGATCCCTGCTTACGTAAACACCTCTCCTGCACCGCGGCCAGCGCGCGTTACTCTCGAAGGCCGCTTCGTGACTGTCACTCCGCTGCAAGCCGACAAGCACGCGGCATCGCTCTTCGAAACGACGTGTGGCCCTAACAACGATTTGCTCTGGACCTACATGGCCGATGGCCCGTTCGCCGATTTCTCCACATTCGATTCGCAGCTGCGCGCCAGAGCCGCATCGGAAGATCCGCTCTTCTTCGCCATCCTCGACGCGCAAGACGGGCGCGCCAAAGGCCGCGCATCCTATATGCGCATAGAACCGGCGCACCACTGCATCGAAGTGGGCCACATCATCTATAGCCCCCAGCTGCAGCGAACGCCTGCCGCCACGGAGGCCATGTACCTGATGGCGCGCTACGTCTTCGAAAATCTCGGCTACCGCCGTTATGAATGGAAGTGCGATGCGCTCAACCAGCCTTCACGCCGCGCCGCCCTGCGCTACGGCTTCCAATTTGAAGGCACCTTTCGCCAGCACATGATTGTGAAAGGCCGGAATCGCGACACAGCCTGGTTCGCAATGCTGGATCGGGAGTGGCCGGAACGAAAACGCAGCTTCGAGCTGTGGCTCTCGCCTGAAAATTTCGACGAAGCAGGACGCCAGCGCGTCTCGTTATCCAGCTTGAACGCGGCTGTCCTGCCGTAGCCGCGTCAGCGAGCAGTCCATCCACCGTCGATCAAAATCGTATGGCCCGTGATCAAGGATGCGGCAGGAGACGCGAGAAAAACGACTGCTCCGGCCACTTCTACAGGCTCGCCGATGCGGTGCAATCCAGCAATCCGCTCAATGACCTCCGCTTCGAACTGCGGGTCGGAAAGCGCGGATTCAGTGCCTGGCGTGCGGATGAACGTCGGCGCTACCGCATTCACGCGAATACCGTATTGGCCCCATTCGACAGCGAGACATTTCGTCAGATGTGCGATGCCCGCCTTGGTCATGCAATAGACCGACTCCGAAGGCAGTGCCGCAAAGCCGGCTTGCGAGCTCATATTCACGATGCTTCCGCTTCTCTGGCGGATCATGTGCCGCGCCGCATACTGACAGGCGAAGAAGGTTCCCTTCAAGTTGACTGCCAGGGTGCGGTCGAAATCATCTTCAGTGACGTTCTCGGCCAAGTTGCCGGGAGCAATGCCCGCGTTGTTAACCAGAATGTCGATGCGTCCGAACTGCTCAACTACCTGCTCGATAGCTCGATGGATCTGGTCGAGATGCGCAGTGTCCATCTGTAGCGGCAGCGCGTCCCATCCCATGGCTTCGATAGTTTCCGCGATGTCGCCCGGGCGGCTGAGATCGCGCAGGCCTAGGGCCACCTTCGCGCCCGCGTTTGCCAGTGCGAGCGAAATGGCTCGTCCCAGGCCGCGTGCCGCGCCGGTCACGAGCGCTACTTGCCCGCTTAGATCGAAGCTTGGATATTCAGAGATAGGCACATTGTAGCCCTAATCTCCTGGCTGATCTTTGCTATGCGACTTTAACCCCGACGTGGTTTCTAACCTCCTCGAGTAGCTGAGCCTTCGAAACGGGTTTCTGAACGTATGAGGTCCACACGCCTGCGTTATCCACCCCGCTCTGACTGTGAGCGGATAGCGCCACAATGGGCACCGCTGGCCGTCCCTGTGACTTTTCCCAATCTCTGATTCGCGAGGCGGCTTCGTACCCATCCATCTCCGGCATCTCCACGTCCATCAAAATCAAATCGTAGGTATGCTCAGCGATCTTCTGTAGCGCCTCCTTTCCAGTAGCCGCGAAACCGAGTAGATATCCATCCTCTTGTAGATAAGCTCGCAAGAGGAATCGTGTGGGCTCAAAATCGTCGACGATTAAAATCCTTGTAGTCTCGTCGGTGTTTGGCTTCGGATTTGAAGTGCCGCCTTTAGTCCCAAACCAATTGTTCAGAACATCGATATTGCGAGCTAATCGCTCGACATCTTTCGATCCTTCTGAGGCAAGCCATTCCGGAAGCTCGACGGTGTCCTGTTCGCCCGTATTCACAGCCGTCTGCTTCTCTGATTCCGGCGTTTTAATCTTTCCCCGTAATTCTGCTTCGAGCAGTTTTCGAGGCGTAATATCCTGCGCGACGTGTAAGCGGCCAATAACTTTGCCGGATATGCTTTTCAGCGGAGTGATGGATACGTGCACATCCAGAGGCACTCCGTCCTTGCGGACATAGACAGTTTCATAATCGTTCGGCTCTCCTTGGCGGTCATCGTTTCCTGAAATGGATTTTCGCTTGGGCGTCTCTTGACCCATGCTGACCGAACCCTCCTGAACTAGCGCTAGCATATCCCGCCCCATTACCTCTTCCGGGCCGTATCCCAGAAGCCGGGTGGCGCCCGCACTAAATAGCGAGATGCGCCCGGTTGAATCCTCGGCAATGATCGAAACCGAAATTGCGGCCCTCAGCACGGATTGCAATTTCCAGTTGCTTTCGGCTATCTCGCTTGCGCGTTCGGTAAGAACCCGGCTGGTCTGAGCGAGCGTTGAAGCCAGTTGCCCAATTTCATCCTGTGATTGGTCAAGCGTCTTGATTGGAAGGCCCTCCCCCATCAGGAGTGATGTGTCGACCAATTGCGCTATTCGCTTGGATACATTGCCGGAGAGCAGACTCGTTCCGAACAGCGCTCCAAAAATCCCCACCAGCAGGGCCCCACTAATCACTAACGACAGAGTGCTTTGCAATTTTCCTGTACGCTCTGTTCGGGAACCGAGCAACCGGATCTCTTCCTGATCCATGTCGGTCATGATCCCCGCTATTCGACTGTTTAGCGTTTGTGCCTGCCGTTCCGCACCGACTCTCCTTGATGCGGCTAAATTGCCGGCGAGCCCGGCGTACTCGTCGAAGAGCGGATTCACCTCGGAAATTCTACGTTGCTGACTCGGATTATCAGACGTGAGTCTTTGAATTTCCGCCAGGCTTTTTCGCGCCTGAGCCAAGGAGTTCTTCGCCGTCTGCACGCCGGAGAAGCTCGGTTCCCCATCGCTTTTCAGAGATGTTTTGGCCGCCATGAATTGACGATCAAAGCCCGCGAGAGTTAAGCGAACTTCGAGCGTGTGGATCACCCATCGATTAGCCGCCTTTTCTTGCGAGGAAACCCACGCTATCAGCCCAAAACTTAGTAGAAGCGCTGTCATCGGCACCAATACGGCTATTCGCGTTTTAGTGCGAATGGAATAGTTACGCCATCTGACTCGGTTCCACTGCATACTTTTATCCCTTACTTACTCTTCGGGCGGCTGACTGTAAACAAATAGGGGGATAGCCCGAAGGAAGCTGGACGGGCTAGGTGGACGAAAGTGATGCGGGCCTAACTTTCAGACAGCTCGACCTTAACTAAGTATTTCTCTAGCTCCGCAAGTTGGGTTTTCAGTGCCACTGAATCTTGTCTCCTAGCCGAATCTTCGATGGCGGCGCCTAAAGCGGTCAACTCTGCAAAGCCATAAGAAGAACCGGTACCTTTCCAGTTGTGAGCGAGCGTGCGAATCTGCTCGAAATTGGAAGTCGCGAGGGCGCGGGCTGATACCGCCACTTCACTTTTTCTGTCCGCAAGATAGCGTGGTGCAACTTCCTCGAATCCAGCGGGTATGTGGATTCTGATTTGCTTCAGTGCTTCAGTAGCGGCTTCCAGCGTGACTGCGTACTGCCCAAGAGTCTCCAGCAAATTCGATTTTGAAAGTGGCTTCGATAGATGAGCATCGCATCCCGCTTCCCGGCTGGCCTCAATGTCTTCTAGGCGGGCATTGGCAGTCAGCGCAATGATCGGCGTGCGGGGTAATCCACGCTCTTGCTCAAGTCTCCGGATGGCGCGTGTTGCCGCGAGACCATCCATCACAGGCATGCGCATATCCATGAAGATTAGGTCGAATCTCGCTTTCTCAAATTTGTTCACGGCGCCCCGGCCATCGCTGGCAAAGCTGAGGATATGCGGAGTCTCTTTAAGATAAATGTCGACGAGTAGGCGGTTGTCTGCGGAGTCGTCGGCGATCAACAGCCTAAGAGGTTGCCCAATTTTCGGGCTGCGAGTGCGTTCTGATTCTTCCGTATTCTGCGCAGCCGTTGATTGCGCTGGCTGGAACGGCGCCGTGAATTGGAACGTGCTGCCCTTGCCCGGAAAACTGGTGACACTGATGCGGCCACCCATCAATTCCACCAGACGGCGGGTGATGCCCAGCCCCAACCCGGTTCCGCCATATTTCCGCGTTGTGGACGAATCGGCCTGCGTGAAATCCTCGAAGATTGCGGCGGCCTTGTCCTCGGGAATGCCGATTCCACTGTCAGCAACAGCGAACTGAATCGCACCTGCCTGCTCCGATGAGCGACGCGCAGTCACAGTGATCCAGCCGTTATCCGTAAACTTCACCGCATTGCCTAGCAAGTTAAGGAAGACCTGCCTCAAGCGGACGGGATCTCCCATTACGGCGGTCTCGAGCTCTTTTTCGAAATCGATTCTCAAAGCAAGGCCCTTTGCGCGTGCGCTCGCCTCAATCACTTCCAGTGCCTGTTCCACCACCTCTCTCACATCGAACGGTGCGTGCTCCAGTTCCACCTTTCCGGCTTCGATTTTCGAAAGATCGAGGATGTCGTTGATCAAGGTCATCAGATTGGCTGCAGCGCGGCGTAGGAAATCGACGTACCGGCGTTGATCGGTATCCAACTGCGATTGCCGCAGGATGTCCGCCATGCCGAGAATAGAATTCATGGGCGTGCGGATCTCGTGACTGACAACCGCCAGAAAATCGCCTTTCGCGCGATTCGCTGCCTCTGCAATCCGGCTGTGGGTTTCGGCGCGCAAGCGGTCTACGTACAGGCGGTTGAGCAACCCTGCGTTCATCCAGATCAAAATGGAAAAAACCACGACGATCGCCGAGGTGAATAACACCAGGCCGGTATTCGTGCCGTAGAGTCCCCTGAGCTGTCCTTCCCCGAGCACCCAACCCAATACCGTCGGGATGACGATTGCGGCCGGCAAGAGCCGCCTCGCTAAAATCCCGCCCGGCGCGTCGCTTGAAACCGCCTGCATGATTCCGCGTTCCGGATGCGAAAACAACACCGCCACGCCAATCGCAAGCCCTGACAAAGCAGACGTGATCGGCATACTTGTTTGTTGCTGCAATCCGAACACGTCTGGGACACCGTAGATAATTCCCAGCGCCTTCATGAGGCACACTGTAGCCGCCATTAAGATAAGACTCTGTGCAATGAAAAGTCGGCGCGTATACCACAGAAGCAAACCACCCAGCGCAAAAAGCATTAACGAACTGGCGGTCAGCACGGGCATCCTCCCCGCGAACCCGGCCGTAGACACATTGTTGAAAAGCAATTGATCGATACCGACATCACGGCCGGTTAGGTATTCACTGAGCGTCAGTAATCCAAGCAAAGCACTCGTGCTTAGGCACACAATACAGACAATGCACTTTGCGGATTTCTTCAGGCCATCGGTGTGTATCCACGTTGCGAGCCCGATCAACGCAAGACCAAATGCGGTATTTGCTCTCATCCTTATCAGCAATTGAAAGTGGAGCGCCCATCCTCCCAGCAGGACAACCAACGCGACCGCGGTCACGGACTTGGCGATCCAATCCGATGCAGACGAAAGCCACGAATACAGACTCGAAATTCTTTCAACTGCGCTTGCTGATCGAGGAATCAAGGCTCGGCGCAGTTGCGCCGCCCAGAGTAGCGTCCCAAAGCAAGCCAGAACGAGCAATCCAATCAGCCACAGAGCGTTGCCGCGACTTATCCAAGGCCTGGAGGTCACCGAAATATCCGCCGCTGACCGCAGCAAAAGGCGAAAATATTTCGGATCGCGATTTTGATCTGTCACAACCGAACAGATGCCTGTCAATCGCACGCGAGTACCTTCTCCTATGGCCGGCACTGCGCCCAGCCCGCTATGCGCTTGTAACTGCGCTTCAAACACAGTCGTTCCATCGCGCAGATACCAGATCGACTCGCCCGGATGATCGATCTGAGATATCACCTCACCGCTTGTGTCTATAAGAACGCCGTCATAAGGCGCGAAAGGAAAATCGTTGTTGGATTGAATTGCCTGGGACGCTCCGATGTGGATCGGTTTCGGAGGCGATCCCACTCCGGTTTTGCGTATGATTGCATCTTCAAGTACCGCCGAGTACGCACCCGACGCGACAAACCCGGCAGCTTCAACTTGCGTACCCGGCGGGAACAGTGTTCGCTCCGTCGTAGCCACCGCGATTCCCTGACCGTTGTCTTCCAGGTACAACACGGCTCCCGGCTTCGCGTACGTAACAATGCCGGAGATCTTCACTCGGTGTACGGCCGATTGCGAGCTTGTGAAGCGAAACAGAGTGTCGAGCCCCGATTCAGGTATGGAGAACGGATCGACCGGCGACGCTTCTTTCACCACAACGTCGCGCAGATCCGGCACGAACAGCCTCAGTCCAACGAACTGGCGCCGCTCGTTAAAATTTGTACCGCAGACACCTCGCACTTGAACTCTCGCGTCAATGAGATGGCTGTAGTCTGCATTTTCGAAATCATGCACACGAGCCACGATCAGGCCCGATCCCGTATCGATCCGCAGAAAGAGCACCGGCCGCCCCCAACTATTCGCAACGCTTGCCGAGCGGACGGTCCCTTCGATTTCTACCCATTGACTGTCTTGTTCCCCGTTCGCCAGATCATGGTAGAGCGCTTTCCGAGGGATTGGTGCATTCCCGTGGCCTAGTAACGTCACCCGGCGCGCCGCAATGACTGGGGCGAACGACCCGGCGGCTGTCGCTCCCGCTATTTCGACCCGATCCCCAGGATGAACCTCGACGTTATCGGTTCTGTCCACCGAAATGCCGGTACCCGACTCCTCAAGAAAGAACGAATTTTTCCACCCGGAAAGCGCAGTGACAACCCCGAAAATCGTTACCGGCCACGCGTGGGCCGCATCTCCGGAACTCAGTTTCCGCACGTCTTTGACATGGCTGATCGTGTGGACGCTATCGGAAGCGTTCGCACTGAGAGCGACTGCTATAAGCAGCAAGGAAGCTATCGACGCCGAATGATAACCTCGGGCAGGCATATCCCTGCTTGCCTTATCGGTAGTAATTAGAAGGTTTCAGCCCAGGATTTTCCAGCTACATGAGTTCGGATACACGTTGCATGGCCAGTGCAGCAGGGTCCGCAGCCGCCATTACCTCTCGCGTGCCGATCACTACCCCAAAATGAACGATCAGCCGCCCGTCTTCTGAAACTCCCGCCGGAACAACCGGCATCCCCGCCTTCGCCAGGTGCAGCAAGAGCCGGTCCACTCCCGGCAAGGGCTGCGAGATTTTCCCCGCCGCACCGGCCACGCCTTCAGGAAACAATCCCAGCGGCCGGCCGCTTTTCGGCGCCTCGCGTAAAATGCGCCGGATGCTGCGTGCGGTAAATGCCTGATTGCATCCTGCGAACGAAACCGGATAACAGTGGAGCGCATGCGCCACGCGCGGCAACAAAAGATCGCCCGGCGACGCAAAGCTCAGCGGTCCCACGTGAATGCGCGGCCAGTTGGCCGTCACCACCCAACGCACCGGCGGATCGCCTGGACCATAGTGTTTCCGTATGGCCTGAGTCAGCACCGCTGCCGGATGCAGAATCCACATTCCTTCGCGCTGGAAATGATTGGCGACCAGAACGAAGCAAGCCGACTCCGGCAGATTCTCGCGCCCGCGGATTTGCGGCTCCGGCTGCATCTGCGCCACAATCCCGGCACTGAAGGAATCCACCGAAGTGCGCGTCCCCTTCGCAATGTGCGGGCCCAACCCAAAGACAAGCCGCCAGGGAATCGGATAGGCCAGTTGCGTCATGCTAAACCCTCCGCCCCTTCCAAATCGTCTTTCGATGCAAAATCGTGCTCAACATCGCATTCAGCGCAATCAGTTGGAAAAGATAAATCGCTGCCGCCACCAGATACACTCGCCTTCCATACCACGGCCACAACCCCAGGAAAGGTGCGAAAAAGAGAAGCGTCACAGGCGTAAATAGCACCCCCTGCCCGTCCCCCAAAGAAGGCAAATCGCGCCATCCCCACAGCAGCACTGGTAACCAGGACGTCAGCAGAATAGAAGCCAGCACCACCTGCACTCCAGTCCCCGGATTCACCTTCAAAAATCGAAACGAGTTCTTTTCAAAGCCATTCCAGATTGCGCCAAAGCTGTCATACATGCGCACGTACCCCAACTTCTCCGCCCGCACAACACGCAGCCTCACACCGCTCCGCTTCGCTACAGCCGCCAGTGCGACGTCTTCGATTACACTCTCCATCACGCTCGCGTGTCCGCCGATTCGCTCGTACGCCGCACGCTCAAACAGCAAACATTGCCCATTCGCCAGCGCTTCGCTGGAACGGGCGCGGTTGACGTTCGCAGCCGACACGCCGCAGAAATACAAAGCGAACGCGTACGGCACCAACATCTTCTCGACGAGAGTCTCGCATCGCTGCTTCAGAAATGCCGAGACCACCTGCAGGTTCTCCTGGTCCGCATAGCGCACCATCGATCCCGCAAACGAAGGTTCAAACCACGTGTCCGCATCGACGAACAAAATCCATTTAGTTGCCGCTTGCCTCGCCCCCGCCGCACACGCGTTCGGCTTTCCCTTCGCCCCGGTGCGCAGCACGGGAGCATGGATGACACGCGCCCCTACGGAGCTGGCTACTTCAGCGGTTCCGTCGCTCGACTGGTCATCCACCACGATGACCGGCAACCCCTCAAAGCTCGACACCGCACGCGCAATCTGGTGCGCTTCGTTGCGTGCCGGGATGATGATCGTGAGGTCGTGCGCAGGCGCGTCCGCGATTTCCGTCAACTCAGGCAAACGCCGATAATTCCAGCGCGACTTCCAAAGAACCAGTAGAATCGCCGCAGTCAACCCAATGACGACGAACTCCGTCATACGCGCGCAATGACGATGGTCGGCCCGTGCGGTCCATTCGGAAAGGGATTGCCCGCGGCCAACTCCTGCCAAGCTCCGCAGCTGTCCTGAGCATTCGCTTCGATGCGTGCTCCTTCCCCCGCGCGCAACTGCGCCGTCCAACGGGTCCAGGTGAAGGGAGACAATGCCGGTTCCAGTTGCGCCGCTTCCCACGGCCCACCATTCGCTCGCACCCGCACCGCGCGAATGCCTCGGCTTCCCGCAAACGACACTCCGCCAAATTCGACCAGCGGCCCGCTCCGGCGCATACGGTCAATGTGCGACGCAATATGAATCACGGGCTCATTCGTATATCCCAAACGCTGCCAGGTTCCGTAGTATGGCTCGCGCACAAAACGAACTTCGCTGATCCACTTCACATTGCGGCAACCGTAATAGCGCGGCGCCAGCAGCCGGATAGGAAAGCCGTGCGTCCGGCTCAGAGTCTTGCCGTTCATCCCCAGCGCCAGCAGCGTCTCCGCGCCATACGCATAATCGATCTTCAAGCTATCGTCGTGCCCTTCGCTGCCGATGAACGCGCATTCAACGATGCCCGGCGGCAGCGCGGCCTGCTCCACGAGTTGCGAAAGTTGCACCCCCATCCACTCCGCTGTCCCCATCAAATCCGATTGCAGCGTGTTGCTGATGCATCGCAGCGTCACGTACCGCACCTGCCGCTGCAGCGCGAGCAGATCGCCATAACCGAAGCTCTGAATCACCCGGCCATCCACCGTGACATTCAGACGCCATGTGCGTGCATCGATTACCGGATCAACAGAGTCCTTACTCATGCCATAAAACTCGCGCACCGGGGTAACATCTTTTCTAACCAGTCCTGCGCCGAAAGTCTGTCGTTCCGCCGGAGGTTGAAACGGAAACAAGTCCGTGGGTTGCGTCGCGCGCTCGGCCAGCACTTGATTGCGTAGAAAGCTCTCCGCGGCAACAGCAATCACTCCCGCGCCCATCGCCAACGGCAATCCCGCCCGAGCCACACTCGTCAGCACCTGTCTTCGTCCTGACTTGTCAGCTCTTTCGTGTGTTTGCCTTCCGAAGGGAAGCAGCGAAATTATCGCCAACGCAGGAATCCAGAACGCGAGTCCTCCCCAAGCCGATGAGTACCCGCAAAACCAGCTCAATGCAAGTGCCGCCCCAATCCCCGCTGCCAAACTGAGTGCCCAGCCAGGCTTGCGTTCTCGTGGCCACGCTGCCCGCCAGCCGTGCAACAAAAACAGCCAGGCCAATTGCCGCCAGCGCGCCTGTTTCGGCCAAAGGCTTGGCCCAACTTCCCAACGCGGCCAGAAGGAACACCGTATCGCGCGCGGGTGTTCGCGCCATAATCCACTCGGCAATCTGGTCCGTCAGTAGCGGTGTGTTCGCCGCATAGAACAAAACATAGTGGGGCACCAGTGCGGCCAGCGCAGCCAACGACGACGTCCGTACGCTCGCCCGGAGCGGTTCGCGTAAACGCACTACGAATTCCAGAATGCCAGTTTACTGGCCGAGTGCCGCGCCATTGGTACCGCCATACCGCGTATCGTCAGCCAGTATTTCTGTGCCGGCGGCACAATCGCGCGTTGCTCGAACACATTGAAATCGCATCCTTCAATGCGCGCCAGGATGTGCCGATAAACGTCCGAGGAGACTTTCACCGCGAAACGGCCCTGCGGGTTCAGCATCGCGATGCCGGCATTCCCGCGCGCGTAGTAGGTCCGCGCGCGTTCCACCTGGAAGCGCATCAGCTCGCGGAATGCTTCATTACGAACCTGTTCCTTCAGATCCAATTCGCTATATCCGAATCGCTCCAAATCTTCAGCCGGCAAATAGATTCGATCGCGCTGCAGATCTTCTCCGATATCGCGCAAGATGTTCGTCAACTGCATCGCGATCCCAAGATCAATCGCATGCTGCCGCGCCTGTTCCCAATCGCCGTTTCTCTTGAGTCCGATGACGCTGCACATCATCAACCCCACAACCGATGCCACGCGATAACAAAACACGCCCAGCTCCTCGAAGCTCGCGTAACGCACGCAATTCAAATCCATCCGCATGCCTTCGATCAGTTCAAACGCATAATCGAGCGGTATGGCGTATTCTTTGGCGGTATGCAGAAAAATCCGCAAGACCGGATGCTCTGCTGCGCCGGTTCGCACGGCAAGACGAAGCGCCGCTTCCCATTCCTCCAGATCGCGCCTGCCCTGCGCGGCATTCTCACATTCATCCACCAGATCGTCCGTGTAGCGGCAGAACCAGTAGACCGCGTGAGCCGCGCGCGCCAAATGCACGGGAAAGAAGCGTGTCGCGAAATAGAAGCTTCTCGAACCTTCCGCCGTCTGCCGCGCCGCCTGCCTGAACAGCCTGTCCAGATGCGTTAATTCAATAGCCGCTGACAAACAAGTTGCTCCGCGATTTTGGCTGACGACAAAACTCCCGGCACGCCCGCACCCGGATGAGTGCCTGCGCCCACAAAGAAGAGATTTCCGACATCCTCAGACTCATTGTGCGGCCTGAACCATGCCGATTGCCGGAAAATCGGCTCGAACGAAAACGCCGAGCCTTGGTATGAATCCAGTGTCGTCTCGAAATCGAGCGGTGTCAGCACGCGTTCTGTCACCACGTTGTCCAGCAATCCCGGCAGATACCGTTCATCCAGGAACTGCATGATGGCATCCCGAAGCGGCTGCGCCTCGCGTCTCCAATCCAGCCCGCTCTTCTGATTCGGCACTGGAGCCAGCACATAAAAGCTATCGCACCCATCCGGCGCCATCGTTGCATCGGTTGCCGTCGGCCGGTGCAGGTACAACGAGAAATCCTTCGCCAGCAGTTTCTTGTTGAAGATGTCGTTCAGTAACCCGCGATAGCGCTCGCCCAGGATGATCGTGTGATGTTTCGTGCCCGGATACTGCTTTTTCGTGCCGAAGTAAATCACGAATAGCGACATGCTGTAGCGCATCTTGGCCAGACGCCGGTCCGTGTACTTACGGCGCGCCGTGACGCCGATCAACTTGCGGTATGTGTTAGCCACATCGGCGTTACTCACAACCGCATCCGCTTTGGCTCTGATACCGTTCATGGTTTCGACACCGACGGCCTTGCCGTTCTCGATGAGTATCTGCTTCACCGGGCAATTCAGATGCACCTGTCCGCCGAGTTCGCGAAATAGCCGCCCTAAGGCCGTGATAATGGCCCCAGTTCCCCCCATCGCGTAGTGAACGCCCCACTGTCTCTCTAAGTAGTGGATGAGCGCATAGATAGAAGTAGTTTGGAAAGGATTGCCGCCTACCAATAACGGATGGAAGCTGAACACGCGGCGCAGCATCGGATCCTTCACATAACCCGCCGCAAACTGATAGACCGTTTTGTACGATTGCAGCCGAATCAGGTCCGGTGCAATGCGAATCATGTCCGAGAACTTGAGAAAGGGCCGGTCAGATAGCTCGACAAATCCCTTCTCAAACACCGCCTTGGCGTGCTTCACCATCCGCCGGTATCCGGTCAGATCGCGGGGCGAAAACTTCGCAACGTTCTCTTCGGTCGTTAACTCATCGCGGCCGTATTCAAAGCTGCGCCCGTCGCTAAACTCGATCCGGTAGAACGGGTCAACCGGCACCAGCTTCACATAATCGCTCGCAGTCCGGTCGGCTCCTTGAAAGAGTTCTTCTATCAGAAACGGCGCTGTGATAACGGTCGGCCCGCCGTCGAATTTGAAGCCGTCCTGCTCGTAAAGGTAAGCTCGGCCACCAAGCTTGTCGCGCGACTCAAACAAATCAACCTCGAACCCGCGAGTCCGAAGCCGCACAGCCGCCGCCAGTCCTCCGAAGCCGCTGCCGATGACGATGACCCGCTTATTCGTGCGTCGGGCGTCCGGAGACTCTGTCATCTAGGTAATCGACCAACTCTTCCAAATGGCGGCTTGCCGGTCCAAACGGAGCAATTACCGCCCGCAGGGTCGATAGTTTCTCATTCAATGCGTCGCGGTCAGCCGGATGCCCGTCCATCAAATCATCTGTCATCTGGAATGCCAAACCGAACTCGTGCCCAAAGCAGTTGAGCAGCGCCTGTTCATTCGAATTCAAATCGGCGAAGACCGATCCGGCAGATACGGCCAGCGTGAACAGGGGAACAGTCTTTAGCTCAGAGATATCGAACGATGTCCGAACATCGGGCTCTTGCGCCAGTTGCAGATCCATCGCCTGGCCTCCGATAAGCCCTGTGCAATCCAGCGTACGCAAAAGTTGAAGCTGGAATTGGCACACGCTCTGTTGGTATTCGCGCGGTATCTCCCGATCAACCGCTATTCGCGCCGCTAGAGCCACCAGGCCGAAGGCGGCCAAAACCGAAGCCGCTTCTCCGAACTGAATGTGAACCGAGGGTTGATTACGGCGGAAAGGCGAATCGTCCATGCACGGCAGGTCGTCCACAATGAGCGACGCGCAGTGCAGAAGCTCCACCGAAGTCGCCAGCGGCACAACCAATTCGAGCGGTGTGTCCAGTACTCGGGCCAGGCGCATCGAGATTATGGGTCTAATACGTTGGGCTGACCCTAGCACCCCATATCGCATGGCCCTCGGGACAGTACCTTTGGTTGTCCCAAGTTCCTCCTGGAGCAGCGCTTCCAACCGATGATCGAAGAAATACCGGTCCACAGCGAGTCCCGAATGTAACAAGCCAGGTGCCATTGCGTCTACGCTTCTAGATTAAGAAGCAGTTTCAGCCGGTCTATTTATTTGAATTACTCTTTGTTTCAGCGGGTAATAGCACGCGGCGTCGGAGGTCTGGTCTGGTTCTTCTAACCCTCGGATTCCAACGGGGTGGCACTTTAGTTGGTGTAAGCGACTACTGATCTTCCCAGCCTCACTCGATATGTAGCGTAGTGCCTCTTAATTCGTCTCGCTAAATGCGGGGCTCTGAGAAGTTTTTGGTACTGACGAGAGACGTTGATGAGTAAAGTACGTTTGCTTCTCATTTCGCTGTGTGCCTTCGTAACGGCGTTTGCCTTACGAGAGGTTTCCCATTTGATCGAATGGGCCCGGCCCCTAACCCTGGCCATCGTGCTGCCGAACGGCCATGTCAGTCCGGCCGAGCGAGCGTTGCGCCCGGTATACCCGTATTCGGTGATTTCGGGTGGGGCCTATAATCCCGAGGAACTGCGGTATTACATGGCCCGGGACGGTGTCGTCCGCGCCCATTACGCCGACTTCGATGTCAACCATGCCCGAGTTGTCACTCTTACGGAGGACCGCTTTCAGTACGTCTCCTATCGGGTCAAGAGTAAGGTCTATTGGACCCTAAAGAAACTCCGTATCCCTAAGGGGGAGGTTTTGCTCACAGACGGGAAAAATTTCGCACGGACCCGTTGCGGTAACCGGCTGTGTGCCGTGTTACCTGAGCAACACGCGCTCAACATACCACCGGTGAAGACGCTGGATCTCCCGGCCTTTACGATCCAACTTCTTCCCAAGGAGCGGTTGGCTTTTGGGGCGCCTCCTGAGATCCCGAGTTCGATCAGCCCGGAAGCCATATTCACGCTGCCAACGCTTGGCCCGTTTGTCCCCCCGGCTCTGCCGCCCATAGTAGCCGAAAATTGGCCACCGGTGGAAGTTACTCCAACTGGAGTACCTGTCCTGCCCGGAGTCGGCTTTATTCCGACCACACCGCCGCCGATTACGCCACCCCCTGTCACCCCGCCGCCCGTGGCGCCCGTACCGGAACCTGCCAGTATCTATCTGTTCTTGATAGCTTTTGGAGTCTCTCTCTGGCTGATTACTCGGTGGATTCGCGTCCAGCGGAAGACTGCCACAGATGGAAATCAATTTCCACGCTGATCTCGCCCCGCTACTCGTTATCCGGGGTAGGCTCTATCAGCCTTTCCACGTTGACTGAATACAGCGCGGATTTACCCTCATGGTCGCTTTGGAAGTAGACTCTTTTGCTGTCCGGCGAAAAGACCGGCGAGACCGCGGCGGGATGGCTGGCTCGATGCTCGCACAGCGTGAGTTCCCGCTGAACCGAAGCCAGCAGCAATAGTACCGTGGGCTGCGCCTTGCTCCTGCTCGCGCCTACGAAGACGGACGCGTCGCCATTGGGCGAGAACGCCGCAAATTGACTGGTCCTGGCGATCGTCTGCTCACCCGGCGCTTCCGGGTTCACGGCATGTATCTCGCTCGCCACCGGATCTGTCCCCTCTCTTTCGCGCAGAAAAAGAAGATCGTGTCCATCCCGCGTCCAGATCGGGTTGGACAGTTTGCCGCTCGCAAGCAGAACCGGATTTTGCCCAGCCGCTCCCGGCATCGGCGCATACCAGAATTCGCGGCTTGCCGGAGTAGACTCTCTCATGAACAGGCAGCCCCGCCCATCCGGCCGGCTTAGGCAGAAGTTCGCCACGTTCTCCGCCAGCGGCCCCGAACTCCCGCCCAGAATCTCCAGCCGTCCCTGACGAACAACTACAAAGCTGGGCTCTGATCCGGAGGCTGTCCCCAGCTCGCAGAAACCGCTAACGCCATCCGCCAGAGACCTCATCTTGTGGTTCCCTAGCGTGATCTCTTGGAGCGTATCGCCATCCAGCAGGTACACCGCGTTCCCTTTCGCATTCAGACACAGTGACTCCGGCGCCAGTTTGCGAGGGTTCGACAGTTGCGTCAGGATTCCAGTCCGGAGGTTCACCTGAAAAGGAGCCAGGCTGCCCGTCCGATCCGAGGAAAAAATCAGGGACCGTTCTTTGATTGAGACGAAGCGGTTCGTGGCAGGCGGAAGAAAACTGACGTAGTTCGGGTTGGTGAGCCGGACTACGGGATTTTCGGTCACCGGATCGAGAAAAGGAAAGAATTCGCCGACTCGGGGCAGCGCCTTCGGCTTGACTGCGGGGGGAACGCCGGCGAGCAGGGAAGCGGGTATGCCTGCCAGCATCGCGCGACGCGTGATGCCGTTACTCACTACATGACGAGACGCTAGCCTCGTTTGCTCCGTTGCATCACAGCCCTAGATCGTTGTGCGGCGTGCTGGATAGCCGGGCGACCGGAATACGGGGCAAGAACGAGTACGGATTTACCGGCGTGCCGTGCACTCGAACCTCATAGTGAACGTGCGGGCCGGTAGAGCGTCCTGTGCCACCGGACAGCGCGATCACCTGGCCGCGCCTTACTTCCTGGCCCGGCACCACCATGAACTCCGAGAGATGAGCGTAGTACGTTTCTAATCCGTTTCCGTGGTCGACAATCAGCAGCTTTCCATACCCGCCTGACCAGCCCTGTGTCGTAATCACACCATCGGCGGTGCATTTGACCGGTGTCCCGCGGGCAGCGGCCAAGTCGATACCGGTGTGAAAAGCACCTTCACCGGAGAAGGGGTCGCTACGCACGCCGAAGGAGCTGCGAATGGAGCCTTCAACCGGCCAAAGCGAGGGCCTGGCGTGAGTCTGCCACTGATGCGCGTATTGATGATAGATGCCGCCGTAGCTCGCCACCTTGAGAAAGTTGTATTCCTCAATCGATTCCTTTACGTTCGAAGCCAGCGCCTCATTGTCGCTATCGAGCGCCTCCGTTTTCACACTCTGATTAAGCCCGTACGCCACGGAAACTTCATTGGCCAGTGTCTCCAGTGAGGCGAGTTGCTCGGTGTGCTGATGCGAGACGCTCTGCAGTTCCTGATAGCGCGTGCGCAGCCCGTTGAAATCCGCGCGCAGCGAATTGTAGTTGGCCACCTTCAACGTCATCCGCACATAACTGGAACAACCGGCTAGCACCAGTACAACCAGAGCAATCAGGCTGCACAGAACGTATGCGATCGCCTTATAACTGATCTCTATTCGCTTGACTTGCCCATCACCTGCGTGAGCAAGCTCCAAAACGAAAAACTGTTGATTCATTCGATTCCCTTGAATGGACGGCGAAGCACCGCTCCGCGCCCCTTGAGCCCGGAGACGGCTTAAATTGTGAACGAATATTCAGACTACCCCCGTTGGCTTACGCTGTCAATAACGTTGATGGTAAAATAGCTTACATAAAAATAATAAATTGGCTGCTCCTGGGCTACTTTACAGGTCTTTACAGCCTTGCTCGTAACCTGGCTCAAGCGGCAGCAATCTTCTTTGGCGATATGAAAACACTTCGCATTCTACTGATCGGCTGTTTTGCAGCCGCAGCCATCTGGGCCGCGGACGTCAGCGGCAAATGGACCGCTGAAACGCAAGGCCGGAACGGCAACACCATTACGGTCAACATGAATTTGAAAGCTGACGCCGATAAATTGACCGGTACCGTCAGCGGCCGCAATGGCGATATCGACATCACCGACGGCAAAATCGACGGCGATAACATCTCGTTCAAGGTTGTCCGGGAATTTAACGGCAACCAGATGACCTCCGTCTACAAAGGTAAAGTGGACGGCGACACCATTCATTTCTCAATGACAATGGAGGGCGGAAACATGGGCGGCGGTCAGCCGCGCACGTTCGATGCCAAGCGCGCCGGCGGCATGTAGAGCCATTTCTCAGGCTATGAAGGCCCTCCCTGGTTAAATAGTCAGGGATGGCCTTCGAGCATGAAGTTCGCGTAGTCAAACTGGCAGCCGAGCAAGCCGGATCGCTCGCCCTCGATTACCAACGTAAGGGTGTAGCTGCCGAAACCAAAGCGGACGAATCCCCCGTCACCGCAGCCGATCGTGCCTGCGAGAAGCTAATCGTTGAACTGATAACCCAGGAATTTCCCGAGGATGGCTTCCTCGGCGAAGAAGGTGCCTCCCGTGACAGCCGCAACGGCCGCAAATGGATCATCGATCCCATCGATGGCACCAAGGACTTCGTCCGGGGCATTCCGCTCTGGGCCGTCCTGATCGGTCTTGAACAGGACGGCGATATTGTGGCGGCGGCAGCATGCAGTCCGGGTCAGTCGCTGCTATTACACGCCGGGCGCGGCATGGGCGCGTGGGCAAACGGCCAGCGCATTCAGGTCTCCGGCCGCACGGACTTGAGCCAGGCTGTTCTCTCCTTTAATGGCTTCAATAAGATCGGCGTCAACCGGTTTGCCGATCGTGTTATCCCGTGGGTCCAACGATTCTGGGCCGTCCGCAGCCTAGGCGGCGCCGTCGATGCCATGCTGCTGGCGCAAGGACAAGCTGACATCTGGATCGAGCCAAACGCGCAGCCATGGGACCTGGCGCCACTGAAACTCCTGGTAGAGGAAGCCGGTGGAAAATTCTCCAGCTTCGATGGTCAAAACACCATTTACGGCGGAAACGCCTACGCCTGTACGCCCGCGCTCGAGCCCCACGTACTCGAACTGCTGAACGGCTAACCTTAAAGCGTGGCGCCCGATCTATTCGTTCATCTCATCTCCCGCTTTGTTCACATCACCTCCGTGATTCTGTTCCTGGGCGGCGTTTTCTACGCCCGTCAGGTGCTCGTGCCGGTTCTGAATACCCTGCCGGAAGACACCAGAATGTCTTCTGCCGCTGGCGCGCAACTGCGTTTTCGCACGGTGCTGTGGACGCTACTGATCCTGATCGTCGGCTCGGGTCTCTACAACCTGCTCGCCGGACCGAAGCACGCGCCGACGTATCACATGTGGTTCGGCACAAAGATGCTTCTGGTGGCGCACATTCTCGCCAGCGCGATCCTTTGGGGCACATCCCCTTATGGAGACGTCACCATGGCAGGCAAGAGTAAGCACCGGCTCGCGAGCATGATCGTCTCGGGACTGATCGTAGTTGCCATCTCGGCTTATCTGCGCTCGCTCACGCAGCGTGGTTTGTAACAACATGACCGGCTACGAAGCGCTGCATTCCGCGGCAGCCTGGATCGATCTTTCCGGCCGCGGCAAGATCCGCGTCACGGGTGAAGATCGAGCCCGCCTGCTGCACGCGATGTCAACCAACGACATCCAGCATCTGGCTCCAGGTGAAGGGCTATACGCCTTCTTTCTGACCGCCGTGGGGCGGATTCTCGCTGATGCTTACATATACAACCTTGGCGAAAGCCTCTTCCTTGACACCGAACCGGAAACCGCCGGCAAATTAGCGGAGCACCTCGACAAATACATCATTGCCGACGATGCCACGCTCGACAACGAAACTGATCTATACGCGTGCATCGGTCTTGAAGGACCGACAGCACTTGAGACTGCCGCAGCGCTCGGGATCTCCGTCCCGGCGAAGCGCTACGGAACGGCCGAGTATGAAAACGGGTTCGTCGCTCACGTTGCGAGCACCGGGCCGGCCGGTTTTCGAGTCTTCATTCCGGCGGATGCGAAACAGGCGTTCGTCGACCGCCTGAACAACATCCCGCGGGCCGATGCCGGCGAAGCGCGCCTGGTGCGGATGGAAAACGGCGTTCCACGCTACGGCGACGAAATCACAGAGCGCTATCTGGTCCACGAGACGCAACAGCTGCAGGCAGTCCACTTCAGTAAAGGATGCTACCTGGGCCAGGAGATCGTGGAACGCGTTCGATCTCGCGGCCAGGTACATCGACTGCTCATGCCGCTTCGCATCCACACGACGACTCCGCCCGCGCCCGGAACGAAACTTCTCGCGAACGGCCAGCCCGCAGGGGAGATCGCTTCAGCCGAATTCTCACCGGCTCTGGGCGAAGTCGTGGGGTTCGCTTACGTCCGCAGCGAAGCCGCGCAGAACAAGCCGGAACTGAGCGTTGCTGAAAGCGACGCGCCGATCAGCGCGACTTTGTCATAGCGCCGTTCCTTCGGCTGGGAGTCCACTAGAATGCACCTATACCCCTAATGATTCGTTTTGCCCCTTTCCTGGTTTTTGCGGCCATGGCCGCGCCGCTTGTTGTTGGCCAGACCGGCTCTGCCGAGCGCTTCGCGCGTGAGCCGAAACAGCCGATCGACCAGTGGTACACGGATCGCATCAACAAGTACACGACCGGGCCGACGCTGAACTCCACACTGACTAACTACCTGCCGGCTTCGCAGACGGTTCCGACGCCTGCGAAAGTGCTTGGCGACGTTGCCGGCGCGCCCAACATGCTGCCATACGCCGAAGACGTTTACAGTTACTTCCGGATGCTGGCCGCGGCCAGTCCGCGCGTGAAAGTCTTCAGCATCGGCCACACTGAGGAAGGCCGGGAGATGATTGCCGCCGCAGTGGCAGACGAGTCGCTGCTTGCGAAAGCAAAAGAGAACGATGGGCGGCTCGCCAAGCTGGCCGATCCGCGATCGATATCCATGAACGACGAAACGGCCGATGCGCTGGTCGATCAATCGTTTCCCGTTTACTACATCACCGGCACCATTCATTCGCCCGAGACCGGTGCGCCTACCGCGCTGATGGAAATGGCGTACCGGCTGGCGGTTGACGATGCACCGTACATCAAATACATCCGAAGCCACATGATCACGCTGATCACTCCGGTGGTGGAAGTGGATGGGCGCGATCGCATGGTTGACATATATAAGTGGCACAGGGCGCATCCGAATGACAACTGGCCGCGGCTCCTTTACTGGGGCCACTATGTTGCGCACGATAACAATCGCGACGCAATGGGCATGACCCTCAATCTGACGAACAACGTTTTGAACACATACCTCGATTGGCACGCACAGGTGCTGCACGATCTGCACGAATCCGTTCCGTTTCTGTACGACAACACGGTCGGGGATGGACCCTACAATCCCTGGATCGATCCGATATTGGCAGACGAATGGGCCTCACTTGCCTGGGACAACGTTGCCCAGATGCAGAACTTCGGCATGCCGGGCGTGTTCACTCACGGGAACTTCGATACCTGGAGCCCCGGGTATCTGATGTTTCTGGCCGGGTTGCACAACGGGATCAGCCGGCTGTATGAAACCTTCGGCAACGGCGGCGCCGATACGGAGAAACGTATCTTGAGTCCCGATCAATACTCGCGCACGTGGTATCGAGAGAATCCGCCTTATCCGACCGTTGAATGGTCGCAGCGCGACAACAATAATTACGAAGAGTCAGCCCTGCTTTCGACGCTGAGTTACTTCGCGCATAACGGACCTCACTTTCTGCACAACTATTACTTGAAGAGCAAACGTTCTATCGAGAAACCAAAAGCGGCCGGGCCAGCGGCGTACGTGCTGGTTGCTGACGAAGCGGCGACTAACAGGCAGCTTGAACTTTTAAAAGCCCTGATCAAACAGCATGTTGAACTTCAACGACTGACAGAGCCGCTGAGCATTGCGCCACAACCGCCTGCACACGCTCGACAAAGAGACGACAAGGACAAGAAGGACGAAAAAGCGGAGGCGCCGAAGAAACAAACATTCGCGGCGGGCAGCTTCGTGATTCGCATGGACCAGCCATTCTCAAGGGTTGCCGATGCGCTGCTCGACCGGCAATATTGGTCGCCCGACGATCCGCAGAAGCATCCGTACGACGACACCGGCTGGTCGTACGGCGATCTGTTCAACGCCAAGGTGGTACGGGTCATCGATCCGGCCATTCTTACAGCGAAGATGGAGAAGATAGACGATCTCTCGCGAGCGATACCGGAAAGCGCCGGCAACGGCTCACTGTTTGGGATCAACAACACAGGTCAAATCACTCTCGCGAGCCTGATCTATGCGCTCAAGGGCGCCGATATTTCGGTTGCCGAAGCGGCGTTCGACAACAAGGGCCATCATTTCGCGGCCGGATCGCTGATCCTGAAGCAAGCCGATAACGCGAAGCTGAAGACCACACTGCGTGATCTTAATCTGCAAGCTTACGCGCTAAGCGAGGCGCCGACTGTTCAGACGCACGCGGCTTCCGCGCCACGCATCGCTTTCATGCACACCTGGCTATTCACACAGACCGAAGGCTGGTGGCGCATGGCCTTCGACAACGTACACGTACCGTACGAATACATCAGCACGCAAACCGCGGCGCGCGAGCCGGACCTGAGGAGCAAGTACGACGTAATCATCTTCGCCCCGGTGGGCGGCGCTTCACCTGCGCAGATCGTCAGCGGCTTGCCGATGTGGGGCAATGCGCTGCCCTGGCAGACAACATCGCTGACGCCGAACATCGGCAAACTTGATTCGACCGACGACATGCGCCCCGGACTCGGCTACACGGGCGCTGCAAACCTTAAGCGCTTCGTCGAGCAAGGCGGACTGCTGATCACCTGCGAGGACACGGCCGAACTCGCGATCGACGAAGGCCTGGCTCCGGGCGTGTTCCTGGCCCCACGCAAGAACATACACGTTGTCGGCACGGTGCTGAAAGCTGTCACGGTGGACAAAGAACATCCAGCCGCGTACGGCTACGACGGAACTCTGCCCGTCTACAGCAACAGCGGAATGGCATTCACGATCAGCAATACCGTGGTAAATCGCAACCTACCCACCGAGAAAGACTACAAGCGGCCGACGGGGCGCGGCGGTCCGGACGATGAAGACATTCCGGAAGGGCGCGCGATTGAGAAGCCGGCACAGCTGCCGTCGCCGAAGGCGTGGCAAGCCACGCCCTTGAATGAAGAGCAGACGCGCAACAACGCTTACATAATCCCGGAAGAGTTTCGACCGAATGTGATTCTTCGATACTCCGACAACAAGAGCCTGCTCCTTTCCGGGCTGCTCGAAGGCGGCGATGCAATCGCGGAGCGGCCGATTGTGGTGAACGCTCACCTAGGCAAAGGGAACGTCCTGCTTTTCGCAAATAACCCGATCTATCGCGGCGAGACCATCGGCAGCTATGCACTGGTGTTCAACGCGATCTTGAATTTCGATCATCTCAATACGCCGCGGCCGCACGAAGCGGTAAGCGCAAACAATCAGTAACTACTCGTCCCGAAGCGCGACCGAGGGCTGGATGCGAGCGGCGCGCCAGGCGGGAAGCGATGCCGAGATGGCCGAGGCGATCAGGATGGAGCCGAGCACGGCGCCCCAGGTCAGCGCGTCGGTCAGTTCGACGCCGAAGAACTGACTTCTGACCGCACGGCCGGCGACGGAACCGACTACCGCACCGGCGATGAGGCCGGAGCCGACAATGAGAGACGCGCGCGCGAGGATCATGCGTATGATTTCGATCTGCATTGCGCCGAGCGCCATGCGTATGCCGATTTCGCGCCGGCGAAGCTCCACCAGATCGGCGAGTGAGCCGTACAAGCCGACGATTGCAAGCACGAGGCCGGTGACCGCCAACCCATTCAGCAGGAAGACAATGAAGCGGCGCAGTTTGAGCGAGGCCGCGACGCGATCGCTCATCCATGCGACATCAAACAGAGCGGTGCCGGGGTCGAGTTTGGCCACGATTCGGCGCACGGCAGCGGTGGGGTCGATGCTGCCGGCGGTGCGCAGCACGAGATAGGTGGCTTCGGTGCGCTCCTGAAATTCAGGAAAGTAAAGTTCGGGTTCGCGTGGTCCACCGAGATCGCCATTGTGCACGCTGCCGACAACGCCGACGATTGTGGCGGGCGTAGTTGCTCCACCGCTGGCGATGAGCTTGCCCAGGGGATCCTGCCCGGCGAAATAACGATGAGCCAGCTCCGCGTCGATGACAGCAACGGGCGGCGAGCCGGCGCGATCGCGAGGCGTGAAGGTGCGTCCTTCGAGAAGAGGAACTCCGATGGCTTCGAAGTAGCCGGGGAACGCGAGACTGATTTGCGCCTGGGGTTTCGGAGAGATGGCTGGTTGATCGGGCAAGCGGATTTCTTCAGTCCAAACGCCACTTGGATTGAAGGGCAAAGCATTCGCGCCGGAAGCGGCCTGAACTCCCGGCAGCGATTGCAACTGCTGCAGGAGCGGTTGGAAGAAGCGGGTGTCCCAGATTTGGCGATCGGGGTAATGCCGGCTGGGCAGCGTGACGGCGGCGGTCCAGATATGCGACTGGCTGAAGCCGGCGGGCACACGAGTCAAATTCAGGAAGCTGCGATTAAGCTGCAAGGCTGTAAAGATAAGGCCAACTGCGAAGGCAATCTGGACGGCGACGATGGCAGAGCGCAAGCCCCCAGCTCCAGTTGTAGTGCGCGTGGCGCCGGATTTCAATGCCTGCTCAAGCGGCAATTCCGCACTTAGCAGAGCGGGCAAGAGTCCGGCGACGAGGGTGCTGACGAACGCGACTGCCAGGGCAAAGAGGACGCTGGGAAGCTGGATGAGCGTGGGCTGCTTCAGCGGTCCGTACACATTCACCAGGTGAACTGCCCAGACGGAGAGCAGAAAGCCGAGAGCGCAACCGCTAAAAACAAGGACACTGGTTTCGGTCAGCAGTTGCCAGACGACGCGCGATTTGGAAGCGCCGATGGCGCGCCTTACGGCGATCTCAAGATTGCGAGCGGTCCCTCGAATGAGGAGCAAGCCACTGACGTTGATACATGCGATCAGCAGAACCGAGAAAACGGCGCCGAATGCGAGATAGAGCCAGCGGCGGATGTTCTGCGTTTGCTCTTCGGCGAGCTGCCGCACGGTGAAACGCCAGCCCTCCTTCTTCGGATAAAAGGGAGGAAACGCGGCTGCCAGGGCGGAGCTGACGGAAAGGAGGGTGGATTGAGCCTGTTCCATGGTTACTCCGGGAGCGAGCCGGGCAACCATGTGCAGCCATTTCTCCAATCTTCCGCCCTCGATGGTGAATTCGCCCGGCCGGAGCGCTACCGGAATCCAAAGTTGCGTTTCGACGGATGGGAACTGAAAGGTTGCCGGCATCACGCCGACGACGGTGAAGGGGAGCTCATTTAAATAGATGGTGCGGCCGAGCACGTTAGGGTCGGCGCCGAACGCGGTGCGCCAGAAGTGATCGCTGAGGACGGCTGTCCCGCGCGCGCCCTGCTGGTCCTCTTGGGGGTTGAATGTCCGGCCTAATTGCGGCTTAAGGCCGAGCACATCAAAGACGGAGGAAGAGGCGTTGACGACGTCGATGTGGCGCGCATCGCCGAGGCCGGTGAGAATGAGATCGTTGTAGTAGAAGACGGCGGCATGCGCGAACACGTCTCTGCGACGCCGGATTTCGGCATAATCGAAACCGGAGACGCCGGTGGCGACGACCTGGCCCTTGGGGAAGAAGTTGTGGACGAACAGAAGGCGCTCGGCATCGGGGTAAGGAAGCGGCTTGAGCAGAACCTGGTAGAGAACGCTGAAAGCAGCCGTGGAGGCGCCGATTCCCAATGCAAGCAGCAGAATTGCCGTAAGCGAGAAGCCCGATTGTTTGCGCGACTGGCGAAGCGCGAAGCGAAGGTTTTGGATTAGGGCTGAGATCAACTTTTAACTCCCTTATGCGCGAGGTTGTGGCACAGAACAGCTCGCGATCAGCTCTCGTACAGGATATTAGTATCAATGAGCGGGTTAGCAACCCGCTGCCGGTTAGCAACCGGCCCCACACCTTGCAACTAGGGGCTCGGGGATTTGCCGGGTTAGGCGGCCATGTGACGCTGGAGGACATCGGCGGCGTGTAGAGATCGGGTCACGGAGTCGGCTTCGGAGCATTTCAGGCGCTCTTTTTTGATACTCATGTCGATCTGATGGCGCTCGTCACGCTGCGTCTGGCGCTTTTCACGGCGGATTTCTTCGGCCTCAACCCGTATCTGCCGTTCAAAGCCAACTTCGTTGGAGTGCCTTTGTTTTTTACGCTTTGCGAGTTCGGCGGCGGCGCGGGCATAAGCGCGGTCGTTGGCGGTTTGGTAACGGACGTAGACATCAATGTCGGCGCGGACGGCGAGACGCGCGGTTCCAGCGGCAATCTCTGCTTCGGTTTGGGGTTCTTCGAGGAAACATCCGCCCTGGAGGCGCACGGCGCGATCGGACATCCAGGTGTGCCTGGCCATCTTCATTATCAAATCCCTGTCCACGTCGTCGACGGGTTGCTCCGACTCCATGTAGCTGGCAAGCATCTCGTCAAATTCCTGCTGGTTTTCGGATTTCAACACTTTGAATCGGCCGCGCAGGCCGTGGATGAGGCGATTCTGCGAGACCTTATCTTTCATGGCCTGGGACTGAGGTCCCGTGCTTTTTTGAGCGTTCTCGCGATTGGCTTCGAGTTTACGATCACTGATTTGCTGCATTTGAGGTTCTACTCCTGGCTGAGAGTAGAACGGGGAAAAGGGCAATGAAGCAAATTCGAATGGGGTGGTGCGTGGAAGATAATGAGGGCGAGGGAGTTAGTGGTTTTGGATTTATTTTTTGGATTTGTGATGGGTGGTCGCTTGCGCTCCCAGGTTCGGGTTCGGGGCTTCGGCGGAATGGGAGAGCTTCATCGGTCGGTGCCGAAGCCACAGTTCGCCGACTACCGCGTTAATCGAAAAGCCGATCCAGAAGGCCGCACCGAAGAATTGTTGCGGCTGGAGGTGAGTGAGACGGGCGGTGGCGAAGAAGACGCCCATGACCGGCCGCGTGGTTGCGATACCAAGCAGAATGATGACGGCACGCAGCAGCCAGCGGCGTTTGCTCACTGCGTCGACGCGCTGGCGGAAAGCCTGTAAAAGGGAATACAGGAATAGAGTGTTGAAGACCAGCACTGCCGATTGCTCCAGCCATCCGCCGACCGCATACCGCGACATGGCGTAGGCGGTGATTCCGACCACTGCGCCGACCGGGAACAGCAGCCGCTCGGCCCAGGCGAAGCGTGGTGTTTTGGGCAGCAGCACGATGGGAGTGAGTAAGACGAAAACCAGCGCAGGCAAGATATGCGCGAGGGTTAAAGCCGCATGGCCGGCGAAAGCCGCATCGAGTGAAGCCATGGGGTTCGAAGCGGCGGAAGGGCGTACGAGCGCAACCAGGCGTCGGACGACAACGGCAACCGCGATCACAATGCAGCCCCAAAAACCGATTCGCAGGATGAGGGGAGCGGGCGGGGATTGTTGGGGAAGGGAGTGAGCACTCATGGGGCTACTGCTCCCGGTTCAGCAGGGGATGAAGAGCGGGGGCTTGCGACGCGGCGTCCGCTTCCAAGGTCAAGAGGAGAAATGAACGCGCGCGCCACTGAATGCGCAACGGAAGAGCAGCGGGATTGTTGTCGGGCAGCCAAAGGTTGAAATCGGTCTGGCCGGGTTCGCCTTCAGAAGTGATGTGGCCGGTAACGGCAATATGGCCCGCGGACGGCTTCGCTTCGGTCCGGGTTTTCAGGTGATAGAGTTTCGCGTTATGGGCGTAGCGCACCGGCCTGCCATCGTTGGATATGACTGCGCGCCTGAGGGCGAAGAGAAAGGTGGGAAGGACGGCGGCGCCAGCCGAAAGTGGCGCGCCAGAAACGCTGTCTTGCGAACGCAAGCGGTCGGCGATTTCCTGACAATTCCGCCAAGTGTAAGTGCCCGGGACTTTGTGGTGCTGCACTTCGGCAGCGCGGCCCTGAGCGGATGAGCGGCCCAGCGCGACGGTGAGCGGGACCACCTCCTGTGCCGAGAACGCCTGACGAGCTTCGGCTAAATTCTTCTCAGGCGACGAAGACATAAAGCTGATATAGGCGCTTTCCGTTAACGCGCCCCCTTCTTCGCGAACAATCTCCTGCGTCATGCCGAAGCGGTTGAAGCCCTTCAGGCGGTCGGGCCAGGATCCGGCCGCAAACTGCAATGCGGTCATGGTGTTTTCGGGGCAGGTGGAGTCTTCGACACTGACGAACGCTCCGCCCACATTTTTCTTGGAGAAAAGCGGTATGCCCGCCAAGGTGATGGTGGCGTTCACGGTGTAATCCCGGGAGGTAGACGTTACCCTCGCCTTATCTGACGGACAGGTTCGAGCGCTCAAAGGGCGGACAACACCGCCGGCGACAAAGGCTGCAGCGAGCCGTAGGAGCGATCTTCTGTGACCGAACCAAGCTTCCATTAGCTACAGCATCGCAGGAGCGTTGAATATCACCTGTACTATTTCGTTACCCGGCGATTAAAGCAGCAGCAATAAGAATGTTCCGGGGCAGCGGCTATCTCACCGAGCGATATCATCTAACTCGATATGAGCGCTGGTGAAATTCGGATTGAGGACGAACAGCTTGCGCTCATTAGTAAGGCGTTGGCGGATCCGAAGCGCTTTGCGATTCTGCGGCGAATCTCTGAGTCTAAGGAAGCGCCCACGTGTTCTTGTGTGTGCGGCTGGACGAAGTTGGCGCCGGCTACGGTGTCCCATCATCTGAAGGAGATGGAGAGCGCCGGTCTGATCAGCCTGGAACGGTGCGGCAAATTTGCTCACATCGAGCTGAGGCGGGATGTGTGGAACGCTTATGTCAAGCGGCTGGCTGAGTTGTGAGTGAGTTCTGCCAAATCAAGCGCGGGTTAGCAACCCGCCGCCGGTTAGCAACCGGCCCCACAGAACTGCAAACAGAAACACAGAGTTTTGCAAACGCACTAGTGCGGATTTTTAGCGCTTTAGTGGACGGTTACGTGGGCTTCGGTGCGGGGCGACTGATGATTGTGGGTGTGAGCGTGCATGGTGCGCAGGGCATCTTCGAGAGCTTCGATGAAAAAGTATTCGCCCCACATAACTGACTCGTCAACGCCGAGTCCTTTGGGCAGATGGTAGACGCCGCCTTTTAGAACGCCTTCCCAATCCGAATCGCCGACGGCCAAGTAACTGGTGCAGAGATTGCGCAGGATGTGAATGGCGGTGGACCAATAGAAGTGCCCCTTCATGGGGTCGGAGATGGAACGGCACAAACGCAGCATGCCGGCGGCGGCGATTGCGGCCGCGGAGGTATCAACTAGAGAGCGGTTTTCGGGCGGCGCGTTGTAGTCCCAAGGCGGAATGCCATCGACGGGTGTGTGCGTGATGTAGTAATCCGTACAGGCTTCGGCGGTGTGCAGGAAGCGGGGATCGCGGCTGTATACATAGGAAGTGGTGAAGCCGTAGAGGGCCCAGGCGAGGCCGCGCGACCAGCAAGAATCGCCTCTATAGCCCTGCTGGGTGGCGGTGCGCATGAACTCGCCATTGTCGGTGTCGAAAACGCCTTCATGCGCGACCGAGCCGTCGGCGCGAACCAGGAAGCGCCGGGTGGTGATGCAGTGGCGAACTGCGATATCGCGCAGCTTTTTGTCATTGGTTTCGCGGGCGGCGTAGAAGATCAAACCAACGTTCATCATGCTGTCGATGTAAACCGAATCTTCAGCGACCAATGAGCTGAGATACTGACCGGTGTCGTTGAAGCGTTCGGCCAATGTTCTGCCGGCTTTTATGACGACGTCGCGAATCTGAGCGTCGCGCGTCATCTGGAACCAGCGGTGATAGGTGGAGAAAAAGATAAAGCCGAGATCGTGAACATCATTGTCGGTCTTGCGCGACTCCAGCGGACGGCTATAGCGAATTGCCTGCTCCATCCAGAAGCGCGCTTCCGGCCTATCGGGGCCGCGATGGCGCAGGAAGAGCCACATCATGCCGGGCAGGAATCCATCGCACCAGCGGGTCCGCGCGGGACCGTCGTGCTTCCACTTTCCGCCGCTGGTGTACATGGGATAGAAATCCGGATGATTTTCTATCAGGCGCTTCACCTGCTTCTCGGCGTAGAGAATGGTGTTCTCAAACAGCTCGCGGTCAGACTCGTAGATAAATTGGATCAATCAACACCCTGCGTTGTCATTATAGGAAGATACGGACGCGGCGCTCTGCTACCATCTGCTTGCATGGCAGCAAAAGTAACGATTGTGAACAACGGTCCTATCCGCATTGAGGGCGAGTTCACGATTCAAGATTCAGAAGGAAACACCTACGGATTAGCCGGGCGCAGCGTGATTTCATTGTGCCGCTGCGGCATGGCGGAGAACAAACCGTTTTGCGACGGCACACATGGGCGCAACGGATTCCTTTCTCAGTGCAAGGCACGCGACCTTGACCCGCCGAAGCCGAAAGTTTTGTAATCGGCGTTGAGAGGTTGCACCGCTTCCTTGGGGTTGCGGCTCTGGCTCGGGCGATAATAGAAGTAAAAGTGGCGCAAGTTAAAGACCCCGCGTTGGGCATTAATAGTTGGATCGAAGATGAGCTGTATCACCAGTACCAATTCGACAGATCGAGTGTCGATGAAGGGTGGACGCAGCTATTTGAGCAGAACGGACACAACGGCACTGCGACTACGGTAGAAGAGCCTCCGCAGGAAATTCCGCCGCAGCGGGAACCGCCGCAGCAGATGCCGCCCGCGCAAGAGCCGCCGACGGTTGAGCCGCCGATTCGCGAGCCCGCACCTGAGCCGACGCCCGAAACAGCGCCGATACCGCCACGGGAAGTGGCACGCGCTGCTCCGGCGCAGCCCGCGAAAGCGGTGAGCGATCAACTTATTCCGCTGCGTGGCGCGGCAGCCCGCATTGCGGAGAACATGACGGCGAGCCTGGCAATTCCGGTTGCCACTTCGCAGCGCCAGATTCCGGTGCGCATCATTGAAGAAAATCGCAATCTGATTAATAAGCAGCGCGCGCTGCAAGGCCGCGGCAAGCTGAGCTTTACGCATCTGATCGCATGGGCGATTGTGAAGGCGGTGAAAGCGTCGCCGGCGCTGAATCACGCGTTCGTTCAGAAAGATGGACAGCCGTTTCGCGTGGTGCGGTCGCAGGTGAATATCGGGCTTGCGGTTGATGTCGCGGGCAAGGACGGAAACCGCTCGCTAATGGTGCCGAATGTCAAGAACGCGGACAGCATGAGCTTTGCGCAGTTCGTGGCAGCTTACGACGACATCGTGGCGCGCGCGCGTACTGCCAAGCTGCAGGTCTCCGATTTTGAGGGCACCACCCTATCGTTGACGAATCCGGGCACCGTGGGCACGTTGGGATCGGTGCCGCGATTGATGCCGGGACAGGGAGCGATCATCGCGACGGGAGCGATCGATTATCCGGCTGAATTTGCCGCCGTGACTGAGGAGAATCGGGCGCTGCTTGGCATCAGCAAAGTGCTGATGATCACCTGCACTTACGATCACCGCATTATTCAGGGCGCGGAGTCCGGCACATTTCTCGCGAAGCTGCAGCAACTGCTGCTCGGCGAGGACCGCTTCTACGACGAGATTTTCAAAGATCTGAAGATTCCGTATCTGCCGATGCGCTGGCAGACGGACCAGCAGATTGCGCCGAACCGTTTCGCGGCGTTGAACGCCGATGTGGCGAAAGAAGCCGCGGTGATCAACCTGATTACGTCGTATCGGATTCGCGGGCACTTGCTGGCGAATACCAATCCACTCGGTAGCGAGCCGGCGTATCATCCGGAACTCGATCCGTCCTCTTACGGTTTGACGATCTGGGATTTCGATCGACCGTTTCTAGCAGGCGCGGTGAAAGCTCCGAGCGGGGCGATTGCTTCGTACATGCAGCCGTACGAGACGCTGCGCGAAATTCTGGATCGCCTGCGGACGACCTATTCGAATTCGGTGGGCATCGAGTACATGCACATCCCCGATCCTGAGCAGAAGCAGTGGCTGCAGGATCGCATGGAAAGTACGATGTTCCTCTGGAAACTGGACGAGAGCACGCGGCAACGCATTCTCGGCCGGTTGATTCAAGCCGAGGAGTTCGAGCATTTTCTGCAGACCCGGTTTGTGGGGCAAAAACGCTTCGGGCTGGAAGGGCTGGAGAGCACGATTGCCGTGCTGGACGAAACGCTGGAACGGTGCGCCAACGGCAATGTGCATGAAGTGGTGATTGGGATGGCGCATCGCGGCCGCTTGAATGTGCTGGCGAACATTGTCGGCAAATCGATGGCGCAGGTGTTTTCAGAATTTGAAGGCGAGCCCGATTCTCAGAGCGTGCAAGGCTCCGGCGACGTGAAGTATCATCTGGGCGCAAGCGGGCTGCATCGCTCCACGCAGGGCAAGGAGATTGTGGTCTCGGTTGCCTTTAACCCGAGTCATCTGGAGGCCGTCGATCCGGTGGTGGAGGGTCTTGTTCGTCCCAAACAGGACCGACTGGGCGACCACGAGCGCGAACGCGTGATTCCGATTCTGATTCACGGCGATGCGGCGTTCATCGGACAAGGCGTGGTGGCGGAGACTTTGCAGCTATCGCAACTGGAAGGCTACACGACGGGCGGGACGATTCACGTAGTCACGAACAACCAGATCGGGTTCACAACGAATCCGCTGGGAGGGCGCAGCAGCATCTATTGCACGGATATTGCGCGCTCAGTGCAGGCGCCCATTTTCCACGTGAATGCCGACGACCCGGAAGCGTGCACCCGGGTGGCGCAACTGGCTTACGATTACCGGCAGAGATTCAAGCGCGACGTGGTTATCGACATCATTGGTTATCGCCGGCAGGGGCATAACGAAGCCGACGACCCCAGCTATACGCAGCCGGTGATGTACGCGAAGATCAAGAACACGCCGACTGTTGCGACGCAATATTCCGAAAAGCTGGTGCGCGAGAAAGTTGTTGCGCAGGAGTATGTCACGAATCTGCGCAACCAGGCGCGTACCCGGCTGAACGAAACGTACGACGAAGCGAAGAAGCGGCGGGAACAATTCGTCATTGAAGAGTTTGCGGTGGCGCCGTTTGAGCAGGTGCATCAGCCCATTCCATCGACTGCGGCTGATTATAATGTGCTGGCGAAAGTCATTGAGCGGTGTACGTCTTTGCCGGACGAGTTTCACCTGCACCCGAAATTGAGGAACCTGCTTGATAAGCGCCGCGAGGTGCTGAAGGGCGCGCCCATCGATTGGGGTTTCGCGGAGACGCTGGCGTTTGGAAGCTTAGTGCTGGAAGGCACGCCGGTGCGGCTGGCGGGAGAAGACGTTTCGCGCGGCACGTTCACGCAGCGCCATCTGACCTTCAGCGATTACGAAAGCGGCGAAGTTTACAGTCCGCTGGCGAAGCTTGACCCGAAGCAGGCGAAGTTTGAAGTGATCGACAGCCTCTTGAGCGAGTACGCCGCAATGGGTTTCGAATTCGGATACAGCGTTGCTGATCCTCTGACGCTGGTGCTGTGGGAAGCGCAGTTCGGAGATTTCGTCAACGGCGCGCAGATCATTATCGATCAATTTGTTGTTTCCGCCGAAGCCAAGTGGAACCAGCCAAGCGGTTTGGTACTGCTGCTGCCGCACGGATTGGAAGGGCAAGGGCCAGAGCATTCGAGCGCGCGCATTGAGCGCTTTCTGCAACTCTGCGCCGAGGACAATATGCAGGTTTGCAACTGCACCACGCCGGCGCAATACTTCCACTTGCTGCGGCGGCAGATGTACGGCGGAGCGGATCGCCGGGGGATTCGTAAACCGCTGATCGTCTTCACGCCGAAGTTCCTGCTGCGCTATGCGAAGGCGGCCTCGCGGCTGGAAGAACTCACCAGCGGATCGTTCCAGGAAGTGATCGGGGATTCGCAATTTCTCGGCGGCCATATACGGCGCGTTCTGCTGTGTTCGGGGAAGGTCTACTATGACCTGGTCAATCGGCGCGAAGAACTGGGACGCAACGATGTGGCGGTCATTCGCCTGGAACAGCTTTATCCGTTCCCGCTGAATAGACTCACCGACATTCTGATGCGGTATTCGGACGCGGCAGAGATTTTCTGGGTGCAGGAAGAGCCGGAAAATATGGGCGCGTGGTTCTTCGTTGAAGAACAGATGCAATCCATCATCAATCCCGGCGGCAGCAACGTTCCCATGAAGCGGCAACTGCGCTACGTCGGGAGACCGACCGCTGCGAGTCCGGCCGCGGGTGCGCACAAGGTGCATCATGATCAGCAAGTGACGTTGGTAAACGAGGCGTTCGCCGCGACACCTGCTGTGGTGAGAAAAGCGCACCGTTTAGTGCATAAGAAGAGATAGACGAATCGTATCCTCGATAGCATCGCAGGCAGTTGCGATGCTGTCTTCTTGCGCGATCTGTGCAGCAGCTTGGCTCGCGCGCTCAACATAACTTTCGTTCGTCAATAACTCGCGCAACTCGTTCGCCACGCGCGGCGCGTAATAGCGGTTGCGCGGAATGGCGCGGCCAAGCCCGAGACGTGTCACGCGCGCGGCGTTATCCGGCTGATCGTGGGACCAGGGCGCGACCAGCATCGGACGGCCGGCTCGCATGGCTTGCGCGGTTGTTCCGATGCCGCCCTGGTGGACGATGGCAGCCGACCTCGGCATGATGCTTGAAAAAGGCACGTAGCCGGCGACAAAGATGGAGTCGGGCAGAGGATTGTGAATCTCGCTCTTGCCTTTACCCGCCAATAGCACCGCACGCGCGCCTAATGCATGGGCGGCGGCGATGCTCTCACGGAAGAAGTCGCCCGGCTGCATGACGGCCGATGATCCCAGCGTAAATAGCACCGGCGGCGGTCCGCTTCTTAAAAAGTCATTCAGCTCCGATTCTTCCTCTATCGAAGCGCCGGGCAGATCGCCTAGATGATCGTAGTAGACAAAGCCGGTGACATGCACGTTGGCCGGCCAGTCGGGCTGCGGCTCAGCGAATGCGGTCGAGAAAAGTGCGAGTGTTGCCAGCGGTGAGAAGGCGTCGATAAGCGGATTCGTTTTTGCGTGCGCGAGTCCGAGGCTTTGCCGGAAGCTCTGGATGGGGGCAGCCCATTTGTTGAGCCGTAGCTGTCCCGCTTTCAACAATGCGCGAAAGATGCCCGGACCGAACGGGTACAAGTGCCGCGCCCACTCGGCTCCGGGAAGCACCGGCGGATCATACGCGGAGAAGAACACGAATGGCTGCAGAGCTACCGAGAGCCAGGGTAGCTTCCGCATTTCGGCGACGATGGGTCCGGCGTACGCGGCAATGTGCGTGACCAGCAGATCCGCTCCCTCACATGCGTGCAGAAGGTCGTCATAGCTGTGAGTGAGTTGCGGTAACAGATATTCGCGTATCAGAAATTCGCTGCCACTTTTCGCATGCCACAGCTTGGCCAGCACGTTGGGATCGTCCATGATCAGCCCGACGTCGGGCCGCACAGGGGCGAAGTCAATTCCCTCCGTGGTAATTTTTTGGCGATAGACTTCCGAGGTTGCGATGAGCGGCTGATGACCGCGCTGACGCAGAGCGAGGGCGATGGCGAGATAAGGGTGCAGATCGCCTAGCGAGCCGAAGGTGTTGAGGACAATTCGCGCCAAAGAGCTTACTTCTTCTTACCTGCAGTATTATCACCGGGAGGAGCGGAAACATGAGCATCCTGCGTTACGAAAACAAGGTGGAACTGCGCAAAGTGATCGAAGACATTATCAAGCAAGTTCCTCCCGACGGTCCATCGACTACTGCCGAGCTTTACGGCGAACAGATCTTCCAATACATCATGGATCACCCGCACATCTTCTCGGGCGAAAAATTTGAGTTCGGGGACGCCAAGCCGGGCGATAAGCTGCCCAAGAGCTTGGCATACAAGCTTCCCGTCTATGCTCAGCCAGGGACGAGAATCAATGTGCGGCTTGTCGACCACAACGATCGTAAGTGGATATTGAAGACGGCTACAGCACTTGGCAGCAAGATACGCTTCGCGGCACAGAACACACGAATCAGAACGCGGATCGTCAGCGATGAGGAGAGCCAGTGGGTCTCTTGGGAGACCAGTGATTGTGTATTCACCGCAATTCTCATCGTCCTGGGATTGCGGTTCACTGGAAACACCCAAACTGTCAAGAACAAGGAAAAGGAGATCGAGACGGTACTGGCACAAGAGCTTTCGTTACCGAGACGCACGTTAGCCGATCAGGTCCTTGTGATCTTGCTCGAAGATCGGCTGGGATGGGAGCGAATGCCGGTGGAAACGTTAGCTGATCTGTACGCTAAGGCCACAGACGGAACTTACGTCGTCAGTTATTGTGAAAACGAGTCGACCGATTTCTGGCACACAGTTTATGGAGAAGTCAAAGGCAAAAAGTGGACTTGGGTTGACCGTCAGTGGGAGCGTCAGTTCGGGAGCCTGCGCGCCAATCTGAAGGGCGATCCAGCCTCCGAAGCCAACGCCTGGAAGATAGATCCACGTTCAGCCCTTGTTGGCCAACTCCGGACCTCCATGAACATCGCCGGTCTGAAGACGGCGAATAGCCAGTATCTCGGGTAAGTCGATTCGACTTACTCCTCATTGTGGCGCAGTAACTGTATACGACACACTGACGGGCGGCGCAGAGTTGCCGGCGTTGTCGGTCGCACCAGAACAAGTAGCGGTCAAATTCCCGTGGCCCTGACCATCGCCGCCGGTTATTGCAATCGTCGCGCTGATCGCGACGCCGGAAAGCGCATCGGTGGTTTGGCAACCGGCGGTCGGAACCGAATTGGCCGGGTAAGTTGCACCATTGGTTACGCCGGTGACGGATACCACAGGCGGGGTCAGGTCGATGTTCACAGCCGCGGTGATCAGCGGCACTGATGTTGCCTGCATTGTCGATGGCGCGCGCGCCGACCGTATGCTGGCCTTCGCCGCTGACGCTCGCTGAGCCAGAACTACTGGAGATGGTGCTGGTAGCTCCGTTGTCCACCCAGATAACGAATCTGGCTCAGACCACTTCCGCCGGAATCACTTGCGGAGATGGTTGCAGTAGCAGGTGACGTGTTGATCCAGCCGGCACTGTTTGGCGTCGGCGATACAGCGATGTTACCAGTCGGGGGAGTCAGATCGACGGAAGCAGGAGATGGGAGGAGCACAGCTCCACTAATGCCGTTCAGCGTAACTGAGATACTGCCGCCGGAAACCGTGTAAGTCGCCCCACTTAGCGCATCCTGTAGCGTTGTTCCGTCTGAAAAGTAAGTAGAGACGGGAATGCTGGCGGTGTTCGTGCTGGATCCATTGTTCAGCGCGACGATCGCGGTCTGGTTCGTACCGATGCGCGCATAGGCGTAAGTGTTCGCGGCGCTTGCAGGTTGCTGGGTATCGCCGGTCAATAAGGTTACGAAGTTACCGCTCGAAAGCGCGGCGTATTGCTTGCGCAGGTGGGCGAGCTTGGTATAGAACGCAATCACGCTTTGATCAGGCGGGCCGTAGACGCTCGGGTCACCGGGCTGATCGGCCCACGGATAGGGGGCGCGGGCGTACGGATCGCCTACCGGTCCATTCGATCCGTTATAGCGCGAAGGTGCATTAATAGCGGCTTCGTCGCCATAAAAAACCGTCGGCGCGCCGACGTAGGTGAACTGGAACAGAGCGGCCAATTCGAGGCGCTGTTTGGCTGGCGCCAAGCCGTTGTCGCCGTCTTCCGTCAACACGTAGAGCGCGCGGTTGGTGTCGTGTGAATCGATCAGGTTGAAATTGGCGAACGTCGCGGCCAATGGATAATCGTCGCGAACCGCGCGATTGGCTATATCAAACTGGCTGGGCGTCAACGGAATGATGGAATCGTTGCCATTGTCGTTGTTGTCGATCCAGCCGTACTGTCCGCGCGCAAAGCCGGTGACGTTGCGGCGGAAGCGATAGTTCATGGTCGAGTCGAGCTGATCGCCCGCAAGCCACTGGCTCGCGTTCGGCCATATTTCGCCAATCAACGGACCCGTGCTGTTGTAAGCTTTGGCCGATTGGCGCGTTCCTACCCACCACGCATGCGGAAAGTTGGGATCGGGCGCTACGTCGAAACGCCATCCACTTGCGCCCGCCGCGTACCACTTCGCCATGACACTATTGGCGGGGTCCGCGTAGAAGTAGTTCTCGACAGCCGTGAGCGTGTGATTCAAGGTCGGAAGAGAATTGACGTTGTCCCAGCCGACGTAATCGCTCGTGCCGCAGGGGACGGTGTTGTCAAGGAAGTTGAACCAGGGGCGGTAGGGCGAAGTCATTGACTGGCATGCGCCGCTGTTGGGGAAGCGGCTGTACTCGTTGAAATAGATGCTGTCGGAAGAAGCGTCATTGAAGGCGGCATCCAGGATGACGCGCATTCCGCGATGGTTCATTTCGTTGATTAGCGATGTGAAGGCTGAATTTCCGCCCAGCGCGGGATCGATGCTCAAGAAATCGTCCGCGTCGTAGCGGTGATTGGAACTGGCGGTGAAGATGGGATTCAGATAGATGGTGTCGAAGCCGATGCCCTGGAGATAATCGAGTTCGTTCTGAACCCCGAGCAGATCGCCGCCATAGTAGATGCTGCCGAAATTTCCGGAGCAAGGGCCATTGGTATCGTTGGGATCGCAGAGCAGCGTGTTCCACGGCGTCACGGCGATCGTGTTGCCCGGACCCGGCACTCCGTATAACGTGGGGCAGCCGGATGTGCTACCCGCGACGCAGTAGTCATTCGTCGGATCGCCGTTGCGGAATCGATCTGGGAAGATCTGATACACGTTCGCAGTCGCCATCCATGCGGGCGTCGTGAAATTCGGATCATAGATTGTGATCTGAAACGCAGCGCCCGGCTCCCCGTCGCTGCCGGTACCCGGCCCGTCTTTATTCAGGTTGTCGTAATCATCCAGATAGTCGTCGCTATAGAAGCCGTTCGTGGCGGATCTATTGACGCGGAACTTGTAGTAGTAAACGGATGGCGACGTGGGCATCGCCGCGGTGACTTTCCAGACGTCGTATTCGGTGTTGCCGATCGTGATGTTCTGATCGAACGGCATGTTGATCTCCGCGGGACCCGTGCTGTTGCCACTACCGGTATCGAATACATAAGTGCGAAGCGCCACGCCGTAAGCACCGGTCGAGTGTAAGGTACGAAAACGCAGAGTAACTGGCGTGCCTTCCGTCACTGAGCCTTCCGCGCTGCGATAGAAGGGATCGAAGGTATTGTGAAAGAAGCCGGTCTTATCTGCGGCGCTGAAGACACTCGTCTGTTCGTTTGCGAATGGAGGTGTACTGACGTTATTGCCCGTGTTCGAAACCAAGTAACACTGCACGTACTGCGCGCCAGTGCCGATCGCGCCGCCAGCATTATCGTTCGGTACCTGGCCATAGACTGATCCGCTGCTGGATGTCAGGTAACCGAAGAAGGTGAATTGCGGTGGTATTCCGGCACCGGTGATGGCTGCCCAGGGGATTGCAATTTCGCGCGTGTTCGCTCCGCTGCTGGAGTTGGAGGCGTAAGTCTCGGCATTCGCAGTCGCATTCGACCATGCGCCGCCAGTTGAAGTGCGGTACTCGTTGTAGCCGTCTTTGAAGTAGGTTACGAACTGCGCCTGCACAGGCAATAGCGAGAGGTTGGTGTTGTCATATAGCTGGCCGGCCCCGGCGCCGACGCCGCCAACGCCGATGTAGACAATGGCCGCCTCAGACGAATTGGCGTTTGTGATGCCGAGGTAGAGATTCGTCGCATCCCACGTCATGTACCAGGTTTGGCCGCTATTCGTGCCAAGCTGGTTGGTCGCGTTAGCGGCGTTGCCATATTCGCCGGCCTCGATAATGCCGTCAATAATTGGGGTCCTCCACTGGGCGAACAACGTCGGGGTGAAGGCAGCAAGCAGGACAGCAGCGGTCCTGACAAAGAGAATTGTCGGAGTGACCAAAACAACTCGCGGGCTTTGTGCGAGTCTAGCACGGGCGCGTCGCAATCGTGGGCATCCCCCAATACGTTGCCGTTGCCCCGGACCCGGTGATTTCGTAGTCTGGAAGCATGGAAGTACATTTCACGCCTGAGCAGGAAGCGCAGCTAGCGCAGATTGCCAACAAAGCCGGTACCGATGCCGAGCAATTGGTCAGGCATACTGTTCAGCGCCTTATCGAGGCTGAAACGCACTTTCATCCCCCTGCTCCCGAATTGCCAGCGTGGGATCTCGGAGCCATAGGCCCGTTGCATCGTCGCGATGTTTACGACGATGCCCCTTGAAGCCGGAATTGTTGACGCTAACGTTCTGGTTTACGCGCTCGATACGAAGGCACCTCAACATTTGTCATCGCGTATCTTGCTTGATTCAGCCCGCAGCGGCGCGACAACGCTTTATGTCACTTCACAAGTGCTTTGCGAGTTTTACGCCATCGTCACCAATGCGCGGCGCGTTCTGAAACCGCGTTCTTCCGCTGATGCGGTAGCCGCGATTACTGATTTACTTTCCTTTCTTCACGTCCTGCCTATTCCCGCACGCACGGTTGAGGGATGGCTTGATCTGCTTCGCCGCCGTCCCGTCACTGGTGGTGCTGTTTTCGATCTGCAGATCGTCGCCGCGATGCTAGCGAATGATGTTCAGCGCATCTACACTTTCAACACGGACGACTTTAAACCGTTTCCAGAGATCGAGCCTTTGACGCCGTAAGCGCCTAATCTTTCGTGTGTTCTGAAATGGGGAACGGCTGCAAAGCTGCAAGTCAGCTAATGCAGATGCTGCAGCGCGTCGTTAGCCAATTCTTTGGCTAACGACAGCCGTTGATCCGGAGTTTGCTTACCGCCGATGCTGATGCGCAGAAACTGATCGCCCTTGCGAACGTATAGAGTACCGACGAAACTGCGCACCCAAAAGGCTTCGTCGCCGAGACCGCTTACCGGCTCTGCTTTAGCGGTGGCCTCTTCTTCTTCAGACTCTTTGTGGGCACCGGGCGGCACGGCTTGGTGGTCAGCATCGCCGTCTTTCTCCGCCTCTTCGTGATGAAACCAATGCGCCCACAGATGCCGGGCAGCATCGTGATGAACGTCCGCAGGTCCCGGCGCGGTGACAGCCAGGCTGATGGAATTGGTAAACGTCGGGAGCGCGTAAAAGCACTGTGCGAAAAGCACTTCGCCCACCACTTGTTGAGTCGGCTTAGTGGTTTTCAGCGGTTCGCCGAGAGCTTTCTGAATCACTTCCGGCGAGAGTATGCTGCAAGCGTCAACGGAAGCCGGCTTCCCGGGAGCTGCACTTGCTATGGCAGCAAGCGCAGCTAACAGAATGGCGTAATCGCGAGCGTTCATTCGCAATTCCGCGGGTAGTTTAATTCGCGCCTGCGGAGGCTTTGGTCTTGCCTTCGCAGTATGTATTTCCAACCAGAATGTAACGGCCCGCGACGGTGCTGTCGATGGTTTCGAGGAGGCCAGTACCGGCCGCTCCCACTTCGAGTTGCGTCTTTCCATTCACGTTGACTAGTTGGTCGCCTGCCTTCAGGCCACCTACTACAGTCGTGGGGACGACGATGGTGATGGTTCCATTCGCGTTGTAGTTGCTGGAGCCCTCGGCCGTGCCGTCGGTATTCTGCTGGGTTGTGCCTGTCGCCAGCGTGGTCGTATGTCCGTATTGGAACACCGGTGTCCCGGAGGTGCCATCCGTGTTCATGTCAACGAAGTACTGCGTTCCGTTCGGCGCGGTGAAGAAGATGGTCCAGGATGAGTTCGGCTGCACAACCGTGGACAGATTGGCCACCTTCACGGTGAAAGTAAGTGCGGGAGCGGTGGTCGCGCTGACATAAGGCTCAGCAATCGAGATAGACTGAATGTCCAATTCAGAATTGGCGGGCGCGCCGGTCTGATCGCCGGTAGGATCAGTCACCACGGTGATTCCAGGCGCCGTGCACGGGCTTTGCGGCACCGGGGCAGGGGTGGTCACGACCTCGCCGCACAAGGGGCTTGTGCCGTACTTGTTTTGCGCGGCAACGCGATAGTAGAAAGTACCTTTTTTCGCTGCCGTGTCCAGATAAGAGACTTTACTGGAGGTAGTTGTGGCAATCAGCTTCTCGGCCCCGCTGGCAGTTCCACGGTAAATCAAATAAGCGGTCAGTGGGGAGCCGGCATTGTCGGGGGCTGACCAGCTCAGCAATACTCCGTTGGCGCTTTGGATCGCAGTACCGATTTGCGGGGCCGCTGGGGCAGCGGGCTCTTTGGGATCGTATTCGGCGAACAGGCGTCTGCCACCCGATTGCCTGATGATGGACCCTAAGGCGCTGCGGGAGGCAGTGTTTGGAGAGGTTGCATCACAGCTTCCAACGACGCAACCGTCGGCAAAGGCGGCAATCTGGCGGCCCTGTGAATCGATAGAGAGATCGTTGAAGTCGAGCAGGTTGCGATCGGCCCCGCAGGTGGTGCCGCCAATACAGATAGAACCTACCTGCACCGGGTCAGTGGGAGTAGCGTCCACCAGGAAGTAGTTTGCGCCGCCGTTATAAGTAGTAGCAATGTAAGCGTGCCAGATGCCGGTGTAGTTGGCCGTGTCCTGCAGGTTGCCGGGCGTCGGCGAACCGAGGAAGAAGAATGCCGCGCGATCGGGGTCGCCGGCGGCCACTTCCGGAAAGACGGAGTTCTGAATGTTCAGGGCCGCGCCCGCATTTACGGATGGGGTCCAGGATTTCCCTTGATTGTGCGACACCGCGATCTTCGCTAATCCGGTACCATCTTGATATCCGAAGTAGATGGTTCCATCGCTCGCAACTCCCACGGAGGGGTCGTTACCAATAGCAGGCGTGCTATCCGGAATAGGACGTACGGCCCATGTCAACCCGTTGTCGGCTGACACGGCGACCGCCTGATTGGCCCCGCAGCCGCGGTTCGGAACATAAACCGTTCCGTCAGGTGCAACCTTCACGTGCCCGTGAATGCCGCTGCATTGAGTGAGGTTGTAAATCGGGACACCAGGTCCAAACGTTAGTCCGCCGTCATCGCTACGAGCGCAGAACGCGGTGGCAATATCCTGCGAACAGTAGTAGATGGCGTTGTTGTAAGCGGGGTGCGGCGGCGGAGGCGGCGTGGCGCTCACGTTATACGGTCCGCCGCCGACGGTTTGATGGTCTACGCCAGCAGGTTGCCCGGAACCTTGCGACTGCAGCCAAGTGTTGCCGTCGTCATCGGAGAACGCCATCAGGCTGGTCGCGCCATAGAGCTGCGATTGAAAGAGCCGTCCGGGGTGGCTGCCGCCGAAGTGATCGCAGAATCCGATTGGGTCCAGCGTTTCGACTGTTTCTACCGGGCTGGTGACGTCTGTCCAGACGGCAGCGGCGGGCGAGGAGCAGTCGTCGAAACTGACCCGGTATTCGTTCAAATTAGCAGTGAAAAATGCCACGCCGCCCTGGTTCACTGTTCCGTGCTTGAGAGAAGCAGCATTGGGGTTCCAGTCCACGCCGATGGAAGGCTCGCCCGATGAGGCTGCTCCACCAGCGCTGGTGGGCGCGGGATACACCTGATAACGAGGAGGTATGCCGGAAGCGGGGGCTGGATTCGGCGGAATCGGGTCGAGCGACACCGTCGCCGTAAAGCTCTGCCCCAATGGATTCCAGGGATCCACGACAATCGAGTAGGCGCCGGATGAGGCCGGTATTTTGGCCACGGAAGGTTCGCCGCCTGCAGTGTCCGAGGCCAGCAGGTTTCCCTTGGAGTCGAAGATAAAGAGGTCAAATTCGCCCGCGGAAATCGGGAAACTGATGGACACGGTAATTTCTTTGGATGGACATCTGTCCAGGACGTGGCCACGTTCAACGCGAACGTGTCGCACTGCTCGGCCGGTATGGTGGCGCTGCAGGTGGGCGTACTATTCACGTTATCGGTCACGTTCGGCACCAGGAACGGGCCTGCTGTGTAGGTCAGTTTGGGATGGGCATCCGAAAGTGTTCCGCTGGAAGGGGTACTCGCCCAAAGAGCCGTGGGCAATAGTGCGGGCAACAGGCAAAAGCAGAATGAAATGCGTCTCACTGTTTTGAAGCCTCCAACGGTCTGAATTTAGCTAGCGCTACGGCGCAGCTTGAAAGTGTCGCTACTATCGCCTATAAGAGACGTACTATCCCACCTAGTTTCATAGTTCGAAGTTCATGTGAGTACTAGTCGGAGGTGGCCAAGTAAAAATACTGGGTACCAACTTTACGTTACGCACCTTTAATTTCAACGGCAAGTAATTGCTCACGGGCGAGTAGCCGTCTATGCGTTCAGGGAGAGGCAATGAGTATAGCCAGAAAGCCATGTGTGGTCGCTATGTTAGCGGCATGCATGCTGATTGCAGCGTGTCAAAAGAGTCCAACTCAGGTACAGGGCCAACCGGCGGCGCAGGATGCGGCGAGTCAACCGGCGCGGCACAAGATGCGTCCGCACAACCGCCGGCGCAGGATACAGGGGGACAACCGGCTGCAACATACCAGCCGGCGACGCAAACGCAGTCGGCCGCGTATGTGACGTCCGGAAGCCCGGAGAGCGGAAACTTAGCGAGCGAGGCTACGGAACCAGAGCCGGTGACCACTGGGACAACCGAGGCGAGCTACACCGATCACTATGGTTACCCAACCCTCAGCGACGATCAGCAGGCGCCGGTTTACGCCCCCGCGCCGCCGCCTCCGTTGCCGCAGTACGAGCAGCCGGCATGCCCGGCCGAGAACGAAATCTGGACGCCGGGGTATTGGAACTACACGACGACGGGTTATTACTGGGTACCCGGCGTTTGGGTGCTCGCGCCATTTGTGGGTGGTCTTTGGACACCGCCTTACTGGGCCTATGAAGGCGCCCACTACCGCTTCCATCGCGGCTATTGGGCCCCGCATATCGGCTTCTACGGCGGAGTCAGTTACGGCCACGGCTATGTGGGACACGGTTATTACGGCGGATACTGGCACAGCGGCGTGTTCAATTACAACCGCGCCGTGACTAACGTGAATGTCACTGTCGTTCGCAATGTATATAACTACAACGTGCGGGTTGAGAACGTCAGAGTGAGTTACGTGGGCGGACCCGGCGGTATACAAGCGCGCCCGACACAAGCTGAGTTGCTGGTGGTGCGCGAACGACCTGCTCCGCCGGTACCGGCTCAAATTCAGCACGCACAGGAAGCGGCGCGTAATCGCGCCCAGTTCGCAGCGGTGAATGGTGGTCGGCCGGCTGTGCTGGCAGCCCCGAAACCACTTGAGGTTGCCTATCGTGCTCCAGTTTTCAGGCCGCTTCCGGTACAGCCTCGGGCGGCAGTACCGAATGTGGCAAGACCTGTGCCCGCACAGGAACAGAGACCTGGCCCCGAAGCGCGCCAAGCGGCCCCCGCCCAACGGCTGAGTCAACAAGCGGCGCCCCAAAACACTCCGCAAGCGCGTCCAGGCTTTCAGCAGCGGGCTGAACCCGCACAGCGTCCGGGGGTAAATGCGCCTCCGGCAGCCCGGATGGAATCCCGCCCTGCGCCTCAGCCTCGAGTGGAAACGCGGCCCGCGCCCCAGCCCGCAGCGAGAGTAGCGCAACCCGCTCCACAACCAAGAGTGGAGACTCGACCTGCTCCTGTGCCCCCGCCCAGAGCAGAAGCGCGACCGGCCCCTGCGCCCCAGCCCAGAGTAGAAGCGCGACCGGCCCCGGCGCAGCAGCCGAGAGTGAGAAACCTCGGCCCGCCCCGGCGCAGCAGCAGAGAGTAGAACCTCATCCCGCGCCCCCGGCCAGACCAGAAGTCAGGCCTGAGCCGAGACACGATGAGAAAAGGACAGAGCATCCCCCTGTCTAGTCTGTGGTCGTAAGTCGCTTTACGCTCTAAGTAAGCGAGCGCGTGTGCATACGGGTAGTTTGTTCTAATTTGCCAGTCAAGCGGCAAAAACTACCCGTAACCAGCGCGCGCTCTTACTCACAAAGACGTTCAGAATCAGGTATTTGACTAAGTGGGCCTTACATTGCTTCCACAGACTTCGATATGAGACTTTTTGCAGCAACAGTAATTGCATTACTGCCGTTTAGTCTCCTGTTTGCGCAGGAGCCGAATCCAACGTCAGTGGATCGGCCGGTCAATACCAACGGCCCGGTCCCCATTTTCAAGGTGGAGGTAGTCTCACGGTCGATTCAGGCCGTCAGTTACCGGAACCACAGCGGCTGGACCAAAATCGATTTTCAGGGAACGTCCTTAGCCCCACAAGCACAAGGGAATGCCGACGTGAATAGCAGGCTCGGGCACATGGAAGTGAAGCTGGATGTGAAGCACCTTCCCGCGGCGCGGACCTTCGGACCTCTGTTTCTGACCTACGTTCTGTGGGCGATCACGCCGGATGGACACGCCGCGAACCTGGGTGAAGTTGTGGTCGATTCGGACGGTAATTTCAAGGGTGATGTGACCACCGAGTTACAGGCGTTCGGCTTGATTGTTACCGCGGAGCCCTACTTTGCCGTGCGGCAGCCTAGCGATGTCGTGGTGATGGAGAACATCATTCGGAATGACACCATGGGTAAGTGGGAAGTGGTCAACGCGAAGTATGAGTTACTGCCTCGCGGCCAGTACACTTATCAAATTCCCGAAGCGCAATTGCATCCGGTTGAGCTGAACTCAAACAAGAAGAGTCCGCTGGAGTTATATGAGGCGATCAACGCGGTGCAGATCGCAAAGTATGCGCGGGCCGATCAATTTGCCGGCGACACTTATCAGAGTGCGTCCAGCTTGCTGAACCAAGCCGAAGATTATGAGGCGCGAAAGCAGTGGAATCCCGCTATCATGACGTCCAAAGAAGCGGTCCAGAAGGCGGAAGACGCGCGCACAATTTCATTGCGTAAGCAGCAGCAGTTAGCGCTGGATCAGGAACGTCAGGATGCGGCGGCACGCCAGGCAGCCGCGCAACAGGCCCAGCAACAGGCCGAAATGCAGGCGCAGCAGGCTGCTCAGCAAAAAGCGCAGGCGGAAGAGCACGCTCGCTTAGAGGGCCAGGCGCGTGACGAAGCTGAAAAGGCCAGGGCAGAGGCTGAAAAGGCGAGGGCTGATGCCGATGCGGCTCGGGCCCAGGCTTCAACAGAAGCTCAGAAGGCGCAGCAAGCGGCGGCTGAGGCGGACCGTCTGCGGCAGCAAGCTGAACAGGATAAGAATCAGCTTCGCGAGCAATTGCTGCAGCAGTTCAACGCGGTTCTGCCGACGGTTGAGACTACCCGCGGCTTAGTGGTCAATATGCAGGATGTTCTTTTCGATACGGGGAAATACACCCTGAAGGAGCCGGCAAAGATTGCGCTTGCCAGGATCTCAGGCATTGTCATTTCACATCCCGGCCTGAACCTGCAGATTGAGGGATACACCGACAGCACAGGCACAGCGGAGTTCAATCAGAAGCTCTCTGAGCAGCGCGCGAATACCGTACGTGACTTCCTGATGTCGCAAGGAGTCAACACGCAGAACATGAATGCGGTTGGCTACGGCGAGAATTATCCGGTGGCGCCGAATGACAACGCTTCGGGGCGTCAGCAAAACCGGCGCGTTCAGCTGGTGGTATCGGGTGAGGTTATCGGCTTCAAGATCGGCACGCCGCCCAGCGCGACGCCAAATGGCTTGCAGCCGCAAGGGCCGCCCCAAAAGTAATTCCCAGTTAGTTGAAGTAAGCATGTAACGCCGTTCAGCGATGGGCGGCGTTTTTCTTTGTAGGTACAACGCTTGCTGCCTGAAAGCCCTATGCAACAGGACAAAATCCGCGCTTGCTGTATAACGGTCTAAAGAGTATCCACTGAGGTTGGATCCCATGGCAATTGCAAATGTAGGGAAATCCGGCGCCACGTTGGTCGCGCCGTCCTCGACGACAACGAACTACACGGCCGCGCTGACCATGGTGACGACGCTGTTCTTTATGTGGGGCTTCGTCACCTGCCTCAACGACATCCTGATCCCCCATCTGAAATCCATCTTTGAGCTGAACTATGCCGAGGTGATGATGGTGCAGTTTGCCTTCTTTTCCGGCTACGCCATCTTCGCCGTGCCGGCCGGCAAGGTTGTGGAATGGATCGGCTACAAGCGAACAATGGTCTCCGGACTGCTAACCATGACTTTAGGAGCGCTGCTTTTCCTGCCGGCCGCCATGGTGCCGGCATTCGGCCTGTTCCTGATGGCGCTGATCATCGTCGCCGCCGGTATGACGCAACTACAGGTTTCCGCCAACGCTTACGTTTCCGTTCTGGGGTCAGCCGAGACGGCCTCCAGTCGCCTCAACCTGGCGCAAGGCTTCAACTCGTTGGGCACCACGCTGGCCCCTTTGTTCGGCGGGGCATTGATTCTCGGCAGCGCTCTGAAGAGCAACAGCGAAATCCATAGCATGAGCGCGGCGGCACAGCAGGCTTATCGCGTGGTTGAGGCATCAACGGTCAAGCTGCCGTACATCCTGATCGCAATTGTATTGCTGCTGCTGGCAACGGCCATCGGCTTGTTCAAACTGCCGGCGATCTCCACTGTTATAGATACGACGGATATAGAAGACGCGAACACGCGCGAGGCTGTCAGCATCTGGCGACAGCGGCACCTGATATTCGGCGTTCTGGGCATCTTCCTCTACGTGGGCGCCGAAGTCTCAATTGGAAGTTTTCTGGTCAATTATTTCACTCAGCCGTACATCAGCAGCATGAGCGAAAAGCAAGCCGCCTTCTATGTTTCGTTCTATTGGGGCGGATTGATGGTGGGGCGATTCGTCGGCTCTGCGATTCTTCAAAAGATGCGTGCCGGGACTTTGCTGGGTCTGGTAGCGATCATGGCGTGTCTCCTGGTCACAACCTCCATGCTGACTGTCGGCGGCGTGGCAATGTGGACCATCATTCTAGTGGGTCTGTTCAACGCTGTTATGTTCCCGAGCATCTTCACGCTCGGCATCGCGGGCTTGGGGCCGCTGACCGGGAAAGGATCCGGATTACTGGTTGCGGCCATTGTAGGCGGCGCAATAATCCCCACCGTCGAGGGCGCGCTGGCAGACCGCATTGGTATACACCATGCGTTCATTCTGCCGGCCTTGTGCTACCTCTACATCGCTTTCTACGGATTCCGGGGATCGCGCCGGCACACAACAGCGGCCGCCGCGTAGCAGGCATGAGACGTCATGTCAGACTGATCGCTCGCGCGGCACTGACGCTGTTTTTTGCGCTCACAAGTGCACGCGCCGAAGTTCGGCTTCCGAAAATATTCAGCAGTCACGCGGTACTTCAAAGAGAGCAGCCGATTCACATTTGGGGATGGTCGGATCCCGGCGAAAAGGTATCGGCATCTCTCAATGATTCAAGCCAGTCGGTAGCGGCAGACCGCTTGGGCCGTTGGGATGTTTATCTGCCGCCGCAGAAAGCCGGTGGACCGTACCAATTGACAGTCTCCGGCACAAACAAGATCGTGCTGGACGACGTTCTCATTGGGGACGTCTGGTTTGCCTCGGGCCAATCGAATATGGAGATGCCGATGAACGGGTTTCCGGGATCGGCGGTACTGAAGAATGCTGCGGAGGAGATCAGCCGTGCCAATCACCCGGACATGCGCCTGCTTTTCGTTCCGCATAAGGCTTCCATGTTCCCGCTGAGTGACTTTGAAGGCGCCGTTCACTGGAGCGTCTGTTCGCCGGAGACTGCGGCGAAGTTTTCAGCCGTGGCTTATTTCTTCGGCCGTGAGATCGCGGAGAAAGAGCACGTGCCGATCGGTTTGATCGATTCTACGTGGGGCGGAACTCCGGCTGAAGCTTGGGTGAGCATGCACGGCCTCACTTCCGACTCGTCGCTGATGCCTTTATTCGCGACATGGGCCAAGATGGCCGATGAGCTAGCTGAACTTCCGGCCACGCGAGCGGCGGAAAAGCGAGAGGACGAAGCAGCGCGCCGCGCCAACGCCCCGCAGCCGAAACATTCTTGGCATCCCGATGCCCAATCGTGGGATCCGTCCTGGCTGTTCAATGGCATGATCGCGCCCGCCACGCCATTCAGGATCAAAGGTGTGATCTGGTATCAAGGCGAGACCAACAGTGCCCGCGAGCGCGCGCCTCTATACGAGCGGGTCTTTTCAGCCCTCATTGCCGATTGGCGCAAATGTTGGCAGCAAGGCGAATTCCCGTTTCTCTTTACGCAGATTTCCAGCTTCACGTCCACGCCAACTGAAGAGTGGCCGGTCGTCCGTGAAGCGCAACTACGTACGCTTTCCGTGGCAAACACAGGGATGGCCGTCACCATTGATGTGGGCGATCCCGATAACGTACATCCATCCGACAAACAGACCGTTGGTTCACGGCTCGCCCTGGCCGCACGCGCCATCGCCTATCGAGAGAGCGTCGAGTATTCTGGACCTCTGTTTCAACAAACGAACTTAGAAAACGGCGGTATGCGTGTGTGGTTCACGCACGTGGATGGCGGACTCGTAGCGAAGGACAGTGCGCTGGAAGGATTCGAAATCGCGGGCAACGACCATCACTTTGTGCCGGCGACAGCTCAGATAGACGGTAACAGCGTTGTCGTTAGCAATCCGCAAGTTGAAACCCCGAAGTTCGTCCGCTACGGCTGGAAAAATGCACCTGCGGTGAATCTGTACAACTCTGCCGGCTTGCCCGCATCGCCATTCACATCAGAACCGTAGGTGTTGCGGAGGGAACGCTCGCTACAGTCGTCGTATCTTCAGGCGGCTTCACTCTGGCGAAGATCTGGTCCCATTTGTGATGTTTGCGGGAGGTGCTGCCTCGCCCACCTGGAAACGCCTTCTCCAGGATCTGGAGGTCAGAGATTCCCCCCACGTCGACCCATCTCCAGTTAGGAAGCTTTTCGCTGCTTTGGCCGCCCACTTGGAATGTAAACAGCTTTGCCACGCCGTCCTTAATTCCATAATCGTGTGGCTCGACGATTCGCTGCTTAGTCTTGTAAACGAATTGAATTAAACGCCTCCGCTCGATGGCCCTTCGGATCGCCGTGTCTAGTCTCGAATCGATGACGACCATTTCTCGCAGCTTACAATCAACACTTCGGGCCAAATCTAATCCAGAGGTGTTCGTGCAAATCTTTCGGGGCTGTCTGCTTGCAAGCTGTTTGGTCGCGCCCTTGCTTCTCGGCGCTCAGGACCATACCATCCTCCTTAAAGCCACAACCGTTCTAAACGGAAAAGGGCAAACGCTTCACAACGTAAACATCGTAGTGAGCGGATCGAAGATTGTCAGCATCGGCGGCTCCGCGCCTGCCAATGCAATTGTCTACGATCTGAACGGGCTAACGGTAACGCCTGGCTGGATCGACACGCACTCGCACCTGATGTATCACTTCGACAAGGGACGGCTTGCGGGCCGGGGAGAGCCGCCCGAGCAATCCATCTTGTCTGGAGAGGAGAATGCCGTTGCGACGTTGGAGGCCGGCTTCACGACCATTCAAAGCCCCGGTTCGCCGGACGACAAATATCTGCGAGACGCAATCGCGCGCGGCATTTTGCCTGGTCCGCGGATACTCACTTCCCTGGAGCCGATTACCGACGAGAAGCTCTCTCCTGACCGCATCCGCGAAATCGTTCGCGAGCGCAAGCAGCAGGGCGCCGACTTCATCAAAGTCTTCGCTTCAAAGAGCATTCGCGAAGGAGGCACGCAGACGCTTTCCGACGCGCAACTCGAGGCGGCTTGCGGAGAAGCGAAGGCGCAGGGCTTGCGAACGATCGTTCACGCGCATTCCGCGGAGTCGGCGAAAGCGGCGACCCTTGCCGGCTGCACCTCCATCGAGCACGGCGCTTATGTGACCGGCGAGGTCTTCGATCTGATGGCGCAGCACGGCACCTACTATGACCCGAACATCGGCCTCGTGCTGCAGAATTACCTGGAGAACAAGCCGAAATATCTGGGCATCGGCAACTACAACGAAGAGGGCTTCGCGTTCATGGAAAAGGGCGTTCATATTGTCCTTGCGACGTTCAAGGAAGCGCTCAAACATCCGGGCCTGAAAATCATTTACGGCACCGACGCGGTGGCCGGCGCACACGGACGTAACTACGAGGAGTACATAGTCCGGGTTCGCGACGGCGGTCAGAATCCAATGGACGCGCTAATTTCGGCCACCTCTCTTTCCGCTCAATCGCTGAACCTTGGCGATCAGATCGGTAGTCTGGCTCCCGGCATGCAGGCTGACATCGTGGCGTTCGACGGTAATCCGCTGCAGGATCTCACGGCGGCGCGCCGCGCTGTCTTCGTGATGAAAGGCGGAGAAGTGGTCGAGAATCTCGCGCACAACTCGAAACGAGATGAGAAGAAATGAAGAACACAATCTGCCGGCTCATCTTGCCGCTCCTCGCTGCCGCAATCGCCTGGAGTGGTCCCTGTACCGTCGCTAAACCAGGCCTGTACCGAATGGATCACGTTCGCCGGTGGTCCGTCGCGCTCACTCGTGTACCGGACGTACTCGCTTACTGAGAAGAACGCCAGTATCACGCGCGCGCTAGTGATGGTTCATGGCGCCGGCCGAGATGCCGATAATTATTTCCGCACCGCGGTGGGCGCTGCCTTTTTCGGTGCTGCGCTCGAAGACACAATCGTTATCGCCCCGCGTTTGGCGTCGAACGATGGCCGCGGCTGCAAAGATACTCTGGCGCCGAATGAAGTGAGTTGGAACTGCAGCAGTTGGCGTTCGGGTGGTCCCGGACTCAGCGACAGCAAAGTGGATTCGTTTCTCTTCGTGGACGAAATCCTGCGCAGGCTGGCCAATAAAGAAGTCTTCCCGAACCTGCATGAGATCGTGGTCGCTGGACACTCCGCGGGCGGCCAGTTTGTCACGCGTTATGAGATGGCGAATAGGGTGCACGACGAACTGGGCGTGCCCATCACCTACGTGGTTGCAAACCCCTCCAGCTACGCATATCCCGACGCAACGCGCCCCAACCCGGAAGCCGCCGGCTTCGCGGAATTTCGCGACGCGCGGAACTGCACCACTTACGATAAATGGCCCTATGGTCTGGAAGAGCGCGCCACTGCGGGTTACACGGCGAAGATGAGCGACGATCAACTCCGCAAGCAGCTCGTGTCGCGTCCCGTCACTTATCTACTCGGTGAAATCGACATCCTTCCGCTCGGCGGTTTCGATTCCTCTTGTCCGGCAATGGCGCAAGGTGCGTCCCGGCTAGCGCGCGGGCAGGCATTTCAGAGCTTGTTGACCACGAAGTATGGAGCGAAGCACAAGGCAATCGTCGTGCCGCTCTGCGGGCACAACGCCCGTTGCATGTTCACGTCCGATGTCGGCGCTCGCCCATCCTCTTTCCGCCGGGCAGCTAGAAGCCGCACTCACTGATTCATCGACGAAACAGGCTCATCTGTTTTTCTGTCCGGCCGATCGTTCCACCACCACATGGGATCACGCTTCTGCGCCGTAGGCAGAATGCGATCCAGCGTGTCCGCCATCGAATAGTTCGCCGTTCTTCATCACGTAACGAATCGTATTCGTGTTGTGGATGTCCACCAGTGGATCCTTCCGCAACACAAGCAGGTCTGCGATCTTGCCCACTTCCAAACTTCCAAGATCCTGTTGCAAGCCGATCGCGTGAGCGCCATTGATGGTCGCGATACGCAGCACGTCATGCGGCTTGATCCCGCCTGCTGCCAATGCCCACATCTCCCAATGACACTGCAATCCCTGGAACTGCCCGTGCCCGCCCAGCCCGACGTATCCACCCGCGGCCAAGATCTTTCCCGCCTGCTCGGCCAGCTTCGGATAGATCTGCTCGCGCTCCTGAAACCAGGGCCGGCGCGAAGTGCGAAGCCATAGTTCGCTCTGCGGGAAGAAGCGCCGCAATTTCGGGTCGCTGTACCAATCCTGCTGTTCGAAAAACGTATTCTCCGCCCACGGGCCGCCGTACGCAACCAGCAGCGTCGGCGTGTAACTGATGTGCGTCTGCGCGAATAACTGGATCACATCCTTGTAAAGCGGCACGATGGGAAGCGCATGCTCATTACCGCTGAAGCCATCGATGGCGTGCGTCATATCCAGTTTGAGATCCAGCGCGCCCTCGGTAGTAGGCATCACATGCAGATTCTTGCAGGCCTCAATGACCCACTGCCTCTGCTGCCGATTGCCCACCGTATAAGATTTCACGGTATGCGCGCGATAGTACTTCGCGTACCACTCCACGTAGTGCTGCGCTTCTTCCTGCGATTTGAAGTTCGTGTAAGAGAAGATGCCGGGACCGGTGTTGTAAGCTCTCGGCCCTGGGATTTCACCGGCATCGATCAGGTCCTCATACGCGAACATGTCGTTGGTTGAGGTCTGCGGATCGCGTCCGCTCGTCACGCCATAGGCAAGATTGACCATCATCGGCCAGGAGTTCAGATCCAGCACCTTGCGGCGAATCTCCATCCAATGCGCGTGAATGTCCGTGATACCCGGCATGATCGTCATTCCCGCAACGTTGACGGTCTTTGCGTTCGCGGGAATGGTAACGGTGCCGCGACGGCCAATTGCCGTGATTCGATTGCTGGTCACCACTATGTCGGCATCGGCAATCACTTCATCGCCGCGCATGGTGATGACCTTCGCTCCGCGTAGCGCCATCACGCCTTGCGGCTTCGCGCGCGGAACTTCGACGACAAAATCAACCGAGTGCGGTGCGATGTCCTTCGCGCTCGCGGCCGCCTCGCCCGTATGCAGTTGCACCTGCTCGACCGGCACGCTGAACGTCGACGCGCCCAATGCCCAGCGGATTAGTTTGCTGTCCTCGCTCCATTCAAAAGAATCGGCGCCAACCAACGTCACGCGCCGCATCGCAATGCCCGGTTTCGAAACATCAATCGTCGGCGTCCCACCAACTCGCGGCACCGGCATCAGCCAAAGCTCGCGATTCACCAGCGCCAAAGCCATGGATCCGTCAGGGCTCAGCCGCACATCGGTGGCATTCGGAGGCTCCGGCGCCTGATTGGGATTCGGCCCCACCACCTTCATCAGCACGCGCTGGTCGCTGCCGTCCGTGCGCACCGACACGAGCCCCGTAGGGGCCGTAGACATAGATGCGATCCTTCTCCGGACCAAAGTGTGGACGGCCATTGCCTCTGGAGGGAAGAACCACCGAAATTGCTCCACCCGCCGCCGCGAGCTCAATTAGATCAAGCCCTCCTTGCGGTCTGCCGAACTCCGATTCCATCTGAAAACGCGCTTGTTTTGGCGCGCGCAACGCATATATATGTTGGCCATCGGGGGAAAAAACAGGGTCGCGGTAAAACGCATCCACTTGCGTCAGCGCGGCCGGCGTTCCACCTGCTGCATCCAGCGCCTTGATTCGCCCGCCCTCATTGCCCCAGGTGACATACACAATCCGCTTACCGTCCGGCGACCACGACGGTTGATATTCACGGTCGGCGCCGCTCGTCGCGCGATGCAGCGAACTTCCATCGGCGGAAGCAAGGTAGAGATGACCGAATGACGAGAACGCCACCTGCTTGCCGTCGGGAGAAATGGACGGTTCCATAATGAGCCGCGAACGTATCGGCTCATCGTCATTGATGCGAATGGGAAAATCGAGCAGCGGGCCAATGTCCTGCTTGACGTGCGCTTGAAACGGAATCTGCTGAGGCGATCCGTCGAGCGGCACTCGCCAGATATGCCCGCCATAGCTGGCGACGATCGCCTTGCTATCGGGCGTGAAGGCGTAGCCGGGCAAAAGATCGCGTGTAGCTCGCGATTCCTGATCGTCGCGCTGCACATTCGCAGCCAGCCAGCGTTCATCGCCCGTCGATAGAGCGCGCACGCGAAGCGCGGTCTGTTGCTCGAAGCGTGTGGCGTAAACCAGCCATTGACCATCCGGCGACACCAGCGGTCGAAAAGCGCTTCCGGCTAAATCCGTGATGTTGTCTTCGTCACCCGTGATGAGGTTACGGCGAACAATCTGCCACAACGGGAAAGTCACGTTGTAAGTAAAGTTCCGTTTGCGCCGCGCGAAGTAGACATACTTGCCGTCGGGTGAAAAGGTTGCGCCCAGATCGTTGTTCCAGTCGTCGCGCGGAGTATCCGGCTTGGCTTTGCTTTTCGTCATCTGGATGCCGGCGCCGCCGCCCATCTTGTGATACATCCAGATCTCGTTCGCGCCGAGTCCTGACGATTTCGACGCGACGACATACTGACCATCCGGCGTCCAGGCGGGCGACACAAATTCCGCCTGCTTCTCGTCGCTCAGCTTGCGCGGACTCGATCCGTCTATCTTTGCGATCCAAAGATTTTCAGCGCCATCGCGATCGCTCAGGAACGCGATCTCTTTTCCGTCCGGCGAAAAGCGCGGCTGCGTCTCCATCGCCATGCCGGTGAGCAGGGGAGTGGCTTTGCCGCCGCCAATCGGGAGAGTGTAGATGTCACCGAGCAATTCGAATGCGATGGTCTTGCCATCCGGCGACACATCGAGCGAAATCCAGGTGCCCTCGTCAGTATCGAACTCAACCGTACGTTCCGGTTTGAGCGACAACTTCGAAGGTGGCTTTGGCTTATCTTGTGGTTCTTCGACTTGGAAGGAGTTGAGACCGGTTCCGGTCAATAATGCCAGGCAGAAAAAACGGGCGATGTTCACGCAAAACTCCTTGGTCTAACTAGAGTACTGCGGACGAATTAACTGATCTGGCAAGGACACAGACCTCAGCGGCCTAACGCCTGAGACCTAGCAATCTTCGATTACAGACCGCATCTGCATGAACTAAGGTCAACAAACGCAGGCCTCAACGAGCTCAGCGGAAATAAGATCATGCATTGACGAGAAAAAACCTTTCGCGTAGCCACAACTACTTCGGGCGCGCAAACGACAGCTAATGGACCCGACTCGCTGCTGCATCTGCAACCAAGTCTCGGCTCAGCCTCGCCACGCAACTTTCCGCCGAGTGGTTAGCCTCTTGATTGTGACCCGCCAGTCCCATAGCAAGGGAGTCTTCTGCGCTCGGTGCGCCGCCAAGCAAGCATTTAGCCACTCACTGATTACATGGGTCTTCGGGTGGTGGGGTTTCCCTTGGGGGCCGATCCACTCGATGCGAGCACTTCTACAAAATCTGTCTGGGGGCGAGCAGCCCGCTGAGTTGAACTTCACTCTTCTTGCGAAACAAGCCGCATATTTTCAGTCCCAGGGCAATACGGAACTTGCACGCCTAGCCGCAGACCAGGCGCTTGTGTTTCGATCAAAAATAAGGACCAATCTGTCACCTTCCAGGGGAGACTTCGAGAGGCTCATCCATACAATTAGGGCGACAGATTCGTCAACTTCCCGCAGCCTGAAGAGCCAGTGGGGAACTAGTTTTCCCTCGTTCCGGTCACAGGCTAGCCTTTTCGCGCTGGCACTCCTGTCTGCAGCGGCATTAATTTCAGGCGAACTGAGTCTTCACCGCGGCGGGGCAGGCAGACTGAGCGTCGAAACAGCGGTGGGAACCATAAATACTGGCGGCACAGAATCGCCCCGCAATCGCGCCGACTCCGATCCCCCGGCATTTTTAGAACCGGCTAAGCCCATGCCTGTTACCGGACAACTGCGTACCCGCACGAACCGAAGCCCCCAACATTTCCTAGCCCCGCTCCACGTTGTCACAGCTGCAAATGGCCCCAGCTGCCTAATCAAGCTGAAAGAATATGGGTCTCGTAGGATGGTCAATTATTTCGTAAGATCGGGAGAGGTTTTGTCTGTTCGGGTACCCCTGGGATCGTATCAACTGAGCTATGCAGCCGGCGAGGTTTGGTACGGGCTAAGGTATTTGTTTGGCCCGGACACGATCTTTAGGAAGGCGGAGAGCCAATTGGATTTTCAACGGAAGGGCGATGGCTTCGTAGGCTACACCGTCGAGCTGATTCAACAGATAGGAGGCAATCTTAGAGAGGCGCTGATATCCCGAGCCGAATTTTGTGCTGATCCGCTCGAACGGCCAAACTTAGTAAACGGGGAAAGCAGCAATCCGGAAGAATGCGCGACGCGGCCATCTGCCGGGGAACCTTAGCCCACATGCGTGCGCGGCATAGTGCCCAAAGTCGCGCCGCAGCCAGCTACTAGAAATGCTCACCGAGGGGTCACAAAGAGATGTCATTTATTGAAGTTGAAAAATTCGACAACGCAGTGAGGGAATTCTTCAGCGTTTCACAAGACGATTATCTAAAGAAAGAGGCTCAACTAAAACGCCAGCGGGCTAAGAAGTCGGACCGACTGACGCGCTAGGTCCTGAGCGTCCTCAAGTCCTGAAACAGTTCCGCAGTCGCCCTTGAATCCCACTGCGTACCCGCAGGGGCTGCGATAAGCAGGGTTGGCCTACCTTGTAGCCATTTCCGATAAAAGCGAAGGTTCGGGGCACGTTCTAGAAACTCTTCATGGGTCTCCAAGAACTGTTTGAGATCTGCTAGCCCCTTAGATCTTCGTGCGAACGATGGCGCATTGGCTATGTCGAAAATGATCGTAGGAAATTCATCCCCTCTTTTCTTCGCGCGATCCTGCGTCTGCCGAAAGCCTTTGGCGGCGTCGTATGAAGATTTGAGGAGCCTCACAGCGCCACTAGCGGTTTGAACTACTTGGGTCACTCCCATCATTTATTCAGCGTACCAGGACTTCGCGCCATTTCATCAACTATGCAATTACCCGAATTTTATCCGTCGCGCTGCATTCGGCGTCCCAGCGTTATCGCAAAGTTATGATATTTCTTGAGAACTTCAATCTTGGACACGACGCATTGCCGATAGTCTACCTGAGTAATGCGATCAAGAACCATGAGCAACGCGTTCTTCGCGCCCGTGAGCCTTCGGGCATCCAAAAAGATCGGGCGGGCTGAACTTTTGGACTTGGTTGGCACTAATCTGAATTCAAGAAGATGCTATCGACTAGGTTGAAAGATCGTCCAGTCTGAATCGTTGTTCGGTTTAGGCACAACGGGAGGGCGCGTTGGCTATCTGAAACTGACGAGATGGATGTCTCCGCTTATCGTTTTTGCAGAGAACGTTGAGAATTTATTGCTGAAGACGATTGCGTACGTTCCAGACGGGAGAGACTCGTTGATGTTTCCCCCTCCGATGAGGCGGCGAATTCCACCAGCGACCACTCTCCATTGGCCTCCTGAGCCTTGGAGCAATTCAAAATCGATGTCGTTACCTCTGCCGCCGTATATCGAAAATGAGCCTTCGAGAGTTGCTAAATGGTTCGCGGGTACCTGGAATTGCAGGGGCGTCACTCCGCCGTGCGGAACAGTGAAACTCGAATTCGAAATGGAGGTCACGACTCGGGTTTCAGTCAGAAACTGAGTAAATGACATCTCTCTGGGATTGAGAAGAATTCGGTTTACCTCGGAGATTGGGAGGGCGAAGTTGACAAGTTCGCCTTCGGGCCGCGCTGCGGTCGTGATTCCGACAACTTGCCCTAGATCATTGAATAGTGGGCCACCACTCGAACCGTGTGAAATGGGAGCGGAAATCTGAATCAGTCTTGAGCCGTTTGGCAGTCGCAGTAGGTTCGTAACAATACCCTCCGATAACGTATTCTGTATGCCAAGCGGAGCACCAATAGCAGTGACGTGATCGCCTCGATGAAGTGAATCGGCTGCCCCGATGTTTACGGCTCCGGCTTGTAGGCCGCTGAATCTTACAATCGCCGCATCCGCGTCGGGATCGAATCCCATAATCTCGGACGCCTCGAAGCTGCTGGAATCAGTTGACCGCGCAACCAACCGCGCGGCGCCTCTGATCACGTGATAATTGGTCGCGACAAGGCCAGCTTTGACTACGAAGCCGGTGCCGCGAGCAACAAGTTGATTCTCGGAATCATGGTTTTCAAGAAGAACGATGGAGCCAGAGCTTCTATTGAATATCTGAGCGGGTGTCATCGCTACCGGCGGAGCTGGTGCGTCCACGTCTTTTGTTACTTGCCTTGCTGTTACCCCTTTGGTAGCGGTAGGCTGTGTAGCTGTCGAACTTGGACCCGGAATAGCCGTTGTTGTACTGGACGCACCTGGAAAGAAATGTACGAATAACGCTATCGCCCCCACGACGACCGCACCGATCAGTGTGCCGAGGGCAAGCGGATGCAGACTCCTGCGATATTTTGCCGGACCTACGGAGCGCGGCGGTTCAACTGAGGTCTGTCGCAGTTGAGTGCGCACACTGGCCCGGAACTGCTCTTCGGCGAACCGTCGCCGCTCCTCCTCCTCGATTCGCCTCTGATCAGCTGGGGTGAGTTCCACGTTCGCGCGCCTCGCCTACTAGGATAGGCTCTATAAGGCAGGCCCATAGAGCGTTGCATAAGTCTCAAAGTGGGGCGTTTGGGTCGTCGAGAAATACGTTCCCAACATTTGCCGCTAGCTAGGCACTTATCAGCAGAGCACTCGGCCGAGCCTATTCTACTCTTTCGCAGTCGGCTTCGATTGCGTCCCTCATCTCCCGCGCAGACTCATCATCGAGTATGCCTACAAATAGCAGGAAAGCTTCCGGTTTCTCTCCTGTGGGAAGAGACTGGGGCAATTGCTGTAAGTAGACAAGCACCTTGTATTGCATGTCCGCGGGCATGGCATCCAGCCGACGCAAGATTTCGCTCTTTACATCCATTGCTATATCTCCGCGTTCTTCTGCTCGTAAGCCTTCACTGAATATTTTGCCGCTTCCGTTTGCGCGCCGCCCGTGTTGTCGTGCGTGCGGATGGCCTGCTTGTATTCGTTGACAGCGCGATCACGTTGCCCATTCACATCGAAGATCTTGCCCAGGTTCACGTGTGACCACACCTCGGTCCACTTAGGCTCCAGATCGCCGTTAATCGCGGCGCGAAACTCATTCGCCGCTTGTTGAAAGTTGTTTTGCTTAAAGAATAACTCGCCAATCCGGTAATGCGCGAGCGAGCTGTTCTTGTTCACCTGCAGCGCCTTCTCATATTCGCGCAGTGCATTCGGATAATCGTTGATCTCGAAAAATTGCTCGCCGCGGCGGATCGCCACTGCGATGTTCATGCTCGCATCCACACGCAAAAGCACGTGATTCGGATCGAGCGTCAACTTACGCGGCTTGCCGAAGGTATCCACGCTGAATTCAGATGACGTTCCCGTGACTTCAATCGTTTTATCTTCCGGATTGCCTTCCGTTTCGATGCGCAGATCGACAGGCATGCGGAACGTATCCAGATCCTGATCGATCTTTCCGACCACGCGGAAGCCCTTCCCGGTTCGAAGCACTGTGTAGTTCAGCTTGAACTCAGGCGAGCCGCTCGATTCCAGCCACTGAATAAAGAAGTAGCGCAGATCCTGGTTCGCTGCCTGCTCCATGCACTTGCGGAAGTCTTCGGTGGTTGCCGATTGCCAGCTATACCGATCCATGAAGAGGTGCATGCCTTTGATGAAATTCTGATCGCCGACGACATGCCGCAGCATGTTCAAGATGGCCGCGCCTTTCGCAGCCGTAACCGCCCAGTATTCAGGCGAATAATCTTCCAGGCGCGACGCTTGAATCACGGGCGGATCTTTCACCGTGAGCGCTTCCACGTACGTCACCTTCATGTCGGCTTCCATCGCGCCCGGGCCGGCGGTATGTTCCAGGTACAGCATCTCTGAATAGCGCGCGCCGCCGTTCGTCAACCAAAGATGATTGCGATTCGCGGGCGAAACCAGCACGCCAAACCACTGGCGCGACAACTGATTCGCCAGCACGCGCGTATTCACTTGTTTGGTAATTGCGCTCGGCGCCAGAAAGACCAGGCCCGGCGCCGAGTAGCCGTTCACAGCGCCCGCTTCCGTCTCAATCAGCGCCATGCTCGATTGCGGAGCAAGCCCGTATTCCGACGTAAACTGCGTCATGATCTTGCCCGTTTCGTCGCCATAAGCCTGCGCGTCGGCGGCTTGCTGGTCGCGGAAATAAACCTGCGAAGTGATGCCTTGCGAGGACACGCGTACCGGATCGTTCTTCACAATGGCGATGCTGCCCGGGAAACTGGCCTTGTCGTAATGAAAGGAAAACGTGGTGCCGCCGTTCGCCGCCCGGTCAGACTTCATATCACCGCTTCCCACCACCCGGTAATCGGGCGGAACCGTGATGCGCAGATCGGCCATAAAGCGATCCGTTGTGTAACCGCTGACCGGGAACCAACGCGCCGGATAAAGAAGATAGCCGTAATCCGGATGCAGCGCCGCGAACTTGATGCCGTTGATGGGGGAGTCCTCATCACCGGTCAGCTTGCCTCCATAGGTGATCGACAAGGAGCAAGGTTGGCTCTTCTGAACTCCGTTGGGATACGAAACCTTCACTGAGAAATCTTGCGCGCTGCGGCTGGTCGCGAGCGGTTGATTCTGCTGATCGACGGCTTTCGAAACCGACAGCGCATTGTTCAGTTCGAATGTCACATCGTTAGCGGTATCGACAGGCGTGAAATCGATCTGGGTGGTGGCAACCAGCGACTGCGTGCGCGGATTGATGTCCGCCGTAATCGTGTACTTGGTTACGTCAATGCGCGAGCGCTGTTGCTGCCCCCACGCGATCGCCGCAATCGGCAACAGGAGCGCCGTCCATCTAAATAACCGCAACATCAATTTATTGTCTCCCGAACCAAATCTCGCTCGCAGCCGGAGCTATGCCCTGCCCCTTGTAGAGCGTCCGCCATCGCGCCCGCCGTAAACGCAAGCGGATCGTGTGCCGGGGTCAGCTTCCGCCGCACTTCCGCCAGATCAGCTCGCATGGCGTCCGCGCGCGCGCTGTCCGTCAGCAGCTCCGCAACAGCGCCTGCAAGTTTGGCGGGAGTCATATCGTTCTGGATCAACTCCGGAACAATCTGCTCTTCAGCGATAAGGTTGACCATCGACAAAAACGGCGCTTTCACCAGATGCCGGCCGGCGTACCAGCTCAGCGGATTCACTCTATAGAAGGTAACCATGGGCGTGCCCAGAACGGCGGCTTCCATCGTCACGGTGCCGCTGGCCGCGAGCGCTACGCTCGCGTGGGCAATGCAATCCCAGGTCTCATTTTCTATTACTTTGATGGATTGCGCCGCCATGCGTTCCCGAAATTTGAGTAACGCTGAGTGCCCGCCATAGCCCTTCGGAGTCGCCAGGACGGCAGGCAGATCGAATCGTCGGCGTAACAGAGTGACTGTATCGAGCAAGATCGGTAAATGCCGCGCGATCTCCCCGCCCCGGCTTCCGGGCAGTAGCACCAGCAGTGGTAAATCCACGTGCAGCCGATGTCGCGCAAAAAATTCGGCACGCGAAAACATTGGACGGACCATGTGCGCCAACGGATTCCCTATATAGGTTGCGTCCACGCCGCGCTCACGAAACCACGGCTCTTCAAAGGGAAACAGGCAGAAAAGCTTGTCCACCACTTCGCGGATTTTCTGCACCCGGCCCTGACGCCACGCCCAAACCTGCGGAGCCACTAAATAAAAGACAGGTACGCCCAGGCGTTTTAGCTGCGCCGCCAGCCGCAGGTTGAAGTCAGGATTGTCAACCAGCAACGCGGCTCTCGGCGGATGCTTGCGTGCATAGCGAACCAGGCGCCGATATTCACCGTAAATTCGCGGAAGATGCGCGACTACTTCGGCCAAGCCGATCACGGAAATGTTGGCCGCATGCACGATCGGCTTCACGCCCGCGGCTTGCAGTCGTGGTCCGGCGCATCCGTAAAAGCTCGAGCCAGGGATCAGCGTCTTCAGATGGTCGACGACACCGGAGGCGTAGAGGTCGCCGGAAGCCTCTCCCGCGGATACCAGAAACTGCACTCGTTTGCCTCAAGTTTAGCAATGGCAAACACTTGCCGGGGTCTTCCAAACGGCCATCTCGATGCCGGGCCTCCCCAACCGCTCTGCTAAAATCGAGGTCGAAAAAGGTAGATGCCCAGCCAACGAGATCCGGTAGCCATAATCGCGGGTCAATCCAGTCCGTCCAGAGTTAGCGTAGGTCAATTTGCCGAGCGTTTTCGCGGTGAAGTAATCCCCCTGAGCAACACCTTCGGCTACTTCTGCGCATCCGTTCCCATGAGCGAAGAAGCGGTGAAGGAATATCTGGAAGAGCCGATTGCCGCTCTGCCGCCTTCACTCGCATCCATCTTGCCGCGCATTTCGATTCTGCTTGTTCCCTATCTGGAGCGCTGCGCCGAACGCGGCTCCGGCCTGCGCAGAAAATCTCGACCCAGCCTGGAGAAGCTCAGCGATTTCGTCGTGGCCGAAAGACCTGCCGAAGGCAAGCAATCCTGGACTTCGCAAATAAAGTATGACAACGAGACGGTACTGGTGTTCGCTCTCAAAGAGCAGGATGTTGCCGAATACCACTATCGCCTTTACCGGCGGCTGGCCGGGCTCATTGCCGACAGTTGGTCGCCCGAAGCTGCCTCAGGCTACAAGGCGATCGTGCGCGAAGAGTTGACCACCAGCGTCCATGGAGAAGTGGACGATGATAGCTGGCAGGCGAAACAGACGCTCCTGCGCCGGCAGACAAACGTCAAGCGCGAGAGTCCGCTGTTCGCCGATTATGTCCGCCTGTCGTTCGTCGACACGTTAACTCTTTACCTGCATGGCATCTGCTGCGATATCGATGTGGAAACCGGTCCGCGCCAGTTACCCAGCCGCTATTTGCGCAAACGTCTGAACTATTTGAAGTCGCTCTATCCGCCTCCGTCCGGCTATTCGGTCTTTCCTGAAGAGAATGAGCCGCAAGAGAAAAAGGCCATTGAAGCGTCTAAGCAGTAGTCAAAAGCGTCCGTAGAATTCGTACCGCTCCCTCTTTCCCGCGATACCCGATTTCGTTGTGCGGTCCAACGCAACCGGGACATCCCGCTTCGCAACCACAGCTTGCAGCCAGACCCTAGTGCGGCACGCAGCAATTCGTCGCGCCGCCGGAAAAGCGGATCACTCTGGCCGATGCCGCCGGGATAGTTGTCATACAAAACCACGTCCGGCTCAAATGCTGTCTTCATCTGTTCGGAATCGTCCAGCACGGCGACCGCGATATCGCGCGGATCGCTCAGCAGCAGTACCGTCGCGACAGTCTGCAGAACATTCGCCAGCCCGCGTAGCGCGTCCTGAAGATCAGATCGGGAGTAGCCGTCGAAGCCATCGAAGAATCCGGTCTTGAAGTGCAGCCAGAAAGCAGTCGTGTGCATTTCCTGCTCCGGAAGCGACAACATCCCGGCACCAATGTTCTCGAGCGTGTAGAACTTGATCTTCTTGAACCCGACGATTTGCCGCTTGACACGTACCTCCCCATGCGCGGACGCGTCTGCATTTTCGAACTGACTCAGTTCTGTGACCTGCGTATACACGATCGCGTCTGTGAAGTAATCCGAATCCACCTGCCGCACGAAAGCCTTGCGCCCGTCGTAATCCAGCTTCTCCACTTGATATTGGCGTGCATCATGCAAGTAAATCGCCTTTTCATGCAGGGTCGTCAGCGCCGATGGAAAATCCACTTCGCCGATGATGCGGTGGTCAGCCGTGATATCCACTACCAGGAAATTGTCGCTTGTGACAGCGCGCAAGTTGACGCTATCGGCGGGATAGCTGTCGCTGACCCAATGCCAGCAGTCGCCGGAGCGATGGAGAACGCGTAAATCTTGTGCCAGAAAATCGCAGAGCTTCGGCAGATCATGTTTGCCGATCTTCTCGCCGTCCTTGATCGGCAACTCGAACGCGGCGCACTTCAGATGGCTGAGAAAGATTTCGAGATTGTCAGGGTTGATGTGCGCCTCTTCCGGCGACCGGCCGAAGAAATACTCGGGGTGTTCCACCACATACTGGTCGAGCGGCGCACTCGACGCCACCACGACCGCTAAGGATGCGGATTGCCGTCGCCCCGCACGTCCGGCGCGCTGCCACGTGGATGCGATATTCCCCGGATACCCGGCCAGCACAACCGTATCCAGGGAACCGATATCGACGCCCAGCTCCAGCGCGTTCGTCGCCACCACTGCGCGAATATTTCCATCGCGCAGGCCGGACTCAATCTGCCTTCGCTCTTTGGGTAGATAGCCCCCGCGATAGCCTCGGATCGCTTCATGCGAGAACGGAAGCTGGGAACAGGCATCCTTGAGATACGTGGTCAGAATCTCAGTGGCCAGCCGATTATTCGTGAAGACGAGCGTCTGTTGTTTCTGGCGAATGAACTCGAGCGCGATCCTGCGCGTCTCATGCAGGTAACTGCGCCGAATGCCAAGCTGCCGGTTCACTACCGGCGGATTGTAGAAGACGAAGTAATTGTCGCCGGAAGGCGCGCCGTTGTCGTCCACCAGCTCGAATGGCTGCTCCGTAATCGCTTCGGCCAAATTTCTGGGATTCGCAATCGTCGCCGAGCAGCAAACAAACTGCGGCTTCGAGCCATAGAATTCGCAAATGCGCTTCAGCCGGCGCAGAATATTCGCCAGGTGGCTGCCGTAGACGCCGCGGTAATAATGCAGTTCGTCGATAACGAAATAGCGCAAATTCTCAAACAGCTTCACCCATTTCGTGTGGTGAGGAAGAATCCCGCTGTGGAGCATGTCGGGGTTGGTGAGAACGATATTTGCGCGGTCGCGAATGGCACGCCGCGCGTCTTGCGGAGTATCGCCATCATAGGTGTGACACGATAACGGCCCACCCAGGCTGTCATTCAGCCGCTGCAATTCCAAGCGCTGATCTTCCGCCAGAGCTTTGGTCGGGAACAGATAAATAGCTCTCGCCCCGGGTTCGGCAAGAATCGAATGTACAACCGGCAAGTTGTAGCAGAGCGTTTTTCCGCTAGCTGTGGGCGTGACCACCACGGTGTTCTTGCCGGCGAGCGCGTGATTCACCGCCGCCGCTTGATGCGTATACAGATTTTCAATTCCGCGCGCCGACAATGCGGAACGAAGCGCAGGGTTCAGATTTTCCGGGAACGGCGCAAAGCGGGCGGCACGGGCGGGCTGGTGGCGGACGGCCCGGATAGGCGACCCGTCTTCCTGCATCGAGTCTTGAAAGCGCGCAGCCAGCGCGTGCACCGGCGAGGGCAGCTCTAAAGCCTGGCTCTCCGGCTCATTGAAAAGCGCAAGGTTCACAAGAACAAGAGTGCCACAAAATGTTTGAACCGGTCAGGCCACAATGCCGGCCATTCTCTGAACCGTTTGAAACGTGTCCGCATCGGCAGCAGACTTGTCCGTTCGATACCGCTTGACGCGCGCAAAACGCAGCGCCAGTCCGCTCACATAACGCGAGCTCACCTGAATTTCGTTGAACGCGACTTCAGCCACAATCTTGGGCTCCAGATAGACCGTGTATTTGTCCCGCGCGATTTCGATCTTCTGAAATTCTTGCGTCTGCCAGGCCAGCATCTCGTCCGTGAGACCCTTGAAGGTCTTGCCTAGCATCGCGAACCCGCCTTTTTCAGTGTCGCGGGCGCCAAGATGCAGATTGCTCAGCCAGCCTTGCCGCCGTCCATTGCCCCACTCCGCCGCCAGTATCACCAGGTCCAGGGTTCGCGCCTGCTTGATTTTGAGCCAGCTTTGCCCGCGTGCTCCCGCAGCATATCCGGAAGCAGGCGATTTCGCCATGACACCTTCGTGCCCGCCTGCTAACGCCTGGTTTACGAACTCTTCAGCCTGTATTTTGTCTGCCGTCAGCAGATGCGGAACAAGCGTCGTGGCGGGAGCAAGCTTCGCCAGTTCGCCAAAACGCCGCGCTTGCGGCTCATCCAGAAACGATCCGCCGTTCAGATACAGCAGATCAAACCAGAACGGCGACATGGGCAGCTCATGCAGCATCTGCTCGACATTCAGCTTGCGGCCAAACCGCCGCATGGAGACTTGAAACGGCTGCGGCCGTCCCTCGGAATCGAGGCTTAGAACTTCGCCATCCAAAATCAAGTCGCGCGCCGGCAAAGCGCGGACCGCCTTCACGACTTCCGGTACAGCGCTCGAAACATCGTTCTGTTGCCGCGAATAGATGACCACTTCATCACCCGACTTATGCGCCTGCACCCGCGCCCCATCGAATTTGAATTCCAGTGCCGCTTCGCCTAACTGGTCGATTGCGTCTTCCACGTCCTCAGCGGTCTGAGCCAGCATCGGCTGCACGGGCCGGAACAACTGCACATCAAACGCATGCAGACCTGCTTCGCCTTCGAACAGAACCTTGCGTGCAATGGCCGCAACGCCTCCGCCCATCATGGCCGCACGGCGCACGCGCTCAGCGGAGATGTTCGCCGCCTTCGCAAGCGCGTCCAGCATGATGCCTTCCAGTGCGCCTTGCCGCAGCTCGCCCGCCAGCAGGCCCATTAGAAACTGCTGTTCGATTTCGGTAGCTTGCGCAAACAGGCGGTTCAACAACTCGCGCCGGTTTCGATCTGCGCCCGCTCCCTGCACTCCCGCGATCTCATCAAAGGCGCGGTCTACCTCCATCAGTTGCAGCGTGGGTGCCGACGACGCCGACGTGCGAGCGTCCCGCAGAGCGGCATACCCGATCCCGATTCGCCCCTGCCGCGTTCCGCCGGAAAGAAACGCGACCGCTGTCTCCACTTCTTCCGGCAGTAATTGCTTTAACAATCCGGCCAGCAGTTCCGTCTTCTGCAGCCGCTTCGTCGTACTCCCAATGGCACGCGACGTGTCGACAATTTGCGCCAGCAGCATGTCAAGCAGTCGCTAACTTCAGCGCGCTCTCATGCCCACGGGCGGAAATTGGCGCTGCCGTTTGAATCTGGCCGCGCACAATGAATAGGGCTTCGTCAAAGTTGTTTACCGTTGGGCAAACATGATGCGGCACCAGATATACCCGGTCGCCCAGCTTCGGCGCGGCTTGTTCGGGAACTTCAATCGGCAGATGCTCCTCGCTGGGCTTCAACGGCTTCCAGTCCGCGTGATCAAGAACGGCGCACGTGGGCACGCCCGCATCTGCTGACACGCTCTTGTGTCCCGCATCGCAAGTGACGACTCCCGGCTTCGGGTGACTTACCACCGTCGCCATCACGACGACAGCGGGCTGATAGCCCCATCCCGGCAGTTGCTCCAGGCTGGTCGTATCGTTGAAAACCACCGTGCCCGGCGAGATGCGGTGCACGAAATCAGCATCTTGAAATCCCGGGTACGAAATAGCGAATGGCGCGGCAGGCGTGCCCGAAGTGATCACCTCCCCCACTGGGATCTCTAACGAAGTGATTAGTTGTAGCAGACGATCGTAGCCTTCGTGAGCAACCCTTTCGCGTTCGTCCGCATCGATGCCCGACACGTGGCCGTCGTAAAAGTGAACGCCGCGGAACTGCGGACCCAGGTCACGCGCCAATTGCCTGATTTCCGTGACGCGGGCAGGTGCAATCCCGGTCCGATTCATGCCCGAGTTGACGTCAATGAAAACGCCAATGCCCGAACCCTTCCAAAGCGCCGCCTGCTGCGCGTCTTCCACCAGCACCGATACAGCGGTTCGCGGAAATTTCCTGGCAATTTCCTTCGCGCGCACCGCATTGGCGCCCATGACCGGATACGCGAGCAGTACGTCTTCCGCTCCGGCCTGACAGGCAATCAGAAGTTCAAGCGTGGTCGAGCATTTGAACTGGACAACCCCATGCGCCATCAGTAACTCCACAATGGCAGGCATTTTTGCGGTCTTGAGATGCGGCCGCCAGCGGTTCGGGTCGTTGCCGGCCATCTTTACCGTTGCGGCGATATTCGCGTCAACGATTTCGGGGTAGATCAGCAGGGCGGGCGTCAGGAGGCGTTCTGACTCACTAACCTCATACAGACTTGCAGGCGGTAACACCAGCACATTCTCGCAGATTGATTCTTTGTGTACGGTAAGCAGCGCCATTCTCATCCAAAGCATGAGAGGACATTCTTGATGAACGATGCAACAGTTTATGCGGGTGCTGCCGTGATGGGCGCGGTGGCCGGCATTCGCTCTATGTCGGCCCCCGCCGTGATCGGCCAGCTTGCCGAGTCCGGATTGATTCCGGAGGAGGGTTCGCCGCTGGCATTGTTGAATCATCCGGGCGTGGCGAAAGGCCTGAAATTCCTGGCCGCTGGCGAACTGTTTGCCGATAAACTGCCCTTTTTGCCTGCTCGTACAGACGTGGGTCCGCTCGCCGCGCGCGTAGTGACAGGCGGAATCAGCGGTGCGGTCGTCTGCTCCGCCGGCAAACGGCCGTGGATCCTCGGAGCCTTGATTGGCGCCGCTGCCGCCGTAGGCGCAAGCTATGGGGCTACCAAACTCCGGAAGGTGCTGACAGACGAGTACAACATTCCCAATGCAGTGGTCGGAGTACTCGAGGACGCTGTGGTCGTCGGTTCCAGCTATCTGGTCGTGTCCCAGATCAAGTCAGACCACCAAGCGATTGCTGAAGCTTGAAGAAGACCGAAGCTATTCCGGCCGCTTCTTTCTTGGCCGGCGAACATTGCCCGCGCCACCGGCGGGCGCCCGCTTGCGTGCCACGGTTTTCTTAGGCTTCGGCGGTGGTGGATTGGGCTCGAAGATTGTCGGCTGGCCTTCCACAATCGGTTGCGGCTCGTCCTCTTCTTCTTCGATGGGCTGCTCCGGCAGCGGCTCCGGCAATGCGGGCGGATAGAACTCCGCGCCCAGATGAACAACCAACCCGCGCTCTTCATCCGGCTCGGTACGAACCACCGTCTTGTCCTGCGCGTAATTTAGAAACTCTGAAAACGATTGAAACCCGAACTTGGGCAAGTTGAAATCGGGATGTTCGGTCTGCATCCAGCCTTCAAGCTCTTCCGCCGTGGTGCCTTCTTCCAGCTCCATGCGGTGCGTCTCCAGCATGTCGCGCAGCATCGGCAGCGCTTCCTCGGGCTTCGGCGCCGCTTTATCCGGCGCATGGCCGCGGCGCTCAATGATGTAGCGTCCGCCTGAACCGCTGACGTTGATGAAGTCTGCCTTCTTCAGCCGCTCGACAAAATCGGAGAAGCTGTTCGCCCCATAAGCGCGTTCGCTGAAAGCGGGATCAAGCTGCAGCATCGTGCTCTTCAACAACCCAAGCTGCGGCTGCACCGCCCGGCGCTCCAACACTTGCAGCGCCCGCTCCACCAGCGGCATGGATTGCGAAAGATCCAGCGGAGCCGGACGTGGTCCGCGTTCTTTTCTATCCTTCCGGTCAGGTCGTTCGCCACGGGGTTCCCCGCGTGGTTCGCCGCCACGCATGTCGCGGCGATCCGGCATGGGCGACGGAACGATACTCAAGCCGTCTTCGAGCAGCGATTCATAGCTGACGAATTCATGGCAGTTCTGCTGCAGAATCGTACTGGTGAACGCCTTGCCGCCCACCACAAATACAGTCTTGCCATATTCCTTCAGCTTGTTTACCAGCGGAATGAAATCGCTATCGCCGCTCACAATTGCGAAGGCATTCACATGCGCGTGCGTGAACGCCATTTCCAGCGCGTCGAGCGCCAGGTTGATGTCGGCTCCGTTCTTGTCGCCGCGCGGCGAAGGAATTCTTTGTACCATCTGGACGGCGTTCTCCGCCATCTGACGGGTGGCGCCTTCCTGGCGGCCCCAATTCGCATACGCGAACTTTGCCACGATGTCGCCGCGCTCTTTCAAAGCGCCCAGCGGGAGCGACACGTCGAACTCACGCCGCAGTGTCGACTTTACGCCAATCTCTATGTTGTCGTAGTCGACGAACACGGCAATGTTCAGTCTGTCTTGCATTCTTTCCTTTTCTGTCCGGTGCACTATTCCAGTTGAACTGTGCTTCACGGGGTTCTCTTGTTGAGCTTTGGGCTCAGGCTACCTGTCTAACTGATTCGCGAATGAAGTTGGTGATCTTCTCGAGCGATGCGCCCGGCTGAAATACTTCAGCCACGCCCAGCCGCTTGAGTTCGGCCGCGTCTTCGTCCGGAATAATTCCGCCGACCACGACAAGCACGTCTGTCATCCCCTTCTCCCGCAGCAAATCCATCACGCGCGGCACAATCGCGTTGTGCGCGCCTGAGAGGATGGACAAGCCAATGACTTGTACGTCCTCTTGAAGAGCTGCATTAACAATCATCTCCGGCGTCTGCCGAAGCCCGGTGTATATGACTTCCATTCCCGCGTCGCGAAGCGCGCGAGCAATGATCTTCGCTCCCCGGTCGTGTCCATCGAGGCCAGGTTTGGCGACAAGCACACGAATGGGAACGCTCATAGTTACACTATCCAGAGTATAAAACGATGCGTCCTGCGCCCTGGTGCTATTCCGTGCGCAAAGCCCGCATTGGGTCGATACTGGCGGCACGATGGGCGGGCAGGAAAGCAGCGGCCGTTGCACAGGCGATGAAAAGCAGGGCGACCATTCGCTGTAACCGGCCAATCGATGGCGTGGACACCGTATAGCAGCTTCTGCACCAGATTGCCGGCTAATGCACTTGCGGCCCACCCGCCGACGAGCCCGGCCAAAACGGGCACCGACGCTTCCGACATCGTCAGCGAATAGATGCTCTGCCGGCTGGCGCCCAGAGCCATGCGCAGCCCGAACTCCTGCGTCCTTCCGGCGACGATATAGCTCAGAACTCCATACACTCCGAGCATCGCGAGCAAAAGTGCGGCGACGCCGAATCCAATCAGCAGGAACGTTTGGAACCTTTCGCTGGCAAGCGAATCTTTCACCTGCGTATCAAGCGTCTTCACGCGCGCTATGGTGACTTCGGGATCCTGATTCCAGATCGCGCGGCGCACATCGGAGGTCAGCGCGTCGGGCGCTTGCGCACTTCGCGCCATGAACACCATCGGGAACGGCGCATAATTGTGCGACGGCAGATACACCATGTTCACCGGGGCGTCCTTCAAAGAATTGGTGCGCGAATCAGCGACCACACCGACGATGGTGAAAATCGTGTCTTGGAATCTGACCGGTCTGCCCACCGGGTTTTCGCGCGGCCATGCGGCTCTGGCACTCGCTTCGGAGATGATGGCGTTGTTGGCGTCGCGATCGCGCTCTTCGAAGAAGCGTCCGGCAACCAGGCGTTCGCGCAGCAGTTGGAAATACTCAGGACTCACCCAGCGTATATTGCACAAAGGCGGATGTGGGTTTGGCTGGTCGGGACGGAAGATCCCGTCAATCCAAGTTTCGCCTTCCAGCGGCATCGCGCTGCCTACCGCAACCGATTTAACTCCGGGTAACGATCGCAGACGATCGAGAACGCCATCCGCGAATGCGATGCGCGTTGGCACACTCTCGTAAACATGCCCGCGCGAATTTACCTCCGCAACCACCACATTGCCCGTATCAAATCCGCGATCGCTATTCAGCATCGTCATGAGGCTTTTTGCAAACAAACCAGTGAGCAGCAACAATGCTGTGCAGCCGAAGACCTGGAGGCCGATCAACGTTAGCCGCAAACGATGACCGTGCCTTGCGCCCTGCACACGGCCGCTATTCTGTTGCAAAGCCTGCTGCGGATCTGTCCGCACAAAGTGCAGAGCCGGAGCGATGCCGAAGAACAACGCACAGCCGGTAACAAGCAGCAGGGCAAAAAACAACACGACATAATTCGGATGCACTTCCGCCAATCGAGGCAGATCGATGGGGGCATAACGCTTGAATAGATCCAGAGCACCGACGGCTAGTAAAACGCCGGTGGCGCCTCCAATGACTGCAACTACAACGCTTTCTGACAGTGAACTCCACATCAACTGCCAGCTTCCCGCGCCCAGCGCGCTTCGGATACCCGCTTCACGCTCGCGTGAAACAGCTCGGCTGAGTTGCGTATTGGCAAGGTTCACACAGGCAATCAACATGAGACCAATCACAGCAGCCATCAGCATCCACAAGCCGCTGCGCGATTTATCCACGATCGCGTCCTGCATCGGCTGGACGTAGGCGGCCAAGGTGTCATTGCCGATGCTGCGCTCACTCGCAGGCATTTGATCGACGATCTCCCGCTGGAGAATATTCATTTGCGACTCGGCTTGGCGCATCGAGATACCGGGCTTTAATCGAGCGATCGTGAGCCAATTTCCGTAATCGCTGTTCCACCCGAACTTGTATGGATTGACGACTGCCGGCGTCACAATCTCGACCGGCGGAGCGGATGCGACACTTTGTTTCGCCGGCAACGAGCTCAGCACATTCCGCTTCGGAAACTGAAAATCCTGCGGCAACACCCCAATCACCTGGTACGGTACATCGGCGATGCGCAGAGTCTTCCCGAGCACGTGCGGATCGCCATGGAAAAGGTTCTGCCACATCGAATAGGTGATGATGACGACCGTGTCATGGCCTTGCACATCGTCCCCGGGAACGAAGTTCCTGCCCATGGCAGGACTGACTCCGAGCACATTCAGAAAGTTGGCCTGCGCCCGGATGTTACCCACCAGATGCGGATGATCGGCAGCAAGCGAAACGCCTCGCGTTCCCACGGAAAGCAAACAAATATCGCTGAAAGCGCTGTTATGGTCGTGCCAATATGCTTCATGGCGGGGATTCGCCCCAACGTACGGCGAAGATTCGCTCGCCAGGAATTTGACACGTTCCCAAAGCACAACCAATTTCCCGCTGTCGCGATAGTTCAGCGGTTTCAGAATCACCGAATCGACCACTGTGAACACAGCCGTACTCGCGCCGATTCCGATCGCCAACGTCAAGATCGCCGTGATGGCGAAAGCGGGCGCTTTCCAAAGGTTGCGGCACGAATACAGAAGTTCACGAAGCAGCATATTGACTAAACGATTGAGCATACGACATTGATCCAAAAAAAATGAGAAACTACGCACGTGAGCGAACAGCCATTCAATGAGCCTCGAATTGCGCTAAATCGCATCTACACGCGCACGGGTGACGCCGGCCAGACGCGGCTTGTCGGCGGACAGAAGATCGGCAAAGACGATCTGCGCATCGAGTGCTATGGCACCGTGGACGAATTGAATGCGTTCATCGGGGCAGCGCGCGTGACGGCGGAAGAGCTTGGCAAAACCAACGAACATGTTATCCGGCTCGCTGCCACGCTCAAGCAGGTGCAGCATGAGCTCTTCAACCTCGGGTCGATTCTGGCGACTCTGCCCGAAGACGTGCATCCCAAACAGCCGCGCGTCACTGACGGAGATATCGAAGAATTGGAGCGCGAAATTGATCGCGCCAACGAAGAACTGCAGCCATTGCGATCCTTCGTTCTGCCGGGCGGCAGCCGCCTGGAAGCGGAACTGCACATCTGCCGTACCGTTTGCCGCCGGGCCGAGCGGGTGCTGGTTCAGCTGTCAGCCGAGCAGGAAGTTCCGGCGGAAGCGCTTCGTTACCTCAATCGCCTCAGCGACGCACTCTTTGTCTGGAGCCGCTGGGCCAACCACGTACTCGGCGCAGAGGAGTCCTTGTGGGCTCCGAACAAGGCTGCCGGTGCAGCGCAGCCGGAATAGCGCCACAATTCGTACGTACTTGCAGAAATTCGCGTAATCAACAGAGCCGCTGGCCGTCCACGTCTGCCCCAGGAAGCGCCGCTGGCGTCCCACCCTTGTCGATCAGCGTAGGCAGATACGATTCCGGGGCTCGTGCTTCTCAGACGAGCGCCAGCGCTCGTCCTTTCATATTAGTACCGCCTTTCGAGAACCGCTTTCAGATCGCGTCTGCTGTGCAGCACGGCGACCACCTGCACCGGGTCGGTGTCGGGGCGGTAGACGATCACGTAATTGGGGAATGCGGTGAGAGTCCAGAAGCGCACCGGAAGCGGCGTTATATCTCTCCGCTTTGTTCCCATCAATGGGTGCTTGGCCAGCCGATAGCACGTTGCGATGATTTCTCGTTCCACGCGGTCAGCGGCCTCCCGGTTATTTTCCGCGATGAACGACCAGACGGCGTCAAGGTCTTCGACCGCTTGCGGGGTGAATTGGAACGCCCCATTCATCCCAGCAGCTTCAGCCGCTCGTCGCGCCGCTGCCGCAACATCTCCGGCAAGACATCTCCGTCGATCAACTCGCCGCGCTGTGCCTGGGCAAATCCGGTTGCGATTTGGGCGGCGATTTCTTCGTGTTGCCCCAGCATCCAGGCTTCAAGGTCTAGTTGCTCGCGGATGATCTCGAACGCCTGATCGAGAACTTCGTCGGAATTCTGATACGCGCCCGAGTCGACGGCGAGATCAATGACGCGCTGCTGTTCGGGTTTCAGATCAATTCGCATAGGTTTACCTTCTCAAGGTCGCGCTTGTCCGGCACCGTTTCTTTCGTCAAGGATAATACTAAACATAACTCCTTTATGTTGTAGGAGTTCTCACAATGCGCGATGTCTTCGGTGAGATTAGATCGGGGACAGCCCTGCGCTCGCGGTATTCGGAGACAGGTGACAGTCACCGGGCCTCCAAAGTAGCGTGCAGCACGACGCTAATGATGGCTTGGAAGAATAACCGCTCCTGGCAAGCAAGCGGTGGTTCGTATTAGTCGCCGCTCACGGAAGCCCGCGCCTCCGGGTACGATTCCTCCGTCATCCCATAACGCGAGCGTCCCTTGCGGTCCCGATTGCTGCCCGGCCATTCCAGCCGAAGGTCGCGGCAGACCTCGTTCAACATTTCGACGGCGACAACCCGCTCCTCCATTGCAAAGGCCGTCACCAGCAGGTTGTCGCAAAGCAGGTTGATCAATCTCGGGATGCCCCGCGAGCGCTTGTACAGCTCCTCCAGAATCTCGGGCGTAAACACAATCTGGTTGGTCATGCCGGCGCGCGCTAAACGGGTCTCGATGTAAGCCGCAGTTTCATCCGGCGTCAGCGGATTCAAAGCGCAGCGCAGCACCACTCGCTGCTTCAACTGGCGAAGATTAGGAGCATCCAGCTTGCGGTCGAGTTCGGGCTGACCGGCCAGAATAATCTGTAGTAGCTTGCCCTGGCGGTTTTCCAGGTTGCCCAATAGCCGGATCTCTTCCAGCACCTCCCACTCCAGATTGTGCGCCTCATCCACGATCAGTACGGATGTACGGCCCTTTTCCGCCTGCTGGATCAGCAGCGCATTCAGGGCAAACAGCACCTCAGTCTTCGACTTCCGGTCGCATTGCAGCTCGAAATCGAAAGCCATCATCTCGAAAAACTGATCGGGAGTCAGACGGGAATTGAAGATGAACGCAAACTCAAAACGTTGCGAGTCAAGGTAATCTCGCAAACATTCGAGCATGGTAGTCTTCCCAGTACCTACCTCGCCTGTGAGGACTATAAACCCTTTTCGGCTCCGCACTCCATAGATAAGGTTGGCTAGAGCTTCCTCATGTTGCGGACTGCGGTAGAGAAACTCCGGGTCCGGGCTGATGTTGAAGGGATTCTCCGCAAATCCGAAGTACGCATTGTAAATCGCGCTTTGCATGTTCTAGTTGGTGGGACTTCAGATTCGCCGAAGAAGTTTGCACTTAACAGTTCTGTCGGCGTTAGAACGCTTTGCTATACCCAGCATAACGAAGGAATCGGCTAATCCCTTCAAAACATTTAGTTAAATCTACTTTAAAGTATTGCGGCGGTACTAGGAGTTCTCCATCTGAAGGCTCACCCAGCCCGGCAAAAACGCCGGCTGGCCACCGGCGAAGACGACCCTCCTGGTCTTCGGAAACGGTATTCCGTCGCGAATGGACTTGGAAATCGTGGGTACCGCGCGGAGTATCTTCCGGTAGGCTTCGTTGTTCGTGTCCAGGAAGCCGGTTTTCGAAACAAAGCCACTGCCCCACCCCAGGCAGAGCAGGCAGATGGACGATGTGGCCTGCGCCTGCTCCAACCGCTGCTGCAATTGCGCAATGGTCTGCTGCAGCGTGGTCAAGCCGATTGTCTCGGCGTAATGAGCGTGGATCTGAAGCTGCGCCGCGGCATACTGGTTCGCCGCGTCAACCATCGTCTTCAATGTCGGAACCGTTCGCCAGCCCAGCGCGCGCGTGATCTCTTCGTTTTCGAAGAAGCGTTCCAGCTTCCAGTCTCCTTCGAAAGAGGTGCCAGGAACAGCCATCTCCGTAAAGACCGGAGTTGCGTCGTTGATGCGCTGATTGGGCACGCTGCCGCGGCCCGCAATTTTCCAGGCCAGCTGCGGTTTGCCCGGCTGACGAGTATCGATCGATGCAACGCGCGTCAGGTAGATGTTGAACACAGAAGGCGGAACAGGCTTACTGTCAGCCGCCGAAATGATTCTGGTTTGCGAGGCCCCAACTTGCGCTTCCGCAGCCTCAGCCGTACGCCGCGGAACACGATCGCCTTCGAGTGAAGCGGCAACCCGTTCCATCGTGGCCGGCGACCAGCGCGAGAAGACCAATCCCGTGCGCAGCGCACCCTTCAACGCCGAAGCGGGCAAATAGGCGCCGCGATAGTTCGAGGCGAAGGTCGGAATGAAAAGAGACTCCGGCGGCGCATTGTTCCACAGCGCGGCCGTCCCGGCATTTTCAAAAGGAATGCGGCGTTGCGAAAAGTTCTGCGCGAAGCCACCCCAGGATGCGAAATCAAGTTTCGTCGCTTTGCGTAATTGACCCAGATAACCTTCCAGCCGCGGTCCCCGCGCGAGCAGTTTGAAAATACGCGGCTGATCGAGAACGTTGACCTGATCCTTCCAGACCATGTAGTCAATGGGCGACAGTTCGCGCCCGTCGCCGACCAGCAGCGGCGTGAGAGCAGTGATTTTATACGTCATCGGTGTCCTCAAGCTTGGCTTGCTCTTCGGGAAAAACCACCGCTTCCGCAGGGTCGCGATTCTGTTCGCAAGGCTTGGCTTCGGGCGCTTCCTCGTCGCTGGGTTCTTCCACCGGCTTTATGTCTTCTTCCGCCACTTCGGGGAGGCGAACGGCCAGCGCGAAGCCGAAGCGATAAATAGGATGTTGATGACCATCGCCCGCCACATCAACTGCCGCGCCCGCAGGTTCTTGTGATGACATCAACACTGAACCTTCTGCCACCATGCGCGCCAATTTTTTCTGATGACCACCACGCGTGACTAACTCGTAATCGCCGCCGGACCAATCGGGCGAATCGGATTGCGCAGGCGAATAGAGCGACAGCAGCCAATAAGCCCGGCCACCGTTACCTGCAACCCTGGCGCTTCGCGGCAACAGCAAGTTGGGCCAGGCGCCGTTTTGCATTTCAGGCTGAGCCGTTTGACCCCAGCCAATCACGCGGCCCGCGCCGAAGCCGCTGTCAGCCAGCAGGCGGAACGCAGCCTTAATTTTTTCGCTCCATTGCGATTCGGCATTCGCATCGGCAAAGCGGGCGATGCACCATAATCCCGAGTTCGCTTCAAACTCGACACAGGAAAACGCGTCCGCATGACGGGATGTTTGCGACAGACGATCGACAGCGGCGCGCATGCGCGTGACTACCCGGAACGGACTCGCGCTCGGGCGATCACGCCTCAACAAACAGCCGCTTTCCGGATCGGGCGCCCATTGTTCGGCCAGTATGGGCCGGCCAGTAAGTAACGAGTCAACCACCGTTATGGGAACGAATTGCGCCGCATCCCAGCGGATTTTTGAAAGGAACACCGGATTCGGCGCCGTCACCAGCGAAGCCGGAGGCGGCCACAGCGTACGCGGCGGCGGAACGAACAAGGTATCGCCCTGATAGGGAAATAGCGAGCTGAACGCGACTTGCGGCACCGCTGCGCGCGCGCTTGCGTCCAGCCATTCGTCCAGAAATCCGAACTGCCGCATGGCATGCGTGACGGCAGAGTAGAGACGATCGCTCCGGAACGTTTTGTCGACACGATCCGCGCCGCCTTCGCCCGCGCCATATCGCCACGGACCAAGTGGCCGCAGGCGAATCAGAACCGCCGGTTGCATCGTCAGGCGAGCTTCTCGGCGAACCCGTCACCGCTGGCAAGCTGCTGAAGTGCGGCAAGATCGGCGCCGGATAACAAACTCTCTTCCGCGCTGCCTTTGGCGTAGTAGTCCTTGCCGCGCCACGCGAGAGTCAAATTGCTGAACGCGATGCGCCCATTGCCGCGGCTGCCGCCTCCACCCAGCGAATCGTCTTCCAGCAGGCGCAAACCTTCGGTCACGCGGCTGAGCAACGGCTTATCTTCCTGGCACAGCACATCCAGAACGATACGGAATCGGAAACGTGCGCCTGAAGGGACACGCTCCAGCGTGCGCGGATTGGCTTGCGAAGTGATGCGGTCGACCGCGTTTTCGCTTTTCACTTCGGTCAATTCATCGTCGAGATTTTCGCGCATCTGCGGAGTGATGCTGTCGAGAATGAGCGGCGCGTCGTACACCGTCAGCCGCGCGGGCGTGGCCGTTGCGGCTTCGATAGATTCGCCCGTCACTTTCTCGACACGGCCCGGATTGCGGCCAAAGAGGATGCAGACTTCGTCGTCGGGACGATCGCTGTGATGGATGCGAACTTCCTGTCCGCGGCGTTTGGAGAGGTAGACCAATTCGCTGGGAACGGCGAGCCCAAGCGTCTGCTCCAGCAGCGAACGAAGGCGGCCGCGCAGAGAACTGCCGGGAATGTACGGAATACCGAAAGCGTCTTTCACCACGGGGTTGTCCGCGCCGCCGATTTCGAGCGAGCCTTTGCCGGCGCCGATGTGCAAACCCGTCTGGCACGCGATTTCACCTTCGAGGATCAGCTTCCCGAGGAATGTCAGTTCAGTAGATGCTGTGTGAGAACTCATGTGATGTCTTGTCTCTACTCGTTGTAAGCCCTATTCGTTGTAAGCAATGATGGCTTCGAACAGATCGCGGAAACGTTCGTAGCCCTTGGTGTCGTTCTTGCGCGTGACCTGCAGCAGCAGCCGTTCCAGCGCATCCAGACTGCGCAGCCCATGACGCGCAATCGTGTAAGCCAGCCGGGCGCGCACCATTACGAACTCATGCTGGCGATCGCTTTCCGGCGCTCGCGTCGCGCGGCGAACTGCATTGTAAAGACGGCGCAATTGACTCTTGGTGCCTGAATCCATGTCGCGCATACGGCTGACAACAACGTGCGCCTGGTTGTCGAGATAGAGACTATCGGCAATCAGCTTTTCGAGTTCGATCTCGGGCGGACCCTCGGGACGACGATCACCACCGGGACCACGGCCACCACGGTCTCCGCCGCCGCGCGGATCGCGGCCACGATCGCCACCTCTGTCGCCTCGGCCTTCACCACCTCGATCACCTCGGCCTTCGCCGCGCGGACCACCACCGCCGCCAGCAGGACGGTTTTCGCGAGGCGGTCGGTCACCGCTAGGGCGGCGTTCTTCGGGTTTCTTCTCTTCCGTTTCAGGCATTTGTACTTCCTTCTTCTCCTACGCTGGTGCGCCGGCAGCCAGCCGCGCCCATTCCAATCCCACCCGCGCCGACGGACGCAGTTTCAAACCCGCCGTGCGTTTCCCAATCAAACCGGTGATGGCTGCGTTGCGCACATTGTTTTGTTCCTTGTTGCGTGCCGCCGGTATCACGCGCGACAGGCGCATGTACGTGCGCCACGGCTTGTCGACGCGAATTGCTTTACGGCGTCCGACACGGCTTCCGGCGAACGCCTCGCGATATACGCCGGCCAACTCGTTGATGTATTCCGGAGGAAAACCGAAGTCGCGCACCAGCCGAACCAGGCTGGTCTTTACTTCTTCCGCTTCCGGCAAGCGCTGCCATTCGATAGCGCGCCCAAACACGTAGAACGTTCCGGGTTCGATAGCTTTCGCCTGTTTGAGTTGGACGAAAGCGTCGTGAAACACGGACGCGACCGGCGCATCGAGCGCAGGCGCGATTGCCAGCGCCATACTCAGCGTCTTCCCTTCGAGACCGGGAAACGCCTGCTGGTTGTGTTCGGCGAAACGCTCAAAGACGCGCTGCAATTCGCGCGCAAGCAGCAGCAGCCCATCCCAACTGCCCCAGACGGTGAAGTCATCACCACCGCGATAGAGGATGCTGACCTTGCGCCAGAAATCCGGCAGCGTGCAGAGAACGGACAGCTCGCCCGCAAAGAACTCTTTAAAGAGGACTGATAGATGTATGTGATCTTCCACGCTGCCGACTGACTTCAACTGCGCGCCGAACTGATCGACATCGCCGCAAAGGACGCCCCACCGGGGCGTGCCCTCTGCGCGTTCAGCCAGATTGATAGCGGATGCCAAGTTGCCATCGTCGTCAAGCGCGAAGCGGCGCGGAAACAGGATCCCGTCGTCGTCCACTCCCGATTGCTCTTTCAGCGGCCACGTGTATTGACCTTCATCCCAGGTGAGCTGAGCGGGCTGCGCATTGGACCAGCCGACTTTGGCAGCAGTGGGCAGCTTACCCGCGAATTCCATGAAATATTCATGTGCGAGTGAGGCGGAATTTTGATCGGCGGCAGGCGCGAAGAACCGCACTGCGTCCGCATGGGCCGCTAGAGGCGTGGACGTCCTCGCCTGCAAGCCATCATCGATGCGCTTGCGGGCAACCGGCCACGCGCCCAGATTTTCCGTTGTCGCCCAAATCAGTTGCAGCGTGTTGCCGGACAACGCCCGCAAGGCTTCCGCCACGCGATTCAGCAGCTCATCAGCCCGTGGAACATCCTCTTCCGCGAGTACCAACAGAAATTGCTCCGCGCTTCCGGAACCCAACAGCATGCGCGAGAGGCGCAATTCCGCCAGCAACGCGCGCGGCAGCACTTCACCAAATAAGTTGAGCCAGGCGCAGCGGCCGATGAGATCGGATTCGGAACTGTTCGCCTGCGGATTAGGATCGGCGGTGAGGAACTCAGTGGCGCCGAGCAGTCGAGCTTGCAGGAAAACTTGTAACGACATTGAAAAAATAGGTCAAAGCGGCCCGTAAAAACCGGGCATGCCGATCAATTCAGCCCATCGGGCGAAACGATTTTCAGACTAGCACAGCCGGCGCAGTGGGGATTTGAGCGCGGCGTGCAGCACGGCTCGAAGCATTATGTTAGGCGGCGCTGTGGCCCCATGAGGTCGGGTAAAGGGTGAAATCCTGTCCACGCTCGGGCCGAGGCTCCGGCAAATCGCGCGTTTGCCCGATCAGGATTGCTGTCTTCGTTCGCGCCATGAACTGCTCACCGGCGACACCAGCCAACCGCTCATCAACTTTATAGCCCGGCTCGGTCGTTGCGAGGTAATGGCTGTTCCAGGAAAAACCGTGTTGCTCCAAGGAACTAATCGCCTTACTCAAAGCGGCGACACGCACCGGATCGCTGATTTCCTTGAACAGCATGGCCGGGTTGTTCCTTTCGTTTCCGGCAATGCTGGCCTGAATCATCGCGCGCGGGTGACACACGAAAAATCAAGCTTATGGCCGGCGTCTTGCGCCTGCTCGCTTATAAACACCCGCTGCGTTCTGCCGTTGCCTTCGCGGAATGGACGCACACCGTTAAGCTCAACTACAAGTGCGGCGGCGCGGTTGGAAAATTCCTCACGGCCGAGGCCGCGCAGGTAAGGTTAATCGCGCAACTTGCCGGCGATACGTTCAAGAGTATCGGCTATCAGCGGGCCCTCCAGAAAAGGCTCACCGTCAACCTTTCGCAAGACAGGTTCACTCGCAATCGCGCCGTCTGACAACATAACGCGCTCGTCACGTGTGCGCCCCGCCCATTCAAAGACATCCTGAAAAAGGTGTCGGTGAATGGCCTTTAAATGCGCTGTATCAAATCCGCCTTGAGGCCCTGGCCCCGAAGTGAAATCCAAAAGCCGGTTTCTGACGTAGTCTGTTTGGGCGGCCTCAAGCGCATCATGGCTTGTCGCGCCGAGCTTGTTCTTGAGGGTTAACCCGTCCTCTAGCGTGTACCCGGGCAAAGGTCAGATATGCCGATGAAGCGCATGAAGGCGCGGCAGAATTTCATCGCGCTCGATCTCGCCACGAATGAAAGCTTCGAAAATGGCAGAGCCTTCCGCAGTCGGATACTGGCCCTCAATGCGATTGTGGGCGTCCGCCTGGCGCAAAGCCTCGCGGCGGCGCTGCATCTCCGCAGCGCTGATGTTCGCTTTGGTTCTCGGCTTCGGTTCGAGGACAACATCGCTCATAAAGTGCTTATTTACAGGTTAGCGCCACCCGCCCTGCAGCGGTCACAAACGAAGCCCCATTATTTCGACCCCCACTTTCCCCAATCCCTCATACACTTAGCCGGTAACCGCTCTTGCTACCTACCTGCATCGCGCCAAAACCGGATGTACCTTGAAATCGAAAAGAGGGTCAATCAGATGACACCGCGCCAGCAGCGCCGCATGCAACAGAAACTCACTCTCAAAGCCGCGAAGAAATTCTCGCCGCAAACGCCCCCCGAAGCCACGGTCGCTGAGCCCGTCGAAGCACCGCCAGCACCCGCACCCGCTCC
>CAVWVR010000006.1:0-278067 GCA_963758445.1 Terriglobia bacterium
TCATTTCCAGCCGCATCAACGAATCCTGCTGCAGGAGCGTCATTAGCGCCTTGGCCACAGCCGTCAGAGTCATGGCCAGCAGCAGCGGGTTTAGCCAGCTTGTCAAACCGTCGACCAAAAAACTGTCGACGTAGATCTTCAAATAAACGGGAGTTACCAGGTTAGGAATCGCCAGACCCAAAGTAGCCACCATGAGATACACCAGGGCAAAACGGCTACCCGGAAGGCGCGTTGCCAACCTTCTCAAGATGCCGGGTTTCTCCCCACCCTGTATGAACCAGAGTTCCTTCTCGAAAACCAGCGCGAGGCCGGTGAAGGATTCATCAAACTCCTGGTCATCCACCGACCGGCGGCCCTCCGCCGGATCGTTGAGATGGACCTTCTTTGCCCCGAAGCCTTCCACCACGAGAAAGGGTGAAAGTTCCAGAAAATGATCATCGGCAACGGCAAATCGCGAAGTTGCGCGGGTTCTTTCTTGTAGCCCTTGGCTTTCAGACCATAGGTGCGCGCGGCTTTCAGGATGTTGCTGGCCTTGCTGCCGTCTCGAGAGACGCCACAAACCATCCGCAACTCCTCAAGCGAAACCATGCGGCCGTGATAGGCAAGAACGATCCCGAGCGCGGCGGCCCCACACTCCGTTGCCTCCATCTGCAGTACTGTGGGAGTGGCAACGCGGCGCGGACGAAGCAAACTGCCGAAACGTTCAGTGGCTGTGTTCTGTCCGGGATCCATTGCAGTTGTGGTCGTAGTTATGGTCATGGGGATCAACTCAGTCCAAGCCGGCCCTTGAAGAAGGGGAAAAGCAGGCTCACTGGCGGCTGTTGGCGGGTAATCACCTGGACCGTACAAAGCGTGCCGCTGCTGAGTGTGATCGCGGGGCCTTTGGACGACGACCACTTGTACCCGCTCATGGTCTGGGAATCGTGCGCCAAGGTTACCCGCACTTCCGTTACCGGGCCGCCTGCCAGAATCGATTGGACTAACATCTGGTTTTGAAAATTACGCATGAGGGCGTCGGAGCTTGCCGGAAACTCTCCGACGTAAACCACCTGGCCGTGAATAAATCCGAACTCCTCACGCTTAGCCGTGGACGGCGATACCTCCGCACTCATTCCGGGCTGCACCGCCTTGGCTTGAAAGGAGGGCAGATAGACGAGCACTTCCAAAGCATTTTCGCGGGGCTGGATACTCAGAATGGGGCTTCCCGCAGTGACCAGGCTACCCGGCACAGCTTTCATCTCGATCACCTGTCCGTCATATGGGCTTGCGACGCTGGATTCAATGGCGCTTTGATTCTCCAGACCTGCAAGATTCCGCTCCAGTTCCTCGACGCGAGATTTCATCTCCGTGTCCAGGCGTTTGGGATCGGTTTTTGTTGCGAACTGGTCGGCTTCGATGCGCGTGATCTTCGCGTGTAACGATTCGACCCGTTCATTGATCTCAACCAGTTTCTGTTGGTCTTGAAGAGTCTGTTGGCGGGTAATCAACCCTTTGCCGAGAAGTTGATTATCCACGGCGATTTGCTCAGTCGCTATCCTGGCCTGTTCCTCGAGTTCCTGTATCTCCCGTTGCGCGTTCGTTTGGTCGCGCGCCAATGCCTCTACCAGAAGCTGGGCCCCTTGTTCCCGCGATTGCAAGTTACTCTCCCGCTCCACCTTGGCTTCCTCGAGAGCAGTGCGAGCCAAACGGATCTTCTCTGACATCTCCGGCTCGGAAACCTTGGCGACCATTTGATTGGCCTTCACCCTGTCTCCCAAATTGACGCTAATGGCGGTCACCAGCCCTGCACCTGATGTCACCACGTTCAAGACAGTCCCCGCCCGCACGATGACACCGGATCCACCTGCTTTCGTATCTATGTTTCCCGCGAAACCCCAAACCAGCCCGGCCCCCAGAATGAGAAACATGCCGGCGAGCGCCAACCATCTTCTTGCCCCCGTGACCCGCATGATGGTGTCAAGTTGTCCGGGGAAGACAGGCGCTCCAGCGAAGTTTTTCGGAATGCTCGTGTCCATGTTCTTCTATTCCTTCCCAACTGGATCTTTCCGCACCGTGGGAATAGGGACCGTGAAAAAGACATCGCGGTCGACTGACTGGACGGTTTTGTCCGGCTGGATGATCGAGCCGGTCACAAAACGAAACTGTGTCAGTGACAGGGCAAAGCCGAGTTCGGCGCTCACCTCGCTTTGCTCTGCCACAGTCAGACGGTCCTCCATGGTCAAAACGTCGACCAGTCGCCCGGCACCCAATCGATACTTTTCGCGCTCGCCGTCCAATGCTGCCTGCGACGCAGCCACCGCTTCCTGCGCGCTGCGCAACTGGAGGGCTGCGTTACGCGCATTGCCGGCCGCGGTCACCACGGAAGCCATAATGCTTTGCGACGTCCGGAGGCTACGCAGTTCCGCCTGCCGAACATTGGATTGCGCCAGCATGAGCGCTCCCTTGGCCGAATCGTTGCTGGGTGGGAATTGGTAGGTCATGCCGGCGCCCAAGTCCGGGCCCCGGGGTGCATGTCCGATGGAACTGAAGAAGTTACTGAAGGCCGTGCCCGCGTCCAGGCTGGAGTAACCGGAACTTACGTTGATGTTGAGCTGAGGCAAAATGGCATTGTGGGCCGGAGCCAGGAGCGCCTTTTGTTCCATTTCCCGTTTTTTGGCAGCCAGGTAATCCGCGCGGTGCTCGAGCGCTGAATCATAAAATTGTTGAGAAGAGTAGGAATCCAAGGCGTAAAGACCTGCCCGTCATTCGGCGGGAAGTCTTCCGCGGGTATCCCGACGCTCGTCATTTGGTCTGCTTTGATGCCCATGGCCAAGGCAAGTTGTTCGCGGGCCGCGAGGACCCTCTGCTCGGCAGCGATTCGGTGGCGGCGCGTGGCCAGGTTAGCGTCGACTTGATGGATTTCAGCTTCCGGTACACGTCCTGCGTCAATCAGTGTCTTGACGTTTTCCACGTAAATCTTGCCTCGTTGCTCAGAGTCCTGAACTACTTTGAGGTTTTTAACCGCGCCCACCGCATTCCAATAGCTCGCAGCGGTGCTCGATAGCAGAGTGCTGATGGTGTGGTTGAGATCTAGAACACTGGCTCGACTTCGATTCCGGCCGCCGTCTCGGTCGCCGCGACCACGTTGCGTCCGCGCCCCCGCAGCAACGGGACCGACACCTGGAACGCCAGCGAGGAAAGGTTCGTGCCCCCAATGTTATAGATGTTGTCGGTTGTCCGGCTCATCGTAAAGCTGGAATTGATCGTCGCACCGTCACGGTATTCCTTAGTGGCTCCCAAGACCAGATTGGTGACATTGCTGACTTGGTCGTCGGCCACAATTCCCAGCAGAGCGGCCTGTTGCTGGTTAAACAGCGTGAGGGGTGCGTTGATGTGATTCTGAGAGAAGATTGTTCCTGTGACCACGTCAACGGCCGCTTGCCTGCCGGCTGGCTGCCCGGCTGGCGGCAACTTGTTGTTCCTGAATGTGGAGTTGGGGCTGGTTGGCAATTCAATTTCAACGCATCAAGCAGGCTCAGCGACTGGAGAGGTGCGCCGGATTGGCCCAAGACCCGTAAGCAGCAAACGAGTAGTATCGCTCCGGCAGCGAGTGCCGTAAGGGACCACTCCACGCTGTTCATCGGGCTAGTTTTCTCCTGGCGAACCGTATAGTCATACAGCGACGCCCCAAACCGTTAACAAGCACCTGACTGTTCGAACGGGGTTAGGCTCGTCCTTTCTGGAGGTGGCGAAGCGTTTGCCATAGTAGGCCCTTGTGCAAGAGTCAATACGAGGAAACGACCTTGCAGCCGATGGGGGAGAATCCTAGCACTTTTATTGGGGGAATTGCGAGACTCGAATTATATGACTGGCGATAGCTCTTATCAAGAATGTTTCTTTTACCCGAGGATTCGGGCTGGATTCAATTTTTCCAGCTAATTCCCGGCCTCGATGGAGGACACGGCGCTGACCGCTCGATCTAAAGGAAATCTATCATCTCCAAGCTCGCCTATTGCCCAGGGTCCGAATCGAGTTAAATTACTACTCCTGCTTGTTTGTGTGTATTTTATTGTTTAGCTCAGTCCTCATTGGGTCCGCGCTTGAACAGACAAAAGGCCCCGATATGTCCATCTAGGGCCCTTGCCATTTGCGTGCCACAAAGATGACGTGGGTGAATCAGCCTTTCAATACTACCTATCGCTACTTCACCCTTACTTGCCAAATCCAGTCTGGGTTGAAGTCGGCCAATAGACGTTATTAAGTGGACTCGTCCAGTGAAACCTGGACCACACGGCCCGAGCGCAGCATGCTGCCGTCAATTATTTTATTCGTGAGGGCGCCGCCGGCGGCGCTATCCACTCATTATCGGAGAGTTCACCTTTAGCTGCCGTTTGCTCTGCATTAATAGTCGTTTCCTTTTCCTCTGACATTGCTCCTCCTCGCCTTTGTGTATTTTGTTGTTAAGCCCAAGCTTCATTGGGGTTCGTGCATGAACGGATCAAAGGCCCGATACGGCCATCCAGGACCCTTGCTGTTTGCGAGGTTGCTGATATCGACCCGCCCCAAAGATACATGGATTCAGCGGTATTTCAAGATTAACTATTGCTACAAGGATCAGGGGCTGACGTGCCTAGCGACACTGGCGACGGCTTTATTTGCACCTTGATTTTGTCGAGCATGCCTGTCACTTCGATCGACGTGGAACCGCTGACAACTTTTTGCAACTGGGCGCCGCCGGCGACATCTCCAACGTCCTTATCGGAGAGCTCACCTTTAGCTGCTGTTTGCTCTGCATCGAGACTTGTTTCCTTTTCCTCTAACATTATTCCTCCTCCTCGCCTTTTTTTTTTACTGTTTAGCCCAGTCTTCCGTGGGATCCGCGGCTGAGCAGAGAAAGGCCCCGATTTGTCCATCCAGGGCCCCTTGCCATTGGCTAGGTTACTGATATCGGCGCGCGCCCACAAAGACGACGTGGGTTCATCGGTATTTCAATACTACCTATCGCCACTAGTACTTTATTTTTAGTTTGGCGGCTGTTAGGGCTTCCGCCTCACGCAATTCGGGGCCGATAACACTTTGCAACTGGATGCCGCCGGCGACATGTTCCACGTCCTTATCGGAGAGTTCACCTTTGGCTGCTGTTTGCTCTGCATTCAGAATTGTTTTCTTTTCCTCTGACATTACTCCTCCTCGTTTCTGTGTATTTTGCCGTTTAGTCCAATATCTTCATCGGGGCCGATTTGCGTTATTGCAGGGTCCGTACATCTGGTCAACCTGTTACGTTCCGGGACGCTTCCTCGGAAAGGCAGAAAGGTGTACAGCTTATAGGGAAAGCAACGGAGATTTACTTGGGGGAGAAAGTGTTGCGCGAATAGTAGCGTCGCTAAAGGCATACTGTCAACAAGCCGGACGCCACGCCTGAGGCAAACCCAGGGTAAAGATGTAACTGGGCATTTGCTGCCATCGGTGAGGGCGTCTTCTATCGAAAGATGGGGATCGATGAAATGCAAGGCTAAGACCCTGGCTGAAACCGGCAAGCCGCCGAAGGTATGTAGTGGAAATAAGAAAAGTGACCCCGTAGGTTCCTTTAACTTCTCTACACGGAGATTCGAAAAGAAGAAGAATCTAATCCTCACATTTAGAGCCGAACATCGGTAAGTAGATAGAGACGAAAGTGTAGGATCGATCCGCCGACTACCCTGCCCGGCATAGCCGGTGTCAACTGGACCTTTAGTTACCCTTTTCTTTGCTGCACGAACCGAACCTGGCGTCGCTTGAACGGTAGCTCGCGCCCATGCTAGGATGATGCCCCGCAGTGCAATAGGCGTTCACACGGCGAATCACTGCGCACACACAAACTGAATGTGCATAGCATTCTTGTCAAACGCCCGCTCCTCAGGGGTCCGCATTGTCGATCGCATGGCGAGCGACGGCTTGCGCCGCAATACTGTTCTGACGCCTTGCGAGACGGATGGAAAATACCGTCCCGGCCGGAAAGGAAAAATTGTGAGGTGGATTGTTATAACCATCGGTTTTCTGGCGCTGTGCGCGGTGGCGCTCGTCGCCAACGCACGTTGGGTGGACTCACAGACCCGGGTGGCGTCGCCGCGCGACGGCGGCCAGATCATCGAAACGAGTGTCGTACCCGCAAATGTAAAGATCGCAGGGACGGGTGCTGCGATTGTCCTGATCCACGGCTTCGGTGCGGCGATCGATTGGTGGGACCTCGTCGCCCCGGAACTAGCCACCGATCACCGCGTCATTTCGGTTGACCTGATTGGGCATGGAGGGACCGAAGCGCCCCGCTACGGATATTCGATCGAACGGCAGGCCGCACTGGTATCCGCGGTTCTAGATAGACTCGGCGTCGATCGCGTGACCATAGTAGGGCATTCCATGGGAGGGGAAGTGGCGATTGCGTTCGCTCAAATGAATCCGGCGCGCATCGAGCACTTGATTTTAATTGATAGCCCACCGACAGCAGGAAGCGACTTCACATTCCTGACACAGGCCTACATGGCTCCCGTACTGGGAGAGTTCCTGTCGCGCTTTCGCAGCGATCAGGCGATTCGAAGCGGGCTCAAGCAAGGGTTTGCCCCGGGATTTCCCATTCCGGAGAAATTCGTCGCTGATATCAAGCAACTGCCCTACATTGCCGTTCGCACCGCCCACGACGACAGCGTTGCCTACCGTACGGCCGAACCGACCAACGAACGCATCGCAGCCCTTAAACCCGTGCCTCCCCTTCTAGTCATCTTCGGCGCCCAGGACGAGATAGTGCCCCCGGAGAATGCGAAATAGTTCGAACGAGTGCCCGGCGCTAAAGTGGTGATCATCGACGGCGTAGGCCATTCGCCGATGGTCGATTCCCCCGCAAGGGTCCTGGAGTTAATGCGAGCTTCCCTGCGCCCTGGGCCGTGACCCGCGTTGGTCAAATGCGGCATGGATTTGGTCCTGCATCCACAGGGGATGCTGAAACATAACGCCGTGGCCAGCCCCGTCGGGACCGGGATAGGTCGAAAGAGTAGCTGACCCTCTGCCATACTGCGCGTTGTAACCCTCAACAAGCGCCCGGCCATATGTCCATGTCCCGTATAGGTCCTGATAACCATTGAAAACGGCGATGTGGCCGGTCATTTTGAGATGTGCGCATTTTAGCGTCACGGGAGAGTTCAGGTTGGAGGCATTTGTTTTGCAAACCCCGCCGTTGTAGATGCTCTGGTTCACCTCTCCGTAGCTGTGACAATCTTCCGAGGCAAAACCGGGAGCAGTCTGTTTGCAGAAGTTACCCGCCCAGTCTTTCCCTTGGCTTCGCTGTTGGACGTAGAGCATTTGATTGACTCCCCCGGTCAGAGACCAGGGAAGCGCCTTCCGGTTCAGCACATCGATGGCAACCGTAGACACGCAGTGGTTAGCGACCGTGCAATTGGGTATAACGCTCAGGTCCACAGTATCGCCGGCGACCGTCGCCGTGCAACCACTGTTCGTTCCGTAGTCCGACGAGGTTTGGCCTGCATAGGGAAACGTCAGTTTTAGCGCGGCCGATTGCAGGGCATGGGTCAGGGTCCCGGTGCTTGTCTCCAGGGTGTCGAACAGAGTGCCGATGCAGGACGCCTCATCCGGACTAGCTAGGCCGTTGGTATAGCCTCCCGGGTCGGTGGCGATGAGAAGGACGTTGCGGATTTTTTGCTCCGGCCGGCTAGCGGGGGAAAAGCAGGGAAAATTTCAGAGCGTCTGTTGTGCCGAGCGACCATCCAGTGGGATCCACAACGTCGGTGGAAATGCCGTACTGCTTGGCGGCATCTTGCAAAATACCGTCCACATCGTTTGCGATGGCATCTTTCGTCACCTGACCTTTGAGCGGGTTCTCGCCTACACCGGGATAATCAAAGAGTAGAAGGTGATAATTGTGGCAGAGCGAAACCGGGCCGTCCTCAGTAGGGCTATAGCGAAGGCTGGTGACAATGTTCGGACTGTACTTACTGTTGGTGATCATTTGCATCGTCGGATGAACCGGCGCGTCTCAGTCGGCGAGCAGATCGTCTTCGCCAACGATGCCGCGCTCGCGCTAATCGCCGGGCCGTGCGTAATTGAGAGCGAAGAACACGTCCTCTGGCTCGCCCAGCAGATTCGCGACATCGTTGGCCCTTACGTCTTCAAGGCCTCTTTCGACAAAGCGAACCGGAGCAGTGTCTCGTCGTATCGCGGTCCCGGGTTAACCGAAGGTATTCGCATCCTCAAAAAAGTCCGTGAACTCGGCATTCCCGTCCTCACCGATATTCACGAACCCGCGCAGGCGGAAGTAGCCGCCGAAGCCGCCGACATTCTGCAGATCCCCGCTTTTCTCTGCCGCCAAACGGATCTATTGGTCGCGGCAGGAAAAACAGGCCGGGTCGTCAACATCAAGAAAGGACAGTTCGTCGCGCCTGGCGACATTGCGAACGCCGCCGAAAAGGTGGCAAGCACCGGCAACGACAACATCCTGCTAACCGAACGCGGTTCCTCTTTCGGCTACAACAATCTAGTTGTCGACATGCGCGGCCTGACCATCATGGCCCGGACGGGCTACCCAGTCATCTTCGATGCGACTCACAGCGTCCAACTCCCCGGCGCCTCCGGCAAAACTTCCGGAGGCCAGCCGCAGTTCATCGAACCGCTAGCCCGCGCCGCCACAGCAGTCGGCATTGCCGGTGTTTTCGTGGAGGTGCACCAAGACCCGCCCCAGGCTCTTTCGGACGGTGCGAACGCCCTGCGTTTAGACCTACTCCCAGCCTTCGCAAAACGGCTAAAGGCAGTAGATCGACTCGTGAAGTCGTAGCGCGTCCCGCGGCGGTCAACACCCTAGTTCTCGTGTGTCCGCAAAAGTATCACAGCACAACACGAGACGGAATCTCTTTAACCCTCTGCTTCCTGCGCCTACGTGAAATGCAGCCCCCCGTCCCGAAACTTATGCTTTGGGAGACTGCCAGCCGTGTTTCATAAAGGACCCTTTGTGACATCAAGCACCTACTTACAACAAGCGTTTTTCCGTCATAACCTAAGGAGAACTTCTCGCTAGATTCCGGCATGATAGAGTGACGCTAGTTTTCTAGCACTCCTGCCATAAACAACAGCTTGCGAACACGAACGTTTGTCCTTTATCGGGCGCTTGTGACCACAGTTTGTATGGCACTTTTCTCCCCGGCGTTGGCACAAAAGGCACCCCGTCCGGAATTCGAAGTGGCCGCAATCCGACCCAGCGGCGATTGCGTAGGCGGAGGGCAGCCACAACCGGGCAGGTTAAGCCTAAAGTGCGTTACAGTGAGCGCGTTAATTCAGATGGCTTACGGCTACTTCGCGAATGGTGTCATCTATACCGCAACCATTCTTCAGGTACGGGGTGCGCCCGGCTGGCTCCCTTCTGAACACTATGACATTACCGCTACGGCACAGGGGAATCCAAGCCAAGCCGCAATGCGTGGCCCGATGCTGCAGGCCTTGCTCGAAGACAGATTTCACCTCCAATTCCATCGCGCAACAGAGCAAGGTCCAGTTTATTTTCTAACCGCTGCCAAGAGTGGTATCAAAATAAAGAAATTGGCTTCGGACGCCTGTGCGCCGGTTGACCTGCAACCGTCTAGCACCTTGCAGAGTGCGGGTACGGAGGTTTGCGGCACAGAGACGAGAAAGAAAACCGGGCGCACACTTTCGGTCATTGTTTACGGCGGGAGTATGAGTGCGCTTGCGGATGGACTGCTCTCGCAGTTGGCTGAGCGAACTGTAATCGACAAAAGCGGCCTCACTGGACTGTTCAATATCCAGCTTCAATACACACCAGACCAAGAGGTACACCCAGATGAGACTGGCACCCGCAAAAGCGATGACACAGAGCTTCCGTCATTATTTACCGCAATACAGGAGCAACTGGGCCTAAAGCTAACGGCGGCTAAAGGACCGGTGCCGGTTTTCATCATTGATCGCGTGGAAAAACCATCAGCGAACTAAACTTATCGGCATCTCAAAAGGACCCTTTGTGAGACCGGAACGCGCGGAGACGCGTCGCTTAAGATCACCCCGTGGCACTAGCTGCAATGATGTAATCGCCAGGAAATAAGGGGGACGGGGGCTATGGGGAATCACGTCGTGCCGACAGGAGCCGGGGAGCCAAAGCGATAACGCTCAGCGTGGACGCGCTTCTTAATGCCAGCTTAGCTTTTACGCCGCCAAATGCGATTTAATCAGAGAATATGAAACCAGTCTCTTAGCGCGCCTGCGTGTCCAGTAGCCGAAGAAGAATTATTCGCCGCTCTGGACGCGGGCTTTCTGCGATTGTTCATCAGGAAAACACCACGTGAGCACTACTGCGTCAAGGACAAATGCATCCAAAGTCTGGCTCAAGGTCTGCTCTCATGAAGCAGTTCCTTCACGCTTACACCGCCCAGCGAAAGTTTATGGCGCTTGCCAAACGTGCCGAGGCGGCGCATGGTTTCAGCGTAAGAGTCATCACCGTTTTCAGCTGACTGATTCTCGCGGCTTTTTTCTATCAGCACTTTCTCAGCAAAGTGTTCGAGCGACAGCCCCTCTTCCTGAGCCATCCGCCAAAATCCGGTGACAACAAATCCATCAACTTTTTCTTCTCGCTGAAAACACTCCACTTATCCCCAAAATCAAAACTCCGAAGTTCGTTTTCCCCTTTTCCTGTGCTCCCGTTTTGTCAGGCCCGCAACAGCAGCGCTAATGTCCAAAGCAGCCGGCGCGGCAAGCGCAGAGTTCGTTCACGTTCCTGTTCCCGCTGGCGCAGATTCAAATCTTGCGGGGGCTGTAGTCTTGCAGAGTGGAAGCGAGTGGAATAGTGTCAGGTTACCGAAGTAACCGCGCTACGGTCCCATTACCTGGCCAATTAGGCTGGACGCGTTTTCCGAAACCGCTCCGGCGCACTCACGTTTGCGTCGAACATTTTCTCGATGACGCGAGCCAGAGGACCCAATCCCACGACTCTTGTAGATGTGACTGCGAACGCCTGTACGCCGCTCTCGCCTAAGAACGCTGCCAGTTCTTCGGGCATACCGGAGACCAGGTCGTAGCCGCGCGCGAAAGGCGAAAAAGCCGGCAACACGATACATGATTGAGTCACCAGGAACAGCGGCAACTTCTGCGCCGCTCCTGATGCATCTTGCACGGCAAGGCACGGATGCAGGTGACCTAACAGAACCATATGATTCTCTGGCAGCGCAAATGTGAATCGATCGCCATGCACCGCAGTGAGGCCGTGGGCAGACCAAAAGTCTACGCAGGTGATTGGAAGATGGCCGAACTCGCGCGCGAACGCCCTATCGTGATTACCGCGGACCGCGATGAGTTCCGCGCGCTTGCTTAGGCCTGTAATCGTTTCTTCAATCCACTGGCGTTCGGGCTCGCATGGTCTTGGCGCATGCACCAGGTCTCCCAGGAAGACGATCCGTTGCGGTTTCAAATCATCGCACAAGCGAACGAGCTTGTCGCGAGTTCTGGCATCAGCCAACGGCCCCAATTCGCCCCGGCGTCGCTGTGCCCAACTGTAGCCTAGATGCGCATCGGCGATAACGGTCGTACCCATTTCAGGAATCCACAGGGCGCCTGAAGTATGGGCGCACAGGCCAGGCAGTAAAGTTATAGAACCCGTCGACATCTACAAACGCTAGCCGCGGAATTCGTACCCCAGGCTCCGCATACCTTCTATGATGCGGTTGCGAACCTCGCCGATTTCTTCATTTGTCATCGTGTGATCCAGCGCGCCCAACTCCAGGTGGTACGAAACGCTCTTCTGCCCAAACTCCAGGGGCGACCCGGTGTACTGCGTGATGAAATCGATCGCCGCGAGTTCCGGACGCGCTAAATTCGCAAGCTCATCTTCAATCTGCGCAACCGGTTTCTCGAGCGTCGTAACCACCGATAGATCAAAACCGCTGGTAGGGTATTTGCGCGGTGCCGTGTACCGCGTCTCACGTGCAGCCGCAAGCTGCTGGGCTAACTCCAAATCAACATCAAACAAAACCGCACGCCCTTCCATGCCTTCGTGCGCCAGCAACGACGGATGCAATTCGAAAAACCTGCCGATGACCGATCCTAGCCCCAGAGAACCTCCGCCGCACGCACCGGATGCTCATAGCCGCGCGCCCGCGCAGCCCTTATCCGCGCACCGCGAAACACACATTCCAGCACGCGTTTCAATTCGAAAAAATCCTGCTCGTCGCCACGCGCGTTATACAGCGCTGCCACGGCGTGCGTCACTTCATTCGGTAGCTCTGCGCCAGGGCCTGGATGGATCTCGTGCCCAATTTCGAAAATTCGAAACTCGGGATAATGCCGAACATTGCTGACAATGTTCCGCAGAACTCCAGGCAGCAGGCTTCGCCGCATATGCGTCAGCTCTGAGGCAATAGGATTCCGCACCGCGATGTGATCTTCAATCCGCAGCCCAAATTTCTTCACGTCTGTTTCAGCTACGAACGAATAGTTATAAATTTCCGTGAACCCTTGGTCGACAAACTCCGTGCGAACCGAGCGCAGATACATCCGCATCGGATTCGAATAAGGCGGTACTGCCGCAACCAGCGGCGCGGCCGGCGTAATCTCGCCGTAGCCAATCATCCGCCCAATCTCTTCCACTAAGTCGTCTTTTAGACTGATATCTTTCGTGGCGCGCCAGCTCGGCACTGTCGCCGTCAGAAAACCAGGCGCCGTCTCACGCGTCTGAAATCCGAGTGCTTCCAGAATGTGCTCTGCTTGTTCCTGGCTGACGTCCTCGCCCAACTTGCGAACAAGGAACTTCATCGGCAGAGCAATAGGCGCCGTTCTCGGCAAAGGTCCGCGATTGTCCGTTACGCCTCCCTGCGTCTCCATGCCGGGGCACAATTCCTTCAACAATGCAACGGCTCGCGCAAGCCCGCGAATGGTGTTCTCAGGGTCAAGCGATTTTTCGAATCGCATCGAGGCGTCCGTCCGCAACTTATGCCGCGCGGAAGTCAGTCGCACGCTAGTCGCCTGGAAATTTGCGCTCTCGAGTACCACTCGCTTCGTCGTCTCCGAAATCGAGCTGTCTGCCCCTCCAATTACACCCGCAAGCGCCACCGGCCCGGCTTCATCGGCAATCACCAGGTCGGGGGGTGCAAGTTCGTACGTTTCGCCGTCAAGGGCTCGTAACATTTCGCCAGCCCTCGCCGTACGCACGAAAATCGTATTGCCGTGTAACTTGTCGGCATCGAAGGCGTGCATCGGTTGCGGCAGCTCGGCCAGAATAAAATTCGTCGCGTCGACGATGTTGTTGATCGTGTTCAGGCCAATGCTTTCCAAGCGCGCCTGTAGCCAAAGCGCTGAAGGCCCGGTTTGCACATTCTCAACTAGCAACGCACTGTAGCGGGGACACAGCACATGATCGGCGATATCGACCCGAATCACCGGTTCGCCCTGTGGAAGCATATCCATCCGGACTGGATCGCGCAGAGTCAAACCCGTGATCGCCGCAACTTCGCGCGCCATCCCTACGTGCCCCCACAGATCGGGCCGGTGAGTCAAGCTCTTGTTGTCGATCTCAATAATCCAATCCGGCTTCAGATCACGCAGTGGCTGTCCCGGCTCGGTATCCACAAGCTCAAGCAATCCGGAATGATCGCGATTGATCCCAAGCTCAGCCGCGCTCGCCAGCATGCCTTCGCTCTCAATACCGTCTATCACAGCGCGCCCGATCATCTTGCCTTGCAAGCTGGTTCCAGGTGGTACCCAGGCCGCAAGCATGCCTTCGCGCACATTCGGCGCTCCGCATAAAACCATTGCCGTTCTGCCGCCGCCCGCTTTGATTCGCACCAGCTTGTTCTTGCCTTTCGCAGTCGGCTCAACCCTAACCACACGGGCCGCAACAACCTGAGCGAAATGTGCGCCAAACGCCTCAACGCCCTCGCACTCCGCCGTTTTCATCGTGATCAGGCGCTGCAGGTCGTGAGGATCGCTCGCAAGCCCCGGCGTCAACTCACAAAGCCATTGATACGAAAATTTCAAGTATTGTCCCTTTGGATCGAGGTCTCTGCATGGGGCTAGAACTGCGTCAGAAAGCGCAGATCGCCGCCTTGCAGTTGGCGGATGTCATCTATGCCGTAACGCATCATCGCGAGCCGCGTCAGCCCTAAGCCGAACGCGAATCCGCCCCACTCTTCAGGATCGATGTTGCTGGTCCGCAGCACATTCGGATGAACTAATCCGCAGGGTAGCAGTTCCACCCAACCACTCTGTTTGCACACCGCGCAACCACTTCCACCGCAGATCAAACAACGAATATCCAGCTCAAAGCCTGGTTCGACGAACGGGAAATAGCCCGGCCGAAGACGCACCGTCACATCGCGCTTGAAGATGGAACTAAGCAGCGTCTTCATGAAGTAAATCAGGTTCGCGACGGAAACTTCGCGATCCACCATCATTCCTTCAAGCTGGTAAAACGTGTGCTCGTGCGAGGCGTCTACTTCTTCGTTGCGAAACACCCGGCCCGGCGCAATCATGCGCAGCGGAGGCCCAAGCTGGCGCATGCCGCGCACTTGCACCGGAGACGTATGCGTACGTAGCAAGTGCCCGTTCGACAACCAGAAGGTGTCCTGCATGTCTCGCGCGGGATGCGCGGGCGGAATATTCAGCGCATCAAAGTTGTGCTCTTCGGTTTCCACTTCGGGCCCATCCAGAATCGCGAACCCCAGCGATGTGAACAGGTCTTCAATCTCTTGCTGTAATTGAGTGATCGGATGCAGGCTGCCCGGACGCACACCGGGCGCAGGCAGCGTTACATCGATCCATTCCTTGGCCAGCCGCTCAGCCAGCTCAGCCTCTTCGAAGCGCTGTTTCTTGTCCTGGTAATCGGTCTCGAGATCTTCCTTAACGGAATTCAGCAGCTTGCCTAGCGACGCCTTTTCAGCCGCCCCGAGTTTCCCAAATTCTTTGCTGATCTGGGCCAGCGTGCCCTTGCGTCCCAACGCACCGACGCGGCCGTCTTCCAGTTCCTCTAAAGAGATCGCTTCTGCGAAAGCCGCCAACGTAGCGCGCCGCAGCTCTTCCAGCTTTTGTTCCAACATCGTCTACTGCAGCTTGGCGCCGAGTTGCTCCAGCAGTGCCGCTACGTCCTCATGGCCTTTCGACAACGCCAGATCCAGCGGCGATTGATTGTTTGCGGCCCGTGCGTTTACCGCCGCGCCGTTCGCAAGCAGCACTTCCACCATCTCGCGATTGCCTGCTTGCGCTGCCGAATGCAAAGCGGTCCAGCCGCCTTCTTGACTTGCATTCGGGTCAGCCCCGTGCTTTAGAAGCAACTCCACTAGCGCCGTCTGCCCGCCTGCTGTGGCCGCGTGCAGCGGAGTGTTCTTCATCGCGTTCGCAGATCTTGCCTCTATTTTCGCGCCCTCTTGAAGCAACGCATTCGCAAGTTCCGCATGCCCGAAGAAAGCCGAAAGATGCAACGGTGTCCAACCATCTGAACTGTACGATTCCAACAACGCTCGATTAGCCCGAATCTCCTCGATCACGCGCGCTGTTTGACCCGCTACGCACGCATTGAACAGGTCGAGCTTCGGACCCAGACTCAGCAGGTACTCCGCCGTCTCGCGTTGCCGATAGTACATGGCCAGGAGAAATGCGCTCTGCCCCGCCTGGTTTGTCGCATCCAGCAACTCGGGATCTTCCGCCAATGCAATCCTGACAGCCCCCAAATCGCCCTTTTTGACGCTCTCCTGAAAAGTCTTTACGTCCGTCATCGATTCACGCGGCCGGTAGGAAGACATTCTCGGTTTTGTTCAATTCCCAATCCAGATGATTTATATAGAACAGCAGGATTTCGCGCGGATACTTGCCTTGGAACTCCTCGAAGACGCGCTCCTGCCATCCCTCCTTCAAATATTCTTCCGGCTTCAGATCCTTATCGAAAAACCCCTGGTCGTTCGGAATGCCGACGAAGTTCAGAACATCAACGATCATGTCCAGGTGCGAAAGCAGAAAAACCTGCGACAGGTCAGTCGCAAACTCTTCATCATCCTCTTCAATCCGCGACCAAAACTTCGGCTCCGCTTTCCGCAGCGATTCCGCATTCAATTTCACCAGGTGCGCCCGCACTTTGAATCGTTCGTAAACCTGAAAAGTCTTTAGCTTCCCAATCGAAATCCCGCGCACGAGCTGATGAAAGATCTCCGGGCCGAGCGCCCGAAAGACGCCACACATCTGCATCGTGTCAAGGTTAGCATGCAGTGCGCTCGGAAATGGGCCCTTAACTCAGGTCAAGTTTAGGCTTTTCAGTAGTTTGCGACGGCTGCGATACACTGGATTTCTTTGCGCATAGAGCGGTCGATCACATGAGCAATTTGATTGTTCTCGGGGCCCAATGGGGCGATGAAGGTAAGGGCAAAATCGTCGACCTGCTCTCCGAACGCTTCAGCGCGGTGGCCCGTTATCAAGGCGGCCACAATGCCGGGCACACCGTCTTCATTGGCGAAAAGAAATTTGTTCTGAAGCTCATCCCCAGCGGCATTCTCCGTCCTGATGTGCTTGCGGTAATTGGAAATGGCGTAGTCATCGATCCGGCCGCTCTTCTTCAAGAAATTGCGGGCCTTGAAGCCGCCGGCGTCAATGTCAAATCACAACTTAAGATCAGCAATCGCGCGCATGTGATTTTTCCTTTCCATCGCACGATTGAAAAGATCTCTGAAGGCCGGGAAGGCCGCATTGCTATCGGGACTACATCGCGCGGCATCGGTCCCTGCTACGAAGACAAAATCGCCCGACGCGGCATTCGCATCGCCGACCTCGTGGATGTCGATTTCAGCGCGCTCTACCGCTCACTCGCGGAAGACAAGCAACTCATCGCGACCGCTTTTCAAATCGCCGAGCGCGTTGATTTCCACGAAATACTGGAGCAATACAAGGCATTCGCTGAACAGATCCGTCCCATGGCCGGCGACACGGCTCATCTGCTCAACAGCATGATTCGCGAAGGCAAGAGCATCTTGTTCGAAGGCGCGCAGGGCACCATGCTAGATATCGACTTCGGCACTTATCCGTTTGTCACCAGTTCAAGCGCCGCCGCCGGTGGTGCTTGTACCGGAACCGGCGTTGCGCCAACCAGAATCGACGGCATCATTGGCGTTTCCAAAGCCTACATCACCCGCGTCGGCGCAGGCCCGTTTCCGTCTGAAGATCACACCGAACTAGGTGAAAAAATCCGTCGTGCCGGAAATGAGTACGGCTCAGTAACCGGTCGTCCGCGGCGCTGCGGCTGGTTTGACGTCCCACTGCTTCGCTACACCGCCGAGGTCAACGGTTTCGACAGTCTCATCATCACCAAGCTCGACGTGCTTGATGATTTAGAGGAAGTCCCGGTGTGCGTGGCTTACGAAGTCGACGGCAAAGTCATCACGCACATGCCGGCCAGCACACGCAAGATGGATGTCATCAAACCCGTCTTTGAGCGACTTCCCGGTTGGAAGCAGAAGACTCAAGGCATCACCAGCTTCGAAGATCTCCCCCAACGCGCTCGCGATTATTTGAACTTCCTCGAAGAAAAAACGGGCGTCGAGATCGGCTCCGTCTCTAACGGCCCCGAGCGCAGCGAAACGATGCTTGTGGCTGGCTCAAAACTGGAAAGCCTGTTAAACGGGTAAGCTCCGGCTCCGTTCTAAACTACAAAACGGAGATTGCATTGCCTGACGAACCAAACAGTTGGATCGATGTATCTGTCCCGTTAACCAGCGGCATGGTGAGCTGGCCCGGTGAGCCCGCCCCGAATTTCGAGCTGATCTCAGACATGGATAATGGCGACGCCGCGAACGTGACAATGTGCCGCATGGTCGCTCACACCGGCACCCACATGGACGCCCCACGCCATTTCGTGCCAAACGGCAAGGGCATCGATTCCTTTCCGCTGGAGTTCGCTATCGGACGCGCTCGCGTGATCGAAGCTCCGGACGTAGACATCGTCACGCGCAAAGAACTCGAAAAGAAGGGCATCGAAAGAGGCGAGCGTGTGCTTATCAAAACACGCAACTCGCAGCTCTCATGGACGACGCTGGATTTTCAGGAAAACTACGTCGCCATCGATTCCACCGCCGCGCAGTTTCTAGTCGACGCGGGTGTCGTCTTGGTCGGCGTAGATTACCTTTCGGTCGGTCTCTATGCGGGCGACAATCCCGAAACGCACAAGATCCTGCTTGCTAACGAGGTGTGGATTCTGGAAGGACTGGCGCTTGGTACGGTCTCCGAAGGAGTCTACGATTTAATCTGCCTGCCATTGCGCATCGCGGGCTGCGACGGTTCCCCCGCACGGGTCGTCCTGCGGAAATCGGTCTAACCCACCATCCTTTAAGGTCACAATTTGTGACCTTAAACCTTATCCGAGCGACTGGTCGGAAATCCGATACGGCGTTTCGGCTCTTCCGCCGGTGCTTCAATAAGATGCTGAATCGTCTCAAACACAGCATCGATCTGCCGCCCTTGTTCCTTCTGCAGCGACTCGACTTGATCTATTCTTCTTGCCACATCATCATGCGCGGCGAGGAATTTCCGAACGCGTACAAACGTGCGAACGATAGCGATGTTCACCAGAATCGCTCGGTCGCTACTCAACACCGACGAAAGCATCGCAATACCCTGCTCGGTGAAAACATACGGCGCATACTTTCGATGTTGCCCCCTCTTTAAGGTCACAATCTGTGACCTTAAAGAATCCAGCGCGCGTCCTTCCTTCAGCGTCAGCCGAAACATGAAGTCCGCCGGAAATCGCTTCCGGTTCCTCTTCACGGCCTGGTTAAAAGCCTTGGTCTGGGCGCCGTAGAGTTCAGCCAGATCTTGATCGAGCATCACTTTAACCCCTCTAATAAGCCAAATCCTGCTCTCGATCACGGCAGCAGGAGCTATTTTCGCAGCAGGCATTCACATAAGAGTGCAGATTCGGAGCCGAGATTCTCGGCCTGGTGTGTTTAGCGGAAAGTCCCAACTGCATCCAGCGTGGGGCTGCCCACATCCCGAATCGCACCTCTTTAAGGTCACAATTTGTGACCTTAAACGAACTCACTAGACTGAAAAATGCGGTATCTGATGCTCGTCGCCGCGCTTTATGACATCCACGGAAACCTGCCCGCTCTCGAAGCGGTGCTCGATGACCTCTGTACCGTTACTGTAGATCGCATCATTGTTGGTGGCGACGTGCTTCCCGGCCCGATGCCGCATGAGACGCTGCGGCGTTTACAGCAACTGGATCTTCCCATCAGCTTCCTCTATGGCAATGGTGAAATTGCCGTGCTGGATCAGCTTGCTGGGCGGCAACCGCGTGTTCCCGAGCAGTACCTGCCCGGCATTCGTTGGAACGCTGGACAGTTGAGCGAAGACGAACGGCTTGAAATCGCAAGCTGGCCCGCCACCGTTCGCATCTCGATTCCAGACCTTGGCGACGTGCTGTTTTGTCACGCGACACCTCGCAACGAGAATGAGATCTTCACTCGCTTAACGCCAGACGATACCCTGCTGCGCATCTTCGAAAACACGAATGCATCCGTAGTCGTTTGCGGTCACACCCACATGCAGTTCGATCGCATGCTTGGAAATTTGAGAGTAATCAACGCCGGCAGCGTGGGCATGCCCTTTGGCGAGCCCGGTGCTGACTGGCTATTGTTGGGCAGCCAAATCGAACTGCGGCACACGAACTATGATTCGGCAGGCGCTGCTGATCGCATCCGCGGCACCGGCTATCCGTTCGCTGACGACTTCGCCAACAACAGCATCCTGCAGCCTCCCTCGGAAGCAAAGATGATGGAGATCTTCACTCGCGCGCAAATGACGTAAGCTCCCCTCGATGCTCACTTCCCCGACCGCCTCTTAGGAGAGAATGCCTAAATGCAGCACGCTGAAGCAATCAGTTGGATTAAACGAATTGCGGTTGTTCCCATCATTCGAGTGCCGGACGCTAATGCGGCGATTGCCACTGTAGAAGCGCTGCGCGAGGGCGGCGTGGATTGCGTCGAAATCACGCTGACTGTAGATCGTGCACTTCGCGCTATCGAGACTGTAGCCGACCGCTACGGGGACAGTGTTCTCTTGGGAGCTGGCACTGTTCTTGATCCCGAAACTGCCCGCGCGTGTATCCTGGCCGGTGCGCATTTCCTGGTGACTCCCAGCTTGAATGTGAAAACTATCGAAATGGCGAAGCGCTACAGCCGTCCCATTTTTCCGGGTGGCTTAACGCCTACGGAGATTCTGACCGCTTGGGAAGCGGGGGCGGACGCCGTCAAAGTTTTTCCCTGCAGCGCGATGGGGGGCGCGAAATATATCAAAGCGCTGAAGGCGCCCTTTCCCCAGATTGAGCTTTTCCCCACCGGAGGCGTGAATGTCGAAACCGTTGCGGAATTCTTACACGCCGGTTCGGCAGCTGTCGGAGTCGGCAGCGAACTGGTAGACAACAAGGCTGTGCTGGCCGGCCATCATCACCTGACAACGGAACGCGCACGAAAATTTCGTGAGGCGGTCAACTCCGCGCGCGCCCATCGAACATCTCCAACCGCGGCTTAATACCGGGGAATGGAGGGATCCACTTCCAGGCTCCAGCGATCAATCCCGCCGGACACGCTGTAGCAATTTTCGATACCTTGGCCCCGCAGCCACGAAGTGACTTGCAGACTGCGCACGCCGTGATGGCACAGGATCAGCAAAGTAGCCTCGTCCGCCAATGCCTCCAACCGTTGCAGTTCAGTCGGGACGGATTGCATAGGGATCAGGCGTGAGTTGTCGATGCGTGATAGAGAGAATTCCTCGGGCTCGCGCACGTCAATCAAGACAGTAGCTCCTCCTTGCTGCAATTGTGCATGTGCCTCGGACGGAGATATTTCGAGTGTGTCCATCGTAATTACTCTCGCACTTTGCACGAAACTAATGCGAAAGTCCTAACTGCAGGGATGCTGTTCGATTCTTTTTCTTTGTACACCGCGGCCAACGGGTAACGTCCGCAGCCTGACTGGACTCTTTTGATTGGGCTTGGGGTGTGGGACAGGAACTGAGGTTTTCTTGCAAAGATACGTCCGTACCACTGAACTATGCGGTCGATATGCTCCCCGCGTGAAGTCTACCCTTCTCCTCGCGGTTTACATCTGTTTGGGCGCCAGCACTAAAACGCTATACTGCCAGGAGCAAACCCCCTCGTCTGGCGATGCCGCGCTGGAAGCCCCCATCTCTGCGGCCGCCCGAGCCGCAGAAGAGTTGCGGGTCCAGGAACAACAGCGGATCTTGCGCGTCGTGCCGGAATTCAACATCTCGAATGTCCACAATGCCGCCCCGCTTAGCACTGCCCAGAAGTTTCAACTGGCGGCCAAGTCGGCCGTGGACCCGTTTGCATTCGTCGCCGCCGGCCTGGACGCCGGACTTGGGCAGTGGGAAAAGGACTCGCCAGGTTACGGATATGGCGCGGAGGGCTACGCGAAACGGTTCGAGGCCGCGTACCTGGACGCCTTCGATGGCGCCATCCTGGGCAATGCCATTTTTCCTGTCCTTTTACATCAGGACCCACGCTATTTCAGGCAAGGTTCGGGTACGTTCCAAAGCCGGTTTATGCACGCCGTGGCCTCGAGTTGGCGCTGCAAGAATGACGACGGCCACTGGACCTGGAACTATTCGAACATTCTCGGCAACGTCGCTGCCGGGGGTATCGCAAACGCCTATTACGCCCCAAGCGATCGGGGAGCGGGGCTCACATTCGAGCGCGCCATCACCGTCACCGCCGAAGGAGCCGTCGGCGCTGTGTTTTATGAATTTTGGCCGGATCTCTCCCGAAAGTTTCTTACGCACAAAAAAAAGGCTCAGAGCTGAATCGGCGTTGCCATATACTGAAGTTTCCAGCGTGATGAACCTCCTTCTACAGGGCGGAATTCTTATTAGCGTGGCCATTAGCGGCCCCGCCTGAGACCTCGCGCATCAAGTTTTGAAGTTGAGGCCACCGGCGGAAGATCCAACCGGTGGCCTTTTGCATTTGCGGAAAGGTTCGGAAATAGAGTCCATGAAGATTTTCACCTTCGATACAACGTTGCGTGACGGCACGCAAGGGGAATCCGTATCGTTCTCGGCGGACGACAAGCTGCTGATCGCTCAAAAGCTCGATGATCTCGGAATCGATTACATCGAAGGCGGCTGGCCGGGATCGAACCCCAAGGATAAACAGTTCTTCGAGCGAGCCAAGAAACTGCGCCTCAAGCATGCGCGGCTTACCGCCTTCGGTGCTACTCGATTCGTAAAGAACAGCGTCGAGAACGACTCGAACATTGCAGCTCTGCTCGGGGCCGACACTCCGGTTGTCTCCATCTTCGGCAAGAGCTGGGATTTTCATGTCTTTCGTGCGCTCGGCGTAACGGAAGAAGAGAATCTCGACTTGATATCCGGCACCGTCGCCTACCTCAAGAAACATGGACGCGAAGTTGTCTACGATGCCGAGCATTTCTTCGACGGCTACAAATCGAATGCGGCTTTCGCGTTGCGCACGTTAGAAGCGGCCAAAAGCGCAGGCGCCGACGTGCTCTGTCTCTGTGACACCAACGGCGGTACGCTGCCGACGCAGCTGATGCAAGTCGTTCAGCAAGTCCGAAGCCGGTTCGACGGCACGATTGGAATTCACTGTCACAACGATTCGGACGTGGCGGTCGCCAATACGCTGTTAGCGGTAGAGGCTGGCGCGAATCACGTGCAGGGCTGCATCAACGGCTATGGCGAGCGCTGTGGGAACGCCAATTTGGTCTCCATTCTGGCCGATCTTGAGCTCAAGCTGCATTACGAAACCATCGGACGCGAAAAGCTGAACACCCTCGGCGAAGTGGCCAAGTTCGTTGCGGAGTTGGCGAATGTTCCTTTGCGGCGCGAACAACCATTCGTTGGCGGCAGCGCCTTCGCGCATAAAGGCGGCGTGCATGTCAGCGCCGTAATGAAAGACTCAGCCATGTACGAGCATGTGGCTCCGGAGGAGGTTGGAAATCGGCAGCGAGTGCTGCTGAGCGATCTATCGGGACGCGGCAATGTGTCCTACAAGCTGAAAGAACTTGGCCTCAGCGATAAATCTCTGGACGATACGGCGCGCCACGAACTTCTGCAGCGGCTCAAAATGATGGAGCATGAGGGCTACGACTTCGAAGCGGCCGAAGGCACGTTTGAGTTGTTAGTCCGCCAATCGATGCTGCCTGAGTTTGTGCCCTTTGAGGTGATCGGCTACGAGGTGGCTACTCGGCTCAACGGCAACGCCAGCGGCAAGTTGCGTGGCAACGACGAAACGGTGACCACCGCCAGCGTCACGCTCATGGTGAACGGTCACCCTCACTCCCATACAGCAGGCGGCGAGGGCCCTGTGCACGCGCTCGATATCTGCCTGCGGCAGTGTCTGGCCTCCGTCTACCCCGCCATCACAGCCGTGAACCTGACAGACTACAAAGTCCGAGTCCTCGGCAGCAAGGTGGGGACAGAAGCAAAAGTCCGCGTCCTGGTGGAATGGACAGATCATCGCAGAAGCTGGGGGACAGTCGGCGTTTCGAACAACGTCATCGACGCAAGCTGGCGCGCCCTGGTCGACGCCATGCGCTTAGAGTTGATCCGTCTGCAATCCGGCGATGAAGCAGGCAAGACCAGTCGGGATTATAGCTGGGCTGTCTAAAACGCAAATTCACCGATACGCCTCTCGGCGATTGCGAACCGCGGTGACCTCAATATTGTCCTATTCCGCATGTCTGAAGAACGCTCGGTAGTCGCCGCAGCGAAGGCGATATCCGGTTAGCGGAGCCCTCAGCTTCTTGACATCCCCTGTGCGCGTACTCAAGTACCGGTCGATGCAATGAAGAATCTCCACTGCGGTATCGCGTTCAATCGCTCGCAAGTCCGCACGAGCTTCCGGCGACCAGATGATACCAACACGTTGCGTTTGGCTCACCCTTTAAGGCCAAACTCGCGCAGAACCTCCTCATGCGGTATTCCCTCCCCGCGCCCAAGAGAAGCCTCAGATCTTCTGATCGCCTCGACGGTAAGCGGAGTAAGCTCCTCTTCTTCAATGGGCGCTGAGGCGAGGGACCGGGACAAAGGCTCCACCATCACTTCCAATAAATTAGGGATAACACCCACCTTTTCCTCCGACAACAAATCCAGAAGGTTGTGGGCTTCGTGCCGTTCCTGCGTCATCTCCACTCCCACTTAGCAAGTTATCATCGGCTTGGTATGAAGGCCGTTGTCGCTGATCCCACTGGTGGTCCCGAAAACCTGAAAGTCTTCGACTTGCCCATCCCGCAGCCCGGCGAAGGCGAGGTGCTGGTCAAGCTCGAAGCCTCAGGCCTCAACTTCATTGACATCTATTTCCGGACGGGACTTTATAAAGCGCCCGAGAATCCGGTGCGGCTCGGCAGCGAAGGAGCCGGAACCGTAGAAGCTGTTGGCAAAGGTGTCAATCGCCCAGTCGGCCAGCGCGTCGCATACGCTATGGCGCGCGGCTCTTATGCGGAATACGCCCTTGTTCCAGACTCGGTGCTGGTTGAGTTGCCCGACGACGTTACCTTCGAGCAAGGCGCAGCCGTGATGCTGCAAGGCATGACCGCGCATTACCTCACCCATTCCACGTTTGAGTTGAAGCCTGGCAACACCTGCCTGATCCACGCCGCCGCGGGAGGCGCCGGGTTGCTGATCGTGCAACTTGCCAAGCTCGCTGGCGCAACTGTCATAGGGACCGTCTCCACCCAGGAGAAAGCGGATCTGGCAAAAGACCATGGCGCCGACCACATCATCCGCTACACCGAACAGGATTTCGTCGCCGAGACAAAGCGGATTACGGGTAACCGGGGCGTTGATGTCGTCTATGACTCGGTCGGGAAAACTACGTTCCATGGCAGCCTCGACTGCCTGCGTCCGCGCGGCATGATGGTTTTGTTCGGACAATCAAGCGGTCCCGTCGGGCAGATCGATCCCCAGATTCTGAACCAGAAGGGCTCGCTATTCCTCACCCGCCCGAGCCTGGCTCATTACCTCAGCGACCCGAAAGAACTGCTGTGGCGTGCGTCCGACCTCTTCCGCTGGATCCAGCAAGATAAGCTAAAACTCCAAATTCACAAAATCTACCCCCTCGCAGAGGCCGCACAAGCGCATCGGGATCTGGAATCGCGCAACACAAAGGGCAAGCTGCTGCTCAAACCCTAGATGGCTGTAGCAGCTTCCGAACACGAGGAACGCCGCGAAAAACTACGGGCAACTCTTCGGCCCAACCGCGTCGATGGATGGGCGGTCACGGCGCTCCCGAACATCCGCTACTTGACCGGCTTTACCGGCAGCAATGCCGTCCTGCTGCTATCCCGCGAACGCTCCATCCTTTTCACTGACCCCCGTTATCAGACACAGGCCGCCCAGGAATGCGACTGTGACCTCAAGATTGTCAAAGGACCGCTACTGATCGAAGTCGCCCGCTGGATACAGCGCCTCGGCGTCACGGCGCTGGCGGTTGAAGAAAGCCGCATCAGCTACGACGACTACATCCGCTTGAAAGAACTGGGCATCGGCGTCCGTATGAAGCCGCTCCCGGGCGTCATCGAGACTCTGAGGCTGACCAAGTCCCAAGCTGAGATCGCAACCATTCAGGCTTCCGTACAGGTGAATTCCGCCGCCTTGGAGCAGGCTCTCCGGCATTTCAAACCATTGATGACGGAGGTAGATCTGGCCGCTGAGATCGACTATCGGATGCGTCGCCTGGGCGCGGATAGTAGCGCATTTGAAACAATTGTGGCCTCCGCCGAACGCAGCGCCTTACCCCATGCCCGGCCCACCGATCATCCCATTCGCCCGGATGAACTACTATTAATTGACATGGGCGCGAATGTCGCCGGATACGCCAGCGACATGACGCGAACTTTTGCCGTTGGCAAGCTGGATCCGAAAAAAAGGCGAATGTATCGCGCCGTTCTGGAAAGCCAGCTTGCGGCGATTCATGCCGTCAGGCCGGGAGTAACGTGTGCTCATGTCGATGGAGCCGCGCGGCGTGTATTGCGCGGATTCGGGATGGACAAGCTGTTTATCCATTCCACCGGGCACGGCTTGGGTTTAGAGATCCATGAACGTCCTCGGATTGGGCGCAAGGAGGCGACGAAGCTGGAAGTTGGAATGGTCATAACAATCGAGCCCGGCGCTTACCAGGAAGGCTTCGGCGGGGTTCGAATTGAAGACACGGTAGTGGTGACCGCATCGGGTTGCCAGGTTCTGACGCCGACAGGTAAAGAGCTGTTCTTTTTGTGAAGAGATAGCCGCCGCAGGGTGGCCGGAGCCAATCAATGACGATTGACGAAATCAAAGAATTGATCCACGTAGTTCAAGAAACAGGAATAGGCGAGCTGGAATATCAGCATGGGGAAGACCGTGTACGCATCAAGCGCTCCGTGCCCCCCTCCCAGGAAGTCATGGTCCCGGCTGTGCTGCCCGTGTCACTGACTAGCGTCGCGTCAGCCCCGTCGGTCGCTTCGGCAGCGCAGGATAGCCTGCCGTCCGTTACTCCGCCCCCCGCCCCGCCTGCAGCAGAAGACTCGCGGGATTCCGTCGTAAAGTCTCCCATTGTCGGAACTTACTACGACGCACCTTCTCCGGGGTCAGCTCCTTTCGTCAAGGTGGGCGATCGAGTGGAATCGAAACAGGTTCTGTGCATTATCGAGTCGATGAAGCTGATGAATGAAATTGAGGCGGAGATGACCGGCACTCTGGTTGCCAAGCATGTGGAGAATGGCCGTCCAGTCGAATACGGCGAGTCCCTGTTCACCATTCGGCCGCTTTAGCCTGCATGTTCCGAAAAATTCTAATTGCGAACCGGGGCGAAATCGCTCTACGCGTCATCTGCGCCTGCCGCGATCTCGACGTGAAAACAGTGGCGGTCTATTCAGAAGCGGATCGGCACAGTCTCCACGTCCGATTTGCCGATGAAGCCGTCTGCATCGGCCCTGCCAAAAGCGCAAAAAGCTATCTCGATATACCGTCTGTCATTAGCGCAGCGGAGATCACCAACGTCGACGCGATTCATCCCGGGTATGGATTTCTAAGCGAAAATCCCGATTTCGCGGAAGTATGCGACTTGTCGGGCATCAAGTTTATTGGCCCCAGGCCCGATGTGATCCGCCAGATGGGTCTGAAGCAGCGCGCCAGGGCCATCATGGAAGAAGCTGGCGTGCCCATCCTTCCTGGCTCTCCGGGCGTGCTGAAAAGTTCCGAAGAAGCTCTCGCTCTTGCGGCGGAGATCGGCTATCCCATCATGCTCAAGGCCGCCGCCGGCGGTGGCGGGCGCGGTATGCGTGTCGTTCGTTCAGACGCGGAACTCCCCAGCTTGCTGGTGCAAGCACAATCCGAAGCGGCAGCCGCCTTTTCCTGTGGCGACGTTTACATGGAGAAGCTGGTCGAGGCCCCGCGCCATATTGAGTTTCAGGTCCTGGCCGACGAAGCAGGTAACGTCGAAATCCTCGGTGAACGCGAGTGTTCCATTCAAAGACGTCACCAGAAGCTGCTCGAAGAATCACCCTCTCCAGTCGTGTCTAAGGAACTACGCGCCAGAATCTCAGACCGGCTGCGCACGGCAATGAAAGCCATTGGGTACACCAATGCCGGCACGGTCGAATTCCTGATGGACGACAAGAGCAATCTCTACTTCATCGAGGTGAACGCGCGCATTCAGGTCGAACATCCGGTAACGGAGTTCGTCACCGGCTTGGACTTAGTGAAAGCGCAGATTCGCATCGCCGCCGGAGAGACGCTCGATCAGATCATTACCACTCCCCTCAGGATGTGTGGTCATGCGATTGAGTGCCGTATTAATGCGGAGCACCCGGTCACGTTTGCGCCCTCGCCCGGGCGCATTACAGGGTTGAATCTGCCTGGTGGCATCGGTGTCCGAGTAGATACGCACGCCTACACCGACAGCGTGATTCCGCCTTACTACGATTCGCTGGTCGCCAAGTTGATTACGTACGGGAAAGACCGCGATGAAGCAATTCAGCGGATGCGGCGAGCTTTAAGCATGTTTGTGGTGGAAGGGATCCACACCACCATTCCGTTGCACGAACAGATTATGGAGAACGCCAACTTCATTGCGGGGGACTTCAATACCTCGTTCTTGTCCACGTTTTTCGATCACAAGGAATAAAAAAAGGAGCGTTATTGCTAACGCCCCTTATCCAATTTCAATTTTTTATAGCTTTTGGGTGACGGGCACCGCCGGCGCTTCCGCAACGGGCGCCGATGCCTTTTCGGCCGCAGGCGCGGCATGCTTGTCCAGCATCTTCTGGAACTCGGGCTTTCCAATTGCCCCCACCTTCTGCTCCACAATCTGGCCGCCCTTAAAGAGGAGAATCGTAGGAATTCCGCGTATCCCATAGCGGCCTGCGGTCTGCTGGTTGGTGTCCACGTCCAGCTTGCCCACTTTGACCTTGCCGGCGTACTCCGTCGCCACCTGGTCTACGGTAGGGCTCATCATCCGGCAGGGACCGCACCATTCGGCCCAGAAATCAACCAGGACGGGTACGTCCGAGTTCAGTACGTCGCTATCGAAATCTGCGTCTGTGAAAGTTAATGTGTTCGGTCCAGCCATTTCATGCTCCTGTAGTTGGATGAAAATATTGAAAATTTGATTCAGAGCGAGTGCATAGCCGCGCCCCACGCCTAAGCTAAACTGATGGCAGATAAATTCCGCTTTAGTCAGGTCGTCTTGGTTCGATTCGCTCGCTTCTTCCTATTCCTTCTTATTCTTAACACTGCACTCAGGCAGATTTCCGCACAACAGCGGCCTAGCACCGTTGAAGGTGTGGAGAACGGGTTCAGCACCAGCCTGACGATGTTTACTACGCTTGCCGCCATCAACGCCGCCGGGTACGACGCCGGAATCGATTCGCCGCTAAATGGGCATTACCACGTGCGTCAGGAGATCCGCGACATCCTTGCCAAAGAGAAGCCCCCTTGCCTGGCGGAATTGCGTGCCTTCTATAAGGAGCACAAGAAGCCGTCCGATGCCGGAGATCTGAGCCAGTACATCTCCTTTGCCCTCATAGCGGGCGATGCGCCCAAGTTCGAATTGCCCAGCGGCCAAGTGCCTCCCGACGTAGAACCCTTGCGCGGTTTGAGTGCTCTCTTGGCCGACTTCTACCAGCAGGCCAACATTGCCGATCTATGGAAGCGGGCGCAGCCGGCGTACATCAACGCTGTGGCCCAATATCAGGACGACGTTATCAATTCACTGTTCGAAGCCAACGGGTATCTGCGCAATCCTTCTGGCTACCTGGGTAGACGCTTCCAGATCTTCCTGGACCTGCTCGCAGCGCCCGATCAGATTCAGGTGCGTAGCTATCGCGACGACTACTTTGTGGTGATCACGCCCACCAGCGTGGCGCCGGTAGGCGAGATCCGCGACGCTTACCTCGGCTTCATGCTTGACCCGCTGACGTTTAAATACAGCCAGATCATCAAAGAGAAGAAGCCGCTGCAGAAATATGCCGATCAGGCGCCCGCCCTGGATCTGGCCTACAAAGACGATTTCTCGCTACTCCTGAACAAGTGCCTGGTGAAGGCTATCGAAGCCCGGCTTATGCATGAAGGCGCGGAGAAACGGCAGGCCTATATCAACGAAGCGGTGCGTGAGGGGTTCATTCTGACAGCCGCTTTCGCGGAGCTGCTTCCAGCTTATGAGAAGCAGCAGGACGCTTTTCGTTCCTACTATCCCGACTTGATAAGCGCGATAGATGTGCGAAAAGAAGAGAAGCGCCTGAAGACAGTCCAGTTTGCTGAATCCATACCGCAGAAGATCGTCGCCCCGCCTGCAAAGATCCAACTGGATCCCGCGGACGAGTCGCTGGACACCGCGCAGGGACTGCTTGACCAGAACGACAACGACAACGCCCGTAAGGCGTTTAAGAAGGTGTTTGAGCAAACCTCCGACAAACCCAAACAGGGGCGGGCATATTATGGTCTGGCCGTTATTGATCTTCGGGAGAAACGTTGGGATGAGGCAGTCGATCTCTTTCAACGTACGGTCGATTCGAATACCAGTCCGGCAATTGTGGCATGGTCGCATTACTATCTGGGCCAACTGGCTTTGAAAGCCGGCAACCCGGAAAAGGCGACTACTCAGTTCAAGCAGACGTTGGCAAACGAAGCAGCATCCGCCAAGGCCCGTGAAGCCGCGGAAAAAGCTTTACAAAGCATCTCAGGAGATGGAAAGCAATGACACTTCAGACGTTGAGGAACACCGCGGCGGTCGTTTGCCTGGCATTGCCGCTTATGGCGCAGACGCAAGGGCCGAAACCCAAGACCCAAAAGGAATCCGACGCGCTACAGAAAGTGCTGGCGGCGCAGCAGGCCAACAATTGGGACGGCGAGATTCAAGCCATCAACTATGTCCTGGAGAACTTCGCCGACACCGACTACAAGAACCTCCTCTTGAGCATGGCCGTCGATGCATCGCAGAATAAGGGCGATTATGCCCAGACGATTGCGTTTGGTGAGCAGGCTATACAGTCCGATCCAAATAACATCACTGCGCGCGTGGTTCTTGCCGAAGACATTGCCCAGCACACGCGCGAGAATGACCTCGATAGGGAACAGAGTCTCAAGAAAGTCGACGACTACGCCAACAAAGCCCTGGAGCTACTGAAGAGCGCTTCAGGCCCGCCTGCCGGTATGAATCCAGCCAGCTGGCCGGACACGCAAAAGGCCTTGACGGCACAGTCCTATGACGCATTAGGTCAGGCAGCCGACCTGCGCAAGAAGTACACGGATGCAATCACGGACTTCCAATCGGCCATCCAGACAGATGCGACCAACAGCATTGCACAAGCCCGGCTGGCCAAGGCATATATCGACAATAAGCAGTACGACGAGGGTATCGCACAGGCAGATAAGGTGCTGGCGATGCCCAACCTTCCGCCGGTTGTGAAGAGCTACGCCCAATCGGAGAAGGATCGGGCAAACAAGCTGAAGGCCGCAGCGCCGAAAACACCCGCGCCCGCAAAGTAACTGCCTTCCTCGGATATGAGCGGCGCTGCGGAAGAACTCCAACCCAAGCTTGGATATCATTTCCGCAATCCTGAGCTGCTGCTGCGCGCGCTCACGCATCGTTCCTGGGAGTCGGAGCGCACCCCTAAGTTGCCCGAGAATGACAATGAGCAACTCGAATTTCTGGGCGACTCCGTGTTGGGTTTCCTGGTCAGCGAATCGCTCGTGCGCCAGCATCCGACGGCCTGGGAAGGTCAACTTTCGCAATGGAAGTCGCACCTTGTCAGCGCCACTCACCTCCATCTTTGCGCATTGAATATTGGGCTGGGCGAATACCTGCGGCTGGGCCGGGGTGAAGAGCGGAACGGTGGCCGCGAACGGAAAGCGCTGCTCGCAAACGCCTTCGAGGCAGTGATCGCGGCCCTGTATTTGGATGGGGGCCTGGAACCTGCCCGCACGTTCGTTGAACAGCAGGTTCTCAATGTTATTGACGAACCGGAGGACGTGCACGCCCTGGAGCTTTTGAATTTCAAAAGCGTTTTGCAGGAGCGAGCCCAGGCGCTGGGTCTGCCCACTCCCCGTTATGCCATCGTCGAAACAAACGGCCCGGAACACGCCAAGATCTTCGTTGTCGAAGCCAGAGTGGGAAGCCGCTTCGTCAGCCGGGCCCAAGGGAGTTCGAAGAAACAGGCGAGCCAGCAAGCTGCGCAGCTGCTGATCGTACAACTCGCAGAAGCGCAACAATCCGTTCCGGCGATCACCAGCAGCTGAACGCTATTCGTCTTCGAGCATCGCCAGGATGTCCCGCAATTCGCGCCGCACATCCTGGTAGAAGCCAATCGGCGTTGCGAATAGCTCGGCCTGGCGGTGTACCACTGGCGCCTGCTTGACAGGCTCCCGCTTAGGCTTCGATTCAAGCACCTTGCGCGCGCCTTCAATGGTGAACCGCTTGTCGTAAAGCAGCCGTTTGATCTCCAGCACCAACTCGACATCTTTGCGCCGGTAAAGCCGATGGCCCGTGCCCGATTTCTTAGGGCCCAGCCCCGAGAATTCCGATTCCCAGAATCGCAAGACGTACGGTTTGATCCCGGCCAGCTTGGCGACTTCGCCGATCCGGAAATACAGCTTATCCGGGATTTCCGCGTTAGCTGACGACTCAGGAGCCAAGTCTTCCATAAGGGACCGAGCAGTCCGCCCTTAATTGTAATCTCGGCAGCCCTCCAACTTGTCCTTGAAACACATTTAAATCTGAGCCATCTGGTTATATGGGAAGCAAATTCTCACTCGGATGCGCAAACGCACCGGCTACCTACTGCTCGTCGTCTTTCTCGTCGGTCTAATAATCGGCTTAGGTGTTTTCTTCTGGGCCAGAAATAAGGTCCACGATTTTGCCCCTATGGCGCGCAAGCGGATCATCCAGGCCATCGAGGAACGTTTTGACGCGGATGCGGATCTGAAGTCCCTGCAGATCACTTTGTACCCCCACCCGAGGGCTGTCGGTGAGGGGCTTTCCATCAAACACAAGCAGTGGACGGATCAGCAACCAATCATATACATCCGTCGCTTCGTCGCGGAAACCGACTATGACACAGTGGTTTCGAAACGCAACCACGTCGATCTGGTGCAACTCGAAGGATTGACGATACGCATCCCTCGCCGGGGCGGCCAATCCTTGCTGCCGACCGGTCAAGAACAAGGGCACGAGGTGGACAACAGCGCGCCCGGACAAGACCGAACCCAATTTAAGTTCCTGATCGAAAAGATCATTGCGGACGGAACTATCCTCGAGATCGAGCCGAAGATCGAGGGCAAGGACCCGTTGCTGTTTGACATCCGCAAGTTGACGCTTCGAAACGTGAGCGCAGGCCAGCCGATGGCCTTCCAGGCAGAGTTGACGAATGCGAAACCGCCGGGATTGATCGATAGCCAGGGAAGCTTCGGGCCATGGCAGCGGGATGACCCAAGAGCCACCGCGGTTTCGGGGTCGTATAACTTTCAAAACGCGGATCTAGCGGTGTTCAAAGGCATCAGCGGCATCCTGTCGTCGGCGGGCCAATACCGTGGCGTGCTGCAGCAGATCAACGTCGACGGTACCACCGATACGCCCCGATTCGCCTTGAAACGGGGAGGCGAACCCGTCCACCTGGTCACGCGATTTCATTCGGTCGTGAACGGCACCGACGGCGACACCATTCTCGATCCCGTGGATGCGCACTTCCTGCATTCTGAATTCATTTGCCGCGGCGGTGTCACGCATAAACAGGGCACGGAAGGCAAAACCATCGATCTGTACGCGTTGACAACGCACGCCCGCATGGAAGACATCCTGCGCCTGGTTGCCGGCGCTAAGCCGTTACTCACTGGGGATGTCGACTTCAGAACCAAGATCCAGATTCCGCCCGGCCACGAGGAAGTTCTGGACAAGCTGCACCTTGACGGAAGTTTCAAAATCGATCGTGCGCAATTCACCAGTACGACGGTGGAAGATCATCTGCGAACGCTCAGTGACCGGGCGCGCGGCATCACCAAGCAGGACGAAGGAGAGGAACGGACCGCCGCAACGGTAGCCTCCGATTTCGACGGCCGCTTCGCGTTGAATAACGGCGTCACTTCCTTTAGCCTGCTCCAGTTCAGCGTTCCAGGAGCGGGGGTCCAGTTACACGGGACCTTTAATCTGCGCACCCAGGCGATGGATATGGATGGGAAGTTCCGGATGGAAGCGACCCTGTCTCAAACTCAGTCCGGCATCAAGCATTGGATGTTGATGCCGTTCGACAAGCTTTTCGAGAAAGACGGCGCGGGCTTCGAAGTTCCGCTCAGTGTTAAGGGCACGAGAGAACATCCGGAGATCGGCACTGAATTATTCCATCACCGGTTCACCATACACTAGAGAGGGTCGGTTTTCCACGAGTTATGAAAACACTATTTGCAGTAGCTTGCAGCTTGGGCTGCTTGCTCGCGCTTTCGGCTTTGCCCCACAACAGGCAGTCTTCGGCAGACATCCAGAAGGAGCCGTTTGGCAAGACTCCGGATGGACAAGATGTCTATCTCTACACTCTTAAAAGTCCTTCGGGCATGATCGTCAAGATCACGAACTACGGCGGCACAATCAATCAGATAATTGTTCCCGACCGTGACAAGAAGTTCGGCGATGTGGTGCTTGGATTCGAGTCGGTGGATGGCTATGCGTCAAAGGACAACACGGCGTATTTCGGCGCACTGATCGGGCGCTACGGAAATCGCCTGGCGCATGGCCGGTTCACATTGGATGGCAAGACATACCAGGTTCCCACCAATGACAACGGGGTCAACTCGTTGCACGGCGGAACGGTCGGATTCAACGCGCACGTGTGGACGGCGACGCCCTCCGGAACGGCCGCGAATCCCGCTCTCGATTTGCACTATACGAGTCCCGACGGCGAAGAAGGCTTTCCGGGAACGCTGCAAGTGGATGTGAAGTACTCAATTGGAGACAAAAACGATCTGCACATCGACTACCGCGCGACCACCGACAAGCCCACAGTGCTGAACCTGACGAACCACTCTTATTTCAACCTGCAAGGCCCGGGCAGTCCCAGCGTGCTCGACCACAAGCTCACACTGTTTGCCGACCGATACACTCCCATCAATGAGAATCTGATTCCTACCGGCGCGATCGTCACGGTTGCAGGAACACCGTTCGACTTCCGTAAGCCCACTGCTATCGGAGCGCGCATTGAAGAGAAGAATCAGCAGCTCGAGTACGGCAAAGGCTACGATCACAACTTCGTGTTGAGCGCGCACACCGGGCTCGTGCTGGCCGCAAAGGTGGAAGAACCGAAGACGGGCCGCGTCATGGAAGTATTAACCACACAGCCGGGCGTGCAATTCTATTCAGGCAATTTCCTGGATGGCAAGAACGTCGGCATCGGTGGACCCTATCGCTTCCGTTCGGCTCTATGCCTGGAGACACAACACTTCCCGGATTCTCCGAACCACCCCAACTTCCCGAGCACAAGATTAAATCCCGGACAGCAGTATCACCAGACCACGGTCTACCGCTTCTCCACTGAATAGCGGCTAGCGCTGATGCCGTCGCAGCGTCAATGCTTCCGGCCGCAACGTAGCGTGCTTCAATTTCTTCAAATCGTCCGCCACGTGGATCAGCTTCCCACTGATGTGATTCGACTGCTCGGAAGCAAGAAAAGTCACATGCTCAAGCTGCAGATTAGGCGGCACGCCACCAGTACGGCGCGTCTCTTTCGCCACTGAAACCACGCGCGCGTCGAGACGGCTTTCGGCGCGAATGATCTCATCTGTCATGTTCGTGTAAGCTGGGCCCGGATCGAAGCAATTGACCTGGATGTTGTGATCCAAAACTTCCGGCGCCAGGCACTCCACAAAGCGCGCGATGGCTGTCTTCGAAGTGGAGTAGGCGGAGAAATTCAGCTTCGGCACGTCGTCGGCATCACAGGTAAGCACGATGATCTTGCCCGAGCGCTTCTCAATCATCTGCGGCAGAACCGCGCGGCAGGAGTGAACCGTGCCTAGCAAATTGATTTGGATAGCGTCGGTCCAGGCCTTTACGGCGGCTTGAACGAACGGCGAGAGCGGACCCGTTACGGCCGCGGCGCAGATGAGGATATCGACGGGACTGCCGAACACCACTCGCACGCGATCGACCGCTAGGGTGAGTTGTTCCGGGTCCGTAACATCGGCGCGAATACGAAGAGCGTTGCCGCCGGCTTGTTCAATTTCGATATGAGCAAGGTCGAGCTCCGCCTTGCTTCTACTGACAAGGGCGATGCGCGCCCCTAAGCGGGCGAACCCGAGGGCTAATCGTTTACCAATACCTCGACCGGCGCCGGTGACCAGAACATTTTTGTTCTTGAACTCATTCGTGGAGTTTGCCACGTCGTCCTTTTAACTCCAAAAAGCGGGTCGCAACGGCGACTCCGACTAAAGAGTAGAACACATTAAACAGCCGCACAAGCGCCGAACGGCAGGATCGCCTTATGCCCGTAAAAATAGGGATTTTGCGCTATACTCCGTGGTAGCGGACGTTTCCTTTTCGGTCCGCACATCCATAAGAAAGAGGCGAATGAGTAAAGAAGATAGCATCGAAGTTACCGGAACCGTAGTAGAAAAATTTCCGAGCGGGCTTTTCAGCGTTCAGTTGGATCAAGACCGAACGGTACTGGCCCACCTGGCCGGCAAATTGAGGCGCAACCGCATACGCGTGTTGGCAGGCGATCGAGTGACATTGGAGATGTCTCCATACGACCTCACCAAAGGCCGTATTACTTACCGCCATAAATGAGACTTGTCCGGCCGCAACCTTCCCGGCCGAAGACAACGTCTCAATCACAGTTCCTAAATCACAGTTGAGAGTCCAGACTGGCGCAGCTATGTTGCTACAGGTCTGTCCACTACCATAAAAAGTTGTCAACCGTAGAATCACCCCGCCTGGATGTCGCCGCCTCCCGCAAGCGCACCTATTGGCCACAAATATATTTCGGTTTAGCCGCGACTTCTCTGGGAACGTTGCTGCTTGAGCTCGCACTCACACGCGTGTTTTCGGTGGTGTACTTCTACCACTTCGCGTTCCTGGCGATTTCGATTGCGTTGTTCGGACTGGGGGCAGGCGGAGTGTTCTCGTACGTCATCGCGGGATGGCGAGGCTCGCTCTACGAAAAGCTAGGCGTACTCGCGGTAGTGAATGCCGCCGCAATCGTTCTCTGCTTGTGGTTCCTGCTGGAACGTACGGGCCACATGTCCACCATCGAGCTGGCCGCGGCTTATTTCGTCGCCGCAATCCCCTTCCTCCTATCCGGCGCCATCATCTCCCTGATCATTGCCGAGACGATTGAACGAGTCAATCGCGTCTACTTCTTCGACTTGATTGGCGCTGCTGGCGGATGCGCGGTTCTGGTGCCGCTGCTGAATTGGGTCGGCGGCCCAGGCACCATCCTGGTCGCGGCCATTCTGTTTGCCGTTTCCGCCGCCATCTGGTTCCATGTGGCGCACGCACCGCGTGGACGAGTGATTGCAGTCGTCCTGGGACTGCTGATTGTTTCACTCATCACGTACAACGCAAAATCCTCTGTCATCGACGTCAAGTATGCGAAAGGCCAGCCGCTCACCGGTGAAGAGTTCGTGCAATGGAACAGCTTCTCCCGCATTGCGCTGAGACCTGAACCGGGAAGCGGGCTCAAGAGCATCGTCATTGATGCTGACGCTGCAACCGGCGTGGCCAACTTTCACTTCGATCAACTTTCCCCACAGCAACGATTCGATCTTGCCTATCACGGGCCCGGGCTGCCTTATGTTCTGCGGCCAGGGGCCAAGACGCTTGTGATCGGGCCGGGCGGCGGCTGGGATGTGTCGCGAGCACTTGCTTCGGGCAGCAAGCATATAACCGGCGTCGAGATAAACCCCATCATTGCGAATGTCATCATGCGGGAAAAATTCCCGTCGTATAGCAACTATCTCTATTTCAGGCCGGAAGTAAAGATCGTGGTCGAGGACGGCCGCTCTTTTGTTCGCAGATCGCCCGAGCAGTATCAAGTTCTGCAAGCGACACTCGTCGACACCTGGGCGTCCACGGCTGCGGGCGCATTCGCGCTCTCCGAAAACAGCCTTTACACCACCAACGCTTTCGTCGATTATCTTTCGCACCTAACCCCCGACGGCGTGATGGCATTTACGCGCTGGGGCTTCAAACCACCCCGCGAGTCGTTGCGAGTCGTCGCGCTGGCGAACGCGGCGTTGCAGCAGTTGGGACAAGTGCATCCGGAGCAAAACATAGCGGTGCTGCGCGAAAATGCCCAAGCCATACAGGGATGGGGCGCGCAGGACACCATCCTGGTGGCCCGTAATCCATTTTCGGCGAGCGATCTGCAGCGCCTCCAATCCGCCGTGAGCACCGGCAAGATGGAACTGGTCTACGCGCCCGGCACGCAATCGCCGAGCGCCTTCCGCGATCTGCTGCTGGCGCCTCATCTCAAGCGTTTCTACGAACAATACGCGTTCGACGTCCGTCCCGTGACAGATGACCGCCCGTTCTTCTTCTATACCGTGCAAGCCCGCGATCTATTGCAGTTCGTTCTGCACGCATCGCGGGAAACGGCGGATTACAAAGTCAACTCCGCGCTGCCGGTTTTATTTGGGCTGGTGGCAATCAGTTTCATCGCCACCGCCATCATGCTGTCTCTGCCGCCCCTTCTATTGAGACAGCGCCTGCCGCGCGAAAAGGGAAGCCTGCGCGCACTCCTGTACTTTGTATGCATCGGCGCCGGATACATTCTCATTCAAGTTGCGCTTATCCAGAAGTTTGTACTGTTCCTGGGTCATCCCACTTACGCGCTGACGGTGATCATCTTTTCCATGCTGTTGTTCAGCGGAATAGGCAGCTATTCCAGCCGCATGCTGGTGCGCGGCGACATGGGCCGGTTGAGTATCGTACTGGGCATCATCGTGGGAGCGATTCTCGTTCTCTCGATGGTCATCTCACCCATCTCAGAAAGTGGAGTCGCATTGCCGTTTCCCGTCAAGGTGCTTCTTTCGGTCCTGTTAATTGGACCTTTGGGATTCGTCATGGGCATGCCGTTCCCCACCGGTTTAAGCCTTTTGGAGGATGTCATGCCGGCCTCTGTCCGCTGGGCCTGGGCCATAAACGCCGCTTCAAGCGTGATGGGCTCGGCGGCAGCGATGTTCCTGGCCATTTACGTCGGCTTGAAACTGACGCTGATCGCCGGTGGATTGTTCTATGCCGGCGCCTGGCTGAGTGCGCTGAATTCCCCGCTGCGTCGTTCGCTTAAAGCACCCTTGCGCGCACCGGGCAACTAGCAGTCTTATCCGTTCCGCAGCAGCGCAACCACATCGTCCACTGTAATCACACCGGCAAGTTTGCTGTCCTCGTCCAGCACTGGCAGCGTCAGCAGATTATATTTGTCGAACATCTCGGCGACGTGGTCTGCTTTTTCGTGCACATGTGCAAACAGTAGAGTGTCAGACGCGAGATCCGCCAGCGCCGTGTCGCCCGCCGCGAAAGAACAAACGGGCCAGCGGCACTGTAAAGGTGAGATGTTCCTGTTCGTCAGTGAGGAAAATCGTATAAAGATTTTCGAGCACGTCCTCATTCTTCTTCAGTTCCGCCATTGCATCAGCAACCGTGGCATCCTCCGGCAGCGATAAATACCCCGTATCCATCAAGCCGCCAGCCGTATTGTCACGAAATTCGAGGAGTTCCTCCACTTCCTCCTTTTCCTCCGGCTCCATCTCTTCGAGAATTTCTTCCGAGCGTTCTTCTTCGAGATCGTTCAAAACATCGGCAGCCTCCGACGGCTCCATTTCCTCCAGAATGTCGGCTGCCTTCTCCGCATCCAGCGATTCGATGATGCGCGTTTGCATCTCCGGTTCCACCTCGCTGAGCAATTCGGCCGCGGTTTCAGCATCGACTGTATTGAAAATGGCCGCCCGGTCTTCGTGCCCCAGATTCTCCACAATGTCGGCGAGATCGGCCGGATGCATATCTTCCAGCAGCTTGTTCGAGATGTTCAATCGCACGCGTCGCTGTGGATCGGCTTCCAGTATGTTGCAGAACTCCCAGCGAATGGAATGTGGCGAAATGCGGGTCTGCAACTTCCTCACCGTGGCAGGCGAAAGCACGCCCCGGAAAAGACGCCGGAAAATAGATCTCAAGCCGATGTCCACTTCCAATATCTCCAGGACATCGTGCCCGTCTATGCGTTGCTTTAAGAACGTAACGTCGTTTACGCGCACCACCTTTCGCCCCTGCGCGTCGATGATCTGCTGGTCCAGGAGATCGCGCACCATGCGCAGCATGTATTCGTCGGAATGGTACGGCGTCAGCAGTTCGTCCTTAAGGCGAATGCCTTCGGCGCCAATGGTGTCCACCTGGTCGTAGCGAATACTCAGCCAGCCCGGACCCGCGCCCACCAGAAATCGGTCAAGCCGGACCGGATGAATAAGCGGAACCAACGCCGCATCGCGCAATTCGCCGATGCGCCGCCCTTTCAGGTCGTACACCTGCAGGCCCAACAGTTCCGTCAAATATAAAATCTCGTCTTCCATCCCCGGATGCTCAAACGATCCATATTGAGAATAGCTGGCGAAACGTCATACTAAAGAATCAAACTTCGGTGAGCGCGGTAACTACAATCGAGAACGCGGCGGGAACCCGGCGCAAGATGACCGTGCGCGCTTTCTTCGCCCGTAACGGCCTGCTCGCCGGCTCGCACCCCAGCTACGAATATCGGCCCGGGCAGCTCCAGATGGCGGAAGCCGTCCAGGCTGCTCTGGCGGACAAGAAGCACCTTGTCGTCGAGGCCGGCACCGGCACCGGCAAGACGCTCGCGTATCTGGTTCCGGCCCTGCTCTCCGGCAAGCGCATCGTCATCTCCACCGGAACCAAGAACCTGCAAGAGCAATTGTTCTTCAAGGATCTGCCCTTCTTGCAACAGTTCTTCGACACGCCGCTGTCTGTTTGCTACATGAAGGGGCGCGCAAACTATCTGTGCCGGCAAAAGCTCTACGACGCCGAGCGCGAGCCCGTCCTGCACGGCTTCGAAGAAGCTCACGACTATCAAATGATCCGCGATTGGGAGCCGCAAACCGAAACCGGCGACCGCAGCGAATTGCGTTTCTTGACGGAGACCAGCAGCGCCTGGTGGAAGCTGGATGCCCGCGGCGATCTGTGTGCCGGACAAAAATGCAAGCAGTTCGATCGTTGCTTCATTACCGCCATGCACCGGCGCGCGCTCGAAAGCGACATCATCATCGTCAACCACCATCTGTTTTTTGCCGATCTCGCCATGCGCGATCAGCCGTTCGCCGCCATTCTGCCCGAATACTCCGCCGTCGTCTTCGACGAGGCGCACGACATCGAAGACGTCGCCGGTCAATACTTCGGCATCAGCGTCAGCAACTTGCAGATCCAGGAGCTGACGAAAGACACAGCGGCGATCTCCCGCCAAAAACTGTTCGCCACACCTGAATTGGATCGTGCGCTGATCCATCTGGGTGATCGCTCCGACGAATTTTTCGGTCTGTTCCCCCAGGAAGGCCGCCAGGCATTCCGCAATCATGCGCAATTCCTCGAAGCTAACGATCAGTGCTACGGCGAGCTGTTGTTCAGCCTGGAGGCGCTCTGTGCGCGTCTCGAATTAGTCCCGAATGCCATCGATTACACCCTGCCGCTCGTCCGCCGGGCAAAACTGATCGCGCAGGCGCTGCGCTTCTGGGTGGAAGGCGCCGATCCGGGCTGTGTGTACTGGATGGAACGGCGCGGCCGCGGTTTCTACTTGCAGGCCACTCCTATCGATGTCTCGCAAGTTCTGGCGAACCGGTTGATGGAGCGTACGGAGTCCGTAATCCTCACCTCGGCCACTCTGACCATCGCCGGCGCGTTTGAGTACACCCAGAATCGCTTAGGCCTGCAGAACGCAAGAACCGCGCTCATCGAGAGTCAATACGATTTCCGCAAGCAGGTGCTCCTCTACGTCCCGCCGCATCTGCCAGATCCCCGCAAGCCCGATTTCACCCGCAAAGCAGCCGACGAAATTGAATGGATCCTGGACGCCTCGCGCGGCCGCGCATTTGTGCTCTTCACCAGCTATCAGCAGATGCGCCAGATCTATGAACTGCTGCGCCGCCGCTTGGAGTATCCGCTGCTTCTGCAGGGCGACGCGCCCCGCACCGCGCTGATCGAAACCTTCCGCGAAACGCCGCATGCGGTTCTCTTCGGCACCTCCAGCTTCTGGCAAGGCGTCGATGTGCAAGGCGAGCAGCTAAGCTGCGTCATCATCGATCGCCTTCCCTTTGCCGTGCCCACCGATCCCGTCATTGCCGCGCGCGCCGATGCCGTCACGCAAAGCGGTGGCAACGCCTTCTACGAATACCAGATCCCCCAGGCGGCACTCGCCTTGAAACAGGGTTTCGGCCGCCTCATCCGCGCCACCTCCGATCGGGGCGTTCTGGCTCTGCTGGATAATAGGATCATAAAGCTCAATTACGGCAAGATCTTCATCGACAGCTTGCCGCCCTATCGCCTCACCAACAAATTAGGAGACGTGCAACAGTTTTTCAATGTTTGAAGTTTGCGTAGAACACACCTTCGCCGCCGCACATGCCTTGCGCAACTATCACGGGAAATGCGAAAACCTGCATGGCCACAACTATCGAGTGCAAGTGGGAATCGAAGGCGAAAAGCTGGATGATACCGGTCTTCTATACGATTTCGCCGACCTCAAAAAGAGCCTGCGCGCCACCAGCGATTATCTCGATCACCAATTCCTGAACGAACTGAAGCCGTTCGACGAGATCAATCCTTCGGCTGAAAATATCGCCAAGTTTATCTGCGACGAAGTTCAGAAGGATTTAGCCGCCGCCTCCATCGCGTATGTACGTGTCTGGGAAACCGACACTTCCTACGCCACCTACCGCCCCTAGTCCCTCGAGATTCCGAGATTCGTGACAGTCACTATGAGTCCGCAATACGCGGGATCCGCGACGGGCGGAGGCGTGCCTATACCCCTATTTGGCTAAAAAATTACTTTACTCACCTACATTGCGAGGGCTAACTTTAGTACTAGTGACAGGCCGGAGCCTATATTACCATGTTTTTTGGCTATTCTAAAGCTAAAACCCAGCGTATAATAGTGATGTCAGTCGTAGAAGTCATTGCTCTGCTTTGCTGGCGGCATTATCAGGCATTCAGATGAACTCCGCCAGGAGCATCTGGAGACGGGCTATGTTTGACATATGTCATCTGAAGCGGAAGCACTTTAACCGACTGACAACGAGGTGAAGTAGAAGTGCGTCATACGGTGCAACGCTAGTGCGACTGCCTCTAATAACGGATGTTCCAGGATTAGATCCGAACGCAGGGTCGTTTGAACGGCTTCAGCGGTTCGCGCAGATGATTATAGCCGTCCCAAAGACTGAAGCTGACGAAAAGATCAGTGAAGCCACAAGCGAAAAGAAACAGAGAGCAACCAGGGATGCGAGTAAAACCAAAAGCCAAGAAAAGGACTGCCACCAAGAAAGTGGCAACAGCGCCAGCAATCGCAATTCACGCTGAGCATCAAGACGGCGTACATCACATTGTTGGTCTAGGGAATATCCGCGTAATCTTAATGCCAGACAATGACGGATGGTTCGCCCAAGGTTTAGAAATTGATTACGCCGCTCAAGGCGAAAATATTGAGGACGCAAAGCATCAATTTGAAGAAGGGCTTGATGCCACCATACGTGAGCATCTTAGAGTTCACAATGATATTAGGCGTCTGCTCGTCGTAGCCCCTAATGACATTTGGCGTTTGGTCAGCGACCCCAACGTCCGACTTAATCGCTTCTTCTCGGTGACGAGTCATCAAGTTATAAGGGATAATACAAATTACGAGGGCATCGATTATCTCATTGCAGCCCGAATCGCCGAACCCGCACGAAGAGGAACTTGCCAGTAATATAGAGGGCGCAGTTAGTAGGACAACCGTCATACGGGTACTTACCGCCAACATGGTCTCCCTATCTCAACAGCAAGGGGGACCAGAAGGGATGTTGATACTCGCAAAGGGAGAGTACTTTGAGGCTATGCGCTTGCCGCAGGTGTGCAGGAAGAATTTGCTACAAAGGCTTGCACGGAAGTTTAATATACCAATCGCGCTTTTCTATAATCCTGGTCCCATCCAATAACTTTTCCTAGACATGGGGAAGCCGCTTCCCGCGTCCCTACCTTAACGTTCCACGGTGTTTTTGCCCGTGACTTCATTCCACGTTAGTCTCTTACCCGCAACCATTGGGATCAATCGGCAACTGTGCTCCTTCCCTGCTGGCGTAGCCAGCAGGCTTACACAGTTCCTTTTACACCCTCGACACCACGACGGCCAACTCCAGGGAACGCCAACTCACCTTTAGCTCGCCATTCACCACGCCACCGCTCCAGCAGCTTTGGGCTCAACTGGTATCTTCGTGCGATCTCAGCTGCGGTTGACCCCGCATCCAACGCACGCATGGCCGTGATCTTCAGATCGCGACTGTATACAGCTCGGGACAAATCCATTCCTCTCTCCGTTCAATGTATTTGTTCCTTAACTCGCTGTCTCGTTTTTGGGGTTCACTCCACACTTATCCCGTAAACGCCGCAACGCTATAAACCGATCACAAATCCCCCCAACTTTCTCGCTTTTCCCGTAACCTCTTACTCTCTCAATCACTTCCTCTCATTTCCCGCCCAAACCTCACCCCCGATTCCCTCCATCGCGCTTTTTCGTCATGCATACTCAAGCCGAAAGCAGAGGACTCTTATGTCTATTCCAATCCAAACGCAAACTCGCAGCCAATCGCGCCAACGCTCAGAAAAGTTCGGGACCCACATCAGCGGCAGGCCTCGCGCGCTCCGCCCAGAACCGAATCATCCACGGCTTATGTGGCAAATTCAACGTCCTGGAATCCGAAAATCAGGAAGACTACAACAACTTATTCGAACGCTTCCTCACTTCCGAGCAGCCCCTCGATGACGTGGAACGGGAGTTGGTGGCCAAGATGTGCAGACACACCTGGATGTCGGAACGCTCCGTGCGTTTTCAAGACGCTTGTTTCCAGCACCGCCCCTTCACAGGCGATCAAAGAGCCAACGATAAACAGACAATAGCCGTCCTCAAGGACCTAAACCTGTACCTTCGCTACCAGGCCGCCAACGACCGGGCCTATCAACGCGCCGCCGCTGAGCTCGCAAAGCGTAGAAAAGACAGAGCTTGGGAGCGCCGTGGGTTCGAATCGCAAAAGCGTGCTGAAGCCGCAACAACAGTATCGCGAAAAGCGCCAAGATCAGAGCGACCAGATGTTCAAAGTGCGCCACGCCATCGCCGAAGTGAAGCTCGAACGTGACCAAATCAACTTACTCAAGGAATTCGACGGCTTCGGTCCGCCCCAAAGCGGCAAAATGGCCGCCTGATTCCTCTCTAACCTCTTCCGCTCGGCTTCGCACATACGCTACCCCTCACTCACAGCTGTGAGCGCAGCGATTGGAGAGCCCACTCTTTCACAATTCCCGGAATTCTCTCGTAACCGGCTAAGGCTGCCGATAGTACTCCTTAGTCCCCTATTAATAATTATGTCGCCTAAACGTCAGATGTATCCCCGCGCGATAATCGGATTCCTCGTCGCACTAATCGCCTTACAACCCGTCCTACAGGCCGCCTCAGTGCTCCCCACCTCGGGAACCTTCGCCGCCGGCGCGGGCAAAATCTCCGCCAAAGGCAACACTCTAACCATCACTCAATCCACCCTCCACGCCATCATCGACTGGAATACCTTTTCCATCGGCAAATCCAACACCGTTAACTTCGACAACGGCCTCGGAGCCACTCTCAATCGAGTCACCGGAACCACCCCCAGCAACATCCTCGGCCAACTGCGGGCCACCGGGACCATCTATCTCCTCAACCCGGAAGGCATCCTGATCGGCAAAGGCGCAACCGTGCACACCGGCGGCGATTTCCTCGCCACCACCCTCAATCTCCCCGATTCCTCCTTCTTTTCGAACCTGCCGCTCCAATTCAGCGGTACTTCGCAGGCCACCGTCGTTAACCTCGGAGATCTCTCCTCAACCGGCGGCAACATCTATCTCATTGGTCACAGCGTCCAAAATGCCGGCAGCATCTCCACCCCGAACGGAACCACGGGCTTAGCTGCCGGCTCCCAGGTTCTGATCGCCGACACGTCAACCAATCAAAAGGTAGCGGTGCAAGCCCCCGGCGGCGACGTCACGAACTCCGGCTTCCTCAGCGCCGCCCAAATAGAACTCAAATCTAATGGCGGAAACATCTACGCACTCGCCGGCAATAACGGCGGCCAGATCAACGCCACCGGCACCGCCACTCAGGACGGTCACGTTTGGCTCATCGCCACTAACGGAACCACCCACGTTTCCGGCCAGATCTCCGCCACCAATGCCAACGGAACGGGCGGCTCTATTGAAACCTCCGGAACCCAAGTCGTCGCTGGCGGCGCGACCATCAAAACCGGCAAAAACGGCAGCTGGCTGCTCGATCCAGACGACCTGACCATCGATTCCTCGCTCGCCGGAACCATCGATACATCGCTCAACGCCGGCACGAATGTCACCGAGCAGACTACTGCCGGCGGTACCGGCGGCAACGGCGATATCACGGTTGCCAGCAATATCGCCTGGACCAGCGCCGCCAATCTCACCCTCAGGGCTTACCGCGACATTACGGTCAACCCCTCCGTCACAATCTCTAACTCCGGCGCCGGCAATCTCACCCTGCGCGCCGATAACAGCTCCAACGGCGCCGGCGCTGTCGCCATCAATGGCCTGATTGACTTCTCCGGCAGCACCGGCAACGTCGCGATCCTCTACAACCCGACCGGCGCCGCCAGCACCAAATACACCACCCCGGCCAGCTACGACATCGGCACCACCGGCACCCAGGTGCTGACCAATTCCGCCTGGACCGCGCCTACCGACAACAGCGTCTCCACTCAAGCCACTGCCTACATGCTGGTCAACAACCCCACTGATCTCCAGAACGTGTCTACCAACCTCAGCGGCGCTTTCGCCCTCGGAACCGACATCGACGTCAGTTCCATCACAAACTTCACGCCCATCGGATATTCAACCGCTTTCAGCGGAATCTTCGATGGCCAGAACCATACGATCAGCAACCTCAGCATCAACGACACAACAAACAACCGAGCTGGTTTATTTGGCTACTCCACTGGGATCCTCAGAAATCTAAACCTCACGGGCGAAACTGTCACCGACACGGAACCTTCGGGCACTTATATCGGCGGACTTGTTGGACTCAGCCAAGGAATAGTGGCAAATGATTCCTCGGCAGGCGCGGTCTCGTCGGCTATTGCCGTCCTTCCCTACATTGGTGGGTTGGTCGGGTGGAACTTTGGCACTGTGTTCGGTTCCTCTTCCAGTGCATCGGTCACGGTGTCCAACGCGAATAGCGATAACTATGAGGGTGGTCTTGTCGGCGTCAACTTCGGCCCCATTTCCCAGTCCTACGCCACGGGCTCAGTCACCGTCGACACACCCAGCCCTAGCACCAGCTTCGTTCCCTTTGCTGGCGGCCTGGTAGGCATAAACATTTCCACCATCACAAGTTCTTACGCCACGGGAAATGTGACCGTAGGCGGCGCACCGAACATGGACAATAATGATGCCTCGGCGGGAGGACTGATCGGCTATAACGAGGTCAATATCACCAACACGTATGCAACCGGAAGCGTGACCGGCGGCACTAATGTCACTACCGGCGGACTAATCGGACATAACGTATCCATTGTCAACACTTCTTATGCCAGCGGCTTGGTTACGGCCGCTACAGCCCTCCTGGGCGGCGGTCTCTTCGGAATAAACGACGGTACTGTCACATCCTCTTACTGGGACACCCAGAGCACCGGCCAATCCGGCGCTTCCGGCAACTCCGCAAGCATCACCGGCGCGACCGGCGAAATCACCTCCGCACTGCAGAGCGGAACTCTACCCACTGGATTCTCCGGAACCGCCTGGATTGCAGCGTCCGGCTACTACCCGCTCCTCTTTTGGCAGGAAAGGCTCGTCTCCGGCGACGTTTTCAATGGCGGATCCCCGCTTTCATCCGTCACCGTCGACGGCCTCGCCAACGGGGTCAGCGTCGGCTCCGCCACAACCAACTCAGGCGGCTTCTACAGCTTCGAGATACCGGCCGTGTATACATCCGTCCTCACGTTTCTGCCGGGAACAGTCAAAGGCAATACCTTCTCCGACGGAGATGGCGCGGGCGAATTCACCGGCATGAACATCTACGCCGGCGCCTTGACGCTAAGCAATCGAACAAACAGCACCTATTCCGGCATTCTCACCGCGCTCAATGCCGCGCTGGGCGAATTTTCAGGGGCGAATTTCCTCTTCACTCCGAACGGCAGCAATATCACCCTCGCCCTCGGTACGAATCTCTCCATCAACAGCCAGACAGTCTTAAATCTGGACCAGACCATCAACACGTCCGGCACGGTCACACTCGCCACCACCGCCCAGGTGAACCAGAGCCAACCCATCACCGCTAGCGCGCTGAGTCTGACCGGCGCCGGCAACTTCAATCTCCGCGAGTCCAATAGCGTCGGCACTCTGGCCGCCAACATAGGCGGCAATCTGATCTTCGTCAATTCCGGCGACTTGACCATCGGAACTGCGGGCGGCGCGACCGGCGTCACATCCGCTGGCCTGGCTTCCATCACTTCGAACACCGGCAGCTTAACCATCGCCTCCGGTGCCACCGTCACCGCCAACGGGCCTGACGACGCCCTGCAGCTCTCCGCCGGCGATGCTTTCGTCAACCTGGAAGGCAGCGATGCACTCAGCGTGGCCAGCGGTGGGGGACGCTGGCTGGTCTTCTCCCAGAACCCCGCCAACGACACCCGCGGCGGCCTCGCTTACGACTTCAAACAATACAACTCCAACGCCTCCGGAGATGTCGCCGCTCAGTCCACCGGCAATGGCTTCCTTTATACCGTCGCCCCGGTCCTCACCATCGCGCTTACCGGCTCCGTCAGCAAGATGTACGACGGGACCACAACTTCCTCGAACCTCTCTGCGGCCAACTATTCGGCAACGGGCGCAGTCGATGGCGATAGCCTCGTTCTCTCCGGAACGCCCACCACCGGAACCTACGCTAGCGCGAATTCCGGCACTGCCATAGGGGTCAGCGCCAGCGGATTATCGCTCACGAATCTTTCCATCACCAATGGCTCAGCTACCATCTATGGCTACCAGTTGGCCAGCGCCACTGCCGGCGGCAACATCGGCACTATCAACCCGGCCCTGCTCTTCTACAACGCCAACTCCTTCGGGCGCACTTATGGCAGCCCCAACCCAACTTTCACCGGCACTGTCAACGGCTTTGTCAACGGTGAGACGCTACTTACGGCCACCACCGGAACGCTCTTGTTCTCCACCACGGCCACCATCGCCAGCAACGTCGGGACCTATCCCATCACTGGTTCCGGCCTTACCGCCAACAACGGCAATTACACCTTCCTGCAAGGCGGCATCCAGCCGACGCTCTTGTCCAGCAACGTGTCCAGCAACGCGCGGCGGTCCGGGACGCTGACCATCAACCCGGCTTTGCTCTTCTACACGGCCAGCTCCGCCTCACGCGCTTATGGCAGCCCCAATCCAACCCTCACCGGCACTCTCATTGGCTTCGTCAATGGCCAAACGCAGGCTTCCGCTACCACCGGAACGCTCTTGTTCTCCAGCACGGCCATCGCTGCCAGCAACGTCGGCTCGTATGCCATCACCGGTTCCGGTCTCACAGCCAACTACGGCAATTACGCTCTTTTGCAAAACGAGGAGAGCGGCAGGCTCGCCATCAACCCGGCCCAGCTTTTCTACACCGCCGACTCTACAGTACGTACCTATGGCGGCGCCAACCCGGCCTTCACAGGCGACGTCAGCGGCTTCGTCAACGGCCAGACGCAATCTTCCGCCACCACCGGAACGCTCTCGTTCTCGAGTACCGCCACCATGGCCAGCAACGTCGGCTCTTATGCCATCGCCGGTTCTGGACTCACTGCCAACAGCAATTACACGTTGCAGCAAGCCAGCGGCAATGCCGGCGCGCTCACCATAAATCCCGCCCTGCTCTTCTACACGGCTACCTCCGCCTCGCGCACGTATGGCGGCTCTAACCCAACCTTCACCGGTACTGTCAGCGGCTTCGTCGATGGCCAGACACAAGCTTCCGCCACCACCGGTTCGCTCTTGTTCTCCAGCCCCGCCACCGTCGCCAGCAACGTCGGCTCCTATGCCATCAATGGTTCCGGCCTCACCGCCAACAACGGCAACTACGCCTTCCTGCAAAACGAAGAGAGCGGCATGCTCACCATCAACCCGGCCTTATTGTTCTATACGGCGAGTTCTGCCTCACGCACTTACGGCAGCCCCAATCCAACCTTCACAGGCGCTCTTACTGGCTTCGTCAACGGCCAGACACAATCTTCCGCCACCACGGGAACGCTCCTGTTCGCCAGCACCGCCACCGTCCCCAGCAACGTTGGCTCTTATGCCATAACTGGTTCCGGACTGACGGCTGACAACGGCAACTACACTCTCCTGCAAAACGAGGAGAGCGGCATGCTCACCATCAACCCCGCCCAGCTCTTCTATACCGCGAGTTCCGCCTCACGCACGTATGGCGGCTCAAACCCGGCATTCACAGGCGACCTCACCGGCTTCGTCAACGGCCAGACGCAATCTTCCGTAACCACGGGTTCTCTCCTGTTCTCTAGCACCGCCACTGTCGCCAGCAACGTCGGCTCCTATGCCATCAACGGTTCCGGCCTCACTGCCAACAGCAACTACACGTTACTGCAAGCCGAGGGTAACGCTACCGCGCTAACCATCAACCCGGCCCAGCTCTTCTATACCGCCGTGGCAGCCTCACGCACCTATGGCGGCTCTAAACCGGCCTTCACAGGCACAGTCAGCGGCTTCGTCAATGATCAAACGCAAGCTTCCGCCACCACCGGTTCGCTCTTGTTCTCCAGCCCCGCCACTGTCGCCAGTAACGTCGGCTCCTACGCCATCAACGGTTCCGGCCTCACTGCCAACAACGGCAACTACATCTTCCTGCAAAACGAGGAGAGCGGCATGCTCACTGTCAACCCCGCTCAGCTCTTCTACACTGCCAGCCCCGCCTCACGCACGTATGGCAGCCCCAACCCGTCGTTCACAGGCACGCTCACCGGCTTCGTCAACGGCCAAACGCAATCTTCCGCCACCACCGGAACCCTCTTGTTCTCTACCCCGGCCACCGTCGCCAGCAACGTGGGCTCTTATGCCATCGCTGGTTTCGGCCTCACTGCCAACAACGGCAACTATACGTTCCTGCAAAGTGAGGGCAATGCCAACGCGCTCACCATCAACCCGGCCCAACTTTTCTATGTAGCCAACTCCGCCACCCAAACCGCCGGTTCGTTCAATACAGCTTTCACGGGTACCGTCACCGGCTTCGTCAACGGTCAGACGCAATCTTCCGCCACCACCGGAAGCGCTGCCTTTAACTCCACGGCCAGCGCCACTAGCCCAGCCGGCATGTATGGGATTCTCGGCTCCGGCTTGACAGCCGACCTGGGGAACTACTTCTTCAGCCAGGCTCCAGCCAACGCCACCGCCCTTACCATCGCCGCCGCGATGCCCCAGCCGCCGCCCCCACCAGGCGTAACAACCCTGCCCATCGACGTAAACAACGTCGTCGCCCTCACCAGCCAGACCCCCGTCTTCACGGCCAGCTACACTGGCGCGCCTATTAACGGCCTCAATGTCCCCTCGCTGCTGGCAGATCTTAGCTACCACGTCACGCCTGCGCTCAACGGTCCCGGCAACTTACCAGATCACCGCCACCGGCACCGCGCCTTCCGGCTACAGCTTCAGCATCGTCCCCGGCACCCTCACGCTCGTCAATAGCTCGCCAGCCACCCTCCCGTCGCTCGTCACCATCTACCCGCCGGATCTTCCTTGGCTCCTCCTGCTGTCTGAGTCATGGGCGTCCGCAGATCTCCTGCAGCCGGTGAACTCGCTTGGCCTCTTCGAAATCGATTTCGACAGCAATACCGGTACGGCACCCGCCACTTCGGTCTCCGCTTTTGTCCCAGTCTCTGTTCTTCTCCGGCGCCAATGATAAATCCGACAAATTCGCCGCGGGAGTCAAGCCCTAAGCGTCGGCGCCTTCCCCGTAACTAGAAAACTCCCATGAAAAACCTGCTTCTTCCCCTGCTGCTGACCAGCGCCCTGCTGGCCGCCCCCGCCGACAAAGACAACACAGTCATTGTGCCTTCGCTGAAAGGTCTCGTCTTCGTCGCCAAACCGAAAGACATCCAAAAGGCCGGCATCGACACCCCCGGCATTTCCCTTTCCGCCGTGCCGCTGCTGAATCGAGCGGCTTTCCAGGAGGCGATTGAACCCTACATCGGCCAGCCCCTTACCCTCAAAGGCCTCAACCGGATCACCAGCCAGGTCTCAGCCTTCTATAAAAAAGCGAACCATCCGCTGGTCGACGTCGTCGCCCCGGAACAGGACGTCTCCAGCGGCGTCGTGCAAATCGTCGTCAATGAGTTCCGCGTCGGAGAAGTGCGCGTCCAGGGCAACCGCTGGTTCTCCGATGAAATCGTCAGCGCCGATATCACCGAACAGCACGGCGATACCATCGATACCCAGCGGCTCATCAGCCAGCTCGATTCAGCCAACAGCAACCCGTTCCGCCGCGTCGATCTGACCTATCAGCCATCTACCCAGCCCGGTTATACCGATCTCGTCCTCAATACGACGGATCGCCTCCCGGTCAACGTCTACGCCGGCTTCGACAATAGCGGCACCGCTACCACCGGCCGCAGCCGCTGGAACCTGGGCGCCACCTGGGGTAATGCTTTCGGGCACGACCAGACACTTTCCTATCAATTCAGCGCCAGCGACAACTTCTTCAACCGCAGCGGTATTGGCTCCAATTACGTCAGCAATTCCCTCAACTGGTCTATGCCTGTCCGCGGAACCGATGCGCTCTCATTTTTCGGCAGCTACCAAACCAGCATCCCGAATATCGGCACAGACTTCGGCTACAAAGGCAAGAGCGGGCAGGCCAGCATGCGCTATAGCTTCGGCCTGCCGCGTACGAAACACTTCGTCGAAACCCTGCAGATCGGTTACGACTTCAAGATCACTAACAACAACCTGGCCTTCGGCGGAAGCCAGGTCGCGCGCACCAGTTCCCAAATCGACCAGTTCCCGCTCATTTACGCCTTCAACCTCAGCGACTCGAAAGGCTCATCCTCATTCACCACCAGCGTCTTCTTTAGTCCCGGCGGTCTCACGCCCACCAACAGCACGGCGTTCTTCCAGCCCGGCGACAACCAAAGCGGCATTCCCGGCGCCAGGGCCCGCTACGCCTACTGGCGCAGCGATTTCACCCGCCTCACCAAGATGCCCTACAAAGGTGTCTACGCCTTCCGGCTTCTCGGCCAGACGTCTTCCGGCAATCTGCTCTACACCGAAAAACTGGCTGCCGGCGGCCCCGACCTGCTGCGCGGCTACGAAACCAACTCCATCTATGGTGATCGCGGCTTCGTCATGAGCAATGAACTCCGCACCCCGGCCCTGAAGCCCTGGCCCGAGCACGGCCTTGGGGAAGCGCAGTTCTACATCTTCTCGGACTACGGACATCTGATGGCTGCCCGCGACTTCCCCGGAGTCGTCAACTCCCTCAGCGCCTCCAGCGCAGGGGTCGGCCTTCGTTACGAACTCCGCAACAACCTGACCACCAACGTCAATTACGGCCGCGCTCTAATCCAGCTTCCCGACACCAACTCGCAGGCAAGGAATTCCTTCATCAACCTCGCGCTGACGGTTGCCTACTGAGGTGAAAGTTTATCTACCGAAAAACGCCGCGTTCTTTTGCGTGAATTCAGCCCATTGCTCCGGCAGATCTTCCGCGGCGAAGATGGCCGACACCGGGCAGACCGGCACGCACGCACCGCAATCGATGCACTCCACCGGGTCGATGTACAGCATCTGTTCGCCGCCAAATTTCTCTGAGTCTTTCTTGGGATGAATGCAGTCAACAGGACACGCATCTACACAGGCGGTGTCTTTGGTTCCAATGCAGGGTTCGGCAATTACGTAAGCCATCTTAAATTTCTGTTTAGGCTAAGGCCTAAACCCTAGGATTAACACACCGCCGCAACGCGTGCCAAAGGACGCTCAGCGAGCGGGCGGATTCGCGAGTTTAACCGCGTACAATGAGCTTGGATGATTGCCAAAGTTCGCAAAGCGGTTTTCCCCGCTGCTGGCCTCGGAACGCGATTTTTACCAGCTACCAAGGCCCAGCCTAAGGAAATGCTGCCGCTTGTTGACAAACCGCTGATCCAGTACGGCGTCGAAGAAGCGATGCACTCCGGCATTCAGAACATCATCATTGTCACGGGACGCGGCAAGTCTTCCATCGAGGATCACTTCGATGTCAGCTTCGAGCTGGAGCACTTGCTCGAATCGAAAAACAAAACCGACATGCTCTCCATGGTGCGCTCCATTTCCGACATGATCGACGTGTCGTACGTGCGCCAGAAGGAAGCTCTCGGGCTGGGACACGCCGTGCTGCGTGCAAAAGAGCTAGTCGGAGCCGAGCCATTTGCCGTCGTGCTCTCGGATGACATCATCGCCTCCGAAGTCCCCTGCATCCGTCAATTATTAGACGTCTACGAATACTACGGAGCATCGGTGCTGGCCTTGATGGAAGTGCCGAACGATCAAATCTCCGCCTACGGTGTCGTGGATGCGGAGATGGTTTCCGACAACGGCCGCGAGAATCGACTCTACCGTATCCGCAACATGGTGGAGAAGCCAAAGCCCGCCGATGCGCCCTCGAACCTTGCCATCATTGGCCGTTACATACTGACGCCCGAAATCTTCACTTGCATCGAAGCCATCGAACCCGGCAGTGGCGGCGAGATACAACTCACTGACGCACTCAAGTACATGCTCCGCAATCGCCCCATCTACGGCCTGAAATTCGAAGGCAAACGTTACGACGCCGGAGATAAGTTGGGGTTCTTGAAAGCCACCGTCGAGTTTGCGCTCAGCCGCCACGACTTGGGCCAGCCCTTTCGCGAATATCTGAAGACGCTGTGCGTATAGCCCAGCTGGCCCTCCCGGTCGTTCTCCTTTGCTTTAGCGGGGCAGCGAATGCTCAGGCCAGCTATGGCCAGCCAGCCCCGCCCCGAATCGTGCTTTTCGTGCAAGCTGCGCTGCAGCATGGCGACTTGGCGCAAGCGTCCGCGCTCGTCGGCCAGTACCGGCGCTTGAATGGCGACACACCCGAAGCACTCGAAGCGCTCTCTTGGCTGGCCCGCGGCCAACTTGCGTTCGGACATCCCGGCGACGCGCAGAAGGAAACCGAAGAGATCGAGCGCGGCGCATCTGCCGCACTCGGAACGCGAACGCTCGACCAGGAACCGCACCTGCCTCTCGCCTTAGGCGCGGCTTATGAGGTCCAGGCTGAGATTTTGAATGCCGATCACAAGAAAACCGAGGCTGTCCAACTGCTCGAAAGCGAGATGCGCAAGTGGCACGGCACGTCCATCGTCAGTCGTCTGCAAAAGAACCTGAATCTACTGACTCTGCAAGGTAAGCCGATGCCGCCGTTGCATGAAGCGGAATGGATTGGCCCAAAACCAGCAGTGCTGGCAGCGCTGCGCGGTAAAGTTCTGCTGGTCTTCTTTTGGGCGCATTGGTGCGCAGACTGCAAAGCCGATGCGCCTATCATCGCCAAAATCGCCCATGATTACGCCCCTCAGGGTCTGGTTGTCCTGGCTCCGACGCGGCTCTACGGCTACACAGCCGAAGAGGACCATGCCGCCCCATCACTCGAAACCCCGTTTGTTGACAAAGTGTACGCACACTATTATTCCGATATTCAAAACGCCGGCGTTCCGCTCGACACCGGCAATTTCGAACGCTTTGGAGTGAGCACCACGCCTACCATCGTGCTTGTGGATCGTCGCGGCATTGTGCGGCTCTACCATCCCGGAGCAATGGATGAAAAGACACTGCGGGACGCAATTGCACCGCTGCTGACGGCGTCTTCTCCGCCATCGCGGGCTTCAGCTCTTACGAGATAATGCCAGCATGAAGTTTCGATCTGCTTTGGTCGCCCTGCTTGCCTGCGGCACGTTGACTTTGAGCGCCAAACCCCCGGAAACGACGGTCAGCGTGGTGGTGACGAATCAGTTTGACAAACCGGTCGAGAACGCGGCCGTCATTCTCGATTTCCTCGGATCGCACCAGATCACCAAGCTCGGTAAGCGCAAGCCCATCCATTGGGAAGTGCGTACCAACCTCGAGGGCAAAGCGCATTTCCCACCCGTGCCGCAGGGCACCATTCAATTGCAGGTGGTCACCAAACAGTATCAGACGTTTGGTCAGAAGATCGACGTCGACACAGAAGAAAAGAAGCTGGAGATCAAGCTGAATCCGCCGCAGACACAGTACAGCGTGCACCCTCCGCTCAAGCCTGCCGACCAGCCTCCACCGCCTCCGAAACCGTAAGGTTATTCTTTCGAAGAGTCGATCGCGATCGCCTCGATTTCCACTTGCACATCGCGCGGCAGGCGAGCGACCTCAACAGTGGAACGGGCTGGCGGCTTATCTCCGAAGAACTTCCCGTAGACTTCGTTCATGCGCGAGAAATTGTTCATGTCTTTCAAGAAGACCGTGGTCTTAACCACGTCGCCAAGCGTCAGGCCGGCGGATTCCAGGACAGCCTGCAGATTTTCAATCACACGCGTAGTCTGCGCTTCGATATCGCCCGTGACCAATTGCATTGTCTTGGGATCAAGAGGTATCTGACCACTGAGAAACACGAACCCATTCTGACGCACCGCAGTCGAGTAAGGCCCAGCCGCTTTCGGAGCGTTCGGCGAGGTGATGATTTCTTTCATTGTTTTATCTTCGCTAACTGCTTCGCGATGAGATACGGCGCGCGCGGATCGACAAAGGTTGCGGTGCCGACTTCGACTGCCTTTGCGCCCGCAGCCAGAAACTCCGCCGCATCGGCGCCGGAAGCAATGCCGCCAATTCCTATCACCGGAATGCGCACAGCAGCCACGGCATCCGCCACCATGCGCAGCGCGATCGGTTTAATCGCCGGACCCGACAAGCCGCCACGGCCGGCGCCAATTCGAAACTGCCCAGTCTTAGGCTCAAGCGCGAGCGAGGTGAAGGTGTTCACCAGAGAAATAGCGTCGGCTCCCGATGCTTCCGCCGCCTGCGCGAAGGGCTCGATGGCTGCGACATTCGGCGACAATTTTACGATCAGGGGTCGCTTGGCTACGCTGCGCGCGCGACTCACGAGTTCAGCCATCACGCCAGGATCGCTTGAAAAGAAAATGCCGCCCTGTTTCGTGTTCGGGCAGGAAACATTCAACTCATAGCCCGCGACTCCTTCGGCATCTTCCAAGGCGCGCAACACTTCCAGGTAATCATCAACCTGATACCCGAAAACGTTCGCGATCACCAGAACCGAATATTGCCTCAGCTTGGGGAGTTTGTCGCGCACAAAGGCAGCGACACCCACGTTCTGGAGCCCTACCGAATTGATCATGCCGCCCGCCGTATGCCAGAGCCGCGGCGCGGGATTTCCTGCGATCGGTTCGCGCGAAAGACCTTTGGTTACGATTCCACCAAGTTGGCTCAGATCAACGATGCTGGCGAACTCTATCCCGTACCCGAATGTTCCTGACGCGGCCAACACCGGATTCCGCAGTGGGATCCCGCAAAGGACGAGGTCGAGCGGCATCCTTTGCGGCTCAGCCTCGGACGGCGACAGATTCTTCTGACGCTGTGAGCTGTTGAGCTGCTTGCCGGATCATCTCCCAGACCTCGCGCACATCCGCTTCGTTGGTTTGAAAATTCCCGATTGCAAACCGCAGCACAAATCGGCCATTCAGAACCGTATGCGAGAGAAACGCTTTGCCGGTCTTGTTAATTTCAGCAAGAAGTTGCTGATTGAAAGCATTGTCGCTGCGATGCCGGAAACAAACCAGTGAGAACGGAACGGGTGCCGCTACTTCAAAGTCATCGTCTGCTTCGATCAGGCCTTTGAGCAACTGCGCCAAGCGCAAAGACTCGCGCAGCATGGCGATGATTCCCTGGTGGCCGTAGTAGCGAAACACATACCAAAGTTTCAGCGCGCGAAAACGGCGGCCGAGTTGCACGCCGTAATCCATGTAATTAACTGCTACCTCGTCTTCCGGCGTCTTCAAGACCTCGGAAGTCAGCCGGGACGCGCGGCGCAGTATGTCCGGATACCGCGTGTAGAGAACGCTGCAATCGATGGAAACGTACAGCCATTTGTGCGGATTCACAACCAGTGAATGCGCGCGCTCCACTCCATCGAAAATGTGGCGCATTTCGGGAACGACTGCCGCAGGGCCGCCGTACGCCGCATCCACATGCAGCCAGACTCCATACTGCTCAGCGATGTCCGCAATTTCGGGCACCGGTTCGATAGCGCTGGTTGAAGTAGAACCAACCGAAGCCACAATGCAGCAGGGGCGCTTACCCGCGGCAAGGTCCCGCTCGATAGCCTCGCGCAAAAGTTCCGGACGCATTCTGAACTGCTCGTCCACTTCAATTCGGCGCACGTTGTTCTGACCGAAGCCAAGCGTAATGGCCGCCTTCTCCGCGGATGAGTGAGTGTGTTCGGAAACGTAGACCGTCAGGTCTCCGCGCATTCCCTCTGTTCGCGCTTCGGGCGCGATGAACTCGCGTGCCGCGCCAATCGCTTGCATGACACCCACAGACGCTGTGTCGTAGATAATCCCGAACCACGAGTCTTGCAAGCCTAGCCATTGCCGCAGCCAGGAGAGCGTCACTTGTTCGAGTTCCGTCGCACCTGGCGAAGACTTCCACAACATGGCGTTGACATTCACAGCCGACACCAGAAACTCAGCCAGCATCGACGGCGGCGTGGACGACACCGAAAAGTAGGCGAGAAAACGCGGATGGTTCCAGAGCGTCAATGCGGGAACGATGGTGGTTTGAAAATCCGCGAAGATTTTGTCGATCGGCTCACCGGTCTCGGGTGCGCTTCTCGGAAGCGCCGCAACCAGTTCGCCCGGCTTCAATGAGGTAGTAACCGGGTACTCGCGAATGTTCTGCAGATATTCGGCAATCCAGTCGGCATGCTGATGCGCAGCCGAGCGGAATTCGTCAATGTTCACGCAAGAGATCTCTGAACCATACTAAACTTTGAGCGCCATCGAGTCCGCGCATTCCGCCAGCATGCGCGGCAACCACTCTTCCAGCCAACCGTGAAATGCTTTTAGTTCGTTACGGGTAGTTTCATCAAAGCGGAATGCCGAGTGATCCAGTTTCCGACCGCGAACCACCGCTGCCTGTTTAATCGCAATAGTGGCCGGAAACTTGTTCACCCACACCAGAAATTCTGTCAGTAAATCGTTCAGGTGACGTGGCCTGCTCAACTGCTCCTGAACTGATTGCGCGGTCCATAGCAACCATCAGTTCAGGAATCGCGCCCGCTACCCCGGAAACAGTGCCATCTGCGCCGCCAGAGCGAGCTTCCAGATACAGGCATTCATTACCGGCAAACCAGGTAAACGGATGAGTCGAATGCAGCTTCGTGAGTTGATCGAAAAGGTTCCGCTCGCCGCTCGAATCCTTGATTCCGGCGTATCGCCCCGATAGAAGCAGAGATTCGATCACCCCATACGGTATCGGATTTGTATAAAACGGCAGGTTATACAGGAACAGCCGCGTGGACCCGTTTGCGAGTTCCGCAAACTGCTCAAAAAAAGCCAGCAGTTGCGCTTCCGAGTAGTGATAGAAATACGGCGGCATCACCAACAGCCCGGCTGCTCCCGCATGGATGGCGCTGTCCGCTAGTGCCAGGGTTCCATCGAGCGTTGAATGCGAAACGTTCACCAGCACGGGCACCCGGCTGCGCTTGATGAGCAGCCCCAGAGCGTGCATGCGCTCAGTCACATCAAAGTGAACGAATTCTCCGGTAGAACCGAAGATCACCAGCCCATCGACACCGGCGCGGACAATGGCATCCTGATAGTCGAAAAACGCGGCGCTGTCGATCTCAGTTGAATTATTCCGCCGAGGCGTAGCTAAAGCCGCATACACGCCCCGGATCGCCAGGGAAGGCTTTTGTTTGGACATCGCGCTGAATGCAGATTGTACTTCAGCCGCCCTTGCGCCGAGCTCAACCCGCTAGTGCGTGGCATACGGCTCAGGTGTATGGCGCATAACGGCTTGCTCCACCAGTTCGCGCGGGTCTAACAGATGTTCTGGCTTATAGTGCTGGCTGGACCAGCGGCTGTTTTCGTTCAGCTCAACCCCCAGAATGTAGCCAAATTCCCGGAAAACGCAGTAGCGCACGGTTCCAAGCAGTTCGCCATCACCGTAGTTGATTGCCACCGGCGTTCCGGGCTTTATTTCCAGCTCGACCTGCAGGCAAGCTCCAGAAAGTGAAATGTCTTCCAGATTTGCGATACTACGGCGTTGTTTCCCGGATTCCGGCTGCCAAACGAGTTCTACGAGTTCGGCACAAAGTAGTCTAGTGTCAGCTCTTTTGTTTTGCATACTGCTCTAATCGGTCGTTAGCCTCCGAAACTACATGCGTAGGTACCACTGAAAGTCAGGAATAACATTAGTACTGTAATAAACAATTCATCCTCGCCGGGCGACACCCGAATCGGCCTCATCATCCGCGTCTCGTTCTTTGTCGCAGTTGTGGTCATTGGTTTGACCTTCCTGAGCGGCCTTTTGGTCGCGATCTTCGGGGTAATTGTGGCTGGCACGGTGGGACTTTGCGCTACTGGATTGCTGGCCAACCTCTTGACAATGCGCATCTTTGACCGCCGCGCATTGCCGGATATCGGGCTGCCGGGCGGAACGTTCATCGGCCATCAATTTAGCTTTGGGTATTTTGCTCGGAGGCGGTTCCGCGGCGCTCATGCTCAGCGCGCCATTGCTCGCCGGAACTGGTCATCTGGTCCCTCGCGCGGTGGCCGATTTTTCCTGGCCAACCGTGCTCACGTATCTTTTCGCGCTTCTTATCGCCGCGACCGGCGAAGAGATGATCTTCCGGGGATACGCGTTTCAGCTCCTCATCGAGAAAATCGGTCCGTTCGCGACCGTGCTGCCCGTCGGCGTTATTTTCGGCTTCGCGCATGCCGCAAATCCGAACGCTTCCGTGCTCGGGGTGCTAAATACAATTCTGTGGGGAATCCTGCTTGGCTACGCTTTTTTACGCAGCCATGATCTATGGCTTCCCATCGGGCTGCATTACGGCTGGAACGCTGTGTTGCCGTTGTTCGGTGTGAATCTCAGCGGGCTTACAATCGATGTAACGAGGTATTCGTACCGATGGGATCTGACTCCTCTCTGGAGCGGTGGAAGCTATGGGCCGGAAGGCGGCCTGCTCACCACAATCTTCGCGATTGCGCTGTTCTTTGCAATCCGGCGGGCCCCGGTAAGAGTTCAGGCGGCGCGCATCGCCCTGGTTTTGAACGACGAACTTTAACCGCGATCGTTCTCGCCCTGTTCTTGTTGGCTTCCGCCGCGCTGCTGCGCGCGGACAAACTCAGCTTCGACGAACGCATGGAAATTGAGCGCGGCCTGGATGCCGAGTTCGCGACCATGAAAGTCATACTTCCTCGGGCCAAGAAGCCGTTGGTCTTCAAGAGCGACGGCAGCTACGACAAGAGCGCCTGGGAACAGGCCCTACGAGAAGGCGGACCTGCCGCCCGGCTTGGCGACGAAGTGCAAATCACGCGTGTCCAGATCGAAGACAAACGAATCCTTTTGGAGCTGAACGGTGGCAATCATTCCGGTCACTGGTACGACCATGTTCAAGTAGGGATGGGCGGCACCACTTCGCCGGTGGGTACAAACCAGAACGGGCGGGCGGGCGCGAACGGTACGCATGTCCTCATCGTCTTCCCGGGCAGCGTTCCATCGTTGAAGGCGGCCGACATCCGGCAGATGCTCTCGCCCGTCTTCGATTTTGAGAAGCACTCGGCGTCGCAACAGTATGTCGAGACGCTTCCCGAACCGGTCAAGAAGGCCATCAAGGAACAGCGCGCGATCACGGGCATGAACAAGGACCAGGTCCTGCTGGCGCTTGGCAAACCGCGCAATAAGAGCCGCGAAACAAGCGCGGATGGCGATGAACTGGAAGACTGGATTTACGGCGACCCTCCAGGCAAGATGACCTTCGTCCGCTTCGATGAAGGCAAAGTAGTGAAGATCTCCGAATCCTACGCAAATGTCGGTGGCATGACCAGCCCGACGCTGCCGCCGCCCCGCTAACGAGTCAAATTTTCCCTTCCCCTTAAAATAGGGAAATATGCCAATTAAGGTAGGGATTAACGGCTTTGGCCGTATCGGGCGGAATGTCGTCCGAGCCGGTCTGCATAACCCCGAAGTGGAATTCGTAGCCGCCAACGATCTGACGGACACAAAGACGCTGGCGCACCTGTTCAAATATGACTCGATCCTGGGTCAGCTTCACGAGGATATCTCGGCAGACGGCGACAGCATTCGCGTAGGCGATAAGAAGATCAAAATCTTCGCCATCAAGGATCCGGCGCAGATCGACTGGTCGGGTTTGGGCGTGGAAGTTGTGGTTGAGTCCACTGGACGCTTCACCGAAGCTGCGGACGCCAAGAAGCATCTGCACGGATCGGTTAAAAAAGTCATCATCTCGGCACCCGCCAAGGACGAAGACATCACCATCGTGTTGGGCGTTAATGACAACATGTATGACCCGGCGAAGCACAACATCATCTCTAATGCTTCCTGCACGACGAATTGCCTGGCGCCAGTGGTCAAGGTTCTCAACGACACGTTCGGCGTCGAAAAGGGATCGATGACGACGATACACAGCTACACCAATGATCAGAACGTGCTGGACTTCCCGCACAAAGATCTGCGCCGCGCCCGTGCTGCCGCGTTGAACATGATTCCCACTTCTACCGGCGCTGCCAAAGCAATCGGCTTGGTTTTGCCGGAACTAAACGGCAAGCTGGACGGCTACTCGATGCGCGTGCCCACGCCCGATGTTTCGGTTGTCGATTTAGTCGCGGTGCTTAAGAAAGACACGACCGCGCAGGAAGTAAATTCGGCTCTCAAGAATGCGGCTGAGAACGGACTTCGCGGCATTCTTGCGTACACCGAAGATCCTGTGGTTTCGACAGATCTTCTGCACAACCCGAACAGTTCAATCGTTGACGCCGAGTTGACCAAAGTGTTGGGTGGGAACCTGGTGAAGGTAGTCTCCTGGTACGACAACGAATGGGGCTACTCGAATCGAGTTGTGGATCTGATCGTGTTCCTGGGCAAGAAGGGATTATAGACTCGCCGAACTGCTAGTGGGGGGATAAGTGGACAACAGTGCTCTTCTAGACGAATTGCTCGATCCATTCACGGGCTGTTTGGATGCCGGATCGGCGCAGCGGGTCGCCCGCTTCGAAATTGCGCCGTCGGTTCAGCAGAAGGCGGCCGCTCTTGCTGAGCGGGCAAACGAAGGTTTGCTGACTCAAGATGAGGAAAACGATTATGAAGCGTTGATCAACGCGGCCGATCTGATTGCCATCCTTCAACTTAAAGCGAGACGGCTGTTTAACTCGCATGTTGATTCGTGATCAACGCGGCGACTCGCGAGCTGGTAAGACGGCGCGCGAATGATCGTTGCGAGTACTGTTTGCTTCGGCAGGAAAACAGTCGGCTGGCGCATCACTTGGAGCACATCATCGCCAAGAAGCACGGTGGTAGGGACAGCCCGGATAACCTCGCTCTATCCTGCCACCGCTGCAACTTGCGAAAAGGATCGAATCTATCCGGTATTGATCCCGCTGGAAACGATGTAGTCCCGCTTTTTCATCCGCGACACGACGACTGGCGCGAGCACTTTCAAGTGCTCGGCCTCGCGATTCAAGGCATAACGCCAATCGGTCGCGCCACTGTCCAAGTGCTCGCGATGAATGATGCGCGAAGACTTGAGCTTCGTTCGGAGCTACTCGCGCAAGGCATCTCTTTGACATCTCTGCCTTAAGTCTTCAACTGCTTCAGCACGGCGTCGGTGAACTCTTCGGTCGTTGCGGTGCCGCCGACGTCGCCGGTCAAATACTTGCCTTGGCGGTAAACACTTTCGACGGCTGATTGCAGCTTTTGGGCGGCGTTGGTTTCGCCAAGATGAATCAGCAGCATGACGGCGGAGAGCATCAGCGCGGTCGGGTTTGCTTTGCCTTGGCCGGCGATGTCGGGTGCGCTGCCGTGGACGGCTTCGAAGACCGCGTGCGTTTCGCCCATGTTGGCGCCGGGTACGATGCCGAGACCGCCCACAAGACCGGCCGCGAGATCGGAAACGATGTCGCCGTACAGGTTGGGCAGAAGAAGAATGTCGAACGTCTCGGGCCGCATCACAAGCTGCATCGAGGCGTTGTCGACGATCAGTTCCTTGTACTGAATCTCCGGAAACTGCTGGGCGGTTTCGCGGCAACAGCGAAGAAACAGACCGTCCGCCAGCTTCATGATGTTCGCCTTGTGAATAGCAGTGACTTGCTTACGGCCATTCTTTTTGGCGTAGTTGAACGCGTAGCGCGCAATGCGCTCGGAAGCGGTGCGGGTGATGACTTTCAAGCTGGTGACAACATCTTTGACGATCTCGTGCTCTAAGCCGGAATAAAGATCTTCGGTGTTCTCACGAAAGATCACCATATCGATCTGCACGTCTTGAAAGCGTGTCTTCACTCCGGGCAAAGTCCGAACGGGGCGCACATTTGCAAAAAGATCGAGCGTCTTGCGCAAGGCCACGTTGACGCTCTGAAAGCCGCCGGCGACTGGCGTTGTGACCGGCCCTTTCAATCCAACGCGCGTTTCGTTGAGCGAATCGAGCAGGTACTGCGGCAGCGTTTTGCCGGATTCGAGAATGATGGCCTCGTTCAGTTCGGCGCGCTTCCAGCAGATGTCGACTCCGGTGGCGTCAACAGCGCGAACGGCAGCGTGTGCAACTTCGGGTCCAATGCCATCGCCAGGAATCAGAGTGCAGTAATGGGGCACAAATCGATTTTAGGCACGGATGCCAGAATGTCAGTGGATGCCGAAAATCGAGCGCGCGCTGCTGAGCGTGACGGACAAGACCGGAATCGTCGAATTTGCGGACAAGCTGCACGCGCTGGGCGTCGAATTGATCTCGACTGGCGGCACTGCGAAACTGCTGCGGGAGAGCAACATTCCCGTGCGCGAAGTGGCCGATGTGACCGGCTTTCCGGAGATGCTGGATGGCAGAGTGAAGACGATCCATCCCCGCATTGCAGGCGGTATTCTTGCGATCCGTTCGAATGCGGAGCACATGCGGGCGCTCGAAGAGCACGACATTCCTCCCATTCAAATGGTGGTGGTGAACCTCTATCAATTCGAGAAGTTCGCGAACAAGCCGGGCGTCACGCGTGAAGAACTGATCGAGAACATTGACATCGGCGGACCGACGATGATTCGCGCGGCGGCCAAGAATTTCCAGGATGTCGCGGTGATCGTCTCGCCGGAACAGTACCCCGGGATTCTCAGTGAGATGGCTGCAAACGAGACACGCGTCAGTCCGGCGACTTGCTGGGAGCTAGCGCAAGAAGCGTTTTCGCATACCGCTGCTTACGATCAGACTGTGGCTGCGCGGCTGGCGCAGATCGATTCCGGCGGCGAGTTGCCGAGTGTTCTGCGGATCTCGGCGAAACGAACTGCAAGCCTGCGGTACGGCGAAAATCCGCACCAGAGCGCTGCACTCTACAGCTTCAATCACGGCGGCATCGCAGCGGCCGAGCAGCTTCACGGCAAAGAACTGTCGTACAACAACCTGGTGGATCTGGATGCTGCCTGGCAACTTGTCAACGAGTTCGAAGCACCGGCTGCGGCGATCATCAAGCACACTAATCCGTGCGGATGCGCGGAACAGAACTCGCTCGTCGAGGCTTACCGCAAAGCGCTCGAAGCCGATCCAATCTCCGCCTTTGGTGGCGTGCTGGCTTTCAACCGCCAGTTGGATGAAGAGACTGCCAACGAAGTCAGCAAGCTGTTCGTCGAGGCAATTGCCGTGCCCGCGATTGCCGACGGCGCGCTGGCCATTCTCAGCGCAAAGAAGAATCTCCGCATCATCCGTGTCGCTCCGGTCGGCGCGCCGGAACTGGTTATCAAGTCCATCTCAGGCGGTCTACTGGCCCAAACAGCGGACGCGGGAGAACTGGACATCGGCGCGCTTCAGGTGAAGACGCAGCGCGAGCCGACGGCGCTTGAACGCGAGGCGCTTATCTTCGGCTGGACGGTCTGCAAGCACGTGAAATCGAATGCAATCGTCTACGCACGGCCGGGGCAGACCGTAAGCGTCGGGGCAGGCCAGATGAGCCGCGTGGACAGCGTCAAAGTCGGCGCCATGAAAGCCATTCTCCCGTTGGAGGGAACGGTGGTCGCGTCCGACGCGTTTTTTCCGTTCCCGGATGGCGTGGAAGAAGCAGCCAAGCACGGCATAACAGCCGTCATTCAGCCAGGCGGCTCGGTGAACGATCAGAAGGTGATTGACGCTGCCAATAAGCTCCACTTAGCCATGGTGTTCACGGGGATTCGGCATTTCCGGCATTAGTTTCTCAAGGACATCGCCGAGGCCCAATCCGCAGGAAGCGTTCCGAGCGGGAGCAATTGGCCTTTTTCCAGATGGCGCACGGTCTTGGCGAAGCGCGCCGCGTGCGGATCGTGCGTCACCATGATGATGGTTTTGCCGAATTCGCTATTCAAACGAGACAGCATAGTCAAAACGTCTTCAGCGGCGGCGGCATCGAGGTTTCCGGTGGGCTCGTCGGCCAGAATCAGCGCCGGATCGGTGACGATGGCACGCGCGATGGCAACACGTTGCTCCTGACCGCCCGATAGTTGTTTCGGGAGGTGATCGAAACGATCGCCAAGGCCCACCAGTTTTAACGCAGTCTCGGCATGCTCCAACCGTTCTTTTTTGTTTAGGCGCGTCAGCTTCAGCGGCAGCTCGACGTTCTCCACTGCCGTCAGCACCGGAAGCAGGTTGAACGATTGGAAGACGAACCCGATGTTCTCGTTTCGCCAATGGGCGATCTGTTTATCGTTGAGGGAACGGAGATTCGCGCCGAGGACGTCGATTTCTCCGTCAGTCGGTTTGTCCATCGCGGCAATCAGGTGAAGCAGAGTAGATTTGCCTGAACCGGACGGTCCCATGAGCGCAACGAAATCGCCTTTGTCGATTTCGATATCGACTTCGTCCAAGGCAACAACATGAAACTCGTCGCGTATAAATTCTTTGCTTAGTTTTTTTGTCTTGACGACTGCTTCGCTCAATCTGGCGTCCTCCGGTTCACTGCTTAGTCTCTATTTTCTGTCCATCTTTGAGATTCGCGGGCGGATTCACGATGAGATCTTCTCCGCCGATGAGGCCGCTCTCAATCAGCACTCCGCGCTCTGAATTTCCGGCCGTGGTTACTGCGCGCTTGCGAGCATGCTTATCCAAAACGACGAAGACGCTGCCGTTCTGCAGGGCTGATTGCGGAATGACAACAACATGCTTCGCGGTTGTTGCAGTGGGTTGCGATTTCGCGTCGTTGTAAAAAGCCACGGTGGCGTTCATGTCAGGTCGCAGAAAATCATCGGGATTGCGTACCTGCACTTTCACTTGGACGGTTGCTTTGGCGCGGTCAGCTTCGGGCGAGACCTGCTCAATAGCACCCTGATACTTGCGATCGGGATAGGCGTCGGTAGTTACGATGCCTTTTTGCTGCGGCCCGAGTTTCGGAAAATCGTTCTGGCTGATGTCTAGCTCCACCTGCAGATCGTTCAAGTCGGCCATGGTGACGATGTAGCCTTTGGCGCCCTTGTCGCCGACGAAACCGGTCGTAATGAACTCGCCTTTCTCGACGTTGCGATCGAGAATGGTTCCGGTTACGGGCGCTCTAATGATGGTGTTGTCGAGTTGATTCTGGGCGTAGGCGAGCGCTCCTTTGGCCTGTTCGATTTGACCGCGCACCTGGTCGATCTCTTCTTTTCGCGGCCCTAAACCGAGAGATCCAGCGTGCGCTGCAAGCTGGCGACTTTGGCGATGTCGCCATCGTACTTGGCTTGCGCATCGTCGTGGGACTGCTTGGAAAGCACGCCCTCGCGCGCCAGTTCACGGGTTCGATCCAGCGATACTTTCGAATTGGCGAGGTCGGCCTTCGCCTGATCGACATCGGCGCGCGCTTTGGCGATCTCTTCGGGGCGCGAACCGTGCTCATCTTCGGCGAGCTTGGCTTCGAGGTTCAAGAGTTGGCCGCGCTGCTGCTGCACTTGGGCACGATATTCGTCATCTTCCAGGCGAACCAGCACCTGACCGGCTTGCACTTTGTCGCCTTTGTCCACATAAATAGTGGCGACGCGGCCGTTGACCTTAGACGCTACTTCGATCTTGTGCGCGGCAATGATGTAACCGGTTGCGGTCAAGACAATCTGCTGTTCGTTGGCGGCCGAGCCTGTCATGGGCGACGGTACGGTGATGACGTCAACTGGCACGGGCGCGGTGAGGCGCGTGTACGCGAACACGGCGCCGACTGCCAACAGGCCGAGCACAATCGCAAGAACGATCAGCTTCAGGACAGGTTTCGGCTCGGGCGTACGGCGCGCAGTGCGGTCGATCCGAAGGCTCTTTAACTCCGTTTCCATTTGGTTCCAGCGCTACGCTTCGCGTAACGCGGTGAGGATCTCCTTTTGAGCGGCTTGACGTGCGGGCAAGAATCCGCCAACGGCTCCTAAGATTAGCGAGAATAGCAATCCGATGAGCATCACAGCGGGTCCGATGCGGAAATTGAAGCTGGTTTCGCTGAACGTGATGAAGTTGCCCAGGCCGGTGGTCACATTGTTGAGCGGCAAGACTATGATGCAGGCGATGACGCCGCCGACCAGGCACAACAGCAACGATTCGAGGAAGAAGCTGAGTAGAATGCTTCCTTTGGTGAACCCGAGAATGCGCAGCGTGCCGATCTCTTTGGAGCGCCGCGCAACGGACGCATACATAGTGTTCATGGCGGCGAAGGAACTGCCTACGGCCATGATGATGCAGACGAAGTAACCGAGAAAGCTGATGGGCCCTGCCGAGACCATCTGCTGCTGGTAATATTCTTTTTCGGTCAAGACGGTCACGTTTAAGCGGCGGTCGTCTTCGAGAGACTTTCGCAATGCCGCGGCGGACACTTCGTCGGTCGCTTGCAGCAGCGCAGAGCTGAAGGTTTCGGGACGATTGAAGTCGGAAGCAACCTGGTTGGCGTCGCCAAAAATCTCGCTGTTGGTGGCCGTTTGACCACCCTCCATAACGCCAACGATGGTCCAATACCCTTTGCCGAACCGGAGCTGCTTACCGAGCTGCGCACTTGGGTAGCGTTTCGCGATGGGCGCCCCGACTACAATCTCGCGCTGCCCGGGCTTGAACCAGCGGCCAGCGACAATGTGAAGCTTGCGCATTTCTACTCCACGCTGCGAGATTCCGCGCAGAGTGACGTTGGCGCCCTGGGGATTATCGACGTTGGGCAAGTTTACGATGGTCACCATTTCCATGGACGCTTTGGGCTGACCATCGGGCCAGGCGGCGAGGCCTGGAAACACCTTCACAATTTGAAACTGCTGGGGAGTGAAGAGGCTGGTGAGTTCGGCATTCCCGCCTTTGCGCATTACCAAGAGGCGCAACGGGTCACCGGTTCCACTGAAGGCGGTACGCAAGCCGGAGACCAAGCCGAGCACCGCTAGCAGCACCGCAACGGTCATGGCGATACCGGCAGCTGTCATCAGCGTGGTGGTCTTGCGGACGACCAGGTTGCGGACGTTGTAAGAGAGGGGGATGGCCATGTGTTTACCCGGCGTAACGCAGCGAATCGAGAATGTTGGTGCGGGCGGCGTTCCAGGCCGGCAGCAGCGAACTAATCAGGCCAACTCCTACGGCGATGCCGAGGGCCATGAGCGCCGTGATGGGGGTCATCTGCAGGTGATGCAATTGAGGAAGAAAGGAAGCCGCCACCTTTCCTACACCGACGCACAGAACGGCGGCGAACAGCAAACCGAATATTCCGCCGATGAAGGCAATGGCGACTGCCTCGCCGACGATGATGCTGAGGATCTTTTCGGTGGTGAAGCCGAGCGTCTTCAAGATTCCGACCTCGCGGATGCGCTCGCGCACTGCCATGGCCATGGTGTTGCCGGAGACAAGGAGAATCGTGAACGTAACGGCTGCGCAGATGGCTAAAAGAAACAGTTTGATATTGCCGATCATGCCGACGAAGCTCAAGGCAAACTGCGCCTCCGATTCGGTTTTGGTGGGATAGGGCGATTCGGCAAACAACGCGTCGACGGCTTGCGCAACGCGAGGAACGTCGTCGGGACTATCGGCTAGGATTGCCACGGTGCTGTTCAGATTTCGTCTGGTGAGCGGGAGGGCATCGCGCAGATAGTCGGCGTTGAAGAAGAGAACCTGGCTGGCGTCGGGATCGTCAAAGATACCGACCAGCTTGAGGTCTAGATTCACGGGGTAGATGTCACCGACCAGCGTGATCCTGTCGCCGAGCTTGAGATTCAGCCGGTCCGCGATGTCGCGCGAGACGATGGCGCCGGTCTTTTCGGAGAGAAACGCACGCTTTTGATCGTCGGGCATGACCAACTGAGTGCGGATGATGAAGAACTTCTGGGGCTCGACACCCATTCGCGCGAAGAAGTTTTTGGAATCGCGATTATCCTTATAGGTGCCGCCGAACCAGTTCCAGGCGGAGACTTCTTTGACACCGGGAACGTTGCGAATTTTCGCTTCGTAGGCGAAAGGGATAGCTTGCCCGAGCGATACCCGGTGACGCGTGATGAGGCGAATGGCTTGACCGGGCGTGGGCTCGCCGTAATAGAGGGCGTGATACATGGCGATTAGAACGCCGAGAAGGCAGAGGGAAACGGCCATGCTCGCGATGGTGAGAATGCTGCGGCGTTTGTTGCGGAAGACGTTTTTTACGGCGAGAGAGAGGTAGCGAAACACGGACTGTCCTTTTCTGCTAGGTTAGCTTAGAACGAAGGCAACGCTCCGTGGGTGATTGGAGCGGGACGGTGCCGTGCTGGGGTCGCTTGCGCGCTGAAGCGTGCCAGCATTGCTGGCAAGCTCCCTTGCTCTGTGTCGGGGGTGTCGTTTATAGGAGGCGGTTCGGTTTCAGTGACAAAGTGAGAGAGCCTGATGAGTGGTTTATGCGGCTGGCGCTGGAGTTGGCTGTTCAGGCTGCAGCGGAGGGCGAAGTTCCGGTGGGAGCGGTGCTTGTGATGGGGGATGAAGTCGTCGGGCGCGGGCGCAACCGGCCGATTGCGGCGTCGGATCCCACTGCTCATGCTGAGATTGCAGCGCTGCGTGAGGCGGCTGGGCGCACCGGGAATTATCGGCTGCCGGGTTCGACTTTGTACGTCACTTTGGAGCCGTGCGTGATGTGTGTGGGTGCGATTGTGATCGCGCGGGTGGAACGCCTGGTGTTCGGGGCGCGGGATCTGCGTTTCGGAGCGGTGCGCAGTAAATTCGGCTTGGCGGATTCGGATTTGTTGAACCATCGTGTTCGGGTGGAAGAAGGTTTGTTGGCGGTGGAAGCGCAGGAAGCTACTGCAGAGGTTTTTTCAGGCGCGGCGGGGGTAAACAGAAGAGGCGGTTGGCAACCGCCTGCAGGATGGCATCCTGCCCCACAGGTTCAGGATGAGAACATGCATTCCAGCAGGTGACTGCCTGCAAGTTAGGCTCAGTAAAGGGTCAGAAGAGGCGGTCACGTTTTTCGCCGATGGGCGCGTATAGGGGGAAGGCTTGCGCTAAGTAGTAGCCGAGGGCGTCACTTATATGGGTGCGCATGCGATCGGACTTATCTAATTCGGTGCCGGGCTGACCGGAGTGGTCGCTGCTCCAACAGACGCGCTCCAAGTCGCGGATTAGTTCTTTGCAGCGGGGATCGACAAAGAGTTGACGGTCGCCGGAAGCGTTGAGCAGGCGGGCATTTACTAAGTTGATGCGATCGCGGACGCCGGGGTTGGTGTGAACGGCGCGTACATGGGCGGTTACCTGGCCGGCGCGCTGGGCGAAAAATTCGCGGATGAGACTCCAATCGGTGCCGGCTCCGGAGGTGCGGCGCTGATGTCCGCTGGCATCGCCGTAGATTTCGACGAGGAAAATTCCATACCTGGTGCGGAAGGAAGCGGTACGCTCCCAAAAACGTTGGCAGGCGAGAGCCGTGTTGGCGTTATCGAGAACGAGTTCGTCGATGACCTCAATGGTGTCGCGATCGCGCTGGGCAATGATGGAGCACATCGGATGGATGTTGAAGTCGAGCGACCAGATGAGCTTGGCGCCGGAATGAAAGTCGCAGCGACGGACGTTTTCGGTGCGCGAGAAAGCGTGATAAGCGAGGCCGAGGGCGGTGTTCTCAAAGCTGGCTTCGAACTCCTGGCGGAAGAGGCGCTGATCGAGTTCGCGAGAGGCGCCGGCGAGTTCGTCTTCGGTGACATATCCACCCTCGAGAGTGGTGAACTGAAAAGCGGCCCAAGCGGGATCAGCGTGGGCGAACTGGAAGCGATCGTAAAGATGATTGTGGCCTTGAGGGGTGCCGATGAAGAGGGCGCGGCCCTGGCGATCGGCAAGCGCGGGGCGAAGAACTTCGCTCCAGACCTCGGGCTTCATGGACGCAAATTCGTCGAGAACAATGAAGTCGAGACCGTTGCCCCGAAGGCTGTCGCAACTGTCGGCACCGCGGAGTGAGATGGTGCTGTTGTTGGGGAAGAGAACGGCGAGTTCCGTTTCGACGATTTCGACGCCGGGCGAATGACGGACGAGAGACTTGAGGCGCTGCCAGGCGATGCGCTTGGCCTGACGATAGTTGGGAGCGACATACCATAGGGCGCTGGCGGGAGAGGCCCAGGCGGCGTGAATGAGTTCGGTGAGCGCGAGCTGCGTTTTGCCGAAGCGACGGCCCGCGACGAGGATGCGAAAACGAGCCGGATGGCTGAATACTTCGCCTTGCGCATGTCCGAGTGCGAGGCTCAGTTTGGCTTTTCGGTTGGGCATGGGGGTGGCGGCGCTATTTTGATCTCAAGCAAGGATTCGATGAATGTCTGCGCGTTGTTGGCAGAGCCGGTATCGCGCCAACCACAGCGAGCTTTGACCCACAGCGCAGTGGCGCCGAGGTTGGAGCCGGACCTAGCGTAGTCAAAGAGCTTTCCGAGCACTTCGTGCTTGCCGGAGGCGCTGCCGCGTTCGAGTTCGACGCGGAACCGCTTTTGCAAACGCTTGAGCGGGATTTGCAGGTCAGCCGCTATATCTTCTTCGGTAGCACCGAAGGCCGCTAGCTGTGCAACACGGTGTTTATGATCGCCTGGTGGGGTTTCAAGTAACTGTTCCATGATTTTCGTAACTTTTCGATATCAGTGTGCATGGGCAGTTAGTAAGTTGGCGGGTCGGTAGCTAGTAAGTTGTTGAAAATGGATTAGTAAGAGAAAGTTAGTGGGGTTGTGACCGCCCGCACCTAGAGTGTCAGGTAGACGTGCAAGGAGGAATTTAGGCGGCCATTTTCCCGCTTTGGGGTGGTCCGAAGCCGTCGAATTGCTTGAGTAAGTTGATTTGGTCACGTTCGAGCTTCACTTCTGCGATGGCGTGGCGCACTTTGAACATCTGGTCACTCTGATCTTGGCGCTTTTCGCGATACTGTTGTGCGGCTTCAGCCCGTTTTTGCGATTCGAAGCCACGGCGCTCCCAAGCTCTGTCTTTTCTGCGCTTTGCAAGTTCGGCGGCGGCGCGTTGATAGGCACGATCGTTGGCGGCCTGGTAGCGGAGGTACAGATTTAGGTCCTTCAGGACCGCTATTGTCTGTTTATCGTTGGCTCTTTGATCCCCTGTGAAGGGGCGGTGCTGGAAACAAGCGTCTTGAAAACGCACCGAGCGCTCCGACATCCAGGTGTGTCTGCACATCTTGGTCACCAACTCCCGTTCCACGTCATCGACGGGCTGCTCGGAAGTGAGGAAGCGCTCGAATAAATTGTTGTATTCTTCCTGATTTTCGGATTCCAGGACGTTGAATTTGCCACATAAGCCGTGGATGATTCGGTTCTGTGACGAGCGTGCAAGGCCTGCCGCTGAGGTGGGTCCCGAGCTTTTCTGCGCGTTGGCGCGATTGGCTGCGAGTTTGCGTTTGGAGATAGACATAAGAGTCCTCCTCTTTCGGCTTTGATTATGGGGTACGAAAAAGCGCGATGCAGTGGGTCGGGGGTGGGGGTTGGATCGGAAATGGTTGAGAGTTAGAGGCTTAGGGGGATTTTAGAAAGTTATGAGGATTTGTGATCGGGTTTTGGGAGATGCGCGTTGAGAAGTGATTTTCTCGGAAAGACGTCGAATGGGCAGGTTGAAAACGGAGGAGGATAGATCTACACATCGCAACATGGCCGGATCTGTCGATGCGGAACATAAGTTCTCCCCGAATGCCTCGCGTACAGCTCCCAAGGCATGAAAACGCAATTACACCTGAACCCGCCGCCTGAGCGGCATGCGCAGCCGAAGAACCCGCTCGCGCGCACGTTCCTCTTCCAGGTTACGAGTTCTAGCGCGGAGCAGATCCTCTAAAGAAACCATCCCCAGCAGACGCTTTTCATCGCCGGCCTCTGTCACTGGGAAACGCGTGAAGCCGGATTCCACCATTCGGTAGACAATCACTCGTAACGGCTCGTCGGTGAAAGCGACAACGGGATCTCCGGTTGTGATCTCGGCCAATCGGCGTGCCGAAGTTTCGGAGCCGGCTTCGTCGAACGCCTTCAACAAATGGTTGCGGCTCACGACCCCCACCAATCGATTCGCTTCGTCCACGACCGGAAACAGATGCTGCCCGTGCGGCTTGCGTGCCGGGTGGATCAGTTCTCGCGCCTCGTCGATCGTCGCACTGGCTGGAAGCGCCACCACGTTGGTGCGCATCACTTCACGCACGAACAGAATCTCGAGCGGATCCAGCGCGTATTCCCGGCTCAGATGATAGCCGCGCCGCGATATCTTTTCGGTCAGGATCGAGCGTTTCAAGGTCAGCACCGTGAAGGCGTGTGCCAGGAAAGACGCCACCAGCAAGGGCAGGAGCATGTTGAAATCGTGCGTCAGCTCAATGGCGAACACGATTCCGGTGAACGGGGAGCGCATAGTGCCGCCGAGGATTGCGCCCATGCATACCAGCGGCCAAAAACCTTGCCCGAAATGCGGGAGAAACATGCCGGCGATTCCCCCTAACGCCGCGCCCATCATCAACAGCGGCGCAAGCACGCCACCCGACGTGCCTGATCCCAGCGAGATCATCCAGATCAGCGATTTCACCAGCAGCACGCCAAGAAGAAATTTGAACGCAACATTCCCGCGCAGGAGAATGCCGATGGTGTCATAGCCGACACCCAGTGCCTGCGGGAAGATCAAGCCACCGACGCCGACAAACACGCCCCCGATAGCGGGCCACCACATCCAGTGAATCGGCAGCTTCTGAAACGCGTCTTCGGCCGCGTAAACGCCAATAGTGAGCAACGCCGACAAAGCTCCCGCAGCAATCCCAACCACCAGGCATCCCAACAAGCCTTCGGGCCCGATGAACACCGGGTGCGCAGGTACAGGAAACAATGGACCGAGTCCAAGAATGTAGCGTCTGGCCGCTCCTGCGGTAGCGCTCGCCAGCGCAACCGGAATGGCGCTGCGCGGCTTCCATTCGAAGAGCAGCAACTCCACAGCCAGCAGCACTGCCGAAAGCGGCGCTGCGAAAGTCGCCGACATGCCCGCGGCCGCGCCTGCCACGAGCAACGTCTTGCGTTCCGCGCTGGTGAGATGGAAGAATTGCGCGATCAGCGAACCGAAGGCGCCGCCTGTCATGATGATGGGCCCCTCCGCGCCGAACGGCCCGCCAGAGCCGATGGAGATCGCAGCCGAAACTGGTTTGAGCACCGCCAGCCGCGGACGAATGCGGCTACCGCTCATCAAAATGGACTCAATGGCTTCCGGAATGCCATGGCCCCGGATGCGCTCCGATCCATAGCGCGCCATCACGCCAACAATCAGCGAGCCAATCACCGGAACGAGAACCGCGAACAAGCCCAGGTGATTGCCTGCCGGCGAAGAGAGGGCCGTATCAATGCGCTGGTAATAGAAGATATTCGTGAACAGCCCGATCAGCTTGAGTAAGAACCAGGCCACGTATGCAGCCATGAACCCGATGACAATCGCCAGTAGCGAAATGGGAACGACTTGAACGGTAGTGGTGAAGTCGCCCAATTCCTGGGAATGTCTTTTCTTGTGTTTGGACATCAAGCCAGCCTCTTGCGATTCTGCGTTTTGTGATGCACAATCGCGTACAGCGCCTCGGAAAGCGCCGGGCCCGCAGTCTGCAATTCCTGCAAATGTAAAACAGACAATTCTTGAAGCAGCTCTTCGCCGTGGCGCGTGAGTTCGACCAGCACCTCACGCCGGTCCTCGTCGCTGTGCCTGCGCATCAGCACGCCGCGTTCCACTGCTCGATTGATCAACTCCACCGTGCTGTGGTGACGCAGGCACAAGCGCGAAGAAAGGGCCCTAACTGTGGGCCGGGTTCCTTCCGGCAAGCCTTTGATAGTGAGCATCAATTGGTGCTGCTGTGGCTCAATACTCTTTTCGCGCGCCGCTTCTTCGCTGAAATGGAGAAACTGTCGGATCTGGTACCGGAACTCTGCCAATTGCTGAAAAGCGGCAGTTGGCAGACCCTCGAGGGCCGTTTCTCGCGCACTCACACTTGTATCGTATCACGATAGACTTGGGCTCTTATTCGAAAGGTCCTTTCGTCAACTTCCCCAGAGGTTTCCATGAGGGACCGTCATAGGTCGCGCGCAACACGGAAAGTAGGGCGAGATAGATCCGCCCTTCGGGACTACTCGCGTTTGAGCGACAGTTTGAGGGACAATTTTGCGTAAGGAGATCGAATGGCAAGACAGATTGTGTTTACTTCGAGAGCCGCAAAGCCGCCAGCCACATACAGTCAAGCGGTCAAGGCTGCCGGCTTAGTATTCGTTTCGGGCACCGCTCCACATGATCCTGAAACCGGCACAATCAAAGGCACCACGATTCAAGAACAAACTCGACAATGCCTGGCAAATGTCGCGGCCATCCTCGAGGAAGCCGGCAGCTCACTCGACCAAATCGTAAGTGCGACTGTAGTGCTGGCCGAAGAGAACGACTTTCCAGGCATGAACGAGGAGTGGCTAAAGTGGTTCCCGTCGAACCCACCCGCTCGCCAAGGCGCCAAGCTTCCTGTCAAAGTTCCAGGATTGAAGGTTTCCATTGCCGCCATTGCCGAGGCCTGACAGATCCATTCCGAACGGACCACCTTCCACTTAACGTGCCTAACAAGATCTAACCTTCGCGACCATAGCGGATCTATGTTGTTCCGGTGCCTACTCTCCGAGTGGCCGACCGTCCGCCAACAGTCGAACCGGAACCGCCAGAAAGCTGAGTACGATGCGTTTCACCCAGCGGGCTGGAACAGACGCGAACGAACAGCTTCAGCTTGGCTTCGCTGAAAGGCATGCCCGGCAGCCAAACGCACTGACACCGCCTCACCGAGGCTGTCGTAGTTCGAGATTGCCTTATGCTTTTCGCATTCTGATGAGGCTGTACGTGTAGCAGAGCAGAACCGCCACGCTGATCGCTGTGGCTTTGTGCGGTTCAGGCGCGAAGAGGAAACAGGCATAACTGAGGATCGAGCGCGCAATAGCGTGCTGTAATCCAACCGGATCATCCGCTGCCCAGCCATATGGAATCCAGATGAGGCCCATCAAAATCGCACCCCCGAGGACAATCAGGTTTGCACTGTGCGCAAGAATCGCGGCGATGATGACAAGCGGCCAGAGCAAAGCGACAAGCCCCAGCGATTGGAAGAAGAGCTGGGCCACAGGATTCCCTGGGCTCACTTTTTTCATCTTCCGGCCCCTCAAGAAGTCAATCAGAACGCCGAACGGGAAAATCAAACCGCTTCCAAATCCAACGATGTAAGCTAATTCATTCGGAGGCACGTAGAGTGCGGCTACCGCGACGATGGACCAATAGATGATGCCTGCGATCGGCATCGATTGGGTGCTCGTGGTAAGAAACTCGCCCCTCAGATCACTCAGCTTCGCTCTTGAATCCAATTGTTCAAGCTCCATAGAGCAGACTGCTCCATTCCCTTTTACGCGCCTTTGACCTAAGATGTTCCCTGCGGGCGCTCAGATTCGGTGTACTTGCTTGGCCTCTGACAGGCCGGAACCAAGTTGAATGGACGAGGAGACAGGACTGATGATCAAGTCGCGATTCAGACGTTCGCTCCCGCGGAAACTTCGCCCATCCCACCTGCGCCAATGGCGGCGAGGACTTCGTAGGGTCCGATGCGGGAACCCCGGGCCGATCGCAAGACGTTTCGATTCAAATGGGCATGTACGCACCGCCGAACCTGCCGAGCCATTCCGCTTTTGCTGCCAGTGTTGAAGTGGTTGTCACGATGCCCGCGGCGGGTCAGGCAGTTGAGCCGGCGCTGCCGAATACCGCGAAGTGCAAGGGCTGTGACTACCAGGGTCACTAAACCTGCGCGACGACTACCCTGGATCTTTGACACGCGGCGACGATTTGGTTAGCGCGGTTAGTTTTATGCAAAGCAACACGCCCAAGACTCCTACCGCAGGAGAACTGATTAGGCCCGGGAAATATCCATGAGCTATGAGCGCAAGCATGGGGTGTGCAACTCCATTCGCGATCGAGGTGATTCCGAAGAACCAAACCGGGAATAACGAGAATCGGTATCCTCGTCGCAGTCCAATCACAGACGGAATCCAAATGCTCAGCCATATCAGATTGAAAATAACGAAAAAGTTGTCAGACCAGCCTTGAAGACCAAGCAGCAACGGAAATCGACTCTGGAATCGCGAAATGAACTCCTCCGCGAAATGGAGACATTGCACAGCTAGTCCGATCAAGAAGAGTTGCACCGCCTGATCGCGGTTTACAGGGTCGGGGGCAAGCGGGCCTCGCAAGATCGTGAGCAGGAGAGCCACGACGGCTGCTGTTGAGAGGCCTGCAGTGCCGACGAAAATGCTTCGTAAATCCTCTCTCATGGCGATCTATGAAGTTGGCCGGGTCGAAGCGGACCGCTAGGGCTTCGAGGGATCCTGCTGGAACAGCCTAGGCGCAAATTCCTTCAGGTCGCGACGCCACGTCTGCCACTCATGCGCGGTTCCCGGGGATTCGTAGAAGACGTGCTGAATACCTGCATCCTGGAGCGACTTGTGCAGGTTCAGGAGACCTTCATGCATGCGGGCAGGCTCGTCGGTTCCCACTCCCAACCACAGCAGGTGTACTCGCTTGCCAAATGCGGCGGGATCGGACATGGCGCCGTTGTATGCGGTCTTCACGTCGAGTTTTTGCCCGCCGAGCGCCTGGGGAGTGGAAGCCCCGCTGAAACCGCCGATGTACGAGAAAAGGTCAAGCCGGTCGAAGGTGACGTGAAAAGTCTGCATTCCTCCCATCGAGAGCCCGGCCATGGCGCGGTGATCGCGATCGGTCAGGGTCCGAAAATTGGCGTCGATGAAGGGAATCAAAGCTTGCGTCAGGTCATCTTCAAAGGCGGCCGCGGATTCCTGCATAGCTTTCATAAACTCGGGCGAACCCATGGGCTTTCCAGCAAGATCGGGAGGCGTTTGCCCGGCGCGCCGGGCGTAGCCATTTGCCATCACGACAATTAAGGGTTTGCAGTTTCCGCCCGCGATGAGGTTGTCGAGTATGACGTTGGCGCGGCCCTGCTTCGTCCACCCTGTTTCATCTTCGCCCGCGCCATGCTGCAGGTACAGCACGGGGTACCGCTTACTAGTCTGCACGTCGTAATTCGGCGGTGTGTACACCAACGCATGCCGCCAGGTTCCGGTGACGTTCGAGTGATACCAAATCTCCCGCACCTGACCATGGGGAACGTCTTGCATGGAGTAGAACGTTACCCCCGGTTCGGGAACTTCGACTGCACTGGCGTCCTTGCCACCTCCGTAGAACGAATAGCTGCTGGGGTCGCTGACCTCCGCGCCGTCGACGTTCAGGGTGTAGTAATGCAGGCCCGGGGGCAGTGGGGGTGTCGTAACGGTCCAGAATCCGTCTGATTGTTTCTCCAGATCCAATTTCGGACCACTCCAGAAGTTGACCTTGACCTTGGTGGCCTCGGGAGCTTTGACGCGCAGCTCAACCCGCGAGGAACCATCCACACGCGGGTAGTCCGCTCCGGACACATTTGTTTCGGCGGCGCGAAACCCGCCTGAGTCCTGTGCGCAGCAGAAACCGGCAAACAGGAGCATCCCTACTGTAATCCGCGTCATTCCCCGTGTCTCCAACCTATTCTTCATTCTGAAACATCGGATATCCTCGTCGCCCATCCACCGCTTGCACCGATGATCAACGCCCAGCTTATCTTTATCCGCCATACAGTGAATTTAAGGAGGTCGTTGACTTGGGTGCCGGAGGCTGAAATTGTGCCGGGGGCTAGTTCGAGGACGGATGAGGCGGAGAAACAGAAAGATATTCTGTTGGGGCCAAGTTTGTGGCGGATCTTGCGGACGCGATAGTGGCGGTCGAGGAATAGTACATCTATCGCGGTCCGCATGCCGAAGGTATGAACGGCTTCGCAAGGGTTGATCCAGAGGCCCGAGTCGCGGTCCATATTAGAGACGCCAAGCAGACCTTTGCGCCTGCGGCCGCTGTCGGACGCGAGACTGACGCTTGCCGCAAGAGTTACGCCGCGATCCGGATTTCCGACGGTGTATAGGCGGTCGCTCAGCCGGGCTGCGTCATTTTCTCGGGATTCACCCACTTATCGAAGTCTTCGGCAGAAATGTAGCCTAACTTGAGAGCGGCTTCCCGCAAAGTGGAGTGATCGACGTGCGCGGTGTGGGCGATTTTAGCCGCCTTGTCGTAGCCGATGACGGGATTCAACGCAGTCACCAGCATGAGTGAATTCTGAACATCCTGTTCGAGTTGCTGACGATTGACTTCGATGCCTCGGGCGCAATACTCGGTGAAGCTGCGGCAGGTATCGGAGAGCAGGCGGACAGAGTGGAGGAAATTATGGATGAGGACCGGCTTATAGACGTTGAGCTCGAAATTTCCTTGTGAGCCGGCCAGGCCGACCGCGACATCATTGCCCATCACCTGCACGGCGACCATGGTCATGGCCTCGCATTGAGTGGGGTTCACTTTGCCGGGCATGATGGATGAACCGGGTTCGTTTTCCGGAATGTTCAACTCGCCCAAACCACAGCGGGGACCAGAGGCGAGCCAGCGGACGTCGTTGGCGATCTTCATTAATGAAGCTGCGAGGGTCTTGAGAGCGCCACTGGCAAAGACCAGTTCGTCATGGGCGGAGAGCGCCGCGAATTTATTGGGGTGCGAACGGAAGGGGAGGCCGGTCAGGTCAGCGATTTTGGCGGCCGCGCGCTGGCCGAAATCCGCGGGCGCGTTGAGCCCGGTTCCGACGGCGGTGCCACCGATGGCCAGGTCGTAGAGTCCGTCGAGCGCTTCTTCTATGCGCAGCAAATCGCGATCGAGCAACGAAACCCAGCCGGACATTTCCTGACCGACCGTCAGCGGGGTGGCGTCTTGCAGATGGGTGCGGCCGATTTTGACGACGCCGGCGAATTCCTCTGCCTTCGCGTTGAGCACATCGCGCAGTTCACGGACGGCCGGGATGAGGTTGTGAGTGACGCGCTCGGCCGCAGCGATGTGCATGGCGGTGGGGAAGGTGTCGTTGGAGGACTGCGACATATTGACGTGGTCATTGGGATGGATTGGTTTCTTGCTTCCCATCTGACCGCCGGCGAGTTCGATGGCACGGTTGGAGATGACTTCGTTGGCATTCATGTTGGTCTGAGTGCCGCTGCCGGTCTGCCAGATGCGCAACGGAAAGTGATCGTTGAGATGGCCGGCGATGACCTCCTCGGCGGCTTGGGCGATGAGGCGCGTTTTCTCGTCGTCGAGCTTGCGGAGATCGTGGTTGACCAGGGCTGCGGCCTTCTTTAGAGTTCCGAAAGCGCGGATCAATTCGGGCGGCATTTTGTCTTCGCCGATGTCGAAGTGGTGAAGGGAGCGCTCGGTCTGGGCACCCCAATAGCGGTGGGAGGCGACCTCGATTGAACCCATGCTGTCGGACTCAATGCGTTTTTGAGTATCCACACCCCTATTGTGTAACCTGGGCTCGGCCGATTACACCTGTATGAGTCATGATGTCTAAGATGTTCAGACAAATCGTGACCGGGCTTATTTTGTGGGGCGTCGCGTTGGGGATGGCATGGGCGGATGAGCCGTACCAGAAGCCTCCAGCGGAGATCCAGCGTGTTTTATCGGCACCAACGCCGCCGGAACCTATTGTGAATCCGGCCGGGACGCAAATGATCCTGATGGAGCGCATCTTGTATCCGCCGGTGGCCGATCTGGCACAACCGATGCTGCGGCTGGCGGGGGTGCGCATTAATCCGAGAAATAATGGTCCGCACAGCGCGTTTTTGTTCAAATCGCTGGTGCTGCAGAGTTTGAGTGGGACGGATCAGATAAAGGTTGCGCTGCCGGCGGGCGCGGAGATTACGATGCCGGAGTGGAGCGCGGACAGCAAGCACTTTGCGTTCACGAATGTGACGCCGACGTCGGTTGACCTATATGTAGGCGACGCCGATTTGGGCCGTATTCACCAGGTGAAGGGCGTGCGGGTGAACGAGGCGTTGGGCACGGGCGGCGGAGGGCCGGGCGGAGGATTTGGAGGAGCGCAGCGTACGCCGGTGCAGTGGATGCCCGACAATCGCACGCTGCTGGTGGAAACGGTGCGTGCCGACCGTGGGGCCGCGCCACAGGAAGCGCCCGTACCGCCGGGTCCGCATACGCAGGAGAGCGTGGGAAAAGCCGGACCGGCGCCGACGTATGAAGACCTTTTGAAGAATGCCTACGATGAGGATTTGTTTGACTACTACGCTGCATCGCAACTGGTATTGGTGGATGCCGCGACGGGCAAGCTGACGCCGTATGGGAAAGCGGGCATCTTTACGGCCATCGAGCCGTCACCGAACGGCGAAGACATTCTGGTTGCGCGGCTGCACAAACCGTATTCGTATTTCCATCCGCTGAATTCGTTCCCTAAAGACGTTGAGGTTTGGGATCGTTCCGGCAAGCTGGTCTACAAAGTGGCGAGCCTGCCGCTGGAAGAGCGGGTACCGATTGGCGGCGTGCCGACGGGACCGCGCGATTATCACTGGTTGCCTGCGCGGCCGGCGTCTCTCTATTGGGTGGAGGCGATGGACGGAGGGAACCCGAAAGAAACGGCGCCGCATCGCGACCGCATTCTGATCGCAAAGATTGGGGTGGCGGGCGCTGAACCGCAGGAACTGATGAAGGTGGAGCAGCGGTTCAGCCGGATTGAGTTTGGGGAATCGGGAACGCTGTCGTTAGTGACGGATTACGACCGTAAGAAGCGTTGGGTGCGGACGTACAGCATTGATACGGACAAGCCGGGGGCGGAGCCCAAGCTGATCTGGTCGCGGAATATGCAGGATCGTTATAAAGATCCGGGGACGCCTGAAATGAAGCGCTTGCCGAACGGAAAGCTGGCGATGCGGCAGGATGGCGATGCGATTTTTCTGCGCAGTGTGGGAGCGACGCCGAAGGGCGATCGACCTTTTCTGAATCGCTTCGATATCAAGACGGGGGATACGAAGCAGGTATTCCGTTGTGATGATGCGCATTACGAGACGGTTGAGGCGATGCTGGATGCAAGTGGCAACAAGCTGCTGACGCGGCGCGAATCGCCAACGGAGCCGCCGAACTTTTTCATTCGCGACGGCAATGGCGAGCCGCGCGAGATTACCCATTTTGCGGATCCGACGCCGGAGCTGCGCAAGATGACGAAGCAACTGGTTACCTATAAGCGCGCCGATGGAGTGCCGCTTTCCTTTACGCTGTATTTGCCGCCGGATTATAAACAAGGTACGCGGTTGCCGACGGTGGTGTGGGCATATCCGTACGAATATAACGACGCGGACACGGCGAGCCAAATCACGGGCTCGATGAACCGGTTCACGACGATTACGGGCGCGTCAGAGATTTTCTATGCGCTGCATGGCTACGCGGTGCTGGACAATGCGGGGATGCCGGTGATCGGGAGCGACCCGACTACGGTGAACAATACTTACCTGGAACAGATCGTGATGGATGCGAAAGCGGCGATCGATAAGGCGGCTGAGATGGGTGTGACCGATCCCAATCGAGTGGGAGTGGGCGGGCATAGTTATGGCGCATTTATGACGGCCAACCTGCTGGCGCATTCGAACCTCTTTAGGGCCGGTGTAGCGCGCAGCGGCGCCTATAATCGCACGTTGACGCCGTTCGGATTCCAGACGGAAGAGCGTACGATTTGGCAAGCGCCGGATGTTTATCTAAAGATGTCGCCGTTTTTGTCGGCGGACAAGATCAAGGCTGCGCTGCTGATGATTCATGGGGAAGCCGACGATAACACCGGGACGTTTCCGATCCAGTCAGATCGCATGTATGCGGCGGTGCGGGGAAATGGCGGGACGGTTCGACTCGTGACGTTACCGTATGAAGCGCACGGGTATCGAGGGCTGGAATCGATTGAGACTACGCTGTACGAGATGATGAGCTGGTTCGACCGGTATGTGAAGAATGCAGACACGACGCTGACGGCGACGGCACAGTAGGGGAAACGCTAGTTACCGTGTAATTATGTAGCGAGATCGCGGGCTACGAAGCTCTTGCGGGCACCGTGCCGAATGTGAAGCACGTCGACACGCGTGCGCCGCTCTAATACGCGGTAAATAACACGATACACGTGAGGCTTGTTGCCATAGAGCAGATGCCTTAAGTTCTTATCTTCCGTCGTAGTTGGACATCGGTTTGGATGTTGTTCCAGACTGAGGATTTGATCTTTGAGATCTCGGTACCACGCCAGCGCGGTCTCAGAACGCTGAGCGTCAATACGATCATAGATAGCAGCGAGGTCTCGCTCAGCGCGCCGGCTCAACCTAACGAGATATGCCACGCTCGGCTTCGAATTCCTCGAAAAATTCTCTTGCCGGACGTACTCTCCCTTCTTTCACGTCATCTAGTCCCTGACGGATGCCTTCTGACGCGTCGATCTGGGCGGCGATATCGAGCAAGCGCTGATAAGCCTGCGCATCTTGCACCACCGCTGCGGCTTTCCCTCTAATCGTAAGGACGACCGGCCGCTTCGTTTTCTTGAGTTGCTTCATGAAGTCACTCGAGCGACGCCGGAAGGTGGTCAGCGATTGAATATCTCGAGTGATGTCAAACATCGCGCTTTTATTGGAGCACCTTTTTGGGTGCGAAGGCAAGAGGAACGACGAGTCACCAGCTTTGTCGTCAGTTCGCCACGTACAATAGCATCGGCGTCCTTCAATGAGCAGCCCATCCATCACCAACTCCGCGAAGTTTCGGCCCTTCGTTCCTGAACATCTGCAATTGCGCGAGTTGACGGTGCGCGCGCTGCTGCTGGGTCTGACGATGACTGTGGTATTGGGAGCGGCGAACGCGTATCTCGGCTTGCGGGCCGGGATGACGGTGGCGGCAACATACCCGGCAGCGGTCATCAGCATGGCGATTCTGCGGGCAGCGAAAGGATCGCTGCTCGAAGAGAACATTGCGCGTACCAGCGGCAGCATCGGCGAGGGCGTGGCGTCCGGCGCCATCTTCACAATTCCGGCGTTTCTGATTGCGCGCACGTGGCCATCGTTCAGTTTTGCCGATGCCTACTGGAAAACCTCGATGCTGATCCTGGTGGGCAGCGTTCTGGGCGTGCTGTTTATCTCGCTGGTGCGGCGCGTGATGGTGGAAGATCCGGAGCTTCCGTTTCCGGAGTCGGTCGCGGCATCGGAGATTCACAAGGCGGGACAGCGCGGGGCAGAGGCAGCGAAGTTCCTGTTCCGCAGCATGGGACTGGGGGGACTGATTTTCCTGCTGAGTCGTTTTGGATTTTTCGCTTCCGATGCGACCTTCTCGCTGCGGGTGGGGAACCTGGGCGCGAGCCGTGTGCGGCTGGGCGGCGCCGGGACTACGCGGGTGTTGGCAACCGGCGGCATGTCGACGTTCGATGCTCCAAGCATCAGCCCGGCGTTCATCGGCGTCGGGTACATCATTGGTCCAAAGCTAGCGGGTTTGCAGTTTGCGGGCGGACTGCTCGCCTGGGGGCTGATGGTGCCGCTGCTGATTTTCTTTCTAGGCCCGCAATTGCGGAACTTTCTGCCGGCGACCGCGGCGGACGCGTCCTGGCCGGATCTAGCGAATGCCGTCTGGCGTTACATTGTGCGGCCGATTGCGGTGGGAAGCATGCTGGTGGGTGCGGGATACACGCTTTTTCGCATGCGCGCCAATCTGGTTGCGGGGCTGAGCAGAACCGTTAGCGACATGCGGCAATCCACCGAACAATCTGCCGCGCTCAGCCGCACGGAGCGGTACATGAGTCCGAAGTTAGTATTTGCCCTCATAGGGATTGTGTTCGCAGTGATGATCGGGCTCTACATTTACTTTTCGGGACAGGTAGTGGGCGGAGTGGTGGCGGCGGTGGTGATGCTGATACTGGGTTTCTTTTTTGCGACGGTGTCGGGAAGCTTGTGCGGAATGATTGGTTCGTCGAATAACCCGGTGTCGGGGCTGACGTTGTCAACTTTGATTGTCGCGGCGCTGTTGATGGTGTCGCTCGGGGTTGCGGGCACGGGAGGCGTGGCGGCGGTGCTGGGAGTGGCGGCGGTGGTGTGCGTCTCCTCCGCGGTGGCGGGGGAGTTGTTGCAGGACTTCAAGGTGGGGTACATTCTGGGCGGAACGCCGCGGAACATTCAGATTGCGGAACTGATTGCGGTGGTGGTTGCCAGCCTGGTGATGTATTTCCCGCTGGTGCTACTGCATGAGGGAAATATCCGTGCAGGCGGAACTGGTTTCGGGGATGCGCAACTACCCGCTCCTCAAGCGGGCCTGATGGCATTGCTGGCGCAGGGCATTGTGGGAGGCGACATGCCGTGGCCGCTGGTGATTACCGGTATTCTGCTGGGATTTGCATTCATTGCGATGCAAGTGAAAAGTCCGATGCTGGTGGCGATTGGTATGTACCTTCCGTTTGGGACGACGGCGGCGATGTTCGTAGGTGGGCTGATCCGTTGGATGGCAGACCGGGTGGCATTGCGGCGCGGATTCAACGAAGCGCAAAAAGCGCGCGTGGATAATGCCGGCGTGCTGACTGCCTCGGGACTGATTGCGGGAGAAGCGATACTGGGGCTGGTGTGGGCGGGGCTGCAGTTCACGCCCGCGAATATCCGCGAGCATCTGCAGTTGTTTCCGAATCCGTCTTACTGGATTGGGCTGGTGGTTTTGGTTATGCTGGCGATCATTATCATTCGCGCGCCGTTGGGGAGCGCGGGGAGCCCGGATGAGCCGGCGCCCCCAGTGGCGATGATGTGAATCTAGATGATGTGAATCTAATGATGTTTAGTTCTTCTCACCGTTTACGGCAACGCTGGTGTCGCTGGACGTAGCTGAGGATGCTGTAATTGCGCTGGTTGCGGACATCCCGCTGGTACCCCAAATAGCGCTCGTGCCCCAGATCGCGCTGGTGCCCCAAATGCCGCTGGTTCCCCAGATGGCGCTCGTTCCCCAAATCCCGCTAGTTCCCCAGATAGCGCTGGTACCCCAGATGGCGCTGGTGCCCCAGACGGCGCTGCTGCCGACGACGCCACTGGCGCCCATGGTGACGGCGGTTCCCCAGATGGCGCTGGTTCCGCTTAGGCCACCTTGCGCCCACACTGAAGAAGGATTGAAGCTAAGCATAATTGCGCCGGTATTTGAATTGAATACGGCTGCCGGGGATAACGCGTCCGCTTGTGTCACGTAGTTCGAAGCAATGGCAGCTTGAATATCCAGATAGCCGGCGCCCACTGTGAAGATGTCGTAGTAACTCAGGTAACTCATCCCGGTAACCGGATCGACGGCGGCGCTCGACTTCGGGAAGGTCTTATAGGCAGTCTTCATGAGCCGCGCCTTTACCTGGTCGGGAGTCAGTGAGGGCTGCGCCTGCAGGAGGTCGGCCACAGCTCCGCTCACGGCGGCGGCTGCCATGCTGGTGCCGTTCAGGACGAAGTATTGCGTGGAGTTCGCATTGTTGTTGTTGCCCGAGTAGTAGCTGGCGGGAATGCTGGTCTGACTATAGTGGGCGAGCGTATTCACGCCCGAGGCACGATCGGAAACGACCTGGTTGCCAGGCGCCACAAGATCGGGTTTCACGATATTGTCGAAGAGGGTTGGACCTTTTGAACTATAGCTGGCGATCAGGTCGTCGCCTCGTCCAAACGTCTGCATTGTTTTCATCGCGCCGACGGTAATGACGTAGGGGTCATTACCCGGAGCGGTGATGGTACCGTAGCCGGACTCTCCAACCGAGTTGTCACGGCCGTCGTTGCCCGCAGCTACAACAACGACTATGCCGGCTTTCCAGGCAGCCTCGACTGCCTGGCATAGCGGATCGAGTTTGTAACTTTCAGTAACTGGACGGCCCAATGAAAGATTGATGACGCGAATATTGTATTTTGATTTGAGTTGAATGGCGGTGTCGATGGCGGAGATCACGATGCTGTCCGTGCTCTCGCCGTTCTGATCGAGAACATGCAGATCGACGATATTCGCGTTAGGGGCCACACCGATCAGGTGTCTACAGTTCGGGCAGTTGGAGCCTTGTCCGTTTCCGGCAATAATCCCGGCAATATGCGTGCCGTGACCGTACCCGTCGGGGCCACCGCCGTTTTGAAATGCTTGCGAGTATACGACCTTCCCGTTCACGTCCTGATTCGGGGCGACGCCGCTATCGACGATTGCGATGCCAACACCGGCGCCCGTCCAGCCGAGTTGCCAGACCTGGGGCGCGTTAATGGCTGCGGTTGTGTAATCGAGCTTGGCGCCTAACTTGTGATCCACCGAGATATGGGTGACCGCGGGATCGTTGGCCAAATCGGCAACGGCGGAGCTGGGCATGGTGTAGGCTCCCGACTTTACAAAGTCGAGCTTAGTTTTCAGTTGGCCGCCGCGGCTGATCACCTTCTGATGATGCGCGTCGGTCGGCGTCTGCTCGAATTGCACGATGACGTCCACATTTGCGCTGGCGGGCGACTGCCGCAGTTCGGGCCCCAGCTTATCTCTAGGTGACTGCGCGGCCGGTGACCGCGCTAAGCCGCCCGGGGGCGATTGCGCGGATATGGCGGAGCCTATGAGTAAGAATGCAACGATCAACCCAGTAACTCTCATGTTAAAAATCCTCACGATCAATTCTTCGGTAAAAAGATGATTCTCTTTGTTGTTTCCCGAACCATCTGAGAGGCTTATCGGTGCTGGATTGCACCCGATAGAGCATTAAGGCGCTCAAAAAAGGGTGCTAAGGCGTACTGTCGCCCTAGATAACTGCTGTTAGTACGTTCTATGGTTACCGGTCGCCTCGAAAAACTGCGGCAGGGGGCGATAAGGGGATTGTGCCGGAGGAACTCCTTGTCTGGTCAACAGATACGCAGGCGACCAGAGACGGCTACAAGCGTGCGCGATTGAGTCTTGCTATAAACCGGGGACTAATAGCGCTGGCCGCTCTTATGGTGCTTGGGACGGCGCCCGCCTTGGCGACGCTTGACCCTGCGCGCGCACTGACGCAATATACGCAGGACGTCTGGGGCATTGACACCGGGTTACCGCAATCGAACGTCACCGCCATAGCGCAAACGCCGGATGGGTATCTGTGGGTTGGCACGGAAGAGGGCTTAGCCCGCTTCGACGGCATTCGCTTTACCACCTTTGACACCCACAACACACCGGCTTTGAAGAGCAACCGTGTTTCGGCGCTGCTGGTGGATTCAAACAAAGGACTCTGGATTGGCACCGAAAGCGGCGGGCTCACGCTTTTGTCGAATGGGAAATTCACCGCTTTTAACAGCCGCGACGGGTTGTCCAACGATGCGATTCTGTCGCTCTATGAGGATAAGAAGGGCGTTCTCTGGGTGGGAACCAACGGCGGAGGGTTGAATTGCCTGCAAGACGGCAGATTCTCCAGGTGTGGCGCGCCGCTCGCGGTTTCGACCGGTGCGGTATTTTCCATCGCCGGGGATCGCGCCGGCAGCCTCTGGCTGGGTACGCTGGCCGGGCTGATGCACTTAACGGAAAAAACCAGCAGACTGTATACCACGCAGGATGGACTGACTGACGATTACGTCAAATCGGTTCACGTCAGCGCTTCCGGAGACTTGTGGGCGGGCACGAACGGCGGCGGGCTAAGCCATTTGGTGAACGGCCGCTTCGTGAACTACACAACCCGGGATGGCCTGGCGAGCAACAGTATCTGGTCGGTCTATGAAGACAGTGCGGGAACGCTTTGGGCCGGGACCACCGATGGGGGCTTGAGCCGCTTTGCCGCCGGCAAGTTCAGTAACTATGCAGAGAAGGACGGGCTGCCCTTTAATAAGGTGCTCAGTTTTCTGGAGGATCAGGAAGGCGATCTCTGGGTGGGAACGGGCGGAGGCCTGGTTCGGCTGAAAAGCGGGGCCTTCACTTCGCTCACGCGCCGCGAGGGGCTTTCGAACGACGTTGTGCTGCCGGTCTTCGAGGACAACGACGGCGCAATTTGGATGGGCACAAACGGGAGCGGACTGAATCGCCTGAAGGACGGCAAGATCAGCGTTTACACGACGCGAGACGGCCTGCTGGACAACGTCATTTTTTCACTTGCGCAAGACCGCGAGGGAGCTCTGTGGATTGCCACGCCGCGAGGCCTGGACCGGCTAAAGGACGGGAAGTTCACGGTTTTCACTACCAGTTCCGGCTTGCCGAGCAATATTGTTCTTTGTCTTTACGAGGACCGGCAGGGCGTTCTCTGGGCCGGAAGCCGCGGAGGACTAAGCCGCTTTGAAGGCAAGCGATTCAAGAGCTTCGCGACGAGCGACGGATTATCGAACAACTACGTCACTTCTATTTTCGAGGACGTATCGGGCGCTGTTTGGGTAGGCACCGGAGGCGGCGGACTAAACAAGTTCACAGGCGGTCACTTCAGCTTGTACTCGACCAAGAACGGGCTGTCGAGCGACACCATACGAACTCTGAATGGCGATGCCGATGGAAGCCTGTGGATCGGGACTAGCGGCGGAGGGCTCGACCGTTTGAAGAACGAGCATATTACCGCATACACCACCCGGGCAGGACTACTGGACGATGACTTATTCCAGATACTTTCCGATCACTACGGGTACCTGTGGATGAGCTCGAACAAAGGAATCTTTCCGGGTGGCGAAGTGGCAGTTGGAGGCCTACGCCGACGGCCGGCTTGCCAGCTTAAACACGACGGTCTACGGCCAATCGGACGGGCTCAAGAGCAAGGAATGCAATGGCGGATTCCAGCCTGCGGGATGGGTGAGCCGGGATGGGCGCCTGTTATTTCCCACTATGAAGGGCGGCCTGGCGATTGTGGATCCGGGGCGGCTGAAAACCAATCACCTTCTGCCGTCGGTTGCGATAGACCGAGTTTCGGTGGACGGAATCGACTTCGAGGCGAATCGGGCTTTCCGCGCCAAACCGGGAAAAGGACGGCTGGAATTTGAATTTACCGCGTTGAGCCTGGTATCGCCGGAGAAGATCAGGTTCAAATACAGGCTCGAAGGGTTCGATAGAGATTGGGTGGATGCTGGAACCCGCCGTGCGGCGTACTACACAAACATCGCGCCTGGCGACTACCGGTTTACGGTAATTGCGTGTAATAACGACGGTATCTGGAACACCGAAGGGGCGGCTGAACCCTTCACGCTCTCGCCGCATTTCTATCAGACGCCAATCTTCATCGCGCTGTGTGTGGCATTGGTGGCCGCGTTTTCCCTAGCGGCTTACCGGCTACGCATCAACCATTTGATTGCCAACGAGCGGAAGCTGGTGCGGCTGGTGAATGAGCGTACCCAATCGCTGCGCGAAGAGGTGCAGGCCAAAGAACGGGCGCGCGCCGAACTGGCGCAGGCTCAACAAAACCTGATGGAGCTTTCGCGGCGCTCCGGGATGGCCGAAGTTGCGACAGGTGTGCTTCATAACGTAGGCAATGTTCTGAACAGCGTTAATGTGGGCGCGTCGGTGATTAGCGACAAGATGCGCAATTCACGCCTGGATAATCTGGCGGCGGCAGTAAAGCTGCTTGAGGAGCACGCGCCGGACTTTGGCGAATTCGTTCAGAAGGACCCGAAAGGGCAGCGGCTGCTTCCGTATTTGACTAAGCTTGCAACCTTCCTGCAGAGCGAGCGGCGCCAAGTGCTGTTAGAGGTGGAAGCGCTGATAACGCACATAGACCACATCAAAGAGATCGTTTCGACGCAGCAGGATTACGCCAAGATGTCGGCGCTGATTGAGATGTTGCACCTGCCGAAGCTGGTGGAGGATGCCTATCGAATGGTGGAGCCGAATTTCAAGCGCCACCATGTGAAGTTTCGCGCTGAATTTGAAGAAGTGCCCGCCGTGTCGGCTGCGCGGCACACAGTGCTCGAGATCCTGGTGAACCTGCTGAGCAACGCACAACAAGCGGTTATCGAGCACAACGGCCCGCAGCGGCAGGTATTGGTTTCGGTCAAGCTGTACGACGACAAGGTCAGAGTTTCGGTGAAGGATACAGGTATCGGACTTTCCCCGGAAAACCTGACTCGCATTTTCGCCCACGGGTTCACCACCAAGCGCGACGGCCATGGATTCGGCCTGCACTCCGGCGCATTGGCGGCGCGGCAAATGGGCGGATCGCTACGGACCGAAAGCGAAGGGATCGGGCACGGAGCGACTTTCATTCTAGAGCTTCCGGTGGTTGAGCTGGCGGCGGAAGAGCACATAGAAGTACGTGCAGAAACGAGTGCGGCATGAGCAAGCTTGCGTTCACGGAGAACAACAACCGCATTCTCGTCGTGGACGACAACCGCGCTATTCACGAAGATTTGCGCAAGATCCTGGTGGGTGGCTCAGAGGCGAATGACGAGTTGGTCTCGGACGAGACTTTCTTGTTCGGCTACCCTCAGGCACGCACTACGTTCACTCAATTCGAGATTGAATCGGCTTACCAGGGGCAGGACGGGTTGGCGCTGGTACAAGCCAACCTGGCGGAAGGGAAGCCTTACGCCCTTGCATTCGTGGACGTGCGCATGCCGCCGGGTTGGGATGGTGTAGAAACAATCAAGCAGCTTTGGCAGGTGGATCCAAATCTGCAAGTGGTTATTTGTACCGCCTACTCGGATTACTCGTGGACGGATATTTACGCCAAGTTAGGCCATTCGGACAGTCTGCTCATCCTGAAGAAGCCCTTTGACAACATCGAAGTCATCCAGCTTGCGCACGCGCTGACGCGCAAATGGATTACCACTCAACAGGCACGCACCAAGATGGAAGACCTGGACCTGATGGTGGCGCGCCGCACGGTTGAGTTGCAGAGCACGAACGACAACCTGACACGCGAGATTTCCGAACGCGCAAAAGCCCAGGAAGCCTTTCGCATTGTTTTCGAAGCTAGTCCTATAGGCATCGCGCTGCTGGACGAGGATCTGAAATTTGTAAATGCGAATCGAGCGCTGCAATCCCTGCATGGGCTCACGCGGGAGGCCATCATCGATCATGACCCTGTCGAACTGGGCTGGTTTGAATCGCCTGAGGAACTCGCAAGGCTCTCTGAGGCGCGCCTGCGACTGGACTCGATCGATCAGCACGAGCTTTCGTTAACGCATGCGAGCCTGGGGCAGCGCACGAGTTTGCTTTGGGCGCGGAGCGTCGAAATCGGCGACAAGCGTCACACTCTGTGCTTTGTCCTGGATATCAGCGAGCGCAAGGAGATGGAGGAAGAGCTGCGCCGGGCCCGCCGGGACGCCGAAGCAGCGGCGCTCGCGAAAAGCGAGTTTGTGGCGAACATGAGCCACGAAATTCGGACCCCGTTGAACGGCGTGCTGGGGATCAGCAGCTTCCTCGAAGAGGAGACGCTGCCGCAGGAAATTCGGGAAATGGGTAAACTGATCCGCACGTCGGGCGAGATGCTGCGGAGGGTAGTGGACGATGTGCTGGATTTCAGCAAAATCGAGTCGGGCAAACTGGAGCTGGAAAATGAGCCTTTCTCATTGCAGGAGTCGCTGGATTGGAGCATCGGCATTTTCCGAAAAGCCGCGCAAGATAAGAAGATCGAATTGAAGCTCACAGTGGCGGCGGATGTTCCGCCACGCTTGACTGGCGACGCCACCCGCATCCGGCAAGTGCTGACAAACCTCATCAATAACGCGGTCAAATTCACAGAACGCGGCTGCATTCAGGTTGCGGTCTCCGCGCAGCCGATTGCCGGCTCGGATACGGCGGAGCTCGTTAGCAAACACCCGCTCTTCCGTTTGTCCGTCGACGTGACCGATAGCGGCGTCGGCATACCGCTGGATCGGATCGACCGGCTGTTTCAATCGTTCAGCCAGGTGGATGCCTCAACGAACAGACGTTTTGGCGGAACCGGGCTGGGGCTTGCCATCTGCAAACGGCTGGTGGAAATGATGGGCGGCGAGATCACGGTTGTGAGCCAACTGGGCGTGGGCTCGCGCTTCACTTTCACGGTTCCACTCACAGCAGCAGAGGAAGAGCTTGCAGCGCCTCGTGTCATCCCAAAGAGCAGCAGTCCCAAACGAGTGCTTATCGTGGAAGACAATGTGATCAACCAGATCGTCATCAAGCGCATGCTTGAGCGCATGGGCCACACGGTCGAAATCGCGTCTGAGGGCGACGCCGCTATCCGTCTGGTGCAGCAGAACGCGTACGATCTGTTGCTGACGGACGTCAACATGCCTGGCATCGATGGACTTCATGCGGCGCGGTGGATCCGGAGCTTATCGCCGGCGCATGCACGGCTTCCCATCGTGGCGCTCACGGCTTCAGCAACCGCGATGGACCGCGAGGCTTGCCTGCGAGCGGGCATGAACGATTACCTCACGAAGCCCATAGATGCCGAACAGTTGCGCGCAGTTGTGGACCGCTGGACTTCTCAGCCTGAAGGCGCTTGGGAGGATGCAGCGCAGGAGTCGGAAGACTGCAGAGCCGGAGTTCGTGCCGAGTTAGTAAGGGTTTGAGAAATCGGCTTTCCAATCGCTTCGCTCATGGCTCAGAGTGAAGGTTTAACTGGTTTATCGGCTATTTGAATTTTCAGTGGCCGGGGCAGCTGGTCTCAGTGGTGTAGGTGATAGCGGCGATTTTCCAGCCTTCGCTGGTCTTCAACAGGCTGATTGAATCGATTCCGCAATGACCGAATTTGCCGTCGAGCAAAAACTCATAGTCGCCCCAGACTTGAGCAATGTGACCGCGCACCAGAACGTTGGGCTTACCTGTGAACCGTTCCAGCAGATCGTTCTTCATGCCGGCGATACGGGTGCTGAAATCCTCGGCAGATGTACTGGTAGGCGCCGCATCGCCGCGAACCGAATAAAATCTGGCATCCGGCAGCACAGCGGAGCGGATGGTGGCCGCATCGTGCGCGGCCATGGCGTCAAAGACTTTCTGGGCAGCGGCTACGGCATCCGATTCATCGCTCGAACGGGCCAAGAGGCCAAACGCGAGCAGGCAGGTGATGGAGACTAAGCGTCGAGTCATGTGAGACTCTCATCTTACGTCTTCATGCGAGCCATGAAATAGAAACCGGCAAGAGAAAAGATGATGTCGGGCGACCAGGCGGCCATGGCGGCAGGCAATTGGTTGAGGTCACCGATCTGTTCGAACACTGTCCCGACAGTCCAATAGGCGATTGCGATACCGAAGCTGATGCCAACGCCGGTCATAGCTCCGCGATTACCGGCGACAAACGCAAATGGGATGCTCAACACCGCCATGATCAGCGCAAAAAGGGGCACGGAGAACTTCTTGTAGTACTGAACGCGCAGAGGCGTCACGTTCATGCCGCTTGATTGCAGTTCACGGATGTAACGGCGGAGCTCCTCGAAATTCATCTCCTTGTATTCCTTCTCTTCCTTGACGAACCACGAAGGCGGTTCGGTCAGTTCGGCGAAAGTAGCTGTGGAGCCCTGGAACCATTTATAGGAGTCGATCTTCACCCCGGCGTCATCGGAGAGCCCATTCTGAAAAACCCAGGTGTTCAGCGCCGGCTCCCAATGCGCGCGTTGCGCCGAAATGTGGCGGGTAATGGAAAACGTCTTGGGATCGAGTTCGTAGACGTTCACTTTGGACATGACGCCTTGTTTCGGGTCGAGCGACTGATAGTTGTAAATCCTCGATCCCTGTCCGTAGATCCATTGGCGATCGAGACGCAGATAGGTGGCGGGCGGCTTCTTCTTGATCTCCGCGCGCAGACGCTCCTGCCGGCGATTTGCCTCCGGAATATAGAAATGATCGAAGGCAAAAAGCGCGCCGCTGATGAGGAAGCTAACAATCAGCACCGGGGCCGCGAGCCTGTGTACGCTCACGCCAGCGGCCTTGAATGCGGTGACTTCGTTGTATTTCGTGAGAATGCCGAAACAGATCAGCGATGCGACCAGCGTACCGATGGGAGTGAGCTGGTAAACCAGGCTGGGCGCCAGGTGCCAGAGATAGTCGAACATGGTCGGCATGCCGATGTCGTTCTTGATCATGTCGCCCAGGAGTTCGAAGAAGGTGAAGACTTCGATGAGAGCCACTAACGAAATCAGAAGAACGACGAGATAGAAAATGAAGCCGTTCAGCACATAGCCGTCGACGATCATGGGGCTGAAGCCAAAGCGCTTCGATCCGCTTCTGCCGCGGCGCTCGCTGCCGACAAATCGAAGAACCTTGAGTTTGTCCATCAGATCCTGGATTGCTCGGCGCGTCCAGCCGGCGATGTCGTGATCGCCCGGACTTTCGAGCCGGCTCAGCAGGAAGATACCGATGACGGCAAAAACAGCGTCGGGGGTCCAAACCGCGACGGGTACGGGCAAGCTGCCCTTGCGCGCCAAACCGATGAGCGTGATGAAGCCTAGATAGTAGAGAAAGGCCAGCAGCACGGTAGTGATGAATGCCGCCGATTTTCCGCCTTTGCGCGATGAGACGCCAAGCGGTATGCCGACCAACGCGAGCAGAACACAGGCTAAGGGAAGAGCGAAGCGCTGGTGCAATTCGATAGCGGCATCCACGTAATCTTCATGCGAGAGATTGCGCCCGCGATAGACGCGCTTGTACAGCGGCCCGGTGTCCATCTCCTGCACCGACTTGTTCAGTTGCAGATCTTCCGGCTTTTGCGCCTGCAAGCTATCGAACTGGGTGGAAGCCGCAGTCTTGATGATTTTGCCTTCTTTGTCCCGCTCGGTGGAGCTGAAGTTTCGCAGGTCGAGGATGATGCGATTGTTCGCGGGATCGGCATGCGGTATTGCTTCCTGGGCAACTATGATGCGCGGCGAGTCGCCACGATCCTTGCCGCGCTGTTCCAGTTCAGATTGCGGCGTAACGTCGGCCAGGAAGACCTTGCGCCACACGATTTGTTTCGCGCCCGCTTCGACGTTGTCGACATAGAGAACGGTGTTCGGGAACTGCTCGTCGAAGATACGAGTTTCGATGTTCCCGGTTAGTTGGGCAGCGGCAAAGTTCTTCGCCACCTTCGATTCCAGATGCAGAGATAGCGGCGTCAGCCACAGTGAAGAGAGGGCGGTGAGAACGAGGGCAAGGAAAGCAAATAGTAGAACCGGGCGCGCGATCGATTTACTGGATATGCCGGAGGCGCGCATGGCGATGATTTCGCTGTCGGCGGACATACGGCTGAGCCCGATCAAAATTCCGACGAGCACGCCGAGCGGTAAAGCGAACGGAACGGTGGAAGGGAGCGCGTATAACAGCAGCCGCGCCACCACCGCCGGCGGCGCCGAGGTCTTGACCAGCAGGACTGAAAGTCTTTCGATGGTGCGCAGAAAGAGAACGAAAACAAAGAGCAGAGTTCCCAGTGCGGCACTGGTGAACACTTCGCGGAATATGGCCCGGCTAATGATGCGCATGACTTACTGAGGCGTGAGAGCGGGAGCCGGAACCAGCGGCGGCTTGGCGGCCTGCTCCTCCGTGCGGCCGAGGTCGATGCTTTCGAACAGCAGGGATGGGCACACAACCGAAGAGGTCGCCGCTTCATTTGAGGCATCCAGGAGATCGAACGAACTGCCGTTATTGACATAGTTCAGCGCATACGGATGGTCGGAAGCAGCTTTGATGTCGCGCAGATCTTTCGCGCTGAATTCCCTGAAATGAAGCGAGCGAACCAGTTCTTCCCGTCCGTCCGGGTAGACGCGATAGGCAAGGATGGGCGCGTTCAAAGTGCGCGCGTAGCCGTTCTTCTGCAACTCTCGCGCCATGCCTTGCAGTTCTTCAAACGTTGCGGTGGAGGGGAAATCGATTTTGCGGATGAGGATGCCGTACTTGAGCCCTGCCGCCTTCACAGATTCCATCAACTTGGCTTTCATTTGCACTTCCGGCACTGTTTCATCCGCCTGCACGAAGAGATTACCAATGGCGGCCGCCTCGGAGCCGAATGCGCCCGGCAATCGACCGTGACCATTGGAAGCGTTGAATGTGCGGACGGGTTGCCGGCTCAACAGAAAATGTTTGAGCACGCCTTTTTCGACGATAGCGACGCGCTCGGCCGCTACGCCCTCATCGTCCACGTCGTAGTGACCGGCCAGAAATGTTCCGCGGAACTGGGCCTCATGCGGGTCGTCGACAAGCGAGAGCCAATCGGGCAAAACCTTCGAACCGATGCGAGACGCCCAAACGCTTTCAATGGGTGAGGAGCCTTGGGCATTGGCGCCCGGAGGTGAAACCGGTTTGCGCTGCAGACGAATCGCATCTGTTAGCGACTGCGCCATGAGCTGCGCCGCAGCTTCGTTCTCGAACAGGACCGGGCCGGTGTAATCGTCAGCCACCGGCGCTTTCGCCAGCGCGTCGACATCAGCCGCGACCTTATCTGCGCGGCTGCTCAATTCCTGATCGGAAGGCAGTTGATCCGGCTGAAGGAGTGCAATCAGATCGTGATCCCAAACGCGTGTGCCGTTGGGCGCCAGGCTGCTTGCGCGAATATCCAGAGTAGTGACACTTTGCGGAATGCGCACCACCGTTCCTTCTGTGTTCACCAGCCGGTAGGTGGAATCGATGGCCCGGATTCTGACTGATGATTCGAGGACGTCCGGGTGTCCGGCAAAGCGACCCGAGAGCTTCCTTGATAGCTCTTCCCAATGATGCAGATCGACCTTTAGCTCCGAGGGCGGCTGCAGTACGCGCACCGGCGGTGCAGGACTGAAATCGGGTGTGTTGTCGGGATCCGCCGTCTCACGCAGGGCGGCGCGTTTGCGAGCGATCTGATCTGCGGAGGCCTTATAGAGGGCGTCAGTCGAAAGCCAAAGTTGCGAACGCAAGGCCGGGTAGTCATCGTCGATCGAAAACAGCCCCAGTCGCAGATTCCCGGTGTAGATGGAGTTGGTGTTGTCGAACTTGTAGTCGCCGACACGCAGCGTGATAATCGGGCGTCGAACGTGCACCCGGTTAGAAGCGAGCATCCCGCCGAGGCTGGCTGAGACCGCGGCCTCCTCGCTATCGCTAGTCGCAAACGCGATGAAGTAGGGCTTGTCGAGCGTGCTGATCTGCATGGTCTTGGCGCGGGCGATCTCGTCGAGCATGGCGCGGAGCTGGACATCTTTACGCGCGTCGGCGAGGTTATCGGCCGCAGTCAGCCATAACGCGGAGGCAACCAGACAAAAGCACGCACTCGCGCCCACTATGGAACGGTTCAAGATTTGCCGCTCTCCGGTCGCGGTAGCAGTGGTGGCTTCTGCTGGGCATTCTGTTTCTTCTGTGTCTCAATTTCAGATACAAGGATGGCGGGCGAGACGGCAGAAACCGGGATGCTGCCCGACTCCGCGCCGCAAAATCCATTGAAAATTTCGGAATGGTCGGAAGTGGCTACTATCTTCTGAAAGCTCGCAAGAGGCGTGCCGACGATGTCTACTCCGCGAATCAGTTCGTCAGGCCTGCCGTCCGGATAGACGCGATAGACCACGAGCGGAACGACGGTGAATGCCTGCAGCCCCTGACGGCCGGTGGTGGTGTAACCGCTCGATACTTCCTCGAAGTAAAGACCATAGGGCTTGTTCTGTTTTTTGATTTCGTCGATGAGTTCGCCGCGCAGTTCGCGGTCGGAAACCTGCCTGGAGGATTCGACAATCAGATTCGACTGACGGGAAACCACTTCATATCCGGGCTGTCTTCGGCCGTGCCCGTTCGATTCATGGAATTGCGCTACAGGCGAACGGGAGAGCAGAAAGGTCTTCAGAACGCCGTCTTCTACAACATTTACCGGGCGCGCTTTGACGCCTTCGTCGTCGTAGTCGTAATAGCCGATGAGTTCGGTGCCTTTGTACTCGCGCCTGGTGGGATCGAAATTGACGCTGATGAAGTCGGGCAGGACTTTTTGCCCTAACATCTTAGTGAAAGTCTGGCCTTCTGAGATGTCTTTCTGACGATGACCTTCTATGCGGTGGCCGAAGATCTCATGAAAGAAGACAGCCGAAGCGCGGCCGGATAGGATAGCCGGACAGACGATGGGCTCCGCGGGCGGAGCATTGACAAGCGCGTCGACTTGCTTCGCGACGTTCTGCACGTGCGTCAGGACAACTTTGTCGTTCGGAAGATGGGCAGGATCGGAAGCTTCGATTGTGTCGAAAGTACGTACGTCCATGCCGTCGGAAGCAAGGCCGAACCCTTCTATTTCGATACGGAAGAAATTGCTGCCCTGCTGAATAGAAGAGCCGTCCGTATTGACGAAGGTCTTGATCTCCCGCTTGGCGGTGAAGCTGACGCCTGAGCCGAGGACGTTCGGATGCTGACGAAATTCACCTGACCAGTGGCGCAGCTTTTCATCCCAGGCCTTCATGTCGTAGCGATAGGTCTCGGGCAGTTGCGAGTAAGTCTGCGGCGGCTCAGAAGAGAAATCCGCGTCCTGATTAGACTCTTTCGCTAACAACTCTTCGTCGGTTTTCAATTGCAACAGACGACGCGATGCGGAACGATAGACGCGATTGGTTTCCGACCACAACGCGCGCCGAATTTGATTAGGATCGTCATCCAGGCTCAGGGAAGTAAGCGAGGTGAAGCGGATGCGGTTGCCCTTATAAGGATGATAATTGTCGAATTTCTGCGTACCGACGCGAATGGTTGTGTCTACCGCGCGGCCATGCTCATGGACGTCGTCAACCAGCGCTCCGTCTATAGCGGAGGCAGAATCGGACTGATCTTCAGTGACTTCGTAAGCCATGTAGTAAGGCGCCGGATCGCCCTTTGCCTTGAGGCCGTTGAACTCACGATCAAGTTCGCCCTTGAGAATTTCAGTCAGCGAGGGCTGCTTACCGAGGGAGGCTCTGGACCAGGCTGCGATGGCGGCAAACGCCAGCAAGGGGAGAATTACGAAAACGCGTTTGGACAAAAAGGGGCACCGCTAGCGGGCAAATACAAGGATAACAGCCGGTTACAACCGGGCTCGCTCGCTGACGAGAGCCAGTGGATCGGACCGCATACCGCCTTAGCCGAGCTTTTCCCACTCCTGAACGTCGATGTGAGCTTGACGCAGAATACTGTGCAAGGTACCGACAGGAACCTCGGACTTCCTTGGCACGATGGCCGTGTCTATTACATTTTCGCGCGACCGGGCGAACTTGACGTGGCTGCCTTTTTGACTGACCTCTTGAAAGCCTGCGCTTTCAAGGCGACGTTTGATTTCGCGGAAGGGGAGGGGCTTAAGCCGCCCCAATCTCGACCTCTATGAAACGGACGTCCGGTGCTCGAGTTGCAACTGGTGGCTCGAAATGAAGCTCGAGCGCCTCTCTCAAATTGGCTAGGGCATCTTGCTCTGTTTCGCCTTGGCTAGCAACGTCAACCTCAAGGCATTGAGAGACGTACCAGTCCCCCTCCCGCCAAACGCTCGCTGCAAATGGCCGCTTCATGCGCCCATTGTTTCATAGGATTGGCAGATCCGCTTGCGTGCACTGCCGCTTGGATTCATGGATCTAGCTTGGCAGGCACCGGAGTGGGCGGGCTACTGCGGTGATATCGCCGCCTTCACAGCCGCTTCGAGCTGTGGCATATCCGTTTCGCCGATGAAGGACTTAACGCGACGGACATTGCGGTCAAACAGAAAGAGCGCGGGCAGCGCGCCACTCCATTTCGAGTCGATGGAGTTGATGAAATGGTCGTCATCCGCGGTTTGGCGGATGTAACGCGGCATGGGCGCTCTCTGCGCGGCAACAAAATTGGCGGCCTGCGCGGCGGCTCCGGCTCATCGCACGAAATAGTGATCAGGTCCAATAGCCTGGCGGCTGATCTTCGGTGACTTCCTATTGTTGGCTGGAACGAGTGAGCGGTATCATAGGCGGTATCACTATGGGCCAGCGCGAAAAGCTTCTCCACAGGATGCGGAACAACCCGCGCGACTGGCGCATAGAGGACTTAAAAACACTGGCGGATCACTTCGAAATGAGTTACGACCAGATAGGCAGTCATGTTACATTCCGTGCGCGGGCTGGTGGCAGGGTCACAGTCCCTGCACATAAGCCGATCAAGCCTGTCTATATTGGAAAGTTTCTCGCTCTGCTGGGGGAAAGTGAAAAAAGAGATGAAGACTGAAAGTGAATACCCGGTTGTAGTTCGAAAATTGAGTAAAGCTGAAGGCGGTGGCTACCTCGCCGAATTCCCGGATCTTCCCGGCTGCATGGCGGACGGTGAGACACCTGAAGAGGCTTTGCGGGAATCACAAGGCGCTCTGGCATCGTACCTCGCTAGCGTCAAGAAGCACCGTGACGCTCTGCCTTCTCCCACTCAAGGAGTATGGCGGCAACGAGCGCCTAAGACCTTGCATCTCCGGCTTCAGGCCGAGGCTGATCGCGAAGGGGTCTCCTTCAACACGCTGGTCGTCACGTTACTTGCCGAGGGGTTGGGACGTAGATCGCCTCGGTAACACGGTCTCGGAAAGGGAACTAGCTTCGCTGGCACCCAAATTTGGCGGGCGGCGATGGAAAAGGGGATACCCTTGCCGGAGTTTCCGTTCGAGCCAGTGCGGGAGCGTCGTCCGCCCGACCAGCGCTTGCTGCGGGAGATGCGGCGAAGTTCGGAGCCGCCCAACCGATACCGCCGGATTCTGCTCACGCTACGGCCTCACGTCGATCATAATGTCCGCGGTGGTTATGCGTGGGGAAGGGCTCGATTGGGGGACTATGGCGCGGATGATACTTGCGCCATACCTTGCTTGCGCCATACCTTGCTTGCGGCCACACGCTCAGTGTGGAGCGCAACCCATACAACGATGCGAAATAGTACCAAGTAGCGCCGATTACTCTAGGCTAAGAAAGGTGACGCACATGCTTTCACGCATTTTCCTCACGGCCCTGTCGTCGGCCTTGCTGCTCCGTGCTGCCGATACGACTCCGTCAACGCCTGCCGACTTGACGCGTCTGGGGCATTCTCATCTGGGAGATGCGTTCGATAGCGGACCGCGAGAAAAGCCCTGGAAGATGCAGGGCATCGGTGAGGCGCATTTCCCTATCACCACAAAGAATCCGGAAGTGCAGCAGTGGTTCGACCAGGGCAACGCTCTGCTCCATTCGTTTGATTTTTTCGAAGCCGAACGATCGTTCCGCTGGTGCCTCAAGCTGGAGCCGGGGAACGCCATGGCGTATTGGGGGCTCGCCCGTGCCATTAATGGCGACCGGGGCAAAGACATGATTCGGGAAGCTTTGAAGCGCAGAGACCAGGTAAGTGAGCGCGAAAAGCTTTACATCGACTACCTCGCCGCACAGATGCTTCCTGATCCGCTGCGCATCTCCGATAAACCGGAAACGCCGAGCAAACGCAGCATCGCGCCGATAAATTTCTGGAGACACTCTGCGTCAAGTACCCGGACGACGTGGAAGCCAAGGCCCTACTAGCGCTCGACAAGATGGGCGACGACCGCTATGGCACCGAACTGATTATTCGCGAAATTCTGATTAAGCAGCCGGACCATCCCGGCGCCCATCACTATCGCATTCACAACTGGGATTACCATGAGCCGGAACAAGCGCTAGTAAGCGCCAAGCGGTATGGCGAACTCGTGCCGGGCATCGGCCACGCGCTGCACATGCCGGGCCATATCTACAGCATTGTCGGGATGTGGAACGAGGCTGCCATTTCTATGGATTCGGCTACTCGCGCGGAAAAGCAGTACATGATCGATACCCTGACGTTCCCCTTCAACAACTGGAACTACGGGCATAACCGCAACTATCTTTCCTATATTCAGGAACAGTTGGGGATGTTCAATTCGGCCATTTTCGGCGCGCGGCAGTTAATCGATGCGCCGCTCGATCCCAAATTGAACGACGATAAGCCGTTCAGCTATTTTTCATACGGTATCCAGTCGCTCTCTCGTGGCCTGCTGAAGTCGGAGCGATATGACGACCTGTTGAAGCCCGACAACATTCCATGGCGCGACATACTTCTTGACAAAGTGAATCGCGCGTATTTCGAGTCACGCGCCTACTTGGCAAAGGGCGATCTTGCGAAGGCTACGAAGGCCGTCACCGATCACCAGGCGCTCAAGGCTGATCTTGAGAAAGATAAAGAGAACTTCGCAAATCAGTACTATCCCATTCAGGCGATGGAGTTGAAGGCTCGCCTGGCGCTATTGAATGGGGACAGCCTGGCCGGTCTGGGATGGCTGGCGCAAGCAGCCCAGATGGAATACGATTTCCAACGTTCTTATGCTGATCCACCGTTCTATCCAGAAGTTCTGTACAACTCGCTTGGTGAAGAATATCTCAAGTTGAAAAGCCCCACGCTGGCGGCGCAATCGTTTGAGAAAGCGCTGATGCTGACAAAGAACGATCTCTTTGCGCTGTCGGGCCTGGTTCGCTCGTATGCGGCCCTGGGCGAGACGGCGAAAGCGCAAGACGCTATGGCGCGGCTACTGTTCGTCAGCGCGGATGCCGATCCGAATCTTGCAATAGTGGAACGCGCGAAGGCGAGTGGCATCACTGCCACCGCGCATGACTCCTCGCCGGCTCCGCAGCGAAATTACGTGCGGACGTCGCTTGAAAAATACGGACCAAATCGCTGGGACCCCTACCCAGCGCCCGTTCTAGATGTGAGGGATTCTGCCGGCAAGCGTGTCACTTTGTCCGACTACCGTGGAAAGAATGTGATTCTGGTCTTCTATCTGGGTACGGAATGCGCTCATTGCATGGAGCAACTGCACAAATTAGCAGCGAAGAAGACCGATTGGGAACTCTCTGACACGGTCTTGCTGGCGGTCAGCAGTGCCGCTCCCGAGAAGAACGCTGCTGCCTTGAAAAGCATGGGCGACTTGCCCATTCGCCTGCTCTCAGACAATAAGTTTGCGAACGCGCATCGATTTCATTCCTACGACGACTTCGAGGACATGGAACTGCATTCGACTATTCTTATTGATAAACTTGGCCGCGTTTATTGGGCGCAGACCGGAGGCAATCCGTTCAGCGACATGGAGTTTCTCTCCAAACAACTTACGCGCATGAACCAGTTGACGAGCGCTTCCCATTCAGCGTCTGTTGGCACGCCATCCAAAACCGGGCTCTAGACGCCTTGGGCTTACTCGTTCAGCTAATTCGGAGCGGTGACTTGGGGTGTGGCGTGGATCAGGGCGCCGGGGCTCGAGTCTTCCAGAATCCAAAGCGAGCCATCCGGGACCTTCTTCTATGTCGCGGAGGCGTTTGCCTAAGTTCCAGCGCTGGGCAGCTTGCGCGCCACCATGGCCGTCGAAGACAATGCGCGTGAGCGACATGCTCACCAGACCGGTGATGAAGCCGTTGCCGTTCCATTGCGGGAAGGTCCGGGTGCCGTGATAGAACATCAGATTGCCCGGCGCGATCACCGGCACCCAATAGATCACCGGCTTGGCCAGGTCGGGCCGAGTATCAGGACTGGGAATCGGCACGCCGTCATAGTTCATACCGTAGGAGACCAGCGGCCAGCCATAATTCTTGCCTGGCTCAATCAGGTTCAGCTCATCGCCGCCAGCTGGTCCATGCTCAACTTCCCACAATTCACCCTTCGGCGAAAATGCCAAACCATAGGGCGTTCGATGACCAGTGGTCCAGGTCTCCGCGGGTATCGGATTGGGGCCGGGAAAAGTATAAGTGCTCACCACGCGCGCAGTCTTGGCCGCTTCTGTATTTTGTGGCGGATCGATCAGAGGAATGGTGGGAGCGCCCACTTTGCCAAAGTTGGGATTGCCAGGTGCGGGTTTACCGTCCAGGGTCAGGCGTAGAATCTTGCCCTCGGGCTGGTTCGGGTCCTGCGCGGGTGTGAAGCGCTGGCGCTCGCCAACCGCGAGGAACAAATACTTGCCGTCCGGCGAGAAGGCGATCTGTGCGCCTTCCTGGCCGCCTTTGCCCTTGGGCATCTGGCGCCACAATACCTCGAATTTCTCCAACGTAGCCGTGCTAGCGGTAGCACTTAGCTTGGCGCGGGCCAGCGCGAGGCCGCCACCGTAATCACCCGGCTCGGCATAGGTCAAATAGATACTCTGGTCTTGGGCGTAGTGGGGCGAGAGGAAGACGCCCAGCATGCCATTCTGGCCCTGAAAATAGACCGCTGGCGTATTGCCCACGCGGATTTTCTCTCCCTTTTGGGACACCAGCCAAACGGGTCCGGGCTTTTCGGTGATCAGCATGCGGCCATCCGGCAGAAAAGCCAGCCGCCATGGCAGTTTGAATGTGGCCACCGTGGTCATGGTGAAGGGCAGGCCGGTTTCGGACTTCTGCTCACCCGCATTGACTTGGGCCCAAGCCGCAACCGACACCACGATCAAAAGCAACGTCGCTTTCAGCAATTTAGTCCTCATCCTCCTTACTTCTGCTCTCCAGTTATTAAGTTGAGTGGGAAAGCTGCGCTTTGATCCAACGATCGATTCGGGCATCGAGGAGGTCGAGTGGGAGGGCGCCACCGGACAGGATCTCGTCATGAAAAGTCTTGAGGTCGAACTTGGGACCTAGCTGCTGTTTGGCGCGTTCGCGCAGCTCGCGAATCTTGAGCTGGCCGAGCTTGTAGCTGCACGCTTGTCCGGGCCCGGAAATGTAACGATCCGTTTCGGCCTGGATCGTGGGCTCATCCACGGCATGGGAGTTACGCATGTACTCCACAACCTGGTCGCGGCTCCAGCTCATGTCGTGAATGCCTGTGTCTACGACCAGGCGCACCGCCCGGAACAGCTCCGAACGAAGCCGGCCGTAGTCGGAGCCGGGGTCCTGGTAGAAACCGATCTCTTTACCAAGTTCCTCGGCATAGAGGCCCCAGCCCTCGGTATACGCGGAGTTTCCACCGTGCTTGCGGAATTCGGGAAGGCCGGTCAGCGACTGCTGAATGGTGATCTGAAGATGATGGCCTGGAACACCCTCATGATAGGCAACCGCCTCGTCATTTATAAAGCTCCGCTTGGTGGGATCCGATACCGCAACCGAGACCCGGCCAGGACGCTTGCCATCGGGCGTTCCGCCCTGGTAGTGCGTGGCAGCGGCAGCTTGGAAAGCTGGTATCGGCTCGACGGTGACGGCGGTCTTAGGCAACAAGTTGAAGAGCTGAGGCAAGTGCGGCTCCATCTGCGCGATGTATTTGCGGAAGTCCTCGACGATAGCGTCCGCGGACGTTGGCCGGTACTTGGGGTCGTTTTCAATGTGATCGCGGAAGCTGGCGAGATCGTTGTAACCGTTCGCCTTGGCTAGTGCCGTCATCTCTCCGTTAATTCGGTCGACCTCCTTCAAGCCAATCTCGTGGATCTGAGCCGCCGTAAGATCTGTAGTCGTGAAGCGGCGCAGTGTGGCCTGATAGCGACGCGTGCCGCCGCCAAGAGAATTTATGGAAAGCGTGGTTCGGCAGTGCGGTATGTAGTCCGAAGTGACGAAGGCGGCGAACTGCTTGTACGCCGGGAAAACTTCGTTATTAACTGTGGACGTGATCTCGTCCGTGAGACGCTTCTTATCCTCATCAGTAAAGCTAGGGGGAAATTTCTTGAGCGGAAGAAGGAAGGGGTTGGCGGCTACTACGCCCTCTGCCTGCCCCGGAATCTTTTCAGCGATGAAGCGTACCGGGACCAGGTGATCGCTCACGCCGGTTTCCAAAACACCCTCGGTCTGGAGGAATGCTTTAGGGATTTGGTGCAGGCGAGCGACGTAGTCTTCGTAGTGCTTGACCGAGTCGAAGGGCATGGAAAGCGGCAGGTCGGCAACACCGACATGAATGCCTCCGCCGCCGCCCGACGTGCTGAGCGGCATCTCGAACTCTTTGAGATCGTAATCATCCACGCGCTGCTGCAGCTGGCGGAGAAAGAGGTCATGCGAGATCAAATCCTGCTCCGGAAAGCCGCTAGAATCGATCGCCTTGATACGGGCCAGGTCGGCAACGTCGCGCTGATGGCGTGCCGCAGAAGCGGCAAGGGAGTAGTCGCCGAGTTGGTCATTGTAGCGATAGTCGCCGATAGCAGTCGCCAGCGTGGGATTCACCTTAAGAGTGGCTTGCCACGAGTCGTCAAAGAGCGCATTCTGAGCAGCCAGCCGCGCGGCCACAGAGGTCGGCGTTTGACTTAAGGCGAATTGCGAGACAGCGGCGAGGAACAGCGCAGAGACAGCGAGCCGGTTAGAACGCATTCCGACAAGGGTAGCAGAGGTGCATGTCCGCGCCAGAGAGCTACTTCAGTTCAACACCGAAGCGCTCCCATCTTCTGTCCGTGTCAGCACGAATAAGGTCGCGTCATCCGTCTTGCAGCAATTCAGGAGAAAGGCAGCGTGGTCGTCGCGGAAGGCGGTAAGCAGGTCTGTCGGCCTCTTGCTCCGATGATTGCGGAGTAGATTGGAGAGGCGCTCGGCGCCATATTCGGTGTTGAACGAGTCAGTCGCCTCGGAAACTCCGTCCGAGTAGATCACCAGAAACTCGCCTTGCGCAAGCGATAGTTTCGTCACGGAATACTCTTCGTTCGAGAACATCCCCAACGGCAAGTTCGCGCCGTCGAGCGCGGCGACTGAACCGTTGCGCGCTACCAGAGGCGGCGGGTGGCCCGCATTGCTGAATTCGACGCTGCCGTCGGGTAAAGCGCGCCCGCAGACGATGGTCGCGTATTGATTCGGAAGCGTGCTGGTGGCGAAGATATGGCCGGCGTGCTCTAGCAGGCATTTCAGCTCGACACCAGTCTGAATGAACGCGCGGAACGTGGCATGCAGATGGGCCATCAGCATGGAAGCGGCAACACCTTTGCCGGAAACGTCGCCGACCATGAAGTAGAGGCCGCCGGGACCTGCATCGACAACATCGCAATAGTCTCCACTCACAACGCCCGCAGGTTCGTAGTGATAACACATATGCCAGCCGTATCGATCCAGCGTGGGGGGCGGAAGCAGGCCCTTTTGGACGTTTGCCGCCAGTTCCAGGTCGCGCTCGAGCGCGTCGCGCTCCCGGCGGGAAAGATGATCGAGGCAGAAGCGGACCAGCGGGTCGCAGATCAGGCGATCAGTTTCAATGGTGTCGTGGCAGGTTTCGCAGATGCCGTAACGACCGTCAGCAATCCGATCGAGCGCGCTATCCACCTCGCGCAAAAAAGCGTGGAGGTGGGCCGGATGGCCGGTCTTTTCCGCGAGAGTGTGGCGCAGACGGTCACGCCGGGTCTCCAACTGCTGCCGGACGAAATCGTTGATAGCAGGTTCCATGATGCCTCCCGGAGTGAGTCGCCTACTTAGCTCTTCGATGCGACTCGCGGGCCGAAAGTTGAGCTAGGATGTCGTCCTTAATTTGTGGCTAACGCCCCTTTGAGTGCCGCTTCCAGTTGCCCCATGTCTGTTTCGCCAATAAACGATTTGACACGCCGTCCGCTGCGGTCAAACAGAAAGAGCGCGGGCAGCGCGCCGCTCCATTTCGAGTCGATCGAGTTGATGAAATGGTCGTCATCAGCGGTTTGGCGGATGTAGCGTGGCATGGGCGCCTTCTGCGCGGTAACGAAATTGGCAGCTTGTGCGGCGGCTTCCGGCTCATCGCACGAAATGGTGATCAGGTCCAATTGTCGTGCATAGTGCGAATGGAGAGCGATCAGTTTCGGCATCTCTTCGCGGCACGGCGCGCACCAGGTGGCCCAGAAATCAATGAGAAGGGCGCGACCTTTATGACTGCCGACCAGCTTGACGATGCCGCCTTCGTCAATCGGAGAAAGGCTGTCCGCTCCCGCAGCCAGTTCGCTTAGACGCAAGCGCAGTTGCCAGGCCGGACAGCCAATCACGCCGGGTCATGGCGTTGCTTTCTGAACTTTCTTGATGCTGCAGCCGAAGGCTTTGGTTTCGGTTTGCGGCGGAGTTTGGCCGGCCAGAACAGCATCGAGAGCTAAGCGCAGACGCTGAGTCGTAACACGCGATGGATTTTGCGAATCGTCTATGGAGCCGTGATAGCGCATGGTTCCGGTTGAATCCATCACATACGTCTCGGGCGTAACCGAGGCGCCAAAGCGGTCCGCAACCACGTTGTCCGGGTCTTTGAAAACGCTGAATTGATAGTTGTGCTCGTGGGCATGTTCAGCGACTGCGGATGCCGGCTCGGTGCGATTGGCGTTGATGACGACGAACTTGACGCCTTTGGGCGCGTAGTCCTGATACAACGCGTTCATGCGATCGTTGTAGGAATTGGAAACAGGGCATTGCACTGAGATAAACATCACGAGCGTGACGTTTCCTTTCAGAGCGGAGAACTGTACGGGCGATCCATTCAGTTGTTGCAGCGCGAAATCTGGAACGGCGGAGCCGACGTGGAACTCTTGAGCGCAGATCAGGGAGGATGTCAGCAAAGTGGCCGCAGCCAGTGCTTTGAGAACGTTCATTTGAGTGGTCCTTCCTTGCTTATTAGCTTACGAAAACTCTCCGCGTAGGGGGCGCGCGCAACGCCACGCTCGGTAATGATAGCGGTGACGTAGCGATTCGGTGTGACGTCGAAAGCGGGATTCGCAACCTTGATCCCCTCAGGCGCAATGGATACGCCTTGCACATGCGTGACTTCCCTGCCGGCGCGTTCTTCTATGGGAATCTGATCTCCGGATTCGAGAGTCAGGTCGAGTGTAGAGAGGGGCGCGGCAACATAGAAAGGAACATTGTTTTCCTTGGCAAGCACCGCAACACCGTACGTGCCCACCTTGTTTGCCACGTCACCGTTGGCAGCGATGCGATCGGCGCCGACGACTACGCAGCCGATCCTTCCGCTTTTGAGAAAGTGACCGGCCATATTGTCGGTAATCAACGTGGTGTCGATGCCATCGCGCTGCAGCTCCCAAGCGGTGAGGCGCGAGCCTTGCAAAAACGGCCGCGTCTCGTCGGCGAACACGTCGATTTTCTTGCCCGCTTGCACGGCCGCGCGGATCACGCCAAGCGCGGTACCGAAACCGGCGGTGGCGAGCGCGCCAGCGTTGCAATGTGTCAGCACGGTTTTGCCGTCGGGGACAAGCGGCGCGCCATTACGGCCGATGGCTTCGTTGATGGCGATATCTTCTGCGCGAACGCGCTGGGCTTCTTCGACCAACCGCGCCCGAACCGCTTCGAGGCCGAGATGTCTTGCCTCCTGATACACGCTGCGCATGCGATCGATGGCCCAGAACAAGTTGACCGCCGTGGGCCGGGTCCTGGCCAGCGTCTCGCAGATGGCAGGCATGTCCGCTTCGAGATCTTGCGACTCCAGCGCACCTAAGGCGACTCCCATAGCAGCCGCAACCCCGATGGCCGGCGCGCCGCGGATGATCATATTACGTATCGCGTCCGCCACTTCGATGTAGGTTCGACAGGTGACGAAGCTGGTTTCGTTCGGCAAACGGGTCTGATCGATCATCACGACGCCAGCGGGCGTCCAGACGATCGTTTCGACAGAACGTTCAGCCAGAACTGCTGTTGTTGTCATTTTTGATGTTTTGAGAATGCGACTGCCGCTACTTGCAAGCCGTTGAAGCAGGCGTGCATGAGGGTTGTAGGCACGATGGAGTTCGTCCAGGCGCGCATGGCACCGAGCGCGACACCGACCAGGCTGATGGCAACCACGTATTGCCAGACGAACGAGTACTCAGCGGCGTGCAAGCCACCGAACAGCAGGGCCGTAGACAGGATTCCGAGTATCAGGCCGAAGCTACGCGTCAGCAACGGCTGCAGAAAACCGCGGAAAAAAAGTTCTTCGAAAAAAGGCGCCAGAATGACAGCCATTATCGCCAGCGGAATGGAGTCCGGTATCTGATCCATGGGCGTGGATACTTTCGGCGTATGCAGCAGAGACCCAATGCCGGAGATGATGAACGGCAGCGCCAGGCCGCCGATTGCCGCGTAGCCCAAAACGGCCGGATCGGTCATTTTCCAGCCGAGGGACGGCAGCATGGGCGCCCCATAACGGCTCTGAAAAACGAATTTGAAGATCAGCAACAACAACACATACAGCGCCAGATTTGTCGGCAGCAGCAGCGGCGCCGGATCCTGCTTGAGATGCGGCCAGAATACTGTGGCAGCAGCCGCGCCCGCCACAATCAGCGCCATAGCAGCGAACAATAGGCCGAGCACGATGGCTAGATCCTGGTAGCCCCAGAAGGGTTCGCGTTTCAGCGGCGGCGCGGGTAAGTCCGCGTATGGCGGCAACTCCGGAGGCTCGCCGGCCTCGAGCCGTTGTGCCATTACTTTGAGCATGGCATACTTCGCCAGCAGGCCGCAGTGAGGCCAAGCATGGGTACATATGAGCCCTTGAGCTTCTCAGTGTAGCGTAGCTCGACGGACGTTTTGTTCTGCCCAATTCCATTTGCCGCTGTGATATAAATCACGTTCGGCTTGCCCTCTCTGTCGATCGGTAAGGAATTAACAATGTGCCTGCAGAATGTCCGTAGCTTATCCCGTTCCGGATTGTTACTTGTGGCTCTTGCCACACTCAACGGCTATGCCGTCGCGCAGCAACCCGACTTCTCGCGCGAGATCAGGCAGCTTCCGTGGTCCACCACTTACGTCAATCCGCTCTCTCTGTATGACACTCAAACCGGGCCAGCGGTCAGTTGCCCGGACCCCGCGATTATCAAGGAATCCGAAAAGGACTTTGACCTCTGGTTTCTTTACTGCACCGGTGATCCACTCAACAGCAACGACAAGGACTCGAACGGCAATCTGAAGAATCACCTCATCTCGTCTTACGCGTCTGTGGATCTCATTCACTGGCTTTACATTGGCGACGTGCTTCAACAGATCCCCGCCTGGATGGGAAACGTAAATACCAATCTCTGGGGGCCGGCCATTAAGCATTTCAACGGCCGCTATTATCTCTATTACGTCGCCCCGACAACCGCTGCCGGCGGTTCCGCGATTGGTGTGGCCACCAGCGCGAACGCGTATGGACCATGGAAGGACAGCGGCGGGCCGGTTGTAGCGCCCGAACCGAATCCCTATAACAACTCGTTTCTGCGCGCGGTGATCGATCCGGATGTGGTCGAGGACGATTCAGGCCAACGCTACATCTCCTACGGCTCGTTCAACGGTGGAATCAGCATCCGCAAGCTCTCCGCCGACGGGCTGACCTCCGACCCGGCATCCGAACAGCAGATCGCCATCGACAACACCTACGAAGGCGCCAGTTTCTGGAAGCACGACGGCTACTACTACCTGTTTCTGTCCACCACGAACTGCTGCAATGGCCCCTTGACCGGCTACAGCGTTGTCGTTGGACGCGCCCAACGTCCCACCGGACCCTTTTTCGATAAGTATGGTGACCCGCTCCTGACCTTCGCACCGGGGGGATTCGTTTCCATCGCAGCAAACGGCAACCAGTGGGTGGGTCCGGGCGGGAACGTACTTTTCAAGGACGATTCCGGGCGCACTTACATGCTCTACCACGCGGTAAACCAGGCCAGCCCTTATTTCGCAGGCTATCCAGGGTTCACCCGCCGACCGCCGCTGATGGACCCCGTCGATTGGGTGGATGGTTGGCCGGAAGTGCGCGGGGGTTACTGGGCGTCTGCGGACAAGCAGCCTGGCCCGGCCGCTCAACCTTGGCAGGCGAATCTGTATAGGCCCGAATTAGCGCCTGAAGAGGAGCCCGGCAGCGAGATCAAAGCGCTCTCTGACGAGTTCAAATCCCCCAAGTTGTCTTCGCAATGGCACTTTATCCATCCGGAAGCCAACAACACTTATATTTTGACGGGCAGCGCTTACCAGGTTCAGACGATGGGTCCGGATGAAAACAGCGATCCGGCTCATGTCTCCATCCTCGGCGAGCCTGCGCCCGCCGGCGATTACATCGTCGAAACAAAATTGACCACCAGTATTCCGTTCGACGATTCCTGCTGCTACAACTACGCTCAGGGCGCACTTTTCATCTACGGCAATGATGGGAACAGCATCAAGCTGGATGTCTTCTCCGACTGGGATACCCGGCAGACAGAGTTCGGAAAACAGATAGCGCCCGTGCCGCCGAACTATCCCACTTACGGCAACATGATGATCGGCCCGGTTGGACGATCCACCTGGCTGAGGATTGCCAAAAGAACGGGCGAGGATGGCCTTGATTTCTACACGGCATCTACCAGCAACGACGGTGTTCATTGGACGCAGGGTGGCACTTGGCGGCATCAACTGGGTGCGGGCGCTCAAATCGGCATCGCGGCCCAAAACACACCTGGGTTTACTGTTGACTTTGATTATGTGCGGGTCTACCACTTACAACGCCACTGACGTCTATGGCGCGCTCCGCTACTCTAGTTAGATAGATTCCTTCGTCTTCTATGATCCTTCCGGACATCGATGGGCGCGTTTTCGCCGCATCGCTCAGTCGGCGGGTCTTGCATTAGCGCTACTGATCACGCTCTTCCTGCTGGTAGGCATCAGCCTGCCTCAGCTTCCTGTTTTGGGATTGCCCGCGGTAGCGCCCGTAGTTCCCATCGAATTAGGCGGCAAACGAACCCTCAAGAACGTACCCTATCGCATAGCGAAGCCACTGAAGCCAGTGCGCTACATCCACTCTCTCTCGCCGGTTTTGCATCCTAGAACCGCCGCCGCGGCCGGTGACGGTAAGCCGCTGGTTTGGGGTTTCTACGTCAATTGGGACGTGGGCAGCATGGTTTCGCTTCGGCTTCACCTAAGCCATCTGACGCATCTGATTCCGGAGTGGCTGGTGCTGCAGAACGCAAAGGGCGATATCGACGATCAAACCGACTCGACGGTGGTAACCATCGCCAAGCAAGCGAACCTTCCCATTTACGCGATGCTGACCAACTACCGCGATGAGGATTGGCAGCCCGGCGATGTGCGCAAGATTCTACGCGATCCCGATAAGCGGCGCGATCTGATCGAGAACATCCGGTCGAATCTCGCGGAGCACAAGTTCGCAGGCGTGAATATAGATTTCGAGCAACTCGCCGACAGGGATCGCGAGGCGCTGATCAGTTTCATGCGCGAACTGACCGGGAGCTTGCACCAGAGCGGCTATATCGTATCCGAAGACGTGCCGGTAGACGATACCGCTTATGACCTGAAACGGCTGGCGGCGGTGGTCGACTACATTGTCCCAATGGTGTATGACGAGCACTATCAGACGGGCAGCCCGGGACCTGTCGCGTCGGAACAATTCTTTGAGGATGAACTCGAGAAGATTGCAAAGGCTGCTCCCGCATCCAAGCTAATCGTGAGCTTTGGCAACTATGGATACGACTGGACAATCGGGGGAACAGGCGGGGCGGAGGTCGCTTTCGGCGATGTGATGGCGGCTGCGGCCCAGACCAATAGCGTCATACAGTGGGACGCGCAAACGGAGAACCCGGTGCTGCGCTATGCGGCGAATTCGCAGCAGCATGAAGTGTGGTTTCTGGATGCGGTGACAGCTCTGAACCAAGTGATTGCGGTACACGATGGAGGGTTCCGCGGCTTGGGACTGTGGCGTTTAGGGGGCGAAGACCCCGGGCTGTGGAGTGTTCTGGAACGCGAATCATGGCCGCCCGATCACTTCGACACGTCGGCGCTGATGAAGCTCCAAGCGGGTCAAGGGGCGCCGCGGCATTACGGAAAAGGCGAGATCCTGCGCGTCACCGAGACGCCCCGCGATGGCCAGCGAATCGTCAATGCGCCTGCCACCGATCAGGACGACTACAGCGAACAGTATCAGGTGTACCCCACCCCTTATGTGATCGACCATAGCGGGGCGGTCGATCAGAAACTGCTCTGCCTCACCTTTGACGATGGACCGGATCGCCTTTACACGCCGGCGATTCTGGACATTCTGAAGCAGTGGAAAGTTCCGGCGACGTTCTTTGTGATTGGAGTGAATGCGGAACAGTTTCCGGACCTGATCAAGCGCGAGTACGCAGAAGGGCACGAGATTGGAAACCACACTTATACGCACCCCAACATCGCGGCCACGTCTCCGCTTCGCACCGAACTGGAACTCAGTACCACCCAGCGCATTATTGAAAACCTGTTGAGTGTCTCGACCACTTTCTTCCGGCCGCCTTATAACGCCGACAGTGAGCCGACCACGCCACAGGAGATCGAACCCATTCGGCGCGCGCAGCTGTACGGATACACAACGATCTCGGAGACCATCGATCCACGCGATTGGGAGCCGGGAATCACAACCAAGGCAATTGTTGACGAGGTGAAGACTGAGATTGCATCCTCAATCGTTGAACACGACGATGCCAGCACGCATATAGTTCTGCTGCATGACGCAGGAGGAAACCGGGCGGCAACGGCTGGAGCGCTCCCGCAGATCATAGATTATTACCGAGCTCGGGGCTATACGTTCGGGAGAGTCGGTGACCTGGTGGCGAAAGAACGGAATCTAGTGATGCCGCGAACCCAACCGGAGGAACTGCGCTTGGCCCGTATCGAGGGTGGAGGGCTGGATGCAAAGGCCCGGCTCAGACAAATATTAGGGCTGCTTTTCCTGCTCGCGATTTTTGCGACGCTGGCGCGCTCTTTGCTCTATGGTTCGCTGGCGGTACTTCAGAAATACGGCGCGAGCCGTGCGCTGTTCGATCCAAAATATTGTCCGCCGGTTTCCGTGATCATCGCCGCATACAACGAAGAGAAGGTTATTGAGCGGACGGTGGATTCCATTCTCCAGAACGGTTACGACGATCTGGAAATTATTGTTGTCGATGATGGGTCGAAAGACGGAACGCTAGAGGTGTTGCACCGCCGCTTTGGGGATCACCCGAAGGTCCGAATACTTGCTCAGCCGAACGGCGGAAAATCGGCGGCGTTGAGCAATGGGATTAGCCAGGCCAAATACGATGTGTTGGTCGCGGTCGATGCCGACACGCTGTTCCGCACCGGCACCATAGGACTGCTCACGCGGCACTTCGCAGACCCGAAAATCGGCGCAGTCAGCGGGAACGCCCGCGTGGGGAATCGCAGAAACTGGATTACGCGATTTCAATCCATCGAATATATCTACGGCTTCAATCTGGACCGGCGCGCGCTGGATTACCTGAATGCCATCACGGTGGTTCCCGGAGCAGTGGGGGCCTGGCGTAAACAATTGGTGCTGGATTGCGGTGGGTTCCTGCACGACACGTTGGCCGAAGATACCGACCTGACTCTCGCGATACGGCGGTTGGGGTACGTGATCCGCTATGAACAGGATGCGATTGCTTATACGGAGGCGCCCGAGGACACGCGCAGCCTGGTGAAACAACGCTTTCGCTGGGTATTCGGAACCCTGCAGGCGGCATGGAAGCATCGCGATGCGCTCTTCGTTCCGAAGTACGGCACGCTGGGATTCATCGCCTTGCCGAGCATCTGGATTTTTCAGGTGTTTCTGTCGGCGCTGGCCCCGTTCGCTGAAGTGTCCATGCTGGTTGCGCTGGTGGCAGGGAACTGGAAAATTGTCCTGCTTTATTACATGGCCTTCTTCGGCGTGGAGTTGCTCACCGGATTTCTGGCTTATGCACTCGAAGGAATTGCACCCTGGGATTTGGCGCTGCTGTTTTTCCAGACGATTTACTATCGCCAGATCATGCTGTATGTACTGGGGAAGAGCTTTTTATTTGCGATACGAGGGAGATTGGTGGGGTGGGGGAAACTGGAGCGCAAGGCTAGTGTTACGACGGCGACTTAGACGTAGTTCTCACAACTCGTCCGAAAAGCGCGAACGCTACTTCAAGAGGTATACGACCGTCGTCTCAGTCTCAGCCGGATCCGGCGTCGGATCTCCATATATCTCCCACGAGTGCCCAGCGGACTCCCTCCGATTCGCCGCCATCCAATTTCTAATTGCGCCGTGCGCCTCGTTCATGCGATTGTACGGGCCGCGGTGCACGGCGACGGCAGCCTCGCCCCCTTGCGTTTCGGTCGCATACACCTCACCCGCAGCTTCAAATGTGCGCGTGACCTCGACACCGAAGTCGCACAGGATCGGCGCGCCCTGCTGTGTCGGGTGGTGGTAGAGAAAAATGTTGTGGCCATCAGTCCGCAGGCCTGGCTGGCTGCGAATGAACTCCCAGACCTTGTCCAAGGCCGGTCCCCACGCCGAGCCAACCGCACCCGGCGCGACCTCGCGCCGCACTGCGGCCAACTTGCGGGGGTGAACAGTCAGTACGTTGACGGAGACGGGCATTCCACGATGGTAAAGCAAGATCCTAATCGTGCCTTAGGAAATTGACGTTTACTTGCTGAACAGAATTGTGATTGTCCCGGAGTTGCTGTTCGAGACGACGACGTCGGCCTTGCCATCGCCATCCAGGTCACCGACAGCGATGCCGCCCCATCCTGTCGGAACGCTGCGGCTGGATTTGCTGAATGACCCGTCCTTGGCTGCTCGGAAGAAAAAGACTTGGTCGTTTAGAGCACAGGAGACGACAATGTCGCGCACTCCGCTGCCCGTCAGGTCACCCGTGGCGACGCGGTCAGGGCCATCGCAACCGGCCAGGGACAGAGGCGAGCCGCCCATGGTCGTAAAGCCGCCTTTGCCGTCGCCGAGCAGGACCGTTATGCCAAGCTGTTTGAGATCGCTAACATCGCGATGATAAGGAATGACTACCACGTCGGGATTACCGTCCCGGTTGATGTCGTCAGTAGTGAAAGCCCACGGAGCGGCACCCGCAGGGAATGGCGAGCCGGACGCTTTCTGGAATCCTCCCTTAGAGTCGCCAAGCAGAAGGCCGACTGCATTGATATTCTGCCCGGTGGTGACCACGTCGGGCCTCGCGTCTTTGTTGAAATCGGCGGTGCGCACGCCTTGATCCGAGTGCCCATCGGTCGGGTAGAGCTTTCCCGGGAGAATCAAGTTGCCCTTACCATCACTGGGTATCAGCAGGATCTGATCCCGTCCCCAACTGTCGACGACGACCGCTGGCTTCCCGTCACCCATGAAGTCCGCTACAGCCACGCCGTGTGGATGCGGATGCGACTGCGTTGCAAAAGGCGAATGAGCGGAAGGCTTGAAGCCTCCCGTACCGTCCCCGAGCAGGATTGTGATGTACGGCGTTTGGTGATTCGCGATCACCAGGTCGGGATTCCCGTCGCCATTCATGTCGGCGATGACAACGTCATTGGGATTGGGGTTGCATGGGAAAGGAGAGCCTGGCCCGGGCGTGAAATGTCCGCTGCCATCGCCCAATAGTACGCTGATGCTGCCGTCTTCTGCATTGGCGACGAGGAGATCCGGCTTACGGTCGCGATTCACGTCAGCGATCGCGATGAAACCCGGTGCTTTGCCGACCGCTATCACTTGCGGTTTAAAGTCGGGCGAGTTCGAGTTAGCGCGGGATGTACGTAACCACGCTACGGCCGTAGTCGCCGCGCCGAGAATGACGATCAGAGTTGCGGTCTTTGCGATTATCAAGTCCTTCCGATGCCCTTCACCTTAAAGACGCGAGGCTCGTGGAGAGTGTTAACACGTGGACACGGAAACTCGGACGTTCCAGCCCTGATAAGGTCTTGGATGTCACGGGATCAGGCCGCCCGGCGGGGCGGGGATAACGCCCATCTGGATCATCATCCCCAGGAAGTTGGCTACCGACCACCGCTCCACGCACCGGTGTGCGCCGAAGCGCAGTGAAAGGAGCGGTCATCTCCGTTTGCCGGGCCGAACAAAGCAATACGCCGTGTATCTGATCTCGCTCCATGCCTCTTTGTCGAGCGGATAACCAGGGTACAGCGGCCGGCTGACCGGAGTAAAGCGCAGCCTCACCCAAATCGCTTTGCGGCCGCGCGTGAGTTCGCGGGAAATCAGGAACTCATCATCGCGAAATCTTCGATTGGACGTCTCAACCACGTGTTGCGTCTCCCCCAGTTCCTCTTTCGGATTGGAATACACGCACACATTCGAACCTGCCAGGTACCAAATTCCGGCCAACGTCCAGTCGGATTTTGATTCGCCCGCGACGTAAACTTCAGCGCGTTGGTTCGGGAACGAATAGTCAAGTTTACGGCGGAGCAGAACGCCGAGATTGCCCGGATCGAGCCGAATCCGGAACTCTGAGGTGCCGACAGTGGTTCGGCCACGGTCCGTCTCGGCCGGAAAGACTGTCTTCCCCTCAAACGTATCCACACCCCATTCATAGCGGGACGTAATCGCATAGGGAGCAGAGGCCTCGGGCGATGTATAGCGATGTTCCTGCTCGCTTGCGGCATCCCCTATCTGAAGCGCATCTGTCTTTATCAGCGAACTCGCTGGGAGACCATACCAATACGTCACCGTTTCATAGTGCTCAGTAGATTCGTTGGTACCGCCGTGCTCCAGGCGAATGATCGCATTCCTTCCGAACGGCATTAGATCCGCAAGCAGGAACCGGTAAGCCGATTCAATCTTGTCTTGCGCATTTACAGCCGATTCCGGCGACCGGGCCCCCACGGGATGGCCCACGAAAGGCAGACTCATGTTCAGTCCCCCCCAGTAATCCCCTCCGCCTCCCCATTCTTCTGTCCCAGTCCCCTGGACTTGCGGGGTCAAGCTGTCATCGAAGAAAAAACGAGGGTCGCCCTCCAACGTTCGGAGATTAGCGTCGTGAGAAAAAATAAAAGATGTGCCGACCAACTGACCGGACCACTCGCCGCCCCCTTCCACCTTGCGCGTGTCCAGAAGCAAGAGATCCTCGCCCGGCGTGGGATGAGGAAAATCGGCGTAAGTCGCGTGGAAGTAAGAAACCTGGCTTGTCGGCTCAGTGAGCGGCAAATACCGCACGTTCCACTCGATTCCACTGATGGCGTGAACGCCTCCCACCAGATCGATTTGCGCCGACTTAAAAAACGGCATGGGGAAATAGCAACTCAGGTAAATACGGTCATTCGTGAATCGGATGCTGACAGGGAATGCCTTCACCAGATACTCGCGATTGTCCCGGTTATAAAGAGTCCCTGCCCCAAAAAAGAGCGCGACCGGCGCATCCACCGAGGGGTTTGGTCTGGCGTCCCAAGTGATGCTGAGACGCGCATTTTCGAAGGCGGTCGCCTGGTTGCGGGGAATGGAGAACTCCAGAGCGCGAACTACCCCTTTGCCTTTCAGCTTGGCGAGTGTGATGGCACTGTGAGCTGCTATGTCGGCATGTCCCGAGACCACTTTGCACCCCGTTTTAGGCGCAATATCGCTGCCCGACTTAGCAATCAGGTCGAGCACGTCTTGAGCAGGAGCTTCAGCCTCGGTCCAGGTCCGCAACGGCTGCGATATCGGAGTCCCCGAAACAAAACGGTTGAAAATGTAGTAGCCGGTTCCGTAATGCGTTCGGGTGTAAGCCATTTGAAAGCTACGCTGAAACGGGATGGGAGTCCCTATCAGGTCAGCGCCCTTCGTTGTCGCCCAAGTCCAGTTCAGCGGGCCAGGGAAAGGGCCGATGGGAAGGAAAACGGAACCCGGCGCCGGATTTAGCGGGTCACGCGTGCTGCTCTCCTCGATGATGTGATCTGTTCCATCCACTACGTAGTGCCAGGGGCTGCCATGCCAATGGTTGTAACGGCTGAATAGCAGCAGGCCGGGCCCTTCCAAATCCAACGTCACGTTGAAAGTATCGGAAAGCTGATACAGGAAATGGGATGCATCCGCGCCCTCGTTTCCGCCGCTGCGGTCATAAGTGCTACGCAAATAGGTGCGCATTCCGATGCGTTGATCAGCCCAGCGGTCCCAGTATCGATACGCGTCCAGTCCGATAGGAATGGGCTTTTCAGCCGCGAAAGCCGCGCCCGTCATCAGCAGCGCGGCACAAAGCACTAAGCGCGCTAGTTGGGTCACCACCTTTACAATCTAGCCGCTCGTCGTTCTGGTCGCTTCCGTAGAATCAGAGCAGTGCTCCGAACAGTGCGTGTGACACGGTATGTCACTCCGCTTCGCGAAGGCGGCTCGCTGCCCGCTATCGTAGAAGGCGACGACGATGGTCTCTATGTTCTGAAATTCCGTGGCGCGGGGCAAGGCCCGTTGGCGCTGGTGGCCGAGCTTATTGCCGGCGAGATCGGGCGCTTCATCGGCCTGCGTGTGCCGGAGTTGGTTTTCATGGAATTGGACGAATGCATAGGCAGGAACGAACCTGATCCCGAGATTCGGGCGTTATTAATGGCAAGCGTGGGTTTGAATCTCGGATTGGATTACCTTCCCGGCGCCACTATGTTCGATCCCGCTGCCAGGGATGTCGCAGATGCAAATACAGCTTCCAAGGCTGTCTGGTTCGATGCCTACGTGACTAATATCGACCGCACAGCGCGCAACCCCAACCTTCTTTGGTGGCATAAGCAGCTCTATTTCATCGACCACGGCGCCAGTCTTTACTTCCACCACAATTGGGGCGATGTCGGTCAGGCAGCGGCAAAGCCGTTCCCAGCCATCAAGCACCACATTCTGCTGCGCTGGGCCAAGCAAATTCCACAAGTAGATAGAGAGGTACGCGCTTTGCTGGATGACTCTGCGATACAGCGCATCGTCGCGGCCGTTCCGCCAGAGTGGTTACAGCAGCAGGCTGGAGCAACGGCTGAGGGTTATGTGGAATATTTGACGAAACGTCTGAGTAGTTCGAGTTTTGTTGAGGACGCGGTGCGCGCGCATGCCGAACTCATTTGACTATGCAGTCATCCGGATTGTTCCCTGGGTGGAACGCGAAGAGTTCTTCAACGCGGGCGTCATCTTGTTCTGCCCGCAGCTTCGATTTCTGGATGCGCGTGTCCATGTTGACAGAAATAAGCTGCAGGCGTTTGCGCCTGACCTCGATTTCGAAGACGTGCAGCGGAGGCTGGAGGCAATACAAAAGATCTGCGCGGGCGACCCAACCGCGGGCGCGATTGCAGAGCTACAGCAGCGAGCTCGGTTTCACTGGTTGATTGCGCCGCGCAGCACGCTGGTGCAGGTTGGGCCGGCACACTCGGGAATCTGCGAAGAGCCGCAATCCGTCCTGGATCGTCTGTTCCAGGAACAAGTGCTCACGCCACCAATCACGCTTCGTCAATCCTCCAGTAGTCCATCCCATTGACCTTCAGCATCTGCGCTTTTCCGTTGACTATGTAATAGAACTGAGCCGCATCGGGTACGTATGGCTCGTCCCCAAGGCGAAACAGACTGTTACCAATCGGCTGAAGCGGCGTGACACCGTCGGCCCAAAGCTTCCCTTTGCGTATAACGACGCGCACGTTGCCACCCCAATTGCTGTCCGCCTGATACCAGCCGGTGAACTGCCGAAATTCGGCGGGTTCAGGGTAGCTCCGCGCGCCCGAATACTTGGCATTGGTATACCAGTCCGAGCCATATGCGAGTTCCACTACCGGACCTTTCTTCCCCCCTTCAGTCCCCTGCGCTCGACCAAATAGGATGGGGAAATGCTGCCATCCCGCGGCGTTTGCCAGGAACGCATCTCCGTGCGCCTGTTCCAGCGCAATGGACTCAGCGCCAGCCAGCATCAGCAAACGGTCACCATCCGCAACTACATCCAGGTGTTTCCCATTGTTCGATGTATACGTGCCTGCATAGTCGCCAGCATCCTTGATACTGTTGCTGGGCAGTTCGGGGGCTGCCGGAAGCTTTTTGTTCTGCTCTCTGGCATTCATAATCTGGACGGCGAATTGGGTCACGGGCACCGGACGATATCCCTGCATCGCGTTGATGGATGCAAACGCCGCCACCCCCCCGTCCAGATCCACGTGAATGGAAGAAGCGAACGAAACCATACCGCCGGTGTGACGAAGAATGGTGTGGCCATCCAGCTTGTCCACCGCGATTCCATACCCGTAGTAAGCGGTTGGGCTAAACTCCGGAGCCTTGATGTGCGACATCGAGAACAGTACGAAGCTCTCTTCCGAAACAAGGCGCTGCTGCCCATAATGGCCGCGGTTGAGTAGCATCTGCAGATAGTGCGCCATGTCCCCTGGCGTAGAGGCAATGCTGCCGGCCGAGTTGTCGAAGACAAGATCGCCGGCTCGCGCAAGCTGCCCGTGCCGCGGGTATGGGCGGTCAGTGAAATACGGAATGTAGCTCTGGGGGCGTTGCGGTCTGGCGTCATCGGTAATGAGAGCGCGCGTCGACGTCATAGCCAGTGGAGTGAAAATGCGGCTGCGCACAGCTTCTGTCCAGGGCCGGTTATCGAGTGTCTCAATCAGATACCCCAACAGCGCGAAACCAGTGTTGCAGTAGTGGAAGTGTTCGCCTGGCGCAAAACCCTGCACATGACGCGCGGCCGGGTCGCTCAGAAACAAACCTAAAGCGTCGGGCAAGCCGGAAGAGTGCGTCAGCAGATGATGCACGGTGATAGCGCCGTAGTTGGTCTGAATGGGTGCCCAGGGAAGATATTCGAGGATCGGCTTGTGCAGGTCGAGCTTGCCTTCGTCCTTCAACTGCAAAAGCGTAAGCGCCACGAACGATTTAGTGATGGAACCGATCTCGAAGCGCATATCGGGCGTGACCGGCGACTTCGTTTCAACATCGGCAAAGCCGAATCCCGCGGTGCGCACAGTGCCGGTTTTATTCACCAGCGCCAGCGTCAGACCAGGCGCGTTCATCGCCCCAAGAAAGTCGTTGATGAAACGATCCAGTTGCGGGTCTGCCAACTCGCCGCTCGGCTCCTGTTTTGGCTGCGCCAGTAGCGGCAAATAGGACGAGACTGCGCCCGCGGTCACGTTGCGAAGAAATGCACGCCGCGCCAGCCCAGAAGAAAGAGGCCCGGAAGAAAGAGGCATAGAAATGACTGTAAACCATTCGTGAGAGGATGGCCAATGGAGGCTGCCATTCCAAAGAATCTGATTTTTCTGTTGCTATGTGCGAGTGCCTTTGGCCAGGCGCCCGCGCAGGAGATACCGCCTCACGGCGCGGCGGTTGTGCTGTTTGATGGGTCAAATCCGGACTAAGTTCGATAGCTTCCTTAGAAGTAAGGGGCTGAACTCCGATCCGGATCACGTGTTTCAAATGGAAAACGGAGTGATCCACATCTCAGGAACCGAGTTCGGTTACCTGATTACCAAAGAGTCTTACCACGATTTCTATTTGCGAGCTGAATTCAAATGGGGCGAAGGCACGTTTGGAGAGCGCGAAGGTAAAGCGCGTGATAGCGGCATCCTTTATAACATCCAAGGCGAACAGAAAGTCTGGCCCCGATCGATTGAATTTCAGATCGTAGAGGGTGGTACGGGTGATTTCTGGATGACGGATGGCGCGGCGCTTACCGGTAAAGACGGGAAACGCGTGGTCGGCCCGGCGGGCAAGGCATCTCTCATCGACCATTTCGGAAAGGGTCCGTGGCAAAATGTCGTCGGCTCCGGGATGCAAGTGGCGACCTCGAAAAGCCGCATGGGGAGTGGAATCTTCTCGAACTCGTGACCCAGGGGAATCACATCAAGCAGTATGTGAACGGCAAGTTGGCCAATGAAGGGACTGATCCTTTCCCGACCGAAGGCAAGATTCTGATCCAGTCGGAGGGAGCGGAGGTGTTCTTCCGCAACATCCAGCTCTACCCGCTAAAATAGCCGCCACAACATATCCTTTTGCTAACCTGATAATTCCGTCGGCTAAACCGGTCGGACAGCCGCACAGTCAGAGCATGTGCGAACGTGAGTCATGCCGGCCCGGGTGAGTGAAACGTATGTTCTGCGCACCTATCCGTTCCGGGAATCAGACCTGATCGTGAGTTTCTTCACGCGCGATCAGGGCAAATTGCGCGGTGTCGCGCGCCGGGCAAGAAAACCGAAAAGCACCTTCGGCTCAGGGCTGGAGCGACTGTCGTTGATCAACTTATCGTATTCGCAAAAGGAGACACGAGAACTGGTGAACCTGAACTCCTGTGATCTTTTGCAATCGCAATTCGATCTCGTAACCGATTTCGATGCCAGCGTCGCGCTCGATTACATCGCTGAAGTAAGCGACCACATGTTGCCGCCGCACGAACCGAATGAACGCTTCTTTCGCTTGCTGGCGACTGTGCTCAGCTACATGCACACGCGCGTCCCGGGCGCTATCTGGACCGCCATCACCTATTTCTCGCTGTGGGCAACACGTCTGTCTGGTTTCCTGCCGGAGCTCTCCACGCATCCCGAGCGCAATTTGTCAGAGCCATCGCGGCAACTCGCCGCCGCTGATGTTGCGCGCGCACATTTCGGAATTGCCTGCGCGCCTTTGGAATAAGGACACCGCGCTCGATCTGCGCCGCTTTCTCATTCGCCAGATGGAAGAACACGTGGAGCGCCGCTTCCATACGCCAACGCTGTTGGAAGGTCTCTAATCCTCAGACATGGATTCGTTTCAAGACACTGTCTTCAAGTTGAAGCACTATTGGGCCGATCGCGGCGCCATCATTCAGGAGCCGTATGACCTGGAATTGGGCGCGGGCACCATGGCGCCGGAAACTTTCCTGCGCGTGCTCGGGCCCAAGCCGTACAGGGTCGCGTATGTGCAGCCCAGCCGCCGTCCTGCCGATGGCCGCTACGGAGAAAATCCCAACCGGCTCTACAAGCATCAGCAACTCCAAGTCATTCTGAAGCCCACCCCCGCCGATGTGCTCGATCAATATCTGGCCAGCCTGGAAGCTATCGGCATCGATCTGCGCAAGCACGACATCAAGTTCGAAGAAGACAACTGGGAAGCGCCGACATTAGGCGCCTGGGGCATCGGCTGGCAAGTGATGCTGGATGGTCTCGAAATCACGCAGTTCACTTATTTTCAGCAGTGCGGCGGCATTGATCTCGATCTTGTTCCGGCCGAAATCACATATGGTCTGGAGCGCATCGTCGCGTTTCTCCAGAATGTGGACAGCGTCTACGACATCGAGTGGGCGCCAGGCGTGAAATACTCCGCGGTTCGGCTGGCCGACGAAGAACAGTTTTCCGTTTACAACTTCGAAATGGCCGATGTCGCGATGCTCTGGCAGGAATTCGAACTGCACGAGCGTGAGTGCCAGCGTCTGCTCGACGGCTTCCGCGCAACTAAAGAGCGTGCGCGCTACCCGGTGCTGCCCGCCTACGATCAGGCGCTTAAATGTTCGAATCTCTTTAATCTGCTGGATGCGCGCGGCGCAATCAGCGTGACGGAGCGCGTCGGCATCATCAACCGGGTACGCAAATTGGCCGTCGGCGTTGCGCACGCCTGGTCCGAACAGCAGTTCCCGACTGAAGAGGCCGCTGCCTGATGGCTGATTTTCTTCTGGAGATCGGGACGGAAGAAATTCCGGACTGGATGATCGAGCCTGCGCTCGAAGATCTGCGCACGAAATTCCAGGCGAGTTTCGGCGCTTTCGGCGGCTCCGCACTCATCACCGATGCCACGCCCAGACGCCTGGTGCTGCTCGCGAAAGATCTGACTGATCAGGAACCAGACAAGCAGAACGTTGTGCAAGGCCCTTATCTCTCCGCCGGCCTGAAGGCCGCTGAGGGCTTTGCGCGTAAACAGGGCGTCTCCGTCGATCAGCTTGCGAAAATGTCAGACGCAAAAGGCGAGCGTTACATCTTTCACCAGCTTGTGAAGGGACAAGCTCTTTCGCAGGCGTTGGCGGACGGCTTAGCGGCCATCATTTCCGGCGTTCACTTTCCAAAATCGATGTACTGGACCGGCAAAGGCGGCGTGCGTTTTATCCGTCCCGTTCGCTGGATCGTTGCCGTTGTCGATGCTCAGATCGTCCCGTTTGAAGTAGCCGGCGTGCAGTCCGGCAATCTCACACGCGGACATCGCATTCTGGGATCGAAAGAACCGCTGCCCGTCACCGCATCCAACTACTTCGACGTGCTCAAAGAAAATTACGTCGTAGTTCGAGCCGAAGACCGAAAAGCGCGCATCGAGCAGTCGCTCGCGGCGGACGTGCAGAAAGACGACGATCTGCTGCGCACGCTCGTCTATCTAACTGAGTACCCATCTACCATTCGCGGCAGCTTCGATCCCTCATTTCTCGAGCTTCCGAAAGAGATTCTTTCCACCGTGATGCGCCATCATCAGCGCTATTTTTCGGTGCTGAAGCCGGACGGCTCGTTGGCCCCTGAGTTCGCAGCCGTCACAAACACGGACGGTGATCCGGACGGTCTCATCCGCCAGGGCAATGAACGTGTCCTGCGCGCGCGCTTCAATGATGCGCGTTTCTTCTGGCAAGTCGATCAGCAGAAGAAGCTCTCCGCCCGAACCCCCGATCTTGCCAAGGTCACGTTTCAGGCAAAGCTCGGAACATATAAGGATAAAGCGGAGCGCATCGCTAAAATCGCGGCCGAACTCGCCGCGCAAACCGGCGCCGATGAAAACACCGTTTCCCTTGCTTCCCTGCTTTGCAAATGCGACCTCACCACCGACATGGTGAAAGAGTTTACCGAGTTACAGGGCATCGTCGGCGGCCTCTATGCGAAAGCGCAGGGCGAAGGCGAAGCAGTCGCAACCGCCATTTACGATCACTATCGGCCTGTCAACATGGACGACGCCATTCCGCGCACGCTGGAGGGCCAGATCGTTGCCATGGCCGACAAGCTGGACACGCTGCGTGAATCGTTCCGCATCGGCCTGATACCCACTGGAACCAAAGATCCGTTTGCCTTGCGCCGTGCCGCGCAGGGACTTGTCAAAATTCTCTTCGAAGCGCGCCTCAACTTGCAATTGATGCCGTTGATCGAAGAAGTCCGCGAACTGGTTCCATTTATGCGCGAGCGCGTTGCGTTCTATCTGCGCGATGTGCTCGGGTTCGCCTACGACGAAGTCGCTGCCGTGGTGGCGCCGCCTATGACTACGCTTGCCGATCTTGCCGACCGTGCCGACGCCATTCGCTACGTTCGTCCTACCGAGGATTTCGAGCCGCTTGCAGCCAGTTTCAAACGCATCGAAAACATTCTCGAACAGGCCAAGCTGAATTCCGCGCCGCCGCCGAACCCGGATCTGCTTGCCGCCGGTCCCGAAAAAGATCTGTACGAAGCTTGGCAGCGGGTCAGTGCGCAGACGCGCCAGAGCGGCTCTTATCGCGACAAACTCGCCGCCATCGCCTCGCTCCGCCCGCAAGTGGATCTCTTCTTCGATAAAATTCTAGTGAACGATCCAAATCCTGCGATCCGGGAGAACCGCCTGGCCTTGCTCTACGGCCTGCTGACTGAGTTCTCCACCATCGCTGACTTTTCCGAAATCGTAACGAAAGGCTGAAACAAGAGTTAGATGAAGAAATACGTTTACTCGTTTGGTGGAGGAACCGCCGACGGTGATGGCAAGATGCGCGACATTCTGGGAGGCAAAGGCTCCGGGCTGGCGGAAATGAGCAAAGCCGGCGTGCCCGTTCCCCCCGGATTCACCATCTCAACCGAAGTCTGCAATCTCTTCTTCGAGAACGATCATAAGGTGCCGCAGGAAGTGGATGACCAGATCCACAAGGCGCTGGGCAAGCTTGAGAAAGAAATGGGCAAGAAGCTCGGCGGCGTTGCCGATCCGCTGCTGCTGAGCGTTCGTTCCGGCGCGAAGTTCTCCATGCCGGGCATGATGAACACCATTCTCAATCTCGGCCTCAACGACGAAACCACCGAAGGTCTCACAAAAAAGACCGGGAATGCCCGTTTCGCCTACGATTGCTATCGCCGCTTCATTCAGATGTTCGGCGAAGTCGCGCTCGGTGTGAATATGGAAAAGTTTGACCACATCTTTGACGCGCGCAAGGCCAAGATCAAGGCGAAGCTAGACACGGATCTGAGCGCCAGCGATCTGCAATCGATCATCGCCGACTACAAGAAGCTGGTGAAGAAAGAAACCGGCCGCGACTTTCCGCAGGACGCGCATGAACAGCTCATGCTCTCTCGCGATGCGGTGTTCAACTCCTGGAACACGCCGAAAGCCATTTACTACCGCCAGATGGAGAAGATCCCGGACTCCATTGGCACCGCCGCCAACGTACAGGCAATGGTGTTCGGCAACATGGGCGAGAGTTCGGGCACCGGGGTGGGTTTCACGCGCAATCCTTCTACCGGCGAAAACATTTTCTACGGCGAGTTTCTGGTTAACGCGCAAGGCGAAGATGTGGTCGCCGGCATCCGCACTCCGCAGCCCATCGCCGAGCTCGAGCAGGTGATGCCCGAAGCCTACGCGCAACTGCGCGAGATCACCGCGAGTCTCGAAAAGCACTATCGCGATGTGCAGGATTTCGAGTTCACCATCGAAGAAGGCAAGCTCTACATGCTGCAGACGCGCAACGGCAAGCGCACTGGGCCGGCGGCTGTTCGTGTCGCGGTGGACATGGTGGAAGAAGGCGTCCTCTCTAAAGAGGAAGCGGTGCAGCGTGTCGCGCCCAATCAACTCGATCAGCTACTTCATCCGGTGCTCGATCCGGCTATGCGCAAGGGTCTGCAGAAGATCGCGTCGGGTTTGCCCGCGTCTCCCGGCGCTGCTGTTGGACGCGCTGCGTTTTCTTCCGAAGATGCAGTCGAACTGTCGGCGAAAGGCCCTGTCATTCTTGTTCGCAAGGAAACCACGCCAGATGACATTCACGGCATGGACGTTTCGAAAGGCATTCTGACCGCAGTGGGCGGACTCACCAGTCACGCTGCCGTGGTTGCGCGCGGCATGGGGCGTCCCTGCGTGGTCGGCGCGTCGTCCGTCGTTGTCGATGAGAGCAAGAAGCAGGCCACCATTCTCTACGAGGGCCACAAAACCGTTCTCAACGAAGGCGATTGGATCTCGCTCGACGGAACTCTGGGTGAAGTCTATTTGGGCCAATGCAAAACCAGTGAGCCCGATCCGAAGTCGCACTACTTCGCCACCTTCATGGAATGGGCTGACGTGTTCCGCGGCAACTTCGGTGTTCGCGCAAATGCCGACATTCCGCGCGATGCGAAACAAGCCCGGCTCTACGGCGCCGAAGGTATCGGTCTCTGCCGCACGGAGCACATGTTCTTCGCCGAAGACCGTATCCAGTACATGCAGGCGATGATTCTGGCCCGTGACGAGAAGACTCGCAAGACTGCTCTTAAGAAGCTGCTGCCCATGCAGCGCAAAGATTTTGCCGGTCTGTTCGAAGCCATGGACGGTTTCCCGGTAGTCATCCGCACGCTGGATCCGCCGCTGCACGAGTTCCTGCCCAAGCGCGAGAACGTGATGGTTGACATCGCCAAGCTTCCGCATGCGGATTCGAAAGAGAAGAAGCAGATGGCGCAGAGCTACAACGTTAGCGTCGGCGAGTTGAAGAAGTATTTACCCCAGCTGCTCAGCCGCGTGGAAGAGCTGCACGAGTTCAATCCCATGCTTGGCCACCGCGGCTGCCGTCTCGGCATTACCTATCCGGAAGTCACGGAGATGCAGGCCCGCGCCATCTTCGAAGCGGCCGTTCTGGTCGCCAAGAAGGGCAAAAAGGTCATCCCGGAAGTGATGATCCCGCTGGTGGGCAACGTCAAGGAACTAGAGAATCAGAAGGCCCTTGTCGTTCGTGTTGCCGACGAAGTGCTGGAAGCAGCCGGCATGAAGGATCTCAAGTATTACGTCGGCACCATGATTGAAATTCCGCGCGCCGCTCTCACGGCCGATGAAGTCGCGCGCGAAGCCGAGTTCTTCAGCTTCGGCACCAACGATTTGACGCAGACCACTATGGGTCTCTCGCGCGATGACTATACGAAGTTCTCGAAGAAATACGAAGAATTGAAGATCTTCAAAGCCGATCCATTCGCTGTGCTCGATCAGGATGGTGTCGGCAAGGTGATCGAGATGGCCATTAAGCTGGGACGCAAGACTCGGCCCGATCTCGAAGTGGGAATCTGCGGCGAGCACGGTGGTGAGCCGAGTTCAGTGGAATTCTGCTATCGAGCCGGCATGAACTACGTTTCCTGTTCACCATATCGTGTGCCCATCGCCCGTCTCGCAGCCGCCCAGGCCGCCCTCAGCCGCGAGCACAAATCCGAAGCCCAGCGCACCGCGTAAAAACGGGACCGATTGGCAATCGGTCCGCAGCTTGGGCAAGCTGCCCCACAGCGCAACCCTCAGCAACTTACAACCTTGCGGCCTGAAATCGTCGTCAATACAGCTTCGTGGGGCAGCTTGCCAAGCTGCTGCCGATTGCCAATCGGCTTGCGCTGGACCACGGAAACTCCTCCGGGATCCGGGCCAATCCTGCCGTGACAGGATTTCGTTCTATGTAACGAACAACTTTCTGGAACTCGCTGTCATTCCGGACCAGCCGGTCATAGCTTTCGTCTTGCCAGAATGGTTGTCCGGTTCGACTCAGTAGTTGGTTCGCTTGTGCAGCGGTGTATAGCTTCAAGGAGTGCATCAGCTTCGAAACCGCGATCAACGGCGTGATCAGGATATGAACGTGATTCGGCATCACCACCCAGGCGTGCAACTGGTAGTGTTGCAGGCTGGACTCCCGGTAGCGCAATGCCTCCACAACCATATTGCCGACTTCGGGTTTAGAAAAGAACAACGGGCCAGTGCTTGCCCGGTCAAGTAGACGATCAAAGGCCACGAAGGCTTCTCCCGAAGTAGTCCCTGGCGGGAACCTCCGATTTACCGGGAGGCTGCCGTGGAGTCGCCACGTCAGGAACGTGGTTTGGTTCAGCAAGTGATAATGAGGCAATCGACGCTGGTGAAAAACAGACATAGTTTGAGAGTGCGCATCAGCCTCGAAAGCTCTCGCGGACGGAGTACTGATTGATAATTTGGGCAAGTAGATGAGTGAATTGCGGAAGCCGTGGGATGCCGTTGTTGTGGGCGCCGGCCATAACGGCCTGACCTGTGCCGCCTACCTGGCGCGCGCGGGCAAACGCGTGCTTGTGCTCGAAGCTCTCGATCGCGTCGGCGGAGCTTGCACCATTGAGGAGACTTGGCCCGGCGTCCGCATGTCGCCGTGCGCCTATCTTTGTGGCCTGCTGCATCCGCTCGTGATCGAAGAGCTCGATCTGCCTCGCCGGGGTTTCTCGTGGTCGGCGGCGACGAACGGTTTGTTCGTTCCTTTTGAAGACGGCTCTAGCGTGCAGATCTACGACGATGACGATCGCTGTGACGAAGAGGTCAAGAAGATATCGCCTCGAGACGTAGATGGTTGGCGCGCGTTGCGCGACGTCATTCGCCGCTTGCGCGATGCCATCCGGCCGCCGAACGGCCAGGATCTCTGGATTGGCGAAGCTCCCACGCGAGAACAACTCGAATATCGCCTGGGCAAAGATTCCGAAGCAAGGCACGTTCTTTTCGATTGGTCCATGGCCGAGTTCGTCGAACATTACCTTTCCGACGAGCGCCTGCAGATCGCCTACTTAGGCCAGGGTGTCATCGGCACAAATGCCAGCCCGTTTGATCCGGGCACTGCGTCCATTCGTTTCCATCACGCCTGCGGCCGTCAGGGTGGATTGCCCGGCGCTTGGGGTTATGTCACTGGCGGCATGGGCATGATCTCGGTTTTTCTCGCCGACGCCGCTCGCGAGGCGGGAGCGATCATCGCCTCCGGTCTGCCGGTTGCGCAGATCATACCCGGCGATGGCGTCATTCTCGAAAGCGGCGAACATATCCACGCGCCTGTCGTTATCTCGAATGCCGACCCACGCCGCACTTTGAAAATGCTCGGCAAAGATGCAGATCCCGCATGGCGCAGCCAAGTCGAATCGGTCCCGCAGCTAGGCTGCACGTTCAAGGTAAACGTGTGGCTACGCGAGCTACCGAATTTCCTTGCTCGCCCCGGCACGCGCGAGCCGCATCATTTCGCGCAGATCAACACGCCCATGAATAAGCAGGAATGGAAGGACGGCTACCAGGCTGCGCGCGAAGGACGGCTGCCGCAGCGTCTCTGGACCGAACTCTACTTCCAGAGCGTTCACGACCCCAGCGTCTGCCCTGCGGGCACACACACCATGTCAGTGTTCTCGCAGTACGTACCCTACGAATTTGCAGACGGAACAAGTTGGGATGATCGCCGAGCCGAGGCGAAAGACCTGGCACTCGCTTCCATCGGCCGCTTCTGCAGCAACATCCCCGACGCCGTCCTCGAAGCCGAAGCGCTCGGTCCGCCTGACATAGAGAAGCGCGTCGGACTCACCGGCGGCCATATCTTCCAGGGTGAATGCCTGCCTGCGTACATGTGGAGCAATCGGCTCAGCGCGCGTACTCCTATGCCTGGTGTTTATCTCTGCGGCGCTTGCACGCATCCCGGCGGCAGCGTCATTGCGGTCAATGGCCGGAATGCCGCTATGGCCGTTCTTGCCGATATGTCGGTCGCCAGCGACGCCTCAGCCGCCGATTGATGATGAACAGCACGATCGCGACCGGGATGAAAACAATCAGCGGCCATTTCTCTTTCATCGGAGCCTCAGCCGGTCCCACGGCAAATTGCGTCGGCACGGACACTCGCGTCCCTTGAGCGTCGATATCCGCAGTGAACTTCCAATAGCCTTCGCTCGGCAACGTTATGGTCGCTCCATACAGCAACTTGTTTTTCGCTTTGGCATGCGTTGCCGGCGCAACTACTTCGACAATCTTGCCGCCTTGATCGCGTTCAAACCGAAGCGTCACGTGCGCATCCGGCACATCGCTATGATCCGCCGCTTTCTGCACCATCACACTCAGGTTCGATTGCGCCACCGTGAGATGAGCCTCATCGCCGAACACGGTGATATCAAACGGCTCAACGGTCCTCTGCAATAAAACCACTGACCCATCCGCGAATACAGAAACGGCCAACAGAGCCGCGACCGCAAGGGAGCGGAGAATTCCTCACAGCATGCCCCGCATCTGCATCGGCTGGAAGAAAATCCATATTCCCGCCGCATACAGTCCACACGCCACAACAGCCGATGGCAACAAAAACCGAACCTGCGCGCTAATCCGCCACAGCACATACAACGTCAGCAACAGCCCGCAATCAAGGACAAGAATCTGCAGCGACTGCACCCAAGTTGTCGAGATCCAAGTCCACGCCGAAAAAAAGTGAAAAGACAAGTGCGCCAGCCACATCGCAATCCCGATCGGCACTAGCGCAAACGCAAACCGATGCACCCGCTCTTTCGAACTCACCACCCTCAACACAACGCTCACCGCGAAAGGCAGCAACACTGCCCCACCCAAAATAAACGCGGCCACGATCCAAGGCATAGCGCCCGGTCCCAGCCGTGCGTGCCAACTATGCTCCCACATCATCACGGGACCGGTCATTCCCGCCGCATTCACAAACGCGCCAAATACGATCACCAAGGCCAGTGCTGCAAGATCCGTCCTCTTGGACAACCTTCCAATTGATGATCTGTGCGAATCTTTCACGATGGTCGAAGCTGGAAGAACAGGCAGCAGCGCCACATTGTCATGCGGACACGCTTTCACGCAATCCATGCAGAACGTGCAATCGAGACTGCTTTCTTTCTTCGGCTGAAAGAGGTACAGCTCGCAGCCGCGCGCCCGTTCATTGCCGCGTATGCAGTCGTATGTCGTGCAACTCCTGCACACCTGCTGGCTTCGCACTCGAACTTCGCGCGGGGAAATTAATGAGGTTATGAAGTGAAATTGTCCAATCGGGCAAACATATTTGCAGAAGCTTGCGCCACGAAAAATGCCGTCGATTACCAACGCTGCGACGAAATATCCAGCGATGATCCACGCTGTCAGCCAGGGACTGTTCCAGAGACCGAATGCTTCATACGTCCACAAGTAAATCACAATCAGCCCCGCTGCCAGCCACTTCGTCCGCAGCGCGCTGGGCCATCGCATCCTAGCGGGTAGAAACTTCCGCCCAAAGTCGCGAACCAGCATGAACGGGCACGCCATGCAGAACAGATTGCCCACCGCAAGCAGCGCCACGACCGATAGAAAGCGCCAGTGTATCCACGGCAAGACTCCGGCCAGATTCAGCGGCGCCACTTGCCGCCCGAAGAATCCATCCGCCATCACTGCAATGGCAACTAACAACATCAAGACCTGCGCGATCCTTCTAAATCGCGGCAACGGAACTGCACTTCGAGGTGACCGCCGCTCCACACGCACCATCCGCTCGGCCGGTCTGCGCAGCTTCGGTCCGGCCAGCAGACGCATCGCAATCACACATGCCGGCACCAGGTAAACGATCGAACCGGGCACCCACATGATGAGTCCAGCCAACGTCTGATCGTCCTGCGGACTCATGCTGCTCGCGCGCACGGCCTCGTAAGCCGGATACAGCACATGACCGGAGAAGACGAAGAAAAACGAGAGCGCCGTGTTCACCACGTCAGCGGCAAGTAAGTACGGAATCGCGGCCCACTCCGGCCATCGAGACTTGCCCGGCATCGGTCGAACGATAGGCCACCAAAAGAGAATGCCGGTCCAGAAGAAGCTGGCATGTTGCAGGCCATGGATCCAGTTCGATTGCAGCGCCGCCTCATAAGGCCCGGGCAAGTGCCAGAAGATGGTACTGAACGCAAACAGCAGCCAGGCCACCGGCGGCGCAACCAGAAATTGAAAGATCCGCCGCAATGCAGGCCAGCTCAGGAACGGGCCCAAACCCTCTTTGACGAACGTCTTCGGCAGCCCGCGCAGTAGCGGAAGCGTAGGCCGGCCCAGCAGCACCAGCGGCGGAACAATCATCATCAGCAGTAAATGCTGAGCCATGTGCGCGGCAAGGAAAAGATGGTCGAACGCGTCGAGCGGCGATTCCGTGGCCATGAACAGCAGCGCCATGGCCGCCAGAAACGCAGCCAAACGTTCTTTATCGTGCTCGCCGCGAACAATCTGACGGCCGCGCAGCCAGCCGCGCACGTACAATGCGGCCGTGACCAGCAACAGCGCTAGCGCGAGCGGGTTGATACTCCAGGATGTAAGCGCCGCCAGGCCAAGCGAATCCACTTTCCTACTGCTTCAGTCTGACAGGAGCGAGCCAAGCCAGATCGCGCGGCAGCTTGTTCTCGCGCTTGTCAGACGGCACCGCCCGCGGCTTGCTCTTTGGATTGAGCGTTCCCAGGAACGAAACAAGCGCTTCCACTTCCGCCGGACTCAACTTCTTGCCATATGCAGGCATGTTGCCGCCGCCTTGGATCACCTGACGAATCATCTCTGGCTTTGTCAGGCGCGTGGCGACTGCATCCAGCGCCGGTCCGCGCTGCCCGCCCTTTCCGCCTAGCGCATGGCAGTTCCGGCACTGCTTGTTCTGAAAGACAATCGCGCCGTGCAGTTCCAACGGAGTTCGGCCCTTGACGAATTCGACTGGTATCGGATCGCCGCTCCAGGCGCTCATCTTCGGCGACCACGGCGACGTCTGACCCATGTAGGCCAGTACCCCGATCACCAGCAAAATAAAGATCACGGATAGTACTGCAACCGGTCTTCTTCGCGCGCTCTTTTCGCCGGTGCCGGATATAAACGGCAGCGCAAACAGAAGCAGGATAATCACCGCAGGCGCAACAAACAGGACGATAACTTCCATCCAGTCCGGCAGAAGCGCAAGCGCCGCGAAGATGGACAAGAAGTAGAAATCTGGCCGCGGGTTCGTGTCCACGAGTGTCGGATTAGGAATGCCCGCCGGACCTTTCGGGCCGAAGATCAGCGCGGCGCCCAGAATGCCGGCAATCACAATCGCGGCAAATATCAGGTCCTTACCGACAGCATGCGGCACGAACGGCACGCCTTCTTTGCGCAAGATCTCCGAATATTCGGCATCGTAGGTCAGCTTGTGAACCGGATATCCGGGCCGCGGATACTCGTTGATGCCCTTCGTCAGAACCAGCCGCAGATGCATGCTGACGATCGCAATAATCAAGCCCGGAATGATAAACACGTGTAGCGTGAAAAACCGCGAGAGCGTTTCGCCCGCTATAATCGGCCCGGCTAGGAGCACATGCACAAGCTGCGCGCCTATGAATGGCACGCGTCCCGTTATGGAAGCCCCGATGGTCAGCCCCCAATACGCGTCCTGATCGAAGCGCATCACTTGCCCGGTAAACGCCATCGCCAGCGTAAACAGCAATAGAAAAATTCCGCTGACCCAGGTCAGCTCACGCGGATATTTGTAAGCGCCGAACAAGAAGACCTGAATCATATGCGCGGTCATGATGGCGACCATGAAGTTCGATCCCCAGTAATGCACCGCGCGCAGATACCAGCCCAAGAACTGGGCATGATTCAGATACTCCAGGCTGGTGAACGCCTCGTTTGTCGACGGGATGTAGACGAACGCCAGACACGCGCCCGATATGACTTGAATAATGAAGCACAGCAGCGTGGCGCTGCCGAAAACATAGAACCAACTGCCCGCGCTTGCCGGCACTTCATGCCCCGCAGTGGAAGCGTAGAGCGCGGTCAGGTGCAATCTGTCATCCAGCCAGACCGCAGCCCTTCTAAGCCAATTCATGCATCGTCTCCAACCCTAAACAGGGTTCGAAAGTGTCGGCATCTCGCCGCCCTTCACAAACAGGTTGCCGTTCTCAACCTTGTAGTCGTATTGGTAAAGACCGCGCGGAGGCGGTCCTGCGGCACGCGCCCCGTCTTCGTAGTAAGCGCCGCCGTGACAAGGGCAAAGGAACAAGCCCGATTCTGAAAACCATCGCACCGGACAACCCAAATGCGTGCAGTTGATCGCAAACACCTGGAATTTACTACCCTGCAGCCGCCGCACCCAACATGGAATTTCAGCCGTCTCTCCGTCCCAAGGTCGCGTGTACGGATTGCGATAGGTCGCTATGCGCGTCGCGTTCTCCGGAAAGCCCTCCAGCGGTCCCAGCGAAATCCAGGTTCGAGGATCTTTTCGCTCCACGAAACTTGCAAAAACGAACCCAATCAGCGGCACCGCAAGCAACAATCCTGCGGCTACGTTTAGTGCCACGCCAGCCGTGAACAGCCAATCGCGCCGCGATGGATTCAGCGTATTTTGTTTTCCTTTATCCTCTTCTCTGGCGTGGCCTGTCATTTTCCTCCTCCACCCTGGCTGCTACTTCCCTTCCCTTTGTTGCCTTCGTTGGGCTGGAATCGCGGACTGCCCGGCCCATTGCCGCTGCCTTCATTGCCTTTCACCATCGGTCCCGATTGTCCTGCGCCGTTCTCATTCGTGTGCAGTTCTTGGACATTGGGAATGTTCGGCCGCTTGGAAGAGAGGAACGCCACCAGATCCGTAATATCCTGATCTGCCAGCGCGTGGCCCAGGTTCAGAATCTTATAATTCGGCATGCCTAAATCGGGCCGGCCCTGAATGATCGCCGTCCTAAGTAGTTGATCGCTGACTAGCGACAGATAAGCCGGGTCCGTCACAGGGCCAATCGGCGCGCCCTGGCCATGACACGCGAAGCAATCTTTCAGGAATAACTTCCGGCCATGATCGGTGTCGCCTGCTGAGTTTCCGGCGTAGTAGGACGGCGGCGTCGCGCTGCCGAAGTTCACCGGCTTCGCCCAGTTCTGTTCCACCCCGTCCACCAGGGCGTTCACTTGTTGATCCGTAAGCGGACCACCTTGGCTGATTGCCCAAGCCGGCATACCCGTTCCTTTGCGCCCGTTCGTAATGACGTTCTGCAGCTCTGTTTTCGGAACAATGGCGAGATACAGAGGATCGTTCAACGGTCGTCCCGGTCCATTCTTTCCATCTGCTCCATGACAGCCTTCACAGTTCTCGTTATAGAGCGTATGGAAGTCAGTGATCTGCCGCGCGTTGGTCTCTTCTCGTTCCGGTTTGCCGGGCGGCTCACACGCCGTGGCGCCTAACAACAAGACGCACGCGCACGTAGCCAACAAACTTGCACGACCGAAATTCGAAGCGCCGCCCTGACGACGCATCATCCGCGGTCTTCCTCTTTGCTGTGGTGTATGCCGGGTGCTTCGACAAAGGCTCGCTCTGCCAATGTCCAGGTCTGCATGGTGCTGATGCTAGTGCTTCTTGCGATGACGTAGCCGCCCACAAGCCCGAACCCAAGTTGGGCGACGACGAACCAGGGCCAACTGATGCGCTCGTTCATGACCGGGTTAATCACGTTAAGAGTCGTCGCAACCAGGCCGCTCCAGAAAAGCGGCATCAAAATGCCGGCCCAGAACGGCGCATATTTCGGGAACATGGGCAACATGACCGCATAAACAATGCCCACCAATATGGAGATGATGACATGTCCCACCAGTGCCGCAAAGAAGGGCAGCGACTGAAACTGGCGAAGCTGTTCCGCCGTCTCGTTGCCCATGCCCGGAATCACAACGCCCGCCAGTAAGTTGATCGGATACCAAAGGCTGTGCTGCGCCACCAGGCCGTACAGACACGCCAGCGCCGCCATTGCCGCTCCGCCCGCAAGTCCGCCCCAAATACCCGACGAATAAGGATGGATCTTCTCTGGAATACGGACGCGGTGCCCTTCTTCGCCCGCTCTCAAGCGCACCACCGATCGTTCTTCCACCAATATCGGCGTCGGTCGCAACTCTGGCTCGATGGGAACCGCTTCATGCTCTTCATGCGGGATCACGTTGTGCCACCACCCCACCGCGGCACGCATGGTGAGAACGAATCCTACCGCCCCCACTACCCAATGCGTGACCAGCCCGGCAAACAGCAATGTGATGCCGAACGCGATCACCAGCGGCCAGAAGGTAGGCGCGGGTAACACGATGGAATCTTCGTGGGTTCTCTCCCCCGCTTCGCCGTGATGTGTTTCTTGTGTCATCGCCTTCAGATCCTGTTAGGCACGCAGCCCGATGATATAAACCACGGTGAACACGATCACCCAAACGCCATCGACAAAGTGCCAGTACCAGGAGAGAAACTTCACTCGCCGTTCCTGGGTGGCGATGGGAAAGCCCATCATCGTCGTGATGAAAACGATCGAAAGGAAGATCAAGCCGACAATCACGTGGCTGGCATGCAGCCCAACCAGTGAATAGAAAGTGCTGCCGAACAGATTGGTGCTAATCGTCAGGTGATCTTCGTAGATCAGCTTGTGCCACTCGGCGCCGGTGGACCACAAAAAGTACCCGCCCAGCAGAATAGTGAGTAGCCACCATAGCTTGAACTGAAGCAGATTGTGCTTCTTCAAAAAATGCTCGGCCACCATGATGGTTGCACTGCTCGATAGCAGGCAAACGCTGGCCAGATACGGCATCTCCAGAACGTCTTTCGGGTAGGGCCCGGTCAGACTCTTGCCGATGTAGATCAAGTACACGGCCACAAACATCGTGAACAGTGCGGTTTCGGTGATGATCAGGAAGATGATCCCGACAGTGCCGCGATCGGGCAACGTCCACTCGCGCTCCAATTGCAGCGCGTCGCCGGTCAATGCGTGGTCTTGTGCTGACATGCCTTTACTCGAACTTCCAGTCCGGGTCTTGCGGATGCTTCAAGTCCCACAACGGTCGGCTGCTCCGCACCACAGGCAACTTTTCAAAGTTGTATTCCGGTGGCGGCGAGGTAGTCGCCCACTCGAGCGTCCAACCGTCCCACGGATCGTCGCCCGCCCGCTCGCCTTTGATCGAGGATCGCAGCACGTTCCAGACGAAGCACAGAACCCCCAGCGCCTGCGGGAGGACGCCGATAGTCGCAATCAGGTTTATGAGATCCCACCCGCGCCCCGGATAGTAGGTGTAAATACGTCGCGGCATCCCCATCATTCCTGCGAAGTGCAGCGTAATAAATGTCATGTTGAAGCCGATGCAAAAGAGCCAGAAGTGCCACTTGCCCAGCTTGTCGTCCATCAGCCTGCCCGATACTTTCGGGAACCAGTAGTAAATGCCCCCGAACAGCGCAAATATCAGCCCGCCAACTAGCGTGAAATGAAAATGTGCAACTACGAAGTAGGAATCGTGCAACTGCCAGTCGAACGGCGCGACGCCCAACATGATGCCGGTCAGGCCGGCTACCAGGAATTGCAGCAGGAACCCGCAGCAGAACAGCATGGGCGTATCGAGCCGCAATTTTCCGCCGTACATGGTTGCGGTCCAGTTGAAGATCTTGATGCCGGTAGGCACGCCCACAAGCATGGTTGAAGCGGCGAAGAACGTATTCGACCATGAAGTCATCCCAACCGCGAACATATGGTGCGCCCACACACCCAGGCTGATAAATCCGATCGCAACCACAGCGCCCACCATGGCGGGCCGGCCGAACAAGGGCTTGCGCGAAAAGATCGGAATGATTTCGGACAAAATGGCGAACGCCGGGAAGATCAGAATGTAGACCTCCGGATGTCCGAAGATCCAGAACATGTGCTGCCACAGTACGGCCGATCCGCCGGACTGCGTATCGAAGAAGTTTGAACCGAGATTCCGATCCAGTTCCAGCATGATTTGCGCTGCGGACAGCGGCGGCAGAGCGACGACGATCAGCCAGGAATCGATCAACATCACCCATACGAACATCGGCATCCGGCTGAGTGTCATTCCGGGGCAGCGCATGCAAAACGTGGTTGCAATAACGTTGATCGCGCTCGCGATGCTGCCGAGCCCGGAAACAAGAACGCCTAAAGCCCAATAGTCCGTCGCCGCGCCGCGTGAGAAAGCCTTCGACGTCAGCGGCGCATACGCAAACCAACCGACATCCGGCGCCGAGCCCGCGCCCGAAAGTCCGCCGCCGCCGATATAGCTGTAGTACAGAAGAAAACCGCCTAGCAGGAAGATCCAGAATCCAAACGCGTTCAGCCGCGGAAACGCCATGTCGCGCGCGCCGATCATCAGCGGAACCAGGAAATTAGAGAAGCCCGCCACCATCGGCATACCTACCAGGAAGACCATGGTGGTGCCGTGCATCGTGAATAGCCGGTTGAAGGTGTCAGGCCCGACCACGTGATTGTTGGGCACGGCAAGCTGCAGCCGGATAACGCTGGCCATGATGCCGGCCACCACAAAGAAGAACAGCGCGGACACCACGTACATCAAGCCGAGTCGCTTGTGATCGACAGTCGCAACCCACTTGTACAGAGTCTCTGAAAACGAGAACTCGGGCGTGACGGTTTGCGGTTGTTGCAGTGGATAATCGATGGTCGCCATAGAATCGATCACCTCAGCGATTGCAGATAAGACACAACCTGATCCAATTCCTGGTCAGTCAATTTCATGCTTGGCATAAAGCATCCCGGCTTGGCATCTTGCGGATCGTTCACCCATCCTCGAAGACTTTTCTGATCGTTCACAAGCACCCCCGCGCCGATCGTCTGCCGGCTCATCAAGTGAGTAAGATCGGGTCCGAATTTGCCGACCGAAGGGGTCCCTCGGATCATATGACAGTTGACGCAAGCGAGCTGGCCAAACGCATCGCGCGCCTGGCTCACCTGCGGATTATCCTCCGCCGGCTTCTGCTGCTGTTCCGTCCACGTCTTGAAATTCTGGGGCGTATCCGCAATCACGCGCAGCAGCATATTCGCGTGCTGCGTGCCGCAGTACTCCGCGCAATTGCCGACATAAACTCCCGGCTCATGCGGATCGATCCACATATAGTTCGTGCGATTCGGAATCAGATCGGTCTTGCCGGCTAGCTGAGGGATCCAAAAACTGTGGATGACATCAACGCTCGTCAATTCCAGATACGTTGCGTTCTTGCCGTCGGGCGTGGCCGGCACGTGGATTTCGTTGGCTGTAACAATACCGTAGTCGGGATACTGAACTTCCCACCACCACTGATGACCAACCAGCCGCACCTTGAGTGCCTGCGGCGGCGGACTCGCATTCTGCACACTGGCAATCACTCGTGCTGAAACTCCGATCAACACAAATACAATCAGGATCGGAATGATCGTCCAGGCGGCTTCGATTTGATTGCTGCCGTAAACCTGCGGCGGTTCCTGACAAGTGTCATCCGTGGGCGGCCGCCGAAAACGCCAGATCGTATAAACAATCAGGCCCGCGACAACCAGGAAGATAACGGCAGTGATCGCAATTGTGAACAGGGCCGCTTGCTTTTCCATCGCGCCCGGTGTCGCCAGCGGCTTGAAGATGTCGGTGAGGCGGCGCTCGGCCGCACCCGGAACTTGCACTTGAAGAAGGACGCTTAGCGCGTGTGTAAACAAGTCCAGTTACCCCGCTATGGTTAGATCACTATTATGTCCCTAGGTGTCACGCAACGCGAGGTAGAACAGATATCGATTCTGGATTTGTCCGGACGCCTTGTTGCTGGCTCCGACGCGGCCGACTTGCGGCGTATCTTCGATCAGCATAAAGCCCAGAAAAAGAATCGCATCATTCTCAACCTCAAAGAACTCGAATACATCGATAGCACAGGTCTAGGAACATTGGTCATTGGCCACTCTACCGCAGCCGACTCCGGCGGCGCTATGAAGCTAATCAATTTGTCGAAGCGTAGCGCTCAGCTTATGATCTTGACAAAACTTTCAACGGTGTTCGAGATCTTTGATGACGAGCAGTCCGCTATAAACAGTTTTTTTCCGGAGCGCGAGATTAAGCGTTTTGACATCCTTGAGTTCGTCAAGAGTCACGAAGCAGACGAACAAGAACTGGGATCCGAGTAGTTTTCGGAGTAGAGAGCCTTGTGGCTATTGGACCGCTTGTTCTCTCGCTCGCCTCTCTTTTGAGCTGCTTCGTTTTCACGCTTTCAGCTCAGATCACCTACAGCGAACAGATCGCGCCTATCGTGTACTCTCGCTGCGCCCCTGCTACCGCCCGGGAGGCGCTGCCCTTTCTCTGCATAGCTATGGCGATCTTGCTAAACGCGGCCATCGGATTGCGACAGTTACTGCCAAGCGGATTATGCCGCCCTGGCTGGCGGAACCTGCCTCGTATTCCTACCGTGACTCACGACGATTGACTGCGGATGAACTTAACGTCATTCAGTCTTGGATAAAGAACGGAATGCCAGAAGGCGATGCGTCTCAGGCGCCCTCGCCGCCCCAATTTCCTGAAGGCTGGCAACTCGGTCCTCCCGACAGCTTGCGCTCCGAGCGTATAGAACTGAATCTGCGCAAAGATATTTGGGTGCGCGCCGTCGAGTTTAGGCCTTCTGCGCCCAAGGTCATTCATCACCTTCTCTACTTCTCTGCGCCGATCGCCGACGCAAGCAAGATCCAGTCGCGCAACCTTAACCATCAATTAGATATCACGCAATCACAACCATGAACTCGCAATCGCGCGATCACAACCATGAACTCGATAGTGCAATCGGAGCCATGAGCGAAGGGGCTGTCAAGAAATCAGATTAATCAAAACATTTTCTATAGAAAATGTTTTAAAATGGCCCTACTCTGAATACATGGAGCAGCCGGGGCGTCCGAAGCTAAAGGCGATCGACCGCGAGCAGGGATGCTGGGCTGCGCTAAGGCCCGACGATTTGATTGAGCTGAACCACCCAGCGCGCATCATCTGGCAGTTGAGTGAAGGCTTGGAGTTGTCGAAGCTGGAAGCCGGCATTCGCAGTTTCGAAGGCAACGCCGGGAACTCCTGCTGGCCGCCGCGCCTGTTGCTGTGCGTGTGGTTGTATGCCTATCAGCAGGGGATTGGCTCGGCGCGAGAAATCGTGCGGCGGATGGAATGGGAACCCGGCTTTCGCTGGCTGTGCGGTATGGAAGTAATCAACGTACAGACGCTCTGCAGCTTTCGTCTGCAGCAGAAGGAAACGCTGGAAAATCTGATGGCGCAGGTATTGGCGGCGCTGGCGGAAGAGAACTTGTTGGACCTGCGCACGGTGGTGCAGGATGGCACGAAGATCCAGTCGCGCGGTGGCAAGGGTTCGGCGCACCGGAGGACGACATTGGAGCGTCGCTACCAAGAGGCGAAGGGCTACATCGACCAGATCGACCACGAGGCCGAGGAGACGGCCGATGCTGGGCGGACGCGCCGCCAGGCAGCGTTACAGCGGCATGCCCAGGAACGGTTGCAACGTTTGGAATCGGCTCTCAAGGAGATGACCCGCCGGGAAGAGGCCGAGCCGGACAGTAAGAAGCGCACGCAATTACGCGTGAGTGAAAGCGAACCCGAAGCGCGCTTAATGCGGCACACCGAACACGGTGGCTGGCTGCAAAGCTACAACGTACAGATCACAACCGAAACGCAGAACAACTTCGTTGTGGGAGTACAGGTCACGACGGATCAGAACGATACGCAACAACTACTGCCGCTGTTAGACACGATGGAACAGTTGACCGGCAGCCAGCCCGAGCAGATCATAGCCGACGAAGGGTACGTAACGCGCGACAACATTCAACAGGCTGCGGCCGCGAATGTAGAACTGATTGCGCCGGTCCCGGACGAGTTCGCACGCAATGCCGCCTCACGCAGCCGGCTGGGCATTGCCGATGAGTTTGATGCTTCGGTTTTCCAGCCCTACGGCGAAAGTTTGTGTTGCCCGGCGGGGAACGAACTGCAGGTGATTGGACAAAAGATACACCATGGCTTGCCGGAGCGCACCTATGCCACTGTGCCCGGAACTTGCGATGCCTGCCTGCATAAGCCGCGCTGTTGCCCGACGGCGGGACCGCAAGGGCGGCTGATTCATCGCGTGCTGGAACACGAATCGGTGCTGCAGCATGCGCGACGAATGAGTACCGAACGGTGCCGAAACTTGTATCGCTTGCGCAGCCGCGTTGGTGAGTTCTGTCAAATGCGCTGGAAAGGCAACTGGGGCTTGCGCCGGTTTGCTCTCTGGGGCAAGGAAAAGGCGCAAGCCGAGATCCTGTGGATGGCGCTGGCCTTTAACTTCAGTCAATGGAGCTGGGCTCGTGCGCAAGCACAGCGCGCGTAACCATCCAAACACCTTTCCACGCCTCACCTGAGCGTAAGATCGCTGCTGAGCGAATTCCACCGCCACCTCTGGCCCGGACTCTCGTGCCCTAACCCACCGTAAAGGTGAAAGTGCTTTTTTTTTACTTCCTCACGCTTCTCTCGCCCCACCGAACGTACTTCAATTTCTTGACAGCCCCGAAGCGATTGGAGTGTACGGAAGAATTTCATCTCGTCAGAGCTTGTTTGCCGTTCACGACAGAAAACGTAGAATCCTATACCCTGGAAACAAGAGGAAATCGCGGTCATGACCTTGAATGTAGAAGTGCGGGACGAACTAGAGGCCATCCTAAATGCACGCGCTACCGCGCAAGGCGTGACGCCCGCCCGCATCGCTAGTCAAGTTCTGGAAGACGCTTTCGCTAACGAAATTAACCCCGCCGCTCCACCCGCAGGGCCGCGCTACATATGGGAAATCATCGCGGATAACATGAAAGACGTTCCGCACGAAGAGTTTGAGAAACTGCCTAAAGACGGTGCCAGCCAGGTCGATGACTATCTCTACGGCCACCCCAAGAGATGAAGGCTGTTTTCGCGGACACCTTCTATTGGCTTGCTCTCATTAACAAACTGGACGCCTTATATACGCAGGCATTGGAGCTTCCCCAGTCTTTGGGATTGCCGCTCATCGTCTACGACCGAACAGGTCATCACCGAGTATCTGAATTTCTTTGCCGAGTGGGGCGAGCATTTCAGGCGCAAGGCTGCCGCCAACGTTCGCGGCGCTCTGGCCCTCCCAACGGTCAGGGTCACTCCCCACATCCCTGAAAATCTTCTCGCCGGCCTCGCGCTGTACGAAGCCCGCCCCGATAAAGGCTACAGCCTGACTGATTGCATTTCGATGCAAGCGATGCGCAACGAAGGACTGACCGACGTTCTCACCAATGATCGACACTTTGAGCAGGAAGGGTTCCAGGTGTTGTTCCGCACTTCCTAGTGACATGTTCATCCCACTTACCCCGCTTCGCTTCTTGCATCGTGCGATTGACCTCTACGGAGATAAGGTGGGGATCGTTTGCGGTGAGCAGGAATTCACATACGCGGAGTTTGGCGAGCGCTGCGAACGGCTCGCGAACGCACTTCCGTCACACGGCATCAACCCGGGCGACCGCGTTGCCTATCTCAGCTTCAACACGCACCAGCTGGTCGAGGGATACTTCGGCGTTCCGCAAGCACGCGCCATTCTGACGCCGCTCAACGTGCGGCTCTCGCCCTCCGAACTGGTTTACCTGCTCAATCATTCGGGCGCCAGGATGTTGATCTTTGAGAAGAACTTTGCGCCGCTGATCCCGCGCTTTCGTGCCGAGTGCCCTGCCATCACCCGCTATGTAGGCGTGGACGACCGAACCGAGGCCGACTTGACGTATGAAGAGCTGACCGTGTCCGGGAAGCCTGAGCGAGCTGATATTTTCAGCTATGACGAGAACGCCATTGCGGAATTGTTTTACACCGGTGGCAGCACCGGTACTCCTAAGGGCGTCATGCTCAGCCATCGAACCCTGTATCTCCACGCCATGGCCGCAGCGCTGTTGAAGCGTGAACCGGAAACAGCCGTCAATCTGGCCAGCGTCCCTCTGTTTCATGCGAATGGCTGGGGATTCGTTCACGTTGCAACGATGTTGGGGGTCAAGCAAATTTTGATGCGCGGATTCGATCCGGCCACGACATTTGCTCTGATCCAGAAATACCGCGCGACGCAGCTCGCCCTTGTCCCTGCAATGGCGCACATGCTGTTGCAGTTTCCCGGTGCAGAGAACTTTGATCGTGGAAGCGTGCTGGACATTCAGGTTGGTGGCGCGCCCTGTACGTCCCGGCTGTTTGAACGTTTGGAGCAGCTATTTCCGAACGCCAGGGTGGTGACCGGCTACGGCTTGACGGAAACATCGCCCTTCTTCTGCTATCCACCACCGAAGAAGTCCCAGGACGAAGAGGATGCGGTACGGCGCAAACGGCAAGCTTCCGTCGGTTGGGTGGCCATGGGTGCTCAAGTGCGAGTCGCAGACAACGATGGGCGTAACGTGCCACGCGATAGAAAAACCGTCGGCGAGATCTTCGCGCTAGGTGACAACATCATGGACGGATATTTCGGTGATAGCCGATGCGACCGAGGACGCTTTCGCAGGTCCGTGGTTGCGAACCGGCGATCTGGCCGTTTGGAGCCCAGGACGGTACTATTCAATTCGTTGATCGAAGTAAAGACGTCATTATCAGTGGCGGAGAAAACATTTCTTCGCTCGAGGTAGAGAACGCCATAGCCGCTCACCCGGCGGTGCTGGAGTGCGCGGTGGTTTCTAAGCCGGATGAGAAATGGGGTGAAGTACCGGTCGCCGTTGTCGTTCTCACGCCTGGCGCCGAACTAACCGCGGAGGATCTGATCGCCTTCGTCTCCGAGCGGCTTGCCCGCTTCAAAGTACCTCGGACTGTGGAATTCCGTAGAGAACCATTGCCGCGCAGCGCTACATTGAAGGTCCAAAAGATGTCCCTACGGGAGGGGTACTGGCAAGGACGGTCGTTCCGCGTTCATTAACCACTGTATAGTACTAATGTTCATTGATCAGTCAGTGTAATCTTCGCTACGATTGTTATTACCTCGGAGGCAGAGTTAGTGAACGAAATAAATCCACTTGAGAAAACGCCCAATTCGGCAAGCTCGACCGCTTCACGCCTGGCGTTGTTAGCTGGCGCCGCAGCGGCATTTCCGCTCGCTGCCAATGCCGATTCCATCATCTACACCCCCCTGAGCCCAGCCCGCACGGCAACTGAATCAACCCCCGACAGCAGTAGTAGTGTCAGCGTGACCTTCCTCAGTTCAGGAACTCCAGCTCAGATGACAGCATCGCAGTTTACTTTCACTGCACAAGAGTCGTCTGGATTTCTTGACGTCTTTCCTCCATATTCCAAGGTTTACGTCGCCCCGCCAACAAATGGTGGGTATGTCTCCAGTTCGGCTGCCAGCGGTACAGATCCACTGGCCTTGGCGTCAGGCGCCATCATAGGCTCCAACTCTACGTTTTCAACCGGCGGCAACGGAACACTCTCGAAAACCAGTGTCATCCCGCCCTTGGACGACTATCCCTGGCCGCAAGATGGTACGTATGCCTATCTCGGCGTAGAGTTCACAAATCCAACTGCGGGAGCACTCCCGAATTACGGCTGGATCGACGTGAGTGCAGTCACGGACTCCGTCGTCTCTATTAGCGGGTACGCATACAACAGCACTCCAGGGGCCTGCATCGCTGCAGGTCAAACCAGCGGGTCCTGTAATGCGGCTGCGACGCCTGAGCCGTCCTCGCTTGCTTTGTTAGCGTTGGGCGCCGCCGGGTTAACCGCGCTGCGCTTACGACGCCGCTCCGCTCGCGCTTAAAGCCGCTCTTCGTCGCATCCCGTTCTCCGGATCGTATCTATGTGCGCTGCTAAAGCCAAACTTGTCCTCATCGGCTGGCACGGCGCAGATTGGCGATCTATTCACCCGCTTGTCGATGCTGGCTTGATGCCGAATCTCCGTGCCTTGATTGAGCGCGGAGTCGCCGGCAATCTCCGGCCCAGCGGACCAAGTGTTCCTGCCATGCTTTGGGCCTCCATCTCTACCGGTAAGAGCGCTGATGAGCACGGCCTTCTATCCGCCGTGGAGTGTGATCCCCTGACCGGCGGAACGCGCCCGTCCGGCAGCAAAAGCCGTCGCGTCAAAGCACTCTGGAACATAGCGATGCAGACCGGACTTCAGTCGCACGTCGTCGGCTGGTCGGGAACGCATCCGGCCGAAAATCTCAACGGTTCCTGCATCACTCCAGCATTTATCGAGCCGCTGGGCCGGTACGGCGCACCATGGCCGATCTTTCCCGCCTCCATCAGCTCCGAGCGATTGGCGCGCGAGGTTGCCGAACTACGCGTCCATCCGGGCGATCTGGCCGGCGAAGATCTGGTCCCTTTCATCCCGAAACTGCACGAGATCGATCAGAAGTCAGATCGGCGCGTCATAGCGTTTGCCGATACCCTGGCGCGGACCGTGAGCACGCACGCCATTTCTACCTGGCTGATGGAACACGAGCCGTGGAATCTGATGGTGATCGGCTGGTCCGGACTGCAGCGCGCCTGCCAGCAGTTCATGCGCTACGCACCGCCCCAAATGGCCGGCATTCCCGCCGCTGATTGCGAGCGCTACGGCAACATCGTGCGCGGAATGTACTGCTACCACGACATGCTGCTCGGACGCATCGTGGAGCTCGCGGGTCCCGATGCCACGATCGCGATTGTCTCGGCCGCAGGTTTCCGAAGTGCCGAAGAGCGGCCTGTTTCCAAAGTCCTGCAAGATAGGTCCGAGGCTTGGTACCGCCCCTACGGTGTTTTCTGTATGGCGGGGCCGCAGACGGCGCAGGATGAACTGCTTCATAACGTAACCATGTACGACGTTGTGCCCACCGCGCTACACGCGCTCGGGATTGCCGCCGGCGCAGACATGCCGGGCCGGGTACTTACCGAAGCTTTTCATGACAGCGCTCCCACCGAGCGCATCCCTAGTTGGGATCGGGAGGCGGGCGATTGCGGGATGCATGCGCCGGCCAACGATGATGAAGCTACTGCCGCAGCCATGGCCGAGCTTCGCAATTTGGGCTACGCAGATCCGGCCACAAACGAAACAGCCAATCGATTGGAGCGGGAACGGCAGTACAATGCTTCTCTCGTGCACTTCTCTCGTGCACGCTATGCGGAGGCGCGAACGGCTTTAGCCAGTCTTCAAACGACAGAGACTGAGCCGCACATCACCCTGATGCTGGCCTATTCCTGTTATCGCTCCGGCGATCTGGAAGCGGCATCTATAACCTTGCGCGACGTACCTCGCGAGAACTCTCTGTCAGCAAATGCCAGGCTCCTCGAGAGCTTTATAGCGCTCGCTCAGGACAACCCGCGGAAGGCGGCCAACGATGTCGCAATCGCCGAACGAATTGGGTTTGACCGTCCCGTTTTGCTTCTGGTCGCAGCCTCCATGTACATGCGCCTGGGGCAGCTCAGCCGGGCAGAAACAACGCTGCGAATGGCTATCGAATTAGATCCATCGTTCGATAAAGCGCACGCACTGCTGGCGCGCCTGTTGGCTATGCGAGGGGAAATGAAAGACGCAGCGTCTGCTGCCCGGGCTGGATTGTCCGTGGAATATGGCTCCGCGTCACTACATTCGGCGCTGGGCATGGCACTCGCAAAAAACGATCCCGATGGGGCCCTGCAAGCGTTCGAGACGGCTCTCCTGTTCGAGCCGCAAATGGCCGAGGCAGTCACTTGGTCAGCGGCGCTAGAAAGCCGAAGACAGAAAACCGCATGACAGCTCTGTCCAATGCAGAAATTGCTATTCGCGAGCCGCGTGAACCGGAGTTACCTCTCTGTCGCATGTTGCTACCTGAAGCCTGCAGCAACCCCGTAGCGCGCCACTTCCGCTTGGCTTTCGCGGGCGAACCGCTAAAGGTGATCGCGGCGCTTTCCTACCGGGATGATGCCATAGCAATCGGTGGCATTCGCCTGCACGTCATTCCAGCGTTTCGGCGCAAGGGAGTGGGCGCTCGCCTACTTGAATTCGTAGCGAGCGAAGCGCGGAAACTTGGCCGCCGCAGATTGCTGGCCGATGTGGACCTGCAGAGGTGAGCCTGATGCCGAGCCGTTCCTGATTTCTCAGGGCTTCTCTAAGCAGGGCTCAGTCACGTTTGGCGAGATTGAGTTGGCGGATATACGCGAACGGATGCGAGCCTCCGCGCAACAGTTGGAATCCGGCAGCCGAAAATTACCGGAGAACGCGCGAGTTGTCGGCCTCAACGAAGCAGGCGTCGAAGAAGTCACGCGCCTTTACGCCGAGCACATCGCCCACATGGAGCCGCTGATTGGCCTTCGCGAAACGTTCCGAATTGACCAACAAACTGACTCGGTGGCGCTGCTGATCAACGACAAACTGGCAGGCTTCCTTCTGGCGCGATTGGACAACGACGGCACATTGCATGTTCCAGCTTGGGTGGTCAACGCCGGAATACCGCGGACATTCCCTCGGCTACGCCTTATTGAACGAACTGTCAAAACGCGTGCGCGGACGGGTAGAGCGGATGCGGTTTGAATTTACGGATGCCGCAATTGCTACCCCTCGGGTTCTTCACCTGCCCGGCTACAAGATTACAAAGATAGCGGCCAGATTTGAATGCAAGGTCTCCGCATGAGGAGCTTTGCCTAAATGCTTTTACTGCTGATAACTGCCTCCGTCGCAATCGTCATAATGTGCGGATGTATCTATGAGTGGCGCGGACACCGCTCCGACCAGGCGCGTTGGCCCGCTCCCGGACGCATGGTGGATATCGGCAACGGCACTCGCTTGCATTTGTACGAAACAGGTCTCCAACAAGGACCCACTGTCATTCTCGAAGCCGGCCTGTGCGCTAGCAGTCTGAACTGGCGCGCGCTGCAGAACGAACTCGCGCCTTTCGTCCGCGTCGTGTCGTATGACCGCGCGGGATTAGGTTGGAGCGACCCCGCGCAAGGCGCGCCGACTCCCGAGACGCTAGCGATCGAATTAATGAAAATGCTGGAAGCCGCCGCCATCAACGGTCCATACATTTTGGTCGGTCATTCTTTTGGAGCTTTTGTGATTCAAAGCTTCACGCAACTGTTTCCAGAAGCCGTAACGGGCGTAGTTTTGCTGGATCCATTGCGCGCCGAACACTGGTGGCCGCTTACGAAAAAGAATGAGCGTTTGCTTCGCAATGGTCTGCGCCTCACCCGCCGCGCCTCCACTTTGGCCCGCTTGGGTATCCTTCGCGCCGCCATTGCACTATATCGGGGCGGCCTTCGATCTGTGCCCCGTGCGCTGAATTCAGCAGCAGCGGGAAAGCAAACGCATGCTCTCGAGCGAGTGACGGAGCAGGTTAGCAAATTACCGCGCGAACTCTGGGACATAATCGCCGCCCATTGGACTGATCCACAGTTTTTCAAAACACTTATCGCCTATCTGGAAGCTCTCCCGAACAATGCCTTCGACATGGCCCATTCTGCGCCGATTGAAAATGTTCCTGTTGCGATCATTACGGGCGATAAGAATGAGATGGTGGCGCCGTCATCCCTCAGAACGATCGCTCCTGATGCGAATCACATTCGCGCCGTAAGAAGCGGTCATTGGATACATCTGGATGAGCCCCAGCTAGTCGCCGGTGTGATTCGTCGATATGGTGGAGAACGCACGCACAGAATCGGCAGATGCGAAGCTGCGCCTTCGCGCACGTGCGTCGCATAGAATAATTCGTTCGCATGGCGGAAATAGCAGTCGAGAATCTAATCAAAATAGAAAAGCCTGTACCCGGGCCGCTAAATTTGCCCTTTCGTTGGAGTGGCGCCGATGATTCGCCGCGACCCCACCGGCTACTTGCAGCAGCTAAAGCAGAAATACGGAAGTGTTGTGAGCTTCCGTTTGCTGAAGATGCAAGCCTTTCTGCTCAGCGACCCGGAGTTGGTCCGCGAGGTCTTAGTTACCCAGCAAAGTAAGTTCGCCCGCTCCCCATCCGTGCGCCGCTCTAAGCGTTTCTTGGGAGAAGGATTGCTGACAAGCGAGGGCGACTATCACTTACAGCAGCGGCGCTTGCTTCAGCCGGCGTTTCATCGTGAGCGGCTCGAGTCCTACTCGGATGTGATGACCTCCTATGCATGCGCCGTTCGCGAGCGCCTTCAAGACGGACAAGAGATCAACATGTGGCGGGAGATGATGCGACTGACGCTCGGCATTGTGAGCCGCTCGCTATTCGATGCCGATGTGGAGGGTGAAACAAAGAAAGTTGCCGACGCGATGACGGTACTGCTTCGCTCGTTCCGGCAATTCCAGCTTCCCCTCGATGTTCTGAGAACGAAACTGCGCTCCCCGAAAGCGCGACGTGTGGAGCGCGCACAAGTAGTTGTGAAGGAAGTTGTCGACCGGATTATTCGGGAGCATCCGGGCAAGGACGACGGTAATCGCGGCCTGCTCGCCATGCTCGTGGCGCTTCGCTATGAGGGCGGCGGTCGCTTAACCGACGAGCAACTGCGCGATGAAGTTCTTTCAGTCTTCGTAGCGGGTCATGAAACTCCAGCGGTGGCGTTGACTTGGGCCTGGTTTCTACTGGCGCATAACCCCGCTGTCGAACGGAAGTTTCACGACGAAATAGATACCGTCCTACAGGGCCGCATACCGGGTGCGAGCGACATCCCTAAGCTCCCGTACACGGAGCACGTAGTTGCCGAAACCATGCGTATGTATCCGCCGGTTTGGCTGATTGGCAGAACGGCAAAAGAAGATTTGCGCATCGCGGATGTGGCCATCAAGAAAGGCGACGTTTGCGTTGTGTGTCCGTACGTTATGCACCACGACGAACGCTTCTTCCCCGAGCCGGATCGATTTGACCCCGACCGCTGGGAGCCCGGACTGCGTGAAGCGCGTCCGAAGTTTTCTTATTTTCCTTTCGGTGGCGGCACTCGCGTCTGCATCGGCGAGCGATTCGCGTGGGCGGAAATGATTCTGGTCCTCGCGACTATCGCGCAGAGATGGCGATTGCAAATGGCGCCAGGTGCGGTCGTCAAACCAATCCCGCGCATCACTTTGCAGCCGAACGGGCCCGTGCGAATGCTGCCAGTGCGAAGGTAGCCTATTACCCGAGCGGCCAAAAGGATATGGACGCGGCTGCTATTCCAGTGTATGTTTGTGAAAGAGGGCGACACGCTAATGCCGCCCTCCGTATCAAGCTACAGCCGTTTCCAGCTCAGCTCGATGACAATGGTCCCAAACCGCAAGACCACTTTCACACGAAGGTGCATAACAATCACCTCCTGCGGTAAGCAGGATTGATCGGCCGGGGGCACTAGCCCCGGTCGATCGCGCTTGAGCCGCCCATGGCGCAGCCGCACGACCGCTTAGCTTCCTTTCAACTGCTTACCGTCTGAGTGATTGTTGTTTTCGAAGGCGAAATTCTCAATGCATGTCGAGCGACATGTTCACTACATCGAACTGGAATCGCTCCGGCGGCAGGCTTGGGATCGGGTTAGGCGTCATATCTTGCCAGGTGCGATAGGCCGTATGCGCCACTGAATTGTTTAGATAAAACAGAAACTGATCGGTTTAGAAACCTCCGATAGACTGGTTTGGAAAAGCATGCAAAACGCGGCTGCTGATATGAAAGCGGCTCTCGTCTTTCCCGAGCCGGGCGCACAAGCAATATTCCGAAATTTAAAGAGGCCCGCACTTCTGTTTGATCGGATAAAGATCGCTCACCTGAATGGCGTTCTGGAGTTTCTGGGAAGACTTGGAACAGAAACTGAGTTGGCGCTCAGATCTGAACTCGATTGGCTGATTGCGCGGGAAATGGTGACCGCCCCGGATTTCGAGCCCTATCTGGTTGATCATTTCCGCTTGGCTGCGAGTGAATACCCGGCGGGCATGCCTAAGGCTTTCGAATACTGCTGCGAAATGACTGATCTGCAGATGTTAATACGCCTGGCCAAGGTCCCGGATGCTGACGTCGTTCTATTGTGTTCGACTATCCCGCGACATATGACGCTTGTGGCAGAAGCCGTTAACGAAGGCTTACGTAAAGGGCTCGCGATGAAGCTTCCCGTGAGTCCGGCGGCGGAGCGTTCACCGACCCAAGAGGTTATTCAGATCGTGCTGAAGTCGTTTCCTTTGCCGCGCGATGACACCCCGTGGGAAAAGATTCTGGAATTTCGAGAGGATGCCGTCTCACAGAACCAGCGATGGGCGCTCCGGCGATGGATGCGAAAAGTTGCTCAGCAGGATATCTCCCCCGTCGAACTGGAAGAAGAGATTGAGTGGCTTACAAACGAGTATCACGGGCATATGCGCCTGCACGATCTGAAGACGTCTATAGGCACCCTAGAATCGATCATTGTAGGTTCGGGAGAACTACTCGAGAATGTTATGAAGCTTCGATTCGGTGAGATAGCGAAGTCGCTTTTCTCTGTACAGCACAAGAGAATTGAATTAGCTGAGGCAGAGCGCGCTGCGCCTGGTCGGGAGCTGGCGTACATCGTCAAGGCACGCCGAGCCTTTGCTGTAGATGGGTCGTGAGCCTTTCTGCAAGCCTACGTTCAGTGCAAATACAGAGAGGTATTCACCACTTCGAAGTCGAACCGTTCGGGCGGCAAGCATGAAACGGGACTAGGCGTTATGTCCATCCACGCGCGATAGGCGCCCCTGAACATGCTGTTCTGAAGATACAACAAAAGTTGATCGGAGCAGCAGCGTATGGGCGGCATTTGGCGGAAGGCCAAACGCACACCGATTGCTTTGTCTAACTGCACACCCGGCGAATCTACCGACTTGTCCTCGAGCAGCCTAACGAAGCTGCTGCGGCCCGCATGTGGCCAGATGTCGCTACAAAGGAGATTCCGCAAGTCCGGACGCGCGCCGAATGTAATCTCACATTGCCGTATCCACTCGACCACCGCGTCGCCCCAATGCCAGTGGCTCAGCAGCCCCAGGTATTGATCGACCAAATTCAACGCCAAGTCCAGTTTCCGCCGCTCTACTGACTCTTCATCGACGAGTTTGTCGCCCGCCACCGGCGGGACCATGTCTTCCTGCTCGATGATCTCGGCAGCGATGCACATCATCTTGTCGAGGCGCTTCACCTCAGGCACAGTCTTCACCAGCAGCGGAGGAAGATCGTGCGTTCGGCCGCCTGGTACTTCCACAAACCGTCGGTCACCAATGATGTCCATACGGAACCTCGAAAGTGGTCTTATCGACAACCCGGTCGAGTAATATTGATTACCCAATTGTAGAGACGTTCTTACCCATATACAAGTTGCTTAGGGAAGTCCTCTAGTACTAAGTACGAAATCAAGTGAAAATGTTTTAGATTTATTCACCTGATTTGGCAGCCCACTTCGGCGACTGCTATCTCATCCACTCCGGTTCGCACGATATCCTGAAGTCACTTATGCACTTCGTGGGCCGTTTGCTGGCCCTTTCCCTCCTGGCGACGGCTCCCTCCTTTGCGGCTCAGTTACCCGCCTGTTCGGAAGGTGCCAAATCGTTCCTCCCTTGTGAGTTAACCTTCGAATGGCACGACAGCGACCTCCCCTCCGGCACATCCCCCTTCACAAACGAAGTGCTGAAAGTAGAGTTCCGCTCTCCCAATCACGTCACTTATCTCATGCACGCCTACTGGAACGGCGGACACTCGCTGAAAGTGCGGTTTAGCCCCACCGAAGCCGGTCAGTGGACCTACCGCGTATCCGGTTCCATCAAGCGTTTCGATGAGCAGGAGTCCACCTTTTCCGTATCCGACAGCGGACTCCCGGGGTTTGTCGGCGTCGCCAACTTGCGCCATTGGTGGACGACCAAGAAACAGCCGCACCTGTGGCTGGCCGCCGCCGTTCCACTACTCCAAACCGGCCAAAGTACTTTGGAAAGTTGGCTCGATGCACGCAAGCAGGATGGGTTTACTCACATCCGAGGAACGCTACTGACAGCCAGCGCCTCAGCCAAGCCTCTCACTCCCGACGCACTTCCGAACCAGCCGTATTTTGCCGCACTGGACGATCGTGTATTGGCCGCCGCGGCTCGCGGCTTCACGCTCGACCTGATGCTTGTCGACGACAGCTTCGTGCGCTCGGGAGCGTTCAGCTCTTGGGATCAGCGCGACGCGCTGCTTCGTTATCTCGTCGCTCGTTACGGAGGTCTCAACGTCACTTGGCAGGGGATCGAGCGCTATGACGACGTGCCCGACGGGCGCGCCCTAGCCAAAGACGTAGGCACCGCTTTGGAGAAATACGATTCGTTCCATCATCCCCGCTCGACGGACGCGCGTGCATCCTCTTCGCCTCTTGTCTCCGACGGCTGGCTGAATTACCTGATCGAGTCCGTAGAAAATCCGCAGTTCGGCGCCGTCGAGCATCAGTTCACGGAACAACCCGAAATACACGCTATCAGCGCGGCCGACCCCGACACCTTCCGGCACCAGCTTTGGTCCTGCACCACCAATGGCGAGTACCCCAGCGTGTCGTACGAATCGCTAGAAAACGCGGCCAACGTTCGGGCCGTGCGAACCTGGGTCAAAATCCTGTCGGACACCCGGCATTGGGAGTTTGAGCCTTACTTCGAGGTAGACGGCGCAAGAGCTGTCGGGCTCGCCGAAATCGGCTACATCGCCTACGCCCAAAATCCCGGCATCGTCGAGATCAATTTCGATCGCCACAAGTACACGCCCACCTGGATTAATCCGTCAACCGGAGAAGAGATTGTCGAAAAGGACTGGCGCGGTCAGATCTTCAGCCGGCCGACGCCGGACAATTCGCGCGATTGGATCCTGGACATCGAGCGCGAAGGGCACAAGGAGTCGATGCTCCGGTCGGTGCGGTTTGAATCCATCGATCCCCCGGTACAGGAGATCGAAAGTGACACTGCCAAGCTTCCCTTCGATGTAGCCGATCCCGCCGGCGAAGAGCTCAACAGCAAACAGCCGGTTCCCTTCAAGATCAAACTCACGCGCGCGAACCGCGCCACGCGCACTATGCAGTATGTCTGGTGGGGAGAAGTCGTCGCCGAAGGCAGTGGGTCGCGTTTGTTGGCAGTAGGCTCGAACGGCAATCTCACCCTGCCGGCCGATTTCGTCAAAGAGCCCGGCCAGACACTCAGCCTGCGCGTCGAAGCCATCAACGCCAACGGCAAAGCCTACGAACTGGTCAAAGTCTACAAGCTGAACCCGTGACCATCCTCGCTATCGACACCACGTCCCAGCAGGGCGGCGTCGCGATCCGGCGGAATGGGAAGACGCTTGCGGAGGTCTCGCATCATGCTCCCGACGGATTTGCCCATGTGCTCTTTCCGCTGCTGGAACAAGCCTTGGCTCACGCAAATCTACGCCTTGAAGACATCGACTGCTTCGCCGCCGCCAGCGGCCCCGGCTCTTTCACTGGCGTCCGGGTTGGTTTGTCGGCGGTGAAAGGCCTGGCGGAAGCGCTGGGCAAACCGGCACTCGGCGTTTCCAACTTGAAGGCGCTGGCACTATCAGGAACGGCGCCGCTACGGGCCACGGTTCTGGACGCACGCCGGAATCAAGCCTACGTTGCGGTTTACGATGCCAATCTGCAGCCCGTCATTCCTGAGGCAGTGGTGAATTATTCGGAATGGCTCGCTGCACTGCCGCCTGCCGATTACGAATTTATAGACCAGAAAGGTCCGTCAAGCCTTGCGGCGGCAGTTGCTGAAGTGGCAGAGCGCTCGCCCTGGACGGATCCGGCGGCGTTGGATGCGAATTACGTTCGGCAGTCGGATGCCGAACTGTTTTGGAAGGACAGCTAACGGCCGAACAGCATCTTCGCCTGGCCTCCGGCATACCAGCTCAAAAACCCATTTCCGATGACCATCGCGATGAAGTAATATGCAATCGCCTGTTGCGGCTGAGCGGGAAAATCGCGTCGCCACAGGCGGTAGACAACGCCGGCCCCGATGATCAGAAACAAAAACTCTTTTAGCGTGAAATATAGAACCACGCAGACCAGCAGCACCGCCCATCGCCCCTGCGCACTCACCCCCGCCAGTGCCGGCGCGCCGTCGAAAATGAGAATCGGTATCAGATTCAGCAGGTTTATCCAGCCCGCAAAATGGGCTACCGCCAGCCAAACGCCTTGTCCTGTCGCCACAAAGATGCCGTAGGAGAGCAGCCCGGAAAGCAGTCCGAATAAAGGGCCGGCAAGCGCGATCTGCGCCCGCACATTTTCATCCGCACCCGCGCCGCGCCATTTCACGAAGGCACCCAGCAATGGCACGAACATCGGCATGTCCGCCGCGAATCCGAAGCGCCGGGCTGCAAAATAGTGCCCCATTTCGTGCAGCAGCACGGAGCCGGTCAAGCCGACCGCGAACCACCACCCGAACAGCGTCCAATACACACCCACGAAAGCGAGAATGCTGATTAGAAATTTGCCCTTGGTGAGAATGATGCCGCCGTACTTGACGATGGCGGCCAGCGCTAGGCCGACGGGGCCAAGACGCTTTTTCCAGCCTTGTTTCTGCTGAGGCGGTTCGGGCTGCTGCTGTACTTCCAACCTTTAGTGTACGGACTAGTCGCCGGCCGCGCTGTCGCTGAGATCCGGCAAATCGTTCGTAGTCTGAGTACTCAGGAACACGGACACCACTGACTCGAGCCCTTCTTCGTCTTCTTCGTCGAAGCGATTGGGACTGGCGCTATCGATGTCGAGCACGCCCAATACCCTGCCCCAATTGAGCAGCGGCACGACAATTTCGGATTGCGAAGCCACATCACAGGCGATGTGACCAGGGAACTTATGGACGTCCGGAACGATCAGGGTCTTGCATTCGTCGGCTGCCGTCCCGCAAACGCCTTTGCCAAACGGAATGCGCACGCAAGCCGGCTTGCCCTGAAAGGGACCCAAGACAAGTTCCTGCCCCTCCGCGGTGTAGAAGCCGACCCAATTGACGTCCGGCAGAGACTGGAACAAGAGCGCCGCGGTATTCGCCGCGTTGGCAACAAAATTGGACTCATTGCCAATCAGTTCCTGAAGCTGCTCACAAATGGATTGGTATAGAGCATACTTCGTTTGCCCCGGCTTTAAGCTTTCGGCAACTTGCATGGTTCAGTTAGTGTAACTCCGAAACCCTTATCGGCGGAAGTTCTTTAGAGCATTAGCCGCGTTCCGCTGCAAGCCTGCGTACTTGGCGCGCTTCACCGGAGAGCCGCGAAAAGAGTCGCCAAACTCTTCTTCGCTCATCCCTACCAGTGTCTCAAGCTTCGGCGCCAAATGGCGAGGCTGAAACGCCTCATCGGCAGTAACCGGCGCGCGCGAGTTCCAGGGGCACACATCCTGACAGATGTCGCACCCGAAGACGTGATTCCCCATAGCTTCTTCTAGCTCCGCCGGCAAAGGCCCGCGCTTCTCAATCGTCGCGTAGGAGATGCAGGCACGCGCATCCAGACGCCAGCCTCCATCGGGGGCCGGAACAATCGCTGCCGTCGGACAGGCATCGATACAGCGCGTACAACTACCGCAGCGGTCCGGAGGCGGCGCATCCGCGTCCAAAGGAATCGAGAGCAGCAGCTCGCCCAGGAAAAACCAGGAGCCTTGCTGCTGATTGATCAGACAACTATTTTTCCCAATCCAGCCGAGCCCCGCTGCACGCGCGTAAGATCGCTCCAGCAAAGGCGCGGTATCGACGCAGATCTTCCAATCGAACCGCTCGCCGTGTATCCGCGCGATCTCCGTCGCCAATCGATGCAATCCAGCGCGCAGCACGTCATGATAATCGTCGCCCCACGCATACCGGGAGATCCAGCCACGGCCAGTCTCTTCCTGCTCGGTCGAGTAAGGATAGTCCGTGTTGTAGAGCTTGCCGACACAGACAATGCTCTGCGCCGACGGCAACAGCGTTCGCGGATCCGCGCGCATGTCGCCTCTACGATCTGTGAGATATTGCATCTCGCCCGCCATCCCCGCGGCGCGCCAAGCTTCAAACCGTGCAAAGTCTCCGAGCGGTAGTGCCGCCGCTATACCGGCCAGTTCGAACCCGCATTCATGCGCGAGCGCCTTCACCTGTTGCGCTGTGATGCTCAATACTCTTATATTGACCTCTTCACCACTCCTCGAACTACGCAATGTATCCGTCCAACGCGGCGATCACTTGGCGCTGAACTCCGTCAGCCTGTGCATCGACTGCGGCGAGCACGTCGCCATTCTGGGTCCGAACGGCAGCGGCAAATCCACCCTCATCAAGCTCATCACGCGCGAATGCTATCCGCTCGCTGATCCACACTCCCGCTTCGAACTCCTCGGCCGCACGCAATGGAACATCTTCGATTTGCGCGCAAAGCTGGGCATCGTCAGCAACGATCTCATGGCGCGCTGTACCCGCGACATCACCGGTCGCGAGCTGGTTCTTTCCGGCTTCTTTGGATCCATAGGCATCTGGCCGAACCATCATGTAACGGGTGAAATGCAGCAAGCGGCCGAGGCTGCCATGCTCCGGCTGGAAGTTGCGCATCTCGCCGATCGTTGGCTCGACGAAGTCTCCTCCGGTGAAGCTCGACGCTTGTTAATAGCCCGCGCTTTAATTCACCATCCCTCGACGCTTCTGCTGGATGAGCCTACTACCAGCCTCGATTTGGCCGCGCAAAAAGAGCTGCGGGACACGCTCCGCCAACTCGCGCAAAGCGGCGTCAGCCTGCTTTTGGTCACGCATCACGTGGAGGAAATTATCCCCGAAATGGAGCGCGTGGTTCTACTGAAGCGCGGGACTGTTTTTGCCGATGGACCGAAAGAGGAAGTGCTTGACTGCGCAACAACTTTCCTCGCTTTTCGGCGTTCCGTTGACCCTTTCGCTGACTGATGGGGTCTATCGAGCCTGGTAAAGGAGTACCTTTCAGCCGTTTTTCCCCCCATACAACCTCCGATCAGTGCTATTCGATCCCTTTCCGTTTTCAATGGGTTAGCCCCGCCATATACTGGTCCTGTCTGCCTTAGCATGCAAAAACCGATCAAGTATTTTGAAAAAGCCATCACCGTTGGCGCGAATGCCGCCTGGCGGGTTTTCGATGGCGTCAATCAGATCAAGCAGAACCCTTCTTTTACTCCCAAGTGGTCGGAAAAGCCGCTGCTGAAGAGCTATGAGAAGACCAAGCCGCCACTCGGCTGGCCCCGCGAAACCGATTCGCTTTGCCCCAAGTGCATTCCGGAGATCCGGCAGCGGATCGTGGACGGCGAGGTGGATTACAAGATCCTCCTGAACCAGCCCGTCGGCGAGATCAAAGCCAGGATTCTCGAGCGCGACGGCAAAATCCTGATGGTCAAGGAATGCCCCATTCACGGGGAGTTCGAAGACCTGATGTCGATTGATCCGGCGTTCTCCAAGCACCTCGAAGACGTCTTCCCCGGCCGCGACATCCGCGCGCACAGCGACGAGACGCTGCACAATCACGGCACCAGCACCATCACCCACGGCCGCGGCTCGGTTTTGACCATCGATCTGACGAACCGCTGCAACATGATGTGCGACCCGTGCTTCATGGATGCCAACCAGGTTGGGTTCGTGCATGAGCTGAGCTGGGAAGACATCAAGACCCTGCTCGACAACGCGATTTCGATCAAGCCGCGGCGTCAGATGTCGGTTCAGTTTTCGGGCGGCGAGCCAACGCTTTCGCCCTACTTCCTGGATGCGGTGCGTTACGCCCGCAAAGTCGGCTACAACAGCGTGCAGGCCGCGACTAACGGCATCGAGTTTGCCAAGCGCCCCGATTTCTGCAAGGAAGCGGCCGAAGCCGGACTGCGCTATGCCTATCTGCAATTCGACGGTATTGGAAACGCCGCCAACTCGCATCGCGCCGTAGGCAATCTGTTCGATGTAAAGTTGCGCGCGATTGAAAATCTCTGGAGCAATGGCGTCGACATTGTCCCGGTCATCACCATCATCAACGGCGTCAATAACGAGCAGGTTGGGCACGTGGTCCAGTTCGCGCTCGACAATCCGAAGAAGATTCCGTTCCTCTCGTTCCAGCCGGTTTCGTTCACTGGCCGCGACGAAGCCGTCACCGAAGAGCGCAGACAGGCACAGCGTTATACGTTGTCTCATCTGGCGCATGATGTGAAGAACCAAACCGGTATCGGCGAGCCCGTGCGCGACTGGTTCCCCATCAGCTTCATGAGCACGTTCTCCGATTTCGCCGACCTGGTTCACGGACCCGCCGCGGATTGGGGACAGTTGAGCTGCGGCTGCCATCCGAACTGCGGTATTGGCATGGCCGTAATGTGCGACAAGGAAACGAAAGAATACGTCCCGGTCACGGCGTTCTTGAATGCCGATCAGTTGGCCAAGGACGTGGCGCGCATCAACGATGCCGCTCGCGGACGGGCGCTTTCGGTGGCCGGCGTCACGCTGGCGCTGCTGCGCAACTACAATCCGTTCAAAGCCCCTAAGCATTTCAAGCTGAGCGATCTGGTTCAGAAATTCGACAAGTGCTTCGGCATGTCGAAGAAAGCAACCACCGGCGCCTACGGCAAGGTGACGGGCGACCGCACCATTGCCGACATCGAGAAGCGCCGCGCCGACCGCTGGAACTTCCTCTTCATCGCGGGCATGTGGTTCCAGGATCTGTTCAACTACGACTTCCGCCGCACGGAGCAATGCATCATTCCGTACGCGACGCAGGAAGGTGAAATCTCTTTCTGCGCCTACAACACGGGCGTGGGCTGGCGCAACATCATCGAGAAAATGCACATGACGGCGACCCTCACCAAGTGGTACGAAGAGAAGGGCCGGCATGAGATCTTCGCCGGCAACAAGTCTGTCCCGCTTGTGAGCAAGGATCACAACCTGGTGTTGGTGGAAGAGCATGTCAACGCCGATCGGCAGCACGATCTGGAGCTGAAGGGCATCGCTAAGACGGCGCGTGAAGAAAAGACGCGCGCGCGTGACGAAGCGCTAAAGAAGAAGATCGAAGACGATAAGATGGCGCGTTTGTACCGCGAGCATGTTCTCGGCGAGAAAAAGCTGGAAGGATTTGTGCCGCTGGATGGCTTGCTTGCTTCGGCTGCGAAACCGGTACCGGTAGAGAAGCAGGAAGAAGTCGGAGCCATGGGCGACTAAGAAGCTCCCAAACTGAAAGAAGTGGAAAACGCCGCCGGATAATCCCCGGCGGCGTTTTCGTTTGTCCTTCGAAAGCACCACGGACGTATGTCCCTGAAGCGGAAACAGTTCCTGGCTACCGAGGAACTCGAAACCGAGCCAGCGAACTTGCCAGCAGCGCTGGCACGCTTTAGCGCATCAGTGAGCACAGGTTGGACGCTGCCCCCTCGACTCCAGTCGGTGCACCTGCAAAAAACGCCGCGTCCGTTTTCATCCTCCGTTGCGGCAACAGCCATGGAGCATCACAAACCCAGCAAATTCTCCTTACCCCTAATTACTCAACATCTTACCCGCTCCCAGCCCGACAACGGCGCACTCCTGTAGTCCACACTCGCCTCAGGAGTTTCCCATGTCAACCGCAAAGCAGATCGCGGCCAACCGCCGCAATGCCCAGAAATCCTGTGGAGCAAAAACTAAGGCCGGTAAGGCCATCGTCTCCCAGAACCGCACCATCCACGGCCTCACCGGCACATTCCAAGTCATGCTCTGCGAACGTCAGGCCGATTACGACGACTTCTTAGACGCCCTCATTGCAGACGAAAAGCCCGTCGGTCTCGCGGAAACCCAATTAGTCATGAAGATGGCCGAGCACAACTGGCTCTCCGAGCGCGCTATCCGCCTCCAGGAAGGCTGTTTCACCATGCACCCTACCGATCCCGCGGAAACGGCCAATAATCGCCAAGCCGTCGCCATCCGCTGCGATCTCCTCGAATTGCACATCCGCTACCATTCCACCCACGATCGGGCCTATCGAAGAGCGTCTCAAGAGCTCATACAACGAAGAAAAGAAAGGCTGAAAGCGGAAATTGGCTTTGAATCGCAGAAACGTGCCGAAGCCGACGCCGCATACAAGAAAGAACTGCAAGCCGAGAAGCTTGCCACCGCCAAAGCCCGCCGTCAACGTGAAGAAATCAAGACCGCCCAGGCATTCGCCGCCATTCTGCCCCCCGACTTCGCCACAAACCCCTCTTACCCGCCCATTCCCGCCAGCTTCTCTAACATCGGAGCGAAATATGAATAGCAAAATTGGGGACATGGCGGGCTAATACGTGCCGCCTTCCAGGGTCCGCATAGCAGCCGTGTCCCTCATTTCGCGCTCGGAAGGCCACCAGCTTACATCTGGAACGCCAGGCGGCAGCCCAGGACAGTCAGCGCCACTAACAAACCGATGCGTAAGGGACGCTGCGCGACGCGCCCGGCAAGCATGGACCCGGTAAGCGCGCCGAAAACACCGCCGATGGCGAGTTGAATCAGAAGCGATCGATCATAATTGCCTGCGCCGACATCGATGATGCTGCCTACCAGCGACAGAATCAATCCGAAGGCGAGATCGGTGCCGACAACTTCTGCCGCGCTCAGTGGCGTGAGTCCGAGCATGAGGAGCGATCCAAGCGCACCCGCGCCGGCGGAAGAAAACCCGACTTCCGCCCCGATGGGAACCGCCAGCCACGGGAGTAAATGCGAGCGATCGCGCTTTGGTTTGCTTTCGATGGGACGGAACACTCGATAGAGGCGAATCAATGCCATCGCGGTAATGAATAGGCCGAGCGCGGCAGTCAACGCAGTTTTATGCGAGCCATGTTGCGCCCGGTTGAGCAAAAACGAGCCGGCAATGACGCCCGGCAGTCCGCCATAGAGCAGAAACTTGAGCACGCGCAGATTCACCTGTTTGCGCGCCGCATAGAAAGGTACGGAAGCGATTTTCACGATGGCGGAGAACGCAAGCGCCGTACCTACCGCGATCCCCGGCGGAACGCCGAGAAAAAGGATGAGTAGAGGCGTCGTTAACGTGCCTGCGCCTACCCCGGTCAGAGAAATGGCGACAGCAATGACGAAGCCGAGTATGACTTCCATATCAATAGTCAGTGCGATTGCGCGGCGGGCGTTTGCACTGCTTGCGGTTCCGCGATGTGAATACCGCATTCGAGTTTGCGGCCCGACCAGCGGCCGGAGCGCGCGTTGTCCGGATCAATAGGCAGCAGGGTGCAGGGCTGGCAGCCAATGCTGGTGTAGCCGAGATCGTACAGCGGCAGGCGCGGAATGTCGTGGGCCTTGGCGAAGTCCCAAACTTCCTTGTCGCTCCAGGCGGCCAGCGGGCTCACTTTCAGGAGTTCTTTGCCGGAAGGGAGCGGGAACGTGTCGATAGTCTTGAGATTCGCGCGCGTGGGCGATTGCACGCGGCGCAGGCCGGTGAACCAGACTTTGTAATCGGCAAGTGCCGCGAACAGCGGACCCACTTTGCGGAACTTGCAGCACTGGTCGGGTTGGGTTTGATAGAGCAGGCCGAATTGCGCTTCCTGTTCCGGGACAGTGGTGACAGGCACCACATTCACCAGATTCAGGTTGTACCGCGCGGTCATTTCGTCCCGGTACCGGTAGACCTCCGGGAAGTGATAGCCGGTTTCAAGAAATAAAACCGGGATGTCCGGCAACGCTTCACGAACCAAATGGAGTACGGCCATGTCCTCCACCTGAAAGCTGCAGGTGATGGCGGCGGGTCCACCGTGTTCAAGTGCGGTGGTGATGCATTCGCGGGCGAGATTTGTCATGGTGTTCATCGGCGTGTCAGACGCAAGTGAGTGAGGAGGCGCTCGAAAGCTTCGGTGATGGCCGGATCGTTCGATGTCTGCGGCGCGGCGACGTCGAGGCCTTCAACGTCGAAGATGAGTGAGTTACTTTCTGTGCGCCAGGTTAGTGTTGGCTTGGCGATCTCAGAAGTCCTGTCGGAGCCAGGGCCGCTTATTAATCCCGCGGCGACGGTTGCATTGGTAGCGGGGTCGATCAGGATGAAGCTGCCGGTGACGCGATTCTCGGCGTAAGAATCGAAGCAGAGAGCGCGCGCCGTCTCTATTTCGACGACACCGATGGCGTTCATCTCCAGTTGAGTCGCTTGGTCGTGAGCGAGCGTGTTGATGTCGAGGCGGTGCTCAATGCTCGATATTGCAGCCCATTCCTGGCGCGTGGTGTGCTTCAGACGATAGCGCTTGCCGAGTTCGCTCGCATCGGCATGCAGCCAGACAATGGTTGCGCGGATGGAGTGCGCGACTTGCGGCAGATTCCCGGATGGCACGATCACGTCGCCGCGCACGATGTCGATTTCGTCGGCCAGAGTAAGCGTGACCGCTTCGCCGGCTGAGGCTTGTTGGCGGTCGCCATCGAACGTGGTGATGCCCGAGACGCGCGTGCTGCGGCCCGACGGCATGACCGTAATCTGCGCGCCGACAGAGATGTGTCCCGCTGCCACTGTTCCGGCGTAGCCGCGGAATTCCTGATTGGGGCGAACGACGCGCTGGACCGGGAAAACGAAACGGCGCGTGCTGGGTGTGCGATTCGACGTCCACGTTTTCGAGATGCTGCAGCAGCGTCTCGCCGTCGAACCACGGCATGTGCTTGCTGGGGAGCACAACGTTGTCGCCCGCGAGCGCGCTGACCGGAACGAAGTAAGGCTGGATGTTGTCGAAGCGCGCCAGGAATTCGCGGAATGCGGATTCGATGTCAGCAAAGACTTGCCGGCTGTAGCCGACCATATCCATCTTGTTAACTGCGATGACCAGATGACGGATGCCGAGGAGCGAGGCGATGTAGGCATGGCGGCGCGATTGCGGCAGCAGCCCTTTGCGCGCATCCACCAGCACGATGGCGAGTTCGGCGGTAGAAGCGCCCGTAACCATGTTGCGCGTGTACTGCTCGTGACCGGGCGTGTCGGCAATGATGAACTTGCGGCGCGGCGTTGAGAAGTAGCGATAGGCAACATCGATGGTGATGCCTTGTTCGCGCTCGGCGCGTAGACCGTCCGTCAGTAGCGAGAAATCAATCGGGCCGGCGTTGCGGCCGATGGAAGCCTTGGTGACGGATTCGAGTTGATCTTCGAAGACGCCCTGGCAGTCGTAGAGAAGGCGACCGATCAAGGTTGATTTGCCATCATCGACACTGCCGCAGGTGATGAAGCGCAGCAGATCTTTGGTCTGCGAGGCGGGAGTTTCGGCGGGCACGAATAGGCGCGGACGCGGCTCAGGAATAAGCAGTGTAGCAGCGCTCATTAGAAGTAGCCTTCCTGTTTCTTGATTTCCATGGAGCCGTCCTGATCGTGGTCGATCACGCGGTTCTGGCGTTCGGAGCGGCGCATGGTGAGTAGCTCGTCGATGATTTCGGGAACGGTTTCGGCATCAGAGCGAATCGCACCGGTGCAGGGGCTGCAACCGAGCGAACGCATGCGGCACTTGACCATTTGCGGATGCTCGCCGGGAAGGCGAGGAACAAATGGCTGCTCAATTGGGAGCAGCGACTCGCCACGTACGAGCATGGGGCGCAGCTTAGCGAAATATAGCGGGACGATGGGAATGCTTTCGGCGTGGATGTATTGCCAAATGTCGAGTTCAGTCCAATTCGAGAGCGGGAAAATGCGCAGGCTTTCGCTCGGGTGGATGCGGGTGTTGAAGAGATTCCAGAGTTCGGGGCGCTGATTGCGCGGGTCCCATTGGCCGCGGCTGTCGCGGAAAGAAAAAACGCGCTCTTTGGCGCGGGAGCGTTCCTCATCACGACGCGCGCCTCCAATGGCGGCGTCGAAACCACCGTTACGCAGGCCATCGAGCAGAGCCTGCGTTTTGAGCGCGCCGCAGCAGCGTTGCGTGCCCCAGACGAAGGGATTCGCGCCTTCGGCGTGAGCCGCGGTATTGGTGTGAACGATTAGCTTGAGGCCGAGTTCGGCGGTATAGCGGTCACGGAACTCGATCATTTCTTTGAACTTGTAGCCGGTGTCGATGTGCAGCAATGGGAACGGAACCGGGCCGGGATAAAAAGCCTTTTGGGCCAGCCGCAGCAGGACGGACGAATCTTTCCCGATGGAGTAGAGCAGCACCGGGCGCTGGCACTCGGATGCAACTTCGCGAAAGATGTGAATGCTTTCGGCTTCGAGCCGCCTGAGATGCGTGGAAGTACTCACTGAACGCAGCTTAGCACGATTTTATCTTCAAAGCCGATAGACTTTAGGGTGATCCGCGTTCATCAGTGTTCATCGGCGGCCATGATGTGCTGTATCAGCACGCTAGCATTTGAAGGAGCATGCCTAACCTCGCCGTATGCGCCTCCGTCGCGTTGCTCGCCATGGCTCTAAGCACGCGTGGACAAGCCCCAGGCGGCGAGATCCGGGTGGAAGTGAAGGACCCGTCGGGCGCGCCCATGCAAGCGTCCGGAAAGGTGGAGAGCATCGCGCCAGGAGTGCAGCGCAGCTTTGCGACCGATGCGCAGGGCGTGTACGTTATGCGAACTTTGCCTGCCGGCCGTTATCGGCTGGAGATTGCAAAAACCGGGTTCGTGGGTCAGTCGCTAGTGGTCGATGTCCAGGCAGGAAGGCCAGTGACCCGAACCATCACATTGGCTTTGCGGTCGCAGGCTTACAAGGTGGACGTGGTGGGAGCCACGCCGCTGCCGGGCATCGAACTGCCGCTGGACCAGATCCCCGGCCCGGTGCAGACGGCTAATGAGGCGGACATCCGCAACAGCGGGTCGCTTAACATCGGTGACTTTATGAACCGGCGGCTGAACGGCGTTTCTATCAATGAGACTCAGGACAACCCCTTTCAGCCGGATGTGAACTATCGCGGATATACGGCTTCGCCGCTGTTGGGTACGCCTGAAGGGTTGTCAGTGTATGTGGATGGCGTGCGCCAGAACCAGCCGTTCGGCGATGTGGTGAGTTGGGACTTGATCCAGCAGAATGCGATCTCGGAGATGACGTTGATACCGGGTTCAGATCCCGTGTTCGGCCTCAACACGCTGGGCGGGGCGATTTCGGTGATTACTAAGGATGGCGTCAGCAATCCGGGATTCAGCGCGAAAGTGCTGTATGGCAGCAGCGGCAGAAAGTCGGTGGACGCGGCGTGGGGCGGTGGGAAGGCGACGGGGTTCAACTGGTTTTTCGCGGGGAATGCGTTTCACGAATCGGGATGGCGGTTCGATTCGCCTTCGGACGTGCGGCAGGGATTCGGCAAGATCGGCTGGCGCACCGGAAAGACGGACCTAGCGCTGACGATGACGTTTGCGTACAACACGCTCACGGGCAATGGAATTCAGGATTACCGACTGCTGCAGACGAACTATTCGGGCGTTTACACCATTCCGGATATCACCGGCAATCGGTCTCCGTCTTTCAATTTCATTGCGCGGCACACGTTCGGCGACGAGCTAAGTTTCTCGGGAAACGCGTGGTACCGATGGATACGCACGGAAGAGATCAACGGTAACGCCAACAATGATGCCTTCAATGCGCCGGTCTATCAACTGACGCCGGATGATGAGGCAGCGCTGACGGCGACCGGATATACGGGATTTCCGACCAACGGGGTGGATGCGAGTCCCTATCCGTCCTGGAGTTGCATTGCGAACGCGCTGACGATGAACGATCCTGACCAGACGTGCGATGCGGCGACGTTCTATTCGAAAGAGATACAGAACGATTTTGGGTTTTCGGGGCAGATTACATGGGCAAAGAAGTTTTGGGGCCGGCGCAATCAGTTCACGGCCGGCGCGTTGTTTGATCGCGGCACGGTCCACTACACGCAAAATGCGCAGTATGGGTACCTGTTGCCGGATGGAGCGATTGTTGGTGTGCCGGCGTGGCAGGATTCAGGGGTCGCGCTGCATGGGATCACGCCGAATGGGAGTTTCTTTTTGACGGACACGTTCTCGCCGGCGAGGAATTGGAGTTTCACGGTGTCGGGGCGATACAACAGGACGACGATTAACAATACGGATCTGCTGAATCCCGTGGCCGGGCCGGGGTCGCTCACGGGAGATTATGTGTACAGCCGATTCAATCCGGCGGTTGGGATCACTTACAATCCGCTGCCTGGATTCGGTGTTTACGCGAATTACTCGCAGGCGAATCGGGCGCCGACATCGATTGAACTGGGTTGCGCGGATCCGAATAATCCGTGCAATCTGCCGAATGCGTTGTCGGGCGATCCACCGCTCAGCCAGGTGGTCACGGATACATGGGAAGCGGGCCTGCGTGGAAAATTTGAGCAGTATCATGCCGAGTGGAATGCGGGGGCGTTCCGAGCGGAGAATCACAACGACATTCTGTTTGTGGCGTCGCAGGAAACCGGCACCGGCTATTTTCAGAATTTCGCGAAGACCTTAAGAGAAGGATTTCAGGCAAGCGTGGATGCGCGAGTCAATCGAGTTGCGCTGGGACTCGACTGGACCTTTTTGTCAGCGACCTATCAGAGCACGGAGACGCTGGAAGGAACGGCTAACAACACCAGCAACGTCGCGCTGGCTGGATACCCCGGCGTAGGTGGAGTGATTACGGTGCATCCGGGCAATCGCTTTCCTCTAATCCCGAAGCAAAGCGGAAAGGCCTTCATGGACGTGCAGGCGACTTCGAAACTGATGCTCAATCTGGGGCTGGTGGCCAACTCGAGCGCATACGCGCGCGGCAATGAGAACAACGCCTATCAAGCCGACGGCGTGTATTACTTGGGGCCAGGCGTTTCACCTGGTTACGCGATCTTCAACTTTGCCGCGCATTATGACTTGACTAAGCACCTGCGGTTGAGCGTGCAGATAGATAACGTTCTGGACCATCATTACTACACGGCTGCGCAGATTGAGAACACGCCCTTCGCGAGTAACGGAACTCTTGTGTTCCAGCCGTTTCCGGCTTACACGACTGGATCACAAGCCGGGACTTACCCGCTGCAGAGTGCTACGTTTTTTGCGCCCGGCGCGCCGAGACGCGCCTGGGTTGACCTGAGTATCCGCTTCTGAATGACGAGCTTATTGAGCCGCCTTTACGGCTGCCTTAACGAACGCCGCGCCATTTGGCGTACCCAGACCCGTTACGTCATCCCAGCCGGGACCTGTGGCTAGCGACGAATCTGTTCCGAAGGTAAACACATCCCAACGCGTCGAAGAAGAGCTTTGGAACAAGGCGCTCACGAATCGAGTTGTCGGTGGTTCAGGCGCGGCCAGAAACGTCGCATTTTCGAAAAGGGGAGCCGCCGGCGGGTCGATGACAAGCCCTACCACGTTAAGCAGAGTATCGGCTTGCTTGACATTTACATCCGTAATCGCCGCGCCATCCATTTCGTAGAGGAGTGGAGCCGCTTGGCCCAATGTCGTTATTCCGTCCAGGGCCGCCGCCTGATTCGCGATGGCCCAGAAAGCGGAGAACATCGGGCATGCCAGGCTGGTGCCGCCAATCACGTTTATATACTGATCGTGACCGGGAACACTGTCGGGCGTCACGATTAGCTCGGCGCCGGTTTCCGGGTCCGCATCCATCGCAATGTCGGGTACCTGGCGAAACTTTACCTTGCCGGGGGTACGCGCCTTTTGGAACTTAGGCTTGCGATACACCGTGCTGGTTCCTCCTCCGGCGCCCCCCTGAAATCCGAAAAAGAGCACGGGGATAGTGGGCGGGTTCGGCGTCGGATCGGCGATTCTCGTGAAGTTCATGCCCCAGCCGGTTTGCAGCGTGATATTGCCCTTTGAATCTAAAAACGTACTGGTACCGCCAACCGCCGTCGCGTAGGGCGAACCGGCATTGGTGTTAACAGACGACGCGTTGATTCCGAAATCGTTGCTATCGACCGCAAGATTATCCCCGTCGTCCCCGCTCGAGACGTCTTCGGAAATACCCAAAGCTGCGGCGATCTCCGCAATGCCGTTCTCGACGATGAGCTCAGCGGGATCATAGTCCGCCAGTACTATCTCGGGAATTCCAAAGCTGTTGGAGAGCACGTTGCCAAAACCATTCTCAATGGCATAGAGGTTCGCGATATCCAGGTTCGTAAATGAGTTATCCGCCCCCAGAATCAGCACGATGTTGGCGCCTGGGGCAATCGCGTGCGCCGATTCTACGTCGAGCGTGGTTTCGTACTGCCAGTTCCCATCTATGCACCCGTTTGCAGCCGTGCAGGTGGCGGAACCGTTGGGAGTGTAAATGGCAAAATTCGCCGATGCACCAGCCGTTGTCAACGGGGGAAGTCCGTTCAGGTGCGAATACAGATTGGCATCCGCCAGGATAGTGTTCGAGCCAAAAGCATCGACGATCATGATGGTCTGTCCGGTCCCGTCCAAACCAGACTTATAGAGTGCCTTCAGACCATAGGCACTCTGCATGTTAGCGGCATCATAGCCGCAAGGGGGCAGGTTAGGCACGGAACTGTTGATATTGGCTCCATATCGATTCCCGGCGTAGAGTGCGAACGGGATGCTTCCTCCCGTGGAAAATGTAACCGCCTCCGGCGGGCGGAGGCACTGTCCACTGAAGAAGATGCCGTTGGGAGTGACGGAAGAGGCCGGAACTCCGGCGTACGGCGCGCCGGTTTCAGGGTTCTTCGCGCGGGTTACATTCGTCCGGTATCCAAGATCGCTCAACCCTTGCACCGAGGCGATGAGAGCACCTGCGGGCTCGTTGACAGAAGCTACGTTGGTACTGACGCGGCGCACCTCTCCCTTCACCGTCATGCGGTTGATCTGAACGTTGAAGGCCGTTTGCGCATCGGCAACACGTCCGCGCGCGATAACAAAATGGTTATTGGGGTCGGTGGAGGTGACCTTCAAATTGTGCGCGGCAAGGAAATTGCGTACCACAGCGGCTTCTTTGGCGGTGGGGGCGAATTGTGCTTTAAACTTGGCCGGCGTGAGGAACTGGTGATAATTGGGCGAACTTTTGTCGTACATCTGCTCGACCAGCGTGTCGAGCGCTTCCTTGTTGTGAAGGTTCAGCCAAACGGTTACTGTTATTTGTTTTCCCTCATCTTCGGCGCCCACCACGTTGATGGACTGGCTGGGGGCAGCGAACATCCAACCTGCTGTCAGCGCAAGAACTCCAAGGCAGAGTAGTCCCCTAAAATAGTTCAAAGTTATCGCTCCTATTACCGTTTTCAGACTAGAGTACTCTGGAAAGCTTATTCGCTCAGAGAGGCAAAGTCAAGGCGGAGGCAAATTTGATCAAATTAGGAAACATGTGACTGTCACGAAATTGAGGTGAAGAGCCGAAGTGGTCAGCGTCCGGCTCTTTAGCTCTGGTGTGAGAGAACAATTTCCAAGGTTGATTTAGGATAGACGGATATTGCGTGGCAGTCTTGGCCTGGATGATTGAGTTGGCGATCGGTCAAAAGGTGGAGATCAATTGAACTTACGACATTTTTTCATAGTTGCGCTGGCTGCGAGTGCCTTGCACGCGCGGCAAGCGAAAGTGTTGACGGCACAGGACGTAGTGAACTTAATTCAGCAACACAGCAACGGGCCTTGGAGCGGGCCAACCGTCGATACGTTCAAAGCCGGAGATCCGGACACGCCGGTCACTGGGATCGCTACAACGATGATGGCCACCTTCGACGTGCTGAAGCGGGCGGCGGCGCAACATGCGAATCTGATCATCACCCACGAGCCCACGTTCTATAGTCACGAGGACAAGACGGAGGCGCTCGAGGCGGCGAATGACCCGATATGGCGGGAGAAGGAAGCTTTCATCCAGCAGAATCATCTGGTGGTCTGGCGCTTTCACGACCATTGGCACGCCCGGCAACCGGATGGAATTTTGAGTGGCATGGCGCAAGCGCTGGGGTGGCAACAGTACCAACAACCATCTGAACCGCACTTGTTTGTTCTGCCGAAAACGCCTTTGCGTCAGCTGGCGAAGAATATCGAGGGTCGCATTGGAATCAAGGTGCTACGCGTTGTCGGCAATCCGGATCTGGAGGTGACGAACATAGCTTTTCTTCCCGGCGCGTCGGGTACGCAGAAGCACCTTCAGTACTTGCGGCGAGACGACGTCGAAGTGCTCGTGATAGGCGAAGTGCCCGAGTGGGAAACGATTGAATACGTCGCGGACGCGGCGGCCGAGGGACGTCACAAAGCATTGATTCTGATGGGCCATATACCGTCAGAACAGGCCGGCATGCAAACTTGCGCGGAATGGCTCAAGACTTTTCTCACCGGCACTAGAATCGTCTTTGTTCCGACAGCCGAACCTTTCTGGCAGCCTTAATTCTGGACCGGCCAGTGGAAGCATAAGGCGAAGCCGTCGGGGTCGCGCAGGCCTATGTTCTTCATGCCATATCGCTCGATCTTGGGGGCGCTGACGTCTACACCCCGGGCGCGCAGTTCTTCATAGGCGCCGTCAACGTCCGGGCATCCGAAGTACAGGCACACGCTCTTATCGGTGGGGCGATAGGCTTCCGGCGCGACGGGGCGCTCCTCATCGAACTCATAGTTCGAGTTCAGCATAATCTCCGCATCGCCCAGGCGTAGCCAGCACCAGTGAAAGCGGTCCGGATCGTCTCCTCCAAGGTGCGGTGAATGACTCACCATCTCAAAACCGAGCATGTCGCGATAGAAACGGACAGATGTCGGCATATCGTAAACGCCCAGCAGTGGGCAGACGCCTTTTACATTCATAGAGTCTTCCAGAACAGAGTTATCATGAAGCCGTCATGCCCCAAGTTGCAGACCTAGCTCAAAGCATTCCGTTGACCGTTCTGCAGGAAGAAGAGAAGCTTTTTCAGGCTTCGATTCGGCGTTTTGGCAAGGAACGGCTAGCGCCGCATGTGCGCGCTATGGACGAAGAAGGCAAGTTCCGCAAAGACTTACTGGGGGAGATGTTCGAGCTCGGATTGATGGGCATCGACATCAAGGAGCAGTACGGCGGGCAGGGTGGAACTTTCTTCCAGTCGGTACTTGCGATCGAGGAACTGGCAAAAATCGATCCATCGGCTTCAGTAATTGTGGACGTGCAGAACACGTTGGTCAGCAATGCCATTGAGCGCTGGGCGACGGCTGCACAGAAGCAAAAATATCTCTCGCGACTGGCGACTGAGAGCGTGGGCTCCTACGCATTATCGGAGCCGGAAGCGGGGTCGGATGCGTTTGCGTTGACGACACGCGCGGTTGCCGATGGCGACGGATACCGCGTTTCCGGGCGTAAGTTGTGGATCACGAATGCGGGCGAGGCAGACATTTTTCTAGTGTTTGCGACGGTTGATCCGGCGGCAGGATATCGCGGCATTACGTGTTTTCTGATCGAGCGAGGAATGAGCGGCTTTCAGGTAGGCAAAAAGGAGGACAAGCTGGGCATTCGGGCTTCTTCCACTTGCGAACTGATCCTGGATGACGTGCCGGTGGGCCGGGATCAGGTGATGGGCGAGGTCGGCAAGGGCTATAAGATCGCCATCGAGACCTTGAATGAAGGGCGGATCGGGATTGCGGCGCAGATGCTCGGTTTGGCCGAAGGAGCTTTCGATCATGCGCTGCGCTATGCGCGTGAACGGAAGCAGTTTGGGAAGACGATCGGCGAATTTCAAGGCGTGCAGTTCGAATTGGCTGAAATGGCAACGCAGATCGAAGCGGGGCGGCTGATGGTCTACAACGCAGCGCGATTGCGCGATGCGCACGAGCCGTTCGTCACCCAGGCGGCCATGGCCAAGTACTTTTGTTCAACGATGGCCGAGGATGTGGCATCTAAAGCGGTGGAAGTGCTGGGAGGCGTGGGTTTTACAAAAGATTACCCGGTGGAGAAGCTGTACCGGGACGCGAAGATCGGCCGTATCTATGAAGGCACCAGCAACATGCAACGGGTGACCATCGCAAAGGCGTTGTTGGATGCCAAATGAGTAACTTTTCAAGCCTGGCAATCCGTCACAATAGAAACTGAGCATGTTCCTACGTAGTACTCTGATCGCACTCTGCTTTCTCGGTTACGCGGCCGCAGCCACTGATCCGACTCCCGAAGAGATTCAGAACATCGTCAAGAAGTTCACGCAGAAGGAGACGGAGTTTGCCGCCGCACGGGAGAATTACACCTACCGGCAAACGACGAAGTTAACGGAGACGGATCCGGCAGGCGGCAGCTTCGAGGTAGTGGAAGAAGTCGGATTCGACAGCCGCAATCGCCGGAGCTCGCATGTGACCTATGCCCCGGTTAACGGACTCGAGCACATCCTGATGACCGCGGAGGATGAGGCGGATTTCAAGAACGTGATGCCATTCGTCCTGACGAACGCGACCGCCGATCAATATATCGTGAACTATGTGGGACGAGAGAAGGTGGATGAGGTCTCCTGCTACCTGTTCTCCGTGCGCCCGAAGGTTCTGACCAAGGATCGCAGCCGTTATTTCGAAGGTCAGATATGGGTAGATGACCAGGATCTGCAGATCGTGAAGACGTATGGGCGATCGACCGGGCACCTGGGCCGCAATGAAGACCAGCAGTTCCCGAAATTCGAGACCTATCGCGAGCAGATTGATGGAAAATATTGGTTCCCGACGTACACCTATGCGGACGATGTCTTGAATTTCAAGGATGGACAATCCCAGCGGATCAAAGAAGTGATTAAGTACGACCACTACAAGAAGTTCGGCGCGCAATCGAATATCACGTTTGGCAGCGTGGTGAACGATCAACAGCAGCAGCCGGCGTCGACGCCTAATCCGAAAAAACCGCCCCAGCAGTAGGTAACGGTGTGCGCAGCTTAGTCCTTGCCATCAGCCTGGTTTCCTTATGCGCGGCGGCGGATCTGCCGCAGGTGCATGTAAGGAACTTCGACAAAGTCAACGACCACCTCTATCGGGGAGGCGTACCGACGGAAGTGGGGGTGCAGGAACTTGGGGCCATGGGCGTGGGAACAATCATTGACCTCCGCACAGCGGCGGAAGGCACCAGCAGCGAGAAGCAAATCGCGGACAAGCTGAAGATCAAATACATCAACATCCCGCTGGGCGAATTCGGCGCGCCCACGAACGCGCAGATGGAGCAAATTCTCAATCTTTTGCAGGACACTTCAGGCACGCTATTCGTGCATTGCCGGCGCGGAAAGGACCGGACCGGGACGGTGATTGCCTGCTACCGCATTCAGCACGATGGCTGGGATAACCAGCGCGCCCTGGAAGAGGCGAAAGAGCATGGAATGAGCAATTTTGAGCGCGCGATGCATGCTTATATCCTGCATTTCACGCCGCTAAAGATAGCAGCGCCGTCCGCGCTGGGAGCTGCCACGCCAGCCGCTGTCCGATAACCCCTTTCGCTGGTTTATTCCTGCTTTTTGATGCATTTACGCCGTTTCGGGGTGGATCCTATGCAAGAATGAAAGTACTTACCTGATGGCTGTTTTGAATTTGCATCGGGAAAGGCGTCGCCGAACGCTTGATCGGCGCCTCCGAGAAGCCAAACTATTATTCAACGGCGCTGTGGATACGGATCATCCGATCATGGCGCATATCATCCCTATACGCCGTTGCAACTTGTCATGCAAGTACTGCAACGAATACGACACGTTTTCCAAGCCCGTCCCGCTAACCACAATGCTGGAGCGGATTGAGCAACTGGGCAAACTGCGAACCGGAGTGATTACGCTTAGCGGCGGTGAGCCGCTGCTGCATCCGGAACTGGATGACGTGATTCGCGGAATCCGCCGGAATGCGACACTTGCCGGACTCATCACCAACGGTTATTTGCTGACTGCAGAGCGCGTGCAGCGGCTCAATGACGCGGGGCTGGATTATCTGCAGATCAGCATCGACAATGTGATGCCGGATGAAGTTTCGAAGAAGAGCCTGAAGGTTCTGGACAAGAAGCTGCAGATTCTGGCAGAAAACGCAACCTTCCATGTCAACATCAATTCCGTTTTGGGCGGAGGGATTCACAATCCCGAAGATGCGCTGGTAGTAGGCAAGCGCGCAATGGAGCTCGGCTTCACGTCAACCGTAGGAATCATTCACGACGGCGATGGACAGTTGCGGCCCCTAGCCACGCGGGAGCGTGAAGTTTTCCTGGAGATGAAGAAATTCGAGAAGAAGCATTTCTCGCGCATCAATTACTTCCAGGCGAACATCGCGAACGGCGAGCCGAGTGACTGGCGCTGCCGGGCGGGGTCGCGTTATCTCTACATCTGCGAAGACGGCCTGGTGCATTACTGTTCGCAACAGCGCGGGTTCCCGGCCAAACCGCTGGCGGAATACACGGTGCACGATATTCGCCGGGAGTATGTGACGCAGAAATCATGCGCTCCCATGTGCACCATCTCTTGCGTACACCAGATTTCCTATTTCGATTTCTTTCGCGGCAAGCAGACGCTCTCGGTTGAGCCCGTGCCCCAGGAGCAATTGGTCTCAATTAAGGTCGCGAACCGTTAACCGGTTCAGTACTCATGCATCGCACCGGCATTGCCGCCGATCCACGCGTTAAGCAGCACGACTTGGGCTCAGGGCATCCCGAACAGCCGGCGCGCTATTCTGCCGTCGTTCAGCAACTTGAGGCGGCAGGACTGCTGCAAGATCTGGTTCCGTTGCCGCCTCGGAGCGCAACTGATGACGAACTGGCGCTGGTACACACGCGCGCTTACCTTGCACTCGTCGAGCGCGAAGTAGGGCAAGAGAGGCGCCAGCTCAGCACCGGTGACACGGACATCAACAAGCAATCGGCGGAAGTGGCGCGGCTGGCTGCGGGATTAGCTCTTTCGGCTGTCGATGCGGTGTTCCACGCAGATGTTCTGAATGCTTTTTGCGTGACGAGACCACCCGGGCATCATGCGAGCAGCGACGTCGGAATGGGCTTCTGCCTGTTCAACACTGTGGCGGTGGCGGCACGCTACGCGCAGAGGAACTATGGCGCTGAACGCGTACTGATTGCCGACTGGGACGTTCATCACGGCAACGGAACGCAGGATATTTTCTATCAAGACGGTTCGGTGCTGTTCTTCAGCACGCATCAGTCGCCCTGGTATCCGGGCACGGGAGCAGCGTCGGAGCAGGGAGAAGAAGCCGGCGCGGGAAGCACCATCAACCGTCCCTTCGCCGCGGGTGCGGGCAGAGAAGAGATCCTTGGCGCATTTCGCGAGGTGTTGCTCCCGGCAGCGCACCAGTTTGTTCCGGACTTGATCTTACTGTCAGCCGGATTCGATTCGCGACTGAATGACCCGCTTGGGCAGTTTCGCCTCACCGATGATGATTTCTCCGAGCTTACGGTCATGATGATGGAACTGGCCGACCAGCATTGTGATGGGAGATTGGTTTCTGTGCTCGAAGGCGGATACAGTCTGGAAGGTCTGGCGAAAGCATCCGAGGCGCACGTTCGAGCTTTGAGCGGCGCCTGAACCATCAGAAGTCCAGGCGCAGACCGGCTTGCGCGCGACGCGCGTTAGTGCCGTCCGGGAATCCACCAGAGGCATTGCCAATGCCAAGACCCGCTACCGGGTACAACGTCCCGTGTCCCGTGACTGCGGGGCCGCTCCATGTCGCATCGTAAGCAGTGGTGTTCACGCCGGTGTAAGTCACCGTGTTGGTCAGGTTGAAGACCTCAAACAGAAGCGTGGCCCGGACGCGTTCGCCGATGGGCAGAATCTTCGAGAGGCGCGCATCTACGCGCGTGGTGTCATCGGGCAAACGGCCCGTGTTGATGCCGAGCCAGGGCACTGCGCTGGTTCCGTTGAAGCCGGAAAGGTATCCGGTGTTGGCGATTCCACTGGGGTTGGATAGAACGGTGACGGTTTCGGTGTACGGCAGTGGAGTAGCAATAGTGGTGATGGTCGATAGTTGCCAACCATTGAGAGCGAACCGATCCCACAGGCTTGTGCCGTGCGAGAACACCGGTTGCCAAACCCAATTGATGACCAAGCGCTGGCGCTGATCCAGGTTCGAGGTGCCCTTAATACCTTGATAGTTGCCATTCAGGATGGTGGCGGTCGGGCTGCTGAAGAACTCGTTGCTGCTTACGCCGCCGAGGTTGGTATCGATGTCGTGCGACCAAGTGTAAGCCAGTGACGCCTGGAACCCGTGACTCATGCGGCGCTGCACCTGAACGGAAAGACCGCTGTAGTAGTTGTTGCCGCCGTTTTCGACTTGGTAAGTATGGGTGAAAGCGCGGTTGAGGCGTTGGGAAAACAGATACACCGGCGTGGTAAACGTGCCGATTTGCGTGCCGCTTTGTGCATTAAGGACGCTATAGGTGTCGTACGTGGACGGAATGTTGGGGTAGTCGGCGTCACGCACCGAGAAAAATTCAGCGCCACGCGACCACATATAGCTGACTGTCATGCTCGTGTTTTTGGAAAGCTGCTGCTGGATCCCGAAGTCGCCTTGTTCCGTGTAGGGAGTGCGGAGGTTTGGCGAAGCGAACTCAATTGTTCCCGCTCCGGAAGTCGACAAGCCAGCGGCGCTGGGAAGAATCGTTGGGAAACTCGGGTAAGTGACGCCCGGGATAGGGGAGCTTGGGCTCAACGTTATCGATTGCGTGTAGTTGTTGTTCGCGCTAAACAGAGTCTGGATCAACGCGGTGTCATAGCGCGAGTAGTAGATGCCGAAACCAGCGCGAATGACCGTTCTGTCCTGATTCAGGCTCCATGCTAAACCGACGCGAGGGGCGAAATCAGTGTTGTCCTGAGCTATCCTGCCTGTCTGCGGGTAAGCCGAGTTTACGTATTGAGCCGGCGGCTGCGGAAGAAAGTTCTTTTCATAACGCAGGCCATAGTACAGCGTGAGATTCGGTCGAATGCGATATTGATCCTGCGCGTATGCTCCGAGAGTCGGTAACGTGGTGTCGATGATGCGATTTCCGAAGGTCTGGCTGAAGCTTGAATAATCGGTTCCACCATGGCCGTAATCGAGCGCGAAGGCGTTGGCGTTTGCGAAGCTATAGGAGCCGTTAGCTGTATTCAGTTCGTTGTAGTAGTCTTCGGTTCTCATGAAATCGAAACCAAATTTGAAATTGTGCTTGCCAACGGTGTAGCTAAAGTTGTCAGCGAATTCGAAGCGATTTTCGCTGGGGTCGATACGCGGAAGATAGTTGGCAAAGCCAATGGACTGACCCGCGACGCTCAGAGAGATGGTTCCGATATTCGGATTGATCAGCGAGTTGTTGATAGAGTCCGCCTGGCGGTCTTTGAACCAACCGAAACGCGCCTCGTTCACCATGCTGCCGTTCGGAACGAATACCCAATCAGCGCGCCCGTTCCGGACATTCACGTCGTCGTTGCCATTGCTGTTGAACGCGCCGCCGCTAGTGACCACAGCTCCGGTTTGGATACCGTTGGGGGAGTTGAAGTGGACGTAATTGAAATCGAAACTGAACGTATTCTTGTCGTTTAAGTGCCAGTCGATCTTGCCGAAGGCAGTTTGCTCATCTGCCGTGCGCGGCAACGTGGTGAAGAACGAGGGAAGCAGCGCGTTGATGGCAGCACATTGCGCAGCAGTTGCCTGGTGCGGAGCATATTGGGCAGCGCCGCAACCGACCCAGGCAGGAGCGCCGGAGGCAGTTGAAATGACCGAAGGATTGATGATGCTACTGACGAGCGGGAAATTACGCAGCTGCTCTTCGGTATTGAAAAAGAAGAAAACTTTGTCTTTGATGATAGGGCCGCTGATGTCGCCACCAAATTGGTTGCGAACCTCTGGAGGGTTGATGGGAGCAAAAGGATCGCGAGCATCCAAAGTGCGATTTCGGAAGAACCAAAATCCGGAGGCATGATAAGCATTGGTTCCACTGCGGGTGACTGTGTTCACGACTCCGCCCATGGCGTTTCCGTACTCAGCGGAGTAAGAATCAGTGAGTACCTGGAATTCCTGAACGGCGTCTTGCGAAATCTGCGTGGCAATGCGAGTGCGGCCGGCATTTTCGTTGTAGTACTGGTCGGTGGTGTCATTGCCATCGATCAAGAAAGCGTTACCACCGGGTACGCCGCGAAAGCTGACATCACCGAAAGTGCCGTCGGGCACAACTCCGGGCGTTAGAAGCACAAACTGATCAACGCGGCGGCCGTTAATGGGATTGTTGTTGATTTGCGTCTGATCAATCGTCTGCGAGACGTCTGTTTTGACTTGATCGACGATGGGCGCCTCATCCTGAACGTTGACAGTTGTGGTGGAACTCTGCACCGAGAGCTTGGCGGGAATGCTAACGTTCTGGCCCACGTGGACGGTAATGTCCCGATCCTCAAAAGAGGCAAAGCCGGGGGCGGTGATCGTGACCGAATAACCATCGTGCGGCTCTAAAGCGGGAGCATTGAAAACGCCGCCTCCCGTCGTGGTTAATTCACGATGAACGCCGATGGATGCATTTTCAATCACAACTCGAGCGCCTTGCACCAGCGCGCCGGTAGAATCGGTAACGACACCACTAATGGCGCCGACACCGGCGGACGTTTGAGCGCGCAGGCAGAAGGTGGAAGCCGCGAACAGAGACACCGAGAAAGTAAGTTTTCTAACCATAAACCCCTTATAAAAATGATAGCGATTGGATGTGTCATGCGAGTTAAAAAGGGGAGGTAAAAGCGGCTGCTATACTGCACCTTCGAAAGACTTTATCGACGATGAGACGCAAAGTAACCGTCATTGGAGCCGGGAACGTCGGGGCCAACACAGCCCAGAAAATCGCGGCGAAAGAGCTTGCGGACGTGGTGCTGGTGGACGTAGTCGAGGGAGTGCCCTCAGGGTAAAGGGCTCGACATGCTGGAATCGGCGCCGGTGGAGGGGTATGACGTCCGGATCACCGGGACAAACGGCTATGCGGAAACGGCCGAATTCGGACATTGTAGTCATCACCGCCGGGTTTCCGCGCAAGCCGGGAATGAGCCGCGACGATCTGCTGCTGGCCAACTATGAGGTGGTGAAGAGCGCCACGGAGCAAGCGGTGAAGCAATCGCCGAACGCAATCCTGATTCTGGTGACGAATCCGTTGGACGCGATGTGCTGGACGGCGCTGAAGGTTTCCGGCTTTCCGCGCGAGCGCGTCATCGGAATGGCCGGCGTGCTGGATACGGCGCGCTTCCGGACGTTCATAGCCGAAGAGCTGAACGTTTCGTTTGAAAACGTAACGGCTATGGTCTTGGGCGGGCACGGCGACACCATGGTGCCGCTGGTGCGTTTCACCAACGTGAGTGGCATCCCTCTGAGCGAATTGACCGACCAGGCGACGATCGACCGCCTGGTGCAGCGCACGCGCGACGGCGGCGCGGAGATCGTGAAATATCTGAAGACCGGGAGCGCTTACTACGCGCCCGCCGCGTCAACGGTCGAGATGGTGGAATCGATTCTGAAGGACAAGAAGAAGGTTCTTCCCTGTGCGGTGTATTTGCAGGGCGAGTACGGACTGGAAGGCTTGTTCGTGGGCGTTCCGGTGAAGCTTGGCAAGGCTGGCATCGAGAAAATTTACGAGATCAAGCTGGAAGCGGGCGAAGAAGCCGCGCTCCAAAAGAGTGCCGATGCCGTGCGTGAACTGGTGGAAGTAATAAAAAGCAAGATTCAGTAGTTGTTTAGATAGCGTCGGCGGCGGTTTATTCGCTAATCTGTCGAGAATGGCAATAAACGCCAATGGCTCCGGAGCTCAGAACGGGCGGCCTCGGATTGATGAGACACACGCCTGCTTCGGGATTCGCCTGGCGCGTTCGAAGATACACCGCTGGGGCGTTTTCGCGACCGAGTCCATACCGGCCAAGCGCAAGGTGATTGAGTACACCGGCGAAAAAATCAATCGGCGGGAGACGAAGCGGCGCGCCGACGAACGCGAGTTCACTTACCTGTTCACTCTCGATCCGTATTGGACGATCGACGGCGCCGTCGGCGGATCGGGCGCGGAGTATATCAATCATTCCTGCGAGCCGAATCTGACGTCGCGAATCGTCAAAGGACACATTCTCTACATAAGCTTGCGCGACGTCAAAGCTGGTGAAGAATTGACTATCGATTACCGGTTTGACAAGAAAGTGGAGCGGGTGCCCTGCAAGTGCGGGGCGGCGAAGTGCCGCGGGACGATCAATCTCTCTGGATTAGCGCCGATTCTGCCTACTGCTTCACCGTAAGGTTGTTGACCACCTTGGTAACGCCGCTGACCTGCAAGGCGGCCTGCTCGGCTTGCTGCTTCTGCTCAATCGAATCGACGGTACCGCGCAGGGTGATGACCTGGCCGGTGGTGTCCACGTCAACGCCGGTCACGGTAGACAGGCCTACGTCAGTAGCGAGTTTGGTTTTGACCTTGGCGATGAGCGCAGCGCGGTCGAGTTTCACGCCGGCCTGGTTAGCTTCGAGATGTAGATCATGAGCACCGCGGGCGACCTTATCTTCGGCCTGTGACGTTCCGTTCAATGCCGGGGCGGGATTGTTGACCGCATTGGAAATCTTCTGGTTCAGCGCCTGAGCTTCGGTCTTCATTTCGTGGCCCAGTTTCTTTGCGTCCTGGCTAAGCCGTTCGCCTGCCCGGTCAGCTTTAGCTTTTGCCTCTGCTTCACGCTGCCTGGCAGTTTCCTGCTCGGACTGGCTGCAGCCGCCGAGGACAAAGACAAGGGCTATTGAAAGCACAACCAGTAGTGTTCGCAGCATGGGTTCTCCTGCGCATTCGACACCCGAATGGGCGGGGAGGTTACGGCGGAAGCTTCTGTGATTTGGGACTACGGGCCGGACTAATCCTAAGAAAAAACTTCACGTAAGGCAGATTTCGAGAGGTTTCAAAGTAAGCCCCCACTCATGTGAATGGATAGGGCCACCGATAAGTAGTCTAGGCAGGAACATGGAAGCATATTCAGGAAAGACAAAGAAGACGATCTCCATTTGCGAGACGCAGCCGCTAATGGTGATGGGACTTCGGCATCTGTTGGACTCCACCGACGACCTTACTTTCGGCGCAGCGCATGGAAGTCCGGCTGAGTGGATGTTGAGCCCGGGCGCAAATAACACGGACGTTTTGATTATCGACAAAGGGCTGGGCGCGAAAACAGTCCTGGAGGCTCTGAGCCAATTGCCCGCGGAACACGGGTTGGCCCGGTCCACCGTACCGGCGGTGGTTGTCTGGGGTATGTCGATCACGGAGGCGGAAGCGCTAAAGTTCCTGCAGGCCGGGGCCAAGGGAATTCTGCGCAAGTCGGCGGATACGGAAAAGATCCTGGCGTGTCTGCGAGCAGCGGCACAAGGGCGCAGTTGGATGCAGGACTCCGTATTCCGGGATGCAACCCCGACCGATGCTCAAATTCGCAGCGACTTAACGCCTCGGGAGCATCAGGTCATGGAGTTGGTTGAACAGGGATTCAAGAACCGGGAAATCGCTCAGGAATTGGGAATTCGTCCAGGCACGGTGAAGATCCATCTCAAACATATCTTCGAAAAGACCGGGGTTCGAGGCCGGCACGGACTGGCACTCAATGGTTTGCGGCAAAAGGGCGTGATTTCGTTACTAGCTTCCTAGCTTGGGAGGGGACTTGACAATAGGCGAATAAAAGGAGAAACTAGCTGCTGAGAGGACCCTCTCATGCAGCCATCAGCCCAACTTATCGGTATTGCGCGACTTGCGTCCGAAGGCAGGCTTCTCACCGAAAAACGGCGGGTCGAGTACCGGACCTTGCCCACGCGTCGCTGGTTGAACCGATGTCAGTCGGATCGAGTGCCGTTCCACTGGACAATCAATCCCTATAGAGGCTGTGAGTACGGCTGCAAGTACTGCTATGCCCGATTCACGCATGAGTTCATGGAGATCCATGATCCCGAAGCCTTCGAAACCGAGATCTACGCCAAGGATTGGAACCCTGCGTCCTTTCGGGAAGAACTGAAATCCGCGAAGCTCGGCCATGTTATTGGGATTGGGACAGCGACTGACCCGTATCAACCGGCCGAACGGCGGCTCGGTCTAACCAGGAAAGTACTCACCGAACTACTGAGCGTCGAAGGCTTGACGATCTTCGTTACGACTAAGTCAGACCTGCCGCCACGTGACAAGGATTTGCTGCGAAAGTTGTCTGAGCGGAACGAAGTGGGCGTGACGCTCACAGTGACAACGATGGATCGCGATTTGGCGCGGCTGACGGAACCCTACGCGCCTCGGCCGGATCTGCGCATGCGCGCGGTTGCGGAACTGGTACAGGCGGGGGTGGATGTAAGCGTGATCGCCAATCCGGTGCTACCGCTGATCACGGATACGGAGCGCAACCTGGAAGAAGTGGCGCTGGCGGCGAAAGCGGCCGGAGCGAAAGAGTTCGGCGCCAATGTTTTGTTCCTGCAGCCCACCACTCAGCGCGTCTTTTATCCTTTCCTGGCGGATAAGTTTCCTCAGCACCTCAAGCGCTACGAAGAAGTCTTTCGATCCGGCGCCTATTTGAAGGGAGCTTATCCGGAGCGGATACAAAAGCTAGTGGATGAAATACGAACACGCGTGGGCATTGGGCGGCGAGACCGGGAGAACTTCGTACCGGCGCCGCCGATGGGATCGCAGATGATGCTGTTTTAGACCGTTGGGACTTGCTCAGGCGTTTTAGGCGCGCGTTTGTTGCGCTTCAGCAGTTGCACAGCGATGGGGACCAGCGAAAGAGCTACGATCAGCAGCACGACTTTTTCGAAGTTGGCCCTGATGATTGCGATACCGCCGAGTTTGTAGCCCAGCGTCACCATGAGCGTGACCCAACCGCATGCTCCGACAACGTTGAAAGCGATAAAGCGCGAGTACTTCATCTTGCCCACGCCGGCGATGAACGCGGCGAAGGTTCGGATGATGGGGACAAACTTGGCGTAAATGATAGTTTTGCCGCCATGACGCTCATAGAAATCGTGCGTGCGATCCAGGTACTCGCGGCGGAAGATCTTCGATTTCGGGTTTCGGAACAGGCGATATCCAAACGTTGCGCCTAGAAGGAAACCGATGCCATCACCTGCCATGGAGGCAATGGCGAGCATGACGATGATGGCGCCGATGTGTAACTTCCCGGCTCCGGCCACAATTCCCACGGTAAACAGTAGCGAATCACCCGGCAGAAAGAAGCCGACCAACAGCCCACTTTCGGCGAATACGATAAGGAAGAGCAGCAGATAGCCTGCCCACCCCGTCATTGTTGTGGAAAGCAGGTCAATCAGCTTGTCTGGATTTGTGAGGCTGTGGAGGAGCCCGATAAATTGTTGGATCAATGCGCTGCCTTAGCTTTGGTAAGAAGACAGCAAGCGGGACATGGCTGCGTCGTTCATCTTAATCTTGTGCCGTCTCTTCAACTCATCGACCACACTTTGACGAAACAACGGCTGCTGAATGGACGATCTTTGCTGGGCGATCTCTTGAACGATGGCGTCTTTATTCTGGGCGAACTGGCTCATATCAGCCGGGATTTTTTGGGACACCTGGCACACGAATTCTCCAGTTTGAGCCGCAATCGGGCCAATCGTGTCGCCCACATTCGCCTTGAAAGCCGCTGACAACATGGTTGCTGCGCCGATGCCCTCCGCCGCACCATTGATGTTGAAGGGCGCAGCCGTTTTGACCGATAGCCCGTATTCTTTGGCGATGGTGTCCAGGCTCTTGCCCTGTTTTGCTTCCGCTGCGGCAGCCGAGGCAGCTTTCTGCGCTAGCTGCGACGATTGCGCCTCAGTGTATTTCTGGAGTGCGTCGTTCTGCACCTCGGCAAATTCGGCATTACGTGCCGGGACAATGTTCGATACGATTCCGAACGCTTGCCGCGCGCCATTCTGCAGATCCACAGCATCCGTAACTGTACCTTTCGACGCGCTAAATAAAGCATTGGTGAGATCGGGCGCGGAGTTTACATCGGGCAAGGGATCGGTGCGCTTGAGATTGGTTGCCGGGATGAACTTCAGGTTGTACTTCTTGGCAATAGCTTCTGCTTGACCCGGATTCTTGGCGATCTCGGCACGGGCGGCATCCACAGCCTTCTTCGATAGATCGCCAGCAGCTTGTTTTTGCGCCTCGGCCAGAAGTTGCGGTTTCACTTCGTCGAAGGCCTGAGTGTGCGCGGCTTGTTTGTCTTCTACCTGAATAATGTGGTAACCATATTCGGTCTCAATGACTCCGCTTGTGTCGCCCGGTTTAAGGCTGAATGCCGCTTTCTCAAAGCCCGGCACAGTTTGGCCTTTCACAATCCAGCCGAGCTCGCCGCCCTTCTCCGCCGAACCTGTGTCTTCGGAGTTCTTCTTAGCCAGATCGGTGAAGTCGCCGCCATGGTGCAGCTGATTCAAGATGTCGTCGGCTTTTGCTTTTAACTTGGGAACGTCCGTCTTCGGTTTGCCTTGCGTCTTAATCAGGATATGGCGAACCTTCACCCGCTCAGGCGTGCGATAGCTGTCGATACTCTCCTGGTATTGCTGCTGCAACTGGCTGTCCGGAATCTTGGCGTTCTGCACGAAATCGGCCGTGCTACCCACGATAAGGTCAACATCGCGCTTTTCGGGAATGCGGAAGAGAGCACGATGCGCATCGAAGTAAGCCTTGACGGCGGCGGTATCCTTGTTCACCTTTGCCGTAAAGTCCTTGGGTTCAAAATCCAGGAACTGCAGAGCGACTTTCAGATTCTTGTGCTGATATTCGGCACGCGCATCCTGGTCGGACACAACTAATGACTGCGCCTCAAGATTCTCCAGCCGGGTGGCAAGCATCGATTCACGCTGCTGGGTTTCAAAATCGCCCGGCGTCATGCCCTGCTGCGCCAGCATCGCCTGGTAGATGCGCATGTCGAAATTGCCGCCCATGGCACTGGCGAGTTCTGCCGAGATCGCATCACCGAGTTCCTGGTCTGAGACCTGCAGTCCCATCTGGCGCGCCTGGTAAGCCATCGCCTTTGCCTCCACCAACTGGTTCACGACGGACGGAAGATACATTGCGAGGACGGAGCGCGGAAGATTCTGCTGGCCGCGTGTCAGGTTCTGTAGAGTTCGTTCCACATCGGTGGCGGTGATCTTCTGATCGCCCACGGTTGCGAGCACGTTGTCGCTGGTGGATCCTGTATTCCCCGGACCACCGGGTATCAGGTACAGCAACATCGATATGGCAATCAGGCCAAGGAGCACACCGAGAAGAATGCGCACACTTTTCTCTCGGCTGCGAAAGAGGTCAAACATATATTACGGCGGAATCTCCTGCAGGACGTTCTTAAAGGAACAATCGGCGGGGCGTAGCTCGACCGATAGACCTTTTCGCCAGTATACCTGGAACTTCTATTGTCGCTTACTCCAGCTTTGCGCCGCAAACCGTACTGATGAAAACCGCTTCAGTAGGTGCTTGACGTCCTGCGACCGATATCAACGACATCGACCATCTGGCTGTTTGGATATACGTCGAAAAAGATTCGATACGACCCAACTCGGCGACGCCAAGTAGCTCGCTCCGAATGCAGACGGACGATGTCGCCACTGAAAGGGTTCAGCGCCATTTCTTCCAGTGCGGCGCGAATGAGCCGCTGGCTCTTAGCGGGAGCTTTTGCCAGATTTTTTGCGGCTCGCGCCGCTACCCGGAGTGTCCAAGTCATGGAGGAGCTTTTCGAGCGTTACGTAATTACCGCGCGCGATTTCGGCGCGACCTTTGCGAATCGCAGTCAGTTCGGTTTTGCTAGCGCGATAGGGCGGGTAGCGGCTTTCGAAGTACTGTCGCCAAGCTTCACGCAACAACTCGGAACGCGTGCGATTCTCTTCCTTCTGAACTCTCTCTATTTGCTTTGCCATTGCAGGCGGGAGGGAGATGGTCAATGTGTCAGTTGTTCGCATAGAGGAGCCTGCCGGTGTTACCTATTATGACTTAGTGACACTGCAAAGTTGAACACCACCGGGGCGCGGACGTCAATCCGGAGCTTGCGATAGGCTGAAAGAGGTGAACGGCAACGGCAAAGAATTTCCGACAACTGGCAATCCGCTGGTTGACTCTGCCTTAAAACGCTTGCGTGATGAGTTTAGTGATTTACGCGACGCGATGATCGTTCAAGCGCACCTGGAGAAACGCCAGAGTGAAGCGATTTTGAGGCATGAACAGTTTATTGAGCGGCATGAAACCTCGATGCGGGAATTCGACGACAAGCTCAACGCGTTGACCATGTGGCTTATGCGAAAAGAGGGCTTTCCGGAAGCTGGTCCGCAGTAGAAGGACAAGGTTAGGCGCTGTTCTACTGCCATTTAGCCAGCGCTCGCTGGTTCTGATGTGTGCGCGCCAAGCGACTTAGAAGTTGCTTTGCTCGATGACTACGTTTTCACGGACGATCAATTTGCCCGGAGCCATTTCGCGCAGTTTCGGGAGCACGCGGGCAATGTGCTCTTCGAGGTCGACAAAGATGAGAACTACCGGCAAATTGCCGCCCGCTTCTACCAGGCTGGAAGTGTGCACAGGGTTGCGGCCATTGAAGCCGGCGACGGCATGAAACACGGCAGCGCCGGCGACGTTCTCCTGGCGCAGATAGCGCAAAATTTCCAGGTGCAGCGGCTTGTGGTTCCACTGGTCGGATTCGTTCATATACATCGTCACCTGGACTGCTGTGCCCATGGTTGAGACTTTATAGCAAACGGGCCAAGGCCGCGCCGCCCGCGGTTCCCAGCAGGCAGAGAACGTTCGTCAATAGAATGTTGCCCGCACAAGCCAGCCATTGGCCCTGCTCAAACAAGGCAAACGTCTCGTAGGCAAAGCTGGAATAGGTTGTGTAGCCGCCGCAAAAGCCGACCGCGATCAGCAGTCGCCAGCGCGGATCCGCCAGTGCGCGCTCGCCGGTCCAGACCAGGAAGAACCCAAGGATGAGGCTTCCCGAAATGTTGATCAACAGCGTTCCGACGGGTATGGACGAGGTGAAAAAGCGGCCGGAGAGTTGGCCGATTAGATACCGCAGGTTGGCGCCCACCAGAGCGCCCAGGGAAATGAGAAGAAAGCTTTGCAAGGTAACCGTTCGAATTGTAGACCGAGCGGGCTGCGACTACTCAGTGGGAGCGAAGAGGCTCTTCCAGGATTCATCCAGCGAAATCCAGTGCTGGCCTTCTTCATCCCAACTGGCACTCATGTGGGGTACGTGCAGGACGCCGTGTCCTTGGCTGCAAAGCAGTTCAGTTCCCGACCAATCCAGAAGCAGACAACCGGGGCAACCGATTCGCACCGGGAAGCACAGCAAGCGCAGACATACGCGGCAGCGAGCACGCTGGTCGGCGACGGCCCAGAAGAATATGCCCATGGCGGCGAGAATATAGAGCCAGAGCAGGAAGGGTCCACTGGCTGGATCGCGTGAGGAGAACAAGATGGCCGATTGCGAGCGCGCCCATTCAAGACCGGAAACGAACGCCACAACCAGAGCGAGCGTGACTTTGGCTGAGAAGAACAGTGCACGGCGCGCCGCCGGTTTTCGGTTCATGGGTTGGAGGGCCGAGCGAATTTGACGGAGGTGCGGATGCGCTGCCCAAAGACAGAGAAACGCACTTGCAAAAGCTGCGATAGCAAACAGACGCACAGGCGTCCACAATGCATCCTGCACGAATGACATGCGCAACTGCGATCGGAAAAAATCGTACGTTACATCTTCCGAGATTCGCACCAGTTCGCGATCGAGCTGCGCGGCGGTTGCGCCCGGGCGGGCTCGCGCGATCACGTTGACACGATCGGGCAACCAGCGGCTTACCAGGAAGACGGTGGGCTGACGAGTCAGGAACTGGAAGCTCGATGGAAGCACTGCGGAGATGGGATAGGTTTGCTTTCCGATCGTCACTTTCGATCCGAGCACGTTGCGATTGGCATGAAAAAGAGACTTCCAGGTTCGCTGGTCAAGTACGATGCCCGATTCGGTGGGGATGGCGCCCAGTGCTGGAGTGGAGCGCAGAATGCTAAACAGCGCCGGCTGTGTCTCGATGACTAGCGGATGCACAGAACCGGAAGGCCGCACAAGTTGCGCGCGCGACATGTGGAAGCCGGCGGCGCCTTCTAACAATTTGCTGCGGGAAGCCCAGGCAGCGGGGACATCGGAAGGCAGTTCCTTATCCGGACCGCCGACGGTGGGATGCAGCCAGATGAAGAGGAGACGTTCGTTGGCGGGTGAAGAGCCGGAAAATAGGAGTTGGCGGGTAGCCGGGAATCCACCAGTCATCAGGCCGACCGCCAGGAACGTCGTAAGGAGTGCCGCCCAAACAGGTCCAGGGAGACCGCGCCCAGGTTCGGATTCTTTCCTGCACTGGATCTTGCAGCGCGAAGTGCCAGATGGCGTCGGGGACAACACCCAGGCAATTACGCATCAGGCCGAACGCTTCGCGGCCGATTCCAAAAGCCGGCATGGTAGAGAAATTGCCAGCGGTGCCAGATTTCAGCCAACCATTCGCGCTGCCATTCCACCCGCTGGATTGCGGGCACCAGGCGAGCGGCCATGCGCACCATCAGGTTGCAAAACCGAACCGATCGCGGGGCTTTAATCGGACTTGGCATAGATCCTTCTCAACTGCGGCGATCCGTTAACGCCGAGCCTTCATGCCTGCCATTTTGCCCAGCAGAGGGTAACGCTGCTGCGAGGCTCCCAGAACTTCTGAACCGGTGCGCGTTATCCGGTAGTATTTGCGAGCGGGACGCTGCTCGGCGGTAGCCTTCTTGTCGGGCTCCCATTCGGAGGAGATCCAGCCCTCGGTTTCCATGCGGCGCAAGGCCGGGTAGACCGTGCCGCTGGGCAATCCGGTTGCGTCCATAATGTCAAAGCCATAATTGCAGCCGTTATCCAGCGTCTGCAAGATCATGGCCGCCGTGTGCGAGAGTTTGGCTGAGCCACTCATACCTATCTCGAATGCTACACCCGTTTAAGTGAGCCTGAGAAGCTCAAAATCGGGCCGCGGGCCATCTTCGAAAGTGAGGCACTCTCCGGCATCGATTACATCGCGGCGCTGGCGGAAGATCCAGTACCATGCGATGCCCAGAGGAATGGCTGCAAAGACGAACCGCGTGGGGTGAAGCAGCATTCCGGCTTCCGCTGTGGCGAGGAGGGGGACAGCAAGCATGACGGCAAAGACAGCGGCCAGGATACGCATCAGGAGCATTCGCAGATCGGGCCGATTGCTGCAGGCGAACGGAATTTTTTGGAAGCGCGCCAGCAATCCTTCCGCAAGCGTGACGCTGAAAAGCATGACAAAGAGCGTCTGCGACACGGCCATTTGCCAATTGAGCTGCAGCAGGGCCAAAGGAAAGAGCACGCCGATTTCCCAGCCCAGCAGGCAGAGGAGCATGATCTTTCGCACCGGGACGCGCGGGGTTGGCGATGGATTTTCCAAAGTTGACCGGAAGACCCAATTGGCGCTCAAAGAAGCCGGCATATCGAAGACCAGCCGTAGCCCGGTTGCGACGAAGAACGCGATCATTAGCGGAATGGCGAGCAGGTCCGCGTTGAGCGCTCCCGGGGTTGTGCGATGGTTCAAGCCGTCCATAGCGGTTTGCGCGATTAACACAAAACCGATCCCGAGATAACCGCCGAGAAACATCAAGTGACGCTCGCTACGAAGCAAAACGCTTCCGATGAAACTGGCGCAAGCGCGTTCGAATGTCGAGGGGAAGATTAAGCGGACGATGGAGCCGGGCAGCCGGAAATGGTGAGTATGCCGTGCGCCGCCGAGCATGTCGAGCGATTCGGCAAGGCGTACAAAGTGGCGGCGATAGCAAAGTGTGTAAGCGCCTAAAGAAACGCAAATGGCGGTCCCGGTGGCGATGAGCGCTCTTTGCGCGAGCAGTTGCGTACCGGCGCTGCCAAGGCGCCCGATAGTTTCATAAATACCGAGAAACCAGAACGAGGGAAGAAGCTGGGCATACCCGGTGGTGTGTCCCAAATGTCCGGAGAAGAGTTGCAGCAGCATGTTGGCAAAGAACTCGGCCAACAGCGCGATTACAAGCAACATGCGCGCCGCAAGCGAGACGCGTGGAAACCAGCGCTTCGGAACAAGCAACATCAGCACGCCGACGATTCCGAAGACTGCAAAGAAACTGAACAGGCTCGCCAGGAAAACGGTGCTGCTGTGACTGCGCAGCATCAGCCATAAATTTGCGAAGCTGCCGCCTTGACCATCGCTGATGGTCACGATGAATGGAAAAAAGAATGCGGAAAACGCATTGACATCAACTGCGAACAGCAGGGCGAGACTGAAAAGAGCAACGAAATTTGCAATGAAGACGTTGCGGATCGGAATGGGCAGCGCTGCTAAGTTGGCGAAATCGCGCCGGTCGGGAAAGAGACGGTTCCAGCGGAGCACCATCACGAGGCCGGTGATGGTCATGGACAGTACGACAAAGAAGTACTCGTCGGCAATCGATGCGCGATAGGGATTGAGATTCTGATGCCGGAACCACTGCATCAAAGTGGAATACTTGTCGAGTAGAAAAATGGTAGCGAATGCGCCCGGCGAGGCAAGCAAGGCCAGCACTGCGCCGAGGCCAAGACTCATACCGCCCTCGCTCTCCTCTTCTCCGGCGAGCAGGCGCTGCACAAAGTGGCCAACCAGAACCCAGAACGGATTGCGCGGCAGCTGCGGATTTGAGGGACGCCGAATTTTCATACAACGCTTGCGGCGGCAATGAGGTCGCGCGCGGCTTCGTCCGCGTCTACTTCCTGCACTAGATTCGAGAACGCAGCCTCAAGCGAAGGCATGGCTTGAAAATTCTTCAGATCTTCCACGGTGCCGTACGCGAGCTGCTTGCCGCGCTGCAAAACGATCACGTGCGAGCAGACTTTTTCGACAACCTCCAGCACGTGTGAACAGTAGAGAATGATTTTTCCCTCGCGGCGCAGAGCAGAAACCAGATGCCGGAAGATCAAGGCGGACGTTACGTCGAGCCCGGATAATGGCTCATCAAAGATGATGATTTCCGGATTGTGGAGGAGAGCGGCAATGAGTAAGATCCGTTGGCGCATACCCTTCGAATAAGCGGCGATGGCGGTGTGGCGGTGCGGATGCATTGCAAATACCTGCAGCATGGCGTCAGCGCGTTTTGCGATTACCGGATCGGGCAACCCGCGCAGCCGGCCGACCAGCGCCAGATACTCTAAACCGGATAGAAACGGATAGAGATTCGCTTCTTCCGGGACGTAGCCGAGCAATCTCTTATAGGCCGCGAGATCGTGTTGGATGTCAGTGCCGTTGAACAGGACGTGCCCGCGCGTGGGCTCCATCAGGCCGGTGATGATTTTGACCGTCGTGCTCTTGCCGGAACCATTCGGCCCCAGATAGCCAAGCACTTCCCCTGGCTTAATGGAGAACGAAACATTGTCGACAGCCGGAATGGTGGCGTAGCACTTGGTGAGCGATTGAACTTCCAGCATCTGCCTGGAAGTAGAATACTACATAGTCAGCTCTTCGGAAAGCGAAAAGGTTGCTACCTCAGCTTTGGTTTGTCGCGGCTTTTCCGTTCGATGTTTTCGCGCGAATGATACGGAGTATCGTATCCTCCACCTGGTCGAGCGAAAGACCGGTGGTGTCTACGAACTCGGCATCGGGCGCCTGTACGAGTGGCGCTTCAGAACGTTTGCGGTCACGCTCATCGCGTTTGTGCAGCTCGCCCGCAATGACGTGAACGTCCGCTTCCTGGCCGTCACGCCGAATTTCCAGCGTGCGGCGGCGCGCGCGCTCCTTCGGGTCGGCATCGAGAAAGATTTTAACTTGCGCGCCGGGGAAAACCACCGAGCCGATGTCGCGGCCTTCCATCACCACACTGTTCTGATCGGCCATCTGGCGCTGAAGTTTCAGAAGCGCGCGGCGAACGCCGGCGACCGCGGACACCTTTGAGGCAGCATCGGAAATTGTCCGGTCGCGAATGGCTTCGGTAACGTCTTCCTCGTTCAGGAAAATCCGGTCATCGCCCAATGAGAGCCGGATTTTCGCTTCTTTCGCCAGTTGCTCCAAACGGTGCATGTCATTCAAAGCCACGCCGAGACGAATGGCCCAAAGCGCGACCGCGCGGTACATTGCGCCACTGTTGATGTAGACGTAGCCGAGCTTGCCGGCAACGCGTTTCGCTAAAGTACTCTTCCCCGCTCCGGCCGGACCATCGATGGCCACGACAATGCGCTTGTCAATCATGCCTCATGGGCTATCGTAGCTGGCTTTCAACTTCGCGCAGCCAATCCGGGCGTTTCAGCACTTCGCGCGGCTTGCTGCCGTCGGGCGGGCCGATGATGCCATCGCGCTGCATCGTATCTAAAATGCGGGCGGCGCGGCCGTAGCCCAACCGCAAACGCCGCTGCAAAGTGGATGTCGACGCCTTACCCATTTCAAGCACAATCCGAACGGCATCTTCATACATCGGGTCCTGTTCACCCTCGACCACTTCAACGTCCTCATCGCTGTCCTCGGAAGGCGGAGTCAGCAGGAAAGTTTCGTCATATTCAGGCGTCGCCTGTTCTTTCCAGAAATCGACAACGCGGTTGGTTTCGGCTTCGGTCACATACGCGCCATGCACACGGGTGAGGCGGGAAGAACCGGGCGGCAGAAAAAGCATGTCGCCTTTGCCGAGCAGATGTTCTGCCCCCATGGAGTCCAGTACGGTGCGCGAATCGACGCGCGTGGCTACTCGAAAACTAATGCGCGAGGGGAAATTCGCTTTGATGAGACCGGTAATTACGTCAACGCTCGGCCGCTGGGTAGCGAGTACCAAGTGCATGCCGACCGCTCGCGCCATTTGAGCCAGCCGCGTGATGCACTCTTCCACGTTGGCGCGTTCCAGCATCATTAGATCGGCAAGTTCGTCGATCAGGATGAGCACGTAGGGAAGCGGGCGAAGATTCTCGTCGTCTTCCGCATCGTCAAACAGGCCGCGCGGCTCCTGCTTGAGCTGGGCCATTTTGCGGTTGTATTGATCGATATTGCGAACGCCGTACGAAGCGAGCAGTTTCAGACGCCGCTCCATCTCGAGCACGGCGTTGCGCAGAGCGTTGGTTGCTTTCTTCGGCTCTGTGATGACCGGAGTCAGCAGATGCGGAATGCCTTCGTAGATGCCGAGTTCGACGCGCTTGGGATCCACCATAATCATGCGCACTTCGTCGGGCGTTGCCTTGTAGAGGAACGACATAATCATGGCGTTCAGCATGACGCTCTTGCCCGATCCCGTCGATCCGGCAATCAGCAGGTGAGGCATGGTCTCGAGCGAAGCCGCTTTGATGCGGCCGTTGATGTCTTTACCAAGCGCTATAGTCATACGCGAGGGCGCCTCTTGAAAAGCGTCTGATTCGAGAATCTCGCGCAGACTGATGAGTTCGCGTTTTGTGTTCGGGACTTCGATGCCGACTGTCGGCTTGCCCGGCAAGCGCTCGATCAACACCGATTCGGCTTGCAAGCCGAGACAGAGATCCTCGCTGAGCGTCGTAATGCGGCTATATTTGACGCCGGCTTCGGGCTTGAACTCAAACGTAGTGACAACGGGCCCGGGATTGATCTGAACGATGGACCCGCGGACGTTGAATTCCTCGAGTTTGGATTTGATCCGGCTGGCGATTTCCTTCAATTCCTGGCTGTCGTAGCCGCTTCCAGCCGGAACTTCGTTCAGCAAGTCGGTGCCGGGCAGGCGATAGCTACGCCGCCGCTTCGCGACGGGTCGGCTTTCGGAGAACGGTTCTGAGAACGCAGCCGCGACCGGCTCCGGCTCTTCCTCGACAACTGGGGGACGTACGATCGGTTGGTATTCCAGGGGGCGAATGGGAATGTCGTGCTCTTGCTCTTCCACCTGTTCAGCCCCAGGTTCGGGAGCGAGGTCGAAGGGAGGTGTATCGTCGGGAAGCGGAACAGTTTGCCGTCGCCGCCGCGGGCGCGCAGAGTCGATCTCCGCTTCCGCTTCTGGTTGGCTTTGTTTCGCAATCCGGGCGGCGGCGCGCTCGGCCGCACGAGCCTGCGCGCGCTCCATCGCACGTTCGCGGCGTGCCTGGCGCGCTGCTTTCCAGCGCTCGATCAAAGCTTGTGATTTGGCAATCGGCCCGCGCAGCCAGCGCATCAATGTTGAGACTTCAAAGGTGGACGCGAAGTAGAGAGCGAGGATGCCGGAGGCTACGGTGATGATCGCGGCGCCTGCCACTTCGAAACGCGACAGCAGAAAGTCCGAGATCACCATGCCCACGATTCCGCTGGGATGGATGGCGCCAGCGATGAGCCACGGCCGTGGCACCAGCCCGCAGGCGGTGGAGATGCAGAACCAGAGTGCAAAGCTGCCGAAGATGCGAAACCACGCACTCTCTATAGGCGAGGAGCGCAGCCACTTCCAGCCCAGCGCCCAGACATGCACCGGCAGCAGAAACACGCTAATGCCAAAAATCTCGAGCAGCAGATCGGCCCATTTAGCGCCAAACAATCCGAGTAGATTGTGGACGTGAGTGGCCCCAGTGGCCGTGTTCCACGAGAGATCGGCCGGAGAGTACGAGAGCAAGCTCAGCGATACAGCGAGCCCGAGCAGAAACAATAGCAGACCGACGGCTTCATTGAGCCGGGTATGACGAGACGGTGAGAGAAACTTCATCCGCTTTAGCGGAAGAATACTGCCAGAGCGACTTCATTATGACAGAAAACTATTCGTATCGGAAAGCCGCCATGGGATCCATGCGGGTAGCTCGGCGCGCAGGGATATAGCTGGCTGCTACAGCGATCACAATGAACACAATCGCGATGCCGCCGAAGGTGGCCGGGTCGGTGCTGCTGACGTGGAACAGAAAAGTCTTCAGCAGCCGCGTCAGTCCGAAAGCGCCGGCGACTCCCAGCAGCGTTCCCGTGAGGGCCAGCCCAAACGCTTGCGCCACGATGAGCCACAGAACATCGAAATCGCGCGCACCCAACGCGCGGCGAATACCCATTTCATAGGTGCGTTGCGTGACCGAGTACGCGATAACGCCGTAAATGCCTACCAGCGACAGCACCAGCGCGACAGCGGCAAAGAATCCCAGGAGATTGACTAGCAAGCGCCTTTGTCCCAATTCGCCTTCGACCAGGCTTTCCATGGTTTGAATTTCGGAAACGGGCTGGTCGCGGTCTATCGCTTGCACTTGTTTGCGAGCGATCGCCGCGAACCGCGTTGCATCGCCTTCCGTTCGTAAAGCAATCATGGCGGTCGGAATTGCGCCTTGCGCAAAGGCGAGGTACACGCTCTCGGGCCAAGCGGTGTTCTCGATGTTCTGATGAACATTTGCGGCGATGCCGACGATCTGCGCGGGCAGCGGCGTAGTCCCACCCACCAGAATGAACTGGCCAATGGGATCCAATCCGCGCGGGTATGCAGGCCAGAAATGACGGGCAAGATTCTCGTCCACGATTGCGACACGCTGCGTACCCTGTTTGTCCCGCTCGTTGAAAACACGGCCGCGCTTGATGGGAATCTCGAGCGTGCGGAAATAATCCGGCGTAATTATGTTCACCGTGGCAATCAGGCGTTCGTTCAACTTCAAACGCGGCTTACTCGCGTCCTGAACAGGCGTGCCGGCGAAGGCACTCATGGGAAGCGTCATGGAAGCGCTTATTCCATGAACTCCAGGCAGCGATTGCACGCGCGCAATCAGTTCTTCGAAGAATGCTCTCTTCTTCTGATCTGTGCCGTAACGGGACAGCGGGAGCGAAGTCCGCATGGTAAGAAGGTGAGCGGGATTGAATCCGGGATTATCGGCGCGCAGACGGATGACGCTTTGCATAAGCAGTGCCGCGCCGATTAACAGCACAATCGAGAGAGCCACTTGAGCGATCACTAAAAGCCCGCGCGCACTGAACCCGAGGCGAGTCCGCTGTGCGGCCGCTCCGCTGGTGGTGTCACCCTTCGCGCGCAGCGCTGAGATGATGTCGGGCCGCGAAGCGCTGAACGAAGGAACCAGTCCAAACAAGATTCCGGTCAGAACCGAGATGGCTACGGCAAACACAAGTACAACCAAATCCACGTGAATCTCGCCTGCGCGGGGCAAATCGAAGCTGGTCACACCGCGAATCGCTCGCAACACGAGAAGCGCCAGGAGTAGCCCAATCGTTCCTCCGCCGAGCGAGAGCAGCACGCTCTCCGCCAGCAATTGAGCGACTAGGCGGCCGCGGCTGGCTCCGAGTGCTGCCCGCACCGCGAACTCACGGGAGCGCGCGCTGGCACGTGCCAGCAGCAAGCTGGCCACGTTAGCGCATGCAATCAGCAGAACAAATCCCACTGCGCCAAAAAGCATCCAGAGCACCGAACGAATCTTGCCGACCAGTTCCTCTTTCAGCGGCTTCACGCTCACAAACGATCTCGGCTTGGAGTCAAACAGGCCTGGATGGCTGATGGCATATTGATGCTGCAGCACGGCAACCTCGGCATTCGCTTGTGTGATGGTGGCTTCGGGTTTCAAACGGCCAAAGATGGACAGAAATGGACTGATGGCGCGCGATTTGGCAGGCATTTGCGGCCACTCCTGTGGCTGCGGCAACCAGATATCGAGGCCGGGGAACGGAAACTGGAACCGAGCCGGAAGAACGCCGATGACGGTGTACGGCCCTGACCCGAGCGTCACGGTTTTGCCGATGATGTGGGTGTCGCCGCTAAATCGGGTCTGCCACAGTTCCGCGCTGATGATGGCAACGGGCGCACCGCCAGGCGCATCTTCTTCCGGCAGGAAATCGCGTCCCAATATCGGAGACACAGCTAAGCTGCGCAGAAAGCCGGCCGAGACGCGCGCCGCCTTCAGCACTTCCGGCTGCGCTGCAGTGACCAGCGTCTGATCCTCCTGCGGGCTGGAGGCTCCCATAGCACTGAATGTCCTGGAAGCGGACTTCAGCAACAGAAAGCGCGCCGGCGTTCCCTCCCCGATCAGAACGAGCCTGCCCGGATCAGGATAGTCAAGCGGCTTCAGCAGGACCGAGTGAATGACGCTGAATAGGGCCGTGTTAGCGCCTATGCCCAACGCGAGCGTCAGAATTGCTACCAATGCAAAAGTGAGATTTTTGCGCAGGGTGCGCAGGGCGTAGAGCAGGTCTCGTGAAGTTGTCTCTATAAGGGTCAAGGGATTCCTGAGTAGCTGCATACTATCGTAAAAATGCAAGCTCATGCGCGCAACCAAAATCGTTGCTACCCTCGGACCGTCCACTGATTCGGAGCGCGTACTCAGGCAATTATTCGATGCGCGGGTGGATGTTTTCCGGCTGAACGCATCGCACGGAACGCAGGAAGACATCGCCCGCCGGGTCACGATGGTGCGCGAAATGTCGAAAGAGTATCAATCGTATGCCGCGATTTTGCTGGATTTGCAAGGTCCCGAAAATCCGGCTAGGCACTTTTTCGCAAGGACCGCAGTTCCTGCAAGACGGCGCAACCTTTACTATTACGACCGAGCGGGTTGACGGCAACGCGGAGATTGCGTCCACTTCCTATCCGGAGTTCGCCCACGATGTAAAGCCGGGAGACCCGGTGCTGATTGCCGATGGACTTGTTCGCCTCAGAGCAGTGGGCAGCGATGGCGTTGCGGTGAAGTGTATCGTCGAAGCCGGCGGAATTATCAGCGACCGGAAAGGAATCAACCTTCCGGGCGTAAACATCAGCACGCCGGCGCTATCGAAGAAAGACATCTCAGACGCGCATTTTGGGGTCCAGCAAGGCGTTGATTTTTTTGCTTTGTCCTTCGTCCGGCATGGGCGCGATGTGCTGCGATTGCGGCATCTGCTGGAGGAAGTGGATGCGAAGCAGCCGATTATCGCCAAGATCGAAAAGCCCGAAGGCTGGCAAAATCTGGACGAAATTTTAGAAGAGAGCGACGGGGTGATGGTGGCGCGCGGCGATCTGGGCGTGGAGATGGCGCCGGAGCGCGTCCCGGCTATTCAGAAAGCAATCATCGCCCGAGCGCGCCAACGAGGCAAGTTCGTCATCACAGCAACCCAGATGCTCGAGTCGATGATTGAGCATACGGTGCCCACGCGCGCGGAGGTCAGCGATGTGGCAAACGCGATCTATGACGGCACCAGCGCCGTCATGTTGTCGGCTGAGACTTCGTCAGGCAAGCATCCGGTGGAGTCAGTACGCGTGATGGACCGGATTGCTTGCGAGACAGAGGCGGAACTGCGGAAGCTCGGCTTCCCGGATATCTGGCGTGAAGGCGACCAGAGCATTCCGGAGATTGTCGCCGCGGTGGCCTATCATGCGGCACGCTCGGCCGGGGTGGTAGCGCTCGCCGTTGGAACCACCAGCGGCGCATCGGCGCGCTTACTGGCGCGGTACAGGCCGCCAGTACCCATCTATGCGTTCACGTCCAGCGAGGCGGTAGCGCGTCAACTTTCAATCATCCACGGAGTGAATCCGATCATCTCACCAGTAATGGAGTCTACCGACAAAATGCTGCACGAGATGGAAGTGAGGCTGGCCGAGAGCGGGCGCGTCAAGCCGGGAGACAACATTGTGTTCGTGGCGGGACAGCCGGTGGGCTTACGAGGCTCCACGAATATGATGAAGCTCCACCGCATTGCGGGAATTCCAGCCTGATGTACGATGCGATTCTTGTCGTTTCTTTCGGCGGCCCCGAACAACCGGAAGACGTGTTGCCCTTCTTAGAAAATGTGACTCGCGGACGGAACATACCGCGCGAACGATTGCTGGAAGTGGCGGAACACTATCAGCATTTTGGGGGTAAAAGTCCAATCAACGATCAGTGCCGCGCGTTGATCGCCGCCCTGCGCACGGAACTGGATGCGCATGCGATTCAGCTTCCTATTTACTGGGGTAATCGCAACTGGCATCCTTTTCTGACGGATACCTTGCGGCAGATGCGCAGCGACGGTGTGACGCACGCGCTGGCCTTCGTGACTTCGGCCTATAGCTCTTATTCCGGTTGCCGGCAATATCGTGAAAACATCGCAGCGGCGCAAGCGGAGATAGGGCCGGGCGCGCCGAAGGTAGACAAGCTGCGCGTGTTCTACAACCATCCGGGGTTTATTGAGGCGTGTGCCGATCAGGTCAACGATGCGCTCAGTCAGTTCACAGCGGAGGAGCGGGAATCGCTCAAATTCGTTGTGACAGCGCATAGCATTCCTTGTTCGATGGCGGAAACCAGCAACTACCAACAGCAGCTTCGCGAGACCGCCCGGCTGGTTGCAGAACGCGTTGGGCTGCGCGACTGGGAGTTAGTTTTCCAGAGCCGCAGCGGACCGCCGACCCAGCCATGGCTCGGTCCGGACATTCTGGATTATTTACGGATGCTGCATGGGAATGGCACGAACAACGTTTTGATGGCGCCGCTGGGATTCATTTCGGATCATCTGGAAGTGCTGTACGATCTGGACACGGAAGCGCAGCACCTGGCGCGCGAGTTGGGAATGAAACTTGTGCGCGCTCAGACGGCCGGGACCCATCCGGCTTTCGTCGCAGCCATTCGCCAACTGATAACGGAACGGTTGAATCCAACTGAGCCGAGGCTGGCGACGGGCGCATACGGGCCTAATCACGACTTTTGTCCGGCCGATTGTTGCCCTGCCCCGCAGCGAGCCGGTAGACCTCCCGCTTCGGAAGCCCCATCCGTTTCGCGACTGCTTTAATCGCATCCATACGCGCGACTCCGTCCTGCTCGAGACGCGCGATCTCGGCCTCGGCGTCTAGATCGGGCTCGTGCGGATCGCGTTTGCCAATCAGCAATGTCATCTCGCCACGTGCGGAATGATTTCGAATCAAGGTTTCGCGAATTTCGCCGGCGGTGCCGCGAATGAATTCTTCGTACAGCTTCGTCAACTCCCGCGCCAGAACAACCGGCCGGTCCTGCAACAGGTCGGCCATGTCTTCTAACGTTTCCAGAATTCGATGCGGGCTCTCGTAGACAATAACCGTTCCGGGATGCTTCGCGATTTGAGAAAGGGTATTGCGGCGGGCTGCCGACTTCGGCGGAAGGAAACCAATGAACCAGAACTCATCTGTAGGCAGACCGGAACCCGTTAGAGCAGTAATTGCCGCGGACGCGCCCGGAAGCGGCGCCACGGAAATGCCCGCTTCGACGGCAGCGGCGACGATCCGATAGCCGGGATCGCAAACCAGCGGGGTTCCGGCGTCACTAACCAGCGCGACGTTTTCGCCGCGCTGGAGTGCGTCCAGTATTTCGGGAACACGCGTGATTTCGTTATGCTCGTGGTAACTGAGCATAGGCTTACGGACTCCGTAGTGAGCGAGCAACTTTTGTGTCTGACGCGTATCTTCGCAAGCGATGAGCTGCACTTCCTCACGGAGCACGCGCAACGCTCGCAGCGTGATGTCCTCGAGGTTCCCAATAGGCGTTGCGACAACGTAGAGAGTACTCAAAGAACCAACTTACCCCGGCGATCGAACTTGTAATGTAGGAGTAAACGCCGATGGCTAAGCCCACGCAGCCGCCGATCATTGAGGACGAACCGCTCTACATTCGTTGGAGCCCGGACCGTTCCACCTATGCCATCGAACTACGGCTGGATTTGGCCCCGAAAATTGCCGCGCAGGTGCAGTTGTCCGAACGGCTCGGAACGGAAGTGGGTGGGTTCCTGATCGGCACTATCCCGTCGTCGCCAGTTCCAACGCTGCGCATCGAAAGTATAGAGATGCTCTCTAACGGGTCGGACGACGACACGGTCTTTTTGCCCGAGCCAGGCCGATTTCAACCTTCGAGTCAAGCCCGCGGTGAGCATAAGTCTGGTGCGGAAATGATCGGTTTCTTTCGCAGCCACGCCAGGGTAGGTCCGATGAAGCCATCGCTTGCGGATCGCAGTATCTTCGCGCAGGAGTTTCAGAGTAAACCCTATGTGGTGCTGCTAGTTCAGACGGAGGCGCCACACCGGGCAGCGTTTTTTGTCTCCAATAATGGAAAGTTGACAGATGAACCTTCCGTCCGTGAATTCGCATTTGATGAAAACGAATTCAAGGCACTCCCTGAAGTACCCGGCGAAATCCCTCAGCGAGAACCATCGAAGGATCGCGGGCGCACCCAGACAAGCAAGTGGAGTGTTTACGCCCGAGTCGCGGCGCTTTTGCTGATTGGCATAGGAGCTTGCGCACTGCTGTGGTCTTTTATGCAGCAGCCGAATTTAGCGCGCTGGTTTGGTTCGGGAAATCAGATGCACCTGGCTGTCCTGCCTGAGAATCATATTTTGCGCATCTCCTGGAACCACGCGGCCAGTGAATTGAATCAGGCCAGCGGAGGGACGCTCATCATCAGCGAAGGAAGCAGCCGTTCCCAGCTCCGGTTGGGAATGGATGACCTGCGGCTCGGGTCGGTAGAGTATCAGGGAAGCGGTAGTGCGCTAGACGTGCAATTGATCCTGAACACGCCGGCAGGGCCGGTTACCGCGGATTCGGTGAGATGGAATGGGCGGTAACTCCCCTCGGCTTACTGCCGGATCAATATGTTGAACTCGCCGCTTTTGGCATCGAGGATGACACTGACGCCGGGCGCGACGCGTCCTTGAGCCATCAGTGCCGCCACAGGCTGGATGAAGTTCCGTTGTACCGTTCGCTTTAGTTCGCGAGCACCGTATTCGATGCTGGTGCCCTGCTCTAATAGCAGTGCGCGTCCCGCAGTGGTGCACATCAGCCGGAAGGCGCGCACTCCCAAGCGGGCTACGATGAGGCGGCTAAAACTCGTGAGGATGTGCTCCAGAATCTGTGCGCACGCTTCGCTGTCGAGCGGCCTGTAAGTGATGACGGAATCAATGCGGTTGACAAACTCCGGAGAAAACTTCTGGCGCACGGCCGACATGCCGATGCTCTGAATCTTGGCCGAATCGCCATTTACCATGGGCGGGACCATGGCTTCGAAGCCGAAGTCAGGCTTGTTGGCCCGCTGTATCGATTTTGCTCCCAGATTGCTGGTGAGAAAAATGATGCAGTGCTCGAAGTTAACGGTCGTGTTATCGCCTAGCCGCAAGGTGGCCTTATCCAGAATTCCTAACAGGAGCCGGGTCATCGAGGGAGCCGCCTTTTCGATCTCGTCGAACAGGATGAGCGAAATCTCGCTGCGCTCCGAGGCTACGCTGTTTATTTTGGCCTGATTGAGCATAGGCTGCGTCTCGCGATGGCCCAGATAGCCTGGAGGCGCGCCAATCAGCTTTGCGACCTCATGCTCCATTTGAAATTCGCCGCAGTCGACCTTCAGCAGATTTTTGCTGCTGCCGTGAAGGACTTCCGCCAGCGCTTCCACGGTACGTGTTTTGCCCGTTCCGGTGGGGCCAAGCAACAAGACGACACCGACCGGACGTCCTTCCGGCGCGAGGCCCGCCTGCTGCATCTGAACGTACGGGACGATCGTGTCGATCGCTTCAGGCTGCCCTACAAGCAACTTTTGAAGTTGGGCACACAGGCCGCCGGGATCCTCCGGCAGGGATGCCCGCCTAGAGCGCGTCGACTGCATTTGAGATCGCATTCCTCTCCTCGCTTCCGGCCATGACTGTACCCGTTAAAAATGAGCAAATGACGCAAAGTCGAGTTCAGCGCGTGCGAATTCTGACTGCAGAGGGTGGTCGTAAGCGCTGCGTTTTCAGCATGGTGCGTCGAAATGCATGTCGCTCTCAAATAAACGTTTACGATTCGTGACCGGCACTTCTGAACCTGCAGAATTACAATGCGCGCTTACAACGGGGCGATTGAGCATTCGGGGGCAATTGTGGGCAATTGGCGCAATTCTGGACGTCCACATTTGCCCACATTGCGCCTCGTCCTTTGCGCCAGGTTGTTTGTTTCGGATTTGATCGATGTTGAACATCCGTCCAATCGGGTGACAAAAAATTAAAATAAAGTATCTCCTTCAGAATGAGGGGTTTACTTTGTAGCAGGGGCGGCGAATAGCTCACAGGCGGGAGTAGCGTTTGATCGCGGGCAGGGAGCTCGCACCAAATGTTACCTCCGATTTTTGTTGATCCTTGTATCATTTTGCACATTCTGAAGCTGTTCGGCTTTTAGTCACCCGTAAACCTTTCAGTCCAGCGGAAAGCGCTAGGTGAATCGCATGAAGGGTGGTAGGCTACGGCTAACCTTCCTCTAGTTCCCTTGCCACCCTTATGGCGGGCGCCTGTGTCCATTGTTTTTTGGATACGTGCGACCGGAATGACACTGGCGGCACTTGTCTGTGCAGCGCCGGGCCTGCTTCTAGCAGCACAATGCGGTCCTGAACCCTTACCCCAAGATTCCGCGGGTGCTGTTTTTCAGAAAGCATGCGATGAGCGTGCGGCCGGAAACTATAGTGCTGCTGCCCGCAGCTTTCAAGAAGCGGCACGAATGTGGCACAACACCGGCAATCCGCGTTGGGAAGCGAAGGCAGGTGTCTACGTAGGTTCCTGCCTCGGTCTTCTATTTCGATACAGCGCCGGTTTAGCGGCAACCGAGTCTGCAACCGAGTTGGCGAAATCGCACCACGACCCCGACATAGCCGGGGGAGCTGAAATTAACGCCTCCACTTTCTATGCGCAACTGGGGAGCTTTGCATTGGCAGAGCGCAAGCTTGCCGAGGCAATAGCCGATCTCGCGCAAACTAACCGCACGGATCTGTTTGCCCGCGCGTACCTCGCCCTTTCCTATCTTCAGATCCGGTTGGGCCAAACCGCTGCCGGAGTCGGCTCATCGGATCGCTGCCTCAAGATTGCGCACGACACCAGGAACGCGGCACTGGAGGCGAACGCTTGGGACTTACGCGGAACCGCGCTGCTGCTGACCGGTCAGACGCTCGAAGCAGACAAGTCGCTGGCCAAGGCGCTCGAGATCTACCGGTCGACGGGCAAGGCAACCATTCCGTCCGTCACCCTGGAGCATTTAGCTGAACTCAAGTGGAAGCAGCAGCAGAACGAGGCGGCGCTGCACTACATCGAGTTAGCCTTCGCTAATCCCGATCCGGTATTCACCACCAGCCCACAATATTATCCGCTTGGCGTGCGCGCCGGCATCCTGCGTGATCTGGGCAGGACAGACGATGCTCTCGCCACCTATCGAAAGGCTATCCGCTCGGCCAACGTATGGCGCCGCGCAACTTTGCCGGGGGATGCGACGAATATCGAAACTGTCCGGCAATTGAACAGTACCTATCAATCATTCGCCGAATTAGCCGCGGAGCAGAGCCTTGCTCGTCATGATGACACGCTAGCCGCCGAGGCTCTGGAAGCCCTAGCCGAGAATCGCGCCGCCAGCTTGCGCGAGCAGCTTGCCCTGGACCTGGAGCAAGATCGCGCCCTGCCCGCCGACTATCTGGCGAAGCTCGGCGAATTGCAAAGCGTACAAGCGCGAGTGACGCTTGGGGAAGACGCGGCAAGCCAGTCTCGTCTGGCGGAGTTGGAGAGCGAGATTGGCGAGTTCGAAACCAAAATCGGCCAGCGAACGGAAAAAAAGATTTATTCAGCCGAGAACAATTTCGCTAGGAATTCACTTAGAGATATTCAGACCGGATTAGGGCCCTCCGAAGCGTTACTCAGTTTTTGCTTAGGCGAACGGAGCTCGTTTTTATGGGCAATCACCGGGAACGGGATGCATTTGTATCGATTGCCAGCCGCAAGGGAGATCGGGGCGCAAGCCGCAGCAGTCCGTAATATGTTGGAGCGCAAGCAGAGTTTCACCCTTCCCGCGCGCAAGCTCAGCGATCAACTCTTTTCGCAACTGGACAGCAGTGTCGAGAGCCGGCCCGATTGGCTGATCGTGGGCGATGGCCCATTGCTGGATCGGGTTCCTTTCGCCATGCTTCCAACTACTTACGGTGGCAAAACACTTTCGGATAGCCATACGGTTCGTTTGTTGCCGAGCGAGCTACTGATGCTTTCCCGGACGCCCGATAAACCGCAAGCGCGATTCCTCGGCATAGCGGATCCACTCTACAATCTGGCAGATTCCCGCAGGCTCCAACCTGTATTAAGGAACGCCATTGATGCAAGAGGATCGGGAACCTTGGGGCGTTTGCCTGGAAGCCAACGGGAAGTCCGTGCGGCGGCCAAATACAGCGGTATTGCTCAAGCAGAACTGCTGGTAGGGCCTGAAGCCAACATCGCGGCGATATCAGCCGCTCTCTCAGCTCAACCTTCTATAGTCCACTTTGCAGTTCACGTGGTCAGCCCTCCGGACCACCCGGAGCAGGCAGCGCTGGCACTCAGCTTGGGAAATGACAACGTCCCCGAATTGCTCACGCGCGAAAAAATCGCGTCTTTGCGTGTACCCGGAAGCCTGATTGTGCTGAGCGGATGCTCGTCCGGACAAGGCAAACCGGTCCCCAGCACAGGCCTGATTGGCCTCAGCCGCGCATGGCTTTTGGCCGGCGCAAGCGCAGTGATCGTCAGTAATTGGCCAACGCCCGACGATTCTGGACCTTTCTTCACCCTCTTTTATTCGCTTCTAAGCAACCCAACTTCCCCCGGACCCCACTCCAGATCACTGGCACAGAGAGCCGCCAGTGCGCTCCAGAAGGCCCAGCTCGAAATGCAGCGACGTGGCGGCTACGGCAGCGCACCTGCATTTTGGGCAGCGTATTCACTCGTTTCGAAGGAGTAATGCGGATGGCACTCGCAGAATCTAAAGTCGACCCAGCGCCTGACACCAAAGTGGCAGCGCCCCGAGACCTGCACGCGATCGACTGGTCTCTGCTGGTTCAGCAGATCAAGGCCGGAAAGGACGAGGGCATGGAACAGCTTTATAAGTTGTTCAGCCGCGGTATTCGTTATTACCTTTGCCGTCAGCTCGGTCCGCAGGAATTGGAAGATAAAGTACACGACACGTTCCTGATTGTGGTGAATGCGATAAAGCGTGGCGACCTGCGCGAACCGGACCGCCTCATGGGCTTTGTCAGAACAGTGGTCAGGCGGCAAGTCGCAGCCTACATCGAGCAGGCCGTGCATACGCGCCGTGAACAGGCGGAACTGGAGACTGGCATCTCAGTAGCGGATCGAAGCCAAAATCCGGAACAGAAAGCCATGATCAAGCAAAAAGCGGCGTTGATGAGGAGCGCGCTTGACTCGCTTTCCAAGCGGGACCGCGATATTCTCATCCGGTTTTATCTGAAGGAACAGCCGCAGGAACAGATTTGCAGGGAGATGGCGCTGACTGAAACCCAGTTTCGCCTCCTAAAATCGCGCGCTAAAGCTAAATTTGGGGAGATTGGTAAGAAAAAACTGACTAGTAGCGGACTTTTCTCAGTTTTAGTGAGAGCAAATTCCTGATGAGACGACTAGACCATAGGGAAGAGCCTGAGGTCTGGAGTATGCGCCACACTAGTTTCGATCACCCGCCGCTCGATGTTTTGGAGCGTTTTGCTTTGAACGGTTGCTCAGAGCAAGAACTGGAGCTCGTTGAGGAGCACATCCTCGCTTGTGAATCCTGCGTGACCGCGCTGGAAGCTATCGAGTTGGAAATCGCTGCCAAAAAGCTGGCGCTCGCGCCGCTGCTGATAAAAGAGAAGCCGGAACCCGAGCGAAAGACCGGCCGATGGACAAAATGGTTTTCAGTTCCGACGCTGTCTTGGGCGGGCGCCGGTTTAGCGGCTTGCGCATTTTGTCTGTTCGCCTTCCTGCCGGCGAACATCCTGCTGACGGCCGAGCGTGGCTCCGCTGCCGCAGCAGTAGTGCCCGAGTGGCGAAGCGCACACCTGACCCTTGTCAATCAGGAATTACCCTCAGGACCGATCCGGGCCGAAATCGTGACCCAAACCGGTTCTCTTATCTGGGCTGGTGAAGCGACGGTAACAAACGGAGAGGTGCGGCTGAGCCTGCAGAGAATGAGAGCGGCGGGACTGTTCTATGCCCGTTTGTACAGCGCCGGAACCGAGCACGAGCTGCTAAGCGAGTTCCCGTTCGAAGTGAAGTGGCAGTTCTAGAAAACGCGCCGGTGTAGACGTTCCACCGTGAATTGGGCCGTATCGGCTACCGCCATTACCGCCATCACGCCGGCCTGAACGGGATCCGTAACCACCAGGTCACACGCCTCGGGAACACTGCCGGCCATATTCAGACTGATCACCAACAAACCCTCGCCGCGGACTTCGCGAACCGCAGTTTCGATATCTCCGCCCATTAATGACCCGGCGAGCACTAGAGCGCGCACGCGGGAGAGGCGGCGGACTGCACGGACCGCCGCGGCTAAAGTATGTTCGCCAACTAGCGGAATTGTGTCGATCGAGATGTGTTCGCCGCGAATGTTATGACGGTCGGCCTCCGCGATTGCTCCCAACGCGACTTGTCCCACCTGCGCGCCGCCGCCCATGATAATAATCCGTTTGCCGTATATTTTCTGCAGCGACTGAACCTGGGTTACCGAGTGCACTACATCCAGAGCATCTAGATCGTGAATAAGTTCGGCTGGTGCCTGCGGCAAGTCCAGTTCGAAGTACAGCCGGGTATTAACTGGCTGATCCTCAATGATGGAAATGGATCGGATGTCGCCACTGTGGCGCGCAATGACGCCGGTGAGCTGATGCAGCACGCCGGGTCCATTCACGGTCTGAAGAACCAAACCGACCTTTTCGAGTTCGCTCCGGTTCAGAGCACTACCTCATATTTCTTCAGAATCTCGTCCCAGGAGCCGCGAGCTTTAAGGATGCTCTCGATAACTTCGCGAACGGCGCCCGCGCCGCCAACCGCCGACGTGACGGCCGTGGCAGATCGTTTTACCTCTTCGCGAGCGTTCGCGGTCGCAAACGAAAGTCCTACGCGGCGCATGATGACGACGTCGGTGAGGTCATCGCCCACATAAGCGACCTGTTCCTTCTGGACCTTCGCTTCCGCCATGATCTGCTCAAAGAGCGGGATCTTTTCGATATGGCCCTGGAAAACCCACCGCATGCCGACCTGTTGCGCGCGCTCCAGCGTCGCGGGAGAATCGCGGCCACTAATTACTCCCGTTTCGATGCCGTACCAGGTCAGCCAGCGTAAAGCGATGCCGTCCTGGGAGTCGAACGCTTTGCTCTCCACAATCTTGCCGTCCGGGCCCGGGAAAAAGAGCAAACGTCCGTCCGTGAGCACCCCGTCTACATCCATCAGAAGCACCTTTATTCCTGCGGCCAGACGGTCGAACTCTGCGCGATTGACGGGATTGTTGATTTGCATGGGAAGCCGGGGACTAGAACGGGCCTAGAATATTGCTATTGGCCGAAGATTTGGTCGAGCGGGTGAGCCAAATCATCCCTCGTTATAGCATGTTCGCGCGGGGTGACGCGCTGGGCGTGGCGGTGTCGGGCGGAGCCGATTCTGTCGTGCTGTTGCACGTCTTGCATCGGCTAGCCGGCACTTTGGCCATACGGCTGACCGTCTTGCATGTGAATCACGGCCTGCGGGGCCAGGAATCTGACGGCGATCAGCAGTTCGTGGACGAACTTGCCGCCAGCTTGGGTCTGGTCTTCTTTGCCGCACGCGCCCAACCTCTCTTAGAGGGAAACCTGGAACAGGAGTCGCGCCGCATCCGGAGAGAATTTTTCCAGAGTTGCCGCCAACAGCACGGCTTACAGAAGATAGCCCTAGGGCATACACGGACCGATCAGGCCGAGACAGTCCTCTTCCGGTTACTTAGAGGTTCGGGAGTTGCCGGTTTGGCTGCTATGCGTCCGGCGACCAAAGAGGGATTCATCCGGCCACTCCTCGAAATCAGCCGTTCCGAGGTGCGCGCCTGGGCCGCGAGCCAAGGAATTACATGGCGTGAGGATTCGTCAAATTACAACGAAGAATTCGCTCGCAACTCATTGAGGAACAGAGTTATGCCTGCGCTGGCCGCCGAATTCAACCCGAACCTGGAAGGCATTTTGTCCGGCACTGCCGATGTTGCCGGGGCTGAAGAAGATTATTGGCAGGAGCAAATCGAACCTCTCTATCAGGCAACGGTGACAAGATCCGAACCGGGCCTGATCTTCCCGGTCAAAGTTCTGCTCGGCAACCATTTGGCCGTGCAGCGGAGACTCATTCGCCGCGCCATCCAGGAAGTACGGGGGGATCTCCGCTCTATCGACCAGCAGCACGTGCAAGCGGTCCTCAATATTTGCCAGAGCGAGCATGGACACGACCGGATACTGATTCCCGGAGTAGACGCGCTCCGTTCGTTTGCCTCCCTGCTACTTGGCAGGCCCGGAGAATTGAACTCCGGTCCCAGAAACTACTCCATTGACCTTAGCTGCGAGGCACCCGTGCAGCTACCTTACGGAGCCGGATACATTGAGCTTGCGGTACTAAACGGAAATCAGCCGAATTGTGTTAACTTCAAGAAAGAGTCACAGTTCTCTAAAGAAATTGCCGATTTAGATCTTGAGGTGCTTTCGGTCTCAGGCTCTCGCCTGCAGGTTCGAAATTGGCGCCCCGGTGATGAAATCCTACGTCCCGGGCACAGGTCCCCCGAAAAGATCAAGTCTCTGTTTCAGGAATCGCGCGTGCTCTTGTGGAAACGCAGGCACTGGCCAGTGGCCGTGGTGAAGGATGAAATTTTTTGGGCACGGAAGTTTGGCGCCGCATCTCAGTACTCACCGAAACCGGGTACAAAGGCAATTGCGAGGCTTAGTTACTGGTCGTCTGACCAGGGCGGGGAGCTTTGAATCGAAAGACACGCGAAACACGTCTTTCATATACGAGGGTTGTGGCGGGTGAATATGCCCGGCTGGTTAAGTATGTGCCGGCAGAAGGTGAGTAATGAGTTCTAACATCAAGACCGCTGTTTTCTGGGTGGTCATAATCTGCGCAGTCGTTCTGGTGTGGATGGCAGTAAAGACCGGTCGTGGTCCTACGCCTCAGAACATGCCTGTTTCCGAGTTTGTCTCGACAGTTCAGGAAGGCAAGGTGCGTGACGTCACCATCACTGGAACGGATGGGACGGGTACCCTGGCCGACGGCAAGACGTTCCATACCGTGATTCCGCCGAACTATCCCGAAATCTACAAGGTGATGCAGGATAAGGGCGTACGCTACAACTGGAAAGACGCCACCGGCAGCGGCTGGATCGGGATTCTGTTCAACGCCGTTCCGGTTCTGATTCTGCTCGGATTATGGATTTTCATGATGCGCCAGATGCAAAGCGGCGGTAATAAGGCGCTAAGCTTTGGCAAGAGCCGAGCCCGGCTGCATTCCTCGCAGCAGAAGAAAGTCACCTTTAAAGATGTAGCGGGAGTGGAGGAAGCCAAGGAAGAACTGCAGGAGATTATTGAGTTCCTGCGCGAACCGCAAAGGTTCCAGAAGCTCGGTGGCCGAATTCCCAAGGGCGTGCTGCTGATTGGACCTCCGGGAACCGGCAAGACTTTGCTCGCCCGCGCCATCGCCGGCGAGGCGAACGTGCCCTTCTTCTCTATCTCCGGCTCCGACTTCGTCGAGATGTTCGTCGGCGTTGGCGCCAGCCGCGTCCGCGATCTCTTTGAGCAGGGTAAGAAGAATGCGCCTTGCATCATCTTCATCGACGAAATCGATGCCGTAGGACGGCATCGCGGCGCCGGTCTAGGCGGCGGCCACGATGAGCGCGAACAAACGCTGAATCAATTGCTGGTCGAAATGGATGGCTTTGAATCGAATGAAGGCGTGATTCTGGTTGCGGCCACCAACCGTCCGGATGTACTCGACCCGGCATTGCTGCGGCCCGGCCGCTTCGATCGCCGCGTGGTTGTCGACCGGCCGGATGTCCGCGGTCGCGAGAGCATCCTCAAGGTCCACACCAAGAAGACTCCGCTGGGTGATGACGTTGATCTGACGATAATCGCGCGCGGAACGCCGGGCTTTGCAGGCGCCGATCTGGCGAACCTGGTGAACGAAGCTGCCCTTATTGCCGCTCGCCAGAATCGCAAGGTAGTCACACAGTTCGATTTCGAACTGGCTAAAGACAAAGTCCTGATGGGCGTTGAGCGCAAGAGCATGATCATCAGCGACAAGGAAAAGCGCATGACCGCGTTCCACGAGGCCGGTCACGCTTTGGTTGCCGCTTTGTCGGAGCATGCCGACCCGCTGCATAAAGTGACCATCATTCCGCGCGGCATGGCGCTGGGCCTGACCATGCAGTTGCCGCTCGATGACAAGTTGTCGCACGACAAAAACTATCTGGATGCGCGGCTGGCAATCCTGATGGCCGGACGCATTGCTGAAGAGATCTTCCTGCATCAGATGACGACTGGCGCGGGCAACGACATCGAGCGCGCCACCGAAATGGCTCACAAGATGGTCTGCGAATGGGGCATGAGCGAACTTGGCCCGCTCAGCTTCGGCAAGAAAGACGAACAGATCTTCCTGGGACGCGAAATTGCCCAGCATCGGGATTACAGCGAAGCGACCGCGATCCAAATTGACCAGCAGGTGCGCAAGTTGATTGAGGACGGCTACAACCGGGCCAGAGACATCATTAGACAGCACGCAGAGGCTCTGGTTCGCATTGCCGAAGCGCTGCTTGAGCGGGAAGTTCTTGATGGCGCCGAAGTGCTCGACCTGATCAACGGCAAGCCGCTCGCGAAACTGGTGCAAGGCGCTAAGGTCACAACACCGCCGCCCGATGGTGGTGCAACTGTGATTGCTCCTCACCCCTCAACCAACATTCCAGGGTTGATCGGTGGGGAGAGTCCTCAGCCCGCGTGATTCCAAGCTATCCCGTTTATCTGTTCGACGTAGACGGCACCCTGGTTGACTCCGCACTCGATATCTGCGGGGCCATCCAGGGTGTTCTTGCGTCTACCCACCAGAACGAGGTGCCGTTCGAGCTGTTGCGGGGCTACATCGGGCGGCACTTGACAGATCTCTTTACCGATCTGTTCCCGCACTACACCGCCGAGCAAATCGACAACTTCATTGAAGAGTACCGGCGCCTTTATCCGGCTCGCAAGCATGCCGCAACCAAGCTGTATCCGGGAGTGAAGTCTGCGCTGGCCCGCTTGCCGGGCAAGAAAGCGACAGCAACTACCAAGGGCACGCCCACTACGCGAATTGTGCTTGAGATGTTCGAGTTGCTGCCCTACTTCGACCACGTGCAAGGCACCGACGGCTTTCCCTCGAAGCCCAACCCGGATGTGATTTTCAAAGCGCTCGATGGATTGGGCGCGGACACAAAGGATTGTCTATTCGTTGGCGACTCGGGCGCTGACATGGAGGCTGCCCGTCGAGCGGGAGTGAAGGCCTGCGCCGTCACGTACGGGTATGGAAAGCGCGAAGACCTGGCGCTGTGGAAGCCCGATTACTGGATCGACGACTTAGCCGAATTGATTCCGGCTTTCGACATCACTCCTAAAGTCGTAGCGGCGCTTCCAGTCGAAAAGTGAGCACGCTCTCAGACGGTATTCGTACCTGTTGACCGTGCGTGAACAGAGCACTGCCAAAACCGGCTCCGCCTCCGGCAGCAGAACCGATAGCCGCCCCCTTACCACCTCCCGCCAGGCCTCCTATAACAGCTCCTGCGACAGCTCCAATTCCTGTGCGCACGGCAGTCTGTTTGCCGCGCGCGTTGCCAGTTTCTTCAAACACGCTCGTGTCGATGGGATAGCCGCGGCCGTTATAGTCGATGCGCGACGCACGCACTTCCAGGTCCGACCGCCCTTTGATGCGGCCGGCTGAGCGCGCTGCCACCACAACCAGCGAAACCGGCACACCCGCCGGAATAACAACCATGCCGTGATACACCAGAGGCGCGTATAAAGTGGCACGAAACTCCTGACCGCGTACAGCCACCGATGAACTGATCCGGTCGATGGTGCGAACCTGCAGACGCTCACCCGCAGGCACCTCGGGAGGAGGCCCGGCAGGCTGCGCATATGCGGGAGGCGGAGCGTTCGATGCCAGCGGGGGATTGGGCGCGGGTGCCGTGCCGCCGTTTGGCAACTGATTGGCATCCACGGCGCCGTTCACCGTCAGCCCGTCATTTACTTTGTTAACTCCCGGCGTGCCATTCGCAATCTTCATCGCCTCCAGCGCTACATCCGAGCTAGCCACATTCCCGCTCAGCGTCACGATGCCGTTTTGAGCAGTCACCGCAACGCTCGCCGGCTTCGTGATCGGGTCTGCGTAGAGCTTCGCCTGAATACCGGTGACGATTGTCTGATCGTCCGCGGATTTGTGCCCACAGCCGATAGTGATCGCGGCGCAGCCAACAATTGAAAATAAAGTACTTCTGATGCGAAGCATGCGTTTCCCTCTTGCTACAGCTTTCTGGTGAGAGCGCTCAAGCCAATTGAAAGATACAATTAAAGTTGCGATCCATGCAAGATACAGCTACGGCTCCTCCGCCACAAGCCGAAAAACCTGCGGAACCGAAAAGAGAACCCGCACGCAACAGTATTGCGGAATGGGCTGTCACCATTCTCCTTCTGCTGTTCGGAACCACCACGCTGGTACAGGCGTTCGTGATTCCAACCGGCTCTATGGAGGACACGCTTCTTATCGGCGATCACCTGCTGGTCGATAAGCTTTCCTACGCTCCCAGCGGACCCGTCAGCAAATACCTGCTTCCATACGAAGAGCCGAAGCACGGAGACATCATTGTCTTCCATCCGCCGCATGACATTTCGCAAACCTATGTGAAGCGTGTCATTGGCCTTCCCGGCGACCGTTTGAAAATGGTGAACCGAGTTGTTTACCGCAACGGGGTGCGCCTGAATGAGCCCTACATATTCAACAAATTTCCTTACGATCCCAGCCGCGATAACTTCCCTGGGGAGCCGACCGCGTTCAGCGATGGATTACAGGCGCAATTGCAGCGCGACATGCTCGACAATCACGTGGTGAATGGCGAGATTGTCATACCGCCCAACAGTTATTTCGCCATGGGCGATAACCGCGACAATTCGCTGGACAGCCGTTACTGGGGCTTCGTTCCGCGCGATTACATCATCGGCAAGCCGCTGTTGATCTATTGGTCTTATAGAGCTTCTACTGAGGATTTAGCTGGATCGTCAGTGAATTCGCTGTTCAGTCACTTCATTGATCTTGGGGAACACTTCTTCACGCGTACTCGTTGGAATCGGACCTTCCACGTTATCCGCGGCTTCCCCGACGCGAGACTTGCTGACCATCCATTAGCGATCAACAAGGGTAATCCCAGCCCTTGAGATGAGTAACCACAGATACGGCCTCATCATGGCCGGAGGGCGCGGTACGCGCTTCTGGCCGCGCAGCCGTAAACGAAGCGCCAAGCAAGTACTGAAATTTTTCGGTGAGCGCACTCTCATTCAGCAAACCGTGGAGCGTCTGGCAGGCGTCTTGGAACCCGCCGACATCTGGGTGCTTACAAATGACCTGCTGCAGGCTGAGATCCGCAATCAGTTGACCGAGGTACCGCGTCAGCAGATCTTCGCCGAACCGGCCCAGCGCAACACTGCCCCGTGTATCGCATTAGCGGCTCACATTCTGTATGAATCCGATCCCGAGGCCGTGATGGGCGTGTTCCCGGCCGATCATCTCATTTTGAAAGAAGGCCGTTTTCGTAACTTCGTGAAGGCTGCTTTCCGCGCTGCCGAAACGCATGACGTGGTTGTGCTGGGGATACAGCCGCGTTGGGCGGAGACCGGCTACGGTTACATTGAATTCCCGCGCAATGTAACTCCCGGATTACTGCAGCCCATTCGAGTCGCAAGCTTCCGGGAAAAACCAGACGAGCGCCTCGCTAAGCGTTTTGTCGAGCGCGGCAACTTCTTCTGGAATGCCGGCATGTTTTTCTGGCGCGTCTCCAGCATATTGGAGCTTCTCCGCAAACACCAACCGAAAACCGCCACGCTGCTCGCGAGTTTGCCGCCGGTGAAGAGCAAGAAATTTCTGCCGGCGTTAGTCGATGCGTATCCTCGTTGCGAGAACATTTCTATCGACTACGCCATCATCGAAAAGGCCGAAAATGTGGCAGGCTTTGCGGTAGACGACATCGGCTGGAATGATGTGGGCAGTTGGGAAGCCGTCTACAACCTGGCGGAGAAGGACGCAGAGCAGAACACGTCCCGCAACGCAATCGTGTACGAGGCGAGCCGCGGAAACTATGTGGATGCCGACAAGTTAGTCGCCCTGGTCGGAGTTGAGAATCTGGTTATCGTCGACACTCCCGATGCGCTTCTCATCGCGGATCGCAGAAGAGCGCAGGACGTCAGCAAAATCGTGCGAGCCCTCGAGAAAAAAGGGCACGAAGAGTTGCTATAGGTCTGCTTCAGCAGCAGCGGCATCAGTGTGCTTGGGCGACTTGCGTTCCATTCTGTAGCTTGCGAGCGAAGAAATCGGCCGTGGCTTTGTAGGCCTCAATCCAATGCTGATGCATCAGGAAGTCGTGAATCTCATTCGGAATAATCAGTTCCTCGAACTCGACATGCTGTTGGCGTAGCGCTTGCACCAGCATGACGGTCTGCCCGAAATCCACGTTCCGGTCGTCGTCGCCGTGGATCAAAAGGACCGGTGACTTCCAGGTCTTCATAGCAGCCATGGGCGAGGATTCAAACGCGATTCGCGCTGCTTCCTGCTGCTCGCGCACGACATCGGGATCGCCACTGGTCGCGGCCGCCCGAGTGATCACTCCCCCGCGCGCACTCCAATCGTGAACACCATGAAAGTCCACGCCGGCGGCAAACAGGTCCGACGCGCGAGAAAGCGCCATGGCCGTAAGATAACCGCCATAGGAACCGCCCCAAACTCCAATCCGCGCCGGGTCCACATCGGAACGCGACTTCAAATATAGACCAGCGCCCATGACGTCGTTAAACTCGCTGCCGCCGCGTGCGCCATAGTTGATAGCCTCGCGGAAGTTCAAACCGTAGCCAATGCCGCTGCGGTAATTCACTGAGAGAACGACATACCCCTGACTCGCCAGATACTGATTCATCGCGTACGCATTGGAGTAGTAATCCATGTAGTGGAACCCGAGAAGCATCTGCCTGCGCGATCCGCCATGAAAGAACACCAATGCCGGATGGCGTTGTCCGGGAGTTTCTTTCGGCGAGAACAATTGTGCGTGAATCGCCATCCCATCGGCCGCGGTAATCATCACCTGCTCCGGGCGAACGAATTCAGCAGCGGGAAATTCCGATGGCGTCGTTTCAGGCGCTAGCGGCTTCATCTTGCCATCGGCGGTGCGCACCGAAGCGTGCGCCTTTTCGTTATAGGAAGAGCCGAGAAACACCAGCGCGGAACCGTCAGCAGTAGGTGTGGGCAACCATTCGATCTGCTCTCCACGAGTTAACTGTTTCGGCCCCGCAGTGCCGGCCACAGCCACCTCCCAGATATGCCGCCGGTCAATGTCCCCGATGTTTGTGGAATAAAAGAGCGTCTTGCCATCGTGCGACATGGCGACATGCTCGACTTCGCCTGTGCCTGGCGTGAGTTCCGTATAGCTCTCTCCCGCGACGGGCACGCTGTAGAGATGACACCAGCCGGTCAACTCCCAAGGAAACACAATGCGGTCATTCGAGCCCCAAAATAGTTGCTGACTGGCCACAATCTCGTGAAATACGCTGCCCGGTCCTTCTTTCGCGCGGAAGATTTCGTGACCGAATCCGGTTTTCGCGTCGGCGATTCTGATCGACCACGGATAGCCCTGCCGCCGCGCTTCGAAGACGTACCCTTGGCTGGGCATTCGGAGAAATGCGATTCTCTGGCCATCAGGAGACCACACCGGTTCGGAATCACGATCCGCGCTGGCATCCAGATAGCGCAAGGTCTTGTCGCCGGGTTGATAGATGCCGATAATCGCGTGGTTCTGACGATCGCTGACGAACGCCAACTCGGAACCATCCGGCGACCAACGCAGATCCTGAGCAGTTGCCTTCTGAGTGACGGCGTTTTTCGGGGCTTCGCCGGAAGGCGGCATCATCCAGATCTGGCCGCTGCGGATGAATGCCACCAGGTCGCCCTTCGGCGATACAGCGGGCGCGCGTCCTTCGGTGAGCTTTTTCGCGGGTGAACCATCCATCGCTACGCTCCAGATGGATTGGTCTGGCTTACCGGAACTCAGATCGGGGTTCGGATTGTCGCCGTTGGTCTCGAAATCTCCGCCGCGCGCGAATAGCAGATAGCTGCCATCGGGCGCCCAGGCGAATTCGTCAATGTCCTGCCCATCGTCGCGATTGAAATTCGTGACCTTGTGCCCTTTCCACTCGGGCGCAGCGGCAACCCAGATATTACGTTGTCCGCGCTCATTGAGAAGCCAAGCCACTCTATTCCCGCTGGGCGCGGTCGAGAGCAAGGTGGCGAACGGCGCGCTCATGACTTGATTGATGGTGAACGAATTGGCCGCTCTTCCAGCAATGGCGGAAGCGGCAAGAAGAGTGATGACAAGGGGCAGGCGACGCATCATGGTAAGTCTTTCTATTCTGCCATCCGGAAAACCGCCGATATGGCTCATACGACTGATATTCTGAGTGCATCCGTGACATTTTCGGTGGGGCAGACTGTCGGCGATTACCGCGTCGTCGATGTGATCGGATCTGGTGGCATGGGCACTGTTTACAAAGTGCAGCACGTTATCTCAGATCGAATCGAAGCAATGAAGGTGGTGTTGCCGGGCTTGATCGACTCGCCTGAACTGGGTGAGCGTTTCCTGCGCGAGATTAAGCTGCAGGCGCGCCTGCATCATCCCAACATTACGTCCTTACATAATGCTTTACGAGCGGAACAAAGCGTGTTGATGGTGATGGAGTATGTGGAAGGCAAAACGCTGCACGAACGGCTGCGCGAAACCAGACTCGATCCTCTATATGGCATCGATATCGTACTGCAGGTGCTTAGCGCTCTGGCCTATGCACACGGCCAAGGGGTCGTTCATCGCGATATCAAGCCGGCGAACATCATGATCACGCACGAGGGCGTGGTGAAGCTGATGGATTTCGGAATCGCACGCGCGGCCGATCATCAGGAACATTTGACGCGAACGGGAGCCGCGGTCGGATCGCTGTATTACATGTCTCCGGAGCAGGTGCAAGGAGTGGCGGTTGACCATCGCAGCGACTTGTACTCGCTCGGGATTACGTTTTACGAGATGGTAACCGGGCAAAAGCCGATCACCGGCGATACCTCCTGGGCCGTAATGAACGCGCACCTCACACAAACTCCGCGATCCCCCGCTTCCGTCAGTCCCAATGTGAATACCGCGTTGTCGCTCGCCATCCTCAAAGCAATCGAGAAAACGCCGGAGCAGCGCTACCAAAGCGCGGCCGAATTCGCCGGCATTCTGCAGATAGTGCGGACACGGTCTGGCCCCAAACAGCCAAATGCGGAGACTCTCGTAATGCACCCACCGGAACCAGGGCATAGGGAACCGACGCCAACACCATTACACGCCACAGAACCTTTACCGGAGGCTAGGCCCGCGCCGCAAAGTCCCACTCCCCCGCCCGGGGTGAAGACGCCCACACCCACTCCAGCCAGCGGATTCACGGCCAACGCCCAGCGCTTCGAGCCAGCCGAGTTGGAGCAGGTGAAGAAGCAACTGGCGGCCTACGTCGGCCCCATGGCGCGGATATTGGTTGAGCGCGCGGCACGAAAATCGACCAGCATGCAGCAGCTCTATGAGCTGTTGTCGGCCGAAGTACCGGAAGGCGCGGAAAGAAAGAAATTCCTGGCCGGAAAGCCTAGATGAAGGCTATTCCTCGCCGCTATCGCTTTCCAAAAGCTTCATTGCTCGCGCCAGGCTGCGTTGCATTCGGTTGAACGAAGACGCAAGCAGAGAAATCTCATCGCGCCCGCGCACCGGAAGATCCTCGACGTCCAACTTTCCCTGGCTGATGTCATCCGCCATCTTCGACAACTGCGAAACTGGCCGAATGACCGTCACCACCAGCACCGCGTCCAGAATGACTAGCGTTACCGCGGCAACAACCAGTAAATAGAACACCAGCGTCTTAAGAGCCGTGCTGGCAATCTGCAGCGGCACCGATTCCGGCACCGTGACAACTTGAGCGCCGATGATCTCATTGGGCTTCCATCCAAATCCGTTATTCGGTCCATACTGCCGGATCATCGCTACCGGCGCCACTTCCGGTGTGCTGTGGCACTGCAGGCACTCGGGCTTGGCGACGATGGGGCGCGCGAAAACAAGTGACCTTCCGGTGATGGTCGGACGCTCGTTGTAGAAGTCCGGCAGATTGGGGTCATTGCGGAACTTGTTGATAATGTCGGCTTCCCAGTCTGTCGCCCGATCTGATGGATTGGTCGGGTTCAGAGTTGCCTCTTTGTACACATAGTCGGGATTGCGCTTGTGCAGATACGCAAACACCTGGACCGCGGAAAACGCTGGCACAGTCTCCGGCAGAAACTGCTTGCCTTCACTGTTGAGCCGGTTTAGAAGCGGCTTAATATCCGTGGATGTGTAATTACGGGTAGCAAGGGTAGTCTCCATCATCAACCTCGCCTGCTCATGCACGCGTGTCTTGGCGTCACTTTGCAGAAAGATATTCGCGAGCCAAACGGCGACCGCGAGACCGAGACCAAACACTACAACAAAGATTAGGTTGAACCGTGCGAGTAATTTCATTTGCCCGAAAAGGAATGCAGAAGCACCTTCTAAATTCTAAAGGAACTACGGTTGAAGAACTGCGGCACAAACAGAAGGGCCGCCCGGCTACTAGCCGCGCGGCCCTTTGTCTTAAGGCTTAACTAGGTCGATCTATTTGGGACAGCCGAGCGCCTTGACTTCGCGTTCGGGCAAGGGCTTGATGCTCTTGACCGCCGGAGGCATCGTTGGCCTATCGCGCCGCACCAGGTAGATTTCTACCCGGCGGTTCTTGTCGGCATCCGTAACAGCCGATCCTCTGCGCTCCTTGACGTTCGAGGTGACGCACTGTCCAGGGCGCGGATCGGAAGTCTGATCCGTACCGACCCAATCCACCTTGACGTGGGAAGGATCGACATTGCCGCAGGTTCCGCCGCCGGCTGTCAGTACAGCCGCGCAGTTCAGTGTACGAGCTTCGTCAAGAGGCTGACCGGTTTCCGGACCAGCATGACGGCCACGTCCACGGCCACGTCGACCGCCTGGCATGTTTGCTTCTTCGTCTGGGCCGCGATGGCCGACGAGCACGACATCGTATTCGCCGCTTGCCATTCTACGGGCCGCGTCATCGATTAAGAGGCGCTTGCCGCAGTTATTCACGCGAGCGTTGTTCTTGGCGAACACCACGTCATCCAGCCGAATGGCCTCAGGCCGTTCGCAGTTCACCGTGATGGTGGTCGATTGAGAAGCGGTCTTGCCGGTCTCGTCGGTGACTGTTACGGTGGCCGTAACTGTCTTCGACTGACCCGCGGTGCCGGTCTCGAAGTTTAGCGTAGACGCATCGAACGTCGCGTTCGCGGTCGTGTCGTTGGTAACGCTGCCCTCGCTCACGGTCCACTTGTAAGACAGGTTGCCGCCGCATGCCGAAGCAGAGGCGCTGGCCGTCAATTGAGCGGTATGGGTACCGTTGGCGTTGGCCGCACAAGCCAGACTGCTCGGGTTAGCCGAAACGTTGCTGAGGCTCGGCGTTGTGTCGGCTACTGTTACTGTTGCCGAGGCCGTCACAGGAGCTGTGGGCGGAGGCGTCGGAGGCTGTATCCAGCACCGAACCGGAATGTTCTTGGGCCGTTCCATCGGAGCCGGCGGCGGAGTGGTGTCGTTGACGGTCACCTGAACGCTAAACGAACCAGTGTTGTTCGGCGTAAAGGTAAAGTCGGGACCAGTGGCGGTCTGGGCTGCGCCATTCAAAGTCCAAGCATAGGTGAGGTTGTGGCCCGTCGGACCCTGAATCCCGGCGTGCAACGTTACTGGCTTGCCCTGGCAAATGGTGCCTTCAGCTCCGCTAATCGACGGAGTCGGAAGCGGGGGCGGCGGCGGGGGTGCCGGCGGCATCGGCGGGCACTTGCCCTGGCCAATGTACCAAACCAACCCGATCGTCCCCTGGAAGCTGTTCACCTTATCCTTCGCGGGAATGTAAATACCAGTTGTTACCGACGGAGTGGTGCTGATGACATCGGGATAGTTTGGAAGATCGTAAGTTGGATTACGCGACCAGAACCCACGTGCGTCAATGCGTATACCGAAGTGATCCGTAAGGTGCCACTTCACACCACCGCCGTAGTTGATACCCACCTGCAGATTGTCATTCAGATTGCCCGAAGCAAACAGCGCTTGCTGGGTCGCGCTACGCGCTAGCGATTCGGCCGCGTCCGTGGGCGTAAATTGGACCCCGAAAACACCTGCCGTCAAATAGGGCTGGAACTTGGAGCCACGCGGCTTCAGGTTCAAAACCGGGTTAAAGCCCCAATAGTAATTGCGCGCGCCGAAGCTATACTTCGGCAACTGCGATCCAGGCAATGCGCCATAGCCCGGCGGATAAACACCGCTGGACGTCAGAAATTCCACGTTCGCCTGAGCGAAATCCGCCCATAATTCCAACCCCAGGTACTTCGTGGGATTGTAAGTCAAGCGGATACCGCCGACGCCTCCGTCGACCATCTTGGTGCTTAGACCGCGCAAGACTTGTCCGTTAGTTTGTATACCACCGAACGGATCGAGTTCAATTATGTCCGGGTATTGATCTTGACTTGACCCCATTTTTGGGGTGCTGCTTGCCGGATTGGTCGCGGTCTGAGCGTAAGCTGTCATCCCGATACACAATCCCAAACAAACTGCTGCAACCTTTAACGGCCTAAAACTAAGCCGGTTTCTCATTCTTCTCCTCCAAAGCAGGGTACGACCTCCACCTATTGATGTAAGTAGTGACCTTTTAGTAACGCAAACTGTTCTATTGCCTATTATGTGCGAAAACCTACGCCACGCCAAGACTGGTTACAGTACTTAGCTCGATGGGCTCGCTAATTAAGATAATGCGCTCTAGCGCGATAGCTGCAAGCACCTCACCTGATCTTAGCGGAAACCCCATGTTAATTGCGAAAAATAATTCCTAAGTCACTGGTAATTCCATATAAGCGCCCCGACTTCAAATCGGGCGCCCACAAGCGCCGAATGCGGGTCGAGCGCAAAGCAGTCGGGACTTCCTTCCAGGATTTGGTGCCATCAGTTGTCTCAAAGAGCCGCCCGTATTCAACCGCGTAAGCTGTCTCACCGGCGCCTTGATACACAACGGTAGAAACCGTAGAGCCCGGAATTCCACCTGGATTGGCATACCATTTCGCCCCCTCGTCGGGTGACGAATAAAGCCCGAGGCGCGTGGCTACCAGAATGGGACAGGACGGATCGGACGGGACTGCTACGTCATACACATCTGATATAGGTAGCGGAAATGCCAAAGCGGCCCAATGGTCGCCCGAATCCTTGCTCAGATACAGTCCGGCCGGAGTTCGCGCGATAAGATCGCCCTCAAAACTCTGGGCAAAGTAAACAGCAGTAACGGCGGTCGTCCCAGGCGTGTCAGTCAACTTCCAGAACTCCCCCAAGTCGTCACTCTTCAACAGACCCAAATCCGTGGCGGCGAATAACACGTCCTTCGAACCGTTCTTTAACGCGTACAGACCACTTATGTCGGACGGCGAAATCTCGTGCACAATCGGTTTCGGCCTAACCGGTTTGGTAGTGCGAGCGCGGACGCTCGTCTTACCGCGTATCTGCTTCGGCGCCGGTTTTTCGGCTACTGGCGGCGGCGGAGTTACAACCCGAACCGGCATCGGCTTCCAATTGAGCCCGCCATCAATGGACTTGTAGATCTGGTGTGTGCTGGCGGCAAGTAACGTTCGGTCTTCCGACGCAATACCAGCGATGAGACTCAGGTGCACATCTGGCACGCCTTTCGGATTACGAATTTGTGACCAGGAGTCGCCTCTGTCACTACTGACAAAAAGGCCCGATGTTTCGCCGTCCTGCGGTTCGACAGACAGTAATTTGTTTCCCGATACCGTAACCGACGTGATAACTCGATCCACGAAACCATTGTTTATGGGATTGATCGTCTCGCCGCCGTCACCACTCTTGCCTACGCCCTCATGTTCCAGGGCCAGATAGACGGTGTTTGGTTTTGCAGAGTCGAAAGCCAGTGAATTTACTTGTGTGCCTGTAAGTGTTCTCCACGTTTTGCCTGCATTCAACGATCGGAATAGCCCAGTCGTTGTCCCGGCAAACACCGCGCCCGGGACATTCGGGTCACCGCAGCACGTTCCGGGTTCGAAACGAACCACATGCGTGCGCCGCGACGTATTGGGAATACCCAGCAACTTATGCCACAGATCGCCCCGGTCGTCGCTGGAATAAATTCCGCTGCACGCGCTGGCAAAGATCCGCGACGGGGTTTCATGGTCAACGTAAATCGAAAAGACGTCGGAATCGTCGATCATGCCGCTGTGAATGGAATCCCAGGTCTTCCCGCCGTCCATGGTGCGCCAGGGCAAGTGTGACGTTCCGGCGTAAATGATGTTCGGGTCCTTGGGGTCAATCGCCACCGCGGTGATGCTGGCCATCTCGAGATTGGCCGGATCCGAAATGCGAGTCCACGATTTGCCGGAATCCTTACTCAGCATCACTCCCCGTTGTGTCCCTGCCACCATGCGCGACGCGTCGCTATCTGCAATGGCGAGGGCGCGAACGCCGAACCCCGAAATGTCTTTGACCTGGGTCCAGCTCTTCCCGCTGTCGAAGCTTTCGAACAGCCCGGCATCCTCCGCGGCGATCATTCCCACCAGGTAATGCTGGGTGTTCGCCGGGTCTATGACGATGGAGGTTAGTTCACTGAGATTGCGTTTTGGGAAATCGATCAGCTGCCAGCTAGCCCCAGAGTTATCGCTTAGATAGAGCAGCGAGTTCATGCCGCCGGCCAGCAAGTTTGTAGAATCTTTCGGATTTACCGCAACCGTTGTGGCAGTTCCTCCGAAAGGGCCACCGATCTTCCAATCGTTTACGGGAATGGAGCCCGCCAGAATAGCGGCGCCCACCGCCGCAACTGCCGCTCCGGACATCAGCATAAATGAAAACCGATTAATCATTGAAGGTGTTATCTTGTCGAGACTCTCTCTTCTATTGTTAACTCGGCAGTTTTGGCGCTGCACTTTAGGGCACTCCCTCATTTGCTTCAGATTGCCCGGTCAGGTATCCTGAAATAGTAAATTTCTGATTGGCTTGTAAGGGTTAATGGCAAATACAGTTTCATCGTTGAAGCGCGTCCGGATTACCGAGCGGCGGACCACTATCAATCGCATGCGCAAATCCAAGTTGCGCCATCAAATTCGCGCGATGCGCCGTCTGTTGGATAGCAATGAGGCCTCGGCGGCAAAAGACATGCTTCCCACAACGTTTTCTGTGGTTGACCGCGCGGCGAAGTGGGGCATCATCAAAGCCAACACGGCTGCTCGTTATAAGAGCCGTATCACGTTGCGGCTTCGCAAGCTCAGCGCATAGCAAGCTGAGCGTCACTAGCCATAGCGCTCAGTCACGCTTCATTCCTCCATCCACTGTTAGACTGGCTTGCATGCTGAGCCGTCGATCCTCAGCGGGCGTTCTGTCCGTTGCATTCCTCTTTGTCCATTCGTTTGCAGCCTCCGCAAAGCAGCCGGTAACCGGACAACATGGCATGGTGGTGGCGCAAGAGCCGAATGCCGCTGACGTCGGTTTAGCTGTTCTCAAGAGCGGTGGCAACGCCGTCGATGCCGCAGTAGCAGTCGGCTTCGCTTTAGCCGTCACTCACCCGGTCGCAGGCAATATCGGCGGCGGCGGATTCATGTTGATCCGCATGGCCGATGGCAGAACCGCTTTCCTCGATTTCCGCGAATCGGCCCCCGCTAAAGCCTCGCGCAATATGTACATCGGGCCGGACGGCAATCCCACTCGCGACAGCATCGTCGGCTGGCGTTCCTCGGGCGTGCCTGGCTCGGTCGCGGGCTTTGACTTAGCTGATAAAAAGTTCGGAACGAAGCGGTGGGCCGATCTGCTCGCGCCGGCAATCAAGCTTGCCCACGAAGGCTTCACGCTGAGCGGTCCGGTAGCCGCCAACTTGCATTCGCAAACCCTGCAGAGCGATCCGGAATCAAAACGCATTTTCCAGCACGACGGCGATTATTACAAGCCCGGCGAGAAACTCGTCCAACCGGAATTAGCGGCAACCCTCGAGCGCGTCGCGGCAAACGGCGCCAAAGAGTTCTATCAAGGCGAAACAGCCCAGAAGCTGGCAGCCGCAATGTCCGCCCATGGCGGCCTGATCACGACGGATGACCTGGCTCACTACAAAGTGCTCGAACGAACTCCATTGACCGGCGAATACAAAGGCTTCCACGTCATCACCGCTCCCCCGCCGAGCGCGGGAGGCATCGGGCTCCTACAAATTCTCGGCATGCTGACCGGCACCGGCTATGACAGCGAAGGCGCCGATTCCGCCAAAGCCGTGCACTACGAAGCGGAAGCCATGCGGCGCTTTTACGCCGACCGCAGCGAATACCTGGGCGATCCCGATTTCTACAACGTTCCGGTGAAGTCGCTTCTCGATTCCAAATACATTGCCTGGCGCCGCAGCACGATCGATCCCGAACGCGCAACCCCCAGCGACCTGATCGGCCCCGGCTTGCCGAAATCGGTAACTGCGCGTATTGCGTGGTACGAGAGCGCCGAAACCACTCACTACAACGTGGTGGATAGCAAGGGAAACGCCGTCGCCGTTACTTACACGCTCAATAACTCGTGGGGCAACGGGATTACCGTACCCGGGCTTGGCTTCTTACTGAATGACGAAATGGACGACTTCGCCGCCAAGCCAGGAGCTCCCAATATGTTCGGCATGTTAGGCGCGGACGCGAATGCCATCGAAGCCGGCAAACGGCCGCTATCTTCCATGACCCCGACCATCATTACTAAAGACAACAAGCTGGCCATGGTGGTGGGCGCGCCGGGCGGGTCGCGCATTACCACCGGAGTTACCGAAGTGATTCTGGACGTACTCGATTTCCACCTGAATCCACAGGATGCCGTCGACCTGCCGCGTTTTCACCAGCAGTGGAAGCCCGATGTTCTGTATCTCACCACGGGATTTGCTCCCGCTGCCGAACAGGAATTGCAGAAGATGGGATATGAGATCAAGCCGATTGACGGCGTCGCTCGGGTAGAAGCTATCGCAGTTCGTAACGGCGTTCTGGAGGGCGGGACCGAGTCTCGCTATAACGGCAAGGTTGCCGCGTACTAACATTCGTTGAGCGAGCTTATCTCGCAGCGACGGGAAGCGGAGTCGAAAGCTCAACCCGTTGTGAGAGGGAAAACAACAAACTAATGCAGCTTGTACTCTCGACCCATCTCTTCGTAGGGCACCGGCTCACAACCGTCTGGCTGGAACGGGTGTGGGATGCCGGCTTCCCGGCCGTCGAGATCTTTTGCGCGCGCCAGCATCTCGACTATCGCGATAAAGCACAGATCGGCGAGTTGGGGCATTGGTTCCGCGATTCGCGGCTGACGCTGCACTCGCTGCACTCTCCGATGTATAACGACGATATCTGGGGTCGTTCGGGACCGCAGTCGGTTGTCGACATCACCGAACCCGTCAAGGGCAAACGGATGAGTATGGTGGATGAGGTCAAGCGCGCCATCGAAGTCGCGGAAGTAGTTCCGTTCCGGTACTTGATCCAGCACCTTGGCGTATCCGGCCAGGAGTACGATGAACGCCGGTTTGACGCCGGATTCTCATCGTTGGAGGAAATCAAAGTTTTCGCAAGCCAGCGAGGTGTCGAGGTGCTGCTCGAAAACACGCCTAACGCGCTTGCTTCGGCTGAGCGTCTGAACGCGTTCCTGGCAGAGACGCATTTGAATCTCGGATATTGCTTCGACATAGGGCATGCGCATCTGACCGGGCGCATGCAGGATGAATTCGAATCGATGAAGCCCAGGATTCGTTCGACACACATCCATGACAACGACGGTAAAGAGGATCAGCATCTGTTTCCGGGCGAGGGAACCATCGACTGGTCGCGTGCGATGCAGTTCCTGACATCTAAGCCGGATCAGTATCCGCTGCTGCTGGAATTGAAAGAACCTGCTGAGATGCAGCATCCGACTCACGAAGCCAAGCGCGCCGCGGATGACCTGCTGGCAAAAGCCTATTCACATCAACATGAGCGGTAACATCGAAACCACGGAACCGTCCAGCGCTTCCGAACAATCCGATTTGCAGTCGAAAATCCCTGTCCTGATTGAACTCAGGGAAGTAAGTAAATACCAAGGACAGCTGGTCGAGATTCGCGGTTGGCTTTACAACCTGCGTAAGTCCGGCAAAATCGTTTTTCCGATTATTCGCGACGGCAGCGGCATGATTCAATGCGTCGCCGTGAAAAGCAACTTACCGGAGCAAGTCTTCGAAGCGCTGAAAACTCTCACGCAGGAGAGTTCCGTAATCGTGACGGGCACGGTGCGGGCAGAGGCTCGCGCCGCCGGTGGTTACGAACTGGACGTGACTGACGCCCAGGTTGTGCAACGCGTCAGCGAAGAGCATCCGTATCCAATAACTCCCAAAGAACACGGCGTTGACTTCCTCATGGACCATCGCCATCTTTGGTTGCGCAGCCGCCGTCAATACGCCGCCATCCGGGTGCGTCATGAGGTGATCAAAGGCATCCGCGATTACTTCGATTCGCACGGCTTTACTCTGGTCGACACACCCATCTTCACACCCGCAGCCTGCGAAGGTACGACCACGCTTTTCGAAGTCGATTACTTCGAAGACGAAAAAGTTTACCTGACTCAATCCGGACAGCTTTACAACGAGGCCGATGCCATGGCCTTCGGTAAGGTCTACTGCTTCGGCCCCACCTTTCGCGCCGAAAAGTCGAAGACGCGGCGGCACCTGACAGAGTTCTGGATGGTGGAACCGGAGATGGCCTATGCCGATCTCGAAGAGGTGAAGCGCGTGGCCGAAGAACTCATCGTCTACGTCGCGGCGCGCGTGCTTGAAAACCGGCAGGAAGAACTGAAGATCCTGGAACGCGATACCAGCAAGCTCGCAAATATCAAAGCGCCGTTCCCGCGCATGAGCTACGACGAAGCGGTCAAAATTCTCCAATCGAAAGGCAGCGAAATCCAGTGGGGTGGCGACTTCGGCAACGCAGACGAAACGCTCTTAACGCAGGATTTCGACCGCCCCGTTATCGTCGATCGCTATCCGACTGAAATCAAGGCGTTCTACTTTCAACCGGACGACCAGCGGCCCGAAGTAGCGTTAGGCGTCGATGTCCTGGCACCCGAGGGCTATGGCGAGATCGTGGGCGGCGGACAAAGGATTCACGATCTGGGGCTGCTGGAGCGCCGCCTGGCGGAACATAATCTTCCCCGCGAAGCCTTCGAGTGGTACCTCGACCTGCGCCGCTTCGGGTCAGTGCCGCACGGCGGATTCGGCATGGGTGTCGAGCGCTTCACAGCCTGGATGACGGGCGTTGAGCATCTGCGCGAAACCATCCCCTATCCGCGTATGTTGTATCGCACACGGCCGTAATTTCAGCCCCGGATGCGTCATTCAGCGATCTCGATTCTCGGCGCGCCACTCGATCTCGGAGCAGGCCGCCGCGGCGTCGACATGGGACCGTCCGCGCTGCGCCTCGCCGGACTTAACGCGCGCCTGACGGCACTCGGCTACGAAGTGGAGGACCTGGGCAACGTCGCGGTCGCGCAACAGGAAAGCGTGCCCACAGGCGCGGAAAACGCCAAGTATCTTCCGCAAATTGCGAAGACCTGCGCGAAACTTGCCTCCATGGTGGAAGCCGTCTTTTCCGCCGGCAGGTTTCCACTGGTGCTCGGCGGCGATCATTCCATCGCGGCCGGCAGCGTAGCCGGCGTTTCCCACGTATATCGTCAGCGCGGCGAAAAGGTCGGTCTGATCTGGATTGACGCTCATGCCGACATGAACACCCCCGAATCCAGTCCCAGTGGCAATGTTCATGGCATGCCGCTCGCCTGCTGTATTGGCCAAGGGCCAAGCGAACTGACAGACATCTTCGATTACTCGCCAAAAGTAATAGGCGTGAACGTCGCTCTCATCGGCATACGCGACGTGGACCAAACCGAGCGCGCTGTCCTGCGCGATTCCGGCGTAACTGCATTCACCATGCGTGACATTGACGAACGCGGTTTGCGCAACATCATGGAGCAGGCGCTGTCAATCGCCTCAAACGGAACCGCCGGCTTTCATCTCTCGCTCGACATGGATTCTGTCGATCCCGATGAAGCGCCGGGCGTCGGCACGCCGGTTCGCGGGGGCATGACTTACCGCGAAGCGCATCTCGCCATGGAGACCATCTGCGATTCCAGCCGCATGGTCTCGATGGAAATCGTCGAGGTTAATCCGGTGCTTGACTCCGCTAATCGGACGGCTTTACTCGGCGTCGAGTTAGTTATGTCCGCGATGGGCAAGAAGATTTTGTAAGTCACCGCTCAGAGAAGCGGCAACCCGAGTTTCTTCTGTAAATGCGGAACGGCGCCCGCGAGTAATACGTCTTCGGACGCCCGCGTCCGCCGTTCCACAAATTCCACTTTCCCTTCGCTCAACTTCTTGCCAACCGTGATGCGATACGGGATACCAACTAAGTCAGCGTCCTTGAACTTCACTCCCGGACGCTCGTCGCGATCATCCAGCAGCGCATCAATGCCAAAGTGGAGGCACTCGCGGTACAAAGTATCCGCCGCCTCATGCTGCAGCGAATCGGAGTAGTTGACCGGCGTAATCACCACCGAAAACGGGGCGATTGTCGGCGGCAGCGACATTCCATCTTTATCGTGGTAGAGCTCAATCGCACAGGTCAAAATGCGTTCAATACCGATTCCATAGGAGCCCATGATGGGCGTAATCTCTTTGCCGTCCTCGCCCAGAACGCGCAGCCCCATGGACTCCGAATATTTGTAGCCAAGCTTGAAGATATGCCCGGTTTCGATCGCCTTGTAGAGCTGCAGCTTCGCACCGCAATTGGGACACGCGTCGCCTTCATTCGCCTGGCGCAGATCGTGCGTCTCGGCGGTGAAATCCTTGCCCGGCGTGACGTTCCGCAAATGGTAATCGTCACGATTAGCGCCGGCAATCATGTTCCGGCGTCCTGCTAGCGCAGAGTCCATCAGAACGCGCAGCTTCGTTACCCCGACCGGTCCCAGCGAACCGGCGCTTGCTCCAAACCACTCCACAATCTCGTGCGGATGCGCCGGCCGAATTTCGCTCGCGTTCAGCACGGAAGCGAGCTTGGTTTCGCTCAATTGGTGATCACCGCGCAGCATGATCAGAATCGGCTTTTCGTCCGCCACCATGACCAGGCTCTTCATCTGCGAAGTCTGGGGCAGCTTCACGAAACCCGCCACTTCCGCAATGGTCTTGAAGCCAGGCGTGTGAAACGGCTCGGGCGAAAGCTCGCCTTCCGGATCGGCCGTCGCAGGGTCACTCGGCCGCGACGTCGCCTTCTCTAAATTGGCCGCATAGCCGCAGCTCGGGCAGTTGACGATGAAGTCTTCGCCCGCGTCCGACTGCACCATGAACTCATGCGACTGGCTGCCGCCCATAGCGCCCGAATGCGCTTCCACTACGCTGTATTCCAGACCGCAGCGGTCAAAGATGCGCCGGTACGCGCCGTACTGCTTGTCATAAGCGACATCGAGTCCGGCAGCATCGAGGTCAAACGTGTATGCGTCCTTCATGATGAACTGCCGCACGCGCAGCAAGCCTGACTTCGGCCGCGGCTCATCCCGGAACTTCGTCTGAATCTGATACCACATCTGAGGCAGTTGTTTATAGCTGCGCAGTTCACCGCGCGCGATAAACGTCACAACCTCTTCATGCGTCATGCCCAGGCACAGGTCCCGCCCGAAGCGATCCTTCAGCCGGAACATGTTGTCGCCCATCAGTTCCCAGCGGCCTGATTCCTGCCACAATTCGGCCGGATGCAGCGCCGGAAGAAAAAACTCCTGGCCACCGATTGCGTTCATCTCTTCGCGTACGATTTGCTGAATCTTGAGCAACGAGCGTTGCCCCAGCGGAAGATAGTTATAAATGCCCGCGGCAAGCTGTCGGATGTATCCGGCGCGCAGCAGCAGTTGATGGCTGATAACCTCGGCCTCCGCGGGTGTTTCACGCAGAGTGGGTATGAAAAGAGTGCTCCACCTCATCAGGTCTAATAGACTAATTAGAACAGACCTCGGAAGGAATTACAGTATAGATGAACGAACAGCAACGCATGGCGCGACCGCTCTCGGAAGCAGATCCCGAGATCTATGATGCCATCCGCCAGGAGGCAGAGCGCCAGAATAGCCGGCTGGAGTTAATCGCCAGCGAAAACTTCACTTCAGAGGCAATCCTTGAAGCAGTCGGCAGCGTCTTCACCAACAAATATGCCGAGGGTTATCCCGGCAAGCGCTACTACGGCGGCTGTGAGTACGTCGATGTGGTGGAAACGCTGGCGCGCGAGCGTGCCAAACAGCTCTTCAAAGCGGAGTACGCGAACGTTCAGCCGCATTCCGGCTCGCAAGCAAACGAGGCGGCTTACGCTTCAGTACTGCAGCCGGGCGACACCATTCTCGGCATGAATCTCGCCCATGGCGGTCACTTGACGCATGGTCATCCTCTGAACTTTTCCGGCAAGTTATACAAAGTGGTCGCCTATGGCGTGACCAAAGACGACGAACTCATCGATTACGACGAAGTGGCGAAGTTGGCGAAACAGCACAAGCCAAAGATGATTGTGGCTGGCGCGAGCGCCTATTCTCGCGTCATCGACTTTGCGCGTTTCCGCCAAGTGGCCGATTCAGTCGGCGCGGTATTTCTTGTCGATATCGCGCACTATTCCGGCCTAGTTGCCGCTGGTCTGTATCCGAACCCTTGCGAGCACGCGGATATCGTTACGTCCACGACGCACAAGACGCTCCGGGGTCCGCGCTCGGGCATGATTCTCTGCAAAGAAAAATTCGCGCAGGCGATTGACCGCGCCGTGTTCCCGGGCGCGCAAGGCGGTCCGCTGGTACATGTCATAGCTGCAAAGGCCATTTGCTTCCGTGAAGCTCTGTCCGAAGGTTTTCGCGCCTACCAACAGCAGGTGCTTGATAACGCCCGTGCACTCGCGAAGGCACTTCAAACTCAAGGCTTCCGCGTAGTCAGCGGCGGCACTGATTCACACATGCTCCTGATCGATGTCTTTGCGAAAGGCATCAAAGGCAAGGAGGCCGAAAAAGCGCTCGACGAAGCTTACATCACTGCCAACAAGAACGCGATTCCGTTCGATACCAACCCGCCGCTGAATCCCAGCGGCATTCGTTTGGGCAGTCCGGCTGTAACCACGCGCGGTTTCCGCAAGGAGGAGATGCAGCAAGTGGGCCATCTCATCGCCCAATTGCTGAACAATCCCCATTCGCAGGAGACCATCGAAGAAGTCCGCCGCGGCGTAACAGCACTAACCCAGAAGCATCCACTCTACGAATGGCGCCGATCGGCGACTGCGGCGCTAGCGGTCTAACCAGCTCACGAGTGGCCCAGAATCCGGTGCGGCCGATACGGCTCTTCCAGCCGCTTGATTTCGTCCGGCGTCAACTGAACCGGCAACGCATTCAGTGCGTCATCCAGATGATGCAACTTACTCACGCCGATGATAGGGGCAGTAACTTCGGGCTTAGATAGTATCCACGCCAGCGCTACTTGCATGTTCGGCAACTTACGAGCCTCCGCTACTTCGCTGAGGCGGTCTGCGATAGCGAAATCGTCGTCCTGATAATAAAGCTGTTTCGCGTAATCATCTGTTTTAGCCCGCGTTGTTTCACCGCCCTCCTTATTGCGGTTACCGGCTAAGAAGCCGCGCGCCAGCGGCGACCATGGAATAACGCCAATGCCCTGATCGCGGCACAGCGGCAGCATCTCGCGCTCCTCCTCGCGATAGATCAGGTTGTAATGGTTCTGCATGGAAACGAAACGCGTCCAGCCGTTCAGATCGGCGGTCGAAAGCGCCTTCGCAAACTGCCAGGCGAACATGGAAGACGCCCCCACATAGCGCGCCTTACCCGCCTTCACCACATCGTGCAGCGCTTCCACCGTCTCCTCAATAGGCGTCTCGTAATCCCAGCGATGCGTCTGGTAGAGATCGACGTAATCGGTCCCTAACCGCTTCAGGCTGTGATCGATCTCGGTCATGATCGCCTTGCGCGATAAGCCACGTCCATTCGCATCAGGCCGCATCTGGTTGAACACCTTTGTGGCGATCACCACCTCATCGCGCTTGGCGAAATCGCGCAACGCCCGGCCCACCACCTCTTCACTCGCGCCATCCGAGTACATGTTCGCGGTGTCGAAGAAGTTGATGCCCGCTTCGAGCGCCTTTTTGATAAATGGACGGCTCTCCTCTTCATCCAGAACCCAGCCGCGCCATTTACTCGAACCGTAGGTCATGCATCCGAGACACAGGCGCGATACTTTGAGCCCGGTCTTGCCGAGATTTACATAATTCACGAAGTTAGACTAGCAAAAAGGCTCCGCGCAACTGTGGCGTGATCCTTTCACAAACGGGGGTTTTAGGCGGCCATTTTGCCGCTTTGGGGCGGTCCAAAGCCGTCGAATTCCTTGAGTAAGTTGATTTGGTCACGTTCGAGCTTCACTTCGGCGATGGCGTGGCGCACTTTGAACATCTGATCACTCTGATCTTGGCGCTTTTCGCGATACTGTTGTGCGGCTTCAGCACGCTTTTGCGATTCGAAGCCACGGCGCTCCCAAGCTCTGTCTTTTCTGCGCTTTGCGAGTTCAGCGGCGGCGCGTTGATAGGCCCGGTCGTTGGCAGCCTGGTAGCGGAGGTACAGGTTTAGGTCCTTGAGGACGGCTATTGTCTGTTTATCGTTGGCTCTTTGATCGCCCGTGAAGGGGCGGTGCTGGAAACAGGCGTCCTGAAAACGCACCGAGCGCTCCGACATCCAGGTGTGTCTACACATCTTGGCCACCAACTCCCGTTCCACGTCATCGACGGGCTGCTCGGAAGTGAGGAAGCGTTCGAATAAGTTGTTGTATTCTTCCTGGTTTTCGGATTCCAGGACGTTGAATTTGCCACATAAGCCGTGGATAATTCGATTCTGTGGCGGAGCGCGCGAGGCCTGCCGCTGTTGTGGGTCCCGAACTTTTCTGCGCGTTGGCGCGATTGGCTGCGAGTTTGCGTTTGGAGATAGACATAAGAGTCTCCTGCTTTCGGCTTGATTATGCAGCACGAAAAAGCGCAATGCAGTGGGTCGGGGGTGGGGGTTTGCGGGAAGTTGTTGAGAGCGCGCGGGTTAGGAGATTTTAGAAATTTGGGGGGATTTGTGATCGGGTGGCTGGGAGGCAGGGACTCGAACCCCGATACGCAGATCCAGAGTCTGCAGTCCTACCATTAGACGACCTCCCAATGGGTTCAAACGCAAGTATAACAAGAACTTCCGCGATTTCGCCTCAGGAGAGATGGCGCTTCGGCGGCCGGTTGGAAGCGGGATCTCGGACCAACTCGGCTTCGACGATAAAACGTTTGGGGGCTGAGCCGACGTAGTAGAACGGATAGCACGTGATCATGGTCAGCAGTTTGCTCGGTTGCCCATCGTCGCTAACCAGTTGCGAGTGTGGAATCAGCCCGCCTCCATCGGGACGGAGCACTGTGACGTCGGTCGGACGAACAATCTTGGTAGCTACTACTTTGTAGGTGTAAGTGCCGGAGGTGGACTGAAAACTGACTAAGTCGCCACGCTGGATATCCTTCAAAGCACGAAACAGCGTGTCACGATGCGCGGCAATGGCGAAGTTACCTGCCTGGCCGGGGAGCGCAGTAGACGGAACATGCCCCACGGCGACGCTCAACACTTGCGCGTCAACACCCTCGCGGACGACGGCTGCCAGATTCAACCGCGCTATTTCCACTCTGCCGAGCATTGCTCCATTCAGCGGACGCATTTCGGGGACTTTTGGGACGGGCGCTGGAGTCTGAGCCGACTCAATCGCGGGAGGCGCTGCCTTCTCGCCGACTAAAAATCCAAACGGCGTGCGTTCCCGAACGTAATCTGCAAAGGTCACGCCCTTACGGCCTGCGATTCCCTGATCGAACGCCCAATTCTGATAAGTCTGGTAGATGTATTGATCGGAGAGCGTGTAGCCGTAGTAGCCGATGGCCGCAAGACCAATTAGTAACAACGCCAGCCTCACTCGATGGATGGCGCCGAACGTCTGCGCAATGCGACTCTTGCGCCGCCGAGTGTTGTGCGAGTGCATGCCGGGCTTTACGTAATATGCGGCCGGTCTGGCGGGTGCACCGGACCTGACGATGTAAGGCGCTCGAGGGTCGTTCATCGGCTGGTCCGCTGATCGCGTTGAGCAAGTAAGTCAGAAAGCGGAGTAGTCATGTAAGTTGTGCGCGTATGAGCGATAAGGCGGCGACTATCTTCCTTCGCTAATACTTTCACGGACCTGACGATGCGGTGGTCTGTCTGGTCGTCGGGCACGTAGCCAATGGTGTACATGTTACGAATGTCCTGCGCAATCTTGTCGAATACCGGCAAAACGTCTTCCAGCTTTTGTGGCTCAAAAAACTCGCCGCCACTTACTGCCGCAATCTTGCGCAACACGCCCGGGTTCAGATCGCGATCGTCGGGGTCGTAAATGCCAACCGTGTAGATAGTAGCTCGGGAGGCTTCAACCATCTTCATCAGCTCAGGCAAAGACGTGGTACTTACGTTATCGCCGCCGTCGCTGACAACAATAAGCGTCCGCTTTTCACGATGAGCGTATTCAAGATGCTTGAGCGAGTATGCGATGGCGTCGTAGAGTGCGGTTTGCCCGGCGGGATCGCCATAAAACAAAGCAGCGCGAAGCTGCTGCAGGTTGTCGGTAAACATCACCTTTCCGGGTAATCCCCGAATAACCGAATTATTGAAGTTGACAACAAAAAACTCATCCAGTGGATTGCTCTGTTTGGCAAATGAAAGGCCGGCCATTACCACTTCCGGTTTTCTCCCGCGCATGCTTCCGCTGTTATCAACCACTAACCCGATCGTCACGGGCGTATCGACACTGGCGAAGTGGGTAATCTGCCGCGCTTGTCCGTCTTCAAAAACTTCGAAGTTGTTTTTTTTCAATCCAGTTACGTAGCCGCCCTTAGCAGCCTTGACGCTCACATCCAGCAAGACCAAGTTAACGTTGTCTGAGATGGTGAAAACGCCTTCTTTCGGCGCATCGGGTCCGCCGCCTTTGGCTGCCAAAAAAGACGCGCCAAGGGTGATCACAAGGAAAACCCGCTTAACCAGAGACTTCGGATCGGTCATATCTCACCCCAACCGTACAACTTCTGATATAGCACCAAACAACGAACGCCTGGACGGTATCACCCGGCCAGGCGTCGCTTCATGCCGAACGGCGTCCGGCGCAATTACTCAGTTAGTTATGACCGGCGCGTTGCGAGACCTAACAGGCCAGCGAAGCTCAGCGACATCAAACCCAACATTCCGATGAGCGGATTGAAGCTGCCGGTGTGCGGGAGTGCTTGCGGCTGCTGTTGCGGAGCCGGCTGATCCTGAACCATAGGAGCGGGCTGGGGTGCAGGCTCTGGCTGAGGAGCGGGCTGGGCTTCGGGTTGCGGAGCCGGTTGTGCTTCAGGAGCGGGAGCCGGAACCGGCTCGGGTTCTACATAGTTCGACGGAATCGGCACCGGAGCTGCGGAAGCAAGTTGCGCTACGAGCTTCTTCGGATAAGGGAATTCCTGACCGAAGTTGTCGCCGGGATAAAACCAGTCTCTAACGGCTTTCGGAACGCCAGCGGGCGTTTCCCAGAACGCGAACTGCGTCTTGCCTGTGGGCTGCAACCGGTAATCCGGAATCGCCAGGATGGTTGTCTGCAGGTGCTGTTGATCTTTATCGAAGATCTGCACGATGTGGCGGTCACTCTGCGAATCCATTAGTTTCCAAACGTAAGTACCAGGATCCAGAACCTTGTTCCCGGCAATGATGGGCTCATTAGTAGTAACAATGGTCATCTTGTCCCATTGATCGGCATGCGCCTTCGGAACCAACGACGTCCCGATCAGCGTAATACCAGTCACCGCTAGGGTTGTAACGGCGAATGTACGAAATTTTGGACTCATAATCTAAGACTCCTCCAACTCGACTTTCTTTGTTTCAAGTTGCTTACGTGGCAACTCTGTTTCTAGGCGCTGCGCGCCTTTGTCGGCATTCATTGAAGCACTTACCGGGCCAAACGCGGCTCAAACCAGTCTTCTCAATGGTTTGCAGCCGTTGTCGCAGTTCGCGGCATGCAAAAAGTACAGATTCCGCGCTATTACGACCCAAAGTTGTACGAACCGAGTAGGCTTGCCCGATCCACGGGCGGTGCTTTTGCACCAGCATCATATAAAGTGACGATATGGCGACCACGCCGACAGGCAAAATCACTTTAGCTTTCGACATCGGGGGAACGGGCATCAAGGCGCTCTTACTAGACTCCGCCGGTAAACGCATCAGCGAGCGTCAGAAGGCGCTCACGCCACGCCCGGCAACACCCTTGGCGGTTCTGAAAGTGCTTGACGCGATGAAAGTCAAGCTGGCGCCATTCGATCGCGTATCGGTCGGTTTTCCCGGTGTTGTGAAAAAAGGCGTTACGTTAACCGCCTACAATCTGCATCCGAAATGGGTTGGTCTGGATTTGGCGAAGGTGTTGATTAAGCGTTGGGGAAAGCCGGTGCGGGTTGCTAACGACGCCGCGATACAAGGCTTTGGCGCAATCCAGGGCAAAGGACTGGAGTTGGTGATTACCTTAGGAACCGGTTTTGGATCGTCATTGTTTATCGATGGAACTCTGGTTCCCGGGCTTGAATTAGCGCACCATCCATGGCGCAAAGACAAGACGTATGAAGATGACTTAGGCAAAAAAGGTTTTGAGAAACACGGCCGCAAGAAGTGGAATAAGCTTCTGGGGAAAGCGATTCCACAGCTCGAGTTCTTATTCAATTACGATCACCTCTACGTCGGGGGAGGCAATGCGGTACAAATCGACATTGAACTGCCGCGCAACGTCAGCAAAGTTCCCAACGAGGATGGGTTATTGGGCGGTGCAGCTCTGTGGCGCGCGGAGAAGTCCTGAGCAAAAGTTGGGGGCGCAGGGGCTAGCACCGATTGGCAATCGGTGCGCAGGATGGCATCCTGCCCCACGGTTCGCAAAGAAAGCGTACATCAACCGCTCCCTCGCGGTCGCGGCTCTGTTAGGTTTCAGGCAAGGGTGCTATTAGCACACACGCGACTTACTTAGTGAAGTAAGGCCACTTGGTTATGAAGTGGTAGTGATAGCGATAAACGAAGAGCGCAATCACGCCAGCCATTGCTAAGACCGCTCCGAAAACGGAGAGCAGTATCACACGCCAAGGAAGGCTTTTTCCTTCGCGCCGCAGGACAAGGATGTAACTCGCCAATAGGCCGACGAAGAAGAGCAGCACCATCGGCACGGCGAACAACATCATGTTGAAGATGTCCGGGGTGGGCGTAACTATGGCGGCGATAATCGTGATGGCGAGAATCGCGTAGCGGCTATGGCGCAGCAGGAAGCGCGGTGATGCCATGCGCAGCAGCGTGAGGAAAAAGATGATCACGGGCATCTCGAACACAAGGCCTACGCCGAGTGTCACGTTCACAAACAGATCGAAGTACTCGTTGATGGAGACGACCGGCGTGACGTGCACGTCGCGGCCAATGCCGAGCAGAAACTCCAGCCCGTAGCGAAATGCGACGAAATAGGCGAACATTCCGCCGGTGATGAACAGGCCCGCGGTGAAGGTAATGAAAGGAATGGCCCAGCGCTTCTCGCGCTTGTAGAGGCCGGGCGAGATGAACGCCCAAACCTGGTAGAGCACCCAAGGAGAAGCTACAAACAAGCTGACCAGGAGCGGCAGCTTGATGTAGATGACATTGAACTGCTCCATGGGAGTAATCTGCGCCAAATTCGGCGGCTTTACTCCCAGATGCGTTAAGGCGATGACCGCTGGAGCAGCGACCACCGACCACAGATCCTTACAGAACCCGATGCAGAGAATAAACGCGACCACCAGGCCGGCAATGGCCTTGATGAGCCGGCTGCGAAGTTCCTCCAGATGTTCCATGAAGGACATCCGGAGCATGCCCTTCTCTTCCTCACCGCCCTCGTCATCGTCGTCGTCATCGGGAGGCGGGGGTGGTGGAGGCGGCGCAGGAGGCGGAGTGCGCTTCGCAAGTTGCTGCGGAGTAGCAGCAGCGGCTGCTCCGTAAGGCTCGGACGAACTGTTGTAAACGGAAGCCGTTTCAGGCTGCGCGACTAACTCAGTGTTTCCGTTGCGCTCAGCCGCACCGTGCGTTTGTGCGGATTCGATGTTGGCAGCTTTCTGCTCCTCAGATCCCTCAGACATGGACAACCGGCGCTAAACCGTGTGTTCCTCTCGCGCCGACGGAACACTCTCGTCGAGCGGACGAGCGCCATTGGTGCGAGCAACGGTTCCGGTGACAGCCGGAGAGTCGGTCGGGGCGGTCGAAGCTTCCGCCGGCGGCAAGGCTGCGCGAAGCTCTTCAGTGCCGCCGATTCTCTCTGTGCCGCCAATCTGGGCGGGCGCAGAGTATTCGGGCGACTCTGCGTTATAGGGGTTGTATTCCTCGTACGGATAACTGTAGCCGGAAGAGTAGGTGGGCGCTGGTGTGGTGGTCTTAGACGTTTCCGTCATGCGAGTTTCCCGCTCCAGCTCCTGCAAATGCGATTCAAAGGTGCTCTTGAGTTCGTTTTTCGCGCGCCGGAACTCGCTCAGCGCTTTGCCCAGAGTGCGCCCCAACTCCGGCAGTTTCTTGGGACCAAATAGGAGAAGCGCGAGGATAAAAATCGCAAACATCTCCGGAAAGCCAACGGGTCCCATCTAATCTCCTAAATCTACGGAATTCCGCCTTCATGATAGCCCAAATGGCGGACTAAGAAGCGGCGGAGAGCGCGTGTTCGCGGGCTGCCACGAGTATTACAGTGTATTTATGACCCTCGATTTGGGCTGGTTCATCAGGGAGGCCTTCAAAAACTACGTCGATCTCTGCCTGTGGCAGGCGGAACAGGTCCGGAAAGGAATCGCGGACGCCGAGGCGCGCCGGACTCTAAGCCATAAGCAGGTGAAGCATCGAATCCTGAAGCGGGCCAAAGCAAAAATGTAAAATGACGATCCGCTGGACTGAGAATGCTATTGGACCTGGAATCCATCTACGTTCGCGCGCACGATCTCAAAATAGGTAATCGTTCGCGCCCCGAACTGTGGTCGCTTACGCTCCCAGGCTCAGTTTCGAGGGTTTCTTGTCCAGAGGAGAAGGGGTGTTGTAGCGCTTCCTTGGTGGTCGATTCGATCGTGCATGGCAACCGCAAACACTAACTAGATTGCTTGCTATCATGCGGGCTGGAGATACGGATGACTGCTAGATCCGGGCTGTTATTGGCATCTTCCATGCTGCTTTTTTCGGCCTCATCTGCCGCGCAAGTGGATCTCAAACTGGTCGGGGACGACCACGTTTCCATCTCCATCAACGGGCAGCCATTCTCGGATTTCTACATCGGTTCCAACTACGCAAAACCGTTCCTGGCGCCTTTGCGAACGGCGACGGGGCTTATCGTCACTCGAAAATGGCCTATGGAACAGGTAGAGAGCGATTCCCATGACCATCCGCATCACAAAGGATTGTGGATCGGTTACGGCATCGTGAATGATGTGAATTTCTGGGAAGTCGAGGCCGAATCCAAACCGAGCACGGGCAATCCGGATCTCAAAGGGCAAGTTGTTCTCGACAGCAAGGTGGCACCGGCTGTTACATCCGGCAAGAAGTCCGGCAGCATAACCGCCCGATTTTTTTGGCGCGCCCCCAACCACTCGGACATGTTGGAGGAAAACCGCGTGATGACGTTTTACGCGGATCCCGATATACGCATCGTAGACGTGGACGCTACCTTCACCGCAAAGACGAAGGTACACTTTGCCGATACCAAGGAAGGTTTTTTTGCGGTCCGGCTTGCGGACGCTTTGACGGAGAAGAATGGTGGCGTGATTACGAATTCAGAAGGCGCGCAAACAGAGAAAAACGTCTGGGGCAAACCGGCTGATTGGGTGGATTATGACGGAACTCTGGATGGGCACAAAGTTGGTCTCGTTATCTTCGACAATCCACAAAATTTTAACCACCCAACTCGCTGGCACGCGCGCGCTTATGGCCTGTTTGCCGCTAACCCATTTGGGTCGAAGGCTTTCGATCCGCAAGCGCCGGAAGGCGGCCGCACCTTAGATGCAGGGCAGTCGATGCGCTTCCGTTATCGCATCATTATTCACCCGGGCGACGTGCCAAAGAAAAAGATTGCGGATTGGTATTCCGACTACACGAAGCACGCAAAATAACTTTAACCTTTTAGCGTGAAAGAGTAAGCACCTACTCCAGCGTCCACAGGACAGGAGTACGTCGTATGCATCATTCTCTCGTTGGCGCAATTGCAGCCGCGCTATTTCTGCCAATGCTTGGGCTGGCGCAGAGCGGTCCGCCGACCCTCGACCATCATGAGCCGATGCAGTTGGCTGGAATTCAGGTGACCGAAACCCGCTTGCCCGCCGAATCCATCATCCGCATTTCCGGCCTGAAGGTTGGGCAGATGATCGACGATGCCAGTTTGAGAGAGGCTTCCGACAAGATTACCTCCACCGGCTTAGTGAAAGGCCTGGATTACGAGTTTAACTCGACTCCGGGGAAACCGGGCGTTTATCTGTCCATTAAAGTATTCGAGGAAGGGCCGCTACTGCCTGCCCGAATCATGCCATCTGAAGCAGCCGAACCCATTTGGGCTTGCCTGCGATCTGCGGATGCCATCTTCACTCCTGAAATGCCAAACACCGAAAAGGCGATACATTTCTACTCCGTGAATATAGCCCGTTGCCTGCAGAATGAGGGAGCGCGGGAAAAGGTGTCGGCCACGGTTGCCTGCGATGGCACGGGCAAATCGATAGCCATCGACTTCCACGTTCCGCGCAGCGGTGCCGCGAGCGCGGCAAATACGGGCAGCCATTAAGACGCGACGTTTTCCCAGCGGCGGCTATCGCCGGCTCGCATTACCGCGTCGATGACCTGCATGTTTTTGAGCGCGTCCTCTAACGGTACCGGCACTTCTGTGTTCTCCTGGACCGCGCGGGAAAACGCATCGCCCTGAATTGTATATTGATCCAACGCGGGAAACTCCTCCACGCGCGCATTTCTGCCCGCAAGCTCGGAGCCGTCGTCGATAAATATCCGGCTGGGCCGATCCGGGGGAATATTGTAGGGAATTTCCATGTCGATGCGTCCGCGTGTCCCTAAAATCTGCATGCGCTGGAACGGCACCAATTGCGTGCTGCAGGTGAAGATAGCCTGGCCGGGCGAAAAGTCGAGCACGGCGGAACTCAGGCGATCTGTTCCCAGTTGCGGATCACGATCGAGAGTGGCCGCCACGCGCGCGGGTTCGCGCTCGAACAAGAAGCGAGCCATCGTGATTGGATAGCAGCCGATGTCCATCACTCCGCCACCGCCGATGTCGGGCCTGTTGCGAATGTTCTTGGGATCGGCATTGAAGTAGGAGAAGACGCTTACGATGGCGCGCAGTTCGCCGATGGCCCCGCTGCGCACCAAGTCCCGCGCGCGGAGCCATTGCGGATGAGTTTTCACCATGAAGGCCTCGCCGATTTTCACGCCCGTGCGGTCGCGAACTTCGATCAATTGCCGCGCTTCGGCGGCGTTCAAGCCAATCGGCTTTTCACAGAGGACGTGCTTCCCTGCCTCGGCCGCTTTGATAGACCAGGGCACATGGAGATGATTCGGTAGCGGGTTATAAATGACGTCGATTTCCGGGTCCGCCAGAAGCTCTTCATAAGAGCCGTATGCTTTCGGCATACCGAAGCGGGCAGCCGCTTCCTGCGCCCGTTTCAAGTCTCGCGACGCGATGCCGGTCAGTTCCGCCCGCGTGCAATGTTGCATGGCTGGCAGCACCTTTTTAACCGCAATTCCCGCCACTCCGAGGACACCCCAGCGCAATTTCGACATGCTCCGAGTCTCGCACGGCAATTGGCGATTCAGTGCTACATTGAACCCGTGAAGCTGTACGATCTAGACCCCGGACCGGAGTGTCCGGAACTTGTTCGCGCCATCATTGAGATTCCGAAAAACTCTTCGAATAAATATGAGTACGATGGCGAACTGGAGCTCTTCCGGCTGGATCGTGCGCTTTACTCACCCATGCACTATCCGGGCGATTATGGCTTCATTCCCGGAACGCTGGCCGAAGACGGCGACCCGCTGGATGTTTTGACGCTGGTGGATGAGCCGAGCTTCACGGGCTGCCTGATGGAGGTACGGACCGTCGGCGTCCTCTATATGGTGGATCAAAAGGAGAATGATCAGAAACTACTGGCGGTGCCGAACCGGAATCCTCGTTTTGACAGCATTCACACCATGGACCAGGTGTTCCCGCACATCCGGCGCGAGATTGAACACTTCTTCTCTATCTACAAGGAGCTGCAGGGCGGCAACACCACTATCAAAGGTTGGGGCGGCCCGCAGGAAACGCGCAAGCTTATTATGACGTGCCGGCAGGCCTATCTGGATTCTAAATCCAGACAGCCCGCCGAAGCCGTCGCAGAGAACTACACGAAATTGTCGCCGCTGCCCGAATCGTCGAACCCGCCGCCGCCGTCGTCGGCACCGGAGTCGTAGTTCGCATCGTCCACCTGACTCGAGTCGTCGACATTGGCTGAGTCGTCATAGCCGCCGCGATCGTCAGCGCGTGGCTCGTCGTAGTAGTTATTGACGACAGTTTCTTCAACTGGCCCACCGCCAAAACCACCGCCGCCGTATCCTCCGCCACCAAAACCGCCGCCACCAAAGCCGCCGCCGCCGAATCCACCACCGCCGCCGGAATGGAACAGCGAATTGATGGCTTCAAAAGCTAATCCACCCGCGGCAACGCCGGCCGCTGTCTGGGCCGCGCCTCTGAGAAAACCCGCCAGTCGCGCTAGGAGCCGAGCCCTGCGGAACGGCTGCATATTGCGGTGGAGGCGGAGCGTATTGCGGTTGCGGAGCATATTGTGGTCCCGGTTGAGCATATCCGCCACTGCGCGGTGGAGGCGCGCCCTGGCCCAGGAAGCTGCCGCCGGCCACCTGAGCAGAGCCGACGCGTTGCTGCAACTCCTGAATCTGTTGCTGCGCGTGTTGTAGCGCCAGATCCTGGATGATTACCGTTTGGGTCATCATGTACAGGGCGTCAGGGCGCGAACCAATCTTGGTGCGAATGAAGTCTTCCGCTTCCGGATCTTTCGGAGGAGCCGGCGCTTGAGCGATCTTATTTGCCAGATCGGTCAGCATGTTGCGTTCATCTTGGGTCATTGAGGTTCCTGCGCGTTAGACGTATTTCAGCGTCGCTTGGTTCATGTTCATCGTGATGGGGAAATTCTGCGCGGGCGCTTGTATCTGTGCGCCTGATCGTGACAGTGTAGGAATGGATTCAACAAGTGAACAGGAGAGCGTCGGACATGCTATCGGGGGCGACCACGTTAGTCGACCAAGAAGTAAATCCCTGGGAATCAGCCGCTCATCGCTTTGACGAAGCGGCAGAACTACTGCTGCTGGATGACGGCATGCGCAAGGTGCTTAGGCAACCCGCGGTGGAGCTTAAGGTCAATTTCCCAGTGGTTTTAGATGATGGCCGCATTGAGGTCTTCACCGGATACCGGGTGCAGCACTCCATTGCAAGAGGGCCGGCGAAGGGCGGAATTCGTTTCGCGCCTGACGTTTCGCTGGATGAAGTGCGCGCCTTAGCCGCCTGGATGACATGGAAGTGCGCGGTAGTGAACATCCCATTTGGAGGCGCTAAGGGTGGCGTCATTTGCGAACCGCACCTGCTGAGCGAAAGCGAACTGGAGCGGATCACCCGCCGCTACACAGCGGAAATCTACGAGTTTATTGGTCCGGAACGGGACGTTCCCGCGCCTGATGTGAATACGAATGAGCAAACGATGGCCTGGATTATGGACACGTATTCCATGCACCAGCGGCACACCGTGACGGCGGTGGTTACGGGAAAGCCGCTGGAACTCGGCGGGTCGCGCGGAAGGCCGGAAGCCACCGGGCGCGGATGCATGATCGTCACCATGCAGGCGCTGCAACGGCTCGGTTTGGCGGTTCGAGACACGCGCGTCATCATTCAGGGATTCGGAAACGTCGGCGGCATGGCGGCGAAGCTGATGGAGCGGGCTGGTTTCAAGGTGGTGTCGATTGTTGAATATGACGGCGCTGTCTACAATCCGCGTGGGCTGGATATTGAGGGGCTGATGGAACATCGCCGCGAAACGGGCTCTATTCGCGGGTTTCCGGAGGCGGAAGACGTAGATAAAGACGCCGCTCTGCTGATGGATTGCGATGTGCTTATACCGGCTGCGCGCGAAAACGTGATCACATCCGCGAATGCGGATCGGATCAAGGCCAAGATCTTGTGCGAAGGCGCCAATGGACCGACCACATTTGTGGCCGATTCAATCCTAGCCGAGAAAAAAGTCTTTGTGATCCCTGACATTCTTGCCAATGCGGGAGGGGTGACTGTCTCCTACTTCGAGTGGGTTCAGGATAGACAGGGTTACTTCTGGAGCGAAAAGCGAGTCAACGAAGAATTGGAAGAGATCATGGTGGCGAGTTTCGCCGATGTTACGAGCTTCGCATCCAAGCACGCTGTGAATAACCGGACCGCCGCGTACATGCTGGCGCTTGACCGTGTCGCCAGCGCCATCCGGAAACGCGGACTCTACGCGTAGATGATTCCTGAGGCTTCCACGCCGTTGATGCGGCAGTATCAAGCCGCAAAACAGCAGGTTCCGGGCGCGCTTTTGCTATTCCGGCTTGGAGACTTTTACGAGCTCTTCTACGACGACGCAGTAACTGCCGCGCGCGAGCTTGAGATTACGCTCACTTCGCGCAATAAGGAACGCGGTGATGCGATTCCCATGTGCGGCGTGCCGTATCACGCAGCCGACGGCTATATTGCGCGGCTGATTCAGCGCGGTTATCGCATTGCGATTTGCGAGCAGATGGAAGAAGCGGGACCGGGCAAGAAACTGGTCAGGCGGGAAGTCACGCGAGTGGTTACGCCCGGCACGGTGACGGATTCGGCGCTGTTGCGCTCGCATGAAAACAACTACCTCGCCGCGGTCTTCACAAAATTGGGGCGAAGCGGACTGGCATATGCCGATTTGTCTACCGGCGAATTCCGCACAACGGAAGCGAGTCCGGAAGACGTCCTGGCCACGCTCGAAACTTTGAATGTACGCGAAGTTCTGCATCCGGATGGATTGCCGTCAGGCGCGACGTGCCTGGAGACTCCTATTGACTCGTGGGTGTTCGGCGCGGATTATGCAGGGCGGCAGATTTTAGAGACATTTCGCCTGCATTCGCTGGACGGATGCGGCCTTACCGACAAACCTCTGGCGGCGGCAGCAGCGGGCGCTCTCGTTCATTATCTGCGCGAAACGCAGAAATCCGCATTGGGTCATCTGAATCGTCCCGGTTTCTACCAGCGGCACGACCACATGGTGCTGGATGCTGCGACGGTGCGGAACCTCGAGTTAGTTGAGCCGCTGTTTGCGGGCGAGAGCCGTGATGCAACCTTGATCCACGTTCTCGACAAGACATGCACCGGGATGGGCGGCCGGCTGCTGCGCCGACGGCTGCTGAATCCCTCGTGCGAGCGTGCCGAGATGGAAGCTCGCTTGGATGCGGTGGCAGAACTCAGCGGAAAGGTGATCATTCGCAACGATCTGCGTAAGGCGCTTGGCGGCGTGCAAGATCTGGAACGTTTGCTGGCGAAACTGACGCTCGGCACCGCGGGACCACGCGAGATGCTGGCGCTAGGGAGATCGCTGGCGCAACTTCCGCAAGTAGCCGACATCACCGCGAAGCTGCAGGCAGCCGAACTGACTCACGAAATTGATTGCCTGTCCGAAGTGCGTGAGCGAATTCTCAAGGCGATCGCAGATGAACCGCCTGTGAACCTGGCCGACGGCGGCACCATTCGCGATGGCTGCAACGCAGAGCTGGATGAATTGCGGGACATCAGCCGCAACAGCCGGCAGTACATCGCGGCCATTGAGACTCGGGAACGCGGACGGACCGGGATTCAGTCGCTCAAAGTACGCTTCAACAATGTCTTCGGCTACTACATCGAAATCTCGAAGGCAAATCTGGCCGCTGCGCCGGCAGATTACGAACGCAAGCAAACACTAGCGAACGCGGAACGATTTACTACTCCGGAATTAAAGGAGCTAGAGGGCAAGGTTCTGGCGGCGGAAGAGAAGATTCTCACGCTGGAACGCGAGCTATTCAACGAGCTTCGAACTTACGCCGCGGGTTTTGCAGACCGCATCAAAGCTACCGCTGCGACAATTGCCAGCCTGGACGTTCACGCCACGCTGGCCCAAATCGCAGTCGAAAACCGGTACCAGCGGCCGCGGTTCTCAGATTCGGGTGAAATGCGAATCGATGCAGGGCGTCATCCCGTTATCGAGAAGCTCACCGAGAAAGAAGCAAGCCGCTTCATTCCGAACGATCTATACCTGAATTCGGAGAAGGAATACATCGGCGTCATCACGGGACCAAACATGGGCGGCAAATCAACCTATCTTCGGCAGGCGGCGCTCATCCTAATATTGGCCCAAGTCGGATCGTTTGTTCCGGCACAATCGGCGCTGCTGCCGATTGTTGATCGTGTCTTTACCAGGATCGGCGCGGCAGATAATCTGGCGCGGGGCCGCTCGACTTTTATGGTCGAAATGACAGAAGCGGCGGCAATTTTGAATACAGCGACAGCTAACAGCTTTATAGTACTAGACGAGATCGGTCGCGGGACGTCCACGTACGACGGTTTGGCGCTCGCCTGGTCGACGGTAGAGTACATTCACGAGCGAATAAAGGCAAAAACTCTATTCGCAACCCACTATCACGAGCTTACGGAGCTTGCTGATCAACTTTCTGGCGTAATAAATTTTCACGTCGCTGTAAAAGAGGCGAATGACCAGATCTTATTCATAAGAAAGGTAGAACCGGGTGCGGCAGACCGCAGTTATGGCATCGAAGTGGCCCGTTTGGCGGGCTTACCTATGCAAGTAATCGAGCGGGCGAGGTCCGTTTTATTGCATCATGAAGTAAGGGAACACTCCGTTAGGGAGGAGTTGAACCCGGGCGATTCAAACACGCCACTACAAATAAGACTTTTCGAGCCCTTAAACCAGGGGCTTGCCGACCGTATCCGTGCATTAGAGATCAATGAGTTACGGCCGGTTGAAGCTTTGCAGATACTGCAAGATTTGCAGCAAGAGTTGCTAAAGAGATGAGAATAGCAGGTATCATGAGCGGGACCTCGCTCGACGGAATCGATGTCGCCATCGTCGACATCACCGGCTCGGGATTCAAGGCGAAGATTAACGTCCTGACGAGCCATTCGGTCCCATATCCGAAGAAGATACGTGAAGCGCTATTGGCGGTATCGAATACCAGCGCATTCACGGGAGACATTTCACGCCTCAACTTTGTACTCGGCGAACTATACGCCGAGGCTCTGGAAGAAACGGCTGAGCGTGCGGACATTCCGCTTGATTCCATCAAGCTGATTGGCTGTCATGGTCAAACCATTTTTCACGAAGGACAAGGCGGGCAGTTTCTAGGGAAAAAGGTAGCGAGCACGCTGCAGATCGGCGAATCGAGCGTGATCAGCGAGCGCACGGGAATCAACGTTATATCGAATTTCCGCGAGGGCGATGTGGCTGCGGGCGGCAAAGGTGCGCCGCTGGTTCCATACCTCGATTACATGCTGATGCGGCACCGCGGCCGAGGCCGTGTAGCTGTGAACATCGGCGGTATTGCCAACCTGACCGCTATCCCTCCAAACACGAACACCGACCGGGTGGTGGCGTTCGATACCGGTCCAGGCAACATGGTCATCGACCAGCTTGTGTCGCGCATCACGCAGGGCGGTAAGACGTATGATCGCGACGGCGTGATTGCCGCTTCCGGCGAAATCGACGCCAAGCTGCTGGCGAAACTGCTGCGTGACAAATACTTCCGCGCCAAGCCGCCTAAGACGGCAGGGCGTGAGCAGTACGGTTCCGAGTTCGTTTCGAAGTTGCTGGATACGGAACTCAGCAGCGAGGATCTGATTGCCACGGCGACGGCGCTGACGGCGGAAAGTATCGCAGCCGCGCTGCGGAACTTCGTGCTGACCGAAATGCGGGTTGACGAGGTATTCGTATCCGGCGGCGGCACGCACAATCCGACGCTGATGCGCATGTTGCGAAAGGCGCTTGATCCAATTCCGGTGATGTACACCAGCGAAGTCGGGCTGGACGTCGATGCCAAGGAAGCCATTGCGTTTGCGTTGATGGCATACGAGACGGCGCATTCGCGTCCCTCGAATGTTCCGATGGCGACGGGTGCGAAGCGTTCCGTGGTGCTGGGCAAGCTGACGCAAAACGGCGTGCAGCGGGGCGCACCGGCGAACGGCAATGGCACCACAACCAATGGCACTACCAGCAACGGCTTGAACGGCACGGCCCATAACGGCTCGGGGACTGCCACTCACAAGGTGAAAGCTACCCGTGCGCCGAAAGTGACTCGGGCGGCAACAACGTCGAAGGTCAAAGCCGCAGCGCGATAAGTTGTTCGCAAACGTCTGTTTGAGGGAGGCCATCGCGCCTCCCTTTTCTTTTGGTAGTTACGCCATCTCGACTCCGGCGCCGGCGAGGACATCGTCGAGCGTCAAGAAGAGTTCGGCTTGAATTTTGTAGTACTCGTCTATGTCGGGCGTTAGGACGTAGGCGAAGATTTCGACGGCAAATGAGGTGGCGTTGAAGCCGCTGATGCGTACCGGGGTGGGGCCGAGTTGCACCGTGCTGTTCTTCGAGAGCGCATCCTGAATTGCAGACATGACACGGCGAATCTGATCTTTGGGCGTGGCGCGCTTGATCTGCAGCGTCGGGTTGAACAGGATCTTGTCGCGCAGAGAGTAGTTCTCCAGATTGATGCCGGCGAACGATGCGTTCGGAATACTGACGATGGTCCGGTTCAAGGTTCGGATGCGCGTCGAACGCATGCCGATGTCATCGACTGTCCCCATGACACCACCGAAGTTTCCGAAATCGCCGACGGTTACCGGTGCGTCACCGATAACTGAGACGCCACCAAACACGTTCGCAATGGTGCTTTGCGCCGCGAGAGCCACGGCAATGCCGCCGACACCGAGACCGGCCAAAATGGTGGTCATGTCGTAACCCCAATTGCTGAGGGCGGTGACGGCGGCGAAACAAACAATCATGATCTTGAAGAAGCGGCGGCCTAAGTAAATCAACGATTGCGAGACGATGCGCTGCTTCGTATTCAGAACCCGATCGAGCCGGCCCATGAATACGTCGGTCAGATTCACGAGTCCCCAGGCGACAGAAGCTGTCAGGACGAGCAGTAAGAAGCGGCCCACATAGAGGCGAGCAAGCGCCGACGGATCGAGGAATTCCTCCGTAATGCGAAAGACCACGACCGCGCAGAAGACGACAATGGGATCGAGAACAGCTTGCAGCCATAGCCAGCGCGGATGGTGACTACTGGCTCCCCCCTCAAGCCGCACCAGAACCAGCGTGAGAAGGCGCGCCGCAAGCCGGAACACTATCAACACGACGAGCCCCAAGACAATCAGCGCGAACCATTTCCAGATTGGGGTGTCGAGTAGTTTGATTTGGACCAGCACGCGTGGCAGGCGCGCTTCGATAGCGGACTCGGCCGTGTTAGGGGTCAGAGCAGGAATCTCAGAGACGGTTTGGGCGGAGAAGAGCCAGATCTGCTGGTTCGGTTGAAGCTGAACTTGTTCTAGATCGATGGGGAATGACTGGCCGTTGCGGCTGATGCTGGTAACGTGCTCAAGTGCGGGGTTACTCTGGTCGGCTTGATTGCCTTGCGGGTCCTGGCTGAGCCGCAGGATGTCAAAGCGGCTGGCGGAGTTGAGAATGGCTTCGAGCTGCCGGGCAAGTTGAGGGCCCTCTTCCGCGCGAGTTTTGAGCGGGAGCTGGCGTAGATCGAGGTACTGCGCTGCCCGCTGATACTGATTGCTGTGACACGCCTCCAGAAAGTTCGTGACGGCGGATCGCGGGTTATCCCTGCCTAACGGGTCGCCGGGCGGCTTGGCGGGCGCGGCCGCGAATACGCAGATTGCGCCGGATAAGAACAGCGCCGCGCCCAGAGCTCTTCTCGTCACCACTTGTTATCCACCGGCTACTCGCTGAGCTTTCGCTCCGCGTCGGCATCGAGCAGATGCAGGATGATGCGCAATGGCATGCCGGAGAATTCCGGCTTGTCCTGAATATCGGCGCGCAAATCGAGAAGCGCTCTTTCAAGCAGATATGCATTTAACAAGGTTTGCTGTTGCTCGCGTTCCGGAGGCAAGTACGGAGCCCCATCGGCAGCTTTGAGATAAGCGCGGAGAAACGCGGCGCTGGCATGCGCGTACCAGAAGCGGCCCCAGACACGAAGTATGTCGCGCGCAGAGCTAGCGTCGTATTCGCTGGAGGTGAACTGCCGCACGACGCTTTGGGCGGCATAGCCCAGGGACAACAGCATGCTGGCTACGTCACGCAGTGGACAGCGCTTGATGCGGCGTTCGCTCAAGTGCTGATCGGGATCACCTTCGAAATCAAAAATAGATATGTCGCGCTCGGGAGTGATCAACACATGGCCGAGGTGCAGGCGGCCGTGATAACGAGTACGGACAGAAGGGATACGCTGCTCAAACACAGCACGAAAACGGTCGAGTATGGCGCTCTCCTGCTCCAGAACTTTAGCGGCGAGCGGGCGCAGATCTTCGCGCATATCCGCATAACGCTGACGGACGAATTCAAGGCGGCGGCCGGTGAGCGCGACATAGCCGTGGTAAAGGCTCTGGCGATAGAAATCGTTAAAAGGCTCGGGAGCAAAAGCCGGATCGCTGTTGGGCTGCGCCAGAAGCAGATGCATTTGCGCGACACGCTGGCCCATAGTGCCGGCGAGTGAGAGATAAGAGCCGATCAAGTCCGTTGCGATAGACGGCGGCTCGGCCAATACGAAATTGAGCTGGTAGATATTGGTTGGCGCGGATTTCTGCATCTCCTGCCGCGGCCGGCCTGAATTTTCAGCCTGCTGGAAATAATCGTTCAGATGTCGCCGCGTATGCTGCCAGGCATTGCCCTCATTCGGGACAAAGCCGTGCAACATGGCGAGCGTGGTGCTTTCGCCGCCGGCCACGGGCTGGTATTCCATTTGCCCCGCGAAGGGCACCGCATAGGGGAATGGCTCGGCTTGGCGTTCGCTGAGAAATTCACCCATCTCCACGCCACCGTTCACGCCCGGCGCAACATTACGGAGAATTTTCATGATGAAGCGGTCGCCGTACTTAATGGAGGTGTGAACTTCGGCCGAGGGCAACAGAAAGGGTTTAAGGTCGGGGTGCGTTCCGCCCCAAAGGCGACGGAACTGACGGTTGTGCTGCGCGATCGCCAAACCGTGATCGGCATGCAGCTTCTTGCGGCGCGCAAAAGCATCGAGCAGCGCGCTTAGGAACTCCTCACTGCGGGTTGCACTGTACAGCAGCGCGCGCGAGCCATCGTCAGCATGCATTTCGGCCAGAATGGAAGCGGGATTTTCTTCCTGCGCTATCTGAGCCTCGTCTCCGCGAACGCAACTGACGGGAACAAGATAAGACTCCGGATCCCCGGTAGTGAATTCGGCGCGCAGCAATAAAATGACGTGCTTGTCTTCGACGACGCGAATGACATCACTGATGTCAAGCGAACGGAAACGGCGATTCTTAGCGCGGAACCAGCGGCGCGTGCCGATGAATCGTGTCAACGCGGGCACCAGATTCTGACGAACAGCGGGCTGCCACCAATCTGCGAGCGCGGGAATGGCGAGGATAGGCACCTTAGGTCTTTTGGCTTCGACGGCGGGCGCGGAAATAGTGACGGGCACAGCACGCTGCTCCAGCGAGAACCAGAAGAATGAATTCGGACCCAGGGTCAGAGGATAAGAACGTTCGTTATTAATGACCGGAAAATCGGTGCGGCCGAACATTTCGACCGGGGTGAAGCCCTGGAAGCGAGGCAGATCGAGTTCGACGGCTTGCGCGAAACGGGATAGATTGGCAACCACGAGAATGGTCTCTTCCTGATAGCGGCGCAGATAAGCGAGGACTCGTTGATTGGCCGGGTTGAGGAACTCCAGCGTGCCGCGCCCGAAGGCTTGATGCTGCTTGCGCAGAGCGATGATGCGCTTGGTCCAGTTCAAAAGAGAATTGGGATTATCCTGCTGCGACTCCACGTTGATGGCTTCATAGTGATAGGCGGGATCGATATTAACGGGCAGATAGAGTTTTTGCGGATTGGCGGAAGAAAATCCGGCATTGCGATCGGGGCTCCATTGCATAGGAGTGCGCACGCCGTTGCGGTCGCCGAGATAGACGTTATCGCCCATGCCGATTTCGTCGCCGTAATAGATGACGGGCGTTCCGGGCATGGAGAACAGAAGCGCGTTCATGACTTCGATGCGGGATCGATCGTTCTGCAGCAGCGGCGCCAGGCGGCGGCGAATGCCCAGGTTGATACGCGCGCGCTGGTCGGCTGCATAGACGCGATACATGTAATCGCGCTCTTCGTCAGTGACCATTTCGAGCGTGAGTTCATCGTGGTTGCGCAGGAACATCGCCCACTGGCAGATCTCCGGAATTTCCGGAGTACGCTTGAGAATTTCGACCACCGGGAAGCGATCTTCGAGGCGCAAAGCCATAAACAGGCGCGGCATAAGCGGGAAGTGGAATGACATCTGGCACTCGTCGCCATCTTTGCCGAAGTAAGCTACCGCGTCTTCCGGCCACATATTGGCTTCAGAAAGAAGCATGCGGCCGGGGAAACCGGCATCGAGATGGCTGCGCAGTTCGCGCAGGAAGTTATGGGTCTCGGGCAGATTCTCACAACTGGTACCTTCACGCTCGTATAGATACGGAATTGCGTCAAGCCGGAATCCATCTACGCCCATGCCGGCCCAGTAATCGAGCACGCGCATAACGGTGCGACGCACCAGCGGACTGTCGAAATTCAGATCGGGCTGGTGGGAATAGAAGCGGTGCCAGAAGTAGGCTTTGGCGACTGGATCCCAGCTCCAGTTGGAGGGTTCAAAGTCCTTGAATATGATGCGAACGCCGGCGTATTTGTCTGCCGTGTCGCTCCAGACATAGAAGTTACGCCAGCTGGAACCGGGTTCAGCGCGGCGGGATTTTTGAAACCATTCATGCTGATCGGAGGTGTGATTGACGACCAGTTCGGTGATGACGCGCAGGTTGCGGCGATGCGCCTCTTTCATGAAAGCCTGGAAGTCGCGTAAGGTTCCGTAGGAGGGATGGACGCTGCGGAAATCGGAGATGTCGTAGCCATCGTCTTTCCACGGGGACGGGAAAAAGGGCAGCAGCCAGATGGCGGTTACGCCCAGATCTTCGAGGTAATCGAGCTTTTCGGCGAGGCCCTTGAAATCGCCCATGCCGTCGGCGTTGCTGTCATAAAAAGCCCGCACATGAGCTTCATAGATGATGGCGTCTTTGTACCAGAGAGGATCGTTCCCGAGCGAGGCAATCGATGGAGAAGAATTCATTTCGTTGTATTTGATTTGAGATCAACCGCGGAAAAACTTTGCACAAGCAATCGCTTACGGTTCAAAGCCACGGTGCATGGTCAACTTTTCTATGACGCAAACCAGAGCCTAAGCAGTGACATTGGTTTCAGCGACGGCTGCAGGCAACTTGATGGCTGGCCGTTCTGAGGTCGCTTACGCTCCCTGGCTCCGTTTCGAGGTTCTTTGTATTACCGCGGATAGGGGTGGCCGCGTAGGGTTGTGAATGCGCGATAAACTTGCTCGCACAACATGGCGCGAGCCAGTTCATGCGGAAACGTCATGGCCGATAACGTCAGCAAGAGATCCGCTCTCCCTTTCCACTCCGCAGGCAATCCGTCATGCCCGCCGATCAAGAACACCAGGTCCTGGCCGTCGCGTTCGGCGCGCTCAATCAATTGAACGAAGCGGGCGGTATCCATGGTTCGGCCCGCGGGGTCCAGAAAGATCTTGCGAGCGCCGTTGTGCCTGGTAAAGAGATCAGAGCGGTCCGGGCGTATCTCGCGCATCTCGCACGCGGCGTACCGGTTGGTTCGTTTAACGAACTCGGCCGCGATTGCATTGGCATGGGCGTCGCGAGGCTTTCCGATGAAGTAAATAACAAGCTTCAAGGCAGTCCTCAATAAGACTAGAACAGGGCCATCGGGGAGACTGAAACATTTCGGGTTCAACCGTGTCACCCATGTAGATGGCGTCCATGGCTGCGACTGTTGTTGAATATACGGTTGAAAAAGCGCGCCGGAGCATTTGGCTCGTTGGCGGCGCTGTCCTGACCGTCGGCTTTTTCAGCTACCTGGTTTTTCTAGCGCTGAACTGGCCATTCAAAGAACAGAGAGTAATCGATGTTCTGCAAGAGGCCACGCTGCGGACGGTGACGATTGACCGCTTTCAGAAGACGTTCTTTCCGCTGGGGTGCGTGGCAGAAGGCGTAAAGTTCGAGCACCACGTTCGTAAAGACCAGCCGCCGATCATTTACATTCAGACCCTGACTGCCCGGGCGAGTTATTGGAGTCTGTTGACGGCTCAATACCGGCTCTCCGAGGTGAAAGCGGTTCAAATGCATATTCTCGTGCCGCCCCCCATCGTGCATGGTAAGCCAGATCCATTGATGCCGCTGAACCGTAGCAATGCGGTTCACTCGGTGCGAATTGACAAGATCATCGCCGATGGAGCAGTCCTCGATTTCGCGCATGAGGACGGCGCGAAACCGTACCGGATGGTCGTCGATAAGCTGGCAGCTTACGACATCACCAACAATTCAGCCATCTCTTACAAAACCGTCGTGACCAACTCGGTTCCTCCGGGAAAGATTCTGTCCAGCGGGGTCTTTGGGCCATGGAGGCCCAATCACGTCGGCCTTACGCCGGTGCGTGGGACATACACGCTTCAGGACACGAACTTAGCGGCGTTTCAGAATCTCAGCGGAACACTTCAGGCGCAGGGCCACTTTGCCGGCAACCTGGGAGAGATTCAGACGAAGGGAACTGCCGAAGTGAAGAACTTCCGCCTGGCCGACACCAGCCATTCCCGGGATCTGAAAACGACCTTCGTGGCGCGTGTCGATGGCACCAAGGGCGACACATTGCTGGACGAAGTACACGCTGAATTCGACCGCTCATCATTGACCGTCAAGGGCAGCATTGCGGGAGAAAAGGGCGCTAAAGGCAAAGCAATTTCGCTCGACCTGGATTGTACACGGGGACGTATTGAGGATATGCTGGATCTCTTTATCGCAGCGAAAACGCCGCCGCTGCTGGGAGCGATCCAGATGAAGGGTCATGTGGATGCGCCGCCGGGCACAAAGAATTTCTTGCAAAAAATGCGGCTGTCGGGCGACTTTGGGGTGGACAAAGGGAAGCTGACGAATAAGACCACGCAAGCGGATCTCAACAGATTGAGCGCGAGCGCGGAGAAGAATGAAGCCGCCCAGAATGCGACTGCATTATCAGACCTGAAAGGGCACGCCGAAGTAAGCAACGGCATAGCGACACTGACGCATACTACTCTCAGTATCCCGGGCGCTACGACTGACCTGAGCGGAACTTACAACCTCATCAATTACGACATCAACTTACACGGCTATCTATATACGGACGGAAAACCCTGGACCGCCCAGACGGGATTCAAGTCATTGCTGGCACGGGCCATCACGCCGTTTCTGAAGAAGAAACAGAACGTACGAATTGTGCCGATTAAGATTACCGGCAATTACGACAACATCAACGTTGGGTTGGATTTGGGGCAGAAGAAATAGTGTTCTGCGCAAGCTGCCAACCCTTGTCTTTGGGTTCGCTCACGTAGCCGGCGACCTGGTCCTTCGTCACTCGATTCACAACCAGTTCAAGGGCCTGAGAATGGCCGACCGGAATAGTGACAAGCTCGTTCACTTTGACTTCTTTAAGATCAATTCGGTGCGCGGCCAGCAAAACGCTCGCCTCGACAGCGTCGTGTCTTGTATCGGTGCGCCAGACACCCAGCGCCAGGGGACCGACCGGCTGGAAGCTGTCGGAACGTAACAAGCTGAATTCGATATAGTTTCGCTCACCGAGTCTTTCGAGCGCCAGAAGTTCGTCATGCGTCCGAGCCATTGGCTGCACAATGGGCGCCGGGGCAGCAGCGGCCAACGGCATCGCATGCTCTCGCACCGGAGCAACCGGATAGCGTTGATCGGACTTGTATAGCCCGGCAAACACCAAGGCGGCGCAACATGCCGCCACCGAGAGACATAGAACGGCGACGTCCCGGGGCCGAATCTCAGGGGCGACGACCTGAATGTTCCATCTCCAAAGGCGGGGCCAGTGGGCGGTGAAGAACGGGCGGGGGAAATGCAAGTGCGCAGTAGCCATTGCAGCTTGTAGATGCCGCTCCACAAATATTGTGACGGAGCAACTGTCGGATGTACCGGGTGTATGCTGTCAAACTGTTGGGTAAGGATGAAGCGCTCTGGATTCGCGGACCTGCCCTTACATGGCGGGCATGTGCCGGCTTGGCTGGCTGAGCGAATGGTGCAGTTGGGCGCGGCGATTGGCGAAAGCGTGATCGTCCACTATGGACAGGCAGAGTTCCTGGCGCGGCTGAGCGATCCGTTTTGGTTTCAAGCTTTTGGCGCGGTGATGGGGATGGACTGGCATTCGTCGGGAATCACAACGTCGGTGCTGGGCGCGCTCAAGCGTGGGATGAATCCACGGGCGCAGGAATTGGGAGTTTACTTCTGCGGCGGACGCGGTAAGCAGTCACGGAAGACTCCCGCAGAGCTGCTGGCTGTTGCAGATGCGAAGGGACTCGACGGATCGGCACTTGTGAGAACAAGCCGGCTGACAGCCAAAATCGATAACAATGCGATCGGCGACGGCTTTCAGATTTACCTGCACGGATTTGTGGTGACAGCGTCGGGCGACTGGGCCGTGATTCAACAAGGACTGAACCAGCAAAGCGGAATGGCGCGGCGCTATCACTGGCATTCGGCGTCGGTTCGCGATTTCACCAGCGAGCCGCACACGGCGATTGTCGGCACGAATGCAGGCACGATCCTAAACCTGGTGGACCGCCGCGCTGGAACTGCCCAGCAAGCATTGCTTGAGATCTCGAGAACTTCTCCGGAACAGACGCTCCGGGCGGTGAGCAAGCTTGCGATGCCGGTGCATCATGACGTGCGTGTCGAAAACGTCGATCTCAAGCGCTTGGGCGCCGTGCTGGCCGTCAGTTACGAACGCCAGCTACATGATTTCGCTTCGCTGTTGCTCACTGAAAACTTGGGTCCACGGACGCTGCAGACGCTCGCTTTGGTAGCGGAGGTGATTCATGGCGCACCCAGCCGATTTTCGGATCCCGCGCGATTCTCTTTTGCGTTGGGCGGTAAGGACCGGCATCCTTTTCCGGTGCCGCTGAAGACGTACGATGAATCGCTGAGCGTACTGCGGCGGGCGCTAGACAGTGCGAAGTTGGGCCGCACAGAGAAGCTGGACGGTTTCAAACGGCTGGACACGATCGTCCGCCGGGTGGAGGAGCGCTATGAACCGTCAGCCGATTTCGAGCAAGCGCTTCAACACGAGCGGACGATATCCAAAAGCCTGGACGGACGATCTGTCTTTGATGACCGGCAGCAAGCTAAGATGTTGCGGCGCAAGACGCAGCAGCAGCTATCGCTTTTCTAGGCTCAAACCCTACTTACATATACTCTAAAGATGCTTGCAGGGATCGAAGCCGGCGGCACCAAGTTTGTGTGCGGTGTCGGAAGCGGCCCAAATGATTTAAAGACAGCTCAGTTCCCCACTTCTGAGCCGGACATGACGTTGGCGAAGGTCATCGCTTTCTTCCGGGAAGCAGGGGGCAATAAGATCGACTCCATTGGCATAGGCTCATTCGGGCCCGTCGATCTGGACCGCGAGTCTCCCACCTACGGTCACATCACCTCGACGCCCAAGGCCGGCTGGGCGAATTTCGATTTGGCGGGTTCCATCCGTGGAGCGCTGGGCGTTCCGGTTGCTTTCGACACCGACGTGAATGCGGCGATTTTGGGTGAAGCGCGCTGGGGCGCGGCACAGGGGCTTTCGGACGCTGTGTACCTGACCATCGGAACAGGCATCGGAGGCGGAGCCATCGTGCATGGCCAGGTGGTGCACGGGATGGTGCATCCCGAGATAGGCCACCTGATGATTCCGCACGATTGGAAGCAGGATCCCTTCAAAGGAATCTGTCCGTATCATGGCGACTGCCTGGAGGGTCTGGCTTGCGGACCCGCTATGCAAGCGCGCTGGGGTTCACCGGCGGGAACTTTGCCGCCCGATCATCCGGCATGGCCTCTGGAAGCGCATTACCTGGCGTTGGGCTTGATCAATTTGACCGTGACGCTTTCGACAAAACGCATTTTGCTGGGAGGCGGAGTGATGCAGCAGCCGCAACTGTTCGATCTGCTCCGGAAAGAGTTTTCGCGCCTGCTGAATGGCTATGTGCGGCATCCGAATGTCGAGAGCGGACTGGAAGACTTCATCCGGCCTCCTGAACTTGGAGGCCAGGCGGGAATACTGGGCGCGCTGGTGCTGGCGGAGAGTGCGCGCGCATGAAGCTGACAGGAACCCTGATCAAGAGCACAATTGTGGCCGCTTTGGGCGGACTGCTTTTCGGCTTTGACACGGCGGTGATCGCGGGCACCACGGCCGATCTGACGCGCCAGTTCCATCTCTCGAATCAAGCACTCGGTTTCACCGTCGCCGTCGCATTGATTGGGACGATTTTGGGTGCGATGACGGCCAGCATCCCCGGCGATCGCTGGGGACGCCGCGATAGTCTGCGGGTGCTGGCGATTCTGTATTTGATTTCCGCGCTTGGGTGCGGCATTTCCTGGAACTGGTCTTCACTGCTGGTCTTCCGTTTCATTGGCGGCGTGGGTATCGGCGGCTCGTCAGTGCTGGGCCCAATGTATATCGCCGAGATTGCGCCGGGGAAATGGCGCGGCCGCTTGGTGGGCTTATTCCAGTTCAATGTTGTGGCGGGCATTCTGCTGGCCTATTTGTCCAACTACCTGATTGGGCAAGCTGGGTTCGGCGAAGCGGAGTGGCGCTGGATGCTGGGCATCTCGGGATTGCCGGCGCTGCTGTTCTTCATCATGCTGTACATGATTCCGCGCAGTCCGCGCTGGCTCATGCAGCAGCGGCGTGCGACGGAGGCGCGGCAGGTGCTGGTGGACATCGGGGAAGAGAACGTCGACCGGGAGCTCGAAGACATTCGACAATCCATTGACGCCGAGCACGGCCACGCCAAAGAACCGTTATTCATGCCCAAGTACCAACTGCCGATCTTCCTTGCGATTACCATTGGCATGTTCAATCAGCTCTCCGGTATAAACGCGATTCTTTACTACTTGAACGACATCTTTGCGCGCGCCGGATTCAGCAAAGTGTCGGGCGACTTGCAGGCTGTTTTGATCGGCTTTACGAACCTGTTGTTCACGATGCTAGCTATGTCGATCATCGATCGCGTCGGGCGCAAGACGCTGCTGCTGATTGGTTCGGTAGGATGTGCCGTGTGTCTGGCCGGGGTTGCGGCCATCTTCATGAGCGGCAGCCATGAGGGGTTGCTGGTCTGGCTGCTGGTTGGCTTTATTGCGTCCTTCGCCTTCTCGCAGGGTGCGGTGATCTGGGTTTATATCGGCGAGGTGTTTCCGAACCGTGTTCGAGCGAAAGGACAGAGCCTGGGCAGTTCGACGCATTGGATCATGAACTTTTTAATCTCGTTGACTTTCCCGGTGATTGCGGGGAAGTCTCGCAGCGCGCCGTTCGTGTTCTTTTCGGCTATGATGATTGTTCAGTTTTTTGTCGTTCTGTTCATGTATCCGGAGACGAAGGGATACAGTCTGGAAGACTTGCAGCGCAAATTGGGCATAGCTTGAGGAACTGAATGCGCGTTTTGGCGTTCATCAGTTACGTATGGATAGCGTTCGGCCTCTTTTGGGTGGTGACGTCCCTGTTCGTTAAGCGTACGGTACGGAGGCAGGATTTTGGGTCGCGCTGGTTCCAAACGATTGTGACGGTCGGCGGGTACCTTTTGATTTTCTGCATCAGCGTCAGATTGGGTCCGCTGGATCGCCGCATTTTTCCGGAGACCTCGCCTACCGATTACGTTGGAGTTGCGCTCACGTTGATAGGAGTTCTTTTCGCGATCTGGGCTCGCGTTCATCTGGGCGGCAATTGGAGCGGTTCCGTTACTGTGAAGAAGGATCACACTCTGATTCGAAGCGGGCCATATCGCATCGTCAGGCATCCCATTTACACCGGGCTCCTGGTGGGCGCTGTTGGCGGAGTGATCACGGTGGGTACCATCCGCGGGTTTTTAGGTGTCGTGCTGCTGGTTGTCGTATTCCGGATCAAATCACTGCTGGAAGAACGCTTCATGCAGGGACAATTTGGGAGCCAATATCTTTCCTACAAGCGCGACGTAAAAGCGCTGGTGCCGTTTATCTGGTGAGTAGAGCTTCGTCAGCGGAGTGCCACGGCCACTCCTGAGTTCTTCGGGCGCGCCAGAGATAAGCACCAATCCCCAACGCGACCAGAGCGATTCCGCTCAGAACATATACGACGCCGCTGGTGGCGAGTATGAAGATCCAGCCTGCCAATGCGATGAGCGCAGGTATGGGAAAGAGCGGCATGTTGAAGGGGCGATGAATCTCTGGCCGGCGCGTACGAAGCACTATGACGGCAATGCATTGGGCCGCAAATTGAGTGACGATCTGGATAACCAGCAAGGCCTTGATCAACGCTTCCAAGCTAAGCAGGCATGCGGCTGAGGAGACTAGTCCCATATAGACAACTGAGAAAGACGGGAAATGCCTCGTGGGATGTACGCGTGCGAAGACGGAGAAGAAACGTCCTTCGGCAGCGGCTGCGTAGGGCACGCGCGTATAACCCAGCAGCACGCAGAACACGGACGCGAACGCGATGAGAAGGATGAGGCCGGTCATCCATGACGCGGCGGCAGGGCCATATAGGTGCTGAGTGAAATCCGAAACGACGGAGTGTGACGTCATCGCCTGGCGCCAAGGCACTACGCCAATGATGGCCAGATTCATGGCGAGGTAGAGGACCGCCAGGATTGCGATGGATAACAGGACCGAGCGCGGGATGGTGCGCGCGGGGTTCTCGACTTCTCCGCCGATCAGGCAGACGTTGAAGTAGCCGCTGAAATCGTACATGCTGATGAGCGTTGCGGCGCCGAGTCCGGCGAAGAATGCGGGGGTGAGATGAAAGGCGCCGGGTGGGAAGTCGAAAGCGAGCGCGGGATGGAAATGACGGAAGCCGCTCCAGATAATGATGCCCATGCCGGCGACGAGCGCGATCCACATCACGACTGAGATTTTGCCAATGGAGCGGATGTCGCGATAGAGCAGCACGGTTGCGAGCAGGCAGACGGCGATGGCGAGGACGGTGTGTTCTACATTGTTGAGGCTTGGGAACAGGAAGCGGGCATAATCGGCAAAACCGACTGCACCTGATGCGGCGGTCAGCGGCGCGGCTAGCATGACTTGCCAGAGAAACAGAAATCCCATGAGCCGGCCGAGAGAGCGCGGTCCAAATGCCTGTTTCAGGTATTCGTAGGAGCCACCGGAATCCGGCATCGCAGCGCCCAATTCCGACCACACCAGCCCGTCACAACTAGAGATGATTGCGCCGAGGAGCCAACCGAGCAGAGCCTGCGGTCCGCCCATTGCCGAGAGGATGAGCGGAATGGTGATGAACGGCCCAACGCCCACCATGTTGAGCATGTTCGAGGCGAGGGACGGCCAGAGGCCAAGACTGCGCTCCAGGCTAGGTTCAGTTTGCGCCAGACTGCCTCAGCGGCTTCACAGCTACTTCTTTGAAGAAGACGATGTCGTTATCGCTGTGGTTCTGAAGGCCGATGTAGCCGTAGGTGGGACGCGTTCCGCGCTCGGGTTCGTAGCTGAGCTTCTTGGGTGGGACCGGCTCGCCTTCGGTGTAGTCGGTAACTTTCACGCCGTTCAAAGTGACTATGGTGCGGGGACCGTCGAGCGTGATCTCCATCGTGTTCCACTCCGGGCCCGGCTTACCGGGACGTGCGAGTGCCTTGGTTAACGAGTACAGCGTACCGGTGGCGTGATATTCGTTTTCGCCACTGGCTTCGGGGTGGTTGTCGATCTGCACTTCGTAGCCGTAGTTGACAGGCATCCAGGGTTCGGTGGGCGGGACGGGAATGCGGACAAAAACGCCCGAGTTGTCGTTCTCGTCGCGCATCTTGTAGACAACTCGGATTGTGCAGTCACCCAGTTTGCTGCCGGTCCAATAGAGCAAGCCCATGCCGCCGTGGGTTTGGATCAACCCATTTTCCACCGTCATGTCGCCCGGGCCTACGTGCTTCCAGCCATTCAGATCCTTGCCGTTGAATAATGGCTTCCAGTCCGGCGCGTGAGCCGCGTAGAGTTGTGCTGTTAGAAAGCAGAGCAAGCAAGCCACGGGCCAGCGAGCCAAAGTAAATGATCGCCTCATAATCGAAGACTATATCAACGAGGAGAAACAGCGTGTGGGGCAGGATGGTATCCCGCGCACCGATTGCCAATCGGGGCAAATGTGCGGGTTAGCAACCCGTCGCCGGTTAGCAACCGGCCCCACTGCCCTATGCCAACTCTTGCAATTAGAAGGCGAAGCGGAGCTGGAGGTCGATGCGGCGCTGATTGCTTGCGGTCCCTTCGGCGCCGAAGCCGCCGCTGATGCCGGTGGATTCGAGGAAGTATGGCGAGGTAATGGCGCCAACAGGGGTACTCAGATTCTCGTGATTGAGAATGTTGCGCGCGTTGACCGAGAGCGTCAGGTTGTAGCGATGCTGGGAGTTTTCACTGCCGGGGCCACCACGCGGACCGCCGCCAAAGCCACCACCCGGAGGGCCACCGTGTCCACCGCCGCCGGCGCGCGCTCCGCCTGAACTGCCCGCGAATTTGGTTGTGCCAAATCCCCAGGTCTTGCTGACGCGGAGATTGAATCCCAGGAAGCCCGGGCCCGTGCCGGCATTGCGTTGGATCATATCCACAGCGGGGACAGTGGACAGAAAGGGATCAGCTTGGCCAGGACCGAGTGATGGCACTCCGTAGTAATAATTGACCCCGCTGGTGTCTACCAGACCGGGTCTCGCAGTCGGGTTCTGCAATCCTTGCAGGAACGAGTCCTGGCCGGTAGTGACGTTGAACGGCATCCCCGTGTGGGCTACGAGAAATGGAGAGAAGCGCAGCCCATAAGGTCCGGAAACGGACCCACCCAAGAAGAGATTCTGCTTGATATCCAGCGAGGAGCGGCCCCAGTCTGCCGCGAAGTCGTAAGGATCGGCCGGGAATGTGTTCAGGCCATCGGTGTCACTGTGCGCGTTGCCGTAGGAGTAGCGGGCAAATATTGTGGCGTACTTACCGACTGTTGAGTTTACGCTGAACATAAATTGGGTCTGCTTGAATATCCCGTCGGACTGGTAATCATAGATGTCGCCAATGTTGCCGAACGGGCGAACTCCGATGACATTCGAGTTTCCCGAAAGCCGCGGGGGTTGGGAAGTACTCGACACGTAGGGAGCATTGATATCTACCGTGCGCAGCTCATGGGTTCCGCGCGAATTCATGAAGTTGAACGAGAACGTAGTGCGCGCGAACAATTGCCGATCCACGCCGATAGCCGTCTGCATGACGCGAGGCGCCTTCAGGTTATTGTCAATCTCATAGAGCTGCGAAGCGCTGGTTGACGTGCCGTTCGCGGTGAGAACAGATAGCGGCACCTGCGTGTTGAACTGCGCCGTGTAAGTTGACGGCGCGTCCAGCGTATAGGTTTGGAATGCATTGGCTTGCTGATAACGACGCGCTGTCTCCACATTCGTGACGGCAAAACGGTCGTAGAAGATGCCCCACCCGCCACGAACCACGGTTTTTGATTTTCCGGACGTGCTCTTTGAATCAGGCGACCAGGCGAAGCCAAAGCGCGGAGCGAAATTCGTGTAGTCGCTAATATTCGTCTGGTCTTCCCAACGCAGGCCGAAACTCAAGGTTAGATTGGGCATCACTTTCCAGTCGTCCTGAGCGAATGGGCCGTAGTCCCACTGACGAAGAGAAATGTACGGACTGCCGACATTGACCGAGTACTTGGATGGCCCGTATCCCATGGCAGTAACCTGCTGGCTGCTGTAGCCCTGGTTCAGCAACTGAACAGTAGTCAGGTACTGCTGAACAGACGAGACCTCGGTGCCGTTGGGCAGCGTTATACCCAGGAACGCGTACTGCCCGTTGAATTGGGAAACATTGAGATTGTCAAGCCATGTGGTGCGTGTGCGCACGCCAAATTTCGTAACGTGCTTTCCCCATGTGACCGACGTATAGTTCTGCGCTTCGAAGTAGTTCTCCAGCGTGTAACTCTTCGGGTAGCCGGGCGCGCTAAAGCCGGACCCGCCGGAAACAAACGCCTGGCTGACGTCGAGCGTGGGCGCGTTGCTTTGACTGGTTTCGGTAGTGTAGGAGTGGTCGAACTGCAGATGCGTTTCGTTTACAACTTTCGCGCTTAGAACGGCAGTCTCCACCATCTGCAAGGTGTGTTCGGTGGAATTGTTTGTATATCCGGTACTCGGGAAAGTGATGCCACCGACGGTGGTCGCCGGAAGGTCGAAGCCGCCGATCCCAGTCAGCAAGCGGTCGTTGTTGAGATAGCTGTAGCGGAAGCTAAGCGTGTTATTGGCGCCTAACTGCCAGTCCACACGGGGACTAACAGTCGTGCGGCGTTGTGGAGTCGAATAGTAGGTTTGGTCGGGGCTGGTCCCGAGGAAGTTCGAAGCCGGGATTGTTGCGGTCACAATACCGTTGTCGTCGATGATTCGACGCTCCGCGTCAACGAAGAAGCTGGCATGCTTGCCTAAAGGACCGCTGACATTGCCGCCGAATAATTGAGTGCGGAAAGGAGGATCTTCGAAGCCCGGCGTGGTTAGAAACGGGTTGCGCGAATTCCAGATGCCGTCGCTGACGTTGTAGTAGCCCTGACCGTGGAACTTGTCCGATCCGGGCTTAGTGAAGATTTGAATGCGCCCGTAGCCGAGCTTGTCGAACTCAGCCGAGAACGGATTGGAATTGATGCGGATTTCACGAATGGATTCCTTAGGCGGAAGCCGTCCGCCGCTAAAGCCGTCGACAAAGATCTGATTGCCACCGGGGCCGGCCGAAGGGCCCGCGAGAGCCTGGAGGTCCGCTTCCAGGTCGTCGGGATCGTCAGGCAGGGAATCCAAATCCTCACCTTTCAGCACCAGGGCGGATGCATTGTTAGAAGGATCCGTACTGATTTGATTAGTGGTGGTATCGGTGACCGTTACTTCCTGCCGCTGGGTTTGCGCAGCCATGACGATATTGCCGGTTGCGGGCTGGGCGCCTGTTACATCGACCAGGGTGGCGCCTTCCTGCTGTAGGCCAGAGTAGGTCGCCGATACTGTGTAAGTACCAGGCGCGACGTTGCGGAAGGTGTAGTTCCCGTCACTGCCGGCTTGGACCGTTTGGACCGTTCCGCTCTGCGTAGCGAGTGTTACCGTCGCGCCGGGGATGATGCCGCCGGTTTCGTCTTTCACACTGCCGGTAACCGTTGCTCCACGCGCAGGCCGGCGAGCGGGAGTTTGTGCGGGCGCTTGTCCCGAAGCCGGCGGGGCCGGAGTTTGTGCGCCCAACACGGCCGATATTGACAGTCCGGCGAGAAGTACACAAAGAGTAGTCTTGTTCATGAAATCCCTGAAAATGTTAGTTGTTATTGCTGTGGAACGCCGCCACCACCAGCGGACGTCTCGCCGCCAGCCCCGCCACCGCCAAGTGCCGCGCCCCAATCGTTAAGCGTCTGGGCCTGCTTGGGCGAAGCCGATTGGAATATCGGTTCGACGCCCGCGATCACGTTGGTCGCCAGCAAACGGGTCTTGTCGCCGCCGACAGGCATTCCGGAAACGATCACCGCATCACCGTTCTTGAGATCCGTCGTGGCGATCTTGGGAAGGCGATCCAGCATCTGTGACAAATCACCGTTCGAGGCGCCGCCGCGCATTCCGCCGCCGGGACCTTGCCCTTGTCCACCACGCCCCTCTCCGCCGGATGGGCCTTGGCGCTGGCCGGCATTTGCGCTTGGACCCGGAGCACCCGCACCCGCTCCGCCTCCTTGTCCGCTTGCGCCCTGAGCACTGGCGGGAATCTTGAAATCAGGATTGAACCGGCGCGCCAGCATGTACGCCATCATCTGCGGAAGCTTGTGCATTGACGAGTCGTCGTTGAGGCTGATCGTCACGGGCTGCTTCGTCTGCAGATCCTTTAATGTGATTTGCTTTCCATCGGGAGAAATGGACGTCACCGTGCCAACGATCGTGCGGAAATAGCTGGTGTAGATCTTGTTCGCCGTCATGCTCGATCCGTCAGGACTGAGTTCCCCGATGATGCGGATCTGATTGCCCGGCTCGATCTCACCCAATTGCGAAGGCGCCGCGACTTTGGGATTCTCCGGCGAGTAGCGCGTGAATTGAGCCGCCGCTGCGTTCACAGTGATGGTTTTCAACCCATCCGGCGTGCGGGCATTAACCGTGATCGTGTGGCCTGCCGCATCGACCGCGTTCACAACTCCGGGCGTGCTGTGTTGCCAGGCAGCGGCTTCTTCCTGATGCACCTTCTGCAGTTCGCGCGCGGACATTAAGATGACACTGCGCGCAACAACGGACTTCGGATCGCTATCCGACTTGACCGCGCCTACTTGAATGCGATCGCCAACTGCCAAGTCATCGGCTGTTATGCGGGATGCATTCTTCAGGTCCTTCGCTGTGGGCTCCACTTTCAGCAGCGTCTTCGTACTACCGACTTGCACCAGGTATTCCGTGCCCGTCTTGTCCTCTTTCATCGTGACAGTGTGAGCCGCCGGATCGACGGCCGTGACGGTGCCGATAATGGGAGTCGGCTTAACCGGTGCGGTGTCTTGGGCCCATGCCGGCACTGAGCTAAGTAGTCCGGCTGCGAGGAGGATGGAGGTGAACTTCAACATATATAGTGAGTCGGCGACTTGGACGATAGGCGCCCTGCGGTAATTAGGAGGCGCAGAGGCGCATGATTACGTTACGTGTTTACTTGGAACGAGTTGCCGGGATTCTGTTGCGAAATGTAAACGGAAGGCTGGGCTGAAGGGGGCGGCTGGAATTCGAGACTTCCCTATAGCGATATAGGGTACATACGAGCGAAGGGCGCGGCTGAACCCAAATCAGCCGCGCCCTGCGCTTGAGAATTTTGTCGGTACTAAGCGGCGTTGACGAGCATGTCTTCGAACATCTCGTTGCCGTCGTCCTGATTGCGATCCGCCTGTTCCTGGCACTGGATACAGAAGGGAGCCCATGGTACGGCATTCAGCCGCTTCGGGCTGATCTCCTCTTCACAGTGCATACAGGTTCCAAAGGAACCGTCGTCAATCCGGCGCAGTGCCGCTCTCACGTTGCGCAGCAGATTCGACTCGCGGTCGAGATTTCGAATCGCCAGCTCACGTTCCGCGGCATGTTGCACTTCGTCTAATGCATCGGCGCTTTTTTCAATCGTGATTGCGTCGCGATTGCGAACAATTCGCTCTAGCTCGTCCTGCTTGTTCTCCAGGATCTTTTTGAATTTGTTAACTTCTGTCTTTGTCATTGTCCTTCTCCTTCTTAACGACTAGCCTGCCCACAAAAAATGATTCAAAGCTGCCAAGTCTCCCGTTTAGACGTAGGCATACTCAAAAAGGGTTCACCAACGGTATCACAGAATTCTGGACGCGAACAGCTTAAATCGTACTCGGTACGCGTTGCGGAAAACCCGTGTGACTTGGGCAGCACTTCGGCGGCTGCTTGGCTACGGGTACTCAGGAAACTGCTCTGAGCACCGGTTGCCTCCGGTCCGATCAGACTGCGCTTTTCGGATCTTCGAATCATACCACACCGCCTTAGCAATTCAAGAGCCAAATCGCACTCAGCGAATGGCATCAGCTCCCTTAAGTCCTTTAAGCCTCCTTCGGTACAAGAACTAATCGGTCAAATCACGAAAAATCTTATCTCGCATGGGATGCGGAGCACTAAAAAACGCAACAAATCCGCGCTCCCACAAACTGTTATACGTGCGCGCGCTTTCCCTCAGATGCGTCTTCCGCAGATTGAGATCACTCCACCCCCATCCTCTGCTCTGATGTGTATGCAGTCGGTCCGGCGTTAAGAATATCTCACCGGTATGGAAAGAAAGTAAGAGCGGAGGTAAACTCAACAGTCTGGTTGGATTACGAGCGCGCGGACGATTTCGTTCCTGCTTCCTGTAGCGGTTCTGTTACCGATAGTACTTCCACTAAGCAGCTGAAAAAGGTAGCGCCACCGCCGATGTCAGTCAGTCTCTGCGAAGTGAGTTGATTCACTCCCAGGCGCTGCGCCGAAGACTTATTCCAGCGGGTGCTATAAGCCCGCACAACACCTGGCTGCACGTTGGTCGAGATCCGCGCGTTGAAGTAACAGGCGCCGCGGTCGTTGCGTGCTTCAAGGCACATCCCATCCACTATTTGCCGCGGCGCGGCGTCATCCGGATGTATCAAGAGGATGCTGGTTTGAGCATCTACTTCGGCTCGATGGCCGAAGGTAGAGTTCATGCTGTCGTCGTTCTTCGCCGAGACCAGTTCAAGCGGGTAGCGCCGCAGCAAATTCGAGCCACCGAATCTCGATTCAACTGGAGGAGTGTAGGCGAGAGTCGCAGAGCCGAACTCGAATTTACCGGACTTCGTCTTGAATCCCCCTTGTGCAAACGGCAGGAACGGGTCGCCGTTTTTGCCGAGGTTCAGGGGCACCGACCCTTCCTCCAAAAGTTTTTCTACAGTGATGCCTTTTAAGTAAGGCGAATCGGTGTTGAGCAACGACCGAATCATGTCTTCTTCGCTGTCGTCGAAACACGGATCGTCAAAACCGAGCCGCTTGGCCAGCGCGCGGAAAATTTCCACGTTCGATCGCGCTTCGCCCGCGGGTGGGAGAGCCGGTGTGGCTAATTGAACATGATAATGGCCGTAAGCGAGATAGAGATCCGTGTGCTCCAGGAATGTCGTGACCGGCAGCAGGAAATCCGCATAATCGGCAGTGTCGGTCTGGAGTTGCTCCAGCACAACCGTGAAAAGATCCTCGCGCCGCATTCCTGCCAGCACCGCGCTTTGATGCGGCGCAATGGCGGCGGGATTCGAGTTGTAGACCACCAAAGCTTTCACTGGCGGATCGCTCATCTCGTTAAGCGCTGTCCCGAGTTGAACCATGTTCACCAGACGCGCCTCACGCCCTAACGTTGAACGAAGCTGAAGATCAGCGCGCTCGATCGCCGTCTTGTTGAATTCGAACGCGCCGGAGGTACTCAATTGCAGTCCGCCGCCCGCTTGCCGCCAGGCTCCCGTCAATATCGGAAGCGCCGCGATGGCGCGAACAGCATTGCCTCCGTGATCGCTGCGTTGGACGCCATAGTTAACGCGGATAGCCGCAGGCCGGATGCTGGCGTACTCGCGTGCAAGCTGCTCGATATCCGCCGCATCAATGCCGGTCCAGCGAGCCACTTTGTCCGGCGGATACTCTGCCGCCAGGCACTGGAATCCCGTGAAGTCGTCCGCGTACTTGGACAGGTAGTCGGCGTCATGCAATCCGTCGCGCAGGATGACGTGGGCGATCCCAAGCGCAAGTGCCAGATCCGAGCCGGGGTTGACGGCGTAATGGCGATCCGCTAGTTTGCCAGTGCGATTCTTAACCGGATCGATGACATAGAACCGGGCGCCGTTACGCCGCGCTTCCACAATCCAGGGCCACAAATGGACGTTCGTTCCCAGAATGTTCGCGCCCCAGGCGATGATCAGCTTCGATTGTGCAAATTGGTCGGGAGGCATGCCCAACTTCGCGCCTTGCGACAACGTCAGCGCCGCGCCACCAGCCGATGAGCAAATAGTGCGGTCAAGCCGGGAAGCCCCGAGACGATGAAAGAAGCGCCGATCCATACCCGATCCATTGAGCATGCCCATGGTTCCGGCATAGCTATAAGGAAGGACCGATTCCGGGCCGTAGTTGTCTGCAATGCGGGCGAGCCGGTCGGCTATTTCGTCCAGCGCCGCGTCCCAGGACACGCGCTCGAACCGCCCTTGGCCCTTAGCGCCAATGCGGCGCTGCGGGTAGAGCAGACGCTCCGGATGGTACTCGCGATCCAGATATTTCGTGACCTTGGCGCACAAAAACCCACGCGTAACGGGATGCTGCGGATTGCCGCGCAAGCGCGCGGCCCGGCCGGAGCTATCTATATCTACTAAGACGGAACAAGTGTCCGGACAATCGAGCGCACAAACAGATTTACGAGTTTCGAACACGACCTTTTATTGTCGCTGAGTTCTGTGCGGGAGCGCGAGTGAGAATTACGCCTTCACGAAATAACAACATTGTGGGTTCTGTTTCCAGATTGCAGGGGGGCAAAGTTGCATGGAGCACACGTGGGCTCCAACTAAATGCAAAACCCGCCGTAGCGCGGCGGGCCCTGCAACTCAAGGAGCAGAAGGGGGGCTTCTACCATGATGCTTCTTACGCTGATTGTTGTTCTGATGTTACTCAGACGACGACGGACTAAGCTGGAATTCAAAATTGAGCTCTAGCTAGACCATAGCGGGCGGCTATGCCGATAGTTGCCCGCTACAGCACCCATGATAAAGAATTCTTAGCCGGATTACAATCCCACGTTCCAGGCAGGCGGGTAAGCTGGACTAATCCAGGATGGAAAGCGCGGCTAGACTGAAGAAGTGAGCGCGACCTTGAATCCATACATATCTCGGATTGCCATGGATCCTATGGTGCGTTCAGGAAGACCTTGCATCAGGGACACTCGCATTACCGTGCAAGAAGTCTTAAGCTGGCTTGCTTCCGGTGCTAGCGAAGAAGAAATTCTGGGCGATTACCCGTATCTCGAAAAGGACGATTTCAAAGCTGTGTTTGCCTACGTAGCACAGTTCCCCGATCCGCGAACAGCTCCAGTGTGAAGCTTCTTTTCGACGCAAACCTTTCTCCGAAACTAGCTGTCCAGCTCGCTGATCTGT
>CAVWVR010000007.1:0-99321 GCA_963758445.1 Terriglobia bacterium
GGCCGAGTTTCGATATATCCAATCGGAGCCATGAGCGAAGCGATTGGAGTGGTATGCCTAACCTGCGGCTAGAATCCGCGATCGCCTCCGATGAGAGCATTGCCGTTATTCATTTGTTCGGCGGCGTTGGAACTCGCGCCCCAGATGGATTGCGCCCCCCAGATGGATTGGTAGGCGGTGGTGCCGCTGGCGCCCCAAATCGATTGCGCGCCCCAGATGGATTGCGCCCCCCAAATCGATTGCGCACCCCAGATGGATTGCGAAGCCGAGCTCGTTGAGCTACTCGTCCCAACCGTCGCTCCCCAGATGGATTGTGCACCCCAGATGGATTGATTGCTGCTGACGGCCGCCGAGCTGGCGGAGTTCATAGGCGTGAACGTCCATACCGCAGACCCGTTGTACAGGTCGTTGTCCGTGCAGAGCGGCGCGCCATATAAAGGAGCAGCACTCGTGCTTTTCATTCCGGGATTGCCGCAAAGCACGCCGAAACTGCTGCTGGCCATTACATTGCCCGAGGAAGGATCGGAGTACGAAACCGGTGAAAACGCCCTCTGATTGCTCGGAGCGATAGCGGTACTGGTCACCGCCGCATTGATGTCCAGATACCCGGCGCCAACCGTAAACATATCGTATCCGGCCGGATAGGAGCTCACTTCGGCGAACATGGCCGCGGTTTGCTGCTGATCGGAAGTTAGTTCCGCTTGCCAGGAAGCGACCTGACTATGCTCGTTAGTTAGCGCCTGATTGGCCGACGTAAGAGCCGCCTGGTCTGACGCGAGCTTTGCCTTATCCGCATTCACCACCACAGTCGCGCTGTTGTAAGTGGCTTGATTGGCCGCCAACTTAGTCTGTGCAGCCGTGACTGGTGTTTCCGCCGTCTGGTATGCCGCGGTCACACTGGTCAACTTGTTACTTGCCGTAGTGAGTGCACTGTTGGCATTGTTTAAAGTCTGTTGCGTGCTATTGACGGTGTTCTTAATATTATTCACGGCCGTTTGCGCATTGTTTACGTTAGTTTGCGCAGTGCTTAGCTGAGCGGCCGTTGCTTTCGGGCTCGTTTGATTTTTCAACGCAGTCTGTGCAGTCACAGCGCTGCTGTAAGTGGTTTGGTCGGTAGTCTGCGCGGCCAGGGCGTTATTGTATGCGGCCTGGGCTGCGGTCTGTGTTGCTAGGGCGCTATTGTAAGCAGTCAAGGCTGAATTATAAGCGCTTATCGGGGAAGCACCGGCAGTTTGCGCCGCGCTGAGGGTTGCCTGACTGGAAGACACGGCCGCGGCGGCGGCGGTCTGCGTTGGCGTATCGAGGGTCAACTTTGTCTGATCGGCGGTTACAGTCGATTGGGCCGTGGTAGCCGTTTGTTGCAGCTGCGGTAACGCCAGCTGCCCATTCGCGATACTCAGCTGCATCACTTGCGCATCCGCATTCAAATTAAAGTAATTGATACCCAAGTTATTGAAGCTCTTAGAGGCAGTCAGCATCAGACGTGCCTTCACCTGGTCGGGTGTAAGGTTCGGTTGAGCCTGCAATAAGAGAGCGACGATCCGCTGACTACGCCCGCTGCCATGCTGGTGCCATTCAGCGTGAAATAAGTCGATGTGCTGGTAGCCGTAGCGTTAGCCTGATACATCAATGCGCTGACGGTGTTGCCCGGATATTCAGTTACCAGCGTTCCGTGGGTTAGGTAAGCATTCACACCATTGCCAGGCGCCACCAGGTCGGGTTTCACGAAGTGATCTATCTGCGTCGGACCTTTGGAGCTATAGGTGGTGACGGCATCGTCCACGCGCGTGGTCGTCAACGCGGATTTCATAACGCCGACTGTGATGACAAACGGATCGTTGCCCGGCGCGTCGATGGTTCCGTAGCCGTTTTCGTTATAAGTGTTATCGCGGCCGTCATTGCCCGCTGCGACAACCACCACAATGCCCGCCTTCCACGCTTGTTCAACGGCCTGGCAGAGCGGGTCGTTGACGAAGCTTTCATAAACCGGCCGCCCCAGCGACAGATTTATGATGCGGATGTTGTATTGGGTCCGCAGACTGATTGCCTCGTCGATCGCCGCAATCACTTGGCTGTCCGTGCCCTCGCCATTGGCATCCAGCACACGCAGACTGATGATGTTGGCGTTCGGCGCAATCCCTTTGTAAGTCTTGGTGTAATTAGCCCCGGTAGATTGAGCGCCATCGCCGGCAATGATTCCGGCAACGTGAGTTCCATGCCCGTAATCGTCGGATAATTGATACGACGGCTGGTTTGCGGCAGTGAAGTCTTGCGCGTATAGCACCCGGTAACTGGCGCCTTCCGGAATGCCGCCCGTTGGCGGATTGAAATTGGACTTATTGGCGTTGTTAAGCGCATTCGGGTACTTAATACTCGTGAGTGTCCCCAGATCCTGATCGTCGGGTGCGACGCCGCTATCGATCACCGCTATCCCACGCCCGTCCCGTCATAGCCCATCGCCCAAACGAGATTGGCGTTGATGGTCGCGGCCGTGATGTTCAGATGCGCCTTCACCTTCCGGTCGAGCGCGACGAACTGTACATCCGGGTCATTCGCCAGCTTGACTGCCGCCGCCACGGACATATTGAAGGCCGCGGCGTTCATATTCGTGTAGTGGTGCTTGTCCGCGGCCCCAAGGCCATGTGCCTTATCGAAGTGCACGCTCGTGGGCGGCACTTTGTACTGAACGATCACGTCCACGTTCCCACCTGGATCGGTGTTCTTGATCTCCTTTGATACCTTATCCGCCGCTAAAGCCAGAGTGGCAGATACAAAAAGGGCGATCAAGGTTTTGCAATGTCTCATATTCTCCCTCAACTCGAACGTCCATTCGGGGCGTCCAAGAAACTTATCGGGATAGGCAACGTAGCCTTGAACACGCAGAACTAAACAAAGTACTAACCACCTCGGCACTAAGCACTCGACATCACCCATTCGGAGCCATGAGCGAAGCGATTGGAGTGTGTGCCACGGGGGCAAACCAGCATTAGCCGAACGGGATAGGCGGGACTTCTATCTACTCTCTCCGCTAACCAGCCGATGAGGTCTTCAGAGCCGATTAACTAAATCGTCGAGCGACTCAACACAACAAGGAATGACAATGCGAAGCATCAATCGGAGGATTAACAGCAGCGTACCGGCAACGGCCGTTCTACTGCTTATATCCTTTCCCGTTATTAGCAGCCTGGCCTTAGGCCAAGGCAATTCGAAGTTATCACCCGATTTGCCACGCCCGGACAGCAACAGTAGTGTGCGCGTCATCGTTCAGTACAAGCAAGATCCCAGTGACGCCGACCACCAGCGCACAATTAGCAAGGGTGGAAGAATGCACTTTAAACTGCACTCCGTAAATGGCGGAACTTACACAATTCCCGCTTCGTCGCTTGCCGACCTGCAAAACGACCCGAACGTGGTTCGTGTTTCCATCGACCACAACGTGGTCGCTCACTCCGACAACGTTCTGGCAGCCTCCATCAATGCGACCACGGCTTGGCAGAAGTATGGCGTACAAGGCGCCGGGATCGGCGTTGCCGTTATCGATAGCGGCTTCCAGGCACACGGGGATCTCGACGGCTCCCGTGTTGTTTATCAACAGGACCTAACGGCAAATGCGAACCAGTTGGCCAATGACCAACAGCATCTTACTCAAGATACCGCGCAATTGAATGCCAACACAGCGCTAGTAACTACCGATCAAAATGCTCTCACTCAGGCACAAGCTGCCGTCATCACCGCCCAAGCTAACTATAATGCCGCGCTGCAAGCTCAGACAAATGCCCAGGCGGCGCAGATAGCTGCCCAGACAGCTCTGAATAATGCCCAAACCGCGTTACAAGCCGCCCAACACGCGTACCAAGGCAATTCTCCGCAAGTGCAGGCCAAGCAGAATTTGCAGCAGATCGCGCAAAAGGCTCTACAGACCGCCCAGAGTGTGGCGAATGCAGCACAGCAAGCCGTTAATCCAGCCAACCAGACGCTGCAGCACGCGCAGCAGGCTGTGCAGCAGGCGCAAAACCAGCTAAGTAACGACCAAAAGCAATATCAACAGAGTGCTGCTCAGGTGGCCCAAGACAATGCCAATATCGCTGCCGACTACTATTCAGGTTCGGGCAACAAAAATGACTTGTACGGTCACGGGACTCATGTGGCCGGAATTATCGCGTCAAATGGCGCTGCCTCAACCTGCAACACCTGCTTTAGAACCTTTTCGGGCATTGCACCGCAAGCGAATCTAATCGATCTGCGCGTCTTGGATGAGAATGGCCAAACGACAGAAAGCTCCGTCATTGCAGCCATCGATCAAGCCATCGCCTTGAAGTTGAAGTACAACATCCGTGTGATCAATATGTCGCTGGGGCGCCCGGTATTCGAAAGCTATACGCTAGATCCGCTCTGCCAGGCCGCTGAGGCCGCCTGGAACGCCGGAATCGTGGTGGTTGTGGCCGCCGGCAACGACGGGCGCGACAACTCTTTCAACAACCAGGGTTACGGGACTATCAATTCTCCGGCTAACGATCCCTATGTCATTACCGTAGGAGCCATGAAGAACATGAATACCGATACGCGGGCAGATGATTTGATCGCCAGCTATAGCTCCAAAGGTCCGACCGCGTTAGACGGCATCGTGAAGCCGGACCTCGTCGCTCCCGGTAATCTGATCGTCTCGGCACTCGCGCAAGGCGGGAACATAACGCTCGTCCAATCTGCCCCGCAGAACCAGGTGACCCTGGGGATGTTCAACGCCAACGGCAATCACCAAGCGCTTTCGCCTGACTATTTCATCCTGAGCGGCACCAGTATGGCCGCCGCCGTCGTGAGCGGGGCCGTGGCAGACCTGTTGCAGGCTCACCCGGCGCTTACTCCCGACCAGGTAAAGGCGCGTCTTATGAAGACAGCCGGCAAGACATTTCCGAAATCGAGCGTGGCCGTAGACCCCACTACCGGAATCAGCTACACCAGTTACTACGACATCTTCACAGTGGGGGCAGGGTATTTGGATTTGGCCGCAGCGTTAGCCGACTCCAACGTAGCCGCAGGATCGGCTCTCTCGCCGACCGCGACCTACGTGCCGGGCACCGGCGAAGTAGTCATGACATTCACTTCATCGATTCTGGGCAATAGCGCGATTTGGGGAACCAGCGCCATATGGGGGACCTCCGCAATCTGGGGCACCTCCGCTATTTGGGGCACCTCCGTCATCAATCCCGACAACTCCCTGGCGGCAAGCTCGGCCATTTGGGGCACCTCAGCCATATGGGGGACCTCCGCAATCTGGGGGACCTCCGCAGTCTGGGGCACTTCGGCAATCGGGAGTACTTCGGCAATCGGGAGTACTTCGGCCATCTGGGGCACATCGGCCGCCTGGGCCACCTCCCTCGCTTCGGCAACTTCCTCTGCCTGGGCCACCAGCACCTCATCCTCTGAGATTGCGCCGGTGCAAGTTACCGGCGAAAAGTAAACCCTGCGAAATTTCGGGACCCGTGCCATACTCGAAGCAGGAAGCTGTCTAGCTTCCGAATTTTCAACGCCGATCTAGCCGTTGTGCTCGATCGGCGTTTTGCTTTTTATCCGAGAGGATTCCAACCCTATGGCTACCCCAGCCCAAGTCGAAGCAAATCGTGAAAATGCAAAACACTCGCCGGGACCTACGAGTGATGCTGGCAAGGAAGTTTCCAGCCGCAATAATTTCCGTCACGGCCTCAGCGGGCACGTCTTCATGCTGCTCGATTGGGAGAACCCCGAAAACTACGATTTCGTCAAGGAAGAGTTTCGCCAGGAGCACCGGCCGCAAACCATCACCGAACTTACTCTGGTGGAGAAGATGGCCCAGTACTACTGGCTCAGCCAACGCGCTCACTCGTTGCAAGGCCTCGCTCTAACCGGAGATCCGCTCGACAACGATCCCGATATCAAGGCGCTCAATCTCTACATGCGCTATCAGTCCCACCACGAGCGCCTCTTCCAACGCGCTCTGCATGACCTGCTGAAGCTGAAAGCAGAGAAGCGTAAGCAGCAAATTGGGTTCGAATCGCAAAAACGCGCCCAGGCTCAGGAAACGCGCCGCGAAGCTGCCGAAATTCGTAAGATCGAATACCACGAACTAAGGCAAGCGACCCTGACAGCCAGGCTAAACCGTGCCCCCAACGTGAGCGAGGCGTCAGTCCCCGCCGCTGAGTCACCAAAAGCGGCCAAAATCGCCGCCTAAATCTCTCCGACACGAATACTTCTTTGCGGTTCTCGGCCCGAGGTGTGCCTAAACATCGCAAAGAATGCGGTACGGAGTAGGGCTGTACGTCGCCCGAATCTGCCGATAAAGAATCAGGTTCACAAACACCCCGAAAGCGACTTTACTTATGCGGCCCTTATTAGCAAGCCTATTCATCCTCACTCTTACCTCGGCGTCGGGGGCTCAAAATGAGCCCAAACTGGCACACGAGCTAACTAAACTGGACCCCAGTTCAAACGTTGATGTCATCGTTCAATATCGGGTTCATCCGACCGACGATCATTTTAGACGGGCGCACAATCTGGGCGCCAACGATAAGGCTCACTTTACTAGGCTGCCCGCAGCAGCTTACACGATGAGTGCCTCGGCCGCCGCCGCGCTCGCGAACGATCCCGACGTCGTGCACGTTTCCGTAGACCACAAGCTAAGAAGCCATATGGATATCAGCGCCAAAACCATCAACGCGACCATCGCGTGGGTGCAAGGATACACCGGCTCGGGAATCGGAGTGGCCGTGATCGATAGCGGCATTCAGAGTAATATCCAGGATCTCAGCACTTCCACCAGCGGCCCTGGTCAAAGCCGAATTGTCTATAGAGAAAACTTTCTTGTCCCCGCTCTTGACGGAGGCGGAAACCCGTTTCCCCCTCGCTACCAGACTTCGGATGGCTATGGTCATGGTACCCACGTTGCCGGAATCATCGCCGGCAACGGCTCCCTATCTACGGGGACGAACTACCTGACAACTTTCAAAGGCATTGCGCCGAGTGCAAACATCATCGACTTTCAGGTTCTGGATTCCACCGGAGCCGGCTCCGACAGCGCAGTGATCGCCGCCCTAGAGGAAGCCATCAATCTGAAAAGCAAGTACAACATTCGAGTCGTCAACCTGTCCTTGGGGCGCCCGGTTTATGAGAGCTTCGCCATCGACCCACTTTGTCAGGCAGTCGAAGCCGCCTGGAAAGCCGGCATCGTGGTTGTAGTCGCCGCCGGCAATGACGGCCGCGACGATTCATTCGGCGAAAACGGTTACGGCACTATCAGCGCTCCCGGCAACGACCCATATGTGATCACGGTCGGTGCCATGAACGCGAAATATTCTTCATTCCGTAACGACGACGTCATTACCACCTACACCTCGAAGGGCCCCACCCCCGTCGACCACATCGTCAAGCCCGATGTCGTAGCCCCGGGCAATCACGTCTCCTCCTTATTGAACTCCCAGGCCTACCTTCCCAAAACGTATCCCACGGCTATTGTCAATCCTCTCGTCTACCAGATGCAGGGCGGCTCAAGCAACTACTTGATTTTGAACGGCACCAGCATGGCGACTGGCGTAGTCAGTGGCGCCGTAGCCGATATGTTGGCGGCCAGCCCTAATCTGGCTCCCGATCAGGTCAAGGCCATTCTGATGTTGACGGCCACCAAGACGTTCCGCACTTACACCGACGCCTACTACACCCTGGCAGCAAATGCTTACGGTACTACCGCCCAGCTCACGCAGTCGCAGCAGTCATTGCAAACTGCCCAACAGCAGACTCAAGGGCTTCAGAGCAACGTCCAGAATGGTCAACAACAGTTACAACGGGATCAACAGCAAGTCCAGAGCACAACGCAGTACTATCAAAAAGCTCTGCAAGCGTTCCAGCAGGCGCAACAACAACTAGTCAATCCCCAGCAACAATTCAACCAGGCCTCAACAGCCCTGGCATCAGCCAACGCTGCCTATAACTCGGCGAGCGCCGCTGTGCAAAAAACCAACGCTCTCTATCAGTCCGCGCAACAAGCCAACAACCCGAACCTGACCGGCTCGGCCAAGGCCACTGCGCTCCAAGCAGCGATTCAAGCGCAGGTTCAATACAATCAGGCGCAGAACCAGCAGCAGCAAGCCAGCGGCCAGCTTCGAGGCGTGCAACAGCAGTTTAATCAGGCGCAGACAACATTCCAGCAGTTCCAAAGCACCTATAACAATGCCAACAGCACGCTGCAGCAGGATACCGCGTCAATGAATGCCGCCATCGCGGCTCAAACTGCTGCGCAACACGCGCTCAGTAGCGCGCAAACTGCCGTGCAGACCAATCAGAGCAACACTCAGAGCCTTCAGCAACAGGTGGAGGCACTCAAAACGCCTTCGGTGAGCATGCAAAACGAGTTGCAAGGAATGCAGAATGATCCTACTGAATACACCGCCACACAGTACGATATCTTCACCGTCGGAGCCGGCTACGTCGACCTCGGTGCCGCCATGCAGAATCTCAGCGCCGCGCCGGCGAATACCGTCGCGCTCTCTCCCGTTGCCTACCTCGACTCGGCCAGCGGCCAGGCTATGGTCAGCGGCAATTATCTCGGCCTGTGCGCCTCGGCTGCGCCCCTTTCGGGTAACACTTTATGCGCAAGCCCGGTCGGCAAGCTAACAACCTCCTGGAACTTCGCTGTTTCCGGTACCCAATCTATCTGGGGTGCCCAGTCTATTTGGGGTGCGCAATCCATCTGGGGCGCTCAGTCGATCTGGGGCGCAAATGCCCTCGTTGCCGGTAGCCAGTCCATCTGGGGCGCGCAATCCATTTGGGGTGCGCAGTCCATATGGGGCGCTAGCGCAACCGAGGCCTTCCGATCCATCTGGGGCGCTCAATCCATCTGGAGCTCGAACTCCAACACAGCCGATTCTGCGGAAAGCGTCATCGGCACCGGCGATCGTCTCTAACAGAGTTCTCGAACACTCTGCTCGTTTAAGCCTGATCCACGGCTAACAACCGTGGACCAGGCTTTTTTCATTTTGGGCTTACCTCAAAAGGCGTAACAAAGGCGAATACAACAACTTACAGACATTTCTTTCAAGAAAACTCTTGCAAAGCACCACCGCCGATGCGAATATCGACTCAGTGGTCCAAAGTGGTCTGAAAGTGGTCAGTTGTGGAGCCAGAGAGTCAATCAGGTACAGCGTCGTCGATCGAGGCCCCTCGCGGCACTCTCGGCGGTCGTGTCGACGAAAAGGGTCGGCTCAAACTCCCAGCGGCCATGGTCCAGTACCTCGAAGCGATCGGAGAGCGTAAGGTTTTCGTCACCACGTTGAATTTGCAGACAGCTCTAATTTATCCGATTTCGGTCTGGCGCGAAACGGAAAAGATGCTGCAGGAATCCGGTGACGATGCCGACACGCGCGCCGACATCGCCTTTGTCGCCAACCACTACGGTGAGGATGTGGAGATGGATGGCCAGGGGCGGGTGCTAATGCCTACTACCCTGCGGCGCGAGTTGGATTTGGAAAAAGACGACGTCTCGCTGCTGTTCTACAAGCAGCGCATTGAGGTCTTCGGCAGTAAGGTGTACGCGGAACGCTTGGCGCAGGCGAAAACGAATCTGGCCGAAAAGGTCGTCGCCCTGCAGAAGAAGGGACTGCGCTAGGCCGTATGTATGCAGTCAGAACATTACCCGGTTCTGTTGCAGGAATCGCTCGAGTATCTCGCGATTCGGCCCGACGGCATTTATATAGATATGACGGCTGGCTTGGGTGGCCATGCGGGAGCGATCGCAGGTCGATTGGATACGGGCTTTCTGATCGCCTGCGATCGCGATGCGGAATCGCTGGAGCAGGCGAAGCGCAACACGGTCGAAGTGGCCGGGCGCATTCGTTGGTTTCACGGCGCGTTCTCAAAGCTGCCTGAAGCGCTGGCGCAAAACGGGATTGAACAGGTGGACGGGGTGCTGGCGGATCTGGGAATGAGCCGCTACCAATTGAACCAGGGCGAGCGTGGCTTCTCGCTTATGACGGACGGTCCGCTCGATATGCGGATGGATCGATCCGACGAGTTGACGGCTGCCGATCTTGTGAACGAAATGCCCGAAAAGGCGCTCGCCGACTTACTGTATGAACTCGGCGAAGAAAGGAGGTCGCGAAGAATCTCCAGAGCAATCGTTCGCGCACGGCCGATTCTGACGACTGGCCGCTTGGCTAGGGTTGTCGAATCAGCCGTGCCGCGAACGGGGAGAATCCACCCGGCGACGCAGACCTTCATGGCGCTGCGTTTGAAGGTGAATGACGAGTTAGGTGAATTGGAACGGTTGCTGGACGAAGCTCCGAAGCGGCTGAAACCCGGTGGGCGTTTTGTGGTGCTCACGTTCATGTCGCTCGAAGATCGAAAAGTGAAGCAGGCGTTTCAGGCGTTGGCGAAAGCAGGGCAGGCGAAGATCCTGACCAAGCACGTAGTGACCCCGACAGAGGAAGAGATTTCGGCGAACCCGCCCTCCAGAAGTTCAAAACTTCGGGCGCTGGAAAGACTTTAGAAGGACAAATCACATGGCATCATTGGCAACCTTTGTTAATCGTTTCGTAGGCGTCAACGAACTCGCGGACGCTCCGCCCGCGGTCTGGACGCGCACCGAATCCCCGCGTCTTCGTCCCATCGCGAACGAAGACGTCTATCTCTTCGTCAAGCGCATCGACAACAGCACTGTCGAGCGCGCCGTCGATCCCGCCGCTCGCCGCGCGCGCAGCCACAGCGCGTTGGCCGGATTCGCGGCCGCAGTGCTTGTTATCGCCGGACTCATCCCGGTCGCCTACAACATCCTCGCCGGCTTCACGCTGCAAACTCTTCACCAGGACCAGGAAAAGTTGAAGCAGGAGCGCATCGCGCTCGACGCCTCGGAAGCCGGTCTGCTGAGCTACGATCGCCTCGAAAAGCTCGCGGCCTCGCTGAAGATGGTCGATCCCGTGCCGCAGCAGGTGCAGTTCCTCGAAGGCAAGTCGAAGAACGCCGAAGCGAAGAATGTTCTGCCGGCGATAACTCATTCGGAGCCATGAGCGAAGCGATTGGAGAGCCAATTTTTTCACCACTGTGGGAATAGATGGAAAACGCGCCGTTCCGGCCATCCTCTAAATCCATCGAGCGGCTTCTAATTACAGGGCTCATCCTTTTTGGATGGGCCCTCATTGCTGTTCTGCGCCTTGTCGACCTGCAGGTATTCGCGCACGACAAATATGTGCGTGCCGCCGAAGCGCAGCAGGATAAGCGCAAGATCATAGAGTCCGTGCGCGGCGCCATCATCGACCGCAATGGCGCTTATCTCGCGCTCAGCTCGCCCTCGCTGATCGCGGTTGTCAACCCTCTGCGCATTGCGAATATCAGTACCGCTGCCGGATTATTGGGAACCATACTTCAGATCGATCCCGGCAAGCTGCAGGCCGATCTCGAAGCCGCGGTTCACTCCAAACATCCCGGATACTTCGTCGTCGATCCGCATGTCACCAAAGAGAAGGCGGCCGAATTAGCCGACCTGAATCTCGAATGGCTTGAGATTCGTCAAGGCAGCGTGCGCAGCTATCCGAGTCATCAGCTTGCTGCGCATGTGGTCGGCAATATCGGTGGCGACGGTCGCGGCGCTGCCGGCATCGAGGCGAAATTGAATCAGGAGCTGGCCGGCAAGTCAGGCTGGCAGCGTGTCAAAGTCGACGTTCGCGGCCATGCCTACGACTCTGACATAGCAGTAGCACCCGTACCCGGAAAAACAGTCGCCCTGACAATCGATAGCCAGGTCCAGCACGTTGCCGAACAGGCGCTCGAACAATCGGTCATCAAGAATCACGCAGCCTACGGCAGTGTGGTGGCCATGGATCCGAATACCGGGGAAGTGCTCGCCCTGGCGAACTATCCCACCTACGATCTTGAGCAGCGCCTGCATTCAGGCGAGAAGCAGCATGGCCGTGAAAACCTCGCTGTCGTGTCGCCCTTCGAACCCGGCTCGGTTTTCAAAGTCGTCACTGTGTCGACTGCGCTCGAAACCACCCGGCTGACCCCCATGAGCCTGTTCGATTGCTCAAACGGTTCTTTTCCGCAATATGGCCGCGTCATCCATGACGCCGAGCGCCACGGCACTCTGACGCTCGCCGACGTTCTCGCAAAGTCCAGTAACATCGGCGCCGTGCGCATCGGCATGGTGGTCGGTCCCAGCAACCTTTATCAATACATCCGCCGCTTCGGTTTTGGCCAGCGTACCGGCATCGAACTGCCCGCGGAAGCGCGCGGCATCCTGCGCCCGCTGCATCGCTGGACGCCGAACAGCATGGGCTCCGTGCCGATGGGTCACGAAATCAGCGTCACGTCACTGCAACTAGCCCAACTCGGCAGCGTCATCGCCAACGGCGGATTTCTGATTCATCCGCACGTTGTGGCTTGGAAACAAGCGCCGGGCGGCGAGAAAGAATACACGCGCCCGGCCACTCCTGTTCAGGTGCTCAAACCCGAAACGGTGATGACCATGCGTTCACTCATGCGCCGCGTGGTTGAGCCCGGCGGCACAGCCCAACACCTGCACGTCATCGGCTACTCGCTAGCCGGCAAGACCGGAACTGCCCAGATCTTTGATTTCGCTCACCGCGTCTACACGCACCGTTACAACGCCTCGTTCATGGGTTTCGCGCCCAGCACCAATCCCAAACTCATCGTCGTGGTCACGATTTCAGGCACAACGGGTGAAGCCGGATTCGGCGCTTCCGCCGCCGGTCCGGTGTTTGAAGCTGTGATGTCTACAGCCCTTCGACGCTTAAGCATTCAGCGCGACGTTCCCGAAGAAGTAGAGACGCTGTTGGCCAAAGATAAGGCGGCCCAAGAAGACGCCCAAGCTTCGGATGTCGACGACGCTTCCATTGCTGCGCTCGATCCTCCCACTGCCGAAGAAATGCAAGCCGCCATCGCCGGCAATGACGACGATCCCAACGCTCCCAAAGCGCCCAACTTTGTCGGCAAAACCGTCAAAGATGTCGCCCAGCAAGCCGCCACCAACGGCATAGAGGTGGAACTGGTCGGCAGTGGTTTATCGCGCACCCAAACTCCCGCACCCGGCAGGTCGATGATCCCCGGAGAACCGATACAGGTGAGGTTTACTCACTGATGCAGCTCAGCCGCGTTCTCGAAGGCGTTCCGCTCGTGTCGGCATTGCCGCCTCAATTGGAAACGGCCGAAGTGGGCGGCCTTGCTTACGACAGCCGCAAAGTGCAACCCGGCTTCTTGTTCTTTGCGTTCTCAGGCGCGAAAACCGACGGCGCCCAATTTGCCAATGCAGCTCTACAGAAGGGCGCGCTCGCCGTTGTCAGTGACCGTCCCGCTCCCGGCGGGTTCTCCGGGTCCTGGCTGCAAGCAACGCACGGTCGTCAAGCTCTCGCAACGGCGTCGAAGAACTTCTTCAATCGCCCCGATGAGCGTCTGGCCTTGACAGCCGTCACGGGCACTAACGGAAAAACAACCAGCTCGCTCTTGATCGACGCCATGCTGCGCGCGGCTGGTAAGACCACCGCGCTCATCGGCACCATCGAATACCATCTCGCCGGCCGCGTTCTGCCGGCTGTCAACACCACGCCCGAATCGCTCGATCTGTTCCGGATGTTTTCGGAACTTGAGCAGATGGGCGGCACGCACGTCACCCTCGAAGCGTCGTCGCACGCGCTCGATTTGGGCCGGATTTTCGCCATGCAGTTTCACACTGCCGCGTACACGAACTTCACTCGCGACCATCTGGATTACCACCACACGATGGAAGCGTATTTCGCCGCCAAACAATTGTTGTTTACGCCGCGAAGCGGTCCTCCCCCCCGCTTCGCGGTGCTGAATGCCGACGATGAGTCTGTCCGCAAAGTGCGCACCGCGCCTGAGACGCAAGTCTTCTGGTACGGAGTCAACCAGGAGCCGCCCGTTCACACTGGCCGCTTCAACCAGGTTTGGGTGCGCGCGGAAAATATTGACTCCAGTTTCAACGGCTTACGCTTCACAGTCTCGTCAGCCGACCGAAACTTCCAAGTAGAATCGCCGCTAGTAGGGCATATCAACGTGTACAACATCCTGCTTGCCTGCTCGGCGGCATTCACGTTGGGTTTGAACGAACAAGAGATCAGGAAAGGATTATCCGAATTGAAAAGTGTTCCGGGGAGATTCGAACGCGTGGAAGAAGGCCAGCCGTTTATGGTGGTTGTCGATTACGCGCACACCGACGATGCGCTGCGCAATGTGATTTCCGTCGCGCGCGGCATGAAGCCGAAGCGTGTCATCACTTTATTTGGTTGCGGCGGCGACCGCGATCGATCGAAACGTCCGCTGATGGGCATGGCGGCGGCGGAGTTGAGCGATTACGTCGTTCTGACTTCCGATAATCCGCGCAGCGAAGATCCGCTAGCCATCATGAACGATGCCATGGTGGGACTCAGCCGCTTCGACACTCCGCACAAAATTGAACCCGATCGCGAACGCGCCATTCGCGCAGCGATTGAAACCGCCGCTCCCGGCGATGTTGTGATTCTCGCCGGCAAAGGTCACGAAACCTATCAGATTCTGCGCGACGGCCCCATCCCGTTCGACGATCGCGAAGTGGCCCGCCGCGTTCTGCGCTCTTTCGGTTACAAGCCGTGAAGAAATCCGCGACTGCCGTGAAACGATAAATCATGCTCTATTGGCTGCTGTTCCAGGTGCTGCACCGCTACATCCCGGCATTCCGGGTGTTCCAGTACATCACTATCCGTGTGGCGCTGGCCAGTTTGACGGCTCTGGTGATCTCGGTTCTCCTCGGACCCTGGATGATCCGCAAGCTGCGCGAAATGTCGTTCGGTCAGCACATTCGCGAAGAGGGTCCGCAGTCGCACCAGAAAAAAGCCGGCACTCCCACCATGGGCGGCTTGCTGATTATCACGGCAATTGTCGTTCCTACGCTGTTATGGGCCGACCTCAGCAATCAATATGTCTGGCTCGCGCTGCTCGGACTTCTCGGCTTCGGGATAATCGGCTTCATCGACGATTACGCGAAGATCGCCAAGAAGCGTAATCTCGGCCTGACCGCGCGCCAAAAATTCTGGTACCAGATCTTCTGTGCCATGCTCATCGGCTTCTGCCTGCTGCTAATGCACGCGCACCAGACCTATTCGACGGCCATCAATTTTCCGTTCTTCAAGCAGTTCAAACCTGATTTGTTGATTAACTCCTGGACCAAGAGCTTCTGGACCTATCCGCTGGCCTTCGTGCCCTTTTATCTCTTCATCGTATTCATCATGGTGGGTTCTTCCAATTCCGTGAACCTGACCGATGGCCTCGACGGTCTGGCAATCGGTCTCATGGTGATTGCCTCCGGCGCCATGACGGCCCTGACCTACGTGTCGAGCAACAAAGCTCTAGCCGACTATCTGGCGCTGGCCCATCTGCCGAACTCACAGGAAGTGACCATCTTCTGCGCCTCCATGTTCGGCGCCAGTCTTGGGTTCCTTTGGTACAACTGCCATCCCGCCGAAGTCTTCATGGGCGACGTCGGCTCCATGGCTTTGGGCGGCGGCCTGGGAATTGTTGCGGTTCTGATCAAGCAGGAGATCCTGCTGGCCTTCATCGGCGGCATCTATGTCATCGAAGCGCTTTCGGTGATTCTGCAGGTGGGCAGCTACAAGTTTCGCGGCGGCAAGCGCATCTTCAAGATGGCGCCCATTCATCACCATTTCGAAGCGCTCGGCTGGCCCGAATCGAAGGTGATCACCCGCTTCTGGATCGCGGGTCTTGTGATGGCGCTTTTCGCGCTGACCACGCTCAAACTGCGCTGATGCAAGGGAAGAAGGTCAAAGTCATTGGCGCGAAGCGCTCCGGTCTCGCAGCGGCAGAATTGTTGCGCAGCCGCGGCGCCAATGTCCAGATCCTGGACGAGCAGCCGCCGACAGCCGACGTGCTTCTGCAATCGGAAGAAAATCTGTTTGCCGGTGAGCCCGACTTAATCGTGCTGTCTCCGGGTGTTCCATACGATCTGCCGCTCATCGCAACTGCGCGCGGACGCGGCATTCCGGTTATCGGCGAAGTGGAGCTCGCCGGGCTTTTCTTGAAAGGTCCAGTCATCGGCATCACCGGCTCAAACGGCAAAACCACGACCACCGCTCTCACCGGGCACGTCCTCAAAGAGTGCGGCATCCCCTGTCAGCTAGGAGGAAATATCGGCACCGCCGTTACTTCGCTGGTCGAATCTTCAAGAGACGATCAATGGAATGTCCTTGAGCTTTCCAGCTTCCAGCTCGAAACCATCTCGCAGTTTCGCGCCCACATCGGCGCGTGTCTCAACGTCACGCCCGATCATCTGGACCGTCATCATACTTTCGAACTCTATGCCGCCGCCAAAGGGCGTCTCTTCGAAACACAATCGACAAGCGATTTTGCCGTCCTGAATCACGACGATCCAGTCTGCCGCGGTTACGCTTCGCAGTCCAAAGCGCAGGTCACCTGGTTCAGTCTGCGTGCGCCCCCGCCCACCGGCGTCTGGTTCACAGGCGAAGAGATCCTTTGGAACGGCGAGCCGTTCATGACCAGGCCGCAAATTCGCCTGCGCGGTCTGCACAACGTGGAAAACGTCATGTGCGCCGCCGCCATAGCGCATCTCGCCGGGGCAGAACTGTCGCGCATCGGCCCCGCTGTCGAATCATTTCCCGGCGTCGAGCATCGCATCGAATTTGTCCGAACACTCAACGGCGTCGATTACTTCAACGACTCAAAGGCCACAAACGTCGATGCCACGTTGAAGGCCATCGACGCCTTTCCCGGCGGACTCTGGATCATTCTCGGCGGGAAGGACAAAGGCAGCGACTACACCCCGCTGATCGAACCTTTGCGCGAACGCGCCAAAGCGGCACTGCTGATTGGCGCTCCACCTCCTTATCCCTACGCTGCCGCGCCGCTCATCAAGAAAACATTCGGCTCCGCCATTCCGACCCTCGATTGCGGCACTTTAGCAGCTGCCGTGACTTACGCACGCGAACACGCCGAACCCGGCGACACTGTCCTGCTTGCCCCGGCATGCGCCAGCTTTGACCAGTTCGAAAATTACGAAGAACGCGGTAGAACGTACAAACAATTAGTGCAAGGATTGTTTTAATATGGTGCGCGCATAATATGGCCCAAAGGCTCAAGACAGACTGGATACTCTTCCTCACCGTCCTCACACTCGTCTGCTTCGGCCTGGTGATGGTCTACAGCGCGTCGTCCATGATTGCGGAATTGAAGTATCACCGTTCCAGCACCTTTTTCCTGCTGCGCCAGCTTGGCTGGGCTGTCGCCTCGGTGATTCTGCTGCTCTACTTCATGAAACGCGATTACCGCAAGTGGAACGACCCGCGCTACGCCTTCGCTGGCCTCGGAATCGTTCTGCTGCTTCTGGTGGCCGTCTATTTTCTCGATTCCGGCAGTCATCGCTGGCTGAAAGCCGGTCCGTTTTCGCTGCAGCCATCCGAACTGGCCAAGCCGGCTCTCGCTCTCTTTCTGTCCTTTTTCTTGTGTCGCCGCCTCGGAGCGGTCAACGATCGTCACACTCTCGGACCTTTAGCCGTCGTCATCTCGTTTGTCGCTCTGGCCGTTGCCATCGCCGATCTTGGTACCGCCGTCGTTCTGGTGTTGACCAGTATCGCCGTCGTCTACGTTGCCGGAGTCGAGCACCGTTACCTCGCAATCTGCGGCATCTTAGCGCTCATTCTGGCGTTCGGGTTTATTGCCATGAAGCCGTATCGCCTGGCGCGCGTCCTCGAATTCGTTGACAAAGATCACAAACTGCTCGCCAAAATCGACCCCCATGGTTGGCTGCAGCAACACGCGAAGCAGACAAGTTCAACCAGCGATCCCGGCTATCAGCAGCGGCAGGCGAAGATCGCCATCGGTTCGGGCGGGGTGCTGGGCGCCGGCCTGATGCAGAGCAAGCAAAAGATGCTGTATCTGCCTGAGGCGCAGAACGATTTCATCTACGCCATAGTCGGCGAAGAGACCGGGCTCTTCGGCTCCGTCCTCCTACTGGCCGCCTTTATGGTCGTGCTTTGGCGCGGTTTGCGCACCTACGTGCGCGCAACCGATAGCTTCGGCCGCTATCTGGCATTGAGCGTCACCGTCTGTGTGGTCGCGCAGGCGCTCATCAACGTCAGCGTCGTGCTGGGTCTGTTGCCGAACAAAGGTATTCCGCTGCCGTTCATCAGCTACGGCGGAAGTTCGCTGCTCAGTACGTTGCTGCTGATGGGCATGCTGCTCAGTGTTAGCGAGCATGCCGCCTAGCCGCCAGGCCAGATGGGGGAAAGTTTTGTTATGACTGGCGGCGGCACTGGCGGACATGTATTCCCTGCCATTGCTGTCGCCCGAGTCCTGCGTGACCGCGGACATCGGATTCTGTTCATCGGCACGCATCGTGGCATCGAGTCGCGTCTGGTACCCGATGCCGGCTTCGAGATCGCGCACATCCGCATCGGACAACTCAATCGCGTCAGCCTTCGGCGTCAGATACAAACCGGGTGGCAAATGCCTTTCAGCATCGCCGCTGCGTCCGCCATTCTGAAAAAGTTCCAGCCGGCTGCCGTGTTCAGCATGGGCGGGTTTGTCGCTGGGCCTGTGATGATCGCGGCGATTCTGCGCAAAACACCGCTGATCGTCATGGAGCCTAATGCAGTTCCCGGATTCGCCAATCGCCGCATCGGCCGCTACGTGCATCGCGCCCTGCTCGGATTTGAATCGACGCGCAGATGGTTCCCGCGAGATCGATCAGAAGTCACCGGACTGCCCGTTCGTCCGGAGTTCTTTTTAGTTCAGCCCAAGACCCAAGGACCGTTCACCATCCTTATTACGGGCGGTAGTGGCGGCTCGCGCACCCTAAACCGTGCCTCGCGCGAAAGCTGGCCGCTGTTCCGCGAGCATGCGCCGGAAGTTCGAATCGTCCATCAGACTGGAACTGCCGAGCATGAAGCGCTCGCACGCGAATTCGCAGCCGCAGGCTTGAATGGCGAAGTCGTCCCATTCATCCGCGACATGGCTAGCAGTTTCGCCCAAGCGGATCTGGTCATCGCGCGCTCGGGCGCAGGATCGGTCAGCGAAATCGCAGCTGCCGGCATGCCCTCCATCCTGGTTCCGTTCCCGTTTGCCGCAGACGACCACCAGAAGAAAAACGCCGAAGCACTGCGCGATGCCGGAGCTGCCCGCATGGTGCTCGACGCCGACATGACGGGCGCGCGTCTATTCGAAGCTGTGCAGACCCTGCGAGTGCAGGGCGTCGAACTGCAACAGATGCGTGAGCGCGTGAAACAATTCGCTCACCCCGGTGCAGCCGAACGCGCCGCCAACTTAATGGAGCAGGCTCCTGTGAGGCGCATATGAGAAAAGTTGTCATCGAGGAACGAAAGAGGATCCTGGACGACTTCTTCAAAGTGGAAGAAGCTCGCCTTCGTTACGAACGATTCGACGGAAGTATGACGCCGGTCGTGCGCCGGCTGAACGTCGAGCGCGGCGACTCCGCTGCAGCTCTGATTTATAAAGCCAAGAGCCAAACGCTCCTGCTCGTAAAGCAGTTTCGCTATCCCACCTACGAAAAAGGTCCCGGTTGGCTGACGGAAGTGGTCGCCGGGATGATTGACAACGACGACACACCCGAAGCAACCATCCGGCGAGAAATCTCCGAGGAAAGCGGCTACCAGCTCACGCACCTTGAGCCGATCGCAACCTTCTATGTCTCACCCGGCGGCTCCTCCGAGCGCATCTTCCTCTTCTATGCCGAGATCAACGATGAAATTCAAACTGGCGCCGGCGGCGGAGTTGCCAGCGAGGACGAAGACATCATGCCGGTGGAACTATCACTCGAAGAAGCCTTGGAGCAAGTCCGCTCTGGCCAAATCGTCGACGCGAAAACGATAGTAGGTCTCTTCTGGTTGCAAAATCGTTTGTCCGAAAGGAGGAATTAGAGCATGGCCGGAAAATGCTTCGTGATCATGCCGTTCGGGGACAAAACAGATGCCGACGGCAAGAAGATCGATTTCGACGAGATCTTCGATTACATGATCAAGAAAGCCGTTGAAAGCGCCGGCCTGGAGTGCGTCCGTTGCGACAGGATTCCGGGTTCCGGTTGGATTCATAAGGAGATGTTCGAAAACATCTATGAGTCCGACGTGGCGGTGGTCGATATCACAACTCTTAACCCGAACGTGTTTTACGAGCTTGGCGTGAGACACGCTCTCGCCGACTGCGTAACTGTACTTATTCGAAGAAAAAACACTAAAATCCCGTTCAACATACAAGACGATAAAGTGATCGAGTACGACGAGACGTCGCCGAAAAGCGTTGACGAGGCTATTGGAAATATCAAGGCTTTCATCGATAGAGGCCTCACCACCAACAGAACCGATAGCCTGGTTCGCGACCTCCTCAGCCTGCAGATAAAGGCCGAACCCAAACCAATCGCCAGCACAAAACGATACCGATACAAGCTCAAGAGAGTTCCAGACAAATTCATCGGCATCGTCACTGGCGATATCCGCAACGTAAAGGGCATTGACGTCTGGGTCAACTCGGAGAACACAAACATGCAGATGGCCCGCCACTTCGAGCGCTCCATCTCGAGCGTCATTCGCTATTGCGGCGCCAAGACAAGAGCCGGTGTCGTAATTGTCGATACGATTGCCAAAGAACTGGCCGAGGCAGTCGGCGAAAACGCGAATATACCGCCGGGCAATATCGTTGTAACTGGTCCAGGCGAGTTGGGAACCACGCATGGCCTTAAAAAGATTTTCCATGCCGCCGTGGTCATCGGACAGCCCGGCCGCGGCTACACGCCCATCCAGGATGTAGCCGCCTGCGTCCGCAACGCTATCGACACCGCTGATTCCGCCGAGTGCAAAGAGTTGGGGCTGCGCTCCATGCTCTTTCCTCTGCTCGGGACAGGTACGGCCAAAGGCGACGTCGAGCAGAAGTCTGAAGAACTGATTAGCACGGCTATCTGCTGTCTGGAAGAGTGCGCGCAAAGCACGATCCAGGAGATATGGTTTCTGAACTGGACAGAGAGAGAGTTCAAGGTCTGCAAGAAAATCTTGGACGAATCGGACGCGGTCTCCGCCAGTGCGTAAAAATGTTGCAGCAAGATGCGAAATCGGGGTTTTCTCCGTTGACACATCAGAGGAAAGCCGGAACAATACGATAGAAGAATGTTTTTTAGGCCCCAGCACGTTCACTTTGTGGGAATCGGGGGCATTGGGATGAGCGGTATAGCGGAGGTGCTGCTCACTCTCGGATATAAGATCTCGGGCTCGGATCTGAAAACGAGTCCCATCACGCAACGGCTGGAAGGCTTGGGAGCAACTATTCACATCGGCCATCAAGCGGAAAACGTCACCGGCGCTAAAGCGGTTGTCGTCACCTCCGCGCTCGATTCATCCAATCCGGAAGTAGCCGAAGCGCGCCGCTTGCAGATCCCGGTTATTCCGCGCGGCGAGCTGCTCTCCGAACTCATGCGTTTGAAGTTCGGCATCGCCATCGCGGGCAGCCACGGTAAAACCACCACTACCTCCATGGTCGCGAGTATCTTGAACGCTGCCGACATGGATCCGACGGTGGTTGTCGGCGGCCGCGTAGCCGGATTGCAGGGCTCGAATGCGCGCGTCGGCAAAAGCGCGATCATCGTTGTCGAATCCGACGAGAGCGATGGCTCGTTTCTTAAGCTCGCGCCCATTGTGGCGGTTGTCACCAACATCGATCGCGAACATCTCGATCACTACACCTCGCTCGAAGAGATTCAGACAGCCTTCACCGACTTCGTCAACAAGGTTCCGTTCTATGGCGCCGCCGTGCTGTGCATGGAAGATCCGAATATCCAGCAGATATTCCCGGCCATTCGCCGCCGCACCATCACCTATGGACGCAGCGCGCAGGTGGACCTTGAAATTCAGGACGTATCGCTCTCTGCAAATGAAAGCGATTTTTCGGTGCGCCGTAGAACTGGTGACCTGGGCCAGTTTCATCTCGCCGTACCCGGACTTCACAACGTCTTGAACGCTACCGCTGCCATCGGCGTCGGGCTCGAGATGGAAGTTCCGGTTGACAAGATTCGGGAAGGCCTTAACGCTTTCGCCGGAGTTGATCGTCGCTTCTCCGTTCGCGGCATCGAACATGGCGTGACCGTCATCGACGATTACGGCCATCACCCGACCGAGATCAAAGCCACCCTTGCCGCCGCGCGTCTTTCGCCCTACAAGCGCATTCTCGTGCTGTTTCAGCCGCACCGGTTCTCGCGCACCAAGCACCTGCTCGACGAGTTCGGTACCGCCTTCCACCAGGCAGACGATCTGTTCCTTCTCGACATCTACGCAGCCTCGGAACCGGCGCTGGCAGGTGTTTCGGCGCAAGCCCTGCTCGACAAGGTTCGCTCATTCGGCCATCGTTCCGCCCATTACGCCGGCAGCGTGGATGAAGGCATCGAAGCCATCACGCAAGCCGCTGAACCGGGAGATCTCATCGTCACGCTGGGCGCGGGCAGCGTCTCGCAGGCGGCCGAAAAAATTCTGGACAAACTGCGGGAGGCTGCACTAACGTATGCGAGCCGCCGCTGAACAGCACCCCGGGATGTTCGAAGACATCCACTGGGGCCGCTTCATTTCCTGGTTGATCGCTGGTGTCTTGCTGATGATCGTCGTACTCGTCGCCTGGCGTCAGACCGAAGATTTCCTGATCAAGGATCCCCGTTTTCGCATCGCGGAGGCGGAAGATTATCCCGGGCAGAGCCCGGATCTCGTCGTGGAGGGCACACACTATGCGTCGGCTTCCCAGATCCGTCATGTCTTCGCGGAGGACTTTGGCCGCAGCCTTTACCTGGTCCCGATACAGAAGCGGCGGCAGCAACTTCTGGAGATCGATTGGGTGGAAGACGCAACGGTCTCGAAGGTTTGGCCGAAAACGCTGAGGGTTCACGTCACCGAACGCGTGCCGGTGGCGTTTGTGCATCTGCGCCCGAATGCGCGTGACGGTATGTCGCGCTTCGCCTTGATCGATTCCGCGGGCTTCATTCTGCGTCCGCGCATGGCGGCGAAATTTACGCTGCCGGTGATTACCGGCATCCGCGAAGAAGAATCCGTCGCTAACCGGCGCGCGCGAGTCCATCGCGTATTGGGCATGTTGAAAGAAATTGGCACTTTGGGCGCACAGATCTCAGAAATCAATGTGGCCGACCCGAACAACTTGATTGTGGAAGAGCATGTCGACAACAATGTTGTGACCTTGCTGCTGGGCGACGAGAATTACGCCGAGCGGCTTCAGAACTTCGTGGCGAATTATGCCGAGATCAAGGCGCGGCGCCCGGATGCGACCACGATCGACTTGCGTGTCGATGGAGTAATGACTGCAGTAGGAGAGGACAAGCGTGGGCAGTAAAACCAAGCTTGCCGTAGGTCTGGACCTCGGCAGTACCAGCACGCGCGTAGTAATCTGCGCGCTCGAAGAGGAGACGCTTCGCTTCCTCGGATACGGCGTGGCGCCGGTCCAGGCGTGGAACCGCTCGCGTTTGGCCGATCCGGAAGCGTTGGCGCAGAGCATACGTTTTGCTCTGCATGAAGCGGAGTTGCGGGCGCAGGTATCGCCCGAATCAGCCGTCATCGGTGTCGGCGGATCGGTTGCGGGCGTGAACAGCCGCGGGCTTTACGAATTCGGCAGACGCCGCGAGATTGAGCACGATGATCTGCGCTACGCGGTAGAACTCGGCGCGCGCGTGCGCCTGGAAGACGATCGCCAGGTTCTGCAGATCTGTCCGCAGGATTTTACGCTTGATGGACGCGCCGGCTATCGCCATCCCAAGGGCATTCTGTGTGCGCGCCTCGAAGCCAACATTCATGTTGTGACCGCGTCCATTCAGGATCACCAGGCGCTGATCGCGGCCGTGCATCAGGCGCATCTGTCGGTAGAAGAATCCATCTTTGAAGGCATCGCCGCAGCCTACGCTTGCGTCGTTCCCGAAGATCGCGCGCGCGGCGTGGTGGTTATCGATATCGGCGCGCAATCTACGCATGTGGCCGTCTACGATGGCGATGCGCTTTTGCTGGCAACCGCTCTTCCCGTCGGCGGCGATCACCTGACGCGCGATGTTTCCTGGCTGCTGAAAGTGAATTACGAAGACGCCGAAAGCCTCAAGCGCGAATACGGATGTCTGAACGATCCGGTCTCCGATCACAGCCTGATTGAGATTCCGTCCGCCGAAGGACGTGGCATGCGCGAGGCGTCGCGCCGCCAACTGAACGAAATTCTGGAAGCGCGGGTCGAAGAAATTTTCGAGCACGTCTATGCCGAAGTGCTGCGCGTCGGCATGGAACGGTCGCTGCTGGAAGGCGCGATCCTTACCGGCGGCGGCGCCAAGCTGCCCGGCATGTGTGACATTGCGGAGCGCGTTCTGAACTGCCAGGTGCGCAACGGGCTGGCCGTCGGGATCGACAAATGGCCCGACGAACTTGACAATCCAGTCTGGACCACAGCCGCCGGCCTGGCCATGTATTCGGGGCGTTTGCGTCTGAAGCGCGACTGGAAACGGACATCTTCCAGTTTGGCGGCGGTAGTAGCAAGGTGACAGCTTTTCGAAAGGACTCCATGTCGGACGATTTGAAATTTCTGATTGAGGATGAAGCGGAACTCGGCACCAGGATCAAGGTTGTCGGTGTGGGCGGCGGCGGGTCGAACGCCGTCGCGCGCATGCTGCAGGAAGGTCTGAAGGGCATCGAGTTCTACGTATTGAATACGGATAAGCAGGCCTTAGCCGCTTCGCCAGTGGCGAATAAGCTGGCCATCGGCAAAAAGCTGACCAGCGGACTCGGCGCCGGCTCCGATCCATCCGTAGGCCGTCAGGCTGCGCTCGAAGATACCGAGGCGATTATAGAGATTCTCGAAGGGGCCGATATGGTTTTTGTCACAGCGGGGCTCGGAGGCGGCACCGGTACCGGCGCCGCACCCGTTGTGGCTTCTCTGGCTAAAGAACTGAATGCTCTCACGGTAGCGGTTGTCACCAAGCCGTTTGCCTTTGAAGGTCCGCGCCGCATGAAGCAAGCCGAGCGCGGGCTTTCCGAAATGGGCGGCAGTTGCGACACGCTCATCAGCATCCCTAACGAAAAATTGCTGTCGCTAGCGCCCAAAGGCACCAGCTTCTTCGAGTCTTTCCGCTTAGCCGACGACGTTCTGCGTCAGGCCGTGCAGGGCATTGCCGACATCATTCTCACGCCCGGCCTGATCAATCGCGACTTCTCCGACATCCGTACCATCATGGCCGGCATGGGCTACGCGATGATGGGCACCGCCATCGCGTCCGGCCAAAACGCGCCCGTCGAAGCCGCTCGCCGCGCCATCAACAGCCCGCTGATGGAAGAAGGCGGCGTACTCGGCGCGCGTGGCGTCTTGATCAATATCACAGCTTCGAGCCAGCTTGGCCTGCACGATGTGAACGAAGCTTGCAACCTGATCCGCAATGCGACCGAGAACAACGATGTGCAGATCAACTTCGGCATCGTGCTCGATGAAAAGATGGGTTCCGAAGTGAAGATCACGGTGATCGCTACCGGTTTCCAGCGCGATACACTTCCCGAGATCGATCGCCGCAATCCGCATTTTCCCTTCACAATCGGAACCACGCCCGAACCCGTGCCGGTCAAGTTTCACGAACCGGAACCCGCGCCTGTCATCTTCATGCACGAGCCCGCGCCCGAGCCGCACCCGGTCGCGGAAGACACTCCGCCGATAGACGACTACGATACGCCGGCCATCCTCCGCAAGCAGCGCAGAATGGTGCAGTAGGCAGAGTCGGCTGAGTATCGAAAAACAGTCGCGGCTGAAGTCCACATAGACACGCCTCGGCCGACACTATGGACTACATCGCCTATTTGCACAAAGATCGCACATCCGATTACGGCGTGAGTTTTCCTGACTTTCCTGGTTGCATTACCGTGGATCGACTCGGACCATGAAGAACTCGTCCAAATTCGAGAAGAGAATGGAAAGAAAATTTGGGCCGCTCCAGCAATCGGTTCTGCGCGTCCTGTGCCTCCTCCAACACGCGTCGTTGAAAGGCAAGCAGACTCAATTCGCGATTGATATACAGCTTCGGATCAGTGAAATCGCTCGTTTTTGAAATAACTGCGGCGGCGGCTTTGGACATCGCAGCCTCAGATTATCAGCAGAATTGCCGGGCGCGTTTGAATATTGCGTTACAGCAGTACTGTATTGTTATTCGCCCATCAACTGCAGCACTACGCTGCGCTGATGTGGGCGCGATCGATGCTCAAATACATACAGCCCTTGCCAGGTTCCGAGCGCTAGTTCGCCCGAAATCATCGGCACCGATAAACTCGTCTGCGTCAGTGTGGACCGGATGTGCGATGTCATATCATCCGGTCCTTCGGCTGTGTGCCGGTAGTGCTTGCCGTCTTCCGGAACCAGGCGCTCGAAGAAGTCACGCAGATCGAGCGTCACGTCCGGATCGGCATTCTCCTGAATAACCAGTGAGCACGAGGTGTGCTGGATGAAGAGCGTCAGGAGGCCGTTTGATACGTTCTGTTTGCCGATCCAATCTTCAACCAGCTTGGTGAACGGGTACAAGCCCTTTCCGCGCGTTTTGACCGTGATGGTTGTCGAGACAATCTGCAAGGACTACTCGACCGTCACGCTCTTGGCGAGATTACGCGGCTGATCCACATCGCAGCCACGACGCACCGCAATGTGATACGCCAGTAGCTGCAGCGGAATCATTTCGAGCAGCGGCAACAGCAGTTCGCGCGAACTGGGAATGGTGATAAAGTGATCGGCCATCTTGGCTACCTCTTCATCGCCCTCGCACCCTACCGCCACAACGCGCCCGCTGCGCGCCTTCACTTCCTGTATGTTCGACAGCGTCTTTTCGTAGTGGACCTGGCTTTCTGTGGATTCCGGATCGCGCGTCGCCAACACCACCACTGGGAGGTTTTCGTCGATAAGCGCGTTCGGGCCATGCTTCATCTCGCCGGCCGGATAGCCTTCGGCGTGGATATACGAAATCTCTTTCAGCTTCAGAGCGCCTTCAAGCGCAATCGGGAAATGAATGCCGCGCCCGAGATACAGGAAGTCCTGCGCCCGGAACAGATCGCGCACCAATCCTTCATAGATGTCCGTATGCGCCAGCACCTGTTCCAGCTTGCCGGGAATCTGCGCCATCTCCTGCACCAGCTTCGAACTCGCCGCGGCGCTCAGCGTGCCGCGCACCTGGCCCAGATACATGCCCAGAATCAGCAGCGCGGTCAATTGCGACGTGAACGCTTTGGTCGAAGCCACGCCGATCTCGGGTCCGGCGTGCGTGAGCAATGTGCCGGTCGCTTCGCGCGTAATCATCGAGCCCACTACGTTGCAGATGGCCAGCGTCTTCGAGCCTTTCTGCTTGGCCTCGCGCAAGGCGGCTAGCGTATCCGCGGTCTCGCCCGATTGCGATATCACAATGGTCAACGTGTGGGGCTGGATGATCGGATCGCGATAGCGAAATTCGCTGCCATAATCGACTTCAACCGGCAGCCGCGCCAGCCGCTCGATCATGATCTTTCCGGCTAACCCGGCGTGCCAGCTGGTTCCGCAGGCTACGATCTTGATCTGCTGAATCTCGCGCAAGTCTTTCTCGCCGATATCGATCTCATCCAGAAAAACGCGCCCGGTCTCCATGCCCACGCGCCCGATCATGGTGTCCTTCACCGCGCGCGGTTGCTCATAGATCTCCTTGAGCATGAAGTGCTTGAAGCCGCCCTTTTCCGCCATCACCGGGTCCCAAAGAATGCGTGAGACGGGACGGCGGACGGTTTTGCCGTCGAAGTCGGTCAGCTTGACGCCTTCCGGCGTGAGCACAGCCACATCGCCGTCGTTCAGGAAGAACATGTCGCGGGTGTGATTCAGAATGGCCGGTACATCGGAAGCAACGAAAAACTCGTCTTCGCCCAAACCGATCACCACCGGCGGCCCGGACCGTGCCGCGACAATTTTGTTCGGATCGGTGCTGGCGATGACCGCTATGGCGAACACGCCCGTGATCTCTTTCAACGCCTTCCGAACCGCGTCCTCCAGAGTGCCGTCCATATACTTTTCCACCAGATGGGCGATGATCTCGGTGTCGGTCTCGGTGACGAAGGTGTGCCCTTCGGCGGTCAGCTCTTTTTTCAGCTTGAGGTAGTTCTCGACGATACCGTTGTGAACCACCACAATCTCGCCTTTGCAATCGCGGTGCGGGTGCGCGTTTTCTTCCGTGGGACGGCCATGCGTGGCCCAGCGCGTATGCCCGATCCCATACAAGCCGGACAGCGGCTTGTCCTTGATGACCTCCTCCAGATTGCGCAACTTGCCCGAGGCCCGCCGTACTTCCAGGCATTTCTGGTCTGACAGAACAGCTACACCGGCCGAATCATAACCGCGGTATTCAAGACGCCGGAGGCCGTCTACAATCAACGGCACCGCCTGGCGGGTGCCCACATAACCTACAATTCCACACATATTAAGAAAGAGCGCTGTCTCAGTCTAGAATCTCTACCCGGTAATCTTCAATTACCCCATTCGAAAGAATGTCTCGGGCGATTCCGTCCAGGTTCTGCGCCGCCTGCTCGCGCGTTGTGCCGTCGGCGAGCGCAATGTCGAAGTACTTGCCTTGCCGCACCGCCGCGATATCCTTATGGCCCAAACCGCGCAACGCCGCGCAGATGGTTTGGCCCTGCGGATCAAGAACAGTGGGTTTCATCGACACATAGACACGCGCTTTCATGCTGAACCTCCATTCTAAATCCTTTCCCACAAGCAAACATTTCTTTGTGGAAATGTTCGACTGCTGGATAAACTTCTGCTATAACCGATAACAACAGGTGAGGCGCGGGCTAGGTAGCTTGCTTAGTCGCCTCCGGAGAACAGGACTATCCTCAAGATCTGCATTCTCGCGTCTTCGAGCGCCGGCAACTCAGCGTTTCTGGCGACGGACCGTACGCGCATCTTGATTGATGCCGGTCTCAGCCGCCGGGAAATCGGGAAGCGGCTGGCCGCCATAGGCGAAGATATCGCGCAGCTGGACGCGGTTCTGGTCACGCATGAACATTGTGACCACACCAGTGGTCTGGTGGCGCTGGTCAAGGGCGCCAAACGGCCGCTGCCGGTTTATGTGACAAAAGGCACATCTCAGTTCGTGGATTGGGGAGAATGCTGTCCTACGCTGGAAGTCTTTCAGGCAGGCTGCGGCTTCAAGATCGGCGATTTCGATGTGACCAGCTTCACCATTCCGCATGACGCGGTTGATCCGGTCGGCTTCACGGTTTCGTCGCAAGGCGTGAAAATGGCGATCGCGACTGACCTCGGCTACGTCACTGATTCTTTACGGGTGCATCTGCGCGGCAGTCATGTGGTGGTGCTCGAATCGAATCACGATGTTGAGATGCTGCGCGTCGGCCCGTATCCGTGGTCGGTGAAGCAGCGCGTCATGAGCCGACGCGGGCATCTATCGAACGAAGTCGCCGCGGATTTCATCGCTAATGACCTGGATTCCACCGTCTCTACCGTCATCCTGGGACACATCAGCGAGCACAACAACCATCCGGAACTGGTTCGCACGTTGGCTATGAAGTCGATCAAGAACCCGCTCTTCACGAATCTGTTTGTCGCCGAACCCGGCGTGCAATCCCCCGTCTTTTGTTATTAGCCGTTCCGCCACAATAGTGGTTTAGATGATCGCACGCTATACGCGTCCTGAAATGGGCGCCATCTGGAGCGACCAGCACAAATATGAGTGTTGGTTGAAAGTCGAGATTGCCGCTTCCGAGGCACTGGCCGAGAGCGGCGAAGTGCCGCAATCTGCCGTTGACGCGCTGCGCTCCTATGCCGCTTTCGACGTGAGCCGCATTCAGGAAATCGAACGCGAAGTCCGTCACGACGTCATCGCGTTCACAACCGCCGTCGCTGAAAGCATGCGAGCTCACTGTGCGGAAGAAGCCGGGCGTTGGCTGCACTACGGACTTACATCGAACGACGTGGTTGACACCGCCCAGGCACTGCAGATCAAGGAGGCGTCCGAGATCATTGCGCGCGATCTGGATGAACTGAGCGACGCTCTCAAAAAGCGCGCTTTCGAGCACAAGCACACCGTCCAGATTGGCCGGACGCATGGCATTCATGCGGAACCCATTACATTCGGCCTGAAGCTGTCCATCTGGTGGGATGAGCTGCAACGGCATCGCGCGCGGTTCGCCGCAGCCGCCGAGGAAATTCGCGTGGGTAAACTCTCGGGCGCCGTCGGAACCTTCGCCCACATAGGGCCGGAAGCGGAAGAGCGTATCTGCGCCCGGCTGGGCCTACGCGCCGCGCCCATCACTTCGCAGGTCATCTCACGCGATCTGCACGCCAACTACCTCGCCACGCTGGCCGGCATCGCATCCAGTCTCGACAAAATCGCGCTCGAGGTCCGTCATCTGCAGCGCACAGAAGTGCGCGAAGCCGCAGAACCCTTTGCGCCCGGCCAAAAAGGTTCCTCCGCCATGCCGCACAAACGCAATCCCATCGTGGCCGAGCAGATCTGCGGCCTGGCGCGCGTGGTTCGGTCGAACGCGCAGGCCGGTTTCGAGAACGTGGCGCTTTGGCATGAGCGCGACATCTCCCATTCCTCGGTTGAGCGCGTCATTCTGCCGGATTCCACCATTCTGGCCGACTATCTTTTGTCTAAAACCACCTGGCTCATTGCCGGTTTGCGCGTCAATGTGGAACGAATGCGGCAGAATGTCGATGCCACCAAAGGCCTGATTTTCTCCGGGCGAGTGCTGCTAGACCTTGCAGCTTCGGGAATGTCGCGCGAAGACGCCTACCGGCTGGTGCAGTCGCACGCCATGGAAGCCTGGGAGTCCGACGGCGACTTTCGCGCTGCAATTGAAGCGGATCCGGAGGTAAAGCGCCGCCTCACACGTCAGCAGCTCGATGAAATTTTTTCGCTCGAACGCCAGCTTGGCAACGTGGAGCGCATCTTCCAGCGGGTCTTCCGTTCGTCCTAAGCATAAAAAGACTATAGGGAAATCGGCCCTTTTCGTTTACACTGTTGTCGAGTCGAATCCCCTCCGTGTTCACAAATGTAAGAAAACCGCCGGGAAAGGAACTGGAACTTGCACGCGTTCTCGTGGTCGACGACAACGTCGGCTCGCGCCTGACGCTCAAGACAGTTCTCGAAGCAGGCGGCTATTTCGTCGATGCCGCAGCGTCCGCCGCTGAAGCTGTTGGCAAGCTGGATGAGCGTCAATATGAGCTGGTCCTGAGCGACCTCCAGATGGAGTCACCCGAAGCCGGTCTCAAGGTTCTGGCGCATGCCCGGCTGATGGACTACAAGCCCGCAACCGCCATCTTGACGACGTATCAGAACAGGGCGCTAGACACGCGCCGCCCGGTTTTCATTGAGCCGGAAGATTTGCCTGGGCTGCTGAGCAAAGTAGCCGACCTGATCAGCCAGCGCGCCGCCAGGATCGTAAATCGGCAGTTGAAGCAAGCCTAAGAACAAAGTCTCGCATCAAGTTGCTCTTTTGCGGAGCGCCAGCCCCGGCGTGTCGAGACACGCATCCCCTCGCCAGCAAAAAGCGTCTACCCAAGTTGACAGATAGTGAATTCAAGTGGAAGAATATGCTGTAACATGGAGGGCTGAGAACGGGAACCCATGACTGACTCCCGCCGTACTTTTCTTCAACGTGGAGCCGCTACACTTGCCGGCGCTGTGGTTGCACCAGCACTCACATCCCCTGTTTCTTCCGAGCCAGTTTCAAACCAGCAAGACGCCAGTGCGGCCAGCATAGACCCTGAAACGCCGGTTCAATTTCCACGCACGTTCACGGGTCGTCATTTGAAAATGATCTCGTTCCCGTTGGGCGGCGTGGCGGCCGGGAGTTTGGGACTGGGGGGTCGTGGGCAACTACGTGACTGGGAGATATTTAATCGCCCGGACAAGGGCAATCATCCTCCCTATGCTCTGCCTGCGATTTGGGCGCAGACAGCCGGTGGAAAGGCCGTAAGCCGTGTTCTGGAAGCCCGCTACCTTCCTCCCTACGAAGGACAGGACGGGCTGGGCTCGGAAAATGCACCGGGCTTATCCAGGGTTGAGTCCGTTCGCTTCACAGGTGAATATCCGTTTGCCCGAATCGATTTCGAGGATTCGACTTTGCCGGTTCGTGTTTCGCTCGAAGCGTTCACGCCTTTTATCCCGCATGACCCCGACAATTCGGGCTTACCTGTGGCTGTGCTTCGCTACCACGTGCAGAACCCGGGCGCAAAAGCGGCGCGGGTTGCCATCGCGTGGTCGATCGATAATCCCGTCAGGCCGAATGCCACCTTTTCTCCACTCGAACAGCAGCAGGTCAAGCGGACGAACGAATTTCGAACCGGGGAATCGCTCTCCGGTCTGGTAATGACCAATCCCGGGTTGGATACAAAGGATCTCTTTCACGGCAGTTTCGTTCTGGGGGCGATGAATCCGGGCGCAGCGAAGCTTACCTATTTGCGCGGGTGGCCGAAAGGCCGCTGGTGGAACGCGCCATTACTCTTTTGGGATGACTTTTCGTCGGACGGAGAGCTAGGTCCGGAGGCCAAACAAACCAATGCCGTTGGCGCATTATGCGTTTCGCGTGAGCTTCCGGCCGGCACGTCGGCCACGTATGAATTCGTTCTCGCCTGGCATTTCCCTAACCGAACGCCGGCGCGCTGCGGCTGGCAAGCGCCGAAGGGTCATGAGAACACGGTAATCGGGAACTGGTACGCGGTGCGTTTTGCGGATGCCTGGGACGCGGCTCAATACCTGACAACTCACCTCGAGAGCTTGGAACGCAAAAGCCGCCTTTTCGTGACTTCGTTACGCGAGAGCACTCTGCCTGCCCAAGTTCGCGAAGCAGCTTCAGCCAACCTGTCCACTCTTGCCACGCCCACTTGCTTCCGAACCGCGGATGGTGAATTTCACGGTTTCGAAGGGATCTCGGACAGCGTAGGCTGCTGCTTCGGGAACTGTACCCACGTCTGGAATTACGAAACCGCCACGCCGTATCTCTTTCCTACCTTTGCGCGCTCCTTGCGCAAAGCCTCGTTCGGTTTTTCCATGGACGACGCCGGCGCCATGCACTTCAGGCAGTTGTTGCCTGACGGAATAGAGCGCAGCGGGTTCGCCGCAGCAGACGGTCAGATGGGCCAGATTGTTCACGCTTATCTGGATTGGTGCCTCTCCGGGGATGACGAATGGCTGCGCGCGCTATGGCCTCGCATAAAAAAGGGTATCGAGTTTGCCTGGATTCCAGGAGGATGGGATCCCAATCGCGACGGCGTGATGAAAGGCGTTCAGCATAACACCTACGATGTCGAGTTTTACGGGCCTAATCCGCAATGTGGCATCTACTATCTCGCCGCTTTACGAGCTGGTGAGGAGATGGCGAATGCAGTAGGCGAGAAAGACTTTGCTTCTGAATGCCGCCGGGTGTTTGAGAGCGGGCGGAGTTGGATTGATGCCAACCTCTTCAATGGCAACTACTACGTTCAACAGATCAGACCTTACCGCAATGACCAGATCGCGGCCTCTCTAAGAAGTTCGATGGGCGCGGACGATCCTGAACATCCCGAATATCAGGTAGGAAAAGGTTGTCTGGTGGACCAGTTAGTAGGTCAGTATCTCGCCCAAGTATGTGGATTAGGAGATCTGCTGAATGGCTCTAACATCAGGAAAACACTGGCTTCCATTTACACATACAACCACAAACGGACTTTATACAACCATGATTCTGTTCAGAGAACTTTTGCTCTGAATGACGAGTCAGCTTTGGTTATTTGCGATTATGCCGAAGCGCCGCGTCCGCAAATTCCTTTCCCCTATTTTGCGGAAGTGATGACAGGTTTCGAGTACGCTGCGGCGACTCACATGCTGTATGCGGACATGACCAGTGAAGGACTCGAATGCATCGGCAACATACGCGAGCGATATGACGGTGAACGCAGGAATCCCTGGGATGAAGCCGAATGCGGACATCATTACGCGCGTGCCATGGCGGCCTGGACAGGAGTCCTCGCGCTGAGCGGTTTCCACTACCATGGCGCTCAGCAGAGGCTTTCGTTCCTGCCCAAGACGCCGCTTCCCGAGTTCCGCTGCTTCTGGTCAAACGCTCACGGATGGGGCGTGCTTAGTAGAAAGCAAGGTCCGCCGTGTCAGATACAACTTACTGTCCATTCGGGCCAGGTAAGCCTCAAATCATTTGAGACAGAAGGTACTTCCAATGCAGGGAATAACTCGAATTCGCCGAGTAGAGTTGTTTACAGCGGCCGCTCGCTTGAACACCGAATTGAGCGCACCGGAAATAGAGTCGCCTTCCTGCTGCAGCAGGGGCTGACCGTAAGCGAGGGCGAGCAGGTGTTGCTCGAGGTCTAGAGTTGATGCAACAGCGGAAGCCATTGCTGGCACCCATCGCAGGTTTTCTCGGAGCCGGGAAAACTAGCTTGATCGTTGCCGGCGCACGTGCGCTAAAGAAGCGTAACCTAAGCTGCGCAGCTATCTTGAACGACCAGGGCGGAAATCTCGTCGACACAGAGCATGTTCGTACGCAGCAAATCTCGGTGGCTGAGGTAGCGGGCGGCTGCTTTTGTTGCCGCTTTTCTGACTTGATCGATAGGGCCGAAGAGTTGCGAGAACTCGACCCTGACGTCATTTTCATAGAGGCGGTTGGGAGTTGCGCCGACTTATCTGCCACCGTGATCCAGCCATTGAAGTGCGATTTTCGAGATCGCTTCCGCATCGCGCCTCTTACCGTGGCTGTCGATCCCGCTCAAGCTCTTCAAATGTTGGAGCTGCCGGAATCATCCGAACTGCGTTACCTCTTTGAGCGTCAGATGGAAGAGGCCGACTTAATTGTTTTGACAAAATGCGATCTCGGTTTGACATGTCGCTCTACAGCTTCGGTGAACGGTAGATTTTTGAGTTCGAAAACCGGAGAAGGAGTAATTGAGTGGCTCGATGAGTTACTTTCCGGCACAATTTCAGCGGGCGCCAGGATTTTGCAGATTGACTATGACCGTTATGCCCGGGCGGAAGCTGCTCTCGGTTGGCTAAACTGGCGTGCTCAGATCGAGCTAAGCCGACCGTTGTCGCCGGCGGAACTCGTCGGACCTTTTATCGATGCGCTGCAGGAGGCAATTTGCTCGCACCGGGGAGAGATCATGCATTTGAAGGTTTCGGACGACACTGATTCCAGCTATCTGAAAGTAAGTGTCACAAGCACCACAGCGGAGCCGGCTGCCGAAGGAGATCTGACAGCATCGCCGGAACTGCGGCACGAGTTACGGTTGAATTTGCGGGCCGTCATGGCGTCCGAAGTGCTTCGAGAGATTTTCCTCCGGGAGTTGGATCAGCTACCCGGCCGGCAACGAGAAGCAAGCCTGGAATGCTTCTCGCCTTCCCGGCCCGAACCACAGCAGCGCTTTTCTGAAGTCGTATCCGAAAGCTACGTAGGCCTCGAAACTTACATCTCAGTATGAAAACAAGATATTTATCGATAGCGCTCGCACTCAGCCTTTTATTGCCCGCCATCGCATCCTGCGAAGATACGGGTGCAAAGGGGGACTGGGAACAGATACTCAATCAGCGTTTGCCCCTCTATGGGCATAGAAACTGGATCGTTGTGGCTGACTCGGCGTATCCGTATCAGTCGCGTGATGGGATCGAGACAGTTATTGCCAATGCCGATCAGATTACTGTTCTGCAGAAGGTTCTTGGCCAAATCTCCAACTCTAAGCATGTTAGAGCTGATATCTACACTGATTCGGAGTTAGGTTCTGTTACCAACTCGGACGCACCGGGTATATCGGCATTCCGTCAGTCGCTCGCAAAGATCCTGGCGGGTCAGACTGCTACATCCATCATCCACGAGCAGATCATTTCCAAGCTCGATCAGGCGGCGCAAGTCTTTCATATTCTAATCATTAAGACCAACTCAACGCTGCCCTACACGACAGTCTTCGTACAACTGAAAGCTGCTTATTGGGGAGATGAGCAGGAGCAAAGACTGCGGACGAATATGGCCACGCACCCAAAATGATTCAATCGTTCCCAAAGGAGCCATGAAGGATTTTCTTCAAGACAGGGCAGACGAACTGGCGTCGGTGGTTCGAGACGTGCTCACCGGCTACTTCGAGCACAACGCCAACGAAGCGGCGCAAACGGACGGGGCGGAAGCGCTGTATCGATCCAGAGACGGCTTGCTTCTGAGGCAGGAGATTGTCTGGAATGCCTGGAAGCTTTGGGAACGGCACTATGTGGATGGGAACGGAGGTAATCTCTCCTGCCGCATCGGTGAGGAATATGTGCTTTGTAGTCCTTCGATGTGCAGTAAGGCCGACCTCACGATTGAGGATCTGTGCCTGGTGGACTTGGAAGGAAATCAGCTATTTGGCAGGTTCAAGCGTACCAGCGAATTACTGCTGCATCTGGAGATCTACAAAGCCAATCCCGCCGCTCGCGCGGTGGTTCATTGTCATCCGCCGCATGCCACGGCGTACGCGCTTGCCGGCGAGATACCGCCCCCCAACCTGTTGCCGGAACAGGAAGTGTTTGTCGGGCCGGTAGCTCTTGCACCCTACGAAACGCCGGGTACGAAAGCCTTTGCAGAAACCATTTTGCCGTTCGTTCATCGGCATAATTCGATTTTGCTGGCTAATCATGGAGTAGTTTGCTGGGCTGACACGGTGACCCATGCGGAATGGCTTGTCGAGGTCCTGGATACATACTGTAGAACGGTGATGCTTGCGTTTCAGCTTGGAGTTCCGCTCAGGCCGATTCCTGACCCTAAGCTCGAGCAGATTCTCAAGATCAAAGCATATCTGGGCCTGCCGGACGCGCGCTTCGAATCCCAGCCGGCGAATTCGCCGTATGATTTTCCCGTTCCGCTCAAGGCTCAGACGCTCGCGCTTTCTCACGAAATCGAAGTAGAAGTTCTGGCTCGCAGTATCGCCGCTGCCATACGCGCCCGCTTTGAGCTGGGCAGAAGCGGTAACGGGATTCCAGTCAGGCCCAAGGATTAAATCCATGCACCCTGTATTCGTCATTGCCAACGGAGATCTTCGCCTCGCTGCTAACCAGAAGTGCTGGCCGGCGCAGCAACAGGTGGAAGAAGCTCTCACTCGCGCGGTTGAGAGTTTCGGATACCAGACCAAACGTGGGCATCCGTTTGACCCAGTGAAAAAACATGGCTTTATTGACTCGCAGAAATATGGAATGCAAGTCTTCAGAAACATCCCCTCTGACGCGCCGCTTATCGTCGTCGAGGCGGTTTGGCAATACAGCCATCACGTTCTCGCTGGATTGACAACTCATCAAGGTCCGATTCTTACCGTGGCGAACTGGAGCGGCCAGTGGCCAGGCTTGGTTGGCATGTTGAATCTGAATGGGTCATTAACTAAAGCCGGTGTTCCTTATTCGACGCTCTGGTCAGAGAAATTCGAAGACGAGTTTTTTCTTTCCGGACTGAAGTCGTGGCTGGAGGGGCGGCCTGTCGTTCACGATACGTCCCAGGTGCGTGCTTTGTCTTCCATCCAATTGCCGGTGGAGGCGGAACGGGCCGGGGCTGACGTGGCTCAGCGATTGAAACGGGACAAAGCCATCATGGGCGTTTTTGACGAAGGCTGCATGGGGATGTTCAACGCTATCATTCCCGATCGGCTGCTCAATGCTACCGGAGTATTTAAGGAACGCCTCAGCCAGTCGGCCCTCTATGCAGCTATGCGGGAGGTACCCGAATCAGAGGCGCAAGCTGTACGCGTGTGGCTCGACCAGAAGGGCGTTCGATTCCTCACCGGCAGCGATCCGGCTACCGACCTGACGGACGGCCAGATTCTAGATCAGTGTCGAATGTATATCGCCGCTCTTCGAATAGCGGATGAGTTTGGCTGCGATACGATCGGCATTCAGTATCAGCAGGGATTGAAGGACTTAGCCCCGGCTTCCGATCTTGCCGAAGGGCTGTTGAACAACTCCGATAGGCCGCCGGTCAGAAGTGCCGATGGCCGAGTGCTTTTCGAAGGAGAGCCGCTGCCGCACTTCAATGAAGTGGACGAGTGTGCCGGGTTGGATGCGCTAATTACCAAACGTATTTGGAATGCTTTAGGCCAGCCTCCCGAGACTACGCTGCATGATCTTCGCTATGGAGAAGATTACGACGGCCAGTTTGTCTGGGTTTTTGAGATCTCCGGAGCCGCGCCACCCGAACATTTTGAGAATGGCTTCAAAGGAGCAGTCAGTGAGCGCCAGCCTCCGATGTACTTCCGGCTGGGAGGGGGCACGCTGAAGGGAGTAAGCAAACCTAGGGGAGATCGTCTGGAGCCGCATCTTTGTGGAAGACGACCGGCTCAATGCGGATCTCGGGCTTGCGAAAGTCGTCGAATTGCCGCGCGAAGAAACCGAGCGCCGCTGGCAAAGCACGACACCACAGTGGCCCATCATGCACGCTGTTACGTATGGCGTATCGCGTGATCAGATGATGGCCCGGCACAAAGCAAATCATATTCAAGTTGCTTACGCCTCAAGCAGGCAGCATGCTTTTCAGGCCCTTGCCGCTAAAGCGGCTTGCTTCCGCGAATTAGGGCTAAAGGTTAACATCTGCGGGGTAACAAACTAGATGATAAATACTCCACTGACCGGAGGCGCCAAGACCGTTCACGCGAGCAGTGAACACAAGGTGTTTTCACGCGAGTATCTGGTTCCCCTCATTCTGGTCACGGTTCTTTTTTTCCTGTGGGGAATCCCGAACAATCTTAACGATATTCTGATTCGGCAGTTCATGAAGTCTTTCGCCATTACGCGCTTCGAAGCGGGTCTGGTGCAGTCTGCTTTTTACCTGGGCTACTTCTGCCTCAGTATGCCGGCCGCTATACTCATGCGCCGGTTCGGATACAAAGCTGGCCTGGTGACGGGCCTGTTTTTGTACGCAGCCGGATGTTTGCTCTTCTGGCCCTCAGCCATCATCGACAGTTACGGCTTTTTCTTGTGCAGCTTGTTTGTCATCGCAAGCGGGCTAGCTTTTCTCGAAACCGGCGCCAACTCCTTCATCGCACAACTGGGAGACCCGGCTACTTCGGAGCGCCGCCTTACTTTTTGCCAGGCGTTCAATCCCTTAGGCTCTATTGTGGGCGTTCTTATCGGAACGGCTTTTATCTTTTCCGGGGTGGAGCTTAACCCCTCTCAAGTGCTTTCCCTCAAAGCCGCCGGACGTTATCAGGGCTATCTACAACAAGAGACGATGAGGGTAATCATTCCCTACCTGGTTCTTGGATTTCTCGTGGTCCTTTGGGCGATTCTAATCAGCCGAACACCTTTCCCTCGACTTGCCGGCGAAGACGCGGCCCAGCATCACGAAGGCGGATCCGGCGACCTGCGCGCATTGCTGAAAGATTCCTACTTTTTGCAAGCTGTTTTTGCTCAGTTTCTCTACGTTGGCGCTCAGGTGGGCACGTGGAGCTACTTCATCACGTATTTTCAAGATTACGTGAATGCGTCGGAAAAGCTGGCGGGATACTTTCTGACAGGAACCCTGATCGCGTTCGGTGTCGGAAGATTTACGGCTACCTATCTGATGCGTTTCGTACAGCCGAGCACGCTTATGGGCATCTACAGCTTGATGAATGTGGTCCTTGTCGGGATTGGAGTAATCTGGCCGGGCTGGATCGGGCTCTGGGCGATTTTCCTGACTAGCTTCTTCATGTCGCTCATGTATCCAACGATATTCGCGCTCGGCATAAAGGGCTTGGGACCACACACAAAGCTGGGAGGCTCCGTGATTGTCATGGCCATCATTGGTGGGGCGGTGTTCACGCCGGTCATGGGGCTCGTTTCCCAAGCGACGGGCAGTATGGCAAAAGCGATGCTCGTTCCGCTGGCGTGCTATCTGTTTATCGCTTATTTCGGCTTTGCCGCCGCGAAGAGGGACACTGTGTCCGAAGCTTAGAGCTGAATGCGCGCGGCAATCTGAGTCGTTATCATGAAGTCAATCCTGGGATGAAATCTGCCAAACGACTACTAAAGCTGCAAGAGTTCTTTTCAGCTGAAGAATTTATCGATTCAGAGACGCTTTCCAACAGATTACATGCATCCGATTCGACCATCCGCCGAGATCTCATTGAGCTCGAGACGCGCGGAGTTCTGCGCCGCGTTCACGGGGGCGCAATATCACTCAAAGCGCGTGACGAACTCCTCGATTTCAGCCGTTTGACAGTCAGCTTCCACGAAGAAAAGATACGCATCGGGAAAGCCGCTGCGGCCTTGATAAAAGATTCTCAGACCGTGATTCTGGGAACGGGATCAACGGTGGTGGAAGTCGCCAAAAATCTCTTCGGTAGACCGCTCCAGATAATTACCAACTCTATTCCCGTCGCACAGGTCTTCTGGGATTGCAAAAGCGTCGAAATCACCTTAACCGGGGGATATTTATATCCTCGCGTGGGCGCACAACTCGGGCCCATCTGCGAACAGATGCTAACTTCCGTTCACGCCGACATTGCCATCTTGGGAGTTGCGGGTATCTCTGAGCACGGGTTAACAGATTCGAATACGCTGATCATGGGAACCGTTCGCAAGATGATCGAGCGCGCGCGAGAGGTCTTTATTGTGGCCGACCACTCCAAATTTGGCCGCGACGTCATGGTCCGAGTGGGCACGCTGGATGAGGTGGATGTCGTGGTCTCCGATGAGGCACTGAGCCCGGAGTTTCAGGCGCTGCTGCGAGAGCATGACGTGCGCTGCGTTCTGGCCTAACACAACTCCAGTGCCCGAGCGGATGGAGAAAAATGTGCTAAATAGTTCATTTTCGTTTCCGATTTGATCGTTTTTGTGCATACTGAGGACATATGCGTCCTCGTCTGAACCGCCTCTGCTGGGTGATAGCTCTCAGCATCAGTTCTTCCGTGATTTTGACAGCTCAGAGTCCCGGATTAGGCGATTTGCCCAATCTGACACCGGGAGTTGAGTCTCGAATGGTTTCCCCGGAAAATCCCACGGGCGAAAAGGGAAAAGGGGCGATGTCCACTCCGAACCCATCAAATCCCGACCTGGCATTCTCAGGAGCATCCATTCATTTAGGCCAGGGATGGAAGGTCAGGCCGTTCATCAAAATCCAGCCACATGAGACGGCGACCATCATGGACGTTGCGGGCCCCGGAACCATCGAGCACATCTGGTTAGCTACCAGTACCGATTTCAGAGGAAACGGACGAGCTACGGTGCTTCGCTTCTATTGGGACCAGGAGGATAGCCCATCTATTGAGGTCCCTATGACAGATTTCTTTGCGATTGGAAACGACCGGTTTGCGCCGGTCAATTCCGCGGTAGTCGTCGATGTGCCCGCGACCTCCATGAACTGCTACTGGCCCATGCCGTTCCGGAAACACGTGCGTATCACCGCAACGAACGACGGGGACAAGGTGCTGCCGCTGTTCACTTATCAGATAGATTACCGATTGGGCAACGTTCCCGCGGATGCAGCCTACCTCCACGCCCAATGGCGCAGGGAGACGGTGAAGCAGTCGAATGCCGTTTACACGATTCTGGATGGAGTGAAAGGCGACGGGCGTTATGTGGGTACATTCCTGGCCTGGACGCAATTGTCAACCGGTTGGTTCGGCGAAGGTGAAGTGAAGTTTTATCTCGATGGCGATACCAAATTCCCCACTATTGCGGGCACCGGGACGGAGGATTACTTTGGCGCCGCTTACGGTTTCCCGAAACTCTATTCGACCGCCTACATCGGCAATGTTCTCGATCCACAGGGCAATAATCCGGACGGCGGGCCTCCACAGCACAGCCTATATAGATGGCACATTCTTGATCCAGTCCAGTTTCACCAAGACTTGAAAGTCACCATTCAGGATCTGGGCTGGTTGCCTGACGGAACATATCAGGCCGAGGGTGATGACATTGCGTCCGTCGCCTACTGGTATCAAAGGGAGCCGCACGCTCCGTTTCCCGCGTTTCTCCCCTTATCTCAAAGATGGCCGCGTTAGTCCTAGCCACGACGCGCGTAGGTCATGTGTGATATCATCCAAAAACTGACGAGTCTTGACGTTTATTGGATATAACCCGCCATTTGTCTCGCTTCGTCCTAACTGCTGGATTTAGGCCAAGACGTGAACGTACGTCGGAAGAAGGAATTTTTTATGGATCGCTTTGAACCCCGTTACTTTGGAGCGTTTCGGACTTGCAGGTGGGTTAATGAAACCCGCTGGACCGCCCCGCTCGCGGTGCTTGCATTGACTCTCCTGATGCTGCTTGCCGGCCCTTGCTTGGCGCAATTGGAAACCGGCGAAATTGTTGGCACTGTTACGGACGCTAGCGGCGCCGTTTTCCCAGGTGCTCAGGTCGTAGTTGAAAACACCCTGACAGGTGCGAAGACCACTCTCACAACCGGCAGAGCCGGTACGTTCGACGCCCCGGTCTTGCCGCCCGGCGACTATACTATTACCACCTCCGCCTCCGGCTTTAAGACTCTTTTTGCCGGCAACGTTCACCTTCACGTGGGCGACCGCAAGACAGTCGATTTCAAGCTGGAGCCGGGTACGGTTCAGCAGAGCATCGACGTCACCAGCAGCGCCGTTCCAGTGATTGACACGGCCAATGCCGATTTGGGTAACACGGTAACGCTCGAAAAGGTGGAGAACGTTCCGCTTGCCGATCACAGCTATGCCAACCTGCTCAGCCTGGCGCCCGGGGTTGTCAATTTCGGAATTACGACTGCTAATGGCGGCGGCGCAGGATCATTCGAGTCCGACATTCGCATTGAAATCGACGGAACGGACGCCAGTCAGGTGGATTCGGATTTTGTCGGAGCGGCTTACAATTCGGCCCAGCGCTTGGATCGCGGCAGCGTGGATGCGGTTCAGGAACTTCAGATCGAAACCGGCAACTACGGTGCTCAATATGGCCAGGCCAATGGAGCGATCTTCAACCTGGTGACTAAGTCGGGTACCAACGAATTCCACGGCGATGTGTTTGAGTATTTCCGTAACAACGTTCTGGATGCGTCGGCTGATTACTTTGGTCACACGAACTCGCCCCTGCACATCAACCAGTTCGGGGGGAGCGTCGGCGGTCCCATCTTGAAGAACAAATTGTTCTTCTTTACCAACTACGAAGGAATTCGCCAGTCGAGTCCGGTCGTGTTCGACGGCGTCCTGGATCCTAGCGCTGCGTTTCGGGCCACGGTCGATCCTCGACTGCAAAGCCTGGTGGCGCAGATACCGCTGCCGAATGCTGGAATTACCAGTTTCAATCCCGGCCTGGGATACTACAACGGCGTTCGCACAGCGACGCTGACGGAAGATAACTTTTCTTTTAAGATCGACTATCGCGCCACGGATAACGACACACTCAGCCTCCGCTACAACCAGAGCCCGTCGACGACTCTCTCACCCTTCGGGATCTCGGAAGGTCAATCACGTGACGTGCAGGGCGGAACAAAAGATGGCCGTCTGAGTTACACGCGAGTAATCACGCCTACGCTTTACAACGAGGCGAGTATCGCGTTCAATCGGCTGCGCTACCTGGATGATGCCGCCAGCAACCCCACTGTGCTTAGTGAGCCAGTCTGTTTCGGTTCCGGGGACGGTGGAACATGTTTCGGACCGACCACTTTTACTGTTCCCGTCGCCAATACCTCTTATACGTTTCTGGACACCCTCTCTTGGGTGAAGGGCAGAAACCAGTTCAAGTTTGGAATCCAGGCGATTCACAATGAGCAGAACAAATTTGTATATCCTCAGGTCTGGGCCACCTTCAATACGCAAGCTCAATTTGCAGCCAACAACCCCTTCTTCTATATACCTATCGGTTACCCTCAGACGGGCGTGCGGGTCACTTATTGGAACGGGTTCGTTCAGGACGATGTACAAGTAAATAGCAAACTCGCCCTGAACCTCGGCCTGCGCTACACCTATGACACGGCTCCGACGATAGCCCACAACCTGGGACGAGGCTGGGATCTTGCCGCCGGCACGTACGCTCCTATGGGCGCCCCCATAACGCACACGCCTAAGGATGAATTTGGTCCGCGCATCGGCTTTGCCTATTCGCCGAATCTACGCACTGTGGTTCGTGGCGGATTCGGCATGTTCTACAACGACATCAACGTCGCCTATGCCCAGGAATACGAGGATAATTACCTGGGTGCCAATACCACCATCTACAACTTCCAAGATCCCACTCTGACTCTGATCCCGGGCCCTTCCAGTTTGGCGTTGACCACAGCCGGCCACAATGTTTGGTCTGACACGCCCAACTGGAAAAACACTCTGACTTACCAGTGGAACTTGACGGTCCAGCAGCAGATGGGCAAAAACAACGCATTGACAGTCGCCTATGTCGGCAATTCAACTGCGAATGAGATAGCCCCGTTTGATATCAATCAAATTCAACCGAATGGTCAGCGTCTACACCCGGGTTATGGGTTCGTCAACATCTATCAAGCGTGTTGCCACGGTAACTACAATGCATTGCAGGGCACCTTCAAGCGGCGGCTCTCGAATCGCCTGTCTTTCGACGTTTTCTATACCTGGTCGCATACGATGGACCACGGCTTCTACCCGTTTTCCTCATCCGCTTGGCAGAACCAGAGCGATGTCGCTGCCGAGTACGCAAGCTCCGATTACGATGTGCGGCAAAATCTCACGATCGACTACGTCTATCAACTTCCTGGCGTGCCTAAGATTCCGAAAGTTATCGGCAGCGGATGGCAGGTGAGCGGTATAACGCAGGCGCGCAGCGGTTTACCGTACACCATTATTTGCGGCGCTTGCACCGCTATGACGGGCGACGGTACCATACGTCCGAATCTGATATTACCGGGTGACGTGCTCACCGGCAATGACGGCCATACGGGACAGCCGATTCTCAACCTGGCGGCTTTTCAACCAGTAAGCGGCTACGCTACGTATGGCAATCTGGGCCGGAACACTGAACACGGGCCTAACGCCATCAACTACGACATTTCAGCCGGAAAGAGCTTCAACGTGACGGAAAAGCAGAGGATCCAGTTCCGCGCCGATTTTCTCAACGCCTTTAATCACCCCAACTGGGGCCGTCCGGACGCAAACATCAGCGATGGCGGGAACTTTGGAAGAGTTTTCGGTGTAAGCACAGGCCGCGTCATTCAGCTTATTGGCCGGTTTGAGTTTTAACATGCCCCGGTTGAGCCGTCGGGCGCTGCTGGGCGGCGCTCTACCCGCATTTGGATTGGCGCGCGCAGTTTTTGCCGCGCCGTCGCCACTTCGGGTCAAAAACGATGCGCTTCTCCTCACCTTCGTGGCGGATAGTTCTGGAATAGCGCTGAATCAAATTGAAAATACCGCGCACGGATTCAAGCACCTCAGCGGACCATCCCCGCTTTTTAAGTTCGAAGTGGAACCCACCCTCGAGGGCGGCAGCAGCAATCAAAATGTTCTGATTGAGCACATAGTAGGCTCACCGAATGATACGAGTCTCTCGATAAGCGGCAAAGCAACCAACATTCCGCTCCAGTTTTCGATGAACATCGAGAAGGCTCCCGCCGCCGGCGTGGCGCTTGTCAGGCTGCGTGTCAAGAACACTGGGAATACCGCACTTACTATTCGAGTAGCCGCGCCCTACATCCAACATTTAGTTACTCAGGGGTCCAACGGAAGTTTTGTCGGCGTTGTTCCTCAGGAGGCATGTGGAGTTGCTTCCTATGCGCTTGGTACTCCCGATCTCGGAATGCAGCCTAACCCCAAGATTGGCCTGCCCACTGCGATGAACTTTATGGAACTGGCAAGCGTCTACGACCCCCGAACCGGCGGTGGCCTCTTCTTTGCCGACACGCAGGGGCGGCCTGAAACAGATCTTGCTCCGCTACAGTTTCACCTCCAGTCGGATGCTGTGTCGGGACACTGGCGGACAACTTTGAATCCTAACGAAGAGAAAAGTCTCCCGGCTTTCGCTATCGGGGTGCACGTCGATGGCGATTGGCGCCATGCCGTTGATTATTATCTGGAGCAGCATCGCCCCCACTGGCGTTTCCCTGGCATTCCAGCCTGGTTTCGCGATCAGGGCGCCATATACAGTTTCTCCGGAGCCGGCGCGGGCAGTATCTATATGGAGTACCCGCAGCAAGATCTCAAAACGAGAATAGCGTCCTTTGGAGAGATTCCGAAGCTGCTGCAGGAAGCACAGAGTCTTGGTACCAACATCGTTTATCTGTGGGATTACTGGCAGGGGACGCCAGAGGGAGGTCGCCCCCAGTATTGGAACAAAGGCGACTACATTCCCCGCGCCGATCTAGGCGGAGCTGCGGCGCTAAAAGAGGGAATTCGAGCGCTCCATGAACGTGGGGGCAGAATCATCGTCTATGTCGAGTCATTCATCCTCTTTGCTTATTCCCACATCGGGGCGGAGAAGGGAGATGAGTGGGCCGCCAGAAGGGCGGATAACAGCTTATATGATCAGTATCCACAGAATTATTCCCTGCCTCAATGGCTGCCGGCGTGGCAGGATTACCTGGCTACTATAACGGAGCGGCTGGTTCGAGAGTTCGACGTTGACGGAATCTTTCTTGATTCTCTGGGTTGGCAGATGAACTGGCCGGCCAAGACAAAGCAATCTGCGCTGCATTCTCCCGCGGATTATAGCCGCGGCGTCCTGACGATTGCCGATCGGGTACGTGAAGCCATACAACGCGTCAAGCCTGACGCGGTTGTAATTGGCGAGAACGCGAGTGGAGCGTTGCCAAGGCACTCGCACGGGGGTCTCGCGGCGGATTTTGCCTGGCTGGCGGGACAGAATCAGCATCGAGTAACCGCCTCGCCGGTCAGATATGGAATACCCGAGGCAAACATCTACAGCAACGGAAAAGATCGGAATCAAATGAACCAGATCTTTGCCGCGGGTCACAGTCTGGCATTGGCCAATTTGCATCTGCCGGAAGCGGAATACATCCGGCCGTTAGTTCAGATTCGGCAACAATATAAGGACGCGTTGATTTATGGTAAGCAGGCCTATCAGCCGCGCACGGGTAACGCCGACGTAGCGGCCTACTTCTACCAAGGAGCCGTCAACAAAATCGTCACGGTGGTTAATACATCGGCGAATGATTACAGCGGCAACTTAGATCTGAGTCAGCAGCATGGATCGAGCTGGAAAGATCTGCTAAGCAACCAGATGCTGACGGCGAGTGCTGACAAATTGCCGATTGACGTGCCGGCTCACGGGCTACGAGTTCTCATTCAGAGTTCAACCGCCTGAGGCGGCTGACTACCTGCCAGTGCGAATAGCGCTCGCGCCAGCAAGAGAACGGCTGCTCATGCGAGCCCAATTTCTTTTTTCTGACTTGCTGCAACCGAACGCCCGGCTCACCTTGTCCTAAGGGCGAGGTGAGAGAGAAATGAGCTACACAATCGGCGACGGTATGGTTACGCTCGCGTTGGCGGCGAGCCTTATCGGTTATCTTTACATGAGGCACCAGAGTCGGCAGAAAAGGATCGAGATCATTCATCAGGAGCGGATGGCGGCGATGGAGAAGGGAATACCGTTGCCGGAGTTTCCATTGGAGCCGACGCGCGAGCGCCGTCCGCCCGATCCGACGGTGGTGCCGATTTTGGGTACGGTTCTTTTGAGTCTTTCGGTTGGAACCATGATCGTGCTCGCTCTGACCCTTGAGGCTCCTTCTCATGCGTTTTGGGTCGCTCCTCTGCCCTTCACATTTTTGGGCGTGGGCCTGATTGCCTATCATTACTTGCTGGCCAAGTCTAGGCGTTAACGCCAGTGGAGAGCGACTCGCAGCTTGTGGCCAGCGCGCAGAGCGGCGACCAGCAAGCCTTTGCGGAACTGGTTCGGCGCTATCGCTTGTTGGTGTTTCGCCTCGCAGTTTCGATTTTGGGCCGGGAGTTTATTCCGGAAGCGGAAGACGTGGCGCAGGAGGTGTTTCTCAAGGTTCACCACGCGATTGAGTCGTTTCGCGGCGAGGCCGAATTCAGCTCCTGGATCTACCGGATCACTTTCAACCAAGCGGTGAACCTGAAGGCACGGGTACGCTTCAGAAGCCCGCACGCCGACGAGAGGGTTCTTTATCAGGCGGTGAGTCCGGGGACTGGACCGTACCGGCAGGCTGAAACGGCGCAGCGTGATCAGGCCCTTGCCGAGTGTATTCAAACGCTGCCGGAGGTCTACCAATCGGCCTTGCGACTGTACTATTGGCTGGGCGCAGGCGTAGTTGAAGTGGCGGAATTACTTGCCGTTCCCGAGAATACTGCCAAATCGTATCTGCATCGCGCGCGCCAGCTTCTCCATGGCATGCTGAAAGAGAGGGGATATTCTTGTGACTGAAATGGAACCTCGCGAAGCTGAGATCGACAATTTGCTGTGGCGTTCCATGGCCGCGCCTGTCCCGAGCCTGCCGCGTGATTTCGACCAGCGCCTGATGCGCGAGGTGCGCCGCAGTTCGCAGCCCCTCGACAGATACAGTCAAATACTGCTCACCGGCTACGGTCTAACGTCGGTCGTGGCGTCCGCAGTGGTCATGCGTGGCCAAGGGCTCGAATGGGGGGCTATATCGATGATGATACTTGGGCCACTCGCGCTGGTTGCCGCCGCACGATGGGTTCGACGTGCAACCTATACGCCGTAGGGCACGGGGGAAGAAAAGGCCTATCAACGAATCGTGACGTTGTTCGCAACGAGACGATATAGAACGCAGGCGTGGGGCTCAAGCGTCACATTTAGGAAGTCCTGAACTACCGAGGTCTTCGTGGGTCCATAAGTTGAAAAGGTGATATTCCGTTTTTGTGAGTTCAAGTTCCTTCCATGCATGCTGGAAGCTCTGCCGGCGATCGCCTATGTTGAAGATCGCAAGATACTGCTCTCCCTTATCTCCTTGAGCCAGCCATACGGCTTCGTCGCCGGTCGTGAAAATCGAATGGCCCTTGCTTGAGTGTTGGTCAATCGCGATTACGTCCCGGTTTTTCAGGAGAGAACTCGTCCACTCGTCAGTAGACGGTAGGTCGCCGCCCATCATAAGCGGCGAACGAAGCATTGACCATAAGGTAAGCAGCGTTTGTTGTTCATCACGAGTAAGCCTTGTCTGTCTTGGTGGATTAGCTCGGCGGCCAAGATAGCCGATCGGCAGCATGTCTGCGTCCGGCCACCCTCCTGAACCGCTATATGGCCCCCATTTCGCCGCGAGAGCGAACACGCCTTTTACGCCTGGACTGAACCCCGCGGGCATCCAGAAATCGAGAATGTCGTTTGAGATGCGCCACATCTGGGCGTACTTGCGGACCTCTTTCGCTTCGCCAATGGGAGTAGGTCCAGGCGATAGACTCAAGACCATGGGACGCGCAGTCTTCCTGATAGCCAGACTGAGCATGCGGATCTCCTCCGCTTTATACGGATTCGCAATGCAATCCACTTTGATCAGGTCAACTCCCCAACTGGCGTACAGCTTCGCGAGGGAATCGTAATAGGCCTGCCCGGCCACGTTAGCTGCTACTCCATAGTTATCGGAATTCCAATACACCTTCTGCCCAGAGTGGCTCCCGTCAGCTTCGGATTGCCAGTAGCATACGTCTGATTGATCCGCCGCCGCCCGCGCGTGAAACGAAGATCCAGAGACTGGCAAGTCCTTCCCTACTGCTTCGCGCGGAATTCCCCGGATGATGTGAATTCCAAACTTCAGACCCAGGGAATGCGTATACTCCGCCAGAGGTTTGAATCCCTGGCCATGCTGCGAGGAAGGAAATCGATTGGGAGCCGGCAGGTAAAGTCCGTCCTCGCTTATTGTGAACCGCCAGGAAGGTTTACCGTTAGTCTCCGGGTTCTGCAGATACCACCCTTCATCCACAACGATGTATTGCCAGCCGTACTGCTTTAGATGGGCAGCCATCCACTCGGCATTGGCTCTCACCTCCGACTCACGGACCGTCAAGCCATAAGAATCCCAACTGTTCCACCCCATTGGCGGTGTTGGGGCCGGAAGCGTCTGCGGGTCCATTGTCATTCCGAGCGCGGAAACAGTAACGATGGAACAACTTACTATCAAACGCCACAGCATTCGAACTCGCTTGACAAGCATTCAAGCCCTACGCCACGGATCGATAGTTAGAGGGATTGTTGTCGTCCCTTCAATAGAGATACTTCGCCAGACGGCTTGGTTGACCGAAAGCTGATAATCCCCTGCAGGAAGGCCCGTGACTATAAGATCGACCGGAAAAGAGTTTTCGTATGGCATGACGAGGCGCGCTAGCAGGTTGTCTACTTCAAGATGAATATGGCGTTCGTTAATGCCGAAGCTCTTGACCGATATACCGTCAACGCCAGCCGCAATGTTCGTCTCAAAATTGACATAAACCCCACCGATGAGACGTAGAACTTCCGCCGCCGAAGCAAGCGCTCCCCCTTCCCCCCAATCCGAACCGGAACGAAGAGGCAACTGCGGGAGGCCCTCGTGATCGATATTTTCTGCGGTTATGCCAAGCGGATAACTGGGTGTAGGAAAAATTCCGTTTGCGATATGGCGCGGATGATTAATCACGGAGAAAGCGGAACGTAACGCCGCAACGCCTCGCTCTAGAAGGTCCTGTCTTCCGCTAGCAATCGCGATACGCACTAGAGCCTCGCCGCATAAGCATTGGCGCATGTCAAGCCATTCCGCGTCGGAATTCTGGCTGATGAATCCGCCGAATGCATAAGCGGTGATGATGAAGGGTGGCTGCCAAGCGCTTTGATAAAGCGATAGGTAATCAGCACAGCGCTCCGCCGCAGCCAAAATGTTTTTGTCGCCGGTCGCTTCATAGAGCGACGTCAGTCCGTCGACCGCCCAAAGCGTGGAAAGCGTGCAGCGTGGCCACTGTCCCGTGCGTGTGTCGTAGGTTGCCTCCGGCTTTGCAGCGCACGAATAGAAAGTCTCGAAATCATACCAACGTTGCTGCGGCAGAATGTCGCGGATAAGGAACTCCGCCGTCCGCCGCGCCGCAGTCAGATACTTCTCGTCGCCAGTTGCCGTGAATAACTCTGACAGAAACAATATGTGAATACCGCCTTCGGCATTGAACCGCAGGTAGGGAACCGCCACGAGGTCTTTGGTAAACCAAGCAGGCAGGCAGCCGTTCGGGTCAAGCCTTGTAGCGACAAAGTCGCCGTACGGCTCAGGTACGGTACTATCCGGTCATCTTTCTCATAGTGCCGGTGATATCGCAACAACAACGCCGCTGTCTTGCTTGCTGAGCACGTCTGGTAATAATCGCTTGAAAAATCCCAGTACTTGGGCAGCACGGCGGGCTGATATTCGCCCTCGGGTTTCCAATAGCAGCCCACCCAACGCTGATCCTTATAGTTATAAACCGCGGGAAAGATTCCCTCGTTCTGCGGAGCTGATACGGCGAGTGTAATGATGCGGCGAGCCTTGTCCAGCAGCGCGGCATCATTCGGTTCGGCGCCCCCAATAAATCATTCCTTGCGCCAGGTGTACGTTGTTCCACCAGCCCATAAACTGAACGTCGTAATACCACTGGCTGGGTGTCGCCCGGATGCCGCCTGCCGGATTGCCGCCAATATCGAATTCAAGCCACGTTGGCAGTGAACCCGAGTCAGCGGGATTATACGGCTTTCGTTCCGCATATCGTTTCGTGTCTTGCGGGGCATCACCCTTGTAACTGAAGGCCGCCGGGTAACAAACCGGAGGCGTACTGGGAGAACGGCATTGCCTGCGGTTTCGGCTGTCGCGCGTAACGCGAACCGCTTTTTGCCCATATGTGCCGGCTGACCGTTTGATATCCGAAATATTTTTCCGCTACTCCGGAAACGAATAGGTCAAATGCGTAATGCAGCTTGTTAGTTGATAGCGTTCGCACAAAGGCGCCGTGCAAATTCTCGTGCTTCCAGTACATATGTTGCTGCGTGAGATAGTCTGCGAAGCCAAACGAAAATACCGGAAACGGGCTAATACCGGACTGTAAGTCGACATCCAGGATGGTAGGCATCGTAATCGTGTCACGATCCTGCAGGATTCGAAACTGGCGCGGTCCGTCGATAGGTCGCGCCTCGGGAGCGTACACCAAAGTTGTTTTCAAGACATCCAGGTCGGGTACAAGCGCAGTGAATCGCGAATCGCTTTGCAAAATAGCCGCAGGGGAATGAAATACGCGATCACCGATCACGTCGGCCGGTTCGCGCTTCATGCAGGGCGCATGTGTATAGTCGAGTTTGTCTACCTCGAAAATAAAGGTGGATAGAACATACTCGACACGCGGCGGGTCGCCACCAAGCGTCGTCCTCACGTCAATATGAAAGCAATCCGCTTCCGCGTCAAGCGAGATGGTTTGTTCGAACGTGGTGTCGCCCATACGTCCCCACAAAATGACAGACGAGCGATCCTGCTGCTGTGGGCCCACCTTCATCCACTGCAAAAAACTCGCGGCAAGCAGGCGTTTGTCTTCTGCGACTTCGCGATCCGAATACAAGGGTGCAGTCCCTTCAGGTCTGGGGCTAGCGGGTTGGAGCGCCCGCACCAGGCGAACCCAGCTCTGGCCCGCTCGCGCATAGTACTCCTGCTCAATGCCGTTTCCCACACTGCTAAAGGTTGCCTTTATGCGATCGTTACTAATCTCAATGTGGTCCGCCGTTGAATGCACCGTTACCGGTGATGGCGTGCGGGCTCGTGCTGTGTGCGCTGGGATCGCCAGTGCCGCCGCCGTGATGAATAGTTCGCGCCTAGTCTGTTTGTGGATCACCCTGCTCACCTTGATGCCAGCCGTAGCGCAATATGTCTTGTGGCATGAGGACTGAACGTCAATGGAATTCCTGCTTCAATTTGCGCGCGATTATAGGTGCGTCCCTCCACCTCGACTTGCCGGCCGGGATAATCGAGTAAACGGAGCGAGTAAGTCTGTGCGGTCGGCATCATGTTTCTAGCTGTAATGGAGAGTTGATTCGTACTCGCCGTCATACTCACCTGATCCAGAGTGTCGAGTGCACCGCCGGAATGATATCGAAAGCTGTAAGTCAGGCTGCCGAAATCCTGCTTGATTTCGCCCCAGTCGAAACCTTCGGCAAACATGTACATGCTGAGAATTGCGCCATGCTGCGTCGTCCAATTTCCTTTTAATCGCGGCCATGCCGGCAAAACGTCTTCCGTTCCACCTCCCAGCACATGTTTATCGAACTGGACCTTAGGATTGAAGGAACGTTGCGCTCCGTCGGCCGGTCCCTGAAAGTTCGCGTTTAGCCATTGGCGTTTATCCTCCGTCAAAGTACTTTCCGTACCCTGGTGCAGAAGGGTGCGGGCACGTTCAAACCACATATGGTCGCCTGTGGAGCGCCAAAGCCGAATAAACTCCGTCGCGCCTTGAGCAAACGCCAAGTTGTTCGTACTGAACTTGACATCCACTGGAGTTCCGCCGATTGTGCGGTAATCGAAGTGTCCAAGGGGCAGGTTTTTGAAGCGGTCAAAGTTCACGTTGAAAGAGTATTGGAAAGTGCTGAACAGATTTCCTGCCATGATGGCGGCCGTCAACCATTTCTGTTGCCTCGTAGTTTCGTAGAGATCATTAAACGCGGCCAGCGCCGCATGGGGCATTCGCTTGTCGATGTTGAAGAAATCCATCTCGGCTCCTGCGAGTGCTCCGTAGCTGTTCATGATCCCTAAGAGTTGGTTCCCGAGAAGCTCAGCGTAGTGCAGATATCGCGCGTCGTCGGAGTACGAATAGTATTTTGTGTACGCCCAGATCAGGTAAATGAAACCAGTCGGTCCGCCATTGAGCGGCGGGTCGTAATGAGCTTCCGCATTTCGCTGACTCGGCTGCGTGCCGTTCCCGGTCCAATCCAGCAGCGGTATCGGGCGAGAGCTTGCCTTGCCCGTTGTACCGTCTATTCTTCCCGGCACATTTCCGTCCGGGTAAAGCTTCATCAGGGAATCGAGCGAGGATTTCGCGGCCGAGATCCATTTCTCATTCGCAGCCAACCCATGTTTGTTTAGCAGCTCGTAGCAGCGGATATACCAATAGAGTTCTTCCCCAAGCGGGCCCATATCCAATGCTCCAGGACTCGCATAGGTCCCGAACCCACCGGAATTGTAATAGGCCTGATACAGAATCCCGAGAGGCGACGCGCCGTTTTCTACGAAAAAGTCCAGTGTGTCAGTCGCGAGTTGCCGGCTGATAGCGTCACCGGTTTCCAACGAATGCTCCAGAGCGGTGTAGGAGACGCGGCCCAGCATTCCAGACCAAGAAAATCCGGTATACCTGTGAACGTACTCCAACGGCACGAAAGAGTGCGCGTCAAAATCAAAATCGTCGGGAAGGGTCCAGCGTCCTACGTACCAGATCCGGTAAGTGCGTTGACCCATTTGTACCTCTTCTGTGAGCGCATATGGATCCAGCAAGCCGCGCAATCGAAGAGCAAAGTCATCCGTCAACGAATTCTGGGGATTTGTGGGCGACTGCGAATAGAGCATGTCCCATGCCGCATGCACCCACTGTCCATAGCCTTGGTTCACGTTTGACATGGGAGCGTATGCTTCTTTCTTTGCCGCGTAAAAGTAGAATGACTTGTTGACCGCAAACCCATCTTTGACGTTGAAGCGTTGATCGATGTCAGTGTCCATGATGTGCCCGAATTGCACCGAATCCGGGAGCTGAAAAACGATGCGATAGCGATCGTGCGATCCACTCTGCTCTAGCCGGACACTGGCCTTCGGATCGTCGGTTGCTTTCTGCGGAGATATAGAGGCGCCGTATACGCGGTCCTTAGTCTCGACAGACACGCCGCCCGGTGTGGTGATTGCATCTTCAGGAAAGTCTTCGCCGAGATAGTGGGCGGCTTGTCCAATGTGATTGCCGTTATATAGGATTCCGGGGAAAAGATAGTATTGACACTCGCCTTGCATTACCGGCAAATCTTCACTAAGTGTTAACTTTATGCCGGGTATCTGCGCGCCGGTGTAACTCCAACTCACATCTGTCCTCGATAACAAAGGCCCAAGTGCGGTTGTAGTAACGATTGCTTTGAACTTGCCAAAGCCCGGAATGGTAAAGTCTTGCTCGGATTTGTCACGGCCAAGCAGTTTTGGGCGGGCTGGAATAACCTGATACTTTGGCGCTTTAACTTGTTCAAAGTTAAAGTTATGTGCAACGTCATAGGCGACCGAGACGCGCCGTCCGGTGGCGTCCAACTGCCGAATATCATCCAACAGCAGAAAGCCATATTGTTCATCCGGGTTTTGTGGCCCCGAGTGCATGAAGGGCTCAATCGGCGCTAAGTCAAGCGCGTCCAGATAGGCCTCGCGGCCGAGATACTCAGACACGTTCCACTGCTTCCGAATCAAATGGAGATTGTTTTCCCCCGTTGCGGATCTCACTTCGTGAAACTCGCCGTTGTCCTTGACAAATAGCTTCAAACACGTCCTGTTTTGGTAGCGGCCGCCGCCAATCAGAAAATCGATTAGGCCTCCTTTGATCTCGAAAACATCGGAGCGAAGTTCCCCTGTAAACGTTCCCAGGTTGCGAAGCTTTGTGTTGATAAGCCGCTTTCCCTCAAATCCTATAACGGGCTCTTGCCCGCTGAAAGCTCCAGTGGCCGGCTCTCTGCCGAATGCGTTGCCGGATGAAATGGAAGCGTTGGGGTAAACATCCGGGTCTTGCTCCTTCACGTTTGAAATTGCTTGCCAGCCTTGATATGGCCGACTGATAATCGTCCATCCTGCGTACAGGTTCTCTTGAATATCAATGGAAACCTGAACCGAAGCTGCAATCCCACATGCGCTAAAGACAAGTAACAAGCTTGTCAATCGCAGCTGATAGCGCGGAATTGCTTTCATGGAAACGATTCACGAACCGATCGCAACCTTCACACTGTGCGTGCGGCCATCCTGGTGGGGCGGTATGACATTACCGGAGATACGCTCGCCATCTACCTCCAGCGATTGGACACCGCTGTTCATTTTGTGCGGATTAGTTACTTCAATGTTGTAAGTCGCTCCTCGGAAGGGGCGCCTCAAACGATAACTCTCCCACCCATTGGGGATTTGCGGGTCCACGAGTAAGCCGTGGAGCACTGGGCGCACGCCCAATATGTAGTAAGTGTAAGCACGCCACATGGTGCCCGCCTTGCCTACGCACCATTGAAACTCCGCTCGTCCAAACGCCGGTCCCTCGCCAACCAGATATTCGGGATATACATAGGGCGGAAGCCAGAAACGGTCGGTATCTTTGCTCGGATGGTTGATGGACGCCTTATGGTACATGTCAAACGCTTGATTTGCCCGGCCGGCGACACAATTCGCCATAACTGTCCATCCTGTTGTTCGATTCCAGATACCGCCGTTTTCACGCCATCCAGGACCAAAATCACCCACGATACCTACATCGTAAGCGGGCTTCCCATAAGCGGGCGCGCAGATGCGCGGTCCGTATTCGGTCATCAGGAGTCGGTCAACCGATTCGAGACACTTAGCCGCCCGCTCAGGATCCGCCACCCCGCTGAGCACTGCATAAGCCTGCACGCTGTGATAGATCTTGCCGAACTCATTCTTGGAACTCCCCACAGGTTCCCCTTCGTCGGTGAAGGCTCGGATGTACCACTGACCATCCCAGGCATGCGTGTTGACGGCAGCCTTTATGCGGTTGTATTTCGCTGTCCAGTCTTGCGCCTCTTCTTGTCTACCGTATGCAGTGGCGATGGCCGCGCATTCCCTGAGCATGTAGCAGAGCTCCACCGCTGTGAAAATCGACTCGCCTCGGCCGTCACGGCTCACCAGGTTCAGGGCATCATTCCAATCGCCGTAGCCGGGATCAAGCCGAGGCAGACCTCGTTCGCTAAGGCCCGAGAGCGACCATTCGATGGCATGTTTCATGGTCTCGAACAGAGTCAAAGTCCCGCTCTTCGGGGCCGATGGAATCTGACCGCTGTTCCTGATGGGCGTGTCGAGAAACGCAAGATCTCCCGTTTCCTTGAGGTACCAGCAGACGGGATAAGGCCACAGTCCTCTCCCGTCGTGTGGATACGGCATGGGGATGGGCTCGGGCTTTGTCTCTTCCCACCTCATCTTTAGATCGCTCTCGAGCAAAAGCGGTCCGCCGTGTAGATAATCCAGGATGTCTTCCCGGATTAGACTCAAATCGCACGTGACATTCCCCGTTTCGCGAATGTCCGAGAGTCTGCCCGTTCCGTACGAATAGGCCGGGCACCAGATTCCAAATCCCAGCCGCTTGGTGTTGAGGTTCTCCAGCATGGAATTGCGGTGCTGGTATTTGATCCAAACATTTACCAGCCGATCGATCTCTTTCTCCGGAGTGTCGATCCAGACCGATTGCGAGGTGAAGTTCCTCCAGAATGTCTGTAGCTCTTGGAACGCCTGGTCAGCTTTCCCTTCGCCAACGTACTTGTCGCGAATCTTTTGAGCCTCGCTGGCCTCTCGAACGATGCCCGCAACAATGACTAGCTTCTGCTCACTTCCGGCGCCGATTTGCAACGAGTTTTGCAACACGCCAATAGGGAAACCGGTAAAACCGAACGCGGTCTGACTCGCACACTTGCCCTTCAACACGGACATAGGCCGTTCTAAGTCGATACTGCGGCCAAAGAAGCTCGTTTTATCGCAATCAAAGCTCTTTACCGGTAGACTGCTGGTCAGAAACGCTGTATAAGGCCACGCCTTCTGCCCCATAAACGGGCCCAAAACTCCCCACGAGTAGTTGTTTCCGTAAAGGATGTTTCCGTCAAACGAGACCTTCTTGAAGTTGTTGTAAATAGAGTGAAAGTCGCCGCCTGGTAACTCCGACGAATAGTTCACATCGCCGAGACACCACTCGACCAGGCTGAAGATCTCGATCGAGCGCGGCCGCGAGGCTTCATTGCGGATAGATATCGACCAAAGCAGAACGTCGTCATCACGCGGCACGAAGTAAGTCGCACTTACTGTGAGATTCAGAGCAGAATGGGTGACCCGCGTATAACCCAGCCCTTGTGCGGCACTCCACTTACTTCCCGGCGCCGGGCGATTGAGCATGAAACGCTTCCCGCTACCGGCATCGCGAATGTAAAGGTATCCGGATTGGGGATTTGTCAGGCGATTATTGGCGTTGTCGATAAGGCAGCTTTCGACGATGGTCCCATCATGCGCCGCCCAGGCCACAAGCCGCCCATTGCTAAGCAAGTTAAGCCAGCCGACCGGCGTATCGTACCTCTTGATGAGGCATTCCGTGCCGTCCGGTGAGAACTCGAAATAGTCATTTGCCGCTTCCGACAACTTGGCGCCACTGTGGCCGGCAGGTTGCGCCGGCACCCGTGGCGCTACTGCGCCGGAAGCTGTCATGCTCGCCGTAAGCGCGATGAAATCTCGTCTCTTCATCTTCCGTTCACGCTTCCTGCATCGGTCAGAGCTACCCCAAGCGGAGGGAATTGCCGGACCGGGGCACATCTTTTGTACCCTATTATTCATTCGCCGTGCAAGAAAATTCTTTTTGAGCCAACCTCAGCGCTTCGATTAACTATATGCAAACAAAGGAGTTACTGTGGCTGTGCTCAATTGCTCGTTCACGCCGTGCGGGCATTACACGCGGTTGTTCCGCAGAGTGCCGACGTATTTTGCCCAATTCTGAAGAAAAAAGTGCTTGGAAGTTTAGAACCTCTTGACAAGCCACTCAATTGCAAATATATTAGACCCACGGTATAGGGTCGGCTCAGTCGGTCAACCTTGAGGGGAAGGTCAGTAGCTCCTAATTGCGTTACCGGAACTACCGCGTCGAAACCATCAGACCTTGCTTCAAATTGTCGGATTCGCTCGGCTCTGACCACAGTGAAATCTTCCAAGCAGAGGAGCAACGCATGCGACCCCCTTCGTCGGACGTCCCACAAACACTCATTTCATCGCCCTTGCGCTGGGCATCTCTTTTCGTTCTGTTTGCCGCATTCGCTTACGCCCAGGTCAACACGGGTGCGATCGTTGGAACAGTTACCGATAGTTCGGGCGCTGTCGTCCCAAAGGTGAGCGTCACGCTTACCAATCAACAAACCGGGGTAACGTCTGTGGACCAGACAAACCAAGCCGGCAATTATGCCTTTAGAGTACTGATTCCGGGCGTTTACAAAATTACCGTTACGGCAGCCGGCTTTGAAACGTTTCAGGAAACCGATATCCCCGTGCAGGTCTCGCAGACGAATACCCGGGACGTCGCGTTGACAGTAGGCCAATCAAAAACTGCCGTGACCGTTTCTGCCCCTTCCGTTGCGCTCGAGACGCAATCCGCTGCGCTGGGTGAGGTAATTGGAGAGACGCTCGTGCGCGATTTGCCCCTGAATGGCCGAAATTTTACCCAACTTCTAACCTTGACGGCCGGCACGGCGGCTCCCTCCAACGCCGGCAGTTGGGGCAATCCTCAGTCCGGTACTTATGTCTTGCCCTCAATCAATGGTCAGAACCCGCAATCGACTCAATTTCTTCTGGACGGGTCGAACAATACGTCTAATTTTGCGGGTGGAATCTCCGTAGCGCCCATTATCGACAACATCCAAGAATTCAAGGTCGTATCCCACTCTGACTCAGTGGATTACGGAGGGGTCTTGGGTGGTTATGTAGACGTTGTGACAAAGGGCGGGACAAACACTTTCCAGGGCGCAGCATGGGAGTTTCTGCGGAACAATGACCTCGACGCAAGAAACCCATTCCTTCCAAGCGTCAATCCACTGCACCAGAACCAATTCGGCGGCAATTTCGGCGGACCCATCAAAAAGAACCGCCTCTTCTTCTTCGGCAGTTATCAGGGACTTCGGGAACACATTGGAAGCACGGCTTTTTACCTCGTTCCAACGCCGGCCATGGAGAATGGAGACTTCACCGGCCAGCAGCCAATTTTCAACCCTTACAGCACGCGTCCTGATCCCAACAACCCTGGCAGCTATATTCGGGATCCGTTTCCGGGAAACATGGTTCCGCAATCATTGCTGAACCCCTTAGCTGAGCTTTATGCCAAGACGCTTTTTCCTGCCCCCATTAACACTGGAGTTCCGGGTACGAACGGGATCGACCCCGCTCCCGAAGTATTCAATCAAGATTTTTTTACAGGCCGCGGAGATTATCAGATAACGTCTAACCAGTTCCTCTCAGGGACATACAACCACATCAACAGCTCGGACACCACCTCCGGTGGAATAGCAGGTTCGTCGTTTATACGCGATAGCTTCGGTTATAACGTCGCCGTAAACTATACCTGGACCATAAATCCGAATACTGTATTCCATGCGAGCTTCGGACGCACGTGGATCAATCTCCACCTCGCCAGTCAATGGAACAACCTCAACTACGACACTTTTGTTGAGCCCAACTGGCCCTGGGCTTGCGGAAGAAGCGAAGGCTTTGGAAAAGGTAGTTGCTGGGCGCCGGATATGTTGATTCCTGGCTATGCTTCAGTAAATAACTTCAGCACTCATGTCGGTCAAACGGATATCTGGGAAGGGACGCCAAGCTTGGAGCACGTTGCTGGAAACCACACGTTTAAGTTTGGTGGCAATCTTACACGCCACCGAATCTGGGCGGACACGCAGCGAGCGTTTGACTTTTTCAATTCCACTCAAACCGCCGACCTGAATAACGTAGGCACGACGGGTAGCGCAATAGCATCCTTCTTCCTCGGCGTACCGAGTGGCGGTAACCTCACTGACACCGCGCCCGGGTTGCAGCAACCAACATGGGCATATGGCTTCTACGCTCAAGATCAATGGCGTATCAACAAGAAATTGACCTTCAACTACGGATTGCGCTGGGATCTCTTTAACCCGGGACAATACGGAACGCCTGGAACCAGTAATTACTATAGCGGTATCTGGGATTCGCTGAATGGCACTTACATCATTTCAGCGAATCCCGGGGCTTGCTCGGACGTTGGCCATGCGCCGTGCATCCCCACTCCAGGCGGTGTCCTGCCGCCGCATGTTGTGATTGCGCCTGATCACAAGATCTTCCACAAGGTTTACGACAACTTCGCTCCCCGGATTGGATTGGCGTATCAGGTTACGCCCAGTACCGTACTGCGGGCCGGCATTGGTCGCTACTATGACACCTGGAGCGACACAGACCTGTCGGTATTTCAGTCCGAAGGCCTATGGCCGGACAATCTAGCGGCTCAAAATACCAACCTGAACCTCACGACGGTTCAATCGACCATCGCGAACCCGCTAAATATTTCTGCGGGCCAAAAGCTTTTACCTGATCCGAATGGCCCCTACGATATATCAGGGCAAACTTTCCGTGATCCTAATTTGAAGGACCCCTGGACTGATAACTGGAATGTCGGAATTCAACACGCGTTCGGTTCCAGCGCGATCCTCTCCGTCAACTATGTCGGTTCCAACGGCAGGCGGATTCCGGTCGCGTTAGTCTTAAACTCCGCCCTGGTAGCGGGCCCGGGGAACCCGACCCTCCGTCAGCCATTTCCTTACTACCTCCCTTCAGGCCAAACCGTAGACTGGGGAAAGGATTGGTACAACGCCCTGCAGGTCACGATGCAGCATCGGTTCACAAATGGGCTCTCCTACTCGATCGCCTACACATGGTCAAAATCTGAGGACTTGGGTTCTACTGACGGACTAGCAGGCGGAGTCCAAAATGCTTATAATCTAGCAGCCGACAAAGCCGTCACTCCGTACAATCTTCCGCAAGTTTTTACCGGGAGCTGGGTCTATGATCTGCCCTTCGGCAAAGCGCGCAGGCTCTCTTCCGGAAGCCGAATTGTCAACAGCGTGATCGCAGGGTGGGAACTAAGCGGCATCTTTCAGCTTACGTCCGGTGCGCCGTACGGAGTCTTTCTTTGCGGCGACATCGCCAACGTCGGCCGCACCGATTGCTACGAACGCCCTAACATCGTTGGCAACGCGAACCTCTCAAACCCGACCCCTCAACAATGGTTTAATACCAGCGCCTTCGCTGTCCCGGCGCGGTATACCTACGGCAACGCGGGAGCCTATATACTTCAAGGGGACGGTTTTGTGAACCTAGACGCGTCATTGATTCGCACATTTACTTTGACGGAAAGGTTGAAATTGCAATTTCGCCTTGATGCGTTCAATTCTACGAATACAGTGACATACGGTAACCCGATAAACCAGCTAAACCTGCCCGGTCAAACCGGCGTTGTCACAGGCACGCGGTCAACGGAACGACAGCTTCAGCTCGCAGGGAAATTCTATTTCTAAATGTTGTATTTGTAGTATCGAGTGGAGTCGCGCTGGGCACAGACTCGCCGGATCCTGTTACTGCTATTGCTTGGACTAGCTCTACACGCCCGTCCAGTATTTGCCCAGGTCGATTGCAAGGCAGACGTTACTTGTAAGTCGGCAAACCTGTTGCTGCAAGCCGGTCGGCCTAACGCGGCCATCTTGCAGCTTCAATCGGCCGTCAACCGGCATCCAGATCACGATCCGACCAGATTCTCTCTGAATGTCTTGCTGGCGGACGCTTACCGGCTTGGGAAAAAAAACAAACTGGCCGCACAAACGATCGAGAGCCTCTTATCGGAAACACCAAACTCCGCCGAACTGCACTTTAAGCTGGCGGAGGTTTATGGGTCTTTAGGGTCGTTTGAAGTTTCGGTTGAGCAATACAGGGAATGCCTGCGCATCGACCATCGAAAATTGTGCGGCATTGATGGATCTGGCCAAAACCTTGCTTCAGATGGGCAGAGCTTCTGAAGCGATGCCTTGGCTAAAAGAATACCTGCGGCTCCAGCCCAAAGATGTCGAAGGATATTACATCTCGGGGCGAGCGTTCAGTGACCTCGCCAATTTGCCGAGGCTGCTTCCATGTTTTCCCAGGCTGTCCGACTCAGCGCCGGGGATTACGACATACGTTATCGCCTCGCCATGGCGCTCTGGAAATCCGGGGATAATCAAGCCGCTTTGTCACAGTTACAAGCTGCCGAAAAATTGAAACCGGAGCAGGTTCAAGTGCATTCCGCGCTCGCCCGAATTCTTTCGGAGCTTGGAGAGGAAGAGCAGGCCGCGGGCCGAGCGCACTTCGGCAGAGCGCCTGATGTCGCATGAACGTGAGGTGGAGCGGGCATCCTTCTGCGTTGGGACGGGCAATACGCTTTTACAGCGCGGCGACTGGAAGAATGCGGAAGTCCAGTTCCGTGAAGCGTCTCAACTTGATCCGAAAAGCGCGCAGGCGTGGAGCAATCTGGGTCTGGTGCTTGCTCTCCTCCATCACCCCCAAGAGGGCCGGAGCGCACTCCAAAAGGCCATTGCACTCGATCCCAAGCTCGCGGTGGCCTACAATGCCCTCGGCGTTAGTTACCTCCAGGAGGGACGCTCTTCAGAGGCGGAAAGTGCCTTGCAGCAAGCAATTCAAATTAATCCGGAGTATGCAGAAGCCAAGAACAATCTCGGGACACTATACGTCAAAGCAGGGAAGAATGCAGAAGCAGTGGTGCTCTTCGAACAGGCCACTGAGGACGCCCCTCAGTATCCCCAATCTTATTTGAACTGGGGTCTGGTTCTGGCGAGCCAGGGAAATCTGAGTGTCGCTAAAACGATGCTTGAAAAGGCGCTGCAGCTTGCGCCCGATCTCGCTCAGGCGCGCCAGGCACTGCAGCTAGTAGAAGCAAACACAAAGGCGCCAAACTAGTCACGCCTCCTCTTCATTGGGGAAGCCGGGCTCTCTCAAGTAACTCTCGCATCTGCTGTTGGTCGATACGTCGCGACCGGACGCTGAATGCGAAAGGGCACAACCGACGACTACCAGCCCTAAAAGCCTCCCAGTGCGGTGCCCGGCGCTCATATCGAGGTTAGTCTATCGGGTGAAATGGGCTGCATGTCCCAAACTTCGATTGACTTCAAGCGCGTAGGGCCTCCTTCCGAGAAAGCTCCTATCCGGAGTGCATCACTTCCCACAGGGTACACTCGGTCGCTAAGACACGCCCGCCCGTTTGCGAAGATCTCAATCACCGATGCATCCAGAAAGATATTGAGCTTCAGAGGCTCTCCAGGTGCGAGCGTCAAAGCGCCCTGCAAGATCCCAGGTTCACATTCTTTGTTCGTGGTGGAGTGACGAGTGTCGGAGTACAGCTGAGCTTTGCTCCGGTTGTAGCCGATCCGGGTGTGTTGTGAACCATCAGAGCTGGCTCTGACGATCAATCCGAAATCTGCTGCTCGCCGGGTTCGAACTCAGCCAGGATCTCGACACAATCTCCACTCACATTCTTAGGGAACATTGTTTCAGAGGATGTAATCTGTACGTTCGAGAGTACCCTGCGTGCCCCGCGGAGCGTTCGGATCTCCGGAGCGGGCGCAATGCCGAGCGTGCCGTCTGCCTGAAGCGACAGAATATGCGGAAGTGACATAACGCCTGCCCATCCGGCGGCTATACACGCTTCTTTATTCCGGCGCTCGCGAATCCACGCCCAATAAATGCGCCGCCCGCGCGCATCCAGCATCGTCTTTGCGGCATAACCCCAACCGAAGTCTGTATAGCCCGCCGTCTGGGGACGAAACTCATATTCGACGTAGTCGCCAATGAAGTAAGGCGATCTGTCTGCCGTAGAGACAATCAGAACGTGCTTGTTGCCCAGAGAAAAGAAGTCAGGACACTCCCACATGTCAACGGATTTCACAGTGCCAGGAACGCCATCATCCTTGCGCATCTTTCCCACGCATAGTGGATGCATGTACTCCCATGCTCTGAGGTCTCGTGACCGGTACAGCAGCGCGGCGCCACCCATCCCCTCAAACCCGGACCCGATGGCAGCGTACCACCAGTCCTGCTCTTTCCAGACGGTGGGATCGCGAAATCCTTTTACCTTCATCCCGGCAGGAGGTCCCGATATAACCGGGTTACCGGCGAACTTCGTCCAGCGAGTCATCGGCCCGCTGCTGGTCGCAATCATTTGCACTTCAGGGTTGACACCCGTATACATGATGGTCGGCGTGTCTTTGTCGATGATGGCTGATCCTGTAAATACTCCATCCTTGTCAGGACCGCCGGGCGATGGCGCGAGTGCCATCGGAAGGTGCTGCCAATGCAGCAGGTCGTGACTGATGGCATGCCCCCAATGCATGTCTCCCCAATAGGCACCGTTTGGATTGTGCTGATAGAACATGTGGTACACGCCGTTAAAACAAATTGGACCGTCCGGATCATTCATCCAATTTGCCGGCGGCAGGAAGTGGTATTGAGGTCGAAGGGGATCCGAAGCAAGCTTCCCGTGATCGAGAGAAGGCGTGCGGCGGAAACCTTCCGCAAGCACAAGTAAGCCCGCGGCGGAATCCACCAACAATTCTCTACGGCTGGGGCGATTGCTGTTTGTGTGAGGCTCGTTCTCGGGCAAAAGTGGCTCTCCTTAGCATCATTTTGCCTCACTGCCCGAAAATGTCTATAGCAGTCTCATCTGCCTAAACTGAAACCGGCTCACCGACATATCGAACCGTATATTCTGCATGCTGGATTGCTCGGCAATAAATATTTACAGCCTTCATTTGTTCCAGGTTTGAACCCCTCGCTCGTTCAAGTTCGGGACTGGCCACTATAATCCCCAACACCTGCGCGCGGGATAGCGCCACATTTAATCTGTTCCGGTCGAACAGGAAATCCAGTCCTCGCGCCGATTCGTCTCCCGTACTCGACGTCATCGAGACGATCACAATGGGCGCCTGCTCGCCTTGGAACTTATCCACCGTTCCAATCCGCACCTCGCCCAAAGCCTTTTGCAGCCCTCGCACCTGCAAGTTGAAGGGTGCAAGCACGAGAATATCTTCAAAACTAACCTGGCGTTCCCCCTGCGGAGTTTTCAATGTATGGCCGAGCAGTTCTGCTACGACCGCCAGCACAGCTGCAACTTCTTCGTCTGATTCACAGGAGTTACCGCTGTGTACCACCGGAACATAGGCAAGACCGGCCGATTTGTGGAGTAGCTTCTGCCCGCCAGTGGGCACCAGAGAGCGCGAGGAAGTGTCCTCCGCCGCCTTCAATCTTCCGTCATAAAAGGCATCCGAGATGAAAGAACAAATCTCCGGACGCATGCGCCATGTCGTGGGAAGAAAGACGCCCAAATTCTCCGGAATGGTTGCGTGCCCCGCCAGATAATAATCCATCACCGACTGCCCACTCTCGCCCGGGTGCGCACCCCTGATCGGCTGGGGTAATTGCATCTGATCTCCCAGAAGCACGATGTTCTTCGCGCATCGAGCCATGCCGATGAGCTTGGCGAGCGACATCTGGCTGGCTTCATCCACGAACAGATAATCAAAGCAGCCTTGCAGTTCCGGGCGACTCAAGCACCATGCTGTGCCCCCTAGCAACTGCGGAAGCCCACCACAGTCCAGCCTGGCGGAATCTGCAACCCAAACCGCGGGCGCGCAAACCGCATCTTCCTCACCACCGACTTTTATCGCCGTAATCGAAAAACCATTTGCGCCCGCGATTTTTACCGTCTCGTTCAGCAGCAGGCAAATCGCGTTATGACCGTTCGAACTAATGGCGACCCGTTTACCCGATTTGATTAGTTGCGCGATCAGGTGAGCACCGCGGCACGTTTTGCCAGATCCCGGCGGTCCCTGTATACACAAGGTGCTTTCGTGCATCGCCAGAGCGAGTCTGAACAACTGAGAATCCAAATCGGCCGTCTCGGGCACAAGCAAATCGCCTGATTGCCACTCTACGCGCGGAGCACGTTTGTACAGGTAGTCCGACAATGCCGAGGGCAACTGCCCATTTTCGGCATACCTAAGGACTGTTACCTCAATCGACTCATCGATTACGCCGGTATCCACATAGTCGTTCGGGATGAGGTTTGCTGACGAAGGCAGATCGCCGCTTTTGATGCCGCGCTTGAGCCACACCAGATTAAGCTCATAATCGACCTTCTCAACCGTCGCTTTCTGGCTGACTGTTTGATCGATGTAGCACAAATCGCCAGCACGGATTTTCGACTCCTGCTCGGGAAACGTGTACTCACAGACCGTCGATTTCTTCACCGTCTGTGCCGGTGACTCGGTCCGACGGAGGCCGCCCAGACACTCGCGGTCTTCGATCAGTTCCTGTTCCGTCATCTCCGCGCGGTCGAACACGAACCACCACAATGCCTTGTTCTCACGGCGATGAAATTCAAGCGTATGCGCCAGCAATTCGTGAACCCGGCGCGCTTCAGGATCGGCGGGAGGGTTGGCCAGCAATCGCTGCGCGAACGCACCCCGCGCAGTAGTTGTTCCCCCCGTTTCTTTGGGCGCCTCTTTCGGACAGTACGGTATGCATGCCTCTGCTTGCGCTCCGCGTAGCCAATCTGCAAACTGCCAAGTCGATTCGCAGTCCGCACGGTTGTAATCCCAGATCAGCTTCAATGTTGTGGATGAAAGATGATCGTCTCCGTCACGGTCCGCTAGCCAGCGATGGTAGTAGACAATCGAATCGCCAGCCGTCGCGACACCGCCATCCCGATGTGGGCGGTACAGGTGTTCAATGTTCTTGAGTGAGTACTTCGGTTCGCCCACAATCATTCCCTGGCGCACTACCTTATAGAGATCAACAAAGACGCCGTTCTTCAGAAGCTCGTCGATCTGCTCCTCGCACGACGCGTAGCGGCACATGAGCCGCTTTAACGCCGTAACTTCATATGAGGCGTAATGATAGACATGCATGGAGCGGTCTACTTGCCAGCGCTGATGGATCCAGTTCACGAAGCGTTCAAAGGATGCGCGCTCGCCCGCGCGATCGTGCGCCCACCAACTTTCAAATAACCCGCTGCCGTTTTCGTGATGGGAGGCACCCAGCAGGTATTCCAACCCGCCTTCGATCAACGGATACCCTTCTATGTCGAAATAGACGTCGTAGGGAGACTGTGGCGGAAGCAAACCGAACCCTTGCCTGGGACGTTCCGGATCCGCGGTAAGTACTTCGTACGCCGGTCGTTCCTGACCGCGTGAGGAAATCTGAAGCTTTGCTTGCTTGTTGAGTCGGCTGAAAGTATCTGCGCCGATACCCTCCGCGCCCGCTGCTGCCGAGAGAGCGGCTACCGTCCCAATTCCCGCTTCCTGCAATTTCTTAATTTGCGTACTCCGGATGTTTGCGACCACCGACACGTCGTCTCGCGCGTCGAGTATCGCATCTACGTGCAGCTGCCAGCGCCCATATTCCCCCATCCCTGAAAAATGCGGAACGACCTTTTCGTCGAACGTCGCTTGCGCCCGGAGAAAATCTCGCTTGACTGCCTGATAGTAGAACCAGTAGTCGCTTACACGAACCGGCACGCGCTCATTTGAACCGAGAATGATGCCGGCGTCCTCAGGCCGATGCCCTTGCATTGACTCCAGCATCTCGGCGTAACAACAAAGCTGGATAACGTAATACGGCTTCATGCTCCGGGCAAGTTTCGTATCCCATACTTCGTAGCTCCAGGACCCCAGGTCTGATGGCTCCGGGACGCGATACAGGAAATCACTCCAGCCGGCGAACTCTCCCCACTCCAGACGCCCCTGGTAAATCACTTCCGTCCCTTCGCGCATAGCGGTGAGTGTGCGGTGCCAGGGTGAGCCGCTCTCCCTGTCGATTTCCACAACGCGCCCGGACACCTTCAAAGCGGCGAGATATCGCTGTTCGTGCTCATCGCCCACATCTCGGATTAACTGCTGTTCTTCAGTACCCGCATCAGGTATGATTTCGCCCGGCCGCTCCAGGTTGTAGCGGTCCAGCCAACTGATCTGTGGGTTGATGAGGAACGAGATCAGGTCCGAAGGCGAGTAAACCAGCCGTGCTTCTGTCCTAAGCACTCTCTTACGCCACTTCTCTCTGCGCTTCGCCCATCAAAGCCTCCAAATCGAAGAATCTCGCTTTCCTCATCGACTGGAACCGTTCCGGGTGACAGGTCAGAATCAGGATCTGAAGACGGCTCCCGCAATCCTGTATTATCTCCTTGACGCGTTCCATACGCTGCGCGTCTGTGGCGGTGAGGACGTCGTCCAGAATCACTAGTTGCTTCTCTTCACGCGCCAACTCCGCCGCAAGCGCCAGCCGCGTGCAGAGATGAATCTGCTCACGCTCGCCGGCCGACATCCGGTCCGCTGCTACCCGGTTCCCTTCCAAGTGCTCGCTCGGAACCACGCCCTCGCTGGCGAAGTCTTCATTCAAGTGAATGCGCGCCAAAGGCCGTCCGCAAATCATTTCCAAGTACTTCGAAGCGGCAGCTTCCACCGGCTCCGAAACAGAAGCCAATGTCTGCGCTCGCATTTCATCGCAGCTCTTCTTCAGCAGTGCAAGCGCGTCGGTCTTCAACGTAACCGCCGCAAGCCGGCCTGCTAGTTCCTGACATTTTTCCTCCGCGCGATTCAATTGCACGTAGGGGCTATCAGCACAAAGTTGATCGAGTCTACCGCGCAGCACATTAAGCTGCCGGAGAGTTTCGTGCTCACGCTGCATCGCTTGCGTGTGCTCCGCCTTTAGCCTTGCAACTTCGGGCGTAGGATCGGCCCCGATAGCTGCCCGCTCTTGCAGCGCGTTCTCGTGTTCATGCCGCGCGACGATTAGCTCCGCCGAAGCAATGTTCAGTTCTTCCCGACGTGCCGCATCCGTTTTGCCTTCGCGCTCTGCTTCAGCTAAGGCCTGGCTAGCTTCCTTCACCTGATTTCTCAGCCCGTCAACTTTGCTCCGAAGTTGAGCACATTTGATCTCTGCCTGATAGTGCGCCAGTTGCCCGTTTTTCTCACGGCTTCTCGCATGATCAAGCGCTTCCGATGTTCCCGCCAACTGAGCCTTCGCCGCCTCAGACATTTTCGTCGCGTCCGGACGCTCACTGGCCCAGCCCGGCTGTGACTGCTCTATCTGCTCAACGCACATTGCGAGCTGCAATGCCTCAGCCGATAGAGTAAGCTCAGTATCGCTTCCCAGCAAACTGCTGATTAGAGCGTTATCTGCCTTGATCGCCGCCTTTAGCTCCTTGTCACGCTCGCAGCGCACAACGATTTCATCAACGGTTGCGGTTCCGAACTCCCCCGCAAAAGCGCTTATCCAAGTTTTGTATTTTTCGACTTTGCACTGCGTCGATTCAAAGTCACTGATAGGGCCGCTGATGACGAATTGGCCTGCTCCCGCGACAGTAAACGCGAGGTTTGGATCACCAGCCAGCTCGATGGCCTGTCCGGCGACGGCATTGAATTGCGAGTCCCCAACGCGGATCTCACAATCACGTTCCGGAGTGAAGGCAAGCCGGACGCGAGCCAGATCAAGCCTCTGGTTGAGTTCGGCTAAATCGCCCAAGTTGGAACGGAGCTCATTCACGCGCGCTTGGGCGGGGACAAGCAAACCATCGAGTTCTTCCTGCGCCACTCCAATCCGCACCCTGGCTTGTGCCAGTTGACCAAGCTTCTGATCTATCTCTTCTTTTCGCCGGATTGCGTTCAGATACTCGGATGCGAGTGTCGCACGTGCGACCTCTGATTGCGCTGCTGTTTGAGATGCTTCGGCTTCGGCGAGTACACCCTGCGCGGTCTGCAGCGCCGCTCCTGTACGTTCGAGTGTAGCTGCCGCGGTATCTTGCTCCTGTTCTAACTTCCCAATCTCAACTACCAGCTCGCTGGCCTTCACGCGCTTCTGCTGAAGAACCTGGATTGCATCGTTTGCCGCAGTCCAGTGCACCATGGCGGTCTCCTGCTGCGCATGAAGCTCACGAACTCTTGAAGCAATCTTGAAATATTGTCGTGAGTGCTCCTCCACAGCCAATAGCTGAGCGGCAAGTGACTGCACACAGGCCGCCGCTTCCACCGCTTCTGATTGGAGTTCGCTTGTTCTTGCGACGGCGGCTTCATAGCCCTTAACCGCGGCGAGCAACCTGGCTGCTTCCGCTTGCGCTGCCGCCAACTCCGCCTGAAGCCGAACCTGTTCGCAACCATTCTGGCCTTCCCGCAATCGCCCTGTCTTGGTAAATACGGCGGCGTGTGCCGCGGTTATCCGGAGCTCAAAATCCCTGCTCCCTGCCGACATCTGCGCCCCAACAGAGCTACGGATCGCGGCCACGACGGGCTCTCCAAGGGCTGGCAATTCTAAATGTCCCTGTGTGCTCCACAGTACCTGTGCAAAGCCGCTCATATCCTGGCTACTCGCTCCCCTGCCGCCGGCGCTCTTCAGCATTTGTTGCAGGAACGTCTCTGCGCTGTCGCCCTGTGCAAACAGGTTCCAACATCCGCCTTCGCGCCGCTCCAGCTTGGCTTCCGGCTTGTGCAGAAATCTTTTGGAAATTCGATACAGGTGTCCCGCGTGATCGAACTCTACTTTAACCCCTGGATGCAGTCTGCGATTCCAAGGCCTGAAACGTTCCACCGCCTCCGCGGAGCTTCTATGGGGCCGCAAAAACGCCATCCCTATGCCGTTGCATAGGCTCGATTTTCCACTCCCATTCCGGCCGAACAGGATGTTCACCGAATCGCTAAGCCCATCGAACCGGAAGCCTGCGCCGAAGCAATTAAGCCCCTCCACCTCAACCGCACGCATTAGCATGACAACGCCTCCTTTGAGTGATGGAATAACTGCAACAGTGCTTCCGTAGCAACTTGACCTTCCTGCCCCGGCCGCGCCGATAACTCACGCAGCCGTAGGGCTGTTTTTTGCACCAACCCCGGCGGCAGCTCATGAAGCCAGTCATCCCCTTCCGGAGCCGGGCGCATGCCAGCCGTATCGATGCGGGCGTGCAGCAACTGTTTGCATTGAGTCGCTATCTCGTCCAGAATGCTGTACTCGGCCGGAAATAATAGTCCCGAGAGCTTCACGTCCAGTAAGGTGCGGGCAGGATTCCCAAACCCTGCGATCGACGCGCTCACTCGCCGCAGTTCACCCGCAGACGTAATCGGCGTATCGTGCCCGAGTTTGGTCCAGCGCAAACGCCCCGTCGACAGCGTTCGAATGTAAGGCTCTGCTCCCGGCTTCTCAATATCCACCAGCAGCACATTCCCGCTGTTGTCTTCGCCGAACTTCGATGGTTCGTGCGTTCCCGAATACGCCAGCCGCTTGCCGTAAATGCGGGTGGAGTGCCAGTGCCCAAGCGCCACATAGTCGGCGTGCGTTCGCTCAGGCGTGTTTAAGGGGATAGGGTGATCATCGAATCCGATCACTTCATCCGGAACTGAACCGTGTGCGATCACAAGGCGCAGGCGATCACTGTGGCTCTGCTGAATCCATGCAGTCGGATCATTGTTCGATTTACGGGCGAAAATCGGACACGGAAGCACTTCCACGCCGCGCACTTCGATGCATGCTGCTTCCCGTAGAACCATCAGATGCGAAATTGCATCCCATCGGCGGTCCGCCCAAATAGAGCCGGGCTCCAGGCGATCATGGTTGCCCGGTAGCACCAAAACGGGGCAGGCAGCCAGCGCAAGAATCTCCTGAACGGCACTGACACAGTCCGGCTCCGGCGCGTTGTGCTCGAACGTGTCTCCCGCGATCACCACCAGGTCGGCGCGCTCTTGGTTCGCGAGTCCGATTACATCGCGCGCAGTGTCAAGCCGGGCGCGGCGAACCTGTTCCCCTTTTTCGCCGACGTGTACGGCCTTCATTCCGATTTGCCAGTCCGCAGTATGCATGATGCGCATACTTGAAGTTTGCGCCGCACAGTAGCTCACAGAATGAGCTACCCAATTTAAAATGATTCGAAGTTGCGGCAAGCGGCAAAAACGCGCTCGCGGATGGCATTGCGCAGTGAATCGGGAGCGAGAACCTCCACGTGGGGAATGTAGCGCAGAATGTCCATCATCAGTTCCGGCTCATTCGCATAGGGTACTGATAACACCATATGTCCGCTCTCTTCCCACTTCTTTGACTCTCGGGAATGCCACTGTTCGGCCCCTACCCACTTGGCGACCTCCGGCGCGAATCGCAGGACGGCGATTTCGTCAGCGGGGCCGGCGAATATGCCGTAGCCACCGCCAAGATGAGCATCTAAGGCCGCCGTCGCGATCTCTTGGGCCATCTCATTCACGATTTCGGCCGATTCCATGGCGTCCAGCGCGAAAGTCCGCAAGTCCGTTTGCAAATGACACCACGCGTCCAGGTACCAATTTCCGCGATAGTAAACCAGTCGCTGCGGCGAGATGTCTCGCTCCGTCCACTCCTCTCTTGCCCGAACAAGGTAGCGGATATGCAATTTGGTGCGCGACAGAGTTGCTTGGCTGACTTCGCGGAAGATACGGGAATCGACGGGACGAGAGGCCATGTGCAACAACCGGATACGCCGCCGCACATCCTCCGATGGCAGTTCGTCAATATCGAGAAGCAATTTCAGCCGCTCGCGCAACGGCGCCAGGTCTTTGTCGAGTAGCCCCGGTTGCAGTTGGCAGATCAGATCCTGCATGGTGAGAAGGGCCAATATTTCCCTGGCCGTGTACATCGGGCCCGGAAGTTCCACAACCGCTTCAGCTCCCTTGGCAATGACATAGCCGCGCTTCTCCGCGTCATATTGGACGTCAACTTGGAAACGATCCCGCAGGAATGCAAGATCGCGTTTGAACGTAGCCTCGGAAACTTCGAATTCCTCGCGAAAGGTCTGTTTAGAGACCACGCCCCGCGCCTGCAACATCTGCTGGATTTTTAGAATGCGCTCAGCTTGGGCCATCGAGCCGTCAAATTCCTCAGATCTCCGTTTACTCCAAATCAATAATAAACGCGCCAACCATGCCCGAAGACCACGTTGATGCTTTATCCGGAGACGCGTAGAGGTTCTATTAACTTTCTGGTTGGCGTGCCCGAATACCAGGACCAATATCACTGCTGCGATCGAACCTGGCGTTCATCCACTCAACCATTTGCCGCTCCCAATCGGGAACATTGGGCAGCTTGTTCCAGCCTCCGGTACCATGTTTCCCACCGGGTATGCGGATGAGGTCACAACGAACGCCCACACGCCGGAGGGCTGCTTGCAAATTCGTGTCCTCTGTAAACGGGATATATTCGTCCTGATCTCCTTGAATTAGCAGGAATGGAGGATCTCCGGCCTTAACATAGGTGATCGGAGACGCTTCGCGCAACGCCTCCTGCTCTCCCACTTTCGCGATCAGAGGATCGAGCAAGGCGTGCACATCGTTGTTCAACGGAACAGTCGCGAAGCTACTCTGCGCATATAACGTGACAACAGCGTCAGGACGCGCGCTCTCGCGTTCAACGGGATCGGTAGCCCGCGGATCTCCCGGCGCACTCAGAAGACCCACCATATTGCTAAGGAATCCACCCGCGGACCCGCCGACAAGCGCAATCTTGTGGGGATCAGCATTCCACTTCATCGCGTTATGGCGCAAATAACGCACCGCGCGCTCCACGTCATAAACCATGTAGGGATACGGATATTTCGGCGCCAACCGGTAATTGATTGAGAAGACGGCATATCCGGCGGGGGCAAGAAAGTCGGCGCAGTAGGCCTCGCTGCCGCTCTTGCTGTCTCCTCGTTGATATCCCCCTCCGTGGATGATAATTGCGATCGGGTGGACGCCCCCTCCCGACGGGGCGTAATAGTCCATCGTCAGACTCTGACCATCCGCCTCTCCATATTGCAACCCCTCCTGTGTTGCCTTGCGGGGTTCCGCACAGGTGGCGCGGAGAGCGCACGCGGAAATTACAATGACCATACAAATGGCGGAAAAGCGCATGCAGGCACTATATCTATTTCGTCCGTCATTTGCCATTGCACGAATGAAGATAAGCTGTATGATCGGCTGTTGGTCATGGACATGCCAAAAATCACAGGCTGGTCGCCGTCCGTATTTTTGCTTTTGATCTTGTGCCCGGCCTTTGTCGTCGGCGCACAGAATCAACTGCCTCCGCTCCCCGCGCCCCTCGACGTTCCTAAGCCTGGACCGCAGACCGATGCGCCTTACGCTCCCCAGTCAATTCTGCCAGGCGGAGTGGTGATCCCCCTCTATGCGCCCGGCTCACCATTTCTGAAGATGGAGCGGATACGTGAGCCCGAACGCTACAACATGAGCGCCGCCGCGCCCGGCCGCATCAATAGCATCGTCAACATTCACAACCCCTCAATCGAAGTGCATCGGGTTGATCGTAGCCTGAATACCGGGGCGGTTGTCATTCTGGTCGCGGGTGGCGGCCATAGGACGCTGAATGTCGGTAGCGAAGCAGCCGACTTCGTCCCCTTCTTCTATAACTATGGTGTGAATACAGTGATCCTGCGCAATCGACTGCGCAGTGATGGATACAACCCGCAGACGGATGCCGTCAATGACGTTCTTCAAGCTATACGCCTCGTGCGAGCCTATTCGCATAGCTGGGAATTTGATCCGAACAAGATCGGCGTAATGGGATTCTCCGCTGGGGCGGAGCTAACCGCCTTTGCATCGGTTTTCTTTCCAATGTTCGACGAAAAAAACAAGGCTCCAGGCGACCCTCTTACCGGCATCACCTCACGCCCGGATTTCGTTGGCGTGATCTATCCCGGGCCGTCGCCCTTCGCGCCGGACCGAACGCCGCCTCCTATTCCGCGAAACGTGCCCCCCTCCTTCATTGCCTGCGGTGGCTCAGGAGACCAGGTGCATGCCGTTTGGGCACTGCAATACTTCAGCGCGATGCTGAACCTGGGCGTCCCGAATATTGAAATGCACATCTATGGTTATGGCCGGCATCCAGGAGATCCGCTGCCGGACGGCACTCACATGACCGGCGGGCTGACGGATCGCAACAACATGCCTTTTGGCACTTGGCAATATCGCTTCATGGACTGGTTCCGGGATCTTGGATTTTTAGAAAAGCCCGGCATTGAAACGAAGGCTGCCAAAGACATCACAACTTTCGTGAGTAAACCTGCAGCACCATCGAATTGAATTCGCAGCCGAGGCAGGTGAATGTTGCCGGCAATAGCTTATCCTCACAGCCTGGGGACGCACTACTCACGGATCGAGGCAATCACCATATCGAGTGTCCTTCGTGTTCCCGCATCGCCGTTGATAGGCCCATCGTGGAATTGATCAAAAGGATGCGGCTTCCAATTGTCCCGAGAAGCATCGGTCTTTCCCGCCCTGCCCGAAAAACCAAGATCGTAGTGCGACGCGTCGGGCAACCCCACACAAGACATTTTGTAAACGGCTAGATCTAGCGACGGTACGGCGTAAATGCAAAATCCACCCGCGCCTGATTTGAAAAAGGTGTCTGGGGGAGCGCCTGCCACATGATGGTCTTCATTAACCTCGAACTGAAGACTGAAGGGCGAATGGGGATTGAAAGGGGACGGCCCCTGGGCCATTTTTAGATACTCAGTAGGAATCACTTGCCGATTCCCCCAGCGGCCATTTCGAAGCAGGAGATAACCAAACCGAAGGGCGTCTGTAGCTCGCAGGGCAATGCCACCGCCTCCCGGCGTGTGGTCGAGCTGCTTGCCGTCCGCCTGCCGCATGTCATAACTCCAGCCGCCAAATTGCAGCGGCCGCGCGATTTTTTGGCGAATGTATTCTTCCATCTCCATCCCCACCAGATGACGCAGGAGGATGGAGGCGACATGTACGCCCTGAGACGAATAGCAGTAGCCACCGCCGGGAACCGTCCACATAGATGTTCGGAGCGCTCTTTGATCCTGGCCGAGCTCTGTATCTACAGGCGCAAGTCCCTCTACCTTGACATCTTCACCATGGATGATGCCCTGACTGCCGCTGTTGTCCGCCATGCCGGAAGTCATCGTAAGTAGATGGCCGAGCTCAATGCCGGCTTTCCGTGCATCGCTCAGAGGGAACGCTTCGGGGAGGTATTTCGTCGTAAAAACCTGCTGAGCAAGACCATTGGGAAAGGCATCCGGATTCTCATGCATGGCAATGCCCAGACAGACACTAACGAACATTTTGCCGCACGAAGCCATATTCGGGGTGACTTCTCTCGAAGCGCGCCCGAAGTATTTTTCATACACCAGATAGCCATGCCGGGCCACGAGTAATCCGCCGAATCTGCTCGTAGTCTTCGTGTATTCGAATGCCTGATCGAGTGCCGCAAGGTCCATTCCGGCCCCTCGTCTAACGTTAGCTTCGCCCTCCAAAGTGCGCCATCCGCCCTCTTCGTCTGAAGGTGGAAAGTAATCGAATGCCGTGGTGGAGCGGTCTTTCGAAGCTCCGTCTCTTGCCTTCAGGTGTTCTGCCGAGCAAAACGCAACAGCAGCAGGCGTTTGAATGAGAAAATCTCTTCTTCCAAGTGGCATGGGCGAAAACGAGTGAGCTTATAAAGTGTACGCGAGGACTATAGCCACAGATGAGATACAGTAACGCCGTCAGGCGCCTTTAGAAGCGGCCTTATAAGCGGGAACGAACCTTTCGGCTACGAATTGCTCAAAGGGAGTGGGTGTCGTATTGCTCGCTGAGCGCGGCTCTAGAGCGCGGACATGGCCGACGTTTTGAGCGTCTACCATTTCAGCCATTAAGGCGGCGACATTTTGAGCCCATCCCATTTGCTCCATGAACCCTGCAAATTGCTCGCTCGAGATGAGCTGGTATCGGAGATCAGGCTTGCCGATGGCGGCTCCTATGATGGCCGTGATTTCAAGATACGTGAGATCGCGTTGACCCTGCAGTTCCTGAGTTTGATGACCCGTGAAATTGAGTCGCAGAAGAGCGTTGAGGGCGGCATTGCCGATATCGGTGCTGGCGATCAGAGGAATTTTAAGATCGGGCTTGAGTGGACCGACCACAGCGCCCATTTGGTGGATCGCGCCGGCTTGTCCGAGAGTGTTCTCCATGAAATAACCGGCACGGAGAGAAAGGGAGTTCAGCGGCTTGATTTGTTTGAGGCGCTCTTCGAGAAAATGAAGTCCGAGTATGGGACCGGTCCCGGCGTCTTTGTCGGCGCCGAAGCTACTGAGGACGACGACATGCTTTACCAAACTGTTGGCTTCCAGCGCAGAGCCGTAAACGTCTGAAAGCTTCTTTTGGTAGCCTCGAAAATCGGGGTCCGTCATGGCCGGCGGGATCATGACATAAGCCGCTTCGACGCCGGCAAACGCCTTGGTGGCAACGTCTAGGGAAGTAATATCGCCGACGAGTGTGTCAGCTCCCAGGGACGCCAATTCCTTCAGCTTTTCCTGGCTGCGCGCGACGACACGCACTTTCTCTCCTTGTTTTAAGAGGCCCTTTGCAACTACCGACCCGGTATTTCCGGTGGCTCCAGTGATCAAATACATTTCGCTCTCCCTGGCAGTTGATGCGCGCCCGTTCAGCCAGGATGCACTAGTCTGTGCGAACCATTCGATAGATCCGCTGTGACGGCGCAGCGTAGAGGAATCCATTTGGACGGCTTCGAGTCCGCCAGCACCGCTCTGATAGTCTCATCAGAAGTGGACGACCTCGTTGCTGTCGACGACCAGTTTATTAATGCGCAGCCAGAGGCTGGAGGCTGATGGCCAACCAATCGCCGGATCGGCGCGAGATCCTTTCGATGCTTGCCAGAATCTCTGCCCTGAGCCAATCTGCGGGATTTAGCCGCTGGCTCTGCGGCGCTGAATCCGCCCACCACGCGGCTCCGCAGGCTCGGCCGGCTGCTTACCAGCCTGCGTTCTTTTCGCCGGCCGAATACAACACGATCGACATCCTCGCGGAGCACATCATTCCAAAAGATTCATCCGCCGGAGCGCATGAAGCCGGTGTCGCGGAGTTTATCGACTTCCTGGTCTCGCATGATACGGAGTTGCAGTACCCGTTCCGAACCGGCCTCGCTTGGCTCGACGCGTTTGCAACCGAGAAAAAAGGGACGACATTTTCCGCTCTCGCGTCTTCCAATCAGGACGAACTGCTCCGCAAGCTAGCCTATCGGGCGGAGCAATCGCCCACGGAAATAGAAGGTCAAGAGTTCTTCGCATTGATGCGCAAGTACACCGTCATCGGCTACTACACTAGCCGCCTCGGCCTCGAAGAGCTGGATTATCCGGGACTGCGCTTCTATTCGGCGTCCCCGGAATGCCCGCATAAAGAGGATCCGGAGCACAAACATCTCCCACCTGCAAAAATCTAATGCCCAAACAGATCTATGACGTAATTGTGATTGGCACGGGCGCAGGGGGCGGCATGGCCATACACGCACTCTGCCAGGCGGGCGCAAAGGTTTGTGCGCTCAACGGCAGCCGCCGTCTGGATCCGCGTAAAGACTTCCGCAACCACAAGCAGCCTTATGACATGCCTTTCCGCGGGTTGGGAGACCCGAAGAAGCGGCGCGACTATATCGGCTACATGGACAACGAGTACAGCGATGGAATATGGGAGCACGACATTGTCTACACAACCGCGCCGGGCACGGTTTGGACATGGCGCCGCTGTTTCGCTGTCGGTGGTAAGACAAACTTCTGGGGACGCTCCTCCGCGCGCTTCAGCGACATCGATTTCAAAGCCGCCAGCCGCGACGGCTACGATGTGGACTGGCCGATCACATACGAGGAGATCGCGCCTTTTTACAGCCGCGTCGAGCGCATGATCGGCGTGGCAAGTACAGTGCAGGGCCGCTGGAGTAATCCCGATGGAGACTATCTGCCGCCCATGAACTATCGCTGCATCGACCGCATTCTCGAGAGCGGCTCTAAGAAGACCGGCATTCCTTACCTGCCCGATCGAATCGCACAGCTTACGCGATCTCACGCCGGTCACCCGGCTTGTCATTATTGCGGCAATTGCACCGAAGGCTGCGACACCGGATCGTTTTTCTCAACGCCTTGGTTCTTCCTTCCGCAAGCGGAAAAGTCGGGCAACCTGGAAATCAGGACCAATGCGCTCGCGAAGAATATTCTCACCGACGAAAACGGGCGCGCCGCGGGCGTGGCCTATGTGGATCGGAACACGAAGCAGGAAGTGGAAGTATACGGTCGTGCCGTTGTCGTGGCTGCATCGTGCGTCGAATCGCCACGCATTCTGCTGAACTCAAAATCACGCCACTGGCCGGCTGGCATCGCCAACTCCAGCGGGCAAGTTGGCCGCAATCTCTGCGATCATCTTTACGGCACGACGGCGCGCGGATACTTTCCGCAACTGCTAGGCCAGCCCAGCTTTCCGGATAACGTGTCTGCCAGCACCGTTGCCTGGATGCCCAGGTGGCAGAACATCGACAATCCCAGGCAAGAGCAATTCATTCGCGGCTACTCGGTGTATCCGGACGGCGGCTGCGCCGGGTTTCCATCGTATGCCGAAAGCATCGAAGGCTTCGGCAAAGAGTTCAAGCGCGAGATCAAGCGCCGCTATCCGACACCGGTTAGCTTTTACATTCAAGCGCCTACCCAACGCAGCGACTCCAATTACGTCTCCATTGATCCAGAAGTAAAAGACATCTATGGCATTCCGGCTGCACGCATCAGCTTTCAATGGGACAGGAACACATTGCTCATGTGGGAGCACGGCAAGCATGCATGCGAAGAACTGTTGCGCGCTAGCGGCGCAGAATACATCGGCGCCGGCGAGATCGATATCCCCGGAACGAGCCTGCATGAAACCGGTACCTGCCGCATGGGTAACGATCCGAAACGCTTTGTCACGAACCGGTTCGGGCAAACACATGACGTCCCTAATCTCTATATCTGCGACGCGAGTGTTTTCCCGAATTGCACCGACAAGACAACGACTCTTTCGATACTCGCGTTTACACTTCGCACCGCCGAGTATCTGATTCAGAACCAAAAGGCTTAGCCACAGATCAAGAACAGTTTACGAATGGAAAACAAAGGAAAAGTAAAGGTGGGGATCATCGGATCCCAGTTTGAAGCCGACATACACGCGGCTTCGTTCCAGCTCATGCCGGAAGAGGCTGAGGTAGTTGCGGTTGCCTCGCCGACGCCCGGCCATGCTGAAAAGCTGGCGCGAAAGTACAGCATCCCGCGAGTGTTTCTCGACTACCGCGAAATGCTCAAGGAGCCCGATATCGAGATGGTCACGATCACGGCCCCCAACCGGCTGCATGCCCAAATGACCATCGATCTCGCGAATGCGGGCAAACATGTTGTGTGCGAGAAGCCTCTCTGCATGACCCTGGCCGAAGCGGACGAGATGATCGACACATGCAAGCGTAAAGGAGTGATTCTCGGGTACGCCGAAGAATTGTTCTTCACACCGAAATACGTGAAAGCCAAGGAAATGGCTGACCAGGGTGGATTCGGCAAGATTCACCTCGTCAAACAGGCGGAGAAGCATTTTGGGCCCCACAGTCCCTGGTTCTGGGACGTGGAGCAGGCGGGCGGCGGGGCATTGATGGATCTCGGCTGCCACGGGATCGCTTTCTGCTACTGGTTTCTGGGGCGCCCAGCCATCAAAAGCGTCTACACGCAGCTTGGCACCTACGTTCACAAAGAGAAGACAAGGGGTGATGACGAGGCCATCTGCATCCTCGAATTCGAGAACGGAGCGCTAGGCATGGTGGAATGCAGTTGGGGCAAGCGCGGTGGCATGTTCGACAAAACAGAGATTTACGGCGAGGGCGGCGTCACGTATGCCGACCTGCACATGGGAAATGCTCTACCCACCTACAGCGAATACGGGTTTGGCTACGCGGTTGAAAAGGCTCCGACAACTGTCGGCTGGAGCTATCCTGTCTTCGAAGAACACTGGAACTATGGCATCCCGCAGGAGATGAGGCACTTCGCACGCTGTGTTCGCGGTAAAGAGACGTTGCAGTCAAGCGGAGAAGATGGCCGTGTGGTAATGCAGGTGCTGTATGCGGGCTATGCGTCCGCCGGAGCCGGCCAAAAGATCCAAATGCCTTACACCCCACGCGGTAAAAAGCCGATTGACGAGTGGCTGGGCAAAACCGGCCAGTGACCCCTCTTTTAGAAAACATTCTTGCTCAACCGGCCGCATGGAAGGCTGTGGCGCGGCATCATTCGGGGGAAGGACGTGATGCGCTTGAGCGCGCTGCGACTTTACTCGCGACACGCAAGAAGCTTGTCATTAGCGGCATGGGAGCGTCTCTGTTTGCCGGCATTGCCTTCTCCTACGCTGCAAGTGCTCGATACCCCTCCGTGCAAACGATCGACGCTTCCGAACTTCTCTACTTCCTCGATTCACAAATTGACTCGGATACCGCGCTGCTCTTGATATCGCGATCCGGCGAGAGCATCGAGATCACTAAGCTCCTCGAAAAAGTGCGCTCCCGAGGGGCCGCGACCCTCGGGATTGCCAATGTGCCCGGCAGTTCTCTCGTCAGCATGGCCGATCAGGCGATCCTACTCGCAAGTCCGCCCGATGAGTTCGTGGCTATCCAGACTTATACCGCAACCGTCGCCACGCTGGCTCTCCTGGACGCCGCCTGCGATGGTGAATTGGACAGCGCGGCCGGGGACTTAAACAAAATGTCGGACCTGTTGCAGGAATGGATAACCGAATGTGTTCGAAGCCGCAATCGGTGGGACAATTTCCTGAGCACTGGCGGTCCCATTTATTTCCTCAGTCGCGGTCCAGGTCTGGGCTCAGTTGCGGAGGGCGTGCTGCTCATGCATGAAACTGCAAAATCACCAGCCGTCGGGATGAGCATCGCTCAATTCCGGCACGGGCCTGTCGAAGCCGTGGATCGAAATTTCCGCGCGGTTGTTCTCGGCACCCAGGAGCAAACGGTCGAACTGGATGCGGCCTTCGCCAACGACGTGCTTGCCATGGGTGCGGAAGTTCGCTGGCTCGGACCTTCGGTCTCAGGGTGCAACGCTCTCCCTCTCTGCTCTTGGCCCGCCGGCACCCCCACTCGCTTCAAAGGTATGGTGGAAACCATTCCGCTGCAGCTGCTGGCCTACCGGAAGGCGGAGTTATCAGGAGTGCGCCCAGGACAGTTCCGATGGGCTCCGTTAATCACCACCACTGAGAGCGGCTTCGCACTCTCACCTCCGCAGCCATGAGCCCCGCAGCGATGGGCCTGACCGCCATCTTTCCACAACCCGTGTTGTGCGTCGATATCGGCGGCACGTCGACAAAAGCCGGTCTGCTTGCTACCAGCGGTGACTTGCAATTCGTCGATTCAATTCCGTCGCGTCCGGATGCCGTGCATTATTTTTCACAATTGCTCACCCTCATCCGGCAAACACTCAACCAGGCAGGAGAGCAGTCTGCGCCACCTCCGCTTGAAATGGGAATCGCAGTTGCGGGTTTTCTGGATGACGACCGGACTCGGCTCGTGTACAACCCCAATCTGAGCTGGCTTGAGAATTTCCCTTTGCGTGACAGACTCTCGGCAGCTTTCCCCGATCTCCATATTGAACTCGAAGTAGACTCGAACGCGGCCGCAATGGCCGAGTATCGCTTAGGGTCGGGACAGGGATTTTATCGCTTTCTCTGCGTGACTTCGGGTACTGGTTTAGGGGTCGGAATGATAGCCGACGGTCGTCCGCTGCGGGTGGCTTACGGGTGTCTTGGAGATATCGGGCATGTGGTTGTCGAGCGCGATGGCCCGCTATGCCCCTGCGGTGGCCGGGGCTGTGCCGAAATCATGGTGTCGGCGCCTGTCCTGGCCGCACAGTATCGGAAAGTTGCGAACCTGAACCAAGCGACGCTGCGAACAGTTATCGATGCTGCCCAAGGGGGCGATCAGCAGGCAGTCCAAATTCTCAGTGTGGCGGGAGAATGGCTTGGAATCGCCATCGCATCCATCGCGAACACGTTTTTCCCGGATCACATTGCTTTCGCGGGAGGTCTTTCCGCCGCCGGTGTTCTCGTGCTCGAACCCGCAGAAAGAACTTTTCAGAAGCACGCCGCTATTGCAGCGCGGTCCCACACGCAAATGGTTACAGCCACACTCGGAGCGAGTGCCTCACTAATTGGGGCAGCCTCTCCGTTCTGGACCAAAGCTCAATAAAGGCCGAAGACGACATATTCCCCGTTGATCGGCGTCGTTGGTGCCGGGTGACCGGCGACAGCGTGCGTCTGCGTTGCCGAGCGCGCCGACGCGCAAACCGCGATATATTCGCGGCCATCCAGTTCGTAGACCGCGGGCATTCCCTCTATCCCCGCGCTCAGCTCGAACTCCCACAGTTCTTTTCCATCACGCGTGTCAAGGGCGCGGAATTTCCGGTCCCGCGTTCCCGCAAAGAGGAGTCCACTTGCCGTGACAACCGGCCCCACTTTCGGAAATTGACTCCCGGTATTATGAATGCCTTTGGCGGCAAGTTCGGGAACTTCGCCAAGCGGGACTCGCCACTCGATCGTTCCCTTATTCAAGTCGTACGCGGTGAGCGTCGTCCACGGAGGCGAAATGGCAGGAAGGCCGCCACTGACGAACATAAACCCAAAGGGCGTCTTGTAGTGCAGCTTAGTTGGGTCACCGAGTGGCCGCCCGCCCCCGCCAGCGTCTTCCATCGCGCTGTCGACTGCGCTCTGCGGAGCCCGCAGGTATGAAAACAGGTCGTTCAATTCGCCTTCGCTCAGTTGCGGAAATGCCGGCATCTGTCCCTTTCCGCGATGCACCGTGCTCTTGATTTGATCTGCATTGAGTTCGCCCGCGATGTTCACTAACGACGGCGTTCCCGGTGGATGCCCCTTCCGATCCGCACCGTGGCATAGTTGGCAATTCGATGCGAAGACGGCGTGCCCTTTACCCTCCGGTGAAGTCCCGCCGCCCAAATGCGCCGGCTCGGTTAATTGCAGCTTCAGCATCGCCGGCAGATCTTTGGAGACGACGTACAGTTTCCCTGCACGCGGGTCAACCGCTGCGCCGCCGAAATTTGCGCCCCCGTTATTGCCCGGCATTTCAATAGTGTCATGAGTGTCTGGAGGAGTGAAAAGACCCTCATTGCGCGCATTGCGTATGGCTGTCAGCAACTGCGCGCGTTCCTGGGGATCTGCGATGTAAGGATTCAGATCGTCGGCGGTAAAGGATTGGCGTGCGAATGCCGGTGGTTGCAGCGGGAACGGCTGTGTGGGAGATGTCACCTCACCCGGCATATCGGAATGGGGCACCGGCCGCTCTTCAATAGGCCACAACGGCCTCCCTGTGTTCCGCTCAAACACCCATACAAATCCCTCTTTATTCACTTGAGCCACAACATCCACTTTGACGCCGTCGTGAATGACTGTCAGAAGCTTAGGCGCCGTAGCGTTGTCATAATCCCAGACGTCGTGATGAACCATCTGAAAATGCCAAAGGCGTCGACCAGTGCGCGCATCGAGCGCCAGCAGGCAGTTTCCAAACAGATTTGAGCCTGTCCGATCTGCGCCGTAGAAGTTGTATTTTGGACTGGCAGTGGGAACGAAAACAATCCCCTGGCTTTCATCTAAAGTGAGCTCACCCCAGGCGTTTGCGCCTCCCACTGTCTTCCATGCGTCCGGTGGCCAGGTGTCGTAGCCGTACTCGTCCGGATGAGGAATCGTGTGAAAAGTCCAAACCAGTTTGCCGTCGCGAACATCGTAGGCGCGAACGTCACCCGGTCCGGAAGTATATTCTTCGTTAGTCGCAGATCCCATAATCAGCAGATTGCCGAAGATCTTACCGGGCGTTGTGGACTGCACTAAAGTTAATGTCTTCGGATCACGTCCCAGGCCGTCCCGGAGATCGACCCCGCCATCCCGCCCAAAATCGATAATGCGCCGGCCGGTCCGGGCATCAATGGCCTGCAGGATGTTGTTGCAGGCGAAAAGCAAACGTCGCTGCCGTCCGTCAGGGCTCTCCCAGTAATTGATGCCGCGCTTTGTGATCAAAGTTGTGTCGGGATCGGTTTCGTGTGCCCACAGTTCTTTTCCCGTCTTCGCGTCAAGAGCAACAATGGAATTTCGTTTCGCCAGGACGTACATGACGCCGTGAACCACCACCGGATTGAACAAATATTCGTGCGAATCGCCAGTCGAATAGCGCCAAACCACGTGGAGCCGCTTTACGTTCTCGCGATTGATCTCCGATAGATCGGAGTATTGCGCGGAATCGGCGCTGCCCCCGTACTCGGCCCATGAATTCGCGGGCCGCCCCTGTTCGCTGCTGCGCGGAGCTTGGGCCGAAACACCGGCGATCAGAACCGTAACAATACACGCGCGACCTATGTGGCAGGACAAATTTGAGAATATACTCACGCGTCGGTAGTTCTGATTCGCGACAAGTAAACCATAGCCCTTCGCCTTGATGGGACTCAGCCGGACCCATCTTTTCGCTTGATGGGAGGAACCGGCATGGCAGGGCTCAAGGCGGGCCGCCGCGAGTACCACCTGGTTTCCTTTTCATAAGCATTTGCGAGAGCAAGAACGCGGCCCTCCGAGAAGCGGGGTCCGGCGATCATAAGGCCAACCGGCATACCGCTAGCGGAGAAGCCGCAGGGAATTGAGACGGCCGGAATGCCGAAGGTATTGAAAGGCGGGCAATTGGATGTTTCAATGGGCTCTCTGTCGCCGCTGCCGCTAGCTTCTTCGCGCGCCAGGGCCTCATCAATGGTCTCGGGCATGACGCGCATGGTTGGCAGGACCACCAAATCATAGTTTTCGAATGAGTCGTCAATGGTCTTGCGCAGGCGCTGCAATTCCCATTGCGCGTTGATGTAGTCCACGACGCGAGTGGAACAGGTTTCGCCCGCTGTGTCGTTCAAGCGCTTGTGGACCGCCTCAATAGTGTGCCGCTGATTGAGCGAGTAACTCTGGCCTCTTCGTTGGTACCACTCGTGATGGATGGCTTCGATTTCGCCGTCGAAGTAAGAGCGCGAGTAAGTGCCCGGCGCGGGGAGATGCATATCTTTCGTACTCTTGGTCAGCTTAGAAAGAACAGCGATAGCTTCTTCCACCGCCTTCGATGTGTCGTGGTCGAGGAAATCATAAAAAGGAGCCCGCGGAATACCCAGGCGCATATTGTTCACCGGCTGTTTAAGAGCGGCGAGATAGTCATCCTTGGGATGATCGACACTGGCGACATCGTACTTGTCATACCCGATCATTCCGCTGAGCAGGATGGCGCAATCTTCGGCGGTCTTTGTCATGGGTCCGCAGTGATCCAGTGAGTAAGTACGCGGGATAATGCCGCGAATGGAGACCAGTCCATAGGTGGGCTTTAGCCCGACGATGCCGCAATACGCGGCGGGCATGCGAACCGAGCCCCCGGTATCGGTGCCAAGCGCGCCAATAGTCATGTCGGCGATGACGGCGGCAGCGGAACCACCGGACGAGCCGGCCGGAATACGATCCAGCGCCCATGGGTTGCGCACAGGCCGGAAATAGGTTGACGCGGAACTGTTGCCCATGGCGAATTCCTGTAGATTCGCCTTTGCGAGAATGACTGCCCCGGCTTGCTTCAGACGGCGCACAACGAAAGCGTCTTCATCCGGCACGCGGTCGTCCAATACTGCGCTGCCGCCGGTGGTTCGCGTACCAGCAGTATCAATGTTGTCCTTCAGAGCAAGCGGTATTCCGTGCAAGGGGCCGCGAAATTGTTTAGCTTGCGCTTCCCCATCTAACTGTGCCGCTTGGGCCAGCGCCTCTTCGTCCATCAGCGTGATGTACGCGTTGATCTTGGGGTTGTAGATCCGGGAACGCTCGATGCAGGCGCGCGTGAGATCTGTGCAAGTGATTTCGCCAGAGCGAATCTTCTTAGCGGCTTCAGCGATGGTCAGTTTGGCTAAATCGTCAGTCGGGGCGGCGGCGGTGACAGGACGACTGGCGGCAGCCAGGGAGGCCGCGCCAATTGTTCCTACTATAAATTCGCGACGATTCACTTGGTTGGACATGGAATATTAGCTTAGGCCCGCGTACCGCAAGCCGTCTTGAATAAACGCGACGCTTGAACGCCCTTAACCACCAAAAGCAACATAGCTAGGTCCGTTCAACCCGCTAAGACCATGCAAGACACCGGCAGCGCTTCGGGTGCTATGCTCGATTCCTTACACCCGAATTTCTATAGTGCTGGGGAGAAATGCAATTTTGAAAAACTTGAAAGTTCTGGGCCTGCTGTTCGTGCTAGCCGTTTGCCTGCAGGCGGCCACCGCAACCCAGGCCATCCGCTTCGGAAAGCTTTGGGATGGCCACCAATTATTGAAAAACGCAGTGGTCGTGGTGCAGGGAGACAAGATTACAAGCGTTACGGCTGATGGCAAGGTTCCGCCAGGAGCAGAAAGTATCGACCTCCGCGGATACACTGCGATTCCAGGCATGATCGATATGCACACGCATATCACTTATTACTGGGACGGCGACACCAGCATCGACGCCAGACACCAGAAGCGCAAGCGCGAGGGCGTGGTTGTGGCGCTTTCACAGCGCAATGGCATGAAGTCGCTGGAAGCGGGCGTGACCACATTGCGAGACCTGAATGCGGCGAACGGGGCGGATCTCGATCTGCGCGACCTCATCAACATGGGCGTGTTTGTGGGCCCGCGTTTGTTCGTCTCCGGCGCCGGGTTGCACGGGCTGCCGAAGATTCCGGAGATGCAGGACAAAGTTGCGGAGCAGATCAAACAGACGAAGGAACGGCTGGCCGATGGAGTCGATTGGATCAAGGTCTTTGGGTCCACCGGCGGCTTCGATAACGTGACTGGCGATGAGACTGTCAGCTACGACGAGATGAAGGCGATTGTGGAGACGGCGCACGCGGCCGGCGTCAAAGTGGCGATTCACTCCTATGGACCGGCGGGCGCGCGCGACGCCATTAAGGCCGGCTGCGACACACTGGAGCACGCGACCGACATGGACGATGAAACCATTGCGGAATTAGTCCGTAAGAAGATCTGGTACGTGCCGACGATTGATCACAACGAATACTATGTGGAGAACGCGTCCACGACCTATAAGTTCCCTCCAGGCGCGGTGGACAACCTGAAGGATTACATCAACCGGAACTTCATCACAGCGCAGAAGGCCTATAAAGCCGGCGCGCGGTTGCTAGTCGGTTCGGATGCCGTTTACAACGGTTTTGGACTCAACATGCGCGAACTCACTTGGTTTACGAAGATGGGCATGACAAATGAGCAGGCGCTTCAGACGGCAACCATCAATGCCGCTGAAGCTTTGGGCAAGGAGCAGACTCTTGGCTCCATTGCGCCCGGCTATTTTGCCGACATCGTCGCGGTGCAGGGCGATCCGCTTTCTGACATTCAGGTTGTGTTGAAAAATGTGCGCTGGGTAATGAAGGGCGGAGCGGTTGTGGTGGACAAGACCGGTTCTGCAGCGGTACACGCGGAATAGCGGGTAGATAGCGAATGGCCGTTATTCGGCCTCAGAGATTCTGCGCCAGTCGGTCCGCACTGCGAAGCGTCAGGGCAGAGAACGTTATGGTCGCGTTGGTGCAGCCGCCCGTGGGCAAAGTAGGCGCCCCAACCAGGTACAGATTCGGATGGTCATGCGCGCGTCCGTAGCTGTCGCAGACGCTTTCTTTGGGATCGACACCCATACGCGTTCCGCCGGACGGGTGGTCCTGAAAATTGCCCACATTGCTCGAGAGAATCTTGCAGTTGTTCGCTTTCGCGATTTGCTCGTAAACGTTCTGAATGTGTCCATGCGTGGCGTCTTCACGAGCCTCGGCCGCTTCGTCCAGCTTGTGCGCGATGCGCGGCATGGGGTCGCCGTAGCGATTGCGCATCTCCGGATTCAAAGTCAGGCGGCTATCGCGCGAAGGATGGGAATCGTAGTACATGCGGACGCGGGCGATGCCGCGCTGGCTACGCGAGCGCCAGTCGTTTAACAGGTCATCGCCGAAGAGAACATCGCCGCTACTGCCGGATAAGCGCGGCCGCGAAGCCGCTTCGAAGATCTGGATGTCGTACCGTACGAAGGGCTTGTCCGCGGGACAACGAAAGAATTGCCGCGAGATGATCGGATGCGGCTCATTCATTCCCGGATAAAGTTTCTTGTCTACTTCGATCATCGCCGTCATGAATTTATGGCCCGTCATGTAGCGGCCCACCAAGCCGGAACTATTGGCCAAGCCAGTCGGGAAGCGGTTGCTAGCCGAGAGCAGCAGCAAATGCGGCGTCCAGGCGTAACCGGATGCGACGACAAAGAAGCGGGCGCTGTACTCGATTTTTTCAGTCGGCCTATCCGCGTGTACAGCTTCAGCAGACACGATGTTGTTTCCTGTGTCGTGCGGAATCAGCCGGCGGACTAGCGTTTGATCATGCAGACGAACTTTCTTCGCGGCCAGCAATTGCTTGTAAGTGAAATCGGGCGAATAGCGCGCGCCGATGGGACACATAGTGCAGGTGCCACACCGCTGGCATTCCGGCCGGCCGCCGTAGGCGCGGGTATTCACTGCGCGCGGGACACCATAGAACGGAAGGCCGGAACGTTCAGCCCACTTCTGAATCTCAATCAGGTTGTAAGTGAGAGGCAACGCCTCCATCGGATACGGCTGCGACGGTTTGTCTTCCGGGTGCGGGCTGGGGCCGCCTGAGACACCAATGCGCCGATCGGCTTCGCAAAGATACTTTTCGAGTTCTGCCCAGGACAGAGGCCAATCGACCGCAAGACCGTACATGGACTTGAGCCGCAAGTCTTCTTCGGAGAAGCGGTTGATGTGGCCCTGCCAATGCATAGCTGAGCCGCCCACCGCCATAGTACGCGTAACGATGCCTTCTGCTGCCTGATCGGGAATCCAGTCCCCTGGCCATGGATTCTCGCCGTAGAGAATGGCACGGCGGCGATCGTTCATTCGCTGCTCCACGTTGAAGAGACGCTTGCCTGCTTCAACAACGACAATGTCCAGACCGGGCTTCAGTTCGGAAAGCTTTTGCGACAGGAGTGCGGCAGAGATGCCGCCGCCGACGATGCAGACGTCGCACTCGATGCGCGGCATTAGCTCGACCCAAGCCTTAACCGGGCCGGTTGCTGGCTGCTGTGCTCCAGGCCGCGGCAGGCATCGCGGCCGATTGCGGCTTCGTAGACCAGGTCGTTGGCAGCGCTACTGCTGAAGTAGAAGGTCATCAGGTCGACAACAATGTTGCCGCTTAGCGGAAGCGCGGGCAGGTCGTGGATACCGCTGGACTTTAGCCGCTCAGCCAAGAGTGTCCGGCGCCCTGGAAGATCAGGTTCGACAAGAACGGAAGAGGACAACTCGCGCAGTTGGTCCAGATATTTAGTGTCTGGCCTGGGAGGAACCGACCTCACGCGAGTAACTCCGTAGCCGCTCTGCATCTCCGCAGCCGGCTTATATTCATGCACCCAGCGGATAAACTCTGCGGCGATCTTGTCAGTGCCTTGCCGGCTGAGCGTTTCGGGCAACACGGTGGCTGCGAGCTCTCTCAAAGTGCTTTCCTGGCTGCCGGGAAATAATTCCGTTTGCGCCTGAGCACGAATGTTCCTGAGGACTGGAGCGGCCATAATGGCCCTCACTAAGCTTTGTAGGATCGCCCGGCGGCGCATAGATGAAGCTTACTGCCCAGGCAGTGAGGCACGTCTTGAATAATCGTAGCCATTTGTATGGAGTTAGCGGGGCAGTTAATGCTGTTCAAGAGAATTAGACTCTGGCGATGTTAGTTTTGGGATTCTACACGATGACGATTCGACCGTACTTACTCTGCCTTTTGGCTTGCTCTTTACTGTTTCGCGCAACCGCAAACGGAATGCAACTGCAGGAGTGGGCCTGGTACGGCGGGGATGCGGGCGGGAACCGCTATTCAGAGTTGACCGATATCAATCGCGCGAACGTGAAAGATCTGAAATTGGCGTGGGAATGGAGGCCGGGTGAAAAGCCCATGCCGGAACGCAGTATCACGCCCGGGAATTTTGAAGCGACCCCGCTGATGATTAACGGCGTGCTCTACATCTCGACGCCTTACAACCGGGTGGCGGCACTGGATGCGGCGACGGGAAGGCAGATCTGGGTATACGATCCCAAAGCCTATGAAGAACAGGGGCAGGCGCTGAATGGCGTCGGATACGTACACCGCGGCGTGGCGGCCTGGCGTGACCGCAGCAAACTTCGCCTCTTCTTGGTTAGTCACTACAAGTTGATTTGTCTCGACGCGGCAAGCGGTAAACCCGTGCCGGAGTTCGGCGATAACGGCGTTGTCGATCTGTCGGAAGGATTTGTTTGGGCGATTAACAAAAAGCACTACACGAATACGTCGCCGCCCGCCGTTTACAAGAACCTTGTGATTCTCAGCAACAGCATTGATGACCGGGTGATCTACAAGCGCGATCCGCCGGGGGATATTCGCGCCTACGATGCCCGCACGGGAAAGCGAGTGTGGGTCTTCCACACGGTTCCGCAGAAGGGCGAGGCCGGTAATGAGACCTGGCAGAACAATTCGTGGTCATACACGGGACACGCCAACGCGTGGGCGCCCATTACGCTGGACGAGAAGCGCGGACTGATCTACTTTCCTTTGGGAACGCCGAGTAACGACTTCTACGGTGGGCAGCGGCCCGGAAAGAACCTTTACGGTGAGTCGCTGGTCTGTCTCGATGCAGCTACGGGCCAGTTGAAGTGGCACTTCCAAACTGTGCATCACGGATTGTGGGACTACGATCTGCCCGCGCCCCCCAACCTGGTGACGTTAACCGTCAATGGGCATAGAGTGGATGCCGCGGTGCAGCTGACCAAAATGGGGTTCATCTTTGTGTTCGATCGGGTGACAGGGGTGCCCGTGTTTCCAATAGAAGAGCGGCCGGTGCCGGCGAGTGACGTTCCAGGGGAACAGGCGTGGCCGACACAGCCTTTTCCCCTCAAGCCGCCGCCAGTTACGCCGCAGGGAGTGACCCTCGACGAAGCGTTCGATCTCACGCCGGAGTTGAAAGCAGAGGCGACGGCAGAAATGAAGAAGTATCGGCTGGGTCCGCTATTCACGCCGCCTAGTTTGCAAGGCACGCTGATGCTGCCCGGTATCTTAGGTGGGCCGAACTGGGGTGGAGGCGCATTTGATCCGGAGACCGGCATCCTTTACGTGAAATCGAGCAAGCAGGTCTGGATTGCGCGCGTCACGAAACCGGCAGATGCGCATAATCCATATTTCGCGGACATCACCTCAGACTATACGCAGGACTTTGGAACCCGAAGCCAGTTCCATAACGGCTTACCGCTGGTAAAACCTCCCTACGGCCTGCTGAATGCGGTGGATCTCAATCGCGGCGCCATTGCCTGGCAAGTGGTCTTTGGCGACACGCCGGCGGTACGGAATCATCCCGCGCTAAAAGGTGTCACGCTGCCGGATAAATTAGGCGTTTCGGGTGTCCAGGGCCCGCTTGTGACCAAAGGCGGACTGATTTTCATTGGAGGCGGAGACAAAGCCATACACGCTGTTGATAAGAGGACCGGCCAAGATTTGTGGACCTATCCGCTGGATCAGCGCACGACGAGTACGCCCTCCACCTATCGGACGGCGCAGGGCAAACAGTTCGTCGTGATTGCGGCAGGAAACGGAGCCGATGCAAGACTGCTTGCGTTCGCGCTAGCTGGAGCCCGCGACCGTGAGGAAGCACTTTCCGGAGACAGAGAGACTCGAGACGGAGCCATGAGCGAAGCGATTGGAGGCGAACGTCACTGATCGCAAGCTGGGCGCTCCCGCCTCCCAAAATCAGCCGAAACATCGAAGCGACCGAACCCGTAATGGACGAGTCGCCGACCATCGACCCGGAGCAGCCGTTGGCGGATGCAACGGCGTTTGAACTAACCGCTTGCGCGGGGACGCTGCGCGTGGGCGGCGGATCAGCTGCTCGGACGTCATCAGCATTGCGTAATCGAGCGATAATGAGGGTCGCCGTGCCGACCTTCCCGCCTTTCCACAGCAACTCCTTCCGGCTCTCTGATCGACTAAACGGCGAAAACCAATTTAAATCGTCACCCTTGTTGTTTCGAAATTACGTAAAATCACTATAAACTGCGTTGTATGAGCGGCTCCGGACGCAAGGTCTGTGGAGCTTAGCTCGTTTTTTGAGGAGAACCCACTTGCGACTTCTTCGGTTGACGACCTTATGCTGCCTGGCACTTTTCTGCGTGGCCGGCATTGCTTCGGCGAGCAGTATCTCGGGATCATACACGTTCTCGTTTACGGGCCAAGCTCCGGACGCGAGCGGCTGTAGCGCCTATGCGCCGAACACGGAACGCAACTCCTTTAGCGGTTCGGGCACGAACACAATCGGCGGTACGAGTTCCGTCACTATCAGCGACTGCGATGGGTCTTTTCCTAACCTCGGTGGGGGTGAGTTTTCCATTACCGGTGCAGCCGGAACGCTCGACGGAACCGTTTCCGGTGTGTTCGCGGGCACCGCTCTCATTGGCAGTAATATCTTCTACCTCGACGAAGGGACCTTCACGGTCTCATCCGAAAGCGGCGCCTATATAGGAGTTCCCACGACCGGAGTCTTCATCTCCGGAACAGATGCGGCTCTCGAGGGGTTTGTTGATCTCAGCACGCCCGAACCCGCAAGCATCGCGCTCTCGGCCATGGGCGCCCTGCTGATGGGAGCGCTGATAATGCGTCGGCGGAGTTCTTGAACACGCTGGAAGGCCGTTGCCCTCTTGGACAGAATTGACTTTCCGCACGCGCAGGCGCGATAGGACCCGAGATCGGCGTTTCTCAGGCGTGATCCACAGTGTGCATCGTCACACGGCGGCAATGCGATCTGTCTCCCGTTCACACAGCCTAGTTTTGTTTAGGAGAATGAAAGGCTATGGAAGTAGACAAATCCTGCCCAAAATGCAGCAACGTCATGCAAAGTGGCTTTATTCTCGATCACACGGATCATGGTTCTAATGTTGTAGCCCAATGGCAGCCCGGCGAGCCGCAGAAGTCTTTCTGGGTTGGAGTGCAAACAAAAGATAGTCCACAATACGAGATCAGGGCCTATCGCTGTAGCGCATGTGGCTACTTAGAATCGTACGCTCTTTGACGGCCAGCGCCGCGTACGGACGCATCACCTAATCGAACTAGAAACTTGCTTTAGCCGCGTGCGAGTCAGATCCGAAATACAGGAAGACCTACCTATCCGCCATACGTCTTGGGTAGCCGTATTAAGCCCGTAAAGTCCGCTTGTATATCTGTGATTGGGCGCGGTACGCCGGCTGGCCTATGAGGCGTCTGATTGCGGGCTCCTCAGCGCTGATTTAGCCGCGGGCATACGCCGCGAGTGAAAGGCGTGAAGAAGATTCGTGTTCGACTCGGGAACTGGCTCATGCCGGATCAGGCGATCAGATCGCTTGAGGCTCGCGACCCCGAGGCTATGAAAGGCAAACGGGATCTTGCGTTGCTGGCCATACTCGTTGCATGCGGTTTGCGACGGCACGAGGCCGGTATCTCGAACGGGAAGATCCTTAGGCACGTGACGCGAGCAAGCACTGTATGGGGAAGCGGTTGAGCGAAAAAGTCGTTTGGCACATTGTCAGGCAGTAGCGAGAAAAGCTGGCATCGGCAAACTCGCGCCGCACGATCCCCGTCGAACTTGCGCCCGCTTCCCAGCCCGCAACGCCCTTAATGATCGAATCGGAGTCCCGGCGCATCTACAAGTTATTCCCTCGAAAACATGTGCCTGAAGCGGAAGCACTTCCCGGCTGCGGAGAAATTCGAAACGAGCAGCGAACTTGCCAGCAGCGCTGGCACGCTGGGCGCTGCCGACCCCCAAAATCAGCCGAAACCTCGAAGCGACCCGAACCCGAACGGACGAGTCGCCGACCGTGCAAGATTTAAGCTAAAGTCGCGCGACGACCTACAAAGCACGGTACCCACAACGGCGTTTATCGCGATCTTGGACCGTCAATCTACGGGATGCGCGTTATGAGGCCATCCATGATAAGTGTTGTCAAGGAAGGAAGATTCCCCCGGCGCACTCGGCGAGAGCGCGGGATAGAGACACTCGACAGTTTCTCAGTGTGCTTTATGCCTCACGGCAAAGATTCCTGCGATCCGCAGAACCATACATCCATTTACTGTTGACATGATGGTATGGACCCAGCTCGGTGATGAACTGAGTGGGGATAACTTACCCCTATTCCGGTACCAAGTGACGACTGAGAGTTTCCAGATAGTCAGTTAGATTCCCAGCGCCGGTTCGCACTGTTGTAAGTGGCCTTGTGCAGATCGCGAGCGGAGCCAACGCCGCAGGGCAGTGCGCCGTCAGGCTCGCCTTGAGGCCGTGAGCGGTTCCGCGCCGAGTTTTAATAGGGTGTCGGCGCTTAACGGCCGGAGACCCGCAACCGCACTCGGGCCGCCAACACCAGCGCGAGCATTACCAAACCACCCGCGAACACGAATCTTGGCTCTGGTACTCCAGTTGTTTGGATCGAAATATCGTCCAGGTACATACTATCGTTCGCGGTTGCGGAACCCAAACTGGTATACAGAGGCGTCAGGAAAGTATTACCGGTGTTCAACATGGTCGCGTTAGTGGCAATCGTCGATCCATTGAGCAACACATTGTAAGCCTCGGATTGGAAGTTGAACACTAAAGAAAGTGTGTACCAGGTATTATCCGCAAATGTCGTAGTTAAAAATCCACTGCCGAATACATAGATGGAGCCGCCTGGATAGAGGACCAGTCCCCCATCATATGAGTTATCCGACTGCGAGGCGCCAATCTCCCAAACCGATTCGGATGTACTGCTCGAAATCCGAAAGCTGGTATTTACAGTGACAATATCATTCGTTGCATCGAAGCTGTCGAAATGTCCAAGATCCGTTTGGCCCAACACAGTATTGGTATTTGCGAAAAACTGGACGGCCTGGGTGCCGGAGTGAACAGTGTTCGTCTCCACGGAAGCGGCGGTCGGGCCATAAGTCGATTGCCAGCCATTCTGACCGATCAGCGAACCTGTCGCATAGGTAGGTGGCTCAAAACCCGTTGAGTAAATATTTGCTGCAAATAGCAAAGGTGCAGCGAATATGAGAGCTGCAATACCAGCCGCTCGGGCCAACAAAAACATAACTCATTGTAGTTGTAAGGGTATGTTGATCCGCAAGGAATTGTTTCACTTCTATTAGTACTCCAAGTTCCAAAACTCAATAACCCTGCGCTGATTGTTGTTGCCCTCGCACGCTCAATGGGCGTATTTTGGTTTCCTTCAAGACAGTGCGCCTCGGCTGTTCTCACCGGCCGGCTGGCGCTCTTTCGATTTTCGCCCTCATGGCGTGCCTCGGTGTCGCGGTTCTTGTGTGACGGGTTAGGATCAGGCACGGCGCATCGCGCTGCATGGTCTGACTGCTGAGCGCTTCCCTATTGCCGGTGACCCCGACAGGAACAACGCCCGGGCGCGATTGTCTGAAAGTGAAGAGCATGGTTCTAGAGGCATTTAGTTCCCAACTCCACGGCAAATCGATGCTTAATCGAGCGGGTGCCGGGATTTTGGCAAACCTGGTGGTCAAATCAGACGATCGCCGAACCTATTCGGCGGCGAATGGCTTGTCGCTGCTATGGGACGTGGGATCGGAGATTCTCGGGTTCGTCTGCGCTCATGATTTGGGCGCTTCCGCGCCTACCTGACTGAACTCTGAAAGAGGCATTGTTCACGCGGCACTACGGAATAGTTAAACAGAGTGTTCTTAGCTTCGACCGCAAAATGAAGCACCTAATCGCTGGAAGAGGCTGGGAAAGCGAATCATCGCGATTCCGCGCGGCAACCTATCTGCGAGCCTATTTGGATCGGCATTAGTCAGCGCCGCAAAGCTTCGTGATGACGGTGAAGCGTGGAGGATCGAGAGACCGCACTCGCGACTCTCTCGCCTTGACGCGTTCGTGATTTTGCATGAAAAGCCCGCGGGCAAATGTCGGTCGGAAACACGAACTAGTCGCGGAAAACGCCGCTGGCATGTCCTTGGCTGGTTTGTCGGCTCCGGTGAGATTGGCCCAAATGGGCTTCTCGTCCACCACCCTCCTGATAAATCGCCCAGGCAAGAGAAACGCAACTCACTCAGCCGGTGGCTCAAGTCCGATCCGGTCGTTGACGGCTTCCTTCAGCTTCTGCTTGCAGCCGAGGTAACGCTCAGTAGTTTGCACCGACACGTGGCCGAGCAGGAATTGAATCTGTTCCAGTTCGCCGCCTGCCAGGTAACACAACCTCGCACAGGTTCTCCGCAGGTCGTGCGGTGCTAATTGAGGAAGCCCGATTTTCAGAGCAGCGTGCCTAACGACCAGCCATATCACTTTGTCAGTTAATCCGTCGCCCCACACTCGCCCGAATCTGTCGATCGCTCGGAAGATTCGACCAGTCGATAATCCGCTGGCCGAAGCCCACCGGTCAACAGAAGACTTTACCCACGATGGAACGGGGACGGTACGAATGTGCCCGCCCTTCCCGTTCAGGTCCGCAATGACCCAGTGTTCCTCGCGAATCTGCAGATCTTCGAACCTCGAAGAGAGCAATTCGGCCCTGCGTAAACCACAGCCGATCAGAACGGAGACCATCGCTCGGTTGCGCAACCCGCGTATGGAGTTAGTAGGGTAAGAATCGACCAAGCTCTTGCCCTGGGTAGCTGAAAGCCAATTACCCATCCGCACACCGAGTCGCTTGACTCCCTTGACACGGGCGATTCCGGCGGCAAGTTCAGGGCTGAGCAGTCCTGTATCCGCCGCTTCAAATGCAAGCCTTCGAACCGCAGCCAAATGGAGATTGATCGTTGATGGCGCGTAACGGAGCTGCTCAAGATGAATCCGGTATCTCAAAACGACGGTGCGGTTAAATGCCAGGCGTGGTTCCGAGCAATACCAGTCGACAAATCTATCGATGGCGTAATCGTATGTTCGATGCGAACTCTCCGATCCGAGACTGTTCAAAACTGCTGATTTAGAGTGAGCAAGGTCTGGAATTCGGAGCACTGATTTTGGCGAGCGGCGCCTCTTCTTTGTTTTTGGCACAGACAACGGCCTCCAAAGCCGTTGCCCACTTTTCCCTCATCGGGTTGTCGTTGCCAAGCCCGTGGCTTGGGCGGTTTAACGCGATCTTGAGGGCAGAGAACTGTGGAGTTGTCCCACATGCCGACTTCCTCGGGAGTTCGGGCGCAACCTATGGACCTGGCATTTCTACGCCAACTGACTTGCGTTCTCGGTAGGGCGGTTACTGGCAGCTGCTTCAGCGATGGGGGAACACAGAGCGTAACTCGTACACTGTGTACTGTAGGAGTCTCGATGTGACAGAAAAGGATAGACAAATGATTGGCAACTTGCGATTGTCCAGGCGGAGATTCTGCAGAAAAGCTGTGAGCGGACTTTCTGTCGTCAGCATGCTGGCGGAGGTGAATGCCCAAACGCAATCCACTCAGATCTCAGATCAACAAAGCGAGGTGCTCGCGAATACTGCTAGAGCATTCATGAATTCATGTAATGTACCTGGCATGTCTGTCGCCCTTGCACGTCACGCACAGGTTGTTTATCAGCGAGCATTCGGATTCGCCAATCTTGAAAAGAAGGAACCTGTATCTGATTCGAGCCGATTTAGAATTGCGAGCGTCACAAAACCAATTACCTCCGTTTCTGTCTTTTCCCTGATCGAGCAGCAAAAACTTAGTTTGGACACACGTGTCTTTGGTCCAGAT
>CAVWVR010000008.1:0-102959 GCA_963758445.1 Terriglobia bacterium
AGCGCCGAACAGACCGTCGAACGCCATGTTCGACGGACTTGGCCGCAAATAGAATCAACAACGTAGCTTAATAGGTGAGTCTTACAAGCAGGAGGTCGCAGGTTCGATCCCTGCACCGCCCACCATCCTAAGGGCTCTACGCGGCTCGGCTTGGCCTTCTGCCCGCCTCGACCTGCTTCGCTGGCCGTTTCTGCACGCTTAAATCTGCCCTCAGCAACTAAAGAGTTCGAAATCGGGCAGATTCGGACACCGGCCTCTGAAAAAAGTTTGCTGACTCTGGAATACTAGACGACCCGACTTGCGTGCGCAGTTCGCGATACTGTGAAGAAGAGGATCTCGTGAATTTGCAAGTCACAGCTACGGACGCGGAAGCGGGCGTTTGGGCTCGCCTCATCGAATCCCCAGCCGGATGAAGTAGCGACCGAACCTGCGCATTATTTTCTCCGCATGGGTTTCAGTGAAAGAGATCAGGCTCGAATGCAGGACCTCGCCGATAGATCTCAAGCCGGAACCCTGACAGATGCGGACGCGCGTGAGTTCGACAGTTACCTCCATGTGGGGAACCTGCTTGCTGTCATGCAGTCCAAAGCTCGATTGGCATTGTCCCACCGTAATTCTTTGCAATCCAGTACGTGAATTCAAGCCTAGTCAGGCAAGTTTGGCTACGCGCTCAGGATCGATGTGAGTATTGCCGCATGCCTGCGGGCTTGTACCCGCCCGGATTTCACATTGACCACATCACTCCGCGCCAACACGGCGGAGCCACCGATTTCGGCAATCTTGCGCTCGCTTGCTTGCACTGCCATCGGCACAAAGGACCGAACTTGGCGGGGCTAGATCCGCTGGATGGGAAGATGGCTCCCCTGTTCAGCCCTCGGCAAGGTCAATGGGCAGATCATTTCGAATGGCTGGACGCGGACTTGGTCGGAACGACTGCACAACTTTCGGTCAGAACGCAGTCGCGAGACGTAGACGGAACTAATTCATTATTCGTGAACACTTCGCGACAGAGCCAAACCTATCAAATGCAAGGTGGGTTCTGTCCAGGTTGCCTACAATCTTGGGATCAGCCGGACACAAGCGCCTTTTTCGGTAGTTATCGTGAACTGCAGGTCGAGCGTAAGTCTGTGAGTCATGGGCTGCATGACATAACTTTAGGACGGTGTCCAACGCTGCAACTGTGCGCGACGCGTGATCAGTAACGAGAAGCCAGAATGCATCTGAAATCGGCGTTTCTCAGCACCTATCAGCTTCTGTTGAGGATAGAAGACACGAGCCGTCCGCCCACTCGGGGCGGAAGCAGACCACGATCTGTAGGTCCATTGCGCAGTGAAGCAGAATCGGAATCACCAAGTTGCCAGAGAGAAGGGCGACGAGACCAAACGCAAGTCCAATCACGGCTGAGCTTCCCACGGCCCTCCATCCCTGGTATAGGTGGTTCCATCCGAAGAGCAGGGAGGAGATGAGCAGGCTGGTCGTGATCGACACGCCCGCTTTAGCGTTAAGGCCATGCGGAACTACTCCTCTAAGCAGCCACTCCTCACACACCCCAGCGGTGAGGCTCAGCAGCGCGAACCAACGCCGTTGCTGAGCATCGTGGGGGAGCATCCAGGCAACCGACTTCATCGCCCGTGTATACCCCGGAATTAGCCTCGGGCGCAAAAGTGTGGCGAGACCTGGCTTGAACACAAGAGCGAAGAACAAAACCAATATTCCTGAGATCGTCCAGGTTCTCCACCGCGCACCGAACAGCCAAGTAGGAACTCCGGCAGGGTGAAGAACGTGGATGCCCGTTCCGTCCCTCCAAACCCACGCGAGCGCGGCAAGCACCCAAAGGTAGGCGATTATTAACCGATAAAACAAAAGCCGCCGCGCACCGCTCGGAGCTGCCTGAAGGCGTCGCGATAGCGGCAAATCGACGAAGGGCGCTACGAATAGCAGGATTCCGATGATGGCCAGCAAACCCGGACCTAAGCTTGAAAATGCAGGAACGCTAAGACCCGGCATATGTAAACGTGATTTCACATTCGCATATTCGTGGCATGTTTGTAAAGTGATCTTGTGAAGAAACTTCTGACACCGGTGTCTGGCTCTCGTCCCGCCGCGCAGCAGAAGCGCAGTCAATGCACCTCCGACAAGCTGGTGAACGCAACAGCCCGTGTCATTGATCGGCATGGGCTTGTGGGCGCGACGGTACCTCGGATCGCAGCCGAAGCCAACCTTTCGGCCGCCAGCATCTATCGCCGCTTCGCGGACAAGGATGATCTCCTCCGCGCCACCTTTCTGCGCATTTTCGAAGCTGCGAATAGTGCAAACAAGGCCCTTGTTCGCCGCATGATTGCCCGCAAGACTTTGGCAGACACCGTCGAAGCACTCGTCGCCGCGCTTTTGAAGCAGTATCGCGAGCATCCTAAGCTCCTGACCGCGCTTTTCCGCATGATCGAATCCGAGCCGGAGTCCGCTTTCGCTAAAGAGATCATGCGGCTCAGTTCCGTCAACCTTGAGCAGCTGGCCAAGCTCTTGCTAGAGCATCGTGCAAGCATCCGCCACTCGGATCCACAGCGCGCGGCTCGCTTCGCGGTCCTTTCTGCGACGAGCTCGATTGAGCTCGCATCCCTCGGCGAGATCTCACTCTGGCGTGTTGCGCTTCGCGTTAGTGACAAAGTCTTTGCCACCGAGCTAGCACGCCACATGCTGGCCTACCTCACAAGTGACCGCTAAGTTGAGTGTCCGTCGGCGGTGACGCAAATCTAATCTTCTGCAAAAAGTACCGCTGCACTCGAGCAGCGAACGAGTATTGCGTGTGGGTAGCGTCGAAGGTTACGGAGCCGAGCGATGAAGTCGATGTAGATATGACCCCTGGAAAACCTGCGGCCCCTCGTTATCTTGTCGGCAGTCCGGAACGTCGGAGAGGTGGCTTTGCCATCAGTCCCCAGAAGTCGGGTAGCATCTTGGAAAGGTAGCTCGCCACGAAAGCACACTGGCATTCGGCTTTGAGAGTGGCGATCCACTCATGTACGCTCTCCAGTCGCTTACGCTAGAGCTTGCTATCGTCTTTGAAAGGACGCAACGCATGCGCGAGTTCAAGTGGTCCCCCTCGGAGAAGGCCATAGCTCGAAAGGCCTTTGATCAGGCCCTCAATAATGAGCTGCAGCAACTCGTTCGTGAGGCTAAAGCGAAGGCAGCGCTCATCGATGAACCGTCCGAGCTATGGAAGCTAGAACGTTGGCTGGCTGAGCGCCGATTAGAGATTGATCGTAAATACGACTACCGATACTCTGTGCTCCCGATTGTATTCGCCGAACTCGTGAAGCAGGGACGCATCGCCGAAAACGATTTGCACGGGCTTGCCCCAGAAAAGATTGAGCTAATCCTAGGCGCTTCGCGGCTGTGAGGCACTGCTCGGCGGCTCACAACCGCGCTCGGCTGCTCGAATCGGACTTGGACAATTCTCTACACCACTCTTCGGGTTGCCCGTCCACTTTCCGGGTTGCCCGTAATTCGGAGACAAGCAGTTTCGCATGCACTTTGTCATGCATCACTCTAACCAAACGGATGCATAAATCGAGTTGCTTGTACGTTGTATTCTCGTTGTGAAAAAACATGAAGCTGGAGGAAACGGATTGCGCATGGAACGGGACAAAATGCTTGCTGGCGAGCTTTACGACGCTTTGGATCCCGACTTGGTCCGGGACCGTGATCGGGCACGCGACCTTTGCCAGGCTCTGAATGCAACCCGCGAATCTGAGCGGAATATTCGGCGGCAGATTCTCTTACAGCTTTTTGGCAAGGGCGGTGATACGGTATGGATGCAGCCTCCTTTCTTCTGTGACTACGGTTCCAATATCGAACTCGGGGAGCGCGTCTTTTTCAATTTCAACTGCGTCGTGCTCGATGTCTGCCCGGTCAAGATTGGAGATTTCACTCTCTTTGGTCCTGGTGTCCAGATTCTGACGCCCATGCATCCCCTGAACGCCGAATTGCGTCGTCAGCAGGAGTTCGGCAAACCAATCTCCATCGGCTCGGATGTTTGGGTCGGTGGCGGAGCGCTCATTCTTCCCGGTGTGCGCATTGGCTCGCGCACGGTGATCGGAGCCGGCAGCATTGTTACCAGGGACATACCGGACGACGTATTTGCGGCGGGAAATCCATGCCGTGTCATCCGCGACATCAGCCAGGAGAATCGCGCGGCTGGGGGGCCGACATCATCGACGCACCGGAGCGGTAGTAACTAGTAAGTTTTCACGCACAGCTTTTCTATTTACTGCTGACGTGGCATTTTCGGAAACTGGGCAACGGTAGTATTGTTTCCGAATAGCTGCCCGGATTGACCGTCACTCGACCCCGATGTTCCACATCAAAAGAACGGCAGCAATAGCACCTTTAGGGATTCTTTTGATGCCATTTTACAGCGACTTTCGGCGGCAAAGATTTCAGTCGGCTCAGGAACAGTGCTCCCTTCCACGCATTGTCGTCTGACATTTCCGGGGAGTAGCCGCCCATGCCCGTGTAACGGATTCCATTTTTTGCTACCCAAAAGATCTGCCAGCCGGGGAGAGTTGGCGCTTCAAAACCGAGTGGTCCCCACCGCAGAGGAGGGGCAGTGGCGGCGATGGGGAAATTGCCGGCTGTGCCGAGACACCCCGAGGCGCAGGAACAGCGGGTGACAGAATGACTGCCTGTAACCAGGCCCGCAGGTGAATTTGCCCATGCCATTGCCTCCCATCTGAAATATGGATTCGGCGGCCAGTGCGCAAATTCTCTTCCGGAGCGCCCAGGAGTTGCCCATTGACCTCAGCGCGCCCAACATGCCGATTCCGCCTCAGGATCGTAGCAGCGGGAGCAGAATGATACTGAAGCCGGACAGCATGAATTGCCATGTGCAAAGGTTCTAGTGTTTCCCAGCGGCATGCCGCACGGCGTTCACCACTTCGCGGATCGCGTTGCTGACGTCTTCGGGCGCTTCCAAATTCATGTTATGGCCGCTGTGGACGATGACCTGTTTGCCGTTAGATGATAGGCGAACGAGCTTTGCCTGGCCCTCTTTGCGCTCCTGCTCGAGCTGGGCGGCGGAGACGTCGGAATCACCATCTCGGTACCCGCCATCGGCCCGGCTCAGGACTACGAGGGGAATCGTCCCCAATACGTCCATCTGCGGCGTGGCCAGCCACTTCGCGAAATATTCCTCTGACCATTGCGTTTCACTCTTCTCGGCGTCATAAACGCCGGGCAACTGCTGCGCCCACAGATGCATTCGTTGTTCATCGGGAGGGAGAACCTTATAAGCCGAATTGAGACTCGTGAGTTCCTCCGGCAAATCTTGCGCTCGCAGGGTGGGTTTGTCCGAAGCGCTCATGTCTTCGTGCGCCAGGGGAATGTCTGTGCCTTTTGCCCCATCGCCAAGGCGGATAGTTTTCCCACCGCCGATGCCGACGCGCAGCCCTTCATGGGCCGCGTCCACCATCACGATGCCGGCGACGGCGCTCGGGTAGATCTTCGCAAAGTTCCGCACCACGGGTCCACCAAAGGAATGGCCCACGAGGACGTAAGGTCCACGCTCTGCGAGCTTTGCCAGCGCGTCGTGCAGTTCCAGGTTCAATTGCGCAAACGTGCGTGGCTTCGGGCCGGGATCGCTCCACGCATAGCCGCCGCGGTCGTAAGTGCAGATGCGGGCGAAACGGGAAACGCGAGCTTGTACAAGCGCCCAGTCGAAAGAGAAATCGCCGAGCCCGTTTTCGACGACCACCGTAGGCTCGCCACGACCTGTGCAGTACACATGAAGTTTATGGCCGCCCAAATCTACGAGCTTTCCAGGCGGGGTAGACGTATCAGCGAGGGCCACAGCTCCCGAACAAAGGATGAGGAATGAAAGTTTGCGAATCACTGGTGTCCCCCAAATAGTTACGAATCAATCGGCCTTGAGATTCGCATTTTCAAGAACTATTACCGATGCCTGCGCTTGACCCCGCTCGAGATCAGGAACACGCGCCCGGAATGGAAACCGCTCACCCCACTCCATCCCGAGGTGATGAGGAAATCCACGGTGCCGTCCCCGTCGACATCGCCCATCGAAACGGCATCGAAGCCGAAGGTGTCACCAGGCGTGCGGCAGGTGAAGGTCTTCATCAGGGCGCCGTCTTTGCCGGAATAGAGATACGCGCGCCCCCCGCTGATCGCCTCCCTAGCGTACTGCCACGCGCCCACGATCAGGTCGGCGTGTCCATCTCCGTCCACGTCTCCGGCAGTAGCGGGACTGGTTCCGAAACCTTCACCCGCCGTTTCACCTGTCAGTACAAACAAGCGGTGTCCGTCTTTTCCGGAATGAATGTAGACCCGCCCGGTGGATGGTCCACGGGCTTGATTCTGCCAGTCCGACGCGTAAATATCGGGCACTCCGTCGCCATCCAGATCGCCAGGGATGGAAAGGAACATGCCCCCAAGCGCCGTGCCCGTTTCATCGGCGTCGATGATGAATGCAGCCTTTTGTGAAAGGCCATTGTAGGCATAAACCCGGCCGGTTTTCGCGGGTCCCGCGTTAGGTGCGCCAGCCAGCAGGAACACGCGATTGCCGCCGCTAAAACCTGCCACTGCGTTCCCGAAATTATCACCAGCGCGCTCGCCGCGCAGAGTAAGCAGAAGGCGGCCATCTTTGCCAGAGTACACATACGCCCGGCCCTCGTGATCTCCCGGCGCCCCTACGATCACATCCGTGAATCCGTCGTGGTTGATGTCGCCAACTCCGGCCACGTGCTGCCCGAATTGATCTTTCGCGGCGTTGCCGGCCTTGAGGGTCAACAGAACGCGGCCATCCCGGCCCGAGTAGACCTTCGCGTATCCGCCCATAGGGGAACTTGCGATCACGTCGGGGATGCCATCACCGTTGGTATCGCCCGCGCCTTCCACGCCCGAGCCGAGCTGATCGCCAGGCGCGCCATCCGCCTTCCAAAGGAGTCGGCCCGTCTTCGTCGAGTAAACGTAAATGCGCCCGGCGTTGTTGTTCAATGTTGGAGCCGTAGTCACGATATCGGGGACTCCATCACCATCCACATCGCCGATGTTCCGCGCGATCCACCCGAACTGTCCATGGGCCGCTTCGCCGTCCCATTCGCGCAGGATCTTCACTGGTTCAACGAACGGATTGTCAAAGTCCTTGCGCGTTGGAAGCAGCGCCCGTAGCCGAGGGTCGTCCTTGAGAGCTGACAACTCAGGCGCTGCCTCTGCCTGGGTCATGTCGAACCTGTGCGTATCTCTAGCCCTGCTGAGCCATGTGAACGCCTGGTTCCGATCCCCTTTCAGAGCGTACGCGAGGCCGATGTTGTAGAGCGGAGTCGGGAGTTTCGGATCAATCTCGTGAGCACGCAGATAGGCGCGAATTGAGTGGTCTGGTTTGTGGAGCTTTAGATATGCGAATCCCAAGGCGCGCCAGGCAACGTCATTAGCCGGCTCGCGTCCGGTGATCTGTTCGAGCATCGCCGCGGCGCCGGTTAAGTCCTGGGCCTGAATTTTTGCCAGGGCCTCCGACAGGCTCGGCCCAGTGCCGGCTGCGAGCATCAACAACCCGACGAGGAAACGCATTTCCCCAGTTTGTTTGAAACCGGATGCTGGGCGCTATCAAGATCTTGCCCGAGAACATCCGGCACGCACGGCCGACGGTGTGGTGCCGAACTCGCTGCGAAACAGTGACGAAAAGTGGCTGTGCGCGCAAAATCCATTTGCGAGCGCGATGTCGACCAGCCCCGCCTGGGATTCCTCAATCATCTCCAGCGATCTCCTTGCCCTGAGCCGAAGCCGGTACTGATGTTGGGTGATACCAGTGGTGTCTCGAAAGACTCGACAGAGGTGGTAGACGGACACCCCTACTTCGCTCGCGATCGCATCGAGCGTCAGCCCCTCCCGCCAATGCTCGCTGAAGATCTTCTCGACGGAATGGACGATCTCGCGTGCGTACCGGGTGGCTCGTGGTTGCCGCCTCCCGCCGTAAACAGCCGCGACCACCTGGTCGAGCAGGAGCACTATTGCCTCTTCGATCTCTAGTGGTTCATTTCGTAGGCCGTCGGCTACACGATTGAACAATCGTCTTTGGGCGAGATAGGCCGGCGCTTGAGCGAACCCTCGTGTGAAGCGAAACGGGCGCTCCGGACGGCTGTCTACTGTCGGATCGTACGATCGGATAACGTCTCTGGCGATATCCGCGCTAACGCCGAACCAATCGCAGCGGTCACCTTCGTTGCCGATCGCATTCCGCAGATAGGCTTGCCCTCGGTTGTAAAAGGTCACGACGTTCGGGTTCGCCACGAACGGACGTTCATGCTCATGCTGAATCTCCACTGCTGTGCGCGGAAACACGAAACAGAACGACGTCGCCGGACCCGAATCGTGAAAGCATGGATGATCGGGATGACAGCGAAACGCCCCCACCTGGACGGATTGCGTTTGAACAAGGGTTCGGTCGAACTCCCGAATCAATGGCGCCTCCGGACATGGACTAGTCTAGATCACACGACGCGAAAGGGAAAGGCGACGCTACGTCCAGACCCTCTTGCCGGCGAGCTTTGTGCACGCGACGTGATGTACTGAGCGGGGTCACGCAGGTCGGCGCCATCGGCACCGAGCAGTACTGGCATCTATAGCATCGGTTACGCCCCCGCTGGGCCGTCGAAGGTCGGCGGGCTTTTAATCATCATCATCATCAAAGCCTTTGAAATAAAATCAGACTACACGAGAGGAGCATTTTCCATGGATTTCGTTGAACGTCTCTTTGGCATTTCTCCAGACGGCGGTTCGGGATTGTACGAACTCACGCTGTTGGTTTTGTTGATGGCTGCTCCCATACTGGCCGCGATCCTGCGGCGTCGGTCATCGAAGAGCTAAGCACCGGGTGGAAACCACCACCCCAAAAAACCAGCACCGGAATCTTCAAAAATCGCCAATCCGATTAGCCGAGCGTTCCTACTACAAAGCCCACCGCGAACTCCCTTATGCCTTGCTAATCCCGTAAGCCACCAATCCGGCGGCGCCGACGGCCAACAGGATCAAGACTACGACGTCGGCCGTGGACATGTTGACACTAGCCTCGCGCAGAACCAGGTGCCGGGACGACACCGCCAGTGTATTCGGATCAAAATCGCTGAGGCCTACCGGATCCTCGGTTGACGTCGCGACCACCAGAACTCCCACTGGATCCTGCGTCGCAGGCGGAGTTTCGGGCAGTTCCCACATGGCCACCTTGGGTTGCGCGGCCCGAATCGTCCCGAGCGTGACGGCGGCGCCGCAGGTCTTCCAGGTGCTCAGATCCGGATCCGAACTGGGGAATTTCGTCCAGAAATCCGCCGGCAAATTAGGATACTTGTTGCCGACTTTGGCCGCATAGAACGCGCGAATCACGACGTTGGTCGCGTCCGCCGGACCGCGATTCATGACCTCGGCATACAGGCGCGACTGCTTGTTCCGGCGCAGCACGTTCGACGTATCGAGCTGCGGGAACGCGATGTAATCGGCCCCGGAATTCGTGTCGCCGTACGTCTGGAAGCTCGCCGGCGTGTCGAAGCCGAGAAACAGCGGTGTATCGATCTTGATATCCGCTCCGCTAAACGGATTGATGTGATTGCTGGGGTCGAACGGATCCACGGCGTCGGCCGGCGGCAACGGATCGCGGCCGGTATCAATAATGTTGCGGCGAATGAAGATGGTTGTAGCCGGCGGAGACGCCGCGCTGGCGCCGGTGTCAATCTCCCAAATGCTGCGGCCCATGGTGGCGGCGCGTAGCAGCTTGGTCTTTCGATGGAACTGAAGATCGGCGATGGCGACGTTGGGAAGATTGTCGCTGTAGAGCGACCAGTTAGCGCCCTGATCTGTGGTGCGGAAGACGCCGCTATCGCAGCCGATGTAAATCGTCTTCGGATTGTCAGGGTCGACCGTGATGGCGTTGATCGGATTCTGGCCGTTGGCGATCACGATTCCGGATACCGTTCGGTCCAGGCCCGGTTTCGACAAAGGCGTCCAGTTCGCATCCGTGAGAACATTGCGCATGAAGATGCGGCCTTGCGCGAAATTGGTGACGCCGATTCCGGACACCTCGGGCGAGCCCAGCGCGGCGTAAAGCACATAGGACGTGGTGGCCGGCGCGATCGGAGGCGCCACGGCGAGATCCGAGATGTAGCCACCGGCCGGCAAGCCCGCAAGCTGCGTCACTTTGTAGCTCCCGTCCGCCTGGCGTTGGAGCATGAATACGTTGCCGTCCGCGGTCCCTACGTAGACATGAGTTCCATCCGTAGGATTCACGGCGATCGCGGTGATGGTAACGGCGGCGGTCTTCATCGTCGCCGCGTTGGACGACGTCATCCAGGGCGCTTTGGTCGCGGGATCGGTGTAGACGGCCTGCCAGTTGTCCCCGAAATGATCACTCCGGTACAGAGAGTTCGTGCCGAGATAGAGGACGTGGTGATCCGTGGGATCGATCACGAACGGTACATAAAACGGCCACGCGTTGTTATTAAACGTATTCGAGATCCCGTCGACGACGTAGTCCCAGGACCCCGCTTTGCCGGCCTTTTCGGAGCGTTGGATGGCCTTGATCTTCCCGTCCTGCAGGTAGACGTAGGCGGAATACCAGCGGAACGTCTCCACCGAATCGATGGCGCAGAAGAAACCGTCGCCCGCCGAACTGAGGTCCCATGCGGGATGACCCTCGTAGCGTTGCGAGCCGTTATCCTGCGCACCCGCCAGCAGAATGGACGCGTCGTCCGGATGCTGCGCCAGCGAGTAATACTGGAACGTCTGCAAGCCCCGATTGCGACTGAAAAAGCTCACTCCCGAATCGGATGAGAACCAGACGCCGCCGTCGTTTCCCGCCCATACTTTGGTCTTATCCGAAGGGCTGATCGCCAGGCAATGTTGATCTGAATGGATGCCGGGCGAATCGTTGTGCGACGCGGTGCTGTCGGTCCAGTGGGTTCCGCCGTCCGTGGATCGCCAGAGCTTCAGTTCGCCGAAGAAGAGGATGGTTGGCGTATCGGGATCGACGGCGAGGTAGTGGTTGTAGTCGCTTTGGCCCAACTTGTCCGAGGGCGACGGTAGGTTGACCGCGGTCCAGGTTGCGCCCTTGTCGGCTGAGAAATAGATAGCTAGGAACTTGCTTGATGAGTCGCCATAGGACACATACAGATTTTGCGGGTGATTCTTACAGATCCCGAGGGCGATTCTGCCCAGGGTGCTACCTCCCGGGAGAGTGCCGGGGCCGCGAGGAATCTTCGTGAACGCGCCCGCGCCGACACGCTGATACACGCCGTCTCCCCAGGCCGCCGCATACAGAATGTCGTCCGCGGCGTTGTAGGCGATGTCGCTGAAGGAACTGCCGGCGTAGAAACCAGGCTTCTCGGGGTTCAGGAATTGCAACTTGGTGAAGTGCGCGCCTCCGTCCGTTGATTCCACAACGAACGCGTCCGTCGCCAACCAGATGGTGTACGGCGCGGCGCCGGGCTTGATCACCATGGATCGAACGCTGCGGCCTACCAGGTCGGTGTAGTTCTGGAGAGTCCACGCGCCGGATGTCGCGTCATAGATCAGGAGGCCTCCGCCGGCCAGGATCTCGCCGCCTGGGTTCCCTTCCCCGGTGGCGACGTACAGCCGGTTGGCGTTGTTCGGATCGAAGGCCATGGCGCCGATCGACAGATTGATCTGGTCGTCCATGATCGGCTGCCAGTTGTTGCCCGCATCGGTGGTCTTCCACACGCCGCCGGACGCCGTGCCGGCGTACACAGTATTCGGATCCGTGGGATGCACCAGGATGGCAGTGCATCGGCCGGATACGGGCGCATTTCCGTTTCCGGTTAGCTGTCCGTTGTAGATCACGGACGGGCCGACGGGCGTCCAGCCGAGTGGGTTCATTTCTGGGCTCCCGGCTGCGGCGGATTGAGTTGCAGCCAGCCTTCGCTCGCGATCGGCGGGTCGGGCTGCAGGATCGCGTCCTGGGTGGCGTTGGTCACCACGTCATTGGCCCAAGTAATGACGTCGGTTCGGTGATCCCACGTCCACGTTCCGTTGAGTTCGGCAGCGATGGGCATGCGAATACTCTTCGGGTCCACGAGCACGGGTCCGAAACGAAACGTGGGCGCAAGCTTCGCCAACGCGTCGGTAACCCACTCGCGCCTCATGCCGATCTCTTTGCGAGGCAGCAGGCCGGTGGTCGCGTTGACGTTCGTCATGGGCTCGACCAGTAGTGTCAGTTGGACTTCCTGGCCAGGATAGAGCCAGATCGTGCCGGTGGTGTCGATATAAGGATGCGTCACCGGTTCGTTCGCGGCGGGGGTGCTGAACGAGGTGTAATAAGGTTGCACGAGGTTGACCTGTTGCAGGAATCCCCGGCCGGGCCCAACCGCCCGGGCAAGTCCGGCGGCGGCCGCGTCGGAGCAGAACAAGGTGTCGTAATCGTCATTGACGAAGTAGCCTAGCACGCCATCTTGCCAATGGACTAGAGCGCCTAACCTCACTGGGAACTTTAGTTTTAGCGCGCTGGCAAGATCCACCGGCTCCTGGATCTCCATCTTGAGCGAAGCCCGCATGACCACGATTGGGTGGCCCACGAGAAGCGAGAGGTGCTCGTCGCCTTGGTGCCCAAAAGGATCGACCGCCCAGAGCGTGGAGTCGATGACGCGCATGAGCGCTTGTAGGGCAGTCTCCTCGTTCGGAAGTCCGGAGTCGCGAACGCCCCATCGGATCAGAGAGTCGGCAATCGATGCCAGGTAGCCGTTCGAAAGCGCGCGATCGGGCGACTGGCCTACCGTCGAAGGCTGGCCGGGAGCATCTTCCCACAGCACGCTGCCATCGTCCGCGGGCCGGACCACGCCTGCGTTCGACCCGTCGGCGCCGAAGAACTCGAGCGCGGCGTCGAGGTGGTTGGGCATCAGATAGCCGCACACGGGACTATAGCCGGGTGCAACGTCAGTGGCAAGACTGGCTTCGTTTTTGCTCCCGGCCGCGTCCATGTAGCGCAGCAGGATGCGGGCGGGCGAGGTGAACCGAGGCGGCAGCGCCAACAGCTCCGGATGTCCGGCGATGTCCAGAGGCTCGCTGTGTAAAATCTTCTTCGGGTCGGCGTTGGCACTTGCGCTCGATCCCGCGAGGTCGACGAACTGTCCGTAGCCATCCACCAGCCGCAGGCGCAGGATCTTGAAGAATCCGGCGCGCATGGGGAAGAAGATCTGAGGCGCGGGATCGCCCGGATTGGGCGCGGAGGCGCCGTCGCCAGGGTATCCGCCGCGAAGCTGTTGAATGAGGTTGATGCTGGACGCGAGCACGTCCATGCTTAGCAGCGTGGTGGCGATATCTTCGAGCACGGCGCGATCCGGGTCCGGCACGTTCTTGGCGTCCACCTGAAGCTGGCTGCAGACCAACATCAGCGTCTGGGAGAGGTCCGATACGGCGCGCTCGGTATATTGTCCAGACGGAAGGGATCCGCTTCCTGCCGCGCTCGAGATCTGGTCTAGCGCCTGCTGGACCGCTTTCGCCGCAATGTCCGCGGCCCCGGGATGAAGCGGGCTGCGGCCCTGGAGCGTGATGGCATTGGCAGGCTGAGCCGGAGGCAGCACCGGCGTGGATTCATCGAAGTCGGTTTCGCCGAGAGTCCAGTCGGTTAGCCCGCCGGCGGAGGGAATGAATTGAATGCTCCAATCGAGGTGGACGGGATTCCAGGGCGTGCTCGGCAGTCCGATCGAGACGGGCGATGGCAGGATCCCGCTATAGGCGGAGCGCGCGACCACTGGACCGGGGTCAATGCGCGGATCGCGGGTGGCGAGCCAGGCGGTCTGGTCGACCATGACGCTTTGCACTTGCGCACTGATCTGGGCCGCTGGGATCTGCGCGGCTTTAGAAACGGAGTTGACGATCGGGGCGGACGAGCCCGGATCGAGCAACGCGGCCTCGCCGAGAATTTCGTCGCACTCGGGAGGAACGCTGCCGTTGTTCACGCCCTGATCGAGAATGTCCTCCGGGTGAACCGCGGGCAACGGAAACTCGCCGCTCCACTTCACGTATTCGTGGAGGCACGTGCCGGTAAGCCGGCACTGTAGTGTTCCATCAGCGCTGTACTTGTCGTTCGAGCCGTACTTGAAGGCGCGGTTGGCGCCTTGCAGGAGCACCACCGGATCCATCGGGTGAAAGAATCGCGGCAGCGATCTTTGGGCGTCGACCCATTTGCCGGGAACGTACGGCTCCTGCTCAGAAGGAGCCACTTGCTGGATGGCTTCCCCAAGTGCGCCAATCACGATGGTGCTCTCTTGGATGAAGGACTGGGCTTGGAAGGCCTTCGCGTTCACCGGGCCTTGGGTCGCCTTCTGAAAAGGCGCGGACTTGATGCGGCTGGGCGTGGCTTTCTGATTCGCGAATTGATAACGGGCGAACTTGCCGGGATCGAGCGGCGCCGTGGATGGCGCCGAGACGGGTGGCGGACCCGTCGGCGGCTGCCAAACTCGCTCCGTAACCGAGCCCCCGGGGATGGAACCGAATGCCGCGGTTTGGAGCGCGGAGTCGAGGCGGGCCTGGCCATCGGGTCCATCGAGTTCGCTCAGGGCACCCAGTTGAAAGGCCTCGAGGACACGGGCTTCTTTGGTTGAGCCGGTCACGTTGCCTACCAGCGTGGCCATCGCTTCGGTGATGGTTTCGCCCATCGCAACGCTGATTTTATCGGCGGTCGGGGCACCGCCAGTTTCGCTGGAAAGCAGGCCATTCGGGTTATCAGTCCAGCCGATACCAGGCCATCCGATGCCCAAGCAGGAACCGTGGAAAAGCGTGCTCTGCGGCCACCATGAGCCGTCGGTTAAATAAGGTGGACCGGCAGGTACGGAGCCAGGTTCCTGGCGCTGGAACGGCTTGGTGCTGAAAGGCAGCGTGCGGCGTTCCTGCTCGGCGACGGGTAGCTGAACCGAGAGCGCAACTGCCTCGCTGAGCAACGTGTAGCTGGTCGTTTTCTTGACAGCCTCCTGAAAGTTTTTCGGATCGAGCGACCAGGCGAACTGCTGCATCTTGGCGTCGAAGTCGGCGAGCGAGCGGATATTGGTATCGCCCAGCGGGTCGAGCGTGGTGTCGGCGTACCAGCCGCACACGACGTACGCGATAGGCCCGTCTTTGACGTCTTTCAGGTCGTCGTAGAACCCGAGCCGGTTGACGACGTTGTCATAGTAGGCCTGCCAAGCGAGGTCGCCATGCCCCAGCGCTGTGAGCGGCTTCTTCGCATCGGATGTCTGACCGTCTTCGAGCCAACTGCTTAGAGGGGTGACGGTCGGAGTCTTGAGGCCGGATTTCAGCACCCAGCCCTTGATGCTCCGGCGTCCTGGCACGGTCGGGGACGGATACAGGCGCAGTACGAGCCAGCGATCCGGAATCGCGGGGAACGTCGCCCCGGCCGCATCTTGCAGACCGGAATTCAACGCATCGGGAAGAGCCCAGTGCAGGTATGCGCCGGCCGGACGTGTTTGGTTCAGTTGAGCGAACGGGGGCGGGAGCGTCGAGCTGGCCTCGATGGTTGTGCCGGTATCGGGCGGGACCCGCATGGCGCAATCGGCCCAGGCGCCGCCGGCCTGGCGGACCATCAACACGTCGAGCTGAATCGGAACGAGCACGCGGGGGTCGCGCAACAGGAAAGGCGTCCAGGTGTTGACGGTGCGAACGGTCAGGCCCGTGGTCAGGTTTAGCGCAACGAGCGCATCGTTCACGGTGCTCACTTGAACGCTCCTTCAACGGCCTGCTGCAACGTCGCGTCCTTCACGTTGGCGGCGACCATCGTGATCGGCACGAATTGGCCCAAGCCGGTGAAGTGGATATTGCCGCCGGTTCCGGCGAACCTCTGGCGGAACGGAAGATTGAGAAGCTCGATGGCGAATGAAGCGCTTCCGGTTTGGGGCGCCAGCGCGGCGTCTGTCTTCAAGGTGCGGCGAAGCTCGGCGAGCGCGATCACGCGTGGATTCGCCGAGCGCACCGGGACGTTGATCGTGCCGCCGATCGCGAGCGCGCCGGCATTGCGGCGGAACACGTTGAACGCGCCGTTGTGTTCGTGAACACCGAACTGGATCCCATGGTGGGGCTCCTCGCAGACCACCATCTTCGGGATGCCCTCAAACAGCGCGATGAGCACGCCGGGCGACAAGCGCTCCAGCCGCAGCGTCGGGAGCTGTTTGGCCTGGGCGGGCAGCGACGCGGGGTCGTAGTTATTGGGAAGCACGGTATCGTACGCGCGCACGTCCATCTGCGGCCATCCGCTGACGGCGCCGGAGCGCAGCAGGAATCCGGTGATCACTGGACTTGTGACCTGCCGCGGATTGGCGCGGAGATCGAGGAACGAAATCGCGTTGCGTTGCAGGTCGCGTACGCCGCGCGTGGTCACGTCGAGCTGCTTGGTAACCCCGTCGTTCTGGCCCTGATGGTGCGCCTGTTCGCGGGTACCGATCTTGCCGACGGAGATGGCGCCATCCACAAGGCGATCGGTCCAGGAAGGATCGATGTAGAAGAAGCGGATGGACTCATCGGGCAAGAGCCGTGCGTCCGGCACAAGGTAATCGAAGGGAACGCCGATCAACAGGCGGATATGCGCGAGAAAGCTCTCCATGTAGGGCGGCATCTCGGCTTCAGGACTGGTCGGCTCGACTTGCTGGGGCTTGACCAGCCGCGCCTGCAAGGCCTGCTGGGAACTGATCCATGCGGGTCTCATTTGGAAACTCCAAGAGCGATGACTGCGTTTTGAATCTTCTGATCGCGGGTGGTGGTTAGCCGCGTTAACGATGCCGTGTCTTCGATGACGGCGGCGAGCGTGGTGTTATCGCGCGCCGTCTGCGCAACGGCGGCGACCTCGAGACCCAGGGTGCCCGGCGTCTTCACGCCCAGGATGATGTTCGCGTCCTGAACCGTGATCCCCCAAGAAGCGGATACGGTTTGCGGATTGAGCCCGGGCGTTTTGGCCGCAACCGTGATTCCGTAGCGATCGGCGATCGGGCCGGAGCCTTTGACGAGCACGGTCGCGGCGGCCGTGGCGACGATCGGCGTGAACGGCGCCTGCGAAAGCTGCACCGCGGCGATGGCGGCGGGCAGCGCGAGCGCGATCTGGACGTTGGCGATCATATCCAGCCTCGCTGACTGCTGATAGGCCTGACGGCGCCAGCGCATCAACTCCTGCGCGAGCCGCGCATCGGCGGCGGCAAGCAGCCGGCCGACCTCGAACGCGGCGGCGTAGGAGATGTCTTCGACGCCGGCCTCGGGCGTGGCTCGACGCGCCTGATCGGCGCTGTGATAGGGACCAAGCGTGTCGCGCGTGAGGATGAACGGAACCAGCGGTCCGCGGTACAGCGAGGTTTCCTCTGTGCCGCCGCGATCGTGAAGTTCGATGGGCAGATGCGACGTGTCCGTGAGCGGGGGCTGGCCCGCCACTTCCACCTTGCCGATCATGCCGACGTCGAGGTTCTGCATGAGATCGAAGAACGTGCCGTTGCCTTCGCAGACGAACTGCCAGCTATGTAGGAGGACGAGCCGCGCCTTGGCGGGCTGCACCGCCCCGAGCCGCGAGGCGGCGGGCAGCGGGATCACCTCCTGAAGACGCGACGTCTCGAGTTCCATCGGACCGGCATCGCGGGCTTCGAACTCCGTCACGACGAAGACGGGCTCGGGGATGTGACTGACTGGCGGGTCGGCTTTGACGAGATCGGTCCGCTGCTCAACGGATACCAGGCAAGCGCGGCACTTCGCGTTGGGCGAAGGGACACGGTTGGTCATAACGATCGCGAACCAGCCGTCGCTGCCTTCGACGCTCAACTCGCGGTCGTCTTTATTGACCCAGCGCACGTGCGAGAGCAACTGCAGCTCTTCTTTCGAAGGCATGATCGCCTGAACGAGGCTAAGGTCGGCTTCCACGGCGTCGCAAAGGACGTTCGCGGGACTTCCGAGCTGTTGGAAGACTGCTTTCGGCACGACGTTCGGGAGCGGAACGCCTTGCAACAAAGTGTATTCGCCCTCTTCGAATAAGAGGAGCGCGAGCCAGGGCGTGGGATAGTCGGCCGGGAGTCCTTGTCCGTCCGAGGGTTGCCCGATCGAATGCGGCGCGCCGGCGTCGATGGGCCGCTCCCAGGGCAGGGTCCGGCGCTTGATGGCAACCTGCGCGAGCGCGTCCTGGTAGGGGCCGTGGCCGTTCCGCGGGGGGAAGACACCGGACACTTCGGTGGGCGAGAGATTGAAGCGCGGACCGACAACGTCGAAGTAATTATCGACGTCGAGCGTCTGAACTGTGCCTTTTACGGTGACGTCCGTTTCGGCATGGGCGCGATAGGAGCCGGGCGGAAGCGGCGGCGACGCGTAATCGAACAGGTACATCGAGCCTTTGGGCGGAGGAGTGAGTGCCATGGCTAATTCCCTTGAGGTTTCGTTTGGACCAGGCGTACGCGCACCGATCCGTCCGGAGTGAGCGGGCCTTGCGGCACCACATGAGGCGGTACGTCGCCGTGCATGCGACGGGCCCAATCGATCGCCTTCCCTTGCAGTCCGGCGATTCCCGAAATCTCCCAGCCCGCCGCGCTGCTGGCGCTGACGCTGAAAAACTGCGGTAGGGCGACGGTTGCGGGCGCCGCGGGAACGACGTCGTATAAAAGCGCTCGGCGATGTCCGCCACCAACGGGGATCGGCGGCGTGACGAGCTTTGCGCCTTGAGCGGCGATGGCGAAGTCGCCGTTCGCGGCGGCCGTTTCATCGACGCCATCGAGCAGGATCATGACGCAGGTAGCCGCGGAAGGCAGGACCGTTTGCATGCCGACCTGGCCAAGCGTGGTTCGCGAAATATTGATCGCGCCACGGCTGGTGCTTCGGCCTTTGTGTGTGGTGGCGCGCGGTGTGCTTAATCGCATATAGGCTCCGCGGCCGAGCAGGGCCAGGGCGCCGACCTGTTGGTGGATTCCGCCGGCCTGCCACCCCGCGGCGGCGAACCCGCCGGGAGCGGCCGCCGCAAGACTGATGGCCCCGAAGCCAGGCGGCGGAGCGACGAAGCCTCTCGCGGGCGTGCCCAGGCATTGCAACGCGACTGCCTTGGTGTTGGCCGGCAGAGCAATCGCTTGCGGCTGCGGCATCATCTCAAGGTCGGACAAGACATGGCCCGCGTGATCCATCGCGACGACGCGGAACGCCGCCGAGCCGGTCGCGGCGAACGAGTAGGACGCTTGCGCCGGAAGATCCCAAACGTGCGTCGTGCCCGATGGGATGAGGACGCCATCGCCGAGCAGGAACTTCACGGCCTGGATCATGTCGGCCGCATGTGCCACGCCGGGCAGAATGCCGGTCTCGGGATTGTGTAGATTGCGAGGCGCTATGGCGGCCTGTGTGGGCCGAACCGTCTTTGGCGCGGCGACGCGGTGCAACTTGGCGGCGGCGACGGAGACCGGCCGCGGAGGATAAGTACGCGCGGTGTTCGCCGCTGCCTGCACTTTGAGAACGGTGGTTCGAATGGCTGTGGGCGCGTCCGTGGTTGGCTGCGGGCGGCCCTGCATGACCGTGCGGAGCCGGGGCTGCTGCAGCGTGACGGGAAGCGAATCGGGTATGCGGACGATCGACGGAGGCGCTGCGAGTTGCGTAGCGGTCATGGTCAGTCCGGTGGTGAGCGGAGCGACCACGGGCGGCGAGGAGCGGAAGCGTTTCAGCGATCGCGTGGCCATCGGCGAGAGTCCCTGAGCGGGGGCTCCGACGGTGGGCCGTACCGTCGAGAAGTAGTTCGCGCCCGTGAGGACCTGCTGCGCCGCCGCGAGCATTTTGGCGCTCGACGCGGTTGCGATTTGAGCACTGAGCGTAGCGGCTGCGCCTCCGGTTGCGACAAGCAAGGCAGAGAGATTCCGATCGAAGGTCGCAAACGGCAGCGGCTTCGTGTATCCCGGCGGATCGTCGACCATCTTCGCGATCGGGATCAGTTGGGACTGGCCCGGCAACAGCGCGACGCCGTTTACGGTCAGGCCCGAGATCGCGGGCAGCGTGCGCGCCGCGGCCGGCATGTGCTTGGGATCGTTCCAGCGCCAGCTCGCTTCGGGGAACGGGGCGATGATCTTGACGATGGTCCAATGATCGGGCGTCGAAGCGGCCTGATTGTTCGTATCGCCGATGAAGATGGACAGCTTGTGATCGCTGACTACGCTCGTGACGTCCATCGCCGCTAAATCGAGGACGGCGGATTCGGGGACGGCTCCGCTCACGCCCTTGGTGGCCGTGGTGAGGGCCCAGGAATAAGTGGACGCGGGCATGCGCGTTTCGGTGATGAACGCGAATTCGGCGGTCATCTGCCAAGGCTGCGATTTGGATCCGGGGCTGGGCTTCGCGCCCGGAGGGTCGGGCGGGAGAAGGCCACCCCCGACGCGGACACCCACGACTTTCTCGCTGGCGTCGCCCGTGGTGAGGTACTTCTTCTTGAAGGTTCCGAAGTCCTGAATATAGGGCGGGTCGGACGTGTTCGAATCGCCGAACGGAATCGTGATGGTGAAGAACAGGATGTGAACGGACGCTTCGCCGTGCAATGGCGGGCCCACGATATGCAGGTCGGCTCCCAGACTCACCTCGATATGCACGTGCCCGCAGAAGATAAAGCAGACATCGAAATCGAGCGAGACGCCGATGGATACTCCGATCGCGATGTCGTAATGGAACGGGTCCCAGGAGATGAGGAAGTCGGCGTAGGCGATGAGCCACGCGCGCGCGGGTCCGAGATGGGCGGTCACTTCGAGACGTCCGCCGGCCATGACGCACGTGTTGGTCAGCGCGAAGTAAGCCTCGCCTTTGATGACGATAGCGTCGCTGACGGACCAATGGAAGCCCAACCGCGGTACGACGGGGAATTCGGCCGGCTTTTGGAACGCCGGATGATAACCGCCAAGCGTGATCAGGAACTGGCCCTTGATGAACCAGACGAAGAAAGCGAACCCGCCCGTTAGCTGACAGTCTCGGCTGAAGAGATACGAGTTGTCGGTGAGCTGCGCCTGAATGGAGAACAGTCCTTCGGCGGTGGAGAAGCGGATCTTGAGCGCGAGCTCGACGCTTGCGATGGCCAGATCGGCCGTAGGAAGCGCCATGCGGCTTACGCCGATGATGCCGATTTCGAATCCGCCGTCGAGCGCGACATAAACGACGGCGATCGAGTGCACGATCACGAACGAATCGAAGCGGATCCCGGCGGCGAACCAGTAACTACCACGCCTTGCCGGGATGCTGGTCGCCATATTCTTAAGGGCGGCGATTGGATCGTTGGCGAAGGTCGTGTCGTCAATGGCGGCGACCAGGACGAAGTTCGGAATCTGATTGATATCGTCGGGCGTGAGCAGGCGCCGATTGATGCCGGCGCCTCCGCCGAGGCCGGTCACGAAGAAGTACGGAGGTCCGCCAAGCGGCGCGGCCAGCGAAACGAAGATGAACAGCGAAGTGTAGCTGCCCGGACCGTCAGTGGGCTGCGCGTAACCACCGACCGCGGTGAGGCCGATCCCGGAGATCTCGACCTTAAGCATGCCGTCGTACTCGACATACTTGCCCGAGGTGTTCTTGAGCAGCCCGCCCGCGATGGTTACGTCGTTGCTGTCATAACTCACCGCGAGGCCACGCAGGTCAAGGCTCCACTTATCAGGCGAGGCCAGAGCGTTGAGCGGAATCGTGAGACCGAGTTCGTCGGCTTCGACGGTGACGCCGGCGATCTGCACGCTGCCATCGACAAGCAGAGCGGCCGCCGCCTGGGCATTCACGATCTCGAGTCCGATCTGATCGATATAAATCGGCCCGAACTTCTGATGAATCCCTATCCATAGCGCGCCCGTTTGATTCTGAATCTGGATCGTGAAATCGCTGTTCCGGTAGCTGACGAACAGATCAACCGCGGGGTTTACGGGGTGCGTGTCGCCGCCACCGCCATCGCTGCGGAGCAGACCGGCGGCAACGGGATTGCTTCCACCCTGATCACCGCCGAGGGCTTGTCCAAGCGGGATGCCGAACTGATCGATTTCGAGACCCGCGCCCAGATCGGAGACTTGGAATGGCGAGAAGTTGACGTCGAAGAAGAGATATCCCGCGATCTGGCCGGTGCGCAGGAAGGACGTGTTGATGAGCGGCTGGCCTTGACCACCGGCGAAATCGACTCCGAGGCCAATCACTCCGAGCCGCGGCTTGAAGTTCAGCGCGGTATCGAAGAGATAAATGGAGATGCCCGCGCCGGGATCGCTGATCCAGTTGGGCTTCGATCCGGATTCGCCGAAGCGCAGGCTGACGGTGAGACTGTCGTTAGTGACGATGTCCTGATGGCCGAACAGGCGCAGTCCAAAACAGGGCTTTGTGAATCCGGAGTTCGTGGGAATTTCGCTGACTACCTTCAGCTGTAGCGTGCCGACGTTGAACGTGGCCCCGGAGACCATGCCGCCGATCGTGCCAACGACCAGGTTCTGAATATCCGGCAGCGGCAGGATCAGCTTGCCGGCGTTATCGACCACACCGGCGCTCTTGAGCACGGTTTGGAGCGTCGGACCGTTGGTCCACAGGTGATCGCCGAGATGGGAACTCGTGGCGTTATAAAGGATCCGGGTCGCAACAGGTATGAGCCAACTGGTGACGAACGTTTCGAGTCCTGCCGGCTGCGCGGTCACCTTGGGTGAGGGAAGCAGCCGGATATCGATCAGGGCGCTGTTCGGTTGGCCGAGCGGATACAGATCGGCGTTGAAGCCCGTCCCGTTGTAAGTTAGGGCGAACTGTGGCCCGGTAGTGATTCCCAGCGAATTGGCGAGGGAAAGACCGGCGCTGAGCCCCGCTTGCACTTGGAGTGTTGAGGAGACACCCGCGTTGAATCCGAAGCTGACGGGTGAATTCGCGGGTTGGAGGTTCGTGACAGCGATGGAGAGCGAGGGTCCGGTCTGATCGACGGAGAAGGCGGCGGTGAGCCACGGCGAGGCACTGGGGAATGACCACTGAATCCCCTTCCCTTTAGGCGCGAATGTGCCGGGTATCGTTCCGCCGATTGAGTTAACGACCGAGACGAGCGCGTTGGCCACGCTCTGCTGGGCGTTGTTGATCAGCGACCACCAGTTGCCCTGCAGCAGGAGCTTCCAGTTGTCCGATTCGTTCGAGAAAGAAGTGCCGTCGTGCAGTGCCAGGGCTTGGGCCAGCGTGAGGGCGTCCGTCTTGATGGTGCTGGGGCCGAGCGCCGAGGTCAATTGATCGAGCGCCATCGGGAGCAGCGTTTTCGCGCTGCCGAGGAGTACTCCGAAGCCGCTGAATGTAGGCAGCAGTTGAATCGGCGCGACGTTATCGGGCGCGAAGGCGAGCGTGACTCCGGACGCCGAAACTCCGAAGGTGACCGTGACGTTGTTCCACGGCGCGCCGACGGGAATGAGAAGGGATAACGTGCCCGCGGGCGTGAGGTGCAGTTGCGAATCGATGTTCGCAGCAACGTTCAGAGTCACCACGCCGCCGATTGGAGTGGTGGTGGTCAGACCGATGCTGACCGGCTCGGTTCCACTCGCCTGTAGGCGGAGGTTGCCTGGAAGACCTAGGCCTGGACCGGCGAAACCAAGCGCGCCACCGATCGTCTCGAGGAGGCTGTTGATCTTGCCGGGGTCGAGGCCATTGCCCGTACCGAGACCGCCGGCTCCCCCGATGGTGCTTCCGGGCGCGGCCAGTAATTTGTCGATCGGCGCCACTCGATAGAGCGGTCCTATGACCGATTCGAATAGCGCGGTGACGGCGCTGGATAGCAGGATGCGAGGGATGGCCTGCTCGAGCGCGGTCTTTAGTGCCGGACCGGTTGGGGGCAGCGCGAGCGGGTCGAGCCATGGCGGCGCGGAGATGCTGACTTGGCCCGCGGATGTGGCCGTAACGGTGAGCGCCGCCACGCTGAAACTCAGGTCGAGCGATGGAATCAGCGCCGGAACAGTGATGTTGGCATCGAAGGAAAGCGCAGCCGTGGAGCCGAACGTAACTTGGGCCGGCGAGGGCACGCGCACGCCGATGGACCAGGCGGCGGTCTGCGAAACATAGATTTCGAACGGGCCGGAGCCGATGGGGAGTTTCCAGGGACCACCCGGCGGTCCGGTGATTCCGAGCAAGCCGCCGGGCAAGGTGAACGCGTTGAGGAGCTGAGGAACCAGGTATCCGGCCGGGTCCACCTGAATCGCGGCGAATGCATCGGCGGAGATGCCGGTTCCGCCGTGAGGATCGGGAACCGCGAGGCCGAGTTTCGATAACGCATCCATCAAATAGCCGACTGGGGCTCCGGGCGAGAGTTGGGGCGTTGCGATCTGATGGAACACCGAGCCAAGCAGGGGGAGCGCCAAGGCCTTGGTGTTGGGATCGTTGAGGTCGACCAGCGGCATCGTGGGACTTTGGAACGCGGCGTCGTGAAGGCGGACGATCGGGGTGACCGCGCCGGACACGATCGACATTCCGATCTCGGCCCAGCGCACGCGCACGTTGACCAGAGGCGCGCCGAGGTCAAGGAACGATGTTGCGGATCCGGCGAGCCATCCGGCGGGGTTGCTGAGAGTAGCGCGAATCGTCAGGGAATGCTTGGGACGCGCGGGCTCGGGCGCTCCTTTGTGGAGCGCGATGCGGAAGGCATCGGCCCGAATGGACGCGTCCACGGCGACGGCTCCATTTGCCGCACTGGGTACTGCGAGATGCCCTTGCACCGCGAACGAGAGATGCGTTGGCACGGTGACCGGTCCAGCGGCTATGGCGGAGGCCTTGTTCGCGAGCGCAGTTCGGGCCGTGCTGAACAGGTCGGCGCCCAGCGTTCCGCCGAGCGCTAAGGCAGGAACGCCACCGGTTTCAATCGTGCCCGCGGGCGCAAAGCTTCCGAACGGATACGGATTCGCGACGGGCAGTTGGTTCGGTGCGGGCGCGGGCAGATAGCTATCGAGGGCCGATCCGAGATGGCCGATGATGTCCTGAATCGGGCCGGCCGGCAGAGTCACGGCCAGGCTTTGAATGAATCGAACCGCGCCGGCGACGCCCGGATCGATGAGCGGATCGAGGCCGACACCCAGGTGAGGCGTACCCAGCGTGATCAATCCAGCGACCGTGGCCGCGTTAGCCGCGGCATAGGCGCGAGCGGCGACTCCGGCCGTCGAGTGCGCGACGAGAATCAGCTTCGCTCCAGCCTGTAGCGCCGCGATGCGTGCCGCGATGTGGGCGATTTGGGCGGTGAGGCTGGTAAGGTTGCCGGTTCCGTCGTCCTGGAGGTCGGCGGTGTAGTAGGGGTTGACGGCCGTGACGGTTGACAGGTCGATCAGCGTTGGATCGACGTTCGGAACGCGGAGATTGAAATTTGTTCCAGCCTTGACAGCGGCGGCTTGGGTCAGCAGCGGCGTCCAGATATTGTGGTCGGAGAACGCGGGTCCAAAGAGCAGGACAACGTGCGGGCCCGGCAACGCATTCACCTTGGCGATGATCTGATTCATTGCTTCGGGGCGCGTTGGCTGTAGGTGATGCGCGCCGGGGACTGAAGTGCCGGCGGTCCATGCGGGGTCGGTGGGAACCTGCGAAGTGAACGGCACTATGCCATCGCTGGTCGCGAAGAAGGATGTGAGCGAATCCAACTCGCCGGCCATCGTCGATGGATCGGTTGCGGCGAAGGCGGCTCCGATCTCCGGGACGAACGGCGCCATCCGCGCGGCCTTGCTCAGCAGCGCGCTGAAGGATCCGGCGACGTTGATCGCGCCGGGCAACGGGGCGGCCCAATTCGCCGGTGGACCCTGCGGCTCGAGCCATGTCAAGAGTTCGACGGGCGGCGATCCGGTGGAAGCTAGCGCGATCCGCCACGGATCTTCGTACAGTCCGTTGCCGGGAACGCTGGTTGTTGGCGCGTCGGTGTAGGAGGCGGGCAGATCGTCGCCAAGAAGCGCCGCGAGCCAAGTCAGCGCGTTTGGCAGGAACGGCGTTTGATCGCTTGAAACATTCACGGCGACGCGTGAAAGCCAATCGCGCAGCGAACCAAGCGGGTCCGTGAAGATGACGCCGGTGGCGCCGGGGTCGGCGAGAAGGGGAAAATCGGATTGCAGGCCTGGCAGGCGGTATAGCCCGAGCAGGACCGCGGTCGCGAGGCCCGGCATGTCGGCCCACGAATAGGCCGCGCGCGTCAGCATCAGGCGGAACGCGGTCTCGAGCGACGTGATATCGAGCCCAATGCTTGGCTTCGGATTGCTGAGATCGAGCGGCGTTTGAGGCGGGAATGTGAGCGAGCCGATGACGGTGGTGGTCCCCAACTCGGTCACCGAAATGTTGCTGACCACGCCAAGCCCCTTCATCCCAGAGGCCGGCGTCCAATCGAGATTGAGGCTGACCGAATCGGCTGAGAAGCTCATGCCTGCAACCGGCTGCGAGGCCGGGATGGGGGCGACGAGAACAGCCACATGCTGTCCGCCTAGTAGCGAAATGTTTCCGTTGCCGGCAGCGGGCAGATCAAACGAAAGGAGTTCGGCGAGCCAGGTTGCGGACCACGGCACGCTGGCGGCGGACGCCCGCAGCCCGAGCCGCAGCAGGGGATCGGCGCCTGGAGTGACCTGTGCATTCCATGCGGCGAGGCTGAGATTCAGGGGCCCTTCCGAGGCGAGCGTGATGCGCCATGGATCGGCCGGCGTGCCGGTTCCAGTCGCAGGTCCACTGAGTCCGGCGAGCGCAGCCGCCTCCGACAGCATGAAGCCCCAGTTGTGGGTGGGGTCGAGCAAGGCGGCGCGATGCGCTGCCCCGATCGCTTTCACTGGATTCGAAACGAACGTTGCCAAATCAGCCAGGTGGTTCCAGCCCGGGTCGCCAGACGGCGCTTTGAGCCCGGCGAGCGCGAGCAGATGCTGACCGGCGCCGCCGAAGTTCGCCGTCAGGCCGTTGATGAGGCTCGCGGCCTCATTCGCGATGGCGCCCTGAGCGTTGCTCAAATCGATCTTGTCGTAGTGATTCGTCGTGCCGAGGATCGTGACCGTAACGTTGTCGATCTCGAGCAGTGGCGTGAGCCGTGTTCCATTCCAGGCGATGCCGGCCTGGAAGGAAGCAGCGGTGATCTGGGGCGTCGAGATGAGCGGGCTGAGGACCGAGCGAACCAGCAGCGAAGCGGACGGCAGGACGCCGGCCTTGCCGTTTCCAGCGAGCGGCATGGCCAGGATTACCGCAGACGCATCGAACTCGGCGATCGCGCCCGATGGTATCAGCGACGCCTGCAATCCGATCTGCAATGTCTGGCTGGCGACGGCGGCAGTCAAGTTTAGGCGCGACGACGCGGCGTCAAGCGAGACCAGCGGTATGCGCCACGGATTACTGGTCGTTCCGCTTCCGGTAGACGCGAGGTTGATGCCGAACAATCCCCCCAGGTGCCCTAGCCAGGCTGGCATTTTGTTCGCGGCAATGATGCTGTTGAACCAGCCTTGGATCGCCGCCGGACCATTGAGCAGTGTGGTGAACGGGAATGCCGGAATGCCATCTGTGCCCAGACCGAAGAGCGGCATCAGATGGTCGATCAAGCTCTGCACGTCCGGGGGAGGATTTTTGATTTCGTGCAAAGCTTCGTGGATCAAGCCGACAACTACGTGGGTCGCCTCCGCTCCGAGGTTGGAAGTATCGAGCGGCGTGTCCTTCGGGCCCGTGCCATCGAGGTCGAGGCCTTCTAGCAGAACCTGCAGGTCAAACGCGGGAACAGCGGGCTGCAGGCTGATGGTGGCGCTGATGGCCTTCAGACCGATGCTGGTAGAGCTGTGGGACAGATTCAGCACCACCCGGAGCGCGATATCGAGTGGACCGTCTTTGGTTCCGGCGATCGCGTGCAAGCCGCCCGAGTCAAAGCTGAGCACCGGCAGATGAGCACGAAGCGATGCGTTAGGCGCACCGCTGCCACTCAGATCACCGGCAATTCCGATCTTCGAGGTGCCATTGGAACTGACGGTCAGGTACAGATTGCCGGTACCCGCATTGCCGACGAGCGGATGCCACTTTTCGTGCGCGTCGATGCCAGGAATGACTGCGGGGGGCACCACCTGATCGAGCAGATCGAACAACGCGCCGCGTTGGACGGGATTGGTCAGGATCTTCTCGAGGTTCGCGATCGGATCCTCAAACCAGCTCTTATTGAGTCCGCCGTCTGAACCGAGCAGACCGATCGCTTTACCGGCGTCGAGAATTTCCGAGAGGAGCGCGTCGCTCATTGTTTGTTCCCGGCCGGGCTGATCTTGGAGGCGCTGACGAGTTGCTGCGCATTCAGCGGCGCCCCGCTCCGAAGTTGCAGCGTGCCTTTCGAAGAAATCAACGCGAGCGGAAACAGTTTGCGTTCGTTCGCGTGGTCAGAAATCAAGCCGGTTAGCGCGGCCCAAAGCGCGTCCTGAAAGATGCGCCCCCATCGCGAAGCCAGGATTCCATTGCCTCTCGGGAGTTCGTCGGTGGTGCAGAACAGACCAGCCGCATCGGCGCCGTGATTCATTCCGAACGCGGCCACTAATGGGGTGCGTCCGGTTTGATCGCATTCGAAGTCTACCGACACGAGCAGCAGACCGTCGGCGAGGTGCGCCGCGGTGCTGTCGAGGTGCACCAGAACCTCGCTGCCCGCGTCCACCCAAATGACTTGGCCAGTGACGCGCCGCGTGGTCAGAACCGCGCCGTGGTCGGCGGATGTTCCAGCGAGCCGCTGCGCGAGCTCGGCGGCCAACGTGGCTTCGGTAAATGAATCGGGGATCTTGAGCGGAGGAGGCTGCGAAGTGATGATTACGGACGACGGCGGCACACTCTGGCCAGACATAGTTGTCCTCCTCAACGGCTGCGTGATTGGCGGGAGTAACTATGAGGCTAAAAGGCGCGCCCCGGCCGCTTGCTAGAATTTTCGGCGACCCAATTGCTTTTTACGAACAAACCAATTGTGGAAAATCCCCGACGTTTTCACTCAAAAGATCCGTTTTTCAAATCAAGCTTTTTGTCGAGTTTAATGGCGGCGGTTTTGGAAGTCAAGAAAAATCGGACCGCAGCCGTGGCTTCAACGTGCCGTATCCAGTTTGAAATTATCTGTGCGTTCCGCGCGGCCTGAAAGCCACGTCCAGATCGTGAGGTCGGCGTCCCTCTTCTGAGCGGCGGGAAAGAGCAGGCTTCCGAGCTAGCAGGCATTATGTGTATGGCCGGCCAGAGGCCTTTTCGAGGCTCCGCCTCCGCCGCACGCTTCGGGACCCAAACGGCAGCTTCGTTATAGAGGAGCAGATTCGCGCCGGAGTGCGGTGCTCTCATGACGATCTCGCCTGGTTCGCTAACCATGCCAAACTGTTTCAGGAGACCTGTGGCGCGCGGAAATTGCACCTTGCAAACTCAGGTCCACAACAATGGCCAGCCGGATTAGAAGCTAGTGCGCATCACGGTCTCACACAAAAAGCCTAGAGAAGAGGTCATTCGGTCAGTGGACCGGGCGTTTGATGACCTGTTTGGGAACCTCGGCACTATCCCGGTCCGGTTCGTTCAAGAAAAGAAGAGCTGGGAAGCATCCCGACTGACATTCCTGATCTCCGCCAAAATGGGATTTGTGAGTACGCCCATCAAGGGCACCATCGACGTCACCGACACAGATCTTACAATTGACGTGGACTTGGGCATGCTGGAGCGCATCATCGCGCCTGCGAAAGCCCGTGCCGAATTGACGAGTAAAGTGCGCGGGCTATTGAGCTGAATCGCTGCCGGCCCTGGGCGGGTTACTTTGCAGGAGTCGTGCTTCGGATAAACGCGGCCACATCCGCGTGGAAATGCTTCAGCACATCCTCATTCACGTACACCATGTGCCCTGCCTCGTAATAGTGATAGCTGATGTTGGCCTGCAATTTGTTCGGCACTGGCAGATGATGCATCTCGTAGATGCCCTCGAAGAAGGGGGTCGCCAGGTCGTAGTAGCCACCCGCGACCAAGATCTTCATCCGGGGATTAGCTTTCAGGGCAATGGCCAGATCAGGCATCACGTTGGTGCCGCTCGCCAATGCCGACGCAGGTGGTCCTCCTGGAGCTTGATGCCGCTGATCCCATTGGCTGAACGACGGCTCATAGTAAGCATTCGGATTATATGTTTCGGCTTGCCCGTAATTCAGCTCCGTGCGTAGATACTGGTTAATCGCCGTCGTATACGCAGCCGAAATTGCATTGCTCTGCGGATCATATTCCGCTTCTTCGCTCAACCGGTTGTAGTCGGGTCCCTGGTACCGGGTATCCAAACGCCCCGTTGTCATACCCTCTTCGTCCTCCAGCATCTTCGAAAACCCACCAACACTAACGCGCAGGTCGGCCTTCAGCAGATACGCAACCGGCAAGCCCGTGTACTGATGAAGTTTCTCGGCCACTGCTTGTTTCTGTGTGTCACCCAATTCGGAGCCTTCCAGCAATGCCGGCATATATTCGGCCATCGCGAAGTGCTCTACCTCTTTCAGAAAAGGTTCTAAAGCGGCAGGCTGATTCGGCAGCTTGTGATGGTAGAAGGCGGTGGCCGCAAATGTCGGCAGCGTCACCACGTAGGGTTGGTCGATGCCCGGGTTCCAGCGCGGTCCATCCGCCCAATTATCAAAGCTCAGCGTCGTGGACAACAGCACGATTCCGTTCAGATCCACATTGTGCAGCAATGCGCTCAACACGGCACTCCGCGGAGTTCCATAGCTTTCCCCAAGCAGATATTTCGGTGAGTTCCAGCGGTTGGTTTTAGTCAGGAAGCGGCGGATAAAACGCTCGAAAGCGTGCGCGTCCTGATCGGTACCCCAGAATGCTTTCTCCTTGTCCTTGCCCATAATGCGGCTGAATCCCGTGCCGGGAGCATCAATAAACACTAAGTCGCTTGCGTCGAGCAGACTGTAGTCGTTGTTCGTGATCTTATAGGGCGCTCCCGGGTCGTGCTGAGTGTCCGTGGTCGACACTCGGCGTGGGCCAAACGCCCCCATGTGGAGCCACATGGTCGATGAACCTGGTCCGCCATTGTAGAGAAATGTAATCGGGCGTGTCTCGGCCGGAGCACCTTGTTTGAAGTAGGCCACATAGAACATTCGCGCTGTGGGCGGAGCCTCATCCGGCTTCGACGCATCCAACGGCTTCTCACCCATATCGGGCAGCGGCTTTCCATCAACACTCAGCGTGGCATCTTGTGCGTCTGTCGCACCCACGGTCAGTGTTCCCGCTACAGCGCGATACGCAATCGCCTGACCAGCAACCGTCACCGTCCCCTGCGTGGTCGAATCCTGTTGGACCGGGGCTGCCTGCACCGTCGTCGTATTCGGCGCGGGCTTCACTTCCACTATTTGTTTTGCTTGCTCCTGTGCAAAGACGGCGGTGCAGACGCTGAGTAATGCACTTGTCGCCAACAGGCGCAGGAATCGGATCATTTAGTTAAACCTGTTCCAGCTTACTCACTCGTCCAACTTCCACCCACTCGACAATAAAAATGTTCCCTTTGTGGTCGAAACAGGCTCCGTGTGGACAGACGAATTTTCCCGACCGGAACGCGCTGCGCTGCATCTTCCGTAGTTGGTTCCAGTCGTTCGTCGCAGAGTCATCACCCAGGTGCTCTATCACGCGGTTTTCCCGGTCTAATAACGTCACGCGCGCTCCCAGATCCGGCACCACCGTCTCGCCGCGCTTGTTAAACGCAAACGTGCACGGCAGATTCGTACCCTCGATGAACCCGACGTGCTCGCCCTCTAAGTTGAACGTCTGAATCCGATGATTCGCCCGGTCCGCGACCAGCAGGATCGGCTGCGTCCCACGCGTGTCCAGCACAATCCCGTGCGGGCAATCCAGTTGCCCCGGCGCAATGCCCTTGCCGCCAAAGGTCTTGATGAACTTCCCCTCCGCGGTGTACACATTTACGTAGCTCGAACCATATCCGTCGCCCACATAGATATTCCCGTTCGGCGCCACCGCTAAATTCGTCGGACTATACTTCTTCTGCGATCCATCCGCATTGGGCGCATATGCAGGGGATTCTTCTGGATATCCGAGTGTCATCACATGTTCGCCATCGAGAGTCGTCTTCACCACCAGCCCGCGCTTTGTGTCACACAGGTACAGAAATTCTTGCGAGCCTTCCTTCCGAATTAGCAGCCCGTGCGCGCCACCTTTGAAATCGGGCCCCCAACTCTTGACGAACCTGCCCTTGTGGTCGAACACCACCATCGTGTCGCTGCTCTCGCTGGCGGCGTTCACCGTGTGGTGCACATAAATATGTCCCTGCGAATCTTCGCAGACCCCGTGCGTGTTCCCGTACTTGATCTCGGCTGGAAGCTCGCCCCAATCGTGCGTCACTTCGAAGACGTGCTGGCCCGACCCCAACACAGGCTTGCGCGTGCCCGCCTTATCCGTCGCGCCCAGAATCAGCGGAGCGCCCGCCCCCACCGCAAACAAAAATGCGCGCCGCGTCGCCATCGCTCGCCTAGGCCAGAATCTCCTTCACCACCTGCGCCCGCATCTCCGTCCCGGTCAGCTTCTGGTCCAACCCTTGATACTTGAAGGTGAAGCGCGTATCTTCAATCCCGAACTGGTGCAAAATCGTGGCATTCAAATCGCGTATATGGACCCCGTCTTTCACAATGTTGTACGAAAACTCGTCGGTCTCGCCGTGCACCGTGCCGCCCTTCACGCCCGCCCCTGCCATCCAGATGGAAAAGCACTTCGGATGATGGTCTCGCCCATAATCCGTCTTGCTCAATTTCCCCTGACAGTAAATCGTCCGCCCGAACTCGCCGCCCCAGATCACCAGCGTGTCCTCCAGCAGTCCGCGCGATTTCAAATCCTGCACCAACCCATAGGCGCCTTGGTCGATATCCTTGCACTGGCTCGGCAGCACCGCCGGTAAATCGCTGTGCACGTCCCAGCCGCGGTGATACACCTGCACAAACCGCACATCGCGCTCGGCCAATCGCCGCGCCATCAAACAGCAATTCGCAAACGTACCGGGCTTGCGCGCGTCCTCGCCATACAGCTTGAACGTGCTCTCCGGCTCCTTGGAAATGTCGGTCAGGTCGGGCACCGACGTTTGCATTCGGAACGCCATCTCGTATTGCGCAATCCGCGTCTCAATCTCCGGATCGGCAATCTTCGCCATCTCCATTCTGTTCAGCTCGCCCGTCGCATCCAGCATGCGCCGCCGCATCTGCGCCGGCACGCCATCCGGATTGTTGATGTACAAAACCGGATCGCCGCCCGACCGCAGCGCCACACCCGAATACTGCCCCGGCAGGAATCCCGCGCTCCACAGCCGTGCCGAGATCGCCTGCACGTTCGCCTTCGGATTCGAATGCGTCGCGTTCAGCACCACGAACGTCGGCAGATCCTGATTCAGACTGCCCAGCCCGTAGGAGATCCACGAGCCCACGCACGGCTTGCCCGCAATCATGAATCCCGTCTGCAAAAACAATACGGCCGGCTCGTGGTTGATGGCGTCCGTGTTCATGGTTCGGATCACGGCGATGTCGTCCACCATCTTCGCTGTGTAGGGCAGCAATTCCGAAACGTACGTGCCGCTCTTGCCGTATTGCGCAAACTTGAACACGGAGGGCGCAACGGGAAATCGCGTCTGCCCGGACGTCATCGTGGTCAGCCGCTGCCCCTGCCGCACCGAATCCGGCAGATCTTTGTCGAACCAGTCCGTCATCTGCGGCTTATAGTCGAATGTGTCCATCTGCGGCGGTGCGCCCAACATGTGCAGATAGATGGCGCGCTTCGCTTTAGGCGCGAAGTGCGGCAGTCCCGCCAGGCCGCCAATCGCCTTCTTTTCCGGCGTCGCCGTAGCCTGCCGCTCTAACAGTGTGTACAACGCCAGCGCACCCAGACCCCGGGCCCCGCGCGACAGCAGTTGTCGCCTCGTCTCCGTCAATAAGCTCTCTCGGATTGGGTCCACTCGCAGTCTCCTACTTCGTCAAAGTCTCATCCAGGTTCAGCAACTCGTTCGCGACCATTGCCAGTGCCGCGAACTTTGGCTGCGCCAGCGCCGGGTCCGCCTGCGAAGCCCCCGTCTTCAGCAGCTTCGAGGCGTCCTGCGGCGCACTCATGTAATACGCCAGGAAAGCCGCATACGATTTCGTCAGCACAGCCTCTTCTTCTTTGTCCAGCGGCCGTGCCAGCAGCCGTTCCGCCATATACTCAAGCTCCCGATCAACCCGCTTGTCGCTCTTCATTGCATTTTGCGCCAGCATGCGCGCGGCCTCGACAAATTGCACATCGTTCATCGTCACCAGCGCTTGCAGCGGCGAATTTGTCCGCTCACGCCGTACATTGCAGCTCTCGCGCGACGGCGCATTTAAGATGTCCATTGACGATGGCGGCGCAGCCCGCTTCCAGAAGGTGTATAAACTTCGCCGGTACAGGTTGTCGCCCGAATCCTGCTGATAGAAGCGCGTATTGCTCTGGTCCATCGCTACCGTTTCCCAAATTCCCGACGGCTGATAGGGCTTCACGCTCGGCCCGCCAATTGCCGGCCGCAGCAAGCCGCTCGCCGCCAGCGCCGTGTCGCGGATCATCTCCGCATCCATGCGGAATCTCGGCCCGCGCGCCAGCAACCGGTTCTGCGGATCCACGCTCATCTTCTGCGGCGTGCTCGCAGCCGACTGCCGGTAGGTGGCCGACATCACCATCAGCTTGAACAGCCGCTTGACGTCCCAGCCCGAATCGTGGAAATCCACCGCCAGCCAATCCAGTAGTTCCGGATGACTCGGCGGCTCTCCCTGCGAACCGAAATCCTCCGCCGTCTTCACAATTCCCGTGCCGAATAGTTCCTGCCAGAACCGGTTCACGGTCACCCGCGCGGTCAACGGATTCTCCGCGTCCACCATCCACTTCGCCAGGCCCAGCCGGTTACGCGGCATCGCTTGCGTCATCGGCGGCAGCACGCTCGGCGTGTTCGCATGAACTTCTTCGCGCATCTGATCGTATTGGCCGCGATAGAGCACGTGCGCCGTCGGTTGGCTCTCCGTCCGCTCCTGCATAATCAGCGTCGTCGCCGACCGCCGCTGAATCTCCCACAACGCAGCCTCGTTCCGCCGCATGTCGCTCATCAGTGCCGCCGTCGCAGGGTTCAGCGCTGTTGTGTAGAACTCGGCCAGCACATTCTTCTCATCGCTCGAAAGCGGATCCGTCTGCTTCAGCGCCGCGCCCGCCCGGCTGGCTAAATACAGCAACTTCGCATCCTGCGGTCCCGCCATCTTACTCAGTACGCGAAAATCAGCTATCCCGCCGCCTTCGAAAAATTGTTTGTCACCATCGTGCCCGAACGTGATCGGCGCATTCGTCGCCATCGACGTCGTGAGGTGCGCGATATCTTCAGGCCGTCCTACCACCACTACCGGTGCACCGTTGACATACATGTTGATGCCGCGCGAGTAGCCGCTACCGTCGTACGCAATCACCAGATGAAACCAGGTATTCGGCTTGAACTCGTACTGTGGAATCGGGCGCGCGCTAATTCCCTTCCCATCGGTGCCGCTAAAGTAAATCGCCGGCGCGTGCGCGTATAACCCCAGGTTTCCTTTGTCGATCTTCAGCCACCACCCCTTGCGCGTCTTCTTGCCCTCGCTGGTCTCCGAGACCACTTCGAACTGGCTCGCGACCGTCCCATCGTCCTTCCCATCCGGGAAATAAATCCACGCCGCTATCGTGAACGGCTTTAGTGAATCAATCGCCGCGACCGCCGGCGCGCGCGCACTCCCTTCCTTCTTGAAGAGCAATCCCGTTGCCCCCGCCGGGGTAGCCACTGTCGGTTCCACTTGTGCGGAAGGCGTCAGGCTGGCCAAATCCACCGCCGCCACTTGCGTATCCAGCGCGTACGAGCCCGCCGTCGCTCTCGTGCCATCCAGCCACGCGGCAATCGTCTGTAACGCCCGTTCACGCTCGGCGGCATAACTCTGCTGCAACTCAGACTCCCGCGCCGCCAACTGGTCCCACTTGCTCCGATCGGCATCCAGTGGCACATGAATCACGGGTGGCGTGTCATGGACGTTCAGGTCCATAGTCGGCTGCGTCGTGTTGCGGAAGAATGCCGTCAGCGAATAGTAGTCCTTCTGCGAGATCGGGTCGAACTTGTGGTCGTGGCACGTCGCGCAGCCTACCGTCAGGCCCATGAACACGGTTCCCAATGTGTCCGCGCGATCCTTCGCCATCATCGCCTCCACCTCCGGCAGAATCGCCCCGCCCTCGTCGGTAGTCTCGCTGCAGCGCTGAAAGCCCGAAGCGATTTTTTGATCCAAGGTTGCGTTCGGCAGCAAATCTCCCGCTAGCTGCTCCACCGTGAATCGGTCGAACGGCATGTTCTGGTTGAAAGCTCGGATCACCCAGTCGCGATACGGCCACATCTCGCGGTAGTTGTCGAAGTGATAGCCGTTGCTGTCCGCATAGCGCGCCGCATCCAGCCAATAATGCGCCCGATGCTCACCGTAATGCGGCGAAACCAGCAGCCGGTCCACCACTTTCTCATACGCCCGCGGTGACTTGTCCCCGACAAACGCCTCCACTTCTTCCGGTGTCGGCGGCAGACCTGTCAGATCGAATGTGACTCGGCGGATCAGCGTTCTTCGCTCCGCTTCCGGCGCCGGCTCCAACCCGCTCGCCTCCATGCGCGCCAACACAAAACGGTCAATCTCATTCCTCGGCCACGCGGGCTGCTTCACGTCCGGCAGCGGAGCTTTTTTAGGCGGCACGAATGCCCAATGCTGACTCCACTTCGCGCCCTGCTCAATCCAGCGCCGCAGCGTGTCCTTCTGTTCCTGCGTGAGCGTCTTGTGTGAATACACCGGCGGCATCCGAAATGCCGCATTTTCCGAATAGATGCGCTTAATCAGCAGACTCTCGTCCGGCTTCCCCGGCACCACGGCACGCCCGTTCTTGCGCTCGCCCAACACACCATCCTTAAGATCGAGCCGCAAATCCACCATCCGCGTCCCCTTATCGGGACCATGGCAGAGAAAGCAGTTGTCTGAAAGAATCGGCCGGACTTGCCGCTGAAAATCAACCTCACCGTTGCCCGCAGCGGCGAGACTACACTCGGCCGCAACCATCAGCGCTAAGGTAAGACGTAGCATCCGAACTTTTTCCGTGGGTCGCTAACACTATATCGCTTTGGCCCCCATCGATGATCAACAAACGCGCCGCTATTTCGACGCATCTCGGAGCGGGGTGAAGGCTTTGAGGCGATAGAGCAGACTCATGTATGCCATGGCATCAGAGTAGTTAGAGTCGATTTTGATGGCGCTGCCCAGCATTCGGATTCCTTCGTCCATGGTGGGACCATACTGATCGCGCTTAGGCACCCCGTTGATCGCGACATAGAACCACTGTGACAAGAACCACTGTGACCGCCGCACGTTCAATTTAGCCCTGCTATACTGATCCAATTCCGGACAGCAGGAGTGTGAATCAGAAGACGCAACACCCCCGCAGCATCCTGAGCGCACATCCTTAGTTTGAGCCACGAAGCTCGCTGTTTAGCCGGATTACGCAGTCCCGGGCGGGAATAATCCCCGGTCCAAACTGCCGGAGGTGGGAAGCCTCGTGAAGCTTTCCGAACCTTGCGCGGATGTCACGCGTGGACCCCTAGTGAGGAGGATCTGTGCGGTTAAATACGAGTCACACGCTACAAAAGTTCGCCTGTTTCGGCGCGCTTCTTATTTCACTGTGTTCAGTCGCGGCAGCGCAGGATGCAGAGGGCAAGATCGCCGGGGTTGTCACAGACCAAAGCAGCGCCGTGGTGCCGAAGGCATCTGTGACGGCAACGAACGTCGATCACCTACACGCCGGCGGAAGCACAGGGTGATTTATCCAACTTTGGCGAGTCAAGGCATTATCGATCCGACCAAAATCGATCCCGTGGCGCAGGCCTACTTCGCGAAAGGTTTGATTCCGACTTCGCCTACCGGCCTCCTGTATCCCACAGCTAGCGCCAAGTCGAACAACAACCAATACCTTGGAAAGCTGGATTTTACGGCTTCAAGCAGGGACACGATTACCGGTACCTTCTCTTCGCAAGACGGTTACACCACAAACCCCTTTAACGGCGCCAATGTGTCCGGCTACACATCCACTTCGTTTACGCAGACCAACAGTATCGTGCTCGCCTACACGCACACGTTCACGCCGTCATTGGTGAATCAGGCGCGAGCGAGCGTCGTACGCTCAACCCCCGACGAACGAGTGCCAGTCGGTTCGAATCTCAGCGTCAGTCCCGCCAATCTTGGTGTAAACATTACTCCCGACATCTCCATCGGTCCTCCAACTCTGTACTTCTATGGAACGGGATTGACGGTCGGGTACTGGCCCAATGGACCGACCACCTTCGCCGATACGACTTACGCGTACTACGACGACCTGTCCTGGATTAAAGGGAACCACGGCCTGAAGTTCGGCTTCTATTTCTCGCCCTACCAAAACAACACCAATTACTCTTTCTACACCAGCGGTTCCTACTCCTTCTTCGGACCCTCAACTGGCGTGGGTTCGGGCGTCGACTTGGCTGACTTTTTGTTCGGCCTTCCAGATAACTATTTCCAGGCTTCGCGGGCTATCAGCAATATTCGTTCTCATCAGTACGCCGGTTATGGCCAAGATGAGTGGAAGGTTACGCGGCGGCTGACCTTGACCATCGGCCTGCGCTACGAATATTCCGAACCGAAATACGATACCCAAGGTCGAAGTTTCGCCTTCATCCCCGGTCTGCAGTCCAGCAGGTTCGTGAACGCGCCTCCCGGACTGGTGTTTCCGGGCGATCCGGGTGCGCCCAAAGGCGTGAATTTTCCGAATAGGACTGACTTCGCACCCCGCTTTGGCTTCGCTTGGGACATATTCGGTAATGCCAAGACATCACTGCGCGGCGGCTACGGCCGGTTCTTCGACGTTCTTAAAGGCGAAGACAACCTGCAGTTCAACGGTTCGCCGCCTTTCTACGCCGAACCCAACCTTTACTTCAATCCAGTGGCCGCCGGCCAGGCCGGCTCACCAGGCTATCTCTCAAATCCTTTCGGCACAAACAGTAGCGGCACACCAAACGGCTTTCCTTCTGTACCGCCGACTTCTACCGTCGACTTCGCTCAATTCGAGCCCTTTTCCGGCGCAATTTTCCTGGTAAATCCACATCTCAAGACGCCATACGTTTGGCAATACAATGTCAACCTTCAGCAACAACTGCCCTCTAACATGCTGTTCGAAGCCGGATACGTGGGCTACACCGCCCGCGGGCTGACGTCGCTTGAAGACGTAAATCCTTTCCCGCTTGGCGCCAACTCCCGCAGGTACGGATTCATTGGTGGGCAGCCGGTGTATTACGGCTTTCTTGACGAATTCAACAATGTCTCGAATGCCGACTATTCTGGTCTGCAGACAAGTGTGACGCGCCGCATGGGCAGTTCGCCCATTGGAAATGCCTTTTTCACCTTCGCTTACACCTGGTCGCACGAAATCGACAACGCCTCCGGCTTCCGCCAGCGCAACTCGCTCGTGCCCTATTACGCTAACGAGTACTTCCGCGCCTCCGGCGACACCGATGTTCGGCAAATCATTGCGCTATCGGGCGGTTGGACATTGCCCTTCGATAAATTGTGGGAAAGGGGACCGAAACTCCTCACCAGAGGCTGGACTGTGTATCCCATCGTGAGTTGGCGCACTGGGTTCCCCCTGGATGTTGCGGCGGGTCTCAGCACAACCAACAGCGACCCGGGTCCGGCGGGCGACGGCGAAGCTGGCCTGGTTCGCGCGGACTTGGCCCTGCCCACAATCGCTACCTATAACGCGCGCAATCAACAGACTCTTGGTGGAAACGTCGGGAACTACTACTTCAACCCGCTCGCCTTTTCCAATACCCGGCTCCTCGCCCTCGATCAGCTGGCGCAGCAAAACGCAGCGTTGCTCAATGGGCAGTTCACCGAGGGAACTTTCCCCAGGAACGCCCTTCGCGGTCCGGGCTTCATCAACACGAACGTCTCGCTGTCGAAGCACTTCGGGCTGTTTAACGAAAAGCTCGATACCGAGCTGCGGCTGGAGGCGTTTAACGTGTTCAATCACACCAACTTCAGCAATCCGAACACCAACATCGAGAGCTCGCTCTTCGGCCAGGTCTCCACCACACAGGGACCGCGCATTGTGGAACTCGCCTTGCACTTGCGATTCTAAAAGCGCCGTGAGCTATTGGCCCTCTCCGGGACGCAGCAGCAAACGTTCCTCAGCCGCAGCCTCGACCGCCTTGCGCGAGTACGGCATTGGATGGTAATCCCCATCCGCCCAGCCGTTGATCAAATCGCCATAATGGCGGTCGCCCGGAACTCCTGATTCACCCGGGACGTTCGTCATAACGGAGCGATCCCAATCGCTCAAGTCGAGGATCTCTCGATAGCTCGCGCCGTGGGTCTGCGAGTAATTCGCTCCGCCGGTCGCATTCACTGTATAGCCGTCGCCGGGCCGCGAGTGTGCAGGCAAGTCGAAACTTGCCACCCTGAGTGGATGGCGGAAATAGGCCTTATGCAGATTCCCCCAGGTCCATTCCTTTTGGTCTGTCCCCAGCCGCTGACGAATCTCTGATCAGGCTGGCTTGCAGCGTCTTTTCTAACAGCGCATCTCGCTCCGGGCTATTCTTCAGTTGCTTCAGCAAGATATCAGGGGCGAGCCGAACCGAAGCAATGCCGCTCGGCAACAGGGCTCGATGTAAATGCTCCATCCACACTTCATAAATCAATGCGGCGCGCGAATCCATACTCACATTGCAGTCCCAACTCAACATGCTCGAACGCACGCCAGTTGCTTCGCTGCCCTCCGCCGGGACGCCAGTCTTTCAAGATGACGAGGAAGTCACGCGCTGGTAAGGAGACAGTGTCCTGCTGCATGTGCGCAAAATCGGCTACATCAAACTTTTGTCCGCTGCTTAGCATCTCTACAATCCGGTCATATCGCGTCGGGGACGCCCATTCATAACTAAGCTGGTGCGTATAGCCATTTGGAAGAATGTTGTGGTTTGCGGTCGCTACGAAGTGGCGCACCGGGTTATAAACGAAAGGATTCTCGCTAATCGGCAGAAATCCCGACCACTCATATGCGCCTAGATCGCCCGGAACCGGAAACAGTCCTGTCCATCCATTTCGGATCGGTGCCTGACCTGCCGCGATCCAGCCGATGTTTCCGTCGCGATCCGCGTACACCAGGTTCTCCGATGGGATCTTGTAACTCTCGGCCGCCGTTCGAAACTCCGTCCAGTTGCTGGCTCTTGCCAATTTCAGCGCAGGCAGATAACCCGCCCCTCCGGCTGTGGTTCCAACCCATTTGAGAGCATACGCTCGATGTTGAACATCGTTTTCGTAGATCACCGGACCATGCAACGTGTACCGCAACTCAATCTCGCGCGCGCCCTCGCCCCTGACACTCACGGACTGGCGCTCTCTTTCGAATTTCTTCCACTCCCCGCGATACAAATACTCCGTCGAGTCTGCCGGATTCACTTTCTCCACGTACAAGTCCTGCTGATCGATCCCCACAATCGTGAACCCCCAGGCGATGCGCTCGTTATGGCCAAGCGCAATGCCCGGCAGTGCGGGTTCCCCGGCGCCAATTACGTCCCAACCAGGGGCCACCAGGTGAACCGTCTTCCTTAACGACGGCAATTCGATTCCACGATGCGGGTCGTTTGCCAGAAGCGGTTTCCCGGTGCGCGTCATGGTTCCATCAACCACCCAGTTGTTGCTCCCCTGCTCACCAGGGAAATGGACCGCGCCAATCGCGGCAACATAGTCGCGCACAATGGCTGGCGTGATATCGGCAAGATCCAGACCTCTCGGCAGCAAGAGGGGAACGTGCGGGTCGGGTGGAAACAGTTGCCCGTCCTCCGCTATCCCGAGCTTCTTCACATCCAGTGTTCGGTTCACTTCCGCTAACATATTCCCAGTCATGAGCAGCCCTGCTACTCGCGCCGTAACGTCTTCGGGCACCCACAGCCCCGGGTCAAAACCTGCAATGCGAAACTCCGCCGGGCGCTGCCCATTCAGTGATCGAATATACGCGTTGATCCCACTGGTGAAAGCTGTCGCGATCGCCTTCGCATCCGGCGAATAGCTCCGCCATTCCGCATCCCAATCGCCTCGATAGCGAACCAGCCTCGCTATGCGATCCCGATTGACATATTTCCGCCCGAGAACTTCGGCTAGTTTGCCCGTTCCAATGCGCCGCCACAAATCGATTTGGAAGAGCCGGTCCTGGGCAGTTATGTACCCTTGCGCGAAAAACAGGTCGTCCTCATTCTTCGCGTAAATATGAGGAACACCCCAGCGGTCGCGTATCACTTCTACCGTGTCTTTGAGACCCGGCAAACGCCGTTCATCCTGCCGGACCGCGGTATGACTTGGCAGAACCGCTACCGTGAGAACCAGGCTAATGCCCAATGCCGCAAAACGTGTTGGCCTTGACATCCCCCAAGTCTACTTTGTTTGCTGTGGCCCCGGTCTGTTGTGCTGTGGGGCCGGATGCTGGCAGATGTGGGGCCGGTTGCTAACCGGCAGCGGGTTGCTAACCCGCCGCGCGCATCTGCTTCATCGCGCGTTCCACCCCCTCCAGTGTTCGCGCCACATCATCGCCGCACGTCTGCCAGTTCGTAACGCTAATCCGCATCGCTCGCCGCCCATTCCAAGTAGTGCCTGAGAAGAATGACGTACCCTCCTCCGCAATCGCTCGAATGGTTCGATCATTCCACTCGTCAGATGGCTTTCCCGAAGGATCAAGAAACGCCACCAACCCCTGGTTGATGATTGGCGCGCACAAGTATTTCTACATTTTCCAGCCGTGAAAGCCCTTCCACAATCTGCCTGGCGCAGTCACAATTTCGTTCCACCAACTCTCTTAGCCCCTCGCGTCCCAGCTCCCGCAGCGCGGCATAACTGGCGAACCCGCGTGCTCTCCTTGAGAACTCGGGATTCCAATCCAGCGGATCGCGTGCCTCGGCCTGGTGCGACAAATAGCTGGCATGGTAGCTCATGGAAGCCCGGTGCGCCTCCCATTCCGCCACAAAAGCAAATCCACAGTCGTATGGAACGTTCAGCCATTTGTGACCATCCGTAGCCCACGAGTGGGCACTTTCCATTCCCTTGATCAAGTGCTGATAGCGCGGACTGGCAGCCATCCACATACCGAATGCGCCATCCACGTGTACCCACGCCCCATATCGCCGCGCAATCGGAATCAGCGTTGCAAAATCGTCGAACGCGCCGGTGTTTACATCTCCCGCCTGCAGAAAGACCAGCGCGGGCCGTCCCTCTAACTGCTTCAGCGCGTTTTCCAGCACGCTCGCCTCAAGCGTTCCCGATTGATTCGTACTCAGTGTTCTCAACGACGCGTCCCCGAACCCCAGCAGCCGCAAAGTACGATCGATAGTCGCGTGCCTCAACCCGCACAGGGCTGTAATCGCGGGCGAGCCGGCCATTCCCTGTCGTTCCACATCCCAACCCTGTTTCTTCAATAACCACGAGCGCGCCGCCGCCAGGCATGTCGCGTGCGCCATTTGACAACCCGTCACCAAGTGCAAAGGAGGTCTCCGGCGGTAGGCCAAACAACTCCCGCAGCCAGCCGCCTACTGCTTCCTCAACCACGGCCGCTGCCGGACTCACCGCGTACATTCCGGCGTTTTGGTCCCAGGTAGAGGTCAGCCAGTCCGCCGCCAGGGCCGCGGGCAACGAGCCGCCAATCACCCAGGCATAGAATCGTGCATTCATTGAGTTGTTCAACGCGCCCGCTGTATCACGCGCCAGCTCCGAAATCACCTCGGAGGCGTCGATCCCCTCTGCGTTCCACGCTCGGCACAACCGCGCGCGCAGTTCCTCAAGTGACACCGTCGCGCCGACCGGTTCCGTATCCACCCGGTTCAGGTATTCAACCGCCTCCTTCAGCGCCAGTTCCAGAACCGGACGAAAGTCTTTTCGCATGCATCTCAACCCCCAACCGACCGTTAGCTTACCAGTGGCGTAGATGCTAAGCTACACGGGCGAACCGATAACAGGTCGACAGCGTCGGCCGGAAAAGAGCCATGGCCACATGAATCATCTTGAACTTGGACCGGCAGAGCATTCGTTTATCGGCGTCTGGCGGCTTGAGAGCTACATCGAGGCTTCGAACCCCTCATCAGATGAAGGGCCGTTTGGAGGGGACGCCGCGGGTATTCTCATCTACACCGGGGATAGTTGGATGTCAGCGCAACTCATCTTCCCGCATCGCCGATCGCCTGATTCAAGTGCTGAGGGGTCCGCGCCGCCGCTTAGCCAATTCGAAGAACTAGCGAGTGGATTCCTGGCCTACTGTGGCCAATACTACTTGGACCTGGATCATAGCGAGGTAATTCATGTTCCCGAAGTGGCCTCTCTGCCGGCCCTGATGAAGCAGCCTCAACGGCGCCGCTTTGTCTTCGTCGCCCCCGACCAACTCAAGCTGACAGCCGAAGGTGTATCGAAGGATGGAACGGTTCTGAGCGCCAGTCTCACATGGCGCCGCTGTACGCCGTCTTCGCATGAGAATGCGGACCTCCAGTGATTACGACCAGGAAGTCCCCTCTTTTTTGCCTTGCAGTTTCTTACGGACAGGCTTTGGGTGTACCCGGCACGGATGATTTGGCGAGCGCATCCTTAACGACCCCGATGATGTCTTCGCCACCTTGATAGGGCGCCGGCAGGGGAGAGTTGACGACCACCACGACGGGGACGTTGCACTTCAAGATGCCGGCGTAGGTCCAGACCGCCGCCGTGCCGGGGCCATTATTGAGGTCGCCGTTCTTACAGACATTCGGGTTCGGACAATCGCTCCGAACAGCAGAATCCCAGCCGAGCGAGCCGCTGATCATCTGCTTGCGCAGCGTTGGGCTGAGCAGCGTGTTGCCGGTAGCCAGGTCGTTGATGACGTGGAAGATGTTGTTAGTGCTCAAGACCCACCCCCCGCCGCCGCAGATAGCAGTCCAGTCGCCCCAGTCGGTGCCCTGCGCACCGCCCGCGGGATTCGGATACGACAGCATTTCGTTTGTGCCGCCAGGCGGCTTGCAGGCGCTGGTGGGGACTCCCACCGGTTGGTAAACATGCGCGTTCATGTACGAGAGGTATTGATTGATGCTTTGTTGCGCGCGTTGCGGACCATCGGGCACGCCGGACAGCGGATGACCTGAGAGGGCGGGCATTATCTCGCGCATCAGGGCGAAATTGCAGTTGCCATAGCTGGGCTTGCCAATGTTAGAGGCGCTCACGCCGCCCGCGATCAGGGCTTTCAGGTCTGAATAGTCGAGTTTTGAGTTATTGCCACAGACGGGCAGTTGCCCGAACCCCGAGGTGTGCGTGAGCAACTTTCGGAAGGTCAGTTGATTGACGTTGGGACCTTGCTGCCAATCGGTGTACAAGTAAGGCCCGATCTTGGTGTCGGGCGTAAGTCCCTTTTGGGCGAGTAACTGAATCACGGCCGTGGCTGTCATGGTTTTGCTGACACTGGCGATGTTAGTGACCAGGTCGGGAGCCATGGCGAGACTTGGTGCGTCGGCGTTGGTACGCGCCTGGCCTCCGTAAATCGGACGCACGTTGCCGACACGACAGTTATAGCCGACCACGTGACCCGCCAGGGTGTTGCAGATATTCGTCGCGAGTTTGGCTTCAGAGATGCAGCCTTGTGAGTCGCACGCGGTCGCATCGGCGGGCGTGTTAGAGATCATGGTCGTCGCCAGGCACTCGGCCGCACCGCAGTCTTGGTATCGGGCCGCAGTCATGACACGCGCGCCGTTATCTTCGGCTTTGGAGAGAGTGTCGGCGGCGTCCAGTCCGTAGTACCACCACCAACCGGGACACCCGCCGGCGCAACTTTCGAGCACCGCGTTGAAACGTCCGCTGGTGCCGGATGGAGTGAGGTCGATCACGCGCGCTTTGTTCGTGGAGACGGAGTTGCTGACGGTCTGCGGCGTTTCGTTGAAGTACCACCACCAGCCCTTGTTGTCTGTGCCCGTGTTCGCGATCATGATGCAGGTGTAGAGAGTTTGGCCGTTAGATGTGTACGATTGCAGCGCCGTGAGCCGGGCATGGTTAGCCTTGGTGAGGTTACCGATGTCAGTGGTTGATTTGCCGTAGTAGTACCACCAGGCTTTGTTGTCGGCGCCGGAATTCGCGATCATGGCAACCGCAAAGCGGATGTTGCCGCCGCCCGTGTCGTAGGCTTTCAGCGAGATCAGGCGCGCTTTGTTGGAGTTGAGATTGCTTTGCACGCGGGCAGCGTCGATCCCCACATACCACCACCATTGTTTGGCGAACGCGCCCGTTTCGCGGACATAGGTGACGGTAAACGAACTGCCGGATGAGTTATCGGGGGAGATATCAGTGATACGGGCGTTTAGCGTCTTTACTTTTTGAACGATATCGTCATAGCTTTGGCCGGTGTAGAGCCACCAGCCGGTGGGCGTGCTGTTCTCGTTGTCGTCAACGGCGCGAGCGAGTGGCGTGGTTGCGGTGATCATCAAAGCCATGAGGCTCCAGCGGGCGATCATTTTGCGGCAGTTCAAGCGGATGTCTCCTTCGTTAGACCGTCACATCATGCTGGGGATTGTATCGTTAATTTGCTGTACCTGGTAACTGCTTGCGGAGGCCTGAAACCCAACAGAGCCGCGACCGCGAGGGAGCGGTTGTTGTACGCTTTCTTTGGCAACTTGGTACGAGCGAACGGAGGACTGCTTTTGTTGAGATCCGTCATTTCACCCTGGCTTGTGCTGGCCTCGGCCTTCATATCTGTTGGCGCGCCGCAGGACACCGGACCAAGCTTCTCGTGTGCCCATGTGACCAGCCAGGTAAACAAGCTGATCTGCGGCACACCGGAATTGAGTAGGCTTGATCGGCAACTCGTACTTAGTCCCGTCTTGGGAATACAGGGGAATGTGAAATGTCACCAGCCGGAGTCCGGCGAATGAGCGCAAGAAAGCATTGGCTGACCGTTGCCTGGCTTCTGGCCTTGGCGGCTTCGAGCATGGCGCAGGACAACATGCGTTTGTCTGTGTCACCGCCAAAAGGATTTACTTTCCAGGGCAACTGGCAGTGTACGGGCAGCTTTCAGACCGGCACGACGCATCGCGCCATCTATCAAGGCGAGGTGATACTCGGTGGAACGTGGCTTCAATTGACCGAGGAAGATATCGAACCCGCAACCAAATACATGGGCCGCTACTTGATCGGTTATGACCCGCAGAAGAAGAGAATTGTCGAGTTTGACGCGAATACCTTTGGCGCTTCGGTTTACTCCAGTGACGCGGGTTGGCACGACCGTACACTCACCCTTTTGTCACAGGTCGGGGCCGACGCGGGCCAGCCTTACGCTCTGGACCGGTTCGTGTATCGCTTTGACAACCCTCACTCATTCACCGTCACGTGGGAAACCAGCAAGACTGAGCATGACCCTGTATGGACAGTGTCCGATCGACTTTCCTGTTCCCCCGTTCCCGCCCGGCGCTGATGTATATTCTCTTCCAGAATCAACTACTTGCAGCAAACTACTCCCTCATTCCAGCGGTCCGTCGTCCAAAGTATCTATAAAATGTTCGGGCGCAAGCTTCGCCTACCAACTCAAAATGGCTTCGTATTTTCAAATCGCAATTTCCCGCCAAATGGGTTCGTTTCGCAAAATCGCCACTTCGGCCATCATTTTATACTTTGGGTTTGTTTCGCAAAAACCCATATGCGCCTACTCATGATGCCCCCAAGAAGTCCCTGGATGATTTCCGCGGTCGTAGCGTTCACCCTCAGCGTCTACGCACAAACGGTTTACCAGGACCCCGCGGTAACCCCCGAGGCGCGAGCTAAGGATCTTGTCTCGCGAATGACTTTGGAAGAGAAGGTCGGTCAAATGATGAACGCCGCACCTGCCATTCCGCGGCTCGGCATTCCTGCGTACGATTGGTGGAACGAAGCTCTCCACGGAGTCGCGCGTGCCGGCTTGGCCACAGTCTTCCCACAAGCGATCGGACTCGGCGCCACCTGGGATACTGATCTCGAATATCGCATTGCGGACGCGATCTCAACTGAGGCTCGCGCCAAGTACAACGACGCAACTCAACACGGCAACCACGGCCGTTACTACGGACTTACTTTCTGGTCGCCCAATATCAATATCTTTCGCGATCCGCGCTGGGGGCGTGGGCAGGAGACCTACGGGGAGGACCCTTATCTTACTTCCCAAATGGCTATCGCTTTCATCAAAGCGATGCAGGGTTCCGACCCGAAATATTTCAAAACGATCGCCACCTCGAAACATTTTGCCGTCCACAGCGGACCGGAATCTACGCGTCACCAGGTAAATGTGAATGTCACTCCGGATGAGTTGGACAACACTTACCTGTACGCTTTCAAAGCGACAGTGGAGGACGCCTCCGTCGATTCCTTCATGTGCGCCTACAACGCTGTCAATGGCGCTCCCGCCTGTGCGAGTACTTTCCTGCTCCAAAATAAGCTTCGAGAGGCCTGGCACTTCAAAGGCTACGTGGTCAGCGATTGCGATGCTGTGGATGACATTTACAGCGGCCATCACTACGGCAATTCTCTGGCGGAAGCTTCGGCAAAGGCCGTCAAGGCGGGTACCGATCTCGACTGCGGCAGGGCTTATTCGGCGCTTGTAGAGGCGGTCAGGAGGGGCTATATCAGCGAGGATGAAATCAATCGCTCGGTTGAGCGCTTATTTGTCGCGCGTTTCCGGCTGGGCATGTTTGACCCTCCGGAGCGAGTGCCATTCTCGAACATCGGAATGGATCAAGTTGAATCCCCTGCGCATCGGCGCCTGGCGCTGGAAGCCGCGCGGAAGTCTATCGTGCTGCTCAAGAATGACGCGCAGACTCTGCCCTTTAAGCCGGTTCCTAAACGCATAGCGGTGGTTGGTCCCGCGGCCGACGATCCGGACACTTTACTTGCAAACTATAACGGCATTCCGTCCCATATCGTCACGCCGCTTGCCGGTATCGAACAAAAGTTCGGGAAGCAGGCGGATATCCGTTTTGCTCTCGGAAGTACATACGTGCAATCCGGTATGGCTCTGGTTCCGCAAAACGTGCTCAGTCCGGCGCAAGCAGCTAACGGCGCACACGGCCTGGAGGCTGAATACTTCAATAACGGCAATTTTTCCGGATCGCCGGTGATCGCGCGTGTCGAACCGCGCGGCTATTTCATATGGGACATGCTGGAGCCCGCTGCGATTAGTGCCCTCGGTGGACAGAGCTTTTCTCTTCGTTGGAGTGGAACTATCGAAGTGAAGGAAAGTGGAGACTACAGATTCGGCATTCTCCGCGCCGAGTGCCATAGCTGCGGGCGAACGGATACGGCCCACGTCTACATCGACAATCAGCTCATCGTCAACGACTCGCGCCGTCCGGATGAGTCCATGTCCCCACAGCAATCCACTGTTCATCTGAAAGCCGGACAGCCCAAGAGCATTCGAGTGGAGTATTCGGGTATCGGCGGCGGAGGCGGACTGGAGTTGCTCTGGAGTCCGCCTGCCGAAGCTGCACTCGCGGAGGCTGTGGATGCAGTGAAGAAATCAGACTTGGCGATTGTCTGCATTGGGCTTAATTCACGGCTGGAAGGCGAAGAGATGAAGACCGAAATCGCAGGGTTTAGCGGCGGAGACCGTACGAATCTCGACGTGCCCGAGCCCCAGCAGAAGCTGTTTGAAGCAGTTGTTGCGACGGGTAAGCCGGTGATTGTGGTGCTCATCAACGGCAGTGCGGTTGCCGTGCAGGCGGAGAAACAAAACGCACGCGCCGTTCTGGAGGCTTGGTACCCGGGTCAGGAAGGCGGCACTGCGATTGCGGAAACATTGGCGGGCGAAAACAATCCCGCTGGCCGCTTACCTGTTACGTTCTATGCATCCGTCAACCAACTCCCCCCTTTTGCGAACTATGACACCGCCGGAAGAACCTACCGTTTCTTCACCGGGACACCGTTATACCCGTTTGGTTATGGACTTAGTTTTTCGGAATTCACTTATTCGAATTTGACCGTTCACCCGAATGGCTCTACTTACGAAATCAGCGCAACCGTCTCCAACGTGTCTTCAAGGGACGGAGACGAAGTGGCTCAACTATATTTGAGCCGTGCCGCGGGTGCCGATCCCGAACTGAGAGGCTTCATTCGGATTCATCTTCGCGCCGGTCAAAAACAAAACGTTCACTTCAAGGTTGCCGCAGCCGACGCTCAAAGCAGAAATTTGGTCAGCGTTGGTGGCGGGCAGCCGCTGCCCAATTGGACCGGAAATCACTATGTGCAAACGTCGCTACCCGGCCGCTAATGGCCTAAGTTCTAACTGGCGCGGACGAAATCGCCTGTACCATCGAGTAAAAAGCCGGCTTCGGCTTTAAATTAAAATCGAAAGGCAAGGGCCGCAGAAGTTGCCCGCTCTGGTGTCTGTTTCGCGCATTTAGCCAGGTGTCGCGATCCGTCAAGCCCCACGTGAGCACTGCCTTTACAGACTGGTGTTGCAGAACATTCGTCAAATAATCGCGATAAAGTTCCGCAACCAGATGATCTCTTTCTTCAACATCCGGGCCCAAATCGGCATCGTTCACGTCCAGTTCAGTCACGAAAACCTGTAAGTTTAGTTTCTCGACAGCCCTGATGAATTCATGTAAGGCACTCCAGTCGGGCAGCTTTTTTGCGGCGCGCAAATGCGACTGCAAACCAAGCGCCTGAATGGGAATATTTTGATCGCGCATGGAGGTCAGCAGCCGTAGCACAGCCGTGCGTTTCGCATCGAACTTGGGACCGTCTTGCTCGATGTCGTACTCGTTGTACGTAAGCAGCGCCTTCGGATCGGATTGTGAGGCTGCGCGATAGGCGATGCCAATATAATCCGGCCCCAAAAGCTGCAACCATTTCGAATTGCGAAGCCCATCCGGCCTGCCGTCTTCGACGTGAACTGCCTCGTTGACGACGTCCCAGGAATGAATATGGCCGGCGAAATGTCCTGCAACAGTAGCGACGTGGCGCCGCAGCAGATCGCCTGCGTTTTCTGATGTCGCGACTTGCGCAAACCAGTTCGGCAACTGGTTATGCCAGCAAAGATTGTGGCCTCTGAGCTTGCAATCATGTTGCGTGGCGAACGACAACAGAGCATCTGCTCGCGTGAAATCGAAGCGGTCCGGTTCCGGGTGGATGTTCTGCCACTTCATGTCGTTTTCCGAAACAACAATGCTGGCCTGATCGGCAAGTAAGGCGGTGAACGTGGGCTGCTGCAGTTCGAGCAAAAGAAACCGCGCTGCCCACCAGAATACTCTTCGGGTCAGCCACTTTGCGGAGTCGTGGGATGGGCTCCGTCTGCGCGCCGGTCTGAAGCGCCATCCCAACGCCGCCGAAAAACATTGCCTTGAGTAATTGGCGTCGATCCATTCGCTTCTATAGTATTAAGCGGCGGGATGAATTCCTCTATTGTTATAGGCTGAACAAAGCAATTTACCTAACTAGTGAGCCCAACAGATGACACCTATCCAGCAAGTGGAACAAATAGCATTGGTTGACCGGTTAACGCAAGCCTGTGGCGGCAGCTATTCGCCTGAAGTACGCCGACGCTACTTCATCACGGGACCGCAATGGGCGCCCGCCTACGAAGGGCAAGCTGTCTTTCATGCCCCCGTGCGCTCCCGCATCACATTTGAAAAGGTAATTGAGGAATACAGCAAAATCGGGGTCGGGTACTGGTGTACTCACGATACCGACGTCATTCCGACGCCGGATCTGTTCACGCCCCGCCAGGATGAGATTGTCGATCGCATAAAGAAGAGCCTCCATCAGCATGGATTGAAGTGCTCCATGGTGACCACCGAGACTTTCTACCATCCCGTGTGGGCGGCTGGCCCAGCGGCGGAATCGCCGGCTCTGCGCGAATACGCACGCAAGCGCCTCATCAATACCGTAACGATGGGGCACGAACTGGGGGCGCAGTACTGCGTCTATTGGCCTGGGATGCTCGGCTACTACTTTCAAGGGGTGATTGATGAAACGCAGACGCTACGCTGGTTCGCCGAAGGCATCAACGCAGCTTGTGATGCCGATATCGAAATTGCCAAACAGAAGAACCGACCGCCGCTGAAGCACGCCATGGAAGCGAAGCCGTTTGAGCCCCAGGCTGAAATCATCCTGCCCACCTCGGACGCCATGATGGCATTCATTTTTTCTGGTCTGCTGAAGCACCCGGAGATGGTCGGCCTGAATCCTGAATACCTTCACGAACTCATGTGGGGCGCTGCTCCACGTGCTGCGTTGGCGCGTGCTTTAGTCTGTGGCAAGCTGTTCCACTTTGATATCAATGATGGCTATCGTCTGAAGCATGACGTGGACATCGCCATTGGCCTCGTCAACCCTTTAGACTGGCTGAACGTGCTTGTGCTTCTCCGCAGTCACGATTACAACGGACCATTCAACCTGGATTACAAACCGCCTCGAACCGCCAGCGAGCACGGGGTTTGGTCAATCAGCGTTCCCACCCAAATCGACCGCTTCATTACCCTTTGGGAAATGGCCGGCGATGTGATCAGTGATCCCATCATCAAAGAAGCCACCGACGCCCTGAAGGTCGGCGGCGCGGGCGCTAACCCGCAAGATGTCGATTCTGTTGTAAGTGCGAATAAGGAACTGCTCTCACTGCACGAATTGGTGGCGCATCGTATCTTTCAAATCCTCATTGGTGCGCACAGGGGACGATCCTACAGCCTATGACCGGGTTGTTGGGCGCGCTCGTAGCCTGCGCCTGCGCAATCATTGCCGGACAGAGCAGCCAAACCAGCACGCAAAGCAATCTGCTTCCGCCTGCAGAAATCACTGCGGAACAGGATCATCAGCGCATGCGGGATCTGCAGCACATCACTAAACTTCGACAGGGCGCGAACGGCAGTCACCCGGAGGCTCCGAATGCCGCCAATTACGACGAGGCGAAAGCCAACCCATATCCAAATCTGCCGGACCCGCTGGGGCTCAACAACGGAGAAAAGGTCACCAGTCCGGAGATGTGGTGGAAGCAGCGCCGCCCCGAAATCGTCGAATACTTCGACCGCGAAATCTACGGCCGTCTGCCCAACAATGTCCCCAAAGTCGAATGGAGGGTGACAGAGGTCGTAAGAGAACGCATCGCTGAAACACCCGTGGTAACGAAACACTTGCTGGGTCACGTGGACAACTCGTCCTATCCCCTTGTCAACGTAAACATGCAACTTACTCTGACGACGCCGGCGAGTGCAACTGGTCCTGTGCCGGTGATCATGGAGCTGCAATTCGTGTTCCCGCCGGGCGTTCGGCCGCCGCAAACGCCGCCTCCGCCGCCTAATCCAGGCCCCACATGGCAACAGCAGGTTCTGTCGAAAGGATGGGGCTACGCGGAACTAATTCCCACTTCCATCCAACCAGACAATGGCGCCGGTCTTACGCAGGGCATCATCGGGCTTGTCAATAAAGGCCAACCTCGCAAGCTGGACGACTGGGGCGCGCTACGGGCTTGGGCTTGGGGCGCCAGCCGCGCGCTGGATTATTTCGAAACGGATAAGGCGGTCGACGCCCGTCGAGTTGGCATTGAGGGTCACTCCCGCTATGGCAAAGCCACGCTGATCGCTATGGCCTATGACCAGCGCTTCGCAGTCGCCTACGTCAGCTCATCCGGGGAAGGCGGCGCCAAGCTGCTTCGCCGCAATTATGGCGAATTGGTGGAGAACCTGGCGGCTACTGGGGAATATCACTGGATGGCCGGCAACTTCTTGAAATACGCAGGCCCGCTCAACTGGAACGATCTGCCGGTCGACGCGCACGAACTGATTGCACTTTGTGCCCCGCGTCCCGTGTTCATTGGTGCAGGCGCCGAAGGCGATCGCTGGGCCGATGCGAAAGGAATGTTCATGGCCGAAGTAGCGGCCGGCCCTGTGTACAGGCTGCTCGGCAAGACCGGTCTGCCCACAAGCGACTCGCCTGCTGTAGGCCAGCCGCTAATCAGCGGCGATCTCGGCTTCTGTCAGCATTCCGGCGGCCACACACCGGTTCCGAACTGGCCGATTTTCTTGAGCTTCGCCGAGCGCTATATCGATGGTGGGCCTCAACCCGGCAAGTCGTGACAGGCGGCGCAGTCCAGGGTAGCTTTCTTCACTTGATGACAATTCATGCAAGCGCCCATGGTAAGACTTGCTTCCCGAAACAGCCTGTCTCGTTCCGTCACTGCCCCGTGGCATTCCTGGCAGGTGTTGCCCGCGTGGAGATGCACCCGATGATCGAACTTCACGAACGAAGGTAACTCGTAGACTGGCACCCAGGGAATCGGAGAGTTGCTCTTGGCGTACTCGGCCAGCTTCTTAATTTCCGGACTGTCGGTTTTGATCGCAGAATGACACTGCATACAAGTCGCTGCGGCGGCGATGGTCATCATGTCGCCCGGATCGGGATTCGGATGACACATCTTGCATGGAAGCTTGGCAGTACCAGCGTGTACCTTGTGACTGAAGTCAATTGGTTGCTTGGGCGCGTCCGCCGGCGAGGTAGCGGCGCCCTGAGAATTTTGCGCCAGGCCGCGCGCCGCCAGCGTGAAGATACAGACCGAAGTTACTGCGGCAAGCGCGGCGACTGGAACTGCCAGCCGCCTCATATATTGCGTTGCTGTAACTGATCCGCCAGGTATTCAGAGGCGCGCATCGATAGCGAAAGAATAGTCATCGTCGGATTCTGCCAGCCGCAGGTTACGAAACTCGCTCCATCCACGACAAACAGATTCTTGATGTCGTGACTTTGACACCACTTGTTCAACACACTCTTCTTAGGGTTATCGCCCATCCGGCACGTGCCGACTTCGTGGATACTGTAGCCGGGCGGGTTGACTTCGTCAGTCTTGCAAATAATTTCCCAGCCTGCCTCATGGAACAGCTCTTCTATCGTGTCCGCCGCATCCCGGCGTAGATTTGTTTCGTTCTCGGTATCGCGCGCTTCGATGTGAAGAACCGGTATTCCGTAAGTGTCTTTCAGATCTTTATCGATCCGCACGTGATTCTCATAGCGCGCCACGCGTTCGCCGAAGATTCCGCCGGATACACAAGAGCCCGCATAACTGTCCAGCTTTTGCTGCAGTTCTGCTCCGTATAGCGGGAAAAAATTGGGACTGGCGCTTCCACCGCTATTGATACTCACGCAATAGCCCTTGATGAAGTTACGCCGATCGTTCTTACTCAGATTGCGGAATCGCGGCATGAAGGCGTTGCCGCCCATCAGGCCAGGCTTTGCCTTGCCGTCGCGCGCTTCGGGAACCGACGCCACCACAGATATGCCGTACATCTGGTCCACCAAATAGTGGCCCATCACTCCGCTCGAATTCGCCAGATTCGAATTCAGGAGCAGGCGAGTGCTTTCCAGGCATCCTGCCGCAAGCACCACGACACGGGCCTTTACATGCATCTCTCGCAGCGAATGACGATCGATGAAATGCACCCCATTAGCGAGACCTGTGTCTTTATCCGTGGAGATTTCACGAACTATTGCGTTCTCGACTATGTCCAGTTTCCCCGTTGCCAAGGCGTCGGGCAGCAGCAAGTTTATAGAGCTTGCAAGCCCATTCTGTCCTTGTGCGACACGCCATTTCGAGACTCCGATGTTCTTCTTGTTGGCGATCTCTGTTACTTTCTTGATTGTCTCCGTATCTGCTGGGAAGTTAGTCTCGACGAAATTACCATCCGGAAACTGCGGCCACCCTTCCTTTCTCCCGGAGACGCGGAATATAGTTTCTACTCGCGAATAGAATGGCGCGAGATCTTCCAGACTAATCGGCCAGTTTTCGCCTGTGCCGTCGATGTCGGCAGCCTTGAACTCGTAGTTACTAAGCCGGAACGATTGGCGCGCCCAGAAAAGGGATCTCCCGCCCAGGAGCCGAACCCGCACCCAGTTGTACGGAGCATCTTTCGGATGGGTGTATGGAACTTCCTTTTCATCTACCCATTGGTTCGCATTGAACTCGTTCGCCTGGAACACGTGTGGCAATCGGCCAGGCTGATTGAAGCCCCGGTACGGCAGCTCGTATGCCGATTTCAGCGTACGGTCTTTTTCGTAATCCGCTTCAGGTCCCGCATTCAGCATCAGGCAGGAAATGCCCTTCTGCGTCAGAATGTTCGCCGCCATTCCACCCGAATGACCCGAGCCGACAATCAGTACTTCGTACTCTTTCAGTGGCATGACTTAGTCCCTCACCACCGGATCGATGGGTTTCCAGTAATAGCCGGCGCTTCGATTGAATCCTCGTTGACGCCGCCCGGAAGCAGTCTGCGTCGCGGCCCATTCTCGCGAGTTCTGTGTCGCAGTGCGCAGGTCCTCATGCACCTGAGCCATGAAATTCTTCAGCGGGTCTTTCGGTAGATCTTCCGGCCAAAACCTCGCCACCAGCAGCGGCCGTATGATCGTGTCCACTTCCGCAGTCTCTAATTCCGCGAAGGGTTTGTGAAATTGCTTCTTAGCCTGCGCGTCGATGGCGTTCAGTCCATCGCAATACAGCCTTTGACGATCCGCGGGCGATACGCCGACAAGAAAATCTAGGAACTCGGGCGCATGTGCGTCCAGCGCGCCAGGGTGTCCGCCCAGCGGTGGGACCAAAGTTGCGCCCAACTTCTCAAGCGTGGCGAACTGCTCAACAGTAAAGAACTGCTGGTCCCCTTGAGCTGTCAAGTCGGACGGCGTTACCGCTAGTTTGGGTATAGCCTGCGGCTGCAGCGGCATCTGCCGCGCCGGTGTATTGGGCTGCGGTGGCGGTTGTTGCTGCGGCGTCGTTTGGGGCGTTTGCGCAGTAGCGGCCGCAGCACCCACCACGGGCGTCAGCAGCAAATCTTGTACAAATCTCCGGCGTCTCATCTAGGTGCTCTCAGCAAATTATTTCACATACGATCCGCATAGGCCTATGCGCCTTGCAGACACTGCTTCATGTACGCGAGACACTTATTCACTTCCTCTACCGGACTTCCTTGGCCCTGGTATTCATACTCAACCAGCGCCGGAATCGGATACTTTTTTCGCTGCAGCAATTGAAGCACTGCCCGGATGGGAGTGTCTCCTTGTCCAAACGGCTCGTTTTGGCCATTGTCCTTCTTGCGATCCTTCACATGGATGTGAGTGATGCGTTCATGATGTTCTTCGATATACGCGGCAGGATCAAACCCGGCTGCGGAAAAATGCCCGATGTCCAGATTGACGCGAAACCAGTTCGACGCATCGAGTGCCTTCTGAAACGTTTCGGGTGAGGAAAATTCATCCGGATGCTGTGTGTCGCTATGGCCATGAACAGCCACATAGATTTTATGTTTCTCAGCCAGCGGCTGCAGCCTGGGCAGCATGCTGACCTGCGTGGAAGCTGCTATGGTCTTCGCCTTCAGAGCCTTCGCCTGCTGGAAACACTTATCCAGTTCGTCATCTGTGAAGTCTTTATTGAAGTTGAGCGTGTAAGCGTAAATTTCGACGCCCGCGTCATGGAACTGGACCCGCGCTTTCTCGAAATAACTCATGGGAGTAGTCAGGCGCCACTGCCGCACCTGATCACGATATTTCGCGGTCTCCGGGCCATTGCGAAACGCCCGCATCTTAGCGCCTATCTCCTGGCGTGTGGGCGCTGTCCCGTCCGGCCCCGGCGCTCTAGCCTCGGCCATCGCCTGCGCGAGCGCAGTATTCTCCGGCTCTAATTGAGGGGAAAACAGCTCGCAGATATGTGCGTTGCATTCCTTCAACGCCTGAAGGGTTGGTTCGATGGCGTCGCCGTCTTTCCGCGGCAGATCGCGAAAGCTGTAGGTGCAAACACCCATCCGAACGCCTTCGTCGCTGGCCGAGCCGTTCTTTGCCAGAGCAAGGTACGCCGGCACCGTCGCCAGCAGGCTTCTTCCAAATTGTCGTCGCGAACTGTTCATCTTTGTTCCTTAGCTGAGTTTGGACGCGCGTTCACAGACGCTCGGAGCCGCTCGAATTATACCGAGCGGCCTCCGATCGAGTTTGTCGCGGACCCGCCGGTAATCGAATGCTTAAGGAGTGCCGGTGACGCCGGCCGATGTTCCAGCCGAGTTAGTAAGTGTCACGGTCACGGACTGAATTGCGCTTGAATTGCCGCTGAGTGTGAATGGAACCTGCAGCGAGAACGCGCTGCCGTAGGTTTGTCCTTGCGTGCTGCTGTACCACTGCGAGAGCAGCGAACTGACATTCACGCTGAATGCCGCCGTACCGCTAATCTGCGCTCCCGGTGCAGCGTTGAACGTGAACGTAGCTGTCTGCAAATCTCGGGGCGTGGAGTTGGCCACCAGTTCAACCACGAATCCCGTAGACGTGAGATCCAGAATTTGTACGCTGTTGGCCTCAATTACTGGCGCAGTGCGCGGGACGGTCAGCGTGGAGGTGGTATCCGGCTGGCCGTTATTGACCGTCAGTGTCAACACGATATCTCCCGCCACGGTTCCGGTTTGGACTGCCGGGATGGTAACGCTTGTGGATCCAGCCGGGATGGTGAACGGCGTCGTTGTCTGTGGCGGAGTAGCGCAAGTTGTCGACGAGAAGCAGACGCCTGGATTTGTATACGGAGTCGGAAGGCCCGTCGCGTTCTCATTGAAGCCGAGGGTGATCGTGCCCGAAACGGGAGCTGGCACTGCTTGCGCCGATTGCACCTGTGCAGTCGTTACAGTCGAGCCAGGCTGTTGACTTGTAGTTGGCAGCGACAACGTGATGAGCGGGTCTATAACGATGCTCAGTTGTGCTCTGGCCACTTGTCCGGCGTGGTCCGTCAGCATCACGGTGAAATTGCTTGTTCCCGCGCTGGTCGGAGTTCCGGAGATAACACCGGTGCCCGCATTGAGCGTCAGTCCGGCCGGAAGCGTGCCTGAGCTGATCGACCACATGTAAGGCGAAACACCACCTTGAGCCGAGAGCGAAGCCGAGTAGGCCGCGTTGATAACACCGGACGGAAGAGTTGCCGTCGTGATGGTCGGTGGCGACGTCGAAACAGGCGCTATAACAATGCTCAGTTGCTTGCTTACGGCCTGAGCAGGCGAACTGCTGTCGACGACCTGCACCGTGAACGCTGACGTTGCCGCCGGTCCGCTTGGCGTTCCGCTAATTACTCCGGTGCTAGCGTTCAGGCTTAGTCCCGCGGGAAGCGATCCCGAAAGGAGCGACCACGTGTACGGCATAGTTCCGCCTTGGGCAACCAACGTAGCCGAGTAAATCGTGCCAACAGTTCCGCCAGGCAGTGATGTGGTCGTGATAGAAACTGGCGTTGGCGCATTCGTAAGTACGAACACTGCCGGAGTTGTTACACCCGTAACGGAGGCGCTGACGTTGTAAGTGCCCGCCACGCCGTTCGCCATTGCGGTGATACTCGCCACGCCCGAATCGTTAGTCATGGCGGTTGCGCTGGATAAGGTCGCGCTTGCACCTGACGCCGGCACCGTGAAGGTGACCGTCGCGTTCGCGTAAGGCAGGCCCTTGGGGTCTGTGACCGTCACCTGCAGCGGAGTGGCAAATGCGGTGAGGACGGTTGCCGTCTGCGGCGTTCCGGCGCTCGCCGTGATTGCAGACGGCACATCGGCGCCCAAGAGAAGGCTGACAGTGTTGTCGCCTTGGTTAGCGATCGCAAGATCCGCTTTACCATCTCCTCTGAAATTTGCCAGTGCTAGCGAGACAGGGTTAGTTCCGGTGGAGTAAGTCCATCCGGCGGCAAATGTCCCATCACCATTACCCAGCAGGACATTCAGATTGTTACTGCCGCCGTTAGTCACCGCAAGGTCGAGTTTGCCGTCGCCGTTGACGTCAGCCGCAATAATCGATGTCGGACCCGTGCCGGCAGTATAGTTGACTGCCGGGGCAAAGGTCCCATCGCCATTGCCCAGAAGAACGCTGATGTTGTTGCTGCCGTTGTTCGCAACCGCCAGATCGAGTTTCCCGTCGCCGTTGAAATCGGCGGCGGCTACTGAGATCGGCGCAGATCCGGCCGAGTAGCTAACGGCCTTGGCGAAAGTACCGTCCCCGTGACCTAGTAGCACGCTCACAGCGTTGCCGGCGGAATTATTTGCCACCGCGAGATCGGTGTTTCCATCGCCGTTGAAGTCACCGATGACAGCCCATGAGGGAGATGTTCCGACAGCATACGAAACAGGAGCGGCAAACGTGCCGTCGCCCTTCCCGAGCAGGATGCTCACCTGGCCGGTGGCAGAATCGGCCACCGCAACATCCGCTTTGCCGTCATTGTTGAAATCGCCAACTGCGACGAAGTTTGCGCCTGATCCTGCCGCATAACTGACCGGCCGGCGAGAACGTGCCATCGCCCTTGCCTATCAGGATGGTCAACGAACTTCCAGTCGCTACGTTGTTAGCGATCGCCAGATCGGAAATACCATCTCCGTTGAAATCGCTGACAGCAACCGACGCGGGGTTCGTTCCAGCGGCATAGGTGACTGCAGAGCCAAACGTTCCATCGCCCTTGCCGAGCAGGACGCTGACCGTGCCATCTGCCTTGTTGACGACTGCGATATCAACCTGGCCGTCGCCATTGAAGTCGCCCGACGCGACCGAGGCCGGTGAGTTGCCGACACTCAGAGAGGTGCCCGTCACAAACCCTGTGGCTGAGACTGGCTGGACAGTCTGCACAAGCACTGCCGATCTTGCTGGTGCGAAATTCGCGTCACCCGAGTAGTAGGCCGTCAGCAAACCCGTCCCGCTGGATAACAGGGGGGTCGAAAGCGCAGCAGTACCGGATGCAATCGGCTGAATGCCAACAATGCTGGCGCCGTCATAGAAAGTCACGCTGCCGGTAGCTAGCGACGATGTGCCCGCAGCCGCGCTCGGTAAGTTCAGCGCTGCCGTTAGTTTGACGCTTGAGCCGAACGTAACAGGATTTGAGGAAGACGCCAGCGTCAGTGAAGGAGACGCCTTGGTGTTAGTCAGCGCGAAGGTTGCAGGCGCTTTAACGCCTGGAACGGATGCGCTGACGGAGTAACTTCCCGTCATTCCATTCGCAGTGGCAGCTACACTCGCCACGCCGGCGCTGTTTGTCATTTCAGTAGTGCTCGAAAGCATCGCGCTGGCTCCGGATTTGGGCAAAGCGAACGTGACAGTAACCCCTGCGACCGGGTTGCCCCCGGCATCGGTTACTACGGCCTGCAACATCGAACCAAACCGCGTGCCGATGGGCGCGGACTGCGGCGTTGAACCAGTCTTCACCGTGATCGAATTCGCTGGTCCGTTGGTGTTTGTCAGCGCATAATTCGCAGGCGCCGCTGCCCCCGCAACCGATGCGGTCACGTTGTAACTGCCGGCCACGGTATTTGCCGTTGGTGTCAAGCTTGCCACGCCGGCGTTGTCAGTAGTCGCGGTGGCACTCGGGAATGTGGCGCTCGCACCGGACGCAGGCGCGCTAAAGTTGACGCTAACGCCGGGGACTGGGTTATTATTTGAGTCCAGCACCTGTGCCTGCAGCGGAGCAAACGTGCTTGAGATCTGCGCCGACTGCGGAGTTCCGGCGATAACATTCACCTGGGTGGCCGGACCGGCGCCCAGAAGAAGGCCAACCGAAGCGCTTCCGTCGTTGGCGATCGCCAGGTCCGCTCTGCCGTCGCCATTAAAATCTCCGACAGCAATTGAAGCTGGGGAATTACCTACTGTGTAAGTAGTGGCTGCACCGAACGTCCCATCGCCGTTTCCATACAGCACACCAACACTACCTACACTCGTGTTGAAGTTCGCGACTAAGAGATCGACCTTGCCGTCTCCATTAACGTCCGACGCCGCGATGTAAGACAGATTAGCGCCTCCCGACGAATAGCTGGTCTGCGCCTGGAACGTTCCATTGCCATTGCCCAATAGAACGGCTACCATCCCATCACCTAAATTCGCGACCGCCAGGCCGAGGTTGCCGTTGCCCTGGAAATCACCAACGGCGATTGAATACGGCACATTGCCTGCTGGATAACTCGCGGCGCTGCCAAATGTTCCGTCTCCGTTACCAAGCACGACACTTACCTGTCCACTGCTGATAAACGCCAGGTCCGCAGTACCGTTGCGATCGAAATCAGCAACTTGAATAGACTGCGGGTTGGTCGCGCCTAGAGATCCCTTCAACGCGAATGTGCCGTTCGCCGATCCCAGGTAAATGTCGACCAGGTTGTTAGTGTTGTCGGACATCGCTAAGTCGGCGATACCATCGCCGTTGAAATCGGCAACTGCAAGAGAAGTAATGGTGGCGCCCTGAATCGGGATGTTCGCAGAAGTCGGAAATGCGCCCGTACCGTCGCCGGAGAGGATGACCACGCCGCCAGAGCCACCAACCGCGAGATCGAGGTTGCCGTCGCCATTGAAATCTCCAACAACTACATACACTGGAGAGCTACCGGCCGGGTAATTCACCGCTGGCGCGAACGTCGCGTTGCCATTACCCAGGAAAATGCTCACATTGTTGTCGGTTTTGTTCGCGACTGCCAGATCGGCGATACCATCGCCGTTGAAATCTCCTATAACAACCGAAGCGGGCGCAGCACCCGTATTGAGACTCGTCCCGGAGAAGAACGTGGTGGCTGGTGTTGCATTTACAGTTTGCGAAATCGCGCCCGATCGCATGGCAACATCGTTGGCATCGCCGGAATAGTAGGCAGTTATCGAATGCGCGCCGCTGGACAGCAGAATAGTGGAAATCGATGCCATCCCGCCGGAAAGCTGCCTCGCTCCCAAGACGGTCACGCCGTCATAGAAGGTCACCCTGCCTGTGGCAGTCGAGGGACCGACCGTTGCCGTTAGCGTGATCTTGGCTCCGAACTTGGAGGGACTCGGCGTGGAAGAACTAAGCGTTACACCGCTAGTATTCTGGTTGGTCAAGACGAAAGTCGCTGGTGCGCTTGCGCCTGGTACGGATGCTGTGACGGTGTAAGAGTCCCCGGTTGCGTTCGCAATTACCGTGGGAGATGTCGCCAGACCTGACGCATTCGTAACGGCGGTGGCCGTGGCCGTGCTCGTGCTGGAGAAAGTCGCGCTCGCCCCCGAACCAGGCGCGGTGAAGGTGACAGTGGCGTTGGGTACAGGATTGCCGTTAGCGTCAACCACACTGGCAACCAGCGGGTTTGCAAACGACGTGTTCACTACCGCTGACTGGCCCGAACCGGAAGAAACTGCAATCGCTGCCGGAGCACCCGCGCTCACTATGAAGCTGCTGTCCGCATACGCTGTGGTTTGCGGAGGAGATTCGCTATCAGCTGCTTGCACGTTGAAAGAGTACGTTCCGGCAGTGGTCGCCACGCCGGTGATCGCACCACTCGAAGTGTTCAGACCCAAACCATTCGGCAGCGCCCCGGCACTAATCGAGTAGGTGTAGCCAGGCGTACCGCCGGAAGCGGAGCAACTGCCGCTATACGCCGCGCCCGCTGTTGCCGCGGGCAAAGTGCAGGACAGCGTCAGCGGCGTGCCGCCGAGCAGAATACTCACTGTGTTGCCCGCAGTTCCATTCGGACCGTAGATGGCAATCGCCAAATCGTCTCTCGCGTCGCCGTTGAAATCGCCCACTGCGACATACTGCGGACCTGTCGCGACGGGATATGTTACTTGGCTACTAAACGTGCCATCCCCGTTACCCAGCAGCAGACCTACCGTGTTATCAGCGAAGTTCACCACCGTCAGATCCTGCTTGCCGTCCCCGTTGAAGTCAAGCACTGCGATGGATTGCGGATTATTGCCTACGGCGAGATAAGTGGCGTTCGCAAATGTGCCATTGCCATTTCCCAAGAGAATACTGACACTGTTCGCGTTGCCCCCGGAGGCTGCTCCAGTGCCGCTGTTCGCGACGGCGATGTCAACTTTGCCGTCTCCGTTGAAGTCACCGATAGCGATGGCGACCGGCCCCTGTCCTACCGAATAGTCGACTGCGGAGCCAAACGTGCCGTCTCCATTGCCAAGCAAGACGCTGACGTTGTTGCTATTGGTGTTGGCAGTCACCAGGTCGGCGATCCCGTCGCCGTTGAAATCGGCTACTTGCACCGAGTTTAGGTAGCTTTCCGCTCCATAGCTGTTGTCCTGCGCTGTAAAGGTGCCATCGCCGTTTCCAATCAAAATGGCCAGATAGCTGGCCTCGCTGTTGGCCGCCACAACTAAATCAGCGATGCCGTCCCCGTTGAAATCACCCACGGCAATAGCGCGATTGTTAGCTCCAATGCTGTAGTTCACCACGGTTGCAAATGTCCCGTCGCCTATGCCCAGCAGGATGCTCACTGTGCCGTCCGCTGCGTTGGCAATCGCCAAATCCATGTTCCCGTCGCCGTTGAAGTCGCCGGTGACTACGGAAACCGGGTTCTTCGTGGCTGAGTTTGCATCCGTCAGGGTGTAGTTCACGGCAGCAGCAAACGTGCCATCGCCCTTGCCCAGCAGAATGCTGACGGTGTTGTCCTGGTTGTTTGCTACCGCCAAATCGGCAATTCCGTCGTTGTTGAAATCGCCCACTGCTTCCCCAATGGGGGCGTTGCCCACCGTCAGGCTGATACCGTTCAGCAAAGTGCTCGCTGGAAGCGTCGTGACGCTTTGCGAAATGGCAGCCGATCGCATGGGAACATCGTTGGCATCGCCGGAATAGTAGGCAGTTATCGAATGCGCGCCGCTGCTCAGCAGAAGGGTAGAAATGGATGCCGTCCCGCCGGAAAGCTGCCTCGCTCCCAAGACGGTCACGCCGTCATAGAAGGTCACCCTGCCTGTGGCAGTCGAGGGCGCGACCGTTGCCGTTAGCGTGATCTCGGCTCCGAACTTGGAGGGACTCGGCACGGAAGAACTAAGCGCTACACCGCTATTATTCCTGTTGGTCAAGACGAAAGTCGCTGGTGCGCTTGCGCCTGGTACGGATGCTGTGACGTTGTAAGAGCCGCCGGTTCCGTTCGCAGTTATCGTGGGAGATGTCGCCAGACCTGAAGCATTCGTGACGGCAGAGGCAGTCGCCGTGCTCGTGCTAGCGAAAGTCGCGCTTGCCCCCGAGTCAGGCGCGGTAAAGGTAACGGTAGCGTTGGGGACAGGATTGCCGTTAGCGTCAACCACGCTGGCAACCAGCGGGTTTGCAAAAGACGTGTTCACTACCGCTGACTGGCCCGAACCGGAAGAAACTGCAATCGCAGCTGGAGCACCGGCGCTCACCACGAAACTGCTGTCCGCGTAGGTCGCGCTTTGCTGCGGCGCTCCGCTGTCCACTACTTGCACGGTAAAGGAGTACATTCCGGCAGTGGTCGCCACGCCGGTGATCGCGCCGGTAGAAGTATTCAGGCCCAGGCCATTCGGCAGCGCCCCGGCACTGATCGAGTAGCTGTAATTGGGAGTGCCGCCGGAAGCGGAGCAGCCGCCCGTGTATGATGCGCCCGCCGTTGCTGCAGGTAATGTGCAGGACAACGTCAACGGTACCGAACCGAGCAAAATGCCGACTGTATTACCAGGACTTTGAATACCGTGGATAGCCACGGCTAAGTCGTCCCGGCTGTCACCGTTGAAATCGCCCACTGCGACAAACTGCGGACCGGTCGCGACGGGGTACGTCGTCTGGCTGCCAAATGTGCCATCCCCGTTGCCCAGCAGTACACCTACGGTGCCGTCACTATAGTTGGCAACCGCGAGATCTGGTTTGCCATCGCCGTCGAAATCCAGCACCGCAATGGATTGCGGATCGTTGCCAACCGGGAAATAAGTGGCGTTCGCAAACGTGCCATCGCCATTTCCCAAGAGAATACTTACGGTGTTACCGTTGCTGCCGGCTGTTCCGCCGCCTCCGCTGTTCGCGACTGCGATGTCAACTTTGCCGTCTCCATTGAAATCACCCACGGCGGTCGCCACAGGCCCTTGCCCTACTGAATAACTGACCGCTGGGGCGAACGAGCCGTCTCCATTGCCCAGGAAGACTTCGATGCTGTTCCCGTTAAGGTCGGCGGTTACCAGGTCGGCTTTGCCATCCCCATTGAAATCGGCCACTTGCACTGAGTCTGTATAGTTTCCCGAGGAATAGCTGTTGTCCTGCGCGGTAAAAGTGCCATCGCCGTTTCCGAGCAGCAAAACCAGGTAGCTGCCCTCGCTGTTGGCCGCGACGACTAAATCGGCGATGCCGTCCCCGTTGAAATCGCCCACGGCGACGGATTGATTTTGGGTCCCGACGTTATAATTCACGACAGTCCCAAATGTGCCGTTGCCCTGACCCAGCAGGACGCTGACGGTGCCGTCCGCTTGATTGGCAATCGCCAAATCCATGTTCCCGTCAGCATTGAAATCGCCTGTGACTACGGAAACAGGGCTCTTCGTGGACGAATTGGCATCCGTCAAGGTGTAGTTCACGGCCGCCGCAAACGTACCATCGCCATTACCCAGCAGAATGCTAATCGTATTGTCGTTATAGTTCGCGACCGCCAGGTCAGCGATTCCGTCGTTGTTGAAATCGCCCACCGCCTCTGCAACCGGGGCATTGCCTACGGTCGGGCTGGCGCCAGTAACGAAGGTGGTGGCCGAAACCGTTTGGACGGTTTGCAACACTGCGGCCGATCGCATGGCCAGATCATTGGCGTCCCCTGCATAGTACGCAGTCAGCGAATGCGCGCCGCTGGATAGCAGAAGGGTAGAAATCGATGCCGTCCCGCCAGAAAGCTGTTTCGCGCCCAAGAGGAGCACGCCGTCATAGAACGTGACCACGCCGGTAGCAGTCGATGGAGTGACTGTCGCTGTTAGCGTGATGTCGGCCCCGAACCTGGACGGACTCGAGAGTGAAGAACTGAGCGTTATTGTCGAGGCATTCTTGTTGCTCAACGTGAACGAAGTCGGGTTGTCTACGCCTGTCACAGTTGCGGTCACACTGTAAGGACCGGGAGTTGCGTTCGCAATCACCGTGGGAGACGTCGCCAAACCTGACGCATTGGTGACAGCGGTGGCAGTAGCCGTACCTGTGGTGGAGAAAGTCGCGCTCGCACCCGAGCCCGGCGCAGTGAAAGTGACGGCTGCATTGGGTACAGGATTGCCATTGGAGTCATAGACGCCAGTGACCAGCGGGTTCGCAAACGACGTGCTCACAGCGGCGCTCTGGCCCGAACCCGAAGAAACTCCAATGCTGTTCGGAGGACCCGCGTTCACCATGAAGCTGTTATCCGCATAGGTTGCGGTTTGCTGCGGAGAACCGCCGTCCACCACTTGAACGGTGAAAGAGTACGTTCCGGCAGTAGTCGCGACGCCGGTAATCGCTCCACTCGACGTATCTAGGCCCAGGCCATACGGCAGCGACCCTGCGCTAATGGAGTACGTGTAGTTAGAAACGCCGCCCGAGGCAGTGCAACTGCCGCTATATGACGCACCCGCAGTCGCTGGAGGCAAAGTGCAGGAGAGCGTCAGCGGCGCGACGAAAGTAAGTTGAACAATGTTGTTGCTACTCGTGAACCAGATGTTGCCGTCCGGCCCATAGGTAATGGAAGGAGTACCGGAAATAGCCGCCGGGAATTCAGTAAGCTTGCCGTCCGGCGTGATTCGGCCGATGGCGTTGTTTTCGACGAACCACATCGCTCCGTCGCTAAGTCCCTGCGCTATTCCGCCGCCAGGTCCATACGTGATGGGGAACTCGGATACGGCGCCAGCGCTGTTAATGCGCCCGATATTCTGCGCCTCCGTGTACCACATTGCTTGATCCGGTCCCGCAGCCATTTCGACCGCCGCATTCGGCACGGAATATTGAGTGAAGTAGCCGGACGCTGTAGATAATCGCCCAATGAAGTTAACGTTGTACACAGGCAGCCAGATACCGGTGTCATAGCCAGTTACGAGCTGAAGCGGCTGGATGCCCGAGGGCAGAGTGAACTGAAAAGGGTTACCACCGGCGCCTTCACCTGTGGTGCTTATCAAGTCGGCCGACCAAGGGCTCGTGGCGTCCGGCGTGATTGCCGTCCAGAGGTAGCCATAGAGGCCTTGCGCAAGCCCCACGGGGGCAACGCTGCCCGAGCTCGCCCCATATTCATAAGAAGTTCCAGACGGCGTGATGTTTCCCCAGGTATAAGTGCCGCCCTCGTAATCTGTGAACCAGATATTTCCGTCGCTTGCCAGCGTCAAGTTCGCCAAACCGATCCCCGGTGAGTTACCTGATCCGGTGGAGCTGGCCACACTGTAAGTGGTGATTGCGCCGACGGCACTAATGCGCCCGATCTGCCCGGAATTGGTGCTGCTATCTTGCAGCTCGAACCACAAGGCTCCATCCGACCCCGGAGTAATGTAATTAGCCTGTTGCGTCGCGGTCAGAGCGTAATTCGTAAACTGCGGTACGTTCGCAGAAGAAATAGTCAAGCTGAAGGTTTGGCTCGCTGCCGCAGAACTAGCATCGGTAACAGTGATACTGAAAGACGGCGTGCCGGACGTCGTAGGAGTACCAGTGATCTGGCCCGTTTGGGCGTTGAGCGAAAGCCCGGCGGGTAGCGATGATCCATTCGACACGGACCACGTATAAGGGGCGACTCCGCCTTCCGCATAGAGCGTCGTTGCGAACGGTAGACCGGTCCGCGCTAGCGGCACAGAGGTAGTAAGGATAGTCAACGGAACCGCGAAACGGCCGATTTCATTCTCGTTCTCTTCTACAAACCAGAACCCGCCATCAGTTCCGTAGACAATGTTGTAGAGTCCGCTGTTGGCGATTGGCGGGGCGAATTCGGTGATGACCCCGCTGGTTGTGATCCGGCCCAGCATGCCGGACGCGCTTGAGGCCTTGCCAGAACCAAACCCCTCGGCTGTAAACCACAGCGCGCCATCTGGCGCAGTGGTAATTCCCAGCGCCGCCTCGCCGTCGGGAACGGCAAACTCGGTGATCAATCCAGCAGTCGTAATTCGGCCGATTGCGCTACCGGTATAAGCCGCGCTAAGAGTAGCTTCTGGTACATAAGCCGATGTAGGTGGTTCAAAAGCCTCTGTAAACCAGAGTGCGCCGTCGGAGCCGGTCACGATTTCGATCGGGTCGGAGGCAGGCGCCAAGCCCGTGTACTCCGTTACCGTCCCCGAGGTTGTGATCCGTCCGATTTGCGCCGCGCTTGACTCCGTAAACCACAGCGCCCCGTCAGGTCCCACCGTGATTCCCATTGGAGCGCTGCCAGCTGTCGGGACGGGATATTCGTTCGTAACCACCCCAGCGGCGGTGATTCGGCCAATGTTATTTCCGCTTTGCTCGGTAAACCACAGGGCGCCGTCTGGCCCCAGGGTGATCCCATACGGACTACTGTACGCAGTCGGTATCGGATACTCGGTGATCGTGCCGCTAGTGGTGATGCGCCCGATGTTGTTACCGCCTTGCTCTGTGAACCACAAAGCGCCATCCGGGCCAGTCGTAATGGACGTGGGATTGCTGCCCGACGTCGGTATGGGATAGCTGGTTACCGCCCCAGCCGCTGTGATACGGCCGATACTGTATGTGGAAGAACTACCGGTCGGCGCCAGGCCGAACCAGATGGCAGAGTCAGGCCCGACAGTCATCGCAAAGGGTGAACTTGGTACCTGATATTGGGTGTAGTTCTGCGCCTGCAGAGGGACAGTAATCCCCCCTGCAATGCCTAAAAGGCAAAGTAATTGAGTTAGCCGAAACATTTAAGCCGTTGCAGTTGAACTACTGCTTACCGGAAGCCTCCACAGTTAGTCCGGCGTTCGTCACAACGGCCGGCGGAGAGGCTGAATCGGTCAACTTCAAAAGCGATAAGGGCGAGTTCGAAAGTAGAAAGGTATGGCCGTCCCGAAGAGTTATCAAGGTCTGTGCTTGCTGACCCGCCGGAACCAGCTTGGCGGCCAGCGTTCTTGCATCAATCTGCCAAAGCGTCTGGCGCGCTGTGTCCAGGGCTAGTATGGTCTCACCATCACTCGCAACAGCCAGATGGTCCGGCTCAAGACCGTTTCCCAGCACGGCGGGCGCAGAGTTAGGCGCTTCCACGTTCTGTATTAACAACAATTGTCTTTGGCGAGCATCGCTCAGCAGGACGTTATGCGTGTTCGACATAAACGATACCGCGCGCAACGAATACGTCCACGGCACTGCATGCAGTAACTTGCCATCCGCCGAAAGCTCAATTTGACCGGTTGAACTGGTTGCTAGAACAATCTGACCGTCATCGCTGAGCGCGATCGTGCTCAGTTGGCCTGCGGTTGCCGCCGATATAGCCGTTTGAACAACCGGCCTGGCCGGAAGCCCGGTAAGAACCTGGATCTGGGTTTGGCTGCTGGAGTAAAGTGCTGCTGACTTGCCGGACGGGCTGAAGGCCACTATATCCGGATTTGCAGACACGCCCGGAATCAGATCCAATAGATCCTGGTCCGCTGCGATGTGCCGCCTGGCCAGATGCCAGATCGCCAGCGCTCCGGTTGTGGATTGCTCGACCAACGCATAATGCTGCCTGGGCGGCAAGTAGATACGTTCAACACCCGCGGGTTTAGCAACCAGCTCACCCAGCAAGGGAGCGGAAGCGACCCCGCGAATCGGCACCAGTCCAGCGCCGTCTGAATCCAGCAGATACCCGAGGATCGGCACGGCTATAACCGGCTTCCTGTTCGCTGTGACGGCGTTCGGCTTGATCTGGGATGAAGAAGAGTTCAGCGGCGCGGGCTGGATGGCCACGGTCTGAGCATTGCCGGACCCCGCGGCAACGGCGCCCATAATTCCGAGTAAAAGAAATCGCATTTTAAGTCTCCGCATGCCTTAATGAGGCGCTCCCACTGTTCCGCCGGTGCCCAAGCCAATCGTCGCCGTTGGTGTACTGGCAGCGCTGCTGTTGCTGCTGCCTGAGTGCAACGCGAAGATTCCGCCCAGCGCCGCTGCGGCTGCCACGCCAACCACAATGCCGATAATCGCCCCGGTAGAAAGACCACCTGCGGACGCGCCCGTTGCCCCGGCGGCAGCGGCGGCCACGGCAAAGTTAGTCTGCGCTATGGTGGCAGTGGCCACGACTTGGCCTGCCATCGAAGCCGTCACGGTGATTTTAAACGGCCCATTGCTGACCGGCTGCATGCCGGTGACTTCCACACGTCCGTTCGCGTCCGTCACCATGGACAACGTCCGGCTGCCGTTTGAGAAGACAGCACTCGGTCCGTTGCTAGGCGTTGTGAAGTTTATGATCACGCCGGAGATCGGTGTGTTGTTCTTATCCCGCACCTCAACTACTGGCTGGACAGCGGTTTTCCGTTTGACGATGTTGATTCCGTCTTCGCCTGAGATTACGACGATCTTCAGGGACGTAAGATCCGGAGCAGGAACAACTTGCTGTCTCTCCCAGTAGGCGGGCAATAAGCTTTGTGCAAACAGAGGTTGCTCAAAGCCTGTGACACACACCAAGACGGACAACAACAGGGAGATGGCCGAACGCTTCACAACAAATTCCTCCAATAATGTCAGCGGAACCTTAGGTTTATCAGACCGAATCTATCAAAGTAAAGGCGAGGCTGACGGCGCCGGTACTAGTTCTTCTCGTATTTAATGTGGAAATAAGTGCCTCTGCCTCTCTGTTGCCCGCTAAAGAGGAGCACCGCCGTTGTAAACTGCCGGATGCAAGGCATTCCACCAAGTATCACTCGCGTATGAGAGGGCTTTCCTTAATTGCCGTTTGAAATCGGGCAAGTTGTTAGCGACTACGAGATCCTTGACATTTTGGGCAAGGGCGGTATGGGACGTGTTTACCGCGTTCGCAATGCCATATCCGGGCGAATCGAAGCTATGAAGGTGCTGCTCGCCGACTTCGTAGGAGAAGCCGAGGTCGCCGAGCGTTTCGGCAGCGAAATCCGCACGCTCGCCCGTCTGGACCACCCGAACATTGCCAAGTTGCTGACCGCCTTCCGGGTGGAAAACGAGATCGTGATGTTGATGGAGTTCGTCGAGGGATTCACCTTGACGGACAGGGCTCGCCAAGGCCCAATCCCTTGGCCGGAACTCCAGAGCTATGTCTCGCAAACGCTGGCCGCTTTGGACTACGCCCATCAAAGCGGCGTCATTCACCGCGACATCAAGCCATCGAACGTCATGGTGACTGGGCAAGGGATTGTCAAGCTCATGGACTTTGGCATTGCCAAATCCTCTAATGACAACCTCCAGACCCGGGCCGGCATCACCATGGGGTCTGTATCGTACATGTCTCCCGAGCAGGTTCGCGGCAATCCTGTGGACGCGCGCTCGGATGTCTACTCCATGGGAATCGTGCTGTACGAGCTTGCGGCCGGCCGCCGCCCGTTTGAATCGGAAAGCACCTGGGCCGTCCTCGAAGCGCAGATGAATCAGATGCCTACGCCGCCTGCGGACGTGAATCCGACAGTGCCGCAGGCGCTGAATGACATCATCATGCGGGCCTTACAGAAGGATCCGGCAGAACGATTCCAGAGCGCAGACGAATTTCGTCTCTTCGTCGAGAGCGTTGGCGGAGCGCCTGTTTCGAAGCCAGCCACAACCTTCTCCCCGACGCGGCTGAACCAGGGGTCAATGATACAAGCGGCCTCGGACTTCAGAACCCTGAGGGCTGACACCCCTCCGCCTGCTCCGGATTCCGTGGTCCCTCCGCCCAAGGGCCGCAGTCAAAACTGGCTCATCATCGGCTCTGCCGTATTAGCCCTTTTGCTCGCCGCGGCTGTCGTTTACGTTTGGTTGAACAAGAAACCCAAGAACCCAATCGCCGCTCAAACCACCGCCCCGCCGGCGGCCACAGAAGCGGTGCCCGTCACACCAGCCAATCTGCCGCCGCAACTGCATTTCGCTTCTGGCGATATGGTGCTGATACCGGGCGGCCAAGCGCATTTGGGCGATAAACGCACCCCTACTCCCGTCAGCAGCTTCTACATCGATAAGACCGAAGTCTCGTTGGGAGCCTACCGGCAGTTCTGCAAAGAAAAGTCTGTCGATCCGCCGCAGGGCAGCGCCGGTATGCCCGCCGACATGCCCGTTACGAACGTTACCTACTACGAGGCTTCGCAGTTCGCCACCTGGGCCGGCAAACGTCTTCCAAAGGCGAATGAGTGGGAACTGGCTGCCCGCGGATTAGATGGCCTGAGATTTCCTTGGGGAAATACTTTCGTACCCGGGCTTGCCAACCTGAAAGCCGGTGGTGTGGGGCATCTTTTGCCCGTAAATTCCGACCCGCAAGGCGCCAGCCCGGCCGGTGCACTCAATATGGTCGGCAATGCTTCGGAAGTTGTTGACACAACTTGCGACGCGCCTGTGGGAATGCAGTTTGAGGAGTATAGATCTAAGGAGTTCAAAGACTTGGTGCCGCCGTTGTCACCCCGGGAGCCTTTCTACCAAGTTCGCGGCGGAAGTTATCGGTACAGCATAAAGCCCAGTGATCTTCCGGCTTTAGTGTGGGACAACACCCCGTTCCCTGCGCGTGCGCGTCAACCCGATGTCGGCTTCCGCTGCGCCCGGGACGCCTCTCACTGAGCGCGCATTATCGCGATCTTTTCAAGCAGCGCTTGAATCTGATCCAAATAGTTCCGGGAGTTCCTCGAAATGTCCAGATCGGGATTGAGAGTCACGACTTTCTGATAATTGTCACGCGCCATCAGAAGCTCATCCTTCGAATGCGTGCGGCCAAATAAATCGCGATGCACGTGACCCATCAAGTAATACGCAATAGGATCGGTTGGGTCAGCGCGGATCGCCTCGGTGCAGTAGTTCTCAGCCTGTATGGAATGCTGCAGCTTGTTCTCGCCATCGCAAAGACCTTCCAAAGCGATACCGCGCTGCAGCTTGTATGAATCCGTGCGGTCTGCGTGCGATCTGTGTCCTATTCCCGGTATCGGGCTGAGATAGAACAGCGCTTGCGCGTAAGCCGGCGTGGAAAAATTCGTCATCTTCAGGAAGGATTGGAAGACATCGCAGGATTGCCGGTACAGCGCCATCTTCTTCTCTTGATCTTGCGATTGCGCCGCTGTCATGCGTAGCGCCGCGCCTTTCCAGAGGTACGCCTGCTCATTCGTCTGCCGTATGGCGATCGCTTTATTGGCGGCTTCAATCGACTTGTCCAGTACCCCTTTGTCGTAGTAAGCGCGCGAAAGATACGACAGCGCCATGTCGTTGTTCGCTTCCACGCGCAAAACGTCGGTAAGTTGCCGGATTGCCTCATCCGGATCTCCCGATTCGATCAACTGGCCGGCATATTGCGTTTTGGCTTCGATATAAGTCGGGTCGAGCGTCACAGCCTTTTTCAGCATCTCGAGACTCTGAGATTCGTTCGAGAGGTACACGAACGTCAGCCCCAGATCATAGGCCGCACGCGCGTTTTTTGCATCTTCCTGAAGCGCCTTCTGGAACAGATCCGCCGCTTGTTCGAACGTCTTGGCGTTCTGTGCCGCCGGCGCGTAGACGGATAACGGATTGAATGACGATCGGTGGTTGTAAAGAAGCTTCTCGCCCTGCTCCATGTAGACCTTCGACTGCTTCTTGTACTCACGCGCATACTGAATCCGGATGGTGACGGATCGCTGTTGCCCCGGAATTACAGTCGCTTCTTTGGTATCCGTTTCGTAGCCCTTGTGAACGCCGGTCACGGTGTGTATGCCACCGGAAATCCCGGAAAGGTGTAGCGGCTTGCCTGTGGAGACGGAACCGACTGGTTGATCGTCCAGGTAAATGTCGATTCCGTCCATGTTGCCTTCGACAACCAGTTCGCCGACATTCACTTCGGTCGACTTCACCGCGTTTCCACAATGGTGATCGATGGCGAGAACAAGCTTCGGCTCGAAGTCGCCGTAATCGGTGGGCGTCTGCGAAACGCCATGCTCGCGCGCGTATTGCCGCACGTTCGTCCGGACGTATTCAATCAATTCGTCTGCCGTGACATAGCCGTCGCAATTCGAGTCGGCATCGCCCTGTAATCCGCGGATCACGAAGTAGGAGAACAGCCCGGCGCCGCTGCCCAACTTAGGATCCTCGTAGCTGCGGTCCTGCTCGCGCGCCGCAACAAATGTCAGAAAAGAGTTCGACAACTTGCCAAGTTGGGAATTGACCGCTCCTTCATCGCCGCCCTGTTCCACTAATCCGCGGCTGACCTTACCCGATCGGCAGGCATCCACCAGTAGAACTTTGTTGGTCGCCTTCACTTTCGTTTCCAGCGTTCGCCCGAAATCCGCCATCGAGTAGCCGGTTTCATTGACGTTGTTTGGATCGACATCGTACGGCGCAAAATATCCGCGTCCATCCACCGCGAATCCGTGACCGGCGAAAAAGACCACTACTGTGTCGTTCGGTTGAGCCACGCTCGGCAGCCAGTCTTCCAGTTCGTGCCGGATATTGGCCTTGGTCGCTTGGGGGCCAATCAGAGCATGCACGTTTTCAGTCGGGAACGCGCCCGCTTCCTTGCTGATCAGCGTCCGATAGATACCCTGCGCGTCGCTTTCCGGAAATTGCAGATTCTGCGCCGGATCGATCAGCTTGTACTTACTGATCCCAATGATAAGTGCGTATCCCCTCGGCACCGTTTGCGGCGGTTTATCGGGCTTCGACCTGTCCGGCAAGGTTCCGTCCGGCCCCACCTTCCTGATGCTCATGTTGCGCCCCTTCAGGTCTTGATCGCTGGGCTGTGGGGTCGCGGGAGTTTGCGAGAAAAGGACGAATTGCGCAGCTAGAACAACCGCGCCGATACGTCCAAATTTATTGATGTGCAATCCATAATGCATAAATAATGCTTTCAGAGCTAGCCTCCGGCGTCGAGACCTGGACGCCCGGGGATCCGGTCTTGAAGGTCAGATCGCGCGAGACCAGACCTCCGGAAGCGGCGAAGGCAGGAGGAACTTCAGCCGGATCGGTAACCGCGTGCGGCCCGGCCTGCTTGTCTTCACAGCCGCCGCGCGACCGAAGTTGACCGTCGCAGCGAGGTAGCAACGTATTCGGTTTCGGCGCCTCTCCATCGCTGCCGCTGCTTACTGCCAGCGATGTGGGGCTGATCATCCAGTAAGTAACGTCGAATCCAGGCTGACCACCCACCGTGAATGAGCCCTTGGTGTCCGGAATCAGATACACCCGATCCATGTCCACGTAGTTCGACTCGGCCGAATTTCCGCGCGGATACAGCCACGACTTGACGCCGTCGCTTTCGTGATTCAGAACGTAGAGATAGCCGGGTATCTGCGAACGCAATCGGAAACGAACCACGTCGTTGGCACGAAAAACCTTTTGCGCACTGACCGCTTTCCACTCCGAGCCTTGCCGCTGCTCGATAGTTATGTCAATCGTCTTGCGTGCGGGGGTAGCGGCTTGTTCCTGACCGAATGCGGCCCCAGCGGCGCTGGCAATGGTTAAAAGCGCAACAGATCTCAGTATTGACATGATTTAGTTGTGCTTAATCTGGATTTCAGTAATGATGCGATCCGAAGCACTATGACTCGTATCGACCACATAGACCGCATTCGCGGGTTCGCCGCCGCTCGGTTTAGATACTTTCGTAATCTTCAGATCGCGCGAGCGCATCCCCTCTTCCAAACGCGCCATCTGGGTTTCTATCTTGGGACCACTCGCCGGCTGCGTATCGGAAGTTCCGCTGGTTGCGCCGCCCTTCGATTTGATCGCAGAATTCAGTTCAGAGACGTCCTGTGGATTGCGGGCCAGCACCAGATACAGGTGCTCGACGCCGGGAGGATTATCGAGCGAAAAACAATACTGCGCCGGAGCCTTCATTGTCGTTCTGGCTTTAACGTAGTTCGACTCGTCGGTCATCTCGGAAGACGGCAATAGCACGTCCCATTTCCCGCTCGATCCACGGTCCAGAACATACAGGTACCCGTCATAATTCGACTGGACGCCTAGCGCAAGGCAATCGCTGTTGTGGAAGGTGGCGGCAGGATCCACCGGCTGTTCGGTACCTGAACTGGAGTTGATGAGCAAAACGTTGTAACGCACCCCCAGGTTATTCACCGGCGCGGGCGGCGCCACCGGTGTGTCAGGTAACGGCGCGGCAGCTGAACGCGTTGTAGGCAGTGCCACCGGCGTGCGCCTCGTTTGCTTTACCGGCGTCGCTTTTGCCTCCGAATCGCCTGAATTGTAATAGAGTGTGCGCGCCGTCAATTCACCTTGCGTTTGACACACGGCTTTTTGCAAGAAAACCGGAGTGCAGGCGATGAGCGCGGCAAAAAACAGAGTTCGACCGAATAGTCGCAAGTACGTAATCTCCTTCGTGGTGCTTGCCTCCATCCTATTACGTTTTGCGCCTCCAATGTTACGCTGCTAAGCTCACTGGTAGTGTCGCGCTCCGTTGTTTCCTGCGTATTAGCTGTGATTGGCGCCTTTATAGGCTTCCAGGGAGAAGGTTTCGCCCAGACGGGTGCTCAGGCTCCTTCTGCTTCTCTGACCGTCAACGTGATCAAAGGCCGGGATGCGGCCAATATCCTAAAACCTCCCTCCGTTGTCCCCCCGACGGTTGACGTTCGCGATGCCAACAACCGTCCTATCATTGGCGCCGTGGTCACATTTACTTCGCCCACAGACGAACCAACGGTCAAATTCCCGAATGGCAACCGCAGCTACTCGGTTGTCACGGATCTGGCTGGACGCGCCACTGTGGAGGACATGGTCCCGATGGGCCTGGGGACGTTTCACATAGAAGTAGCGGCTACGCTCGCCGACAGCAACGGCTCCGCAAGAATTTCCGAGACAAACTATCCCACCCTCAAAGCGGCCACTGGCGTCGCAAGCATTAGCGACGCAAATCGCGTTAAGGTCCCAACAGAGCACGGACTTTCCACCGGCGCCAAGGTCGGCATCATTGCGGCGGTCGGGGTTGCAATTGGCGTTGGCGTATTTTTCGCGGAGCGCGGACATAAGACTTCAAGTTCGGTATCGGCGGGCACGCCCACTGTGGGTGCGCCCTAAATCAAGCTACCGCCACCGCCGTATGATTCCATATAGGTCTGATGGCGAACCGAATCCTCCGCTGGGCTTCTTCTCTCCTGCTGCTGCACTATCCCTGCTGTTCTGGCGCACGCAGCCGAACTGGCCGCGTTGCCCGATTTCGCGAAACCTGCTTCGGACTTGCAAATCACAGCCGAATGCATTCCGCGCCTGCCCTGGACCGTAGCCGGTGAATACGGAGCGCTTCTCGGCCGTCAGAACGGAAAATTCGAAGCCTGGATCTGGCCCAACAAGATACTCAGCAACTTCGCCATCAATGCTGAGCTTGCCGACTATCCCGTACCCATCGACGTAAATCCGCTCGCAGCCGAAATTCAGGTCACGCCCGCCGAAACGATCATCACTTACTCGCACGCGGCCTTCACCATCCGCCAGCACATGTTCGCGGCGCGCGGCGGCGCCAATCCAGCCACAGCCATTGCCGCCTTCTTCGAAATACAATCGGCGCGGCCAATCGACCTCACCTTCTCATTCACGCCTGAAATGCTGCACATGTGGCCCGCGCCCAACTTCGGCCGGCCCAACGGAGAATGGATCGCGCACGGCAAGCAGGGCGTCTATGTTCTGCATACAGACAGCGAAGACTTCTCCGCTATCGTCGCCATGCCCAGCACACAACCGGGAATCATGGCGCCGTATCAGGAACGTCCGCAGACATATCCGCTGCAGTTCAAACTTCACTACGATCCCAAGCGCGACAGCGGCACGGTTTACCCGCTGGTGCTTTCGCTTCTCAACAGCAAGTCAGCCTATGATCAGGCAGCCGAAATTGAGGCAGCTATTCCTAATCTCTACACGCAGACGCTGGAACACTACTCCCACTTCTTCGATCACCGCACAACTGCCGACACTCCCAGCCGATCCGTCAACGACGCGTTGCGTTGGGCCGAAGTCGCGGTCGACCAGATGCAGGTCAAATACAAAGATGAAATCGGGATGGTTGCAGGCTATTACGAGTCCGGTGACTCGGCGCGTCCGGGTTACGCCTGGTTTTTCGGCCGCGACACGCTTTGGACCACCTACGCCATCAATAGCTACGGCGATTTTGCACTCACCCGCCGTGCGCTCGATTTCTTAATCCGACGCCAGCGCGCCGACGGCAAGATCATGCATGAATTCTCGCAATCTGCCTACACGCTTGACTGGACAAAGACGCCCTACTTCTACGCGTCGGCCGATTCCACCAATCTGTTCATCATGGTGATGCGCGATTACGTGCGCGCCAGCGGCGATACGCAATATCTCAAAGCCAACTGGAGCGCGGTTCGCAAAGCCTATGAGTTCATCCGCGCGCATACATCGAGCAACGGCATTTACGACAACAGCCAAGGCACCGGCTGGGTGGAATCCTGGCCGCAAGGCATGCCGCACCAAGAGGTGTATCTGGCTGCGCTCGACCAGCAGTCTACCGACGCGATAGCTACTCTCGCAGGAATCATGTCCGAGCCTCAGCTCGCCTCCACAGCCGGCAAGAAAGCGGAAGAGATCCGAAAAACGCTTGAGTCTGAGTTCTTCAATCGTAAAACCAATTTCTATTCATTTGCGAAGAATGCCGATGGCACGCTCGACGACACCGCCAGCGTCTATCCGGCAGTCGCGTGGTGGGACGGAACGCTCGCGCTGCAGCACGCCGGGCCTATGCTCACGCGTTGGGCGTCACACGAATTTTCAGCCGACTGGGGAACGCGCGACATCAGCGATCAAACTGCGTTTTACGATCCCATCAGCTATCACCAGGGCTCTATCTGGCCACTGTTCACGGGCTGGGTCTCGCTCGCGGAATATAGAGCCGGACGCCCGTTGTCCGGGCTTGCACATCTCATGCAAAATGCGAATCTCACCTGGGAGCAGGACTTGGGTTCCGTGACAGAGTTGCTTTCCGGCCAGTTCTATCAACCGTTAGGCCGCAGCAGTTCGCACCAGATGTGGTCATCTGCCATGGTTATCGCGCCCATGCTGCGCGGCCTGTTTGGAGTAACGTGCAACGTGCCGGGCCGTACCATCCATGTCGATCCGCATCTGCCCGCTGAATGGGATCGCGCTGCTTTGCACAACGTCGCGTTCGGCGATACGTTCGTCAATTTGGACTACCAACGAAAGGCCGGAAAGCTGACCGTCCGCGCTACAACTGAGAGTCCGGCGAATTTCTGCCTGGCGCCCGGTGTAACAGCTGGCTGCAAGCCCACCAATGCCGCTGTTCATACACTGGTAATCGAACAACCGGGCGTCGAGCTCTCAATACCCACCAATCCGCCTGAACAGGGTGCCGAAACGGCGCAGTTGAAAGTCTTGGACGAACAGGTTTCAACTCATCAGGCCATGTTCCGTTTCGAAGCGCAGGCGCGATCCGAGTACGATTTACCTGTCCGGCTAAATCGATCAGGCGTCAAAGTCATCGGTGCGGAAATTCGCGATGGCAAGCTGCATCTGCAGTTTCCGGACGGAACCGCCTATCAGGGCAAAACCGTGACCTTTAGCTGGTAAAAGGAAAAACATGCGATTGAAGCGAAACGCAGTATCCCTTCTGTGCACGGTCTTCGTGGCGTCATTGCTGCTGCACGCGCAACAGGCGGCGCCCACCACCCAGACTCCGTCGATACTCGAATACATCAAACAGACCTGGAAGGTACTGACGCGCTCCAACAGCAACCTGGCAACAGCGGCAGTCGATCCCAAGTTTCATCCCGCACCAGACGGACGCTGGCCCGTCTACATTTCGCGCACCGAAGACGTTCAGCTAGTGCAAGAGAGTCTGCGCCGCGAGATGCCCGAGGCTGGCTTCAAAACCATCAAGGTCGAAGCGCTTCCGGAAGATCTGGACAGCCTCAAGTCGCAAGGGCTTCTCTACTTACCGTATCCTTACGTCGTCCCCGGAGGCCGCTTCAACGAGATGTACGGCTGGGATAGCTACTTCATTCAACTCGGTCTTTTGCGCGACAACGAACTCGCCATGGCGAAGAACATGGCCGACAACTTCCTGTATCAAGTGCGCAACTACGGCAAGATTCTGAACGCCAATCGAACCTATTACATGACGCGCTCGCAGCCGCCGTTCCTCACGCAAATGGTTCTGGGCGTCTACAAACAGACGCACGACCGCAAGTATCTGGAAGACGCTTTACCGCAGATTGAAAAGTGCTATCAACTCTGGGCGACCGAGCCCCACATGACACCCGAAACCGGTCTCGCACGTTACTGGGATTTCGGCGAAGGGCCTGCCCCCGAAGTGGTTTCAGCCGAACGCGACGCCGAAGGCCGCACGCATTACGAACTGGTTAAGCAGTACTTCAAGACGCACCAGATCACCGACTACGACGTGAACCAATATTTCGATCGCACCACCGATCAGCTCACGCCGCTGTTCTACAAAGGCGACCGCTCCATGCGCGAGTCCGGCTTTGATCCGTCCAATCGCTTCGGCCCGTTCAACATCGACATCATTCACTACGATCCGGTCTGCTTGAATTCCCTGCTCTACCTCAGCGAAATGCAGATCGCGGAAATATTAGACATTCTGGGGCGCAAAGACGAAGCGGCGCCATGGCGTGATAAAGCCAGGCAGCGCGGCGAGAAAGTGAATCGCCTCATGTGGGACCAGAAGGACGGGCTCTATTACGACTACGATTTCGTCAACAAACGTGTGCGCCATTATCCGTTCCTCACGACTTTCTATCCTCTCTGGGCTGGATTCGCTACCAAAGAGCAGGCGGCGCGAGTCGAAAAGAATCTTCCCTTGTTCGAAAAAATCGGCGGCCTGCAAACCAGCACCTACGTGAGCGGTAATCAATGGGATTCGCCATTTGGCTGGGCCCCTTTGCAGATGATCGCTATCGACGGGCTTAGAAGATATGGCTACACCGATGACGCCGAGCGCATTTCAATGAAATGGCTCGGCTTGGTGCGTAAGGAATTCTTGCGCCAGGGCTTCATCGTCGAAAAATATGATGTCGTGAATGGCGGCTCGAACGTCAGCGCGCAGATTCACTTCGGCTACAGCGCCAACCAGGCCGGCTTCGGCTGGACAAACGCAATCTTCACTGAACTCTACGACCAGTTAACGCCCGCTGACCAGAAGAAACTTTCGGAGCCATGAGCGCAAGCGATTGGTGTATCGACGCACCCCTCAACCCTGCCCTCGATCCTCGCCATTGCTGATTGCCTTCTCCTGTACGGCGATTTCAACGCGTTCCCGCTTAATGTCTAGCCGCACGCGCGCATAGATATTTATGTAAACGTTCGCCACCCACACCAGCGCGAAAAAGGACATCAGATAGCCGCGCCAATCTGTATATAGCAGTTGAAAGCGCGTTATCACGAGAAAAATAGCGGTGACGTAGTGGCTGAAGCAGTACTCGCAGGTAAACAGGTAAAAGAACTTGCGTTGCACCAGTTTGCGGCACGACTCGCTGCGCTGCTTGCAGAATTCGCGCGGCTCGCGAAACACCTCTTCATGCGTTACCGTCCACGCTACACACGCAATGGGGATCGCAAGAATAAATAGGTGCGCCACCTGCTCAGCAAGGCTCATCACAGACCTGCTCTTCCAATTGCAACTGAGTGGTTCAACCGTTCCATTTCGGGCTTTTGCAGCATCATTATGTAGATGCGAAGTCGAGCACAACTCTACATTGCGCGTTTGCTGACCGGAGAATATAGAAATGCACGATAAGTCAAGCGGCGCGAAACCGGCCGGCCCATGCGCCATGGTCATCTTCGGAGCCGGCGGAGATCTGACCAAACGCCTGGTTATCCCGGCTTTGTATAACCTCTCCTGCGACAAGCTTCTGCCCGATCAGTTTGCCATTGTGGGCGTCGATCTGGCTGACATCCCTCCCGATAAATGGCACGAGTCATTGCGCGAAATGACACAGAAGTTCGTCGACGGCGGAGGTCATCCCGAGGATTTCAAACCCGACGTCTGGAACTGGCTTGTCTCGCGCATGTCATACGTCCGCGGCGACTTGAACGATTCAGCGACTTACCAGCAGTTGGCGGATCATCTTCGCGAGGTCGACTCACAGCATCAGACCGGCGGAAACTATTTGTTCTATCTCGCGGTCGCTGACCGCTTCTTCGCGCCCGTTGTCGAGCATCTCGGCGAGGCCAAGCTGTGCGTGCAGGAAAACGGCCAGTGGCGTCGAATTGTTATTGAAAAGCCATTCGGGCACGATCTTGCTTCTGCCAAAGAGCTCGACCGGAAAATCCTGGAGGTCGTGGACGAGACCCAGATTTATCGCATCGATCATTTCTTGGGTAAAGAAACCGTTCAGAACATCATGATGTTCCGATTCGCCAACGGCTTCTTCGAGCCCGTCTGGAATCGCGACCGCATCGATCATGTGCAAATCACCGTGGCGGAAACAGTCGGCGTAGAGGCGCGCGGAAAGTTTTACGAAAAGACCGGCGCGTTGCGCGACATGGTGCCGAATCACCTTTTCCAGCTTCTCGCGATGACGGCAATGGAAGCGCCCAGTTCGTTTCGAGCCGACGCAGTCCGATCAGAGAAGGCTAAAGTCATTGAATCCGTGCGCGTCTGCCCCCTCGAAGACGTAAACTGCATCGCTGTGCGCGGCCAATACGGGCCCGGAGCGATCGATGGCAACCCAGTCGTTGGTTACCGCCAAGAACCTGATGTGGCGCCGGATTCAACCGTAGAAACCTACGTTGCCTTAAAGCTGCTGGTTGAGAATTGGCGCTGGGCCGGGGTCCCGTTTTACATCCGCACCGGAAAGCGCCTCGCGAAACGCAAGAGCGTCATCGCCATTCGTTTCAAAGAAGCCCCACACGCTCTATTTCGAGACACTGCGATGAGTAAGTCTACGCCCAATTGGCTCGTCATTCGCGTACAGCCCGAAGAAGGAATCTCATTGGAATTTGGAGCAAAGATTCCTGGACCCACCATGAAAATGGGCGAAGTGTGGATGGACTTCAAATATAAAGATTACTTCGGCACAGCGCCGGCTACCGGCTACGAGACGCTTATCTACGACGTGATGATCGGTGACGCGACCCTGTTCCAGCGAGCAGACAATATCGAGTTTGGATGGCGCGTTGTTCAACCCGTTCTCGATGGTTGGGCCCAAGAGAAACCGAATGATTTCCCGAACTATACGGCCGGAAGTCAAGGCCCCGCCGCCGCGGACAAACTACTCGAAAAAGACGGGCGTCACTGGCGTCCTATCACTTAGCCCGGTGAAGTTCGCGATACTTCCTTAGCAGTTCGTACATCACAATCGCCCCGGCGCTCGCTACATTCAGCGAGTGCTTCAGACCCAGCATCGGGATTCGCACATGCGTATCGCACAGTTCCAGCAGAGCGGACGAGAGGCCGTCCACTTCATGCCCGAACAGAACACAGGCCGGAAACCTCGGCCGCCACTCGAACAGGTCGATTGCACGCTCGCTGGTCTCAATCGCCGCAATCTCATAGCCGTCTGCATGCAGGCTCTTCACTGTTTCGCTGGCGTTCTCTACCGGCTGCCACGTCACGCGCATTTCCGCGCCTAAGGCAGTCTTCGTGATCGCACTCTTGGGCGGACGCGCTGTAATGCCACTCAGCAACAAGCGTTCGATACCCGCGCCATCGGCCGTACGAAAGAACGCTCCCACGTTGTACATGCTGCGAACATTGTCGAGCAGGATCGCCACTGGAAGCCGCAAATCCGAATACGGTTCCGATGTAGCGGTTGCGCGATACGGCAGCCGGTCCATGCCTCGCTATTTCTTCAGATCCAAGCCGGCGCGCTTCCAAAGCTCATCCACGCGCCTGACCACTTCAGGCGACATCTCGATAACATTTGGCCAGCGCCGCGCAAAACCCTCCGAGCGCAACTTGGTTGTCGCATCGATGCCCATCTTCGATCCAAAATTCGGAAGACGGCTCGAATGGTCGAGCGAATCCACCGGCCCCAGCACGAACTCAATGTCGCGCTGCGGATCGATGTTATTCAGCGCCTTCCACGCCACCTCGTGAACGTTCTGCACATCGACATCTTCATCCACCACCACAATGCACTTGCTGAACATCGCCTGTCCCAATCCCCAAATTGCGTGCATCACCTTACGCGCCTGTCCAGGGTAGGATTTCCGGATCGAAATCAAAATCAGGTTGTGAAAAACGCCCTCGGCCGGAAAGCAGACATCGCGCACTTCCGGAAGCTGTGTCCGCATGAGCGGGAGAAAAATACGCTCAATCGCCTTACCCATGTAGAAGTCTTCCATCGGCGGCGGACCAACAATGGTCGCGGCATAAATCGGATTCTTGCGATGCGTGATGCACTCGATGTGAAACACAGGATAGTCGTCATCGAGCGAATAAAATCCGGTGTGATCCCCAAACGGTCCCTCGCGCCGAAGCTCGCCAACGTTCAGATAACCTTCGAGGACAATTTCAGAGTTGGCCGGCACCTCCAGATCGCACGTCTCGCATTTGACCATCTCCACCGGCTTGCCGCGCAAAAAGCCGGCGAAGAGCATTTCGTCAATCGCCGGCGGTAGCGGAAGAATCGCTGAATACAGCGTCGCCGGATCCGATCCAATACTCACCGCAATCGGCATTCGCGTCTGCTTGCCTTCAGCCACAAGCCTGCGATAGTGCTCGGTGCCGTGTTTCTGCTTTTGCCAGTGCATGCCAGTCGTCTGGCCATCGAAGACTTGCATCCGGTACATTCCGCAATTGCGTTTGCCGGTTTCCGGGTTCTTTGAAAACACCATCGGCAGCGTGATGAAGCGTCCTCCATCGCCCGGCCAGCAACGCAGAACCGGAAAGTAGTCGAGCGAGAAATTATCCCGCCGGATCACTTCCTTGCAAGGTCCGGTGCTGACGTTCTTCGGAAACATCGAGCCCACCTCGGCTAGCTTCGGCAGCATTTTCAGCTTGTCGAGCCAGCCTTCTGGCTTCTGCATCTCGATATAGCCGGCTATTTTCTGAGCTATATCTTCGATGTTGTCCACCCCCAGTGCAATCTCCATGCGGCGCATGCTTGCAAAGGCGTTGATCAGGACAGGCACGCTTGAATTTCTCGGTTTCTCAAACAGCAGCGCCGGTCCGCCCGTCTTCACAGAACGATCCGCGAACTCAGTCATCTCGAGTTCCGGATCGACTTCGAAAGGTATCCGCTTCAACTCGCCGTTTTTTTCCAGGGCGCGAATAAATTCGCGTAGGTCGTCAAAGGCCATCAGTTTGGGTACACCCATTATCATGAGAGTGCATTTATGAGTAAGCGTACGGCATTCATCACCGGTGCGAGTCGCGGCATCGGAAAAGCTTGCGCCGAAGCGTTGTCTCTAGCGGGATACCGTGTGGCATTAGCCGCGCGCTCGACGGAAAAGCTACAGGAAGTTGCCAACCAGATTCTAATAAGCGGTGGTGAAGCATTCGTAGTTGAACTCGATCTCACAAATCGCGACATGATCGTCGAAGCATTATCGAAAACGGCGAAGGACTTCGGCCGCATCGACATTCTGGTGAACAATGCCGGCGTCACCAAGGACGGCCTCGCGGTTCGCATGAAACCTGCCGATTGGGACATCGTCCTGCAAACAAATCTCACCGCCTCTTTCTACGCCATCCAACAGGTTCTACCCGGAATGATGCGCGAACGCTGGGGCCGGATCGTGAATATCTCATCCGTCGTCGGAGAGATGGGAAATCCCGGTCAGGCAAATTACGTCGCCTCTAAGGCAGGATTGATCGGTTTGACCAAATCGCTTGCCCAAGAACTTGGAAGCCGCAACATCACCGTGAACGCGGTGGCGCCCGGCTTCATCGAAACCGACATGACTCACGGCTTAACGCCGGAGCTGAAGCAGAAAATGATAGATGAGACCCCGCTGCGCCGCATGGGCACAGCGCAAGATATCGCCGCCGCCGTGAACTTCCTGGTCAGTGAAGAAGCCAGCTTCATCACAGGCCACGTGCTCGACGTAAACGGCGGCATTTACATGTAGCTATGACAACTAACCGCGATAGTCCTTTCAAAGTCGGTTTGGTGCAGATGGCCTGTTCGACGGACCCCGACGCGAACCTGGGAAAAGCCATCGCAGGAGTTCGCGAGGCAGCAAGTAAAGGCGCAGAAATCGTCTGCCTGCAAGAGCTGTTTCGCAGTCAATACTTCTGCCGCGAAGAAAACGCGGATCTGTTCGACCTTGCCGAAACAATTCCCGGGCCTTCTACGGAAGCGCTGAGTTCAGTCGCCAAAGAACTGCAGGTATCCATCGTCGCCTCACTATTCGAAAAACGCGCGCAAGGCCTGTATCACAACACCGCCGCCATCATTGATGCGGACGGATCCCTCACCGGCATCTATCGCAAGATGCACATCCCGGACGATCCGCTGTACTTCGAAAAGTTTTACTTCACGCCCGGAGATTTGGGCTTCCTGAACTTCGAGACCCGCTACTCGCGCATAGGCGTTCTAGTTTGCTGGGATCAGTGGTATCCCGAAGGCGCGCGCATCACCAGCTTGCAAGGCGCTAACGTGCTCTTCTATCCCACCGCGATCGGCTGGCATCCGTCGGAAAAGGCGCAATATGGTGACGCGCAACTCGATGCCTGGCGAACCATCCAGCGCGCGCACGCCATCGCTAATGGTGTCTTCGTGGCAGCGGTCAATCGCACCGGCTTCGAAGGTCCTGCCGAAAGTGGTCTCGAGTTCTGGGGCAACTCTTTCGTCGCCGATCCGTTCGGCCGCGTCATCGCGCAAGCTTCGGCGGACAAAGAAGAAGTGCTTGTCACCGAGTGCGATCCGAAACAGATGGATGAAGTCCGCCGCAATTGGCCGTTCCTGCGCGACCGCCGCATCGACGCCTACGCACCCATCACCCAGCGTTGGCTCGCGTAAGCAATGGAGCAGCCAGCAGCGCTCGGCTTTCGCATGCCCGCCGAATGGGAGCCGCATGAAGCCACCTGGCTCGCCTGGCCGCATGAAATCACCGATTGGCCGGGCAAGTTCGCCCCCATTCCCTGGGTCTACGGCGAAATAGTCCGGCATCTCTCGCGCGTCGAGAGAGTCCGCATTCTGGTTCAGGACGAAGAGGCCGAGCAGAAGGCACGCCGCGTCCTTAAGAAATGCGGTGCACAGATAGAAGCCGTCGAGTTCTGGCGCATTCCGACCGACCGTAGCTGGACCCGCGATTTCTGCCCCATCTTCGTCCGCAACCCCAGCGGCGAGCGCGCCATCCTCAACTGGCGCTTCAACGGCTGGGCCAAATACCCCAACTCCCTCCGCGATAATTCCGTGACAGTCACCATGGTTCCGCAATTGGGTCTGCCGCATTGGACCCCCGCCTGGCAGGGGGAGCCCGTCGTTCTCGAGGGCGGCAGCATCGACGTAAACGGCGCCGGAACAATCCTGACTACTGAAGAATGTCTGCTCAGTCCGATTCAGGCCCGAAATCCCGGATTGTCCCGCGAAGACATGGAAGCCATATTCGCGGCCTATCTCGGTGCAACTCATACACTTTGGCTGCGTCACGGCATAGCCGGCGACGACACGCATGGGCACGTCGACGATCTCGCACGATTCACTGATCCTCAAACTGTCGTCATCGCGAGCGAAGAAGATCCGGCCGACATCAATCACGAACCATTGCGCGAAAATCTTGCTCTGTTGCGCGAAATGCGGGATCAGAACGGCCGTCCCTTGCGAGTGGAAACGCTGCCGATGCCGCAACCGGTCTACTTCGACGGCCAGCGTCTTCCCGCCAGCTACGCGAATTTCTACATCGCCAACGGCCTTGTCCTTGTGCCGACGTTCAACGATCCAAACGACCGCCTCGCTCTCAACAAACTTGCTGAACTATTTCCCGATCGCAAGATAGTCGGCATCGCCGCTACTGATCTCGTCCTTGGCCTCGGCACTTTGCATTGCATGACGCAGCAACAGCCCGCCTGACCGTTCATGCTGACGGCCCTCGCCTGCATTCCACTGCTCCTCTGGATCTACTTACTCCTGGCGCATCACGGTTTCTGGCGAGTCTCGCGGCAATTTGCTCCCGCTCACGAATCGCAACCGAGTAGCCCGACTGTCGTAGCCGTCATCCCCGCGCGCAACGAAGCAGCCAGCATCGAACGTGCCGTCAAGTCCCTCCTGCAGCAAAATTTCCCCGGCCTGCTGCACATCATCGTTGTCGACGACAACAGCGAAGACGGCACTGGCGATCTAGCGCGCCACGCAGCCGCTTCGCTCGGTAAGGAATCGCAGCTAAACGTTTTAGAAGGACGTCCCTTGCCTCCCGGATGGACCGGGAAAATGTGGGCTGTCTCGCAAGGCGTTGCCGAAGCCGAGACTGTCTCGCCCGATTACCTGCTCCTGACCGACGCCGATATCGAGCATGCGCCAAACAATGTCACCGAGTTGGTGAGCATCGCCGGCCAAGGCAGCTGTGATCTCGTTTCGTACATGGTCAAACTCAACTGCGAAACGCTGCCCGAAAAAGCGCTTATTCCCGCGTTCGTGTTCTTCTTTTTCATGCTCTATCCGCCCGCTGCGATCAAATCTACGCGTTCTAAAACCGCAGGCGCGGCCGGTGGCTGCATGCTCATTCGCCGCACAGCGCTACAAAATGCCGGCGGCATCGCGCACATCCGCTCCGAAGTCATCGACGATTGCGCTCTGGCAAAAGCCGTCAAGTCCAGCGGCGGTCGAACCTGGCTCGGCCTCACAGCGACAACCCACAGCCTGCGCAAATACGTCACCTTCAGCGAAATCGAGCGAATGATCGCGCGCACCGCATTCAATCAATTGCGCCATTCTTGGATGTTGCTCATAGGCACATGCGTCGGCCTCGTCATCACGTACCTGCTGCCGCTCGCATTGCTCTTCACCGGCCGCCCGATTCCCGCGTTAATTGGCGCCGCAACCTGGGCGCTGATGAGCATCGCTTACGTCCCCATGGTCCGTTTCTATGGCCGTTCAGTGCTCTGGAGCATAACTCTTCCCTTCGCTGCCGCGTTCTATATGGCCGCGACCATCCACTCCGCCATCCAGTACGCAACCGGCCGCGGCGGTCAGTGGAAAGGCCGCAGCCAGGACGCAAGAGCTTGAGTCACTTCCGCGCAACGACGGCGAACGCAGGCCCGTCGGGGTGATCCGGTTCGTCAAAGCCGGTGACAATCGAATTGAATCCGAAGTAGCGCAGGCAATCGAGAATGGCGTCGCGCTCCATCCAGAAAGCATGCGGATTGGGACCGCCGCAGAACCGCTTCAGTCCGAAACTCGTCCCGTACTCATAGCGAAACAGAGCGTGACGAAAGCCTTTGTATTCCGTCTCGTTTCGCCCGCTCAATTTCCCGCGCACGTCCGGCCTTCCGGCAAGCGCGCGTTCATCGTGGTAGTGCGTCCAGATAAAAACGCGGTCCGCGGTGCGGCTGATGAGGTCAATCAGTTCCGCCGGGTTGGTCATGTGATACAGCACGCCAGACGCAATAACCGCATCTGCCTTTGCCGGCCCACCGCGCAGATACTCCACAAAATCGCCGCACAAAAAATGCGACTCGCTGCAGACCCAAAATTTCCTTCAGCACCAGGCATTTCAAATACGCTCGCGGACTTCCCTCAATGGACGTAATGGACGCACAACCAGCCTGCTCCAGCATGTAAGTGTGCGCACCTTCCAATGGTCCAAGTTCAACAACAGTCTTGCCCGCAACCTCGCCCATCTCACGCAACGCCCATGAAATTCGCGGGTCTTCAAATAGATCAATCGTCCCGGCGCGCAGTCCGTGAAGTTCGCCCGGCAGCGTCGTGTGCCACTCGCCCTGAAAAATATCGAGCGCGTTTTGCGCCGATGGAGCGGAAGAAAAATAGCCGCTCCTTAGTGTCGATTCGCTTGCTCGAAAACGGCGAATGATGCGAACTAGTAGCTGCCTCATCGAAGGCAGCCTAGTGAAACCTCATGCCGCGCAGAAGTCCGTCCGCTGCACCATGTCCGGCAAGCGCAGCAAAGTCAACCGCGACTTCTCTTCCGTCTTCGGCGCCGCATACAAACTCCGGATCTCCGCCTTGGATGAGAACGTGCGACGGATCAGGCAGTGCAACTTCCACCGAGTCGGATGCGCTCGCTATTTGGAAGCCACTGATCTTGCCGCCGCTGCATTCCACCTTTCGAAATTCGCCCCTCGACATGCCTGATCCGGTCACCAGCCTCAATGAAACGGATTCCAGTTTTCGTCGCCATGCGGCTTGCGCGTGGTCACCATCTGCAGGTTTCCCTGTCCATCACGCGCGACTTGCACCGTCAGATCCGTCGCAGCCTCATAGGCCAACCGCGACGCGACCGCACGTTCGTCGGCATTGCTGGCGTATCGCTTCGCTTCCGCAGCCGCTGCCTTTGCCTCGTCGCGTTTATCCAACTCCGTCAGAGCCGAAGCCATTGCAGTCCAATAGCCATAAGCTCGCACTGGCGGCACTGAACGCATAGCTCGGAACTGCTCTACCGCTGCCTCATAATTTCCCGCGTGCGTCTCCAGCAACCCAAGCTTGTACCGCGCATCATCGAACCCGGGCGCCAGCTCAATCGCCCTTACTAACGCTTCCCGGACTTCCGCAACCGGCAATCCTGCATCTTCGGCCAACGTGGCGTACTGGTAGCACAGCGTTGCGTCTCCTATTCCGAGCTTCATCGCTCGTTTCCACTCTTCGCGCGCAACGTCCTGCCGAGCCGATCGGGCGGCTATAATTGCCAGCACCGCGTGTACAGCCGGCTCATTCGGTTGTTCCTTTGCCAGCGCGCGGCATAGAGACTCTGCTTGCATCACCCGGCCTGCCGCGAGAAACAGATCGGCTATCATCAAGTCCGCTTCAAAGTCTGTGATGGGCGAAGCCGCAACATCGATACCGGCATTCGGCACGCCGGCCAGCGGCACTCCGGTCCCCGGTGTGCTTGCCCAAACTCGCAGGTCTGCCATAACTTTGCTGAGCGGCACTCCATATATACGTGCAAAAGCGGAAGCATCCGCTGATCCCGAATCGGCTTCGGCCATAAACTGCGCGAAGCTCGACCCATAGCGCGGTGAAAAGATCAGCATGTCCGTAAGCGCCCAACTCTCGGCGTAGAAAACGTCTGTCTGCTTCCGATCGGCGCGCATTGGCGAATCGGCCGAGAGCAATGTTTCGAGCGGTAGCCAAGCGTTTTGCCGCAGCGCAAGCTTCCGTATTGGCAGATCCCCTCCAATAGAAACATCCGCGCTCACTGATTCGAACGGTTGAGAAAAATTCTGCTAGACCTTCCGCTAACCAGACAGGTACGCGCAATCCCAACGAGTGCAAAACCAGATGCGCATATTCATGCGCCGCAACAGCAAACTGGGGCGAACCGAATTGCGAAAGAACCAGGTACTCGCGATTTTCGCCGGAAAGGAAGAAAGCATCCGCCGACGGGCTCGGCCGGAATGCCGCGTATTCCTGCGCGGAGTTGAACCCGATAACGCGAACGCGTCCGTGCGCGATGAGGTCGGCATCCTTTGCTATGTGGGTGCTGATGAAGAAGCTTCGCAGCCTCTCTAGCCAGAGCAGAGTCGACTGCGCATTGTTCTCGCCCGACTGGGAGTAAACCTCAAAATGCGAACTGCGCGCCATCGCCCAGCGCGTGCTACCAGCCGCGCTCACATGCGGCAGATAAAGCAATAACAGAAAAGTCGCGGCGCCAAACCTCACGACCAAACGATAGCAAGCGTAAATGTGTTATCCATGTGTCCATGAACGCGGCGCTTCTTTTCATCCGTATCGCGAGTTCAGTTGTATTTCTGTATCACGGCAGCGGGATTCTCTTCGGCGCCTTCGGCGGTCCCGGACCTGAGAAATTCGCTGCGGTCATGCATGCGCCCGTAATCCTCGGCTATCTGGTCGGCGCCGGTGAGTTTTTCGGCGGGTTAGGAATCCTGCTTGGCGTGTTCACGCGAATATGTGCCGCCTGCGTCGTCATCATCATGCTGGGCGCGATTTTCATGGTGCACATTGCACATGGCTTCGACATCGGGCATGGCGGCTTCGAGTACGCCTTCACTCAATTGTTGATCGCTGTCGCGCTTATCTTCACGGGTCCCGGAATATATTCGTTGGCCGCGTTCATGCCGCCGAACTTGCAAAAACTCTAGCGCTCAATGCGCCTTGGCGGGAATTTGCAGCTTCACCGTACCATTGCCACCCGACATGTAATCCAGTTCGTAAGCTCCGTCTTTCTTCTTCATCTCTTTCGCCGGGAAATAGAGGAAGCCGGCAACCGGCGCGCTGAATGAGCCATCCGGCAACGCTCGTTGCTGAAGCTGCTGCTGCAGCGTCATGCGGTCATAAGATGTGGAGCCCGGCGGCGGAGGCCCGGGCGGATAAGGCGCGGACGCGGGTCCACCCACTCCCACGGACGTGCCCGCCTCAGTGTAGACGCCGTGAGTACGTTGTCCCGTGTAAGGATCAGTGCCGCTCTCGTACCCTACGCTCGCCGTCGTAACCACGGTAGGCGTATTCAGTGACGGAGGCCGGGGCGTGTTCTTGTCCTGTATCACTGCCGCGACGGTCACCGCGTCCGCCGGATGCGTGAACTCTGAACCATTCGCTCCCGCTTTGACCAGAAAATCGTCCGCGGTAAGCTGCACTGCTCCCGCACTCGCGGGATAACACGCCACTTCGATTACAACGTAGCTGTTGCTGATATCCACCGCAAACAGGTGCTTCACCTCATCACGCGGCACCACCGATGCAGCGAATGTTGCTGAAGCCGTTTGCTGCGAAACCGCGTAATCGGAAGGCGACGAACGCGGATGAATGCCATACGGCGTCTGCGCAGACAGCAAAAACCCGGCTAAACAGAACAGGGCAGCGCTGAGGATAGTACAAACTCGCAAGGATGACACAGGACGGACTCCTTGGATTCAGCATACGCGAATCAACCTCACCGTGCTTAGATGAGTGGATGCGAACGCTCCTCCTGTTCCTGGTCGCGCTGCCCGCCCTGCTTGGCCAGCGGCTCGTAATCGATGCGGGAACCATTATCGATGGCCGCGGCGCTGTTCTGCACAACAAGCAGATCACTGTTGAGGGCTCAAAAATCATCAGCGTCGATGACAGAAAAGGGCCCGCGGATATCGACCTTGGCAAGTTCACGGTGATGCCCGGCTGGATCGACACGCACGTGCACCTCGACTGGCACTTTGGCAAAGACGGCAAAATCGTCCGCCAGCACAATGAGGCGCCGGAAGAGCTGGTTCTCTTTGATGCCGAGAACTCCTGGCTCACGCTGCAGGGCGGTTTCACTACCGTGCAAAGCGTCGGTTCCCGCCCCGACGGTTACGTGCGCGATCGCATCAACAACGGCCGGCTGCCCGGCCCGCGCATTCTTACGTCAATCCGTCAAATCACAAATACTTCCGGTAACCCCGAACAACTCCGCGCGCTCGTCCGCCAGACGAAAGCCGAAGGCGCCGATCTCATCAAGCTCTTCGCCACTTCCGGTCTTGGCGCAGGCGGCGCGCAAACGATGACCGATGACCAGATCCAAGCCACCTGCAGTGAAGCAACGGCGCAAGGTCTCCGTTCCGTCGTCCACGCAATCGGCGACTCGGGCATTCGCGCGTCGGTGCTCGCCGGCTGCACCTCTATAGAACATGGTGTGGCCATCAGCGACGACAGCCTTCGCCTTATGGCGGAACGCGGCACATATTTCGATCCCAATTTCCTGGTGCTGCACAACTACCTGGAGCACCTCGCGAATTACGATTTCAATCCCACCACCGAAGAGTCTCTCCGGAACGCGCTCCCTCGAACAGCGGATGTCTTGAGACGGGCCCGCAAATACGGCGTTAAAGTGGTTCTCGGCACCGATGCCGTCGCCGGCGCGCATGGCAGGAACGCAGAGGAATTCATCTACCGTGTGAAAGATGGAGGCGACAAGCCCATGGATGTTCTGATGAGCGGCACTTCTGTAGCAGCCGAAGCGCTCGGGTTAGGCAAGACTGTCGGAACAATCGCGCCCGGCTATGAAGCGGATCTGGTCGCCGTACAAGGCAATCCGCTCGACGACATCACAACAGTTCGCAACATTGTCTTTGTCATGAAGTCCGGCCATGTGTTTCGCAACTTTGATACCATCTCTGGGCGACAGTGAACAAACGAGCTTTTCTCAAAGCGCTCTCCGCCGCCATCGCATCCCCTTTCTTCGGCCGAATCTCCTCCATGCGCGCCAGCGAAGCCCTCAAGAATTGGGCCGGCAACATCACCTACAGCACCGATCGCGTACACCAGACTTCCACGGTAGATGAGGTCCGCACCTACCTCCGTTCTGTCGACAAGGTGAAAGTACTCGGCACGCGGCACTGCTTCAACACCATCGCCGATAGCCGCCACAATCTGCTCTCGCTCGCCTCCATGCAGGAGATGACGCTCGACGCAAACGCGCGCACCGTAACAGTCGGCGCAGGAGTCAAGTACGGCCAACTAGGGCCCTACCTTGACTCCAAAGGTTTCGCGCTGCACAATCTCGCTTCCTTGCCGCATATCTTGGTTGCGGGCGCCATCACAACCGCTACGCATGGGTCGGGCGAGCTCAATGACAATCTTTCCACTGCCGTCGCCGCCCTGGAGCTTGTGACTGCAAACGGCGATGTCGTCAAGCTCAGCCGTCAATCGAACGGGGACGATTTCAAGGCCGCGGTGGTCGGGTTAGGAGCACTGGGCGTCATTACTCGCGTCACGCTCAATGTGCAGCCAACTTACCAGATTCGTCAGTACGTCTATCAGGATCTCCCGCTTGCGCAAGTGCTGGATCATTTCGATGCGATTCAAGCGAGCGGCTACAGCGTTAGTTTATTCACCGATTGGCGGAACAAGAAAATAAGCGAGCTGTGGATCAAGAGCCGCGTCGGCGCAAGTCCGGAGTTCAGCGCGCCTCAAGAGTTCTTCGGCGGCCGGTTAGCCACACGAAATCTGCATCCCATCGTCGGACTCTCTGCCGAGAACTGCACCGAACAGATGGGCGTTCCCGGACCCTGGTACGATCGGCTGCCCCATTTCCGGATGGGCTTCACACCCAGCGCCGGTGCGGAACTGCAAAGCGAATATCTGCTGCCTCGCGAACACGCCGCGGAAGCCATACTCGCGGTGGAGCGCTTGCGGGATCAGGTCAGCCCGCATCTGCTGATTACGGAAATCCGCACCATTGCAGCCGACGACCTCTGGATGAGCACCTGCTTCGGCCGATCGAGCATTGCCATCCATTTCACCTGGAAACCCGACTGGCCCGCCGTGAAGATGGTCCTTCCGGTCATCGAGAGAGAACTGTCTCCCTTCCAACCGCGCCCGCACTGGGGCAAACTCTTCACCATGCAACCTGCCGAGCTCAGGCGCCGCTACGAACATCTGGACAGCTTCCGGCAACTGGCGGCAAAGTATGATCCGAAAGGGAAATTCCGCAACGACTTCTTAAACACAAACCTGTTCGCTTGAATGAGCTAGGGCGTCACCAGAAATCCATAAGCCTGGATGCTGCCCGTAAGCGGCGAGCCAGCCTGGGTCGAGGTCGCTTCCTGGCCGTCAACGGAGTAGGCGTAAAGAATATGGAAGCCCGGCTGCAAGGAAGCGAGCGTGCCACTGTACGGATTGGTGCCCGTTGCCGCGCTCCAGGCATTTTGCCACGTGTCCACCTGGAAGTACACTTCGTTCGGCGTAGTTACCGTGGTGCTTAGCGCTTCGAAGGTGAAACTGGGATTCGGCTTGTTGGTTTCGTTGCCGGCCAGCGGAGTAATGCTGGTGGTTAGCGGAATGGGTTGCACCTGCTGTTCGTCGATCACCTCCACGTTACCCGTAACGAATGCGTTTCCGCCGCCGTTGGCGACATAGATCTTGTTCGTTACCGGGTTTACCGCGAGCGAAGCCGGGCCGTTTGCGTCCGCTGGGACACTTGCAATGCTGTGGGTAATGCCGTCAATCACGGTCACAGTGTTGTTGGCATCGTTGGAGGCATAGATTTTGTTGGTCGTCCGGTTCACTGCTACAGCCGGGTAAGACCCCGTTGCGAGTGTGGTGGTGCTGTTAGTAGCGCCATCGATCACCGTCAAGCCAGCGTTGCCGGCAACGTAAATCTTGTTGGTTACCGGGTTGACCGCTATCGAATAGGCGGCTGCTCCCGCCCCGACGGTGGTGGTGCTGTTAGTGAGTCCATCGATCACTGTTACGCTGGCACCCTGGAAGTCGGCGACGTAGATTTTGTTCGTGACGGGGTTAACCTCTATCCATAAAGGTTCCGGTCCCACTGCCACCGAAGTGGTGCTGTTGGTCGCGCCGTCAATCACGGTCACGGTGGAGTTGGTGTAGTTGGCGAAGTAGATCTTATTCGTTACCGGGTTCACCGCCACCGCTGTGGGACTTATTAGTGTTGGGATGTTAGTGGTGCTGTTGGTGGCGCCGTCGATCACCGTTACGCTTTGGCTGCCCCAGTTGGCGGTGTAAATTTTGTTCGTCACCGGGTTCACCGCTACCGAACCTGGATATGAGCCCGTTGCGACAGTCGTAGTGCTGTTGGTGGCCCCATCGATCACCGTTAAGGGGGAATTGGACCACCCGCCGACGTAGATCTTGTTAGTCACCGGGTTCACTGCCACCGAAATGGGGGCTGTTCCCACCGGGACTGTGGTGGTGCTGTTGGTAGCACCGTCAATCACTGTCACGTTGTTGCTTTCATAGCTGGCGACGTAGATCTTGTTTGTCACCGGGTTGATCGCCACCGCACCGTTTGCAATGCCGTAACCGGGGCTCAGACCCGTTGGCACGCTGACCGTGCTGTTGGTTGCGCCATCGATCACCTTCACGTTGGCGCTGGAATAGTTGGCAACGTAGATCTTATTCGTCACCGGGTTCACTGCCACCGAAAAGGAGCCTGTGCCCACTGCTGCTGTGACAGTGCTGTTGGCGACGCCGTCTATCACCGTCAGGTTGCGGCTGTCATAGCTTGCCACGTAGATCTTATTCGTCATTGGATTCACCGCCACCGAAAAGGGGTTTGAACCCGCCGCGACCGTGGCCGTGCTGTTGGTAGCGCCGTCGATCACTGTCACGTTGGCGCTGTCTCTATTGGCGACGTAAATCTTATTCGTCACTGGATTCACTGCCACCGACCTGGGTGCCGTTCCTGCTGCCAGGGTGGTGGTGCTGTTATTGGCGCCATCGATTACCGTGACGTTGTTGCTGGCGTAATTGGAGACGTAGATCTTGTTCGTCACCGGGTTCACCGCCACCGAATAGGGGTTTGAGCCCGCTGCGACCAATGTTGTGCTGTTGTTGGCTCCATTAATCACCGTTAGATTGGGACTGTAATAGCCGGCGACGTAGATCTTGTTGGTCACCGGGTTCACCGCTACGGAAATCGCTCCCATTCCCGCGGCTACGGTGCTCGTGTTGTTAGTTGCGCCGTCGATGACGGTGACATTGTGGCTGGCAAAATTGGCGACATAGATCTTGTTCGTCACTGGGTTCACCGCCACCGACCACGGCTCTGACCCAGCGGCTATGGTGTTCGTGCTGTTACTGGCGCCGTCGATGACGGTGACGTTGTGGCTAGCGTAGTTGACGACATAGATCTTGTTCGTCACTGGGTTCACCGCCACGTTAACGGGGGTTGAGCCCACTGCTACGGTGTTCACAGTGTTGCTGCTGCCGTCGATCACCGTCACCGTGTTGCTAGTGAAATTGGCGACGTAGATCTTGTTAGTCACCGGGTTCACCACCACCGAATAGGGCCGTGTTCCCGCTGGTAAGGTAGCCGTCACAGTCTGACTGAAGGCGGCCGCCGGCAGTAAGCAGGCCAGCGCGGCCGGCAGAAACACGCCGCACAACCAGGAGCTTAGTTTCAATAGACAGTGTGCGTTTCCCATCCTTGCGAATTTTAGCGTACACGCTATATCCCGCGCGTCCCAATTGAGCGCATAAATTTCGGTGCTGCCCGCATCCCGCGTAGCCATCGGAGAACCATCCGGAGTGTATCCCACCCAGCCCAGGCTGCCGGGCGCGAATCTCAGGCCGGTGATCGGGGCTAACCGTTCCACTCGCCCATCTTTCACGTGTATGCGAGCCACGGCAGAGGTGGCATCGTTTTCGTAGTAGATGTATTGGCTGTCGCGCGACCAGGTCGGCCACCCCGCGGCGACGTCCGTCAGTTGCTTCTTAGTGTGACTATCCAGCTCGTATAGCCATAGATTGAATTTTGGATACCCAAGCGCGGCCACATACCGGCCGTCCGGCGACATACGCGGCGACCATAGTCGCTCCGATCCGGGCAGCTTTTCCACGCGTCCTGTTTTCAAGTCGATGCGCTCCAATACAAACGCACCCTGCTCGTCAAGCGACTGAGAACCAAAAACCAGCGAACCACCGTCCGGCGCCCAGGTTGCATCCAGCTCTCCACCCTGGCCTCCCTCTCCATGTGTTACCTGTTGCACTCCCCCGCCCGTTGCCGGCACAACATAAATACGATACCGATTGCCGGAGGAAATCCCGGAAAAGGCAATCCGGCTTCCGTCGGGTGACCATTGCGGGCCCACTGCCCGCAAAGTGGGCGGGGTCAGCTGCAGCCGCTCGCTCCCATCCTCGCGGGCGCGCCAGACGCAGCCTTCCGGTTGGCTCACATATGTGATCCATTTCCCGTCGCGCGAGTAATTCAGGAACAGCCCGGGCAAACCACCGAGATACGGAGTCCATTGGTTTGATTTGACGTCATAGCGCACCAACTCGCCCCGGTTTAGATTGCCTTTGAAGAACACCCGCTGGCCATCCGGACTCACTTGCGGCTGAGCTGCGGTCATCGGTCCCGTTGTAAGCTGGACAGGATCCGCGCTTCCGCTGGTAAATAATCCCGTTCTGCTGCGAATCGTCCAAAGCTGTGCTGCCGTGAATAGAAAGTACTTTCCGTCCCTAGTCCAGACGCCGTCGCCATACGAACGGTCGCGCCAATCCGGCAACAGCCGGTGCGAGTGAGTGCCGTCGCTCAAAACTTCCCAGATGGCCCGTGTATTCTTCGCCCGCAATGTGAAACGGATGAGGCGCCCATCCGGGGACCAGGCTGGAGATTGCACCGTGCCTGGGAACGTGGCCAGCGTGTGTCCTCCACTGCCATCGCTGTTCGCGATCCGCAGGTCGGGACCGTTGGTATACAAGATCTGATCGCCTCTGGGAGACCAGCGCGCATCGCTCGCCATAAGATCGCCCAGAAGTCGCCGCGTGTTGCCGATTGTCGATGCAATCCAGACCGGATATGGCCCATTCACGATGTCCGGCAAGTATTGCCCCAGCAGCATCTCGGCGTGATCGGGCGAAATGTCGAACGGAAACATGCCCGCAAGCTGCGGCATCTGAAGCGGCTCCCCACCGCGGATACTGACCTGATAGAACCGCTCCTCCGGATTCTCTTTTCCCGTGGCGTAATACAGCCGGGCGCCATCGGTGACGAACTGATAGATCTCCTCTGCGTTTTCGATTACCGGCACCACACCAGTGACACGCAGTTGTGGGGCGGGGCGGGTAAGCAAAAACGTTGCGATCGCCAGCGCTACCAACCCGGCCATGACGAAAAAGGGCGCGCGCAGCCGCCTCGCCGGTGCTTCCGCTTTCCTCGCCCTCGGTTCGGCTTGCGTAAGTGCCCGCTGCACCGGCATATCGCTGGGTGTGCTGGAATAGCGGCCCACGCGCTTGCAGGCGCTGCGCAGATCCGCGGCTGTCTGGCAGCGCAGTTCCGGATCTTTTTCCAGCGCCTGCATAATCAGCCCGTCAAGCTCGTTGGCCAGGGGGCCGCGAAGTGCCGATGGAGGCTCCGGGTTGCGGTGCAAAATCGCGTCGAAGATCGCCCCGTCTGTCGGTCCGTCGAACGGGCGCACTCCGGTTGCAAGTTCATACGCAACCACGCCCAGACTGAACAGATCGCTTTGCGCGGTCGCCGGTTCCCCCAGCACCTGCTCGGGAGATAAATATTGGAGCGTCCCGGCAATCTGGCCCGGGCGCGTTCGCAGATCCAATTCGCCGCTGCTACTGGCGGGCTCGCGCATCCGCGCCAGGCCAAAATCGAGAACCTTCACCAGCCCGTCCGGCCGCACTATAATGTTTTCCGGCTTAATATCGCGGTGCACAATGCCGGCTGCGTGCGCGGCGCCCAAAGCGGAAGCAGCCTGCCCGATGATTTCGAGAACCGTTTTCGAATCGATGCCGCGCGCTTCCTCGGCAATCAAGGCGCGCAGCGTGCGGCCTTCCACCAGCTCCATCGCAATGTAGTAGCGGCCTTCCTCTAACCCGGTGTCGTAAATTGCCGCGATATTCGGGTGATTCAGCCTGGCAGCCGCGCGCGCCTCCCGCTGGAAACGTTGCACCCGCTCCGGCCGGTCTGAGGCGGCATTCCGCTGGCAGGATTTTGATAGCGATTCGCCGTTCCAGCCGGAGGTCGTCAGCCTCATACACCACCCCCATTCCGCCCGAACCAAGCTGGCCCGTTAGCCGGTAATGGGCTATGATGGTGCCCGGCGCAGGCGCATCCACCGGTTCCGCTTGCAGCAATCGCGCCGCGTCTTCAATCGCAGGGCGCTCCAGAAATGCGCCTTCCGCGGCCTCGCGGTCGCCCTCCAGCAGCTGTTCCAGCTCGGCCCGCAATGCAGGATCGCTGCTCGAAGCAGTCACCGCCGCGCGCCGTTCGCCTTCCGGCAGCGCGTGCAGTTTATCGAACAGTTCGCCGATCCGCTTGTACTGCTCGGGAGTCAAAGCGCCCCTGCTCCTGATTTATTGCACTTTCGGTGCCGGTTGTAAGCGTTTGAACAGCCAAGCCCGCGCCAGCCGCCAGTCTCGGATAACGGTGGCTTCCGAAACGCCCAAGATTTCCGCGACTTCATTGTTTTCCAGCCCACCAAAATAGCGTAGCTCTACCACGTGGGCTTGCCGCGCATCCAGCCCCGCAAGTTCCTCCAGCGCCGCGTCCAGATCCAGAATATCCACTGGAGTGGGTTGCGCCATCCCGAAATCGGCCATGCTCGAAAACGTGGCGCGCCTGCCTGGATCCCGTTTCCCCGCATGTTGCGCACGCGCGAAATCCACCAGAATCCGCCGCATCAGCAGTGAGGAATGCGCAAAAAAATGTACCCGGCTGTTCCACTCTACAGGCTGGCCCTGCATCAGAGCGCACAAACGCTTCGTTCACCAATGCGGAGGGTTGCAGCAGCTTGTGCGCCTGGCCCCGCGCCAGATTCCGCCGCGCCAGCCTGTGTAATTCAGCATAAACGATCGGCGTCAGACGCTCTAGTGCGGAGTCGTCCCCGCTACTCCAGTCCCGCAAGATGCGGGTGAGCTGGACAGAGGACAGCGGCACTGTCTGCATTATTTTTCTCTAAGGAATAAGGATAGCCGATCGGGTCCTTAGCCGAAGTTGCAGAATTTGTTCCACTTACTTTTTGTCAGGATGAGCAGCGTTACGCGGCTGCGGCCAAGGTTGGCAGCGGTTTCAGGCTCGCATTCTGTAGTTCCAGGCGTTCTGCTCTGGCTGCGGCGAGGCGATTTTGAATTATGGAGCGTTGCTGACGCAACATTTGCAGTCGCTGGCGGAGGTCGTGAGCCTCTTTTTTCCGGTTTTCGGTCGCTTGTCTGCGGTTTTCATTTGCTTCGCCGTGTTTTTGCGAAACAAGCGTCTGGGCTGCCTTTCTCGTCTCGTTTCTTCGTTTTCGCAGTTCGACGCCGTAACGCACGAACGTCCGGTCATGGGTGGTCTGATAGCGCATGTACAGAGCGATGGAGTTGTGGGCAGCGCGTTTCTCTTCCTCAGTACCCGACGCGAGGATCTCGAAGCAGTCGTTCTGGATACGTATGCTGCGACGCGATAGCCAGACGGATTCAGCCATCTGATGGACCATGGCGATTTCGTCGTCCCCGGCCGGATTTTCACTGCGCAGAAAACCGGCGAGCATCTGATCGAAGTCTTTTTGCGATTCGCCTGAGAGAACGCGGAATTGGCCGGTAAGACCGTGCTTCAGCGCGTTTTGGGCAGTGGGAGATTCGTTGGGCTGTGTGGACATTTAATTGATAGGCTCCTTGGAAATAAAACGGCCCGCTTCAGAGGAGATCTTCCTCTTCGCAGGCCTGTCGGAGAGTAGCACCCCGAGCCTCGAAAACGAACTTTCCACATGTGGAAAAGTC
>CAVWVR010000009.1:0-129067 GCA_963758445.1 Terriglobia bacterium
ATTGTGCAAGATTCCCCACTGCTGCCTCCCGTAGGAGTCTGGCCCGTGTTTCAGTGCCAGTGTGGCCGTGTGCCCTCTCAGGCCGGCTACCGATCGTCGCCTTGGTGGGCCGTTACCTCACCAACTAGCTAATCGGCCGCGGGCTCCTCTCTCAGCGCATTGCTGCTTTCCCTTCACAGGATTATGCGGTATTAGCCCCGGTTTCCCAGGGTTATTCCCCACTAAGAGGCAGATTACCCACGTGTTACTCACCCGTACGCCGCTGTACTCATGGATTGCTCCACTTTCTCGCTCGACTTGCATGTGTTAAGCGCGCCGCCAGCGTTGATTCTGAGCCGGGATCAAACTCTCGTTTGATCTTGGTTTTGACAGCACATCAGACAACCCACCAAGTTGGGCGGGCCACCCTTTGCACTGTACTTTTTTGGAGCATACCCTACCCGAAGGCAGGATACATTTTTGTCGCTCCGGCTTTTTACTCAAAAAGTCTGACGAATTACTTCATTGCGTCCAACCAGATTGTCAAACAACTGCGCAGGCGATTCAGACGATACCGGATTACTCCGAAAGATCTGACCGCTGCCGGCCTCGAAAGCCGTTGAGCCGCGCCAATTCGCCTACAGTTTTCAGCAAAAAGCGCCGACTCGGAAATTACAAAAGTCTTCGGTAGTTTGGAATTACTTCAGGACTGCTTGAGAACTGCTATGGAGTCCAAATCGGTTCAGCGTCGAAAGCGAACCGGATTTTCTACCTTACTACTGCGGCGATTCAACATCGCCCATCATCTAACTTATCAAACCTTGCCGATTGTCGCAAGCCTTTTATTCTGCTTTTCTCAATCAACCGGCTCGCCGCTTGCTCGCGCTTGCGGCGACAGGTTCAGAATAGCACAGGTTCATGCGATTGCAACCCTCTGGGGATATGTTCCTGTGGAAACGTGCACCACCTGCCAAGGCCCTGTGTTTGCAACGTGCTACCCGGCGAACGATCGCACTTCATTCCGTTTTCCAATGCTTTTCCACCAAACGGGAACCCTCAGAGGTTTACAGCGGGCAGTTACCTGATTTGCTATTAGGCCCATTACCCGCATGGATACTGCGCATGTGGGCGCGATCTGCGAACTGCCAGGCGTGGCTTTGGGGTTCCGGACCGCCTCCGCACCGACAACGGCGCTCCTTTCTAAGGAATACGCCGCCTTGGACGGTCGCGGTTGTCTCTGACTGAATGCGTTGGGGCACCGTGCATGAGCGCATCCAGCCTGGCAGACCGCAACAGAATGGCCGGCATGAACGGGCACGCACCGCACTCTGAAGCAGGACACGGCAATCGCTCTGCTAAGACGCTTCGAGCGCAGCAGAAGCGTTTTGATGAGTTCCGTTATCTCTACAACTACAAACGTTGCCAGCAGCCCTTCGGCAACGAGACTTAGGGGAGCCTGTATGCTCCCAGCACAAGGCTGCTGCCGCGCTATACAAAAGCGTTATGTCTATCCGGCCTCCAGACGCGGCGTGTGAACGATACAGGCAATATCAGCTGGCACAAGGAGCCGGGTCTTCGATGTCGGCGATATGCGACTCCGACCAAGACCTCGTTCTTCACAGTCAGAGGGTAGGAAGCCAAAAGATCGACCTTTACCCCGCCTATACCTCTACCTCGGGAAAGTAGCGCGCTTCTTGACAGCTTGATCTTCTACCCAACTGAGAGCGCCGCCGTCACGGCTGGTACCTTCCAGTTCAATTCCGCGTACAGGGTAAAATTCTCCTGTCCTTTGGAGAGCAGCAACGTAAGCGATCGCACGCCCCAGATCGCAAATATGATTCCTGATGCTCCGCCGAGCGACGCCAGCATCACACTCTCCGTCAGCAACTGCCGCACGACGCGGAAGCGCCCCGCTCCCAGGCTGAGCCGGACAAGCCATTTCGCGGCGTCGCGCGGCGGCCCTTGCCAGCTGCAGATTGACGATGTTCGCGCACGCGACCGCCAGGATCAATCCGACGATCGCCAGGAGTACGTACGGAGGCTTCGAATACTGGCGGCGCAGGCTACCCAGACCTTCGGCACCGGGATTCAGAATCAGCGCGGGCAGTTTGGCGCGTTCACCATCGGTCGCAACTGACGTGTGTGTCAGGCCGCGGTGGCAGCTTACCAGACAAATCCAAAATCATTGATTTCCCTTCATCCCTAATGATTCGAGCGAACCACGCGAGCGACCTAGGAACCAGAGAACCAACTTCTCGGGATTGAGTTCTGGCACCTCAACTACAACGTTTAGGACTGTTTGGTTTTCAAGCTCTATCGAACGGCGGCTTTCCGAAATACCGTTGACCAGAGCCTTTTGCCAGTAGAATGGCGAATACCCTGATGCCAGGGCAGTAGGGGCCGAAGATCGCAAGATGATTTGATCAAGAGTAATTGGGATTGTGGGTCCAGAGTTCTGAACTGCTAATTGCAGTGCTAGAAATCTCCGGCTAGGCTGCGGTTTCCGATCTTCTCCCTCTACTACCCCGTTGCCACTCCAGGAGAACCCAGAAGTGGGACTAACCTGCTGGAAGTGAGACAAGAATCTCGATTGTTGTACTTTGACAGTGACGCCATCGCTCATCTCGGCTCTTTTTACGCTGGCAGGCAAAGCGGTCGAAGCCGACGCAAGTGGCTCTGCATCGTGGGCGCCTGGTGTCTTGGCAGGGGACGCCGAAGCTGTAGCTAACAAACGCTTTAGCTCGCGGATGGTGCCGACATCAATTCCACCGACAAGAAACCGGAGGTCGTCTTGGCCAATCGTCGGAACCTCAAACACCACACTATAAGGGCCAAAGTTGTTCGTAGGGCCAATCTTAACGCCCACTACGTTCGCGCAGGACTCGCACCCGAGATCCGAGAAACTAACGGGGTGAGCTGGAGTGCCGTCACTCTTCGCCAAGCCAAGCTCCGCTGTGTCTAATACGAAAGAGTTGGTGTTAGCCTTTGCGCTGAAGTACAAGCTCAAGAACGTGCTGCCCTTCTTCGCTGTTAGGCTCTCGGGCGCGCCTTGCCGAAGGCCGTTAAGAGTAACCAAAAATCCTTGAGACTGTCGTTGTATCGCGGCTGAACTCTCTATCTTGCTGACATGTACTACTAGGCTCCTAGCGTCGTCGCTCGCTCCTGCATTGTTACTTGGGGTTGTTGCTGCACGTGCGGCAGCGACAGCGTCAACCTTGTCTCGTTCCCTGCCTTTTCCACCGGCAGCGTAAATGAGAGCTGCGACATCGGATGATCTTCCGTGAGTTGAGATAGCAATGTCCAATGCTGTTCCCTCGTATTCGTTCCTGGCGTCAACATTTGCATTTGCCTTAAGCAATGCCTTTACTGCGTCGGCAGATCCAGCCTTTGCCGCAGACATTAGCGGAGTCCAGCCCCTGATAGAGGAGTTATCGGCCGCGTTGGGGTCAGCCCCGCCAGCCAACAGCGCCTGTATCGTTACGATATCGCCTTTCCCAGCTGCGTCCACAAGACTTGTGTACTGGCCAAGGATGGTGTCGCTCCAGAAAACCATAGACAACAGCACCCACGCACCGATCCTCTTCATTTTGTCCCTTCCAGATGGAAATCGTAGTGAAGTTTATCACCACCGGGGCACAAACCGACCGTTTCTAGGATCGCCAATTCGAAATTATTGGAAGGACAATAAAACAGCCGGATCATCCGATACACTGTGTGGGTGTTTAGGGGGAACGATTAGTGTGAGTTCGCTCCATTGCGATCTCGTAAGAAGGTTGGTATGTTTCTCTGCACTCTGCGTTGCCGCCGAGCTAGGCCTGGAAAAACTGTCGGCCGTCTCCGCTACGCAGGTTTGCTGTGATACTTCCAGCGGATTAACACAAGCGCAAATCGAAGAGGCAATTCAGCGTGGAACCGAAGACAGAACGGCGAGCGCGGATCATTCACTTTGGGTGTCCGGACGTGTAAGGTGATTGGAATCGGGAGGTCCCATTCGGTTGAGCAGGAAATAACCCTTATGTCAGATTCGGATCGAATCGCATTGGCAGCGTCGGTAGCGTCGCACAACACGAAGAGTGAGTACGGTGGCCGGTCCCGAAAGAAGGACTTTAGGTTCTCGGTGGATGATGCGGAGGCGAGTGCCATCAGGTTCGGAGTTGTGACGGTTATGTTACGAATAACCGGACGGGGGCTCACCGCACAAGCCTTTCAAAGGAACCTTAACAACTGGGTCGGAAGTCCTTCCTTCCAAGTACTGCTTAATGTAGACGGTACTACCGTCCGACCGATGAGCAACGGTGAATATTTTGCAGCTTTGGTTCCATTCGTCAATGAAAAAACGGTGGCAAGCAAGCGATTATTTTCACATAAAGTGCGTTAAGGCGTGTTCTGAATTCCAGGTCGACTTCCCTGTTATCAAAGACGCACAGAAATTAGTGATAACGACAATTGGCGCGAGCGGCGAACGTATCGAGAAGGAATTAAATCCGGAACTATTCAAAGAGCGATAGAGGCACAGGACGTCATCACACAGCAGTGCATTCGACCGACGCGGGACATGTTTTAAGCGTTTGTAGTGAACCCTCGGCTGAGACACGCTCAGCCGTTCTTGCCGTGTTGCACAAAGGACCCTTTGTGAGACCCGGCTACGGTTGAGAGCCAACGTTTAGCCCGGCAGCAAGCAAGAGGTCTCTGCGCGTCGCCGAGTCCTTCTTCGGTTCCAGTTCGCTTTCGATTACTCGGATTTCTGCGCTCGTGAAGCTAGATGTGAAATCAGCAAGGACCGCTTCCTGGTCATGGATCTCCACGTTTGCGGATGAATCGATGATGACCCAGCCTGACTTGACCGCCTTCTTTTCAAAGCCGTCGCACTTCAGAAGAATGCCTAGGTCGCCGGGGAAGATCTTATCGCCTCTTCCATATCCGCTTGTACGGATCAGATGCATTGCCAGAGATCCAATTGGGGGCAAGTCCGGCAATGGCTGGCGTGCATTCTCCTGTTCGGCATTATAAACAACCTTTGAGATGCTCTTGATAACCATGAACTGATCGCGAGGCCCAGAGCTAATAGTCACAGCTTCATCAGCCCGGTGTCCACTGCCGGGCGTTCCCTCCGTTGTTTCGCGTGTCGCCTTCCACTTGCCGCCGAAATGGTATTCGCATCCGTAATTGTGCCTTTGAGCGTGAAATCGCGCTCGTGGGCCGCTGCGGCAGGAGTAATATCTTTGAATGTGAACACAACTCCGTTGCCATCGACGCTCCCAACAACATCAGCCCGTTCCAGGCTCCCACCGGGGCTTGCAGGCTCATAGGAGAATGATCCGCGGTTCATTGCATCCGCGTCGGCACCAACGTCCATTTCACCTTCGGGAACGATAATAGTTCTACGCTGCTGCTTAGTCCAAGCATTTGTGCCCTTGATGCTGGAGCCGGACTGAGTCAGGCTGAGCTTGCCGATAAAGCCTGTCAGCCAACCGGTCTGCCCGACTACGCCTGAGACCAATCGCACCTGCAATGTCCACGATCCGGTGACACTCGCAATCGGTTTCTGCTTCGCGATCTGCTGAATCTCACCGGCAGCGCGATTCTGTTTTGTGGCGCCACCCTTTTCCAATACGCTTTGGCCCGCGTCCCTTCCACAAGAGTTGAGGACGAGCGCGATGAAACAAACCGGGAGCTTGTACCACGCTCGGGCTTGATGCCCAGCTCTCGTTAAGTCTGTCCTCACTTACTTCGCCCTCCCGACGAGTGCCTATTGTATACAAACAGTTTCGCCCTGTCCCGAAACTTACGAGAGGGGTCGAACGCTTTAGAAATTCGGCGCTCAGGCAGCTGTTGCTCATAATCGTAGCTACTTTACCCCTACGCTTCAAAGGGCTCTGCCTGGACAAATCGTAAATCATCTCCCGGCGCCTCGGGAGCGGTAATCTGCGGCGCGCAACTGTCGTTCAACGAACCCCGGGAATTGTGGCGTCGTCGTGGGTGTTTGCAGTTAGGGTTCGAGCGCGGTCAAAGGCTTTGCTGGCGGCGGCTTCCTGACCACTGCTTTTGAGGGCTCGGGCTAGGGTGTACTCGACGCTGGCGTCATCGGGGTTTAACGCAACGGCTTTTTGCAGCACGGTGACGGCTTCCGCCGTCTGGCCTAAGTGCAGCTTGGCTCGGCCTAGATACAAGTACACGCCATAGGAATCCGGCTTGAGTTTCCGGGCTTGCTCTAAATACGCGACGCCTTGCTCGTATTGGTTTTCGCGCACCAACAGGCTGCCTAGAAAGTAGTTTGCTTCCTCGTCGCTGGGGTTTTCGGTTAAGGCTTTTTTCAACTGCTCCACTGCATCCTCCGTCCGGCGCTGGCTGATATACACTTTCCCCAGTTCGAGATGGATGCCTGGAAATTGGGGGTCCAGCCGCGACACGGCCAGAAAGCTCTCCTCGGCTTGCGGGAACAGTGCGGCCTCGTAAGATGCCTTCCCGAGAAGAAACTGCGCTTGCGCTGGTCCGGCCGCTTCGAACATCTGGTTGAAGATGGCCTGCGCTGGCCCGGCTTCGCCCTTCTTCAGATAGGCAAAACCGAGCAGAAATAGAAGCTGCTGGTCGCGCGGATTTTCTTGAATCAAATGCTTCAGATCATCGATGGCGGGCGGCACTGCGCCGGTGTATAGCAGGCATACTGCGCGCAATTGCCGCGCCTGCCGATTTTGCGGATCGATGGCAATTACCCGTTCGAAATAGGGTAATGCGCGGCTATGCAATTCCTCTTTCAAATAAACGATGCCCAGGTTCAACAGGATGGGTTCGTCGTTCGGACTCAATCTGCAAAGCACGCTGGTATTCGGCGATGGCACGATCCATGCGATTCGTTCGCGCATACAGTATGCCGAGGTTTCCGATGGCGCCCACATGGTTGGGCTGCTGCTTGAGAACCGCTTGAAAGCCTTGTTCGGCCGCGCCGTACTCACCCGCGGACAGGGCTTGCACGGCGCGATCAAAAATGCCTGCTAATTGACCAAACACCGGCAGGCAGAAGACAAGCAGACAAGCGGCGTACCGCATAAGCAAATTTTAGAACTCGAAGCGCAGCGCCATCTGGATGGTGCGCGGATCACGCCAGGAGTTCACCTGACCGAAGGTGGCATCGCTAACCGAATTTAGGCCCAGACCGGGTCCGAGCCCGGTAAAGCCGGCGCTCAGAGAGCCGCCGGTGGCGGTGACGCCTGACAGGCCCCAGATCTCGGCATGATTGAAGACGTTGAACACTTCAAAGCGATAGACCAGCTTCATGTTCTCGCGGATGGCGAAGTTCTTGATCAAGCTGCTGTCCAGATTTTGGATCCAAGGCAGACGGAAGGCGTTGCGACCGGTTGAGCCATAGCTGCCGTCAGCCGGCTGCTGGAATGCCGCCTGATTGAGCCAGTGCGCGCTGTCCTGGCCCGAGTATGGATTGCCGACCACGTTCACGTATTGCACGCCGGCGTTATACCCGTCCAGGTTCCCGTTCGAGTAAACCGTGAACGGCATGCCGGAATGCAGGCTGAGAATGGCGGTAAACTCCCAGCCATTAGCCAGTACTCCCAGCACCCGATTGTCGGTGACCTTCGGGAAAAGGTAGACCCAGTCAGTCGAGAAATTATGGGTTTGATCGTAGCCCGCCACCGCGTACTGGGAGGCGATGTTGAAAGGATTGTTGATCTGGTCAGAATCGTTATCGACAATGTCCATGGTCTTCGAGAAGGTGTAGTTGACGTTGCCCGTAAGACCTTTGACGAAACGCCTGGTGGCGCGAACCATCAGCGCGTTGTAGCGCGAATAGGCATTCGTTTCCACCGCCGTCAAATTGCCCCAGCCACGGTATGGCAGCAGCGCCGTGTACTGGTTGTTGACGGAAGGCAGAGCGTTCGGAAACTGCGCCGTGTAGCCTGCCGGGAGCGCATTCACTTGACGTTGATCCATCAGGTGGACGGCGTGATTGCCCGAATACGAAAGGTCGAGGGTAAACCCGCCTTTTAGTTCATGCTGCACACCGGCGTACCAGGAATAAATGGACGGCATGGTGTTATCGGTCGGGAAGATGGTCATGCCGGGAGGCGTTTGTCCAGTGCTGGCCAGGCTGAAGCTCGACACGTTTCCGTATAGCGCAGTGGAACTGAACTGGTTTGGATAGTTGGTACCCGCTCCGAAATTGAAGTTGTTCTGCCGCAAGCGCTCGTTGAACATCCCGAAGCCGGCGCGCACGGCGGTCTTGCCGTCGCCGAATAGATCGTAGGCAAAGCCGACGCGCGGTTGGAAGAAGTTTTTGGTGGGAGAAAACCCTCTGGGGACGCCGTTGCAAGGATCGCAAATCAGCCCCTCGTTGGAGAGTTCCTGCATGACGTTGCCTTCCAGATAGCCGGTCTGCAGGTTAATCAACGGCGCGGCGGCCGGATTGTACTTTGAGAGATCGACGCTGTAAAGGTGGAACGTGCCTTCCCCGCCCGGCGTGCCGCCGCGAACGATGGTGTAGGTGGGCACAATGCGCGCAAAGCGCAGCCCATAATTCACCGTCAGGCGGCGATTCACTTTCCAACTGTCCTGGGCAAAGAAGTCCTGCTCCTGAAATCCGAAGTACGGATAGATGGCGGCGTTGGCTTCCGAGTAGTTGTTGAAATTGCCCAGCATCAGGTTTGCCAGGCCGTTGCCGGTATCGAGCGGCATGGAAGCGCTGGAGCTGAAATCAATGCTGGCGTTCTCCGGCCAGGTGGCGGTCTGCGCTTTCTTGTCCCAGTTGATGTAGGCGCCGAATTTAAGGGTGTGCGGACCCCACACCTTCGTGACGTTTTCGGTGATGGCGTAATCTTTCCCCCAGTTGTGCCAACCCGGGTTGCCGAGGTTGTAGCCGAAGCCTGCGCCGGTGTTGACGTTGGGAACTGAATTCGTGATGTTGGTCTGCGGGTAGAGTTGCGGGAAGTTAGCGCCGATGGCGCTGATGCTTACCGGATTGTTGCCGACAATCGACAACGACTGCGATTGATGATTAAACGAAAGAATGGTCTCCGCCGCTAGCGTAGGGGTGAACGTATTCACCAGGTTCCAGGACCAGGAGCTGCCCGGCTTTGGCCGGACTTGCGGCTGAATCGGAAACGGCTCGCCGGCCCAGACACCGGTCTGGAACTGTTCCTTCTGATAGTCGTTGACCCAGCGGAAGAAGGTGCTGAACTTTTCGTTGACCTGATAATCGACGCGCGCCAGATCCTGATCTTTGTGCAGCACGTCGGGGTTGTTGAAGTAATAGCGCGAATAGCCCGCGCTGGGGGCCGCGGGAAGACTGGCGTAGCCGGGGATGGATTTCGTGTACACGTTCAGCAAAGCGGCACTCTGCTGGTTCCACATGCTCTGAGGGACGGTATTGTTTGGAAACGGCACGCCGCCGGTGATATTTCCATTGCTGTCGCGCGTGATGGTCCCCGGTTCGAACACAGTACCGACCGGGTACGCGGGCGCGTACGGCAGGTGGCTGCCGGGAACAATCCAGGAACTGAAGTTGCCGCCCAAAACCTGGGCATTGGGAACGTCTGCGTAGGCGCTGCCTGGCAGCGTGCGGCGGGTCATCTCACGGTTATAGAAGAAGAAGATTTTCCTGTCGTGAGGAGTGGAAAGCTTGGGAATATATAGCCAGCCGCCCAGATTGCCGCCGAACTGGTCGTAGCGCAGGGTGGGGTGAAGCGTGTTACAGAGCACGCATTTCGCATCGAAGTAGTCGTTGCGAAGGTACTCATACGCATCGCCATGGAATTGGGCGGTACCCGATTTGGTCTGCACCGCGATGGCAACGCCTTCGGCGCGGCCATACTCGGCATTGAAGGCGCTCTGGAGCACCCGGAACTCACCCAGCGCGTCGATGCTGGGCTGGGTGTATTGCGACTGATTGTCGCCGACGTCAACGTTGGGCGAGCCGTCTAGATAGAAGTTGTTTTCGGAACCGCGCCCGCCAAGACCATGAAATTGCGAGACGTCGTTAAAGTTTACGTTGAAATCGCTTTGCGCCGAACTCGACATGCCGGGGACGATCTCCATAAGGGCGATCCAATTTCGGCCATTCATGGGCAACTGTGAGATCTGTTCGTGATCGACCAGATAGGCCTTATCCATGCTGTCGGTGTCGACCGGCGGAGCTACCTCAGTGACGGCGACCGTTTGAGTGACGTCGCCCACCGACAGGACGATGTTTCCGAGCGCGACCTGACGGTCGATATCCACATCGAAGCTGACCGCCGTCTTCTTAAACCCGGGTCTTTCGATGGTCACCGAGTAGCGGCCGGGCTCGATATCGAGTTCGCTAAAGCGGCCATTGGCGTCGGTCGAGGTCGTCTTGACCACCTGGTTCTTATTAATGTCCGTGATGGTGACGTTGGCGTTCGGAACAGCGGCGCCGGATGGATCGACCGCGGTGCCGGTGACCGGCTGCGATTGCGCCGACAAGGGCTGCCGCGTGGCGACCGTGAGCAGGAGGATCCCAAGCAGAAGAACAGGGATCCGGATTTTTTGAAAAGCTGATTGCCTCATAGTGGTCTCCTTGGACCCAAACGTAACCTTGCGTGCAGAGTTACGCGATGACTCAAGATAATGCCACTTATATAGGGGAATTCCAGGGGAGACACCGTGAAAAACAACAAAATTGTTGCATTAGATATATAATCGGGCCGAATGTCAGTGGGGTTAAGCACCGTTAATTCGCAATCTCTAACGGGTGAACCGGGCGAGCAGGAAGTGCGCCGCGAGCTGGAGCGAGTGATTGCCAGCCGGGTTTTCCGCGGCAGTCATCGCTGTCAGACGTTCCTGCAGTACGTGGTGACCAAGACGTTAGAGGGCGAAGCGAAATTTCTCAAGGAGCGAACACTAGCGGTACACGTCTTCGGCCGGGAAGCGACCGAGGATTTAAGCGAGGACAGTATCGTACGCGTGGGAGCGCGCGAAGTTCGCAAACGGCTTGCGCAGTATTACATCGGGGAGGGCGCGCAAGATCCGCTACGAATCGAGCTGCCCGCCGGCTCTTACATTCCCACCTTCCAATCGCACCTGCCGGCAGCGGCAGCCGAGGTGGAGACGGAGCGGGCTCCCGAACAACTAAAGCCCGACCCGCCGACCCCGGCCAAACGCATCAGGGTCGATCGCAAAGTAGTGATCCTGAGTGGGGCCGTGTTGCTGCTGTGCGTGGCAGCGGTCACGTGGCAAGCAACCTCGGGGGTGCGCAGCGCTTTCGATGCCTTTTGGCGGCCGGCTTGGGAGGCAAAGGCGCCGCTGATGATTGCGATCGCGCACCCGATCGTGTATCAGCCCTCGCTGCGAGCGCAGAGCCTGGATGCAAAGCTGAATGGAAAAGCGGAACCTCCCCTTCAGCGAGCGATCAGCGTGCCGCCCGCACTTCTCAACGGTTCCGATTTCGTTCCGGCCCTGAACCAATATGTCGGCTTTGGCGATGCCGAAGCTGCCTTGCGGGTCTCCTTGCTATTCAGCCAACATCACCTGAGGTCGCGTGTCCGTCTGGCCAGCAGAGTGGAATTTAACGACCTGCGTGGTTCGGGGACGGTCCTGATTGGCGCCTTTACTAACCGTTGGACCATGGACCTAACCAAGAACATGCGCTATCGATTCGAGTATCGGCCGGACGGGAAGCCGTGCATCGCCGAGGCATCCGCCGGTTGCCGCTGGACGCTGACGACGAAGGCGGACGATGGCCGGTCGGCCGAAGACTACATTCTGCTGTGCCGAATTCCGCATCCCGTGACGAACGGGTTCACGGTGGTATGTGCCGGTCTGAATGTGTATGGGACCGACGAGGCCGGCCGCATCATCTCCGATCCGGACTCGCTGACGCCCATTCTCCGGGAACTGCCAAAGGACTGGGCGAACCACAATCTGCAAATTGTGTTGCACGTGGCGGTGGTGGGAGACGCTCCGGCGCAATCGGAACTGGTTTCCGTGTACGCCTGGTAGCCACTGCAGCCGGCGTCCCTTTCTTAGCAGAACTGTTCATCGAGTTGTGACAAACAGCGCGTATTCTGACAGACGCACCCACAAAAACTAGGGAGAGTTCTTTTGCACCTTTTTGGCGAGGATCTGTCGATTGGAACGACGTTTTTTCTCTTACTTGCTTTAGCACTCGCTTTTGGCTTCGAAATGGTGAATGGCTTCCATGACACTGCCAACGCAGTGGCCACGGTCATCTACACGCATTCGCTGAAACCGACCGTTGCGGTGATTTATTCGGGTTTGCTGAATCTGTTGGGAGTGTTGATGTCGACCGGCGCGGTGGCGTTTGGGATCGTCGCGCTATTGCCGGTGGAACTGGTGCTGAATGTCGGCTCAGGGGCCGGTTTTGCAATGGTGTTCTCACTGTTGATTTCGGCGATGATCTGGAATTTAGGCACGTGGTACCTGGGACTGCCGGCATCGAGTTCGCATACTTTGATTGGCGCGATTATCGGCGTGGGGCTGGCGAATTCATTGCTGACTCCAGGGCATGTATTCGGCGACGGCGTGAACTGGGGCAAGGCGAAGGACACGTTCGCGGCGCTGCTATTCTCACCGGTGCTTGGGTTTGTTGCGGCGGGGTTGCTGTTACTGCTTTTGAAGCTTCTGATCCATAACAAAGAGCTGTTCCAACCGCCCGCGAAAGACAAGCCACCACCGTGGTGGATACGCGTGCTGTTGTGGGGCACGTGCGGCGGGGTCAGCTTCTTCCATGGCTCGAACGATGGACAGAAAGGAATGGGGCTGGTGGTGCTGATCCTGGTGGGCATCGTTCCGGCGCACTTTGCGCTGAATCCAGCGAGTTCGCCAGAGAAGATTCATGCCATTGCGCGATCCTCTGAAGCCGTCACGAGCAGCCTGACGAAGGACGCGCCGAATTCAATCACAGGCCAACAAGCAGTAGACACGCTTTCGGACTACATCAAGGTAAATGGCGTGGCGAACCGGCAAACCTTTGAGGCGCTTGCCGGGCTGAACAGCGATGTGTATGACCGCATTAACGGGAAGGACAGCTACGCGCAATTGACCGTGCAGGAGCGTAAAGCCTTCCGCAGCGATATTTATCTTTTGAGTACGTCGATCAACAAGCTCCTGAAGACCAAGAAAGTTACCGATCTGGCGGAAGCGAAAACGCTGGGTGGGTATGCGAAACAGCTAGACAACGAGACGAAATACATTCCGAACTGGGTGAAAGTCGCGGTGGCTTGTTTTCTTGGCTTCGGCACCATGATTGGTTGGAAGCGGATTGTGGTGACGGTCGGGGAAAAGATCGGCAAGGAGCACTTGAACTACGGGCAAGGGGCCTCAGCAGAACTGGTGGCGATGGCGACCATTGGATTGGCGGACAAGTTCGGCTTGCCGGTGAGCACGACACACGTTTTGTCATCCGGGATTGCGGGGACGATGGCAGCGAACCGTTCCGGCTTGCAGAAGGAGACCATGCGGAACATCTTGCTGGCCTGGGTGCTGACGCTGCCGGTATGCGTGTTTCTGGGGGCCGCGACGTTTTCGTTAGCGCTGTTTGTGCTGCTGCGGCTGTTTGGGGTGCATTAGAACTAGCGAGCGAGAGCGGTGCTAGGTCAACTGCGTACGGCCGCTGCTAGCCAGTAAGCTGTCGGCCTCGCGCCGCTTCAGATCGGCATAGATGCGGTCCAAGTCATAATTGTGCTCTGCCGCGTACGCCTCTCGCTCGGCATACACGTCACGGAGCACTTCGTCTTCCCACACTGCCGAGTCAGACGAGTTCTTCCGGAGTGCAGATGATGGTTCCTTGATATCCATGGCGTGCCAAAATCCTTTCTACTTCGCGCCGGATTCGAACGTTTGCGATGTGCCGAAAATTCCATGTTAAAAGAAACTCACAGCCTTGTACGTTCGCCGCAGCAATATGTATTGCATCAGTGGCCGCTTGCTCGGGTAAGGCGCCGGGCGCAATCAGCAGTCTTGCTAATTCCAGTATCTGCCTGTTGAGTGGGAAAAGTAGTGTTTCGTTTAGGAACTGCCGCCTGACTTCGATGAGTCGCGGATCGCCTCGAGCGCATTCCGTCTCGACTGCCTCGGACACGAATAAGCTGTACTTCTGCCGCTGAGAATCCCACCACCTCCGCGTGATAACTTGACGGCCGGCGGTGACGGGTTCCCGACTTGGCTTTGCAGCCAAATAACTGAGAACAGTGGTCTCGATGTAAACTTCAGGTTTGAGCAATGCGCCTCACGTCATCTTTGGGTGAGTGGTTTCGCGCGGGATCGCTGTTCCGCTCCGCTTATTTCGCCACTATTTGCGCATAAAGCGGGTAGTGGTCCGAACCGCGCAGGTCGCGGCGGACGCGGCCGTTTTCGATCTGGATGGGGCCGCGCACGAAGATCCAGTCGAGGGCCATGGCGATGGCGTGGGTGCGCTCGATCTTTTCACCGGTGGCGCTGTGAAAGCCCTCGCGTTCCAGTTTGTGGAGGAAGACGGCGGGCAGGTACTTCGTGTTTAGATCGCCGCCCAGGATGAAGGCCGTGTTCGGCGGATAGCGAGTTTTTGCGTCGGCCAGCACTTCATCTAACTGCTCAGCCTGAATGCGGCCCATGCTGCGGCTCTCGAGGTGAAGGTTATAGACCACCAGTAGATGGCCATTGAACTCCAGATCAGTCACCAAGCCGATGCGGTCGCCGAGCCGCCGCTGGAGGAAGGGCACAGCGGATGGGATCCAGGCGCGCGGCTTCCAGAAGCCGGATTGCCGCTGGAAGCGCAGAATACGGGAGTGCCGCATGGGAAGGCGCGTCAGAGTGGCTTGACCCGTATAGGCGGGCGGGCCATTCTGCTTCTCGCGCTGCTGACTTAACTCTTCAAATTCGACTGCATACGACAGATTGACCTTTAAGCGGCGTGCCAGCGTGGCGCCTTCGTCCAAATTTTCCCCGCGTTTCGTATTGCAATCGACTTCCTGCAATAGATACAGGTCTGCCGGTTCTTTGGACAATTCGTCGCCGATGAGGGGCAGTTGCGTCCCACGATCGATGTTCCAGCTCACGACGCGGATGGACTTCGAATTGTCGGTTGCGGGAACAAAAGTCTCCTCGCGCGGTTCAAAGAACTCGGGGCTGAGGGCGCTGTCTGACGTTCGCTCTGTCGCAACAGAAGCGGCAGGCGGTTGTTGCGATGAGAATAAAAGCCCGGCTGAGAGCGCGAACGACAGCCAAGCTGTGGTGGAACTAACGGAAAGAGAATGCGTAGCCTTATTTACCTGTATAACTGACGCGCCAAATGGTCTTTGAGACGTCATCGCTGACGAGGAGCGATCCGTCGGGAGCAGTTGCGACACCAACCGGCCTTCCCCAGGCGTCGCCTTCGGGAGTGACGAACCCGGTGAGGAAGTCTTCATAAACGCCAGTGGCTTTGCCGTTGACCACGGGCACGCGAATCACTTCGTAACCGGCTCGAACGGAGCGGTTCCAGGAGCCATGCTCAGAGGCGAAGATATCGCCTTTATACTGCTGCGGGAACTGGTTGCCCTGGTAGAACATCATTTCGAGCGAAGCGTTGTGAGGCTGCAGCAACACGTCGGGAACAATCACCCGGTCGGCCAGTTCGGGGTGCGCGCCTTTCAGGCGCGGATCGGGATGATTTCCCATGTAATAGAAGGGCCAGCCGTAAAAGCCGCCTTCCTTCACGGAAGTGATGTAGTCGGGAACGAGATTATCGCCGAGCTCGTCGCGCTCATTTACAGAGCACCAGAGCTGGCCGGTGGCTGGATTGACGGCCAGGCCGACTGGATTGCGGATGCCGGAAGCGTAGACCTCAACGAATTTGCCTTCGGGCGTGAACTCAAGGATGTTGGCACGGTGGAATTCAGTGGGGTGCGTGTCGGGGTTGTCGACGTTCGACGCTGAACCGACGGCCACGAAGAGCTTGCTCCCGTCGGGCGAAAAGGCGAGATCGCGAGTCACGTGACCGCCGCCTGAGGGGAGACTTTCCACGACTGTTTCGGCTGGGCCGGTGGCCTTCAGATCGCCACTGTTATAGGGGAAGCGCACGACCGAGTTAGTGTTACCGATATACACCCACTTGGGATTGTTTCCGAGCGGATAAAAGGCGATGCCGAACGGCATGTGCAGGCCCGCATCGGCAAAAGTTGACGTCTGTTGCGGCTTGCCATCCGCGGTGACGCCCCGGAAAACGAGGATCTTGTTCGCGTGCATATCGGCCAGGAAGATGTCGCCATTTGGGGCGGCGCGAAGTTCACGCGGCACAACCAGGCCTTCGGTGACATACTGTTCGACTTTGAAGCCGGGAGGCGCGAGCGGCCACATATTATCCGGGCGCGGAGCGGTTTTCGGCGGATTGCCGGCGGAAGCAGTAGCGAAGGGCTTGGGCAGATCCGAAACGGTGATTTTGCGGAAAGTGCCGGGCTTCTCTTTTTGATAATTCGTGAATGCATCGGGCCCGGTCACGACGTTCTTCACGTCCGACATGTCATAGCCGGCGGCGTGTATGGCGAGTGCCGCACTCCCGGTTAAGACTGCGCCCAGCATAGTCCAGCGAAGCAGTTTCATTTGAGGTTCTCGTCTCCTATTCTCTTAAACAGAAATATTGTTGAAGGCGCGCAACTCGTCGAGGCTGAGGCGTCCGGTATAGATGGACATGCCAATGGCGCAATGCACGTTCAGATCGGACAAAGCCTTGACTTCATCCATGGTGGTGATGCCGCCAGCCGCGATCAGCTCGTGATCGGTAGCGCGGCGCAATTCGCGAAACCAGTCCAGATCCGTGCCTTGCATCATGCCTTCCTTGTCGACATAGGTGCAAAGAAAACCGGAGCAATACGGTTCGAGTTCGCCGATGACTTCGAGCGCGGTACGATCGGTCGCCTCACGCCAGCCTTTCACAACGATGCGCCCATTCATGCTATCGAGCGCTATCGTGAGCCGCTTACAACCGGCGGCCTCACTAAGATCGGAAAGGAACGCATGATTGACGCCGTCCTGAGCGAACGCCGCGGTACCGACAATGACGCGATGCACTCCCTGGCGAATCAGTTCCGTTGCGCGGGCAGCATCCCGAACGCCGCCGCCAGCGCGGATCATTGCGCGTGCGGCCAGGTACTCCAGTATTTCGCCGTTGGAGCCGCGGCCGATGGCGGCATCGAGGTCGATGACCTGAATCTCCGGGAATCCAGCGAACAGGCGCAGCATTTCGTCGACCGACTTGCCTTCGAGCACCTTCTTGCGGCCTTGCACGAGTTGGACGACTTTGCCGTCCATCAGATCGATGCAGGGGATTATCATGCGGCAGGCCTCACCGGGACGTGCGCGTCTGCCAATGCCTGTTTGAGATCAGTGACCGTGTATTTGCCGTAATGGAAGACGGATGCGGCGAGCGCGGCATCGGCATGCCCATTCGTAAGTACTTCTACAAAATCAGACGGCTGGCCGGCGCCACCAGACGCGATGACGGGAACGGTAGTCGCGTTTGCGACCGCACGGGTGAGTTCACAGTCGAAGCCGGTTTGCACACCGTCGGTATCCATTGAAGTCAACAAAATTTCTCCCGCACCGAGCGATTCACCGCGCTGGGCCCATTCCACCGCATCGATACCTTCGTCGTGGCGACCACCTTTCGTATAGACATTCCATTTACCGGGTCCGGAGCGGCGCGCGTCGATGGCGAGCACGACCGCTTGCGCGCCAAATTCGAGGCTGAGCTCATGAATCAGCTCAGGGCGGCGCACGGCCGCGGTATTGATACTGACCTTGTCGGCGCCAGCAAGAATAATTTTGCGCGCGTCGGCAACGGTTCGCAGGCCGCCGCCCACTGTGAGCGGAATGAAGACCTGACGCGCGGTTCGCGCCACCAGGTCGGCCATAATGTCGCGCGCGTCGCTGGAAGCGGTGATGTCGAGAAACACCAGTTCGTCGGCGCCTTGCGCGTTATAGCGTTCGGCGAGTTCGACAGGATCGCCCGCGTCTTGCAGGCCGATGAAGTTAACGCCCTTGACGACGCGGCCGCCGGTGACATCCAAACAAGGAATGATGCGCTTGGCCAGCATCAGAGTTTCAGGAAGTTCTCCATGACGCGCAGACCCACGGGGCCTGATTTTTCAGGATGAAACTGCACGGCATAGATGTTTTGATTTTCGAGCAACGCGCTGAACGGATGCATATAAGTGCAAGTGGCGGCGGTCGCCTCGTGAACGGGCGCATAGTAACTATGAGCGAAATAGGTGAACGTATCTTCAGGCAGGCCGTTGAGGAGGCGGCATTCACGAGCGCGCAAAAGAGAGTTCCAACCCATGTGCGGGATGCGGGCGTCGCCGGTGAAGCGCTGAATGGAGCCTGGAAAGATGCCGAGCCCGCGACTGCCGGGCGATTCTTCGCTCGCTTCAAACAGGCACTGCAGACCGACGCAGATGCCGAGGAACGGAATGCCCGAATGAATCTTTTGGATTAATGGCTCACGCAGGCGAAGATCGTCGATGGCTCGCATCATCTGACCGAAATGGCCGACGCCGGGAAGAATGATCTTGCTTGCGGAAGAGACGGCCTGCGGATTGTTGGTGACTTCGTAGTGCGCGTTGAGCTTGTCGAGCGTGTTCTGGACGGATCGCAAATTGCCGGCGCCATAATCCACGATGGTCGTCATAAGAGGCCCTTCGTAGACGGAAGCTGATCTTTCAGGCGCTCATCGGTAGAGCAGGCGTAGCGCATGGCGCGGGCGAAACATTTGAAGATGGCTTCGATCTTGTGGTGATTGGAGCGGCCGTAGACTACCTTGGCGTGGAGATTGGCGGCGGCATGATTCGCGAAACCTTCAAAGAAGTCGTGCAGGAGTTCGGTTTGCAGATCGCCGACGTGGACGACGTTCACTTGCGGGTCAAACACCAGCGTGGGACGTCCGCCGAGATCGACCGCGACGACTGCCAGCGATTCGTCCATAGTCTGGACAAAGTATCCGGCGCGATTGATGCCGCGGCGATCACCGAGCGCCTTTGTGAAGAGATCACCCAAGACGATACCGGTGTCTTCGACGGTGTGGTGCTGATCAACGTCCAGGTCGCCGCGCGCGTTCAAATCCAGATCGAAGGCGCCATGCTTTGCGAACAGTTCCAACATGTGATCGAGGAAGCGAACTCCGGTTGAGATTTTGTAATCGCCCGCGCCTTCGATACGCAAAGCCGCGGAGATTTGAGTCTCTTTGGTGTTGCGCTCAACAGTGGCTTCTCTCATTGCGCGAAGCTGTGGGCCGACTCGACCAGTGTTTCTAATTCGTTGATGTCCGAGATGACCGCGAAGGCTCCGAAACCGCGCAGCAAATCGGCGATTTCCTGATGCCGCGGATTATGTGGTGTAGACACGCCGATGAAGGCCACGCCGGCCGCTTGCGCGCTGCGGGCGTCGTCGACTGTGTCGCCCAAATACCAGATGTTTTTACCGGGATATTGACGCTGAACGATGTGCAGGCCGTCGGGTGCGGGCTTTGGATTTGCTACGGATTCGTCAGTTACTAGTGGATGGAAATTAATATGACTCGCGTAGCGGCCGAGCGTGGCATCGGCTTCAAAGCGCGCACGGCCGGTGAAGATGGCGAGCGTGGCACGCTCGGCAAGACGCTCCAGCAGATTCGCTCTGGGCATCCACCTTTCACGCGTGATCAGGCCGTCGTTATTTTCGCCGAGAAAAATATGATTGAAGTGCTCGACCACGTCGGCATATTCGACTGAGCCGCCGCGATCGGAAATCAGACGGTGCGAGAGCAACCAATCGTTATTCCAGCCGCCGGCGTTCTTGAAATTCTGGATCTCATCGTGGGAGACGTCCTGACCGGTGAAGTGTTTGACTGTCTCACGGATGGCTTCGCGATAAGACTCCGTCACCTCGACAAGCACGCCATCCATGTCGAAGACGAGGACTTCGGGAGGAGCTTGCGTGATTACCAAATCTGCTCCAATTCGTCGAGGAAGCGTTGGATCTGATCGCGCGTGCCGACCGTGACGCGCACGGCGCCCGGTAATTCGTAGCTGCGATCACGGACCAGGACGCCGCTGCTGCGCAGTTGATCACGTATTTCAAGGGCGCGGTCGCCGGCCTGGAACAGCACGAAATTCGCCTGGCTTTTGACGTATGGAATTTTGAGGCGCTCGAGACCGACGTAGAGAAGTTCGCGCGCCGCCAGAACTTCGAGCACGTAATCTTCTACGAACTTAGTGTCCTGTATCGCAATACGCGCCGCCATAGCGGCGACTGTATTGACGCTGTATGGGGATTGCGCTTTTCGGACATGCGCCATGTTCTCAGCCTGCGAGAACAGGCAGCCACAACGCATGCCCGCCATGCCGTAGGTTTTTGAAAATGTGCGGCTGATGAAGAGATTCGGATAAGGGGCGATTAACGGCAGCGCCGTGACACCACTGAATTCGTAGTACGCCTCGTCGATCAGAACCGCAGCGTTAGATGCCTTCTGCAGAATCTTCTCGATGCCTGCGAGGTTGGTTCCGGTACCGGTGGGATTGTTGGGATTACTGATGAAGACGGCGCGCGTTTCGGGGGTAATTCGGTCGAGCAGTTCCTGGAGCGGAAAGGCCAGAGTTCCGGGGCGATAGTCTAACTCGCTGATGGCCGCATCGGCAAGCTGGCTGTAGAAGCGGTACATGGCGTAGGAGGGCTTCAGGATGAGCACTTCCGAGCCGCTATCGACGTAAGTGTTGACGAGCAGTTGAATCGCTTCGTCGGTGCCGTTGGTGAGTGTTAGTTCGGTGGTGGCGACGTCGAAATGGCGCGCCAGATCTTCGAGGGCGTGATCGTATTCGGGATAGATGCTGAGATCGGCAGCGGTGAGAAAGCGCTTGATGAAATCGATGACGTGCGGCGGAGCGCCGACGGTGTTTTCGTTGAAATCGAGGCGCAGCTTGTTGCGCCGGCCACCGGTTGGCGGATGATACGGCTGCATGCGCAGCACGGCGTCGCGGGGGGTTAGCGTTTTCGTCCGCGGCTCGGGCTTCACGTCTATGGGCTTAGTTGCCAGAACGAACCTCCACCGCGCGCGCATGCGCTTCGAGACCCTCGGCACGGGCCAGCGTGGTAATTGTCGGCGCGAGATGTTGGAGAGCTTGGGGCGAGAGCTGTTGCACTGAAATCATTTTGACGAAATCGTAGGGAGTCAGTCCGCCGCGCAGGCGCGCCGTAGCCATGGTGGGGAGAACGTGACTTGGTCCTGCAGCGTAATCGCCGGCGGACTCGGGAGTGCTTGGGCCCAGGAAAACGGTTCCGGCGTTTTTGATCTGGGATAGCAGTTCCGGGTGATGCAGGCTGAGGTGCTCCGGGGCAATTCCATTAGACGCAGCGATGGCGGCATCCAGATCCGAAAATACGCAAATCATGCCCTGCCGGTCGATCGACTGGCGAGCGATTTCCGCAGTTGAAAGAGACGCGAGCTGAAGCTCTATTTCTTCGGATACGGCTTCGGCGAACCTCATGGAAGTCGTGAAGAGCATAGCTGAGGCTTCAACGTCGTGCTCGGCTTGGGCGAGCATGTCGGCGGCAACGGATCGGGGATCGCCGTCCGCAGCAATAATGAGGATCTCTGTAGGCCCAGCAAGGAAATCGATGCCGACGCCGAACTCGTGAGCGACGAGCTTTCTTCGCGGCGGTTACGTATGAATTTCCGGGGCCGACGATGCGATTGACAGCGCGGATGGTGGGCGTGCCGATGGCGAGCGCGGCGATGGCTTGAGCGCCACCAACGCGGAAGAACTCAGTGATTCCGAGCAGGTGAGCACAGGCCAGAATTTCAGCCGACGGCTTCGGGGATGTGACAACGATGCGCGGCACGCCTGCTACCTGGGCCAGTACAGCTGTCATCAGCAGCGTGGATGCGAGCGGATATCGCCCGGAAGGAACATAACAGCCGACAGATTCGAGCGGCCGAACGATCCAGCCGAGTTTCCGGCCGGGGGAAAATTCCCGGAAGCATTCACGCGGCATCTGGGCCACGGCGAATTCTCTGATGTTTGCGATGGCGGTTTTGGCAGCAACGAGGAATTCAGGGGTGACTTGCTTTGTCGCCGCCGCAATCTCTTCCTCGCTCACGCGCAAGGGCAAATCGCCGAGGCCGTCGAGTTCGCGTGCGTAGCGCAAAAGCGCCTGGTCCTGCTCCGCAGCTACATCATCAATGATGGAGCGAACCAGTTCATCCTTGGCGACGGTGAAGGTTCGATGCGTCTGAAAGAAGTGCGTCCCGCGCTGATCAAGAATTCGAATCACAATGCCCCGTTACATCACAATCTTGTTCAGCGGATATTCGACAATTCCCTGCGCTCCGGCCTCTTTGAGGCGCGGGATGATGTTGCGCACGGTGGTCTCTTCGAGGATGGTGTTCACCGCGACCCAGTCTTCATCGCTTAGTTGCGAGATGGTTGGGTTCTTGAGCGCAGGCAGAACCGAGATGACAGCAGGCAAATCGTTGCGCTTCACGTTCAGCATCAGACCGACTTTGCCCAGCGCATTCATAGCTCCTTCGAGCAACATCTTGATGTCTTCCAGCTTGCGGCGCTTCCAGCTATCTGCCCAGGCGTCGACGTTCGCAATTAGCTGGGTGTTGGATTCGAGCACGGTTTCCAAGATGCGCAGCTTGTTAGCGCGCAGCGAGGAGCCGGTCTCGGTTACTTCGACAATGGCGTCCGCCAGTTCAGGCGGTTTCACTTCCGTGGCGCCCCAACTGAACTCCACCTTGGCCTGGACTCCTTTAGACCCCAAATAGCGCTTGGTTGTGGCGACCAGTTCCGTGGCGATGACCTTGCCTTGCAGATCCTCTACCGTGCGATAGGGCGAAGACTCCGGCGCCGCGAGCACCCAACGGACTTTGCCAAAACTCTGCTTGGCGTAGACGAGATCGGCCACAGTCTGGACGTGCGCTTCGTTCTCTTCCACCCAATCGCGCCCGGTCAAACCGGCGTCGAGCACGCCATCTTCGACGTAGCGCGCCATCTCCTGCGCGCGGATGAGCATGCACTCGATTTCGGGATCATCGATGGACGGGAAATAGCTGCGGCTACTGGTTGTGATGTTGAAGCCGGCGCGGCGAAAGAGATCGATGGTGGCGTTTTCCAGGCTTCCCTTGGGAACCCCGAGCTTGAGTTTCAAGCCTTGACTCCATAGATATCGTCGGGGTCGTAGACGGGCTCCTCCGTTTCCTTCCATTCGCCGTTCAGGAAGGTGCGATAGAAGCAACTTTTGTAGCCGTTGTGGCAGACGCCGGGACCGGCGGGTTCGGCTTCGACGAGCAGCGCGTCACCGTCACAGTCGGTTGCGATCGACTTCAGGCCGAGATAATGCCCAGAGCTTTCGCCTTTGGTCCAAAGCTTCTGGCGGGAGCGGCTAAAAAACGTGACATGACCGGTGGCCAGCGTTTTGTCGAAAGCCTCACGGTTCATGTAGCCGACCATGAGGACGCGCTTGGTGGCGGCATCCTGCACCACGGCGGTGATGAGACCGCTTTGTTTATCGAAATCGAGGGAATCGCCCATTCTTGTCCTTAGAAACGAAAAGCCCGCCTTTCCGGCGGGCTCGTCGCAATTTCGAAATCAGAGATTAAACGCGAGCGTCGCCTTCTAGACCCACACAGCGTGGCCATGATGGCGATGAGCGTTCGAGATCATCAAACCGAATTATAGCGCGCATGTTTTCGCCGGCGAATTTTTGGTAAAACATTTTTAGGCGAAAATGGTTAAGCGGAAGTTTGTGGAAGTGCTGTGGAAACCGCTGCGGCGAGAGCGAGGGCGGCTACGGTGGCGGATAGTTCGGTTTTTCCTCCAGTATTTCTCCGATTTCGCCTTGAGGCTAGCGTGATCCGGATTTAGAGTAACGAAGTCCCCGACAATATGACCGTTCGCGACATCTCAGTCGATCACTCTCTCCCTGACAATCTCGATGCGGAGCGCTTCGTGCTCGGCGCGATCATGAGCAGCGACACGGCGTTTCTGCAAGTTGCGGGAATACTGGGCGCAGACGATTTCAGCCTGGAGAAACACAAGCGCATTTTCCTGCGCATGTCGGAGTTGCAGGAGCGCGGCGTCAAGATCGATCGCATTACGGTTGCGAACGAATTGATGAAGCAGGGGCAACTCCAGTCAGTTGACGGGCTGAGCTATCTTGTGTCGCTCGACGACGGGCTTCCCTCGCTCTACAACCTGGACAGCTACGTCGCGATTGTCCGCGAGAAGTCGCTGCTGCGCCGCATCATCTCCGTGTCGCAGGACAGCATCAACCGGTGTCTGGCGTGCGATGAAGATCCGACGCAGATTCTGGGCGCGGTGGAAGAAGCGTTCATCAAGCTAGGCGACATCCAGACGCGAAATTCGCTGGCAACTCCCGCGCAGATCATCACCGACTATGACGGCGGCATTAATGCGTTCCTGGATACCAGCAAGCGCATCAAAGGGATCAGCAGCGGATACCTGAAGTTCGATGAGATGACCGGCGGGATGCGGGAAGGTGAACTGATTATTCTTGCGGCGAGACCGGCTATGGGAAAGACTGCCCTGGCTTTGAATATCGCCCAGCATGTGGCGACGAATCAGAAGAGCCCAAAAGCAGTCGCGGTGTTTTCGCTCGAGATGTCGAAGGAATCGTTGCTGACCCGTATGTTGTGTTCGTCGGCGCGCGTCGATCAGCAGCGCTTTCGGGCGGGCTATCTGAATGCCGATGAGCGGCGGCTGCTGCGCGAGGCGATGGTCGAGCTTGTCGAGGCGCCGCTGTTTCTTGATGACACCGCCGGCACGAACCTGATGGACATCCACTCAAAACTGCGACGGTTGCAAGCTGAGAATGACCTGGGGCTGGTGGTGATCGATTATCTGCAGCTCATGCAGGGGCGCGGGCGGTTTGAGAATCGGGTGCAGGAGATCAGCTCGCTATCGCGCGGGTTGAAACTGATGTCGAAAGAACTGCGCGTGCCGTTTCTCGTCCTGTCGCAGCTCAGCCGCGCTCCGGAAGCGCGCACCGGCGATCATCGCCCGATGTTGAGCGATCTGCGTGAATCCGGTTCAATTGAGCAGGATGCCGACATGGTGGCGTTCATTTTCCGCGAAGAAGTGTATCGGCCTGACAAAGAGAGTTTGAAGGGCATTGCGGAATTGATTTTGGCGAAACAGCGCAATGGTCCGACAGGACGTATCAAGCTGGCGTTCTTGAATCGTTATACGAAGTTCGAAAATATGTCAGCGGATACGGGCGATGATGTGCAGGGATTTGAGTGAGTAGTGAAAAGCTCGTGCATAGTTCGGGACAGAATGTAGCTACAAAAGTAACTACAGTATGGGATGAATATGAATGGGACGAAGCGAAGAACGCCAGCAATTTCGCGAAGCATGGTCTGGACTTTTCAGATGCCGGCCTAGTATTGACCGGACCGTGTGTCACGTTCTCCGATGACCGTTTCGAGTATGAAGAGAAACGGCTGGTCACCTTGGGCTTGCTCGCCGGCCGAGTAGTTGTCAATGCCCATGTGCTGCGTGGCGAGGAGGTCACCCGCATCATTTCTATGAGAAAGGGAAATCGACGTGAGCAAAAAATCTACCAAAAGCGACTTGGCGAGAATTGATCGCATGCAGGATTCCGAGATCGATTATTCGGATATTCCGGCGCTCGATAGATCGATTCTACAGCAAGGCAACAATGGCGTGGCCTCCTGTCAAGCGACAACTCACGATTCGCCTTGACGCCGATGTATTGACGTGGCTAAAAGCTTACGGCAAGGGTTATCAAACACGTATTAATCGGATTTTGCGGGCAGCCATGGAGAGCCAGCCGCCGCGCTCTTTCTCAACCCGCAAGAAAAACAACTTATCCGAGAAGCGTCGGCCGAATTTGATCAGAACTTCAAGCAGATCTTGCCGAAATGTTGCTGGCTCTGCATGTGGCGGAGCGCTTCCTTATACTCGGTCCAAGGAAACACGCGATCGATCGCGGGCTTGATGGCGTGAAATTCGATGGCGCGGTTCATGCGCTCGAACATGGCGCGCGAGCCGACGTAGATGCCCTGCACGCGAACGGAGTTCATCAGGATCGACGTTGGCGACACGACCGGGTCCACTCCGCTTAATACGCCGATCACGCTGATGCTGCCGCCGGTACGAATTGCCCGCAGGGACTTGGGAAGCGTGTCGCTGCCGCCGACCTCAATGACGTGATCGACACCCACGCCGCCGGTTAAATTTCGCGCCTGCTCATCCCACTTCGGATTCGCTTTGTAGTTGATGCTTTCGGACGCGCCGAGCGAGCCAGCGCGCTGGAGCTTTTCATCGCTGCTGGACGTGATGATCGTCCGCAGGCCTGCAGCCTTGGCAAACTGCAACGCGAAAATCGAAACGCCTCCGGTGCCTTGCATAGAGGACGCATTCGCCGGGAAAGCGCGGCTCTTCTTCAAACAGCGCGTGCCAGGCCGTGACGGCCGCACAGGGCAACGCGGCGGCTTCTTCGTCCGAGAGCCCGGCCGGCGATTTCAGTAATCCGTCTTCGCCAAAAACGGCGTATTCGCGCAGAATGCCATCGAGCGCGCCGCCCAAAGCAGAGGCGCTTTTCTCGCGCGTGATGCCGCCGTCCGTCCACTTCTGAAAAAAACACGCGGTCACGCGGTCACCTGTTTGAAAACGCGTAACACCCGGCCCGACTTCCTCCACAACTCCCGCGCCGTCCGATAGCGGAATCATCGGACGCCGCAATTTCGGGTTGTACTTGCCTTCTACGACCAGCAAATCGCGATAGTTCAGCGAGGCAGCCGTCATCCGCACTAGCACCTGACCGAAGCCGGGTTTTGGTTTCTCGCTCTCGACAAGCTGAAGCTGGTCTATTCCGAATTCGCGAATTTCAAACTGCTTCATGGGTGACGCCAGCGGTGAATTCCACGAGCAGTCCGAGTTTGCGACGGGCCGCGCCGGAATCGACTGCTTCCGCCGCAATCGCGAACGCTGACTTCAGATCCGACGCGCGCTGTGCCAGGAACAGAACGGCCGCGGCATTCGCCAGAACAATGTCACGGCATGGTCCGGGATTGCCGTTGAGAATCGAGCGAACGATTTCGGCGTTGGTCTCGGAATCGCCGCCTTTCAGATCTTCGACCGAGGTTGGCTGCAGCCCGAAATCGGCTGGCGTCCAACGTCCTTTTTGTACTCGCCCATCGTCCACCTGATAGACGGTTGTGTGCGCGGTGGTGGTGATTTCGTCCAGTCCGTCGGCACCATGCACGACGAAAGCGCGTTCAATCCCCAGGCGCGCGGAAGCTTGCGCCAACATTTCCGCCGCGCGTACCGAAAACGCGCCGATCAGTTGAATTCGCGCCCGCACGGGATTCGTGAGTGGTCCGAGCATATTGAAAACGGTCCGCCCTTTGAGCAGCAAACGCGCCTCTTGCGCGTGCTGCACCGCGGGATGAAGCAGCGGAGCGTACAAAAATCCGACACCGGTCTCGCGTATGCAATCGACAACCTGACTGGCAGAAAGATCTACGCGGATTCCGAGCGCTTCCAGCACATCCGCGCTGCCGCACTGGCTGGAGATGCGGCGGTTGCCGTGCTTGGCCACGCGCAAACCGGTACCGGCAGCCACCAGCGCCGTAGCCGTGGATACGTTGAAGGTGCCGGTGTGATCGCCGCCGGTGCCACAGGTATCGACGAGAGGTATTTCCGAAGAGTCTAGATCGACCGGTTGGCTCATTTCGCGAATGGCAGTAGCAAACCCAACCAATTCGGCCAGCGTTTCGCCTTTGCGCCGCAAGAACGTAAGCACGTTGGCGATGTCTTCCGTTCCCATTTGCCCCGACAGCATGCGGTGCATCAGGTCGTAAGCCTCGTCTTGCGTGAGGTGCACGAAATTGCGGAACGGAAGGTGATGTGTATGGCTGCTCATTACTTCACCCGTCGTGACGGGTTTTGGTCCAGAACCCATTAATAGTTAGCAACCCACATAGTGTTCCGCGGCTTGAGCGTAAATCATCATCCATTGTGAACTACTCGAAATGCGATACCGGGCCGGATGGGGAGGAAAGCGCTTCGCTAACCTGATAGCCGAGAGGATCAGAAACTTTGCTAGTGGTGATGAAGTCGCAGGCGAGCCCTGCGGATATTGAGCGCGTGTGCGCCAAGATTGAGGCGCTCGGGTTCAAGCCGCACATCATTCCGGGTGAGCAGCGAACGGCCATTGGCATCACTGGCAATCAGGGACCGATAGACTCGGCTGAGTTCGAAGATCTGCCAGGCGTCGCGGATGCGATTCGCGTTTCGAAGGCTTACAAGCTGGTCAGCCGCGAAACGAAGCGCGAAAACACGATTGTGAAAGTCAACGGCGTGCCGGTTGGCGGCGAGCGCATCGTTCTATGCGGCGGGCCATGCGCGGTGGAAAGCCGCGAACAGATCCTGGAATCTGCGCGAGCGGTGAAGGCGGCTGGAGGCGAACTATTGCGCGGCGGCGCGTATAAGCCGCGGACGTCGCCATACAGTTTTCAAGGATTGGGCGAAGAAGGGCTGCGCTATCTAGCGGAAGCGCGGGAAGAAACGGGACTTGGCGTGGTTACCGAAGCGGTAGATACCGAAAGCTTTGATTTGGTAGAAAGCTATGCCGACTGCGTCCAGATTGGCGCGCGCAACATGCAAAATTTCTCTTTGCTGCGGCGCGCGGGACGTTCCCGGCAGCCGATTCTCCTGAAGCGCGGCATGTCATCCACGCTGGAAGAGTTCCTGATGGCTGCCGAGTACATTCTGGCCGAAGGTAACTACAACGTGATCATGTGCGAGCGCGGCGTGCGCACATTCGCCGACCACACGCGCAATACGCTCGATCTCAGCGTTGTTCCCGCGGTTCAATCGTTGAGTCACTTGCCGATCATTGTGGACCCCAGTCACGGGACGGGCAAACGAGACAAGGTAATTCCCATGGCTTTGGCGTCGATCGCGGCGGGCGCCTCGGGCCTGATCGTCGAAGTGCATCCGACGCCGGATCGAGCGCTCTCCGACGGCTATCAATCGCTCGACCCGGAGCAGTTCGCCGAACTCTCAGAAGAGTGTTTCGCATTGTCGGAACTGCTGACCTCGCGGCGCAGAGTGCCGCTGGCGGTCGACTGACGGCGCGCCGTGACAAAGTAGTCGCGCGAGATACACTAGCGATTGGCAGGACCGCTGTTGAAGGCCCCGGCCAGATTGCATCATGAAAATTCACGAGTATCAGGCGAAGGCGATTCTCGCCAAGTACGACGTTCCTGTGCCTAGAGGCGAAGTCGCCTACACGGTGGAAGAAGCGGAAGCCGCGGCGAAGAAGATAGGCGGCAGCGTAGTCGTAAAGGCGCAGATTCATGCCGGCGGACGCGGCAAAGGCGGCGGCGTCAAGATTGCAAAGAATGCCGAAGAAGCGGCTGAGATGGCGAAGAAGATGCTCGGCATGACGCTGGTTACGCATCAAACCGGCCCGGAAGGACGCGTGGTCCAACGGCTTCTGATCGAAGAGACGCTTCCGATTGAGCGCGAGCTTTACCTGGGCATAGTGCTGGATCGCGCCGTCGGCGAATCGATCTTCATGGCCTCGAAGGCTGGCGGGATGGAGATTGAAGAAGTGGCTGAGCATACGCCGGAGTTGATCCTGCGCGAACCGCTGTTCGATGGCAATCCGCTGCAGCCGTTTCAAGCCCGCAAGCTGGCGTTTGGAATGGGCGTGCCTGCCACTTCCGTGGGTGCCGCGGCGGCAGCCATGATTGCGCTATCCAAGGCGTACCTGGCAATGGACGGCTCGCTGGCTGAAATCAATCCCTTCATTCTGACGAAGGACGGTAAGGTGTACGCGCTCGACGCGAAGATCAACCTGGACGACAACGCGCTGTATCGCCACAAAGATCTAATGGAACTGCGCGACCTGAATGAAGAAGATCCCTTAGAGGTGGAAGCGTCGCGTTTCGGTTTGAACTACATCAAACTGGATGGCAACATCGCATGCATGGTGAATGGCGCAGGCCTCGCGATGGCCACGATGGACATCATCAAATACGCGGGTGGGCAACCGGCGAACTTCCTCGACGTGGGCGGCGGCGCGAACAAAGAACAGATCAAGAACGCGTTCCGCATTCTGCTATCGGACACGAGCGTCAAGGCTGTCCTGATCAACATCTTCGGTGGAATCCTGCGCTGTGACACGCTGGCGAATGGCGTTGTCTCAGCGGCGGAAGAGTTGGGCATTCGGCTTCCGGTGGTGGTGCGCATGGAAGGCACTAACGTGGAGCTGGGACAAAAGATACTGCGGGAATCGGGCTTCAATTTCACAGTTGCGGACGGCATGGCGGACGCGGCGGAGAAAGTTGTGAGGCTGGCACAATGAGCGTACTCGTTAACGAAAACACAAAGCTTCTTTTCCAAGGCTTCACTGGGCGCGAAGGTACATTCCACGCGGAGCAGGCCATCCACTACGGCACCAAAGTTGTCGGCGGCACGACGCCGGGCAAGGGCGGGCAGCGGCACTTGGATCGCCCGGTCTTCAACACAGTAGAAGAGTGCGTGGCAGCCACAGGCGCGAATGCGTCCGTGATCTTCGTTCCACCGCCGTTTGCTGCCGACGCGATCATGGAAGCCGCTGACGCGGGTCTTCCGCTGGTGGTGTGCATCACCGAAGGCATACCGATCAACGATATGGTTCGGGTGTGGGCTTATCTGAAAACGAAACCGGCTACGCGACTGGTTGGGCCGAACTGTCCGGGCGTGATCACGCCGGGCAAATGCAAAATCGGCATTATGCCGGGACACATACACAAGCCGGGGCACGTTGGGATTGTGTCGCGATCGGGCACTCTGACTTATGAAGCGGTAGGGCAGTTGACGAGGCTTGGGATTGGCCAATCAACTTGTATCGGCATTGGAGGCGACCCGATTATAGGCACCAGCTTCACGGATGCCATCACGCTGTTCAACAACGATCCGGATACTCACGCCATCATCATGATTGGCGAGATCGGCGGGAGCGCGGAAGAGACAGCGGCCGCTTACGTAAAGGCGCATGTGCGCAAACCGGTGGTTGGCTTCATCGCGGGGCAGACTGCTCCGCCTGGACGGCGCATGGGTCACGCGGGCGCCATCATCTCCGGCGGCGCTGGAAAAGCGGAAGACAAGCTGGCTGCGATGGCCGAGGCCGGGATTGTCGTTTGCCCCTCGCCTGCATTGATGGGCGTGAAGATGCAAGAAGCCATGCAAGCCGTCGCGCAATAGTCGCGGCAAACAATTTAAGGATAGAAATTCAGATGGGATTACAACGCACTTTTGCAATCATCAAGCCTGACGCTGTGGCGAAGCGCCACACCGGCGCGATTCTAGGCATGATTGAGCTGAACGGATTTCACATCGTCGGATTGAAGATGAGGCGTATCACGAAGAGCGAAGCAGAAGCTTTTTACGCCGTGCATCGGGAGCGGCCGTTCTTCAATGGGCTGGTTACGTTCATGACCGAGGGCCCGGTGGTGATGATGGTGCTGGAACGGGAAGATGCAATTGCAAAATGGCGCGATCTGATGGGCGCAACTAATCCGGCCAATGCAGCCGAGGGAACCATTCGCAAAAAATTCGCCGAGAATATCGAGCGCAACTCCGTCCACGGCTCGGACGCACCGGAGACCGCATCGCAGGAAATTCCGTTCTTCTTCGGAATGGCAGAACTACTTTAGCCGTTCATACGCGCCAGTAATCAGGCCGCCAGGTCTGGATGGCCTCTTTGATCTGCTTGCGGGACAAGCTCTCGCGCAGGGCACGTTCGACGAGCGCGGGGATCTCGGCATCCGACGCAAAGCGAAGCGCGACAAGTTGCCCCTCCGTCAGCTCGGGAATTCGCGAGCGCAATGGTTCGGGCAGCAGCGTTGCCAACCTTAGCCGTTCCTCCAGACGAATCACCCGGTCCTGCACCTTAAGCGAGTACGTGCGAAATTTGAACGTAATCACAAACATCAGGACGACCAGAATCAGCAGGATTGCCGACGTCGAATCGCGATGATGATACAGGTGAACGGCGGTCCAGCCGAGCATTCCCAGCAAAACCGGCGCCAGAAAAAAATGGAACGCCGGATCGAGCCGGACATGGTTTCGCTTTGTTTGAGGCTTTTTTTCGGTCATTAATGTTTTCTCCGTCGCATTTTGAAAAGTAGCGGGACTGGCGCGATACCAGTCTAACTTTCTGGCGGAGCATCGCTCCGCGCAGGAAAGGCTATGACTAAACTTACATTTTTACTTGGGACTGCCTTGCTGTTCACAGTGCCTGCGGCGGCGGACGTTATCTATCTGAATAGCGGGCAACAATACTTCGGGCACATTATGGGCGAGCGCGAAGCGCGGCTTGCGTTCCAGGACAATCAGGGTGTGCAGTACAACTTCCCGATACGCGATCTGAAGACCCTCTCGTTCAATCAGGCCGGGGAGACCATTGTTATGCGCGACGGCAAGACCTATTTCGGTCAAGTCCAGGGGCCGCAAGCGAACACCATTGGCTGGGTGGATAAACAGGGTATCTCATACCAGTTCCCGACCTATGAAGTCGCGAGCATCACATTCTCAGACTGGCAAGGTCCATACGGAAACGACAAGCCGGGCATTATGCTGCCTCGAGGAACAGAGATCACGGTTCGCACCGATTTGCCGATCGATTCGCGCGGCGCGCAGCCCGGTCAGACGTTCCCGGCACAAATCACTCAGGAGGTTACTAGTCAGGATGGCCGGGTTGTGATTCCGCGCAATTCGGACGCGACGCTCGTGCTCCGCTCCGAGAATGGCGGCGGCGTGCATGCTGGCGACGTGGTGCTTGATCTGGATTCGGTGATGATCAATGGCCTACGGCAGAGAGTCGTGACGTCGGACGTGGTGCAGACTAATGGACCGGGCGTAGGGACAAATAGAAGGACGGGGGCATTTGTGGGCGGCGGGGCGGCGCTTGGCGCACTGTTGGGCGCCATCGCGGGCGGAGGAAGAGGAGCTGCCATCGGAGCTGCGGCGGGGGCGGGCGCCGGTGTAGCAACTGAGATCGCTACGCACGGTCACCATGTTTATGTGCCGGCTGAGACCACTTTAACGTTCGAATTAGATCGGCCCGTTATGTTCAGGCCTTGGACCAGGTAGATAGCGCAGTTTTGGGGGCGACCTCCCGCGGTCGCCCCGCGCCGTAGCTTTACATCGTTTGCACTTTGCTGTCGTGTGACGCAACCACCTGCCAGCGGTCGCCTTTACGAACCCAGGTGTCTGTGAACAAGTAATCACCGGAGATGTCTTTAGCTTTGTACTTGGCATTGCGCAGGCTCGCTTTTCCAGTAACAACCGCGGCATCGCCGTACACATGAACCGTCATATCGGTCTCCTCCATTGAATCCGCCGTGAAGTTGCCGCTCTTTGCATCCGCAAGGTCGTCCTTCTTTGTACCCCGCATGCTGTCGATGTTGTATACGTAATCCTCGGCCTCAAGCCGATCCAACGCTTGCGAGTCTCCTTTCAACGTGGCGTTGGCCCAGTCTTGCTCTAACCTCATGAGCTGTTGTTCGACTCCGCTAGCGTTGTTTCGGCCGGAATGGCGCGGTGCGCCGATGAGCAGACCGGCCATCGAAAACGCACTCAATAACAAAATTGCTCTTTTCATCTGATTTCTCCTTTTCAAATCTGTTGCGACTCGGGGCAGGCCTAAGTGGCGCTGCCCCACTTCTTGCCTAGCTCCTCCAGGTTGGAGCTTGCCAGATCCTGGGCGCTCATAACGGGGTGGAAGAATACCTCCGCACCCATGTGGAAGAACGGTTCACCGACCTTGGGTATGTCAGAGGCTTGTTGGATATCGACAATCATGATCGCGGTGCGGTGCCCGTCCTCCTCTGTGAAGTACGCAGCTTCTGGTTTCAGCTCGGACATTATGCGTTGCATCTTTTGTCCGAAAGTACCGTCCTGAATGGACTGGTTAGTGCGCTCGAGGGAGGGTCTTGCTTTGACTAAGAATCGCATTTCCTTTTCCTTTCTAAAGTGATTTCGAGTTGGCGGTGATACGGGTACCCGTTAGCGTGCCCGTGTACTGGAACTGCCAGACCATGTTGGGGTCATAGACTGTCACCTCTGCGGTTCCGGTAAATTTGTTTCCCCTGCGGTCGAGGGTGATTTTTTCATCTATCACCACCAGCCCCAGGAAGGTTCCGTCCAGGCTGTAGTACCAGGAGGGATGATTGAGTCTGTATGTCAAGGGACCTGTCTGCTCCCAAACGCCGGAGCAGACATTATCGGTAGCCGGCGCTGCCTGATCGATGAGGAGTTCGTTTCCGTCGGCGTAGAACGAATCAAAGCCAGGGTCCGGCGGATCGCCCAGTGAATCGGTGAAGACGGAGTACCACATGCCAACTATCGTCGCGGCGTGTGGCGGCAGTCTGTCCGGGTCGGAAGCCAGCGCCGTGGGCGCGGGGTTGATTCCATTGGCCGCTGCGATTAAGGGTTGTTTGTTTGGGGAAGCCAGTTTGCAAGCCTGCGCAGAGGTCCCAAAGAGCCCGCAGCCTACTACGGCTGCAAGCAAGATTTGCTTTACTTCCATTCGCATATTTATCTCCAGGTTTTCTTTCTTGTCCAGCCGTTTTGATTTCGGCCGGTTCATTCATGAATGCGCAAAGAACAGAACGATCGGCTCACCTCGCCGCAAAGTTTTTTGCGGGTTCCAACTTGCCGGTAGCCAGGCGCCTAATCTCTTGTGCGTCGATGTACCGAACGTTGTCCGCAGGCTCGTCCACGACGCGCACCAAAGCTTGCACCATCTGCCGAATACTGACGAGCCCCAGCCGTAGGGCGCTCTCTCTGGTGCGAGGCACAAGTTCCGCAATCTTGTAAAACGGGATAAGGCAATACGGCCAGAGGTGTCCAGGGCCAAGTACGTACCAAGGCCGCAGCACGGTAGCAGGCATGCCGCTGGCGACTAGCGCGTTTTCACACTCAACTCGAACGTCTATATACGCGTGCATAACAGGCGCTGGATGCGCAACGCTCACGTAGATGAAATGCCGCACTCCTGTTTCGCTTGCCACGCGAATGGCCTCGAGCCCTGCCGTGCGATCAATCTCTCGGAACAGCGCCGCTTTGGCTGGACTAGGATGCGACACTCCCACGAGCTGAATGAAGGTGTCACACCCCTCCACGAAGCGGTTATAAGTATCGCCATTCAGGGCATCGCCCACCACCGGAGTGCACGTCCAGGGCAATTTGGCCCGAGATTTCTCCCGTGCCAGGGCAATGATGTCGTGTCCTTGGGCGTGTAACTCAGGGATCAGGCGTTTGCCGATGTAACCTGTACCGCCCGCGATAAAAATCCGGTGACTGTCTTCCATTTCACTCACAACCCCAAGCCACATGACTGACCCAAGTTGACAGTTTCAAGCCAAAGGCGGAAACTGATCCAAAATGGGTCGCATTCTCCTATGAATGCGGAAAACGGGGACAGGATTGGTTCACCAAGATAATGAAGCGGGAGCCACCGCCGAGGACTCCGGCGATGTGACTCAACTGCTGTTCGATTGGCAAAACGGCGATCCGAAAGCGCTCGATCGTCTGATGCCCCTGGTGTACAACGAGCTGCGGCGCATAGCAGCTCGCTTTCTGCATTCCGAGCGCAGTGGCCACACGCTGCAGACGACCGCGCTGGTACATGAGGCGTATCTGCGCCTGGTAGATGAGAATCGCATGCAATGGCATGGCCGCTCTCATTTCTACGGTGTGGCCGCCACGCTTATCCGAAATATCCTGGTGGATCATGCGCGCACGCAGAAAGCGGTCAAGCGCGGTGCAGGCGTGAGCAAACTTCCGCTAGACGAAGCGCTGGCAGTTCCGGTTGATAAAGGAACGGACATACTGGCCGTGGACGACGCGCTTCAGGCACTCAGCAAAATAGATCCGCAGCAGAGCCGGATTGTAGAACTGCGCTTCTTTGCGGGTCTGACGATTGAAGAAACCGCGGAAGTGCTGCAGATTTCCGCCTCAACGGTGAAGCGGGATTGGATTCTTGCGAAGACCTGGATTTACCGGGCGCTCTCGCAATCTACGGGTGAGCCATGACCAACGAGCAGTGGTCGCGCATCAAAGACGAGTTCGAGCAAGCCCGTGATGCGCCTACAGAAGTTCGCAACCAGGTTCTGGCGACTGTCAACGATGAGGACATTCGTCGCGAGTTACGCGAGTTATTCAGCGCCTACGACGGTTCCCAAGAATTTCTGGAGAGCCCAGCGATCGTGAACGAATCTATACTGAGCAGCCCCAAAACTGCTTCCGGCCAGCGCCTGGGAAGTTACTCCCTCGTTCGGCAGGTTGGCGAAGGCGGCATGGGTATCGTGTATGAGGCCGTGCGGTCCGATGGCGAGTTCGAGCAGCGTGTCGCTATTAAAGTGGTCAAGCTCTGGCTGACCAGCGACCGGGAAACTGCTCGCTTCCGTGCCGAACGGCAGATCCTCGCCCGGCTGGACCATCCAAACATCGCCCGCCTGGTTGACGGCGGGACAACGCCCGACGGATTGCCGTTTCTCGTCATGGACTTTGTCGACGGAGTGCGGATCGACGATTATTGCAAGCAGCACACGCTTGACATCGCCGCGCGCTTGGAGCTCTTCTGCCAGGTCTGTGATGCCGTGCAGTATGCGCATGGGCAAGGAATCGTGCATCGTGATCTGAAACCGGCCAACATTCTGGTTGTCAGGGGCCGGCCCAAGCTGCTCGATTTCGGAATCGCCAAAGTGGTTGATCCCGACATGGCGCATACCGCGACGTTGACGCTTTCACGTCCGGCAACGCCGCAATATGCAAGCCCGGAGCAATTACGCGGCGAACCGACTACGCCCGCCAGCGATATCTATTCGCTCGGCGTAATACTCTACGAGCTGATCACCGGCCAAAGCCCTTACGCGGGCAAAACCCGCAGCTTACATTCCATTTCTCGTGCTGTTTACGAAGACCAACCCACGGCGCCAAGCGTCGTCACCGGCAACGTTTCGTGGAAGCAGAACCTGGACCGGATCGTTGCAAGTGCAATGCAAAAAGATCCCGCTGCGCGTTACAGCAGCGTACAGGATTTGATTGCGGATGTTGACCGGTATCTGACCGGCGCCGCAGTTGAGGCGCCCGGCCGCTATACTCGGGCCTGGCGTCGGCGGCGATCGGTATGGGCGGCAGTGATCGTATGCGTCGCCCTCTGCTCTATCTTGGCTGTTTGGAAGGGCCCGGCTTTCCTTAAGGCGAGAACTCCGTTTGAGCAGTTCTACGCACAAGGAATGGAACGCCAGCAGCACTTTGACTGGACCGCCGCAAGAGGCTTTTTTCGCAGAGCAGTGGATGCGGATCCGAAGAATCCGCTGGGACATTATGCCTACAGCGCTGCGCTGCACACGCTGGGATATGAATCGCTGGCGCAACGGGAAGCAAAGCTGGCAAATGACTGGTCATCGGGGCTAAGTACCGAAAATCAACTGTTGATTCGAGGCCGCTATCGAGACTACACCGGAGATCACAAAGGTGCGGTAGCTACCTATCAAAAGCTATGGAAACTTGATCACAAGAACCCCGATTATGGTCTGCGGCTTGCGGGCGCGCAAGCGAGTGCGGGATCGCCAGCCGAAGCGCTGCAAACTCTCGAAGAGATCCGCGGCGCTTCAAGGGATGGCAGCGTCGAAGCGCGCATCCAGTTGGAAAGAGCACATGCTTACAAACTACTTGCGAATTACCAGCAGGAACTAAACAACGCGCAGAATGCTGAACGAACTGCCGACCGGATGGGAACACGTGAACTCAAAGCCGAAGCTTTGCAAGCGGAGGGGGACGCGCTACGTGAAATGCATCGCTTCGAGGAGGCCGTGAAAATCTATGCTGACTCGGAAGCTTTGTCCCGCGAAGATGGCGACCTTTACCAAGTCGCATCCATCGAAAACCGTTTGGGGGGAATGTACTTCAATAAGGGCGATTACGCGGCGCTCGAATCGCATTCCAATACGGCTTTGGCATTGTTTCGACAGATCGACAACAAAAGCGCGCAAGCCAGCATACTGAACAACCTGTCGCTTGCCATGAAGTTCCGCGGTGATTTAGAGGGAGCGGTAAACACGGTCCAACAAGCCATCGCAATCTCGCGCGAAATGGGGGATCTCGGCGGCGAAGAGGGGGAACTGTCGAATCTAGGGCTGGGCCTTCGCCATCTCGGACGAGAAGCAGAGGCGCGAAAGGCGTTCGAAGAAGCGTTGCAGTGCGCGCAGAAGCTGGGAGATCGCGATCAGATTGCACGCTCGCATATCACGCTGGAGATTCTGGATCGGGACAATGGAAGGCTGCAAGCCGGCCATGGACCATATCCGGACAGCCCTGAAGCTACTGGAGGAATCGAAAAATATCGGTTTGAGGGCAGTTACCTTGCAGCATTTGGGTGACGATATTCATGCGACCGGAGACCTGGCTGAGGGTAAAGAAACTTTAGAACAGTCGCTGGCAGTTGCTCGCCAGGCAAACTCGAAACAACTCATTGCGGATGATGCCTATATGCTCGCGGACATTGCGCGTGAAGAAAAAGCTTTCAAGCTGGGTGAGGAATTACTGAACAATGCTGAAGCGTACTACACGACCCAGAAGCAGAAGATAAGTCTGTGGGACGCGTCCATTTCGGAGGCTCGGCTGCGAATCGCGGAGCACAAGTCGATGGGAACAGATAAATTGATTGGAGAAGCAATCAACGGATATCGCGGCGTTAAGGACGAAGCCAAAGAGTGCGGCGCTTATGCAGTTTTAATGGAAGCATACCTGGCGCAAAATAAACCGCGCGATGCGGCACACACGCTGGCGAATTCGCGCGCTCTTTGTACTGCAACGCCTGAATATGAGATGCGTATGCTTTACAAAATTCGTTCCATCGAGGTGCAGGCCGCGGACCCAGAACGCCAACGGCAGCAACTGCAGAGTGTAATTCGCGACCTGGAGGGAAAGGGCTGGGGAGACTTGGCGCGCGAAGCGCGTACTGCGCTCAAGAAGCAGCAGTCCCTAGTCCCGACGATCTAAAATTCTTGCCTTCCCTTTCAGTTCTGAACCAGGAAATTGTCAATTGTGTCCGCTGCCCTCGTCTGGTTGCCTATCGCGAAGAGATCGGCCGGGTTCAGCGCCGCGCCTATCGCGGACAAGAGTACTGGAGCCGTCCAGTTCCGGGCTTCGGCGACCCCAATGCTCGGATGTTGATTGTGGGCCTGGCTCCCGGCGCGCATGGATCCAATCGAACGGGACGCATGTTCACAGGTGATCGATCCGGCGAGTTTCTCTATCGAGCGCTTTGGCAGGCGGGTTTCGCGAACCAGCCGACCAGTCATTCGAGAGACGACGGGCTCATTCTTAAAGATGCCTACATAACGGCCGCAGTGCGTTGCGTCCCACCGGATAACAAACCGGCTCGCGATGAGATACTCAACTGCCGCCCGTTCCTGATTCGCGAACTGGCTTTGCTCCAGAGCGTTCGATTGATTGTGCCGCTTGGCGGCATCGCGCTCGACGCGTATTTGTCAGTCCTGCAGGACAGCGGGACCATCAACTCACGAGCTAAATTTCGCTTTGCGCATGGAGCAGAGTTCAGCACGCATGAAGGCGCGCCGGCGGTGCTCGCGTCGTATCACCCCAGCCAGCAAAATACTTCGACTGGCAGGCTGACGGAGGATATGCTGCGCGCAATTTTCTTGCGAGCGCGGCAGATTCTGGGCCAAAACGAAGCTGCGGCCTACACGCCCGGCGGAGGATAGATCGGCTGCTGTGGTGTGCCCGGCATAGCGGGATAGGCCGCTGCAGGTACGTACATTTCCCCACCGCTTGCCAGTATCCGTTTACTCTCGTCACTAAACAGCACCCAGAGCCCGTAAACGCCCAACGCAGTCCCCAGCGGGATGTGCAACAGGTGGAGAACGGAAATGACGATCATCAGAGTTCGCGACCAAGGTCTGAATTTGAGCAGACCCCAGCCTCCGATGATGGATGGCGCCGCGAGCACAAGCAGGAATACTGCGATGCCAAATCCTATAGCGGCTATTATGGGGGCCGGCGGCATTCCTTCTTGATTGCCCGTGGATGCCGTTATAACACCCGCAATGCTGCCCATTACGACCAGCACCACGATGCCGGCCAAGGCCACGAAGCCGCCCATGATGATGTTCAGTATTCCGAGAATCCGGATGTGTTCACGCATATTTAATCTCTCTTTAGTCTTTCTAAAGATAATACGCCATTTGCGGGCGGTTGTTCCTGATGTCTTAGTACTAGATCTCGAGCCTTCCCCACTGAAAATGTCTAGAAAACCCGCTAAACTGGGTCTTAGGTTAGAAATGGCGCTAACCATTTCATTCCGATGCACATAGCTCTCTCAGCCTTGGCCTTTCTGTTTGCGCAGCCGACCCTTGGCGCGCGCATGATGAACGGGCTTTTTGACGACACATTCTCCGGCATTTACCGGCTGTCGCCCTTCGATTGGGCGCTGCTCATCCCGTACTTCGGGACGCTGTTCATCCTGTCAATTTACGGCGTGCATCGCTATGAGACCATCCGCCGCTACCGCAAGCATCGCAAGAACCTTCCCACGCAGTCGCCGCGGAACTATGAACAGTTGCCGCGTGTAACGGTTCAGCTACCGCTCTATAACGAGCGCTTTGTCGTCGAACGCCTGCTGGAGGAAACGGCCAAGCTGGATTATCCCGCGGAACTGCTGCAAATTCAGGTGCTGGACGATTCCACGGATGAGACCCGCGCGTTCACGGAGCGCTTGTGTAACGAGCACCGGGCCGCCGGTCTGAACATCGAGTACCGGCATCGCACCAACCGGCATGGCTTTAAAGCCGGGGCCTTGCAAGAAGGTCTGGAAACTGCCACTGGCGAACTGATCGCGATTTTCGACGCCGACTTTATTCCGCCCGTGGATTTTCTGCAACGAACGGTCCACTTTTTCACCGACCCGGGAGTGGGCATGGTTCAGACGCGCTGGAGTCACCTGAACAAGGAATTCAGCATTCTGACGCAAGTGGAAGCGATGCTGCTGGATGGCCATTTCGTCCTGGAGCATGGGGCCCGCTGCGGCTCGGGGCTGTTCTTCAATTTCAACGGCACCGCCGGTGTATTGCGCCGCAAGATGATCGAAGACTCGGGCGGCTGGCAGCATGAGACGCTCACGGAAGATTCCGATTTGAGTTATCGCGCGCAACTGTGTGGCTGGCGATTCGTTTATCTGCCGGCGCTTGATTGCCCGTCGGAGCTTCCAGTTGAAACCTATTCCTTTCAGGTGCAACAGGCGCGTTGGGCGAAAGGCCTGACGCAGGTAGCCATCAAACTGCTGCCGCGTATCTTCAAGGCGAAACTTCCCTGGCGCGTCAAATGGGAAGCATTCATGCACCTGACGCCCAACATTTCCTATCCATTGATGCTGATCGTTTCCATGCTGATGCTGCCGGTCATGATCGTGCGCTTCTACATGGGCGTGTTCCAAATGGTGCTGATCGATATGCCGTTGATCATTGCCTCGTTCTGGTCTCTCACCGCGTTCTATCTATATGCACAACGCGTTTTGTACCCGAAGAGCTGGTGGAAGTCGATCGCCTTCATGCCCATGCTGATGGCCGCCGGCGTAGCGCTGACGGTGAGCAATAGCAAAGCTGTGATCGAGGCGATTCTTGGTATCAAGAGCAGCTTCGCCCGGACCGCGAAGTACGCTTTGGGTCAGCAAAAGGTGAAGATCCAGCCGAGCGCCTACCGGCGCCGAAGCGGCTGGCTGCCTTACGCGGAAATCCTCATTGGCAGTTATTTCGTGTACATGATCGATTTCGCCATCGAGACATTGAATTTCTTCGCGATTCCTTTTTTGGTGCTCTTTGTTTGTGGTTACTACTGGGCGGCGTTCAGCACGCTATATGAGGAATACCGCGACAGGTTGCAGTGGCAACGCGCGCGGAAGCTGGCCGAAATACAGTAGTTGCCTTCCCTGGCAACTTAGCTACTCGTAGCTGGTAACAACCTATTCCGGCATATTCTTAGCATCTACTCCCCCTGCCTCCCCAGATTTTTCTGGGCGATACATTTGGGCACGCACAGCCGAAAAGCTGGTATGAATCGCTTAATGCGAAATATCCGCACTTCATTCGGCAGTGGCTATTCTGCGCTGGTGTTCCTTTTTCTGGCGGGACTGCAAGTTACCTCCGCCGGCCCGATTTATTCCGTGCAGATCCTGGGCTCGCTAGCCGGTACTTCTGTTTCCGCCACAGCAATCAACGGCTCGGGAACCGGCGTTGGCTTCATTACGAGCGCATCCGGAAATCAGATTCCCGTAATTCTAAATGGGCAAACGACAACCCTGCCGGGAGTGGGCCAGGCGAACGGAATCAACAGCAGCGGCACCGTCATTGGCACAACCTACACGAACAACGTCGCCAGCGTCACCGAATGGGCAGGTGGGCAGGCCACTACCCTGGGCATCACAGGCTACGGCACAGACATAAACAATTCGGGCCAAATCGTCGGCGGATTTACAGCCGGCAGCGGACAGACCAATGCCTTTTTGCTGAACGGCGGAACCCTAACCAATCTCGGGACTCTCGGCGGCAGTTTTAGCACAGCCATTGCAATTAATGGCGCAGGTCAAATCGTTGGCAACAGCCTGACAAGCGCAGGCACATTCGCCGCTTTCTCTTCAAATGGAAAGGGGATGACCAATCTTTGTCCTTCCTGCGCGGGCAGCTATGCAAATGCCATCAACTCGACCGGCACCGTGGTGGGAACGTTTGTTAATGGCAATGACTATATGGAAGCGGCGGAATATAGCGGCGGCGGCGCCATCGCCCTTGGCACGCTGGGAGGAAACCAAAGCTATGCCTACGGAATAGATACCGCGGGGGCTATCGTCGGCTCCTCCTATTTGTCGAATAACTCAACGCTGCACGCATTCATTTATATGAACGGCGTCATGACCGATCTCAACAGCTTGCTTCCACTCACTTCGGGCTGGACCATCTCATCCGCGTACGGAATGAATGACTCGGGCGACATCGTCGGGTTAGGCACGCTCAATGGCAGCACATACGCGGTGATCTTAGACCCCGTGTTATCAGTCATCAGTAATGTTACCGCTGGAAACGTCCCGTCTACTGTTCCTGAACCGGCTCCCATCTTCCTCACTGCCGGGGCACTTTCCCTGTTAGCCGCAGTCTTTCGGTATCGCCATAGAACTCAGTTAACACATAGATAGCGATCTGCGCCAACGCTACACTGGGGTTTTCCGATGGAACTCCAGAGTTACAAAATCACGCAAGGCAAGGACCGCGCACCCGCCCGCTCCTATCTAAAGTCAATCGGCTACACGGACGAAGATCTCAAGAAACCAATCATCGGAATCGCCAATACCTGGATTGGCACAATGCCTTGTAACTACAACCTGCGGGAGTTCGCCGTAGACGTAGCACGCGGCATACGTGAAGCAGGCGGGACGCCGATGGAGTTCAATACCATCGCGATTAGCGACGGTATCACCATGGGCACTGAAGGGATGAAGACGTCCCTGGTAAGCCGCGAGGTGATTGCCGACTCGATCGAACTCGTCGCACGGGGCCACATGTTTGACGGCATCGTCGCGCTGGTTGCATGTGATAAGACGATCCCCGGTGCGGCTATGGCTCTACTGCGCCTGAACGTTCCCGCTGTAATTCTCTACGGCGGCACTATCCTGCCGGGAAAATACAAAGGGAAAGACATCACCATTCAAGATGTCTTCGAAGCGGTAGGCGCAAATGCGGCCGGAAAAGTAAGCGATGCCGAACTGCTTGCAATCGAGAATGCCGCTTGCCCGGGTGCGGGTGCCTGCGGCGGTCAGTACACCGCGAACACGATGGCTACCGTCATGGAGGTGATTGGTCTTTCGCCCATGGGCCTCAACTCCATTCCCCAAGTGGACGAGCGCAAACACGACGCGGCGCGGCAATGCGGCGAGATCGTCATGAACGCAGTCCGCCAGGATATACGGCCGCGCTCGATAGTCACTCGTTCCGCGATCGACAATGCAATCGCAAGTGTTGCCGCTTCGGGCGGGTCGACAAACGCGGTTCTGCATCTGCTCGCATTTGCGCGCGAAGCGGGCGTTCCCCTGGACATCGACGATTTCCAGGATCTGAGTAATCGAACGCCGCTGCTGGCGGACCTTTTACCGGCAGGCCGATACACGGCCGCCGATGTAGACAAAGCCGGAGGCATCCAGGTCATTACTAAGCGCCTGTTCGACGGCGGCTATGTCGATCCAAATGCCCTCACGGTTACTGGCCAGACACTCGGCCAGCAAGTCGCAGACGTAACCGAAACTCCTGGCCAGTTGGTCATACGGCAGTTGGATAACCCGATCAAGAAATCGGGTGGGTTGGTTATCCTCAAAGGCTCGCTCGCGCCCGAAGGGGCGGTCATCAAGGTCACAGGCCTTAACCGCACTTCTCAAACCGGACCCGCGCGGGTATTCGACAGCGAAGAAGCTGCTATGCAGGCCGTTCTCAGCGGAAATGTAAAACCCGGCGACGTAGTCGTTATCCGTTACGAAGGTCCTAAGGGGGGCCCCGGGATGCGCGAGATGCTGGGAGTAACAAGTGCCATTGTGGGCGAAGGTCTATCAGATAGCGTTGCCCTTGTTACGGATGGACGGTTCAGCGGCGCAACGCGCGGTTTCATGGTGGGCCACGTCGCCCCAGAAGCGGCAGTCGGAGGTCCCATCGCCGCCGTTCGCGAGGGCGATGCCATCACGATCGATGTACAGAGTAGGACCATCGGCTTGGATATTTCATCCGGCGAGTTACAGACTCGGCTTGCGCAATTCACTCGTCCCAAGCCTAAGTACACCTCCGGGGTAATGGCGAAATATGCCGCGTTGGTTGGTTCGGCTGCAGACGGTGCCATCACATCGCAGCTTCACCTGGTTGACCGTTAGTCGACCGTGCGAGCGCTGTTACAGCGAGTGGTTAGGGCGTCGGTAACGATAGATGGCATTATTGCCGGTCAAATCGGGCGCGGAATCCTAGTCCTGTTGGGTGTAACTCACGCTGATACCGAAGATGACGCGGAGCGATTAGCGCGCAAGGTGATGCAGCTTCGTATCTTCCCTGATAACGAGAGTAAGATGAATCTCAGTCTGATGGATGTACGGGGCGAGCTGCTGGTGGTTTCGCAATTTACTTTGTACGCCGACGCGCAAAAAGGAAATCGGCCATCCTACTCGCAGGCGGCTCCGCCCGACATTGCCCAGAGGTTATACGCAAATTTTGTAGATAGTTGCCGAAGTACCGGACTCAAGGTACAAACAGGCCGTTTTCAGGCGCACATGCTGGTGGAGCTGATTAACGACGGCCCGGTAACCATCCTTTGCGAATCGAAAAGTAAGTAAGCTATGAATTTTCCTGATAGTGTGCTACTTACTAGAATGTATGGCAAAATCCGCGTCACCTAGCCGGGAGATCTTAGAAGCGGCTCTTCAGGGATTAGAATCGCAACGGGACAAGTTGGACGAGCAGATATCCGAAGTGCGGAAGATGCTCTCTGGCCGTGCTGCGAGCAAGACAACTACAAAGACAACGGCAAAAGCCGAATCGTCTGCAAGCGCCGGACGTTCGCCCCGGAAGAAGCGCGCGCTCAGCGCCGAAGCCCGTGCGCGAATCGCTGCCGCGCAGAAGAAGCGTTGGGCCGCTTTCCGAAAGACTCAAGGATAAGGGTTCCAGCCGAAGCGCGCGGCCACATCATTCACTTCACCATCCGCGACGATCTGGCCTCTATCCATGAAAATTGCGCGTTTGCTCAAAGCGGAGGCGAAGTGAACATCATGCGTAGCGACGATCTTGGTTTGTGGAAGGCTGTTCAGCAGTTCCAATAGCGCGCGCTGCCCCGGTGGATCGAGCGATGTAGTGGGCTCGTCCAGTAGCAGCAGCTCCGGCTGCATAACGAGCACGCCTGCCAGCGCCACACGCCGTTTCTCGCCCGAGCTGAGGTGAAACGGCGGTCGGCGGTGAATCTCAGAGGGAATGCCTACTGCCGCCAGCGCCTCGCGCGAGGCCTGTGCCGCTTTTTCGTGTCTCCAGCCCAAATTCAGCGGACCAAACATCACGTCCTCTAAGACAGTTGGCATAAACAACTGGTCGTCGGACTCTTGGAATACAAGTCCGACGCGCCGCCGGATCTCGGGGAGGTTCGCCTTGGTCACTTCCAAACCCGCAACTCTGAGCAAACCGTCTCCCGCTAATGTCCCGTTCAGATGCAGAAGTAAGGTCGTTTTTCCAGATCCGTTGGGCCCGAAGAGAACCAGATTCTCGCCCTCGACGATATCGAGGTTAATATCCTGGAGAGCTTTGGTTCCATCCGTGTGAGAGTAACTGAGGTTCCGGATCTCCACCAACGTACGCATCTCAGATGAAGCGCACCAGGACAACAAGCAGTAGACCAAGGAAACCGAAGACCAGGTCCCAGCGCTGTAACTGCCGTTGCGGTGCAGCCGGCATCAGACCGGAGAAGCCTCGGGACAACATCGCGCTGTGCACCGCGCCCGCCCTCTCATAGGCGCGCCCAAACAGGAGCGCCACCATGCCGGTTGCGGATTGGAACGCCCGCGGCCCTGTTTGACCTCCGCGCGCCGAGAAAGCGATACGCATAACTTGAAATTCCCCGCTAAGTACGAATAGATAGCGGTAAATCAATTGAGTTATGTCGACCAGGAACACCGGTATGTGCAGCCAGCGCGCCGCTTGAACCAGTTGAGGCAGCGGAGTCGACGCCACGCACACTATTACCGCCAGCGCAGATAGATAACTCTTCGAGAGGATGATGGCAGCCCGCGGTAAATCTCCGCTCAAGTAAATGATGAGAGCGAAGAACCCGACGAATGGGATCACCACCAGCGAACTACGCAGAATCCGCAGCCAGGGTAGACGAGCTACGGCCAACGTAATCAAAAGATACGCAAAACAGACCGCCAACTGCAGCACAGCCGGTTTCGGGAGCAGCGCCAGGAACAGAAGAAAAGCCAGCAGAAGCAGCAGCTTTATACGCGCATCCACTCGATGGATTGGACTATCCTGCGTGCTGAGGCGAGCAAGGGCGGCGTGGCGCAGTGGAAGGATCCTTGAGGAGCGCTATTAAGAATAAGAACGTCTGACGCGCCCGAGTAAGTGGCTGGCGACTCCGCACACTGCGTAGATGCACAAGATGCCCAACAACCCGGCGCTTGCGCGACTTAGCCAGTTGGTTCCCAGCTGGCGCACATAATAGTCGCTCAATGGAGCTCGAAAGAGAGGATGAGCGGCAAAACTCACGCCCAGCCGCAAAGCCAGCTTTTCCAGTCCGTCCGGCAGCTTGGAGCCGATAACGACTCCAATTGCGGCAATGAAGATTGCAACGCCGGCGATAACGGGCGCCAAGCCACGGCCCTGACGCTTGGGCACGGGCGCAGAAGTTTGGCGCGCTGCACCCAGAATGCTGATGCCTGGTTTCAAGAGTTCGATGGCGCGCAAAGCCGAAAGTGTGATCGCACCCTCGACAAGCGCATTTACTAAGAAGACAGCCAAGCTGACTTCGATCATGGCCGCCGACATGTGAATACCCGATACCAGCAGTTCAGATAATGCCAGTAAGCCGCTTACCAGCACAGAGCACGTGCCGCCCAGGAAAATTCCGCTACTTTTCCATTTAGTGCGCGACAACAAGCGAGCCGGCAGATAACCGGCAACTACGCCCAGCAGCGCCATATTGACAACATTGGCGCCGAGGGCCAGCACACCGCCATCCTGGAAAATCAACGCCTGGATCACCAGAATGGAAGTCATCACCAGCGCCGCAGCCCAGGGTCCGATGATGCAGGCTAGCAGCGTGCCTCCAACTAAGTGCCCGCTGGTTCCGATGCCGACCGGGAAATTGACCATCTGCGCCGCGAAAACGAACGCTCCCAATACGCCGAGAAGAGGCGTTTGGCTGCTGTCCGAAGCTGCGCGTGCGCGCCGCGAAACAATCGCAACCGCAGGGGCCGCAACGCAATCGAGAGTGGCCCAAACCGGAGGTGACAGGAAATTGTCCGGGATGTGCATGAACGCCCCCTATTCTCTCATTGGTACGACGAGATCATGATGAATGGATGATTGTTGGAATTGGCACGGACCTGGCGGAGGTGAACCGGATACGCGACAGTATCGCTCGTTTTGGGGATCGCTTCCTGAATCGAATCTACACCGGGGGCGAGCGCGCCTATGCCGAATCGAAAGCCAATGCGGCGGAAAGATTCGCGGCCCGTTTCGCCGCTAAAGAAGCGGGGATGAAGGCCATCGGAACCGGCTGGAACTTTGGCGTGAAGTGGAAAGACTTCGAAGTTGTCAACGAGCCCTCCGGCCGCCCCAAGCTATTACTGCATGGCATGGCCTGCCAGATTGCAAAGAAACTCGGCGCCGAACGCATTTCCATCTCACTGACACATACCAGCGAAATGGCTTTCGCGGTTGTCATCCTGGAAGCGCGCGATTAAGAGAGCTTGGATGCCGTAGCCACCGAACGCGGGCGCAACTGCGCTTCTTCCAAATGCTTGGTTTCCTTGTAAGTGAAGATCATGCGGTGAATCACCGTCAGATTGCCGAGCACCGCAATGACCCACAAAACCGGCGCCATGCGATCGAAAAGCGCGCCGATGATGAACAGAACAACACGTTCGGGCCGCTCCAAAAAACCAACTTTGCACGTGGGGATGATGTTTTCGGCGCGTGAACGGGTGTAGCTGATCATGACGGAAGCGGCCATCACAATCGCCGTCAGCACTACGTAAGAAGAACGGTTAATGGTCCCGTAATACACCAGCAGGCCAACCAGCAGTGCAATATCGGAATAGCGATCCAGTACCGAATCGAAGAAACCGCCGAAGCGAGTTACCTGGTTGGTAGCGCGCGCGACGCGGCCATCGACCATGTCGAACAGACCGGCGAAAATGATGACGCACCCGGCAATGCGAAACTCACCGACGGCCAGGAACGCGGCCGCAACCATGTTGATCACCAACCCCAGGAACGTGAGTACGTTCGGGTTGATGCGGGACAGCGCCAAACCACGAACTATGAGCCGAATGATCTTGTTGGCGCCCAATCCAATCGCGCGGGTATACGTCATTCGATAATCCTTTTACGCCACGTCGTGAATGGTCGCGAGGCTTAGAATCTCCATCTCCCGGACGCCATCGGGGGTCTGTATGCGCACCGAGTCTCCGACTTTTTTCCCCAATAATCCGCGCCCGATCGGCGAACTCGTTGAAATCTTCCCGTGCGATACATCCGCCTCTTCGCTTGTGACCAGATTGTAACTGTGCTCTTCGTCTTTGTTGAGATCCAGAACCACCACGCGCGAGCCAAGCCCCACGCGATCGTGCGGAATCTTGGACATGTCAATCATGGAGAATTCACGTAGCCGGGCCTGCAACTGCCCCAGGCGGGCGTTCACCAGGCCCTGCCGTTCTTTGGCCGCGTGGTATTCGGCGTTCTCGCTCAAGTCGCCGTGAGCGCGCGCTTTCAGGATCTCTTTCGGAAGCTCGTTGCGCAGTTCGTATTCCAGCGCAGCTATCTCTTCCTGCAGTTTCTTCTTAAGCGCCTCCATGGATTACTCTCCTTATTATAGGAACTGGCTAAGGCGCATGCGCGCATATACCCGGCGAATCGGCACTTTCGTGATATTCTGAACGTTAACAGCCTACGTCTAGGAGTGAGATGGCTGCTCGCTCGGCGCCCAACAAATTCCATTTAGTTCTCATCAAACCATCCCATTACGACGACGATGGCTATGTAATCCAGTGGCTTCGTTCGGCAATTCCTTCCAATACGCTAGCTGTCATCAATGGCCTGGCGCTCGATTGCCAGCAACGGCGCGTTTTGGGTGAGGATGTCGACATCGTCGTTTCCGCGATGGACGAGACGAATACGCGTGTGCGCGTGAAGCGTCTACTTCGGCAGCTCAAAGGCAAACGCTGTTTGGTTGCGCTGATTGGCGTCCAATCCAATCAGTACCCGAGGGCCATAGACCTGGCGCGCCCATTGCGCGCGGCCGGCATTCCCGTCTGCCTGGGCGGCTTTCACGTATCCGGATGCCTGGCAATGCTGCCTGAAATCCCCTCTGAGCTTCAAGAAGCAATGGATATCGGCATCTCGCTATTTGCCGGCGAAGCGGAAGGCCGCTTTGAAGAAGTTCTTCAGGACGCTTGGCACGGACGTTTAAAGCCGCTCTACAACTACATGTCGGATTTGCCCTCGCTGACTGGCGTGCCGATGCCGATTCTTCCTCCGACGCGCGTCAAACGAACCGCGGGCAAGCTGACCAGTTTCGACGCCGGCCGCGGCTGCCCGTTCCAGTGCTCGTTTTGCACCATCATCAATGTGCAGGGACGCAAATCACGGCGCCGATCTGCCGACGATGTCGAACAGATTGTCCGCGAGAACCTCAAACACGGTATTAACCGCTTCTTCATCACCGACGACAACTTCGCTCGCAATCGCGATTGGGAGAGCGTCTTCGACCGGCTGATTTCGATGCGCGAGCAGGAGAAGCTCAACATCAAGTTCGTCATTCAGGTGGACACGATGTGTCACCGCCTGCCGCACTTTATTGAAAAGGCCGGACGAGCTGGTGTGGCGCGCGTCTTCATCGGGCTGGAGAGTATCAACCCCGATAGCCTGCTTGGGGCGCGGAAGAAGCAGAACAAAGTCGCGGAATACCGGAAGATGCTGCTGGAGTGGAAACGGGCCGGTGCGACCATTTTCGCGGGCTACATTGTCGGTTTCCCCACAGATACGCCGGAATCTGTTCTGCGCGATATAGAGACCATCCAGCGCGAGTTGCCTATTGATTTACTGGAGCCGCATTGCCTGACTCCCCTGCCCGGCTCCGAGGATCATCTCAAGTTGCACCAGGCGGGCGCCTATCTGGATCCCGATCTGAACAAATATGATCTGGAGCACGTGACCACCACGCACCCGACTATGTCTACGGCGGAATGGGAGAAGCTTTATCAGGATGCGTGGTTCTCCTATTATTCGCTGGAGCATCTGGAGACCGTTATGCGCCGGGCGCACGCGACTGGAAGTAATCCAGGTAACATGCTTTTGCTGTTGCTTTGGTTCTACGCGTGTATCCGGCTCGAAAATGTAGATCCGCTGCAAGGCGGGTATTTGAGGCGAAAGTACCGGAAAGACCGGCGTCCGTCTATGCCGATCGAAAGTCCCTTCCTTTTTTATCCGCAGTATCTGAGTAACTTGCTCGGCAAACATGTCACTCTGGCTCGGCTGATCGTCAAGTATGCGTTGATCCGCGCCAAGCTGAAGCGCGACCCAAACATCCGCAACTACATGGATGAGGCGCTAACCCCTGTGGCTGACGATCACTTGCCCGAACCTGCGACTGCGCCTAGCAACATCGTCCAAATCGCGGTGTAACAAAAAATGACCGGCAGCCTCCGAGAACTGCCGGTCAAATGAACATCAGAAAGGGCCGCTTCACGTGACGATGAATACGGCCCTAGGATCGCCTCTACTGATAACGCAAAATTTTGGCTGAAATCAGAGCAGGTAAAACTACCAAATTAATTTCGTGACAGTCACCGTGTCTCCCAAATTGGCGCAGATGGACCAATATCCCCCTGCTTAGGCACCCTTAGTTACACTTTCTGCCGAAGTGGATCAACAGTACGTGGAGGAAGCCGTCCGCCTGGCGCCGTCATTGAACACTAAACCAGCCTTAGATGCCGCTGTTCCGATGCTGTATCAGGAACTGCGCCGTATCGCTCGCGATTATCTTTCGGCTGAGCGGCCGGATCACACTCTGCAACCGACCGCTCTGGTGCATGAGGCGTATCTGCGTCTGCTGGAGCAGCAAAAAATCGACTGGACTTCGCGCGAGCAAGTGCTTGGAATCGCAGCGCGCATGATGCGTCGCATACTGGTGAACTACGCTGTGGCGCGCAAATCGCAGAAGCGCGGCGTGGCACTCCTGGTGACGACCACGATGCCTGATTTCGCGGACTTGCGTGGTCTCGAAATGCAGGATCTCGATGCGGCTTTGACGCGGCTGGAGGAGATTGATCCACGCCAGGCGCGAATTGTCGAGCTGCGTTTCTTCAGTGGGCTCACCGTTGAGGAAACGGCCAAGATCCTGGAGGTTTCGCAAGATACCATCAAGCGCGAGTGGCGCACCGCCCGGCTTTTCTTGGCCAAGGAGTTGGAGCGATGAAGGGCGATCGCGGAACCCCCTATCTGGTTCGCGTTTCAGGCGTCGACACGATGCCGCCGCCTGCTGGCCACCAGCAGGACGCTGCCCGTTGGCAACGGGTGAAAGGGATTCTAGATCAGGTTCTCGAAAGTCCGCTGGACCGCCGCAAGCAAGTGCTGGATGACTTGTGCCACGGTGATACAAAGCTGTGCGATGAGGTGCAGGAGTACCTCACCTATAGCGACCGCGCGGAAGATCTTCTGGGTGACGAAAATCTGGACGAGCCGCTACCAGAAGACACGCCTCTGGTGGAAGTTTTGCCGGAGCGGGCGGGTCCTTATCGTATCGATCACGAAATCGGCCGCGGCGGAATGGGGATCGTCTATCTTGCCAAGCGCGACGATGGCGAGTTCGAACGCGTGGTGGCGTTAAAGCTGATCAAGACAGCCGGACGCCGCGGGAAATTTGCCAAGCTTTTCTGGCGTGAACGCCAGATATTGGCCCGTCTGGATCACCCCAACATCGCTCACCTGCTGGACGGCGGAACAACGGAAAACGGGCAGGCGTATTACGCGATGGAGTTCGTAGACGGCGAACCGCTGGATCGCTATCGTCAGCGCCACCAACTCAGCGTTCGCGATAAGCTGCGCCTGTTTCTGTCCATCTGTTCGGCTGTCGGATATGCGCATAACAACCTGATCATCCACGGCGACTTGAAACCCAGCAACGTGCTGGTCACGGCTAACGGTACGCCCAAGCTGCTCGATTTCGGCGTGGCGCGTATTCTTGCCGGAGGTATCCAGACAGAAGCCACCACGCGCATGCCGCTGACCCCGACCTACGCCAGTCCGGAGCAAATCCGAGGTGAGCCGCTGACCGTCGCCACAGATGTGTACTCTCTCGGCGTTTTGCTGTACGAGCTGCTGAGCGGGCATTATCCGTACGGTGCGCGCCAGACGTCAGCGGCAGCGATGCGAGCCTTTCTGGAGCACAGCCCGATTCCATTGCGCGCGCAGAATCGCGCGATTCCGACAGACCTGGAAAACATTGTCATGATGGCGCTCCGCAAGGAGCCGGAGCGCAGGTATGCGACGGTGGATGCTTTCTGCCGTGATATCCAGGCGTTTCTCGACGGGTTCCCGGTGCACGCCGCGCCGGACACGTTTTTGTATCGCTTTGGTAAGTTCACGAAGCGTAATCGGTTGGCGGTCTTTGCGGCTGCGATCACCATCCTGGCTGTTGCCATCTCCGGGCTGATGATCTGGCGGGCGAAGCAACAGGCGGAGATGCGTTTCCAGCAATTGCGCCAGCTGGCCCACTCGGTTGTGTTCGAACTGGATGATGCCATCGTGGATCTGCCTGGATCGAGCCATGCCCGCGAACTGCTCATCTCCCGCGGTCTGCAATATCTGAACGGTCTTGCGGTCAGCCGCAACCGGGACCCCGGCCTAACCTTCGAACTCGCGCAAGCTTATATGCGAATCGCGGCAGCCCAGGGCGATTTGCAGCGCGCTAACGTCGGCGACCAATCGGGCGCTTATGCGAGCTACACCAAGGCGCGCAGTCTCTTAGTTGGTTTGCGGTCGCGAGAGCCGGATAACCGCGAGGTTGAGCTTTCACTTGCGCGGGTGGACGAAGACCTGGCGTCGCTCTCGCCGAGAACCGGAAATGGAAATGCAGAAGCCTTGCGCCAGGAATCGGTCGCGCTGTTCAAGGATATTGCGCGTGCGCCGGCCGCGCCTGGGAACCTGAACGATCTGGCTCTGGCGCACTTCTATCTGGCTTTGGCGAATACAGATGAGCACAAATACAAAGAAGCGCTGCCGCTTTGGCAGCAGGCGTATTCGGACTACCAGAACTTAGCAGCCCAGGCCAACAATACGGCTGACGACGAGCGCAACCTTGGTTTAGTGGAGAAGCATATCGCGAGCGTCTACTTCGCTGTAGGGCAATATCAGCAATCACTAGAATTTGATCGCAAAGCTGTGGCCCGCGACGAGAAGCGGTTAACTGCCCAGCCTCAGAACCCGACTGCGCGCATGGACCTTTCTTTCGATCTGGTGGAGCTGGGATGGTGCTTGCACGAACTTCAGAAAGAGGGCGATGCCGATGCTGCATTTGAACGCGCCATTCAGTTGCGACGTCGGGTGGCCGGAGAGGATCCTAACGATTTTCACGCGCGCTCGGAGTTGGAATCTGTTCTGAGAATTGCCGCAGTGGCTAAATGTCAGGCTGGAAATCTGAATGAAGGCATTCAATTCAGCAGCGAGGCAGCTGCGACAGGTACGGCGCTGCATCAGAGCGATCCGCATAATCTCGATGAAAGTGTCAGCGCAGCGCTCGATTATTACGAACTCGGTGAGGTTCTACGCAAGCGCGCTACGGAGCATCCGTCTGACTCCGAGGACTGGCAGGCGGCGCTGAACGCTTTCAGGCAATCGCAAACGCTTATCGCCCAAGTGCCGCCAGCCGCAGTTTATGATCCGGCCGATAGGGAAAAGCTGGCGAATTTGCCGGAACGAATTGCCGAGTCTTCGGAACGCGCAGCTTCACATTTTCTTCCGGAACATAAACAGCAGACTCTGCGCGCGGGTCGGATCCGCTACAAAGGCCGGAGAAGTTAGTGAGTCGTGGCGGAAGTCACGGTAACCAGGTAGCGCTTGCAAATCCACATCTCGCAGGTTGCAAAATCCCATACTCCATTCGGGGAATTGCCTTTCCGAGCGTTGTTCTTTCAGCAACATGATCACACCCTTGTGCCGCGGATCACGTGCAATCTTTTGATATATGGCTAGAACAGCGGGATCGGCTCCCTCAAGAACCTGGATGAAATTTCCGTCTTTATAGAGGAGCATCCCGGTGACGCCCACAAGCGTGTTGTTGGCGCGGCTTTTTTCAAGTATCTCCACCAGTTCGTTTGAATCTAAATCTCTGGTGGAAGAGCTTACGTAAGCAAGAGAAAGCATGATTAGAACAGCCTTTGCTACAGTACTCATCGACGGATCATGCCAGCTGCCTTAGTCACAGGAGCATCAACGGGTATCGGACGAGAGTTGGCCGACTTGGCCGCCCGCGATGGATACGATGTCGTTCTGGTCGCCCGATCCGAGTCAGCACTGCAGCGCGTAGCCACCGACATCCAGCAAAAGTGGAGTCGAAGCGTAATGGTGATAGCCAGGGATCTTGCGCAACCAGAAGCATGCCGAGAGGTACTAGCGGCAGTCGAGGGGGCAGGCATCGAACTGGAAGTGCTGATCAACAACGCCGGATTCGGATTGGTCGGTAAGTTCTGGGAACTTGACGAACGCGAGCAGGTCAACATGGTGCAATTGAACGTGACAGCGCTCACCGATTTAACTCGTCTGTTCTTACCAAAGCTGATCCAGCGACGCCGCGGGATGATCATGAACGTTTCATCGACGGCCGCGTTCCAACCGGGTCCACTCATGTCCGTCTATTACGCGACGAAGGCGTACGTACTGTCGTTTTCGGAGGCGATTCATAACGAGACGCGGGACTTTGGCGTGACAGTCACGTGCTTGTGTCCGGGCCCAACACAAACCGAATTCGACAAGCGCGCAGGAATGGCCGGGACGAAACTGTTCGCCAACAAAGGGCAGGTGATGAGCGCGCGAAGAGTTGCCGAGATCGGCTGGAACGGTATGAAGCGCGGCAAGCCGCTGGTGATTACCGGCGCGCTGAATGCTCTGATGGCTTTCCTCACCCGCTTCGCTCCCATTCAGCTAACGGCTTCCATGGCGCGCAAGATGCAAGAGAAATAGCTATCTTGCCGTCGGATAGTCTCCAAAACTTCTTCCGCTACTTTCGATCGGAGCGAATGGCGCGTTTTGAGCGTACATTCCAAATTACTCCGGACACAACGGTATTGGACGTCGGCGGCTCTTCGCTCATCTGGCAATTCGCCAAGGTAAAGCCCAAACTCACATTCTTGAATTTGCTGCCTGCCGTCGACACCAGCCAGCAGGGCGTCACTGTGGTTGCGGGCGATGGAAGAACGCTGCCATTTTGCAACAGCGCCTTCGACATTGTGTTTAGCAACTCAACCATCGAACACGTCGGAACGCCGGCGGAGCAGCGCCAGTTTGCGGACGAGATCGCACGCGTCGGCAAACGATATTGGGTGCAGACACCAAATCGCCACTTTCCCTTTGAGATGCACGTTATGCTGCCCTTCGTTCACTACCTGCCGCGAAGGTGGCAAGGCGCGATTGTGAATCGCTTCACCGGTTGGGAGATGCTGGTGCCGCATACCAAAGATGTGCGGCGGGATTATCTGTATCACTTTCTGAATGAATTGCGTTTGCTGGATGCGAAGGAACTGCAGTGCCTCTTTCCGGCAGCGCTTATCGCACGTGAGTGGTTCTTCGGGTTTCCGAAATCGCTGATCGCGTACAAAGCCTAACGGTGTCCCTGACGATAAGCGAGTACTGCTTTGTCGTGTTCTTCGAGTGTGGCTGAAAAATGATGCGTGCCGGAGCCATCGGGATTAGCAACAAAATATAGATAGGGCACGTTCGCCGGATGCAGTGCAGCTTTCAAGGATGAAATGCCCGGATTGGCGATTGGACCCGGCGGCAATCCGGGGTGCGCGTATGTGTTATATGGATTGGCGCTCGCCAGATCGGATTTGTGAATAACGCCGTGGTAATGATTCTCTAGAAGTGCCGCGTAGACGGTCGTGGGATCGCACTGCAAAGGCATATTGGCTGTCAACCGGTTACTAAAGACCGCCGCTACTTCCGGACGCTCCGGCGGAACAGCGGTCTCTTTCTCAACCAGCGAAGCGAGAATCACCAGGCGATGGATGCCCGACGTTTGAGGCGTTCCACCGATGGCAGCCCATTGTTTCCGGAATTCAAGCGTCATCGTGTGACAGAGCTGCAGAGCCGTTGTTCGATGCGTCACGCGATACGTGGAGGGGAATAAATAACCTTCGAGATTCGGCGCCAGCGGATCCAGATCCTTGATCGTCGAGGGATCGGCCGCCGCCTTCAAGAAATCTCCCGACTTAACCGTGTCGCCTTGCTCCAGAATGCCTGCGATATTGAACATATTGCTTCCCTCGGGTATGGTCAGTTCTTCGTAGAATGTCGCGCCCTTGCGAATCTCTTCAAACACCTGCAAAGGCGTTTGCGCCGAGCCGAACCGATACTCACCGGCTTGCAGCGGCGCGTTCGGGTGCAACATTCGCACGAAGAGAAATGCCCAGTGGGATTTCACTACGCCTTCGTTCTCGAGAGTTTGTGCGATCTGCCGCGAGGACATGCCGTGTTCGATCTCGACGAATGTCTCGGTATCAAAGTTTCGGTATGGACCGAAGTACCAGTAACCGATGAAGACCGCCGCCACGCATACGCCGAGGAGAGTCAATCCCGCGGCAATGGCTAAGACCCGGCCTAGACAGCCGCGTCGTCTAGGCAACGTTTTCCTCGTGTGCTAGGTAGCTTTCCAGCAGCAGCACGGCGGCCAGCCGATCCACGGATTTCTTCTTCGCCTCAAGTGACGCACCCGCATCGCGCAGCATTCGTTCCGCTTCGGCCGATGTGAGACGTTCGTCCCATAAGACCAGCGGGAGCTGGAGGTGCTCTTCAAGACGCGCGGCGAACTCGGCCGTGTATTCGCTTTGACGGCTTTCCGAACCACTCATGTGCAGCGGACGGCCGACAAGCAAAAGCCGCACATTCCATTTTTCGGCAATCGTTTTCAGCGCCTCGAGATCGGCGCGAACACGCGTACGATGCAATGTCTCGATCCCCTGCGCGGTAACACCAAGCTCATCACTTACGGCTAATCCGATGCGCTTGCGCCCCACGTCCAACGCCAAAATTCTCCCCAATTTCGCGACAGTCACCATGATTCCTTAATTCAGTTGATCTCTCATCTTCATTGGTATCCAAATCAGCGCACCCGCCAACGCATGTTATCGTACGGGTACTGAGGCCGTAAGCTCGCTCTTGCCACTGTTAAGTACTCCGCAGGCAACGAATCGAGCAATCCCGTTTGCGACCTCGCTAATCGCGTTGGCTGCATCAGTCGCACTTCTTTACTACGGCCGCGACTTCTTCGTTACGCTCATCGTCTCGGCTCTTTTCGCTTTCATTCTGGACCCGGTGGTCATCCTGGTCATGAAAATACGCGTGCCCCGCCCTGCGGCAACGGCCATTGTACTGGGAGTTGCATCCATCGGCGTTTACTTGCTGGGAGCGATGGCGTGGGCTCAGCTCTCCACGTTTGCCGAAGATCTGCCGGCCTACAGCGCGCGCGTCAGCGATCTCTGGACGAAGACAAACGAGGAGATTGACCTGGTAGAGCAGCGTGGCGCGGAACTCCTGATTCCGAAAAGTCTACGGCAACAGAACCAACAGATTCAGCAGAAGCCTCAGGATGCCGGCAAAAAGCGGCGGCGCGCTACGCCCGCTGTTGACAACGTACCTCCGCCCATCCAGGAAGTGCGTATTCATCGTGACGCCACACCGGCCATTAGTATCATCTATGGCTACGTGGCCGGTTATTTTCACGTGCTCATCATGGCTTCGTTCGTGCCGTTCCTGGTCTACTTCATGCTGAGCTGGCGCGACCACCTGAACAAGAGTATCCTGCGCCTGTTTCAAGGCGAGAAACGCTATCAAGTGGGGCGAACGTGGATTGGAATCGGTAATTCGACTCGCGCCTACGTGCTCGGCAACTTTCTTCTTTGGGTGTTCCTGAGCAGCATGAGCGGGATCCTTTTCTTCGCGCTCGGGGTGCCTTACTGGCCGCTGATTGGGCCGCTCAGCGCCTTCTTCAGCCTGGTCCCCTATGTCGGGCTGCCGCTTTCCGTTGTTCCTCCGGTCCTCGCCGCTATTGCCGTTCCCAATCAAGTTAAGATCATTCTGGCGATTGTGGTCCTCACATCGGCTTTGCACATTTTCGCCATGAACTTCCTGTACGCGAAGGTCATCGGGCGGCGAGTTCGTTTAAATCCGCTGATTGTCACCATCGCCGTAATGTTCTGGGGCGTTGTGTGGGGCGGCGTGGGCCTGCTGCTTGCGGTTCCCCTCACAGCGGCTATCAAGGCCGTATGCGACAACATAGAATCGCTAGAGCCCTATGGCAAGTTGTTGGGTGATTGAGTAAGCAATGACGAAGCCCCGGATTCTGCTCGGAGATGACCACGGACTCATCCTCGAAGGTCTGCGGCATGTCTTGGAAAAGGACTTCGAGGTAGTCGGTGTTGCTCTCAACGGAAGAGAACTGGTTTCGGAGGCGGAACACTTGCGACCCGACGCTGTTCTTCTTGATGTATCCATGCCCATCCTGAATGGGATGGAGGCCGGGCGGCAGATCAAGACTAGAAATTCGCAGGTGAAGCTCATATTCGTGACGCAACGATCGGACCGCGATTACGTACAAGCGGCCCTGCGCATGGGCGCTTCTGGATACATCCTCAAACAAGGCGCCGCCGCGGAAGTGCGCTCCGCCCTGAAGGAAGTTTTGGCCGGACGCTATTATGTGAGCCCCGCGCTGCGTAAGGGCATACCGGACGCGCTCTATGATCCGACGAAGAACCCTAGTGAGCTATTCGGCAACGCGCTTACGCCGCGCCAGCGCGAAGTTTTGCAACTGGTCGCCGAGGGTAAATCGAATAAAGAGATCGCAGGCATTCTGAACGTTTCGGTCAAGACCATAGACTTTCACAAAGCGGCGATCATGGAAACGCTAGGGCTGCACAGCACGGCAGAACTGACGCGCTTTGCCCTGCAGCGCGGCATCGTGAGCGATTGAAGACCGGAAGCGAAGCGCCTCACTGCCGCGCCGCCTGTTTCTCCAGTTCATCGCTTCGGCACCGAATCCGAGACTCTGCAGCGCCGAACCCAATCGGGGCGATATCATGCGCGAAGGTGGGTGCTTGAGGTGCAGCGCCTGCGGCAGCAATAACCGAAAGCGCAAAGAACGCGGGGAGTGCTGCGGCCGTGACTCCGCCTCCGGGCATCCGGTGATTAGAAAATAAAACTTAAGCCACCACGGATCGCGCGCGGCGCTTGCACGATCAACAGTGAACGATCGCTTCCGTCGGCAATGGGAACGTAACCCTGCGCCAGCAGATTGCGCAGATCCGCGGTAATCTCCATGCGGCCCGGCATTCCAAAGATGGAAGGCAGTGGTTGTCGAACTTCAATGTTTAACCCGGGCGACACATATACGTTCTGCGTGGTGAATACGTGCCGGGGAGCAATGGTCCCGCTATCCATCCAGCCGTAACTTGCCTTAAAGATCATTCCCGTCACCGGCATCCTGCCGCTCACATTTACCGCCGCCACATTCCGGTTATTTTCACTCAGAAAACTTTTCCCGTCGCCCAGCCCTTGCGCCACCGCCGCTGGATTCGGGCTGAATCCACCCATGCGCCCGTAGGCCAAAGCCGCATGCCAACGATCGCCGAGGCGCTGATCCGCGGAAGCTACATATCCGCTACGCCGGTAGTTCCCCACGTTGTATGTCGAGGTCGCCGATACTCCATCCGACAAAAGATCTTCACTGTCCAGCGAAGCCACATTGCCGGCTACGTTAATCCGCCCGTCACTAACGTTTTCGTAGAAGCCGCTCACGGCATAGGTGGTGCTGCCCTGAACCCGGCGATACCCGGCTTCATAGTTCTGCGTGCGCTGCAATTCCATCCGCCCATTACGTTCGGAAAGCTGCGGCAGTCTGGATAACGCGCTTAAGCCATCGTTCAGCGTAGCGTCGTCTACCTCCGTTGCGGGTTGTTGACTATGCGCGGTCAACTCGTCGGGCCTTCCACCGTCGCTATAGGCAAGAATCAACGTACCGGCAACACCATCGCTGAACGTCAGCCTGGCGAAGGGACTCACCCGGCTGGTGTGCTGCAAGTAGTCGACGGATTCTCCCGTCATTCCATATTCCAGATGAATGTTGTCGATCGGGTCGGCGACTTCGTAAATGCTCAGCGACATCGTGCGCAGCTGCGGAGCGTTACCCAAAGGCGCTGTGCTGGAACCTGCCATTTGCGCGCCTGGCATCATCGGCCCGGGCAGCCCAAGCTGCGCCATTGTCAGAGTGATCTCCGGCGCCGTTCCGAACAGACCGCTTGCATTCCGCGTGTAGATGGCGCAAAGGCCCATTGCCGCCGGTCCCATCGGTCCACTCTGGCCGAACGTTCCGCCTAGTTGAATCTGGTTCTTCCCCAGCACGTTCGTGGAGAGCGCAAACCCAGTTCCGAAGTCGCCCTGCGTAGAGTCGGTGTCCACTAGGCCGCCATCGCCGCCAGATACCGACACAATCGCGTGCGTGCCCGAGAAAACCCTCGGCCTAAGCTCATTGGCTCCCGATTTCGCGTCAAGCTCCGGTAAGAATCTTGTCACCGGGCGTGTCGCCGGCGAGGATCGCAGCACCCATTTCCAATCTTCTGTCATAGCGCCGGTCGGCAGCACGTAATTCACTTCGATGCTGCTGAGCAACGTCGCCATATGGATCTGCAAAATACTATCGACCCCAGGCTTAATTGCAATTTTGTCCCGCTCGATGGGCAAAAAAGTGGCCAGTGACACCCGCACGGCATAGATGTCAAATGGCAGCCCGGCAAATGCAAAGCGTCCATCGGGCCGGGTTGTCGCGGTTGCGATTACCCGCTCATATTTGTTAAAAAGTTGAACGCTAGCGCCCATCTGTGGCGTGCCAGCTGTGTCCGAGACAACACCGAGCAGATTGCCGGTAACTGGCAGAGAAAAGTCGGCGGCGGAGACGCGTCCGCAAACCGCCAATAACCCCAGGCTTATGGCTGTTGCGATATGTTTCCTATTCGCGAAACCCCGCTTCAAACTTGACCTTTCGCGCCACAGGCCGCACGGCTCATGTGTTTACACGTGTCCAGCGGCCCGATACGCCTATGCTATCACCGTAAATTGCGCTGACGGAGTGAGGCTCCGGTTCTTGAGCTTGTCCGTCACCTTCAGCCTTAACGTATACTTTCCCGGAGGCAGCGACTTCAGCGGCAGCTTTTTCTCCACCGTAACCAGAAACGCCGATGAATTCGGAATAGCCGACAGCTCTTCGGTACTGCTTAAAACCGTCTTGTTTTGAGAGTCCACAACCTCGTACTCCACCGTGCCCTCCGGCTTCTTCGTCTTTTCATCCATCCCGAAGTTGTAGAACTCCGTATAGATGCCCATCGTCTCCCCGCGTTTGAAGACGTCGTCTACGCGTGGCCGAACCTTCGTGCTTCGAATGACAAACGGTCCCGCCCCGATGCTCTTGGTCGGCACTCGCTCAATCTGATCGGCCAGAATCACGCTGCTCGAACCAAGTTGGTCTTCATCGTAATGGGGAACGTTCAGCGCCATTTCGAAGTTGTTCATCGTGTTCCCGACGGTGTCCTTCGCCACTATATTCAGCCGGTAGGTGCCAGGCGCCAGTGGAATCGTCTTTGAATAAATCTGCGAGCCCGTCATCGCCTGCTGCAGCATCTCAGCCGGTACTTCGGCGCTTACGGTATCTTCGAACCAATTCACCGGCTTGCGCGTCAGCGACGTCACGCGTCCATACAAATTAATGGTCGCCTTCGAAACTTTCTCTTTAGTCGCATAGTTCAAATCGTTGTTCTTAAACAGCAACGAAATGCTTGTCAGCACGGTCGAATCCGTCACGCGAACGTAATCCGCCCGCACCTGCATCGGCAGCGTGTTATAACGAATGCTCGAGTTCACCGCCGCTTCCAGATCTTTGAACTTGATCACCGGCGCCTTCTGCAAATTCGCGTACTGCTCCAGGCGCGTAAATTCATTCATGCTTTCGGGCAGAGGTTGATTACCGGTACCCAAGTGCGTTCCGTCCGTGCGTGTGAAACGTTGCGACTGGGTGCTCATCCCCATCTGTTCAGATAAAGTCAACCCCGCGCCAGGAACGTACAACAACGCGTCCTTCTCTTCCGGGTCAAGACTGAAGTGATACTCGCCTGACATCGTTGTATCCACGAACTCGATCTGCACGTTCGTTCCGACGCCTTCTATGTAGCGATAGCGCCAGTCTTCGAACGGATAAGTGGATGTTTCACCGCCGCCTTCTTCAATCGGACGCTCATACGAACCTCCCGAGGGATGAGCGTCGATCTCATCCGGCGGCCCGTACTTGATATAGATCATGCCGCGGTCGGTCTTCCAACCCGGAATCCCCGATGCATAGTGATCGTTCGCGTAGGCAATACGGCGGTAGTGCTCCTCTTTGTATTCGTTCTCTTCGGTATCCGGAGTCGGGTCACGCCGCGCCCAGAAATTTTCTACGAATGTCTGCCGCTCATCGTCCGTCCTAAGCTGCTTGAAAGCTTTCTTCTCTTCATCCGTGATGATGTAGACAACGTCCTCATTCATCCACTTCTTCCAGGGGCCGGCAAGCTCTTTTTCGAGTTGCTTCTCCTTCTTGGCGAGTTGTTTCTTTGTCAGCGGCTTCGCAATCGTCTGCTGCTCAGTCGAACTGCTGGGAGTGGAACTAGGTTTCGAACTGTCTTGGGCCGTCAATAATCCGGCCAGGAGGAAAACGGGAATGGCGATCTTAAGTTGCTGCGAAAAAGCAGCGGGATACTTCATGTGAGACGAACCACCTCTGTAGACTGTGGGGCTACCTTTCCAGTCTAAGTGTCTTTGAATACAAGGTCAACGCCCCGGACGTATATTCAGCGGGCTGGGTTACATCTGTTGCGGCATCCATTTTGAGGTTGTGCAATACGATATTCGGAAAGAAGAACTCCCAAACCAGGAATAACGCGAGTACGTTAGGTACTATAACCCTGTAAATGTTCAATGTTCGCACCAATATAGCGCCACTATGAAAGTGGATTGTGACGTGCAAGCGGATTGTATTCTATGTAATCGGGAGTCCTGTCGGGTGGTTCACGCCGTCCGCCGGGGTTAGTGTGACAGTTTAGCTCTGAATGGCTTAGCGTGACCGAATTCAAGTCCCAGTTCGCAGGAACGCTGCTGCTGATTTCAACCGTCGCCGCGCTCGTCGCGGCCGTGTTGAATTTCCAGCAGTTGCGCACCTACCCGCTGCACGACGACGGGGTTACTTGGGTAGACCGTCACGATCCCGCTGGTCACAACGCGGTAGTTGCCGGTTATTTGAGTCCGGGTGGGCCGGGCGCCATAGCCGACATCCATATCGGCGATCAACTCATCAAAATTGAGCCCTACCCCATCGCCCGCGCTCTCGATGTCCCGCAGGCGCTCTGGCATTTCCAGCGTTTCTCGCAAGCCAGGTACACGCTGCGCCGCAACGGCATCGAGTTCCAGAAAGACAACATCTTCATCCAGGACGCCCCCCGCGATTCGACGGTCTACTACCAGTACGGCGTCGGCTTCGCTTACCTGTGTATCGGTCTATTTGTTTATTTCCGGCGCACCAGTGCGGCCAAATCGCTCCACTTTTATCTGCTCTGCCTGCTGTCCTTCATTGCCGCTTGCTTCCATTATTCCGGCAAGCTCAACACTTTTGATGAAGCCATGTATTGGGGCAATCTGGTGGGCAGCCTGTTCGCGCCCGCAGTTTTCCTGCATTTCTGCCTAAGCTTCCATCTCTGCCCCAAGTTTCTGCGCCGGCCCGGAGGCTGGCTGCTCCTCTACCTCCCGTCACTTGCGCTGCTGGCCGTGCTCGCCGCCTCGGCCGAGGGAATTTTGAATTTCTCTACGCCGCTGTTTGAGGTTCGCTGGTTGATGGACCGTATTACGCTCGGCTATTCGGTGCTCTTGTACGTCCTCGGCGCCGTCTTGCTCTCCTTTGATTACGCCCGCGCCGAAGACCCGGTCGCCCGCCGCCAGCTCAAGTATCTCCGCAACGGCGCCTTCGTGGGCCTGTTCCCCTTTGTGGTTTTCTACGCGCTGCCGTATGTGTTCGGCGCTATCCCGAATCACCTGATGAATCTGAGCGTTCTTTTCATGGCGTTGATCCCGTTGACCTGGGCCTACGCCGTCACGCGCTATCGACTCATGGACGTTGACATCATCTTCCAGCAAGGCTACGTGTATACGCTGTCGACGCTCGCCGTGATCGGTACGTTCTATGTGCTCATCTTCTTCATCTTCGGCGCGCAGTCCATCCCTTCAACCGCCTTCGTGGTCCTCATCGCCTTCGCCACGCTGTTTTTCATGCCAATCCGAAGCTGGATCCAGGAGCAGTTGGATCGGCACTTCTTCTATCGCGACCGCTACGATGCGCGCTTGACGCTCATTGAATTTGCCCGCGAGTTGAGTTCCGAGACCGATCAGAACTCGATGTTGGCCAAGGTCTCCGACCGGCTCCTGCGCACGTTATCCATCCAGGAGATCGCCTTCTTCCTGACCGACGAAGCCAGCGGCCGTTTCGAACTTCACTCCGTCACGCAGAAGTCCGGGCGCTCGCCGAAGACTTATCGCCATCCGCTCGATCTGCGCTTCCTGGAGGACACCGCCGAAAAAACTTATCTGTTTTTTGAGCGGCCCAAGCACCTACGCGACATCGTCTCGCAGGAACTCCCTGAATCTATACGGCACACGATCGCGGAGCTGGATTTCACCTATTACGTCGCCTGTAAAGCCCACTCGCGGACCATCGCCTTTTTCGGCGTGAGCCGCAGCACCGAAGGCGACTTCCTGTCGGCGGACGATATCGATCTGCTCGTCACGATGTCGAATTACGTCGCTATCGCCATTGAAAATTCGCGCCTCTATAGTTCTCTCCAACGCAAGGCGGATGAATATGAGCGGCTCAAGGAATTCAGCGAGAACATCGTTGAATCTATCAACGTCGGCATTCTTGCCGTTGCGTTGGATGACCGGGTGGAGAGTTGGAACTCGCAGATCGAAAAGCTCACCGGCATCGCTCGGGCGGAAGCTGTCGGGAAGCGTCTGTCGGATCTGTTTTCACCTGAACTATGCCAACGTTTCGATGACATTCGAGGAGAAGGCATTCACAATCTCTATAAGATCGCGTTGCGTCCTCGCCTGCCAGAGAGCCAGATCCAGCCGTCAGCCGCGCGCAACGGCCATGGTCTCGAACTAACGAAGTCGTCGTTAGCCCTGGTTCGCGAATCGGTAGTCAACGTCGCCATCGCCCCGCTGATCTCCAAAGAACAACAGCAGATCGGCCGCCTGATTATCTTCGACGACATCACGGATCGCTCCGAATTGGAGCGCAGATTGGTTCAAGCGGACAAACTCAGCTCCATCGGCTTGCTTGCCGCCGGCGTTGCGCACGAAGTCAACACGCCTCTGGCGGTTATTTCCACTTACGCGCAGATGCTCGCAAAGCAGGTCTCGGGTGACGAGCAGAAATCCAAGCTGCTCGAAAAAATCGCCAAGCAGACCTTCCGCGCCAGCGAAATCGTAAACTCGCTGCTGAATTTTTCGCGTACTTCACCCACTGAATTCGCCGAAGTCGACCTCAACCGTGTGATTCGTGAGACCGTCGGCCTCATCGAACATCAATTCCAGAAAACCGGCGTCACCACTCTTCCCTCCCTGGCCGAGGACCTGCCCTCGGTGCGTGGAAACTCCGGCAAACTGCAGCAGATATTCCTGAACCTGTTCATCAACGCGCGCGACGCCATGCCCGCCGGCGGCTCTCTCACAGTGCGCACCTGGGCGGAAGGCGGATTCGCACACATCGAGATCGCCGATACCGGCCAGGGCATCCCTCCCGAGAACCTCGCGCGCATCTACGACCCGTTCTTCACGACTAAGGCTCCCAAGAAGGGCACCGGCCTCGGCCTCTCCATCACCTACGGCATTGTGCAGGAGCACAACGGAATCATCGAAGTCGATAGCGTACTCGGTCGCGGCACGCGCTTCCGCCTTGAATTTCCAGCTGCCTCATCCCGCAGCACGAAAATGCACGAGCAGCGCCGCGAAGCTCTGCCCGCCTAGTCTCCGGGCTTTTAAGGCGACGGATGCTCGACAAGGCGCGGGATGTTCATTTTGCCTTGGTGCTTTCGTGCTTGGGCAAGATCATACGCCGCCTGCATTCGTAACCACATATCGGCGCTGCCGCCAAAAGCCCTTTCAAAGCGCAAAGCCATCTGAGGCGTAACCGCGCTTCTGCCGTTCATCACGTTATGAAGCTGCTGTCGCGTGATCTTCATAGTTTTCGCTGCCTCGGCCACGCTTAGGTTAAGTTCGTCAAGGTTGGCCTTGGCGAGTGCGCCGGGGTGAACGGGATTTTTCATCGGCATCGCATCGTTCCTCCTAATGGTAATCTTCCAAATCCACTTCGTAGGCGTCGCCCCCCTCAAACCGGAAGGTCACCCGCCAATTGGCTCTCACTGTCACGGCCCATAGGCCTTTCCGGTTGCCCTTTAATGGGTGCAATCGAAATGTCGGCTGGTTCATATCCTGCACCTCGCCGGCCTGATCGAGTGCCGAAAGGATTAACCGCAAGCGGTCAACTTGATCCGCTCCAACCTTGCGGCTGTCGTCCTGTTCAAACAGGTTCCGCAGGCCCTTGTGTTTGAAGCTCTCGATCACCATCAGAGTGTAAAACGTCAATTGACGTTTGTCAACACAGAAAGCACCCGAGGGAGGGCTTTGCCGGAAGTAAATGCCCCACCCGTACGCAGCGTTGCCGAGTCCTTCACTCCGTCTGCTACAACGAACGTAGTGGGTTTTTCAAATCAGGACTTGCCGGCAGACCGCGTCAGCCCGCCCGAGCGTCGTCGCATCCTTGTCATCGATGACGAAGTGGACATTCGCGAAAGCCTTGAGCTTTTGCTGACCGGCGAGAACTACAACGTCGATCTGGCGGAAAACGCGACCACCGGACTCCAGCGGTTCGAGTCGGGCAGCTACGATCTCGTTCTGCTCGATCTCATGATGCCCGACCGCTCCGGCATGGAGGTTCTGGCCGATATTCGCCAGCGCGACACCGAGACGCCCGTGTTCATGCTCACGGCCTATGGCTCTGTCGAAGTCGCGGTCCGCGCATTGAAATCGGGCGCGAACGATTATTTCGCCAAACCTTGGGACAACGAGAAGCTGCTCATCGAAATCGACCGGATGATTGCCAAGGGTCATCTGGAGCGCGAGAATACTCAGCTTAAGCGCGCTCTAAAACAGCGTTACGCGTTCCCGAATATCGTCGGCAAGAGCGATCGCATGCTGCGCCTGCTCGACCAGGTGGCGCAAGTCGCAAGCAGCCGCGCCACCATCCTTATTACTGGCGAAACCGGCACCGGTAAAGAGCTCATCGCCAAGGCCATTCACGCGCACTCCGCCCGCACCGATCAGACGTTCGTCCCCGTGAACAGCGGTTCGCTGCCCACCGAACTGCTCGAGTCCATCCTTTTTGGCCACGTCAAAGGGTCTTTCACCGGCGCAGTAGCCAATCGCAAAGGCCTGTTTGAGACGGCCAATCGCGGAACAATTTTCTTCGACGAAATCGGCACCATCAGTCCGGAGACTCAGGTCAAGCTGCTGCGCGTTCTCCAGGACCGTGAGTTCATGCCGCTCGGGTCGAACGAAAGCATCCGGGTGGACGTGCGCATCATCGCGGCCACCAACGCCGATCTCCGCAAGCTCGTGGATGACGGCAGATTCCGTGAAGACCTTTATTACCGCCTCAACGTCATCAACCTGGTTCTGCCTCCGTTGCGAGACCGCCGCGAAGACATCCCGCTTCTGATTAGCCATTTCTTCGAGCGCTACTGCAAGGAAAACGAGAAGTTCCTGAATTCGGATGGGCGCTCCATACTCACTTTCGAACCCGAAGCCCTGCAGGTCCTCATGGAACACAACTGGCCGGGCAACGTACGTGAACTGGAGAATGTGGTTGAACGCGCCGTCGTTCTAGCGACCTCCTCATCGGTTCCCGCCCACGTTCTGCCCGATCATCTGCAGCAGGCGAGCGGTATGCGTATTTCGCGCGATGGCAACGGCGCCCTTGCAGCCAACGCATCGCTCTTTGAAACCGTCGCCGATTTCGAACGCAGAAAAATCATTGAGTCGCTTGAGTTAGTCAACTATAGTCAAACAGAGGCGGCGGAGGCCTTGAGAATTCCGCTGTCTACTTTGAACCAGAAAATCAAGCGGCTGAACATTGAAATCAAACGCCGAGGCGCCACTTAGCGGATTGTCGCTTTCCGAAGCTACTCTTTCTCTCAACCACGCGTACCCCGTTCCGGCGCGTCGGCAACGCGCGCTGCCGATTCTTTTCGGTTTCACGATTCTCGCTAGCGCCTGCCTTCTTTTCCTGGTTCAGCCACTCGCCTCTAAATTAATCCTGCCCTGGTTCGGCGGGTCCGCTGCCGTTTGGATCACCTGCATGCTCTTCTTCCAGGCGGGTCTTTTACTTGGGTATCTGTACGCTCACGGCGTCATCACCCGCCTGTCTTCTAAAGGTCAGGCGGTGGTCCACATCGTCCTGCTGGTGCTGAGTTTTCTGGCGCTCCCGATCCTGCCAAATGTACGCTGGCAGCCCACGCCGGGTCACGACCCCACCTGGAATCTGTTCGCCGTGCTCGCCACGTCTGTCGGCTTGCCTTATCTGCTGCTCTCGTCTACCACTCCGCTGCTCCAAAGTTGGTATGCACGCACCAGTGACAACGCGCTCCCTTACCGGTACTTCGCACTCTCCAACGCGGGTTCTCTCGTGGCGCTGTTCATCTATCCCGTCGTGATCGAACCGCGCCTTACCGGGCATCAACAGGCCTGGTCCTGGTCGATCGCGTTTGCCCTCTTCGCTGCTCTCTGCGCAACCACAGCGTGGATCACCGCTCACGCCCATCAGCGCACTCCGGCGTCCGTCAGCCTTCGCTGCCGCGCCGTCGGCATTGCCAGGAAAGTCTATGCTTCTCTGGATCAGTCTCGCGGCCTGTGCATCCACCTTGCTGCTTGCCGTTACCAATCTCCTGACCCAAAACATTGCGCCGATGCCGCTACTCTGGGTGGTCCCGCTCGGCATCTATCTCCTCACCTTTATCCTTTGTTTTGAAAGCGACCGCTGGTACAGCCGCGACATCTTCCTGCGCCTGTTTTTCCCTGCCATAGGCTGCCTCGTCGCGGCAACTGGGCCTGCGCTCAACAACGACCCCGTGTCGATCATGCTGCCTTTGCTTTCCGCCGCGCTGTTCGTCTGCTGCATGTGCTGCCACGGCGAGTTAGCCCGGCTGCGTCCGCCCGCCTCACAACTCACCAGCTTCTATTTATCGCTGTCTGCGGGGGGCGTAATAGGCGGACTCTTTATTGCCTTGTTGGCTCCGCATGTTTTTCCGGCCATGTTGGAGTACCCCATCTCATTCGTCGCCTGCCCCGCGCTCCTGCTGTACGCGTTTTGGCAGCAACGTTCGCAATGGAAGAAACCGCGCCTCACGCAGCGTTTATGGCTGGCTTCGCTCGCCTGCACAGTCATTCTGAGCGGCTACGTCTCTCACCAGACCTGGAAACAACTGCGCGCGGCCATTTTCCTGGGCCGCAATTTCTACGGTGCCTTGCGGGTCGACGATTTCACCGACCACGGTCGAAGAGTTCGCGAACTGACCCACGGCACCATCACACACGGTCTGCAGTTTCTGCTTCCGGAATATCGTCATCGGCCTACTACTTACTACGGGCGAAATTCCGGTATTGGTCTCACATGGTACACGCTTGCGCCCTCCGGCCCGCTGAAAATGGGAGTCGTTGGTTTGGGCGCGGGCACACTCGCCGCCTATGGCCGGGGCGGCGACACATTGCGCTTCTACGACATCAATCCGCTGGTTGTCGAAATCGCCCGGAAGCAGTTCGCGTTTCTTTCTGACTGCCCGGCGCACATCGACATCGTTGTGGGTGATGCGCGTCTTTCCATGGCTACCGAGACGCCGCAAAAATTCGACATCCTCGTCATCGATGCCTTTTCAGGCGACGCCATCCCGGTCCACCTGCTCACGCGCGAAGCGTTTCAAATCTATTGGCGCCATCTGAAGCCCGAGGGTGTTCTCGCAGTTCACGTATCGAATCGTTATCTCGATCTCGCGCCGATTGTCGCGCTCGGCAGTCAAGGCCAAGGCAAGGAGATCTGGCAAGTCGAAAACGACGACAATGATGCCGGAGAAGTCTACGCGTCTACTTACGTGTTAGTAAGTGGCCGCCGTGACTTCTTCAGCAACCCCTTATTCAAGAACTTACTCGATAGAGTAAGTGTTCCCCGCGGTTTACGACGTTGGACGGACGACTATAGTAATTTATGGCAGGTCCTGAACTACGGTGGCACCGATCGGTAGCGTCCTACTGCCGGTGGTACTCTTGCCCAATCTCTTGCAAACAGACGCGCCCAGGCTCAGACCCCGCCGCATCGAGTAATCGTTCAATCGGCTCCAGCTTCGATTCACGGCTCAGCGCGAACGTCTGATGATGCACCGGAAGCACATATTCCGCGCCCGCATCGTTTGCCATGGTCCATGCCTGTTCCGGATTGCAATGCACGCGAATCCAGGGATCGTATGCGCCGATCGGCATAATCGCTAAGTCCACCGTCTTGGATGAGCGAATCTGCTTGAAGCAATCCGTGTACGCTGTATCGCCGCCAAACACAATGCGCCGGTTGCCGACCTCGATCACATAGCCGTTGTAGCCGCGATGCACGTCGCTGCGCATGCGTGCGCCCCAATGCGCGACCTCAAATGCAGTCACACGGGCAACGCCCGCATTGGCAGATTCTCTCCAGCGCAGTTCATGCACCTCGGCATAGCGCCGCGGCCGTAACAGATCCGAAGTCGCGGCTGCCGTCACAACGCGGGTACCCGCATTTTCCAAATGCCGAAGGCTCGGCACATCGAAATGATCCATGTGCGCATGCGACAACACAATCAAATCGATCGGCGGCAAATCCTCCAAGCCCAGCGCGACTTCTACCAGCCGCTTGATTCCGATTGTCACTGGACCAAAATTCAGACCCACGCGCGCGCTGAAAACCGGGTCAGTGAGAATCGTGACGCCGTCTACCTTCAGCAGCACCGTGCTATGCCCCAGCCATGCGGCATGGACGCCATACTCAGGCCACAACTCAGGCCGCGGCCGATGAGGCGCAGCCACAATGTCCCGGTTACAGTCTTTCGAAATCTCTCGAAAAAAAGCCGGCGCCGCCCGCCTGAGAAACTTCGCTGTTTCCGGAGCCTTCTTGAGATGTCCCGAGAGCGTACCACCTCGAATGTGTCTGTGGTACTTGCGAGGGCCGTAACGTTCACTCACTCTGATTAGATGCTCTCACGACTGCGGCAAGCTGCTGTGTTTTCTCGTTTAGAGCCCAACTAGCCGCTCACCGGCGGCATCCCTCAAGCCTCGAGTTCAAGTTCATCGTAGCGACGCCACCTATAGATCCAGATGGATATGATCCAGCTCGCTGCAAAGAGCCCAACGATCAAATAGCCAAGCGTACCGAAATTCTCGTTAAGCCTTCCAACCAGACCCCAAAACGTCCCCTGAAGATGGAACTGCCCTGCCAGTAAGCCTAAGGCTTCGATTCCTCCCACCACAAAGGCGACGATGACGGATACCAGCGTGATTGTCATGTTGTAGTAGAGCTTGCGAATGGGCTTGACGAACGCCCAGCCGTACGCGCCGAGCATCAAAACGTTGTCTGTCGTATCGATCAGCGACATGCCCGCGGCGAACAGCGCAGGGAACACCATGATCGACCACAAAGAAAGGCCTCTTGAGGCTTCAGCGGCAGATATTCCTAGCAGCCCGATCTCCGTCGCTGTGTCGAATCCAAGACCGAACAGGACACCCAGCGGATACATGTGCCAGCTTCGACGGATCATTGCGAACATCGGTCTGAACAAACGTGACAGAAATCCCCTGCTGTTCAGCAGCAAATCGAAGTCTTCCTCGACATACCTCCCGCCGCGGCGGACACGTTGGAAGGCAGAGTAGATGGAGCGCAGAACAATCAGGTTCACTAATGCGATTCCAAACAGAAAAAGAGTCGACACTAGCGTGCCGACAATGCCGCCGAAATGTTTTACAGAATCCATGCGATGCTGCAGCGACAGGGCCGTGGCCGCGATAGCGGCAGATCCCAGAACCACGATCGTCGAGTGGCCCAGGGAAAACATGAATCCGACAGCCACCGGCCGCTTGCCTTCTTGCATCAGTTTGCGGGTTACATTGTCAATGGCGGCGATGTGATCAGCGTCTACGGCGTGCCGCAGACCGAAGCTGTAGGCCAGAAATGCGGTGCCTAGCAAAACGGGATAATGCCGGAATACCATGAGCGCCCAAAGCCAGGCGGATACATTCATTACGAACAGAATGCTGAAGATAGAAATGATCTTGCGTCGCGTATTGCCTGCAGCATCGTTCAGCAAGGCCGGAAACCACTTACGCATTCATGCTCGCCTTTATATTGTTGCCGTCAGATCCCTGGCTTTCCGCAAACCTTGAACAGTGAATCAATTAGGCGAACCCCATCTACTATTCGGGCCGAAAGTGTGACGTAACCCAAATCGCAACTGAAAGGGTTCGACAGGGTGGAAAACGTCTGTGAATGCCGCATCGGCCGTTGGTGTGATTCGGGAGGTATAGGCATAGTCAATGTCGTGGTCCCTGCGGTTCAGCAAATTCAAAGCTTCGACGAAAAAACTCCAGTTTTGGGTCATGCGGTAACGGACCTCCGCGTTGAGCAACGCCGTTGCATTTGAGCGATAAATACCGTCCGACGTCAAATCGCGTGGGCCAAAGTAGCGCATGCGCAAACTCGCGGAAAAGCGTTTGTAATCGTGCATCGTGATGCCCGCTGAAACTACCAACCCGACCGCTTCGGGTACGCGCTTGCCACCCGGGCTATTCGGCGCCGCATTGACCGGGTCTATTGAGGTAAAAAAGGCTCTGGAATCCGCAATGTCAAAATCAAAAGCCCAATACTCCAGCGCCGTGTAGTAGTTCGCCAATTCAAAGCCGTAGCGATTGCTCGGCGAAACGGAAGCGACTGTCGCTCCGGTATCGCCATCCTGCTGCAGTTCAGAAGCACTATGCAGATACCAGAGTGAAAGCGTGCTTTGCAGATGGGAGGCGGCTGTTGTGCGCACGCCGATTTCCGCGCCCTTGGTTGCAATCAGAAGGGGGCTTCTTGAGACAGGCGTATTGGGGTAAGGATCGTCCGCCGAAACCGGTTCCACCCTTTGCGTTGCCCCACGAGCGTCGTTGCTGTGAAAACTAAATCCGCCCTGTACATAGAACTCAGTCTTGGACCACGGGCCGAAAATCAAACTCGCTTTTGGTTCGGGCAAAAACTTGGTGGCCTTGCCGGAATTGGCCGGAGTAATCAAGCTGGTGACGTCAACGTATCCCACATCGCCGCGCAGGGCCGCTTCCGTGCGGAACTTTTCCGCCCACTGGACTTTATTTCCCCAATAGAAGCCTACTTGCGTGTCCGTAAAGCGATCCTCTTGCGTGGTCGCGGGCAGAGTGGTGCCGCTGTCGGAGTCAGTCTTCTCGACGCGCACGCGATTTTCCGTCTGGTAAAGGCCGTTGTGGACCCAATCGTTACGGACCTGCACTCCGAATGTATTTTCCACCCTGCGGCTAAACCATTGGTTGTAAATCGTGTGGCGTGCGTCCAGCCCAACCACCCAGCGCCTATCCTTCTGTTCAAACTGGTCGCCGCGAACGGGGTCTGTCAGGTAGTAAGTGAAATCAGAAAATAGATCGAGGTCGTAATAAAAACCGTAAACCGTGATCTTCGTCTTCGATTTTGCGCGTTCCCGGTGCCATTCAGCCTGCAGACTATAACGCTGTGAATTGCCCCCGTCCGTCGGGTTCAGTGCGCCAAAGAAGCCGACGAGGGGCGTCGCCGTAAGCGGGATCTGATCGCTCGAATTCCATTTTCCGTGGTAGCCGCGGGCCGTGATGCTGAAGCCGTTGGCGTCGTCGCCGCTGCTGTAGGTTAGCAGGCCGTTGAACTTAGCATAACCATCCGGATGCGTCCATGGGCCGTCATCATAATAGCCTTCTCCGCCGAACAACAAACTGCCCGAACCGACCTTTTGCGATACGCCGAAAACAGCCCGTGCATAACCATACATGCCGCCTTCCACCTGGAAAAAGTTCTCCGGCAGAGTGTTGAAGAACTCCAGATGCGCCGATCCGGCTGAGCCGAAGTTGCCGACATCGGCGTAATAGGGACCTTTCTCAAAATTCACCCGCTGCACAAACTCCGGGATGACGGTGTTCATGTCCGAGTACCCCTCGCCGTGCGCGTGCGATGGCAAATTAAGCGGCATATCGTCCAGGAAAACGGCGAAATCTGTGCCGTGGTCGAGATTGAAGCCACGTAGAAAATATTGATTCGCCTTACCGCCGCCGGCGTGTTGAGTGATGATCAAGCCGGGAACCGTCTCCAAAACTTCCCCCGAACGAAGAATCGGACGATCTTCGATTTCCTTTGCGCCCACCGTTCCCTGGGTAGCGGATTCGGCGACACCCACAAGGTCATCCTCCCGTCCCTGCACGTCTACGGTGGTGCTGACGGAGCGCACAGCCAGAGAGATACGCAGCGGGGCCGGCGCCTCGCTCGGCCCCATCGTGACTGGGATCTCTTTGGTTTCAAAACCGGAATCAGATACCACGAGTCGATAATTACCTGCCGGGAGTCCGGAAATTGTGAAGGAGCCGTTCGTGTCTGACTGTGTCGTTGTTCCTGCAGTACCGTCTGCGCCTCGAACCTGCACGCTAGCCCCGCGAATCCCCGCGCCAGATATGTCAACGATAGTTCCTGCTAGCTCGAGGCGGCTTCGCGGCTCGCGTTCTGATCCTCCCGAGCGCTGAGCGTCTGTACCGAAAGGAGTACCAACAAAAGCGCGCAATGGAAGCAGGTGAGCATAGGACGCGCTGGTGCTACGAAAATCAAAACCGTGCTAACCGCGACGATGGTATCACGAACCTTAATAATGTGTTACGCAAATAGAAGTCGTTTGGATGTTGTCCACTAAGAGTTGAGAAGGAAGGAGCGAAATATGGCGGAGCTCGCACGGATCGGCATCGCGATTAGTGAGGATTTGCTTCTAGAATTCGATGGGCTGATTTCAAGGCGCGGCTACACGAACCGCTCTGAAGCCTTTCGCGATCTTGTCCGCAAGGAACTTGTGGATGAGATTTCCGGATCGCCTGACGCGGAGGTCTATGGCACCCTTACGCTGGTGTACGATCATCACGCGCGCTTGCTGTCTGAGAAGCTCACGCAGCTGCAGCACAAGTATTATGCTGCCGTGATGTCGAGCGTTCATGTGCATCTCGACCACGACAATTGCCTGGAAGTCATTTTGGTGCGTGGCAGATCTTCTCTCGTGCAGGAACTTGCCAACGCACTGATCGCAACGAAGGGCGTAAAGCACGGCCGGTTCACGCTCACCACGTCGGGCCGGGATCTTCCGTGACTCGGCCGCCTTACGAGTGACAGACTGACGCGCGGAAGAGAATGAATGCAGAATGATTAACTATCTTTTCCCAAATGCACGAATACTTGTGCGCGTTCTGAGCTTACTAGCGCCGGCGCTAGCGTTGCTCGGCACAGCCGACGCCGACACGCAGGATATTCAAGGCGTCGAGGAGGTCTCGCCAAACGTGCTAGTGTTTGAAACGAGCTCGGGCAACGTGGTCACCTCCATTGGACCGGACGGTGCACTTCTAGTAGGGACGCCTTCGGCGGGAAGCACGGCCAAAATCGCCGCCATGCTCGCAAGCCACACGAAATCCAATACGCGGTATGTTGTCGTTTATCCGCAGGACGCGGCCCACTCGCAAGGCGACGCCGGCTGGGGACAGCGTGGGGCATTTGTTGCGATGCAGGAGAACGCGCTCGAACGCCTGGGAGGCCACGCCATGGGACCCTCACGGCCGCTGCCACCCCGGTTACTCGAACTCGGAGTCGATCGGCCGCGGATCGCATTTTCGGAGGTCTTAACGTTCGACCTGAACGGGGAAGCAGTTCATGTTGTTCATCAAGCGCCTGGCTACAGTAACGCTGACGCAGTTACGCATTTCCACGCCGCAAATGTGATCTACCTCGGTGAGGTGTTCCCTGGGGACGGTTATCCGGAAATCGATCCCGCACAAGGCGGCAAATTAGACGGGCTATTGAAACAGCTTTCGTGGACTGCCAGCGCCATCCACATAGTGCCGGCCCGGGGGAAGGTAACGACTGGGCTAGACGTCAAAGCTTTTAGGGATATGATCATGACCGTCCGCGATCGTATCCAACAGATGATCGCCGCCGGTCGAACCGAGGATCAAGTGCTCGCGGCGCATCCAACTACCGACTTCGATGCGCGCTGGGGACATGGGCGCGTAAGCGCTGACGCATTTGTACACGAGATATATGGCGCCCTGGCAGGTCGAATGAGCGAACACTGAAAGTGCTCGCGTGTGAAGTGGACTTCCACGAGTAAAATACCTCTATCTCGCCCTTCTCTTGCCATCCCCGCCGCGCTTCGGATTCTCAGAGCCCGGAGCCCGCGTTACCGAATTGATCTGAATTACCGGCATCAGCGAATTCGCAGTATGCGTCGGCCGGTGCGCGGCTGCGCGTTGCGAGAGTTCCTGGTTGAGAGTCCCGATGAACTCCTCAATCTGCCGCTGCATCGCTTCCATCTTTTCGCGCATGTTGAGGATGATCTCGACTCCCGCCAGGTTGACCCCCAATTCGCGCGTCAGCTTGAGAATCACTTCCAGCCGTTCCAGATCCTCATCCGTGTACAGCCGAGTATTGCCTTCACTGCGCGATGGTGCCAGCAAGCCCTCGCGTTCATACAATCGCAAGGTTTGCGGATGAATCGCGTACTGTTCGGCTACTGCCGAGATCATGTATGCCGCTTTGCTTTTCGCTCTCATGCCTTCACCTGTTAAGCAGCGGGTTGCTGCACCTTGCTCCAGATATCCGATCGCACGTCTTCTGTCTGCACCTGCGCTAGTTCCCGCAGCAATTCGCGTGTGCGTTCATTGTGTACGTCCGGCGCGCGCAGCACTACTTCCACGATCTCGTCGCCGCGCACATTCTTGCGGCTGTTGAAAATGCCTTTTTCCCGCAGCCGGAACTTCTGGCCGTTCTGCGTCCCTTGCGGAATCTTCAAGAGCGCGCGCCCATCAATCGTCGGAACTTCAATCTTCGCGCCCAATCCAGCCTCACTCACGCTTAGCGGAACCTGCACTTCGATATTGTCCCCGGCTCGTTTGAAGAACGGATGCTCCTCCACTCGCACGGTTATATACAAATCGCCTGCCGGGCCGCCGCCCGCTCCCGAATTGCCTTTGCCCGCCACTCGCAAGCGCGATCCCGAAGCCACGCCCGCCGGTATCCGCACTTCCACCGAGTCCGGACGCGCTACTGTTCCTTCACCCCGGCAAGTGGGACATGCATTCTTCAGCCGCCCCGATCCTCCGCAACGTGGGCACGTCAAATTGAACTTCATCGCGCCCGCCATCTGCGTCACCGTGCCCGTACCGTCGCACTCCGGGCACACGGCCACACCGCTTCCCGCCGACCCCGAGCCGTGACACGTCTCGCATGTCTCCTGGCGCATGATATTCAACTTCACTTGCGTGCCCTTGATCGCCTGCCAGAAGTCGACGTTCAATCCGTATTCAAGGTCCGCGCCGCGCTCTGGCTCCGGCTCCGTCGCCCGCTGCTGCCGGCCACTGCCGCCAAACATATCCTCGAAGATGTTGCGGAATTTAAATCCGCCTGCCTCACCCGAAGGCGCGCCAGCGCCACCACTGCCGCCCTGCCGCGACTGCTGTTGCCGAAGAAATTCCGAGAAGTCGAACCCATCGAAGTTTGGACCACCACCTGCGCCGCCCGTTCCACCCCCGTTAGGCGGGATGTTTGGCGAATAAAACCCGTACTGGTCGTAGACCTTCCGCTTCTCGTCATCGCTTAAAACGTCGTACGCTTCCTGAACCTTCTTGAAGCGTTCTTCCGCCGCCTTATCGCCCGGATTCAGATCCGGATGGAATTTCCGCGCCAGCTTACGGTACGACTTGCGAATCTCATCCGCATCCGCGCCGCGCGCCACCCCGAGAGTCTCGTAATAATCCTTTTTGGTTGCAGAAGGCATTCGTTTACACCATCAAAAAAGGCGGCTCGAACTTTATCTCGCCCAAGCCGCCGCTCTCACTTCAAGCCGTTCTTCGCGGCCACTTACTTCTTGTCTTCAACGTCCACAAATTCCGCATCCACCACGTTGTCTTTCGGGTGTTGCTGCTGGCCGCCCTGCGCGCCACCGTCGGTTCCGGCTCCCGGTCCCGCTCCGGCGCCATTCTGGCCCGCACTCTGCGACTTGTACATCGCTTCCGCCAACTTGTGGCTCGCCGTGGTTAATTTGTCGGTCGCCGCAGTGATCTTTTCGAGTCCGCCTTCACTCATTGCTTTCCTGACGTCCTCAACTGCCGACTCAACCTGCTTCGCGTCCGCATCCGAGATCTTGTCACGATGCTCGCGCAACATCTTATCGACGTTGTAGACCATCGCGTCCGCCCGGTTGCGGGCCTCGATCTCTTCTTTCTTCTTGCGGTCGTCTGCCGAATTCGACTCGGCATCGCGCGCCATCTTCTCCACTTCGTCCTTGCTCAGGCCCGAAGAGGAAGTGATGGTGATCTTTTGTTCGTTGTTCGTAGCCCGGTCCTTCGCCGCCACGTTCAGGATTCCGTTCGCGTCGATGTCGAACGTCACCTCAACCTGCGGAATGCCGCGTGGCGCCGGTGGTATACCCACCAATTGGAATACGCCCAGCAGCCGGTTATCCCGAGCCATCGCGCGCTCACCCTGGAACACCTTGATCTCAACCGAAGTCTGGCTGTCCGCTGCCGTCGAGAAGACTTCGCTCTTCTTTGTCGGGATGGTTGTGTTGCGCTCAATCAGCTTGGTGAACACGCCGCCCAGCGTCTCGATGCCCAGCGATAGCGGAGTCACGTCCAGCAGCAGAACGTCTTTCACTTCGCCGCCCAGCACGCCGCCTTGAACCGCCGCGCCTATCGCGACAACTTCGTCCGGGTTCACGCTCTTATTAGGTTCCTTCCCGAATAGGTCGCGAACCATCTGCTGAACCTTCGGTATACGAGTCGAACCACCAACCAGAACCACTTCGTCAATGTCGTTCGGCGTCACATTCGCATCAGCCATCGCCTGTTTGCAAGGCCCCACGGCGCGCTGCAGAATGTCGTCCACCATCTGTTCGAACCGCGCTCGCGTCAGCTTGATAGTCAAATGCTTCGGACCCGTTGCGTCAGCCGTCAGGAACGGCAGATTGATCTCCGTCTCGAGTAACGTCGAAAGCTCAATCTTGGCCTTCTCAGCCGCTTCCTTCAGCCGCTGCAGTGCCATCTGGTCTTTCGAAACGTCGATGCCCTGATCTTTTTTGAATTCCTGAATCAGCCATTCGATGATGCGCTGGTCGATGTTGTCACCGCCCAGATGCGTATCGCCATTCGTCGATTTAACTTCGACTACGCCATCGCCCACCTCGAGAATCGAGATGTCGAAGGTACCGCCGCCGAAATCGTACACGGCAATGGTTTCGTCCTTCTTCTTGTCCAAGCCGTAGGCCAGCGCAGCCGCAGTCGGCTCGTTGATGATGCGCATTACTTCCAGCCCGGCAATCTGCCCGGCATCTTTGGTCGCCTGCCGCTGCGCGTCGTTGAAGTACGCCGGAACGGTAATCACCGCTTTGGTGACTTTCTCGCCCAAGTAGGCCTCAGCCGCTTCCTTCAACTTACTCAAAATCATCGCCGAGATCTCGGGCGGCGAATACTTCTTGCCCTGAATCTCAACCCGGACGTCACTGCCCTCCCCCGCAACCACTTTGTAGGGAACCAGCTTCATCTCTTCGCTTACTTCATTGAAGCGGCGTCCCATGAACCGCTTGATCGAATAGATCGTGTTCTCCGGGTTGGTCACCGATTGACGCTTGGCAACCTGTCCCGCGAGTCGCTCCCCGTTCTTGGTGAAGCCGACTACTGAAGGAGTCGTTCTGCCACCTTCCTGGTTGGGAATCACAGCCGGCTGTCCGCCTTCCATGACCGCAACCACGGAGTTAGTAGTCCCTAGATCGATTCCGATAATCTTACTCATGTATAGTTAATCCTCCGCCGTACGCTTACGGGCGTCGGCTATGTTTAGCACATCTCCAGTATCCAATATGAGTGTCAGATTGTCAAGTTTTCTTGCTGCTTTCTTTGTACTCCTCACGCACTCACTTCTCGCCCAATCTACCCTCACCATCGCTGCCGCTTCCGACCTCACCGACGTCGAACCCGTTCTGAAACAACAATTTGAAAAAACGAACCCAATTCGGCTTCGTTTCGTCACCGGGGCCAGCGCCACCCTAGCCCAGCAGATCGAGAACGGCGCACCTTACGACGTATTCCTCTCCGCCAACGCGAAATTCGTCGACCGTTTGGCTTTGATTCGCAAAATCGAACCCATTTCCGTCAAAGCCTATGCCGTAGGGCGTGTGGGGTTGCTCTGGCGAGATGGCAAGCGCCATGAATACAAGGACTTAGCGGCAGATTGGGTTCGTTTCGTCGCACTGCCCAATCCCAAACTCGCGCCCTACGGAGTAGCCGCCCAGCAGGCGCTCGAGCACCTCGGCATCTGGAAAGCTGTCCAGCCGAAAGTGGTTTATGGAGAGAACGTCCGCCAAACTCTCCAGCTCTTCGAAAGCGGGAATGCCGACGCCGTGCTCACATCTGACTCTCTGCTGCAAGGCAAGACGGCCACGGTGATCCCTGCCAATTGGCACTCGCCCATCGTCCAGAAAGCTGGAATTGTGTCTGGATCTCCAAACCGGGAAGCCGCCCAGAAGTTCCTGGATTTCCTCCTGAGTCCCGCCGCACAGTCCATCTTCACCAAATTCGGCTTTTCACCTCCTCCCTAGATCTCGAAGGGAGTATTATTCCCTAATGGCGAATTTCGAACCTGCTGTCCAGCAGACCCTTCAGAACGAAGGTGGCTTCTATCACAACCCGGTCACAGGCGAGGTTGTCAATTACGGCGTTACGCTCACGTTTGCCTCGGGCTGTGGTTACTGCGGCGCCGCCGAACAGGACTACATCCACAACCTGACCGTTGAGCAAGCGACTGACATTTATAAGAAGCATTTCTGGGATGCCCATAACCTCGGCTCGATAAACGATCAGAGTGTCGCGAATAAGGCGTTCGATCTGACGGTCAATATGGGACCGGGCGGTGCGCAACACGAGGGCGCTTTAACTCTGCTGCAGCACGCTGCCTGCGACATCGGCGGCAACTGCTCCGTTGACGGAGTAATCGGGCCGAATTCGCTGGCGTGCATCAACGCCTTGGATGCTGCTCAACTGCTCACCGCCTACCGAGCCCGTGCCAAGGCTCGCTATGAGCAGATTGCCCAAGATCCCAAGCTCGCCGGCGACCTGCCCGGTTGGCTCGCGCGCCTCAACAAGTAGCGCCCGCGGAGATTTTGCCCGCCGAAATCCAACGTAGTTAGTTCTGCTTCAGATAATTGCAGAGTCGCAGTTTGCGTGGAGCCTGTGGACTCCATAAATGCAAAACCCCGCCTCATGAGCGGGGTCTGCAATCTACCGGAGTAGAAAGGGGGTCAGCAATGATCCTTTTGATGCTGATTCTTGTCCTAGCTTTACTCAGGACGAGACGGACCAGAATAAAGATCGAAATCGATCTCTAACTGAGCCGATGGGGGCTGGCAGTGCGACCTGTTAGCCTCCACAGCATCGATACTACCAGAAATTTATCACCGCGTGGAAACCAATTACTTGAACACGATCGTGCTCTCGCCGGAGTATTTGTGATAATTCCGGAACTCGATCGAATTCTTCGTGCAGAACGTCGTCCCGCGATTGCACGCCAGCACTTCCGCTTTCACGGGCAACAAATACTTCTGCGGCGTTCCCAGCGTGACCTCTTCGTAATCGACTGCCGTCTGCACCTCGTCATCCGGAAAATCTTTCGGAATCTTGTCTGCGCCGTATTCAATGCGCCGCACTTCTCCGGTTGACTTCACCACCCAAACACTTCCGCTGTAAGCCGGATGCAGATTCTGCCCGCCGACCACAATCGACCAATCGGAATTCGCCAGCGGCACTTTGAAGTCGTACACCGCCGCGGCCTCGTCGCCCACCGTAGTCGATTCGGCAAACTTAAACGTGGCGCGCCCCGGCTCAAACAGACTGCGCAATGTGGTCGCAAACTCACCCGTCGAGGTGGACCCGCCCAGTTCCATCATGCTCTTGCTCGTACGCTTACCGCCGACCGCGATATCCCGATATTCTTCCTTGCCGTCTTCGTACACCACCCTCGCGGTCACGATGTCCACCGCTGTCCAGCCGCTCGAACGAGACTGTTCGTAATACCGCGTCGTGTTCTGCTCGCACACAAAGTTGGGCAATTTCTGGTTGTAGCTCTGCGCCCACTCAAAGCTTCGTTTCAACAGCTCATCCGAGGTATTCGCCACAATCTTCGGCCGCTCGGAATCCGTGTCAATCGTAAAATCATCCGATGCTTTCTTCGCCGGAGTAGCCGTGGCAGCAGGCTTGGCGCTGCGTGCGGCCGTGCTCGATGCCACCCTATCGCTGTCGTCATCCGCAGGCCTCGAATTCCCGCCGCCTCCATGCTTCAGAATCGGCCGCCCCGGCGCGTCCAAAGGTCGGTCCAGAATGGTGGGGCGTGGTTCATCCTCCGCGCTCGCGCTATGCACTGGCATCATCGGCCTGCCGCTTGGAGCCATCGCCTCTGGCGGAGGCGCATCCTTCAGCAAATTCACGTGCGTCACCGTCAGGTACGCTTCGTTGTCTTCGATCGCATCGATGTGCACAGTTGTACGCGGGACAATCTGGCTGGATGGAATGTCCTTATCATCGCGCGTAAACTTGGTGTCAGCCGTCACCGTCATCGTGATCTCGCGGCCATCTTGCGTCCCAATCACCAGCTTCTTTGCATCGGAAGAAAGCGTCATCCCTTCAGCCGAGAAATTCGGTTGCGATGACGTAGGATTTTGCTTGTCCTCTTTCTTCTTGCTGCGCTTGGGAAGCGACAATCCTCCGCCCGGACCCTGTCCCGGTGGATACTGTCCTGGCGGATACTGCCCGGGAGGATATTGACCCGGCGGATACGTTCCCGGATACTGCCCAGGCATCTGAGCCAGCAGACTCGTCGCAAACAGCGCTATACAGACACTCAGCTTGTACATCGGAAGGATTTAATTGCTTAGATGCTTCCCGTTCAGCACGGGGTTTCCGCTACCACCTTAATAACACCAATTCGGAGCAAAACGCCGGACCCATCGCCGCCAATACACCCCAGGTTCCTGCAGGCGGGCGTTTGCCGCTCTTCATGACCTCTTCCAGTACAAACAAAACCGAGGCCGACGATAAATTACCCGTTCGCCGCAGGCAATCCCAAGACGCCTTCAGCGCTCCGTTTGTGACGCCCAGCGCTTTTTCGGTCGCCTCCAGCACTTTAGGGCCACCGGTATGAATAACCCAACTCCCGATGTCGCTTCTCTTTAGATCATGGTCACCGAGGAACTCATCCACGTCTCGTCCCAGATTCTTCAGGACCACTTCCGGCACGTCGCGGGACAAGACGATTCGGAATCCCGTCTCCGAAATATCCCAGCCCATCACGTACTCGGTGTCCGGGTAAAAGACCGATCGCGTCGCCATCACCTCGGGCCCCGGTGCCGCATCCACCTCGGAGCCAGTCACCATCACCGCCGCAGCGCCATCTCCGAAGAGTCCTGAACTGATCAAGTTCGCCGCCGAGAGATCGTCCCGCTGAATCGTCAGCGAACAAAGCTCCACTGACAGCAAAAGCGCGGCTTGCTCTGGAAATGCTTTCACATAGTCCGCCGCTCGTGCAATCCCCGCCGCTCCGGCCACGCATCCCAACCCGAAAATCGGAATGCGTTTCATGCGCGGATTTAAGCGCATGCGATTCATCAGCCGCGCCTCAATGGAGGGGCTCGCGACACCGGTAATCGAGACGAAGAAAAACGCTCCAATCTGATCGGTGCTCACCCCCGACTGCTGCAACACGCGGCAGATCGCTTGTTCTCCGAGTTCAAGCGAAGCCTGTATCCATTTATTGTTCGCCTCGCCCCACGTGGCCAGCGGATACTCCTCCAGCGGCAGCGCCAGATAACGTCCATCCACTTGCGTCGCAGCGTGCAAGCGTTCCAAAATGTCAAAACGGTCCAGCCTCGTACCCCAATGCTTCCGAAAAGCGTCGATGAGCGTTCGCTGTGGATAGTAATGCGGAGGAAGGGCGGTACAAGCCGCAGCAATCTTCATAGGCTGAACCGCGATCTTTTATGTGGCACTCTCGTAATAATACGCTGTTGAAACCATGCCCCGCGTCCGATTGATTCATTGGAAGAGCTCGGAGGCCGCCGAGCATCTCAAAGCGCTCAAGCAGGCCCGGCTCCAAGTCGATTACGACGAGCAGTTCCGCTCCGAACTGATGAAGCAGTGGCGCGAGTCGCCGCCCGACGCGTTTGTCATCGATCTTTCTCGATTGCCCTCGCATGGCCGCGAGATCGCCGTAGCTCTTCGCCAATCCAAAGCCACCCGATCTGTTCCCCTGGTCTTCTGCGCCGGAGATCCCCCCAAAGTGAGCGCGCTCCGCGAATTGCTGCCCGATGCCGCCTATTGCGAACTCCCTAAACTGGTTCCAACCCTCAAAGAAGCCCTAGCCGCACCACCCCGGAATCCCATCCGTCCGACGGCCATGATGGAACGCTACAAGTCCCGCACGGCAGCCGAGAAATTGGGCGTCAAAGAGGGCGACTCAGTCGCACTCGTCAATCCGCCTCGCGATTCCGGGCGCATCATCGGCGCTCTGCCCGCTCGTGTACAGTTGCTTGAAACAGATAACGGCGATTCCTCCGCCCAGGTGCATCTCTGTTTCGTCCACCAGCCGGCTGAACTCGCCGATACTTTGTCGCGCCTGCGCTCTCTCGCTGCCAAAAGCAAGCTCTGGATCCTCTGGCGCAAAGGCGGCAAAGCGGCCCTTGGAGACGTGACCGAGAGTATCGTCCGGGAGAACGCGCTCGAACTGGGCCTCGTCGATTACAAAATCTGTTCTGTAAACGAGATCTGGACGGCCATGCTGTTCGCCCTTAAACGACAGTGAGAGCGCTGGCCCGAATCCGCTGGACCTGTCAAGCTATAAACCAACTCGCCCGCACCGATATGTGTAGGCAGGGATGGCTACGTTCTCTTGGCGCGCTCTGGTCGCCTTAGTCCTGTTTGCCGGCTCGGCCGGCCGGATGCTTGGCCAGCGCTACACCTTTCAGGCCTACGACAAAGGCATGGGAAATCCCAATGTGACCTGCATCTTGCAGGACCACACCGGTTATCTGTGGGTCGGAACCCAAAACGGGCTCTTTCGCTATGACGGAGCTACATTCCAGGAATTCGGACGCCAGGACGGTCTCGGTGGAACCTTTGTTCTCGCGTTGCGCCAGGACGTCAGCGGCCGCCTCTGGGTAGGTACTACCGAAGGCCTTTACTACTTCGGACCCGATCGTCGTTTTCAGCCCATCCAATATCGCGGTCAGGCAATCGATGTGCGCCCTAATGCCGGTCTCGCTTCCCTGCCGGACGGGAGCCTTCTCGCGGTCACGCAACTCGGCCTGCTCGATATCAGCTTCACGCCGCAAACAAATTCCTGGAATTGCCGCCGCGTCCCGGGCCTTGATCCTTCGCTTCCCCTTTGGAGCGCTTTGGGCAACGCCGACGGGTCCATAATTGCCGGCTGTGGCGAATCCCTTTGCCGCATCAACGGCTCCGAAGTCACTGTTTGGGATGCCAGGAACGGATTGCCTGCCGACAAATGGAGTTTTCTCACGCGCGATTCAGTAGGCGAGTTGTGGGCTCGCGGGACCAATCATGTGGCTGTTCTGATGCCCGCCGAATCGCAATTCACGTTGCGCGATTTGCCCGATGCGCCGGGCCGTTCCATGTACCCGCTGCTGGCCGAAGACCGTAATGGGCAAATGCTTGCCACCCTCGGTTCTTCGATGGCGCGCTACGAAGACGGCGGCTGGCATTTGTTCTCGCAGGCCAACGGCTTCGGCCCTGACACGCTGACCGCTCTTCTGGTCGATCGCCAGGGTTTGGTCTGGTTCAGCCCCATGGGACGCGGCCTGCGGCGTTGGCTCGGCTATAACGAGTGGGAACACTGGAACACCAGTAGCGGTCTTGCGAACGAGACCGTCTGGACCATTCTTCGCGACGCCCACGACCGTCTCTGGATCGGCAGCGAACGTGAGATCGCCTATATGGAGCCGGGCAAAAAGACATTCCAGTCCTGGTGCCGGCCCGGCATCCATTGTGAAAAGACCTACTCCCTCCAAGAGGGAAAAGACGATACCCTCTGGGCCGCAACCGGTGCCGGCTATGTCATTGCCATCGACGAACGCACCCTGGCCGCGCAGCAGTACAAGCTCGACAGTATGCTTTTCAAAGTCGTCGAAGAGTCCCCGAACCGGGTCTGGGTCGCCGGCAGCGGGGGCGTCTTTCGCGGCGACAGAACGGGCAACCGCTGGCAGTTTGAACATGTCATCTCATCGCAATTGCCGCGCGAATGGTTTTTCGATATACAAGTGGATGCGGAGGGCGGCGTTTGGGCGGTCAACAAGGATGGCCTGTACCGGTTCAACGGCGCTCAATGGACACGCATCAACCTCAACCCTCAGCGCCTGGGCGGTCATCCGCGCAATATAGCCTTTGATCAGTCTGGCCAGATCTGGCTAGACGGCGGTTTCCCCGGCGCCGTGCGGCTGCAAGTGCACGGCTCCGAAGTGACCGCACTGCAGGTTTTTGCAAAGCCGCGACTTGCTTCAGACCTGGTGGTCGCGATTGCCGCCGACCACCGCGGCTGGATCTGGATTGGCGGCGATCAGGGCGTTGACGTCTTCGATGGCAAAAACTGGCGCCGCTACACCACTAGCGACGGTCTCATTTCAAACGACATTAGTGAGCGTGCCTTTTGGTCCGACAAAGACGGCAGCGAATGGATTGGAACCGGCGGCGGCCTGTCGCACCTGCTCTCTCCGGCGACCGATTCGACTGCCCCGCCAGCGCCCATTCTGAGCAGCTTCCGCTACGGCGGCAAAGACTTTCCCGAAGCCGATCCAGTAATGAACTGGGCAGAAAAACCGCTGGAAATGGGCCTTGCTGAACTGGACTTCCAAGCCGAAAACTCCATCTCCTTCCGTTACCGGCTGGTAGGTCTGGAGCAGGAATGGGTGGAAACCTCCGACCACGAGATTCGCTATCCGCAGTTGTCCGCGCGCACCTATCAATTCCAAATGCTGGCTTTAGACAAGAGCACCGGCAAGCACTCGGACATTCGCACTATCACCTTTCAGGTTCTTCCGCCCTGGTGGGGAACGAAACCGTTTATGGGCGCGCTGGCGGTGCTGGCCTTGTTCATCGCTAAAGTGATCTGGCGCTGGCGTGTACGCGTCCTGATAACGCGTCAGCGCGAGCTCGAGCGGCTGGTGCGCGAACGCACCGACGAATTGGACCAGCGACTACTGGAGCAGCAGCAGTTGAAGAAAGAGGCCGAAGCCGCCAACCAGGCCAAAAGCGAATTCCTGGCAATCATGAGCCACGAGATTCGCACGCCGCTGAATGGTGTCACCGGGATGATCAATCTGTTGGAGGAAACGCCACTCAACCAGGAACAGCTGGAGTACACCCGCACCGTGCGCGAATGCGCTGAATCGCTATCACAGATCGTCGGCGACGTACTCGATTTCTCTAAAATCGAAGCCAACAAGCTGGAACTGGAAGCGGTCGAGTTCGAGCTGCAGCCCTTAGTCCGCGACGCTGCCTCCGTACTACGCGATCAGATCCGCCGCAAACGCCTGCAACTTGAAATCACTTTCGACGAGCGCTTGCCCATCTCCCTGCTTGGCGATTCAGGGCGACTGAGACAAATCCTACTGAATCTCCTTGCCAATGCGGTGAAGTTCACTGAAATCGGCCATATTCAGATAATCGCGTCGCAACAGGAAGTTACGCCCGATAACCATGCCGTTATTCGCTTTGCGGTGTCCGATACCGGAATCGGCATTCCCCGGCAAGCGCTCGATACGCTGTTCCAAAGCTTTTCGCAAGCGGATGCGTCTACCAGTCGAAGATTCGGCGGCACGGGGCTGGGGCTCGCCATCTCGAAGCGGCTCGCGGAACTCATGGGCGGCGCTATCGGCGTAGAAAGCGAATTGGGCCGTGGTAGCAGGTTCTGGTTTACCGTGAAACTGCCGATAAGCCGAAGTAGTCCACCCATGCAATCACTCGGCGCATTACAACAGGCCGTTGGCAACGGCGCGGATTCGGCGCCTAGCCGCGGTCGGGTCTTGGTAGCGGAAGACAATCCCATCAATCAGCGAGTGGCTGGTATTCTCCTGACTAAGCTGGGCTATACACCCGACTTAGCCGCCGATGGTAAGCAAGCACTGGAAAAACTCCAGCAGCAGGACTACGACATCATTTTGATGGACTGTCAGATGCCCGTTATGGACGGCTTCGAAGCGGCGGCGGCTATCCGCGCTCTATCTAACGGCCGCTCGCGTATTCCCATCATTGCCGTTACCGCCAATGTTCTCGCCGGTCAGCGCGAAAAATGTCTGGCCGCCGGCATGGACGATTACATACCTAAGCCGATCAATCGGGAAGTACTCGAAAATGCCATTCAGAAGTTTCTGCGCCCGAAGGCAGTTCCCACTGTCGATGGCGTGACCGTATCTTCCACCTCCTAAGCCGGATTTCCCGGAGAACTCTAGTTCGCATCACCAACTAATGGACATGGCGACCGCTGTCCTCAGCCACGAGGAGACCCTGCACTGGATTGCGCTGCGCATGCTGCCCGGTCTCGGCACCCTGTCCGCGCTACGCCTGCTCAACCGGCTCCAGTCGCCTCAAACCATCTTCCGCTCCTCGGCTTCCGAGCTCGAAGCGCTGGGCATTAGTCCCGCCCAGGCGCGCAACATCGCCAGCGGGTGCTCCTTTGAAGATGCGGTCGAACAGCAGCGCAAACTCCTCGCTGCCGGGGTGACCATGATCTCCATTCAAGATCAACGGTATCCGCCCCGCCTGCGTGAGATTTTTGATCCGCCCATTCTTCTCTACGTGCGCGGAGACACTGAATTACTCCGCTCCCACAGCATCGCTGTGGTAGGCACGCGCCGTCCCACGCCTTACGGAATGGCCGCAACGGAACGGCTGGCCGCCGATCTCGCCAAGGCCGGTTTGGGCATCGTGAGCGGTCTCGCGCGCGGCATCGACACCGCTGCCCATCGAGCCGCGCTGGCTGAGGACGGGAAGACGGTCGCGGTTCTCGGCTGTGGCGTCGACGTGCTCTACCCGGCAGACAATCGCAAGCTCTATGAGGAAATCGGGCGCAAAGGCTTGCTCGTTTCAGAATTCCCCATGGGTGCTCCCGCATACCCCCAGAATTTTCCTATCCGCAATCGAATTATCAGCGGGCTTTCCCTCGGCGTGCTGATTGTCGAAGGCGCCCAGCACAGCGGCTCCGCTATCACCGCCAAGCTGGCCATCGATCAGGGGCGGGAGGTCTTTGCCATTCCAGGCAACATCACTTCCAAAATGAGCTGGGGCCCTAACCTGTTAATAAAGGATGGCAGCGCCAAGCTGGTCCAGGAGTGGACCGACATCACAAACGAGCTTCCCGCCGAAGTCCGCCGCGATCTGGTTGCCGAAGCCAAGCAGCGCATCCTACTCGAAACGGGCGAATTAGAGGCCGTGGCAGAGTCCGGCGAACCCTTTCCAGAGCCCGTCAAGGCACTTGCCAGGAAGCTTCTCGCTAGGCTGCAAGTCGATGTGCCGCAACAACTTGACTCCTTAGTTGAATCCTTCGAAGGGGTCAGCACATCTGAACTGATCGGCGCGCTGTTTGATCTGCAGATGTCCGGTCTGGTGCGCCAGTTGCCCGGAAAGAACTTTGTCAAGGTGTGGTAAAAGAGTAGCGTTCCCGCTCCCAACCCGTTCTGCGGCATCGTGAGTAATCAATCTGACATCGGATAAGAAGTTAAGGTATGGCTAAATCGCTCGTCATCGTCGAGTCCCCCGCGAAGGCGAAAACAATCGGAAAATATCTGGGGAAGCAGTTTATCGTGATGGCCTCTCTGGGTCACGTTAAGGATCTGCCCAAGAAAGACCTTGCCGTGGACGTTGAGCGCGATTTCACGCCGCACTACGAAGTCATCGAGGGTAAAAAGAAGCTTATAGCGGAGCTCAAGGCGGCCGCAAAGGGCGTTGATTCCATCTATCTCGCAGCTGACCCTGATCGCGAAGGCGAGGCTATCTGCTGGCATCTGAAAGAAGAACTCGAGCCCAAGAAACCCGGCAAGCCCGCCATCTTCCGCGTGATGTTCAATGAGATCACCGCGAATGCCGTCCGGCGCGCTTTCGACAAGCCGCTCGAAGTCAACATTCATCTCGTCGAGGCACAGCAGGCGCGGCGTGTTCTCGATCGCCTGGTCGGCTATAAGATCTCTCCGCTGCTTTGGGATAAAGTGCGGCGCGGTCTTTCGGCCGGACGTGTGCAAACGGTGGCAGTCCGCGTCATCGTGGAACGCGAGCGCGAAATCCGCGCCTTCGAAAAGCTGGAATATTGGACCATCGATGTCGCGCTGAACGCGAAGAAGCCGCCGGTGCTCACCGCCCGTTTGAACAAGCGCGGCGACGAAACGCCCCAAATTGGTAACGAGCAAACAGCCACCGGCATCGTCACCGACCTTGAAGGCGCTTCTTACGTTGTCCGTTCGGTTGAAACGCGCGAGCGGAAGCGCAATCCCGTCCCGCCGTTCATCACCTCAACCCTGCAGCAGGAATCGTCGCGCAAGCTGCGCTTTAGCGTGAAGCGCACCATGATGCTGGCGCAAGGCCTGTACGAAGGTAAGGAGATCGGTGAGGAAGGCTCCGTGGGTCTCATCACCTACATGCGTACCGACTCGACGCGCGTCTCCGAAGACGCTCTTACCGAAGTGCGCGGTTTTGTCACCGAGAAGTACGGCGCCGAATACCTCCCGGGATCGCCCAATGTTTATAAGACGAAGAAGGATGCGCAGGACGCGCACGAAGCAGTGCGTCCGACTTCCGTTCTGCGCACTCCCGAGTCGCTCGAAAAGTATCTTGCCGAAGATGAGCTGAAGCTATACCGCCTGATCTGGATGCGCTTCGTCGCTTCGCAGATGATGCCCGCGCTGTTCGACCAGACCACAATCGACATCGACACGCGCGGTAAGAGCGGGGTCAATTATATCTTCCGCGCCACAGGCAGCGTCATGAAGTTCGATGGCTTCCTACGCGTCTACGAAGAAGGCAAAGACGTCAAGGACGAAGAAGACGACGAACTCAAGCACAAGCTGCCCGCCGTCGCCGAAGGCGAGACGCTGAAGTTCAAAGAGATCAAACCCGAGCAGCACTTCACGGAGCCGCCGCCGCGCTACACCGAAGCGACACTGGTGAAGAAGCTGGAATCGGATGGCGTAGGCCGTCCGTCCACCTACGCTTCCATTCTGTCGACCATCCAGGATCGCGAATACGTCAAGAAGGAAGGCGGCAAGTTCGTTCCCACCGAGCTGGGCATGGTGGTCACGGACCTCTTGCTTGAAAGCTTCAACGATCTCTTCGACGTGAAGTACACCGCGCGCATGGAAGAGGAGCTCGACGAGATAGAAGAAGGCAAGCTCGAATGGCGCGATGCCATGGCCGAGTTCTACGGCCGCTTCCAGAAGGATCTGGAGCATGCGGCGGAGAACATGACCAACATCAAGCGTATGGAGCGGCCGACGGACCTGATCTGCGAAAAATGTGGCAAGCCGTTGGTCATCAAGTGGGGCAAGCACGGCAGCTTTATCGCCTGCACCGGCTACCCGGAATGCACCAACACGCGCGAGCTAACGGTGGATCTGCCCGATGTGGATACCGCGAATCTGGGCGAACAGGACGAAGCCGAATATTGCGAAAACTGCGGCCGTCCAATGGTCCTCAAGAAGGGACGATTCGGTCAGTTCTTTGCCTGTTCCGGTTACCCCGATTGCAAGACCACCAAGCAGATAGGCGGCGAGCAGCGCAAAGACGTGCCGCTCGAAGAAGACTGCCCGCAATGCGGCAGCAAGCTGGTGCAGAAATTCGGGCGATACGGCGAGTTCGTGGCTTGCAGCAACTACCCCAAGTGCAAGTACGTCAAGCAGAAGACAATCGGCGTGCCCTGCCCGAACTGCTCGGAAGGCGAAATCGTCGAGCGCAAATCCAAGCGCGGACGCACCTTCTACGGCTGCAACCGTTATCCCGATTGCGACTTCGTCGCCTGGGGCAAGCCCATTCAGGAGAAGTGCCCGGAATGCGGCTCCAGCTACTTAATCGAAAAATACCTCAAAGCCGGCCCCGTGGCCCAATGTCCCAACGCCGAGTGCAAATACAAGCACCCGCTCGCGCTTGAGCCCGAAGCCAGCGTAGCGTAATCCCCGCAAATGCGCAAATGTGCGCAAATGTGGACGGAGGCAGAATAATCCGAGCCAGTGCTCACGTCTCCAAACCCGGCCGTCCTACGGTTCGGACGCGCAGATCCCTGCCGGTCCTAGCCTCTAGCTCTTCGACAAACTTCACGCTTCCATACGGCTTACCCTGCTTGGTACTAGCTCGCACGGCGCTCGCTTCCTCTGCACCTTCTCCTTCGTCCAACAAAAGCGCCCATTCCGTCGCGCTGTAGGAAGCAGCCCAAAGGGACAGTGCCAGGTAAACAGGTGCGCCGACACGACCGAGCCGCGCTCCGGCACTTGACCACTGGTATTCGGCCGGAGACCTCACGAGTCCCGCGCGAACAGGGTTCCGTTCTACGTACAGCAACGCCTGGAAAAAGTGTGGATTGTCGAGCGGGCACGAATAATAGCGCCCTTGCCAAAGGTGGCCGGATGAGCGTTTATGCTGTCGGTTGACGTAGCCCGAAAATCGCGAGTGCGCCCGACGGAAGGTTTGGGCCATGGCTGCCTCATTCCGCGGCAACACGATCCAATGGACATGGTTCGTCAGCAAGCACCAGCCGTGAAGTTCCAGACCGTAGGCGATCGCGGCGCTTGCGACGTACCCGAGATACACTTCACGATCCTCTGCCGTCTCAAAGACAGCTTGCCGATAATTGCCGCGCTGTGTGACGTGATAAGCGATTCCGGGAACGGCGAGGCGCGCAAAAGCTGGCATATCAGAAGGGTACGTTGGCGCGGTCGATTCTCTCAGATTTAACTGCCTCCGTCCGCGTCGCCCTACGGCGTTTCCGTGATAACTGCACCTTCCTTATCGATATAAGGAATGCCGTGCTCCATCCACTCAGGCTTCGGAGCGCCTTTCAAATAGTAGTCGAAGAACTGCTGCAAGCGTATGGCGTAATCCTTCTGATTCGGTCGGCGGCGCAGACCGTGCGGCTCGCCGTTGTAAGTGAACATATACACTTCTTTGCCCAGGCGGCGTAGCGCAAGGAAGTATTCGATGCCTTGGTACCACGGCACTGCGTCGTCGGCATCGTTGTGGATCATCAGCAGAGGCGTGGTGACGCGGTCGGCGGCGAAGATGGGAGAATTTTCGATGTAGCGCAGCGGGTATTCCCAAATGCTGCCGCCGATGCGGCTTTGCGTGCGCTCGTATTGGAACTGGCGTGGAATGCCCGGGCCCCAGCGAATGCCATCATAGGCGCTGATCATGTCGGCCACCGGAGCGCCTGCCGCTGCAGCGCGGAAACGACTCGTGCGCGTCACCATATAGGCGATCTGGTAACCGCCCCAGGAATGGCCCTGAATGCCGATCGCCTTCTCATTGACGAAGCCGCGGTTCACTACTTCCTGAATGGCCGGCAGCACGCAATTCAGAGCGCTCTGCCCCGGGAAGCCGATTTTATAAGCAATGTCCGGCTCCAGCACCAGATAGCCGTTGCTCGTGTAATAGCTCGGATTGATGGTGTGGCCGGGCCGCGGCTCAACGTAGCTGTAGACATTCTGCGAAAGCCGCTCATAGATGTAAATAATCATCGGGTACTTCTTGTTGGGATCGAAATCCGCCGGCTTGTAGAGGGTCGCTTTCAGGTCTAGGCCATCTACGTTCTTGAAGTGAATCAGCTCCGATGTGCCCCACCGAATGTCTGCCTGCTGCGGGTTGGCATTGCTGACCTTCTTGAATTCGTGGAAGTTTTGATCCGTGACCAGAAGATCCGGATATTCGCTGAATGTGGAGGCGGCCAGCACGTAGACTTCGGCATCGCGCGCCTTCAGCGGTGGCGCGAAATTCTTCGGCTCCATGACCAGCTCGGTTGGTGCTGCGGTCGCGTCCAGGCTCGTGCGATAGAAGCCGCTTTCATAGTTGTCTTCGTTTTCGGCGCGCAGAAGCAGCGGTTTTGCGGGATCGATCCAACGGTCCGAAGGATCGTCGTGTTCATAGCGGACCACGCGAAAAGCCGTGTGCGCAGTGCGTCCGGCCGATTGCGTGAGATTGTCGCAACCTCCGGCAGGCTTACAGCGCCATACGTCGAAGCGGTCATAGAGCAGAACGTAGTGGCCATCTTTGGTCCAGCCGGCCATGCCGTAAGAAGTCGGATTGCTCGGGGAATCGTAGTCTTCGCGGCCGAACGAGACGTGCAAATTCTGCGTGAGATTTGTTAGCCGGGCGTCGGGAGCGGAGACCGTGATCCAGTCTTTGCCGTCGTAATACACCGCGTACTTTGAGTCGGGCGACCAGGCGAGGCGGCCAGGATGTTTCTTGACCGCAAGGGTGCGCTTGCCAGTGGCAGTGTCGACGATGTACGCGTCGTCATAACGCTCATCGAACTCCTGCATGCGGCGGTATGCGCGATCGTCACCACCGAGAGCGTAGCGGCCATCTTCGCTAGGCGTGATCTCGTTCATGGTGACGTCGGCAAGCTGGAGACACTGTTTGTTGTTGAAGTCGTAGACGGCGCGGTAAGAACGGTTGCGTTCCACGCTGGCGCGCACCTTCTGCATCGGCTGGATGTAGTCGTCTGTCCAGGACCAAAGGTCCACCGAGACGCGCTCATCGGCCGGCGTGTTGTCGGGAGCCTTTTCAGCCGGCGGATGGGGAGCGGTGCCGAAGAAGACGCGATCGCCTTTCTTCGAGAACGTGAGTGTGGGCTTGTCGGAGATGATCCAATCGGAGGGCAACCCGTGCGTCTGCGACGAGACCAATTCGGTGGCGCTGGCGGCCTTTGTGTCCCAGCCGTAAAGTTTGAACAGCGGCTGCTTGGCGCTGGCGTCGTCGCGATCGCTCACGAAAGCCAGGCGCGTTTGTTCTTCATCGAAGGCGAGCTTCTCGTACTTGCCTTTGCCTGAGAGCAGAGCTTGCGGATCGCCCGTTGTGGTGCTCTTCACAACGTAAACGCCGTTCGTATCGCCTTTGTGCGAGTAGACAGCGTATACAAGCGTCTGGGCGTTTTTCGTAAACGCGTATTCGCTGACATCGCTGAATCTGCGCTCCGAGCCATCGCTTAGATTGCGCAACACAAGGTCGCCGGTTTCGGTGCGGTGCGCTCGGTTGGGAGTATCGGCAGACGCTGTTTCCGCGGACTTCGCTGGAGCCGCGGGTTCGGCAGGCGCTGCTTTCTCGGGCGCTTGCCAATAGGCTACGAAGCCGTTGCCCTTTGGCGGCAATTGGAAGTTGCGGATTCGCGGAGCGCGAAAGACTTTCGAAGACGCCAAATCAATCACGATCAGATCGCCGCGCGGCATATCTTCCGGCTTGCGCTTCTCGCGCTTGGCTTTCTCTACCTGTTCGCGTGGGGCGAAGGAGGACGCGACCAACGTGCGGCTGTCGGCGGAAAACTTGATCGAGATGCCGGGCGGAGTTGGAGGCGCTTCCTCCACTTGCGGATTGGCGTAGTTCACCGGCGGAGGCGCAGGCAATTCACCGATGGACTCGGTAATTACGGTGCCTGTCAATAAATTACGGACGACCAGTTGCCCGTCCCCTTGTTGCGGAAATACGGCGAATGCGAGGTAATTGCCATTGTTTGAGATCTGCTGATTTTGGATGTGACGCCAGGCATCGTAATCGGCATGCGTTAGCGGACGCTTATCCGCGCACAGAGGTAGAACGAGAATCAGGGCGAGGGCAAGTCTTCGGGGCATTGGTGCAATTGTAGCGGCTGCAGCGATGTTAGTCGAACCGAAATCAGGACGCCGATGAGCAGCAGAGCACCAGTAAATGCGGTGACACCCATCCAGTGCGTATCGTGCCAGAACAAACCGCCCGTTGAGCCAACAATGCTGGAGCCCAGGTAGTAAAAGAAAAGATACAGCGACGAAGCCTGCGCTTTGGAATGGCGCGCGCGCAAGCCTACCCAACTGCTGACGATAGAGTGCGAGCCGAAGAATCCGAACGTGAACAGCGCAATGCCGATGATCACCACCAGTAGCGGAATTCCGAGTGTCACAGCCAGACCCGTGAGCATGAGTGAGATGGTGATCCAAAGGACTCTGCGGCGTCCCAGACGCCCTGCCAAATTGCCCACCCACGCCGAGCTGAATGCGCCAATGAGGTAGACCGTGAAGATGAGACCGATCTGGCTCTGGCTCAGCCGATAAGGCGGCGCGACCAGGCGAAAGCCAATGTAGTTATAGATGGTGACGAAGGTTCCCATTAGCAGAAAGCCTTCGAGATACAGCCAGCGCAGACCTGGGTCGCGCAAGTGTTCCGACATCAGCCGCATGAGTTTTGCGACGTGAAAGGGATGCCGTTGGAAGTGCAGAGATGGCGGCAGGCTGCGCCAGAAAATTGCGGCCGATACGAGCCCGAGCACACCTATGGCGCCGATTGCGAAGCGCCACGATACCGCGTCGGTAAGGACCCCAACGATGAGCCGGCCCGACATGCCGCCAATTGCTGTGCCTCCTATATATAAGCCCATCGCGAGACCGATGGAACTTGCGTCCATCTCTTCGCTGAGGTACGCCATTGCCACGGAGGGAAGGCCGCTGAACGTGATGCCTTCCAGGGCGCGGAAAACGAGAAAGCCAGCCCAGCCTGGAACAAACGCGGAAGCCACGGTGAGTGCGGCGGAAGCAAGCAGCGAAGCCACCATCATCGGCTTACGCCCCCACGCTTCAGACAATCCGCCGGCCAGCAGCATAGAAATAGCAAGACACCCGGTGGTGAGCGAGATGGATAAGCTGCTGTCCGCAGCGCTGATATGGAATTCACGCGCGAACAACGGCATCAGGGGCTGCAGGCAGTACATCAATGCGAAGGTGGAGAACCCTGCGCAGAAGAGCGCCAGATTCGTGCGCCGGAATGCTGCCGTACCCCGCCGTACCTTCAGCAAACCCGGCTGGGCGACGTCTGCCATTTACATCAGAGTAAGATGGCGACAGAAGAGATGACATACAAAGTTCGAACTAAATTCTTTTTATCTATCGCATTAGCCGCTGTCTGCCTGACCACCTCGGCTGTGTGCAGGGCTCAGGCCCAATCGGACGCAGGAAGCGTCGCGGGCGCGTGGCATTTTGTATTAGACACGGAGGGCGGACCGCGAGACCTGGATGCGACCTTTCAGGTGGATGGCGATAAAGTCAGCGGAAAGTGGAGCGGACAGGATGTGAAAGGAACCTTCGCCGCCGGGAAACTCTCGCTCGAGTTCCCATTTAATTCAGACGAAGCCGGTGCGGGAACAATGAAGATCGAAGGCAAACTCGACCAGGATGCGATCACAGGTAACTGGTCATTCCAAACCTACGACGGCTCCTTCAAAGCAACTAGAACGAAGCCTGCCGCTCAGTAAATCCTGGCGGGCCATAGTACTTGACAGCGTTGCTAGACTGAGGGTTTAAAGGGCGTTTCCAACGCGCCCGATACGTAGTAAGATTACACTTTCTGAGCCCTTAGAGCAGTATGATTCAGCGCGAAGATCTCGACCCGCTGGCTCCTCAACGAGAGGCCGCGATTTTTTACGGTCTCTTCCTGCGCGGCCACTCGGCGGACGATTTGCGCCGGGATATAGATGTTCCCAGGCCCATGTTTGACCGCTGGCTGCAGCCGCGGCGCTACGAAGCGCACTTTCGCGATTCACTGCGGCAGATGTACTCCTATCGCAAGAAGGTTCTTGCCATCTTCGATGAGTTAGTACTAAGGGAAAAATACCGGGTCAGAGTGAATTGAGAACACGGCTTTACTGATTCGGGGCTTCTGGCGCCCGTCAGAGTGGCGGCAGCGACACTCGGCGCACCGATACTCTCTACTTCGGACGGATACATAATTAGAGTTGGCATGAGCGAAATTCCCATATACCAGGTCGATGCGTTTACTAGCAGTGTTTTTTCGGGCAACCCTGCTGCAATTTGTCCGCTGAAAGAATGGTTGCCCGACGAAAAGCTACAAGCCATCGCAACCGAGAATAATCTTTCCGAAACAGCCTATTTCGTTCGCAACGGAGATGGATACAACCTGCGCTGGTTCACTCCTGGTTGCGAAGTGGATTTGTGCGGACACGCCACCCTCGCGTCTGCTTACGTATTGTTCAACGAACTCGGCGAGCAGGGTGATTTGCTTCGCTTCCATACTCTTTCCGGCGAGTTGCTGGTGAATCGCCAAGGCAATCTGCTCGCGCTCGACTTCCCTGCCCGGCCGCCTGCTCCCGTGGAGCCGAACGATCTGTTGATCGCGGCACTGGGCGGCAAGCCGCAGGAAGTCCTTGCCGCGCGCGACTACCTGGTGCGCTATGCCACCGAAGAGGAAGTGCGCGGACTAACTCCGAACATGGAGAAACTGGCGCAAGTGGATCGTTTCGCCGCCATCGTTACCGCGCCCGGAAATGATTGTGATTTTGTATCGCGCTTCTTCGCGCCGGCCAAAGGCGTTCCCGAAGATCCGGTGACAGGCTCGTCACACTGCACATTGATTCCTTATTGGGCGGCAAAGCTTGGCAAGACCACGCTGCACGCGCGGCAAGTTGGGCGGCGCGGCGGCGAACTGTTTTGCAAGCTGAACGGCGACCGCGTCGAGATCGCTGGCCACGGCGCATTGTTTTTGCGCGGCACGATCCAGCTCTAGCGTTTGGCTCCACAGCTCAAGATGTATGACGCTGACGTCTTTGTTTTGGGCGGCGGACCTGCCGGCTTAGCCGCTGCCATCGCTCTAAGACAAGCCGGCCTGCGCGTGATTCTGGCTGATTCTGCCCGTCCGCCCATCGACAAAGCCTGTGGCGAAGGTTTGATGCCAGATAGTCTGGAGGCGGCCCGACAGCTTGGCATCGTTTTGCCGATCGAGTGTGGGTGCGCCTTACGTGGCATTCGTTTTCAAGGTGCGGGCCATGCAAGCTCGGCTGATTTTCCAAACGGAAACGGGCTGTCGATTCGACGTACGGTGCTTCAACCGCTCCTGGCCGAACGCGCCCAACAGCTTGGGGTGGACTTGCTATGGGGTTGCCCCGTAAGAGCCATTCGCGGCAACACAGTTTCAACTGCGCGCGGCACTCTGGCGACACGCTGGATTGTAGGCGCGGATGGAGCGCAATCCAGTGTGCGGCGCTGGGCCGGCCTGGAGTCGTTCGCGCGCAATACAGAGCGGTTCAGTTACCGAAAGCACTACCAAGTCCAGCCCTGGTCGGACTATGTGGAGGTTTTCTGGGGTGACGATTGTCAGTTCTATGTCAGCCCAACCAGCGCTAACGAACTCTGCGTGGCGCTGCTGACAAGAGATCCGCAGCGGAGAATCGAGCGCGCTTTGCCGCAGGTTCCGGAACTGGCCCAGCGCTTAGCCGATTGCGAGTCTACGACCGCAGAGCGCGGACGATTTGCGGTGACCCGGCGACTGCGTTCTGTCACACGGAGCAACATTGCGCTCATCGGAGATGCCTCGGGAACCGTTGATCCCATCACCGGCGAAGGCATGTGCCTGGCATTCAAGCAGGCCACGGCCCTCGCCGGCGCTTTAGCGAACGGCAACTTGCAGCACTATGAAACCGCGCACCGGCGCTTGGCGCGACGACCCCGCCTGATGGCAGATTTCATGTTGCTGATGGATAGATCGGGCTTTCTGCGAAAGCGAACCCTGGCAGCATTCGAAAGCCATCCTGATCTGTTCTCGCGCCTGCTGGCTGTGCACGTGGGCGCCGCGAGTCCTCTGAGATTCGCGACGGCGGCAACAGCTCTGGGCTTTCAGCTTATCGCCTCTTAAACTTGTAGAAGAACTCCAGGCTCACGTTGCCGTTGAAGTCCCGCAAAGCGACAGCCGAGAGTTTTGGATCGATTGCCCATTCCACCCGGATAATTTCACTGTTAGTCTGAGTTACATCCGTGATGTAAGTGAACGTGACGCTGTTCGTGATCTTTTGCTGCAAAGTAACCCGCGCGCTTGGTTGACCGCCGCTGCCTGAGAATGAGGGGTCTATCTTGAACTGGCTGATTCCGAAGACGCGCTGGACCCGGCTGGCAAGCGGATTGGCAATGGCCTGTCCCAACAGGGCCGATTCACCCATCTGTGCGGTCGATTCCTGAGGCGGCGTGGGCTGCTGCGCCGCGATGATGGGATTCGAAGGCGTGGTATTTGTAGCGAGTAACTGAACGATTTGTTGGAAAGTTAAGGGAGGATCCGACGAGTAACTCAGTTGCAGGTTATCGATGGGCCCTCTCACGCCCAGCGTTACATCAACATTCTGCGCAATCGTTTCAAGCGACAAATTCAGGATTGGCTCGATTGTATTCGGGTTATAGAAGTTAATGTTGCCGACGTTCACCGTGTACGTATTCCCGAAGAAGACAAGTTGGCCGTCGGTAACCGTTACCCGCCCCAATATACCCGGTTCCTCGGCTGTACCACGAACGTTCAGACTGGCGAAGATATTCAATCGATTCGCATAAGTGGTAATGACACGCAGGTCGGCTGCAGTTCGGACGTGAATGTCCAATTTCATGGAACTGAGTAAGGGTGAAGGGTCCGCCGGAGTGCTTGGCGGCACGGAAGCGAACGAAAGCAGCGTGCCTGTATCGGCACTGGAACCGTACACAATCCGATTCACCGTGACACTTCCGCTGACGAGCGAACGCGCGGCGGTTCCGATAATGGATATCGCCGCGTCTGATGTGGCGCTGACACCGGAATACCTGACGCGTACGTTGCGCGCGGCGGCTTTCAGATTGAAATTGACGCTTGTGCCGGTGTAAGCGGCGAAACCTGACAGCGTGACTTTGCCGCCTCCGCTTTCTGCAGTGAAGGTCTGAATGTTGGCGCTGGTGCCGCTGAGCACAATAACCGCATTTGCGTTGGAGATACCGTTGGGCGATGCCGTGTACTCTACGTTCGCGTTCTTGAGCTCAACTTTTCCGTTCACTAGCGGCTGCGAGAAGTTACCCCGTATAAGCGCGTTCAGCGACACGGTCCCCGAGGAGTAGAATTCGCGGTCTACATCTTGCAGAACGCCAAGATCCACGCCCGCGTTCACAGAGACGCCCAAAGGAGAACTGCTGTTCTTGAGGTTGATAGATCCGGAGGCCGATACGTTTGTCCCGCGTCCTTCCAGACGAAACTGCTGCACTTGCAAAACCGAGTGGTTAAGCGCCACCACGACGGGCCCGGCATTGCGAATATTTACGGCAGCACGAGCAGGCGCGCCCGTCGGGCTAGCTTGCGGGATAGTGGTGAAATCGAGCGTGCTCAACTGCAGGCGCGCGTTCAATTGATCCGTGTTCATCAACGGTCCGTTCAGACTCGCCTGCCCTTCCACTGAGGCATCGAAGGTCGGCTTCACCATGGGATCGGTGGTGACAAAAGGCGCGATGTTGCTGTAGCGGATGCCGGCAAAGGTGAGGTTCGCGTTGGTGTTGTAGTCGCCGTTCAGTTGGGTTTGACCAGAAGCGTGTATCTGAGTCTTGGCAATGTCCGAGTCGAAGCGGAAGTTGAGATTGGACTCCTTTGTGCTCGCATTCAGCGCAAGCTGTCCCAGGGAGCGGTTATTCAAACGCAGACCGTTCGCAGCAATGTCGGCGTTGAGCGTGGAGATTCGCACATCGGGACTGCCGTTCGTTGCGGCAGATTTCCGAGGCTGCAAGCGCGCCGATAGATCCGCCGCCAGATGCAAGGTTCCCGCGAAGCCGGGCTTCACCTGCTGAACGTGTTCTAGCTTCGCCAGTTGAATATCCGTACTCTTGAGTGTGAACTGCAGCGCTCCGGCGTTGAAATCTTTAGCCGGATGCGTGAACGATCCTGAGAGACTCACGCTCCCCGCAGGCACATCCAGGTCGATTGTCGGTATTTTGACCGACGTGTCTGAATACACCACGCTTCCTTGCAGACGATTGATGGGTTCCTGATACACCTTGGCGCTGGTGAGGGAAAAGCTTAGATTCGCATTGGGCGCATCCAGCGTTCCGGCAACGCGCGCGTTTGCAGATAGATTCCCGCTTACCGGCAGCGCTCCTTGCCCTACGATCTGCAAAGTTTTTCCAACCGAGAGATTCTGAATGGACGCGTCGGCAGTGGTGTAATTGCCGTTCCTGAGCGCAGTGGTTCCGTCCACCTTGATAACGGAGCCGGCGAAATTCGAATTAACGTTGTACTGCACGTTGCCATTCACCGTATGGGCTGTCGCAGTCAAATCGCCGGCGGCCTGGTTCTGTACCCTTAGACCACGCGCAGACAGATCGGCGTTGATGTCTCCAACCGTCACATCCGTTTGCTTATTGACGACTCGGATGTCTGCGGCTGCGTCAGCAGTCAATTGTATAGCGCCTCCCACGCCGGGAGAGGCGCTTTGGAGCGGCCGGATATTAGCAAGCTGCACGTTGTTCGTGGCGACATGAAATTGCGCGTGCCCCACCATGAAGCTGTCGCGCGGATGCCGGAAAGTGCCGCTCGCATCGATGCGTCCACCCGCAGCAGTCAAGTTCAAGTTCGTGAGGGTGATGAGCTCATCGGCAAGGCTCACGCTCGCACTGAGACTGTCGAACGGCTGGCCTTCGACATTTCCATTCAACACCTGCAAATTAGCGCTGCCGAGAGGATCGCCATACGTTCCGTTGATGTGGACGTCGGCGGCAAGCGTACCCGTCGCCTGAACCGACGATTGACCGGCGAGACTCAGCAGGTCGGCAACATTGCCGCTGCGCATAGTTACGTTTGCGGTCAGAGGAGAGCGCGGCAACGGCGTCCAATCGTGCAGGCCTATGGACCCATTGAATTGTGTTTGCAAGCCGGTGCCGTTGAGAACTCCATTCTGGACAGCCGCGCCGGCCGGAGACGCATTCAGATCGGCAGCGAATTCGTTGAAGGACCGCTGCTCCATCGTGAATCGATTCACAGCCACGTGACTGGCGATGTGAGGCGCTGAAAGGTTGCCCGTAATCTGGGCCTGAACTGTCGCAGTCCCTCCGGCTTGTAGCGCGATGGGCAAAGACGTCTCCGGCGTTTTCGACCCGAAGTTGGCGGCCGGCAGGAAGTCGTTGAGGTTGTGAGAGACCAGATTCACGTTCACCTGTCGGTTCAGCGAACCATCGAGATCGACTCGCGAATTCGGCAGCGCGATGTAAGACTGATGCAAATTCATTGCGCCCGTCGCGCCGGCATAATCGACATCCAGACGGCCACTGACCGGAACACCGCGATGCCCGGGCGCGATGGCAAGCCGCGCATCCGCACGGTAGCCAGTGGTTCCCTTTGCTTTCAAATCGCCTTGCGCTTTGATGAAGCCATTGATAGTGCCGTCATAGCCAAGACGTTTTCCGGTGAATGCGTTCGCGAGTACCGGCAGAGAAAAGTTGCGAACGCTACCTTCAACGCTAAGCTGCTGCATCTTTTCAAGAAAGATTTTGGCGGCCAGAGTTCCACCGAGCGCGTTCAGACGCAGTCCATCCAAACTGATTAGATAAGGATCGGCATGAAACGGAGAGTAGAGGGTCACATTAGAGAGCCGCGTGGTACCCTCGCGGACACTGAGGCCGCGCGAATTGAGCGTCCCGTCGACCGCGTAGTTTTGTTTTGCGTCCAGCACTGCTTTGCCGTTGGCTTGCAACTCACCCGCGGCCTGAACTGAGGTTAGGTTCAAGAGCCGGCTCAATTGATTCAGCGCCAGATTGGCGTTAAACTGTACCGCGCCGTTCTTCGATGGGTCCAACGTGCCTGAAGCCTGCAGCGTGGTTGCGCCCAGCGCGACATGCGCCGTCTGCACTTGAACAACGTTGGTTTTCTCATCGTAGTTCGCCGCCAGTTCCGCGCTCAAGCTATTCGGAGCGCCTTTCGCATTCGGGTAGATGGGAAGCGCCAGGCTCTTCTGCATCTCAGGCAGGGAAATGGTGGCATTCAGCTTGGCCGCAATCTGAGGCGCGTTCATGTTCTGCATGGACGCAGTGACCAGAATCTGCGACTGCGCTGTGTTCAGCGTCGCGCTATTCACGCGGACAGCGTCTTTCTCAATTACAACCGGCAAATTGACGTGTACGTTGAGAGGCGCATTCGCCGCATAAGCCAGGATCAACGGATCAATCCGCAAGTTCCCCTGGTAGTTCGTACTGGCGATGTTGTAATCCAGCAGCGCGCGCAAGTTCTCGCCTTTTGCGTTGAAAGAATTCGCGGTTTGCGCGCACTCGATCAGCCCATCCTTAACTTCGAACTGCCCAATCTGTAGATCGACAACGGTCTGAAGGCCGGACGTCTGGTTGGGCTGCGTCTTAACCTTCGGTTGCGGAATGTTGGTCTTTCCATCGGGAAAGACGATTAAGTTTATGCGCGGCTTTTCGATTCCCAGATAGCGAAGATCCACCAGTCCATAGAGACCCGCGAAAAGCTTCAGCCTCACTTCCAGCATGGAAGCGCTGGCCAGCGGGTCAACGTTCTTCGGCTCGGTGCCGTGAAGAACGAAGTTGCGGATGCGCGCAGTCAAGGTCCAGGGGTCGAAGTCGAAGGATCCGATATTGACCACGCCGCCCGTCGAATCCTCGACGGCAGCAACAATTTTGTTCTTCATCATGTTCTGGAACCAACTGGTCTGCATGATCAGCGCCGAGATCAGGAGCAGGATTAAAAACAGAGCAGGAATTCCTGCTGCAATGCCGATCAGTATTTTCTTGCGTCTGGTCATCGCAGGCTCTCCTCCAAATAACGGATCTTCGTCTGGCTGCGCTGGTCATCCAACCATGCGAAGAATTGTTTGTTGACTCCTTCAGCGGTGAGTACGTCTCTGATACGGTCGCGCAGGTCGTCGAGCGACTTACCCGGATTCTGACGCTTCAGTGCCGCGGCGTGCTGGTTGTAATACTTCTCTATCTCGTCATCGCTGATAAGCACCGCCGGCTTGAATCTCGCGTCGATGAACTTCAGCACAGTCAATTGCCACTTGAATTGAGTTCTGAGCTCTAGCTCTGTCAGGCCGTAGCGCTGGAGTGCCTGATTCAGAGCCGCTTGTGTCTTGAAGCGCTGTTTCACCAGTTTCGCCAGTTGCTGGTCCGCTTCCTGAAACGTGGCAACGGGGTAGTTGCCGATCTCTGTTTCGCGCCGAATAAAAATTTGATCCACCAGATGGCCGACGGCCTCTTTGCGCTTGGCTAGGCTTACATCCGGCGACTGGCCGTCGAGCAAGCTGGTTACCCGGATATCGCGCTCTATGTCGCTGTCCTTGATGATTGAGTCGCCAACTACAACTGCAACGCGGTCGATGATAACTGCAAACATTAGGCACTGCGTAAGCAATAAAAGGATAGCGGCTCTTGCCTGCATCAAAACGCCTGCCCGATAGAGAAGAAGAATTGAAAGTGGCTGAGCCTCTGCGGGCTGGCGTCGCAGCTCGGATAAGCCGGATTTCCTATTTGGGCCGCAGTGCAATTGACGATGGTCTGAATGTTCTCATTGATGCTGAACCCCTGATAATTGGTGGGATTCAGCGCATAGGCGAAGTCGACTCTGATTGGCCCCAGCGGTGTCTTATAGCGGACACCAAAGCCGGGCGACTGCACAGCGTAATCGAAGTTCTGGTAGGGTATTCCCGTGCTTGGCTGACGGTAGGCCAGTGAAATATTGCTGAAGGTGGAATAGATGTTGCCCATGTCGTGGAAGACGACGCCGCTGAGATTCGGAAAAAGCAGCGGGAAGCGCAACTCAACCGTATTGAAGAAGAGAGCGTCGCCGCCGATGGGAAAGCCGGTGGGCGTACTGGTTGGCCTGCCAGGCGTCTCGCTCATCGTGCCGATGTCGCGCGGCCCAGCCTGGTTGTCGCCAAATCCGCGCATCGACACGCCGCCGCCGCCGAACATACGCTCGGGTAAAGGAATAACGTCGTATTTGTTCAGACCGGCGGGGATGCTGAAGGGAATAATGCCGCCAATCTGTGTCTGGCGCGCGAGCACAAATTTCCCGAATGAGGTGTACGTGGCGTTGCGCGCCAGGAAACGATAGAAGTTGCGTTGCGATCCGAAGAAGTTGCCTGCGATCCCCGTATCAAGCGTGTTCCAGAAGCCGTGATGCGCGTCACCCGGGTTGTCGCGGTGATCCTGAATGTAACTGGCCGAGAATTCACCGATCCGCACGCTTCCCGTAAATGCCGGCGTGTTGAGGGCCGGCAGAGTTGTATTCGGGCTATCTCGTCTATAGACGAAGCGTGCCAGCAAGGTGGAGGCGCGGTTGAATCTCTGCGACGTCTGGACCGCCGCCTCTTCCCGCTTCACAGCAAACGTCTGCACATCCTGCGTGGTGTCGTACAAGATGGAGAAAGTCAAAGTTCGGTTCGACGACGCCAGGAAACGCGGAATGATGTAGTTGATGGATTCACGTTGTTCGAGCGTCGAGTAGCGCGCCTGAAAAGAAAGCGTCTGCCCGATTCCGAACATGTTCAAGCGGTCCACTTCGGCGGAAACCAGCGGCGAGACTCCCTTGGATCCCCCGGCGGCCGCCAGGTTTTGAGTGGTACCGCCAAATTCCCCTATCTCAAGACCGAATCCGAAATTGAAGGTGTAGCGCGCCGCTTCGTTGATGTCATACAGAACGTACTTGTATCTGTTGGCGCCGTTTGGATCCTGAATAGCCGTGTTGACGCTCGCGAAAATCCCAAGATTGGATAACTCCTGCGCCAGGCTATTCACCTTCGCCATGTCGATCGGGTCGCCATCCTGCAAGGTAATGCGTTTCTGAACCAGATCGGGTTTGGTTCGATACAGCCCGGAGATGACGGTCTTCCGTACAAACTCGCGCGGCCCCTCGGTGACGCGATACGTCAGGTCGATCGTGTTCGGTTCCGCTCCGTTCGCCTGCACGTAGCTGAAGGTCGCGGCGGCGAATCCTTGCGAGTAATAGCGCTTGAGAATCAGATTGCGATCGCTAGAGACATTGAGAGTTGCAAAGGGCTGACCGACGGCAGAAGAAAAATCCTGACGCAGCGAAGTCAGATCCACTCGCACCGCTCCTTCGATATGTAAGCCGGAGACGGTCCACTGCTTGCCTTCGTAGATGTGAAAGGTGACGCCTATGTCGCTCGCTTTACCTTTGTAATTCATCTCGACGTCCGAAGTTACTTTGACATCTTTGAATCCGTTCGCTTCATAGAGATCGGCGATAGCATCCTCATCCTTATGCCGGAATGTCTCGCTGTAGCGGCCGTAGCGAAGCAGCAGGGACGCGGGGCGAAGAAATATGCGCTCGCGCAGGCTCTCGTCCAGGAAGTAATTGCTGCCGACAATGTTTACTGCCGCCAGCTTTCGGCGTGGCCCGGTAGCGATGTAGTAATTAATGTTTTCCTGGTCGTTGACCACCGGCTCGGTTTTGTAAGTAACGTCAACATCCGGATAGCCTCGCGATTGAAAATAATCGTGTAAGTTCTTGGCGCCTTCGGTCAACAGATCATTGTCTACAGAGCCTTCCTCATAAACCGGCACGAAGTCGCGAAGCTTGCCTTTGGATATCTTCGCTTCCAGCGCGTGTATGCGAATGATAGGACCTGCGTTGATGTCTAAGGTGGCTTTGGCGCGATTCGTGTCCGGATTGTAGTCAAGCGAAGTCATGTCGACCGTCGCGGTCAGGCGGTTCTTTTTCGAGTATCTTTTCCGGATGCCTTCCGTGCCGCTGTCGGTTAACCCGGAAGTTACTTGACGCCAGCGATGAATGAGGGGAACACGCCAACCGGTTGCTCGAATGATGACATTGTCGGAGAGTTTCCTATCGCCTTTGATTACCGGCGTTTCGTAGCGGGCGCGCTTACCCGCTGTCACCAGAAAACGAACTGTGACCTGATGCGTTACCGGGTCTACTATCGTCGCAGTTCCCACCTGCGATTCGTATAGTCCGTTGTTGCGCAGCTCCTGTTCGATGTTCTTCTGAGCCGTTGCCAGGTCGTCTTTGTCGAACGGCATTCCCAGGTTCAGTTGAGAATCACTGATAATGACGGCGCGGTTGGGCGGAGATTGGATGTTCCCTTGGGCGCCTACATGTCCCACGAAGTTGCGCGCCTTCGTGATGAAACGAATAGCCACGCCCGTTCCGCTTGGTTCAGCATCCACCTGAATGTCTTCATACAAACCGCTGCCATAAAGACGGTCAATGGTGCCGGCGGCCGCAGCCATATCGAGCGGCCGTCCTACCTGTAACAACTGCATGCTGGCTAGGTCGCGCGGGTCTGGCGGCTGCACAGCCGGCTCGTAGCTGATGGAGACGACCGTGCGCCCCTGAAAATCCTGAGCGGCAAGCGGCAGGCAAAATGCTAACAGGAAGCAGAAAAAACTAAGCGACAGAGGCCAGCAAGATAGGCATCGTTTCATCTTTGCTTAACTACCGTCCGATAAATAGCAGAACCCCGTAGTACGGCATGCGATTTTGGTCTTCGACAATGTATCTGGTGGACGCCAGTCCTGAGTGCCTTGTTACATGTGTCTCAGCGCAGAACAATGCGCTATCTATACGGATGAAACAGATGTCATTTTGGCGAATGCTTCCCGCGCTGTTGAAAAAGACAGCCACGCGCTGGAACGATCACAACGCGCCACGCCTGGGAGCAGCGCTGGCCTATTACACATTACTGTCGATGGCGCCACTTTCCATTCTGGTAGTCGGGATTTGCGGCTTCGTTTTAAGCCAAAACACGGCCGAACAACAAATTCTGGCGCGTGTGGGTGAGGTGGCCGGACCCGCCAGTGCCGCCACTATCCAGATGCTGCTCAACAACGCGCATCAGCGCAATGGCGTGCTCGCTACCGTGATTGCATTCGTCACGCTGCTGTTTGGCGCGTCGGGTGTTTTCGTAGAATTACGAGATTCGCTGAACACAATCTGGGACGCACCGCCGCCCACATCTACTGGCTGGCAGTCCATCGTGCGGCAGCGATTGATTTCGTTTGCCATGGTGTTCGCTCTATGCGTACTTCTTCTCAGTACCCTCTTGCTCAGCGCCGCGTTGGCCATTCTCGAAAAGTTTTTCAGTGACATTGTTCCGCTACACATTTCGGTAGCGGGAGAGATCGGGAATCTGGTGTTTACGCTTCTGGCCTTCACGATTCTCTTCGGCCTCATTTTCAAATTTGTCCCGAATGTGCCGATTCGCTGGCAGGAAGTAGCTGTTGGAGCGCTCGCGACCGCGCTGTTGTTCAGCGTCGGCAAAGCGCTCCTGGCGCTCTACTTCTCGACTGCTGCAATCGGCTCCACTTATGGGGCGGCCGGTTCACTTGTGGCCCTGGTCGTCTGGGTGTACTACTCCGCGCAAATGTTTTTTTTCGGAGCTGAATTTACGCGCCTGTACGCCGATCGTTTCGGTTCGCCCACCGCCAAACAGGAGCGAACCGAGGTGCGCTCCGCCAGCGCCGCTCAATCCGATTCGCCGCAATCTGAGCCTTGAGCGCAGCGATTGGAGTCTTGCTCACTTCGTAACACTACTTTCCTTCGCCCTTGAGCTAAAATGGTTATTTCCCTCCCGTTCTATTCCCCATGATTTCAGTCAGCAATGTAAGTATGCGCTATGGCGGCAAGATCTTGTTTGACGACGTTTCGACAACGTTTTCAGCTGCGCGCCGCTACGGTTTGACCGGTCCGAACGGCGCCGGCAAATCCACCTTTATGAAGCTTCTTTCGGGCGAGCTTGACCCGCAAAAGGGCACCGTCGTCCGGCCCCGGAAAGTCGGCATTCTGCGGCAGGATCAATCCGCGTTTGACCAGTACCGGGTTATCGACACCGTGATCATGGGCAACCTGCCGCTGTGGAAAGCCCTGGAAGAACGCGAGACGCTCTATGCCAAAGCCGATTTGACCGATGCAGACGGCATGCGCCTGGGTGAGTTGGAAGGAGTTGTTTCCGAAGAGGATGGTTATACCGCCGAGAGCGATGCCGCTGTCTTACTGGATGGCCTCGACATCTCCGAGCCGCTTCATCATCGCTTGATGGGCGAACTGCAAGGTGGCCAGAAGGTCCGCGTTCTCTTAGCCCAGGCGTTGTTTGGACATCCCGAGGCGCTGCTGCTGGATGAGCCGACGAACTACCTTGACTTGGAATCCATTCACTGGCTGCAGAATTTCCTCACGCATTACAACGGCACCCTGATCGTGATTTCGCACGATCGCCACTTTCTGAACAGCGTGTCTACACACACCGCCGATATCGATTACCAGACAATCATCACTTACCCCGGCGGGTACGACGACATGGTGCTGCAGAAGACGCAAGTTCGCTCTCGCATCGAGTCTGAAAACGCGCAGCGCGAAAAGAAAATTTCTCAGCTGAACGAGTTCATCGCGCGCTTTTCGGCTGGTACCCGCGCCAGCCAGGTGACCTCCAGGAAGAAAGAAGTCGAGCGCCTGCAGACTACCGAACTGGCGCGCTCGAACATACAGCGCCCTTTCATCCGCTTCGAAATGAAGCGGCCATCGGGACGGCACGCGCTGGAGGCGAAGAACGTCACGAAAGGATATCCGGATCACCCGGTCATTCGTGATTTCTCAGCGGCGCTGCAGCGCGGCGAAAAAGTGGCTCTGATGGGCCGCAACGGCGCCGGTAAGACAACTCTGCTGAAGGCCCTGCTGGCGAATGCCCCCGGCGTTGACGATCCGGATGTCGGACTCGATTCGGGCATCGTCAATTGGGGTCATGAGGTGCAGGTGGGCCACTTCGCTCAGGATCATCGCGCCAGTATTCGCAATGGAACCACGGTTGAGGAATGGCTGCACGAGTGGGATCCGCAAGCTTCAAAAGAAGAGATTCGCGGCCTGTTGGGGCAGATGCTATTCCGCGGCGAAGAAGGCATCAAGCCAACCGACGCGTTGTCAGGCGGCGAAGCGGCGCGCCTGATCTTTTGCAAGCTGATGCTGCAGAAGCCGAACGTTCTGGTGTTTGACGAGCCCACCAATCACCTGGATCTGGAATCCATTAACGCCCTCAATATCGCGTTGCAGAAGTTCGAAGGAACAGTTCTGCTGGTGACTCATGATGAGGACCTGGTGGACGAAGTGGCTACACGTGTCTGGTACTTCGATCACGGACGGATCGAAGATTTCATGGGATCTTACGAAGAGTATTCGACTGCCGCTACCGCAAAATAACAGCGCAAGGTCAGGAAATGACTACCTTCAAGGCCGTGTAGAAGACGACTACCAGTACCAGGAAAAACGCAGCTTCGACGGCCTTTTGCCTCCAGCCGGATAGATGCCGCCAATCAGGCGCAGGAACGGCCTGATCAAACTGGCGCTCTCTGGAACGCCGGCGGCGCTTGGGGTTTGGCGCAAACTCTTCCCCGGGTGCCAGGGGTACATGGAAAGCCGCTCGGCACTCGCGGCACCGATATCGCTGCAAACCTTGCCAGCGATAGAAGCACTCCCAGGGCGGCAGGCTAAACGAAACCCTTACGTCCTCGCTGTCACAGACGGGACACTTTAACACACGAAATAGATCCTTTACCGGAAGATGTGTTTCTAAAGATCTTTTCGGATGTTTGCTTGAGTTTCTCTAGGCTTTCGGATGAATTACCGCGAGTCGGTGGTAAGTGTTAAGAGCACTGCGGCTTGTGCCTCGCACGACAAGCCCTCGCCGACCGGGCCGACTTTCTCGCCCGTCTTGAACTTCACGCTGACGCAATCGAGCGGGAGCGCCAGGGCACGGGAGAGGCTTTCCCGGATCACCGCCCGGAAATCCTTCAATTTGGGGCGTTCAAGAAGGATAGTCGTGTCCACGTTGGCTAAAGCATAGCCGTGGCCCGCCGCCAATTCCAGCGCGTGCTGCAGAAAGCGAATGCTTTCGGCACCCTTCCATTCGGGCGCCGTATCGGGAAAATGCATGCCGATATCGCCCAGAGCCAGGCCGCCCAGGATGGCGTCCGTGACCGCGTGAAACAGCACATCCGCATCCGAGTGCCCGCTCAGCCCAAACTCGCTGGGAATCTCGATGCCTCCGAGGATCAGTCGCCGGCCGGGTTCGAGTCGGTGCGTGTCCCAGCCCTGTCCAATGCGGACGGGCGGGATGTGACCGGGCATGCTGCTAGCTGACCCCGACCGGCGCGTTCTCAAGCGACAGATACAGCCGCGCCAGTTCCATGTCGCTCGGCTTGGTGATCTTAATGTTGCGGTCCGTACCCAACACCACCGAAACTTCCACCTGGTCCAAACGTTCCACCAGCGACGATTCGTCCGTGCCCAGGAACAAGTCCTCGCGCGCCTTCTCAAAGGCGAGGCGCAACAGATCCAGCCGGAAAACCTGCGGCGTCTGGGTCAGGATCAAACGCTCGCGCGGGAGCGTCGAGCGCACTTTGTTGCGATGCACCTGTTTAACTGTGTCGACCGGCACAATGCCGACAATCGCGGCGCCCGTTTCGGCAGCCTCGCGGATCACTCGCTCGATGATCTCGCGTTCAATGAATGGGCGCACCGCATCGTGGACGGCCACGAATTCAGTGTCCGCCGCCACATGCGCCAGTGCATTCTCCACCGACTGTTGGCGTGTTTCACCCCCAATTACGGTGCGAACAATGCTCGCCGGCAGCTCGCTTCGAAACAGTTCCGTCGCCCACTCCTCATCCTCCTGCCGTAGTGCCACGATAATTTCGTTGATCAGATCCGAGCTGGCAAATTTGCGAATCGTGTGGATGAGAATCGGCGAATCGTTCAGCAGCATGAACTGCTTCCTGCTGATGCCCGCCTTTTCCGGCGAGGTTCGCCCCATGCGCGTGCCGAGTCCGGCCGCCGGGATTATTACAGAAACTTTCATTTAGTTGGGATTGGGCAGAAGGCCAAGCGAGCGTGCCCAAACTTCCTCGAACCTACATGATAGACCTTTGGCTACAATAGGTTGAGTTGTCCGTCCGCCTGGTTGACCGCAGGACCGAGCCGCTATAAACCACGAAGTAATGATTGATCTTTTCCGAGATACCTACCGCTATCGAGAACTCATTTGGGCGCTCGCCATGAAAGAGTTGAAGATCCGGTACAAGCGATCGTTTTTAGGATTTTTGTGGGCCCTGCTGAATCCCCTCCTGCAGATGATTGTGCTGTCACTTGTTTTCTCCACCGTGATGCGCATCCCCATACCGCATTACGCGGTGTTTTTGATTAGTGTATTGCTGCCGTGGACATTCTTCTCACAATCGGTTTTGTATGCGGCCGATTCGATTGTCAACAATTCGGATTTGATCAAGAAGATCCGAGTGCCCAAAGTCGTGTTCCCGGTCGCAGCACTTACTTCCAACATGATCAATTTTTTGCTGTCGATGATTCCGCTCATGTTGATCGTGCTTGTGCTTGGAAATCCGGTATACGCAACCTGGCTATTTTTGCCGGTCCCGCTGGTTGCGCTAACCATGCTGACCTTGGGCGCCAGCTTTCTAGTCGCCGCCCTTAACGTGTACTACCGGGACGTCGCGCACATCTTGACTATCGTTCTACAGATCTGGTTTTACATCACACCCATCATTTATCCCATCGCCATGTTCGGAAAGTATCAATGGCTATTCAAGCTGAACCCGCTGATCTTCTCACTCAACGGCTTCCGCATGGGCGTGTATGAGGGTAAGCTGCCGACTGCGCAGTCGATCCTCGCATCCTTCGTATGCGGCATATTGGCGCTGCTAATCGGATATTGGGTCTTCCGTAGGAACCAGGATCAATTTGTCTACTACGTTTAACCCAATGCAAGTGAACCGCAGCGTCATTAAGGTTGAGCACGTAACGCAACGATTCCGGGTTTTCCAGGAACGAGCGGACAGCGTGCGCGCGCTCTTTTCCAAATTCTTCCGATACGAAACACAGGTTCAGGATTTCGATGCCGTGAAAGATGTCTCATTTGAGGTCGGCCACGGTGAAATGCTCGGTATAGTGGGGCGCAACGGTTCCGGCAAGAGCACGCTGTTGAAGATGGTGGCCGGCGTTTATCAACCCACATCAGGACGCGTGGAGGTCCACGGGACTATCGCGCCCATGATCGAGCTGGGCGCCGGCTTCCACGCTGAACTGACCGGACGCGAAAATGTGCTCGTCAACGGGCTGCTGCTCGGCTACTCCAAGCGTGAGATGAAGGAGCGCGAGCAGAGTATCCTCGACTTCGCAGAGATCGGCGACTTCATCGATGCTCCCGTTAAGCAATACTCTTCCGGCATGTTCACGCGGCTGGCCTTTGCTGTCGCGATAGAAGTAGACCCGGATATTCTGCTGGTAGACGAGATCCTGTCTGTCGGAGACATGGGTTTTCAGGAAAAATGCTTCGAGCGCTTACAGCGCTTCCGTGCCGCCAAAAAGACTATCCTGTTTGTCACGCACAATGTCGGTGATATTGAGAAGTATTGTGAGCGCGCGCTCCTGATCGATCAGGGTCACCTGCTGATGGACGGCAAAGCGCACGATGTTATCGAGATGTATAAGGCCATAACGCTGGCGCACGAACATCCGCAGGCGATGCTGGAGCCGGCGGCCGCAGCAGTTTAGTTCGCCGTGAGCTCACTGTTCGACAACCATCCGCCCATACTCACCTCCGAACCACTCGAAGAAGGCGCCGTGTTATTGCACGGCTTCGCCAGCGCGAAAGCGCCTGTACTGGTGGAAGAAGTCGAGCGGATTGCACGGGCCGCTCCGTTTCGTAACTTCATCACGCCAGGCGGTTACACAATGTCGGTCGCGATGACCAACTGCGGCCGCATCGGTTGGGTCTCGAATCGCAGCGGCTATCGCTATGACCCGGTAGATCCGGATACCTCAGCCCCCTGGCCACCAATGCCCGGCCCTTTCCTTGAACTGGCAGTTACAGCTGCTGCCGCCGCGGGTTTCGCCAACTATGATCCCGACGCCTGCCTCATCAACCGCTACGCCGTCGGCGCCAAGCTGAGCCTTCACCAGGATCGTGACGAACAGGATGCCTGGGCGCCCATCGTGTCGGTGTCGTTAGGAATTCCCGCTGTGTTCCTATGGGGTGGCAAACGCCGCTCTGATTCCGTGCGCCGGCTGCGCCTGGAGAACGGCGATGTTGTAGTCTGGGGCGGACCTGCGCGGTTCGCTTACCACGGAGTGGCGCCACTCAAACCAGCTGAGCACCCGCTCACAGCTGCTACTCGCATTAACCTGACTTTTCGAAAAGTGTACTGACCGAAACGCGCTACTGGGACGCTGGGCCGGTTCACGTTTGTTTAAGGAGCGAAATAGGGCAGTGCGTAACACCCTAACGTGCCACCGGCGCAGGGAGTGGCATCCATCACTTGCGCCCCCTCAGCCTTCAGGTCTGCAAGTCTGCTGTCGATGTTGTCTTTCGTAACCTGCTCTGCCAACCCGGTCTTCCCTGGTTTGTAGAAGACTGCCGTATAAGCGGGGTCCGACGACGCATGCAGGAAGTAGCCCTTTGGCCGAAGTTGCATGTTGGAAACTTTATTTTCTACAAACGCAGACACTACGATGTGAATGTCCACCTTCGTATCGTTCGAGATTGCCCTCAGCACGCCCATTTGATGGTCATAACAGATTTCTATTCCGAACTTGACACCTTCGATGGTTGCGGTCCCGCTGTCCTGGCCAGGAATAAAAAGCGCTGACTTGGGCCCCATGACTTCGTGTTTATCAGCCTTTTTGCCATAGCGAGCGACCACGTTGCCGTTCAGCAGCACATATACGCGATTCTTGACAACATGGGTGATGTCTTGCGGTGTCTCTGTTAACTTTTTCAGCTTCGCTTCTGGTGAAGAACTTTCGTCGAACGGCTTCAGAAGCTGTTTCCGCAAACTCTGTGGCATGCCCTTCACGGCGGTAGGGTCCAAACTCTTTTCATATTTGGTGACCGATTCAACAACCTCGTTGCTGCCGCCGATTTGCGCGGCGACGCCGTGCTGATAGATAACCGAGCCCGGGATCAACAGCATGCCTTTGTGGGCGGTGGAGAGCTTCACTAGCTCTTTAGTGATCTCACTCACCTTCCCCGGTTCGAGAGCGCGGGTTGTATCGTCGCCTTCTTGCCGGTCCGTGGTGAACAGATACTCAGGGCCGATAAAGATCCACTTAATTGCACCGTCGAACTTATCCGCACTGTTGACGGAGCTGAATTTGGCCGACGCTGCTTCAATAGCTTCCTTGAGTTGGTTGAGCCGCACAGCCTCACCGATGACGGCCTCAGTCTGGCGAGACCATAGGGCAACAAAAAAAAATTTCATCCGTTGCACTCTATCACTATTTGGCCGAGGCAGCGCGCGAACCTGTCATTACTACGGCAGGCACGTCCGCCGGCGCGGTGTCGATGGTATAGCACGTGCGCGCCGTCAAAGGAAAACAGGAAATCAAGTCGGCTCGATTGAATCAATTAAGCGTAAGTAACAGCCGGGCGGTGAAGTTACAGCCCGACACGCAAGCTGGTACGTCAGATTTACTCGGGAGGTAAACCTTTCTCCGTGGAACAAACAACATCGTCCGGCACTCATGCCGGTTATGGCGAGGCGTACAAGGACAGGGAAGCCAGTTCGTCGGCAGTGTCGTGGGCCGCGGTCCTGGCGGGCGCGTTTGTCACGGCCGCGTTGTCGCTTACCCTGCTCGCGTTGGGAGCGGGATTCGGATTGCTCTCCGTATCGCCTTGGTCGAACGCCGGAGCTTCGGCATCGGCGGTAGGTACGGCGGCGATCATTTGGCTGGTCGTGATTCAAATAGTCGCTTCAGGAATGGGTGGCTATCTGGCCGGCCGATTGCGCACGAAATGGACTGCCGTTCACAGCCACGAAGTTTATTTCCGTGATACCGCGCACGGCTTCCTGGTGTGGGCAGCGGCGGTCGTGATCACCGCAGCTTTTCTGGGGTCTGCTGCGGGAGCCATGGTGGGAGGGGCTGCGGCAACTGCGGAGATGGGCGGTCCACAAGACGCGTATTTCGTGGATACCATGTTTCGCCCGGCAAGTGGCGCGAGCGCTACACCGTCCGCGAATGGACCGGCTGGCAACGTGGCTGATGAGGCAGTGCGTGGAGAAGCAGCCACTATCTTGGCAAACGCTCTGCACCAGGGCGACGCAGGAGCTGACCGCGGCTATTTAGCCCAGCTGGTCAGTGCGAAAACAGGCCTGAGTCAGAGCGACGCGACGCAACGCGTGTCCGATGTGATGACGCAAGCGCGGCAGGCAGCCGACGCCGCCCGCAAAGCGACTGCACGCTTACTGCTCTGGACGTTCCTGGCGCTATTGATTGGCGCGTTTTGCGCCAGCTACGCCGCAACTATCGGAGGCCGACAGCGTGACCATCTCACTGCGGTGTAAGACTCACCCGGCGCAAGACATTCATTAGGGGGAAATTATGCGTTCGATCTTACTTTACCTGATAGGCATTCCGATTCCGATCATTATTTTGATAGCACTTTTTACGAATCACTGTTAGTGGAAAGCGAACATTCGGTTTCCTCCCACTTGCGGCTGGATACGGCCGAGTATGACCGTATCATCCGGACTTACATCCCGCACTACGAGGAGAGCCGAAAGATACAGCTGGAGTTACTGGCTGCCGCTAACATTCCTGCCACCGCTCGGGTAGTTGACTTAGGCGGTGGTACAGGTTCTTTAGCCGAAGCTATCCTCGAGCAGTTTCCCCGGGTGTCGCTGATTGTCCGCGATATCGATCCTGAAATGCTTGCCGTCGCCCGGGCTCGCCTGAGCCGTTTTGCCGATCGTGTGGAACTGAATCTCGGGTCATTCGCAGATCCCCTGCCAACGGCCGATGCCGTCCTCTCGGCGTTCGCGCTCCATCACATCCGAACTCTGGAGGAGAAGGCCGAAGTGTACCGTCGCATCCGCGAAGCTGTTCCATCTCCCGGCGTCTTTCTGAATGCCGATGCCGTCGCCGGACCGTTCTGGCCCTTTCTACGCGATCAGTGGGCAGCCTTTATGGCGGGCCAGGGTTTCACCCTGGAACAGGGCTACTCCAACCTCGATAGTTGGGCTGCGGAAGATACCTACTTCTCGGTGCATGAGGAACTTCGGACCATGGAAAAAGCCGGGTTCGAGCACCCGGAATGCCTGTGGCGGATAGGTGCCGTCGCCGTTTTCGGGGCGCGTTAGATTTTGGCTGAGAGAGGCTTAGGGGGTATCTTCCATCCTTTGGCTACCAAGTAACCCGATCTTCGAGTCAACATGTGAATGAAGTAAGTGGACATCAGCAGAAATGGTCTGACAGCAGGCAGCGCGCTCCACTTAGCGAACGAAAGTTTTCGCCGCTTGCTCGGAGTTAGGGATGACGCCGATTGTCCGCGAACCCGGTACCCGATGAGAGCCCTCGGAAGTCTACATTTATTGACCGAGTACCAGGTCCTGAGCCACCATTCGGCATCCTCCAGGCCGAAGCCAACTGTAGGATCGAATGGCTCTCTCAGCATGGTTTCCCGTCGTACCATCCATGAACTTGGCATCGGCAGGTAGCGCGCCAGCGCGTAGGCGAATTGGTCACCCTGCTGGGTAATCAGGATGTGGTCAACGGCCACGAATTCCTGCTTGCTCTGACAAAGAAAAGCCGCCTGCTGTTCCGTCTTGCGGGGCCGCCAGACGTCATCACCGTCAAGGAACGCTACGAATTCAGTTGTGGCGGCCAGAACTCCGTCGTTGCGCGCAGCGCCCGCCCAACCCGGCCCTCGCCGGATGAGCTTTACCTCTGGGAATTCTTTGAGAAGGCCGTCGATCCACTCGTTCGAATCGAGGACAACCAGGATAACCTTGCAGGGTACTGTCTGACTGCGAACCGATTCAAGAGTCTCACGGAGGTAAGGCCGTTCGGAATCGGTCATACAAGTAACTACTGCTGTTGTCTCCGGAGTCATACGATTACCCGTCCCGATAAACAGCCACACGCACGCTCGGAATGGCACCCCGTCGAACCTTCCGTATGCAAGTTGCTGATTGCCGAGCTGGCGGAAAGGGTGGGATTCGAACCCACGAACGAGTTTCCCCGTCGCCGGTTTTCAAGACCGGTGCCTTCAACCGCTCGGCCACCTTTCCGTGCTTCGATCTTAGCAACGCGCCGCTATAGGTGCATTTCAACCACTTGCGTTGGTCCTTTTCAAGCGCTTGGTCTTGACGCCACGGGATAGCCCATTAAACATAAGTGAAGCGGGCACCCTTTCTACCTTCTGCCGCGTTCTATAGGCAGGAGTTGCAAATGAAAAACAAATTTGCTTTCGCACTGGCCGGCTTGCTGGCGATTTCTTCGGCTGCTTTTGCCGCCGATTGGAGAGATAACGGACACCGCGGCGGTGAACAACGCGGCGGGTATCAACAGAACTATCGCGGTGGCGATCGCGAGAACTATCGCGGTGGCGATCGCGGCTACAACAACTATGGCGGCCGCGGTTATGGTGGGGATTATAATCATGCCCGCGACTATGGGTACCGCGGCGGTGGTGGTGGCGTGTATGTCGGAGGCGGTCCCGGTTACTACTCGGGTTACTCGGGCTATGCAGCTACGCCTTATGTAGATCCATATGCCTATTCTGCGCCTGGCCCGTACGACGAGGAATACGTCGGACCTCCTCCGTTTGCCGGAGCATTTTGGGTTGGCGGCCGCTGGACTTCTGGTCCCCGTGGCCGCTACTGGGTGAGAGGTAACTGGGGCCACCGGCGTTAGTCGGAAGCGCTCCGGAGAGAGCTTCGTGACTCGGGGCCAACGGGGTTGGCGCGCAGTTCTCTCTCTGCCTCACCTGGTTTCACATGGCCTGACAGCGTTGCCGCGTTGCCGGGCCATCCTCATTTGGCATCCTTATTTAACCTGCACCGTGATCGACGCGGATTTCGTGTTCCCTTTCGCGTCCGTCGCTTTAAGGGTGTAAGTAGTTGTCGCCTTGGGCGAGATCTCAAGGCAGTGGCGGTAAGTCGGTTTCGCCTGCTCGACAGGCGGATCCAGTTCCAAGCGCACCGCGTTCACAACTCCATAACACATCTCAGTCGATTGCCCGCGCTGCAGCACTGCGGCATCAGCGTGAAAGGTCGTAAACTCAATCTCCCCCGATCCGAAGATCAAATTGTCTACCCGCTGCGTCTCCTGCTGCTTTTGTTTTGCTACTTCGGCCTGTGCGGCGGCATCGCGCTCATGCCGCGAATACAAAACATAAGCCACATACAACGCGGCAAGCACAACCGAGATCCACGAATAGCGTAGAACGGTTCGTAAGGGACTCGGCTCCTTCGGCTCGGGCGCGTCACCTGTCAGTGTCACCGCACTACTCCTAGCGTGACGAACGATGCTTCATCACCCGAGTGATACAAACGCTCAGTCGCCTTCCGGAAATCGTCAGGCTTGGCGTTCGGAATATCGGTAAAGGTTTGCGGGTTCCGGTCAACCAATGGGAACCAGGAACTCTGTACCTGAATCATGATCCGGTGGCCCTTCTGAAAACAATGATAGATGTCCGGCATGGCGAATTGTATCTTTGCCAGCTCGCCAGGCTTGAACGGCTCCGGCTGTTCAAAGCTGTAACGGAACTTGCCTCGAAAAGGCTCGCCGCGCAGCAGTTGCTCATAGCCGCTCAACGCCTCGCCCGAGGTTTCCGGATAGACATCAATCAGCTTCACCACAAAGTCAGAATCCGTCCCGGTCGTTGACACAAAGAGAGTCGGCGCAATGGGACCCGCAACCGTCATGTCTTCGGTCAGCGGTTCGGTTTCGTAAGTCAAGACGTCCGGGCGGCTCTGCGCAAAACGTTGATCCGCATCCATATATTCGCGCTGCATAATCAACGTGGGCTCGCTGTAGAACGGCACAGGATTGGCGGGATCACTGACGTATTCGTCATAAGTCGGAGGCTTTCGACTGCGGCGCAGCAAAACTGAGTTTGCCTTCAGCTTGGAAATAGAGTTTGCGCGCTGTCGCGTATCGCCGGCGGCCACTGCTGTTCCTTGCGCCACACGTTCTTGCCGGTTTCAAACACGTACGCCTTTGGCAGAGCCGCTGGACTTGCGTCTTTCAAATGTTCGCGAAAGAACGGCAGTTCGATCTCATCTTGAAAGAAGCCCGAATTATTCGATCCGAAAGTCAGGTCGCCCAGTTTGTCGCCGGGTCTGCGCAGCCAGCCGCCATGCACCCACGGCCCCATGACCAGCTTGTTCGAAGTATCAGGCGATTGCTTCTCAATCGCACGAAAGGTTTTCAACGTGCCCGACAAATCTTCCGCGTCGAACCATCCGCCCACAACCAGAATGGCCGGCTTGATGTTTTTCAGGTGCGGCAGAATGTTGCGCGTGCGCCAGTATTCGTCATATGTGTCGTGTTTGTAGACGTCGGTCCAGAAAGGATTCGTGAAGTGAAAATACCTTTCGTCTGAATTCACCAGCGGGCCCATGTTGAGGTAGAACTGATAGCCGTCCTTTGTTCCATAGTCGAAAGGCTTCTCGCGCGTCGGAATCTCCGGGTTGTTCTGCTTGCCGAAATTGGTATAGAAGCTGAAATTGGCAACCAGGAAAAGTGCGCCGTTGTGGTAAGCATCGTCGCCTAAAAAGAGATCGCCCATGGGCGCCTGTGGCGATGCGGCAACCAGCGCCGGGTGCGCGTTGATGATGCCCGCGTCCGTATAAAAACCCGGATACGAAGTTCCCACCAACCCAACCCGCCCATTATTATTCGGCACGTTCTTCAGCAGCCACTCGATCGTGTCGAAGGTATCTGTCGATTCATCCGTTTCTTTTCCGCTCAACGCATCGGGCTCCGGACGCTCTTCGACAAACATGCCCTCCGACATATTGCGCCCGCGCACATCCTGATCGACAAAGATGAAGCCGTCTTGCGCAAAGTTTGACCCCGGCCCAAGCTGGCGCGGATACTTTTCTACTCCGTACGGCGCCACGCTGTATGGCGTGCGCGTCATTAAGAATGGATACTTCTGCGCAGGCGAGGCGTCGTTCGGCACATAGACGGCAGTAAAGAGGTGAACGCCGTCACGCATCTCAATTTTGTATTCGTGTTTTGTGTAGTGCGCCTTGATGTCGAACTGCTGTGCAGCGGCGGCTAGCGGCAGGCACAAAACCAGCAGAGAGCGGAGTCTAAGCATTGTCGTTATAATGGCAAACAAATAGCGAAGACGCCGTGCTCGACACCGACCAACAACTTGCCCGTCTGAGACAGCGAATCGCCGCTATAGAACTCAGGTTTGCACAGCGGCAATTTGCGGTCGCGCCTGCGCCGATCCCTGTTGAGCCGGAGTTCTCACCCGACGAGCCCCTATGTTCCCGCATCGAAGAATGGGCCGAGGGCGATGTCGTGCAGAATCAGTTCGGCGAGCACTTTCAAACGCAGCGTCTCTTCGCAGCGCACAAACAGCACGGCGCAGCCGACATAGGCAGCCTCGCGGAGCTGCCGCCCGATTTAATGGACGCGCTTGGATTCGGCGAAGTACCCGCGGCGAACTGCGAGCGCTGGGCATTCCTCGACACCGAAACAACTGGTCTGGCCGGCGGATCTGGCACCTATGCGTTTCTGATTGGAGTTGGGCGAATTACGGCAGAGGGTTTTCGTCTTCGTCAGTTCTTCATGCGTGAGTATGCCGAGGAAGCCAGCCAGTTAGCCGCACTCGAAGAGCACTTAGCCGACTTTGATGTCCTAGTTACTTACAACGGCAAGACCTATGATCAGCCACTGCTCGAAACGCGCTTTCGCATGTGCCGCCAGAAGCCTCCGTTCGCTCGCTTGGCGCATGTCGATCTACTGCATGGAGCGCGCCGCCTTTGGAAGTTACGGCTGGATAACTGCCGCTTGATGGAACTGGAGCGGCAGATACTCGGCTTTCACCGCGAAGGCGATCTGCCGGGCGAAATGATCCCGTATGTCTACTTCGAATACGTTCGCTCGCGCGAAGCACAACGCCTGCAGCCGGTCTTTCACCACAATGCCATTGACATTCTGACGCTTGCCTGCCTGACGGCCATCGTGCCTGCCGCATTCCGCGACACCGATCCGGGCGCGTTGTCGCGCTTGGGCGTGCGGCGCGGCGAAGACTTGTCCGGCATTGCGCGCTGGCTGCTGGCGGCGGGTGAACGCGAGCGAGCGCTCGAGTTACTAAAGCGCGCAGTGGACGCCGGTTTGCCGGACCGTCTTCTCTACCGCGTGCTCTGGGACATCGCGCTGCTCGAGAAAAGGCTAGGACGCACGCATGCGGCGTTGCAGCTCTTCACCGAGCTGGGCGGATGCCACAATGAGTACCGTTGCTGCGCCCTCGAAGAACTTGCCAAATTCTACGAGCATGAGGAGCGCAACCTGGTACTCGCGCTCGAATTCACCAGCCAGGCGTTGTCGCTTGCCGCAAGCACCGCGCTATTGCATCGTAAGGCGCGCCTCGAAAAACTTCTCGCGAAGCCCAAGCCGCGCCGTTTGTTGTAGTCGATCGTCGTAAAGGTGGTAGCATTCGTTTGTTGGAGGAAGCAAATGGGTAACTGCTCCAGACGCAATTTTTTGAGGACCGGATTGGCTGCCGGCACGTTGGCGGCTTCGGGAACAGCCGTCGCGCGCGCAGCTTTCAAGGGGTTCGTGCAACCGACGCCTGCCGGAGGCGCTGCCACCGACTGGGTTACGCTCGGAAATTCCAACGTAAAGGTCACGCGCCTGGCGTTTGGTACCGGGAGCCTCAGTGGGGAAGTCCAACGCGGCCTCGGCCAGGAAGATTTCAACCGGCTGGTGCGACACGCCTATGACAACGGCATTCGCTTTTTTGAAACCGCTGAATCGTATCGCGACATGCACCGGATGCTCGGCATCGCGCTCAAAGGAATTCCGCGCGACAGCTATGCTTTAATGTCGAAGATCACGACCCATGGCGACGTTCCTCCGCAGCAGAAGCTCGACGAACTCCGCACCCTGGCGCAGACGGAATACTTCGACATTATGTTGCTGCATTGGCAGCACGATACCAATTGGCCAACGGAATCGCAGCCCTGGGAAGACGCGATTCTGGAGTTCCAATCGAAGAAAGTCATCCTGGGGCGTGGCGCATCGGTACACGGTTTGCCGGCGCTTCGCCGTTGTCCCGACAGCAAGTTCCTGCAGCTTGCAATGATCCGCATGAACCACAAGGGTGTCAAGATGGACGCCGAAGATTACAACACCAACGGGCTCGGCAACGTGAACGAAGTCGTGGAGCACGTCCATCAGGTGCGCGCCAACGGCATGGGTGTGATCAGTATGAAGCTTGTCGGCGAAGGATCTTTCACCAATCGAGAAGACCGCCAGGCCGCCATGCGCTTCGCCTTCCGCAATGGCGTCAATAGCGTCACCGTCGGCTACAAGAACAACGCCGAGATCGACGAAGCCATCCAGAACGTCAACCTGGCACTGGCCTAAGTCAGACTTACTTACGACGCCTTCTTACTAAACACGAGAGTCTCGTCAGGCGCGGTTGGGTCAACATGACTCACCGTGAGTGTCAACACTTTCCCCTGCGCAGACATCTGCAGCTTCCACTCATTCACAACATCGCCCGGCGGCCCATCGGTCTTGGCCACATTCAGACTGTCCCCGCTGAACCACATACTCATCTTTGATTTATGGCCGCCTTCGTTAAGCTCACATTCCTTGCCATCGGCCGCACACGTGAACTCGACGCTTGTTTCCTTGCCATCCTTATCCCGCACAGTAGCGCCCAGCTTGATCTTATTAGCAACCGTTGCTATCGCCATCGATACCGACCGGCCGTCGGCAACTTGGCTCTTACTTACATCCATCTGCCAATTACCCGCCAGGTTAGGCGTTTGCGCAGACAGCATGGCGGTTCCCAGCATCGCGCCACACAGCGCACTGCGCGTTGCTAGTTTGAGCAACCGAGTAAAGGACATCTTGGTCTCCTTAGTGCCCAGCAATAATTTCGATGATCCACATTGTACGTCAAAAAAACGTACGCTGGCGAGAGTACCGCTGAAAAAGACTCTGAGGCCTACTGCTTCTGATTGCATTGGACCGGCAGTGGCAGTGTACGCAATCTCCTGAATGCCGTCTCGTGTGTAGGCTGCGCTGTGCTGTGGGGCCGGTTGCTAACCGGCGGCGGGTTGCTAACCCGCTCTTTTCCGAACCGCTGTAACAAGCCTGAAAGGAGGCGCTTGCGAGCCCCGTGAGGTTGCCCTCAGCCTACACCGTCGGCCAAGGCCGGAAAACCCGCTGCATCCCGCGCTGTATATCGGGTGAGCGGTTAAACCAGCGCCAGATATTCCCACTACGCAGGTTCTCCGCCGACATCAGAATAATGCCCACATCAATGCCCACCACATCCGGATTCGACCACCCCGTCAGCGGATTGAAGCTATCAACAAAGCCGTATCGTCCGTAAATCCGCTCCGCGAAATTGTCATGCATATAGCGCAGCGGCGGCAAACAGATTTCCGGCGCAAACATCAGTGAGCCCGCAGCCGCATAGGGCACGATGGTGCCGTCGAAATCGTGGCGCGAAACAGGACTGCCCCAGATGATGTATCCGATATCGCTGTCGGACGGAGAAACGCCCCACATTTTGTCGGAGAAGTCGGGATACATGCTACGAAGACTAAGCCAAAATGCGCGGAACCCATAAGTAGCGGCGACCGAGTTCTGATAGTAATCGATATCAAACGGCGGACCATCGTGCAGCCCGGACAATTGCAGCCAGCTTTGTGAATACTGGTGCGTGAAAAGCGGTCCATGACCGACGAAATGGTATCCACCCAGTTCCACCGGCGGGCGTTCAAACAAATACCACGAACGCGCGGCCAGTGGATAAGTCGGCGAAGAAATCGCCAGCATATTGAGGATGGCGTTTTCATTCAGATCTCCCCATTCGGCGCGAATGAAGCCAAGCTCCGGGTACCAGCCCATCCGGATCAAGCCAGTGCTGCTGTCGGTCAGCCAGGAAAAGTCGACACGAGCGAAGATCTCAGACGCGAGGTTATAAATTTCGCCATCATCCTGGAAATACTGCTGCGCGGTGATGACGCCGGCCAACAGCAGAGCGGTATCGATGGACGACAGTTCGCAATTCCAGATGCGCGCGCCCGTCTTGCGATCAACGAAATGGTAGTACCAGCCGAAGACATGCTCCTGCTGGTTGGCCAGGTGGCGCAGGCAGGAACGCACGCGCTGGAGTACATCGTTCGGGTTAACCCAGCGGCGCTCGGCGGCAATGCAAAGTGCGGTGAGATAGAAGCCCGTGACGGCGGTACTGGCCGCTTCCAGGTTGCGGCCGGGAATCGGCGTTCCATCCGTGCGCACCCGGTCAAGCACTAGCCCCGTATTAGGATCGCCCTGTTCCCAGAAAAAGCGGAAAGTGCGCCGCGACAAGTCCTCCAGGAAGTCATCATCCGCGCGCGAAAGCTGGAACCCCGGCTTACCCGACGCGATAGCGCTTGACCCAATCTTCGACGCCAGCGGCAGCGCCGCGGCCGACTGCAATAGTGCTCGGCGGGAAATGGTAGCCATTGTTCCTTCGTTGACCTCGGTGCGTTACGCTATTTTGGGCTGGGACCCACGTATGCGATCTATTCCTATTTTGCTGGTTGCGTTTTCGACTATTTCGGCGGCTCAAGATATCTCGTCCTATGCAGGCACGCCTTCTATCCGCGTGCATGGTGAAGCGACAGTCTCGGCAGAGCCCGATCAGGTGCAGTTTGATATCGGCGTCGAGACGCAGGCGGCGACGGCCAAGGACGCGACCGACAAGAACACGTCCCAGACCAACGAACTGGTTCAAGAGTTGAAAGCGATTCTCCCGAGCGGCGATGTCAAAACCGTCAACTTCTCTGTGAATCCTAACTATGTATACCCGCCCGGCGGCGGCGCCGCAAAGATCACCGGCTACACGGCGACGAACACCGTTCGCCTGCAGCTCAGCGACGTTCCAATGTTGCGCAAGGTCATCGACGTCGCGATGAAGTCAGGGGCAAACAGCATCAACCGTCTGACCTTTTCATTGAAGAACGAGGACGCCGTGCGCGCCCAGGCACTCGGCAACGCAGCGGAGCAGGCGCGAGCAGGCGCGGTTGCCTTGACCGCTGCTTTGAAAATGAGGTTAGGCCGGCTGCTGCGCGTAGAGGAAGGGCAACCGGTGGTTGTTTCGCCGGCGCGGCAGATCAGTTTCGGGCGAGCGCAATCAACCGACGTGACGCCGATTTCCCCGGGGCGGATCGATGTGCACGCGGACGTCAATCTGACTTATGAAATTTTTGTGCAGTAGCTACTTTTCGGCTGACTCTTTTTCGGCTTTTTTCCGCTCCAGGTAGGCCAGGAGCTTCTCTTCGAAGGGAAACGGCTTGACGGTTGAGCGGTCGAAGGCGGCAGCTGCGGTTCGGGATCTCCGAGCGCGTTAAGCACCGCGCGGGCACGTTGCAGTTCCCACCAGTACACGTACGGCGCGCCGTCCGCCCAGGCTTTTATAAGCCGGGATTATGTGACGCCCGGCCGCACCAGTCACTTGGACCCGAGCTTATGAACGCAGACCATTGATGCCATGCCGTAGTAGCC
>CAVWVR010000010.1:0-643636 GCA_963758445.1 Terriglobia bacterium
GGGCAACCTGGACAGTGGCCTCGATTCTCTGATTGACCCTCCAATTGACGGATTGCCGACGATCCGCTCAGAGCACCCGTTGGCGGGTGCAAGCGCGATTGTCGGGAGCAATCCCGCGACGGAGCAGACCGCAGGGAACGCAGACGATAATCGACTTGCTCGATTCAACTCAACGCGCCTACGGCCTCCAGGCTAGTCGCTGTGTCCACGAGCGTGTCCTCCCAGGGTCGAGATGACCAGCCAAGATCCTTTTCCACCTTTGCGCTGGACGGTCGCCGCACCTTGCCAAGTTCGAATACCTGGCCACGGACCTCGCTATCGAAAAGCCCCACCAACCGAACGACCCAGTCGGGCAGTTTGCGGGTGGGCACCTTCTTCGCCTTGTCGCCCAAACGCTCCTTCAGAACATTTGCGATCTCCCTCAAGGGGATGAACGGGCCGGACCCGATGTAGCGTTGTCCGGCCGCTTGGGGCGCGGTCATAGCGCGAACCTCCAAATCCGCGAGGTCACGCACGTCGACAATGGGGTAGCCAAAGCGCGGCAAACCTGGAATTTCGCCCTTTAAGAGCTTCGCCACGAGTTGAACCGAAGCGCTTGAGTCCTTGTCCAACACCGGCCCCAGAACCAGACCAGGGTTGATGGCGACCCATTCCAAAGGCCGAGACAGCTTAGGCAGTTCCGCCCAGGCGACCCTCTCAGCAATGGTCTTGCTCCGGGTATAGGGCACGTTGTCCTTGTGATCGGGGTCGGTCCAATCGGCCTCGGTGAAGACGTGTGAGTTGGGATCATCGCGGCCGTGAGAAATTGCGCTTAAGGAGGAGGTCTGAACCACGCGCTGTACCGAGGCACGCGAAGCAGCTCGTATTACATTCAGCGTTCCCTCGCGAGCGGGCACGATCAGATCGTCCGGTTGTTTCGGCATGCTCGACGGAATCGGCGAAGCAAGGTGCAACACGTATCGAACGTCTTCCATCGCGGCGTCCCAGCCCTTCGGGACGGTCAGCTCCGCCTCGACAAACGACAAGGCGTCACCGGGATCGCTGCCTCCTCGGGCCTTGGCCAACCATTGCCTGACCTCACTTGCACGCTTGAGTGAGCGCAGTGTGCCGCGGATTCTGTAGCCGTCCGTTAGCAACCGCAAGATGCAATGGCCCGCGACATAGCCGGAGGCTCCGGTAACAAGAACCAGATCTGAACGCATCGTTATCCCTTCCACTGCACCTGTACCTTTCGCTCGACGAACGCCTGAGGTATAACATTGCTATAGAGGATATATAGCATCGCTATAGCTTTACTATAGCAATGCTATAGATAAAGGTCAACCACACGTGAAGGCTAGTGAGAAGTTGAAGACGGAAGACGCCCTCCTCCGGGCAGCTGAGGCGTTGCTGGAGCGAGGGGGACCCGATGGCGTGACGACACGTGCCGTCTGCGACGCAGCGAACGTTAAGGCGCCTACGCTCTACCATCACTTCGGTGACAAGAACGGCCTGCTCGATGCTTTGCTGGCAAAGGGGTTAGACGCGTTCCTGAACCGTAAGCAAGCCAGCCCCGAGACAGCCGACGCGCGGAAGGATCTTATTTCGGGATGGGAAAGCTTCATCGGGTTCGCTTTGGAGCGCCCGCAACTGTTTCGGCTGATGGTGCGGCGGTTCGGCGACAACCCGACGATCCTGGCTGCGGCCATGGCGACAACCGACGCGCGCCTGACCCGATTGGCGGCTGAGGGCCGCCTAGCGACAGACGTGGGGTTCGCCCGCCGATCACTGCTGGCGCTGTCGAACGGCGTTACGGCGCTCTGGGCGCAAGGCGTCTCTAAGAGGGAGATTAAGGCGGTCGGGCGCTTTCTCCTGGATGCGACGCTGAACGCACTGATTCACTAACCGTGCTGCTGCGCTCGAATCACGGGCGACTCGTCAATTGAGTTTTAGCAAGATCGATTCGCGGTTGGGAGGACCGTGAACCGATGCGAAAGCAGCACTCGAGAAAGAAACGCCGTCCGGCGCCAAAGGCAGTCTTGCGGCTGCCAGATCTGGACCAGGCGAAATCCGCAGTTCTAAACGGCCTCACGTCTGCCGATGCTCAACGCGGGTACCGGCATGCAATTGACGAGTTCGTGGAGTGGTACTGTTCTGAACCGCGGCTTTCATTCAACCGAACCGTCGTGCTGCGGTATCGCATGCACCTCGAGTCACGCAAACTGGCGCCGGGCACGATCAATTTGCGACTGGGTGTGGTGCGACGCCTGGCATACGAGGCGTCTGATTGCGGCCTCCTCAGTGCTGACCTGGCGGCCGGCATCAGGCGAGTGAAAGGCGTTAAGAAGATCGGGGTCCGGCTCGGAAACTGGCTTCTGCCGGATCAGGCGACAGCCTTGCTTGAGAGTCCAGACCCCGACACGATGAAAGGCAAACGAGACCTAGCGTTGTTGGCCATACTCGTCGCCTGCGGTCTTCGTCGCCACGAGGCCGTTCAGTTGAACGTCTCCGACCTACAGCAGCGAGAGGACCACTGGGCCATCGTCGACTTGATCGGCAAAGCCTCTCACATTCGGACTATCCCGGTGCTGGACTGGGTGAAGGATCTGATCCAGGATTGGCTGCACGTAGCCGGGATCTCAAATGGGAGAATCTTCAGGCGCGTGACGCGAGCAGGCACCGTGTGGGGAAGCGGGTTGAGCGAGAAAGTCGTCTGGCACGTCGTCAGGCAATATGCGAGAAAAGCCGGCATCGAGAAACTCGCTCCGCACGATCTCCGGCGAAATTGCGCCCGACTCTGCCATCAGGCCGGTGGCGAACTAGACCAAATTCAGTTTCTCCTTGGACATGTGTCGGTGCAGACAGCCGAGCGATATCTCGGATGCAAACAGCGGATCCGCAACGCCGTTAATGATCGAATCGGCATCCAGCCGAAACTTCGAAACGGCTCGCACCCGTAGTGGACGAGTCGCCGACCGTTCGCTAATTGGAAGGACTGAAGCCCCTTTGGAGGTTCATCGAGCCTTGGCTGAGATAAGAATCGATTGACTAAAATGGTCGCGCCATGCAAGGGAGCCCTGATCAAAGCCGGCGGTATTTCGGGCAACGTGGAGGCTGGTGTTTCTTCACTATGCGATTGCCTGCGGGTGGGTTTGGCTAGCTTGGTCTCCTGTCGTTTTAGGATCAGACGGGCTGAAGGTTCTACACATCAATGCGCCCCTTCCTCTCTTTTCCTGCATCGCGATGATAGGGCCATTATTGGGCTGCTCTATCCCATCGCCTGAAGGCCGGAAACTGGAGAGCCGTTCCTCTCTTGCCTGCTCGTCCAGCGGGGTGGCTGTGGCTCGTTTTAGGTCCGCTTCTTGTATTGATGGCCTTTTTCTCGTTTTTCCAGCATTCGTCTCAAAAGGGACCCGACACATTGGCACTGGCATCCCGCCTTTCTAATCGGGTTGTGGCTTCCGATATTAAGCTACAACCTGTTTAGTGGTCCGCTCTCCGAGGAGTTTGGCTGGCGAGGATTTCTGCAAATCCATTTGCAAGGGATAATGCCGCCCTACGTCGCAGGAATATGCGTCGGAGTCATGTGGGCTCTGTGGCATACACCGCTGTTCCTTGTAAGCTGGAGCAGTTCTTCACCATTGACATACATCCTGATCGTGGTCGGATTATCAATGCTGATGTCATACGCGTTCAATTCATCAGGGCGCGCGGTGGTTGTGGCGATCCTTATGCAGTCCGCATTCAATGCCTCATCAAGGTTCATAGATCGACCGTACTCTTACTCGCGAACGCCCATCCCCCGAGATGTTTATTGCCTTTGCGTTTCTGACCCTCGGTGTTCTCGCTGTGCTGTTTCAGTGCGGGAAGGGCATCTTAGATCTAGTCAAAAATATTGGGCCACAAGCCTGCGCAGCGGTAATCTTGTGGGGATAGAATCCGGGCGCGAGTTGGTCCCAAAATAGGCGATGACAACATCCCTACGTGTGTCTATGTAGAGGAGTTGATCCCCGAATCCGCCCTTGAGAATCTCACCGTCTGGTGTAACAGCATCCCATTGATAACTGGAGTGATGAGTGGCTTGCTGCTGGTTGTGCTCGGATGGGGCAGGACGAGGTTGCTCAAGTAGACGATTAAGAAATCGAGGAGGAAGAACGCTGTTGGTTGACTGCGAAACCAGCAGCCCGAAACGGGCCAGGTCGCGGAGCGTTGTTACCATGCCGCCATGTGCGATGGGAATACCTTTAGCATTGACCAGCAACAAAGCATCGTTTTCCGCGCCCATCTTATTCCAGATCTCAGCATCGATGACCTCGCCCAGTCGCTTGCCCGTCACGTGTTCAATCATGTCTGCGAGCATCAGCGTGTTCGCTGAGGTGTAGGCCTGCTGCTCACCGGGCTTCCGCACCCGGCGAAACGTTTTCAGCATGCCGTATGTGTCTTCGGCCTTCACGCTGCCCGGCATTTCGGCGGTGGGAGCACGCCAGCCCAGCGAGGCTTCCATTTGAAACTGCTTGTGTTGCGGATCGAGATAGGCGGCCGCCGAATCCTCAACTCCCTCCATCCCTGATCGCATCTCCGCCAGATCGCGTACCGTGGTGCCCGCCCAGGCTGTGGCACTGAATTCCGGAAGGTAGGCCTCTACGGGTTTATCCAGTTCGATGCGCTTACCGTCTTCCAGAATGCCGAGTACTGTCCCGACGAACGCCTTGGTGATTGAGAAGATCAAATGAAAATCCGACGCCTGCATGTGGGGGTACTGCTCAAAAACAATTGAGCCTCTATGGAGGATGATGAAGCCGTCCAGTGGCGATCCCGGAAGCCACGCTGCGAGCGTCGTGTTAGTGCGCGGATCGAGCACAAAATTCCTGATCTCTGGGCGCAAGTTAACCGGGAGAGATCGCGTGGGGTCGCTTCGATGCAAGACTGCAGCCGGGAACACTTCGGAGGCATGCAGATACACCCAACGTGAGCGGTCGCCGCCTTCGTCCCAGTTCTGAACCGTGATTTCCGCACGGATGTCCTCCGCAGTGCGGGGCTTCGGACTGCTCTGTTCCCTGAACAACAAGAGGAGCGGAACAAGCAATGCGGCGATCTTCATCTCGGCAGCGTGGACTCAACTAACAACGAGGATCGTCTGGCTAGATTTTCCACTTTTGCCAGTGTGCCACAATCCGAACGCCGGAATGACGGCGGGCATCCGGAAGCACCCAGCCGACCTTTCGGCACCGGGATGAGGGCAGATCGCCTGAGCGCCCGTTCGCGGGCAATCGCGCCCATGCTCGTTCGGAACGAGCAACGCCGTCTGCGGTAAACCGCCGCCGACCCTTGGTGATGACTGACGTGCTGATGATGCGTTCGGAATTCGGATCTTGTTCCTACATCATGAATTACGGGCAACCTGGACAGTGGCCTCGATTCTCTGATTGACCCTCCAATTGACGGATTGCCGACAATCCACCCGGAGCACGGATCCTTGGGGCAATGCGCTGTTAGCGCCAGCTATGCTCTGGATAATCGATGACGTCCCATCAATCTCACCGGCCAAAATGATGTTGTTCTGAGCGACGCTAGCACTTTTTCGTGGTACATTGTGTTCCTGTTACTCTAGTCGACCCTGGCGTATTTATCGTTTTCACATTGATAATGCTGGCTCGACTTTTGGGTAAACAGCGTGCGCAGTCTTAACAAGATGTTCCTACTGACTCGAGCGATTGCCATAGCCATTGGAATTAGATGGTGCGCTAGCGAGATGGTTTTAGTGGATCACGGAGGAGTTCATCATGGGTATCGAAGTCGTTAGGTTGAAGTATGGCCAGTCGGTGAGTTTCTCGCCCGGAGGCGGTATTACCGGCGTTGAGGACAGCCATTTTGAAGTGAAGGTCAAGAATGTTGCCTTCGAGAAAGATGTGGCCATCCGATTCGCATTGTCGGATGGAGTTTTCACTGAGAAGGCGATGTCGTTTCAGGACCACTTTGGCGATTACGAACTCTATTCGCTGAGCGACAACGGATTCGTTACCAATCAGTTCGTAGTGAGGTATACGGTAGCCGGCCAGACGTTCTTTGATAACAACGGGGGGTCAGATTACCGGGTTGATGGTAGCCGTCCAAACACGTGCGGCGGGAACGTGGATTTGAATAAGGCTATCGCCCATAAAGGCAGCGAAGCCGGCGGCGGATTGGTTTTCACGACCTCGCGGGTCGAAGGAGAGATCCTAGTGAAGAATCTCTCGTTTAACAAACAGGTCGGTATTCGTTTGACCGCTAATGATTGGGCAACTTTCCAGGACACTCTGGCCACCTTCAGCGGAACCGTTTCTTTGCCAGAGGGAGCTTCTCAGGTGGAGGTCTGGAAGTTCTTGACGCCGGAATTCAACCTGGACCTGAGTTCGCCGGTGTCACGGTTCGCAATTTTTTATTTCAATCTCGATACCGGTGAATCATTTTGGGACAACAATTTTGGGCAGAACTACACGATCAGCAAAGACGATCTGTCGACGATCTTGTAAGCGTGCAGATTGTTCAGCTGGGCGAACCACAGCTCAACCGTGTGAGGCATAAACTCACTCCTCCATCGAGAGAAGGAGCGACCGTCATTAAGCGATGGCCGTATAATACCGGCAAGAATTGCCTGGACGGATCGCCGACGATCCGCTCGGACCAACCAGCACCGTTCCAGGTATTCTCGTTTCAGAGATTTTTAAACAGGAACTCTCGTAGTCGGCGAGCCCTACCCCGATGCGAGAGGTCCAAAGCCAAGCGACTGTCACAGGATGTCTATCTGAAAGTCTCCCCCTTTTTCTTCGATGACAAATTAAAGACGCCGCTGCTCATCGTGCAGGGCGAGGACGACGCGAATCCCGGTACTACGCCACTGCAATCTCACAAACTCTATGAAGCGATTCGCAACGGCGGGACCGCCCGGCTGGTGATCCTCCCGCACGAGCCCCATTGGTACACCGCCATGGAGTCTCAGGAACAGCTTATTTACCAGATGTTTCGCTGGTTTGACAAGTACGTGAAGAATGCACCGCCGGGGTGAAGTGTTGCGATGAAGGAGCGCTGTCGTGCAGGCCCCGGCAATGCGGGCGCTTGTGCTATGGGCTCTGCTTCAGTTCCTTAGTGATCGCATCCGCAGCGTTGCCCGCCACCACCCAACTAGCCGACCCGGCCACAACGGCTTCATCCTCGAACCAGAGGAATCCGAAATCGTCGATGCACTCCGGGAAGTCCGGCTTGATGATGATGTATCCCGGAATGACAGCGCCCGGAATGTACGCGTTGTCCGCGCGGTTGTTGCTATACGTCTTCGTCTTCGAGACCGTACCCACCCCAGCCACATACGAAGTGCTGGATACCGGGTGCGTGCCGAGGATGTAATTGACGGCGCGAAGTGTGTATTCGGGGCTCACTAGATCCGGAAACGCCTTGTGCAGGAAGTACATCCGCGTCGCCATGTCAACCACGGCGCCTGATCCGCCCCAGGTGCCCAAGCTGGGAGGCACGCCGAACGGCGTGGCGTCCAGCTCCTTGTCGAGACCCGCCATATATGTCTTCACCGCTTCCCGCAGTTGATCTTTGGCGCTCGCGTCCAGATAAGGGAACGCGCGGATTGCCGTCCACCCACGGGGGCCAATCTGCTGCGGGGTGATCATCTGGGGGAACAACTCCCTCAATCGGGACTTGTAGGGCTCAGCCCCATTCGTGGCGAGAGTCAATTCGAGAGCGGCAGCCCAGTCCTGCCCCACGCCGAAACCCCCGCGGCCGACGCGAGCCGCAGGGACTGGAGCGCCAAGCGCGCCAGAGGTTGCAGGAGCGCCCGAGCTGCCCCCTCTGTTACGACCTCCTTGAGCGCCAGCCACCACACCCTGTGACGCAGCCAGCACGCCGCCGTTCGCATTTTCTGGAGCCCCGCCACCTAAACCTTCGCGCCCGGGCATGGGCGTCGGATGAGCTTTCTCCTCATTCCATGCGTTGATGGCGGTCTCTAGACAGTCTTTGGCTAAGGCGTCATCCCAGCCTTTCAGCACATCGGCCGCCGCGGCTAGCGAAGCGATGGCGTTCCACTGAAAAAACGGATTCGTACTGGAGAAGATCCAGCGGTCGTCCGGCTTGCCGGAGTAGTCGCCCCCGACTTCGTTGGGACCGAGCTTCGGGTCATAGATGCGGCCATCGGTTTTCGTTGCGCCATCGCCCAAGTGCGTATACTGACGCAGATCGGGTTCGTGGGTGCCGCGGATGGAGTGGCCGATGTTCTTGAACTGCGCCAGAATCAGCAATGCGCCGTGTTTGACTTGCTCCACCGCATCCGGCACGCCATCGGGACGGTGCATCTCGACTTCACGGGCGGCTTCGTCCACCGTAAGCTCGTCGTACTTCAGATTGAACTCGCGATACGCGAGAGCGAGACTCTGAATGACGCTCAACTGGGCAGGCTCCTCAAGGTCGAAATCGCCCGCGTCATACCAGCCGCCGACGTTCATTCCAGGGATGTGATCGCCGCCTTTGTACTTGCCGTCCGTTGCCGTCGCCTGGTTCCAGCCGTCAAACTGCTCGCCGACCACCGGCGCCAGGCGGCCATCGTCCAGGTGCGAAGCGCCGTGCCATACGCGGTAGCCTTCCCGAACGGAAACGTGATCCATCTGCTCCGCGATGTGATGGTCCAGGCTGTCCTGCCAGATGTTGGCGTAAACGTCCTGGGCGATGGGGAAGGGCGCCGTACGCTGGCCTGCGTATTCAATCACATAAAGGCCCGGGTCCTTCACAGGGGTGAAGTCGAATTTCGAATAGACGTAGCGCAGCCAGGGCGTTGCGGCAGTGATCGGGCCCTCGAATGCCTGCTTGTAAGAACCGTCCTGCGTCAGGCGCAGCACTTTGGCCGTCTGCGGACCGCTGTACTTCGGGTCGAGTTCGAGTATCGCCAGCTTCGAGAAACCCGGCGCATAACCGACTTGGCTGTGCGCGATCATCGGCGGGCGCGTCCAGTTCGGAATGACGTCCGGCCTGATGTGCCACGTGATAGCGCCCGTGGTCTGGCCCGAAGGGATCAGCGAACGTAGCACGAACCAGCCGTTCTGGGCGCGGTTGCGTCCGTCGAATAGCATGAGGTTGGCGGTATCCGACGTAACGCTGACCCGAGCCAGCGAGTCGTCAACCCCCAAGGTGATGTTCTTCCCCTCCGCGAACGGCAGCGGCTGAGTGTATCCCTTGGCCTTGTCCCAGTCCTCCAGATAGTAGGCCTTCTTGGGTTCATCGGCAAGCGGCAAGACCTTGATCATGGGATCGTCAGGCGTCCGCGGGAAGATGCCGGCTTTCGTTCCATCCACCAGGTAAGCTTTGCCCATGTAGAGGGAGGGTAGGAATTCCAGGTTGAAGCCCGCACGCCCGGCGAGTTTCGGCGGCAGCGGCTTCTCGAGATTGATGCTGACCTTCACGCCGCCCGGCTCCGCCGCCACCTCCAGGGTGTAGCTGAGATCGAAAGCCGGGAAAGCCAGGTTGGCGGTGAGCCGGTTATTCGCCTTATCGGCTTGGCGCCCTTTGAGCGTTGCCACCAGGTCCCACTGCTCGGGCGTGGGCATCAGGCGCACGTCGCCGTTTGTGGCGATGCGCTGGCCGTGGAGAATCATCTCCATGGCCGTGTTCTTTTGGTCTACGAAAACGGGATGGTACGTGCTGTCGTAGAGAAATACGCTAAAGCCGTGAGTATCCAGGTAGTTCTTGTCGGTCACCCTCATGGTGAAATCGGCGCCGAAGAGGCTTAGGCCGGAGGTCAGGGCCAGCAGGAGAGGAACACTGATTCGCGTGCGCATAGATTGCGGTCGAAACTGCATCTTGATGAACCTATCATGTACACCGTATGGCGCCGGCGTTCCCAGGCGCGGAGATGTTTGATCAAAGACTTCGCTGGCCTAGTGATCCTGCGACAATTAGTCGTTATGGCAGATGACGATTTGAAGGCTGAGCTGGAGCGGCTCAAGGCTGAGAATGAAGCGCTCAAGAAGCGCCGCTCGAGCGCTGTGTCGATGAGAGTGAGCGAAAAAGGTGCGGTTTCCGTCTACGGGTTGGGCAGATTCCCCGTCACTCTCTACCAGGAGCAGTGGAACAAGCTCCTCTCGGTTGCGGACGAAATCAAGCAGTTCATCGTTGACAATCAAGACAAGTTGAAAGTCAAAGAAGGCTGAAGAGGTTGGATCGAGTCGCGGCTATGGGAGCTGAGGGACGAGCTCCACGCCTGGATCAGCGCTCTTCGAACCGCCACGGTGCGCTCCACGGTCCGCCCACAGCGACAAATGAACCGGCGGCGGCGGAAACAATCGGGAAACCAGCGGCCAGCGCCGGAAAGTTGGCAGTTCCGCTCGTCACGTTGCCGGTTGTAAAGCCGTTCGGAATCAAATGTCTGAAGTTGTATGTTTTGCCCCGAAAGACGAAGTTCTTACTCCATTTCAGGATGTAAGACTGGGTCACATTGGTAATGACCGTGTTTGGCGGGGGCGGGGTACTGGCGGAGGTTCCTATTGATGATTCAAAGGTGGCCACGAGTTCGCCCGACGCGAAGCTTGCGGGATTACTCCAGCTCTGACCCGGAGTTGAATTGAAATATACGTTGAAGCGGTGCCCGGGAATAAAAACCACGGTAGAAACATCTCCGTTGGCGACCGGAATCGCCCCGGTGTTGTCGTAGAGCGCAGTGAAATACGCCTGGATTGCATCGGAGCCGGCATACTCCACCAGGGGGCTTGGCACACCCGCGATGTCGGTAAAGTAGAAAGCTACGAGCACCTCGGTCGGTGGCGCCCCATTCAGATACAGCCTGTTCTGATATGTCAAGACGGTCAGCCCCGCGGGGGGTGGATACTGCGCTTGCGCCAAACTGCTTAGATTCAGAATCAGCATGGATGCTGTCAGTAAACTGAACCCGGTAAACTTATTCAATCTTTTCATGTGTTTCCTCTTCTGACCTACTAGCTCCGATTGGTCACATTCAGCATCGCTTTCAGTCGTTGGAATAAGAAGTACCGAAGGGTAGCGTACACGTACGTACGCTTTGAAATGTGTGAGTTAGCGAGCCGGAATAGTTATGGCGATGGGCGTGATGGCCCGCCTTGGAGAGTAATTGACAAGAACGCGATCACCGTCCCGGCTGACTGCATAGAGATTGCCCGGCAGCATGGGGTACGTAAAGGGAAGAATATTGGTATCAAAAAGCGGTTTAGGCGCCCGGCAATGAAACTCACGTCCGGGTAAGATATCGGCCGCCATCAACTTGCCGTCTAGCGCTAAATAGAAGAGTTCTTGTCCGTCGGCACGCCAATGAGGCTGCCAACCCCCTCCGGTCGAGACCTGCCACTTGTGGTCTCCGGCCGGTAGGTTCTTGACATAAACTTCGATTTGCCCGGTCTCGAGGGACGAATAGGCCATTAACTGCGGGCCGCGGGCGGACGTCGTGGGAGAAAATGCAGCGCAACATTCGGGGCTGTACAAATCCGGTGCGTCCATCGAGTACGGATGGCCGCTGTCTGAGGCAGATTCCGCCGCCGATCTTATCCATACTCCTTGTTCGGATTGAAACCGGCTATACGCCAGGAATTTTCCGTCGGCGGACCAGTCGGAGGCGATCAGCACACCGCGAGGCCCCGGCAAGAATTCGGCATTCAACCTGTCAACACGCTGGCGCGCCAAGGTCATGACCGAATTAGTTGCCGCGGCAAAGACGATCTCGCTTCCATCGGGAGACCAGATAGGAGTGTACGCTTCCTCAATGTTGCGGCCCATCTTGGAGAGCGTGCCCCGCTTAAGATCCATAATCCAGATTTCTGCGCGGCCGCTGGTTGTGTCTGAAGCCTCAACCGCCAAATGCTCCTCGTCTGGCGACAGGCTGATGCTGGCGTAGTTATTCGGCGCCCCGCCCTTAGTAAGTTCCCTTCCATTCCGGTCGAACCATATAAGTTGCCGGATTTTTTCGCTATTCGGCTGGTAAGCTAACGTGCCCTCCGATGAAACCGAAATATCCGGCCTTAACATCACATGGCGCACTTCCGGTGCGATCTGCGAGGCAGCCCCGGTCAGTTTCAGGCTCTTGGCATTGAAAGGTTGCGACATCAGCGCGCCGTGATAGGCGAATAGAATTGCGCCCGTATGTTTGTCAAACGGAGGCGAATAAATCGCCCCGAGATCGGCGTTCATCAAAAACGACGATTCCGGCGAATCTGTGGACCCGACGCGAAGCGCGGCTTGGACAGGCGCAAGGTTGATAACCGAGTACAAGAAGTGAACGCCATCCGGAAGGAAATAGGGAAACATGTGTGCGATTTCGCCGCGTGCCCGATCGACCACAGTGATCGCTCTGGGCGTACCGCCAGTCTCCCGAACTTGGAACACCGTGCCGCTCGGACGCTGCGCGAAGACAATGACCCCATGCCTCCCCCAACTCCCGCCAAACACTGCCTGCGTTTCGCAGACGATTCGTGCCGGCCCTCCTGAGATGGGGATTGTTTTGAGGGTTCGATCGAAGAACCCGATCGACTTACTGTCCGGTGACCAGAAGGGATACGCCGCGTTTTCCGTGCCGACCAGCGGTTGAGCCCCTGAGGAATCCAAGGCTCGAATCCACAGCCGTGTCAGCTTTCCTGAGGTAGCGGTAAATGCGAGGTACTTTCCGTCTGGGGAGATGGCAGTACTGCGGACATCCGAATCTGGTGGTGGAATTACCGAAAGCCGAAGCGCCGGTTGCCGTGGCGCAGCGGCAGGCAACAGCCACCAAACCACCAGAAGGATTAGCAGAGCTGCGCTCCCCAGACTCCAGACGCGAAGTGACGTTTTGTTTGGGATCGAATTTTGCCGTGGAGATGACCGCTCGTGAAATTGGGGCACATACCCGCCTTTTGGCAGGTCGATCAGAACAGGGTCTTGCAACCCCTCCGACTGGTAATAGGCGAGGAGTCGCGTGCGAAGGCGACCCGCCTCTACTCGAACAATAGGGTCCGTTCGCGAATCGAACGATGATCTTCGACCCAAGACCTCGACAGCGACCACGCCCTCTTTGATTTCTTCCTCGCGTCCCGCCAACGCCAGTTCCACCACGAAACGCAGAAACTTGCACGCGCGTTCAGCTTCGGCGAAAGTGGCGCTACCCAGTATGCAATTAAGCTGCGCACGAACCTGCTCGCTTTGCATGGGTGGTCTCCTATTATGGCGCGATTTACGACGCTGGGAACTGCACTCGGGGAACTGAAACGCCGGCAAAAGGAAGCGACAGCTTGATTATCACCCGCAATCGGCATGTTGTTTCGGCCTCGCGTTTCACGCTGCGTGTTCTTCCACCTTTTTTAGGAAATGGGTAATCACGAAGGCTTTACGAATCCTTCCAGCCTGAGTTTCCGGATAGGTCCTGGATTACACGCCACTCGGAAGTTGGCGGATTCCGATGCGTCGATTTTCAATGTACGAGTGGCCGACGATCTGCCGGAAGACGTGCAGCGACGCTATTGAGGTATACTCCATGTTCCATTGGCGACATCCCGGTACTGACATTACAAATAAGGAGCAATCTTGTGAGCGAGCAACCGACGCCGAATTCTATTTTGCAAGTGGGCTTAGGATTCTGGCCGTCGAAGATTCTTTTGAGCGCGGTGGAGATGGAACTGTTCACCGATTTGACAAAAGGCCCGCAATCGCTGGAGAGCATCCGGGGACGACATGGCCTGCACGCGCGGTCTGCGCGAGATTTTCTAGACGCGCTGGTTGCTCTGGGATTTCTGCTGCGCTCAGACGGAGAATATTCCAACACTCCGGCCACTGACGCGTTCCTCGACAAGCACAAGCCCTCCTACATCGGCGGAATACTGGAGATGGCGAACCAGCGTCTCTATGGCCACTGGAGTCATCTGACGGAAGCCCTTCGGACTGGCCAGCCGCAGAACGAAGCACGCGGCGGCGGTGTGCCTTTGTTTGAGGCGCTTTATGCCGATCCGGCTCGCCTGAAGTCATTCCTGTCAGCCATGACCGGCATCAGCCACGGCGCGAACATGGCGATCGCCTCGAGATTTCCATGGTCCGGCTACAAGACCTTCGCCGATATAGGCGCAGCCCAGGGAGATCTGGCGACGCAGATCGCCCTTGCCAATCCTCACTTATCGGGGATTGGCTTCGATCTGGCGGAGGTGGCCCCCATATTTGAAGAGTATGTCAACCAGAACGGAGTAGCTGGCCGCGTGCGCTTTGTTGCCGGGAGCTTTTTCGAGCAGCCGCTGCCTCACGCCGACGTGATCCTGATGGGTCATATCCTGCACGATTGGGGACTCGATGACAAGCGTATGCTGATTAGTAAAGCTTACGATGCGGTTCCCGAGGGCGGTGCACTGATCGTCTATGAAGCCATCATGGACGACGAACGCTGCCAGAACGCGTTCGCCCTGATGATGAGCCTCAACATGTTGATCGAAACAGCTGCCGGATTCGACTACACCGGCGCCGAGTGCCAGAGCTGGATGAAGGAGGCCGGCTTCCGCGAGACGCGCGTCGAACACCTAGTGGGGCCGGACTCGATGGTGATCGGCCTCCGCTAGAGGATCGGTCGAAGCGGACCCACTTTTAAGCGGCAAGAAGCGGATGAGGTCCGGATGACGGGCAACCGGAACTTAGCCGATGTGAAGGGGACTTCTCGTTCTCAATCCTTCCGCTTCGCAATAGGCGGTGGCCGTGCCGGTGACACACAATCTGGTCTAGTGACGTCCAGCGGACTGACGGTGCCGGCGGAACAACTCGCTGTTCATCGAGGCATCGCTGAAACAATGTGGCGCGACTGGGATCCAGTCGCGCATGGTTTACCTGTCCGGATCACAAGCGTAATGGGAAGTTGTCGTTCTATCTCTGGCGCACACGTGGGGAGGCGCGGGGAAACCGCGCTTGCGGTGACTGGTCAAACAGGATATATTAGCTCCGCCCTGTTCTTTGAAAGCCGAGGTGTTGTTTGCGACAGTTCGCTGTGGTTTCAGTAATCGCGATTGGTTCTCTCGCGCTGTGTGGTTTCCACACCGATGCCGGCAGTGACGGCCTAAGTCCCAAGGAATGGGCTGTTGTTCAAACGCTCTCTCCGCTTCCTGACGTTCCGGTGGACAAGACCAACGCCTATCGTGATTCCGACGCGGCCGCGCTGCTCGGGCAGAAGCTCTTCTTTGATTCACGCCTCTCTGGACCCATTCAGACTGGAACCCCGGCCGAAGGACAACTCGGAATGATTGGTGAGACCGGGAAGATAGCCTGCCGCAATTGCCACATGCCCGAATCGAAGTGGTTGTTCGACATCCGCTCTAATAACGGTGGCAAGATTCCGAACGCGACGGCGCTGGGGTCTGCCTGGATGACGCGAAATGTCAGCAGCATCGTGAACACCGTGTTCTATGTGCATCCGGGGTCACATGCGCATTGGCGCGAAAACGACGGTTACTCGGATTCAGAGTGGTTCGACGCACAAAGCGAGCCGGAAGGACCGCCCGTGCAAAACGGTAGCCGGCTGCAACTGGCTCACGTCATCTTCGATCACTATCGCGACGATTACAACCGGGCGTTCCCGGAATGGCCGCTTGCACCCGCGCTTTCCGATTACAGCCGCTTCCCCGCGACCGGTTCACCATACACGGACACTGCGAACTGGAACTCGCTCACTCCGGAAGACAAAGAGACGGTCAATCGCGTCCTCGTCAATTACGGGAAAGGGATGGAAGCCTTTTTGCGCAAGTTAGTAAGTAGGAATGCACCGTTCGATCGTTTTGTAGCTGGCGATAACGATGCGATCAGCCACCAAGCAAAGCTCGGGTTGAAGTTGTTTATCGGTAAGGCGGGGTGCGTCGGGTGCCACAACACGCCGTTGTTCTCCGATGACGACTTCCACGTCATCGGCCTCAAGATCGACACGACACTGTCGCCGCATGCCGATCCGACGGAGAAGGGCCGATCTTTCAATCAGCCGCTGATCTGTGACCCGACGGTGGCGGGCGGCGATTTCAATGTGAACGGCCATTTCAGCGATGACCCCACAACGACTCGGGACGGGAACTTCTGCAGGCAAAAGATACCCGATGGTTTGTGGCGCACCAAGGGGCTGCGGCAAGTAGCCGAAACCGCTCCTTACTTCCGCGACGGCCAAGCCGCCACACTCGACGACGTCATCGATTTCTACGACCGCGGAGGTGACGCGCCCGGTGCCTTCATCGGAGGCCCGAAGGAAATTCGTCCTTTGCATCTATCGCAGGAGGAAAAACAACGGCTGAAGGAGTTCCTCCTCACACTGACCGGCGAACCACCTCCTCAGCGATACCTGACAGATCTCCACAACCGGTAGGACGCATGCAATACGCGCGGCGAATCGACCATCCTGTTTCAAGTCCTCGATCGGCTCGACAGAGACATATCAGCGCTGCTGATCGCAGAGACATTGAAAGAACATAGAGAGCAGTGGAGCGGCGATTGCCGCCGCTTACTGCTTGCCACTCTCTTCGTTTGTTTGCTGCTCTTCCGGTTGCCAAACTTCTTTCTTCAAACGGCCCTCGAAGCTTGCAGGTCAGTGTTTCCGCTCGCGGTCATGCTGTCCGCCGCGTGGGTACTCTATGTCGGTCTGCAACTAATTGGGAACGTTCTTGGAGGATCAAAACTGGAAAAGATGACGAGCCGTCCCCAGCGCCATGATCAGTGCTGACAACGAGAGTTATCACTCCGTATGTGCCTTCAGTTTCCGGATAGCGACAATTCACCCGGATGGGTCGAGCCACTTCCCCCAAAGGCCGTTTCAAGGCCACCTCGTTCAAATTCGCTCCGCGCTAGCGGATGCACGTTCCTCGACAGGGTCTGCAACTCGCCCGCATCGATCGCCCGTGTGATGCGTACCGCCGGGACCTGTGGGAAAAACCGGCGCGACTGCCAGACCGGCGATCATCGAAAAAAATAAAACCCTGAGCATCTTCAGACTAAGTGAAGGATTAGTACGAGAAGTTTAGCGCACGACCGTCCTGCTTTCGGCTCTGATTATGCACGACAAAAAGGCGCGATGCGGGTGGGGCGTTTACGGGAAAAGTGGAGCCACCTGAGGGCAGCGCTATGATCGTCGATTGAAGATCAGCATCGCGTTCTGGGGCATTTCGATTGCAGTTGTAACGACAGCCAGCGTGTTTTGCTTTGCAAGCGAACAAGCTGCTTCGAATCCCATTCCCGTCTGGGCGTACGGAACTGATCCCGATAAAGCAGGCCACGCTCCGAACAGGCCGCCAGACACCAAGCTTAATCAGTTGCCGGAAAGCGATCTGAGATTTACCAGGGCGCAAGCACAGAATCCTTTCGGGCCGGCCGATTGGTTTCCTGGCGACCACCCCGCTATGCCGGACATCGTGGCGTTCGGCCGCAAGCCTGTCATTCAGGCCTGTTCTTTCTGCCATTTCCCCAACGGCAAGGGCAAGCCGGAGAACGCCGCTGTGAGCGGCCTTCCCGTTTCTTACTTCGTGGAGCAAATGCACGAGTTCAGGGACGGCCAGCGGAAATCAGCCGATTCGAGGAAGAAGAACACGGCCGTCATGGCTGCGTTCGCGAAGGCCATGACGGAGCAGGAGATTCAGCAAGCCGCTCAATATTTTGGCTCAATGAAATGGACGCCGTGGATCAAAGTAGTCGAGACAGATATGGCGCCGAAGACCCGAACCTCCGCCGGCTTATATATGCCGATTCCGGGCGCCGGAGAAGAAAAGCTCGGTGAACGAATCATTGAGGTTCCGGTGGATCCGGATGGGACCGAGGAACTTCGCAATCCGCGTGCAGGCTTCATCGCCTATGTGCCCTTCGGGAGTATCGAAAAGGGTAAAAAGTTAGTCACGGGCGGCAGCAAACGGATGATCGCTTGCGGTGTGTGCCATGGCGATGATTTGAAGGGGCTCGGACCAGTCCCTGGAATCGCGGGGCGTTCGGCGAGCTATCTGGCACGGCAACTCTATGACATGCAGCAAGGCACGCGAAATGGAACCTGGACCGAGTTGATGAACCCGGTAGTCAGAAATTTTGATCAGGAAGACTTCGTGAATGTCGCCGCCTATGTCTCTTCACTCAAGCCTTAGAAGGTGATTCATGAGCGAATGTGAGCGGAAAGGCTGCGAGCGGTTTATCGGCAGCGTAGTGGTGCTGTTGCTGCTGCTCACTGTGCCGTCGTTCGCAAGAGTGGACAGCAGTGCGGGTGGGCCCATCCACGTGGGAACCAGTGTTCAAGTCAGCAAAGATTTGCCTTCTGATCCTCATGGCGAAATAGAGATTGGCGCAAATCCGCGGGATGCGGGTGAACTTGCGGCGTGTTCGATGCTCTTTGCAAAGGATTCGCCCTCAAGCGAAGTTGTCACCTATGTCTCATTCGACGGTGGGCAGTCATGGAAACTGACTCTGCGAACAAAAGGACAGGACGACAACGAGAGCTGGGATCCGGATTGCCACTACGGCCCCGGGCATGTCCTCTACTCGCTTTCTGAGGGCACGGGGCCTGACTACCCCGATAGTTACGATCGCATCGATCGCTCCAGTGACGGCGGAAAAAACTGGGAGCCTTTTGCACGAGCCATTCACGCCGAACGCAGCTTCATCGTTGTTGACGACGAGCCCGGTCCGCGGAGCGGTTGGGTGTATCTCTACGGCATGGGGGAAGACAAGAGCAGCATTCGAGTGGGATATTCCACTGACGGCGGCAAGACTTTCTTGACACAAGTCGTCCCGATGGAAAAGGGGACCTACGATGTGAACATCGGTCCTGGCGCGATTCTATCGGACGGCAGCCTGGTATTTCCGATGCCCACCATGAAGCAAGCGCCGGAAGAATCGCAGCAGGGATTTCGGGTGCGTTTGCCGGCGCAGATTAAGCTCGTTCGCGTGAAATTCCAACACCCAAACTGGCCGCTCGAGGTGGAGACCTCCGACGTTGCGCCATGGGTTGCCGATTTCGAGCCCAATGGAAGCTATTACACGACCCTCGCTGTCGACCAGAGCCAGGGGCCCTTTCGCGATCGCATTTATGCCGTCTGGGAAGATTCTTCTTCTGGCCGCTCCCAGGTGAAGTTGTCATTTTCACAAGACATGGGAAAAACCTGGTCGCACCCGCGTTTCATCGATGACGATGTCGCCAAACAGATCGGCGACACGATCCATGGGCCTGACGACATTCACGGCGTCGTGGCGGTCAATCCGCAAGGAGTGGTTGGCGTCATGTGGCTCGACCGGCGCGAATTTCCAGACGATCTTGGCTGGGCGGTGCGCTTCCGTGCCTCTTTGGATGGCGGCGAAACCTTCTTGCCCAGCGTCAAAGCTTCGAACGCGGATTACGATCCCGGCCGCGGCGGACGTGTCTACCTTTTCGGCAGCGGTGGCAGTCTGCACGTGCAGTCAACCAACAGCCTGGCCATCCCGTGGTTCGTTTTCCATGGGGGCCACACGATGGGTTTGGCGGCGGATGCCCAAGGGGGATTCCATCCACTGTGGATTGCGAACCCCACGGGTACCCCTCAGGTTTGGACTACGGATCTCCGGGTGGACGGTCAAGTAGTGAAAAACGGAAGCCGCGACCTGGCAGAATTACAAAACGCAAGCAAGCTAGTCCGGCTTGAGTTTGTTAACCGGTATTACGATATGAAGGCGCATGCGTTGAATTTTGATCTTCGCCTGGAGAATGCAAGCAAGCAGGCGATTCACGGTCCAGTGAAAGTACGCGTACTGGGTGTCGGCTCGTACGTGGGCGCAGTAACGATTCCGGATGGAGCAGACGAAAAACCGGCGGAGGGAACCGTTTGGGATTTCAGCGCGCTGATTCCAGACGGAACATTCGAGCCGGGATACATCACCAAGCCGATTCACGTGCGCATGATCGTGCGGGGGATTGATCCTTTCACGCAAATCGGGCAGTTTTCCTTCTTTTTGACTTCGTTGGCGACGCTTGACACAAAGGTCATGGTGGGCTCGGTGGAGAAGCCACAATGAGAACGCGGGCATCGGCCGCTTCTTGAGCCTGCGGGTCTGCTTGCGAGACGCCTCGTCTGAAGACCGCAGGCTGCGGATCAGGGCATATTCGACGGAACTGCCGTACCATCGGACCACTTGTCTGCGAGGACGAACAGAATCGTCACACGTTCCTGGGGGTCATTCGCCACCATCACAGGGGACTTGGGATCATCGGCGGCCCAGCTCTTTGTCATGTCGCCGGGGTAAAAAAACATCGCATGCGGGTGCCAGCTCTTACCGCGGTCGTTCAAGTACTGTTGCTTTGACATCATGTAAGCCATCGCGCCAGGCTCCAGCGCGGGCAGGTCCTTCTTATCGAGTGCCGCCGCGATTGCGTGCGCGATTTCGGGTTTCAATTTTCCCGCCAGCACCAGCCTGGTCTTCATCAGATAGATGGGCGCAAAGCTCCTGGCGGCTTGCGCGTTGAAGCAATGGGGTGCACGCATCTTCGGATTCCAGAACTCCGCCTCTTCCGTGCCCTGCCCCCACGACCTCTCCACGATGCAGAGAAAGCCATTCGTGCCCTTTACCGCGGTGTTGTATCCCTGGCGCCCCAGCACCATCACTTCGGCTGCATCGGAGATGGAACTGGGTGCAGCACTGCGAGCCAGCGCGATCTCGGATTTCTGGTCAGGTATCAGGTACTGATCCAGGGGAGCCATCGCCGGATAGGCAGCTTTGCCGGCCTGTGCAACTGCCTGGCCGCCTGCGTCTGCTAAAAGAATCTGCAGAGCAAATGCCAAAGCGATAATCTTGACGTAGTTCTTCCGCATGCGATCCTCCCAATCCGCGCATTTCGCGCCGGTGAGCATCGACCCTGAGCCGACATGGCACAATTTACGATTCGAGCACTCCGATTGGTCAGAACCATACTACCTGTAATAGCTTGGGGGTGGAGACGGGTAGGCGACTAATGGATCATGAGTTCATGGCAGATGGATCGAAGAGAATTTCTTTTTAAGGCTGGTCAGTTTGCCGCATTGCTGCCGGGTCTCAACCGGGGAACTGCAGAGCGCGGCGTACGTGTCAGTGTTGACACAGGGCGGGTAGTGGGGCCGATCCCGGTTGATTTTACGGGTCTCGGTTATGAGATTTCTTCGGTAGCCAGGGCGGGTTTGCTGAGCGCGCAAAATCTAGTCTACGTGCAACTGGTGCGCACGCTGGGAACGCGCGGCGTCATACGGGTTGGGGGGAATACATCCGATTACTTGTCGAACTCCAGGGCTGTCCATGAATTCAATTTGAGGGAGCTTGGGACATTTCTAGAGGCGACCGGGTGGAAGCTCATCTGGGGCTTGAATCTCGGCAGCGGTAGTGAGCAAGAAGCTGTCGAACAAGCGCGGGCTGTGCTGGCGGCCACGGGAGAGAGGCTGCTGGCGTTTGAGATTGGAAATGAGCCGGACCTCTTTGGCGGAGGGGTGGCGCACCGGGCAAAAGGGTACGGTTATGGGGACTACCTGAACGACTATCGACGCTATAAGGCCGCCATACGCGGGAAGATTCCGAATGCTCCTTTCGCGGGACCGGACGCGGCGGTGGCTACCGACTGGGTTACGCGTTTTGCGGGCGATGAAGGGGCGGATCTGAAGCTGCTGACGCATCACTATTACCGCGAGTGTGCTGGCCCCAACAGCACGCTCGATAAGCTGCTGCATCCCGATCCGAAACTGGCGCCAGAGTTGTCCAAACTGGCAGCCGCTTCGCAGGCGGGGCACGTGCCGTATCGTATTTGCGAAGTCAATTCGTTTTGCGGCGGCGGCAAGCCGGGCGTGAGTGACACGTTTGGTTCGGCTCTGTGGGTGCTGGATTATATGTTCACCCTGGCATACGCGGATTGCGCTGGGGTGAACATGGAGACCGGCGTGAACCAGTTGGGTTTCATCAGCTCCTACTCTCCAATTGGGGACGATGAACATGGCGCACACTGGGCTGCGCCTGAGTACTACGGCATGTTGGCATTTGCGCAGGCTGGCGGCGGGCAGCGGCTGGCGCTCGACTGTGAAGCGAACGGCGTGAACCTTAGCGCCTATGCGGTACTGGGGGATGCACAGCAAGTCTCGGTGATACTCATCAACAAAGATGAGCTTCAGGATGCGGCAGTGAGGGTGGAGATGAAGCAGGGTTTTTCGGACGGCCGTGTGTTGCGGCTGGTTGGGCCGTCGCTTGCGAGTAAGAGCGGGGTCATATTCGGAGGCTCGATGGTGACTGCGAACGGGGAGTGGAGGCCCGGTGCCGGTTGAGCCGTTGCGAATTGCGGGGCGCGAGTGGGAGATTCGGGTGCCTGCCGGAAGCGCGGCAATCGTAGGGCTGGCGACCTTGGGGCGGGCCTAGTTCTGTCCCGAATTGGCGGGTTTCTCACTACTAGGCGGCACGATGCCTTTCAATCTTAGATAGGTCACCATGTTTCCGTAGTGTTCATCGGTGTGGGCCGTGTTGACGGAAAGCACAGTGAGTTTCGCGACGTTATACTTCATCAACTTCATCATCTGGCTACCCTGCGCGTCAGTCATCCCCGCGTATACTTTATTGCAGTAAGCTACCGCGCCCTTCAGCGCAGCTGACGAGATCGGTCTTTGACGTCGCAGTACTCTCGATAGATTTTGTGGAAGGTTGTTCACCCGCAACCATGCCGCAGAAGTTGTATTGGGCATCTGCGACGTGGCCAACAAGTTGGCCGAATGTTCGCACGTCGGGCGTCGGCCTGAAAGAGTAGTTCTCCTCTGGCATCTTCTCGGCTGCGGCAACTACCTCGCCACTTACCAGACCGTAAAAGCCTCTCTCGCTTGTGGAAATCGGATTAGCCGGCGCGGCGGGCGCCGCAGGGGATTCTTGCGCGAATGCACCGATCGGTGTCAATGCGATGACCAAACAGCAGATTTTTCTATTCACGGATTCCTCGCTGATGAGATGTTGCGTACTGAGACTCTTGAAACACTGCGAGCCCGCACGCGCCAGTAGCTAACGTTTTCTTAACTGAAAAGTTCCAATAAACAGCATGACAGAATTCAAGCGGTGCTGCGCAATCAAATGCTGCCGCTGCGCTGTGCCTATGTGCGCTTGTCCGACACATCTAAATAGGGGCCATCTGGACAATACATCAGAGGATGCGGTAATCACGCAGAAGTTCGACGATGATGTCGCGATTGACTGCAAAGGCTAGCCACACGGATCGGCACCACTCGCGCGTGGCAAGATCGCGTGGGCTGCGGCTCGACGCGGGAAAAGGACCGATGGCAGTCATGATCATCGATCAGATCGAGAAGCCGACAGCGAATTAAGCCGCGCAGCGCGGAACATTCTGGCGCTTCGCACGTCAAAACGGGAATGCCGCATCCAAATGTCCGAAGATGGGCAACGCTATTGTGCTTGCCTTTTGTTCTGGCTTCTCTAGTGCACGCGCAAACAGATAAGGCGCCTGCATTCGAAGTGGCTTCCATCAAGCCGATGAAATCCATCCCGCAAGGAGTTTTCTTCGGGATGAGACCCGGGGGCAGATTCGTCGCGAATGCAGTGACGGTCAAGTTTCTGCTGGAAGAGGCTTATGGAGTGAAGGACACACAGGTATCGGGCGCGCCGCCATGGCTTGGCACTGAGCGCTTCGACATAGATGCAAAACCCGATGAGGCGACGGCTGTTGCGATCGACAAAATGCCTCCGGAGCAGCGGCGACAGCAACTTATGCTGATGCTGCAGTCGCTTTTGGCAGATCGGTTCAAGCTGTCGATCACGCTGGAACAGAAGGAGCTGCCTGTGTATGCACTGGTAGTGGGGAAGGGTGGTCCTAAGTTTCACGAATCGACGTTTAAGCCTCCCGAGAATCTCACACGATACTCCGCGAGCGCCTGGCATGGGCGGACCGGCACAGATGGGAATCATGATGAACGGCCGCGGCGAAATGACAGTGACATCCGGCGATATGCAGATGTTCGCTAATGTGCTTTCGCGATTCACGGGCCGTCCCGTTGTTAACAAGACGGACCTGACGGGCAAATACGATTTCACGTTGAAGTGGACACCGGATGAGACCGATGCTCCGATGATGCCCGGACAATCAAGGCCGGAAGGCGCGGCTCCCGCGATTGCCGATGCATCAGGCCCGTCCATCTTTACCGCGGTGCAAGACCAGCTTGGTCTCAAGCTGGAAGCGCAGAAGAATTCGATGGAGGTGCTGGTGATCCAGCACGTGGAGCGGCCGTCAGAAAACTAGGGAGGTTAGGGGAGCCTGGGAATATCTTGACTTGACAAGACAAACAAAAGTAGTAGAATAACAAACAAGCATAGTAGATGGCACAGACGAAGCTAAGCAAGCTGGAATTTCAGATTATGGACGCGCTATGGACTCGCGGTGCGTCGTCTATTCGCGAGATTCAAGAGAGCTTTCCAGAGAAGCGGCGACCCGCCTATACGACGATCCAAACAACGGTATATCGCCTGGAGGAAAAAAATGTGCTGCGGCGAGTTGGGAAGGTCGCTAACTTCCATATCTTCGAGGCTGGCGGTCTCACGCGATGCGGCGCAGCGAAGGTTGATCGACGATCTACTGTCGGTCTTCGGGGGCCGAACGCAACCTGTGATGGCACATCTAATTGAATCGGGCAAACTTACGCTCGACGATGTCAAGGAAGCCGAGCAAGCGCTCCGAAAACTGGAGAAGCGGAGGTGAATGCGATGAACACTGTGACGGTAAGCCTGGCTGCGCTGGCGGTGGGCGCGATCCATACCACTGAGGCGGGTCCAAAGTGGCAGTCGACCGGCGATGCGCCATCGTTCGAAGTCGCTGCGATCAGGATCGACACGTCAGGAAGCTACTCCTCACACTGGCACGACCACCGGCGTCAACTACAACCGATCAATACACGCTTATGATCCGAAATGTTTTGGCCGATCGATTCAAGTTCGTATTTCATCGCGAACAGAGGAACCTTCCTATCTATGCTTTGGTTGCGGCTAAGAGTGGCCCGAAACTTCTGGCGGTGAAAGATGACGGCCACAGCGGGAGTGACTCGCGTCGCGGACATATGACAGTGCACGGGCCGATGAGCACGTTTGCGGAGGCGTTGTCACGCCAAATTGATCGGCCTATTGTAGACAAGACAGGCCTCACTGGATGTTTCAAGGGTGAACTCGACTGGACACCAGACGACAACCAAGCCCCGGCTAGTAGCCCGTCCGGTAGCGCAACGGCAGCAAGCGAGAATACCGGGCCGTCGATCTTCACCGCCGTGCAAGAGCAGCTTGGATTGAAACTCATACCGCAAAAGGGAGCGGTCGAAATTTTAGTGGTGGACCACGCGGAGAGAATCCCAACGGAGAATTAAAAACGATGCTAACGACGTCCTTATACCCCATACTCAATCACCTCTGGCAGTCAACGCTATTTGCTGTTGCGGCGGGAATGCTCGCGTTCGCGCTGCACAAGAACCGCGCGCAAACGCGCCATGCGGTGTGGCTGATTGCGTCGTTGAAGTTTCTGATTCCGTTCTCCTGGCTGGTGTCGGTTGGAAGCCACATACATTGGGCTGAAAGCGCGCCCGCCGCGCAACAGGCAATTTCCAGCGCGGCAAAACAGATTGCACAACCGTTCGCGGCGTTCGATGGCCTCTACTCCAACATGAGTTCCGGGGCAAGCGTTTCCGGAAGTCCACTGCCGGCGATCTTGTGTGCGATCTGGATCTGCGGGTTCGTAGCCGTGGTCTTTTGCTGGTTAAGGAACTGGCTGCGCATCCGTATGGTTGTACGTAATGCGGCGCCTGTATCGATACAAGCTGGGGTCAGGGTTTTATCGTCGCCTTCGCTCATTGAGCCGGGAGTTTTCGGCATCTTTCGTCCGGTGCTTCTGTTGCCTGCCGGAATTGACGGCCATCTCACCCCTTCGAATTTCGAAACGATCCTGGCCCATGAACTTTGCCATATTCGCCGCCGCGACAATTTGACTTCGCTGCTTCACTTGGTAGTGGAGGCGGTGTTCTGGTTTCATCCGCTGGTGTGGTGGATCGGTGCGCGGTTGATTGAAGAACGCGAACGTGCCTGCGATGAAGAAGTGCTGCGGCAGGGGAATCAGCCCGCAGTGTATGCGGAAAGCATCCTGAAAATTTGCCAGTTCTATCTGGAATCGCCGGTAGCATGCGTCGCGGGAGTGACCGGCTCGGATCTCAAGAAGCGGGTGGTGCGCATCATGACTCAGGAAATTGCGTTGCGCTTGAACGTGGGCAAGAAATTACTGCTCGCGATTGCAGCGGTTGCGGCAATTGCGCTGCCTCTCGCCGTGGGCGCTATCCATATTTCTGCATCCGGCACACAAGCGGAATCGCAGAAAGCGCCGGAATTTGAAGTAGCCTCTATCAAGCCTACAAAGGCAGGCACTCCAGGGTTTTTTATCAACATGCGGCCTGGCGGAAGATTCAGCGCGACTGGTATAACTGTGAAATTCCTTCTGGAACAGGCGTATGACGTCAAGGACTCGCAAGTAATCGGCGCGCCGTCCTGGACAGATTCCGAGCGCTACGATATCGACGCCAAACCCGACGAAGCAGAAATTGCGAAGACTAACAAGTTGTCTCCGGACGAGCGCCGTCAGGAGCTCATGAAGATGTTGCAGTCGCTGCTAGCCGATCGCTTCAAACTTTCGCTTGGTCATGACACACGGGAGCTGCCAGTGTACGCGTTGGTGGTTGCCAAGAATGGTCCGAAGTTCCATGAATCGACAATCAAGCCCACTCCTAACCAACCTGATGCGCCATTGCCCCCGCCGGGTCAGGGCGGCCCACCGCGGCAGGGCATCAGGATGAACGGTCGAGGCGACCTTACGGTCACTTATGTGGATGTGCCCATGTTCGCCGACCTGCTGTCGCGCATGGTGGGCAGAATCGTTGTCGATAAGACTGGCTTGACGGGCAAATACGATTTCACACTGAAGTGGACACCCGATGAAGGGCAAGGCATGATGGGTGGACCGCCCAGGCCGGATGGCATCGCACCGCCTCCGCCCGACCCATCAGGCCCATCCATCTTCACTGCGCTGCAGGAACAGCTTGGCCTGAAGCTCGATTCGCAAAAGGCCATGACCGATGTTCTGGTGATCCAGCATGTGGAACGGCCGACTGAGAATTAGCGCGGTCCTGCTGCTTCTCGTTTTTGCTTGCTGCCTGCGGGCGGCGGAATTTCGTGGACAAGTGACGTTTGGCGGGTTGCCGGTTCCAGGCGCGACCGTGACTGTTTCGCGGGGCTCGCAACAATTCAGTGCGGTTACGAATGAGCAGGGTGAATATGCGCTTCCCGATTTGCACGAGGGTCAGTGGACGGTGGAAGTCACGATGTTGTGCTTCGCGCCGGTCAAGCAGGAGATCACTGTGGGGCAGGGGTCGCAGCCGGCAAAGTTCGAGCTGAAGTTGCTTCCGTTAGATCAAGTGAAGGCGGTAGCTGCGAGCGCAAATACGGCACTGATGCCGACACCCACGGCTTTGGGGCAAACTCCCCCGGCGGCTCCGAAGCCCAACGTGGCGCCAGCGAATCCAGCGCAGGACGATATGAGCCAGCGCGCAAATGATGGTTTTCTAATCAACGGCAGCGAGAACAATGGCGCGGCGTCGCCGTTCGCGCAAGCTGCCGTGTTCGGAAATAACCGAAATGGCGGCAAGGGACTTTACAACGGGAGTCTGGGGGTGCTAGCGGAAAACTCGTTTTGGGATGCGCGATCTTTTTCACTGACCGGGCAAGATACTCCGAAGCCGAGTTACAACCATTTCACGGGCGTGGCTACGTTGGGCGGGCCACTGCGCATCCCGCATCTGATGCAAAAGGGGCCGAACTTTTTTGTGGGGTATCAGTGGACGCGAAATCAAAATGCCACTACCCAATCGGGTCTGATGCCGACACTGGCGCAGAGGCAGGGGGGCGGTGTGATTCCGCAAAGCCAGATCAGCCCGCAAGCGCTGGCGCTCCTGAATTTGTATCCGCTGCCGAATTTTTCAGGCAGTACTTATAACTATCAAATTCCTGTTCTTGGAACGACGCACCAGGATTCGCTGCAAGCGCGGCTCAATGAATCGTTCGGGCGCAGGGACCAGGTTTACGGGGGCGTAGCGTTTCAGGACACGCGTTCCGATTCGTCGAATCTGTTTGGATTTTTGGATACGACGGATTCGCTCGGGCTGGCGAGCAACGTGAATTGGTCGCATCGGTTTGGTCAGCGCACATTCAATACCCTTGGCTATCAATTCAGCCGCTATGCCGCTCACGTCAACTCGTATTTTGAGAACAAGTCGAATGTGTCAGGTCTCGCGGGGATACAAGGGAACGACCAGTCACCGCAGAATTGGGGACCTCCGACGCTAACGTTCGCGAGCGGTATCACCAGTTTGTCCGATGCTGTTCCTTCTTTCGATCGCGATCAAACCAGCGGGGTTTCAGATTCGGTGTTGTGGTACCACGGACGAAACAGCATCACAGCGGGTGGAGATTTTCGCAGGCAGGAATTCAACTATTTGTCGCAGCAGAACCCACGGGGGAGTTTTACTTTTACCGGGGCGGCGACGGGTTCAGATTTCGCGGACTTTCTGCTTGGCATCCCGGATACAAGCTCGCTTGCGTTCGGCAATGCCGATAAATATTTCCGCGAATCCGTTTACGACGGTTACCTGGTTGACGACTGGCGCGCTACGCCTGAATTTACGTTGAACGCGGGCGTGCGCTGGGAATACGGGGCGCCGATCACGGAACTGTATGGCCGATTGGTGAATCTGGACGCTGCGCCGGAGTTCACGCAAGTGGCCGCGGTAGTGGCGAGTCAGCCGGTGGGCATATTGACGGGCCAACATTATTCGTCTTCGCTGCTGCGGCCTGACAAGACCGGTTTTGAGCCGCGCGTGGCTATTTCCTGGCGACCTGTTTCGGGATCATCAATGGTGGTTCGTGCCGGCTACGGCATTTATCGCGACACGTCGGTATATCAAACCATTGCGTCTCAGATGGCACAGCAGCCGCCGCTCTCTAAGGCTTTTAGCGTGCAGAATAGCGCCGCTGATCCGCTTACGCTGGCGAATGTTTTCAACGCGTCGCCCACGAAAATATCCAACACTTTCGGCGTGGATCCTAGTTTTCGCGTGGGGTATGCGCAAATCTGGCAGGCTTCGGTTCAGCGAGATCTTCCGGCCTCGTTGCAAATGACGGCGACCTACCAAGGGATCAAGGGAACGCGGGGAGTGCAGGAGTTCCTTCCAAATACGGAACCAGTGGGAGCCGTGAATCCTTGTTCGCTGTGTCCCAGCGGCTTTGCATATCTGACGTCAAACGGCAACTCCACTCGTGAAGCTGCACTGTTTCAACTGCGGCGCAGATTGCACAACGGACTTACCGCGTCGGCGCAGTATACGTTTTCTAAATCGATTGACGATGATGCCGCCCTCGGGAGCCCGTCACGTTCTTCTTCCGCACAGACGCAGAATTCGTTCAATCCTCAGGCGCCGACGGGGCCGTCGACTGCCCAGGGGAATTTACAGATCGCGCAGAACTGGTTGGATCTCAATGCGGAGCGAAGTCTCTCGTCTTTCGATCAGCGGCATTTGTTGACGGCGTTGCTGCAATATACAAGCGGCATGGGCGCGGGCGGAGGCACATTGGTCAGCGGCTGGCGCGGTGCACTGTTCAAAGAATGGACGTTTCAAACGCAGGTCACGGCGGGCAGCGGATTTCCAGAAACGCCGGTGTATCTGGAAGCCGTGCCGGGAACGGGCTTCACGGGAACGATTCGTCCAGAGTACACGGGCGCGCCGCTGTATGCGCGGCCTTCCGGGTTGTTTTTGAATCCCGCTTCTTACGCTGCGCCGCTACCGGGCGAGTGGGGCAACGCAGGACGCAACACAATTACGGGACCTGCTCAGTTCACGCTGAATGCGTCGCTCGGCCGTACATTTCGGTTGACGGACCGGTTCAATCTGGATTTTCGCGTGGATTCGACTAATGCGTTGAATCACGTTACATATCACGAACTGGAACACGATAATCAATAGACTGCAATTCGGGTTTCCGGCGGCAGCTAATGCTATGCGAAGTCTGCAAACAAGCCTGCGCTTGAGGTTCTGATATGCGAATCACTGCGGGATTTTTACTGCTGTCTGGATTGTTGGCTCATGCCCAGCAAGTGGGGCAGAATGCGCCTCAGGGCAATGCGGGCACGGTAACGTTCAGCGCCGGGGCGCAGTTGGTCGTAGAAACAATCTCTGTTACTGACAAGAGCGGAAACCCCATCAAGGGTTTGACTGCGAAGGATTTCACCGTTACGGAGAACGGCGCGCCACAAGCCATTCGTTTCTTTGAGTACCAGAGTCTGCCCGATACGCCGGAGCCGATTGCCACTTGGCCCGCGCCGGAGAAAGTGCACATCTACGACAAGCTCTCGCTGGCGCACATTACGCCCGAAGTTGCGGGCAGCAGCCGATATAAAGACCACCGCCTCCTGGTTTTGTATTTCGATATGACGGCCATGCCGATGTCGGACCAAGCCCGGGCATTGAGTGCGGCGCAAAAATTCATTCGCACGCAGATGACGGCAGCGGATCTGATCGCGATCATGCGATACAGCGGCGGGGCCGTGCAAGTGCTGCAGGACTTTACGGGCGATCGCAATCGGTTGCTGAGCATTCTGCAAACAATGATCGTGGGCGAAGGGCAAGGGTACGACGAAAGCGCAAGTGATGCTAGCAGTTCCGACACCGGCGCAGCTTTCGGGCAAGACGATACCGAGTTCAACATATTTAATACGGACCGGCAATTAGCGGCGCTGCAAACTGCCGCGACAATGTTGGGGCAGGTGAGCGAGAAGAAATCGCTGATTTACTTCGCTAGCGGGATGCGGATGAATGGACTAAACAATCAGGCGCAGTTGCACGCGACCATTAATGCCGCGATTCGGTGTGGAGTTACTTTCTGGCCCATTGATGCACGTGGTTTGATTGCGCAGGCCCCGCTTGGGGACGCAACCCAAGGTTCGCCGGGCGGCCTGACGATGTACTCCGGTGCGTCGGCGCTTGCGGTGACCACTAATTTCAAAGCGTCGCAAGATACGCTGTACGCGATCGCGACTGATACCGGCGGGAAAGCGCTGCTGGATAACAACGATCTGGGTGCGGGCATCGTTCAGGCGGAGAAAGCGATATCGAGCTACTATGTGCTCGGTTACTACACGAGTAACACTGCGCTCGATGGAAAATTCCGACGTATCAAGATTTCGCTGAACTCTACCGATCTTTCCGCGAAGTTAGATTATCGGCAAGGTTACTTCGCGGGCAAGCAATTTACTAAGTTCAACGCGACGGACAAGGAGCGGCAGTTGGAAGACGCTCTGATGCTGGGGGATCCCATTACGGAGCTGACTATCGCGATGGAAGTGGATTACTTTCAGCTCAATCGGGCCGAGTATTACGTGCCGGTAATTGTGAAGATTCCGGGGCGGGAACTGGCGCTTGCGAAGCGGCATGGAGCGGAGCGCACGTTGATCGACTTTATCGGCGAGATTAAAGATGAGTTCGGGACGACGATTACGAATGTTCGCGACAAAGTAGACATCAAGCTCAGCGATTCGACTGCCGCAGAGTTGGCGAAGCGGCCGATTGAATATGATACCGGCTTCACTCTGCTGCCGGGTAAATACACGATTAAATTCCTGGCGCGCGATGACGAGACAGGACGAATCGGCACGTATCAGACCACCTTTACGGTTGCGAATCTGAACAAAGTAGTGCAGCGCGTGGCGATCAGCTCCGTTGTGTTGAGCAGCCAGCAAGTGGCGTTGCGCGATGCCATCTACAGCGTGAAGGAAAAGAACCAGCTCACGGAGGTAACCAATCCACTGGTGCAGCAGGGACAGAAGTTGATTCCGAGCGTAACGCGCGTGTTCAGCAAAGCTCGCGACATGTACGTCTTTCTACAGGCGTATGAGCAAGGGTTGGACTCGACGCGCCCGCTGCTGGCGTTCGTCACATTTTTCCAGGGATCTACAAAGGCACTGGAAACGCAGCCGATGAAGATCAGCGCGGGGCTCAATAATCGCCTGAAGACAATGCCTATTCGTTTCGATATTGCGCTTGCGAGTCTTGCGCCGGGTGAATACATGTGCCAGGTGACGGTGCTTGATCCGGCGGATCAAAAAGCTGCATTCTGGCAAGCACCGGTTATGGTGGTGCCGTAGAGGAGGCTATTTCCGCGCGCTTGAGCCGGTCGTCAAAGCGCGCGAAGATATCTTGCACTTGAACGATTGAGCCGTTAGTCAGCTTCAATTCGTTGATGCGCTGGAGTTTCCCGGTTGCGCTATCCCATTGCGCGGCCCAACGGGCTACCGGATCGAAGACGTAGATTTGCGCGATGCCGAGATCCGCGTAATAGCCACACTTCTCGACGACCATCGCCATACCATCGTCGGGAGACAGAATCTCGGCCACGATATCGATGGGCTTGGTTGGATAATCGTGCGACTCGAGCTCCAGCGCTGCTGCAACATCAGGTCTAGGCTGGAAGTCGCGGCTGATGCGCAGGTCGAGTTCCGAACCTGAGAAGTATCCCTGCTCGTAGAAAATCTCTGCGAGCAGGGCTTGCAACATTGCGTGTAGCCAGGTCGGCACGCTCTTTTGGACAACCTCCCCGAACCAATATTCGTAGGGACCTGCATTGGCGTAGCGAGTTTGGAATTCCTCAAGGGAAATGTGCACTGTGCTCGCCATGGTTTGAGGTTAGCGCTTCGGAACACGGCGCCGCTGGGGGAGGAGGCGCACAGGTACCGTACCTCGTTTATTAGTCTAGCCGCGAAAAACGTAGGGTGCGGCGGTTGTTGGCGGGCGTGGCCCCTCAAAGAGAGCTTGACGGATCTCGAGTCTGTGTCTACAATGTAGACATTGTGGCAGAGTTACTCGGGACGTTTGAGCAGGCTGTTCTTTTGACGGTTGTGCGACAGATGGACGGCGCATACGGACGAAGTATTCTTCGCGATGTGCAAGTGCGGCTCAATCGTGAGATTGCGGCGGGGGCGATCTATGCCACGCTGGATCGGTTGGAAGAGAAAGGCCTGATCTCCTCATGGTTGGAGGAGGGGACCTCGGTGCGGGGAGGGCGCGCTAAGCGGTTTTATCGTGTGGCTGCGAAGGGCGTGCACGCGCTGAACGATGCGAAGTCGGCACTGGACCAGATGTGGAAGGGGACGAAGTGGCCAATTGCGGTGAAGATATGACGCGGCAATCGCCACCGGAGTGGCTCCAAAGAAGTCTGACAGCGGTGTTGCGGGCGCGCGATCGGGAGACGATTGCGGGCGATCTGCTAGAGGAGTTCCGCGAAGAAAAGTTGCCTCGATTCGGGCGCACACGGGCGAACTATTGGTATGTGCGCCAAATACTCAGTTTTGCTTCCATTCGGATTTTGGGAGGGCAGGTTGTGAAACAAGCGTGGATGTTGTTGTCGGTTTTCGCCGCTGCCGCGGGCTTGTGGCTGGCTGTTATGGAGCAGGTTTTGAAGCATCCCGGATACGAGGGCCGCTCCATTGTCGATGCCTGCATTGTTTTGCAAGCGTGCGCGACATTGCTGGTGGTACTTTTCAGCGGATCGTCCTTACTTCGGGGCGTGGTGATGACGGGCGCGGTCGCAATGGCGCTGCTGGGAGCGTTCGCGATTTTCAGAATTTTGCAGTCCCCGCATTTCGAAGGCTATGTCCTCCTGATTGGTTCCGCATTGGTTCTACAAGGGGGACTGACGGTAGCGATGGTACTCAAGGCCGGCTTGCTGCGTACCGCACGCTAGTTTATTCGTAGCGGAGGGCTACGACTGGATCGACGCGCATGGCTCGGCGCGAGGGCGGGTACGCTGCAATCAATGCGACGGCCAAAAACAGAAGCGAGACTCCGATAAAGGAGATGCCATCGACGGTGTTGATTCCGAATAGGATTCCGCGCAGCATATAAGCGGCTCCCACAGCGCCGAGCATCCCCACAAATAAACCAGCCAGTACGGGCCGAGTGCTTTCGCGCATGATGAGGCCGAGCACGTCACGCCTTTGCGCGCCAATCGCCATGCGTATGCCGACTTCACGCGTGCGCAGGACGACGATATAGCTGACCGTCCCATAAATCCCCATCAGCGCGAGCGTCAGTCCCAGCAAGCCGACACTCGACGCAATGGCGGCCGCAAACGTAGCACTGATGAATGAAGCCGAATCCCGAAGCATGTCCTGGAGTGTGGACGAGGTGGCTAGCAAATTGGGATCTACGGACGAGACGACCGGCTCCATGGCTCGCATAACGGGCGCGGGGTCGAAGTGGGTATGGATGAGTATGGGACGGGTTGCGAGCCGATCGTCGGCCAGAGGCAGATAGATCTGTCTGGAATCGCTGCCGTCAAACTGCACGCCACGCGTGTCGCGCGCCACACCGACCACTTCGTAAGCTGGACCGTCGGCGGTGAGCTCGCTTGAATTGTGAGCCTTTTCGTCGACGACGCCTAGACGAACTCTGCGGCCGAGCGGGTTCTGCCCGGGCCAAAGCTGTTTGGCGGCCGATTCGCTAACGATGATGGAATTGTTAGCTTGCCCATTCGATTCAAAGCCGTGTCCCAGAAAGAGCGGGATGCCGAGGGTCGAAAAGTAGTTGGGCTGGACGTAGGTGTAGTAGAGAGTCGCCTGGCCATTTTGGGCGACGGCGGCGGTTCGAAAGCTGCCGAAGCCGTCCGGCGGGTGAGCGCTGGTAATTGCAGTCACTCCGGGCAGTGCAGCGAGGCGCGCGCGCAGCTCACGCACAACAGCAAGTTTGCGATCGGCCGCGTATTTCGATCCTTCAGGAAATTGAAAACTGAGATCGATCACGTGTTTGCTGTCGTAGCCGGTTTCCATGTTGAGCGTGTGGATGGAACTGCGGATCAGCATGCTTCCGGCGATCATGAGCACTAAGGAGAGTCCGACTTGCGCGGCAACGAGGAGATCCTGAAGGCGGCGGGTGCGAGCGGTTGCGGTGCCGCCTCGGGCGCCGGAATAGAGGGCAGAACTGGAGCTTTCAAGGGCAGGAGCAAGCCCGAAAAGAATTCCCGCAAGCAGAGAGATGCCCAATACGTAGGCAAAGATTTGAAGGTCGGGATTGATGTTGAAGATCAGCGTGCCATACTCGGCGGGCACGGCTTCGGAGTACAGGTGCACCGCTAGTTGCAAGAACGCCCAGGCACAGACGAGCGCTACAGTGCCGGCCATCAGTCCTAGCAGTGCGCTTTCGGTGAGCAATTGGCGGACGATGCGAAATCGGCTCGCTCCTAATGACAGGCGAACGTGCAATTCGTTTTGGCGGGATCGAGCGCGAGCCAATTGCAAACTTCCCACATTTGCGCAAGCCACGAGCAGGAGCATTGCGGCAGCGGTCATGACCAGCAAGATGGTTAGTTTGAGACCACGAAAATATTTAAGCGGTAGCGGGAATGGCGATGCCGGCCAGACGAGGGCAGTAGCCGCTTTAGCGGGATCGGAATGAGGAGCGTGCAAACCTTCGGAGGCGATCGGCGACGATGTTCGTCTCAGCCTGCGCCTGGTTGATGGTGGCGCCAGGGGCGAGCCGCGCAAATAAGCGGCAGCACTGATTCTCACGGTCTTGCAGCCACTTGTCATCGGCATGCACCAGCGGCTCCAGGCTGAGGGGAAGCCAGAAATCGGGGACCGCGACATTGGTTCCGATGAAATCGTGCGGGGTGATTCCGATTATTTGAACAGCCACGCTATTCAGGCGCACGGTCTTGCCCAGGATGGCTGGATCTCTCGCGAACCGCCGCTGCCAATAGTTTTCACTAATAAGGACCGAGGGCGAGGACATGAGGGCAGGCGCAGTCATGGATTGGAAGGTGCGGCCGCGTAGAGGGGTGATGCCCACAACGTTGAAATAGTTATCGGAGACAACGTAGGCGTTAGCGAACTCGGCGTTAGTTACGCCGGAAGATAGCAGTCCCAATCGGCCCAGGATCGAGCCGGCTTCAGAGGCACGCTGACTGATAACGCCGCCGGCGCCGGAGAGCGTCATCCACTCATCGGTAGCAGCGGCCAAGCCTCTGAAGGAGTGGACAGAATCCCGATAGGCGATGTAATCGGGATAGCTGAAGCGAAAATCGGCCGCACCCGATTGGCGGACCAGAGCGAGATTGACCATCTCGCCGGGATTGCGCGCCTCGACCGGGCGGGCGACCAGCGCCTTATAGGCCGTGAACACGGCGGTATTGACGCCGATGCTGAGCGCGAGGGCCAGGATCGCGACCGTGGTGAACCCCAAATTGCGGAGCAACATCCGCACGCCATAGCGGAGGTCGGTGAGCACGTGTCCAGGTTACCGGATGGGACGGCGCGCCGGATCGCCGCGTGATAAAATTTCGATTCTCTTTATAAAAGCTTGGGATCTAGACGGGGTTCCGTTATGAACGCTGCAAGTGTATTGCGAAGGCGGACTTTCCTCACGCGGCTGGGAGTTGCGAGCGGGGCTGCGGCAATTACAACGCCTTCGCTGGCCGGTGCGCAAGCAAACATAACGGCTTCGGGGCCTCCGCCGCAGGTTACAAACAACCGCATCCGGCAGGCGTTCAATTTGCGTGTGGCGATGGCGACCAATGATGCGCTCCAAGGGCCGGCCATCAATGTCAACAATGGCGATTACGAACTTTATGCGGACAAGGGCGGGACCTACACGAAGGCGCTTCCACATGATGCCTACGGACGCGTGGAGCCGGCGGCGTTTGCAAGCCTGATGAGCGCACTTAAGAGCGGCAAGCCTTCCGATTTTGAAAACATCCTCATGGGTGGGACGCGGACGTTGAACGGACCACAAGGCGCATTTGCATTCGACCTGGAAATGATGGATGGCGTGCAGTTCGGACAACCGCAAGTGCCGCCAGCGCCGAAGGTGGCAAGCTATCTGACCGCGACCGAACTGGTAGAGCATTATTGGGCTTCGCTGTTGCGCGACACCGTTTTCACGGACTACGGAGGGAGCGCACTGGCGGCCGAAGCTGCTGCTGAGCTGAGTTCGCTGTCTGCTTACCAGGGGCCCAGGAACGCTAGCGGCAAGGTTACGCCTGTTTTGTTATTCAGGGGCGGATTTCCGGGCGAGACGCTAGGGCCTTACGTATCGCAGTTTCTGCTGCAACCGACGTTTTTCGGATCGCAGCCGATTGGTCAACAACAGTTGGCTTATCTACCGGGCATCGACTATGCGACGGATTGGGCATCCTGGCTGGACATTCAGAATGGCGTGGATACCGGGCAGCGCAACCAGATAGATCCGCAACTGCGGTATCGGCGGAACGGGCGCGATTTGTGCTCGCTGACGCATATGGATGTGTTGTTTCAGGAGTACCTGATTGCGTGCCTGGTGCTGGCGGGAATCAATCCGGCTGCGCCGGGAGCGTTCAGCTTTGGAGGCGCTCCGCTGAATCCGGGCAATCCGTACCTCAATTCAAAGACGCAGAATGGGTTCGGCACATTCGGTCCGCCGGATATTGGCGCGACGATTGAGGAAGTAGCGTGTAAGGCCCTGAACGCTGTCTGGTATCAGAAGTGGATGGTGCATATGCGCCCGCGTCCGGAGGCGATTGGAGGCATCGTGCACCTGCTCAAGACCGGGCAATCCAATCGCACAGATGTACGGTTGAGCAACGTGGTGCTGAACTCCCAGGCGCTACAGAAGAGCTACAGCAACTACGGCACGTACCTGCTTTCACAGGCATTTCCGGAGGGCTCACCGGCGCACCCGGCTTATCCGACTGGCCATGGCACGGTGGCGGGCGCGTGTATCACGGTGTTGAAGTTTTTCTATGACGGCAGCTTTGTGATTCCTAATCCGGTGGTGCCAACAAGCGACGGCCTGGCGCTAACGCCCTACACCGCGGCGGACGCTGGACAACTGACAGTCAATGGCGAGCTGAATAAGTTGGGACACAACGTGACGTTCGCGCACGGTATTCACGCGGGCATTCACTGGCGAAGCGATTCGGATACTTCTCTGCTGTTGGGTGAGGCGGTCGCGCTGAATTTTCTGCGCAATCGCGCGCCTACTTACAATGAGCCGTTCACGGTAAGTCTGAAGAAGTTCGATGGAACGACAGCGACGATCTCGAACTTGGGAGAAAGCTACTGATAACACGAGCTGGCCGGCGAGTTAGTTTGGGCGCACTTGCGCTCCTTGTTGGCGCCATGGGATTGTTGGCGGGGCAGCAACAGTCACCGTTGCCGGAGCTGCCGGCGGATATTCCGAAGGACGTTGTTCTTCGGATGGTGGTGTTGGACAAGACTCCTACGGGTCAGGATGCCGTATGGACGTCGCCGGACGGCACAATTCACGAGTTCTTCCAATTCAACGATCGTGGGCGTGGGCCGAAGATTTACACCAGCTATCACGTTGGCGAGAACGGGGTGATCAGCTCCGAAGATTCGAAAGGGGTCGATTACATGAAGACCCCGGTGGAGGAGAAATTTTCGCTGCTGTCGGGCCAGGCTGTCTGGAAAAATCAGGCGGAGGATGAGAAGCAGGCGAACGCCGGCGGCAAATTCTATGTGGACCTAAACGGTGGGCCGGAATCAGGCGCGATTCTGGCGCGCGCATTGTTGAACTCTAAGAGCGGGACGCTTCCGGTGCTTCCCAGCGGCGAGGCAAACATCCGGAAAATGCAGTCGGTTCCAGTTGAGGCGAATGGGCAGAAACTGACAGCCACGTTGTTCGTGATCGGCGGCCTTGCGTACACGCCTAACTACATCTGGCTCGACGAGCATCGTCAGTTCTTCGCGAATATCCAAGGCCCATTCGCGGTGATCAGGCACGGATTTGAGGATGATGTTGCGAAATTACGGGAATCGCAGCGGCAGGTGGAAGTTGCTCGCGCCGCCGATTTGGCTAAGACGTTGACGCACAAGCCCACGGCCGATCTGATCATCCGCGACGTGACGCTTTTCGATTCACTGAACGCGAGTTTGGCGCCGCACCAGCGAGTCACAGTTCGCGGCGATCGCATATTGAGTGTTGAACCGGATAACGGGCAAGCGTCCGCCTCGTCTGCGCAAGTGATCGATGGCAGAGGCAAGATGCTGCTACCCGGCTTGTGGGACATGCACGAGCATCTTTATGATGAAGCCGCTTTCCTGGATGTGGCGACGGGCATAACCACGATCCGCGATTTGGGGAACTCTATCGACGAGCTGACGAAGCTTCGGCATGAGATCGACAGCGGAAGACAGGTGGGCCCGCGCGTGGTGCCGGCCGGCTTTATCGATGGGCCGGGTCCTTTTGAAGGGCCCATCAAAGTACTTGCCGCTACTCCGGAAGAAGCCATACAGCGGGTGGACCGCTATGCGGATCTCGGGTATGTGCAGATCAAGATCTATAGCTCAGTGAAGCCGGAACTGGTGCCTGTGATTGCCAACGAAGCGCACAAGCGTGGGTTGCGTGTGAGCGGTCACGTGCCCGCGGGCATGATAGCGGAGCAGTTTGTGCGCGAGGGAGCAGATGAGATTCAACACATGAATTTCATCTTCCTTAACTTCATGCCTGACGTGAAAGAGACCCGCACCCCGGCGCGTTTTATTGAGCCCGGCAAGCGCGGCGGCGACCTGGATCTGAATTCGCCGCAGGTGAATGATTTTATCGCGCTATTGAAGCAGCATCATACGGTGATAGATCCCACCATGGCCATTTGGGAGAACACTTATCTGGATCGGCCGGGGCAGATTGCGCGAATGGATGCGAAGATATTCGATCGTTTGCCGGTGCAGGTGCGGCGTTCGTCGAAGACGGGTGGCGGCGCTCTGAATGCAAGTGATCCGGTTGTCGACAAAGAGTACCGCGCGACTTACGCCAACATGGTTCGAATGGTGAAGAAGTTGTACGACAGCGGCATACAACTGGTGGCGGGAACGGATGAGGGGAGCGGCTATGCGCTTGACCGCGAGCTTGAGATCTACAACGAAGCTGGAATTCCCGCGCCGAGAGTTCTGCGAATGGCTACACTCGAGGCCGCTCAGGTGATGCACATGGATCACGACTTCGGTTCGATTACGCCGGGCAAGTACGCGGACATGATACTCGTAAACGGCGATCCGACCGAACGCATCAGCGACATTCGCCACGTCGATTTAGTGGTTAAGAATGGCGAGCTGTACCGGCCCTCTGAGCTGTATCAGGCTTTTGGGATTCGACCGGAATAAGCTCATAAGACAACGACTAGGAGGTTGACATTTGCGCACCATACTTATTACTTGCAGGTTGGGTCTCATTTGCGTGGCGTTGTTGGCAAGTGCAGGCACGCCAAACGCTATTGATCGCGGTCCCTGGGCAACGGTGGCGGGAACAACTCCGATTTCGTTGACCATCGCGCTTGCGCTGCCGGGGCTGAAGGATGCGGAACAGTTGGAGCAGTCGCTGTATACACCCGGCGATCCGCAGTTTCACAAGTTTCTGACCGGCGATCAGTTTGTCGCACGCTTCGCGCCAACCGATGCAGATGTGGCGAAAGTTGTTGCGGCTCTGGCGAAGTACGGACTTAGCGCCACGCGAACCACCGCGACGACACTCAATGTGACCGGGAGGCCGAGTGATATGGAGCGAGCCTTTTCGGTAAGCCTGCACAGTTACGAAGTCGCTGCGCACGATAACGTTCCGGGCTACATTTTTCACGCGCCTCTCAGCGAGCCCACAATTCCCGCGGAAATATCAACTGCTGTTGCTGCCATAGGGGGTCTTGACAGTAGGCCGGTTGCTCATCCGCACATTAAAACTGCAGTGAAGACTTTGCAAGCTGCACCCTCAAAGAAAAAAGGGAATCCGAATGGGTTATTGACCGTTGCGGACTTTGCCGACTAGTACCACGTGCAGCCTCTTTACAAGAAAGGGGTAACGGGGAAGGGCCGCACGATTGGCATTCTGACACTCGCAGCCTTCACTCCCGGCGATGCTTTTGATTATTGGAACGCGCTCGGGCTTAGTGTGGCGAAGGATCGCATCAAGATTGTCAACATAGATGGTGGGCCGGGTGCTCCGAGCGACGAGTCAGGCTCGGACGAGACGGCGCTGGACGTCGAGCAGTCAGGCGGAATTGCGCCAGAAGCGAAGATTATCGTCTATCAGGCGCCCAACACGAACCAAGGTTTTGTTGATCTGTTTGCGAAGGCAATCGACGCTAATCAAGCGGACTCCCTCTCTACCAGTTGGGGAGACTGGGAGTGGTTGTATGATTACCAGAACTCTCCGGTGACAGACCCTCTCCGCGGTAGAACGGTGGGATTGACACGGGCTATTCACGAACTTCTGCTGCGTGCGGCCATTCAAGGACAATCGACTTTCGCGGCGGCAGGAGATGGCGGCGCTTACGATGCGAACGACTCATTTGGTTGCTTGCCTCCTTATTCCCCAACGAATCCAAACAGTTGCACGCTGGCGCTGAGTGTCGATTATCCGGCCAGCGATTCTCTCATTACCGCCGCGGGAGGGACTACATTGCCGGGCTTGCAAGAGTACTGCGTGGATACGGCTTGTACCAACATTTACAAAATCAACGTTCCGCACGAGAGGGTATGGGGATGGGACTACCTGGACGGATTGTGCAAGGCTCTGGGTTATCCGAATCCCATTGCGTGTCAAACATTTCCAGGCGGCGGTGGGGGAGGGGTGAGCATCATGTTCAGGGAGCCGTGGTACCAGTTTGGTGTTCGTGGGACGCAACTCAGCCAGCCCGGTCAGGACTTCGTCGGCGAGGGAATCTCATATGCACTCCCGCCGTTTTATCCCGGCCGCAATGTGCCGGATGTTTCCTTCAATGCCGATCCTGAAACCGGTTACATCATCTATTACACGTCGGACGTCAACGGATTTATTGTGGAGACTTACACCGGTGGCACGAGCTTTGTCGGGCCGCAATTGAACGGTGTCACCGCTTTGTTGGGCCAATACATAAACGGCCGCGTTGGATTGCTGAATCCGTTGCTTTACGGTTTGGAGATGACGGGCCGGGCTTACTCAGGTGCGGCGGCTCCACTGCGGGCAATCAAATATGGCGATAACTGGTTCTATCGTGGCAACGACGGCTACAATCTTGGAGCGGGATTGGGAACGATGGACGTGGCGAATTTTGCCGAGTTGTTGCGGTCGTACTATTAGAGCTCGCCCTCAGGTCTGTGGACGATATCGGCCAACTCGGGGGCTAGCTGCTGGAAGTGCCGAACATTGAAGTATAGATACGGTCGCAGCGCGCATTTCTTGCGGCTCGGACGTGAAGTGCATCATAAACTCGACCTCCTATCCACCCTTGCGTCGCACAGTCACGGATCGTCTCTTCGTAGTCCTTAGTAGACAACGCAGTGATATTGAAGTGGGACACAATATTCTGGACCAGCAGTTCCCACGCCTCACTGGGAGATACGCGCGGAGTGAAAGGTGTGCGAGTCAGGACGGCGTAGAACTCTGCGATTGTATGCGTACTCACCCAACCCTCCGTTTCCTTGTCCCGGACGAGGGCAAGGGCGGCTGTTGCAGATGCATGATGCGGGTGATCTAAAACGGAGCCTGCAATAAGTACCGCCGTATCGAAATATACCTTCACAGGCTGCCGATTTCCCGGATGCGGTCCTCCCGCTCTTCGTCCATTAGGTGCTCCCAATCCAAGCCTTGCGGAGCTTTCCCGAGGTGGACCAGCAAACCATTCTGTTGAATCATCGAGGTGTGCGGCAGTTCCGCACCGCGCTGGGAGCCAGCTTGTGGCTCCGAATGGCGGTGAATAATCTCCAACGCTTGTGCAGCTTTCGGCAACTGCCCTTCGTTCAGCGTGTCGATCAGCTCGTGGAGACGAAGTCGCAGCGGATCGGAGTGCGTCACCATAGCAGCAGTATAGGACAGGTTGCTCAAGAATCTGGTTGGTGAATAGCGTTACTCTTGTTCCGTGAATCGCGCGTCCAGCAGATCCAGCTCGCGTTCTAGCGAACGCAACACTTCGTCGTGAAGCTTGCTTTCGTCGCGCAGCTTCAGTGCGACAGCGCGCTCGATGCCGCGCAGCCTTTGCGCCAGCGAGTTCATCTCGTTCGAACCACTTAGTGCCCCATCAGGGCTTCCGTTATTCAGCATTGCAAGCCGGTGCCGGTAATAACTTTCGAGATGATCTGGCAACTCTGTCGGGTTGCCTTGCTGCTCTTCTTTGATCCGGCCGAGTTCGTCAAGCGCAGCCTGAGTCATCTCGCGCCGGGCCAACTGCTCTTCTTGTTCCGCGCCCTCCAGTCCGCAGAGTCCCAGGCGCCGCAGGATCAATGGAAGACTCAAGCCCTGCAGCACGAGCGTCGCAAATATCGCGCAGAATGTCAGGAAAATAATAACGTTGCGCTCCGGGAAGCGCGAGCCATTGTTCAACGTTTCGGGCAGCGAGATGGCAGCGGCGAGGCCGAGAACGCCGCGCATGCCCGACCACCCGACCACGAACAATTCACGCGGAGTAAACGGAGGCCTCTGATGCAGATTCAGCTTTCTGCGGATGGCGGCAGAGATCCAGGCCCCGGGGTATACCCAGACGATCCGAATCAGAATGACAACTCCGCTAAACAGCGCCGCAGACGATATCAGAGCGCCCAGGCTCATGCCGCGAATGTCGGCGAGGATGGAAGGCAATTGAAGCCCCAGCAGCAGGAATACGATTCCGTTCAGAATGAAATCGAGCGTTCGCCACACCGCGCGTGACTCGATGCGCGCGTGAAGTGAGAAGAACCCGGAGCTGTTGCGCCCCAGGTACAATCCGCACGCGAGTGTCGCCAACACTCCTGAGCATTGCGCCGCTTCCGCGCATAAATAGGCGACATACGGAGTGATCAGGCTCAGCGTGATTTCGATGGGCGCGTCGGTGATGCGATGTTGAATGGCGCGCACGATGCGGCCGCTGATCAGGCCAATGGCGACGCCTCCTACGATCAGGTAAATCAGATTGGCGGTCCCCATCAGGAACGACGGGCGGTATCCGGTTACCACTAACGCAACGGTAAATTTCAGAGCGACCAAACCGCTGCCGTCATTAACCAGGCTTTCCGCCTCCAAAATATCTGTGATCTTGCGCGGGATGCCGAGCCGGCGCGCGATAGTTGCGGCGGAAAGTGGATCAGTCGGCGCAACCACCGCCCCAAGAACCAGGCCGAGTTGCCAATCAAAGCCCGGCAGCACATAGCGCGAGAACGCCGCGACCGCGTAGACGGTAAAGCCGACCAAACCAAACGCGAGCATCAGAATCGCTGCCATATTTCTTCGGAACTCTCGCCACGAAGTATGGAACGCCGCGGAAAAAACCAGCGGGGGAAGAACAATGAAGAAGACCAGATTTGGATCGAGCGAAATTTGCGGCAGGCCCGGAACAAGGCTGAACGCAAGCCCTCCCAGCACCATCACAATCGGGTAGGGAACCTGCAGACGTTTGGCGACCACTGCCAGCGCCGTGACCACCACAAGCAGACCGAGCACCAGCAGTTGCACCTGGCTGAGAGAGTTGGTCGCCATCCGCCGTCTCGAATCACTTATAGCGCATGAACTCTGCTGGTTCTGATACCTTTCTAGTGACACAACAGCGCCATGGAAAAGCCTCGTCTCAGCTTTTGGCAAATCTGGAACATGAGCTTCGGGTTCCTGGGCATCCAGTTCGGCTGGGCCCTCCAGATGAACAACATGAGCGCCATCTATGAATATCTGGGTGCGCGACCGAGCCAATTGCCAATCCTGTGGTTGGCTGCCCCGCTGACCGGGCTGCTTATTCAGCCAATCATCGGGCATTGGAGCGACAACACGTGGACCCCGCTGGGACGCCGCCGGCCGTTCTTCCTGGCGGGCGCCGTGCTGGCCTCTTGCGCGTTGTTAATGATGCCGCTCTGTTCAGTGCTGTGGATGGCCGCGGGCCTGCTTTGGATACTCGATGCTTCCATCAACATCAGCATGGAGCCATTCCGCGCCTTTGTCGCCGACATGCTGCCGGACGATCAACGCGCGCGCGGATTCAGCATGCAGAGTTTCTTTATCGGGCTTGGCAGCGTTGCCGCTTCCTATCTGCCGGCGCTGCTGCGAAAGTTTGTTCCGGCTACCGGCGGGGCCAATGGACACAGCATCCCCGAGATCGTGCGCATTGCGTTCTGGATTGGCGCGGTTGCGTTCATCACGGCCGTTCTGGTGACGGTTTTTTCAACCAGGGAATATCCCCCGAGCGAACAGGAGCGCGCCCGATTGCACCACGCCAAGCGCTTCGACTTTGCCGAGATTGTTCACTCGATACGCGCTATGCCGGAAACCATGCGGCAGCTTGCAATCGTGCAGTTCCTGACCTGGTTGGGCCTGTTCTGCATGTATCTGTACTTCGCGGTCGCAGTGGCGCATAACGTCTTCGGCGCGCAATCCACCACGGAAGACCGGTACACGGAGGGCGTCATCTGGGCGAGTTACTGCTCCGGTGTCTACAACGCGGTCTGCTTTCTGTTCGCGCCCTTTCTACCCTCTTTGGTGAATCTGCTGGGGAAGAAAAGCACGCACTCAATGTGCCTGGCGTTGGGCGGCATTGGCTTCCTTTCCATCCCGCTCATCCATGACAAATGGTTCTTGTTCCTGCCGATGGTGGGTGTCGGCATCGCCTGGGCCAGTATTTTGTCGATGCCTTACTCCATCCTTGCCGGCGCCATTCCATCCAACAAGATGGGCATCTATATGGGCATCTTCAATTTCTTTATTGTGATTCCCGAGATTCTTTCCTCGCTCGTGTTCGGCTGGATTATGGCGAACCTGCTTGGCAACGATCGTATGAAGGCGCTCATCGTGGGTGGCGTCTGCTTCCTTCTGGCGGCTATCCTGACCCAACGCGTGCGCGAAGTCATCGTGCGCGATGAATCACTTGCGCCTCTGGCCGTTGCCTCCGAAGCATGAAGGATGCGGCTGATTCGCTGGTTCGTCGTTTTGACGTCAAGCGGATCTCGCGGAATCAGGCCGAGCGCATTATCGATACTGTTGCTGCCGAAGAGCCGCTCAGCATCCATCTTTCTTATTGGCTCAAAAAAGCGCAGCAGACGGAAAGCCTGGCGCTGACCATGCGAACGCCTGGGAGCGATCGCGAACTTGCCGCCGGAGTTCTGTTGTCCGAAGGCATCGTTCGCAGGCGGGGAGACATCGTCGAAATCAGAAGTTTGGGAACTGAGCCGTCGAACGAAATTGCCGTTGTGCTTGCGCCGGCTGTGGACGTGGAAATGTGGCGTTTGAGCCGCAATTCATTTGTCAGTGCCAGTTGCGGTGTGTGCGGGAAGCGCAGCCGCGAAGCGCTTCGCGACGAACTGCCGGCTCGTCCGCCCGGCGAGCTGCAAATTGATGTTGCCGCCCTATATGCCGTTGCCAATAGCCTGCGCGCGTGGCAAGCCGGATTTGCACAAACGGGTGGGCTTCACGCTGCTGCATTGGCAAACTCTTCGGGCGAGATCGAACAAGTCTTCGAAGACATTGGCCGTCACAACGCACTCGATAAGCTGCTTGGCTGGTGTTTGCTCCAGGGCCGCGTTCCGTTGTCGGAGAGTATTCTCTTCCTGAGCAGCCGCAGCAGTTTCGAACTGGTTCAGAAAGCCGCCCTGGCTGGAGCTCCCCTGTTGGCGACAGTGGGCGGACCTTCCAGCCTGGCCATTGAGACGGCGCGTGAGTGCGGAATTACGCTTCTCGGTTTTGTTCGGGAGGGTCGGGTCAACGTCTACGCCGGTGACTGGCGGCTACACTCGAAGTAGATGAAGCTGCGTTTTCGACACAACAGCCTTCGTCTGCGCGTCAACCAGCGCGAGGTAGAGGCTCTCTCAACCGGTCTGCCGATAGTCGAGCAGGTCCATTTCCCGGGCGACACCCGGTTCGCCTACATTCTGGAGACGGGCATGTCGGCGGTGCCTCAGGCCGACTTCAAAGACGGCGTTCTGCGCATCGCCCTCCCTTTACGCGAGATACAAACGTGGGCGGGGACGGATTCGATAGGGATGTATTTTGACATGCCGGCGAACGGCAGTTTTCTCAAGGTTGCGGTGGAGAAAGACCTGGAGTGCGTGGACGGCCCGGTTGATGAACGCGACCCGGACGCCTACCCTCGTTCTGGCAAGAATTGCTAATCGGCCGGTAAAATCTAAAGGGGCTCTCCGGCTCCACGGCAACTTAACCTGTTGTTTTATTACGAGTTACGCTTGGCACTCGGTTTGCGGTAGAGTGAGGCGGGAAGAGGTCCCACCAGTGCTCGTGCGCCTGCAACCAACTTTGGTTTTGGCTCTGGGGTTGACAAGCGCTATGCCTACCTGGCCCGCCGCCCGCGACATCCCCACGCCCTCAGTAGCCGAAATCGTCCGCCGGTCCGTAGTGGCAAACACGGCCGATTGGAAATCGCAACCCGAGTATGGATATCGCGAATTCGAGCTGAAGAGTAAGGTCGACGCCTCTGGCAGCGTTCATCCTCAGCATTCGAAGACTTACGAAGTAATGATGATGGAGGGGTCGCCGTACAATCGCGTCATCGCCATCGACAACGAACCTCTCAGGGGTGTCCAAGCGGCCCAAGAGAGCGAGAAAATGCAGCGAGAGGCGTTACGCCGGCATAATGAATCCCCCGGCGAGCGGCAAGCGCGTGTTGCCAAATATCAAAATGGGCGGGCAGAAGAGCATCTGCTTATGCAGCAAATGGTGGACGCCTTCGAGTTCAAGGTTGTCGGCGAGGAGTCGGTGGAGGGTGCCGAATGCTACGTATTAGATGCCTCTCCGCGGCCTGATTACCAACCGCCGGTGGAGCGTGCCCGCGTTCTCACCGGCATGCGCGGACGACTCTGGATCGATAAAGCGCAGTATCACTGGGTCAAAGTGCAGGCTGAAGTGATCAGTCCGGTGGCGTTCGGCCTGTTCCTGGCGCAAGTTAAACCGGGAACGAAGTTTGAGCTCGATCAGGCGCCGGTAGGGCAGTGTCTGGCTGCCGAAGTGTTTTACCGAGTCCGTGAATGCCAGCGTGCTCGGGCTGGTCGGCTACCGAACCAAAGAAGAAGAGCATTATTCCGACTACCATCTGAACCAGGTCAGCGCCGGGTCTAGAATGGCCGCGCCGTAAGGCATAGAAGCTAGAATTGTCTCTATGCCGGTAACATCCACCCGTCTTGTAACGGTTCAGGAGTTCCGGCAACTTCCAGAGGATGAGGGCGCGGTTTACCACGAACTGCGTCATGGGGAGATCATCTCGGTAACTCGCCCTAAACTGAGGCACGCCCTGGTTCAACGCAATCTGCGTGAACTGCTCGAAGAGCTTGCCGATCAAGAGAGTTACGTAGATACTGAGGTGGCATTCCGGCCATTGCCCGAGTTTGAACTTTGGGTTGCCGACGTGGCCTATGTGTCTGCAGAACGCTTCGCAAACTCAGATCCCGACGACAACATTCGAGGTGCCCCCGACCTGGTTGTGGAGGTCTTATCGCCCTCAAACACGGCTGCGGAAATCCTGGAAAAGGAACGGGTCTGCTTGTCCAATGGCACTGAGGAGTTCTGGGTTGTAGATCCCAAGCAGAAGCGCGTCCGCGTTTCTACATCAAAGGGCACCAACGATAGCTATGAGAACGGGCAAGAGATTCCATTGCCGCTTTTTGGAAACGCCACTCTGCCGGTGAGCGCGATATTCGAGTCTAAGCGTGGCCGTACCGCGCGTTACTGACGGCTCATATCACGGTGACCTTCTTTGGCCGCGAAGCCGGCCTTGGTCAGCCGCTTTCTCACTTCACTCGCGATCAGAACCGAACGATGGTGTCCGCCCGTGCAGCCAATTGAGATCGTCAAATAGCTTTTCCCCTCGCGAATGTAATGCGGCAGCAGATAGACAAGCAGTTCCGTGATTCTTTTGATGAATTCCATGGTTTGCGGGAACGACCGTATGTAGCGCGCCACGCTCGGGTGCTTGCCGGTCAGGTTCTTGAATTCCGGAATATAGTTCGGGTTCGGTAGGAATCGAACGTCGAAAACCAGGTCGCTGTCTGTCGGCACTCCGTGACGAAACCCGAAGCTATTCACGTACACGGTAATGTTTCCGGGTCGATGGACATCCTGAAACTTATCGGTGATTAAGTGCCGCAGTTCGTGCACATTCAGCTTGGACGTGTCGATGAAGATGTCGGCAATCGCCCTTATCGGCGCAAGCATCTCCCGCTCATCGGTAATGCTGGTCAGCACTGGCGAATGGATCCCTAGTGGATGGGGTCGGCGCGTTTCGCTGTAACGGCGGCGCAAAATTTCGTCTTCGGCATCCAGAAAGAGCAGCACCGGCCTGGATTTCCGCTTGAGTTCCGAGTAGATGACCGGGAAGTGCTTGAGCGATTCACCTTCGCGGATGTCGATGATAAGCGCTGCTCGCCTCCGGCTCTTCGAATCCGTGGTTAGATCCGCAAACTTAGTCAATAGCGCAATAGGCAAGTTGTCAACCGCGTAAAAGCCTAAATCTTCGAAGGCCTTCAGCGCCGTTAGTTTGCCCGAGCCGCTGGTCCCTGTGATGATCACGAGATCCGCAGCCGGGCGAGGCTCGCCTGGTGGCGCTGCCTCCTCCTTCTTCGGTCTGGCTGCCTTCTTCTCCGGCTTGGCTTTAGGACTCGGCACTCAGAACGATCTATGACTCAATCAGATCGAAGTTGCCATCCGGACGCCGCACCAATACCGAAAGGCAATTCTTGTTCGAGTCGCGATAAACGACATAGTCGCCATCTTTCTCGAGTTCCATCTTCGCCTCTTCCAAGGTCATCGGCTTACGGTCTTCAGTGTAGTTGACGCGGAACACTTTCGCTTTTCGCCCGGTCCCATTCGGGGCGGCTTTGGGCGCGCGCACAGGCGTAGCTGCAGGCTTCGCGGGGACGGTCTTCTCTTCCCAGCTCTCTTTGCTCGATCGCACCGTTTTGGCGTCGCGATGCGTATCGCGCCACTTGGTACGCGCTTCCACAAGCCGCTTCTCGAGCTTCTCGATCGCATGGTTCACCGCGGCGGGCAAGTCGGCATCCGCGCCTTCGCCCACCAGTCCGTGATCGTAGAAATTCATCGAGAGCTTGACCTTGTGTAAGTGGCGCTCCAGGTGGTGAGTAAGATGGACTTCGCGCTCTCCGCGCTGCTCCACGAACTTACTCAGCTTAGTCAGCTTTAAGCCGACCTTCTTCTCCAGCTCAGGGGTGAATTCTTTTGTCTTTCCGGAATAGATGATTTTCATATTCCCTCCTTGAGCGGGCCCGGCAAACATCTCCGGCTCGCAAATCAACAGATTGTAACTATCGAAACTACGCGCGTGTGCGGCGCTGGTGTGTGGATGGAATCTTCATGTCCTCCCTATATTTGGCGACCGTGCGCCGGGTGACTTGGATTCCTTCAGATTGCAGGCGAGCAGTAATCTGCTCATCAGTAAGTGGATGAGCCGCATTTTCATCCTCGATCATTTTCTTAACACGACGCTTCACAATCAGCAGCGGGGTGCCGCTTCCTAATGGACCCTGCACCGCTTCTGAGAAGAAGTATCTAAGCTCAAAAACACCTTGTGGCGTGTGGGCGTATTTATTCGCAACCGCACGGCTCACTGTAGAGGGATGTACGCCGATTTCTTCCGCAACTTCCTTGATCATCATCGGCTTCAATTGGTCTATACCGTGCTCCAGGAAATCGGTTTGGCGCCGGACGATAGATTGACACACACGCAGAATGGTCTGCTTACGCTGCTCAATGTTCTTGATCAACTGCAGCGCGGAGGCATAGCGCTCTTTTACATAGTTGCGAACGTCTTTGTTCGGCTCCTGCTCGCGGTCCACCATGCGCTTATATTCGCCGTTCAAGCGGATCTGCGGGATATCGTCATCATTCAATGTGATGACGTAGTCGTCGCCGTCTTTGTCGATGTGAACATCCGGTTCCACCTGCCGCGCGCCCGCGCCCGAGTAGCGTAACCCTGGAGCAGGATCCAGATGCTGGATAACGCTCAGCGCAATCTGCACGTGAGTCATCGGCCTGCCCATCACCTTGGCCATTTGCGAGAACTGGCGGGTCTCGAGTAACTTCAGGTGGTCGTGAACAATCCTCCAGGCCACGCCGTCGCGGCATCCCCGCGCTTCCAACTGCAGCAGTAAGCACTCTTGCAAGCTGCGCGCGCCCACGCCGGTTGGGTCCAGCGACTGCACCGCTTTCAACCCGGCCCGCATGTCCGCCAGGCTGAGGCCTTCGGCTACCGCAATCTCTTCCAGCGGCGTCGTCAGATAGCCGCTCTCTTCGAGATTCCCAACAATACTATTTGCCGCCTGCCGCGCCCCTAGCGGCAGAATCAACACGCTGAGCTGCGATTGCAGATAGTCGCTCAGCGTGACCGGCGAAGAAAGGAACGTCTCGAAGGATGGCTTTTCGACTGACTCAGAGGCCGGGCTCTTGAAGCCCGGGTCGAGATAATCGTCGAAGAAACTGCCGAAATCGATCTCGTCGAACGGGTCCGTTTCGGTCTTGGCCGGTTCTTCTGTAGCGGCTGCTACCGCCGTCGCCGTGCCATCCGCGCTGCCTTCAGCCGAAAAATCACCGTCTGCGGTTTCGAACGATTGCGCCGTTTCAGACTGGTCTACTTTGTCGAGAATCGCCTGGTCAGCCGGATCTGCCGCCCGCTCGCGCTCCAGCAGCGACTGCAACTCGGCCGGTGTGAGATCTTCGCCCGCTTCCGATGCCTCTTCCAGCACCGGATTTTCGGCGATCTCATTGGTGATCATGTCCTTCAGCTCCATACGGTTGAGCTGAAGCACCGTGACCATCTGGACCAGGCCCGGCGTGAGTATTTGCTTTTGCTGGACTCCTAAATGCAGGCGTTGCGAAAGCGAACTCATTCGCTTCTCAGTCTACCGCGAATCCCTTCCATTTGGACCGGGAAATGCTTGGAGGTTCGCGTCTTAACTCGCCATACTAGGCGCGTAAAAAAAGTTCTCACCGAGGTAAATACGCCGCACTTCGGGGTCACGGCTAAGCGAATCGGGCGAGCCGGCGCGGAAGATTCGGCCATTGCTGATGATGTAGGCCCGATCCGTTACCGCCAGCGTTTCGCGGACGTTGTGATCGGTAACGAGGATACCGATGCCGCGGCCTTTCAGATCCTGAATGATCCGCTGCAATTCGATGACTTGAATCGGGTCAATCCCGGAAAACGGCTCGTCCAGCAGGATGAAATCCGGCTGCAAGACCAGTGAACGGGCAATTTCCACACGCCGCCGTTCGCCGCCGGAAAGCATATAACCTTTGCTGTGGCGCACGGTTTCCAGACCCAAGTCGCTGATGAGTTCCTGCATCCGGTCGCGGCGTTCCCGGCGGCTCAAATTAAGCGTTTGCAGAATCGCCATCAGGTTGTCTTCCACGCTTAGCTTGCGAAAGACCGACGGCTCCTGGGGCAGATAGCTGATCCTGCGCCGGGCGCGCAAGTACATGGGCAGTCCGGTGATCGGCTCGTCATCCAGCAGCACTTGCCCGGATTCCGGGCTGATAAGCCCGACAATGATGTAGAACGAAGTGGTCTTTCCAGCGCCATTCGGCCCCAGCAGGCCGACAACTTCCCCCTGCTCCACGCGGACGGAGACGTTATCAACCACTCTTCGGCCGCTGTACGATTTGGAGATCTCCACTGTCTGAAGCGTTCTTTTGCGTATGGGAGACTCCACTAAGCCGTCTGATCCTGCCATTTCTGCGCTATGTCTTATGATACGCGTTGAGTGCATGCCACCGCAGCCAGCAATCCCGCCCGTTTCCTGCAGCGGTTCTGGCTGGTCGCGGCCGTAGTTGCCCTGAGCTGCTTCCGATTTGCCCACATCCACCTGCTCTGGGCGGACGAAGATTATCATCTTGCCGCCACTATCCAGACGTTGCATGGCAAGATGCCCTACCGGGACTTCTGGTATGACAAGCCTCCGCTCAGTGCCCTCTACTATCTGCTGATCGGCGGCCATTCTGGCTGGTTGCTGCGATTGCTCGATGCCGCGTACATCCTGGCGGCGTGCGCTCTTTGTTATCGGCTCGCGCGCCTTTGGTGGTCTCAGGCGGAAGCGTTCACGGCGGCACTGCTGTTCGCTTTCTTCACGACGTTCTATCTTCCGTCTACCGTAATCCCGTTCGCGGCCGATGCAACCATGCTGTTGCCCCACCTCGCGGCCATCTACTTCGCAGCGCGGAGACAAGCGTTTTGGGCCGGAATCTTCACCGGCATCGCGTTTCTCGCGAACGCAAAGGCGCTGTTTGTCCTGCTGGTGTGCGCGCTTTGGCTCTGGCCAGATTGGCTGCTGCTCGGGATCGGTTTTGCGGTCCCCACTGCCAGCGCCGCCGCAACTCTCTACTTATTAGGCGCCTGGCACGGCTACATCGAGCAGGTCTGGCGCTGGGGATTCATCTACGCGCAAGGCTCGCCCGTGACACATCCGTTCCCGCTGGGTATTACACGAACGGCGGACTGGCTAGGCTTCCACTCGGCCTTGGCGCTCGGCGCCGCCTTCGCGTTCACCCGCTTCTCACGAACAGAGAAGTGGAAGCTGGGCGCCTGGCTGGCCCTATCTTTCGGCGCAGTGTGTCTCGGGACGCGCTTTGCACCGCACTATTTCCTGCAGCTTCTGCCCGGCATGGTCATCGCCGCTTCGCGCGGAATTGTGCTTGCCTACCGGCGGTTCGGAAAACGCGTGGTGGTCGTACTCGGCGTGTGTCTGCTGATACCGCTGATCCGCTTCGGCCCACGGTACGCCACGCTCGCTTTTGACAACTTGACAAGTCAACGGCCAAATTGGATTGACGTTAACCTCGATCTCGACAGCCAAGACGTTGCCAACGTTCTGCGACCCCTCTCCGACCCCGGCGATACGCTCTTCGTCTGGGGCTACCGGCCCGACATTTATGTCTTTACCCGGCTCATTCCGCCCGGGCTGTTCTGGGACTCGCAACCGCTCACCGGCGTTCCGGCCGACCGCCACCTACACGCGACAGATGCTATCTATAGCGGTCCCGCCGCAGCCAACCGGATGCAGCTTATTCAAACGCATCCAACCTGGGTTATCGACGGACTCGGACTGCTTAATCCCAAACTCCGACCCGAAGTGTATCCGGAGTTGAAACAGTGGATGGGAGAGTATCGGCTGGTTGGCAGGACTAAGTTGTCGCTGATCTACCGGACAAAATAGAATCTACTCAGCTCGAAACAAGTTCGGCGGCGTACGCCTTAAATGCCGATTGCCTCTGACGGGAAGCACAAAGACAGAATTATTCGCTCGGGCGTCTGCGTGCAACGAAAACACCGCGGTTAATCATCCTGACTGTCCCGGGCTGCGCCTCGTTAATCGCGGCGGCGATTACATGAACATGCGGCCTCACCACGGGCCAGTTGATCGCGGACATAACCAGCACGGCAAACGGGTGGCCTTGAAGCTGTTGCTGGCTTTGCATGTTTTTGTCGCCGGTAAGAAACACCTCAAAGCTTTCGCGCTCGATCAGTTTGAGCAAACACCGTTTTTGATGCCGCCCCATTGCATGATGACAACGGTATAAATTTGATGCTGGGGAAGGGAACGCGCTAGCTTGCGCGGAACGTCCTCATCAAAGAAGACCTTCAAGGCTGCGCCTGAAGTTGATGCGCAGCGCGATAGTCAAGAATGGCCCTGATGGCGTCAAGGCCAGCTTCCGGATAGCAATCCAGAGTTTCGGCAATGGCCGCGTCGGGCGATAATCCCTCATCGCGGAAAGCGTCATAATTTCCTGTGATCGCGTCCACCGGCAAGCGGGTGTTTTTCAGAAGCGGTGCGCCGCTGACTTTGCCGGGGATAACTTCGACCAAGGGACAATCGGACCAATCAAGAGTTCTTGCCATGTTGTACCCTCCTGCTATCGTAGCTTTCTATCGCAATTCGGCCCCGTCATGCTGCTTGGTCAAGACAATTGTAGCCACCATTTGTAGCTACTCGCTCAGCGCCTTCACCAACTCATACAAAAACTCCTGCCCTTGATAAAACGACGCCACCGGCATACGTTCATCACGCCCGTGCATCCGCATATCGTTCACATCCAGGAAGAAGCCCTGCACTCCGTAAGTGGGTATGCCCGCAATCCGCAAATACTTCCCATCCGTCGCGCCAGGAACCATGGTCGGAAGCACTGGCACTCCGGGCCACATCGACTCCGTAATTCGCTGGATGGTGTGCAGCAAGGCCGGATCCATTGGCGAAGACGGGCCTTGGCTCGCCTCGCCCTAAAATCTTCAATTCCACTTTGTCGTCGCCGAAAACCTTCGTCAGCGTGTTCTTCACATAATCAACCGAATCGTCGGGCAAAACGCGGCAGTTCACCACCGCGGCAGCCAGTTGCGGCAAAGCATTCACCGCATGCCCACCTTCCAATTCCGTCGCCACGCATGTGGTGCGAAGAGTCGAGTTCCACACTGCCGACTGGGCCGCCACTTGCGCCATCGCGGATTGCGAACCGCCGGCAACTTGCGTCATCGCCGCGGCAACCGGCCCGTTCTCGATCATCGCCAACTTCTCGAAATACGCGCGAGTGACATCGTTCGTCTTCAGCGGAAAACCAAACTTCGAAAGATTCGCCAGCGCGCCGGCCAAATGATAAATGGCGTTATCCGCGACTGGCAGCGAACTATGCCCGCCCTTGTTGTGTACCTCCAAGCGGAAGTTGACAACGTACTTCTCGCTCACCTGAACATCGTTCGCGATCTTCTTGCCATTCGAAATTTCGCCCCAGCCGCCCTCGTTTAAGCAGAGTTCCGCGTCAATCAGGTCGCGGTGATTCTTCACCAGCCAATCGGCGCCATTGTACGGGCCGCCGCCTTCTTCATCGGCAGTCAGCGCCAGGATGATGTCGCGATCCGGCTTTGCGCCTTCCCGCTTCATGCGCAACAGAGTGGCGACCCAAACGGCTGCCTGCGCCTTATCGTCCGTACTCCCGCGCCCATAGAAAAACCCGTCGCGCTCCAGGAACTGGAAAGGATCCACGCTCCAGTCCTCGCGTTTGGCCTCGACCACGTCCGTGTGAGCAAGCAACAGGAGCGGCTTATGCGCTCCCGACCCGTGAAAGCGGACAACGAGATTTGCTTTATGTGGTGCGGCTCCGCCAAGGTAAATATCCGAATCCGGAAATCCCGCGGCGCGGAACCGGGCTGCCATTGCTTCTGCCACTGGTGTGGTTGCGCCGGTCGTATACCCGGACTTGATCTCTATTAGTTGTTTGTAGATGTCGTGGGCAAGTTGTTGCTCTGCAGCTGGCGGCGTAATGTCTGCCGCGAAGCAACTAAGAGCGGGCAAGAGTAGAAACGCGAGTCGGAACATCTGAACAGTTTCACACGACTCCGCGCGATTAAACAATCACATTGCCGATATAATCTATCCGCACGTCGCTATAGAAAAAACTCCGCAGCAAGAAGGAAGCCTCTTGAGTAACGCATCCCCGCCTCCGCCCTCCGCCGGTCAGTTCGAGCGCATCCAATGCCAGTGGTGTCAGAGCATGAACGACAAAGGCGCGACAGCCTGCGCGGCCTGTGGAGCGCCGCTCGACATCCGAAATCTGGTCAGTGAATCCGGTTGGCGCGAAGCACCGCGCATTCGCGACATGACGGAGATTCACTTCAACTCCAGCACCTGCCAGGTAGAAGGCGAGATCGTGCCTACCGCCGAAATCAACCTCGGCTACGGCGATTCCATCTTCTTTGAGCATCACGTCATGCTCTGGAAGGATGAAAATGTTCCACTCAGCGTGATGTCGCTAGCGGGCGGCTTGAAGCGCGTCTTTGCCGGTATGCCGTTCGTCATCAGCGTCGCGTCCGGACCGGGACGCATCGCGTTCTCGCGCGATCAGGCCGGAGAACTCATCGTGCTGCCGCTGCACCCCGGAATGGAACTCGACGTTCGCGAACACGCTTTCCTGCTTTGCTCGCATAACGTCAACTACTCCTTCGTGCGCATCAAAGGCCTGGCCAACATTCTGTTCGGCGGGCAGGGCATGTATATGGATCGCTTCGTCACCGCTGGTGCGCCCGGCCTGCTCATTTTGCACGGCTACGGCAACGTATTCGAGCGCCGCCTCGCCGCTGGCGAAAGCATCATGTTGGAACCGGGCGCGTTCCTCTACAAAGATTCAGCCGTCACCATGGAAGTTGAATTTCAGAAGCTGACCACTGGTTTCTTCGGCGGCGTCAACATGAGTCTTGCCAAAATGACCGGCCCCGGCCGCATCGGCATTCAGTCGATGTACGTGCATCACAAGAACGAGTAGACCCCATGTTTTGCATTCACTGCGGATCGCAAATTCCACCAGGCTCGAACTTCTGCGTTGCCTGTGGCCAAAAGGTCGCTGCCGCCCCGCCGCCAGCTAACGCTCCCGTCGAGCCCCAACAAAAGCAGAGCTCCCAATCCTTTCTACATCCGCAAGCCGAACAGTTCAGCGCCGCTCCTTTACCGCCCATGCCAGCTAAGTGTCCGTGGTGCGGATCGCCGGTGCCAGCGCCGGCCGGGGCCAATTGTCCCTACTGTGGCGCCGCATTGCGGTCTCGTTCTACCGCCTCGCGCTCCGGCTGGCTCGAAATGCCGCCGCGCCGTGACATGGCAAAACTGCAATTCGGGAATTCGTCCTGTCAGATCGAAGGACTCTACGTACCGGTTGCGGATATGAATCTTGCACCCGAAGACAGCGTCTACTTCAGCCACCACGTTTTACTGTGGAAGGACAGCGGCGTAAACATCACCGCGATGTCGATGCGCGGCGGCTGGAAGCGCCTGTTTGCAGGCCTGCCGCTGATCATGACCCAGGCGCAAGGGCCCGGCCACATCGCGTTCTCGAAAGACTTGCCGGGCGAGCTGATCGCGTTGCCGCTGCACCCAGGCCAATCCGTCGATGTACGTGAACACATGTTCCTCACGGCAACTTCCAATGTCGAATATGACTGGTTTCAGACGCAAGTCTGGTACACGGTTCGGGAGGGTAACGACAGTGTCACTCACTATCCGGTAGGCAACTTCATGGATCGATTCGCGTCCCCTTTGGCGCCTGGCCTGCTACTTCTGCATGCCGGTGGAAACGTCTTTGTCCGTCAACTGGCGCAAGGCGAAACCATCCTGGTGAAGCCGACCGCACTCGTCTTCAAAGATCCCCTCGTCGAGATGGAATTACATTTCGAGCACCCGGGCCCCAGCGGTGGCGCCTGGAATTTTTGGACAACGTCGTGGACGAATCGCTCGATTTGGTTACGGCTGTATGGACCCGGGCGCGTCGCTATTCAATCCGTGTTTGAGCGCCTGGAGGGTGAGGGTGGAAACATCGCCAACAACTCCCGCGCAACCAGCGTGCAATGGTAGCGCGGATTACTGCGCCGTCCCGCACTCCGGACAGAACTTAGCGCTTCTGCCAATCGGCTGTCCGCAATTCGTGCAGAACTTTTTGTCGCCCGCCGGCACCGCTGCTGGACCGCTGCTGGCTGGGCTACTGCTGGGTGTACTTGGAGCGCTGGGAGCCGCTGCGTTCGGCGAATTCAGCGCGTTTATCATCTGCTGCCCCATCGCCATTCCCGCGCCGAATCCAACTCCCATTCCTGCTACGCCGCCGGGGTTCGCCGCCGCAATCGGCAGCGCCTGCGCGGCCTGGAACTGCGTGTAGCGGCCCATGTCGCCAAGCATATTCATGCTGATCCGCTGATCCAGCATCTTCTGCAATTCTTCCGGCAGCGACACGCTCTCGACCACAAAATTGTCCAGCGTCAGGCCCAAGTCGCTGAACACCGGATTCAACTCAGCCTTCATCGTGTCGGCCAGGCGCAGTTGGTTAGCCGCCATGTCCAAAAAATCCACCGTGCTGCCGGCGAAGGCGGTTGTCATGCGCCCGATAATGGTGTTCCGCAATTGACCGTCCAGGTCACCCACGTGATACACAGCGCGGGTGCCGCTGATCTTTTCGTAGAATACCTTCGGGTTGGTAATGTGATACGCGTAAATGCCGTACGCGCGCATGCGCACAGCGCCGAACTCTTTGTCGCGAATGGTTATCGGCGTCGGGGTACCCCACTTCTGATCGATCTGCATGCGCGTCGAAAAGAAGTAGACGTCTGATTTGAACGGCGACTGAAACGCCTTATCCCAGTTCATCAGGTAAGTCAGGATCGGCAGCGTGTGCGTGCTCAGCGTGTACAACCCCGGCCCGAACACATCGGCGATGCGGCCTTCATTCACGAACACCGCCATTTGCGAGTCGCGCACCGTCAGTTTGCCGCCGTTTTGAATCTCCATGTCTTCCATGGGAAAGCGGTAAGCCAACGTGCCGTCGCCGCTTTCAGTCCAGTGAATGACATCAATGAACTGCTTAGAAAAGAAACTCATGTGACGCTGTGCCCCTAGTGCTCGAGTGTGGAGAGGGGCTTCACATTCCCGCAGTCCGCGCCCTTAAAAACTGAAGTTGATTCCACCGTCCATTCGACAGGCTTACCGCCCCGCATCGTTCCCATAAAGTGGGCACCGAGAGCAATCCAGAAACGAGCACGCATGATCTGGATAGTATCACTCAATCAGGCATCAGGAAAGTCATCGTACGCCTTAACCCTCAAAACGTGGTACGTACTAGGTGCTTGCGGTGTACGGCGCGCACGATAAGCATTTTGAGAGAAGAAATGATGAGACTACTTTGTTGGATTATTGGTCACAAAGCCGCTTGGGTTATGCAGAAGGGCACGAATCAATTGCTGCCCTGCTGTGAGCGCTGCAGAGGGTCACTGCAAAAATCCAATTCCGGAAGACTCGATCCCTTCTACCTGTAGGCTGGGTGTTATTCCCGGCGCGGCTAGGAACTGGCTCGGCACTTCGCCACGACTAATGTGATGTCGTCATGCTGTTCTTCAGGGCTGAATTGCTGCAGGTCAGCGGCCATTGACGCGACAGTGGACTGCGGGTTTAGTTCCCTGCTGCGCTTTAACGACTCCACCAGGCGATGCTCGCCGAACTCCTCGCCTGCGGCGTTGAATGCTTCCGTCGCCCCGTCGGTATACAGTGCGAGAGTATCGCCAGGGAAGAGGGGACACTCTGCTGTGGGACTATCCCAGTCTTTGAAAAGTCCCAAGACTGTACCAGTGGAGTGCAGCCACTCCACACTATTGTCCCGCCGCAGCAGCAAACCCGGCAAATGCCCGCAATTCGTGTAGCGCAGGCGCTGGGTCGCATCGTCGTATTCCCCAAAAAAGACCGTGGCGTAAGCGCTGTCCACCGTATTCTCATAGAACAGCCGATTCACAGATTGCAAAAAACACTGCGGCTGCTCGCGCGCAACGGCAAACTGACTGCGCAAGTTGGCCTGCAGGTTAGCCATGAGAAGCGCTGCCGCGATTCCCTTCCCGGAGATATCCCCAATCAGAAATCCAAGCCTTCCCTCCCCCAAAGCGAGAAAATCATAATAGTCGCCGCCCACTTGGCGCGCCTGAATGCAAATGCCGGCGTAATCGAGCGTTCGAAGCGCCGGAAGCGTTTGCGGGAACAGCCTTGCCTGCACTTGCCTGGCAATTTCCAATTCCCGCGCCGTGCGCCGTTCGTTTTCCAGTTTCTCGGCAACTGCGCGGCGTTGCGCCTCAATGTCCTGGCTGATCTCATCCGACCCGAGCAGGTCGAAAACATTCCCGTCTATATCGCAAAACGCCGCAAATGTGCCGCCCCATAACTGCGGCTGCGGCGGATGCAGAAACTTTACGCCCCGGCTGAGCCACAGTTGATAGGTGGCATGGATATCCTCCGCGATAAAGCCGATTTGCGTTGCCCTCCCGATGAGCTTGTAGTTTGCGGAACCCCGCTTGGGGGCAGCCAGGGCCAGGATGGCATTGCCATCGGGCGGCGCAATTGCCACCCAGCGGCTAAATTCGAAACGAGCATCGGCTACTACGCTGAACCCAAGCTGATCGACATAAAATTTCACGCTTCGGTCCAGATCCCGAACAAAAACATTGGATTTGAAAAGACGCAGGTATTGACCCTGTTGCCCGGTCTGAACCGCGCCGGGTTCTGTCAACTGGGTTGTGGGCTGGCTGCCTGCCTCAGGGTTCACAATGCTGGCTCAACAATCGTGCTGAGCACATAAACGAACCGCACGCGGTGCCAATAATCGCGAGACTTAAGTGGTTAAGGCTACAGTCGGTTTCCAACTAATCGACGCAACTCACTCATTGCGAGAACAGAAAGCTCAGCAGCAAGGCCTCCCGAATCCGTTGTCATCTCGACGCTAGTGGTTGCCTACCGGACAAAAGAGCCATATTATTAAAACAGATCACAGGCGAAATGCTTTACGCGAAACGCTTCGGCGCGTTTATGCCACTTGTTTCATTGGTAACAGCTTCCTTTGTCACTTATTTAGCTAAGCCTGAGCTGGAAAAACACTCTCCAAATAGTTGGCAGCTTGTAATCTTGCCCGTGGGCATTGGCCTTTTTGCGGGGGTTTTTTTAATTGCCTATCTCGCGAACCTGTTAATAATCCGTTGCTTCGGCAGCGAACAATTTCGCCGTCGCGTTAGAGAGCGATGGCGAGACACGTTAGCGGAATCGCCTTCTTCCGGCAAGGTAGCCGCTGCTGATTACGTTGATACAGTTGCAAATTTGCAGATCAGATTTTCGATGCCGTCGGTAATCCGTGATGTAGTTTCGGAATTGTCCAGCGAACGCCAAAGGACGGCGCATTCATTACAAAAAACGGTCGATCAACTCAAGAGCGGAAACGATCTCCGCGGCTTTTTGAACTTGCTTAGCAGTCGGTGGAGACAGGCAACCGACCTCAAGTGGCATCAACCGACTCTGATCGATGACCCGATATACGGATGTCTAACGCTAGACAATACACTGTCCACTCTCATTGCGCAACCAATAGTTCAGCGGTTATCCCGCATCAAGCAACTTTCATTCAGCTACACGCAATTTCCGTCCGCGACTCACTCGCGCCTTTCACACGTCCTGGGCGTAGCGCACAACGTCGAAACAGCACTCAGTGGGATTTTCGCGAGAGGTGTCTATTACCAAGAAGGTGCGCAACAACCTAGCGAGTTCTCGAACCAGGTTCTCAATAAAAGGGAGGAGATCATTCGCCGAGGAAAGGTGCTTGCAATACTACATGATCTCGGACACGGCCCATTTGGTTACGCTCTCGACAACTACGTTGGTTATCTTAATCAGCACCAGCAGACGGCCAATCCTGACAAGCTGTTCTCGCGCTTATATGTAGAGAGGTACCTTTCCAACAGCCTAAAGACTCTCGGCTTCGACCCAGAGGACCTAATGCAGACATTGGACCCCGGGGGCAGACACCTTTTGACGGGCCTTGATCCCTTGGTTGCCGATTTAGTTGATTCCTCGATGGACATGGATCGGATGGACTACCTTACTCGTGACGCACACATGACAGGTCTCAGCATGGGGTTCACAAATGCAAGTGCGCTTATTCAAAGTATTAGACCCGTGAAGGTGGGCGAGACCTATTTCCTCGCCTACGATGAGCGTGGTGCGGAATACATGGAGCATCTTCTCTATGCGCGTGAAGCGATGTACAGAAATTGCTACGAACACCCGCGTAAGCGAGCAGCGGAGCGGATATTTGAACGGCTTATTCGTGAAGTAACGAAAGATGATCCGGAACTGATAGATGAGCTTTACATACTCACAGATGAGGAGGTTCTTTCGGCACTACGACTCGTCAAGTTGCCAGCGAAGGCGGAGCGCCTGCTGGACCAACTTGTGACGGATTCGGAGTTCGAAGTTGTTCATCAAGTTCTGGTAAAAAGCCCAAACATATCAGATGAGGCACGTGCGTGGGTCAGAAGCGCAACTATGGGTAACAAGGGGAAGAAAAGTTACGTAGATCAGCCCGCGACTTGGGAGGACGCGATTGCCCGCGAGTCCATAGGAGCCCAGCGTGTCTTCCAGATACAAGTGATAGTTGCTCCTCCCTCTGCCTATGAGCAGAAATTTGACGGCGCGACAATTCTGGAGAGAGATGAACTCGGGCTGTACAGAACCAATGGTTTCTTTGAGAGAACGTCACGAGTGAAAGATGTACTTTCCGCAATGCATCCAGCGCGATCAATGATTAAAGTAATGTGCGACAGCAAAGTAACCGAAGCAGAACGCAAGAGGATTAAGCTGGCTTCGATTTCGGAACTGGGCCTTTGATCATTGAAAGGTCAAAACCAAGGAGCTCAGCAACCTTGTTCAACGCCTCAGGGTGCTTTTCATCTTCCTCGATCACCAATTCTTGACAAAGCTGCAATCCTTCTTCACTGACGACCAAAGGGCTGAATGCCTGGGCAAACCCCGCCGCAAGCAGACGACCGAAAAAAGCCTCCACATCTTCTGAATAGAGCCCATGAGGACGGCGTCTAAGGGCAACCTTCCCTACGTCTTCGATGTTGGCCTCCCGCAACTGTGCGAACAGACCGGAAATATCCTCAATTCGAACCGGCTCGTTTGTCCGCTTCTTGGTAAGAATGGCGCACGCCATAACTGTCTCAGGTGAGAGCGTCTCAGTCACGATCTAGTATTCCTTTCGTTTCGAGCGGGGGCGTGGAATGGAAGAACAGCCTAAAGCATGCGACAAGTTGAGGGCTGTTGCAACTGTTTTTGGACGTATACCCACAACGATATGAGAGACCCAGTACTAGCGGAGGGAATTTCATATCGTTGTGCTAAGAATATGGTAACTCATGGTAGTAGTCAAGCGAAACTGTTGAATTCTCGATAAGGTCCCCATGGAAGTGTGGTAATTAATGGTAGATAATTTGTACGGCCCCCAGATCGTTTCGGCAAAAGGCGGTCTTAGGTTTTCGTTGCCACAGGCATACTGCCAAAAGCTACCGTGGATTCGAGGAGAACAGAAGATCCGAGTTTGGCTGCTACAGCTTGCGCCGGGAAGATACAGGATTCTTCCCGATGTCGAATTGGAAAAAAACGAAGCTCTCCGAGAGATTCGGTCCCGCATTCTCGATGGTCCTGGAGAGCCTGACGCCGACCGAGCGAGCTTCGAAGCCGGCAACATAGCCGCGCTCGTTGGGCGATTAATCGTGACGACGCTCTCTGCACCGCCTCCTAGCTGGCGACTGATGATCCCCAAACAACTTTCTCCCGACGACGACACGACGAAATTTGTGCTCCTTTTCTCTATCGGCTACCTTGAGATGTGGCACATTGATACCTACAATGCGGCCTTGGCGGCGCCGCTGAATGGCTTGATCTGAGGTCGATTATACCCAAGACGGTTCGCCTTATGTTCGCCTACCCCGGCTTTCTAATAAGCTTGAATCACGAACATTAGTCGAAGAAGGGATCCCAGTGAGCGGAAAAACAACCCGGGGAGTGCGATTGATGACGTGGAAAACCGGGCAGGCGCGAGGAGGAACAAGCCACAGCAGTAGACGATTCGCTTGCCGTTCCGCCGCCTGGCGTGGGACTTGACGCGATGGCAACAACAATTGCGGCGCACAAGCGGCAACCAAATCCAACTTCGGAAAATCTAGGCTGACATCGGAAACGTGCGCCTAGCTATTAAAAAGAAGTGGCGGGGACGACGGGGCTCGAACCCGCGACCTCCGACGTGACAGGCCGGCGTTCTAACCAACTGAACTACGTCCCCATGTACGGATAACGTCGGACACAGGCAGGATACCATAATGGCCTGAGTTCCCGACCGGTCCCGAAAAGCTTGCTTAACGGGCTTCACCGATGGGGCAAACAGGGGCTTGCAGCACCGGCATTCCGTCCGGCGAATCTTTGGGCAACGGCGCTTGCCGGATAAAGAATTTCGGGTTGTCGGGAACCTTGCTGTCGGCCAGAGGAATGGAACAAGGCTGGAATCCCAACCGCACCTGACCCGATGGCAGTTCGACTATTGGCACCTTCGTTGCATCCGATAGGAAGTAAGGCTTCGCGGGTGCGCTCTGCTGGCGCGGGTTCACCAGACGAGCGATAGCGGAGGACATTGCGGTCGGCAACTGTGGCGGATCGGCTGCCGCTGCAATGCCGCTGGCAAGCATTGCGCAGAGTAAAGTCCGGGCTAAGATCATGTGCTGACCTCAATCTGCATTTTACGCAAAAACGGAAACCGTAGGGCCTTGCTATGGATTCACGCGCTTTGCGGTCGTCGAGGTCGATCCCTGTTCCAAACGAACTTCCTGCGCTTTTCCATTTGCATCCACTGCTCCGAACGTGAATACGCCGTCCATTGCCTCGACGACAAACTGGGTGTCGGAGAGAGGGTGCGCTTCCAGCTTGGCCGATCCAGCTGCAAACATCAGATGTCCGTTGTCATTGCTGAAAGTAATGGTAGTGGAGCCTAACTCATAACTGCCGACATAGTGATCCAGAAGTTTGGCGTCTACCGGAACGATCTTCCGTTCCTGCGGCAGCTTCACCTTCTGACCGAAGAGCGTTCCCGCGAGCACCGCTGCGACAGCTTGGGAATTTGCCGCTTCGTTGTTGGATAAGACAATAACCGCTGCGTCATCCTCCGGGAAGCGCGCGATGTAAGTCGCGAATCCCGGTATGCCGCCGCCGTGTCCGATCTGCTTGTGTTCTGCCATCGGATGTACCTCCCAGCCGTAGGCGTAATCATGCATAACCGGAGTAAACATCTTCTCTCGGGAAGCTGCGCTCAACAACTTATCTGTGTACAAGGAGCGGTCCCACTTGTACAGATCCTCGGCAGTGGAATAAAGTGAGCCCGCCGCGTAGGGCAGCGACATGTCGATATATGCGGAGTTACACAAGTCCTCTTTACACGGACGGTATCCCGATGCGCGATGCTTCAGGACTACGTCCGTGACGTCATACCCTGTGTCCGCCATCCCGAGTGGATCGAATATATGCTTCTGGATGTAATCGGCATATTTCTCTCCGGACACTTTTTCGATAATTACTCCGAGGAAGATATAGCCGCTGTTGTCGTAGGACCACTTAGTTCCGGGTTCGAAATCCAGCGGCTTGTCCTTGGTCAGTAACAGAACTTCGACAGGAGTTAGTGGGACTCGCATCAGCTTGGGCGTCATGAATTCTTTCATCCCGGTGTAGCTCGGAATGCCCGATGTATGGCTTAGCAACTGGTGAATGGTTATCTTCTTCCAGGTATCTGGACAATCCGCAAAGTATTTGCAGGCCGAATCGGTGACACTCAACTTGCCTTGCTGGGCGAGTTGCAAAATAGCCGTTGCCGTGAATTGCTTAGTGATGGAGCCTAAGCGGAACTTTGCGTCAGGCGTGTTCGGAACGTCCCATTCCAGATCGGCCGAGCCGTAGCCTTTCTCGAACAAGACCTTGCCGCCCTTTGCAACCAGGACAGTTCCCATGAAGCCGCGGTTTTTCTGGAACGCTGTGGCTGCTTCATCCAAGCGTCCGGAAAGATCCGGCGTTTGAGGCAAACAAATGGCCGGAAGTAAAAAAGCTAGGAGCAAAAAAGTGAGGCGTGATCGCATAGAAAAGCCGCCGTGGCGAAGCCAGTCTATCACTGCGGCTAGGGTGGAACGCCTCGAAATACCATCGGCTTTACGAAATCTTTGTGGGGCTCTTATGGCTTAAATAGGCCTCGCGGAATAACTTCGGTTTAGTGAAACATTTAGCTTGCTGCGTTGCGCTGGACGAAGCGCTGCCAATTCATGGCCGCTGCCGACGTAATCTGGTTCTACTGAGCGCCCGCATGTTCAAAAACCTGCATCGAATTGTAATCGCATCAGCGGCAATCATCGTACTCGCCGCCGCTCACTGCCAGGCCCAAACCACCCAGGCGGCCCAAACCGGGACGGATACTCAGACGTTCCAGCAGGAAGTCACTGACCTGCGTGCGATCGTCTCAAAGCTGCAGGCGCGAGTGGACGAACTAGAGAAGAAGTCTCCCGGTGCGTCCGGCACGGACACGACGGCAGCGGCCCAGCCCGCCGTGGCTCCCGCGCCCGCACCGCAACCTGCTTCAACAGCGGCAGCCGCCGCCGCGGAAACAAGTAGTAATATCGTTCCCGCAGGAACAACGATCAACTTTTTCCTCGATGGCTATTACGCTTACAACTTCAACCAACCAATCGGACGGGTGAATTTGTTGCGCGCTTACGACGTTTCGAGCAACGCGTTCACTATCAACCAGGCCGGCGTTGTCTTTGAGAATGCGGTTGACCCCGATCACGGCAAGCGCTTCGGCTTCCGATTGGATTTCCAATATGGTCAGGCAACAGAGACTTTGCAGGGCAATTCGGCGAATGAGCCGCGTCCCGAAATCTATCGCAATATTTTCCAGGCCTACGGCACTTATGTGGCGCCAATCGGCAAGGGCCTGACCATCGACATCGGGAAGTTCGCCAGCCCTTTAGGTTACGAAGGCAATTACACGAAGGATCAGATCGACTACTCGCGTTCATTCTGGTTTAATTTCCTGCCGTACTATCACCTCGGGTTGCGGGCAAATTACAAATTCAACGACGTGGTCGCCGTCAACTACTGGATGGTGAACGGAACGAATCAGAGCGAGCCCTTCAACGGCTTCAAAGACGAATTCATCGGGTTAGCCGTCACCCCCAACAAGAACATTACCTGGAATGTCCAGTACTACATAGGTCAAGAGCATCCGGACGTAATGTATTTTCCCAATGGTGGAGCGCCGGCGAATGCTCCCACCTTGCAGGGTGTCCCATTTGAGCCGATTTCGAATGCGCCGGGCGGCAAGCTTCACATCATCGATACCTATCTCAGTTGGCAGCTAACGCCCAAGTGGCTGTTCGCTGTTGAAGCCGATGATGTCATCGAGCGGCTATATTCCTATTCCTCGCCTTCCCACACCATCGGAGGCGCGGCGTATTTGAAATATCAGCTAACGCCGAAACTGTACGTTGGTACCCGTGCCGAATATATGTCGGATCGCGGCGGCTTGTTTACCGGAGTGACGCAAGCTCTTAAAGAGAACACGCTGACGCTGGGTTATCGCTTCGCCGAAGGATTCCAGGTCATGGGTGAGTATCGGCGCGATTTCTCCAATCGGCCTTACTTCTATACGAACCTGCTTGCTGTTCTTAAAGGTGAGCAGAATACAGCAACGCTGGGCTTCCTGTGGTGGTTTGGTGGAAAACAGGGCTCCTGGTGAGGCACCCATCTAGCGTGCGCTGAAGAAGCAACGCCCGAAGCCGAGCTGCGAAGTCATTCCAGCGTCCACTGCTGAAACATTCTGTACCGACGAGAAGCCGGCTTCGTCAAGAGCCACAAGAATATCCGCTAACGCGTAACAGCGCTCCTCCACAACGCTGCGGCGCTGGCGCCAAGTGTCGTCAGAACCCGGGCTCTTAACGAACCAGATCAGCTCTGTTGCACCTGTTTGCGTCGTCTCGTCGAACGTGCCGCGCAGCAGCGTAACATTTGCATCGTCTGTAGTTACGGACCACTGGTGCAGATCGGCGGAGTAGGCTTCTTCCAGGTTCATATCAAAAACAAACAAGCCCGAGGGCCGAAGCACCGCGCGCACTCCATTGAACACGCTGCGTAGTCCAGCGAGCGTCAGGATATGGTTCAGCGAGTCAAACGTGGAAAGCACGGCATCGAATCGCATCTTGAGACACAGCTCTTGCGCGTCCTGAACATGGAAATCCACGCCCGGTAAATCGCGCCGCGCCTGTTCAATCAGATTCGCTGAGGCATCGACTCCCGTTACCTCATAACCCCGCGCCACAAGTTCTTTGGTCACATGCCCGGAGCCGCAACACAGGTCAAGAACGGAGGCCGCGCTCGGGATTTGCGAAAAAAATAAACGCTCCAGTGCCGGCCTTGCCGCGGGCAAATACCAATCGGCCCAAAGCCTGTGGTACATGCCGGCGATGTCGTCGTACGAAGAATAAGAAGCCGTTTCGCCACCCACTAGCTTATGGATGTCGTTTTCTGATTCGGATGGGCCGCGTGTCCTTTGAGATGTTCGATATTAAGATGCCCGACCTTACGCGCCTGCACGGCATAGGAGAAGTAGTCCGGCGGATTCTTACCCCAAGCTACACTGCAATTCTGTAGCGTGACGTCGTCGGCATAGCTGACGAAAAATCCCGGTGTTCCAGGCTTCTCGAAATCGCGTTGCGCCGATGTCGGACGATTATCGAAAACACCGCCCGGATAGGAGGTCCAGCGGTCGATCGTTACTCCGACATTGTCGAACACGACATCACGTATTCGGCTCGCGGGGCTGCCGCAAACGCGCACGCTGTTCTCCGATTTCGCTGTCACGTTGGTGACCCGCACCCCGTGAAGCTTGCCGATCTTGCACCCGGCCGTACGCGGAATAGCCGTAAAGGAAATCGATTCTCCGCGGCCCCACCATGGATCTGAGAAGTAGCGAGAAATCAACTTAATATTGCGAAACTCGATGTCCGAAATACTCCCTTCATCGCGCAACTGAATGCATAGCCCGCGCCCGCTACTGCGAATCTCGCAGTTCTCCATGCGCACATCGCGTATCTCGCCCACCGTCTCGCTGCCAATCTTCAGGCCGGAATCTTGCGTCTCAATCACGCAATCGCGCACGATGATGTTCTCCGACGGCCCGAAATTCTTAGGCTGACGGCTGCTCTTCAACACGATCGCATCGTCTCCGCACGTGATGTGACATTTCCGAATCACCACGTTGCGGCAATGGTCGGGACCTATTCCGTCGCAGTTAGGAACCTTCAACATATTGCGGATTCTCAGCTCTTCAACCAGCACACCGTCGCACCCGAGCATATGAAGACCTGAAAACGGAGCCTGCCCGATGTTGATGTCATGAATGTGTACGTCATGGCAACCGGTCAGAAGGAATAATTTCGGCCGCCAGTCGCGCGGCACCCACGTCTCCGTTGCCGCGTCATACCGCATCATGAACTCGCTCGCACGCCCATCAATACTGCCGCCGCCCGAAACCGTGATGCCCTGCGCGCCGTTCGCCAGGATCAGCGCACCGCCGCGGTAGTCCTCCGGATGTGTGCTGGCCAGCAACACCGCCCCATCGGCAATATGGAAGTCGACTTTGCTCTTGAGTTCCACCGTCCCCAGCAGGTATTTATGTCCGCCGCGAACCAGAACCTGCGCGCCGTCGCCAGCCGCTGCCGCCGCGTTGATGGCTTTCTGGAACGCTGCCGTGTCGAGCGTTGATCCATCGCCGGCAGCGCCATACTTCAGCACGTCAAAAACCGGCACTTCCGGCGCCCGATACCGCCCAAGCGCAACCCCAGGCGCCAAAACCGCCGCAGTCGACAGAAACATTCTCCGAGTCATTCTGACTGATAGACTGCGAAAAGCGGGGACGTAGCTCAGATGGATAGAGCAGCCGCCTCCTAAGCGGCAGGTCAGCAGTTCGAATCTGCTCGTCCCTACCATTTTCCTCATGATTATCGAATACAGTGCGGCTGCTCGGACGAGCGCACAGGCGTTTGGTGCCGTTGTGCGCGATTTAATAAGGGTCAGCCGCCTCCTAAGCGGCAGGTCAGCAGTTCGAATCTGCTCGTCCCTACCATTCTTCTACACGTGATCGAGACTGGACTTAAAGACAAAGTTGTCATCGTGACCGGGGCTGCGGCCGGCATCGGCCAGGCGACGGCCCGGCGTTTTGCCGCCGAAGGCGCTCGCGTTGCCTCCTGGGACGTCAAGCCGGGGGCTGCCGAATCGATCGGTATTTTCCAACTTGTAAATGTTGCGGACTCGGCAGCCGTTGAGACCGCCGTCAAAGAAGTCGTCGAAAGGCTCGGCGCGCCCTACGTTCTGGTCAACAATGCCGGCATTCTGCGCGATGGCCAGCTTGTGAAGTATAAGGATGGCGCGGTGGCCGGCGTTATGAGCGATGAGCAGTTCGATTCCCTGATTTCCGTCAACCTGAAGGGTGTTTTTCACTGCACGCGAGCCGTCACCCCCCACATGATTCAAGCCGGCGGTGGCGTCATTCTGAATGCATCGAGTGTGGTCGGCATCTATGGCAACTTCGGTCAAACGAACTATGTGGCCGCCAAGGCCGGCGTCATCGGCATGACCAAGGTTTGGGCGCGGGAGCTTGGCAAATATAAGATACGCGTCAACGCGGTCGCGCCCGGCTACATCGCCACCGACATGACCAGCCAGATGCCCGAAAAAATTCTGCAAGTCATGCGCGACCACACCCCGCTCGGACGCCTCGGCCAAGCCGAAGATATCGCGAACGCCTATTTATGGTTAGCCTCCGACGGCGCCTCCTTCGTCACCGGCACCGTTCTCAGCGTTGACGGCGGCGTCGTCCCCGGCACATAATTTCTGGCACCTAATTTCGTGACAGTCACCATGATTCCTAAATTCCCTTTCTAGTCCGCTTGAACCCACCGGACCACCAGTCCTTCTCCCCGTTACTGTCCAAATATTAGGTTGAGCGATAATGACGTTTGCGCTAACACAAAAGTGGCGCGCACCCGGTGTCCGGATTCTGTCGCAGACGCCGGCACCGTTCAGTTCAATTCCTGAAGTTAGTTGCACTAAGGAGGCTATTTGTATATGCCTGGCGCTAATGCCATGTTCGCGTTTCGACGCTTATTTCGCTTTGTGATCTCGTTGTGCGCGGCCGCGCTACTGTTTGCCGCGAATCCGCTGTCTGCTTTCGCGCAGAATCGGCCCCCCGAAACCGGAGGCGAAGCGAACCTCGTCATCCCCGATCTAAGCCAGTCGACTTTCTTCGGTGGCGCAATCGATGGCCACACATTACTGCTCTACAGCCTGGTGATTGTGGTGCTGGGCCTGGTGTTCGGCATCGTCATCTATAACCAGCTCAAGAACATGGCCGTGCACAAATCGATGCTCGAGATCTCCGAACTCATCTACGAAACCTGCAAGACCTACCTTGTAACGCAGATGAAGTTCCTGATTATCCTCGAAGCGTTCATCGGGGTCATCATCGTCTTCTACTTCGGTGTTCTGCAGCATTTCGCCTTCATCAAAGTCTTCATCATCCTGCTCTTCAGCATCGTTGGCATCTGCGGCAGCTCCGGCGTAGCGTGGTTCGGCATTCGCGTCAACACGTTCGCGAACTCGCGCACCGCCTTCGCCAGCCTGCGCGGCAAACCCTACCCCTGCTACGACATTCCGCTGAAAGCCGGCATGAGCATCGGCATGCTGCTCGTCAGTATCGAGCTCGTGATCATGCTGTTCATCCTGCTCTTCATTCCACGTGATTACTCCGGTCCATGCTTCATCGGCTTCGCCATCGGCGAATCGCTCGGTGCGGCCGTGTTGCGCGTGGCGGGCGGTATTTTCACCAAAATCGCGGACATCGGCGCCGATCTGATGAAAATCGTCTTCAAGATCAAGGAAGATGATGCGCGCAATCCCGGCGTGATCGCCGACTGCACAGGCGATAACGCGGGTGATTCTGTTGGCCCCAGCGCCGACGGCTTCGAGACATACGGCGTCACCGGTGTCGCGCTAATTTCCTTCATCGTTCTTGGCCGTTCAGAGCCCGCTGGTGCAGGCGCAGCTTCTCGTCTGGATTTTCGCCATGCGCGTAATGATGGTGGTTTCCTCCGGTCTTTCGTACCTCATCAACGCGGCCATCGCAAAGAGCCGTTACTCCCAAGTCAACAAGATGAACTATGAAGCGCCGCTAACTTCGCTGGTCTGGCTAACCTCCATCGTTTCCATCGTCGCCACCTACATCGTTTCGTATCTCATGATCCCGGATCTCAGCGGCGACACCACGCTCTGGTGGAAGCTTTCGTCAGTAATCACATGCGGCACGTTGGCCGGCGCGGTCATCCCCGAGCTGGTGAAGGTATTTACCTCGACGGAATCCCGGCATGTGCGCGAAATCGTAGCTTCCTCGCGTGAAGGCGGCGCGTCACTCAATATTCTTTCCGGCTTCGTCGCCGGCAACATGAGCGCCTACTGGCTTGGAACCGCGATTCTCGCCCTGATGGCCATTGCATTCGGTTTCAGCACTGCCGGTCTCGGCACCATCATGATGGCGCCGGCCGTGTTTGCGTTCGGCTTGGTGGCCTTCGGCTTCCTCGGAATGGGTCCCGTTACGATTGCGGTTGACTCCTACGGCCCCGTTACCGACAATGCGCAATCGGTCTACGAGTTATCGACTATCGAACAAATCCCTGGCATTGAAGCCGAGATTCAACAAGTCTACGGTTGGCCGGTCAACTTCGAACGCGCCAAAGAGAACCTGGAAGAAAATGACGGCGCTGGGAACACGTTCAAGGCGACCGCGAAGCCGGTACTGATCGGCACCGCTGTCGTGGGCGCCACCACGATGATCTTCTCCATCGTTGTTGCCCTCACCAATGGCCTGCGGCCTGATCTCATCTCGAATCTATCCATACTTCACCCGCCCTTTCTGCTGGGACTGATCGCGGGCGGCTCCATTATTTATTGGTTCACCGGCGCGTCTACCCAGGCCGTCACCACCGGCGCCTATCGAGCCGTCGAGTTCATCAAAGCCAATATCAAGCTGGAAGGCGTGACCAAGGCCTCGGTTGCAGACAGCAAGAAAGTCGTCGAGATCTGCACGCGCTATGCACAACGCGGCATGTTCAACATCTTCCTTGCGGTCTTCTTCGTCACCCTTTCGTTCGCGTTCATTGAGCCGTTTTACTTCATCGGCTATTTGATCTCCATCGCGCTCTTCGGCCTCTATCAAGCCATTTTCATGGCCAACGCCGGCGGCGCCTGGGATAACGCCAAGAAGATCGTCGAGACCGAACTGAAGCTCAAAGGCACCCCGCTGCACGACGCCACCGTCGTCGGCGATACCGTTGGCGATCCCTTCAAGGACACCTCATCTGTGGCGATGAACCCGATCATCAAGTTCACCACTCTGTTCGGCCTGCTTGCCGTAGAACTGTCCGTCTCGCTTTCAGGCGGAGAAAACGGATCCGTGCTCGCCTGGGTACTCGCGGCCATATTCCTCGTGATCGCGATGATCTTCATCTGGCGTTCGTTCTATAAGATGCGAATCGGCCAAGACCTAGCCTGAAGCGCCATCGCTTAAGCCAGTCCGTTAGTTAGAAGTCCCGCCGGTGGGCCTCACTCCTTTTTCACCGGCGGGACTCTTAAGTTGTGAACGGCCGCGACCGAAAACAGTCCCGCTTCTCCCAAATTCCCCGCGCTAAACACGCCTCGTAGTTCTTTATGTCTGCGCAGGCAGACTTGAGGAATCACAAGCCCCGCCACCAGGGCGGCCTTAATCCCAACGCCCTTCGCGCCGAACGTACCGTTCTTCCCTGCCAAAAGCGAGTTGCTCTCCAATTTGCCCCACGAAGTGGCCGCATCCAAGCTGGTTGCGGTGATTGCTGCCGCCACGCTCGCAATCCACAACTGCCTCATTCGCAAGTCATGCCGCTCTTCACGCACGGCCAGCCCTCTAAGGTGGGTCACCGCGACAGGCGGCGGCTCCACCGAAGCACTCGCCAGCCGTCCAGGTTCGGGAGGCTTCGCCGTATCCGCCGCAAAAAGAATAGGGCTGCATAGCAGCGCAATCACACCGCTGAGCATTCGAGAATTCATTCAGGCTCCTGCCGGACTATCGGCAGTGCGGCCAAAGAACCTTAGACCGCGAACGATCCCGGGCAAATCCTAAACAAAGTCGCACGGTTGACGATTATTATTTTCGAAAATAAAGATAATTTCCGGGGTTACTGGTAGCGGCCAACGCTCCGACAAAGCCAACGAACGAGTAACATAATCCATACGAACTGTTTTTGCAGTCGTCACTTCGTTCGGAGAGGAAAACCGTCTTGCCATTCGATGCAGAGTCCCATTGGGCGCAGCTCATCGGCTACATCGAAGAGGGCTTGGTGGTCCCCGTCGTCGGCTCAGGCCTGCTAAGTGTGGACACTCCGGAAGGAAGCGTCTCCTACTACGCTCATGTAGCCAAGCGCCTTGCGGAACGCCTGGATGTTTCCTCAGCCAAGCTTCCCCCTGGCGGCGAACTGAGTGAGGTGGCTTGCCGCCATCTGGCCAGGCGCGGCGAGATGGATGACATCTATTCCACTCTTTCGGTCCTCTGCAAGCACGAGAGTCTGCCCACTCCCGAAGCGCTCCTGCAGCTTGCATCCATCCCCAATTTCCCTCTTTTGGTCACCACAACATTCGCTCCGTTCCTCGAACGCGCAGTTAATCAAGTCCGCTTCGAAGGTAAGCCGGAAACGGAGGTTCTCAGCTATTCCCTCACCAAATTCGATGACTTAAGCGGTCCCGTCGCGCAAAATCAGCGACCGGTTGTGTACCACTTGCTAGGCAAGCTTTCCAGTCTGCCCGCTTTTGCCGTCACCACTGAGGACGTTCTCGAGTTCATGCGCGCCATGCTGTCGGTCAATCGTCTTCCGCCCACCCTATATAAAGAGGTGGAAGAAAGATGTCTTCTCATCCTCGGCTGCCGTTTCAACGATTGGCTGGCTCGCTTCTTCTTGAGAAGTTGGCGCAACGGCCGCCTGTCTGATCGCCACTCGCGGCCTGTCTTTGTGGCCGACCGGGACGTCGCGGGTGACAAGAGTTTGATTGACTTCCTGAAAAATTTCAGTCGCGGCACGACCGTGTTCCCGTGTGACGGCCCCGTGGAATTTGTGGCGGAGCTGCATGAGCGCTGGCACAAGCTGCATCCCGAACCGGTGCATTGGACCACCGTGCTTCGCAAAGTGGCAATCAACGGCGCCGGCAAAGGTCCATTCGTGTTCGTCAGCTATGCCAGCGAGGATCGCCCCGCGGCCGAACGCATCAACGACGCATTGTGCAGAGCGGGCGTGGACACGTTCTTCGACAAAGAAGGTCTGGAGGGTGGAGACAACTGGAACATGAAACTTCGCGAGAAGATTCGGGACTGCTCCTTGTTTCTCCCCGTCATCTCGCACAACGTCCTTACCAACGTGCCGCGGTTCTTCCGCACAGAATGGGAACTTGCAATCGAAATTTATAAACAGCTACCCGCCTATTTCTCGGGCAAATACGTTTACATGGTGCCTGTCACTATCGACGAAACCCGACAGGACCACGATTGTATTCCGCCGGATTTCACTCGTCCCCAGTGGTTCCGTTTGCCGGGCGGCGAGGTCACGCCTGAGTTTGTAGAGCGAGTCAGAGATCTGTATCGCCATGCTCAGCTCGAAAAGGCCGGCGTGCGATGAGTACGTTGCCGCAATCCAGCGCGAAAGCCGGCAGCAGACCACCGCTTGATCCCCAGAATCCGTGGCCTGGCCTCGATTCATTCCGCGAAACGGATCAGGAATTTTTTCGCGGCAGAGCGGGGGATGCAGCCGAATTACTCGCTCTCGTGCAGCGCTCCCAAATCTCGGTCCTTTATGGAATCTCGGGCATCGGTAAATCTTCGTTGCTCGAAGCCGGTTTGTTCCCGCTGCTGCGCCAAAACGGCATGCTGCCCATCCGGATCCGGCTCGATTACTCGAACGAAAACTCAGATCTGGTTGGGCAGGTCAAACAGGCCATCTCGCAGTCCGCCAAGAAGAGCGATGCCGAAGCACCCCTGTCTGGCGAGCTCGAAACTCTGTGGGAGTATTTCCATCGACGCGATCAAAGTTTCTGGGATTCCCGCAACCGCCTGCTTACGCCGGTTCTGATTCTCGATCAATTTGAAGAGCTGTTCACGCTCGGAACCGTCAGAGGCGTGCTCACCGAGCGGGCGCGTGAGTTCATCACGCAGGTTGCGGATCTTGCCGAAGGCAGCCCTCCCGCTGCGCTGCGGGAATGGTTGGAAGAACATCCCGAAGACGCCTCTCAATTCCTGTTCGGCCGGCATCAATACCGATTGTTGATCAGCATGCGCGAGGACTTCCTTGCTCAACTAGACGATTTCCGCACCAGCATGCCATCCATCGTGATGAACCGCAAACGTCTCCTCCCGATGGACGGAATTGCAGCTCTGGAAGCGGCCGACCAGGCACCCGATCTGATGCCGATGGATGTGGCGGAAAGTGTCGTAAGATTCGTTGCCGCCTCCGACGCTCCTGACTGCGATCTCAGCGAACTCATCGTCGATCCCGCTCTGTTGAGCGTCATGTGCAGCGAGCTCAATGAGAAGCGGAAAAGGCTCGGCGAGCGGGCCATCACCGCCGGTCTTCTCGAGGGCAGCCGTGAGGAGATTGTGCGCGACTTTTACGAACGCGCCATGGGCGAAGTTGGCGCTGCCGTCCGTACGTTCATCGAAGAGAAGCTCATCATCGATCCGGGTTATCGCGATACCGTCGCCTTGGATCTGGCGCTGCAAAGCCCGGGAGTCACGCGCGACGATATCGACCAACTGGTGCGCCTCAGACTCCTTCGTGTCGAACGGCGCGGCGCTGTACGGCGCGTCGAGCTAACCCACGACCTGCTGGTTGGCGTCATCTTAGAGAGCCGTAACAAGCGCCATGCGGAAGAGAATTCCGAGCGTGAGAAGGCTGGGCGGATAGCGGCTGAAGAACGTGCGCGGCTCGCGCAGCGCGCGCTGCGGAAGACCCGCCTTGTAGCAGGCGTTCTGGTGCTGCTGAGCGTAGCCGCGCTGGTTGCAGCCATCGCCGCGTTCCTGGCGCAGTCTCATGCAAATCTCAACAAACAGATCGCCGAAGATGCCGTAGACAAGCTGGCCGGACTCGCCGGCAGTCATTCGGTTGAGGTGCCCGATGAAGCTCCGGAGACTATCACCTTCCGCGAACAACTCTTGAGCAATGCCCAAACAATTTATCAGCGCTTCAATCGGCGCGATCAGGACAGCGAAGACCTGCGCAAAGGCACGGCCATGGAACATTTCCGCAGCGGCGATCTATACCGCTTGCGCGGCGACGTTCAAAACGCAATTGCGCAATATCAGATTGCCATTCAGCAGCTGAATTCCCTGATGCGCGATTTCCCAAATGACGCGCAGTACGCCAAGGACCTCGGCGATGCGTACGACTGGCTTGGCGAGACTGAACGCCCGTTTGCGAACCAAAGCGCGGACGCCCAAAAGATAGCCGAAAACGCCTACGACAACGCCATCAAAGTACAGCATGATCCGCAGGCTCTTGCCCAGAGCTACGACAATCGTGGCATTCTGCGCGCCGCCGTCAGCCGCTATGACGACGCGGAAGCAGACTATCGCAAAGCAATTTCGCTTTTGACGCCGCTGGCGCAATCGAGCGAATCTCGTCAGGCGCTGGCGCAGACGAATAACAATCTCGCGCAGTTGATCTACAACGCCAATCGCCCGGGTGACGCACGCGGCCTCTACAACCAGGCCATCCAGCTTGGCGAGGCTTTAGTCAAATCGAATCCCACCAATCGCGAATACAAGCTGCAGCTCGCGGATTATTACAACAACACCGCTATTCTGCTGCAGGAACGTGATCCCGCCGTTGCCAAGCAGCAGAACCAAAGAGCCATCGACTTACTGAGTGAACTCATACAGCCGGCGCCTTACCTCGCCATGCAGTTAGCGCTCTTTCACACCACCCAGGGATCTATTTTCGAGGGGGCAGGCATTGGCGACGCGCGCGGCGAATACCAGTTAGCCATCGCGGCGTTGAAGACTGTTCCACCCCAAAGCCGGACGCGCGACTACCATATGTGGCTAGGGCAGGCGCTTTCGAGCATGGCAGAACTGCCCGCTAACAGCAAGCAATCTGCCATTCCGCTTTTGCAACAAGCTGTCGAAGAACAAAAAGCCGCCGGGTCTAACTACAAATTGGTTTGGAACTACTACTACCTTGCGGAGGCCTACCGCGATGTCAAATCGTTTGCTGAGATGCAGCAGCAGATACGAAATGGGCGAAATCTACTTCCGACTTTGTCGCCCGCGGACCGGCAGCAATTGAGCCAGTTACTCGACGGAGTAACTGGCACCGTGAAGTAACACTGAAACGTCAGAAGGCGTATCGATACTCCAGCCGCAGTATCTCGTGATACCAGAACGCATGCGTCAGCTCCTCGCCGTATCCAATATAAATGGAATTGTGCGTCTTGAAAGAGAACCGCACGCCGAATTTCGCGTTCACGATGTTCGTGCCCGAAGCGGGAACGGTCCCGGTGGTAGCGGTTTCAAATCCCCCGAGCACATGCCAACCAACAAACTCCAGCACCGGGGAGATCTTGAGTTCAGAACCCGGTCGGAAATCATAGCTCCCGCCCAAGCCCATAAATCAGTACGTCGCCCGCGAATCCGTTTGGTCCGGCAGTGGGAATGCCGGCAGATCCGTTGATCGGGTGCCAGTCACCGAACTGCCCTGCCACTGTCACCCGGTCGGTCAGCCGGTGGTTCAGCAGAAGCATGGGCTGCACGCTGAAGTGGCTTGTGCTTAAGCCACGACCCGCGTCGCCGGTGGGCATGAACGCCGTGAGTTCGAAGGTCACATAGGTCTGCTCGGAGGCCACCAAAGCGGCCTTAAATCCCGTCTCGAAGTCGCCGAACCCGCTGGCATTACTCAGATTTCCAATCGCCGAGGGGAACTCAACGCTGCGCTCGGGAACATCGGCAAAAAACGAGAGCCGCCGAAGCGGCGCGTACTCGAGATTCAGGTGCAGCTCCTGGGCATTCAGTCTGCCTGCAATCCCCGGCCCCGGCCCGGGAGCATTGGGATCGAGCGCTCCGTTGCCCGCCGGCAAACCTCGATAGCAGCCGCACTTGGCATAAAAGAATTCAGCGCGGTCGGGGTCTTGCAGATGGAAGTCCGCATCGAAGCGGACCCGAATCTGGCTTCCGACGATGGCATTCTCGATATAGCCGGTGGAACTCCCCTCCATGCGCGGACGCGGCTTTATCTCTTTGGTCTGATGAGCCGCCTGTTTAGGAAGCGCCGCAATCGACGGCCGCCGCCATTCAGGCAGAAAAGAACGCTTAGTGAAAATCGTGTTCGACGAAGTCTGGCCGAACGAAACACAAGTAAGCAGCGGCAGGAACAAGGCAAATCGTCGTATGCGATCCATATACAAGTTCGGTCAGAATAGCCACGAAAAATCTACTAGCGGCGCGCTTCGCTAGCGTGTTCCACGGCCTCTTCCGTCGCGCACACATTCGGAGGCCGGCAGGAACTGACGCGCACCCACAGCATGTACAAAATGATCGCTATATTGATGACGAGAACGCCGATGCGTTCGATGTCGACGCGCTCCACCAATTTCAAACACTCCCAGGGCAGATATAAGGTACCGGATAACAGCGCGAACCACTCCGCCCAAACCCTTCGATTCCAGAGCCCCCATGCTTCGAGGAAACGCACCGTGGCATAACTCAAAGCAGCCGCTGCAATGGTAATCAGCTTAGCGTCGGTCAATTTCTCCGCGGCATTCAACAACGCGTGCGACACGCTTCGGTCCGGATCGATGTGCAGATGAAACAGAAGACTGGCGATCATGTCTTCGGCATGCGAATGCACCACCAGAAGAAAGATTCCGAGCACCACAACGGCGGTGCCCTTGGCCGCTTCAAACGTCGCTACGGCGCGTAAGCCCGCGCGGCTGGAACGTTCATCGATCGCAGCCGGAGGAGCGAGATTGAGATTATGGACGTCCATACATCGATGCTGTCACAGAACCCTCTACTGACACGATAGTTGAACCTGCAACGGCGCGGCCGGAAAGGTCGCTAACCGCCCTTTCGAAAGGGCATCATTCACTAGTGGGAGATTGGATTTGAACAAATCGTTCCAACTATTCGCCAGCGTCATCAAGTCGTGGCAATAGTCCTGGTACGCTGTCACCATTGCGGGCGTCGGGGCGGCATCCTGTATGTCCAGCGTGGATTCAAGCTGACTCAACTCGCGGTTTAACAACGCGAACGTCGGCTTGGGTTTTCCCAAGGTAGCTCCACCACTGTCGAACCCCGTATCCTGCCCCTGCAGCTTGAGCGCATCCGCATCAAACTTCCTCAGCACATCCAGGCTCGCAACATCTTCCCCCGGCAATTTTTTCTGGTCCACAGCAAGTGCCTCGCGCACCCGCCATGCCTGATGATAGAAATCAAAACTCGCCGAAATCAGACTTGCTACCTTCTGCTGTAATTCGAGCTGCTGCGCCAGTGCATTGTTAGTAACATCCACCCGCGGATCCAGCGCAACCGTGAGCGGCTGCCGCTGTGCTTGGCCGTTTACAGTCAATTCCACCTGATAATTGCCCGGCGTAACCAGGGGGCCGAGCGGTTCTCCCGGCGTGTTTTCGTACAACGCGGAAATAGGATAGTCATGCCGCAATGCGTTCGGCGGCGCGTAGCGCAGATCCCAGACGAAGCGGTTCATGCCCTCGCGTTTCGAAAGCGGCTCCGGATGTCCCACCCAGTACAGCGGAACATTGGGCGGAGCTTCGGTAGACAGGGGCTCAGCCTTGCTTGAAAACTCACGCACAAGTTGGCCGCTATTGTCGTAAATCGCAACCTTCACGTCATCCTGCGGGGCATTCGCCAGGTAGTAATCAATCAAAGCGCCATTCGGAGGGTTCTGCCCGGCCGGCATCTCAGGCGGTATGGGCGTGTCCAGATTCAGATCAAGACGAACGCGCAGCGCCTTGTCAGGCTCATATAGGTGAACTTTGGCTTTAGCGGTCTGCTCATTCAACTGGCGCAGCGGAGTAACATCATCTAATATCCAGAACGCGCGTCCGTAAGTGGCGGCAACTAAGTCACTGCCATGCACGACTAAGTCCCGCACCGAGACCGTGGGCATGTTGAGCTGCAGCGGACTCCAGTGTTCCCCGTCATCAAAGGATACGAACGTGGCTGTCTCGGTGCCGGCATACAGCAGACCGCGGCGCACAGGATCTTCACGAACCACGCGCGCAAAACTGAAATCGGGAATGCCCGCGGTCTTTTCCTGCCAGCTCTTGCCGTAATCGCGCGTGCGGTAAATATGCGGCTTGAAATCGTTCTCTTCGTGCCGATCGACAGCCACGAACGCGCCGCCTGCATCGTAATGCGACGCCTCCACCATGCTGATCAGCGAAAACTCGCTGAGACCCGGGGGCGTCACAATTTGCCACGTTGAACCGCCATCACGCGTCAACTGCACCAAGCCATTGGTTGTGCCGGCCCACATCTCGCCATTCGCAACCGGTGAGGGTGCGAACGTATTAATCGCGGTCCTGTCGGGCGGCCGCACCGTGTCCTGTTCTTCACGCACTCGCGGTTTGATCGAAAGGGCTTCCGTATTCGGCTGCGGCTGCGGTTCCGGTGCAGCGAACCGCTTCGTAAGATCGGGCCCCAGCGGTTTCCAATGAATGCCGCCATCGCGCGTTTCCATCACAAACTGCGTGCCCCAATACAGCACGTGCGGATCTTGCGGCGAAAATGCAATCGGCGGATTGACCGCGGTCCGGTAATCACCATCCCGGCTGACGTTGGGGCCTATCGTCGCTACCTGCCGATTGGAGCGGTCGATCCGAACCAGCCCGCGCGCCGGACCGCCCGCATAGACAAGGTTCGGATTCAGCGGATCGGGAACGATATAGCCGAACTCGTAGCCGCCCACCGGATCCCAATCCATGAATGTGATCGCGCCGTAGTCGCCGCGGCTCAATGTGCCCACCGAACCGCTATCCTGCTGCGTTCCCGTACACCCAGTACGGGAAGCGATTGTCTGTTGAAAGATGATAGATCTGCCCGGTCGGCTGGTTGTACCAGGAACTCCAGGACTTGCCCTGGTCCATGCTGATGGTGGCGCCTTGATCGCTCGCCAGAATCATGCGATCCGAATTCGTCGGATCGATCCAGAGCGCGTGATTGTCATCGCCGCCCGGCGCGCCTTTATAAGCAATGAACGTTTTCCCACCATCTGCGGAACGATACAGCGAAGTTTGCGCGACGTAAACAATATCGGCATTCTTCGGGTCGAGAAATACCCGGCTGAAGTAGCCGCTGCCTTGAATGCGCGGGTCAATCGTGATGCGCCGCCACGATGCGCCGCCATCGTCCGATCGATACAGCCCACTATTTACGCGGTCTGCCGCTACAATCGCGAACACTCGCTGTCCACCCGGCGCCACCGCTAAACCAATGCGTCCCAGCCGTCCACTCGGAAGACCCGCGCTAGTAATTTCCCTCCAGGTCTCCCCGCCATCGACGGTCTTATACACTCCGGCGGTGCTGATGTTGTCGATCATGGAGCGCGCATTGCCGGGCTTGATGTAGTGGCCCCACAAGGCGGCGAATCCGATCTTCGGATTGTCCGGCGCGAATACCACATCGATGGCGCCCGTGACATCATCCTTATACAGCACCTTACGCCACGTCCTTCCGCCATCAACCGTCTTGAAAACACCGCGCTCCGCATTGGGCGCAAACGTATGACCCAGCGCTGCGGTAACCACAATGTCCGGATTGTCGCGGGTCCACCCACATGGCTCCGATGTGCCGGCTGTCATTCAGGCCGACGTGCTGCCAGGTCTTGCCCGCATCGGTTGACTTATAAATGCCGTTGCCCTGATTGACCGATCCGCCTACGTTACTAACATCCCCGGTCCCGACATATACAATGTCCGGGTTAGACGGCGCAACCACGACGGCGCCGATAGACGCCACATGCACACTGTCGAAGATAGGCCGCCACACCACGCCGCCATCTTCGGTCTTCCAAACGCCGCCGCCGGGCGTTCCCATGTAATAGACGGCTGCGTTGCCCGCTATGCCCGAGACCGCTGTAACTCGACCCGCGCGAAATGGCCCGATCTGCCTCCACTTCATGGCGCTGTAGAGCGATGGATCAAACTGACAGAAGGCCGGAGCGGCCCACGTAACCAGCATCACGAGCAACGCGCGAAGCATTTTATGAACATACAACAAGCGCCACTGCGAGCCGCTAAACTGAACAGCGAATGCCAAGAATTTCGTCGACCGTAGCGCCGCCGCGCTCGCCGCGCAAACGCTCGACGTCCGGACGCAAGCGCGCGGCCAAATCTTCTGTAGTGCGAACCTTCCGGCCATCAAACTTTCTGGTGAGCGGCACGGCGCTAACTCTCGGTCTGCTTATCGTCTTTGCCGCGGTCGAGATCCACGCGCGCTACACATTCAGCTTGCAATCGCCCGTGCGGCTGCACTTCCAATGGCCGCTCGTTATTGCCCTGCGCACGAAAACGGAAGATGCCTATCAGGCGCAATTCGATCAGCGGCACCCGTTGACCGCCTATCAACAATACGCCTGCGCGAAGTTCGGCCCGGCGTGCCGACTGGCGCTGGCGATTCAACGCGCCGAAAACCCGCAGGGCAAGTGCGAGATCTACCACTACAACACCGATGGCACGCTCGACTGGGGTTATTTTCAGATCAACACGGTGCATCTGAAACGGCCCGGCTTGAACCTTCGCGATCTGCTGGATTGCAAAGCCAACATCGATTTCGCCTACCAGTTATATGTAGAGAAGCAGGGCTTCACGCCCTGGAGCACCTACAACAGCGGACTGTACAAGCGATTTCTTCGCTGACCAATGGAATACGAACCGAAAGACTACGAAGCGGCGCGGCGATCGCTGCGGCGCAAAATGCTGCCGGGTGTGGTGATTCTCATCATCCTGGCGATCTGCATTTTCCTGATGTTCCATCAGAAGGATGCTCCGCAACGGCCGTCGGCACGGAGAAACAACCCATCGTTGGGCGTTGAACGGGGTACAGGCAAAAACACCGCCTGCTGCGGGTTTGTGAAAATAATCGGCTCTCCCATCGCTTCGCTCAGGGCTCTGAATGAAGGTGCCGGACTTTTGCAGATTTTCCGTCTCAGGCGGCCATGTGACGCTGCAGGACATCGGCGGCGTGTAGAGATCGGGTCACGGAGTCGGCTTCGGAGCATTTCAGGCGCTCTTTTTTGATACTCATGTCGATCTGATGGCGCTCGTCACGCTGCGTCTGGCGCTTTTCGCGGCGAATTTCTTCGGCCTCGACCCGTATCTGCCGTTCAAAGCCAACTTCGTCGGAGTGTCTTTGTTTCTTACGCTTTGCCAGTTCGGCGGCGGCGCGGGCATAGGCGCGGTCGTTGGCGGTTTGGTAACGGATGTAGACGTCGATGTCTGCTCGGACGGCGAGACGCGCGGTTCCAGCGTCAATCTCTGCTTCCGTTTGGGGTTCTTCTAGAAAACATCCGCCTTGGAGGCGCACGGCGCGATCGGACATCCAGGTGTGCCTGGCCATCTTCATTATCAAATCCGTCTCTATGTCGTCGATGGGTTGCTCGGACTCCAGGTAGCTGGCGAGCATCTCGTCAAATTCCTGCTGGTTTTCGGATTTCAACACTTTGAATCGGCCGCGCAGGCCGTGGATAAGGCGATTCTGCGAGACCTTTTCTTTCATGGCATCGGACTGAGGTCCCGTACTTTTTTGAGCGTTCTCGCGGTTCGCTTCGAGTTTGCGATCACTGATTTGCTGCATTGAGGTTCTACTCCTGGCTGAGAGTAGAACGGGAAAAAGGGCAATGAAGCAAATTCGAATGGGGTGGTGCGTGGAAGATGATGAGGGCGAGGGAGTTAGTGGTTTTGGATTTATTTTTTGGGTTTGTCACCGGGTTACGGAAGTTCTGCCGGGGCGGGGTGACCTTTGAAAGGTACTCGAAGCCCGTTTGGGGACAGGCTCAACATGGGCGGCCTATACGACGGGTACTCTCAGGGTCTCGGAGGACCCGGTTGCGCAAAGGGTCCAATTTGCGAATACGCCACCGCGTCACAACTAGCGCTAGACCAAACGCGTCTGAAATCCGGATTTGTCAGCTTTGATTGATGCGTCGATGTAGATCGAAACAGGCTTGGCGCTTTCGGCGGTCGCGGTGATACGAAAACGCAAAGTACCTGCATGGCTGAGAACAGAATTCAGGCCATATTGGTTTGGGACTTGAAAGTCCCATCTTAGGAGCGTCCTTTTACGCTAGACCCGGGGGAGCGTAGACTGGGAGCAAGCCCCAATGACCGACCGCATTCAAGTGAGTCCAGCAGTCATGCACGGCAAGCCCGTTATTAGAGGGACCCGTGTTCCTGTCGAACTGCTGCTTCGCAAGCTCGGCGAGGGTGCGAGCATGGCTGAGTTGCTCGATGCTTACCCGCGTCTAACCGAGTTGGACGTCCAAGCTGCCTTGGCATACGCAGCCGATACGATCGCACACGAAATCATTGTTCCGATAGCAAGTTAGGCTGGCCCCACTCATGCGCTTTCTGGCAGATGAGTGCTGCGATATGTCAGCGGTGCGGGCGCTTCGCGCAGACGGTCACGACGTTATCGCCGTTGCCGAATTTATGCAACAATCGATCGATTCGGAACTTCTGACGCTGGCCTTGGAAGAGCAACGAATACTACTCACGGAAGATAAAGACTTTGGTTCTCTCGTGTTCGCCGGCGGGGCTCTCTCACCCGGAGTAGTGCTCCTGCGCTTCCACGCAAATGCTCGATCTTTGATCGGCCCATCAATTTCTACCGTTGTCCGTGAGCATGGTCAACGATTGGTGGTAGCGGTCCGTGATCCTGGCGCTTTCCGCAAAGTACGGTAGTCACTTGATTGGCTGACGCGATCAGGAAAGAGAAGTCCGCTTGCAATCTGGAGTGCATGTTTTGCGGAATACTGGTGGTAAGCATCCATGCGTGCGATTCACACAGTTCTGCTTGTTGTCGCGATTGTCGAGGTCACCTTTGTGGTTTTTATCACCAAGGCCGCACATGTGGCATGGCCGCCGACGCGGATCGTCGGCGGGTGTCTTATGTTGCTCGTGATCGCCTGGGTGTGCATAGCGCGATTTCAGTTGGGCGGGTCGTTCTCCGTTACTCCGCAAGCGCGGAAACTTGTCACGACTGGTATCTACGCGCGTATCCGCAATCCCATTTATGTCGCGAGCCCCTTCCTGCTGATCGGCCTGGCTCTGGTCATGGCGAAGTGGTGGCCCCTGCTGCTGATGGCCGTCCTTGTTCCGGTGCAAATTGTGCGCGCCCGCCGAGAGGCTAAAGTCCTGCGTGCTGCTTTCGGCGCTGAGTATGATCGCTATCGTGCTCGCACCTGGTTCTAGCTAGCGCGCAATTTTCCAAAGAACGTTGTCAACGATTGAACGACGACGCTCATAAGTCGCATCACTTCACCGCCAATCGTGCCGGAGGATCACGAGCCGGGCGGTACCGCCGTTGCCGCGAATCGCTTCCTTGAGCTTGTGAGATGGGAGGGGCGTGGTGCCGGGATTCGCGTCTTCCTCGCCGTGCACGATCAGCGTCGTCGTAACGCGGACAACTCCGCGCGCCCGCATGACGGTGCTCAGTAGGCGTGATCGGACATTGAACTCGGCGGAATTTTCCGGATTTCTCCGTGTTATGCAACGGGGATGAGAACTGGCGCGGCGTTTCTTCGAAGGTGCGCCACCCGAGCCGGAGACGGGAGCGCCCAGCTTGTGCTCACTGTCGTTCGCTGGCTCGGTTTCTAGGTCATCTGCAAACGGGAGTGCTTCAGCTTCGCTACTTTGGCCCGGGTGAATCTTCCCCGAGTTCCTTCAGCTTCTGCCTGGCGTTGTCGTTGGATGGGTCCTTCTCCAACGACTTCTTGTAGCTGTCGATAGCGCGCTGCTTCTCGCCGGATTTCATGTAGGCTTCGCCGAGGCTGTCATATGTATTCGCGGAGTCGGGATAGTTCTTCACGTTGAGCTTAAAGATGTCGATGGCTTCAGTCAGATGGTTGTCGGATATGAGTTCGTAGCCCCAGGCGTTGACCGCGCTCTCGTCCAGCTTGAACCCAGGCGATTCTTTCTGCATGGCTGCGTAGATATTTTCCGCGTGATCGAAGCCCTGGCGCCCGAGCTCGGCGCGGAACGAATCGAGCGAGGCCGGAACGCCCTTTGCCGGCCGATAGTTCACGGAGAGCAGGTGTTGAGGCACGCCATTTTCCGCCGGAGTCTTCTTGAGCCAGCCGAGCGCTGCAGCGTCGTGCTTCAGGTAGGCGTCGAGGAAGTGAACAGTGTAGCGAGCGATCCAGGCGTATCCGGCGATGCCGTCTTCACGCCCGTAGTCTGCTATCTGCTGGTCGGAAAAATGCTTCCAGATGTCTTCGTTCCGCTGGTACATGGAACTGTGCTCGACATGCACGAGTCCCAGCATGCGCACTAAAACCAGGTCGCCGTGAGTCCATGCGTTGAGGACACTCGGGCCCTGGTTTTTCTCGCTGTTCAAGTAGCGGCCCTGGTCTTCCAGTGTCAGGCCTCCCTGCGCGAAAAACAGGAGGGGAATGGTCATCTGGTCGGGGTGCACGTCCCCTGCTGCCTTCACCAGTCCGGGGAAATAGCGCATGCTGCCGTCAAGGGCTACCAGGGCGTCAATGCGATTGTCGCGAGCGGCGGCGAAGAGGTTGGATATCCCGCCCCAACTGAATCCGGCGACAGCGATGGCAGACATGTCGGTGTTGGGGAGCGTCTGCGCGTAGCCGATGAGGAAAGAGACGTCGCGGGCCTGGGCGTCGACGCCGGCAAGGGTGTCGGTCATGCTGCGAGTCGAGGGGCCCATGTCGGGGCTGGCGAGGACGACATAACCGTGGCTGGCCAGGTATTCGCACAGATCGGCGTTCTCCCAGGACATGGCGGAGAAGCTTGGCGCATAGATGACGACGGGAAAGCGCCCAGAGACCGGAGCGGCGTCGCGCACCGCCCACATGGGCATGCCAAGAGTGGGCTTAATTCCTTCGAGCCAGTGCTTGTGATCGGCGGAGAGGTCGGGCTTGCCGAAGCTGGTTTCAGTCGCGGCGAGTTCTCCGTAATCACCCACCGTCATGGGCTTGGTTGAACTCTTTTCGGCCGGATACCAAATGAGCGTCTGCAGCGGCCGGGATCGTTCGCCCTGGTAAGGCTTCCCGAGAGCGTCGGTCTGGGACCGGTAGGTGCGGGAGTAATCGTATTGCTCCACCACCTTAAGGCCCACAAGATTAGGCCCGGGCTTCTCTGTGAACCGAAACAGCGGTGCGTTTTGAGCCAGTGCTGCGAGCGCACTGGCTGCGACCGCCAATACACCCATCCAATGGACTCTTGCTTGCGTCAATGGTGGCGAGTATAACATCGCCAAAACTGCTCAACTCAATAGCTGGCGGCACGACGATGCTGAATCCGAGCGGGCCAACGTCAACGGAGCCCAATATCTTCTCAGCGGCCAAAAGACAGCTTGCCTTACTTGCATACTTCTGCTATTGTCGAAGTACCAAACAGGAGCTGACTGGCAATGGCTGCCAAGAAACAAACAGAAGAACAGGTGGCCCGGTTCGCCGACATGTTCTCGGCGCTCGGCACGGAACCGCGTCTGCGCATTATGCGCTTGCTGTTATCGGCCCACCCTGACGGCATGGTGGTGGGCGACATTATCAATGAGCTGGAGATTACCGCCTCTACCCTCTCGCACCATCTGGACAAGCTCAAGAATGAGGGCTTGGTGAAGGTGCGCCGGGAAAGCACCTACCTCTGGTATTCGGCTAACGCGGAGGCGCTGCAGGAGCTTTTAGGCTTCCTCTATGCCGAATGCTGCACACGCAATAAAGCGGTTGAACCACAGGCCATTGTGAGCCTGTGCAAGTAGGAAAGGAATACGCAGTGGAACTTAAAGAAGTTGTGAAAGAGAAGTATGGGCAGGCGGCTTTGCGCGTCAATTCGGGCGGCAGTTCCTGCTGCGGCGCCGGGGCTGCGCTCGACGGATGTTGTGATCCCATTACCGCTAATCTTTACGACGCTGCCCAGACCGGCGCTTTGCCGGAAGAGGCGGTGCTGGCTTCGCTCGGCTGCGGCAACCCTACGGCCTTGGCGCAACTGAATGCCGGGGAAACCGTTCTTGATCTCGGCTCGGGCGGCGGCATCGACGTGCTGCTTTCGGCGCGCCGGGTGGGTCCCGCGGGTAAAGCGTATGGCCTCGATATGACGGATGAAATGCTCGCCCTGGCGCGTGAAAACCAGCGCAAGGCGGGAGTGGAAAATGTCGAATTTCTTAAAGGGCGAAATCGAGCATATCCCGCTGCCGGATAACTCCGTCGACGTAGTCATTTCCAACTGCGTGATTAATCTCTCTGCCGATAAAGACCAGGTGTTGCGTGAGGCGTTCCGCGTCCTCAAACCGGGTGGCCGCTTCGCTGTCTCCGATGTAGTGACACGCGGGGACGTTCCCAACGAAGTGCGCCAGAACATGCTGCTGTGGGTGGGCTGCATCGCGGGCGCTTTGCAGGATTCGGAATATGTCGGCAAGCTTGCGAAGGCGGGCTTTGCCGGCATCGACATTGAACCCACGCGGATCTACGACATTGAGGACGCAAGGACGTTCTTAAGCGGGCAGGGCATTGATGTGGACGCGATAGCGCCCGCGGTGCAAGGCAAATTCATGAGCGCCTTTATCCGCGCAACGAAACCCGCCGGCTGTTGTGCGCCGGGTTGCTGCTCATGAAAACACAAGCCGCTGACCTGGCGCCGCTAAAGGCCGAACAGGCTAGCGGCGGCTTGGGGACATTCGAGCGTTACCTATCCATTTGGGTCGCGTTGTGCATGCTGGCTGGCGTCGCCTTCGGCAAGTTGCTGCCCGGTGGTATCGCCGCCCTGCGCGGTATCGAGTTCGGCAGGGGAAGCCAGATCAATGCCCCGATTGCGGTGCTTATCTGGCTGATGATTACGCCCATGATGATGAAGGTTGATTTCTCGTCGGTAAAGAATGTGGGGCGGCGTCCCGCGGGCCTGCTCGTCACGCTGTTTATCAATTGGATGGTTAAGCCGTTCTCCATGGCGCTGCTGGCGTGGGCCTTCTTCCGCTTCATCTTTGCGGCCTTCATCACTTCCGCCGAAGCTGACCAGTACATTGCCGGCTGCATCATTCTGGCCGCTGCGCCGTGTACGGCAATGGTCTTTGTCTGGAGCCATCTCACGAAAGGCGACGCGGCCTATACGCTTGTTCAGGTATCGGTGAATGACCTCATCATGCTGGTGCTGTTCGTCCCACTGGTTCAATTTCTCGTACATGGGGCTTCCAGGCTGACTGTCCCTTTCAATGTGCTGCTGACTTCCGTCATTGTGTTTATCGTCATCCCACTGCTGGCCGGGGCCGTGTTGCGGTGGCTGCTGTTGCGGCGGCATGGCAAGGCCTGGTTTGAAGGCGTGCTGCTGCCGAAATTCGCGCCCGTCACAATCGCCGCGCTGCTGGGTACGCTCGTCCTGATATTCGCGTTTCAGGCGGATAACATCACCGGGCGCTTTTTCAATGTGGTGTTGATCGCTGTTCCTATCACCTTGCAGGTGTACTTCAATGCGGGCCTCGCTTACGGCCTCATGAAGTGGCTCAAGGTTGAGCATTCCGTTGCGGCTCCCGGCGCTCTGATTGGTGCATCGAATTTCTTTGAGCTTGCCGTGGCGACCGCGATCGCGCTCTTCGGGCCGGAATCCGGCGCGGCGCTGGCCACCGTCGTCGGCGTTCTGGTGGAAGTGCCGGTCATGCTTTCCGTGTGTGCGGCCTGCAATCGAACCCGCCATTGGTTCCCTGCCGAGCAAGCGAGCTGATGTATGCAGAAGCAGCGGGTCCTGATTCTCTGTACCGGCAATTCAGCGCGTAGCCAAATGGCCGAAGGGCTGCTGCGCCACGATGCCGGGGAACGCTTTGAGGTGGAAAGCGCGGGGACTAAACCGGGCATTGTCAGGCCCGAAGCTATCGCGGTTATGAAAGAGCTGGGCATTGATATTTCCGCTCATCGCTCCAAGCATGTGGATGAATTTGCCGGGCAACGGTTTGATTACGTCATTACCGTTTGCGACCACGCCAAAGAAAGCTGTCCGGTGTTCTTCGGCGCAGTCAAGCGGCTGCATCACAGTTTCGACGATCCGCCGCCCCTGTCGCAAGGAACGGATGAAGAGCGCATGGCCATTTTTCGCCGCGTGCGCGATGAACTGCGGGCCTATCTGGGAGAGTTCGCAGCAGCTGATAAAGAGGTCCCATAACAGCCAGGTACACTCGACCTCAATCCGCTTGGTGTATTTGTATGCCGGTTGGGACATTCGAACGATGCCTGAACGAATCAGCCAGACGATCGAGAAATTTGCCAACCGGAGTATACGAAACGGCCACGGAGAACACGAAAGCTCCGAGCCCGGTGAGAGCAGCCTCGCCGTATTTGCCGGCGAAATGCGAGCGGTGCACCATGCTGTCGGCAAGAAAAGTACACACGCCCAGGAATGCGGATGACATCCAGCGGTTCGACAAATGCCGGGCATAGCGCGTAAAGGTAAGCCCAATGGCTGGAAAAACGGCTAGAAGCCCGGTTTGGGAGGCAAGCAAAAGATGTTCCGGCGTCAACGCCAGCAAGTTGCCCTGCACCATGAGCAGAAGACAGACGCCGCCCGCCTCCACAGCCTTGTGCCCGCATATCGCCGCCCGGAACTGATGTCTTTCGTGAAACCAGCGTGGGGCGTTCATGCTTCTCCGGCGGGGTAAGAGGAATGCCGTTTCACCTGAGGTCGAACATCTCACCGAAACGTATCCCATGATTATCGCAACGGTTGCAGTGTCAGAGCCTGGCGCATGCGGCGTTAAAATATGCGTTGAGCCAGCCGGTTCTTTTCGAGCAGGATTTCCGCACTGCCCGTCCGTCTCGTCCCGTCTACTGCCACCAGGAGTTCCTCGATAAACTTGCCGAGCGCCGGAATGAGCCGGTCGGAAAACGCGCTGCGCTGATCCTGCAGCGGATGGCCGTTGACATCAGCCGCCTGCACTACAAAGCGACCAACGGCGTAAATCGCGGCTGGCGTCGCTCCCGGTTGGGAGGCGGTTCCGGTTCGCATTTCTATGCCTGGTGGGCGCCCGCAGCCGCCGCCCCGCTTGAAGATCCGCGCTTTCAAGCCGAGTCCGAAGCCATCTTTTTGCGCGATATACGCCACCATGATGATCACGCTCCGCTCAAGCCGGGCGATCCGTCAAGCGATTATCTGCTGCTGACCGTGCCCGATCTGCGCGGCACCGAATACGCACCGGAACCCTGGACCGCAACGCAGGCGCGTTTCGCGCGCGGCCGTAGCGCGGCCCGAATTCTCAAAGGCCATCCGGGTTCCGGAAAAACCACCGCGCTACTTCATGCGGCAGATTCTTCCGAAGGCGATCACGTCCTGTATCTGACGTTTTCCCAAGACCTCGCCGTGCTGGCGCGCGAGTATTTCGACCGCTTTTGTTCGAACAGCCGAACCTTCACGGTGCTCACGTATCCGGCCTTCCTCGCGCAACTGGCCGAGAGCGAAAAAGGCTGGCCCGACAGCGCCGAAGGCCGTGCGCGCTTCCGGCGCGATCTTTTCAATCATCAGCGATCGCTGGGTGTGTGGAACAACAACATCGACGCCCTGTACGAAGAGATGTACGCGCACCTGGCAGGCGCGGCCGTGCCCGAGCGCGCCGGACGATTTCTCAAAGCCGAGCGCGCGCGTCTCCCCGACGACGCCTACCTCGCCCAGCGTAAGCGTTATCTCGGACCTGCCGCCGACAGCGTTCTGGACGCCGCGCACCGGCTGGAGCGTACGGCCAATGCGCCGCTGGCCGATCTTTATTTTCCGGAGTTGGCGCTGGCCTGGCGCGCCGCTAGCGCCCTCACTTCCTTGTCGCGGCCCATCCCGTCTGGCTTTCTCGATTGCACTTGTATCGCTGTCGATGAGATTCAGGATCTAACCCCGCTCGAAGCGTTCGTCGTCATTGCGCTCGCCCGCCGCTGTGGCCCCAATCGCAGCAGCGCCTCGTTACTGCTGGCCGGGGATGAGGCCCAGACCGTGCGCCCTAGCGACTTTGAATGGGCCTGGCTCAACGACATACTGCACTCTATGGTCGGGCCGGCGCAGGAATTCAAGCTGACGGTGAATCTTCGCAGCCCCCGCCGCATAGCCGATGTGGTCAACCGCGTATGGGACCTCTACGACTATCTGCATAAGCAGGACCGCCCTTCCGGAACTGGGTACGCCGAAATCGATACCGACGGGCCGGACCAGATTCTCTACGCCACCGCGTCGCGGGCTGAAGCGCCGGCATTACTGAATTCCCTGACAACGCGCGAAGGGCTCGCCCTCATCGCCTTTGACAAGAAAAACCTGCCCAACGAAGTGCTTCCATTCGTGCTCTCGCCGGCCGAAGCGAAAGGCTTGGATTTCCATTCGGTATGCGTGCTGAACGGAGGCTCTCTGTTGCAGCACATCATCAACGTGCGCGCTTCCGACACCACCGATATGCTGAGCCGCCGGCTTTCTATCGATCAACTGAGAGTGGCTCTCTCAAGGCCGGCAGAGCGTCTCCTGTGGGTGGATGTCGCCCCCGAAATCGCCACTGTGAAAGAGGTAGCCCAACTGCTTCGCTCACCCGCCGAGACCGCACTGCATCCTATAACAGCCGAGGCGTTGCGAACCTGTCTCGATGAAGACGAGCTGGATGTCGAGGAGCGGCTGCAGCGTTGTCAGAAAGATGCGCGTCAGCTTGTTTCCGTCAAGCCCGACCTGGCTTGGTCGCGCGCTCAGCAGGCGGTGGGCCTTCTCGGTCTGCCCGGCGACCTCAACAGCGTTACCGATGCGGCGGCGCGCGAGGCTACCTACCTGCTGCTCGCGGAGCTTGCTTTTCAGCTCGCCTTTCGAAGGAAAAGCCTCTCGCCCGAACTGGGTCGAGTGGATCTCTACGAGCAATCCTGTGAGGGTGCGCGCAGCGCCGGGAACCTGCCTCTGGCGAATGTGATCCGAGCGATTGGCGCGGCGGAGCAGTTTCAGGGACCAGACCGGCTGAATCGGGTTGCGAGCGCTATTCAGGAAATAAGCCGGGCCCGCGAAAAACTTCCCGCTTGGCTGCTTGTGGAGATCACGCCGCGCGCGATTTTCTGGCTGGACGAGTTTGATCGTCACCTGGAAGCAGGCGACAACTCGGTTCTGGTGCAGGACATCCTGCCCCCGTTCTTTGACGCACTCGGGTTGCCGGATGCGCAGGCGCGCAAGGCTCGGCTGGCACAGCGTTCGGTACAGGTTCTGATGAAGAGCGGCCGTTACGTGCAGGCGCTGCTAATTCTCGACCGTCTGCCTGAGCCGAACCCCAAACTGGCCGCCGAGTGTTATGAGGGGACGGACCAATTCGCCAAGGCTGCGGAGGTCTGGACGCAACTCGGCGACCGCGATCGGGCGCTCAAGTGCTATCGCTCCATTCCCGATTTCGGGGCCGCGTTGAACCTCGTGCGGCAGATTGAGGATCATTCGGCTCGGCCGTCCCTCGAATGGCTGGCTGAAGTAGACGCTTTGTTTTCGCGTCGCCCGGAGAATTTTAATCGAACCATGACGCTGGCGGAGAAGAAGTCACTCGAAGCCACACTCGAGCGGGGTCTCGGGGTTCAGCGGAAAAAGGCGACTACGAAAAAGAGGACACTGCCCTCGGCGAAGAAGAGCGCACCCAAGAAGAAGGTGGCTCCGAAGCACACACCTCCGAAGCGGGAGAAAGAACTGTTTTGAGAGCCAATTAATCCGGCGAGATGAAGAAGACAAACGGTGGAACGAAAGCGGGAATTTTAGCCGCCGCCTATTCCGTGCTATCGCAGCGTGGAATTGAGCAAACGACCATTAAGGAAGTGGCTCGCCTAGCCGGGGTCGCTCCGGGCCTTGTCCACTACTATTTCGTCAGCAAGGATGTGCTTCTTCGGGAAGTTCTTCAAGTGGCCGGTGAGCGTTACATTGCTTTAGTCGAGCAGATGCTTACGTTGTCACCGCGTAAGTTGGCTAAGGAAATTCTCCACGAGCCACAAGCACGTCTGGCCGAGGAGCCTGAGTGGTACCGCTTCAAGTACGAACTGCTAGCTCTCGGGCTACATAACGAAGCCGTCACACCCTCCGCCCGCATAATGCTTGAGAAGGGGCGGGAGTGCATCGCGAGTATGATTCACCGGATTACCGGAACGGAAGCGGGCGGGGCGGAACTCAGCGCCGTCCTCATGGCGTGTTTCGATGGATTGGCGATCCAGAAGATAATTGATCCCGCCTTTGACATCGACCGCGCTTACAAGACGCTCCAGAAACTCTTTCGGAATGTTCTGGAGGTAAAGCCTGAATCGTGACAGTTTCTTCCGCATCGAATGAACTGGTTGGGCAACCAACCAAGAAACACAAAAAATGAGAGAGAAAAAAACAAATGAACACGGCAACAACCTTAGGTAGTTCCACTTTGAGCAGGAAGTCGCTGCTCTTCTGGTGCACTCTCGTGATACCGGTAGCCATCATCGCAATCGGCATCAACTTCATACTCAATCCGGTTGGGGCCTCGACTGCCTACGGCATTCCCATCCACGACCCCGCCGCCTTTCCTTTTATGTGGGTCAAGGGAATTCGCGACATCTTTTCGGGTCTGGTAGTCCTGTGGTTCCTCTGGAGGGGAGACCGGCGCACCACCGCAATACTCTTCGCCCTTGCAATTCTCATCCCCGTCGGCGATGGGCTGGTCATTCTGAGCCATCTTGGCTTTGCGCCGCCCATCTATATTCACTGGGGAACAGCGCTCTACATGCTAATCGTTGCTGGATTCCTTCTCAGACCTAAGCCTTACTGAGTGAAGGAATTCTTCACTACCGTCCCGCCCTTCATGACGAACTTGACTTGTTGAAGGTTGGGTGCGTTTCGAATACCTAGTGCTACCCAGAGCTGATTATCCCCTCTTAAAGTCGCAGTCCTGTTTTGCTCTCGCCTAAAATGAACCAATGTTACTAACTCGCCGCTTAGCCTCAAAGCTTCTCGCACTTACTCCCCTCGCGCCTGCTCTGTTTGCGCAATCCCGCCGCATGTACCTGTCACTGAATAGCGTTCTCATCGATAACCGGGTTCCCTGGCCCGACTTTGCCCGGCTTGCCGCGCAGGTCGGCTTTCCCGGAACCGACGTCATGCTGGATGCGGCCATGCGTGCGGGCGCAGCCCAGACCAACGCGCTGCTGCACGAACTGCATCTTCAACCCGCCGCGATCAATCTCCCGCTGGAATTCCGCAAAGACGACGCTACCTTCCAATCCGGTCTGGCCAAGTTGTCCGATCAGGCTGCCTTTGCTGCCGCCATTCAGTGCCCGCGCATGATCACCTACATCATGCCTTCCAGCGATACGCCCAAAGAGGAACTGCGGCGTACTTTCAAACAGCGCTTTACGGACAGCGCACGCGTGTTGGCCGATCACAATGTGCGCCTGGGACTCGAATTCCTCGGACCGCTGCACCTCCGCAAGCAGTTCCGGTACGAATTCATCTGGCGCATGAACGAAATGCTGGAGTTCGCCAAGGAGTGCGGACCCAATGTGGGGCTGCTGCTCGATTCCTGGCACTGGCATCACTCGGGCGCCACCACCAATGATATTCTCGCCGCCGGCCGCGAGCGCATCGTCCACGTTCACTTCAATGATGCCCCGAACTTACCGCCCGATCAGATTCACGATAACCAGCGCTTACTTCCTGGCGAAGGAGTAATTAACCTCACCGGCTTCCTACAGGCACTGCAGAAGATAGGTTACTCCGATGCTCTCAGCGTAGAGGTATTCGGCCGCCTGAAAGACAAAACACCGGAAGAAGCCGCGCGCATGGGACTAACTGCGTCTCTAAGCGTATTTCAAAAAGCTGGCGTACCCACCTTAGTTCGTCGATAACTACGCAACCTACTTAGTCTAAAAAGTACCGCGAAAAAAATACCGGGAAATTTTTACTGTAAGGACTAAATTACCCGGTAAAAAAGTCGAAGAGGTCTTCATAGGAAATTGAATGAAAACCTTAAGACTGGCTCTCATCTCTCTGGTTGGTTTGACTAAGTTGTTCGCTGGCGTCGATCCCGACGTTCCTAAACAAAACAGCGCCCTGTTTCAGGCGCCTGTTCAGACACAAATCATCGAGGCACACAATGCCCTCCGTACTAAGGTGGGCGTTCCGCCACTGGCATGGTCTGATCAACTCGCAACCGTCGCCCAGCGTTACGCGAACCATCTCATGATGACCGGCGCGTTCGAACACAGCAAGGATGATCGTTATGGTGAGAATCTGTTTGAGATCCTGGGCGACGGCGCGGCCTCTAAGCCCACCGAAGTCGTCGAAGCCTGGGGCGCCGAATCGAACTTCTACAAATATAAGAGCAACTCCTGCACTTCCATGTGCGGTCATTACACCCAGATCGTGTGGCGCGACACCAGAGCGGTAGGCTGCGGCTCGGCTCGCGACGCCAACAAAGAAGTCTGGGTTTGTAACTACGCCCCTTACGGCAATATCATCGGCGAGAAACCCTTCTAAGTAACCAACACACCGCGGCTACTAATCACCAACACTAATCTTATGGCCCGTTTTTATGCTTTCCTTCGCCAGGTCGATGATGTGAATCACCTGGACGTTGATTTCGATTCCAGTGAGCCCGTCAATAGGCTTCCCGGCTTCGATTCGCGCAGCCATGAAGGCGACCGGCTCACTCGCGGCGGCAGGCAGCGGATCAACTTTCAACTCGTGCTTCTCACGACCAGCTTGAACCTGTACACCAGCGCGAGTCATGTAAAGACTGCCCGGCGCAATAGCCCCATCCGGCCGGCCGAAGACTTCAAGATCTTGAAAACTGCGCGGCAAATCCCAACTTCCTTCGAAAATCCCCACTGCCTTTGGATAACTCAGGATGAGAGTCGCGGCATCTTCCACTTTCGGAAAACGTTCGGGTCGTAGATGTAGCGCCGTAGCGTACACCGTCTCCGGCATGCCTAAGTACCAGATGCTCCACAAAGCGTTGTAACAACCAAAGTCCATCAGCGCGCCCGCCCCGTTCTTCACCGGATCAGTCAGCCACTCGAAGAAAAATTTATTGCGCGCCCCCTCCGATCCTGGCCCCCCATGCCCCACCACCCCGTGCAACCGGTACACCGTGCCCAAATCGCCGTGGTCCACTGCCGCTTTGGCCGCATAGTTCGACGGCCACCAGGCCATCTGATAATTCGTCATCACGCGAATGCCGTACTTCGCCGCCAACGCCTGAATCTGCTTCGCGTCCGCGTACGAGCTCGCCAGAGGCTTCTCGAATATCAAGTTGATATGCCGCGGCGCGCATTCCTTGGCAATTTCCAAATGTCGATTGTTCTCCACAAACGCCCAAACGATGTCGGGCTTCACTTCGTCCAGCATCTTTTTGTAGTCGCTGAAGAATAACTCGTCTTTGACGCCGGCTTTCTTGGCCTCCGCCACCAACTCGGGATTGGGTTCGGAGACACCCACCAGAGTGGCCGTTTTCCCTTCCACCATGGTCGCCAGGTGCCCCCAGACATGCGCATGCACCAGGCCTACGACGGCAATCTTGTATTGAGGCGATTGGCGCGCACACAATGGAAACGCAAGCGCCATGCCGATAAAAACTGGAAGAATCTTGGTTCGAAGCATCCGCTACGCATCATACAGAAATCCGAAATGAAAGTAGATCTAGAGCGCCTGCGCCGCCAGGCAATCACAACATCTTTATTCCCCCCAACAACTCTGCGCCAAGCCATCCAGCGGCTCGGTTTCGTACAGGCCGATCCCATTCGCGCGCCCGCCCGCGCCCAGGACCTTATCCTGCGTCATCGCGTGAAGGATTACCGTGCCGGTGACCTGGAGGAGCGCTACCCCTCCCTCGACATCGAAGAGGATTTCTTATACGCCTACGGCTTCATGCCCCAATCCACCTGGCGCTTGCTCCATCCGAGGCTCGAGACCCGGCTGACCTCCGCCGACAAGCAAGTCCTCGCAATCGTGTCCAGGCATAAACACATTCATCCCCGCGAACTCGAGTCCTATCTGGGACGCGAACGCGTGCTCGGCCCCTGGGGCAGCTATTCGAGAGCCACCACCCGCACCTTGCAAGCTCTTCATTACCGCGGGCTGCTGCGCGTCGCCCGCCGCGAAAATGGCATTCGTTTGTATACCGCCACGTCGAAACGTCATGACGAAATAGAACCTGCCGAGCGCCTGCGCCAGCTGATCCTCCTGATCGCGCGCATCCTGGCCCCATTGCCCGAGCGCAGCCTGTATGCGGCTCTGCACCTGCTGTCATACTCATCCCCTTTGGCAAAGGGGGGACGCCAGCAGGTCGCCAGGCTTCTCGATTCTGGCGAGTTGGCCAGTGCTGAAGTCGACCAGCTTCGCTACCTCTGGCCGGCCGATCTCCGCGCGCGCAGAACGGTTGAGGAGCGCGTGCGCTTCCTCGCTCCCTTCGATCCCCTGGTCTGGGATCGGCGCCGCTTTGAACATTTCTGGGGATGGGCGTATCGATTTGAGGCCTACACGCCCCCTCCCAAGCGCAAACTCGGCTACTACGCGCTGCCCTTGTTGTGGCGCGACGACATCGTAGGCTGGGTGAACATCACAAACCGCGGCGACGGCTTCGAAGTGACACCGGGTTTCGTGAAAGCCCCACCAACCGAGCCTCTCTTCCAGGTCCGCTTCGAGGAAGAACTAGAAAGCTTCCGCCACTTCCTGCGCGTCTGACGGTAACAGTTCCGAACACCGCACTTCTTCCGAATACCAAAACTCTCCACACAGAGCCAGGGAGCGTAAGCGACCCCAATCCGGCCAGCCTAATGCCCCCTTCGCCCGCAATCTGCTTCTTCAGCACATCCAAAGTCCCCTGCAACTCACTCAACCTCGATTGTTCGCTCTGCAATCGCGCGCTCATTTCGCCCTCTCTCGTCCGCTGTTCATCAACAGCCCGGGCTTCCGGATTTGACTCACGAGGATCTCCTAGCCGCCTTGCAGTTCGCCCACAGTCTGAAAGACAGCTTTGGCTCGAAACGCGAACTGCGGGAAGTGTTTCGAGTTTAGAGTGACGATGGAAGTCGGCGTTCTCCATCTTCCGCAGAGGAACAAAACGAATCGTCCCCGGGATCGGGCGAAAGGCCCGCCGAGGCCGAAGGCTCAATCTTGTCCGCCTCTTCGCGAAGATGGTTGATGATTGCACCGATCAGACCGCGCCGAACTCCCAATCGCCCCAGCACTTCCTTATATTCAATCAAGATCTCCTCGCTGACCAGCCACTGGCGGGCAATATCACTGAAGCAGATCACAAAAGAATGAACGAATATGTTTGGCTACTCGGGGAGGATTCGAGCCAAACCCTTCGTTTAACAGCTGAAAGTAAATGCAAACGAGGGCATTGGGCCGCAAGTAACAAGCCCGAAGATCGCTCGCCGCGCGCTTCTACTGCTTGACTCGCCTGCCTTGCTCAACAACACGGATTTGTTCCACAATGTCGTCCATGGTGACGCCCCTCAGAATTTCGTCGCGATCCTTCGTATAATCACCGTGACCAGAGCGATACAGCCGTAGGAAGCGTGCAAAACCTTCCGCTCCCAGCTCGCGCTGCAGAATAGACAGGGCATGCCGTTGAAATTCGAGGTCAGTCATTTCTCGCACCGGCATTGTCAAGCTCCTCTAAAAAGGATACCGGGTTTAGCACCCGAACGCGCAATTGGGCCGACTCGCGTTTGGCCCGGCGCACAAGACGATCATCCGTCGTGAGCAGTACCTCCGCCTCTCCGCTCTCGGCGCACGCAATGTGCATAGCATCAAACTCGGAAAAGCCAGCCGCTTGTAGCTCGCGTGCCCGGCTAATGACGCTGTCATCTGGTTTAACAATCTGCTCGACGAATTGGAGCAGAGCCTGCCAATCATCACGGCGGTCCGAATCGGGATTGCGCGCGATCTCTGCTTCGAGCACGCTGCTGCCAACCCCACGTTGGCATCGTTCGTCGCAAATCCGATCAGTTTCTCAATCGCCTCAGCCTCCCGGTGGATTCTCTCCTGGCTGGAGTCGTCGGTTAATCGGCTCACGCAGCATGCGTCGAAATAAAGTCTCATGGCCGGGCGTTCTCGGCCGCCGTTCATTCCGGTTGTCTTACGTAAAGTAACAAAACCCGAAGGGCGCTGCTAAACGCCTCTTCGCCGCGGTCGGTACCAGGTCACCAGAACGAATTTGCTGTGCTCTATTGCGGCGTATCTAGCGGGTGCTGCGCTTTCTCAAAAAATTCATTCTGCAGACGTAAGCTGACATTGTCGCTCTTAATCGCTCGCAGTGCATTTGCAACGTCATCGGCCCACGCCTTCATATCGAATTCGCCGAGTTCTTTAGTTGCCAGGCCGCCTTGTCCGGCGTAATGGTCCGGAAATCTCCCATACCACCAGATGCCCGTATAAACGCCTTCTGGCAAATCCAGACGGTTTTGGTCCGCGCCCGACTCCTGCCCGGCACGATCTAAATGCACCAGATCCGGTCGCGATACCAGCGTATGCGAAGTCTCCGATTCTCCAGCGTGCATGTCCACCTTCGAATGCAAAGCCGGCCGGTTCGAGGGAAAGCGAGGAGAAAGATAAACGTAAACCACGTAATCGCGCCGCTTGGCAAGTTGACTTTGCGCGAAGTACGGCAGCAGGCTCCCGTTCCCGCCATGACCGTTCACGATCAGGATCTTCTTGCAACCGTTTCGCGCCATCTCGTCTGTCGTTTCCTGCAGAAGCTGAAGCTGTAATCCCGGACTATAGGCGATCGTGCCCGGCTCCTGCCGCGCCTCGAAAATCTGCCCGAAATAGTATTCCGGGAAGACCACGGCGTACTCCTTCTGTGCTCCTTCCACCGCTGCGTATCGCGAGTTAATCAGATCGGTGCCGATCGGCAGGTGCGGGCCATGCTTCTCAAGGATGCCGAACGGTAGGACGCATGTGTTCTGCGCTTGTTTGACAGCAATCACAAAGTCCGGTGCGGTCAGTTCTTCCCATTTGACAGATAGCTGCCCCGCGCGCCCGGTGAATGTGGCCGATGTCATCAGTACTGCGAGGAGAGACACTTTGACAAAGACGGTTTTTATATAGGAAATCTTCGCTTGCCCCGACATCGTGCTCGATGTTATCACCGGCCAGTTGTCTCCGCTGGAACGCAGTACGTTTGCGAAAGAAGGCAGAATCGGGGGGAAGGCGCCGGCACCGGCGAATATATGAAGTGTCCGACCTGAGAGATGGGTAACAGAACGTTCCGGAGAGATGGGTAACACATGTTGTCTGCCGCGAGGCAGGATAAAACATGCCATGGAGGAAATGTTCTGTGATAGACGAGCGGATACGGTTCGTGATTCGGCTGAAGGACGGGGAGAGCATGGCTTGCCTGTGCCGAGAATTCGGGATCTCGCGCAAGACCGGCTACAAGATCGTGGACCGCTATCGGGAATGCGGACTGGAGGGGCTCACGGATCGAGCGCGGCGCCCTCACCGGTATGCCAACAGCTTGCCTGAGCAGGTGGAAGCGGCGATTGTTGCTGCCAAGCGCGAGAAGTCGAGCTGGGGCGCGCGCAAGATCCGTGAACGCCTCCTACGGCGTCTGCCACAGGAGGTAAAGGTGCCGGCCTGCAGCACCATTCACGCCGTCTTGGATCGCCACGGGCTAGTGACCCGAGCCAAGCGTTCCCGGAGGCATACCGAAGGAACGCCGCTTTCTTCGGGTTTAGTTCCCAATGCCTTGTGGTGTACCGATTACAAAGGCGAGTTCAAGCTGGGCAATCACCGCTATTGCTATCCCTTGACCGTCACCGATCACGCCTCGCGCTACTTGCTGCTGTGTGAAGCGATGGAATCCAACCAGGAGCAGTTTGCCTTTACCGCCTTTGAGCGCCTGTTCCAAGAACGCGGCTTGCCGCAGGCCATCCGCTCGGATAACGGCGTTCCCTTCGCTTCGCCCAACGGGCTCTTCAACCTCTCCAAGCTGTCCGTTTGGTGGCTGCGCCTGGGCATCACCATCGAACGAATCCGACCCGGACGTCCGCAACAGAACGGCCGCCACGAACGCATGCACTTGACGCTGAAGAAAGAGGCAACGCGCCCGGCGGGCGCCAATCTGCTGCAGCAACAAGCCAAGTTCGACGCCTTCCTGGAAGAGTTCAACCACGAGCGTCCGCATGAGGCGCTCGCCATGAAATGCCCGGCTGAAGTCTATACGGCTTCTGCCACCCTATACCGGGGTATCGGCGAGCCGCACTACCCGTTTCACGACAAGACCCTCGTCGTGACCAACTGCGGCCGTCTTTGCCTCTATCGGAAGAAGATCAACTTAAGCACCTGCCTGGCTGGTCAGGCGGTTGGCATCAAAGAAGTCGATGACGGCATCTGGCTCGTCAGTTTCATGCATTACGATCTGGGCTATATCGATCTGGAGGAGAAATCTTTGCAGCCTCTGGAAAATCCATTCGGGCCAAAAGTGTTACCTATGTCTTAGGAACAAACTGTTACCTATGTCTCCGGTCCGGACATCCGGTCCGGACAAACTTTCTTTTGGCTCCTCGGGTAGGATTCGAACCTACAACCCTTCGGTTAACAGCCGAATGCTCTACCGTTGAGCTACCGAGGAGCAACTCTTCGCATGGCGAATCACCCTTATTAAAGCACACCCGCCCCAATCCGGTCACGAGCCCTGCAAATTCTCTTTACCCCTTCCCCTCCAACACCTTACCCGCTCCCCACCCCTCATCCACGCACCACCCCGATACACAATCCCCTCAGAACCCCACGCTTTCGGGTTCGTGAAAAAATCCGGCCGACCAGCCGCATAACGCTCATACCAAGTTGAACCCTCATTCAGAGCCAGCAGCGAAGCGACTGGAGAGCCGACTTTTTCACGTCCCCCTAAGCAACGGGCGCTTTTAACTTTCTCCCCAAGGAGTCTCCATGGCAACCGCAAAACAGATCGCGGCCAATCGGCGCAACTCGCTCAAAAGTACCGGCCCGCTCAGCGCCGCTTCGAAAGAAAAGGTCTCCCAGAACCGTACCATCCACGGCCTCACCGGCACATTCCAAGTCATGCTCTGCGAACGCCAGGCCGACTACGACGACTTCTTAGACGCACTCATCGCGGACGAAAAGCCCGTCGGTCTCGCGGAAACCCAGTTAGTGATCAAGATGGCCGAGCACAACTGGCTCTCCGAGCGTGCCCTCCACCTGCAGGAAGGCTGTTTCACCATGGAAACCACCGATCCCGCCGAAAAGGCCAAAAATCGGCAAGCCGTCGCCATCCGCTGCGATCTCCTCGAACTCCACATTCGCTACCATTCCACCCACGATCGGGCCTATCGAAGAGCGTCCCAGGAGCTTCTACAACGAAGAAACGCAAGGCTGAAAAGCGAAATTGGCTTTGAATCGCAGAAACGCGCCCAAGCCGCCGAAGTGCGCAAAGAAGCGGACGCCGTATATAAGAAGGAACTGCAAACCGAGACGCTTGCCACCGCCAAAGCCCGCCGTCAACGCGAAGAAATCAGGACCGCCAAGGCTCTCGCCGCGATTTTGCCCCCCGACTTCGCCACCAACCCCTCGTACCCACCCCTCCCCGCCAGCTTCTTCACCGCGGCGCCCCCGCAAACACGCTGACAAGGAACGGAAATCCCACTCTCTGAACCCCCAATGCCACGCCCCCGCTACACACCCACGTTCGAAGACCAACGACGCGTCCGCGAACTCGCCGCCCTCGGCGCATCCCAGCCCGACATCGCGGTCCAACTCCGTCTCCCGCTGCCCAAATTGCAAAAGATCTTCGCACAGGAACTGGCGGAAGGAGCCGCCGAAGGCCGTGAGCACGCGCTCAGGAAATTGAATCAGGCCGTTATGCAGGACAACAACATCGCGGCCCTGAACTTCTTTATCAAAGCGCAATGCGGCTGGCGCGATACCGGTCTCCCCCAGGGCCTCGCCCCCGCCATCCACAAGGTAATGATCTTCTCTCAACGTCTCCCCGAACCCAATGCTCCAAAGGTTTGAGTACCCTCTCGGCCCGGCTCAGTGGCAGGTCTTCGCATCCCCCAGTCGCTTCCGCGTTCTGGTCGCCGGCCGTCGCTTCGGCAAAACGCAATTGGCGCTTTTGGAACTCCTCCGCGCCACTTGGCACATTCCCGGCGCCGTCGCCTGGTACGTCGCTCCCACTTACCGCCAAGCAAAGCGCATCGCCTGGTCGCGCCTCAAGGAATTGGCCCAAGGCGACGGCGACATCACCATCAGCGAAACCGATCTCTCCATCCGCTTCCATTCCGGCGGCGTCATTGCTCTTCGCGGCGCCGATAACTTCGACTCGCTCCGCGGCAACGGCCTCGACTTCGTCGTTCTCGATGAGTTCGCCAGCATGAAGTCTCAGGTGTGGTCGGAAGTCCTCCGTCCCGCTCTCGCCGATCGTAAAGGCCGCGCCCTCTTCATCGGCACTCCGCAAGGCCACAACCACCTGTTCGATCGTTTTCAATATGCCGAGTCCAACCCCGGCTGGGCCGCGTTCCACTTCACAACCATTGAGGGTGGCAACGTCGCCCCGGAAGAACTGTCAGATGCCGCCCGTGAACTCGATGAGCGTCTCTATCGTCAGGAATTTGAAGCCAGCTTCGAAAGTACCGCTCTCGGGCTTGTCTATTACGCCTACTCACGCGAGGCAAACGTGCGCAAGTGCCCCTACAATCCCCGTGCGCCCCTCATGTGGTCGCTCGATTTCAATGTCCATCCCATGTGCTCCGTCATCGCCCAGCGCGATGGCGATAATGTCGACGTCCTGGATGAGATCGTTCTCCATGATGCCAACACCCCCCTGATGTGCCTGCGCTTCTGGGAGCGCGTGTCCGGTTTGCGCAACATGTTCATGCACGGTCCCCTCTACATCGAAGTCTATGGCGATGCCAGTGGCTATCAACGCCGCACCAGTGGTGCCGACACGGATTGGAAATTGATCCGTGACTTCTTCTCGCGCCTCGCCGGTCAAGCTACTGTTCACATCAAAGCCGCAACCTCCAATCCCGGCGTGCGCGACCGCGTCAACCTCGTGAACAGCCGATTATTCAATGCTTCTGGCGATCACCGCCTCTTCATTGATCCCAAATGCAAAGAGCTCCTCCTTGATTTCGAGCGCGTGTGCTGGCGCCCCGACGCACTGGGCCAGCCCACCACCGAACTCGACAAATCAGACCGCATGCGCACCCATGTCAGCGACGCACTCGGGTACTATCTCTCGAAAGCCTTCCCCTTCCGGGACACAATCGGTGAGAAACGCAACCGCCTCTTCTGAGCACCTAGAATGATGAGGAACTAACATGCCCCTCTATCTCGACTGGCAACAGATTGCCATCCGTCTCGCTCTCGCATGCGCGGCCAGCTTCATCATCGGACTCAACCGCGACGAACACGGCCATCCGGCTGGAACCCGCACCACCATGCTGGTCTGTCTCGCCGCCACACTCGCCATGCTGCAGGCCAATCTCATGCTGCCCATGTCCGGCAAGACGCCAGCTTCGTTCGCCGTCATGGATCTGATGCGCCTGCCGCTCGGCATTCTCTCTGGTATCGGCTTCATCGGCGCGGGCGTCATTATCAAACGCGGTACCAGCATTAGCGGCGTGACCACTGCCGCTACCATTTGGTTCGTCACCGTTCTCGGCCTGCTCTTTGGCGCTGGAAACATCTACCTCGGCATCGCTGGATCTGTCATTGCCGTTGTGGTCCTCTGGTTCCTGAAGCTGGCGGAAAAACGTTTTTCTCGTGAGTTTCGTGGTTCCCTTCACATCAGTCTTTCGCCCGATTCACTGACCGAAAGCGATCTTCGCCAAAGACTTCTGGCGGCCAAATTGGGCATCGCTCATTGGAAGACCCAATACGATCCCGGCACAACGCTTACCTGTCTCGATTGTGAAGTGAAATGGAGCGCGCCCGCCAGCCGGATTCCCGAAACGCCACCCGCCATCGAGCAACTGCGATCTATTCCGGGCATTCGCAGCTTCGCCTGGGAAGAATGATTCCCGTTAACGATCCACCAGGCGCGCCCGCTCTTCGTTGTATCGTTTTCCGGCGATGCTGCCCGGCGCAAATGCTGTGTCCAGCCGTTCCATTTCGCTCTGGCTCAGCGAGACATCCGCCGCTTGGGCGTTTTCTTCCAGATGCTGCCGCTTCGTGGTCCCCGGAATGGGCACAATGTCGGCGCCTTGCTGAAGAACCCACGCGAGTGCAATTTGCGTGGGCGTGGCCTGCTTGCTGGCTGCCATCTCGCGAACAACACGCAGCACGTTCACGTTGGCATCGAAATTTTCACCCTGAAAGCGAGGATCTGTGTGACGCCAATCGTCTTGCGGATATTCTTCGGCGCGTTTGACGACGCCCGTAAGAAAGCCGCGCCCCAGCGGTGCAAACGGAACCAGGCCGATGCCCAGCTCGCGCAGAGTGGGAATGATTTGCGGCTCAAGATTGCGCTCCCACAACGAATATTCGCTCTGCAGCGCGGAAATCGGATGCGTAGCGTGCGCGCGGCGAATGGTGGAATCGCCCGCTTCCGACAAACCAAGGAAGCGAACTTTACCTTGCGCCACCAGGTTCGCCATGGCTCCCACAGTGTCTTCAATAGGAACCGCGAAATCCACCCGGTGTTGGTAGAGCAGATCGATGTAGTCCACCTGCAGCCGCTGAAGGGAGGCTTCCACTGCTACAGGGATATGTTCGGGCCGGCTATCCGTGCCGGCGATGCGGCCATTCTCGAAGCGCATTCCGAATTTGGTTGCTATCACGATCTGATCTCGTGGATAGTCCTTCAATATTCGGCCCAGCAGTTCCTCGTTGGTAAATGGACCATACGCTTCGGCGGTGTCGAAGAAGTCAATGCCGAGTTCAACCGCCCTGCGTATGGTGGCAATCGACTCTTGTTCATCCGCAGGTCCGTAGGCGCGCCCCGTCATCTCCCAACACCCCAGCCCGATTGCAGATACCTGCAGCCCCTGCGTCCCAAGCCTCCGAGTGGTCAACACGTTCTAATCTTAGTGCGCTGCTTCCAAGCTGTGGGGCCGGTTGCCAACCGGCGGCGGGTTGCCAACGTTGCCAACCCGCCTGCTCCGAGCCACAATGCATATCATGCGCCTCTCATTAACTGCCGCCCTGACAGCAATGCTCTTCCAATCTCGTTGCGCCCGCGCAAAATCACGCTCTCCCCCCACAGAAAAAACAATCCTCTCCAATGAAAGTTGTTGAGGAACACATGGCCGCCTTCAGCGCCTGCGATTGGAATCGCTTACTGGCAGGCTTCGCCGATAACGCGGAGTTCTTCGCGCCCAACGGAAGCACCACGCGTGGCCGTGCGGCCCTGGGAAAAATGTATGAGCAGGTGGTGAAACTTCCTTCACAGGGTGGAACCTGTGGACTGAAGGTGACGCCTGAGCACATCTTCATTGTCGGCGACACCGTAAACGTGCAGTGGCGTGCCAATGCCCCGTTTCTTGCGGAACCATATCGAGGCGCAGATGCCTATGAGACCCACGACGGCCTTATGGCGGCACAGGTCACAACCTTCGATCAGTCTGCGCTCAAAATGAAGCCTGTGATGAAATGAAGGTTCCACTTGGATCTTGCGTAGCTGTGCGCGCATGCGATCCCTGGTTTGCGAACCGTGGGTTAAGGCTAAGAAATATCGATAATGAGTAATAGAATCCGTTCGACGACCATCCTGTGCGTTCGCCGCAACGGCAAAGTTGTACTGGCAGGTGACGGGCAAGTCACCATGGGCAATGAGGTTTTGAAAGGCGGAGCAAAGAAGCTGCGCCGGCTGTATAACGGCAAAATTGTCTCGGGGTTCGCCGGATCCACCGCCGACGCCTTCGCCCTGTTTGCGCGCTTTGAAGCAAAGCTCGAACAATACACAGGCAATCTCCCGAGAAGTGTGGTGGAACTCGCAAAGGAGTGGCGAACAGATCGAATGCTGCGTCACCTCGAAGCTCTATTGCTTGTGGCCGACGTGCAGAATATGTACATTGTGAGCGGCACTGGCGACGTGATTGAGCCCGATAGCCCTATCGCCGCTATCGGTTCCGGTGGTCCGTTCGCCAAATGCGCAGCCGTCGCTCTGCTCGAAAACACGGACCTCAGCGCGCGCGAAGTCGTCGAAAAGTCCATGAAGATCGCCGGCGACGTCTGCATTTACACCAACGGCAACATCACCTATGAGGAGCTGTCCTGATGGTTATCTACCTGCCCCAGCAATCCTCGGATGAAACGCCGCTGCTTGACGAGCTCACGCCGCGTGAGATCGTAGCTGAGCTAGATAAGCACGTCATCGGCCAGGCCGATGCCAAGAAGTCCGTAGCCATTGCTCTTCGCAATCGCGTCCGTCGCCAGAAACTCGATCCCGAGATGGCCGAAGAAGTCATGCCGAAGAACATCCTGATGATCGGCCCCACCGGTGTCGGCAAGACGGAAATTGCGCGCCGTTTAGCCAAGCTGGCGAACTCGCCATTTCTTAAGGTAGAAGCCAGCAAGTTCACCGAGGTCGGCTATGTAGGCCGCGATGTCGAGTCGATCATACGCGATTTGGTGGACGTGGGCATCGACATGGTTCGCGAAGAGCGGCTGGAACAGGTAGCCGATCGCGCCGAGCAACAGGCTGAAGATAGATTGCTCGATCTGTTGATGCCGCCGCAGCCTGAAGCGGCCGAGAGCATCGATCGTACGCGCGAAAAGCTGCGCGAGAAACTGCGCGCCGGCAAGCTGGACGATCGCACCGTGGAAGTCGACGTGAAAGAACGTGGACCTACCTTTGAAGTCTCCACCAACGGCAACGTCGAGGAAATGGACATCAACCTTAAAGATGTCATTCCCGGCTTGTTCGGGCCGCGCAGCAAAAAGCGCAACATGCGCGTCTCCGAAGCCATGGAGTACCTGATTCAGGAAGAAGAACAGAAGCTGGTGGACATGGATCAGGTCACGCGTATCGCGCTCGAACGTGTCGAGCGGAACGGCATCGTGTTTCTGGATGAAATCGACAAGATCGCCGGCCGCGAAGGCGGACATGGCCCCGATGTGAGCCGCGAAGGCGTGCAGCGCGATATTCTGCCCATCGTTGAAGGAACCACCGTCAATACGCGGCACGGATTCGTCCGCACAGATCACATCCTGTTCGTTGCCGCTGGAGCATTCCACGTATCGAAGCCGTCCGATCTGATTCCCGAATTGCAGGGGCGTTTCCCCATCCGCGTGGAGCTGAAGTCACTCACTGAGGCCGATTTCATTCGCATCTTGAAAGAACCCAAATCCGCGCTGGTGAAGCAGTACACGGCCCTGCTCGAAACCGAAGGCATCAAGCTGACTTTTACCGACGATGCCATTGTCGAAGTGGCCAGAAATGCCGCTCAAGTGAACGAACACGCGGAGAACATCGGCGCCCGGCGTTTGCATACCATCATGGAAAAGCTGCTTGAAGAAATCTCGTTCGAGGGTCCCGATCTGAAAAAGAAGAACGTCAAGATCGATTCTGCCTACGTGCGCAAACAGCTCGCCGATATCGTCAAAGATCAGGACTTGAGCAGGTACATTCTGTAGTGCGGCTTTGGGTTGCAGCGTTCGCGCTGCTGTGGCTTGCCGGCCTGTTGGGCTGCGGGTATGTGGGACCGGTGCTGCCGCCTTCACCCGATATTCCAAGGCCCGTAACGGATCTGCAAGTCATAGAACAAGGGGATCAGTTGAAAGTCACGTTCAGCCTGCCGCCGCGCACAACTGACAATTTGCTGATCAAGAGCTACACCGATCTCGATCTGGCGGTCGGGCCAGAGCAGTCTCCATTCGATTTCGAGACGTGGTCAGACTCGGCGCAACATTTCGAAATTCCATCTCCGCCGCCGAACGATCCGGATGCCCCCAGGCCGCAGCCGGTCTCGAAGACACTCCCCGCGGCCGAATGGACAGGCAAGCACATTGTCGTTGCGGTTCGAACATCCATGCGGAAGGACGATCGCTACTCGCAGTGGTCGAATCGCGCCCTGGTAGATGTTATTGCGCCGTTGGCTGCTCCCGTCGCAAAGATCGAGGCCACAAAAAAAGGTTACCTGCTGACCTGGCCCGATGAAGGCGCCGGCATCAAGTACCTCATCTCGCGCCGCGGTCCGACCGACAAGGCGCCGGTGCAGATTGGAACTTCAACTGATCCTCTTTACCTGGACAGCACCTCGCATTGGGACACCCCGTACACGTACACGGTGGTTGCGCAGAAAGGAGCCGCGCAAAGCGAGCCCTCCAAAGATCTGGCTGTAATTCATGCCGACACGTTCCCTCCGGAAGTGCCCGCGACGGTGACCGCTCTGGCCGCTCCGAACTCCATCGAAGTCTCCTGGTCGCGCAGTCCCGATGCCAATCTCAAGGGTTATTACATTTACCGCTCAACGAATGGCGGCGATTTCACGCGCCAGGGCGATCTAGTCAATGTGCCCACCTTCAGCGACCAGAAGGTGGAGCACGGCAAGTCGTACCGCTATGAGATCAGCGCAATAAGTCAAAAAGGCCACGAGAGCGAGAAGTCCCCGCCCACCGAACCAATACCGTTCTAGTAGAGAACCGTATGCTAGCCTCGGTGGTATGAAGGTTCGGCCATCGCGGGGGAGTCCTGTTTGGACCGCTTCCTGACGACTTGGGCCGGCTCTTTTCAGGACTTTCTTTTTTTAGCTGCCCGCTCCTTCAGAAACATTTTTAGCCGTCCGCATTACTACGATGACGTCATCATTCAAATGGACGTCATCGGATTCGGAAGCATTCCGATCGTCATCCTGACAGGCTTTTTCAGCGGCGCCATCATCGCGCTGCAGATGGCGCGCGCCCTCAACACCTATGGCGCGGCGAGTGAAATCGGTTCAATCGTTTCACTGACCCTGGTCCGTGAGCTTGGGCCTGTTTTGACCGCTCTGCTAGTGGCCGGACGCAACGCCTCCGGTATCGCCAGCGAGCTGGGGTCGATGAAAGTCACCGAGCAGATCGACGCCATGCGCGCACTCGGTACCGACCCCTTGAAGAAGCTGGTCACCCCGCGGCTACTCGCGACCGCTATTATGCTTCCGTGTTTGACGGTTATCGCCGACGCGATCGGATTGTTTGGCGCTTACTTGGTTGCTGTGCCTCTGTTGCACCTCATCAGTGCCAGTTACTACTGGTCGAGTTCGTGGCGCGCTTTGGTGCTTAACGATTTGGCGCAAGGCTTGATCAAACCGCTATTGTTCGGAATGATCATCTCGCTTGTGGGCTGCTTCTATGGACTGCGCACAACCGGCGGAACACAAGGCGTCGGTCTGGCAACCACGCAGGCCGTGGTTAGCGCTTCCATCTGGATCTTTGCGGTGACGTTTCTGATCGATAAGATCTTCGTGAACCTGTGACCAGCGCTCTTCCCAATACGTCGCCGCTTGTCGAACTGCGCGAGGTCAATCTGCAGTTTCAGGACACTTGGGCGCTGCGCAGCGTATCCATGACATTGAATCCCGGCGAGACGCGCATCATCTTCGGAGCTGCCGGCAGCGGCAAGACTACGCTGCTGAAAGCAATTATCGGGCTGGTCGGCGTGGACTCGGGTGAGATTAAGCTCTTCGGCGAAGACATCGTGAACCGCAAGGAGCAGGAGTTATATGGTCTTCGCAGCCGTGCCGGTTTCTTGTTTCAGGAAGGCGGCCTTTTCGATTCCTTATTAGTAGGCGAGAACGTCGAGTACCCGCTTGTCAACCAGCAACCCGGGGCTACTCAAAGCCAAATGGCCCCCGCAGCTTTGGAAACGCACGTGAAGGAAACTTTGCGTTTTGTCGAGTTGGAGCAAACTTTCGATAGGTTCCCGAGTGAGCTATCCGGCGGTATGCGCCGTCGTGTGGGCATCGCGCGCGCCATTGTCACCGAGCCGCCATTGGTGCTCTACGACTCTCCAACGGCCGGTCTCGATCCCATCACCGCGAACATCATCATGGCCCTGATTGCGAAGGAGCGCGACACGCGTAACACAGCTTCGCTGATTGTCACGCACCGCTACCAGGACGGCGAGTTGATGGCAAAATATCGCTACAACGCGAAGACTGAAGAACTGATTCCGGTGAGTGAAGAAGAAGAGAACGATCCGAACCGGACGCGCACAAAGTTTATTGTGATGAAAGAGGGGGAAATCGTGTTCCGTGGCACTCGGCATGAACTCGAAAGTAACGAGGATGCTTACGTGAAGCGGTTCGTGAGGCACGAGAAATAACTATGCCCAGCAAGGAACGCGTTGGCTTCGCGCAGTTGAAAGTCGGAATCCTCGGCATCATTGCGTTTTTTTTCCTCACCCTTCTGATCTTCTTGCTGACCGGAGGAATCGGTTGGTTTCAGAAGTCGGTTCCACTTCAGGTTTACGTCTCGGACGCGTCCGGGCTCACCGAAGGCTCTCCGGTCCGCATCAACGGCATTGCTGCGGGCAAGGTCACGGGCGTCAAATTGTCGGGCGAAAACGATCCGAACCGCATCATCAAAGTGAACTTCGAGGTCGACCAGGAGATGCTGAAGCAGATTCCTGACGATTCCATTGCCTCCATTTCTTCCGACAATCTCCTGGGTAGCACGAAGTTTCTGCAGATTTCGAAAGGTAAAAGCTCTGCGACCATCCGCGCGGGAGCAACCATGAAGTCGGTGAATACCCAGGAGTTTCAGCAGCTCGTCGCGCAGGGCTTTGGCGTGCTCGATTCCGCCCAGGCGATCTTGCAGAAGATTCAAGACATCGTCGGCCAGATTGAAAACGGGCAGGGGAGCATCGGCAAGCTGTTGGTCGATGCCAGTTTGTACAACAGCCTGTTGCAAACGGTTAACCAGGTGCAGCTACTCGCAACGACTCTCAATACACGCACCGGAACTATCGGCCGGCTGGTGAACGATCCCACGCTTTACAACCAGGCGGAGCAGGTTGTTACGCGCATCGATCAAATGACGCAAGATCTGCAACAAGGGAAAGGGACGGCCGGCAAGTTACTGACTGACGAAACGACCTATAAAAAGCTGAATCAATCCATCGATCAGCTCAATACAATCCTGACCAATCTGAACGAAGGCAAGGGCACTGCCGGTCAACTGCTTAATAGCGATAAGATTGCCAACCAGGTTTCAACAACGCTCGACAAGGTAAATTTGACCATCGACAAGCTGAATTCCGGGCAGGGAACATTGGGACAACTGCTGGTGAATCCGGCGCTATACGATCAAACAACCGGCACGACGCGCGAACTACACGAACTGCTGAAGGACTTCCGCGCGAACCCGAAGAAGTTCCTCTCCATCAAACTTCATATCTTCTAATTTGAAGCGGCTGATCATCAATGCCGACGACTTCGGTTTCACGCCTGATGTAAACGCGGGCATCGTTCACGCTCATCGAAACGGTGTCCTCACGGCCACCACTTTGATGGCCAATGGCGACGCATTCGATGATGCTGTCCGGCTCGCCTACGAAACACCGTCTTTAGACATTGGCTGCCATCTGGTACTCGTTCAGGGAAAATCGTTGCTGACAGGGCGCCCCCTGCCGAAGGGACCTCTGGAACTGCTGCGGACGTTAGCTGGGGGTGGTCTGGATGTGTATGCGGAACTGCGCGCGCAGATCGTAAAGATTCTCGACACCGGAATTCGCCTGACCCATCTGGATTCGCATAAGCACACACATATTGTTCCGTCCGTGTTTCGGATTGTTGTGCGGCTCGCGGAGGAGTTCGATATTCCGTACATCCGCTTGCCGCTTGACCACACAACCCGCTTCGCAGGCGCGGCCTGCCAACTTGCCGACACGTATTACCGGCGGCTCGCCAAAGGTTCACGCGTTCGCATGACGGACCATTTTCTCGGCTTCCGGCTGACGGGTCATTTGACGGAGGAATCGTTCGCCGCCGCGTTGCGAAGAGTGAACGAAGGCATAACGGAATTCATGTGCCATCCGGGATTTCTCACCGCGCAATTGAGTAACGCGCAGACGAGATTGAAGGAGTCGCGCGTGCGGGAATTGGAGGCTCTCACTTCGCCCCGCATCCGTGAGCTTATGGACGCAGAATCAATCCACTTGGCAACTTTTTGCATTCCGGGCAGTCGGGCAGCGTGATCGCTTTTCCGTCGAAAATGGTCAGCACTACTTTCGTGTCTGCAATCTTGACGGGATCGATGGCGAAAATGTCATCTGAGAGCACAACGAAATCGGCCAGCTTGCCGGGTTCGATAGAGCCCTTGATGTTCTCTTCAAAGCTGGCGTAAGCCGCCCCCATTGTGTAGGCACGCACCGCTTCTTCAACCGTGATCTTTTGCTCCGGCACCCATCCGTCCGGGTGCTTCCCGTCTAAAGTGCGCCGGGTCACCGCTCCGTAGATTCCCATGATGGGGCTCATGGGAGCCACCGGCCAGTCCGATCCAAACGCAAGCGCGGCCCCCGAATCGAGCAGCGAACGGTAAGCGTAAGAAGTCTTAGCGCGCTCCGGACCGATTCGCTTCTCCGCCCAACGGCCATCGTCGATCAAATGATACGGCTGCATGGATGCGATCACGTGATCGCGTCCAAAACGGGGAATGTCTGCGGCTGTCAAGTGCTGCGCGTGTTCGATACGCAAGCGGCGATCGCGCTCGCCGTGCTCGCGTTCGAGGCGTTCATAGAATCCGAGAATGATGTTGTTCGCCTTGTCGCCGATAGCGTGAGTGGCAATCTGAAGTCCGGCAGCATCTGCGCCTTCCATGTCGCGCCACATCTGATCCGGATTCGAAAGTGCGGCGCTGGTGATACCGCTTGTATTCGGTGCGTCCAGGTAAGGCGCGAACAGTAATGCCGTGGTCGACCCCAGAGATCCATCCGCGAATCCTTTGACCCCGCCGATGTGCAGGTATTCGTTTCCGAAGTCCGCCGCTATCCCCGCATTGGCCTGGAGGCGCCATCGACCTAGCAGTTCATGCACGGAAATGCGCACGCGCAGTTGACCTTCGTGCATCATTTTTTGATAAGCGCGCAGCATGTCAGGCTGTACCGTCATGTCCTGAACGCTGGTGACGCCTTGCCCGCTTGCGTAGACCTGTGCCGCGCGAACGGCGTCGATGATGTCCTGCTGCGATGGCGCTGGGATGGCTTTTTCGATGAGTCCTTGGGCGGCATCTTTGAAAATGCCGGTGGGATCGCCCTGCGCGTCGCGGACGATCACGCCGCCTGCAACATCTTTCGTGTGCTTATCTACGTCGGCCAGCTTCATCGCGAGCGAATTTGCCAACGCCTCATGCCCATCAAGACGGCTGATAAATACGGGCCAGTCTGCGGTGACGGGATCGATCAACTGCCTGGTCGGTAAAAGGGCCGGCGACCAGTTCTCGTGGTCCCATTGGCCCCCGGTGATCCAGGTTCCTGAAGGGCGATGTTTCGCGAATTCGGCTAAGGTGTTGCGAAATTCTTCCTGGCTCTTGCTGTAGCGCAACTGCGGGCCCGCCAGCGCGGCGCCGCCCTCCACGAAGTGAACGTGCGAATCATCGAAGCCAGGCAAGACGCGTTTGCCTTCGAGATCGAGCACCGGCGTGGCATTGGACTTGAGCCGCATGATCTCGGCCGTGGTGCCGACGGCGGCAATGCGGTTCCCGCGCACAGCTACCGCTTCCGCTTCTTTCTGCTGCGGGTTCACAGTCCAGAACTTGCCGTTCACGAGCAGGAGCGTGATGCCGTCCTGCGATTCGCCGCTGACAACCAGCAGCGCGGCAATGACAGAACAATAGAGCAGTTTGCGCATCAAGCCGGCTCCACGCTGTAGTCGAATCCAACGAACTGGACTTCCTCTTCCAAATGGAATCCGAAGCGGTTGCGTACCCGAGTTTTCAATTCCTCGATGATCACGATGAGATCCGCCGCGTTTCCCTCGCCATCGTTGTAAATCAGATTTGCATGGTAGGTCGCGACTTTGATGTCGCCCCGCTGCATGCCTTTCGCGCCCACCTGTTCCAGAAACCAGGCGGAAGGAACCTTGCCTTCTCGCACGACACTCGCCGGAACTTCGTTTTGTGCGGCAGCCGGCAACTCAGCAAAGAAAACATTCTTGAAGATGCTGCCGGCGCACTTCATGGTTGGCGGATATTTCGCGTCGCGTATGGTGCGGATATCGGTCGCAATCTTCGCCAGCTCGTCCGGCTTTCCTTGGCGAAGCCGCAATTCGGTCGAGAGAATGATCCAGTCTTTCTGATCCTTGAAAATGCTCTCGCGGTAATGGAACTGGCAATCGGCATTGTCGAACTTTTCCACGCGCTCGCCATCCGTGAACCAGACTCGCTCGACTATCTCCTGCATCGAATGACCATAGGCACCGGCATTCCCATACACCGCGCCGCCCAAAAATCCTGGGATGCCGGTCAGCGTCTCCATTCCCTTTAGCCCACGCTCAATGCTTGCGTCCACGACATCCTGCAAAACCGCGCCCGATTCGACCTTCAGTATTAAGCCGTTCTGCAAAATGGCCGCTCCTGTGAACCGCAGAACGACACCGTCAAAACCGGCATCAGAAACAACCAGATTGGTCCCGCCGCCGATGACCATCCGCGGAAGCGCGAGGTCTTTCACCAGCCGCAATGCCTGGGTGAAAGCTTCGACATCGGAGGTGTCGCACAGCAACGCCGCCGGACCGCCGATGCGAAAACGCGTGTAAGCCGAGAGCGGCGAATTCCGCAGCACGGTGAGATTTGGGATAGCAGCGAGCCGGTCAGCAATGGCCGGAATGTCGGGCATCGTTCCTGATTATAGGGGCCGGATTTCCGACGCTTGGGCTCGCGCGTTGCCTCCATGCCGGTTTTCGCGTACCTTGAATGACATGGAAGTTCATTTCGCCCCTGAACTGCAAGCCAAGATCGACCAACTACTCAGCGAAACCGGGTATACGCCCGACCAGCTTGTTGAGGACGCCATGGCCGGATATGTAGCCGAGCTTGCGAGGACATGCGAAACGTTGAACAGCCGTTATGATGACCTGAAAAGCGGCAGGGTAAAACCCATCGACGGTGAAATTTTCTTTGAGAGCCTTCGCAAACGGGAAGATGAGCTGTTGAACAAGCAATGACCGCGGGGCGGGGCTTTGACCTTCATCCCCTCGCAGCTCAAGACATCACCGACATCTGGACCTATATTGCTGACGACAGCCCACAGGCAGCGAGGCGGGTGCGTGAGGAGATTCTAGCAGCTATTCGCGCCTTGGTGCAGTTTCCAAATGTCGGACATAAGCGCCCCGACCTCACCTCGCGCCCTTTGCGGTTTATTGTTGTTCGTGAATATCTGATTGCCTACGCACCAGATGAGAAGCCTTTATGGGTTGTTGCCGTGATGCACGGACGGCGTAACCCTCGCGTCATGGCCGCGATCTTGAGAGGCAGGGAGTAGCCACGACTTCGAGGGCGAATGGTCGGGGGTAGACGCATAAGCATGAGCTCGCCCCGTGGTATGCATTGAGGCATCATGAACGAGCTTTTGAGCTCTATTGCCGCGAAGAAGAAGCGGCTCGACGAACTGCGGCCCCTGCTGCCGCAGGCGCTTAGCCAACCTTGAGCATTACTACGATCTCGAGCTTACCTACACGTCGAATGCTATCGAGGGCAATACACTCAGTGCGGTCGAAACCACGCTTGTCATCGAAAAGGGGATTACGATAAGCGGCAAGCCGCTCAAAGATCATCTTGAGGCGCTCGATCATTACGATGCTATCCGCTATGTGCGCGAACTAGCCAGGCAGCAAACGCCACTCACCGAAAGCGACGTGCGCAATCTGCATAGGTTGGTCATGCAGCGGTCCGCCCCGGAGATTGCCGGACAGTATGCCGACTTGCCCCGGTACGTTCGGACCGAGACGGGACGGCACAGCTTTCCGGCACCCGCAGAGGTCCCGGCGCTCATGGGGGATTTTGCGGGTTGGCTTGCAGCCGCTCCCGACACGCCGGACACCGCATTCCTGGCACACCGCCGTTTGGTGGAAATTCACCCTTTCAACGACGGCAACGGACGCGTGGCGCGGCTGCTGATGAACCTGAGCCTCATTCGCGGGGGTTATCCCCCGCTTGCCGTGCGCCCGGAAGACCGGCTTGAGTATATCCGCAGCTTGCAGCAGGAACAAGCGGGGCAAGGCGCGGAAAGTTTTAACGCCCTTCTCTATAGGCGACTGGACGCAACCTTGGAGGAGTACATGAGCGCCTTGCAAGAGCAAGGCGAGCCCGGAGGCTAGACTCGATAATCAACCGGACCGGAACCGAAGCCCTGAGGATCTGGCGTGATGTAAGGATTCGGTTGAGTCGCCATATACCTAGCCTACCGGGAAACCATGCAATGGCGTCATCGAGAAGCACAGCTTAAGGTGCTTGACAGCCGTTCCGATCAAGCGCATACTCCTATCAAGCGTCTATGGGAACGCCAAAATCCGAAGGCGAACTCGTTCAGGGCACGCTCGACATGCTGATTTTGAAAACACTCGCTCGAGGCGGCGCTATGCACGGGTACGGCATTGCGCAGTCCATTCAGCAGATTTCGGAAGATGTCCTGCGGGTTGAGGAGGGATCGCTCTATCCGGCGCTTCATCGTCTGGAACTGGACGGCCTGCTCGATTCCGAGTGGGGACAATCAGCGAACAACCGCCGTGCGAAGTTCTATCGCGTAACTGCGCGCGGCCGCAAGCAGTTGCAGGCGGAAGCGACTAATTGGAAGCGCTTGGCTGAGGCGATCGCTCGCGTAATGGAGACCGCATGAGGCTGGCAAAAAAACTCGGCGCATTTTGGCGCCGTAAGCAACTGGATCGCGATCTGAATGACGAGCTGCAATTTCATCTCGAAATGAAAGCCGCGGAGACCGGTGATGCAGCAGAGGCGCAACGGCGAATCGGCAATGCAACGCGCTTCAAGGAATCCTGCCGCGATCTATGGGCTTTCTCGAAGGTTGAAAGCTGGTGGCAAGACGTTCGCTATGCCGTCCGCATGCTGGCGAAAACGCCGGGCTTCACTATCGTGGCTGTTACCGCGCTGGCGCTCGGAATCGGAGCCGATACAGCGGTGTTCACGATCGCAAACAGCGCATTTTCCTGGAATCTGGGGCTCGACCATATCGATCGCGTCGCGCTGATCGGCTTAACTGATCCGTCACGGCACGAGTTCGGCGTCTCTTATCCCGACTTCCGAGATCTTAGCGCGCAGACGAAGTCGCTTGCCGGGCTTGCTGCGTACCAGTTCTTCTCAGCCAATCTCAGCGACGACAAGACTCTGCCGGACCGCTATTGGTGCGTCAAGATGTCCTCCAATGGATTTTTCGTTTCCGAGCAGAAGCCGCTAATCGGGCGTGCCTTCAGCGCTAATGATGAGGAGCCTGGCGCTCCCGCGGTTGCCGAATTGACTTATCACGTTTGGCAGGATCGATACGCCAAAGATCCCGGCATTCTCAACAAAGTTATCCGCGTGAACGAAGTGCCGACCACGGTGATCGGCGTGATGCCGCCCGCGAAACGCTTCCCGGAAGATACCGATCTGTGGATCCCGTTAGTTCTAACTGCGCAAATGGAAAGCCGCTCGCTGCGCAGCGTGACTCTCTTCGGTCGTCTACGGGATGGCGTGACCATGGCCGCCACGCGTAAAGAGCTGAACGCTCAGGCCGGCCGTCTCGCCCAACAATATCCGGCCTCAGATGGCGGCCTTAACGCCAGCCTCCAGAACATTGCGGAAATAACGGGCGTTTATCATTCGCGTCCGCTCTTTGTCACGTTGTGGCTGGCAGTAGGATTCGTACTTCTGATTGCATGCGCCGACGTTGCCAACATGTTGCTGGCGCGTGGAGCAGGACGTGTCCGCGAGATCTCCATTCGCGTCGCTATTGGCGCTGGCCGTGTTCGCATTCTGCGCCAACTTCTCATTGAAAGCGTTCTTCTCGCCATTGCCGGCGGATTTGTTGGGTGGCTCGTCGCACTCGGGTGTCTCGGCTGGTTCGATGCCGCGACTCGTAGCGTAGTTAAACCCGTCTGGCTCGACCTCTCATTAAACAAAAGTGCCTTCATTTACATGGCTGTCATTTCAGTTGGCACCGGCATTCTGTTCGGACTTGTGCCCGCGCTGCGGCTGGCCGGGATTGACGTGTACAGCGCAATCAAAGATGGCGGTCAAGGAATCGCAAGAGGACGACGGCTAACTTCGGTTTCTAATCTCCTGGTGGTGATGGAGATGGCGCTCTGCATGGTGTTGCTGACCGGCGCCGGGTTGATGATTCACAGCACCGTGAACCTCTATGACACTCCGCTCGGCGTAAATACCGCGAACGTGCTGACGGCCCAGGTGAATCTTCCCGAAGCCAAATATCCGCTTGCCAAAGATGAGATCAGTTTTCATCGCGCAATCAAGAGCCGCATTGATTCGCTGCCGGGCGTGCAGCATTCGGCCATCACGTCCAACCTTCCGATGTCTCGCTGGGTGACTCTTCCATACGATCTCGACGGCACGTCCACCGCCATCACAAGGTGGCCGCAAATTGGAGCGATTGTGACTAGTCCCGATTATTTTCGTGCCATGCAGGTATCGCCGCGCCGTGGGCGCACGTTCACGGAAACGGACGGGATCACGGGACCGCCAGTGGCCTTGATTAACGAAAGCTTCGCCCGGCAACATTGGCCCACCGAGAACGCGCTCGGGAAACGCATCCGTTTAGCCAAAGGCGAAGTTGCTCAACCATGGCTGACGGTAATCGGCGTGTTACCCGACATTCTGGAGAATTTCCGCCATCCGCTCGAACGCGAGCCTCTGATTTATCTTCCCTTTGCGCAAGAACCGCAGCGCGAAATGTTCATTGTGATGAAAGCTCGCGTTCCGCCGCGCACGCTCGCCGATGCTCTTCGCCGGGAAGTGCAACACGTCGACCCTAACTTGGCTCTTTATCAAGTACGTACCTTAGAAGACCGCTGGGGAGAGACCCGATTTTCTTCCACTCTGTTAGAGAGCATGTTCTCTGTCTTCGCCGGAATCGCGCTGGTGCTGGCGGCTGTGGGCCTTTACGCCGTAATCTCCCATTCCGTGACCCAACGCATCCAGGAGATCGGAATTCGAGTCGCAGTCGGCGGCTCGCGACGAGACATTCTTCGGCTGGTGTACGCGCAAGGCATGCGCCCGGTTCTGATCGGCACTGCGTTTGGCTTGCCGGCGGCAATGGTGATCGCACGCGTCTTGCGAATGGCGCTGATTGGTGTTTCGCCGGGAGATCCCGTGACGCTGCTCTTAGTGGTGCTGACGCTGCTGGGGACTGGCCTCGCCGGATGTGCGATTCCAGCGCGGCGCGCGGTTCGGGTGGATCCGATTGTTGCGCTGCGCTATGAATGACGGGCCCTATGGCTGAGTTGCAGTTCTCGTCCGTACCCGAACCTCGCAACGTAGTCGGCGACTGGGCGATTCGTAGCGGCATTGCGGTATGTTTCATAGCGTTCGGATTGGAGAAGTTTTCGTCGGATCCCGGCGGGCACTGGACGCGCATGTTCCACGAAATCGGCTGGGGCGACTGGTTCCGCTATTTCACCGGTGTCGTAGAAACCCTCGGTGGTGTGCTCGTCTTGATCCCACGTCTCGCGCTAGTCGGGCTGGCCATGCTCGCGGTAACAATGGCCGGAGCTATGGCCATCGTTGCTGTTGTACTCAAACGTCCCGGAGAGAGCGTCTTTCCAGGAGTATTCTTCGCGGCTCTGGTTGGCGTCGCTATCTGGGTTCGACACAACCGCTGACTGCTCAGCACCCGCCCCTTTGTTACGATCAAAAGTCAGGTATAAGTGAAGTTTTTTCTCGATTCGGCCAATCTCGAAGAAATCAAAAGGGCAAGTGCCTGGGGCGTCATCGACGGAGTTACTACTAATCCTTCTCTAATTGCCAAAGAGGGAGTGCCGCTCGAAGACCAGATTCGGCGAATCTGCGGCATCATCGATGGCGATATCAGCGCGGAAGTGATTGCTACTGACGCGAAGGGGATGATCGCCGAAGGGCGCAGCCTGGCGAAGGTTCATCGCAATATCATCGTGAAGGTGCCGCTGGTTCCGGAGGGCATCATTGCGGCTGCGGCGTTTGCAAAAGAAGGCATCCGTACCAATGTCACGTTGTGCTTTAGCGCCGCGCAGGCTATTCTCGCCGCCAAGGCGAACGCATATATCGTCAGTCCCTTCATCGGACGAGTGGATGACATGGGATGGCCCGGTGTTGACGTTCTCTCGGACATCTTGACCATTTATAAGAACTACGGCTTCCAGACTCAGGTCCTGGCCGCCTCCGTGCGTGGGCCGCTTCATCTGGTGCAAGCGGCGAAAGCGGGCGCGCACATTGTTACGCTGACGCCGAAAGTTCTGGAGCAAGTGTTCCAGCATCCGTTGACGGAAAAAGGTTTAGAGCAGTTTATAAAAGACCACCGCGAGGCCTTCGACCTCACGCCTGCTTGAACCCTAACTAAGCTTTAAAGGTCGCTTCCACTTCCCGCAGACGTTCCTGACAACTCCCGACCACCCACTGCCAGGTCCGCTGCTGCTGATCTTCCAGGTAATAACGCAGCACGCCGAGTGCCTCATCGCGATTCCACTGCTTCGCGCTTGCGGTGGATCGCGCCGATATTGATTCCAGCGTGTAACCATCGTAGGGATTTCCCTGCAACGGTGGAATTCCTTCCTTGTCTTGCTTGGCGTGGATTGCGTTATTTAGACCTAGAAGAGCAAGTTGGAACCAGTCCTCATAGGCTGGTTGCAGAAGCTCAAGAGGAATTTTGCCGTCGCTGGGCTTCGCCGGAAGGCTTGTGGTTATTAGCTTTGTGCAAGCGAGTGCAAGGGCAGAACACAAACCACCCGGCTCGCCATTCGCCTCTGCAGCGGTATCGGCCTGGTTGAAAGGAGTCGGAAGGTGCTCTACTTCGGCGAACAAAAACTCCATCTGCGCACGAGTTGCCGCGTTAGTCGCGAACTCCCAAACATTCCTGCCGCCCACGCGAATCTGCCCCGGGAGAAAATGCGCCGCTTGGGTGGGCCCGGTGGGAAGACCAAGGTGAGTCATAGACTTACTGGACGAAAAGTTCTGTTTGATGGCTGCCGCACAATCGACAACACCGGCCAAGGCGACACCGGCTCGACGCAAGAGCGCAAGATATCCGAAAAGTTTCACGATTCGCACATTCCTGCTCAGGTTGTGATTGAAAGCCTGCTGGCGGAAATTGGAATTGTGCTCGATTTTGCCTTGAAAGCGGCCTAAAGCCGCCATTGTTGGGTCAGAAACCGGTTTGCGGATCATGCATCGTGCCTTCCTTGCGTTTTGCTGTGCAATTTCTTGGCCGGATGCTACGCCACCGTGTCGTCTTATTCGGCCGCGCTCGCGCGTTTGAGGCGGTCGAGAATTCCTGCCCATTCGGGATTCTCAGGTGGTTTCACGATCGCTATCCAGTCCCATCCCTCTAGATCCGCACGATGCAGTTCGCTGTATAGCTGAGCCGCGAAACTTTGTGGATCGGAAGGCATTTCGATAATTTGCCGCGACCGTCGGGTTTCGACGCACCCGGCTCCAAAACATAGAACGGCGTGCGCGGCGCATAATGCCGAACGTGCATGCCGGGCGATTCCATGATCTTCGGCACATCGGATTCACGCGCGAAGCGGATTCCTGCGACGGATTCTAAGTCCGTCTGAGAAATCATGCCCGGGCGAAGAAGGACAGCCGGATGGCGCCACAGGGACACCACTGTCGACTCGATCCCAACTTGCGTCGGGCCGCCATCAAGGATCAGGTCGATATCACCGCCGAGGCTCTGCTGCACATGCTCGGCTGTTGTGGGGGAGATTTCCGAAAAACGATTCGCGCTGGGCGCGGCGATGGGCACGCCAGCTCTGCGGATCAACTCGAGCGCAACCGGATGTGACGGAATTCGGATGCCCACGGTTTCCAGACCCGCCGACAGCAGCGCGGGAATGACAGACGCCTTCTTCAAAACAAGCGTCAGCGGCCCGGGCCAAAAGCGCTGTCGCCAGAACATGCGCGGCATCCGGCCATTCCGTCGTAACGGAGCGCGCCATCGCCTCATCCGCCACATGCACGATCAACGGGCTCGCCCAGGGCCGGTTCTTTACGGCGTAGACGCGGCGAATCGCATCCTCATTCAACGCATTCGCGCCTAACCCGTACACAGTCTCGGTGGGAAACGCAACCAGTCCGCCGCTCCGAATCAGCCTCGCGGCCCGATTCAGCTCTTCTTCATTCGGCTGAACGATCATCAGCGAGCGCCCTATTCAGGCAGATCCTCTTTCGCGTCGCCCACCGTGCGGCCGGTCTTGCGCCAAACCAGATAGGCGTGGACGAGCGAGTCTATGTCGCCATCCAACACGCGATCCACATCGCCAATCGAGAGCTTCGTTCGATGATCCTTGATGAGCCGGTAAGGCGCCAACACATAGCTGCGAATCTGGCTGCCGAAATTAATTTCCAGCTTGGTGTCTTCCAGCTTCGCGTCGGCCACGCGCTTCTTCTCCATCTCGTACTCATAGAGCTTGGCGCGCAACTGCTTCATGGCGCTGGCGCGATTCTTATGTTGCGAACGTTCGTTCTGGCACTGCACGACCAGGCCAGTAGGCAAGTGCGTGAAGCGCACCGCCGATTCCGTGCGGTTGACGTGCTGGCCGCCGGCGCCGCTCGCGCGGAAGACATCGATCTTCAGATCGTCGGGCTTGATATCAATGTTGATGTCTTCGTCAATCTGCGGGTACACGAAAACGGATGCGAAAGAGGTATGCCGCCGCGCATTCGCGTCGAACGGCGAGATGCGCACCAGGCGATGCACGCCCACTTCCGATTGCAACTGCCCGTAAACGTTCTCGCCGTTGATTTCGACCGTAGCCGACTTGATGCCCGCGCCTTCACCTTCCAGCCGGTCCGTCATGACCGCTTGAAAGCCATGCCGTTCCGCCCAGCGCAGGTACATGCGCAGCAACATCTCCGCCCAGTCCTGGCTTTCGGTGCCGCCCGCGCCCGGGTGAATCGTGACAATGGCGTCGCGCTGATCGTTTTCGCCGGACAGCAGCATGCCGGTCTCCAACTCCTCCAAGCGCGACTGAAACGCCTTCATCTCGCGTTCGAGTTCGACGTTGACGTTTTCGCCCTCGCGCGCGAGTTCAAAAAGCGTATCGATATCAGAGGTCGACGAGGTGACTGACTTTGAGTGCTGAATCGATTCTTCCAGCCGCTTGCGCTGCTGCATCACGCGCTGGCTTTTTTCGGGTTGGTTCCAGAAATCGGGGTCCCCGATTTCGCTTTCGAGCTTGGTCAGCTCCTGCTGCTTGTTGGGCGCGTCAAAGATAGCTCCGCACAGCTTCACCTTGCTGCCGGAGCGCAACGTACTCTCTTTCCAGTTCTTCCAGAGTCATTCCATTTGTAGTTTACTTCGTTTGCACGTTGGGACCGAAATGGCGCGGCAGTCCCGAATTGGTACGCGATTACGTTCCGTTGTTGGGCCGGAACGCTGCGCGGAGGCTGAATACCCTGTGATATCAAACACTTAGATGTTGGTGGCATGGTTGCCCTAACAAGGGCATGACACTGACACTGGTTCTGATCGCGCTGCAAGTAGTTGTGATGCTGATTTGTTTTCTTCGTGAGTCCGGCGAGGACGCCCGTTTCGAAGGCGACAAGTTGACCTACCGCAGCTAAGGTTGGCCGCCGCCAGGCTTTGGGCTTAGTCCCGCGGCTCGACGTTACAATACGAGTTCCATGACGGAGCTAGTTTCGCCGGCGCGGCGCGTCCACGGCGTCGTAAGCGTTCCCGGCGATAAATCGATTTCGCATCGGTACGCGATGCTGACGGCCATAGCGCAAGGCGACTCAAAGATTTACAACTTCGCTACGGGTGGAGATTGCCATTCGACGCTAGCCTGCATGCGCGAGCTTGGGATTGAGCATGAATTTCTGGAAGAGGACGGACGTTCGGTACTTACAGTACACGGCCAAGGCCTGCATGGACTGAAACAACCTGCGCGGCCGCTGGATGCAGGCAACTCCGGGTCGACCATCCGGATGTTGTCGGGGATACTGGCCGCTCAGCCCTTTACAACGACCATCGCCGGCGACGATTCGCTGGCCAAGCGGCCTATGGCGCGCATCATTAAGCCGCTGTCTCAAATGGGCGCCGAGATCGACGCAAAGGAAGGTCAATATCCACCGCTCGTGATAAGAGGCAAGCAGCTTGGCGGTATCGATTATCAGATGCCCGTCGCCAGCGCTCAGGTGAAGAGCTGCGTGCTTCTCGCCGGCCTGTACGCCGAAGGTGAAACCGTAGTTCGCGAGCCGATTGCCACTCGCGATCATACGGAGATTGCTCTGGCGGAGCTTGGCGCGGACATCACTACACAACCGCGCATAATCAAAGTTCGCAGTGGCGCAGAGCTGTCGGCGAAAACTTTGGTCGTGCCCGGCGACATCTCGTCCGCTACCTTCTTTCTAGTCGCCGCCTTAATCCTTCCTGATTCCGACCTGATCGTGACTAACGTCGGACTCAATCCGACGCGCACCGCGCTACTTGATTTCCTGCGTTCTATCGGAGCGGCTATCAAGCTGCTGCACATTGAGCAGGTGAACGGAGAAATTATCGGGAATCTTCAGATTCGCGCTTCCCGCATCAGCGGTGGGACGGTACAGGGCGCCGCCACGGCTGCTCTTATCGACGAAATTCCGGCGCTCGCAATTTTAGGCGCCGTCAGCAGCAAAGGCCTGACCGTACGTGACGCATCCGAGCTGCGTATCAAGGAGACGGATAGAATCGCTACAATTGCGGAGAACCTGCGGCGCATGGGTATAACAATTGAAACAACCGAAGACGGATTCACTATTCCCGGCGGGCAGAAGTTTCGTGCAGCCCAGGTGGACTCGTGCGGAGATCATCGCATCGCAATGGCATTTGCGGTAGCGGCACTTTCGGCCGATGGAGAGTGCGAAATTCAGAACGCCGACGCCGCGGCAGTCTCCTACCCGGAATTTTTTGATACGCTGCGCAACATCGCCCAATAGCGCTGAACATGGAAGATTCTCTCGAAACCGATTTAACGCATGAGAGTTTAATCCACGATCTGAACAATGTTTTCGAGACAATTAACGAAGTAGCAGAATTATTGAGCGCGGATCGCCGCTGGAAGCCATTGGCTGCCACTCTGTCGCGTAGCGTGGCGCGGGGCAAGCGGCTGCTCGGCGCCATCCCGGACAGCACGCCCACCGTGGCCGCCATCGTGGACGATGCCATCCAGTCGGTTACCGACTACTGCACTGCCGCGCGTAAGCCTCGTATGCGATTTGTTCGTCAAATTCCGAATGACTTTCGGCTGCCTGGATCCTCTAAAGACTGGGAACGCGTCTTCGCTAATCTCTTCCTCAATGCCGCGCAAGTCATGAAAAAGCCAGGCCGAATCGACATCGGCGCGCAGCAAACCGCCGGCTCTTTAACCATCACCGTTGCCGACAACGGCCCCGGCATTCCGCCCGAAATCCTGCCTCGTGTCTTCAGGCCCAACGTTTCCACGAAGCTCAACTCGCGTCGCACCGGATTGGGGCTTCACATCGTGGATTCCATCGTGAAGAAATATTCAGGTACGGTTACGGCCGAAAATCGCGTCCGCACTACCGGGGCGATTTTCACAATTCTGTTACCGGGGACTTAACACGCGCTGCCTCAAATTCTTCCGTGGCGCATCTAACACCCATATGTACTCTGGCGTGCACACAGCATCCCACTGATGAACTATCTCTGCATTCATTGCCATTTCTACCAGCCGCCGCGAGAGAATCCCTGGCTCGAACAAATAGAGCTGCAGGACTCCGCGTATCCCTATCACGACTGGAACGAGCGCATATCGGCCGAATGCTACTCGCCGAACCTGGCGGCTCGCATCCTCGACGATCAGCAACGCATCACGCGCATCGTCAATAATTATTCCCGCATCAGCTTCAACTTCGGTCCCAGTTTGCTGTCCTGGGCCGCGGAGCACAGCGTCGAAACATACAAGGGAATCCTGGAAGCTGACCGGCAGAGTCAAAAACTATTCTCGGGGCACGGCTCGGCCATCGCGCAAGCCTACAGCCACATGATCATGCCACTGGCGAATAGCCGCGACAAGAAAACGCAGATTCGTTGGGGAGTTGAAGATTTTGTCAGCCGCTTTGGCCGATTGCCGGAGGGGATGTGGCTGCCCGAAACCGCTGTCGATCTGGAGACGCTCGATCTGATGGCGCAGGCTGGCGTGTCCTACACGATCCTTGCGCCGCATCAGGCCCGCGCCATCCGCGAGATTGGCAAAGAAGCCTGGCAGGATGTAAGCGGATCGAAGGTCGACCCTACTCGTGCCTATTTGCTTAGGACGCCCAGCGGGCGCAGCATCAACTTGTTTTTTTACGATGGCCCGACATCTCAGGCCGTCGCCTTTGAGAAGTTGCTGAACAACGGTGAAAAATTCGCTACCCGGCTGGTTGGCGTACTGTCGGACGCGCGCACCTGGCCGCAACTCGCGCATATTGCGACCGACGGCGAAACATACGGCCATCACCATAAACACGGCGAGATGGCTCTTGCGTACGCGCTGGATTACATAGAGAACAAGAAGAACTACAAACTTACCAACTATGGCGAGTTCCTGCAGAACCACCCGCCCACTCACGAGGCGCTGATCTTTGAGAAGACCGCCTGGAGTTGTTCGCATGGCGTAGAGCGCTGGCGCTCCAATTGCGGCTGCAACTCGGGACGTGCCGGCTGGAACCAACTGTGGCGCAAGCCGCTGCGCGATGCATTGGACTGGTTGCGCGACGAGGTGGCAGGGCCGTTCGAAAAACTTGGTTCCACGTTGCTCAAGGATCCCTGGGCTGCGCGCGATGCCTATATCTCCGTTGTCCTCGACCGCTCGCAGGCTGTCCGAAACCGCTTCGGCGAAGAGCACTTCGCGCGCCCACTGCAGCATGAAGAACAGGTGGTCGTTTGGAAGCTGATGGAGCTGCAGCGCCACGCGATGCTCATGTACACCAGTTGCGGCTGGTTTTTCGATGAGCTATCCGGCATTGAGACGGTGCAGGTTATTCAATACGCCGGCCGCGTTGTGCAGCTCGCGGAACGGCTGTTTGGCGATTCTATAGAAGAAGACTTCCTCGCCCGCCTTGCACTCGCAAAAAGCAATCTAACGGAGTACGGCGACGGCGCCGCCATCTACTGCAAGTACGTCAAACCGGCCATCGTCGATCTGGAGAAAGTAGGAGCTCACTATTCCATCAGCTCCTTGTTTGCGCCTTACGGCGAGCGGACCGACATTTTCTCGTACACCGTGAAGCGCCTGGATTATCACACCGGTGATGCGGGCAAAATGCGTATGGCCATCGGTCAGGCCGATTTCACCTCTAAGGTGACGCAGCAGTCCGAAGTACTCACTTTCTGGGTGGTGCATTTCGGCGATCACAACGTCGCCGGGGGCGTGCGCAAAGATGACGGCCAGGATGGCTACAAGGAGATGCTGGACGCCATCAGCGAGTCATTCGCGCGCGTCGATATCCCCGAAGTGGTTCGTCTGCTGGATCGCCGCTTTGGCGAACGAACCTATTCGCTCCGCTCTTTATTTCGTGACGAGCAGCGCCGCATTGTCCGCACCATTCTGTCTTCAACCGTAGCCGAGGCGGAATCGGCCTACCTGCAGTTGTATGAGCATCACGCCGCCCTGATGCGGTTTATCACCAGCCTCGGCACGCCCATGCCGCGCGAATTCACGGCCGCGGTTGAGTATGCCATTAACAGTTTGCTGCGGCGTGCCTGCTCGACCGAGGAACTGGATGCCGAGCGCATCCGGAATCTGCTGCGTGAAGCGCAGGCCAGTAACATCAGCCTGGACAAGACCACGCTGGAGTTCATCTTGCGCAAGAAGATCGACAATCTTGCGGGCCGATTCGCTGCCGATCCATCCAGCATCGAGAAGCTGAACGAATTGGCCGCCGTCCTAAAAATCGTAAAGCAGATGCCGTTTGCCGTGAACCTCTGGTCGGCACAGAACCACGTATACGCCATTCAGAGCGGGCTCTATCAGCGCACCAAGCGCAAAGCCCAGCGAGGCGATACCAAGGCGCAACAGTGGGTGGACGCCTACATCGCGTTATGTGAGCTGTTGCAGTTGCGAGTCGAGTAGCGGCAAGCCAGCCCGTTATCCAGTCCAAGTTAACGGCTTATCCGCTTCGTTCCCCGGAATGCGTCCGCGCCGATCTCCCAAATGGAGCGCATAAAGCGCTCGGTAGGTCGGGCTCGCGCGCCAGAGGTCTTCATGCGGCCCCACCGCTTCAATCTGACCTTCGCGGAAGACCAGCACCAGGTCGGCATTGCGAACTGTCGAGAGCCGGTGGGCGATGATGAAGCACGTGCGGCCTTTCGCCACTTTTTCTAACGCAATCTGAATCAGCCTCTCGCTTTCGTTGTCGAGATGACTGGTCGCTTCGTCCAGAATCAGAATCCCCGCTTCGCTCATTGCCGCGCGCGCGATTCCAATGCGCTGGCGTTCGCCGCCCGATAGCCGCAGTCCACGCTCCCCTACCTGCGACTGGTAGCCGGCGTCGCAGCGCTTGATGAAATCGTGCGCCTGCGCCAGACGAGCGGCTCTTTCCACTTCATCCGGAACGATGTAGTCGCATCCGTACCCGATGTTCTGAACCACCGGTCTTGAGAAGAGTTCCACCTCCTGCGGCACAACCGAGATCCGCCGCCGAAGATCGCCCATTGCCAAGTGCCGGACGTCGATTCCGTCGATCAATACCGTTCCATGCTGCGGGTCGTAGAGCCGCTGCAACAGGTTCATCACCGTACTCTTACCCGACCCGCTGGGACCGATTAGCGCAACGGTTGCGCCGGCCGGAATCGCGAAGCTGATGTCCCGTAGCGCCCACTCATGGCTCTCGGGATACTGGAAGCTCACATTGCGGAATTCGATCGAGTGCCGCGTACTCCCCAGGCGCTTCGGCTGTTGCACGTCACGCAAGCTCGGCTTCTCATCCAGAATTTCGAACATCTTCTCCGCGCGGGAGAGGTTGCGCCTCAATTTGGGCAGAATCACCGAAAGCTGTGATATGGGACCGTACACCATATCTTGCATCGCGATGAACAGAACATAATCGCCTACCGTGCAGCGGTGCGAAAGAACGAAGTAACCACCCAACAGGATGACACTCACACGCCCGCTAGTCGCAATCAGCGTCTGGGCGTTTTCGACTACGGCCCACAACCGTTCGGAGCGAAAGTGGTGACGCCGCGCCTCATACAGAAGTTCGCGTTGCGTGCGGGTTTCCTGCGGCTCGCGGGCGAACTTCTTGACTACTCTGACATTGCTGGCGATGTCGTAAGACTCTTTCGTGACGTTTTCAAATGCGCCGCTGAGGTTCCGCTCGATTCCCTGCATCTTATGGCTCAATCGGCTGACGGTCAGGATATAAGCGGGCAGAGGCAGACATACCAAAAGCCCGATCCAGAAGTTCTTGAGGAACAGGCAGCTTAGTACGCCAACGGTGATCAGTGCCGGTGGAAGCAGATTTTGTCCAAGAACTTCATTGAGGACCACGAAGACCGCCGTTCCGCCTCGATCCAACGCTCCGACGATCTCTCCTGTATTCACTTTTCCGTGATACGCGGTATCCAGGCGCAGGAAGTTGCCGAAAGCTGCGTTCTTGATTTCGTCCTCGCACTCGGCCGCGGTACGGACCAGCTTGTAGTTGTAAACGGACCGAAGTAGCCGGTTCACGGCCGTGGCCGCCAGAATCGCGGCTCCGGCCACAAAGAGATTTCTCATCGCCTCTGCCTTGAAGGCATGAAGCGCACTCAAGACATTGTTGATGACGGAACGCGTCAGGTACGGAACTGTAACATCCAGAGCAGTACAGGCCAAGATGAGCGCTACCAGCCCGGCTACACTCCGCCGATGCGCGCGAAACAACGCCACGACCCGCCAGCCGGGCCACGTGGTGCTGACGGGGCAACCAGTTGGACTACTCTGGGACATCTAATTGTGCTTGATACCTGTAAAGTGTACTAGCTTCGGAGAGCTTCTCAACAAAATAATCGGCTGCTCTACGAAATTTAATGAGCTTTCTTTTGGGAAAGTGTTTGCCGGAGTTTCACCTAACCGGAAGCGGGGTTGCCAGTCTAAAGACTGCCGGATGGAATGGACCGATGCCGCGGCTGCCGAAGAGGCCCGGAAGGGGAATCACTACGCCTTTCGTGTCTTAGTTGAACGCCATAGCCGCGCTCTGTTCCGTCTCGCCTACCGTATGACTGGCAACGAACACGACGCAGAAGATCTGGTTCAGGAAACTTTCCTGAGGGCTTACAAGCAGGTCAAACGCTATGACGGCCGCGCCGCCTTCAGCACTTGGCTATACCGGATCTGCACCAACTGCTCGCTCGATCTGCTGCGCGCCAAGAAGACCAGGAGCGAAACACAACCGGACGAAAGCGAGGAGAAGGTCAGTTGGCTCGATCGCGTGGCCGCGCCGCAGCCCGATCCCGAAAGGCTTACCCAAAGCAGCCAAATGGCGGGAATCCTGGAGCCCGCGCTTCAGCGCCTCACCGAAATGGAGCGCTCGGCGTTCATCCTTCGCCACTACGAAGGCTGCGACATAGAACAGATAGCGTGCATCCTGGGCGTGCACCGGAATGCCGCCAAACATAGCGTTTTTCGAGCGGTTCAAAAGCTGCGCCGCGAGTTGCAGCCAGCCTGGGGAGCAACCAAATGACACACCTGAGCGAACCGGAACTGTTGGACGCCTATTACGAAGATCTTCCCGAGGCCGGGTGGCAACACCTGCGCGATTGCCTCGAATGCCGTGCTGCATTCGCGCGGATTTCGGAGTTGCTGGATGAAGTCCGCACCGCGCCGATCCCGGAACGCACCGAAGGATATGGGCGTGAAGTCTGGGCTCGTTTAGAGCCGCATCTCGAAGCGCGAAAGCCCCATTGGTGGAGGCGCCCCTGGTTCTTCGCACCGGCTGCGGCCGCGCTCTTGGTCATCGCGTTTATCGCAGGCATGTTGACCATGCGCAGTCGACAAAACCCGGGAAGCCAGCAGCTTGCCGGCGCGCATCAGGCGGGAATCTCCGGCCCAGACCAGCAACGGGTTTTCCTGAGCGCCATGAGCGATCACTTGGAACGTTCGGAAATCCTGCTGGCGCAATTACTGAACGCCAGTCCTGCCGAGGAGAACATCTCGGACGAGCGTGGGCGCGCCCGCGACCTGCTGGATGAGAACAGGCTCTTGCGCGAAACAGCTTCACGTTCCGGAGATCACGCGCATGCGGCGCTCCTTGATGACTTGGAGCGAGTATTTCTCGATCTGGCCAACAGCCCCGGCCAGCTTTCTGCGGACGATGTCGCTGAACTGCAGCGCCGAATCGCCAGTCAGGGGCTGCTATTCAAAGTGCGCGTGACGGACACCGAAACGCGCCGCAAAGGACCACAACTATGATTCGTAATTTTCTTCTTCTTATTACTTTCGCGGGCGCATTGTGCGCGCAAGGATGGCCAACCGCGCCCGGAGCAATGGGTTTCCAGGCGGCGCGCAATGCCTATCGCGACGATGCCGACTATCAAAAGGGACTGCGCGAACTCGACGAGCACCATTGGGACCAGGCCATTGCGGCGTTTCAAGCCGCCGCTGCCCGTAAGGCCGCCAGCACCGATGCTGCCCTTTACTGGGAAGCCTATGCCCAGGACCGCTCAGGTGAGATGGAGGACGCGCTTTCTACTGTCTCCGCTCTGCTCTCTGAATATCCATCGAGCCGTTGGGTGAAGGACGCGCAAGCTCTCAAACTCGAAATCGACGCGCAGTCCGGCTCTCCCGCCAGTCCTGGCTCGCAACCGAATGAGGAGCTGAAGCTGCTGGCTATCAATTCGCTAATGCAGAGCGATCCCGATCAGGCAGTGCCCATCCTTCAAAAGCTGCTGAAAGGAAATGCCTCGGAAAAAGTGAAGGAGCGGGCCTTGTTTGTGCTGACCCAAAGTTCATCGGCAGAAGCGGCCAAAACGCTCGATCAGATCGCACGTGACACCGCCGATCCAGCCCTGCAGCGCAAAGCGATCCACTACATGGGTCTTATGGGCAAAGCGCAGACGCGCAACGAACTGGTAGGGATCTACAAATCAAGCTCGGACGTGCAGCTCAAACGCGAGATCCTGCACAGCTTCATGCAGTCCGGCTCGCGCGACTTCTTACTGGACGTTGCCAAGAGCGAGCAAAACCCTGAACTGCGCAAGGACGCCATCCACCAACTGGCCATCACCGGAGGCAGCGATCAGCTTCGGCAACTCTATGAATCGGAAAGCTCAATGGAAAACAAGAAAGCCATCTTGAATTCCATGTTTATGACCGGTGACGCGACTTGGCTGGAGACGATCGCACGGAACGAGAAGGATCAGAGCCTTCGCTTAGCCGCCATCAAGTCGCTGGGGCTGATGGGCAACAGAGCTCATTCGGAGGTCCTGGTCGCGATCTATAAGAGCGATGCAAATCCGGAAGTACGGCACGCCGTCTTGAACGCACTGTTCCTGCAACAGAACGGCAGGGCTCTGGTCGATCTGGCCCGCAGCGAGAACGATCCGAAATGGAAGCAGGAGATTGTGCAGAAGATGTCTCTGGTGCATTCGAAGGAAGTGACCGACTACATGCTGGAGGTGCTGAAGTGAGATTTTTTGCAGGTCTTCTGCTTGCCTCAACGGCTCTGGCCCAGAGCCAGGCGCCGAACCTAACCAACGCTCGTTTGGAGACACGCGCATTCTCGGGCAATCTGGCGGCAGAACTGAAGTCGTCCGCACCGGCTTGGTTCGGGTACGCCATCAAGACCAAGCGCGGCGATCACGACGGTTGCTGCTGGAGCGACAACGGCAGCGGCTGCTGGCTCGAAGGCGATCACAAGGATGGTGTCGTCCATTCCCGTCCTGACAAGCCCATCCAGTTGGAAGGAACGGACACCATCGCGTTGCTCTACCGCGTGGAGAACAACTCGGTTGGGAAGCTTCGTATCTTTTCAACTTCTTGTCCGCTAGATGCCGGCGGTCTTCCGTTCACCTGGCTTACGAACGTTCCGTCAGCGCAGAGCATTGACTTTCTCCGCAGTCTCATCCGGGCTGATGGATCGGACCACATCTCCAATACCGCCATCCTCGCAGTGTCCATGCACGACGATCCCATCGGCCTTAACACCCTGATCGATCTGGCCAAGAACGACCCATCACCTCGCATTCGCGAACAAGCCCTGTTCTGGCTGGCACAGAAGGCTGGCGCTCGCGCCGTCGCCACCATTTCAGATGCGATTCTGAATGACCCTGACACGGGCGTGAAGAAGCATGCGGTCTTCGCGCTCTCCCAACTACCCAAGGACGAAGGCGTACCCAAGCTGATTTCGATAGCCCGCACGCAGCGCAATCCCGAAGTGCGCAAGCAGGCTTTCTTCTGGCTCGGTCAGTCGAAAGATCCACGCGCACTGGCGTTCTTTGAGGAAGTTCTCGCCAAGTAGCCAACTTTCTGCAACCCGCTTTGTAATACAACAGAGAGTGTCTATGCGCTCTCTGTCAAAGCTTGCGGCCCGCCTGTGTCTGACTCTGTCGGTGTTTGCGTCATGCGCGCTGCGTGCCGCCGATATGAACGACACGAACTGGTGGCGCCACGCCGTCATCTACGAGGTCTATCCGCGCAGCTTCGGTGATTCAAATGCCGACGGCATCGGCGACCTCAACGGCATCACCGCCCACCTGGACTATCTGAAGTCTTTGGGCGTGGACGCCATCTGGATTACGCCTTTCTATCCTTCGCCCCAAATCGACTTCGGCTACGACATCTCGAACTACACCGCCGTTGACCCGCAGTTTGGGACCATGGCCGACTTCGACCGGCTGCTCGCCGAAGCGAAGAAACGCAATCTTCGCATCATCAACGATATGGTCCTGAACCATACATCGGACAAAGATCCCTGGTTCATCGAATCCGCATCGTCCCGCAACAATCCCAAAGCCGATTGGTACGTCTGGAAAAACGCTAAGCCGAACGGTGGGCCGCCTAACGACTGGCAGTCCGAGTTTGGCCACTCCGCCTGGCAGTGGGTCCCCGCCCGCAAGCAGTTCTACTATCACCGCTTCTACAAAGAGCAGCCGGACCTGAATTGGGAAAATCCCGCCGTCCGTAAGGCCATGTATGACGTCTGCCGGTTCTGGATGGCAAAAGGCGTCATGGGTTTTCGTCTGGATGCCATCACCAGCCTCTTTGAAGATGTGGCGCTAACAGATGATCCTCTATTGACAGGCACGGAAGCGGGGATGGATGCATTCGGAGAAAAGAAACGCAAACGTGTTTACACCGACAACTTGCCCGAAGTGCATGAAGTCTTGCGCGAACTGCGCAAAGTGGTGAATGAATACCCCGGCCGCGTGCTCATCGGCGAAACCTACCTGCCAAACGTCGGTGAGCTGCTGAAGATGTACGGTCGCAACGACGATGAATTGCAATTGCCTATGGATACCCAACTTGCATTCGTCAATAAACTCGACGTGTCGTTGTTCCGGCAAAAACTGTCGGAAGCGGAAACAAGGCTGAACGGCAATGTGCCGCTCTTTCTGTTCTCCAACCATGACAATCCGCGGATCATCAATCGCTATGGGGACGGCAAGCACGACGGCGCCATTGCGCGCCTGCTCGCAACCCTTCTCTTCTCTGTTAGAGATGCCGCTCAAATGTACTACGGCGATGAAATAGGCATGGTCGATCACGATCCCGCGCGGGTGGAAGACGTCCGCGACCCGGTAGGCCGCACCGGTTGGCCAAAGGAGAAAGGCCGCGACGGCGAACGCACGCCCATGCAATGGAATGCCGGAGTCGATGCCGGATTCAGCACCGCGAAGACCACGTGGCTGCCCGTCGGAAGCGACTATAAAACAGTGAATGTTGCTGCCGAAGAGAAAGACCCGAACTCACTTCTCAATTACTACAGCAAGCTGATTCACCTGCGCAAAGAGAATCCGCAATTGCAGGATGGCGACTTCGTGCCGGTGGACGAGAGCAACAACAAAGTCCTCTCGTATCTCCGCAAAACGAAGGATGGCAAAGCCGTACTGGTCAGCCTCAATTTCACCGGTTCAGAACAGACGGCGAACATCGATAGTGCTGGAAAAGGCGTCTCCGGCGAGCACGCCAAGCTGATCGTCGCTTCCTACGCAAACGCACCCGGTGTGATTGACCTATCGAAGATCTCTTTGCCGCCGTACGGCTCCTATGTAGGGGAGATTCAGCCGTAACGATCACGGCCAGCGCTGCGCTCCGTGCAGAATGTTCGAAATCTCTAGGGAGTCTTCGTGGAGGCGGTAAACAATAACAAACGGGAGTGGCGATAGAGGCAGCTCGCGTGTTCCGCGAACGCGTCCGACCCTGCCGCGCTGAGGAAACGTGCTGAGCGCCTCTGCTCGCGCGAAGATCGATTCAGCTATGCGCTGGGCAGCCTCCGAACTGTCTTTCTGAACATAGGCAATGATTTGCGCAAGATCTTCCGCGGCCTTGGGCGACCATCGAACCGTCACTAGGATCGCAGCAGTTTTCCCATTCGAGCTTTCACTTCCTCGTGCGTGAGAAACTCACCCCGATCCAATTGGTCCATTCCTTCATTCACCTGCTGCCGGAACCAAGTGTCGTGATCGACATAATGTTCAACCAGCTCCTGAACATACTCAGCCGCACTACTCTGGTTAGCTGCAGCAGCTCGGTTCACCTTAGCCTGAGTGTCCGGAGTCAAGTTCACTTCCATGCCATAAGCCTAGGCGCACACTCCCAAACTGTCAAGCAAGCTGATGCTCTCCCCGGTCGGCTACCATTGAATTGATCCATGAATGTTTCCTCCGTTGACCTGAAAAAGACGGTCAACCTGCCGAAAACTAAGTTTCCGATGAAGGCAAATCTGCCTTCCAACGAGCCCAAAACGCTCGAACACTGGAACAATATTGACCTTTACCAGCGCATTCGCGAATCGCGCGCCGGGCTCGCGCAGTACGTCTTGCACGACGGCCCGCCGTACGCCAACGGAAACATCCACCTCGGCACCGCGTTTAACAAAATCCTGAAGGATTTCATCGTCAAGTCGAAAACCATGGCCGGTTTCGACTCGCCCTACATCCCCGGCTGGGACTGCCACGGCTTGCCCATCGAGTTCAAAGTAGATCAGGAACTCGGCAAGCGCAAAGCATCCATGTCGATCGCCGACATCCGCTCACATTGCCGCGCCTATGCGGCCAAGTTCGTCGATATTCACCGCCGCGAATTCAAGCGCCTCGGTGTTCTCGGGCGCTGGGACGATCCCTATCTGACGATGAGCGCCGACTACGAAGCGGTCATCGCGCAAGCCTTCGTGGATTTCCTGCATCAGGGCTACATCTATAAAGGCCTCAAGCCCGTTCATTGGTGCATCAAGGACCGCACCGCTCTCGCCGAGGCGGAAGTCGAATACGAGAATCACACCAGCCCCTCTATCTACGTCCGCTTCAAGCTCGCTTCCGATCCCGCCGCATTGGATCCGGCGCTAGCCGGCCGCGACGTGTACTGCCTTATCTGGACAACCACCCCGTGGACCATCCCGGCCAACCTCGCCATCTCCTTTAATCCGAAATTCGAATACGTCGCGGTCGACACAACTGCCGGCATCACGATTGTCGCGGAAGGTTTGCTGTCGAAGGTTGCGGAAGCACTGGGATGGGATCAGACCGTCATCGCGCGTTTTCCCGGAACGCGGCTCGAAGGCGCTGTCTTCCGGCATCCCTTTATCGATCGCGATTCCCTCGGCCTGCTCGGTGATCACGTCACGCTGGAGCAAGGCACCGGAGCGGTGCATACGGCGCCCGGCCACGGTCAGGAAGACTTCGTCATCTGCCAGCGTTACGGCATCCCGGTCTATTGCCCGGTCGATGCCGCCGGACGGATGTTCCGTGCCGAGGGCGCTCCCGGCACGCTGCCCGAAGAACTAATCGGCAAAACCGTTTGGGAGGCCAATCCCCTCGTCATCAAACTGCTGGAGCAGCACGGCGCTCTCGCCGGCCAGGATCTCCTCGAGCACAGCTATCCCCATTGCTGGCGCTGCCACAACCCGGTCATATTCCGCGCCACCGAACAGTGGTTCATCGGAATGGATCGCAACGATCTTCGCGCCCGCGCGCTCGCAGCCATCAAGCGCGTGGAGTGGCATCCCGAATGGGGCGAAGAGCGCATGACCAACATGATCGCCACGCGGCCCGACTGGTGCATCTCGCGCCAGCGCGTCTGGGGCGTGCCCATCACGGTTTTCTATTGCGACAGTTGCGCCGCGCCGTTTACCGATCGCGCGGTGCTTGAAAAAGTAATCGCGCAGTTCCGCGAATACACCGCAGACGTCTGGTACTCCAAGTCCGTCGAAGAGCTGATGGGGCCCGGCTGCACCTGCGCCAATTGCGGCAGCACAAGTTTTCGCAAAGAGACAGACATTCTGGACGTCTGGTTTGACTCGGGCTCCAGCCACTTGGCCACCCTCACACCGCGGAACGGTCTCAGCTGGCCGTCCGACATGTATGTCGAAGGCGGCGACCAGTATCGCGGCTGGTTCCACAGCTCTCTGCTGATCGGCGTTGCCTTGAAAAACGCATCGCCCTACCGCGAATGCGCCACGCACGGCTGGACCCTGGACGCAGAGGGCCGCGCGATGTCGAAGTCTCTCGGCAATGGCATCGACCCCTCCGACATCGTCGCCAAGCAGGGCGCCGACGTGCTGCGCCTCTGGGTCAGCTCGGTTGATTTCACCGAAGATGTCCGGCTATCGGAGACCATTCTGACGCGCCTCGAAGACGCTTACCGGAAATTCCGGAACAGCGGCTTCCGATTCATGTTGGGCAATCTGCACGATTTCGATCCCGCGGCGCATACTGTCGATAGCGCCACTCTGTCCGGCATCGAGTCGTGGGTCCTGATTCGCGCCGAAGATCTGGTTCGCCGCTGCCGCGCCTGGTATGACGAGTACGCCTTTCACAAGGTCTATCGAGCCGTCTATGATTTCGTCAGCACCGATCTCAGCGCCCTCTATTTCGATGTTGCGAAAGATCGTCTGTATACCGGTAGCCGTGCGGCGCGCCGGAATATCCAGACAGTTCTCTATCGCCTGAACCTGGCCCTTGTGCGCCTGCTCGCGCCCGTGCTGTCGTTCACCTGCGAAGAGGTCTGGCGGGACATCAAGACAAGTGGCCACAAAGCGGAAAGCGTTCACATCGCCTACTTCCCCGCTCCCGACGAATTAACCGAAGGCATCACCGACGCGCAACGCGCACTCGCCGCCGAGTGGGACAGCCTCGTCCCGGTGCGCGATCAGGTTCTGAAGGCGCTCGACCCACTGCGTGACGACAAGGTCATCGGCTCATCGCTCGAAGCGGCAGTGACGCTGAACGCGTCCGGCCCGCTGTATCAACTTCTGCGCAAACACTTGTCCGACCTTCCGGGCTGGTTCATCGTCTCGCAAGTCGAGCTTGAGGAAAGTACCGACGTTGCCGACTTGACGATCAAAGTCGAGCACGCCGTCGGCGACAAGTGTGAGCGTTGCTGGAAATACACCACCGACGTAGGCAGCAATCCCGAATTCCCAACTGTCTGCGCGGCCTGCGCGTCCGTTCTGCCGGAATATCTGGACGACGTTTCAAGGCCATGAGCGAAGCGATTGGTGTCCTGCTCACCTTCACCACCTACGGCACGTCCAATCCGGCTTGGCAGAACCAATCCCGCCGACTCATGCCGGAACCCGAATTCCCCCTCATCACGCTCCAATCGCTTCGCTCATGGCTCCGATCACAATGATGCTGTTCCCGCGTCAGTGGAGTGCCCGCATCTCAGGCCTGATCTGCGCCGTTTTGATCATCATTGCCGATCGAATCACCAAACTGGCGATCCTGCACTCTCTGCCCTCTTACGACAGCGTCTCGATCGTTCCCGGCTGGTTGCGAATCGTCCATGCGGAGAATCCCGGCGCCGCGTTCGGCGTACTTGCCGACGGCAGCCCGTTGGTTCGCAGCGTGGTTCTGATCGGAATTTCGGGTGCCGTTCTGGTCTTCGTCGCCGTATCGCTATGGAGCCGCAACGGCGCATTCCGCTCCGCCGCCACCCGTTTTGGACTGGCCTTGATCCTGGGCGGCGCAATTGGCAACCTGATCGACCGCATCTTCCGCGGCGCCGTAACCGATTTCATTGAGGTCTATCGCGGCGCCTGGACGTTTCCCGCTTTCAATGTGGCCGATAGCGCCATCACCGTAGGAGCGCTCCTCCTACTCTTCGACCTCATCAAACCGCGCGCCGCCAGCATCCAACAAGGGGTAGCCCACAAGTAGCTGATGTTTCCTGTACTCTTTCGAATCGGTTCGTTCTATCTCCCAACCTATGGGGTCTTGATTGCGATCGCTTTTCTAACCGGCCTCGCCGTTACCAACCGGCTCGCACGCCGCACCGGTTTACCCGCCGAGAAAGTCACCAATCTCGCTGTGTACTGCGCGATTGCAGGCATCGCGGGCGCCAAGCTGTTCATGTTCCTGTTCGACATTGGCGACTACATCCGCGATCCCGGCCAGATCTTCAGCATGGCGACGCTGCAAGCGGCAGGTGTCTTTCACGGCGGTTTCATAGTCGCTCTGATCTTCGCGTATCTCTATCTGGAACGGCAAAAACTTCCCGTCTTCCGCACCATGGATGCCTTCGCACCCGGCATTGCAATAGGTCAGGCAATTGGCCGCTTAGGGTGTTTCGCCGCCGGCTGCTGCTGGGGTAAAGTTTGCTACCTTCCCTGGGGCGTTCATTTTCGCTCCGACTTTGCCTCGCCCGTCCCGCTCGATAAGCCTCTCCATCCTGTGCAGTTATACGAATCCGCCGCGGATCTGCTCATCTTTGGCTTTCTGTATTACCGCTTCGGACGCCCCCATCGCTCAGGACAGGTTATCGGCTTGTATCTGGTGCTATATTCCATCGCGCGCTTTGTCATCGAATTCTTCCGCGAACACGAACAGCCCCTGGTTGGACCTTTTTCTCTGACCCAGTGGATCGCCCTTGCACTCTGCGCGCTCGGCGCAATATTCCTCCTTCGCACCAAAGAGCCACACACCGCCGCCCAGCCCAAAATCAGCGGCGTCCGCGCCTGATCAACCCGAGTTCCGCTCTAAAATGCGGCACTCATTTTCGAACGCTACCTGGTGATAATGAGCATCCAGATAACGATCAATCAGGCGCTCCTGGGGCGGCAGCGGTACGATCGCCGGAAACAAGCTCTTCATCCCGTCCCCGATAAGTTTTGTGTCTTGAACCGCAAAGCGCGGCTTAGCTGCCTCCAGATCCCGGATGACTTCCTCAATCAGCGGGCTTTTTCTTTCATCCACAATCTCGTTTAGACGAGTCGGGTTCCGCAAGTCAGCCAGGAAGTAGTAGATCGGTGAATACGGGTACACGAACGCAGAGTCGCCCGGGCGCGTATGCGATAGCAAAAATTCCAACACGCCGTCGTGTTGGTGAGTGAAAATCAGCCCGCGTCTGGTGGAGAGCGGCTGACTGGCTTCCAAAGCTCCGTGCAATGTAGTGAAACCCAGGAGCATCGCACCCATCGCGCACGCGAATGCCACTCGCTTAAACCAGCGGCCGCCATACCGCTCGCACAATACAAAGAAGAGCACAACCAGAAGGACGTTGCCGTGTCGCAAATGACTGAGGTCCACCCGGTGCGACTCGGACAGCCACATCGCATAGGCAGCCAGCCAAAAGGGCAGCAAGCGCGGACCAAAAACTCTGGATCGCCATACGAATCCAAGGATGGCCACCACCAGGCCCACCGAAACAGTGAATAGTAATGGAATGCTGATCGCAACCAGGATGGGAATCTCTAGCAGCAACAAAGCGCTGAGCTTCAATTGTGAGAAGAGCGGCGGAAACCAGACCGTCCACAACGGGAACCCATAAGGCACTTGGGTCAGCGCATGGTAGCCCGCCAGAGGCATGCTCACGGTGGACTTAAATAAATCCGGCAGCGCTCCCCAGAACACGTAGGGGAGGATTTCCGCGATGATCACGCCGCTGAATGAGCCGATCATCAACAAACACGGCTTCACTGCGCCCTTACGCTGCGCAATCCACAGAGCCGCTACAAAAGCCGCCAGGAAACAGACCCCTTTCTGTTGCAGGAAGCAACTCACGCAGCCCGCAAGCGCACCCGATAACACGAATGGCCAAGCCTGGGAATAGCCCGTGCGCAGGCGCTCGTAGCCAACCAGAAACACCGCGAAAGCGCACAGCGCGAACAGGTTCGAATCATGGTGCGGAGAGTTTATGCACATCAGCGGAATCGCCGTTGCCAGTACATACATCGCTGGTCCGAAGCCGCTGCTGCCCGCCTTACGGGCGAGATGAAAGACCAGCACGGAAATTCCTACTCCCGTGAACAGAAGCACCGTTCTTGCGGTCGCCAGCGACATCCCGAACACGCGGAAGAATAGCGCCAACCAATAGTAAGCTCCAGGCGGATTCTCCTGTATAAATTCCCGCCCCGGAATGGCTCCCTCGGTCACGCGCTGCGCCTCGTACAGATAGATGCCTTCATTCGGAGCGCCCGAAAGCACGCGTACAAAGGGGATAAGATACAAGGCCGCCACAAACGCGACAATCAGGTAAAGCGCAATCGTCCGCGACTTTTGCGTTCCGTGGGGCGGGGTGCTAACCGGCGGCGGGTTGCCAACCCGCCCCTTCGCTCCGATAAGCACGCTCTTGCTGAATGCCAGACTCATATGCAATGGAGCTAGCGCCTGGCCGCCTTCTCCGCCGCCAATCGCGCTCTGATTGTTCCATCGGCTTGTTTTAGCCGTAGCTATAGGGGGTTGCCACTAGAAGTTTTTCCATCTCATCTATTTTTCCTCGATTTCCGAATGATAGATTAGGAAACCTACCCGGGGAGTTGAGCGGAGCATAGCCGGCTTGCTCTGAAAACGTAAGCCACCGCGCAGTATTGCCGGGCAGCAGTCTGTTAGTTGGGGGATTGAACCGTGACCCTGTATTTCCGGGAATCTCGTCCCGCGAAGAGATGGCTCGTTCGTTGTCTGGCTGCGGGGATGCTCGCCTGCGTAGCCGCGCTGCCCGCTTTGGCGGCGTCAGATAAAAGCACTACCGGCTCGCCGCAGCAACGCGAAGTGGACGGCGATGTGGCCGGCGCGCTCGCGCTGCTACAGCAGCAGGCCGCCGACGGAACGCCCTCTTCGCTAAAGAATTTCGCCTTGTTTCTGGATCGCCACGCTGAAGACAGCCGGCGCGACGCCTACCTCAAGTGGGCCGCCGCGGAAACCGATCCACAGGCGCGCAAATTAGCCTTGAAAGAGGTCGTCCTGCTGGACTTCAGCGAAGGTAAACAGGCCGACTTCGCTCGCCACTTGGCCGAATACCGCGCCGCCGGCGGCCTCGATCTCCAGGCGCAAACGTCCGCCAAAGCCGCTCAGCATTACTCCGCCATACAGGTTCCCGGACCACTCGCCTCCTTCGCCAGAATGGCCGCTTTATCGCCCGATCTGGCGCCCGAGGAACTGCTGCCCGCCTTGGCCCGCAATGTCGTCACCAACGGCTATGAAGCCTCCGGAAATGAGGCGCTGCAGCAGACCGAGTATCTGCGCCTGTTGATCCGCTACATCGCCCAGGCCCGCGAGCTGCAAGCCATGGCGCGCAACCAGAAAATTGTTATCCCCGCTTGCGACAGTGAAGAAACCGGCGCGCTTCTGAAACTGCTTGGCTACCGTATGCGCGGCGCGTGCGGCGGCGACATGGTGCTCGAAACCGTCAATGCCACGCGCGCGTTTCTCACCGCCGATTCCGGTTTCCCGTTAACCCAGCTCGAACAGGACCTGCGCGCCAATCACCGCTTCGAACTGCCCTACGCGCCCACTCTTGTTCCCGTCCTGTACGAGCCCAAATATTGGACCGACGCGGTCAATTCAAACGCCGATTTTCTGGAGGCGTTTCTCTCCGACCCCTCCATTTGCCGCCTGTATCTGGGCCTTTCGCACCTGGACCGCGCCACCGCCGCCGCCCTGCGCCAGCAAGCCAGCCCTGCCAAGCTGAAGATCTACGCCCACGTTCTGGACTTTTTCGGCAGCATGTTCCAGATTCGGGAGGGAGCCGCTGTTGTGCCTGGATCGCCCCGCATGTGGGCCTCCATGGTCGGCGTTTCTCCCGCCAATCCAGGCGCCTTCTTTGAAAAACTGCTCGCCACCGACGACGGCTGGATGGCCAGTTACTTCGATGTGCTCTCGCGTATCGATGGTCCCACGCAGGCGTACTTAACGCAGCCGGAACGCATGAAGCGTTTCTACGATGCTTTGCGCGGCAAAATCACCACCCCCGGACCAGCTCGCCCCGTCTTCCGCTCCAGCACCGAACTCACCCTGCTTGCCACATCGCTGCGTATCGATAGCGATGGGCAGCCGCATGTCCCCGGCGATGTCGACGTCTGGCGCAACCTCTTCATTCACCATCCGCACGGTAAGTACGATGGCAAGCTCACTCGCTCGGCAGCTACCTGGCGCAATAAAGATGATGTCGTTGAGGCGTTGTTCGCGCTCAGCCGAAAAAGTGTGGAGAACGAGCCGCTCATCATCTTCCTCGCACTCAACGACGTCGATCGCGGACGCGCCCAGCCCATCTCGGCCGAACTCGCAGCCCGCCTCGTGAATAGCTACCGCGCCCTGGGTGCGCAATATTCTCTCTTTGCCGATGCGCCCGCGCTAAGCGAAGGCGCCATCAATCAATATCTCGATCTCTGCAAAATCACCAAAGACACGCACGATACCCTGCAACGCGCTGACACACTAGCTACCTTCCAGGCGTTGACCGGTTTGTGGCGGATTCTGGCGCTGCAGCATTCCATTCCGCTTACCGAACAGGACGCCAGCTTCAAAAAGCTCATCGCGCCTTTCTCGCACAGTAGGGGAGAGTCGGACGTATTCGAAGCCGGCCGCTCCGGTATGGATACCCTGCTGGCGGCTGCGGGCAGGCAGCCAGGCGTCGCGCGCCAGGAGCAGATGACGGAACTCTTGGTGGGCAAGCTCCGGCCAGCCAATGCCAATCAGCCGGTTTCTCCCACTGAAAACTTTCTGCGCGTCTTTGACGCCCAGCTCCTGGTATCTGTCGACACTCTGTTTGCGCTCGGCGATCGCGCCGGCAAACAGGCGCTGGATCCCAAGACGGTCAAAGGCCTCGATGAGCAGATATCGCGCCTCGCCGAGACGCAGTCCCTCCACAGCTCCATCTCCGCCGAAGAGCGCAACTCCTTCTCCGTCGGCTACTGGAGCGATCGGCATATCGAACAGGAGTCAAAGATCAGCCTTGAAAAGTTAGTCAAGAACGCCGACAAGCGCGACCCCCGCGAGGTGCTTGCGCCCTGCTTGCGTGACTCGCTGGTGGGGTTGCTCTATAGCTACTACGCTCCGGCCGGCGCGCAGTTACTGTTAACCAACTCTTCCTTTGTTCGCGCCCACGATTTTATCGGCCCGGAGAATTCTCCCGCCGCGTGGGCCGCTACCGACGTTGCCGGCACCGGCTGGCCCGAGAGCGGTGGTGGCCGCCTGGTGGGATCTCTCATCAGCTTGCCTTACGCCATCGCGCAATCGGAGCAGAATTTCCTCTCGCCTAAACGCGAACAGGCGCTCATTTGGGCCGACCTGGTCCCCCAGATGATTGTGAACGTGACCGTGAACCGTTGGCGCGACGTGACGCCCGAGCAGATTCGCTGGGTTTCGCTGCATGTCCGCCGGGGCGAATCCCTCTTGGCTGCCGCTGCGTTGAACCCGGAAGTGCAAGCGGCTGTGCTCGAATCCTATCGCCGCTTCGCAGCGCCCGCCGCAGTCGAATCCCTTCAGGATCACCTCATGAGCGGCGACTTCAAAACCGCCCTCGCCAATGTCCCTACATCGGCCCTCTACGCTCTCGCCATCGATCCCAAACTGGCGCGCGTGTCGCCCGATGTGTATTCGGAGCAGATCGCGCAGATCAGTTCCAACTCCGACCCGGCGCTATCGCCCGACGCTATTGGGCACGCCTTTGGAACGCCCAAACCGACCCTGACTCACTCCATGCAGCCGGGCCTTCTATATCTCAGGACCTTTCCCGCGCTGATGGGTTATTCCAGCCGCATCCTGGCCGAGAGCTGGGAATCGAACAACATCTATTACGCCGCGCTTGCCGACCAGACCGGCGTCCCCATCCACGAACTCGATGCCTACATACCCGAGTGGAACCGGGCCACGATTGAAAATATCTTTGCCACCCATTTGGAGGACTGGCCGGCCATTCTACGTTCTCTTCACACGGTGGGCTTGACCATTCAGCAACAACGTTCTTTGCAGGCTATCAATCGCACATCGGAGAATTAACAGCTTGAAAACGTTCTTTCGTGTTGCCCTTATCGCGACGCTTGTCGCCCTCCCCGCTGCGCTCTGGTTACGAGCGCAGGACGAACAAAGCACCTTCCGTGTCAAGGTCGACATGGTGGTGCTCAGCTTCACCGTCACCGACTCGCATGGCAAATATGTGAACGGGCTGAAGCCCAAGGATTTCAAGGTGCTTGAGGATGAGATTCCCGAAAAAATCGCCACCTTCACCGAAGGCAATCACGCGCCGCTGCAGGTGTTGGACAACGGCGAAACGAAGGCCCTGCACGTCGCTCCCACAGCCGGCGGCAACCTGGGGGCGGGAACCGTAGACCTTCGTCAGGATGCCGCCGGTACGAATGTATTCGTTTTGTTCGACACCAGCAATTACATGTATCGCGGCTTCGTCTACGCCTCCGACGCAATCGCCGATTTTATTCGCGGTCTCGATCGCGCGGATTCGGTTGCCGTCTACACCTACAGCCGCAATCTCAATCGCGCCGTGCCCCTGAACCCCGATCGCACAAATGCCATTGCCGGCCTTCGCAAAGCGGTAGCCGGCGACGATTCGGCGCTCTACAACTGCCTGTTGCTGACCCTGCGCGATGCCGCTAGAATTCCCGGGCGTAAAGTGGTCATCGTGTTTTCAAACGGGCCCGACAACGCCAGCATGGTGGCGCCCGACGATGTGCGCGCCGTCGCGGAAGACGAGGGGATTCCTATCTATGTCATCTCCACCAGCGAAGTGAGTAAGGATCCCATCTCTTCCACTATCTTCAAGCGCATATCTACTAACACCGGCGGCAAGAGTTACTTCGCCAAGACCTGGCAGAAACAGGTGGAAGCCTTCGAATCCATTCGCGAGGACTTAGGCAACAGTTACACCATCACTTACTACCCGCAACCGAACACCAACGAAGGCTTCCGCAAGATCCGCATTGAAATGCCCTCGGAGCCCACCAAGAAATACAAGATCCGCGCCCGCCCCGGCTACCGCCCACAACGCGGCATCTAGCTAATAACTTACTCGATTGGATATACGGGGACGCGGAACAACGCCGATAAACCGGCAGTCTCGACTCGGAGCAAGCGAACGAAGTGAGCCCAGAACGGACGCCCTACTTTTTTTATCTTCAAGCGCATATCTACTAACACCGGCGGCAAGAGTTACTTCGCCAAGACCTGGCAGAAACAGGTGGAAGCCTTCGAATCCATTCGCGAGGACTTAGGCAACAGTTACACGATCACTTACTACCCGCAACCGAACACCAACGAAGGCTTCCGCAAGATCCGCATTGAAATGCCCTCGGAGCCCACCAAGAAATACAAGATCCGCGCCCGCCCCGGCTACCGCCCCCAGGGCGGCATCTAGCTAATAACTTACTCGATTGGATATACGAGGACGCGGAACAACGCCGACAAACCGGCAGTCTCGACTCGGAGCAAGCGAACGAAGTGAGCCCAGAACGGACGCCCTACTTTTTTCTCTTCACGGCCAGCGGCCCAAAAGCCTGGCACACGGGCATCATCTGCACCGCATTGATATTCACGTGCGCCGGCCGGCTCACGCACCAATGAATCGCATCCGCAATGTCGTCGGCCGTTAGCGGCTCCGTTCCCTCATAAACCGCCTCCGACTTCTCTTTGTCCCCCTTAAACCGCACCTCGGAAAACTCGGTCTTGCAAAGCCCGGGTTGTATATCCGTAACCCGCACATTACTCCCCAAAACGTCGGCCCTTATTCCATAGCTGAACTGATGGACAAACGCTTTTGTCGCCCCATAGACGTTCCCACCCGGATAAGGAAATTCCGCCGCTACCGATCCCAAGTTGACGATATGTCCTCTATTGCGCTCGATCATGCCCGGCAGCAGCAGGCGAGTGCAGTAAACCACGCCCTTGATGTTGGCGTCGATCATCGTTTCCCAGTCTTCCAAATCCGCGCTCTGCGCCGGATCCAGCCCCAGCGCGCCCCCGGCGTTGTTCACCAGCACATCCACTGCGGCAAACTCTTTGGGCAAACTGCCAATCGCGTTCTCTACCTCAGTGCGCTTACGTACGTCGAAGCGCAACGGGAGGAAATCAGCCCCTAACTCAGCTTTCAACGCGTCCAGCCGCTCCACGCGCCGCCCCGTTCCAACCACTTTCGCGCCATCTTTTGCGAACCGTCGAGCTGTAGCCTGACCAAAACCAGAGGTCACTCCCGTGACGAAAACAATCATGTAACCAGCATACGAAGCAGCATACGAACCCGACCTAAACCTACCGCTGGATCAAGCCGATGAGAAGGTGTGGAGACATGTCATGCCTGGAAACCTCGTTCGCTGTTCCACGGATGTTTTCAGACCTCTTGAGATAGCTCAGACGAAGCATGCAATGCCGAAACAAAAAGCGCGAACGCGGGACCTCGATGGTCGAGTTTGTCCTGAATTTTATGTGGCTCTTCTTCCTCTTCATCGGGGCGCTCGATTTTGGCTTCTTCGGCTACGCCATTATCGCGGTGCAGAATGCAGCCCGTGTCGGCGCCCTATATACCTCTTCAAAAGCAACCCATGATGCGGATCAGGTCGGTGCCTGCACCTACATCTTGGCGGAACTCAATGAGCTGCCGAATTATTCCTCGCTGCCGGCAACCTGCAACGCTTCTCCGCTGACGGTTACCGCGACAACTTTAACCGCTTCCGACAACACCACAGCCAGCAGAGTGACGATTACGTATCAAACCTTGCAATTGATCCCTATTCCCGGCCTGCCGGGCATATTGAGCATTACCAGAGCCGCCCAGATGAGGGTCCGCCCATGAAACGGCTTCGCCGCGAGGCCGGCACCAGCATTCTAGAGTTCGCCATCCTCGGGCCGACTTTACTTCTCATCACCATCTCGCTCTTCCAAATCTGTCTGGCGATGTGGAGTTATGAGACGCTCGCATTTGGCGTACGCGAAGGGGCGCGCTACTGTGCCACCAAAGGGCAGGGATGCAGTTATTCCGGTAACACCTGTTCGGTTACAGTGGCCACCGTGGCGCAACAGATCGCTTCCTATTCCATCGGCCTCGACCCAAACGTAATGAACGTCACATTGGCCGCCTCCGGCAGTACCAGCGTCACCTGCAATCCGCTGAACTCCTGTTACGCGAACACCGCTACTTGGCCCCCGAGTACCGGAAATAGCGAGCTTAACAGCACTCTGACCGTATCCGGCACTTATCCATTCACCTTGTTTTTTGTCCACCCGGTCAACAACTTCGGCACCAGTTCGGGCAATCTCCAGGCTTCCAGCCAACAATTGGTCGAATTCTAATGCAACCTGACAAGGCAAATCAGCGTGGATTCGCCACTCTGTGGATTCTGTTCGCCACCATACCGATTCTGGGCATGCTCGGCCTCGTAACAGATGTGGGCTGGTATTACTTCACCACCGAACAGGCGCGTACCGCCGCCGAAGCTGCATCCTTGGCGGCAATTCAATCGGCAATGGACAGCGTGACAGCCGGCGGCAGTTACTCTTGCGGCTCTGGAACACTCTATTGCCAGGCGGCGCCTGCAGGTTGCGCGACCTCCGTTCCAGCCACTATCACCAGTAACCTGCAGGATGGCTGCGCTTACGCAATAGCCAACGGATTTACGAATACAGGCGCCCAAACGGTTACGATGCAGTCAAATGTCACCGCCTCTCCGCCCACGGTGCCCGGAGTCTCTGTCACTTATTGGGTCACGGTTCGAATCACGCAAAGTAATCCGCTGACATTTCTAGGCGTATTCGGCGGAAGCACGTTAGGAATCGGCGTGCGTTCAACCTCCGCGGTAGTTCCTGTGACTTCAACCGCCTGTATCGTAGCGCTGTCTCCAACGGCTTCACCTGCGATTACCATAAGCGGCGGCAGTACCAGCGTCACTGCAAACAATTGCGGCGTGGACGTGGCGTCTAGCAGCTCGAACGCGATCAACGTGAGCGGTGGCGCCACCCTCACAGCGAGTTCAGTTGACGTGGTCGGCGGTGCAAAAACAAGCGGCGGGTCCACCATAACGCCGGCGGTAACCACCGTACCCTCTGTTGCCAATCCCTACTCCGGCGTTGCCGCGCCTACGGGCTTTTCGACTACTTGCGATGCCCTGCACACGAACTATACGGTCCCTAGCGGAGGCGCGACCATTAGCCAGGGAACCTATTGTGGCGGCATAAACAACGCGGGACGAAACTTGACGATGAACGCCGGGACTTACATTTTGTTGGGCGGTGGCTTCACGTCCAGTGGTAGCAGCGCTGTTACAACAGGATCCGGAGTGTTTCTGTACAACACTTGCACTTCAGGATTGTGTGCTGGTACAACTACTGGCTATCAGCCCTTTGTTTTGAGCGGGGGAGGCTCGATGACACTCACGGCCGCAACCTCAGGTGCCTACGCCGGCATCCTCCTCCTGCAGGACCCAAAGATCAAAAGCGGCGGCAGCGGCCAGGAGACCATTTCGGGCGGAAGCACAACCTGCTTCACAGGCGTTATCGATGTTCCCGCGTCTGACCTCGTCTATTCGGGCGGCTCATCGGCAGGTGGCTGCGACACCGCGCTGGTTGCCAATACCATGACTTTCTCCGGCGGCAGTAGCTTAGGTTCCAGTTCCGGTTCTGGATCCGGACCCTCTGCGCCAACGGCGGTATTGATCGAGTGAGCCACTCATGCACGCCTGAGTCCTTTCTGGCCAATATCTCGACGGTAGTGCATGCCGTCAAAGCGAACTTTCTCGACTGACGCATAGGCGTTCTGAATAGCGCATTCAAGCGTCTCTCCACCGGCAGTAACTCCTAACACTCTTCCGCCGTTCGTCACCAGTTTGTCGCCGCCCAGCTTCGTGCCAGCCTGGAATACCGTAGCGCCGCTCGATTCGGCTTCCACGATGCCGTGTATCTCATCTCCAACCCGCGGCGACTCCGGATACCCCTCCGCAGCCATCACCACGCAAACGGATGGGTTTGCCCACGCGCGCCCTGAAACAGTGCCGCTCCCCGTGATCATCATGCTCAGAACCTCCGCGAAGTCTCCGCGGAAGCTGTGCATCAGAACCTGAGTTTCCGGATCCCCCAGCCGAACATTAAACTCCAGCACTTTCGGCCCTTCCGCAGTCATCATCAGTCCGGCGTAGAGGAAACCGGCGAACGGCGTTCCCTCCTTGCGCATCTGGGCGATGGCCGGAAGCATGATCCGGTCCATAATCTCTCCACTCTGCTGCGAAGTCAGAATCTTGCTGTCACAATACGCGCCCATTCCGCCTGTGTTCGGCCCCAGGTCTCCATCGAAAGCCCGTTTATGGTCCTGCGTAGGCGCAAACGGCAGCAGCATCTGCCCATTGCTCAAGCCGATAAAGCTGACCTCTTCGCCCTCCAGAAATTCTTCAATGACAATGTTCGACCCGAGCCTCTGGATAGCCTCTACCGCCTCCCCCCGGTCCTTTGCAATCACAACGCCTTTGCCCGCCGCCAGTCCATCGGCTTTGATAACCACAGGGAACGAGAAGTCCTCGAGGCGTGCCCCGGATCGGGCCGTCGGAATGCTTGCCCGTCCAAAGAACTCTTTAGCAAAGAGTTTTGACCCCTCCAATCGGGCAGCCGCCTGCGTGGGGCCGATAATCCGTAGCCGCTGCCGGTAGAACTCGTCCACGATCCCCGCAACCAGCGGCGCCTCCGGTCCGACAATGGTGATGTCGGCACGATGCGCTTTGGCAATATCGGTGTAGCCAGCCACGTCCGCCGGAGCTGGCACGCACGTGGCGACCTGCGCAATACCCGGATTGCCCGGGCTCGCAACAATTCCTTTTACGTTGGGCGATTGTGACAGCTTCCAAGCCAACGCGTGCTCGCGGCCGCCGCCGCCCACAATCAAAATCTTCAAACCGGGTGCCTCCTCGTTAGAATAAAGGGTAGATCCCCCAAAACGCAGAATTCCCAAATGCAGAGAAGGTACGACATCATCGTGGTGGGCGCCGGTCACGCCGGCTGCGAGGCCGCACGCGCCTGTGCACGGCTGGGTCTGCACACGGCCATGGTGACGATGAACCTCGACCTGATTGCCCAGATGTCCTGCAATCCAGCCGTGGGTGGCATCGCCAAGGGCCACTTGGTTCGCGAGATCGACGCACTGGGCGGCGTTATGGGCGAACTCACTGATGCGGTCGGCATCCAGTTTCGTCTTCTGAATACCAGCCGTGGTCCCGCCGTCTGGTCTCCGCGTGCCCAATGCGACAAAAAGCAGTACCGCGTCACCATGCGTCAGTGGCTCGAAGATGAACCCAATCTACGCATCTTGCAGGCAGAAGTGGGCGAACTGCTGTTCTTGGATGAGGATGGCCGCCGCATTATTGGCGTTCGTCTTAAAGACGGACGCGACGTTCTGGCCGGGGCCGTAATTGTCACTACCGGTACATTTCTAAACGGCTTGGCCCACGTAGGCGAGCAAAAGTACGCCTGCGGACGCAATGGCGAAGCGCCGTCGAACACACTCGGCGGACAATTGCGAACGCTCGGTTTGCAATGGACGCGGCTCAAGACGGGAACCCCGCCGCGCCTGGATGGCCGGACCATCGAATGGTCGCGATTTGAAGAGCAGCCCGGCGACCCCATCCCCACTCCCTTCTCGTTCCTGACTGAAAAGATTGATCGGGAACAGATTAGCTGTCATCTTGCTTACACTACGGACGAGACGCAGCGGGTCATTCAGGAAAGCATTGCTCGCTCACCCCTCTATAGTGGACAGATTGAAGGCGTCGGTCCGCGCTACTGTCCCTCAATAGAGGACAAGATCGTCAAGTTCCCGGAGAAGCGCCGGCACCAGATATTTTTGGAGCCGGAAGGGCTCGACACCCACGAAGTGTACGTGAACGGCATGTCGACCAGCATGCCGATTGACGTCCAGACCGCGATGGTTGCCTCAATCCCCGGCCTGGAGAATGCGGAGATGATCCGCCCCGGGTATGCGATCGAGTACGACGCCATTGATCCCCGGGAACTGAAGCATTCGCTTGAAGTTAAGTCGATCCACGGCCTCTTCCTCGCCGGCCAGATCAACGGCACGTCAGGCTATGAAGAAGCAGGATGTCAGGGGCTGATCGCGGGATTAAACGCTGCCGCCCAGGTAAAAGGTATCGAGCCCCTCAAGCTTGGCCGAAGTACGGGCTACGCCGCAATTTTAATTGACGATCTAGTCAGCAAAGGCGCCGACGAGCCGTACCGTATGTTCACATCCCGGGCAGAATTTCGGCTCCACCTCCGAATCGACAATGCCGACGAGCGGTTTACGCCATTAGGGCGGCAAGCCGGGCTAGTTTCGGATGCCCGTTGGGCGCAGTTCACTGCCAAGCAAGAGCAAAAGGCTACTGTCCTTGCTCTCCTGGAGCGGACTCGCGCAAATGCCGTGCCGGATGCCGTGGGCTTGGATGCCGCTTCGGACAACCCCACATTGGCAGTTTGGCTGCGTCGCCCGGAAGCTCGGATCGAAATGCTGACGCCCTGGATAACGCGACAAACTCAGGTAAAGCCCATCCATGGGCTTCTAACGACCATCGAAACCGAAACCAAGTATGCTGGCTACTTGGCACAGCAGGACCGCCAAATTCAGCAGCTAAAGGACTCCGAGGGCCGCCAAATCCCCAACAATTTCACTTATACGGGAATCCCAGGCCTGTCAAACGAGGTTCAGCAGAAGCTATCGCGCGTACGCCCCACAACTCTGGGACAGGCTCAACGTATTCCAGGTGTCACGCCAGCAGCAATTGCGGTTCTCGACATCTACCTCCGCATGGGTGTCGAATGTTTCACGTGAAACGTGATTGGCTTTGAATCGCTTAAACCAACCCGTGTTTCACGTGGAACATGTTAGGATCGACGAGTCATCGTGGCCCACGTAATCTCCGTAGCAAACCAAAAAGGCGGCGTCGGGAAAACCACCACCGCCATCAATTTGGCCGCTGCCCTTGCCGCATCCGAGCTAAGGGTGCTCCTCGTCGATTCTGATCCCCAAGGAAACTCCACTACCGGCGTCGGCGTCACCAAGGATCCGGACCGTAGCACCCTCTACAATGTTCTCCTGCGCGAGGTCTCCGCCCAGGACGCCATCGTCCTCACCAGCGCGGAGGGTTTGGCAATCATCCCGGCAGACCAGAACCTCGTCGCCACCAACCTCGACCTCGTCAACGCCAACCAGCGCGAACAACGCCTTCAAACCGCTTTAGCCGAGGTTCGCCAGGAATACGATTACATCGTCATCGATTGCCCTCCCGCGCTCGACCTGCTCACCCTGAACGCCCTCGTCGCCTCAGACTCCGTTCTGATCCCCATCCAGTGCGAGTTCTTTGCCCTTGAAGGCATTTCCCAGCTCATTGATACAGTAGATCGCGTAAAAGAAGCCTTCAACCCCCGCCTTCGAGTTCAGGGCGTGCTCTTGACTATGTACGATGACCGCACCAACCTCACTCGGCAGGTAGAGGCCGATCTGCGGGAGTTCTTCGGCAAAGAAGTCTTCAAGACCGTCGTTCCACGCAGCGTAAGACTTGCGGAAGCACCCAGCTTCGGCAAGAGTATTCTGGCTTATGATCCGCGCTCCCGAGGCGCAGAGGCCTACATTCAGCTAGCAAAGGAAATCTTGGCGCATGAACAAAGAGCCCGACCGCAATCCACGCAAAGCGCTCGGTAAAGGCCTATCGGCGCTGCTGCCGACGCGCGGGGCTGCCCCAACTCCTGTCGCGGATTCAGAACTGCCGGACAAGTTTGAGGCCTTTGAAAGTATTCCGCTCGATCAAATCATGCCAGGCGGCGAGCAGCCAAGGTCTAACTTCGATCCCGACAAGCTCAACGAACTAGCCGACTCCATCCGCGCCAACGGCGTCATTCAGCCAATAACAGTTCGTCGGGAGGGCGCGAAGAAATACCGGATCATCGCGGGGGAGCGGCGCTGGCGCGCTTCCCAGCTTGCTGGACTCGCCACAATCCCCGCCTTGGTTCGCAGTGCCGATGAGCATGAACGCCTGCAGCTCGCCTTGATCGAGAACCTGCAGCGCGAAGACCTCAACCCCATAGAAATCGCAACCGCGTTCCAGCGGCTACTCGACGAGCATAAGCTCACCCACGAGCAGATCGCCCAGCGCACCGGTAAAGACCGCTCCACCGTCACCAACTTTGTCCGGCTGCTTCGTTCTTCTCCATTTGTTCGCTCCTGTCTTCTGAATGGCACTATCACCATGGGCCATGGGCGAGCACTTTTGAATCTCCTGAACGAAGAACAGCAGGACTATGTGTGCCGGACCCTTATCGAGCAACAGTATTCCGTGCGACAAACTGAGGCGTTTGTAAAGGCGATCCTCGCTCCCGAAGAAACACCCGCACCAGTAAAGTCGAAGCCGGAACCCGCCGATGATCCGAATGAGCGAGCTGCGCTAGAAGAATTGCAGGCTGCGCTAGGGACGAAAGTTCGCCTGACCAGAAAGCCCAATGGCGCTGGACGCCTCGAAATCGAGTTCTATTCGGCGGACGATCTCGACCGGATCTACTCAGTCATTGTAAAGTCTTAGGCCGAAACCGCCGGATGCTGCTGGTGGAAATTGGTGGCGCTCTGGAATGCCTGCGCGAACGCAATGACGCGGTTCTCTGAGAACGGCGGCCCAACAATCTGGAGTCCAATCGGCAGGCCGTTGACAAGCCCGCACGGAACGGTGATCGCCGGCATGCCGCACAAGTTCGTCGCCTGCACCAGTCCTGCAGCCAGGCCCTTCTGATCCGGGCGCTGCGGCTCATTTTCATCAAACGGTTGATCCGCGCGGTCCGGCAGGCTGAGCCGCGTCGGCGCAAGCAGCAGATCCAGGTTGGCGAACATCTGACGCAGGGCCGTTTGTATCTGCGTGCGCACCCGCATGGCCTTCAGATAGTCATTGGCCGAATAGCCTAGCGATGCCTTCAGTCCGGCGATCTGACTCTGATCCGCAAGCTGGTCCACTTGTCCGCCTCGAATAAACTGCTCAAAGATCGACGCCGCTTCCGCGTCAATGATCGTCCCAATAACCGGGCTATAGGGGAAATCGGGCAGCTTGGCTTCGGTCATGTGCGCGCCCAGCGATTTCACGCTCGACAGCGCCTGCGCAAAGGCTGGCCGCAGCGGCTCGTCCGGCCATTGGGTCCAGTCGATTTCGGCATAACCGACGTTCAGATCCTTGATCGGCCGGTAATAGTTGGGCGTGTGATAAAAGCTCTTGTGGGCCGAGCCGGGGTCGGCGTCATCCGCGCCCGCAATGCGGTGCAGCACCAGTGCGCAATCTTCCGCCGTGTGGGCCAGAACGCCGATCTTGTCCAGCGTCCAGGACAGCGCCATAGCTCCATGCCGGCTGACCAGGCCATAGGTCGGGCGCAAGCCGGTGATGCCGCAGAAACAAGCGGGCGTCAGGATGGAGCCCGATGTTTCCGAACCCAGCGCGAACGGAACCAGCCCGGCCGCGACCGCCGCACCCGAGCCGCTGGACGACCCGCCCGCCCAATATTGCGTGTTCCAGGGATTGAGGCCCGGCCCCTGCAATGAAGCCGAAGCCGAGCTGTATCCGCCGCCGCCCGCGAGCTCGACCATTGAGAGCTTGGCGATAACGACCGCGCGCTCACCCTCCAGGCGTTGAATGACGGTCGCGCTCTCTTCGAAAACCTGAGTGGCGTAAGGCTTTGCGCCCCACGTGGTGGGGAATTTCGCAACCGCGATCAGGTCCTTGGCCCCGTACGGAATGCCTTGCAGCGGGCCGCGCAAACGCCCCTCCTTCATTTCGCGGTCAACGTCGTTGGCGAAACCATGCTGATGCTTAGCCAGCAAGCAGGCCAGCGCGTTATAGCGCGGCCCGAGAGTCTCCAGCCGCTTGCCATAGAACTCGACAATTTCCAGGCACGAAATTTCACGGCTCTTCAGCGCCGCGTTGAGTTGCGGTATGGTCGCGAATGGCAGCGTTGCCTGATCCAGCTTCGTCTTCTGCATCCGCTTATGACACAGACGGATGAAATGCGAATGCCGGCTCAACGTCCATCGGCACTTCCAACTTTGACAACTGATCGCTGACCGAGCGAATATCCGCCTGCGCCTTTTGCATGCGCTCTTCGGGCGTGGCCGCCGGTGTTGCCGGAGCAGGCGCCCCTTGCGGTGGGTTTTTCTGCGCGACCTGCGCGGCAACCGGAACAGCCGCAAGCCCAACTGCCACACGCTTTGTCCACTCGCGCCGATTCAAGCCGGATGCGCGAGCGCCGCGGGAACTCATGCTCGAATTATAGGAAAGTGTTGCTCATGAATGACAATGGCGCGCGAATAGCGATAGAAGTGACGCCTGGGCAGGAAGCACGAGCGCGCGCAGGAAAGCGTGAACAGGAAGAACAATACCACCAGCACCAGGCAGCCTAGTCCGATAGCGCGCGCTGGCGACATGCGCTGCCCGCCCACATTAAATCCGCCAGTCGGCATGTTGTACGGCTGGCTGCCCTGGTTGTAGCCGCCGCCGACCGGGTTGTAGGGGGCATTGGGCGGCGGCGGTGGTGGCGCTGCCCCGCCGGACAGAGTCGTGCCGCAGTTGGCACAAAAACGCGCAGTCGGCGGATTATCGAGACCGCAATTCGGACAAATCATGGAATAGGCTTACTGTATCTGATTACGCATGCTGATGCATCCCAGTTCACTCCTCAGCGGCAGTTTTCGGCTGCTTTCCGATATTGCGGAAGAGATCGACTTGCCGCTGCTGCGTAGCGTGCTTGGAATCGGCGTCAGCAAACGAGAGCCGGCTTTTCGCCACCCCGCCCCGGAGTACGTGCGCTTTGAGCGTCCGCCCGTGGTTGAAGTTCTCGGGCCTTGCCAAAAAGGCAGCGGCGCGCCTTTGGAGGCTCGGGTCCGCTATTTCGAGTACGGAGTGGCCAGCGTGGAATTGCGAATGCAATACCGCGCGCATTGGGACGATTTAGTCCGCTTGGCCAATCACTGGATCATGGCGCCAGAATTGGAGCGAAGCGCCAGTCATTTATTGCGCGAGCGTCTGGCCGCTATAGGACCAGTTCTCAAGAAGCCATTCGAGACTTGGGTATCAGAAGATTATTATCTCGTTCAGGTCGATCCCATCCCGGTTGCCGGCAATGCCGTTCTCTCAGCCGAGGAACTGGTTCGGGAGCGCGGCGCGGCGGGAATTGTACGAATCGATAATCAACGAATTTCATGAAGCACGTACGTTCTTCCTTGAAGTTATGGTTGTCATCATCCTCATCATCGAAATTGTGTTCTGTTCCGAGGCAAGGCCTGAGTTTACTTACTGTGTGGGGGCTAGGTAGGGCGAGCAACACGGGGTCTGGCTTGGTTTGAACTCCATCGCTTCGACACGCGTGTCGTTGGGATCGTACATATTCAATTGCCACTTACCGTCGCGTCCGATCTTCGGCGGCTGCGGCGGTGTGTAGCCTCGGGCTAAGACGTCTTTGTAAGCGGGCTGGATGCTTTCCACGCCCAGAGCCAGGTGATGCATGACACCTAGTTGCTTGGGCGAAGGATTATGCGTGTTCAGCATGTACTCCAGCCAATCCTTGCCCTCGGGCACGCGCATGTCCACCCAGTCGGTCTCGTCGTCGGTTCTGCCGCCATGCCACATCGCCTGGAAGCCGAGAATGTCGCGATAGAAGCGATCTGCCGCCTCGCGGTCGTGAATAGTCACACCCACGTGAATCATGCGCTGTGAGATCCGTGTATCGGGCAGCAGCTTGCCGAAATAGCTGCTGTGCAATGATCCCGGCATATACTGCACGAATTCAACGCTGTGCCCTTCGGGATCCTTGATCATCATGCTAAGGTTCTTATCCAGACCGGGCTTCAGCGTGGCAGGAACCTTTACGCCCTTCGAATCGAGGTAGTCGCGCAACTGCTGAATGTTAGTTGTTTCGAACGCAAAATGCGTCATCCGGTCAGCCGAGAGGTCGGTCAGCGTCGGATAGATCTCGATGTACTGATGATCGTTGACTTTGTAGTAATTGAGCATGAGGCCGCCGGTTGGTTTGTCCAGGCTGAAGTGCTCGAAGCCGAGAACGTGACCGTAGAAGTTATCGGCGGCGGCGAGATCGCTGACTTTCAGGCCAATGTGCGCCACACCGATGATGGGCGGTCGCTGCGGCCCGCTAGATGACTCCTGGGCAATCGCAATTACACTGGCTGCGACAAGCGCGGCGAAAACAAGTAGCTTACGAAACATCATTACGAGGCGGCTCCTTCCGGCCGCTTGGCGTTGTGAAACACTTTGGTCAGAGCAGTTACGGCGCGGTCGACATCCTGCTCCGTGATGATATACGGCGGCAACAAGCGTAACACCATATCGTGCGTGCAGTTGAATAGTACGCCTTCTTTGATGCCGTCAAACACCAGTTGCTTGCACGGATAGTCGAGTTCCATGCCGATCATCAGTCCCTGGCCGCGCACTTCCTTGATGAACGGGAACTGGCGCATCAACTCAGTCAGCTTCATGCGAAAATAACCGCCCACCGCATTAATAGAAGGCAGAATCTCATCCAGAATGTCGAAAAATTCGAGCGCCACGCGGCAGGCCAGCGGACCTCCGCCATAAGTCGAGCCGTGCATGCCTGGCTTGATGGTGGCGGCGGCCTTTTCATTCCCAATGATGACGCCGAGAGGAATGCCGCAGGCCATTGGTTTCGCCGCGATCACTATATCGGGCAATATCACAGGATCGAACAGTTGATAGGCGAAGTGTGTCCCGGGGCGCCCGACGCCGCATTGAATCTCGTCAAACACGAGCAGGGCATTGAAGCGGTCAGCGAGTTCGCGCGCTTTGCGGGCGAACCGTTCGTCAACCGGGTAAATGCCGCCTTCACCCTGAATCACTTCGAGGACAATGCCGGCAGTGTTATCGTTCACAGCCCCTTCGAGCGCAGCAACATCGTTGCGCGGCACAAAGTGGGCACCGGGTAGAAGCGGCTCAAAATCGTGACGGTACTTAGGCTGGCCGGTGATGGAGATGGCGCCCAACGTTCGGCCGTGGAACGAGTTGTCGAGCGAAATGATGTTGATTTTTTCGCGGCTGATGGAATTGCCATGTGCGCGAATCATCTTCAGCGCACCTTCCATGGCTTCCGTTCCGGAGTTGCAGAAGAAGCTGCGATTCAGGCCGCTGACTTTGGCGAGACGCTCGGCGAGCCGCCCTTGATACTCGTGATAATAAAGGTTGGATGTGTGGAGCAGGAGCCCAGCCTGCTGGCGGATCACTTTTGTGATGCGTGGGTGCGAATAGCCCAGCGAGTTGACGCCAATGCCGGTGATGAGATCGAGATAGCGATTGCCTTCGAGGTCGTAAACGTAGCAGCCTTTGCCGCGATGCAGCGCTAACGGATAACGCGCGTAGTTCTGCACCAGGTACGCGCGCTCGAGACTGACGATCTCGTCGAAAGGTGACAACACCTCCGGCTCAGGAATTGAAGTCGTGGCCATAGAATTCCATGATACGGGCTTACTTGCGATCGAGGATGTAGTCGAAGTTGACGAGGCCGTTCCGATAGTCGAGCGACAGCCGGAACAATACTAATACGGGGAAGCCTAGAATGCCGTCCATGCGCAACTCCTGATGGCCGGGTCCATTGTTGAGGTCGATAGCGGTCAACGGCACACTGCTCGGCAGCCGAAAACGGGCGAACAGTAACTCTGCTTTGTCGGCTTCAAAGACATCCTTGACACTTCCGGACACGCCATGGATGCGCACGTACTCGTTGCCGTGAATCTTGGTGGTGAGTTGTGCGAAGGTGTTGTCGATCAAGACGATCTGCGCTCCCGTATCGAGCAGGAACAGGCCGGTCGATTTGCGATTGACTTGGGTCGAGATAAAAAGATGATTGCCCTGGCGATACACGGGCGTGAAGCCCTGTTCCATGGGCAAGGGAGCACGATCGTAGGCTTGGGGGTTGGGGTTGCGCTCGGGCAAGGGAACCAGATGCATGGTGCGCCGCTGGAAATCGATGGTAATGATGTAATCCGAAAAGACGTCGGGCCCCATCAGGCCGTCATTGTCCATGCCGTGCTTCTTGCCTTCGGTAGCCTGAAACACGCAAGTCTTGAACTGGATAGTCGAGACGGAACAGGTATCGGCAACAGCCAGGAAGGCATTTCGCAGACCTTGGCTGCCGATCCCTCCCACCTGTGTCGAACCCACATGATTCAGGCCGGCTTTGTCGATGGCGGGCTGCGATAACAACATTCCGCTGGCGCCAGTGTCGAGCAAGAGGGTGAGTTTCTTCCCGCCTTCAATCGAAAGCTGAATGCCGAGTCCGGCGATGCGTTGCCCGTCATGCAGAGTGACGAGCGGGACGGTTATCTCCTGCCGCGGCCCATCCTGCTCAAACGGCTTTCGTTGATCCAATTCATCGCGCAGATCGGAAGTGGTGGCCTCCGTCTGTTCCAGGTGGCCGTAGAACCAGGGGTGACTTTGGATAAAGGCGGGCAGAAATTCGCGCCGCTTGTCACCGACTAAGTAGCGGCTGAACGCCAGCGCGATGAGGGCATCATCGGGATCTAGCTGGTGCGCCTTGAGACACAGCAGGCGGGCGCTGCGATACATGGACGCGGCGCGTTGCAGCCGGTAGAGCCCGTAGAAGGCGCGCGGGGTCTCATCCTTTATACTGAGAGCTTTTCGGAACAGGTCTCCGGCTGCGGGCATATCGCCCATGTAGAAAGCGAACTCACCACGCGCGGCGATGACCTCGGGGGATTGCGGAAAATTCTGTGCATCGTCGGCCGCGGCATCGGCCGCGTCGTCCACTTTCCCCTGATAGACCAGCACTGAAAGCAGAGCCGCCTGTAGTGCCGGATCTTTCGGATTTTGAGCGACCGCTTGCTGCAGCAAGGGCAGGGCGCGGACGTAATCGCCGGACTTGTAGACGGCGATTGGGTCGGCCGATTCCGCCGCGGTCGAGAGCATTGCCAGCGCGAAAAGGCAAAGGAACTTCGGCATCGATTGACGGCTACTTTAACAAATGGTAGGGGGCCGCGTCCGGCTGCGGGCAATCGCCGCGAGAGCGCTAGTAACTAGCGCATTGGCCTTGCTTCTGCTTGGCCGTGTTGCCGTTGCCGCTCAGGTTCGTGTCCTGGCTGCACTGCAGATTGCCGGAAATGTTGTTCAATGACACGACGCCGGAGACGGTGTTGTTCTGAACCTGAAGATTGCCGCCGATCAGGTTACCGATGATGCTGAAGGCAGCGGTGTTGTTTTGCACCTGCACATTGCCTTTGATCACGTTGGACGCACAGCCTGTGGCCGCGGTACCGCCGATGGCGAGATTGTTCTGGTGATTCTGCACCTGCAGATTTCCTTGAATGGTGGTTCCGCAGATGGATTCGTCACTGGAGCCGTCGCCTGACGCTGAGCCGCCAATCTGCACGTTGCCCTTAACCACCGCATTGGTCAAAAAGAGCATGCCGCCGGTGACGGTGATATTGCCATCGACAATTCCGCCGTTGAACTGGCACACCTGGCCGGTGGAGACATTGACGTTGCCCTTGAACTCTCCGGTGTAGGAGCCATAGCACGAATTGCCGTTCGGGGGCGCGGCGCCTCCGGGTGGCACAATGAACGCGCCCGCCAAAGAGAAATTCTGAAAGCCGTCGCTGGCGGGAGGAACGTTGCTGAAGAGCGGCATGGAAGCGGAGACGGAGCCGATGGTAGCGGGCAGGAAGCTGAACGTGGCGGTGCAGGTTCCACCAGGCGCGACAGAGGCGCAGCCTGAGAGTGAACCGGAGAAGTTGGGCACCGTGCCAACGCCGGTCGCATACAGCGGTTCGTTGCCGGTGTTCTGCAACTGGATGGATTCTGAAGGGTCGCTTTCCATGGTGCCGATGAAGACAATTGGGAACCCGACCCAGGGGCTTTGGCCGCGTGGATATTCGGTGACCGCTTCGCCGCCGGGGTTATAGACGAATAAGTTGCCAGCGGAATCGAGAGCGACGGCTTCGGCGTAGCCTTGACTGATTACGATTTGCTTTTGCGATCCGTAGGGCGCTTCGAGAACTTCGCCAAAGCCGGAACTTGTGTCCGCTAAACCGATGAACAGATCGCCAGCCGCATCCACTGCTAAAGCGGCGGGCGAGTCGAGATTGCTGACAAGCGTTGCGGACCCGCCTGAGATGGGGAACTCGGTGACGGTCCCGTAGTAGCCATCGGCAACGAATACATCTCCGGCGCCGTCGACGGCGAGCGCGGCGGGGAACGGCCCGCTACTAAAACTGCCGATCTGGTTGGCTGCGCCGGGCGCGTACTTGTTGACGGAACCGTAGGTGTTGCCGGCGTAGATGTTCGAGTTCGCGTCGACAGCGAGGGAAATAATGCCCAGGCCGGACTGCACAGTATTGGGCGTCGGATTGTTGGGCGAGAATTCATACAGCACGCCGCCATAGAAGGTGAGGTCGACACAACTGGCAAACAGGTTCCCCGCTCCGTCGACAGCGAGCGACATGCTGAAGCAGTTGACGTTCTCGCCGAAGCTCAGGATGGTGGTGGTCAGGTTGGTTGCCGGAGAGTATTTAAGGATCTGAGACGCCGGGCCGGTGCCGAGGTCGGCTACATATAGGTTGCTGGCGGCGTCGGTGGTGAAGGCGGCGAGGTTCTGGAGCCCGCCGGGAAATAAATTCACGGGCGCGGCGGAGTTATTCGCGACGGCCGGACCCAAGCCGACGCCGCTCAGGTAAGTGGTGTTGAGAACGTTGTTGCTTTGGTCTAGAAAGACGATTGCGCCCAGGCGCATGCCGGGAGCTTGGGGGCTGAAATTCACCGTGACGGAGCAAGAGCCCGACGTCGCGTTCAAACAAGCGTTGGCGGCGGCGGTGAAGTCGAGATTGGGAACGCCTTGCGTCAGAACCTGAACAGCGGCAATGGGCGCGTTGACGCTATAGGTGAACACCTGCCGTTGGGCGCTTCCGATGTTCGCGGCGGCAAATTGATTGTTATTGTTGGGCGACGGAGTGAGCGCTTGCGCGGCACAGACCGAAGCGAGCGTGAGGCAGCTTAGTAACCCAACGTGTTGGAAGGGTAGGAATTAGCTTTGGCATTTGGAGGGGTGGCGAAAAATTCGGGGCTCATAAGGTAAATCGGAAATTAGCGGAATTGACAGTCAAGGTTCTGCGGAAAGTAGTACTGATGGGCTGAGTCCGTGCCTGACGCACATCGCGTCAAATATGGGCTCGGATTATTCTGCCTCCGTCCACATTTGCGCGTCCACATTTGCGAGCGATCTCGCTTATCAGTTGCGTAGAGCCTGTACTGGGTCTGTGCGCATGGCGCGCCAGGCGGGTAGCGAACACGCTAGGAGGGAGACGATTGCCATCACTGCGATTGCCGATGCGAATGTTAATGGATCGCGTGGGCTTACTTTGTAGAGCAAATAGCCGAGCAGGCGAGTCAAGGCCAGCGCCACTGCCGCGCCCAGGACGATGCCGCTTGCGGTTAGCGCGAACCCGTAGGAGATGACCCGACGCAACAGATGGGATGCGTCGGCGCCGAGAGCCATCCGCAACCCTAACTCCCTGGTGCTCTGCGAGACGTTGTACGAGATGACCCCGTACATCCCTATGGCCGCAAGCAACAGCGCGATACCTCCAAAGATCATGAGCAAAATGACCGCCGCGCGCTTGCTCCAGCTCATTCGGTAGACTTGTTCGCGCATGCTGATCACTTCGGTGGGCGCGAGGTTGGCGTCCAAGGCTTTCAGCTCGCGAGTTAACGCGCGCGCCATGACGCTGGGCGGCAGAGAAGTCCGGATTTCCAGACCCTGTCCCATGCTGCTTTGGGACATTGGTACGTAGAAGAACGGCTGGGGCGTTTCTAAGACGGCGGAATATTTGGAATCTTTCGCGATGCCCACCACCTGAAGCCACTTGCCTTTCATCTGCAAGCGCTGGCCCAGCGGATTTTCGCCAGGCCAGAATTGGCGCGCCATAGTCTCATTCACGACCGCAATCGGGCGCGCGGTTTCGTTGTCGGCGCGCGTGAACTCTCTGCCGGAGAGCAGCGGAATGCCCATGGTGGCGAGGAATGCGGGACCCACTTCGTCGTACTCGACTACCGGCTGCTCTCCGAGTGGCGTTGCATGTCCTTCGACGGCAACCGGAGACGAAGAATAGGGTTTGTTGGTAACGGGAGTGACGCGCGCAAAGGAGGCAGAATCGACACCAGCGAGGGCCTGCAGGCGATCGAGCAATCGGTCTTCGAAGCTCTTGATGCGCGGGGTGTCATAACCTGCCGCGATCATGTCCACAGAGGTCGTGAGCACGTGGTCAGCGGAAAATCCCGGATCGGCGTCGCGCATGGCGCGGACACTCTTGAGTAGTAAACCCGCGGCGATCAACAAAACGAAACTAAGTGAGACCTGCACCAGGACAAGACTGGAACGGACCCAGGCTTTTCCGCGGCCGCCTAGCGCGCCGCCTGAATCGGCCTTCATTGCGACCGCGAGATCGATTTTGCTGACTTGCATTGCGGGAATCAGCGCAAACAACAGGGTGGAGATGAGACACACGCCGGCGCTGAGCGCGAGGACGCGCCAATCGATTTGAGCGGGGAGAATGACGATGACGCCCGGACGCGGCGGGAACAGAAGCATAATCAGGTCGCGGCACCAATAGGCGACCGCAAAACCGCCGCAGGTTGCCATGGCAGCCAGGATCAGGCCCTCGGTGAGCAATTGCTTCAACAAGCGAGCGCGCCCAGCGCCGAGGGAGAGCCGGACCGTCATCTCATGACGCCGACCAAATGACCGGAAGAGCAGCAGATTGCCGACGTTGGCACACGCAATGAACAGCACACACCAGGCCACCACGAGGGAGATTCGAAGCGTGGGAAGGAGCGTACCGGCACCATTAAACGGCGTTTGCCAGAGTGGATACAGCTTGATGCCGCGTCCACGGTTCGTGGCCGGGTAATCGGTTTCCAGCCGTTTGGCTATGGCGGATATCTCGGCCTGCGCCTGCCCGATGGTTGCGCCGGGCTTCAGCAGCGCGAAACCTTCTATCCAGCGCGCGCCGCGGTCATCGAGCTTGTAACCTCCCGGCTCAAAGATTTCCTGCATAGACGCGGGCACCCAGAACTGAAACGAGTAGCCGACAAATGTGCCATAGAAGCCCGCGGGCGCCACCCCAATGATGGTGTGTTGCACGCCATTGAGCAGTTGCGTTTTGCCGATGATGTTGGCGTCCGCGCCGTAGCGGTCCTGCCAGGCTTGATAGCTGATCACCGTAACCGGATGAGCGTTGCGGCTGATCTCATCGGAAGGGTCGAACGCCCGGCCCAGGAGAGGACGAATGCCGAGAGCCTGAAAATAGTTGGCGGAAACGACGCTGCCGATCGCGTGCTCCGCGCGGGCGCCGATACTGAGGGTGGTTCCGAAGATGTGTTCGGCAATGAATGTCTGAGCTAAGGCGGAGTTCTTTCGCAGATCGATAAAGTCCGGCCACGATATGTCAGTCCTGCCGTTGCGATCCTGGCCAGTGATTGCTACCAGCCGGTTCTGGGCTGCTACGAGCGGGAAAGGACGCAGAAGAATTCCTTCGATCCAACTGAACACCGCCGTGGTGGCGCCGATGCCGAGAGTGAGGCAGAGGACGGCGAGAATCGAGAAACCCGGACTGCGGCGAAGCATGCGCAGAGCGTAACGGATATCTTTCATGGAAGCGTCAATTATAAAATTTTTCCAGATGCGAAAAGGTGACGGGATAACGAAACAGGCGGTGAGCCTTGCAATCTGTTGTTCACTTGTTCTGGGGAATGCGGCTTCAGCAGCGCAGCCCAGCAAGCTGATTTACCGATCCGCACACTATAGCGTCTTTTCGGATCGCGTTGTCGAGGGCTCTTACACGGCAGAGGCACTTTCATCGACGCAGATGGTTTCGAACTATCCGGTGAGTGCGGAGCGCAGCGAAAGCAAGCGGCAATGGACGCTGCAGGACAACGTTGCCGAGTATCCGCAGTTCCATTCGGGCGCGCCCCTCTTGGATGCGATTTACAATCTCTCGCTTGGCGAATTCAAACGCGATATTTCCAAAGTGAATGAGTTCGATGCGGGCGCACTGTGGCCCGGCGTCTGGACGCGCGATGTCAGCTACAGCATCGTACTCTCATTGGCAATGCTCGATCCTAAACGGGCGGAAGCGACGCTGCTCCGCAAAGTGAATCGCGACCGGATCATTCAGGACACGGGCACAGGTGGCTCCTGGCCGGTCTCGACCGATCGCGTGTGCTGGACCGTCGCCGCTTGGGAGATCTATCTGGTTACGGGGGACAAACAATGGCTGGAGAAGAGCTCAAAGATTATTGAGAACACAATTCACGATGACGAAGCAGTTGTCATCGATCCAGTAAGCGGACTGGCGCACGGCGAATCGTCCTTCATGGATTGGCGCGAACAGACATACCCGCTGTGGATGGAGCCGGTTGACATTTATGAGTCTGAAAATTTAGGAACGAACGCGCTTTACTATCGCACGTACCGAGTGCTGGCCGCGATGGATGAGGAACTGGGAAGGCCGGCGCGGGATTGGGGCGCGAAGGCCGAGCGCATCCGCACGGCCATGAACGAACGCATGTGGATGAAAGACAAAGGGCTGTATGGCCAGTATCTGTATGGGCGCGTGTGGCAGACGCTCTCGCCGCGTTCGGATGCACTGGGTGAGGCGCTATGCGTTCTTTTCGACATACCGGCAGCCGCAAGCCAGGACGCGATTTTGTGGTCGCAGCCGCTGATGCCGTTTGGCGTTCCCACCGTTTATCCGGAGACGCCGAAGATTGAGCCATACCACAATCGTTCGGTCTGGCCCTTTGTGCAGGCGTACTGGAATCTAGCTGCCGCGAAGAGAGGGAATGAGTCGGCGCTGCTCTACGGCCTGGCATCGATGTGCCGGTCCACTGCTCTTTTCCTTACTAATAAGGAGAACTTTGTCGCCGACACCGGCAGTCCGATTGGTACGGCTGTCAATTCGGACCGTCAGCTTTGGAGCGTAGCCGGCAGCCTGGCGATGGTGTATCGGGTCTTATTCGGAATGGAGTTTGCGACCGATGGCTTGCATCTGCATCCGGTCATTCCGGAAGCGCTTGCGGGCACGCGCAGTTTGACAAATTTCCATTACCGTCAGGCCGTGTTGTCGTTGACAGTGAAGGGGCACGGCAACCGGGTGCGGCGCATCACGCTGGATGGTAAGCCGGCGAAAACAACCATTGCGCCGACACTGAGCGGACCGCACACGATTGTGATGGAACTGGAAGAGCGTCGTCCGCATTCCCGGCCGCTCAACTTTGTGGAGACGCTTACCGCATTGGATACGCCAACGCCTAAGCTCGATGGGCACACGCTCACCTGGGCCGCCATTGAGGGCGCCAGGGGTTACCAGGTGTATCGAAATGGAGCATTTCTCACCGAGATTTCCAAGAACTCTTTCACGCCCGCAACGGGCACTGGGCTGACGCAGTATCAAATTGCAGCGCTGGGTGACACACCGCGCAGCACGTCCTTCCTGAGCGCGCCAGTCCTCACTTCCGAAGATGCGGTGGCGGTTTCCGTGGCCAATCCGAAAGCCGTCCATTCCGAATCTTTCGTGACTCTGGAACAGACGGGCGTGACGGGACTTTCTCTGGACGGGATATCGAAGAGCGGGAAGTACAGTATCTCGGTCCGGTTCGCGAATGGAAGCGGCCCTATCAACACCAGCAATATGTGTGCCGTGCGAACGCTTTTTATCGACGGTAAGCAAATTGGGCCAATCGTTATGCCTCAGCGCGGCGTTGACAAATGGACAAACTGGGGCTTTAGCAATTCGCAGGAAGTCGAATTAACAGGAGGCACGCACAAAATTGAGCTGCGCCTGCTGCCGGAGGATCTGAATATGAACGGCAAGGTGAATAAGGTGATGATCATTTCGGTGTTGCTGGCACCGCTCTCGATTAATCCACCGGCGGCGGTCCCGACAACGTATTGAAGTGGGATCGCTCTTACGCTCCCGCACAATGAAGCTATGGCCCAGATGTGGACATTCGAAGGGCTTTCGCTGCGCGAGTTGTTGCGCCGCACCTGGTCCGAGTTGTGGGCCGACGCGGTCTACGGGCAAGCCGGACGCATGGCGTTTTATCACTTCATCGCCCTCTTTCCGTGCCTGCTCATCTTTCTCACCTTGATTAGCGGCATTCCGGCCTTCGGCCCAGGACTCAGGAGCACCGCTGGCCGCGTAGTTCAACAGATACTGCCGTTGCAAGCGTCCGCTTTCCTTCACCAAATGACAGTTGATTTGCGACGGCAGACGCCCGCCGGGCTGGAACTGGTGCTCACCTTCGCAGGAGCCTTATGGGCTGCGAGCAACGGAATGTGGGCGCTGGTGTTCGGGTTGAACGTCGCTTACGAAGTTGAGGAAACTCGCAATTGGTGGCGGCAGGGATTGATCCTTGTCGGTCTCACCATAGCCCTCGCAATCGCGGCAACTCTTGCGCTTGTGCTGCTCTTTGCAGCGATGCAAGCGGAAGTTCTCGTTTTGCATCGTCCTAGCCCGCCGGGCTTGCGTTTGCTGGAATGGCTGGCCGTGCTCGGGCTTCTGATGTTCTCGTTTGCCCTTGTATTCCGCTTCGGTCCCAATCTTCCTGATGCGAAATGGAAGTGGAGCACGCCGGGATCATTTTGTGCATTATTGTTGTGGGTCGCTTCAACGCTCGGCTTGCGCTTTTACTTCGGTCACATCACGGATTACCACCGCGCCTATGGGCGCCTGAATACCGTGGTTATGTTGCTGCTGTGGCTCTACTTCACGAACGCAGTCATCTTGATCGGCGCGGAAATGAACTCAGAAATCCAAAAGGCTTCGAAACGTGACTGATCTTTCCAAACTGCTGCTTCCTATCCAGCCGGACGACCACGTGCAAGGTGAAGCGGACGCGCGTTTCACGCTGGTCGAATACGGCGATTACGAGTGTCCCGGCTGTGGACGCCTGTTCACTACTATTTGCGAGTTGCGCGACCGCTGGCCCCATGACCTGCGGCTTGTTTTTCGCCAATATCCGTTGTCGGGCATTCATCCGCACGCGCTCCAGGCGGCCGAGGCGGCGGAAGCGGCAGGAGCGCAAGGTAAGTTTTGGGAGATGCACGACCTGCTATTCGCGCATCAGAATGCGCTAGCAACAAAGGATCTGCGCAAATATGCCGACGAGCTGACGCTGGACGCGAAGCGCTTCTCGGCAGATCTCAAGAAGCATGTCTATGAAGAGCGCGTCCGGGTGGACTTTCGCCGGGGTGTCGCGAACGGCGTGTATGGAACGCCGGGCCTGTTCATCAACGGTGTTCGCTACAACGATCCGGTGGATTCAAACTCCTTGGCCACGCATCTGGAAAGACTGCAGTAGCGCACTGTAAGCGCGCGCATACAATAGCGATGCTGCCGACATGATCCGTCTTTGGCTGTCTCGCGATACGGAAATCCCGATTCACGAGCAGTTAAGCGCCCAGTTTGTGCTGTTGCGGACACCTGTTCGCTGCTTACGGAATCGTCATCGCGCCACGCCGGTTCGCTTGACCACCGCATTATCCGGCTAAATGCAATGCAAGATCTTCTCTACGGTTACCAGCGTCCTGCCGGATCCGCGCTGATCGCAATCGTGTCGCGTTCGGCTTCCATCCGGCAATGGGCTTCGACGTTGTTATCCGCTCTTGGATTTTCAGCCGATTCGGTTATTCTGCGCGATCCCGTCGAATCGGGTTGGCGAGAGGGCCTGGGCGCGTGTGACATTGTTGCCGCCGACATATTGGCAGCCGCGCAACTCAAGGATTCTGCTGAATCGTTGCCGCTGACGTTCCGTCTGGTATCGCCGGACTTTCTTTCTGAACTGGATGTGGCGATGAGAAGCAGTGAAAACGGTCTGGACACAGGATGAGCAGTGCATACTGACGGCCATTAGGAACCACTTTCCAGGCTGCAACGGCCGCGAAGGCGGGTATGACGACGTTGCCTAATAGTAGCCAGCTCTCGGGATCGGAACTTGTGAGCGGAATAGCGGCCAGCGCCGCGACTGCACCCAGCGAAGCTAAAATCTTCAGAGCAACGCGACGCTTTGTGAGCCGGTGCTGGACAGCGATCTGATAGATGGACTGTTTGGCTATGGTGACGATGCTCCCTTGCGTTCCGCATTCGATTGTGTTGCCTGTCAGTCGTAAGCTCACATCCACGCCGGTGATGCTTTCCACTGCAGCCTCACAAAGCGGTCCCTGGCCGACCATCGCAATACGCAGATGCTGCCCTGGATGCAGCCTCGCAAAACCCTGTCCAAATGCACTGCAGCTTACGAAAAGTCCAAGAACAACGACCAGTCTCATGAGCCGACGATACTGCCGATACGCCGCCGCTAAGTCATCTGCTAGGACGGTTTCTCAACTGTCACAGCAAACTGCGACCTCAACTTTCGCCTTGACAGCTCAGCGGACCAAAGGGCATACTAAAGAAACTTAATCCCGCGCGCGTTTTGGTCGTGGCGCTTTTTAGGTTCTGGACTTTTCGTAGTACTTCTCCTCCAACCATAGTGGGCTGACCGGGATGTAGCCGGTCAGCCATTTTTATGCGCTATGATACGCAACTGAATGGTTAACCTCGATCTGCGCCCGCTGAGTGTGGGCGAGATCCTCGACCGAACGTTCACGTTGTACCGGCGGAATTTTCTGTTGTTCATCGGCATTACCGCGCTGCCACAACTGTTTGCCTTGGCGTTCGAACTCGTGAAAATATACTGGGGTCCGGGTCACGGGCTCAGTACCGGGTTGTCTTTCTCGGCCGCGCTCGTCGCGATTTTTGTTGTGCTGGTGGCGTTCATTGCCTCGTTATTCGCGCAGGCTGCAACATTTCTTGCGGTTAGCGACCTTTATCTGAGCCGTCCGGTCAGCATCTCCGATTGTCTGCGGCGCGCCTGGGCCGAGGTCGGCACCGTCTTCGGGGTGGGCCTTCTGAATGGTCTGGCGGTTCTGGCGGGCATTATTGCGCTGATCATTCCGGGCATTTACATTTTCTGCCGGCTGCTGGTCAGCGTGCCGGCGGCCTTGATTGAGCGGCGATCTCCCTCTGACGCGATAAGCCGAAGCTGGCGACTGACGGAAGGGAATGCCGGACGGGCTTTCGTAGTCGTCTTGCTGTACTTTGTGATCAGTGTGGCCGCGGCGCTGCTATTTCAACTGCCGTTCATGATTGCTACGATCGCGTACAAGAACAACTTCGCGATGCTGCAATTGTGGACGGCTGTCACGCAAGTGGGAGACAGCATTATTAACATTCTGGTAAGCCCCATCTTTCTGATTGCCACCTCCGTGTTTTATTTTGATCTGCGCGTGCGCAAAGAGGGCTTCGATCTGCAATTTATGCTGGATCCGACGAGCGAACGTTTGACGCCGCCCGGCAGCGGTAATATTCCGTCAATCCTGTCATAGTGCTCAGAAGTCTGATCGTTCTAACGATTGCCTCACCGAAGACTTCCAGAGTGTCGGAGTCGTTTGCGCGACAGCAGCTTAAGGAGATACTCGCTGCACCGGAGTTTTCGGAAACTGTGCATGGGCCCAGTGCGTGGGAACGGCTGAAGCAACAAATGTTGCATTGGCTGGGGGCGCAGTTCGAAGGCCTGTTTAAGGCGCTGGCGCGGCATCCCACCACCACGGAGATCGTCTTTTGGGGAGCGGCGCTGGGGGCTCTGGGCGTGATCGCGTTTTTGCTCTTTCAATTATTTCGCCGGCGGGAAAAGGTGCGCTCGCACCAATCAGCTGCGGATGCGACGCCGGGCCAGAGCTGGAACGAATGGCTAAAAGGCGCGCGAACAGCCTCCGAACGGGGCGATCTGAACAAAGCGATTCAATGCGTCTATTGGGCAGCCGTGGACTGGCTACAAAATGGGGGAACGTTACCGAAGACCGCCGGCCTGACACCGCGCGAACTCCTGCAGACCGGCAAGAGTGTGGAGTTGCGCGCCTTGACCGCCGCGCTGGAACGCTTCTGGTATGGGCGCATGCCGGCGAGCATGGATGATTACATGACTTGCCTGCGATCGGTCGAGGCACTGGGATGCAAGGTAGATTGACAGCGGCTGATCGCAAGATCCTGTGGCTTGCGGGCGGACTGCTTGCGCTACTCACCTGCTTTGCCATCTTGAGCGCTCCGGTTCCCGAGAGCCAATCCTCGCCGATTCCATCCAGCTATCGTTCGACGCCCGGCGGCGCGCGCGCGGCATTCCTTCTGGTGCAGAGGCTGGGAACGAAAGCGCAGCGTTGGGAAGAACCGCCGTTCCGTTTGGATGAACTGGCACAATCGGCGACATTGGTTATTGCGCAACCGACTGAAACGCCTTCGCACGCCGAGCGAACTGCTTTGAAGCGCTTTGTCGAAGATGGCGGGCGCGTGCTGTTTTGCGGGGAGCACTATCTGGAGTTCTTCCCGGAGTTTATCCCTGCAAGGGTCGACTCCGACTTATGGGCCACCAACTCCGGAGCGGGCGAGATCATTCGATGGCGAACCGCCGCGCCGCTCACCAATGCGAACCTCAGTGACCATTTGCCGCTATTTCTAAACGGCGTTGGTGTCGGTTCGCGCAAATACGTTATCTGGGACGAGTACTTCCATGGCGAACACGGATCTTTGTGGGACTACATCGGACGCGTACCCGCCATACGGTGGGCCATACTTCCGGTTACGCTTCTCGTTGGCGCAACGCTCTTCACTTTCAGCCGCAGACGTGGCCCGGTGATTGAGGCGGCGAAAGTGTCGCGCCTGTCACCGCTCGAATTTATTGATAGCTTAGGAACTCTCTATCGGAAAGCGAAGGCAACGTCTGTGCCGGTTGATGTGACTGCGCGCGAACTGCGGCTGCAGCTTCGCAGAAAGCTGGCGCTTCCGGCGGACGTTTCAGATACGGATCTGGCGCGTCAGGCGGCAAGCCGTCTGGGATGGAATGAGCAGCAGTTGCGCGACGCTCTGGCCGCAAGATCGTTTTCCGCTTCGGAGGCGCTGAAGTTGGTTCAGGTACTGCAACGCTTCAACGCAAGTCTGGCTAAATGATGGAACATTTCTCAGCGCTGGCGGCGCACGTCCGCACGGAACTGTCGAAGGTCATTGTCGGGCAACACGATGTTGTCGAGCAGCTGTTGCTGGTGCTGGCGTGTGGAGGGCACGCGCTCATCGAAGGAGTGCCGGGATTGGGAAAGACACTCGCCGCCAAGTCGCTTGCGCGAGTTTGCGGACTGCAGTTTCATAGAGTGCAATGCACGCCCGACCTGATGCCGGCCGATATCACAGGAACGAACGTGTTTCGTCTGGCTGACAGCACATTTCAATTGCATCAAGGGCCGGTGTTCACCGATGTCTTGCTGGTTGACGAGATCAATCGGACCCCGCCTCGAACGCAATCGGCGCTGCTCGAAGCAATGGAAGAGCGGCAAGTCACGATAGATGGAACGCGCTATGCGCTGCCGCAATTCTTCACGGTTTTAGCGACGCAGAACCCGATTGAATTTGAGGGTACATATCCACTGCCGGAGGCGCAGCTGGATCGATTCCTGTTCAAGATCCGCATGGAATACCCGACTCAGGAAGAAGAGCAGGGCATTCTGGCGCGCTATGAAACCGGCTTCGATGCGCGGCGATGGGAAGATGTTCCCCTTGTGGCTGCGGATGCGGACTTACTGGCAGCCGCGCGCGCCGAGATTCGGCCAAGTGCGCATCGAGCCAAGTTTGTTTCCCTACATGGTGTCGATCATCCGGCGTACGAGCGATTGGCCGGCGGTGGCGCTGGGTGCGAGCCCGCGCGCGGCGGTTGGCTTGCTCTATGTGGCGCGAGCGATGGCCGCGATGGATGGGCGCGATTACCTTCTGCCGGACGATGTGAAAGCTGCGTCTCTTCCTGTATTGCGTCACCGCATTGTGCTGAAGCCGGAGGCCGAGATAGAGGGATTGCTGCCGGACAACGTGGTGCAGCAAGTGATCGCCAGCATCGAAATTCCCAAGACTCGGGCATGACGCAAGCGCTTACGCCGGAGCCTGCCGAAGCGGTGGCGCAGAACAAAGGGCGATTGCCGTTTGGGTTCGCGCCCAACTTCTTCCTCGCGCTGGTAATCGGGTTCATCTGGGTGGTGCCGCTGTGGTGGTCACTGCGCTTTCTACCGTTGCTGATTCTCTGGAACGGGCTGGTCTTCGCGGCATGGATTTGGGACTTGACGCGCTTGCCTGCGGCAGCGGGTTTGAAGGTGCGGCGTTCATTTACGGGACCCTTGATTCTGGCGCGTTCGACTGGTGTTGCAATTGAGATTGAGCAGATCGGGCGCGTGCCGCTGCGCATATTTGCGATAGACGAACTGTCGCCTACTCTCTACGCCAAGATTCCGCAGTTCGATCTGGACGTATGGCGAGGCGGTCCGGGCCGCCATGAGTACGCGATTGCGCCACGCAAGCGAGGCGACGCAAAACTAGGAGCAGTCTTTCTTCGCTATCGAAGCGGCTTTGCTTTTGCCGAGCGCTGGGCGGTGGCGCGGATCCAACAAGCCGTTTGCGTGCTGCCGGATCTCACGGAAGCGCAGCAGCAAGGACTCTACCTTATTAGAAGCCGGCAAATGGATATTCAGAAGCGCCGTCAGCGCGATCCCGGCCTGGGACGCGAATTTGAATCGTTGCGCGAATACCGGGAAGGCGATGATGTGCGCGAAATCTGTTGGCCGGCTACCGCGCGGCGGCACAATCTGGTCACGCGAACATTCACGGCGGAGCGCAGCCAAACGGTGTGGGTCGTAATGGATGCGGGCCGCCTCATGCGCGCCGAGATTGCGCAACCGGATCGGGCGTTTCCGTTATCCAAGCTGGATTATTCGGTCGATGCCGCATTATCAATCGCCCAGGTCGCCGGACAACAGGGAGATCGCGTTGGGGCGATTGCGTATGGCCGCGCCATTCAGCAGATGATCGGGGCCGGACGCGGCGCTACGCACATGCGGCAATGGGTTGACGCGCTGGCGCACGTGCGCGCGGAGCCGCTAGAAGCGAATCATGGCCTGGCGGTGCGCGCTCTGATGCAGAAGCAAACGCGGCGCGCGCTGATCATCTGGATAACGGATTTCGCAGAAACGCCAACCACTCCGGATGTGGTCGAATATGCCGCGCAAAGCGCGAAGAAACATCTCGTGTTGTTCGCTGTGGTGAGTCAGCCGGACCTGGCAGCGGCAGCGCGTCAAATACCCGAGACAGAGAGCGACATGTATCGCGGCGCTGCGGCACTCGCGTTGTTGCAGCGGCGGGAGATCCTCATTCGCAGCTTGCGGCAGCAAGGCGTGCTGGCACTGGAGGTAACGCCGGGCAGGCTGACAACCGCGCTGGTGAACGAATACCTCTCGATCAAAGATCGCAACCTACTTTAGAGTCACGCGCGAAGAGAGATAGAGCGTGAGCGCGCTCAGCAGGAACGCGGCCAGCGTAAACTTCAGCATCGGCGACACATGCGTGGGTGAGAAGAAGCCTTCGATGACGCCGGCGATCAGCAGCAGCGGAATGGCGCCGACCAGCAGACGGATAGCGCGTGCTCCTGCGGCTGTAAGGGCGTCGCGCCGGGTGAGCATGCCTGGAAAGAAGACGCCGCGCGCCAGTTCCAGACCGGCCGCGCCGGCGATTAGAATAGCTGGGATTTCGAGCACCCCATGTGCAGCGACAAAGCTCCACAGTGACAAAGCCATTCCGGCTTGCGCGGTGGCCGTGCCGATGACTCCAATCATCAGACCGTTAAAGAACATGAGCCAAATGGTTCCGACTCCGGTGATGCCGAGCGCAAACGCACTGAACGCAACGCTGAGGTTATTTGTCGTGATGAAGGATGAGGCGAGTGGTTTCACGGCCAAGACCGGTTCAGTCCACATTTTGCGCTGCTCAATGGTGTCCATCATTTGCGGTCCCAGGAAGCGATGCGCGAAGCCGGGATCGTGGGCGGTAGCTGCCCAGCCGACGATGGCGCCGACGATGAAAAGCGCCGCTGCCAACAAGAACAGGGGCAGACTGGCCCTGAAGATGCACGGATATTCCACGACGTAGAAACGGATGAGCCGCTTGCCCTGGGCAGGCTGGCCAGCATATAAGAAGTTATGGCAACGGCCCAGCAGACGATTCAGATAAGTGGCGAACCCGGCGCTGGTGCGATCTTCCGCTACGGTTGCAAGATCGGAAGCTGTTTGCCGATAAAGGAGACCGAGTTCCTGGAGTTCCTGTCCGGTCAGATGGCGCAGACCGCGATCGGCGGAATCGAGAAGCTGCTCCAGGCGTTTCCAATGCGCTTTGCGCTTGCTCAACCAGCGGTTTGAAATCATGCTTTCCGATCCCAGCGGCGTGTCGCTCGAGCGTGGCTCATTTTCCGAAAGCCACAGCATCGAAACGCCGGAACAGACAAATATCGAGTTTACTGTGGCGGGCGTGGGTAGCCGGGCGCTGGCGCTTTTGATCGATAGCCTGATTCAGACCGCCGTCGGACTGGTCGCCTTCATCTCATTTACTTTGTTTGCCAAGGGACCGGCGATGGGCATTTGGGGCATAACGGCGACGGTCATCGTTATCTTTCTGCTGTACTACGGCTATTTCACGCTGTTTGAGATCTTCTGGAACGGGCAAACGCCAGGCAAGCGGAAGGTCGGGATCCGGGTTATTAAGGATACGGGGAGACGCCTCAGCGCGCTGGAGACGATTGCGCGCAATCTGCTGCGGATTGTCGATCAGTTGCCCGGATTCTACGCGGTGGGGATAGCGGTGTCGCTGTTGAACAAGCAGAACAAGCGAATTGGCGACCTGGTGGCAGGCTCGTTGGTGGTGCGGGAAGGCTCGGGAGCTCAGCACATGCAACCGGACTGGTACGATCAAACACCTGCCCGCGTGCGTTCTATACCCTTGGGTGCCGAGCGTCTGAGCGAGGAAGATGTGATTCTGATCGAATCGTTCTTGCAGCGGCGCTATGAACTGGATCCAGGGATTCGCTGGCGGATGGCGAACCAGATTTTCCGCCGGGTGGAGAGCAAGCTGACCCTTAGCGCTGAGGAACGGCCTGGGGTGGAGCATTTGCTGGAGGCTGCGGTGCATGAGCGGAGGGGCGGCGGGTAGGTTGTGCGGGAAATTCCTAGGCAAAGTGGGGTTGGAGCGTCGCTGCCAGCCCTTATTGGTACGCTGTGCAAAGCGCTCCGGCTCATCCTTAGGGTTGACGCGCAACAGGATCCGCTTCCGGATGTTGTACAAACATAAGTAGGCCAACGCTTTAGCTGCAGTTGACAGCCCGGTTCAAATCCGTTTACACTGATAAGGTTTGGCGAGTTGATTCTTCGGCTTTTGCGCTACCGTGCTCGAAATGAGCATCCGGCCGGAAGTCGGGCCCCGCTGCTGGACCAATAAGCTCCCTGGAATGTTTGATTTGGGAGTCACATTGGATCTTGGCATGGGCCGTTACCCGAAGTAGTTACCCTCGCGTTTTGGGGTCGGTGAATACGCTATATCGGCCTCCTTGTTAAGTAAATTACCTGCAGCCGGATGTTTTTCCGTGCCTGCGTGAGTCGAGTCTCCAGTTTCTGTAGGTGAGAGGAAAGTTTTGAACGCGTGAGCCTGCGTGCTTGCGCGCGCTTGAACAGCATGCCCACATTCAATCAACTTGTGCGTAAAGGCCGGACCCGCACGCGCTATAAGACCGCAAGCCCCGCTTTGCAGGCCTGTCCGCAACGGCGCGGCGTCTGCACCCGTGTGTACACCACCACTCCGAAGAAGCCGAATTCGGCTTTGCGAAAAGTGGCGCGTGTGCGGCTGACGAACGGGATTGAGGTCACAACCTATATACCGGGTGTGGGACACAATCTGCAGGAGCACTCGATTGTGCTGATTCGCGGCGGGCGTGTGAAGGATTTGCCCGGCGTGCGTTATCACGTGGTGCGCGGAACGCTCGACACCGCGGGCGTTGCCAATCGTAAACAAGGGCGTTCGAAGTACGGAGCCAAGCGACCCAAGGCGGGCGCGGCTGCCGCTCCGGCCAAGAAGAAGTAAGGAGAAAGCTGAATGCCACGCCGTAGACGACCGGAACCGAGAGACGTTGTTCCCGATCCGCTGTACAACTCGACCCTAGTGGAGAAGTTTGTGAACTCCATGATGTGGGATGGCAAGAAGACCACCGCTCAGAAGATTTTCTACCAGGCGATGGACACGCTGCGCGAGCGCTCGGGTGACGATCCGCTCAAGGCCTTCAAGAAGGCAGTGGAGAACGTGAAGCCGCTGCTCGAAGTGAAGACGCGCCGGGTGGGTGGCGCGAACTACCAGGTGCCGGTTGAGGTTCCGAACAATCGCCGGACGAGCCTGGCGCTGCGCTGGATCATCGGCAATGCGCGCACGCGGCCGGATAAGAGCATGGCTGAAAAGCTGGCTAATGAACTGAACGATGCCGCCAACATGCGCGGCGGCGCTGTGAAGAAGAAAGACGATGTGCACCGCATGGCTGAAGCCAATAAGGCTTTCGCGCACTATCGCTGGTAAGTGTTGTTCCTGAATCTAGAGAAGTAACTTTATGCCTCGCACCGTACCGTTAGACAAAATGCGCAATATCGGCATCATGGCGCACATCGATGCCGGTAAGACCACTACGACCGAACGCATTCTGTACTACACCGGCCGTACGCACAAAATCGGTGAAGTGCACGAAGGCACCGCGACCATGGACTGGATGGCGCAGGAGCAGGAGCGTGGCATCACCATCACCTCTGCTGCGACTACCTGTGAATGGCGCGATATCACTATCAACATCATCGACACGCCGGGCCACGTGGATTTCACGGCGGAAGTCGAACGCAGCCTGCGCGTGCTCGATGGCGCGTGCGCGGTGTTCGATGCGGTTGCGGGCGTGCAGCCGCAATCGGAAACGGTATGGCGTCAGGCTGACAAGTACGGCGTTCCGCGCATCTGTTTCATCAACAAGATGGACCGCGTGGGCGCGGACTTCTTCCGTTCGATTGAAACTATTGTCGAGCGCCTGAATGCGCGTCCGGTAGCGATTCAGTTGCCGGTGGGCGCGGAGGATCACTTCAAGGGCATTGTCGATCTGGTGAAGATGCGGGCACGTATCTGGCTGGATGAAACGCTGGGCGCAAAGTTCGACGATGTCGACATCCCCGAGGATCTGCTCGAGCAGGCCAAAGAGTATCGCGAGAAGCTGATCGAAGCTGTGGCTGAGAGCGACGATGTGTTGTTTGAAAAATTCGTCGAAGGCAAGCCGGTTACCGAGCAGGAGCTGATGGCGGGCATCCGCAAGGCGACCCTGGCGCAGAAGATTTTTCCGGTGATCTGCGGATCGTCTTTCAAAAACAAAGGCGTGCAGAACCTGCTGGACGCGGTGGCCGACTACCTGCCTTCGCCGATCGACATTCCGCCGGTCAAAGCGCATGCGATCGATGACCCGGCGATAGTGATTGAACGCGAGGCGAGCGATGCGGAACCATTTGCGGCGCTGGTTTTCAAGATCATGACGGACCCGTTTGTGGGGCAGCTTTGCTTTATCCGGGTGTATTCGGGCAAGCTGAACGCGGGCGAATCGATTTACAACGTCACTAAGGGCCGCCGGGAGCGCGTTGGGCGCTTGGTGAAGATGCACGCCAACAAGCGTGAAGAGATCCAGGAAGTCCTGGCGGGCGACATTTGCGCGGCCGTGGGTTTGAAGCAAGTGGTTACGGGCGACACGATTTGCGACGAGAAGTCGCCGGTGCTGCTGGAGTCGATTGATTTCCCGGCGCCGGTTATTCAGCTCGCGATTGAGCCGAAGACCAAGGCCGACCAGGAAAAGCTCGGCATGGCGATTCAGAAGCTGGTTTCGGAAGATCCGACACTGCGTGTGAACACGGACCCGGAAACCGGTCAGACGATTTTAGCCGGTATGGGCGAATTGCATCTCGAAATCATCGTTGACCGGATGCAGCGCGAGTTCAACGTGGGCGCGAACGTCGGCAAGCCGCAGGTGGCGTACCGCGAAACCATCCGTCAAATGGCGGAGTACGACTACACGCATAAGAAACAGACCGGCGGCAGCGGGCAGTATGCACGCGTGAAGCTGCGGGTGGAGCCCGATCCGGAACACGATTTCGAGTTCGAGAACGAGATCAAGGGCGGAAACATTCCCAAGGAATTCATTCCCGCCATTGAGAAAGGTGTTGTCGAAGCGCTGGAAGGCGGCATTCTGGCCGGCTATGCGATGAACAACATCAAGGTGACGGTATTTGACGGCGCTTACCACGAAGTGGATTCGTCGGAAATGGCGTTCAAGATCTGCGGCTCCATCTGCGTGAAAGAAGCGGTGAGCAAGGCCAAGCCGGTGTTGCTGGAGCCGGTGATGCGCGTCGAAGTCACGGTTTCAGAAGATTACATGGGCACGGTGAACGGCGATTTGATCTCGCGCCGCGGACGCCTGGAAGGCACCGAAATCGCCGGCGGCACGAACATCATCAAGGCGATGGTGCCGTTGTCGGAGATGTTCGGCTATGCGACCGAGTTGCGCTCGCGCACGCAGGGCCGGGGCAGCTTCACGATGCATTTCGGCCATTACGAAGAAGTGCCGAAGAATTTGGCTGAAGAAATTATCAACCGCAACAAGGGCGGGATTGCAACCAAGTAGGAAGCGAAGGGAGAACCACAATGGCGAAAGAGAAATTTGACCGCAGCAAGCCGCACGTAAACATTGGGACGATCGGGCATATCGATCACGGCAAGACGACGTTGACGGCGGCGATCACCAAGACACTGGCGAAGCACAATCCGAAGGTAAAGTTCCGGAGCTTCGATTCCATCGACAACGCGCCGGAAGAGAAGGCGCGCGGAATCACAATCGCAGTCGCGCACGTGGAGTATGAGACGGCGAACCGTCACTATGCGCACGTGGATTGCCCGGGTCACGCCGATTACATCAAGAACATGATCACGGGCGCGGCGCAGATGGACGGCGCGATTCTGGTGGTCGCGGCGACCGATGGCCCCATGCCGCAGACGCGTGAACATATTCTGCTGGCCCGCCAGGTGGGTGTGCCGTACATTGTGGTCGCCTTGAACAAGGTCGACATGGTGGACGATCCGGAGTTGCTTGAGCTGGTGGAACTCGAAGTACGCGAGTTGCTGTCGAGCTATCAGTTTCCGGGCGATATTCTGCCGGTGGTGCGGGTGAGCGCGCTAGGCGCATTGAACGGCGAAGCGAAGTGGGAAGCGACCGTCGATGAGCTGATGGCCAAGGTGGATGAGTACATCCCGATGCCGACACGTGTCATCGACAAGCCGTTTCTGATGCCGATTGAAGACATTTTCTCGATTCAGGGCCGCGGCACTGTGGTTACGGGGCGAATTGAAAAGGGCATCTGCAAGGTTGGCGAGGAAATGGAGATCGTTGGTTTCCAGGACACGCGCAAGACGGTTGTGACCGGCGTTGAGATGTTCAAGAAGCTGCTGGACGAAGGCCGCGCGGGCGACAACGTTGGCTTGCTGCTGCGCGGTATTGAAAAGAATGATGTCGAGCGCGGGCAGGTGATTGCGAAGCCGGGCACGATTAAGCCGTACAAGCGGTTTAAGGGCGAAGTGTACGTGTTGTCGAAGGAAGAGGGCGGACGGCATACGCCGTTCTTCAATGGCTATCGGCCGCAGTTTTACTTCCGCACGACGGACGTCACAGGTGTAGCGAAATTGCCGGAAGGCATGGAAATGGTGATGCCGGGCGACAACGTGGCGATGGAGATTGAATTGATCACGCCGGTGGCTATGGACAAGGGCCTGCGCTTTGCGATTCGTGAAGGCGGACGCACGGTGGGAGCCGGTACGGTTACGGAGATTTTGGAATAGGGTAGCGGTTCAGCAAAGAAGGCGCGCTCTTAAACGGGGCGCCTTTTGCAATGCAGGCGAAAGAGATAACGAAAGCGAAATGAAAGAACGGATCCGAATTCGACTGAAGGCGTACGACCACAAAATCTTGGACCAATCGACGGGCGATATCGTCAATACGGCCAAGCGCACTGGCGCCACGGTGGCGGGACCTATTCCGCTGCCGACGCTCAAGAACCGCTACACGGTTCTACGGTCGCCACACGTGGACAAGAAGTCGCGCGAACAGTTTGAAATTCGGACGCACAAGCGTTTGCTCGATATTTTGGAGCCCACGCAAGAGACCGTTGACGCATTGATGAAGCTGGATCTGCCGGCGGGCGTTGACGTAGAGATTAAGGCGTTCGGTAAGAAATAGGCGCGGAAAAGGTAGCGAGCATGAGTCCAGGAATACTCGGCAAGAAGATTGGGATGACGCAGATTTTCAACGCGGACGGGCAAGTGGTGCCGGTGACGCTGGTGAAAGCTGGTCCATGCGTGGTGACGCAGCGCAAGACTCCGGCAACGGATGGGTACGATGCTATCCAGCTGGGGCTGCTTGAGTATGCGAAGAAGCAGAACAAACCGGCCGCGGCGCATCTGGCGAAGTCGGGCGCGGAAGGCGTGCGCTATATGCGCGAGTTTCACCTGGGGCAAGGCACGGGTGACATGAAGCAGGGCGACCGCGTGTTGGCGGAAGAGTTCAAGCCGAACGACATTGTGGATGTGATTGGAACCAGCAAGGGGCGCGGATTCGCGGGCCTGGTGAAGCGGCATCATTTCCGCGGCGGCCCGGCGAGTCACGGTTCCATGTTCCATCGCGCGGCGGGTTCAATTGGCGCTTCGAGTTTTCCCTCGCGCGTTTTCCCGGGCATGAAGATGGCCGGCCGAATGGGTACGCAGCAGGTGACGGTGCGCAATCTTGAGATCGTCAGCGTGGATACCGAAGACAACGTGATTGCGGTGAAGGGCGCGGTCCCCGGACCCAACGGCGGCTACGTCGTTGTCCGGCGGGCAAAACGGTAAGGGACAGACAGAGATGCCGAGTGTCAATGTAGTGGATTTGAACAACGCGCAAGTGGGCTCGATTGAGCTTTCGGACGCGGTGTTTGGCGCCGAAGTGAATGAAGCGCTGCTGTACGAAGCGGTGCGCCAGTACACGGCGGCGCAGCGTTCAGGAACGGCTGCGACCAAGACGCGGCACGAAGTTTCGGGTTCCGGCAAGAAGCTGTGGAAGCAGAAAGGAACCGGGCGCGCGCGCATGGGTTCCATCCGCTCGCCACTATGGCGGCATGGCGGCACGGTACACGGGCCGCAACCGCGCAGCTATGAATACAAGCTGCCGCGCAAGATGCTGCTGGGCGCATTGCGTTCCGCTCTTTCCGCCAAATTGCGCGATGGCGAGTTGCGCATTGTGCGCGCCTTTGAGCTGGCGGATCACAAGACGAAGAATTTGACCCACGTGTTCGGCACGCTTGCAATCAAGAAGAGCGTGCTGCTGGTGGAAGCGGGCGAGAACCTGAATCTCACGCGCGCATCGCGCAACTTGCCGGGCGTGAAGCTGGTGCCGACCAAAGAAGTGAACGTTTACGATCTTCTGAAATATCAGGAAGTGTTGCTGACCGAACCGGCGGCGAAGAAATTGTCGGAGGCTTTGGCGTAATGAACGTTTACGACGTCATCAAGCGGCCGCTCATTACGGAGAAGGGCCACACCAAGCGCGAAGCGGAGCGCACGCTGGCATTCGAAGTGCATCCGGACGCGAACAAGATTCAGATTAAGCAGGCGGTCGAGACCGTATTCAAGGTGAGAGTCGCGGAAGTGCGGACGGCCATGTATGCGGGCAAGCTGCGGCGGCGCGGCAAGTTCACCGGCTATGCGTCGGATTGGAAAAAGGCGTATGTGCGCCTGGAGCCGGGTTCGAAGATGCCCGAGTACTCGGAGATCTAAGTAAGGAAGCCATAGCAGATGCCTATCAAAAGTTTTCGACCGGTAACGCCGACGCGGCGCTTCCAGACCTATCTCACGCGCGAGGACATCAGCAAGCAGACACCGGAAAAGTCGCTTGTGGAAGGCAAGAAGCGAACCGGGCGGACGCGATTCGCGCGGGCGCATTTCGAGCCGTTTTATCGGCGGCGGGGCCAAGCAGGCCTACCGCATCATTGATTTCAAACGCGACAAAGCGGGCGTGACCGCCAAGGTGGCGGCGATTGAGTACGATCCGAATCGTTCGGCGCGTATCGCGCTGCTGCACTATGTGGATGGCGAGAAGCGCTACATCATCTGCCCGGCGGGACTGGAAGTCGGGCGCACGGTGACTTCCGGCCCCGAAGCAGACATCCTGGTGGGCAATGCGCTGCCGTTGAAGAACATCCCGGCCGGTACGGTGGTGCACAACATCGAGCTACGGCCCGGCAAGGGAGCGCAGATGGCGCGCTCGGCCGGCGCGCAGGCGCAGTTGGTATCGAAAGAAAGCGGCATTGCGCTGCTGAAACTGCCGTCGGGCGAAATTCGCCGCGTGCAACTCGAGTGCATGGCGACGATTGGGCAAGTGGGCAATGTCGAGCATGAGAACGTATCGCTCGGCAAAGCGGGCCGCACGCGCTGGTTAGGCAAGCGCCCGCACAATCGCGGCGTCAGCATGAATCCGGTCGATCACCCGCATGGCGGTGGTGAAGGCAAGACTTCGGGTGGCCGCCATCCGGTGACCCCATGGGGTCAGCCGACGCGCGGTTTCAAGACCCGCAACAACAAGCGCACCGATCGTTGGATTGTGTCGCACAAATCGAAGAAGAGATAAGCGGCAAGAGGATTTAGCAGATGAGTCGATCGCTTAAAAAAGGACCGTTCACGGATGACCACCTACTGAAAAAGGTGGGGACGCTGAACAACAACAGCCAAAAGGCTGTGGTGAAGACGTGGTCACGCCGGTCAACGATCGTGCCTGACTTTATCGGCCACACGCTGGCGGTGCATAACGGCAAGAAGTTCATCCCGGTGTATGTGACCGAGAACATGGTGGGCCACAAGCTGGGCGAATTTTCGCCAACGCGCACCTTTAAAGGTCACGCGGCGAAGTCGACGGAAAAGGCGGCGAAGTAGACATGGCAGCGGAAACAGCGGTTTTGGTCAAGGCGGAAGCGCGCTACATCCATGTGTCGGCGCAGAAAGCGCGGCTGGTGGTGGATATGATCCGCGGGCGGCAGGCGGGGGATGCGATCACGATCCTGAGCGGCACCAACAAACGCATTGCCCCGGTGGTTGAGAAAGTGCTGCGCTCGGCGATTGCCAATGCGGAGAACAAATCGCAGGACGTGGACGTGGACAAGTTGTTCGTCACCGAAGCGTATGTGAACGAAGGTCCGCGGCAAAAGCGCATCCGGCCGGCTCCAATGGGGCGCGCGTACCGGTATCAGCGGCGCACGGCGCACATTGTGGTGAAGCTCGGCGAACGCGCCGTGGAAGAGGAAAAAGAATGAGCGCACAGGGCGTTTGGTGCCCGTTGTGCGCGGTAAAGGAAGTGGATTAGATGGGCCAGAAAGTACATCCCTACGGGTTCCGGCTGGGCGTCACCAAGACCTGGCGCTCGCGCTGGTTCGCCAAGCAGGACTATTCGAAGCTGCTGCATGAAGACCTGCAGTTGAAGGAGTCGCTGTTGAACCGGCTCAAGGCCGCCGGCGTGAGTTCGATTGAAGTGGACCGGCCGGGCAACAAGCTGCGCATCACGATTCGCACCTCGCGTCCGGGCATTATTATTGGCCGCAAGGGCGCTGAGATTGAGAAGCTCAAGAGCGATCTGGCGAAGAAGACCAAGCGCGAAGTTTCGATCGACATTCAGGAAGTGCATCGGCCGGAGCTGGACGCGCAACTGGTTTCGGAATCGATTGCCCTACAGCTTGAAAAACGCGTGGCCTTCCGCCGCGCCATGCGCAAGGCGGTCGATTCGGCGCTGCGTTTTGGCTGCAAAGGAATCAAGGTTCGCGTATCGGGCCGCTTGAATGGCGCCGAAATCGCGCGCAGTGAATGGTATCTGCAAGGGCAGCTTCCGCTGCATACCTTGCGCGCCGACATCGATTACGGTTTCAGCGAAGCGTATACGACTTACGGCGTGATTGGCGTCAAAGTTTGGATTTATAAAGGCGAGGTTCTGGAAGGCGCCGGCAAGCGGGACACGCTGCGCAATGAAGGCGAACCGCGCCGCCGCCGCCGTGAGGATGGCCGCGATGGCCGTGGTGACGGGCGAGTGGAGAGAAACCGTCCGCCGGCCGCGCAATCGGGCGAAGCGAGTGGACCGGCTGTGCAACAGGCGCCGCCGAGCGAAATGGCACGGCCTGCAACCGCGCCCATCATCCCGCCATTGGCTGCTCCGGTGACGCCCGCGTGGAAACAGGAGCCGGGTAACGCCGGCGATGCGGTGGCGAAATCGTCCGCGCCGGCTGGCGAAGCAGATCCGGAATTGAGCAAGGAGTAAGCGCAGCAAATTGTTTGCTGACAGGAGACAACCGCTATGTTGATGCCGAAGAAGGTTAAATTCCGTAAGCAGCAGCGCGGCCGCATGAAGGGCAAAGCCTGGCGCGGTTCGTCGCTGTCGTTTGGCGAGTTCGGATTGAAGGCGATGGAATGCGGCTGGGTAAGCAACCGGCAGATTGAAGCGGCCCGTATTGCCATGACGCGTTTCATCAAGCGCGGCGGCAAGGTATGGATTCGTGTGTTTCCGGATAAGCCGATCACGAAGAAGCCGCCTGAGACCCGTATGGGTAAAGGCAAAGGCGCGCCCGAAGCCTGGGTGGCGGTGATCAAGCCGGGCAAGATGCTGTTTGAGATGGAAGGCGTTTCGCTGCAGACGGCAACGGAAGCCATGCGTTTGGCGGCGGCGAAAATTTCCGTGCCGACGAAGTTTGTGGCGCGGCAGCAGACAGAAGCGAAGGCTAGTTAGAACATGAAAGCGGAAAAATTGCGCGGCATGGACGCGGCGGAAATACAACGGCAATCGCTGGATGCGCAGGAGCAGCTCTTCCGGCTGCGCTTCCAGATGGGCATGGGGCAGACCGAGGGGTTGAAGAAGTATCGCAGCCTGCGTAAAGAGCGGGCGCGGATGCTGACCGTGCTGAAGGAAAAGGGCGAGACCGCGGCTGTACCGGTGGCAACGCGCGCGCCTTTGAACAAAAAGAAGAAGAAGTAGATAAGAGCGAAGAAATGGCGACGACAGTAAAGCAGAACAGTGCGAAGCAAGGCGGCGCTCCCCAGGGCGGGGTGACGGACGCTACCGGCGCGGCCGGCGAGAGCGCGTATCAGACGGGCCACAAGAACGAGAAACTGGGCGAAGTTGTTTCGACCAGGATGGCCAAGACCATTGTGGTTGAGGTGACGCGGCGCGTGCCGCATCCGGTGTATAAGCGCATTGTCAACAAGCGCAAGAAGTTTTATGCGCATGACGAAGAGCAGTCGGCCAAAGTGGGCGATGTGGTGAAGATTGTGGAATGCCGTCCGGTGAGCCGGTTGAAGCGCTGGACTTTGGGCACGGTGGTGCGGCGCGCGGTGCAAGTCGCGGTCGATCATCCGGCGCTGAAAGAAGAAGCCGACACGCGCGTTAAGAAGACGCTGAAGAAGAAGTAGTAGTTTGTAGCGCCGGGTAAGACGGCGTAAGGAGATTAGGGAGAAAACGTCATGATCGGAATGCGAACCATGCTGGAGGTGGCCGACAACAGCGGCGCGCGCAAGTTGCAGTGCATCTTGCCCCGCGGCGGCGATCTCGGGCTGCGCGCGGGACTCGGCGATATTATCACCGCGAGCGTGAAGGAAGCTGCGCCCGACTCCGCGATCAAGAAGGGCAAAGTGGTCCGCTGCGTGGTGGTCAGGATGCGCAAGGAGACGCGCCGCAAGGACGGAACTTATATCCGCTTCGATTCGAATGCGGCGGTGCTGATTAATGAAACGGGCGAGCCGGTGGGTACGCGTGTGTTCGGGCCGGTGGCGCGCGAACTGCGAGACAAACGTTTTATGAAGATTGTGTCGCTGGCGCCGGAGGTGATCTAACCAATGCCGAAAGTTGCTTATAAGAGGCGGCAGGAGCGCGGAGAGCGCACGCCGCAGCGGGTGAAGATTAAGAAAGACGATCTGGTGCGCGTCATTGCCGGACGCGATAAAGGGAAGACGGGCAAGGTACTGCATGTCGACCGTTTCGACCGCAAGGTGACGGTAGAAGGCGTGATGATCGCCAAGCGCCACACCAAGCCGAATCCGTCGAAACAGATCAAGGGCGGTATCGCGGAAAAACCCATGCCGATTGATGTATCAAACGTAATGATGATGACCGCGGGCGGAGTTCCGACGCGCATCGGCTACAAGTTCGAGGCGGTGGGCGCGACGACGCGCCGGGTGCGGATCGCACGCAAAAACGGCGAGATGCTGGAGAAGAGATAGGAAGTTGACAGGCCGTTTGGAATCGGCCACGAACAAATTAAATGGCAGACAAGCAAGACAAGCAAGAGAAGCAGCAGAAAGCAAAACCGGCGGGCGGCGGCGACGCCAAGTCGCAAAAGGGCTCGGGCAAGGGCGGCGGAAGGCAATCGACTCCGGCTCCGGAACTGCAGCAGGGACGGCCTCGCAGCGGCAGCCACAAAGCGCGCCTGCGCGACCTGTATGCAAAGTCGGTGATTCCGGCACTGAAGCAGGAGTTCGGATATAAGAACCCGATGGCGGTGCCGAAAATCCAGAAGGTCTCGATCAATATCGGGCTGGGCGAAGCCACCGGAAACAGCAAGCTGATGGATGGCGCGGTGAATGAACTGACCGCCATTGCGGGTCAAAAGCCGGTCGTGACGAAGGCCAAGAAGTCCATTGCGGCGTTCAAGCTGCGTGAAGGCATGTCGATTGGCTGCATGGTGACGCTGCGCGGCGACCGCATGTACGAGTTTTTGGATCGCTTGATGAATGTGGCGCTACCGCGCGTGCGCGACTTCCGCGGCGTGTCGCCCAAATCGTTTGATGGACGCGGCAATTATACGCTCGGGCTGCGGGATCAATTGATCTTCCCCGAGATTGACTACAACAAGGTGGAAAAGACGAAGGGCATGAACATTTCGATCACAACCACCGCTAAGACGGATGCCGAAGGCTTGTCGCTATTGCGGCAGATGGGCATGCCGTTCCGTCAGTAAGAGAAGGATTTTCTAAGAGTGGCTACTACTGCAAAAATCGCCAAGGAAGAAAAGATGTTAGCGCAGATTGCGCGCGCCCGCGCGGCCGGGAAAACGGCCAAGTTCGCGGTGCGCTTGCGGAACCGCTGCAAGAATTGCGGACGCCCGCGCGGGTTTCTGCGGAAGTTCTCGTTGTGCCGCATCTGCTTCCGCAAGTTCGCGCTGGCGGGCGAAGTTCCCGGCGTGACGAAAGCCAGCTGGTAAGCGGCGCTGAGAAAGCGCCGGCAGGTAAGAAGGTTTTTTAAAACAATGAAAGGTGCTGAAGGTAAATGACAGCAGACCCCATTGCCGACATGTTGACGCGGGTGCGCAACGCACTGATTGCGCGCCATCCGAAAGTCGACGTCCCGGCTTCGCGGCTGAAGAATGAGATTGCCCGCATTCTGCGGGAAGAAGGCTACATTCTCAACTTCAAATTGACGGAAGAAGGCGCCAAGCGCTTTATCCGCCTGTATCTGAAATACACGCCTGCGAATCTGCCGGTGATTTCGCGCATTGAGCGCGTCTCGCGGCCGGGTTGCCGCGTGTATGTCGGTTCGAAAGAGATTCCGCGCATTCTGGGTGGGCTTGGCATCAACATTCTCACTACGCCCAAAGGCGTGATGACAGGAAACACGGCGCGCAAGGAAGGCGTTGGCGGCGAAGTGCTCTGCCAGATTTGGTAAGGATCGGAAACCATGTCACGAATAGGTAAAAAGCCAATCCCACTGCCGAATGGAGTCAAGGTGGTTATCGGCGAGCAGCTGGATGTCACGGGTCCGAAGGGCAAGCTGTCGGTGCCGATTCCGGCGGGCGTGCGCATTGAGCAGAACAACACTCATCTGGATGTCGTGCGCGAGAGCGACAAGTATGCCGCGTTGCATGGATTGACGCGGGCGCTGGCGGCGAATGCAGTACAAGGCGTATCCACCGGCTGGACGCGCGAGCTAGACATCGTAGGCACCGGTTACCGCGCCGACGTAAAGGGTAAAGTGGCGACCTTCACGCTTGGGTATTCGCACCCGATTGAAGTCATCATGCCCGAAGGCGTCGAAATGAAGATCGACAAGCAAACGCACCTGGTTCTGTCGGGGTATGACCGGCAGATGGTGGGGCATGTTGCGGCGCAGATTCGGGCGCTGCGTCCGCCCGATCCGTACAAGAACAAGGGCGTGCGTTATACCGGCGAAGCCTTGCGCAAGAAGGCCGGTAAGACGGGAGCGGGAGCTAAGTAATGGCCGATACGAGACGTGAGATTCGCGGTCGCATTCACAAGCGCATTCGCAGCCGCGTGGCGGGTACGCAGGAGCGTCCGCGGCTGGCCGTGTTTCGCAGCTTGAATCATATTTATGCGCAGGTGATTGACGATGCGCAGGGGCACACCCTGGTTGCGGCCGCCTCGACCGAGAAAGATCTGAAGGGCAAGGGCGGCAACGTGGAAGGCGCAAAGGTGATTGGCAAAACGGTTGCCGAACGCGCCAAAGAAAAAGGGATTAAGCGGGTTGTTTTCGATCGCGGCGGCTATTTATATCACGGGCGGGTAAAAGCTCTGGCCGATGCCGCGCGCGAAGCGGGACTGGAGTTTTAATCGAATGAACATAGGCGGAGCCAAGCGGCTGGATACGCAGGGCCTGAATCTGAAAGAGCAGGTTGTCAGTATCAACCGCGTGACCAAAGTGGTCAAGGGCGGCAAGAACATGAGTTTTTCCGCGCTGGTAGTGGTCGGGGATCCGAACGCGAAGGTGGTTGGCTATGGCACCGGAAAAGCGAAAGAAGTGCCCTCGGCGATCAAGAAGGGTATAGAAGCCGCTAAGAAAAACCTGCGCAAAGTGCATGTGCTTGAGACGACCATACGGCACCCTGTTCTGGGACGGTTTGGCAGCGGACTGGTGCTGTTGAAACCGGCGCCGGAAGGAACCGGCGTGATTGCGGGCGGACCGGTGCGCGCGGTGATTCAGGCGGTGGGTATTCCGAACGTGCTGACCAAGTCGATTGGCTCGCACAATGCGCATAACGTGGTGAAAGCAACGATTGCGGCGCTGGAGCAGTTGTGTGACAAAGCCGCGATTGCCGACATGCGCGGTTTGCCGATCGAGAAGTTGTAGTCGAGCGAGAAGGCATAAAGATATGGCGGAAGGCAAAATCAAAATCAAGCTGGTGCGGAGTACCATCTGCACGCCGCAAAAGCACAAGAACATTGTGAAGTCACTGGGGCTTCATAAGATCAATCGCGTGGTGGAACGTCCGGACACGCCCGGGTTTCGCGGCATGGTGGCCAAAGTTCCGCATTTGCTCGAAATCGTCAAAGAATAGGGCTGCAGGGGACAGGAATCGTCAATGAATTTAAGTAATTTGCGGCCCCCGAAGGGGCAGAAGAAGAACAAGCGGCGCATCGGCCAGGGCATGGGAACCGGCCGCGGCAAATATTCGGGACGCGGCGCGAAGGGCGCGAAGTCGATCTCGGGCTACAGCAAGATGCGCGGATTCGAAGGCGGCCAGATGCCGCTGCATCGCCGTCTGCCGAAGCGTGGATTCACGAATATCTTCCATAAAGATTACGCGATCATCAATGTGGGTGCGCTTGAAAAGCTCGATGGCGACACATTCACGCCCGAGTCTCTGGTTGCCGCAGGCGTTATCAAGAAGCTGCAGGCGGGGCTGAAGATTTTGGGCAATGGCGAGCTGACCAGGAAGATCAGCGTCCACGCGCACATATTCTCCAAGTCGGCGCTGGACAAGATTCAGAAGGCGGGCGGCACGGGCGAAGTTCTCGCCAGGCAACCCACTCCAGAAGCGGAAAGCGAGTAACTCCGGCCTCCCCCAAGTGGAGCATGAATTGGACCAATGACAAAGTTCTTCGAAGCTCTCGCTAACGTCTTCCGCATTCCGGATCTTCGGAAGCGCGTTCTGTTCACGCTTGCGATGCTGGCGGTGTATCGCGTCGGCGCGTGGATTCCGACGCCGGGGATCGATACTACTCGTTTTCAAGAGTTCTTCACGCGCAGTGCGGCGGGCGGGTTTTTAGGTTATTTCGATCTGTTCAGCGGCGGCATGTTGCGCCGTATGACGATCTTCGCCTTGGGCATCACCCCGTATATCACCGCATCCATCATTCTGCAGTTGTTGACGGTGGTTATCCCGACGCTCGACAAGCTGCAAAAAGAAGGCGAGCTGGGGCGCCGCAAAATCACGCAATGGACGCGTTATCTGACGGTGGCGTTGGCGGTCGTTCAGTCGGTCGGTATTGCGTTCACGCTGCAGAGCTTCAATGGCAACTTTGTCATTCATCCCGGCGTTGGTTTTCTCTTCATCACCACGCTGACTTTCACGACCGGTACGGCGTTCATCATGTGGCTGGGTGAGCAGATCAGCGACCGCGGTATCGGCAACGGCATGTCGCTGATCATCTTTACCGGTATCGTGATTGGGCTGCCGCGCGCGATGGGCAGCATCTACACCAACACCTTCGTTACCCACACCTGGAACCCGCTGCAGATGGCGCTGATTCTAGTCATTATGATCGCGGTGGTGGCATTCATCGTATTGGTGGAGCGCGGCGAACGGCGCATTCCGGTTCAATACGCCAAGCGCGTGATCGGGCGGCGCATGATGGGCGGACAATCAATGCACCTGCCGCTGAAGGTCAACGCCGGCGGCGTGATTCCGATCATCTTCGCTTCGTCGCTGCTTGCGTTTCCGCAGACGTTGTTGCAGTGGGATACGGTAAAAAATAACGGCTGGCTGAGCGGGATGCTAGGCGCGCTGAGCGGTTCTGAGCCGCTTTACTACCTGGTCTACGTGATCCTAATCGTCTTCTTCTGCTTCTTCTACGTCTCGATCATCTTCAATCCAAATGAAGCGGCAGACAACATGCGCAAGTACGGCGGCTTCATTCCGGGCATCCGGCCGGGCAAGAATACGGCCGACTATATGGACAAGATCCTGTCGAAGATTACGGTGGTCGGCGGTCTCTACTTGTCGATCCTATCGATCATTCCGATGATCATGATCTCGGGCATTAAGCTACAGCATCTGGCGTTGGTCGGCAACTTTGTGGATGCGCACTTCCCGCGCTTTCTGCTGGACGGCCTGGGTGTCAATTTTTATTTTGGCGGAACGTCGCTGCTGATCGTGGTCGGCGTTGCGATGGATACCGTAAACCAGATTGAGGCGCAGTTGATCATGCGCCACTATGAGGGCTTCACTCCTCGCGCGGGCCGAATTCGCGGCCGGCGGAGCTAACTGGCGACTACACTATTTTGATATCCGGAAAAACAGCCCCGTCCGCTCCGGCACTGATTCTGTTCGGCTCACCCGGTTCCGGCAAAGGAACCCAGTCGAAGCTGCTGCAGCAGCAGTGCATTCCGGGACCGCACATTTCGACCGGCGACATGCTGCGCGTCCATATTGAGGCGGGCGACGCGGTTGGGCGGGAGACGGAGCAGCTCATCCGGGGCGGCCATCTGGTCTCCGACGATCTGGTTAACGAAATGGTGAAGGAGCGCCTGAGCGGACAGGATTGTGGCGATGGCTTGATCCTGGACGGCTACCCGAGGACGCTGAATCAAGCGGGTGTATTGCTTGCGTTGTTAAGGGCTTACGGATTTCGTCCGGTTGTGGTACACTTGATGGTTGACCGCGAACGAATCGTTCGCCGGTTGAGTGGCCGCCGTATCTGCCCCGTTTGTGGTACCCTCTACAGCCTGAAAACGAATCCGCCTAAAGTCCCTGGTATCTGTGATTTAGACGGTGCGCAACTGATCACGCGCGAGGATGACCGCGAGTCGGTGATTCGGGAGCGCTTAGCTGAATACGAGACGCAAACGCAACCTTTGCTGGAGTATTTTAGGGCGGAAGGCGTGCCTGTGTTTGAGATTAAGGGTTCGAGTGCAACTCCGGACGATATTTCGAACCGGATTTGCGGTGAGTTGCGGGCGGCTGGTTTGACGCGTGAAGCGAATGTAGTCGCTTCCGACGGTGTTCGGCAGTGATTGTTCGGAGAAGTTCGGTTGAGCTTGAGAAGCTTCGGCGCAGCGGATTACTGGTTTACCAGATCCTGCAGGATCTGAAATCGATGGTTCGCGAAGGCGTTACCACGCAGGATCTCGAGTTTGCGGCCGAGCGCATGATTTCGGATGCGGGCGCAAAGCCGGCATTCAAGGGTTATTACACGCAAGCCGCGGGAACGAAGTTTCCGTATGTGCTCTGCGCTTCGGTGAATGAGGAAGTCATTCATGGCATGCCCTCGCCGAAGCGAAAATTGAAAGCGGGGGATATCGTATCGCTCGATACCGGAGTGCTGCTAAACGGCTACTACGGCGATTCGGCGATTACGGTGCCGGTGGGTGAGATCAACGATTCGGCAAAGCGGTTGTTGAAGGTCACTCAAGAAAGTTTAGAACTGGCGATCGACCGGGTCAGAGCCGGCAATCGCCTGTTTGACATTTGCGGGACAGTTGAGAAGCACGTGACATCGAACGGCTTCTCAATAGTTCGCGAGTTTGTAGGGCACGGAATCGGCACCTCGTTGCACGAGGAGCCGCAAGTTCCGAATTATGTGGATCGGCGGGGCGAGAATCCGCGCTTGAAAGCGGGCATGGTGCTGGCGATTGAACCGATGGTCAATGCCGGAAAGCCGGATACGAAGGTGCTGTCCGATAAATGGACGGCGGTTGCGAAGGATGGGTCTTATTCAGCCCATTTTGAGCACATGGTTGCGGTGACGGATAACGGGCCCTGGGTGTTGTCCAGGCCGTGAATGAGGAACGAACGGCGGAAGGCACGGTGGTTGAGTTGCTTCCGAGTTCTCTGGTTCGGGTGCGGTTGGAAGGAGAGCATCAGTTGATTGCTCATCTTCCGAGTACGCAGCGGGCGAATTTTGTGCGGTTGCGAGTGGGTGACCGGGTGCGAGTGGCGCTTTCGGTTCAGGACCGGACGCGCGGAAGAGTTTTGGAGTTACTGGCGAAAGGATAGGCGCGCTTTTGAGTGCGCTCGAAACTGTAAGTATGAAAGTGCGGGCATCAGTTAAGAAACTGTGCGACAAGTGCAAGGTGATACGCCGGCATGGCGTGGTGCGGGTGATCTGCACCAATCCGAAGCATAAGCAGCGGCAGGGTTAGAGGAACTTATATGGCGCGTATTGCAGGCATCGACTTACCAGCGAGAAAACGAGCGGCCATCGGGCTGACTTACATTTACGGCATTGGGCGAACCCGTGCACTGTCTCTTCTGCACCGGGCGCAAGTGGATCCGGAGAAGAAGGTCGGCGATCTTTCTGAAGAGGAAGTAAATCATCTCCGCAACCTGATTGAGGGAGAAGGCGCGATTGAAGGCGACCTGCGCAAGGAAACCTCCATGAACATCAAGCGCCTGATGGAAATGGGATCGTATCGCGGTCTGCGCCACCGCCGCGGCTTGCCGGTTCGCGGTCAGCGCACGCACACCAATGCGCGCACGCGTAAGGGTCCGCGCAAGGGCACTGTCGCGAATAAGAAGAAAGCAACGGGCAAGACCTAATGGCGAAAGCACCTCAGAAAAGCACCAAGAAGAAGTCCTTCAAGAAGAAGGAAAAGAAGAACGTTCCCTACGGGATCGTGCACATCCAGGCATCGTTCAACAACACGATCGTCACGTTTGCCGATCCGCTGGGCAATACGCTGGCGTGGTCGAGCTCGGGTTCGCTCGGGTTTCGCGGTTCGCGTAAAGGTACTCCGTTCGCAGCCCAACAGGCTTCTCTGACCGCCGCCAATAAAGCGAAAGAAGCGGGTTTGCGATCGGTTGATGTGCGCGTTGCCGGTCCGGGTTCGGGCCGCGAATCGGCGGTTCGCGCGCTGGCAACGGCGGGCATCGAAGTGCGCGGTATTAAAGACGTCACGCCGATTCCGCATAACGGTTGCCGTCCGCCCAAGAAGCGCAGAGTTTGAGTTTTGAGCCGGAGCTTCGAGTTCCGGCTTTGGTTTTGTAATTTAAGCGGGACGAAGGTCATCGACTGTAAACCGCACCTAACAAGCGCGACTTCTGTCGCGTGTTTTGGAGGTCATTGATTGGCACGTTATAGTGGCCCCGTTTGCAGGCTTTGCCGGCGCGAGGGCATGAAGTTGTTTTTGAAAGGCGAGCGTTGTCACTCGGAGAAGTGCGCCATTGAGAAGCGCAACTTCGCTCCCGGGCAGCACGGCAAAGACAAGAAAGCGAAGGTAGTGGGTTACGGGCTGCAACTCCGCGAAAAGCAGAAGGCGCGGCGCTACTACCAGGTGCTGGAAGGTCAATTCCGGAACCTTTACGAAAAGGCCGTGAATCAAAAAGGTATCACCGGCGAAACGATGCTGGCAATGTTGGAGCGCCGTTTAGACAATGTCCTTTACCGGATGGGTCTGGCTACCAGCCGCGCACAAGGCCGGCAGCTGGTTGGCCACGGTCACGTCAGCGTGAATGGCCGCAAGGTGAACATACCGTCTTTCACAGTTAGGCCGGGCGACACTGTCGAGATTCGTGAGAGCAGCAAGAACAACGCGACCATCCTATCTGCGCGAGACGCCACAGCGCACGCTCCCAGCCCCGCCTGGTTGGAAGTGGATCGTGAGGCTTTGAAAGCGCGAGTATTGCAGCAACCTAAGCGTGAAGAGTTGGTGCAGATTCAGTTGAACGAACAGCTCATCGTCGAGCTGTACTCGAAGTAAGCGCTTCGAGAATCGACGAAGAAGGGTTCCAAGAGAAGAAAGTATGTTCAAGGGATTTCAAAAGCCGAAGCGTTTAGTCGCGAATACAGAGAGTCTGACGGAACGCTATGGGCAGTTCACCGCCCAGCCGTTCGAGCGGGGATTCGGGCCGACCATCGGCACCGGTTTGCGCCGCGTGCTGTTAAGCTCCATCGAAGGCGCCGCCATTACAGGCGTGCGCATCGAGGGTGTATCACATGAGTTCAGCCCGATTCCGGGCGTGGTGGAAGACGCCACCGACATCATCCTGAACCTGAAGCAGGTTCCGTTCAAGATGATTGGCGAGGGCATGCGCATTGCCCGTCTGCGGGTGGAAGCTCCGGGCGAAGTGATGAGCAGCCAGATCGAAACGGACAACGATGTTGAAGTGCTCGACCGCAATCTGCACATCGCGACGGTTGGCGAAGGCGGCAAGCTGAGCATCGAGATGCGGATCAAGAGCGGGCGCGGCTATGTTTCGGCCGATCGCAACTACGACGAAGATCTGCCGATCGGCTACATCCCGATAGATTCGGTCCACTCGCCTGTCCGCAAGGTCAACTATGTGGTGGAAGCGGCTCGTCTGGGTCAGAACACCGACTACGACAAGCTCGCGATTGAAGTGTGGACCAACGGAGCCATCTCGCCGCAAGACGCAATCGGCCAGGCCGCGAAGCTGCTGAAAGATCACATGACGATCTTCATCAACTTCGAAGAGACTCCGGAAGTGGCGGAAGAGCCGGCAGAGCGCGCTGCAAGCCAGATGAATGAAGTGCTGAACCGCTCGGTGGAAGAGCTGGAACTCAGCGTTCGTTCTTACAACTGCTTGAAGAACGCGAACATTCAGACGATTGGCGATCTGGTTCAGAAGAGCGAATCGGAGATGCTGCGTACGAAGAACTTCGGGCGCAAGTCGCTGAACGAGATCAAGGAGATTCTCTCTGGTCTTGGGCTGTCATTCGGAATGAAGTTCGATTCCCAGGGACGGCTGATCGGCGGAGCTCCTTCGGCGCCAGCTTCCGACTACGAACAGTACGCCGGGGCTGAGGAATAACTCATGCGGCATCGCAAGTCTGGTGTCAAACTCAAACGCGATGTGAGCGCGCGCCGCGCTTTGCTGCGCGGTCTGGTGACGAACGTCATCGAAGAAGAGCGGATCACAACCACGGTTCCGAAAGCTAAGGCTGCGAAGCCGCTGGTTGAGAAAATGATCACGCTTGCGAAGGAAGACAACCTGCATGCGCGGCGTCAGGCGGCGGCGTTTCTGATGACTCCGGAGTCGGTGACGAAGCTGTTTGAGAAGTTGGGACCGCGATTCAATCAGCGCAACGGCGGATATGCCCGGATCGTGAAACTCGGCTGGCGCAAAGGCGATGGTGCGGAGACGGCAAAGCTGGAGCTGGTGGGTTCCGAACTCGTGAAGCGTGCGGCAGAGCGGGCTCAACGGCGCGAAGAGCGCATGAAGCAAATTCAGCAAGGCAAGCACGAGGAAGAAGTCGAAGTCAACAAGAAGAAGTAAGTTCGCGAGTGCAGATTGAAGGCCCGGAGCGTAAGAGCTTCGGGCCTTTTTTCTATCTATGGCGCCCTTTCTTGTGGTGAGCGACGGCGCGCGATCTGGGCGGGCGCGGAACTCGCTGAGGATTTTGCGGTCTCCTGGGCGCTGCCGATTTTGCTCAGGATTCGGTCGTGAATCCAGTGCTCGTCCCACCACTCCTTGGGATCGATCTGATAGCCCGAGACCATCATGCTGAAGTGAACGTGATCGCCGAAAGCCATGCCGGTCATGCCGCTGACACCGATCTGCTGCTCCTTCTGCACCATGTCGCCTACCTTCACCATCAGGCGGCTCATGTGGCCATACAGGCTCTGCAGCGAGTAGCCGTGATCGATGATGACGCAATTACCAAACAAACCCAATCGATCGGCGTAGATGACTTTGCCTGAGTTGGCCGCCTTCACGGGCATGTTCGTGGTCTGGGCAAGATCATAGCCGAGATGGACCTGCTGGTCGACCGCTTTGCCGTTGTACACGTAGGTGCGCTTGTCGGCGAAGTAAGACTCGCGCGCGCCTTTGACGGGGATGAAGGGACCTGACCACAGAATGCGATGCTCGGTATTGTTGCGCAGATTGTAGATGGTCTGATTGTTCTCACGGCGCATTTCGCGGTTTAGCCGGACGAAGCGGTCGACGAGACTGCCGGTGCCTTCGGGGTCGAGTTCGCCGACCACCTTCTGCATATTCTTGTCGGTGAGCGGGATGGTGCTTTCGCGGAACTTCTTGGGGAAGACTTTGACCCAGAAGCTGGTTGTGACTTCGGTCCCCGCGCCATTGCGAGCAAATGCTTGCGGCACGGTGTCGGGATTCACATCCCAGGGATAGGGGAAGAGAGAGAAGCGAGTGTTGCTGTTGTCAGGCTGGCCGGGCATGGGGAACGAGCCCGCCGTGTAGTTGGCGACCCGCACACCGGCGTCGGTCCAGTTTCCGCCGAGATCGAGCATTACCAGTTCAGAGCCACCCTGATTGATGTAGTGCTGGCGGCCGTCGGCGACGATGGTGGGCGGCTTCAGAACGACCTGAATGTCCTGAGTGAATTTCGCCGTGCTGCCGCGGAGGTCGTTCGACTTGGCCTCGATGATGAGCTTCGCCGGACCTTCTTTAAGGAACGCCGCCTGTTTTTTGCCGGCATTGAAGCTGTAGATGCGAGATTTCTGCGGAGACTTGGTCGCGTCTTTGTAGACCGAACCGGTTTGGCCGTTCTGCTCGACTGAAGCGGAGAAGGACTTTACGCCGTGCGGGTCGTCGGCCTGGACGCGAACCGGGGTTTCCGTGCCAATGGCGGTCACCGGTTGGGCGAGCTTCAGATCGACGTGCTTGCCGGAAAACCAAACAAACCCAAATACGATCAGAACGATTACGGCGATTGCCGCTAGAAGTTTTGTTAACATGTAATTCCTTAAGACCACCGCTCCCTCGCGGTCGCGGCTCTGTTCTGACTACTCCCTCGCGGTCGCGGCTCTGTTCTGACTACTCCCTCACGGTCGCGGCTCTGTCTTGACTACTCGACGTTCCTCTATACGATAGTTGCCGCGGAGAACCCAGGCTATCGCTTCCGAGTAGAGCTTGTGTTCTTCCCTTAGAATGCGCGCCGAGAGCGTGTCGACTGTATCTTGATCCAGCACCGGAACGGCCGATTGAAGCAGAATAGGACCGCTGTCCAGATTTTCATCTACAAAGTGCACGGTGCAGCCCGTCACTTTTACGCCGTGAACCAAGGCTTGATATTGCGCGTCGAGACCGGGAAAGGACGGAAGCAGTGATGGGTGGATATTCAGGATACGACCGGCAAATTGCGAAACAAACCCACCGCTCAGGAAGCGCATGTAGCCCGCTAAACAAACCCAATCCACCTGATGCTGTTTCAATAAGTCAATGACCTGCAGGTCGAAGGCGACGCGATCGGCGCCGGCGGACGCAATCGAGCCGCAGGGAAGGCCTAGTTCACGCGCGCGAGCCAAACCCGGCGCATTGGGCCTGTTTGAAAAAACGAACCCAATTTCGCAGTCCAGCCGGCCGGCCAGGACGTTCTGCGCGATGGCTTCGAAATTCGAGCCGCGGCCCGAAAGTAAAATTCCGAGCCGCTTCACAGATACCGCACCCGGGGCTGGCGCCTGGATTTGAGCTTGATGACGCGCCCGATTTGGTGGCACGGCTCGCGCAGTTGCTTTAGGATTTGCGAAACAAACCCAATCTTCTTGGCGGCGATCACCAGAACCATGCCGATGCCGAGGTTGAAGGTGCGGCGAAAATCATTTTCCGGAATGTTGCCGAGGTGCTGCAACAAGTCGAAGATGGGCTGCCTGGGCCAGGAATTTGTCTCGATGTCCACACCGCAGCCATCAGGCAGAACTCGCGGCACATTGTCCGTTAATCCGCCGCCGGTGATGTGAGCCGCGCCTTTGAGAAGCTTTGCGTCGTGCAGAGCGCGGATAGGCGCCAGATAAGAGCGATGGACTTTCAGCAGTTCGTCAGCTAGATCTTCGGTGATGTTCGGAAGCAGTTTGCGAGCCAGCGAATAACCGTTGGTGTGAAGGCCTTGGGAAGGCAGACCAATGAGGAGATCGCCGGGGACGATCGTTTCGCCGGTGAGCATGCGTTTGCGATCGACGCAGCCGACGATGAAGCCTGCGAGATCGTATTCACCAGGCGCGTACATGCCCGGCATTTCGGCTGTTTCACCGCCGATGAGAGCACAACCGTTGCGCTTGCAGCCGCGCGCGATGCCGGATACGACGCTGGCGCAGACTTGGGCATCGAGCTTTCCGACGGCGAAATAATCGAGAAAAAACAGCGGGATTGCACCTTGCACAGCGATGTCGTTGACGCAGTGGTTGACTAGATCTTCGCCGACGGTGTCGTGCCGTCCGCTGGCGAAAGCGATTTTCAGTTTTGTGCCGACGCCATCGGCAGAGCTGACCAGAACGGGGTCGCGCCAACCTTTCAGCGAGAAACCGGCGCCAAAACTGCCGATAGATGTTACGACATTTTCATTAAGAGTTTTGCCGGCCAGACGCTTGATTTGCAAGACCGCGCGTTGGGCTTCGTCAATGTTTACACCGGCATCGCGGTAGGTTGTCTGTCGCGCCACTACGAAGGTTTAGTGTAGCCGATGGGCGGATGTTCGCACGTGGGCCGTAATTCGGGAATCATGGTGACTGTCACGAAATTATGGTGAGCGCCGGGGCGCCCACCGCTGTTGTTTGTTAGTCTTGCGGGAACGTGAACTTGGGGTTGTAGCCTTCGCCGGAATCCTCGTATAAAGCTGGAGGATTGAGCGGCTTTTGCCCGATAGTCACGCTGTCTCGAACGGCCTTTGCATGGGCCTTGTCGAGTTCAATCACATCCTTTAACAAAGGCTTCGTGATTGAGTCGTGCTTAGATTTGTTTGCCTTCATGGCCGCAAGTTAGCACGCGCGGCGCGGCGTTGTTCGACCGAAAAGCGCTACTTGGAAATTGCAAAATTAGCAAGTGGCTGAAAACACGGCCGTTACGCATTTTGCGTCGCCCCGAAATTCTTTGGCCGCGCTTGTGATCGTCGCCGGTACATGTGCGGGCGGCTTTAGAAGTTCTAGAAAGGCGCGGTCTTCCATCTACTCACATATCTGACGATGAGCACTTTTACGCCCACTGAAGAGACAGCAACCCCAGCAAAACGTTCTGGCGGCGGCGGAATCGTACGCGCGATCGGGTTAGGGCTAATTACTGGAGCGGCTGACGACGATCCGTCAGCTATCGGAACTTACGCCAGCGCGGGGGCGCAGTTTGGGCCGTCATTCTTGTGGACCGCTCCCGTCACCTTCCCCATGATGGTGGCAGTTGTTTACCTTTCCTCCAAGCTGGGCTTAGTCGCGGGTGAAGGTTTGTTCGCAGTGATCAAGCGCCGCTATTCGCGCGGGTTTCTTTATACGGTATTGGCCGGAGTACTTGTCGGGAACATCATCGAAGCAGGGGCGGACATTGGCGGGATGGCTGCGGCTCTGAACATTCTGATCCCGATCCCCATTGGCCTGATCGTCGTTATCACAGGACTGATCATACTGGCGCTTCAAATCTGGGGCTCGTATACATTTCTGCGGAATGTGTTTCGCGTGCTGGCGATGGCGCTACTCGCCTACGTGGGATCCGCGCTGCTGGCGCACCCCGAAGCCCGCGCCGCACTGCGAGGCAGTTTCATCCCGACTATTCACTTCAACAAGGATTTCCTGGCGATGATTGTGGCGGTGATCGGAACTTCTCTTTCGGCATACCTCTATACGTGGCAATCAAACGAAGAAGTGGAGGAAAAGATTGCAGCCGGGAAGAGGCGGCTGTGGGAACGAAGAGGCGCCAGCCGCTCCGAGTTGAAGCAATCCATGTGGGACATCGTCTTCGGAATGTTCTTTTCGAATACGGTCATGTACTTCATCATTCTGTCGACGGCGGCAACGCTGTTTGTGGCGGGCAAGACGCACATCAACACTGCTGCGGACGCGGCGCAAGCTCTTCGGCCACTGGCTGGAAATGCAGCCGGGCTTTTGTTTGCGCTGGGTGTAATAGGGGTAGGTTTTTTGGCAGTGCCCGTGATGACCACAGGCGCCGCTTACGATCTGTGCCAGAGCGTGGGCTGGAAACATGGGCTGTATCGCAAACCCGGCGAGGCAAAGAAATTCTACATAGCGATCGCTGTGTTTACGTTGATCGCTATTGGAATAAACTTTTTCGGGATCAATCCGATGAAGGCGCTGGTGTTGGCGGGGATCGTACAGGGTTTTTCGACGCCTCCGCTGATGCTGCTGATCATGCGGATGACGAACGATCGTGACCTAATGGGGAATCGTGTGAACGGGAGAGCGATCAACATACTGGGTTGGATTACGACAGTGGCGATTTTTGCGGCGTCGTTGGGGCTGGTGGTTAGTTGGTTTGTGTAGGGGAACAGCTAGCCTTTAGACTCGGACTCGTCGCCTGTCCCGTGCCGACGCGGGTTGGCCTTCAACTCGTGTATGGCGATTCTTCTTAACACGAGTTTTACGTTTCCTCTCCACAGGTTGCACCGAAAGACGCAATCCCAATGCTTTGAGAACTGCTAAAAGGCTGCTTAGTCTTGGATTGCCTGTGCCCGAAAGCATTCTATATAGGTTCTCGCGATTGACTTCGGCGTGTTGTGCAACATTGCTTATCTGGAACGCTTCCGCCACGTTACGTAGCGCGAGTAGGAATACTGTGTCAGCGCCGTCCTCCTCATCCTCCAGAACGGCATTCAGGTATTCTGCTGCGTAATCCGGATCTTTCAAGCGCTGCCGCAAGTCATCGAGGTACGCTGTATTTTTTCTTTTCATTACTTTTAGTCTGCCTCCGTTTTCTTTGTTGATAGTCGGCCCAATATTCTTTGGCGGTCCGGATGTCGGCCTGCTGGTTGCCCTTGTCGCCTCCGCAAAGGAGAATGATGTCTCTGCGGTCTTCGGCAAAGTAGATACGGTATCCGGGTCCGAATTTGTCTTTCAGTTCGAAGACGCCATCACCAACCGGCTCACACTTGCCGAGCAGCCCGGCTTGCAGCCGTGTGATCCTGGCGTCGACCTTTGCTCGTCCTATGCGATCCTTCAGTCCATCCAACCACTCTTTGAAAGGAGCTCTTTCGGCCTCTGTGCGGTAGTACTCTATTTCACGAGTTCTTGGTTGCACAGTTGTTCGAGAACAGAAGCCGTCCTGTAAACAAATAGTGTAGCGCAAAAGCTACACTCTGGCAGGCACGTGGCGAGCATAGACCTCCTACTGAGGCTGCTATATTCTGCTCTGATTCGAACGTGACTGACGCCCAGTTCCTCCGAGTGCTGAAAACAAGAATCAGCCGCCTACAGTCGAGCTACTCGTTAACTGAAGGAAAGGCATTCGCCATGTGGTTTTGCTCTGACAATTTGGAACTGGGGGAAGCCGAAGCTTTTCAGGCAGCCTCGCTCGACGGCAGCAATGATAAGGATATTGATCTCTTCTGGGTCGACGAGGAAGTTGAAAAAAGTCACTGTTGGGCAGCTTAAGTTCAGCGCCAAAGGTCAGTACAAGCCTAAGAAGGGCGAATTGCTTAGCCTCATTCACACGACGGACTGGTTGGCGGATGCCGAAGCGCTGAAGCGGGAGGGACGAAGTGAGTTGGCGAATGCGGCTGTGGAGTACGCCGAGGCTGTTCAGAATGGATACGCGACGGAGTACATATATGCATACTGCGGTCCCTATAACAAAGAAGTCAACGATGCGGCACGCCAGTTCAACGTCCAGGCTGCAACTTCAATTCCCAGTCGGTCCTGTCGTATTTACACGCTCGATTCGCTGAAAAAGATACATGAGGAGCAGATTGATCAGAGCACGCGCATTGGTCAGGTTTCTGTCGATCTACTGCGCTGTTTCGAAGAGCCGGGCGGGTACGGAAAGGCTGTTGTTGGTACGATTCGCGGCGATGTCCTTCGCAAACTTTATGAGGATTTTGGTGATCGTCTATTCGATCGCAACGTGCGCCTTTTCCTGGGAGCTCGCAAGGGTGGTGTTAACGCCGGTATACAAGACACGCTTTCGACACCGGACGAAAGGAAGCATTTCTGGGCTTACAACAACGGTGTCACATTCGTTTGTGACACATATTACCTGAACGATAGCCGAATCGATCTCACAAACTTTAGCATCGTAAACGGATGTCAAACGACGGTTTCTCTTGGAAACGGGTCTGAGGCCGCAGCACGGGAAATAAAGGTTCTGGTGCGTTTCATAGCGCCGCCGGAAAGAGTTATTGATTCGATCATTCGCTTCAACAACTCTCAAAATCCGATTCGTCTTTGGGACCTCAGTGCTCAAGACAAGCTGCAGAAGAGACTGAAGAGGGAGTTGGCTGAGCTGCCCCAGCCGTTTTTTTACCAGCTCAGGCGGGCCGAGAGGATCGATTCCGCGGAGCGTAAACGCTTTCTTCGGGATGGCAAGCTTGAATTAATTCGCCACGACGTGAACGCACAGTACCTCGCAGCGTTCCGAGGATTTCCCGCTATCGGGTACAAGGAGAAGGGCAAGGTCTTCACCATTTACAGGGATCAGGTTTTCCCGCCACAGATTCGTCCCGAGGAGGTCGTACTTGCCTGGCAAGCAGGGAAGGTAGCCACCGAGTTGGTCAAACAGGAGCTTATCGCCGCCGCAAGAAAGGAAGACAAGCAGCGTTTAGCCATTTTGAAGCGTGGAGGCGCTCTGTTTGTGCTGGGCGTGATGGGATTCGTATTACATGAACGCAATGGGGCCACATTTCTGAATAAGCTCAGACCAGAGGTAGCGGTGAGCAAAGCAACGGTAGAGCGCTTGCGTAACTATGCTGCTCTGTCGCCCGAATTCTATGTCGAGGTGATGCGGGACCTGATAGATACGGGAGCAGAAGTATCGGAGCTGGTCAGGAGCCACAACAGTTGGCAAAAGATCCTTCCAAAGGTCGCTAGCAGATGGAAGGTCTACAAACTCTCAAAAAGGGTCATGGAGGGTGCGCTTCCTCCACTCTAGCGTTATTCTGCGACAAACCGTGTTCTCGCCACGACGAAAGGTGAGTTGGCCGCTACGGATGGATTGTGCGGCGGGACGAATACTTTCCTCGGCTGACCACATGTTATGTACTATCGAAATGACGTGCTCCATGGCTGAACACGAAATGCTCTCCGTTGTAGCACTCAGAGGATCTCACGACCCTACGCAGCATGCGGCGTAGGCGTTGGTCATTTGCCCCGGCTTAGCGTTTCCAGAAGTGACTTCTTGATCTTTAGAACGACGCCGGAGTTGCGGTCGGCCACTTCCGAGACCTTATATTGGGCCGCTACGCCCATGAACTGAGCTATTTCCGAAGGGGTTAACTTGTAGTCGGTCATCAGCCAGTCGGCCATGTTGCTGGTTGCTTCACGGAACGCGTCGTCCAGTGATCCGCTGAGGCCCATCGACATGATTTCGGTGGCCGTTTCTATGCGGGGGCCGGGGATGCGTTTGCCCGCGATGACGTCGACCGAGAACTCCACGTCCATTGATGTCTCAAGCGCGTTGCCGTTGAGTTCGCCGTCGCCTTGAAGAGCATGAGCATCGCCCAAGTACAGCAGCGCTCCTGGATTCGATACGGGCAAGTAGACAGTAGCGCCTTCCGACATTTCATTGAAATCCATGTTGCCGCCGAAATAGCCGGAGTCGCCGGTTGGTGGCGGAGCGCCGCCCGGGCCGGGAGCCGTCGCGATGCAGCCTAGCATTGGGTGCAGCGGCACGGCTAAGTTCTTCAGATGCTCTGATGCTGTCTGCGGAGTGGCGGTCATGTGTTCCAGGTCGAGATGCCAGCGGATGGATTTGCCGTTGTCGCGCGTTTTGATGGCGAGGTCGGGCGCAAGCGAAGTTTGGACCAGACCGTCATCGCTGCCGGCCCAATCGCGGTTCAATCGCAGCCGGTTGATGTGCACGACTAACGTGTCGCCCGGCATTGCTCCCGTAATGTAAAACGGACCGGTCTCGGGATTGCCGCCGGCAACGCGGCTCACGCTCTTTTCATCTTGACCGCCGGCATCGACGGTGGTTGTATGCACCGTGTCGCCGGGCGCAAGGGTCAGTACGGGCTTGTTGAAGGGAGAGAATTGACGGTAAAAGACGGTCGGCTTGAACTCATGCCTGACAGGGGCGGCGGGCGTGATGGGCGGGACGAACACGGCAGTGAACGGAAGGGTGAGCGGAGTCGGATCATTCGGATCTGTCAGGGTAATTTTGCCGGAGAGGGTAGAGGATTCTGATGTGGCATCAATGGTCGTCGTCCCACCGCTTTCGGACTTACCGGAAAGAGTGAGATGGGAGCCCGTGAGCTTGCCCCGCAGTTTTGTGCCGTTGATGGTGCCGGTCACCTCCTCGGCACTTTCACTCAAGTCCAGGCGCGAGTAGCGAGTTGTGCCGAAAAAATCTGCTGTCACGAGCCAGCGGCCCGTAAGCGGCGGTGCGGCTTCGAGGGAGATAGCGAACAGGAGTAAAAACGGAATCAACCGAGTGGGCATTTTGGAGATATACGGCGCTGGCGGCGAAAGGTTCCAAGAAGACGACAAACCACTGAAAAGTAACGGCCGATTGCTACACTTGAGACGAAAATGTCCTACGATGTAGTGGTCATTGGCAGTGGTCCGGGCGGCTATTCGGCCGCGGTTCGGGCCGGCCAATATGGCCTGAAAACCGCCCTGATTGAGAAGCAACCGAGGCTTGGCGGCACGTGCCTGCTGGTTGGTTGCATACCCACCAAAACGCTGCTGCATACGGCCGATGTTTGGGATTATTTCAAAGATTCCGAGGCGCAAGGAATTCAGTGCAAAGATCCGCAGCTGAATTACCCGCGCGTGCTGGAGCGCAAGAACAAAGTCGTCACGAAGCATTCCAAAGGCATCGAGTTCTTGATGCGCAAAAACAAAGTGGACGTGATCAAGGGTCACGCGCGGCTGATGGGCGGCGGGCGCATTCAAGTCGATGGGGAAAAAGGCCAGCAGACGGTTGAAACGAAGAACATCATTTTGGCGACGGGCTCGGAGGCGCGTATGCTGCCGGGCCTGCAGCCGGATGCGAATCTGATTTTGACCAATATCGAGATCCTGGATATGCCGGCGATTCCCAAGACGATTGGGATCATTGGCGCGGGTGCCGTTGGGGTGGAATTTGCATCGATCTTCAATCGCTTTGGTTCGAAGGTCACGGTGCTGGAGATGCTGCCGCGGCTGGTGCCGGTTGAGGATGAAGAGGTCTCTAAGGAGCTGGAGAGGCACTTCAAGAAATCGGGCATTCGCTGCGAGACCGGCGCGAAGGCCGAGAACATTCGCAAGAATGCGAACAGCGTGAGCTTGAGTGCGACGCTGGCGAACGGCAACAAAGAAGAGATGGAGTTCGACAAGCTGCTGGTTGCGGTGGGGCGCAAGCCGATAACGGAGAATGTCGGGCTGGAGAAGACGGCTGCGCAACTGGATCGCGGGTTTGTGAAGGTGGATGCCTATCAGCGCACGGGCGAGCCGGGGCTTTATGCAATTGGCGACATTGTGGCGGGGACGCCGCAACTGGCGCATGTGGCGACGGCTGAGGGGATGATTGCGGTGGGGCATATTGCGGGGAAGCAAGTTCGGCCGATTAATCGTAATCGCATTCCGGGCGCGACTTACACGGATCCGGGGATTGGGAGCGTGGGGTTGACGGAAGCGCAGGCGAAGGCGCAGGGATTTAGTGTGAAGGTCGGGAAATTTCCGTTTGCGGCGAATAGCAAAGCCACGATCCTGGATAAGCACGAAGGGTTCGTGAAGGTGGTCGCGGAGGAAAAGTTCGGTGAGATTCTGGGCGTACACATTATTGGGCCGGAAGCGTTTGAATTGATCGCGGAAGCGGTGACGGCGATGGAAGCGGAAGCGACGGTGGATAGCATGATGGCGACGATTCACGCGCATCCGACTATTTATGAGGCGATCGGCGAGGCGTTTAATAACGTTTACGGGTTGGCGATCAATATATAGGAGACAAGACCTCCAATCGCTGCGCTCATGGCTCTGAAATGAAGCGATTATGAGGGCACTGGACGTAGTTGATCTGGGGCGGATGCGGTATGCCGATGCGCTTTAGCGTGCAGCAGCGGCTGGTGGAGCAGCGCAAGCGCGGCGAGGGGATGGACACGCTGCTGTATGTGGAGCATCCGCATGTGGTCACGATTGGGCGCAACGGGAAAGAGCAGAATGTGCTGGCGAGCGAAGAAATTCTGAGCCGCAGCGGGATTGAGCTGTATGAGAGCGACCGCGGGGGCGATGTGACTTATCATGGTCCCGGTCAGCTTGTGGGGTATCCGATTCTGGATCTGAAGGCGTGGAAGCGCGATGTGCACGAGTATTTCTATGGCGTGGAACAGACCTTGATCGACGCCCTGGCGCAGTTCCGGATTCGTGCCGAGCGCGTGGCGGAAAAAGGCTACGAAGGCGTGTGGGTAGCGGGGGCGAAGATTGCCGCGATTGGGATACACATCAGCCGCTGGATCACGTCGCATGGATTTGCGCTGAACATCAATACGGATTTGAACTATTTCAAATACATCGTTCCGTGCGGGCTGACGAAGCCGGTGTGCTCCATTGAGACGCTGGGGTGTTCGGCAAGCCGCGAGGAGGTTATGCAAGCAGTCACCGCCTCCTTTGCAGATGTATTTGGTTATCGACAGGAGAATCAATGATTGACGTTGTGATGCCCCAGATGGGCGAGAGCATTACGGAAGGAACGCTGACGCGCTGGTTGAAGAAGCCGGGCGAGCGGGTTGAACGAGACGAACCGCTGTTCGAGATTTCGACCGACAAGGTGGATACCGAGATCCCGGCGCCCGAGGCCGGAGTGCTGAGTGAAGTGCTGGTGCAGGAAGGGACGACGGTAGCGATCAATTCGGTGGTCGCGCGCATTGGAGACGGTGCGACTTCTGCCCCTGCGGCAGCGCCGGCTCAACAGCAGGCGCAACCGGTGGTTTCGACTCCGCCCACTGTGGATGTTGGACCTTCCGCTGCTGCTCCGGAAGCGAGGACAAGCGCGCCACCTCAAGCAACGTCTGAACCGGCGCCTCAAGCGGCACCAGTCGCGCCTGCACCGCCGCCTCCAGCGGCCACACCACAATCTGATGGAGCAGAAGATCAAGGACCGCTATCGCCGCTGGTGCGCAAGATGGCGCGCGAGTACAACATTGATCTATCGCAGGTGAAGGGCACCGGCGCAGGTGGGCGCATCACGAAGCAGGACGTGGAAGCGTTCATGGGATCGCAAGCGGCACAAACTTTTGCGGCGCCAGCGAAAGAGCCGGTTGCCACGAGTGCCGGTCCGTACCCGATTGAGCCGCCGCCGCCCGCGCAGCCCGCGCCGGTGCAGCAGCCACAAGCTCCGCAGCAAGCGCCACCTCAGCCGATGCCGTTGGCGGAGTCGGCGCGAACGCGTAGCGAACCGATGTCCGTGATGCGGCAGAAGATCGCCGAGCACATGGTGATGAGCAAGCGCACATCGGCGCACGTCACGACGGTGCATCGCGTGGACATGACGAAGATTGCGAAGCTGCGCGACAAGGCCAAAGCTGAATTCCAAGCGCGCAACGGCTTCTCGTTGACCTTCCTGCCATTCGTTACAGCGGCGGCGGCGGAGGCGCTGAGGAGTTTTGAAATCTTCAACGCATCGATTGACGGCAAGAACATCATTTACCATCGGGATCTCAATATCGGGATCGCGGTGGCGCTGGAGAACGGTTTGATTGTGCCGGTGATTCGTAATGCGGATGAGAAGAACGTCGCGGGTTTGCAGCGTGCAATTGTAGACCTGGCGACGCGCGCGCGATCGCGCCAACTCAAGCCGGATGAAGTGCAGGGCGGCACGTTTTCGATTACGAATTTCGGCAGCTTCGGGAGCATCTTCGCAACGCCGGTGATCAATCAGCCTCAGGTTGCCATTCTGGGTGTTGGCGCGGTGGAAAAGGTCGCGGCGGTGGTGGAAGGTGACGCTATCGCGATTCGTTCGCAAGCTCATTTAGCGCTCACCTTCGATCATCGAATTACCGACGGCGCGACGGCTGATCAGTTCTGCCAGAAGGTGAAATCGATTCTCGAGAATTGGTCGGCTAACATACTGTAGCGATGAGGGCGTGGGAGGAAGCAGATTCGAGCCGCGCCCGGCAGCTACAATCACTTAGCGATAGTGTACTTGCGGGGAATCATCAATTTTTTGAGCAATTTACAGGCCGAATGATATACACCACCTACTCAGGTGTGTATGGCTTCTTTTTCGCTTGACGAAATCTTAATGCGGGTTTAATATTTCTAAGGGCTGTGATTTGCCCCAGGCACTCAATAAGGTTCGTTGTTAACGAAAGAGGTCCGCGAATGACCTTCCAGGTCGGCGAAAAAGTGGTTTACCCAAACCACGGTGTAGGCACGATCGAGAACATCAGCTCCCGTTCTTTTGGGACTCAGCAGGAGCGATTCTACCTTCTCCGTTTGTCCCCGAATAGCATGACTGTGATGGTGCCGTTTTCCCATGTCAATGACGTGGGGCTACGCAAGGTCACCAAGTGCAGCGAGATCAACCGGGTTCTGGCTTATCTGTCGGCGGGCCGCCCGTGTTGCGCGCACGACTGGAAAGACCGGTTCAAGGAAAATTCTGATAAGATGCGCGGCGGAAGCCTATTGGAAATCGCAGAGGTTTTCAAGTCTCTGTTGATTATTCAGGCGGGCAAGCCCTTGTCGTTCCGCGAGAAGAAGATGCTGGAGCGCGCGCGTTGCATGCTGATTCTGGAGACGTCGGTGGCAAAGGCGGTAGCGGAAGCGGAATCGATTTCGCTGATTGCGCGGGCGCTGGATAAGAGCGGGCTGGCGATGCCGGCGGCGCTGTAGAACGCGATCGGCGCTGATCGCTATACTGGGGAAGTCTCGCCTACTCTGGCGCTATCGTCTAAGGGTTAGGACGGAGCCCTCTCAAGGCTCAAATAGGGGTTCGAATCCCCTTAGCGCTACCACGTTTTCGATAACTTGGCTGTCAGGAGACCAGCGTTGTTCTCACCCACGGTCCAACCGGGGTTAGAGACTGACCTGCTCCCCGGAAACTGGTCCAGAAATAATTAGGATTTCCGAGAACAGGAGAAAGGGAAATGAAGAGCGGTCGATTCCGTCGGGGTGGGCACTCTTCGCAGCGAGAAGGCTTCGATTTGCTTCCATGCAATCGGGCGCTGTCTCTTGAGCGACAGGCAGCTTGCCCACATCAGGTATAGAACCACTATTAGCGAAAACTGAGCCCGCTCGAAAATTTGGGCGGATCCTAATGAAGTAAGGTTCTCCACAAAGAACAGTACAGCGTAACCACTGAAGTAGATGCTTAACAGCGTGGTGTGCAGCACCAAGTTGAAGGGCGGCTGTTTGGGCGGCGCAGGGCTCCGCATCAGGAAGAGGGAAGTCAGAATGAGAGTTCCGGCGATGGAGCTATCGACCCATCGCTGGGCGAGAAAAAAAGATCGCAGGACCGCTTCCCCACCGCTGAGCCGATGAAGTTCAAAAGGCAGGCCTACGCAGCAGAATGCAAGTGTAAGCGCCAAACACGTCAAGAAGAGAAGCACGGCAAGACGGCCGAATCGCGGATAGAGACGTGCGACCGAAATGAGCGTTTGCAGTCCCGCATAGATTTGAGAGACCAATATGACGGGAAGGCTGTATGACCAAACGAGGACGTACGGATGAGAGTCGTAGCGCAAGCAGGCCAGGAGCACATCCCGTGCCACTACCACGCCCAGCATTAGAGCCAGAGCGTCAAAGGGAGCCCTATAGAGGCGCTGCTGAACAATTCGACCGATGATCAGTATCGGTAGAACCGCCGAGAGGAACCACAATACGTGGTCAATTGTTGAGAGACCCACCATCAAGCCAAGTGCAGCTAAATACGTAAATCTCTCAAGGCCGCCAAGCCCGGACTTACCTTTTCTAAAAAGGCAGGTGTGGAACTGGAGCGTCGGGACAAAACCAAAGCCACAGCGCAAAAAGTGAATCAAACATTAAATTCTCCCTAACTGCTTATCGGCCAACCCGATTTGCGGCTTGATTCTAACCCGGTTCTGATTGGTAAACCGCTTAAAAACCAGATGGTAGCTTCCTGCAAGTCGTTGATAAGGAAGGCGTAAATCGGATTCTTGAGCTTTTTGTAAAATTGTGACTGAAATTCGTTAGTGCCTCTATAAGCAGAGCTGTTTGGCAAAAACTAACAGGATTCATGGTAAATCCTAGTATCTAATTTCACAAAAAAGGCACTATATAAGAAGCATGGCCGCACTGGCTATGTCCATCCATAGTATTGAGCGCCGTCTACGCGGCGGTACGCAAGCGCTTCTCGTAAGGGACCGCGCCGGGGTGGCATATGTCGCAAAGTTTATAGGGAATCCGCAGGGTACTCGAACACTCATCAATGAATGGGTGATTAATCATCTTCTTAGACACCTGCGAGTGGCGACACCAGAGGTTCAGCGCTTAGATCTGAAGAGAGGCATACCAGGCGAGGATCTGTTGTCGTTTAGAAGCGGAGATCGGAGTGTTCCTATTTCGGAGGGCATTCACTTTGGGTCTCGTTGTCCGGTGGATCCCGGTCGCATAGCAATGTATGATTTTCTGCCAAGGAAGTTGCTCAGCAAAATCTCCAACCTGCCAGATCTGTTGATGGCTTACGTTTTCGACAAATGGGTGGCCCAGTGTGACAGCAGACAAGCTATTTTTGTGCGGGAACGCGCGCCGGGCGCGACACCGCGGTTTCGTGCCTATCTCATTGATAACGGGCTGAGCTTTGGCGGCTCGCGGTGGGAATTGGGTGACTTACCGCTAGCCGGACTGTTTCATGACCGTTCGATTTATGCAGAGCGGGATTTCGCGGCCATCTCTCATTTGAACGTCGAGAAAATCCAGGAGCTGCCGGAAGAGATTCTGTTTTCCATTCTGCGGGATGTACCGGAGGAGTGGCTGCAGCCCACGGACCGCGAGGAAATGATACGTCTTGTGGAGGCGCTGGCGAAGCGACGCATAACTCTTCATGACACGATTGAAAGAACTCTACGCCAGTTGCAGCAGGCGGGCATTGCCGCTTCCAAGAGCACGAGCAACCGTTATCTACTAGCGGTTCTGCTGCTGGTCCGTTTATACATGCGTTCGGCGCGCTCACGCTTTTGCTGAGGCCGGTGTTATAGGAGCAAAGGAAGGGTGCGGGCGCTCGGGGGTTGGGGGTGAGCGCCCGCTGGGCTACGGGTATGTATTTATAAAACGACCGATGGAGCGCGGGGGTTACTGAGCCGAGGGCGAAATTTGTGAGACAGCTGCTATTCGGACTCTGGAAGGCTTTACGTGCCAGCCCGCTACGTCCCCAAAGTTCTTTCCTATTCGAACATTCCTTCGAATAGGGCCGAACTCAGATATCGCTCGCCGGCATCGGGCAGAACGACTACGATCGTTTTGCCTTTCATCTCTGGTTCTTTGGCTATGCGGACGGCCACGCTTGCCGCGGCGCCACAGGAAATTCCGCACAGTAAGCCCTCTTCGGTTGCGAGACGGCGCGCCATTTCGATGGATTCGTCGTTGGTTACCTGTTCCACGCGGTCGACAACGGAGAGGTCCAGATTTGCGGGGATAAATCCCGCGCCGATACCTTGAATCTTGTGCGGCCCCGGCTTCAGCTCCTGATGTTCACGCGTTTGTGTGATCACAGGGCTGTGCGTCGGCTCGACCGCGATTGAGATCATCGGCCACTTCTTTTCCAGCTTGATGTAGCGCGAAACGCCGGTGATGGTGCCGCCGGTTCCGATGCCGCTGACCAGCACGTCGACTTGGCCGTCGGTGTCTTCCCAAATCTCCGGGCCGGTGGTTTCGAAATGGATCTTGGGATTGGCCGGATTCGAGAACTGCTGGGCCATGAAGTAGTGGCTGGGGTCGGAGGACTGAAGTTCCTCGGTTTTGGCCATCGCGCCTTTCATGCCCTTTGCGCCTTCGGTAAGAACCAGTTTGGCGCCTAGAACCTTGAGCACTTTGCGGCGCTCGAGGCTCATGGTTTCGGGCATGGCGAGAGTCACCTTATGGCCGCGGGCGGCGCCGACGAACGCGAGGGCGATGCCGGTGTTGCCGCTGGTGGCCTCCAGAATTTCCATGCCAGGCTTCAGTGCGCCGCGCTCTTCCGCATCCCAAATGATGGATGCGCCGATGCGGCACTTCACAGAAAAAGCCGGATTGCGGCCCTCGATTTTGGCGAGAACGGTTGCTTTGGCACCGTCAACCACGCGGTTCAATTTGACGAGCGGCGTGCGCCCGATGCTGAATGAATTGTCTTGAAATACCACTAGTTACCTTTCAGATGTCCCAGTTGGGTACAAATCTCGTTTGCTTTTCCTGCCAGCTTCGCGCCAGTTCCGCGAAGGTTGTTTCGTCGAGCACAGTGGAAACGGCCAAGTCGACGCGGCGCCAGATTTCTGCGAAGGGATCGTCGCCGTTGTTGCGGGCGGCGACCTTCACGTTTTCTACAGCCCGCAAGACATCGCCGACGGTAATGGCGTCGGGCGCGCGAGCCAAGAGATAACCGCCCTCTGCGCCGCGGCGCGAATCGACGAAGCCGCTCTGCTTCAAGCCTCCCAGAATCAACTCCAGAAATTTCTGGGGAATCCGCTGGCGCCTGGCGATGTCGGCGATCTTCACGGGGGGCATAGGCGCCGACTGGCGATGCTCCATATGCTGGGCCGACAGATCGAACACAGCCTTGAGCGCGTATTCGCTCTTGACCGAAATATTCATCGCGATTCCACTAACGATTGTATTCCCCGGTTCCGATTGGGAATATGGGGTTCACCTCTCTGTAATGACTAAGCGACGTTTACGATGGGTAATACACGCCTGATGCCCGAATCTGCCACGAAGCAACTATTTGGAACCGACGGAATTCGCGGCGTTGCCGGCGAGCCACCGTTAGACGCGCGGACGGCGTACGCGTTGGGTATCGCTTTGGGCGAGTGGGTGGTGGATGCCCGGCATCCGGCAAGTGGGGAAACGACACCCGAAGTACTCATCGGAATGGACACGCGCGAGAGTGGTCCGTGGCTGGCGGAACAGGTAGCAGGCGGACTGGCGCGAGCAGGAGTCGCGACTCGTTTTGCGGGAGTAATTACAACGCCCGGAGTTGCCTACCTGACCCGCACAGGCGCGTTTGTAGCGGGAGTGATGATCTCGGCGTCGCACAATCCGTTCTACGATAACGGGCTGAAGGTAATCAGCCACTCGGGTTATAAATTGCCCGATGAAACTGAGCTGCAGCTCGAAGATGCGATGCGCGCCTGGCTGGGTCGCGATGAGCCCTCCCTGCCAAAGCCGCTTACGGCGGACCCTGCGCTGGACAATGTCTACGCCGATTTCCTTGCATCCACCGTTTCGGGGACATTTCCTTTTCGCTTAGTCGTGGACTGCGCGAATGGCGCAGCAACCGAGATAGCGCCGCGGCTATTTGCCAGATTGGGCGTGCGGGTAGATTGGATGGGCGTGTCACCGAATGGACGCAACATCAATTTGGATTGCGGATCGCTTCATCTGGATGGATTGCAGCAGCGGGTGAAAGAAACGGGCGCGGATTTCGGGATTGCTTTCGATGGCGATGCGGACCGCGCGCTGTTGGTGGCCGGGAGCGGGCGCATCGTGGATGGAGATGCGGTTCTGTATCTGGCAGGATCGGCTTTAAAGCGTGCAGGCAAGCTTGCGCACGACCTGGTGGTGGCAACGGTGATGTCCAATCTAGGGCTTGAAAAAGCGCTGGAGCGAGAGAACATTCAGATGCTGCGTACTCCTGTGGGCGATAAATACGTGCTGGAAGAAATGCTGAGACGCGGCGCTGTGCTGGGCGGCGAGCAATCGGGACACGTTATTTTTTCCGAGTACGCGACCACGGGCGATGGGCTTTTGACCGCTCTGCGCGTGATGGAGATTGTTCGTGATGCCGGGCGTTCTCTCGACAGTCTGACGGCGGAGATTACGACGTTTCCGCAAAAGCTGGTCAACGTGCGTGTGAAGCAGAGGCGGCCGCTGGCTGAACTCGAATCGGTACAGGCGGAGATCCGGGCGGCCGAAAAGGCGTTCAATGGCAGCGGCAGAGTTGTGGTGCGGTTCTCGGGCACCGAGCCTTTGGCGCGCGTCATGATTGAGGCCGCCACGCACGAGGAAGTGGAGATGTGGACGGGCAGAATTGCGGATGCGATCCGGTCGGAGCTGGGTTCCGCGAATTAGGCCAGCGCGCCCGTGCTATAGTCGGACACGCTCCCCCGCTCCCCCGCTGCCGCCCCTGCAGTTCAGGGTTTCAGCACCCATGGAACGCGCTGCCCGGCTTATCAAGAACAAAAAACTTTCGCGTGAACTCGTTAATGACGAGGACATTGCCCGCGCTGTTTGGCCCACCGCTGTTGGGAAGACGATCGCAAGCCACACGTCACGGTTGAAGTTGGTGCGGCACAACCTTGTGGTTGAGGTGGAAGATGCGATATGGCAACGCCAGTTGTACGGATTGAGCCGGCAGATTATCGCTCGTATTCAGAAGCTAACCGGCAGCGAAGTTGTGCGGGATATCGAGTTTCGCATCGGCATTCCGCGCAGGGAAGCGCAGCGCGCGGAGATTCGTTCTTCCCCAGCAGCGGATGACGCCGAGAGCATACAAGATCCCATCATGCGGCGCATTTATCTACAGTCCAAGAAACAAGCGGCGTCGTGAGATCCTGATTTTTTGGATCTCACTGCTGAACAAGTCCGCGCGGTGGCGGATCTCGCAAATCTGGAGTTGACCGAAGACGAAGTGCGGCGCATGTCGCGCGAACTGGGCGAGATTCTGACGTACGTCGATCAACTTAACGAGTTGGACACGGCGGAAGTTGAACCGATGGCGCAAGTCGTCTACGAAGCCGACGAAACGGCTACGCTGCGCGAAGATGTTCCTCACGTTTGCCTCTCTAACGAAGAAGCGCTTGCAAATGCGCCGCAGAAAGGCGCGGGCTATTTCAAGGTGCCGAAGGTCATTGAGCGATGAGCGCATTGGACGACTTGCAGGCGCTCACAATCACTTCCATCCGGGAGGGATTGCAGCAGAAAACGTTTTCCGCGAGAGAACTTGCGCAAGCCGCGGTAGCATTTGCCGAGCGAGAAAATCCGAAGACGAATGCGTTCCTGACGTTTTCGCCGGAACGTGCGCTCAAAACGGCTGCCCGTGTGGATGAGGACCTGGCGCGAGGCCTGGATCTGCCGCCGCTGGCAGGCGTTCCGCTGGGCGTAAAGGATGTGATCGTCACCAAAGGCCTGCGGACTACTTGCGGCTCGAAGATTCTCGAACACTACGTGCCGCCATACGATGCGACGGCAGTGGTTCGACTGGAATCCGAAGGCGCGGTGGTCATTGGGAAATTGAATTGCGACGAGTTCGCGATGGGATCGTCGAACGAGAATTCCGCGTTTGGCCCGGTGCGCAATCCTAGAGCGCTCGATCGTGTTCCCGGCGGATCGAGCGGCGGGTCGGCTGCGGCTGTGGCGCAAGGTACCGCCGTGGTCACGATAGGCTCGGATACAGGCGGTTCTATCCGGCAACCAGCGAGTTTCTGTGGCGTAGTCGGGGTGACGCCGACATACGGGCGCGTGTCCCGCTATGGCCTGACCGCGTTCGCGAGCTCGCTCGATCACATCGGCCCGTTTGGGCGCAACGTGGAAGACGCCGCAACGGTGCTGAAGATCATGGCGGGGCGGGATGAACTCGATTCGACATCGGCTTTTGCGCCGATCGACGACTACCACGCGTTGATGAAGCATCCGGTGAAAGGTCTCAAAGTAGGGCTGCCGAAGGAGTACTTCGAAGGACTCAGTTCGGAGACGGGCGACGTTATTCAAAGAGCGATTCGCCAGCTTGAGAAGCTCGGCTGCAGCGTGTCGGAGATCAGCCTGCCGCATACGAAGTACGCGCTCTCCTGCTACTACATCATTGCGACGGCAGAAGCGAGTTCCAACCTGGCGCGCTATGACGGCGTTCGCTATTCCAGCCGCACGGATGGCGACACGTTGAGCGAGATGTATCGCAAGTCGCGCGGGCATGGATTCGGGGCGGAAGTGAAACGCCGGATCATGCTGGGCACGTACGTCCTGAGCGCCGGTTACTACGATGCTTATTACCGGAAAGCGCAACAAGTCCGCAATCTGATTGCGCGCGATTTCAGGAATGCCTTTGAGCGGGTGGACGCGCTTGTCACGCCGGTGTCTCCGTTTACCGCATTCAAGATCGGCGAAAAAGTCGATGATCCGCTGGCGATGTATTTATCCGACGTGTATACGCTGACGGGTGACCTGTCCGGGGTGCCTTGCATGTCGGTGCCTTGCGGCGAATCGTCAGAGGGGCTGCCGATTGGATTGCAAATTTTCGCGCGGCACTTCGACGAAGCAACTATGTTCCGCGTTGCCTATAACTACGAACGTTCCATCCAATCCTGATTGAAGGCTAGTGGCCAATAAGGGTCACCCATTGTGCCGCCTACGCGCCGAGCACAATCTCAATTTCCGATCGCGCTCTTACGCAGAAATCGCCACATTCACCCTTGACATTGCCAGATAATCCACTACCATATGGTTGTGGATCGATTGGGTACAACATTTGCCGCTTTGTCCGATCCAACCCGGCGGCGGATGATCGAACGACTCTCACATGGTCCTGCCTCGGTGCATGGATTGACGGAACCGTTTGGACTTTCGCAGCAGATGATTTCAAAACATATTGCCTACCTGGTGCGCGCGCGGATTGTGATCAAGACGAAGCGTGGACGAGAGAGCGTTTGCACGCTTAGGCCAGAGGCGATAAAGACCGTCAGCGACTGGGCGGCTTATTACCGCCGATTTTGGGAAGAGAGTTTCGACAAGCTGGATGTGGTTGTGAATCAAATGAAAAAAACGGAGGTCAGAGATGACAAAAAACACGGTTAACGAGATAGAGCGGATGGTTATCACCAGAGTTTTCGATGCGCCACGGGAATTGGTTTGGAAGGCCTGGACAGACCCGAAATATGTGATGCAGTGGTGGGGTCCGAAGGATTTTACTGCGCCTTTTTGCGAGATAGATTTTCGCGTGGGAGGGAAATTTCTCTGCTGCATGAGGGCACCGGATGGCAAGGAGTTCTGGAATGGTGGTGAATACCACGAGATTATTCCGAACGAAAAGATTGTCTACTCGATGTACTTTGCCGACTCGAAGGGAAACAAGGTTGAGGCTGCGCATTACGGGATAGAACATGAGGCCATAGACGATGTGCACGATGTGATTACCTTTGAGGATCTTGGAGAGGGCCAGACGAAACTCACCTTAATTGGAAATGAATCCATGGAGAGCGCAAAGAATAGCGGGCAAGTAGAGGGCTGGAACCAGATACTCGATAAAGTTGCGGCAGTTGTTGCGGGGCTAGCTCAGGCGAAATAATCTCACGTTGGCGCTTATAGGGCTAGTAGCTTGCTTACCTGCGGAATCGGCTTGTCTTTCCAATAACGATTGAAGTTCTCCATCGACATCAGCGTGCGCGTGCGCATTCTGTCGATGTAGAGCGTGGCGTGCAGATGATCAATTTCGTGCTGCAGGATGCGCGCATACCAGCCCGAGGCGTCGATGCGAGTGGGGGTGCCGTTCTGATCGAGACAGTCGACGCGAACGCTGCGCGCGCGTGGGACCACGGCCGTGTACCCGGCCAGACTCAAGCAGCCTTCAAAGAACTCGAGCTTGGGTTCATCCAGCAGCGTTAGTTCCGGATTAACCAGCACGTGGAAGGGAACGGGCTTGCGTTCGCGCTCCTTGAGAGTGGCCGGCGGGGCATCTCGCGTGTACTCGGACTTGTCTTCGATAACGGCAATCTGCAGTGGCAAGCCAACCTGCGGAGCGGCCAGGCCAACGCCGGGCGCGTCATACATGGTCTCGCGCATGCTGTTGATCAAGTCCTGCATTTCCCGGCCGCGGAGCTCATCCAGGGTAAGGGGCCGCGCGCGCTGCCGTAGCGCGGGTTCGCCCACCTGAACAATCTTCAGACGCATACGCCCAAGTGTCACATGCGCATTTCACTCGGCATCGTACTATCGTGATCGAGTCATGCCGAACAAGCTGAATCAAACAGTGCGGGCGGTGCGTCGGGGCTGGCGTTGGCCCGCGATGGCTGCGCTCATCGCTATTTGCGCTCTGTACGTGATGCTACCGGAGCGATTGACTTTCGGTCCCAATTGGCTGCTGCCCGGTGTGGTGCTTGTGCTTTCGATTCCGACCATTGTTTCGCATCGGACGGGACGGCACCAGCTGAACGTCGTGTTCGGCATATCGCTGCTGGTTGTGATCACGGCGGCCGTAGTGGCGGCGTTGATGTTCCTCATCGGCGCGCTGCTGGCGAAGCGTCTTGGCCCAGAAGAGCTATTGCGTTCCGCGGGCGCGCTTTGGATTAGCAACATTCTTGTCTTTGCATCCTGGTACTGGCGCCTGGATGCGGGTGGTCCGCACAGCCGCGATTCGCGGCCCAGCCACGAGAACGGGGCCTTCTTGTTTCCGCAGATGACTCTGCCACAGGATTTGAAGCAGATGGATTCGGATTGGAAGCCGGAGTTCGTGGATTATCTGTTCCTCGCCTTCAACACCAGCACGGCGTTTTCACCCACGGATGTTCCGGTGCTCGGCCGCTGGGCGAAGGTGCTGATGATGATACAAAGCTCTATTTCGCTAGCCACTATCGCCATTCTGGCTGCGCGCGCCGTCAACATTTTGTAAAGCTTCGGGAACTTCTTGCCCGCTTCGCGACATTACACCAGTAGCGGCACCAAAGCGGAATGCTCAGCGACGAAGAATTGATGCTCGAATACCAGCGCGGCTCGCGAGCGGCGCTCGAGTTGCTATTCTCGCGCTATCGTCAACCGCTCTATGCGTTTTTCCGGCGGCGGCTATCCGGAAAACATCGTGCGGAAGATTTGACCCAGGAAACCTTCGTCGCCCTGATTCGCAACTCCGCTCGTTACGAACCGCGAGCGCTTTTCCGCACTTATCTGTACGGCATAGCCATGAACCTCCTATCCGCCGAGCACCGCAAGCAGAGCCGGGTTGAAGACGAACTGGACAGTGTCATCGCTCGCCTGGAGGACGCGACTGAGCCCGTGCTCTGGGTGCGGGAAGCGCTAGAAAAGCTTGCGCCGGACGAGCGGGAGATCCTTATGCTGCGCGAGTACGAGCAGCTTAGTTACTCAGAAATTGCAACCGTACTGCGTATACCTGTGAATACCGTGCGATCCAAGCTGTTTCGCTCGCGCGTGGCGCTGAGGGCGCATCTTGAACCAGTGGATCGCGCGGCGGCGAGGAAGGATTGATGATGCAGACGACCAATCATCCTGTTGCAGGCGAAGAGTTGATGGCTTACCTGGATGGTGAGTTGACAGGCGATCGCGGTGCGTTTGTGGAAGATCATTTTCACGGCTGCCTGGAGTGTCAGAATCTGGCTGCCGAGTTGCACTTCCCAGGGCGGCGGCTTGCAGAGTGGCAAATAGAGGAAGCGAGTTTCCAGTTAAAGGAGCCTTTACACGCGCCGGTTCGGCCGCGCTTCAAGGCGTTGTTCATGCGCTCAGCGTGGGTGTGGGCGCCGGCGGGTGCTGCTTTGCTGGTCGGCGTGATGTACTTCTCCAACACGCGTGTGACGAGGAAGGAATATCAGAACTTCGATGTAATGGATTCCAGAGTTCTGCCACGCCTATCGCCTGGCGGCGTATTTGACCGGAAAGAGTTTATATCTCCGCCTGGATTGCAAACAGCTCCCGACAGCGGCCCGATGATTATCCGAACGGCGGAGTTGAGAATTTTGACGCGCTCTTTTGAGAATGCACGCGCTTCGGTCCAGCAAACGGTCTCGCGGTTCTCCGGTTATGTTGGCGACCTAACCGTGAGCGCGGCCGCTGGTGCGCCCCGCACGCTGCAAGCCGATTTACGAGTTCCTGCCGCGCAGTTGGATGGATTGCTGGCTGCATTGCGCGGGCTAGGCCAGATGACTTACGAATCGCAGCACGGTGTCGACGTAACGAAACAGTTCATCGATGTTAATGCACGATTGAATAATGCGCGTGAATACGGAGCAGCGGCTGACAGAATTACTGCGGGATCGCACCGGAAAGCTTTCCGATGTGCTCGCAGTCGAGGAACAGATTGACAAGGTTCGCGGCCAAATTGAAAGCATGGAAGCGGAAGTGAAGAACATGTCAAATCGAGTTAGTTACTCGTCAGTCGATTTGACGGTTACCGAAGAGTACGATGTGCCGCTGGCGCAAGCCGGCAATCCAGGAATCGGAATGCGGCTGCGCAATGCGGCGGTGGAGGGATATCACAACTTCACGGGAGCTGTGCTCGCAATCCTGAGCTGGCTGTTGTCGGTGGGCCCGGTGCTGGTTCTGATCGCTGCGATCCTGTTCTTCCCGGTCCGGCTGATCTGGCGAAAGACCCGACCGACGGCTAACTGACCAGCGACGGCTCGCGCGAATCCTCTAGCATGGGCTGCCGTTCGGCGCGTCGTTTCTTACGGCCCGATTGGAAGCGATCCAGATAGAGGTAGATGACGGGCGTGATGTAGAGCGTCAGTAGCTGCGATACGACTAACCCGCCGACAACCGCAATACCAAGCGGACGCCGTGCTTCGCCGCCCGCGCCGGCGCCGAACGCAATCGGCAGGGTGCCGAGCAGCGCGGCCATGGTCGTCATCATGATGGGACGAAAGCGCTGCATGCAACCCTCGAAGATGGCTTCTTCGGGCGACTTGCCTTCTTTGCGTTCTGCCTCGAGCGCGAAGTCGATCATCATGATGGCGTTCTTTTTCACGATGCCGATCAGCAGGATGATGCCGACGAACGAGTACAGGTTCAAATCCTGTCCGAAGAGCAACAGCGTCAGTAAGGCGCCAAGGCCTGCAGCCGGAAGTCCCGACAGAATGGTAATCGGATGGACGAAGCTCTCGTACAACATGCCCAGCACGAGATAAATCACCAATACGGCGATCAGCAACAAGATGCCGAGCCCGCGGATTGAACTCTGGAATGCTGCCGCGGTTCCGGTATAGCTGAACGAAACTGTATCGGGCATGCCAATCTGCTTAGCTGCTTCGTCGATCAGCTTGGTCGCTTCGCTCAATGACACACCCGGCTTCACATTGAACTGGAAGTTGACCGCCGGAAGCTGGCCAATGTGACTGATACTCAAAGGCGCGACCGTCTGCTTCAGGTCAGCAACAGCCGCGAGCGGAACCATCTTGCTCTGATTGGAGCGAATGTAGAGATCCTTCAGCGCGGCTGGATTACGTTGATCTTCCGGCGGCACTTCCAGAATGACGTCGTATTGGTTCGAAGACGTCTGAATGGTGGTGACACGGCGGTTGCCATAAGCATCGTAGAGGGTATTCGCGATTTGATCCGGAGTTATGCCGACGGAGAGCGCGCGATTGCGATCGATATCGACATCCAGGCGCGGACTAGCCAGGTGAAGATCGCTATAGATGTCCTGCAACTGCGGAATGGTTCGCAGCTTCTGCTCCAGCACCGGCGCCCATTTGAACAACTCCTGCGTACTGGGATCCTGTAGCGCAACGGAATATTGAGACCGGTTCTCGTTCTGCCCCAAGGGAATGAGCGGCGGTATTTGTAGGAAAGTCATCAGGCCGGGGATTTGCATCAACTGGCCTTCTAGCTGTCCTAAAATGGCTTGCCCGGGCGGACGAGTCTTGTCATTCTTGAGCATGACAAAGAGGAATCCTTGATTCTGTCCGCCGAAGCCGCCGGTACCTGAGACGTAGTCCTGCACCCAGGGATTCCTGCCCACAACGGTATTTACCTGGCGCATCAAGTGAACCATCTGGTCATAGGAGGCGTCCTCCGCACCCTCCGAGCCACCTTCTAGAAAGCCTTGGTCCACTGTCGGCATGAATCCTTTCGGCATCACGACGAACAGATATATAGTTGCAACCGTCAAAGCTAAGCTGACAGCCAGCGTCGAGCGCCGGTGACGCAGGACGGCTTTCAACGTGCGCCGATAGGTGTTGTTCAGACCGATGAAGAAGGCTTCCGTATTGCGATAGAACCAGCCCCTGGAATGAGCCTCGTGCCGCAGGAAGCGGCTGCCCAGCATGGGCGTCAGCGTCAATGAGATCACGCCGGATATCAGGACGGCTATGGCGATGGTCATCGAGAACTCTCTCAACAGCCGGCCAATAATGCCGCCCAGGAACAGCACCGGAATAAAAACAGCGACCAGAGAAACGGTCATCGAAACGATGGTGAAGGCGACTTCGCGCGCGCCGTCGATCGCGGCCTGCATACGCGGCTTGCCCATTTCCATGTGGCGCACAATGTTCTCGAGCATCACGATCGCGTCATCCACGACAAACCCGACAGACAACGTCATCGCCATCATCGACAAGATGTCGATAGTGAAGCCGAGAAGCTTCATCGCGCCGAAGGTTCCGAGCAAGGAGAGCGGAACCGCCAGGCTGGGAATTGCGGTCGCGGACACGTTGCGCAGGAAGACGAAAATGACCAGGATGACCAGGCAAATGGTGAGAACCAGCGTGAATTTGACGTCGGCAATGGAGTCGCGAATGTTCTGCGATGCATCAAACGCGCGGCCCACCTTCACGCCCGCGGGCATTGATTTCTCCATGACCGGCAGCAGCGCTTTGACTGCGTCCGCCACCTCAATCGTGTTAGTTCCCGGCTGTTTGGATATCGCGAGCACGATGCTTTCCCGGCCGCTGAGCCAGAACGCCGAACGCACGCTGCTGACACTATCGAGCACCTTGCCCAGTTGGTCCACGCGGACCGGCGCGCCATTCTTGTAAGTGACGATGAGCTGCGCAAACTGCTGCGCGGAGGTGAGTTGGCTGTTCGCCTGTACCGAGTACGCTTTCGAGGCGCCGTAGAGAGAACCCGCCGGCAAATTCAGGCTGCCGCTGGAAAGCGCCATCCGCACCTGTTCCAGGTCAATCTGGTGCGCAGCCAATTGTGCCGGATCAGCTTGTACGCGAACGGCGTATTTCTTGGCGCCGTAGACAGTCACCTGCGCAACGCCATTCACCATGGAAATACGGCGGCCCATCGTGGTCTCGGCGTAGTCGTCGAGTTGCGAGGGGGTCATCGTGTCCGATGACAGCGCAATAAACATGATGGGGCTTTCGGCCGGATTTACTTTCGAGTAAGAGGGCGGCGTAGGCATGTTAGTCGGCAGGCTGCCTTGTGCGCGTGAGATGGCCGCTTGCACGTCCTGCGCGGCAGCATCGATGCTGCGGCTCAAATCAAATTGGAGGGTTATGGATGTCGAACCCGAGGAACTTGAGGACGACATGCTATTAATTCCGGCGATGTTCGAGAATTCCGCTTCGAGCGGAGTTGCCACGGAAGACGCCATGACGTCAGGGTTCGCGCCGGGCAAGGACGCCGAGACCTGAATGGTGGGATACTCCACCGTCGGCAGATTACTTACCGGCAGCGAGAAGTAACTCAGCAGCCCGAAGATAAGAATGCCGGTCATCACCAAAGTGGTGGTGATGGCGCGGCGGATGAAGAAATCAGTAAAATGCATGGTGCACTCTTGCGCCGGTTACATGCGGCGGCGCATTTTAAGATGGGGATGCAGAGGACTCCGCTCCTGTCTGGCCTAACTGCGTCTGCGGTTGCAGCAACCTAACCTTCATGCCGGGCGCCAATCGCATTTGTCCCTCCGAAATCACCATGTCACCTGCGTTCAGACCGCTGCCGATGACCGCCAACTCGCTTCCCTTTCCAGGAGTGAAGCTGCGCAACACCTGAACCGGCCTTATTCCGACGGTTTGGTCCGCCTTGTTCATCAGCCAGACGTATTTACCTTGCGGACCGGTTTGGACCGCCTGTGTGGGCACCGTCACGCGATTATGCTCGACGTCCAGTTGAGCTTGAACGTTCACAAACTGGCCGGGCCATAACAAGCGATTCTGGTTCTGAAATTCGGCCTTGAGCTTGATTGTGCCGGTGCTGGAATCGACAGTATTGTCGATGAACTTCAGCTCGCCGGTCAGAGTGTTGTCCTTGTCGGGCGAAGCGCGGATCACCAGGGGGCGCTGCTGATTGAATTTGCGCACATCATCGAGTAACTGCTCAGGCAATCCGAAAGTTACATAGATAGGCGAAATCTCAAGGATAGTAACTAGCGCGGCATCGTTGTCTTTGATCAGATTGCCGGCTTTGATTGCAATCGCCCCGACGCGTCCACTGATGGGTGCGGTGATCTTGGTGTAATTCAGTTGCAGCTCCGTTTGAGCAAGGCGCGCGCCATCCGCTTTGTTCGAGGCAACTGCGGATTCCACCGCCGCCTGATCCGCGGTCAGCGCGGCCTGCGCCTGCTCGTTAGTAGAGACAACTTGTTCCGTCTGCTCTTTAGAGAAAATGCCTTCGCGGGCGAGCTCCGACGCACGCTGCGCTGACGCCCCCGTCTGCTGGATATTGGCTTGATCCTTCTTTACGTTCGCGCGCGCTTGCTGCTCCAGGGCGACATCCTTGGCGACATCGGCCTGTAACTCGGCAATCTGACGCTGCAGCGGCTCCGGATCGATCTCAAAAAGTAGCTGGCCTCTCTCGACGTTCTGCCCTTCCTGGAAATCGACTCGCAGGATCTGTCCGGCCACGCGCGATTTCACGTCGACGCTGCTAATGGCCTCCACGGTTCCAACCGCTGAGGTGTCGAGCGGCACATCTTCGGCGACGGCGGCCACGGCACGCACAGGCGCGGCCTGCATCATCATCATCATGGCTGCGTTGCCAGGCTGAGTTTTGTTGCACGACACCAGTAGCAGAGCGCTTGCGAGTGCGCACACAATTGTCAGTAGCGATTTCAAAGGGGAGTAATTCAAGTTCACGAAACCTGGTGAAAGAGGGCTTAGTTTCATCGTCGCATAAAGGAGCTGCTTCTGCACTTCCTGATAAGTTACGGTCTAACGAGGGTGTAAGTTCTGTCTATTTACACGGGCCCTGCACTGTCCGTTTCCGAACAGGCGGTTACGGAATTCGGACGCTTTTTCGGCGCGGGATCTGTACCCCTAGTGCTGTCTGTTCCCGGGCGAGTGAACCTTATCGGTGAGCATATTGACTATCACAGTCTGCCGGTTTTGCCGATGGCGATTCAAAAGCGGATTGCGATTGCGTTCCAAATGCGCAAAGACAAACAAGTTCGCGCGCTGAGCCGGCAAGCATCCGGCGTGGCTAAGTTCGGGTTAGATGGCGATTTCACCTCCGGCGCGCCCGGCGATTGGGGCAACTATGTTCGAGCTGCGGCGAGCGCTCTGCAAATTCGTTATCGGCTCGTACACGGAATCGATGCGGTTATTGCAAGTGACTTGCCATTGGCTGCGGGGCTTTCATCATCGTCCGCGCTGCTGATTGCGTTCAGCCTGGCGCTATTGCGCGCCAACAGTGTCGAGGTGGCGCTCGATGAGTTAGCTACTGTGTTGCCGGATGCGGAACAGTTCGTGGGAACGCGCGGCGGGGCGATGGATCACGTGGCGATTCTCGCGTCACGCGCTGGATTCGCGACTCTGATCAAGTCGTTTTCACCGCCCGAAATCGAATATGTTCCGGTGCCCCCAAACTGGCGTTTTCTAGTGGCGCATAGCTTGGTGAATGCCGAGAAATCCGGCGCGGTCCGTGCTGAATTTAATGAACGGCGGGCTGCAGGGAGTCGGGCACTGCAGAGACTCGGGTTTAGCTCCTATCGCGAAGCTCTGGCGAGTGCGGACGAGCCGCGCTTGACCACACTGACTGAGGATCCGGAGCGAGACGCGTTCCTGCACGTCACGACGGAAGCGCTCCGGGTTCAGCAAGCAGTGGCCATGCTGCGCGATGGTGACCTATCGGGATTCGGCAAGGTTCTTAACGAGTCACATGCAAGCTTGCGCGATCGGTTACGTGTCAGCGTTACCGCCGTGGATCAGCTTTGTGAGGCCGCGTTGCGGGCTGGCGCTTATGGCGCGCGGATGACCGGTGCCGGCTTTGGGGGATGCGTGGTTGTTCTCTGTACGAATGAGAATGTCGAGCAGGTGGGTGGTGGTCTCGTTCAGAGTTACTATGCCGAACGACTTGGTTTTGATTCGGAGAGGCATCTGTTTGTTGCGGAGCCATCCGCAGGCGCTATCGCCCAGAGGCGTTAAGTTAAGCGTTCAAACACAGGTTGAGGCGTTTTGGGCCGGCGATTGAGGCCTGATTTGCTCGCAACGAACTTTTTTCCCGCCGTCTCGAGCGCCGCCTCATCGAACGTACTGGCAATGGAATAACGGAGAGGATTGAGGCGATATAGATGACATTTACTGTCGAGCAAGCATTACGAGCACAAAACGCACTGCGGAACGCGGCCAATTTGCCAGCGGAGCAGTTTCCGATAGAGGCATTTGTGGGCATGATAAGCGACGAGATTGAAACATTGCGCAAGCAGGGTAAGACGGATGAGGAAATCACCGATCTGATTAATGCAGCAATGAACTCGAATATCGCGGCGAGCCTCATAACTCAGCACTACGCGTCTAGCGAAGATCGACAGAGACGCTGAACTCCGTGAGGGAGGGTAGTGTGTATGCTCATGACTTCAGTTATTCATCGGTGCGGAATCAGATTCAATTCGGAACTTGACTGCTATTTGCCGGCTCACAGAGTTCATCGGTCATTCGATTCAAGGTTGGATTCCGGACAGTCAGGGTAGACTAGGCTCTGGTATTCCCCTCCTTTAACCTAAGAGAGACGAGGCCCAAGGTTGGCAATACGTGATTGTTGTATGCGGTCGTTGCGTCTGGTGGTGTTTCCTGTCCTTCTGACAATTCTAGGAGGTGAGATAAGAGCGCAGGAAACCACCGATCCCCACTTGGCGGACTATGTAGGAACCTACGCTGATACACCGGGGCATCCAGTGGAGATCCTCAACGGAAACGAGTTCTTTGCAGTCCAGGATGAGGCCAAGTATCGGCTTATAGCGAAGGGCGTGGATGCATTCTCTACCATGTACGGACCAAAGCTCACGTTCAAACGTGAAGCTGGTGGGGCCGTGATGGGCTACGAACAAAACGGAAACTTCCATCCGAAAATTTCGCGGGCCGTCACACCAGAATCCGCCGGACTGGCCTGGCCGCGCCCCGAAGGGCAGAACTCCCCTTCGGAGTATCGGTACAGTCCGCCTGCAGATATGCATGACGGTATTGCCGTCGGAGACATTGCACGCTCGGCCCTCGGAGTCGCGACAGCGGAGACGATTGTGCGTGCAATCCTGGATGGCACTTACAAGGATGTACACAGCGTCCTTCTCTATCAGAATGGAAAGCTCGTCATGGAGGAGTACTTCTATGGCTACAATGCGCAACGTACACATCAACTCCGTTCTGCGACCAAGTCCGTTGTCAGCGCACTCACGGGAATCGCGATCGATCAAGGCGCCATCTCAGGAGACAAGGAAAGAGTATTGCCGCAGATGGGCTACTCAAGCTATGCCAATCCCGACCCGCGCAAACCGGCGATCACGATTGGCGACTTCCTCTCCATGAGTTCAGGGCTGGACTGCAACGACCACAGCTCAACTTCGCCAGGCAGGGAAACTGTACTGGATGATTCGCCCGATTGGGTGAAGGCTACGCTCGATCTTCCGATGATCAACGACCCTGGAACCAAGGGATACTACTGTTCCGGTGGCGTTGCGGTGGTGGGTCGAATGGCGGAGAATGCGGTCCATATGCGACTGCCGGAATTCGCGCAGAAATACCTCTTCGGACCCTTGGGCGTTGCGCGCACATCCTGGGCGTGGAACTACGATCTAACTAACGCCGACAAGGAGTATTCGCAGATTCATCTTCGGCCGCGCGACATGCTGAAGCTGGGAGTCCTCTTCGCGCAGGATGGTAGCTGGCACGGAAAGCAAGTGATCTCGTCCGCGTGGGTTCGTGCCTCGCTTGCGGAACAGAGTCATGTCGACAGTGTCAGCTACGGCTATTTCTGGTGGCGCCCGTGGCTAAATGTGGCAACTTCCAGCGGTTTCCAGCATGTTGATATTGTTGCGGCCCAGGGCAACGGAGGGCAGAAGATCTATATCGTGCCACAGTACAAGCTGATTGCAGTGTTCACGGGTGGCGGCTACAATGCCGAGTCAACCCCGCCAAACACAATCATGGCAAAAGTTATTCTTCCGAGATTGATGCAAGCTGTGAACCGTGCCAGGGCATCTCCCCATCTGGCACGTTGTCATGGCAGTATGCGAGAAAAGCTGGCATTGACCAACTCGCGCCGCACGACCTCCGGCGAACTTGCGCCCGGCTCTGCCATCAGGCCGGCGGCGAACTAGACCAGACTCAGTTTTATTTTGGACATGTGTCGGTGCAAACTACGGAGCGATATCTTGGCTGCAAGCAGCGGATTGCACTGTGGTCACGGCTACAGCAATCCAGAAAAGTTTCTTTGTGCTTGTCATGACGGTCCCCTTTTCAACTTCGACTTGCTCATAGGAGCAGAGTACGTGCAAAATGGAATGTCTCAAAGGACATTGATCCGGCAATCTGAGACATTCTGGACTGTTATCACAGATAATCTGCCGGGTGGATGTAATATTCGATAATCACGTCACCGCTACTCCGGGACCGTCACAGGCTATGACACCGAAGCACATCGCCATCGTCGGGTACGACAACCTCACATCACTCGACCTGTCTGGCCCCTTCGAAGCGTTCAGCAGTGCGTGCATTGAAGATTCGAAGGGAAATCGTCGGGCGTGCTACGAGGTAACGATCGCCGCCCTGGGTGCAAAGACATTCTGTTCCGTGTCGGGATTGTGCATGACGGCGGCGTGTCACCTGGACACGCTGCGTCACCTGGACACGCTGATCATCCCTGGCGGCAGCGGCATGCGGAACTCGGCCGCCGGCACAGAACCTGGCGAACTGGATCAGCCGGCAAGAGCACCGCATACGCCGTATTGCGTCGGTCTGCACCGGCGTTTACGGCGTCGCGCCCACCGGGCTGCTGAACGGGCGCAAGGTCACGACACACTGGAAATACGCTGCCGACCTGGCTGAGCGTTATCCCGAATTGAAAGTCGATGACAAGCCCCTTTACATTCGCGACGGGAAGTTCTACACCTCGGCGGGAGTCACGGCGGGAATCGACCTCTCTCTGGCGCTCATCGAAGAGGATTTCGGTGCACAGGTTGCCCTCTCGGTAGCACGCGAACTAGTGATGTATGTGAAACGCCCAGGAGGGCAGGAGCAGTATTCCGAACCGCTGAGATTTCAGGTGGAGTCCAGCAGCTGTTTCGCCGATCTCTCGGCGTGGGTGGTGGGACACCTCAATATGGATCTTTCCGTCGAAGCGCTGGCGGAGAGGATCAATCTTTGCCAGCGTCAGTTTACCCGCCGCTTCAAGGAGGAATTCAAAAGCACCCCGGCAGCGTTCGTACAACGGCTACGGCTCGATGAGGCGCGCAAGAGGCTTGCCGCTGCCGATGACACTGTTGAGAACATCGCCGACTCCGTGGGCTTTCGCAATCCCGACAGTTTTCGGCGCGCGTTTGTGCAGCAGTACGGGGTCGCTCCGACGGAGTACCGCAGCCGCTTCATTTCTGGCAAACGATCATAGGAGCACGCAGTTATCGTTCCGAGACGGATGGATGTGATTGCGAGGGTTTGATTCTTGTATACGAGCCCGACGGAAGGTAGCCGCGCCGTGACCGCCTTAGGTCAATGTCCAGTTCGCCGACAAATCAGGAGTTCAGCTATTGTCGCCAAAACGGTGTTGCATGCTTGACCCGATCCGATGAGTGGTTGATGTGCTTTCCCATCTCTGTGCGCAATCAGCCACTCAAAGTCACGCGCCCGCTTTGTTTGCCAATCGGGCAAGAGCTTGCAAAGCGAACTCGTGATCGCTTCGGAGACCATCATGACCCTCGGATATTTGCAGTAGCTTTTCAAAATGTACCTTTGCTTCTGCCGGGCGTTGAAGCTGCAGCAAAGCCATCCCATAGAAGCGTTGGAGCAGCGGTCGATCACTAGTTGCGCAATACGGCTCCGCGGCCGCAAACTCGTCAAGCGCATGCTGAGCGTCGTGGGCAAAGAACATCATCTTCATGCCGCGAACCACATGTCGGGACGCGGCAATCGCGCTCAGATCAAACGAGCCGCGATACACCAGTACACTGCCGTGCGCGAAGATCTCGTCTGGTTTGCGCCTTAGGAAATTCAGGTACGCATCGCTCCAGATAACGGCGGTTGGTTCAATCAGGATGGTGCCGGTGTAAGTGTCCGGCAATGCCGGAGTATTCGGCGTCATAAAATCGTTGATAAACGAGGCAAGACTTAAACACGGCGGAGAGGAGCGATGCGGAAACGACCACGCGATGGCGCAATTCTCCAGATGGTGAGACTGGATATAAGCCGTCAGTTGTGCGTCAGACTGTCCCCAATCCAGATTCGAATCCACGAGAAGCTTGTATAGGTTGTTCGGACCACCGGCGAGTTCGTTAGCGTATGAGATCTGGCCAGGCGCCGACCACAGAGACGAAACGACATGGAAACAGATCAGCGCAATCGCGACAATCGCTCCGGCACGCGACCGCTCAACCAGAAGCGCCGCTCCGGCTGCTGCCAAAACGATCAGCAGCGGATACACCGGAAGAACATGGCGTATTCCCATGTTCACCTTGCCGATCATCGCCAGCCCCAATACCGGCAAAATGGAAAGTAGTAGCGTCAACACAGCGCGCCTGTTTGCTCGCCATAAACGACGGCTCGCAACGGCTGCCAATGCAAGAGCCATCACCGGAATCGTAAGCTTGATCAGCAGAGCGATCGGATAGTAGTACCAGAGTCCTTCCGGGTAAGCTTTGCCAAAAAGATACGCGGGGCTCGCATCGAACGTCTTCATGGTGGCCGCACCCGCAATATAAGCTTCCGGTAACAAGTGAAATCTCGCTAAGAACGAAGGAACGGCCAGCCACACGCCTTGCGAGATACCGGCGGAGCCGAGCAAAGCGGTCACGTCATAGTTCGCGTTCGTGGAGTGCGGCAGAGCCGAATAACGAAAATCGTAAGCGCCCCACACGACCATCCACGCTATGACGCATGCCCCAATCCAGGCTCCTGCCTTTTTCAGCACGTTGTTCCAGGGCACGGGCCGGCGCACATCAGGCAACAGAATCAGCACCAGTACAGTTAACGGAAGCGTGAGGGCGAGAAACTTGGAAGCAAGTGCCAGACCCATCGCAAGCCCCAGAAACACCAAACGCACCGGCGAGGGCTTGCTGGCGTATTCATAAGCAGCCCAGCTAGCAGCGAACATGCACGTTGCGAATGCCATGTCTAAGGTTGCAAGGGAGCCATGAGCAATCAGCGACGGCTCAAATGCCAGCAACACGGCCGCAAAAGCCGCGGCGGTGTATCCGAAGAAGGATCGCGCCGCGAAAAAGACCATCACCAGGAGAGCCAAGGGGAACACCAGCATGGCGGCCCGCGCTTCCCAAAGGAGCGCTGGCGCATTCGCCGACATCAGGATATTCGTGGCGACAAAGAAATCAGGACCACGCGACGGTGTCACTTGCGATCCGCAAGGGAACATGAATCCTGACACCTGCCATCGCCGGATCGGAAACGCCGCCACGAGTTTCGCCAATGGCGGATTCTCCGGAGTCACGGCGTAATCGCCGCATTGCAACTGCCGGTATCCGGATTCGATCTGGACGAACTCATCGGAAGTTGCCGAATTCGCGCTCATGAACCAGAAGTGCAGCGCGAGAAGCGCTGCCGCGGAGATGAGTAAAGCGGCGTATGCCGCGCGCTTAGTACGTAAGAATGCAAACGTACTCTTCTGTCCGCCCTGGACTTCTGGCTCAGTTCCTGGCGCCATAGTTCGCAAGGATATCCCAGGGCCGAAGTTATTTGCAAGTGTCAACTTCGTGATGTCGCGTTGATTGCCGACGGTTGTCCTGTTGTTCCAACTACCAAGTTGCCAACTATGCTGAAAGCACGCGGACCGTTACCGCTAGTTCTCAAGGTTTGCGACGACTTCTCTAAATGCAGCAAGAAGGATGAGATGAAGGAGACTAGAATTTCCGCGTTCAGACTAACGGTGTTCATGCTGGTGCCGATCGTCATTGCTGCGCAGCAACGGAAGCCCCGGGTCGTGATTACGGCGGACCCGGAACTGGACGACAGCAACACGCTCATCCGTGCCATGCTTTACAGCTCGGACCTCCAGATCGAAGGATTGGTGTATGCCAGCAGCACTTTTCATTGGAAAGGCGATGGTAAGGGCACAACCCAGTACATTGCTGGACGTGAATACAGCCGGCTCGGCCTGTGCCCGTGCACGTCATGGCGCTGGTCAGCAGACGAGCATTTCATAGATGACGTCGTCGATGGGTACGCCAAGGTTTATGCGAACCTGAAGGTCCACAATCCGAATTACCCTCGTCCGGCTGAGCTGAAATCGAAGATCAAGTGGGGAAACATCGCATTTGAAGGCGACTACTCTCAGGACACGGAGGGATCGAACCTTATCAAGTCTCTCCTGCTCGATGACCAGCCGGGTCCGCTTTACGTGACTGCGCAGGGCGGACAAAGCACGATCGCGCGCGCGTTGAAATCGATACACGATCAGTACGCGAAGACGCCACAGTGGGAGACCATCCGGGACAGAGTGTCGCGGAAGCTCATCGTTATTCCTTCTGGCGATCAGGATGGCACATACGCGAGGTACATCCGGCCGAACTGGCCGGAAGTGACAGAGCGGCAATTGAGCACGATGGATTTCGGTTACTTCGTCCGAAATGGGCTGGCCCCGGAAGATCTGGATTTCGTCAGTGCGGCCTGGACACGAGAGAACATTTTGAGCCGCGGTCCTTTGGGTGCGATGTATCGCGTGTGGGGTGATGGCAGACAGATGGTCAAGGGCGACCGGACGGACTACTTCGGATTATCCGGCTATACTGCCGATCAGCTTAGAAAAATGGGGTATCTGGTTTGGATGCCGCTGCAGGAGAGCGGCTCGTTCATCAGCGAGGGCGACACGCCGACGTTCCTGAATCTCTTGAACAATGGACTCCGCGCCTATGAAAACAGCCAATGGAGTGGATGGGGCGGGAGCAATCGATCCTCTCACGTGCCGGCAGTTGGGCTGGGTGATACTCCGATCGTGCCCGCAAGTCCGGACGATGCAGGTATCGGGGTCGGCCTAGTCCCGGTTGGGAGCGCGGTGAAAGGGAATTTCAGGACTGCCAATGCGCCTGGCGGATCGGCAATGGGGCCGAGCGATTCCGGTCTTCCGCGGATCTCAGTTCCAAACGCGGCAGCGAACGCCCGATTCTTCTCGGCGGCCCAGAACGATTTTGCGGCGCGGCTGAAGTGGTCCGTCACCTCTAAATTCAGTGATACGAACCATGAGCCGAAGGTTCGGATCAAAGAGCCATCGGCGGTTTCCATTCGCCCTGGCAGCACGGTGCGTGTGGAGGGAGAGATTTCCGATCCCGATCACAATGAGGTGAAGATCATCTGGTGGCAGGACAAAGACGGAGGCACCTATGCGGGCGACATCCGGTTCTCTGACCCGGCGGCGCTCAGGACAACATTTCGCGTGCCGGATGACGCACAACCGGGCCAAACGATCAATTTGATTTTGGAAGCGACTGACAACGGGACGCCACCACTCACGCGCTATCAGCGCCTCGTCCTGAGAATCCAATAGCGATGCGATGGTGCTATAGGCGGCGCATCAAGCCCAAAGTCGCCTGATGACGCCGATCAGCACGGATCCGCTGATAATCGAAACAACTAACAGCGCCACCGCATACCCCGTTCGTCCATACAAGAAGTTGCCCACCGTGAACAACGCCGCCCAGATCAGCATGGTTCCGGTCACCCAGCCAAGAAGGGCTAATGGGATGTTGTCGGTGCGCGCCCATTCGGCAGCCTCAGCGGCCGAAACACCGGCCTCGATTCTTATGCGCCGCCAACCCGGACCAAATGGCCGAACTTTGTGGTAAAAATTCACCAGCGTCTGGGGGTCGGTCTGAGGACCCGCATACGCGACGATCAGCCAACAGATGGTCGTACAAATCACCGTGAACAGTAGTTGCTGATCTGTGCTGATGCTCAGGCCATGCCGGCTGGCTATGAAGAAGATGACTGAGATGAGGAACGAACTAAGCATGGCGGCAATCTCGCACCAGGCTGTGATTCGCCACCAGAACCAGCGCAGCAGATAGAGCAAGCCCGTCCCGGCTCCCACTTGCAAGATGAGGTAAAAACTCTGCTGGGCGGTTTGCAGAACGAACACGAGAGCGGACGAAAGCACGAATAGCAGAATGGTGGCCATGCGCCCTGCGAAGACGTAGTGCTTCTCGTTCTCACGTGGGCGCAGAAAGCGGCGATAGAAGTCGTGCACCAAATAGGATGCGCCCCAATTGAGATGGCTCAGGATGGTGGACGAATTCGCGGCTATCAGGCCGCCGACCATCAGCCCGATCCAACCTGCGGGCAGGAACTTCAGCATCGCCGGGAACGCAATGTCCGGGCCGATTAAGCTTTTGTCTACCTGCGGGAAGGCGGTCTGTATGTCCTGCAAAGTGGGATAGACAATCAGCGATGCGAGCCCGACCAGGATCCACGGCCAGGGCCGCAAAATGTAGTGCGCCAGGTTGAAGAACAGCGTGCCCCCGAGCGAATCCTTTTCCGATCTCGATGCCAGCATGCGCTGCGCCACGTAGCTTCCGCCGCCGGGCTCCGCGCCTGGATACCAGACGGCCCACCATTGCACCGCCACAGGCATGATGAACACCGCTACCGCCAGCGACCAGTTATCGCGGAAGTTGGGCAGCATACTGAGGTAGTTCAATCCACCCGGTCCATGCATGTGCGATAACTTGTCGACCAGTCCGCTCATGCCGCCCACCTGCGGCAGTTCCACCGCAAAATAGGCCGCGGCAATCACGGCTGCCATCTTGATGAAGAACTGGAACATGTCGATGACGAGCACGCCCCACAACCCCGAATGCGCTGCGAAGATCACGTTCAGTAAGCCCACCGCAAGCAGCGTCTCCCAGCGGCTCAAACCGAACAAGACATTTGCGATTTTGCAGGCTGCGAGATCGACCGTTGCCATGATCATGCAGTTGAACAGCAAGCCCAGATAGACGGCGCGAAAGCCGCGCACGGCGGTGGCGGACTTGCCCGAATAGCGCAGCTCATAAAATTCGAGGTCGGTCAGCACGCCCGATCGCCGCCATAGGCGCGCATAGAAGAAGACCGTTGCGACGCCCGTCAGAGTGAAGGCCCACCACTGCCAATTACCCGCTACGCCTTGCGTCCGGACGATATTCGCGACCAGGTTTGGCGTGTCGCTGGAAAACGTTGTCGCAACCAGCGAAATGCCCGCCAGCCACCATGGAACAGAGCGGCCGGATGCGAAGAACTCAGCGGTGTTCTTGCTCGACCGTTTCCCGAATGCGAGCGCCGGCAGAAAGCAAACCAGAAGGCAGAGTGAAGCGATGATCCAATCGATTGGGTGAAGAACCATGCAATTGGCTGAGCATATCGTAGGCAGGCGAGAGGTGTAAACTCGTCGCTGATTATGTTGCCCAAATGGGTGCCCTGTCTGCTGCTGGCAGCGTCAATATTTGCCGCTTTCGCTCGACAATCCAAAGACCCGGTTCCGGTGGCGCGCAAAGCGCTTGATCTACTGCTTGCCGGCAAGTATGGCGACCTATGGCTCATGTGTGATGACCGCATGCAGCAGGCAGCCGATAAAGTGACCTTGAACGCGCAAGTGGCGCCGCTACTCGCTGGTTTCGGGAAGCCTGAAACTATAGGCGAGCCGATGGTGCAGCAAGTTCAGAACCTGGCGGTAGTCGTTTTCCCCGTCCACTTCTCGAAGGCTGATATCAACGTCATTCTGCCTGTCGACACATCTGGAAGGCTGGCTGGTCTTCGCTTCACTCCGGGACAAGCTCCCGGCAAGACGCAAGAGAACAAGACGCAAGACAAGTGGTCCCCGGCGCCGTACCTAAATCCGTCCGCCTTCCACAATCGTGATGTCACAATCGGCGACGGCGAATGGAAGCTGCCTGGAACGCTTTCGATTCCCAAGGGAACGGGACCGTTCCCTGCGGTTGTGCTGGTGCACGGTTCCGGCCCTGGCGATCGCGATGAAACTGTAGGCGCAAACAAGCCGTTTCGCGACATCTCCGATGGTCTTGCTTCGCGCGGCATCGCTGTCCTCCGCTACGAGAAGCGCACCAAAGTTTACGGGCAGCAGATGGCCGGTATCAAGGACCTCACCGTCGAGCAAGAGACGATCGACGATGCGCGGAAAGCGGTGGCGCTCTTACGTGAGCAACACAAGATCGATCCGAAACGCGTTTTCGTTCTCGGTCACAGCCTGGGCGGTTACCTCGGTCCGCGCATTGCGGAGCGAGCCCCGCAACTGGCTGGGTTAATCATTATGGCCGGAACTACGCGGCCGCTCGAAGAAGTGATGCTCGAGCAATACACCTATCTGGGTGCGCCTTCCAGCCAGATTGAACAGTTGAAGCAACAGGCTGCCGAGATCCACAACTTACAAAACGCGGACGGAGCGCCCATTCTTAATGCGCCGCGTTCTTACTGGCTTGACTTGAACAACTACGACCCGAGAGCCGAAGTGCAAAAGCTGCATTGCCGCATTTTGATCTTGCAAGGCGGACGCGACTATCAGGTCACGCATCCCGATTACGCGGGTTGGCAAACGGCGCTGGAAGGCCACGCGAATGCGACATTTCATCTCTATCCGTCGCTGAATCATCTATTCGTTCCGGGCGAAGGCAAGAGTTTACCCGCTGAATACGACAAGCCCGGCCACGTCTCACAGGAAGCGATCAATGACATGGCGAGTTGGATGGAACACTAAAAACTCGCTAGTTTCACTTCCCAACAAAGGCCAGCTAATTGCTTAGATTAGGCGTATACTTTTCTACTCGACCTCCAATGGGACAGCTTTGTTCATTGCTTCTGGAGAAGCATCTCTGGCCAAAAGGAAACCGGCGCGACGTGTGGATGATATTGGACTCCGCGCGGGATCTGCAGGCTTTTAGCTTGCTGCTGGAATCGTACCTCGAATATGCCTGCTTATATAGCGGATTCATTCCCAAAGCAATGGAAACAGCCGTGCCTTATTTGGTGCAGCTCGAATATGAGGACCGGCGGTGCCGCCGGCTTCTCGATCAGGCATGGGGCAAGAATTGGGGAATTTTTCTGAAGTGCGACACGCGGCTTGAGTCGCTTCGAAGCCATTTGCGCGGATTCCTGACGGTTCGCGACCCGAGTGGGCAGCGGATGCTGTTTCGGTATTACGATCCGCGCGTACTCCGGACGTACCTGCCCAGTTGCAATGGAGAAGAGTTGAGAATGGTTTTCGGCCCAATTGAGGCTATATGGCAGGAGGATGAGAATCCGGAACATATTTTGCGCTTCGAGTTAGATGGTTCCCGGCTACTGACGAAACAGCTTTCGCTCGACACGCCGGGTCCGGCGCTTTCAACTTCGATCCCGAGCACTCCCGCGCCACGACGCTATCCCGGTATGCTGGCCATTCGACGCGAGCAATGGGCGCTCTTTTCGCAAGCGGAGGTGCGGAAATTTGAGGATTGGACGGTCAGCCACCTGAAAAAATTTTTTCCGCGCCAATGCGCCGCGATGGGCGATCCCAAACTTCGAGAAACAATTCAGTACGGCATCCGGCGTGCTGCGAGTTACGGCATCACGGTGAAGCGCGACGTATGTAAATACATTGACGTGATGATCGCGCTGGGGCAGGACTTTGATAAGGACGAACGATTTGCGTGGGCACCGCAAATTCTGGGACAGCGGAACGGTTCAGGTGTAAAGGCCGAGATGCTGCTGCAATCCGCTGTGAAGCAGTTAAGGCAATCCAGGGTGGCTCAACATGCCTGATCCCACGCCAACACCCCCGCCAACGCCAACGCCCGCGCCAACTCCTACGCCCACTCCAACTCCTACGCCCACTCCAACTCCTACGCCCACTCCAACTCCTACGCCCACTCCAACTCCTACGCCCACTCCAACTCCGACACCAACTCCTACGCCGACACCGACTCCGACGCCTACACCTACGCCGACTCCCACTCCGACTCCGACGCCTACACCCACTCCAACTCCGACGCCTACACCCACTCCAACTCCCACACCCACTCCAACTCCTACACCCACTCCAACTCCTACACCCACTCCAACTCCCACTCCAACTCCCACGCCGACGCCTACACCGACTCCGGCGCCTACACCAACGCCGACACCCACGCCCACCGCGCCTCCTGATCAGGTGCTGACAGCCGCGGGCCAGGATGCTGACGCGGGAGCGGGAACTGGGGGTGTCGGTGACGCTGCCGGTTCCTGTGGGGGCGATGACCCCTTGCCCGGCGGTGTCAAATTACCTGTGACGCCGATCATCACGCTCGATGATGGCCCAGTCGTAGTGGTAAAGCGGTCGTACACCAACCCGAGACGTCGGAAAGTGACTTTGAGCGTAGACGACGGCAGTTTCGACGGAACTGGGACTCTCTCCATCTCGCCCGGCGACCAGATCCTCTATTTCGACAGCGCGACAGGAGGTAATCAGGTTTCGGACGGAGCCTCGTTCCGCGGCGGGCAATTGATCAGTGGGTTTCCGATATTCGCCGAAGGCGCAAGCCCAAGTTCAAAGATGGACGAAGTGGTACTCACGCTGACGCTTACTCCCGGGTCAAAGCCCGTGAAGGCGCCGGCTACGCAAACCATGACGGCCGTTCGCGTGACGCTCGACATATGCCAAAGCAGGACGGCGAAGGGAACCGACCCAACGCCGCTGTCGCAAGGGGACAAGATAGGCGTTGGCCGACCTCTGCGCGTTCAGAACGCCAACACCGCGCATCGCGGAATGTTGATCGTCAGAAAAGCGGAGCCCGCGGTGTTTCCGGGCAACCTGGTGGTGAACCCGCTCAATGGAAAAGTAAGTGTGTTTGCCGAGAGCGATGAGGTGCCGGCCGGACAGTCGCCGCTCGGCCGCCACACCATCCCGAACGCTAACATCGATGCCGCGAACGGAACGAAACGATGGGCCGAAGGCGCCAGCGTTAGCTCGGCCTTGCGCGATACCGGAGTTCAACTCGGCGTCGACGGAGTCGACGACGACGGCGACCGCGTTGCCATTACGGCATTTACCGTGGACAAGATGGAATGCCAGTTAGCGATGACGCCCTGCAAGCGCGGCGGTACTCCTGCCGGGGCGACGCAATCCACGAATAGTACCAAAGACGATCGCACGTTCGGGTCTGGCTACACCGCTGTGATTCGAAACTGCGGTGATTTGAATCTGATCGCAACTGCGACCCCTGCCGCCGTTCCTATCACGTGGGCCTCTGAACGGGCTTCCGACGATACCGGCTTGACCGGCCTGCCCAGCGACAGCGCCGGAGCCGACGACAAACATCATACATTCAAGACAGACGCTACGGGCTCAATTAACCTGATGGCCTTTGTCGATGCCAACGGCAGCGGCAAGCGCGGCCCGGAAAACGATGGGCTCACTTTCAATGCCGCGATGGTAGAGCTAACCGTCCCCGCTGGAGCCGCTAACAACAAGATCGTGACGAACCCGAGCTACCACGTGCGGCCCAATCCCACAGTTCTGGTGGTGCATAGTTCGCTCAGCAACGGCGTCGTTCCTGCCACGGGCGCCGCTTACAACGACGGTGTTTTCACCAACCATCTCATCGCGATGAAGGTGACGGTCCTCTTGACAGGCGGCGGTGCACAGAAGCGTCGCGGCACCGAAAAGATCACGCTAGGCTACGTTCAGCAGACCACGGGTGACAGTTTTGTTGGCACATATGCAGACGGAAAAACGGAAAAGGAAATGATCTTTGCGTCGCCACTCCCGCCGAGTCCGGTAACCACGGGCACGCCGGCCTTATTAGCTTTCCCGGTGCGCGACACCCGCGGCGCTTCGAGCAATGGCACAAGCGCGTTCATTATCAGTTCGTCCGATAACGACTCAAGTAATCCCGCCAGCGGCGGCTTGCAAAAAGTCGTGCGATTTGTGGATCCTCCCGCCATCGCCATTGATCTGACGCATCCCGTTAGTGGAATCGCCCTAGCGTCCATCTCCGGCTCCAATGACTTCGCCGATTTTCTGGTCGGCTTTTCATCGGATTTCGACCAGAATTTTGCTGTACTTGCCACTGCGAGCTGGAGTGCCACTTATGGATCGTTTTCTCCACCTCCTGCAGGCCCTCCTCCGGCCGCAGGCCCTCCTCCACCTCCGGGCGCATGGACCAATGCCGGCGCAGCCGTGACGCCCTCCGGCGCGTCGATGGCCGTCAACTCTCCCGTCGTTCCCGGAGCTTCCACCGGCATGGAACGCTGTCCGCCGAACTTCGTCGACAATCTGGTCATGGATGCACGCTGATGGTCGGATTTCCACGAGTGGCCCGCTTCGCAGGATGGCGAGTCATTGCCGTTGCATCTGTCGTAGCTGGTCCTGCACTTCAGTCAGGTACAAACATTTCAATGAACCCGCAACTTCCCCTCTACCAGTTCGTTCATGACCACGACCGGATCGCTATTGCCCGCATCTCCGGACTGGAGATCAAGCCCAGCCTCCGAGACGGTCAGGAACGCGTCAGCTTCGACCTCAATGCGGCAGAGTATCTCGCCGGCCCTGCCAAGCAAACCATCTATTCGTATTCCTTCGACCGGCCCCGCAGTCGGCACGCCCAGCTCAAATTCCCCGATCCGACCTGGGGTCGAGTCGATCTTCGGCCAGGAGCCGAAGTCCTGCTGGTGACGGCCGGTCCAAACTCTAATGCGCAAGACCCGGTCTATGCAGACGGCATCCCGAGTGCCGATGATCCGGTCCTGCGCTCGATTCGTGAGGTATTGAAGTTGGAGTTGGCCTCGCAATCGGAGCCGGAGCGGTTCGAGCATCGCCTTCGATGGCTGCTCTCCGGCGACACTATCGAAAAACTCTTCGCCGGTGAGGGGCTTGCAAAAGACACGCCTTCCGCGGACGAGTTAGCCAGATTGCTGCCGGCCTACGCTCGCGCATTCTCCGATGAGCACGATCCTTATGTAGCAATCAGCTTGGGAACATGGCTATGGCGCGACCTTTATCCGCGAGCCGATAAAGCCGGCCAGATCGCCATCGTGAACGCCACTATCGCAGTGGCCTCTTCGGAAGAGGCAAACGCGCGCAGTTTTGCTGTCGATCGACTTTCCGGGTGTGACCCGAGCCTGTTGACCGACCCGGCTATCAAGCCGTCGAGCAAGGCGATTACGCAGCTTGAAGACCGCCGTGCGAGCGAGCCAGACGCGGCCACACGGCAGAGCCTGGACCGGATCATCCACGCTCTGCAGCGTTGATTTCGATTCAAATTATCCGCTATGCCGGTCTGCCCTCAAACTTGATCGACACACAAAACCATAACTATGCTGCAGCAACCCGTTTCCTCACGCTCGGTGTCTTTCCTTATCGTTTCCCGCGATGAAGAACCGGCGCTGCTCGAAGCCAGTATTAACGGCATCCTGAAGACCACGGAAGGTCACTTACGGGAGATCATTGTCGTCGATGACGCCAGTTCCGTTCCGGTGATCTTCGATCATCCGGAGGTGCGAGTGTTTCGCAACGATATCTCGATCGGCACCTGCCGATCGCGCCGCAGGGCTGCAGCCGGCTGCTCGGGCGAAATCATCGTTTCGCTCGACGCGCACATGAGCTTCGCACCGGGATGGCTGGAAGAGATGCTGGCACACGTCGACTCCGGCGCATTACTTTGTGCGGCCTGGTGGGATTACGAACTGACGCGGCCGTTGTGTTGGGGAGCGGATTTTCTGTGGTGCGGGGAACGGGATTATCACCGGGGCCGCTGCCCGGGCTTTTCATTTCGTCATCGGACCAGTTGGCCTGGCCTCGAAGCGGCGGATGTGCCTATGCTGATTGGCGCCTGTTACATGATGTTGCGCGAGAGCTACGAACGGCTGGGCGGATTCTCCCCTTTCTTCCGGACCTGGGGCAGGCTGGAACAGGATCTCTCTTCGCGAGCCTGGCTCCTCGGGCTTGGTGTGAAATGTGTGCCTAGCGCGCGTGTCGGGCATTTTTCGCGTCCTAAGTTTCCGTATCTCGTCCGCTGGGAAGATATCGAGTTCAATCAGCTCGCGACCGTACGCACTGTTTTTCAGGAATCCACCGCGCTGGCGTTCGAACGCCTATTGCAGCCTTTCCCTGCACGGGTGCAAGACTGGCTCGAAGAAACAGACTTCCGAGAGTGGCGCGAATTGCTTCAGCGCGAGCGGCGGATGAGCGACTATGAATTCTTTCGTCGCTTCGTCCCCGATGCGCCAGAATGCCTTCGGGGCTGCGCCGGGGCAGTCAAGCCACAGCAGGTTCCGGCAATCCTATAACCTGAAGTAAGTTGGATCTCGAAAAAACAATTCTTCGCAAGGTCGGCGAGGCCATCGGCAAGTTCCGCATGATACGTGATGGCGATCGTGTAGCCGTCGGTGTCTCTGGCGGTAAAGACTCAATGACTCTGCTGGAATCGCTTTTGATTCTGCAGAAGCGCGCGCCCGTTCAGTTCAGCGTGTGCGCATTCACTGTCGAGCAAGGCAAGTTTCTGTCGCCTATAGAGCCTGTAGGTGAGTATCTGCGCTCCCGCGGTATCGATTGGACGTACGTGAAGGACAACCCTTCGCTCAGGTTGTTGAGCGAGCAGCCCGACCATGGATGCGATCTTTGCAGCCGCTTCCGCCGCCGAGCCGTTTACGAGATTGCGCGGCGATTGGGCGCCAACGTGATCGCTTTCGGCCACACGGCGGACGATTTCTGCGAATCGTTCCTGCGCAATGCGATGTTCACGGGGCGACTGAGTTCGCTTCCGCCAGTGACATGGTCCAGCAAGCGCGAGTTCCGCCTTATCCGGCCGCTGGTCTACGTAACGGAAAATTTGACTCGCGCTTACGCGGCACATGCTGGTGCACCGGTGATTCCATGCGGCTGTTCGCAGAAGACCGGCACGGTTCGCCGCACCCTGCGGGATCTATTTGGCGAATTAGAGAAGGACCATCCCTATCTGAAGGAAACGCTGCTATCCGCCATGGGCAAGATCGACACCGCGCGTCTGTTAGACACGCGCTTCCTCGATCTGGATGGGCACGCGTCCGAGTCTTCTGCAACCGCGGAACTCGATCCCGAATCTTCCCTCGTCTCCATCCTCACGTAAGCAGCGCCTGATAACTTAGTTACGTTTCAAGTTATGACCGCCGAGCTAATTGTCGTCAATGGCCCGCAAGCTGGAACTCGCTACCGCTTGGACAGCAGCGAGCTGGTCATTGGACGCGCTCCCGGTTCGAATATCGTTCTGAGTGAAACGGAAGTAAGTTGGCGTCACTGTCAGGTTCGGCAGCAAGGGGGGCGCTTCCTTGTTATCGATCTGAAGACGTCTTCGGGTACCTACGTCAATGGCATGCGTTCCGCAGAACGCTGGCTTGAAGACAGGGATCAAATCGGCATTGGGCGCACAATTCTAATGTTTCGTTCGGGTGAGCCCGGGACGGAAGAGATTGCTGCTGCTCCGGCGGACACAAAACCAGTCTTGCTGGCAGCGTGTTCGCTCGTGTTTCTCTTCCGCGCCTTGGCCGCGACTATGAGCGAGGCGCAGAATCAGCTATTGCAAGGTCAGATTCTGCGGCTGGTTTCCGATCTCATTCCCGTATCTGAGGGAATTCTGCTGCTTGGTGGTTCCTGTTCGGAGATTCTGGATCGCTATGCCAAGCAGCGCACGCCTGACGCCCGCGCCGACTTCGAGCCCGTGCTGGTGCGCATCTGCGAAGACGGAGCTCTTGAGGACGCCGAAGCATTCGTGGTGGGTGTCCCGTTGTATCTGTCTGGCGTCTTAGGCGGCGCACTTGTGGTTCGAGTGCAAGACCAGGAATTGCAGCGGCTCACGGCGCATCTGGAGACGCTGACGGCCATCGCCTCGCTGGCATCCATTGGATTTGAGGCCAATAAGGAAGTGGAGACTCTCAAAGCCGAGAACGCGTTACTGCAGGAGCAGATCGCCATCAACACGGGTATTGTCGGCGGCAGCCCTTCTATTCGGCGCTTGCTCGAAAGAGTAGAACGCATTGCTCCGCGCGATAGCACGGTTTTGATTACCGGCGAAAGCGGGACGGGAAAAGAGTTGATCGCGCGCGCATTACATCAGCAGAGCACGCGGCGCGACCGCGCTTTTATCGCTGTAAATTGCGCGGCTTTCAACGAGAATTTATTCGAGAGTGAGCTCTTCGGTCACGAGCGAGGCGCTTTCAGCGGAGCGATTTCGCAGAAGCGCGGGCGCTTCGAAATGGCTCAAGGCGGCACTATCTTTTTCGATGAGATTGGGGAACTTCCTCTTACGCTCCAGGCCAAGCTGTTGCGCGTGCTGCAGTTCCGAGTCTTCGAGCGCGTCGGCGGCACGCAATCTTACGACCTGGATGTGCGAGTGATCGCAGCCACCAATCGCGACCTTGGTGAAGATGTTCGCGAAGGCAAGTTCCGCGAGGACCTGTTCTTTCGGCTCAATGTAATCAATGTCGATTCGCCTCCGCTGCGGGAGCGTAAGGAAGATATTCCGCTGCTGGCTCAATATTTTTTGCAGCGTTCGGCGGAGCGGTGCAAACGCCATGTGCAGGGCATTACCCCGGAAGCCGAGGAAATAATCGTTCAATACGGGTGGCCCGGAAACGTGCGCGAACTGGAAAATGCCATGGAACGCGCGGTTGTGCTGGGCCTCACTGACTGGGTATTGCCGGAAGATCTGCCCGAAGCGTTGCTCGAAACCGCGCCTCGCGATTCCAGCGCGCGTTATCACTTGTCGGTGCGAGAAACCAAACGTGAGGCTATTCTGGACGCTTATGTTCAAGGGAGCGGCGATTACAAGCAGGCCGCCAAACTGCTAGGCTTGCACCCGAATTATCTCCTGCGCCTGGTTCGGAACCTCGGCTTGCGCGATGAGATTAATCGCCGGTTAAACAACCGCGACAAGAGCTGACTTGTATCCGATGTGCAGCGCGGCGATGCCGCCTGTTAGCAGCTCAAAACGCGCGTTGTCGAATCCGGCGTCGATCATCATCGTTTGCAACTCGGCCGCACGCGGGAATTTGCGGATGGATTCAGGCAGATATGCGTACGCATTCCGCGAACCCGATATCGCCGCGCCGATCAGCGGCATCAAGACCTTCGAATAGAGGCCGTAGGCGGTTTTCATAATCAGCCCCGGCGGCTGGGAGAACTCGAGAATCGCCAGCACTCCGCCCGTCCGCAGCACGCGCTGCAACTCTGCTAGACCCGCCGCGTAGTTCGTGAGGTTGCGGAAGCCGAATGAGATTGCGATGGCGTCGAGCGATTCGTTTACAAGCGGCAATTGCAGCGCATCGCCTTCTATCAGTAGTGGCTTGAAATTCCTTTCGATGATCTTCCGCTGCGCCGAAATGAGCATCGGATGACAGAAATCCGCGCCGACCACGCGCGCCCGCGAGACCTTCTTGAAGTCCAGCAGAACATCCCCTGTGCCGCAGCACAAATCGAGAACCAACGCATCTGGCCGGTCCAATACGGGACGCAAACGTCGCATCAACACCTTGCGCCAGTGCCGGTCGATATTAAACGACAGTAGATGATTGACGAAATCGTATTTGGGCGCGATGCCTGCAAACATCTGTTGCACCCAAGCGGCGGCCTGACGCTCGTTCGAAGTGCCGGGCGGAGTGGTGCCGTGCGCGGCGCGGGCTGAACTCATTGCAACGCTTCCAGGATGGCGCCCCGTACCCTCTCTTCCGGAATTCCGCTAACTACTTTTACCGCGCCAATCGTAGTAGGCAACACAAAATGTACTTTGCCCTGCAGCGTCTTCTTGTCGCTGCTCAGCCGCGAGAGCAGGCGATCGGGATCCAAATCTTTCGCTGGGGGAAGCGGTCCATAACGGCAAATTGTTCTTTGAATTCGTTCAGCACTCGCCTGGTCCAGAGTCTCCGTATTTGCGGCCAATCTCGTCGCGACTAGCATGCCCCATGCAATTGCCTCACCATGGAGAAAGCGCTCATAGCGCGTCTCCGCTTCGATGGCGTGCCCGACCGTGTGACCGAAATTAAGGATGCGCCGCAGATCGTTCTCGTGCTCGTCCGCGGTGACCACTTCCGCTTTAATCCGCACCGCCGCGGCGATCAGTTGATCTAGCAGCGCATTGTCTTTCGTAAGAACCTGATCCGCATCGCGTTCCAGCAAATGGAAAAGAGCAGGATCGCGAATCACGCCGCACTTGATCACTTCAAATAATCCGGCGCGGTACTCGCGATCCGGCAGAGTTGTAAGCACATCTGGATCGATTAACACCGCTTGCGGCTGATGAAAACTGCCAATCAGATTCTTCCCGCTTGCAAGGTTCACGCCCGTCTTTCCGCCCGTCGCGGCATCCACTTGCGCCAGCAGCGTAGTCGGAATCTGCACAACCGGAATGCCACGCATGAAGATTGCGGCCGCAAAGCCGCCGATGTCTGTGACGATGCCGCCGCCGAATCCCATCACAATGCCCGTTCGGTCACCTCCGCGCGCGAGCATCTGATCCGCGATGGCTTCTACTGCGCTCAATCGCTTGTTACTCTCGCCGCCGGGGAAGAAAATTACTTCCAGATTGCCATCGCGAAACTGCTCTTGCAGAACGCGCCCGTGCAGCCGCCAGACATCTTCGGTCGTAATGACAAACCGTTTGCCCGCAGCCGCCGGAATGTATTCGGAAACGCGCCCCAGCACGCCGCGTTCGATCACGTTTTGATACGTGTGCTGTCCTGTGCGCACCTCGAAGACCGGCATGTGATCCCGTTGTACCATCTCAAAGGCGTTCTCCCGTGCCGCCAATGCGCAAATCCGTTTCGCTGAACACAACAGCTCCTGTCTTTCTTCTGCTGTTGCTAGTTGCGGAACCGTTGCGTCAATCGAGCCCGTGGTCAGCCCTGTGGACAACGCCCTGCATTCTCGTCGCCTCGGTCTTGATCACGTGGGGCGCGGAGTCGGCGCAATTCTTCGTAGCCCAAGGCTTCGCGCTCGCCATCCTCGCGTGGATGCAAACGCTGCCGGAGTTCGCAGTGGAAGCCGTGCTTGCCTGGAAACAGCAAACGGCTCTGCTGCTGGCGAATCTTACCGGCGCGCTTCGGCTACTCACCGGCCTGGCGTGGCCCATGATCTATCTCACTGCCGCAACCGTTCACCGTCGCCGCACCGGCCGTCCCCTGAAGACAATCCGCCTCGATCCGCATCACAGCGTGGAGGTCATTGGGTTGCTGCTGCCGCTTGCCTACGCATTCTTCATCTGGTGGAAAGCGAACCTGCACTTCTATGACGCCTGCGCGCTGGTGATCATTTACGCCGCCTATCTCGCCCTGTTGACCAAGCTTCCGGCGCAGGCACAAGAAGCCATTAGCGACCTGGAAACCGTGCCGCGCCGCATTGTGCTTGCCCCACGCTACACGCGCATCGCAGCCATCGCGGCCTGCTTCCTAGCCGGAGGCACGCTCATCTATTTCACCGCCGAACCGTTTCTCGGCAGCTTGATCGCGGTCGCTGGCGCTATCGGCATCCCCAGTTTCCTGGTGATCCAGTGGCTCGCGCCGGTCATCTCGGAGTTTCCGGAGTTCGCCTCCACCTTCTACTTCGCGCGCCAGAGCGAGAACGCTTCCGTCGCCCTGATGAACATCGCCTCCAGCAACATCAATCAGTGGACGCTCCTGTTTGCCATGCTGCCCGTCGTATTTTCCCTCAGCCGCGGAACCATCTCCGCCATTCCTTTCGATGCTCAACAGGAGGCGGAACTCTTGTTGACTATCGCTCAGAGTCTGGTCGGCCTGATGTTTCTCGCCAACATGAGCTTCTGCTGGTGGGAGGCGCTCGCCATGTTCGTTCTGTTCGCCTGCCAGTTTGCTGTGCCCAGCGGGTTGCGCTACTGCATCACCTATGCGTTCCTCGCGTGGGCCGCGGTCGGCATTGTGCGCATCATCGCAAGCAGACGTCCGCCAGAAGCGTTTACCAGCTTTGCGAAAACCTGGCGTGAGCACGTCCGTTGATCAGAAATATGTTCGGTTAATATGAGGACAATGTCAGCGCCGCTTGTGCCGTCGCCGCTCGACTATATCGGCCCGCGCCGCTTTGCGTTTTATCCCGCCATCAAGAACGCCGAGCCCAACGAATGGCTGCTCGGCAAAGGCTCCTGGTCCGAAGTGCAAGTGGTGAATGCACACACCGGCGGCAGAATGTGGATCCCTCGCCAATGCGTTGGCGCTGTGTGCGATTCGCATGAAGGCATTCTTATCGTCGGCCTCACGAAAGAACTGGAATTTCGCGCTGGCGCGCTGGGGCCCCGCTTCAAACGCGTTATCGAGATGCCGCGCGACAGTAAGACACAGCCTCGCCCGTGGGTCCAGCCCCACCCTCGGCCGCCTGGGCCCGCGCCCGTCATCGGCATACGCGTCGAACATCGTGAAGACTCGCCCATGAGCCGCGCCATCGTGACGCTTGCGGTTGCAGCTATTATCGTGTCTCTGGTGGCCGCCGTTTTAGCCGTGTTCCGCCGCTTCTAAATCTCACTTATGAAACGTCACTTCGCCGCACTGCTCTGGGCAGGGGTTGCAGTACTCGGAGCTATTTGTGTTGGTGTCATTGCGACTAAACGGGGCGAACCCATCAATAGTCTTTGGCTGGTGGCAGCAGCCATCTGCCTCTATCTGATTGGCTTTCGTTTTTACGCCAAGTTCATCGCGTTCAAAGTGATGCTGCTGGACGATCGCCGGGCAACTCCCGCGGAGCGTTTGCGCGACGGCCAGGACTTTGAACCGACCAACAAATGGATCTTGCTGGGTCATCACTTCGCGGCCATTGCCGGCCCTGGTCCGCTGGTTGGCCCCACGCTGGCCGCACAGTTTGGCTATCTTCCGGGCGCCTTGTGGATTCTGTTTGGCGCTGTTGTAGGAGGCGCGGTACAGGATTTCGTCATTCTCTTCTGTTCCATGCGGCGCAACGGCAAGACCCTGGGCCAGATGGCGCGCGAAGAGATCGGAACCGTGGCCGGATTTGTTTCGCTCATCACCGTGCTGCTCATCATGATCGTGCTGCTGGCAGTGGTTGGCTTGGTGGTCGTGAATGCGTTAAAAGGAAGCCCGTGGGGCACGTTCACCATCGCCATGACGCTGCCCATCGCGCTGTTCATGGGCATCTATCTTCGTTTCATCCGGCCCGGCAAAGTGCTTGAGTGTTCGGGCATCGGCTTGATCCTCGTTCTCTTCAGCATCTATGGCGGCAAGCTTGCGGCCGGCTCGCCCGTTTGGGCGCACGCATTCACGTTCGGCGGCATCGCACTCGCGCTGGTGATCGTCGCCTACGGATTCCTCGCCAGCACGCTCCCCGTCTGGCTGTTACTTGCCCCGCGCGATTACCTCAGCACATTTGTGAAGCTCGGCGTCATTTTCCTGCTCGCCGCCGGAATCTTCGTCACGCACCCACATCTGGCACTGCCCGCGCTGACGCAATTCACAAACGGCACCGGCCCCATCTTCGCGGGAAAAGTTTTTCCGTTCTGCTTCATCACCATAGCTTGTGGCGCCATCTCCGGCTTTCACGCGCTGATCTCCTCCGGCACGACGCCGAAGATGATCGCGAAAGAATCGCACGCCTGGCCCATCGGTTATGGAGCCATGCTGCTGGAAGGCTTTGTCGCCATTATGGCGCTGGTTGCCGCTGCTTCGCTGCAACCCGGCGTCTATTTCGCTGTGAACGCGCCGCCCGGAGTAGTGGGCGCAACGCCTGCGGCTGCTGCCGCGACTATTTCCGGCTGGGGTTTCCCGCTGTCCACCGCGACCATGTCGCAGCTTGCGCACAGCGTCGGTGAGACCACGCTATACGGGCGCACCGGCGGCGCTCCCTCGCTCGCTCTCGGGATGGCTCAAATTTTCGGCGGTGTTCTTCAATGGACGGGTCTGGGCGATGGCTTGCTCAGCTTCTGGTATCACTTCGCCATCATGTTTGAGGCGCTATTCATCCTCACCATCATCGATGCCGGTACGCGCGTCGGGCGCTTTATGCTGCAGGATCTGCTCTCGCACGTGTACAAACCACTCGGCCGGACAAGCTGGATGCCAGGCGTGCTCATCACCAGCGCTGCCGTTGTTGCCGCCTGGGGTTATTTTCTCTATCAAGGCGTCATCGATCCGCTGGGCGGCATCAATTCGCTTTGGCCTCTGTTCGGTATCTCGAATCAGTTGCTGGCGGCAATTGCGCTGTGCGTCGGCACGACGATTCTTTTGAAGATGCACCGGGCGCGCTACGCCTGGATCACGGTTGCGCCGCTGTCCTGGCTGGTCCTTGTGACATTCACTGCCGGGATCGAAAAGATTTTCTCGCCTGAACTGCGCATGGGCTTTCTTGCGCACGCGAATGCCATGGAGACCGCCATCGCGTCGGGTAAGATCGCAGCTGCGAACGTCGCAGAAACTCGCGCTGTGATTTTCAACGAACGCCTGGATGCCGTTGTGTGCGGCGCGTTTCTAGTTCTTGTCGCAATTATTCTGCTCGATTCCATACGCGTCTGGTACGGCCTGCTGCGTGGCACGCGCAAGAACGTCAGCTCCGAGTCGCCATTCATCCCCTCGCAGTTGGAAGCGGAGGCTATATGAAATTTCTTCACTGGCTGGCGGCCCTGGCTCGCGAGCTTTCGGACGAAGCTGGATATCAGCGCTATCTGGAACGAAATGGCTGCGCGGCCTCGGCAGAAGCGTGGCGCAGCTTTATTGATCGCCGCCATCGGCGGAAATATCAGAATGCGAAGTGCTGTTGACCGCGTCTTCAATCATTTGCCGCAAAGCGTGACGCGCCTCATCGGCTCGGCCTTGTTTCAGCAACTGCAGCAACTCTGAATCAACAATTTTGTACCACAAAGTTTTCCGTGCGCCGAAATTTGAAACGCGCGCGGTAATCTCCGGCCGCACTTCTTTGAGCAGCGCGAGGAAAGTCTCGAACTCAGGCCCAATCTCACGCTGCAATCTCTCCTTCAAACGCACCGCAACGGCCGGCGCCCAACCATTGGTAGAGATCGCAATGGTCAAATCGCCGCGCCTGTGAATGGAGCCGAAGCTGAACCGGCAATGCTCCGGATCGTCCACCGAATTGCAAAGTACTCCGCGCTCTTCGCACAAGCGAAAAATCTCCGAGTTGTCTGCCAGATCCGCAATAACCAGAAAACAGCCGTCGAGATCGGAAACTTCAAATTCGCGCGCATGCCAGGTCGCGCAACCATCGGAAGCAAGCCGCGCGATCTCGGGTTCTGCCCTCGGATTCACGTAAACAACTTGCGCGGCCGCGTCCACCAGCCCGCGTACCTTTCCGGCAACTTCGTACCCTTCACCGGTAACCAGGCATCGTTTGCCCGTGAGATCGAGAAAGATGGGATAGCGGAAGTTCAAAGCTGATGCTAGCAACCACCCTCTATCCTGAAAAGGTTGCCTGTTCCTCGTCTTTTCCTGATCGATAGCTTCGGATTCATCTTCCGCGCGTATCATGCCCGCGCGCGCAGCGGCGCACCGCCTATGCGCACCACCTACGGCCTGTCTACCGAGGCCATTTTCATCTTCCACAACATGCTGAAGAAGCTGATGACCAGCTTCAAACCGGATTACATCGCAGCCATCTTCGAGAGCAGCGAGCCCACCTTTCGTTCTGAAAGCTTCGCTGAATACAAGGCGAATCGTACCGAGATGCCGCACGATCTCGGCGAACAGATTCCGCACATCCGCCGCATTCTTGAAGCCATGCACATTCCCATCTGCGAATTTCCCGGCTACGAAGCAGATGACGTTATTGGCGCAATCGCCTGCCGCCAGACGCCAAAGCCGCTGGAAGTGGTTATCGTTTCGAGCGACAAGGACATGCTGCAGCTTGTCAACGACCGTGTCTTCATGCTCAATCCGATGAAGGACGACGAGTGGTACGACGCTGCCAATGTGGAGAAGTTCATGGGCGTGAAACCTTCGCAAGTATCCGACCTGCTAGCGCTGAAAGGGGATTCAATCGACAATATTCCCGGCGCGCCCGGCATCGGCGACAAAGGAGCGCGCGATCTCATCGCTCGCTTTGGTTCTGTCGAAGCAGCGCTCGACCGCGCCGCTGAAGTCGAGCGCAAGATGTACCGCGAAAGCTTGCTGAATAATCGCGACAAGGTCCTTCTCAGCAAGCAGCTTGCAACCATTCAGACCAACATTCCAGTCGAGTTCAACCTCGCCGCGGTGCGCACGCAACAGCCGGACAACAGCAGGTTGAAGGCGCTCTACAAGGAACTTGAGTTCTTCAGTCTGCTCAAAGACCTGCCGGTGGAAGACGATAGCGCCACGCGAGATTACGGCAGTCTCACCGATCCCGAAGTTGTTTCCGAATGGCTGAACAAGCGCCAAGCCGATGCGCCCATCGCGGTGGCGCTCGACCTTACCAATGCGTTCGCGGGCCTGTCTTACCGCATCGGCGAGGGCCGTGCCGTTCCGCTGTCCCTGCTTGACACGCTGCGCCCGCTTTTCGAATCAGACTCCGCACCAAAGATCGTCCACGACGTAAAAGGATTTCTAGTCTCGTCATCCAGCCTGGGCGTCGAACCGCAAAACGTGACCGAAGACGCAATGCTGTACGCGTTCCTGCTCTCAGCAGATCCGGGAGGTTGTTCGCCCGAGTCTCTCGCGGAACGCTTTCTTGATCGAAAACTGAACGCCGCGGCGGAGCAACAGGCAGAAGCGACTCTTGCTGTCTTCGACATATTGCGGCCGCAGATCGACCAGCAGGAATTGCGAGGCGTTTACAACGAAATCGATCTGCCGCTTGCGCCCGTACTCGCTCAGTTAGAGATGACTGGTATCCGCGTCGACACGGATGTGCTGGCCGAACTCTCCACTCGCTTAACTGAGCGCATTGAGCGCATCGCACACAATGTATACGATCTCGCCGGGCACCCGTTCAACATCAACTCCCCGCAGCAGCTTGGCAAGATTCTGTTTGAGGAGATGGCCTTGCCTGCTCCTTTTAAATACGGCAAAGGCAAGACTATTTCCACAGCCGCCGATGTTCTCGAAGGCCTCGCGCCTGCGTATCCGGTTGCGCAGCTCGTTCTCGATTACCGCCAGCTCACGAAACTCAAAGGCACGTATATCGATGCTCTGCCACAACTCATCAATCCGAACACGGGGCGCGTTCATACCACGTTCAATCAGACCGGCGCCGCCACTGGCCGCCTTTCATCGTCCAATCCGAATCTCCAAAACATTCCGATTCGCACGGAGGAAGGCCGCGAGATCCGGGCTGCGTTCATTCCTGAATCCGGTTGGGAACTGGTGGTCGCCGACTATTCGCAGATCGAGCTGCGGCTGCTCGCGCACATGTCTCTCGATCCCGTTCTCGTCGAATCGTTCCGCAATCGCGAGGACATTCACACCCGCACTGCCGCGGAAGTCTTCAAAGTGGATCCATCATTAGTCAACGCCGACATGCGACGCGCAGCCAAAGCGGTGAACTTCGGTATCGTGTACGGTCAAACGCCGTTCGGCCTCGCCCAGACACTCTGCATCGATCGCAAAGAAGCGGAACTCTACATCCGCAGATATTTTGAACGTTACGCGGGCGTGCGCGAGTTCATCGACAAGACCATTGCGGAGGTTCGCCAGGCCGGCGTAGCCAAGACATTGTTCGGACGTCGCCGTCCTATACCTGACATGCAGAGCCGTAATCCGGCTGCCCGTTCCTTCGCGGAAAGAACCGCCGTAAACACGCCACTGCAAGGCACTGCAGCGGACCTGATTAAGTTGGCAATGATCCGCATATCAAAAATCTTGAAAGAGGAAAAACTGCAAACACGTATGCTGTTGCAGGTGCATGACGAACTTGTGTTCGAAGCGCCGCCGGCGGAAGTAACCGCGGTCAAAGAGCTAGTGAAAACGCAAATGGAGAGTGTGTATCAACTCTCGGTGCCTATGGTGGTCGACACCGGCAGCGGACCGAATTGGAGAGACGCGAAGTGACCAGACGACAAGTTGCAGCATGTGCGTTAGCCGGCGTGATCTGGCTCAGCCTGAGCTGTGGCGGCAAGAAGACCGCCGAGATGAAGCAAGGCCCCGCACAGTACAAAGTGCGGCTGACGACTACGAAGGGTGACATCGTCATCCTTGTGCATCGGGATTGGTCGCCACTGGGTGCGGATCATTTCTACGAACTCACAAACATGGGGTTTTACAACGGCGACTATTTCTTCCGCGTCGTAAAGGGATTCATCGTGCAGTGGGGCATGAATGGCGACCCGAAGACGAACAAGGACTGGAGTGAGATCAGCATCAAAGACGATCCGCCGAGAGTGAGCAATAAGATCGGAACCGTCGTCTTCGCCGCTGCCGGGCCGAATTCCCGCACTACGCAATGCTTTATCAACTTGGGCGACAACAGCACAACGCTTGATCCACAAGGCTTCACGCCTTTCGGTGAGGTGATCCAGGGCATGGAAAACGTGATGAACCTCTACTCAGGATACGGCGACTTTCCGCCATCAGGCACCGGCCCGAGTCCGGAGAACATCGGCATCGACGGCAATCCTTACCTCGAAGAACATTTCCCGAAGCTCGACTTCATCAAGACTTCGAAAGTAATCCAATAGCGAACTGTCTGCCGTTTGCCTTCAGAATCGCGCCTGAATGCGAAACTGAAAGAAAATGACAGGGAATGAGATCCGCGCGAAGTTTCTGAACTATTTCGCCGGTCAAGCACACAAGGTCGTTCGCAGTTCTTCGCTTGTGCCCGCGGATGACCCGACGTTGTTATTTACAAACGCGGGCATGAATCAGTTCAAAGACGTCTTTCTCGGTCTAGAAAAGCGCGACTACTCGCGCGCAACCTCTGCGCAGAAGGTCGTGCGCGCCGGCGGTAAGCATAACGATCTCGAAAACGTCGGCTATACCCGGCGTCATCTCACTTTTTTCGAGATGCTCGGCAATTTCTCCTTCGGCGATTACTTCAAGAAAGATGCCATCGCGTTCGCCTGGGAGTTGGTCACAAGTCCCAATTGGTTCGGGCTTGACAAAGACCGGCTGTACATCACCGTTTTTCGTGAGGACGATGATGCCGAAGATCTCTGGCAGAAAGTGGCCGGCGTTCCGAAGAGCCGGATTTTTCGCCTCGATGAAAAAGACAATTTCTGGCAGATGGGCGAGACCGGCCCCTGCGGTCCCTGTTCGGAAATTTTCTACGATTTCGGTCCGGAAGCGGCCGCGCCCGGACGCGAGCACGAAGAATTTCCCGATGATGCCGGCGACCGGTTTGTCGAAATCTACAACCTGGTCTTCATGCAGTTCGATCGCGACCAGAACGGGACTCTTACCCCTCTGCCGCGTCCTTCTATTGACACTGGCATGGGCCTCGACCGCATGACTCCGGTTCTGCAAGGCAAGTTTTCGGTTTACGACGCAGACCTGCTCAGTCCCGTGGTGGATCGCGCCGCTGAACTGTTGCGCGTCAAGGACCGTGGCGATGAGCGCGCGGCTCTGGCTCTGCGCATCAACGCGGACCACGCGCGCTCCACAACGTTCCTCATTCACGATGGAGTACTTCCATCTAATGAAGGCCGCGGCTATGTGCTGCGTAAAATCATGCGCCGCGCCATGCGAAATGGACGGCTTGCAGGCGCAAGCGGAGCTTACTTTCATCAACTAACGGCGTTCGTTGCAGAGTTCATGAAGCCCGGCTATCCCGAATTGATGGAGAGCGTGGAACGCGTCAGCCGCATTGTGCGCGGCGAAGAGGATCGATATGCGTCCACATTCCAAATCGCTGAACGCTTCTTTCACGATGAAGCGAAGTCGGCAGTAAACGGCGTACTTCCCGGTGCCGCGGCATTTAAGCTTTACGATACATTCGGTCTGGCGTTGGATGAACAGGAAGAGATGGCGCGTGAGTTCGGGCTCACCATTGATCACGCAAGTTTCACCGCCGAAATGGATAAGCAGCGCACCCGTGCGCGTGCCAGTTGGCGAGGTGCGGACAAGGCGCACATTGCGGAGGTCTACAAAGATCTGCCGCCGAGCGAATTCATCGGGCGAACCACTCTGGAAATTCCGATTGAAGCCGTACGCCTCATTGTGGACAAGCAGCCAGTGAATCTGGTTGAAGATGGGCCTGCGGAGATCGTCTTCACGCAGACTCCTTTCTATGCGGAATCGGGCGGACAAGCCGGTGACACAGGATTGCTGCTCGATAGCGAAACACATGAGCGCGTCGCCCTGGTTGAGGGCACTTACAAGCCCACCCCGTCCGCGATCGTGCAGAAAATTCAAGTTTTGCGGCCTGTCCGTACCGGGGACAAGCTGCTGGCTGTAGTCGATCAACCGTTACGTTCATCCACGATGCGCAACCATACGGCGACGCACTTGTTGCACGCGGCTTTGCGGCAGGTTCTGGGCACGCATGTGAAGCAGGCGGGGAGCGTGGTTGAGCCCGGTCGCCTCCGCTTCGACTTCACGCACTACTCTGGCCTCAGCAAGGACGACTTGCTGGAAGTCGAGCGGATTGTCAATCAGCAGATTCTCGCGAATACGGAAGTCAAGACCGACATCATGAATCTGGACGAAGCGCTCGCCACCGGCGCCATGGCGCTGTTCGGCGAAAAGTACGGCGATAGCGTGCGCGTGGTCTGCATTCCCGGATTCAGCCGTGAACTATGCGGCGGTACCCACGTCGGTCGAACGGGTGATATCGGACTTTTCAAGATCGTCTACGAAGGCAGCATCTCGCAAGGCGTTCGCCGGATCGAGGCAATCACCGGCGGCCGCGCCCTGGAGCTGTATCAGCAAACTTCAGCGCAACTTAGCAAGATCGGCGAGTTGTTGCACACCTCTGAAACCGAAGTCGTCGTCCACATCGAAAAGGCCCTGGAACATCAGCGGCTACTTGAGCGCGAGTTGGAGCAACTCAGGAGTCGAATCGCTCATCAGGAAATAGAGAAGGTTGAAGGACGGCGCGTGAACGGTTCCACCGTGCTTGCCCAAAAACTCGAAGGTGTCGGCTCGAAGCAGCTACGGGAGCTTGCGGACTCACTGCGTAATAAATGGGGTAGTTCAGTGATTGTCTTGGCTTCGGTCAACGAAGGCAATATCGCGCTGATCTCGGCGGTGAGCAAAGATTTGACCTCGAAGGTGCAAGCGGGCAAGTTGATCGGAGATGTCGCTAAAGCCATTGGCGGCAAAGGCGGCGGGAGGCCCGATATGGCAGAAGGCGCCGGTAAAGATGTGCAGGCGCTTGCGGGCGCTCTGGAAGACGTCTACCGCAAGATTGAATCCCTGCTTTAGCCAAACATGCAACATTTCGACGTAGCGATTATTGGGGCTGGTCCCACCGGACTAGCCTGCGGCATCGAAGTAGAGAGACGTGGATTGACCGCCGTCCTGTTTGACAAGGGCTGCATCGTCAATTCCATTTATCACTACCCGATCAACCTGGTTTTCTTCACCACTCCGGAGCTGCTCGAAATCGGCGACATTCCCATGACGTCACTTAACGAAAAGCCGGGGCGCACGGAGGCGCTGAAATACTACCGGCGCGTTGCCGATCATTACCACCTGAACGTGCATCAATACGAGCGCGTTCTAGGGTTCGAAGGCGAAGACGGCAATTTCGTGCTGCAGACTGAAACGCACACCGGTGAGCGCTACTGCTATGGCGCAAAAAAAATCATTCTCTCAACTGGCTATTACGACATTCCGAACCGTCTGAACGTACCCGGCGAAGACCTCGACAAAGTCATTCATTACTACCGCGAAGCGCACCCCTACTACAACCACGATGTGCTGATTGTCGGCGCTAAGAATTCCGCCTGCATCGCGGCGCTGGAACTATTCTGGACCGGCGCGCGCGTAACGTTAGTGCATCGCGGCGCAGGCGTTTCTAAGAACGTCAAATATTGGATCAAGCCGAACATTGAGAATCGTATAAAAGCTGGTGAAGTGAAAGCGTACTTCCATAGCACGGTGAAAGAGATCAGGCCGCACGACGTGGTTCTGAACACTCCGGGGGGCGAGGTCGTAGTCAAGAATGACTTCCTTTTCGCGATGACTGGCTACCGACCGGATTTCGAATTCATGGCGCATCATGGAATTCATCTCGATCCCGTAACGTCGCGGCCCATCACGGATACGGAGACGCTGGAAAGCGAGCGCGCAGGCGTTTATCTTGCGGGCGTCATTGTAGCCGGCACGCACACCAACGAGATCTTCATTGAAAACGGGCGTTTCCACGGCAAAGTTATCGGCGATTCCATCACGCGGAAATTGCGGGAACGACAGTCCGCGTGAGACCAATGCGAAACTTTATCAATGAGATTCACAGTTCCGCTGCTCGCGCTGCTTGCTTTCTCCAGCCACGCTGCTGAAATTCAAACTCTACCCGCCACGCCCAGCAACATTTGCTGGGGCTACTATTGGGCGCAGGCGAAACCGGCGATCAAAATTCAATCCGGCGATCGCCTTCGCATTCAAACAGTATCGGGAAATCCTACGCGGTTGCTTGCCGCCGGCGCCAAGCCGGAAGATATCCAACCAGAACTGAAAGCCGTCTACGATCAGATCGCCGCTGCTCAGCGCGGCCCAGGCGGACATATTCTCACTGGAGCCGTTTACATCGACGGAGCCGAGCCGGGCGATGTGCTGGAAGTGCGGATTGAAAAGATCACTCTGGATGTGCCGTACGCCTACAACGGGTTCAGCCCGAATGGCGGATTCATGAAGGCGGATTTTCCGAATGCGCGCGGAATGAAGATCATTCCACTCGATCGAAAGCGCAACGTCGCGCATTTTGCACCCGGCATTGAGATTCCGCTGCATCCCTTCTTCGGCAGCATGGGGATCGCGCCGCCGGGGGACGAGAAGGTCAACAGCGCGCCGCCGAACATCTGGGCCGGAAACATGGACAACAAGGAACTGGTGGAAGGAACGACGCTCTACATTCCGGTGCATCAGAAGGGAGCATTATTTGAGGTCGGGGACGGCCACGCAGGCATGGGAAACGGCGAGGTGGACATTACGGCGCTCGAAACGTCGCTGACCGGAACATTTCAGTTCATCGTGCACAAAGGCGTGTCGCTCAAGTGGCCGCGCGCGGAGACACCTTCTGCATACATCACCATGGGCTTCGATGAAGATCTGACCAAAGCCACCGAGATCGCCGTGCGCGAGATGATCGACTTCTTATCGACCGAGAAGCATCTGAGCAAAGAAGAGGGTTATATGCTGACCAGTGTTGCGGTGGATGTTGACATCACGCAATTGGTGGACGGCAACAAAGGCGTTCACGCGATGTGCCCCAAAGCCATTTTCACCGGGAGCAAAAACATCCCGATGATCGCTACTACGAACTAAACCGTTCCCATCCGGTGCCTTCCAGCTCCGGCGCGAACATGTTGGGATGCAATATCTCTGCGAAAATCTGCAGCGATTCTACTAGTCGCGGTCCGGGACGATTCATAAACTGATTGCCGTCGCACAGGAACACGTTCCGGGCCTGCACCGCCGAAAGCTCACACCAGCCTTCGCGCTCGGTGAGCCAGTGCATTTCCGAACGCGTGCGCGGAATATCGAAACCACACGGCAGCACCACGATTGCGTCGGGGTTGGCCTCAACTAATTGCTCCCAAGTCATCCAGGGCGCGTGCTGGCCGGCAATCCCGAACAAATTGCGTCCATTGGCCATCTGGATCAACTCAGGCACCCAATTGCCGCCCGCCATCAGTGGTTCCAGCCACTCAATCGCGGCAACGGATGGGCAGCCCGGCGCAGCCGCGGCTTTCTGCTGAATGGAGTTCATTCTGCTCTGCAGCGAGGAAATGAGGCGTTCGCCCTGTTCTCCGCTGTCGCATGCTTCGGCAACACGCCGAATGTCTGCCCAGAGGTCCTTTAACGCATACGGCTCAAGCGAGATCACGCGCGCCTGCGTCCGGAAATCCGCCTGCAGCGTCCTCTCCACATCCGCCAAGCTGACGGCGCATACCTCGCATTGCGTCTGGGTGATGATGTGCGATGGATTCAGTTCTCTGATCAGCTCGGCGTCTACGTCATACACGCTCAACGCCTGCCGGACGCGATCCTTCACCAGCGCATCAATCTCACGGCTGGATCCATTCACGGGGATTGCAGGGCGGGTACAGATTGGCAGCTTGAGCACCGTCGGTGGGAAGTCACATTCGTGCGAACGGCCGATTTGAAATTCGCCCAGGCCGAGCGCATGAACGATTTCAGTAGCGCTAGAAATCAGTGGCAGCAGCCGTAAATCAGGCACGTTCTCACTATACGAATGCGTCTTTTGTTTGCCACCCAGGGAGTTTTGCTCAGGGAATCCGGTTGGGTGGGCTTTGCTGTTGGGCTATAGAAGAAGTTACAGGTTGGGGTGTCGTGTTGCTGTGGGAGTTAGTGGCGGAGCAACCTTCGATTCCCTGAGCCTAATCTCGTGATTACGTCCAAAGCGGTAGCAGCTTTGGTGCCAAACCGCACAGCGCTTTATTTTCAATGGTTTGTACAACGAGGGAAAATAACGTACGCACTTTTTACCTGAGCAGCGCAGCAAACAATTCACCTTCTGGTTAATTGGTGTCGTTATTGCGTCACAGGAAGGTTCGCAGGTAGCGTCGACGGCCGCGAAACCCGGCCGGAAAGCGCTTCGTGAACGGTGACGTGGTAGGTTTCGAGCGTCGTACCGAGCGTCTGATCGAGCGATACGCGAGCGCTGCTATAGGCAACTAGCGCGGCCACTTCGCTCGATTGCGCCGTCGCCAGATCGCGCTGCTGCTGAACAACCAGGTAAGTGGTGGAGGCCCCGAGAGAGAATTTCTTCTGTTCGGCGTCGAGCAGCTGCTGCTCGAGAATGCGGTTTCTAATCGCTGCCTGATAGCGGGCGCGAGCCTGCTGCAATCCAACCACCTGGTTCGATACATCTACCGCAAGTTGGTTCTGATCTTTCTTCAGCTGCAATTCGCTCTGGCGGATGGTCAACTGATCGATCGTGGCATCGGCCAGTGCCTGACGATTTCTCAACGTAGGCGCAATATACGCGCCGACGCGTTCAGACGGGAAATCCCGCCGGATCATTTGCCCCAGCGCATTTCCAATCCCGCCGACAAAATAATTGTTCGGAACTTCGCAAATACTGCCCGCCGGCCCTACCGAACTCGGGCAGTAGGCAAAGCCGGGCGGAATGACGGAATTTCCGGTTTGCGTCTGAGCGCCCGTGACGATTGGAACAGCTTTCGGCGTCCCGGAGAGACCTTGAGCCGAAGCACTCAAGAGCCCCGCCAATTGCGGCAGAACCGCGTTCGCCGTTCCGGTGGCCGAGATGCGGCTGTTCTGGACGTTAGCTTCTTCTACCACCAGATCCGTACGATTGGTGCGCGCAGTGGCGACCAAATCTTTCAGCGGCGGAAGGTTGTCCTGTTCCGGGACATCGATTTTGTCGAGCGGAATGATGTCCACTTCCTTCAGTAGCGGATCGGCCAGGCCATTTCTGCTCAATGTATTCTTCAAGGAAACCTGCTGTTGTTGAAGCGTGGTTTGAGAAACCACCAGATCCTGCTGGCTGGAAGCGACCTGCGCTTCGGCGGTAGTCACGTCCAAAGGAGCCATGGCGCCAATCTGCACTTCTTTCTTGTTGTTCTCGTAAAAGGTCTGCGCGACATCGAGCGCCGTTTGCTTGGCTTTCACATCTTCGTAGTCGGCGACCAGTTCGTAGTAGAGAGTGAGGACGTTAGCTACAACCGAGATCACCTCGCCTTTGAAGACAGTGTCTGAAAGCGCCAGCGTATTCCTTGCCACCGTGATGTTGCGGCTATTCACCGTTCTCCCGAAGCCCTGCAGAAAATTGTGTGAGAGAGAAAGCTGAAGGACCGGACTGCTGGTTGGATTGAGAAGATCGGTCACCGCGTTTTCATTGAGATAAGAATCCTTGTAGGTGACGCTTGCCTGACCTCCCGTGATGAGCCCCTCCGTGAGAGACGTCAAGTTGTTCCGGGTCAGATCCACAATGTTGTATTGACCGCCCTGAATGAACACCACATTCGGCTGAACATACGATTTGTGCGCAAACGTCTGGGTGCTCTGGAACGTTGGGTCCAGCGACGGCGTCACAGGACCGATCTGCGTGACCGTGGCATTGGCGGTGTTGTTAGTGTTCGTGTTGACTCCGCCTGTACTCACACCTGCCGCCGCCTGGCTGCCGTTGACGCCTTGACCACTGGCTACCGAACCTGATTGCGACGAGCCGCTGGGAACGCCCGGCAACGCGCCGCCGGCTGAATACAGCTCTAAGTTCCATTCGTTGATCAAAGGATTGTAGCGAGCCGATTCGAGATCGATGTTGTTCTCAAGCGCCAACGCGATGGCATCCTGAACCGTGAGATAAAGTTTGCCGCCGCGGATGAGATCGTAAATACGGGGCGAGTTCCTCGTCCTGATGGGCGGAAGATAAGGTGCCTGATAGGGCCGCAAAAGTATAGTACTCTGAGGACGAACCGGAGTAATTGCTTCCGGAACCTGTGACCAGCCGGGCATCCCGCAGATGCCGGTGAGCAGGACGGCTAGCCCCTGCTGCAGCAACTTGCGCGTCATTGAATCTGCTCCACCGTGGGAAGTTTGGCCGGCAGGACAGAAGGCTTGGCAACGCGTCCGGACATTGCCTCATTCAGCGAGATATGGTTGACGTCCAATGTCGTGCCCATCGCCTGATCGAATGCGATGCGCGCGTGACTGTAATTAGCTATAGCCTGTGTCTCTGCGCTTTCTGCTGAAGCAAGGGTCTGCTGATCGGTAACCACCTGGAAAACGGTCGACGCGCCCAGCGTGTATTTCTTTTGATCGGCATCGAGAGTCTGCTGCTGCAGGATGCGCGCCTTCACGGCAGAGTCATAGCGGACACGCGCCTGACGCAGCCCAATGATTGCGTTCTGCACGTCCACGCGCACTTGATTCACTTCTTTCTGCAGCGATAGCTCGCTTTGACGCAGTTGCAGCGCGCTGGTGACGTAATCCGACTGCGCCGCCCGGTTGCGAAGTGGAATGCTGAGCGAAACACCGGCAGAATAATTGGGGAAATTGCGGCGGAAGATCTCGCCTAACAAATTGCCGTAGCCTCCCTGCAGATAAGGAGTAGCGGTTTGAACTCCGGGCAGCAAATAGTTATTGCTGCCGCTCAAGCCGTTGTTGGTCAGCTCCGCAAAGACCTGGAGCGTTGGTTTCAGGCCGTTCTTGATGCCGACCAGCAGCGCCTGTTGGCTGTCAATGTTGATCCGGTCCTGCGCGACTTCCACTCGACGCGCCAGCGCGTCTTTGACCAGATCGTCCGCCGGACGCAATTCGTCTTGTTCGGGTATCTGGAAGGTATTCAGCGGAATGACGTGAACTTCGGCTAATTCGGGACTCGCGACACCATTACGGCTAAGCGCATTCTTGAGAACTGTTTCCTGCTGAAGGAGATTGGTTTGTGAGATCAGCAGATCCTGCTGGCTCGAATAAACCTGCGCTTCCGCGCGCGTCACCTCGATGGGAGCGAGCGTTCCAATCTGCACCTGCTTCTTGTTGTCTTCGTACAATGCCTGCGCGGTGGCGAGTTCATCTTTTCTCGCTTTCAGATCTTCGTAGAAGCTGACAAGGTCCCAATACAGGTTCAGCACTGCGGAAACAGTCGTGATCACCTGCTGCTTGAATGTCAGATCCGAGATCTTCTCGTTGTTCTTCGAGACAAGGATGTTTCTGCCGTTTACTGAACCGCCGCGCCCCTGCAGCAGACTTTGACTGATCTGCAAATCGAGGTAGCCGGAATCGAAAGGATCGATCGCGTAAGCAGCGCTGTTGTACTTATTGTATTGGCTTAAGTAAGTAAGCTGGGTGCTCATGCCCCAAACGAAGTTCTGCGAGTACTGCGCCTCGTACGTTCGAAATTCCGCCACCAGGGCAGTTGTGCCCGAGATCACGGTGTTGCTTTCCGGGCTGGTAGCGTGTTGCCAGTTAGCGTAGAAGAAGGTCTGGGGATCAAGGCTGATGAGCGAAGGCCCAAGGTTGGTGATGACCTGTCCGCTGGAGCTTACACCGGCGGCCGCGCTTGTGGTTGCGCCACCGCTGGCGTTCAAACTGACGCCCGTCAAACTCACGCTCTGCGGACCTTGCGCGATACCCACGCCGACGCCGCGCAAAATTCCGCCACTTAGTGCGCGCAAGGTTACTTCTCTACTTAGAAGCGGACCATAGCGCTGAATCTCTATATCGAGATTGTTTTCCAGCGTGAGAGCGATAACGTCGTCGGCGCTGAGGTAGAGATTTCCGGCGCGGATAAGAGAGCTCAGACGGCTGGTGTTCGTCAGATTGATGGCTGGGATTTTGCGGGGTTGGTAGGGATGGAGAATCGGCCCCAAGAATCCGCCGCTAGGATTATCGACGCGAACAGCGCTTTGGGCAGGTAACAGGCCCGCGAACAGAAGCAGTGCGCAGAGCGCGGAGAGAGGTGCTTTCAATCGTGTCATTCAGTGTGTAAGAAAAGTTGTAACGGGCTGTCCCTTAGAAGAACGCGAGGCAAGCAGCCCCAGTTCCGTGTTCATTTCGGCGATTTTTCATCGTAGCGCAGGAAACAGCCTCGATCAGGTCGCGACCGAGGTTGCAAATGAGGTGTTCGGATTTGGGACGGTGTAGCGGCATGGCTTGTTATGCTTGCGACTTGAGCGATCCTTCCGTTCTGGATTTGTTTATTGAGACTGGCGCGTACTTGCGCGGTCATTTTCGCCTTACGAGCGGCCTTCACAGCGGAGAGTACCTGCAGTGCGCGAAAGTTCTCGCGATTCCGCGGTACGCTGAGCGGCTTGGACGAGAACTAGCTAGCAAGCTGAGGACCAAGATGGGCGACTCGGCCGTGGACGTGGTTATTTCGCCCGCAATCGGCGGCATCATCATCGGTCATGAAGTAGGGCGCGCTCTCGATGTGCGCGCGTTGTTTACCGAACGAGACAGCAGTTCAAACGAGATGGTGCTGCGGCGCGGCTTCGAATTGCGTCCTGGCGAACGAGCGATTGTCATCGAAGACGTGATCACAACCGGCGGCAGCACGCGCGAAGTTATCCGACTGGTGCAGCAGGCCGGAGCAGAGGTTTCAGCGGCGGGTTCGATTATCGATAGAAGCGGTGGAGAAGCGGATGTGGGCGCAGCGCGGGTTGCGCTCGAAACCATGAAGCCTCTGACCTACGAACCTTCGGATTGCCCGCTCTGCCGCGAAGGACAACCAATCGTGAAGCCAGGCTCACGCCGGACGTAGATGCGCCATGCGCAGATTGCGCTTCGAAGTAGCCTATGACGGAACGGATTTTAGTGGATGGCAAGTGCAGCCGGGTCTGCCGACAATTCAGGGCGTTCTCCAAGAAATAATTGGCGGCATTGAAGGCAAGCCGGTGCATGTAGCGGCTTCCGGGCGAACGGATGCAGGGGTACACGCAATGGCGCAAGTGGCGGCGGTGACACTTGAAAATCGGATTCCGGCCGACAACTTTCGCAGGGCAGTCAATCGGCTGCTGCCGCCTACCATTCGAATCAAGCATGTGAGCGAGACAGCGCTCGAATTTCATCCGCGCTTCGATGCACGGCGGAAGACATACGAATATCGCATCTATCGCGAAGAGGTTTGCCCGCCGTTCGAACGCCGGTATGTTTATTACCATCCGTATCCGCTGGATGAGGCGGCGATGATTGCAACGGCTCCGCTGCTGGAAGGCGAACACGATTTTTCAGCCTTTGCGGCGAGCGATCAACGCGATGAATCGGAGCCGTGCAAAGCAAGGACCATCTACCGCTCGACAATGGCGCGTAATGGTTCGTTGCTGATTTATCAGGTGACCGGATCAGGCTTCCTCAAGCACATGGTGAGGAATATTGTCGGGACACTGCTGGAAGTGGGTAAAGAAAATTTACGTCAGCAAGACATTCTGGCGAGATTGATCGGGGCTAATGGAGTTCATCCTGGGCCGACTGCGCCAGCCAGCGGACTGTTCCTGATGTCGGTTGAATACGATTAAGCCGGGCCGCGGTATTCGAGCACGAGCGCGGTGATGTCGTCCCGCTGCTTCGAGCCGCTATAGAAATCCAGAATTTCAGCAATGAGCCGGTCGTGCGACTGTTGTGCGTTCAGCGGCGCGAATGATTTCAGCAGCTTGTTAAAGCGAGGCTCGAAGAGTTCGCCGTCCTCATTCTCCGCCTCGGTGATGCCGTCGCTATAAGCGATAAGCTTGTCGCCCGGAGCGAGTTGCAATCGTTCTATGCTGTAATGCGCATCGCGCCACAGGCCAAGCGGCATCCCGGTGGTCTGAAGCTGATTGGTTTTGCCGGAAGCGCTAACTAGAACCGGAGCGCAATGTCCTGCGTTGACCCACTCCATCATCCCGGAAGAATGGATAGTGACGTAGAAGAGCGTGGCGTACTTCTCGCGTTGCGCCCGATCGAATAGAAAGCCATTGATCTTAGTGACCACTTCGTCTAGAGATACTGCAAGATCTGAGCCAAGCAGGAAGGCGCCTTGCAGCAGCGAAGCGAGAATCGCGGAACTGATTCCCTTGCCTGAGACATCGGCAACGACTGCAGCCCAGTTGTCGTCATCGATCTGGTGCAGATCGAAGTAGTCGCCGGTAACCTCTGATGACGGCAGACTCGAGCCTACAGCGCAAAACCATCCGTCGGCTGGAAACCGGCGCGGGAGCAGGTTGTGCTGAATCTTTCGCGCGAGTTCCAGTTCCTGGTCGAGCAACATCTTCTGCCGCTCGCGTTCCAGAACGTTTGCGTTCTCGAGGACAGTAGACGCTTCGAGAGCGAGCGTGTGGAGAAGCTCAAGATTGAGTTCAGGGACGACGGTCTGCTTGTGAGACTCAAGGTAGATCAGGCCAAGCGTACCGGTCTTGGGAGAAATGGATACAGTCTCCTGTGCGTTGATGCTGCCGAGACTGACTAGCGGCACGCAGATGACATCGTGCGTGGCGGAATTGAGCGACATCGACAGCAGATCGCGGCGTTCGTTCAGAGATCGCGAGGTGACTTCCGCGGGTAGAGAAAGCGAGCCGGGCGGCAAGGGGCGACCGCTAGCGTCCCGGCCTAATCTGACTTCGAGATCGTCGCCGGAACGAAGGATCAGAAAAGCCCGCTCCGCGCCTGTCAGAGTGAGCGCGGTTTCGAGTACCGCGCCGAGAACCTCGTTGTTGGCCAGCGAAGTTTGCAGCGTTCTGGCGACGTCTAGGACAGCACGAAGGCGGGCGAACTGACCGGCCGCGCCGCCGGGCTGCGAATTAACTGCGGATAGTCGAGTGAGCAGGCGATTGATGCGATCATCGCCGTCTGAGAAGAGCAGATAATACGATTCTTCGAAGCCAAAGTGAACGCTATCGCCGGGTTGCAGCGTTGTGGCCTGTTCGATTCGGCGCCCGTTGACCCAGGTGCCGTGGAGGCTGTCAAGATCTTCGATAGCCAAGCCGTTTTCCGTGCTGGTAATGGCCGCATGCGAGCGCGAAGCGCGGTTGTCGCGGATGATGAGATGGTTGTCCGGACCGCGGCCGATTCGGAACGGAAGCGGGCTTATGGGAATGCGCGTGCGTTCACCGGATGAGTGAACGACGTCGAGCGAGGCTTCCGCCGAAACTGTGGGCATCCCTTACTCAAGGTTCGCAGACCATTTGGTACAAAGTGATCGGGTGTTTAGGAAGATACTGGTTGCAAATCGAGGTGAAATTGCGGTTCGCATCCTGCGCGCGCTGCGGGAGATGGGTATCCGCAGCGTCGCGGTCTTTTCGGAAGTGGACCGGAGAGCGCTGCACGTGCAGATGGCAGACGAGGCGCTGTCGATCGGGGCGGGTGCGTCGAGCGAGAGCTACCTGAACAGCGGGCGCATTCTGAACGCTGCTCGCGAGACCGAAGCCGAAGCGATTCACCCGGGCTATGGGTTTCTCAGTGAGAACGCTGGCTTTGCAAAAGCGTGCGAGGAAGCGGGCATTAAGTTCATTGGCCCGAGCTGGCAGGCTATCGAGCGCATGGGGTCGAAGACGGCGGCGCGGCGGCTTGCGATTGAGGTAGGCGCGCCGGTTGTGCCGGGCACGGAGCGGGGCATTCGCGATTACGCCGAAGCGCGCGACACAGCGGCCTACATCGGCTATCCGGTGTTGCTGAAAGCGGCAGCCGGCGGCGGAGGTAAAGGCATGCGACGCGTGGATAACGAGAGCGAACTTGCGGCCGCAATCCGAGGCGCATCGAGCGAAGCAGAACGCGCGTTCGGGTCGGGCGAAGTGTATCTGGAGAAGTTCATTGAGCGGCCCCGCCACATCGAAGTGCAGGTGCTGGGCGATGAGCATGGGCATATCATCCATCTGGGCGAGCGCGAGTGCTCCCTCCAACGGCGGCATCAGAAGGTAGTCGAGGAATCGCCCTCGCCACTGGTGCTTGCGAAGCCCGAGTTGCGGGAACGGATCGGCCAGGCGGCCTTGCAGATTGCGCGCGCCGCGCAGTACTCGAACGCAGGCACGCTCGAGTTCCTGGCCGATCAGAACGGCAACTTCTATTTCTTAGAGATGAACACCCGGCTGCAGGTAGAGCACCCGGTGACGGAATGGGTCACGGGTCTTGACCTGGTGCACTGGCAGATTCGCATTGCGGCGGGCGAGCGATTGACGCTACAGCAGAGCGATATTGAGTGGGAAGGCTCAGCCATTGAGTGCCGCGTGTATGCCGAGGATCCTGACAACAACTACTTCCCGAGCCCCGGCGAGATTACGTTCTACTCCGAGCCGTCGGGGCCGGGAGTGCGCGTCGATGGCGGAGTGTATTCGGGCTGGACGGTGCCCATTGAATACGATCCGCTGCTCGCGAAGCTGACGGTTTGGGCGCAGGACAGAACAACCGCAATTGCCCGAATGCGGCGCGCTTTGTCGGAGTATCGGGTGCTAGGCATCACGACGAACCTGAGTCTGTTCGACGCGGTGATGAGCGATGACGAGTTCATTGCGGGGCATTTGCATACCGGATTCTTGGACGAGTTCAAGCAGCGTTTCAGCCCATCGGGAATGGCGCAGGACGAGATGCTGGCGTCGACTCTCGCGGCGGGCAGCATTCAACCGGAAGCGCCGACTGCAGAACAGAACGGCTCTACGAGCACGAGTCTGTGGCGAGCAATCGGAAGACGAGGCTTGCTGCGTTGAAGCTGAAGGTGGACTTCGAAGGCGAAGAGTTCTCGCTGGAGTTACGAACCGAGAATGGGGCAACTGAGTACGTGCTCAGCGGTGCATCGAGTGAATCCGGGAGAGCTTCGGTTGTGGCGACGAGCCCGGGCGTCTTCTCGGTCTTGCTCGGAAAGAAGAGCTTCAGCGTAGCGGTGGTGCAACGCGGATCTGAGCTAGAGGTCTGGGCCGGCGGGAAGCGGCGCGTGGTGTCGTTGAGCGATCCCAGAGACCGAGCGGCGAAATCGGGGCGGGTCTCGGCTGCAGGACCGATGGAGATCAGGGCGCAGATGCCGGGCAAAGTCATCAAGTTGCTTGTGGAACAGGGAGCGATGGTGGAAGCGGGACAAGGCGTCATCATAGTGGAGGCGATGAAGATGCAGAACGAGATGAAATCGCCTAAGAGCGGCGCGGTTGGGAAGATTCAGGCGGCGGAAGGCAGCACGGTAGTGGCCGGTGAGACGTTGATGGTGATCGAATAAGCGGGTTGGATGGCGAAAGCAGATTGTCCTTTGTGCGGCGGCACCGGCTGGCTTGTGAAAGAGCACGACGGTTTCTCAGCGGCAGACCGGTGCGAGTGCGTGAACGACGCCTGGCAGGAGGAGAAGGAAGAACGAGCGCAGATTCCGCGTAAGTACGACAAGGTTTCCTTCGACACTTTCCTGGGCATCGATAAGACACTGCGCGATGCGATGAACATCGTGAGAGGTTACTCGAAAGCCTACCCGGTGGGACTCACGAAGCCGGGGCTGCTATTCGTCGGTCCGCCGGGGACGGGCAAAACGCATCTGGCTGTGGCGGCATTGCGCATCCTCATCGAGAGGGGCCATGAGGGCATTTTTTTCGACTATCAGAATCTGCTCGAACGCATCTATGCCGGTTATAGCGACAAGCTGGGGACCAGCGACCGCGAAGCGTACCGAACCGTTCTCGATACCGAAATTCTTTTGCTGGACGACCTGGGCGCGCACCGCATCAACGACTGGGTGGAAGATACGGTGACATCGATCATCACATACCGCTACAACCATCAGAAGCCGTTAATCGCGACAACAAATCTGCCTGACCCGGTACTGGGCGGAGTAGACAATACCCATCGAGTGCTGCTGGAGGAACGCGTGGGAGCGCGCGCCCGTTCGCGACTGTTTGAGATGTGTACGGTTGTGCCGATGTGGGGCGCCGGCGATTACCGGATTAAGCCGCAGAGTGCGGTGCGGTAAGTTATCTTGGCTGTGGCCCAGTTTTTTGGCGGCGTTTGCGGGCCCAGTCAGGCTTGTCGACCTGGAAAGCGCGGCCGAGCGCGAGCGCGTCCGGTTCGACATCTTTTGTGATGGTCGAGCCCGCGGCGATGTACGCTCCCTCGCCGATCTTCAGCGGAGCCACTAGCGTGGCATTGCTACCGACGAATGCGCCGTCTCCGATGGTGGTCGGGTTCTTGTGCTGACCATCGAAATTGCACGTGATGGTTCCGGCGCCGATGTTCACGTCGGCTCCGATTGTGGAGTCGCCGAGATAGGCCAGGTGACTGGCTTTTGCGCCGGGGCCTAGTAACGTTTTCTTCAACTCGACAAAGTTGCCGATGTGCGTCCGTTCACCTGCTTGCGCTTCCATGCGCAGGCGGGAAAACGGCCCGACCGATGCGCCTGCCCCGATAGAAGATTCATCGGCAATGACGTACGGTAGGACGGTAACGCCGTCGGCCACTTCGCAATCTCGCAACACGGAGCCAGTTCCGATTCTGCAGTTGGCACCGATGTTTGTCATGCCGCGCAATTGAACGTTAGCTTCGATGACGGAGTCGGCCTCAACCTGTACGTGCGCGTCGATGGTTACCGTTTCCGGGTACTCGATTGTGACGCCGGAGAGCATGAGCGAGGTAGTCTTGCGCGTTCGCAAGATTCGATCGGCAAGGGCCAGTTCGACGCGCGTATTGATGCCTAACAGTTCGGTGTAGTCTTCCACGGGAAACGGTGTGACCGGATAGCCGTGACTGCGCAGAATCTCGGGCATATCGGTCAAATAGAACTCCTGTGCCGGAATCGAGGGGCGAAGTTCGTCAATGTGCTTCCAAAATTCCGGGGCTGAAAAGCAATAGGCGCCCGGATTCACTTCCTGGATGGCGAGTTGCTCGGGCGTACCGGATTTTTGTTCGACTATGGCAGCGATGTGGCCCTGCTCATCGCGAATGATGCGGCCGTAGCCGGTGGGATCGGGCAACTGTGTAGTGACGAGCGCGCCTCCGCGGCTGTGAGTCGTGGCGGCTTCGACCAGCGCTTGTACCGTTTCGGCGCGCAGCAGGGGGCCGTCGCCGTTCAAGATGAGCACCCAACCGGATTCGGAATCAATCACCGGACGGGCGCAACGCGCCGCATCACCAGTTCCCTTCTGCTCCGCTTGTGGGGCGAACCGGATGCCGGGGATGCGAACGCTGGCTTGCACTTCCTCGCCCTGATGGCCGACTACCACGACGATTCGTTCGGGCACGGTCACGGACAACGCCGCGCCGATAACATGATTCAGCAGCGTATCGCCGCCTGCTTCATGCAGAACTTTCGCCATTTTCGATTTCATGCGCGTGCCCAGGCCAGCAGCCAGGATCACGGCAGTCAATTTGTCTTTCATCTGCTCCGTCTACGTTGTAGTAACGCTTCGCCGCGTACTTGATGCGCGCGCGAGCGGCTGGCCAAATCGATGACAATTTGGGACAGAATCTGCGGATCGTGACGCACTCTTTTCGAGCTTGCGTCGGCGTCACTGATGAGATCGGCCGTCACGACCTTTACGCCCAGCTCACCCAGTTGCTCAAGATCATTCTCCACCGGCTTCACCTTGGCACGGGCATACCGGCGCTGCAGCGCCAGGGGTACGGCCGCGGTGTTCAAGACCACGCAATCGATCAGCTTTCGTCCCGCATGCTGCTGTATTGCGTTCACATGCTGGGAAGCGGTGAAGTTGATAGTTTCGCCGGGCTGCCACATCAGATTCACGAAATAAACTTTCAAAGCGGGCGACTCTTGAATGGCCTCGGAAATGCCATCGACCAGCATGTTCGGAACGACGCTGGTGTAGAGCGAACCCGGGCCGAGCGTGATGAGATCGGCCTTCCGGATAGCTTCCAAGGCTTCGGGGAGCGCCTCGCAATTTTCGGGGCGAAGCCGAATCTCTCTAATAGCGCGGCGGCTCTTGCTGATCTTGGTTTCTCCGCGGACAACCGTGCCGTCTTCGAGCACCGCCTCTAAGGTGACGTTCGACGACGTGGCGGGGAAGATACGCCCGCGAATGGCGAGAATCTCCGACGACTCCTTAACGGCGTGGGCGAAGTCACCGGTAATCTGGTGCATGGCCGTGAGAAAGAGATTGCCGAAGCTGTGACCTTTGAGGCCGCGTCCACTTGCGAAACGGTAGCGGAACAATTGAGAAAGCAGCGCCTCGTCTTCGGAAAGTGCCGTCATGCAGTTCCGGATGTCGCCCGGCGGCAAGATGTCGAAATCGCGCCGCAGACGGCCGGAACTCCCGCCATCGTCGCTGACGGTCACGATGGCGGTAATCTCAACCAGCGGCTTCTGGGTGGCGCGCGAATCCGGACCGGCGCGAGCGTGCTTCTTCAGGCCTGACAGCAGCGTGGATAAACCGGTTCCGCCTCCGATGGCAACAACGCGCAACGGGCTTTTCAGCGCAAGGCGTTCGGCGGGCGAGACACGATTCAGAGTCAAGTTCCCCACTAAGGATCTCATGCGAATACGAATCCGCAGTGCTGGGAGCAGGACCGCGAGGCGCGAGGAATTAACGGCGCTTACGCGGCTTCTCTTCTTCGTCTTCGTAAACGGGAACCGAGTCGAGATCCTCAGCTTCAAAGACCTGACCGCAATCCAGGCAGCGGACGTAATCGATGCCATCCCGGCGGTAGAGGAACTCGGTTCGCTCGTGCTGACAACCCTGCATAGCGAGATAACCTATTCTAGACTGCACGCGTTTCGTGTCAAGTATCTACATTAGTACGAAATCAGTGCAGGCGCTGAGCGGAGTTCTTATCGATAAGCGACAGAGCCCTGGCCAGTACCCGATTTTGAGAGTTGCCTAGAATCTCGCTAACATAGCCCACGGCAGCCGGACGAAACAGGCGCACCCCGGCCAGGTAGGCTACAATGCCGAGCGCGGATGTCGACAAAAGCCTAAACCAGACGTTCCAGATCCCGAACGTGGTCAAGCCGCGAAGCCAACCCCAGCAAAGGAGCGCCATGGCGGCAGTTAGCAACGCCTGAGGTAGCAGCGCGGCGCCGAAATCTTTGATTCGAAGGTCAATCATTCGGAACGGAATCAGGAAGCCAGGTAATGTCATGAAACCGAAATACGCAATGGCGTAAGCAATCGCCACGCCCAACGGTCCCGAAACGAACCCCTATCAGGAAAGCTGTAACAACCACAACGCAGCTATAAACTCCATAGCGAAACATCCAGTCGGTTCGCGCCTTCGCTATGTAAATAGATCCGACCAACGTTTGAACAGACTGCAACAGTCCGACGGGCGCAAGGATCTGGAAAACTGGGATTGCCGCCGTCCACTTCAGGCCGAGTATGGCGCGTATGAATGGATCTGCCACGACTCCCAATCCGGCCATCATGGGAAAAGTGAGCAGCGAAATGATGCTCGATGAGCGCAGGTAGGCCGACCGGAAACGCGCATTATCGCCCTGAATTTGCGAAAAGGCGGGAAGGGTGACTTGTGCTATCACTGAACTCACGTTCTGGAGCGGTGTCAGCATCAGGTTGTAAGCCACCTGGTAGTTGCCGAGAGCCACCGGGCCTAGAACCTTGCCGACAATCATGTTGTCCGAATTTCTGGCGAAGTAATTCACCAGGCCGAATCCGGAGAGGTTCAGACTGAATCTGGTGACTCCCTTCAGTTCCTTTCCGTCGAACTCCGCGCTGGGACGCCAGCGGCAGGCGATCCAGTAGACGGCCGTGCTGGTGAAGGAATTCGCGATATTTGCATAGACGAGGCTCCATACGCCCAGACCGGAATAAGCGCATGTCAGCGCCACAATATAGCCAACGAAACCGGATCCCAGATCGGCGACCGCCAGCGCTTTAAATTGCATGTTACGCAAAAGGATGGAATTATGAACAATGCCAGCCGAATTAAGCGAGAGCGAGAGCGAGATGGTGCTGAGAATGGCGATGAGACGGGGTTCACCAAAGAATCGGGCCATCAAGGGACTTACCGCAACGACCGTCAACGTAAGCAGCAGGCCGAAGGCAGAGTTGACCCAGAACAGAGTGCTCAATAGCCGGTTCGTGATGGATGGACGCTGAACGATTGCCGTGCCGGTGCCCATATCGCGCACGATCGAAATAAACACAAGGAGGAGGGCCGCCATCCCCATGATTCCGTAAGCCCCGGGCCCTAAGAGGCGGGCGACCGTTGCCAAGGAGAGCACGGAAAGGACCTGTTTACCGGCTGTGGAAATGCTGGACCACCCGACACCGACTACCGCCTTGTGAGACAGGCTCATGGCCGGTGAGTCAGTAGTGGACATCGATCACACTGCTCGTATCGTCTTGAAAGGCCTAAACATTTGGTAAGATGAGGGCGATCTGTTGAAGTGTACGCCACGTCCCGATGAATACGGTGGCGGCGCACCACAATGTCAAGATTTAAGCCCACCCCCGGACGGACGATGCTCCGGCCGCCTGCGGATCCTGTTCCGGTAGAACGCGCCCGATCTTCGGCGACCCTCACTATTGCGCCTGCCAAACCAGCGGCGGAAGCTGGCTTGTCAAAGTCCCTGTTTGATCCGCGGTTCCGCGCAGCGGTTATTAACACAACCCGAAAAATCGCCCTTTCCTTCACGTTAGGATTTCTCTTTTTCCGATTTAGCTTTGTACACGAGTTCCTTACCAGTAAATACGCCATCGACCCGCATATTCTACTGATTCTGGGAGCGTTCGCGATGCTGGCGTGCCTGGCGAGCGGGCAGGCGGTCATCGGGCTTGGCTACATGTCAGTACGTATGTATATGTTGTTCTTCGTTTGCATGTGCCTGGGCACGCTCTTTAGCTCATACCACGAAGGCTCATTGAACGTCCTGCTGCCGTATGCAAAGACTACGTTGCCGCTGCTATTTCTGATACCCGCAGTGGCTTTCACCGCCGAAGACATCAAGAAAGCCATCAATGTAATTGGAATAGCCGGGGCGACCGCAATCGTGGTGGGCCTGTTCAGAGAGGACACGACGACAAACGGGCGTCTTCAACTAGACTCCGTCAACGGCACCATCCAGAACGCGAATGATTTCGCGACGCACATAGTCCTGGTAGCGCCTGCCATTGCCTATGTGGCGTTTCAACGTGGGCGCAATCCGGTCTTCAAGGCGTTGGGAATCGGCGTTCTGGCGATTGGCGCTTATGAGTTGCTGGGAACGGGATCGCGCGGCGGGTTCATCGCCATTCTGATCTCGGCCATTTATCTGTTTTTCAAGGGATCGCCAAAGATGAAGACTGGTTTGATAGTAGGGGTGCCGTTGCTTGCGGCGGCGATCCTTCCGTTTGTACCTTCATCATCGGTGCAGCGGATGACGGCGTTGTTCAGTTCGCAGGATCAAACTGAAGAAGCGGCGTCCTCGCGCGCCGCCCGCATAGACCTTCTAAAAGCCAGCATCGACATCACCATCAGTCACCCGTTATTCGGCATTGGACCGGGTGAGTTTGAGGATTACCAGGGCGGAATGGCTGCGGCAGAGGGGCAAAAGGGCATGTGGCACGAAACTCACAACGCCTATACGCAGGTTTCGAGCGAATGCGGCATTCCGGCGCTACTTTTTTACGTGTCCGGGATGTTTCTCACGTTCCGTTCGCTGCGACGCGCCACGATGGCGAACTTACCTGAGGTCAGTGTTATGGCCCGAACCGTAGCGGTAATGATGGTGGGCTATGCAGTCAACGTCTTTTTCCTGTCCCAGGCGTACAGCTTCGCCTTAATCGTCATGTGCGGTGTTTCTGTTTGCCTGGAGCGATTCGCACAGCAGCATGAGGCGACGCCGGTTAGCTTCAGCTAGATATTGGCCGCCGGTGAACCCGGATGAATGTGGATTCTTTCATTTTTGCTAGCTCTTTCACGAGCGGGCAATATGCGGACCAGCCTGGCGCCGGCAGAACTCCTGACATATCGGAATTCGGCTTTCTGGCAGTTACAACGAAAAAGATCCTTGAGCGTTCGTATTCGGTCGAAACGAGCGTAAACCCTTGTCTACGTGCCGTTCTGGCTACGCCGCCTGGGGTGTTCACCGTTTCGAATTTCATTCGGCTCCACCAGGCTTCCATTTGCGGGAAGGACAGGTGATTCAGCAATCCGTTGGTGGCCATGTAGGCGGAGAAGACGACGTCCTTCCAATTCCCTCGCCGGAAGCTCATCCACAAGCGGCTGCGGACGTAGGCGTAGGAGTGGAACGTCAGGAACAAGCTGCCGCCGGGCGACATAACACGATAAAGCTCCTGCAGCGCTTTGGATGTATTCATGTACGGCATCGAGACGTGGCCAATGACCACCTCGAAAGTCTGCGCTGCGAAGGGTAACTGCAAACCGTCGGCTACGGCAAAGCTGATGCTGGAATATTGTTCCTTACCCAACGCAACCGCTTCCGGCGAATAGTCCACGGCAATTCGAAGACAGGGCCCGTTCTGTTGCGCTTCTGCCAGTAACCACCCGGTTCCACAGCCAAAATCCAGAACGCGCCGCCCCTGTGGCAATTGCACGTTAACAGCGCGCATTGGATAACCGCCGTGAGCGAGTCACAGAGCGAGCAAATTTTCTTATCTGATTAGTTTCCAATAACATACCCCCGGCTGTTGCACGTATCGGCACATATCAGTGTTCAGACTGGTCTTCGAAAGCGAGCTTTTAGCAAAGATCATCATGAACATCAGAGGCTTTCCACACTTACTCGCGTCTGTGATTTGCACGCTGCTTGCGTCACTTAGCGCGACTGGCGTTTCAGGTCAAACGCTCATCAACCTTAGCACTCAAGGGAAAAACGTTGACTTCACAAACGCACCTTACACCCGGCCGATTAAGACCGGCACCTCGCTTCCCGCCACATGTACCACCGGCGACATCTATTTAAACTTGGCCGGGCAAGTCGGGAAGAATTTGTATGCATGTACCGCAACGAATACGTGGACAGTGCAGAGCGGGTCGGTGACCGGTTTAGCAGACCCAGGGTCCAATGGCGTCGTGGTGCGCACCGGTCAGGGCGCCACAACCGCGGTGCCGGCGCCTAACGGCACCATCGTCGGTACAAACGACACACAGACGCTTACGAACAAGAGCATAGATGCATCCGAGATCAACACCGGCGTGCTTGCCACTGCGCAAATGCCGGCATTCACGGGTGACGTTTCGAGCGCTTCCGGAACAACAACAAGCACGCTCGCTACAGTCAACTCCGCGGCCGGGCAGTGCGGGGATGCCACGCATTCGTGTCAAGTCACCACTAACGGAAAAGGCCTGGTCACAGCGCAAACCGCGGTAGCCATCAGCTCAGCGGGAGGCGGAAACGTATCAACATCGGCCAACCTGGTAAGCGGGAATGTACCGACGGCAACGGGGGCAACCACGATCGCGGACGGCGCGCAGGCTTATCCACAGTCCGCTTTTGTGGGTACTTCCGACACCCAGACGCTTACCCACAAGACCATCAACGCTGCAAATAACACGCTGAGCAATATCCCTAATTCGGCGCTTGTGAATTCGAACGTCACGCTGAACGGGGTGGCGACGGCGCTGGGAGCCGTAAACAACCTTGGACAGCTGAATGATGCGAACGGGAAACCCACGGTAGAAAGCAGCGCCACTCCAAGCGCGGTCAATCAGGTCACCGTTTCGAATGCGGCCACCGGCACGGCTCCGTCGTTGTCCGCTACCGGCACAGATACGAACATCAGCCTGAACCTGGTTCCGAAGGGAAGCGGCAGCGTTCAGCTTGGCGGCGTTCCATTTGGCGCGCTGGCGACGCAAAACACAGTATCCGCCAGCGAAATGCCGGCATTCACGGGTGACGTTTCGACCTCTTCCGGAACAACAACGAGCACGCTCGCGACTGTCAACTCCGCAGCCGGGCAGTGTGGCGATGCCACGCATTCGTGTCAAGTCACCACGAACGGTAAGGGGCTGGTGACAGCGCAAACCGCGGTCGCGATCAGCTCAGCCGGAGGCGGGAACGTATCAACATCAGCCAACCTGGTAGGCGGGAACGTGCCAACAGCGACGGGGGCAACCACGATCGCGGACGGCGCGCAGGCTTATCCACAGTCCGCTTTTGCGGGTATCGCTGACACCCAGACGCTTACCAACAAGACCATCAACGCTGCGAACAACACGGTAAGTAATATCCCCAATTCAGCGCTGGTGAATTCGAACGTCACGTTGAACGGGGTTGCAACGGCATTGGGAGCCGTAAACAACCTTGGACAGCTGAATGATGCGAACGGGAAACCCACGGTAGAAAGCAGCGCCACTCCAAGCGCGGTCAATCAGGTCACCGTTTCGAATGCGGCCACCGGCACGGCTCCGTCGTTGTCCGCTACCGGCACAGATACGAACATCAGCCTGAACCTGGTTCCGAAGGGAAGCGGCAGCGTTCAGCTTGGCGGCGTTCCATTTGGTGCGCTGGCCACGCAAAACACCGTATCCGCCAGCGAAATGCCGGCATTCACGGGTGACGTTTCGACCTCTTCTGGAACAACAACAAGCACGCTCGCTACAGTCAACTCCGTGGCCGGGCAGTGCGGGGATGCCACGCACTCGTGTCAAGTCACCACTAACGCAAAAGGCCTGGTCACATCGCAAACCGCGGTGGCCATCAGCTCAGCGGGAGGCGGAAACGTATCAACATCAGCCAACCTGGTAAGCGGAAATGTGCCAACAGCAACGGGAACAACCACCATCGCGGACGGCGCGCAGGCTTATCCGCAGTCCGCTTTTGTGGGTACTTCCGACACCCAGACGCTTACCCACAAGACCATCAACGCTGCGAATAACACGGTAAGTAATATCCCCAATTCAGCGCTTGTGAATTCGAACGTCACGCTGAACGGGGTGGCGACGGCGCTGGGAGCCGTAAACAACCTTGGACAGCTGAATGATGCGAACGGGAAACCCACGGTAGAAAGCAGCGCCACTCCAAGCGCGGTCAATCAGGTCACCGTTTCGAATGCGGCCGCCGGCACGGCTCCGTCGTTGTCCGCTACCGGCACAGATACGAACATCAGCCTGAACCTGGTTCCGAAGGGAAGCGGCAGCGTTCAGCTTGGCGGAGTTCCATTTGGCGCGCTGGCGACGCAAAACACAGTATCCGCCAGCGAAATGCCGGCATTCACGGGTGACGTTTCTTCGGGCGCTGGGAGTACAACAAGCATCCTCGCGACTGTGAATACGACGCCAGGAACCTTTGGTGGAGCGTCTGCTGTTCCGGTGATTACGGTCAACGGAAAGGGACTCATCACCGCCGTGACCACGGCCGCGGTTGCATCTGGCGGCGGAGGTGGTGGCGGAGCAGAAGTGGCGACTCAGTTACTTGATCTGAGCCCGACGCTGGGAGGCGCCTCACTTACTTTGGGAAGTGCTTGCTCCAGTTCCACGCCATGTTTGATTTACCTGAATGGTACTCGCTACGCTTTTATCAATTCGGCAACTTTGAACCTATCGGGTTCTGCCGCAGACACCGTTTATTTTTATGTAGACGCAAGCGGCAGTCGTACCGCGGGATATACCTCTACTAATGCGTATAGCAGCACCACCTTCGCCTTGGTCAGCGCGATCTCGGCGTTTCCGGCAGGAACGTTTCCCTTGTACGTTTGCAGCGTAAATGGGGGCGCCTTCACGGCATGTACAGATTACAGACCGATTCTTTCCAAAACGAACTTCACGCCCGGCTCCGGCACGACTGTTTCGAACAACTCCGGCGGAGTTTCGGTGAATGTAGCGCAATTTATCGATTACGTTTCGGCTAACAACTATGCGGTGCCCGGGACCGTGTGCGGTCACTACGAAATCGGCACTAGCACCTCTTCCGGCACGTGGGGCCTACCCACGCCCGGCGCAGGTGGCATGTTCACAAACGGATGCACGATCGCATTCAGAGCCGCCGGCGGGTCCATTACTCTTTCACCCACCGCAGCCAGCATTAACGGCGCGGGCACGTACGTCGTGGCCGCCGGCCAGTACTGCTCAGTGGTCTCTGACGGCGTCAATTACCAAGTCGGGCAGTGCTCGGGAACTTATACAGCGCCCGTTAGAGGAATTGGATACATCTTTGACGGCGGCGGAAATCCACTAACGGTTGGAAAAGCAGGTTACTACACGGTTCCCTATTCTTGTGTCATCAATTCGTGGAACATAACGGTTGATACGGGAACGGCTTCCGTTGACATTTGGAAGGTCGCAAGCGGAACTTCTCTTCCCACAGCTTCAAACAGCATAACCAGTGCCGCTACACCCGCTATTTCTTCAGGGATGGCTTTGCACTCTGCAACTCTCACCGGATGGACGACAGCAGTATCCCCGAATGACATTTTCGGTTTCAACATAAAGGCTGTATCGGGTTCAACCCTGATCAGTTTGGTGCTGTCATGTCAATAAAAAGCGCGCTAATTCTGCTTTTTCTAGTTAAGTCGGCTTTCGCCGGCTATTCCGCCGTAGCGACTATTTCCGTTTCGCATACAAGGGCCGGGACTGGGGACCTGACTAACTATCCGCTGCTGGTTGCTGGAACATATCCAAAGATGGGCAGCGTAGCGAACGGCGGATTAGTCACCAGCTCAAGCGGATTTGATGTCGTGTTCACGTCGGATTCCGGCTGTACGGCAAAGATGACCTGGCAGACGGAGTATTGGGATTCAACTGGGAAGGTTGCCTACTGGGTCGTCATCCCGACTCTCTCTCACACGAACGACAATACGCTGTTTGTTTGCGTTGGAAATTCGGCGATCACGACGGACCAATCGAATGCACCGGGGGTATGGGATAGCACGTTCGTGGGCGTGTGGCATCTGCCCAACGGAACTACGCTAAACGGGAATGATTCCACTTCCAACGCTATTAATGGCACTGCTGTCACGGCCACGGCGACAACCGGGATTGTAGACGGAGCGGCTAAGTTCAACGGCAGTGAGTCAATCACATTTCCCGAAAGGAGTTCCCTGCAGATAACAAGTTTCACCATCGAAACCTGGTTGTATTTACCCAGCCTGCCATCCGCCTACACAAAGATTATCTACAAAGGGCTTCCGTGGTATCTCGCACTTAATAACGGCAACAGCCTTGGACTGTCAATCAATGATGACTATGGCGTTTCAAGCGTTTACCAGGCAACGACGGGATGGCAGCATGTTACCGCAACCTACGATGGCGTCGGAACAGTAAACCTCTATGTCAACGGGAAACTAGTAAACACCAGAAGTACGGGGATGATATCCCTGGACACCAGCGGCTTATACTTCGGCACTAATCAGTATGGCTCCCAAACCTTAAACGGAACCCTTGATGAGGTTAGGTTTCAAAACGTTGTGCGAACAACGAACTGGGTTGCCGCTAACTACGCAAACCAATCAATTCCCAATTCCTTTTACTCATTAAACTTTCCCATTCCCGGGGCAATCGCTACAGGGAAACCCATCCTATGGTAAAAACAATCGTCTTCGGAATTATCTTTGTACCTGTCGTGTTTGCGCAGACGCCCGTTGTGAGTTGCGCAAATGGCGCGAACATGGCTCAAGAAGGTCAAGCCATTACATGCACATCAAGTACTTCGGTTACCTGGTCATTGGCCGCTGGCAGTGCTGGCGCTTTAAGCAATCAGACCGGCACAAGTGTCACTTATACGGCCCCGGCGAGCGTGATTCCACAGAATACCGTGTATGGCGTTCAGGCGAATCCGGACGACGCGATTTGGAATACAGCAATCGACAATCTGCCTGTTAACGCGGAAAGCTCAAACTGGATTTCGGAATTTAACGGCGGCACGAACGTAGCCGTTGTATGGGGTTATTCGAAAGCCGACGGCTCCACTCCGACTGAATCACTGAAACAGTACTATGGCTCGAACGTTGTCAACAACAACTTCGTGGTTCCTAATCCTCCGTACCTGAAAAGGGAAAACGGGGCATACAGGAGTTGGCAAGACACGAATGACCACCATCAGATAGCAGTGCGAATAACAGACGGTACGTTCTGGGAAATCTACAATCGCCTAATCCCAGGAAATGACCCCGCATCGACAACTTGCCAGGACAATTCCAGCGGATGCAATGCTATCAGCGCTATAGCCTACCCGTGGTTCAACTACGGGATCGTTGGTGGAACGGATGCGGCAGCATTTCCGCTTGCTCCACTAACAATCCGGCCTAGCGACGTTTACAACGGGCTCACTCATGCCACTCGGTTTTCGACCGGGGTTTACATTATTCGCAACGATGCGGATGTTTGGCCGGCAATAGGTCTGGATTATAACGGGCCGGTCGGACCCCAGTACATGCCCTATGGAATGCGCTTGCGCCTCCGCGTCTGTAACGGGAGCAGCATCACTACGAATTGCGTGACGCTGAGCAGTTACTCAGCGTATGCACAAAATATTCTGGCCGGGTGGCAACATTATGGCTTACTGCTTGCGGACGCGCAAAACGGGAACTCCATCACCTTTTCCGCGTCGGCTGAGTGTCAGGCAGATCCAAACATCATGGCGGCGCTGAACGCCGTCGGCGGTATTCCTCCGGCCGATTTCGACGCTTTGGACGAAAGCTCGCTCGAATACGCGCCAGGCAGTATTCAGACATGTCCGTATAACACCACTTGCGTAAGCGGAACGGAGAATACGTATGAACAGCCATTGCATCAGGCGATAGTTACTGCGACTCCAACAGCGAGTGGCTCAGCCTGTATCTACATCCATAGCGTTACAGGGTGTGGCAATAGCGCTGATGTACCCGACGGTTTACGCGGTCGCGGCAGCTTATAGCTTTCAGATCCCCTACTCGGTAAACGGAACAGGCAATGCGGGCGTAACGTGGTCTGTTCAGTCGGGCGTCGGATCGATCACGGCCAGCGGGGTTTACACGCCCCCGGCTTCCATTTCCGGGGGAACAACAGCAGTTCTCAAGGCAATCAGTGCAGCGGACTCCAATGCCATCGCATACGAGTACGTCTACGTCCTTCCACTTGGCGCTAACCCAGCAGGCACCCTCAGGATAGACGTTGGGGGAAATGGAGAGACGGATGGCAACGGGAATGTCTGGCAGCCGGACCAAGACCACGAAGTCGCCTCGTCATATACGGCCCTGGCCGGCGATTATCCTGGTTGGACGAACGCGGGAGCAGCAGCAAATCCAGCAATTAGCGTTTACCAGAGCGCCGGTTATACGTACGGCGGCGATCTTGTCTATACCTTTTTTGTCCCGAACGGAAATTACAAGGTCCACATGCTCATGGGAAATCCGTACGACGGTGCTCCCTTTTGGCAGACCACATACAATGCGGCAAATCACAGCCGTCTGGATCTGGAGGCGCAGGGTCAAATATGCGCACATAACTTCAACATGGCGCTCGCGGAACCCGCTGGATACACTCAGGTGTATGGCGTGCCCGCGGATGCATACATTCCGGCCAAAGTAACCAATAACATCCTGGAGATTGCTCAAAGAGGAGTTTTTCTCTATATCGATCCGGCTACTTACGGTTATTGCATGACTTGCATGGCCCCGATGTTGAACGGCCTGGAGATGTTGCCTGACAGCACTGCTCCGCATTGGGCTATCGATACCCAGCAAAGTGCAACCATTGCCCCGGGAAGCACTCTGCAGCTTTCTGCCGTGGATTGGTACACGGGATTCTCCGACGCTGTTTGGTCGATCGTGAACGGTCCCGGAACCATCACCTCCACGGGTTTGTACACCGCGCCGATCGTGCAGCCCTCGGCTACTACAAGCGTGGTCATTCAAGTGCAAAGCGCATCAAATCCGGCAATCAGCGCCAGCACGACCCTTTATTTCTCCGGTACTACATTCGACTTTAAATAACTGACTGGCTGCCTTTCCGGGCGGAATGGAGAAGTTGGCTAACATGGGGGCATTGCCGAACTGGCGTGTTTTCCTCGCGCTCGCCTTCATTATTCTGCTTACGGGATCGTGGCTGAGGCTGCGACGCCTGCAAGAGGAAAGCGTCGACGGAGATGAGTTGTTCTCGCGCCGAGTGGCGCTCGCCGACACGAGCAAGGCTATAGCTGCGATAGAGCAGGATCTAGTTCACCCTCCGCTGTACTATTTTTTGCTGAAGGGAACGTTACCAATAACTGGTAGCGGCGCCAGCGGTATAAGAGTTCTTTCGCTTATCGCTGGAATAGCCTCCATAGTCATCGTGTTGCTTTGGGGCGTAATGGCTCCGGAGTTTCGCGGCGCTGCCCTGCTGGCCGCGACTCTACTTGCGCTGAGCGGCCCTGACATCTACTACGGCCAGGAGGCCCGCTCGTACGCGTTGTACGGACTGCTGACGACTCTACTGATCCTGTGGGCGCTGGCTCTGGAGCGGTACGAGGACAAAACAATGTACTGGGTGTCGGGCACAATGTATAATGACAGCTCTGGGATATACGCACTACGTTGGTGTGTTATTTGTCTTAGCGGTTGTAATATCCACCTTGTTAAGCAGCGCAGGCGGCTCAGCCAAACGACGAGTGTTCGCCTCGGCGAGCATAGCCGGTTTAGCGCTGCTCCCTTGGCTCGTAACCGAACTTAGTGTTTTTCGAGCAAAGCGCGGCGTCGCAGACAACCTGGCTTGGCAGGGAATTCCAAGCTGGTACGATCTGCGTGCTATCTGGGCCACTTTTTTTGGAATGCCGCCAGTTCGAGGAGGAACCTTAGCGTCACTTGTGATCGGCTTTCTTCTTATCGGATTTGGCACTTATATCGCTTTCACGAGCAAAGGTCCAAACACAAGAAGACGCGTAGCGCTGCTGCTTTGGGCTGCATTTCTTCCCCCTTTGTTACTCTTCGCGACCAGATTCAAGCCTATAGAATCGACGGTCTTCGGTTTTCGGCACGTTTTTCCATCTATCTTTCCGTCTCTCTTGTTGGTGTCCTTCGGACTGATCGAAGCTGCTGATCGCTTCTTTGCTCGCTCAAAGTTGTTTATTGCCGCGGGCGCGGCCCTCCTATGTGGAATGCAAATCGTTCAGCTATATCCAGCGTGGAATGGATCGAGACAACCTTATAACCAGGTGGCAGAAGCAGTGCGCCACAACAGTAAGTTGCAGGCGGTATACACCACGTGGCCCTACGGCATCGGGGACACTGTTAATTTTTACTTAGGAGCAGACAAGGTACAGCCGTTACCGGCTGATGTAGTAAGTCAGTCTTCCTACCCTGGCGAATTCGCCCTGCTGTTTCGCCCGGCCGTCGCGAAGGAAAGGCAAGTAGCGACTACGCTGTTGCACCAGCTACCTGATGAATCAACTAACTGCATGTATTATTCAACGCCAGCAGATCCGCAGTTTGGGACACGCTTGTGCGTTGTTCACTGGGCGGCCACGGCTCCGCTAAGAGACCCGTTGATACACTGAAAATTCCCATGAATTCACACGACCGTGTGACGCGCATTAACACGCTTTCCCTCTACTTATTCACTTTCCTGATCGCTAATTCGGCTCGAAGCGCGATCGTCGTCACGCCCGGAAATTCTGTCAAGGTGCCAGTGGGAGCCACTCTCAAATTCCATTCGAATGTTCCTGTCAAGTGGTCTTTGCTACCTGGCAGCGTTGGATCAATCGATTCGGACGGAACTTACCACGCGCCCGCAAGTATAACTGTTTCGAATAAGATGGGTGGCTGTCAGATTCTGCCCAATGACAGCATCTACAACACGCGCGTCGACTCGCTCCCGCTGCGTCCGGAGTCCAGGGACTGGATCAGCCGGCTTCCTGCTTCAGGTGTGGGTTACTTTCCGGCGTGGGGCATCAATATCGCCGATGAACACACTCCTACACGCAAACTGCACTTCATGTACACCCCGCAGAACGACGGAGCGTATGAATTTGTTCCCTGGCCCAAACTGAAGCGCGAGAACGGGGTTTTCAGCGATCCCCTTTCCGGGCTGGACAGGCACGTGCTTACCGTCAATCGACACGACTGTAACGTTTACGAAATTTATAACGACTATCCTGTCGGTGTAAATAAATCCTGCGGGAATTGCACGGCCCAAAGCGGCACTCACTACGTAAGTACGACGACTTACTTACCGCATGCCGCAACCGATGCCGGAGGACTCTACCTGGCGCCGCTAACTCTGCGTCTCCAGGAAGTGCGCGCCGGAGCTATCCGGCATGCCTTACGGATGACTCTGGACAACAACTTCATCAGTCCCACTCACGTCTGGCCTGCGACTGCGAATGCCGGGCCATATGGAAGAATTCCTTACGGAACACGTTTTAGACTGAGGGCGAGTTTCGACATCTCCCGGTTTAGCCCTGTGGCCAAAGTGCTCCTGACGCAGCTAAAGGAATACGGCCTTGTCCTGGCTGATGGTGGGGCGAATTGGGAAGTAGACGGTGCCACGGACCTGACGGAGGATTTCGGAGTGTGGGGCGCCATGGGCGAGGCAGGTGGCGCGGTCAGAGGAAGTGACTTCGAGATTGTGGACGAGTCTCGCCTTCTTATGTCTCCTGATTCCGGGCAGGTCAACCCCGAAAACGGCTATGTTAAGCCGGATTCCTTTGCCGTAGTGATCGCAACAGATGAACGTAACCCCGCGCAAGTAAGTCGTGTCAGCGTTGCGATAGAAGGTGTAACTGTCGGGATTCCCGAAGAATCAGTGTGGATTCAAAGTGGAGTAACCAAGCACCTTGAATCGTGGGTAAATGGCACGTCCAATAAGGCCGTTATCTGGAGTATGGAACCCCAACTGGGGAAACTCACTTCGGAGGGGATCTACACGGCGCCGAATGTCGATCGTCCAGCCACCACCACTCTCACGGTCGCAAGTGCCGCGGACCGTAGCGCCAAAACGATACTAGCTCTCACCGTTATGCCTGCTGGAGGGATTCGAATCGATATCGGAAATGCGAGCGGCGCTCCAGGCGTTCCGAATCGCTCCGCTCCCGATTATGGGCCCGATTCACATGGCCACATGTGGTGGCGAGAGCAGGGCGGCGAGATAGGCTGGGGCGTTGCGTTCGACGAGTCGGCCGGAAATTCCTGGCCCAAACTGCCGGACATCGGACTCTACTACACGCGTAGATATTCCTTCAATGACATGACGTACCGGTTTGCGGTGCCGAACGGAAACTACAAGATCACGCTTATGTTCGCCACCGGCTGTCACGGCAAATTCGGAATGAATAGCGTTCCGATGCGCCTGGAGGCACAGGGACAAATCGTCGTTCCCGAATACGATTACGGGCGAAACATAGACTATGCTTGCAACACTCCCTCTGTGGAAACTATGCCCGCTACGGCAACTGACAACGACTTATATTTCTCCATACGTCGGGTTACTCACGGCAGTAACATGGCCAGTCCGATGCTCAACGCGTTTTCTATCGAGGGGGACTCGTCTCCCGGACATCTTGGATTGTACCCATCTCCCGCGCCTGACGCGGAGACCGGAAGTAAGACCCAGTTCAACGCAATTGGCTGGTATATGAGTAATGCGGTCACTTGGTCAGTTAGTGGGCCTGGCTCAATCACTCCTACCGGGCTGTATGTTGCTCCCGCTGTACCTCCGGGATCAGACGAGGCTGTGATAGTGACTGCGCGGAGCACGGTAAATGCGAGCCAATCGGTCTCTGAGAAGTTCGTGTTTAAGTCCGGATCGCTGGTGCTCTCACCAGCCTCGGCGCTCCTGCAAAGAGGATTATCGCAGCAGTTTAAGGCTACGATGGGCAGCGCTGGATACAGCAATCTGCACTGGGATATCTCGCCTCACGTGGGCAGCATCAATGCGGAAGGGCTATATACCGCGCCAGACGAGCTATCCAAGGACACGGATGTGACGATCACCGCCCGCAGCATCCAGAATTCGAGTAAGTCCGGCATGGCTATGGTCAAGGTGAAAGCTATACCTGATCCCATCCGGATCAATTGCGGAGATCAGGGCGGATTCAAAGACGCCCATGGAAACGTCTGGTCCAGCGATTACGGGTTTAGTCCTTCTATTGGCTACAACATGTACGGCGTTCCGATTGCGCATGCCCCGGACGATCTTCAGTATCTGTACCGATCATCCCGTTACGTGTATGAAAACCAGGGATTCAGTTATGACTTCGCCGTGCCGAATGGACGCTATGCGGTTACGCTCATGTTCGCGGATTATGGTCACACGCAAGGGGGAACCTATCAGTTTAATGTCAAGATAGACGGCGCCCAGGTTCTGAGCAAGTTTGATCCCGACGCGGAATATGGCGCGAGAAGCGCTGTTGACAAGACATTCCAAACCGTAGCGACCAAAAAAGCCATCCATATTGAATTCTTTGGTGTGAAAGGCGGCGCGCTGGTTAACGGTATACAGCTTGCTTACGTAGGTCCGTCATGAGTTACTTTGGGAACCGCAGCGTCGGCATACAAAGCACTGTATTGTTCGGCGGCTTCTTGCCAGCTAAATTCGTGCCGCACTAAAGCGTGCAAATTATTCGCCATTTGCATGGCTTCCTCCGGATTATCAAGCATGTACAAGATTGCCTCAGCCAAGGCGTGAGCGTCTTCGAGCGGCACAACAAGGCCCGTCCGGCCGTTCTGGACAATTTCTTCGACCCCACAAGATGCAGTCGCCACGACCGGGAGTCTTGCGGCGGCTGCTTCGAGAATCACGATTGCAAATCCCTCGCCCAGTTCTCGTTTGCGCCAGCGGCTTGCGAACGCAAACACGGTTGAGCGCAAGAGGAGATTGCACACTTGAGCATGCGGCAGATTCTCGAATATGTGAACGCGATCTTTCAGGCCTTTGTTCTCGATCATTTCGCGAACGGGACGGGTCATAGCGCCAGGCCGGCCAGCCAGCAAAAGGATCACATCACTATGTCTGGTGGCAACCTCGTCAAACGCCTGAATGAGAATGTCGTGCCCCTTGCCGAAGTCAAATGAACCGACGTGCGTTATGACCCTACGGCCTTCAAACCCAGCCGGCACCATAAATCGGGCATCGACCTCTGCGGCAAACCGATCGGCATCGATTCCGTTGTGAATTGTCAATACGCGACAAAGCGGCTCAAGCAGAAGGATTTCTTCACTGAGACCGTCGGAGCAAGAAACGACAGAAGTGGCGTGTCGGAGAAGGAACCTCCAAAGCAACTTAGAAACTCGACTCTGGGCATGCGCTGCTCTGATATCTGAGCCGTGGAACGAGAGGATTACCTTGCCTTTGAAAAGGTTGAGCATCCGAAGCAGGATAAACGTGAATGCCTGGAGATCGGGGAAGTGAAGATTGAATACGGCTATGCTTTCCCGCTTCGCCAGTCGCGAGAGCGCTATAAGTTCCCGAGGTAAATTGAGTAAGTAGCTAAGGACGCTGCGTAGCGGCCTTTCGTCGAGGTAAACCGGATGTAGCCTCAGGTAAGTGCGCCGCACTCCGGGAATAGCCTCATCTTCTTGTTTATGGGCCCAACTTAGTTCCAGAACCAGCGGCTGAAACATTAGATCAGTTCGCGTTGTAAACTGCCGGAGCAGATTCTTAACAACCTCATTTACTCCGCCTTCCGGATCCAACGGCCACAAAACGACAATGGCGAGGGTTCGTGGCTCCTTCAACGCATGTCCGAATAGATTGCTATGAGTTGCTGACCGACTGCTCTCCAGTCATATTCGTCAACAACAAGCTTTCTTGCGGCCTCAATCAGGCGCATTCGCCCGGCTTCATCTTCATCGAGGGTACGAAGTGCTTGTGACATCTGCTCAGCAGTGTCTGCCAGCAAAATGTTTACTCCGTCAGTGGCCATGATGCCTTCCGCGCCGGCCCGTGTTGAGATAACCGGCACGCCCGCGGCCATGGCCTCCAGAATTTTTAATCGCGTTCCGCCGCCGAGGCGCAGTGGAACGATGACGGCGAACGCATCCGCGTAAATCCGCCGAATATCGTCAACCGTGCCGGTGACATGAATGCGCTCCGAAGCTAACGCCCTCACGCTCTTAGTGGGTTTCCGCCCTGCGATCACGAACTGCAGTTCTGGAAATTCCTGCCCTATTAAAGGCCAGGCGTCGCGCACGAACCAACTCACTGCGTCAATGTTAGCGTGATAGTCCATCGACCCCACGAAAGCAAGTGTGCGAGGCTTTAAACTCGTCCGCGCCGCGCAAAAAAAACTAGTGTCTACGCCATTCGCAATCACATGCACATTCGCGTTTGGGTTGCGCTTGAGTAGTTCTTCCCGCTCCCGTTCGCTAACTACGGTGTGGACGTCAGCGCGGCGAAGTAAGTCATCTTCGGTGTTCTGCAACAACTGCGCAGTTCGAAACGCAACGGCTGCCTTGGCTGGATTCTTAGCGGCGGCTGCATAACGCCGCATAAGCTCAGATTCGATGTTATGCCAGTCGACGAGAACGGCTGGCCGGTTCGGGGCGGAGCGAATTACCTCCAGGTATTTGAATAAATGCACGCTTTCGAGTTGAACGGCATCAGTCGCACCATTACTCAAAAGTGTTCTTAGCTCCGTCAACGCCGCCTGAGACGAATAATTGAGCACTGAAATGGGCAGCGGGCCGATAAGTCCTTTTAGAATGCGCCCTGGCGTGTAACCGTGTTCTCGCTGTACACTTATAACTCGCTCGAAGCAGGAAGCGGTATCGGACGAGGTGGGCGTATCACCGGGCGATACCAACTGAAAGATTGTAACGGAGAAGCGCCGGGCCAGTTCATACGCGAGATGGTAATTTCGCAAGCGCGCGCCGGTGTTAGTCGGCCAAAGGGGTTGAGGACATAGAACAAGGATTCTCAACCTCAGCAGCCCACCGTTCAGATTTTATACTGAAAGCGTGCACAGACCCATTGCTCTCCTATACGTGGGTATAAGGTCGTGACATTGCGAAAGACTTTTGTCTCTGCCGGGCTTAAGACCTTACAAACTACAGGCGTATTCAAGGCTGCGGCAAACTCTACACGACGAAGCGAGCGGCTTCTCATCCTGTGTTATCACGGACTCTCGCTGAACGCTGAGCACGAGTGGCGCCCCGATCTTTTCATCACGCCTCCGACCTTTCGGCGCCGACTGCAGCACTTACGGGATGTGAATGCATCGGTGCTTCCCCTGGACGAAGCTCTCGTTAGGCTGCACAATAATTCCCTTCCACCGCGAAGTGTTGTCATTACCTTTGATGACGGGTTCTATGATTTTTTCGTTCACGGCCAGCCAATCCTGGCCGAATTTTCATATCCGTGTACCCTATACCTGACTACCCATTACTCCGCGTATAGGGTGCCGGTAATCACGCTGATTCTGGATTACCTGTTGTGGAAATCCGGATTAACGTCGATTGACCTTCCTGAAGCCAGTGTCTCCGGTCCGCTTCCCATGCGAGATTTTGCGGAACGGCAACAGGTGCTCAGGAGCATCCTGATGTGGATGCAAGCGAAAGGACTCACTACGATTGAGAAGAACGAGGTGGCGGCGCAGATCGCGCAACGTTTCGGGGTTGACTATGCCGAGCTGATGCGAAGCCGCATGGTTCAGATCGTCAGTCAGCAGGAAGCGCAGCAGCTTTCACGCGCAGGCATTGACATACAGCTGCATACGCACCGGCACCGTACACCGGAGGATCGGGATCTGTTCCGGCGGGAGATCCTCGACAACAGCAACTGCATTCTTGACATCACCGGCAAAAGGCCCGTTCACTTTTGCTATCCGAGCGGGTTTCACGTCCCCCAATTTGTTCCGTGGCTGAATGAGTTAGGCGTCCAGAGCGCCACTACATGCGAAAGAGGACTGGCGACGGCCAATTCCGGCGACCTCACTTTGCCGCGAGTGCTGGATGATATGAACGTCAATGATGTACGTTTCGACAGCTTCATTGCAGGATTATTTGTGTAGCTTGCTTGGGCCGAACCATTTCCCGAAGTTACGGTTCAGCAATATAGCAGCATCTTTGCATAACTCTTTGCCCACCGTGACAGCACCTTCGAGCCTGTAAGTCCACGAACCTGATCTCTTGGTGACATCGGGAACAGGCATAACTCGCACGTTCAGCCCGCATTCCGCAAATACCGCACGCGCCCGCCAAGTGTGGTAATCGCTGGTCACTATCACGATTCGTGAATTGGGAACTGGCACGGCACGTTGCTGCAGTAATTGCTTAACATACATTGCGTTCTCTAACGTGCTCTGAGAGCGCGGCTCCAGCAGAATTTCCGACTGGGGCACGCCTTCCGCGATCAGGAGCTTCGCCATGCCTTCCGCCAAGCCGTCTCCACCCGTGACGACAACTAGCGGAAATTTGAACGTTTGCAGCATCCAGGCGGCATAGATGGTTCGCAGATAAGAGCTATAGCCAAGCGTCGCCCGAGGCCCAGTCCCAGGCACTAACATAGAGCCACCGAGGACGACCAAAGCGTCGCCGTCGCCCTCGTACCAGTCAACGGCAAGCGATTCCGCCACCACTCTGACCAGCGGTGTCATGGTTATGACCAAAACAAATACAGCGATGCCGACCGCGCACCAGCGAGCCGCGTTTAGGAGAGTTCGGGTCATGCAGCCGCGTGCAACTCGCGCATAAGTTCGTGTAGCCGTTCGGCGTGCTTCTGTGTATTAAAAGTATCCTCGAACCAGGCGCTCGCTTGTTTAGGGGTGGTATCGAGCTGGAAGAACTTCAACACGGATTCATCGAATTTCGCCGGGGAATCTGACGGATAAACGCACTGGTAAGCGACTCCGCTACGCTCCAAAATCCGTTCTATTGGAGAATCTGGAAGTATAAACGCCAGTATCGGACGTCCGATCTGGATGTAATCATATAGCTTCCCAGGGACTTGCACGTTCGACTGCGGCTGCACCAGCAGAAGCGCCCCCGAACTCCGTGTAATCTGCAGCGCTTCGTCTTGTGCAATTTGCTCCGGCGCCAGCTTCAACCAGCCTTCTTCGGTCGCACGAGAAACGAAGGCGTCATCGGGCAAAGCGCTTCGTTTAGCCGGGCCCGCTAACAGTATTTGGAATGCTTGCGGAGAAAGACGCTTGGCCGCTATGAGCCGCTCTAGGGACATCAACAGGGGAGTAACGTTTCGGCCTGCATATAGCTCGCCTACATGACTGATGATCAACTTTGTAGAATTGGCGACTGGCAGCGCAGTCAGCCTTTGTTCGGGATCGAAGCCGTTCCAGAGTAGATGGATGCGGCTTGCGCGTGCCGGGTAGGCGCGTTTAAGTTGATCGCGCGCGGTATCGGTGTTCGCGATCACGCAGTCGGCGTTCCCAATGATTGCTCGCTCCAATCTGGCATGGGCAGCATGGTGGAAGCGGCTAAAATCAGTAATCCCAGGCGCGTTGGCGAGCGGATCACGAAAGTCGGCGATCCACGGGAATCCGGTCTTGCGCGTCAGCCAGTAGGCAGCCAAATGGGGGCCGAGCGGCGGATAGGTCGACAGGATGGTGATCTGCGCGTTCGCTTGCGAATCGGTAAACTGCTTAGCCGTCTTATACGCTGCGAATGCCCACTGCGTTCCAGTGACACCTGGCAGTATGAATTTGCGAAGCGCGCGTTCTACTTGCCAGCCGAGCCCTTCGCGCGGACTTGTCTCAAACGGATCGGGAACATATTCCGCGTCCAGATCAGGACGCGAAGACACGTCAGCGGCCGTGATGACATGGCAACGAACGCCGCGGCGCTGCAGGTATTTCTGAAAGCGAGCCGGTCTCATTCCCCCAATCGCATTTTCTGGCGGGAAGTGGTACGCGAATAAGACCAACACCTCCGAGCTCATGCCACCGCGAGTCCGCTGTCCTCAAGGTCGCGGAAAAAGTAGCGGCTGATTGCCTGATGGCTGCGAACTCCCGCTTGACCATCCCATAGCGGGGGAATGGCGCCGGCCTTGGGATGATCCCGAACTTCGCGCCAAGCCTGGAGGATAGAATCTCGCCGCGTCCCGGCAAGATAATTCGTTCCGCGCTCAATCGTGACAGGCCGCTCGGTATTGCTTCGCAGCGTGAGACAGGGAACTCCCAGCACGGTCGATTCTTCCTGAACCCCGCCCGAATCGGTAAGCACCACCGCGCATTTGGCTTGCATGTGCAGGAAGTCCAGATACCCGAGCGGTTCTATAACGTGAATATTGCCCAAATCGGCCATGCTCATCTGCTCGAGTCGCGATCTGGTCCGCGGGTGCATCGGCCAATACAGATCAAGATCCGCCGAGATCACCCGCAGAGCGCCCACGATTTCACTGAGGCTGCCTTCGTCGTCGACATTCGCCGGCCTATGTAGCGTTACCAATCCGAAGCGTTTGTCGCCGATACCCAGCCGTTTTCGAACGTCCGACTTTAGCGCCTCATCCAGATGCCTGCGCAAAGAATCGACCATCAGATTGCCCACCAGCACAATCTGCTCCGGTTCCTTACCCTCTCTAAGCAGGTTCACTCGCCCGCTTTCTTCGGTGATAAGCAACAGATCGGAGATGGAATCAGTCACGATTCTGTTGATCTCTTCCGGCATGGAGCGATCGAAGCTGCGCAGGCCCGCTTCGGCGTGAATGACGCAGATACCCAGCTTGGCCGCTACCAATGCAGCCGCTGCGGTTGAGTTCACATCGCCTACAACGATAATCCCGGCCGGGTTTTCCTTCACCAGAACGGGTTCCAGCCGCCGCATCACCTCGGCCGTTTGTTGCGCATGAGTTCCCGATCCAACTTCCAAATGATGGTGGGGTGGTGGAATGCGTAGATCCCGGAAGAAGCTGCCCGACATGCTGTCGTCATAGTGTTGCCCGGTATGCACCAGCACGAGTTCAAATCGGTCGTCCCCCTCAAAGGCCGCCATGAGTGGAGCAATCTTCATGAAATTGGGTCTTGCTCCCGCGATGACTACAATGCGAACATTTTTCTCTTGCTTCATCAACTTATTCGGAGCGGTTTCAGGCAGCCCGTTTCTGCCGCAACAGCTTTTCGTAGATCTCTGTCATCCTGGCAACCGCCGTGTCCATACTCAACCTGGTTCTGGCAAACTCAGCCGCATTGTGCGCGAAGCGCTTTCTAAGCCCCGGATCGTCGATCAGTTTCGTCAGTTTTTGTGCAAGATCGTCTGAATTGCCTGACTGAAACAGAAGACCTCGCTCCTCATCGGCGATCAGTTCCGGCGTGCCTCCCACGCGCGAGGCCACAACGCAGCATCCGCAAGCCATTGCCTCCAGAATCGAATTGGAAAATGCCTCTGAGTACGACGTTGAAACGAAGATATCCATGCCGCGCAGGTATTCCGCCACTTTCCGAACCGCAGGCACGAAGACGCAATCCTGAGCTATCGCTAGCTTTTCGCTTAACGCCTGCAGCTTTGGCAACTCCGGTCCGCTACCCACAATCAGCAGCTTCGAACCGGGCACTTTATCGCGGACCTTGGCAAACGCCTCAACCAGGAGTTCCAACGCTTTCTCAACACGCAAAACACAGACTGTCCCGATGACGAAACTCGCGCCCGCAACGGCCGCGGGTCTAGGCTGTTCCGCCGGATAAAACTCGCTCACATCCACCCCGTTGTAACAGAGCTGGACGTCTTCGGCAGGAACCGCATAGTCTTCGACAAGGTGCCTGCGCATGGCTTCGCAATTTACGACTGCCGCATCGACAACCCGGTCTGTGAATTGGACCTGCCGCCGCGATCTCGCATCCAGAAGGTCCCGGTGACCGAGGGTGCTGGACAAAACAACCGGCACTCTCATCAGACGAGCGATAGGCAAAGTGAATACGGCGCTGGCGTCCCAGGCATGCACAAGCCGGATTCGTTTGCGTTTGAGGAAACGCCCGAATCGTAATGCCTCATACAGCGCGTTCGGCGACTTCAAGCTTGTGAGCTTGATGTGAAACACGGGAATGCCCGCTTCCTGCAACTCCTCATACCGCGCCCCTTCGGGCTTATAGGCGGCCACATAGGGAGTGAATAGCTCCCTAGACAAGCCTTTTGCTAACTTCGTCACGTCTCGCTCTATGCCGCCCGATCCTAGCTCTCTTACCACCATGAGGACAGGTAGAGGGGTCTGCCTGCTCTCCGCCACCGGCTAAGTCATCTCCTATTTCTGCATCGGCAAAGATTTGTAATTTCTTTATGCTTCAGTTGCTAGCGTTTCTTCGAAAATTGTCAGCAGGGATCGATAGTAAGCCTCCGGCGAGTGCTTTGCAACCACTTCCAGCCCCGCGGCAGTCAGCCGGCCCTGCAGTTTCTCGTCTCCCATAAGCCCCCGGATGGCGCTGGCGAGCGCAGCCTCATCGCCCGCTCTTACCAGAATCGCACTCACTCCGTCCTGAACCAACTCCGGTACGCCGCCCACATTGGTAGCCACCACGGGAACTTTAGCAGCCATCGCTTCGAGCAAAACGTTTGGTGAGCCCTCGGTATAAGAAGGCAGCACGAATAGATCGGCCATGCCATAAAAAACTTTTACGTCATCCCGATGGCCGGTAAGCAGAACTGCGTCGCCCAGCTGACTGGCATCGCGAAGTTGCTCCAGGCGCTGGCGTTCAGGACCATCGCCCACCAGAATCAGCTTGAAAGACTCGGTGCCCTGTTCGCGACGCAGGCGTGCAAACGCCCGAATGAGATCGAGATGGCCTTTTTCATGCGAGAGGCGACCCACGCTCAAAATCACTCTTTCGTTAGCTTTCAGGCCGAGGCTGTCACGCAGTTGCCGGCATTCCGCTTGATCTGTCGTGAAAGGTCGGATCGGCATGTGCTGAACCCGGACCCGTTTGCGGTCAACGCCGCGCTGTATCAGCTGTTTCGCGAAGGGCTGGCAAACGGTGAGAACGCGATCAGCGCCCGGCAGCGACCAGCGATCCAACTCGTTATACAAACGCATCTTGAAATTCGTCGTCGTATATCCATGGTGGTACGCAATCCACTTCCGACCTCGGTTGAGCTTGGCCCAGCGAACCAGAAAATGCGACTTAATGCTGTTTGTCCAGATGACGTCCGGGGCTTCGCGGGTGATGAGAGACCTCAGTTGCGGAATGACGGCCCTATCAAACCGCCCTTGTTCGCTGACAACATGAAACGGGATTTCTGCGCCGCGGATCGCTGAGACCAGCGCGTTCGTCGGCACCGCATCGCACCGGGCAAAGTTTGCGATCGCCAACGAAACTTGCGGAAGGCCGCTATAATTACGGGCAGCTTCGTAACCGAATTCCAGAACGGCTTTCGCAGTACCGCTGATGGAAGTCGCCTCCAAAAGCGCCAATACCCGAATCGCCGGGCCACTCATCGATTCATCCTGATACAGCGACTAGCCTTCAGCCGCTGCAGTCACCTTACTACGAACTCATCAAACCGCCAGAATTTCCTGTGATGCCCGTAAAAGACCCCTTGCGATGTTTCCCTATGTTTTCTGCGCTTTAAACCGGGGTCGGGCACTCTAATCATTGCAGTGCTGTTAAATAGGTAACGGGTGCAAGTTTTTTCGGTATTTGGCAGTCACTAGTTGCACACACAATCTATGGGAACGTCCTCGTTGAGCGCGCCCGCTCCTCCTTCCGCCGCCTCGACAAAAACCAAAGTTATCGTCGCCACGACAGTCATGCTGTCGTTCATCTCATTCTGGCGCGCGTCAGCTATCGTCCTCAGCGACTTGGCGTCTTCCGCGTACTACGTCGGCGGCATCGCCGAAACAGCTATCGGCAAGTCAGCGCCCTGGTTCATCTTCGGCATCATGCTGTTCGGTTTTGCCATCCGCGCGATTTACATCGAAAGCTGCAGCATGTTTGTCCGTGGCGGCGTGTACAAAGTCGTTCATGAAGCAATGGGCGGAACGCTGGCTAAATTTTCCGTTTCGGCTTTGATGTTCGACTACGTCCTAACGGGACCCATCAGCGCCGTCAGCGCCGGGCTCTACCTTGCTGGTCTGATCAACGAAATCGGCGATTACACCCACTTGGCCTATTTGCATGTGCCATCCAATTTGTTCGCTGGCGGCTTTGCCTTGCTGGCAACGGCTTACTTCTGGTGGCAGAACATCATCGGCATTCATGAATCCAGCCAAAAAGCGTTAAAGATCATGCAGATCACAACCGTCATGGTCGTAATACTCATCTTGTGGTGTGGTTTGACCATGGCGCTGAAGGGCTTCCAACCAGTTCCGTTTCCCGTTCGGGCAAATATCCACTACGGTCCGCACGCGCTCGGGTGGTTGAGAGGGACAGCGCTGCCTTCTATCACGGCCATTGCGATAGTAGTGGGCCTGGGGCATTCGCTACTCGCAATGAGCGGTTTCGAAACTTTGGCGCAGGTCTATCGCGAACTCGAAGCTCCGAAGCTCAAGAACCTCCGCAAGACCGGCCTGGTGGTTATTTATTACAGTCTTGCGTTTACCTCGCTGGTCTCGTTCTTTGCCGTAATGCTCATCCCGGACGCACAGCGCGGCAAGTATCTGGACAACTTAATCGGTGGGCTTTCCATGTACCTCGTTGGTCCCACCCCGTTAAAGCTGCTCTTCCACGCGTTTGTTGTGTTGGTGGGCACGTTGATTCTCTCCGGAGCGGTGAACACGGCGATCATCGGTTCAAACGGCGTACTCAATCGAGTGGCGGAAGACGGCGTTCTGCCGGACTGGTTCCGGCAGCCGCACAAGCGTTATGGCACCACCAGCCGCATCATCAACACGATTGTCCTCCTGCAGATCGTCACCATTGTTTTGAGCAAGGGTAACGTCGACACACTCGGCGAAGCTTACGCTTTCGGAGTCATCTGGAGTTTTGCCATGAAGGCTCTGTCCGTGTTGATGCTCCGCTATAAACGGCCGGAGGCGCGCGATTGGAAAGTGCCTCTCAATTTTCGCATCGGCAAGACAGAAATTCCGGTCGGTCTCATCCTGATCACTAGCACTCTCTTCTTGCTCGCCATTGTCAACGTCGTCACGAAAAAAACCGCGACCATCTCCGGTTCCATCTTTACTGTCGCGTTTTTCGCCGTCTTTGCTATTTCCGAACGCAAGAATCACCACAAGCGTTCCAAGGTCGGCTCGGAGCAGGAAAAATTCCGCCTGGAAGAGCGCGCCAACGTCACTATCCAGGACGTTAAGGTGCGTGCCGGCAACATTTTGGTCGAAGCCGCGGACGTCAACCGGCTGCAGCACCTGCAACGCGTTCTCCAGGAAGTCAAACCTGATAAGCAAGACATCGTGGTGATCGTGGTCCATCGCGTCGGCTTGCTATTCTCCAGCGAATATCAGCCCAACGCCGATCAGATCTGCGGCGCTCGTGAAACCGAATTGTTCAGCAAGGTGGTGAACATCGCCGAAAAAGCCGGCAAGCACGTGGAACTCCTGACTGTTCCCGGTCGTGATTACTATGAAACGCTGCTTCGCACGGCCCAGCAGCTTGATTCTTCGCGCATTGTGACGAACGCCGCGCCGCAACTTTCGCCCGAGGAACAGGCCCGGCAGGTGGGTCAAGCCTGGGAACAGCTACCCGAGCCTAGACGCGGAATGACGCTCGAGATTCTCAACGGCAATGCTCCCATGCTGTTCTCATTGGGACCGCATCCGCCGCGTCTGTGGCCCAGCGATATCGTCCTGGTTCACAAGCTGTGGCAGGAGCTTTCGGACAGCCCGGACATCGGAAGCCGGCTGCATCATCGTGACGTGGTGAGCGTCGCGCTGCAACGACTGGACGAGCAACTTCATTCTCACGAGCGCGGCGAAGTGTTGGATATCGTGAATCGCGAACTCAATCGGCCAAATGGCCACGACCCAACCGAAGAAACCTGGTCCCATGCCGATCAGCACGACGTGAATCCCAGCTAGCCGAGTCTTCGAATCTTCCCGATCTTTACTTCCAGATCGGCCGAGTAGTGGACAATTGGCTGACCCGTCGGCGCCGGCAGGCCCGAGTTCGTGATGAGGTTTTCTTCCAGCCGCAGTACTTTGGCAGAATGCAATGGCCACGCATTGTGCTCAATGGGCGCGGTGAACACGCGATCTTTCGCCAGTGAGTACAGCCGGAAACGCGCTGTAAGGAAGTTATCGAGTTCCCCGGCGCGCATGGTTTCTCCCGGCTCTATGACGATGTCTGTTCGTCCGCGCCCGAACGGCCGTTTGCGTTCACTTGAGTACCTCACGGACTTCGCCGTCGCCTCCACCGTCATTGCGGCCCAGCGGTAGGGCAGATGATAAAACGCCCGCGCAGCCAGAACGGCCAGCAAACGTTCGGCCTCTAGCGTGAAAAACCAAACCCCGCGTTGCCCATCCGGCCCGCGCACGTAAGTCCGGACATTCGTCTCTGGAAATTGCGAAATCCAGGGTAAAGCCGGCATCCACCTTGGCCGCAAGCCGCTTATGACAAAGGGAACAAGTCCAATCCATGCCGCGCCGTCGAATGTATCCAGCTTCAAGGGCGCAGGGATAAACGTCTGAACCGAGTCAGGTTCATACGGCCAATGCAGGAATGTCAGTTTGCGCCAACGTTGCAGCATCGACGGCTTGGAGATGCGATGCGGCGCTTCCGGGTTGATGAGGTCCAAACCTCAAAGTAGCGCGGACTAGCGGCAGTTCTGCAATGACATGCTCATGAAGTCGATCACCGGATTTAACGCCTGCATAGCCGCGTGTGACGACGGAAACTCTTCGTCGTCTTCCACTACATCCATCAAGCGCGCTCGTTCATCCGAAGCTGGTCCCGGAGGAGGATCAAGCCGTAGCGTCAGCCCGCCGCAATTCGAACTCAGCTTGCCCAGGCGTCCGCCGCCCCAGGATGTCACCAGGCCTCCGAAGCCCCAGTCGAATCCGTGGACCTGAAAAGCACGACCGTTCAGCCGTTCCAGTTCCTTGAGGCTGGTTCCCAGCGCGATTCCCTCCACCGTGTGCCAGCGGCATTTGCCAGGCAGCACCACGCTTGGACAGAAACGAATCCGCCGGATCTTTGAATCCGGCTCATCGCTGATCCACAAGATCGCGAGCGACATCTCCGGCTGGCTCCCGAAGACCTCAGTTCCCGTTTCGCTGCCCATGTCGCTGGTCCCAATTTCGCCTTCTGTTACGTTCTTCGCGCCGAAGATCTTCACTACCTCCGCGCGGGACGTCGTCGGGATGATGGGTCCGACGCGTTTGCCCGGAACAATCAGCCAGTCATTGCCCTCTAAAGCGATCTCCGAAGCCAAAGCGGGCAACAAACAGCAGATTGCGAATATCGGAAAGACCGCAAGCCAAACCGTATTTCGCATCATCTACTCTATTACCGTTACTGTAAAGACGCGGTACCACGCGTGGCGTTTACTTAGCCGACCCCGTACTGTAGAGAAATGAAGGTCGTCTCGTCAAAAGAGGTCCTGCGTAACAAGTTGTTCGCGGTCGTCGATGAGGTTGCCGAAGATTCCAGCGGTTTTACGATTCACCGCGCCATCATTCGGCATCCGGGCTCGGCCGTAATGATGGCTGTAGACGAGCGCGACCGCGTGCTTCTGGTGAAACAGTTCCGTCTCCCCGCGGAGCGCGATCTATGGGAACTTCCGGCGGGACGTGTGGATCCGGGCGAGACGCCATTGCAAGCCGCGAGACGCGAACTGCGCGAGGAAACCGGCTACTCGGCCAGGTTTTGGACGAAGCTCATCACCTTTTGGGCCAGCCCCGGATATGTAGACGAGAAGATGAACCTGTTCCTGGCCACCGGTTTGAAAGAAGGCGCCCAGGAGCCTATGGAAGACGAGCGCATCGAAATGCGCTGGTTCACGAAGACAGAACTGCGTGAATTAGTCGCGGCGGGCAAGATTCTGGATGGCAAGACGTTGATCGGCTACTTCCTGTGGCTGGAGCATAGGAAGGCCAATAAGCAGACGGTCACTCGGTCGTTAACGGCCTCTCCATCAACTCAGTAATTGCCTGGCGCGGATCCTTCTCCTCATAAAGTATTTCGTACATCTTCCCGACGATCGGAAGATCCACATTCATCTTCTTTCCTAGCTCATACGCCGCCCGGCATGTCTCCACGCCTTCAGCAATCATTGTCATGCCCGCCAGGATTTCCGCCAATCGTTGTCCTATTCCGAGTTGTATCCCGAAAAACCGGTTGCGGGAAAGATCGCCGGTGGTGGTTAGAACCAGATCGCCCAGGCCGGCGAGACCACTGAGTGTGCGCGGGTTCGCACCCTTGGCCACCGCCAGCCTGGTTATTTCGGCCAAGCCGCGCGTGACCAGTGCCGCCACACTGTTGCTTCCGAGACCCAGCCCGGTGCAGATACCCGCCCCAATCGCGATCACATTCTTTAGAGCTGCCCCGATCTCTACGCCGATCAGATCTTCGCTGGCATAGAACCGTAGCGTTCGCGTTGCAAAGGAGCGCTGCACGTCTACTGCAAAGTCGAGATTTTCAGAAGCGATTACGACTGCGGCCGGCTCACCTGCCGCAATCTCCTTTGCAAACGTCGGCCCCGATAGCGCGGCCATGGGACGTCCAGGAAGGGTGTCCGCGATCACCTCCGACATGCGAAAGAGGGTGGATCTTTCCAGGCCCTTGGTAGCACTGACCAATTTCATATCGCCGGGACAGAAAGCCGCAAAATCCGTCAGAACAGACCGCACATGTTGAGAGGGAACAGCGATAAGCGCGATCTCCGCATCTTGCGCCGCACATCCGAATTCGGCCGAAACGTTCAGGTTTGGCGGGAATTTGAAACCGGCTAGATACCGTTCGTTTTGGCGCGATAATTCCATCGCAGCCGCACGTTGGGCGTCGCGCGCCCAGAGATTTACAGCATCAAAACGCGGAGCAAGCGCGATCGCCAGCGCTGTGCCCCAACTGCCTGCACCCAAAACGCATAGACGGCTCAAACCTTTCCACCCCGCAAGGAGAACGCGCTCTCATTGCCGTTCACCAATCTCCCGATATTCCCCTTGTGACGAAAGATAATCAACAGGCCGCAGAAGACAGAAGCGACCAGCAGCACTCCCGGCGGCCGATAGATGATCCAAAAGAAAAGCGGAAAAAGCAAAGCGCTGAGGATGGAGCCCATGGAGACGTATTTCCAAAGCGCCACAATGACGACGAAAAGAACCAAGATCACTAGCAGCGCCCAGGGAGCGATGTAGAGGAACGCGCCTACGAAACACGCTACAGCTTTGCCGCCCCTGAAGTGCAAGAACACGGGATAGCAATGGCCGATCATCACGAACGCGGCTGCCACTGCAATCGCAGCCGGATTGCCGCGTGTAAACCAGGCAGCAATGGCTACCGCGAGAAACCCCTTGACGATGTCGAGCAGTAAAACAATGACGCCGGCCTTTCCGCCCTGCGTCCGGTGCACGTTTGTCGCTCCTATGTTTCCGCTCCCTATGGTGCGAATATCCTTACCGGAAGTGAGCCGCACAAACCAATATCCAAATGGCAAGCCACCGATCAGGTAAGCGACAAGGGCCGAGACTGCAAGCGAAACCGAGGGTGGAAGCGTCGGCATGCCGGCTGTCAGGAAGCTGCCATTGCGGATTCGAATTCGTAGTCCGTCAGCTTTTCATAGATACTCGCGTTGGTGCCTGGGCGGCTACGAAACAGGCAGAACCGCGATACCGCAAACTGGCCCATCGCCGCCGGCTGCATCTCCTGTACTTTCTTGCGCAGATTCGATAACGGCGCCGGACCTTTGATCCGGGCCAGCGTCAAATGCGCTGAGAACTCCCGCTCCTCTTTCGCGATGCCAAGTTCACTCAGAGCCTGCTCCGTTTCTGCAACGAGAGTACGGAGCGGGTTGCCGCCTTCTACGCCAAGCCACAGTACGCGTGGCGATCGCTCACTCGGAAACCATCCTAAGCCCTGTAGTTCCAGCTCGAACGGCTGCCGGGGTACCGTGCCGCGCAAGACTTCCTGCAACTCGGCCAGACGCGGTTCAGGCCATTCGCCAATGAACTTCGTCGTCACATGCAAGTTGTCCAGCGGACTCCACTTGATGGGTGCTTCGGGGCGCAACGCGCTGAGTAGACGCTCCAGGCGAAGCAGAATCTCAGAGGGCAGATCGATGGCAGTGAATAGTCGCATGCGCGTGCCCGTGCTAATGTTCTAGCGTACATTGCAGTCGGAACACAAATCACTGCAAATCGAAGACCCACATCCGCTGCACCACCTGCTCAGGGGAACGGAGCGTGTTTCGCTCGCTTTTTTCGATCGGCCCGCCACCGAACTTGCGCCCGCGCTGCTGGGCTGCATTCTGAAACACAATCAAATGGCCGGGATGATTGTCGAGACCGAAGCTTACCTGGGCGCGGATGATCTGGCCGCGCATGCCGCGCGCGGTCTCACCGCAAGAACAAAAGTCATTTTCGGACCCCCGGGCCGGGCATATGTCTATTTCATCTACGGTATGCACGAATGCCTCAACGTCGTAGCAAATAGCGAAGGGCATCCGGATTGTGTTCTGATTCGTGCGCTTCAGCCTATGTGCGGCCTTGCCGAAATGCGCGCGCGAAGGGCTTGGACAGGCGCTCCGTGCAGTTTGACCAATGGGCCGGCCAAGTTGACGCAAGCGCTTGGCATCACGCGCGAGCACTATGGCGTTCGCCTCGACAAAGGCCCACTCACCATTCGCACGTGGCGCGACAAACCGAATTTCGAAATAGCGGTGACACCGCGGATCGGCATTCGTCAATGCGCCGATTGGCCGTTGCGCTTCATTTGGTCCGGGCACCCTTGTTTGAGCCAGCCGGTGAGATCATGAGCCCATGCTGCTGAAATCCTTGGCCATTGTGACCGTGTTTGCGGCCGTGCTGTTTGCGCAAAGCAAACCGGACAACAGCTTGGATGCCGCCATCAAGGCGCGTATTGGCAGCTTCCCCGGTACTGTCTCCATTGCCGCGAAGAACCTCGCCACCGGTGCAACCTACAACCTTGCAGCAGAGCAACCTGTTCGCACTGCCAGCACGATCAAACTTCCCATCATGATCGAATGCTTTTATGAAGCGGCTGAAGACAAACTACGCTGGACCGAGCCTATCAAGCTCACCCAGGACGAGAAGGTTTCAGGCTCAGGCATCCTGGAAGATCTTTCCGCGGGCGACGAACTGCCGTTGCGCGACGTCGTCGATCTCATGATCGTCCTCAGCGATAACACGGCCACCAACCTGATTCTGAACCGCATTACCGGCAACGCGGTAAATGCCCGGATGGCGCAGCTCGGGTTGCAGCAAACTCGCGTGATGCGCAAAATTCTCGGCGACGGCAACAACCTGAAGCCCTATCCGAGCGGCATTACAGAGGAAGGCGCTAAGTCGGAAAACAAAAAATGGGGCACGGGCCGCAGTAGCCCGCAAGAGATGTTGACTCTGCTGGAAAAACTGTATCGCGGCGAGTTGGTCGGCAAGCAAGCTTCGGATGAGATGCTTTCCGTTCTAAAGCGCCAGCGCGACCATAACTGCATTGGCAGGAACATGAAGGATGTGACGATCGCCAGCAAATCCGGCGCACTCGATCATTTGCGCAGCGATGTTGGCATCGTTTATTCGAAGCGCGGGCCCATCGCAATGGCGATCACGGTAGAGGACATTCCGGAGATTGATTATGGGCCGGACAATCCGGGAGATCTTCTGATCTCCGCACTGTCCGAGATTCTCCTAGTTCACATCTGAGTTAGTCAGATGGATACTTCCGTTACGGTTCGAATCGTTCTGGTAACGCCCCGCAATCCGCTCAATATCGGCGCTGCCGCGCGCGCGATGAGCAACTTCGGGTTCGCCGATATGCGGCTTGTGAATCCGTATGATGTCGCGTTCAAAGAGGCGCGTTCGGCTGTGCGCGCGCATTACATTCTCGAAAATGCGCAAGTGTTCGATTCCGTCGCTCCGGCGGTGGCAGACTGCGCGCTTGTGGTGGGGACGACGGCCGCCGGCAATCGCGATCTTCACATGCCGCTTTACCGTCTGGAAGCCGCCGCGCCGCTCATTCGCGAACGCGCCTCCACTTCTGCCGTGGCGCTGCTATTTGGTTCGGAAAAATTCGGTTTGTCCAACGACGACATGAGCCACTGTAACTGGCTGCTGCGTATCCCCACTCGAGACGAGCACGGCTCCATGAACCTCGGCCAGGCCGTCGCCATCTGTCTCTATGAACTGCGGCGGTCAGCGGAGCAGGCGAAGGCTCAATTTCCGGCGCCTCCGCCATCAACTGCGGAAGATTATGAGCGTGTGACGGGGCTTTTTCTCGATCTGCTGGCGCGCTCTGGCTACGTGAACGAAAAGACATCCATATCGACCGAACTCAAGATCCGGCGGCTCGTGCGCCGGCTCTCCATTCCGGCGGCGGATGCGGAGACGTGGCTGGGCATGCTTCGCCAAATCCTCTGGAAGGTTAAGCAAGAAGACCCGACGTAAGTGTTACTCTGTTTTTCGATGACCAAGGTGCAACGCACGTTTAAGCTTTCGCGGGAGCTGAATGACGAGGAGCTGAAACGACTCGGTCACATACATGCGGTATACGGAATTCTCGCAGCTCGTCTGAAGTCTGCCGACGAACTGTTTATCGAATACGATGCAACCCGACTCTCCGTGCCGGAAGTGGAAGGCACGCTCGAAGAGAACGGCATTCCTTTGGCCTGATGCGGGCGTTCGCGGGTGCGGCTTGAGCCTGTGAACCGATTCTCTATCGGCGTTCATCCGGTTCGCGAAGCGTTGCGCGCTGGCCGGCCGCTTGACAAAGTTCTGATTGCGAAAGGGACTTCCGGTCCGCGCATTCAGGAGATCGTCGATCTCTGCCGCGAGCGCAACATTCCGGTGCGGTTTGAGCAACGGGAGGCACTTGACCGTGTCAGCAAGGGCGTGCCGCATCAGGGAGTAATTGCATTCGGCGCGGCGCACGATTATGTCGAACTGGACGCTGTGCTGGATGGCGCGAAGCTGCTTGTCATTCTGGATGGCGTAGAAGACCCGCACAATCTGGGCGCGATCATTCGTACCGCGCATGCTGCCGGTGCAACCGCGGTCGTCGTGCCGGAACGCCGCGCCGCTCCGCTTACCGAGACAGTCGATAAAGCTGCCGCCGGTGCCCTCGAATACCTTCCGATTGTGCGTGTCACCAACGTGAGTCAGACCATCGAGCGGTTGAAGCAAAACGGATTCTGGACCTACGGACTAGACGAGCGTGGAACGCAAGTCTACGATCAGGTAGAGTTCACTATGCCGACCGTTATTGTTCTGGGCGGTGAAGGCAAAGGTCTGCATCAGGGAGTTCAGAAGCATTGCGATGTACTGGTGCGCATTCCCATGGCCGGTGCGGTTTCGTCACTCAACGTTTCGGTCGCGGCGGGGATCGTGTTGTTTGAATGGAGAAAGCGTACCTTTAATCCCTGAACAAAGCCCGAAAGCCTTCTTGCTCAAAATGCCGGTCGTTCGTCAGAATGTCGGTTGCGCCTCGCCGCCGCATTGTCTGCATGGAAATACAATCGGTCAGGCTGTAGCCTTTGTCCAGACGGGCAGCGTAAAGCTCAAAGCCGGACTGAAAAGATTCACGGCTCTGGGGAAGAATGAGAATATTTGGATCGCCTTCCAGTTCACGAACGGTTTCAACGGCTCTGCGGCGCAAACGGAGGCTACTGCCGAAAAACGTGAGGAACTCACTGAGAACCTCATCTGTCGTGATGATGGAGCTACCGGCCAACAACGCTTCTATACGAACAGCGCGTTCGTAGAGTGCGTCATCGGGGTCCGTCAATGCCACCCAATAGAAGGTGTCGGCGAAAACCGCCGTCATCGTTTCGGTAAGCCGTAAACATGATGGTCAATTTGGAATGCGCCGCCTTCGGGATATTCGGCACGTGCCTCGTCAGGCATGTCGGACCAAATCTCGCGGATTCGGGCCGAAAGCGGGCGAGACTGCTTCGGACCGGAGACTGGGGCGTGCTCTTCGAACGGTCGCGGATTGGGGTCAAGTACCTGTTCAAGAACCTTCTCGACAAACCCGGCTTCTGAAATACCCGTGGCCCTGGCTTGAGCTTTGAGTGCCGCGTCCAGCTTTTCTGAAAGATTGATGGTCAGGGTCATCGGGAAAGTCCTTATGTTCTATGGTTCTTCATCGTGTCGCCGCGACAATATTATCGCTAAATTCCGCCGCTGTATTCGAAATACAATGACGCCATGCAACGAAAACGTCATTACTGCACCACCTGAGATCGCAAACGAAATCGCAGAAGCTCTACCTGATATTCAAGAAGAACGGCTACCGTGTGACTTCGGAAGAAACGCCTTCTGGGGAACTGCTTCTGCATTTCAAGTTTGGCGAGAACGAACAAACCCTGAAATTCACGAGCGACGAGTGGCGCAAGCCAGGCGCCGTACAGAAGCGAATTCTAGACAAGCTCGACATTTGATCAGGAGGCGGGCGGTCACGGTCCGCTACCGGTGAGCGCAAGCACCAGCGTCTCCATAATGACGCGATCGTCTTTGTAGCCTTCGCGCAGCTTCTTGTCGGTCTCATAGATCGCGGCGGTTGCCTTAGCCAGATGCTGCTTGCTGAAGGCCGACGCCGTTCCCATGACCTGCTCGGCGCGATCGCGCCAGATGCGGACTCCCGCTTTAGAAAAGAAACTCAAAGCCTGCGGCGCCGAGGTTATCCCGGCTTCCTTCGCCGCCAGCGCAAGCCGGAATTGCGTGCTCAGGAAGGTAAGCGCCAGCGGCAGATATTCACCTTCGCGGATCAAAATATCGAGTGAACGCAGCGCACCGGCGCGATCGCGCTTGCCCAATGCATTGACCAGTGCGAAGATCGTACTCTGAGACGCATTCGGCACCATAGTCCGGATGTCATCCATCGTTACTGCTCGTTCGCTTCCGACGTATAGCGAGAGCTTCTCGAACTCCGACGCTAAACGGCTGGCGTCTCCGGCGACCGCATCGAGCAATGCCACTAACTCCGCACCGCCGATCTTCAATCCGTTCTTTTTCGCCAGGTCCTGCGCGAGTGCACGGCTCAGCTCCGGCGTGAAATGGCGGAACTCCACCACGTTGGGGATGGCGGAGTAAAATTTCTGCACGCGTTCCAGCTTCGGCTTGTCGTCGCCGTTGAAGTCGTAGCGGCTGCATTCGAAAACCAGCACCGTCCCGGGTGTCGGCTCTTTAAGGTAATCGGCGAGGGGAGTGCCGCTCGACTTTTCACCGTCTTCGCCATCTTCGGTGCTGCTATTCAGGCGCCGCGGCAACGCGAGTTCCGCACTCGCAATCCAGATCAATCTCTCCGACGCAAACAGGGACAAGGAGCGGGCATCGTCCAGAACATCGCTAATGGTGGTGCTCTCCAGGTCGGTTTGTGTCAGACCATCAGCGCGCGCTTCCGGCGGTAACAGGCGCTCTACCAGCGCTTCCTTGCAGACGCGCCGTTGATAGGCTTCTTGTCCAACAAATAAATACCCGGGCGCCGGCGGAGCTTTGGCGATTCTGGCCAGGAATTGTTCGGGTGTCATCCGCGGGGCTTCAGAAATTCTCAACAATGGCGCTAACCAGATCCCGCGCAACATCGCGGCTCAATCGGTCCAGCGCCGGACCGCTCTCGTCAAAGTATTGGTGCGGATCCACCGCCACATCGAAATACTGCTTGTACGAATAGTTCGGCCGCGCAAACAAGGTACGCCCCGTCGCCTGTTCGCGCAGCGTGACGTTCATGCTCACGATGAGCATGATTCTGGTTGCTTTGCCACTAGTGGGATCGAAAATTACCGGCCACATCTGCAACGTGTTGACTGCACCCACGAGAACGGCGTCCGCCTCGCTCGGGTTCTGGACTATGCGGAAGCGAGTTCGCGACGTAAACTCTTTAGCAATCTGCTGGGGCAGCACATCCACCAGTTTGTATTGGGTAGTAAAGGTCGTGAAAGCCGGGATAGCGATGGTCTGAAGGCTCTTCGGCATCAGATCCGCTTTCCCACCCACGTGGTAACCGCACGAAAGTGTACTGACGCTCAGCAGCACAACGGCCCATAAGATACCGAATGACAATCTCCTGTTCACCGCGTCCTCGCCGCCATGGTCGAGATCACGTCGGTGACTGCATCGGCCGTTAATCGGAAATTATCGCCCACAACCCATGCCCACAACGCGCGTGGATTGTTTTCATCCACTCGGATGTCGCCCGCGATCAGTCCGCTTTGGCTGGCCACGCCTACATTGTCGGGCGCATCTTCCTTCGGGCCGCGCACTTCAATCTGCGCGCAAGCCAGTGCCTCGCCGGCCGCCGTCGCGCTGACATTACCTTCGAACTCCATCCATAGCGAGATGCTGTAGCCGTGAAACACCGGTGCCTGTACCACGCGCAGAGAGGGACTCGGTGCCCTGCGCTCCGCCGGTTGACGGCTCAACAGCGTCGCCAAATGCCGCCCGATACGCTGCTCGACAGCCGCCAGCTTGGTTGGCGCGTCTTCACCGTATCGTGGCAGTAGATTGAAACTGGCCTGCGCGTCGAAGACAGCCTTTTCAAGCGGCTTGAACGCGAGCAGGTTCGTAGTCTGTTTCTGGAGTTCCAGAATTCCCAGCCGGCCACGCTCGCTGGCGGGTTCGAACACGTGCGCCACCACTCGGTGAATCTTCTGATAAGCAGCGAATCGACCCAGCAATAAAGCCAATGCGCTCGCGGCCGGATGCGCAATCTCAAACAGCCAGCCCGGCGGCATATCGCTCGCGTCGGCCAATGGAGACAGAATTCGCGCCTCTGTTTGATCCTCCAGAAAACCGGTGCAATCCAGCAGCAGTGTCTGACCGCCCAGCGCTGTAGTCAAATCATACGCTTTCCGGGCGCCTTCCTGCGAACCGGCGACGATGATGGCAGCGCTGCCTTTCAGTCGCTCCGGCGTCAACGGCTCAACAAATACCGCTTCTCCTTCTTCTTCGCCGAACGTGCCTTCACCGCTGGCCGCAAATGCCTGCACGGTTGCTTGCGGGGCGCGGTCCTTGAGGACTGCCTCAATTTCGCGGCCTAACAGAGTCTCGGCGCCCAACAGCGCGACGGAAAGCACGCTGGTCTTTGGTTGTGTTTTAGCCAACTTGATGCTCCGGCAAGGAGGTCCGGCTGCGCGGCCTTCTGTAGCGACGAACCAGTCCACCTATTCGTATTGCGATTCCACTCACTACATAACCGGACGCTACCGCCAGCAGCACCGGTTGCGACCAGTTCCAGATAATGAACGCCAGTACGCCGATTAGCAGCACGATCAGCGGTGTCCGCGGCTTCGAAACACTAAGTTGTTTGAAGCTGGGATAACGCCAGGTGCTGACCATCAGCAGCGACACCATTCCGACTAGCACCAACCAGGCGACCGAGAGCACGAACGACTGCACCGGCGCAGGCGCCATATAGACCACTGCGGCGATGAAGGCGGCGCCGGCAGGTATCGCCATGCCCACGAAATATTTGCGATCCGGACGGCCCGGATTTTTCGGCTTCGGGTTGGTCTGCACGTTGAAGCGCGCCAACCTGACCGCGCCGCAGAGAAGATAGAGGAACGCCACTAGATAACCAGCCCGATGTAAGTGACTAATCAGCGTGGTATCCGCCGGCTGCATGACGAACAGCACGCCCCAGACGAATGCCAGAACCGCCGGCGCGATACCAAACGTAATCACATCCGCAAGCGAATCCAACTCACGGCCGAAATCGCTGGTTGTGTTGGTCATGCGCGCAATGCGCCCGTCCAATCCGTCGAAGAAAACCGCGAAGCCGAGCGCTTTGGCAGCCGTCGCGAAGTGCTGGTTCGAACCATAATCGCCGCCGCTGACCTGCATCGCTCCATCGAAGGTCTGCAGGATGGCGATGAACCCCAGGAATATGTTGCCGCTCGTGAAAAGCGTCGGCAGCACATAGGCCGCGCGCCGGGGCCGCTTGGCCGACAGCTTAGGTCCTAAGATCTGATCTTTAAGGTTCAGATGGCCTCCCGCTTGGCCAGAACGCTTGTTCCCGCACTAACTCGCTGGCCCACTTTCACTGTGGTCTGCCACTCAGTCCCGAAGACCACGTCGACTCGCGAACCAAACTTGATATAGCCGATTCGTTCGGCCGGTGCGAGCACATCGCCGGCCTGCTTGAAGCAGACGATTCGCCGCGCTATTAAGCCGGCGATTTGGCGGCAGGTCACGCGTGTGCCGTCGTGTCCCTCAATAACCAGCGTGTTCTGTTCGTTGTCCGACGATGCAAGTTCGCGGCTAGCCACCATGAACTTGCCTTTGGTGTAAACCACTTGTGTTACTTTCCCTGGAATGGGCGTGCGATTCACGTGCACATCGAATATATTCAGGAAAATACTGACGCGCGTCTCGCCGGAGCCTAAATCACGCACAGCCACAACTTGACCGTCGGCAGGCGCAACCATAACGTCGCCGCCGGGTGCCACTCTCTCCGGATCGCGGAAAAAATATAGGCAGAACACAGCCAGCAAATATAGTGGTGCGCCCGCCCAGGGTGTCAGAAAATAAGAGAGTACAATGCCTGCCAGCACTAAACCGCACGCATAGTAAATGCCATCAGCAACGATACGCAAACCACCATTTTGTCACGCAGACTAGCTAAAAAGCCCGATAAGCCGTTGGTGGATGACGGTCTCTCTCAACCATCTAAGGACGTTCGACAACCTTCCAGGCTGCACTTCCCCGCCTTGGATGGCCTGCGCGGCGTTGCCATATTGTTCGTGATCCTCTACCACTTTCATTTCCTGCTGGGAAACAAAACGCCGCTGACGTATGCAATTTATCGCGCGCTGAATTTCGGATGGTGCGGCGTCGATCTCTTCTTCGTTCTTTCCGGCTTTTTGATCACCGGAATCCTTTTGGACTCCAAGGGCAAGGCCGACTTTTTCCGATCCTTTTACATTCGAAGAGTTCTACGCATCTTTCCTTTGTACTACTGCTATCTCGCATTCGTTTTGTTTGTGTTTTATCAAGAGTCACAGTGGTTACCGCACATTGGCACATGGACAGGTTGGTATATCACGTACCTGAGTAATTGGAAGTTTGACCATGGCGCCAACGATCCGTACTTGCGGCAGTTATGGAGTTTGGCCGTCGAAGAACAGTTCTATTTGGTGTGGCCTTTTCTAGTCGCTTTCCTCTCCAGGCGATATCTGCCGCTCGTCTGCGGCGGTTTGATAGTTGCCGCGCCGGTACTTCGTTTTATTCTGGTGGCTCAAGGGGCAAGCGCGGAAACTGCTTACCGGCTGACCGTGACACGCATGGATGCGCTGGCTATGGGAGCATTGCTGGCGTGGTGCCTACGCTCAAAGTATTGGCCGGTGCTCAAACGCAACGTTATGTGGGTAGCCGGCTTTGGTCTTGTGGCAAGCGCCGGTTTTTGTTTTCTCGACCGCGGTGTTGAATGGACAGGGCAAATGGTCACCTGGGGCGACTCCGCGGTATTGCTTTTGTTTACGAGTTTAGTTGCCGCGGGCGTCGCCAAGTTGCCCTTGGCCATGCCGTTTACTGCCGGTTGGATCAGATCCGTTGGGAAGTACAGCTATGCAATGTATCTGTTTCAAGAGATAGCCGCGCGTCAAATGGTGCTGCGATTCGCTAACTATTCTGTGGCAACAAAGCTGTTCGTCATAGTTGCGGCAACGCTTGCGGTGTACTTAGCGGCGCTCCTGTCCTGGCGAATCTTCGAAAGGCCGATCCTCAGATTGAAAGATCGTTGGGCGCCGCGCACCACGATCAGTGCGACCGATGGCATCGACGCTCAACTTCAGTTACAAGCTCGCTAGCAACGCTGCCAGCAGCGCGGTGCGATCCGCGATTCGATCGATCAAGATGCTTTCGTTCGTGGCATGGGCTCCTTCGCCAACGCCCCCCAGACCATCCAAAGTCGGCACTCCCAACGCCGCGGTGAAGTTGCCATCGGACCCGCCGCCCGTTGCGGATTCTTCTATCTTCACGTTGAACGCGCGCCCTAGTTTCTTCGCTTTCCCGAACAGCTTCTGAACCTCTTTGGTGCGTTCCATAGGCGGCCGGTTCAGGCCACCTTCTACTTCGATCGAGCAGCGCCGGTCGATGGGACGCAGAGCATGAAACTTACGGTCGAGAGCCTCCGCATTGCGCAGGCGGACAGCCCGAATATCGACTCCGATGTGCGCTTCCGCCGCCACGACATTGGTACGCGTGCCCCCGCTGATCAAGCCCGGATTAACCGTTGTGCCTCGCTTGAGGTCGGTGAATTTTGCAATCTTTTGTACCTGGCGTGCCGCTTCCAATACCGCGCTGACACCATTGGCGAAATCGACGCCTGCATGCACAGCCCTACCTTTTACATGGATGTTGTAAACGCCAACACCTTTGCGTGATGTTTTCAGCTTGCCCGTCAAGCCCGTGCCAGGTTCCACTACCAGGACGCAATCGCTGCGTTTCGCTTCCGCCTCTGTGAGCGGCCGCGACGTTGGACTGCCCACTTCCTCGTCCGACACAATCAACAGCACAATGCGCTTGCGTGTGACTACCTCGAGTTCCCGCAAAGCGCGCACGGCGTAGAGGAAGAACGCAAGGCCGGCCTTCATGTCGAGCACCCCGGGCCCCCATAACCTTCCGTTGGCCCGGCGGTACGGCATCGTCTGCAACGTGCCCAGCGGCCAAACGGTGTCGGAATGTCCCAGGCCGAGGATTTGCCCATCGGCCCCGCCTCCGGTATCGAATGTCAATCGTAAGTGCCTGCCAAATCCGTCTGATTCCAGAACGTCGGCTTTCGCCATCTCGCTCGTCCGATCGCGGACTAAATCTACGAATCGGTTTACGGCATAGGGTGAGTCACTCGGCGACTCACACTCGACCATCTCCTGAATCAGAGAGATGATTTCTTCCTGCTTGCCGTTGGCCCAACCTAGGAAAGGGTGCATCGCAGCCATTCAAACATAGCGCTTTTGGGATATTCTTAACCTGATGCAACCACAACAAGCTAGTGACATACTGAACCTCGTCTACCTTCCGAACTTAAAAAACGAGCACCGGCTAACTAAGGCCGTAATAGAAGCGGTGCCGTCTAACAAAGGTGATTACCGCCCCGACGCCAATTCGATGACCGCATTCGAACTGGCCCGGCACATAGCGGGTTCGGAAATGATGTTCATGGATGCGGTCGCCACAGGTGAGTTCGTATTCAAACCGAGATTGCCGGAGTCGGTTGAAACTGCGGCGGAGATTGTGCCGTGGTACGAAGAGCAGTTTGCGCAGAGCTTAGACGCGTTGACAAAACTATCCAGCGAGCAACTGGCTAAGGAGGTGGACTTTCGAGGATTTATGCAGCAACCGGCCGTGCTGTATCTCAATTTCCTGCTGCATCACTCAATTCATCACCGCGGGCAATTGACAACCTATCTGCGGCCCATGGGATCAAAGGTGCCGAACCTATACGGCGAAAGCTACGACGGCAAACAGGCCCGAATGGCCGCCCAGCAGAGCGCCTGAGAGCACGGGCCGCTTACTGCAGAGCGGCTATTGCTGACCTTCGATACGTTTGAGGCGGCTTTGGTGATCAAGCGCAATGCCGGCCAGCGATTCCTGGATATTCAGGATTTTTTCGATGTGCCCTTCTGTCTTATGCAGGATGGCTTCGATCCGAGGGATGCTTTCGGCTATAGCCTCCAGTTTCGCTATCCGGCCTTCGTGATCGGCATGATTCAGTTCGACGGCAAGCAGGATGGCTTCAATGCGCTCGTCGATGCTGCGCTTGCCGTTGGGTGGGTTGTCGGCAGTGGACATGTTACAAGAACCTCCTTTCATTGTCGACTAACGCGTTGGTTCGGCGGGTGTAACCCGCTGTTATACTGGACGTTCCCATGACAGTGCTGGACGTTCAGGAGATCTCGGAACTGCTTCCGCATCGCTATCCGATGCTGATGGTCGACCGGATCACGGAGATGACCGACGACTCGATTGTCGGCCTGAAAAACGTCACCGTCAATGAGCCTCATTTCACCGGTCATTTCCCCGGGTTTCCGGTTATGCCAGGCGTGCTGATCGTGGAAGCGATGGCGCAGGTGGCGGGCATTCTGGTTGGCAAACTCGCGCCCCACACGCGCGGCAAGTTGATGTTCCTGGCGTCGGTGGAAGAGGCCAAATTTCGCAAGCCTGTGGTGCCTGGTGATCAGCTGCGCATCGAAATGAAAATGCTGCGGCTGAAGCACACGGTAGCTAAAATGCAGGGCACAGCGACGGTTGATGGGCAGATTGTCGCGGAAGCGACTCTGATGTGCAAGCTTACGGAAACCGCCTCCATGACGGCGCCGGCTCGGGAGGTTTCTGAGCCACAACTGGCTTAACTTCCGCCCGGATGGCCATTCACCCCACAGCCATCGTCGACCCTGACGCCGCTGTCTCCCGCGAAGCAGAAATCGGTCCTTATTGCATCATCGGCAGTGGCGTTACTATTGGCGCGCGCACGCGCCTCATAGCGCACGTCTACCTGGAAGGCAAACTCACCATCGGCAAGGACAATCTGTTCTATCCGTATTCCTCCTGCGGCGTCGCGCCTCAAGACAAAAAGTACCAAGGCGAGCCTTCGGAAACGCGGATTGGCGATCGCAATTCTATTCGGGAGTTCGTCACCATTCATCGCGGCACCGAAGGCGGCGGGATGATTACCTCCATCGGCGACGGAAATCTTCTGATGGCGTACGTGCATGTCGCGCACGACGTTATCATTAATGACAACACGATTATTGCGAACGGAGTAACCTTCGCCGGGCATGTCACCGTCGAAGATTACGCGAACGTCGGTGGACTCAGCGCAATTCATCAGTTCTGCCGCATCGGGCGTTATGCCATGGTGGGCAGCTACAGCGTGATCAAACAAAATGTCCTGCCTTTCTCGATTACGGCTACTAATCATGCGGTGGAAGTGTATGGCGCAAACAAGGTTGGGATGGAGCGTGCCGGTTTTTCCGCGGACGCCATTGAGCCGCTGCAGAACGCTTTCCGCGCACTCACGCGGGCGGGTTTGAATACCAGCCAGGCTCTCGCTCGTATCGAAGAAGAGATCCCGCCGACAGACGAGGTCAAGCAATTAGTTGACTTCATTCGCAGTTCCGCTCGCGGATTCTGTAAGTAGGAGCGCACTGTGACGCAACGTTACGGCATGATCGCGGGGAACGGCCGTTTTCCTTTACTTGCGCTGGAAGCCGCTCGGCATGAGGGGCACGAAGTAGTTGTAGTCGCCATTGAGCACGAAGCGTCGCCGGAACTCGCCCGCTATGCGACCGCCATTCATTGGATCAACATTGGACAACTGGGCAGGCTCATCGACATCCTCAAACGCGAGCGAGTAACGCAGGTGATGATGGCCGGGCAGGTGCAGCACGTCAGCATTTTTTCGTCCGTCAAGCCGGACTTGCGTTTGCTGAAGCTCCTCACGTCACTCAAAGAAAAGAACACCGCCTCCCTTATCGGCGCCATTCAAAAAGCGTTGCGCGAAGAAGGAATCGAGTTAATGGATTCCACCCGGTTGTTGAAACCTTTGCTGGCCGCGGAAGGTATCCTTACTCGACGTAAGCCAAACAAGGAGGAACAAGCGGACATCCACTACGGCCGTCGGCTGGCCAGCTTGCTTGCGCAAGCCGACATCGGTCAAAGCGTTGCGATAAGCGAAAAGGCATGTGTCGCGGTGGAAGCGATGGAAGGCACCGATAGTATGCTGCGCCGCGCCGCCACGCTCACGAATGGAAAGCCGTTACGCCTGGTTAAGTCGTCGAAGGGGCGAGCGCATCTGCTTTTTGATGTGCCCGTCGCCGGCGTCACTACTATCGACACCATGGTTGAAACGAACACCACCGCCCTGGTAATCGACGCCGGGCAGACACTCTTGCTGGACAAAGAAGATATGATCCGCCGTGCGAACGAAGCCGACATTACGATAGCCGTCTATCCTCACTTCGACCAGGCGCATGAGTGACATTCGCGCCGCTGTTTTCGGCGCTGGCGCATTCGGAAGAAATCATGTCCGCATCCTTAGAGACCTGCCCGGCGTGGAACTGTCGGGGGTTGTCGATGTCGACCCCGCCAAGGCGGAGGCGCTCGCGAAAGAATATGGCACACGGGCGCACGCAAACGTCGACAGCATTCTTGGCGAAATCGACGCGGCCATTGTGGCTACTCCAACAACCACGCATGAGGAAGTTACTGCCCGGCTTCTCACGGCGGGCATAGATGTTCTGGTGGAAAAGCCGATCGCCGGCACATCCGCGGCAGGCAGGCGGCTGGCTCAACTGGCCGAAGAACGCGGTCGCATTCTCCAGGCCGGTCACTTGGAGCGCTTCAATCCAGCGGTAACGGCACTCGAAAGCGCCATTACGATCCCGCTGTTTTTCGAAGTGCATCGCCTGAGCGTGTTTACGCCGCGCAGCCTCGATGTCGACGTGGTGCTGGATCTGATGATCCACGATCTCGATATCGTTCTCAACCTGACACGCGAAACGCCGCAAGAGATCCGCGCCGCCGGTATTTCCGTCTTGTCGGGTAAGGTGGATATCGCCAACGTTCGTCTTTCGTTCGCCAGCGGCTGCGTTGCCAATCTAACGGCCAGCCGCGTGTCGACAGAGAAGGTTCGCAAGCTGCGGATCTTCCAACCCGGCGAGTACATTTCGGTCGATTATCAACGCCAGGAAGCTGTCCGGCTGGCGATTTGCAAAAACGAACCCAATGCTCCCGAAATTGGCTTTGCTTCGCTAAACGTGGAGCGTGGCGAGCCGCTGCAGATCGAACTGAGGGCGTTTTTCGAGTCCGTCCGCACGCGCCAGAAACCGCGCGTTGACGGCTGGCAAGCCTCCGCCGCGCTGGCATTAGCCGAGGCTATTGCTGCTAAAATTGAGGAACACACAGACTTAGTCGCGGAGACGATTCGCCGTCACCGCTAATTTGGGTGATCCATTTCGGGTCATCCAGGCAACCCTCGACACTCAAATCGCGTCATTACACCGACTTGTAGTATGGCCATTTCTCCGCTCTCGCTCGCCCACTTAGCTCAAGAGAGCGCGGCTAGCGCGGATCCGGTCATTTTTCCGCCCTCAAACTTTGAATTACATCTTCTGCTCGAGCGGCCAGTGGAGCGTTCGCGCCGGCAATGGCTGGCTATCATCGGCGGTTCGCTCGCCCTTCATCTGCTTGTATTCACAGTGGCCGTGCAGTTGCCCTCATTTGTCAATTCGAGTGAGCCGGAACGGCGTGTGATCGTACGACACATACCGCTTTACTTGCCACCGGACATCCTTACCCAGAAAGCGCCCAATCGTATCAAGCCGACGCAGAATATCGATTTGGCTAGCCTGCTTCCCTCTCAACCAGCACAGGCTCGAAAAGCGGCTCCCGAAGCTAGCCAAAAACATTTCGAACTGCCGAAGCAGGTAGTTCCCAAGCAGACGGCAAATGCGAACCCGCAGATCCTTCCCGAACCTCCTAAGGTCGCTCTGAACCAGGCTCCGGGACCGCTTCCGCCAGGTGCGGTCGCGGGCATTGGTGCGCCTGCGCCTCCGCCGCCCACCCCTTCGCCGTCGCCGTTCCAGAATGTTGGCGCCGAGGTGCCTCCGAATCCCCACCCGACCATCACTCCTCCCAAAGCGAACGTGCAAGAAGCGGTGAAAGGTTTGGCACGCGGCGGCACCAGCAGCCGCGTGGCGATCAGCGACGAGAGCCTTTCGGAACCATCGCCCCCAACGCCGGGAGGTACGCGGCAGCCTGGAGCCGAGCACGCCGCTGTCGAGCTCCAAAGCGATCCCGAAGGCGCGGATTTCAAGGCTTACCTGACGCGCATTCTCGCCATTGTGAGATCGAATTGGCGACGCGTTATTCCGGAAAGCGCGCGCATGGGACAGCTTCACGGCCGCACAGTGATGGAGTTCATCATCAATCGCGACGGAAGCATTCCCAAGCTGGTGACGGCGCAATCCTCTGGCTTAGAGCCACTCGATCGAGCGGCTATTGCCGGGTTGAGCATGTCGAATCCATTGCCGGCGCTGCCTGCGGATTACAAAGGTTTTCAGGTTCGGTTGGCATTTACGTTCAGCTATAACCTGCCGTCGCAATGAGTCAACCGGAAGGACAGAAGGGCATGATCAGCGTTCGCATGGCGTTCGCGCTGTTTGCGCTGCTTGCCGCCTGGTCTCTTTACTCATTGAGGGGCGTTGCTCTTGCATTCGCGCTCATTGTGATCGGCGGGTTGGCGATTAAGTCCTATGTGCATTTCCTGCGCAGCCGGATCGAATAGTCGTAAGCTGACTTTAAGTGAAGCGCCGAGTCTTTCTGCAGTTCGCCGGTAGTGCCTTACCGCTGTTGGCGTTCGATGAGCAACGCGAGCCATGGGACCCGCCGGAGCTGATGGAAGCGGCCGATTTGGCGGCGCTGTTGGGCAAATCCGAAAAATCGATTCACGTCATCTGTGTGGCATTTCCCATGCTGTACCGGCAGCGGCACATCGCCGGCGCGATTCTTGCCGGGCCCGGCAGCAAGCCGGAAGGAATCGAACAGCTGAACGCGGAACTGCGGAAGCTAAACTGCGCTGACACCGTGGTGCTCTATTGCGGCTGCTGTCCTATGCAGCAATGCCCCAATATACGGCCAGCGTATCTTGCGGCTAAGAAGCTTGGTGTGAAGAACGTTCGCGTCTTGAACCTGCCGCACAACTTTCATACCGACTGGACGGCTAACGGTTACCCAGTCACGTAGTTCAGACGGGCAGCTTCAGTATGCCGGCCGAAGTAAGTGCGCGCAGCGTGATGGCGAAACCCAAAACCGAAATAAATGCAGCCGACGCAATCGGCAGCCAGCGTGTAATCACCGGTCCTTCGCTGCCGACGCGGGACATGAACCGGCGCGCGTACACCATCAGAAGACCTATAGCGATCAGAACTGCAGCCAGTCCCGATACTGAACGCCACAATTAGAAACAGCCCAAAGGCGATGCGGTGAAGCGCAACGGCGCTAAGCAGCACCACCAGAGCCGCTGGGCATGGAACGATCCCGCCTGTTATTCCGAGAGCTAACAACTGCCGCTTTGACACTGTGCCGTGGGAATGGTCATGCGCGTGCGAGTGCGCATGAGGGTGATGGTGGTCGTGCGAATGGCCATGATCGTGGTGATGGTGATCGTGAGGATGAGCGTGGTGGTGAATGTGCTTTCCCCGCCAGCGGCTATAAAGCAGATACAGTCCTAAGCCAGCAATGGTCAGGCCGGAAGCCGCCGCTAGCCAGGGATATAGACGATCGGGCACGATATACCGCGAAGCGTAAAGAGTTACCGCTCCCAGCAGGTACACGCCCGCGGTATGTGACGCGGTTACTATCAGCCCGAGCAGAACTGCATGCGTTGCCGTTCCCTGCGAACCCACCAGATACGCCGCTACCATCGTCTTGCCGTGCCCAGGCTCCAGCGCGTGAAATGCGCCCAGCCCCACCGCTATCAGCGCTGCTGTAATCCAGAACCACAGCCCCCAATCGCGCCTATTCATTAGCTCAGTAAAGGCGTTGTGCGGCGTGCCCTGCACGTTTGCCACCAGCGGCGTGGACTGTTTTGCGGCTGGCGGCGGCGTGATATCTACTTTATTCACCGGGTTACCCGCTAAATGAGTGTTGGGTAAAGGCGCAACGATAAACAGAATCTTCGCTTCGGTATCTTGCGGAGGACTGCTGATCAAGTCGGTTGGATAATTCGTCAATTCCGAACTTCGATCTTTCGCCGGAACGGAACTGCTAGCGATCTTGATTCCGCCGCCAGCGACCGCAACGATCTCTTTCCAGCCGATACGATCCGGGAAATTGTTGTCGCGATATTCAAGACGGACGCGGCCCAGGCTAGCCGAATCGTCAAGAACGATCCGATACATAAATGCCATCTTCATGGTGGCCAGTCCGCCCGCTCCCGGAGGGAAGATGACTTGTTTAGAAATGCCGCGCAGGCGCTCCGGGCGGCCATTCACTGTTACTAACAAGCCCTGCCGTAGAATCTCCTGCTCGTGCGCCAGGTAAGCCCCGACTTTCGGATCGCCCGGAACGGCCGGCATCCCGGTCTGCTGCATTTCCTGAAGTGTCGGGATCTCAGCTACATCGATGATGTAGTGAATATCGATCTCGTTCGCCGAGAGTTTCAGCGCCGCGTAGTGATTGATGCTGAAGTTGCCCATGGGATGCGCCGCCGCTAAGAGCGGGACAGCCAACAGGGCTAATAATTTATTCATTGGCAATGGCCTTCGCAATATTGAATTTAGGATTCAGCGACGCTACGCGATCAGAGTACGACTGGGCTTCCTCTTTGTTGCCTCCGGCTGCGGCAATCTTGCTCGCGTGGTAGTAGAACAGCGGCTCGGGCGTACTCAGTTTTAGCGCCTTCCTGCTCGCGCTCTGCGCTTCTTCAAGGCGTCCATTTTTGAAGAGAACCCAAGATATGGCGTCCCACGTGTACACGTCGCTTCGGTTGGGGAGTTCCGTCTCTAGCAGATTCAACGCCGCGTCGAGATGCTGATTATGATCGGCAAGCACCAGCGCTAGATTACGATTGGTTTTCTCGTTGGTCGCCTTCCCGAGTTTTTCAATCGCTTCTATCAGGGCATCCTGCTGCCGGGCCTTTTCGATTTGCCCGGTAACTTTGTATAAATCCTCAAGCGCGGCGGCATATTCAACTAACGGCACGATGGATTGCGCCCGCACATAACTCCTGATGGCCGCGTCGTAATCGCCCTGCGCCGCCTGCACACGGCCAAAACCCGCGAGCGCACGATGCAGGCGAGGGAACAGATCAATAGCGGAACGATAAGCGCTCGCGGATTCGTCCAGATGCCCGGTCTTGAAATACATGTCGCCCAATTCGGCCCAACACCAGGCAACAATCTCTGGCTGCGAATCGCCGGCTTCGATAGCTTCCCGCATGAGTTCAATTCCCGCCGGAGCATTACCTGTGACAAATCGAAAATACGCCAACCGGTTGTAACTGGCCAGATTCGGACGCAGCGCAAACATTCTCAAGTAAGCCTGGCCGGCTTGGTCGTACTCTCCCAGCTCCATTAGGGCATCTCCGAGATTGCCCCAAGTGCCGGGATCGGAAGCGGCGTATTTCGTCATGTCTTGCGCGCGATCGGCAACCGAGCGGAAATCGTGCCGCTGCAAATCGATCTCATTCTGAAAACGCAAGGCCATGAGGCTGCCGCCGTCCTGCTCCAGTAACTTGTCAACCAGCTTTCCAGCCAAATCCAAATACCGGAAATCCGCCGACTCGCGCAGCTTCTGCAAGTAAGTCGTGATCAGGCCTGCGGATATCTGCGGGTCGCCCGGCGAAGACGGCAAGCAGCCGCTCGTAGGCGTGCATGCGATCGTCAGTGGAAAGACGCGAGAGTTCAACTAGATTGCGGCCTCCTACTGACGGTCGCCGGCAGGCGCAGTGGTTGTTGGGACCATGCCAAGCCTGTGGCGAAAAATAAAGCCGCGGCTTTCAACATCATCGAAATCACTGCGCCGACTGTTGTTTGGCGGGCGCGGTGGTTAGCGCAGCTTTCGCAAGCTGCGAATCCGGAAACAGCTTGAGAGCTTCGGCGGTCAGCGATTGGGCGCGCTGTGAATTACCCAATTTTAGTTGTAAGCGCGCGTTCTGGGTCAAGAGCCACGCCCGCTCGTCGGCGTCACTCGGCGACGTGCGCCTGGCGGCCTCTTCATAGAACTCGATAGCGCCTTCGGAGTCGCCGGTTATTTCTCTGATGCGCGCTGCTTTGGTAAACCCTAAGCTACTGCCTGAGCGCAGATCCAATATCCACTGTGCGTCGCGCTCGGCATCGTCCAACTTACCCAGCGCTATGTTCGCATCCACTAACAATCCCCAAATGCCGATATCGTCATGATTGTGAATCTGCAAAGCGGAGGCTAACTTCAGAGCGTCCGCAGGCTGTTCCCTTCCGAGTAAAACTGCAACTTGCAGCCGTCTGGCTTCGTAGTTGTCGGGAGAGAGCTGAAGCGACTGCCGTAGCGCCGCATCCGCTTTCTCGTAAAGCTGCGGATCGCCGCTGTCGCGGGCCCAGCGGACGTAGGCAAAAGCCAAATCGTTGTACCCCTGCGGCGATTTCGGTTCGGAGCGAATGCGCATCTGGGCTAGTTCGACTCTCCGCTGGACAGGAGAGACAACCGCGCCGGTCTGTTGACCGAGCGCGGTTACCCCGAGACAGATTGCGCAAAACAATAGGAACACGTAGCGGCGCATAACGACTGCCGATACCGAGCTAGTTGACGGGGCAGGCCGCGCCGGCGCCCATTGTGCATCCAGCCTCGCCCGGGTCAATGTGACGCCTGTTGCGACCGCTCTGGGCCCACGCGACGTAAGGGAAAGTTTCCTGATAGGGTACGTCGTTTGTGTTCACACCGTCGCCCAACATATTGTTCGGATAGATGTTAAATCCGGAGTGGAGCACTCCAGCTACGGCGCGAAGAGCTATATCCGTAACGTCGTCCGAAACACGGCGGCCGTTCGGAAAGCCCGCGCCGTCTCCAGCCAGCAATCCAAGTCTTCTCCGCGACGCCATGGGGGTAGCCGGCACTCCGGTGTTGAGACGCAACAAGTCAGCGACAGGACCAGCGGGAGTGCCCGAAGCGGCAATTGGCGGTGCATAAGTCACCAGCGGGAGCAGATCCGCACGTGGAGGAGTCGGGATGCTGATACTGAAAACAGCATTGAGTACCCGCGCCAAGAGAGGATCGAGATCGTAATGCGCGAATTGCGAATCGTTTATCGGTTGGCTCATGCTCCAGAAATCTTTGTCGCCGGTGCCGATGATTAATTCGTTGATCAGAGGGTTGCCCATGCGTTGCACTTGCGACCATCCGCCCGATGCTTGTGAGGGAAGCGGAGCGCGGCGTACAAGTATACGCGGCCGGGACGTTGTGCCCCAAATGCCAATGGTGGCAGCGGGACTGTTAGCCGTCACCTGCGTGCCCGTGCTAGTCAGCATCGCAATCGGAACTTCGATCGCGATCGTATTCACGTTGTAACCCGACACGAAATCCGGCGCCGTATTCACTTTGTCGTTGGCATCTTGCGCCGGCGACAGTACGCCGCCGCCAGCGCCCACGCGGAGATTTAGCGAATCAAAAGCTGCGCCGAGATCGATGAAGAAGGGATCGTCAACCGTACCAGCAAACACCTTGATTCCGTCATTGAGGGTATAAATGCCTTGTTTAGCAAGGGCCGGGTAGCTGGGCATTGTTCTTGGCCCTACGTTTGTCGGCACGGCATATAGTGGCCCACCACTCATGTTCGTCAGCGGAGTACTCACGCCGTTTCGAACCATGGTCACACTGTAGGTCTGGCGCAAACTGAGACCCGCCGCACCGGCCCCGTCTAGCTGGGTAATGGCGGGCGGAACAATCGGCGTGCCGGGTGCTACGGGCGGCGGCGAATTCGCCGGTGCGTTGAAGCCCGAACCCGCGCCCACAAAGCCGGTGAACACACCGGGTGCGCGGATTTCGGTCGTAAACTTGACCTGAAACTGAACAGCGGGCAGGGCGCTGTTGTTGTTGTCAATGTTGATGGTGTAAAGGATGTTATCGTCGAACGGGAAGTAATTCGGCCCGTTGCCAGGCTCAAGAAGCGGATCCACGTTGAGGATCATCGTTACCTTGCTCGAATCGTCGTAGCTGACGAAAGCGTAAATATCGGTGATGTCTGCTTTCGTATCGAGCGCCGTAATCGGAGCTTCTCGATGGCTGGCTGCAAATCCGGCAGGTGGTGTGACAAGTGCTGCCGCGACAATAACGCTAATAAGTGACTTACACGTATTCATGCGATTTTTTCCTAGTTTTGTCTGGAGAACTGCTTTAGCCGCGGCGCGAAAGACGCGACTTTAGAGTTACAAAGAGAGAAAGCCCGATAGCGGTAATTAACAGCGGTGCGGGCTCTGGCACAGAGTTGAGTTGATCGGTTATCTTGCCGCCCATTGCGGAGCCCGACGTCCCATCGATCGTGAGATCGTCGGTCAAGCTCAAAAAGTAGGGAGCGCCGAACGTAAGCATGCTCTGATTCTGGATGGGATCCAGAAGAGCCGTACCGCCTGTCATGCCCATACAGCCCGTGACTCCATCTGGCCCGAAAGGACCTCCCTCGCAGTAGTTTGTTACATCGGAGACGTCTCCGCCGCCCGGTTCGCTGGAGTTTGAGAGCGTGACAACCTCGCTGACGTACGGCGTGCCCTTGACGCTGTAATTGAACATCGTCTCGTTGATTGTCCCGAGGGGAGACGTTACGTTCACTGTGAAAGTCAGGGCAGGATTGAATTTTCCGCCGCTCGGAGCAACCATCACGTCGATGGCCGGGATCTCGGTTGCCCCCGCACTTCCACTCAGATCTGCGAAGCTCGAATACGTATTGCCGCCGATCGTGCAGCCGCCTGAGCCCAGCGCGATGTAGCTCGCTAGTGACCCATTACTGCAAGAAGCAGCGGCGGATAAACTCACAAAACTCAAAAATAAAGCAACTAAGCACAGCGTTTGCTTCATGACATCGCCCTCCGTTACAGACATATACGCCATCCGTGAGACCTCGGATGTGCTTAGGCTGTAGGTTCATCCACTTATATGTCGGATTAGGGCTAAGTGGTGTAAGGAAACTCAGCTGATTAGTACTAGAGGGTCTAGATTTGTAATTTAAACTTCAGATGTTATTCGGCTGGCTTACACTAGCTTGCTTGTGCAGTGCGAAGTGTAAGTACGGCTACCTCTGGCGGACAGTTCAAACGTACTGGCAGGGCTGAACAGCCCAATCCGCCGCTTGTGTAGCCCTGCATGCCTTCGTAATTCCACTGACGGTAGCTATAGGCGCGCGGCGATCTGGCGTTACTTCGCACGGAGCCGATATACGGTAGCCGTATTTGGCCACCATGAGTGTGACCGCAGAGATATAGATTTACCCCACGCCCGGCTGCCTGCTGGTAGAGATCGGGCGTATGGGCAAGAAGGATCTTGAAGTCGTCCCTCGGAACGTCTTCCAGAGCGCCGGGGAGATCGTCACAGTGGTAATCGAAGGGATCGTCAAGCCCGGCGAGCCATATCGAATCATGTCCCCGCCGCAGCTCGACCGCTTCGTTTATCAGCATGCGAACACCCATTCGTTCCAGTTCGAATGCCATGACGGATTCATCGTGATTGCCGAGTATGCCGTACACCGGGCGGCGCGCCGCGAGAGCCGGCAGCAGTTTCCGAAGACGCCGGTAGACTTCATCGCAAGGCCCCTCGTCTTCGAACCGGTAATCACCCGTCAGGACGCACAGGTCTGCCTCTAGATCGTGCAGCACCGGAACCAGCTTTTCAGTGAGCCCGTCCACGCTGTCAATATGGAAATCCGAGAGATGAAGCAGTCGAAAGCCGTCGAATGCACGCGGCAGATTCGGAAATTCCAGATGGAGTTCGGTTACTACGGGACGGAGCGCCTCCCGCATTCCTCGGTCATAGAGTCCCAGCAGCTGGAGACCAGCCTTAATTATGGGAATGACATAGCGCTTTTCGTTGCGTCGAAAAAACGACTTTGTCTTTATCTTGCCCCCGGCCCGGGCGAATCGCTCTTCGACGGCGACGCGCGGACTCAGCCGTTCAGTCAGCGAGCGTTCTTCTACTGTGGTCTGCATATCCTCCGATTGATTGATCGACTGGCAATGCGGCGAGTATTAGGCCTAATGCTACGTAGCGGCTGGAACTTCCAGTATTACACTCGACTGAGCCGCCATCCCGGAACTTTGAGCAAATAAAAGCCTTTCGGTCTAAAATGGAAGGGTAGCTCTTCGTTCTTATACCCCAATCATGAGTATTCCCGCCTCCCAGATGTGGACAGTCGCGACGTATGTGCTTCGGCAAAAGCTGGCCGGACGCAAACAGTATCCGCTTGTTCTCATGCTGGAGCCGCTCTTTCGTTGCAATCTGGCTTGCGCCGGTTGCGGCAAGATTCAGTATCCGGCCCACGTGTTGAAGCGGCAATTAACGCCCGAGGAATGCTTCCGCGCGGTGGATGAATGCGGTGCCCCGGCGGTTTCGATTCCAGGCGGCGAACCCCTGATGCATCCCCAGATGCCGGAGATTGTTGCCGGCCTGGTTGCCCGCAAGAAGTACATTTACCTTTGCACCAACGCGTTGCTACTAGAAGAGAAACTGCATCTTTTCACGCCCAGCAAGTACCTTAGCTTTTCCGTGCACGTCGATGGTCAGCGCGAACATCACGATTTCTCCGTCTGTCGCGAGGGCGGGTACGATCTGGCGATTGGCGGAATCAAAGCGGCCTTAGCCCGTGGTTTCCGCGTGACTACCAATACGACCCTTTTCGATGGCGCTGACCCGAAGAGCGTTCGCGCGTTCTTCGACGAAATGATGGAGCTGGGCGTCGAAGGCATGATGCTTTCGCCCGGCTACTCGTACGACAAGGCGCCTGACCAACAGCATTTTCTGGGTCGCGCACGCACACGCCGTTTATTCCGAGCCATTTTGTCGAATCGAAAATCGACCTGGAAATTCAACATGTCGCCGCTCTTCGGCGAGTTCCTGATGGGTCATCGGCATTTTACGTGTACGCCCTGGGGCATGCCGACCTACAACGTGTTCGGCTGGCAAAAGCCATGTTATCTGCTGCAGGATGGCTATGCGGATACTTACTCGGAACTGCTCGCCGAAACGGAGTGGGCGAATTACGGCACGGAATCCGGAAATCCGAAGTGCGCGAATTGCATGGTGCACAGCGGTTACGAAGCATCGTCGGTCGATTTTGGCTTTGGATCGCTGAAAGGTCTATTCGGGATGGCAAAGGCAACGTTCTTCAGCCGATATCCGGACGAAGATGCAGCCGCGCTACTCAACGAACCTTATAAACCAGTGCATTCTTACAATCCGCTGGTGCAGATCGATAAGGCGCAAGAGACGCAAGCGTGATCGAAGAGCAAGTTTCAAACCCCGATCAATTGGAAGTCGCTCCCGGCTTTACACATGAGCATTTGCAAGGCTGGATTCCGCAATTAGCTTCCGACGATGAAATTCGCGATGCCCTGGAAAAAGCCTTCGATTATCGTGGCGATGTGAAGGTCACGCGCAAAGACGGTAGCTTCGTCGAAGGTTACCTCTACGACCGTAAGGCGGGTACGACCTTGGCAAATTCGCTTGTGCGCGTGCTGCCCGCAAATGGATCTGCGCGCGTCAGCATTCCGTATTCGGATATTGCAGCGCTGGCCTTCAGCGAGCGCGACCCGGCGGCGGGCAGAAGCTGGGAATCCTGGGTGCGCAAGTATTGGCAGAAGAAAGCGGTCGGCGAACAGGCCGCCATCGAACCGGAAGAACTCGATTAGGCGACCGTCGGAACAATCTCGCCGATGTTGAGCGCCCGCAGGGGCGATTCCAACTTCTCGCGGTCACCGACTACCAGCCAGATCATCTTGCTCGGATCCAGCAGCGTTCGTGCGCAAGCTTCCAAGTCTGCGACCGTTAGCGCTGAAACGCGGCTGACGTAATCGTCGTAAAAATTCAGTGGCAATCCGAGTTGCAGCAGATCGCCGAACAGTCCGCCGATGGAATTCATGGTTTCATGCGCGCCCGGCAGCTCAAAGATCTGCTGCTGCTTCACTTTCTCCAGTTCCTCTTCCGTGATGGGTTTGGCCCCGCTCATTCCCTGAATTTCGGAGAGCATTTCCGCGATGGAATCCGCCGTCTTGTCACCCTGGACTGAAGCGTAGGCGAGAAAGGGCCGCTGCGCACGCGCGGCGTAGAGCACGGAGGCGGCGCCGTATGACCAGTGCTTTTCTTCGCGCAAGTTCATGTTCAGCCGTGCGCCAAACGTTCCGCCGAAGACGTTGTTCATCGTTTCCAGCGCCACTTCGTTTCGGGTATCCGCGGCAGGAGCCACGGTTCCGGCGATGACGACTGCGTGCTGAGCTCCCGGCTTGTCGATGAGAAAGATTTTCGGCTGACTCGGACGGCCTACCGGATGAACATCTTTCGCCGGTACGGGCGCGGAGCTCCAGCCGGCGAAAAGCTTCTCCAGCTTCGGCTTGATCTCTTCCACGTTTGTGTCGCCGACGACGATCAATGTCGAATTGTTCGGCTTGAACCAGGCGCCATGAAAACGCGCTGTGTCTTCGCGCGTCAGCCCGGCAAGCGTCTCGGGCGTGCCTGAGCCTGTCAGCGGCGTTCCGTATGCGTGCGTAGCTCCGAATAAGATGGGCGGCAATGCCCGCAGGGCCATCTGCAAAGGTGTTACTTTTTCATTCGCGATTGCGGCGAGTTGCAGTCTGCGTTGGCGCTCAAAATCTTCCGCCGGAAATTCCGGATTCAGAATGATGTCGGCGAACAGATCGAGAGATTCGTCCAGTCTCGTTCGCAGCGCCGATAGATACACGGTGGACAGATCCAGGTTGCATCCGCTGCTGATCTGCGCACCCAGCATCTGCACTTCATCGCTGATCTCGAGCGCGCTGCGCCGTTTCGTTCCGCCCGTCAGCAGGCTCGACGTCAGGCGCGCTGTTCCGGCACAGGCAGACTGATCGGCCGCAAATCCAGCATCCACATCCAGCCAGAAATTGACGGCTGGAACATCATGCCGCTCGGCCACCAACAGCTTCAGGCCATTGGAGAGTTGCGTCTCATGAATCGCGGGCAGCCGGAGGTCGTGCGGCCGTCCCAGATCGGGAAGCCGGTCGCGTATTGCCGCGTTCTCAGCCGGCGGCTTCGATTCCAGGAAGGGCAAAACTTCCAACGCGTAGACGCCCTTGTTCAGCCACTCACGCGCCGTTTCGCGCAACTCATGCGGCGTAACCTCTTCCAGATGCCGCAGCCTCTGCTTATAACCGCGCGGATCGCCCAGATAGGTTTGATTGGAGGCCAGAATGTCGGACTTTCCCCCAAACCCTCCGATACGTTCGATTCCTCGCACAAAGCTGCCGAACGTCTGCGTTCGCATGCGCTCCAGCTCGCGCTTGTCCGGGCCATCGTTCAGAAAACGTGCAAGCTCTTCATCCACCGCGCGCTCCACCTTGCGCAGATCTTCACCTTGGCGCGCGGTCGCCACTATCACGAATTGGCTTCCGATCTCACGCTCGTCGAGATAGGCGCCGACCTGCGTCGCAATTTGGTCGTCGTAGACCAGCCGTTTATAGAGCCGCGAATTCTTGCCCGATGACAACACGCCCGCGGCGATGCGCAGATAATCGGCCGCCTTCGTTCCGTAGCCGGGAACGTTCCAGATTTTGTATAAGCGCGACTGCGGCACCCGGTCCTGCACTACTTCCCGGTGCTCCTCCTCCATCCTGGCTACCCAGGCGCGTTGATGCGCAACTGGAGGTCCGGGCGGGATCGCCCCGAAATAGCGCTGCGCTTTCGCGCGTGCCTCGTCAACCGTGACATCGCCGGCCAAAACCAGTACAGCATTCGACGGCGTGTAGTAGGTTTTGAACCATTCGCGCACATCTTCGACCGAGGCGGAATCCAAATCTTCCATTGATCCGATCACGGTGTGCGCATAAGGATGCCCCACCGGATAGGTCGATTTGACAACCAGATCCTCCACCACAGCGTAAGGCTGATTCTCGCCTTGCCGCTTCTCGTTCTGCACCACGCCGCGCTGGAGATCCAAAATCTCCTGGCTGATCGTGTTGTAGAAGTAGCCCATCCGATCGGACTCGGCAAACAGCGCATAATCCAGTGCCGAGGTTGGAACGTTTTCGAAATAATTCGTGCGATCCTCGCTGGTAGTGCCGTTCAGATCAGTGGCGCCGATGCGCTCCATGGCCTCTATGTAGCTGCCCCGCAGGTGTTCGCTGCCGCCGAACATCAGATGTTCAAAAAGGTGCGCGAAACCAGTCTTGCCGGGCTTTTCGTTTTTTGAGCCGACGTGATACCAGATGTTTACGGCAACGATAGGTGTTTTGTGATCTTCATGAACGATGACTGTTAAACCATTGTCGAGAGTGAACGACTCGCAGGGAATTTCGAGACTGGAAAATTGCATTACGGCTTGCATCGACACGATAGCAAACAGGCCGCCGCCACATGATCCAGGCTCAATCGCACTCCAGCGAGAACCGCAGTGCCGCGCAGACCTGCTTCATGAGTACGGGTCGCTGTTTGTCCGGACGCTTAAACCGGCAAGATGGACAGCGCCGCGATTCAGTCTGCCGGCCAAGTCGCCGCGTCCTCCCAGGGCCTGTATTCGTTTTTGCGTTGCGGTTTAGCCTGATATCCGCACCGATCGCGCTCCTCCAAGTCACGTACATGCAGCCACTTCACGTGTTCTTGCAGAGCCTGACGGATCAGGGCCGAGCGGTTGACGTTTTCTCTCTTGGCCGCGTGATCAGCGGCCTTTAAGAGCCTCTCGTCAAGCATACCTGAATAATTTCCATTTCGGACTGCCCTCCACAGTGTAGCCAGCATCCATGTCTAGGCGTCAGTGAAACGGCATCTGCCCAGTTCTTAACGTGCCTTTTTCAGTTCGACTACCATTACCTCGATCGGCTGGGACCCAGTATTCTGATCGGCGTGCCGCTTGAGACCCTCCGAAAGAGGTAGCCAATACGCCTTGCCTGTTTCCCACGTGTGGATTTCAGAGTTGCCATCCTCGTTGACAACCTTCATGTTTCCGCCGGTTAGCGCGACGATCACTCGCGGGTGCTGGTGTGTGTGCATGACCAGGGGCGCGTTAGGAGGCACGACCGTCCTCCAGACGGCTACCTCGTCGTTTTCGAATTGCAGAGTCCGCTGCGGTCCGGCCTGGAAAACGCCCTCGCCAGGCGACGTCCGGGTCTGGCTTGCTGCCACGATCAGGGAACCGAGAACGAGCGCAACGGATATCGGTAAGCTTCTCATGTCGCCAGAGTATAGCAGTCCGGAACGCGCAGCAAGGACGCCGTTGGCCGCAGTAGGTCGTGTGGTTCCAGACACGAAACGTGTCCCGGATTTGTTTAGGATTTGTAGGGCCACTCGGCCGTTCGTGACCTCCGCAAAAGTGCTTCCGTTTTGCATGGCGCGCACGAAAGTCTAAGCTTAGTACGCTCACCCGGCCAGCGGTATGATGGTGGTATGACTAGGTCGAAAATCGCCGTCAGTCTGCCCAGGGATCAACTGGCGAGAGTGCAACGGGAAGTACGGGCTGGACGAGCGGCCTCGGTTTCGGGCTACATCGCACGGGTCTTGGCGGAACAGGAAAAACGCGAGTCTCTCCGGACACTGCTGCGGGAATTGATTGAACAGCATGGCGCGCCGGCGGCGCGGGACATCGAATGGGCAGAACGCGCACTCGCACCAAGGCGGGGATAACGCTCGATGCGGGGGCGCTGATCGCCTTGGATCGTGGTGACAAGCGAATGATCGCCTTGCTCGATCGGGCATTGACTCAAGGTCGACTGTTTCGGGTGCCTTCTGGCGTCCTGGCTCAAGCCTGGCGCAATGGGCGCGTTCAAGTCACGTTAGCGCGGTTCTTGCGGACTGAGGAAGTCGAGATTGTTCCTCTTGACGACCAACTCGCCCGTGCCTGCGGGGAACTCTGCGGGGCCACTAACACCTCGGATATCGTTGACGCCTCGGTGGTGATCCTCGCCCGGGAGCGGCGAGACCCGATAGTTACAAGTGACCCGAACGACCTGCGTCGTCTAGACCCAGCGGCCACCATTATCTCTGTGTAAAGTTCACCCGAGGGTAGTGGGCGCAGACCATTTCCTACGCCGCCGAACGGCGCCGCAAGCTGGTTTCTAAGAAAGCGAAAAAGGTAGCGCTGTCCTGCAACTCCACGTCGATTTCAAGCCATGCTAGCCGGAGAGGAGCGATGGACGCGCTGAGCCGCCCGGGAAAATTCATCCGGTCCTTCTCGGTTGTGACCAGTAACTGAGCGCCATGCAGCGCAGCTTGCCTGGCAAGATATTGCAATTCGACCGGACGATAGGTGTGATGATCTTCGAAAGTCCAGCGGAAGACGACGTCGAGTCCAAGCGAGTCGAGCGTGTCCCAAAAGTTTTGCGGATTCCCTAATCCGCAAAAGGCCGCGACCGGCCGGCCAGCGGTATCAATGCACTCACCAGTTTGATAATCGCGCCAGTTTCGCGCAATGAGACGAGTGCGGAATATCGGGGCAGTGGCATTGTATTCACGCAGCCTGCTGTGTATGGAATGGAAGCGTAGATCCGATTGGGCTCTGGTCACCACGAAGGCGCCGGCGCGCGCGAGGGCCGGAAGCGGTTCCCGCAACCGCCCCAAGGGCACAACCTCATCGCCTCCGAACGGGTTCAATCCGTCGATAACAACTATGTCGACGTCGCGCTGTAAGCGGGCGTGTTGAAATCCATCGTCCAGCAGAAAAATATCCGTCTCCGGAAACTGATCCAGCAACACGCCCGCAGTTTCGTAGCGGTTGCTGCCGATGCCGATGGGCGCGAGTCCTGAGCGAAGGAAAATCTGCGCTTCATCTCCAGTTAGCGAGGAAGGCGCCTTCGCACCCGCGGCGAGAACTACATTCTCCGCGGGCGATCGCCGCCGATAACCACGCGTCAGAATGGCCGGCGCATAGTCACGCCGAACCAGTTGCGCCGCCAGATAAGTGGTGAATGGCGTTTTACCTGAACCGCCTATTGTGATGCCGCCGATGCTCACAACCGGAACGGGAAGCCGTTGCACAGACGAGGCATAACGTGTTCCCGCGTGACGTTTCCGTTCTCCGCCCTTCCACCACAGAAATGCGGCAAACCGTAAGCAGGCGCGCGCCACTGCATTGTGTGGCTCGCGAAACTGACCGCGGAAATAGAGGTCGAGCAACGCGGGAGCGAGCCGCTGCGCTGCGCCTCGCCGCACATCGACAACCCGGCGCGCAAACTCTCCCAATGCTCGCGCGCGAGCCGGATCTTCGAGCAACGATCGCACGCCCGGAAGAAGATCCTGTTCCGCGCCGATCTGAATAATCGCCTGCGCATTTAGAAAGTCACGCGTGATGGCATCGAAGTTCTGCATGTGCGGTCCGACGATCACGGCTGCGCCGGCAGCCGCGGGTTCGATGATATTGTGGCCGCCGCGCGGAGCGATGGAGCCGCCCACGAATACAGCGTTGGCGTGCTGATACGTGCTCGTTAACTCACCCAGAGTGTCGAGCAATAAAATGCCGGGTAACTGCAGAGCGGGAGTCTTACCGAGCCTTGCATTGCTGCGGCGAATGTACGGGAATCCGCTGCGCTCCAATTTCGCTGCGACTGCATCAAACCGTCCCGGCTGGCGCGGCGCCAGGATCAGCAGCAGCTTCGGAAATCCAGCGGCGAGCTCCTCAAAAGCGCGAATGACGATGTCGTCTTCATCCACCGAATGCTTTTCCAAACTGCCGCGCTCATTCGGACCCACCGTGCTGGCAGCCACCCATACCTGTGCGGCGTTGAAAGTAGGAATATCCACCTCAATGCCGGGCAGAGCCGCATCGTATTTGAGGTTCGATTCAAGGTGCAGCTTGTCTTGCGAAACCCCAAGCTCGCGATAGCGCTCATAATCGGCTTCGCTCTGCGCGTAGATGGCATCGGTGAGTTCCAGCACCGGATGAAAGAACCATTTAAAGGCACGATAGCGGGGCCATGTGCGATTCGATATGCGCGCATTTACGACGGCCAGGCGGGCGCCGGCGAGCCGCGCTTCGGCGTACAGGTTTGGCCAGATCTCCGTTTCGAGCACTACCAGCATCGCCGGACGGATGGAACTGATGGTTCGCCGTACGCAGGAGACGTAGTCCAATGGCGCGTAAAACACCCCGCTAACCAGCGATTCAGCTTCGCGCTCCGCGGCTCGCCTTCCAGCCTGCGTTGCGACGGAGAGATAGATGGGAACAGCCGGCTCTTCTCGTCGCATATGCTTGATGAGTGGAATGGCGGATAGCACCTCACCGACCGACACAGCGTGCAACCATATCGAATTCGGCTTCGTCCGACTGAACGGGCTGGGTAACAGGCCAAGTCGCTCTTCAAAACCGGACGAGTAGCCGGTTCGCGTGAGCAGACGAAATACGAAGTAGAAGAACGAAAAGGGGAGCAATGCGAACTGCAAAAGCCGATAGAGAAGGAGCGTGCGCGTGATTCCGGGAACTCGGGTCGTGATTTTGAGTATAACGTCGGCAGCGCTTCTGACGCTTGGGCTTTCAGCCGCCGACAAGATGTTCCAGGCGGGACGCGCAACTGACTACGCGCATCAGGTTTCCGATCAAGTCACCCTCGGCGCGAAATCCTTCGACACGGAAGAATTAACGGCCGAGGTGTTCGGGAAAAAAGCCGATCTGTTGAAGTATGGAATTGTGCCGATCCTGCTAGTGGTGGAGAACCAGCGTGGCCGATCTCTCGATCTGCAGGCAATCAAAGTCAGCCTGGTCTCTTCCGATGGCCGGCATGTGGATGCCATGAACCCCGATGACATCCAGTACTTCGGGAACAAGAGAAAACGCCCGAACGGCGTCCCCTTGCCGCCAATACCATTGCCGAAGAAAGGTAACCCGCTTGCGTCGCCTGAAGTCGCTGAGCGTGCTTTCTCAGCGAAGATGCTGCCGCCCAAGGATTCGGCCAACGGGTTTTTCTTCTTTGAAGCGCGTCCTGAGCCCGGTGACAAGCTCTACGTCAGTGGAATCCGAGACGCGCGTTCCGGCGAAGAGATTATGTATTTCGAGTTCCCGCTCGACGGCCGTTCAGACCGTTAATTTCTACTGCGGAATCGTAACGGCCACAGTGGCAGTTTCCGTCACCATGCCGGAGGTGGCCGTCACTGTCACGTTACCTGTAAGAGGAGTCGGCGTGGGTGTAATTGTTCCCGTGCCGCTCGAACTGCTTCCGCCACAACCGATCAGCAGGAATGCGAAGATCAGCAGACCGATTCCCATGGCTCGTACCCGCTTGCGCTGGAAAAGGAACATGCCGATGCCTGCGGCCAGCAGGCCCGCGCCCGGCAAATACCAGGGAACGCGCGGGAACATTTGAATGCCGGCGGCGGTTGAACTATTCTTGATTGTCAGCGTCACTGTTCCGGATCCCGTGATCGAACTGGGAATGGAACAAGTTGTGTTGGTCAAGGTGGAGGCAACGCTGCAGGACAGGTTGACCGTGCCCTGGAAACCGGAGACCGCAGTGACTTGCACGGTCGAAGTACCGGAGGCGCCTTCCGCAATAGTAAGAGCCGCCGGATTAACGGTCAGCGAAAAACCGGACAGCCACTCAGTGGCCAACGCATAGGCGTTCACCGAACCGAGTCCGGAAGCCCGATCGTAGCCGACGCCGGCGGAATAGCCGAACGTTCCGTCTACGCCAACAACTGTAGAAGAGCAGTTTGGACTGCCGCCGCGGCAGGTCACAATGTTGTTGCCGACAGTGACGTCATGAAATGCATCGGTTGAAATGGATGCAAGCGAGTAGAGGGTCGTGTTCACGTTGCCCTGCCGGCTATTTGTCTGCTGATCGATCAGGGCGATGATTGCGGCAAACGTTGGCGTGGCACACGATGTCCCGCCAACCACTTGTAAGTCGTTGCTGGCGTTGCGAAACCCATTCGTGCAGGATCCACCCGTGCATATGAGATACCCATCGTGACTCGGCGATGCATTTAGTGCAATGTCAGGAACATCGCGAGCGCCATCTGCCGGGACGCCTGTCCCTTGCTGCCACGAGGGTTTGGCGAAGTAGAGGCTTGCCCCGCCACCTCCTGCGGATAGCGTAATAGGCGCCGTCGTGGTGCTGTCGTTCCAAACCATCTCGGGAATGTAACCGATAGCCGAGCCGCTCATTGCGTCATTCGTCGTATTCCAGTAGGTTCCCGTTCCCTCATTGAATGCCGTGCCACCGGCAGATGTGACGTTGGGACTACTTCCCGGATAATCCACCGCTAACCCTAGATGCGCGACTCCGGTGCCGCTATCGCAGTCAGCCGCGCCGGTGTCTCCCGCGGGCGCGACGACAGTCTGGCCCTGAGCATTCGCCTGCTGGAAAATTGTGTTGAAGCTGTTGATGCCAGCCTGACCGGTTTGGGCTTCACACGAGCCATAGCTGTCGCTAACAACCGGCGCGAGATTGTTATCAATCGCGTACGTAAGCGATGTGAACACATCTGTCGAGTTCACGTAGATAATCGTGGCGCCGGTCGCAACCGCTCCCGACCATTCGACGTCAAGATCGGCCTCGGACAGGTCGCTGGAACTCGTTCCGGGATCTGGCCCATCCAGGACAATCTGTGGATCTTTGATCGGCAGCCCGGAGGCGCTCTGGAACGCCTCGATGTCAGACACGGCTAAATCGGTTTGCCCGGCTACAGCGATGCTCTGACCGACTCCCGTGATACCACCCGCCAGCAGCGGCTTCACATTATAGATAGTCCAGAAATCCGCAGGCGCGATGTAGTGATTGCCGCTGATGCTTGACGTGAACCTTGGTTGAATCACACTTCGGCGTGAGTGTGGGCGCGGATGAAAATCGTTCAATCCGCGAATTCCCGTCACCAGTCCTTGAAGCGCTTGCGGCAGCACGGGATCGGCGGAGTTAGCATAGTGCGTTACGCCATTCAAGGTGTACTTGTGAACCGGCGTCTGGAACGCGTAGCGCACTTGCGCCGCCGTTCCGGTCATGCTGATGAACGTTCTTCCGCGCGCGGCTTGCACGTTCGTAAAGCCCATGCTTTGAAGCCAGGCGCTGGTCTGGCTGACGTCACTCTGGCTAGCGCCGAAACGCGCCCCGAATTGTTCCGGGGTCAGCCATTTGTGATAAAAAGGATTCGATTTATTCTGCTGCGCCGCCAGGAGTTGGGTAAGATCTGCCTGCTGGGCCGCAGTCATGCTGAGGTGCATGATGATACGGGGGAAGACGACCGATCCGTCCGCGTCCCCCTGGTCGATTGACGAAGCGACCAGAGGATGGACGTTGCCGGTTAGCGCAAATGTCTTTCCGGTATCTAACCGCGCGGAAATTCGGGTGAACGGCTGGCTAGTCTGCGGCGCGGTGCTGCCGCCCTGGATACCCATCAGCGATGCGATTTCAAGCCAGCGCTGCAGCGAACCGTAGTTCGACGCAATAGTCGCAGATCCGGTGATGTTGACCGTGTCGGCCACGATGGCAAGATAAGCTCCTTGCGCTCCTGCTGCCGATCCGGACCAAGTCAAGTTACTCGTCGGAAAGTACAAAATGCCTTCGAGCTTCGAATTTCTGGAACCATTGATGACGCTCGGCGCGATCGCCGTCCCAAGGCTGCGATCCTGAAAGAACAAAATGCCCGGATAGTCACCGCTCTTCAAGGCCTGCAAATTCAACAGAGCGTTGTCTGAGATAATCAGCGGTCCGTAAGAATAGCCGAGTCCCTGCGTAAGGACAATCGTGCCCTGACCTTTCAACTGGCTCGATCCCGATACGTGCAATCCGCCGCCCATCAGGATATAAGTTCCAGGCGCAAGGGTCACATTGGCTGTCCCCGAAACGGCGATGCCGTTGCAGTAGGTACCGGGCGTGAGTTGGGAAGATCCGGAGCTGATCTTAACGTTCGTGAAGTCGCATTTCTTACTGCTAGGCGCACTCACGATGCTCAGCGGGTCGGCTCTGTACGATGCACCCGTTTGCGGCGCTGCCGAGAACGTAACCTGGCCCGTGCCGCTGTATCCGCCAACCACGTCAATGTACTTTGCGTTCACTCTGCCGTTGCCAGACGTGACAAGTGCCGACGGGCTGCTGGAATCTACAACAATCCCGCAAGCGGAGAAGTTTAAACTGGTGGAACCCTGAATGGTGAGCGCTCCTGGCGCGCTACGATTCAGCGCGTAGATGCATTGGTCGGGTAACGAACCCGACGCAAAAGCGTGCGGCGTGTACGCTAAAGTCAGCGCCACGGCGAGAAAAATAGTCTTGGTAAACAGCTTTTTGCTCACGCAGGAAGTTAGTGGTACGACAGGCATTTAGTTCCAAAGCAGACGCGTAGTTTGCACGACGGGGTGCGTGTCGCAACGGTTTCACATCAAGTATTGACGTGGCCTAATCGTCCTCATATTTGCATATTCAATTTGAAATTCGTGCGCTAACGGAGGGTGCTTCCCGTGTATTTCGATTAGTAGCCACACTCAGTTCCAATAATTCCGATCCAAATTCCGGAACTGGACCGCTTCGGCCAGATGCTTGGCCGTTACGCTCTCGGCGTGATCTAAATCGGCGATGGTGCGCGCGACGCGGAGCATTCGATCATGGGCTCTGGCAGAGAGATTCATCCGGCGAACCGCCATCTCTAACGTGCTCTCGCCCGTTTCGTCGAGAGCGCAGAGGGTTCGCAACTGCTAGAGTACGGCGAACTCAGCGCTTCGGGCCGCTGTTACCGGGAATCCCTGGTTCGCGTGATAACTGCGCTGAATGCGATCACTAGTTGGTAGTTGTCTTTTCTTGACAGCTAGCTTGGCCGCCTGTGCTGGTCCACTCGAGGATAGAAATAAAGCTTTAGCCAGAGAGTTCTACCAAGAGGTCTGGTTCTCTCATAATCCGGGTGCCGTGGATCGACTGGTCGCACCACAATACACCGTTCACGATATTGGTGGTCGCGACGGCGTCGAGCCAGCTTCGAGGCAAAAGGACATAGCGGATTTCTTCTGGCAGCACGGCGCGATGAGCGGCCGTGTTGATTTTCAACTTGGTGAAGGCGATCTTGTCGCAACACGTTGGGAATGGGATTTCCGTCCAACATCATGGTGGATGAAAGCGCTGGGCGGCCGGAACCCGATACCCATTATCAACGTGCTGCGGTTTAGAGACGGCAAGATCGTCGAGTTCTGGAACCATCGTCACGACATTGATACCGCAGCAGCAAATTTCACGCGGTTAATGTGGGCGACCTGCGGATTTCTTTTGGGCGGAGTAGTAGGCGCAAGTGTGGCTTTGTTCCTCAAGACCAGAGCGAACACATTCAAAGGACGGCGCCTTCTGCCATTGCGAGCACCTAACTAACCTACCGTGAAGTGGGCGACTGCACGGCCAATCCACGTTGGCTAATTCCAGTAATTCCGATCCAAATTCCGGAATTGCACAGCTTCAGCCAGATGCTTGGCCGTTACGCTCTCCGCGTGATCTAAATCCGCGATCGTGCGCCCTACGCGGAGCATTCGATCATGGGCTCGGGCAGACAGATTCATCCGGCGAACCGCCATCTCTAAGGTGCGCTCACCCGCTTCGTCGAGCGCGCAGAGCGTTCGCAACTGCGATGGAGGAATCTGTGCGTTGTAGAACCCGCGCTTGCGCTGTTGTTCGCGAGCATCTTCGACGCGCTCGCGAATCGCCGCGGAACTCTGCCCATCACCTTTGCTGCGCAGTTCTTTGTAGGGAACCGCGGGAACTTCGATGTGAAGATCGATTCGATCCAACAGTGGTCCGCTGACCTTTGCCAGATAGCGTTGAATGATGCCCGGCGTGCAACGGCATTCGCGTGTGGTATCGCCAAAAAAGCCACAGGGACACGGATTCATCGCGGCTACAAGCATGAAGCGCGCCGGGAACGTGAGTGTGCCGTTGCTGCGCGCGAGCGTAACCGATCCTTCTTCCAGGGGCTGCCGTAGCTGCTCCAGAACACCTCGCGGGAACTCCGGCAATTCGTCCAGAAACAACACGCCTTGATGCGCCAGACTGACCTCGCCCGGGCGGGCACTGCCGCTACCGCCGCCAATAAGACCGGCATCGGAGATGGTGTGGTGCGGCGCACGGAATGGTCGGCTGCGCAACACTCCGATTCCCGGCGGCAGAACTCCCGCTACGCCGTGTATCTGCGTGGCTTCCAGCGCCTCGCGAAAAGTCAGCTTAGGCAAAATTCCGGCAACGCGTTTGGCCAGCATCGTCTTGCCCGATCCCGGCGGCCCGATCATCAGGACATTGTGATTTCCGCCCGCCGCCACTTCCAGAGCCCGCTTTGCCATCAGTTGGCCGCGTACGTCGCTGAAATCCGGGGTGTCACTCGCACCAGCATGGAATTCCGGAATGCACGGGACTGCCGGACTGAACGCCGAGGGCTCATTCAGAAACTGGACCACTTCGGCCAAATGACGCAATCCGAAGACACGGACGCCTTCCGCGACTGCAGCTTCAGCCGCGTTGTCGAATGGCAGCAACAGGTTCTGAATACCCTTTCGCGCTGCGCAAACGGCTATTGACAGTGCGCCGCGAATGGGCCGCAGGCTTCCGTCAAGCGAAAGCTCGCCCACCAGCAGGTGACTGTCAATCTGCCCGACTGCGCCCATCGCTCCCAGAATTGCGGTCGCCATGGGCAGGTCAAATCCTGCGCCCTCTTTCCGTACATTCGCAGGCGCGAGATTAATGGTGACCGACTTGCTGGGATAGCCGAAGCCCGAGTTCAGCAGGGCCGACTTGATTCGCTCCCTGCTTTCCTTCACGGCCGCATCGGGCATTCCCACCGTGACGAAGTCCCGGCTGGTGCCCGACGGGTACATGTCGACTTCCACGTCAATCAAATGCGCATCGATACCTTGAATCGCCGCACTGAGAGTACGGAATAGTGCCACACAGGGCTAGTAGCCGACAGGACGGTTGATTCTCAGTCAGATACCGCGGGTACCCGCCTTCCTAGCGGAAAACTCCTCTAGCTGCGTCTCCTGCTCCACGTTCCGCCGCCGATCAGTCCGAGATCGACAACGACCGCGATGAAGACAAAAATCAGTCCTTGTGTGCCCAGCGAGCCAGGATGGCTTCTTTGGAAGTATGTGTAGACGATCAGAGTCAGCGGAAGAAATAGGAACCCGAGCACGGGGATGATGATGTTGTTGTAAACGCCCGTGAAAAAGTTCGTGAACAGCCAAAGGAGCACAATAGCCACTCGGGGGAAAGCGACAGCCAGCAAGGCAAGTAGACAGGGCATAGAGTAAGTCTACGGATCTCCTGACTGTTGACTCCAATAATTTACGGCTGTTTCACAGAGCTTTAATTCCGCTATTGCCAGTACTGCCATTGCGCGGTCACGATGACGTACCCGCTCAGCAAGGCGTTTGTGATTGCGTGCGCCACAATGCAATCGGCCACCGACTTCGTGCGCACTATCCACCAGTTATAAACGATTCCGGTAATCAGGCCTACATCCCAATAAGGACCGTGCTCGGAAGCGAACAGTATGGCCGTAGCCCAGAATGCCAAAGCGCCGTACGCCCCCAGCGGCACTCTTCTGAAATCCGAGTTTATGAGCCACCGCATCAGCCACGCACGCCAAAATAATTCCTCGACGATGGGCACAATCGCAACCGCTCGAATGGTCCTCCAGGTCAATACCCACGAGCTTTGCACCTCAGATGGACGCAGCGAAGAATGCAGATGGCCGAAAACGCTATTGGAGAACATAGCGCCTTGCCGATAGCCTGGAATCAAGGCGTCCGGAGCAATCCAAAGCAGGAACACAACTGCTCCCACTGCGATGCTCAATAGCGGCCGGATGGGGCGAACACTCAGTTCGCGTGGCCAGCAAACGTAGCAAACTGCCGAGAGAAGAATGACCCGAGCCGGTGCATCCCAGCGGGCGTTCAGGCCCAACTTGGGCGAGATGGCCAGCAGCGCCATAAAGACCAGAAAAGGGGTGACGTATCTGGCGCTCGGGTAACGGTCGAACCAGAATCTCGACCGGGCGAGAGCGATCAATGGGCTATCCGAGCTGGCTCAAGAGAGTCTTGATTTGTGATTGCTGCTCGGGACGAGTCGAGAACTGCAAAGCTTTTCGAGCTTCGTCCCGGGCCGCGCCCTTTTCGCCGTTCCTCTGGAGCGCCATGGCGAGATGGAAGTGAAACGTCGCGTTATTCTGATGGCTCGCCACAAGGTCTTTGAAAATCTGTAAGGCCTCTGTGTTCAAATTCTTCTGAAAGTAGACATAGCCGAGCGTATCGGAGATATCGGGACTGTCCGGAAACTTTTGCTTAGCCTTAATGGCATACGTCAGCGCCTGATCAAGGTTCACCCCGTTTTCTGCATCGAGGAAAGCCAGGTTATTCATGGCAAAAGGATTATCCGGATCGATTCCGAGAACTTTGTTATATGCGGTCAGGGCATCCTTCCTTTTCCCAAGGTATTCGAGCAGCATAGCCTCATTCAGAACGGGAGCAGAATTGTGCGGATCGGCGCTACTCGCCTGCTGGAACGAGGCTAGGGCCGCGTCGTTCTGTTCCAGTTCGCGTTGCAAAATACCCAAACGAAGCCAAATGTCGGGCGAGTTCGTAGTGGTCTTTAGAATCTCTTTGTAATTGTTGGCTGCGTCCTCCAAAAGTTGTTTTGCCCGGCCTGGATCTTTTTGGGCTAACTCCGCGCCGCCCTGTGACTGAAATGCCGCAAGCTGATAGCGAAGCTGCAGGTCGTTGGGTTGTTGATCCACTATCCCCTTCATACCGCTAATCGCCTCAGCGCTTTTTCCTTCAGCCATTTTGACCGTCTGAAGGCCAACGGGTCCCCTCAAGTCATGGGGGAAGTCTTTCTCGAACTGTTGATATTGTGCGGTCGCCTTATCAAATTCTTTCTTTGAGATATACACGTTTGCGAGTTCCAAACGCGCGGCGTCGAAGGTTGGATACTGCTGTATCAGCGCTTCTAATTCCGGAAGAGCTTGATCGGCCTGGCCCACTCCCACCGCGGCTCGGGCTTTAATAAGTCTCGCGTCAGGGCTCTTCGGGTTAGCCTCCAGAACCAGGTTCGCTTGTTCCAGAGCCTTCGCGTGCTCCCCTCGGTCTTCGTAGATCCTGCCTATAAGGATGTGGGAGTTCTCGACAATCTGAAGCCGCGGCGCTCGATGAACGCTCTGAGCGAGTTTCATCTCCTGCTGCATAGCCTCTTGCCCTTCGCTCAAACTCTTAGCCCGATCACCGCCACCGAAATATGCACGAGCGAGGAGTAAATGCAGTAGCGGGTCGCTCGGATTGTTTTTCAACAGATCCTTTAGCTCATTCACCGATTTGGTAACCGTGGCCTGTGCGCTGCTTTGCATCATCAGCCCGGCGTACACTTCACTGGCTTGCGGGTTCTTGGGGTTATCTTTGACAATATTCCGCGCCAGGTTCAGTGCGTCATCGCGGCGGTTCGTCGCTTCATACACGCTGACGATGCGTTCCTTGTAGAGCACGGCTCGTTTGGAGTCGTCGTTCGCCCCCGCTTGATACTGTGCTAAAGCCTGATCGTATTTCTTGTTCCGAAAATAAAAATCGCCGAGAAATTCATTCCGGTTCGGGAATGCTTTGGGATCGTCCAGCACGCGCTTGGCAGTAGCTTCGGCGGCGGCATAGTCGCCCGAAACGGCCTGATAATTGGCTAGATTCTGAATCGCCAGTGCACTTGACGGGTCGTATTTAACGCGGTCCTCCAGAATCGCTTTCGCCTTGTCCTTCTGCCCTGCGCGCGAATAGAGGATAAATAGGAAATCGTACCCCGGACCCCACTTCTTGTCATGCGCAAGCATGTCGAGCTCAAGCTTTTCCGCTTCCGGAGCGCGGTTTGCGTTGTATAGCGTCTCCGCATACCAGGTAACAACATCCGGAGAATGCGGTTTGAGTCTGTTCGCCTTCTCGAAAGCTTGCAGCGCTCTCTCGGGGTCCTTTTCCGCCAAGCTGAGAAGGCCTGACAACCTTGCGGCTGCGAACGAATTTGGCTCATTGCTGTTAACCTTTTTCACCAGGTCCCGGATGTCATCCATGTATGACTTGAACTTCTCAGGATTGGTCGAGTAGGCAAGCAGGTAAATTTCAGCCAGCTTACTAGTCGCGTCGGTGTTCGAAGGCTTTAGATCGACTGCTCTGCGCAAGTAACTGACCGCTCCAGGCATATCACCGGAATCGAGCAGATTCAGCCCTTGGCGGTAATAAGCCTCAGCGTTGGTCTTGTCTTTTGTGATGGCCTTCTGATAAAGGATTGAAGCCTCTGTGTACTTCTTCCTGGCGTGATACCGGTTACCGGCCTCCACCAGTTTCTGTGGGCTCTGCGTACATGCAGACGAGAACAAAAGGGCGGCGAGCAGCGCTGGCGCGGCTAGGTACTTCGCGGCTAGGTACTTCATAGATATGTGCTTATACAAATTGTAGGGGAAACACAGGGCACTGACAATTCGGAAAACAGGGAGTAGATGTTGCACTTTGTTAATCTTTGGCCGAAAGTCCCGGTCTTTCTGACATGTCATTTGAGCTCTTTCTTTCTGCCCCCAAACTATAATCGGCCTAAGTGCAACCAATCTGTACCCTAACTTTGCTGGCGGCGTTGATTGCCTCACCGGCGCCTGCGCAAACCAGCCACTCCAGTACAGCTGGCAGGCACACTGCGCAAAGGACTCCGGCTCCCGACCTTCCGGCGGTGACTCTGCCCAGCGAACCCGGCCTGTATGCCGTCATCTACACCTCCACGGGAACTATCGTCTGTAAGCTCTTCGAACATGAGGCCCCAAAGGCGGTAGCCAACTTTCGCGGTTTGGCTAGCGGCTCCAAACCTTGGACCGATCCGCGCACCGGCAGGTTGATCCACAGACCGCTTTACTCCGGAACGGCCTTTCACCGCGTCATACCCGGCTTTATGATCCAGGGCGGAGATCCTGCTGGCGACGGCACCGGCTCCCCCGGCTACGAATTCGCCGATGAGATCAGTCCCGACCGCAAGTTCGATCATGCCGGTGTTCTTGCAATGGCAAACCACGGCCCGAATACCAACGGCTCGCAGTTCTTTATTACAGTTGCGCCAGCCGAACACTTGAACGGCGGATACACCGTTTTCGGCGAAGTGGTCTCGGGCCAAGATGTGGCAGACGCAATTTCGAACGTGCCGCGTGATTCAAATGATAAGCCACTAACGCCTGTGATCATCAAAGCGATCGCAATTCGAACCGTCGGCACGCCTGCGGCCAAAGCCGCTAAAACCGCGAAGTAGCTTCGGCACTAAGTTGTTCTTCCACGGCAAATGCCCCGCTCGCTGCTGCGAATGAAGCCAACCAAGTGCAATGTTTCAGGCGTCGCGCAGTCAGCCTCGATCTTCTGAAGTGCGGCTTCCAGTTTCAGGCCGGACCGGTACAGTATGCGGTACGCATTCTTCAGCGCCCGTACCTGGTCAAGAGAGAACCCGGCGCGCTTGAGTCCGACGAGGTTCAGCCCTTCCGGCTCGACATTGAAGCCGGAGTAAAGAAAAAACGGAGGTGCGTCCAGATTGACGCGCGAGTTGCCGCCGATCATCGCCAGCCGCCCGATCTTCGAATATTGGTGGACCACCACCCCACCAGACACAAATGCTTGATCTTCCACCTGCGCAAAGCCCGCAACCAAGGCGCAACTCGCTATCACAATGTTGTCGCCAATTACGCAGTTGTGCGCGATGTGCCCGGACGTCATGATGTAGTTTTCGTTGCCAATACGCGTTTCCGACTCCGGCTTGGTGCCGCGTGAAATCGTATAGTGCTCGCGAACTTTGTTGCGGTGGCCGATAGTAAGGTGGCTGCGTTCACCCGTGAAAGCTTTGTCCAGGGGATCGGTGCCCAGCACGGTTCCCGCAGAGATCTCGTTTTCGTCGCCCATTGTGGTCCAGCGCTTCACATAGACGTAAGGCTCCAGAACGCAGCCCCGTCCGATCACGACATCGGGTTCGATAACGCAGTACTCGCCGACACGCGTTCGGGCGCCAATAACAGCTGCCGGGTCGACGCGCGCAGTAGGAGCAACATAGGCGGATGGATCGACTGCCATCAGTGTTAAGTATGGGGGATGTCTGCTCTCACGACCGCCGAAATCGCTGCACTCTGTGGAGGCGAACTGGAGGGAGATGCGCAGAGGCTCATCTCAGCCGCAAACACCGTAGAAGCTGCTAACGCGCATGAAGTTGCATTCGTGGCGAATCGGAAAGCCGCTGCGACGGCCACTCGCTCGCGGGCTGGATGCCTGCTTGTTGCGAACGACTTCGACCAGTCCGGTCCATGGTCGGTTGTACGCGTACCCGAGGCGCGTGCCGCATTCGTACAAGTCCTGCACGCGCTGTACGATGAACCTGCGCCTCCGGCCTCCATTCATCCCAGCGCAGTGGTCGCTGCCAGCGCCAAGGTAAGCCGCGAATGCACCGTCGGAGCAAACGTAACCATTGGGGAACGCACCATCATTGAAGCGAACTGCCGCATCGGAGACGGCTGCGCGATCGGACCTGACGTATACATTGCGGAACGAACCGTAGTGCATCCGAATGTGACCATCTATGCCCGTGTCCGAATCGGCGCTCGCGTCATCGTGCACGCCGGCTGCGTCATCGGCGCTGATGGATTCGGGTTCACCTTCGCCGGCGATCACTACGAAAAGTTTCCCCAGGTCGGCACCGTGACTATTGAAGATGACGTCGAGATCGGCGCCAACTGCTGCATCGATCGCGCGGCACTCGGCGTAACCCGCATCGGACGCGGAACCAAGCTGGACAATCTGATACACGTGGCGCACAACTGTGACATTGGGAATCACGTTGTCGTCGCGGCACAGACCGGTTTTTCCGGCAGCGTGTTCGTCGGCGACTACGCTGTCATCGGCGGCCAGGCTGGCATTGGTGAAAAGGCAAAAATCGAGTCCAAAGCAATCGTCGGCGGCAAAGCCGGCATTCTCACTGGACAAACGGTGCATGCCGGTGAGCCAGTGTGGGGCATTCCGGCGCGTCCTTTGCGGCAGCACTTGAAAGGCCTTGCGAATGTGGGCCGGATCCCACAACTTCGCGAGGACCTGAATGCAATCAAAAAAGAACTGAGCGATCGAGGGTGAAAAAATACGTATTAAGCCGCGCTGGGGCTGATGCTGTGTGAATGTGTCGAGTGGTCTAAGATGCCATGTGCCCGTGCAACCATCGCCTGAATGCGTTGCAAGTGCCCGCGCACGCTTTCATCAGAAGACGTGATCTCCAGGAAATAAGCCAACGATTCAATAGCGCTCAAGGGTTGACGTAAGTCGTGAAGTAAATCATCGAAGGCTGCGGGGCTAGCACCCGCATATTGACCTTTCGCATGTCCTCGGCTAGGAGTGACATCTTGTCGGGGTAGCGCAATTTCTGAAACAACTTCCTTCATTGCTGAAAATCCTTAATCCGCCAACTCGGCCGGATCATCTGAATACTGCGACGGTTCGATTGTGACGGTGTTTGACGAACGTGTCAATAGAGCGTGACGTGAAAACCCGGAGTACTTTGGAATCGCCAAGCCAGTACGCGTCCTAGTACGTGTTTGCTGTGTTATTCTCAGGACGTAAACCAATCGCAGAGGGCCTGTGGCGCAGTTGGGAGCGCGCTTCCATGGCATGGAAGAGGTCGACGGTTCGAACCCGTCCAGGTCCACCAACTTCCCATCAAATTCGTCTCAATCTCACATTCTCAACGGCGTGCTGCTCACCCTTTTCCAGGATTAGGTGCGCGCGCTCACGCGTCGGTCCGATATTCTCAACCAGATTCACCAGGTTGATCTCGCGCCAGATGCGCACGGCCGTAGCGGTCGCTTCGGCTTCGCTAAGGGTCGCATAGCGGTGGAAATAAGAAGATTCGTTCTGGAAAACGGTCTCACGCAGGCGCAGAAATCGCTGCACGTACCATTTCTCGATCCGGCTTACCTCCGCGTCCAGGAAAATTGAGAAATCGAAGAAGTCCGACACAAATAACCGAGACCCGTCCCTGTGTGCATCCGGCGACTGCAACACGTTCAACCCTTCGAGTATGAGAATGTCGGGTTGCTTCACCTGAATAGCCGCATCGGGAATGATGTCGTAGTGCAGATGCGAGTAAACCGGCGCCGAAACTTCTGGCACGCCTGCCTTTACGTCGGCCAAGAATCGCAGTAAGCGCCGCTGATCGTAGCTCTCCGGGAAGCCCTTGCGGTTCATAATGCCGCGTTCTTCCAATATTCGATTCGGGAGCAGGAATCCGTCGGTGGTGATCAGGTCAACGTTAGGATGATCTGGCCAGCGCGCAAGTACGGCGCGCAAGACGCGCGAAAATGTGCTTTTGCCTACTGCGACGCTTCCCGCGATGCCAATTACATAGGACACTTTGCGTGGCGCCGGTGCTCCCATAAATTCGCGCCGCGCGTCGTACAAGTGCTGCACTGCGGCTACGTGCAAATTCAGCAGCCGCGAAAGCGGGATATAGATCTCCTCTACCTCGCGCAAGGAGACCTGTTCGTTGATCCCCCGCAGCGAAGCCAGTTCCGCCTCGCTCAGCAGCAGGGGCGTGTTCGCGCGTAAAGCCTTCCACTCCTCGCGAGTGAAACTGACATAGCGGCCAATCGCCGTGCGCGAGGGCGGAGCCAGCGTGCTCACTGGCGCCCCAGCATGATGCGGACTAGCGACCGTCCCTGCGAAAGAAGATGATGTGTTGCCAAGGCAGCGTGTCTACTACTTTCTCAAACTGGTACCCTTCAGGTGAGACCTCGGCTCTTACCTCAGCCACGCTCATTTTATGCTCCGGCCGAATGGGAACACTCGGATCCTCTTTTCTGAATTCGAGCAAGACCAGCCGTCCGTCCGGTTTCAACGACTGGCGAATCTCATCCAGCATACGCTGCGGACGCGAGAACTCGTGGTAAACATCGACCAGCAGCACCAGGTCAAGTTTGCCCGCTGGCAATTTGGGATCCGATTCGGTACCAAGTACCGTTTCGATATTGGTAATCCGCTGCGCTGCGGCGTTCGCGCGCAATCGGTCCAGCATTCCCGGTTGAATGTCGTTTGCGATCACCATTCCGCCGGGCGACACCGCCCGTGCCAGCCGCACGCTGTAGAAACCGGTACCGGCGCCCACATCGGCAACCCACATTCCCGGTCGCAAATCGAGCGCGGCGATCGCCTTCGCAGGCTGTTCTTCCCGCTGCCGTTGTTCGCGGTCCAGCCAATCTGCGCCGTCAACGCTCATAACTGGCGCGATACGCCGGCCTGTAACCGGATGAACTGCCTGGGCACCGGCTCGACTGGGTGCGTACAGCGCGCAGCAGCACAACGCAAGCACAAGAATGAACTTCCTCAAACGGTTTCTCTCAATCCGCATGCCTTTCATTCGAATCTCAGCAACTCGGCTGCCAATTAGCAGACGTACGCTCCTCGTTTTTGGCTCATTGATGCAGTTCGCATCCGCTTCTGTTCTTTTTGCCCAAGCTTTGCTTCCACAAGATCCTCCGGCCCCGAATTCCAATCTCGCTATTGTTCAGGCCGGCATTGCGGCTTCTGAGGATGCACCATTTGTCGCACCGGGCTACACGTTCCTACCCGGCGAATATCTGTATTTCACCTTTCAGCTTTCCGGTTTTTCGATTCAGCCGCTCAACCGCGACGAAGGACGCAAGATTTCGCTGGCGTATGAAGTGACGCCGCAAGATGTAAACGGGGTTCCTTTAACTGAGCCCGCGGCCGACATTATCCAGGCTGAACTCAGTTCCGAAGACAAGCGCTGGACCCCCAAACGGCGTGCTTCCTTTTTGCTCCCTTCCTACTTGGCCAGCGGCGATTTCCGCATCCATGTCGTCGCGAAAGATGTGTTCGGGAAAACAGAGGTCACAAAAGATTTCCCGTTCCACGTCGGAGGCGTTCGCGTAGATCCTTCCGATTCGGTAATCGTGCAGCACTTTGAGTTTTTGCGTCGCGAGGACGATCAGAGTGCCCTTGATATTCCTGCCTTCAGTCCGGGCGATACGGTTTTCGCACGGTTTGATATGGCCGGTTTTAAGATGACTGCGGATCACACATATTCCTTGGAATACGGTCTCTCGGTGGTTCAACCAAGCGGCAAGCCTTTTCTCGACGCGCCCCATGCCGCCGAACTTAAAGCGAATAGCTTTTACCCGGCCCAATTTGTGCCCGGAACACTCCGCATCAGCACTCCTCCGAATAGTGCCAAAGGTCAATATCTGCTAACTCTGACAGTGCGTGATTTTATCGGCAACACGCGCTACGAAGTCAAGAGAGCGTTTAGCATCGAATAGCTTGCGATGCGATTTCTCTGTCTAATACTCCTCGCTCAATGGCAGACAGCCGTCACAGACAGCGCTGCTGGATTGCGCGGCATTCACACCGTGAATGGAGCAGTGATCTGGGCCAGCGGAACGGACGGCACCGTTCTGCGCAGCGAGGACGCGGGTTACCTGTGGCAGAAATGCAAAGTGTTGCCCGAGATGGCTAAGCTCGATTTCCGAGCCGTCTTCGCGTGGGATGCAAATCACGCCGACGTGATGTCGAGCGGCACGGGTTCGGCTTCGCGCTTGTACGAGACCACCGATGGCGGAGCCACATGGCGTCTGCTTTTCGAAAATCCCGATGCGCAGGGATTCTGGGACGCACTCACATTTCGCGGCAACTCCGGATTCATCCTGGGTGATCCGGTTGACGGGCGCTTCGTGCTCTACCGCTCCGATGACCTCGGCCATCACTGGCATCTTCAGCCAAATCCGGGACTCGCTGCCGCGCTCGAAGGTGAAGGTGTCTTCGCCGCCAGCAATTCTTCGCTCGCCGTTCTTTCAAACTCAACTGTCCTCTTTGCAACTGGCGGCATCGGCGGCCCGCGCGTCTTCCGCTCCGATAATTCGGGTAATTGGAGCACCGCTACCGTCCCAATGGCCGGGCACAAAGAATCAGCCGGCATCTTCTCCCTGGCTTTCCGCGATGGCACACATGGTGTTGCCGTGGGGGGCGATTACAAAGCGCCTGCTGAAACCGCCGGCACGGCAGCCTGGACTTCCGATGGCGGCGCAACGTGGCACGCCGCGACCAGCTTCCCATCCGGCTATCGATCCAGCGTGGCTTGGGACAAAAAGCTGCAAGCGTGGATCGCCGCCGGCCCCAGCGGCGCCGACATTTCGCAGGATGACGGCCGCACCTGGAAGCACCTCGATTACGGAAATTGGAACGCGCTCAGCCTGCCTTGGGCCGCAGGTCCGAAAGGCCGCATTGCATCGCTCGATATCTCTTCCTCATTACTGAAATAATCGGCAGAAGTGCCCGTGCGCAATATAGAACGCGAGCTGGAAACAATAGCGGCTCTGCGAAATTCGGATACCGGAGAAGTCCGTATTCGCGCTCTCCGCAAAGCGCTCAATGACAAAGTAAACGTCATCGTCGCGAAGGCTGCCAGGGTGGCTGCCGAACTGGAATTGCGCACACTGATTCCTGACCTTTGCGCCACTTTCGAGCGCCTGTTGATCGATCCTGTTAAGACCGATCCCCAGTGCTGGGGAAAACAGGCCGTTGCGAAAGCATTGAAGGATCTCGAGCATGTGGATTCCACGGTCTTCCTTAAAGGCGTTCAGCACGTTCAGTTCGAACCTGTCTGGGGCGGCGAAGAAGACACCGCACCGAACGTCCGCTCTACCTGTGCGCTGGCACTGCTCGCCTGTACCGATCTCACGCGCGAAGACAAGCTTTGGCACATGGTGCCGTTGCTCACCGAAAAATCCGCCAGTGTTCGCAAAGATGCGGCAGTCGCACTCGAATCTCTTGAGGGCCGCGAAGCTGCCTTATTATTACGCCTCAAAGCGCGCATGGGCGACGAAGATGCGACCGTCACCGGCCAGGTCTTTGAATCGCTGCTGCGCGTTGAACGCGACTCCGCCGTGCCCTTTGTCGTTGAATTCTTACGTTCGCCTCGCGCGGAGGTAAGCGAAGAGGCCGCACTGGCACTCGGAGCATCGCGGCTCCCCGCAGCCGTCCACGCGCTCAAAGAACTCTGTGCGCAGAAGCACCTGCTTCTCGACATAGAAATTGTCTGCCGAGCGCTCAGCATCTCCCGTAATGAAGAAGCGATCGCTTTCCTGCTTGATACCGTCCGCCAGCGCCGCCCGAATGAAGCTATGGCTGCGCTTAGCGCGATGGGACTCTACCGCGACTCGGCTGAAGTTCGCCAGAAAATTGCCGAGGCAGTCGAACATAGAACGGAACCCGAAATTCAGCGCGCTTTTGAACTGACCTTCGGTCGGGCGTAACGCCTCGAATGCTACGCTCCGAAGATGTTCTGGCGTCTCTTCGGATGTCTCGCGGCGTTTGCTCTCTCCTCAGCGGGGCTTCAGGCGCAAGATCCGGTGCAGGCCGCGCATCAATGGCGCATGCAACACCAGACCGAAATCCTGGATGGCTTTAGCACGCTGCTCAGCATCCCCAATGTCGCTGCCGATCCAGCTAACCTGCGACGCAATGCGGACGTACTTGTCGCGTCGCTTAGTAAGCGCCACTTCGAAGCACGCCTGCTCTCCATTCCCGGCGCTCCGTCCATTGTTTTTGGGGAAAGGCTAGTTCCTGGAGCGAAGCACACCTTCGTCTTCTACGCGCATTATGACGGCCAGCCGATAACAGCATCCGAGTGGGACACGCCACCTTTCTCACCCGTCGTGCGCACGGTCAAAGGCGAGCAACGAATCTACGCTCGTTCAGCGGGCGACGATAAGGCCGCCATCTTTGCCCAACTCACGGCGCTTGACGCTCTGGATGCCGCCAACATTCCGTTGCGCGCCAACATTCGCTTCATCTGGGAAGGCGAAGAAGAGGCCGGCTCGCCGCACCTTGAACAGATTCTGGATGCAAACCGCGACTTGGTACACGGCGACCTCTGGCTGGTCTGCGATGGTCCGGTGGACCAAAGCGGCCAGCAAACACTGGTCTTCGGCGCTCGCGGTGACGCCCATCTCGAAGTCACCGTGTACGGTCCGAATCGCGGCTTGCACAGCGGCCACTACGGCAATTGGGCGCCCAATCCCGCCATGATGCTGGTCCAACTTCTGGCCAGGATGAAAGATGACCAGGGGCACGTTCTCATCCCGCATTTTTATGACGGAATCGCGCCGTTGGGCAAAGTGGAAAAGGAAGCACTCGCCCACGCGCCGGTGAACGACGACAAGCTCCGTCAGGAACTCGCGCTCGGCCATGTCGAGGGCGGCGGTGCGCATCTGCTCGATCTCTTGAACCTGCCCACGCTGAACATCAACGGAATCTCCTCCGGCCAAACTGGCGCGCACGCGACCAATGTCATCCCATCCACCGCAACGACCGATCTCGACCTGCGCCTGGTGGTAGGAATCGACTGGCGCGAACAACAGCAGCGCGTTGTCGAGTACATCCGCTCACAAGGCTACTTTGTGGTCGACGCGCCCCCAACCGGTGACATCTTGCTCCAGCACCCGAAAGTTGCTTTCGTCAAGCAAGACTCAGCGGGTTATAGCGCTGTGCGCACGCCCATGGACCTGCCGATAGCGAGCGAAGTACTCGCGGCAGTAGAAGCCGCACGCGGACGAGTGATTGAATGGCCCACAATGGGCGGCAGCGTTCCACTGGGCGCGATGGAGCGCGCGGCCGCAACCCGCACCATCACTGTGCCCATCGCCAACTACGACGACAACCAGCACGCGGCAAACGAAAACCTGCGCCTGCAAAACCTTTGGGACGGCATCGAAACCATGGCATCGCTGCTGTATATGCAATAGCCGCTACTTACTTTCGAAGACTACAATCTGTCCGCCGCCAGATCGAATCCGCTTCACTTCCTGGAAATTCATACCGAGAAAGGCGCCTTCAGCGTCCGTCTGTTGGTCCGGCCTGACGTAGGAGTGACTGGCAAGCACGATTCGCGGGTGAAAGAAATCCTCACACTCACGTTTCTCCAGAGCAGGCTGAAACAAGAAAAACATCTGGCGTGAGAAAAACTCGGTTACAAACACAACGCACGAGTTGCCCACCAACTCCGGCGCCACATAGCGCGATTCCAGAGCCAGGTTGTCTTTGGGAGCTGTGATGAACTCAAAATCCTCGGCTGCAAACGCCAACATCAAAACGATGGCGACAGCCCCAGTCAGGCGTTGCAGACCGCCAGATGCCGTGTCTTTGATCAGCCAATTCAATCCCGCAACAAAGAGAAGGATGGCCGCAGGCGCAGCATACAACAGGTCAGACGGCACAATGGGAGTGACGAAGTATAAGCTCACGCTGATCATGAAAACGAGCGTGAGAAACACCGACCCCGCCAGGCAAAACAGCGTCATGCGGCGTTGCAAGCGGGATTGAGGAAGGCGGAAGGAAGCATAAGCTCCCATCGACGCTCCCGCCAGCATGACAACTAAAGCGCCTGCAACCGCGTATTGAGCGGCGCTCAAATGAGGAAGCGCGACTAACAAAATGCCTGGTTCCGATATCCAGTGCGAGCTTGTCTGCGAACTGGCCCATATATAGTACGGAACATACGCAAGTGCAGCCCACACGCACGCACCGAGCGCGAACCACAACGCCAGGCGCTCTTGTGGACGGGGCGAGAAGCGCAACAGACACAAAACGGCTCCGAAAACAGGCAGACCCGCATGTGCATCGGTAAACAGACACGCCGTGGTAGCAAGCGCCAGCAGGATAGCCGTCTTGAAGCCGGGCCCACTCACCAGACGGAAAAAAGCGAGCATGGCGAGCAGCAGAAAACACGTGGCCGCTTGAAACTGTAACGACGAAGTCAGTGCCACAAGCTGAAGCGGGAGCAACAAGAACAGGAACAGAGCTACGTAGCGCTGCTTCGGAACTGCGCGCCGGCTCAGCCGCAGAAACAGCAACGCGGAGAAGGCGGCGAGCAGCACTCCGGGCAGGCGGGTGCCGAGCCGCGACGGTCCGAAGAAATGTACAAACGGAAGCTGGATCAAGTTGCCTAGCAGGGTTGGATCTGTCGATTGCGCGGTCCAGCTCCAAAACTGCGCCCAGGTAAAGTGCACCGACCAGCCAATCCCAAGCAGCTCCGGGAGCTGCAGCGGAGTCGCGAGTGCGAAGGCAACCAAAGCCAACGCATACGCGCCGGCTAAAATCAGATCCGTTTTAGACGGCGCCGCCCGCAGGGGAACCCTGGCCGTCTGCAATGCCCCCGATGCTGCCGCGCCTTGTGGGCTGTAGGTCTCCATTACTGACGCGAGGCAAGCCGGCTGATCCGGGAGATGCCGCTTTCGAAATCGCCTGGCGCGCTAATCAGGCTTACAACGATGTACGGTTCTGTTGCCATATCGAAGAAATATCCAGGTTGCACCAGGATTCCGCATTCGTCAAGGATTCGCAACACCCAAGACTCCTCGGACGCCGTTGCCGGTAGCCGAACAATTGCCGACCATCCTCCTTCGCAGGCTAAAGCCTGGGCGCCGCTGTCTCGTAATATAGCTTGCAACACCGTCCAATTTATTCGGGTCCGTTCAAGGATGGCGCGCTGTATCCCGCTGCCAATGTCCAATAGTTTCGGCAATACTCTCTGCACTGGCGTGTTGACCGATAAATAGGTATCGGCGATTAGCTCCAGCCGCTCACGCGCTCTTGCACACTCTTCTTCGGGACCGTTGATGACTATCCAGCCTAGCTTCATTTGCGGCATACCCGCGGCCTTCGATAATCCGTTCAGGGAAAAACTCAACACGCCGTCCCGCCCGATGAGCGTTTCGACTCGTGCCGGATCAGCGGCGAGAGGGTAATCAAGAAAAACTTCGTCTGAAATGACGGGCAAGCCCCGCTCCAGCGCGATTTGGGAAAGCGTGTCCCATTCATTCTTCTTCAAGTGAGAACCAGTTGGATTATTCGGATTTACAATGACGATCGCCCGCGTTCGCTCGGTTATCCGCTCCCGCAAGCTTTCGAAATCGATAAACCAGGCGCCATCGAAGCGTAAAAAGTAATGCGTCACGCGCACCGATTCGAGTCGAGCCAGATACTCAAAAAGTGGATACGAGGGCGCGGGCACCAGCACTTCGTCGCCAGGATCGCAGAGCAACTTAAAGACCAGCGCGTACGCCTCGCTGGTGCTCGCCGTGAGCAATATGTTCTTCGGCACAACCGATATTCCACGAGCCGCATAGTAGCCCCGGATGGTGACGCGCGCTGCTTCCGAACCGCACGGATCAGGTGCATAGCGGAAGCTGCGGATCTCGGCGAATGCTTCGGCTATGGCCGAATGTGGATAAGGGTCGAGGACTTCAGTCGGGTTGGATTGAGTCAGATCGAGAATCGCTTCGCTCCGCCGGCGCTTTCGAGCGACTTCTGCGCTGAGGGAGTTGGAAAAGAAATCCCAGGACAGCCTTCGAGAGTATCGGTACAAACCGCTACTCTGGCACGGCTGCCCTGGGTCACGCAAGGTGGAAGGTATCGTCTATCTCTAACAAAAACACCCGCGTGGTTTTAAGAAATAAAAAGCGAGGCGTACTGCTCGCCAACAGTACGCCTCTTGTGTGCCGGGCCGCCAACCCGGCACGTCCGCGTTCGTAGGAGAAGGAGTAACTCGACTGCCCATGCCAGACAGTACAACTAACGAACGCGGAAACTCAATCCTTGTGGTTTCGTCTTCACGATGGAGACGGTGAACACTGTCCGTTCTACACAGGAGCCGCCATCCATCACTAGCGCGGACTCGAGCACCTGATTTTCGAATTTTTCCAGCTGATCGGCCGATAACACCGGCTTCAGGTCGCTGAGTAGTTGCTGGCCCGCAATGGACGCAACCGCAGCGCCAGCGCTCAAATTGGCGGAAAGCCGATAAGTGGACCCGCCCATCAGCGACAGCACTCCCGTCGCCGACGACAGCGTCAGGCTGAGTATGTTCGACCAGCTGCGGCTTTGACTCCGCAGAATCGATGCCAGCATGATCTGCCGTCCGACGGGCTGAATCGAATCGTCGGCCAACATCAGCGCCTGGTAGACTCGGCTGCTGGTGAGCGACTGCTTGGCATCCGTGATGTTACAGATGTTCAGATCGTAGCCGCCCACGCCTTTAACCACACTTCCGTAGTTCTGCGTCAGCAGCTTCATGGGAATGGGGGTACCGGTGATCTCAAAGATATCTTGCGCCTGCGCCGTCCAACCGGCGAACAGCATCAAGCCGCTCATAGCGATTAAAGTTTTCATCAGATCTCCTCGCGTCCTGTGCGCGAATCTGATTCAGGTGTACCGCTCGGATTGTGCGCTCGGGGCTGAGAAGGGAGCTATCTGTTTGAGCCGATTCGAGATGATTTATTTTTGTTCGCGGTGAATGGTCCATGGCTGTTGCCGCAAACGGGGATGAAAACGGGCGCGGAGTTTCTTGCAGGTGCGCCACTCTGTGCTCACTACGTTCGCTGGCTCGGTTTCGGGTTCCTCTGCAGTCTGAAAGTGCTTCCGCTTCGGTGACATTTCGAGTTATGTAGACGTGCAAGGGGGGATTTTCAGGCGGCCATTTTGCCGCTTTGGGGCGGCCCGAAGCCGTCGAATTCCTTGAGTAAGTTGATTTGGTCACGTTCGAGCTTCACTTCTGCGATGGCGTGGCGCACTTTGAACATCTGATCACTCTGATCTTGGCGCTTTTCGCGATACTGTTGTGCGGCTTCCGCACGCTTTTGCGATTCGAAGCCACGGCGCTCCCAAGCTCTGTCTTTTCTGCGCTTTGCGAGTTCAGCGGCGGCGCGTTGATAGGCACGGTCGTTGGCAGCCTGGTAGCGGAGGTACAGGTTTAGGTCCTTGAGGACGGCTATTGTCTGTTTGTCGTTGGCTCTTTGATCGCCCGTGAAGGGGCGATGCTGGAAACAGGCGTCTTGAAAACGCACCGAGCGCTCCGACATCCAGGTGTGTCTACACATCTTGGCCACCAACTCCCTTTCCACGTCGTCGACGGGCTGCTCGGAAGAGAGGAAGCGTTCGAATAAGTTGTTGTAGTCTTCCTGATTTTCGGATTCCAGGACGTTGAATTTGCCACATAAGCCGTGGACAATTCGATTCTGTGAGGAGCGGGCGAGGCCTGCCGCTGATGTGGGTCCCGAACTTTTCTGCGCGTTGGCGCGATTGGCTGCGAGTTTGCGTTTGGAGATAGACATAAGAGTCCTCCTCTTTCGGCTTGATTATGGGGTACGAAAAAGCGCGATGCAGAGCGTAAAAGATGAGGTTGGACGGAAAGTTATTGAAAGAACGGGAGTTAACAATTTTTAGAAAGTTGCGCGGATTTGTGATCGGTTCAGCGCGCTGGGCTTTTCCCCTTGTCAAACTAGGAGAGAAGCGGTATTCTCCTAGATAGACTAGGAGCGAGTCAGGAGCGATGGCAAAGACGGCCGACATTTTACCGGGCACTCTAGACCTGTTGATCCTGAAAGCAGTGTCCTTGAATCCGTTGCATGGGTATGGAGTGCTGTTACGTTTACGGCAGATTTCCCACAACGCGATCGACATTCCGCAGGGATCGTTGTATCCGGCGCTTTACCGGTTGGAGCATCAGGGCCTCATTGCCGCGGAATGGGGTCACAGCGAAAACAACCGCAAAGCCAAGTACTACACGCTGACAGCCGCGGGACGGCGCCGGTTGCGCGACGAGACCGCTGGATGGAAACGATTGAGCTCAGCAATGGACGCGGCTCTGAATACTACGTCGGTAGAGGAGAGCTAAAAAGGCGATGTTTGCACAAGTGCGTTCGTGGTGGCGGGCCGCGACGAGGCGTGGTGAATTCGAGAGCAGCATGTCTGCGGAGTTACGGTTTCATATCGAGCAATATGCAGAAGACCTGATGCGAGCAGGCGAGAGCCACGAAGAGGCGTACCGGCGCGCACGCATGGAGCTGGGTGGGTTGAATACCGTAACAGAAGAGTGCCGCGACGCACGAGGACTGCTGTTGATAGATGAGATGGGGCGGGACGCGCGGTTTGCGACGCGCCTGCTGCGGAAATCGCCGGCATTCACGAACACCGCCTTACTTACATTAGCGCTTTGCCTGGGCGCAAATTTGACAATCTTTGCGGTGATTGACGCGATATTGGTGAGGCCGCTGCCATTTCCCGATGCCGGGCGCCTGGTCACGATATTCAATACCTATCCGAAGGCAGGCGTCGAACGAGATGGCTCGTCTATCGCCAACTACTACGAGCGGCAAGGGAAAATCACAGCGTTCAGCTCGCTGTCGATGTATGCATTCGGGACTGGCGCTGTGGGCAAGCCCGGATCCATCGCGACTGAAGATATAACACGAATAGGGCCGAATTTCCTTTTGACGTTGGGCGGGGCTCCATCGCTGGGACGCGAGTTCACCGAAGCGGACATGAATGACCAGGCCAACCAGATCGCGATCTTGAGCGATGAATATAGGCGCAACCATTTCGCGAGCGACGTTGACGTGATTGGCCGTCAGGTGTGGGTGGATGGATCTCCGCGCACCGTGGTTGGTGTCCTGCCGCGTGACTTTCATTTTCTTTCGTCGAAGTCTTCGGTATATTTGCCGCTCTCGTCTAGTTTCGAACGGAGATTGCCACAAGAGCGGCATTCGGGCGGCAATGTAACGCAGATGATTGCGCGGTCTAAAGAAGGGTGTCACGATTGAGCAGGCGCAGGCCGAGATCGATGCGCAGAATGTTGTGCTCGAGCGAAACGATCCGCAAGCGAAATTGATCGCGGACGCAGGATTTCGGTCAGTCGTGGTGTCTCTACATGGAGATCAGGTAGCTACGGTGCGGCCTATTTTGTTCTTGCTACAGGCCGGCGTGTTGGCGTTGCTGCTGATTGGTGCAGTCAATCTCGTGAACTTGTTGTTGATTCGAGCGAACGGGCGATTGAAGGAAATCGCGGTGCGACAGGCGCTGGGTGCCAGCGCGCGACGTATCGTAACGGAGATTTTGGCCGAAACATTCATCTTGACGCTCACGGGCGGACTGCTATCGATGGCAGTTGGAGCGGCGGGCGTGCGGTTGGTCAATGCGCTTGGCGCAGAACGATTGCCGTTAGGAGCCTATATCGCTTTTGATGCGCGGGTGGCATTGGTTGGGTTGATAGCTGCGGTTGCGTTGGGTGTGCTGCTGGCGGCGCCCGTGGCGTGGTTCAACCTTCGCTCTCTTCCCGCGCATGGGCTGCAGGTTGAATCAAGGGGAGCAACAACCGGGCGCGCTGCACAAGCACCGCGGCACGCATACATTGTGGCGCAGATTGCGCTGGGGTTGGTGTTGCTGACTGGAACGGGATTGCTCGGTTTAAGTCTGAAGCGGGCGATGGCGATGTCGCCGGGATTTCGGGCCGATCACGCAGTTGCGGGGCAGGTTTCGGTTGCGGGCAGTCGATATCCGTCAGCCGACGCGGCATTGGTGTTTACCGAGAGATTGGTGAACGAGTTGGAACGGCGTCCGGGCGTGCAGTCGGCTGGGATTTCCAGCAACATACCATTCAGCGGCCGCAACGGAAAAAGCGCCGCGACGGTGAAGGGTGAGGTAGTGCGGCCGGGTGAATCTGTACGCGCGTCTTACTCTTACGCGGTCACCGGTGACTATTTCCAGGCAATGGGATTGCCTTTGCGAGCGGGTCGATTTCTGACGGCGGGAGACTCGCGACGAAAAACCCGAACCTGCGTGGTAGATGAGGATTTCGCACGGTATCACTGGCCTGCGGGAAACGCGCTGGGGCAGAAATTGTTCCAAGGATCGCAGGCAGCGAGTGACGCGGAGGCGTTCAGGGTAGTCGGGGTCGTCGGGAGCGTCAAACAGGCGGGACTCACAGACGATACGGCGCAGGGGGCAGTTTATTACCCATACTTCTTCCAAGAGGCTGACCACATTTTCGTGGTGATGCGTGGTAGCGTTGGCGTGCAACGGCTGAAGAAAGATCTGGAGAGCGCGGTGCGGCAAGTTGATCCAGCGACGGCGGTGAATGGAACAGAATCCATGGACGAACGGATCACTGACAGCCTGCTGGTCAGGCGGTCACCGGCATTGCTCGGCGGGATGTTCTCGGGGATTGCCTTGCTGCTGATTGCGATTGGAATTTACGGCGTGTTGAGTTACACGGTAGCGCAGAGGCAGCGGGAGATTGCGGTAAGGATAGCAATCGGTGCGCGCCCGGCAGACATAAGGCGGCAGTTCCTGTCGCTCGGTTTGCGCCTGCTGGCCGCCGGAATCGTAATCGGGCTTGGCGGAGCGTGGGTGACGGGGCGAGCGATGGAAGCGGTTCTGTTTCATGTTTCGGGCCACAGCGCGATGGTGCTAATGGCCTCGACGGGCTTGATCGCAGTGGCCGCGCTGGTGGCGTGTTTATTACCTGCGCAGAAGGCGGCAGCCGTTTCGCCAACACGCGCCTTAGCGGAGATATGAAGTGCTTGTTAGCTTTACTGCGATTAACCCGCTAATCCTATTCGGGCTTCCTGTTTGTTATCCGAAATAGCAGGCTTGCTCCGTAGCGTTCCGTATTTGGCTCGCTTGCGCTCGCTGGCTCTGTTTCGGGGTGGTCCTGTCGCCAGTCGTTGATTAGGGGCCGGGGCCGCTATTGATGGGTGCTGGTGTCTTGGGTCTTGTCGGACACTTTAGTGGCGGTCTTGTGAACGCCTGTCTCAACGGCGTGAGTGGACTTAGTCGCGCCCTTCTTCACGGCGTGCGTCGACTTGGTGGCACCTTTCTTTACGGCCGTGCCGGTTTTCTCGGCGCCTGTCTTGGCGGCCTCCTTGGTATCATGGCCGGCGGCTTTCAGATCTTGGCCAACTTGGGCGTGGAGCGGAACGGCAAGCGCGCCTGCAAGCATCGCAATTGAGAGAAATGCAGTTTTCATACTGATTGGACGTCTTGCCGTCGGTCTGCTTACAGAGATGTTATGAATTTAATGTGTTTGGATGATCATGCCAGGCCCTCCGGTTCATGAGATAGTGGGAAAGTCTAAATGACAGACCAGCAACTCTACTTCGCGATCGGTGTTCCCGTGTTTGCTGTCATATTCAGCACGTCGGTGAACATCCTGATCATTGTTTGGCAAGCCAGAGGGCTGGAAAAACGCATGGACGCGCGCATGGACGCGCTGGAGCGGCGGCTGGATCGAATTGAGTCGCGCCTGACGACTATCGGGCAGGATTATAAAATCTTCTTTCAGGACATCGCACGAATCGAAGCCCGAATCGGACACGGCTAGGCATGTACCGCCGTGAGTTTCTAAAGGGTGCCGGAGCCGCAGTTGCGTACGGGGGCTTGACGCCATACGCGCAGGGGCAAGCTGACCAGAAAGTCAGGCGTGTCGGGCTGATCGGCTGCGGCTGGTACGGCAAAATCGATCTGCTGCGGCTGATACAGGTTGCGCCGGTCGAAGTTATCTCACTGTGCGATGTTGACTCGCAGATGCTGAGCGAGGCGGCTGCGATTGTGGCGAGCCGGCAGCGATCGAAGAAGACGCCGCGCACGTATCACGATTACCGGCAGATGCTGAAGGAGCGCGATCTTGACATTGTGCTGGTTGCGCCGCCCGATCATTGGCACGCGCTGATCGCGATAGAAGCGATGAAGAGCGGCCCCGATGTGTGGGTGCAGAAGCCGATCAGCCGGGATGTCGCCGAAGGCAAAGCGATGGTCGATGCCGCGCGGCACTACGGGCGGGTGGTGCAGGTCGGCTTGCAGCGGCGCAGCACGCCGCACCTGGTCGAAGCCAAACAGGAGTTCATTGATACCGGCAAGCTCGGCAAGACTGCGCTGGTTGAGATCTATTGCTACTACCACATGCGGGCGACCGAAAATCCGCCGGATACGAACCCGCCGAGCAACCTGGACTACGACATGTGGACCGGGCCGGCACCGATGCGGCCGTACAACAAGCTGGTGCATCCACGAGGTTGGCGCGCATTTATGGAATACGGCAACGGCATAGTCGGGGACATGTGCGTTCACATGCTGGATATGACGCGCTGGATGCTGGGGCTGGGTTGGCCCACACGAATTGCTTCCACTGGCGGCATTCTGGTGGATAAAGCGAGTAAGGCGAATATCACCGACACGCAAACCGCTACGTTCGACTTCAACGATTTGCGAGTTGTCTGGCAGCACCGGAGCTGGGGAGATCCGCCCGATCCGAAATATCCGTGGGGTGCGACCTTCTATGGCGACAAAGGAACCTTAAAGACCAGTGTGTACAGTTACGATTTCGTTCCGGCGGGCGAAGGTAAGGCGGTTCATCGCGACGTCACTTATGAATTCGACAAGTACCCCGAAGACCGCACAGAAAAGGACCTCGAAACGCATGTTGCGCCGGCGGTGCGGCATCACATGCTGAACTTCCTAGGCGCCATTGACGACCGGAGCAAGCCCGTCGCCGACATTGAAGAAGGCTACATCTCAACCGCATCTTGCATCCTCGCGAACAATGCGCTGGCGCTTGGCCGCACGTTCAGCTGGGATGCGCAGCAGCAGCGAGTAAAGGGTGACGATGAAGCGAACCGCATGCTGCGCCGCACTTATCGCGGGCCTTGGGTACATCCCGCGCCGGCTTAGGCTGAGCGAGGGGTGGACATCGAAGTGGAAAAGCGCGCGAGCAACTCGTCTTCAAAGCTGAAGTCGGGCCTTGGAAAATCACGTTCTTTCAGGTAGCTGCGATAGGCGGCTCTAAGCCCTACCTCAAAATCAGTTGGCTTAAATGCCAGCATGCGCTGGGCTTTGGTCACAATCTGAGTTATCGCCGGCACATCGAAGTAATCACCGAAATAGAGTTTCTCGCCGACGACTTGTCCCCCGGCGCGATGAATCAGTTCGCGCGGAACAGATATCAGCTGCGGTTCTTTGACACCGGCCACGCGCGCCAGGTCCAGTAACAACTCATGTTGGGTAATGGCTCGCGGATTCGCCGTGTTGAATGCATGTCCGCCCGCATTGCGAAGCTCAACTGACCTCACGGCCAGATCGACCAGGTCTTTTATAAACACGAACTGCATCAGGCGATGCCCTTCGCTGGGCAGAATGACGGAACGTCCGGCACGGAAGCGGTCCCAGAAGAACGCTTCGCGGTAATAGGGATTGCCCGGGCCATAGATGAACGGCGGGCGAAGAGTGACAACCGGAAATCCCGTGCGCTGATGCATGCGAAAGAGAGCCCGCTCGCTCATGGCTTTGTTGCGGGAATACTGATTGGGGTGATCGTCGGGCGCTAACGCGTCGCCTTCGTGATGGTTCAGGCCGTCGCCATAGGCGGCGACGCTCGACATGAAGACGTAGCGTGCCACCTTACCGTCGAAGATCTGCGCGGTGGCTTCCACCTGAGCAGCGGTGGTGCCGTGTTCCCAATCGTAAACGTTGTCGTAAACAGCGTCGAAGCGGGTGGCTGCGACTGCTTTGCGGACGCTAGCCGCTTCATTGCGATCGGCAATGAGGTTGTGAACGCGCTTGCTAAATGGATGGCGCGACTTGCGATGCAGAATGTGAACTTCATGACCGCGGTGTAACAGCTCTTTCACCAGCAGCCGGCCAATGAAGTTCGTTCCGCCGATTACGAGGATCCGCTTAGGCGATTGCTCGTCGGCTGTGCTTCTCAGTTTCTTTTTGGCGCTCCGAGTAGCGCCAGAAACAGCATGGGGCATGCGTCACCTTTTGATTGGACGGCGCAAGCCCGGCGCCGTCTTAGTCGTAATATTCGAGTCCCAGGTGAGTGATCAACTCCTCACCCTGCATCCAGCGAAGAGTATTCTTCAGCTTCATCAGTTGGATGAAAATATCATGCTCCGGATACAATCCCGGAGCCGTCATCGGACCTTTGAAGTAAAAAGATAACCACTCCTGAATGCCTTTCATTCCCGCCCGCTGCGCCAAATCGAGAAATAGAACCAGATCCAGTACCAACGGAGCCGCCAGTATCGAGTCGCGGCACAAAAAATCGATTTTGATCTGCATAGGATACCCCAGCCAACCAAAAATGTCGATGTTGTCCCAACCCTCCTTGGCATCGCCGCGCGGCGGGTAGTAGTTAATGCGTACTGCGTGATATAGGTCTTTATAAAGTTGCGGGTATAAGTCAGGCTGTAAGATTTGTTCCAGAACTGAAAGCTTCGTCTCTTCCTTCGATTTGAATGACCCTGGGTCCTCCAGCACTTCGCCATCCCGATTGCCAAGGATGTTAGTGGAGAACCAGCCGCTCACGCCCAGCATACGGGCCTTGAACCCCGGTGCCAGTAACGTTTTCATATAGGTCTGGCCGGTCTTGAAATCTTTGCCGCAGATGGGAACTTCATTCTCGCGGGCGAGTTCCAGCAGGGCCGGAACATCGGTCGTCAGATTGGGCGCGCCGTTCGCATATGGCACGCGCATCTTCAGAGCCGCGTAGGCGTAGATCTGGCTGGGCGAAATTTCAGGATCGCTCTTGCGCAGACCCTCTTCGAAGGATGCCAGCGAGTTGTGAACGACCGCGGGTTTGTGGAAGACCTCAGTTGATCCGCACCAGATCATGACAAGACGGCTACAACTGTTGCGGGCCTTGAAGTCGCGGATGTCCTGCATCAACGCTTCGGCGAGCTCCATTTTGTTGGCGCCTTTTTTGACGTTGGGGCCATCGATTCGGCGTACGTAATCGTGGTCGAAAACGGCTTTCATCGGCTGGATCGCCGAGAGCGGCCCCTTTAGCTGTTCCAGCAGCGGCGCCTCCAGCACGCGCGCCCGGGTTGCCGCCTCGTAGCCGTTGTCTTCAAAAATGTCCCAAGTTCCGAAAGAGAGGCACTCGAGCGGAGCTAAGGGCACAAAGTCTTTGATGCGAGGCGTGCGGGCATCGGTTCTTTTCCCAAGCCGGACGGTGCCTAGCTGGGTGAGCGATCCGATTGGCTCGCCCAAGCCTTTCTTGATGGCTTCCACGCCGGCGATGAACGTGGACGTTACCGCTCCCATGCCCGGAATCAGAATGCCTAGCCGGCCATCGGCGGGCGCGATGGTGACGTTACCTTGTTTTGACAATTGAAAAAACTCCAAGAGGTGAACTGCGTGCCGGAGGAAGGGCGTAGACACAACCCGGCGGGGCGCAGAGTGGACCCTATCCTAACTCCAGTTGGCGGGCCCTACGCGCTATACTAACATTCGATGTCGCACGGTACGGTCGGGACCGTCACGACACTCATTGCGGACGACGAACAGTTGGCTCGCGAAGAGTTGTCCTACTTACTCAGAGACTTACCCGGCGTCGAACTCATCGAAACTGCCACTAACGGCCTTGAGGCTGTGGACCTGGTGCAGCGCTCCGAGCCCGATCTGGTCTTCCTGGACGTGCAGATGCCCGGGCTCGATGGCCTGAGTGTCATACGCCAGCTGCGGGAGCGGGGCGGACCGCTGCCATATTTCGTTCTGACGACTGCTTTCGACCATTACGCCATTGAGGCATTCCGGCTGGAGGCTCTCGATTACCTGTTGAAGCCAGTGGAGAAAGAACGCCTGGCGGAGACAGTGGAGCGGGCCAAGCGAACCATTGAGGAGCGGCAGTCCTCTTCAGAGCAGATGAAGCAGCCCGCGCCGCCCGCGATTCAGCGCACCAAGCTGCTGGTGAAGAACAATAATCGAAACCTGATAGTGGATGCGCAGGACATGATCTACGCGACTATCGACGATGGGCTGATCACGGTGGTGACGACGCTGTTCGAAGGGCAATCGAATTATCGGACGATTGAAGAGCTGCAATCCAATCTGGATCCGAATCTATTTTGGCGCGTTCACCGGTCGTTCCTGGTAAACATCAACCGTATTAAGGAAGTGATTCCCTGGTTCAAGTCGAGTTTTCAGTTGAAAATGGACGACAAGAAGCAGACGGAGATACCGGTCAGCCGTATACAGACGAAGCGGCTTAGGGCGTTGCTGAAGATTTGAGGGAACCACTCCCTTGCGGTCGCGGCTCGGTTAGGTTAGCGGATTGATGAAATGGTCGGTTGGCCCAGGTTAGTGAGTTGGGGCTTCTTCTTTGGCCAGCTTGACGCGCGCCGAGTCCAGCTTCTTCTGAACTTTGGCCACGTCTTCGGGATCCATCTCGGAGGCGCTTGAGTTAGATTCCTGCAAAGATGATTGCCACTGCGCGATGGCGTCCTTCAGCTTGCCCTCTTTGAAGAGGACATCGCCTAGATGATCGTGGATGGTGGGATCTTTCGCTTCGAGCTGGAGCGAGTGCTGGAGTTCCCGCTCGGCATCATCCAGATGATTCAGGCGGTAATCCACCCAACCCATGCTGTCGAGAAATGCATAGTTGTTCGGTTCGATGTCGAGCGCCTTCTTGATAAGATCCTGCGCTTCCTGTAGACGTGTGTTCTGGTCGGCGAACATGTAGCCGAGATAGTTCAGAGTGGAAGCGTAGATGGGGTCCTTGGGATTGGCGGCATCGAGAACCTGACGGAAAGCTTTTTCGGCGGGCTCGAATTTCTTCTGCCGCTCAAGCAGCGCGCCGCGCTGGAAATAAACAGCCGCTTTATCCTGTTTAGTGGTGGAAAGCTGTTCAGCCGCATCCAGTGCCTTCTCGGCTTCGCCGAAGTCTTTGGCCTTCTGATAGGTATCTTCAATGGCCAGATAGGTTTCGCGATCGTTCTTGCCATCGAGCAGAGTCTTTAGTTCGGCAACCGCCTGCGCGGTCTTGCCTTCATCCGTTAGAAGCTGGGCACGAACCTCGCGCAGCGTGCGATCCTTCGGATACTTCTTCGAGGCAGCGTCACTTTCCTGTTCAGCTTTGGGGAAGTTCTTGGCTGTCCGGTAGGTGTCGACAATCAAGGCGGCTGCGCGGGCGCTCTTATCCGGGTCGAGAGTAGCCACCTGATGGAACGCATCGACAGCTTTGTCGTATTGATGATTGCGTTCGTACAGCGCACCTAACTTCTCAACCATGCGGCCGCGCACATCGCGCTGTGCGGCATCGTAGGTCTTGCGGGTGGTGGTGTCCAGCAAATCGTTGAGCGCCGTAATCGCCTCGGGAATTTTACCTTCCTGCTCGAGCAACTGCACTTCGTTGTATTTCGCTTCGACGTTGTCGGGCTCGAGTTCTTTCGCTTTGTCGAGCATCTGGTGAGCCTGGGCAAACTTTTGCTGCTCGATGTAGATCTGGGCCATGCCGAGGTAGGGGCCGGCTTCCTGCGGTGCTTCTTTGGAAAGATCCCGATAGGTCTGGAGCGCCTCATCATAGCGGCCCGCGAGAGCCAGATATTGGCCGAGTTGCTCGTTCCACTCCAAGTGGGTGGGGTCCAGATTGACGGCCTTCTTGAGCGCGTCGGCGGCCAGCGAGTACTCTTTCATCTGCTCGTAATTGGTGGCGAGGCTGAGATACGCGCGCGCCGAGGGATTCTTCTTGGTGAGTTTGTCCAGCAGGTCGGAAGCGGAGCGGGCGTCGCCCCGATCGGAGTAGACACTGGCGAGCCCGGTCACGGCATCTTCGTTGTCGGGATCGACTGCGATCGCTTGCTTAAATGCGGCTTCGGCATCCACGGAATTGTTCAGCACGCGGTCCAAACGGCCCAGCATAACCAGGCTCTCTACGTCTTTCGGATCCTTCTCGGTGACGATCTTGTACTGCTCAATGGCGCGGCGGACCATGTTCTCGTCGATGCGGTTCGCGTTGGCGTCGCCGATCTCCTGGGTGTAGATGTGCGCGAGCACGCGGCGGGCATTCAGATCGTCGGGATTGGCCTTGAGAGCAGCTTGCGCTTCTTCCACTGCCTCGCGAATGCGTCCGGCGGCGCGGTAGAGTTCGGCGATATCTTCCACTAAGAAGGAAGCGCCGGTGGGATCTTCTTTCATGGCCAGGCGGAAGTTATCGATGGCCTTGTTCAGATAGTCGCTGCGGTTGCCGTTCGCGGCCGCCATCTCTTCGTAAAGATGTCCCAACGAGAAGTGGTAGTAAGCCTCCGCCTTGAGCGATGAAGCCTGTTTGATGACCGGCGGCTTTGCCTGATTGGCGGGCGCCTGCCCCGCATTCAAACCCAACGGGAGCAGGAGAACCGCGCAAACGTTTCTTATGTATCTAGAGTGGAAGTGAGACATTCAACCGCTTCGGATGGAGACAGTGACTGACATTCAACTCTTGACAGAGTTGTTGCCCTTAGTATAGCCGTTCCAGCATGCTCAGACCGTTTCCTAATCCCGTGATCATTGTCCTAGGGCCTACCGGTTCGGGCAAAAGCGACTTAGCGCTTACCTTAGCCGGGCAAACGGGCGGCGAAATCGTAAACTGCGACTCGGTTCAGGTGTATCGCGGATTCGATATCGGGACGGCGAAGATTCCTCTGGAGAGCAGACGGGGTATCCGGCATCACCTGCTGGATATACTTGGTCCGGGCGAGGAACTATCGGCCGGGAGTTATGCGCAGCAGGCGCGGCAAGTTATAACTGAAATTCACCAGCGCGGCGGGGTTCCTATCGTAACCGGCGGAACGGGGTTTTATCTACGAGCGTTGCTCGACGGGCTATCTCCGGCTCCAGGAAGAGATCCGGTTTTGCGAGACAGGCTGCAGGCGATGGAGAGCCGCCGGGTGGGTATTTTGCACCGTGTTCTGAGGCGCCATGACCGCGCAGCGGCAGCGCGCATTCACACGAACGACACACATAAGCTGATACGGGCTATTGAGATCACGTTCCTGAGCGGCGAACCCGTAACGCAGGCGCAAGCGGCCCCACGGCAGGCATTCGCGGGTATTGCGGCCCTGAAACTCGGACTTGCACCCGAGCGCCAGCTGCTCAATTCCCGCTTGAATGAGCGGGCTAACTGGATGTTTCAAAACGGCTTAATTGAGGAGACAAAGCGACTAACTGAATCCGGGTACGCTTACGATTCGAAGCCAATGCAATCGGTAGGCTACAAACAAGCCGTACAGGTTATCCGGGGCCAGCTTTCGTTAGCCTGCGCGGTCCACGAATGCCAGGCGAAGACACGGCAGTATGCAAAGCGTCAAGTTACCTGGTTTCGAGCCGAGCGGGGGGTTCAGTGGCTCAATGGATTCGGGTCGGATGACTGCGTAAGGCAAACTGCGGTCCAAAGCGCTTTCTCATTCCTATTTACGCGCGGTGAGTAACCTCCGGCCTGGTAGCGGTCGTTTATAGAAGCGACAGCCCCAACTTAAACAAAGCGGCTGTGGGCGCTAAAAAGCGCATCAAAATTGCGCTTTCTGCCCTCTAATACTAGGAGATTCCATGTTGAACAAAGTTCTACTCACACTTACTACTGCCGGGCTTATGGCGCTTAGCGCGGCCGGCATGACTTACAAGATTTCGCTGTTGGACGATTCCACCATCGCGGGCAAGCAGATAAAGGCCGGCGACTACAAACTGGAGTTGAAAGACAACAACACCGCGGTTCTAACTCACGGCAAGAAGGCGATCGAAGTTGCCGCCAAGGCGGAAACCAGCCCCAATAAGTTCCAGACAACCGAAATCGAATACACGAACAACAATCAGGTGCATGAAATTCGCATTGGCGGTACGAACACAAAAATCGTGTTCACGGATGCCGCGACTGCCAACAACGGTATGTAATTACCAGGCCACATAGGCTGTTAGCATGGAGACGTGCCTGTGCGCCGTCTCCTTTTTTTTGTTCTCGGTGTTATTTTTGCAAACGGCGCGCCTGCCTCTACCCTCTTAGTACTTCAATTCCATAACAACTCGCAGTACACAGATCTCAACTGGGTGGGTGAGAGCATAGCCGAAACACTTATCACCGAGTTAGGCGGAGCAAATCAAATCGCGCTGGATCGTGATGCGCGCGCCGCCGGGATGCAAAAGCTCACGCTGCGTCCGGACGCCGGGTTCACGAAAGCTACGATTATCCGCTTAGGGCAAAGTTTGGACGTCGATCTTGTCTGTTATGGCAGTTATGACATCAACTTACCTTCACCTACTGCGGAGTTGAAAGACAGCTCAGTTCGAATCAGCGCACGATTCCTCGATTTGCGTAAGTTGCGCGAGGGACCGGATATGTCGGAAGCCGGGAAGCTATCGGATCTGACAAGGCTGGAAGAACATCTCGCGTGGCAGACACTGCAGTACGTGGACCCTTCGTCGAAACTGGCGCTCGAAAGCTTCATGGCGCCGGCAAAACTGATCCGTTTGGACGCTGAAGAGAGCTATGTGCGCGGGCTGATGTCGAACAACGCGGAGCAGAAAGAGAAGTGGCTGCTGCAGGCAACCAAACTCGACCCGCACTTTACGAATGCATCGTTTGACCTGGGCCGGCTACAGCTCAAGAAGACCAATTATCGGCAGGCGATCAATTCGCTCGAACGCATCCCCGCCACTGACATGCGCTACGGCGAAGCGCGCTTCGACATGGGGTTAGCTGCGTTCCGATCGGGCGAATTCGGCGCCGCGAACGGCTATTTCCATGAGGCGGGCAAACAGTTTCCGATCAGCGAGATCTTCAACAACATTGGCGCCGCTGAAAATGAGCTGAACCAGGCGGCGGCTGTAGACGACTTCCGGCGCGCGCTGGAGGGAGATCAGAACGATCCGACGTATTTGTTCAATTTAAGCCTGGCGCTGATCAAGAACAATCAGTTTGACGAAGCGGCGAACAAACTGAAGCTATTGCTGGCGCAGAACCCGGAGGACAACGAGGCGCAGGCGCTGTTGAACAAGGCGACACACCGGGAAACGGCCGCCAACGTGAAGGGCATGGCGCCGGAGCGGCTCAAGGACAGCTTCAACGAGACTGCATTCCGGCAGTTGAAGGCTGTTCTGGTGCATTCGGGCAGCTAGTTCCTATTAGCCATCAGGGCAAATGCGCGGGTTGGCAACCCGCCGCCGGTTAACAACCGGCCCCACATTGCAGCCACAAACAAGGTTGGCTCAGCGCGCACTTAGCCTGAACAGCACATCCAGTTCATTACCAGAAAGCAGGCCACAATACCGCCCATGATAATCGCCGTAGCCCAAAATACGGCCGCCCAACTCTGGGGCACGGCTTTGCTGCTTACTGGACGAACCAATGCGGCCCGTGTAACCGCAGGCTCAACTTCGTGGATGACGGCGACGGCCGGGGCGGCACTCACCGCGTTTCTCCGGCACTTACAGGCTTAACGGGAGCGGTCGCGCCCCGGCGTGCTTTATCCATATCGAGCGACAACTGCCTCGCGATCTTAGCGGCAACATCCGCGCTGGCACCGCGAAATTTAGCCCCATCACTTTCCTGAGTGGTCGACCACACAACGTCGCCATCGCGATTGCAGAGCCGTACTGCGGCGTAGGCTTCGTGCTTGCGTTCTTTGATGTGATGCGATTCGTTCTCGCCGGCGCTCAGTCCCCCGTTTAGCCCGCCGGTTCTTGAGTAAGACGAGCCAGATTTGCCGCCACTCTCGCGGCCACTGATGCTTTCATCGGAATCGAAGGTGTCTGTAAACGGCTGGTCGTCGGCTGCGCCCTTGAGAGTCGCGTCGGCGCGATCGGGGTTTTCCGTTAACACGAAGAGCTTCGTCCCGTCGAGACTGGCGATGATGAGTTCCCGTAGAGCGTCAGCTTGGACGCCGCCGGTGAGCTGCGCAACGTAGATCCGCTTCACCTCCAGCAGAGAAGTGCCTGAAGGCGGGACGGGCGCTTTTGCCGGTGGGCCTGCCTCTTGCGCCGCAAACGACGTGAGCGCCGTAACCAACGCGAGAAAAGCAGGGTTCATCCCTTGCCCGCGATTCTGGCGTCTTCGTCCTGAAACTGAACTTTCTGGCCCGTACGCGCTTCGAGCGAGACCAGCGCGAGCCGGATGTCATTCTTAGCCACCCGGAACACCATCGCCTGCTGCTGGCCATCATCATCTTGGAAGCCGATGGTCAGGAAGTGCTGACGCTTCTTTGAGAGCATCAGCAACGGCGAGATGATCACCGCCTCCACGTAGCGCCGACTGACTTTCTGCCCATATTCGAGCAGATTGATGCGCTCATACGGCACTTTCACCTCGACATGCTTTGACGCAAAGACGAAGAAGACCCGGTCGGTGGTGCGAATCTCGCCGGAGCTGCTGGTGGGGATATCCGGTCTAGTCCCGCCCAGGTACTCGGCGTGACCTCCTGAGACGTTGCCCGCCCAGAGCGCCGCTGCCAAAAATAAGAACGCCAAACAGCGAAGTGCGCGCATGCTTCAGGTCCTTCCTGAGAAGAACGTCGTGGGCGTGCGATTAATTTCTCGTAGGAGTCAGACCCAGATTTTCTCGATAGGTACGCCTTTTTTGCAAAGCTCGCAAGATTCGGCGTCCTTATAGTAGGTAGCGTCCATCTGGGCGAGATGGAAAATCGGCAAATCGCCGAAGTTCGCGATAGTCGGATTGGGCTGATAGACAGCCACGGCGAGTCCCACCACCTTCGCACCCTTGCGTTCGACCATGGACCGCAACGTCGTCAATCTTCGGCCGGAGCGCAAAATATCGTCAACCAGCAGCACCTTCTCCCCCTCTTCGGGTTCGATGAATTGCTTGAACTTCATCGTCTCGGGATCGTCGTTTTCGCTCTCCGCCCAGTAAACCTGATGCGCGCTTAGAGCTTCACACACACCGTAAGCAATCGGCAAGCCGCCGGTAGTCGGGGAGACGATCGAAAGCTCTTTGATCATCGCCCGGATCTCCGTGTCCGCGCGCAGCCGGCGGCTTAAACCGACGCTCAGAATCTTCGCCCACTTGTAGTAGCGGAACGCAAGCGCCACTTGCAAAAATTCATCGGCATGCATTCCGTTCGGGTACACGAAATGTCCGTCGCGCAGCGCGCCTGTCTGGCGCAGCATGGTTATAACTTCTTGATTCGTCGGTATCAGATGCATTTGTTTAGCTCGCAACGTGGAGAGCTGTGTAGGAATTTGTTGTCAACTAGTGGGCGCCCTTACCTGCTAATACGTGCGGGATGGTCCTCAAAATTATCGACCAATCCAGCTTCAGCGACCAGTTTTCAATATATGAAATGTCCAGCCGCATCCACGAATTGAAGTCGATGTTGTCTCGGCCGCTCACCGCCCACAGGCACGTCAGACCTGGCCGCATTCGTAGCCGGCGACGCTGCCAGCGCTCATAGCGATCCACTTCTTCGGGAAGCGGCGGGCGTGGGCCCACAATCGACATGTCGCCGCGCAACACGTTATAGAGCTGCGGCAGTTCGTCGAGCGAAAACTTGCGCAGCCAGCGTCCTACATTGGTCACTCGCGGGTCATCGGAGAGCTTGAACGCGATGTCGCGCTCGCTCAGGTGCTCCAATTCGGCCTTCATGCGCTCCGCATCTTCCACCATGGAGCGGAATTTGTAGAACATGAACTTCCTGCCGTTCAGCCCGCAGCGTAATTGCTTGTAAATCACGCCGCCGCGGGATGTCAGCTTGATCAGCACGGCTATCAGCAAGAACACAGGCGCGAGCACTACCAAAGCTACGGCAGCGGCAACAAAATCGAAGACGCGCTTCAGGTACAGCCGTAAGTCGTCCATAGGCGCGGCCGAAAACGTCAGCAGTGGCGCGTCGCCTACGTGATCGAGCGTCACTTCGCTATTTACATGCGGAAAGAAATCCACCGCGACACGGGTTCGCACGCCCTCTTCATCGCACAGCAGAAACACCTCTTCAAGTTCTCGAAGCCTGCTGCTGTCCACATTGAAAATGACCTCATCTACGACTTTCTTGTCCAACAGCTTCGGCAACTCAGCCGCGCAATCTTGTTCCGCAAGCATCGCGGTGATCTGGATGCGGAACGGCGAGCCCTGGATGAGATGTTTGGCCAGCGTATGAGCCTTTTCGCTTTCGCCCACGATTACCAGGTGGTACGGGCTTCCGAAGCCACGGTGCAGCGCGCCAATCAGGCCAGGCGCTGCCCAGCGGAACAGCGCCAGCAAGAACGTGTTGTAGATGAACAGCACCGCCAGGAAAGTGCGGCTGAGAGGCGGATCGAGCCGCAGCAGGTACTGGAAGAGAATAACCGCGATGATGCCTACCACCGACTGCCGGAAGGTGTTCTCCAGAATGCGCCGTGCCTTGGCGGAATCCAGATACTCATACACGCGCTGCAGCGATCCGGTGAAGACCCACACCAAAACGCAGAAGCACAGGAGCAAAAGGTGCGTCTTCGGATGCAGAAAGAAAACATATTCCAGGCTGAGCCGCGCGCGCGTCCAATAGGCTAATTCGAAGGCAAGAATAGTTAGGACTGCGTCTGCAATCGCAAATAATAAGCGAATACTTCTACGCTGATGTGCAAACACAAACCGGATCCGAACTACACGGCCTGGCCGACTGCGGACTGCTCCCGCACTGCCGCGTGAACGGCCTTCAGTGCCTGGTCTAAATCATCTTTGATATCTTCCACATTTTCGATGCCGGCGGCAATGCGCACTAAATTCTCGCGAATGCCCATGCGTTCGCGCATCTTAGGCGAGACGTTCCGATGCGACGCAATCCATGGATAGAGAAGCAGCGTATGCACATCGCCGAGCGAGGTTCCCGGAACGATCATTCGCAATTCGTTCATGAACTGCAGCACCAGATCTTTACTTGCGCCCTTGATTTCGAAGCTCAGGATGGCGCCGAACATATTAGGGCTGAACAGGCGGCGGATGTTGTCCGCGTCAGGATGATTCGGGTCTGAGCAATAGTAAACGCGGTCCACGGCGGGATGAGAGACAAGCCATTCCGCCAGCGCTTTTGCGTTCTGACACTGCCGTTCAAAACGCAACGCGAGCGTCTTGATGCCGCGCATAGTCAAGTAACTTTCAAACGGACCGAGCTGCGGACCGGCAATGCGCGCCAGCCTCTTCAACGTGTCGTAATGTTCGTCGTCAGCGACAACGATTCCACCCAGCACATCGCCATGTCCGGCCAGATACTTAGTGGCGCTGTGAACCACCAGATTCGCTCCCAGTTCCAGAGGCCGCATCAGCATGGGCGTGGCAAACGTGTTGTCCACCACCACGGCCGCACCGGCTCGCCTGGAGATCTCGATAATGCGCGTCATATCGCCGACGCGCAGCAAGGGATTCGAGATGCTCTCCAGAAACACGCAGCCGGGCTTGTTCTGTTCAACGCATTTTGCGAAGCCATCCAAATTGCAAATGTCCGTGTACTTCACCTTTACGTCAAACGGACCTATAATCTGATCCAGTAGGCCGACGGTCGCGCCATAAATTGCATGCGCGGCGACGATGCTGTGTGCGCGGTCGATCATTGCCGTCTGCAACGCTATCTGAACTGCCGCCATGCCCGAAGAAGTAGCCAGTGATCCACGCCCATTCTCTAGCGCCGTCGTCAGCTCTTCCAGCGCTTCGTTCGTCGGGTTCGAATAGCGTGCGTAGCTGAATCCTTCTTCTGGCTGCCCCAGAACGTGATCCAGCGTCTCCGCCGAGTCATAGAAGTAAGTCGACGCCAACTGAATGGGAGTGGTTGACGGAATCATGGCTCCTTTGCCCCGCTTCCGGTCGCCCGCATGCACTACTTTCGATTCGAAGTTCATTTCCTTTTCCAACGCACTCCATCTTTCGTATCTTCCAGCACCACGCCCCGCTCCAGTAGTTCGCCTCGTATTTGATCGGCCTTCTGAAAATCTCTTGCCTTCTTGGCCGACGTCCGCTGCTCAATCAGGCGCTCAATGTCCGCTTCTGCAAGCTGACCATTATTCGAAGCCGTGTTGCTATCGAGCGCCGGTTCGCTCGGCTTCAAACAATCGAAAACACAATCGAACACTTCTAAGACGCGTGCGGCATCCCAGCGGTTGTCGTCGCGAAACTGGCTTTCGTCGATGGCGGTATTCATCGCGCGCACGTACTCATAGATCGCGGCCAGCGCCTCGGCCGTGTTCAGATCCTCGTCCATGCCTGCTTCGAACTGCTCAATGGCGGCTTGCGAGCGGCCGGCTATCTCAGGATTTGAGCCCGGCGGGAAGCGCGTGGTGGTGACCCGCAGCTCGAAATCGCGCAGGCGCTCGATCGATTTTGTAGCGGCCTTCAGTCCTTCGAACGTGAAGTTCAGTTTCTTGCGATAGGGCACCGAGGCCAGCAGATATCGAATGGCCTCCGGCTGATAACCCATCTGCAACAGATCGCGCAGCGTATAGAAATTGCCGAGCGATTTCGACATTTTCTGCGACTCAATCTGCAAGTGTTCGGAATGCAGCCAGAAGCGCGCAAACGGCTTGTGGCTGATGGATTCCGATTGCGCAATTTCGTTTTCGTGATGGGGAAAAATCAGATCCACGCCGCCCGCATGAATGTCGAGCGTCTCGCCCAGATAGCCCATCGCCATGGCGGAACATTCGATGTGCCACCCCGGACGGCCCGCGCCGAACGGAGTTTCCCATGCCGGTTCGTTCTCTTTGCGCGCCTTCCAGAGCACAAAATCCCGCGCGTCCGCCTTGTCGTATTCGTCCATGTCCACGCGCGCGCCTGTGCGGATACCGCTGAAATCGTTGTGCGACAGCTTGCCGTAATCCGGAAAGCTGGAGATGCGGAAGTAAGTGGACCCTTCGCTCTGATACGTGTAGCCCTGTTCGGCGAGCTTTTCGATGGCTGCCACCATTTCCGCGATGTGCTCGGTCGCGGGCGCAACGTGCTCCGGCTTCTGCAAACGCAGTGCCGCGGCGTCCTCGAAGAACGCTTTCGTGAAAACCGCCGTATAGTCCTGCATCGACTTGTTCGCTCGCGCCGCATTGGCGATGATCTTGTCGTCAACGTCGGTCACGTTCATCACATGGTTCAATTGATAGCCGCGATAGCGCAGCCAGCGCCTTAAGAGGTCTTGAAACGTGAACGTGCGGAAGTTACCGATGTGAACATAGTTGTAGACCGTCGGTCCGCAGGTGTACATGCGCACCGTGTTGTCTTGCAATGGGCGGAAAACTTCCAGCTCTTGCGTGAGAGTGTTGTGAAAACGCAGGGGCATCCGGAGGGGATTAACCTCAATCGTAACAAGGGGGCCTTGATTGTCGTTTCAAGCGTCTTGAATCTATCTGCCTGAATTTGAAGCCTGTTAAACGCGGCGCCGAACTGGCGGAAATGAGACGCGGGAGCTATGGATCTGATAAGTGAGGTCCTATGCCCGCGAAAAAAGAAAATCGATGCTGGCCCGGTTATGAGCCCGTCCCTGGGAAGCCGCAGCACAGTCAAGGTAGTTGCCGGCCGAAAGCTGAATCAAAGACTACTTCATCCGAAAAGAAGTTCCGCGCCAAGCGGCGCAGTCAGCTAGACAAATGGGAAGCTGAGCATCCACACACCCGTCGTTCTGCCTCGCAACATTTGAGCGCGCCCGGGACAAAGAAGGCTACAAAGAAGAAAGCTACAAAGAAGAAAGCTACATCCGATAAGAAGAGAGTGGCGAAAAAGAGGAGTCCGGCCCGCTCCAAAGGATGAAGATCTACACACTTGTTCGCGAGCAGCTTATACATCGTCCACTAGACGAGACGTTCAGCTTCTTCGCGGATCCGCACAATCTGGAGGCGATTACTCCTTCCTGGCTAAAGTTCGAAATCATTAGCACGCCTGAACACCTGCAGGCCGGCTCCGAAATTATTTATCGCCTGAAGTGGCACGGCATCCCCATGCGCTGGAAGACAGATATTCAGGTGTGGACTCCGCCTTTCTCGTTTGTGGATGTGCAAAAGAGCGGTCCTTACGCATTGTGGCGGCACACGCATCGCTTCATTGCGCAGGGTGAAGACACGCTAGTTTCAGATCACGTCGACTATGCGCTTCCGTTTGGCCCAATCGGAATACTCGCTCATGCCTTGACAGTGCGCCGCAACGTAGAGGCGATCTTCGACTACCGCACCGAACGCATTTCAGAACTGCTTGACCGCGCTCCCACGTACAAACGGTAGGGTGCGGTCCGCGTCATGCGCAATCTTGTCCTCGTTCTTGGTGATCAATTAAGCACTACCTCTGCCGCCTTCGACCACTTCGACCGGGAACAGGATGCCGTGTGGATGGCGGAAGTGGAAGAAGAACTGACCCACGTCCGGTGCCACAAGCTGCGCATTGCGTTCTTCCTTTCCGCAATGCGCCACTTCCGGGACCAATTGCGAACAGACGGCTATGTGGTCCACTACCACGAAATATCCGCAGATCGATCACAAGACATCGGCGCGGACTTCTGCTCGGTAATTAAACGCAATGCTCAGAGCTCTGCGTCCTCAGCGTTTGATCGTTGCGGAACCGGGCGATTACCGTGTGAAGATGGCGCTGGAAAACTGTGCCGAACAACTAGGCATTCCTCTTGAAATAGTCGTTGACGGCCATTTCTATTGCAGCACCCAGGAGTTCGCCGAATACGCCGAAGGCAAGAGTCTGCTTCTTGAGAACTTCTATCGGCACATGCGGAAGAAGCACGGCATTCTGATGGATGGCCCCAATCAACCTGCCGGTGGCCAATGGAACTATGACGCAGATAACCGCGAGCCGTTAAAGTCTGCGGGCACGCTCGCGGTTCTGACCCCAAAGGAATTTCAGCCCGACGCAATCAGCCGGCAGGTGATTGATCTCGTGGCTCAGCGCTTCGCGGATCATCCAGGCTCGCTCGAAAATTTCACTTTGCCGGTTACCGCGGTTGACGCAGCCAAAATGCTGAGTCACTTTGTCCACAACAGACTGGCATCGTTCGGGCCATACGAAGATGCCATGGCAGTCGGACAACCATTCGTCTATCATTCGCGATTGTCCGCGCTGCTAAATGTCAAACTGCTGGATCCTCGCACTTGCGTCAACGCCGCCGTTAAAGCTTACGAAGACGGTCACGCGCCCATCAACTCCGTCGAGGGTTTTGTGCGTCAGATCCTCGGCTGGCGAGAGTTCATGCGCGGTGTCTATTGGCTGAAGATGCCTGGCTACATCGAGAACAATTTTCTAGACCATCAGCTCCCCGTGCCGCGCTTCTTCTGGGACGGCGACACAGACATGAACTGTGTCCGCAACACCATGCAAGGCATCCTGGCAAACGGCTACGCGCATCACATCCAGCGCCTGATGGTGATGGGGCTGTTCGCGCAGCTTTACGGCGTACACCCGCGGCGCTTCCACGAATGGCACATGGCCCTGTATGTCGACGCCATCGACTGGGTATCGCTCCCCAATACGCTTGGGATGAGCCAGTACGGCGATGGCGGTATTGTCGCCACGAAGCCCTACTGCGCCTCAGGCAACTACATCAACAAGATGAGCGATTATTGCCAAGGCTGCCGCTACAATCCTAAGTCGGCTGCGGGTGAAAGCGCCTGCCCGTTCACAACCCTTTACTACGATTTCCTGGATCGTCACCATGACAAGTTCCGAAACAACGCACGACTCAAGTTCCAGCTGACGAATATCGAACGGAAGCGCAAAGACGCGCCTGGCATGCAGCAGATCCGCCAGCGCGCTATGGAACTGCATAACCGTTGGGACTTGTAAAGTCCTCGAAACACATGAGCAGCGTGTAGAATCTCTTGTGTTGACCGGGCGCAACTCTGGCGCGGTCTGGCGTACAGTGAATCTGCTCCCAAAAGACGAACGGTTTTTCGAGTACTTCCACCAGCAGGCGAATGTCCTCTGTCAAGCCTCCGGTCTGCTAGTTGCCGGGCTGAAAGACGGCTCTCAGGGTATAGCGCAAGCGGCCAAGCGCATTGAGGCTTTGGAACGGGCGGGCGACAACATCACGCACCAGATTTTCGCCCGCCTCCGCGCAACCTTTATCACGCCTTTCGATCCTGAAGACATCCAGTCGCTCGCTACATCGCTGGACGATGTTCTCGACAGCATGGAGGACGCTGCCTTCCGCATTGTGGCGTACCGCATCGATCCCATTCCCAAGCCCGCAATTGAATTGGGCGAAATGATCGCAAGCTGCTGTCAAGCCATCGATCGCGCACTCCGTGGCCTTCACGACAAAGGCGAGGTGATGGAGCCGTGCATTGAAGTCAATCGTTTGGAAGACGAAGCGGATGCCATTGAGCGAGGCATGCTCATCGAGCTTTTCAGTTCCCCCGCCGACGCCATCACAATCATCAAGCTCAAAGATCTGTACGAAGCGCTCGAGCAGACAACGGATCGCTGCGAAGACGTGGCCGACGTTATCCAGAACATAGCTGTCAAAAACTTATGAGCGCACAGGGCGGTTGGTGTCCGTTGTGCGGTTAATTTAGACCTGTGTCAGCAGCCCTTGGTCTCGTCGCAGTTATCGTACTGATCGCGCTTGCGTTTGATTTCGTCAACGGCTTCCACGATGCGGCGAACTCAGTGGCTACCGTCGTCGCCACGCGCGTATTGACGCCGTTCCAGGCCGTTGCGCTAGCTGCGTGTCTTCAACTTCCTGGCGGCGTATTTCCTGGGAACGAAGGTCGCCTCCACCATCGGCAGCGGATTCGTGAATACGCATATTGTCACTCCCTACGTGATCATGGCCGGCCTGATCGGTGCTATCGTTTGGAACTTACTCACCTGGTACATGAAGCTGCCCATCAGTTCGTCGCACGCGCTGATCGGCGGATACGCGGGCGCCGCGCTGGCCAAAGCGGGCATACACGGCCTGGTTGTCGGCAAGTGGCCGAGCACCCTACTGTTCATCGTCCTCGCGCCCATCATTGGCCTGATGCTTGGATACAGTTTGATGCTCGCGGTCTATTGGTTTTTTCATCGCTTCTCGCCTGCTCGGCTGGACCGCTGGTTCCGGCACCTGCAGATTGTTTCTTCATGCCTGTTGAGCTGCGCGCACGGCACTAACGATGCGCAAAAGACAATGGGAATCATCACAGCCGTACTGGTTGCTGCCGGTTATGAGAAGGCGTTTCGAGTACCGGACTGGGTCATCCTCGCGTGTGCGGCCACCATGGGTTTGGGAACACTCAGCGGCGGCTGGCGCGTGGTCCACACCATGGGTATGCGGTTGACGCGCCTGAAACCGCGCAGTGGCTTCTGTGCGGAAACCGGCGCCGCCATTTCCATCTTCCTTGCGACGCATCTTGGCCTGCCCGTCTCCACCACGCATGTCGTTGCGGGGGCCATTGCAGGCGTCGGCTCCATTCAGCGTGTGCGTGCAGTTCGCTGGAACGTCGCTTCCGATATCGTCGTCGCCTGGGTGCTAACCATCCCAGCGGCTGCATTCGTCGCGGCCGTGACGCTTTTCGTCATCCGCTTCTTTGAACCAGCGGCGTAGCAGCCTAGCACCCATCGCCGCCAGCACAGGAAAGCCGGAGAATAGTTGCTCCAGCAAGGTACCCAATTATTGCGTGCTACGGGCTGCGACCGTTATCAGCACTAGAGAATTCGAATCGAAGATCGGCCAGTTCCTGACCGACGAGGAAGTGGCCGAGCTCGAGTACTCGCTTGCAACAAGTCCTTTGGCGCACCCTGTGGTTCCCGGAACGGAGGGGGTCCGCAAGGCGCGTTGGCATCGGCTTCGAACGGGAAAGCGCGGTGGCCTGCGGATAATCTATTTTTTCGCCGTCAGCGCTGAGGTGATCCTGTTGATTACCGCCTATGCTAAGAACGAGAAGGAGGACTTAAGCAGTGAAGACAAAAGGAACATCAAGCGTTTCGTCCAGGTCTTCAAGGAAACCCTCCATTCGTAAAACCACTGAGCTGGGCGACAGTATTGTTCGGGGTCTGCAGGAAGGGATTGCTCATGCCCGTGGCGAGCTGAAATTGAAGAGCAGGACGATCCACGTCGGCGACACCATAGACGTCTCTTCAATACGTGAAAAGCTGGGGCTCTCGCAGGCGGACTTCGCATCCAAATACCGCTTCAATTTGGTCGCGCTCCGGCAGTGGGAGGACGGCACAGCCGAGCCCGACGCTGCTATACGCGCTTACCTACTGGTCATTGACCGCAACCCAGCGGCCGTCGAGGATGCTTTGAAACGCGCAAGCTGACTACTTAGTCTCCAAATTCCCCAGCGGATTATCAAAGTCAAAGCCGAAGAGGTGCGGATCTTCTCCAATCACCGCCGCTGACGAAATATAGAACACGTAATCATAAGTCTCCTGCGGAATCTTGTCCTTATACTTAGTCAACAATTTCCAGAAATTTCGCTCGCGTGGATTCTCCGGCATGCTCTGCACCAACGGCAGTACTGACTTCTCGCCCCAGTTGTAACAAGCCATCACCAGCAGCCCCGACGCCTGCGCATCTGTGCTATACAACATTTTCAAATAGGCCGCCGCGGCCTTAGTCTCGCGGTCCCAGTGATGCCGGTCGTCCCCCGGATCGGGCCGGCGCAAATCAACCAGCGGTCCCAGATGCAAACCATACTTCAGCGCCGTCTCCGGAATGAACTGCCACATGCCCTTCGCGATTCCTTTGTACGTCATGGGTCCGCTGATGTACGGATCGAAATCGCTCTCCTGCAGCGCCAGATAGAAGAACTGAGGCGGCAGATCCTGGCTCAACATTTCTTGCGAAATAACGCCCGTGTAGCCGTTCGCCTTGGCCGTTCGAATCGCCTTCGCGAGCCGCCCGGACGATTGCCACTTCTTGATGTAATTGTTGATCTCGGTAACAAATTCAGGCGGCATCGCCAGTTCGCACTCGCCAAAAATGCGCGCCACGCGCATGATCAGCCGCTCCTGCGCCGTCATCTTGGGATCGTAGACTTTCAAGCTGGCAAGAAAGCGATCGTAGTCTTTCTCCATCTCCTTGCGCCGGTTCTGATACTTCTTGATCTCGCCCGCGCCCTGCCCGTTCGGGCTCTGAAGGACAATCCGCTCCACATTGGCGATGTCGACATCCAGCGACTTCATCGAATAGAAGAGATTTTCGGCCAGCATCTTCTGCTTGCGATTCTGCATGTGCTCGTAGATGCCGAAGGCGGCGGCCACGACCAGCAACACCGCCAGAGCCGCCACAATCTTTCCGTACTTGCGCCGCTGTTTCTTCTGCACCTGCTGGAAAGCACGCCGAACAAACATGGTGTGCTCGCCCACCGGCTCTTCCCGCGGGCGTTCGTCGAAATAGCGCGAGATGTAATTCGCGACAATCGTGTGCTCGCCGGGTTTTGCATCGGGAGCCGTAACCACTTCCACGGCCATGAATAGCTCCGGACCTTCGGCCCCAAGCCGCATCGTGGTCTCTTTTCCTAACGCCACGGTGGGCATGCGTTCCCCGTTTACGTAAACACCGTTGCTGCTATTCAGGTCTCTTGCCAACCACTGCCCGTCTTCGTAAGTAACCTCCGCGTGAAAGCGGCTAACATATCCGTTCTCGATGCGGACCTCGCAGGCGGCGTCCCGTCCAATTCGGAATGGAGCTTCGAAGGCGCGTTCCACGGCGCCACTCGCGCCGCTATAGCGCACGCGAACGCGGCTAAAGGAGACAGGTTGAGCGTTCGGAGGGGTCATTGATATTTACCCATGGGAAATACTCTCTGCTGGATATTCCCAATGGCACATGAATTGCTACCAGAGTGCAAGGGGATTTCTCCCAGGAATCCTACGCATGCCGCCAAACATCTGATGAATAGCGAATAGGTAATACAAGATGTCAGCTTTAGCAATACCAACACTCACTGGCACAGTCGCTGCTGCCATTTCCGACGAGGAAGTATTGCAGCCGAATCCGCTGGCTGTGGTTACTCAACATTTCCTGATTATCCGCAATGCCGATCGTCAGAATCACACAATCATTCCCCTTGTTCGTCTGGCAGGCGTGGACGTTGTGAAAACGCCATACACCGGACTACTGGCAATGGCAGCCGGACTTCTCATCATTGCGGCGGCTGCACTCGCGTCTCGGGAAGGCGGCGTCGTTGCCACTCCTTTCGCCCTGTTGGGTACATTCTTAACAACTGTTTACTTTGGAAGCCGTCGAGCGAACATCACTTTCAAGCTCGACACCGGCGCAACCGAAAAGACCGCGGGAACCATTAGCGACGCCGCCGCCCTGATTCAACTTGTCGAAGCAGCACGGCGTTGTGCTGCCGCCGGTGTCGACAGATCGACAGATTTTTCCACCGCGTCTTCCGCCTCGTCTTCGGTCAGAAAAGGGCCGAAGGTCGCACAGCCCGCTTTCGAATCGTCCGGCCTGGTGTAATCGAGACCAAGCCACATCTGCGTGTCGTTCTCGAACTCTACGGATCCGGCCGCATCATAGTTTTGCTCCTTGCTGGGGCTGACGTATAGCTTCCACGCGAATTCTTCTTCTTGAATCCAGAACATGGTTCCTCCGCAGGCCGAGGTGGTGCCGCACTCTATCGGATAATAGAACCCGAATGCGGCGCTCTCTGTTCATCATAGTCGCGTTAGGCGGGGCTGGGTTATATGGGGCATTGTCATGGTCGCAGTCAAACCCGGCCGTGCAACAACTCGAAGCCTCGGCTAAAAGTCACCTCGCTGCTCGTGATGTCGCGGGCGCTATGGCCGACTACCAGAAACTTGCCGAACTTGTTCCTCAATCCGCCGCTTATCAGGACCAGATAGGCTTTCTTCTCGCCGCCACGAACCGCGCCTCTGAAGCCGTCCCATATTTTGAGCGCGCCACGGCATTGAACCCGAAGCTTGCCGACGCCTGGTTCCATCTCGGAGTGGCGCGCCTCATCCTTCAGCAGGCATCGGGCATTGCTGATCTTGAGAAAGCGGTAGCGTTGCAGCCCGGCAATGCCGAGTTCCGTTTTCGCCTCGGTACGGCCGACAACGAAGTGGGCCGCTATGCGGATGCCGTTGTTCAGTTGCGCGCCGCGGCGAAATCCATGCCTGGTAAGGGTGCCGTTTGGGGTGCTCTCGGACAGGCTCTGCAGCAGCGGGGGCAATTCAAAGAAGCGCGCGATGCCTATGCTCGTGCGGTCACTCTCGACCCAGCAAACACGGCCGTTCGCAATAGCTACGCCTCCATGTTGATCAAGTGCGGCAATCCGGCGGCCGGCCTCGTTCAGTTCAAGAAGATCCTCGAGCGCGAGCCCGGCAACGTGCGCGTTCAGGTAAACGTCGGGTACGCATACATCGGGTCAGGCGATTACAAAGAGGCGATTCGTTACCTCACCGAAGTGGTCAAGAACCATCCCGATGCGGGTGATGCGCACTATAACCTTGGTGTCGCCTACAAGCAAAGCGACGACCTGCAGCATGCTCGCAGTGAACTGGAAAAAGCGGTCAAATATGCGCCTTCTTTGGTGGAAGCGCATTATGTCCTTGCCACAACCTGCGTCGATTTAGGCGAAACTAACGAAGCCATCTCTGAACTCCGCGCGGCCGTCCAGCAAAGGCCCACCTATTCAGATGCGTGGTTCGAACTCGGCACCGTGCTCAAGGACAAAGGCGATGTGGATGGCGCTATACAAGCCCTGCAGCGCTCGGTGGAGCTCGACGCAACCGATGCAGGGGCTTTCAACACACTTGGCCTGCTTCTCAAGCGCAAAGGCGATGTCGAAGGTTCGAAGCAGGCGTTCGCGAAAGCGGCGGCACTGCGGCAGTCAGAAGCGGACGAGAAGCGAAAGAAGCTAGAGCAGGGAACGCCGAAGCCGAGTCAATAAAGTTAAAACAAATTTCCCGATACCATCTCCGCGGCCTTCCTGATTGCGTCTTCTTTTCCTGTATCTTCCGCCGTCAACGTCACCACAAAGGCCTGATCGCGAATCCGCCACTTCCGCGCGGAAGGTTTTTCAGCCCGGGACGCAATGATCGCAGCCGGCGAGCGCCGTTTGCGTCCGATCATGATGACCGCGCTCGCCACTATGGCAGGCATGATTCCTCTTTCGCTTGCGATTGGAGCTGGTTCGCAGATGCTGCAGCCGCTCGCCATTGCGGTGATTGGCGGGATTATCGCGTCCATGTTTTTGTCCCTGGTAGTCCCGCCGGCGGTTCACTACTTGCTAGCGAAAAAGTAGCTTTTTAGCGGTGGTGTCACTGCTGATAATATTAGCTGCAATGCTGACCATTCGCGATGAGCAGATGCGGGCCTTTGTGGTGGCGCGCCGCAGCCGTTTTGAGGCGAATCTGACAGCGCATCTGGTCGAGCAATTTCCGCAAGAACTCACCAATATCTTGGGTACTTACGACGAAGCCACCACCCGGGCCTTCGTCTCACAGGCAATCGATTGCGCTCTCGGGTATGGCATCGACGATGAGGCCGACATCTTTTCGCTGGTGGAAATCCAAGCGGAAGTGGGAGTAGGCTTTGAAACAAAACGAGGATTTGAGTGGGCTTCCAGAATACTGAAGAACCTGGACCTTCGCGGCAACGCAAAAATTGAGTTGTTGCTCGATGGGCTCTCGGAGGGCGGAAACTGATGGGCCGGCACAAAGCCCCCAAATCAAAGCAGAATCGGAACCAACGTAAGCAGAAGCCGTCGGGCGGCAAGCTGAATAGTGCCACCGTTTCATGCCCGAAGGCCAAGGGGACGCTTCTCGTGGTGATCAAATGGGCCCGTGAGAAAACCACCGCCAAATTACCCTCCATGAGTGTCTCCGTTGTCTCTTCGAACGGTTCGCTGACGGGCATGACGTCGTACAGCGGCGGACTTTGGGGCTCGCCTGAGCTGCCCATTTTGTCGCACGAAGTGACCATCGCTTTTCCGCAGGCTAGCGACTACGTCATTGTGGGCAGCGATCGGCAAAACGCGACGCCATCCCGAGGCGGGGAGATTGTCATTTTCAAGCTCGAGGAGAAACCGAAGCTCAAAGTTAAATTCGTATTGAAGCCCGATCCCCTGAAGGGAGAGGAGGAGAAACTTTTCCAAGATCTGCCGATTCACGTGACAAGCAGCATGGGACCGTCACTGGATTCGAGCAAGGGAATAGCGGATTTCAAGACCGTCGAGGCCGGCACGCATGTCCTGACGGCTATCTTTAAGGACATCACGCAGAACAAGTTCGACTTCGTGAATCCCGCGGAGAACGATCCTCGGGACGATTGCGACCCAGGGGAAGACCTTACTCGCACTCAAGCACAAGTCGAGCTAAATCCGGGTGACGACAAGACCGTGGTTATACAGGTGGAGCCGCTTTACACCAAAGTTGTGTTTGTGGGTCACTGTTTGCTGACGATAGCCAAACAAATCTATACGGGAGGGGAGTGGAATTCAGAGTACAACGGGCTAACGCCGGAAACAAGCGACATCGCAAAACGCGTGGCGTTGCTGCAGAGTGTCGCCAACACTGCTTACGGCAACGTAAGCGACGACCCGCACGAGCTGAAGGTCTTCGTCGTTCCGGAGTGCTTTTTCTTAGGTCGCAATGGCGCGTATTCGATACAAGCTCTGAGCGAGTTGATAGAGGCGCTGCAGACTTTGGCCAAGGAGGCTAAGTGGAGGCATTGGATGTTCGCGTTTGGAACAGTGAATAGCACCTCTCAGGTGGATGGGGACCGTTTCGAGTTGTATAATTTCGCCCCCGTCATTCGCGGCGGTTTTCAGTCCAAGGGGCTTGCGCCAAAATACACAAAGTTGATTCAAAAGACGTTTTATTCGGCAGAGATGCCGGAACAGGGAGAACTGATCGTTCCGGGTGGCGAGCAGCCGTTTTATGGCGAGTTGTTCAATAAGAAATTCAGTGCTACACAGAACGAGTACACTCTTGGGCGCCTGTTGCGGGAGTTGCTCGGGCTTACTTGGGATGGGGAGGGGAAAACATGGATTGACAGCCCCGAGCCCGAAATCTCCGGTCAAGCAGTCAATGCGTTTTGCCTGGGGAAGGGCTGGAAAGATGGCGACTGGGCGAATCTGAAGGCGGCGGCTTCGCGTGATGTGAAGGATCGCGGGTTGACGCTTGTGGCCAGAGAACTACGCGACAAGCCACCAGAGGACCGCTTGAGGATACTCGTGCGTTGGTACGCGGACAGCCAAGGCGGCGTTTCCGGGGATATGTTCGAGCAGCAGAAAGGCGAATTTTTCGATCCACAGGACTTTACATTCTGCTGCGCCCGTAAACCGGGACCGCTGTTGGTGCCGAATAACAAATTGTCGCGGAACCGCAAGATCAATTTCGGGCTGGAAATCTGCGCAGACCACTCAAAGGGGCGCGTCAGGAACTCGCGCTCAAGCGCCGAAAGAGACCTGGACCTGAGATTGATCCCCGCGCAAACCACACTAAGAAAGCTGAACAACGACAAGAAAGCTCTAGAAAAGCGGGAACGAGATTTGCCGGGTGAACTCAATAGTCTCGAGGAAATTGTTTTGTTGCTGAACTCGGGCCCAAACGCGGAAGCAACTCGGAAAATCAAAGAATTGTTTCAGGCTGATGAAGACCCCGCCACGATGAAAGGCTTGCTGGAAGACAGAAAAAAAGAACTGCGTGAACTCCAAGCTAGGAAGCCGGAATTGGAAAAAGAGATTATCGCGACGAAAAGCGAGGTGGACAGGATGGACCGGGAAAAGGCGGCTTCAACAAGAGAGAAAGAACTGGATATTCAGCTGATTCCGTCTGCCGGAATGACGCTGTTGCCATTGAACTTAGCCGTGCGCTCAGGAGGATACGCTTTCAACTGCGACGGATGGAACGCGAGCGGGGCTCAGTTGACGCAAATGACAAACCGGGGCGGCAACGAGCAAAACATCTTAACCATAAAAAAGGATCTCTGGCCAATAGATGCAGGTCACAATCCTTTAACCCCGCATACTGAATTGATCAAAGCTCCGATGAATAACGCCTCTAGGCGCTTGGCGCCAACCTCGCACGCTGCCCTCGCGGACGATGTGAACGGCATTTTCGCCGAAGGCCCCGGCCAGCTACACATCTATCCGCCACAAGACCTGCCGAACTAAACAAGTGTGCTATTGCCGCATTGCGGCTTAGCCCGAAAGCAGGGGTTCCACCACCACTCCAGAGAGGGGCGCTAGAACAAATTTCCCGCCACGATCTCCGCGGCTTTCTTAATTAACTCCTCTTTCCCTGTGTCCCCCGGCGTCATCGTCACCACAAACGCCTGATCGCGCACACGCCCGACGATCCTTTGTTGTTGTGCTGATGTGCATAAAACAGCTTCGTTGCCAATCGCCCTCACCGGCTTCGCGTCCGAACCGCACTTCGCCAAGAACCCGGCAAATTGAGTCTTCGGCAACTGCATAATGCTCACCTCGATGCGCAGAGTCGCGCTCTTCGAAAGAGCTGTAAAATCGCACTGTCCCCAATTCGTCTTACTTCCCGAAACAGACGTGGCCGTCACTTCACTGCCCAAGAACCCGGCGGCCGTCGCCGCGTTCATCCAGGGACAGTTGCCCTCTGCGCATGCCATCGAAACGCCGAAGCAAAGAAGCAAAAGGATTCTCATGCGCCCTTAAACTGTTCCTTACGCAAAATCTTCCCGCCCTCTTCTATGACATAAAGATGGTTCGCTTCCAGATCCTTCAACTGATCCACCTGTCCGCTCAACCACCGCACTTCCACGGAGTCCACCATCTTTGCCTGCTCTAATCCGAAATGCATGCGTAGATCGTTCTGCGAGAAGTAACTCCCGCCGCTGCGCAATTCGTCCATTTGCACCAGCGGTTTCGCAGCATCCGGCTTCGTCTTCGCTGTGACGATCACGCGTGTCCCGATTCCCGTCCGGTTCGACTTCTTGCCAACCAGCTTGATCTTGATCCAGTTCCGGTTCAGCGTAGAATCACAGCGCAACAACTGCGGAATCGCGTTGACACAATTGACGGCTATGTCGATGTCGCCATCGTTGTCGTAATCTCCGAACGCGCATCCTCGTGCAGGCGCGTTCTCCATAATCCCCGAACCGCCCTTTTCGGTCACTTCTTCAAAGCGCCCGTTCTGCAGGTTGCGATAGAGATACTTGTGCTCCGCATATTTAAGGTCGGCATTGGATTTGTCCACCTCCGGATACACATGGCCGTTCGACATTAGAATGTCCAGCCAGCCGTCGTTATCCATGTCAAAGAATCCGACGCCCCACCCTAACAAGCGTGTGTTCACGCCGATACCGCTCGGATAAGTGCGGTCTTCAAAACTCGCATCGCCCAAGTTGGTGTACAGCGAATCGGTATCGCCGGCGAAATTTGTCTTCACCACATCCAGGTTGCCGTCGCGATTGTAATCGCCAATCGACACTCCCATCCCCGCTTGCGGCTTGCCCTCGGGCGACAGCGCCGCACCCGATTCGATCGCGATGTCCTTGAACGTGCCGTCCTTCTGGTTCTGATACAGAGTCGCGGTGCTCGAATCGTTTGCGACATAGATGTCCGGCCAACCGTCGTTGTCCAGATCCGAAGCCGCCACGCTTAGACCATACGTCCCCGCCGTGTTCCAGATCCCCGCCTTTTCGCTTACATCCGTGAATGTTCCGTCACCATTGTTGTGATACAGGATGTTCTTCCCGCCCGGCAATCCCGGCGGCCCGCATGCGACTAACAAACCCTTGTAAGTGCACGGCCCCGCTTCCGGCGGCGGCGCGGTTTTCAAATCGAAGTCAACGTAATTCGCGACAAACAGATCCAGATGCCCATCTTTGTCGTAATCGACAAACGTGCAACCGGTGTTCCAGCGCGTCTTGGGACCCGGCTGCAGCAACCCGGCCTTTTCAGTTACATCGCTGAATGTCCCATCACCGTGATTGCGGTACAGCGCGTTTTGCCCGTAGTAAGTGACAAACAGGTCATCGTAGCCGTCGTTATCGTAATCGCCAACGCAGCACGCCTGTCCCCAACCCGTCCTTTGCTCTAGCCCTGAACCTTTGGTTACATCGGTAAACGTGCCATCGCGATTGTTCTTGAATAAGTGACAACGGGGCTCCTGCCCTTTTGCAAAACCCTCCAGGCGCCAGCCGTTAACCAGAAACACATCCAGCCAGCCATCCTGATCGTAATCGTAGAAAGCAAGCCCGCACCCCGTGGTTTCGAGCAGATACTTGTTCTTGCCTTCGCCGCCATAGGTCGTTTTTACAGCCAGCCCGGATTGCTTCACCACATCCACGAAGCTCACGCCCAGCGGCGTGCCCTCAATCGGCGACTTGGGTCCCTTTGGTGCAGGTCTCGGCTTTGCGTCATAGCTTCGCTCAGTCGGCCCGGGTAGCTTGATCTGTTGATCCTGCTGCATGGCCAGGGCGAGCAAATCTGCAAAAGGCAGCACCAGCGCGCTACGGCTAAGCGAACGAATAAAATGGCGTCGATCTTTTGACAAACTACGAGCTCCAGTTCTAATGCTTTGCGGCAGACGCGTTCAAAGAAGTCTGCGGCTCATCCGTGTGGACGTGCATGGGAACGCTTTCAATCGAAATCTCGGGATGCTGGCGCAGGAAGCCCAGCGAGTAAGTAGGCGCCCCGGGATCTACTTGCTTAGTGGCAAACAACGCCGCCTGTTGCGCCGATTTATCCTTCAGGCCAAGCCGCCGATAGATCACGGCAAGATTGTAGTGCGCGGCCAGATCGTCCGGATCTATCCGTTGCAACGCTTCAAACTGGGTCCGCGCTTCCGCATAGCGATGCGTCTGGTAATACGAGATTCCCAACTCACGCCTTGCGTCACGCGCGTCCGGATATTGAGCCACTACTTGCTCGAAATCAGCCACTTCGGCGTCACCATTGCCGGAACGCCGCTCCACCAATCCCATGTAGTAAAGCGCGCGCGCATTGCCCGGACTCAGTTGCAGCGCCTTCTCTAGCGGTTCACGCGCTTCCGCATATTTCTCCCATTCCAAATTGACTAAAGCGACGTTGATCCATCCATCCGGATAGTCGGGCCGAAGCTTCAGCGCCTGTTTGAACGCGTCCAGCGCGTCGGCATACTGAAGCTGATCCAGATACCCGATTCCAAGGTTGTTCCAACGCATCCAATCGGGATTGTCCGTGGGAAGCGCTGCCATGGTGCCCGTAGCACCGATGTTCAACACCCGCGTCCTCGCTGCGATTTCTACGATCGGGTAGGCCGGATGGTCCGGCCCGAACACATTGTTCAAGTAACTCTGGCGTAAGTGGCGGTAATTGACTTTCGCCGTTAGAGTAAGTGCGCCGTTAACATCCTTCGGTACGCGGAATTCGTACCTGACAAGCGTGGAACGGCCCGATTGAATCGTGTTGTCATAGGCGACGGAATGAATCGTCCAAACCTTGTGATTATCGACAAACTCCCCGTCTACATTCACCGGCCTATTCGTGAAGCTATGCGCCCGCGTATCCAAGGTCCCGTCAGCATTGATGAAGCCGCTGTGATAAACACTCTTCCCGGCACTATCCTGGACCGAAAACTCGACCCAAGCCTCATACAAGTCCCTGACTTCCGGAATCAGCGAATGCCCGATGTTCTTGTTCTGAATCACCACCATCGCCTGCACCAGTTCACCCGGATTGAGTTGCACGGGAGCCGATCCTAGCGGCGCCGCAATATCCCCACTCTGAACATTCTTGATTCCAAACACATCCACGTTGAGGAAATTGCCCGACTTCAGAAATTCAATAGTCTTCCGCAACTGCTCATCGAAACCGTAGTAGAACGGTACGGCCGTGTTACCCGCAAGCCAGCGATGACTCGCAAATGTGCCCTTCTTCGCGCCGTACTCTTCTTTGTCCGCGGTTCGCGCGTCATGTGGCACGACTGGCACGTGAACAGACTGCTCTTATAAAAGGTCAGCGGATTTCGCGTTGAAAATTTCGAATTTTCCCATTCGTCATACGCGGTGAACGCGCGAATCCATTTGTACCCATTCAGCGGATTCGGAAAGTTTGCCTTATGGCACGAAGCGCAGAATTCAGGGCTTCGATACAAATCCTTCATAACGGCTTGCGAATGCCTCTCCGGGTTCGCCATGATCTGCTCGTAAGGAACCTCGCCCGGAATGCGCTTGCCGTTCTCATCCACCATCACAGACGGCACGCCCATAACGAAACTGCCGTTGCCTAATGTCGGCTGCAGCGACTGCACCGAATGACACGTCATGCACGTAAGGCCGTTCTCATCGAACTGACGGTCTACATGCGACTCCGGCGTCAGCGCCCCGGCAAGCACGCCGACCGGATTGTGGCAACTGTCGCAATGACGCGTAAACTCGATACCCTTTGTCCGCGCGAGAATATTCACGCTCGTGCGGTAAAAGGGTGTCCGAAAAGAATTGGAGTGCAGCGCTTGCCGCCCATTGCGCGTAGGCCTGGGGGTGACAATGCTGGCAATATTCCGCCTTCGGGAAAGCGCCCGGCTGAATAAACGCGCCGGTCTCCGAGAGCGCATTGCCCGGCGTGGAGATGTTGCCCTTGCCGAAACGATAGCTATAGCTGTCAGGAGTCTTTGTATCTGAGGGTTGCGCGTTGCCGGTGGAATACGATTGGGCCGATAGTTCGACACGACATGCCCACGCGGCAGCCAGCAGCACCATTGCTGCTAGCAACCAACGAGGCACACGAAGCCCCAGGCGAAAAGACCCTCTGCTCATGAAATAAGTCGGACACATCCAGTGTATCTGCAATTCGCGTTAAAAAGCACAAATCGCGTGCGGTTCAATAGGAGAGCTATGACCAGAACCTTGACGTTCCTTTTCTGCTTCCTCGGCGCTATGAATTGCGGTGCCCAGACCACCCCTGCGCCCGCTGCCGCACAGACCGCGCCCGCCAACGACCTGCAGAGCCAGTTTGATCGCCAGCAGCGCGTCCTTCACGATTACGCCAATCTAGCCCGCTATCACGATGACGATCAAAAGATCGCGCCCCCTGCCTCGGGCGAAAACCGCGTCGTCTTCATGGGCGACTCCATTACGGATGGCTGGCACCTGGCGCAGTTTTTCCCCGGAAAGCCGTACGTCAATCGAGGAATCAGCGGGCAAGTCACCTCGCAAATGTTGCTCCGCTTCCGTCCGGACGTGATCGATCTTCATCCTAAAGTGGTTCTGATCCTGGCCGGCACTAACGACATCGGCGGCAACATGGGTCCCACTACGAACGAGGCGATTGAAAGCAATCTGGCCTCGATGGTCGATTTAGCGCGGGCCAATAACATCAGCGTGGTGATGGCATCGATAACTCCCGTCTGCGATTCTCACCGGCCCCAAACAGCCAAGCGTCCGCCGCAGAGAATTCTGGCTGTGAATGAGTGGATGAAGCGCTACGCCACCGACCACAACCTTATATATCTCGACTACTACCCGCACATGATCGACGATCAGGGCATGCTGCGCTCCGAGCTAACCGGCGATTGCCTGCACCCCAACTCCGCCGGGTACGACATCATGGCGCCGTTAGCTGAAGAAGCGATCAAGAAGGCACTGACGCAATAGCCGATGCAAGCAACAGTACAAATCTCCCTCGATCTCACATCCATCGACGAAGCTCTCACTACCGCCGAAATGGCGATCCGCGCGGGCGTTGACTGGCTGGAAGCGGGAACACCGCTGATCCTTGCTGAAGGCGCTCACAGCGTGCGCGAGTTACGGACGCGGTTCCCTAATGTGCCCATCGTGGCCGACCTTAAAATCATGGACGGGGCGTATCTCGAAACCGAGATCATGGCGAACGCCGGTGCAACCATGGTCGTAGTCATGGGGCAGGCGCACAAAGAATCCATTGAACTGGCCGTTAAAGCCGGCCACGATTTCGGTGTCAAGGTGATGGGCGACAACATGAATATGCCCGACCCGGTCTCAGGCGCGCGGCAACTGGAAGACCTCGGCTGCGACTACATCGTTCACCACGTGGGCTACGATCACCGGACCGTCCGTAGACAGCGCGGCGTTGCTACTCCAGGGCCTTTAGACAAGCTGCGCGAGATCGTCCGAGCTGTTTCCATTCCCGTCCAGGCGGTCGGCGGCCTCAGCATCGAACAGGCCATTGAAAGCCCGAGCTATGGCGCGCCTATGGTGGTGATCGGCGCCCCGCTGGCCATCGACGCGCACGCCTTTCGAACTGCCTCGGGCCAACTGGAAGACTCGCTCCGCCTCATCTGCGAAAAGGTCCATGCTTATGGCGAGGTGCATGCATGAGCAGTATGCCCGCGCTGGTCAACTTTGCGCGTGACCCGCTCTCAGTCGAATTGCGCGAGGTCGACGTCCCCGAAATTGGCGAACACGATGTACTGTTGCGCGTTGGGGCGGTGAGCATTTGCGGCAGCGATCTGCATCAATGGCGCGGCTCGCATAGCTGGCCCGTCAATTATCCGTGCATACTCGGCCATGAGTTCGCGGGCACAATTGCGGCGGCTGGCCCGGGCGTCCGCGCATTCAAGGAAGGCGACCGGGTGGTCAGCGAAACAGCAGCCGTGATCGACGAAACGTCTCCGCTCAGCCGCACCGGTTTGTACAACCTGGATCCGGGTCGCCGCGGCTTTGGTTATGGCGTGAACGGCGCCATGACGCAATACGTCCGTGTTCCGGAACGCTGTCTGCACCGCATTCCCGACGATCTTCCGTTCCATAAGGCTGCGCTGACTGAACCCTGTTCCGTGGCATACAACGCCGTTTGCGTCAACGGACGTGTGCGGCCGGGCGATCGCGTTCTGGTCATCGGCCCTGGCCCCATCGGGCTGCTCTGCGCGCTGATGGCAAAACTCAGCGGTGCGGGCGAAGTCATCGTCGCCGGGCTTCCGAACGATCGCCATCGCCTGGACATCGCGCTCCAGCTCGGCGCAAATACAACTCTCGATGGCAACGTGCCCGAATATGTCTCCACTACCGGCGATCACTTGGGAGTGGATGTTGCAATCGACGCTTCAGGCCATTCTGCGACCTTGCAGATCGCGCTCCAATGCGTGCGCCCGGCCGGACAAATCATCAAGGTCGGTTGGGGCCCGCAGCCGATGACCTTCAGCCTTGATCCGCTGGTTCAAAAGAACGTCACCCTCTCCGGCAGTTTCTCCCACAATTGGCCTATCTGGGAGCGCGTCATCGGAATGATTCATTCCGGCCAGATCAATCTCGATCCGGTCATCAGCCGCGTTTGCGATCTCGCCCATTGGCACGACTGCTTCGAAAGCATGGAAGCGGGCAAGTACGTCAAAGCGGTGCTCACCACCTGATGCCGCTCAAAATTTCGGCCTTCCCTAAGTGCTACCTAGAGGAAATTTCACTGGGGCGCATGTCGGTCTTCGATTGGATTCGCATGGCCACAAGTCTCGATGCCGACGGTCTCGAAATGTACGAGCACTTCTTCACTTCCCTAGCTCCGGACTATCTCGATTCCGTAGCAGACGCGATCCACTCAGCCGGGTTTGCCATGCCGATGCTCTGCTGCTCGCCTGATTTCACAGCGCCTGCGGAAGACGACCGCAAACGCGCTATCGACTATGAAGCGCAGATGATCGGAGTCGCAGCCCGGCTTGGTGGACCGGGTGTTGTCTGCCGCGTTCTCAGCGGGCAGCGCTATCCGGAAGTGTCGTGGGAGCAAGGCCGTGACTGGGTTGTTCGTGCCATCGAGTCGCTCTTGCCGGTCGCGCGCGAACACAACGTGGTGCTCGGCATGGAGAATCACTATAAGGATGGTTTCTGGAAATACCCTGAATTTGCGCAGAAGCAAGACCGTTTTACATCCATCATCGATGCAATCTCAAACCGCGCAAACTTCGGTGTTCAATACGATCCATCGAACGCGATTGTTGCCGGTGACGATCCAATCGAGCTGCTGCGCCAAGTCGCCGACCGCGTTGTCAGCATGCATGCGAGCGATCGCTACCTCGCCGAAGGCGCGACACTCGATTCGCTTCGCCAGAGCGATGGCACGCTCGGCTATTCAGCCAATCTGCGCCACGGCGTCACGGGCAAAGGACTGAACGATTACGACACGATATTCCGCATTCTCGCCGATCAGAACTATCGCGGCTGGGTCAGCATTGAGGACGGAATAAACGGCATGGACGAGATGGCCGAATCGCTCGCGTTTCTGCGCCAGATGTCCGAGCGTTACTTCTCTTGAGAACTCGACAACTTCTTCACGACCTCATATAGGAAGGTCTGGCCTTCGTAGAACGATTGAACGGGCATGCGCTCGTCACGTCCGTGCGCGCGAACATCGTTCACGTCCTGAAAAAATCCCTGTACGCCGTAAGTCGGAATCCCGGCTGCACGCAAATAGCGGCCGTCAGAGGCGCCGGTCGCCATGCTCGGCAAGGTAATCACGCCGGGCCACATCGTATCCGTCACTTGCGAGAACACCTTCATCACGTCCGGCCGCATCGGCGATGGCGGCGCCTTGCCTTCGTCGGTTTTGATGCTGACCAACACTTGATCATCGGCTACAACCTTCTTCAGCGTCGCCATGACGTATTCCACAGTGTCATCGGGAAAGATGCGGCAGTTGATGTTGGCAGCGGCTAATTGCGGCAGCGCATTCGGCGCATGACCACCCTCTAGTTGCGTCGCCACACAGGTGGTCCGCAGCATCGAATTCATGCCGGGGGATTGCGCCGCCACGCGTGACATCGCTTCCTGCGAACCTTGCGATACTAACGCCAGATCGCCGGCAAGCGGGCCTTTCTCAATCTTCGCCATGTCTGCGAAATAGGCCCGCGTCACGTCGTTCAACTGCATCGGAAAACCAAAGTTCGAGAGCCGGTCGAGCGCACGCGCCAGATGATAGATGGCGTTATCCGGCACCGGCCGCGAGCTATGCCCGCCTTTGTTGTGAACTTCAAAGCGCAGGTCGGCGTATGTCTTTTCTGCGAGGCCCACATCGTTCGCTACCCGCTTGCCCTCGATGATCTCGCCGCGCCCGCCCTCGTTCAGCGCGAAATCGGCTTCAATCAGCTCGCGATGATTCTTCAGCAACCAGTCCACCCCGTTGTACGGTCCACCGCCTTCTTCGTCGGCTGTGAGCGCAACAATCAGGTCTCGATCCGGCCGAAATCCCTCGCGCTTATAGCGGATCAGATTCGCCATCCACACCGCCGCCTGCGCTTTGTCATCGGAAGTGCCGCGGCCGTAGAAATAGCCGTCCTTCTCGATAAACGTGAACGGATCCATGCTCCAGTCCTCGCGTTTCGCCTCGACTACATCGATATGCGCCAGCAGCAGAATCGGCTTGCGCGCGCCCGTTCCGTGATAGCGAACCACCATGTTGTATTTCGTCGGAATCGCGCCGCCAACGAAGATATCGGAATCGGGAAATCCCGCCGCCTGCAGACGCGCCGCCATTGCCTCCGCGATCGGCGTCGTTGGCCCGGTTGAAAATCCTGACTTGCTCTCGATCATCTGTTTGTAGATTTCGAGCGCTAGCTGCCGATCCTGATCGGGAGGCATCAGCGAAGCCGCGGAAAGCCAACTGCCTGCAATCAGAACCAGCGCACACAACTTGAACATTGTTCGATATTCTAGAACAATCCAGCCAATTTTGAAGGGAGGTCCTTGTGGCCATCTCATTTGAACTCAACGGAAAACAAACTTCCGTCGATGAAGACCCGCAAACGCCTTTGCTTTGGGTTCTGCGCGACACGCTGAACCTGACCGGAACCAAGTATGGTTGTGGCATCGCCGCTTGCGGAGCATGCACGGTTCACATCAACGGCGAAGCCGTGCGCTCCTGCGGGTATCCGCTTTCCGCTGCCGCCGGCAAAAAGATTACGACCATTGAAGGCTTGTCCACCGACCGCAGTTATCCTGTCCAACAGGCATGGATTGCGCATCAGGTTCCGCAGTGCGGTTACTGCCAATCCGGTCAGATCATGGCCGCGGTTGCATTCCTGAAGAAGAATCCGCATCCGACTGCCGCTGCTGTTGACGAGGCAATGTCGAACAACATCTGCCGCTGTGGAACGGCCCTGCGTATCCGGGCGGCCGTTCTTACCGCTGCCGACAACATGCGATCGAGGCAAGCATGAGCACTTCCACTCTTTCCCGACGTACTCTCCTCAAATCTGTCGCGCAAGCCGGTGCCGCGCTTGTAATTGCGGTCGAAGCGCCGCGGCAGTTCATGAAAGCCGCACCTGCCGCCAAGCTGGTGGCGAATCCGCTCAAGGCCTGGATCGCCATCGATCAGAGCGGCGCCGTCACGCTGACGTATTCAAAATCCGAAATGGGGCAAGGGATCTCGACATCGTTACCCATGATCCTGGCCGAAGAACTCGGTGTCGATTGGAAAGACGTACAGGTGAAGCACGCGCCCGTCGACCCGGTGTACGGTCCGCTCGGTACTGGCGGTAGCGGCAGCATCACCACTCTCTTCATGCCGTTACGACAAGCCGGCGCGGCTGGACGCCAGATGTTGATCGCCGCCGCGGCTGAACGCTGGAACGTTGCGCCCGAATCGTGCACAACCAGGAACGGCGCGGTTTTGCACGGTGCCGACAAGCTGACCTACGGCGAACTTGTCGAAGCCGCATCGCAGATGCCCGTGCCGGATCTCGAAAAAGTTCCGCTCAAGCGAGTGGAAGACTTTGAGATCGTCGGCAAGTCTATTCCTCGTACTGATGTGCCGTCGAAAGTGGACGGCAGTGCGTACTTCGGTCTCGATATGCGCGCGCCCGGCATGGTGTACGCCGTGGTGGCGCGTTGCCCCGTTTTCGGCGGCAAGGTGAAAAGCTTCGATGCGTCGCAAGCGAAAGCGATGCGCGGAGTCGAAGACGTGTTCGAAATCCCGGCGGTTGCGCAAGCGCATACGTGCGGAGGTGTGGTTGTGGTCGCCCGCACAACCTACATCGCCATGCAAGCGCGCAAGAAGCTCAAGATCGAATGGGACTTCGGTCCTGCCGTAAACGAGAGCAGCGACACGTTGCGCCGTCAGTTCCGCAAGCTAGTGGATTCCAACATGAAGGTCATCATCGATCGGGGCGATGTTCAATCCGCTCTCGCGTTGGCGCCTTCCGAGAAAAAGATCGAATGCGATTACGAGTTGCCGTTCCAGGCTCACGCAACCATGGAGCCGATGAACTGCACAGTACACATCGAGGGCGATCGCGCCAGAGTTTGGGCTCCGACGCAAGCTCCCGATATGGTGCAGGGAGTCGTCGCGATGACCGCGGGACTAAAGCCCGAGAACGTTCAGGTACACACCTCCTTTATGGGTGGCGGATTTGGCCGCCGCTATCAAGCGGACTTCCCTACCGAAGCCGCGCAAGTGGCAAAGCGCATCAACAAGCCGGTACAACTTGTGTGGTCGCGCGAAGACGACATGACGCACGATTTCTATCGCCCGGCTTCGTATCACCGCATGAGCGGTGCGGTGGATACCGACGGCAACATGACTGCGTGGCAGCACAAATACACCTCCACTTCTATCGCCGAATGGTTCATGCCGAACCAGGCGCCGGAATCGAGTGAACTCGGCTCTACGCTTACGATGCCTTATCTAACCAAAGGCTATAAGCTCGAATACCTGCCCGCTGCATCGGCGGTTCCGCGCGCGTGGTGGCGATCCGTCGAAGCGTCCGTGATCGGCTTCGTGATGGAAAGCTTCGTCGACGAACTGGCGCATTCTGCTGGCGTCGATCCATACGAGTTCCGCCTGCGCGCGCTGGGCGATCAGCGGTTAGTCAAGAACGCGCTCGAAGAGCACGGCCGTCCGCTTGACACTGACCGCTTCAAAGCTGTGCTGCAGCTTGCGGCCGAGAAATCCAATTGGGGACAGCCGCTGGGCAAAGGCGAAGGCCGCGGTATTGCGGCTCATTATTCATTCTCGACTTACGTCGCCAACGTGGCCGAGGTGTCCGTTCAAAACGGGCAGGTCAAAGTAAAACGCATCGTGTCGGCGGTCGACGTCGGCATTCCGGTAAATCCGGACGGGATTCGCGCGCAAGTGGAGAGCGCAATCGTGTACGGTCTCACGGCGGCGCTCAAGAGCCAAATCACAATCGACAAAGGCCAAGCCGTCCAAAGCAACTTCAATCAGTTCACGACCCTCTCGATGAAGGAAACGCCAATCATCGAAGTACACATCGTGCCGAGCAACGCGGCGCCCACGGGCATCGGCGAACCTGGTCTTCCGCCGACGGCTCCTGCGCTGACAAACGCAATCTTCGCGGCGACCGGTAAACGTGTCCGCCGACTTCCATTGCAAGAGGAACTAGCATGAAAAAGCTACTTACGACTCTTTCGTTCGGCCTGTTAGCGGCCCCGTTTGCGTCCGCGCAAATGAACGCGGGTTACCTGGACACCTTCATAGTCCAGGTGAAACCCGACAGACGCGCCGACTTCGATTCCGCGTCTAAGAAGATCGCTGAAGCAAATCGCAAAGCTAAGGGCGACAACTTTATCGCCTATGAACAGCTTTACGGTGAGGACAACACCGTAATGTTCGTCAGCCGAAGGCAGAACTATGCCGATATCGAAAAAGCCTCGGCAGCGTTCGGATCCGCCATCACAGAATTCTATGGCCCGGGCGGCGTGAAGAAGATGATGGCGGATTTCGATTCTACCCTTCTCAGCGCCCGAGCAGAGTTGCGTCGACGCCACATGGAGCTGTCGGTCAATGCCCCGAAGGACGAAGCCGCATACTCGCAAATGGTGGGCAGTGCGCGCTACCTGATGTTGACCACAATGCGCGTCAGGCCCGGGCACGACGATCAATTTCGCGAGATCGGCAGCCAAGCAAAAGCTGCTATCGAGAAGGGCGAGCCGCAATTCACAATTTTCATCTCCGAGGCCGAGGCAGGCCAGCCATCGAACCTCTGGTACCGTTCCGTATTGCTCCACTCCCTGGCGGATCTCGATGCCGCGCCCGATATGTCGAAGCTCATGGGAGAAGAGCAATTCGCAGCCTGGTTGAAGCTGAATGGCGCGGCCTTGGAGCCCGAGCAGACTGCCATATTCCGAGTGTTGCCCGAACTCAGTAATCCGCCGAAAGACGTTGCGGCCGTTGCGCCGGAGTTCTGGCATCCCAAGGCCGCCTCCATGTCCAAGCCGAAACCGAAGCCGGCGGAAACGACCAAGTCAGGAACTCAATAACCGCCAGCCGCCGAATGGCGCGGGGAAACCAGCATTTGTTTCAGCGCGGAACGAATGGCAGCCTCGCCGGTAGCGTGCGGCATACCCGTCGCCCGCAACGTCGCATCGCTGGTGTAATGTGCCACAAGCGCGTCCAGGTTCTTCGCTGCCATATCCTTGTTCCACTGTTGCTCAGTGGCCTTGATGGCGCGAACACCAGCACTACCATCATTGGAATCGCGGCTGAACGCGAACGTCAACGCCAGTAATCCAAGACCTGCCGCTTATAGAAAGAACTCGCTTCATGTTGTCCTCCAATCGCACCGGAGTATATTACACCGCCCTTGAACGCTTGATCTTACATCCTCACAAGAACTGTTCTTGCCAGAGCGCAAAAACACTCCGGTTATAATCGTGAATTGGATTTTCCTAATCCATCGTTCTGCCTGGTTTCCGACTAACGTTTTTCTATGCCTCAGCTCTTTCGACCTAGTTCGAATACGATCGCGAGGGTGTCGATCGTAGCAGTCGTTTTTTTGCTCGGTTCGACGCTCGCGCTGGCTTACATCATGGACCGGGGTCCGTGGAACACCTCGGTGCGGATCGCGCCGGAACAGCCGATTCCCTTCAGTCACAAACACCACGTGAAGGACGACGGAATCGACTGCCGCTATTGCCATACGTCAGTTGAGAACTCGGGGTATGCGGGTTTGCCGCCGACGGAGACTTGCATGACTTGCCACTCGCAGATCTGGAACAACGCGTCCCTGACGCAACCGATTCGCGATAGCTGGGCAAGCGGGAAATCGATCGAATGGACGCGCGTGCATGCACTGCCGGACTTTGTTTATTTCAACCACAGTATCCACATCAACAAAGGCATCGGTTGTTCGGCATGCCATGGACAAGTTAGCGAGATGCCGCTGATGTACAAGGTGAACACCTTGAACATGAACTGGTGCCTGAACTGTCATCGCAACCCCGCGCAATATATCCGGCCGAAATCTGAAGTATTCAACGTTGACTACGTCTATCCGTCCAATCAGGCGGAAGTGGGCGCCAAGCTTGTGAAGGAATATCACGTTCAGTCGCTGACCGACTGCGTAACTTGCCACCGATGAAAAATTCGCTAATACCTTTAGAGTCGTTAGTGGAGCCGCCGCGGAAGCCGGCGCCCGACCTGCAAGCGATCCGGGAAAAATTGGCGGCGGGGCGTGGACCGGCTTTCTGGCGCACGCTTGATGAGGCAGCCGAAACCGAAGAACTGCGCGAGTATGTCGAGCAAGAGTTTCCCGGGCTTTCCGGGCAAATCCCGCAAGGTGTTGACCGGCGCGGCTTGCTGAAGGTGATGGCCGCATCGCTTGCCATGGCGGGAGCGGCAGCTTGCACGAAGCTACCGAAAGAGCTGATTGTTCCGTATGTGCGGCAGCCGGAAAATATCATCCCCGGGATGCCGCTGTTCTATGCGACAGCGATGACGACGGGCGGTTATGCGCGCGGCGTCCTGGTCGAAAGCCATCTGAATCGGCCCACCAAGGTGGAAGGCAATCCGGATCATCCGGCCAGCCTGGGTTCGACAAGCATCTTCGATCAGGCTTCCGTGCTGAGCCTGTATGACCCGGACCGTTCCGAAACCGTGATGCATGAGGGGCGCATTAGTAATTGGGCTCAGTTCACAGGCGTGTTCAGTACCGAGGCGCAGGGGATTGCCGAGCGCAAAGGGGAAGGGCTGGCGATTCTCACCGGCATGACCACCTCGCCTACGCTGATCAACCAGATGACCACGCTGCAGAGCCAACATCCCGGGACGAAGTGGTACGTGCACGAGCCGAGCGTCAATCCGGTAATCGCCAGTGCAGCGAAGAAGATAGCCGGGAAGAACGCGTTCGTTGCGTATGACCTGTCGCAAGCCGATGTGGTCGTCAGCCTGGATAGCGATTTCTTGAATTGCGGTCCGGCTGCGCTGGCGTACGCGCGGCAGTTCTCGAAGCGCCGCTCGATCGACAATGGCGAGACGCCGATTCGGATGTATGCCATCGAATCGAGTCCAACCGTTAGCAGTTCGATCGCCGATCATCGTCTTCCGGTGAAAAGCAGCGCGGTTCCGGGAATCGCGTATCAACTTGCAAAAGCGTGTGGCGCGAGTGCGCCGGATTCGGGAGCTGCGGCTCCAGCCTGGCTGAATGCGGTTGCTCAAGATCTGCAGAATTCCAAAGGGCGCTGTGTTGTGGTGCCGGGCGAGTTTCAACCCGAGAGCGTTCATTTGGCGGCATGGGCCCTCAATAGCGCGCTCGGAAACGTCGGCAAAACCGTTCGGTTGCTGGATGGAGTCGAACCAGACAACACGCACAGCCTGGAAGAGCTGACAGCGGATCTGAACGGCGGCAAGGTTGAGGTTCTGGTGATCCTGGGCGCGAATCCGGTTTATGCGGCGCCGAGTTCATTGAACTTCAAGAGCGCGATTCGGAAAGCGCGTCTGGTGGTGCGGCTGGGTCAGTTTTTCGATGAGACATCGCGCTGGAGCCACTGGCATGTGCCGGAAGCGCATTGTCTCGAAACGTGGTCCGATGCGCGGGCTTTCGACGGCACAACGACGATACAGCAGCCTCTGGTTGCGCCTTTGTATGAGAACAAGTCGGCGCACGAGATGCTGACCATCTTGATGGGTAAGCCGGACCAAAGCTCGCACGACATCGTGAAGGGCTACTGGCAGGGTCAGCTCAAGGGCGGAGACTTCGACACGCTTTGGAAGACATCGCTGCACGACGGCTGGATCGCTGGGAATACGGCTAATGCGAGTGGCGGTGCTGGCGGAGGAACGGTAACACTGCCGGCGCTTTCGCAACCCGCGATTGCGGATTTAGAAGTCGTGTTCCGGCCCGATCCGACAATCGGCGACGGACAGTGGGCGAATAACGGCTGGCTGCAAGAGTTGCCGAAGCCGCAGAGCAAGATGACTTGGGATAACACGGTCGCCATCAGTCCCAAGGACGCGCAAAAGATGAACGTCACCATCGGCGACATGTTGAAGGTGACGGTGGGTGGACAAAGCACCACCGGTCCCGCTTGGATTCTGCCTGGCCACGCTGAAAATTCGGTGACCGTCTATCTGGGCTATGGCCGCGAGGCAAGTGGCAAGGTGGGAACCGGGATCGGCTACAACGCTTACGCGATTCAGGTGGCAGACACACCTTGGTACGCGCCCGGCACAATCAGCAAGACAGGCGAACATTACCGGCTGGCGAACGTGCAGGAAACGCAGACCATGGCGGGACGCGAGCCGGTGCGCGCGACAGACTTGGCGGAGTACCGCAAGACGCCAAACTTCCCGACGGCAGAAGAGCCGCCGCTGGATAAAGCAACGACGCTGTACCCGCATTGGCCGTATGAAGGCTACAAGTGGGGCATGGCGATTGACTTAAACGTCTGCACAGGGTGCAGCGCGTGCATCATCGCCTGCCAGGCGGAAAACAACATTGCGGTGGTTGGCAAAGACCAGGTTGCGCGCGGGCGCCACATGCACTGGATTCGCGTTGACCGTTACTACGCGGGCAATGACATCGATAACCCGGAGATATACAACCAGCCGATTCCCTGCATGCATTGCGAAAACGCCCCGTGCGAAGTGGTTTGTCCGGTGGCCGCCACGGTCCACAGCAATGAGGGCATCAACGAAATGGTGTACAACCGCTGCGTTGGCACTCGCTACTGCTCGAATAATTGTCCTTATAAGGTAAGGCGGTTCAACTTCTATCTGTATTCGGACTGGAACACGCCATCGTTATACGGAATGAGAAATCCGGACGTGACCGTGCGCAGCCGCGGCGTTATGGAGAAATGTTCCTACTGCATACAGCGCATCCAGGAAGTCAAAATACAAACTGAAAAGCAAGGCCGGCGGATTCAGGATGGCGAGGTGCTAACAGCCTGCCAGCAGGTCTGTCCGACGCAGGCAATTACCTTCGGCGACTTGAACGATAAAAGCAGCAAGGTGGCGAAGCTGCAGGCTTTGCCGCGGAACTACGGATTACTTGACGATCTGAATACTCGTCCGCGCACGACGTATCTAGGTTTTGTTCGGAACTCCAATGAGGCGCTAAGTGGCAATACACGAAGATCCTAATTCAACCGCGGTAACAGCGGTAGCAGAGGTGCCGGACCCGGGATCCGACGAGATACTCGGTCCCGGGCATAACTACGCCACAGTTACACAGAAAATCGGCGGCCTTGTCTTCATGCCGTGGAGCCGCTGGCCCGGCAAGTGGTGGATCGGTGCCATCATCTCATTCGGCTTCGTCAATTTGCTGATGCTTGCGATGTATGTGTTGTTCGCCAACGGCATCGGCATTTGGGGAAACAACATCCCGATCGGCTGGGGATTCGCGATTATAAACTTCGTCTGGTGGATCGGTATCGGCCATGCCGGAACGCTGATCTCCGCGATTTTGTTTCTGCTGAAGCAGGATTGGCGCACATCCATCAACCGGTTCTCTGAAGCCATGACGTTATTTGCCGTGGCTTGCGCGGGCATGTTCCCGATTCTGCATTTAGGGCGCCCGTGGCTGGCCTATTGGCTGTTCCCCTATCCGAACTCCATGTGGCTGTGGCCGCAACCGCGCAGTCCGCTCGAGTGGGACGTATTTGCGGTTTCGACGTACGGAACCGTATCGCTCGTGTTCTGGTATGTCGGCCTGATTCCCGACCTGGCGAGCATGCGCGATACGTCGCCGCATCCCTGGCAGCAACGGATTTTCGCTTTAATGGCGCTGGGCTGGCGCGGATCTGCCATTCACTGGCACCGCTATCAAAAGGCTTATCTGCTGCTGGCGGGCTTGTCAACGCCGCTGGTGCTCTCGGTTCACACAATCGTTAGCTTCGACTTCGCCATCAGCATTATTCCCGGCTGGCACACGACGATTTTCCCTCCATATTTCGTCGCTGGCGCTATCTATTCCGGCTTCGCCATGGTGCTGACGCTTATCATTCCGTTACGCGCCTGGTACAACATGCGGGATTTGATCACGCTGCGGCACATCGAGGCTGCGGCCAAAGTCATGCTTGGCACCGGATTGATTGTCGCTTACGGTTATGCGATGGAGGCGTTTTTTGCCTGGTATAGCGGTGACAAGTACGAAAGCTTCATGTATTGGAACCGCATGACAGGCCCCTACGCTTTTACCTACTGGTTGCTGATTCTGTGTAATATCGCCATCCCGCAAGCTTTGTGGAGCCGCCGAGTGCGGCATAACATCGGCCTGGTGTGGGTGATCGCGATCATTGTCAACATGGGTATGTGGCTGGAACGCTTCGAAATCGTCGTAACCAGCTTGACTCGCGACTTTGTGCCATCATCCTGGGGCACTTACATTCCGACTAAATGGGATTGGGCTACTTACACCGGCACCATCGGGTTCTTCATGCTGCTGATTTTCCTTTTCGTGCGCATGCTGCCTTCCATCTCTATATTCGAGGTGCGCGAGGTGGTGCATCACGAAGCGCACTCGCGTGAAGCTGTAGAGGAGCATCAATGAGTCAGGAATTAGTTCTGAACGAACTCCCGACCATTCACGGCGCTATGGCCGAATTCGATACGCCGGAAGAGTTGATCACAGCCGGTGAGCGCGCGTTTGCGGCAGGATATCGCCGGATGGATGCGTACGCGCCGATGCCGGTGAGCGGTTTGGCCGAGGCCATCGGCTACAAGCGCAACAAAGTGGCGTTCTGCGTGCTGATCGGCGGCATCTGCGGCGCGATGTTCGGGTTTGGCTTGCTGGAGTGGATGACGGTGGTTGCTTATCCGCACAACGTAGGGGGGAGGCCGCTGAATAGCTGGCCCGCCTACATTCCTATCACGTTCGAATGCATGATTTTGTTCTCGGCATTGACGGCTCTGGTGAGCATGCTGGCCATGAACGGTTTGCCTAAGCCGTACCATCCGGTTTTCAATGTAGCGGCATTCGACCGCGCATCCATTGACAAATTCTTTTTGTGCATCGAGTCTTCCGATCCGAAATTCCGGACCGAGGACACGCTGCAGTTTCTGCGCGATACGGGCGCGAAAGAGGTGAGCGTTGTTCCGGCATAAGCTAACGCTAATCGCCGTCTTAACTGGTACGTTAGGCGCTTCGGCATGCCGGCGAGATATGCATATTCAGCCGCGCTATGACCCGCTAGCTGCGACAAATTTCTTTGGTGACGGGCGTTCCGCGCGGCCGACGATTGAAGATACTGTCGCGCGCGGGCAGTTACGTACAGATGAGGCGCGCTACACCGGCAAGCAGAACGGCAAGGACATAACCTTCTTCCCCATTCAGATTACGCAGGCTGACGTCGCGCGCGGTCAGCAACGATTCAACATCTACTGTTCACCGTGTCATGGGCTGGCCGGCAATGGCCACGGCATGATTGTGAGCCGCGGTTTGCGGCAGCCGCCCAGTTACTACGATCCGCGCTTGATGGATGCGCCCGTCGGACACTTTTTTGACGTAATGACAAACGGCTATGGAGCCATGTACAGCTACGCTTCGCGCGTACCGGTGGACGATCGCTGGCGGATAGCGTCTTATATTCGAGCGCTGCAACTGAGCCAGAACGCTCCCGCGGATATCGCGCAGGCTGCGCCCCAGAAAAGTGCTGGCGCGCATGCCGGAGGAACCCAGTGAGCAGTCACGAACACACAGACCTTTCCCCTATACCGGATTTCCGATTAGGGCCTAGGGCGGCTAGCGTTGAGAGAATCTCGGGCGTCGTGGGCGCGCTGGGATTGCTGTTATGCGTGGCCGGATATTTCGCCAATCGCGCCCAGTTTTTTCAGTCTTATTTGTTTGCCTTCCTTTATTGGAGCGGGTTCGCGATTGGCGGACTGGGGCTCTTGCTGCTGAACAATACGGTGGGGGGAAGGTGGGGCGTGACGGCGCGCCGCTTCTTTGAAGCGAAGATGCGCACGCTGCCACTCATTCTTCTGTTCTTCGCGGTTCTGCTGCTTGGACTAAAAGACCTGTATCCGTGGATGCATTCCGATCTGGTCTCCCACAGCGCCTATCTGAAGCAACGCGCACCCTATTTGAACTGGCCCTTTTTTGTCACCCGCGTGGCTGTCTATTTCGCGATCTGGGCGTTCTGGGGCTATCGCCTCAGCGGCATGTTCGATCGGCAGGATGCGACCGGTGATCCGACCTTACGCGAGCGTATGCGGCAATTCAGCGCGCCGGGTCTCCTGATATTTGTGCTGACTGCGAGTTTCGCTTATATCGATTGGATTCTATCGGCCGACGCGCAATATTATTCGACTGTTTACGGAGCAATGATCCTGATCGGCGACGTGCTGCAGACCTTCGCACTAACCATCATCGTCATGATCCTTGCCTCGCGAGGCGACCGTTTCGGCGGGCGGATCAACTATTCGATTTTGCACGACCTCGGGAACCTGATGTTTGCGTTCACGATTTTCTGGACCTATCTCACAGCATCGCAACTGATCATTACGTGGCCGGCAAACCTGCCGCAGGAGCTGCAATGGTACTTGGACCGCGTCCACGGCTTCTGGAAGTGGATAGCCGTGTTCATTGCCTTGACAATGTTTGCGATTCCGTTCCTGGCACTCCTGTCGCAAGCGCGCAAACGCGATCCGCGGCGATTGATCAGGATGGCTATCTGGCTTCTGGTGGCGCGCATCGTAGATATCTTCTGGATCGTAGGACCGACGTTTCGTATCGTGAGCCCCAGCGCGCCGCTGGCCACTAGCCGGGGTTTTGCCATCTACTGGACCGATTTTGCCGCCTTCTTCGGTCTGGGCGGAATTTGGATCTATGTCTATGTGCGGCAACTGCGCCGGCGTCCATTATTGCCGCTGCGCGATCCGCGAGTTGCAGCCCCCATGCCGGAGGTGATCGCATGAGCGAGCACAATCATCTGGCGGCGCCGCCTGGGCAGGAAGTTCATTCGGAGCCGCACGTCGGCCACGGCGGCACAAGCTTCGAAGGTGGGGATGCGAGAGCGGGCATCGTTATCTGGTCGCTCAGCCTGATAGCCATCACACTAGTAGTGATTTTTGCAATTACGATCGGCATCCAGAAGATGCTGGAGGACAGAAATCCTCCGGGCCAATTGCCGAGTCCGCTTGCGCCGGGGCGCGTGATCCCATCCGGGCCGCTACTTCAAATACATCCCTGGGAGGAATTGCCGCAAGTTCGCGAAAGCGCCCAGAAACTATTGAACAGTTCCGGTCCCGATGCCGACGGCCACATGCACATACCCATCGATCAGGCGATGAGCATGGTGGTTGGCCGATTGAATATAGAACCGAACGCTCCGCAGGGCATCACAACACCAGGGGGAGAAGGACGCGATTTTTCGCGCAGCATCGGTGCGATGCCGGCGCCATATCAGCGACCTCAGATCCAAGGAGAGATTCAGAAGCATGCGCAATAAGTGGTTTGTGATCGCAGGCGTGGTGGCGTTCGCGGCAGTTTTGCCGTTGACGGCGCAATACGCGCGTCCGGCCATCACAAAAGGCGTGAATCTGGAACAAAAGCTGAACGCACCGGTTCCGCTCGACCTGGTTTTCCACGATGAGAGCGGGCAAAGCGTACCCTTGCGGACCTACTTCGGCGACAAGCCGGTAGTACTCGAAATGGTGTACTTCACGTGTCCCAGCCTTTGCCCTATGAGCATGCACGAAGCCGTGGTGAGCCTCAAGCGCGTTCCGCTGGTCCCGGGTCTGGATTACAACGTTGTCGTTGTCAGCTTCGATCCCCGCGATACTCCTGCCATGGCGGCAGAGAAGAAGGCTGGCTATGAGAAGGAGTTTGGGCGTTCCGGCTTTAAGTCAGGCTTTCATTTCCTCACCGGCACGCAAGATTCGATCGCGAAGTTAAGCTCAGCCACCGGTTTTGGGTTTCGTTATGACCCGGCAACGAAGCAGTTCATTCATGCGGCCGGAATTATGGTAGCGACGCCTGATGGCAAGATGTCGCGCTATTTTTATGGCATCGATTACTCGCCCACCGATTTGCGGATGGCGCTGGTGGACGCCTCGCAGCACAAAATTTCTTCGCCCGTCGATTATGTCCTGCAATTCTGCTTTCACTACGATGCGGCGCAGGGCAAGTACACGCTCGCAATTCTAAACATTCTGAAGCTCGCCGGCTTTTTGACTGTCCTCCTGCTGGCGGGGCTTATTTATCTACTAATGAGAGATACAAAAACACCAAAGCCGCGGAGCGGGTGGAAGGCGGCCGGGCATGTTGGCTAACGTACCGCTATTGGCCGACTTCCCGTTGTTTCCGGTTGCCGCGTCGGAGCAGGCGGCCGGCATCGACCAGCTGTATTGGTTTATCACGATTGTTTCCATCCTGATGACGCTCGTGATTTTTCTCGCTCTCGGGGTCTTTGCGTGGAAATTTCACAGCAAACGAAATCCGCATCCTACGCAGATAGAAGGTTCCACAAAGCTGGAACTAACTTGGTCGATATTGCCGTTCCTGGTCATGCTGGTGATGTTTGGCTGGGGCGCTGACATCTTCTATAAAGCGCAAAATCCTCCCAAGGATGCGATGGAGATTTTCGTTACGGGCAAGCAGTGGATGTGGAAGATACAGTATCCGGATGGCACGCGTGAAATCGATGAACTGCATGTGCCTGTCGGCCAGCCGGTGAAGCTGACCATGGCTTCCGAGGACGTCATTCACAGCTTTTCCATTCCTGCGTTTCGCGTGCGCCACGACGTGATGCCGGGTCATTACAACAGCCTCTGGTTCACGGCAACGAAGCCGGGTCGTTATCACCTGTTCTGCACGGAATACTGCGGCAACCAACACGCGGGAATGATCGGTTGGGTAGATGTTATGGAGCCGCGCGAGTACGCAAACTGGGCCAGCGGCGGAGGAGCGCAAGGCAGCCTGGCGGAGCAAGGTCAATCACTTTTTCAGCAGAATGGCTGTGCCACTTGCCACCTGCTCGATCAGCAAGGACGCTGTCCCATGTTGCGCGGTCTCTACAACAAACCGGTGCAACTTACTGATGGGCGAACAGTATTGGCGGACGACGCCTACCTGAGAGAATCGATTCTCGATCCGAACGCTAAGATTGTGGCCGGATTCGAACCGAACGTTATGCCGAACTTCAAGGGGCAGATTAGCGAAGAGAACGTGATTCAGTTGATTGCATTTATCAAATCTCTGTCACCGACGGCGCCCGCTTCGCAGCAAGGATCACAGCAGCCGCCCATAGTGATCGCGCCGAGAGCTGCAAAAGCAACGAAGGTGGCGAATGCGGCGCAGCATTAAGCGCGTGAGTTAAGAAAGATAGATAAGAAATGGCAACTCTCGTACATAGGTCTCCTGAGGTCGAAGCCGAAGAGGTCAATTACTTAAATGTGGAGCACGGCTGGAAAAGCTGGCTCCTCACCACTGACCACAAACGCATCGCGATGCTCTACGTGATTTCAATCACGTTGATGTTCTTTGTCGGCGGTTTGATGGCGGTTCTGTTCCGCATCAACTTACTGGAGCCGGGAGGCTTGTTCGCGGCCGAAACATACAATCGCTTGTTCTCGATGCATGGCATCGTGATGGTGTTCTTCTTCCTGGTGCCTTCTATTCCGGCTACGCTTGCGAACTTCTTCATCCCCATCATGGTCGGCGCGAAAGATCTGGCCTTTCCCAGGGTGAACTTACTGAGTTGGTACATCTATATTATCGGCGCGGTCCTCACGCTCTATGCGGTAGCAAGAGGCGGCGTGGATACGGGTTGGACCTTCTATGCTCCTTACAGCAGCACTTACTCGAACTCGTACGTTCTGGCTGCGGCATTCGGCGTCTTCACAGCCGGATTTTCATCCATCCTGACCGGCCTGAACTTCATCGTCACCGTTCATAAGATGCGCGCGCCGGGAATGACCTGGTCGCGTCTGCCGCTATTCGTGTGGGCGAATTATGCCACGGGTTTGATTCAGGTTTTGGGAACCCCGGTGCTGGCCATCACGCTTCTGCTGCTCGCGTTTGAACGCATTGCGCACGTCGGTATCTTCGATCCGAATATCGGCGGCGACCCTATCCTATTTCAGCATCTGTTCTGGTTCTACTCGCATCCGGCCGTTTACATCATGATTCTGCCCGGCATGGGCGTGATCAGCGAAATCGTGTCCTGCTTCTCGCGAAAGCGCGTGTTCGGATACAACTTCATTGCTTTCTCGAGCATGGCAATCGCGGTCCTGAGCTTCGTCGTCTGGGGCCATCACATGTTTCTCACCGGCGAGAGCATGTACACGGGTTTGGCGTTTTCCATCCTCAGCTTCATGGTCGCGGTGCCGTCCGCCATCAAGGTGTTCAACTGGACGGCGACCATGTACAAGGGATCGGTCAGGTTCGACACTCCCATGCTGTATGCATTCGGATTCATCGGCTTGTTCACTATCGGCGGTTTAACCGGCTTGCACCTGGCGACGCTGGGCACCGATATCGCCACACATGGAACGTACTTCGTTGTCGCCCACTTCCATTACGTGATGGTGGGTGGAATGGTGATGGCATTCATGGGCGGATTGCACTTCTGGTGGCCGAAGATGACGGGCCGCATGTATCCGGAAGCGTGGTCGAAATTCGCCGCACTGATCGTATTCATCGGCTTCAACCTCACGTTCTTCCCGCAATTCATATTGGGATATCTGGGAATGCCGCGCCGCTACCATGCCTATCCACCGGAGTTCCAGGCGCTGAACGTGCTGTCCACGGCGGGCGCATCCATTCTCGGAATTGGCTATATCATTCCAATGGTTTATTTCATCTGGTCGTTAAAATGGGGCCCAAAGGCAGGCAACAATCCCTGGGGTGCGGCTGGTCTCGAGTGGCAAATTCAGTCGCCGCCCACTACTTTCAATTTCGACGAAACGCCGATTGTGACTGAAGAGGCGTACAACTACGGTCCCTTGGAGGAAGTCGTTGGCTGATACTGTCGTTCCAGCGGGCCACGAGCCCACGGTTCAAGAAACTCATCTTCGTCATCACTTCGCCAACGCGGAGCAGCAAATGGACGCTGCCACGCTCGGCATGTGGACGTTTCTCATCACCGAAGTTTTATTTTTCGGCGGCATGTTTGCCAGCTATGCTGTCTACCGCAACATCTACCTGGATGCGTTTGCCAGCACAAGCCAATACATGAACGTGATCCTGGGCGGAACGAATACAGCCGTCCTGATCTGCAGTAGCTTAACCATGGTCCTGGCGGTTCGCGCGGCTATGGTAAGCAACCGCAAGCTTCTCAGTTTGTTCCTGGTGCTGACGATGATCTTCGGAACCATCTTTCTGGTGATCAAAGGTTTTGAGTATCACGACAAGTGGGTAGAGGGCCTGATCCCCGGTCTCAAGTGGAGCGGCTATCTGGAACATCCGGAATTTGCTCACCATGCGCAGATTCTGTTCTTCCTCTACTTCTGCATGACTGGCATGCACGCGCTGCACATGATCGTCGGGCTCGGATTGCTGTTGTATTTACTCTATGAGACGCGCCGGAATGTCTATAGCGCCACGTACTTTGCGCCGGTTGAAATGATCGGCTTGTACTGGCACTTTGTCGATATCGTCTGGATTTTCCTATTCCCGCTTCTCTACTTGATAGGACACAGGAGATGATAACTCACACTGCGCATGTTCCTAAAGTTGGCACGCTGGTCGGTGTTTGGGTGGCGCTGCTCTGCGCTACCGCGCTAACCACGGCGGTTTCCTACCTGGAGCTTGGTTGGTTCAACATAGTGGTGGCACTGCTGATTGCGGTGATCAAGGCCTCGATGGTTGCTTGGATCTTCATGGGCGTCCGCTACACGACCAACCTCACCAAATTGTTTGTTGTTGCCGGACTAGTCTGGCTCAGCATCCTAGTGCTAATTACTTTCAGTGATTACAGCACCCGGCAGTGGACCTATCAAGCTGCTCCCTGGTCTCACGGGCCCGGAAACGGTCCAGCCACTAAATAGTTTCTGTTGCATTACAATCTCGTCAGATTAATTCACGCCGGCTGAAAGGTCGGCGTGATCTGTTTTTATACCAGTCCGACGAACAGAAACGCGCACCCCCCGTTTGGGTCTTACAAGTGTTAGTTCACGAAGGAGTACTTAGATGGCTGAAACCAGTAACGACGTAATTAAGAGATATCTGCAAGATGCTATTGCGGCTGAGCATAGCTTTGAAACACAATTGCAAGGATTCGCAAAAGAAGGCGACGATACAGCAGCGCAGGCGGCGTTCCACCAACATGCATTGGAAACAAAGCGCCAATATGAGCGTCTGACAGCGCGTTTGGAACAGTTGGGCGGCAGCACCTCAAGCGCGAAGAGCTTTTTGGCTCACCTGTTCGGCTTAAGCCCAAAGACTGCGCAGATCGGACATGAGAAGGAAGAGCGCACCACGCAGAACCTGATGATGGCGTTTGCGGTAGAAAACAGCGAAATGGCGATGTATGAAGCACTAATCACGGTGGCGGAAGCTGCTGGCGATACGCAGACTGCCGCGCTGGCGCGTGAAATACAGGCTGAAGAAGAGACAACCGCCAAGAAAGTCTGGAGTCTGCTCCCGAACGCCGCAGTAACGGCTTTCGAGCGTGTGACCACTGAGAGCGGCGTGACAGCAGCGTCAACTCACTAGTCGCGTTCAGTCCGTTCAGTAGATCAAGGGAGCATCCTTCGGGTGCTCCCTTTTTCTTGATCCCCTCGCGTTTTCAAGCCGGTCAATGCTTGTCTAGCATGGCCGTTATTACCTTATCGTCAACACCCGCCCGCTTAAGTCCGATCATGTCGTCGGTTGTCAGGTTGAATTTACCCGGCTGTGTATTGATCATATGAACGATCACATCATCGGAGAGACCGCCCTTAACCATTTTCACTATTGATTCATTGGTGAGCGTTGTTGCGGCACTTGCATCAACGCGCTTCTGCTCTTCAGCCTTGGCGCGGGCAGACTCGCTTGTCTGGCGGGCTTGACTCGACGCTACAGCCTCAGCTCCGGTCTTGGCTTCTAGGCACTCTCGCATCGCCTCCTGAACATATCTATCGCTATGCAGTCTATTTGCTTGCTGCAGCGCTGAAAGCGCCTCTTCATAGCTATTTAGCACCATGTAAGCGACGCCTAGGTTATACCAAGCATCCGCTTGATGATTTGTCTTCGGGTCGCTCTTGCAGGCTTCGACGTTTTCCTTCGATTGGCTCAGCGCACTGTTGTAGTCGCCGGCTTTCATAAAAGCGTACGCCTGTTTCAGATTGCATTCGCGGCTGTTCATAAAGGCCACCGACCTCGTCTCCGTCCATGGGAAGTAAAGGTGTTCTACTCTTCCCGCCCCAAGCCGCACTGCCTCGTCCAATACCTCGACTTCGCTGGGGTATTCCGGTATACCGGTCGTGCTCCGGTTCTCGCGCTTCAGATTGACGTTAACTGGTCTCGTAGGCAGTTCCCGGCCTGTGGCCAAATCGACGGTGTGCACAGAAGCAAGGAAGTGGCCTTCGGTTCGAGACACATTGATCCGAGGGCCTGAAAACTGGTCTTCGTACAGCAGCTTATTTTCCGTACCGCAGCGCGATACGCTGACGAACATCATCATCGAGGGTCCGAGCAACTTGCCGATCTCGACGGCCGTCGATGGGTCTACCGAGGAACTCACTTGGAACCGGTGCTCAGCAAGTACGGCGCTCATATGTTGCCGATTTACTATTTCGGTTCCTCTTTGCTGCAGGGCGGACTCAAGCAGATCGGAAAACTGATCGGCGCACGGACCGGTGATTTGGCCGAAGGCGATCTTCTTGCCTTGCATCTGGACTCCTGCTTGGGCGGGGTGCTGCACGGAGACGGAAACCTCCGGTTTCTTGAACCCGATAATCTGGAATGTAAGTTTGTGGGCGGGCGCCAAACAGCATGAGATCAGGAGAAGCGCAATCCGTCTAGCGCAGCCCAATCGAGCGATTCGGATTAGCATAGGATATCTCTCCTTCAAGTAGTACCGGCACCACACCCAAGCACCCCGAGCGTGCCGCCTAAACGGTGTATAAAACGATAACACCCTCGGTTGAGTTTGGAAGAACTATTGGGCGTTCTTGACCATATCACCTACCCTGGCTGGACCCGACCCGGAAAACGTACCAACGGCGGAATCTTCATCTACCGACGTGATATGGAGTTGTCCTATAGTGTCGGCGACACTGCGCAAGGGCTTTCCCGTAACGGGGTCCTTGACCACTTTAGTCACGCGCGCGACTTGCAGTACGTCACCGAGATGCACCCCTCCCCTGCTGCCAATATTGATGATGATCGTGTTGCCCGTAGACGTCGGCCACGACGCCATTGATCTGAACTGCAGTATGCGGGAGCGGATCCAGCCTTCGCATCTATTTTCTGGCCCAACTGAGCGACGGCGCTTTTCACTGCTTCGCCGATGATCGTTTGGCCGAAGTTGGTGCTGCTCATATCCGCACTTCCGGTCCCGCCAGTGCCGCCTGCACCCCCTCCGCCGAGCAGATTGGTGCCGGAACGTGATGATTCGCCATGCCCTGCTCAGAAGTAAGGATCTCCGCCGTATTCACGTCAATAATCCGAGCAGTGATCTCCACAACAGCCTTGGCTTTCTTGGTCCCGACGCTACCTAAGCCGTACTTGTCCCAATGGCCAAGTGCGCCGCCAAGACTTTTGTTCTGGTCATCGCGGCCGAATTGGGTGATGTCGCCCACGATAATGGCATCGACACCCAGAATGCGGCCGATTTTCGCCGCCGTATTGGCATCGGCGCGATCACTATTTGAAAAGTTCTGTTCTTTCAGAATCTTGTCCATCGCTTTTCGCTCAATAACTGTGTAGGTCTGATCATGTCACCAACTGGTCGACTAAGAGATCAGAGATGCCTTTGCCGATGTCCTGATTGGTCCCAAACAATGGCCTGCACGCTTACTCATGACTGTGGCGTAATTGAAATCCAGCACGGCACTTTGCGTCTCTCTCCCTGGGGCCTTGCCGGTGCCTGCTGCTGAGGCGGCTGTTGCGCGAGCGCGGGCAAGATACAAAGCGCACTGGCTAAGATTGCAGTACAAACTTTCATCGTTGAAGATCTCCTATCTACCAAACTTTGCTTCGAGAACGCTGAGTTGCTTTTCAGCGTTATCCATATTTCTACGTGCGGCCGCCAAATCATTAGTCTGAGCAGCCCTGTCCGCCGCTTGCAAATAACTATCCATCCGGTTGGCAGCGCCCGAAATTTCAGGACTGATCTCCAGCCCATCGGCCGCCTGCTGCCGCCGCAGATTGTTAATGCTGCCTCTCACCGCATCGGCCCGCGAGTGTATCTGCATCAGGTTTTCCTGCACTTTCTCGATCTCTTCTTGCGACGGCCCGGCCGGAACCGGCGGGGCGACGTTAGCGGTTGGCCCAGTATTTGGACCAACTCCCGGCTGAGTCGTCGGGTACTGCGGGGAGGGGTTTGAAGTAACCACGCCCGTTCTGGGTTGACTGACAGCGGCAGTTTGCTTAACCGGCTGACTAATGACGTTAACGGGTTGGTTCTGCGAGCCCGTATCGCCGGTGGGCTGAGGAACCGCTGCAGCCCGGGTGGATGTCGCCTCGGGAATTACCGTGGTGGGCGCCGGAGCTGAGTTGGAAGCAATCTGGGTGGACGACGCTGTGCTACTGGCTGCCTTACCGCGCCAGAAGTGCGGCATCGCGATCACCGCGCCAATCAGCACCAGAACGCAAACGACCGCACCGAGCGCCATCCAAATTGCACGATTGCCGGAGGTGCGTGCTGCCACAACCGCGCCCTGTGGAACTGCCGCTACAGTCTCCTGCTGACCGGCTGCAGGCGCCTTGAGACTCTCTAGCGCTCTTCGAAATGCTTCCGCGCTCTGGAAACGGCGCATAGGCTCCTTCTCCAGCGCCGTCATGATGATGTCGTTCAGCGGCTTGGGCAACGAAGGATTGAGTTCCAATGGAGGCCGGGGCGGAGCGTTCAATTGCGCTTCCAAAATGGCGTAGGTGCTGTCCGCCTCGAACGGGCGCCGGCCAGCCGTCAGTTCGTAGAGCACAACGCCCATGGAATAGAGGTCCGAACGTGCGTCCACGGTGGTGCCGCGGACCTGCTCCGGAGACATGTAGAGCATCGAACCCACCGTGGTTCCCGCGCGCGTGTGCATCATGTCCGTGCTCGACTTGGCGATCCCGAAGTCCATCAACTTCACTACGCCGTGCGGGGTCACCATGATGTTCGAAGGCTTGATATCGCGATGGATGACGCCGTTTTCGTGAGCGTAGCCCAAGGCGGCGAGCGTTTGACCGATGTAACTGATCACTTCATTCAGCGGGATGGGCCCCTGCTTGGCACGATCGGTAAGCGTGAAGCCTTCCACGAACTCCATGATCATCACCAGCTGGTTTTCTACTTTGCAGGCAGTGTGCAGCTTGGCGATGTTCTGATGATCGAGACGGGCTAGCGTGCGGATCTCGCCGCCGAACCGGTCCCCGAGTTCCTGCTCTGAAGCGAGGTCTGCCAGCAGCACCTTCATTGCTTCCGTGCGATTCGAGATGACATTCCGAACCAGGTACACCCGGCCCATTCCACCTTTGCCGAGAACACTCAGAATTTCGTAATCACTGACAATCTGCCCGACCTCGAACGGCATGATCCACCCCTGAACGATTTCAAGCACATGATACGCCAAAGTAATATAGAAAAGCTAAGTTTCGGGCGATTTCCGCTAGGAGCAAACCATGAGCAAAGTACGAGTACTGGTAGGAACACACAAAGGCGCATTCGTTCTTTCCGCTGACGGAAAGCGGGAGAAGTGGGACGTCCAAGGTCCTTTCTTCGCCGGCTGGGAAATTTATCACATGAAAGGATCGCCCGTGGATCCCGACCGCTTATATGCCTCTCAGTCGAATAGCTGGTCCGGCCAGGTGATGCAGCGCTCCAGCGACGGCGGTACTACCTGGGAAACGGTGGGGAACAAGTTTGCCTACGACGGAGACGCCGGAACTCACATGTGGTACGACGGTACGCCGCATCCTTGGGAATTCAAACGCGTCTGGCACTTAGAGCCGTCATTGACTGACCCGGATACGGTATACGCCGGCGTCGAAGATGCTGCGCTGTTTCGCTCCACAGACGCCGGACAGACTTGGCAGGAGCTGCCGGGATTGCGCAGGCATGGCACCGGGTCGGCATGGCAGCCAGGCGCGGGCGGCCTGTGCCTGCACAGCATCTTGATTGATCCGGCAAACACAAATCGCATGTACATTGCGATTTCCGCCGCGGGCGCTTTTAGAACCGATGATGGAGCAGAGACGTGGCGGCCCATCAATCAAGGCCTGCATTCGTTGTACATTCCGGATCCCACGGCTGAGGTCGGCCACTGCGTCCATCACATCGCCATGCATGGTTCGCGTCCGGACGTTTTATTCATGCAGAAACATTGGGACGTGATGCGTAGCGACAATGGCGGCGAGCTATGGCGCGAAGTCAGCGGCAACTTGCCCACAGATTTTGGCTTCGTCATTGACGTTCATGCGCATGAGCCGGAAACAGTTTACGTGGTCCCGATAAAAAGCGACGCCGAACATTTTCCGCCCGACGGCAGCCTGCGCGTGTATCGAAGCCGCACGGGCGGAAATGAATGGGAGCCACTGACGAAGGGACTGCCGCAGAAGGACTGTTATGTGAATGTGCTGCGCGACGCAATGTCAGTGGATTCGCTGGATTCCTGCGGCATCTATTTCGGGACGACAGGTGGACAGGTATACGCGTCTGCCGATGCGGGAGATTCCTGGATGCCGATTGTGCAGAATCTTCCGGCCGTGCTCAGCGTGGAAGTTCAGACGTTGGCATGATCCGAGTTGTGCTTCCAGCGCACTTACGGACTCTGGCGCGGATAGATGGAGAAATCCAGCTTGACGTCACCGGCGAAGTGACTCTCGATTCGGTGTTAGATGCATTGGAAGAACGCTATCCACCGCTTCGCGGAACACTGCGCGACCAGGTCACAAAACGGCGCCGCGCGTTCGTCCGCTTTTTCGCATGCCAGGAGGATTTGTCGCTCGAACCAACTGATCGCCGCTTGCCGGAAGCGGTAGTTACGGCAGCGGAGCCGTTGCTAATTGTAGGCGCTATTGCCGGAGGGTAGCTCGCCTGAATGCCGTTATGATTACCCATTGCCTTCGGTATTCAACACCTTGCGCGCAGGCCGCCATCGGCGTTGAAGCGCAGAGTCGACATAAGCATAGGAATTCTGGGCCGGGGCCGAATTCTCAAGACCTACCGTTTTCGAGAATCTCGCGCTATATCAAATGAGGTCGTCGTATGTGTCGTGTTCACCAATCCAAAACCAGACGTAATCGCCAGCATCCTTGGCTGCAAGAGCGCGATATTTTCGCGTCACCCTTGCGGACCAGATTTCCTGTCCGCGGCGCTCGGTCAACTTCTTGAATTGCAGGGAAGGGTGACGCGGGTTTGCTTTGAGCAGCTCGAATTGCTTGTCAGCCCGGTCGCGGATGTCGGTGCACAAAGCCCGGTAGTCTTTCCAAAAATCCGCAGTCGTGCGGTGCATTCGTGCGACGGGTGCTATAGGGGTTCGGTTCTTCCGGCTTTGTGATCGGCAATGGCGCGGCTGATGCGATTATCGAATCGGCCAGCCTCGATATCAGCCTTGAGCCGCGCGTCAACGGTCTGCGAGTAGCGTTCGTCGAACCACACGGACAATTCTTCAAGCTGCTTGGGGGGTAGCCCCTCAATCGCGCGTTCGATCTCCTGCACGGTGTTTAGGTCGTTCATGGCGCCTCTCACCTTCCAATTTAACCGAGGCAGATTACCGCGCCGGGCAGGGAACGCGAAACTGCCAGTCTGAAACGCGTAGGCGTCGTCGCCGCTAATGCCGGAGGCTAGTCACTCTCTGATGCGATTGCTTCTCCGAGTCTAGAACTAGCTGAATAGCCTGAGCGGTTGGCGCCCGGTCAGCGCTCTCAATGGCTTCGAGTGCGGCGGCGAAATTTGCGCGCAAGCCGTCTAATGCCTTGTCCTTCGATTGACGCATCGCAATGCGCGTTGCGACAAGATCCTTGAACGCACGCACTGCCCACGTATATTGCAAGACCAAGTCATTGTGCGTTGTTGTGCAGCGCGGGTCTATTGCCACCTCAACCCGCTGAGTAAGCGCATGGCCGTTCGCGCTCAGCTTCACTGTATAGAAACCAGGGACAACAAATGGGCCAATCCAGGTTTCGATGCCAGTTCCCTCCGGATCGTCGACTGTGACTTCGCGCGGATCGCCGAAAAGTAAGTCCCAGACGAACCTATGCATACCGGGAGCCGCGCTCAATTGCTGCGGTGTCGGAAGCCAGCGCGGTGCGATGGCAGGGTTCCTTTGCGACCGGAAGCGGTGGATCGTTACTCGAGTAGTGGCGAATGAGTTGGCCGGTTGCATCAAGAATGTCGAGCGTGACGTCGCCGCTCGGCGCCTCGGGCAGATAGTAATCGATATACGCGCCCTCGGGCGGATTTTGAGCCTGCGGCTCCTCCGGCGGAAGCGGAGTGCCAGGGAAGAGATCGTGCTTGGCACGATACGCGCGCGCCGGCGCAAACAAATAAGCGCTCGATATTGCATGCGCCGCCATCTCGCGCAATGGGGCGATATCGTCAAGAATCCAGATGGAACGTCCGTGCGTCGCGGCCACCAGATCGTCGCCGTGAATTACCAGATCCCGAACCGATGTGATGGGCAGATTCAGTTGCAGAGATTGCCAGTTGTCGCCATCGTCGAACGACACATAAATGCCGAACTCTGTTCCGGCGAATAGAAGCCCAGGACGTTTGGGATCTTCACGAATGCAGTTCAGGAACGCGTTCGGTGCGATTCCTGAAGTAATGGCTTGCCAAGATTTGCCGTAATCTCGCGTGCGGAAAAGATAGGGGCGTTGATCGTCAAGCCTATGCCGATCGACAGCCGCGTATGCTTCTTCGGGTTTAAAATGCGACGCTTCAATCAGCGTTATCTTGCTCCAGTCGGATAGGTTGGCCGGAGTTACGTTTGTCCAGGTCTTGCCCGAATCGCGCGTGAGATGAATCAGACCGGTGTCGCTCCCCGCCCAGATTTGACCAGCATTCAGCGGGGATGGCGCAATGCTATAAACAACTCCGGAACCGCGCGTCTCCGCCTTCGCGGCAACCGTCAAATCGGGGCTGATGGTTTGCCAATGCATGCCGCCGTCGTAAGTGCGCATCACATACTGAGTGCCGAAATACAGCGCGTTCGGTTGAGCGGGAGAGAAGATGACAATAGGCGTCCAGGGAGCGCGATACTTTTGTTCGCTAATTGGGGTAGTTATCTCTCGCGGCGCAATAGCCGGCGCAACGTTCTGACTCTGCATAAGCTTGCGGTCGAAACGTACAAGCGTTCCATAGATACCCGAGATATAGAGTATGTTGCCATCTTTCGGATCGGGGGCAATGTAGCCGCTCTCGCTGCCGCCTACGGTAAAGAAATCGCGCGCATCGATTTGGCCATGGTTCGTACGGCTCACGGTAGCTGCTGTGCCGCTGTCCTGCTGAGCGCTAAAGACGTGATACGGAAACTCGTTGTCGGTGGTCACGTGATAAAGCTGCGCTGTCGGTTGGTTGTACCAAGTGCTCCAGCTAGCGCCGGCATCGAGACTCACTGACGTTCCCTGGTCGCTGCCCAACACCATGTGACGCGAATCGGCCGGGTCGATCCAGAGCTGATGATAGTCATCGCCGCCCGGAGCGCCCCGGACGATGCTCAGCGTTTTTCCACCTTCGCTCAGCTTGTAAGTCGCGACGTTCGGGACATACACAACGTCCGGATCATTCGGATCAATCGTGATGCAACTGAAATACCAGGCGCGGCCGGTTAGACGAGAATCGTCATTCACGCGAGTCCAGGAATCACCGCCATCGTCGCTGCGGTAGAGACCGCCTTCCTTTGCATCAATCAGCGCATACACGCGCTGCCCGTCAGCAGAAACAGCGACGCCGGACCGTCCCCACTGTCCTTCGGGCATTCCGTGCCCACTGACTTGCGTCCAGGACTTACCTCCATCGCGAGAACGAAAGAGACCGCTGCCTGGACCTTCTAATGGGCCGTAGACACTCCAGGGCGGACGATGTGCGTTCCATAGGGTTGCGAATACAACATTGGATTGGCGCGCAGCCATGGCAAGATCGGCCGCCCCTGCTTCCGGTCCACGATCCAGCACCTTGTCCCACGTCTCGCCGCCGTCGGCAGAACGAAAGACTCCGCGCTCCGGATTTGGACCGTAAGCATGACCCAGAGCCGCGGCCAAGACTGTGCGCGCGTCGTGAGGATCAACGACAATCCGGCTGATCTGGCGCGTGTCCGCGAGGCCGATTGCATGCCAAGTCTTACCCGCGTCTATGGATTTGTATATGCCGTTGCCACTCGCCAGATCAGAACGAATGTCGGATTCACCCGTGCCCGCATAGATCACGTTCGGATCTGATGGCGCGATCGCGATGGCGCCAATGGAAGCGACCGGTTGTCCATCAAAAATAGGCTTCCAAACAGTGCCGGCGTCCTCAGTCTTCCAAATGCCGCCATCCACTGCGCCGAAATAGAACGTCGCCCCACTGCCCGCTACACCTGTCACCGCGACGGCGCGCCCTCCGCGAAAAGGTCCGATGAGCCGCCATTCGAGTCCGCCGAGCAGTTGCGGGGAGACCTGCTGTGCCTCTATGGTCAAACAACATGCGGCGATGAGGAGAACGCAGCTCCGAATGGACATGAACTCAACCATAGCCTAACCTCGCGGTTGCTACGATTAAAATAAGGATGCCCACCCAGCCTTTCGTTCCCGCTCCCGTTTCAGAAGCGGTAACTCGCCAGATACGAGTTGAAGTGTTATCGCGGCATTCGGCAGAAAACTCAGGTCCGGGAGAATGGGTCTTCGAGTACACGGTTCGCATCACTAATCTAAGTTCCGACACGGTTCAGTTATTGGCGCGCCATTGGATCATCACCGACGCGCTGGAACGCACGCGAGAAGTTAAGGGACCCGGCGTCGTGGGTAAACAACCTGTGCTTGCGCCCGGAGAATCTTTTCAGTACTCGTCCTGGTGCCCGCTCAAGACTCCAACTGGAAGTATGCAGGGAACGTATCAGATGGCCACCGAAAGTGGCACTGCATTCGACATCGACATCGCGCCCTTCGCTCTGCGAGCGCCCTACATGGTGCAGTAAGCGTCGTGCCTTTCCGCGGGAACTTTGAACCTCTTCCGTCGAATCAGTTTCCCCGCAGAGCCCTGTTACTCATGCCGTTTGCATTTGCCGGTTTGGCGGCATTCTGCTATCGCAGAGAGCGAAGGCTGCCGGAAGCAGTGCAAAGCGGGCACGGTCCCCGAGTACAGTTGTCGATCTTCTCGAACAACGGCAAGTGCGAAGCGCTCCTTGAAGTCGGTAAGCTGGTTCAGTCCGACAGCGACTGGCGCAGAGAGTTGACCGCCGAGGAATATGCAATTACCCGCCGCAAGGGAACAGAATTCGCATTCGCTAATCGATACTGGAACAACCACGAACCCGGCATCTATCGCTGCGTGTGCTGCGGTAACGCAGTCTTTCGATCGCAGGATAAGTTCGACTCTGGAACAGGCTGGCCCAGCTTCTCAGCGCCGATAGCGAAATCCAACATCTATACGGATAGCGATTCGAGCCATTTCTTGAATCGCGTTGAGGTCCTTTGCCGAAAATGCGACGCACACCTGGGCCATGTGTTTGAAGACGGTCCGCCACCTTCAGGACTGCGTTACTGTCTGAACTCCGCCGCTTTACGCTTCATCGAGTTTTAAGTTCGCGAGTATCAGCCATGCGGATGAGCTAAATTGTGAATGCACGCACCAGCAGAGAAAGAGAACAAGATGGCAGAAACGAAAAGTCCCGCATTACAAGAACTGATTCAAGGATTGCAGGAGGACCTCTCGCGAGAATACCAGGCGATCATTGCTTACACCGTATATAGCAATGTGCTGAAAGGCGCGCAATGGATGAACATCGCCAGTGAACTCAAGAAGCACGCGCATGAGGAACTGCAGCACGCGCTGATCATCAGTGACCAGCTTGATTATCTCGGAGCGATGCCGAATGCGACGCCGAAGGAAGTGAAGTTGTCGGAGAAACCAGAGGACATGCTTCAATTCGATCTCGACAATGAGACCACAACCATCAAAGCCTACCGCAAGCGTGTGAAGCAGGCAGAGGCGGTGGGCCACTACGCGTTGGCTGAGCAGGTCCGCAAGATTATTTCACAGGAACAGGAACATCAGCACGACTTGGCAACCGCTTTGGGAATCGACGTGCCCAACATTCTCGAAGAGGGTGCCTAAAACCGCCCCAACCCAACCATAGGTCAGCGTGCCGAAACCGGCTCCGCGGCGCTCCAGTGATTTAGATACTTGAATAGGAAGTAAGTCGGCAGCCCGCACAGGGCAAGCGCGAGTCCCAAGAGAGAATGCTTAGGATCGGTCACAATCGTGTTCAACGTGAGACACGCCGTAGCGGTTAAAAATGCGATTGGCGCATACGGGTACCAGGGGCAGCGATACGGGCGCGGCAGATGCGGCTCTCGCCGGCGCAGCACGATAACCGCTCCCACGGCCAGGCCGTAAGAAATCCAGGCCATGAAAATGACGTACGTAAACAGCTCCTGGAAAGACCCAATCAGCGTCAAGATGGAAGCCCAGACACCATGCACAATGAGTGCCGCGTCCGGCGTGTGAAAGCGCCGGTTGGTATGTCCCAGCGCTCGGAAGAAGAGCCCGTCCCGTGACATTGCCCAGGTAATGCGCGGCGTCGTGAAGACGCTTCCATTGATCGCGCCCAGAATGGCCATGGCGATAAGTCCGGTCAGAATGCCGCTCGCCACCGGCCCGATCGCCGCCTCTGCTGCCACCGCCGCAACCCGGTTGCTTGTTCGAATAACCGCCGGGTCCAGTACCAGATAGTAAGATACGTTCGCGGCAATGTAGATCAAGGCCGTAACACCTGTCCCTAACAAAAGCGATAAAGGCAGCACGCGGGCTGGATTCTTGGTTTCCCCGGCAGTCAAGGACACCAGATGCCAACCGTCATAGGCCCACAGCACGGCGATCAACGCGATCCCAAACGCCGATATATCTCCCATGCTCACATGCCGCGGCAAAAGGTTAGCGCTCAGGCGAGCGAAACTTCCGTGCCACAGCAGCAGCACAATCATCAGGCAAAGACCGATCACCTTCGATGCTGTCAGGACGTTCTGCACTGTCTTGCCAAGCCCGACACCCAGGCAATGAATGATAGTCAAGCTGAGGATACATCCAATTTGCAAACATCGTTGGCCGGTCGGCGAGAGATGCAACAGCGGCGCAACGTAAGTTCCAAATCCAACCGCCATGGTGGCGATCATTCCCGAGTGAATGAAGACTAAAACTGTCCAGCCGTATAGGAATCCGGCGGAGCGGCCATAAGCACGAGTCAGATAAACATACAGGCCGCCAGCCGCGGGGATTGCCGCGCCTAGCTCGCCTAACGAGAGCGCTCCGAACACACTTAGCACGCCGCCGGCGATCCACAGCAGCATGACAGCGCCAAACGAATGTAGCTGATTCGCAATGCTGCCAGGCACCAGGAAGATCCCCGATCCGATCATTGTTCCCATTACGATCGCAATGCAATCCCCGAGTCCAAGCCGTCGCACCAGCCCGGTTGTATTCGACTCTTCTTGTGTGCCCATGTCTAAGCGCGCTCAAAAACCGTGCGGCCGTCAAGCACCGTCATGTCGACTTGAACATCTTGTATCTCCGCCGGCGGGATGTTGAATATGTCAGCCGACAACACCGCCAGGTCCGCTAGCTTTCCCGGAACGAGCGATCCCTTGATGTGCTCTTCGCCAGACGCGTAAGCCGCGCCTACACAGTAAGCATGAACCGCTTCTTCCACGCTGATTTTCTGCTCCGGAATCCAGCCTCCCGGATGAGTTCCATCCAGCGTTTCTCGCGTGACCGCCGCCCAGATAGTGAGCAAAGGATTGATGGGCGCCACCCACCAGTCGGAACCAAGTGCCAGCGTCGCGCCCGCATCCAGCAATGAGCGGAATGCATAGGTCTCTTTCGCCCGCTTGCCGCCGATGCGTGTATCGGCCCAGCGTCCGTCATCCGATAAATGATACGGCTGAACCGACGCCACAGCGCCCGTCTCTCGAAAGCGGCGCATGTCGCAACCACGTACGTGCTGCGCATGTTCGATTCGCCAGCGCCGGTCTCGCCTGCCGTTTCTCCGTTCCATCTCCTCAAAGAAACCAAGTACCTCAGCATTCGCGCGGTCTCCTATCGCATGCACGGCCAACTGCAAACCCGCCTGATCGCACGCTGTCAGATCATCCAGCATCTGCTCCGGGTTACTCATGTCATCGCTCGGAAGGCCGCACGTCCAACCCGCATCCGTATATGGCTCGAAAAACCAGGCAGTCGTCGATGCCAGCGATCCGTCCGCGAAGGCTTTGATGCCGCCAATCCGCAGCCGCTCATTGCCGAACCACGCGCTCACCCCAAGCTCCGCCAATCGCTTCCACGCGAAGAGCGGAGTATAGAGTGTTACTCGAATGTTCAGGCTCCCTTGTTGTTCCAACTCTTGATAGGCGCGGAATAGGTCCGCTGCGGAGGTCCGGGCTTGCCCCCCAAGCAGGCCCATGTCCTGAATGCTCGTGATGCCGTATTGAGCCGCATGCATCTGTGCGGCACGCAGTGCGCGCACCATCTGATCCTTGGTCGGCGGCGGAATTACCCGTGAAATCAAACCCTGCGCGGCATCCTTGAATATCCCGTTGAGACGGCCGTCTGCTCTTCGTCCAATCTCACCGCCCGGCACATCCGCTGTATTGCTACCGACGCCAGCCAACTTCATCGCTAGTGAGTTCGCCAGCGATGTATGCGCATCGGCTCGATTGATAAGCACCGGATTATCCGGAGTAACATCGTCAATCAATCTGCAATCCAGCAACGATCCCGCAGGCCACCTTTCCGGATCCCACGAACCTAATAGGATCCACTCGCCTTTAGGTCGCGTACTGGCGAATTCGGCTACGCGCTCCCGAACGTCTTCCAGCGTGCTCGCATCGCGCAGTTGCACGCTGCTGAGAGAAGCGCCGCCGAGATAGAAATGAACGTGCGCGTCATTGAACCCCGGAACCACGCGGCGACCGCCTAAATCGACAATCGTCGTTCCAGCAGCGCACCCTTCGAGGACCTCTTTTGATGCGCCCACCAACGCGATCCGGTTACCAATGATTCCAATCGCCTGCGCCTGCGGCTGCTCCGGGTTTTCTGTCCAGATGCGTCCGTCAATGAACGCCATATCGAACGTCATAGAAAGCTCAACGGACTGAAGCTTCTTTCTGGCGTTCGGAAAGAGTTCGCCACTTCTTACTCAAATAGCGGTTCCACCACATCAGAATGCCGCTGATGGCGAGCACAGCCGGCATCAAACCCAGAACAGTCCAAACCGCCTTCGAGTAAGTTCCACCAAAATCACCAAAGTGGATGGAGTAAGTTGCCAACATAAATTTTTCCCCCACAGACCACTCACGCGAGCCCTCCACCTGTAGCACCTTAGCTGTGGCGGGATCCATATGAACCACTTCCTCTTGCAGGGTCAGAGGCCGGGCGGGGTGAGGAGTCAGGAACGCACTTACCTGACCCTGAGGTCGAAAGGTATCCATATATAGGAGGGCAAGATCGCCCTTTCCAACGGCACGTTTCGCAGCACTTACATAAACACCGGCCGGTAGAAGTGTCCCGCCCGGCTTCCAGGTAGAGACTTCAGCGGACTTCTCCGCTTGATAGAGGCCGAGCATATTTTGTACTGGCTGCTGAAAGATAAAGTACGCACCCGTGGCGCCCCACATACCGACAAATAGAAACGTCCAGAACCCGACCGCGCTATGCAGGTCAAAATTGATACGCACCCAACGCGCTCTCCACTGCACACCCAGAGCACGCTGCCAGTTCCTGATCCCCGGCCACCAGATCACGATTCCGGTTAGACAAAGCAATGCCAGGATTGAGCCGCCAATTCCGTTGACAACCCCACCCGTCCGGCCGCTCGCTAGTTCGTTATGAAAACCTTCGAGCCACAGCAGCACCCCATGGCGCTGTTCCTGGATGTAGGAATCGAGAACTTTGTTCGAAGCGGAAGCTACGTAAACGGTTCGCTGCCGCTGACCCGCCTTCAGAACCACCGTGACAATCCGGCGATCGTTCGTCTGCATATTGACGGAGGTGACGGCTTCTCCAGGGAAAGCTTTCTGCGCCGCGCCCACTGCTTTCGAATAGTCGATCTCGTGACTCAGGCCGACGTCCTTTGCCAAATGCGGGCGATTATCCAGTAGGTTCGTCTCAAAAACCAAAATGCTTCCGCTAATACTGATCGCTGCAATGTACAGCGCAACGATCACGCCCGACCAGAGATGGACCTGGAATACAGCCTTTCTCCAAGGCACATTTTGAGGACGGTCAATAAATCCCATGCGGCGGCGTTCAGCTTCCCGAAGCTTTAGTTGTCGTCCTCAGCGGTTTTCGAAGAAGGCTTCACCAGATGAAGCGGAAGCTTTGAGAACGGCTTTACTAAGTCCAGAGCGAAACTGCTGTGCAGATCCTTGACGCCAGGAATACTCAGCAGCTTCTTGAGAATGAATTCGGAGAATTGATCCAGGTCGGCGAGCACGACTTCGAACAGAAAGTCTGAACGGCCTGAAATTACCTGACAGGACACCACTTCGGGAAGGTTGAGTAAAACTTCTCTGAACTGCTCTGCTTCTTCCTGCTGCTGACGTTCGAGCTTAGCTTCTACAAAAACAGTTAATCCCAGACCGACTTTGCCGCGGTTGATCTTGGCTTGATAGCCTTCGATGATGCCTTCGCTTTCCAGCCGCCGAACGCGCCGCAGGCACGGTGTTGGCGAGAGCCCGATCCGGTCTGCCAACTCCACATTCGTCAGCCTCCCCATCGTCTGCAGAACTTCCAGTATTTTGAGATCGAACTCATCCAGCTTTGCTCTTGCCATAAACCACCAGAATAGGGTCTACGGCAGCGCACGTCAGCGAATATGCGCGTCATACCAGCCGACCACTCGGCGCAGCAGATCACTTTCGTGTTCGCGTTCAGCAAACACATGCGGTTCGCGCGGATATTTCACCATTTCGGCTTCCCGTCCCAGCAGCCGAAGCCCGTGATAGAATTCTTCGCCCTGAAAAGTAGGAACCCGAGGATCCGCGTCGCCGTGAAGAATCAATGCCGGCGTATGGCAGCGGTCGATGAAGCTCATGGGCGAATGTTCTTCATACTTGCGGTGTTGCGCCACGAAATCCTCGAAGTAATTCGTCAAGAACGAAGGCGAGATGTCTGTAGTGGTGCTCATACCGGGCAAGTCTGTCACCGCCGCGCCCACTACCGCGGCTTTGAAACGTCCCGTATGCGTAATAGCCCAGGAAGTCATGAAGCCTCCGTAGCTCCAGCCTCCGATGCCGAGACGATCCGGGTCGGCTATTTTCTCTCTTACAAGAAAATCGACGCCATCCATGACGTCCTGAAAATCGCCGCCGCCCCAGTCGCCGATGTTTGCTTCGCCGAAAGCGACGCTCTGCCCATCTGAGCCGCGCGGATTCGGGAGTAACACCGCGTAGCCATCGGACGCGAGAATTTGCGCCCACTCATGCCAGGATCCCATCCAGCCTGCCCACCAGGCCCATTCGGGTCCGCCGTGTATCTGCACAATGGTCTTACACAGAGTTCCCTGTTGGTAATTCCATGGCAGCACGAGTAATCCATAGATCCGCGTCTTGTCTTTCGTGCTTGTCCAACTTACTTCCTTAACAGTTCCAAGCTTCCAATGCGCTACTTGCGGATTACTGTGAGTAACTTGCTGCGCGCTAGAACCTGTGAATGACCAAACCTCGTCCGGCGTATCGAAAGCCTGGCCGATGAACGCAAGCGTCGCGCCATCGTCGCTTTGAGTAAACGAGCCGCCCTCTGACATCACATCGCTTAGTTTCTCGATGTGGCCCAACCAGCAATCCATCTTCAGCAACTCCGCATGCGTGCCGTGGATCGCTTCGGCAGTAAGGGTCTTTCCGTCGGGCGCCCACTCCATTCCCCAAACGGTGGCTGGATAAGCCGGATCTAGCGTTGTTTTCTTGCCGGCAGTCAAATCATAAACAACCGGCAGCGACATTATTTTCTTTCCGCTGATCTCTGAAAAAACCACTTGCCCGCCAGTCGGAGACCATCTGACCGGCATGGCATAAGCGTGTTCGCTCAGAGTCTTCGCGATGGCGCCGGTACTCGCATCCAAAATCACCGCCTTCGACAGATACCAATAATCATTCAGCTTCGGCGTGGGAGAAATCCTGGCAAGAATCTGTTTCCCATCGGGGGACCAATCGAAATCATCCACGTTGATATCGGCTTGCGTCAGTAACCGTGCTTCCTTTGTTGTGCGGTCGTATATCCACAACCGGTCGAAATGATAATCATGGTCGACAACGATTTCGTCCTGCTTGCGTAACTTGCGTTCCCGCTCTTGCTCCGTGTCCTGGTCCGTTCGAACAAAAGCAATCGATTTCCCGTCCCGTGACCATTTGAACTTCTTGACTCCTCCCCATATATCCGTCAGCGGCATCGCTTCGCCGCCAGCCAGGGAAGCAAGCCAGATCTGCTGCTGCGGCTTTTCATCTTCTTTCTCGCCGGAAGTTGCCTTTGGCTTCGTCAAATCTGTTCGCCCTTCAACGCGCGACAGTTTAAATTGGAAGACTTGGCTCTCGCCTTCACCAAAAGGATTTCGACGGTCAGAAAGAAACGCGATCCACTTGCCATCCGGTGACCAACGCGGCTCCGTGTCCGAGGCGCCGCTGACCAGGAAAGGCCGTTCGCTTCCTGGCTGGTTCGACTGCACCAACCAGATATGTGCGTTCTTATGCTCCCCGGCTCTAACTGGTATCTCCACGACGTACGCAATGCTACGCCCGTCCGGTGAAACTTGCGCATCGCTTACTTTATGCAGGTTGGCAATGTCATCCGGACTAATCGTTGTGCGCTCTTGCGAAAAAGCGGCAGTTACACTGATGCAGACAAAAAGGACACAGAGAGACAATTTGGGCATAGTTAGAACCGCGAGAGCTCCCACCGGCCTGGCAGGAGCTCTCGGAAGACGTAACGAACAGCCTACTTAGAAGTTAAAGCGGGCTGCCAACTGGATTTGACGGGAAGTGCCGAATCCGATTGTTCGCCCCAGCGTGTTGAAAACCTGACCGAAACCAGAGGTGCCGAAAGTTGAACCTGGCTCAGCAAAGTTGGGATGGTTCAGCACGTTGAAGAACTCTGCGCGGAGTTCGAATTTCAGCGTTTCTGTAATTGCAGTGTCCTTGATGGCGGAGGTGTCGATGTTAAACAGACGCGGTCCGTAAACGATGCCGCGGCCGGCATTTCCGTAGGTACCCGCCGCCGGCGTAGCGAACGCCGCCGGGTTGATCCAGTTATTGATGGATTGATTCGCCGGGTAGATGTTTACGCCCGGAACCACATCCGGACGCTGATTGCCCGTGTCACCATTTCCAGTCTGGCTAATCGGGATGTAAACCGTTTCCGCGATTCCCGTGCGCGCCTGCCCAAGCGCCGCGATCTCCCATCCCCCGACGATCTTGTTCAGGAAAGGCCCGGAACTCCCCAGGAAACGCTGCCCTTGTCCAATCGGCAACCGATAAAGCAGGTTGAAACTTCCGCTGTGACGCGCGTCCCCGGAGCTATTGCCGCGCTCAGCGTGCCAGTTAGACAGGTCCTGCGGTTGCGCATCAAATAAGCCCTGATCGTCCACATCGTCGATGGCGTGCGACCAGGTGTAATTGATATCGAACTGCAGGTTATGCGCAAGGTGTTTCGTGTACATTGTCTGCAGGCTATGGTAGATGTTTTGCCCGCTAGCCGTTTCGAGAAAGATATCGGCGAAGTTCGGGTTCGGGCGAGCGCCAATCTGCGGATCATAGTAGTTGATGTCGATGTCCCGCCGAATGTTAAGCCCGTGATTGCCCACATACGCGACTTGAAGAGTCGAAGCGTTAGTTAATTGAAAGGCGGTCGTGAGATTCCATTGCTGCGCGTAGATATCAGGTTTGTTCCAGTTAAATCCATACACAGTCGGAGTGGGAGCAATGCCTTGTCCCACAAACTGCGTCAGCGGATAACCGAGATTTGGAATTTGTTGCTGCAATAGCGTGGTGTTTCCCGGGATGTTATTTGTTGGCACACTATACGCGCCAAATCCCACCGGATAGTCCTGGTAGAAAATGCCGTAACCAGTCCGGATAACCACGCGCGGCGCAGCTTGCCACGCTATCGCAAGGCGCGGACCCCAATCGTTGTGGTTCGCGCGGAAGTATGGATCGCCCAAGGGCCCAAGGGTATTGGTGCGCTGATCAAACGTCTGAGCACGATTTGCCGGATCATACGGCGGAGTCTCGTAGTCCCAGCGTACGCCGTAATCCAGCGTCAGATTGGGGCGCAGTTGCCAGGTGTCCTGAACGAATGCGCCAACCTGATATGCCCAAGTCGAGCTGCCTGGGTCTCCAACCGAAAGACCGGCCACCGCCGCGGAATTCGCAATGAAATTCTGGATCGTCGGGTAATTGATGAACGAGGTATTAGTCGAATAGTTATCAATCTGGATGCGGTAGGCGATGCCGCCCCACTTGATAGAATGAGCTCCCTTTGTGAGGCTCATATTGTCGCCAATTTGGTAGCTCGAATTGATCTCTTTGTAGATACCTCTGTTGCCCGGGTCGATGGTCAGACTACCCAAATAGATCTCGGGGTACGCCTCCTCGCTTCCGATCACGCTGGCGAAGCGCTGCATTCCGACTAGAACTTCGTTCAGAAAATGCGGATTGAAAATGTGCTCTTCATGCAGTGCGAAATTCGAGGTTCGAGTAGGTACAGTCTGGTGGTCGTTGATGCCGAGGGCGCTTGGGTCGACGCCAAAAAGCGGTCCGTTCACATCGCCTTCGTTGATGTTGATTCGGAACGATAGCGTGTCATGGTCATTGAACACGTGATCGATTTTGAAACTGCCCGTGTCTTCTTTGACCGCAAGGCTCTGAACGGTAGTGTAGTTGTCGACTAAGGGATCGGAGGTGCTGCTCGTGCCTATCGGGTACTGAGACACAATGGGCGCCAGAGCAGGCGAAGCTGCAAGCGTTTGCTGGCGGGCAAGGGCACTGAGAGTCGTACCGCTGCCGGTTACACCGATCGACTGCCGCGACCCTTCATAGTTCACGAAAGAAGAACGTCTTATTGCGCTTAAGCGGCCCGCCCAGATTGGCGCCGAAATCGTTGTATCGGAACTGCGCCTGCGGATTGCCCTTCGTATTGAAGAAGTTGCGGGCATCCAAAAAATTGTTGCGGAAGTAGTCAAACAGCGTTCCATGGAAACTGTTGGTCCCGCTCTTCGATGCGATGTTCACGTAGGAGCCGGCGGCGCGGCCATATTGAGCTTGATAGTCGGATGTTTGCACGCGGAATTCAGCAATCGTTTCCTGGCTACCGGTCAAAAGCCGCGCGCCACGCTCAAAGCCGTTCGCCATGTAAGGTTCGTCTACGCGGGAAGCATCCACGCCGTCGATTGCAAACTGGTTGTGAACGGTGTGCTGGCCGTTGAAGGACATGTCCGCGATATAGTTGCTCCTGGCAACCGCACCTGGCGCCTGGAAGGCAAAGCGCGCGAAATCTCGCCCGTTAATCGGAAGATTGTCAACCTGCGAAGTCGTAAGTGTTTCACCGGGCTGAACGTCGACCGCCTCCGGCTTCCCTTCCACTTCCACAACCTGACTGACCGTGCCGGGTTGAAGCACGAAATCGACAGTAGCGGTCTGGGCAACTGTAATTTGCACATTCTGTCGTTGCGCCACACTGAATCCCTGGTGCTCGACCGTCACAGTGTAAGTTCCGATCGGTAGATCGGGTATAGCGTAAGCGCCTTTTGAGTCAGTGTTGGCGGTGCGTCTCTGACCCGTGGCCGTACTCTGGGCCGTAATTTTGGCGTCGGGTACGGAGGCTTGAGATGCGTCGTTGATCTGGCCAATCAATTTTCCCGCGGTCTGCGACAACGCAAGTTGAGCACAGAAAAGGAACACCGCAATCAGCGAAGCTGGCTTTCTAAACATCAGTTTTACCTTTCTGTCAGTCGTCTGTTTAATGCTCAGACAGGGAGCGGAAAGTTTAGATATTCGTGGCGCGACGGCAAATTCCCGCCCTCGCGCGCTGCCAATATGGGAATCACCGATCTTCGGAGCCGTGAAGTACGTACAACGCGAACCAGATGTAATCCCACCGGGGCATTACGGTTAAGGTACTACAAATTTGCAGACACAGAATTGCTAATAATGAGTGAATCGGCTGTTCAGCAGCGCATCTACGCTAAAAAACAACGATTTCCTGCGCGTTTGTTCTGCCGCCTTTACGGATGTTCACTCGACCACCACAAATCACCCAAAGCTTTTTCCTGCGGCCACACCTCCTTCAAGCTGTCGCCGTCGAACAATTCGCCGTTCTTCATCACGTAGCGAATAGCCGTTGTGTTGTGGATATCGTCCAGCGGATTCTTCCGCAGAATGACCATGTCGGCCAGTTTGCCCGCTTCAATGCTGCCCAAATCCTGGGAAAGCCCAATCGCCTCGGCGCCGTTCAGCGTAGCCGCCCGCAGCGCCTCCAGATTGCTGATTTTCCCAGCGGCTAGCGACCAAAGCTCCCAATGGAAGCTGAGTCCCTGGAACTCTCCGTGACCTCCGACGCACACCTTTCCGCCCGCCTTTAGGATGGCGCCTGCGCCCGCCGCCGCTTGTGGATACGAGTATTCCTCATTGCGATACCAGGTCATCCGCGTATCTTTTTGATCGAAGATGGTATGCGGTATGAAGCGACGGACCTTAGGGTCATCGTGAATGTCCGTTGTCTGGTAGTAATAGTTCTCTGAACCAGGTCCGCCATATCCATCAATTACAAAAGTGGGAGTGTAGAAAACGCCTGACTGCGCCACGAACTGTGTAACATCCTTATATAACGGGAAAAGTGGAAATTGGTGCTCGGCCCCGCTAAAGCCGTCGATAACATGCGTCAAATCCAACGGCATGTCAGCGGCTCCTTCCGTTGTTGGCATAACATGCAGGCGATTAGACGCCTCCGTTACATACTCGCGTTGCACGCGGTCGCCAACCAGGTATGACTTGACCATGTTAGTCCGATAGTAGTCCTTATAGCGTGAGATAACATCGGCTGCTTCATCTACCGATCCGAAGTTATTCACATAAAAGATGCCCGGACCCGTCGTGTAAATCCGCGGGCCAATCGTATCTCCGGTATCGACCAGATCCTGATACGGAAAAATGTCGTTGGTCCCCGTCTGCGGATCACGGCCGCTTGTGATCCCGTACGCGAGCGTTGCCAGCAAATTCCATGCGGGAATGTCCAGCAATCCTCGGCGAATTTCGTACCAATGCGCATGTGTGTCGATGAAGCCGGGTACGATTGTGTCCCCCGACATATCGAGCACCTTCGTGCCGGCTGCAACATGCGCTGAACCACTGGGACCTACCGATACGATGCGGTTATCTTTGATGACAACATCGGCCGCTTGAATCACCTCATCCTGCCGCATTGTGATCACGCGCGCGCCTCGCAGCACAACCGTTCCATGCGGCTGGTGACGGGGCGCTTCTATATTGATATGAAGCTCACTCGGTTTGAGGGTTTTCGCCCACTGCGTGCTATTCGGCTGCACGCTACCCTTCGACGCATCAGCGGTATGTAACTCCAGCGCCGCATTCACGTCGGCCAGGGGCAACCGGAAAAAGCTTGCCCCCAACGACCACGTAATAGTCTTGCCGTCATCCGCCCAGCGCGTCTCGTCCGCTCCCACAGTAGTCAAGCGAACCACTGCGGCAGAGGGAGAACTCACATCCAGCGCCGGAGCCGCTTCTCCTCCGGGACTGGGCACGTCGACAAGGTATAGCTGATAGCGGTGGGCTGCCAGCGCTCGTTTTCCGGCGGGATCAATATAGATCTGCGTGATGGGTGAAAACTCCGCGCCCCAGATATCTTTGTTCTTCAACGTGAACGCAACGCGGCGATCGGTTCCATCCCAACGCAAAGACAGCAGCTGATACTCAGCCGCTAACGGGCCGTGCGCTTTGGTTAGCGTCACATAAATGCGCTCCGGGTCGCGCGTGAAATGCGGCCCGGTGAAGCCTTCGCCCGAAGCAATCACCGTCGCCGTGCCTCCGCCTGCCGGGATCCAAATCAGGTCGACCAGGCTCATGCCGCGCCCGAACTGATCCGGTTGAATCATTGCCTGGTGCCTGGAAGTCCGCAGGGCAACGATGCGAGATGAGTCGGGCGACCACGCCAGATCCGAATAGTAAGGGCCAACGGGAGAAAGGCGTTCGGGCGCACCGCTGCCGTCTGTTCGCATTCTCCAGATGGCGCCGTTCTCATTTGTCCAGGTCACGTACGCCAACCACTTTCCGTCCGGAGACCACGAAGGCTGGTATGCGCGCTCTGTCCCGGTCGGGATCAATCGGGGTGTTCCCTCTTTCAGATCAGCCGTGTACAGGCGAGTCAAGGCAGAAAAAACGATGCTCTTGCCGTCAGGTGAAGGCACGGCCGCCTGAATAATGCGGGCGTGCACCGGCCCCTCCTCTACGCGCGTTGGAAAGTCGAGCTTGGGACCAAGTCCGCGTGATATTACTGCGTGAAACGGAATAAGATGATCCTCTTTGCTTTCTAAGTTCAAGCGGTGCAGCTTGCCGCCGTAGGAAAGAATGATTTCCCGTCCATTGGGAAGAAAGGCATAACCGGGCAGTAAGTCACGGCTGGAGAAATAGGACTCCTGGTCATCGTGCTGGACCGGATACTTCAGCCACTGATCTTCGCCGGTCACTAAGTTTCGTAACCGCAGCCCGGTTTGCGAGTCAAAGCGAGTCGCATAAATGAGTGTCTTTCCATCCGGCGATAACTGCGGCCGGAATGCGCTGCCGGGCTCATTAGTTACTAAGTCCTCTTGCCCCGTGCGCAGGTCACGGCGTGCGATTTGCCACAACGGGAATTTAACGTTGTCCGAGAAGTAACCAAACTTCTGGGCGTAATAGACAAAGCGTCCATCTGGGGACGGCGCCGGCCCGAGCGAGTTATTCCACTGCTCGGGTGGAGTGGCATCGGAGACGTTACTCTTTGTGATCTGAACGCCAGAGCCACCGCTGATGTCGTACTCCCACATTTCAAAGGTGGCTTTGTAGAAGTGCGGCTTTTTGCGTGAGACGAGGATGTACTGGCCGTCGGGGCTCCACGTTGGGGAAGTGAACATGGTGTGTTCCTCTACGGTCAACGCCCGCGCCTTCGACCCATCGGAGTTGGCAATCCAGAGATTGTCCGCGCCGGATTGGTCGCTGACATAGACGATATGTTTCCCGTCCGGCGAATAGCGCGGCTGACCATCGAAGCTCATGCCGCTCGTAATGGCCGTTGCCGCTCCCCCCTCTATCGGAAGCGTATAGAGATGGCCTAAGAGATCGAATAGGATCGTCTTGCCGTCGGGTGAAATGTCTATCGATAGCCAGGTTCCTTCATCCGTCGGAAACTCGATGGTTCGCGTCGGTTTCAGCGGCAGACCTTTCAATGGCTCGGCAGGCGGAGGACTCTGGGCTTGGTCGGAGAGCACAGCAAAAAGCAAAATTACGGCGAGCCGCCGGAGGTGGAGTTTCGGACTATCCATGCATTCCTTTATAGCGGCTCCCTCCGTACCCATCCGTCGTCAGAACTACGTCAACTAACTCGTTTATGCAAATGAAGTTCAATTTGTCTCGCAAAAATCGCGCTCGCGCCGGTTTTGACAATCACGCTGCTGGCCGCGGCATCCACCTGGCAGAAAACAGATCCCGCCCAGTGGACCAGCGAGGACATGTATCAGATTCTCAATAATTCGCCTTGGTCCAAGTCCGTTACCGTGACCTCAATGAGAGGGTTCGGCCAGAGTAGCGACAACCGCGGAGCTTGGGGTGAGGGCGCTCCCGGAGGCGGCATGGGCCGAATGGGCGGCGGTATGGGCGGCGGCGGTATGGGTCGCAGGCGCGGCGGATCGGAGACTCAACAACAGGGCCCCACCGTTACGGTTCAGTGGGCCAGCGCCTTGCCCGTGCGTCTGGCCGAAGCAAAAATGAATAGCGCCTCAACCGATACCGCTGACACGAAGCATGCAAACGAGTACGTCATCGCCGTCATTGGATTCCCGAAATCCGGCTTTGAGCCACAAGGCTCATCAAGCGGCTCTAGCGACGATCCCGACGATGCCAAACTCGCGGATCATCTGAAAACGATAACTGTTTTGTCGTTTGGACAAGATCGTCTGAACCCAACCAAAGTGGAGTTGAACCAAGGCCGGGACGGGCGCGCGGTCTTCCATTTCGACCGGACTGAATCAATCGATCCGCACAATAAAGACGCGGAGTTCCGCATCACCGGCAATCAGATGGAGCTAAGGAAGAAGTTCCCGCTCAAGGACATGGAGTTCCAAGGCAAACTGGAACTGTAAAACCCTCAAGCCGCTTTGGTGCCTACTACGTTCTCAACGTTCGCTTTCCGAACCGTGATGGTGCCGCGCCCCGTGTTCAGCACCACGTCCGGACCGCTGCCGACCGTTCCCTGCAGGTGCGCGCCACGGCCCTGCGTCTCCTGCTTTAAGTTGTCGCCGAATTCGTTATCGATCTCGCCCCGGTCGGTATTGGCGTTCATTGCAAAACCCGCGCTGTCCGGGATAGCGAACTCAATGTTACCCGCCCGGGTGTGAATGTTCATCTTGCCCATGGGCAGATGACCGGGCCTGACTTCCACGTCACCCTTTTCTATATCCATGCTGACATCGTTTGAGACTCCGTCCAGCTCAACGTCGGTCGCGTGCGTGTTCAGTTTCACCGGGCCGATGACGTTCTGCAGATTCAAGCTGCCGCGTTCCAGCCGCACCTCGCCCGGTATCTGCTGGATTTCCAGCTGGGTCCGCAGATCTTCCACGCGTACGGGCTTGGCCAGGTCGTGCAACGATATGGTCCCGGTGTAGTCGCCGTTGATGGACACCTGGCCGGCAATCTTCGTCAAGTCCACGTCATCGCCGTGGCCGCGCAGATCCACCGTGCCGTTCACGTTGACGGCGCGAATCAGGTCGCTGCGCCGCGTTTCCACTTTCGCGCTGCCGCCTAAATCCTGCAGCCTGACGCCCGCATTCTCACTGCTGATGTCCACGTCGCCGTTGATGGCGGAAATGTCGAAGTCGCCTTTGATTCCGGTCGCTTCCACGCTGGCGCCTTTGGGAACAGTGATGTCAAGATACGTCGTCACCGGCGTGTGCGCGCCCGGTTTGTCCTGATTGCAGCGGATGATGACGGTCGATCCTTGCACTATGACGTCAACGGGAGTCTGAGTGTTCGTCCGGCCCGCGTCGCCATCGTTAAATGCGCGGATGTCCTTATGCCCGCTAACGCTTACCTGGTTCGCGTCGCCGCCCGTGATTTTGGCATCGCCGCGGAATCGCTCGATGACGATGTGCGCCGCGGCAGGTACGTCCTTCTGTTGCGGCGCAATGGAGAACTCGCGTTCTTCTCCGAAGGCCGAGAAGCCGTTGTTAAAGCCGACTTGCTCCCACCAGCCGCCACGCCGTGAGACTTCGAAAGTCGTCAAGCCGACGATAGCCAGCAGCACCACTGCGACCCAGCTTCCGGCGCCTACGCCATTCACCGGAATGGCCGCGCCGGATGCGAAGCGAATGCAGACTTCAATCAGCGCAAGCACGCCCCAGCCGATCAGCAGGTAGGGCCAATAGAGCCGAAATACTTCGCCGATCCGGAAATCGGGCCTGATCTGACGCATCAGAAACAGCACCCCGATCACGATCAGGATCAGCGGTCCAACCAGAGAATTGCGCGGCCTCATCGGTAGAAGCCTCCGGCAGGAGGAATCGGTGCGGAGCGGGGCACCACCATTCGTTCGATTAACTTCATCAATCCAATCACGATCAGGACGAGCGGCCAGGTCTGTCCGAAAGACAAGCCGCCGGCCTGATGAACGGCAAACAGCACACCCACAGTGATGAGCAATATCGGGCCGCGGATGGCCTGAACGAACAGAGCCAGTCTATTGTTCACGGGGCACCCCAAGCACTTCGTCGTTGGCCGCGGTGGCACGCGTCCGGCCTGAATACCCCTGGTCAGCCATATGCGACTTCAGCCCCGTCATTCTGCCGTACAGCATGATCACGCCGACTGCGATCAAAAGCACGGGCCAGAAGCGCGCAATTTCGTGGAAGCGCAGCAAGTTCAATGTGTCGAGCAGAAACAGCACGCCGATAGCGATCAGGATGATAGGGCCGATGGGGACGCGGCTCGCGAAGCGGTTGTTTCCGGTCAAGCTCGACCATTCATCCACCGGCAAGCCGACTTGGCGCCGTTTCGCCGTATGGTAAGCCTCGAACGGCATATAGAAGACAAAGCCCACCAGCACCATAGCCAGGAAAGGCTCGCTCGGCGCCCCGTCGGAAGTATTCATCAGGCTGATGATGAGCCCGAAAATGACGGCGTGTATTAGTCCTTTGATGTATTGGCCGTTGTAGATGGCGCCGACGCCGGGGATCCAGCCCAGCAGAAAGGCCGCCAAAGGAGATGGCGCCATCGGCGATACGGGCGATACCGGCGGCTGCGCATAAGGATTCGGCGGCACCGCTCCCGGACCCCCGCCAGGTGGCTGCGCATAGACGGGAACCGGTACATGATCCTGGCAATACACCACCCCCTCTACTGTTCGCTGGCAAATCGCGCAAAGAGGCCGGCCGCAAGACCGGCAAAAAGCCGTGGCCGGTGTTTCCGGATGTAAATAGCAGTTCATTTTTTGTCCCCCTGATCGGGCGCTGAAGTGCCCGGATCGTTGTTCTTTCCCGCCTCACCGGTGACGGCTTTGTTGTCCTGCCGCTGCTGGATGGCGCTTTGTTGCTCTTGCAAAGTCTTCAGCCGGGTCTCGATCTCGTAGACCCAGCGCAAATTCTCGTAGTACTTCACCGCGCGGTCCTTCACGCGGAATGCCCGGTCCTCAACCCCGCCCCAGATGCGCATGGGATTCAGGTCCGCCGCTTGCAGATGTTGAACATGCACGCCGGTGCAGCGTTCCAGCATGGCAAACGACAGAATGGTCATGGCCATTCCCATGGCTAACCGCGGCTGCAGAATCGGCTGCAACCATTTGGAGGTGAGGCGGCTAAATAAACTCTGGCGTTCAAACGGCAAGCGCACCCGTCCCAGGGGCGCCCCATAAGCGATGCGCGTGATTAACTCAGGCGGCGGAACCACATCTTCCGCGCGCTTCAAATAAGCGACTGCCGCAGACGCATCTTCGAGCAGTGCGCGGCAACTGGCGCAACTGGAGGCGTGCTGCTCCAGCGTAGTCCGCTGATCGAGCTGACAAGGTGTCATCCAGGTAGTCGGCTAACAAGACTTCGATGTCAGCGCAATTCATATGGTGACCTTCATGCGCCGCAAAACACGCGCCAACTCAGCCCTGCCACGATTCAAGCGAGATTTTACCGTGCCTTCCGGTATTGCCAGCACGGCTGCGATCTCACGATATTCCATCTCCTGTAAATCACGCAAAATGACCGCTTCCCGCAGTTCGGGCGAGAGCTTCTGCAAAGCCTCCTGCAGCAGTTCACCCGCCTCGCGGCCGGCCAGCAGACCATCGGTGCGCGAGAACTGTGCCGTCCTCTCTTCGAGAATCGGCAGCTTATCTTCGATATTGTCCGTCACCCGCTCGTACTTTGTGCGGCGATAATGATCCACCAGCAAGTTACGAGTCAAACGAGTCAACCAGACGACAAACGATCCCTCACCGGCGCGAAAGCTGGCGAGCGTCTTGAAGACGCGCAGGAACACGTCCTGGGTCAGATCCTGGGCTTCATTGTCGCGGCCGGTAAAGCGATAGCAGATTGCAAAGACACGCTTGGTGTGTGTTTTAATCAGCTCGTCCCAAGCGCCCTGCTCTCCAGAGAGGCAGCGCTCTACCAAACTTGCGTCCGCGTCCAACTGGCGAGAAGCCCCCCATGCGGCCCAGTCCATCCGTACGGCAGCCGTAGCCTTTGAGCTTAACGAATTAGTCAGGCTCGGCGAAATGGTTGCTGCAGCGGCTGCTGACATCTTCTCTTCCTGCGCCTCCGCTTTGTTCCTGGAAACGTCCATTTCCTCAACGCATTGGCTACAACCATCTAAACGAAATGGCGGCAGGCGAAGTTCAATAAGGCCGCGGATTAACGCAGATGAACGCAGATTTCAGGAAGAGGAGGCGATTTAAGCGGCTATCACCTCACTTAAGGGCACGGCAACGTCTGCGCAGCCTGCCGGGCCGCCTTCATCGGGGCTCCGGACGACCGAATTTGCGGCGAAGGAGCGGCGTTCTTTATGTTCAGCGCCTGCTTTTGCGGATCGGACGCGGTACGGATGGAGTTCGGCGCTGCGATTTTCACGGGCTTCGGCTTGCTTTTGCGAAACAATGCCACGGGCGGCGGCGGTTCTTTCTTTTCTTCGCTTTGCAAGCGCGGAGGCGGCGCGGTGGTAGGCGCGGTCCTGGGCGGCATGATAGCGGACGTACCTTTCGAGGTCAGGGTGGACGAGGAGTCCATTGAGATCGGCTTCGATGTTCTCTTCAGAGCGTGGTTGGACGAGAAAACAGGCGTCCTGGCAGCGGAGGGCGCGGTCGGCGAGCCAGGCGTGGCGCGTCATGGTAACGACAAGATCCCGTTCTATGTCGTCGGCAGGCTGCTCGATTTGGAGGTAGCGCTCGAGCATGGCATCAAAGAGGCGCAGGCTTTCGCAGGCGAGGACGCGGAACTGGCCGGTGAGTCCATGTTTGGTTGCATTTTGAGCGACCTTGGCTTTGGCCTCGGGCGACTGCGGACCCGGACTTTTCTGTGCATTGGCGCGATTGGCCTCGAGTTTACGTTCTGAAATTGACATCTGTACCTTTCGTTGGGGAACTTCCGCTTGCTGGCGCGCGCGGCTCTGTAATTACTGTCGGACGGGGGCGTGCGGGATGGAGCGGTGGCGGGGGGTAGCTGGTTGAAAGGAGGGGAGATATAAAGTTGCGGGTGGTTGTCAACGAACGGCCAAGGGGAAGTGAGTTCTGAGCGAGTCTAAGCAATCGACTAGGGCTTCACTGAGGCCGTGATCTTAAGATCAGATCGCAGATCAGATCGCGGAAATTACCCGCTGCACTTGCATCCTTGAGGTCAGCTCCATGCTTCAATGAGGCCGCGATCGGCCGGTGGTCTCGCACTTTGAGCCTGAGGCAGGGAACCCGCGAGTGTCGTGGTTCTGTCTGGGGGGCGATGTGTCCGCTGATTTTTTGACCGCGATGTTGGTTCCGCAACATCTGGCGAAGTATCCTCGGCTGCATGTCGAGGTGACCTTCAAAGAGCCGACGGCGGGACCAGTTTTGGCGGGTATCGGGCGACACTACGGGATAGGCGTTTTCGCGAGCGTTTGAAGTGCATGCGGGCGCTGTGAAGGGATGGTAGACCGGACACAGGAAGTTCCGCTATGAGTGAGCAACCCACCAATCGCTTTGCTCATGGCTCCGAAACAGGCTGGCGAAGCGAAACCGGCAGCCAAGACGTAGGGATGGGGTGTTGTAGCGATAGACTGGACGCATGGCCAGGAAAGCAAGTGTCGTCATCGAGAAAGACGAACACGGCTTCTACGCGTGGTGCCCCGAATTGAAGGGGTGTCAGTCACAGGGGGACACGCTTGAAGAAGCGGTCGCGAACATAAAAGAAGCGATCGAGCTCTACCTGGAGACATTGCCTGCCGATGAACGGAATGTTCTTCTTAGCCGCGAGATCCTGACCACCGCAGTCGAGGTGAATGCCTAGGCTGCCACGCTGGGCGGCTGCCGACGCTGAGCGGGCGTTGCTCGCTGCCGGATTTGAACTTCTCCGATCAAAGGGCAGTCATCGCATCTACGCCAGGGAACATTTGCGCGTGACCGTACCGTTTCACGGCGGTTCCATCCTGCATCCGAAGATTACGAAACAGGTTCTCGACGTCATGGAGGAAGCTGTTCGGAGTCCCGCATTGGAATGAAGTTGACAAAGCCAGGGATTAGAGTGAGAAGGCATGCAATGTCCGTTTTGTGGCCACAAAGAGGACAAAGTGATCGACTCGCGCGAGAGCAAGGAAGGCGATTCCATCCGGCGGCGGCGGCAATGCCTGGCGTGTGAACGCCGCTTTACTACCTACGAACGTTGCGACGAAGTGCCCTATATGGTCATCAAAAAAGATGGCCGTAGGGAGAAATTCGATCGGCAAAAGGTGCTCAATGGCCTGATTCGGGCCTGTGAAAAGCGTCCGGTCAGCATGGGTCGGCTGGCGGAACTGGTCGACGACGTAGAATCAACACTTTCAGAGAATCCAGAGCGGGAACTCCCCACTACATTAATAGGGGAACGGTTGATGGAGCGGCTCCGGGCCTTGGACAAGATTGCCTATGTGCGGTTTGCCTCTGTTTACCGTGATTTCCAGGACATTGAAGAATTTCTGAGCGAATTGAAGAACGTAATGTTGCAGCGGAAAGTCTAACAGGACAGGAGGGTTGCCGAAGCGATAACTTTTGTGTAACCAATCACTTCCCCGAACATCTGCTTTATTAGGTGTTAACTTCCAGCCAGAAACCGGGTATAATTGGTGCGCGCAATAGTCACAGGGCTAATCCTTACTTCGGGCTCCGCGACCGATCCGGTGAAAAACTATCCCAGAAAAAATAGTAATGCCCGTGTGCGGGCGGATTTTCTTAGTTGGGTACGACGATTCGTTTTCGTTCCCGATAAGCACAACAGGGACAGCAGTGTATTTGGCCGGCGGCTCAAACTTTATGGGGAAAGCAACTTTACAGGGAAGAGTGTGGTGTACGTAGAGGTGATCAACTAAGGTGGATCAATTCGAGGATCAGTTTTTACCCGAAGAAAAGGAACCTTTAGGGATCCCGTTCGATGAGGACGCCAACTTCTTCCACCCGGAAGAGGTTCAGGACGAGGATTTTCATGGCGCGCAGCCGGTAGAAGAGTCGATCTATACCGACGACCCGGTACGCGTGTATCTGCGCGAAATGGGCTCGGTTCCGCTGTTGACGCGCGAGGGCGAAGTCACCCTGGCGCGCAAAATGGAACGCGGCAAACTGCGGTTGCAGAAGGCTATCAGCCGCTCTCCGCTGATTCAAACGATCGTATTGGAATTCGCCGAATTGGTGCGCAAAGGCGCCGAGGACGTTGACAGCTACGTAGATTTTCCGCCTTCCGATATTGAAGAAGGCAGTGCGGCCGATATCAAGCGGCGCACTGAGATCAGCGAACTTTTTGGCGCCTACCTGGCCGCGCACAAGAAACTGCTGCAGACGATTGACAAGCACGCGGCGGTGCCGCCTATCAATAAGAAACTGCGGAAGAAGTGGGCGGGCAAGGTTGCTCGCGGGAAAGTGGAGCTTTCGAAGGCGCTGCGGGCGATTCCGTTCAACATTGCGCGTTGGAAGGAATTCGTGCGCGCGGTGGAGCGGACCGCGGACGAGATGTCTCTGCTGGATGCGGAGACTCGCAAACTGGAGTCGCGCAACTCGGCCTCAGCGCAGCTTCGGGTCAAAGAACTCAAGCGCGATTTAAAGAAGAAAGAGAGCGAAGCCGGCGCTTCTCTGCCCGATCTGCGGCACAGTTTGTCGGTGATTCGGCACGGCGAAGTAGAAGCCGAACGCGCGAAGAAAGATCTGGTGGAGGCGAACCTTCGACTGGTGGTTTCAGTCGCTAAGAAGTATGTCAACCGCGGACTGCACTTGCTGGACCTGGTTCAGGAGGGCAACATCGGCCTGATGCGCGCGGCCGATAAGTTCGAATACCGGCGCGGCTACAAATTCTCGACCTACGCCACCTGGTGGATTCGGCAAGCCATCACGCGAGCCATCGCGGATCAGTCGCGAACCATTCGTATTCCCGTTCATATGAACGAGAGCATGAACAAGTTCCTGCGGGCCACGCGCGAGCTTGAAAAAGAGCTGGGGCGCGTGCCGACGAATGAAGAGATCAGCCGGCGCATGGACATTCCGGTTGAGAAGGTTCAGAAGCTGAAGACGATTTCGCGCGATCCTGTGTCGCTCGAGACCCCGGTGGGACGCGACGGCGAATCTGCGCTAGGCGATCTGATTGAAGACCGCTGGGTTGGCTCGCCGGTGGACGCGGTGATCGATTCGAACGTCCGCGACGAGACGGCCAACATTCTGAAGACGCTCTCGCCCAAGGAAGAGAAAGTGATTCGGCTGCGCTTCGGTATCGGGTGCGAGCGTGAACATACGCTGGAAGAAATCGGCCAGGAGTTCGATGTAACGCGGGAACGCATTCGCCAGATTGAGGCGAAAGCGCTACGGCAGCTGCGATCTCCGGAACGCGCCCGGCATTTACGGGCGCTGTTAGCCGCACGATAAAACAGAAAAAATCATCTCGTATAAGGGTCGGGCCTTGGCCCGGCCTTTTTTTTGGCGATCGCCCGATAGTAGCGCTGGGTACTATTCCCTATGTGAGATGGAAGTGACTCCACCGCGGAATCCCAGAGTTTGTATAGGTTAACCGCGTAACCTGTGCGTTATCAACGTTTAGAGCTTGGTTGTGTAATTGCACTCAATCTATGGTCCGAGTGCAAGGATTTCCTGCTGACCGCGCTTGGGCCGGTCACGCAGCAACAACTCGAAAAAGGGGAGACATGAATTCTTTAAGAAAGATCCAGGGGCTTATTGTGGCAGTATTGCTGTCGCTCGCCCTTCCGGTCTTCGGCCAGCTTACGACTGGCAACTTAACAGGCTCGGTTTTCGATCCAACCGGAGCTATTGTCCCGAATGCAACTGTGGTGGTCACGAATGATGCCACCGGCGTTCAAAACACTACAAACTCTACCTCGGCCGGCGACTACCGGTTCGAAAATCTTCCTGCTGGTACCTACACGTTGCTGATCAACGCTGCTGGCTTCAACAAAGCAGAAACGAAACAGATTTCGGTCAACGTCAGCGTTACCACCACGGTCAATATCAATCTGACGGTAGGGCAATCGACAACAACCGTAGAAGTGACTGAGGCTGCCGCGGCGATTGATACGACAACAGCGCAAATTCAAAGCACTTACAGCTCAAAAGAACTTGCAGATCTTCCGATTACAGCGTCCGGCTCAGGGGTGCTGAATCTATCTCTGTTGAGCCCGGGGGTTGCCACCAGCGGCGCGGTTGGCGTCGGCAGCGGTCCTTCGGTAGGTGGGCAGCGTCCACGTAACAACAACTTCACCATTGAAGGGATCGATAACAACAGCGGCAGCGTGACCGGGCCGGTTGTGACTGTGCCCAACGATGCAGTGGAAGAGTTGAGCATTCTGCAGAATCAATACTCGCCGGACTTCGGTCACTCTTCCGGCGGTCAGTTCAACGAGGTAGTGAGGAGCGGCACAAATTCATTTCACGGCGCCGCCTTCGATTATTTTCAGAACCGGAATCTGAATGCGTCGGATAATCTATCGGCGGTCAACGGCACGCCGCTGCATCCGCGCTTCGACAACAATCGATTTGGCGGAACAATCGGCGGTCCCATTAAGCGCAACAAGCTGTTTTTCTTTGCCGACTATGAGTACAACCCGATCGGCCAAGCGGGCTCCGCAGGACTGCTGTACGCGCCGACGCAAGCCGGCTACAACATCATCAGCTCAACGCCGGGTGTCAATCAAACGAACCTGAAGATTTTCCAACAGTATCTGGGGGTAGCGCCGACCGCAATATCGGCGGCAGCCTTCGGTGGATACCCAATCATGAGCCCCGCGTCGAACGGTCCGGCATATAACCAGTCCACCATCGTGGGAACACCGATTCCGGTCGGGCAGATCTCTGTCGCTACTCCGAGTTTCATTAATAACGAATTCGGTGTTGGATCGGTCGATTGGAACATCTCGGACAAAGATGCGGTACGCGGCCGCTTCGTGCTGAACCGGACTGGCTCGATCGATACTGCCGCCAGCTTGCCCACGTTTTTCGTGACAAATCCGACCAACGCCTACCTGGCGACCTTTTCGGAATATCACAACTTCTCGCCGAACCTGATTAACGAGTTCCGTTTTGGTTATAACCGTCTCTTTACAACCGACGCAATCGGCAACCAGACTTTCCCGGGCCTGGATCAGTTTCCCAATCTCGTGGTCCAAGAACTGGGCGTTCAGATCGGCCCGGACCCCAACGCTCCGCAATACACGGTTCAAAACATCTACCAAGCCACGGACAACGTGACCTGGAACAAGGGCAAGCATTCCATCAAGGTGGGTTGGGACGGTGAACGCAACGTTTCGCCGCAGAGTTTCACGCAGCGTTCGCGCGGCGACTATGAATATAACTATCTCAGCGATTACCTGAACGACTTTACGCCTGACTATCTGGCGCAGCGCTCGGCTGGGAACCCTATCTACTGGGGCAATCGGTGGCTCTGGGGTTTTTATGCCAATGACAACTGGAAGGTGACGCCGAACCTCACTCTAAACCTGGGTCTGCGCTATGAATACGATACCGTTCCTTCCGGCGAAATAATGCAGAGCCTGAATTCGGTCGCGAGCGTACCCGGCCTGATCACGTTCGGTGCTCCGCAAACGCAAAAGAACAACATCATGCCCCGGATCGGATTCGCATACTCGCCGGGTACAAGCGGCAAGACGTCCATCCGCGCAGGGTTCGGTATCAACTATGATGTTCTGTTTGACAACTTCGGGTTGTTGACTCTTCCGCCGCAACTGTCTACGACGCAGGACGTCACCGGCAACGGCGGATCCAGCTTCCTGGCGAGCGGTGGTTTGCCGCCGAACGGTCCTTCGGCGAGTTTCACGGCAGCGCAGGCCCGCCAGTCTACTGGTGGTTTCGTGCCTGACGTGAAGCGTCCGAAAGCCATTCAGTGGAACTTCGGAATTCAGCACGAATTTGGCGGTAACTACGTATTCGAGACCCGCTATCTGGGAACTCGCGGTATCAACTTACCTGTTCAGGTTCAACTCAACGACCAGCCAGTCGTGAACGCATCGAACGCGCTTCCGGTGTACTGGACGGCTCCGAGTGCGGCAACGCTGAATTCACTCACGAATACACTGGCCGGTTTGAATGCGATATACAATGCTCAAGGCGACTACCTGCCGCAGTACTACGCCGCTGGTTTCCACGCTGCCGCGGGTGGCCACTCGAAGATCACTTCGTATCAGCCCTGGGGTAACTCTACATACCATGGATGGGCCAATCAGTTGACGCGCCGCTTCACCAACGGTCTGCAATTCAACGGTTCTTACACCTGGAGCCACAACATAGACGACTCGACTGCGGAAGTCTTCAGCACCTATGCTACGCCGCGTAGACCTGAAGATCCGACGAACCTGAGGATCGATCGCTCCAGTTCCGCGCTCGATCACCGCAATCGCATCACGCTCGAATTGCTTTACGACGAGCCGTATTTTAAGCATTCGAATGCTTTTTTGCGTAACCTGCTGGGTAACTGGGAGATCGCGCCCATCTACACATACCAGTCGGGCACTGTGTTTGACGTCCAGAGCGGTGTTGACGCAAACCTCAATGGCGACACGGCCGGTGACCGTGCGTTTGTGAACCCGAATGGCGGGGATCCCAGCGTAGGTTCCGGTGTAACGGCACTAAAGAACAGTGCCGGTCAAACTGTGGCTTATCAGGTCACCAATCCAAATGCCGGTTACGCGGAGGCGCCGAAAGGCACTTTGCCGAACGCAGGCCGGAACACGCAAACCTTCAATCCCATTGACGATATTGACGTCACGGCGACCAAGCGCATCAGCTTCACGGAGCGGGTGAGCATGGAGTTTTCCGCTCGTGTCTTCAACATCTTCAACCACCCGCAGTATGCCGGAGGCTTCATCAACGACATCGCACCAACCGGAGCAACCAGCACTGACCAGCACTTGGTTTTCGAGCCACAGAGCAGCTTTTTCGACAATCTACCGCAGGCGTTCTCAAGCAACCCGCGCGGGATGGTTCTGTCGCTGAAACTGCTGTTCTAATTCGTTTACCCGCAGCACGAAAGGCAAAAGCCCGGCCCTTGGCCGGGCTTTTTGTTTGCCTGGTGGAAGCCTTCTTGCTTCCGAATTTGGTACAAGTCGTGGAGGTTTAGTCGGGGAATCTTCCATAGTACGTAGAACACGGACTATCCCCCCTAGTATATTCCCCGAGGGCTAACGCGGGATATACCGTGTTTTCAATCGGTAGCAGCGTTGGCTCACTAATTGCTCTGTGTCCCACCGTACGTCCGCGTTAGACGCGTAATCTCTGCAAAAGCGGAGAAAATCTCCCGCCGAGGCGAAAATCTCATGGGCCAATACCTGAAAAACACTCTTGTTCGACTGCTCGCGACAACCTTACTGCTGTGCCCGATGTTGGCGGCACAATCGCTGACTACTGGCGGTGTGTCCGGACAGGTCACAGATCCCACCGGCGCAGTGGTTCCGAACGCCACTGTCACGCTGAGGGACATGGATACGGGCGCCAGTCAAACCGGCACGTCCAACGCAGCAGGTGAGTATCGCTTTTCGCTACTGAAACCCGGCCATTACACAATAAGAGCGTCTGAGACCGGCATGGAAGCGGTCGAATCGCCATTCGAAGTGGTGGTCGGCAGTATACAGACGGTCAACTTGATGCTCGCTTTGAGCAAATCGACCACAACTGTTGAAGTCACCACCGGCGTTACTTCTGTCAGTACAGATCCCGCCAACATCACCAGCTTCACGCAGGCGCAGATGGAAGAACTGCCAACTGCCGGAGGCGACATAACGAATATCGCCTTTACGGCTCCCGGCGTTGTGGTGAATGCTACCGGAGGCTACGGCAATTTCACAGCAAACGGTCTTCCGGCCACGTCGAATCTGTTCACCGTTAACGGTGAGAACGACATGGATCCCTACTTCAACATCAACAATTCCGGCGCTACGAATCTGACCATCGGGTCGAACGAGATCCAGGAAGCGGCCGTCATTACAAATCCTTATGCCGGTAACTATGGTCAATTGGCCGGTGCGCAAGTCAGTTACACCACGAAGTCGGGCACCAATCAGTTTCACGGAAACGCGATCTACTACTGGAATGGCCGCTACTTGAATGCGAATGACTGGTTCAACAACGCCACCGGCGTACCTACCGCCTTCTCAAACCAGAATCAATGGGCGGCCTCTGTGGGTGGACCGATTCTCAAGAATCGTACGTTCTTTTTCGTCGACAATGAAGGTCTTCGCTTTGTTCTTCCGAACGTTATACCAACTACTATCCCCACTGCAGGGTTCGCCAGTGCCGTCTTAGCCAACATCCAGGCCGTTCAACCAAGTGAGTATGCCACTTATCAGAAGATGTTTAACCTGTGGACCGGCGCCCCTGGCGCCAATACGGCCGTGGCTCTGCCCAACAGCAGCGCCTGCAACTCGCTTGTATTGACCGGATACAATCCGGCAACCACGCCTTGCGCGGCGCGCTTCAATGCTACGCCGACCGCTCTTGCTTCCGAGTACATCCTGGCCGCTCGCGTAGATCAGAAGATCACCGATAACGACACGGCTTATTTCCGGTACAAGCTGGATCACGGAACTCAGCCGACCACACTGAGCGCTATAAGTCCGAATTTTGACGCGATCTCCAAGCAGCCAGCGTGGGACGTACAGGCAAACGAAACGCACATATTCGGACCCACTGCAACCAACTCCTTTATGGCCTCGTTGAGCCACTATGTTGCGCAGTTCGCCCAAAATCACGAGGCGGCCGTGAGCACGTTTCCCTACCAAATTGCTACATCGGGCGCAGTGCCTTTCAGCGGATTCAATTCCTTGTCCAGTTTCCCGCAGGGGCGGAACATCACCCAGTATCAATTCATCGACGACTGGAGCTGGACCCACGGAGCGCACAACGTCAAGGTCGGCTTCAACTTCCGCCGTTATGATGTCAGCGACCACAACTTCTTTTACAATTCACCGGTAGCCTACTTCGGCTATGTAGCCAGTGGACTGACGGAGTTCGTAAACGGTCTGGCTTATCAATATCGCGAAGCCGACAACCTGGCCAGCGACGTGCCCATCGCCATGTGGGGCTTAGGGGTTTACGGGATGGATGAGTGGAACGTCAGGCCTAACCTGAAACTGACTCTCGCCCTGCGGGCAGAGCGCAACTCGAACCCCGTCTGCCAATTCAATTGCTTTGCGAACTTCAAGGGCGCCTTCAATACACTCCCCAGCACCACGAGTGCGGATCCGGCTAGCGTGCCCTACAGTTCCGATATCGTCTACAACCAGCACCAGGCTTATCCGGGTGTCGATGCGGTGGATCTTTCTCCCCGTTTTGGATTCTCCTGGTCTCCGGGTAACGACAAGAAGACTGTTATTAGCGGCGGCTTCGGGTTATTCTATGACTCGCCTCCCGCCGGGCTAGTAGATAACCTGCTCGGAAACCCGCCTGTCTCGGTTAATTTCCGCGTGACGGCCGACGGCTGGAATCGCACCATTTACAGCAACGGGCGGCGCTGCGGTATTTGCCGCGGCCGAGTCCGCCTTCAACATCAACGAAAGCTATGGTCAGATTTCGGCTGCGCTCTCGAACCTTGGTGTGACTTTCCCGGCTCCCGCATTTAACGCCATAGTAGGCACTGTTCACGCTCCCCAAACTCAAGAATGGAATCTGCAAATTCAGCGTGAATTAGCCAGTTCGTTCGTTCTTAACGTGAGTGTTAACGGTAATCACAGTGTGAAGATTCTCTATGGCAACGAATGGCCGAACGCTTACGACCAATATGGCCTCTATCCGGGTGTTGCTGGCATCCCGAGTTCAGTTCCTAATGCCAGCTACGGAACGGTGACCCAGTATCAAAACGGCGGCGTCTCCAGCTACAACGGACTGACCGTGAGCCTCACCAAGCGTATGTCGCACGGGCTCTCCGGCCATTTCAACTACACTTGGTCGCACGGTCTTGATGACGTGTCCAATGGCGGCGTATTCACCTATGGCGACTCGATCTTAGGTCAGATTAATCCGCTAAGCTTGCGTGCAGGCAATTACGGCAACTCCGATTACGACATCCGCCACCTCATCAATGGTGACTTGGTGTACGACACTCCCTGGAAATTCAGCAACCGGTTTGAGCAGGCTGCTCTAGGCGGCTGGCAAGTATCGACCAAAGTCTACTGGAGAACGGGTCTTCCGTTCTCGGTTACCGACACCAATTCCGCGCTCGGCAATGGCGGCGGAACAATCTTTGCGACCCCGGTTCTGGGCGGCGGCGCACCTCAAACAAGTTGCGGCGAAGGAAACAACTATATCAGCGGCGTGCCTTGCGTGAACGCGAATGCCTTCTTGAACTCCGCTGTAATCAACAACTTCACTGCGTGGTCGGCACAGGGGCGAAACACGTTCCGTGGTCCCAGTTTCTTCGACGTCGACATGGCGCTATACAAAAACTTCAAGATCGCGGAGCGAGTTAACTTCGCGCTGGGTCTGCAGGCCTTCAATGTACTGAACCATCCGAATTTCTATCAGCCGGATAGCGGATATGGCGATTCGACATTCGGACAAATCTCGTCTCTCACCAGCAGCCCGACGAGTCCTTACGGCAACTTCCTGGGATTTGACTCCGCACCGCGCGTAGTACAAATCTCAGGCAAGATTACGTTCTAGTTATTTTCGAATACAGGTAACTTACAAGGGCCGGACACCGAGTCTGGCCCTTTTCTTATTGGTGGGAAAGAAAAAGGGCTAGCCGTCTCTCGTTCGGCTAACCCTTCTCTATAACGCAGACTCGGAGGTTTTTTGCTGCGCTTCTAACCTTGGGACTAGCCCAAGGGGATATTGTTTCATTTTGCTACAAGAACTGTGGATTTCTTCATCCTCTTGGTAAGATCAGCATCTTGGCAACCGTGCTCGCCGCAGCTACCATCACGGAAGAGATCCTGGAGTGGAAGGCTCGGCGGCGTGGCGTCATCCTCGCTCATCATTATCAAGATCAAGAAATTCAAGAGCTTGCGGATGTCGTAGGCGACACTCTGGAACTCGCGCGGAGTGCCGGTAGCTTTTCAGCCGACGTCCTTGTCTCCTGTGGCGTGCGGTTCATGGCGGAGATTGTCAAGCTGCTGAACGCCGGCCGAACCGTCCTGATGCCGGATCGGAATGCCGGCTGCAGCTTAGTGGATAGTTGCCCGGCGCAGGGCGTACGAGCGTTTCGAAAGCGTAATCCTCAACACGTAATTGTCAGCTACATCAACACTTCCGTGGAGGTGAAGGCGGAGAGCGACATTCTGTGCACCTCTCGGAATGCGGTCGCAATTGTGAACTCCATTCCGGTCGAAAAGCCGATTCTCTTTCTGCCCGACATCAACCTCGGCAACTACGTAAAGGCGCAGACTGGGCGTAAGAACATGCAGATCTGGCAGGGCGCCTGCATTGTACACGCCACTTTTCCTGCCAGGCGGCTGGTGCAGGCACGCTCTGAACATCCGAATGCCCTGGTTGCTGCTCATCCGGGGTGTCCGGCCGGCGTTCTGGCTATGGCCGATTTCGTCGGTTCCAGTTCCTCCATCATTCAGTGGTGCGGCGGGCAGACTGCGGATGAGTTCATCGTGGTTACGGAGAGCGGTATTCGGCACTCGCTTGAGAAGCGTTCCCGCGGCAAGAAGTTCTACTTTTTGGCAAACGAAAGCTGTAATTGCAGCGAATGCCCGTACGCGCGGATGAACTCTCTCGAAAAGCTGCTGGCGTGCCTCCAGAGCATGGAAACGCGCATAGAAATCGCGCCGGAGATCATCGAAAGAGCGCGGGTGCCGCTTGAGCGGATGCTAGCGATCGCGCCTTTGTAGCATCATGAGTGTGTAGGTGACTTCCCTCGTCCAACTCGCCGGGCCGTCGGCGCCGGCTGCTACTCCCGCATTCGGGCCGCTGGTTGACACGTTCGGACGGCTTCACTCCGATCTGCGCATTAGCGTCACTGACCGCTGTAATATCCGCTGCTTCTACTGCATGCCCGAAGAGGGCGCGGAGTTTGCGCCTATGTCCCGGCTTCTCAGCTTTGCGCAGATTCTGCGGTTCGTGCAAGCGGCGGTCCCGCTTGGATTGCGGAAAATACGGCTGACCGGCGGCGAGCCGTTGCTGCGCCCCAAGTTGGCCGAACTGGTCGCGAGCTTGACGGAGTTTGAGGGAATCAAGGATCTGGCATTGACGACCAACGCGGTGTTGCTGGCCAAGCATGCCGCGGCCTTATATGACGCGGGCCTGAGGCGGCTGAACATTCATCTCGATACGCTGGACGCCGAACGCTTCCGCACCATCACACGGCGCGATGACCTTGCGCGAGTGCGGAACGGGATAGATGCGGCGCTGCAACTCGGATTTCCAACTATCAAGTTGAATGCCGTGGCAGTGAAGGGGTTGACGGAGCCTGACGTCGTTCCGCTGGTGCGTTTTGGGCGCGAGCACGGTATTGAAGTTCGCTTCATTGAGTTCATGCCGCTGGACGCGCAGGAGCTTTGGTCGCTGGATCGAGTGCTCACGGCTGACGACATGATCGGGATGCTGGAAGCGGAGTTTGGAAAGCTCACGCCGGTTCCGGATGCCGACCCGCGCGCTCCGGCGACCGAATATCAGTTCGCCGATGGTCACCGCGTGGGATTTATCGCTTCGGTCAGCAGGCCGTTCTGTTTGAATTGCAATCGGCTGCGGCTTACTTCTGACGGGAAACTGCGCTACTGCCTGTTTGCAAGGGAAGAGACGAGCGTTGCCGGGCTGCTTGCGGAGGATAGCTCGGTCGAGGAACTACAGAGCGTTATTCGTGAGACCGTCTGGCGTAAATGGATTGGTCATGAAATCAATCAGATCCAATTTCCAAGCTCCGCAGCGGCCGATGTATTCGATTGGGGGCTAGTTCTCAAAGCGAAGCAAGCCGCATTGTCCGCGTTTGAGGTCGCTTACGCTCCCTGGCTCCGTGTCGGCCGTGTCGCTATAACAGGGAGTACCGCCAGATAGCGGAACCCGCGAACGCGCCGCTAGCCGCCATAGGCATATAGCATCGCTAATAGGCCCACAATACTCGCCAGCAGGATACTGTGCTTCAGGGTGAAGCGGAACAGTTTGGGTTCCTCTGATGCGCTCAATCCGGCTGCGGCGGCGGCGACGGAGATGCTCTGCAGGCTGATCATTTTGCCCATGACTCCACCGGCTGAATTCGCGGAGGCCATCAAAGCGGGGTTTAGGCCGAGCCGGCCGGCAGTCACTTTCTGAAGGCTGCCGAATAGCGCGTTGGCGGAGGTGTCGCTGCCGGTCAGGAAGACTCCCAGCCAGCCCAGCATTGCGCTGAAGAATGGGAAAGCTCGGCCAGTGGATGCGAAGGCGAGACCGAGAGTGGCGGTTGCGCCGGAGTAGTTCATGACAAACGCCAGCGCCAGTACCGACACGATGCTGATGTAGGAGAAGCGCAACTGCAGCATCGATTCCGCAGCGAGCTTGGCGTAGCGGCGAGGGGAGACGCGCAGGAACAACGCCGAGAGAATCGTAGCCAATGCGCAGGCGGTGCCCGCTTCGGCCAGAAAGCGAAAGCGATAAATGGCCGCGTAGGGGCCGGGCTTCGCAACCGCGGGCGGCAGTTGCAACACTTGATTGTGCAGGGCCGGCCAGGCGATTGCGAGGCTGGGCTTGTCCAGGATGGCCTTCACGCCGGTAACGCTCCACAACAGGATCAGCAGCACCAATAACAAGTAGGGCGACCAGGCCCATAGAATCTGCCTGGCACCAAATACCATTGTTGGCCGCTGTGTGCCAGCCGGATGCCAGACGCGCAATAGCAAGACCAGCGCGATTACGGAAAGCAGCGAACTCAGGATGTCCGTCAGATAGGGTCCGATGAAATTCGAGACCGTGAATTGCACTATCGCAAACGTGGCGCCGCACACCAAAGCGGCAGGCCAGACATGGCGAAGCGCCCGCAGGCCTCCCATCACCAGCACCAGATAGGCAGGAATGAAGAGCGACACCGGGGCGCAGAGACGGCCGACATCCGCGCTCAGATCCTGCAGCGGCAGCCCGGTGGTTGCGGCGAGGGTGACTAGCGGGATTGCAATCGAGCCAAACGCGACGGGCGCGGTATTGGCCAGCAAGCAAATGCCGGCCGCATAGAACGATTCAAAGCCAAGGCCAGCGAGAATGGCGGCCGCAACCGCAACCGGAGTGCCGAATCCAGCGGCGCCCTCCAGAAATGCTCCGAACGCAAATGCAATCAGTAGAGCTTGCAGACTGCGCTCAGTTGTCAGTTGCGCGATGGATTTTTTCAGGACCTCGAACGCGCCCGAGTGCACTGTGATGCGGTACAGCAGGATGGCCCAATAGATGACCCAGAAGATGGGAAACGTGCCGAAGGCGGTGCCGTAGAGGGCTGAACTGATCGCCAGTTTTGCCGGCATGCCGTAGACAGCCAGAGCGACTAGCAGCGCGACCGCTAAGCCCAGCAGCCCGGCTTTCCAAGCGCTGACACGCCTAATGCCAATTGCGTACAGTAACGCGAGGACCGGCAGCGCCGCAATGACCGTTGACCAGAGGAGGCTTGCGCCTACGGGCGTGTAGGTCTGAGCCCAGATCACTGTTTCTGGTTCTTTTTTTGCTGCTCTTCTTTTTTCTTTTGGTCGTCCTCGGCTTTTTGCTGGGCAGTCGTAGCGGCGGCCTTGCCTTGAGCAAGCTTCATGGCGACGGCCGGCGGAGGCGCCGGAGGCGGAGATGGCGGAGCACCCGCCGGAGCATCGCCGATCATTACAGTCGGGAAACCTAGGATGATCACTCCCCCGTGGATTGTTGGATCTCCTATGCGCGCCGCCGGTAGTCCACCAATCATCACCGTTGGCGAACCCATCGCGATCATGTCGGGAGGGCCGACGCATACGGCCATATCAGTCAGGCGCGCCGCCGGCAATCCACCAATCAGAACCGTTGGACATCCCGGCGGAAGGATCGGTCCGCCTACGTGCGGTACGATCCCGGTTACCATGGGGCACGTGTGCATGTCAGTAATACGCGAAGCTGGGGGCATCAGGATTCCTTGGTCTGTGTAGTAACTGGCTCGCCATTTTGAAGCCAATACCAATTTAATTCGTCCGAGCCGGGCGTGGCACCACCCAGGAAGCGCCAGGGGCCGAAAAATTCGGTTAGCTTGTCTGCCGGCGCACGTTTTAAGATACTGCGCCAACACACGGGGATCATAAAAGCGCAAATACACCTGCTCTCCACCCACGTTGACCAGGAGGAATTTCCGAAAATGGGCGAAGGCATCCTGTAGTGTCATTTCCGGCTTCTGCGGAACGGCCAAAATACCCCATGGATGTTGCCGGAAATGGGCTGCCAGCCAATCGAGCAGCATGGCATCGGCCCGGAACAGATAAGGACCTACCGGCCAATGCTCTGCCGGGTGCAGTCCCAAATAGAGAGAGAACGCGCGTTCCAGGCCGTACTGCTCGGCAAGCTGAGGAATTGCCGGGACGTCAACGGCATCTAAGATCGCAAACAGCCGATTTTCCGAAGCGAGGCGCCGCGCCGTTGCCCAAGTATGAGCTGCCGTTTGCAGTGTGCTTTCGGCCATGATCAGGAAACGCGGCCTGCGCCGGGGGACGCCTTGCAGTCATAGAATGCAGCGTCTTTACCAAAGCGCTCTTTGTACGCACTTGCCAAATGATTTTGAAAGTCTGCCACTGCTTCAGGCGCAACCAGATTCACCGTGCAGCCGCCGAATCCGCCGCCGGTCATACGCGCGCCATGCACGCCCGGTAGTTTGATGGCGGTATCCACCAGAAAATCGATCTCCTCACAACTGATCTCGTAATCATATTGCATGCTGCGGTGGGAGGCGACGAAGAGTCTTCCCATCTCGGGCAGATTTTGCGAGCGGGCAGCAGCCGCGAAATCTTCGACGCGCCGGTCTTCGTAGACCACGTGGCGGGCCCGCTGCCGGGGCAGTGGCGGAATTCGTTCCTGCACTTCGACAAAGAATTCGGGAGTGACGTCGCGCAGGCTCTTGATGTTGGGATCGATTGCCTGCAGCGCTTCGACAGCGGCGGCGCACTCTGCTACACGATCTCGATATGCCGACGTTCCCAATTCATGCTTCACCATGGAGTTGACGGCGACGATGGAGACATGATCCGGCAGATCGACGTATTGGTGCTGCAGGCTCCTGCAATCGATCTGAATCGCCGAACCTTTTTTGCCGAAGACGGATGCGTACTGGTCCATGATGCCGCAGGGTATGCCGGCGAACTGGGATTCGGCCCGCTGGGCCAGCAGCGCGATCTCGACTTTCTCCAGAGACTGCGATCCGAGCAGCGCAACCGCGCTCGAGACTTCCAGCGCCGCGGATGAACTTAGACCGGAGCCGATGGGAACCTCACTGCGGATCAGCAAATTGGCGCCTTCCAGGCGAACGTTGTCGCGCGAGAGCTCGCAGGCCACACCGATGACATAGTCGGTCCAATCACCGCGCGGCTGGGCATGGGGAATGTCTTCGACGCGAATGGAAAACTCGCCGTTGAAGTCCAGGGAGTAGCCGCGCAACACGTCACTGCCCGACCTCGCCACGACCACATAGCACGCCATATCGAGCGCGATTGGGAAGACGTAGCCGAGGTTGTAATCTGTGTGTTCGCCGATTAGATTCACGCGTCCGGGCGCGCGATAAACTTCCGGTTCGGCGTCCGAATGAAAGTGATCTCGAAAAGATCTTAAGAGCGTTTCGGTCTGAACGACATCCAAAGAAGGACCCCTCCGAAGATCAGCAGCATTGCTCCGCACCAGAGATTGACATTTGTGTCCGCGTCCAGCGGCGCGCGCACGTCCGGCGAGATTAACCCGTACAGCAAGAGAATCAGACCGAGTACCGAAAACAAAATTCCAATGGGCCGGCGTAGATCATCCATGGCAGATCACCAGAACATGATGTTGAAAACGACTAGAACGGCAAGCACTATGACAGCGAGCGGTACCGGGCGCTTGTACCAGGGCACGTCGCCTTCGTGCGGCAGATCCGTCACGCCGTAGACCAGATTGTGCAGCTCTGATATCGGCTTTGGCTTACTCAATAGGCTGACCAGGAAGGTGACGATGAAGCAGGCGACAAAAGCCATGATTGAGATCCAAAAGTTCTGGGCCATTTGAGATGGGAACTGATGCACATTGCCTAGCCATCCGCCCTTGCCTTCGGCAACGGTCAAGCCGTGCGTGCAAGCGGCGGCGATGGTTCCCGCAATGAGTCCACTGAACGCTCCATGACCGGTGGTGCGCTTCGAAAACATACCTAACAAGAACGTGGCAAACAAGGGCGCGTTCACGAATCCGAAAACGAGCTGCAGGAAGTCCATGATGTTGTTGAAGTGCGTCGCCAAATAAGCCGCACCTACCGACAAAGCGACACCCGCGACTGTGGTGACCCGGCCAACCCACAGATAATGACTGTCGGGCGCCTGCCTTCTGATGTAGCCCTGGTAGAGGTCGTAGGTGAAGACGGTGTTGAACGCGGTGACATTCCCCGCCATGCCCGACATGAACGACGCCATCAGGGCAGTCATGCCGATGCCCAGCATGCCGGAGGGGTAAAACTTCGCCATTAGCGTGGTCAAGACCTGGTCGTAGTCAAAGCCGCCGCCGGGCTTCAGCGGCAGCGTATAACCCGATGACATGTTCATCAGCGCAACCGCCGCGATGCCAGGCAGGATTACAACAAACGGCATCAGGATCTTCGGAAAGGCCGCAAACAGGGGCGTTTGGCGCGCGCCGGCCATATTCTCCGCCGCCATGGCGCGCTGCACAACGAGGAAGTTCGTGCACCAATAACCGAACGACAGAACGAATCCGAGGCCGGCGACAAGGCCGAAAATTTCGACGCCCATGGGGTTCTCACTGGCGTGCGCTACGTATCGCCATGAATGCGTCATAACCGGCTGCAAGCGCTGCGAAATGCCGCTCCAGCCTCCGGCCTTGGCGACGGCGAAATAGGATAGCGGCGCGAATCCTAACACGATCAGAAAGAACTGAACCACTTCGTTGTAAATAGCGCTGGTCAGGCCGCCTAACAAGGTGTAGGCGAGCACGATTACCGCCGATAACAAAACAGAGTTGGTGAAACTCCAGCCCAGCACCAGCTCAAACAAGAGGCCCAGCGCATACATGCTGATGCCGGAGGAAAAGATGGTCATGATGGCGAAGGTGACGGCGTTCAGCGCGCGTGTCTTTTCGTCGAAGCGCAACTTCAGGTACTCGGGGACGCTGCGTGCGCGGCTGCCGTAATAAAACGGCATCATGAACACGCCGACGAATACCATGGCCGGCACCGCGCCCAACCAATAAAAATGCGCTGTCATGATGCCGTATTTCGCACCCGAGGCGCACATGCCGATCATCTCTTGCGCGCCCAGGTTGGCGGCGATGAAGGCCAAGCTGGTGATCCAGACGGGGACAGAATGCCTGGAGGTGAGGAAATCTTCGCTGGTGGTGATCTTACGTTTGGCCATCCAGCCGATGCCAAGAACAAAAACAAAATAGATGATGAGACTTACGTAGTCGATCGCTCTAAGTGTCAAGGCTTTCGTTCCCGGACGAATTGTATCGTACAGCTGGCGGAAAGCTTATACGCAGAAATCCCTGGGAACGGTCCCTGGCTGGCTGTCGCAAAGGGGTGTGAAACGGGGTGCCGCCGCTTTTTGAAAAATGCGCCACCTTTCGGAGGCGGTAGTGTCCAGCTTGGGCTCACTGATCGTTCGCTGGCTCCGTTTGAGTTACTCTGTAGTCGCGCGTTTCCGCTTACGCCAAATGGCAGATGCATTCTAGTTGTCAAGGAGTAGAATGGGGTCGGATAGTGAAAAGGGAGTTCCACGATGAAACGCGGAATCAGAAATTTGGCCGCAGCGGCAGCAGGCCTGCTATCGGCAGCTCTGGGAGCTCATTCACAGAACTACACAATCTCGGCTAAACCGGGGGTTGTCAACTATATAGAGGGTCTTACCTATCTAAACGGCGCAAAACTGTCTGAGCAGGCGGTACGGGCGACTTTCCTAACCGCAGGCGACGAATTCTCAACCGGCGCCGGCAAGGCCGAGATTTTGCTTAGTCCGGGCGTGTTTCTACGAATTGGCGACGAGAGTGAGATCCGGATGATCGCGCCTTCTTTGGTCAACACGCAGTTAGCGGTTGTGCGGGGCGAAGCCATTATCGAAGCTGTCGGCCTGGTAAAGGGTAATACGATCGCGGTGACTGATCACGGCGGTTCTATAACAATAGAGCGCAACGGACTCTATCGCTTTAAGGCGGATGATCCACCGGCGGTAGCTGTTCTTCAAGGCAAAGCTTTAGTCTATTTGGGCGAAAAGAAAGTCGATTTGGACAAAAATCACGAGGTGATTCTGGCGGCCAATCTGCAGGCGAAGAAATTCGATCCCAAGCAGGAAGACGACCTGTACGCGTGGAGCAATGTCCGTTCCGAATATGAGGCGGCTGCGAGTTATCAGGCTGCTCAATCGGTGGCTTCGAGCAGCGGCGCAAACACATGGTCCGTCGCTTCCGGTTATGGCGCTTATGATCCCGGCTGGTTTTGGAACTCCGCCTTTGGGTCGTATGCCTGGCTGCCGGGCTACGGCGCCTTCTATAGCCCGTTTGGCTATGGTTTCTATGCGCCCGGTGCTGTGGGATATGCCCCGGTTGTGACTACAACGGTCTACCGCGGAGGCACCTGGAACTCGACCAATCACCCAGGTTGGACTCATCATCACTGGAGCGGCAGCTCTATTACGGCCAGCGTGCCAATCAACACGAAGAATCCTCCGGCCGTGGGCGTGATCGCCTCGTCTCCTTTCGCGGCCCAGCAAGCGCGCGTACAAGCCGCACACTCTTTAGCGGAGACGGGAACTTTTAACCCCCGTGTGGCTGCTGGATCGAACAGCTTTGTTGCCGGTTCTCACGTCTCGACGTCTGGACCGGTGGGCGTTAGAGGCGGTGGCGGCTGGGTTGGCGGCGCCTCCGGCGGGCATGCCGAAAGTAATGGTGGTGGAGGACGCTGGGCTGGAGGCGGAGGTGGTGCACACGCCAGCCCCGGCTTTTCTGGTGGCGGCGTAGGCGGCGGCCATGCCAGTAACGGTGGTGGGGGCGGCGGAGGTGCGGGAGTCCCTCATAAGTGACTGCTTACCTGCTGAAGTCCGAACCAGAGGCTTACTCGTTCGCGGACCTTCAGAAGGATTCTGAGACTTTGTGGGATGGCGTTAGCAATCCAGTCGCCGTTAAGCACCTGCGCGAAATGAAAGCCGGCGATAAGCTGGTTATTTATCACACGGGCGACGAACGCCGGGCCGTGGGAACCGCGACTGTTGTGAGCGTCGACACTTCAGACGCGAAGATCCCGAAGGTGAGAATCAAAGCGGGGAAACCGATTGCGGAAGCACGCTCGCTCGCCGAAATGAAAGCGCACAAGCTGTTCGCCGACTCGCCGCTGGTGAAGCAAGGGCGCTTGTCAGTAGTGCCGCTCAGCGCGGCTCAATATGAGTGGCTGGTGGGCTAAACATCACGCGTGCTTTTCTCATGGATAAAGAGCGCGAAGAACAACAGCCGGCTCCTTCGCCGGACTATAGTTCCGACGGCGTAGATCTCAGCTTAATCCGCTGGTCGCTTTCGCTTACACCGGCCGAGCGCCTCCAATTCTTGGAAGCAAGAATTTCGGACATATTGAAGATCCGCGCTTTGAATGCCCGAGAGTAACTTCGTAGCGTGTTTGACCGCGTTTCATCAAAGCGGAGCTGAGTTCATTCTGGTCGGCGGATTGGCTGCAGTGCTGCAAGGCGCGCCCGTCCAAACTTATGACGTCGACATTGTATATGCGCGGTCTCCCGAGAACATCGAGCGCATACTTAGCGTTTTAAGTTCACTGGAAGCAATCTTCCGAATTAGCCCCGAGCGTCGGCTGCGGCCTTCAGCGAGTCATTTGCAAGGCGCTGGACACCTTAATCTTCTTACGCGGTTAGGTCCGCTGGATCTGCTCGCGACGATTGGCGACGGACTTGCCTATGAGGACTTGCTGCTGCGATCGCAGGAGATGCTAGCAGCCGAGGCACTGCCGATCAAGGTGCTTCAACTGGATATGATTATTGCGCTGAAAGAAAAGCTCGGTGGCGATAAAGACTTAGCTGTGCTGCCGATACTCCGTCAAACGCTGAACGAATCAAAAAAGCGGGGATCGTCATGAGCCCACTCACCCGGTGGCGGTCTTCCTCGCCCGCCCTGATCCTTGCCGCTTTGGCGCCGGCATTTCCGTAACGGTCTGAGATGCTGTTTCCTTTGAGGCCGGCTTCCGCGGCAGTTCACTCAGGCTTTTCTGCAATGCCTGCATCAGATCAATAACAGGGGCGCGCTGCTTCGGTTTTTCGCCCGGTATGGCTTGCCCTTCGCGCTTGGCCTCGATCATCTGCGTGAGGCGCTGCTGATACTCGTCGTGATACTTAGACGGATCGAAGTCGGAGGCCAAACCTTCGACTAGTTTCTCGGCGAGCGCCACTTCCTGGGGCTTCACGCTGACATTGTCGTCGCGCCGGAACTCGGGCACTTCGCGCACTTCTTCCGGATAAAACATGGTGTGCAGGAGCAAGCCATCGGAGTGCGGGCGAACCACTACGGTGTACTCGCGCTGGTGCATCGCAATCTTTGCAATCGCACTGAAGCCAGACTTCCGCATCGTCTCGAGCAGCAGATGATACGCCTTCTTGCCTGCTTCCTCGGGAACCATGAAATAGGAGGCGTCGAAGTAAATGGGATCGATGCCCTCAGCCTTGACGAACTCCAGGATCTCCATGTTGTCGCTGGACGCCGGGGCAATCTGCTTCACATCTTCGTCGTTGACGATGACGTAGCGGTCTTTCTCGACCTCATAGCCCTTCACGAGTTCGCTGCGTTCTATCACGCGCTCGCATTGTGGGCAGAAAGTCTGCTGCTTGATGCGGCTCCCGCAGACCTGATGTATCTGGTTGAAGCTGACGCGTTCCGTGCGCGCTGCGGCGAACAGGCGAACCGGAATCGTAATCAGTCCGAAGGTGATATATCCTTTCCAGACTGTGGAAGCCATAATCCTCCTAGAAGATGCGCTACATTGACCTTCTAAAACAATATCCTGCTTGGATGTCTTTTGCAATGCAGAGAAGTTTACGCAGCCGCGCCAGTACGGCTGCACTGTGAAGAGACGGCACGGAGCATTTGTCCATACGATCAGGACTGGGGATGGAATGGAATGTCGACTCGTCCCGGACTGGCGGGCTCCGGACTGTCTAAATCCAGGTTGACGACTATCGGTTCCTGGCCGCTGCGTACTACGACTGCCTGGCAGGCTTGGTCGAGGCTTGCGTTAATTTCCTGATGAGGCACGTAGGGCGGGACGTAAATGAAGTCTCCGGCGGCGGCCTCAGCGGCAAACTCCAAGTGGTCGCCCCAGCGCATGCGAGCTCTACCCTTCACGATGTACAGGACAGTTTCCAGTTCGCCATGGTGATGAGGCCCGGTTTTTGCATCGGGTTGAACAACAACAGTGCCAGCCCAAAGCCTTGAGGCTCCTGTACGTGCGTATGTGATGGCTGCAGCGCGCGTCATACCCGGTGTTTGGGGCGTGTTCGGGTCAAGTTCGCCCGCACGGACAATCTTGACGCCGTGAATACTCCAGTCGGTGTTTCCGCCATCCATAAACGAGATTATTATCCCGGCAGCCCGGCGATCTCTACCACCGGCCGAACTTCAACCGTACCAACGCGGGCTCCTGGAATGCGGGCGGCTATGCTGAGGGCCTCGTCCCGATCTTTCGCATCTATCAGGTAGTAGCCGCCTAACTGTTCGCGCGTTTCTGCGAACGGTCCTTCAGTAATAAGCGGCTTGCCCTCGCGCATCCGGAGGCTCGCTGCGGTCGCGGTCGGCTGTAAAGGAGCGGTCGCGATAAAGTGACCGCTCGCGGCCAGATCGTGGGCCAGTTGAGTAGATTCCTCGTAGCACTCTGCGCGCTCGTCTTCACTCAATGCGTGCTCGTCAAGATAGATCAGCAACATGTAGCGCATGGATTTATTGTGTTCCAACACTCTAATCCGAGCGCAGCGCCTGCATGACGTCTACGCGGGCGGCACGGGCGGCGGGCAGCGTCGAAGCGACCACCGCGGCCGCGAGCAGCAAGATGGCGGAGAGAACGGTGGGCAGTGCTCCGGCCATCTGCATATCGAGTAAGAAACTGCCGGCCAGACGCGCCAATGCGTAGCCGCATAACGCGCCCGCTACAACCCCCGCAGTGGCCATGGTGGCGCCTTCGGCGATGACACCTCGCACCAAATGCCACGGCCGCGATCCGACCGCGAGGCGGATGCCGAATTCACGCGTCCGGCCGCTGACCGAGAACGCCAGCACACCGGCAACGCCTACAATGGCAATAACCAGTGCGACGGCTGCGAAAACGCCAAACACGACTGTATTCATCCGATCGGGCGTAAGGACCTCGGCGCGGATATCCTGCAGTGTGGCGGCGTGCTCCACCGGCTGATCGACGGACATTTCCCGAATAATGCGTGTAATCCGCGGCACCAAGGCGTAGGGATCCGTGTGCGTGTGAACGAACATGCGGCCTACCCAGAGTTCTTGTTGGCCCAGCGCGTGATAAACGGTCAGAACTGGCCCGGAGACGACATTTTCGTCATCGACATCGGCTGCCACACCGATGATGCGCCGAGGCTGGGGACTTATGTCGACGAACTTCATAATGGGATCGGTCCACATGATGTGCCGGTTTACCGCGTCCTGGTTGGGAAACATCCGCTGAGCCAGGCTTTGGCTTACAATCACGACCGGCTCACTGCCTTGACGATCGGAATCGTTGAAATCCCGCCCGGCAATCATCGGTACACCGAGCGCCGCAAAGAACGCGGGTGAAATCACACGAAGACGCGCGCGCGGGTCTTCCTCACCGGGAGCGCGCACGTGACCGTCGGCGGTGAATTGAAAGCCGAAACCGAACTGACCCGCATCACGCCATGGAACAACAGTGCCCACTGCAACGGCGCTTACGCCGGGTAGCTCTTTGATTTTCTCAATCGCTTCCTTATAGAAGTGGACAACCTGTTCCGGAGTCTTTCCGTAATTCATGACAGGCACGTTTATCGCGAGCACGTGGCGCATGTCAAAGGGCATCTGCGCGGCTTGCAGCGAGAGCAGCGTTTTGAGCAACATGCTAGCGCCTGCAAGGAGCACGAAAGAGGCGGCAATCTGGGTGATGGCAAATACTCGCTGGCGGCGGCTGGTAGAAGTGATTCGGAAACTGCTGCTGGCGAGAGAAAAACCCTGCGAAGCAGTGGCGGAGGGCAGGCGCGGAACGAAGGCCAGAAGCACCGCCGCGACAATTGCCAGAAGCGCGCCGACCCAGAGCATGCTCCAATCGAGCGTGAGATCGAGCGCGCGAACGGAGAAGCGAGAAGCGTAGCGTGCAAGGATTTTCACCATAGGCCAAGCGCTCAGCACGCCCAAAGCAGCTCCCGCGCCGCACAACAGCAGACTTTCGGCGAGCAGCATCCTGCGGAGTGCGCCTGAACTTGCGCCTAACGCTGAACGGATGCCGAGTTCGCCGTCGCGCCGCACGGTTCGTGCAAGAACGAGGTTCGCCACATTCGAACATGCGATGAGAAAGACCAGGGCCGAGGCTCCCATCAGCACCAGCAGCACGGTCTTGGCTTTTGAGGTGATCTGGTCACGCAGCCGAACGGCCTGGATCCGAAAATCCGACTTCTTTGAGTACGCTTCCGGATGTTGTTTGATCATGCGCGCCTCGGCTATGCGCAACTCAGCACGCGCGGAATCGAGAGTGGCGCCGGGCGCGAGCCGCCCGAACAGCTCGGTCATGCGATGAACCCGTCCGGTCACCATGGTGGCGGAAAGATGATGCGGGCTAGTCACAACGTTGGCAATGATTTCTGTCTCAGCCGGATAGGGCACCGAAGGTTCGAGCACGCCGACAACGGTTGCCGAACGCGTGCCGAGCCGAATTGTCTTGCCGAGCACAGACGGATCGCTCTTGAGCGAGGTGGTCCAGAAACGATAGGTCAAGACGGCTGCACCAGCGGCTTTGGGACCATCATCTTGCGGCCCAAGCAGCCGGCCCAAAACCGGACGCAGTCCCATTACATGGAAGTACGATCCGCCGACCACACCAGCCCGCACTTCGCGGGGCTCGCCCAGGCCATTCATAGTAAAGCCGATGGTGGAAAAGTCACCGAACTCGCTTAAGGTCTTGACGGACGCGCGCAGATCGGCGATTTCCGGCACGGAGAAGGCGGCGTCCTCAATGCCGATACCCTCAGCGCTCTGGCGAATGTAAATCAGCCGGTCCTCGTCACGGTTCGCCAGTGGCCGCAACAGAACGCCGCGCACGAGAGTGAAAATGGCCGCGTTGGCTCCTATACCGAGCGCGAGCGTGAACACCACGGTTAACGCCAGCCCTTTGGTAGAGGCAAGCGAACGAAACGCAACTTTCAAGTCATGCAAAAAGCTCATAATGGGTCTCCACTCTTAAGTCGAACTACGGGGCGCAGGATCGACAGGTTCAGTTCTCTTTCTTTGTAACTCGCCTCTTTTTTCGAAGCAGTCAGTGAGTTGGCGTTGCCGCGATCTCGGCTACGGGCCGGATTTCAATCCTTGCGGCACCCGACTTCCCCACTAATCGGCTCGCGATGCTGATTGCCTCATCGAGATCGTTAGCCTCAATCAAGTTGTAGCCGCCGAGCTGTTCGCGTGTTTCAGCGAATGGCCCGTCGGTGACCAGCGGCTTACCATTCTCTACACTGACGGTTGTTGCCATAGAGGTGGGGTGCAGCGGCGCCCCGGCCAGGTACTTGCCATTTGCGCGCAGTTGTTGGATATATGGCGAACATTCGGCTATCGCCCTTTGTTGCTCAGCCTCGCTTCGGGCGGCCCAAACCTTCTCGTCGAGATAAACCAAAAACATATATTTCATGGTTGTTCTCCTGTGGAGTAGGTCGAACGGCCTGGGTACAGAATCGACAGCCTCGCGGGGATTTCTTATTATCAGAGCATATTTCATGGACATTGACGCGGCTGTTGAAGCGGTCCATCGCTCGGATTGGGGTCGAATCGTGGCGACGCTGATCCGGCTGACAGGCGATTTCGACCTGGCGGAGGAGGCCGCGCAGGAAGCGTTTACGGTTGCGGTGGACCAATGGCGCACTTCTGGACTGCCGGAGTCTCCACGCGCGTGGCTGATTGAGACGGCTCGCCACAAAGCGATAGACCAGATGCGGCGGCAGGCGCGCTTTGCGCAGAAGTTGCCGGAGTACGCAGCGAGCGAGTTAAGCGAGAGCGTTGAGGGGCCGGATTGCGATACGCAAGACATCCCGGACGATCAATTGCGATTGATCTTTACGTGCTGCCATCCAGCGTTGGCGCTGGAAGCACAGGTGGCGCTGACGCTGCGCACATTGGCAGGGCTGGAGACAGATGAGATTGCGCGCGCGTTTCTTGTGCCTGTGGCGACAATGGCGCAGCGGCTGGTGCGCGCCAAACGCAAAATCAAAACCGCGCGCATTCCCTACGTTGTGCCGGGCAAACCGGATTTGCCCGCAAGGCTGGATGCGGTATTGACGGTCATCTATCTGGTTTTCACCGAGGGTTACGCGGCAACGCGCGGCGAGCCGCTGGTCAGAAACGATCTTTGCGCGGAGGCTATTCGTCTTGCGCGTCTGCTGAGGGTGCTACTCGATCCCAATCCGCCAAGTGAAGTGACCGCGCTTCTGGCTCTGATGCTGCTGCACGATGCAAGGAGCGATGCAAGACTCGATGGGGCAGGGGATCTGGTGCTGCTCGAAGAGCAAGATCGCGGGCTGTGGAATAGGGAGCAAATTGCAGAGGCGCTCGCGCTGGTAGAAGAAGCCTTTCGAAGCGGGGTTGGTCCATACACGCTGCAGGCGGGCATTGCGGCGCTGCACTGTGAGGCCGCACAGGCGCAAGCCACGGATTGGGCTCAGATTGTCGCGCTCTATGATGTGCTGGAGCGAATCCAACCCTCACCGGTCGTGTCGCTGAATCGAGCCGCCGCCGTGGCCATGCGAGATGGTGCGGAACAGGGGCTGGCTCTGATGGAGGCGCTTGCGTTATCCGGCGATCTGGACGATTATCACTTAATGCATGCTGCGCGCGCGGATCTGCTGCGGCGGCTGGGGCGCTCAGCGGAAGCGGTGGCCAGTTACTCGCGAGCATTGGCCTTGGCCACCAACAACACGGAGCGCCGTTTTCTAGAAAAGCGGCTGCGTCAACTTCAAAGCCCGGAGGGAGAGAGGCGACAATAGCCGATATTATGCGTTCAGTCAAGAAAGACATTCTCGTATTCCTGATTCTGGTTCTCCTCTTCAGCGCTGTCTCTTACTCAGTCTTTATTCACACGGGTCACCTCGCAACGGGAGGTGGGCTTCTGGTGACGCTGCTGATGTGGTGCCCGGCTGCGGCCGCGTTCCTCACCTGTAAGCTTCGGAGTATTCCAATAGGGTCTCTGGGATGGAATTGGTTTCCGGCGCGCTATGAGGCTTACGGCTATTTCCTCCCTATCCTTTACGCGTTGCCCGTTTACGTGATCACCTGGGCCGCTGTTCGGGGATCATTTGACCTGAACGGCTTCGCGGCGAGCGCGGCAAAGTTATTCGAGTTGCCGCAGCATCCCTACGTTGCCGCTTTCGTCGCCTTTATTCCTTTACTCGCGACAGTGGGTGTGATCAGGAGCGTGGCTAGCGCCCTGGGTGAGGAAATTGGCTGGCGAGGATTCCTGCTCCCCCGCCTTGTTCATCAGTTCGGCTTCCGTTTCGGCTGCCTTGTCAGCGGATGCATCTGGGCTATGTGGCACTATCCGCTTTTGCTGGGGGCCGACTACAACGCCGGAACTAGTCCTGGCTATGCGCTCGCCTGTTTCACGCTGATGGTCATTGCTATGGCCTACGTCATGGGTTGGCTGCGGCTCAAATCCGGCAGTTTATGGCCCTGCGCGCTACTTCATGCCAGTCATAACCTTTTCATTCAGGCGCTTTTCGATGGCATGACGGCGCATACGGGCCGTGCTCCCTACATCACCACGGAATTCGGTTTCGGGTTAGTGCTGAGCATCGGCGCGGTTGCGATTTACTTTGTGTCGCGGCAAAAAGAACTACCGATTTCAGGGGACAGGGATCAAGAGAGTTTTGCCGACGACGGTGGTAAGACCATCCAGCGTGCACATGAAATTTGAGGATAGCGGCGGCTGATCGCGCAGATGCCATAAGAGTTCGCCATTTTGCCAAGCTGCCTCGCGCGCCGCACTCATACTCCAGGCGGCGATTGTATCTTCCAGATGAGACACGGGCGGAAGCGGGTCGCCCAGGAGACGGACATGGAGCGTCTGCTTAGCCAGATCGATTAAGTTATCCAGCATTGCATTGAGTGCGGTGTAGTCGCGGTACTGTGCGCTGGCATGCTGCGGCACTGTTCCTGTGAGCTCGCAGGTAGTGACGATCGCTTGAGGAAGATCGTGGTTTATGTGCGCATTGATGCCGGACATGGCGAACTGAATGCGGGCCACAGCGGCTTCGGTCCGGCTACTGAACAGCGCCGACCAGCAACCGGGACAGGGGTGACCGGATAGCGCCGATTCAAGAGCTCCGAAGTAAAGCCGGGCAAACCGGACGTCCAGAGCCGCCATCCAGGCAGCATCGGCGAATGCTCCGGAAGCCACGCGCGTTTCGGCGGCCTGAGTGACCGTGAAGTAGAGCCAATTGAACCATTTCAGTCCATCGCCGTCCACACATGTAGCCTCGATGGTCTGCATGATCTGGAGCACTTCGGGGATGGATTGCGGTTCTGTCCGGACAGCGGCCAGGAGCAACGGGTCGTAGGGGAACATGGCTTTACGCGCGCCCCTGCTGGCCGGTTTTGCGGCTCCAATCCCTGTAAGCGATGCGAGCTTCGCGCGTACCTATGTCATTCAGCGCCAGTGCAGCGGCCCTTTGCACCTCGTCGAACTCGTCGTCACGTTTCGCGATGGCAATCAAGGGCGGGACTGCCCGTGCATCTTTCAGTTCGCCCAGAGCGAACGCGGCATACTTTCGAACGTCTTCTTCCGGATCGTCCAAAGCCTGTATGAGATCGGGTACCACCGCAGTATCGCCCAGCTTTCCTAACGAATCCGCGGCGTTGATGCGTAACTTAGTGTCCTCGCTCTTCAAGAGACTTAACATCCCATTCACAACTGCCTCGCCTTTCAGCCCCGTCAATATTTCCGCGACGTTACGCTTGAAAGGATAATCACGCGTCAGCAGGCCAAAAAGAGTTGGAATGAGAGAAGCATCTGCCACCTTGCTCAGCGCCTGTTGCACGTAGCTCCGCACCACATTGTTGTCGTCGCGCAGGGCTTTCAGCAATGCCGGTGCGGCGCTCGCGTCGGCTTTCTCGATCAACGCCTTGGCCGCAGCCTGACGCACGGCGAGCTTGGGATGTCCCAAAGCTTTCACGAAAGCTGCAAGTGCTTCGGGTGCTGAGTAATTTTTTAAGCCTTCGAGAGCTGCCCAAAGTGTCTCCTGATCGTTCGTGTCGAGATATTCCAGAAACCAGGGAAGAGCGCCGGGATATCCGGCCAGCGATTGGAGCGCCATCACGCGCAGCTCCTGTTCCGGGCTATGCAGCAATTCGTGCAGTGCTTGCGCCGACTCGGCATTGAGCGTGTCCCGCAAGACGTAGGCAATTGCTTTGCGTACTTCGACGCCTTGCATGGGATCGCGCAGAATCGGCAGCAGAATTGGAACAGCTTCCTCTCCGAACTTCGCAAGAGTGTCATAGTTGACCCGGTCGAAACGGCCGCAACGGATCGCTTCCAGAACGACCGGTATCGCGCGCAGATCTTTCCATTCCGCCAAGGCCTGGGCGGCACTCTCACGCACGTCTGCCAGAGGATGCCGCAACGCCTCGGCGAGCACTTCGCGTGTTCCCGGATCGGTCAGCTCAGTCAGAAGCTTCATGGCCGCCGTGCGCTCGGAGGCATCGGAGCTATCCAAACTGCGCACGGCCTGCTGCACGAACGGTGGAGCATCGCGCGGCAGGGCAACACTCAGGGGACGTTCCGCCTGGGACAAGGCTTTCAAGGTGCGCGTGAGTGCGTCCCAAGGCCGCAGCATGTAATTCGAGAAGTCGAGTGCTTGCAAGGTAGTGAGGCGCGGGTGAAGACTATTCGGCTGAATCTTCAGCAACAGCGGCAGCACGGGAATGCCAGCGCCCAATGCGAACGCCCATTCGAAACTGACGTAGGCCGAAGCGGCGGCGCGTTCCGATAAAACCAGAGCGACCGCCAGTGCACTCCGTATGGCTTCTTCGATCTCCGAACGCCAGTTGTCGCCCGCCTGCAGGTCCAGATCTTTCCAGACAGAGAATCCAGCCTGGACGAGTTGCTCCTTCAGTATCTGGGCAAAGTCGGCATCGTCATGGCAATAAGAAACGAAGACGTGTCTCATCGCATGCGAACGGGCTCAAGCGCCTGCGCCGGTCGACTCGCCTTTAGGCAGCAGGTTGTCGCGATGCTGGAAGCAGAATTGGATGAACGCATCCTCCTTGATCAGCATGCGCAGCGGAAATGGAAGCGCCTCATGCGCCATCTTGAACACGGTACGCATCTGGTCGTCGTTCTTGGCGGCCGCCAACGCAGCGGGTCCCACCTTTTCCTGAAAAACCTGCTGGACCTTGGGCCAGTTTTCCTGAATTTTCTCTTGAGCGCCCGTATCGAGCTTGTCGCGCCAGTTCATAAGCACCCTCCCCAGGCTTCGGGAAACAGTTCAAGAATGGTATCAGACTTTAGTTCCTTACAATATCCGCACCCCCTCATACGTCATTAACCATAAGTGAGGGAAGCGGCGAGCCTGGGGCGGATGGCACTGGAAGAGGAGCAGCGGATCACCGAAGTGGTGAAGCGGGAACAGTCCCGCCTACGCAATTTCATCCGCCGGCGGGTCCCCGATACGCGCGATGCTGAAGACATTTTGCAGGACGTCTTCTACGAGCTACTGGAAGCCAACCGGCTGCTGATGCCAGTTGAGCACGTCACGGGATGGCTGTTTCGGGTAGCGCGCAATCGGATTATCGATCTGTTCCGCAAGAAGCAGCCGGAGAGCTTTGGCGATGGGGTCCTCGCTGATGAGGGCGATGAACTGCCGAGGTTGGAAGACCTGCTGCCTTCTCCCGATGCGGGGCCTGAAGCGCTTTACGCGCGCAACGTGCTTCTGGACGAACTGGAGTTGGCGGTTGACGAGTTGCCGGAGGAGCAGCGCGAGGTTTTTGTGGCGCACGAGTTGGACGGTCGCAGCTTCAAGGAGATCGCTGCTGAGACGGGCGTGAGCGTAAACACGCTGCTCTCACGCAAACGCTACGCAGTGCTGCGTCTGCGCGGGCGATTGCAGAGCATTTACGACGAATTCAGGAAAGGATGAGGAACTGAACATGAGAAGGAAATGGAAATGGATTTGGCTGGCGCCCGCGGCAATTGCGGGGATTGCGCTATTCATCGCCCTGGGAGGCGAAGTGGTGATGCAACTGTGGAACTGGCTGTTGCCGCCGCTCGTGGGTTTGCGCCAGATTACCTTCTGGCAAGCAGTTGGAATTCTGGCGCTGTGCCGGATTCTCTTCGGCGGCTATGGACGGCACGGTTTCTCTCGCTCCAATATTCGCCGCCGCATGGCGCGCGCGAATGGAGGAGCGTTGGGAGGCCATGACGCCTGAGGAGCGGGAAAAATTCCGGCAGGGCATGCGCGGACGTTGCAGCTTCGGCCCGGCTGCGAGCGAGAGCAAGGGTTAAAATCGCGTATCGCCATCGTGGGCGGCCGTTTCACCTCCGGAAATTTATTCCGGAAGCAAAGGTTCGCGGAGGCGGGTCTATGCTCGTGGAGACTTACAGATGAAAGCAGTGGTTCTACATGCATACGGCGGGGTTGATCAATTGCGCTACGAAGATATTCCGACGCCGGAGCCCGGACCTGACGAAGTGCTGGTCAAGGTTGCCGCGACGAGCGTGAACCCGATCGACTGGAAGCTACGGAGCGGTTCGGCGAAGGACAGAATACCGCTGAAGCTTCCCGCAATTCTGGGGCGCGACGTGGCCGGGATTGTTGACAAAACGGGCGCGAACGTCCGGACTCCGGAACTCGGGCAGAAGGTGATGGGGCTGGTGAACGGAGGCTATGCGGAATATTTGACCGCGCCAGCAAACCACCTCACTGTTGTTCCCGACGGCCTTGACTTGGAACAAGCGGCTGCGTTGCCGCTGGTTGTAACCACCGGAGCGCAGCTAATACAGCACATAGGGCCGAAACGGGGAGACTTGCTACTGGTGACGGGGGCGTTGGGGAACGTCGGCCGCTCGGCTGTGTATCTTGCCAAAGTTTTGGGCGCGCGCGTCATTGCCGGCGTCAAGACGGAGCAAAAAGAAGACGCAAAGTCATTGGGTGCGGATCGGGTTGTGGCGATCGACAACTCCGCGGAAATAGATGAACTGCCGGAGTTGGATGCGATCGCAGATACCGTCGATCACGATGTTATCGGCAAGCTGATTCCGAAACTGAAATCGGGCGGTGTGCTCGGGTCTGTTTTGGGAAAGCCAAAAGACGCTGAGGGAAAAAATATCCGGGTCGAAGCATTCATGGCAACTCCGGATGCTTCTCTGCTGCGGCAAATGGCGGACGCCGTTCGCGATCGAAAACTGGTCATTCCCATTGCTAAGAAGATGAAATTGAGCGAAGCGGGCGACGCTCAGGCACTCGCCGAAAAAGGTTCGGTGGGCGGCAAGATTCTGCTAATTCCGTGATCAGATATCGCCTCGTGATGCCACTAGTCACGCGGCACGACTCCATACGTTCGCCCAACGGCATTCAGAATCGTTCCACTCTTCGAGACTAAAGACCTCTGGTTCACCCACTACTCCGACCTGCACACCGCCACCGGGAAGTTCATCATGGTCTTGGACCTTTAGCTCGACGTAATATGCAGCGAACGCGCCCGCGCGTTTGTCTTCGTACTCTGTATCGCCGTTGAACGCTCGACACGAACACAGATTCCCTTACTTGAGTCGTGAGGATCGTTGCGCGAAGCTTACAGTCAGTGTTCCAGTTTGGCAGAATCTGAAGTGCCGACCTTGTCGCTGCCGGACTCTCATAACGCTCATACGAGCACCAGTGCATCCGAGGTTTTTTCCTCAAGACCAGTCCAGCCGGAGGAGAAAGATACGGCAGCTTGCCCTCATGAATGATGTAATCCCGCACGAGGTCGGCAGTCCCCTGCACCTTGGCGCCAGAATCCACCACTCGATAAAGCTCCGTCGTGATCTCCTCAATTCCCGAAATGGGTAACTGCGGGAAAACTGCCTGAGAACCAACTACCGGATCGTTGATCAGAACAGGATAGTCAATTTCGAATCGATGTAGGCTGCCAATGAAGCTGAAAAGCTTTTCCAGACTGCGCTTAAGTGCCCTCCTTCCCGGCGCAAGATGTGTCTTGAAGACCCTAGCCAGATCTTCCGTCCTATCGTTGCCGAATTCGTCGACAAACCGTCCGGATATCACAAGAAACCCGTCACGCGCTTCCTCAGACCATTCTTCGCCGAGCAGGGACGCCAGAACCTCTACTTGCGCCGCCGTAATCGGATCGTTGACGAAATCGAATGTATCGATAGACAATCCGTTACTCGGAAACGCTATTCGCAGGCTCGTTGATTTGAATCAGGGGTTGTATATTCGTAAACTTCGGGATGTCGGCCATTATTTCTTGCCCATGTTTTCCCAGGCTTTCCTGCACCTGCTGTAGCGAATCGAAGGTGAGCTGGGCGATCAGCTCAAAGGCTGGAGAACCCCCGTCGAGCGCCGTTGCCCCGCGCAGCACATTAATGCTTTGTAAACCCATCGCATTGAGCCTGGCTTTTACCAGCGGAATGTGTTCATGAAGGTAGTAGCGCAGGTCGAAATACGACTCTGCGGTTTTCGGGTAGATCACGGTAAGGACAACCATTCGCAAATCATAGCGCTTCGGATGGAGGCGCGAAGGTGTCTGCGATGATCTCTTGCTAGGCCAGCGCCAAGAACGATGACCCGGCCGAGAGATGGAATGCCTGGATCTTCTCGCGCTCTCGGACAAGCAATGCAGCGATGCGCCTCGTGGAACAGTTCCCGAGCCGAACCCAGATGACTTTTGGCGGATGTCCGTACAAAAAACTTCGATGGTGGAAATCCGCGTCTTTGGTGACGATCGTATATCCTTCTCTGGCAGCGTACGCCCACACGGCTGGATCGGGAGCCGATTTGAGATCCAAATCCCGGACGTGCCCAACGTGTTGATAGACCTCGGACAACAGGGACACCAGTGCAGGTGAAAGGTTCTCGTCAAGCAGCAGCTTCACGCTGGGACAGAGAGCAGTCTGCGCTCTCGATCGGCTGCAAAAGCAAGGGCCGCGCGAAGATCTTCCGCCGTCAAATCGGGGAAATCGGATAGGATATCAGCCTGCGTCATACCGGAAGCCAGATAGTCAAGGACATCGTAGACCGTTATGCGAAGCCCGCGTATGCACGGTTTGCCGCCCATCTTGTCAGGCTCGATTGTGATGATGTTTCGGTAATCCACCCAGTAGCTAATTATAGAAGCTTTCGCACCGAGCGTAGGACTGCGGATCAATCGTCAATCCCCTTGTTTCTTACTACTTCTGGTAGTACCGACCAAGGCATGCTACCTTCGGCGATTCGCCATCCTTCGAACAAAAGGTCAGGAGCGCAGATTGCATCGTATTCACGCCGGGTTCCTTCTTTTCCTTGCCGGCTGGGGCTTGTGTGCGGCGCAAGAATTCCAGGGTAGTCTCGCGGGTGTGGTTGAAGATTCCAGCGGCGGCTATGTCAAGGGAGCTGCAGCATCCATTGAATTGCTTGGGGCGGACCTGAAACGCGAAACGAAGTCGGATAATGGCGGTGAGTTCCGATTCAATGCGCTGCCGCCGGGCGAGTATCGGATTACGGTGAACGCAAAAGGTTTTGCGCAGGCTGTTGCGACAGTGCCGGTTCAGGTCATCTCCGTCCAGAGCATTACCGTGACGCTGAAGCCCGCCGCACTCACCGAGACCGTCAATGTGACCGCCGGCGCCTCTTCCATTACGACGGAACCGATGGACAGAACTACAGCCGTGCAGGGAGGCGTCGTCACGGCGCGCGATTTGGCAACTATGCCGCTGGCTCATCGAAGTTTCGCTAATATCGCGTACCTGGTTCCCGGAACTGAGCCGGTTGAGCCATCCGATCCGACGAAGGCGCGTATCACGGCAGTGTCGTTCGGGGGCAGCTCCGGGCTGAATGATGTTCTTTCCGTCGACGGCGGAGACAACTCCGACGACTACATCGGCGGCTTCCTTCAGAACTTCTCGCCCGATGCAATTGAAGAGTTCGCTGTCGAGACTTCGCAGGAGCAGGCCTCGGTGGGTCGTACGTTGGGAGGCGCAGTGGTCATCACAACCAAGCGCGGCTCCGACGAATGGCACGGTCTCGGAGCATTCTATGAGCGCGCGGCCGCTCTCAATGCTCGTTACCCGATCGAGAACCCTCCGCCTTTACCGAAGCAGCCATTCTCCCGGCAGAATTATGTGGGCACGCTCGGCGGACCTATCAAGAAAGACAAGCTCTGGTTCTTTACCTCCTTCGAAGCTGTGCATGAACGCGCCAGCATTGCTTACAGCCCGGCAAGCCTTACGCAATTTGACGCTTTGGCGGCGCTTGCTGCGCAAGGATCGATTCCCGGCGCGAGTTCCATAACTGTTCCTTCCAGTGTGCCCATCCCGTTCCGGGATTACCTGGCGACGCTTCGTTTCGACTGGTCGCAATCGTCCCGCTCGCAGTGGTTTCTCCGCGTTTCCGCCGACAACTACACCACTGACGATGCCTTCGTTCAGGAGGCAACCCTGCCTTCAACCGGAACCACCTGGCACAACAACTACATGAACCTGGTGCTTGGACAGCAATACAGTTTCAGCCCTTCGTGGGTGGGCTCGTTCACTTTTGACGCGAGCTTCCTGCGGCTGACGCAGCAGCGCAACTTGACGCTGGGGTTCGCGCTGGCTTTCCCATTCAGCTCTACTTCGCAGACTATATCGGGCTTCGAGACTTTCGGTGACAATCAATTCGTCACTCCCATCACCGCGTTCCCCGTTGCCAGAGATCAGGAGAAGTATCAATTCCGGTATTCCGTTGCCCACACTTCGGGATCCCATTCTCCGGCGTTTGGCATCGACTTCATCCATGAGCCTGTACTAAGCGGCGCTCTGTCTTCGAATCCGGAAAGCCTAACGGTATTCGCAATGAATCCCGCGGATTACTTAAGCAATCCGGCGCAGTTCGCGGTGGATCTCGCCTGTACACCGACAGACACGCTTGCGGTAACGCCTGGTACTACATGCAGCAGTACGCCAGCGGGAGATGGCAGTTTCAGCCAAAACGTGCAACGGCTTGGATTTTACGCCCAGGATTCGTGGCGGGCGACGCCGTCTCTAACCATAAATTATGGTTTGCGCTATGACACCACATTCGGTTTGTTCGTTGCTTCCGGACGCTCGCAATCGGACAATCCAGCGTTGTTGACGCTGGCGGCTTTACAAATTCCGCTATTCGCGAAAGACGCTGCGCCGCACGATTATCGCGCTGCTTTCGCGCCTCGGCTGGGCATTGCTTACGCGCCCAGTCATTCGAAAAGCACAGTTCTGCGCGCCGGTTTTGGTCTCTATTACAACGACCTGGCGCAGAATGGCTGGGTGACGGCACTTCAGGCCGTAAATCAAATGCCGGGGGGCTGCGTCAACCCGGGCGATCCCGGATGCCTGCCAGGTGCAGCTAGTGGCGGCGCCGGCGCACTGATTGACCCCGGCTACAAAACGCCTTACGCCTTGCAAGCAAGTGCTGGTGTTGAACACGCCTTCAATTCGAACTGGATGATCTCGGCAAATTGGGTGCATGAAGAAGGTGTACACGCTTTTCGTCCCTATCAATATGTAGCCGGTTACACCCTGTTCTCGCCCTTGTATGCTTCTGATCTGGCAACGCAGCAGCAGTATGTGCCTAATCTGACCGTCTTCCGCGCGGACAACCGCTCCCGTTATGACGGCCTCATGCTTCACTTACAAGCCAATGTCACGCGCAGATTCAGCCTTACCGTAAACGACACGATTTCAAGCGCTAAGACCTGGGGCTGCGTTCTGGGCGAACTCTTCGACTATGTGAATGGCGTGTGCAATCCACTGAATGCTTTCGGAAAAGGCGATTACGGCCCATCCGGCGAAGATGTGCTGAACCGTTTCGTGCTTGCGGGAATTTTCCATTCGCCGGGCGGCTTCGAATTGTCTACCCTGATCCAAGCCGAGACGGCCAGGCCGTTCACGATGACAACGCCGGTGGACGTCAACGGCCTCGGAGATACGTTGGATGACCGCGCGGTCGTAAACGGAGTGCAAACCGCATTGGATCAATTTCGCGGCGCACCGTACATCCAGGTGGATCTGCGCGTGGCGCGCCCCATCAATTTTCATGACCGGTATAGCTTGATGCCTTTTATAGAGTTCTTCAACTTGCTGAATCGCAATAATCCGGGCGCCAACTATGTCACCAATCTTGCCGCGTTGCCAACGCCGGTAAACAGTCTGTACAACGCCACTGCTTTTTGCCAGAATTCCGATTGCACGCAAACTCAACCGATTACGAGTCTGAATCAGTTGCGCGTTCCTGCAGGCGCGCTTGGCGACTTCTTTGGCCCCGGAACTACAGTGGGTATTCCCTTTGCCGCGCAAATCGGCGTGCGGTTCAGTTTTTAGAAATTTAGTAGCAATCAGCGCCGATCGCGTCATTCTCGGTACCGCTTTTTCAAAGCAGCATCAACTGACCGGCGTGGTTCTACCGATGCCTACGCTGGGCTACTCCACTGCAGCTAGGAATTCCTCAACTGTGAGCCCCGATTTGGAAATCAGTGCCCTTAATGTTCCTCTCGCAACGCGATCATGATCTGGCACGGAGAGCGTAACAAGCGAAGCAGGCTTCGTCAATATGATGTGGCTCCCTCGTTGGCGAGCGATTTGCCACCCAAGCTGCTCGAAGGCGCGCACAACCTCGCGCGGACGCAGTATTGGGACTGCCGGCATCAGACGCTGACTTCGACTTCTCGCGTCGTCGCAGTCAAAGGCATGCCAAGTTCGGCGCGGACGGCGAGGCATTCACGAATCGCATCAGAGATGTTTGATTCCGCCTCGGCCTCCGTCTGGCCCTGACTGACACACCCTGGTATGGCGGGGCACTCGGCAATATAGGCACCATCTTCGTCACGGTAAATACTAACCAAGAACTTCATCTACCTAATCCTAATGAAAGAGCGGCAACGGTGCACTCGCCTTTACTGGCTTATAGTGTAGCGACCTATTGACATTCGATAGGAAATCCTCCATCCTTTCTATAGACACTCTATAGGACCAACACCTTGGGCGAACAAACCGAAATTCTGCAAGGCACATTGGATCTGCTGATTCTGAAGGCTCTCCATCTTGAACCGATGCATGGCCTCGGCATTTCCCGCCGCATCGAACAGGTCACGCGCGGCACATTTCTGGCCAAGCCTGGCTCGCTCTTTCCGGCACTCCACCGCATGGAAGAACAAGGGTGGCTAAGTTCTTCCTGGGGCGAATCCGAAACTCATCGAAGAGCTAAGTATTACAAGCTTACGGCGGCGGGAAGACGCCAGCTTGAGACCGAAAAACAACGTTGGCATCGTATTTCTCTTGCCATTGGCCAGGCACTGGAAAGTAATTGATTGACGTATGCGGCGGCTCAGGCAAGCTTGGTTCTTTGTGGCCAATGTATTTGGAACTGCCCAGAAAGATCGCGAGCTCGACGACGAAATCCGCTCTTACGCGAATCTGCTCTCGGATGAAAAAGTCGCGCGAGGAATGTCTCCGCAGGAGGCGAACCGCAGGTCGCGAATGGAGATTGGCGGCATGGAACAAGTGAAAGAACAGATTCGGGAGCGACGCGCCGGAGCGCTGCTTAGCAATCTCTTGCAGGACATTCGATATGCCGCGCGCATGCTCCGCCAGAAACCGGCATTCGCAGTGGTTGCTATCGCGACTCTGGCAATCGGCATCGGCGCGAATACAGCCATCTTCAGCGTTGTAGACGCAACGCTCTTGACGCCCATTCCGGTGCCTTCTCCTGGCCGCGTCACCCTCGTGTGGACGGAAGACATCGCGAAAGGCTATCATCACTTTCCCGCGTCGGTTCCCGACTATCTCGATTGGAAGGCGAGCGGCATCTTTCAAAATCTGGCCGCTTTCATTGACGACGGCTTCAACCTGCGTCTTGGCGGCCGGACTGAACGCTTTATAGGAATTCGCGCTACTCCGGAATGGTTTTCCACTATGGGCCAGACGCCGATTCTGGGCCGCACGTTCACGGCTGCGGAGGCTAAACCCGGTCACGGTGACGTAGTCGTCCTCGGCTGGAGTTTCTGGAACACGCACTATCAATCCAACTCTTCCGTTGTCGGCACTACTTTGGTCATTGATGGTAGGCCGCACACAGTCGTTGGCGTTTTGCCGAAAAATGCCGCGCGTTTCGAGCAGGAAGAGTTTTACGTCCCCGCGGTGTTCGAGGGACCCAACGCCCAAACGCGCGGGACACGTTCCTGGCTAGTAGTCGGCCGCATCGCGCCAGGATTGAGCCTCGAAGCTGCGCAGCAGAGAATGGCCGCATTGAGTCAGCGCCTCGCCAAACAATACCCGGCTGAAGAACTTGGCCAGACTCTGCGCTTGCAGCCTATTGAAGAAGCGTACGTTGAGGACGTAAAGGCGATACTGCTGGTGGTGTTCGGCGCCGTCGGTTTCGTGCTGCTGATCGCTTGCGCGAACATCGCCAACCTTCTGCTCGCTCGCGGAACAGCGCGGCGAAAGGAAATCGCGATTCGTGTTGCCTTGGGGGCAAGCCGCGGCCGCATCCTGGCGCAATTGCTTTCTGAAAGCGTGTTGCTCGCCGTGTTGGGTGCAGCCGCGGGTATCGTGCCTGCCTACGCCGGCATTCGTCTACTCCCGAAGCTGAGCGATTCGCTTCCCAACGCCGATCTGATCGCGTTGAACGGAACGGTTTTGCTCTTTGCCTTTGGATTGGCGTTGATTGCGGCCGCAATCTTCGGACTTCTGCCGGCCCTGCAGTTCCGGCGGACGGAAGCGAATCAACCACTCCGAGAGTCGGAACGCGGCCAGACATCTCAACGGCAGAATCGGTTGGGCAACCTTTTCGTCATCGCCGAAATCACATTCACGATGGTCTTGCTTGCAGGCGCTGGACTGATGGTGAGAAGTCTGTTACAGCTCCGCAGCCACAACCCGGGATATGAAGAGCGCGGCGCTCTGGCGATGCAGATTGCATTGAGCGGCCCGGAATTTCAGGACGCAAAGAAACAAACGGCCTTTGTCGACACTACGCTGGATCGACTCGTGCATATTCCCGGCGTGGAGGCCGCTGCCGCAACGGATGCAATTCCCGGCGGCGACACCGTACACGGTTCCGGACTCCACTTTACTGATCGGCCGGAGCCAGGCCCGGGCGACGTGCCGATGGTTCTCACCGCCGCCGTATCGGCCGGCTACTTCCACACTATGCGCATTCCTCTGGAAGAAGGCCGCGTCTTTAGCGAATCGGACAGTGCGAACGCGCCGTTGGTGGTGATGGTAGACGCTGTTGCGGCTAAGAAGTATTGGCCCAAGGAAGATCCAATCGGTAAATCAGTCAAGCTGGAACCGCATGGTCCAGCTAGAACCATCGTTGGAATTGTTGGCACAGTCGAGCAGAACGCAATGATCAACGCGTTGATGGGCGAACGCGGTCAAGTGTATTTACCGCTCGCGCAATCGCCCAAACCGGGCTTGTCGCTTGTAGTCCGCAGCCATGTCGATCCGGCCGGCATAACCCTCGCTATTCGCCGAACCCTGGCCAGTGTCGATCCCGATGTGCCCCTTTACAAGATTGAGACTCTCGACGAACTACGCGCGGAAGGCCGTGCGCCCGCCCGAATGGGCACTATTCTGCTTACGCTCTTCGGCTTGATTGCGTTGCTGCTGGCCTCCACCGGCGTATTCGGAGTTGTCTCTTATACGGTTGGGCAACGCATTCGTGAATTTGGAATCCGGATCGCGGTCGGCGCGACCACTTCCGATCTGCTGAAGCTGACGCTCGGTCGGGGAGCGTTGCTCGTAGCGGCGGGGACAGTGCTCGGCCTGCTCGGCGCAGCGGGATTGACCAGATTAGCGAGTAAGCTTTTTGCCGGCATCAGCCCGAACGATCCTTTGACGTTCGCGGCCGCCACGCTCGTTCTTGTTACCATCGGGCTTCTCGCCAGTTACCTGCCCGCGCGACGCGCCAGCCGCATCGACCCGACCATCGCTCTACGCTCTGATTAGCCGATCGCGCCGGGGTTAGGATCTTTCCTGGAACAAACCCCGCGCCGCGATACGTAAGAAATCGCGTACCATCCAGCTCGCACAAAAATCTTATGAACTCGAATAGGTCGCTTCGCCTGCTCCCGTTTTGTCACGTTGGCTCTTATTAGCTTGCCTCTACATGCGCAGTCCAACGCGCAATCCGGCGCTCTTTTCCAGACGATACAGTCCTTGGATACGCAACTTTTCGACGCCACGCTAAGGGATGGGCTAACCGGCGATTGAACCTTTTGGATAACATCGCCACGAACATTGCAGAAACAGGTCCGCCCCCGACGTGATTGGCGCTGGCACGCAAAATGCATCTGCTTCTGCTGACTGATTGGTATGAAAGCCGCACATCGGCTCGGTCAGTAACATCGCTACGCGGAGCAAGAAAATGCTGCAATTTCAAAATTATCCTATCTACATAAACCATCCTGGTCCATTGGAAAGGGCGGATTGGTCAACTGATGCCAAAAGGCTGGCTTGGGAGATAACTCCGGCGCTCCCGTTGACGCAAGCTGCGCGCGATTACGAGTACCACGTTTTTCAGCTATTGCGGCTTATTAGCTCAACGAGAGTTGGAAATCTCCTCTTGAATCTGATTTCGCTTGACGCGTCCAATAGCAAGAGAAAATATTGGATCGTGCCATTTTATCGTCGATCGGACGGAGACCTATGTAATTGCATGGCCTACACCAGACCCGGATTTGGCAGCGGTGTTGTCGTTCACTATGACCCCGAAGGCGAGACCGCTATCACAGAAAGATGGTTCAGCGCGGACGATGTACTGTTTCATGAAATGGTGCATGCCTTCCGTATAGGACGGATTGGTTTTCAAAATCAGAAAAGGACTGTGATGAACGAGTACACGACGGCTGAGGAGTTCCTGGCACTGCACATGCAGAATGTGTATCTGGCGAATCGAGGAGCGTCCCGGTTCTATCGTTCCGTCAAGCGACCGGAATCCGTCTCGAAAGGGACCGCCTATGCGTATTTTGCGGACGATGCGGAGGTTCTCATGGCATTCCGATATTTCGTCGAGAAGGAGCCTCTTGCGCGTATGGTTGCAACATGGAAGCATCCAGTTGACTCTTTTAACCCGTGGCGAGACCAGCCAACACTGGAACGGATTTATTTAGACAAAGTGGAAGTAAACATACCGCGTCTGCCTCCGTTCTGAGCGCCGCGACGAAGTAGGCGACTTTGGTCGTTACTGAGGAGGCACCGTCACGCCGGGATTCTCGCGAGAAAAGCGCAGGTCCCACATGCGGGATCCGCTTAAGCTGAAGGCAACGATTTTCCGGCTTGCGTCCCTCAAAAAACGTACACTGCCGAGGGAGCAGGTGAATTCATCCGCGTCAGTTGGCTTGAGAACAAATCTCTGATCGGGGCGCCGATGCATGACTAACTTTCCGTTTTCAAAAACAACGCGAAACACAGTTTCGGCTTCATCGCTTGTATAGATGCCTGCGAACGTGCTTAAGTTCGCGGATGCCGACTGTTCCACTCGCTCCCAGACATCGTCGCCGTATACCGGATTGTGGAGGATCATTTTGTCGCCGGTGAATCGCACGTTCAAATCGACTGGCCGACCGTCAAACGTCACCGTGCCATCCGCGCTCCCGACTTTAATGATCGAGCGGTCGCGAACACTACGGTAAAGGCCGGACTTTGCATTCTCCGGAGCAGGCGGCCGCTGCGGCTTGGGAAGTCCCAGATACAGACGCGCTATTTGGTGAGCCAAGTCAGTCGTGTTCGCTGAACCCGCGTTGCAAATCATCGCAACTGTAAATCCATTGGAAGGAAAGCGTCCCAGCCATGCGCGGTAACCGGCAGTAGCGCCGCTGTGACTAACCTCTGCCAGCCCCTCAAAATCCGCAAGAAACAGCCCGAATCCATAACCTATCCGAGCGCCGTCGTTGAGTGTCCCAGGCGTCTGCATCTGCTTGAATATGTCGGGATGCAGCTTGCCGCTCGCCAGATTACGATTCCAATTGAGCATGTCCCCGACCGTGCTGAGAAGGCCGCCGTTGCCGTACACATCTTCAAACGGCATGTTCTGCCGCCACTCCGAACCGTCTAAATCATACGCAATCGCCCGATTGGGCACGACGCGTCGAAAGTCGTCCCGCCATTGTGTCGAGCTCATGCCCAGTGGGTCGAAAAATTCTTTGCGACAGAATGCTTGCAGCTTCATTCCACTGACACGTTCTACCAGCATGGCTGACAGGTTGTATCCGCTGTTCGTGTAGGACCAGGTCTCGCCCGGCAGATAGTTGAGCGAGCGCTGGCGACTGATAACGTCAAGCACGTGCGCATGCGTATACACTCTCGTGGTTCGCGGCCACCCGGCGACTTCCTCAATTTCGCCCCAGTCGCGCAATCCGCTAGTGTGGTTCAGCAGTTCGCGGATGGTGATGGGCCGTTCATATTCTGGGATCTCAGGGAAATATTTGCGGATGTTGTCGTCGAGAGATAGTTGGCCTCGTTCCACCAGCAAGAGAACAGCAGCGGCAGTGAATTGCTTGCTGACGGAGCCGACTTCAAAAACCGTCGTGGGGGTATTGGCCACCGCATGTTCCAGATCCGCCATGCCATAGGCAGCGGTCCAAGTGTCGTGGCCTGGAGCATCGATTCCGACCGCGCAACCGGGTGTGTCCGCGTGCTGGTATGCCGCGAAAATTTGCGCAATCTGCTCGGCACCCGGTGATTGGGCGAGCAAAGAGACAGCAAGCGCGAGGGTTGCGGTAATTACTCGAATCATAATTAGTCGAACCATGATTACTCGAAGCATGCGCTCGATGGTATCGCGACAGAGTTATTCACTACGCCAGTTTCACAACCTTTGACTTCCGGATACGGGAGTCGCGCGTTAGGAGCGGAATGTCGTGCGTCAGACTCGTCGCCGCAATGATTTCATCAGCGGGATCGGAGTGGAAGTCTAGCGCCCGGAGATTCGCGCAAACTTGTCGCGTAAGGGGCCAAATGTGCACCCGGTCCACGGCCGCGCTGAAAGCTTCGTTGTTGAGTCCGTAGCGAAGTCGGCCAAGCTGATGCAGTTTCGTTATCTCCCACAGGACGATGGCCGAGATACTCCATTCAGGATCTGCGGTGAGGACGTTTCGCTCGTGTGGTGTGAGGCTTCCGTCGAACGCCTTGATCAGAATATGAGTGTCCAGATTCAGCATCCCAAGCAACTCCAGTCGAAAAGAGATCGTCCTGCGAATTCGATACAAGTCCTTTCATAATTCCGATGAGGCCGGAACATGAAGAAGGAACGGGTGTAACTTTAGCCACCGGGCGTCCGCGCTTCGTGATGAGGATGCCGTCCGCGGGCAAACCCTCCAACAACTGCAAACACTGCTGCCGAAAGTCACTGACGTTTAACGTCTTCATACACTAAGTGTACAGGATATTGTACAGTTGGCTATACCGCGAGCGATCTCACAAACGTGCGTCAATATGTTTGTGGCCCCGTGGATGTTAGCCGCACGCGCGCTCTTAATCCTATTAACTGCTCACATTCTCTGGTCGCAGTTGCCACCATCGCAGAAACTCTCTGCGGAAGACAATCGGGGGTTCAACCGGGAATTAGAGCGACTGCGATCCCTGCTCGCAACGGCTAACGATAAAGGCGCTATCGAACTCCAGATCGCTAACACATACGCGGCGGGCGGCCAATATCCGGAGGCAATTCAGTGCCTGCGCAAAGTGGTCGATGCCGATCTTGGGTTTGATCCGTCCCGCGATCCGGACTTCGCGAGTATCCGTGACACCGTCGAATTTCAATCGATCATGGAAGAGGTCCGCCGTCAAACGCCACGTGTTTCCAACAGCCGACTGATTGCGACCATTGACAAGCGAGATCTGTTTCCGGAAAATCTGGCGCTGGATCGAACGCGGAAGACGGTTTTCTTAGGCAGCACGGCCAGAGACGAGATTGTCCGCTGCCCCATCGGCGCGGCATGTCTTCCACTGGTACCGCCCTCTCGCGAAGAACAAGGCTATGTACTTGGACTGAAGATCGGTAAGCGCTCAGGTACGATCTGGGCTACAAACAATACGCCGAGCGGTGCGAGCCTTCGGCAATACGACATGAAAACCGGGAAACTGAAACAAACCGCAGGGGTGCGGGGTAAGCACGTATTAAACGACCTCGCTCTTTCGTCCGCCGGAGTGGTCTACGTCACCGACACCAGCGAGGGTTCCGTTTACGAGTTGGCTAATGAAAGCGGTACATTCCGAAAAATAGCCCCCGAGCACACGTTCACGGCCGCGAACGGAATCGCAATTTCTCCAGACGACAAGATGCTCTACGTGTCGGCCTGGGGCGATGGCATCGACATAATCGATCTCGCATCCGGATCGGTACAACCTCTTCCGCATCCGGCGAATGTCGGCTTGGCCTTTATCGACGGTCTTTACGCCACCGAAGGGAGCCTGATTGCAATCCAAAATGGTCCGATGCTGCCACGCATTGTGCAGTTCAAGCTCAGCAACAGCGGGCGGGAGATCGTAGGAATGACAACGCTGGAGCGCCGTAATCCGTTATTTGACGGCATCACAACTGGAGCGCTAGTCAACAACGAACTGTACTACGTCGCAAACCCGCAAATGGATAAGAAAGGCGCCGCGAAACTCGATCCTCTTCGGATCCTCGCGGTTCGCGTTCTTCCTTAACTGTGATCCGCCACAGCCTAGCCGGCTGATTTTTTTTGGCGCTCGTAGAAGGCGGCTGTAAATTCCTTCATCGTTGGCTCATGCCAGGCTGTGGCCAGGTGTTTGACGATACTCTCCCGGTCTACCTCGCTGCGTTCCTGGCCGAGTTTGCACTTGCCTTCTATCTCTTCAATCTGCATTTGAAAACCGATAATGCCGCCCATCATCGGGTAAACGTAGTTGTCTGGAAGCTTGGAGAAATCGTAAGTGGATTGAGGGTAACGGCCTTCGAACTTATGAATAAGGTTCGCCAGCAACTCATGCAAATCGGCTTTCTCTGTGATCGGCTTCAGTTTCCCGCTGGCGTGCACTACGGCGAAGTTCCAGGTGGGGACGGATTCAGCCTTCGCATACCATGTGGGCGAAATATAAGACTCCGGTCCATGAAACACGAGGACCGCCTGCGCCTTACCATCGAACGCCTGTTGCTGCGGATTATTTCGTGAGATATGGCCGAAGATGGTGCCGTACGGGCCTGCTTTGCGATCGAGGACAGTCGGGATGTGCGTGATGCGAATGGTGGGGGCTGCCGTCACCAAATCGGCGAATGAGAAGTCATCCATGAAATCGTGTAGGAACTTGCGGTCTTCCACTCGCTGCACAGTGGGGATGTAAACGGTTTCCGGACTTGGCTGTTGGCCTTCGGCAGCCGCAGCGGCAAGAGCAAGTCCAGTTAGCAGATCGCGGCGTCTCATCGTATAGCCGTTCATGGTATCCAATTCTTATACCATCCGTTCGGGCGGCCCGGACTCTTTCCATAGCTTTTCCCAATTCCAGATTCCGGACATCACCTTGATGGGCAACGGGAATCCGAGTTGATGCGCGAGCATGCACACCTGGCCGCGATGGTGTGCCTCGTGACAAAGCATGTAGCACAGCATTTCAGGACCAACCGGCCAAGGCTGAGCCCAGCCGTCTCGAATAAACTTCTCGACCCGGCCCCCGTTTCCGCCGAGCGCTTCAGCAAGCATCTCGGCGCAGCGGGCAGCGCTCTCGGCCAATGCCGCACGGGCCTGCTGCGGGGTGCAGTTCGCGCGGTTGAGCTGCCGCGGAACCTTCAGGTGCGGCGCTGTCAGCCTGATCCATTTAGCGCGAACGTTGTGCATGTGTGTGAAGATTGCCGCAATGGTGCGGACCTTGCCGGGCGGTTTAGCGTTCCACGCGGCGGGGTCCAGGTGTTCGATAAGCATCTGGTTCATGCGATCGTTGGCGGCAAAGATCCGCCTCGACGAAAATGACAATGTGAGATTAATCGACACTTTTTGTCTCCGTCCTGCCTGGTTCTTGCTTGGCCTTGCGCTGCTTACCGGGCTACAAAACAACCTTGATGCGCAGACTGCCCCGTTGTTGCGCCCGCCCGCGGTGCCTCTCGTAGCTTACGATCCGTATTTCAGCATCTGGTCCACGGCCGACAAGCTTACCGATCAGAACACCAAACACTGGACCGGAACAGATCAGCCATTGACTGGCCTCATACGAATAGACGGCGCCACTTACCGCTATATGGGAGCCCGGCCGCGGCGCAGCGTGCCGGCGATGCGGCAAGTCTCTCTGTCCGTCACGCCACTGCACACCATTTATACATTCGAAGAAGCGGGCGTGCAGTTGACGCTCACGTTTTTCACGCCTTCACTTCCTGACGACCTCGATGTCTTGTCGCGGCCCGTGACTTACCTAACCTGGACCCTATCTGCGACAGACGGAAAGAAGCACGAAGCCGCTATATACCTCGACGCGGATCCGGTTCTCTCGTTGAATACGTCAGATCAGCAGGTCACCTGGAGCCGCGCCCATACCGGCATGCTTACCGTGCTTAACGCAGGCTCACGCGATCAACGTTTGCTTGAACGAGCCGGCGACAATGTGCGGATCGATTGGGGCTACTTCCACCTTGCTGCGCCCGACAGCGAACAGCCGCTAGTCGCCAACTCTGCCGAGTCATTGGCGTCTTTTGTTAGTTCGGGCAAGTTGCCGGATTCTGACGACCTCGACATGCCAAAGGCTGCCAGATCGGGCGCGGCGCACTTGGCTGTGGAGTTTTCATTGAGCGTGGAAGCGGCGCAGCCAGTGAGCCGCCATGTTTTGCTTTCGTATACCGAAGAGTACGCAGTCGAGTATCTGGATCGCAAGCTGCGGCCATATTGGCAGCGGAACGGCGAGACCACACAGCAGATGCTCGATTCTGCCGAGGCTCAGTACCAGGAATTGGAGCGGCGCGGGAAGCAGTTCGATTCAGACCTGACGGCGGATTTGGAGCGCACCGGCGGTAAAGGTTATGCGCAGTTAGCCACGCTCGCGTATCGGCAGACGCTGGCAGCGCATGGATTCGCGGCCGATCTGGACGGCACGCCCATGCTGTTCCCAAAGGAAAATTTCAGCAACGGCTGCATTTCGACCGTGGACGTGCTGTATCCATCGGCGCCGTTCTTCCTGTTTTTCAATCCAGCCTTGTTGGAAGCCCAGCTCAAGCCGGTGCTGGAATATTCCGCGCTGCCGCGCTGGAAGTGGCCCTTTGCGCCGCACGATCTCGGCACGTATCCGTTGGCGAACGGGCAAGTTTATGGCGGAGGCGAGCGCACGGAAGAAGATCAAATGCCGGTAGAAGAGAGCGGCAATATGCTGATCATGCTGGCGGCGCTCGGCCGCGAGCAGGGTAACTGGCATCTGGCGCAACAATATTGGCCACAGCTTGAAAAATGGGCGGCCTATCTGCGCGATAAGGGTCTCGATCCGGAGAATCAGCTCAGCACGGATGACTTTGCGGGCCACCTTGCCCATAATGCGAATTTGTCTATCAAAGCAATTGAAGGGCTCGCGGCATACGCGGAGATGGCGCGCGGATTAGGTCACGCCGAGTCTGCTCAAGAGTACTCCACCGCAGCTAAAGAAATGGCAAGCAAGTGGGTGCAGATGGCTGCCGATGGCGATCACTACAAACTGGCATTCGACAAGCCGGGCACCTGGAGCCAGAAGTACAACCTGGTGTGGGACCGCCTTCTGCACCTGAACTTGTTTCCAGCTCAAGTAGGCGAAACAGAGTTGGCATTCTATCTGCGCCACTTGAATCAGTTCGGGTTGCCGCTGGACAATCGTGCCGACTATACAAAGCTCGACTGGGAGATCTGGACCGCAACTCTGGCCAACAATGCCGGCCAATTCGACGCGCTGATGGCTCCTATCGCGAAGTGGGTGAACGAGACGCCCGCACGCGTTCCACTCACAGACTGGTACGACACTAAGACTGGAAAACAGTCGGGATTTCAGGCACGGTCCGTCGTGGGCGGCGTCTATATCAAAATCCTTGCGGATGAATCGTTAGCCAAAAAGTGGCGGGATAAAGCCAATCATTGAAGCGAAACTAATCTACTGTGTTCTCTAGCGTTCCAATTCCGTCGATCGTGATTCGAACCACATCGCCAACGCCCAACGTGAACGAATCGGGAGGAACAATGCCTGTCCCAGTCAGCAGAAAACAGCCGTGCGGGAAGGAGTTTTCGCGGAACAGGTAATGCGCCAGCACGCGCGCTTCGCGTTTCATCTGCGCGAGCGTGATTTCGTCCTGAAACACCGTCGCGCCCGCGCGCGCGATCTCCAGTGCAATGCGCGTGTCGGCGGATGGCAGATCCTCCTGCACAAGAATGCACGGGCCAAGGGCGCACGACCGGTCGTACACTTTCGCTTGCGGCAGGTAGAGCGGATTCTCCCCTTCGATGTCGCGCGAGCTCATGTCGTTGCCGATTGTGTAGCCAATGATTTTGCCGGAGGGTGACAGAAGCAAGGTGAATTCGGGCTCGGGAACATTCCACTGCGAATCGCTGCGAATGTGGACCGCAGCGCCCGGTCCAACCACCTTGTGCGGAGATGCTTTGAAGAAGAGCTCGGGACGCTCAGCATGGTAAACGCGATCGTAAAATGTGCCGCCGCCGGCGGTTTGCGCTTCTTCCATGCGAGCCGTGCGGCTGCGAAAGTAGGTCACGCCGGCCGCCCAGACTTCTTGCATTCCGATAGGCGCAAGCAGCGTGTCCTTGGCAGGCGGTGGTACCGGTTTCGCCGCGTTAAAGTGGCTGGTCAGGTAGGAGAAAAGGTCGTCGCGCGTGGTGAGCGCACCCCAGTCGGCGTCCGGCAGCGCTCGCCAGCCGTTGTCGGAAACAAGAAAGACGCCACTTCGTGTACGATACAGTTTCACAGTCACCTTTAGAACTACGAGGTCCGCGTTCTCGCGATATCCGGCGTTTCCTCGATCGGATGGGTCAGCACGCTTTCAGGCTCCAGATAGTAGTGGATCAATCCTTCTCTAAGGATTTGTAGCGCCGATTGGGGCGTATCCGCGGTACGGAATAGATTCAGATCGCTTTCCGAGATAACGCCGTGCTTCACGAGCGCGGGAAAATTCAACACTTCATTCCAGAAATCGGACCCGTACAGCACAATCAGGATTTTGCTCTCCAGTTTTTTCGTCTGTGCCAGCGTCAGGATCTCCGTCAGTTCATCCAGCGTTCCGAATCCGCCTGGGAACACCACCAGCGCTTTGGCCAAATAAGCGAACCAGAACTTGCGCATGAAGAAGTAATGGAACTCGAAGGATAGTTCGGGCGTGATGTACGCGTTCGGCCGCTGCTCGAACGGGAGGCCGATATTCAGTCCGATGGTTTTGCCGCCGGCCTCGCAGGCACCGCGATTGGCCGCTTCCATGATGCCCGGGCCGCCTCCGGTGCAAACGACGAAGCGGTGATGAGGTTCTGCACCATTTGCCGCATGCGAGACGGACTGTCCCCACTGCGTGACCAGCCGCGCCAGTTCGCGCGCTTCCTGGTAATAGCGCGCCAGCGGACCCTCTTCTTGAATGCGCGCCGAGCCGAAGAAGACGACGGTGTCCTGCACTTTCTCTTCATGGAAGTGAGCCAGGGGCCACAGGTACTCGGAAATGATACGCAGCGGGCGCGATTCCGGACTTTGCAGGAACGCCTCCTCGCGGTAGGCAAGTGGACGACGGAGCGCCTCTGGATCGGAGTTCATCGGCATAGCGCTTGAAACAAGTAAATCGGCAATGAAATTCGATTGTCGCATCGGCTGGTAAAATTCGACCGTGAAGGGGCGCACTGTCTTTAGGGTCCTCGAAGAGACCGCAAGCAAATATGCAGATGCCATTGCGCTTCATCAGCCAATAGGCGGTAAAGGGGCGAAGACCTACCGCACGTTCACGTGGAATCAATGGGCCCAGATCTCGCGTGAGATCGCCACGGGCTTGATTTCGCTTGGCCTCAGAAAAGGTGAGATCGCCTGCATACTGTCTGAGACTCGGGCCGAATTCTATCTCGTGGACCTCGGCATTATGGGCGCCGGTGGAGTGGCGGCCGCGCTTTATACCGCATACCCGATGCCGGATTTGGCAAAGAACGTACATGATGCCGAGCCGCGATTCTTGTTCATTGAAGACACGAAGACGCTGGCTGCTCTAACCAAGGCTATTGAAGCGCGCGGCGAAGCCCTGCCGGCCCACATCATTTTAATGACCGGCGAGCAGCAGCCCGGAACCATCTCACTCGCCCATCTGCAGGAGCGTGGGCGTGAGTCGCTCAAGCGCGATCCCGCTGCGTTCTCAAATTTGCAGGAGACGATATCGTCCGGCGATCCAGCCATTCTGTATCTGACTTCCGGCGCGACCGGTGAGCCGAAGATGGGACTCACAAGTCACTCGGCCATCCTGGGCAACCTCGACCACGGGCCTGTCGTCCTGCCCATTGGCCCTGAGGATTCCACCATTGTTTTTCTTCCTTCGGCGCACATTGCGCAACGCATTGTGCTTGAGTTGGTGCCCATGCGCATGGGAACGCCAGTATGGTTTTCGGAGAGCCTTTCGAAATTGCCTGCCGAGCTGCGATCCATTAAGCCCACCATTTTCCTGGCCCCGCCGCGTGTCTGGGAGAAGATGTACGCCACCATCATCAACGAAGTTAAGAAGCGCCCGGCCATTTCGCGTAAGATCTTCTACGGAGCGCTGGGTTTGGGAGCCGAAGCGGCCAAGTACCGTCAATCCGGCAAACCGATTCCGCTGTGGATGTCGCGGGCGTTGAAAATCGCCGATAAGCTGGTCTTTTCCAAAGTGCGCGCTCGCCTCGGCGGCCGCTTGCGTATTGCGGCATCCGGCGCGGCGCCGCTGGGGCGTGACTTGGCCGAATTTTTCACCGCCATCAACATGCCGCTGATTGAGGGCTACGGACTGACGGAAGCGGGCGTCATCAGTTTCAACCCGGTTGAGCGTCCCAAGCCGGGAAGCATTGGCAAGCTTCTACCCGGCGTCCAGGCGCGCCTCACGGAGGACAACGAGCTGCAGGTGAAGACCCCGTGCCTATTCAGCGGCTATTACAAGGATGACGCCGCCACGCGCTCGGTCATCGATAGCGAGGGCTGGTTCTCAACCGGCGATATAGCCGAAGTGGATAGCGAGGGCTATTGGTACATCACGGGACGCAAGAAGGAACTGATTGTCAGTTCGAACGGGAAAAAGATCTATCCAGCACGCATTGAGAACTTATTCAAAATGGAGCCGCTGGTAAATCAGGTTCTGCTAATTGGAGACAAGAAGCCGTATATCACGGCGCTGCTAACGTTGAACACGGCGCAACTGACGAGCGTCAAAGGGGCCGAGGGGCTGAATGGAAAGCCGCTGACAGAGGTGGTCCAGACCGAGATCGTCGCTAAGTCAGTGGGTGATGCCGTCTCGCGCGTGAACAAACAGTTAGCGGATTTTGAGCGAATTCGCCGTTTCAAACTGCTCGATCGCGAGTTTTCGATTGAGGACGGTGAACTGACACCAACCATGAAGCTTCGTCGGGCGCGTGTACTGGAAAATCATCGAGCTTTGGTGAGCGAACTCTACTTAGGGCGAGAAGAGATTGAGTGAAGCGCAAGTCGTGCTCGAAATCGTAAGCTGGCATCGGACCGATATCGCCCATCGCCGCGAGCCTCCGTTCATTCCTTCGATCTGTAAACCATTTGAAGATCTGACGAGATTCCATCAGCCCGATGAGAGCACACAAGGCAATCGGGAGGGCTAATGCAGATGCGGCGAAGTAGGTCATAACGTCCTTAAATGTCTTTGTTCGTTAAGAATGGCTGATTCCGTGCTTAGCTACCGACATCCTATTCAACTGAACCCCATCTTCCGTGAACGGATATGGGGGCGAAACAACCTCGCACCGTACTTCACCAGCGCACCTTTAGACAGCGATACAGCTCATATCGGTGAAGTCTGGTTCACTTTCGAGGAGAATCTAACCTCTTCAGGTATTTCCTTAGGCGAACTTCTGCGCACGCACCCCGAACTGCTTGGTTCCTCCGCTGATCCAGCGCATCCAGGCGTCTGTCCGCTGCTTGTGAAGTTTATTTTCACGACCGAGCGCCTATCCGTTCAAGTGCACCCGGACGACGCCTACGCCCAGGCGCATCATGGATCGCTCGGCAAATCCGAAGCTTGGTACGTGGTGGACGCCGAGCCTTCCGCCGAAGTGGCCGTCGGCTTTCGCGAACCGCTTTCACCCGAACGGATGAAAGAAGCAGCGCAGTCGGGGGAAATAGAGCATTTACTGGCGTGGCATAAGGTAAAGGCCGGCGATATTATTTCGGTGCCCGCCGGTACTGTCCACGCCATTGGCGCGGGTCTGATCGTCTGCGAAGTGCAGGAGAATTCGGATATCACCTATCGCCTCTACGATTACGGCCGTCCACGCGAGCTGCATCTGGAGCATGGCATGGCTGTCTCCAATCTGGAGCCTCATCCGTTTAAACCGAATGCTCGGCCAATCGCTGGAGGGCGCGATGCGCTGACGGAAAACCAATACTTCCGAATGGAACGCCTGCGTCCGCAGCACTCCGCCAACTTCGCAGCGGGTCTGTCGTACTACTTACTGCTCATTTGCCTGACAGGCGAGGGCGATATTGCGGGATTACCGTTCAGTCCCGGAGAGGCGTGGCTTGTTCCGGCCGGAAGCAATGAGTTTTCTATCAATGGGCCGGGTTCGGAATGGATTTTGACGTATAAGGCGGAAGAGGCTTTGGCCGCTATTTTAGTCTCCTGATGCGAGATCTGGGTGCGACGTGGCATCGACGAGGGGCGGCTGCGAGCTTAGCATTGTTGTTGAACTTCCTAGTGCGCTTACCCGAGATGCTGACGGCGACCGTGCCGGATATGAAGGACAACAACGGTTTCGTCCTCGACTGTGAACAGCACCCGATACTGATGGGGCTTGCGGCCGTAGAGGAGTTGGCGCACTTCAAAGGGAAATTCCTTGTTTTCCGGTGCGAGCCGACAACGGTGGGGAAGTTCGGAAAGCGAAGCTATGCCTTGCTTCAATTTCTGGAACCAGCGCAAGCCCATTTCACTGGCCTCCTGCGCCAGCAGCCACTCCAGAATTGCGTCTAAATCCTGCTTTGCTTGGGCGGTGGATTCAACGCGGAAGGCCATGCTTCTGGCGTAATTCTTCGAAGACCTGCTCAGCGGGCTGGGTGCGGCCCGCCTTGAAATCGGCATAACCCCGCCCGATGGCTTCAACAGCTTCCTTATAATCTTGTTGTTCCCACTCTAGATACGTGGCCAAAAGATCGTCAAGCGCGTCGGTGGCGTTCTGACCGTGACGCTGCGCGTAGTCGTCCAATTGGGCCTTCCGTTCCGGCTTGAGGGGAATCATCTCCATGTCCTGAAAGTAGAGAGTTTGGGAACTTTTGTCAATGAGCTACATCCCTGGGAGCGCGGTCTACGAAGCGAGAAGACGTCGCGCTCAAAGCCGGTAAATGAACGCTCTCATCAGCAGCGCCATCTTCGCTGGTTTCGAGACAGCTATGCGCTTCCGCAGCACGTTGAAATCAGCACGCTCAATCTTCGTGAGCAGGCGTAGATATATCTCGCGTAGCGCCCAGAGTGATCTGCGGCTCTTCGGAGCGACCATTTCCAGCAACGGCTCCGACTCCGCATAAAAATCGCGCGCGCGTTTTGCTTGGAAACGCATCAGCTCGCGGAAGTTTTCATCTTCCTTGCCGGTACGAAGCTGCTCAATCGAAACATGGAAGCGTTCCAAGTCCTGTGCCGGCAGATATACTCTGCCGGTTTCCGCATCCTCACGAACATCGCGCAGAATGTTCGTGATCTGAAACGCGATGCCGCATTTTTCCGCCAGCAGCAGTGCACGCACAGATTGGAATCCGAAGATGTGGATGACGGTCAAGCCCACCACCGAAGCAACTTGGTAGCAGTAGCGGTACAAATCGTCGAAGGTCTGCATGCGCTGCGGTTCGATATCAGAAGCAATGCCGTCGATCATCTCGTGAAAGAAGCGATGCGGGATGCCGTAGCGCTGCACGGTGTCGTGAAATGCAGGCCAGAGCGGATCGTCCATGACGTCGCCCCGCAATGCGCGATGCAACTGCAAGCGCCACAACCCGATGCTCTGATGCAGCGCCGCCTTATCGGTCGACACCGGATCGTCACTCAGGTCATCGCATTGACGCATGAACGCATAGATCGCGCACATGGCATCACGCTGCGGCTTTTCGAGCAACAAAAAGGAGTAGTAGAAGTTCTTTGCGCGTCTTTGCGCAATGTTGCGGCAGTAGCGATAGGACTCCGCGACGGTAACCGGATTTAGAACGGCAGCAATCGCGGAAGACATTGCAGAAGAATTCCTACGCGCTCCGGCTTGGAGATATGCGGGCGCTGTTTGAGAACATCGTAGTCTTGAAATCTGATCTTTTGGAGGACGCGCATGCCGCCGCGGCTGAATAGTTCAATATCCAGCGCAAAACGCCGATTCAACATGCCGATCAGCGGCAGGCCTTTTTTGAACAATTCCTCCGCCACGTTCACCGCATCCACCATTACCGAATGAAAAGCCGGAGTGAACTTGTGCTCGCGCAGTTCCTTTTCCGTGTAGCCGTACTTCTCGAACAAGCACAGCGGCAAATAGATGCGATCTTTCAGGAGATCGACCGTTACATCCTGCCAGAAATTCGCAAGTTGCAGAGCGGTACAGGTGTAATCGGAAAGCTGCTGGCGCTCGGCATCTCGATATCCGCACAAATACAGCACCAACCGGCCAACCGGATTTGCCGAGTTCACGCAATAGCCAAAGACATCCTCGAAGGTTTGATAGCGGGTGACCATCTGATCCTGTTCAAAGGCCCGGATGAGGCGCTCAAACGGCTCAAGTGGGATGTCGTATCGCTGAACTGTCTCCTTGAGCGCGACGAATACCGGATGACTGGCGTGCCCGCGGTACATGGATTCCAGTTCTTCCCGCCACCAAGCCAGCAGGCGCAAACTTTCCTGGCAGTCGCCCATCTCATCGCCTAAGTCGTCGGCCCAGCGGCAATACGCGTAGACGTTATAGAAGTCCTGGTGCAGCCGCTTGGGCAGAAGGAGGCTCACTACATGGAAATTTTCGTAGTGATGCGTCGCCAGCCAGCGCGTATATTCCAGCGCTTCGGATTGCGAATAGGCGATAGAATCCGGCGCTATGTTGCGAACGTATTCTTTGGGCTGCAGATGAGCGATGGGCAAGTATTTCCTGTTTACGGAATGATGGCGGTCTTCACCTGACCGTTGCGGTGGTGCGCCAAGTCTGAGAGTACTTGCGGCAAATGGCTAAGCGGCTCTTCGTGGTTCACCAGGTGCTCGGCCGTAACGCTGCCATCTGCGATGAAGCTGAGCGCGCGGGCTATATGCTCCGGCGTGTGATGGAAGCTCGCCTTACAAGTGATTTCTGAGTAATGCAAAAGCGCAGTATCAAGCGTCACCTTGGTGCCTGCGGGGCAGCCTCCGAAGAAGTTGATGGTTCCGCCTTTGCGCACCAGATGGGTCGCGAATTCCCAGTCCGTCAGGGTGTCCGGTTGCTTCGATAACAACATCCGGGCCGCGCCCATTCGTTCGTCTCTTAGCCTCCTCCACAGCCGCGGTTGCATCGCCCAGCAGAATGCCTTCATCAGCGCCCAGCAGCATGGCGCGATCGATCTGTTCCAGCCTGCGCGCTATCACAAATACGCGAGCGCCGTAAGCGTACTTCGCAAGCCGAACGAACATCAAGCCAATCGGTCCTAAGCCAATGATTGCCAGCGTGTCACCAGGATGGATGTGAGTTTCATCCAGCCCGCGTACCGCGCAGGCAAGCGGCTCGGCGAGCGCGGCATCCCGATACTCCAGATTGTCCGGAATCAGGTACGTGTTCTTTTCGACTATTCGCGCCGGAATGCGTATGTATTCCGCATAGGCTCCGTTGTTGAAGAGCAAATCCTCACACAGGTTCGGCTGGCCCTTCAAGCAGAAGAAACAGGCTCCGCAAGGTGCCGAGTTCGCCGCCACAACGCGCTGCCCCGGGCGGAACTGCTGAACCTTCTCACCCGTTGCGACAACATCGCCCGCTAATTCGTGTCCAAAGAGCGCCGGCGGTTTAATCATGCGCGCGTGATAGCCGCGCCGGTAGACCTTCACGTCGGTGCCACAGGTAAGCGCCGTTCGCACTCGCACCAGCAACTCGCCGTCGCCAATTTGCGGCACCGGCACTGACTCGATACGAACATCTTCCCTGCCATACAGCACGGCCGCTTGCATGGTTGCGCCCATCAATTCAACTCCTGCGGATGGATGACAACCTTCAAAGATTCGGCGCTGGGGCGGGTTGCGATCTCAATGCCGCGTTCAATCTCAGTCAGCGGCAAGCGATGCGAAACGATTCTTTCGAGCGGTAGTTCGCGGCTGAATACCAGCCGTGCCGATTCATGTTGCAGATCCACGTCAGCGCTATAGGAACCGAACAGCATTCGTTCGCCCACGCAAATGTCGGCGCCCGACATTTCAATGCGCTCCTTGGCCGATGTCTGTGCAAACAATAGAATCCTCGCGCCCGGCCTCGAAATCTGAAGCGCCTGCTCGACCAGACCACGCACGCTGGTAGCGAGAATGACTGCGTCTGCGCCGCGTCCGTCGCTTGCCTGGCGGATGGCCGCAGTAAATTCCTGATCGCGCGGATCGAATGCTCGAGCGCCGAACTCTTCCGACAGGCCGCGCCGCACTTCTAACGTATCTGTTGCGAACACTTGTGCGCCGGTGCGATTGACCAGCATGGTGAAGATCAAACCAATCGGACCTTGACCCAGTACCGCGACTACTTCCCCAGGCTGCAGCTTCAGTTGCTCAACACCTTTGAGGCACGTGTTCACCGGTTCAACCCAACATGCCTGATCGAAAGACACGCCCTCCGGGATACGCTCCACCCCGCGATCCACAATCCAATCCATTACGCGTACATACTGGGCGAAGCCGCCGCCGGCGGGTTCATAGCCAGCCGTGATGCCAACCTTCTTATACACGGGGCATTGCGCGTAGAGGCGCCGTTGACAGTAAAAGCACTTTCCGCAAGGTATATGGTGAAAGACCACCACGCGGTCGTCCGGCGCATAGCGCGTTACATTTTCGCCCACAGCCGCAACCACGCCGGCCGTCTCGTGACCGTAAATCCGAGGCGGCGCAAGCAGGTTGTACTCGATTTTCTTCAGATCCGTGTGACAGACGCCGCAGCTTTCCACCCGAACCAGGATTTCTCCCGGACCAATCGCCGGCGTGTCCACCGTCTGCACACACACCCGGCTGTCACCGACATACACCGCCGCGGCCATCGAGCCAGGAACAACTCTACTCAGCGGGTCCAGCTTCTTCCGGTATTGCGCCTGGACTGACTCGACAACTGACAAGAAACTCTCCCAACCCCTTGGCCGCAACATCTACCCGGCGTTTCAGATTCCAGAGCCCGGGAATCCTATTCGGATGCGTCAGGGCGTATAACCCAATTTTCACACGGGCAATGCGACCCTGATCGTCCCGCATCTGATTGAAGTCGATGTTTAACGACTCGTCAGCAGTGTCCGAAACCACTTTGATGCACGCAAATGGCAGTCGGGCGCGTTTTACATGGGCCGCAACCGCCGCAGCCTCCATTTCCACTGCAATGGCGCCCGTTTGCGACAGCGCCAGTTTCTCCGCGCTTGTGTTTGCCACGCGGTCTTGCGTCAAGACTGCCCCGGAAACGACATTGCTATTTTCCGAGATCACGGGAGCGCAGGCGAATCTTTGGTTGGTGGCAGCGTCGATCACTTCCGTTGCGACGACAATATCGTTTACGCGCAATTTGGGATCGAGGCCGCCGCAAAGTCCCGTACTGATCACGGCTTCCAGCTTGGATGCGGAAAGATCTGCGACTGAAACTGCGCGTATAGCCGTCTCCACCGCACGCACGGCGAGCTTCTGACCCTCGCCATTGGCGGCCAGCATGACACGCCGGCCTTCCCAGATGCCTTCAAAGGCGTAATCAATAGGCCATTTCAGCTTGCGCAAGCCGGTAAGGAGTTGCGCAAGCGGTTCGAGTTCCAGCGCCTCTGAGGCCACGTAGAGAATCGCCATCTAGCAGTAGCCATTCGCGCGAAACCAATCAATCGCACGCCCTAGCGCCACATCCACGCTGCCCGGCACGAAGCCGAGTTCCCGTTTCGCTTTCGCGGCCGAAACAAACATCTTTTTCCGCGCCATCTTTACTCCCTCCAAGGGTGCCAGCGGTGGCTTGCCGGTCAGATTCGCCCAGGCTGTGGTGATGAGTCCCGTTGCATAGGCTAGCGCATAGGGCACTTGTATGGTGGGCGCGGGTTTGCCTGCCATCCGGGCCAGCCGCGCCAGAATTTCTTTCAGCGTGATGTTTTCGCAGCCAAGGATGTAGCGTTCACCGACCTTGCCGCGCTCTGCGGCTAGCAGATGCCCAGCGGCGGTGTCGCGAACGTCCACCAGGTTTAAGCCGGTATCGACAAACGCCGGCAGGCGATTGTTCATGAAATCGACAATGATTTTGCCGGTCGGCGTTGGCTTCCAATCATGGTCGCCGATGGGTGCGGTCGGATTCACGATAACCACCGGCAGCCCGGCGCGCGCTTTCTCAATCGCCACCTGCTCGGCAAGCCATTTTGACCGTTTGTAGTGACCTGCCATGTCCTCAATGCTCACCGGCGTGTTCTCATCGCCTTCGCGATCCTGCGGCATTCCAATGCACCCGACCGTGCTGGTATAGACGATCTTCGCCACTCCAGCGCGCTCCGCCGCATCCAGCACGTTGCGAGTGCCCGTTACGTTTGAATCGTAAAGATCCTGCGGATGACGCGACCAGAGCCGGTAATCAGCCGCAACATGAAAGACCAATTCGCAACCCGAGGCGGCCTTTTGCAGCGACGCCGGATCGCGCAGATCGCCCGTGACGCGCTCCACATCCAGATCACGTATCTGGCTGGCCGGACGGCATAAGGCGCGGACGGAAAATCCGTTTTCGGTTAGCAGGCGAGCAACGTGCCAGCCCAGAAAACCGCTGGCGCCGGTAACGAGAGCAACTGACAATGCCGCTAAGAGGCCCGAGCGGCTTTCGACGCCGCGTGAACCATCTCCGTCGAGCCCGCGTTCTCTTCAGCGTCGCGTGCAGACATTGTATTCAGGTAGCTGGCCAGCGCGAATAGCGGAAAGGTGTTCCGGTACTCGGTGTAAGAAAGATAGAAAACCCGCGGGAAACCAGTGCCGGTGCAATAGTCTTCGTTCCAGGTCCCGTCCGGGCGCTGGGTGCTAACCAGGTAATCGATGCCGTTGTAGAGGCTCTCGCTGCGGAGATCGCCCCCGGCAAGCAGCGCAAGCACCGCCCAAGCCGTTTGCGACGGAGTGCTGGGGTTCGGCATGTAACGGCCCTCGTCATAGCTGGAGCAGCTTTCGCCCCAACCGCCATCGCGGTTCTGGTAAGCCCGGATGAACTCGATGGCCCGCTGCACGCAGTATTCGTTCTCATCCACACCGGTGGCCCGCAATCCGCGCAATGCCAGGAACGTGCCATAGATGTAATTCACGCCCCAGCGGCCATACCAACTGCCGTCATGCTCCTGGCTGCCCAGCAAGAACTTAACGCCGCGGCTGATGGCGGGATGGCTCGGCTTTAGACCGCAAGCAATCAGCGCCTCGAGAACACGGCCGGTGATATCCGGGCATGATGGATCGAGCATCGCGTTGTGATCCGCGAATGGAACATGGCTGAGCAGGTCCCAATTATTGTCGGCATCGAAGGCGGCCCAGCCACCATCTTTGCTTTGCATCGCAAGCATCCAATCGACTGAACGCTTTTCGCATGCGCGCTGCTCCGCTTCATTCGAGCCGTTTGCCCGCCGCAGAGCCATCAGCACCATGGCCGTATCGTCAACATCGGGATAGAACTCGTTGTTGAACTCGAAGGCCCAGCCGGAAGGTTCAACATTCGGCCGCTTTACGGCCCAATCTCCTTTGCGCCGCACTTCCTTCGATAGCATCCAGTCGATGGTCCGGCGTAACGCGGAAGCAGGAGCATTGCCGGCTTCTTCCAACGCGAATGCGGCAATAGCCGTGTCCCAAATGGGCGAAAAACAAGGCTGGCAGAAGAACCCGCGCCGATCGTCCACCATCAACCCATCGAATTGTTTCTGAGCTTCGACGCGCAGCGGATGATCAGGCGCGTAACCCAGCACATCCAGCGCCATGACCGCGTATTGCATCGATGGATAAATGGCCCCGAGACCGTCCGAGCCATCGAAGCGCTCAATCATCCACTTCTCACACCGTTTAATGGCGTAATTGCGGATCACGTGCAAGCGCGTGCGTTCCCACAGCTTCAGGAGTTTGTCGACAGCCAGGAAGCAATTGCGCCAGGTAAAGCTCTTCAAGCTTGGCTCGGGAAGCATGGGCGCGCCCGGTAGATACAGTTCGTCGACGTTGAAGCCTTTAGGCACCGGCCGGTGCGGATTAGAAGCGTGCAAAACCGACAGCGGGATGACGATCGCGCGTGTCCATGAGGACATCTGGTAGATGAACCGGAACGGCAGCAGAATAATTTCCGGCGGTATGGAAGGACAGGCATTCCGCGGAAACAGATCAAACAAGCTCAGGTTGGTTCGAACATAGCTGTTCGATGCCTGCAGGCCGCCCATTTCCAGAATGCGCTCGTGCAGACGCTCCATGCAAGCGTCGGAAGTCGGAACGCCCGCCAATTTCAGCGCGAAGTAGGCCTTGATGGAAGCGTTAATTTCCGACGGTCCATGCAGATAGATGTTGAATCCGCCATCTTCGAGTTGGCGGCTCAGAATGGCATGCACTGCTTTGTCAATCTGAGCGCGCGTGGGAGGATTCCAAACGCCGTCAACCGGCGGATGCAGCCACAACTGCATCATGATGTAATCCGACTCCAGTGTGGTGTCGGCGCGCAAATCGGCCCACCAAAATCCCTCAGGCGACTGCCGCTGCAGAAGCGAAGCCGATGCCCGGCGTACAGCGTCAGCTGCGGCCGTATTCAACGATTGTGAGGTTTGGAGACCGTACTTCATCGTTTATGCGACGTTCCTCCTATGTGCGGACGGTGTGTAATCGAGGGGTGAAGCTTTCCAGATCGGACGGCAACGTGAACCTTACATCCTCTTCCTTGATCTCAGCCTCTTCTAAATCCGTATAACCGTGCGCCCGCAAATGATCGATCAATTCCCGGACCAGGTGTTCCGGCGCCGAAGCTCCGGCTGTTACAGCCACAGTTCTTGCGCCGTTCAGCATCTCTGGCCGCACTTCACTACAGTCATCCAGCAGGTAGGCGGGAACACCGGCCTTCTGGCAAACTTCCACCAATCGTCGGGAGTTCGAACTGTTTTGTGACCCTACCACCAGTAGCGCCTCGCACAAGGGTGCTACGGCTTTGACGGCGAGTTGCCGATTCTCGGTTGCGTAACAGATGTCCTGCGTTTTCGGCCCGGTGATCTTCGGGAACCGCTCCAGCAGCCGATTGACGATATCGCTGGTCTCGTCGAGGGAGAGCGTAGTTTGAGTCAGATAGACCATCTTCTCGGGATTCGAGATCTCGAGCCGGTCCACATCTTCGACGTCGGAAACAAGAATGGTGCTTCCCGGCGCTTCGCCTAAGGTGCCGATCACTTCATCGTGGTCGCGGTGGCCAATCAGGATGATGGTGTAGCCCTGCTTCGCGAAACGAACCGCTTCCAGGTGCACTTTGGTCACCAGCGGACAGGTGGCATCAATCACCTGCAGGTGGCGTTCTTTGGCTTCGGATCGCACCGCTGGCGAGACTCCGTGCGCGCTAAAAATCACCCGCGCGCCTTCCGGAACTTCGCTCAATTCTTCCACGAAGATGGCGCCGGCGGTGCGTAGTTCATCAACGACGTGTCGGTTATGTACTATCTCTTTGCGGACATATATAGGAGCGCCATACAGGTCCAGCGCGATTTTTACCACATCGATAGCGCGCACGACCCCCGCGCAAAACCCCCGCGGTTTCAATAGGATGATCTTCTTTTCGACGACATCCGCGGGGCTCGGCCCGGAAGGTGCGTCAATCTCGTAGGCGAGACCCGATGATGGCATAGTTGGAAGACTTAAGTATAACAATTAATTGGCTTTGCGGGAATGTTAACGATAAGTTGCTGGGTTTTCAGACGTTTAGCGGTTTCGATCGGTTGTTGTAAGTTAGGCAGGTGACGCCAGTTCGGGTCGCGATTGTAACCGGTGCCGCGCAGGGAATCGGCCGGCGTACGGCTGAAGTGCTTGCGGAACGCGGGTATTCCCTTGTTCTTACCGACTTGCAATCCTGTGGCGAGACACTCAGCGCTGTGCAAAATTGTAGTGCTCCCGCGGTGCAGGAATTGGGCGATGTTTCGGAAGAAGAAACCGCGATGCGCGTGGCCGGCGCGGCGAAAACAGAGTTCGGGCGAATCGATGTGCTCGTCAATAATGCCGGAATTTCGCACATCTCGCCGGCAGAGCAGATTACGGCTGCGGATTTTAGCCGTGTTCAGGAAGTGAACCTGCTTGGTCCGTTTCTGATGTGCCGCGAGGCGGGACGCGTGATGCTGGAGCAGCACTCGGGAAGCATCATCAATATTGCGTCTATTGCGGGACTGCTGGGAATCGCGGACCGCGCTGCTTACAACGCCAGCAAGCACGGCCTAATTGGATTGACCCGGACGCTGGCAGCCGAGTGGGGTGGACGTGGCGTGCGTGTCAACGCAGTCTGCCCGGGTTGGGTGAAGACGCCGATGGACGTCGCTCCGCAAGCAGCCGGACTCTACACGGACAGCGACATCACTGGTCGTGTGCCCATGGGCCGCTTCGCGACCCCGGACGATATCGCGTCTGCCATTGCGTTTCTCGCCGACCCACAGCAGAGCGGCTTCGTCAATGGACACACGTTGTCGGTAGATGGCGGCTGGTTCGGCGATGGAAGCTGGGAGAGTTTACGGTTAAAGCACAGGTAAGGGATGGGGGCCTTCCTTTTCGCGACCCTTGAAGCAGGCGGGGTTCGGCGAGATGTCCTCCATGCCGACTTATGGATAACTTCCGCAGACGGTGGCACAATCACTAGGGTGCTTCTGCATGAGATCCTTGCGCGTCTGCATATATGGGGGAACTGACCTCGACACTTCCGCGGAAGCTCTCATCTCTGGCATCGCTTATGCCGTTCTCGATTCAATACCAACCGTCATTGTGACGGGCGGCTTCATACATTCGAAGGAAGGGAAGCCCAATGCCGTTTCAACCGATGTCGCAGCGCTAAGAGGAGCGCGCAGGTACGCTGACGAACGAGGTGAATCCTTACAGCAGCTCTTTGAGGCATGGGTGCCGGAACCGCTATTAGATAAGCGTTCTGACGAGAGGCCCGCAAGGATGACCGAGAACGACGGGATCACGCTCAGAGTAATCAGTGGACGAACCGCCTTGGGCCGCCGTCTGTCCATGGTTGCTGGTGTTGACATAGTGGTAACAATTTCGGGTAAGAAGCACACGGAAGTGGTTGTCGAGCAGGCTCTTGAGCTTGGAGTACCTGTTCTGCCAATACCAGATTTTCATGGAGATTCAGAAAAGCTTTTGCGGGATTACCGTGACCGCTTGGCTGCGGCCTTTAACCCTGGCGCCCTCACGCGATGCCTGAATGGGCTCAGCCAATACGCAAAAGCGGCTCCCACGTCTGCGGCTGACTCAGTGGTCGAGCTGGTGCGAAATGCGAGGATCGGAAAGTGTCTGGTACTGCTCCCGTACGATCCCTATCACAAAGCTCTTTACACATCAGTAATCGAGCCCGCCGTGCTCAAGCACATGATCCCAATCCGCCTGGACGAGATTCCCCGGAGCGACGCCATCTATAGCAGCTTCGGTGATGCGATTCGCTCGTCTTCCGCCGTGATAGCTGACATAACGCTTATCAACGAGAACGTAATGTATGAAATTGGATACGCCCATGGCTGCGGGCAAGCGCCACTGATTTATTGCCGGGACAGTTCTCGCCTAGATCGTTTACCTGTATACCTGCGCACGCTGAACGTTCGCGTGGCCGGTTTGGACATGGATTTGGAGCGTCTCATTGACGATTATCTGCAATCGTTTTCCGCTGCAGCCAAGGCTCGGAGGCGTTCTGTAGGGTAGGCACCCTCACCGTTTTCGAACGCTGGAGCGTCCCAGAAACGTCGTGCAGCGGCCAAGCGTAAATGGAGACACGCGTGCCGGCGACAAAGTATCCGCCCGAACGCTCTTCCACATAGTCCTTCGCCATGGGCAATTATTGCCGGAGCGCTGCCTTAACTATGTCTGGGTTTCGCTCGATCACCGTTAGATAGGCACGTACCGCCAAATCGGGCGAGGCCTTCCCCTGTTCCCATTGCTGAAGGGTTCGGCGATTCAAACAAAAGGCGTCTGCAAATTCCGACTGGGACATGCCGATTTTTGCGCGGATTCCCTTTATATCAATAGGCATGGGCAGCGTATATTGCTTCATCACTTTTCGCCCGTCGACATGGGCGAGAATTTGTTTGGCACTGGCAATCAAATCGCGGCCGAATGTCGTCCCTTTATCCGTTTTCTTCGATTGCTCGCGCAAGCCGCTTAAGTTCTTTTTCTTGAGCATGAGTCAAATTCTCCAATTCGTTCTTTGCGTAGAGCAGCGCAAAGAAAACCGTGTCGCCAGACACGAAGTAAAAAAAGATGGCGCGGACGCCGCCACTCTTGCCGCTGGCGCCCCGACTCCATCGAGCCTTTCGAAATCCACCTGTACCGCGAACGATCGGATATGCCAGCGGATCAGCAGCAATGTTAGCCTCCATTGCGCCTCTCTCCTCGTCCGAAAGCAGCCGTTTGACTTGCTTCTCGTACTTGGGTAGAGCAACGATGCTCCTCAATTTCTTGAGTATACGTTATTCACGTAGCCTTGACGGGCGCTTCCCACCGCAAAAACACTGCCGCAAGAGGCGGAATGTTGACTGTGATCGAATAGTCGCGTCCTTGCAGCGGAATCGGTACGGTATCCACGCCGCCGAAATTGCCGCGGCCGGTGCCGCCGTAAATCTTTGCATCCGAATTCAATATCTCCGCCCAGTGGCCTTTGCGCGGAACACCGAGCCGGTAGCTGTCGCGCGGAAGCGGGCTGAAGTTGAAAGCGCACGCGATCAACTGCTCGTCGGAACTGCCTTTGCGCAGGAAGCTGAGGACATTGTTCTCGGAATCGTGCAGATTGAGCCACTCGAAACTGCTCGGAGTCAACTCGTGCTCGAACAGCGCCGGTTCCGTCCGGTAGAGATGATTCAAATCTCCGACAAGCAGCCGTAGCGCCGCATGCGGCGGACGTTGCAGCAGTTCCCATTGCAACGATCCGTCATGATTCCACTCTGACCACTGACCAAATTCCCCGCCCATGAACAGCAGCTTCTTGCCCGGCTGCGCATACATGTACGAAAACAGCAAGCGCAGGTTTGCGAACTTGCGCCAATCATCGCCCGGCATTTTGCCGATCAGCGAACCTTTTCCGTAAACCACTTCGTCATGCGACAGCGGCAGCACAAAGTTCTCGTTGAACGCGTAAACCATGCGGAACGTGAGTTCGTGATGATGATATTTGCGGAACAGCGGATCTTGTGACATGTACTGCAGCGTGTCGTGCATCCAGCCCATGTCCCACTTCAATCCAAATCCGAGTCCACCGGCAGACACCGGCCTTGAAACCATCGGCCATGCGGTCGATTCTTCAGCGATGGTTTGGGTATCGCTATGCGCGCGATACACATCCTCGTTCATGCGCCGCAGAAAACTGATTGCGTCCAGATTCTCGCGTCCGCCGTACTGGTTCGGAATCCATTGGCCTTCGCGCCGCGAGTAATCGAGATAGAGCATCGAAGCGACCGCATCTACACGCAGGCCGTCGGCATGGTACTTGTCCAGCCAGAACATCGCGCTGCTTAATAGAAAGCTGCGCACCTCGGGACGGCTGTAATCGAAGATGAAGCTGTTCCAATCGGGATGAATGCCGCGCCGCGGGTCAGCCGGTTCATACTCGTGCGCGCCATCGAAGTATCCGGGCCCATGCTCGTCCTGCGGAAAATGCGATGGCACCCAATCGAGGATGACTCCGATTCCGGCCTGATGGAATTGATCGATCAGCCGCATCAAATCCTGCGGCGTGCCGAAACGGCTGGTGGGCGCAAAAAACCCCGTGACTTGGTAGCCCCATGAACCGTAGAACGGGTGTTCCATCACCGGCAGGAATTCGACGTGCGTGAAGCCCATCTCCTTCACATAAGGAATGAGCTGGCTGGCCATTTCGCCGTACGTCAGGAACCGGTTTCCCTGATCGACGGCACGCCGCCACGACCCCAGATGCACCTCATAAATGGACATGGGCGCATCCAGGCTGTTCGCATCATGGCGCCGCTGTATCCATTCGTCATCCCCCCATTGATAGTTCAAGTCCCAGATGATGGAGGCGGTTTCCGGCGGCGTGTCATGGAAGAAGCCGATAGGATCGGCCTTCGCCGCTTTGTAGTCGTTTAGCTTTGACTCGACCCAATACTTATAGTGAGCGCCCGACATGACGCCCGGCGCGAAGCCCTGCCAGATGCCGCCGCCCGCGGGCGAGAGCATCGTAGCATCTCTGTGCCAACCGTTAAACGGACCAACCACCGACACAAAGCGCGCATTGGGAGCCCATACCGCGAAGTTGGTGCCGCCGCGTTCCGGGATGATATGCGCGCCTAAAACCTCAGGCAGTTTGACGTGCGTGCCTTCCTGAAATAAATAAATGTCGTTCTCCGTAAGAGAGCGCGATGCTGTGGCCATGTTTGTGTACTCAGACGAGGAGACTAAGAATGCCGCGAAGCGGAATGCGGACCCAATCCGGGCGATTGTTCATCTCGTACGCCACTTCGTAGAGGGCCTTGTGAAGTATGAAGGCATCCAGTAAAATCTTGCGTTCCCGCAGGTCAGAAGGCAGGAAGACATTTCCTTCGGCTGCCCGGAAATAAGCGCTCAGATAGGCAGCATTGACACGCTCGTTCCAAGTGTCGGCGGAGTGTTCCAGTTCCTTTGTTTCTGAACCGCGCTCGAGCAGGCCGGCATACGCTGCATATTGGAACGAGCGAAGCATTCCGGCCACATCGCGCATGGCGATGCCCTTGACGCGGCGTTCGTGAAGCGGGCGCGCAGGCTCGCCTTCGAAATCAATAATCATGAAGTCGCTGCCGGTCCAGAGCACCTGCCCGAGATGATAGTCGCCGTGGATGCGAATCCGCGAAGCGTGGATCTCCTGGTCCCGCACAGCCGAGAAGCGCTGCGTGACGCGGTGTTCCCAGTGCAGCAGTTTCTGCGCGGCTTCAGCAGAATCGCCGGAAAGAGTGGCTTGCTTGCGCCGTAAAGTTTCAAATGCGATGTCCGCTTGCGACAACATCTCTTCGTGTAGTTTCTGCCCGGCTTCTTGCGTGAACGGATCGGGATCGAAATCCGGATTGCCGCGGCGAGTCGCGAGCGCGATGTGCATCTCAGCGGTTCGCTCGCCGAGTAGTTCGGCGGAACGTAGATAATCGCCCACATCGCCGTCATCTCGATTGAAGAAATCGCTCAGCGATTCCAGCGTGTACTTCCACGCATCGCCCTTATTGCGCACGAACTGCTGCAGAATGCCGGCCGAGTAAACATCCCCATCGTGCGACCGGTATTCCAGCGTGCCGAGCACGGCCGGAGTGTGCTTAAATCCCTGTTCCGTGAGAAACGCGCCGATTTCGACGTCGGGGTTCACGCCGGGCTCGATCCTGCGAAACAACTTCAAAATGAATTGATCGCTAAAGATGATCGACGTGTTGCTTTGCTCTGCGCGCGAAACCGAACTCTCCAGCTCTTGCGTGCGTACAACAGTCGGAAACGCGCTGGTACGAGTAAACGAAAGTTCGCCAGACCCTCCTTGATACTTTGCATTCTTTTCAAATGCACTCAGCAACTGATTACGGAACTCCGGATTGTCTAAAGCTTCCACCGGCTGACCGTCGCTCGCGCCCGTGTCGGTGACAACGTAGTGATCGCAATCGCCCTCCGCGTATCCAAGCCGCACGATGAGAAAGCGCTCGGAGTGGCCCGGAACCGGGATAACATCTTCGATATCCGCGTCCTCTATGTTGCGCGTTTTGCTGCGAAACCAGCGGCGACTGCGGATGAACTCGGCTAATGATGAGGCGTCTTTGACAGCAGTAGAGGCCATATGCGTTGGATCACCCGGGCCGCTTCCCGCTTTCAAAGGAAATACTCGAAGTCGGTCTCAACGCGCAGGCGCCGGCGCATGCGGAAGATATGGCCCGGCACCGAATTGGGGTCGAGTTCCACGTAGTTTCTCCGGCCGGTCCACATGTAGCGCGCACCTGTCAGCAGGTCATTCGCCTGATATGGTTTGTCCTCTTCGATCTCCAGCCGATCCAGCGGCAAATCGACGAATCCGGCCTGACGATGATGCGGGTCCAGGTTGATCACCATCACCAGCAAGTTCGAACCATCTGCCGCGCGCTTGCTAAAACAAATGAGCTGATCGTTATCGACCGGATGGAATTCGAGTTGCCAATCCGTCTGCAGCGCTGGATTCTCATTGCGAATACGATTGACCAGCGCGATGAATTCACGCAGGCTGGTAGGGCTGTTCAGATCCCAGGCGCGAATCTGATACTTCTCCGAATCCAGATACTCTTCACTGCCGGGCCGAACCGCTCGCCCCTCCAGTAGTTCGAAAGCGGGACCGTAGATGCCGTAGTTCGCGCCCAACGTTGCGGCCAGCAAGAAGCGAATCATGAACGCCGAGCGTGTGCGCAACTGCAAAAACTCTGTCAAAATGTCGGGCGTGTTGGGCCACTGATTGGGTCGGAAGAAATCGCGCACGGGCGGTTTGGTGATTTCGTTCAGATAGGTGGCCAGTTCCTGCTTGCCGTTGCGCCACGGAAAGTATGTGTAGGACTGGCTGAATCCCACCTTCGCCAACCGATACATAATCTTCGGCCGCGTGAACGCTTCCGACAGGAACAACACATCCGGCCATTGCGCTTTCAGTTCCGTGATGCACCACTCCCAGAACGGAAAGGCTTTCGTGTGCGGATTGTCCACGCGGAAAATGCGTACGCCCTGTTCAATCCAGTAAACGAAGACGCTCTTCAGCTCCTGCCACATCTCGAACCACTTGGTGGTCTCGAAATCAAATGGGTAGATGTCCTGATATTTTTTCGGCGGATTCTCAGCGTATTGAATCGTTCCGTCCGGACGCTTCCGGAACCACTCTTCGTGCTCTTTCACGTAAGGATGATCGGGTGCGGCCTGAAACGCAATGTCCAGTGCAATCTGCATCCCGAGTTCTTCCGCGCGCTTCACTACCCGCTGAAAATCTTCCAGCGTGCCTAATTCTGGAAGGATGGCTTTATGCCCGCCTTCTTCCGACCCGATAGCCCAGGGGCTGCCAACATCGCCCGGCTCAGCAATCGTCGAATTGTTCTTGCCCTTGCGAAATTGCCTTCCGATGGGATGAATGGGCGGAAAGTAGACAACGTTGAAGCCCATTTCCGCGATGTACGGCAAGCGGGCTTCGCAATCCTTGAAGCTGCCATGCCCGCCCGGCTCGGTCGCCGCAGAGCGCGGAAAGAATTCGTACCAGGAACTAAATCGCGCGCGCACGGGATCGACAACCAGCACCAGTTCGCGCTCCATCTTGGTCGCAAACTGGCGATCTGGATAGCGCTGCATCACATCGTTCAGCGCGGCATCTGTGGCAACGGTTCGATGTGGCGCGTTGTCTTCGCTAGTCCGCAGCGCGGTCGCTTGCGTGAGCAGCCAATCGCGATCCGCTCCCGTGGCTCGTTCGCCAGCCGCCTCAATCAGATTGGCTCCGATGAGGTAATCCACCGTAGCGTCGCTATCCGCTTGAATGCGCTTCAGGAGATCGCGCCGCCAAGTCTCCCAGTGATCGATCCACGCATGCACGGTATAGCGGTAGCGCCCAAGATCGGTCACTGGAAATTCGGCCGCCCAGCGATCGTTCACAAGCGCCCGCATTCTGGTTTCGTTCCAGGTCTCTGATTTCTCGTGCCGGAAAAGAACTACCGCCGCTACCGAGTCATGCCCATCGGTAAACACGTCGGCTTCGACACGCACCGAATCGCCGACCGTCCGCTTAGCGGGAAATCTGCCGCCGTCCACCTCAGGCGAAAGCCCCTCGATGATGACCCGCTGCCGGCCGTCCAGCTTGGGCTTTTCGCCCGGGGTCTCTTGCTTCTGTGTGCTCAGCTGCTTACTCTCTTTGCGAGCACTCGGGTTTTTTACAGCGCTACTGTTTGACACGGCCATCCTCCATGGGACAGTTGCACGATGCGCGCGGTTACGCTTTGGCTTTATGCGACCGGGGACCGGAAGCGATCAGCGAGTGATAGAGATCGATGGTCTGGTCGGCTATAGCAGACCAGCTGAACTTTTGTTCTACCCGCCGGCGGCCTGCCTGGCCGAATACGTAACATTTTTGAGGGTCGGCAAGAAGAAGCGAAATTTTCTCTCCCAGGTCGCGCGCGAACTGTTCCGGGTCGGTAGGAAATCCGTTGTGATCCTGTTCAAACGGCACCAGGTATCCGGTCTCTCCGTCCACCACAACTTCCTTGATGCCGCCCGTTGCGCTACCCACCACCGGCGCGCCGCAAGCCATCGCTTCCAGATTGATGATGCCGAAAGGTTCATAAACGGAGGGGCAGACGAACACGCGGCAATGGCTGTAGAGCTGGATAACTTCGGGCTTTGAAATCATCTTTTCGATCCAGACAATGTGCGGGTGGTCCTTGCGGGCGGCTTCCACCTTCTCGCGCAATTCCGTTGCGATCTCCGGCGTATCCGGCGCACCCGCGCACAGAACCACTTGGGTTTCCGGCGGTATATAGCGGATCGCGTCCACCAGGTTGGTCACGCCCTTCTGCCGCGTGATGCGGCCCACGAACAGGATGAATGGCCGGTCCGGATCGACGCCATACTTTTCCAGCGCGCTGGTCGCATCTGTTTTTTGATATTCGTCCAGATCGATGCCGTTATAGATGACATGCACCCGCTCTGGATCAAGCGGGTAAACGCGCAGAATATCTTCTTTTGTATTGTTCGAGACGGCAATCACCGCGTCTGCGTCGAGAATAGCCGTGCGCTCCATCCAGGAACTCATGGCATAGCCGCTGCCCAACTGTTCCGCTTTCCAGGCGCGCAGCGGCTCCAGGCTGTGCGTGGTCAAAACGAAGGGAACGTTGTATAGCTTTTTTGCCAAAAAGCCGGCCATGGAAACGTACCAGGTGTGCGTGTGAACCACATCGATCTTCTCGAGCGACTTCACCTGCGTCAAGTTCAGGCTGAAAGCTTCGAGTGCGCCCTTGAACTTCGCCGTAGTCCCATTTGTGATCTCTTGCCAGGGCTCGTCTCCCGTAACCGTGAGGTTGCCTTGATGCGATTTCTGGTCTCCCCAGCAATGGACTTCCACTTCAATCTTTTTCGCCAGCTCGCGGCTCAGATACTCGACGTGAACGCCCGCGCCGCCGTAAACGTTGGGCGGATATTCCCGGGTAAACAGGCCAGCTCTCAAGGGATTGCCCTCCTTGGGCAAAACAAAACTATCATGCAGACGCAGAAAACCCGTCTCTCGCTTCGTTTCTAAGAACCCCCCAACTTATATACACCGGATGGCATCTCAATAAAGTGACAGAACAACATCGAGTTGTAATTCTAGGTGGGGGGTTCGGCGGCCTTTATGCGGCGCAAGCCTTGAAGAGGGCTCCTGTAGACGTCACGCTGATCGATCACCGTAACTTTCACCTGTTTCAACCGCTGCTCTACCAGGTGGCGACGGGGTCTTTATCTCCGGGAGAAATAGCGGCGCCTTTGCGTGGCGTATTGAGCAAACAAAAACATACGAGCGTGTTGCTTGGCGAGGCGGTAGATATCGATCCCAGCGCGAAAGAGCTGCTGTTGAAAGATGGCGCGCGCATTCCCTACGATTCCCTGATTGTCGCCACCGGCTCCCAGAGCAACTACTTCGGCCACGAGGAGTGGAGCAAATGGGCGCCTAGCCTGAAAAGCATCGAGGAAGCGACCGCCATCCGGCACAAGATTCTGATGGCGTTCGAGGTGGCTGAGCGTATTACCGATGTGGAGGAACGCCGCAATTGGTTGACTTTCGTAATTGTTGGCGCCGGCGCCACCGGGGTCGAGCTGGCAGGCGCTGTGGGCGAGATCGCGCGCCACACGCTCAAGAACGACTTCCGTTCTATTAGCTCGAAGGATGCGCGCATCATCGTGGTTGACGGAGGACAGCGCGTCCTCGCCACCTATCCCGAAGATCTTTCCAGGAAAGCCGAACAGGCGTTGCTGCGCCTGGGCGCGCGTGTCCGCATGGGGCTGACGGTGACGTGCGTCGACGGAAATGGCGTCACTCTGAAGGACAAAGCCGGTAAAGAGGAGCACATTGCGTCGCACACGGTGATCTGGGCGGCGGGCGTGGGCCCATCCGATTTTGCGAAGATACTGGCGAATCGCACCTCAGTCGAAACACAACGCGGACGCATCAAAGTGCAGCCCGATCTCACCATCCCGAACCATCCCGCTATCTTCGTGGTCGGCGATATCGCGTATAGCCTGGACAAAGACGGCAAGCCGCTCCCTGGAGTCGCGCAAGTGGCGATGCAAGGCGGAGAATATGCGGCCAAAACAATCGTGGCGCGGCTCGAAGGCCGTTCCACGCCGGGACCGTTTCACTATTTCAATAAAGGCGACTTGGCCGTCATCGGGCGCGGCAAAGCGATCGCCAACATTTTCGGCGTGCACCTCTGGGGTGTCGTCGCGTGGCTGGTTTGGGTGTTTGTTCACCTGCTCTACATCGTCGAATTCCAGAGCCGGCTGCTCGTGCTTCTGCAGTGGGGCTTTCTGTACCTGACTTTCAATCGCGGAGCGCTTCTTATCACTGGCAAGGCTGCCGAAGCTTCCGTTTCCGGGGTCGCGGCAGTGCAAACGCCCAACGAATCATAGCCTTTTCCCGCGCCTCGATGATAAGTTAGGAAGACACCTTACAGCCGCAAACTTATGGAGCTGCTCATCTCCGGACCCAAAGGTCTGTTCAAGACCTTCGAGCTGAAGAAGGAAACATTATCTCTAGGCCGCTCCGCGGAAAATGATCTGGCCTATCCGGACGACCCCTGGCTGTCCCGCTTCCATCTCTGTTTTGAGCGCCAAAGCGGAGGCTGGATCGTTAAAGACTGCCAGAGCCGCAACGGCACCGTGGTGAATGCGGGCTCGCTTAAAACAGCGCATCCTATTAAAGCCGGGGATCGTATCTACGCCGGCCATCTCACCATCGAAGTTCGAGACCAGGAGAGCGCCAGCAATCAGAACGTAATCTCCTTCGTACCCCACGAAGAAGAAAAGAGCACGCGCGAGTCGACTATAGTCACCAGCCTGGACAAGGTTCTTGGGAAAGCGGAACATCCCGATGCCCGCTCCGATTCCACGTTGCACAACGCCCGCTTCGTGAAAGCCCTCATACGAGCGGGACAGGAGCTGGCCGGACATTCGCCCCTTTCCGAGTTGTTTCCTTCCATCCTGAAGCTGGCGCTCTCCGCTACGGGCGCAAAGCGCGGCGTCATTCTGACCATCGAAGAAGACGGACTGATGGTGCGCGCGAGCGAAGGCGACGGTTTTTCCGTCAGCACCGCGGTTCGGGACCGGGTTATCCGCGATAAATGCGCGCTCGTGATCAGCGATGCGCAACTCGACAAAGCTTTGCGCTATCAGGACAGCATCGTCATGCAGCGCGTGCGTAGCATGATGGCCGTCCCGCTGCAAACCGGCGATCGCGTCATCGGCATTATCTACGTCGACAATGGCACGCTAATGCGGCCGTTTTCGCAGGAAGATCTCGAATTGCTGACTGTCATGTCGAATGTTGCGGCAATCCGGATTGAACATGCGCGCCTCGCCGCCATCGAGCAGGCGGACAAGGTCATGGAGATGGAACTAGCCCAGGCCAGCGAAATCCAGAGAAGCTTACTTCCGCCGGAAGCCCCGCACTGCCAAGGCTATGAGCTCGCCGGCCTGAACATTCCCTGCCGCACCGTCGGAGGCGATTACTACGATTTTCTGCCCTATCAGGACGGCCGTATGGGACTGGTAGTCGGAGACGTATCAGGTAAAGGGCTGCCCGCGGCCTTGATGATGTCGAGTCTGCAGGCTCGAGTGCAAATGCTGCTGGAAACAAGTCCCGACCCTGCGAGAGTAGTTTCGGTTTTGAATCGGAATCTCGCAGAGCATGGCATTCCGGGCAGATTTATTACGTTCTTCTACGCCCTGCTGGATCCGAAGACAGGACATTTCCAATTCAGCAACGCCGGTCACAACTACCCTTTGTTGTTGCGGGCTAACGGAACAGTGGAAAGCTTAGCGGGCAGCGGACTGGTGATGGGGATTTCCCCCCACTACAAGTACGAACTCCTGCAGAGTTGCCTGAACCCCGGTGACACGCTGGCCTTGTACAGCGATGGAGTCACCGAAGCGTCAAGCGAGCGGCACGGAGAGTTTGGTGAGAATGGACTGGGAGATTTTTTGCTCCAGTATCGTCATCAGTCTTGCGCGGAGATGGTGAAAGCACTGGCCGACGAGGTTCGCAGTTGGTGCGGATCGACCTCATTTGCCGATGACTTCACGGTGCTCCTGGTGCGCCGCCAAGCAATTGACTAGACGGCCCTGGTGCCAGCGGCGGATGCACTTTCCGGCTGGTGTTGGTAGAACGAGGATATTTTTTCGTAGACCTCAGCCGGAAAGTCGAGGTTCTTATAAACGTTGCACGATGCCTGATCGTCCGGTGCATGGCAGATGGGAAAATCCTGCTGTGACATCCACGCCAGAATTCGCTCGCGCTTCGGAGGGTTGTATCCGCGCGCTTCCACTTGCTTAATCAATCCGCGCGCTTTCTGTTCATCGCAATCTGGATCTTTCGTAAGCTGCTCTACCAGTTCTTCGTCCGAAAGAAAGTACCGAGCGACCATTATGAATACCAGCCTTCCGTAGTGACCGATGTCTTGGCGCCGATCCAAAGCATTCAGAAGGTGCGACATCATGGGACTCTGCTGCAATTCTTGTAAAGCCATCGTCTTTGCTCCGATCGTTAGATCGGAAACCGGACCCAGGTGTTTCGCCTTTTATTTGCCTGCAATGATCCCGTCGCAAACGCGAATCAGTTCGTCAGGCCTTTGGATAATCACGTCCGGCGGATAAGCCTCGAAAGCCTCCGGCTGAAAGCCCCAGGCAACGCCGCAACTGCGTATGCCGGCATTCCGCGCTGTTTGCACGTCGACGCCGCTGTCGCCTACCAGTACCGCCTCTGACGCTGCCATTCGTGCATCCGCCAGTAAGGTAGTGACACCAATCGCGTCCGGCTTCTTGGCAGGAAAACTGTCCCCCCCATAGATGCGCTGAAACAGCGGCGCAACGCCCAGTGCCGACACAATGTCGCGGCTGATGCGCACCGGCTTGTTCGTCAGGATGCTCAGCACGTTGCCATTGCCGGCCAGCTTTTCGATTGCCTCGCGCACGCCCGGGTAGAAGCGCGTGTGCTCCAGCGCGTGCTCGCGGTAGTAGCCAAGGAAAAACGTCAGGGCTTCGTCTAAGATCGACTGCGAGGTTTCCGCGCCCATCGCTTTTTTCACCAGAACCGCCGCGCCATTGCCGACGAATGAATAGATCAGCGAAGCGTCCAGCGGAGCTAACCCGAAGTGCGTACGGGTCGCATTCATTGAGATCGCCAGGTCCTGAGCCGAATCGATGAGAGTACCGTCAAGATCGAAAATGATAAGCAACTTCTATTCTCAATCGTGCGCCGGCGGCGAAAGCCATCAGACCGTCTGCGTTTTCTTGCCGCCAGGGTTAGACCAGTAGCGCCTGAGGTTTTCCATCTCCTGGTCAAATGCGTCTTTGAGTTGCCGCGGCGCCAGATCCACCAGCCATCCGGCAATGCTGCTGACGTAGGGAACAACCAGCGAATGTTGCAGCATCTCCGGCGTCGGTGAGGGAGCGAATGCAACCAGTACGTCAACCAGCGCGGCTACCAGCAGCACTCCACGCACAAATCCCGCTGCTCCGCCCAACAGGCGATTAAACCAGGAGAGCCCCACCCATTTAAAGAGTGTCGAGAGAATTTTGCTGACTAACGAGCCAAGAATAAGCACGCCAACGAAAAGAATCAGGAAGCCCGCGAAGTTCGCCACACTCGAATTGGCGATCCAGGGCGCCAGCTTCGCTGCCACAACACGATAAAACCAAAACCCGGTTAGAAAGGCTGCGATAGTCGCCAAAAATCCAATGACCACCCGGGCGAAACCGGCGCGAAGGCCTGTCGCGACTGACCAGAGAATGATCAGGATAAGCGTTACGTCGACCCAGGTAATAGTGAGCATGCTGCTAAACGGCCACGGAGTGATTCAAGCTTTGCCCCGTTATGCGGGAATACGCTTCCTCATATTTCTCGCTTGTTTTCCGAACGACTTCTTCTGGCAGAGCCGGCGCCGGCGGCCGCTTATTCCACGGCAACGTCTCCAGGTAATCGCGAACGTATTGTTTGTCGAAGGAAAACTGCGTTCCTCCAGGCTTGTAAGTGTCCGCCGGCCAATACCGCGACGAATCAGGAGTCAGGGCTTCGTCAGCCAACATAAGCTCACCTTCCACGAAGCCGAACTCAAACTTAGTATCCGCCAAAATAATGCCGCGTTGAAGCGCATGCTCGGAGGCGCGCGCATAAATCTCAAGCGTGAGATCCCGCAACTGACCCGCAAGATCCACGCCCACCGTATTAGCCACGTTCTGGAAAGAAACATTGATGTCATGCCCTGTTTGGGCTTTAGTGGCCGGCGTAAATAGCGGCTGCGGCAGACGGTCGCCATCGCGCAGGCCAGCTGGCAGAGGAATGCCGCACACTTTACCCGTCTTCTGATAATCCTTCCATCCGGAACCGGCCAGATAGCCCCGCGCCACGCATTCTATCGGGATCATGTCGCCAGTCTTCACCAGCATGGAACGCCCGTCCAGCATTTTGCGGAATTTGGCGAGCTTCTTCGGATACAGATTAATGTCTGCCGTCTCCAGGTGGTTAGGCACCAGCGTCTTCAGAAACTCAAACCAGAAGAGCGACATTTGCGTCAGGATGCGCCCCTTGCATGGGATACCGCTGCCCAAAACGCAATCGAAAGCCGAAATTCGATCTGTGGCTACAAACAATAGATGATCGTCAATTTCATAGACATCGCGCACCTTGCCGCGCATCCTCAACGTCAGCGGCAGCTTCGTTTGCAGCAGGACTTCGTCTTCACACATGACCCTTGTTCCTGAGTATCCCAGAGGGTCCTTCTTTCCACATTCGCGGGTCGAACCGAAAGGGCTGTGGCGGACCGGGCACGATGCGCTGAAAATCGGAGTGAAGCGGATTTAGTAGGTAGTTGTATTCGCCAGGTGTTACTGCAGACGGTACCCGTGCTACCGCGGAAGATAACGACCGCAGCCATCGTGTCCCGAGGTCGCGGAGATTTCGGGGCGACGGGTGTACTTCGCGCCAATTTTGGAGCAACGCATTTTCCTCCACTTCCGTAATCGCAAGATCGTCGGGAATCTCCGCCGGAACGGCTAAGTAGGTAGGTAGCGGATGCGGTGGTGAGACGTGTACCCAGATTTCGATTGCCGCGAGCGAAAGCGATTGGGATGTATAGACGATCCGGTTGCCGCGATGATGCCACCGGCCGAAGCTCTTCAGCCCACCGTTACCCGAAAATGAGCTGTCAACGTAGATGCGTTTGCAGATTCGCCAAACCTGCACTAAACATGAATTCCGTTTTCAAGCGCGGACAATAGCTCATGGACCGTCTCCAACTCCTCTGGCTCCCCTCCGAATGCAACCTCCAGCGGGGTTCTATTTCCAAGGTGCGGATTCGGCTGTTTAAGCCACGCCATCGCATTCTCTTGTCCATCCAGCGCGACCGTGGCGTGCGCGATCACTTCGGCTGTTCTCGCCGCGTTCAGATCAATCGCCAGTTGCGCCATACCTTCATTATAAAGTCCTCCGTAAGCATCGGCCAGCACTAACCGCGCTCTAAGAAAAACGCCAGCGCTTTAACAGTACAATTTTCGGAGTGCTCGCGAAATCGATACTTTGCTGCCTCCTATGCCTTGCCTTCTTGCCGGTAAGCGCAATTTCGGGCGGATCCAAACAGAAGAATCCTGATCAGGACTGGCCCAACTATGGCGGAGGACCGGAGGACATCCGTTATTCGCGCCTGAAGCAGATCAATCGCTCCAACGTCAGCCAATTGAAAGTGGCTTGGACCTACAACACCCTGGATGGTCCCGGCACTACGGAGACACAGCCGATTTTTGTACACGGCGTGTTGTACGGCGTCACACCGAAGCACAGAACCATCGCACTCGATGGCGCGACCGGCAAACTTCTCTGGAAGTTTGATTCCGGAATCCTGGGCCGGGGAGCGAATCGTGGAGTTGCCTACTGGGAGTCTGGAAATGACGCGCGCATCTTCGCCGCGGTCCAGAGTTATGTGTACGCGCTCGATGCCCACACGGGCCAGCCCATTAAGACCTTCGGTCAGGACGGTCACATCGATTTACGCGAAGGCTTGGGACGCGATCCCTTAAAACAGTCGATCGTGCTGACCAGCCCCGGGATCGTCTACCAGGATCTGCTGATTGTCGGCGGCCGCGAGCCGGAAGCTCTTCCCGCGCCCCCAGGTGACATACGCGCTTACGACGTGCGTACGGGCGCAGTCCGCTGGACCTTTCACACCATCCCGCACCCGGGCGAGTACGGCTACGACACCTGGCCGAAAGACGCTTGGACTGAGAGCGGCGCCGCCAATAACTGGGCGGGCATGGCCCTCGACGCGCCCCGTGGCATTCTCTACGTTCCAACCGGCTCGGCTGCATCTGATTTCTATGGAGCAGATCGGCTTGGAAACGATCTGTTCGCCAATTGTCTCCTCGCTTTGGACGCGAACACCGGCAAGCGCATCTGGCATTTTCAGGCCGTCCGACACGACCTATGGGACCGCGACTTCCCGTCGCCTCCCAACCTGGTCACGGTGAAACGTCAGGGCCACAAAATCGATGCAGTCGCGCAAACCACGAAGCACGGTTGGGTCTACCTCTTTGACCGCCAAACGGGCAAGCCGCTGTTCCCCATTCAATACCAACCCTATCCGCCTAGCAGCACTCCCGGCGAACAGGCCGCCGACACGCAAGCCTTACCGGCAATGCCGAAACCGTACGCGCGCCAGTTGCTCACGGAAGACATGTTGACCAACAGAACTCCTGAAGCTCACGCTTGGGCGCTGCAGCAGTTTCAAACCTATCGGAGCGAGGGCCAGTTTGTTCCTTTCTCGGTGGATAAACAGACCGTCATCTTTCCGGGCTTTGACGGCGGTGCGGAATGGGGTGGATCCGCTTTCGATCCCGCCACCGGCCTCCTCTACGTGAATGCTAACGATCTGCCCTGGACCGGAAGTCTGACCGAGAACAAGGGCACGAACTCCGCCCGTCAGGTTTATCTTTCGAATTGCGGAGTGTGCCACGGAGACAAGCTTGCCGGCGCGCCGCCCCAGATTCCTTCGCTCGTGAACATTGGCGCGAAGCTGAACGCGCAGCAAATCAGCGCGCTGATTCGCCAGGGCGCGGGACGCATGCCCTCCTTTCCGAATCTCAGCCCGCCCGAAGTCGACGGCATTATCCAATATCTGCTGAGTGGCCAGGATAAAGAGCTGCAGAGTAGCGATGCGCCGGCGCACCGGCCCAAATATCGCTTTGGCGGTTATCATCGCTTCCTCGATCCCGATGGCTACCCCGCAGTCGCGCCGCCTTGGGGGACGCTCAACGCCATCAACCTGAACACCGGCGAGTACGCCTGGAAAGTGCCGTTAGGGGAGTATCCCGAACTGGCCGAAAAGGGCATGAAGAACACCGGCACGGAAAACTACGGCGGTCCCATCGTCACTGCCGGAGGCTTGCTGTTCATCGGCGCGACCAACTTCGACCGGAAATTTCACGCCTTCGACAAAGCCACTGGCAAGCTTCTATGGGAGACAACCCTGCCGCTGGCCGGCAACGCAACGCCCATCACTTATATGCTCGACGGGCGTCAATACATCGTCATCTATGCCAGCGGCGGCTATGGCCGGTTAGGGCTATCCTCCGCGCCGGCATCGGACTTGGTGACCCAGGAGACCAGCGGCATCTACGTTGCTTTCGCACTCCCGGACCGCATAGAATCTGTACACTGAATCAATGGCGTCAGCCCTTCGCTTGGCGATCTGCAACGAAGTCTTCGGCGATTTGCCGCTCGACCGCGTCTGCCAACATGTCGCGGCGCTTGGATATACCGGGCTTGAAATTGCGCCCTTCACATTGGGCAGCGATCCCTCCATCCTGGACGCCGCAGAGCGCCGTCGCGTCCGCGAAACCATTCAGAAACACGGCCTCGCCTTCGTCGGCCTCCACTGGTTGCTGGTCGGCCCCGAAGGTCTGCATGCCACCGCGAGAGATGAATCGGTTCGCCGGCGTACCTGGAATTATGTGCACCAAATGATCGATCTTTGCGCGGATCTGGCTCCGCATGATGCAGAATCTCACGGCGTGATCGTGTTCGGGTCTCCCAAACAGCGCTCCTCGCGCGACGGCATGTCTGCCAAAGAAGCTACCGACGTTTTCGTCCATGAACTGGCGCATGCCGCCCCGCATGCGGAGAGTCGTGGTGTGGCGATTTTGGTCGAAGCGCTCCCCCTGAACCAGTCCGACGTCGTCACCAGCTTGGCCCAGGCGGTGTGCATCGTCAAACAAATTGGCAGCCCGGCAGTGCAGACCATGTTCGACGTGCACAATGCCGCCGATGAAACTGCTCCGCACGCGGAACTCGTACGAAAGTACGCGCCCTACATTCGCCATATTCACGTCAACGAACTGGATGGCCGCGAGCCGGGCATGGGCGACTACGATTTTGCTCCGCTACTCGATACTCTTTCCGATATGAACTATAAGGGGTGGGTATCGTTGGAAGCATTCGATTTCAGCAGGGATCCGGTGGAGATCGCGCGCCGATCTATTGAGCACTTGCAAGCTTGCGCGCCAATGCAGATGCGAGCGTCGAACTGATATGAACCGTTATGTCGTTACGGGTGGCGCCGGGTTTATCGGGTCCGCGCTTGTCCGCGCCTTACTCGCCGAGGGACGACGCGTTCACGTCATCGATAATCTCTCTACCGGCAAGCTCGACAATCTTGAGGACGTAGCCGATCAGATCACGGTTGAAGAATACGATCTGCGGGACTACAAGCGCATCGCACCCGTCATAGCCGGCGCTCATCGCGTATTTCACCTCGGCGCGCTGCCTTCCGTCCCCAAATCGATCATCGACCCCGCGCCCAGTCACGAGTCCAACATCGACGGCACATTCAACGTCTTCCGCGCCGCAGCCGAAGGCAAAGCGGGTCGCGTCATCTACGCCGCCTCCTCTTCCGCTTATGGCGACACGGAGGTGCTGCCAAAAACCGAGAGCATGACGCCGCATCCCAAATCGCCTTACGCCTTGCAGAAGCTGGTGGGCGAATATTACGCCACCGTCTTCTACCAGTGTTACGGATTGGAAACGGTATCGCTGCGCTTCTTCAATGTCTTCGGCCCGCGCCAGGACCCCAGCAGCGTCTATTCCGGCGTTCTTTCGATTTTTCTCAAATGTCTCATCGAACGCCGAAGTCCCACTATCAACGGCGATGGTGAGCAATCTCGCGATTTCACGTATGTCGAAGATGTGGTTAGCTTGCTGCTGAAGGCCTCCCAAGCGAACGGCGTTTCAGGAAACGTCTACAACGCCGGTAATGGCAATCGCTACACGCTGAATGAAACGTGGCGGCTGTTGCAGCAAATCGAGGGCGTCAACCTGCCGGCGCTCTACGGCCCCCCGCGCGAAGGTGATGTGCTCCATTCGCAAGCGGACATCACCGCCGCGGTGCGCGACTTAGGGCATGCGCCGAAGTTTACCTTTGAGCAGGGCTTGCGCCTGACGCTTGAGTGGTATCGCGCCAGCTTAGCCCCCAATAAAAGCGCACCGCGGTTAGAAGCTTTGAGCCGCGTCTAACAATCCCTCCGCTGCGTCTATAAGGCATGACGAATTCGTTCCGGCTCGGTCCGGACGGCATATATCGCTGCGACGGTTTCCAGGAATTCATCTGGCAGAAGCATGGTTTTGGTACTCGCGAGGCCAATCCCGACGCCGACATCACGTTAAAGCAGGTGCACTCCAATCGTGTTTGGAACGTCAACGGTTGGCGTCCGCAGCACCGCGAGCGCGAAGGCGACGCCATCATTCTGGACTGTCCGGTAAAGAGCATCGGGATTCGCACGGCGGACTGCGTGCCGATTCTGCTGCTCGATTGCCGCACGCGCGCCATTGCCGCGGTTCATGCGGGCTGGCGCGGCACGGCCGGCGAGATTGTAAAAGTCACCCTCGAACAGATGAACAGCGACTTCGAAACCAACCCAGCCGATGTCTATGCGGCCATCGGCCCTTGTATTCGCGCTTGCTGTTACACGGTTGGCGCGGACGTCGTAGAACAGTTCACTCCCTGGTTTCCCGAATGGAAAACGCAAGCAGAACGTACGAAGAATCTCAATCTGCCGGAAGCCAATCGCCGCCAGATGCAAAGCGCCGGAGTGCAATCAGACCGGATCTTCGATTGCGAATTGTGTACGGCTTGCCAGAGTGGGCAGTTCTTTTCGTTCCGGCGCGAACCCGAGAACCCCGGCCGCATGCAGGCCGCCATCTGCCGCCTGTCCTGAATCTTCCGTCCGCAGCACCTCGGGCAAGCGTGTCCAGCCGATCCACAGAGTAAAAGCGCCCAGCAACAGACACTCGCCCCAGAAGTCCATTCCAAAACTCAGTAGGTAGCGTTGCCAAGGCTTGTACTGCAGAACCGCCTGAATAAAAGAGATCGTGCAAGCCGCCAGGAAAAGGCGATTCGCCCAGCGCACCGCGTTGCTCGATGAACTCTTCGGATCTTCCTTTCGAAATGCGAACAGACACCCCGCCGTCAGTACGGCCGGCGCCAGCGAAATCAACCCGCTCTTCACCGCGTACGGTTCGATCATTGAGTAAATCACAAACGCCATCCCGTCCCAAACCCACTGTGTTTGCCGCTTCGTGCGCAACATCCAAAGTGCAAAGAAGCTATAGAGCATTGCCCCCGTCAGCATCCAGAGGTGGACCGCGGTCTTTGGGTCCAGCGACAGAACGTTGATATGCGGAAAGTAGTTGAGCGGTGGATCAACCGGCGTCAGCCAGCGCAACAGCAGCCCGCGTATCGATTGGCCGGGGAAATAGTAGAACTCGGAATAAGTAGTGCCGACGCGTCCCACGGCTGCATACCAGTCGCGCAGCAATCCCCAATAGCCATGCGCCCCAAAAACGGCCAGCGGAGCGCACCAAAGCGCCGCCAAAGCTACCCCAAACCAAACCGCTGCGAGCCGTCGGCCACGCGGAAAAAACCAGGGAATGAACAAGACCGGCCAGATCTTAAACGTCACCGCCAGAGCTAACAGGATTCCGGCCAAAACCGGCCGCCTCTCAGAAAGCAGCAGCGCGGCAAAGATCCAGGCAATCGCAAACGGCTGCACGTTACCGTAACGCACGGCCAGCACCAGGTAAGCGCACAGAGTAGGCGCACACCGCCAGGACCGCAGCCCGGTCAAATCGTAAGCCTCGGAGCCGCAGCGCCAGCCAAATGGTCCAGCCTGCGTTGATCCATTCAGCCAGCATCCAGCAGAAGCCGCCCAGTCGCAGCGGCAGCAACCCAAACGGCCATATAAGAAGGTAAGTAACCGGCGCATACCGGTATTCCATCGGAAAGCCGAGCCCGCTTTCCGGACCGTAAGCAGGCCTCGTATGTCCGAAAAAGCCCGTCACTCCCAACCAATACACGCGGAAATCGACATCCTTAGCCAGCAACGCAGAGGCAAGTATCGCGACCACTGCCAGCACTGCGTAAGTAACTCGGGAGCGGAATTCGGGTCGCATCGTCAACGAAATCCAATCGTCTCAAATGCCGCTCAATCCCCGTCGCCCCGGCGTTAAGCTGGAGGACATGAATCGTAAAGCATCAGCACAGTGGAAGGGCGACCTGCGAAGCGGCGCCGGAACCATATCCACCGATAGTGGCGTGCTCGCAAACACGCAGTATTCATTTAAGACCCGCTTCGAACAAGGCAGCGGAACGAATCCCGAGGAGTTGCTTGCCGCCGCTCACGCCGGCTGCTTCTCCATGGCGCTTTCGTTGATGCTGCAGAATGAAGGCCTCAAGGCGGACAGCATCGACACCACCTGCACCATCACACTCGACAAAGAGGGTGATGGCTTTGCCATCAAACGCAGCCATTTGGAATTGCGCGCGCGCATACCGGGAGCCTCCGAGGATGCCTTCGACCGAGCTACGCAGGCGGCTAAGGAGGGCTGCCCTGTCTCCAAGCTGTTCGATACGGAGATCACCCTCGACGCCAAACTGGAATCCTAATCGCACCTTCCTGCGGTTATCCATTTCAGCAGCCAATTAACCTTTCGGACCTCCAAACCCTTCTCAGTCTTGGCCCGGCGGCGGCGCTTTGCTCCTAAGTCCTTGTGGGCCCGTCAGTGCCCATTTGCCTGGTTGTCTGCGGCAGTTGGTGCTTGGCTTGCAAGAGCTACTGGCGAATCTGAATGAGCGTAGACAGCGTGTTTCCTTCCTTCCTTTGCTTTCGCGGATTATTTTGCCGGGGGATTGCAACTGGTTTAAATTCTGATACTATTGCAAGGCGTAATATCCATGATCAGTCGGCGAGCGGAGTGATTATAGTCACTCCGCGCGCGGAGAGTAAGAGTAGAGGTTAAGAATGGCTCGAGAAAGCATACAAAAAAAACTTACGCGCGTGCGTCCGCCGCGCGTGCAGATTTCCTACGATGTACAAGTCGGTGACGCCATCGAGAAGAAGGAACTTCCGTTCGTACTAGGCGTGTTCGGAGACTTTATGGGTCAACCGACCGGCGACGTAGGAAAACTGAAAGATCGCCGTTTCGTCGATGTAAACCCGGACAATTTCGACGAAGTCTTGGCGAGCATGAAGCCGCACCTGAATTTTGCGGTGGAAAACAAGCTCAGTGAGGACTCAAATGCCGGTCAGCTTAAGGTTGATCTGAACTTCAGAAGTTTGGAAGACTTTGAGCCCGAGCAAGTCGCCCGGCAGGTTAAACCGCTTCGTGAGTTGCTCGATCTGCGCGCGAAATTGGCAGATCTGCGCGGAACTCTTCAGACCAACGAGAAACTTGACGAAGTGCTCATGGAAGCCGTCTCCAATACCGAGAAGCTCGACAAGCTTCGCGGCGAAATGGGTATTGATAAGGAAGGTGATTCCAAATGAGTGATGTGCAACAGGCAGTCCCTTCCGCAGCAACGACGACCGTAGCCGAAGGCAGTCTACTCGACCAGATCGTCGAGCAAGGGCGTTTTGGCGCAGAGCCGGCTTCGCAAGCGCGCGGCAAAGATCTGGTCAAAGAGTTCCTCTCTCAAGTCCTCCAGGGTGAGGTCACGGTTTCGCGCGATACCGAGGCAATGATTAATGCCCGTATCGCTCAAATTGACCACCTGGTGTCCCTGCAATTAAACGAGGTGATGCATCACCCCTCATTCCAGAAGCTCGAGGGTAGCTGGCGCGGGCTGAAGTATCTGCTCGACAGCTCCGAAACTTCGCCCATGTTGAAGATTCGGGTCATGAGCGCGACCAAAAAGGAAGTGCTCAAGGATCTCCAGCGCGCGGCCGAATTCGACCAGAGCGCGCTCTTCAAGAAAGTCTACGAAGAAGAGTACGGCGTGTTCGGCGGCGAGCCGTTTGGCGCGATTATCGGCGACTACGAGTTCACCAAGCACCCCGAAGATATCGAACTGCTCGAAAAGATTTCGCACGTAGCGGCTGCCGCGCACGCTCCCTTCTTCACCGCAGCCGGCCCCGAGATGTTGAACCTGGACAGCTATTCGAATCTCGGACAGCCGCGCGACATCGCCAAAATATTCGATAGCAGTGAATTCGCCAAGTGGAAGAGCTTCCGCGAAAGCGAAGACTCGCGCTATGTCGGCCTCTGCATGCCCCGCATTCTCATGCGCCTGCCTTACGGCCGGGACACCAAGCCGGTGGAAGGCTTCAACTACGAAGAGCATGTAGACGGCACCGAGCACAGCAAGTATTTGTGGGGCAACGCGGCTTACGCCATGGGTACCCGCCTCACCAGCGCCTTCGCGAACTATGGCTGGTGTACAACCATCCGCGGCGTCGAAGGTGGCGGGCTGGTAGAAGGTCTTCCGGCACATACCTTCCGCACTGACGAAGGCGATGTGGCGCTGAAGTGCCCCACCGAAATCGCCATCACCGACCGGCGCGAAAAAGAGCTCGCCGACAACGGCTTCATCCCGCTCGTGCACTGCAAAGGCACGGACTATGCGGCGTTTTTCAGTGTCCAGTCGGCGCAGAAACCCAAGCTTTACAACAAGGAAGATGCGAACGCCAACTCGCGGCTTTCCGCCCAGATGCCTTACATACTGGCGGTCTCCCGTTTCGCGCACTATCTCAAGTCGATGATGCGCGATAAGATCGGCAGCTTCATGTCGCGCGACCAGTGCGAGCGCTTCCTCAACACCTGGATCAATCAATACGTAATCGGCGTGGACGACGCCTCGCAAGCTTTGAAAGCCAAGAACCCCTTGCGCGACGCTCGTATCGAAGTCGTTGATGTTCCCGGAAAACCGGGCGCCTATCGCGCGGTCGCTTTCCTGCGTCCGCATTTCCAACTCGACGAGTTAGGCGTATCTTTACGCCTGGTTGCAGAACTTCCGCCTCCGGCGTCTTAGTCTTCGGCCAGGTAATTCAAACAACCATCACTCGGGTTCCCCGAACCCGTGCAGTAGCAGTGTGTATTCAGTCAAAGGAGACGAAAAATGGCAGTAGAAATCTTTTTGAAGTTAGACGGAATCGATGGCGAGTCCGAAAAGCAAGGCGCCATTAAGTACATTGAAATCTTCAGTTTTTCGAATGGCGCTTCCAACCCTACCAGCGTCGCATTCGGAACTGGTAGCGGCGCGGGAAAGGTGGACCTTAGCGCTTTGAGCTTGCAGAAGCAGCTTGATGCTTCATCCCCCAAGTTGTTCCAGAACTGTTGCCAGGGCACGCACATCGCGAAGGGCTATATGTTCGTTCGCGAGGCAACTGGTGGCGATACCACTGAGATTTATTATCAGTACGATATGACAGAGGTCTTCGTCGACAGCATTAGCTGGGGCGGGGCAGCCGGCGGCGGCAAGCCTTCGGAATCCCTTTCTCTGTCTGCCAAGTCGCTCACAGTCACCTACTGGCCGCAGGACTCGACCGGTAAACTCGGCACCAAGATCCCCTTCGGTTGGGATGTTTCTAAGAACACCAAGGCGTCTGCTTAGGCTGTTCTAGATGGACGCCCAACAACTTTTCAAGGCCGGGAAGCTCTCAGAAGCTATCTCGGCCTTGGTTGCCCAACTCCGCGACAATCCTGCCGATTCGAAGAGCCGCACGTTCCTGTTCGAGCTTCTTTGTTTCAACGGCGAGTACGACCGCGCCGAGAAGCAGCTCAACACGCTCGAGGAGGAGGGCAGCAAGGATTCCTTTCTGGGGACTCTGTTGTATAAAGCCGCCCTACATGCTGAGCGCCTGCGCGACGAAATGTTCGAACAGAAGTCCTATCCGAAGCAGGTTGTCAATGGCGTCGCCGCGACCAATGTCTCGGGCAAGCTCAACGGCAAGGAATTCCAAACGCTGTCTGATGCTGACCCGAGAATTGGGGACAAGCTTGAAGTCTTTGCTGGCGGCGATTACCTCTGGATCGCCTTCCACGACGTCGCCACGCTCCGGTTTCAGGCTCCTCAGCGCTTGCGCGATCTGCTGTGGGCGCCGGCCAAGCTGCTCACCGGACCCTCGTTCCACTCGCGCGATCTGGGCGAAATCTTGATTCCAGCGGTTGCGCCGCTTTCCTGGCAACACCCGGATGAGGAAATTCGCCTCGGCCGTATCAGTGAATGGTGCGAAGATGAGGCGGGAGAGATTGCTCCGTTTGGATCGAAGCTTCTCTTGGTGGATGGCGAGGAGTTTCCGTTGCTGGAAGTACGCGAGCTCGAAATTTACCCGTTGAATACCGCCCTGATTGAAGAAGTTGAAGAAGCGCCAGAATAAGTAGTAACCTGTTTTCGCTCGAACTAAATGCCAGAGATAGAACGTTTCCTGGAACCTATTCCAGGTGACAATCCCGCCGGTGTCTACCTCCGGTACGATCCTATTTACTCCAAAATCGAGGAAGCGCGCCGCAAGGAAGACCCTGCCGTCATCGCCAAGATGAACTTGGGCCGAGACGCCAAACTGGCCGACTACAAGGTGGTCGTCCAGGTGGGCGAAGACGCGCTGGTCAAGAAAACTAAAGATGTCCAGATCGCGGCCTGGTTGGCCGAGGCCTGGACCTTTCGGGATCGCCTTCCAGGCCTGGTTGCTGGCCTTCAATTAACGAAAACCCTGCTCGAAAAGTTCTGGGATAACGTCTACCCCGAACCCGACGAAGGCGACCTGGGCGATCGCCGCATGCCGCTCGATTGGCTCGGCAGCTCCGTCGATTTTATCTCCGCCGTGCGCAGTGTCCCCCTCACCAAGACTTCCAAGCACTCCTGGTACGCCTACCAGGACGCGCGCGCCATGGGATATGAGAAAGATGTCTCAGGTGACAAAGCCAAGAAAGCCCTTCGCGACGATGCGCTGAAGCAGGGTAAAGTCCCGCCCGAAGAGTTCGACGAAGGTGTCGAGCAGACCGAAAAGGCTTTCTACAAGACGTTAACTCAGAACCTGCAGCAAGGCCGCGAAGTCCTGAGCGAGTTGAACGAGTTCTGCAACCAAAGATTCTCCGACGATCCACCCTCGTTTACCCTGCTCACCCGCGCCTTTGAAGAAGTCGGGAATGTCGTCCAGATCCTGTTGCTCCGCAAATTGGAGAAAGATCCCGACCCGGTTGAGGTTGTCGAACCGGATTTGCCAGCCGATGCACTCGCAGCTATAGGTGGATTCAATGCTCCATCTCAAGCTGCGGAATCCAGCTCGGCGGCAGCAGCCGCTATGGGCAGCGCTCAGCTGGATCTCTCCGGGCTGGGCGGCGACATCAAGGACCCTGAACAGGCCGCTCTGCACGTAGTGGCTGCCGCCCAGTTTATCCGCCAGAAGAACCCGGCCAGTCCTGTCTCCTACTTGCTCTTGCGCGCCTTACGTTGGGGCGAAGTCCGGTCCATGAACGGAGCCGCCGTGCCGGATCTTCCCGCCCCCCAATCGGAGACGCGAGTCACGCTGAAAACATCCGCCGCCGCGAATCAATGGAAGCGCGTTCTCGAAACTGCCGAGTCCGCCATGAGCAGAACCTGTGGCCGCGGCTGGCTCGATCTCCAGCGCTACACAGTCAGCGCCTGTGATGCTCTCGGTTACGCCGATGCCGCCAAAGCGCTGCGCTCGGAATTGAAGGCTTTTTTACTCGATTTTCCGGAACTGCCCAGCGCAACGCTTAATGACGACACCGGCACGGCCAATCCGGAAACCCTGAATTGGCTCCGCAAGGAAGGGCTGATCACCTGAGTCGTCCAGTGAACGTCATTCCGGCCATCGGAGCACGGATCGGATACGATTAGAAGCAATCTCTCATGCCTCGACCTCGCGGCGAAGCCCCCATCGGTCTCTCTGTCCTTGACCGGCTCATCGACGAAGATATACGCATTCAGGACAAACAGTTGACCCGCTCGGAGTCCCTGCGCAAGTTGCGCGACGGCGTGCGCCGCGATTTGGAATGGCTGCTCAATACGCGCCATCCGGTCATTGCCGCTCCTCCGGACTCCCAACTTGCCCGCTCGCTCTACATGTACGGGATTCCGGACGTCACCTCCATGAGTTCTAAGAACATTCATGACCGGCAGTCCCTGGTGCAGGCCATGCAGGACACTATCATCCGTTTCGAACCGCGAATCGCCAATCCGCGTGTCACGCTCGCGCCGGAGCAGAATGAGAAACTCCCGGTTCTGAAATTTGTCATTGAAGGATTGTTGCGCGTCGACCCCAGCCCCGAACAACTCTCGTTCGGCGCCGTGGTCGAATTAGCCAGCGGCGAATGCAGAGTGCAAAGCGAACTTCATGCGCGATGAGCTCTTAGAATATTACGAGAACGAGCTCTCGTTTCTCCGCACCATGGGCGCGGAGTTTGCGGACAAATATCCCACTGTTGCATCGCACCTGTTGCTCGGGCCGACCGGCTCCGAAGATCCGCACGTCGAGCGGCTGCTCGAAGCCTTTGCTTTTCTCGCCGCCCGCGTACACCTCAAAATCAACGATGACTTCCCGGAGATCGTCGAATCGTTTATCAACGTTCTCTATCCGCACTACCTGCGGCCCATGCCTTCTTTTTCCGTGGTCGAATTTAATGTAGACCAGGAACAGGGGAAACTCACCACCAATCTGCGCATCCCACGCGAATCGCTGCTGTTTTCGCGCCCCATTGAGAGCATCCAGTGCAAGTTTCGCACCTGCTATGAAACCATCGTTTCGCCGGTTCGTGTGGCTAGCGCCTGCTGGCGCGCTCCGGAGCGTCTGGATCCGCCTGTAAAAGCGCCCGAAGCGGTGTCCGCCTGCAGTCTGGTGCTCTCCTGTTTTCCCGACGTGCAGTTCAAAAAGCTGGGGCTGGATACGCTGCGATTTTTCCTGCACGGCGAAGGCAAAGACGTCTACGCGCTCTACGAGCTGCTGTTTAATAACTGTCTGCGCATCCTGGTGCGCAATCCGGACGATCCTAAACAGCGGCTGGTGGAACTGCCCGCCAACAGCCTTCGGCCTATGGGTTTCCGCGACGATGAAGCCGTCTTGCCGTACCCGAAACGCTCCTTCACCGGCTATCGCATTCTGCAGGAATATTTCACCTTCCCGGAAAAATTCCTGTTCATTGAACTCGGCAATCTGGATGTGCTCGCCACCGAGTTGTTCTCTACTCGCGCGGAGTTCATTTTTCTGATCTCCCGCTTTGAGCGCGTGGATCGCCAGCAGGCGCTCGAGCTCAACGTGACCGCTTCGACGTTCAAACTCGGCTGCACGCCGGTCATCAACTTATTTCCGGTTTCGGCTGAGCCCATCCTGATGGAGCAGATCCGCTTCGAATACCCGGTCATCCCAGACGCCCGCCGCCGGCATGCGATGGAAGTTTTTTCTATCGATAATGTCCGTACCTCCAGCCCCGATCGCCGGGAGGTTACCCAGTACGAACCGTTCTATTCCAGCCAGCATGGCCGAACCAATCGCGACCAGACTTTCTGGAACGCCACTCGGCGCGCTTCCACTCGCGAACACGATGCCGGCACAGAGGTCTTTCTCAGCCTGGTCGACACTTCCGGAGAGGCCGCCAAAACCGGAACCCAGACGCTCAACATACGTTGCACTTGCACCAATCGCGATCTGCCCGCGCGTCTTCCGCCCATCAGTGAGTTCGAACTGGAAGGTGGATCCGCGGTCAAGAGAATCGTTTCGCTCCAGAAACCTACCGCCACATTGCGTCCCCCGGTCCGCAAAGGTCTGCAATGGCGGCTCATCTCACATTTCTCGCTCAACTACCTGTCGCTGACCGAAGAAGGGCGCGGCGCGCTCCAGGAAATTCTGCGGCTCTACAACTTCACTGAGGAACCGGCGCTCGAAAGGCAGATCGCCAGCATCATCTCGCTCAGCAGCAAACGCCATTTCGCGCGTGTCATATCGGAGCACGGCATCAGCTTCGCGCGTGGAGTTCGCGTCAACGTCGAATTGGACGAAGAGATGTTCGTGGGCACAGGCGTCTTCCTGTTCGCTTCCGTGCTCGAGCATTTCCTCGCCCTCTACGTGTCGCTGAATAGCTTCAGCCAGCTTATTGCGCGCACCAAGCAACGGAAGGAGGTCCTGCGAGAATGGCAACCGCGATCGGGACAGAAAATCTTGCTTTAGTGCGCAGCAACGTCGAAGACCGGCTTTTCGCCGAGCCTTATTCGTTTGAGTTCACCCAGGCCGTGCGCTTGCTCCAGATCTTTTATCCCAACCGGAGTCCCGTGGGTAAATTCAGTTCGCCCGATACGGAAGTGGTTCGCTTCGGAGTGCGCGCGGTATTAACATTCCCGCCCAGCGAACTCTACGCCATCGAACCGCGGCCTGAAAAGTCGCCCCTCATGCGCGTCAACTTCATGGGCCTGATCGGCCCGTTGGGCGTGCTGCCGCTGTACTACACCGAATTGGTTGCGGATCGCCTGCGTGAGCGCGACCGCGTCCTGCGCGATTTTCTCGACATCTTCCACCATCGGATGATCTCGCTGTTCTACCGCGCCTGGCAGAAATATCGGTTCTTAGTCGGCTTTGAACAGGGCCGCGGCGATGCTTTCTCCCAGTACCTGCTCGACATTATCGGCCTGGGTACCAAAGGTTTGCAGAACCGCCAGGATCTGGGCGATCTATGCCTGGTTCACTACGCCGGTCTAATCGCGCAACAACCGCGCAGTGCCGAAGCCCTGCGCCTCGTCCTGCTCGATTATTTCCAGGTTCCCGTTACCGTCGAACAGTTTTTGGGCGCCTGGTATCAGCTAGACGAGTCCTCCCAATGCAATCTTGACGATGGCTTTGCCGCCTCCCAGCAGCTGGGTTTTGGCGCTGTCGTCGGCGATGAAGTCTGGGATCCTCAATCCCGCGTCCGCATCGTATTGGGCCCCCTCACTCTAAAGAGATATCTTGATTTCTTGCCCTCCGGCACAGCTTTTAAGCCCTTGCAGAGCCTGGTTAATTTCTTCGCCGGCGATGAGTTCGATTTTGAGCTTCAATTGCTCCTCAAGCGCGAGCAGACTCCGGGCCTCCAGCTGGGCAGTACCGGCGAAGCCGCGCCTCAGTTGGGCTGGGTAAGCTGGTCCAAAACTCGCGCCATGGAATACAATCCTTGCGAGACAATTTTGCAGTTATAGAGCACCAAAACGCGTTAGTATTGTTGGCGCGCACGAAAGGAATCTTATGAACGTGAATCTGAAGTCGCTTGTCGGGAGGATGGACGACACCACCCGCAGTTCGCTCGAAGCCGCAGCCGGCCTGTGTCTCTCGCGCACTCACTATGACATTGAAATCGAGCATTTCCTGATGAAGCTTCTCGATCAGCAGGATAGCGATCTACACCATATCCTCAAGCATGCCGGTGTCGATAAATCGCGCTTCACCACCGAGCTGAATCGGGCTTTAGACAAATTGAAGACCGGCAATGCACGCACGCCTTCCTTCAGTCCCACGCTCGTAAAGATGTTTACCAGCGCCTGGACCATCGGGTCGCTTGAGTTCGCAGGCACCCAAATCCGTTCTGGCTTTGCCATCCTCGCTTTGCTCTCGGACGAAGAGTTATCCCGCCTCACTAAAGAGTTCAGCCGTGAACTGCAGGTTATTCAGCCCGAAACGCTGCGCCGTGATTTCTTCAACATCGTGGTCGGATCTCCCGAGGACTCCGCGACCGCTGGTGCTGCGGCCGGTGGATTGCCGGGAACTGCCGGTGCGGGCGCTCCCGGTGCTGCCGCCAACAGCAAGCAGCCCAATCTCGATCAGTACACAGTCAACCTGACCGAGAATGCCAAAAAAGGCAAGATCGATACCGTTCTGGGCAGAGATTCCGAAATCCGCCAGATCGTTGATATCCTCATGCGCCGTCGGCAGAACAATCCGATTCTCACCGGCGAAGCGGGCGTCGGCAAAACGGCCGTTGTCGAAGGCTTCGCTATGCGCGTTGCCCAGGGCGATGTACCACCGCCTTTGCGCAACGTCATAGTCCGGACCCTCGATCTCGCGCTCTTGCAAGCTGGCGCCGGAATCAAAGGCGAGTTTGAGAACCGCCTCAAAGGTCTCATCGAGGAAGTCAAGAAATCGCCGGTTCCCATCATCCTGTTCATCGATGAAGCTCACACCATGATCGGCGCCGGCGGACAAGCCGGTCAGAATGATGCTGCCAATCTCTTGAAGCCGGCCCTAGCACGCGGCGAGTTGCGAACCATCGCCGCTACCACCTGGTCTGAGTACAAGAAGTACTTCGAAAAAGATCCCGCTCTGGCGCGCCGCTTCCAGGTGGTCAAGGTGGAAGAGCCCAGCGAATCCCAATGCATGGTGATGTTGCGCGGCATCGTCGGAGCGCTTGAAAAGCATCATAAGGTCCGCATTCTGGACGAAGGTGTCACCGCCGCGGTCAAGTTGTCGCACCGCTATCTTGCGGGCCGCCAGTTGCCCGACAAGGCCGTCAGCGTTCTCGATACCGCTTGCGCCCGTCTGGCGCTGGGACAGAATGCGACGCCCTCCGTTATCGAAGATTTGCATCGGCAACTCGACGACATGGAAGTTCAGGAGCGCGTGCTGCGGCGCGAATCTGCCACCGGCGCCGATCACAGCGAACGCATCGAGCAGCTGCTGGAACAAAAGCAGATCGTCTCGGAAAATCTGGCGCAGCTCGAAGGCAAGTGGGAGAAGACCAAGGGTCTGGTTGAGCAGATTCGCGAGATCCGGAACCAGCTTGAAGGCCACGCCGACGGTAAACACGCTGGTGCTGCCAATGGCGCTACCGGCGCTTCTGCCCCAGGTGCCGCGGCTACCCAGACCCAGTCCGCAGGTGCCACTGCTGTCGCTACCGCTGAGAACGGCACCGAACTGCGCGCGAAACTGGCCGAGCTGACTAAAGAGTTGGATCAGGTGCAGGGCGAAACGGCCCTGATGCAGGTTTGTGTGGATGCGCCCATTGTCGGGCAGGTCATCGCCGGTTGGACCGGTATCCCGCTCGGCAAAATGATCAAAGACGAAATTGGGACTGTTCTGCAATTGGATCAGCACCTGGGGCGCCGCGTCATTGGGCAGAGCCACTCCCTGTCGCTCATCAGCCAGCGCATTCAGACCGGCCGCGCGCAGCTTGACGATCCGGGCAAGCCTCTCGGCGTCTTCATGCTCGTCGGGCCTAGCGGCGTCGGGAAAACGGAAACGGCGCTCGCGCTATCCGATCTGCTCTACGGCGGCGAACACAATCTCATCAGCATCAACATGTCTGAGTTCCAGGAAGCCCATACGGTCTCCACCCTCAAGGGTTCGCCTCCCGGATACGTCGGCTACGGCGAAGGCGGCGTGCTGACGGAAGCGGTTCGGCGTCGTCCCTATTCCGTGGTCTTGCTCGATGAAGTCGAGAAGGCCCACCCCGACGTCTTAGAGCTGTTCTATCAGGTGTTTGACAAAGGCAACATGGAGGATGGCGAAGGCCGCGAAATCGATTTCAAGAACACCATCATTATCCTGACCACGAATGCCTGTACCGATCAGTTAGCCAAACTCACTGCCGACCCTGAAACCATGCCCAGCTCCGAAGGGATTCTAAAGGCCATCAAACCCGAGCTGAATAAGATTTTCAAACCGGCTTTCCTGGGCCGCATGGTCATCATCCCGTACTTCCCAATCCGCGACGAAAACCTGAAGCGGATCATCGAGCTGAAGCTAGGCAAAATCAAACGCCGCATGTTGGAAAATCACAAGATTCAGCTTCACTACGGGCCCGATGTGGTCGACGAAGTGGCCAAGCGCTGTACCGAAGTCGAAAGCGGGGCGCGCAACGTCGACAACATTCTCACGAACACGATGCTGCCCGACATCTCCCGTCAACTGCTCACCAGCATTGCTGAGGGACAGAAGATGGCTGCCGTCACCGTCAGCATCGGGGCCGACGGTTCGTTCCAGTACGCCTGAAAAGGTGTGAAAAATCCGGCTGCCAATCTTCATTCAAGAGCCATGAGCGAAGCGATTGGAGAGCCCATATTTTCACACCCTCTGGCTCTGGACATCGAATTGCCAATAGGTCCAGGGGGTCTTTGTGCCCGCTGGACCTTTTCCATCTGCCTGGCATTAAGAAACGAGTAGTGTCACATCGCGGCAGCGGTGTGCAATAGAGGAACACATGCCTGAATCCATTACACAAGCCAATCGGCTCATGCAGTTGAGCACCCCCGCCGGCGATGACGTCCTGCTGATCTACAGCTTTACCGGCTACGAAGGTATATCTCGGCCGTTTCGCTACGTGTTGGACCTGGTTGCCGATGTCCAGAACGACATGCCCTCCAAGATTACGCCGCATACCTTGGTTGGCCAGATGTTCACGCTCAAGATCACTCTCGATGGCTCCGACGATCCAAAAGTAATCACCGGCTACTGCGAAAGTTTCTCAACTGGGGCGAGCGACGAGGAGTTCGCCCATTACACAGCCGTGCTCGTTCCCTGGTTCACATTCTTGACCATGAACTCCAATGTCCGGTTCTTCCAGGACAAGACCGTTCCCCAGATCGTAGCCCAGGTCGTCAGTGATGCCGGATACTCGGCAGCCTTTCAGGACAGTACGTCCAAGACCTACACATCCTGGGATTACTGTACGCAGTATCGCGAAACCGATTTCGCCTTCATCAGCCGAATTCTGGAAGCCGAAGGCATTTACTACTACTTCGCGCCCGATGAACAACAGGGCCATAAGCTGATCATTGCCGACGCTCCCTCTTGCTATAACGATCTGCCCAACATTTCGTCCTTCGCCTATTCGCCTGTTACCGGCATTCAAGACCTCGCTGACACCATCCGCGTCTGGTCCATAGAGGAACGCATTCATACCGGTAAATGGTCGCTGAATGATTACCACCAGGAGATGCCCACCAGCAACCAGGAGTCTTCTTCCCCCTCTACGGTGGTAGCCTCCGTCGGGCAGAGTTTTTCGATGTACGATTTTCCCGGCGAGTTCGCCAAAAAATTCAACGATCCAAGCAGCCGTACTAGCAAGGTGACTCCCGAAGGCGCCACGCTCACCGACGTCAAGATGCAAATCGAAGAGGCCACGCGGGTGGAATGCAGCGGCGTTTCACGCTGCCGGGCGTTTCAGACTGGATTCAAAATAACCGTGACAGGTGGCTTCGCCGCTGGCTCTTATCTGCTGACCGAAGTGACTCATCAGGGCTACCAGATGCCCGCGTATCGGGACCGTGATGCAGTGCCCGACGCCTACAGCAACACCTTCAAGTGCATCGATGCCACTGTTACATTCACTCCCCGTCAAGTGACCCCCAAGCCTCTGGTCTATGGCCTGCAAACGGCGCTCGTCGCCACCGATAGCGCAGGCGAAGAGATCTGGCCTGACAAGTACGGCCGCGTGAAGGTCATCTTCCCCTGGGACACCAGCAAGACCAATGCTTGCTGGCTACGTGTGGCCCAGGTCTGGGCTGGAAAGTCGTGGGGACACCAATGGCTTCCGCGCGTTGGGGACGAAGTCGTCGTCAGCTTTCTCGAAGGCGATCCCGATCTGCCCATCGTGGTCGGCAGCGTTTACAACAGCGATAACATGCCCATCTTTACTCTGCCGGATAACAAGACGCAGAGCGGATTCCAGACGCACAGTAGCAAGGGCGGCGGCTCTACCGACTACAACATGATGCGCTTTGAAGATAAGCAGGGCTCGGAAGAGATCTTCATTCAGGCGCAGAAAGATTGGAACTCCATCATCAAAAATGATGAGACTCGAAACGTAAAGAACAATCGCACCACGACGATCCACGTGAACGACACTCGTACCGTTGAGACCGGCGACGACAAGCTCACCGTTCAGCAGGGTAATCGCACTGAGACTATTCACGTAAACGACTCGCGTACTCTCGAAACTGGCGATGACACCATCTCGGTTCAGACGGGCAAGCGGACCATTACCGTCGCGCAAAATATAGCGGAGACATCCCAGCAAGGCAACATTTCCACCACCGCCAGCATGGGCAATATCTCGACTACCGCTAGCATGGGCAACATCTCCGAAACAGCCAGTCTCGGCAACATCACCATTCAGGCGTCGGTCGGCAGCATCAGCATCAGCGGCCTGTCGGGCGTAACCATATCCTGTGGAGCAAGTTCTATCTCGATGACTCCCGCTTCTATATCCATCAGCGCCCCCATGGTGTTGATCAATTCCTAAATCAAGCCCAACGCCCGTGACACTGTATCCTTACAGTGATCGCTAGTTATGAGAAGGCTTCAACCCGTCATCTGGGCCAAAGGAACGTTTCTGTCGCCGCAGCATCTGCAGGCGCAAGACGTCTTCCATGAAGACCTGCTGCAGTTTCGTACCGACGCTCTCAACTTTTCACCCTGGGGCTTCCGCACGTTAACGCTCAGCCGCGAAGCGCTCGCAGCCGGCGATCTTGCGATTGATAAGGCTTCCGGCATCTTTCCCGACGGCTTGGTCTTTGAAATACCCGATAGTGATGCGGCGCCTGCCCCCAAGCCGCTCGCTTCCTACTTCGAAGCAACCCGCGAAACTATTGAGGTCTTCCTCGCCGTCCCAGCCTGGCAGCCCGGAGCGGTGAACATCGCCACCACCGTCAGCCCCAATGCCGATACGCGGTATCGCGCCGAAGTCAGTCTGCTGCGAGACGAGAATGCATCGCAAGTCGAACGTCCCGTCCAGGTAGCGCGTAAGAATTTGCGCCTGTTGGTCGATAACGAAGCCCGCGTTGGCACGCCCGTGATGAAGATCGCCCGTGTCACCCGCACCGACAGCGGCCTTTTGCAGCTCGACCCCGTTTACGTGCCGCCCGTTCTCGACATTCAGGCCAGTGACTACCTGATGGCGATTCTGCGCCGTCTGCTCGAAATCTTGATTGCCAAGAGTGCCACGCTATCCGGCATGCGTCGTCAGAAGAGCGCCGGTCTCGCCGATTTCAGTGCGTCTGACGTAGCCAACTTTTGGCTCCTCTACACCGTCAACACGTTCCTGCCCCAGATGCGGCATCTATTTGAGGTGCGTCGCGGCCATCCGGAAGTTCTGTTCAATGCGATGAACGCGCTCGGTGGTGCTCTGACCACATTCTCGACCAAAATCCTTCCACGCGATCTGCCGCTATACGACCACCGGGAACTCGGGCCACGCTTCACGGATCTCGACGACAAGCTCCGCTACCTGCTCGAAACTGTTATCCCAAGCAACTTTGTCTCACTGCCGCTGCGCTACACCAGCGCCTCCATCTACGCGACCGCCATTAACGACGACAAATACCTGCACAACACAAAGATGTATTTGGCGGTAAATGCCGAAATGCAGGAAGGCGAGCTTATCGGCAAAGCGCCGCACTTGATCAAACCCTGCTCGGCAACCCATCTGGAGCATCTGGTCCGCAACGCCCTGCCCGGACTATCGATGCGCCACGTCATCCCTCCCGCGGCCATCCCTGTGAAACTGAACTTCCAGTACTTCAGCCTCAACCAGGACGGCCCCTGCTGGGAAGCCATCCGCCGTTCCCGCAACTTCGCCGTGTGGGTCCCCTCCGATTTTCCGAACCCGCAACTGGAGCATTCGCCATGAGCGAAGCGATTGGAGAGTCCATATTTTCACACCCTCTGGCTCTGGACATCGAATTGCCAATAGGTCCAGGGGGTCTTTGTGCCCGCTGGACCTTTTCCATCTGCCTGGCATTAAGAAACGAGTAGTGCGTCACATCGCGGCAGCGGTGTGCAATAGAGGAACACATGCCTGAATCCATTACACAAGCCAATCGGCTCATGCAGTTGAGCACCCCCGCCGGCGATGACGTCCTGCTGATCTACAGCTTTACCGGCTACGAAGGTATATCTCGGCCGTTTCGCTACGTGTTGGACCTGGTTGCCGATGTCCAGAACGACATGCCCTCCAAGATTACGCCGCATACCTTGGTTGGCCAGATGTTCACGCTCAAGATCACTCTCGATGGCTCCGACGATCCAAAAGTAATCACCGGCTACTGCGAAAGTTTCTCAACTGGGGCGAGCGACGAGGAGTTCGCCCATTACACAGCCGTGCTCGTTCCCTGGTTCACATTCTTGACCATGAACTCCAATGTCCGGTTCTTCCAGGACAAGACCGTTCCCCAGATCGTAGCCCAGGTCGTCAGTGATGCCGGATACTCGGCAGCCTTTCAGGACAGTACGTCCAAGACCTACACATCCTGGGATTACTGTACGCAGTATCGCGAAACCGATTTCGCCTTCATCAGCCGAATTCTGGAAGCCGAAGGCATTTACTACTACTTCGCGCCCGATGAACAACAGGGCCATAAGCTGATCATTGCCGACGCTCCCTCTTGCTATAACGATCTGCCCAACATTTCGTCCTTCGCCTATTCGCCTGTTACCGGCATTCAAGACCTCGCTGACACCATCCGCGTCTGGTCCATAGAGGAACGCATTCATACTGGTAAATGGTCGCTGAATGATTACCACCAGGAGATGCCCACCAGCAACCAGGAGTCGTCTTCCCCCTCTACGGTGGTAGCTTCCGTCGGGCAGAGTTTTTCGATGTACGATTTTCCCGGCGAGTTCGCCAAGAAATTCAACGATCCAAGCAGCCGTACTAGCAAGGTGACTCCCGAAGGCGCCACGCTCACCGACGTCAAGATGCAAATCGAAGAGGCCACGCGCGTGGAATGCAGCGGCGTTTCACGCTGCCGGGCGTTTCAGACTGGATTCAAAATAACCGTGACAGGTGGTTTCGCCGCTGGCTCTTATCTGCTGACCGAAGTGACTCATCAGGGCTACCAGATGCCCGCGTATCGGGACCGTGATGCAGTGCCCGACGCTTACAGCAACACTTTCAAGTGCATCGATGCCACCGTTACATTCACGCCGCGTCAAGTCACGCCCAAGCCTCTGGTCTACGGACTGCAAACGGCGCTTGTCGCCACCGATAGCGCAGGCGAAGAGATATGGCCTGACAAGTACGGCCGCGTGAAGGTCATTTTCCCCTGGGACACCAGCAAGACCAACGCATGCTGGCTGCGTGTGGCCCAGGTCTGGGCTGGAAAGTCATGGGGGCATCAATGGCTTCCGCGTGTTGGCGATGAAGTCGTCGTCAGCTTTCTCGAAGGCGATCCCGATCTGCCCATCGTGGTCGGCAGCGTTTACAACAGCGATAACATGCCCATCTTCACTCTGCCGGATAACAAGACGCAGAGCGGATTCCAGACGCACAGTAGCAAGGGCGGCGGCTCTACCGACTACAACATGATGCGCTTTGAAGATAAGCAGGGCTCAGAAGAGATCTTCATTCAGGCGCAGAAAGATTGGAACTCCATCATCAAAAATGATGAGACTCGAAACGTAAAGAACAATCGCACCACGACGATCCACGTGAACGACACTCGTACCGTTGAGACCGGCGACGACAAGCTCACCGTTCAGCAGGGTAATCGCACTGAGACTATTCACGTAAACGACTCGCGTACTCTCGAAACCGGCGACGACACCGTCTCGGTTCAGACGGGCAAGCGAACCATTACCGTCGCGCAAAATATAGCGGAGACATCCCAGCAAGGCAACATTTCCACCACCGCCAGCATGGGCAATATCTCGACTACCGCTAGCATGGGCAACATCTCCGAAACAGCCAGTCTCGGCAACATCACCATTCAGGCGTCGGTCGGCAGCATCAGCATCAGCGGCCTGTCGGGCGTAACCATATCCTGTGGAGCAAGTTCTATCTCGATGACTCCCGCTTCTATATCCATCAGCGCCCCCATGGTGTTGATCAATTCCTAAATCAAGCCCAACGCCCGTGACACTGTATCCTTACAGTGATCGCTAGTTATGAGAAGGCTTCAACCCGTCATCTGGGCCAAAGGAACGTTTCTGTCGCCGCAGCATCTGCAGGCGCAAGACGTCTTCCATGAAGACCTGCTGCAGTTTCGGACCGACGCTCTAAACTTTTCTCCCTGGGGCTTCCGCACTTTAACGCTCAGCCGCGAAGCGCTCGCAGCCGGCGATCTTGCCATTGACAAAGCTTCCGGCATCTTTCCCGACGGCTTGGTCTTTGAAATACCCGACAGTGATGCCGCGCCTGCTCCCAAGCCGCTCGCTTCCTACTTCGAAGCAACCCGCGAAACTATTGAGGTCTTCCTCGCCGTCCCAGCCTGGCAGCCCGGAGCGGTGAACATCGCCACCACCGTCAGCCCCAATGCCGATACTCGGTATCGTGCCGAAGTCAGTCTGCTGCGGGACGAGAATGCATCGCAAGTCGAACGTCCCGTCCAGGTAGCGCGTAAGAATTTGCGCCTGTTGGTCGATAACGAAGCCCGCGTTGGCACGCCCGTGATGAAGATCGCCCGTGTCACCCGCACCGACAGCGGCCTTTTGCAGCTCGACCCCGTTTACGTGCCGCCCGTTCTCGACATTCAGGCCAGCGATTACCTGATGGCGATTCTGCGCCGTCTGCTCGAAATCCTGATTGCCAAGAGCGCCACGCTATCCGGCATGCGTCGTCAGAAGAGCGCCGGTCTCGCCGATTTCAGCGCGTCTGACGTAGCCAACTTTTGGCTCCTCTACACCGTCAACACGTTCCTGCCCCAGATGCGGCATCTATTTGAGGTGCGTCGCGGCCATCCGGAAGTTCTGTTCAATGCGATGAACGCGCTCGGTGGTGCTCTGACCACATTCTCGACCAAAATCCTTCCACGCGATCTGCCGCTATACGACCACCGGGAACTCGGGCCCCGCTTCACCGATCTCGACGACAAGCTCCGCTACCTGCTCGAAACCGTTATCCCGAGCAACTTTGTCTCGCTGCCGCTTCGCTACACCAGCGCCTCCATCTACGCGACCGCCATTAACGACGACAAATACCTGCACAACACAAAGATGTATTTGGCGGTAAATGCCGAAATGCAGGAAGGCGAACTAATCGGCAAAGCGCCGCACTTGATCAAACCCTGCTCGGCAACGCATCTGGAGCATCTCGTCCGCAACGCCCTGCCGGGACTATCGATGCGCCACGTCATCCCTCCCGCCGCCATCCCGGTGAAACTGAACTTCCAGTACTTCAGCCTCAACCAGGACGGCCCCTGCTGGGAAGCCATTCGCCGTTCACGCAATTTCGCCGTCTGGGTCCCCTCCGATTTTCCGAACCCGCAGCTAGAACTCATCGTTCTGTTGCCGTAGGCTTCATCAGCCGGTAAACTGAGGGCGAATGGAGTCAAGGATCACACTTGAACCCGGCAAACGATCGGGTCAGCCTACTATTCGTGGCCTTCGCATCACCGTCTGGGACGTGCTCAGTTGGCTCGCAGCCGGTATGACGGAAAACGAAATCCTCGATGACTACCCCGAACTTGTGAAAGACGACTTTCTTGCCGTATATGAATATGCGGCAAGAATGGGCAAGCGCATCGCCCTGTGAAATTGCTCTTCGACGAAAACCTTTCCTTCAAGCTGGCCCGCACGGCCTTGGGGTTTGTCGCAGAAGCAGCTATAGAGGTCGTGTTCGCACACGAACATTGGTGCCCGTAAAGTTGCATGAGCTAATCGTTATGGGCGGCGTTCTTCGTGCGCCGGTTTTCTTGAACGTTTTGTTGCAGCCAGTTCTTGTATTCGATCGTTTGGTCCCGGCCGCCGGATACTTTTACATTACAGAACAGAAACTATCTTGTGAAGATGCCGTCTTCCTCGGTGTTTCATCATCATGGCCCGAGGTTCTCCTCGTGCAACCCATTACCGCAGCGGGGTCGTCCATCAAGGCTACCCCACAGCGCGCGTCTAGGCGCGGCCTTGACAGAGGAACCCGGCTGCAGGAGCACTAGCTCATAGGAGGACGAAGGGCTCAAACGACAAGGAACCTATGTGGCAATTTTACAAACGTAACTGGACCCGTAAATGGGGCAGGTCAAGCGCTCTTCAGGTCCGGATCGTACAGGGCAGCGGGGGGTCCTTCTGCCTCCTCGCCAACGTTACTACAGCAACGTCTTCGCACAAATGCAAAACGGCGACTCTGTGTGTGCCTGCGCCTCAAAAGCAACGTTCTTGGTTTGCGTAATTTAGTTGAGAGTTATCTTGCTGACCTCGCAAGTTGCTTACTTATGGGACTTGTATCGGCACTATCAGCGGGTATCCTGAAAACTCTCCAAGTTGACGTTACATCCCACACAAGCGATGCAATTTTCTATTGCAGATCCGAGTCAGTCAAATTGTATTTGACTCGCAAGTCGGAGAGTACTGCCGCGCTGCGGTCAGGAGATGCAGAATAGGTTTGAAGGAACTGATTGAATGCTAATAGCGAGGTCGGAATCTGTCCAAATCCTCCTCAGGAGTTCCGGCATTCATTGGCCATTTGGTTGAGGTTAAGCCAAGTCTGATTGCAACGGTTTCGTGGCTTTGAATAGGTTTAACTACCTCAGAAATGCGGACTTGACTTGGTGCAGATCTTGCACTGACATCGTGTAGTCTCCTGTGGATCTCACTCCACCGTCCCTGCAGTGCCGACATTTGACTCGCATACTGGCGTGCCACTTGAGCCGCTTGAGCTGTCGAGGTCGTGACAAATCCGAAGAGACCAAGTTGTCCCGCCCACTGTTGGACCTGAGTGATTGTTTGACGTTCTTGATTCTCGTTCTGTGAAATTGCCTCCGAGTTTGACTTTAAAGCTCGACACAGTGCTCTGGCCTCGAATCTTTCCGGGGAGAACGATGAGCATGATACGAGCAAAGAATAAGAAAAAACAGCAGATAGAAGAAGACGGTGACGTGTACTCCAGGTCATGGTTTTCTACTAGAACATAGTGTTTGGTAGTTGTCAATAGCGATTCTGCAATTCTTTCTGCCTGTGTGGGCAGCTAACGTTCCCAAATGGTTTCCTTCATGCCGCGCTCCAACGTAATTATGCATGGAGGGACGGCTCGTCGTGGACTCCATTCCCACGACGGGCGAAAAGGGCAGTCATAGGCCGTTAACAGCAGACGTGGAGCTAAAAGCGCCCGGGAAGAAAGACTGACAGATCATTACTCAGGACGCGTTTCAGGGTGAGATGACAGACCTGACCGCTGACAAACCGGAATACAAGGGCGAGAAGAAAAGAGGCGTTCGAGTTGAATTCACTATTATTGAAGGCGGCCCGTACTCCAACCCCAAACTCTGGAAGCGGGGTTCTCGCGTCTCCGCTGCCATTCTCAACAACAAGGCTCCTCTGATGTGAAGGTCACCTCACCGCCGCAAGGCATCTTTCTCCGAAGAGCAAGGCAGCACCTGCACCATCGAGACGATGAAGCGCTCGTCGAGAAGCAATCCGCATGGCGCTAATTTCACTGCTTAAGAAGAGGGCACCCAATAAAGAATGCCGAGAGTTGCTTCATGGCCAAGATAAATCTTCCGCTGTTCGATGAAAGCAAACCTGATCAAGCAATGTCCCAAAGGTAATAGGCACGAACCGACCCGCAGCGAGCATGGTCGGCTCTAATTTTTGAGCCCCTAAAAAAATGTGCCATTACCACTCCCACTGTGAAAAAATGCCCGATACTTGGAGGCTGTACACGTGTATAGACGAAACCGCATCTCTCCGCATGCTTTTCACATGGTAATCGCCACTGTTTTGATATCAACTGCGGCAAGCGGGCAAAGACATGAACGTAAGGCTGAGGAACTCGCTGATTCTGAGAAAATTCAAAATGTAAACGGCGGAACTACCTTTATTAATGCCGCCTCTATCGACAAAACCTACGATGATTTGCTCACTACGTGAATCGCGACCGGCTATGTGAATCGACTGCACAAATCACCAGACGGCGTTTCAAGTGACGGGCGGATATCACGAAACTGGCACGAGAATCTATCTCACCGTCATTAAGGATAGCGACGTACAGACGATGGTCAGAGTTGCTGTCAGCGAACAAAAGAGATATAAAGCTGTTCAAACCGAATTTGGGGCACGTCTTAAGTAAATGAGAAGAAATCTGTCGATCTGGTGGATGAAGTGGAAGCCGTGATCAAGACATAACTTGCGCTACGAAACAGGTCGTTTCTTGCTCTGATAAAGCTATTCTTGCGGGCTGATTACGTAGTAAATGATGTCTGAGTGACTGCGTGCAGAGACCCTCAGTTTTAGCTGTCAGGTCGGCGTCGGACAGCGTTTCGCTTCCCCTACTTCTTGGCGACCATGAGAACGAAATCGACTCGATGCCCACAAACTCTAGCCTCATTTCTTCCTAGAGAACTCAAAATAGTTCTGAGGCTATAGTCTCACGACTTCATCTGTTCTGTGCAGAAGGTCGACCTCGTTGGCCATGTCAGCCTCGCGCTTACCGTTGTATCGCCGGCCGTTCAAGATTTTCTTCTGTGCGCCGCGTTCGATCGTTGATTTCCGTTAGTACGAAGTCAATTACTGATACTGGCTAACTTGAGAAGTCATATAATTAGGCCAAAGATGAATAGCTACATCGAGAAGCGACTAGAAGTGATCGCCCGATCCGTTCATTCGCCCGGTACACTGGAGGTGTTGAGGCCAATGAAATGCTAACCGCTGTTGACTGGTCTGCATGCTCAATCGTCGAACGCGATCCCCGGAAACTTCACGGTGCGCCAACGGTACACGGCGTCCGACTCACGCCGGACGCGATCGTTGAGAACTTTAACGATGGCCTGAGCGTATCTGAAATTTTCGAACAGTTCGGCGGAATTAACGAAGAGGATGTAAGGACCATACTGCGCTTCGCAGAGACGCAGGGCTGGCTTGCGCATTCTGTTCGATAACAACGTTCCGCGTGCGTTGCGGCGATTCTTTTCAGATCATGAGGTTGGCATTGCTGCCGAACTCAGTTTGGGAATTCCCGGAAGGCCATAAGCGCGGTTTGCTTTGACCTCTGTCACTTCACTCCTCATCGTGCTGCGCCGCCAAGCTCGTTACCACCGTCATATCTTCCAGCGTCGTCACATCGCCCGTAACCGAATTCGACGTCACAATCTCTCTTAGCAGCCGTCGCATAATCTTCCCGCTGCGCGTCTTTGGCAGCGCATCCGTAAATCGGATCTCGTCCGGGCGGGCGAATGCGCCAATCTCATGCGCAACCCACTGGCGTAGCTCCTGCCCCAGCGTTTCCGTGTTGTAGTCGCCTTTCTTAAGCGTCACAAACGCACACACGGCCTGCCCGGTGATCTCGTGCGGTTTGGCCACCACGGCCGCCTCCGCAACCGCGTGATGATGCACCAGCGCCGATTCCACTTCCATCGTGCTGAGGCGGTGTCCGCTGACGTTCATCACATCATCCACGCGCCCCAACACCCAGTAATATCCGTCGCTATCCCGTCGCGCCGCATCGCCCGTAAAGTAAGCGCCGGGCACGCGCGACCAATACTGTTCCTTGTAACGGTCCGGATCGCCCCAAATGGTACGCGCCATGCTCGGCCACGGATTCCGAATGATCAAATAGCCTTCTTTGTTGTCGCCCACCGGTTCGCCCTGCGCATCCACAATGTCAGGCAGAATCCCCGGCAGCGGCAACGTCGCAGAACCCGGCTTCAGCGCAACCGCGCCCGGTGTCGGCGCAATCATGATCGCGCCGGTCTCCGTCTGCCACCAGGTGTCTACGATCGGGCAACGCTCTTTCCCGATCACCCGGTGGTACCACTCCCAAGCCGCGGGATTGATCGGTTCGCCCACCGAACCCAACAACCGCAAACTCGAAAGATCATGCGCGTCCGGCCATTTGTTCCCTTGCCGGATAAGCGCGCGGATCGCAGTTGGCGAGCTATAGAAAATCGTGACGCCGTACTTCTGCACAATGTCCCAGAACCGGTCGTACGCCGGATAATCGGGCGCGCCTTCGTACATCAGCACCGTGGCGCCCGCCGAGAGCGGCCCATAGACGATGTAACTGTGTCCCGTCACCCATCCGATGTCCGCCGTACACCAGTACACGTCGCTATCTTTCAGATCGAAGACCCACTTCATGGTCATCGTTGTCTGCAACAAGTATCCGGCGGTTGTGTGCAGGATGCCCTTCGGCTTGCCGGTCGTGCCCGACGTGTACAGCACAAACAGCGGATGTTCCGCATCCAGCTCAACCGCCTCGCAAGCAGCGCCAAATTGTGGGTCCGCTGCCGCGGCAGCTTCGGCTTCATGCCACCATACATCCCGGCCGTGCTTCATTTCTATCGCAGATCCCGTGCGGCGGCACACCACAACGTCCCGCACGTGCGGCAGTCCTTCCAATGCTTCATCCACTGCCGGCTTCAAACGAACTTCTTTCCCTCGCCGCCAGCCGCCATCGGCCGTAATCACGACCCGAGCATCCAGATCCTGTATCCGCGCCCGCAGCGCTTCTGCGGAGAACCCACCGAACACGACGCTATGCGTAATCCCCAGCCGCGCGCATGCCAGCACACCAATCGCGAGTTCCGGAATCATCGGCATATAGATGACCGCCCGGTCGCCGGTCTTCAGGCCCAGATGCTTTAGCGCGTTCCCAAAGCGCGCTACCAGGGCGTGTAGTTCTTCATAGGTGATAGTGCGCTGGTCCCCCGGTTCACCCTCCCACACAATCGCCGGCTTGTTCTTGCGGCCGTCCGTCAAATGCCGATCAACGCAGTTGTAGCAAGCGTTGATCCGCCCCTCGGAGAACCATTTTGCGAAGGGTGGGTCCCATTCCAGAACGGTAGAGGGCTTATTAAACCAGGAGAGTTCTTTCTCGGCGAGGTCTCCCCAAAATCGCGCCGGATCGCGCCGCGCGCTTTCATATAACTCCCGATATGCTTCTATCCCGCTCACATTCGCGTGTGAAGCAAACTCCGGGCCTGGAGGATAAATGTTTGTTTCGCTCATACAGGAAGGAACGTTTACAGCGGTCAGTGTATCGTAGCAACCCGAGTTCCCCATCGCGTAGCACTCGCGTCAAAGTGGAAGTAGCTATGCAATTAGGCCGAGTATTGATTTTGGCAGGACTGGCGCTACTGGCACTCGGCGTAGTCGTTCTGCTGATCGGCAAGTTGGGTCTTCCGCTCGGCCGTTTACCCGGAGACATAGCGTGGCGCGGGAAAAACACCACCGTCTACTTTCCCTGGGTCACGTGTTTAGTCATCAGCATCGTGCTGACACTGGTCCTCTGGATTGTGAATCGCCGGAGTTGAACCGCGCGTGTCTAGTGAACCGTTCCTACGCGGTTCGGCGGCCAGAAAACGAAGACAGCTTTGCCGTAAATATAGCTGCGCGGTACGAATCCCCACGCCCGGCTGTCGTTCGAAGACGTGCGATGGTCGCCCAGGACAAAATACTCGTCTGCCGGAACCACGCGCGATGCATAGCTGCGGTCATCCCGGTATTCCGGCGGCACGTAATTCTCCACCAGTTTCTTGCCATTGACAATGACGTACCCGTCTTCTACCGCGACTGTATCGCCCGGCAGTCCAATCACTCGCTTGATATAAGATTCGCGAATATCTTCGGGCGCCCAGAACACCACCGTGTCGCCACGTTCAATTTGACCCAGCCCGAATTTATAACTGAACTGGTTGATGAACAGCCGCTCCTGATCGAATAGCGTTGGCATCATGCTGGTGCCCTCTACCTTTACTGGCCGGTAAAGGAACAAAATAACCAGCACCGCAATCAACACCGAAAGCATCAGGTCGCGAAACCACGCCAGGGTCGCCAACAAGACAGACCTCGGCTGTTCCGCTTGAATAGCGGCAGGCGCATGCACAGGCTGGTCCATTAACTCTTGAGGCTCAACTACTAGATTACAGACAGCAAGCCGCCGTAAGCGGTCACTTCCTCAGAGTTGGACGGAAAAGCGTGATATTCGGTTGCCCGGCACACCCGGCCAGGCACTAGCGTTACTTAGCGGCTCGCTTTTAGCTCTCGCTCGGCGCGCAGCCAGTCCTGCTCTGGCGACCCTGGCGCGTATCCCCGCGCAACCCAGTAGGAATGCGCCAGCAATGCGATGTCTTCGGACGTTACAGCGCGCTCGGCCGCAGCCGCGCTAGGAGCCACATTCTCCGGCACTGCCTTCGTGCTTGCTTTGCGATGTTTCACTGAACCTGTCTCCGTAACTGATTCACTACTCTTCGACTTGGAAGACCTCGTGGTTCGCGGTTTGGAAGTTTCTCCCGATGCCGCCATTTCTGGTGCAGCGGTCGTTTCCTCCGCCACGTTGCGTGTCTTTTTCGAAGTTTTACTAAACAGCATGAAAAGTATTAAAGCACATCAAAACATATTTTGCATCATTTGTTATATTTAACGTCCATCGTTCCTTCGGTATTCCCCGGCGAAAGCGGGTCGCTATAATTCACTTAGGTGCCATTGCAAGTCCCCCGAGCCGTGTTTCTGGTCCGCTCATTGGCATTTATTGTCCTTTCGTTCCTCTGCGTTAACATTTTCGCTGGTCAGATTCATAAGCACAGTACGAACCAGCAGGACACCTGTCTCATCTGCCACGTCAGCGATCGCGCCAGCGTTGTCGACATCGATGTAAATGCCGGTAAACCTCTGGCGCTAACACGAACACTCTGTTCAAATGTGCAGTCGGCAGGCCGGCTGCTCGAATTTCAACCCTCGTCGCGAACGCCCCGTGCGCCTCCTCGCCCATCTCTCGCCTAATGAAACCTCTGAGCCGCCGTACGCGTTAGGTGGTCTCAGTCTATTGTTCTAAGCAAGTTTGGATGAAGGAGTTGTATTTTGATTCATTTTTGTAAGCCGGCAGGATGGCTGGCGTTTTTTGCGTTTCTCTTTGCGCTACCGCACGCGCTCCTCGCCGCTGCGCAAGCCACCGGCAACGCCGGCACTGTGCAGGGCGTCGTTACTGACCCCAGCGGTGCGGTCATTCCCGGCGCTGAAGTCACTCTCACGAATGCGGTCACTGATTACAAGAAAACAGCGAAGTCAGGCCCGGATGGCGCTTTCCGCTTTGCCAACGTCCCCATGAATCAATACCGGCTGCAAGTGTCCGCCCCCGGTTTCCAGCCTTTCGCTCAGGAAGTTCCCGTTCATATGCAAGTGCCCATTCAGATAAAGGCGGCGCTCGGGTTGGCAGGTGAGTCTCAAACCGTTGAAGTCTCCGCCTCCGCGGAAGTCCTCGAGAACGTACCCTCCGAACACACCGACGTGAGTCAGAGCTTAATGGCTAATCTCCCTGTCGCCACCAGCGGCCAAGGTCTCAGCGACGCCATTACGCTTACCTCCGGCGGCGTCGTAGCGGATTCAAACGGCTTCTTCCACCCGCAAGGCGATCACGGCGAAACAACTTATGTCGTCGATGGACAGCCCATCAGTGACCAGCAAAACAAAGTCTTCTCTACCCAATTGCCCGCCAACGCTTTTCAATCCATGGAATTGGACAGCACCGCGCCTGGTGCCGAGTATGGCGATAAAACTGGTCTGATTGTGAATGCCATTACGCGCTCGGGCCTGGGTCAAAAACCCACCGCGAGTTTCGAAGCGAACTACGGCTCATTCGGTACCATCGGCGAAGAAGCCACCTTCGGCATTGGAGGCAGTCAATGGGGCAATTTCCTGGTCGTCGACGGCGATCGCTCCGGCCGATTTCTCGATAGCCCCGAGTTCCAGCCCTTCCACGACATCGGCAATAACGAGACTCTGTTCGACCGCATCGACTACCAACCTGGCAGCCGCGACTCACTTCATCTCGATCTCTTTTGGGCCCGCAACTGGTTCCAAATTCCCGACACCTACGATCAGTTGTCGCAGGACCAGCGCCAGCAGGCTACCACTGAAAGCGGCTCACTCGGTTACCAGCACACATTCACCCCCAGTACTCTGCTGACCATCAATCCATACTTCCGGCAGGATCGAATTAATTACTATCCCAGCCGCGACGCCTTCAACGACACCCCTGCCACTGTCGCTCAAAATCGTCACCTCACCAACTGGGGCACGCGCGTCGACCTTTCATACGCGAATGGCATCAACAACGTCAAAGTTGGCACGCAGATCATGCAAGACCGCTTGCTGGAAAACGACTCGCTGGCCATCACGGATCCCATATTCAACCCGGTTTGCCTCACTTCGACAGGGTCGGCAGTTACCGATCCAAACCTTCGCAACACCGCTCAATGCGGGTCGCTCGGCTATACGGTAAATCCAAATCTCTCACCTGGCCTGATTCCTTACGACCTCACGCGCGGCGGCGCCTATTTCAATTTTCACGATCGCGGCAACGTCAACGAACAAGCCGTGTACGCCGAAGATCAGATGACCATCAAGAACTTCTCGCCCAGCATCGGCGTGCGCTTCGATCATTACGATGGTCTCTCGAAAGACACCCTCGTCGAGCCGCGCATCGGTCTGGCTTATTTGTTCAAGAAAACAGGTACGGTGCTCCGCGCGTCATACACGCGTTCCATGGAGACCCCTTACAACGAAAATCTACTCATTTCCAGTTCGACCGGCACCGGCGGCCTCTCCTCGAATTTCAGTTCCTTCGGCCAGCAGGCGCTTCGCCCCGGACATCGCAACCAATATTCAACTGGTTTCCAACAAGCCATCAAGCGCTATTTGCAAATCGACGCCGGCTACTTCTGGAAGTACACCAAGAACGCCTTTGATTTCGATACGCTTTTCAATACATCGCTCGCGTTTCCGATCTCCTGGCGCTTATCAAAGATCGATGGCGTCTCAGCGCGCTTTTCTACCTCCAACCTCCACGGCTTCCAGGCCTATATGACTCTCGGCCATACGCGCGCGCGTTTCTTCGGACCTGAAGACGGCGGTCTCATTTTCAATTCACCACTGGATGTCGGTGCATTTCGAATCGATCACGACCAGGCGTTTCAGACAACCACTTTCCTTCGTTACCAGTACGGCAAGAGCGGTCCCTGGATCGCGTTCACATGGCGTTACGACAGCGGTGAAGTGGCTGGTGCTGTAACGGATCTTTCTGACGCCCTGGCGCTCGATGCCGATCAGCAGGCTGCCATCGGCTTCTATTGCGGCAATCAGGTTGCCACCGTCGTGCATGCCATCACGTCGTGCAGCACCAACTACGGCGCTACGCGTCTGAACATTCCCGCTCCCGGCACCTACAATCCCGATCACAATCCGCCGCGCATCGCTCCGCGCAATCTCTTCGATGCTTCCGTCGGCACCGACAACCTCTTCCGCAAAGAGAAGCTCAAGACAACTCTCAAGTTCACCGCCGTGAACATCTCGAACGAAGACTCGCTCTACAATTTCCTCTCTACCTTCAGCGGCACTCACTTCGTCAGCCCCCGCTCCTACCAAGTCTCCCTAGGCTGGAACTACTAACCCCTGCGACCCGCTAACCTGGAAACGGAGCCAGCGAACTTGCCAGCAGGCGCTGGCACGCTTTAGCGCGTCAGTGAGCACAGCCCGGACGTTTTCACGGGATCGTAGAGACTAACAATGAAAGTCGGTATCCTGGGCACCGGCGCTATCGCCAACAAGCACGCGCAGGCTTACCAGAATATCGGCTTTGAACTCGTCGCTTGCTCCAACAAAACCGAATCTCGCGGCCGGGAATTCGCAGACCGCTGGGGCGCCGAATTCTTTGCCGATTACGAAGATCTGTGCCGCTATCCCGGCCTCGACTACATCGACGTCTGCACTTTCCCCGATTTCCACCTGCAGCCCGTGCGCGTTTGCGCCCAAGTGCGCCGCCCCGTCTTAATCCAGAAGCCAATCGCCACCAATCTCGATGACGCCCGCCAGATGATCCAACTCACTCGCGCCGCTGGCATCCCATTCGGCGTCGTGAGTCAACACCGCTTTGACGACTCGACAATGTTCCTCAAACGCGCTCTCACCGCCGGACGCCTGGGCAAGCTCCTGCAAGCCGACGCCTATGTGAAATGGTTCCGCAGCGACGAATATTATTCGCGCCCAATCAAAGGCAGTTGGCAAACCGAAGGCGGCGGCGCGCTCATTAATCAGGCCATCCACCAGGTTGACGTCCTTCTCTATCTCATGGGTCCCGTCACGTCCGTCTTCGGCATGTGGCAGCTCGGCGCCCGGCACAAAATCGAATCGGAAGATATCGTGAACGCGCTCCTCGCCTACGAATCCGGCGCGAATGGCGTTATCCAGGCAGCAACCGCCATCTGGCCCGGCTATCCGGAACGTATTGAGATCCACGGCACAAAAGGTTCCGCGACCATCACCGGCGATCGCCTCACCGCCTGGGATGCGCTCGACGACGAAGCAGCGAACCATCTCGATCCCGCGCCCATCGCATCCGATGTGGCCTCCGGCTCATCCGATCCTATGGCGATTACCTTGACCTCTTTTGAACGTCAGTTCCAGGACTTTGCTGACGCCATTCGTTCGAAACGCAAGCCCCTTGTTGACGGCATCGAAGGTTATCGCGCGCTCTCAGTCGTTCTCGGCATTTACCAATCCTGTCGTGAGCACAAGCTCATCGACCTCTCACAGCAGTACCAATGACCATCGCCCAGGCAGTTCCCGATCCGCAGCAGTTGACTCGCCTCATCGACCAGTTCTCAACTCGCCATCCCGGCATCTGGCAGGAACTGCACCGCGACAAAGATCGCCTTCGCTGGCTGATCACCATCTTCAACTTCAGCCACTTCCTTGCCGACGAACTCATTCGCCATCCCAAATGGATCTGGAGCATCGGCGAAATCCATCGCGCCCGCGCCTTCTCCGATTACAAAGAACACCTCGCCTTCTTTCTTCGCCAGCGCGCCGTTACCAATCCGACCGCGTTCGAACTCGCCCTGTTCCGTCGCAAGGAACTCCTGCGCCTGGTCGTGCGCGATGCGCTCAGTCTTGCTCCGCTCGCTGAAATCACGCAAGAGCTCTCCGAGTCGGCCGACGCCATTCTCGAATGCGCTCTGACCACCGTCTCTCAGGAGGTCGAGTCCTACGGGCGTCCCCTCAAGCACACGGGCAGTCACGCTGCTAACGATCAAGCCACCTTTACCGTCCTCGCGCTTGGGAAGTTGGGCGGCCGTGAGCTGAACTACAGCTCCGACATCGACCTGATGTTCCTCTACAGCGACAACGGAGAAACATCGGGCGCGCACACGCTCACCAACAAAGAATTTTTCAAGAAGGTGGCGAACCAGCTTACGAACCTGCTTTCCACTTACACAGCGGCTGGCATGTGCTATCGCTCGACCTCCGTCTTCGCCCCGAAGGAACTCTCGGCGATGTCTGCATCCCGCTCGCCGCCGCCAAAGAATACTACGCCAGGCGAGCGCGTGATTGGGAGCTGCAGATGCTCATCAAAGCGCGTGTGGCGGCTGGCGACAAGACCGTCGGAGAGGCGCTGCTCCATTCAGTCGAGAGCTTGATCTACGGCACCACAATAGATTTCTCAACCATCGAGGCAATGTCCGAAGCCCGCGAGCGCATCAGTGAAAAAATCGCGCGCCGCAAGCTGAAGAAGAACGATCTCGATGTGAAGCTCGCGCGTGGCGGCATCCGCGATATTGAGTTCCTCGTTCAATGCATGCAGCGCCTGCATGGAAGTCGTGAAGCTTCGGTCCGCTCCGGCAGTACTTTGTTCGCGCTCTCGCGGCTGCGCGAAAAAGATCTGCTTTCGGACACCGAGTGGTCGCGCCTCATCAACGCTTATCAATTTCTTCGCCAGCTTGAACATCGTCTGCAGATTGAAGACGACCGCCAGACCCACGCGCTACCCTCCAATCCGCAAGACCTTGATCGCATCGCGCGCCGCATGCCCGCCGGCGAATTGCCTTTGCGCTCGGAACTGAGCCCGTCCACGTCCTTACTGCAAAACCTGAATCAGCATCTCGAAAACGTGCAGGGTATTTATGAGCGCATAGTGCATGCGCAACGGCCGCTCTACTATTCCGCTCCGTCTTATGCAGTGTCGGTCACGGACAGCGCCCCTGCGCCTTCGGTATCTCAACCACCTCCCCCGCCTCCGCGCTTTGAGAGGTTCTTCGACGGGCTGGCCAGAACCGCCCCGCAGCTCGTTGCGAGACTTTGCCGGCGCGGCCTGTCGCGCTGTGAACAAGCCTTCGCCGCTTTTCTGGACCGCCTGCAGGAGCAGCCCTCCTTGCTCGAATTGCTCGATAAGCAGCCCCAGATCTCCGAAGCGGTGACGGCTTTGTTTGAGCTCAGTCCCTATTTGTCTCAGCAACTCGCGCGCCGTCCGGAACTGCTCGAAGATGTTCGCCGTGCCATTGAGTTTCCCGAACAGGCCTGGCCCTATGAAGCCCTGGCCGGTCCTCTCAACGACATCGACGGCTTGCGCCACTTCTTCCGGCGCGAGATGTTTCGCATTCAGGTGGGCAGCGTCTGTCTGCCTGAGCCTGTTTTTCGCACTCTCGATAAAACCTCGGGCTTGGCTGAATTCCTGATCAACCGCGCCTATCGCATCGCGCGCGAACAGGCCGTCGCCCACGCGCGCGACCACGCAACACCCAAGAATCCTTTCGTCGAGCCGCAAAGCGAGCTGATGATTGTCGCGCTCGGCCGCCTCGGCATGCGCGAGTTTGATCTAAGCTCCGATGCCGATCTTCTATTCATCATTCCCGATTCGGAATCCGTGCGCACGCGCTTCTGGACCCGGGTCACGGAACACCTGCTCGACATCCTGACCGCTTATTCAGGCGAAGGTGCGGTGCTGTCGGTTGACACGCGCCTGCGCCCGAATGGACGCGAAGGCATGCTCGTGCAAACCGAATCGAAGTACGTAGATTATTTCTCGACTAGCGCCGAGGCCTGGGAAGGCATCGCCTACATGAAAGCCCGTGCGCTTGCCGGCGATACCGAGCGCGCCACCAAATTCTTAGAGCAACATCTGCAGCAAGTCGACTGGCGCCGTTATGGCCAAAGCGGGCGCTCGCGTCAGGATCTGCGCCAGATGCGCATGCGCTTGCAAAAGGAGCAGGGCCAGTCGACCCCTTTGAAAGCCGGCGAAGGCGGCTTTTACGACGCCGATTTCATCCTCATGTATCTGCGCCTCAAGGGCGCCGGCATTTTCTTCAAGAGCCTGAATACGCCCGAGCGTATCGACATTGTCGAAAAGATGGGCCATCTCGAACGCGCCGACGCCGATTTCCTCATGCGCGCAACCACCTTCTTCCGCGCCCTCGATCATGCCATCCGCATCGTCACCGGCCGTGCCGAAGAAAAATTGCCTCCCAACAACACTCCCGAACGCGACATGGTCCGCGACCTCGTCCACCGCTGGGCCGCCGATACCCCCCTCACCGACACCCTCGAAGCTGGGCTCGACACCCTCCACACCAGAATGCGCCGCCTCTTCGATTCAATCTTCATCCCCTAGCCAGGCGCAAATGTCGCAAATGTGCGCAAATGTGGACGGAGGCAGAATAATCCGAGCCCCGCCCAGCCATTTTCGCCGGCTCTAAACTTCCGCCACGACGCAATAACCTAACTCGTCGCGCCTGCCGCAAGTGTGCGTTGCGTCCCGCGCACCAGAGTGAATTTCCCGGCAGTGAGCTTGCCGTAAGCGCTGGGCGGCGCGCCGGCTGACTGGTAAAGGCAAACCATGCCCCAGGGTTGGTCAAATCGTACTTTGCTCGCTCTCACCATGGCTGAGAGCTTCTTCTGCAGCGCGGCACGCTTGTTATTGAACTCGGCGTTCTTTAGCAGTGTTGCCGGGTCGGCGTCGCCCACAAACGTTCGCACCTGCTGAATGAGAGTGCCCGCCTCCGACATGGCCTGCGCCCAGGAAGTGATGACGTCCACATCGCCGGTGAGATACACAACACGCGCATCGCTTGGACTAAGGCCTACCAGCGAAGCAAGTTCGTTGCTGGCGCCAATCTGGAGGGCTTGCGGCCACAGAGCGTCGCTCAAGATTTGTTTTCGGAGTTGGTTGTTGGGATTATCTTGCGCATCCACCAGCGCCATAAGAGCCTGCCGGCCGATCTCCACGTAAAACGGGGTCTCATGCAGATTCCCGTTCTGGTCGAAGAACATCGCCGTGCAGTCGCTATCGGCAAAGGAAGTTCGCAGCACGCAGCTGGATTGGCCATCGCCGGCGAAGCTCGTCAGAGATGTTTGTTTATCCGGCGCACTAAGGAGGTTAAGCGCTACGAACCAGTTCAAATAGTTGCCCATCGTTTGGCGAGTAGTGTTATTAGCCACGGCGAAATGCACCTGCTCGCAGTTGACGCCTGGCATCGAGACAGCTTTGCTGGCGCGGTAGCAAGTGGTTGCCACCACCGAATCAAACATCGCTTTACGCAGCGCGTTGTGGCGGTCCAGCAAGTTGGTAAGCGCGGAGATGCGGTTGCCGGTAACCGTTTCCTTGATGGTGACGTCGCCGGTGATGTCGTCTGTCAGCACTTCGCTGTTCCGGATCAAGTCCGAAACGGAGACATAGTTGAGCATGCCAAGGAGGTTTAGCTTGAAAGCAACATTCCGTTTGCAGGTTTCCGACAGCACGCTCTGCAACAGGGTCACTCCCGGAGCCAGCACGCCGTGCTGCATGTTGGCTTCCATAGCGGTCAGCTGCCGCAGGTCCCCACGCAGGGCGTGTTGAATGGCGACACTGGCGTCGACGCTCAATTTGGCCGGCTGAATCTCGTAGTGGAATGTCGCCTTGTCGTCTGTGGACGCGGAGAGAACTTCGCTGACACACGCTTGCAGGTTCCTGTCCAGGCCGCGCTTTATCCCGTCTGCCAGCGCGTCGCGCTCGGACGGGCTGAGACTGTCCAGCTCTTTCGTGTCCTTTGGTGGATCTGTGCTGATGGCTCCGATCACAGCCGCGATCAGGTCATCGCCGCCGACCTTTGCGGCTATACCCGCGGAGGCAGAAAAATCGGCTTCGAGCGTGGTGCCGTGCCCGGGCGAAAACGAGAGCTCAATGGTGTTCGCGTCTTTACGCCGCGCTTTCACCTCATAGGAACCTCTGATGATGAAATCAGCTGAAACTTTGAAGGCCGGACCACCGGTTGCGGACAGCTTGCTGAAGCCCGACGCCAGATTACCCATCGGAAGCTCAGAGAGCGGCAGATCAACCGAAGCAAGCGGATTCGGAATCACGCTGACTGTCACGGAACTGGAGACTTTTAGGGAGCCTTCACCCGACACCGTGGCGCTGTCGTTGACCGAGAGCGACTGCACGTCGGCAAGATTGGCTGGAATGACAAAGGAGGATAACGTTTGCCCGAACGCCGCGCCTAATGTGAGCTCGCCGGAGCCCAGCGGGAAGGCTTTCGAGTACTGCAACTTCGCCGTGCTGCTGGCCTCCAGGCCGAAGGTCAAGTCTCCATCCGAACCGCTTACGCCGTAGTCGAGCTTGCCTTCGAAATCGAGCGCGACATACCCGGTGTTCTCCTTGCCGGGCGTGGCGTTAACGTCGATAACCGCCTGGAGGTCCGGCGTGATGCACAGTTCCGGCTTACTATTGCCGATCTGAAACTTGTTCGCGGCTTTAGCCTTAAACTGAATGGGCTTCGTTGCGGCTTGGCTGAGGAGGAGGTCTTTGCGCTCCAGAAAATCGGGAAAAACTGCTAGGTGCAGCACTTCCGTCTGCGCATATTTGATAAGAGAGGACGGATGCGCCGGGTCAATCGTGACGGATTCCACCGGTTTGTCCAATTGGTCAGTGACCTGTATATCAGGCATGAGAATGACTCCAGTCTATGTTGGTTGGAATTATATATGGAAAAATTCGAGCAGCCCAGCGGGCGCGAAGCTTGAACGAAACGCCCATAGCTATAATCGGAGAGCCTTATGCTAGAGGCTTTCGGCCTGTCCGACCCAGGCTGTGTTCGTTCCAATAACGAAGACTACTTTATCAACGATCCTGAAAAGGGCGTTTTCATCCTTGCCGATGGCATGGGTGGTGCGAATGCCGGCGAATACGCCTCGCATCTAAGCGCTGAAGTGCTCTACGAGTTCCTTCTGCGCGCGCCCCAGAGCGATGGCGTGAATACTCTCGAAGAGGCGTTCCTCGAAGCAAACTGGTTCGTGCGTCAGGCCGCTAAGAACAATCCCGAGCTGGAGGGCATGGGAACCACGCTGCTGGTAGCGCGTGAGTTGGGCGAAAACAAGTTGCAGGTGGCAAGCGTGGGCGACAGCCGCGCTTACTTTCTTTCTAAGGATGGGCTGTCGCTCATCACACAGGATCAAACCTGGGTTGCGGAAGTCGGTGCGCGCCTCGGCTTGACGGATGAAGCGCTTAAGAATCATCCTATGCGGCACGTCCTGACGATGGCCGTCGGCTCGGCGGAAGACCTGCGCATTCAGTCTCAGGTGCTGGAAATGAACACCGGCGACCAGGTATTGCTCTGTTCCGACGGGTTGCACGGGGTTCTTAATGAAAATTTGTTGCTGGAAGCCCTCGATTCAGAGAAATCTCTGCCGGAGAAATGCCACTACCTTATCGACGCCGCCAAGCAGAAGGGTGGGCCGGATAACGTAACGGTTGTCTTGATCCAGCTCATTTAGCCTCTCGCGGCGATCATGCCTGGCCGGCTAGTCCGGTCGGATATGGAGCCGCACAATGAAAGCATTTTCTTCTTCTTCCATTCTTTCTATACTTCTTTCTTCCGCCCTGGTGGTCACGCCCATCTGGGCTCAAGCGCCCGCGCCCGACAGCTTGCAGATTCGTTTGCTGAATGCCGACAGCCTTCAACAGGATGCCTATTCGGGCGCTAGGCAATCGCTGAGTGTCGAAGTCACCGATTCTTCGGGGGCTGCCGTTGCGAGCGCCGCGGTCACGTGCCGATTGCCCGATAGCGGTGCTACGGGAACCTTCGGAGATGGCACACATGCAGCGGTCGCTTATACGGACGCGCAGGGCCACGCCAATATCGAGGAGGTGCATTGGGGCGCTGCCGAAGGTCCAGTTGCGCTGCGCATTACGGCTACCAAAGGAACGGTACACACCGGAATTCTGGTTGAGACGACATTACGGGCGTCCGTGGCCCCTCTATCGGTAACGCCCGCGGCACCGCAGCCGATAGCTCCCGCTCCCGTGGTCTCTCAACCGGCCGTTTCGGTGACCAAGCCCGAGGCTCGCGTGGCCAAACAACCTGGCCAGATTGCATCGCAGCCGGCGTTGGCCGATCCAGGTCCGAACAAACTAACGCCTAACGCGGCAGATCCGTTGGTTTCCGTCTCAAAAACCCCAGCAGCCGATGCGCCTCACACCAGCCACGCGAAGTGGTACATACTCGCCGTTGTTGCCGTGGCTGCGGGGGCCGGCGCGGCATTCGCGATGAAGGGCAAGGGAAGCTCGTCATCGAGTGCATCGTCCTCCCCCGTCTCAATAACCAGCAGCGGCGTCTCCGTAGGGTCCAGTCATCGAGCCCCACAACCTTCTGGGAGCTGATGACATGAGCCGTACGCTAGTCGCTATTTTGATTGCATTCGGCGCCGCGGCAGTTACGCCGGCGCAAGTAAAACCGCCCACTCTCGGCATAGCGCGCCTGGGTGACGGAAGCGTAAGAACACTGTACGGCCTGCCCGACAACGTGATCGTCGATTCGCACCGCCTCGGGTTGTATGAGGCAGCGAGCTTTTCCGATCAGGTCGGACTGGTCGGAAGCGCTGGCCGTATCCAACTGGTTAGTACAACGTTCGTAGCACTCGGCGAATATGACTCGACAGAGCTGCATCCGTTACTGAACGCTGACGGCGCCGCAAGTTCTGCCATAGCCTGGCTACCGTCGAGCCAATCTCTTTTGCACTGGACCGGATCGGCATTTGCCGCGAGGGCTGTGAACGGAATCGATCGTTCCTTCGTAGCAACGGCCGTTCGCGTCGCAAGCAGCGGGCTGGCGCAACTTCTCCTCACTGATCCGAACTCTTCCGTGTTTGAGGCATCGGTATCGCTCGAAACAGGTGAACTTGTCGCCTTGAAATCGCTTGCAGGCGTCACCGGCCCGGCGTTATGGCTAGGTTCGAACATCCTGTTCCAGGACCGGAGCAGTGTCCGGGTTGCTTCGCCTGATGGCGCGCTGAGATCGATTGCCCCAGGCGGCGCACCCTTCTCCTTCGATCGCATTTCTTCCAATCGCACGCTGGTAACATCCGCCGCGAATCACAGCATGTGGGTACTTCATTCCAGCGCTGGACCCTTGCGTTTGTCGGAAGTCCCGGCTGTTCCCACAGCAATCGCGCCAGCAGGCACAAAGTGAGGATCTTACTATTAGGGCTTCTGCTGTGCGCGGGTTTGCAGGCACAGAGCACTTCGTCGCTAGCCTTCTATCTGGATAATTCCGGCGGACAGCAACCGGTTTCCAGCTTGCAAAGCTTCCCGGCTACATACACCTTTCCCGACACGCCAGTGGGAAGTTCAAGCGTGATAGGTGTACGAGTCGTCAACAGTTCCGTAGCTTCTACCGCGATCAACTCCATTGGCTTCGTCAGCGGGACACAGCAGAACAATAACTTCACCAGCGATCTCCCGTTTGGGTTGTCATTGGCTCCCAACGAGGGACAGTTCTTTCATATCTATTTCGTTCCCCTGACTACTGGCGCCATCAGTGCCAGCGCGCAGATCGGCACTGGAGGAACGGTTCCCGTGAATATGGCGACGCTCGCAGGAAATGGCACAGCAACCCAACTAGGATTGAGTTGCACCAGCGTGTCAACAGTCGTCCGCTGCGATGGAAGCATTCTTCAGCCGGATGAAACGACTGCGCTCAATTTCGGGAGCATACGTACAACGTCGTCGCTGGCGGTCACGTTCACGCTCGTGAATGCCGGGACCACCAGTATCAACCCGCAGCAGATCGTCGCTCTGAACACTGCGACGAACAATCCGAGCAGCGGCTTTTCGCTGGGTACGCTGCCGGCGTCCATCGCCGCTGGATCTTCAGGGACGTTTACGATCACGTTCGCCCCCGGAAATACGACCACTAACAAGCCGACCTGATGGTAGCTGGAGAATTGTTCATCCTGCAGGGCGCAGGCGTCGCGAGTGTTATCGGAGACATCAGCTCGCTCGTGATTACATATACAGACTCGACCGGCGTAAACTTGGCCGCACAAGCTGGCAGTCCCATCAACTTCGGAACAACGATATCCGGCAGCGGCACGAACGCGGTTCTGCTCTTTACCGTGACGAATCCAGCAACCACAATCGGTGCCGTTTCAGTGCCTTCCATATCAGTTGCAGGAACCGGCTTCGCTATGTCGGGAACGAATCCCGCGCCCTTGAGTATTAGCCCCGGTGCATCGACCACCTTCAGCGTGACTTTTTCCGGTGCGACGACGGGCACTTATACGGGAACGCTCCTGATCGGAAGCAGATCCTTCAACCTGACCGCACAAAGCATCACGTCTTCGCTGCCAACAGCCAGCATCACAGTGGATCAAAGCCCGCTGTTGAGTCAACAGCAGGCGCATGTGACGGTGCAACTCTCGGGAGCGACTCCCACTGCGGAGATCGGAACATTAAAGATGCAGTTCGCGCCCTCGGTGGCCAACATCACGGACGATCCTGCAATTGAATTCCTCGCGACAAGCGGGCGGCAATTGCAAGTAACGGTGGCAAGCGGCGCTCAGTCGGCAGCCTACAACGGCCAGTCCGCATTGACCTTTCAAACGGGAACAACGGCCGGGACCATCACTTTCACGGTGCAGTTTCCGAATCAGGCGGCAGTGACAAAAACATTTACCATCGCCCCGGCACAGGTGCAGATTACGTCCGGAACTGCTGTTTCGCAAGGCGTCAATCTAACCGTGACGCTGGATGGATATGACAACACCTACAGCGCGGGCGCGCTTTCGTTTATCTTCTACGGGACAACCGGCCAGGTGCTGACGCCGACCGCGGTCTCGGTCAATGCTTCCAGCCAGTTCCACACCTGGTTCTTCACCCAAAGCACCGTCGGCGGCGCTTTCGGATTACAGGCGACCTTCGTTGTCAGTGGCCCCGCTACCCAGGTAGGGTCGGTCGCGGTCACGCTTGGCAATTCGGCAGGCCAGACCTCGACCACGCAGACGTTTCCATAAAAAGGGTCGCGTTACTATAAGCGCGAAGATTAAGACCCCGGATGCCCTCTTTTTGGCTCCGGGTCCAGGCGCACTTGGTCCTGTACCTCCGAAACCTCGATCACTAAATCCTTCGCAACTGGAACGAAGCCGCTGGCGCGGCGGCCGGCCTTCGGCCGGGGACTCACAAAAGATACCAAGCTTCCGATGCTGTTTTGGTTCTGCATTGCTCCACTAACCGGTGCGAAAGCGCCAAAACAGCCAACTAGCTCCATAGCTAAACCGTAGGCCCCGCTAGCCGCTTCCTTCAAGTCTCGTTATCGAAAGTGCCTCGGCATCTACTTTGCCGCGTGTCCCCAACTGTCCTCGCCGAGGCACTCCCGATCAACGCTAACGACGAGGGCGGACCAATCTCCCAGGGGCCATTCTGGACGGCAACTCTCAACATAGCCGACTATGCCTCCAAGCGGTTTCGGGACTGGCTTTCGAGACGCTGAACACCTCGACTGAAGGAGTTCACAGCCTTGTCCCGAAACTTACCGGTTTTGAGACAGCGTAGACACGGCAGACATACAGGGTTGTCTTTAGTGTACAATTATGGACCGTCCGAATTGGAGCACCGATGACACCAGAGGAACAAGAGGCGACTTTAAAGAAAATTGAAGCCACTCTCACAAAGAGGTCTTCGATGTGGCTTTTCCCGTCGTTTGATGCACCTTGGGGTGCAACAGTTGAAAACTATATTCTAGCGGCGGCTGAAGCAAGCTCTCAGTCTCCAATCTCTTTCTTCCGAGGCATGGTGGAAAAGTACCCGGACTCAAGCCTCCCATGGTTTTGCTTAGCCGTCGCACTTGGGACCTGCGGAAAGGAGGAACCTCCGAGCGATGCGCCAGACGAGTTCACTGCTACTCTCGCGAAAGCAGCAGAAATGGGTTCTCCGTATTTGATTGTGCGGGATGGCAAACTTATCATGCGCTCTTTGTCCGCACACATCGAGGACTGATTACATAGCGCCTTTGGCCTAGTGGCGCGTTGTTCCCAAAATGGACCCTTTAAGAGACGCGCCGAAGAACCCGCGCGGGTGGTGCTATTTAGGTTGAACATTCTGACGTACTATTTCACTCGCCATAAACGGATAACGCCGCTGAAGAAAATCAAGCTCTACTTTTTTGTTTAGGTAATCGGTGAAGATTTCAAACCTCTGGTTTACCCAATCATCGTCGTTTAGCCTCAGGGTGGATATTGTCGTTTTTACTTCAGTAAACACATTTGCGGGCAGGGTCGGTTCGGGCCTGATCCACAGAGCGGCTGTGTCTAAAATAAACCAGCCAAGCTGGACGCGAAAAGGGTCGAGAACGCTGCCGTTGCCCTTGTTACTGTTGATTTTTGCGTCTGCCAATCGATAGTTAGACCACTCATACGCTAGATGAGGATGCATCACTTTCGGTTTGAAATGATCCACGCTGCAACTGGTCGGCACCCAAACTGCCGAATAGGCGCACACGCCGTTATAGGCGCGCTTAAGCTCAGGCAACGCATCTTTCCAAAAGCTTTTCTTTTTGAACTGTTTCGCTGATGGATGAGCGTTATGTCGGAGAAAATTCTGTCCTCGTCTCCGCACAACTGCATCAAAACTTGAAGGCTCCGGCTGAGGAGTGACTGGAATCACAGAAGAACGCCTTTCATTTCGACAAAGTGCAACCATCGCGGCCAGAACGGATCCTCAGAGGGCAATACTTGCTTTAATTCTTCATGTGCCTTGTGTATTTCGGAGGTGTCTGTAGAAGAAATCGCCAATAGATGCTTTGCCTCTTCCAGAGCAGTTTCCCCTTCGCGCGACCGCGCCTGTTTCAACTCGAAGATTTCTGATGTAAGCCACGCGTCGATGCTTCCTTGCTTTACAAACGGCACTTCATTCAATTCCACTCGCGCCTGATCGTGCAAGGACAAATGGAAAAGCTTGTCATGTTCTTCTGAAAACACGGTCTCCATTGACGCAAGAATTAGGGGCGAATGTGTCGCCACAATCATTTGAGGTTCCATTTCTTCGCTAAGTAGTCCTGTAACGTCAAGCAGCGCCGGCAGGACTACCCGCTGCCATTTCGGATGCAGGTGAGCTTCGACCTCATCAACCAAAATCACCATCTTCGTTTGTGGCGCTTTTCTTGCGAGGGAAGATGACACACGATGCTCATTCCATGCCCAGACAAGAAGATAAGCGAATGTAACGACGCGCTTCACACCCGCAGATTCATTGACGAACGGGACAGTCGCGTAATCATGCACCAGTGTTGGAATGTCTCGCACATCATTTGCAAGTCTGATCGGCTCACCCGGTTTTAACGGGGCCATGTCGGGAGGAGATAGCCTTTCCAACACGCTGCAAAACATCTTGAACGGGGTTTGGTCTTTCTGGTTCTGCCAACGAACCCAATCCCGAATCAGCCCTTCGATTTTGCCATTTCCATTGAGCACATCGTCTCTTTTGAACAAGAGCGTATTCGCCGTCTTTTGGCTGCCCGGATCGGTGGCATGGCGCACCGGATCCCAGACAGCAAAAGAACCATCGACACGCGCGTACACGATCAAGCCAGGTAAAGTCGGCCGGTCCTTTGGCTCCGGCCACATTTGGTGGTTCCAATCGTACTGAATGGTGCGTGCTTCTGGCGTTTGCTTGCCAATTCCAGCAATCGCAAATGTGATGCTTGGCGATTTAGCGCCGCCATTTTGCATGTTGGGAAGCGCCGGACGCTCTGCCCAAGTACCGGTAAGGCTCCACCATGCGCATTCCAAGAGGAATGTCTTCCCTAGTCCGTTATCGCCAGTCATGATCGACAGGCGCTCGGCTGGGTCAAACTGCAAGAGCTTTGCAGGCCCTACCTCTCGAAGAGATAACGTCCGTAGAGTGCCACCCTCCTCTGGGGCCGCATCCGGCGCGGGATCGACATGTCGCAGCAGTACCGAATCATCAAAACGGTCATTCGTTAAAAGTGCCCCGGAAAGAGTGGGTGCAGTTACATCAAACAGATTGTCCAACTCATCGGACGTGAGAGAGAACTGCTTAGAAAGATGCGAAACCACGCTGCGAGCCGTGGCGTTGCTAGGCCAATTGAAATTCCGAAACAACCACACGGCAAGCCAGAATGCCGGCACGCGTCCCGTGCGGTCGCGTTGTAACTTTTTACCGAGTACGCTGACATAAGAGGAGGTCCATCCCCATTGGTCTGTCGCCTTCTCATGAAGAAATGCAGCGGCTATATCACCTCGCGTACGGATGCTCTGCGATCCTGCATTCGGATATTTTGGTTGTAACCATCGAGCCGCGCTATTAGATGTGCGAAAAGGCTGAAAAAAGAATTTTGAACCCAGGTTTGGCCGGTAGTATTCACGAAGAAACGCCTCTTCTTCATGACCGAACCGGAAGGAAACCATTTTTCCGACCGGCAGCTTGTTTCGTTTACAAACCAAAAAACCAATGCCAAAAAATGGATGGACTTGATCCAAGTGCTTCAATGCTTCAAGGACGATCTCCTGCCGAAAATACATCAGAGTAGGCTCCTTAAGCTGTCATGCATGTATTGGCAGAAATCGCTATTAAGATCGATGCCCGTTGCAGACCGACCGGTTGAAAGCGCAACGCGCACTGTTGTACCGCTTCCCGCAAACGGATCTAACACATGACCTTTTTCAGGACAGCCAAGGGCCAAGCAGCGCTCTACCAGCTCGTCGGGGTATGGAGCGGTGTCTATGCCGTTTGTCGCCTTGGGTCGAGCCGAAATCGACCATACATCTTCTTCAACAACAACGTCGCGAAGAGCAGCTCTGTTGAAAAAATAATTGCGGTTCTTTGAAAACATGAAGATGTTCTCATAGCTTCTGCGTGGACGGTCTTTCACAGATTCCGTTAAGGCATGCTTTCTGTGCCAGATAACAGCGCTGCGCAGAGCCCACTTTCTTTGACACATTTCAAGAGCTACGCGCCACGGAATGCCGATTATAGATTTCGGACGGAGGCCGATGCCTAATCCACCACTCTTATCAACAGCACGGAGTCCGAAGCGCCGTTTAGCACTCTTCGGGTCAATACCGTGCGATTTCCCTTTACCGGAATAGTAGGTATCTCCGATGTTAAGAAAAAGAAGGCCGTCTTTTCGCAACACACGGTAAACTTCATCCATCACTGCGGCAATCGCATCGACATATTTAGACACGGATTCTTCATGGCCGATTTGTCCCTGCATGCCGTAATCGCGGAGCCAGTAGTAGGGCGGGGATGTGACAACGCAATGGTAGTGAGCTGCCGGCAATTTTTGGAGAACCTTCAATGCATCTCCTTGATGGACATCCCACGTATGGCCGGCGAGACACCTACCCGACCAATGAGAAGGAGGCTCTACGGGAATGATCGGCTTCAGTTGTGATCGAGTTGACATTTAATCGTCTATGGTTGCGAGTGCTTATGAAGCCATTCGGAAAGTAGTTCTTCGATCAGGTCCGACAAATCTTTGCCAGTGTCTCGGTCCTCCAGCAATCTAGTCGCTTTGCGCTGCGTCTCTTTGCGTACGAAAGTTGTAGTCGGGCGAAAGGCCGGATTGCTCCGTTTCCCCGCTTTGCGCACCCGGTGTTCTTGAGTTCCTTACGTGCTAGTGGCAAACCAACCAGCTTTTTTCGCGACTGTTTTGTTGTTGTTTATCTTCGGCGAGCTTACGGTGCGCTGTCATGTTATGTTTAGCCTCTCTGCCGAACTTTGATGACGATTGTTGATCTGCATAGCCATTCAAACGTTCACACTGACAAGCATCTAAGCATTTGACCATACAAACATGTGCAGTTGTGGTCAATTCATTCGCCAGTCGGCTTCGGGTGCCGGGCGTGTGTCCCGAAACTTAACCTTTTCGGGACTGCGCTAAAACTCACCCTTTTTTCAACGCTCGCATTTTCGACCTGGTCGCAGAAAGGCGCTAGTCGGAGTTGTGGACCATTCACGTAGATCGCGTGTAACGGCAAAGCCTTTACCGATTGCTCCTCGTTTGTTTTAGCGGCTAAACTTCACACATTTGCAACCTCGAAAAGCCCGTCCGCCTCGGTGCGGCCTTATCTTAGCGCCTATGTGGTCGCGCTACCGTTGGAGCATGACGGCCGTAGCGCTCACCATCGCCGGCTCCGACCCGAGTGGCGGAGCCGGCATTCAAGCCGATTTGAAAACCTTTCATCGCTTCGGAGTTTATGGGGAAACGGCGCTGACGCTCATCACCGTCCAGAACACCACCCACGTTTCGCGCATTGAGGTGCTTGACCCGGATCTGGTGATTCAGCAGATTGAAGCCGTGGTGTCGGACATTCCTCCGGCAGCAGCCAAAACAGGAGCGTTGGGAAATGAGTTTGTAGTGCGAGCGGTTGCGGCTGTGGCGTCGTCGTTCAACTTTCCCTTGGTTGTCGATCCAGTGATGGTCAGCAAGCACGGAGCACGCTTGCTCTCAGCGGAAGCGGAAGACGCTCTCAAGAATGAATTGATACCGCGCGCAACATTAGTAACGCCGAATATCGCCGAAGCAGAAGCGCTCAGCTACACGTATATCCAGAATGAGTCAGACATGATTGACGCGGGACGACGGCTGCTGGACTTGGGATGTCGCGCAGTGCTCGTGAAGGCGGGACATATCGCCGGCGCGCCGACTGACGTCCTCTGCACAAACAGGGGCGTGACTCGGTTTCCGGGCGTGCGAGTAAATACGCCGCACACGCATGGAAGTGGCTGTACGTATTCAGCCGCGATTACCGCGGGACTGGCGCTAGGGCAAAGCTTAGAAGACGCAATTGCGAAAGCCAAAGAATTCGTTCAGCGCGCGATTGAAACAGCGCCGGGCCTCGGGAAAGGCAACGGACCGCTCAACCACTTGGCTTAGTATTTCGGCACCGTGGGATCCACTTTGTCGCTCCATGCCGTGATCCCGCCGCTCATGTTGCGAACGTTCTTGAAGCCGCCCTGCTTGAGCAAATCAACGGCTTTCTGACTGCGGCCCCCGCTCTTGCAATGCATCACATACTCCGCATCGGGATCGAGCTGGCCTAATTGTTTCGGCAGATCGCCGAGCGGAATCAAGGTTGCGCCGGGAATGCGGGCAATCTGATATTCGTGCGGTTCGCGCACATCGATAAGCGTGAAGTGATCGCCGCGGTCGAGTTTCTGCTTCAGTTCAACCGCGTCAATCTGAGTCGGATCTGTTTGGGTCTGCACAGGCGCTGATCTTAACCCGCAGAACTCTTGATAGTCAATCAGTTTTGTGACAGTGGGATGCGTGCCGCAAACCGGGCAATCCGGATCTTTGCGCAGACGCAGTTCGCGGAACTTCATGTTAAGCGCGTCATAAAGCAAGAGACGATTCTTCAACGTCTCGCCAATACCAAGCAGAATCTTGACCGCTTCGGTCGCTTGAATGACGCCAATCAAACCGGGAAGAATGCCGAGAACGCCACCTTCGGCGCAACTCGGGACAAGACCGGGAGGCGGTGGTTCGGGGTAGAGGCAGCGATAGCACGGGCCATCTTCATAGGCGAATACCGTCGCCTGTCCTTCGAAGCGAAAGATGGAGCCGTACACGTTGGGCTTCTTGAGCAGCACGCAAGCGTCATTCACCAGATAGCGGGTGGGGAAGTTGTCGGTGCCATCCACCACGATGTCGTAGTCCTTGAGAATCGCGAAGGCGTTCTCACTCGTGAGCCCGGTATCGAACTTGTCGATCTGCAGATTCGGGTTGATCTCGCGCATGCGGTCTGCGGCGGAATCGATCTTTTTCCGGCCAATGTCAGGCGTACCGTGAATCACCTGGCGCTGCAGATTGGAGGCATCCACGACATCGAAATCGACTAGCCCGATGCGGCCAATGCCTGCAGCAGCGAGGTACAGTCCAAGCGGCGCGCCTAAACCGCCCGCGCCGATCAGAAGCACTTTGCCCCGCTTCAGCTTGAGCTGGCCCTCCATGCCGACTTCGGGCAGAATCAGGTGCCGGCTGTAGCGTGAGATTTCTTCATTCGTCAGCGACGCGGTGGCTGGTTCGGCAATTGGTTCGGCAACTCCGCTAGCGCCGCCGGCGATGCTGGGAACGATGGAGATGATCTCTGTTCCTTCCAGCTGCGTCTCATCCTTGTCCAGGTAGCGGATGTCTTCGTCGTTGACGTACACATTGACAAAGCTGCGCAGCTTGCCCTGGTCGTTGTAGAGATTCTTTTTGATGTTCGGATACTGCGCGGTGAGCTGATCTAGCGCTTCCCCGACAGTTCCGCCGGTGACTTCGATCGAATCATTCTGGTCAGTGAACTGCCGCAGCGCGGTGGGTATTACGATTTTGGCCATATCAATTCCTCTTCATCCGCCCTGGTCTGATCCGCGTCGGGAAGGAAGCTCTTCGCGTGATCGAATTTGCCGTTATAGACGGAGAGCACGACGAACGAATACCAAGGGCAGGAATGCTTTAGATCAGTTTCTGAAAAGTAGGCGTCGGCATCGGGATGCGAGTGGAAGATACCGATGAGATCAAGTCCTTGAGCGCGCGCCGCACCATCCGCCTCCAGCAAATCTTCAGGACGCAGTTCGTAGCGCGCAGCGCGCTCGCCCGCGAAGGCGTTTTCGAGCGGGACGGCCACGGCCACGTGTTTATTCTCTCCACGGATGTGTCCCAACATCGCCCCGCAACACTCGTCGGGATAGCTTCTTTCGGCGTGCAGCAACATAGCCTGCCACGGCGTCGTATCAATTTCAATCATTCCAAAAAGATTCGCTGAGGTACTTCTGTCCGCCGTCGCAGAGGATTGTCACCAGCACGCCTTCCTCACCCTTGTTAGACAGTCGTTCGGCCAGACGGGTCGCAGCTAAAACGTTGGCAGCGGCCGAGACACCGACCAATAAACCTTCCTGCCGGGCGAGCTGACGGGCCGTGGCATATGCGTCCTCAGTTTCAATCCAGAGATTGTCGTCGGCGAGAGTCGGGTCATAAATGCGCGGGACAATTGCCGTCGGCAAATGCCTGGTTCCTTCCAGTCCGTGCAAGGGAGACGCGGGCTGCACGCTGATGCACTGCACCTGCGGCAGATCGCGGCGAAGGCGGCGGCTCACGCCGACGAATGTACCGGCGGTGCCGATGGCGGCAACGAAATGCGTGATTCGCCCGGACGTTTGCTCTATAATTTCCGGTGCCGTGGTTTCGAAATGCGCCTGCCAATTCGCGGGGTTGCTGTATTGATCGGGATAGAAATAGCGGCCGGGATCTTCAGCGTACATGCGCTGGCAGACGCGAAGAGCTCCGTCTGAGCCTTCGCTGGCATTCGTCAGCACGAGTTCCGCTCCGAAGGCCTTAAGAATTTGGATGCGTTCCGGAGAGGCATTCCCCGGAATACAAAGCTTGACGCGATAGCCTTTGGCTGCGCAAACCATCGCGTACGCGATGCCGGTATTGCCGCTGGTGGAATCCAGCAATGTCTTGGATTTGGTGAGCTGGCCGGATTCTTCGCCGCGCAGCACCATGTTCAAACCGGGCCGATCCTTCACCGAGCCGCCAGGATTAAGAAATTCGGCCTTGGCGAAGACGTAGACATCGCCGCGCCGGGCAGATCGAATTTCGAGCAGAGGCGTATTGCCGATGCGCGACAGCAGATCGGGCTGCGTCAGGTCTATACCGGCAGCAAGCATCTAGTTCCAGTCTATGGCCTGAGCTGGACAACTTCGATCTGCTGCAACATGCGAAGCGAACGTGCCGGCTTTTTGTCTTGCGGCATGACGATTCGCCATGGGCCTTGTTCCTCACTGAGCGGCTGGGCAGAGCATAAGCAACTGGTACTGATTCCTTCGAAAACCCCGCGGACATATGTCCCTGGAGCGGAAGCACTTTCCGACTGCAGAGGAACTCGAAACCGAGCCAGCGAAGGTCACTGAGCGCAGTCTGGGGTGTTGCGGCAACCGCCATGAACCAATCACAACGCTGACTGCATCCCGGTCAGCTCAAGGATTACGCCAGCGCTCTCATACAATCACAGCGCAACCGAGATTCCTATCTTCAATCATTTGAATCACCTACCTAGCCTCACTGCCCAAAACCCGCACGCCCGCATTCCACAATGCACGCGAGGGGTAACATCAATGTCCATCTCCAAACGCAAGCTCGCAGCCAATCGCGCCAACGCGCAGAAAAGCTCGGGACCCACATCAACGGCAGGCCTCGCGCGCTCCGCCCAGAATCGAATTATCCACGGCTTGTGTGGCAAATTCAACGTCCTGGAATCCGAAAATCAGGAAGACTACAACAACTTATTCGAACGCTTCCTCACTTCCGAGCAGCCCGTCGACGACGTGGAACGGGAGTTGGTGGCCAAGATGTGCAGACACACCTGGATGTCGGAACGCTCCGTGCGTTTTCAAGACGCCTGTTTCCAGCACCGCCCCTTCACGGGCGACCAAAGAGCCAACGACAAACAGACAATTGCCGTCCTCAAGGACCTAAACCTGTACCTTCGCTACCAGGCTGCCAACGACCGCGCCTATCAACGCGCCGCCGCCGAGCTTGCAAAGCGTAGAAAAGACAGGGCTTGGGAGCGCCGTGGCTTCGAATCGCAAAAACGCGCGGAAGCCCAACAACAGTATCGCGAAAAGCGCCAAGATCAGAGTGACCAGATGTTCAAAGTGCGCCACGCCATCGCCGAAGTGAAGCTCGAACGTGACCAAATCAACTTACTCAAGCAATTCGACGGCTTTGGCCCACCCCAAAGCGGCAAAATGGCCGCCTAAAACCCACTGACTTCCGCCGCTCGGCCCCGCTCGAACGCAAACTCCGTCCAAAAACTGTATCTAAATCGCTTCGATATCCACTAAGCCGGAAGCCAATTCTTCAGTGGCGTGAAGAACGACTGAACGAAGGATTCCGCCGTGTCGATGGCCTTCTGGGTATTCCCGTCATCGACATTAACCACCACGCGGACCAGGGCGGTATCGCTACGGTTGTAGCGAATCGAATCGGCGACGGTATAGATCTTAGCGGAGTATTCGCTGGCGATCACCCGGTTGTGCGCTTGGTACCAATACAGCACCACGCTTTGATTTTGACCCTGCGCTACCACGTAACGATTGACATGGATGGGAGCGGACATGCCCGGAATGGCAATATCCACAGCCCCGGATTGCGATGGAGTCCATCCCGAGCCGGGAAGACAATTCTTGGGCGAGTGCGGCGCTTTGCCGGTGCGCTGCGTGTCGAAGTAGGCAACAAATAAGGTGGCGACCGCGCCATTCTGCCGGTTCTGGTATATGCGCGAGAGAATGTCGTCCGCTTTCAGGACCTCCAGAGTCTCGGCGTCTAATTGGCTCTCGCGTATAAGTGCCCAGTTGGAAGAATCTCCCAGGGAAAAGAGACTGAGCGGGCGGCGCGAGGGCACATTTTCATGGCGCGAGAAGCCGTAGAAAAGTCCCGCTTGAGCGAGCAAAACGATGCTCAAGATACGAACGCTTCGAAGCTTCCAAAAATTACGCATGTTGGCGATTACCGATCCGCTTAGCAGCAAAACTTAGACCCCGGTGGGTGAAGATCAATGCGACCAAAGCTACGACAAAAACAATGTAGCCTTCTGTTTCGTGGAATATGCCCTGAGCCAGCTGGGTGTTGACTTCCGAGAGCAGTCCGGTGAGCGCAACGCGTATTCCGTTGGCCCCGATAGCAATGGGAATCGTCGCAACCAGGAGAGCCCAGCGCATCCAAACCCGCTTATCCATGAAATAGGCATAGACGAGCGAAAGAAAAGCCAGCGACAGCAACGAGCGGATGCCGCTGCACGCTTCCGCGATATCCAAAGTCTGACTAGGGAGACGCAGCGTGTTCCCCTCGCGCAGGACGGGAATGCCCATCCAGCCAATCAGGATCTCTCCCAACTCGCTCGCCAGAATCTGCAGCCGGAGAGTTAGCGCCGCATAGATGATGGCGGGGATCGGGATCATGAAGATTAACAGTAAAAGCGGAAATGCCAGCGCGCGTATCCAGGCCGTCCCACCTATATAAAGGATTACCCCGACGAGAGCAATGATGAACGCGACGCGGGCCGTGAATAACTCCACGCCGAGCGTGGCGACGAGCGCCTGAAGCGCAGCCCAGACTACCAGCACCAAGCCCCAGGGATTGCTGCGCAAGGGCAATGCTGCGAGAGTGCTACGCCGCTGCCAGACGATAAAGCCGGCCACGATGGGGACGAAGAAGCCGTGCCCCATGTTCTCGTCGGTAGCCCATTGCACGCCCATCCGATACAGAATGGTTGCGTAGCAAAGGATTAAGAGCGCGCCGAACCATACAATGGGCTGCCACTCCACTCTCGCGGACGGGGGCGGGGCCTGGTTGGCCGGGGCTACAGGCGCACTAACCATGTAAACGCTGGGGTCATTTCCAGTAGAACACAGTGTTCCGCATTCGGCTTACTTCGAATCCCGTTTGTAGTGGCGGGATTCGGGGCATACGTCATTGGAGTGTGAGGCCGAAGGGGATCGTCTCAGGTGATATGACAGAAAGGGGCTTTCGATGGAAACTCTGGTGCAAGACCTGACGTACGCGTTGCGGCAACTCAGAAAAAGTGCCGGGTTCACCTTGGCTGCCGTATTTGCGTTGGCGCTTGGAATCGGCGCGAACGTGACCATTTTCAGCACCGTCAACGCGGTTGTGTTGAACTCCGCGCCTTTTCGCTGGATCAAAGACCCGGGGCGGCTGGTCTCCATTTACGAGCGAAATCCCGCGCTTCTCGCGTTCATCGCGGAGAGACTGCCCGTGCGTCTGAAGAACTATCTGGCGTGGAAGCAGCAGACGCATTCGTTCGTCAATATGGCAGCCTACGATGACGTATCTTTCGACGTCACGTCTTCGGGCGCAAATGCCGGCCGCGAACCGGAAAAGGTAGATGGCGTCGCGGTTACACCGAGTTTCCTTCCGCTGCTGGGAATCGCTCCTCGCATTGGCCGGAACTTCACTCTGGACGACACCCAGCCGGGCCGCGGGCACGTGACCATCATCAGCGACGACCTATGGCGCAGCCGATTCTCCAGCGATCCGAACATTATTGGCAGAATCCTGCGCGCCGGCGGCGATGAATACCAGATTGTGGGCGTGATGCCCGCTGGCTTTGAACTACCTGCGCAATCGCAAGGCTTGGATGAGAGCAGGCCCAAACTGTGGGTTCCGCTGAACCTGCATGCGAGCGCCGATGAAGAACGGTCGATGGGGCTGACGGTCATGGGGCGGCTGAAGCCGGGCGCAACCATAGCGCAGGCGCGCGCGGAGATGAACGTCATCGCCAGGCGTCCGCAGCAGCCCTATTCGGATTGGAGTCAAGGGTTCGGTATCAACGTCTTTCCAACCGTGTCGGAGGACGTCGATCCGGATCTGCGGCGCAGTTTGTATGTGCTGCAGGTAGCGGTGGGGTTCGTTCTACTGATTGCTTGCGCCAACATTGCAAATCTGCTGCTGACCAAAGCCGTGGCCCGCGAAAAAGAGGTAGCCGTGCGGTTTGCTTTAGGCGCGAGCCGTTGGCGCGTCACCCGGCAGATGTTGAGCGAAAGCGTTTTGCTGAGCGTATGCGGCGGAGTAGCGGGCTTGCTGCTGGCGTTCTGGGGTTTGCGGTTGGTGAGTTACCTGGCGCCCAGAGAGGTACACGGATTTCATGAACTGACGATTGATCCTTTAGTTCTGGCATTTACGGCGGGCGTGACATTGATTGCCGGGATCCTGTTCGGACTCGCGCCAGCGGTGCATCTGGCGGGGCGAAGTATTGCCGAATCTTTGGGCCGGCAGTCGCGGTCGGTGGTGAGTTCCGCAAGCCGCTTCCGGAGTGTACTGGTGGTGCTGGAAGTTTCGCTATCGCTAATCCTTCTGGCGGGCGCAGGGCTGACGATTCGAAGCCTGGCGGCCTTGATGCGATTGGACATGGGCTTCCGGCCCGATCATGTGCTGGCCATGAACATTTCGCTCCCCGGTTGGCGCTATAAGAACCCGGAACAGATTGCCGCGTTCGACGATCAGCTTCTGGAACGAGTGCGGCAATTGCCCGGCGTGCGCGCGGCGAGTCTGGCGACGGCACTGCCGATGCGGACCATCAGCGAGCAGAGCTATCGGTTGCCGGGAGATCCTGAAAATCCGACCAAGCCGAAAGTAACGGACTACTCACGCGTGACCGATGAGCATGTGAATGCGGTGGGCATGCGCCTGGTGGCGGGCCGCAACATCACGCGCGGCGATGTGTTTACGGCGCAACCGAATATTGCGCTGGTGAATGAGACGTTTGCTCGCACGAACTGGCAGAAGCAAAACCCACTTGGGAAAGTTGTGATTTTTGCAAATGAGACGGGCAAGGAAATCAACTATACCGTGGTTGGGGTGGTCAGCGACGAGCATCAGTTCGGACCCGACACGGCCCCTCACTTGCAAATCTATTTGCCCGGACACCACATGCAAAAAATGTCGCTGGTGGTGCGGACAACGGCTGATCCGTTGGCGTTGGCGAATGCGGTGAAACATCAGATTTGGGCGGTGGATAAGGACCAGCCGGTATCGGAAGTTGACAGCATGGAAAACATTCTGCACGAATGGGTGGCTCCGCGCCGTTTCCTGATGACTATCTTGCTGAGCTTTGGAGTCATCGCTCTCATACTTGCCGGCGTCGGATTGTACAGCGTACTGGCATATTCAGTCACGTTACGGACCAAAGAGATCGGCGTGCGCGTGGCTTTGGGCGCTGAACCGAAGTCAGTCATCGGATTGGTGCTTGGTCAGGGCGCCTGGATGACGGTGACGGGGATTGTTGCGGGCTTGGCCGGCGCGTTTGCGCTGACGCGTTTTATGCAAAGCATCATCTTCGGGGTGAGCTCGTTCGATGTGATCACCTTTGCGTCGGTCACGCTGATACTCGCGGCGATTGCAGCAATTGCGAGTTATCTGCCGGCCTCACGGGCAGCGCGCATTGATCCGATGGAAGCGCTGCGGACGGAGTGAAGACCGCTCCGGGGAGAATTACTTAGCCCTGCTTCGCGTTCCGTCGACGGGCTCGGAGGAGCAGTAGAGCGCCCGCTCCGGGAATCAGAACAAGAGTCGCTGGTTCGGGGACGGATGGAGCTATGGGATTGAGGTCGAGCGAGCTGTTCGCCGGGATGTTAATTGTGCAAGCAGCAAGGCAGCCCACGGTGAGTTCAAATTCATAGTCCCTAATTCGTGTGGGCGCGGATATGTCGATCACGCCGCTGCCGGAAACCGTTTGTCCGCCCGACGAGGATCCATAGTTTGTGTAAACAAACGAATCGCTGTTCAGCCCGATCATGAGAATCCAACCGCTGTCGTAAGTGCCGGGAGAGAATGTGAAATCGTAAGCAACGGGAATATTTGAGGACAGGGTGCCAGTTGCACTACCGCTAGCAAACAAGGATCCGCCGGAAATCTGAGGAGTCAATGTGGCGGACACGCTAATCCAGTTAGTCGCCGGATTACCCCCGGTCGCGCTTTCATGAGTGACGCTACAGTTGCCGTTCAGCTGAGTCAGGCTACAGGAGCCCGCCCCGAAGCTAGCCTGCACTGTCGCGGCCGAACCAATGGTAACCGCCGAGAGAAGAGCCGCAACCATTGCCAGACGCGACGTTCTTTGGGCAATAAACGACTTAGCCCGATCCAGTAAGTTCAACGAAACTCTCCAGTCCTGGTGCCTACCCTAGCAAGAAAAGTGCTGCCAGTCCCGGACTTTTTTGACACTTTCGTAACGCTCCGCCATCCCGCCCCGTACCATGAAAGAAACCGGTTCCCCTCAGTCGGGCGGATCCGGCGCAGCTAGGAAGCGAATGAGATTCAAGCAGTCTTCTGTGTGCCTCGCCTTGTCGCTCTTGACGAGCCTCCCGGCATGGTCACAGAACTTCTTCCGGCTCCAGGATGTGAAGGCAGGAATGCGCGGCGTGGGCCGCACTGTCTTCCATGACAATCGCATCGAAGACTTTCAGGTCGAAATCCTCGGAGTACTCGAGAATCTCACTCCGAAACAGAGCATCATCCTGGCTCGTTTGAGCGGCGGCCCGCTCGAACAGACTGGCGTCGTGCAGGGGATGAGCGGCAGTCCCGTTTACATTGATGGGCGGCTGCTCGGCGCGGTCGCACTCGGATTTCCGTTCTCGAAAGAACCGATCGCGGGTATTCAACCGATTGAGCAGATGATTGCGGACGCGACCTTCACGCTTCCCGACACAAGCCGATCGGTAGTACCGATTGCCGGCGGTCATATGGCGTTCCCAGTGAAGTCTGGTGATACGCGTCCGGTTATTGGATCGAGGTTCGGCAATTTGACGGAAATCTCCACTCCACTTGCTCTATCGGGCTTTAGCACTCGAACACTTGAGGCTTTCGCCGCAGAATTTCGAAGATTCGGTTTCGAACCTCAACAGGGAGTGTCAGTGGGAAGCCCAACATCTCAGGCATACACGGGCAGGATAGAACCGGGTTCGATGATCAGCGTGCAATTACTGAGCGGCGACTGGTCAATCAGCGCGGACGGGACGGTCACTTATATAGACGGTCAAAAGGTCTATGCCTTCGGCCATCGCTTTCTGGATGGCGGCCCGGTAGAGTTGCCATTCGCGCGCTCGGATGTGATTACCATCCTGCCAACCCTCAACACGTCCTTCAAGCTGTCGGTGCCGCGTGAATGGGTAGGCACAATCCTAAGCGACCGAGCCACGGCGGTAGCCGGATTAGCCGGACGGAAAGCGAACACGATTCCTATGACCGTATCTGTCCAGGCTGCCAACGCGACTGGGCACGATTATCACTTTCAGGTGGTAAACGATCGCTTGCTAACGCCGTTCATCGCGCAGACCGCGATTTTCTCCGCCATCGATGCCACCCAACGAACACTGGGCGCGGGCACCCTTAGGCTGCGCGGAAGAGTGGAGTTCGATAATGGTTTGCCGCCCCTGCTTGTCCAGGATATTTTTGTGAGCGACAGCGGGCTGGTGCAGCAGGTCTCGCAAGATGCGGTGGTGACTTTGGCATTCGTGTTGGGCGCCGGCTTCAACAATGTACATATCAAGCAGATGACCTATGAACTACAGCCCGCCGACACGAAACGGCAAGTGCGCATCGCGCAGGTCTGGGCATCGAAGCATGATGTCCGTCCGGGCGAGGACCTGGAAATAAGCGCACTGCTGGAAGGTGAGAATGGTATTGAATTGAAACGGACTGCCACGTACCATGTGCCGATCGGCGCCTCGCTGGGACCGCTCAATCTGACGGTCAGCGATGCCAACGGCCTGAATGCGCCGGAGTTCGCGGGCTTGACGCAATCTTCCCTGCACTCGCCTGAACAACTGATTCGCGTCATCAACGAATTCCGCGGCAGCGAAGCCGCTTATGTGCGCGTCTGGCGCCAGGAGCCGTCCTTCACGATCGGAGGGCCGCTTCCCGGCGGCGACGTCTCCGACCCGCCGCCGTCGGTGATGCTGATTCTGGCAGATCCTTCTAACTCCGCAACCACCAGCCAGGCGCAGACGCTCACCCGAGGTTCGCAACTCGAAGAGATCAAGCTGCCGGTGAATGGATTTGTGGTGAGCGGGGCAAAAACCATTCAAGTGGAAGTGAAGGAGTAGCGCGGCTTGCGATTGTCCGTCCGCGTTAAGCCGTTCTCCTGTGTTCTGGCGGTCTGCATTCTGGCGCGAATTTCAGCCGCCGCTACCAGCACCGCATGGGAGGTGAGTGGCTTCGACGAATTCCTGAAGGGCCGGCTCAAAGGGCTGTCATTGAGTGCCGACGGATTGCTGCGCGCGGGGCCTTCGTTGAAATGGAGTGCAGGTCTGGATCAGCCGTCGTTGTGGAGCCTGGCGGCAGCACCGGATGGAAGCGTCTATGCTGCGACTGGCAATCAGGGGAAGGTGTTCCATATCGCGGCGGATGGAAAGCTGACGACACTTTGGTCCGCTGAACAGACCCAGGTGTTCGCGGTAGGTACGACGGCGCAAGGAACCGTGTATGCGGGGAGCTCGCCCAACGGTGGATTGTATCGTCTGCAGAACGGCAAAGGAGATCTGGTTTGGAAATCGCCAGTGAAATATATATGGGCCATTCAAGCCGCTCCCGACGGGACTTTATATGTAGCCACGGGCGAACAGGGGCGCGTGTATCGCATCGCTACTAACGGCAAGGCAGATATTTACTATGAGACCGGGCAGGCGAATGTCACGGCGCTCGCGCTAGGACCCAATGGTCACCTATACGCGGGAACCGATCCCAATGGGATTGTGTACGACATCAGCGGCATAAACACCGGGACGGTTCTGTACGATTCGACGCTGCCGGAGATACGCGCGATTGCAGTCGATTCCATCGGGACGGTGTACATCGCTGCCATGGGAGGCGCGGTTTCCACCCGCACCACAACCGGTACCACTACAACCGGCACCGGCGAACCGGTGGTTGCGACAACCCCGACGGTCATCACGGTGACCGAACAAAGCGGGATGAAGATCACGCCCGATACCGGTAAGACCTCGACTTCGACGTCTTCCACTGCGGCAACTTCGAACACGGCCGTTACGGAAGTCAGCGGCGTGGAGAAATCGGCGATTTACCGGATTGCACCGAATCATGCCATCGAGACATTGCGCAGCTCGAAGGAAGATAATGTCTTCGACCTGATCGTCGACAACGGCGCCGTGCTTTTCACGACCGACGATCATGGGCGTGTCTATCGCCTCGCCGGAGTGGGCATGCATAAGACCACGTTGATCGCCGAGCCGGGGGACGGAGTGGCGACACGGCTGCTGCAGACGAAGGCGGGCTTATTTGCGGGCTTGAGCAACCCCGCCCGCGTGGTTGGACTGGGAGCGGAGGCGAGCGGGCCGGGATCGTACGAGTCTCAAATTCACGATTCGACTTCGGTAGCGCGCTGGGGACATCTGCAGTGGCATGGAACGGGATCGGGGTTGGTATTCCGTACGCGTACGGGCAATTCGACACGGCCGGATGCAACCTGGAGCGCGTGGTCGGCGCCAATCACTGATCCGGATCAGGCGCTGATCCAAAGTCCGCCAGCGCGGTTCATACAGTGGCGTGCGGAATGGCCGGCGGGCAATCAATCGGAGATCAACACGGTTTCGGTGCCCTATTTATCGCAGAACTCGCCGCCTGCCATTCACAGCCTCACGGTCAGTTCGGTCGTGGGGACGAATCCGGCAAAATCCGTAGCCAGCGCCAGTAGTTCGACGGCAGCTTACTCGGTGACAGTGACTGATACGGGCGAGCCGCCGGCGACCAGTACGTCCACCACCAACACGCAAACCGTATCGCGGCTGCAGACCACACAAACCCAGATCTCCTGGCAGGCAGACGATCCGGACAGCGACAAACTCGTGTACACGATCTACTTTCGCGCTGAGGACGAAAAGGAGTGGCAATTGATCCGCAGCCGCATGTTTGAGAACACGCTTTTACTGGACCCGGATGTTTTTGCGGATGGCCGTTACTTCTTCAAAGTGATGGCTTCCGACGCGCCATCCAACGCTTTCGAGTTTGCGCTCGAAACCGAGATGGTGAGCACGCCGGTGCTGATCGACAACACGCCTCCCGTAGTGATGTTGGGAAAGCCGCTGCGCCACGGCAACGTGATCGAGATGGATGTGGATGCGGCCGATAAGACGAGTCCGCTAAGGCTGTGCGAATTCTCTATGGATGCGGGGCTCTGGCAACCGGTTGAGTCGGAGGATGGAGTCACCGACTCGCCGCACGAACGATTTCACTTGCGGCTGGAGAATGTAAGGCCGGGCGAGCATCTGCTGGTTGTGCGTGTGTACGACTCGGCCAACAATGCCGGCTTAGCGCGCGTAGTGGTGCCTTAGAAGCTCCAAGCAAATCAGCCGGTTGCGCAGCGAATCGCGTACTAGTACCGCAGTACTCCGTTGGGGCTAGATATTGCGAAACGAAGTACTGACTTTCTATTCCTCTGCTGCTACTCTTTTTCGAGGTGCTCCTCGACCGCGGCGTAAGCACCCAAACAACAAAATAGAAAAAGGACCAAAAAATATAATGCGTGGGGCGACTCACAACATTTCCAACTTCAGGAAAAGTGTATCTGCGGTACTCGTTCTTGGGCTTGCTTCCATCTTGCCGACGAGCGCGAGCAATTTGGTCACAAACGGCAACTTCTCACAAAACGGAGGAGTTGGCGAACTGGGGCCGGGAACCTCCACATTGAAGAGCTACGCCACCGGGTGGAGCGTTGGCCCGACCGTGGATGGCTCCGCAAACCCGTTCGTGTTCGTGGTGAATGCCCACCCCGACAGCCAAGGGTTCCCTTCTGCGTTCAGCCCTCCAAACATCTACATCTGGGGGCCGGGTACGCCTGTACTTGCGGCAGGCGTTGAGGGTCCGACTGCCGGACCCACTGGTCCATCACCCAACGGGTTTGCAGGTTTACCAAACGGGTACACCTATGCGCTAGGCGATGACGGCGCCTATGCGACCGCGCCCGTTACGCAGACAATCGGCGGGCTGAAGGTCAACGACAAGTACACGCTTTCGTTCCTATGGGCGGCGACTCAGCTTGCGGGCTACACGGGCGCTACTACGCAAGACTGGCAAGTCACATTCGGGGGAACCACCGTAAAGACACCGACCGTGAACGTACCGAGCGAGGGGTTTAGTGGCTGGATGACTTACAGCGATACGTTCACTGCGACCAGTACCAGCCAAGCGCTTACTTTCCTGGCGCAGGGCTCACCGGCGGTCCCGCCTTTTCTCCTCATTGATGGAATCGATCTCGAGGATACGACTGGCGGAAAATCGGCTACGCCTGAGCCGATGACAGGAGGGTTGTTGCTGATTGGCGGTTTGATCGGCGTTCCCGTACTCTACCGCTTGCGCCGCAAACGCGCGTAAGCAACGCTGGCATTTTGCACGTACAATCGTAGAAACTCTTCAGAATGGCAACCGATTTTCTGCGATTGTGCGTGTGGCTAATACTCGTTGCAGCGTTATTGACGCCGCTCGAGCGGCTATGGCCTGTGCGGCATCAACGGCTTTTTCGTAAGGCTTTCGGCAGCGACATCATCTACTACTTCCTCAGCGGACTTGCGCCCAAGCTGCTGTTCATCCTGCCGCTCAGCGGTGTGGCGGCTATCATGCATCGAATCATCCCGGTCGAGTACTACTTGTGGCTGGGGGATCAGCCGGTGTGGTTGCGTGCCATAGCGGCTCTGGTGGTGAGCGAATTCGGCGCCTACTGGGCGCACCGTTGGGAGCACGAGATTCCGTTTCTCTGGCGGTTTCATGCCTTGCATCACAGCGCGGAGGAGATGGACTGGCTGGTGAACTCGCGCGCGCATCCGGTGGATTTGCTGTTCACGAAGGCTTGTGGGCTGGTGCCGATGTACCTTCTCGGGCTAGCGCAGCCGCTGGGAAATCACCCGGATGTCGTGCCGCTTTTGGTGGTGGTCATCGGCATGGCCTGGTCTTTCTTTATCCACGCGAATGTCAAATGGCGCCTGGGTTGGTTCGAGTGGGTGATTTCTTCGCCTGCGTTCCATCACTGGCATCACACGAACGACGGTCCACTGGTGATTAACAAGAATTACGCTTCGATGTTGCCATGGATGGACAAGCTATTCGGAACCTTCTACCTGCCCAAGCATATGCCTGCTAAGTATGGGATCGACGGACCCATGCCCGCGAGCGTAACGGAGCAGTTGATGCAACCGTTTCTGACGCCACGGCAGACGGAGCAGACCGCGATTCTCGAGAGACAACCGAGTCAGGTATTACCCTAAGTAGCCAGCCGCGCAGCTTGCATCAGAAGGTAATTGCGCTCCGGCAGATTCTCGGTTTTGCCCGCGGCCGCGCAGTAGTGTCTCGCCGCTGCTTGCGAATCGCCGGCCATTTCCAGCAGATGTGCGCGAACCGCATCCAGGCGGTGATGTTCCGCAATTCGCCGGTCCTCTTTAAGCGAGTCCAGCAGATTCAGCCCCTCTTTCGGTCCATGCACCATCGCCGCCGCGATGGCGTGATTCAAGATCACCATCGGATTGTCCGACATACGTCTCAGCAAGTCGTATAGCGCTAGAATCTGAGGCCAATCCGTATCCTCGGCGCGCTCGGCTTCATCGTGAACAGCAGCTATCGCCGCTTGCAATTGATAAGGTCCGACGGAGCCTTTCTGCAGCGCGGCCGAAAGCAGCGCCACACCATCGGCAATCTGTTCCCGGTCCCAAAGCGCCCGATTTTGCTGCGCGAGCGGAATCAATTCATCGTTTGAGCCGGTTCGGGCGTGCCGGCGCGCGTCGGTCAACAGCATCAGCGCAAGCAGTCCGGCAATCTCGCTATTTTCGGGCTGAAGCCGCCTGGCCATCCGCGTCAGGCGTATCCCCTGTTGGGAAAGATCGGCGCGCCTGAGTTGTGGCCCTGCACTCGCTGTGTATCCCTCATTGAAGATCAAATACAACACATGCAGCACCGACCGCAGACGCACCCCGCGCTCTTCGGCATCCGGCATTTGGAAAGGAATGCCCGATGCCTTGATGGTCTGCTTCGCCCGGCTGATGCGCTGCGCCATGGTTGCTTCGGGAACCAGGAAAGCACTGGCGATTTCGGCCGTGGTCAGGCCGCCAACCGCGCGCAGCGTCAAAGCAATAGCGGACGAATTTGTAAGCGCTGGATGGCAGCACATGAAGAGAAGAACCAGCGCGTCGTCTTCCACCGGCGTAGCATCAAAGCCGTTCTCAGACACACGCGCCGTCTCCTCCAGCACTCCCGTCTCGCGCCGCCTGCGTGCGGATTCGCTACGGATGCGATCCGTCATCTTTCGGAAGGCAACCTGCGTCAGCCAAGCGCGCGGATTGCCGGGAACTCCCTCGCGCGGCCATTGCATCACTGCCGCGATTGACGCTTCTTGCACCGCATCCTCGGCCGCGTCGAAGTCGCGGATATCTTCGCACCACCACGCCGAGCACCTGGGGCGTAAGTTCCCGCAACAGTTCCCCGATGGGAACATCGGATGCTAATTCGCCGCAGTTCACTGGCTACGATTGCGATGCGTGGATCGCAAACTGCCGGACTTCAATCGGCATGTTGGTCGGCACTCCGCCGGGACCGGGCGCGGCTGAAATTCGGCCCGCAATCTCGTAGGCCCGCTCCGGTGAAGCTACATCCACAATCCAGTAGCCAAGCAGAAACTCCTTGGATTCGGGGAAAATGCCGTCGGTGACGGGCATCCCGTCCTTTACGCCTCGCACAACCTTCGCGTCATGCGGAGCCGCCAAACCTTGTGTTGCGACGAACTCACCCGAAGCTGTGAGCTCCTGGTTCAGGCCAATCAAAACCGCCATATGGGCATCGATGTCCTTTTTGGACCAGGCCCGATAGGAATCCACTCCCGCCTTGCTTCCCGACATCAACAAAATGTATTTCATGTCTGTTGCTCCTTCTATTTCACGCTGCCTCTTGGCGCGTTCATAGGCTAGTCGGAGCGGCTTGCCGGTTCTCGACATGCCGGGCGAAAAGGGACGCGTCTACTTGGCCGGATACTCCTTCGAGAACTTATTTCGGGGGTTGTAAACTTCGAAACTGCCATCTTCATGCGCGGTAATTTTGAGATAGAAGCCCGTATCCGCCTCCTCCACATTCGCAATGAAGGGGTCCTGCGCGTTGTGCTCGCTGCCGCCGGCATCTGCGAAGTGTAGCTGCCAGATATCCAGCAATCCCGGCGATGACTTCACAATGTCCCATGCCGCCGGGCTGGCGCCTTTCTTGGCGCCGTTGTCGAACACCGCCACGCGCGGCTGAAGAGCATGCACCAAAGCCGGACTGTTGCTCTGATCGAGACCGTGATGCGAAACCACAAGAATGTCGGCACGCCCCAGCTTGTTCACCGGGCACATCAGCTCCAGTTCCTTGTTCCACGTCAGATCTCCCAGGTCCACAATCTTGAGCTGACCGAACGTAATTACTGTGCCGGTCGAGCGCGCGTTTTCGGTTGGATCGGTGGCCTTCTGCTGCACGCCTTCGCAAGCTGAATTTTGTTGACCCGCGCCGGGCAGCGGCTGATCGATTAAGTTCCCATCGGCGCTCACCACCTTGACATCCAGGCCGCGTATCGGGATTGTGTCGCCGGGTTTCGCCAGGATGTGGTTCTTGCCCGCCGTCGCAGTCTGGTACTCGCCGTAGAGGTGGTTCATGGCTGCCGTGTCCTCACGGTTCGGGCCGTGATCGATGAACGTTTCGACAGGCATCTTGGCCACCAGCTGCGCCACGCCGCCGACGTGGTCCTGATGATAGTGCGTAATCAGGACATAATCGATTCTCTTAATCCCCGCCAGCTTAGCCGCTCTCGCAATCCGGTTAGCGTCGCGATAGGCGTTATATTCCCAACCCGTGTCGATCAGCAGAGATTGGCCGGTTGGCGCTACGAAGAGCGTGGACTGGCCGCCTTCCACGTCGATAAAAAAGATTTCGAGTGGCTTATTCGCTGCGAAAGTAAGGGGAACTGCCAGGAGCGTGATGACCGCGAGAACAAGTAGCCGCATGCGTTCGATACTATCAACTGATTGCTGCCGGCAATGAGCCGGAACAAGTGGTGGCTGTCTCACGTAAATTGGTATAGAACTTCCCCAGGAGCTGAGTGAATTGCCTTTCTGTACCAACTGTGGTGGACGTGTAACTCCAGAGGCCTCGTTCTGCGCCAATTGCGGAGCCAAGCAGCCGCGCACCACAGCCCCATTCACTGACTTCCTGGACGGCATTACCAATAGGACTGCTTCCGTTCTTTGCTATATCCCGGTATTCGGGATTATTCCCGCCATCATTTTCCTCGCGTCACAAAAGTTCCGGCGTAATATCTGGGTTCGTTTCGATGCCTTCCAGGCTCTATACCTGTTTGTAGCCTGGCTGATTCTGTCATCAGCGGCACCTACGCTCTTGTCCGGCCTACCAGGGTTCGGTGCCGAACACGTGCTGTTCGGGCTCATTAAACTCGCCATGATGATCTGCTGGGTATACCTGCTGATCAAAGCCGCCCAGAATCAACAGGTGCGGGTTCCGATCGTGGGCGACTTGGCGGCCAGATCGGCAATTGAACAGCTTTAGGTTATAATTATTCATTGTTGTGAATAATTACTCAGGACGCAAAGTAGGCGTCGTTGGTTCGCGTGGTTACAGTGGCGCAGAGCTACTCCGTATCTTGCACCACCATCCGTCTGTCGAAGCCGTGGTCCTGGAACACCGCGCCGACGCTGAGGAGCGCACCGGTCCATTGGGGCGCACGCCCCGAAAGACCATTCCGGCTAAGGTCGAAGCGATTAAGCAGGAAGGCCTGGAACTGGTGTTTCTGGCTACGCCGCCCGGCCCATCGCTTGAGCTTGCGCCTGAAATCCTCAAGGCGGGAATAAAGGTCATCGATCTTAGCGGCGCCTTCCGGCTTGGCGATGCGGAGACGTATTCGCGTTGGTACAAAGAGCGGCATACAGTTCCGGAGCTGTTCGCTGAGGCGGTTTACGGGTTGCCGGAGTTCTATCGGGAGCGGATTGCGGGCGCCCGGCTGGTTGCAAATCCAGGCTGCTATCCCACTGCGGCGAATTTGGCGATACGGCCGCTCCTTAATGCCCAAATTGCCGATCGTTCGCGCGGAATTATCTGCGATGCCAAGTCGGGTGTCAGCGGCGCGGGCCGGCATCCCTCGCTAAAGAACAGCTTTTGTGAAGTGACCGAGAATTTTTCCGTCTATGGGTTTTCTACGCATCGGCACGTCCCCGAAGTATTGCAGAACAGCGGCATTGGCGAGCGCGAATTCACATTTACCGCGCAATTGCTGCCGCTTGACCGCGGCATCCTGGAGACCATTTATGTCCGCACCCAACGCGTCGAAAAGGCCGTCGATCTTCTGACCATATACGAAGAAGCCTACGAAGACGAGCCGTTTGTCCGCCTATATGCTCCCGGAAAAGTGCCGGATATAAAAGCTGTGCAGCGCACGAATTTCTGCGATATCGGATTTGTATTCGATGGCGATAGCCAGCGCGCAACCATCGTTGCCGCTATCGACAATCTGGGCAAAGGAGCTGCCGGGCAAGCCGTCCAGAACATGAACTTGATGCTCGGCTTGAACGAGACGGAAGCGCTGCTGTGAAAGTTCTGATCAAGCTCGGCGGCGGGTTGCTGGATGAGGCCGAATCGCGTAACAGGTTGGCCGCTGAACTGGCTGAAGTGGCGCGGGAATACGAGACCGTCGTGGTTCATGGCGGTGGCAAGCAGGTTACGCGCTTCCTGGACGCGCAAGGCGTAAAGAGTTCATTTGTAAACGGTTTGCGTGTGTCCGATTCCGCTGTCATCGATGCTGTCACGAAAGTAATAGCGGGCAGTGTAAATAAGGGTCTGGTAGCAGCCTTGCTCGCTGCCGGGGAATCGGCTGTCGGAATCTCCGGCGTCGACGGACTGCTCACCAGCGCAGTCCAACTTGCACCCGAGATGGGGTTCGTGGGCCGGCCGGTGAAATCCGACGGGCGCTTGCTCGACCTGCTTGTGAATGCCGGTTATTTGCCCGTGGTGGCTTGTCTGGCGGGAGATGCTCAGGGCTCTGTTTTCAACGTCAATGCCGATCAGATGGCCGTGTCGTGTGCAATTGGCTGGCGTGCCGACAAGCTTCTGTTTTTGACGGATGTCGCCGGCGTGAAGAATGCCGCCGGAGAAGTCGTCCCGGTTCTTGATCTAAGGGACATGCGCGGCCTCATAGACAGCGGCGTGGCGCACGGCGGAATGCAGGCTAAGCTGGAGGCGGTAACTCTGGCACTGACGTCGGGCGTGGAGGAAGTTACCATTGCCTCCGGCAGCGAACTGCGGGTCTGTCAGCGGCTGCTTGCAGGCGACGCTCTCGGTACTCGACTGTGCGCGACGGCAGAAGCGGCTTGGAACTCGTGACCACCGCCACTCAACTTTCGGTTCGCAAGGCGGGGATGCGCGATATCCCGAATGTCATCGCCTTGATCAACGCTTATGCCGCGGACGGCGTCATGCTGCCCCGCACTGAGTTTGATCTTTCGGAAAACATCCGCGACTTCTCGGTCGCTTACGATGGTGAAGTACTGGCCGGCTGCGGTGCGCTGCATTTTTACACGCCGGTCGTTGCCGAGGTTCGTTCGCTGGCCGTTCTGCCTGCCATGAAGCAGCACGGGATTGGCCGCCTGGTTGTCGAATCGCTAGAGGCTGAAGCGGTCGAAAATGAATTGCACTCGATTTTCGCCTTTACTTATGTACCCGGCTTTTTCAAAAAGCTCGGCTTCGACGAAGTGGAGCGGGGCGAGCTTCCTTTGAAAGCTTGGAAAGATTGCTTACGTTGCCCAAAATTTCAGAATTGCGATGAAATTGCGGTATTAAAGCGCCTCCGAGATATCGCCCAAATTGCATTTCCAGCCCCCGACTTGATAGGCGGCGAAGACCATCTGGTAACACTACCCCGCTTGATCACTATTAACGACATTCGCAATTAATATTATTCTACACAAACCCGCAATAAGTAAAAAATACTTCGAATTAGAATATTTTTCTTGCTTATTAATAGGTAGCCCTATATAGTCAGGGCCAGGTACTAGAACTACTATTCGTGTATTGGTACCAGCACAGTTGCCAGGAGGGCCAATGCGCGCGCTGACCATGGACATCTCGGAATCTGCCGGTCGAATTTTGTGTTGCACTATCTTTAAGCCTGGAGGCAGAAAACTTCTCGCCAAGGGACACATTTTGAGTTCAGATGATATCCGCCTGCTGCAGTCGGAAGGCATGAACCAGGTTTGGGTCACCGAACTGGAGGAGGGGGAGATCGGCGAGGACGCTGCCGTGCTAGCGGTGGCTGAGGGCATGTGCTGCGGCTCAGTCGAGATTCGGCTCGCGGCCGGGGGCAGAGCCAATTTGGTGGCTACCGACAATTGCTGCGCTTTGGTCGATGACGAACTGCTGAGAAAAGTAAATATGATGGGCAGCGTTGTCATTGCTACCGTCTCCAATTACCGGTATGCGCGCAAGGGCGACCGCGTTGCAACCATTAAGAGCGCGCCTTTCGCGGTTGCGAAAGCACATGTGGAAAGCGTGTTGTTGATGCTGTCTACTTCCGGTCCGATACTGCAGGCGCGCCCGATAACGGATCCTACCGTAGCTATGCTCTACACTGACCCGGTGCAGGGCGATCGCGCACGCGCCATGTTTGAAACCATCGTGCAGCAGCGCCTGGAGCGTTACGGAGCTACTTTGAAATTCGCTCTATCCTGTACCGAAGATGAAGACCGGGTGGCGCGTTCGCTACAGCATTTACTCCGCAGCAAGCCTTCCGCAGTGCTCATCGCATCGACAACCGCGCCTTCGGGGCCGCAGGATGTAGTGGGACGCGCGCTGGTTCGATTAGAAGCCAGCGTAGAGCGATTCCTGGTGCCGGTAGAACCGGGCAACCTGACGATGTTGACCTATAAAGATGACATTCCGGTGGTCTCGGCGCCCTGCTGCTTCCGCTCGCCGAAACCGAATATCCTTGACGTTCTGCTGCCACCAATGCTGGCCAAATACCGTCTCTCCGGCTGGGAGATGGGTTGCCTCGGCCACGGCGGCCTGCTGAATTAAAAGCATTCCCTCGTCGTTGGGCTTTCAAACAAGGTTCGGGAGTTATCATGAGGTTCTGTACATGCCCGAACAGTTGGAAGCAGATGATCTTGGGGCTCACGTCATCCGGGTCATCGCCCGGTCCCAACGGATGCCCGTTGATTCCATCACACTGGACAGCACCTTCGAAGAACTGAAGATTGATTCACTCGACGGCATCAATATAGTCTTCGAGCTCGAACGGGAATTCAATATCGAAATCCCGGACGAAGGCGTTCAGAATCTTCACTCCGTTCGTGAGACTGTGGCCGGCGTGCGTCAATTGATCGAGGCAAAAGGTCAAACTGTCAGTCCCGGTGCTGCGTGAACCGGGTCGCAGTAACCGGCTTGGGTCTAATCTGCGCTCTCGGTAACAATACGAAAGACAGCTGGGAAAAAATCAGCCGCGGTGAATCCGGGATTCGACCGCTGCTTGACCCCGGCAACCCTCCCTACAAATTCCGCAACGGCGCAGAAGCCCAAACATTTCGACCGCTCGACTATTTAACCGAAAAAGATCTGCTCCTGCTGGAGCGCTTTGCGCAGATGGCCACCGTGGCAGCGCGCGAAGCGGTGGCTCAAAGCGGAATCAACTTCGATGGCCCGCTCGGCGACGAGTCTGCCGTCATTACCGGAAGCAGCGTGGGCGGGCAGTTCTCGGAAGAAGAAGGTTATCTGCGGCTGTACCGGGAGAACAATCCGCGCGTTGCCCCGCTAACGATTCCGCGCACCATGGCCAATGCGGGGGCGAGCCGCATCTCGTTAGAGTTTGGCATCCACGGTCCCACCTATACCGTTGCTACCGCCTGCTCTTCGTCTAATCACGCGCTGGGCCAGGCATTCTGGATGGTCCGCGCCGGGCAAGTGACGGCGGCGATAGCAGGCGGTAGCGAAGCTGTCTTCGCGGAAGGCTTGCTGCGTGCCTGGGAGGCGATGCGCGTGGTATCCCCGGATGTGTGCCGGCCGTTTTCGGCAGATCGGCGAGGACTCTCGTTAGGCGAAGGCGCGGGCATGCTGATCCTGGAGAGTTGGGATCATGCGCAGGCGCGCGGCGCAACCATTCTCGGGGAAATCGTCGGTTTCGGCATGAGCTCGGATGCCCATCACATCACTCAGCCTTGCGTGGAAGGTCCGGCCAAGGCCATGGCATGGGCGCTGAAGGACGGCAACATCCAACCGGAACAGGTGGGATACATCAACGCGCACGGCACTGGAACGCAGGCGAACGATGTTACCGAAACTCAGGCAATTCGTCAGGTGTTCCGCGCACATGCGGAGCGCCTGCCGGTCAGCTCGACCAAATCGATGCATGGTCACACGCTGGGTGCCGCCGGCGCCATTGAAGCGATTGTCACTCTGCTGGCGCTAAAGGACGGCGTTCTTCCGCCAACCGCCAACTTCACCGTGCCCGATCCCGCTTGCAACCTGGACGTGGTTGCGAATGAGCCGCGGCGCGCTGCAGTAGAAATAGCTATGTCGAACACGTTCGCGTTCGGTGGCTTAAATGCTACCCTCGTTTTCAAAAGGGCCTCCACATGAAGATTTCCATTGGCGCAGATCATGCCGGCTACGACATGAAGAAGGATCTGATCGGCTTCATCCAGCAGCAAGGGCACACAGTCCACGACGTAGGTACTTTCGAGCCGGGAAAACCGGACGATTATCCGGATTACGCCACCCTGGTTGCGGAGGACATTCGCTCCGGAAACACCGAACGCGGAATTCTCGTGTGCGGCAGCGGCGTGGGCGTGTCAGTGGCCGCAAACAAATATAAGGGCATTCGCGCCGGGCTCTGTAACGACCACTATTCCGCGCATCAGGGCGTGGAACACGACGATATGAATGTCCTTGTCCTGGGCGCGCGCATTATTGGCGCAATGACGGCCCGGGATGCCGTGGAGGCTTTTCTGAAGGCGGAGTTCAGTGGCGAGGAGCGCCACGTGCGCCGCTTGAACAAGGTCAAAGGAATCGAGCAGGAAGAATTCCGCTAGATGTTCTAGTAAGCTGTCCCAGTGGTTTCGATGTCACGCATTCGGAGATGAGATGAGAAGGCCTGCTCTTGATCCTTGCCGCTGCGGGAATAGCAACGTCGGGGGGGACCGCCCACACTTGCAGCGAAGCGGAAAGCGCGGAGCGAAGCGGAGGCCTGCAGCAAAGCCAAGGCTGGGGGAGCCCTTGCGCGCGCGAGGAGGCAGAGCCTCTTTAGCAACTGGCGCTCGTGCCCTTAGTGTCGGTAGCTGTCAAGCAAGGCCTGCGGCAGCATAGAAAAAATGTCATAAGCGCATCTCTGATATCGCGTTCTACGGTGACTGCGCGTATTTTGGTTCGGTCGGCATGGTTGTGGTAACGATGTTCAGGCCGCAGAGAGAGCTAGCAGCACCGACTCACAGAAAGGAACCTCAACAGGCACGGCGATCATGATGCAGCTCGGTAAAGTGCGAATGGAAGCCAGTTACGAGTTCAGCTATTGCTGAGATGTGCCAAAAGTAGCTGAACGTTAATTGAGCCGTTTCATGTCGCTTTCTATTTCGGGATCTCGATGCTTTCGCAGCTGGAGGTTCTTCCTACGTTCAGCGATTTTCGTATGCAGTCCCGGCATTTGCTTTGCAGACGGGAGTCAAACGATCGTTTGTCCGGAGGGTCGAGTTCACCGCGATGTTCGGAAGGACGCTGGCGGAGAGGAATTCTGCGAGTTCCTCCTCCCGGGCTCCTTGGTTGTGAAAGACGGGCCGTATCGATTTTGGTTCAGTGAAGGTCATCCAGGCTCCGAGGGAGTCTATAAAGACGGGCGTCAAGTCGGCATTTGGCAAGAGTGTGACCGTTTTGATCGCTGCCAAAAGAAAACATACGACGCGACCTTCCCAGAAGAGAAGAGCCGCTCGGCCTTTAGGCCGGAAATCCCGGTTTCCTATGTGAGCGGTCAATATCGGTTTGACTTCGCATCTTGCCGAAGTACCTGGATAACGCAAACCGGCAGCTCAGATCCGATCAACCTAAACATCCTTGGCGGCTCTCCATACAGGTGCGAGATCGCCTACATCCCACAGACCTTGTTAGAACACGCCGGCAAAGGTGATTATTTCTGCAGAATCCCATATTCGGTGGGCGTACGGAGTTTCGATTCGTTGGACCTGATTCGCGAACTTCCGCTCAACGGCTTGCCACAATTCTGTCACTCGATCTATTCCACAGGAGAGCCGTTGATCGTGCAGGATAGCCACGGTTTCCCTGTGGCGACGACTGTAGACGTGCAGTCTGCCGACATGCCTGCCGGGTCGAATGTCTTCGTACTGAAATTAAACAAATACGCAGCCGACCTTTTGATACAAGCAGCGAACGCAGCAGGTCCGCTGACGACCCTCCTCTGCTTTAATGCGCTTCCTAAGCCTGAAATCGCGAAGGACAGCAATGGAGTCTTGCTGTTCACATACATGATGAGCTCCAGCCGTGCAATCGCTGAAAAAGAACGCGCGTGCGTCATCAATGCCTTCGCTCATGAGCTCAAACACTGAAATCTTTGCTTGAGAAGGCCTGTCATTGTCAACTAAAATCTTCCGATCGTCTGCGGGGCATCGCGCAAGGGGGCTGGCCCTCTTGCGGGGAGCCGCCCGCTCCGCCGTTCGCGCCTCCACCAAAGCCGCACGGCTGCTGCGCGCTGGACGAGCAGGGCGAAGTGCTTTATGAGCGCAAGCTAGCCATTATTCTTCTTCACGCCGGTCTCCCTGCTTGCACTTCGACTGCGCATCCACTGGGAGCTTAACGCATCCCACCGGGAGACCGGCCTTCTCATCCCATCTCCGATCACGTTCTGCGTCCACGATGATCGCTGTCGAAACCACCGGGCTACCCTCTAAGCCTGCGTTGCCTGCTCTAGCGCGCTCTGCATCACCGCCCGCGGCGCCGATTCGCCCGTCCAGATTTCAAACTGGCAGGCCGCCTGTTCCAACAGCATCTCGGCGCCATGGATCAGCGTGCAGCCTTGTTCACGTGCTTGCTTCAGCAGCAGCGTCTCATGCGGGTTGTAGACCATGTCAAAGACGATTTCGGCGGGAACGCGATTCGGAAACAGCGACTCATCCGGTCGTGGCGACATGCCCACGGGCGTTGCATGAATCAAAGCATCGTACTCCTGGGTTTGCGCCTGCTTTAACGAAACGACATCGGCTTTCACCACTTGCGCTAACTGTTGCGCGCGAGGCGCGTTGCGGCCCGTAATCGTGATCTGTGCTCCCGCATCTGCCAATGCAATAGCGGCGGCTCGCGCGGCGCCCCCATACCCGGCAATCAAAATGGAACTCCTGCGTAGGCCGCAGATGCCGGTTCAGCGGCTGCATGATACCTTCCACATCCGTGTTTGTTCCACGCCATTTGCCCGCTTTGCGCCACACCGTATTCACGGCGCCGATTCTCTTCGCCAGCGGTTCCACCACGTCCAGATAGCGACCGATCTTCTGCTTGTGCGGAATAGTAACGCTGAAACCGCACACCGGCAGGCGCGCCGCCAGTTTCATCCATTCATTCAAATGTGCCGCGCCAACCAGAAAAGGAACATAAACGGCGTCCAGGCGCCGCGCATGAAACGCCCGATTGTGAATCAGTGGAGACTTGCTGTGCGCGACCGGGTCGGCAATCACGCCGTAGATTCGCGTCTGTTTGCCCAGCTTGTCGCATCGATACAACGAGCGCATCATCTTCGCCGCAATTTGCCCCGACGCAGTTCCTTCTTCGCTTGACGGTGCCGCGTAAGTGAAGGCGCAGCCGAATGCCGGACTGAGTATGCGCGTGGCTGTACCGGCTTCAGACATCGCGAAACAAATTAGAGCCGCGCCCTTCTGCGCCTTCACAAACTCGGTCAGGCGCAAGGTGTCGGCGGGCTTGTGCGCGGTGGTCACCAGCTTATAAGCGTCCGCGGGTATTCGTTGCAGGCGGCGCAAAATGCCCGCAGGCGCCGGCGTGTTGCGAAACGAGTGATAAGAGACGATTAGAGACGCATTCGCTCGTAGCCCGCCCAACCCTGGCTTGGCCTTTTCAGCCGATTCGATTTCCAGATCGACCGCACACGCTCCCGCGCTTCCCGTTGCTTGTAGTACCTCAATCTGTCTTTGTATTGGGCCGCGGAAATGCCCCTCGTTTTGTTTGTGCCGGCACGTGGCGAGAATTTTCGCCTCCGGGTAGCGCTTCAGAAAGTCTCTTACTAACTCGATTCCACGGTCGGGCTCGGGCAAATAATCCAGCCGGAACTCCAGGAATGTACCGCCATCCTTATACTCCGCTTCCGCCACACGCATGAGTTGTTCAGGATCATCGAATCCCAAGGCAACACAAATCCGTGGAAGAGAACTGGGAAGCGCACGCATGCAGAGAGGCTTGAGGGCAGTGGGTTCAGGATATCAGTTCAGGCCAACTACAACGCTGGCCCTTAAAATGGGACCAAACGTGTCATTTCCACCTGTCGAAGAACAGCTCACCTATCTCAAGAAAGGTCTAGCGGAACTTATTCGTGAAGAAGATCTTCGCGAGCGCCTCACGCTTTCCATCAAAGAAGATCGGCCGCTGCGCGTGAAGGCCGGCTTTGATCCCACTGCGCCTGATCTGCATCTCGGTCATACCGTTCTTTTGCGCAAGATGAAGCACTTCCAGGATCTGGGCCACACGGTCATTTTTTTGATCGGCGCAACAACCGGACTAATCGGCGACCCCACGGGCCGCAATAAAACGCGCCCGCCCATGACGCCCGAAGAAATCGAGCGCAACGCCGAAACCTACAAGTCGCAGGTTTTCAAAATTCTCGATCCGCACAAAACGGAAGTTCGCTTCAACAGCGACTGGCTGGCGCCGATGAACTTCATCGAAGTCATCAAACTCTGCTCCAAATACACGGTCGCGCGCCTGTTGGAACGGGATGATTTCAGCAAGCGGTTCAAGGAGGGCGTGCCTATTTCCCTGCATGAGCTTCTCTATCCTCTGGCGCAAGGTTATGACTCCGTCATGCTGAAGTGCGATGTGGAAATGGGCGGCACGGATCAGAAATTTAATCTGCTGGTCGGCCGGGAGTTGCAGCGCGAATTCGGCCAACCGCCGCAGATTGTAGCCACGGTACCGCTACTCGAGGGTCTCGACGGCGTCGAAAAGATGTCGAAGTCAAAAGGCAATTACATCGGCATCGACGAGCCGCCAAAGGTGATTTTTCGCAAGGTGATGCAGATCAGCGATGAGTTGATGTACCGCTACTACGAACTCCTGACCGACATGCCCGTGAATCAGATTGCCGCTCTGCGTGAGGACATCGCCGCCGGCCGGCGTGACCCTATGGAGGTGAAGATGGACCTGGCTCGACAGCTTGTCGCCGACTACTACAGTGCCGCTGAAGCGGATGCCGCGCGTCAAGCATTTGATCGCGAAGTGCGTAAAGGGGAAGAGCCGTCTGATACCGAGACTGTCGAGTTGCCCGGAAGCGCGCGCACCGACAAGGGCATTCGAATGGACAAGCTGCTGGCGGGAATCGGCTTGTCGGACAGCGTGACCGATGCGGGCCGCAAGCTCAAAGCCGGCGCGGTCGAGATCAACGGCGCTATTCACAAGGATCTGCTACTTGCGGAAGCGCATGGCGTGTTGGTCTTACGAGTGGGCAAGAAATGGAAGCGCGTGCAGGCAGACGCCTGACTCGCTTTGGCGTAGAATAAACCCGTACAGATCCCAGTGCTGATCGCCAAAGGAGAGAACCATGGCTACTGTTCTGACTGAACCTACGTCTACACAAACCCAGATCAAGCAGACAAAAATCCTCATCAATAATAAGTGGGTGGATAGCGTCTCCGGGAAGACCTTCCAAACCACCAATCCTGCCACCGGCGAGGTTATCGCCAATGTAGCGGAAGCGGATGCCGCGGATGTTGACCTCGCCGTGAAAGCGGCGCGTAAGGCCTTTCATTCCAAGGCGGTGTGGCGGCGCATGTCCGCCGCAGACCGCGGCAAGCTACTCACCAGGCTTGCGGATTTAGTCGAGAAGAATGCCGACGAACTCGCTACGCTAGAGTCGCTCGACAACGGCAAGCCGCGGCACGTGGCGCTCGCGGCCGATCTTCCGCTCACCATCGCCTGCTATCGCTACTACGCCGGCTGGGCGGACAAGATTCAGGGCAAGACCATCCCCATCAGCGGCGATTATTTCTGCTATACGCGGCATGAGCCGGTCGGTGTGGTCGGTCAGATCATTCCCTGGAATTTTCCGCTTTTGATGCAGGCCTGGAAGCTCGCGCCCGCACTGGCCTGTGGCAATACGGTGGTCCTGAAAGTTGCCGAGCAGACTCCGCTTAGCGCGTTGCGTGTAGGTGAGTTGATTCTCGAAGCCGGGTTCCCCGAAGGCGTCGTCAACATTCTGCCCGGCTATGGTCCTACCGCTGGTGCGGCAATCGCGCGCCACATGGACGTCGACAAGGTTGCGTTCACGGGATCCACCGAAGTCGGCCATTTGATTATGAAGGCCGCGGCGGAGACTAATCTGAAGCGTGTGACCCTCGAACTCGGCGGAAAAAGTCCGAACATCGTCTTCGCGGATGCGGATATGGATCAGGCCGTCGAAGGCTCCCACTTTGCGCTCTTCTTCAATCAGGGACAGTGCTGCTGCGCCGGTTCGCGCGTGTTTGTGGAAGAGAAAATCTACGACGAATTCGTAGAGCGCAGCGGCTCTCGCGCCAGGCGCCGCACGGTCGGCAATCCGCTCGATCCGAAGACGGAGCAGGGCCCGCAAGTGGATAACGAGCAGTTCAACAAGATCCTCGGCTACATCGAATCCGGCAAGCAGGAAGGCGCGAAGCTGGTCTGCGGCGGCGATCGCGTCGGCGATAAAGGCTACTTCGTTGCTCCCACGGTTTTTGCCGACGTGAAAGATGAGATGAAGATTGCGCAGGAAGAGATCTTCGGCCCGGTAATGTCGGTGATGAAGTTCAAAGACATGGACGATCTGGTGGAGCGCGCCAATAAAACCATTTACGGTTTAGCCGCGGCAGTCTGGACGCGCGATATCTCAAAAGCTCACCGCATCGCCAATGATGTTCGCGCCGGAACCGTTTGGGTGAACTGCTACGACGTGTTCGATGCCGCCGCGCCGTTCGGTGGCTTCAAGCAATCGGGAATTGGCCGCGAGCTCGGTGAATACGGCTTGCAGCAGTATTCAGAGGTCAAGACGGTCACGGTAAAGCTGTAAAACCGGCAATAAACAAAAAAAGAGGAGCAGGCCCGCAAGCCTGCTCCTCGGAGCCAACAACTCAACCAAACGAAAAAGTCTTAGGCCGCCAACGGCATGTCCTTCGCCACCTGCTGAGCCTTATCGGCTGTCATCTTCACAATCAACGCTTCCGTAACAACCTTCAGTAAATCCTCCACCCGGCCAGTCATGTCGAGCTCATTTGAAAAGCGGCGAAGCTGCACTTCGAAAGCTCGCCGCAACATCTTCAGCGCCGCCTCCAATCCAACTTCCGGCACATCGGTAACCGCAAAATTCAGAATGCTGTCCATCAGCACCGTGTCCACGGTCAGCATCTTGTAGAGGGCTTTACGATTCTTGGCTACGTACTTCACCACTTCTTTGCTGCGGTACGCAAAGTAGTGTTCGCGGGTGAACCAATCGAAGCGTTTTGTGTCCAGCGCCTTTAATTCGATCGCCAGTGTATTGGCTGCCGACGAGAACGCCCGGCTCAGTACCCCGGTTTCCTGAATGTCATAAGTGAAGATGTTGGTGCGCTTGCCGGCGAAAGGAAACGTGCACTGGTAGACCAGGATCGGATAGGCCGTGTGGGGCCGCATCAGAATTTCGGGATTAGCCTGGAACCATTCACGAACCCAGCCGCGCATCGCAGTCTGCATCGCGCGAGACACCGCCGCATAGGTCGGGAAGTAGGCGGGCGTGCGTTCCTTGGGAGCCATTTTCCAGACGCTGAAATCGATCGTCGAATCCGCGTTCTGACTTGCCGAGCTGCTGTCTGCTTCGTCCGTGTCGGGTGCGGCCGGCGCGAGTTTGCGGAAGGCCGTTTCTATGCTGACGACCTCTGCCGGCGTCCCGCTATGGTGAGAAATACCGGTATTCGCTTCCGGGTTTCGCGTCGGCATCGTAATCAATTCGCCCATGTTCGTTAGCTCCTCTCAAAATGCAAAGGCCGGGAACGTAAGTCCCGGCCTGTTGTTCGCGACTTTTTCCTCGCAAACGATTAGAACGTAGCATGGCCATTGGGCAAAACGAACAGCCGATGAGTGTCACGAATTGCCCGAATACGCGCTAAGTAGCTGAACCGAAAGGAGAAAAAATTTTTGAGATTTTTTCCCAACTTTTGTGACTAAGTTTTTGTCACCCCCCAAAATTGCACCTTTTTCGGCTTGCCGGAGGTTTTCCCGCTATACGGCACTCGCCGCTTCCAACAGCGCCAAATTCCTCACAGTCGTAAATCGATTCTCGGTATGCAGCCGGTTTGCCAATTCATCCAGGCTATTGCCACGCAATGCGGATAGAAATATGGAGGCGAGCTCCGGATCGAAATGGCGGGCACTTTCTTTTTTAATGGCTTCCATCGCCTCTTCTACCGGCCACGCTTCTTTATAAGGACGACCGTGCGTGAGGGCATCAAAGACATCCGCAATGGCGGTGATTCTGGCCGCCAGAGGTATCGACTCGCCGGCTAGCCCCTGCGGATAGCCCGTGCCGTCCCACCGCTCGTGATGTGAAAGCGCGATCTGCCGGGCCAGTTGCATCACCGGGAATTGACTGCGCCCTAGAATTTGTCCGCCGATGACAGTGTGCAATTTCATCTGCGCGAACTCTTCCACCGTGAGCCGTCCTGGTTTCAGCAGAATCCGGTCCGGAATTCCAATCTTTCCGATATCATGCAGCGGTGCTGCCGCGGCCACCAGTTCGATTTCCTCCAGCGACAGCCCGATCGCCTGCGCCACCATCGCCGCAAGGGTTCCCACTCTGTGCGTGTGTTGTCCGGTCTCGTCATCGCGGTATTCCGCCGCCAGTGCCAGGCACTTGAGCATCTCTATCTCGACTAGGGCCAGAGAACAGGAGCGCTGTTCCACCCGCTGCTCAAACGTCTCGTTGCGCACCTTTACGTTCCGATAAAGACAGCGCGTCTTCAACAGGTTTGCCATCCTCAGGAGCAGTTCGGCAGTGTCGAACGGCTTCGGAACGAAGTCTTTTGCTCCGCAGGCCAGTGCTTTTCGCTTCGCCTCGGGCGAGAGATCGGCGGTAAGCACCAGAATAGGCAAGTATGTTTCGTCTGAAAACTCCTCCAGCAGGATCTTCATCAGCGGAAGTCCCGTGATATAGGGCATTTTCAGGTCCAGCAGAATCAAATCCGGCCGGCGCTGCTTGCAGATAGTGACCGCGGTGCGCGGGTCGTTGACACCCCGAATATCGTTGTACCCGGCAGACTTGAATATCATTTCCAGCAAGCGGACAGTTGCTTCCTGATCGTCGATGATGAGCAGACTCAACCCGGCAATCGCCGCATCAGCCTGAGGCGGAACTCTATCGGACCTGAAGTGCACGCCGCTGTCTGTAGCTGTCGTCATGCGAGTGTTTTCCCTAAACTTTCCAAAAGCGTATTACTTCTAGCGGCTGCTTCCCATCGAGTATTTCTCCGCCTATCGGTCCGGAATTAGAGGCTTACGGCGGATCGACGACATTGATGTTCAGCACATAGGAAACTTATCGGCAAGAGGGGTTCGGCGGAAGTGGAAGTTTTCAGCGAAATCTGGGCTCCGCACGGTGCCCGTCCTGCGAATGCTTTACCTTTCCGAAAATTGGTATAATTTAAGCGAATGGGCTTCTGGCGTACGCGCCTGTGGGTTCAGCAATCGGCACGTCTGGGACGTTTCTCCGCCTCTAGCTCCTCTGTGGTCTTAAATCAGAATCGCTCCGCCCTGAAGCAATCAGTTCTTCGTAGCACATCCCAACACTCTTCTTAATGAAGGCATCAGTTCAAATTTCCCGTGGAATCGAGTCGCTTTTCGGCACTCGTGATGAAAATATTCGTCTGCTCGAATCCGAGCTCAATCTGCGCACACGCCTCCTGGATGGCGATGCGCTGGAACTCGAAGGCGAAGAGCCACAGGTGCGCCGCGCCGAGCGCATTCTGGAAGACTACGTCGGCCTGGTGCAGGAAGGGCACGTCTTTAACAATGGCGACCTGAATAGCTACATGCGCGTGGTCACGGCCGACCCCAACATCAGCTTGCGCAGGCTGGTGGAAAGCGGCAAGTCGCGCTCCTTCGGCAAGAAAGTTCTCGCGCCTAAAACCGTCAACCAGCGCCGTTACGTAGATGCCATCGAGAACCACGACCTTACCTTTGGTGTCGGCCCGGCTGGCACGGGAAAGACCTACCTTGCGGTTGCGATGGCCGTGTCTGCGTTACTCAACAAGCGCGTCGCCCGCATTATCCTTACCCGGCCGGCAGTCGAAGCCGGCGAACATCTGGGATTCCTGCCCGGCACACTGCAGCAAAAGATCGACCCGTACCTGCGCCCGCTCTACGATGCGCTGTTCGATATGATCGACGCCGACAAAGTAGAGAAACTGCTGGAGCGCAACACGATCGAAATCGCGCCGCTGGCCTTTATGCGCGGCCGCACTTTGAACGACTGCTTTATCATTCTCGATGAAGCGCAAAACACCACCTCCGAACAGATGAAGATGATTCTCACGCGCCAAGGCTTCAATTCGAAGATGGTGGTGACCGGCGATCAGACCCAAATCGATCTTCCAAGCGGCAAGCGAAGCGGCTTGCTGAATGCAATCGATGTGCTGCGAGGCGTGGAAGGCATCGCGTTTGTCAACTTCGATGAAAAGGACGTGGTGCGGCACCACCTGGTGCAGCGCATTGTCCGCGCCTACGATCGATACAACGAATTGATTGGCGCCGGGCGCCAACTCGCATTGAAGCTGGGCGCTGAAACTGTTCCCGAAGTAGTTCCTGAGCCCCCGCTCAACACCGCCGTCGAAATTCCTGAATTCCCACTATCGCCTGATGTCTGAACCTGGTAGTACGGCAGCCAAGCGGAGCTTGGTCAACAGTGGCAAGAAATCGCCAAGCATCCGCGAGGGCGTTGCCGTACGTTTTGGAAAGAGCTCTTTGCTCTTTCGGGAGCTTTCACCCCATCTCAAATTCTCTGCCGAAGAGAAGCGCGCCCTTCGGGCATTTGCACGAACTGCTGCGGCCCGCGTAGTGAATCGGCGCATGTTCACTTGCGTCATCAGTGACGACAAAGAACTGCGCCGACTCAACCAGACATTTCTCGGTCTCGATTACGCGACCGACGTTTTGTCCTTTCCTAATGCCGACGCAGGCGACGAGTTAGGCGAAATCATCATCTCCGCCGAGCGCGCGGAAGCGCAGGCCGCCGAGTTCGGCCATGCCCGGATTGACGAGATTCAGATCCTGATGCTGCATGGATTGCTGCATCTGTCGGGCATGGATCATGACCGGGATCGCGGCGAAATGGCGCGCGCGGAAAACAAATGGCGCGATGAGTTTGGCCTTCCCGTGACATTGCTGTCGAGAGCGCAACCCAACGGGCGCGGAGTTCGGAAGCAATGACGATTCTCTGCCTCACCGTCGCCGTTCTGTTGACGCTCCTGCTCACGTTCGTCGCCTACGTGCAGTTGCTGTATCTCGAATCGCTGCGCCTGATCCGCCGCGAGTTGCCATCACTCGAATTTTTCCGCGAAACTCTCGTAGGCAAAATCGGTCTCGATCCGGAACAAGGCTCGCTCGCCTTCTCGCTCATCAAGCACGTATCGCTCTTCTCGCTTGGCCTGTTTTATCTCTGCTCGCTGGTGCGTCCCAATGTGCCGCATTGGCAAAGCGTGTTGGAAGCGCTAGGCCTCTCGTTAGCGGCAATGCTTTTCTCCACCTATTTGATTCCCGCCATCGTGTATCGCCGGACCAAAGGTCTGTGGATGTCGAAAACGGTTCCGTTCATCAAGCTGCTCGCTTACTGCGTCTGGCCCCTAACGGCGATAGTGCATCTGTTCCAATCGCTACTTGATTTAAATAAGGAAGAGCGCAGCGACGCCAACGGAGGCGATTCCGTCGAGCATATCGAAGCCCTCATCACAGCCGGCGCGGAAGAGGGCATTCTCGAAGAAGAGGATCGCAAACTGATTCACTCGGTGGTCGCGTTTGGTGATAAGAATGTCCGTGAAGTGATGACGCCGCGGCCCAACATCACGGCGATTTCGGTGGATAGGACGCTCGAAGACCTGCGCCAGCTCGCCATTCATGAGCAGTATTCGCGCATCCCCGTCTACCAGGAAACAATTGACAACATCATCGGGTTCGTACATGTGCGCGATATGTTCGAGCTGGATCCGGAAGATCGCCAGGCGAAGTCATTGAAAGATCTCCTCCGTCCCGTTCCTCTGGTGCCTGAGACGAAGCCGGTCACGGACCTGCTGCGCGAAATGCAGCACGACGGTTCCCACATGGTGATCGTCGTCGACGAGTATGGCAACACCGCTGGGTTGGCGACCATGGAGGATTTGGTCGAAGAGATTCTGGGCGAGATTCGAGACGAACACGAGCCCGATCGCGACGTGCGCCAGGAGTCGGAAAACATGTTTGTCGCGCCCGGCAATCTGGATGTTGACCGACTGCAGGACCTGCTTGATTTCCGGCCCGATCACGATACCGAATCAACCACCGTGGCCGGCCTCGTCACTGAATGGCTGGGTCACGTGCCGCAAGTGGGAGAAACCGCCGAGCGTGACGGCATCCGAATCGAAGTGCTGTCCGGTAACGAGCGCCGCGTGGATCAAGTCCGTATCTCGCGGGTTCCCGCGGCATCTCCGGTTGAGGCCATCTCTTGAGCGAAGCGGATCACCGCGCCGGCTTCGTTTCCATCGTGGGGCGGCCGAATGCCGGCAAATCCACCCTTCTGAATGCGCTTGTGGGGGAGAAGGTCGCTATCACCGCGCATCAGGCTCAAACCACTCGCACCAGTCTTCAGGGTGTGTGGACGACGCCCGCTGCGCAGGTTGTATTCGTTGACACGCCGGGCATTCACAAATCGGATACGCTCTTCAACAAGCGCATGATGGAGACGGTGCGTAGCGCGCTCGCGGGTGTGGATCTCGTCGTGTTCGTTGCCGATGCTTCGAAGAAACTGTTCGAAGAAGATCGGCATTCCATCAGCGCCTTGCCCACGGAAACAAAGTCGATTCTGGTTCTGAACAAAATCGATCGGGTCGAGGATAAACGCCTGCTGCTGCCCGCGACGGAAGAATACATGGCGTTGCATCCGTTCCTCGAAACCGTTCCCTTATGTGCGCGTAGCGGTGATGGCGTCGAGCAACTCAAGCACGTCATCGTGAAGTACCTGCCCGACGGCCCGCCGCTTTTTCCGGAAGATTACATCACCGATCAGCCGATACGATTCATCGCTGCCGAGCTGATTCGCGAACAAATTCTCCGCGCTACTCGCGAGGAAGTTCCGCACGCCGCCGCCATTCTGGTCGACACCTGGGAGGAAACTCCGAAGCTGACGAAGATCGGCGCAACCATTTATGTGGAGCGCGCCGGTCAGAAGACCATCCTGATTGGCAACAAGGGGCAGGTGCTGAAGAGCATCGGCACTGAGGCACGCCTGCAGCTTGAGCAAATGCTGCAGCGCAAGGTGTTCTTGTCGCTGTTCGTGAAAGTGAAACCGAACTGGCGCGAAGACCCGTCTTTCCTCAGTGCCGTGGATTGGCGTTCGATGCTAGGCTCAGAAGATAAGCCCGAATGAAACGTCTTTTTGCCATCGCCTTACTTTCTATTAGTGCGCTGAGTGCCGGTCAGGCCCCGCAGGTCAGCAGTCAGGACGACCGCATTTCCGATCAGGTGCGCATGAAATTGGCCGGAGATCCAGACGTCAAAGGCGGTGCGCTGGACGTCACCGTTCACGACGGCGTCGTCACAATCAAAGGCCGCGTTGACAACGAACGAGGCAAGTCGAAAGCTGCCAAGCTGGCCCACAAAGTAAAGGGCGTAAAGGACGTTGACAACGAATTGACTGTCGGGCCGCCAGCCTGACAAAGCAAGCGCGTGCTTCGCCGAATAGTAGCCGCGATTCTTGTCTGCGCGCTGCCTGGACTCGGACAGCAGCCAGATCGTCTCATCCAGACAGCTAAGCTCTGGATCGCGGTCAAATACTTCCATCCCTACCTTGCGTACAAGCCCATCGATTGGGATAAAGCTTTGGTAGACGCGCTGCCGAAAATCCGCGCCGCGCAGAACGCCAAAGAATACGCAAGTGCGCTGCAATCGATGCTCGACGCGTTGCAAGATCCCGCTACGCAGGTTGTCGGCGAGGATCGCGAGTCCGGCCCTATGCCTGCTGAGCGAGCCTGGATTCATCACGGACTCCCGCCGGAGTCAGGTGCTGATTCAGGGTTTTTCTACTCGGCATTCGAGAGTTGGCCCGGCACGCGCCTGGCGCATAGCATCACCGTCCCTCTGGGCGACGGCGTTAGCCCCAAAATCCGCCTGTCCGAACCAGTGCCGGAAATCGCTTCTTACCCTACGGTCAAACCAGATTCTTATCCCAACGGCCGCTATCCCTCCACCGAATACCGCATTCTTGCCGCATTTAAGATCTGGGGAGTCATTCATCACTTCTTTGCGTATCGGGATTTGATGGATGAGGATTGGGACGATCTATTCGCATCGTTCCTGCCGCGCTTTATCGCTGCGAAAGATGCGCGTGAGTACAACCTCACCGTCGCCGACATGCTGACGCATACTTTGGATTCGCAGGTAAAGGTTTCAAGCGACGAACTTACCGATTACTTCGGCGCTGCCAGCGTCGGGCTGCGCCTTCGGCTCATCGAAAAGAAGCCGATGATCACAGAGATTCTGGATGAGAATGCGAAATCAGCCGGCCTGCGCGTCGGCGACATTGTTGCCAGAGTGGATGGCGAAGCGATCGGTGTGCGCTTCAATCGCATTCAGGACTATATCTCAGGAGGCACTCCGCAGCGCCGCGGGTACGACTCGCTTCAGCGCGTGTTGAATGGAGCAGACGGCTCGACGGCGACCTTGCTAGTCGGAACGCAAGACGGTCCTTCAAAGGAAGTCAAGTTGAAGCGCACGGCAGCTTTCTTTTCCGCCCTGCAGCAGCAGCCGAGGGAGGCCGCCATCCGCACCTTGCCGGACAACATCGGTTATGTGGACCTCACGCGCTTGTCAGACGATCAAGTGCCCGCAATTTTCGAGAAACTGCAAAAAACCAGCGGCATCATCTTCGATGCACGCGGCGAGACCACTCCCGCCGCGGAAGCAATTGCCTCGCGCCTCACGACGACGAACGATGTTGCAGGCGCGATCGTCACCGGACCGATCGCCCTCTCGCCGGACGTCGCGACGACACGGTCTTTAATTTCAACCTCCAGTTACTTCTTCGTCGAGAGAGTGCCTATGACCGCGGAGCCCAAGTACAAGGGCAAGACGGTGATGCTGATTGACGAGCGCACCATCGGAAACGCCGAACACCTTGGTCTTTGGCTCGAGGCGGCGAACAACACCGCATTCATCGGCACCCCAAGCGCCGGCGCCGATGGCGAAACATCGAACTTTGTCATTCCCGGCGGCATCACCATCACGTTCTCAGGCCAGGATGTCCGTCACGGAAATACAGGAAAACTACAGCGTCTCGGATTGCAACCGGCCATACTGGCAGCCCCCACGGTCAACGGCATCCGTAGAGGCCGGGATGAAGTGCTGGAGAAAGCAGCCGAGTATCTCTCCGGCGCCGGCGACCGCCGGACACGCGCGCAGAACAGGTTTCCATCTATACACTAGCGACAAGCGAAAGGCTGAACTATGAACAAGAGGTCTATGCCGACGGAGGCCGAAATAGAGGCTATAGCCAGCAAGCTGCGTGAAATGAAGGAAGAAGACATCGATACTACTGATCCGGATGCGCGCGTTATACCCCGCGGGCTCGGCCCGCGAACCATTGAAGTTCAACTCGACGCGGACGTACTTGAATGGTTGAAGGGCCAAGCCGGGCCGCTTCCCGCTCGCATTAACAAGATTCTGCGTCAGGCGATGGTAAAGGCCTCGGGCTAGTTTGCAGTTTGTGCTACATTGGTACTTCAACCGCTCGCTTCAGAGCTGTGCGGAAGTGTGTACTTATGGCAAAAGTTTGTGAAGTCTGCGGTCGTGGACCGCAATTCGGAAATCGTATCAGTCACGCCCATAACGTGACCAAACGTCGTTGGAATCTGAATCTACAGACCGTTCACGCGCTTGTGAATGGCGCTGGCAAACGCATACGCGCTTGCACGTCCTGCATCCGCAGCGGCAAAGTCCAAAAAGCCCGTCTAGCCTAGCCCCGATATAGTTCACTCAGAGCCCTGAGCGAAGCGATGGGAGTGTTCGGGCTCAGCATTACGTCTCGGTCTACAGAAGATGCGCCGGTGTTCTGCGCAAAGCCGGCTTGACGTCTTCCCCTAGAAACTCGTTCACCGTTTCGAGTGAACCGAAAAATCCCACAAAGCAACCATCCAGTTCGCGCGGCCGCCGCAGATCCTGCCTGAAATCTCTGCGTCGAAATTGATTCAACTTGCCCAGAGCGGCTGTGCCCATAGGCCGGTACTCGTGGGTGCCTTGCACCCAGGCGACGCCTTCACCGGCATCGATCCAGAGTGCAAAGCCCACGGCAGGAATCAGCCTCCTCAGGCCGCTTTCGCGATTGGCAAGCGGTCAATCTTCGCCAGACCGCAACGCTCCAGCGTTCGAATGACGGGCCAGGCTAAATCGATCTCGCGCCCGCGCAGCGCAAAGCGCGCGGAGGTCGGGAATTCATGATGATTATTGTGCAGTCCTTCGCCGCCGGTGAACAGCGCAATCAACTGAATGTTCGTCGCCAGATTGTCGAAGTTGCGGTATCCAACCATGTGGCAAAGGCTGTTGATGGACGAATTCAGCAGCACGTACGCGACAATATGCGTTGCCCAAGCAGCTAATCCCCACGCCCAACCGAACATCAGCATGAAAATCGCCAACCCGCCGAACACCGCAAAATGCTGGATCACGCCGGGAAGACGGTCGAGCGCATCCGGCCGGTAATCCGGCGTGTACTTGTTGATAGTAGCCGGATTCTTCGTCTCTTTGCGGTACATGAAATAGTTGCCGAACAGGACGGTCCACATGCCGAACACACGCGGACTATGCGGATCTCCTTCTTCATCGGAATGATGGTGGTGTTTGCGGTGCACAGCCGCCCACTCGCGCGGAACAATTCCGGTAAAAAGCAAAAGTTCCAGGTGCATAAAAAACTCAACGGCGGGGTGCAGTTGAAGACCGCGGTGCGTTACGCAGCGGTGAAGGTAAATCGTAGTAGCAAAAACGGACATTTGCAGGATCACAAAAGTGATCACCGCCATCCAGACAAGGTTCATCTATTCTCCAAAAGGGGTCATAACTAGCGTACCAGCTAGTTTGTCCGCAGTGCTCGCAATTGAGTGCCCGTAACGATCAAGCGTCCAACCTACGCTTCAACAAGGTATTACTTTTTGTAAAATGTAAAGGAGGTCACGTAATGGAATCCGCGCTCAGTATAAAAGGACAAGCCACCATCCCCAAGGCCATCCGAGATCATCTTCGTCTCAAACCGGGCGACCGCATTAAGTTCTTCGTACATCCTGACGGCAGCGTCGTGATCCTCCCAAAGATCCCCACTTCGAAGCTAAATGGAATCGTTCAAGCGCGCTGTCAGGCTTCTCTTGATGATATGGAGAGGGCAATCGGTGAGGGTGCCACCATCGGTACGCAGCGCACGAGACGTCCATGATCGGTCTGGACACGAACGTCCTTGTGCGCTACCTCGCACAGGATGATGCTATTCAGTCGTCCCAGGCAACGCAGATCATCGAGCATCAGTTAACCGAAGAGCGTCCCGGCTTCATCAGCCTCGTCACGATGGTCGAAACTGTCTGGGTGCTCGATCGCGTTTACGGATTGTCGAACCAGGAGATCGCCGAGGCCGTCGAACGCATCTTGCAGGCGGATACGCTTCAGGTTCAGAACGAGCAGGAAGCCTTCACCGCAATGACCGCTCTCAAGACAGGCGCCGGTTCTTTCTCGGATGCGCTCATTGGGGCGCTCGGCGCGTGGGCCGGATGCACCAGTACGCTTACGTTTGACAAGAAAGCGAAGCGATTGAAGCACTTCCGGCTTCTTTAACACCGTCAAATAGACCAATCCAATAAGACAGGGGCTCCGAGATGCCCAAGCCGATTACGGACGCAATGCCCTTTACTTCTGCAATAACGCATTAGGCGGTAAAGTGGCGGAGATTGCTATCCACATTGAAACTACTCATCTTTTCAATCAGATCATCTTAAAAAAAGGTTCGTTAGAAGAAATCGTGGGTGCAATCGGGTTCGGGCAGCTTGCCAAGTGAGTGGTAGAGGGCGAGTTCGAGGACGCGATAGGTGCGAAAACCGTAAGATCTTCTCATGGTGACTTTGGCCTTGTTGTTCAGGCCCTCCACGACGCCGCTGGAGAGCAGCTTTTGAGCGCGGAAATAGTTCAAGATGAGTTCGCGATGATTGCGGAGCGAACTGGCGATCTTCTTCATTGGTTCGATGCGGGATCGCATGGTCTGGCGGCACCACTCGTCGAGGAACTTGCCGGCCCAGACGGGTGAATTGTATTCCCAAAGTTGCTGAAAGGCTTCCTTGAGAAGGTAGGCCCGGACAGTCTTGAGGTTGTAGCGCAGGAGATCGCGCAGCCTGCTGGTCGGTGCCGAGACTCTCGCTACGTCGGAGCAGCAGCCAGCGGGATTTCCTGAGTACCGGAGCACGGCCCTCACGCTTCATGCGGCTGGTCTCCTCCGCACGGACGTTGTCCAGAGCCTTGTTCATGTTCGCGACGATGTGGAAGCGGTCAAGGATATTCAGCGCCTCGGAGCAGTGTTCGCGGATGAGTTTCAGATAGGGTTCCCACATGTCGGAGCAGACGAAGACGATTTTGGAAATGACGTCCTTGCCCATAGCGGTGAAGAATCCCTGGAAGGATTCGATGGTTCGTTCTTTGCCTATCCAGAGAAGGCGGGTCACGCCCAGATCGATCTGGTAGACGAGGGTGAGATATTTGTGACCTCTGGCGTATTGGATTTCGTCGACTCCAATGGCGTCAATCTGGCCGAGCACCCGGTGCTCCAGGCCCCAGGTGACCACGTGCTCCACCGCGTCGAAGACCTTGTCCCAGGAGGTCCGAAACGACTCGGCCGTTTCCTTCCAGGACAACCGGCGGGCCCAGCGAGCCAGGAATAGCATGTAGGCTTTGGTGAGAGTCCGTTTGCCATCGCCCCAGGGGACCTCCTCGACGACGACCGCCTGGCAGCGGCGGCAATCGACGCGCCGCATGGAGTAAAGCAGAAAGACCAGAAATCCCCAGAAAGGAATAAACTCGAAACGCCGTTCGGTGAGTTGATCGTAGCCGGGGGCGGGCTTATGGCAGCGCGAACAGACGGCCTTGGAGCCCTTGCGCGGACGCACGGCGATTTCAATGCTCTGGTGATCCGAACTGAAGCGGGCCTGATGGTAAACGAATCCCGGAAAGCGATGGCACCGATTTAAAATTGTGATGAGCTGCAGCATGAAGTGGAAACAAGTGACGGCGAGAACACTAAAATAAACCGCACTGCCACCGCGCCGCTCCATGGAGTCGAACACTACTGCCGGGATCTGAACCGCTGGGCCACGTTCCTGGATGGGCCTGGAGAAAGATCTGGCTCCCGGCGAACACCTTGTGACGTTGTTCCGTCCCTTCCTGGAGCTCTGAGAAAGCGGCCTGTGGACCTAGTCCTTTCCAAGATGATCGAATACGGCGGACCCCTCCTATACCACGGCGGGGAAGATCAGCAAAGATCGTTTGATTGTTAGCGGTCATTAGAAAACGTAGATTTTTGGACGTTCGCCGACAGGGTGGCAACTGCTTGGCGTAGTTTGAGGCGAAGGTAGTCGAGGTAATTTTCCGGTGCGGGGTGGGTGCGGAGCTCGTCGATGACGGGCCGGAAATAAGCCAATGAGCGGATCGCGGAGAGCCGCGGTACATCGGCTGGACGAATCAGCGGCGCAGCGATCCCAGGAGCAAAGCGGTCTCCACTACGTGTAGCGGCACGCGATCGTCGTAGAGGCGGCGGGCCAGCGATTGATCCGATGCACTCGCTTGCAGAGGCGTATCCGGCAGATCGACATAGATCGTCAACACCGAAGATGATCGCGCCTTCGCCGCAGATGATGTCGTCAATGCCCTCTATGCCGGCGGAAGACTCAGAAAACTACGTTTTCTGATGACCGACAACAGTTCAGGGAGGAAGCGTCATCTAATCCCGAACCCGGATCTTCCCGATGAGCCCCACGAATCCAGTCCCGAAGCACATGCCGGAACCAATCAGGCCCAGCACCTCGGAACCGCGCAATGCGGCGACGCCCGGCTTATTCAGGCTGGAAAACAGCGCTAATACCCCGAGCAGCGTCACGAACAGGCCCACCAGTCTGCTGTGCTTCATGTCTTCGACCTCCGGCACTATTACAGCAGAATTTCACATGACCGACGTTCTCACCCGTCTCGCGGCGCTCACGGCCAAAGATGAACGTGGCATTCTGCCTTGCTGATTCCACCTGCAAAAAGCTCCGGAGGTTCCTCGGTGACAGCCATCCCTGACGCTCGCCTTCGCCCACAGATTCCTCCCCGACGAGGTTAAAAAAATTAAGTCTTGACGCGCCGGCCTCTAACAATTCCGCGGCTTCGCCTTCCTAACACCACATTCCCACTGAACACGCGATAATTCTTAGTTGATGTTAAACGTCCGGCAAGTTGTTCAGACACTCGGAAAGTCGGGCGTCGCTTTCCTAGCCGGAGTTGTTCTATTTGCCATCTTCTACTTCGCCGGCTTCCCGCTGCTGGGGTTCTTAACCGCCGTCGCCATGGTCCCCTTCGGCTTCATAATTTTGTTCCGCTGCGTCAAATGGGTCAAGGGACATGCGCTATGGAGCCTGCGCAATCGACTCCTGGTCGTTTACATGCTCATAGGCGTGCTGCCGGTTGCTTTGTTGTTCGTGCTCATCGGCCTGAGCGCCTGGGCCCTGATGAGCGAACTCGCCATTTACTTGGCCGGCTCGGCTCTGGACCGCCGTCTGGAGTCACTGCAGAAGTCGGTCCAGCAGTTGCAGAAAATACCCGCCGCGGAGCGCTCCATCGCAGCGTCGCACTTTATTGATGCTTTGGAAAATCAGTTTCCCGGTATCGCTTTTTATTGCAAGGACAATACGGGCGAGCAGTCCTTTCCCCCAGACGCCACGCCACTACCGATCCCTCGCGGCTGGAAAAATGAAAGTGGTTTGCTGGTGTGGAATCGTCACTTCTACACCTGGGCGCACGTTCAAGATGCCACTAGCGAGATTGCAGCCGTTGCGCCGCTTTCCAATCGCATTGTTGAGAACCTTGTGCCAAATTTAGGCCCCATTTCGCTGGTTGAAGCGGAAGAGGGAAAGTCGGATGGCGCTACCGCGGGAGCGATGGGTCCAAACGAGCCCGGGATTGGCGACCAAATCTCGATTTCAATCGGCGGAGCCACGGGAACCGGCACGTTGCAAGGCCATCTTCCACCATCTGCCGGCAGCTTTGATATTCCTGTGTTCTACGCCACCACGAGGGCGCATTATCACCTCGACAAACCCGGAAAAAACTATCCAGGGGCGTTGGTCGTCGAGTCTCGCCCTTCCGCCGTCCTCGGCACTTTCTTCTCCGGAACGGAGCTGGCCCGCGGCGTTCTGTACGACACGGTGATTGTGGTCGCCGTCTTGTTCCTGATAGTCGAACTCGTGGCCATCTGGATCGGCGTTCGCCTGTCGCGCCGCATCACTGGCTCCATCAATCAGCTCTATTTAGGGACACGCCAGGTTATTCACGGCGACTTTCACAACCGCATTCCCGTTCGAGATAGCGATCAACTTGGCGAGCTCTCGCAATCGTTCAACCAGATGACTGAAAATCTGGAACGCTTGTTGGTGGTCGAGAAAGAAAAGGAGCGCTTGCAGACCGAGATCGAGATTGCGCGAGAAGTGCAAGCACAGCTCTATCCCAAAGAAGCTCCGCCCACCTGCGGTCTCCAACTGACCGTTCGTTGCGACCCCGCGCGTATGGTCTCCGGCGACTACTACGACTATCAGGACATCGGCGGTGGCAAGCTCGCGTTCGCCATCGGCGATGTCGCAGGTAAAGGCATTTCCGCTGCGCTTCTGATGGCGACATTGCAAGCGGCATTGCGTGCGCAAATCACCAGCTATCAACCGGCGGAAGGCCGCTCGAACGGTACGCGGCCTCTGGACGCCGCGACGTTAGTATCCGCGCTCAACAAACAAATCTACGCTCATACCGCGCCTGAAAAATACGCCACGTTCTTCTTCGCCCTTTTCGATGAACCATCAAGAAGCTTGAGCTACACCAATGCGGGTCATCTATCTCCACTGCTGTTTCACGGAACCGATGTTGTACCGCTCGATTCCAACGGCACGGTAGTCGGCGCCTTCCCCTGGGCCACGTATACCGAAAGCCGCATGAGCATGGCGCCCGGCGATCTGCTGGTTTGCTACACAGACGGAATCACCGAACCTGAGAACGCGTTCGGTGAGATGTTCGGCGAAGAGCGCCTGATCGAGCTGGTTCAGAAATACCGGCAGCGCGAAGATCACGAGATTGTGGCGCTGGTTCTCGAAGCAGTACGAAGCTGGACCGGAACTCCCGAGCTGCACGATGACATGACACTCCTGCTTGCGCGCGAAGTTGAGCTGGCATGAAGATACTGACTGCCGCGCAGATGCGCGAAGTAGACCGCCGCACCATCGAGCGCGGCATCCCCGGCCTCATTCTGATGGAAAACGCCGGTAGCCGGGTGGTCGATTTTCTGCTGAAGACATTCCACCCGTTGCAGGAACAGCGCATCGTGGTTGTCTGCGGAAAAGGAAACAACGGCGGTGACGGCTTCGTCGTAGCTCGCCAGCTTTTCACGCGCCAACTTTGTCGCGAACTGACCGTCTTCGAGATCGCCGATCCCGAATCCCTGACCGGTGACGCGCTCGCGAACCGGCGCATGCTGGATGTCTGCGGCTGCCCGGTGGTGCGGGAATTACCAAACAAAGCCAATCTGGCGACGGTAGTTGTGGACGGGGTTCTAGGCACCGGCTTGACCGGGCCTGCCAAAGGATCGTCTCTCGACGCCATTCGGCTGATTAACGATCAGTTTCCGCTGGCAAAGAAGGTCGCGGTCGACATTCCGTCGGGCCTGCCCTCAGACGATTCAAAGCCAATCGGAGAGTTTGTTAAGGCCAACTACACCGTCACGTTCACCGCTGCGAAACAAAGCCAATGCTTGTCGCCGATTTACGAATCGGTAGGTGAGCTGACAATCGTCCCCATCGGCAGTCCGGACGAATTTGTAAAAACGAACCCAAGTCACAAGCTGAACCTGACCACGCCTCTCGATATTCGCCATATATTCGCCCGGAGGCCATGCGATTCCAATAAAGGAATGTACGGCCACGTCCTGGTGGTGGGCGGCTCCTACGGCAAAAGTGGAGCTCCGGCAATGAGCGGATTGGGTTCGTATCGCAGTGGAGCGGGTCTGGTAACAGTCGCAATTCCGAAAAGCGCGCTCTCCATAGTGGCTTCGTATCGACCCGAATTGATGACCGAACCGCTGGACGAAACTGAGTCAGGACGGCTTTGTTTCGCAGACAGCGGCTACATTCTGGATCTGTTGAAGAAAATGACTGTTCTGGCAATTGGCCCCGGCTTGGGTACTGAAGACGATACCGTTCGCCTGGTCAGGCGCCTTTATGAAGAGGCCGAAGTCCCCGCCGTTGTGGATGCCGATGCTCTGAACGCCTTGGCCGGTGTATTGCCCAAGACGGACAAAACGCGCATTCTGACTCCACACCCCGGTGAAATGGCCCGCCTCGCCCAGAAATCGACTAAAGAGGTTCAAGCGGACCGGTTAGGCACCGCTCAGCGGTTCGCCGCCGAAAACAGCACGGCCACCGTTCTGAAGGGCGACCGCACCATTATCGCTTTCCCCGATGGCGAAACCTGGATCAATCCTACTGGCTCTCCGTCTATGGCAACCGGCGGAACGGGCGACATCTTGACCGGGATGATTGCCGGCGTAGTCGCGCAGCACCCGAAAGACTGGCGGTTGGCGGTGGTAGCGGCAGTCTGGCTGCACGGCCGCTGTGGAGAATTGGCAGCTAAGCGCTGGGGCGAAGAGGCCACGCTCGCAACCGATTTGCTGGAATACCTGCCCCAGGCGATGAATGAAGTCCGTCCGCCGCTTTGAAACGCGCTCGGCCGAAGAGACGCAAGCCGTCGGCCGCGAAATCGCGGCGCTGCTGCCTAAAGCGGGCGTTGTTCTGCTGGTCGGGGAACTCGGGGCGGGGAAGACGACGTTAACAAAAGGCATCGTCGAAGGCCGCCAAGCCGCTTCGGCAGACGACGTTTCCAGCCCCACCTTCACCCTCATTCACGAATATGGCAATCCCGTAAGTGTTTATCATGCAGACCTATACCGGCTGGATACCCCGGAACAAGCACGCCGTCTCGGGTTAGAAGAGTTATTTGAGAAGGATGCGCTGACGTTGGTCGAATGGGGTGAGCGCTTTCCTGAACTCTTTCCCGCCAATCACTTCGAAATTCACCTGCGGCACGAAGGCGAAGATTGGCGTTCGATTGAGCTAAATGGGTTCGAATCGTAAAAACGACTGGTAACGCTCTCAGAAGCCGGGGGTTCTCATAAGCGTATGAATACCGCTAGGGCTGAGTTAACGCAATTCGAGAGTCTGAAGGATCTAAAGCCGATCTTGGCTACTTCAGGCCCGTGTGTCACCGTCTATTTGCCTTTGCCTGCGCCGGGTGCGGCGAATCAGTCCGCCAAAGCGAGCGGACTGGAGTGGCGCGAGTTGATCCGCCAAGTCGAGCCGAAGCTGCAGGAGTTGGGCTCGGCTGGACGCGAACTGATGGCGCCGCTGAGTGACTGGGATTTGGTGCGTCCCGAAGGCGCGCCGCAAGGACAATCCATTGGCGTGTTTCGCTCCGCCGATCTGTTTCGAACGGCTTGGCTCGATGAGCAAGTGAGTTCAACAGCCACGGTTGGACCGCACTTTTACGTTCGGCCGCTGTTGCGCGAACTCACCGGTAATAAAACGTTCTATATTCTTGCGCTGAGCCAGAAGAACGTGCGGCTGCTGCGCTGCACAATGCGGAGTTCGGAAGAGGTGGCGCTTCCGAAAGCGACGCCCAAGAGCTATGACGAATACATGAGCAGCGCCAAGCCCGATCATATGCTGGATAACCGTGCTTCCGGAGGTCCCGATATGGGCTCTGGCGCAGTGATGTTCGGTACCAGCTCCGATCGCGAAGATAAGGGTGAATATCTGGCGCACTTCTATCGTCAGATCGATAAGGGGCTGCACGAAGTATTGCGCAGCCATAACGAACCGGTGGTTCTCGCCGGCGTGGAGTATGAAATTGCGCTCTACCGGTCGCTCAGCAAATTCCCGCATTTAGCGGCGGAATCGGTCGAAGGCGCGCCCAACAGTTTGAAGGCGGGCGAGATGCATGCCCGCGCCATCGAAGCCCTTCAACGCTGCTACCTGCACAAAGTGGATGAAGCGCTGGCGGAATACAACCACAAGGTGGGCGGCGGCGGCACGAATCGACTGAAAGACATTGTTACCGCCGCGCATGAGGGTCGAATCCTGACGCTTCTCGTTTCCGATTCATTGCAGACCACCGGCGTCTTCGATGAAGCGACCTTCACCGTGAAAGGACGTGAAACAGGCACAGTTGAGGATGAAGATCTGGTCAATGACGCTGTAGTGCAAACTATCTTGCACGCCGGCCAAATCTTCGTGGCGCCGAATGGCAAGATGCCGCACGGATCACCAGTAGCGGCCATCTATAGGTTTTAGCTGAGTGTGCGCCGAGTACGGCGAAATGCGAAGAGCCCCAACCCGCCGAGCATCAGTAACGCGTAAGTTGCGGGCTCGGGCGCATCGAGCGCATTAAAAACAGCGTCAGCGATTAGGGCATGCCCGGCTGTGGTCGGATGCTCGTCATCCCAGAACAGATATGTACTTGGGTTGGTAGTCGAGGTACATGGATCTGCGCTGGTGTAGGTCGAGGTGCTGATGCACCCGTCCTTTATATCGCTGAAACCAAAGGCCGATGGATCTAAGGTGATCTGGTTGAACAACATGTTGAGGTCGACCGGTATGACGTCGATACCCTGGGCGAGGAGCGCCTGCAGGTCGAGCGTGTATTCGGCATTGAAAGCCGCAGTCGCAGCGTTGGCCTCGGCGATAACAAGCGGTCCGGCCGCGAGTGCGGCGGGTGTGTCCCCCAACGAAGGCAGGTTCATCCAGACGAACTCCCGGCCGCCTGCGGCATGGACCTGCATGATTTCGCTCTCAATATTGTCGGCTGCCGTCTTGCCTGCGGCTATTGAAGTAAGCGGATTCGGTCCCAGTGCATGGTTGATGTCATTGGCGCCACCCAAGAAAGTGTAGAGCGCGTTGGCCGGCGCAAAGGTCCCGTATGTGGGCTTGAAATAGGTGTTTAACACGCTCTGCATATCTTGCGGATTAGTACTCCCTGTCATGCCGCTTGCGACGGCGTAATTTGTTCCGCCCGCCAGGAACGGCTGCGGGTCGGTCACTCCGACTCTCGTGGCCAACTGATCAACCCAGAGACCTACGGGGCCACTCCCACTGCTCGGTGTTGTGTTGGGACCATCGGTGTAATAACCGTAGGGGGTCATGCCATAATTCGGGCCTGGCGCCGCGCCCCCGCTCGCGATGTAGGCGTTTCCGTTGTCGGACAAGCTGTCGCCGAATGCGAAGATCTGGGGAAAACCGAAATTGGAAGCAAAAAGGGGAGTTCCTGCAAAAAGAGCCGCACTGAGAGCAATGACCTTGAAGCGCATAACTATATGGTAGAAGGCTGTTACGAAATTTACTACAGGGAAAGTGTTGGGCTGCTGTCTCGAGTACCATTACCAGTTCATCTGGCCCATGCGAACCAGGATGCGCTTTGTGTATCCGGTAACATGCGTCGGGTTTCGGCGTAGTGGAGCGGGAAGTACAGACGCGAGTTCAGCCGCTTGCAGCCGCGACAAGTGCTGCGCCGGAATCCCGAAGTAAGCGCGTGACGCAGCTTCAGCGCCGAAGACGCCGCGTCCCCATTCAATAACGTTCAGGTAAAGCTCCAGAATGCGGCGTTTCGACAAGATGCCCTCGGTGAGCGGGACAATGGAAAACTCCAGAGCCTTGCGGATGATGGAGCGATTGGTCGAAAGGAACAGGTTGCGAACCAGCTGCTGGGTGATGGTAGAGGCGCCGCGCTCGCGATGCTCTTCAAGATCTTCGGCGGCAGCCAGGCGGATCGCGTTCCAATCAAAACCGTGATGTTGAAAAAATCGGGCGTCTTCCGCTGCAATCACCGCGTGCTGCAAATTGGGCGAGATGCGGTCCAGACTAACGAAGCGGTAGCGCTTCGTATATGGCTCCGAATCGAACCAGGAACTGACACGGCGTTCCGCCTGAACGGCTGTGAACGGCGGGTTAAGCCAGCGTAGAAGAATCAGCGCGGCAGCGATGCCGGCATAAAACAGGACAACTGCTGCGGCGCAAATCACCACTGCCGAACGCAAAAGCGAACGTCGCTTCGGTGCGGCGGCTTTTGCTTTCCGTATCGGCGATTTGCGCGCGCGGGCCATCGTCCAATCTAGCAATTACACGAGTATGATTGATGAAGCTTTGGAGAAAGCTTGCCCATGCGAATACTTCGGTTAACCCTGTTGTCGTCTGCTGTTCTCCTCGGCATAGTCGCCGTGACTGCGCAAAATGTCACAACGCCTGTTTCTGCAAAGGCAGTCTACGAACCGTCTTGCTCCAGCCCGTCCTACCCATCGCCTGCACCAGCTACGCCGCTAGCTATCGGCAGCCAATGCGGGGTGCAAGGCGCCGGTGCAGACGAAGCCAATCAAAACATGGCGAAGAATAATTTCTGCGCAAGCGGCACGCCGAAGCCGATGACCATTGACGATTTCACCAACCTGCAGAAGCAGGTGAACGACAATCCTTCGATTCCGTTCGGAAATTCATCGGAGGGCGGACGGCCCAAAGGACCCGCCACCGATCGCGCTCCGTTGCAGGAGCTGGGAGAAGGAACCCTGGTGCAGATGCAAGCCTACGTTCTTTTTGCCAGGCAGGAGGGCGCAGAGAGCGTCAACTGTGAAACTGCGGTCCCGGATGAAGCGGCTTATCACGATATTCATATCGAGCTGGTCAGTGCGTCGGGCACGACCGACGAATGCAGCGGCATTGTTGCTGAGATGATTCCGCATCATCGCCCCGGCACATGGACCGCCGCTAATGTGTCGCGCGTCGCGACGGCCAAGCTGCCAGTGCGTATCACTGGACAGCTCTTTTTTGACTCGAGCCATGTCCCGTGTCAGAACGGCGCAAGTGTCGGCGACAATCCCAAGCGCGTGTCGCTGTGGGAAATCCATCCAATTTATAAGCTTTGAAGTGTGTTCGAGCGGAGAGTGCAGTGGCGAAAGCGGATGGGTACCTCTCGACCAATGGATGGACAGTTCGGCCAAGCCTCGCAAGACCCGCAAAAAATAATCGAATTCTCTATAAATGGTCAGAGGTCGTCTGCGGCGTGGGCAAGGACGATCCGGTTTTCGGAGCAGAGCCGACAGGAACAATCGCGGGGGCGGAGAGATCACCGTCGTGCTTCGGCCCAAGGCCGAGGCCAATGAGGGTAAGCGCACTCAGATGCCCGTCATCGTCTAGCTTCTGGTCGGCTTGGAAACGCTTTAAGGCATCGACCGAGTCGTTGCCCCACTCACCGTTCACTTCACCCTTGTAATAGCCTTTGTCGGAGAGCGCTCGCTGAATCTGTTGATAGCGATCGGTGTCAGGGTGAAGCTGGTAGGAAGGCGCTGGCGTCGTCTTCGCCGCAACCCTCACCAATTTTCCGTTACGACCGCGAACGTATCTTACTTTTACGACAGAGGCTTTTACGACTGAGGCAGAGCGAACGCTTGATCCTGCATGGCTCTTAGCCGTTCGGCTGCCTGCCTTGCGCGTCTTAGCTGATGCCGTCGCGGCTGATCTTTTTGTCTTCTGAGGGGAAGCGGCCAGTAAACACGTGGTTGTGGCAAAGGCCAGTAAAACCAGCGTGAAAACGCGCTTCATGTGCTTTAACCAGAATCTTAACACCAGAAAGTAGGTCTGGCAAAATTTGCTTCAAAATTTCTTTAACGCTATAACTCGAATTGGACTTGCAAACGAAAACAGGGCTAAGGCTTCTCATTCTTCTTATCGGCATCGCCGCCCTGTTTGCCGGAATTGATCGGTACCGCTACCGCTTCGTCCGCTCCGATCCGGATCTGTTGAAGCTTTTGCCCGCAGGCGATGCAACAGTTTTCTACGCCCGTGTGGACTTGCTCCGGCGAGCCGGCATGTTGAATCTGGTCACCGACGCCAAGTCCCCGGATGCTGATTACCAGGCCTTTGTGCGCGCCACACGGTTTGACTACCGAAAGGATGTCGATGTGATCGCCGGATCGATTACCGATCAGGCCGCATTCGTTGTGGTTAAGGGACATTTCGATTGGGACAGAATAGAGAAATATGCCCGGAATCAAGGCGGGTATTGCCGCCCCGACACATGCGATCTGAACGGCAATAGTCCCGGAAACTGGATCAGCCTGGTTCGGATTCAGCCCAATGTGATGGGTATCGCAGTCGGAAAAGAAAAGTCACTGAGCAGGCAAATCCACGTCGGACAGCAGGCGATGACGGACTCTCTGCCGGGTGAGCCGGTTTGGGTGAAGGTCGCGCCGCATCTGCTCCGCAACCCGTCATCTGTTCCTGTAGGCTTGCGCATATTCTTGATCTCTTTGCAGCCGGCCAATTCGGTCGTCATCGCGCTGGGACCGGCGCCGGCGAGCGCGGTAGACGCGGCGTTCGAAATCAAGCTGGGCGCGCAATGCAGATCATCAAGCACGGCAGACACCGTCCGTAAGCAACTTGAAATCGATACCAGGATGCTCAAACTGGAACTCACGCACGAGCACCAGCAGCCGAATCCCGCCGATCTGACAGGATTGTTGACTTCGGGAACTTTCGACACCAGCGGAAAAGAGGTCAGAGGCTATTGGCCCGTCAGGAAGGAATTGCTGAAGGCATTGCAGTGACGGCGCGGCGCATCCGAGTCGATCTCCACGCTCGTCTAACCTAATAGTTACTAGATGTCCACTGTTGTTCAGACGCCGCCGTACGCGCCGGCTGAAGAACTGTTCCACAGTTTAGAAGACAAGGTCAGAGGTCTTCGTCCCAAAGAGGATCTGACGGCGCTCGAGCGCGCCTACCGCTTCGCGGCCGAGCGGCACAGCGTGCAAAAGCGGAAATCGGGTGAGCCGTACATCATGCATCCGCTGTGTGTGGCTCACATTCTCGCGGACATGCAGATGGACCTGGTGTGCCTGGAAACCGGGCTGCTGCACGACGTGCTCGAAGACACGCAGACCAAGCCCGAAGAATTGCGCGCGCTGTTCGGCGAAGACGTTCTGCGATGTGTCGACGGCGTCACCAAGTTGAGCAAGATCAGCCTCGCGAATCGGGAAGATCGCCAGGCCGAAAGTCTGCGCAAGATGCTGCTTGCGATGACGGGTGACATCCGCGTCATCATCGTGAAACTGGCCGATCGGCTGCACAACATGCGCACCATCGCTTCCCTTTCGCAAGAACGTCAGCAGGCGATTGCGCAAGAAACGCTGGACATCTACGCGCCTATCGCTCATCGGCTCGGGATGGGGAAGATGCGCGGCGAACTGGAAGATCTCGCATTTCAAGCGCTGCATCCGGACGAGGCTGCGGAACTGCTGCGCGAGATAGACTCCAAGCGCCAGGTGCATGAGGAATGGCTTAAGCAGGTCAGGCGCGATATTGAACAGAAGCTGGCGCGGGAAGATATTCCGGCGCGCGTGGATGGCCGCGTTAAGCGCGCCTACTCGGTCTACCTGAAGCTGAAGCGCCAGCGCATCACGCTTGACCAGGTATATGACGTGGTCGCGGTACGAATCATCACGGATTCGGTCAAGAATTGCTACGCTGCGCTCGGCGTTATCCATAACGATTGGACGCCTGTGCCCGGCCGCATCAAAGACTTCATTGCGATGCCGCGCCCGAATCTATATCAATCGCTGCATACTTCGGTGATTGGTCCGGGCGGAATTGCTTTCGAAGTGCAGATCCGCACGGAAGAAATGCATAAGATTGCGGAAGAGGGCATCGCGGCCCACTGGAAGTACAAAGAGGGCAGTAAGGCGCCGCGTTCAGACGATCAGCGCATTGCGTGGCTGCGGCAACTTGTGGAATGGCAGCGCGACGTGGCCGATTCGGGGGACTTCATGTCCACCCTCAAGGTGGACCTTTACTCCGAGGAGGTCTATACATTCACCCCGCGAGGGCGCCTGATTGTGCTTCCGCGCGAGGCAACGCCGATCGACTTTGCCTACGCGGTGCATACCGACATCGGCCAAACCTGCGTGGGCGCGCGCGTCAACGGCGTCATGAAGCCGTTGAAGACGATTCTGCGCAACGGCGATGTCATCGAAATCCTCACGCAGTCCGGCCATCAGCCCAGCCGCGACTGGCTGGGTTTTGTAAAGACCGCCCGTGCGCGTAACAAGATTAAGCACGTCATCAATCAAGTCGAGCGCGCCAAGGCGGTCGAGATTGGGCAGAAATCGATTGAGAAAGAGGCGCGGCGATCCGGCGTGACGCTGGGACGCATTTCGCAGGACGATCTGCAATCCGTCGCCGGAGAATACCGGGTCAGCAAGATTGAAGACCTCTACGCGGCCATCGGGTTCGGGAGATATTCGGCTCGGCAGGTTTTGCACAAGCTGGCACCCGAAGAGGTGCCGGAGGTTGAGCCTGCGCCGCTGCCGACGCCGCAAAGATTTCCGGCTAACATGCCGGGACTGCCGGGCGATAACGACCTAACGATTCAGGTCACGGGCGCAGACGATGTGCTCGTCTACAGGGCGAAATGCTGCAATCCCATTCGCGGCGAACAGATCGTCGGCTACATCACCCGCGGCAAGGGCGTGGCGGTTCACTCCGTGCAATGCAAGAATGTGCAGGCGCTGATGTACGAGCCGGAGCGCAAGATCGATGTCCAGTGGGCACGCAGCGCTACAGATCCGCTACCGGTCAAAGTAATTGTCTACACCGACGATCGTGTCGGCATTTTGAACCAATTGACATCTATACTAAGCACGGAATCGACGAATATCCGCACGCTCGAGGCGCGCCGCGATGACAAGCGGACGGATGAAAGCGCGATCGTCGACATCACTATGGATGTTCGCGACAAGAAGCAACTGGAGCGAGTCATCACGGCTTTCCGGCGTGTTCCCGGCGTGCGCGACATCGAGCGCGTCCTGTCAAACTGAAGTTGTAGGCAGATGCAAAATCCAACCGAAGAAATGGCGATTGCCGATCCGGAGCACATCGCAATCTCGAAGTCGACCGGCATCAAAATCGACTGGCGCGACGGCCACCATAGCGATTACACGCTCGCTTATCTGCGCGACGAATGCCCTTGCGCCACTTGCACCGGCGCGCATGGAACGGAGCCGCAGAAATCGAACTACTCGAAGCCGGAATTGTTTCCGATGTTCAAGCCGGCTCTGAAGATGACCTCGGTTGAGCCGGTGGGTAGCTACGCGGTGCGCATTTTCTGGAACGACGGGCACAGCACAGGGATTTATTCCTTCGATCATCTTAGAAAGATATGCCCGTGTGGGGAATGCGTTCGAGAGCGCTAGGTGCACACCATTAGCGTAGCCCCCGAAATTCACTCGCGCATTCCGTGGCGGGTAGCGAAAGTAGAGCCGTTAGAAGCTTTTCGTTTGCGAGTCCGATTTGTTGATGGATCAGAAGGCACGGTGAATTTGTCTGGTCTGATTTGTTCGGCTCACGCTGGCGTCTTCGCGCAACTGGCTGACGAGATGCTGTTTAATCAAGTATTCGTCGAGGGTGGAGCAGTCACTTGGCCAGGCGAACTCGACTTGGCACCGGATGCGATGTACGCCGAGATCAAGAAGACAGGCGAATGGGTACTCACGTAACGTCGGTTGAGCCGGTGGGTAGCGACGCGGTGCGCATTTTCCGGAACGACTTGCACAGACTCAGTTAGAGTCCAGACGACGCGTGTGATAAAGCCAGTCTTTACAGCAGCCGGAAGTTGACTTCGACTTGCGCCTGAACAGCGACCGGCTTTCCACCCTTGTAGGCGGGACGGAAACGCCACTTCGCAACCGCCTCAATAGCTTTTTCGTCGAGACCAAGACCTAACGGCCGAACGACGTGGATGTCGCGAGTGTTTCCGTTTGCGTCGATAACGACAGACAAAAGCACTGTGCCGGAATACTTCGCTTTTCGGGCTTCTTCGGAGTACTCGGGTTCGATCTTGTAAATCGGCACCGGCTGCGATACTTCGCCGCCAATCTGGTAAACGCCGCCGCCTTGGCCACCGCCGGAGCCCGGTCCGTAGCCATTTCCATTCCCGGAACCAATGCCGCCGCCGCTACCGCTGCCAAAGCCGTTCGTGCCCTGACCGCCGGAGTTGTTCAACATCTTGCTTAGCGGATCGCCGTAGAGATCGGCCTGGATTTGCGGTGCTTGGGCGGTAATCGTGGGAGGAGTCGGAAGCTTCGGCTGAGGAATCGCCTGCACGGGGGGCATGAACTGCTTGGGAGCAAATTTCGGAGCCGCGCCTTTGTTTACAGGATCAGGCATTTTCTGACCACCGCCGCCACCACCGCCGGCTTTCTGAGCAGCAGGAGGCAGCTTCGGCTTGTATTCAGGCAGAAAAATCGGATCGAACTTCTGATGGATTTTCTCTTGCACGGCCTTCGACTGGAAGACCAGGAACAACAGGGATATCACCCCAACGTGGATAAGGATGGAGACAGCGCCGGACTTCGTTTCACCCCCGCCATAAGCGCCCCAGATGGTCCCCACTTCCACGGGTTTGGAAGTAACTTCGAGCGGTGGCAGTTTCGGCGGCCGGATCAAGTCATGAACATTCGAGATCAGCGACTTGTACCAAGGAATTTCGACCTTGCTCATGTCGCCAAAATCGTCGCCCGCAATCGGATGCGACGTGAGTTCAAGGGGCGGAAGTTTGGAGTCGCTTCTTGCCTCCCGGATGCTCCGAAGTATGGATTTGTACCAGGGTTCTTCCAGGTTTGTGCTTAATAGCAGGCGATCCAGGTTGGAATCCGGCTGAGCCAAATTTCCTTGCTCCACGATTTCGTTCTCCACTTCGCTATTCAACAAGAATCCGCCCACCTGCCGCTGCGCCGAGACACGAGCATTTATGGGTTTGGACGTAGAGCGGGAACATACAGTTGCACGCCATTCGCTCGCTTGTCCGTAATCCCACCAATGACCTTAGTTTAACACTCATTCGCCAGCGCTG
>CAVWVR010000011.1:0-114682 GCA_963758445.1 Terriglobia bacterium
TATGCGCTTGCCTTATGGCGAGTTGCTCAAAGCGTTTCGAACGATTGTGCAGCAGCTCGATATCAAGCCGCGCGGTGGTAGTAGACAACCGACACTGCACTCGCTGCGACATACGTTCGCAGTGACGCGCTTACGCCGCTGGCACGAAGACAACGTGGACGTGCGTGCCCGACTGGCACATCTGGCCACTTATCTCGGTCACGTTGACATTCGGGAAACTTACTGGTATCTCACGGCGACGCCGGAACTGTTGGGAACGGCGACCAAGCGGTTCGTGAAAGCAGATGGAGGCGCTCAATGAACAACGAGAATGCCTTCCCATCACTTGTGCAGTACTTCTTCACGCAACATCTCTGCGTTCACAAACACGTGAGTCCGCAAACTGTGGCTGCTTACAGAGACACGTTCCGGCTTTTGCTGGAGTTCTTGCAAGCCCGAACAGGACGTGTCCCAACCTCGCTGCAGGTCAGTGATCTCGATGCACCCGTGATACTCGACTTTCTGGAGCACCTCGAATCGGATCGGGGCAATAAAGCGCGTTCCCGGAATGCCCGGCTCTGCGCTATCAAATCGTTCTTCCACATCGTAGGTGTGCGCGACCCGTCAAATATGGCGCTGGTGAATCGCGTGCTCGCGATACCAACGAAACGCACGACCAGAAGCTTGATCACTTATCTGACGCAAGAGGAGATCAACGCCATTCTGGCGGTACCCGACGAGACTACCTGGCTCGGCGCACGTGACCACGCCCTCCTGCTCACGCTTTACAACACGGGAGCGCGCGTATCAGAAGTAACCAACTTGTTGTGCGGGCACTTTACCTTCGAACATCAGCACACCTTCGTTCACCTTCATGGCAAGGGACGCAAGGATCGAACCGTGCCGCTTTGGAAGCAGACGGCGAAAGTGCTTCAGACGTGGTTTCGAAATCTCGAATCGAAGCCGGAAAGCATCGCGTTCCCGAATGTGCATCGCGGCCAACTCGCAGTCGACAGTGTCGATTATCTTCTGCAAAAGGCCGTGAAGGAAGCTGGCAAGAGTTGCGCCAGCCTGCAAAAGAAACGCGTTACCCCTCACGTGATGCGCCACACGACGGCGATGCACCTGCTTCAGGCCGGTGTGGATATCGCGGTGATCGCTCTCTGGCTCGGCCACGAGAGCATCGAAACAACCCACGGCTACGTCGAAGCAGACCTCGCCATGAAAGAGGCCGCTTTGCAAAAACTCACGCCTGCACAAGGCCGTTCAGGCCGCTTCAAACCGAAAGACGACCTGCTGCGTTTCCTTTCGGCGCTCTGATTATGCCGAGTCAACGGGCACGGAAACCAATCACCGTGCCCGTTTCAAACATCCGCTCGGAATAATACGGCATTCGGCATAACGAAATTCGGCCCGATTTCCACAAGCGCCCCTAAAGTCCCGCGCCATATATCAGTAGTTTTTCGGTGCAAATATTTTTGGACGTGCTGCGGATTTCACCTTTTTCGCTGCTTCTTGTCCAATGAGGGATCACGTGAATGAATGACGATGAATCGGACCCAATCCTCCGACTCGACGAAGTGACTCAGCGGCTACGTTGCTCGAATGGACAGACTGGTCGAAGGGAAACTCCCCCTCAACTGAGGCTCCGAGCGAATTCGCAAGCCGGGCATCGCAGATCCGAATCTTCGATGACAAATGATCGAAATCGCGATTCCCGGTCTAATCTGCCGATGACGGTCAAGGAAGCCGCGCGGTTCTTGGGCGTCAGCACTCAGACGGTGTATCTTTGGGTGGAGCGAAAGCAGATTCCCCACTTCCGCGTAATGGGACGAAATATTCGATTTTTGAAATCGGATTTGAAGCCCTTCCGCGCTCAGTTTAAACACGAGGTGGAGAATGGCAAGACCGCGTAAGCATGATGGCGTGGTGTATAGAAGAGCTGACAGTAATATTTGGTGGATGCGTTACCGCGACAGAGACGGTAGCCGACGCCTGGAATCAACAAACACAGTGGACTGGAGTGAGGCGCAGCAACAACTTCGCGCGCGCCTTGACGCCAGAGATAACAATTCCCTTTCGACTCTGCGGAAGGGCAAGCAAATCACATTCGACGAATGGGCGGATTTTTTCTTGGTGAACTATTCCAACCCGCCAATTCGCGCAGCAAAAACTCACGAGGCGAATGAGAACGCCTTGAAGACTCTTCGGCCTGTATTTGGATGCAGCAAGCTTTTGGAGATCGATGCGACGCAAATCGAATTTCATCTTCGAGCTCGGCTTCAGCAGAAGCGGCGTGTTCGGCGGAAATCAGGAGTCGTCGAACTTGGCACTTTGAAGGCAACAACCGTCCACCAGGAGTTCAGAGTCTTGCGGCGAATCTTCAGCGTAGCGGTGAGAAAGAAACTCGTTCCAACGAATCCGTGCGCTGCGGTTGAGTTTCCCGTAATGGTGAAAGGTCTGTTCCGGCCGCATTACATGACGTGGTCGGAGCAGGAGACGATAGAGCAAAAGGCTCCGGCATACCTTCGCAACGTGATCCGTATCATCACGGAAACGGGTTTGAGGGTTTATAAGGAGCTTGCCTGCATGAAGAAGGAGCAGGTGGACATCGCCAACAAGATGGTGTTCATCTCGGATTCCAAGACTCCTACCGGGGTCGCGGAAGTTCCATTAACCGATTTGGCGGCTACAGCATTTCAGAGATCAACTGGAATTGGCCGGGCCCGGACCTTGGCTCTTTCCCAGTTCTGATCGGCCCAATGAACACCAACAGAATTTCAAAAGGGCTTGGCAAGCAACCCTTCGACGCGCTGGCGTGCCTTACTTTAGAATCTATGATCTGAGGTCCACCTACGCAACCCGTCTCAGTGCCGGGGGCGTAGCCGACGAATGGGTCACGCAAATGCTGCGGCAGACAGATGCAAAGGTATTCAAGAAATATTCGCAAATGAAGCTGCAAATGAAGCGAGAAGCTTTAAAGCGGCTGGACCGAAAGGCGGGTGATACGGGATGTGGCGGGAGTTTTGATACAGGAGGCGACGAATGAAGGCGTTTTGATACGGTTCTGATACGTTTTTAGCTTATGGAAATTGGACTAGCGAGTACGTGGATAAGCAAGGTATTGAAAATAAAGCTCTGATTTGGTCGGGGCGGCAAGATTCGAACTTGCGACCCCCTGCGCCCAAGGCAGGTGCGCTACCAGGCTGCGCTACGCCCCGACTTTGTCTGACTACTTGATTCTAGAGCACGCTGCTACGGGGAATGAATTAAAACGCCAAAAGCCGTTCACCTTCCCGAACTAAATCCTCAACTTGCGGCAGGGTGACGTCTTCCAATTGCGGATTGTAGGCAACCCAGGTGTCGCGCGCGGCGACGCGCCGCACGGGTGCGTCCAGTTCGGTGAACAATTCATCTGCAATGCGCGCTGCGATCTCGGCTCCATATCCAAAAGACAGCACGTCTTCGTGAGCGACTATGACACGGCTCGTCTTCGTGACCGACTTCCGAATCGCGTCCCAATCGTAGGGAGAAAGACTTCGGAGGTCCAGAATCTCGACCGTTGCGCCGCGCCGTCGCTGCTCAATCTGCAGAGCGGCCTGCAACGCTTTTTGCACCAGCGCGCCGTACGTCACAATGGTCAGGTTCTGGCCGGCTTTGACTAGTTTGGCTTGGCCGAAGGGGATCATGTAATCGGCGCCGGGATGGGGTGCGCGGTTGTAGGGTTCGCGGTAGAGCTTTTTGTGCTCCAGGAACATAACCGGATCGTCGCAGCGAATTGCGGTTCGCAACAGCCCGCAGGCATCCAGCGCGTTCGATGGGAACACGACGCGCAAACCGGGAAGATGCGTGAAGGTTACTTCTCCGCACTGGCTGTGATAGATGGCGCCTCCGGTCAAATAGCCGCCAATGGGCACCCGAATGACCATCGGACACGAAAACCCATTATTGGAGCGCCAGCGGAAGGTAGCCACTTCGTCGCGGATTTGCATCATAGCCGGCCAAATGTAATCGAAGAACTGAATTTCGGGAACCGGCTTGAGCCCGCGCGCCGCCAATCCGACAGCCCGCCCGACAATGGAAGCTTCCGCGATCGGCGAATTGAAACAGCGCTCCCCCCCAAACTCACGTTGCAGTCCGGCGGTGGCTTTGAAGACGCCGCCTTTGCCTTTAACATCCCCGAGATATTGCTCGCGGCTACAATCCGCGACGTCTTCGCCAAACACAACAACTCGGGAGTCGTGGCGCATCTCTTCAGCCAACGTTTGATTGATGGCGTCGATCATGGTCCGCGGCTCACCGCTAAATTGCGGCGGGGTGTCGAAAGCTTCCGACTGCGGATCAACCTTATCCGAATAGAGGAACGTATAAACGGAATCGGAGGCAGGCGGCTCCTCACGTAGCACGCGCAACGTGATTTCGGCAACGTCGTTCTCAATTTCGCGCGTCATACGGTCCAGTGCCGGCCGGTCGAGGTAGCCCTCCTGAATGAGAAACTCGGGCAGGGTGCGGATGGGATCGCGCGCTGCTTCCTGCTCGCGTTCATGTTTCGGCTTGTAGGAGCGCTCATCGTCTGAGAGCGAGTGCGAGTATGGCCGCACAACCGAGGCGTGCACCAGCGCGGGCCCATTCGCCTGAGCGGCAATACTCAGCGGCATGCTTCATCGCGCGATAGGAATCGACAAAGTTCGTCCCATCCACTTCGATTCGCAACAGGGAAGGGAAGCCCTCGAGCAGCCGCGTAATATTACCGCCGGCTGTCTGTCTTTCTACCGGAACGGAAATCGCGTAGCCGTTGTCTTCGACCAGAAAAAGAACGGGCAATTTCTCCATGCACGCGATGTTCATGGATTCCCAAAACTCGCCCTCGCTTGTGGCTCCTTCGCCGGAAGCGACTAGCGTGATCTCGTCTTGCGCCGCATTCTGCAAACGCTTCCCTTGAGCGCAGCCCACCGCGTGGAGGTATTGCGTGCCGGTGGGAGAAGAACCTGTAATGATGCGCAGCGCCGGGCTCGACCAATGCGATGGCATCTGACGCCCGCCGGAACTTGGGTCACGCGCCGCGCCGACAGCTTGCAGCAACATGTCTTCAGCTGTCATGCCCAGCATCAGCATCAACGCCCGGTCGCGGTAATAAGGTAGAACCCAGTCCTGACCGGGGCGCAGAACCAAGCCTGCTGCGGCCTGCACTGCTTCGTGACCCGCGCCGCTGATTTGAAAAAAAATCTTGTTCTGCCGCTTTAAAAGGACTTCGCGATCGTCCAGGCAGCGCGCCAGGTATATGACGCGGAAGGCATGAATCAACGTCTCGCGATCCAGTTCCTTCGGTAGTGTGTTGGAAACGGTCAAACGCGGTCCGATTTGAGTAGGAGCGGTCACCGATTACATTATGTCGCGAGCCTCAAAAAATAACAAAAGGCCGGAGCCGCACTGCGACCCCGGCTTAGGTTTACAGCTGCGGAGGAGTCAATGTCTAAATAGCGGCCAGTCTTTTGAGGAGTTTGCGCTTCGATCCGAAAAGAACGAGCATTCCACCGCCAACCAGGGCCATTGTCGCGGCTTCCGTAGCTGGTGCACCGCCGCCGGCATCTTGTGGCAGATTACTGTTCCCGAAATACGCCCATTGAAGAAACGCAGCTTGCCCGGAGGCGGTCGTCAGCTCATACGATGTAATCGGGTGCGAAATGCTGAGCCCAAACTGCCCACTTGCGATGGAGAAGCTTTCCCCATCCGAGAGTGTGAGCGTCAATGCTCCATTGGTGAGCCCATTGTTTGCCTCAGTATTGGCATCAAAGTAAATTGCGCTCTGACCGGAGCCAGGCAACGTTACCTCAATTCCCCCGATTCCGTCGCTCGCTCCGTAAAGGCCGCCCTGGTTACCGAACGTCTGCTCGCCTAGCGACCATCCGCTGCCGTCGGGACCGGTAAAGAGGTAAGAACCGTCCGTCACGCCAGCAGACGTACTGTAATTTCCCGTTGGCAAAGTCTCAACATCTTCAAAAGTGGGCGAGCCTGTGATCATCTGAGTCCAACTCGAATAAACCGTGGTTTGCTGCGTGGTCGCACTCACCGGCAAAGCCGCTGCGACACACACAACGCACAGCCCCGCCCATCGCATCTTAAACATCTTTAGATCCTCCAATTTCGATCACTAACGAAATCAGAGTGCGCGCTGGCGCAAATGCTTCTTTGCCAGAAATGTCTTTAAACGAATTGTCAAAAGGGAACGTTAATGTCGCAAGCTGGTGAGAATCTGTTGCCTGTACTGGTCGGCCTTGGCGTATATCTCTTTCGCATCAAGGGTCAAGACATGGCGACCAATCACAATCTGTTTTCCATTGATGAACACGTCTTCCACATCGCCCGCTTTGGCCGCATAGGCAATCTGCGAATACACGTTGTAGAGCGGAACGGCATTCGGATGAGCAACAGAAATGGTGATGATATCTGCGCGCTTACCCTCCTCGAGCGAGCCAATCTCCTTATCCAGGCCGAGAACGCGCGCGCCGCCAATCGTCGCCATCGCGAATACTTGTGCGGCAGGAAGAGCAGTCGGGTCCATCGTTGTGACCTTCTGCAACTTCGCCGCCAAATCCATTTCCAACAACAGGTCTGCAGTATCGTTGCTACCGGCGAACCCGTCCGTGCCGAGCCCCACCGTCACTCCCTTATTCAACATCTCCGAAACATGTGCAACGCCGCTTGCGGTCTTCATGTTGCTAGAGGGGCAATGCGCAACACCGGTGCCGTGTTGCTTCAATATGTCCATATCTTCGGAACTGACCCAAACGCAATGCGCAGCAATCACGCGTCCATCCAGCACGCCCAGCTTTTCCAGTACCTGGGTCGGACTCATATTGCGCTTAGTCAGTGAATCGTCACGCTCCTTCTGCGTCTCTGCGAGGTGAATTGTGAGCGGCACGTTGTACTTCAGCGCCAGCTGATGCGATGCGACCAGCGCTTCATCGGGAGTCGTATAGATGGCGTGCGGCGCGACGGTGGGAATGATCAGATCGTCCTTCTGGTACTTCTGAATGTATTTTTCAGTCGCAGCCAACGCGTCCTGCCAGGTCTTGTGGTCCGGGGCGGGGAATCCGATGATGGTCTGCCCAAGAACGCCGCGCACACCGGCCTGTTTTGCCGTCTCTGCTTCGACGTCTTCGAAATAGTACATGTCGGTATAGGTGGTGATCCCCGCCAGAACCATTTCTAGACAAGCGAGACGCGTGCCCCAACGCACAAAATCTGGCGTCACGTTCTTCGATTCCGCCGGGAAGATGAAATTGGTGAGCCAATCGTCCAGCCGCATGTCGTCAGCTATGGCGCGGAACAGCGACATGGGCGCGTGCGTGTGGGTGTCGATCAAACCGGGCGCGACAATGGCATCCGGCTTGTCGAGTGTGTGCTTGGCTTGGAAGCGCCGCGCAATGTCTTCCTGCGTGCCCACCCCGACGATGCGTGTGTCACGTATAGCGACAGCTCCGCCCTCAATCATGCGGCTGTGTGCGTCCATCGTGATGACGTATTTTGCACGGATGACCCAATCGGCAGGATCGGCAGCCTGAGTTGCAGCGCTCAACAGCGCGGCCAGAATGAGGAGACTAAAGAAACGACGCATCGAATGGCCTCGGGAAGATGTCTTTGACCGATAACGTTTCCTGTTTGCCGGACAGGTTAGCAAGAATCAGTTCCGCATTGCCGCAGAACTCCCACAAGATTTGGCGGCAGGCGCCGCAGGGTGGCGTAAGCGTATCGGTGTTTGCGATCACCGCCACGCGCTTCAGCTTGCCGGCGCCCTCGGAGACAGCCTTGAAAATGGCTACGCGCTCCGCGCAAACCGTTAACCCGTAGGTTGCGTTTTCAACATTGCAGCCGGTATAGATCCGCCCGCTCTCATCTTCTATTGCGGCGCCCACTTTGAACCCGGAGAAAGGCGCGTGAGCAAGCTCGCGAACCGCACGGGCGGCTTCAATCAAGGCATCGGAGGATGACACGTCTATCTACGATATCGCGTATCAATACCGCTTGACGTCCTTGACACTGACGCACCACGAGCCATACCCACGCTTGCGCCCCAGCGCATCATCTTCCAACTGAAAGAGCACGTCGAGCTTGACGCCCGGTTTGAAATAGTCAGCGCGATCGCCGAAGTTCCAGGCGTTGCAGAACAATAATCTTCCGCTTTGTCGCAGAGGCAGCTTGAAGTGCTTGCCGTCTTTCAGCGCCTTCGCAGGGCCCGCCACTTCGCACTCGCGCGAAAGGAAAAGCGGGGCAGAATTACCGAACCCAAAGGGCCCCAAAGACATCACCTGCTGGACGCAGGCGTCGGTTAGTTCCGTAAACGCGGCTTGCGCATCCACTGAAAAAGCGGGCCGCAGATCGTCTTCTGTTAGACGCGCATGAGCAGACGCGGCGAAGCGCTCCCGAAACGCAGCAAGCTGGTCGAAACGCATCGTCAGACCGGCCGCTTGCCGATGACCGCCGAATTTGCGGAACAGCTCCGGCATGGTCTCAAGCGCTTCGAGCAGGTGAAAACCCGGAACACTGCGGCCCGATCCGGCGAGACAGGGCTCCTGCGTATCGCCTTCCGACATTGCATCGCTTAGCACGAAGACCGGCCGGCTGAAGCGCTCCACCAAACGGCTCGCCACAATGCCGAGCACGCCCAGGTGCCAACCCGTTCCCGCGAACACCATAGCGCGCGCGGCGAAATCAAATTCGCATTGTTCGCACTGCTCCAGAATGGCTTCTACGATCTCAATTTCAGTCTGCTGCCGCTCTCGATTCAGAACGTCCAACTGTTCTGCCAGTTCGCGAGCACGCGCGGCATCTTCGGTCAGGAACACTTCCACCACATCCCGGGCGCTCGCCATACGCCCGGCGGCATTGATGCGCGGAGCAATCCGAAACGCAACCTGGTGCGCAGTAGGGCATTCGCCTTCATCGAATCCCGCAACCGCCAGCAGCGCGCGCAACCCGATATTCCGAACGTTGCGAAGACCCGAAAGCCCACGCCGCACCAGCACTCGGTTCTCATCTATCAGGGGAACAATGTCGGCTACGGTTGCAATCGCCACCGGCTTAAGAAACGAATCGAGCAGCGCGTCCTGGCGGCTCTTAGGCGTCTGGCTGCTAACAAGCAGCGCCTGCACTAACTTGAACGTCACGCCGGCGCCACAAAGATGTTTGTTCGGGTATTCGCAATCCGGGCGATTGGGATTGAGCACCGCCACAGCAGAGGGCAACTCTGCTTCCGGGAGATGATGATCTGTGACGATTACATCTATGCCCAATTCGTGCGCGCGTTCGACAACTGCTTTGGCGCGAATGCCCGTGTCCACGCTAACAACCAAACGCACGCCGGCTGCAGCCGCCTGCTCAATGACTTCGCTGCGCATCCCGTAGCCATCTTTCAGACGGTGGGGAATATGGAAATCCGCGACGCCGCCCAGAAGCTCAATAGCCTTCTTTAGAACGACGATGGACGTTGTGCCATCCACATCGTAGTCGCCGTAGATGAGAATCTTTTCACCGCTTCGGATCGCGGCTTGCAAGCGAGCGACTGCGCGATCCATGTCCTTCATCAGGAATGGATCGTGTAATGCATCCAGCTCCGGTGACAGAAAGCGCTTGGCGAGCTGTGGTTCGCCGAGACCGCGATTCACCAGCACAGCCGCCGGCAATCTCTGAAAACCGAGTGCATTCTGCAAACGGTCTATCGCCTCTGTGCGGACGTCCGGCAGCGTCCAGCGCGCGTCCGGTCTCACCCAGCGCGGCGCAATAGCAGCTTCAATCATCAATTGTTCGAAAAATAGCCGCCTAGCGACCCATCGTCTTCTTCGCCATCGTCACTCACAGCTTCGATTTCGGCCACAATGTCGGTCAGAGATTCGTACCAGTCTGTATGCTGCTCGAATACATAAATCTTGCTATCCAGGCAAAACGAGAGCTCAACCGAGCACGTGAAGCCTTCATATTCGCGCAACTGCCGCAGCCGCTTTTCGTAAGCGCGCTTTTCTTCGCGGGTGAGGTCGCAATCTTCTAATTCATCCAGCACCCCATCGATTTGTTCTACCGATAGAGTCTGATGGTGAAATTGCATCAGCTTGGCTCCAGCTTGTTCGGCAACTGCCAGGAAAGCCCGATAATCGGGGTGCCGTTCCACATCCCATAGCACCTGATTGAGTGGGTCTAAGGAGCGATGCGCTGCGTGGAAAACCGCCATCCCGGTCATCCTGAGATGAGTCAGAATCTCCGTTCGTAGAGTCTCCAGATCTAGTGCCATCCGATTCAAACTAGCAGATTCAGAATTCCTAGTCTGCGCCCATCCCGTAACCTTAAACTCGCCGCCCGCATCGTTACGTGCAAGTTCTTCTATGAGATCCAACAGAGCCGCGCGCGCAGGCAAGCGGTGGGGCGCTTTGTTTCCCCACTTGCTACTAACTTTGTGCGCAGCCGCGAGCGCTTTCGCACAAAGCGGCTTCGTGAAATCAAACGGACAGCCTATTCCGGGGGCTAGCATGACGGCTACGCAAGGCGATAAGACGCTCTCCACCGTCACGGATGCTGATGGACATTACGCATTTCCGCTACTCGATCCAGGCACTTGGAACATCACCATCGATATGTTCGGCTTCGAGACGCTAAAGAAGGATGTCGATTTCGCGGCCGCGAACGGCGCGATCAATTTCGATCTGACGTTGAAGCCCTCTCAGGTATTGCAACGCCTGCAGCAGTTCGCCGCTCGCCGCAATGGTGCTGGTGCACCCGCTGGTCCTACTGGCGGCAGTGGTAGTAGAGCCGGCAGGGCAGGGCAAGGCGCTCCCGGAAACCGAAGCTCCAATAATCCTGGACAGAACGCGGACCTGGACCAGCAGCTACAAGCCGAATTAAACGGCGATTCACAGAATGCGGCCATTCCGCAGGGCAGCAACGAAAATGCGAACGATTCGTTTCTGATCTCAGGCAGTTTGAGTCCGGGCATGACGCAGGGTGCCCAGGCCGATTCTGGTCCCGACATGCGTTATATCGGGGGCGGCGCTCCCGGAATGATGGGCGCGGCTGGACCAAACGGCGACATGTCCCAAACGGGCGGCGTTGCCCCGGGTGGCGGGTTCGGACCGGCCGGCCCCGGTGGAGGAGGGCCGGGCGGTGGTGGCGGATTCGGTGGACGAGGCGGCGGAGGCGGCGGCGGGTTTGGAGGACGAGGTAGACCCGGTCAGCGGCGTCCTGGTCAAGTCGCGGGCGCCACCTTCGGGAATCGGCGGCGGCAGCAGAACCAGATCCACGGACAGGCATCTTTCACACTGGCGAATTCCGCGCTCAATGCCAAACCGTTTTCATTGAACGGTCTGGATATCCCGCAGCAATCCTATGCGCAGAGCCGCTTCAGCTTCATCCTGAATGGCCCGCTTCTGAAATTCAAGCCCTTCAAAGATACGAAGACGAACTTCTTTATTACCTACTTCGGTACCCGCGCGCGCAACCCCGATCTGTTTACAGAAACTGTTCCAACAGCGCTTCAGCGCAACGGCGATTTCTCGCAAACTACTCAGTCTCTGGGTGGCGCCAATGGCAACGTGCCGGTTGCGATTTACGATCCGCTTTCCTCCACACGCACGCAGTTTCCGAATAACGTCATTCCGACGACTCTAATAAGTCCTGTTGCTCTGAAGCTGCTGAGCTTCTATCCGCTCCCGAACGAGCCGAGTAATGCAAACAACTATCAGACCGACACAACTAACATCGCGAACAGCGACAACCTCGGCCTCCGCATACAGCGGAACTTAACCGATAAAGACAGGGTGTTTCTGAATCTGCAGTATCAGCATCGGGACGGCACTACGGCGCAACCCTTTGGTTACGCCGACACCACCTCCGGTTATGGTCTGAATACGCAATTGCAGTGGACGCGCAACATCTCAGCTCAGGCCATCAGCACCTTGGGTGTTCGATTCAATCGCAACTATTCGAACATCACACCGTTTTTCTCCACCGTGCCCAACCTGGTGAGCCTTCCCGGAGCATCCACCAATCCGCTCGACTACGGGCCGCCCACTTTGACGTTTACGAATTTTTCGTCGCTGAGTGATTCAAACCCCACTCTGAATCGCAATCAGACGTTCAATCCAACTGAAGCCATCAGCCTGCTCAAAGGCCTGCATTCGCTGCAGTTCGGCGGCGGTTATACCCGAGCCGATTTGTCCTCGCGCACAGATCCGAATGCCCGCGGAACGTTCAGCTTCACCGGAGAAGCCACCAGTTTGCTCAGTTCCAGTGGCACTGCGGTGACAGGTAGTGGCTATGATCTGGCCGATTTTTTGCTCGGAATGCCGCAATCCACCTCCATCGCATACAGCGAACAGGACCACTACTTCCTGCAGAACCAGTTCTATCTGTATGCACAGGACGAGTGGAAGCCTAAAGCCAACCTGACTCTGATTTTGGGCGTTCGCTACGACTACTTCTCGCCGCTGCATGAGAAATACGGACGCCTCGCGAATCTCGACATCGCTCCCGATTTCACTAATGTCGCGATCGTGACGCCGAACATTCCCGGACCATACACAGGCGCGTTTCCGAGCGGGCTCATCAACCCCGACTGGAATAATTTTTCGCCGCGCCTCGCTCTGGCCTATAAGGTCCCGACTAAGAAGTCGACCCTTATCCGCGCTGGCTATGGCATTTACTACCAGGGCCAAGCCTACAATCCATTCGCCAACTCGCTCGCCAACCAGCCTCCGTTCGCAACCTCTTTAAGTGCCAACACGAGTGTCGAGCAACCACTAACTATCGCCCAAGGCTTCGCGGTAGCCACCCCGAGTGAGATTACAAACAACTTCGCCGTTGCGCGCAACTACCGCACACCATACGCCGGCACCTGGAACGCGACGATACAGCGCGACTTGGGGCGTGGATTCTTCGTAGAGCTCGGCTATCTGGGCACCAAAGGAACGGGCCTGGATGTACGAATCGTTCCCAATCAGCAGCCGCCTGGATCGGTCGTGCAGACGACGCAGGTTGGCCGCGCCCTAGCGTTTATCTATGACGAATCAGTGGGAAATTCTATTTTCGAAGCGGGGCATTTTCGCTTGATCCGGCGCTTCAACCATGGACTTTCTATAAACGCCTTCTACCAATACGCCAAGTCGATAGATGACTCGTCCACCTTTGGTGGAGCCGGCAACACGACGGCCCAAAACTGGCAGGACATTTCCGCGGAACGTGGCCTATCCAGCTTCGACATCCGCCACCAATTTCTCGGAAGCTTCATCTATACGTCCCCCGTAGGCGCCGCCGGATCTCGCATCGCGACTGACAGTAAGCTCGGGCATGCCCTCGCGAACTGGACGCTCAGTGGTTCCATGACGGCTCAGACCGGACAGCCGTTGACCGCGCGCGTCTTGGGCAACCAGGCGCAATTGGCCCAGACAACGGGTACCGGAAGCGGGCGCGCCGAAGCCACCGGCGAGTCAATCGAGTCCGGAACAGGTTTTTTCAATTTGAACGCGTTCACTGTTCCACTTACGGCCGAATACGGCAATGCGGGCAGGAACACCATCCCCGGGCCCGGTCTGTTCAACTTGAATCTGGCGTTTGGCCGATCCTTTTCCCTTGGCGAGCGCCGGCGCAGCATCGATTTTCGATTTGAGACGAATAACGTGCTCAACCACGTCAATTACACCGGCTACTACACGGTAGTCAATGCAGTCAACTATGGACTTCCCAGCGGGGCTGGCGCCACGCGCACTTTGGATGTTGTTGTGAGGTTACGCTTTTGAAAATCCTGAGTCTTCCTCTGGCGTTTTTGTTGGCTGTTCAGCCGATAGTTCCGCAGCAGCGCGCCACCTTCTCGACCACCACGAACGTCGTCATCGTCAACGTCACGGTCTTAGACCGGAACGGCAAGCCGATCGAAAACCTGACGAAAGACGATTTCGAACTTTTCGAAGATGGCAAGCTTCAGAAACTCCAGGCGGTCGATTTTCAGCACCTGAGGGACACCGTTTTGCCGCCCGTCAATTCGCCCGAGGCTCAGCCTCCGCCCCCGCCGAAAGGCTACAACCCGGAGCGTGAAAAAGCCGCCATAAACACCACCATGCTCTCGAAATATCAGGATCGTCGGCTTATGGTTCTGTTGTTCGATTTTTCATCCATGCAGCCCGCCGAGCAGATTCGGGCCAAAAACGCAGCCATCAAATTCCTGAATTCGCAGATGAGCGCCAGCGACACGGTCGCCGTGATGGTCTACGGCAGCACGCTGCAAACCATTCTGGACTTCACTTCGGACCGCGACCTCCTCATCAGTACGATCAACAAATTCCGCATTGGCGATTCCAGTGAAAACGCCACCTTTGCCGATGAAGGCGCCGACTCGCAAGATCAAAGCGGTCAATTCGTAGCGGACGAGACGGAGTTCAACATCTTCAATGCCGATCTGAAACTGGCAGCGCTCGAAGATGCCGCGCGAAAGTTGGGCCAGTACCCGGAGAAGAAGGCGCTGATCTACATCTCCAGCGGTATTCAGAAGAACGGTGTAGACAACCAGGTTCAGCTTCGGGCGACCACGAATACTGCCATTCGCTCCAATGTCGCGTTTTACCCGATTGATGCACGTGGACTGAGCGCCCTGGTTCCGGGCGGCGATGCAACCACCGTCGGGGCTGTCGGCACCGGGCTCTTCAATGGCCGTAGCCAACAATCGTTAAAGAACAACTTCAACAACCAGCAGGAAACTCTCGATACTCTGGCGCGCGATACCGGCGGAAAAGCGCTGCTCGATTCGAACGATCTGACGCAGGGAATTCGCCAGGTTCAGCAGGATTTCTCCAGCTATTACGTGCTGTCTTACGTGAGTTCCAATATTGCGCAGGATGGAAAGTACCGGCGTATTCAGGTGAAATTAGCGCCTAAAGACACCAGCCTTCGTGCCAAACTCGATTACCGCCAAGGCTACTACGGACCCACCACTTTCGCCCGCATGAAAGAGGAAGACAAGGAGGCGCAGCTAGCCCAGGCGCTGCAGTCTGACAATCCTGTTACTGATCTTCCCGTAGCAGTGGAGATCGACTATTTCCGCCTGGAAAAGGACAAATATTTCGCGCCCATATCGGTCAAGATTCCAGGGTCGGCACTGGCCTTTCATACAAAAGGCGCAAAGCAGGCAACGGAACTCGATTTCATCGCCGAAGTCTTCGACGCGCGCAACCGGCCTGCCGCCACTGTGCGCGACACCATCCCTTTAAAGGTCGACGCGACCGTCGCCGGACAGGTGGTGCGAAAGAGCATCCAATACGACACTGGCGTGACACTCACGCCGGGCGCCTACAAATTGCGGTTTGTCGCTCGAGAAAACGGAGAAGGGAAGACAGGCACATTCGAGACGCCGTTTACCATCCCGGATCTAGCATCTGGACAGGCGCTCCGCGTTAGCTCGGTCATTCTGAGCAATCAGCGAGAATCGGTCACCCAGCAGGTCGCAGGGGTAAAGAACGACAAGAAGGCGGTTGCCAACAATCCCCTAATCGACAATGGCCAGAAATTGCTCCCGAACGTTACGCGCGTGTTTCACCCGGGACAGAATGTTCTGGTCTACCTCGAAGTCTACGACCCCACTATCCCGGATAGTCTCCCAGAGAACTTTCGCCGTGCCGACATTGAGGCGAGCGTGGCTCTTTACCAGAACAACAGGAAGGTCTTCGAAACCGAGCTGGTTCGAGCCAACCGCCTGAACGACAAACGGGTGGGAACGCTCCGGGTTTGGCTGCAGGTTCCCGCTTCGAAACTCCAGCTTGGAAAGTACGACTGTCAGATCAACTTGATCGATGAGTTCGGCCGAAAGTTCGCTTTTCCGCGCACCCAGTTCGCCGTCCTTCCTATAACCCGCGAGAAGCCAGCTACCGCAGCAAGCACCGGCAGCACAAATTAGCTCCTAAGTGTCGAGCAGGATGATTAATCCTGCTCACCGATTGCCAATTGGTGCAAACGCGCGGGTTGGCGCCCGGGCCCCTGGGCCACAAACACTTTATCTTTTGCAGTTGAGCCAATCGGGCATCTGACCGAAACCTTCGCCGCACCTCGTAGTCTCACGATTTTCGTGTAGAAAGAACAGTTCGTTGTAGGAACTACACGGCTGCCTATTTATGGCATAAATGTGATAGGATACCTGTATGCAAGTTAGTTATACCTGCCTTGGCAAGAAGGCTGCCTTCTTTTCAAAGCAGTTGATGGTTGCGGTTGGGCTCCTTGCATTGCCCATTACGCTCCGGTTAGAGAAAGTGGCTGACGCGCAGCCTGTGAAGCCCGTTAAACCCGCTGACCCGGTTCCGCCAGTAAGCGCCGACCCGCGGGCAGATCGTTTGAAGCGGTTTTTGAGCCATCTGCATTGCCCAGTGGCCGCATTGGCGGAGGAGTTCGTGAACGCTGCGGATGACAATCAGCTCGATTGGCGTTTGCTTCCCAGCATCTCCGTGGTTGAGTCAGGTGGCGGTAAAGCGTACCGAAATAACAACATTTTTGGCTGGAATAACGGTGGACAGCTGTTCCCCACCATTCGATCAGGCATCCACGAAGTCGCCTTCAAACTGGGGAGAAGTTCACTGTATCGCAGTCGCGATGCGGCTGCGAAATTGAGGGTTTACAACCCTGATCCGACCTACGCGGACAAGGTACTTTCGGTGATGCAGCGCATTAGCCCTAAAGTGGATCTAAAGCCGGTCGCCCGGCTCATTCGGCGCAATAACGAGTTCGTCTACGCCACTGACTAGCTGGCTTGTCTAGGCTGCGGCGCCGACAATAAGCTGGTGCAGAGCAGCTACCCCGAGGCGATTGCAGAAATCCCCAAAAGTCTCTTCGTTGTAACGAGTTTCGCGATAATATTCAATTACTGGACGAAGGCGGTTCGCAAGCTCGTGCCGCTTTACGTTTTGCGCGAAGACAGTTCCCAGGCGAGTTCCCAGCGGCGACGCGCCCAAGTAGATGGTGTACATGTCGACGCTCGCGCCAACAATCCCGATTTCGGCTGTGTACGGGCGAGAGCAACCGTTTGGGCACCCGCTGGTACGTAGATGCACCACCTGGTCCCGCAGGCCAACTTCATTCAATTCACGCTGGATTTCAGCCACAACTTCCGGCATAATCCGCTCTGATTCCGTGATCGCTTGCCCGCACGTCGGCAGCGCGGGGCAGGCCATCGCATGCCGCAACACGGGAGGAAGCGTCTTCGCCTCCACCAGACCAAACTCTTGCAGCAGCGCCGCGATCACCGCTTTGTTGCTTTCTCTTATACCCGCCAGGTACACGTTCTGTTGGCAGGTCAACCTCACTTCCAGTCCGAACCGATGAACCACTGCTCTCAACCCGGAGCGCAGCCGTCGATCGGCACTGAAATCCTTAACGCGACCGCTCACGACGGGTAGGCCGACGAACCAGAGCGCCTCGCCTCCGGCGGTAATGCCCTGCTGATGCCATCCCAAGTAATCCTCAGCGCGATTCCATACGAGTAGCTGCGGAGGATCAAGAGGCCGCCCGACACGTTCTTCAAGTTCCGCTTTAAATTTGCCCACGCCCCAGGCATCCAGAACGTATTTTAACCGCGCCAGTTTGCGATTCGTTCTGTTACCGAAATCCCTGTGAATTGTCACGATTGCGCTCGCAACCTCAAGCAATTCTTCCTTTGTGGGGCCGATAGAACAAATCGGATCCGCAAGCCGGGGGTGAGATGCCTTAATCCCGGCGCTTTGGCCCATTCCCCCACCCGCCAGGATCGTGAATCCAGCCAAATTGCCGTCGTTATACTGAGGAACGATTCCGATATCGTTGGCGTAAATATCTACCGTATTGTCACCGGGAAAGGCAAACCCGATCTTGAATTTACGCGGTAAGTAGGTAGCGCCATAAAGCGGCTCAACTTCGCCCGCTTCTTCCTGCTCCGCACCAGCTACACGCTCACCATCAATCCAAACGTCGTAATAGGCAGTCGTTTTGGGCTTCAGATTCTGCGATAAAAATTGAATGAACGGGAAGAGTTCCTGCCGTTGGTCGCTGACGAACGGCGCTGGACAGGCAACCACATTGCGAACTACGTCTCCACATGCGGCAAAGGTTGACAGGTAGGCGTCGTTGATGCCCTTCATCAACTCGCGAAGCCGCTCCTTCGGAATGTAATGATACTGAATGTCCTGTCGAGTAGTAATCCGAAGGCTTCCGTCGCCCAGGTCCGCCAAACGATCTAACGCAAGATACTGATCGGAACTGAGCACGCCGCCAGGAATGCCGACCCGCACCATGGCCGTAAACTGTTTTACACCGGCCTTTCGCAGATCGCGGTCGTCCTGCTGATAGATCCCGTGAAACTTGAGCACTCCCGTTGCGGGTTTGGAAAACGCCTGTTCTGCGTTTCTCAGTTCTTCCGCGAGCGTTCCGCGAAGATAGTGCCCGGCGATTTTGGCCTGTTCTGCCGGAGGGAGAACCTTGTCCATCTACATACTAGAGTATCGGAGAATGGCAAAAGATTCCACACCGATCGACTTAGCAGATGATGTATTTAGCGTCCGAAGGAAGATGCGCGTCGACCCATCGGCGGGGGAGGCGGTGGTGGCGGTTCCTCAACCACTACTTTCTTCGGTCTTGCATCCAGCCGTGCGAAGATCATCTGCTGATGCAATTTCGCGAACTTCGACGTTCCCGGCTCGCCGCCTTTTTCCGCGACATCCCGTTCGGTAATCTCCTGGGCCATGGGCAGATACTTCTGCAGATAATTTTTGACCCGGTCCAAAACGAGCCGCTGGCTGGATCGCATTAGCAGGAAAAGAAGAATCTCACCTGGCACTTTCGAAAGCATCGCGTAAAGTGCTGACGGCCTAGTAAGTTTTGCGGTCGCAAGCTCCCTTTCCAGCTTGGTCGCCTTATTTTCAAGCTTTGTCGCCGATTCCAGATACTGCTTCTCGAGTTCGAGCGTTTTCACTAGTTGCGCGCGTTCCTTTGGCCCGAGTTTCTCGAGCAGTAGAAACAGAAACAGCGCATACGAATTGACCTGCAGATTCAGCCCGAAGGGCAACGACTGACGAGCCTTTTGCAGCTTCTGGAATCCAGCAATGTTGAGCTTCGGCCCAGTTAGCGCAGGGGAGACCAGATAAAGAAGGTTTTCGTCCGCTAAAGCCTGCAAAATGTCGCCCGCTAGCAGGTCGAGTGCTATTTGCCGCAGCTCACGTTCCAGCGAGGCAGCCGAAATTTTCGTCTCGAGTTTGGCCTCACGCACATTGCGGTACTGACTCATGGTCCGCTCGTCCACAGTAAAACTGAACCGCGTGCGCAGCCGGATCAAGCGCAGAATCCGAACCGGATCATCGTACAGAGCGTAGTTAGATGTGGACCGCAATTCTTTACGCGCCAGGTCTCCCAATCCATTCGTGGGGTCCAGCAACAAACCGCGCGACGCCTTCCCTAGTGAGAGCGCGATTGCGTTTACCGTAAAATCGCGCCCGCGCAGATCTTCATGGATTGTGCCCGGCGCCACTTGCGGCTTGCCGCCCGGCTTGGCATAGCGCTCCGTCTTGGCCATCGAAAGGCTGACCGTCACTTGCCCCGGAAAGCTCAGTTCCGCACATTTGCGGTTATCGTCGACATTCAGAAGTTCGATGCCGTCCTTCTGCCCTAGACTCTTTGCCAGTTTGACTGCTGGACCCTCGACCGTGAAATCCAGATCGCGTATAGGGTAGCCGCCCATCATGTCGCGCATAGCCCCGCCCGTCAGGAACAAACTAAAACCGGCCTGTTCGGCCACTTCACGAACCACCGCTAACGCTTTGCTCTGCTCGCCATTCAAATGGCTGTCGAGCATGAACATGTAGTCACTCATGGCGGTTTTCGCTCCTCTTCTGGCCGGCCTGCCCGCGGCCCGGCCGTTTGTGCGCCGCGCGCGGGTGATGCTGGTCTATCGTCTGGCGCAGGCGGGAACGCATCACGTGCGTGTAGATCTGGGTGGTGCCAATATCCGCGTGTCCCAACATCGTCTGGACGCTGCGCAGGTCCGCGCCGCCTTCCAGCAAATGCGTAGCGAAAGTGTGCCGCAGCACGTGCGGGCTCAAATTCCGGAAAACTCCAGCCGACTTGCCGTGCGCGCGCAGCAGCTTCCAAAAAGCTTGACGCGTCATGCGCGTCCCGCGAGCGGTGACAAACAGGTATGGACTGACCTTTCCTTTTAATAGCTGTGCGCGCTGGCCCGCGCAGTACTGAGCAACGGAGGCGAGCGCATCCCGCCCCACTGGCACCAAGCGCTGCTTATTGCCTTTTCCAATCACTCGCACAACGCCCTGCGATTCGTCCAGATCGCTCACTCGAAGCTGGATCAGTTCGCTCACACGCAAACCTGTGGCATACAGAACATCGAGCATAGCCCGGTCGCGTAACCCCGTTCGATTCGACTCGGGAGCTTCCAAAAGCCCATTCACTTGCTGAGCACTTAAGAACTTAGGCAACGAGCTTCCAAATTTAGGCGCGACAAGCAATTCCGTCGGGTTAGTGCTGATTGTCCCTTCCTCGATCAGAAAGCCAAAGAAGCCGCGCAATGTAGTTATGTGACGGGCGATAGAACGGTTCGATAGCTTACTCGCGCGCAATTGGTCCACATACGCGCGTAGGATATCTAATGTAACTCCCTGAAAAGGAACGTCTTGCACAAACTCAGAGAACGTTGCCAGATCGCGCCGATAGGCTAACAGGCTGTTTTCCGATAGTCCCTTCTCAGTCCGGCAATAGTGAAGGTACGATCGCATGCGTGGATCGAATGTGACCTGCCGGTTCATTGTGCCAATGATACAATAACCGCGAAATTGTTTGAAACAATCATGAAAAAGTCGGGCGACGCTTCGCGCACACGTGTGCGCCGGCGCTGGCCAAAAGACCCGGATTGAGTTCGAGTACCGCCAAACGCGCTCTTCTGTATCGCTTCGATCGGCAGCCGATGGAAGTGATCATTAGCCTTGGAAGCTACCTCCTGGAGCATGATGTCGAGTTCATCACCCCTGACGGCATGCTGCATCGCCTCCCGTTCATTGAAATAAAAGCTCTGTGTTTCTTTTCCGAGCAAGGCTCGGTCGACCTGTTCACGGCGCATGCGTTGTTTGAGCGAAGACCTAAGGTGCCCGGTCTCTGGACCAGATTCACCTTCAAGGATGGGGATGTTTTAGACGGCATTTTGTCCCACAACCTGTTGGAATGGCCGACCGCCGGCTATCTCATTACGCCGCCGCGCGCCGGCTCGAACAGGCAGCGCGTGTTCATCCCCAGGCAGGCCGTTATCGGGACGGAGCTTCGCGGAGTGGTGGGACGGTCGCTCGCCGCCACGCGTCAGCGCGGCAACGCCGAAACGGCAGAGGCCCAGGCACAGCTCAGAATGTTTGACTTATAGCGTTGGCGCGCGCCATCGGGCTGCGCTTTGCGGGTGCGGAGAGCTTATGCTTCCATAATCGGCGCCAATCCCCGGCACTACCGTTCGCCGCGATTGAAACAAATGCTACTTCTTCAATACTGAACCTGCATGGACACAGCGAGGTTTCCCAGGCCACAAGAGCTCGCTGCCAAACCGCCTCGAGTTCTTCGGCCAGAACCGGTCCACCGATGGTCACGTGCGGGTGAAATTCGAACGATTCATCGTGCGCGAAACCGCCCGTATTTAATTCCGCATGCAACTGGCGTAACTCACTTTCGCCGTCGCTTACTTTGAGATATAGAACATTGCTGCCGGGAAAAACCTGAATTCCCGACAACTCCACATCAAAGCTGCGCCAACGCTTCAAAATCGCGATGATTTCGCGCTTGGCATCATTCACTGGCAACGTAAGTGGCCGTGGGGGCAGAATGGTGACGTGCGGCTGCGAAGCGGCCTCTAGTGCCAGGGTATGCCGCAAAGTTGTCAACCAGGAGCGGAGCGGCTCCGGAGTATAAGTCACAAGCGTGAACAGATTGTGGCGCTCAGGCTCGGGGTGGTTCATTGCGTTACCTCTTTAGCCGCAAGAACTAACCTGATTTTCGGGTTTTGGCTGCTCTGGTAATTGCCACGTAGCTTTTTCAAAGCCGACGTATTTGGCGATGTGCAACGTGCCTGGCGCGCCTTCGGGCAAAACCTCTTCCAGCACGTCGCCGGCTCGCAGCGGTTCGCCCTGCGCCGAAAGGGCCTTCCAGCCTGCATACGGACTGCCCGCTTCAATTTCGCCCCGTACTTCGTAGTCCTTAGGCTTGATTAAGGCAGGACCGCCGGTGTGCGCCGCCCAGCGGAAATGTTCGCGCGGCGTTTCTTTCATGCGATGTATTCGAAAAAGCACCAACGCTTCAGTCTAACGAACACTCCTCTCGGCGACAACAAATTACTAGTTAGCGAAGCACGGATGCAGTACCCTCGGTTTGGCACAATGTTGACGGACGAGCAATTTATAAATCACTCATGCGCAAATACTGGATCCCGCTGGTCTTGCTCGCTCTTATCGGATTGTGGTGGGGATTGGCGCATCGTGATTCCGCGCCGCTCATCCATTTCTCTACCGTTAAGCCATTGCGCATCGAAAGCTATGTCTCTACCAACGGCAAAGTAGAACCGGTAGACTGGGCCGCTGCCCGTGCCGAGACAGCCGGCGTCGTGCGCACAATCAATGTGCAACGCGGGCAGGACATCAAGGCTGGGCAGACTTTGGTGCTATTGGATACAACCGCCGCGCAATCCGATCTCGCCGGCGCGCTGGCCCGCCAGCAGGAGGCGCAAGCGGAAACGCAAACTTTGGGGCAAGGCGGCAAAGCTTCGCAGCTTGCCAATCTCGACGATTCCATTCGCACCGCCCGGACCGCTCTCGATATTGCGCAAAGGAATTACGAGATGATGCAGCGCTTAGTCAGCCAGCAAGCCGCAACCAAATTACAGTTGCAAGATGCCAAGGATTCCGTCGATCGCGCCAAACTGCAACTCGCCGCCTTTGAGAACCAACGCCGCACCCTGGTGACTTCCAGCGACAAGGCGGTAGCGGAGGCACGTCTGCATGATGCTCAGGCTGAGGTTGGGTTAGCGCAGCATCGCGTCGGATTGGGCGACATCCGGGCGCCGATCTCCGGCACGCTCTATCAATTCGATCTGAAGTTAGGCGCTTACATGCAACCCGGCGAACTCGTTGGCCTGATCGGCAATCTCGATCAGGTGAAAGTGACGGTCTATGTCGATGAACCGGATCTCGGCCGAGTGGCGGTTGGCATGCCCGTCTCTATCACTTGGGATGCGCGGCCCGGCCAGAAATGGTTTGGTCACGTGGAAAAATTGCCGACCGAAGTAACCGCCCTGGGCACGCGCACGGTTGGCGAAGTAACCACCATCGTCGACAACCCGAACCACGATCTCATTGCGGGCGTGACCGTCAACGCCACCATCATCTCGAAAGTTGTTACCGACGCCTTGGCCATTCCGAAAGCTGCCTTGCGAGTGGTTCAAGGCGTCAACGGCGTCTACAAATTAGACGGCGATCATTTGCGTTGGACGCCCGTGAAACCTGGCGTTAGCGATATCAACAATGTCCAGATCCTCGAAGGTTTGAAGCACGGCGATAAAGTGGCAGATCGCGTCGTCGAGCCCAGCGACGCCGAAATTGAAAGCGGTATGCGAGTACGTGCGGCGTTTGATTGACGCAGTAAACTACTGCTTCACCTTCACAAGCGTCGCTCCATTCGACAGCACCGCTGCTGCATCGGCCTCCGTAAACTCCTGCGTCTTCGCAGAGTGATTCATAGAGCAGAACTTTGGACCGCACATGGAGCAGAACGCCGCGTCCTTGAATCCTTCCTCGGGAAGAGTCTCATCGTGCATCGCTTCTGCTGTTTCCGGATCAAGTGAAAGAGCGAACTGCTTGCGCCAGTCGAAGGCGAAACGCGCTCGTGACAGTTCGTCATCGCGATCCCGCGCGCCCTTGCGATGCCGCGCCACATCGGCCGCATGCGCCGCAATCTTATACGCAATGATGCCTTGCTTCACGTCCTCGCGGTTCGGTAAGCCCAGGTGCTCTTTCGGCGTAACGTAACACAGCATCGAAGCACCGTGCCAGCCGATCATCGCGGCTCCAATGGCTGAAGTGATGTGGTCGTATCCCGGAGCGATGTCCGTAACCAGCGGCCCCAAGGTGTAGAAAGGCGCTTCATAGCACATCTCGCGCTCCTTCTCCACTTGCAACGCAATCTCGTCGAGCGGAATATGTCCAGGCCCCTCGATCATCACCTGCACGTCGTACTCCCAGGCCTTCTTCGTGAGCTCGCCGAGCGTCTTCAGCTCCGCAAATTGCGCCGCATCGCTCGCATCCGCCAGGCAGCCAGGCCGCAAGCCGTCGCCCAACGAAAAGCTCACGTCATGCTTCTGAAAGACCTTACATATCTCCTCGAAATGTTCGTAAAGTAAGTTCTGCTTGTGGTTCTTGACCATCCACTCTGCCAGGATGGCGCCACCGCGGCTGACGATGCCGGTGATTCGCCTACTTGTGAGTGGGACATACTGTACCAGCACGCCTGCATGGATGGTCATGTAGTCGACGCCCTGTTGGGCCTGTTCCTCGATGACATCGAGCAGGACGTTGATGTTCAGGTCTTCGACCCGCCGCACGCGGCTCAAGGCTTCATAGATCGGGACTGTACCAATCGGTACCGGCGAAGCGTCGATGATCGCCTTTCGAATGCGCGGAATATCGCCGCCGGTGGACAGATCCATGACGGTATCTGCGCCGAACTTGACCGCATAGGCGAGTTTGCCCAGTTCCTCGTCGATATGGGAAGTCGTCGCTGAATTTCCAATGTTCGCGTTGATCTTGCACTTCGAAGCCACGCCGATGCACATCGGCTCCAAAGCGCTGTGGTGGATATTCGCCGGTATGATCATCCGGCCGCGCGCCACCTCATCCCGGATCAGTTCCGCGTCCAATTGTTCGCGCTCCGCAACGTACTTCATTTCGCCTGTGATCACGCCGTTGCGGGCATAGTGCATCTGCGTTCGGATCGCGTCGTTCAGGCGCGGCTCGATCCACTCATTGCGGTTCATGCTTCGATTATAGGTTTCCTTGCGACGGCGGTGAGCAGGTTGGCATCCATTACTCTTTCAGCGTAGCGAGTTTTGTAGGCCTGGCGCGAGGGATTGATCGCGCCGCGCCTTTACAACCCCTGGAACAGGTCCGCTATGGGAAGCTCTATACGACCGCAGCGAAGGACAGCCTCCCGCGATTCGCGCAATCCGTCTTGATCGTAAATGTAAGACCGTTTGCCTGTCGGGTCCAAAATCCACGTCAGCGGCACACCCACGTCCGTGTAATCGGCAGCGCGGGTCACTAGATCCGGCATCCGGTCATCGGGCGACACGATCTCAATGCAGAGTAGCGGGGGGTGTTCGATGACCGGAGTACGCGGCGCATCGGCATCCAGCACCATCACATCGGGAACGCGGTACTTGCGATTGCGGACCTTCAGGCGAAGCTCAGGTCTAACGAGAACATTCCAATTTTCCGCCCGGGATTGCAGCGCCATCAAAACCAGCATCTGTAGGGTAGAGTGATCAAACTGTCCCAAATTCCGCTCCAACAGGAATCCATCGATGTAATCGCAATCCGGGCGATACGACGTGTGCAGGTACTCCTGCTCGCTGACGAGCGTTAATGGCGATGTAGACATAAAGCGTCCGTATTGCGCTGCGCTTTGTTAAGTTTACTAAGCGCTGACGCTTGCCGTTTCCTTATGCACGTACTTCCCGTGCTCCGGTAATGCAAAATGATCGAAGTTGATCGCAAGACGTACAAGCTGATCCGCCACCTCATCGCCGCACATCGGCAAGCCATGCGAAGGCGCGATGGTGCGCGGGCACAGCTTAGCCAGATTTTCGACCGAGGTCCGCGCCGCATCCCAATCCGGCGTGTAGTAGGAGGGAGGCCCGTGCAGTTCAGGTTTCTGCTTTGCAACAGCCAGAAATGATTCCTGCTTCGTTGTGCAGAACGCGTCCCCAGGCAGCAGCACCTTATTTTCCGCGTGCCAAAGGGAAATATGACCTGGAGCATGGCCGGGCGTGTGCAGCCAGCGCCAACCGGAGAGCGTCGGAACCGTCCCGTCTGAGGGCAGGGCAGTGACCTTGCCGGACAGGTCTGCCGAAGTCCGCGGATAAAGTGGGGACATCACAGCCATCAACCCGCCGCCGACCTCAGGATCAGGTGCTGGATACTTCTGGTGCCCGGTGAGATAGGGCAGTTCAGCCGGATGCGCATAGACCGGTACATCCCAGTCATCCAGCAGGTCTTTGATGGCTCCCACATGATCGAAATGACCATGCGTGAGAATGACAGCCTCCGGCTTTGTTCCTTTGCCGAAGTGATTTTCGGCCCAGTGCTTAATCTTTGCTGCTGATAGATACAAGCCGCCATCGATCAGAGTCCATCCCAAATCACCGGATATGGCGAAAACATTCACAAACAAGATGCGCAGACCCCGGACACCGGCCCCGATCTCTTCTAACGGAACCACTTCATACGAAGGAAGCGGTATTGCATCCATACTTGAACCTCCGCCTCATAGACGCGCCGTTAACGTCCGTTACCACAGTTTTCCATTCCACCGCAGCCCCAGTCTCCAGATCCGCGGTTCGCCCGTGTTCGCCGTCGGCGTAAGCGCAACCAGGTACGAGCGGTCCAGTAGATTTTCCACCGAAGCGATGGCGCTCAGCCGAGACGTAATGTGCTGCTGCGCCGTCAATTGCACCATCGCGAATCCCGGCAACAGAAATTGATTCAGATCGTCGTCGAACTGGCGGCCGAAGGCTCGTACGCCGGCTGAAATCAGTGTCGACTTCATGTTGTACGTCAACTGAGCCGTGCCTTGCTGCTTCGGAATCTGAGGAATCAATTGCCCTGTCGATAGCCGCGCATCGGCATAAAGGTAGCCGGCTTCAACGGTCCAATGGGACCAGCGGTGGTTGACGTTAGCTTCGATCCCGCGCGACAACGCAGCCGGGAAATTTTCGCGCATGCGACGGATCAGAGTCGGAGTCGTGCTCAGCGTCGCATTGTCAATCAGATTGTCGAGCACGTTTCGAAAGATGCTGAACGATACCCGCGACCGTTCTCCCGTCCAGTCAAATCCCGCCTCCACGCCAGTCAGACTCTCCGGGATTAGATTCGCATTCGCCAGCGTCAGAACGTTCCCCACGCGAAATTGCCGGTACAGCTCATTCAACGTAGGCGCGCGAAAACTGCGGTACCCGGAGGCGCGCAAGCGAAAGCGCCGCAGACCCACGGCCACGCCGCCATTCGGACTCACAAACGTCTCGCCGTTCCGCCCCGTATACTGCTGCCGGATCCCTGCAAAAAACCGCACCGGGCCAGTGCTCACATCGCCTTGTCCAAACACCCCATGCTCCAGCAGCGTGCCGCCGCTCCGCGTCAGGATGTGTGTCGAATAGGAGTAGTCGTAGCTGATGGCGTGCGTGTCATCGGCATCCGCGCCGACGATTGTGTTCCACTTGAACGCACTCGCAGTTCCATGGTGTTGCCAATACGCAGCGCCGCCCCAGTCGTTCACCGGAACCGTCTGCCTCGCTGTCAGGGTCTCGCTATTGCGGTTGAGCGAAATGCTTGAATACGTGCTGTGAAACTGCTCCTGGGTATGAAAGGCCAGAACCGATACCTGATCGTTCGTCCAGCTATGCGTGTAGTGTCCGCCCACAGTGCCTAGCCCGGTCGAATTGTGCGTCAGTTCCGTGCCGTTGTGCCGCTCTTCGGCCAGAATGTCCAGATGAATGGCCAGCCGGTCTGCAACCCCTAAATAGTCCAGCACCATCGCCCCCGTCGCGAATCGTACGTTCGCTTTGTCGTCCGCCTTCCCGCGAATATTCGGCGGAGTGATGTAATAACCGTCGCTGGTGAAGCCGCGCGACTGCATCGTCAATCCCCATCGCCCCCAGGTGTTCGAATAGCCCGCCGAAATGTCAGCCGTCCCTTCGTTCCCGGCCAAAACATCGGCATAGATGTTCTGATGCTCCGGCTGCGGCGAGAACAGCGAGATCGTCCCGCCCATCGCGCGATCGCCAAACACGCTGGTCGACGCCCCGCGGTCGATATCCACTTCACTAATGAACGCCGGATCGATGCGGTCCCAATATACCCACCCCCCAAACGGATCATTGGCTGGGATGCTGTCCCACAGCACCAGTGTGCGGCTTGCCCCGCTCGATCCCGTGGCGCGCAGAGAAACGCCCTGGGTAGTGGGATTGGCCACTAGGCTGGACGTGCGGCGATATAGGCTGAACCCGGGAACCTGGCGCAGGACGTCATCGAGATTCACCCCGGGCGTCTTTTGTAGCTGCTGCTGATTCAGCACAGTGATCGATGCCGGCGTCTCACTGGACAGAGTGTCATTCACCGTGATCGTCGTCTTCAAAGGCGGGGGCTGAGTCGTATCGGGCGCTTTCGTCTGCGTTTGCGCTACGACAAGCGCTGACAAAATGGACGCCACCAAAACGCACCGGAACAGTTTCATGAGTAAACACTGAACTTACAGCATTTTCGACACGTATCCTAGACTTACACGATGCCGGAGTACGCAATTGAAACCGTGCAACTCGGAAAAACCTATTCTTCGCGCTTTCGCGGACGCAAGATTCAGGCCGTCACGGACGTGACTTTGCGCGTCCCGCCAGGCGTCAAATTCGGATTGCTTGGGCCCAACGGGGCAGGGAAGACCACCTTCGTGAAAATGCTTCTCTCTGCAGTGCATCCGACCTCCGGAACTGCCTCTCTGTTCGGCCGTAACAGCGAGGAGCCGGAAGCGCGGCGGCCGGTCGGTTATCTTCCTGAGAACCACCGCTTCCCCACCTATCTCACCGGCAACGGCATGCTTGACTTCTATTCCGCCCTTTCCGGTCTGCCCGCCGGGGACCGGAAGCGACGCATTCCCGAACTCCTTGAACTGGTCGGTCTGAAGGATTGGGGCGACGTCCGTATCAAGAAATATTCGAAAGGCATGCTGCAACGCCTCGGGCTCGCGCAAGCCTTGATTCACAAGCCCAAACTGCTGATTCTCGATGAGCCGACGGACGGCGTCGATCCCGTCGGTCGCCGCCACATCCGCGACATACTAGACCGGCTGACCGGCACCGGTGTGACGGTTTTCATCAACTCGCACCTGCTCGGCGAAGTAGAGGCCTTCTGTGACTACGCTGCCATTCTGGACAAAGGACGTCTGGTACTAGAGGGCAAAATCACGTCGCTTATCGCCGGTCGCGGATACACTATCGCGGTCGCAGATGTTCCGGAACAAACGATTGCCGAACTTCGCCGGAACGCGGCTGTGATCGTGCCAGGCAACGACAATCTGCGTCTCCAAGCAGCCACGCGCGAGCACGCGAACCAGATCATCGATATCGTTCGCGCCGCGGGCGGTTTCATCGAATCCATGGAAGCTTCCACCAGCAGTCTCGAAGATGTCTTCATACGCGCCACGCAACCGGGGAAAGCCGCATGAACATGGAAGTGACTGCATCACCGGGCGCCGTGTGGCTGGCGCTCGTCAAAGACACTTTCCAGGAAGCACGTGCGCGCTGGCTCTTCTGGGGCTTGTTCGGCCTCTCAACTCTGCTGATTCTCATCTTCCTCTTCGTCCTGAAAATCGATCTCGTCGAAGGCGCCGTCTCCATCATGGGCTCCGAACGCACCACTCAAGCCGTTTCCATCCGCGCTTTCGTTCGCAAATCCTACTCCTTCATCTCCATTTTTTTGTACATCTGGGGAACGCTGCTCGCCATCTTCGCTTCTTCTGGTCTGATCCCCAGCGTGCTGGAGCCCGGCCGCATCGCGCTCCTGCTGTCAAAGCCCATGCATCGCGCCGTTCTCCTGCTGGGCCGCTATGCCGGCAACGTTCTGGTGGTTGCGCTCAATCACGTCTACTTAGTCGGCGCTATCTGGATCATCATCGGCCTGAAGACGCACATGTGGGAACCGCGCTTTCTGCTCGCAATCCCTACCTGTCTTTTTATCTTCAGCGTGCTGCTCTGTGTGGTGACCCTCATCGGCGTAATAACAGAAAGCGCCGCGTTGTCCGTCATGATTACGGTCGCCCTGATGGTGATCAGCGCCATACTCGCCCAACGCGATCTTATGATGCGGCTGCTGAGCTCTGAAACCTGGCGCGATCTGTGGCAAGGGCTTTACTGGATCGTTCCGAAGTTCTACGATCTGGCAACGGTGATGATGCAGACCATAGTCTTTGACCGCAATCTCGATTGGATGACGCCTCTTTTAACCTCCGCCGCCTTTGCGGTATTCGTCCTCTCCGGTGCGCTCTATATCTTTGCCAAGCGAGATTTCTAAGTGCGTCTTTCCTTTGCCTGTTCGGTTCTGGTTTGCCTGCTGGCTGTAACTGGGTGCGCCCGCAAACCACTTACACCCGGCATTGCCGTCGATCCCGCATTTCGAACACTCATCCCGCCCGACACAAACCTTCTTGCCGGTGTTGAATGGGACGCTCTGAAGACCAGCCCTTTCTACCAACGCCACCAGCAAGACCTGCATATTCCGCTTTTTGCCGCCAGCGCCGAACGCATGGGCATTGATCCCTTGCGCGATATATCCAAGCTCCTGGTCGCGTCCGACGGGAAGAACTGGACTTTAATGGAACGCGGCCGCTTCAACGGAAGCGATCTGCAGAAGAAGATGCTTTCCGTCGGCGCGCAGCCAACCACTTACCGCAACCACACCCTCTTAGGTAATCCGAGCGGCGCACTCGTTTTCTTCAAGACTGTGGCCGTGGAAGGCTCCGTCACACAGGTGCGGCGCGTAATTGATCTGGAAGAAGCCGGCGACGGCGCTATCCCGGAAGAGCTGGACGAAAGATTGCGCACGCTTCCTAAACAAGATCAAATCTGGACAGTTAGTCGCGCCGGGTTAGCATTTGCAAATGTTCCGATGAATTCCGACATGCAATCCGCGTTGTCTAACATCACCGGTTCCATACGCGGCACCAGCGCGGGAATTTATGTCGACGCCGGGCTTCACCTGTTCGTTGACCTGCAATGCGTATCGGACCAAGGCGCCACGCGCGTCCATGATGCGCTACGTGGATTGATCGGTTTTGGAAGGCTTTCTACTAAAGACAGCGAGCAGGATCTGCTTCGTGCGTATGATTCCATACAGGTCGATAAGTCCGCTCAGCGGGTGCAAGTCCATGCCGATCTGCCGGGTGATTTAGCCGACAAATTGATAGCTTCATTGACGTCGGCACGCCGCAACCGGTAGAAATGCCGTAGTTTGGTCGGGAGTTCCAGTACCACTGAAACTAGAAGCGATCAAAAAAGTGTTAAAAAAGGCTTGGCAACAGATCTAACTTCCCTTATCTTAAATCCTTACCCTTGCCATTTCTTCTGTTGTCAAGGGGCTTTAGACTGCTCCAAGTCCTACAGGCCGCGTTCATAGCGCGGCCGCTTTGTTTGAAACATAACAGACGCGGGATGTTTAAAGCGTAGACCTTCCGCCTTCGCTGATGTAATTCTTATTCCAGGCAGGAATTTCAACTGTAACGTCGCCTTTCACCACTGCCTGGCAGCCCAGCCTGGAGCGCAGCGTGAGCCCCGGAGCCATATCGAGTCGGTCTAGTTCGTCGTCTTCCGCTTCTGACAAATTGTGCTCGCCTTTAACTACAATGACGTGACACGTGGTGCAGGCACAGCTTCCGCCGCATGCGTGTTCCAGATGGACGTTGTAATTCAAAGCGACGTCTAGAAGAGATTCCCTCTTCCCATGATCGTGGTAATGCATTTTTCCCGACTCGAACTCAACAGTCGTGTTCTCGGGCAGGAACGTCACTTTCGGCACACCCTGATTGTACGATTGGGGGCGCTACCTCGCCGTATACTGGTGCCCTGATGCCTGTCGTCATTGCCCTATTTCGCGCCGTGAACCTCGCCAGTCATAACAGGATCAAAATGGATTCCCTGCGTGGCGTCTGCGAATCTCTCGGCTGCCGCAACGTCCAGACCTACCTGCAGAGCGGCAACGCAATCTTCAAAGTTCCCGCCCGCGACGTCAACAAACTTCCCGCCCGAATCGAGGACGCGCTTGAGAGCGAGTTCGGCTTTCGGCCTCTCACAATCACCCGTACCGTGCCCGATTTGCGCGCAGTAGTTGCCCATAATCCGTTCGCCGGGCGCGCTGATATTCATCCCAGCAAATTCCTCGTGACGTTTTTATCTGCCGAACCCTCCGCAGACGCTCGACGAAAGCTTGAAGCGATGGTCACTGATCCGGAAGAACTCCACCTGCGCAAGCGCGAGTTCTACATGTATTTCCCAGACGGCCTTGCCCGTCCGAAAACGGCTCCCGCAGCCATCGAGAAAGCTCTACAAGTTCGCGGAACCGGCCGCAACTGGTCGGTAGTAACCAAACTCCTCGAATTGGCCGAGCAGATGGAATCCCAACCGCGCGTGAGGCAGCGCTCGTAACCAGTTGAATCTTGATCCGGAGCCATGAGCGAAAGCGATTGGAGGGAGTGGGCCCCCATCCACCATACTGAAAACTAGTGTTCCAGGACATAGAACAGCAACTCGCTCGCGCCTTCGAGCAACAGCTCCAATCTCAATTCGACCTTGATATTCCCGTCTCGCTTGAACAGCCGAAACAGGCCTCGTTCGGGGAACTCGCCGTCCCTATTGCCTTTCAGCTCGCGCGTCAGTTAAAGAGGTCTCCACGGCAAATCGCCGAAACCCTGCTGGCCAAAATCGAGCCCGTACCCGGCGTTTCTGCACTCGAAATTGCGGGCAACGGCTACATCAATGTGCGGCTTGATCGCGCTGCTTATGCAGCATCTCTGTTGAATCTCACTGACATTTCCGAGTCGACCGCCGCCGCAGCCGCTGAAAAAATCATCGTTGAACACACAAACATCAATCCCAATAAGGCAGCGCACATCGGCCATCTGCGCAACGCGATTCTCGGCGATACGTTCGTGCGCATGCTGCGTCATGCCGATCGATTTGTCGAAGTCCAGAACTACATCGACAACACCGGCGTTCAAGTAGCCGACGTCGTGGTCGCCTTTCATCATCTGGAGAAAAAGAGGCCAGCAGACGTTCAGGCGCTAATCGATGACCCCGCAATCCGCTTCGACCTTTTGTGTTGGGATCTCTACGCGCGCATTTCGTCGTTCTATAAGCAGGATCCATCGGCCTTAGCCTGGCGCGCCGAAACGCTGCATGCTATCGAAGCGGGGCAAGGCGAACTTGCAGACATCGCGCATTCGGTCGCCGACGCGATCGTCAAGGCTCACCTGGCCACTATGTACCGGCTTGGAATCGAATACGATGTTCTCCCGCGTGAAAGCGAAATCCTTCATCTGCAGTTTTGGGCCACTGCTTTTGAACTCCTGAAACAGCGCAACGCCATCTATTTCGAAACCGAAGGAAAGAACCGCGGTTGCTGGGTGATGCCTGCTTCCGCGTTCCGAGACACCGCCAATCAGGACACGAACCAAGAGGAAGCCGAAACAGACGACAGCAAAGTCATCGTGCGTTCCAACGGCACCGTGACTTACGTCGGCAAGGACATTGCATATCAACTCTGGAAGTTCGGTCTGCTCGGGAAAGACTTCTTTTATCGGCCTTGGTTCACTTATCCGGACGCTCATCAGGTATGGGTAACTGCCGATCAGCCCTCTCACGAGAGCGCCCCACAGTTCGGCCGCGCGGCCAAAGTCTACAACGTCATTGATTCGCGCCAGTCCTATTTACAAGATGTGGTGGTCGCCGGCTTACGCGCGCTCGAGTTCCAAAAGCAGGCCGAATCCTCCATCCACTTTTCCTACGAAATGGTCGCGCTTTCGCCCCGCACCTGCGTCCAGATGGGCATTGCACTGTCTGAAGAAGACAAGCGCCGGCCCTATATCGAAGTCTCAGGACGCAAGGGCCTCGGCGTCAAAGCCGACGATCTGATCGACAAGCTGATCGAAACCGCGCTGGCCGAAGTCGAGTCCCGTCACCCGGACGAACCTGCTGATCAACGGCAGCAAATAGCGGAGCAGATCGCGATCGGAGCCCTCCGCTACTTCATGCTCAAGTTCACGCGCAATTCCGTCATCGCGTTCGATTTTCAGGAGGCGCTTGCGTTCGAAGGCGAGACCGGCCCTTACGTACAATACGCTGCCGTTCGCGCTGCCAGCATCTTTCGCAAGTACATCGAGCGCTACGGCCAACTTCCGGATTTCCAAACCTCGCTTGACTCCGCCTCGCTCGCGCGCTTCCTCGAAAGCGACAATTTCTGGCAATTATTGCTGCTCGCTTCTAAGTCCGACAGCGCCGTTGCTCGTGCAGTCTCGTCCGGTGAGCCGGCCCACGTCGCCAGGTACGCCTTTCAACTCGCGCAAGCGTTCAATAACTTCTATCACGACCAACGCGTGATCTCCGAAGAGGATGAACAGCGCCGAACCGCGCTTCTTTGGCTGACCAAATACGTCCACTCTCAACTTCTAAGTACGCTCGACGTGCTCGGCATTCAAGCGCCTGAGTATATGTAGCTCAATCACTTCCGTGAGCTGCTTGTAGCGCCACTGCAATAAACTGGAATTGCAATGGCCAGCAAAGATTCGTATGGCGCTGCAGCTACGCTGCAGGTCAACGGCAAAGAGTATCAGATATTTCGCCTCAAGTCTCTTGAACAAATCGATGGAGTTGACGTCAATAAGATCCCCTATTCGATACGGATTTTGCTCGAAAATCTGCTGCGCTTTGAAGACGACCGCACCGTTAAATCGACCGACATTGAATATGTAGCCAAGTGGGACCCCAAAGTAACTGCGCAGGAAATTCAGTTTCGTCCGGCTCGTATTCTGCTGCAGGATTTTACCGGCGTTCCCTGCGTCGTCGATCTCGCCGCCATGCGCGATGCCCTCAAGAAGCTCGGTGCGGATCCCGAACTCGCCAATCCCCTTATCCCCGCCGACCTGGTCATCGATCACTCGGTTCAGGTAGACGCGTTCGGTTCTGCCCAGGCATTCCAGGAAAACGCGATTCTCGAATTCTCGCGCAACCAGGAGCGCTACGCCTTCCTGCGCTGGGGCCAAAAAGCCTTCGGTAACTTCCGTGTTGTGCCGCCTGACACCGGCATCGTTCATCAGGTCAATCTCGAATATCTGGCCAGCGTCGTTTTCAGCGACTCGTCAAAAGGCGTGCTGCAAGCTTATCCGGACACCCTTATGGGTACCGATTCGCACACCACCATGATCAATGGCGTCGGCGTCGTCGGTTGGGGCGTCGGCGGCATTGAAGCCGAGGCCTGCATGTTAGGCCAGCCCATCTCCATGCTGCTGCCTCAAGTAGTGGGCTTTAAGTTGAGCGGTAAGTTGCCGGAAGGCGCCACTGCCACCGATCTGGTCTTGACTGTAACTCAAATGTTACGCAAAAAAGGCGTAGTGGGTAAGTTCGTCGAATTCTACGGCCCCGGAGTAAGTGCGCTACCAGTAGCGGATCGCGCCACTATCAGCAACATGGCGCCCGAATACGGCGCCACTATCGGCTTTTTCCCCATCGACCACGTAACTCTCGATTATCTGCGGCTAACCAATCGCAGTGAGGAGCAGGTTAACTTAGTCGAAGCGTATACCAAGGAACAAGGTCTTTTCTTAACTGCTGAGTCGCCTGATCCCAGCTACTCTGACACGCTCTCGCTCGATCTCTCGAAAGTGGTGCCTTCGCTCGCCGGCCCAAAGCGTCCCCAGGATCGCATCGACCTGCCGGACGTCAAAGAAAACTTCCTCACCGCGCTCGGTCACTCGCCCAAGCATGCCGATCTCCAGGTGAACAGTCACAAGGAAAAGATTCGCGACGGCGCCGTTGTCATAGCTGCGATTACAAGTTGCACCAATACGTCAAATCCATCAGTCATGGTCGCCGCCGGGTTGCTGGCCAGAAATGCGGTGGAAAAGGGCCTGACCTCTAAGCCTTGGGTGAAGACGTCACTCGCGCCCGGCTCTAAGGTCGTCTTCGACTATCTCACCGATGCCGGTCTGATGCACTATCTGGAGCAGCTCAACTTCCACTTAGTCGGTTACGGCTGCACAACTTGCATAGGCAATAGTGGTCCGTTGCCCGACAACGTCGCCGCCGCCGTGAACGCGGGCAAGCTAAACGTCGCAGCCGTTCTAAGTGGCAATCGCAACTTCGAAGGTCGCGTGAATCCCCTGGTTCGGTCGAACTATCTGGCTTCGCCTCCGCTGGTTGTCGCGTACGCCATCGCCGGCCGCGTCGATATCGACCTGACAAAGGACTCCCTCGGCAAAGGCAAAGACGGCAAAGACGTTCGTCTGAAAGACATCTGGCCGTCTGCCGAAGAGGTCGAGCGCGTTGTCAAGCAATCCGCGCGCACCGAGTTCTTCCAGAAAGAATACGCCGAGGTCTTCACCGGCGACACCAACTGGAACTCGCTAAAGGTGCCCACGGGAAGCATCTACGAATGGACGGATGACTCCACTTATATCAAGCAGCCCCCCTATTTCGAGCACTTAGTCGATCCGGCTAACTTCGTGCAAGATATGCCCGGCCTCCGCGCCTTAGCTGTGCTCGGCGATTCGGTAACTACCGACCATATCTCACCTGCCGGATCGATCCCGGTAGACAGTCCCGCTGGGAAATATCTCATCAGCCTGGGCGTGAAGCCCTCCGACTTCAATAGCTATGGCGCGCGCCGTGGCAATCACGAAGTCATGGTACGCGGCACATTCGCCAACATTCGCCTGAAGAATCTGATGGTCCCCGGTGTCGAAGGCGGCTGGACGCGTCACATGCCGGACGGCGAGCAGATGTTTATCTACGACGCATCCATTCGTTATCGAGCCGAAGGTGTGCCGCTGCTGGTCATCGCGGGTAAAGAATACGGCTCCGGCTCTTCCCGCGACTGGGCCGCCAAAGGCACGCTGCTGTTAGGCGTCCGCGCCGTCATCGCGGAGAGCTTCGAACGCATTCATCGCTCCAATCTGGTGCAAATGGGCGTGCTGCCATTGCAGTTCCTCAGCAATCAATCGCAGGATACCGTTGGCCTGACCGGTGAAGAGTGTTTCGCCATCACCGGTATCCCCGCTGCACTTGCCTCCGGGGGGAACGTGCAGGTGACGGCTACCCGTCCCAACGGCAAAACGGTCGAATTCGAAGCAAAAGCCCGCATCGACACTCCGCAGGAAGGCGAATACTACCGCAATGGCGGCATACTGCCATACGTCTTGCGGCAGCTAATTGCAAACAGCGCTGCTACAGTTTAAATTGCGGCGCGCACCCCTGCTCGTCTCTGCGGGCATCATTTACCGTGACGGTCGCGTCCTTGTCGGCCAGCGTCGCAAGGGTGACCGCCACGCCTACAAATGGGAGTTCCCAGGCGGCAAAGTGGAACAGGGCGAGACCCCACAGGACGCACTCGTCCGCGAGCTTTCCGAAGAACTGCAAATCGAAGCTACCGTGGGATCAGAACTTGCGCGCTACGAGCACGATTACCCCAGCGGCAGCCGCGTCCATCTCTTGTTCTTCGCCGTTCCGCATTTCGCTGGCGAGCCCAAAGGCCGCGTCTTCGAACAGATCTGCTGGACTGAAGTCCACGCGCTTCCATCGCTTGACTTCCTCGACGGCGACCTCGACTTCATCAAACGCCTCGCCCGCGGCGACTTCGCCCATCAACTCGAAAAAGCCTAATCCAAATCGAACGGCCGCTTCGGTGGCGCGCCGCTCTTATCCTCTTTGGCCTGTTTCAGCAACTCCTCAAACTTCTTCTCGCGGACTTTCTCGCCGCTCAAATGTGATGCAAAACTCTTCTCGAAAACATCGTTGCGCCGCTCCGCTTCGCCTTTCAGATTCTTGACCGCGATGCTCAGATCCTCGATCATCGGCTTCTTCTCCGGCTCCCGATGATGCAGCACTACTTGCGTTTCCGCGTCTATCTTCAACGTTGCCCCGCAACACGGGCACAGCACTTCAAAAGCCGCGCTTTGCGCCTTCCCCATACCGGAATCGTAGCGCACATTCCTGCTATGCTGCCGTTGCCGCATGATGAACTCGCTGCTCGGCCTGGTCACCCACTACGGGTACGCGGCTCTCTTCGGGTTACTCTTGCTCGGCATTGTCGGTCTGCCGGTGCCGGATGAAACGCTGCTTGTCTTTTCAGGCTTTCTCATTTCGCGCGGCCATTTTCACCCGGCCCTCACTTTCATTGCAGGGTTTCTCGGCAGCGTCTGCGGCATCTCTCTGAGTTACTCAATCGGCCGCACGCTCGGCCACGCCTCCGTTCTTCGTTTCGGCAGATACGTTGGGCTGACCCAGCACCGTCTGGAAGTCACTCATCGCTGGTTTCAGCGCACCGGCGAATGGCTGCTGGCCTTCGGCTACTTCATCCCAGGCGTGCGCCACTTCACCGCACTCGTCGCCGGCGCCTCCGAACTGGAGTTTCGTACCTTCGCGCTTTTCGCCTGGTCGGGCGCAGCCGTCTGGGTCGGGTTCTTCCTTCTGCTCGGCTACTTCGTCGGCGAGAACTGGGCAGCCGCCATCGCCCTGGTGCACCGCTACACCCTCCTTGCGGTACTGCTTGCCGCAGTTTTGGTCTTAGCCGTCTGGCGAATTCACCGCAAATGGCGGAGCTAGCCTCTGCTAACGTCTACTCCAGAGGGGACCTTAGTGCAGTATCTACGTGTTCTTGGTTTAGCTTGCTCGATATCCGTCCTTGCACTCGCACAGGAATCGACGCCGCAGAGTAGCGGTATCGACCTGAAAGCGATGGATAAGACTGCCGATCCGTGCGTCGATTTTTACCAATACGCCTGTGGCGCATGGACCAAGGCCAACCCAATTCCGCCGGAATATGCCACCTGGAGTCGATTCAATGAACTGGCCAATCGCAACCAGGACGTTCTGCACTCCATCCTCGAAGATGCCGAAAAGCACCCTGACCTCAGCCCCATCGATCAAAAAATCGGCACTCTCTACGGCTCCTGCATGGATGAGGCGACGATCGAAAAGGCTGGGTATCAGCCCCTAGAACCCGGCCTGAAGCGGATTCATGAATTGTCCGCCAAAGGCGATCTGGCCGCCGAAGTCGCTCGGCTGCACGACGAAGGAGTTGCCGTCTTCTTCGGCTTTAGCGCTGGTCCCGATCCCGACAAATCCACTGTAGAAATCGCTAACGCGCGCCAGAGCGGCCTCGGTCTTCCCGACAAAAGCTACTATCTGAACCCGAAGGACGAAGAGCTCCGCCAGAAATATGTCAAGCACATCTCGCGCATGTTGCAGTTGATTGGCGTTCCCGCCGCCGATGCAGACGCCCAGGCCAAAGACGTCATGGCGCTGGAGACCGCTCTCGCCCAAGCGTCCATGGATCGCGTCGACCTGCGCAACCCCGACAATACCCACCACAAAATGACGCTGGAACAGTTCCAGGCCCTTACGCCCGATTTCAATTTGCACGCGTATCTCGCCGCCCGCCACGTGCCGGAGTTCACAAATCTGAATGTCGCTCAGCCGGATTTCTTCAAGGCGTTGAACACTACGCTCGCCGACACGAGTCTCGACACCCTCAAGCACTACCTCATCTGGCACTACGTCTCTTCCCACGCCAATGTACTCAGCAAACCATTCGTGGAAGAGAACTTCGATTTCTACAGCCGTACGCTCACCGGCGCCAAGGAACTGCAACCGCGCTGGAAGCGCTGCACCCAATTGGTAGATCGCAGCCTCGGCGAAGCGCTCGGCCAGAAGTATGTCGGCAAAGCTTTTTCAGGTCAATCCAAGCAGGCGACCCAGCAGCTCGTCACCATGATCGAACACCAGATGTCGGTCGATATCGATTCGCTCACCTGGATGAGTCAGGCCACCAAGGAACAGGCGCTCGCGAAACTGAAAGGTGTCACGAACAAGATCGGTTATCCCGAGAAATGGCGCGACTACTCGACCGTGCGCATTGTGAAAGGCGATCTGGTCGGCGATGAGGAACGCGCTCGCCAGTTTGAGATTCATCGCAATCTTTCAAAAATAGGTCAACCGGTCGACCGCAACGAGTTCAATATGACGCCGTCAACCGTGAACGCTTATTACAGTCCGCTCGAGAACAACATCAACTTCCCGGCCGGCATTCTGCAGCCGCCCTTCTATACCGCAGGTGCCGACATGGCCGTCAACTTCGGTGGTGTCGGCGCCGTCATTGGTCACGAATTGACGCACGGCTTTGACGATCAGGGCCGCCGCTACGATGCCGACGGAAATCTGCGCGATTGGTGGACCCAGCAGGACGCCGCGGAATTCAAGCAGCGCGCCGATTGCATCGTCAACGAGTACAACGGCTTCAGCCCGGTCGAAGGCGCCAATGTGAACGGCCGGCTAACACTCGGTGAAAACGGCGCCGACAACGCCGGCCTTCGACTCGCGTTCATGGCATTGCTCGGCGGTCTGGAGAACGGAGCCATCGAAAAAGGCAAGCTGGATGGCTATACGCCTCAACAAAGGTTCTTTATCGGCTGGGGCCAGATCTGGTGCGAAAACCAGCGCCCTGAAAACGTGCGCAATACCGTTCGTACCAATCCTCACTCGCCCGGCCAATTCCGCGTCAACGGCGTGCTTCAGAACATGCCCGAATTTGCCACCGCCTTCGGCTGCTCTGCCGGCCAGCCTATGGTCTCGGCGAACGCCTGCCGCGTCTGGTAAGTGCCACACCCCATTGCCGGCGGCGTCACTGTCTACACTGAGGGTGATGCGATTCCTCAGGTTGGCAGTAGCTGCCGCAACCGTCACGGCGGCTACTTTGGCCCAGTCACCCGGCTCTCATAGTGGCGTCGACTTAAGCGCACTCGACAAGTCCGCCGATCCCTGTAACGATTTCTATCAGTACGCCTGCGGCAACTGGATCAAGAACAACCCCATCCCGCCCGACGAGTCCTCCTGGGGCACGTTCAACTTGCTTTATGAACGCAACCAGACCGCCCTGCGCGACATTCTGCAGGACTCTGAAGCGCATCAAAGCCGCAGCGCTATCGATCAGAAAGTCGGCGGTTTTTACCACTCGTGCATGAACGAAGCGGTCATTGAGCAGCGTGGCATCGAACCCCTGCAATCGGAACTCGAACGCATTCGCCACGTCGGCAATCAGCAGGAGCTAATCGATGAGGCCGCGCGCCTGCACGACGGCGGGGTCGGCGTCTTCTTCGATTTCAACGCCTCTCCCGATCCTAACGATGCCCACATGACCATCGCCAATCTCGATCAGGGCGGCATCGGTCTGCCGGAGCGCGATTTCTATCTCCGCACGGATGACAAATCGCAGGAGATCCGCAAAAAGTACGTCGAGCACATCGCCAAGACATTCCAGCTCATCGGTGTCCCTGCGGACGAAGCGGCAAAGAAGGCCGACGGTGTCATGCAGCTTGAAACCGCTCTTGCCAAAGGCTCCCTCGATGTAACCGCCCGGCGCGATCCCCAGAAGCTGGTGCATGAGATGCCTAAAGCCGAGCTCAAACAACTCGCGCCAAATTTTAGCTTCGATCAGTTCTTTGTCCAATCGCGTTCGCCGGACTTCGCCAAACTGAACGTCTCGGTTCCTGCCTTCTTCAAAGCTCTCAACACCTTAGTTGCGAACACCAGCATAGATGCCCTGCGCGACTATATGGCCTGGCACTATCTCAACGCCAGCGCAACCAAGCTGACCAAAGCTTTTCTGGATGAGAATTTCAACTTCTATGGCCGCATCTTGTCCGGCACCACCGAACTCCGCCCCCGCTGGAAGCGCTGTGTAGCCGCCACTGACAACGCGCTCGGCGAGGCGCTCGGTCAGAAATTTGTCGAAAAAACGTTCGGCGAACAAGGCAAGCAGCGAACGCTCGACATGGTTCACGAAATCGAGCATCAGATGGGCAACGATATTCAGTCGCTCTCCTGGATGAGCCCAACCACCAAGCAAGCCGCCATGCTCAAACTGCACGCCGTCGCCAACAAAATCGGGTATCCCGATAAATGGCGTGACTACTCATCTGTCAACGTCGTCGATAACGACTACTTCGGAAACTGGTTCCGTGCCGTTGAGTTCGAAACCAGGCGCGAGTTGAACAAAATCGGCAAGCCTGTGGATCGCGGCGAGTGGGGCATGACGCCGCCCACCGTCAACGCCTATTACGATCCCACCGAGAACAACATCAATTTCCCGGCCGGCATTCTTCAGCCTCCTTTCTATTCCAATCACGCCGACGATGCTGTCAACTACGGCGCCATCGGCGTTGTCATCGGCCACGAACTCACGCACGGCTTCGACGATCAAGGCCGCCAATTCGACGCTGACGGCAATCTCAAAGATTGGTGGCAGAAGAAGGACGGAGAGCAGTTCACCAAACTCGCCGATTGTTTGGTCAACGAATATGGCGGTTTCAGCCCCGTGAAGGGCGTTGAGCTCAACGGCAAGTTGACGCTCGGCGAAAACACTGCCGACAACGGCGGCATCCGTCTCGCTTACATGGCGCTTATGGATGACTTGGCCAAGAAGACCGTTCCCGTGAGTCAGGAGGAAGACGGCTATTCGCAGCCCCAGCAGTTCTTTCTCGGCTTCGCGCAAGTCTGGTGTGAGAGTACGCGCCCGGAAGAGGCTCGCACCTTGGCGCAAACCGACCCGCATTCTCCCGGCAAGTTCCGCACCAACGGCGTAGTCTCCAACATGCCCCAATTCAGCCGCGCCTTCGGCTGCAAGCCGAGTGACAAGATGTACGCTGCGCACGCTTGCCGCGTCTGGTAACTCTCTCGAATGTCTGAACAAACGATTACTGACAATCCGCTGCTGACGGAGCGGTTTCCAATTCCGTTCGATGCCATCAAAGCGGAAGATGTGGTTCCTGCAACGAATCTGCTCCTCGAACAAATGAAGACTCGCGTGGCCCATCTCGGCAACTCCGATATCCCGCGCACCTACGAAAATGTTTTAATTGCGCTCGACCGACTGACCGAGCCTCTCGATTTCGCCATGGGCGTGGTTCGTCACCTCGAAAGCGTCGCCACTTATCCCGAACTCCGAGCCGCTTACAATCAGGTGGTCGGTCCCGTCAGCCAGTTCTATACCTCCATTCCGCTCGACCCGAATATCTGGTCCGCCGTAAAGGCCGTCGCCGAAAGCCGGCAGGCGGCCGAACTCGCCGGCATCGACAAGCGTTTTCTTGAAAAGACCGTTTCCAGTTTCCGTCGCGCCGGCGCCGATCTCAATCCAGAGGGCAAGCGCAAACTCGAAGCGCTCGACGTCGAACTCACCCAGATCACCACCAAATTCGCCGAGCACGTCTTAGACGCAACCAACGCCTTCGAGCTGCTGATCGACGACGAAACCCAACTTGCCGGGCTGCCCGAAGCCTTCCGCGCGGCCGCGCGCGAAAACGCCGCTGCCAAGGACAAAAAAGGTTGGCGCTTCACGCTGCACGCGCCCAGCTATACGCCGGCCATGACCTATTTGGACGATCGCGCCATCCGCCGCCAGCTTTGGGAAGCCTCGAATGCGCGCGCCACCTCAGGCGATCTGAACAATTGCCCGTTGATTCTCGAAATCCTGCGTCTACGCCGCGAAAAAGCTAACTTACTCGGCTACCGCGACTTCGCCGATCTCGTGCTCGAGAATCGCATGGCGCACGAAGGCGCCCAGGCGCAAGCCTTCGTCGAAGATCTCGAACAAAAGACCCGTCCGTTTTTCGAAAAGGAAGTCCAGGAGCTCGCCGACTGGGGCCGCACCCTCGGCTACGACGACATGCAGCCATGGGATGTGGCGTACCTGGCCGAAAAGCAGCGTAAAGCTCTCTACGATTTTGACGAAGAAGCACTTCGCCCTTACTTTCAGCTCGACCGCGTTGTCGCCGGCATGTTCGATATCTTCAGCCGCATCCTCGGCATTAAGGTCATCGAAGAGCCGGGCGTTCCCGTCTGGGATCCAGCGGTCAAGTATTATCGCGTCCAGGACGACGCGTCCGCCATCCTCCTCGGCGGCTTTTACACTGACTGGTTCCCACGCGAAAACAAACGCGGCGGCGCCTGGATGGACGGTCTCTTCACCGGTAATCCCGATGAAGCCGAACCGCACCTGGGAGTCATCGCCGGCAACCTCATGCCGCCCGTCGGTGACACGCCATCGCTGCTCAACCACCGCGAAGTCGAAACGATTTTCCACGAGTTCGGCCACCTGCTCCATCAACTCGTCGGCCGCGTCCCCATCAAGTCTCTCGCCTCCATGCACGTGCCGTGGGACTTCATCGAACTGCCATCCCAAATCATGGAGAACTGGTGCATGGAGCGCGACGCGCTCAACCTGTTCGCGCGCCACTACGAAACCGGCGAGCCCATCCCCGCCGACCTGTTCGACAAGATGAGGCGCGCGCGCAATTTCATGAGCGCCACTGGGCAAATGCGGCAACTCGGTTTCGCCCTCGTCGACCTCAAACTTCATCGCGAATTTGATCCGGCCTCCGGCACTGATGTAATGGCCTATGCCCGCGACATCACCGCCCGATTCGCCGTCGCCCCGCTGCCGCCGCATTACGGCATGATCGCCGGCTTCACCCACCTATTCGCCAGCCCCGTCGCTTACGGCGCCGGTTACTATTCCTACAAATGGGCCGAAGTTCTCGACGCGGATGCATTCACGCGCTTCCGCCACGAGGGTATCTTCAACACGGAAACAGGTCTCGAATATCGCCGCCGCATCCTCGAACGCGGCGACAGTGCCGATGCCGCTCAGCTCTATCGTGACTTCATGGGCCGCGATCCTGATCCGAACGCACTTCTGGAGCGTCTAGGGCTCCTCCAGCGCGCATAACCCAAATGGACGAATCGCCAGAAGAAAAGCTAGCGCAACTCCGTCGTGCGAATGAGGAGCTTCGCCTCGCTCTCGATGCCTGTCGTTCGGCTCGTCAGCAAGCCGAACAGGATCTCGCACGCAGTCTTGAAGAAGGCCGTTCAGCCACCGAAGACATGCAGCATCTCATCTATGCCCTCAGTCATGATCTGCGCACTCCGCTCCGTGCCATCGCCAGCTACACCCAGCTGCTCGAGCGCCAGCATGCCTCTGACCCCGACGCTGCCGAACTGAGCACCTACGCGGCCCAGGGCGTCAAAGAGATGAACACGCTTATTGAGGACTTGCTCAAGTATTCAAGGGCAGGGTACTCGCCCCGGCGCTCCAATGTCGATCTAAACGTGATCGTGCAATGGGCCCTCATGAACGTGCAATCCCAACTGCGCCAGACGGGCGGGGAAATCATGTTTCACGACCTTCCCAGCCTTAATGTCGATGAGTCCCACTTCGCGCAATTGTTCCAGCAGCTCTTCCTTAATGGGCTCACCTTCCGCAGCGAAGCCCCGCCTCGCATCGAAGTCACCGCCGAAGAGGGCGACGACGCCTGCACCATCTCCGTTAGAGACAACGGCCTTGGTATCGATCCGCAATATCTCGAGGCCATCTTCCAACCCTTCAAGCGCCTCGAAGGCAAGGATCTCTCCGGCAATGGTCTCGGCCTTCCCGTATGCCGCAAAATCGTGCGCGCCCACGGTGGCCGTATCTGGGCCGAAAGCGCCGGCAAAGGTCATGGTGCCACCTTCCGATTCACCATCCCCTTCTAACCCGCGCGATGAAGCTCGACACCGAGCCGGAAGCGTAAGCGCCCGCAAACGCGGCCAGCGGCACCGTTTTCGCGCCGCTCGTCTTTCAGGAGGCGAGATGCCGTCAGTTTTGCGCTTCGTCTTCGCCTTCGGGGTTGGGCAGCACGTCGTCATTGCCGGCCACCCATACGTAGAGCGTCGGTAGAAGAAAGACACCCAGTAACAAAGCGGCAAGTAAGCCGCCCACGATGACAATGGCGAATGGACGCTGAGAGTCGGAACCGATACCGCGGGAAAGCGCCGCGGGCAGAAGGCCCACGCTGGCCACCAGCATAGTCATCATGATGGGTCGCAGGCGGCGGACAGAGCCATCAATTGCCGCATTCATGATTGTTTCTCCGCGGGCCCGCAGCTGATTGATGTACTCCAGCATAATGACACCAGTCTGCACCGAGACGCCGAACAGCGCCAGAAAGCCAACACCGGAGGAGACGCTGATGTGCGTACCTGTTATGAGAAGCGCTAGCAGCCCGCCAATCGGCGCCATCGCGACGTTAGCCATAATCAGAAGCACCCATTTCACCGAACTGAACATGGTGTAAAGGATCATGCAAATAACCAGCAGCGTGATGGGCACAACAATCGACAGGCGCTTTTGTGACCGCTTGGCGCTCTCGTATTCGCCTGCCCAGTCAGTCTTGTAACCCACGGGCAGCTTGACCTGCTTGGAGACCTTCGAGATAGCCTCCTCTACGGCGCTACCCAGGTCGCGGCCGACAACACTGTACTTCAATGCGACGTAACGTGAGTTCGCTTCACGATAAATCTCCGAAGCTCCGTCGAGCACGCCCACGTCACAAAGCTGCGATAGAGCAACGCGTTCACCAGACGGCGCCAGCAGGCGTATGTTCTCAACCTCTTCCATGGTGCTGCGGAACGGCGCATCATAACGGACTACCAGGTCGTAGCGCTCCTCACCCTTGAGCACCTGTCCGACGGCCTTTCCTCCAACCGCCGTCTCCACCGCATCCTGCACGTCGGAGATATTCAGACCGTAACGCGCGGCTACTTTACGATTCACCTTGAACTGCAGGTTCGGCTGGCCGATGACCCGGAAGAGGCCCAGGTCGGAGATGCCACGGATGGATCGCATGACGTTGACCATTTCCTGGCCCTTGCTTTCAAGGGTCTTCAGGTCCTCCCCGTAGATCTTGATCGCGAGCTGGCCCTTGACCCCGCTAACCGCCTCTTCCATGTTGTCGGCGATAGGTTGAGAGAAGTTCCAGAGCGCGCCGGGGATCTTCTCCAGTTCGCGGTCCATTGCCGAAATCAACGCTTCTTTATCCTCGCCAAAGACCGGACGCCATCTATCTTTCGGCTTGAGGTCAATAAAATATTCGGTGTTGAAAAACCCAGTGGTGTCGGTACCGTCATCCGGCCGGCCAACCTGAGAGACGACTTGCGTTACCTCCGGAAAAGACGCCAGGACTATGCGCGCGCGATCCATAACGTCGGTCGCGGCCTTTAGGCCGATGCTCGGGGCGAGCGTAGCGCGTGCCCAAATGGCGCCCTCGTCCAGATGCGGAAGGAACTCGGAACCGATGATGCCGCTCGTCATCATCCAAACTGATGCCCCGAACGCTAAGACCGCAATGGCGACAGTGATCCAGCGGAAGCGAATGGAGCGGCGCAACAGCCAGAGATAGGTCTTCGAGATACCCTCCATGACCGGGTTATGCCATTCGCGCACCTGCTTTCCGAAGAGCAGGCTGCACAGCACCGGGGCGATCAACATGGAGAAGATCAGCGCGCCCAGCAGAGCGAAGGACACGGTCCAGGCCATGGGCTTGAAAAGACGCCCTTCGACGCGTTGCAGGGTGAAGATTGGCAGGTAGGCGGTAATGATGATGCCGATGGAATAAAACACCGGCCGTTGTACTTCGTGCGCAGCCTCGCGAATCGATGTGATGGCGGGTTTGTCGTCGCCGTTGCGGCGCCCCAGATAGCGGATGATGTTCTCCACCATAACCACCGCGCCTTCCACCACCATGCCGAAGTCGAGTGCGCCCAGCGACAGAAGGTTGGCGGGGATTTTGTTCAAGTCGAGACAGATGGACGCAAATAGCAAAGAAAACGGAATGGTGAGCGCCACTATGAGCGCGCCCCTGGTGTTGCCCAAAAAGAGAAAAAGGATAACCGCCACCAGGATGATTCCCTCCGTCAGGTTGTGAAGGACAGTGTGGGTGGTGTAGGCGAGCAGGTCGCTACGGTCAAGGTGGGGTATGATCTTCACTCCGGGAGGAAGCAGATGTTCGTTCAGCTCCTTCACTTTCGCGTGGATGCCCGCCAGAGTGGATTGCGAATCGGCGCCTTTGCGTAATAGCACAATGCCCTCCACTACATCGCGGTTGTCAATGATCTTGCCATCTTCGCGATGGATCGCTTTGGCGATTTTGCCCAAGCGGATGCGCGGCCCCTGCACGACGGTGGCAATGTCTTTGACGCGGAGCGGGGTACCATTCTGGCTCTTGATGAGGGTCTGTTCGATATCGCTGACGTCATTGACGAGTCCGATGGCGCGAACGTTGATCTGCTGCGTCCCCGCTTCCAGGAAGCTTCCACCCGCGTTTACATTGTTATTCGCCAACTGCTGCTCAACTTGGCTGATGCTGAGTCCGTAGGAGATCAATTTGTTCGGGTCCACGCGTACCTGATATTCGCGCGTGGTGCCGCCAAAACTGCTGACATCTACAACGTTGGGAACGGATTTAAACTGCTTTTCTAGCGTCCAGTCCTCCAGAGACTTCAGCGCCATGACATCGTAACTAGGATTGGTGCTGTGGAGCGTATACCAGTAGATCTGCCCGACGGGACTGTAGTCGGATCCGATCTGTGGCTGCAAACCGGCCGGGAGGGTAACCTCCGAAAGCCGTTCCAGCACCTTCTGGCGGTTCCAATCGTTGGATGACTCATCATCGAAGATCAGGCTGAGGCTCGACAACCCGAAAATCGAAACGGAGCGCAGATGATCTAGATGCGGGATACCATTCGTCGCGATTTCCAGCGGTATAGTGACCTGCTGCTCAACCTCTTCGGCGGCTCGTCCCGGCCATTGCGTAATGACCTGTACGTAATTGTTCGCCACGTCGGGATATGCCTCGACGGGCAGATTGTGGAACGAGATGGCTCCCCAAATAAGTAGAAGTGCAGCCGCCAAAACTACCAAAAATCGGTTGTTGAGGGCGAAGTCAACCAGGGCCCGAATCATTTATCCGTGATGTTTCACGGTATCATTTGTGACTCGGCCTACCATTCCGCGCTTGCTTGACCATGTCGATAAAGCGGCGGGCAAGTTCGTGAATCCACTCGGAATTCCGAGCGCGGACAGCATCAGAGGGCAGCAAGTCATGACCGATGCCAAGTACGTTGGCTCCGGCCCGGACGTAGTCCGCGGCAGTTTGTTGAGTCACACCGCCTGAGGCTATTAGGCGCGTGTGGGGGAAGGGATTCCGAAGAGCGCGAATATAGGAGGGCCCTCCTACACTCGAGCAGGGAAAGACCTTGACGAATGCGGCGCCGGCTTTTTTTGCCATCATCACCTCCGTGGGTGTGAGAGCCCCGGGGATTATCAGGATGTCGTGCTGATGCGCAAATTGGACAATCTCCGGGTCTAGGCCGGTGGTCGTTAGAAAGGCGGAACCGGCATCTAGACAAGCACGAGCCGTATCCAGGTCCAGAACAGTCCCCGCCCCAACGATGACACCCGAATCGGATCGGATGAGTTGAGAAATCACGCTGACTGCATCGGGCGTAGTCATGGTGATTTCCACGATGGGAATACCGCCGCTAAAAACAGACTCGGAAGCGAAGAGAGCGTCCTTCGCAGAGCAGGCGCGGACGGCGGGCAAGATTCCGATCTTCTCGATTCGTGCGAGCGTCTCCTCTTTAGTCATCCCTCGGCAATTCTACTTTATTGTGATTAGAAACCAGTTTGTGCCGTTTTCGATAAGTATCTCTAGGGGCCTAGCCCGTCTGTGCTACAGTGGGCCTGAATTATTCCATGCTTTTAGTAGCTCACTTAGGCGTTTGTTGAGGCCATAGAGCGACGAAAAGTCAAGAATCGACACTCTCGTCATGCGCGTTCACCTCGTCAACCCCAGTGACGCCTCGTTTGGCATCGGGGTGATTACCCCACGTTGGTTGTATGTCCTTGCCGCGGCGACCCCCGCTCAATACGGGGATCCTCTCATTACCGATGAGACGCTCGAACAAATTGACCCCAATATCATTCAGCGCGGGGACATTGTCGGGATTGGCATCCATACCGGCAACGCCCTCCGAGGACTACAACTCGGACGCATCGCGCGGGAACGTGGAGCATGGGTCGTGTTTGGAGGTGTCCACGCAACCTTGTATCCGGAAGAGGCTTTCGATCTCGGTGGCGCTCACGCCGTAGTAAAAGGCGACGGCGACGTTGCGTGGGCGAACGTCATCGGCGATCTGATGCGAGGCAGTGGCCAGCGGATTTATGAAGGCGGACGCATCCCGGGCGAGCAGTTCCTGGCGGCGCGTTGGGATCTCGCGCCTATAAACCGTTATATGTGGGCTTCTGTCCAGACCGTGCGCGGCTGCCCGAAACACTGCTCTTTCTGCTCTGTATGGCGGACGGATGGTCAAAAGCCCCGGCAGCGAGCGTCAGATGTGGTCATCGAAGAAATCGTCCAATTGCGGCGTCTTGGATTTCGCTTCATCGCCCTTGCCGACGATAACTTCTATCCCGTCACCCTCACCGACATTCGGCTCGCCGAGAAGCAAGGCAACGCCCACCGCGTCGCCGAACTGCAAGCCATTCGCGCGGAGCGCTTCGAGCTCATGGAGAAGCTGGCGAACCTTCCTCCTGACATGGTATTTTTCACGCAGATCACAATGGAGGCCGGTGAAGACGAGCATTTCCTCGACGCCATGCGCAGGGCGCGCATCAAGGGCGCCCTCGTCGGAGTGGAGTCCGTCACCGCGGAAGGGCTCAAATCCGTTTTCAAAGAGTTCAACTCGGCGGGTGAAGATCTGGCAACCCGTCTTCGCACATTCAAGGAGCATGGCGTTCACGTGCTCGGATCGTTTATCTTTGGGCTTCCCTCTGATCGCAAAGAGACGTTCGCGGCCACCGCCGCCGTAGCCAAACAGGGCGCTCTCACATTTGCGCAGTTCGTGATGCTGACACCTTTTCCCGGCACCGTGGACTTTGATAATTGGGAGAAGAGCATGAATGGCAACGTTCCCTGTGTGGACGGGGTTCCTATCACCCGCTATTGGCTGATCCCCGCCGCCACCCGGCCGAAAATGTTCAGTCCGCACGACGTCATGACTGCCGAGGAGATCCGCGATCGAACTCAGCTCGTCTGGGACAGCTTCTATCGCCTGCGCGACGTTTGGGAGCGGTCGAAATGCGTGCCCACATTGCGCGGGCGGCTGGCATTTATATTTGTGTCGAAGCTTTATCGTCAAATGTACGCCAATACCGGTATTTCGACCGACAGTGCCCGGCGGCAGAAGGCGACTCGGCTGGCACGCTGGCTGGCCGTCCCGTGCCGAAAGTTGTTTGCGGGGAAGCCGATGCCGGGTCTTTCGGTACCCGCCGCCCCGCGCGAGTCTCTGAGATTAACGGTCATCACCTGACGACCCGTCCGGGCGCACCTCTTGCCGAGGTCTGGTGCAATCCATCCAGGGCGGTGCTTTTCAGCCACACCCGGGGCGCTCGTACCTTCGTATCCCGTTGAAACGTAACTGCTTCTTTATGGTCCCCGACGTGTATAACCATGTTCGTCAATGTTCCGCAGTCTGACAGCATCCGTTCTGGTCTACGCGATGGCGCTCTTCGGCCTGCAGCCGCTCGCCTCGGCCCAGTTCACGCCCGCTCCCAACCCTCAATACTCCGAGCCCGGCGCTTACCCTGGTCCGCAATCTTATCCGCAAAACCCCGGTGCTTATCCGCCTGCGCAACAATATCCGGGCGCCGGTCAGTATCCGCCGCAGCAAGGAGCTTATCCTCCTCAGCAGCCCGCCCCGGTCGATCCAAACATGCAGCAGGGCGCTCCCGATCAGGACCAGCAGCACGGAGTCGCGCGCCTCAGCATCGTGCAAGGCGATGTCAACGTCAAGCGTGGCGATAACGGTCAGCTCGTTGCCGCCATTATCAACGCGCCTTTGATGGCTCAGGACCACGTCCAGACATCACCCGGTTCGCGCGCTGAAGTTGAGTTTGATTATGCCAACCTGGTTCGCATCGCGCCCAATACTGATCTTGCTTTCGCCGGCCTCGAATATCATCGCTATCAAATTCAGCTAGGGCAGGGAACTATCATCTATCGCGTCTTGCGCAACCAGGATGCTCAAGCCGAAATCGACACGCCCAGCATTGCCATTCGCCCCGGCGGCGAAGGCGAATATCGCATCTCCGTTCTCGACGACGGCACCACGCAAATTACCGTGCGCTCGGGCGCCGCCCAGATCTTCAGCCCGCGCGGTTCTGAGCAGTTGCAAGCCGGCCGTTCCACTCTCGTCCGTGGCAATCCGCAGGATCCCGAATTTCAAAGCACCTATGAGATCGCCCGCGACCAGTTCGATGACTGGAGCGCCAACCGCGACCATGAACTGCTGGCTTCGCAAAGCTACAAATACGTCAGCGCCGATGTCTACGGCGCAGATGATCTCGACCAGTACGGCAAGTGGGTGCCTTCGCAGTATGGCCAGGTCTGGGCTCCGCAGCCGCCCACTCAGGATTGGGCCCCCTACACTGACGGCCAATGGAATTACGAACCCTACTATGGTTGGACTTGGGTCGATTACGCTCCTTGGGGCTGGGCGCCGTATCACTATGGCCGTTGGTTCCAAAACGGCGGTTACGGTTGGTGCTGGTGGCCGGGCGCAGTCGGGGCGAGATATTTGTGGAGCCCCGCGTTGGTCGGCTTTTTCGGCCTTGGCGCTGCCTTAGGGTGGGTCGCTCTCGCCCCATTCGAAAGCTTCTTCGGCTGGTGGGGGCATGGCTTCCGCGGCGGCTATGGTTTTGGCTACGGCTTCCGCAGCGCGGGTATCTTCGGGACGTACCGCAATGCCGGCTTCCGCGGCGGCGCGGTCTACGCGGGCCTGAACGGGTTCGGTGGCCCGCATCAGCGCTTCGGCTTTGCCGGCCGCGAGCAGTTGATGAACGCCAGCGTCTATCGTGGACAGCTTCCCGTGGGCCCTTCGCGCAGCAGCTATCAGTTGGCATCCCGGCAGGCGGTCGCTAACCCGCGCCTCGCATCCGCGAGTAATCGCCAGTTCTTCCATTCGAACTTTACAAGCGCAGGCCGCGGATCTACAGGATTTGCCCGCTCACAGTACGGCGCTCAGAACTATGGCGGTGCTCGTTTCGGTGCGCCGGCGCAGCAATCGGGCGCAAGAGCGGGCGCCGGCAGCAACGGTTGGAGCCGCTTCGGCGATCCCGGCGCTTCCTCCGCCTATCGTCAGAATTTCTCAGCTCAGGGGCAGGGCGCTGCCGCGCCACAGATCCGAGCCAACCAGGAAAGTGGATGGCACACTTTCGGGCAGGCGCAGCCATCCTCTGCTTTCAGCGGATCAACCCGCGGTTTCAGCGGCGGAGCGAACTACAGCGCCCCGCGTTATAGCGCCCCGGCACAACGTTACAGCGCTCCCGCAGCCCCACGCTATAGTGCGCCCGCGGCTCACTACAGTGCTCCAGCGCAGCACTACAGCGCCCCCTCATCCCGCGGCGGCGGCGGTGGTTCGCACAGCAGTGGTGGCGGTGGACACTCAGGCGGCGGTGGTGGTCACCACCGTTAAACGATTTCTTCCCTCAGCCGCTCCGGCCACCTGACAGAGCTGGAGCGGCATTTTTTTGGCTCAAATCTACGGTTTAAACGGCTCGTCCGCCGAAGGCCCGTACAGCCCCGGAACCGGAATATTCAGCAGCCGCAAATACACACCCAACTGTGCCCGATGATGCACAATGTGATTCATAAACATCGTCCGATAAAGCAAGGCACGCGGACCTTTGACGATCACGCGATCGCCGAAAGACACCCGCCACTCTTCCTGCATTTTCTCGTCGGACGCCTCCAGCAACAGCCGTTTTGCCTCTACGGAACTGCGCTCCAACTCCGAGATCAAATGCGCGGTCGACTGAAAGGTAAAATCCGGAAACTTAGTCGTTGCTACATTGAGTTCCGGCGTAGTCACGATCATCGTCCAGAAATCCGGCAATAGTGCCGTGTGCAGCGCCAGCCTTCCAATTGGCATCGACTTATCCGCCGGCTTCCACTGCGGATCGTTCTCCGGAATCCGTTCCAGCGTGCGCCGCGTGCTGTCCATCTCGGCGTCATAGTCAATAGATAATATTTCGGCAATACTCATAAACGGAATCTAGAGTATCACTGCTCGAAACCGCCTCCGCTTCCGCCGCATCGCTCACCTAGTGATCCGGCGCGTATCCCTGCTTGCCTTCCTTTTTGCGATTCGCGCACCAGCCCAGCAACCGACCATCAAAACAACCGTTCCTCTGGTCGTTGTGCCCGTCAGCGTCACCGATCAGCACGGCCATTTCGTGCCCGGCCTCGATCCCTCCGACTTCTTACTGCTCGATAGTGGGCAGCCGCGCCCCGTGCGCGTCGACGACCCCGATTGGGTAAGCGCGCCCTTCAACCTGGTCGTTCTGATCCAAACCAGCGACATCTCGCAATCCGCTCTGCTCAAAATTCAGAAAGTCGGAAGCATGATCCAGGAAGCAGTTGTGGGAGCAAACGGCGCCGCCGCCGTCGTGACCTTTTCCGATCAAGTGAAAGTAATCCAGGACTTCACCAACGACGCGAACCAGATCAGCAACGCATTTCGCTCCCTTGCATCCGACGATACGCGCGGCGGTAAATTACTCGACGCGGTGAACAGAGGCCTGTCATTGCTCGCCAACCGAAGTACCGCAACGCGGTCCGCCATGCTGATCATTGGCGAAGGTAAGGATCGGGGCAGCGAAAGTAAGCTAAGTTACCTCCTGCCTGCAATCCAAAAATCCGGAGTTACCATTTACAGTCTGAGCTACTCGGCCTATCTCACGCCTTTCACCACTAAGGGCAGCGACTACCAACCTCCCGAAGGAGGTAACGGCTTCATCCTTGACGCCATCACAGAAACCATTCACGCCACCAGGCAAGACACCTGCAAAGTGCTAACAGCAGCCACCGGCGGTCGCATCCTCAAGTTCGAAACTAAATCCAAACTCGAGAACGATCTCATCCGCCTGGGCGCCGACATCCACAGCCGCTACATGCTCTCATTCGCACCTAACCAGCAGGGCGACCCCAGTTTCCACAAGATCGTCGTCCGGATTCGCGATCACCCTGAACTGCACATCGACGCGCGCCCAGGCTACTGGGCAGCGGAGACTCCGTGATACGTTCCATAAAATGGACCCGTCTGTTAGAGAATGTCGCAGTGCTCCGGTAGTGTGGCTAACCGGATTGAGTTCAGCCGGAAAGACCACGCTGTCCCGCAATTTAGCCCATCATCTCGAATGTCGTGGCTGTCGGGTAGAAGTGCTCGATGGCGACGAAGTCCGCCAACTCCTCTGCAAAGATCTCGGCTTCAGCAAGAAAGATCGTGATGAAAACATCCGGCGCATCGGCTATGTCGCCGGCTTGCTGGCAAAGCATGGTGTGCTTGTGATCGTCTCGGCAATTTCTCCCTATCGGGATGCCCGCGACCAGCTCCGCCGCCAAATTCCCGGCTTTTTCGAGGTCTACGTGAATGCGCCCCTCCACGTTTGCGAGGGCCGCGATGTCAAGGGGCTTTATCAGAAGTCACGCGCCGGACAGATACAAGGTCTCACTGGCGTCGACGACCCGTACGAGCCTCCGCTAAACCCGGAAGTGGAGTGCAGAACCGAATGCGAAACCATCGAGGAAAGCGTACAGAAGATTCTCGACTTCCTCCCTTTCCAGTAAAAACGCGAGTATAGTTGTTTGAGAGGCCGCCTTGGCAAAACCTTACCAGATAATCCAGGATTATTATCCGAGCGCGATGCACGAAGGCAAAATGAAGGAAGCGATCAAGTCTCTTCCCGGGCCAGTCGAAAATCTCCCCGGCATGAAAATACTCAACACCATGCCCAAGCCCACAAACTTTTTACAGCTGTTCAATACCTTTGTGACCTTTGTCCACCATCCCGGAAATGGCTACAGATGGGATGGGCGCATCAAAGGGGGATCGGCCTATAAGCTGTTGGACGGCGATGTGAAATCCAGCGAATGCGCCACCTTTGCCAACGCGTTCATGATGCTGGTCTGGGCGCCCGCAACCCTTCGGGCTCGGGTTAGCCAAGAACGATGTAGAGCTGCAAAGCTACAGTGGCATCGTCCAAGTTGGGGTTTGTGAGCACCCATCCTGTAGGCGGCGTCATGGGTCTTCAATCCAACGTAGCGGGAGGGCTGTACTATGTGTGGGACAACCACAAGGTCGTCAAATACCAAAATCGCCTGTACGACGTCATGTACAACACCAGTTACGGCCAAAAAGAAGACATGGTGCAGTACCAAATCCTCGAGAACGAAGTAACTCTTACCCCGCCGGATGTAGTGCAACAGACCACCTACCATCCAGCCGAGCCCCGGAACCGCGTCGGGCTTCAGCCTGGAAGGCTGGGATGCTGGTTCAAAGAGCAGCCTGTCGGCCAATTCGCCGGTCCGTCTCCATCCATGCCGTTCTAAGCCGCAATGATCTTTGGCGCGCACGTAATCGTCTACAGCAAAGATGCGGCAGCCGATCGCGCGTTTTTCCGTGACGTTCTCCGGCTTCCATCGGTGGACGCCGGCCACGGCTGGCTAATCTTCGCGCTACCTCCGGCTGAACTGGCAGTCCATCCCGCGGAAGAAGTCGGCAATCACGAACTCTACTTCTTATGCGACAACCTGCAGGCCCAAATTTCGGCGTTCGCAGAGATTGGCGTTGCCTGTTCCGAAGTCCACCAAGCGCGATGGGGATCCATCACCCACATCCCGCTCCCGGGCGGAGGCGAAGTCGGTCTTTACGAGCCCAACCATCCGACCGCATTCGCAAGTGGTAGTGGGTCAGTTCAAACTGACCCACTACCTCGCAGGTTAACATAATATCTGTTATCGGTCGTCACGGCAGGTTTGTTCCTGTTGCGTGTGTACGCGGGCAGCAACTCGAACGGCTTATAGCAAAGGTGAAGTCTCCCGCCGCCCGTGGGAACAGCTCGCAACGAGATCAGACCTACATCAATCGTGTCGCAGAGAAACTATGGGATCGACCTTCGAAGCCCTATAAGCCGGCACATACCCGGCCAGAATCCCTGAAGTCAAAGCAACGGCCATTGCAGCCCCGATTGACAAAGGGTCAAGAACATCGATTCCATACAGCCTGCTGGAAACCAATCGGGCCACGGCCAAGGCACAAGGCAACCCCGCCGCTACGCCGAGAGCCACCATCCAAAGTGTCTCACTCAGCACCATGCGCCTCACCCCTGAAACCGAGGCTCCCAGTGCCATGCGTATCCCAATCTCGCTCGTTCGCCGCGTGATGGAGTATGACATCACGCCATACAGGCCAATGGCGGCCATGAAGAGCGCGACGAATGCAAAGAATCCGGCGAGATCCGCCAGCAGCCTTTGAGTAATCAATCGCCTGTCAATTTGCTCGTCCACGGTACGAAGAGCCAAAATCGTCAGACTTGTATCGAGCTTCCGCAGCGATTCGCGAACTGCGGAAGCTACAGTCGTCGGATCGCGTGCCGTATTTAATAGGTAGGTGACCGATCTCACCGTACCTATCGGGTGAGAAATGTTGGAATAGAACCGCGGATAACTCTTCTCGTTCGGGCGATGTTCTTTCGAGTCGGCAACTACTCCGATGATTTCGAATCTCTCGCGCGTAGTTGGGTACATATCTGTGATGTGCCGGCCAATCGCATCCATACCAGGGAAGAACTTACGCACGAATGATTCATTGATCACACAGACCTGCGCACCCCTAGCCACATCCGATGCATTCACTTCACGGCCGCGAAGCAACGAAATCCCTAAAGTCTTGAAGTAGTCTGCGCCGATTTCGGTCCATTCGGAATACAGTTGCTCGGGATCGCGCACCGGCGAACCCTCAATTGAGACATGGTCCCCGGAATCGCCCGCAAACAGACCCGTGTTTGAGAGCGTTACGCTGCGAATGCCGGGCACGGTTCCCAACTGTTCACGAACCGTCTCGTACAAGGCGATCGCGCCCGGTCCTTTGTATCCGGCAGCGGCGGGATCAAGCTTAACCAGCAAAAGATGCTGCCGGTCATAACCAAGTCTCTGCGTCAGCAGGTTGCTTAGGCTCCGCACAAACAAAGCCGCGCCGATAAGTAACACCACTGACAAGGCAACTTGCGTGATTCCGAGCAACCTGCCAGACCGCACATCCGATCGCGCGGCGGAAGAGCCCCGCTCAATTCCGGCGAGTGTACGATTTGCGTCCAGGCGAGTTCCCCGGATTGCTGGCGCTAGTCCGAATAGAAGGAGGGTGAGAAGCGAAATCGTCGCGGTAAACGCCAGGACGCGGTAGTCGTGTGGAACATCAAGGCCCAGATTGTCAAACCCGGTCGACACCAACGCAAGCAGTAAGCGGGCACCCGTTACGGAAAGCGAAATTCCCAGCGTGCCGCCGAGCACAGCAACCAGTAAGCTCTCCGTCAGTAATTGCCGAATCAACCTGCCGCGGCCCGCTCCCAACGCCAGGCGAACGCCGATCTCACGCTTCCGCCCCGTCGCTCTGGCCAGCATCAGGTTGGCTAGGTTGGCGCACGCGATTAGAAGCACCGCCCCGACAACAGCCATCAGCAGGACCAACGGATCTGCGAACTCGCCGCGCAGCGCGGAGGCGCCGTGATTCCCCGGCCGCAATTCGATTTTTTCTTCGAGCATCAGGCGGCGCTCTCTTTCCGTTGGCAGCGCAGCCGCCCATGTGTGCAGAGCCTGCTGGAACGTCACGTTGACACCGGCCTCTGCCCGCTTCAATGACATTCCCGGAGCAAGACGTCCCATCACCTGAAGCCACAACGTATCTATTGGCTCCAGGTAGTTTCTTCCCGGAAGCACTTGCTGCTGCATGGTCAACGGAAACCAGAAATCAGCATCGGAGCCAACCAGAATTCCTGTAAAGCCGGCAGGCGCGACTCCCACGATCCGGAAAGCGCCTGCACCGACCCGCACCGTCGTTCCAATAATGCCTGCTTTGCCGGCGAACATGCGCTGCCAGTAGCTGTAGGAGATCACAGCGACAGGATTCGCGCCGGGCACTTTGTCCTCTGCTGGCCTGAAAAAGCGCCCCTTAGTCGGATGAACGCCCAGCACCTGAAAAAATTCTCCCGACACCAACTGCACATGCGCCCTAAAGATTTGCGATTCGCTGCCGCCTTCAGGAAATACATCCACGTCGCTCACGTCGTTTTGCGTCGCGAGCAGGCCGGAAAACACAGTGTTGTGCGACCGAAGCTGTTGGAACTCCTGGTAAGACAAATTGCGGCGCACGCCATGCTCTGTGGTCTCCATCGCCACGCCGCTTTCGCCCGGATCGGTCAGCAGCACTAGTTGCTCGGGGTGCTGTACCGGAAGCGCGCGCAGCATCACGGCGTTAATCAGCATGAAAATCGCAGAGTTCGCTCCAATGCCCAGCCCTAGGGTCAATACCGAAACTACTGTGAACCCCGGACTCTTTCGCAAGGTCCTCCACGCATATCGCATATCTCGTGCGGTTGTTTCGATCGTGAATCCCATGCGGGCCTGCCTCACCTTCTCTTTCACCTGTTCCGGTCCTTCCAACTGCAGGCGTGCCGACCGCATCGCCTCTTCGTGCGACAAACCGGTTGCCATGAGCCGCTCAGCTACTATGTCGAAATAACTTTGCACTTCGGCGTCGAGTTCACGGTCCGCCTGTTCGGGTTGCAGCCAGCGACGGCAGATGCTTGCAATAGTTGTTGCCCAGGACATGTTATGCAGGGTCCGCAAGCACCTGGTTCATCGCCGTCAGCACCTTTTGCCAGTTGCGCTTTTCTTTAACTAGCTGAGATTTTCCCGCCGACGTTAGTGCGTAGAATTTAGCCCGCCGTCCGTTTTCTAGTTCCCCCCACTGACCTTCGATCCAACCCTTTTCGGCCAATCGATGCAGGCATGGGAAGAGGGATCCTGGCCCGACAACAAAGACGCCGTTGGTTACCCGTTCGATGCGATCGGCAATCCCTACGCCGTGTAATGGTCGTAGCTCCAGAATGCGCAGGATCAGAAGATCTAGCGTTCCTGGCAATAGATCAGCAGGCTTGGCCACTGATGCACATAATATCGACTATCGATATCGAACGTCAATAAGAATCTTTCAATCGCGTTCTACAGCGATAGTTTGAACTGTCGAGTGCTTGTTTGCGGTACTATTGGCCCGCTAGGAAGTCGTCTACTCGCTTGACTGCTTGGACGGCTTCATTGTTGTAGATTGCCGCGATCAACGGCCCTAGTACGACGTGATCGACCGCTTTCGCGTTAGCGGTGTAGGTCCATTGGTTGGCATCGAACTTGAAGCGATGGAGCTCGTCTGGCCCAGCCTTCAGGATCTTTGTGATTGGGATGTAAGCAATGACGTTGGCGGCATCTATATCAAAAAATGCTTTCTCGCCAGGACGCCACAAACCACCCACTTCCGAAGCTTGCCAGTTTTCCGTGTCGAAGCCCAATTTCTCGCCCGGCAGCTTAATGGCGTAAATGTATGCCGTGCCTGTCGTTTCGGGATTCGGAAATTTAGTGGAACCCTTCAAATTGCGGGACACGCAGATATTCATTTCGTTCACGGCATCCCGATTGTCTTTCCACATCCCCAGCTGTTGTGCCATTCCTGTGCCGGTAGCTGCCCGATGAGGCAGGGTGCCCTGGATATCCGCAGGAGGGCTCATCTCGAAGAGCCGGCGAAAACCCTGGACAGTCACCGACACCGGGAGACGGGTGTCACAACGAAAACAAAAGCCAAGGTCACGAAACGCGCGTACTGTCCCGGGGATTCCTTCAAAAGCATTCGGCGCAGGGTCGACCATCTGATTCCGGGGTGTGAGACCCGTCTTCAGCACCAGGACCTCGGTCCACATCATGTCAATCAATGCAAGCCTTTGTGGCTCCGAGAGCATGAGAAAGTCAGAAACCTTCAACTGTTGCGAAGTAGCCAAAAACGGCGAAGGTACACCAGCCGGTTTGTGCTTACCCCAAGTCGCCGTCGCGCGGTCAAACTTCTGCCGGGTCCCGAGCGGGATGGCGTTACAGGCTACCTCATTCGCAATAGGATTATTGGCATCGTAATACGAGAGATAGCGTGAGAGCGCCGGATTGGGGCGTACCCCGCCCCCCATGGGCGGCGGCGGAGGCGGCGGCCCCACGGGCGCATTCTGTACTACCGGTTTCGGCATACTCGCCAACCGTTGTCGCGTACAGGGGAAGTGGGTGACGTTGTCAGACGGGAGGAACTCCCGACATACCGGGCATATCATCGCTCATATAATATGCCATTCCCTCGCCGGCCAGAGGGCTCGATCCCAAGGTAGGGAGAGCCGCTGGAGGTTCGTCAGATTTTTTAGGGGGGACAAATCTCTAACGCGAGCATAATGGCAGTGACCGCGCAAGAGCCGCACCGCCACAGTCCGCCCCCGATGACGACAACATCGTACTGAATCCCGCATTCGCACCTCACTTTCAATGCGTAAACAGGGGGCGTAGTGGGTCATCCCGGTGAACGAACCCGGTGTCGGTTTGTTCGTCGGAGACAGACCTGTGCGCACTCCCCCGGACGATATCTTGTCGAGATTTGCGAGGCCTGCGATTCCCGGTAAGTCCTAATCGGGAGCGTATTGATTTTCGATGGCACTGAGCGACTTCATTCGCTAGCGGTTCCACCGCTCTAGGTCAGCCTCCAGGGCAAATTTCGGAATGCCCGAAGCGCCCCAGAAGGAAAGGCCACAATCAATGCGAGGATCGAGGATCCTTAGCGATTTGTTCCGGCAGCCATGGAGTTGACACGATCCCTGGGCCGCTCACGGTGCTGCATCCGCCGCTACCGGGGCCGGCAGAACACCCCCAGAAATTTTCGCTTGCTTCGACAGTGCCTGTGCAGGCAGTTCCCTTATCAAGTGCACACACATAGGCGACCCCGATCTTTCCGCCGAGCAGGTTATTCAGATGAACATGAACTTCGTTTGGCGTGTTGATGGCAACGTCGACGTCTTCGTTCGTGATCACGTTCGCAGAAATAACCGTGTTGTAGACCGGCGAACCGCCTTGTCCACTGTTGATGTTAATCCCGACTCGACCTGGGGTTGCAGTATCGAAAGTATCGGCGAGATTTCCGGAGATGTAGTTCCCCACGATGACATTTGCATTCAAGTTGTCAGCCGGCAGGCCGAAGCTTGGGCCAACGTGCGTGTGAAGATCAACGCCGCCGAGGCCATTGTCTGTCAGTTCATTTCCGACGATCACGTTGCCCGACACGGCGCCCATGCCGTTGCCGTCCGAGAACAGTCCGACTCCCGCACCGCCGATCTGTACGCCGTTTCTGGCGGAAACGTTTTCCGCGACGGTATTGTGGTTGACGCCGAAGTGTGGCGAGAAAGCGAAATTGGGTGGATGCGGACCTCCCTCGCCGTTGCGCGGGTGCGACGCGAGGACTATCCCGCACTCGAGCTGGTTATCCACAATCATGTTATGAATGATCAAGTTGTCGTGGCTTTCCCGGGTCTCATCGCTAATGAGGACGCCATCAGCATTACGCGAGATCTGATTGCCGGAGATGACCGAGTTTACGGTTCCGATCAGATGAATGGCGCCTCCGCAATCGCCGGTTTCGTCAGTCTCAAAAGCCTGCTGGCCGGGGCAGCCGACGGTTTCGCCCGTGAAATTTAGTCCCGGAGTTTTGTCGTTGTCTAAAATTTTGCTGTCGCTGACTGTGACGTTCGAAGCACTGACAACCAGAATGCCCTCGAAGTTGGCATTGATTACGGTAAGTCCGGATATTGTCACACCCTTTAAACCAGGGTTGCTGAGACCATCCACGAAAATGCCATTTGGTTGACCGCTGGCGTCGATAATGGCCCCATCCTGGCCGTGGAGCGAAAGCGGTATTCCGACCCTTACGTCTTCACTGTAGACGCCGGCCGCGACATTGATCACGTCATTGTTGGAAGCTTGATTGACTGCGGTTTGAATCTTCTTATAGCAACCATGAGAACCGTGCGGATTCACGCAGAGGGTTCGAGCGGCCGCGATCGAAGAGAACGAAATGGCGCAGCCAACAAGCAGAGATGCACGACAAAGCCTAGCAGACATACTTGGTCCTTCCTTTCCCAATCTACGGAGTAGCACAAATCTATCACCGCGGCGACTTGATTGCAACCGGGTCAAGTTTGCGGTGCATCACAGCTCATGGCGGAGAATGACATTCGTTCTGCCCACGATCAGCCCACTACGGACCGCGCCAGTGTGCTTGGGGCTTTTAAGCGTGGTGATGACGTTTATCACGAGACGATTCGGTGGCTGGAAGCCACCACTGATTGGGAATTTCGCTGGAACCTTCTTTAGGCTTCGCTTCGTGCGGAAATCTGAGTGCGCTCCTGGTTTGTGATCGTTGTTATGAAATCAGCGGAAGTTCGGAAGCGGATTCTCTAGCTTTCCAAGGTTGCATAAAAAAGCACCATCCCATTGTTGATGACCTCCCGCCGGGAGGGTCGTGCCGCAGCTGCCTGAGCGAAAGTGTTGCTTTTTGCTTCTGGCAGCGCGCAACACTCTCGCCGATTTCCACTGCGCAACACCCTTGAACGCTCAATACCAGCTAAGCTATTGTGGGTCTCTTGTTTAAGAGAAGCAACGCCTCCCGGAACTACCGGGAATCAGACATATCGTTCCACTTGCCTGGACTTCCCTATACACTCTTCCACCACCTCCAGGAACCTGTTTGGTTCAATCGGCTTCGACAGATACCCGTCCATTCCCGCGGCCAGACAACGAGCCTCATCCCCCTTCATCGCATGTGCTGTCATCGCGATAATCTGCAGATGATGCCCGGTTTTCCGTTCTCGCTCGCGAATGGCGCCAGTACACTCCAAACCTCCCATGTGCGGCATCTGCAGGTCCATCAGAGCGCAGTCGAATGGCTCAGAAGTCTGGTTGTCCAGAATCGTCAGGGCCTCGCGGCCATTGTTGGCCACGATGACGCTGTGGCCGCGCTTTTCCAGCAGACGCTTGGCCACTAACCGGTTGACCGGATTATCCTCCACCAGAAGAATGCGCCCCGCCGGGTAAGCTTCGCGCAGCACATGCCGCGTGATGAGCGGCGGTGCCTCGTGGGCGTCGGCGCGGACGCGCAGCGCCATCAGCAGAGCGGCGCGCACCTCACGAAGTTTGATGGGCTTCGGCAGATACCCGGCAATACCCAGTTCGCGGCACCGCGCGGCATCGCCCGGCCGGCCTTTCGACGTCAGCATCACAATCGCGGCGTCCGCAATCGCCGCATCCTGTTTGATGGTCTTTGCCAACCAGAAGCCATCGCCGCCGGGCATCTGGGAGTCCGTCAGAACCAGCGGGAAAGCTTTGCCCGATCCCTGCGCCGTACGCAGCGCCGCAAGCGCTTCCGTCGCGCTGTCCGTCAGTGTGGGAAACATGCCCAGGCCGATAACGACGTGTTCCAGCAGCCGGCGGTTGATCGCATTGTCGTCAACCACCAGGACCGGTAGGCCTCGCAGTCCAATCGCGCCGGCAGCCGCCCCCAGGCGAACCGGCTCCGTCACTACTGCGAACTTCGCCGTGAAATGAAAAGTGGTTCCCTGCCCGGCTTCACTTTCAAACCAGATACGCCCACCCATCAGCTTGACCAGTTGTGAGGAGATGGTCAGCCCAAGTCCGGAGCCCCCATAGGTGCGTGTTACCGACCCATCCGCCTGCGTGAACGCCTCAAAGACGCTCTTTTGCCGATCGAGCGGGATACCCACACCCGTGTCTCTGATCGAGAAGTTCAGCACCAGTTCGTTCTCCACTGTCGATGCTTCGCTCGTCACCTTCAGAACCACCTCGCCCTTATCGGTGAACTTAATCGCATTCCCCAGCAGGTTAATGAGTATCTGCCGCAGGCGCCCCACATCCCCTCCCAGCACCGGTGGGATAGCCGGCCCCATATCCACACTCACATCCAAGCCCTTTTGCCGTGCCCGTAACGCCACCGCATTCACGATGTCTGCAATGGCGTCGTGCGGGTTGAAATCGATGGGGTCCAGTTCCAGCTTGCCGGCCTCAATCCGCGAGAAGTCCAGGATGTCGTTGATGATCTTCAGCAAAGCATCCGCTGAAGATTTGACGATCCCTAAATTCTCCCGCTGCTCGGCGGTAATGCTGCTCTCCAGCACGAAATCGGTCATTCCGATAATGCCGTTCATCGGCGTTCGGATCTCGTGACTCATATTTGCCAGGAACTCGCTCTTAGCCTGGTTGGCCGCCTCCGCTGCTTCCTTCGACGTCCGCAGTTCAGTCTCGGCCTTCTTGCGTTCGCTGACGTCGCGTGTGCTCCCAACCACAAATTCGACTCTGCCGTCTCCCCCCAGCACTGGCGAAAAAATATACTCATAAAACCCGACCATCCCGGTTGCGTTGGTATATGGTGTCTCGTCTCTCACACTCTCCTTCGTTTCGAATACCTGCCATACCTGTCGCTCCAGCTTCTCAGCTAACTCCGCCGGGTATTGCAGTTCGAGGAAACTCTTCCCCACCGCCTCTTCCAGCGCCATCCCTCCCCACAAGTTGAGTAACGGTTGATTCACAAATACAAAGCGCGCTTCCCGGTCGAAGACGTAGATGAAGTCAGTGCTGAATGCCAGCATCGTGGTAAGCAAGTGCTCCCGCCGGGCAGTGCGCTCTGACAAATCTTGCAACGCCTCGGCCGTTTGCTTGCGTTCCGTTATGTCCATCACCATGCAAAGCGATCCATCGTAGCGGCCGCTGCTATCGAACACCGGAGTCACGCCCAAAAGCGCCCACATACTGGTCCCGTCTGATCGGATCAAGCGCTGTTCCACCTGCTTTTTCTGCGGGTGCTGAAGGTGGGCGCCAAAGCTAGCTCGACCCGCTGCGTCCAGGAACTCAATCGGCGAACGGCCGAGTCCCATGTCCGCTTCGCAACCCAGCATCTGCGCCATACGACGATTCATGAAGGCGTTCTTCCCCTGGGCGTCCACCAGCCACACGCCTTCACCGGTAGTTTCGATGATGCGGCGATAGCGCTCCTCGCTCTCGCGCAGCGCAAGTTGAGCGTCGGCAAGCAGCACCGGCGTCTTGTTCTCAGAATCGACTACCGCGTCAATTTGGCCGGAGAGCAGCGCCTGGATGGTGGCTTCCGCCTCCGCCAGCCGCTGCGCCAGGTCATCCTTGCCGCGTTCTTTCTTGCGGCTCATGTATGCGCCAGTCCCAGCAGCACTTCAGCCGTGTCGCTCAGGTTGCCAATGACACGTCTAACCGGCTTCGGCAGAAGTCTTACCAGAGTAGGCGTCACGATGATCCGGTCCGCCAAAGCGCGCCCTGGATGCTTCAGCAAGTCGACGATCTCGAGTTTATGCCGGGCCGCGAAGTGCGCCTCGCAGATGGCTTTGACATTGGCGATCGCCAGCACCGAGTTCGGCGCATTTCCCGCGACATACAGACGCAGCGTAAGTATCGTTTTTCCCGCGCTTGCGCCGCCCATGCTAGACAGATCCCTTGTCGCTTTTGTCCTTCGCTCCGCGTTTCTCCGCGCCGCGGCCACCCGCGCCGGGAACGTCCTCATCGGCATGGCGCAGCTTGCGCAGCACCGCTTGATCCGATCGGAGAAGCGTCGATGCGGAACCCGTGGCGTCAGCCAGCACCGCCATTTCGGCCCCGCGCGCTTTCATTTCGGTTTGAATGACTAACAACCGCGCCCTGGCTTCAGCCTGCGCCACTTCGAGTTCCAGTCGCTTCTGCTCCGTAGCGGCCTGCGTACGCAGCCTTTCCGCTTGCTCTGCCTGTTCCCGCTCCCAGCGGGCCACCCCCGTGAGCACTTTGCCGTGGGCCACGAAGACATCCGTGAGGGTCACGCCCGCATCCGAGAGGGTCAGCTCCCGAACCTGATTGGAGTGTCCCGTACCCCGCGACTTTACCACTGTGAGGGTACGGTTCCGCTCCCCGTCCTGCACCACGTAAGAGACGTGGATCCAGGTGTCGGCGATGGTCGAGATTCCGGTGGCGGTCTCCTCGTCAGTGGCCACTCCAACCATCAAAGATGTATTCACAACCGTAATCCCTTCTCCCTTCAGAAAATCAAGGAACTGATTCTCCGCGTCCACCGAGGCAAAGTTCGCAACCAGCGTCGATAGGGCCGAGAGGGGGTCTATCACCATGCAAGCTGGTCGGTGCGCGCGCACCTGCGCCCGCAGATTCCCGAATTGATCTTCCAGATTGTTCCCGCGCGCCCGCGTCGAGTACATATTGAGCAGGCCCGAATGGACATAGGTGCTGAGCCGGATACCCACAGATCCCAGATTGCGGACAATCTGGTCGGCGCCTTCGTCAAAGCTCACATATAGCGTGCGCTCGCCGCGTTCGCAGGCCGCCGCCGCGAACAGTCCCGACAGCGTCGACTTTGCCGTGCCAGGCGCACCCGAAATCAGCACATTACTGCCGCGGTGGTAGCCGCCGCGTAGCATGTTATCTAAACGAGCAAGGCCCGACGAAACGCGTTCATTGCTGACCCTGTACTTCAGCTCGCTGGGGCCGCTACTGGTCAACTGCATGCCTTCGCCCGTGAGCGAAATGGGAAACTCGTCGCCGCCGAAACCGGAGCCTCGGTACTTGACAATCCGCAGGCTGCGGTACGCCGAACCCGCTGCCAGCTCGTGCCGAAGCATCACCACGCAATCGGTCATGAACTGCAGAAAACCGTAACGGTGGTCGGCTTCGTCCCCCGCCTTCTGGGTAATCATCGCGCTTAGCCCGGTTTTCAAAAGCCAGTCCCGGATACGATAAATTTCTCGCCGCTCGGCCACGGGGTCGTCCAGTAAACCCAGCAGCACGTCGATCCCGTCAAAGACTATGCGCACGGCATGCATCTCCTCGGCCTTGGTTTGAAGCAGCTTCAGCATCCCGATCAAGTCGAATGCTCCGCCCTTCGCAACCTCCGCTGACAGCCGCGCATCCAGGAAGAAAAGTTTTTTCTTTTTTTCGAGCGCCGGCAGATTCCAGCCGAAACTGGCGGCATTGGCCACGATCTGCCGCGTACTCTCCTCAAACGACACGAAAATGCCCGCCTCGTGTGATTGTTGCGCGCCGTAAACCAGCGTCTGCAAAGCAAACACGGTTTTTCCGCAGCCCGGCCCGCCCATCACCAGGGTCGTTCGCCCTCGCGGCAGACCGCCGTGGCTGATCTCGTCGAATCCCCGCATGCCCGTGAGCATCTTCTTGCCTGCGGTTTGCCGGGAGTAACCCATATGGGACTCTTCGACACAATCCCGCCCGGCTTCTAGGCCTAGGCCAATCTACGTCGGTGATATAGTAATCCGTTGTTTATCCGGCGGCTTGGCTTCGTGCGGACAGCGTGCACATGGGCCGCGCTGCTTGCCGCCGCTACGTCCTCCTTTGCAGCGGACTCGCGAACGCCGCCTTACGCCGGCCCCGAAGTCTGCGCGAAGTGCCACAAAGAGATCGCTGCTGCCCAGCGCGCCACTGCTATGGCAAACACCTGGGACGCCGCCAGTACACTGCCGTTGCCTCCCGGCTTCCAGCAGAAAAAGGTCGAAGGCCCCGACCCGGCCCTTATCTATGAGATGCGCAGCTCCGGTGGCAATCTGAAGTTCTCCCTCACTGAACCAAACGGAAGCAAACTCGTTTTGCCGGTGGAAGATGTCATCGGCGGCCAACGCCACGGCGTCAGCTTTCTAGTCCGGATGCGCACCCTCGATGGCATCCCCCTCGCGCGCCCTGCTCTGATAGAAACCCGCTACGCTTACTCCCCCCACGGCTCGCTAGTCCTTTCGCCCGGCTTTCAAACCGAAAAACCAACCAGCTTGGAACATGCGCTGGGCCGTGTGCTCAGCCCCGCTTTCGAACAGCGATGCTTGACCTGTCATGGGCAGCCCGGCACCTTAGGCGCAGGCGCGCATGGCGGCGTTCGTTGCGAAAGCTGCCACGGACCCGCCGCCGCTCACGTTCAATCCATAACCGCTGGCGCCGCCCAGCCCATTCGCCCGGAAACACTCGCCGGTTCGAAAGTGATCGCCGTCTGTGCCCAGTGCCACACCGGCCTTAGCAATATCAATCAGGCGGACCCCGTCCCGGGCGATCTTCTGGTCTCCAGCCAGGTCCCTGCCCTGCAGCATTCCGAATGCTTTCGGCAAACCGCTGGCGCGCTCACTTGCACCGACTGCCACAATCCGCATAGCGATGCCGCCGATGTTGCGGCACGCGCCACCAATAACTGTCTCCGTTGCCACTCGGCTGCCAATCCGGCGCACGCCTCCATCTGTCCAGTCAACGCCTCCTCCGGCTGCCCGGGCTGCCACATGCCTTCCACGCCAGTGAACGGATTCCAGGTCGCGGATCACTGGATAGCCGTTCATCCCGCGCAAAACCTGGCCCCCGCAAACACACCCGCTGCCAATCTGCGCTCGCTTGTAACGCCCAAGCGCGAGTATCTGGAGATGATCGCCACCCCCGATCGTGCCAAGGCCGAAGCCGCCCTCCAGCGCTTAACCGCGGGCGAGTTGTTTTACGATGTGGCGCGCGAAACGTCCATGGAGTCGACAGCGTCCGCCGGCGGATACGTAGGTGACGTCGAGTTATCCGACATGGACCCGCGTCTGGCTTCTGTAGCCGCACGCCTTTGGTACGGAGAAACCAGCGCCATTATCCAGCAGGAAAACCGCTACCTGGTCCTCCACCGTCTGCCGCGCGACTTCAAATCGCAAGCCAACCAGTTGTTCCTGGAGGCCATCCGCCTGCATACCCTCGGCGACCGCAAAGCGGCCCTGGCCAAGGCTCAGGCTGCGCTGAAGATCTACCCATACTTCTTGCGCGCTCACATCTTTATGGGTACCCAAATCGCCCAGACCGGCGACGCCGCACGCGCCGCGTATGCTCTTGCCTTCGCCGCCCAATCCTATCCCACCGACGCCTTCGCGCAGTTTCAGTATGCTCTTGCCCTAGGCAAACAGCCCGCCGCTCAGGAAGCGTTTCGCCGCGCCATCCAACTCGAACCCGACATTGTGCCGGCCTATGAGAACCTCGCCGCCGCGCTACTTGCCGAGGGCGATATCCCCGGCGCTATAAAAGTGTTTCGCCAGGGCCTGGCGGTCAATCCCCTTTCGGCGGATCTCAACAACTACCTCGCTGCGGTCCTGAAAGAACAGGGGGATGAAGCCGGCGCAAAACAATGTTCCGCACTCGCTGCCAGGCTCGCCTCCCAGTGAAAGAAATTTGTACTCCCTACCAGCGCCGATCGTGAAAGAATCACGCGATTCTTTCACCGCCCGGCAACCAAGCCTCTATTGCGGTTCAGTTCCCGCCTGGGCGCCCCCCATAATCATCGCTTGATCCCGCTCCAGATGGCTCTTACGCAGCTCGTCGGAAAGCAGCAACTCCCGCTTGGCTCGCTCCGGTTGACCCAGCTTGCGATAGGCAATGAACAATTGATAGTGGACGTTTCCGTAGTGGTCTGTGGCAGCCGCTTTCTCCAGCCTCGCTACCGCTTTGTCAGTCTGTCCCAACCGCAGGTAGGCGGTCCCCAACAGGCTGTTTGCTTCCGCTAACCCGGGCTGAATGTGCAGCGCTCGTTCCAGATAGGGCAGCGATTTTTCATTCTCCTTGGTCTCCACATAAACACGCCCCAGCAGATACAACGCGTGCGTGCGCGAGGAATCCGCCGCCAGTGTTTGCTCCAGTTCAACCCGCGCGGAGTCATACTTATGGTGCTCGATATAAAGTTCCCCCAGCGCTTCATGCAACTCCGGCTCATCGGGCCGCACCGCCAGCGCCGCGTGGAATTCCTGCAGAGCCTCATCCATGCTTCCCCTTAGCGCGTAACTCTCGGCTCTCAGCTGGTGCGTACGCCACGAGTCCGGAAACGATTCCTCCAGCCGTGCATAGGTCTCCCCTCCTAGCGCCTGGTACGTCCGTTCCAACCAGTAACTCGCTTCCGCATTCTCCGGCGCCGTCCCATGCACGTGCGTGAGTGCATCCGCCGCGTCCCCATAGCGCCGTAAAGTCCACTGCGCTTTCCCCACTCGCAGCCACTCGGAATCGGTCAAGTGCTTTCGAGCTTTCAGCGCATCGATGCACCCGGAGTAGCGATGGGCGTTACAAGGGTCCTGTGTGTCGGCTACAGTAGCCGTTTGTTTTTGCCAGGCTGAGACTTCATCTTGTAAAAGCGTCCATTCGTGATTGGCTGCGTCACTGTGCTCGCTGGCGCTGAACAGGGCCGCCAGCAGGAAATGTTTGCCCGGTCCATCGGCGCGTCTCGCGAAGGCTCGCCACGGCGGCTCCCAGTGCATCGCCCGGAACTTTCACCGCCGGAAAATCCCTTTGCAGGCCCAGGAACTCCGGCGAGATTTCCCATACTTTTGTAACGCTGTCGAGCGCCGCCGGCGCCTGCTTCGCAATCAATTCCAGGTTCGCCAGTCCCAGCCAGGCCGCTTCACTTTTCGGATTGAGCTCAAGCTCGCGTCGAAATTCCGTTTCTGCTTGTGGCAACTGCTGACTCTGCAAATAGGACTCACCTATCGCGGCATGCAAACCCGGCTGCAGGGGATCGCTGGCGAGCGCTTTCTGATACTCGTCTACCGCCTCTTGCCGGCGCTCCCGCTCGCGCAACAAATCCCCCAGAAAGCGGTGTCCCCAGGCTGACTCGCGATAGAGGTGCGCCCCTCTGTAGGCCAAACGGGCGGCCAGATCCAGGTACTCATGCCCCAGCCGGAAGTAGGCTTCGGCTCTGTCGGGATCCATCTCGGCAATGCGCCGGAACTGATCCGCTGCCCCTCCGAAGTCATCCTGCGCCAGGTAGCTGGAAGCCAAGGCTTCGCGCGCATCCCGATTGGCCGGATCCAGCTTCAAGGCCTTCTGCAGGAAAGAAACGCCTTTGTCCGGAGAGCCCAGCTTCAGGTAGTCTATTCCGACAATTACGTTCGGCCCCGGCAGATTGGGCCGCTCGCGCAGCGCTTTTACCAATGTGCGCGTCGCTTCGTCGTATTCTAAAAGTCCTTGATACGCAAGTCCTAAATTGACTTGCGCCTCGACTAAGGCTGGATCGAGTTGAAGAACCTTCTTGAAGCATTCGACAGCCTGATCGAACTGCGCTTGTTGTAAAGCCAGTTGCCCGGCGCGAAATGCCTGTCCGATTTTTTCGTCGGCTGTCTGAGACTGTGCAGCGCTCAGCGCGATCCACGGAAGCAAAAGGATCGCGCCGAGCGCAATGGCGCAATTAGACCTCAAAAGCTCAATCGTAACGCGAATTGGATAAGACGCGGAAGATTGTACTGCCCAGTCACCTGGCCAAAGCTGGCCCCTCCGCAACAACTGGTATTCGGTGGATTGAATTGCACGCGGTTGAAAGCGTTGAAGAACTCTCCACGGATCTGCAGATCCATCCGTTCCCCCGGAGGAATTTTCAAGTTCTTGAAGATTCCGATGTCGAAATTCTTAACACCATCATCGCGGATGTTCGGCTCCGTGCGTGAATCATTGCCGTAGCTGTAGTCCGTCGGGGCCACGAAAGTGGAAGGGTTAAACCAGTGCGCCAGTTTTGCGTCCAGTGGCCCGGCGGTCAAGCTCTCAGTCCCGACCCTGTTGGGAAGGGCGCAGCCGATATTGGGGATGCCTGAGTTGCTGAGCTTGCCCGGGCAGCCGCCAATGATGACAGGAAAGCCTCTCTGGAACGTGACGATCGTGTCGACTCCCCAGCCGCCGATGATCGCATTCCCTACCGGGTTCATGTTGGAAAGAAACTTGCGGCCTTTGCCAACCGGAAGATCAAGAACGGAGGCGATTACGAGCCGCTGTGGAACATCAAATCCGTCCAGGCTGCGCGCACTGCGAATGTTGTACGCATTCGAGTCGCCCCAGGTGGGCGAGGCTGCCTCCAGCCAATTGATTTCCGAGTTGGTGTTGTCGATGAGTTTTGAAACCGTATAGGTCGCCAGCAGTTGCGCCCCCGCGGAGAAACGCTTCTGAACTTTCAACTGCATAGAGTGGTAAATCGAATCGCGATCGTCCACCTCGGCCATTCCAACGTCGTCGTATTGCGGGTAGGGCAGCAGCAGCTGAGCTGCTTTAATCATTCGATTGGAGCCGATGGTACCCCCTTGTACCACGCCGTAGAACGGGTTCGGAACCAGAGTCGTCAACGCCGTCGCTTGCGCTGCATTCGTCGGCACATACTGCGGCGGCAACTGGTCCAGGTCTTGGTTGTGAAACGGCAAGTGGGTACCCTTTGAGCCCGCATACGCAATGTCGACTAAAGTTCCTGCCGCAAACTGCCGCTGAATGTCGAAATTCCATTGCTGGACGTACGGAGCCAGGTAATTACTCAGCGCAGCCGAATTCCCGCTTCCCAGCGTATTGATAAACGCCTGGTTGCGCCCGGGCGGCGCCGCAATTCCGCCGGGGAATGGGTTGGATATCGGGTTCTGGGGAGTTACGCCGTTGGCCTGTGCCGTCACCCATGTTGTATTGATCGAGTTGATGAAGAGGTTGTGAGGCGCATCATCCCAGCGGACATCGACCGGTAAATAGAAGATGCCATAGCCGGTTCTGATGACCGTGTTCTGATCCAGTTGGTAGGAAAGCCCGACACGTGGGCTGACATGGTTCCAGGAGGGGAACGCGACCCGGCTCTGATGTTGCGGCGTATTCACCAGATCGTAGGCGCCCTTCAAACTGGGCATCCCCACTTGGCCCGCAATGGGGCTGGTCTCGGTGGGATTGAAAACCACAATGCGGTTGTATCGCTCCGTCCAATCGCCTTGAAAATCGCCGCGAACTCCTAAATTGAGCGTCATTTTGCGCGTTACCTGCCAGGTGTCGTTGAAGTAGACCGCAAAATACTTATTCTGGTCCGCCGTTTGCGCGGGCTCCGTGGTGCTGCCGCTGCTTCCGTACCCGAGCAGGAAAGACGCCATGCCGTTGCCGGAACTGACGCCCGGCTGGGTGTTGTTGGGATTCGCCGATGTCATGCCGGCGTCGAATTGATATAGGCCGGCAGGATCGTTGCTTTGGTAATAATTATTTTGAAGGATGCGCACTTCTCCGCCAAACTTGAGGTTGTGCGAGCCCATCAGGTGAGTCACGGACGGCTCGATGCTGTAGGTGTTATCGTGCGCGCCGATGCCGCTGCCGGTTCCGTCCGGACAGAAACTTCCGCCGCCCCAGCGGTTGTCGCCTGGAACTTGCGAAACGCAAGGCGTTGGGATGTTAGTGTAGGTCATTTCGGGCGCCAGCGCGGCCCACGCCGGGCCGAACTTGGAAAGGTTAATTCCTTGGCTCAAGGGCGTTCGCAAGTATACGTAGCGCGTAAAGCCGAGGTTCACGTTCAGCACCGTCTTAGGTGAAATCAGCAGTGTGTACCCGAAGCCGGCTTGATCCGTGACGGTGCTTTCGGTGCAGCGGTCGCTGCAGATGTCGTTGAACTGGCTGTCGGGAAGCGACAACACATTGGAGCGCGTAAAACGGGCGAAAATTCTTTGGCTCTGACTCATATCGTAGTCGCCACGTTCGTTGATTTGGTTCACATTGCCGCCCGTCGGGTAATTCTCGACGAAGTTACCGGAGGGATTACCGAATGAGTTCGCTAGCGGGAAATAGCTGAGAAGCACCTGCGCCGTGGGGTCGAGCCGGCTGCGGGGAATGATATTGCCCGCGAATTGAGTGCGGCAAGCGGCCACGCCTGAAACGCAGTTTGCACTGGTTAATGGATCGTAAATTGGCAGCACAGTGCTCGACTCGCTGGAGCCGACTTGCGAGAAATTGCCGTTGCGTTCCGCTGCGGTAGGAACCCACGTGGTCAACACGTTTCCCTTGCGTTGCCGGTAGCCCTCATAGCTGGAGAAAAAGAACAGCTTGTCCTTGATCACCGGCCCGCCGCCATTGACGCCGAACTGATTCTGGGTGAATGCAGGACGTGGGTTGCCGGCTGCGTTAGAAAAGAAGTCATTCGCATTCAGCAGTTTGTTGCGCAGAAATTCGTAGACAGAGCCGTGGAAGGCGTTCGTGCCGGACTTGGTAGATAGATTGATTACGCCGCCGGCGAAGCGTCCAAATTCGGGGCCAAGGTTGTTTGTCTGGACCTTAAATTCCTGAATGGCGTCCTGCGTGGGAATAACCGTCACCACGTTCAGGTACGCGCCATTGGTGGGTACGCCATCGATGAGAATCTGGCTCTGTCCCGCCTGGCCTCCTCCGATTTGGAAATCGCCCGCCGCAAAAGGATTGGCGCCGACTGGATTTCCGGTCGAGGAGTTGCCTCCCGAAGGTGACCCTTGAGGCACCACGCCGGCGCTTAAAGCGACCAGAGCCAGCGGATTCCGCCCGTTCAGCGGCAGTTCGGTCACGCTTCGCGTTTCCACCACCTGCCCCAGGCTGCTGGTTTCCGGCTGCAGCAAAGGCGCCTGCGCCGTTACCTCCACCGTCTGATTGACCGAGCCCACTTCCAGCGCAATGTCAACGCGTAGGCCGCTTTCCACCTCTACAACAATGGAGTCGCGAATGACCTTCTTGAATCCGGTCTTTTCCACCTCTATTTTGTAGTTACCGGGCAAGACATTCGAGAAGGTATACTCACCCCCGCTGCTCGTCTGCTGGTTGTGAGCCTCTCCGGTTTCCACGCGTGTCAAAGTGACGCTGGCGCTTGGAATCACGGAGCCGCTTGCATCCGTTACGTTCCCGGAAATCGATCCGTAGACGTTTTGACCGAAGCTGGCTCGCGGCGCGAGTGCCCCGATAAGAAACGCTGCGGCTGTAAGGACAAGCCTAATACGACTGAGATTTGGCATTGCGTAAACCCCTCAAAGAATATTTGTGCGCGGTTGGGTAAGACCTTAGCGGATTTACGGGTCCACACGCAACGTTACATACGTAATTAACCTGGAAGAACCCCCTGATTCACGCCCCGCCGAAGCTGTGATATGCTCTTCCCGGGATTTGGTGCCAGGTAAACGTGATCACGTTAGTCACGAGGCTGCGATAGCTCGAGTCGCCGAAGCCTTGCCCCATTCCGACCTCATCCGCGCTCATCTGGGCGAGATTCTGAATGGCCCATCCTTCAAAACTAGCCACAGAAGCCAGCGGTTCTTGTCGCATGTAGTGGAATGCGCGCTCTCCGGGCAATGGGAGCAACTCAAGGAGCGAAGCCTTGGTATTGAAGTGTTCAGCCGCGATCCTTCTTACGACACCGGCGGCGACTCCATCGTGCGCGTCACCGCCGGCGACGTACGCAAACGCCTGCTGCAGTATTATGCCGAATACCCGGAAAGGCACGCCTTCCGCATTGAGATTCCCACCGGCTCTTACATTCCTGAGTTCCCCGGATTAAAAGCACCAGTGGTGGCAACCGCGCCGCTCCATGCCCCTCCCCATGCGCCCCGCCGCGCTCGCAAAGCCGCCGCCCTCTCACTGGTCTTTGTCTGCTTCTGGGTGCTCGGAGTGTTATCCGCTCATTTCATTTCCGGCTTCTCTGTTAAGCCCGGCTCGCGCGGCCAGTTTTATCGCGAACTGCTCGGCCCCATCGTTAGCGATTCCAATCACGAAACGGAGATCGCTCTCAGCAATCCGCGCCTCTTGCTTTACGTCGGAAGTAACGATCCTGCCACGCCTCCCTGGCCCTCCACCGTCAATGCGCGCGTGCCGCAAGCCCTCGAGACCATCCTGAATCCTTCAGCCAACGAAGGCCCGGCTAAGTACCCCTTTCATTTTCTGACCCTGGCGGATCAGGATTACACCGGGATTGGAGACGCCATCTCGGCGGTCAACTTGTCCCAGCTCATGCGCAGCCTCGGCCGTTCCCCGCGTCTGACCGAGTCGCGATTCCTGAACTGGAGAGCCATGCGCAACGTTCACATGATCCTGCTCGGTGCGCCGCACATGAGTGCCTGGGCTCAACAGTGCCTGGAACGATCGAACTTCACCATGGGCCGCGATGCCATCACCAATGCAAAACCCCTGCCCGGTGAACGGCAAACTTATAGCCGGTCCATCCAGGGCAACATACTCGAGGATTATGGGCTGATTTGGATGGCGCGTTCGCCTTCCGGTTCCCGGCAGCTATTGATGGCCGGGCTTACCAGTGCCGGCACAGCCGGTGTCAGCGACTTCTTCTGCGACCCCGATCGCATGCGGCCCGTATATCAAAGGTTGCTCGCCGCTTCGAAAAACGGTTCGATGCCCTCGGATTGGCAGGTCCTGCTGCACATCCACGCCCGGGAAAATGTGCCGCTTCAGATTGACTTCGTCTCCCTCCGAAACGGAGCCGGCGAACGAAAGTGAGTAAGCATGGCCACAGGTCGGACGTCGCCGCTTTCAAAAGTAGGCTACAAGGCATTCGCAAGTTCAGCCGGCGGCATTGCAAGAACCAGCTGGACAGCTTCGAGTAACGCCTCTTTTTGAAATGGCTTGCTAACCACTAGGTTCGGAATAGATCGCAGGAAATCCCTGGCCTCGCTGGTTGTAGCGCCGCCGGTGACGAACACCATTCGTCGCGCCAGATCGGGATCCCGCGCGAAAAGCGCCTGGTAGAGTTCCATGCCCGTCATGTTCGGCATCATCAAGTCGCAAACAATGACATTGAATTCCTCCCCGCGCCCGATGCAAGCCAGTGCCTCTCGGCCGTTTGCCGCACACTGCACCTCATGGTCTCCGCTTTGCAAGATCCGCCGGACCAGCTTCAGCAGCATTTGCTCATCTTCCACCACCAGAACGCGCGCTACCTTCGTCTGGTTCTTCTTCTCAACCACGGGAACGCCTGCCGCTATTCCCCTGGACGCCGGAGGCAGCTTTACCCGGAAAGTGGTGCCCTGGCCAATCTGGCTTTCCACGACAATCTGGCCGCCCACGGAATTCACGATGCCGTAGCAAATCGAAAGCCCCAGGCCGGTGCCCGTCCCTTCCCCTTTGGTTGTGAAGAATGGATCGAAGATCCGGTCGCGCACCTCTGCGGGAATCCCCGCCCCCGTGTCCCGTATTTCGACAACCGCGCATCCCCCACCGTCGGTGTAGGTTGTAACGCTGACCTCATTCCGCTCGCCGTCCCCAGGCGGCATTGCCTGAACGGCATTGACTAGAAGGTTGATGAAGACCTGCCCCAGCCGCCCTTCCTCTGCCTCAACAAGCGGCACATCGCCGAACTGGGTAAGCAGCCGGGCTCGATGCTGAAACTCGTGCGCCGTGGAACGGATTGCCCACTCTACGCACTGCGTCAAGTCAACCAACCCAAATCCATCCTGAGTCGGCCGCGAGAAGGCCTGCAGATCGGAAACAATACTGCGCATGCGGCTGGCGGCCGACTGCACATCGCCTAATGCATTGGCCATTTGATCCAGCCGTTGCTCTGCCCTCTCCGGCGCTTTCTCCGTCGCGAGATCCGTCCGATACCGCTTCAAATCTGCCGCCAGCAAAGCCGTGTTTCCAATCACCACTGCCAAAGGATTGTTAAGCTCGTGAGCCGTACCGGCAGCCATGGTTCCCAGTGCTGAGAGCCGATCGGCGAATTCCACTCGCCTCTGAAGCATCTTCTGCTCGGTGACGTCACGGAACACCATCACCGCGCCAAGCGTCGCCTGTTCGTACATCACAGGCGCCGTGCTGTCGTCGATCAGCCTTTCCTCGCCCGTAGTGCTGTTCAAAAGACATGCGTCATGGAGTTGTACCGGCTTCATCGTGCGCAACGCCGCTTCTGGTGGCGTTTCGCCCCGCCTCGTGGAACGCGCGTCCACCAGGCGCAGGACATCACGCACATGTTTGCCTGTGACTTCATCGCATGCCAGCCCGATCAAGCCTTCTGCCGCCGGGTTCATAAACGTAACCTTGCCGCCGACGTCGACCGTAATCACTGCGTCCGCGATTGAGCGCAGTGCCGCCGAGAACCATTGTTCGCGCTCGCGCAGCCGCTTCTCCATCGCGTGCTTGAAGAGGGCAACTTCGATACTGCTGCGGAGTTCCGCGGACCTGACCGGCTTCAGCAGATAGCCAAACGGCCCCGTCATCTTGGCCCGCTGAAGCGTTGCCTCGTCGGCATGCGCGGTCAGGTAGATCACGCCCAGGTCGAAACTCTCTTTTAAAATCCCCGCTATCTGAATTCCGTCGCGCGCGCCCTTGATACGGATGTCCATCAGGACAATGTCTGGACATCTTTCGGAAACCCGGGCGATCGCCTCATCGCCCGATGACGCGGTCGCAAAAGCATCGTAGCCCATGTTGCCAAGCGTTTGCTGTAGGTCCATGGCCACGATTCGCTCGTCCTCCACAATCAATATGGATGGTTTCTGAGACAACCCCGAATTCATGCGCTTACCCCCAGCGGGAACCTGATCCGAAAGCTGGTTCCCGCCTCCTGCACAATTGCAAGCTCTCCCTCCAGCTGTTCAACCAGAGTCGTCACCAGCTGCATGCCAAGAGAGTCGGCAGTAGCCGGGCCCAAGCCCGCATTCATGCCCACCCCGTCGTCGGCCACCACCAGCTCGAGTTGGCCCGCGCCCACTCTTCGCAACTCCACTCGAAGTGTGCCCCGTCTCTCATTCGCAAACGCGTGCTTGAGTGCATTGCTGACGAGTTCGTTCAGAATCAGGCCGCACGGTATCGCCTTGTCTACCGCTAACGCGATCTCTTCAAACTCGACGCTCAGCTCCACGTTTCCCCGCGAAACGCCAGTTGCGTCAAAGATGCTGTGCGCAAGGCTGCGCGCGTAGTCGGAAAACAGAACACTCGCATAGTCACTCGATTGGTATAGCTTCTCGTGGACCAGTGCCATTGAAAGCACTCGGTTCTGGCACTCCTCCAGAGCGCTCCGGCTCGCCATGTCGCTCAGCTCCCGTGTCTGCATGCGGATCAAACTCGACACGATCTGAAGATTGTTCTTTACCCTGTGGTGGACTTCCTGAAGTAATACCTCCCTTTCACGCAGCGTCGCCTGAACTTGCTCCCCCGATCGGATCAGTCCTGCCTGCGCTCCCGCTAACAGGCTGTTTTCTGCACGCAGATCCTGCAGGACGTTGTAAATCGCCTTCTGCACATCTTGATGGTGCCTCTGCTCGTTCTGGAAATCCTCCAGTATGTTGAGCGCGGCGGATTCCCACTCTGTGCGCCGAAGCTTCTCCTTCGCAACATCCGCAAGGATATTGTTAAGAACTTCGGCCTGATCCTTCGCCTCGGCCGCTATCACTCGCGCCCACGGGGAAGCTGCGTCTTGAGGTGCTCGATCTCCTTCTTGAGCTCAATCATCTTGAGCTCACGGCCCACCGTCAGCTTCTGGAACCGCTCCAGCTCAGCTATCCTGTCCAGTTCCTTGTTCCGCTGCTCGGCCTCGGCCTTTCTCTGCCCCGTCACGTCCCGGGCCGCCGCGAAAACGCCCAACACGTTGCCGCCCGCATCCTTGTACACCGACGCGTTATAGAGCACCCCGGTGAACCCGCCGTCCTTGTGACGGATTGTCAACGGGAAATCGGTCACCGGCCCCATCGCGAAGGCCCGCTGGTAGCCCTCCCGCGCTTTCGCCGGCTCGGTGAAGTACTCACAGAAGTCCGTCCCGATCAGCTCTTCCCGCGCTGCTCCAGTCACCCTGGTGGTAGCCTCGTTTACGTCCGTGATCTTCCCTTCCGGACTGATCATCACCAGCGGGTCCAGCGACGCCTCAATTAAGCTGCGCCCATGCAGCGAGGTAGCAAGACTTTTCTCGTCGGCTTGTTTCCGTTTGGTAATGTCCCGCCCGATCGATGAAACTCCGACTAGTTTGCCGGTGGAGTAGTCGTAGATGGGCGAAACAGTGAGCGAAATGGCGATGGCCTTTCCGTCTTTTCGCACCCGCATCGTCTCGTACTGCTCCACTCGCTGGCCATTCGCCATTAGCCGGAGAATCTCAGCCATTTCCTCGTACCGGTCGGCGGGCGCAAGCAGTGCGATCGGTTTGCCGATCATCTCCTCGGCGCTATATCCGTAAACCGCCTCGGCCCCCCGATTCCAACTGGTTATGATGCCTTCCAGCGTCTTACCTATGATCGCGTCCAGGGAGGAGTCCACGATCGACGCCAGTAGCGTCGTCTGGGTTCGACTTGCCACTATCTCATCCGGCTGCGTGATGGCATCCGTATGAGCTTGCAAGCTGGTTAGCTCTAATGACAACTAGGTACCTCCAGACCGCGTCTCACTCTCGCAACCCGAGATCGTCCCCTCGGAGTGTGTATAAGTCGCGATATATCCTGTCCCACTCTTCGGTCACCCGCGAAAATATCTGAGGTCGCAACCGACCTAGTGCCTTGCGTTGTGGGGCCGGTTGCCAACCGGCGCCGGGTTGCCAACCCGGCCTGCCCCGATTACCAATCGGTGCGCAGGAGTACGCAATTCAGCGCAGGGATTCGTAAAAGCGCACGTCTTCGCGGAGCGTATCCCGAATAGCGCTCATCGTCTTTTGATCGCCCATCAGATTGCCCCGTTCTTCCCAACCAGGAGTACGATTTTCATGCAATTCGTGATCTAAAGCCAGTCCCAGCTCTTCTGACAGTAAAACGAAATCCCGAGCAAGCGAATCGTAAAATCCTATGAAGTCGAACCGTCTCATATCGAATCCGCCAAAATACCGATCGGACATCAAATGCTTGAAATCTGGATATTCGGCAAACTCCAGGATCGAGGGCTTCTCGCTCAGGAACCGGGAATGCAGCTCGTGAGTGCTAGGGTGCGATCTCCAAAAAAAATAAATTGAGATTAGATTATCCACGGGCTCACGTAGAAAAGTCATCATGTAGGCGTTCGGGGCTGAGTAGCGTTGAGCTCTGAAGTGTCCGTGGACAATACGTTTACCATTCGGGAATGCTGTTAGCTCTCGGCCCCTTGGCACGAACGGATCATGATCGTAATCGAGCACAAGCAGGTCCCCGAAATGGCTCTGCAGTTGTTTTTTTAGGGAAGAACCAGCCGCTTTCGGGAAGTGAACGGAAATGATCGGCCGATCAGTCATTTGACTTTTCCAAAGACGTTCATCTTTCTTGCACGGTTACGTGAGGAGGCGCGCAAAACCTTTATCGAGAGGGGTGACTTTTCGTGATTTGCACCAACTGGATCTGCAATTGGGCCAGCGCGCTGGCAGGAGTAACTTGCTTGGTCAGGGCCGAGTGGATGGCGGAGTAGTACGCCGTTGAAACTTGATCGTAAACACTGCCCGCTACCACAGACGGGCGCGCCACCAGGTCCGTTAGAATCTGACCGGTCAAGAGCCCGTGGAAGGCAGTCTGCTGCATCAGATCCGGGCGCCGTTCTAGAGCCAGTCGCGTGGGTGCGGTTCCAGCCTCCAGAGCGCGCCTGATTTGTGTGCGTGTGCTCACCAGATCGCGGAGAGCAGCCACAGCTTCGTCGCGATGTTCTGAGTACCTGGAAACGCTTATCGCCGTTCCGCCCACCGTGCGGCTCCGGCCGCTTGCGCCGGCGGGTAGCGGGGCAACAGAGGTCGGGCTGTGAAGCGTGCGATCGCAGACCGTCCGGTAAGTGGTGCCCGACCAATTACGCATAAAGACAGCATGCCCGGCGGCATATATGTTGATGCTGTCTTGTTCTGTGTAGGCGGTAACGCCCGGCGGCGAGATCTTGCCGATCCACGAGACCGCCCGTTCCAGCGCACGGATGGCATGGATATTGCAAACGGATACGCTTCCGTCCGGCTCGATAATATGACCTCCGCCTTCACTGGCCTGCCACTCTAATGCGTTGCAAGTGAGCGCTTCGCTAGCCGCCCCTTCCCAAACGTAGCCCCAGAAATTCGCGTCGCCGGACCGCCGCTCGCCTGCCTGAATCACCTGCGCCATGCGCTCCAGTTCGTCCCAGGTCCCAGGCGGACCCTTAAAGCCGTACTTGCGCAGCAGATCCGAACGGTAATAGAGGAGACCGGAATCGATAATCAGAGGCAAAGCGATCAATTTGCCTTGCACTGTATACGTTCGCATCAATTCCGGCGGGAAGGACCGGATCTCATCCTGAAAATACGGAGTGAGGTCTAGCAGATCGCCGCCGATCATTCCCGGCCAGATCACGTCGATCTCGCAAATATCGGGCCGTGGCGATCGTTCTTGGAATAGCTGCTTATACATGCCGAGCCGCGCGTCAGCGGGATCGAAGGAAGGGATATACCGGACCTGCAGGTTTCTACGGCCGGCCGCGAAGTGATTAAGGGTTCGCATCTCAAAATCGGCCTCAGAACCGTCCTCAATCGAGGCAAAGGTCAGGATGGTTGGATCCTCAGCGGTTCCATTCTCCTGACCGGACACGTCGGAACGGCACGCCGTTAGCGCAAGAGCACTTGCCAAAACGAACAGAAAAGGCATCAGCGCCGCCCAACGGCGCCCGGACTGAACCTGCTTCCGGCAGTTGGCGGCTTCTTCGTCGAACTCAGTTAGATCCTGCAGAAGTGTGGCTCCCTGCACTTATCGTCTGATCGGGCTCTATCTACCGGTTTCCCTTCGAAAGCCAGGATGTAATACACTCCGGCACGCCGATAAGCTGAACAGCAAACATCCGTGAGGTTAGATCAGCACAGGCGCTTACTCCATAAGTTCTCCAGGTCAAGCCGGGGAGTCCTTTTTCAGCGGGTAGCGCAACGCATGCGAGCGGTAAAGATCGGCGTCCGCCTCTCCTTGTGCTTCGCCGCCATCATGCTGCTCATGTCCACCGGGACGCTGCTTGCACTTTGGCAGCTCAACCTCTATAGCGGTTATGTCCGGCAGCTGGATGTTACCGATCTTAGTGTCGTCACCATCTTGAACGTGAATAACAGCGTTCTGCTATTGGAGGAAACACTACAGAACGCAACTTCAACCCACGACGCGAAACGTTTCGACGCCCAGCTTCGCCCTTTCAAGGATCTTCTGAAGCAGCGTCTTGATACTGCCCGCGAAGCTCTGCTGGCCAGCAGCGGGCGCTCCCATAGGTATGCCCTGACACTCGCGCTGCTCTCCTATTTCCGGCTCGTAATACCCAATGAAATCGATAGCATGATCCAGATGGCGAAAGCCGGAGATTGGGAAGCCATCCAGCTACGCCTGGAACACCAGGTCAAGAGCCTGAGCTCGGTCTTGGCCGGACAGGTTCAGGACATCGGCGCCGAAGCTGCCAAACAGCGTAAGAACGCACGCGATGATATGCGGCGCAGCAAGACCATCTTCGTTGTTGTGCTGTTTGTCTCGGGTTTTTCCACTCTTCTGCTGTCAGCCTGTTTGGGATATGCCGTAACCCACAGCATCACAGTGCCGCTCCAGCAGTTTGGCGCAAACACCCTAGCCCTGGCCGCGGGCGACTTTGATCACCGCATCGTAGCCGGCGGAGATGACGAACTGACTATGCTTGCTGAAGCGCGCAATCGGGCAAGCTCCCATTTGCAAGAACTATATGGGGCGCTGCGGCGAAATAACGAATCGTTGGAACAGCGCGTCGCCGGGCGGACTGCCGAATTCGAGGCCGCCAAAGCCGCCGCCGAAGCCGCGAACGTCTCGAAAAGCGAATTTCTGGCCAATATGAGTCATGAGATCCGGACCCCCATGAACGGCATCATCGGTATGGTTGAGCTTGCGCTCGATACCGAATTAACCCGCGAGCAGCATGAGTACCTGGACGCCGTCAGAACTTCAGCGGACTCTTTGCTCAACGTGATCAACGACATTCTCGATTTCTCTAAGATCGAGGCCGGCATGCTGCTGATTGATCCCGTTGAGTGCGAACTACGGCCGGCGCTCGAAAGTGTTCTGAAGACCCTCGCCATCCGCGCGTTTGAGAAAGGAACTGAATTGCTTTACCGTCAGTCTCCCAGCGTCCCGGAGCGAGTGGTCATCGATATACACCGCATTCGCCAGGTGATCAATAATTTGGTAGGCAACGCGATCAAATTCACGGACCGGGGCGAAGTAGAGCTATTAGTGGATGCCGAGCCCCTCTCCGGCAAGTCGATCGAACTTAAATTTTCCGTGCGTGACACCGGAATCGGCATTCCGCCGGAAAAACAGGCAAGCATCTTTGAGCCCTTTGTGCAGGCCGACGGCTCGGTTACCAGACGCTACGGCGGAACGGGTCTGGGACTGGCGATTTGCAGACGCTTAGCCGGCCTGATGAGCGGCAAATTATGGCTCGACAGTACGCCTGGGCTGGGAAGTACCTTTTTCCTGACGATACCCTGCCAAGCGCCAAAGGATGAAGCAGCACGTCGGCCGGCGCCTTCCTCTGGAATCCAGCTTGTCGGCTTGCGGGCGCTGATTGTGGACGATAACCAGACAAACCGTCGCATTCTGGAGGAAGTACTCACCAGTTGGGGCATTGAAGCGCACACGGCCGAGAGTGGCGCCGTCGCTCTGGACCGGATCGCTCGCGCAAAACGGGAAGATCGAATGTACAAGCTGGTTCTGCTGGACGCAAATATGCCCGGTATCGATGGCTTTGCCGTCGCGGCAAACATTCTGCAAGGCCCTCGCAACGACGAAGTTGTGATCCTGATGCTCAGTTCTGCCGACCTGAATCTGGATGCGGCGCGCTGCCGTGAAATGGGTATCAGCACCTACCTGATGAAACCCGTGTCCAAGCCGGAGTTGCACCAGGCTTTGATACAAGCGCTGCTCAAGAAAAGTTCCTCCGCCTTTTTACCGCCGGCGCAGGAAAAATCCGCTTTCAAACCAGCCGCACCCCTGCGCCGTATTTTGGTGGTAGAGGACAATCTCATCAATCAGACGCTCGCGCTAAGGCTTCTCGAGAAACAAGGTCACACTGTGTCGGTTGCCTCCAATGGGTTCGAAGCTGTCGCTTTTACGGCCGCCGAGGATTTCGATCTTGTGTTGATGGACGTCCAGATGCCCGAGCTGGACGGGCTGCAGGCGACTGCTCTTATCCGCGAGCGTGAAGAAGCGACTGGCAAACACGTCCCCATCCTCGCCATGACCGCCCATGCCATGACCGGCGATCGGGAACGCTGTCTCCAGTCCGGAATGGACGGATATCTCTCCAAGCCCATCCGTATGCGCCAGCTCGCCGATGCGCTACAAGCCCTTGACACGCAGTCCCCTCTTTTAACTGCGGTTCGTCCTGGCTAGGAACATCGATCCCTGCCATTAGCGGTAATTTTCATCCAGCCGCCAGGGCTTGAAACTCGATCAACCTAAGATTCTTTTGCTGGCAAATTCCAAATACATTCAAATTTACTTATTCAACCTGCAGTAACGGGGTATATTACTGCAGTAACAGGTGTATATTACTTAGCATTGGTCTGATTAACCTACTGCATGATCCTTTGCGGTAAAAATTATTGGATCGCTCAGTTTGTCGCGAAGACGGTACTGGATTTTGCTGGCTAACACGTTCAACGGACCCCGAAGTCTTGCTGCTCTGCTGCTGGGCACCGTTTTGGCTGGCCTCGCGCCGGCTGCAACCATTGACGTGAACCTCGGCGCCTTTTCTTTCGACGTGCTGAACCCGGCTTCGGGCCAATTTGTGGGTCAAAATCAATTCACAATTTACAATCTTACCGGTGTAGACAACCTCGCACCCGACTTTCCCGTGGTCACAGACGTCTCATTCCAAAATCCTACGGCAAATGTCGGAGCAGGCCCTATCCACATAGGCAGCATTGATTCGAGCGCGGGAGGCATTCAGCCGCCCTCATTGGAATTCCTAAGCACCGACACATTTACATCCGCCACTTTCGACGCTACCGTGAGCACGACTAATATTCAATTGGCCGACGGAACCCTGGTACAGCTCTCGAGTAATCAAGTCTCGGGAATGATTCTCCCTTCCCAAGGGAACAATCTTACGGCAGGTGTGGATTTTGCACTGCTCACTGTGACCGGGACCGTGGTTGAGACGACCGTTCCTGAACCAAGCACTTCTGGCGCTGGAATCATTGCCCTCCTCCTTCTGACAGCTGCGGTTCGGCCTCGAAAAGCCGCCACCGCACTTGCCGCTAGGCTGGGCGCCCACTTTATTCCTTCGAGTTTTTGAAAAACCGAGGAACCTTCCGAAGCCTCAAAAAGGATCGAGGTCACCGTCGTGTCGCTTTGCCGGTTTTTGCAGCTTGCGAAATTGCGTGGATTGCTCAGTTGTCTTCTAGCGTTCGCCTTGTTGCCGATTGAAGTTGTCCGCAGCCAGTCTCCTTCAACCATCGTGTTGAGCGCAGCGGCAACGCCAAATGCCGCCGAACCGAACGTGACGGCCACGAGCGTGACCGGCAGTGGCTTTCCGAGCGGGACAATCGCCCCATCCGCCGTGACTGTGCACCTGGCGCCGGTAGCGCCCGCGACCGGACCGGCCATGGTCGCGGTTGTGTCGGCAGTAACAACGCTATTTGGGACATCGCGCCGCATTAGCGTTTCAAGTAGCGCCGGCGAACCCGCTCCAGGATGTGGAGACTCCGACCGTCTATCAGGTCTCCGTCTCCGGTACTGTCTCTGGAGGTGTCAGCTTTTCCAGTTCGAATACGGCTTCGTTGACTGTCAATCCGCCGGCAACGGTGCAGTCGGTGAGTCCCGCTGCGGCGGCGCCTGGGCAAACACAGTCCGTGACCATTACTGGCCTTTTCAGTAACTTCTTTCAAGGAAGCACGATGGCGAGCTTCGGTTCGGGCATCTCCGTTGGCGGGGCAGCGGCGGGTGCGTTCGGGCCCGTCACGGTTGTGAGCGCTACTTCGGCGACCGCGCAGATTGCACTGACGCCGACAGCCGTGCCGGGCCCGCGCGACGTTGCTATGCGCACTGGCTCGGAATCGGCTGTTCTACCAAGTGGCTTCAACGTTTCTGGCACGCCTGCGCTGACTCAAGTCAATCCCAACACAGGCCAGCAGGGACAGCAAAATCTCTCGGTAGCTCTGACCGGTCAGTTTACGCATTTCGTGCAAGGGACGACAACCGCGTCGTTCGGCACAGGAATAACGCTGGCATCGCTGACGATCAGTTCCGCAACAAGTGCCACTGCAGTTTTGAACATCAGCGCCACAGCAGCTGCAGGTGCGCGTAACGTCTCACTCACGACCGGTGGCGAAGTCGTCACGCTCACCAATGGATTCACCGTCACGAATGGCACGCCTCTGCTCACGCAAGTCAATCCCAACACGGGCGTGCAGGGACAGCAAAATCTCTCGGTAGCTTTGACCGGTCAATTCTCGCACTTCGTGCAAGGGACGACAACCGCATCGTTCGGCACTGGAATTACCGTGGCATCACTGACGATCAGTTCGGCGACGAGTGCAACTGCAGTTTTGAACATTAGCGCCACAGCAGCTGCAGGTGCGCGTAACGTCTCACTCACGACCGGTGGCGAAGTTGTCACGCTCACCAATGGATTCACCGTCACGAATGGCACGCCTGTGCTCACGCAAGTGAATCCAAACACTGGCGTGCAAGGACAGCAAAATCTCTCGGTAGCTCTGACCGGTCAGTTTACACATTTCGTGCAAGGGACGACAACCGCGTCGTTCGGCACGGGAATTACGCGTGGCATCGCTGACGATCAGTTCGGCGACAAGTGCAACTGCAGTTTTGAGCATCAGCGCCGCAGCAGCTGCAGGTGCGCGTAACGTCTCACTCACGACCGGTGGCGAAGTTGTCACGCTCACCAATGGATTCACCGTCACGAATGGCACGCCTCTGCTCACGCAAGTCAATCCAAACACTGGAGTGCAGGGACAGCAAAATCTCTCGGTAGCTTTAACCGGTCAATTCACGCATTTCGTGCAAGGGACCACGACGGCGTCGTTCGGCACCGGGAATTACGCTGGCATCGCTGACGATCAGTTCGGCTACAGGTGCGACTGCAGTTTTGAACATCAGCGCCACAGCAGCTGCGGGCGCCCGTAACGTAACTGTCACGACCGGTGGCGAAGTTGTCACGCTCACTAATGGATTCACCGTCACGAATGCCACGCCTCTGCTCACGCAAATCAATCCCAACACAGCAGTGCAAGGTCAACAGAATGTATCGGTAGCTTTGACGGGTCAATTTACGCATTTCGTGCAAGGGACCACAACAGCTTTGTTTGCTGTGGGCGTTGCCGTGGCATCACTGACCGTGAATTCGGCAACCAGCGCCACTGCTGTACTGAACATCAGTTCAGCGGCGCCGCCGGGAGCCCATAACGTAACTGTCGCGACCGGTGCGGAAGTCGTCACGCTGACCAATGGATTCACCATAACGAATGGCACGCCTGTGCTGACGCAAGTCAGTCCCAACACAGGTCGCCCGGTAGCTGTCATCTCGCCGCGCGCGGCGACCATTACTTTCGACAATCCACCGTCCGGCTTGACGCCGAACAACTTTTTTCAGGGTGCCCCCGTAGGCGCGAGTTCGCAGTTGACCAATCAGTTCGAGAATCTCGGAGTAATTTTCTCGACTTTCGGCGGCGCTCCCTACGCTGCCTTGATCGACCTGACCGGACAAGCGCCCAGCGGAACGAACGGCATTGGAGCCGTTAAGTCGTCCGGCAATGTCGATTACACGCAGGACATCGACATTTTTCTGGTTGACCCGGGAACCACTACGCCCGCCGTGACTGACTTTATCTCCATTCAAGGTGATGAAGAACCCATCTCCGGCAATGTCATCTTCAGCGCTTACGATATTAATCGCAATCTGATCGCCTCCGGAACTCAGCCCGATACCGCGGGCGGAGTCTATTCGTTATCCGCTCCCGGCATCCACGAATTTCGGCTGCATTCAGAGACAGGCACTGTGGCGTACGACAATCTTTCGTTTGACCTTCCCGCAGCGCTGTCCGGGTTGTCGGTGGCCTTGACCGGGCAGTTCACGCACTTTGCGCAAGGAACGTCAGTGGCTTCGTTCGGGGCGGGCATCAGCATTCTATCGCTTAACGTAGACTCGGCTACTTCCGCCACCGCGGTGTTGAACATCGCGGCAAACGCGACGCCGGGCCCACGCAATGTGACTGTGAGTACCGGCGGGGAAGTAGTCACACTCGCGAATGGCTTCACCGTTACAAATGGCATTCCCGTGCTGACGCGGGTGAATGCCAATACCGCCTCGCAAGCTCAGCAAAATCTCTCCGTGGCGCTGACAGGTCAGTTCACGCACTTTGTGCAAGGAACGTCGGTGGCTTCTTTTGGCGCGGGCATTAGCGTTGCGTCCGTGACTGTGAATTCGGCTTCTTCCGCCACTGCGGTGTTGAACATCGCCGCAAACGCGGACTTGGGCGCACGCGATGTGACCGTGAGTACCGGCACCGAAGTGGTCACACTCCCAAGTGGCTTCACCGTTACGGATGGCGCTCCTGTGCTGACGCAGGTGAATCCCAATAGCGGTTTGCAAGGCCAGCAGAATCTCTCCGTGACGCTGACGGGGCAGTCCACTCATTTTTCGCGCGGAAACTCGGTGGCGTCGTTCGGTCCCGGCATTAGCATTGCCTCGGTCACGGTAACCACGCCCACTTCAGCTACTGCGGTGTTGAACATCGCGGCAAACGCGGCCCCGGGTGCACGCGATGTGACCATAACCACCGGCACGGAAACCGCGGCGTTCGCGAGTGGATTTACCGTAGTTCCCGGCACACCGGTAATCATTCTGCTGAGCCCAACCTCCGGCCAACAGGGACAATCCAATTTAGCTCTGACCATATCCGGGTCATTGACCCATTTCAGTACCAGTTCACTGGTCACCTTTACTGGAATAGGAATCACCGTGGGCTCCGTGATTTCGGCCTCCGCCACCAGCTTGACGGTGCCCATCACTATCGCGGCTAACGCACCTCCCGGCGTGCAAGGCATCCGGGTGACAACTGGCCCCGAGGCAGTGTCGCTTGCCAATGCGTTTACCGTAGTTGCGGCCACCGCGCCCACCACGATCCTATCCGTTCTGCCACAAACCGGGCTCCAGGGGCAGACCGTACAAGTCGCGATTACCGGTCAGAATACGCACTTCCAACTGGGAATCACGACGGCTAACTTTGGCCCCGCAGTCTCGGTCGGTGGAGGGCTTGCCGGGCGCCCGGGACCGGTTACCGTTACCAGCCCCACAACCGCCACCGCGCAGTTGGCCATCGCCGCTTCCGCGCCCAAGGGACCGCGAACTGTGGCGGTGCAAACGGGCACCGAGCAAGTCTCGCTCGTCAACGGCTTCGGCGTAGTAGGCTCGCCCTTCCTTTTATCGCTGAGCCCTGATGTCGGCCACAAGGCCCAGTCGCTTTCCGTGACCATTCAAGCCGCCTACACGAACTTCCAACCAGGCGTGACAACTGCGAATTTTGGTCCTGGGATTTCTGTGGGTGGTGCCCCCGAAGGAGTTGCCGGCCCGGTGACAGTGGTGGGGCCTAACACGGCTACCGCCAACATCAGTATCGACCCGGCTGCCGCGCTTGGCCTCAGAAGTCCGCTCCTCCAAACAGGCACTGAGAAGGCATCTTTGTGCTGCTCTGGATTCCTTGTTCTCGGCCCAGTGACGGGTGCGCCGCCGGTTGTCACTATTACAAGTCCCGCCGAAGCGCAGGAAATCACCGGTCTCACTACGGTCACCGGCACGGTCAGCAGCCCCAATCTGGCCAGCTGGACCTTGGACTATCTAGCCAGTGGGTCTACCGAATTCACAAGCTTTGCCCAGGGCACCGCGTCCACTGTCACCGGCACTTTCGATCCCACTATTCTGCTGAATGGTCAGGCGCAGATCAGGCTTACCGGCGTCGATCAGTCGGGGCAGACCACCAGCACGTCCGTGAACGTAGTGCTCACCAGAAATGCCAAGGTCGGCAATTTCACCCTCTCTTTCCTCGACCTGAATGTGCCTGTCTTGGGCATTCCCCTTGAAGCCGTCCGCACCTATGACAGCCGATTCAAGGCCGTGGGAGACTTCGGATTCGGTTGGACTCTCGACGTTCATACGCTGAAAGTAGATGTCAACGGGATACTCGGGGACAATTGGACGGGAACTGTCAGTGGGGGGTTTTTCCCGGAGTACTGCATTCAGCCTTCACAGAAGCACGTAGTGAGCGTCCGCATCCCCGGAGGCCAGGTCTATCAGTTCCAGCCCACTATCAACGGCGCCTGCGAACAGATCTTGCCGCCGAGTTCAGTTGACATGAATTTCACGCCTGTGGGATCTACGCCCGCAAATGCAACGCTGGTTGCCGTCAACTCCACGGGCTTGTTGGTCAGCGGCTCTTTCCCGGGCAAAATGCAACTGGTGGATCTTGACACCCTCACGAGTTTCGATCCGGACCAGTTTATCCTCGGTCTGCCGGACGGTCGTCAATTGACTGTCAGCCGGACCTTCGGCCTCCAGGCGATACAAGACAACAACAACAACTCGTTGACGATTAGCTCCGACGGAATTACCTCTTCCAGCGGCAAATCGGTGACATTTGCACGCGATGCGCACGGGCGTATTACTCTTATCACCGACCCGTCTGGAAACACGCTTCAATACGCCTATGATGCCAACGGCGACTTGGCTACATCAGTCGATCAGAACGGCAACACGTCCCAATACACTTACGATGGCGCCCATTACTTATTAGCCTACAAAGACCCGGCCGGAGTTCAGCCGATGCGCAATGTATACGATGATGCGGGCCGTTTGATTCAGCAGATAAACGCCTTCGGGAACGTTCTGAACTTTACCAACTCGGTGGCAGCTAACACCGAGACCATCACCGATGCTCTCGGAAATCCAACCACCTACGTGTACGACGGCGCGGGAAACATCATCTCGGAAACGGACCCGCTGGGCAACGTCACAACCCAGACGTTCGACGCAAACGGCAATCTGCTATCAGTAACCAATCCATTGGGCAAGGTCACCACTTACACATATGACGTCAACAATAATCAGACCACCCAAACGGATCCTCTCGGACATACCACAAGGCTTGCCTACAACGCCCAGAACCAGGCGCTTACTGTCAAAGATCCGGACGGTAACGTCACAACTAACAATTACGATGCGAATGGCAACTTACTCTCCACCACCGATCCATTGGGCAGGGTAGTCTCAAGCGCCTTTGACTCGGCCGGCGATGTTCTAAGTTCGACTGACCCAGCGGGCGCTACCAGGGCCTACACTTATGACCCCTCGGGCAACGTAACCAGCATCACCGACGCGGCGGGAGACAGGAAGACCTACACTTACGACGCAAACGGTAACAGGTTGACCGACTCTATTGCAAGAACCACTCCCTCCGGCCCGCAAACATTAACCACACAGAACGTTTTCGACGCTCAGAATCGTTGCATCAAGACCATCTTTCCGGATGGATCGAGTAAACAAATTCAATACAACGCGCTCGGTAAGCTGTCCGCCGTAATTGACGAATTAGGCCGCGAGACAACTTATAGTTATGACAACGCCGGCAGGCAGATTGGCATCTCGTATCCGGACGGCACACAAGAGAGCACGGTATACGACGCGGATGGGAATCGAATCCAAACTACGTCGCGATCCGGCGCTGTGACCACATATTCTTTCGATGCCGCCGGCCGGCAGGTTTCCACCACCGACGCCTTGCTGCACACAACTCGGTCGGCATACGATGCCGCCGGGCAACTGATTTCGACGACGGATGCGTTGGGCAACGTCACTCGATATTTTTACGATGACGCGGGACGCCGAACAAAGGTGGTCGACGCTCTGGGCAACGCCACAACCTATTCGTACGACGCGGCTGGTCATCAGATTTCGATGACCGACGCCAATGCACACACTACCTCAGCGCAGTTCGATTCCGCGGGCCGTCGCACGCGTGTGACCTATCCGGACGATACCTTCGAATCGCTGGCCTATAGCGCCAACGGTAACGTCGCCTCTCGCACCGATGCCGCCGGAAAGACAACCCAGTTCGGATACGACGTTGTGGGGCGTCTCTTATCCGTTACAGATGCTTTGGGCCAAGTCACTCGCTATACGTACGACGAGATCGGCGAGCGCCTCACTCAAACGGATGCCAACGACCATACCACCACTTATCAGTACGACGAACGCAACCGCCGCATCCTTCGAACCCTGCCTTCAGGCCAGAGCGAAAGCTACGTTTACGACACCGCCGGCAACATTACATCGCGGACGGATTTCAACGGAAAAACCACAACCTTTGGCTACGATCCGCTCAACCGGCTGTTGTCCAAAACCCCCGATCCGAGTTTTAGTGCGCCCCCAATTACGTACACATATTCCGCGGCCGGCTTGCGCACATCCATGACGGATGGCAGCGGCACCACTTCTTATCTCTACGATGCGCTGAACAATCCGTTGACAAAGGTCTCGCCCCAGGGCACGATCAATTACGCTTACGATGCCAACAGCAATCTCACCCAGCTTAAGTCTGGAAGTCTGACCGTCAACCATGTGTACGACCAGTTGAATCGGTTGGCTTCGGTAGCGGAGGCAAGCACCGGCACTACTTCGTATACATACGATGCGGTCGGAAATTTGAAGAGCGTCGCCCAACCCAATGGAGTTGTTCATACTTATAGTTACGATTCGAACAACCGCCTCAGCAATCTGGCGGTTACTAGAACCGGAACGAATTTGGCTGCCTATACCTATACGACGGACGCCGTCGGCCATCGTCTGACCGTAGCTGAACTAAGCGGCAGAACGGTCGCGTATACATATGACAAAGTGTACCGCCTAACCTCCGAAACCGTGGCAAATGGGCCCGGGCCAGTTGGATCCGTTACCTACACTTATGATCCGGTCGGTAACCGGAAACAGACCGCGTCTAGCCTCGCGGGCATCTCGCCCGGGCTGTTTGCTTACGACCCTGATGATCGCCTTTCTACGGATACCTATGATTCGAACGGAAGCACTGTTTCCAGCGAAGGTGTCGCCAACGTTTACGATTACAACAATCACATGATCCAGCATGGATCTGTGACGATGGCCTACGACGGGGATGGCAACCGGGTGTCTAAGACTGCCAATGGTGTGACCACTACGTACCTGTGGGACACGATGAATCCCACCGGTCTTCCTCAAATCCTCCGCGAGACTTCTTCGGACGGCAGTAGCCACACCTATGTTTATGGTTTGGAACGGGTCAGCCAGCAAATCACCGGCAGCAGTCCCCAAATCAGCTTCTATATCTATGATGGCCACGGCGACGTGCGAATGCTGGCCAGTCCCACGGGTACGATTACCGATTCGTATGACTATGACGCGTTTGGGAATTTATTGCGGACAAACGGCTCGACTCCGAACCACTTTCTGTATACAGGCGAGGAGTTCGATCCCGATCTCGGGCTGTACTATTTGCGTTCGCGTTATCTCAAGACTGCAACTGGCCGTTTCTTCACGATGGATACCGTGGAAGGGGATCCGCAATCGCCGGCGTCTCTCCACAAGTACATGTATGCCGGCGCGGACCCGGTCAACCACAAAGATCCCAGAGGTACTCAATTTGATATCGGCGAATTGAGTCTCGCCGTCGCGATCGTCAACGTCTTAGTCTCTTCCAGCAATGTCATCGTCACCGGCATTGTTTCGTTATTCAGAGGGCTGCCGGATGCCGTCGGGTTTGGCGGTTATTTTGCCGCCACACCTCAGCAGCAAATTGTGCCCGGCACAGTTGCGGCGGAAGGCGGACTTGTCGGCGATGAAATCGTGTTCCTCCCGCGCCAGAAGATGTGGTTCGCTGAACTCTTCGGCGGAGCGGAGGTCGCTACCACTACCTCTAGATTTGCCGCAACACCTGACCCTTTCCATGCGCTCCACACCGAGTTGGGAGCCTTCGCCGCTTGGTACTGGAACGTAGATATAAGCGCCAATTTCTTCTCGTTGGCGGGTGCCGCGGCCGGTGGTTTCTTCGCGGGCAGCGAAACCTCGGGGAACTCCTCTGCTTTGCTTTTCGGGGTGTCGAATGATTCCGATGTTGGAACCTTCGCCATAGCCGGCACAGCAATTGCCGAGTCGAGCGGAGAAATGTCAGAGGCCGCGATGATTGCCGCTGCAGACGGATTCGAAGGTGCCTTTACCGCTGCGAATTTGTATACGCTGTCCAAGGATGGAGTCCCAGTAAGCGGGATCGGCGCCGGAGCCTCAGTCCTAATCAATCTGGGCGCAGTGTCCACTTGGATCGCCTACACTTACGGCAAGCCCAAGTAGTCGCTGCAGCGGCGAATCCCGCGAGGCGATCACAAATCCCCGCAGCTTCTAAAAATTTAGCTAACTCTTTGTGGCTCTATCGGTTTCAACTAAAATATAAACCTCTACTGCATTACATCGCGCTTTTTCGTCATGCATAATCAAGCCGAAAGAGGAGGACTCTTATGTCAATCTCCAAACGCAAACTCGCAGCCAATCGCGCCAACGCGCAGAAAAGTTCGGGACCCACAACAGCGGCAGGCCTCGCGCGCTCGTCACAGAACCGAATCATCCACGGCTTATGTGGCAAATTCAACGTCCTCGAATCCGAAAATCAGGAAGACTACAACAACTTATTGGAACGCTTCCTCTCTTCCGAGCAGCCCGTCGATGACGTGGAACGGGAGTTGGTGGCCAAGATGTGTAGACACACCTGGATGTCGGAGCGCTCCGTGCGCTTTCAGGACGCTTGTTTCCAGCACCGCCCCTTCACGGGCGATCAAAGAGCCAACGATAGACAGACAATAGCCGTCCTCAAAGACCTAAACCTGTACCTCCGCTACCAGGCGGCCAACGATCGCGCCTATCAACGCGCCGCCGCAGAACTCGCAAAGCGCAGAAAAGACAGAGCTTGGGAGCGCCGTGGCTTCGAATCGCAAAAGCGTGCTGAAGCCGCACAACAGTATCGCGAAAAGCGCCAAAATCAGAGTGACCAGATGTTCAAAGTGCGCCACGCCATCGCCGAAGTGAAACTCGAACGTGACCAAATCAACTTACTCAAGGAATTCGACGGCTTCGGACCGCCCCAAAGCGGCAAAATGGCCGCCTGACTCCTCCCTAACCTCTCCCGCTCGGCGCCGCACATACGCTACCCCTCACTCAAAGCCATGAGCGCAGCGATTGGAGACCCCTTTTCCCCTAAACTTTCTTCAAAAGGACATGCCAATCGTCGTCTTACTACCGGTCACGGTAGTCTTACAACCGGTCAATGAACCCTGATGAGCGAACCCAACATCCTCAGTCTCGATCTCGGCACCTCAAGCGTGCGCGGTCTCCTGTTCGATGGCCGCTTTAACCATTACCCAGGCATCGCGCTGCAAAAGAAATACAACATCACCACCACTGCCGACGGTTGCGCCGAGGTTCAAGCTGATCTTCTCCTCGCCTTGACCTGCGATTGCCTCGACACGCTGCATGCCCGGATGACGCAGCACAACGTACAGCCCGCAGCCGTTGCCATCAGCACCTTCTGGCATTGCTTCCTCGGCGTCGATCGCAACCAAAACCCCACCACGCCCATCATTCATCTCTTCGACACCCGTTCGCAAGCGCAGGTCGAACTGCTCAAAACCGCCTTTCCCACCGCTTGGCTGCACGCCATCACCGGCTGCATGCCGCATACCAGTTATTGGCCGGCCAAGCTTCTCTGGCTCCGCGACATGCGCCCTGACGCGTTTCAGCACACAACTCGCTGGCTCTCAGTCGGCGAATATCTGCTGCTCAAGCTCACCGGAAGCCCCGCCGAATCCATCTCCATGTTGTCCGCCACCGGCCTTTGGGATCAGCGCAAGAACGACTACTGCGAAGAGCTGCTGCGCTTCATCGGCCTCGATCGCGCCCCGCTCGCGCCGGTCGACACCCTCGATGTGCCGCGCCCTTCCCTGCTGCCTGAGTTCGCCGCGCGCTGGCCCTTGTTCCACGGCATCCCGTGGTATCCGGCCTATGGTGACGGCGCCTGTAACAGCGTCGGCAGCGGCTGCGTCACCCCGCGCCAGTTTGCGCTCATGGTCGGCACCAGCGGCGCCATGCGTGTCATCGTCAAGCAGAACGAAGTCCCCATCCCCTACGGCATCTGGTGTTATCGCGTGAATCGGGAGCGCTTCATCCTCGGCGGAGCCGTCTCGAATGGTGGCGGCGTCTTTGGCTGGGCTACCCGCACCCTCAACCTGCCGCCCGATGCCGAAGAAATAATCGCCGCGCGCGACCCTGGCATCCACGGACTCACCGTACTTCCCTACCTCGCCGGCGAGCGTTCCCCCTACTGGCGCCCCGACCTCCGCGCCATGATCACCGGCATCAGTCTGTCCACTTCCCCCACCGATATTCTGCAAGCTCTGCTCGAAGGTGTCTCGCTCCGCTTCAGGCAGATCTATGGATTACTCAAACAGCCCTTCGGCGAGCCCGCTGAAGTGGTCGCTTCCGGCGGCGCCCTGCTCCACTCCAAAGTCTGGCTTCAGATGATGGCCGATTCGCTCGGTCATCGCGTGCTTCACTCGACCGAAGCGGAAGCCTCCAGCCGCGGCGCCGCCATGATCGCAGCCGAACAAATGGGCCTGCTCTCGCGCCTTGAAGATGTGCCCGTGGAGATCGGCGCCACAGTCGACCCGCAACCTGAACGAACTGTTAAATTTGAGCGCCTTCTGGCCCGCGACGCCTGGCTCTTCAACACCTTCTATGGCAACCAGGCCGCCGCGCCTCTGGTCGGCATGGGCATGCCCGAAGCGGCTGCCCCGGAACCGTTACCTCTAAAGTAGGAAAGATGTCCTTTTTTCAACTCATGATCCTGGCAATCATCCAGGGCTTTGCCGAACTCTTGCCTGTCTCCAGTTCCGCGCACGTCGTTGTCGCCGAAAAGCTGATGGGTCTCGATCCTACCTCGCCCCAGATGACGCTCCTGCTTGTCATGCTCCACACCGGCACCATGTTTGCTGTCATCGTCTTCTTCTGGAACCAGTGGCAGCGAGCTTACTTCAAAAGTGCTGCCGCCCTGAAGGATTTCGTGTGGCTGCTGATCATCGCAACGGCTCTCACCGGAATCATCGGCGAAGGGATGATTAAAGTCATTGAAAAGACCATCTTCCGCAATGTTCCTCATGCGGAGGTTGAAGATCTTTTCGGCCATTTGGAGCTGATCGCGCCTGCCCTTGCCGCAGCTGGCATTCTGATCATCATCGCCGGGCTTCGCCGCAAACCCGACCGTAAAGAAGACCTTTCCGCGGGCGACAACGTAACCACTCCGCAAGCCGGCCTTATCGGTGCAATCCAGGGTCTATGTCTTCCCTTCCGCGGCTTCTCCCGCTCCGGCGCAACCATCTCCACCGCTATGCTTGCCGGCGTCTCTCGCCAGCGCGCTGAGATATTCTCATTCGCCTTGGCCGTCGTTCTCACTCCCATCGTGGTCGGCCGCGAAGTGCTTCGCCTGCACCACGCGCAACAAGGTGGCGAAGCCGCCGGCATCGGCTACGGCCTGATTGGAGCCGTCCTGTCATTCCTGGCTGGACTGCTCGCATTGAAGTGGCTCAGCCGCTGGCTCGAATCCGGCCGCTGGCACTATTTCGGTATCTATTGTTTAATCGCTGCAGTCGCAGTCTTTGTACTCCACCAGATGGGATACTAAACCTCGGACGCCAAGGAGCATCTATATGTCAACAGCGGCAAAACCCGTCACGAACACAATGCCCAGCCAACTCCCCGCCTGGAAGGCTCTCCAGTCTCACTACGATCAGGTTCGCAATCAACACCTCCGGGAACTCTTCGCCGAAGATCCCCAGCGCGGCGAGCGGCTCGCGCTCGAGGCCGTCGGGCTCTATCTCGATTACTCCAAGAACCGCATCACCGATGAAACTCTGAAGCTCCTGTTCCAGCTCGCCGAGCAGACCAACCTGCGCGAGCGGATTGATGCCATGTTTCGTGGCGACAAGATCAACATCACCGAAAATCGTGCCGTTCTTCACGTTGCTCTGCGTGCCCCGGCTGACGAAACCATCCTGGTCGATGGCCAGAACGTCGTGCCCGAAGTGCATGCCGTGCTCGACAAAATGTCGGCTTTCGCCAATCGCATCCGCAGCGGCGAATGGAAAGGACATACCGGTAAGCGCATTCGCAATGTCGTGAATATCGGTATCGGCGGCTCCGATCTCGGCCCAGTCATGGCCTACGAAGCGCTCCGGCACTACAGCGATCGCAATCTCACCTTCCGCTTCGTCTCGAACGTCGACTCTACTGATTTCGCCGAAGCCGTCCAGGACCTCGATTCCACCGAAACGCTCTTCGTCGTCTCGTCCAAAACCTTCACCACTCTCGAGACCATGACCAACGCGCACACCGCGCGCGACTGGACCCTCAAAGGTTTAGGTGGCGATGAAAGCGGCATCGCCAAGCACTTCGTCGCGGTATCGACCAACGCCAAAGAAGTCTCGAAATTCGGCATCGACACCGAGAACATGTTCGGCTTCTGGGATTGGGTAGGCGGCCGCTATTCAATGGATTCGGCCATCGGTTTGTCCACCATGATCGCCGTCGGTCCGGACAACTTCCGCGCCATGCTCAACGGCTTCCATGAAATGGATGAGCACTTCCGCACCGCGCCCTTCGAGCAGAACCTTCCCGTTCTCATGGGCTTGCTCTCCGTCTGGTATTCCGATTTCTTCAAAGCCGAAACAGTTGCCGTCCTTCCCTACGAACAATACTTGAAGCGCTTCCCGGCTTACTTGCAGCAGCTCACCATGGAGAGCAACGGCAAGCACGTGACCCTCAGCGGCGAGCACGTTAATTATGAAACCGGCGCCATTTACTGGGGCGAGCCCGGCACCAATGGCCAGCATTCCTTCTATCAGTTAATTCATCAAGGCACGCGCCTGATTCCCTGTGAGTTCATCGCTTTCAACCAAAGCCTGAATCCGCTCGGCCGCCATCATGACATGTTGATCGCGAATGTCCTTGCGCAAGCCGAAGCTCTCGCATTCGGCAAGACTGAAGAACAGGTAAAGGCCGAAGGGACGCCCGACTGGCTCGTCCCCCACCGTGTCTTCGAAGGCAATCGCCCCTCGAATATGTTGATGGCCGAAAAGCTCACCCCCGAAGTGCTCGGTAAATTGATCGCTCTCTACGAGCACAACGTCTTCACCCAAGGCGCCATCTGGAACATCGATTCCTTCGATCAATGGGGCGTCGAACTCGGCAAGGTCCTCGCGCAGCGTATCATCCCAGAGCTCGAAAGCATCGAAGAGCCTAAGCTTGCGCACGATAGTTCAACGAACGCTCTAATCCGCCGCTATCGCGAGGCTTAAAAATGCCCCGGAAAGCGCTATTCTTGTAAGGGCGGTTGAGAAATTTTAAGGAGAGTCTAACAATGACAGTGCTCGAATCATTAAAAAAGTATAGTGTCGTCGTTGCCGATACCGGCGACATAGAAGCTATCGCGCGCCTCAAGCCGCAGGACGCTACCACCAATCCTTCCCTGCTCTTCGCCGCTGCTCAGAAACCCGAGTATCAGCACTTGGTGCAGACTGCAATTGAAGAATCCGAGAACGAAGGCGGCAATGAACAGGAGCAAACCGAAGCCTTCATGGACGGACTCGCCGTCGGCTTTGGACGCGAGATTCTGAAGCACGTTCCCGGCCGCGTCTCTACCGAGGTGGACGCCCGGCTCAGCTTCGATACCGAAGCCACTCTAGCCAAAGCGCGCAAGCTTAGCAGCACCTACGAGAAGTTCGGCGTTGGCCGCGAGCGCGTCCTTATTAAGATCGCGAGCACCTGGGAAGGCATCCGTGCCGCCGAGCAGTTAGAGCGCGAGGGCATTCACTGCAATTTGACGCTGCTCTTCAGCTTCGCTCAGGCAGTTGCCTGCGCCGAGGCCAAAGTCACTCTGATCTCCCCCTTTGTAGGCCGCATCTACGATTACTACAAAAAAGAGAACGGCGGTAAAGACATCGCCATCGATCAGGATCCCGGCGTCGCTTCCGTCACGCGCATCTACAACTATTTCAAGAAGTATGGGTACAAGACAGTGGTCATGGGCGCCAGCTTCCGCAAAGTGGAACAGATTGAACGCCTCGCCGGCTGCGACCTGCTAACCATCAGCCCCGACCTGATTGAGAAGATGCAGCAGACGGATGGCGAACTGACTCCACAACTCACACCCGATAAGGCGAAGTCCAGCAAGGATGAGAAGATTCATCTGGACGAGAAGACCTTCCGCTGGATGCACAACGAAGATGCGATGGCAACCGACAAGCTGGCGGACGGTATCCGCAAGTTCTACGCCGACGCCCGCAAGTTAGAGCAGTACGCTCACAGCCAGGTTCGCGAGAAGGCAACCGCTTAACGGACTCTCGCCAAAACATGCTCGGGGGCTTTTTTAATTCCCATACCACGCCGAACCAGGACAGCACTTTCATTACGTAATGAAGTGATGTCCAGTTCCCACCAATAAAAGCCCTGCCGTTCAGATGATGGGACGAAGTGGTGATTGTTGTGCCAGCCCTCGCCCAGAGTGATCACCGCGATCAGAAGACTGTTCTTGCTGTCGTCCTTGGTCGCGAACCGTTGCCGCCCGATCACATGCGCCAGCGAGTTCACCGTGAAAGTGCCGTGATACAGCACAACCGTGCTTATGAAGTAACCCCAAACCAGCATCTGCGTCGCCGACGTATGCAGCGCCGCAAACCAGTGCCGCAAGGCCGCGGCGAGGTAAGCTTCCGGGATCCGGATTTCGTCGAGCGACTTGATGGCGGACTCCGCAACGGCACTCTTCGCCGTCACTCGGAACTTCACCGCGCCGTCCCCCATGCGCCAGGTTGGCTCCCCCGGCATTTGCAATTCAAAAGCGCTGCCGGCGGCAAGACCTCTTAAAAGCGCCTTTTCCAAAGATGCGGGAATGGTGGTTCCGCGCGCTATGCTCGCTCTGTCTTCAACTCGGCCGGCTTCCATGGTGTGTATGCTCCAAGGCGCCCTCAGAGCGTTTTGAATGTTAAACACAAGTATATGAGTTTAGCCCGGGAACTAAGCGCTAAGCGTGCGAGCATTCCGCTTCAGCTTACGTGCTGCGGCCGGGTGTTTGGAGTTGTGGGGTAAAAAGTTTGAGGCGCCGAGCCTGCTTGGCTCGGCGCCCCGTCCTGTGTATCGACGATGAAAGAAACTCGCCCTTACTGGACCATCACCTTCGCCGCTTTCAAACGGGATCGGCGAGCTACGACAAAGAACGCTACTAGACCAGACCCGAGCAGTGCGAATGTAGCGGGCTCAGGTGTGGGGGTGAACGGCGCCGGGTTCGGGACACCGGACCCGGAGACGATCTGCATATGTCCGTCAGTGTTGATCAACTGGCCGGTCAGATTTAGGTTGGAGAACTGGAAGTCACCGCCGTTAGTGTCCAGAAAAGTGCCGTATAAAGTGTCGCCGCCAGATGTCTGAAACACATTCGTGCCGACCTCCGGAGTCGTGAAATTCCACAAGATCTGCGAAGCGGTGACGCCTTGCAGGGTCATGACTTGGTTGGTCTGAAAAGTGCCTGCGATATTGAACACGAAGACATCACTCGCGTTTCCTTTGATGGTCAGTAAAGGATTATGAAGCGAGGCTACGTCGATTACATTTAGCCCACCATTGCCGAGGATGAGTTGCGTTCCATTGATGTTTGTAAAGTTCTGAGTCGCTGCAAGACCAGCCGCAGTGCTGGACAGCGCATTAGCAGCGTTGAAAGCCTGTGTGGCTACGGTCGACGGCAATATTAGTTCGTTAGGCGTCGTCTGGATGTGCAGCAGGTCATCCCCGTTTACGACGCCGCTTAGATAAACAGTTCCCCCGATTGACCCATTGCCGCCGCCAGAGGAACTCGTCGTTGTGCCGTCCCCCAGGAGAACGTTGCCCCCAGTAGGACCGCTGTTGATCGTGATCGATGCGTTTGGCCCGACGGAGACGACTGAGTAGTTTGACAGCACACTACTTTCCGTCAACGAGGTCGCAAAAGATGGCGCCGCACCGTAACCCAGGACCAGCGCTAACGCGCCGGCAATGATGGAAAACCGAGGTACACGACCGCCGGTATAGCCGCTTCGTGCAGACTCTAAAATCGTGAGCCTGGCATTTACTTCTGATTTATTTGTTGTAGTCACAAACACCCTCCGATGTTGTTTGCGTTAAGAACCGCAATTGGAGGATAGCGTGATAAGTCTTTGCAGGACAATAGCTTACCCGGACTCCCCGGTACGGCACTAAGCCGGTACTTAGAGGGGCGCGTCAGTTGACGGGAGCAGGCGTAGACAGATGACCCCAGACCTGGAGGTAAACGCGACCCGCGGGACCGTCCTTGTCAGGCTCCAATGCGCTGCCTTCTTCAGAGTAAACGGCCAGTGCACGTCTTGGTTCGGTGTCCGCTGCGTAGCTGCTCCAGACGAACTTTGATTTACCCCCTGGAATAGCCCTGCCGATGGCCTCTACGCCAACCTGCAGGTCAGCTCCGCCTGGCACAGACCAGCGCAGATTGTCAAAATCAGCTTGCCAGAGTGTAGATAGTTTAGTTATGACGACATCGGCTCCGGAAACCTGGCGTCCGGATGGATCAAACGTCACGGCTTTCAGACGAGTCGGGCCGTGACAAGCGCATTCGCCACCAGCCTTCGCGGGATCCGGAGGCGCCAGGCCGCCGAACAACGCGAACGTTTCAAACGCGTTTCCGAAAGCACTGTCCTGTGGGGGAGGGTCAACCGATCCCCAAACACGCAGACGATCGATGAACCAGACTTCGCCCGCCTTCCCTACCCTGAATGTGTCTGTGAAGTAAGCGTGCTCCTTATCGTGTAGGGCAATGAACTTTGTGTCTTTAGCCGAGTCGGAGTGAAAAGGTCCCCGGTCAACCAGCAACTCCTGGCAGGTTGCAACCACAGCAAGCATCAGCAAGTAAGCCAAGATTCGCCGGGCATAGCCCAGTAGGTTCATACGCTTCCGCGCTTTCGAGTCATGTCCCGGTCAGTTGACACTCGCGTTAGTGCCACTGGCCGGCGAGTGCGTGTACTTCTCGATCCAAGCGAGAAGATTTTCGTTCTTAGCCACGCGATGGCTAGGGTGCGCGCCGCGGATGCCGTGCGGCTCATCGGGGATCTCCACCAGTACCGCGGGTACTTTACGCGCCTTCAGAGCAAAATAAAGTTCTTCACTTTGCGCAATCGGCGTGCGATGGTCGGCTTGTCCAGTGATAATCATTGTCGGAGTGGAAAAATTCTGAGCGAAAAACACCGGTGAGTGCTGAATATATTGTTGCGGATTCTCCCACGGCATCGATTTCATCCAGTTCGCCGCATGCGAGTAGCCGCCGTCCGCCGTGCCTACCTGCGTAAACCAGTTTGTAACCGGGTACTGAGATACCGCCGCCGCAAACCGGTCGGTGTGGCCAATAACCCAAGCAGTCAGTAAGCCGCCGCCGCTTCCGCCAGTAACTGCCAGCCGCTTTGGATCTATATAACCTTTCGCAATTACCGCATCGACACCTGTCATCAAGTCCTTGAAATCGTCTCCGGGGTACTTCGTGTGGATCATCTCGCCGAACTCCTCACCGTATCCCGTCGAGCCTCTCGGGTTTACGTACAGCACGACAAATCCATGACCGGCATAAATCTGGAACTCCTCCTGAAATTCGACGCCATACATGGCGTGCGGACCACCATGTATCTCGAGTAACAATGGATACTTCTTCGAGGCATCGAAGTGCGGCGGCTTGACGATCCAGCCCTGAATCGGCCGGCCATCGAACGAATCGTAGGAGATCTCTTCGACTGAGCCAAGTTCGTGGCTCGCCAGCAGACTATCGTTCGACTGCGATAGCCGCGTCACTTCTGTGGGCGTTTTCAAAGGGAATGTAACTATATCCGGCGGTTCGGCCGGACTCGATCTCACAATCGCGATACGTCCGTTTTCAGAAATCGAAAAACTATCTCCGGATGCATAGCTGGTTGCGTATCGAACAGATCCACTGGTTATGGGGCGCTTCGAACCATCGAGGCCCATGTAGAAAACATGTGACGTGCCCTTGTCTTCGACAACCACATACAGGCCTTTGCCGTCGCGCGACCAACGCGGCGCTCTCACATCGCGGTCCATATCCGCCGCCAGGCGCTTAGAATTCGAGCCGTCGCGATCCATGACATACAAATGCGTGACGCTATAACTCTGCAGGTGGAAATCAAAACCCAAATAGGCGATGTGCTTCCCATCGGGCGACACAATTGGCGACTGATCCGGCCCCTTGCGCGTCGTCAACTGCTTGGCCGCGCCGCCATCGAGCGGGACAGCATAGATATCGCCGCCTTCGAGCGAATAATCCGCGTCCGGTCCGACGGTGGCGCTATAAAGCAATTCTTGGCCGTCCGGAGTCCACGCCGGCTCGCCCTGGTGATTGACATCTTCCGTCGTGATTTGACGCGGCACGCCGCCAATAGCGGGAACGACAAAGATTTGCGTAAAGCCTGGCTGAACCAGACCGGCGCCATCGGCAGACCAGCGCAGCCGAGTAATGTAGACGGGCGGGTCCGCCCATTTCGCACCGGCGGGCTTCTCGGGCATGTGAACTGTCCAGTCCGGTTTGGCAGGCACGCGGGATGTATACGCGATCGACTTGCCGTCAGGCGACCAAACAATGTTCGAGGGCGCCTGCTCGCCGTTCGTGATCATCGCCTCCTGCGCGGTATCTAACCAGCGCACATAGATCTGCGCCTTGCCGGAACGATTCGAAATGTAGGCCAGCCGCTTGCCGTCGGGCGAGATCCTTGGCGACGTGTCCCGATAGTTGCCCTCGGTAAGCGGCCGTGTATCGTTGCTGTCCGTCGTTGTCATCCACAAGTTGCTGTAGAAGGCATCGTTCACGGCATCCGGAAATTCCATTGCCCAAATGACAAACCGCCCGTCGGGACTGATTTGCGGGCTGGAGGGAACGCGCCATTCGAAAATACTCGACGTATCCAGCGGCTTCTTTTCCGCTGCCTGCATGAGGCAACCGCACGCGACCAGACACACCAAAAACCGGGTCATCAGAAACCTCCTGAAGCCGATCATGGTAGCAGGTCAGGATCAGGCGCGGCAGTTGTTACCTCGGCAAGGTTGAACGTTAGCTGCAGGGCGCCGCCCGGTGATATCTGCGCCCACTGGCGGAAGAGCGCGCTCCGGATACTCCGAATACGCTGAATGTCCTGATCACTGAGCACCCTGGGCGCGTGCTCTCGAATGTCGTCACAACTCCAAAGCAAGCCAGAAGCCCGCTCGGCATCGAACAGACCGACGATCAGTTCTACCTGTGTCGCTTCTTCCGGCAGCGCCCCACGTGCGCCATTGCCCGTTGTTTCCTCTATCTCCCAACCGGCCGCAATCAAACCGAAGAACGCTTCCCTGCACCCGAGGCTCGTCTCCACGGCATAGTGCGTGAGGTCATGCAGCGCGAAATGGGCCGCATGCTTCTTCTGTTTCTGCCACGTGACGCTCCCGTCCTGGCGCGTACAACGCAAAACGCCTGTGCCGTCCGGCTGCTTCAAGATCTCGATCTTCAATGTCATTGAATCATTCAGGCTGCCCACAACAACTCACGTCACAATAAGACATCATGGGTGTTCCTCTTGTAACCAGCGTTCTCGATCCGAGCACGCAGGCATTCCCCGTCCTGAGCCCCGCTCAGATAGAGCGTGTTCGTTGTGTGGGACGCGTTCGCAGTGTCTCAAAAGACGAAATACTTTTTCGGCCGAATGATATCGGCGTGCCTTTCTTCATCGTGCTGTCGGGAAGCATGGAAATCGCGCAGCCCGATATTGGAGGCGAACGCATCATCGCTCGCCACGATCAGCCCGGCCAGTTCACGGGTGAAATGACGATGATCTCCGGCCAGCGCTGTCTTGTCACCGGACGCGTTGTCGAGCCAGGCGAGTTCATCGAAGTGGAGCCGGACGCGTTGCGCACCATCTTGGCGCGGGATGCGGAGTTGAGCGAGATACTGCTGCGGGCTTTCATTCTGCGCCGACTCGAACTGATCCGGCACGGTTATGGAAACGTGGTTCTGCTTGGTTCGCGGCACTCCGCGGCGACGCTCGAGCTGCGCGAGTTCTTGACCCGGAATGGACATCCTTATACTTACGTCGACCTCGACACGGATCTTCATTCGCAGGAACTGCTCGACCGCTTTAATGTGAAGCAGTCGGAAATACCGGTTGTCGTTTGCAATGCCAAGAACGTTCTGAAGCGTCCCTCCATACAGCAACTCGCTGCTTGTCTGGGGCTGAATAGCAGCATCGACAGCGGTCATGCGCGCGACCTTATTATTGTGGGCGCAGGTCCAGCCGGGCTGGCTGCCGCCGTATATGCGGCTTCGGAGGGTTTGGACGTGCTGCTGGTGGAGACTCACGCTCCCGGCGGGCAGGCAGGGTCAAGTTCGAAGATTGAGAACTACCTCGGCTTCCCAACGGGAATTTCGGGGAACGAACTCGCGGCGCGCGCGACAACGCAAGCGCAGAAATTCGGCGCGCATATGATGATCGCACGCACGGTTCTGCAGCTTAACTGCGAGCGGCATCCGTTCGAACTGTCGCTCGACAGCGGCGACACATTGCTATCCCGGTCGATTGTCATTGCGACGGGCGCGCAATACAACAAGCCTCCGTTGGAGAGTTTGCCGCGGTTCGAAGGTAAAGGCATCTACTACGGCGCAACCTATATAGAGGCGCAGCTCTGTGGCGGGGTAGAGGTGGCCGTGGTGGGAGGCGGCAACTCGGCTGGACAAGCGGCAGTATTTCTGTCGCAGACTGCTTCAACAGTCCACATGCTGGTGCGTTCGAGCGAGCTAAGAAGCACCATGTCGCGCTACCTTATTCAGCGCCTGACGGAGAATCCTCGCATTCAACTGCATTACAACACCGAGATTATCGGGCTAGACGGCGACGATTGCCTGGAGCGAGTAACGTGGCAGGACAAGAAGACGGGCGAAGTTTCTACGGTTGTCGTTCCGCACCTGTTCATTATGACGGGCGCCTCTCCGCGTACCGATTGGCTGCGTGGCACTGTTGTCATGGACGAGAAGGGGTTCATTATGACCGGACGCGATTTGGACGCGGCACCGGACGGAAGGTTCCGCTATCCCCTGCCCCGCGTTCCGCAGATGCTGGAAACCAGCGTTCCCGGAGTTTTTGCGGTGGGTGATGCAAGGGCCGGCAATGTGAAGCGGGTCGCGTCCGCGGTAGGCGAGGGCGCCATTGCGGTGCATATGGTGCATCGTGTTCTGGCGGAGCTGTAACTCAGCAGGTACACTACGAATACTTATGAGTTACTCCCGCAAGGCGATCGGTTGTCTTTTCGGAGCAGTTCTGGGTTGTTGTCTGCTGGCCGTCGCTCAGAATCAAGTTACTGAGACTGGTGGGCCATTCGAAGTTACTTCTCTTCTGGGCCGCAAGTTATACGCGCTGCCCGATGACGGGTCTATAGCCGCCGCGCAGCAGAAGATGGCCGACCCGAAGAATGTCACGCTGGTGCTTGCGCTCTCGCATGCGCAGGCTGGGCGGCGCCAATATAAGGAGGCCGTCGCTACTTGTACGTCAGGGCTGACTTTCGCGCCGGATAATGCAGATCTGCTGCTGGAACGCGGTCACCGCGAACTCGGTCTACGAGAGTTCGAGCAAGCGCGAGCGGACTTGGAACACGCTGTTGCGATCAATCCCAAGCAGCTCGACGAGTACTATCATCTGGGTCTGGCCCACTATTTTCTGCGCCAGTTCTCCGAGGCCGCGGATTCGTTTCAACGCGGGCTGAACCTGGCACAAAACAACGACAGCGTGATTGATTGTTCCAATTGGCTGTACGTCTCGTTGCGACGCGCGGGAAAGAAGGATGAGGCTGCCCGCGTCTTGGCGCGCATCACGCCCGATGTCACAAACAAAGAGCCGCATCTTCTTTTCTACCTGAAACTGTTGCGTTTCTACCAAGGCGCAATGCCTGAAGACCAAATCAAGCCGCCGAAGCCGACGACGCCCAACGACATTGAAGCCGAGTTGTCTTTCGATACGGTTAGCTACGGTTTGGGAAATTGGCACTTATACAACAACGATCCCCGCCGTGCACGCGAATTGTTCGAGCCGGTTGTTACAGGTAGCGCGTGGAACGCGTGGGGATTCATTGGTTCTGAAGTAGAACTAGCGAAGAATGGGGCGCTGAAGCCGTAGTCCAAGAGGTAGTATTCTACATAGCATGATCGCCGAGCTATTCAGCGAGATCGTGCAGGACGCCCGTCACACGCTGCGCCTTTGGGCCAACCGCCCGCTGCAGACCGCGTTTGCCATCGCGGCGCTCGCCATCGGCATTGGGGCCAATATCGGTGTATTCAGCGTTGTGAACGCGCTCCTGCTACGTTCACTGCCCTTTCGCGATCCGGAGCGGCTGGCCGCGATGAAGGCGTTCATTCCGCCGCATGATAGTTCCAGGCAGTTTCACGATTGGGCTGGAGCAACTTCGTATCTGGAAGATGCAGCGATTTTTGAAGCTGCCGATTTCAATATCTTTTGAGTTGGCGCTGCACGGGTTGGTGCGACGGCTGGGGACGAGCCACACGGGCGTGTTTCATCAATCGGTTCGGCGCGTGCCTGCTCGTTTAGCTGTCGGTGCAACCTTCAGCCGCAGAGTTGACGAAAACGGATCGCACTGGGTCGCAACCGACGTTCATCCGGGCGGTCCTGCCGCACTCGCCGGATTGAAGACTGGCGACGCTTTGTTCGCCGTCGAAGATAAACCGCTTGTTCCGCCCGAGCAGCCGATGTTTGCTATGGGTGCAGAGTTCACTCTCGAAGTCGGCCGCGACGGCGAAAGACGGGCGCTGAACGTCAAGGTGCCAAAGCCGCGTTACAAGAAGCAGCCGTACTCCGAGCCCGAGCCTGTCGTGTCCTCAATCCTCGATCGCAACACCGGCTATTTGAAAGTCAGCATTCTTCCTGGCCTGCTCGGGTTGGACGTGGCACGCCGGATCGATGCAGCAGTGGCCGAGTTGAGCTCCTGTGATCGGTTGATCCTCGATTTGCGCGGGCACCTGGGCGGTGGCCTTGGTGTACTCCGGCTGATGAGCCACCTGACGCCGGACAGAATTCCGATTGGATATACGCTTTCCCGGAAACGCGCGCAGTCAGGTTACGAGAAGGAGAAGCTACCGAGGCTGGACCGGCTGCCCACCCATCTGCCGAACGCGCTCGGCGTCGCTTCGCTGGCGCTGCGCTTCGGCGGTCGCGATCCTTCTGTCGTTTTGGTATCGGAGGGATTAGAACGTCAGAACTGGCACGGGCGTGTCGCGATTCTGGTCAATGAGCACACTGCAAGCGCCGGCGAAATGGTCGCGGCGTTCGCTTCTGAGAATAAGTTGGGTACTATTGTCGGAACCGAAACCGCCGGCCGCCTGATTCCCGGAACGGGCACAAAAGTGGGGCATGGTTATATGCTCATCATGCCTAGGGCGCAGTACATCACTTGGGAAGGTAAACGCTTCGAAGGAGCCGGTGTCAAACCGGACATAAGCGATCATTCTGCTATAAGCAACCCCAAAGGTGATACGGCGTTAGAACAAGCGTTAGCTGCTCTCGGTTGATCTTCCGTGGGTCCGCCGGTCCGTTTGTCTGCAATCACTGGGCAGTTGAAGTCTCTAGGGGGCGACTTAACGCATCGAGAATCAATTCATTGCCGATGGCAAGCGGTGCAGCAAGCTCTACGCTTAACATACGGCTGCTAATTTCTCCTGCCCTTTTCTGGCTTTGTACCGCATGCGTCCGCAAGCTGGTACGCGCCATTGATCAGCTCACGCATCGCCATCGTAAGCGTGCCTTCCTCAAATAACGTACGAGTCGGCCACTTCGGATGCAATTCGTGGATACGCTCGGCTAACGTTCTATCGGGATGCGGCATCGACGGTTACATCGGAAGGTCTGGCGGCGACCACCGATTGACGGATTAATGTCCGGAGCTGCTCGACAGACGCTACTCCAGACACTCGAACACCGTTAACAAAAAGAGTAGGCGTAGAGTCTACATTGATATGCCGAGCAGCGGCAAGGTCAACTTCGATGTCTCCAGCCGAAAGGTGCCTTTCAAGACACTCGGCGAACTTCCGATTATCAAAAGCCGCGAGTGATTCTGCATAGGACTCTACTTCAGAAACGATCGTGCTTTCGCGCAAAAACAGTTGTCGATCAAACAAAAAATCGTGAACGTTCCAAAATGCATCACTGCCCTGGTAGCTTGCGCAAGCTGCAGCTTCGGCGGCCTGCCGTCCCCAATCATGCATTGGAAGCGGCAAGAATCTAAATACAATCCGCACATTGGGCTCTGCTGGTAACAGTTCGGTACGAAGTACTTTCGCCTCCAGACGACAAAAGGGACACTGAAAATCCGAAAAAATTGTAATTGTTGTTGCAGCACCGGCGGGACCCAGAACTGGCGAATGAATCCCGATAAGACTCCTTCTTAAATCCTGTTCTTTTGCCTGGTCCTCCAGGATCGGATCGACTTCAGAATTGAATAGTTCCTTCGATAGAAATTGCTCATCCGGTGATAAATACAAAGTAATGCCAGAACCGCTGCTTCGATCAGCAATTGGAGTAAATCGCAGTCGTCGAAAACATGTGTTCTGTACCGTCGAGATATCTTCCGGTTTCACCTGGAGGCTGGTCGATATCTTAAATTTCTGCTGAACATATTTCGACAAATGCTCCAGCTTCACTGCGCTTAAGGGAGCACAGGAATCGGCGGCTGCAAGGCTTGCAATGAAGCCATTCGTGCTAATGAAGACGAAGCCGATCAAATATAAACGAGTAGCCCTCATTATGGTCTGGTTCCACTATCCTGTTCGAGAAACACATCATAGGTCCAACGCGCTTGCTTGGTGTTGTCAGCGATCCTCGCTTTGTAGTGAAATTGGTTCCCATACATGTCGACCCACCTTGACGTTGTAAATTGTAGGCTTATGAACTTCACGCCAAGCTCAACTAGCGTGTGCAGTTCTCCAGGTTCAGAGATTCCGTTGTGATTCCGATCCTGCCACAGTCGCAACTTTGTATAAATCTCATCGTGCTCATCTATAAGACCATCTCCGTTGCCGCCATTTTCTGGTTTATCGAATTCCGCCAGCGCCAGAAATCCATTTGGCTCCAATGACGGCGGCTGTGGTGTTGCGTTTCCGAATAACTCCGTCCCATTGTCTATTACGCCGTTCCCATTTCTGTCCAAGACGAGCCATGCATCATCCGAGCCTGCACTTGTCCAAGAAAGTTGAACCTTTTTACCGTTACCATAAAAGTCAAACAACACGCCATTCGCGGCGCTTGTCAGATCAAAGCCATTTCCGTCTATGTCGACAACAATAGGCGATTTTTCCGCACAGCAGTCCTGGCCTTGTGAACCAGCCGTATATTGCTCGTTGAGATTTGGACAGCCTGTGTTAGGGTAGCTGCACCAGTCAAGATTTAGATAGGCGCCACAGCTAGGACCAGTTGGGCAAGGAGTGGGCGCAGTAATCGATTCCGTGCTGTAAAGGTTTTGCGTGCACTGGGACGGTTGGTTAGTGCTTTTATAGGATTGGGCAACATCGGCAGGATATACCGGTGTGTTTGAAGCAAAGCAGGTCCCAAGCGGCGCGACCATGTTCATCACAGTAGCATCGGAAGTACAAGGAGAGGTCTTTGGATGTTCAAGCCCAAGACTGTGTCCGATTTCGTGCGACAAAATTCGCGAAGCCGATCCTTCATCGTTAGCAACTTTCGGTAGAAGTGTAATGGTATCGGGCCCAGATCGAGAAGTTTTTCCCGATATGCTATTTAGCGCATTCTCGCCGCAAGTGCCTAGCGAAGTAGTTCCGCTATGTATGATTATGTCGGCGACCGCGCAGTTTTGATTAGGAGTAATCTTGTAACCGCCTGCTAAGTTGCACGCATTCGTGTTGGCATTCCAAAGTGATGCAGCATCTACAACGGCTTGCTGCATTACTGGCGACGCCGTTTGGCTCCAAGACGTATCGACGCAAACATTCAGTATGGTTAAGTTGCCTTGCTTTCCGTGTCCTGGAGCGGGCGGTAGGTTGTTGTCACAAATCGGACAGCTGACACCGGAACATTGAGCCCGCAACGGTTGGATCAATACTGCAGATGAAATTACACAAGCGATACAGAGCCACAGCTTGGTTATCATCGAGCTAAATCCTTTACATAGGAGCGCACGAAGGCTAAACTATTTGCGAAGCGATCATTCAAATCCTTCGCCAATCCACGGTCGGAAGGTGCCAAGGCCCTTAACGTATCATCCGAGTCAACCGCGTAAACACCCTCATGTCCCGCAACCAACGTTGCTACGTGACCCTTCTCCTTCAGGTCCAGAAACATGAGATAGGGTTTATTCAACCCGAGTTGTGCGCTGACAACGTAATGTTCGTGAACAGTAACGCCATCTATCGACGCAACACCGCCGGGCGTGAGCAGAAGAAGCTCGTCGGACTGAAGCGGTAGTAGGGCGCTGGGGGGATCAATAACCTCGTCGCCGAGCACCTTTTGCTTCACAAGAACCGCCAAAAGTTTTAGCTTGTACCAAGTCATGATGTGGTCTGGGAAGTCAGTCGACACTACCTTCTTTATAGGTTGGACAATAAGAATAGAACTAGTGTCAACCGCTGAGTCGAGATCATCAACGCCCGTTCGCAGCCCAGTCGTTGGAACCAAAGAAATATCTTTTACTGATTTCGCCTTTGCAGACTCGACCGCCTGGCGAACTCGCCCCGGTGATTGCGGCCCTTCAACAGCGGTGCTCTGGGCAGCCCTTACAGAGCCCGATAGTAGTGTAGTGAGTACTACAGCCAAGAAGGTGCCAGACCGCAAGAGATAACACCGATCAAACCTCTCAGTTAGCAGGATGTTCATCAAACGCCTCCTTTAGTGTGGTGGCCAGACTTTATCAGCCACCTCTGTTTTCTGTC
>CAVWVR010000012.1:0-913559 GCA_963758445.1 Terriglobia bacterium
GTGATCCTGGCGTTATCCGGGAAAGTACGACAATCCTTAGTGTTCTGGAACACGCCAGGTGGCATTCATGAACAAGCCGTCAGTGTAGATGGCGGCGCCTTGCGCGCGACCATTTTTCATGTACGATTTGGAGACAGTGTTGGGACCTGCGAGGAAGGCACCATCTCCCAGATATACAAGCGGAAGTGACGGTCCGTTCTCGGTGAATTTGACACGGATGCGGCCTTGATCTCCAAATAAAATGGCGGGACCATCGTCAGATACGAACTTACCGCTGAATCTCTGAATATCTGCTTCTGACAGCGAATGTTCGGAGGTCGGCGTGGCTGCGATGGTAAGTACAGTGCGTGCAACGCGGCCGGCAATGTTGAGGGCGGTTACGGCACTGTCAGAATTGGTGAGAACGACTATGGTGAGATCGTCGTCGGGGTAATACTCAAGCACGTTGTTGAAGCCGCCGCCGTTCCCCGTGTGTCCGAAAATGCGATGCCCCTGCAATTCTCCCCGGCGAGTCCCCAGTCCATAGTCGACTTGACTACCATCGCTTAACACTGTGGGAGCGCGCATGAGCGCGAGCCCGGCCGCACTGATAACGCGACCTTCGTTCAGAGCACGCTGCCAGGCAATGAGATCGGAGACCGTGGAGCAAAGGCCGCCTCCAGAAAACGGAGTGTTCCAGGTCATAGGGTCGGCGTTGACCAAGTGTCCTTTCGAAAGGACGTAGCCTGAAGCTCGGTTTTTGACGATCGAGCGAGAGTCACAATAACGCGTGGACTCCATACCCAGAGGCTTGAAGATGTGGTTCAGCATGTATTCGGCATAAGCTTCGCCCGCGACTTTCTCAATGATCATTCCGAGCAGATAGTAACCAGAGTTGTTGTACCGCCACAGCTGTTCGGGTGGGAACAGTGGCTTTTCTCCGCGAATCGTCACCAGGAAGTCCTGGTGTGTGAAGTTGAGGGCTTCGATGTTCTGCGATTTTGGGCCGAGAGCCGTATAGTCGGGGATGCCAGAGGTGTGGTTCATCAGACTGCGAATCGTAGCGGCCGGAGCGATGTCGTGGATCTCAGGCACGTACTGTTCAACCCGATCGTCAAGGTTGAGCTTGTGCTGTTCTGCCAGTTGAACCACCGCGGCAGAAGTGAGGTTTTTGGAGATGGAATCAATATGGTAGAGGGTTTTGGGGGTCGTCACGGTTCCGAGTTCGAGGTTGGAGCTGCCGTATCCCTTGAGCAGGACGGTTCGCTGGCCGCGTGTGACGCATATGGATATTCCCGCAATCGGGCCTTGATCGAGCGCCTCATTGGCAATACCGTCGATTGCGGCTGCAACTTTGTTTGCCTGTGAGGCGGCAAGGGTAGGCATGAGAAGGATCAAGACGTGCAGGTACGTCGCGTTCATACACGTAGCGTATAGCGAATCAGGCCATTCTGACGAGAAGTCGGCCAGCATCGGCGCGTGATCCTGGCGTTATCCGGGAAAGTACGACAATCCTTAGTGTTCTGGAACACGCCAGGTGGCATTCATGAACAAGCCGTCAGTGTAGATGGCGGCGCCTTGCGCGCGACCATTTTTCATGTACGATTTGGAGACAGTGTTGGGACCTGCGAGGAAGGCACCATCTCCCAGATATACAAGCGGAAGTGACGGTCCGTTCTCGGTGAATTTGACACGGATGCGGCCTTGATCTCCAAATAAAATGGCGGGACCATCGTCAGATACGAACTTACCGCTGAATCTCTGAATATCTGCTTCTGACAGCGAATGTTCGGAGGTCGGCGTGGCTGCGATGGTAAGTACAGTGCGTGCAACGCGGCCGGCAATGTTGAGGGCGGTTACGGCACTGTCAGAATTGGTGAGAACGACTATGGTGAGATCGTCGTCGGGGTAATACTCAAGCACGTTGTTGAAGCCGCCGCCGTTCCCCGTGTGTCCGAAAATGCGATGCCCCTGCAATTCTCCCCGGCGAGTCCCCAGTCCATAGTCGACTTGACTACCATCGCTTAACACTGTGGGAGCGCGCATGAGCGCGAGCCCGGCCGCACTGATAACGCGACCTTCGTTCAGAGCACGCTGCCAGGCAATGAGATCGGAGACCGTGGAGCAAAGGCCGCCTCCAGAAAACGGAGTGTTCCAGGTCATAGGGTCGGCGTTGACCAAGTGTCCTTTCGAAAGGACGTAGCCTGAAGCTCGGTTTTTGACGATCGAGCGAGAGTCACAATAACGCGTGGACTCCATACCCAGAGGCTTGAAGATGTGGTTCAGCATGTATTCGGCATAAGCTTCGCCCGCGACTTTCTCAATGATCATTCCGAGCAGATAGTAACCAGAGTTGTTGTACCGCCACAGCTGTTCGGGTGGGAACAGTGGCTTTTCTCCGCGAATCGTCACCAGGAAGTCCTGGTGTGTGAAGTTGAGGGCTTCGATGTTCTGCGATTTTGGGCCGAGAGCCGTATAGTCGGGGATGCCAGAGGTGTGGTTCATCAGACTGCGAATCGTAGCGGCCGGAGCGATGTCGTGGATCTCAGGCACGTACTGTTCAACCCGATCGTCAAGGTTGAGCTTGTGCTGTTCTGCCAGTTGAACCACCGCGGCAGAAGTGAGGTTTTTGGAGATGGAATCAATATGGTAGAGGGTTTTGGGGGTCGTCACGGTTCCGAGTTCGAGGTTGGAGCTGCCGTATCCCTTGAGCAGGACGGTTCGCTGGCCGCGTGTGACGCATATGGATATTCCCGCAATCGGGCCTTGATCGAGCGCCTCATTGGCAATACCGTCGATTGCGGCTGCAACTTTGTTTGCCTGTGAGGCGGCAAGGGTAGGCATGAGAAGGATCAAGACGTGCAGGTACGTCGCGTTCATACACGTAGCGTATAGCGAATCAGGCCATTCTGACGAGAAGTCGGCCAGCATCCGGGAGGGTGTAAAAGGAACTGTGTAAGGCTGCTCGCTACGCGAGCAGGGAGGGAGCACAGTGCCGATTGATCCCAAGCTGATAGACCAGTTGCTCGGAGATTACAAAAAGCCGGAAGACATCATCGGCGAGAACGGGTTGCTGAAGCAGTTGACCAAGGCGGTGCTGGAACGGGCGCTGCAGGCCGAGATGACCGAGCACCTGGGATACGAGAAGCACGATCCGGTCGGGTACAAGAGCGGCAACTCGCGTAACGGCAAGAGCCAGAAGAAGCTGAAAGGCGATTTCGGCGAGCTCGACCTGGAAACGCCGCGCGATCGGGATGCGAGCTTCGATCCCAAGATTATCGCCAAAGGCCAGACACGCTTTGCGGGGTTCGACGACAAGATCCTGTCGCTGTATGCGCGCGGGATGACCACGCGCGAGATTCAGGCACACTTGCAGGAGATTTATGGGTTCGAGGTCAGTCCGATGCTGATCTCGAACATCACCGAAGCGGTGCAGGAGGAAGTTCGCGAGTGGCAGAACCGGCCGTTAGAACCGATTTACCCGATCGTGTATCTGGATGCGCTGTATGTGCGCATGCGTGACAACGGGCAGGTGCAAAACCGGGCCGTGCACGTGGCTATCGGTATAAACCTGGACGGCTACAAGGCTGTACTCGGAATGTGGACTGCAGGCCATGAAGGCGCCAAGTTTTGGTTACAAGTGCTGACCGAGTTGCGCAACCGCGGCGTGCAAGATATCTTCATCGCCTGCGTCGATGGTCTGAAAGGATTTCCGGCCGCTATTGAAGCCGTGTATCCGCAAGCGCAGGTGCAGTTATGCATCGTGCATTTGGTACGCCAGAGCCTGAACTATGTTTCCTGGAAACAACGCAAAGCCGTAGCTTTGGATTTACGGCCCATCTATGCTGCGCCAACGGACGAAGAAGCGTGGCGACGGCTCGAGGAGTTCGCCACAAAGTGGGACGCCACGCATCCCACCATCAGTCAAGTGTGGCGCCGCAACTGGGAACATGTCACGCCGTTCTTCGCATTTCCGAGTGACATCCGCAGGGTGATTTATACCACCAACGCGGTGGAATCGTTGCACATGAGCTTGCGCAAAATCATCAAGACGCGGGGCTCGTTTCCGAACGAAGAGGCGGCCATGCGATTGCTGTATCTGGCGCTGCGCAATCACTCCAACAAGTGGACATCGGTACAGGGCTGGCGCGAGGCGTTGAACCGCTTTCAGATCTTATGGCCCGAGCGCATGCCGGCCCTTGAACGCGCCTAGATCTGCTCTGAACTCACCAGCAGGAACCTCTCGCTCCCGCCAACCCGCCCGTCGAGGTGGCCTCGCAAGCAGAACCGTGCTCGCTGTCAAGGGTTCGCTGCGCCGCGCCATAAACCAGGCGCGCCCTTGACCGCTCCGCGCCGTTCCGCCAAACCTATCCTGCGACGGGCGGCTCCGGCGGGAACAAGACTCAGAACCCGACACCCCCAAACCGCACGTTTACACAAAATAGTTGACACTGCCGCATCCGGCGACGTAGTGGGGTCACAGAACTCCTTTCTGTGACCACCGACACTACGACAACACCACCACACCTGCTTCAAACCACCACTCGCGTCCGCCGCGCGAGCGGCCTACTTCTCACGCGCGCTGCTGACATTTGCTCGGCTCATCTCCCCTGACGGCGCAGGGTTTACTTTTGTGTTTGTTCCAGTACGGTCGGCCATCCGGACAGAAACGGCGTATTCCGCAACATTACTCCCGAGATGTCGTTAGCGTCCTATCGGGAGTGCCTCGGACAACACGATTCGAGATGGATCAAATGTTCGATCCGAGGGCACTTTCGATAGGGGCGACTTGAAGGAAGTGCGGTCTGAATTCCGCGCTATGGAGTTTAAATCGATTTGTTCTTAGAGTCAGCGGCTTGCAAGCAAAGTCCGTGGATCCGAATCGGCACGTATGAAGAGCTGATCACCAAGTGCACGATAACATGCCGCGCGAGAAGCCGTGGCCGGAGCCGAAGGCGGAGGGCACTTCGTTCAAGTCGGCTTCTCGACTAAAACCTTTGCACACCTTCCGCCAGTTGCACGCACTTATCCCTAAACGCCCCAACGCCCAAAACCGATCACAAATCCACCCAACTTTCTCACTTTTCCCATAACCTCTAATCCCTCAATCACTTCCCCTCACTTCCCATTCGAACTTCACCCCCAACTTCACTCCATCGCCCTCTTTCGCGTTCCATACTCAATCCGAAAGCAGAGGACACTTATGTCTACTTCCAAACGCAAGCCTATTTCAGCTCGCAAACTCGCAGCCAATCGCGCCAACGCGCAGAAAAGTTCGGGACCCACAACAGCGGCAGGCCTCGCCCGCTCGTCACAGAATCGAATCATCCACGGCTTATGTGGCAAATTCAACGTCCTGGAATCCGAAAATCAGGAAGACTACAACAACTTATTCGAACGCTTCCTCACTTCCGAGCAGCCCGTCGATGACGTGGAACGGGAGTTGGTGGCCAAGATGTGCAGACACACCTGGATGTCGGAACGCTCCGTGCGTTTTCAAGACGCTTGTTTCCAGCATCGCCCCTTCACGGGCGATCAAAGAGCCAACGATAAACAGACAATAGCCGTCCTGAAGGACCTAAACCTGTACCTCCGCTACCAGGCGGCCAACGATCGGGCCTATCAACGCGCCGCCGCTGAACTCGCAAAGCGCAGAAAAGACAGAGCTTGGGAGCGCCGTGGCTTCGAATCGCAAAAGCGTGCTGAAGCCGCACAACAGTATCGCGAAAAGCGCCAAGATCAGAGTGATCAGATGTTCAAAGTGCGCCACGCCATCGCAGAAGTGAAGCTCGAACGTGACCAAATCAACTTACTCAAGGAATTCGACGGCTTCGGACCACCCCAAAGCGGCAAAATGGCCGCCTAAATCACTCCCCAATGTCTCCGGCTTTGAATGTCTCACCCCAACCACGCATGAACCTCGCGCATCCCGCCTTCAGTGATACTAAGAGCATGACTCCAGGACAGCCGCAGCCCAAGTTTGTTCTTGCGAACACACCGGATTACCGCGAGCATTACGCCAATAGCGTGCAGATGCGCGTCAGCCTCTGGGACTTCTTTCTCATGTTCGGAACCGTCAATCAAACCGGTCCCGACGCGGTCACCATTCAGAACTTTGAGGGCATCTATCTCAGCCCTCCGCAAGCCAAGGCTCTCTCCAATTTGCTGGCTCAGAACCTCAAGCAATACGAAGCCGCATTCGGCGAAATCCGCTTGGAAGCCCAGGCATCGGGAGATCTCATTCAGTAAGGAATGCCCACCCAACCCCGGCCTCCGATGCCGAAACTGCCTCCGTTCGCATTGGAGCCGCCACCGGCTCGTAAACGGCCCGAGTATCTGGTGGTCTTTTGGCTGCTCTTTGCCATCCCCCTGTTCGCCATACACTTCGGACTCCTCAGCCTGCCGTTCTTCTGGGATGAACTCGGGCAGTTCGTCCCGACAGCGCTCGATATCCTGCGCCACGGCTGGTGGGTGCCGCACTCGACCGTCCCCAACGTGCATCCCCCGGGCGTCGAAGCTTATCTCGCCGCGCTCTACAAATTGTTCGGCTACAGTATTCCGCTCACGCGCATCGCCATGTTGCTCATCGCGAGCTTTGGCCTTCTCCTCACCTTTCTCCTCGCCATAGAGTTGAGTCCCGGCACGCGAGGCGCGCCTGCTTTTCTGCCACCGCTTCTCCTGCTGCTCTCGCCCCTCTTCTACACCCAGAGCATGATGGCGCAACTCGACATGCCCGCCATGGTCTTCACGCTTCTCGCTTTGCTGCTCTTTCTCAAAGGCAAATACGAGTGGGCAGCGGCCGCGAGCGTCGCGCTAGTGCTGATCAAAGAAACGGGCATCGTCGTGCCCCTCGTTTTCTTCGTTGTTTTGTGGTTGCGCAAGGAACGGAAGCACGCCGCCTGGTTCATCGCTCCCGCCCTTGCCTTATGCGGCTGGTTAATCGTGCTGCATCACGCAACTGGCAATTGGCTGGGAGATCCCGGCTTCGCGCACTATAACGTCGGCTATGCCATCCATCCGGTGCGCATGGCGTTCTCGTTCATTCGCCGCTTGTACTACCTCTTCCTAGCCGAGTTTCGCTGGATCGGCTCATTGGTTCTCTTCTTTACCATCGCCGTCTGTCCGCCATTCCACCGCAGAAGATGGAAAGTCGCGGCAGCGGTCGCGGGAGCGAATCTCGTCCTGGTGTCCATCTTCGGCGGTGCGGAGTTGGAGCGCTATCTGCTTCCCACGCTGCCCATCTTTTATATAGCGGTGGCCGTAGCGCTCTCTTGTATACCGAAGAAGCTTTCCATCGCCGCAACAGCCGCGCTCGCCGCCGGTCTCGTGATCAACCTCTGGTGGAACCCGCCCTACCCGTTTCCATACGAGAACAATTTGGCGATGCTCGACTTTGTACGTTTGCAGCAGGACGCCGGCAACTTGGTAGAGCGTGTACTTCCGAACCGCGTCATCGCCACCGCGTGGCCTTACACCGCCGGTCTGCGCGATCCCGACTACGGCTTCGTCAAACGAAAACTTCAGGTAGTCGAAACCGGCGACTTCCACTACGATTCCATTCGCAAACTCCCGCCCGAGACTTTCTCCGTACTCATCACCTACACCAGAACCTGGATGCCCCTGAATGGCGTCATCCAATTTGCGCCCGCTCGCCGCGTCTTGACCCATTTCTATCAATGGGAGCCCGACATCACCCGTGAGCAATGCGCCACACTCGGTCTAACCGAGCTCGTCTCCCTGCAAGCGCGCGGTCAGCAGATCACCATCTATACCCGCAAGCACTTGCCCCCGCAAGGGTCTATTGCTCTACTCACGTTGGCTCGGTAACTGATGCTGCAATCCGTGCGGACCGCCTGGTGGGGCACCGTGATCTTGTTTCTTGTACACGGTCTCGTAGTCGGCACGTGGGTGTCGCGCATACCTGCGGTCAAAAGCAATCTTCACTTGAGCAATGCTGTCCTGGGCGTGACGCTGCTGAGTTCGGCATTCGGAGCGCTTTGCACCATTCCTTTAACGGGATCGCTGATCAGCCGCTTCGGAAGTAAGCGCGTCACCTCGCTCAGCTCCATTGCGTTTTGCATGGCCGTCGCGCTGATGGGCCTCGCTTGGAGCGCTCCGACATTAGCTGCGGCGCTTTTCATATGCGGCGGCATTGCCGCCTGCATGGATGTCTCGATGAACGCGCAGGGCGTCGAAGTGGAAAAGGAGCTTGGCAGGCCAACCATGTCGCGCTTCCACGCCATGTTCAGCTTCGGCGCTATGGCCGGTGCAGGAGTTGGCGGCTGGGCCGCGGCACGCAATATCGCGCCGCTCGTACACTTCACCATCGCCGGTCTGTTGAATCTCGTCGGGATCTTCGTCGCCATTCCGCTGTTACTCGAAACGCACGCGCATCTGGCAGCGCGCGAACATCGTCTCCCGCTGCGCAGCATTCCCGCGGCGCTGATTGCTCTCAGCGCCATCGGTTTTTGCATCCTTCTTTCGGAAGGCGCGATGTCGGATTGGATAGCGGTCTACTATCGACAGGTTCTCCAAACCGGACCCGGCATTGCTGCCGAAGGCTTCGCCGTTTTCTCCGCCGCCATGGCCATGTTCCGCTTCATCGGCGACTGGATCACTGCCCGGCTTGGTCCGTTGCAGACGGTGCGCATTGGCTGCCTGGTCGCCGCCGCCGGATTGCTCTGGACTCTCAGCGTCCACACGCCCGCTTGGGGTCTGCCCGGGCTCGCCATTACCGGCGCCGGATTATCGGTTATCATCCCGCTCGTCTTCGGCGGCGGCGGCCGCGTTCCCGGAGTCAATCCAGGCCCTGGCATCGCCACCGTCACCGGCATCGGCTACGTCGGCTTCATCGTGGGACCGCCCGCAATCGGGTTTGCCTCGCAGGCCATCACGCTGCGTTACGCGCTCGGCATCGTTGTGGCGTGTTGTTTGACTGCGGCTTATCTGTCGCGCTTTATGGCGAGCCTAGCGCCGGCATCGTCCCCGCATAACCCGTCATCTCCAGATAGCCAACCCCATGTGCTGGGGAACCCCGCATAGTGCCGTCGTATGTAACCGCCCCTTCCCAATACGTGGGCGTGCGCTTGTCCTTCTCGAACAATTCCTGGTCTTCGAGCGCCGTACGTTCGGTGAGTTCGAGGCTTAACGAAGGCACTAAGATGCTCCATGAAATTGGATACGTCGCGCCGGAGTTTGCGCTGTGCCAGCTTGCCAGTGGCCTGAGCTGGAACTGCGATGCATCCAGGTAATGTGCTTTACCCGCAGCGTCCACAAACGTTCCCGATGAAAAGCGGTCGCTGCCGGACTTGCTGCGCAGCCGGTACAACATAAGCTCCTGGCGGTTGTCGAGTTGTATCGCAAACCAATCCCAGCCGGCCAGATCGCTCTCGCCGCTTTGGGTAAAGAATTCGTGGTCCATCCAGGCTAGGCCCGTCACGGCATAGTCGCGATGGTTCCACTGCAGCTTGCCTGACGCGTTCAGGCGCGTATAAGAGATGTAGTGCGACGCCTCACCGGGAAGCGCGCCTTTGCGGCTGATGCCATTCTCTCCCTGAATGACGAACGGCTTCTCCGGCCTGAGCCGTAGATCGAGATTCAGTTTGTCGGTAACAGCCTGCAGTTCCTGCTCACCGGTGGCAAGCGAGATCCACTTCGATTGCCAGTTGCCGTTCCAGTATTTCTGGTCTGCCAATCCGCCGCCCGCAAGTCCGGGTCCGGCGCGATTCAGACGCTCTGTATGAAAGAACTGCTTGCCATCGATGTCGCTCAATGCCAGATGCGCGAGATACATCTGGTTCGGCCGCCAAGTGGGAGTCGAAGCGGCAATCTGCTGCTCGGTCAGCCGCTGCGCCTGCCGAAAGAAGGTGAGCTCGAATCCGAACCGATGCCCATCCGCCGCGCGAACGTTGCCCGTGTAGTACCACCATTCAGTTTGAAAGTCAGGATGGCTGAAATGGTCGCGCGGGAATTGATATTGATAACCCGGCTTGGCGATCTGCCATTGTTGTGCCATAACAACCCCGGCCAGCGTGAAAACCGCGAATCGCCTAACCCTCATGTATAACCTCAATCGGGTTCATGCGCGTAGCAGTCCGCGCCGGATAAAGTCCGGCCAGCACCGTCGCAACGTAGATGCCCGACAGCGCAATCAGCAACAGCGCAGCCGGCCAGTGAAACTGAATCGTCCACCCAAACGACTGCTTGTTGATGACATATATAAGGATGAGCGACAGCAGCGTTCCAAGCATCAGGCCGATGGCATTTGCCAGCAGTCCCAGCAAACCTGCTTCGCACAGAACGATGCTGCGGATCTGTGTCTGCGCGCCGCCCAGGAATCGCAGCAAAGCGAACTCGCGCCTGCGGTCAATCACCATGGCAAGCAGCGCACCCGCGATGCCCATCACCGCCACGATCACGGCAACCGCTTCCAGCGCATACGTGATTCGAAACGTTCGGTCGAATATCTCTATCGCGCCGCGCCGCAGCGTGCTATTCGAAAACACAAGCACTGCCCGGCCGCCGATGATCTCATCGACTTCTCGTCTCACTGTGCTGATATCCGCTCCGGGTCTGAGGTAGACCGCCAAATTAGAAACGGCCGGATCGGGCAGATACTTCAGCAGCGTGTGACGGTCGACAATGACGTATCCGCGTTCCGTCGAGTAGTCGTAGTAAACGCCCAAGACGCGAAACTGCCGTACGCTTGCTGCCAGGGGAATGTGCAGCACATCGCCTGGGCGTACGTGATGCTTGTTCGCGAACGGCTCGCTCACAATCGCGTAATCGCCTTGCGCGAGCTTAGACAAGATAGCGTCCCGATTCTCGCCCGGCAGAAAGTGTGTTCGCGCGCTGGCTTCCTGCTTAACCGCTTCACCGCCTGCAAATGTCGCGGGCAAGCCCTCATAAGAGATTGCATAGGAGCGAAATCGATCTACTGCCGCAACGCCTGGCAGCTTCTCGATGCGATCGGCGATGTCTGCGCTCATCGTCGGATGGCGATCGGCAGCCGAGGAGCCCGCAGGCCGCAAGTAAAGATCGGCCTTAAGCTGGTTATCCATCCACACCCAGACCGTCTCGCGAAAACTTCCGACCATGATGCCGACGCTCGCCGTCATCGCGACAGCCGTCGCCAGCGCGGCCGTGAGCACGGAAGTCCGATTCAGCGAAGCGCGTAACGAGCGCAACGCCAGCAGCGCTTCCACTCCCAACAACCATCCAACAGCCCCACTTGCCGCCGCGGCGAACCAACTCACCACGCTCGGAATCAAGGCTGACGTTCCAGCTATTAAGAAGGATGACCGCTCCGTACGCAAACACAGGCTGCCGATCGATAGGCGGCAATTGCGACAGGATGGCTGCAGCACCCAGCAGCGCAAATGCCAGGATGAGCAATCTTCGCGACCGGCTTCGACTCACATACTGTTCCCGTCCACGCGCCATTGCTTCAACCGGCGCGACGAACGAAGCTTCGAACGCCGGCGCCAGTGCGGCCAGCAGCGAAACAACAACTCCGATCGTCATGCCTTCGAGCGCAGTGCTCCATGACAACTCAATCCGCGCCGGATTGCTGCTGACGTAAAGCGATTCCACCGTTGTCCCGATGAGCCGCACTGCTCCATTCGCCATCACGCGCCCTAATCCCAAACCGATGAAGCTCCCGACAATCGAGAAGAACAGAGCTTCCGATAAGAACGCGTTTGCAACCAGAAGTCGGGTAGCGCCGAGCGCGCGAACAATCCCGATCTCGCTTCTCCTGCGGACAACCGAAATAGAGATGGTGTTGTAGATCAGGAACGCGCCGACAATGACAGCGATATAGCTCAGCACATGCAGATTCCAGCGGAACGCAGCCAGCATCTTGCGGTTCTCTTCCGTCCTCGATCCTTGCAACTCCACCAGCGCCGAAGGCGGCAACCGCCTCTGAAGAAATTCACGCCAGTATTCAATCGATTGATCCGGCGGCACGCGCACATCAATCGCGTCCAGCTTGCCGGTCTTGCCTGTCACCTTCTGCGCCAGCCCGATGTCCGCAACAATGACGTTGTTTTCACCCAGCTCGTTGTTTGCGTGTGGCAGCACGCCCGCGACACTGAAGTCTTCGAGAACATCATTGATGAGCAGGCGAACGTGATCGCCTTTGTGTAGCGCAAGCCGCGAGCCAACCCAAACGGAATTGCCACCGCCCGTCAGCCCCTGCCCGGCTAAATCAACTCCAATGAACGGCAGCGCCTCGCCTTTGCCATTCACCGAAGCGAAGTCTTCGATGCGCGGAGCGAACTGAAAAGCATACGGCAGCTGCACCAATCGGCCAAGCATCTGCTCATCCAATCCACCGGTTGCGCTGATGGACAAATCGCTGTTTCCGGTCAATGACTCAAGCGATGAATGGAAACTTCCGGCAGCCGCTTGCCCGGCCAGATCAATCGCAATCACCACTCCAACGCCGAGCGCGATTGCAAATATGGTTAGAACGGTTCGAATCGGCTCACGCGCCATAGGGCGCACAATCAACCGAACGAACAGGAGCGCAACACTCACTGCATCCGCCCATCGCGCAAATGAATGACACGGTCGGCGAGTGCCGCGCTGTCCGCGCTATGCGTCGCCATGATTACCGCAACTTTGAACTCGCGTGCGGCGCGTACTAATAGGTTAAGGACAATCTCACCGGTTGCCGTATCGAGATTGCCGGTCGGTTCATCGGCCAGAATCAGACTTGGATTGTGTACCAGAGCGCGGGCGATCGAAATCCTCTGTTGCTGGCCGCCTGAAAGTTGATGCGGCAACCGATCCGCGTATTCATCCATTTCCACCCAGTGCAACCGCTCCAGCGCGGCTTCGCGCACGTTCCGCTTGCGCGCCAGCATAAGCGGAAGTTCGACATTCTCGACCGCGGTGAGCGTGTGCATGAGCTGGAAAGACTGAAAGATGAACCCGATCTTTTCGCGCCGCAATCGCGTCAACGCGGCATCGTCCAACGCGCTTGTGTCCTGGCCGTCCAGAAGAACTTTGCCGCTGGTCGGGAAGTCCATAGTTCCGCACAGATTCAGCAAAGTCGATTTGCCGCAGCCGCTTCTGCCGACCAGCGCAATGAAGTCGCCTGGATTCACGGCCAGGCTGATATCCTGCAAAGCCGTGACCGCTCCGCCGTCTGCCTGATAGATCTTCGAAACGGATTGCAGTTCAAGCAGCGGCATGCGTCAATACCATCTCAGCAGGTCACGTAAACTCTAAGGTGCTTGGCTAAAATACTCGTCACCGGCGGCGCCGGATACATCGGTTCGCATACGCGGCATTTCCTGCAGCAGCAAGGCCATTCGGTGGTCGTAGTCGACAATTTGTTGCGCGGCTATCGCGATGCCGTTCCCCCAGACATTCTGCATGTGTTTGATATTCGCGATACCGCCCGCCTGACCCAACTCCTCACAGACGAACGAGTGGATGCGGTCATCCATTTCGCGGCACTCATTTCAGTCGGCGAATCAACCCAGGTTCCGGAGTTGTATTTTTCCGACAACGTCGGAGGTTCGCTCTCCCTCTTTGAAGCGATGCTGAACGCCGGCGTGAAGCGCATTGTTTTTTCATCTACCGCCGCCGCCTACGGCATTCCCCAGCGAGTCCCCATCACGGAGGATGAACCTAACGCGCCCATCAACCCTTACGGCGAGTCGAAGGTAATGGTAGAGACCATCCTCGATTGGCTGGACCGCTACCGGGAACTGCGCGGTGTCAGGCTTCGGTACTTCAATGCCTGCGGGGCCGAGCCGTCAGCCGGTCTGGGGGAACGGCACGATCCGGAAACGCACCTGATTCCGCTGATCTTGAAAGCCGTCCTCACGGGAAAGCCCGTCACACTTTTCGGCGACGATTACGCCACCCCGGATGGAACCTGCATTCGAGACTATATTCATGTCAGCGATCTGGCGGAAGCGCACCTGGCTGCTCTGCAGCATTTATTGAACGGCGGCAGCTCTAACGTCTTCAATGTTGGGACCGGTTCGGGACACTCTGTCAAGGAAGTGCTCGCTTCGGTAGAGCGCGTCACGGGGAAGAGCGTCCCTTATACAGTCGGACCCCGCCGTGAGGGTGATCCTCCGAGCCTGGTCGCCGATTCACAGAAGCTGCAAACAACGCTCGGCTGGCGTCCGAAGCGTGCCGATTTGGACCGCATCGTCGCCGACGCTTGGACGTTCGCACAACACGTCTCGAAATAGTTCGCGCGCCACGGCTGGCATTGCCTGTAGCAGTCTCGAAACACTTCGCATATAATCGCAAGCAATACTTCAGGTTTGTTTTAATTTGGCGGTGACTTATTGCTCCCGCCGCGACCGATAAGAAAGGTTAGCAATGAAGCATCTACGTCAGATGTGCGCGTTGTTCGCGCTTTTAGTAGCCTGCTGCGCAGGCGTTTATGCCCAGGCGGTCACCGGTACCGTGCTTGGGACGGTGGAAGACAGCAGCGGGGCCGTGATCCCCAACGTAAAGGTCACATTGACCGAAGTTCAAACGGGCGTCTCACACACCACTCAAACCAACGGGAGCGGTAACTATACCTTCCCCAACCTTCCCGAAGGAAACTACTCGGTAACCGTTGAAGCGCCGGGTTTCAAGAAAGAGACCAAGGAGAACATCCGTGTCGATGTCAATACGAACGCGCGCGTCGATGTCGCGCTCCAACCGGGCCAAGTGAGCGAATCCGTAATCGTCACTGGCGAACCTCCGCAGCTTCAAACCGACCGCGCCGATACCGGGCGTAGCATCGACTCGATAAACGTGTCGGAGCTGCCGGTTCTGGTCAGCAATCGCAACTTTCAAGCCTTGCTGGCCCTGGTGCCCGGCACCTCGCCACCGACAGAGCAGCACTCCCAGTTCTTTAACGCTTCCGACTCGCTACAGACGCAAGTGAACGGGGCTCCGCGCGTCGCGAATAACACCCAGATTGAGGGCATCGACGATAACGAGCGCAGCGGCCTGCTGCAAATCCTGATCCCGCCGCTCGAAGCAATTCAGACTGTGGATGTCTCCACCAGCAACCAGTCCGCGGACTTGGGACGGAGCGCCGGCGGGGTCACTAACGTGATTCTGAAGTCGGGAACCAACCAGTACCACGGCTCGGGCTACGAGTTCCTTCAGAACAATGATTTCGACGCCCGCAACTTCTTCCAGCCCAAGGTAGGCGCTGTCCACTACAACTACTACGGCGGCACAATCGGTGGCCCCATCAAAAAGAACAAGCTGTTCTTCTTCGCCGACTTCTTGCGCACCTCAGATCACGAAGCCATTTCCACCACAGAGACGATACCGTCGGCGCTGTCGCGCACAGGCAACTTGAGCGAAGCCCTGAATGGCTCCAGCCCGGCTTTGGTTTACGATCCGGCAACCGGGAATACGGCCACGGGTGTGGGAAGGACTCCATTCCCCGGGAACGTGATTCCCACGAATCGCCTGAACCCGATCGCGCTCAACATTCTAGCCCTGCTGCCCGAGCCGAATCAACCGTTCAACCCCTATGCGCCGTCCAACAACTATTTCGCCAGCCTACCCTTCACCAAGGACACCAATTTCACGGACGGGAAAATAGACTACACCGTCAGCGACAAGGACCGCGTCAGCGGTCGCTTCAGCTTCCAGCGGCCGGTGATTTACCAGGCGCCCATTTTCGGCGCTGCAGGCGGCGATGCCAACGGAGGCTTCCAAGGTACGGGAGTTCAGAAGACTTACAGTACCGGCATCAACTGGACGCACATTTTTTCGGCCAGTCTGCTGAACGAATTCCGGGTAGGCGTGGCGCATTATCACAACGTGGCCCAACCGACGGACTATGGATCCAACGCTTCCACTGCGCTCGGAATCCCCGGTATCAATATCAGTCAGTTCGACAGCGGCCTGGTGGGTATCAATATAGGCGCATTTACCCAACCGCTGGTGGGATTTTCGGCCAGTTTGCCTTGGGAACGCGCGGAGGCCAACATCGATGTGGTGGACAACGTGACCAAGACCTGGGGCAATCACACCTTTACACTCGGATTCGACATGCGCCGCATCCGTGACGACTTGCTTCAGACGCAGACCTACAGTCCGCGCGGTGTTTACACTTTTGGCACCGCCCAAACTAGCTGCGCCGGCAATTGCCAATTGCCGAACGGTACTACGACTTCGGCGACCACCCCTAACAACACTACGTCCTGGGCCAACGACCTGGCGAGCTTCCTGCTGGACAGTCCCCAGGCGTCCAGCACCGGCCGCGACTTCAGTGGCACGTTCCCGACCTTCCGGCAGTGGTACTTCTTCCCCTACGCCGCCGATCGATGGCAAGTCAGCAAGAAACTGACCCTGTCGTTCGGGCTGCGCTGGGAGATTTATCCGCCAGCCACACCGGCATTTCCCGGACAGTTTTCCAACTTTATTCCATCGAATAACACGCTTGTAGTCGGAGGTGTGGGTGGCAATCCGAACAATGGAGGTTTGACCAATCACCTCAACTATCTTGCGCCGCGCTTTGGAGTGGCGTACCGCTTGACGGAGAAGACGGTTATCCGGTCCGGTATCGGTGTCAGTTACACGCCGTTTGAGGACAACACATACATTAACAACAACTATCCGACAAAAGGCAACATCGGAGCCGTACAAGGCACAAGCGCCTATACCTCGGCTTATTACAACGGCTCTCCTCTGAGTTTCGAGAGCGGTCTCCCAGTGCCCACTCCGCAGCCAATCCCGTCCAACGGCATTTATAGCGTCGCCGCTATCGGCCAGAACGGTTCTACGGAAGACTACTTCCCGACAAACTACAAAAACCCGCACATCATTGCGTGGAACTTCTCGGTTCAGCAGGAGTTGCCGTTTCATTTCACGGTGGATGCCGCCTACGTTGGCAATCACGGAGTGGACATGGGCTCCTCGCAAAACATCAATGCAAGTCCGGTGATCGCACCCGTCTCCGCGGGCGACACCAAGTACCTGCCGTACTTCCCGCACACCGGCACAGTGTCGCAGTATTTCGTACCGGTTTCCTCCATGTACAACGGCCTGCAAGTGAAGATCGACCGGCGCTTCACCTCCGGTTTAAGCATCACTTCCGCGTTCAGTTGGCAGAAGGGCATGGCTTATTACAACGGCGGCGACGACGATGGATTCTTCGGCTTCTATCTGGCCGGTCAATATCACCGCAACTGGGGATTGAACGATTTCAATCGCACGGTGGAGTATGTGCAGAGCTTCGTTTACCAACTACCTTTCGGCAATGGGAAACGCTTCCTGAACTCCACTCCGCGAGGGCTGGACAAGATTATCAGTGGCTGGCAGACGGAGGGCATCCTCACGGTCATGACCGGACTTCCCTTCACGGTGACTTACAGCTCGACGTACTTGAACCTGAACCAAGGCGCGAACAATACGCCGGAACAAGTGCTTCCGAGCGTCCCAATTCTGTACGGAATCAACACGGCCAACAACGGTGGCAGCCCGTGGTTCAATCCAGCTGCGTTTGCCCCGCCGCCCTGCCAGTCGGCGACACCTACCGCAGCCTGCCCAACCGGAGCTGTGGATCAGGTCCCAGGCGCTGCCCAGCAGGTGGGCAACGTTGGACGTAATTCCATGATCGGGCCGGGATTCTTTAACTTGAATGCCGCCTTGGCCAAGACCACCCAATTCGGCGAACGCGTCACCATGCAGCTTCGGTTGGAAACTGTGAATACAACTAACACCCCGCAGTTCGCCAATCCGAACGCCACTTGCTGCACGGCGAATAACGCGAACTTCGGATACGTGACCAGCACGCTCAGCAGCGGCTCCGGTTCGGTCAATGCCGGCACCGGCGCGCCGCGCAGCCTCCAGTTGGCGGTAAAGTTCACATTCTAGCGTTTCGAGCAGGTCAGCCCGCAGTTGCGCAAAAGCGTGGCGCGTGGGCTGACCTTTTCATCTGCCTGGCGCTCCTGATCGCAACGCTCGCGGTCTACGCTCCCGTGCGCAACTTTCAGTTTGTTAATTACGACGATCCGGATTACGTCACCAGGAACCCGCATGTTGCTCAAGGGTTGACGGCTCAGTCTGTCGAGTGGGCGGTCACCTCGGGCGACGCCGCGAACTGGTTTCCGGTCACGCGGCTCTCGCACCTACTCGATTACGAGTTGTTTCGCCTGGACAGCGGCGCTCATCACCTGATGAACGTCTTTCTACACGCCTGATGCGGCAGTTCTGCTGTTCCTGTTCCTGAATTCCGCAACGAAGTGCCGCTGGCCGAGCGCTGCCGTTGCGTTCGTCTTTGCGCTGCATCCGCTGCATGTGGAGTCAGTCGCCTGGGTGTCGGAGCGTAAGGATGTGCTGTGCGCTGTGTTCTGCTTTTTGACGCTTTGGCTATACGTGCGCTATGCGCATAGTCCCAGCCGTATTCGCTACAGCCTGGTAATGATCTCGTTCTGCCTGGCTCTGATGTCCAAGCCGATGGCTGTCACCTTGCCCATCGTCATGCTGTTGCTCGATTATTGGCCGCTACGACGCAACATTCGATGGCTGGAGAAGACGCCGCTGTTTGCTTTAGCCGCAATATCGGCAGCGATTACGCTGCTAGTCCAGTATCAGAGTGGGGCGGTAAAGAGCGTTGCCCATTTTCCCATAGCGCTTCGGATTGAGAACGCGCTTACTTCGTATCTGATTTATGTTGGCCAGACCTTTTGGCCGGCGCGGCTGGCGGTGTTCTATCCTTTCGCAGCCGAGATTCCGGTTTGGAAGCCGGTTATCGCCGCTGCCTTGCTCTTCGCTGTCTCGGTGCTGGTTTGGAGGCTTCGGACGAGCCGTCCGTACTTGCTGGTTGGCTGGCTGTGGTTTCTGATTATGCTCTTACCGGTGATCGGGATTGTGCAGGTAGGCACTCAGAGTCATGCGGACCGTTATATGTATCTGCCGATGACGGGGTTGCTGACCATGCTCGCGTGGGGTGCGTTGGATTTGGTAACGCGCTGGCCACGGTTGAAACGGATTGGACTCCTTTTCGCCGGCGCGGCGTGCGTTGTTTGCGGAGCCGCGACTACGGTGCAGCTAGAAACCTGGCAGAATAGCGGCACTCTTTTCGAGCATGCCCTTGCGGTCACTGATCAGAACTACATTGCGGAACACAATCTCGGCAGTTACCTGCTGGATGTGCCGGGGCAACTGCCAGCTGCGATCTCGCATTTGCATAAGGCGCTCGAGATCAATCCAGACTCCGTTCAGGCTCATTCAGATTTGGGTATCGCGCTCGCGAAATCGGGCCGAAGGGATCAAGCGGCGCAGGAATTCCAAACGGCAGTTCAAATTGACCCCAACGCTGAGCAACCGCGCCGGAATATGGAAGTCGCGGCGGAAGAGAGTTACGATCGCGGCGTTGAACTGACGAAGGCGAAAAACACTGACGAAGCGATTAGGGAATTCCAGACGGCACTGCGCCTCAAGCCCGATTACGCCGAAGCTTATAACGATCTAGGTGTTGCGTACTCCGGCGCTGCCGGCTCACCTGCCGCAAGCGATAAGCGCATTCGAAGCGGCGGTCCGCCTCAAGCCGGATTATGTTGACGCTCAATACAATTTGGGGGCGGCGTTATCGCAGATTCCCGGACGCGAACGCGAAGCGCTGGCGCACTTCGAGATCGTCGAGCGCATTCACCCGGATCCAGCAGTGGAGCAGATTATCCGGCAATTAAGCGGTCAGAATTCCGCGCGTTGAGCCGGCGGCACTAAAGCCGGGGAACACGGTCGCTAACTGGCGATTGCCCATCTGCTTCAGCACGAGTTCGCCGAGTACGGTGCGGAAATCTGTGGTTACGTTCAGGTCGCGGCCTTCGTAGAGTTGTTCGGGCTGCAGGCCGGGCCATTCGCCGTAGACTTTTCCGCCGCGAACATTGCCGCCCAGAACGAACATCATATTGGCGTGGCCGTGGTCGGTACCGCGATCGCCGTTTTCTTTGACGGTCCGGCCAAACTCCGACATGGAGACTAGCGTGATGTCGGCCATGCGGTCGCCCATGTCTTGTGAGAATGCCGCGAGGGAATCGCCGAACTCATGCAACAAATTGGCGAGTTGGCCGGTGTGCGGTTGTCCGCCGACTTCGTTCACATGCGTGTCCCATCCGCCCACGTCGGTGAACGCCACTTCGAGGCCGACATTCGCTTTGATGATGCGCGCGATCTGCTGCAGGCTTTGTCCCAAGCGTCCAGTGGGATAGTGGGCGCCATTTGCCGGTGCGTAGGGCGCCTTCTGGATGGATTGCATGATCTTGATGGCATCGAAGGTTTCGCGGCCGGTGCCGTTCAGGACTTGGTCGGCGGAAGTGCCGTACATGCTCTCGAAGGTAGCGGCAAAACGCGCGTCCTTCACTTGAAAATCGTTGATGTTGTTGACGGCGAGCGCCTCATTCTTACCTCGCAGCGAGCGTGGCAGGTCGGGCGTCAAACTGATGGCGCGCAGCGGACCTGGATGCGCTTCCGTACAAAGCGCGCGATTTAGCCAACCATCGGTGGTGGCTTTGAGGCCGGGCGTGCCGGACTCCATGTAATCCTGCGCGTCAAAATGCGAACGCGTCGGATCGGGCGAGCCTACGGCTTCAATGATCGCGAGTTGCCGCTGATCCCACAGGGGCTTCAGTCCGCGTAAAGCCGGATGCAGCCCGAAACGGCCGTCCAGATCGATAGCGGAGGTTTCCGTGCCGTCCGGGCGGGGAATGGCGATGCTGGGCCGCTGCGCGTAATAACCTGGCTCGCCGTGCGGGATGACAACGTTCAGACCGTCGACGGCGCCACGTTGGAAGATCGCGATGAGGATCTTCTTGCGCTCGCCCGGCGCATCCTGCGCATAGACGGCGCGGGAGAGCCAAGTGGGAACTGAGCCGACGCCGACCATGGCTAAGGCGGAACTTTTTAGAAAAATGCGACGGGTGGGCATTGTTTAATCCTTAGATTAGCGGCGCTGGAACTCCGGAGATCCAATCGTCAAACCGGCGACCAGGCTTGGTATTTGCGGCGGACCGGCCTTAGCATTCTTTGCGAGCTGCTTCTGCAATTCGGGATCGTTCAGCGTCTTCTCGATCGCGGCTTGCGTTTGCTGACTCGGATTCTGCTCCAGAATCTGACGCGCGAGTGCTAGCGGATCACTCGCTGTTATCGTCTGCCATTGATCGGCATCGACCTTGATGCCGGCAACGCGATTGAGCGCCAGAGCGAGCGAGAAATTCATCCTGTCCAGCAGGCCGGCCGAACTCACCCATTCGGCATTCCCATTTGAGTAGCCGGTTGGCTCTATCTTCTGGTACAACGGCTCGCCGAGTTTGTTCAACTCTCCCGCGAGCGAATAGGCGGAAGTGACATCCGCATTCGTTGCACGAACGGCGCTGACTATCATTTCGAAAGGCGTTTTGAATTTGGCGCGATAGGCGCCTTCCGACCAGAATTCCGGCGATTCAATCATGACAGCGGTTACTGCGCGCAAATCGCCATCGGTATTCAGGAACGTTTCGGCCATGCGATTGACCAGCGAAGGCGGCGGATCATCGGCGACAAAACGCTTCGCCAACTGCAAAGAGATGAAGTGCGCGGTGGAGGGATGACTGGCCAGAATGGCGAGAACCGTCAGGCCGTCACTCATTCCTCCACCGCCCCGGATGACGTGGCCGAGCACAAACTTGGGGTTCTTGTCGTGCATCTTGTCGTTGTATTCGAAACCGCCCCCCTTAGCCGGTTTGGCGATAGTCCAGCCGGTGAAACAGCGCGCGACATTGATGACATCCTGCTGGGTGTAGCCGCCATCGACACCAAGCGTGTGCAACTCCATCAGCTCACGGCCATAGTTTTCGTTCAGGCCACGCCTGGGCTTTGGCTTGGCGCCGAACGACTGCAGCCGGTCCGGAGGATTGCTCCCCTCCGATTCCCAATTGTCCAGGTAGAACATCATAGCGGGACTCATCGCAGTTTCGAGCAGCAGGTCGTAGAACTTGCCGAAGACGTGAGGACGAATGGCTTCACGCTCGTAGGTGGGGACGGTGAAACGATCGGAACCTTTGTTGATGAAGACGTTGAAGTGATTGAACCAGAAATCGACCAGCAACTCTTGTAGCTGATGCGTACTGTAGATGGCCCGCACCAGCTTACCTTCGGTGAGGTCGCTGGTGACGACATTCTGCGGATTGACAGCCAGCATCAGTTCGCGCCGCAGTTCGACCGGGGCCAAGCTGAACAGTTGCTGACGCTGTTGCCGCCGGAGAGCCCAAACAAAATCCGTGCGCTCCTCGACGGGCAAATTTTCAAGCAGCGCCCGTTTGGCGTCGGGCTTTCCGTTGCGTAGCGTGTCGATCTGTTCCGGCGTCAGTATGTCTCTGAGCTTTACTTTCAAATCCAGATCGGCATCGTCATTGGGATCCGGGATTTGTTGAGCCTTGGCAGCGTCTAGAGTTTTCTGCATGCCGTCGGGCGTGTTCAGGTTGAGCGTTCCGGGCAGGCCGGGCAGTTGCCTGGGCGGCATGCTGACCGGGACGAATTGCGCATTGGCATTTTTCTTCTCGAGGTAGCGGTCAGCCAGACGGACCACAATGGCGCGCAACTCAGGATCATCCGGCAGCGGAGCACGCCCACGCGCTACAGCGGCAATCATCTGCGGAGGAGGATAGTGCAGGTAGGTATCGTGGATATTCATCCGCAGCGATGTAAGCGGCTCCAGCCGCTGTTCGAGCAGAGGATTCTCGGGAACGCTTTCCGGATGCAGTTGCCACGCGAGCCAGCTCTTCAGGCCGATCTGGCGTAGGGCCTCCAGATCACCCGGCCGTGAACCAAAAGTTAGACGGTCAAGCGCGTGATGGAATTGTTCTTCTTGCGGAAGTGGGTTGGCAAAAGCAGCGTACTGCGGCGGATTCTCAGTGGCCTTGATCTTCTTTGGCTTTTTGTCTTTGGCCAGAATTAACGGAGCCAGCCCCAAGAGTAAGCACGCTATAAGAACGCGTGTTTTGCGGGACTGCATTCGTTCTCTCACACCCTTATGGACGAGGAGGGATAACTTACGTTGACTCACCGATTCAGTTCAGCGAACTTATCGGCGAGCCTACAGATTCGGTGAATGGAGCGGGAGACGGGATTCGAACCCGCGACATCGACCTTGGCAAGGTCGCACTCTACCAGCTGAGTTACTCCCGCATGGATGGCTAACAGACATTCTCATATGAGATTGTTGCCGAAGTCAATTCATGTGATTGCAACAGTTAGGTTTACTAGGTTAAGTACCGTTTAAACGGCTGGCTTTTGGCGCAAGTTTGTTATCCTGTGGTACTGGTAACTAATTGAAAACACGCCCCTTACGGGTTAATGATTATTCTCTTGGCAAGCTGGCTGCTTGTGTTAGACTGAGTCTGCCGAACTTCCGAAGACATTCCCCCGACCGGATACAAACGCTGCCAAAAACGGCGGCTGATTCAAAAGACAGACTTAATTGGAGGATCTTTTCCACAAAAGTGGAAAAGGTGTGGGAAAGTTGCGCTGTTCGAAGACAGGAGTGTGCCGAGGTGGGTGATGCTTGGGAGCAGATCAAGGGCTGGCTGGCCACGAAGCTTAGCGACAGCGCTTACCAGACATGGGTGGCAAGAACAGGGCTAGGGTCATTCCATAATGGTGAACTGCAGATTCGGGTCCCGGATGAGGCCACGGAGGCGTGGATACGTCAGGAATACAGTTCCCACATCCGCAGCGCCGCGGACGAGCTTGGCATCCGCGTCAAGGGAATTCGCTATGAACTGGAATCAGTGCCCGTTTCCGCTGCCCGGGCTCCAGCCCCAGATCGCGGTATGACGAACGGTTATCATCTGCCGGAGCTGGTGTTTGAGAAGACGGTGAACTGGCTCAACACGCGGCTTACCTTCGACAGCTACGTGGTGGGTTCCTCGAATCAACTGGCGCATGCGGCTGCGCAAGCGGTAGCCAAGAATCCATCCCGCAGCTACAACCCGCTCTTCATCTACGGCGGTGTCGGCATCGGCAAGACGCATCTGATGCATGCCATCGGGCGGAGCCTGTTGGACAATTTCGCATCGTTGAACGTTGTGTATACATCCAGCGAGCGATTCATGAACCAGATGATCGCCTCCATAAAGACGGATCAGATGGGGGTGTTTCACCGGCATTACCGCTCGGCAGATGTACTGCTGATTGACGATATCCAGATCATCGCGGGCAAGGAACGAACGCAGGAAGAGTTCTTCCACACATTCAACGAACTCTACGAGCACCAAAAGCAGATCGTCATCTCGAGCGATTCGGCGCCCAATCAATTGCCGGGGCTGGTGGAGCGGTTACGCTCGCGCTTCGAGTGGGGGCTGATGGTGGACGTGCAGGCGCCGGATCTGGAGACCAAGATGGCGATTCTGGACAAGAAGGCGGAATCGGAAGGAATCAAGCTACCGCAGGAAGTCAGAAACTTCATCGGAACGAAGACCAAATCCAATGTGCGTGAGCTAGAGGGCGCGCTGACGCGCTTAATGGCTGTTTCCTCGCTAACGGGCCAGCCGATCACGCTAGCGATGGCGCAGCATGCACTGAAACATCTCAGCGCAGGTCCGGAGCGCAAGATATCGGTGGAATCCATCATGCGGGCGGTGGCCGAGAAGTTCAACATGCAACCGGCGCAACTGAAGATGAAGAGCAATACGAAACAGATTGCTTATCCGCGGCAAATTGCGATGTACCTGGTGAAAGAATTGACGCACGCCTCGCTGCCTGAGATCGGCCGATACTTCGGTGGAAAGCATCACACGACGGTGCTGCATTCGGTGCAGAAGATTGACGAATTGCGGCAGCGCGATGAGGTTTTGAACAGCCTTATCCAGTCGCTAATGGACTCACTGCAATAGGGTTGTATGTTGATTTCCACACGGGCAGGCCGGATGGGAAGTGGATACCTGTTGGGAACTTTTTACCACGTAAGAATTCCTATGTTGGCGAGGTGGAAATCCACAGGCGTAAGTGCGGTAAAAGCTAGAGTTTGCTATAATTTAGGGAGAAATCAACATTTCCACAACCCTTACTAATACGGTTCTAGAGTTGTAGCAAACTATTACCTGAATAGGAAGAATAAGTTCGAGTCAGAGCAAGGAGCTCTCACCCTTTTCGCTATGGAATTCTCTGTCAGCAAGTCCGATCTGGTGCGGGAACTGGGGCTCACCCAGGGGGTCGTGGAAAAGAAGACTACGATTCCGATCTTGTCCAACATTCTGCTTGAAACGGATCATGACCAAGTCTGGATAACGGCTACCGATCTGGAGCTTGGTATTCGTTGCGCTTGCCCGGCGCGGGTGAAGAAAGAAGGCGCGGGAACGATACCGGCCCGGCGCTTATTGGATTACATCCGGCTGCTGCCCGATGCGGATGTGCAAGTGAAGCTGGCGGACAACCAGTGGGCGAGTTTCGTGTGCGGGCGGTCGCGGACGCGAATAGCGGGAATGTCGCGCGAGAGTTTCCCGGAACTGCCGCAGATGCCGGAAGTGCTGGCGGAAATTCCGCTGAGCGTGTTGTCGCAGATGATCGCCAGCACGATTTTCGCGATCTCGGCGGAAGAGTCGCGCTTTACGCTGAATGGGGCGCTGTTGCTTCTGAAAGAGACCGGGTTGGTGCTGGTGTCGACCGATGGGCATCGACTGGCGCTGATTGAGAAGCAGGTCTCCTTGCCCGGCCTGACGGGCGTATTCCGTGCTCTGCTGCCGAAGAAGGCGATGAGCGAAATTCAGAAGCTGGCGAGTGACGATTCGACGAAGAAGATTGAGTTCTCCGGGAATGACAATCATTTGTTCTTCAAGATCGACAAGCGGCTGCTGCTGAGTCGGAAGCTGACGGGCAACTTTCCGGATTACGAGCGGGTACTGCCCAAGGAGCACCCGCACATGCTGGTGCTGCAGCGGGAGGAGCTGAAGTCGGCTATCGAGCGAGTGGCGCAGTTTGCGGATGAACGGTCGAAAGCGATTCGCGTACAGATTCTGACCGGCGAATTGAAGATTCATTCGTCGATTTCGGAGACGGGCGAAAGCGAAGAGACGATCCCGATTGAATACAGCGGCCCGGATGTGGAGATTGGGTTCAATGCACAGTACCTGTTGGATTTCCTGAGGTCAGTGGATCAGGCTGAGGTGGAACTGCACTTCAAGGACGCCAACAGCGCCGGGGAGTTGCGTCCGCATGGCGGAGCGGCAGAGACTGTCTACCGCTACGTGGTGATGCCGATGCGCATCTGATCCGGGAAGAACAAGGGAATTTTTCGAAAGTATGGCGACAGTGGCTGAAAACGACAATTACGATTCCACTAGCATAAAAGTCCTTGAGGGCTTGGAAGCAGTGCGACTGCGTCCGGCTATGTATATTGGCTCAACCGGTGAGTTGGGCTTGCACCACCTGGTTTACGAAGTTGTAGATAACTCCGTGGACGAGGCGCTGGCGGGCTATTGCACGGACGTCAGCGTCACGATTCACATCGATAACTCCATCACGATTGTGGATAATGGGCGCGGCATCCCGGTGGATATTCACGCTGAGGAAGGCGTTTCCGCGGCACAAGTGGTGCTTACCAAACTGCACGCGGGCGGGAAGTTCGATTCGAATACGTACAAAGTTTCCGGCGGACTGCATGGAGTGGGCGTTAGCTGCGTAAACGCGCTTTCCGAGGCCTTGCATCTGGAGATCTGGCGCGACAAATCGACCTGGGAACAGGACTATGAGCGCGGCATTCCAAAGGCCCCCCTGGTGCGAACCGGGAGATCGAATAAGACCGGCACCAAGATCACGTTCAAGGCCGATCAGACCATCATGGTTGCGACAGAGTTCAACTTCGACACTCTGGCGCAGCGGCTACGGCAGCTCGCATTCCTGAACAAGGGTCTGCGGATCACGTTGACCGATGAGCGCGATGAAAACATACGCTCGGAAGAGTTCTTCTATTCGGGCGGCATCAGCGAGTTCATCAAGCATCTGAATCGGGGCAAAGCGGTTCTGCATGACAAGCCGATTCATTTTGAGGGCGACCGCGATATGCCGAACGGCCGTTTGAATATTGAAGTGGCGCTGCAGTATAACGATTCCTACTCGGAGAACGTGTTCAGCTTCGCAAACAACATCAACACTGTCGATGGGGGCTCGCATTTGAGCGGCTTCCGGAGCGCGCTTACGCGGAGCATCAACGCGGCGGCGCAATCGAGCGGGCTGTTCAAAGATCAAAAAGAAAATCTGACCGGCGACGATGTGCGCGAAGGCCTTACGGCGGTTATTAGTGTGAAACTGCCGCAGCCGCAATTCGAAGGACAAACCAAAGGCAAACTGAATTCCGACATTCAGGGCCAGGTAGTTCAGTTAGTGAACGAGAAGCTCGGCGAGTTCTTCGATAAGAACCCGAGCGTGACCAAGAAGATCGTTACCAAAGCTATTGAAGCCGCACGGGCCAGGGAAGCGGCGCGTAAAGCACGGGATCTGACAAGGCGCAAAGGCGCGCTGGATTCAGGCGGACTGCCGGGAAAACTGGCGGACTGCCAGGAGCGCGATCCGGATCGATGTGAACTCTTCCTGGTGGAGGGTGAATCGGCCGGCGGTACCGCGAAGAGCGGCAGGGACCGGCGTTATCAGGCAATCCTTCCGCTGAAGGGCAAGATCCTGAACGTCGAGAAAGCGCGCTACGACAAGATGCTTGGGCACGAAGAAATTCGCGCCATGATCACGGCTATCGGAACGGGTATTGGCAAAGGCGAAGATTTCGAGCTGGCCAAATTGCGTTACGGCAAGATCATCATCATGACCGATGCCGACGTGGACGGGTCGCACATCCGCACGCTGCTGCTGACGTTCTTTTTCCGGCACATGCAGCAGTTGATTACGCGCGGAAAAGTGTTTGTCGCGCAGCCGCCGCTGTATCGAATCAAGAAGGGCAAGAGCGAGAAATACATCAAAGACGATAAGGAGTTCACACGCGAGATTTTGCGGCGCGCAACAGAAAGTCTTTCGATCGAGATGACCACTTCAACGGCAGAGGGCGCGCCGACGGAGAAAATCGAAGGTTCTGAACTGCGCAGCTTCCTTATGTCGCTGGATGAACTGGCGGCCATCAGCCGGCGTCTGGAGCGCCGGGTGCGCGACCCGCGGGTGGTGGAGGTTCTTACCGAGGTGGCGCTGCCGATCGATACCAAAGCCGATCTGCAGAACGAGGCCAATGTGAACCTTGTGGCGGAACGGCTGCGCCTGACGAAACTGGAAGTTGTGGTGGAACGCGAGGAAGAGCATTCGGCCTGGATGATCGGCTATAAAGATCCGACGAACGCTACGCGCTATATCAACACGGAATTCATGACGATGCCGGAGTTTCGGCGTTTGCGCGCGCTGGTGAAGCAGGTGTCGCGGTATAACAAGCCGCCATTCACGATGGTGAAGGACACGCAACGCGGCGCTATCCAAAACTGGCGCGACCTGCTGGAGACGGTCATGAATGAGGGCAAGCGCGAGGTAACGGTGCAGCGCTACAAGGGACTTGGCGAGATGAACGCTGAGCAATTGTGGTCGACGACAATGAACGCGGATACGCGCACGTTGTTGCAAATCGATCTGAACGACTTTGCCGAGAGCGAGCCGATCTTCTCTACGCTGATGGGCGAGGACGTGGAAAGCCGGCGCAAGTTTATTGAGGAGAATGCGCTGGACGTGCGGAATCTGGACGTGTAGGCGTTAGGGAGAACGCGCCAGGCATTCTAGACGGATGTTGTGGGCGCTGTTTACCAGATCCCATTTGAGATTGGGGTCCGTAGGCCATGGGGCTTCGCTCAATGCGGTGGTTTCGTAGCAAACGGGCGCGCTTAGTGGAAGCTGGTCGACTAACACAATAGGACGCCATTTCCGGCCCGGTGCGAAGTATTCCAGATACCAATCATCGGGGTCAAGCACGCGATAATACACGGTCGCGTTTTTCGGTAGCTCACGGTTAACCTTTTCTGCCAGCACAAGCACCGGATCAGCGGTCGCGTGCGAATGCGGGTAAATGAACGCGCCGAAGTTCCAGGCTGCCAGCGCAGCTGCAAAGAACGTTAGCGCTCTAATTCTGCTTCGTGCGTATACACCGATCAGCAGCACGATCGCCGGCCAGATGAAGAGCTTGTGAAAAGCGCTGCCTGGATCCCAAATGGCCAGAAACAGAGCGTAGCCGAGGAACCACGCCCAGAGGAAAACGCGAGCACGGCGATCTACCTCATCAGGCATGGCGGCGGAGTGCTTGAACGCGCGGATGCCCCAGATCATAAGAGCGATGCAGGCGATGAACGCGGCGCATTCGACGACACCGAAGAACTGTCTTATCAGACTGAACTTTCCGCCAGCGAACAACTTCAGAAAGCTCAGCAGGTAATGGGCGGTGATGTCGCTGATGGAATGAGTGAAGCCGGAATCAGATGCATAACTTGTGACCCAGGCAAGTAGCGTTGGATAGCTTGTGTGGTCGGCGCGAGCGTAGCAGAGCCAGTAGGCTGATGCGACTGATGAGCCGGTGCCCAGGCAATAGAGCAGCGCGGCCCGAATGCGCCTGGTGATCAGGAAGAGCACGAGCACGGGTATGTAAGTGAAGATCGCTAATTCGTGAAATAACATCGCCACGGTGTGACAGAGTGCCGCAGCCAGGAGATTTGATTTGGATTGCAGCAGAAAGAATGCGGTCAGCAACAGAAACAAGACCGCTATTACGTAGCTGTCGGCATCGGTAGAGAACTTCCACCAAGTGGCGCCGGCTGCGAAGAGGAGTAGGCAGAACAGTCCGGTCTGCACGTTGTTCGTGATGCGCCTGGCGATGACGAACACGAGATAGGCCGTGAGAACGCTCGCGAGCACATTCGCGATTTGCAGAATAGTGATGGCGCGGATTCCGGGCCACACGGTTGCGGCGAATGCATACAGCGCATACCCGACGGCGTTGTAGAAGAGGTGATTGGGATGAAAGAGCGCGATTCCCGAAACGCGGCCAGAGTACACACTTTCGATGTCCAGCGAGAATAAGACGCCGTCCCAGTAGTAGCTTTTCGTCAGGAATACGAGATAGATGAGAAGGCAGGCGGCCAGTAACCAGAGAGGCCGGAGACGAGGGCTCATTCGTTTGCACGCCGATGCAGGACGGACCGAGCCAAATACAACGGCCGCTGTTTTGTTTCCGAGTAGATGCGCCCGACGTATTCGCCCAGCACGCCGAGGCTCATCATCTGCAGCCCACCCAGGAACAGCATGCCGACAAAGGAGATGGCCCAACCGGCTACCCAGGTATGGGTGAAGAGACGAACCACGAGCGCGTAGACGATGCCGACCAACGATAAGAATGCGGACAGGAATCCGATCACAGATACGAAGCGCAACGGGAGGGCGGAGAACGACGCGATGCCGTCAAGCGCCAGATTCAGCATCTTGCGGAACGGGTATTTGGTCTTTCCGGCAGCGCGAGGAGCGCGCGCATACCTTAGTCCATACTGACGAAAGCCGATCCAACTGCACATGCCACGCAGTAAGCGATGGCGCTCCGGCATCTGCTTAATCGCATCGACAGCTTTACGATCAAGGAGACGGAAGTCGCCGGCGTCGGCGGGAATTTTCACATCCGAGAGCGAGCCGATCAAACGATAAAACAGTTTCGCGGTCCAAACTTTAAAGCCGCTTTCTCCGGCGCGTGCGTCGCGAACGCCGTAGACGACCTCATAACCTTCCTTCCACTTCTCAAGCATGGACGGAATCACTTCGGGCGGGTCTTGCAGATCGGCATCGATAACCACGACCACCTCGCCCTGCGCGGCTTCCAAGCCGGCGGAAACGGCGCTCTGATGGCCGAAGTTGCGCGACAGTTCGACAACGGTAACGTTCAGGTCGGAAGAATACAGACGCAGCAGTTGCGCGAGCGTCTCATCGCGCGAGCCGTCATCGACGTAAACAATTTCATACCAAGCTGCGATGCCGCGCAACACCTCAGTCAGCCTGGCGTGACATTGCGCGATCACTTCGCCCTCATTGAAGCAGGGCACCACTACGCTGATGGAAGGAGCCGTCATTCGTTCCGCAGTGTCTTTGACGGATCAAGCAAGGCCGCGCGCCGGGCTGGAATATAGCTGGCCACAATGGCCACTATAACCAGAAGCAGCAGTGCCGCCGCAAAACTGAGGGGATCTTCGGGGGCGATTCCGTAGAGCAACCTGGCGCTGATCTTGGCCGCCCCGATAGCGAGAACAATTCCGACGGCGGCACCTAGAATGGCCGGCGCTGCGCCCTGAATGACGAAGTCCTTGAGGACGTCTAGACTGGTCGCGCCCAAGGCCATTCGTATTCCGATTTCCGCGACCCGCTGCGAAATGGAGTAGGAGACGACGGCATAAGTTCCAAATGTGGCAAGCAGGACCGCTATACCTGCGAAGCCGCTGACAAGGGAGGTCTCGAACACGCGCCAACCGCGCTGCTGCGCGATAATCTGCTCCATCGTTCCCGGCAGAAAAACGGCAATTTGGGGATCGACTTTCTGTACGGCGCCGCGAATGGGAGCAACGTACTGCATTGGGTTCGCCTGCGTGCGGACCAAGATCGCGAGCCAGATTTTTTCCAATTGGTAAATGGGAAAGAAGACTTGCGGGATGGCCTCCTTCTCTATTCCCAGTTGATGAATATCGCCGACAACGCCGACGATCTGGCGCCAATGCGATGGCTCCGGAGCTAGTGCGATTCGTTGCAGGAGGGGGCTATCGCTCGGGAGGAAGTGCTTCACGAAAGCCTGGTTCACAATCGCGACACTGGGCGTGTTCTGATTATCGCGATCGCCGAACTCCCTGCCGCGCAAAAGAGGGATTCTCAAAACATGAAAGTAGTCAGGTGAAACAAGAGTCAATTGCGCGTAAGGTGCGCTGAAGGGGTTTGGCTGCGGCTTGCCTTCCACCAGGACACCGCCTGTGCCGCCAGTGCCCGTGAGGGGCAACTCCGACGCGATGGCAGCATCCTCGACACCGGGTATTTCACGTATACGCGCCAGCGCGTTGCGCGCGAAGAGACCGATGTTGCCTGGGTGCACAGCGTCCAGACGCGACGGAGGAAGAGACAGGTTCAAAGTTAGTAGATGATTGACGTTGAACCCCAGATCTATCTGCGACGCTTTCACAAAGCTTCTGAGTAGCAGGCCGCAGATGACGAGCAATGAAGTTGCGATGGCGCTCTGAATCACCACGAACGTTCGTCTCAATCTCTGCTGGGAGCGGGAATCGGTGGTTCGGCCGTTCGATTGTTTCAGAGCATCCGCCACATCTATGAGGGAAGCTCTCCAGGCAGGGGCGAATCCGAATCCTAAGCCGGTCAGCACCGCAACAGCAGTGGAGAATAGCAGCACACGCGCATCAATCTGGATGTTCTGCGAAAGAGGGATGTTGAGGAAAGGCAGTTTCGTGATAAGGCGAAGCAGCAGGGCAGCCAGGAGCACGCCGGCGACTGTGGAAGCACACGAGAGCAGGATACTTTCGGTGAGCAGTTGGCGAAATAGCTGAAGCCTGGTTGCGCCGAGAGCTACCCGAATGGATATCTCGCGTTGCCGGCTGGAAGCACGCGCGAGGGACAAGCTGGCGACGTTCGCGCAAGCAATAAACAAAACGGCAACAACGAACCCGAAGAGAAGCAGCAGGGCGAGCCTGTAATTGCCCGTGATGGATTCTCTAAAGTCCCGGGCATGCGCGCTGACTGCTTCGTTCCTGGTGGGATATGCCGCGGCAAGTGAAGCTGCGACAGCGCTCAGTTCGCGATTCGCTTCCGCCAGGGTTGTACCGGGCCTTAGACGGCCGAGCGCGTAGTACCAGTGAAAGCCTCTTGTATTCTGCACCTTTGAGAGATCGAACTCGAGCGGCAACCAGACACTCTCTTCGCCGAACATCATCAGGAGATTAGGAAGAATTCCGACCACCGTATAGGACTTGTCATCAATGATCAACCGGCGTCCGATGACATCCTGACCACCGAATCGGCTCTGCCAGTAGGACCACGTGAGGAGCGCTTCCTGCGCGCGGCCCGGTTCTCTCTGCTCTGCTCCGAAGTTTCTTCCTTTGATTGGGGTAATGCCAAGCAACGGAAGCATGTTTGTATCGCACTCTAGTGTGCGCACTCGCTCCGGTGGACCAAGCGAGGTCAAATTTCCCTGGCTCATGCGGTACAAAGTCATTGCCGAAAAGGCGCGCAAGCGTTGAGTCCAGTCGACGAAGTCGCTCATGCTCACCTGTAGTTCGCCATTCGTGCGTGAATTCACTTCGCTGATGCGAACCAGGCGCGCTGCATCTTGAACGGGCAATGGACGCAGCAACACGCCACTGACGAGCGTGAACATGGCTGTGGTGGCGCCGATACCGACGGCTAACGCGAGGAATGAAGCCAGCGCCGAACTACGATTCTTCCAAGCCTGCCGTAGGGCGTAACGAATATCTAATCTGAGCGTCTCCCGCAGTGCCAATATCACTCACGCAAATTACGAGATTAACAAGCGGCGTAGTTACACTGAGGGCGTGCTTGCCATGCCCACTGTGCGCGTCAACCGCAAAGGTGCCGATCGCATCGAGTTCGGGCATCTATGGATTTTCGCCAGCGATGTGATTGATGCTGCTTCGGCGTCCGCAGGCGATTCCGTTCGCGTGGTGGATCCCAAGGGCCGTCAGGTCGGGGTGGCGCACTATAGTTCGACATCGCAGATTGCGCTCCGTTTTCTCGGCCGGCACATAGAAGAGGTTGATGCGGCTTTTCTTACCAGGCGCATTGCGGCGGCGTATGAGTTCCGCAAGAAGATCGTCAGCGGCTCCGATGCGTACCGATTGATTCATGCCGAGGGCGATCTGCTGCCCGGCTTGATAGTGGATCGTTACGGCGATTACCTTGTGCTGCAGCTTCTTGATCAAGGCATGGACAAGCTGACGGACGAAATCGCGTCTGTTCTGGGAAGCGTGCTGCAGCCTCGCGGCATTATTGCGCGCAACGACGTTCCGGTGAGAGTGAAAGAGAATCTGCCGCTGGAAGTGCGCACGCTCTTAGGAGAGATTCCGGACGAGATTGAAGTTCATATAAACGGCCTTGCTTGCCTGGCCAATTTACTTTTGGGGCAGAAGACGGGCATCTTTCTGGATCAACGCGAGAATTATCTGGCAGCGCGCCGCTATGCTTCGGGACGCGCGCTTGACTGTTTCTGCGCTACGGGTGGTTTTGCGCTGCACATGGCGAGCGTGTGCGAGCAGGTGCAGGCCGTCGATAGCTCGAAGCCAACGCTCGAGATGGCGCGCAAGAACGCAAGCATCAACAATCTGATGAACATCGAATTTCGGGAGGCGGATGTGCTGGATTTTCTACCCGGCCTGGTGGCGGCGCGCCAGAAGTTCGACATTGTGGTAGTGGATCCGCCGGCTTTTACCAAATCGCGCGGCGCTATTGAAGGCGCGGCTCGCGGGTACAAAGAGATCAATCTCCGAGCGCTTCGCCTGCTTGATCGCGGCGGGGTGCTGGTGAGTTGTTCCTGCTCGCATCATATGACGGAAGCGCATCTGCTGGAACTGATTGCGAGCGCTGCTCTCGATTGCGGCAAGCAGTTGCGCGTGCTGGAGCGGCGCACGCAAGCGCAGGATCATCCGATACTGCTCACGGTTCCGGAAACGCACTATCTGAAGTGCCTGATTTTTGAAGTGCTCTGATGCACGCTGGTCAGAGTACGATGCGCGAATCGCCGTCGCGCCTGGTTACGTGAACGCGATCCAGATACTCGAGCAGGGGAATCGCGTACTTGCGTGAGATCTGCGTCCAATCCTTGAATTCGGGAATGGAGAACTTACGGCCTTTGTGCGGCGCCAGCGATTTGCGGATGTGGGCGATGACGTCGGCATGATAAACGAGGTCGGGTGAAAGCCGCACGAGGCGGCCGCTCTTGATGAGCGCTTCCAAGAGACCTCTTGCTTTCTTGGCGTCGGGATCGGCGCTCTTGAGGATTTCATTCAGCAACGGGGGTTGAAATCCGGCGTCCCGAAAAGCGCGTTCGAGTTGAGCGAGCGCCTCAACTTCGCCTGAACTGACGCGAACTTTGTGCGCTGTTAGAGCAATTACATCGCCGCGAACTACGATGGCGGAATCGTGGTCGATCACTGCCTCTGCAAGGACGGGATCCAGGTTCCGTCTCGCTTGTGCGATGGGCGCGCCCGGAGCGGCGGGGTTCGCTGCATGGAACTGTGCGAGCCACTGAATCAGTTCGCGCCGTTTCTGATCGAGCAACTTCCTGCCAACTGCCCGTTGCGATCCTTCGAGGAACAGCAGCGCTTCGTTCTTCGACAGCGCGGCTTTGATGGACTGGGGAGTTGCTCCCGTCAGACGCACCAACTCTGTCAATGAGTGGCCGTTCTTGCTCTCATCAATGATGAAATGGAGCTTTTGATTGAGGGTGGCTCGCGATAAGGCGTGCAAACGAGCCAAAACTGCTGCGCGGTTCATCCGGCGCTTGGGAAACGCGTCCACGACGACACCACCCGCAACTGTTTCCGCAGGCGAAGGTCTTCGGAGAATCAGATGATCGCCCGGGAACGTAAGCACCGGTTCGGAGAGCCAGATGCGCCCGTATGGTTTGCCGGCAGCAACGACTTTCGCCTCGGCCAGCACTTCAGCCGTACCGATGTGGACGAAGAATTCTTTACGTGTAAGCGGGATGGATTCCGGGCGCAGCCATTCCAGTTCGACATCGATTAACGTGGTTGGTTCCAGTTCCGCTTTCGCAGTCAAAGTAAAACCGCGATGAATCTCACCGTGCTCAACACCAGTTAGATTAACTGCGGTGCGTTGCCCGGCGAGCGCTTCTTCGACAGTTCGACCATGTACCTGAAGGCCGCGAACCCGAACTTCCTTTCCGCCGGGATGCAACAGGACGGTATTGCCGGCGCGCAACTTGCCGCTCCATAGCGTGCCTGTGACGACGGTGCCGAAACCTTTTAGAGCGAAACTGCGGTCGATCGGCAGGCGTGCAAACCCGGTCGAATCCCGATTCCCGGTTTGACCGGTTAAGGCGGCAAGCTGAAGTTTCAGATTGTCAAGGCCCCGGCCTGTTTTGGCGCTGACCTGCAAAACGGGCGCATGTTCCAGGAAGGACTTTGCCGTTAACTGCTGAACGTCGCGAAGTGTGGCCGCAATCTGATCGGCGCTTGCGAGATCCACTTTGGTGATGACGATGATTCCGTCGCGAATCTGCAGCAAACGGCAGATTTCGAAATGCTCGCGCGTTTGTGGTTTCACGGATTCATCAGCCGCGACGATCAGCAACACCGCGTCAATTCCAGCAACCCCGGCGAGCATGTTCTTAACGAAACGCTCATGTCCGGGAACATCGATGAAGCTGATTCGTTCGCCCGTCGGCAATAGCAGGTGCGCGAATCCCAGATCGATAGAAATGCCGCGCTTCTTTTCTTCCGCAAGCCGATCGGTATCGATTCCGGTCAAAGCGCGAACCAATGACGTCTTGCCGTGATCGATATGCCCCGCGGTGCCGACGACAAGTCCACTCGGACTTTGCATACTACTATCTGACATGATGTCGAATCGGTTAGAGGAAGTGCGCCGCCGCCATGCGAACGCCGAGGCAGGAGGCGGCCCGGAACGCAAGGAGCGGCAGCACAAAGAAGGCAAGCTGTCGGCGCGTGAGCGCATCGATCAACTGCTGGATGAGGGCTCATTTGAGGAACTCGACAAACTGGTGCGGCATCGCAGTCACAACTTCGGCATGGAGCATCAGATTGTCGATGGCGATGGCTTTGTCACAGGTCACGGCTGCATCCATGGACGCACGGTGTTCGTGTTTGCGCAGGACTTTACGGTTTTCGGCGGCTCGCTTTCGGAGGCGAATGCGCAGAAGATTGTGAAGATTATGGACCTGGCGGTCAAAACAGGCGCGCCACTCATCGGCCTGAATGACTCTGGCGGGGCGCGCATCCAGGAAGGCGTGGAATCGCTGGCGGGTTACGCCGATATTTTTTTGCGCAACACACTGGCGAGCGGCGTCATTCCGCAGATCTCCGCCATCATGGGCCCGTGCGCGGGCGGAGCCGTGTATTCACCCGCGTTGACGGATTTTGTCTTCATGGTGGATCACACCAGCCACATGTTTGTGACCGGGCCGGATGTGATCAAGACTGTGACGCATGAAGATGTGACGAAAGAAAACCTGGGCGGCGCAATGACGCATAACTCCGTCAGCGGCGTTGCCCATTTCCTGGCGAGCGATGATGCCGATTGCCTGCGCAGCATTCGCGAGCTGATGCGATTCATGCCGCAGAACAATCTGGATGGCGTGCCGCGAGTTCAGACGAAAGATCCTGACGACCGCGCGGACTCGAGCCTGGACACGCTGATACCAATTGAATCGAACAAACCGTACGACATCAAAGATGTGATTCAGCGCGTGGTAGACGATGGCTATTTCTTCGAAGTGGCCGAGCACTTCGCGCGCAATATCGTGATTGGCTTTGCGCGCATGGGCGGTGAGACGGTGGGGATTGTTGCAAACCAGCCGGCTTTCCTGGCCGGTTGCCTGGATATTAATTCGTCCACCAAGGGCGCTCGATTTGTGCGGTTCTGCGACGCATTTCAGATTCCTATTTTGACCTTTGAGGATGTCCCTGGTTTCCTGCCCGGTACCGAACAGGAGTTCGGCGGAATCATTCGTCACGGTGCGAAGCTGTTATACGCTTATGCGGAAGCGACGGTGCCGAAAATCACCGTTATCACGCGCAAGGCTTACGGCGGGGCTTATTGTGTCATGGGTTCCAAGCATCTGCGGACGGACGTGAATTTGGCGTATCCGACGGCCGAGATTGCGGTGATGGGGCCGGAAGGGGCGGTCAACATTCTGTACCGGCGCGAGCTGCAGAACGGCGATAATCCCGAAACGGTTCGACAGCAGAAAATAGACGAATACCGGGAACGCTTCGCCAATCCGTTCGTCGCGGCAGAGCGCGGTTACATCGATGATGTAATTGAGCCGCACGAGACGAGGCCCAAGGTGATTCGAGCTTTGCGCATGCTCGCAAATAAAACCGATACGCTGCCGCGCAAGAAGCACGGCAACATCCCGCTGTAAGCTGGGCCTGCCCGTTGATGATTATGTGCTGCGCTGCTGCGGCCGAGTGGCCGAGCGGTGCCGGCGGTACAGCACCAATCCGACTAAGCCCAACGCGCACACAGGAGCGTACATCGGCTCCGGGGTCGCTGACGCGCTGTAATTGTCGAAGAACACATTGTCCGTCCCTGGGCCTTGAATGGTGAGCGAACCGGCCAAAAATTCCGGCGAGTTGCCACCGCTGAATGGCAAGCCGCTGGCTTCCAGCGTGCCGTTAAGATATGCGTTAAACGTTCGTGTCGAAAAGTCGAAGGCAAGGCCGAACGTATTCCAGGTATTCAACGTCAAAGCGTTCGGGACGGTTATAGTCCCGTTTCCGTCCACGATCATCAAGGAGTTGTCGCTCGCCCAGCGGATGACCCCAATATCCGTGCTGCTGCCATCGAATCCCGCGAGGTCTTGGACCGCGCTCGGCGTACCGCCGCTTTGCCGGTACATGTCAACTGTAAGCAGAATTAGACTGTCGCCGTTCGAGGTATCGAAAGGATCTATGCGACCTATCCCAGTCTGGCCCGATGCTCCCGCAGCACTAATCTGGACGGCTTGCGAGCCGGTATGCGCAAAAGTATTCTCGATTGAAACGTGGGTCGGATTACCGAAATCAATCCATCCGTCCTGGCCGGCTGCCTGACCCGGAACAAAGGGAGGATTTTCAAATGACGTCGAATAGATGACAGTGGCCGCCGAAAGCTTAAGAGATAAGCCAAGTACTATGGCGAGATAAGGGATGATTCTGTGCATCGTATCCTCTCCGACAACAAAATGCTTCTGTGAAATCAGAAAGCACTGATCCGCAGAGTACGCCATTTCGAGCTTAGGATCAACCCTTCAAAGGTACTAACCCGCCGCCCTGTACTAACGCCCGAGGAGTGTTGAATTGTTAACTGGACGGAGCGTTTTGGTTAGACCGGTGTATCTCAATGTTTGGGGAAGCTGCCAGATAGTAGGTGCTTGCTGGTATTTGCCGGCTTACTCGCCGGAATCGCTGCCGACCTTGAGTACCGCAAGAAATGCTTCCTGGGGAATATCGACCCGGCCGACGCGCTTCATCCGGCGCTTGCCTTCTTTTTGTTTCTCCAGCAGTTTGCGTTTGCGCGAGATGTCACCGCCGTAGCATTTGGCGAGAACGTTTTTGCGCATGGCGGAGATAGTCTCTCTCGCGATGATCTTTGTACCGATTGCGGCTTGCAACGCGACTTCGAACATCTGGCGCGGAATCAACTTGCGCAGCCGATCAATTAAGATCTTGCCGCGCTCATAGGCAAAATCGCGATGCACGATCATGGAAAGCGCGTCAACGGGCTCACCCGCCACGAGCACATCCAACTTCACCATGGGCGAAATGCGATAGCCGGAGAGATGATAATCGAGCGAAGCGTAGCCGCGGGAGGCCGATTTTAGACGATCGTAGAAATCCAGAACGATTTCGTTGAGCGGGACTTCGTACATTAGCAGGACGCGGCCGCCACCAATGTATTCGAACTTTTTCTGCACGCCGCGTTTCTCTTCCAGCAGTTTTAGAATTTCGCCGATGTACTCTTCACGTGTGATGACAGTCGCGTCTATAATCGGCTCTTCGATTTGTTGGATAGCGGAAGGCTCAGGAAATTTCTGCGGATTGTTGACCTCAATCACTTCGCCAGCGGTAGTCGTGACGCGAAACCTTACGCCTGGAGCGGTCGTAATCAGGTCAATCTGAAACTCGCGTTCCAAACGCTCCTGCACAATCTCGAGATGCAGCAGCCCCAGGAAGCCGCAGCGGAAACCGAAGCCGAGAGCCATCGAGTTTTCCGGCTCAAAACTAAAAGCGCTATCGTTCAGGCGAAGCTTCTCGAGAGCATCGCGCAGGAGGCCGTGTTCATGCGATTCCACAGGATACAAGCCGGCAAAGACCATGGGCTTGATTTCCTGGAACCCGGGCAATGGTCCGTCCGCGGGTCGGGTGTCCTCTATGATGGTGTCGCCTATCTGCGCGTCGGAGACCGTTTTGATATTTGCGAAAACGAAGCCGACCTCACCGGCGCCGAGTTCGTCGCACGCCACGGGCTTCGGAGATTGATAGCCGAGGCCCTCCACTTCAAGCACCTTGCCGTTTGACCACAGCCTGATCTTCTGTCCTTTTCGCAATGTGCCATCCACAACTCGCGTGAGAATGATGACGCCACGATAGGTGTCGAACCAGGAATCGAAGATGAGCGCGCGCAGAGGCGCCTCCGGATCACCCTTGGGGGGCGGTATGCGGTGCACCACCGCTTCCAGAACTTCCTTAATGCCTATTCCGTTCTTCGCGCTCGCCAGAATTGCATCGGAAGCATCGAGACCGATCACCTGTTCAATCTGTTCGCGTATGCGCTCGGGCTCGGCTGAAGGCAGGTCGATCTTGTTAATGACGGGAATAATCTCCAGATTATGATTCAAGGCGAGGTAGGTGTTTGCGAGCGTCTGCGCCTCGACACCTTGCGATGCATCCACAACCAGCAGCGTGCCCTCGCAAGCCTGCAGGCTGCGTGAAACCTCATATGTGAAATCGACGTGACCGGGCGTGTCGATCAAGTTCAGTTCGTACATGTTGCCGTCGTCGGCTTTGTAATTCAAGCGAACGGCATGCGCTTTGATGGTGATTCCACGCTCGCGCTCCAGGTCCATGGTGTCCAGAACCTGCTCCATCATTTCGCGTTGCGAGAGCGCGCCGGTGTCTTCCAGCAGCCGGTCTGCAAGCGTGGATTTCCCATGATCGATGTGCGCGATGATAGAGAAATTCCTTATAAAACGGGGATTCATGCTGCGGTAGACTTGGGGGAGTCACCCGAATTATCCCATAGCGAACGCATTTTCTCCCTCTATTCGCTCCCTTCATGGCTTATCAGACCTTCCAAGGATCGCTTGACGCGACACGTTTACGTATCGGTGTTGTGGTTAGCCGCTTCAATGAATTCATCACGGAGCAACTGGCCAAGGGCGCGCTGGAGACGCTTGAAAAGCACGGCTGCCCGCATGAAAACATCCGGTTCGTGAAGGTGCCCGGAGCCTGGGAATTGGCGGTTGTGGCGAAAGCCTTGACGCAGACTTGTGATGCTGTGGTGGCGCTAGGCGCGGTGGTGCGCGGCGATACGCCACATTTCGAATATGTCGCCGGCGGCGCGGCGAACGGTCTCCGGGAAGTGAGTCTTGAGACAGGCGTGCCGATTACGTTCGGGGTCTTGACGACCGACGATTTACAACAGGCGATGGATCGCGCAGGCGGCAAGAGCGGCAACAAAGGTTCAGAAGCGGCGGAAGCTGCTATCGAACTGGCGAACCTACTGAAGCAGCTTAAAGGCAACGTCTAACGATGCCGGCACGACACAGATCGCGGCGGCGAGCGCTGCAGGTTCTTTTCGAATGGGACATGCGGGGCGAGTCTGAGGATCGCGCGATCGCGCATTTCTACGACACTTTGTATTCCGAAGAGAGCGAGACCAAGCCGAAGCAGGATCGCTTTATGGAGGAGTTGGTGCGCGGAACGGTGGCGAAGGCGGCGGAGATCGACAAGAAAATCGAAGCGAAGTCGGAGAACTGGCGATTGGAGCGAATGCCGGCGGTGGACCGTAATATTCTGCGCCTGGCGATTTTTGAGATGGAGCAGAATGCCGTTCCCGCACCCGTCATCATTGATGAAGCGCTGCAGCTTGCGCGGCAATTTTCCGGTGATGAATCGCTGCCTTTCATCAACGGCGTGCTGGATGCGGTACACCGGCAGGCGCTGGCTGCGGACGGCTGAGGCGCACTCACTTTCCGATACAGAAAGTCGAAAAAATGCGGTTTAGAATGTCGTCGGCTGTTGTTGCGCCGGTGATAGCATCAATCGGCCTGAGCGCGGCGTAGAGATCCAGCAGCAGCATTTCGTGAGGGATCTGAAACTCGACTGCGCGGTGGGCATTCGTTAGTGCTTCCGATGCTTCGCGTAGGAGAGCTTCATGCCGGATGCTGGTGATGCTGCCGCTCTCGGGCGCGGCCAAGCCTTCGGGAGCGAGACGCTGGAGAATAGCGCGGCGTAGGTCATCAATTCCTTCTCCGGTTAGCGCGGACACCGGCAGAAAATCGCCGTCACGCGCGGCGGCAAGATCAGACTTGTTGCCGACGAGCAACGGTTTCCGATCTTGGAGCTTTTCGATCAATAGATCGTCCTCTTCGGTAAATGGCTGTGAGAGATCGACGACGAGCAGCGTGAGATCGGCATCGGCCATGGCTTGATAGCTGCGCTCGATTCCCAGATTCTCGACTAGATCCAGACCTTGGCGAATTCCCGCCGTGTCCACCAGCTTGAGGGGAATGCCGGCAAGCGAAGTCGCTTCGGATACGGTGTCGCGTGTTGTCCCGGGAATGTCGGTTACGATGGCGCGGTCCTGTTCCAGCAGGCGATTGAATAGGCTACTTTTTCCCACATTGGGCCGGCCCGCGATTGCCAGCGTGAAACCTTGGAAGACGAGCTTGCCGGTAGCGAAGCTGGCCAGCAGAGTTTGGATTGCTCGCTGAACGGGCGTCAGGCGGCGCAAGATCTCTTCAGGCGGTGCAACGCTGATGTCGTCTTCGGCAAAATCGATGCCTGCTTCGAGCAACGAAATCAGTTCGAGCAGTTGCTCTTTGATGGGTGCGATGCGCCGAGACACCGAGCCTTCCATCTGCTGCGCGGCAACACGCGCCTGGTACAAGTTGGTCGCGTCAATCAGCTCGCGAATGGCTTCGGCTTGCGGCAGATCAATGCGGCCATTGGCGTAAGCGCGTAAGGTAAATTCGCCAGGTTCTGCGAGGCGGGCTCCGGCTGCGACGGCTCGTTCCAGGCATAGCCGCAATACGACCGGAGCTCCGTGGCAGGTGATCTCAATCACGTCTTCAGCGGTATAGGAACGAGGCGCTTCGAAGAACGCGACAACCACCTGGTCTATGATCGCTCCGTCGGCGTCGAGCAGCTCTGCTAGTTGGCTGGACCAACTGCGCCAGCGCGGCGGTGCGGAGAAACGCAAGATTTTTTCGGCGATATTGCGCGCGTGCGTGCCGGAGAGGCGAACGGTACCGAGGCCGCCGCGCCCTAGTGGAGTGGCGATCGCGACTATGTTGTCGCGCAGATTCATTGTGAGTGGAGTTAGCGAGGACCGCGGTCGCGCCCGCTACGAGGAGGACGATTACCCGGCCCTGGTCCACGACCGTGCCCCTCGCGTCTTCCTTCGTGCCGGCCATCGCGTCCATTGCCACGCGCATCGGGCCGGCCGCCGCTTCCGCGAAATGGCGTTCGCGGAATGGGCGGAGCAGGCGGCGTCGGCATATCGGCGGGAACCACGACCACAGCGCGGAATGGACCTACGCCAACGCTTTCGCTCCGAAGTTCTTTTTCCTCACGCAAGGCGAGATGAATGACGCGGCGCTCGCGGCTGCTCATGGGATTGAAGTGGAACGGCACATGCGTCTTCTTCACTTTGTCCGCGGCGGCTAATGCGCTCATCCGCAACTCTTCGACGCGCAGCAGACGATAGTCATTCGCATCGAAAGAAATAAGCGAATGATCTTCGGGCGGAAGGCGCATGGCCTCCATGGCAAGATGTTCCAGCGCGAGCAACAATTCCGCGCGATTTTCCAGCAACAGGTCCACATCGGAACCTGCAAACAGCACCGTGACTTCCGGGTTCTCTACTTCCGGATGCGGATTCTCCGATGAGCGCAGTTCATAGGAGAGCTGCAGGCCCGCATGTCCAAGAAGCGGCTGCATGAATTCATCGAGTTTCGGCCGCAGTGAGTCGACAGTGTATTTCATCCAGGCTATTTCTTGACGGTTTTCTTCACCGGCGCTTTGGTAGAAAGAGCGGGTAGTGGAGTAGCCGGTTTCGCGGTAGGCATGAACCTGTTGATGATAAGTTGTTGAGCGATTCCTACCACGTTGCCGGTTAACCAATATAGTACAAGCCCGGCAGAGGCATAGTAGAACATAAAGCCGAATACCAGCGGCATCATCATCATCATTCGTTGCTGGTTGGGATCGACGCCGGCCGCGGGTGTCAGTCTCTGGGTCAGAAACTGAGTCGCAATCAGAATGATGGGCAGAAGGTGGATGGGCAGCGTTTCGGGCGAAGACAGATCGGGGACCCACATCCATGGGGCGTGGCGAAGTTCAATGGCGATCGCAAGCACGCGATAAAAGGCGTAGAAGAACGGCAGTTGGATGATCATCGGCAGGCAGCCGCCAACCGGGTTCACGCCCTCTTTTTTATAGAGGTCCATGACCTCCTGGTTCTGCTCGGACTTGCGAGGATCGCGAATGCTGATGTTCTTGTATTTCGCATTGATGGCTTGTATTTGCGGTTGCAGCCGTTGCATTTTGCGGGCTGATTTCAAGCTCGATAAGCGCAACGGAAACAAAGCCAGGTTGATGATCAACGTGACCAGGATGATGGCCCAGCCGTAATTATTCGTCCAGTGATCGTGAACCCAATTCAACCACAGGAACAGGGGCTTCGAAAGGATGCCAAAAGTGCCCCAGTCGACAAGCTGTGCCAGCTTGGGGTTGACTTTGTCCAGCAAGTCGACGTCCTTGGATCCAACAAACATCGCAAAATCGTTCTGCGCGCCGCCGCTGATTCCCGCACCGACGAAGGATACCGGTTTCTGTTCGCCTGGAACCTTTAAGTCGTCCCGGTAGGTGCGAACCTCAAGCTGATTCTTATCAGGCGGGAGCGCAACAGCGGCGAAGAAGCTATCATCGAGTCCGCCGAACAGGTAGCTGCCCGTACTTGTAATCGGGCCATTTTCCGCATCCTTGAAGGTCTTAGTAACCAGCTTTCCCGTTCCGCCATACCAATGGGCCTGCGCCGCCGGATCGTACCAAACTGCATGTTCCGCGGCCGCGGCGTTGCGCACCTTCAGGTCGCCGAATCCGCCTCGCCACATCAGAACGTTCGGGATGGCCGTGTTGTTCTCCAGCACCTGCGACTTCACGTTCACCATGTAGCTGTCCTGCGCAAACTGGAAGGACTTGTGAATCGTCAGATTGCCATTCGAATAGATGTAAGCGACGCCGAGCCCGCCGGCGATTACTTGCGGCCGATACAGCACCGCGTTGGGATCGACGCTAAGCTTCTGGCCAGTGACTTCGATGGTGAACGGAAGCGGGCACGGTTGACCGTCGGTCAAGGTAAGGGGATTGCCCTTGTCGTCGAGGTGAATGAGCTCCAGCGGCTTGCCGCTGTTGTCCTTGTATTTCTTCAACACCCAGCTCTTAACCGCCGCGCCCTGGTTTGTGAACACGACACGATAGAGATCCGTGTCCACAGTCGTGGTGGTGACGGCCGCGGCCTGAACCTGTCCGGCTGGAGTCACAACAGCAGCATCGTCCGCAGCGGTGGAAACCGGCACGGGCTTCTGGGCAAGCTGCGCGGCAACTTTGTTGTTGACGGGCGCCACGGGCTTAGGACCGGGCGCGGGTTTGAAGAGGTACTGGGAAACCAGCAGCACCAGCATCATCAAAGCCAGTGCAAGAGGAAGGCGTTTTTCAAGCGAAGGCGGCTGAGACGCGCCGCCGACAGTATTCGGCATAATTAAAATCTCATTTCAAAATCAGCGAACCGGGTCATAACCGCCCGCGTGGAATGGATGGCAACGGCCCAAGCGCTTGACGCCCATCCAAACTCCCTTGAAGATTCCGTGTTTTGCGACGGCATCGGCCATGTATTCGGAACAAGTGGGGTAGAAGCGGCAGGCGGAGGGTAACAGGGGTGAAATAAACAGTTTGTAGCCTCTAAGCGTGGCAATTATGATCCGCTGCATCTTGCGAACACCCGGCCGATTTCTCGGCACAGGTCCTCAAAGGGCGCATCCAGAACAGAGCGCCTAGGATTAAAGACGATGGCGTAGTTGCCGGAGATCCGGTCAATTTGGCTGCGCACAGCTTCGCGCATGCGCCGTTTTACGCGGTTGCGAACCACGGCCTTTCCGACAGCGCGCGGGAGCGTAAATCCGAAACGCGACGGTACGGGCGGGCCTTCCAGGCGAAGACAAAACGCGGCGAAATAGCGGCTGGTCATGCGAACACCGCTTGCGTAAATAGTCCGGAACTCAGCCGAGCGCCGGATCCGCTTTGACTGGGGAAGCAAGAGCGGAGCAAATGCTTGCGGCGAATTACAAGCCGCGGACAGCGCGTTCGTCGCTCACGGTTAGTTTGTGGCGGCCCTTGGCACGGCGGCGAGCCAGTACAGCGCGGCCATCGGCAGTCTTCATGCGGACACGGAACCCATGCGTCTTGGCGCGGTGGCGATTATTCGGCTGAAATGTACGTTTTGGCATAGCGGATCTTGCTTTCTATTCTTGTTACTGTGGGAGCGGCAAACCAGCTTCGCCGCCCGGCTAGGCAAGAGTGCGGAGACGCACTGCGGCTAATGCACTGAACCCAAGTAACTAGTATAGGGCATCGGGAAGGCGGGAGGCAAAGCGCGTTGCCGCATAATGCAGAAGTGGTTCGCAGACTCTGCCTTCTTCTTTCTTTTTGCTTAGCCGCTTCGGCTCAGAGCGCCGATCTCCAATTTCTCAATGACAATCGCCCATTGGTGGACGCCCACAACTGCTATCCCTATGACGGGCAGTGGCGAGACCGCATTGATCGCGCCTTGAGCTTCGGTTTTCCCGTAGCCATTGAGCAGGATCTGGCGTGGTACGTCGATGCGGCATCCGGCAAAGGGCGCGTGGTTGTGAGCCATACGGCCAAGGCAACCGCTTCCGACCCCGAGCTGCGGCAATACTTCTTTGCACGAGTCCGGCCGATCGTCGAGCAAGAGCTGGCCCGGGGTGACAAATCGAAGTGGCCGATTGTTGTGCTGCATTTCGACTTCAAGGACGTGCAGGCTCCTCTGTTGCATGCAGTGTGGGATCTGTTGGGCGAGTACTCGGCATGGATCAGCACGGCCACGAAATCATCCGATCCGCACGAGCTGACGAAGTTCGACCGCAAGCCAATTCTTGTCATCACGGAGGATTCTGACGCGCAGGAGGAAGTGTTCTATAACGCTGTGCCAGTCGGTTTTCCGCTGCGTCTGTTTGGATCGGCGCACACGCATATTCCCACCACGCAAAACAAGACGGAGTGGAACCATCTGGTCGCGACGATGACTCCGGAGCAGTTGCTGACGGATAAGCCGACGACGTATCGCCGCTGGTGGAATAATTCCTGGTACGAAGTGGAAGAAGGCGGGCAGCCGAATGCCGGCTCGTGGAATTCGGCCAAGATGGCTCGTTTACAGGCTTTGGTGGATCACGCGCACAAACTCGGTTATTGGATGCGGTTCTACACTCTGGATGGCTTCACGCCGGAGGTTGGCAAGCAGAACGGCTGGTTTGCTAGCTACAACTTCGGCAGTTTAGAAGCGGCGCAAGAGCGCTGGCGCGCGGCGCTGAACGCGGGCGTGAATCTGATCGCGACGGACGAGTATGAGGAACTTGCGGCGTTTATGAAGAAGGCGAACCGGTGACAGTTCGCCGCGATTGACTGCTTGCGCAATGATTGGAAGCGTTCCACATGGATAAGGTGATTATCGTTCCGGAAGAAGACGGGCGAGTGCACGACGAGTGGCCTGCATCCGTTGTTGCTTTGGCTGGAGCTTGGCGCGATTTCCCCTCCGCTGAGGAGATTCGTGAGTCGCAAGGAACCGACTCCGAGCGAGTATCGCTTTGATGTTCGCTCTGAATACAATGGGCGCGTCTATGCTTTGCCAGCCCGTGCCCTAAGAGTTGGAAGTGGGTGTGCGCATGCCTCAAAGCGTCGTGGAGCGAGCAAGACACCAATCGCTTTCGCTCATGGCTCCGAATCGGTTGGGGCGGCTTACTAGCCGCGCCACGACTTCTTGCTTCGCCCGCCGCTGAAAGAGTGCTTGCGCGTAGTTGCATGTCGCGCAAAGTCGCGTTTGCCGGCAAAAGGCGCCGGAGTACGTTCTTCTACGAAACTCGGCGTGTTCTCCGGTTGCTTCGAAGCTTCAGTGATCTCGCTCAGTAAAGCAGGGGAAATTTCGCGGCGCATCATACGCACTTTGCAGTCGCGCTCGATGCGGTGAATGTCCCCGCGTTCTGCGCGCGATACGAAAGTGGAAGCGGAACCGCGCTGACCAGCACGCCCGGTGCGGCCTACGCGATGTACAAAGTCGTCTGACGCTTGCGGCAGATCAAAGTTCACCACATGCGCGACGCTGTCAACGTGAATGCCGCGTGCAGCGACATCCGTCGCCACCATAACGCGGTAGCGGCCGTCGCGGAATCCGGCGAGCGCCTGGTTGCGTTGGTTCTGGGTGCGATCTCCATGCATGGCAACCGCCCGTACACCACCTGCCGAGAGCCGCTTGGCCAACCGGTCAGTGCCGTGTTTCGTGCGCGCGAATACCAGGAACGAACCTTCTTCCTGCTTCAGCATGTGGCGAAGCAGCCCCACGCGCATATCGTTTTCAACTTCGTAGACGTGCAGATCCACTTCGGTCGGCGTCTTTCCCGCGCCCGCCTCAGTGGCCACGCGGACTGCATTGCGCGAATGACGTTGAATCAGCCGCTCGATATTCCTGTCCATAGTGGCTGAGAAGAACATGCTGTGGCGCGACGCCGGCAGCAAGCTCAAGATCTTTTCGATAGCCGGAAGAAAGCCCATATCGAGCATCCGGTCCGCTTCGTCAAGAACAACGGTAGAAACGCTGCCCAGATTGATCAGCTTGCGAGATAGAAAGTCTTCCAGACGGCCAGGCGTCGCGATTACGACCTGTGCGCCGCGCCGCAGAGCATTGAGTTGCGTCTGTTCGCTTAATCCGCCAACGACCACCGCACAACGCAGACCCGTGCTAACGGTCATCTGAGTGAAACTGTCGGCGATCTGCAGTGCCAGTTCGCGTGTTGGCGCAAGAATAAGCGACTGAATGGCAGTCCCGCTGGGCTTGCCTGTTTCAGTGGCAGTTAATAGTTTCTGCACCATCGGGATGAGAAACGCTAGCGTTTTCCCGGTGCCGGTTTGTGCCGTTGCCACCAGGTCAGCCCCGGTGAGTGCAATGGGAATAGATTTAGCCTGCACAGGAGTGGGCGTAACAAAGCAGTTACGCGCTAGGTTCTGGTGCAGACGGACGTCGAGTGTGAGTTCAGAGAATTGGTTCATAAAAGGATCGAATCGCCGATTACCGGCAGGAACGTCCTTCAATGAACTAACGGAGGTTTAACAACCTGGCCGAGAAGATTCGCTATGCGCAAACAATGCGCGAGCAAAGGACGAATGCGGGCAGAAGACTTCCCCAGAATAGCACGTATCAGACAAGCGACAATAGAAATGTTTAAACATGCTGGGGTGGGAACTACTTGTCGGCTTCGGGATTCTGTTCATCATCGCCGTCATGGTGCTGTTGCTGAACCCGCCTGAGGCTTGGGTGAAACGGGCTTTCCAACGCTGGGGCAAAAAGAAACCGCGATCCGGACCCTAGGCGATCGTTACCGTCCGGTCAACAAACTCGCGCAGACCCTCGCTGGCTTCCAGCTTGAGACCGTGAAACCAGAGCGCGTGGATGCCAATTGAACCTAGGAGCCGCAGAACGTCATGAGAGGGCCGACTCGGGAGCAGAATAGCGAGATCAACGTCTCCGTCTGGAAACTGTGACTCAAACATATGCCTGTAATCGAATAGCTGCCCAATAGCATGTCTAATCTGAGTTCTCCCTGGAGAACCTTGAACAGCAGGCTTGGCTTCGATAAGTATGTGCCGACGGGGCTTCCAATCAAAGAGAACAGCGTCAAACACGTCCTCCTTTGGGGACGTGTACCGCCACTTCAACCAGGCGCTGAGCCGACCCGTAAGTTGATTGTGCCGTCTTGTATACCTAACGCGGCGAGCTGCGAGGTGCGCCATCGTCGCCAATTCCGACTTCAACCCGAGATCTCGAAAGGTGCCTGCCCCCAAGGTGCGCTTTTCGGGTCGCGGAAGTGTGGAGAAATCCTTTGTTGCTGCATAGACATCCAACTCGAATGCGTTTTTCGGCCTGGACCCGTCGTTTATAAGACCGGAAAGGGCAATCGCACCGCTTACGTCTGCTTTCTCGCCTAGCACCCTCAGGAGGCGTCCTGTCTTTGCATTAACGATCGGAATCCTGGCTCGTGGGTCGAGGCACGCAAGCGCTGGTGTAAGGCTATTCAGGGGTGAAACAGCTCTTCCCTGTATCCATACGGGTCCGATATCAAGTAGCAGCCTGAAGACCGTCTCGACCTTGTTCGCTGAGGCCATTGACGATGCCGCAATCGAGAATGCCTCAAATATAGAGGCTGCGTGCTTTTCGATAAAGACGATTGTTTTCGGGCGCAAGGACTTGTAGTAGTGCGTGATGCCAGTATGCGTACGCACCAGCGCTCCTGGCCGCTTCAGCCTCGGGAACCTGTTCTCTAGCGCCATTGACAGTTTGTGGTCGGATGGGCTGTCGTTCGAATACCTGATCCCTACATAATCTGCCAAGAGCCCGTTGCGCCAAAATCTGGTGGACTCATACCCGCGGCCGTCTTCACCTACATTTGTCCAGCCCAGACGTGCAATCAACGAAACAAAAGCGGCATGAGATCTCTCCCGACCGCCAGAAGCCCACAACGCCTGGATAACGCAAGCGGTTTGCAGCTCACTACGGACCCAAGCCTCCTCCGATTCAGATAACGTAAACGGTGGGAGCTTGATTCTCATGACAAATCAGTGCTAAATCCTAGTGTGGCTCTGACGTGCGGGCTCTCGCGCACGGCGCAATTCGCCGTGGACGGACCCTCGGCCAGAGTTCGGGCGGATCGCTGAAGGCACTGTTTCAGAGTGCAACAGCGTCGAACACGCCGGTCTCCACCGTAGCGCCGTGTTTCATTTGCACGAAGATGCGATAGCGCCCCGGTGCCGGAAAGCCATACGGAAAACTTACTTCGTTCGGCAGTCCGCTCGCTGCGGACGCGTTCATGCCGGGCATATTGCTCATTTCTGACGCACTCTATCCATTGCGGGCATATCTCCAGCCGATGGTTGCGCCTGACCAGTCTGCGCCAGTGCCACGGCCGCCATGGACGCCGTGCCCATGGGGTGAATGTGCGCAAAAACTGTTCCGTCGGTTTTGACAAATGCGGCATGACCTAACATGCCCATGTAGAGCGCCATATCCTTGGGCGCGTGGCCTTGCGCATCGACAAGCCGGAAGTGAAACGATGTGCCGCGGTGCGCTTGCATGGATGTGCCGGCGCCGACCCACTCCATGCGATATCCATCGGGCAAGTTGAACGAGCGGCCTGACGTATTCGACCGTAGCCAGTCGGGAGCGATCGCCTGGGCATCGTCGCCCGCCAGCGGTCTCGATGGAAGGCCACGCGGCACGGTTAGCTCAGCCACAGGCGTTTCCGGGAATCCATTGGCGTGCACGATGTCGGCATACAAACGATAAGTTCCCGGTACCATGGCAGGAAGCTGCAATCGGAAGACACCGGCTTGCACTTGATCGGGATGTAAGTGATAGACCGCATCGAGACCAGGTTCCCGCAGCGCGTACAGATGCATCAGGTGATTATGGTCGAGCACCAAGTCGTCGATGCTGTGCCGGAAGAGAAACAGGCTCAAGCGTCGCGGGCGCTTCGGATCCTTCACGGCGGGTTGCAGCCAGCCGGAATCAGTTAAATGAAGGGTCAGCAGTCCTTGCGAATCTAAGGCAGCACTCATCTCCATAGGACGATAGATGGTTTCCGCATAGCCGGTTGCCTCGCTCTTCCACCATTCGTTACCGCCCCAAACGATAGCGATGAGAGCGACCGATGCAACTATCGTCGCCACACGGCCTTTCTTTTGGGCAGCAGCGTTCGGCAAGGCGCCTGGTGGCAGCTTCGCCTCGCGCGCCGAGGCTCCTACTATCGCGACCATCCCACCCACCAGGAACAGACCGAGAACGCCCAACACAGCGCCGATACCGAATTGCATTTTCCTGGTGGTGAAAGCGGACGAAGGCACGGGGACCGAAAGCACTCCTTCGCCTTTATCACCAGAAGCCGTGACGCGCACCTGCCAAGAGCCCGGCGCCATCATCCACAGCGATCCGGTGAAAAACTGCGCGTCCTGTTTGGATTGCGTGAGCTGATCGGCGATGGGCGCGAACTGCGCGCCTGGGCCGGCAATCGGGATGGGAACCGCGCGCAATTCGCGCACGCCGGGGGTTTCGCTTCGCACTTCCAAAACGGCCACGCCGGGAATTACCTGCGGCGGTCTGATGGTGACGAAAAGTTGATACGGCCCGGCTTTACCCTCCAGGTACACATCAGGACTGCCGACATGCGCCTGCGCCGCGCCGGCGAGCGCAACGATCAGGCCCAGCCGCTTTAGTGTCGGCGATCTTCATACCACTACCGCTGGACTTGCTTGAACCATGCGCCGCGAAAAATTCCCCAGCGAATAGTGATGGTCGCGGCTACAAGCGCAATCAATATACCCAGCGCAAATTGAAGTGCACCACTCGATGGATAGAACTCGTTGCGCACTACATACGCGGTGGGCGGTATGCCGTAAAAAAAGTACGTTGTCCCGAAGAAAGCGTTGCGCGATGCGGGCGACATCAAGAAGTCTGCAAAAGGCCACTGCACTAACAGCAAGCTCCCGATATAGATGACGGCGCTGGCGGCGGCCGCGGACCAGACGTTCCAGTCTTTAGTCTTGCGCCAAAACAGATCGAGCAGGAACGCCGGAATCACCAGAAGCATCGGAAATTCCTGCGGGATGAAGTGGGTCACGTGCTGGTAAACAGGCCCCAGCTTCGGTTCGGCAGGGAAGAGCGGCAGAATCCAAATCAGCGCCGCATTGAACAGTACATAGAACCCGGCGATGAACGTCGCCGCGAAGGGTATGCCCGTCGTGCGCGAACCGACCGCCAGGACGATAGGCGTGATGGCGCCAACCAGAATGTAAGGTAAAGCGTCGTGCATGAGGACTCGCTGCGTGTATTCGAGCAGGATGACCATCGTCATCGTGAGCATCATGCCGCACATATAGAGGAATACCCATCGGTAGGCGCCCCGGCGCGCTTCCGGTAAGCGGTTCATGTGACCGGCGATCAGCACCATGGTCCCCAGCAGCACGGCATAGCCGCCGGTGAACAGGAGGATGTGAGGCGGGCTTACGATTTTGACATCCAGGCCGTAAGCACTATGCCACCAGTTATCGAAAGGCGCAGACGTCAGCATCGCGATGCCGCCCCAGGATGCGATGAATGCACCAAGCGGCGCGCGGAATCCCCAGATGTGAACCGATCCCTCGCTCAGCGGCGATGTGCGTGAAAAGGTCGTGTGCAGGATCAGGTAGCCGAAGGCGAGCCCGGAAAGGACGCCGCACAGATAAATGGCCATGTGGGCCGGCGTCCAGAACGTATCGCGCCCGATGGATTCGTGCCACGAGATGTCCCAATGGCCGCCGATCATCAATGATGTACCGGCCAGAGCGGCGCACCAGATGTACCACGGAATAGGCGTTGACGTTTGTGCCAGCACGTGGGTGCGCGCGGCCAAAGACACACTTGAGGCGCTTAGAGTCGCCATGCGGTCCTCCTGAACTTAACCTTGAAATTCTATTTTCGTACGAAGCGGGCGGGGCTAGCGATCAGCTTTTTGTCAGGATGCGGCTGATGTCGTTGTAAATTGCAAAAACAACAATCGCCATCAGGCAAACGAAACCGATCTTGAAAACAGTTTCTTTCACCTGCATGCTGACTTCGCGCTGGAGCAGCATCTCAATGAGCAGTAGCAGGAGCGTGCCGCCGTCGAGAATCGGTATCGGCAGCAGATTGAAGACGGCAAGATTGAGGCTGATCAACGCCATGATGGTCAGGTAGCTGGCGGCACCTTCATGGGCAGCTTCGCTCGACATCTGTGCAATTTGTATCGGACCGGCGAGGGCGGATTTCGGCGACACACGGCGTTCCAAAATGCCGCCCAGCAATTGGTAGATGAGCAGCGCATTCTGCTTATTGAATTGCAGCGATTGTCTCAGCGCCGGCGCAATGCCAAGCTTTACAAACTCCGGCCGGCGCTGGAAGTAGATGCCAATCTGATAGGGAGCTTTGGGCTCCTTGGTGGCCTGCGGCGTTACAGTGACATTCTCAAACTGCCCGGAGCGCGCAATCACGAATTGGACCGGCTTGCCGCCGGACTTCATGATGGCCTGGCGCACTGTATCGGGCGAGGAGATGGGTTGGTTATCGACTTTGATAAATGAATCACCGGGACGAAGACCCGCCGCCGCAGCCGGCATGCCTTTAACGAGTTCGGCCACTTGCACTCCGCCATTCCAGCCCGCGTTGCCGAGTCCTTCTTTGTCATCCATGTGCGGCACGACAGTGAAGTGCAAGTTCTGCCCGCGGCGATCCACCGTGACCGCCAAAGCATGATTCGCGTTCATGGCAGTTTTCATCAGCACGTCGGGCCAGGAGGGGTTGGCCTGGCCATCAAAGTTGATGACTTTGTCTCCAGCCTGCAGACCGGCTTGCGCAGCTGGCGACCCGGGCAGCACACTGCTGATGACGGCCTTGCTCTGCTCCACTTCGGTTTGCACGCCGTGCATGTACAACCCGGCCACGATTGCGATTGCCAGAATCACGTTCATCAGCGGACCGGCAATGATGACAACAGCGCGTTGCCAGCGCCGCTTTGCCTGAAATGAGCGGGGATCGGCCGCTTGCGAGTCGCTGGGTTGTTCACCGAGCATGCGCACGTAGCCCCCTAGAGGGATAGCCGATACGCGGAAATCCGTGTCGCCGCGCTTGAATCCAAAAAGCCGGGGCCCGAAACCAATACTGAAGGTCTCCACCTTGATGCCGACCGAGATGGCCGCCCAGAAGTGGCCCGCCTCATGCACCAGGATCATGACGCCTAGCAGGAGGGCGAACCAGAATACGTCGTGAAGAAATGCCAAACTCTATACCCTTTCGCGGAGCTATGCGGCGCCGTAATGTTGGACGCAGCCTGTAACCGTTCGATTCATTAGGCGTTCGCCGACTTTTCAGAGACAATATCCCGGGCTATTTCCCGGGATACGGCGTCAATTTCGATGATATCCTCTATTGTCGCTGCTTTCATTCCGGGATGGCGCGTCAACGTCTCTTCGACCACTTCGGCGATCTCAGTGAACCCGATTCGACGCTCCAGGAATGCTTCGACCGCAATCTCATCGGCTGCGTTCAGAGTGCAGCAAGCCGTGCCGCCTGCTTCCTGAGAGGCATACGCAAGCCGCAAAAGAGGGAATTTCTCAAAATCCGGGGCCGAGAAGTGCCAGGTCCGAGGCTGTGTCCAATCGATCCGCGGCACCGGTGCGCGGTCGCGGTCGGGATAGGTCATGGCGTATTGGATCGGCATGCGCATATCGGTGGCGGAGATCTGGGCAATGACGCTGCCGTCGTTGTACTCCACCATCGCGTGAATGGAAGACTGCGGATGCACCACTACGTCCACCTGCGCCGGCGGTAGATCAAACAGCCAACAAGCTTCTATCACTTCAAAGCCTTTATTCATCAACGTAGCCGAGTCGATTGTGATTCGCTGGCCCATTTTCCAGGTGGGGTGGTTAAGCGCCTGCTCCGGCGTGACCGTTTTCAACGCCTCCCGCGCTGTCTCGCGAAAGGGCCCACCCGAAGCCGTCAGCAGCAGCCGAGTCACTTCAGAGCGCCGCCCAGCGCGAAAACATTGGTGCGCTCCATTGTGTTCACTATCCACGGGAATCAGCTCAGCCCCGGATTGGCGCACAGCTTCCATGACGATTTGTCCACTGGCGACAAGAACCTCTTTATTAGCCAGGCCGACCCGCTTCCTGGCCTGAACAGCCGCGAAAGTAGCAGGCAGGCCGGCTACGCCGACTATGGCCGACATGACGAAATTCACCTCAGGAGCGGTGCAGGCGGTAATCCGGGCACGCGGATCACAGCTCAATTCCGGCCATTGCTGCCGTGACAGGCCAGATTCCTGAAGCCGAGCGCGCAGGTCTTTGAGGCACTGATGGTTTGCTACTACTACGGCTTGTGGTCGAAACTCCAGAATTTGAGAGAACAGCAGATCCATGTTTCTGCCGGCTACTAATCCGTAAACAGGGAACCGTTCGCCATGCTGGCGAATGACATCCAGCGTGTTCGTTCCAATGGAACCTGTTGATCCTAGAACAGTTACCGACATAGGTACCTGATAACCTCGCGGCTACCGTATCCAGCATAAGGGCAGACGCTGCGACAAATTTTATTTTTTGTAGAAGTTTCTCTTGCTTTCCGCAAAATCATATCCTAATATTGGAAGTAAGCCAGGGAGGCAACTCCCACCAAAGCGAGACTAACCTCATAGAAAGACCCCTGAAGCAACAATCCTCCCTGGCGCCCGCAAGGGTTCCGTCTCGCCGCTTCAGAAAATAAGAAAAGTCCCAACTCTCACCTTAGCTATCGCTTTGCCCATTCGGCGCTAAACTCGGTACAGGGCAGTCGAAGTCTACTCGTCTGCTTAAGCTGGTTTCCCTTTGTCCCACTCCAAACATCATTTACCGCTCCGCCCCGAAACCGATGTGTTGACGCGCGGCTTTGACCCCAGCCTTTCGGTCGGGTCGGCACGTCCCGCGGTGTTCCGCAGTTCGACCTATGTATTCTCGAGCCCGGAAGCCGCCGAGCGAGCCTTCGATATCATGGGCGGCCGGGCGCAGCGGACACCGGAAGAAAACGTTGACCTGGTCTACTCGCGCTTCAACCATCCTAATGCCCAGATTTTAGAGGAGCAGATTCTTCCTTTAGAACCGGGTGCGACCGCGGCCGCAGTTTTCAACTCCGGGATGGCGGCGATCATGACGGCGCTGTCTAGCCGTGCTGCAGCCGGGCGACAGCATCCTCTATACCGTTCCCATCTATGGGGGAACGCAAACCCTGATCCAGGCGTTCCTACAGCCGTTTGGGATTCACGGTATCCCGGTCGTCGCCGGCGACTCCGGCGCTATTGAGCAGGCAATTCAAGGCGCGCAAAAACTGCGCGTCATTCTCATTGAGACTCCCGCAAATCCGACCATCGTCATGACGGACATTCGCCGGGTCTGCGCGGCTGCTGCGAATGTGACCCCCGCTCAAAATGGTGCCGGTCCAATGGAACGGCCGCTCATCATGATCGACAACACGTTTCTGGGTCCGGCATTTCAGCATCCCATGATGCTGGGCGCCGACGTCTCGCTCTATTCGGCGACGAAGTATCTGGGCGGGTTCAGCGACATCATCGGTGGCGTGGCGCTTACGCGCGATAACGCGTTGATGGCCAAAATTAAATCCAAGCGCAGCCTCTTCGGCAACATCCTTCAGCCTGACGAGTGCTGGATACTGGACACGCGCCTGCCCACCGTGGGCCTGCGCATGAACCGGCAGAGCAAGAACGCGCAGCGCGTAGCCGAGAAACTGGTTGGCCATCCGAAGATCAAGCGGCTCTATTACCCGACGCTATTCGAAGATAAAGAGCAGCTCCGCATCTATAAAGAGCAGTGCGATTACCCAGGCGGGCTGCTTTCTATTGACCTGCACGGCGGCAAGCACGCAGCATTCGATTTTTTGCGCAATCTGAAATTGGCGCGCAACGCGGTTTCGCTCGGCGGAGTGGAGACGCTGGCTTGCCACCCGCGCAGCACCACGCACTCGGCCTGGAGCGGCGCAGACCTGGACGAAGCCGGCATTGGCGAAGGGTTGGTGCGTGTCTCGTTTGGCATCGAAGACTGGCGCGATCTGCTGGCCGACTTCGAAACTTCGCTGGATCGAGTGTAGTTTAGTTCAGAATCGTTCAAACAGAGCGGGAAGCGCAAGCGACCTAGACCGTTCCTCGTCCAGACATGAGGTCACTTACATTCCCTGGCTCGGTTTCGGCACTTTCAAGGAAGTGAACAGGAGACGTCGCGGGGGAGATGAAGCATCGGATACGCTATTTTTGCAACTAGGCACTAGAAGTTATACTTCAATCCGAATTGCAGGTTGCGCGCTCCCTGTGATGAGTTGACGAGTCCAAGATCTGGACCAAGACTGCTGTTCGGCCCAGCCAGAATCGGCGTGTTCGTGAAGTTGATCGCCTCCGCCCTGAATTCCAGGTTCTGGTGTTCGGTGATCGTGAATAGCTTCGAGACGCTCAGGTCTGCCGTATGTAAACCTGGACCTCTGATTATTCCGATACCGCAGTTCCCAAAACCGGACGAGGGCTGATAGAACGTGCTCTGGCTCCAATATTGATACCCGCCCTGTGGCGAATTTTTCTGGCCGTAGACCACTGGAGGACCGCTGCAACTCGCCAGGGGACCGAACGACCCCGTGCCGGATGCATCGTTACCGCCGATCGTGAACGGGAAACCGCCGTGGATGGTAACGATGCTGTTGATCTGCCAATCGCCTATCACGGCATTTACGGCCTTGTTCATGTTCTTGCCGAATGCGCGATTGCGGCCGAACGGAATGTCGTAAGTAACGAAGCCGTTAAACGAATGCTCCGCATCGTAGTAGCACGGTCCGTAGTTCCCGTGAGCATCGTAAGTGTTCTGCCAGTAAAAGTAATTACCGCCGCTCTGATCTACAGAGGCGTTCAGATCACCATATAGCCCGTAATAACCGATCGAATTGGTCAGGCACTTCGACCAGGTATAGTTCGCCTGAAACTCCAGCCCGCTGCTGAGCCGCTTGGCCAGACTGACCTGCAGAGCGTTGTAGTTCTGGACGCCATTGGTGGCCGTTAACTTGTCAGTTGGACCATCGGCGGCGAGCGTCGCATTGCCCGCGAGATAGGGACTCGGGTAAACCGTGCCATTTTGAGCCAAGTAGCCCTGCGACGCATTAATCGGCACCATTAGATGATCGTTGTTCTGGCCGACGTACGCGAGCTGAAGTGTGGTCGTGCTTCCGAGTTGTTGCTGGATACTGAAATTCCATTGATTGGAGACCGCGGGCCGGTTATTGGGATCCCAGGTGAAGATGGTTGCGCCCGCGAAGCAGGCAGGTGATGAGGCCAACGCGGCGGCAGTTGTGCAGGTGCCGTTGCCGGCGAATCCGCTAAAGCCCTGGTCAAGCGTAGTTGGAGGAAGTACTAAATCGGCGCCGGAGGAATAGGTAACAAGGTGGCCCGTCTGCCATGGGGGATTTCGAGTCAGTCGAAGATTCGTGCCCGTTCCTTCCAGGAAGCTGGAAAGAGTGTAAGAGGCTCGGATGACAGTATGGGCTGCCGGCGAGTACGCTATTCCTACGCGCGGTTGCCAGTTGGCAATTCCGTTGTACTGGTTATATAAAGCGTTGCTGTTGTTGAACAGGCTAGTCTGACCGGATAGCAGAACTTGTCCGGTAAACTCCTGGAAATTCGTTTGGCGGTTGTGAACCTCGTTCCACGGCGTATGCAGTTCCCACCGCAATCCCAGGTTCAAAGTCAATTTGCTGGTGACCTTCCAGTCGTCCTGCAGAAATGCAGCAAGAGTCGTTGAGCGCTGGCCCCACGTGCCTCCACCGGCTCCAAGGCCCACGGTTTGCGGAAGTCCGAGGAGGAAATCCGCTTCGGGCAGTCCCTTGCTGACAGCGATACCGTTAGCGGTATTCCCGGTATATTGACCGTTGAATCCGAGGATGCCGGCCAACCCTTCATTACCGGAGTAGAAGACGTCAATGCGGTCGCGGAAGGCCTGGAAGCCGGCATGTAAGGTGTGAGAGCCGATGTTGATAATCGCTGTGTCTTCGAGCTGCCCAACTGTCGAAGAGAAATCCTGCGTTATATCAGCATTGCCAAACCAGCCGTCGCCGGAGGTTAGATTTCCGCCGGTAAACTGCATCTGAGGCAAGAAATTCGAGGGTGCGCCAGGAATCCCGAAGTTCGTATTGCTGGTTGGATTGACGCTTCCGGTCGCGACGGGATAGTAGTTCACTCCGCCGCGGAAGTCGTTGACAATTCTTGGGCTGAACGTGTGCGTCCAATCGACCACACCGTTATAGAGAGGATAATTGTTGAAGGCGTTGTAGAGCAGCGGCTGGCTGTTCGTCTGAGGATTGACAACCTTCTGTTGTGAGTAGCGCCCGAAGATGTGGTCCTTGTCCGAGGCGGTCCAGTCTATTTTGATATCGCCCTGATCGCCGTTTGTATACGTGTGAGTGGTGTTGGTCTGATTGTTTACCAGATTCCCATTGAGGGGAGTCGGGTACAACGAAGAGCTCAAAATCTTCATAGCTGACGGGCTGATTAGCCCGGCCGGAAGCTGGTTATTCAGGAAGGGAGTTCTGTTGCCGCTTGTTGCGCTTGAGTAAGGATTGTAAAGCTGTTGAGCCAGATTGTTGCAGACGCCGTTAGTAAATCCCGCCGTACAAATGGCTGAGAAATTGCCGGCACGCTCGGCAGTTGTAAAGACCGTAAACCCGCCACTGGTTGCGGGCTGGTCATAGCGCGAGCCTTGATAGTCGACAAAGAAAAAGAGCTTGTCCCTTTTGATGGGACCGCCGACAGCACCGCCGAACTCATTCCAACGCAATAGCGGATTAGGAAGGCCTTGAAAATTATTGGACCACTCGTTGGCGTTGAGCTTATCGTTACGCAGGAATTCAAAAGCGACGCCGTGAAAGTGGTTCGTGCCGGATTTCAAGCTGACGCTTATGGTGCCGCCCATAAAATTGCCGAATTCGGCGGACGCGTTCTGGGTGATAAGGGCAAACTCCTGAATCGCATCTACGCTGGGTGCGTAGCCCACGTCGTTTTCCGAAATCTGGTTATTGTCCATGCCGTCCAGAATGTAGTTATCCGCCTGTTCACGGTTTCCATTCACGTAAGGACGGCCGCTATTGAACGTGCTTTGTGACCCCGTGAACGCCGTTGGACTGGTCGTAATAGCGCCCGGCGCCAGCAAAGTCAACTGATTGTAGTTACGCGTGGCCAAGGGGAGGGCCACGTTTGTTCGGGCGTCCAGAACGGTGCCAAGCTGCGTCGATTCTGTTTGCAGAATCGGAGCGGCACTGGTCACTTCCACCGTCTGATTCACGTTGCCAACCTGCAGCGTGACATCGACTTTGCCAACTTGATTCAAGACCAGCACGATGTTGGATTCAACCGCCGACTGGAACCCGGCATTTTCCACGCGCAGCTCATAGCGGCCCACCGGCAAACGTGGCAGGTTGTACGAGCCATCGCCTCCGGTGACGGTCGGATACGTCGTTCCGCGGTCAAGATCTTTCGCAACCACTTTCGCACCGACAATGGCGGCGCCGGATTTATCCGTCACGTTGCCGTTTATGGCGGCGGTAATTTCCTGGGCCTGGGCGGGGACAATGGAGAAGAGAATCGCGGTCAGAAGAACGGATGCAAACGTGGCAAGGGCTGTGTGGATACTACGCATAGAGTGACCTTCCTTTCGGTGGCGCATGAGAGCAATTCACACGCCCGCAACGAATCGACTGATGGGAATTGTAAGAGCAGAAGAAAGGCGGTGTCAAGAAAAAAGAAAGAAAAAGAAAGCCATTGTAGGGTGAAGCGAAGGGATTAGCGAGCTCGACTACACGGAATAGATGCCTATCTGAAAGAAAACGCTAGACAACTACTACTTCAACGCCCTTCGCACGCAAAGCGGCGATGTCGTGCGGAGGCGCTCCGTTATCCGTGATCACGCGCTGGATATTGCGGAAATCGGAGATCAGCGAAAGACTTCGGTGCCCGAACTTGCTGGAATCGGCGAGCACCGTAACTTCGCTCGACGATTCAATCATGCGCCGGTTCAATTGCGCCTCCATGATGTCGAGTGTCGTGAGTCCCACGTCAACATTCAGGCCAACCGTGCTCATGAAGCAGTGGTCGGCATGCAGTGAGTGCATCATCTGCTCGGCATGCGGGCCCACAAATGCAGTCGAGGGATGCCGCAGGAATCCACCCAGCATGAAAAGCGAGACGTTTGTCATCTCTGCTATTTTCGCGGCTACGTTAAGAGCGTAGGTAATCACCGTAACGTTGTCAGGCGCGATCAGCCGCACTTCCTGCGCGAGTGCGGCAGAGGTGGAACCGGTGCATAGAATGATGGTTTGCAGCGGCTTTATGAGTCGAGCAGCGGCCTGCGCGATCCGCACTTTCTCCTCGTGATGCATTCCTTCGCGTACTTTGAGTGGATGCTCGGGCGCTGCGGTCAACGGCTTGATGCCCCCACCATGCGACCGGACCAGCGCACCACTTTCCGAAAGCGCGTCGAGATCTCCGCGAGCGGTCACTGCGGATATGCCGAATCGCTTTACAACTTCTTCAACGGTCACTCTGCCGTGTCGACCAAGCACGCCGAGTATTTCGCGCCGGCGCTCTTCAGCGAGCAGACGATCGGGTTTCCGCTTGGACATTTCCACAGAATCGCCGGCGAACACAGCCGGGTAATGCCAGTTTACCTAAGCAACGCAAAAACGCAAGGGAAGACTTTCGTTTGTTTTCTTTTAGTTTCCTGACCGACAGCGTGGTCAGTCCCGGGCTATTTCAGGAATGGCAGGAGCATGCTCGATCGCTCTCAACTCTTTCGGCTGTGACTGGGACGCCCTTTAATATCTCGAGCCAAAGTGGGTCTTACGTCCCAGAGCACATCGGCGGCTTAGCGGTGTCGTCCACGTTCCCCGCCATTCTCGGCGTTCAGCCGATCCTGGGCCGCTTCTTCAATGGAAGTGCCGGGCTACTCTGCCCCAGCCGCGCAGGAAGAGTTGACCAGCATTGTCAAGAATGTCCGCCGCGCCCATCCAAAAGACATCATGGGCACATCGCCACTGTTCTGGGGTTCAACACCTATCTCGTGCAGCACCTGAAGACCGCTCTATTTGTCCTGCTGGGCGCTGTCGCCTGTCTGCTACTGATTGCTTGTGTGAATATCGCTAACCTGCTACTGACTCGTGCCCTGGGCCGGCAGCGCGAACTGGCCATCCGTCTTGCGTTGGGAGCTAGCCGGCTACAGATAATCCGTCAATTACTCATTGAAAGTACGCTTGTTTCATTCCTAGGCGCTGCGGCAGGACTACTTGTCGCGAATTGGGTGTCTTCCTTTTTGGCTACGCACACGCCAGGGGCCGCAGATCTGCCACAGGTGGCGAACATCCACATAGACCCCATCGTGCTGGCCTTCACAGCCGCTATCGCGCTCCTCAGCGGCATAGCGGCCGGCATATTTACAGCGCTTGCGGCATCTCGCGCCGACTTGGTTAGCGGTATGAAAGACACCAGCCGTTCCGCCACAGCCAGCCGCTCTCACTCGCTCCTGCGCCAGGTTCTCGTTGCGCTCGAAGTCGGTGTCTCGCTCGTCTTGCTGGTCGCCGCCGGTCTCCTCTTGCACAGCTTCTTAAATCTTCAAAACGTCTCGCCCGGCTTTCGCGCAGAAAACGCCGTCTCTTTCGATCTCACACTGCCTGAGGCAGGCTATAAGAATCGTCAAGCTGTCAGCAATTTTGTACGGCGCCTGGCCGAACAGCTTCGCGCGACGCCCGGAGTGACCTCTGCCGGCTTGGTTAGCTATCTACCGCTCGCCGGGCATTGGTCCGACTCGGTGTGCCACATTAAGGGTCACCCATTACCGCCGAACTCCATGATGGACCTGGTGTTTCGCGCGGCCGACCCAGGCTATTTCCACGCCGTGGGCATTCCCTGTTGCGGGGGCGCTTTTTCAAAGATGAGGATGGCTTCGGCTTCGACGATAAGCACCCGACGTTAGGTAAGGTAATCATCAGCCAAGCGACCGCCAAGAAGTTCTTCAAGAATCTGGACCCCTTAGCTCAGATACTCGAGTACGGAACAGATGCCGGTCTGCCTCCGGATCCTTCGGGCAATCCCTATCCGGCTTTTCAAGTCGTCGGAATCGTTGGCGATGTTCCAACCGACGCCGCGACTGGCATCGAACCGACCATCTATCAGCCCATCTTCCAGGGAGATTTTAACTATTTCTACGCCGTTGTGCATACCAGGGGTGACGCAGCCGCACTCGCAGGCAGTATCCGCCGCGTCGTGCGCAACTTGGATCCCGATCTGCCCATCCAGAGCTTTCGCACCTTCGCGCAAATCAGCGCGCAAACCACTGCCGACCGTCGCTTCAGCGTCACTCTTCTTGTCCTGTTTGCCGCTGCCGCGCTGGTGCTTGCGGCCATCGGGCTTTATGGCGTCGTCTCTTACAACGTCACCCAAAGAACGCCGGAAATCGGAATCCGCATGGCGCTCGGAGCAAAGCGATTTCGAAATCATCCGTATCGTTCTCGTAGATGGCTATGAAGCCTGCGGCTATCGGTCTGATTGTCGGGTTTGCGGCCTCCCTGGCGCTCATGCAGCTTCTGAAGAGCATGCTCTTTCAGGTATCGACATTCGACCGCATGACATTCGCCGCCGTCCCGATAGTCCTCGCCGCAACCGTGGCTTTGGCCTGCCTCGCTCCCGCCCTGCGCGCCGCATCTATCGATCCCACCATTGCGCTGCGGGCTGAGTAAGGATTATTGCGGTTCATGCCTGTAGATGGTTCGCAATCGAGTGCGATCCACCAGATCAAAGCACGGAAACGACGCCATCAGGTCGTCCAGTTCTGAGTTCACCATTACCAGGAGTACGTCACGCCCTGTGCGCTGAATTTGTACCTGCAGGCTCTCCAAAATTCTTCGGAGGATCTCGCTCCCGAACGGATTGAAAAAGTAGAGAACCATGTTCTCGTCCGGGAACTCAAAGTCGATCGCGTCCCGGTTTAGCAGCTTTGTGGAATGAGAAGACTGATGGAATCGCTTTTGACTGCGTAAGTTGTTTGCCGCGATTCCGTGTAGGGATGGCCTGCGTTCTATTCCGATTATTTCCTTAAAGGAGTATTCGGCAGCGATCAGCAGAACACGCCCCTTACCAGACCCAAAGTCGATGAACACGCTTTCGCGATGATCGCGAATGGGAAGATCGCGCAGAACACGCCGGATGACTGAGGGGCGTGTGGGCAGATACCAGTAGCCACTTGTGGTGTCAAATTGCCCCGCTAAGTCGACCGCATTCGCACGAGTGTGTACGTTATGCCACAGATCAAAGGCCCGCGACTCGCATTTGACCACCCAAGCAGAAAATTTCTTTACGAGCCGCCACATTACCCCGGATTTTTTCTTACCCCTATGGTATTAATGTAGAACCCTTTCGACTCGGATTTTGTGGAGTAACGATGCAAAGCGCAGCACCATGGACCTTCGCAGAACCTGGACATCACAGTTGTTCAGCCGAGATCGTACGCGGAGTGGACCGGTTAAGAACTCTTGGCGCCGAAATCGAGCTGCTGGCAGACGAAACCGCTTCGACTGCAAGCTTAGAATTCTTTTTGGCTTCCGTGTCTCGAAAGGTTTGGACACCGCGAGTCGTCGCTATAAAACAAGGCGGCAAGCTAATTGGCGCGCTCTACGCCAAGGAGCGGAAGTTTGCCGGCGTGCCTACTGGAATTATCTTCGCCGATGCGACCCTAGCTGGAATGGTTGTCTCTGAACCTGCTCTGCGCGCGACAGTGTTGCATACGGCAACCCGCGCGCTTCTCGGCAGACCGACAACCCTAGGCCTGCGCTTGTTGGTGCCGCCCGATGGCTACGAGTTAGGAGTTTTGCGGTCTTTGCTCAATGGCCAGCAGCTTCACTACGCTGCGACCCCGGCGGAAAACCATTCAATACTGTCGTTAGATCCAACTTATGAGCAGTTCCTGAATCGCTTGGGCCCGCGGACCCGACGAAATTTTCGGTACTATCGCCGGAAATCGCAAACCGAAGGCCACGTGTTTGTAGAAGCTCTGCCGCTGACAGAGTTCCGCGCAGCCGCTGAGGCTTTGTTGCAACATAAAGTAGTCGGCGCGAACGCAGACGGTATGGCGCGCGCGTTTTCGATGTTCGAGCACGCTCGGCGTCCCATACTTGCCGGGTTACGTGATCGGCAGGGCGAGTGGCTTGGTCTGCTGGGAGGCTGGTTTGAAGGCGGGCGGCCAATCGTTTTTTTCCAGGTGAACAGCGATAGGCAGCATGCCCGGTCTTCGCTCTCCCTCGTCTTACGCGGTCATTTCCTGGAAGGATTGATTCAAACCGGCATCAAGCAGGTGGTGTTCTGGGCAGGTGTCGGCGAACCATTGAATCGATACGCGAAGCCGATTCCGACACTTAGCGTGTATGTGGATAAGCCGCAGAAGCTGTGGTCGGGCTTTCGCCATTTGCTTGCCGGCGGGATACGAAAATTGCCGCCGGAGATGGCGTGGCGTGCCGACTGGATCTTGCCAAACACGCCGACCGCAACTCCATCGGGCAGCTATCCTCTCCTGAACGAAGCCATGTGAAGGTTGCTAGCATGAGCATGTAGTGAAGCTCGCGGACGCAATCAAAACGGCGCGTGGCGTGAAGCTCAGTCACGCCCGGAAGTTCGCGCAACATGTAGTACCGGAAGTGGTGCGTCCGGCGCGTATCATCTGGAACCAGGCGATCGGCGGCATCTTCCTGTTCTTTGCCGTCATTTTTTTCACCAGTTCATTCCGCTATTTCGATTCGAAAACTGGCGTCATCGAAAGTCCCATCGGTTTGGGATTTTCGCTCTTTCTCGGCATCATCATGGCTGTCTTCGGGGTCAGTTCCTTCCTCAAGGCCCGCCGCATCGGCAGGCGAGCTCGGTAGCTTGTCCGCCTCCGAACAACCAGGCCAGTTTCCATTTACACGCGGCATTTATTCCGACATGTACCGGCGCCGGCTGTGGACCATGCGCCAGTACGCCGGATTCGGAACCGCTGAGGAGAGCAATAAGCGCTATAAATATCTACTGTCGCAAGGCATCACCGGACTATCGGTGGCATTCGATCTGCCGACACAGATGGGCATGGATTCCGACAATGCGCTGGCGAGCGGTGAAGTGGGACGCGTCGGCGTCGCCATCGATTCCATAGCCGACATGCAGACCTTGTTCGATGGCATCCGTCTGGAAGACGTCAGCACCTCGATGACGATCAATTCGACGGCTGCCATTCTGCTCTCGCTCTACGTACTGGTCGCGGAAACTCAGGGCGCCCATCGCAAGAAGTTATCGGGCACCATCCAGAACGACATCTTGAAAGAGTACATCGCACGCGGCACCTACATCTATCCGCCCGGCCCGGCCATGCGAATCATCACAGACCTCTTCGCCTGGGCTGGCAGAGAGATTCCGGAGTGGAACACCATTTCTATCAGCGGATATCACATCCGCGAGGCCGGTTCTACAGCCATACAGGAAGTCGCGTTCACGCTGGCCAATGCGATCGCTTATATCGAAGCCGCCGTTGCCGCGGGTTTGGACATCGATGCTTTCGCGCCGCGCCTCAGCTTCTTCTTCAACGCGCACAATAATTTTCTGGAGGAGATAGCCAAGTTCCGGGCAGCGCGCCGCCTCTATGCGCACATCATGCGCGAACGCTTCGCGGCCAAGTTGGAGCGAAGCTGCATGCTCCGCTTCCACACGCAAACGGGGGGATCCACGCTGACAGCGCAACAACCGGAAGTAAACGTCGTACGTGTCGCGCTGCAAGCGATGGCGGCGGTTCTGGGCGGCACCCAATCGCTGCATACCAACGGGCAAGACGAAGCGCTGTCGCTGCCCAGTGAACAATCGGCGCGAATCGCCTTGCGCACCCAGCAAGTGATTGGATATGAGAGTGGCATCACGGCCGTGCCCGATCCGTTCGGCGGAAGCGAGTACATCGAACAACTCACCGGCGAAATAGAAGCCGGCGCGCGCGACTATATTGCTAGAATCGACGCCCTCGGCGGCGCGGTGAAAGCCATCGAACTCGGCTATATCCAAAGCGAAATTCAAAATTCCGCATATCAGTATCAGAGAGCGATTGAAGACGGGCGGCAAATCGTCGTCGGCGTCAACAAATTCAAAACCGAAGAAGCAGAGCCGCTGAAGCCGTTTCGCATCCATCCGGAGCTTGAGCAGCAGCAGGTGGAACGGCTGCGGCAGGTGCGTGCGTCACGATCGCAAAGCGCGGTTTGCGAAAAGCTGGAGGGTCTGGAAGCCGCGGCGCGCTCCACCGGCAATCTTATGCCGCATATTCTGGAAAGTTGCCGCGCCATGGCGACCGTTGGCGAAATTTCCGACACGCTACGGCGCGTATTCGGCGAATACCGCGAGGCTTTCTAATGAAGCCTTCTGACATGCAACGGATTTACGTCATCGGCGCAGGATTAGCTGGATGCGAAGCCGCATTTCAAGCGGCTGAATGCGGCGTGCACGTCACGCTTAGTGAAATGCGTCCGCTGAAATCGACAGCCGCGCACAAGACCGATTCTTTCGGCGAACTCGTCTGCAGTAACTCTCTGAAGAGCGAACAAGTCAATTCCGCGCCCTGGCTGCTGAAGCAAGAGACGCGGCGTTTGAATTCGCTCTTGTTGCGTGCCGCCGATGCGGCCCGTGTGCCCGGTGGACACGCGTTAACCGTCGATCGTGAAATCTTCAGCGCCGAGATTACGCGCGCGCTCGAACACCACCCGCTCATCCACATCATTCGTGAAGAAGTCACCGAAATCTCACGCGATGGAATCGTCATCATCGCCACCGGACCTCTCACCAGTGACGCGCTCGCACAGGAAATCAGCCGCATCACCGGTACAGACCGTTTGTTCTTCTACGACAGCATCAGTCCGATAGTTGCCGCTGATTCAATCGACATGAGCGTTGCGTTCCGTGCCTCGCGCTACGGGAAATCCCTGGATGGAACCGATGACTACGTCAACTGCCCGTTCACAAAGCAGGAATACGAAACGTTTCTGGACGCTCTGCTAGCTGCAGAACGCTATGAGGCGCATATTGAGGAAGACAAGATTCCGTTCTTTGAAGGATGTTTGCCGATTGAAGAAATTGCCCGCCGGGGCCGCGAGACACTGCGCTTTGGCCCCATGAAGCCGGCCGGCTTGGACGATCCGCGTACCGGGCGCTGGCCCTACGCCGTCGTTCAACTACGTCAGGAAAACGCGCGCGCGGACAGCTACAATCTTGTCGGCTTCCAGAACCACATGCGTTTTGGCGATCAGGCCCGTGTCTTCCGCCTCATCCCCGGCTTGCAGAATGCCGAATTCCTACGCTTCGGCCAGATGCATCGAAATACGTATATCAATTCTCCCGCCTTGCTGTGCCCCACTCTTCAACTGAAGAATGAGCAGCGGATTTTCTTCGCGGGCCAGATCTCCGGCGTCGAAGGCTACGCCGAATCAATCGCAACCGGATTGCTCGCGGGCCGCAATGCAGCCGCGTTGGCTCAGGGCGGGGCATGCGAAGTTTGGCCGCGCGAGACGGCACTCGGCAGCTTGACTACGTACATCACGCAAGCCGATCCGCGCCACTTCCAGCCCGCGAACATCACGTTCGACCTGTTGCCTGCGCTGGACGACGCGGCCAAACAGAAGTTGCGCCACGATAAGAAAGCACGACACGCGGAAATCTGCCGCCGTGCGCAGGTGGCGTTTGAGGCAAGTGTGAATGCCCTCGATACGCGACTCCATCTCGAACTATCTCGCTGAGCTGGCGCGCCGCGGAGCGTCCCAACACACAATCCGCAACTACGCCTCTGATCTCGAACAGTTCGCCACCTACTTCGAACCGCCGGGTGAGAGCGCGCCCGAGATTCAGCACCTCGATCTTGCGCTTTTGCGCGAGTGGCTCGCCGGCCTCTACGACCAGCAGCTAAACGTCGTCAGCATTCGCCGAAAAATGGCAGCCGTCCGAGCGCTCTTCCAATTCCTATTGCAGGAAGGCGTTCTCCAGCAGAACACCGCCAAGCGGTTGCGCACGCCAAAAACGAAGCAGCGCCTGCCGGACGTCATGTCGGCTGAAAAGACCAACAACTTACTCGATGCAGTCGAGCGCGGCGAGCCCATCGAAAAACCATCCAAAGAGCGCGACATCGCCTTCCTGGAGCTGCTCTATGGCTGTGGCATTCGCGTCAGTGAACTGGTCGGCATCGACGTGGATCGTCTGGATCTGCGCAATGGCTGGTTGCGCGTGCGCGGAAAAGGCAACAAAGAACGCGAGGTGCCCTTACCCGAACGCGCGATTGCCGCCATTGACCGCTATCTGGACACACGCCGTCCCGCGCCGGAGGAACGCGCTCTGTTTCTCAACGGCCACGGCACGCGATTGAGTGACCGCCAGGTGCGCCGGCTGGTGAAGCTGTATGCGCTAGCTGTGACCGGCGATTCCACCGTGCATCCGCACAGTTTCCGCCACGCCTACGCCACGCACTTACTTGCGGACGGCGCCGACTTACGCGCCATTCAGGAATTGCTGGGACACGCACGCTTGTCCACCACGCAGAAGTACACGCAAGTGTCCTTGAAGGATCTGCAGGCGGTCTACGACAAAGCGCATCCGAAAGCCTAATCAATTATGAACATTTTTCTCCTCCTCGCAATTCTGCTCTTCGCGAGCTTTCCCGGCCAGCCAGCACGCAACACGAAGCCGCGCGAGTACGGATTCCGCATTGTTCATGTTTACCCGCACGATCCGTCCGCCTTCACGCAAGGCCTGGAGTTCCGAGGCGGCTATCTGTACGAAGGCACCGGCCTCGCCGGACGATCCACCCTTCGCAAAGAGAAACTCGAAACCGGCGAAGTAGTCGAAGAAATTCATCTCGCGCCAGAGTTCTTCGGCGAAGGAATCACGGTTCTGAATGAGCGCGTCCTGGAACTTACCTGGCAATCGCACATTGGTTTCGTCTACGATCAAGCCAACTTCCGAAAGCTGCGCACGTTCGACTATACAGGCGAAGGCTGGGGCCTGGCAAACGACGGTCGCACCATCTATATGAGTGACGGCAGCCCTCAGATTCGCTGTCTCAATCCCGCCACTCTGGCTGAAACGCGCCGCATCTTGGTTCACGACGGAACTGCGCCGGTGACTGAGCTGAATGAACTAGAGTGCGTTCGCGGCGAGATCTACGCCAACGTCTGGCATTCGTGGCGCATCGCACGCATCGAGCCGTCGAATGGTTCGGTTGTTGGCTGGATCGACCTCTCCGGAATAATCTCGCCCAACGAGCTTTCCAGCGAAGAGGCCGTACTCAACGGCATCGCATATGACTCCATGGGCGATCGGCTCTTTGTAACTGGCAAGTTGTGGCCCAAACTATTCGAAATTAAACTAACCCCCAAGCTATGAAACGTCGGCATTTTCTTTCCACGCTCAGCGCCGCATCAATCGCCGCGACCGCTCAGGCGAAGAGCAACGCTCCTCAACCCAAGACCGCGCAAATGAAGCTCGGTTGCCAAACCCCTCCGACCAACGAAACCCATCTCAAGTATCTGGCGCGCTACGGCGTGCGTAACATCTGCGGCTATCCAGAAATTGATGGCGATCGTCTATACGCTACAGTCGACGAACTGAAACGCACCCAGGATCTAGCGGCGAGCTGCGGCATCAGCCTCGACTGCATAGCCGCGCCATTTCTAGCCTCCACTTTCATCGACAAAGAGAAGCATCCGGCAATCATGTTGGCCGATAGTCCCGAGCGCGATCGCGACATCGAAGCCTTGCAACGGCTCATTCGCAATTGTGCGCAGGCCGGAATTCCCGCAATCAAATACAACATGAGCATCCTGGGAGTGCTGCGTACAGGACGTGTGCCCGGCCGGGGCGATGCCACGTATAGCGCGTGGAAGCTGCGCGACGCCCATCCGAGTACTCCCGTGACTCGCGCCGGCAATGTTGACACCGATATTTTTTGGGAGCGCATCACCTACTTCCTCGAGCGCGTGATACCGGTCGCAAGCGAATACAAGGTGCGCATGGCGTGTCATCCGCACGACCCCGGCGTGCCGCCCGAAGGCTATCAAGGCGTTGTACGCGTTCTTGGAACGGTGGATGGCCTGAAGCGCTTTGTCAGTATCCATGAGAATCCGTACCATGGCTTGAACTTCTGCCAGGGTACGGTTTCAGAAATGCTGCAGGATCCCGGACGCGAGATCTTCGACGTCATCCGCTACTTCGGTACTCGGCAAAAGATATTCAACGTGCATTTCCGCAACATTCGCGGACGGCGCGACGAGTTTGTCGAGGTCTATCCGGACGAGGGCGATGTTGACTTCGTCCAGGCAATCAAAGTCTACAAGGAAATTGGTTACTCAGGCATGTTGATGCCTGATCATGTTCCGCAAGCGCCGGACGATCCCGCCGGACTACAGTCCTTTGCGTACTGCTACGGCTACATTCGCGCTTTGATTCAGGCGGTCGAATGAGCAAGCGGTGTTCTAAAATCCAAACGAAATGGTAACTTCCAGTTGGTTACGCATGGTTGACGCTGTCGGTGAACTGAACGTATTTCCCATCCAGCGCGTATAGCGAACCTCCGGAGACACGATAATGCCAAAATCGTCCTTACCAGCAATCCCGGTCCCCACCACTACGCCTTCAATGTTTCGCTTGATCGTCGTCGTGCTCGGCGGAGCGCAGCAGTAATAGCTATACCCGTTACTCGCAGATTGCTGAAGATCAACGTGCGTGGCATAGCGCACCGCGCCACCCACTTCATAGAACGAGTGTCTGTTCCAGCGGAGGTGAGGGCCGGCATAACGGATCATTGCCGGAAAATCCAAAAAGTTAGCCCGCGCCCGCTCCAGGTAAATGGTGTTGTAATTCACCGCGTCCGTCGTGTCATACCCGCCGAAATGGTATGTTGCGCCCAGGCTCAGCCACCACGATCCGAAGATTCTCGCATTGAGAATTGCGCCTGCGCCTGCTTGCCCGTTATCGGAGGTGGACGAAATGATTTCTCCGGTTGTGGAGTTCGTTGAGCTCCTACCTTGCACCACTTTAAAAGGAAGATAGCTTCCCGTCAGGCCGAACCAGATGCGCGGAATCTCTGAAGACCTCGATTCATGCACCGACGATGACGTCAGCCCACGCGAATACGGTTTGCTACTGCTGCTGGAACTCCCCGCCGTCCCGGAACTGCCTGGATCCTGCGCGAACACCGGCACGCTCCAGGCGAGCAAAGCCGGCACTGCAAACAGCGAAATTAGCCACGGACCCATATTTATTGGGCGTCTCATAGAGGACCTCATTAGCGGAATTACCGCAAACTAGCAGTATAGACGGCTCGCTACCGAAGAAGGTACGCAGCCCATTGGATTTCACCGCACTGCCGCTAGAATTTAGTTTGTGTCCAAAAAAGCGTTGATCACGGGCTCCTGCGGCCTGATTGGTTCAGAAGTTTGCCTTCATCTGGGCCGCCACGGTTACCAGATCTTCGGGATCGATAACAACGAACGCGCTGTGTTTTTCGGCCCCGAAGGGGACACGCGCCGTTCGTTGCAGCGTCTGCAGAGTGAACTTCACGGTTATACGCATTACGCGATCGACATACGCGATCGCGAAAATATTCTCAAGTTGATGGCTGAGATCAGGCCCGATGCGATCGTGCATACGGCTGCTCAACCGTCGCACGATAAAGCAGCTTCTATACCCTTCGACGACTTCGACGTAAACGCGGTCGGGACACTCAACCTGCTGGAAGCGGCTCGTCGCGCTTGTCCCGAGTCGCCGTTCGTGCAGATGTCGACCAACAAGGTCTACGGAGACCTGCCCAACACGGTCAAGCTGAAAGAGCTGGAGACGCGCTGGGACTACGACGATCCAGCCTTCGAGCACGGCATACCGGAGACTTTCTCTATTGATCAGTCAAAGCACTCCATCTTCGGGGCATCCAAGGTTGCCGCTGACGTGATGACGCAGGAGTACGGACGCTACTTCAACATGCCCACGTGCTGTTTGCGCGGCGGATGTTTGACCGGGCCGAATCATTCCGGCGTCGAGTTACACGGCTTCCTCAGCTATCTGGTGCGTTGCAACGTTGAGGGCCGGGAGTACAAAGTTTACGGTTACAAAGGAAAGCAAGTAAGAGACAACATTCATTCGGAGGATGTCGCGGCGTTCATCGTGGCCTTCTGCGAAAATCCCCGTTGCGGCGAGGTCTACAACATCGGCGGCGGCAAACAGAACTCCTGTTCCATTCTGGAAGCCTTCGCCGCAGTCGAACAGTTGACCGGCATTCCCCAAAAGTACACGTACCTCGACCAGAACCGCATCGGCGACCATATCTGCTACTACAGCGATCTGCGCAAGATGCAGCAGCATTATCCGGGCTGGGGCATCACGCGCACTTTGCCAGCCGTCTTCCAGGAGATCGTCGCTTCGTGGCATGAGCGGCTTCGCTCGACCGGATGAAGGTACTTATCACAGGCATCTGTGGCTTCGTAGGCAGTCGCATCGCAAGGTCTCTTCAAGAGCGCGCGAAAGATCTGCACATTTCTGGAATTGACAACCTTTTGCGCCCTGGTTCGGAAATGAATCGCGCCGACCTGACCGCAAGCGGAATACTAGTGATCCACGGCGATCTGCGTATGCGTAGCGATGTCGACGCGCTGCCAGATTCCGACTACGTCGTCGATGCCGCGGCAAATCCGAGCGTACTCGCCGGGATAGATGGACGATCGAGTCCACGCCAACTCTCCGAACATAACCTCGTCGGAACGCTCAATCTGTTGGAGTATTGCCGCGAACGCAAATCGGGGCTCGTGCTCCTGAGCACCAATCGCGTCTATTCTGTCCGGGAACTCGCCGCGCTCCCGGTGATCGAGCGTCAACAGGCGTTTGAGCTGAACGCCGCCGCGCCGCTCCCGATTGGTGTGACCGCTGAAGGTATTACAGAACAGTTTTCCGTCCGTTCGCCGGTTTCGTTATATGGCGCCACCAAGCTGGCCTCCGAAGTAATGGCGCTCGAATACGGCGCCGCCTTCGGCTTTCCCGTTTGGATCAACCGCTGTGGTGTGCTGGCCGGATCGGGTCAGTTCGGCACGGCGGAACAAGGCATCTTTTCTTTTTGGTTGCACGCCCATGCAGCGAAGCGCCCGTTGCGATACATTGGCTTCGGCGGGTGCGGCTTTCAAGTTCGAGACGCGTTCCATCCCCATGACCTTGCTGATCTAATTTGGATTCAGGTACGCCGCGAACCTCCGGAAGACGCAATTTTCCACGCCGGTGGCGGCCTCGCAAATGCCATGTCACTCGCGCAACTTACCGCTTGGGCCAATCAACGTTTCGGTCAGCACACGCCACAGCCGGATCTGCGTCCGCGCCCGTTCGATGCGCCCTGGATGGTGATGGACTGTCAACGCGCAGCGCAGGAATTGGGCTGGTCACCGAAAACACGCATGGAATTCATCCTGAATGAAATCGCAGAGCACGCCGTCGCTCATCCCGACTGGTTGTCCCACTGCGGCGTGATATGAGATCGAGACAAGCCGATTCAGGCCGCCCGCCGCTTCAGCTCTTGAGCGTCATCATCCCCGCGCGCGATGAGGAAGGCTGCATCGATTCCAGCGTCGAGCACTTATTCGTGGAACTTCGCCTCCACCAGATACCGCATGAGATTCTGGTGGTGGACGACGGCAGCACGGATACAACTTGGCAGCGGCTCATTGCCTTACAGGAGCGAGTATCCACGTTGCGGCCGTTGCAGAATACCGGGCCGCATGGCTTTGGTCGAGCTATCATTTTGGGGCTGGATCACATGCAAGGCGATGCAGCCGTCATCATGATGGCCGATGAATCCGATGATTGCCGCGACGTGGTCCGTTACTGGAATCTCCTGAATGAGGGCTGGGATGCCGTGTTCGGCTCGCGCTTTGTCAAAGGCGGCGGCGTGATCGATTATCCCTGGCTAAAGTTGAGAGTGAATCGCATCGCCAATCTGTTCATCCGGATGATGTTCGGAATCAGGCTAAACGACACGACGAACGCCTTCAAGGCTTATCGCGCCACCGTCATTGAGGGTTGCCGGCCCCTGCTCTCCCCGCATTTCAATCTCACGGTAGAACTTCCGCTGAAGACGATTGTGCGTGACTACACCTGGACGGTCATCCCTATCACCTGGCGCAATCGCCACAGCGGTAGTACCAAGCTCAAGATGAAAGAGATGGGCAGCCGCTACCTTTTCATCTGCCTTTATATTTGGCTGGAGAGATATTTCAGCCGTGGCGATTACCGCCGCATAGCCTGACGAAGCTTACTTATTCGATGCCAGGAAATTGTCCTGCATGGCTTTGAGTGCAGCCTGCACTTGCGTATCGGTCTGGGCTTCGATTTCATCGCCCGCCGCCACTCCGCGTGACTGCGTGATGATCGACTGTTTGAGCCGCTGACTGACCCAGGTGCGTTCTTGTGCCCATTCTGCAACGCTCGGATCAATCTGGCGTCCCGCAAGATAAACTTTTAAATCATCTAAAATCTCCGGCGTCACTTCAAAGCGTTCGGGCATTTTCGAATGCGTTGAAATATATTGCGTGGCAAACGAGGTAAGCGCGCCACTGCCGTCAAGCACCGCCTCCAATCGCGTCAAGGCCACGGGACGAACAACAATATCCGGCTGAATCCCGCCGCCGCCCAGCACCGTTCGCCCGTCATCGGTCTTGAACGCCGGCTTCGCCGCTGGCGTGTCGTTGAATGTGTCCGATAGCGCTGAATCTTTCAATGGCCGCTGAATAGAACGGCCGCTCGGCGTGTAATAGAACGCCGTCGTAATCGCAAGTCCCGTGCCGCCGGAGAGAGGGATGACGCTTTGTACCAGACCCTTGCCATAACTCGGTTCGCCCACAATCACAGCCCGGTCGTGGTCCTGTAGTGCGCCGCTCAAAATCTCCGAGGCGCTCGCCGTCTTGGCGTTCAGCACCACCGACAGCTTAAATTGATACGGTGCCGCCTTCTTAGGAACATCGGCCGTCTCCAGATCGCTGACGCGCCCTTTAGCCGTAAGAATCCGCTGTCCTGGTTGCAGAAACATTGCGGCAGCATCCAGTGACGCTTGCACCACCCCGCCGGGATTGTCGCGCAAGTCGAGCACCAGGCCTTTCAGCGAATTCGCTCCCAGTTTCTGAATCGCATCCTGCAGTTGCTTCGCCGTTTGCAAATCCCAGCTCGTCACGCGTATGTACCCGTAGCCTGGCTGCAACAGGTAAGCACGGTCGACGCTCGGTGCATCCACCAGTTCGGGCGTCAATCTAAACTCCAGCAGGCGGGCCGATCCCTGCCTGCGAACGTACACGGAGATCTTCTGCTGGCGCGCTTCGGTGAGCAATTCCACGATCTGTTCCGGTTCCAGCGAGCGAATCGCGACATTGTTAATTGCGACAAGTTCGTCACCGGCTTGTATTCCGGCTTTGTTCGATGGTGTTCCCGGCAAGGTCTGAAGAAAGATCACCTGCCCCGGCAACACTGACACGATGCTGCCAAACCCCTTCTGCTCCGATGATTCCATTTGCCGAAGCTGATCAAACTGGCCCGGATCGAAAAACTGAGTATGCGGATCCAATTGCCGCAGCATGGAAGGGATCGCGCCACCGTAGATCAATTTATCGACTGATTCCGGTTCGGCTGCTTCTGCCTGGACCGCGGTAAAGACGCGTACAAATTTTTCCAAATAGCGGGCCAGATCGGCAGCCGGATCGACGCCGGACTGCGGAGCGGGTTTAGAGGAAGTAACCGTACTTGGATCGTCCGGCTTGCTTGGCGTCGACTGTGCCCGGAGCCCCAGACAAAGCGCGAAACAACAGGTCAGATAGCGAAAGACTTGCAGAAGGTTCAACTTCTTAATTGTCGCAGTGGGGGAGTGCTGGTGGGAGGCCGGCGATGGTGAGTCGCTTGTTCATACGCGTACGCGAGTCTCAGCAGCAACGCTTCCGACCAGGGCCGGCCGAACAGCGTCATGCCCGCCGGCAAAGTGCCTCCGCGTGTGAATCCCATAGGAACGTTCACTGCCGGGAACCCTGTCGTCGGTGCGAAGAACTGGCTATTGTCGCCCGCCGGCGTGTTCAGATCTCCGATCAGGCGCGGCGGATTGCTCCAGGTTGGATAAACGAAAGCATCCAGATGCAAGCCGTCCATGGTCTTCAGAACAGCTTGCCGGACCTTCTCGCGGTACTCGCTGTCTGCCTTGCAAGCGGCTGAGTCCGGGCCGTTCTCCGTCGCTTTAGCTGCCTGCTCCAACCTGTACTGCACCGATGGATGAAAGCGGCCGGATTTGATGATCTCGTCCAGATTCTTCACTGGAACGCGGTCGCCGCGCGCAGCCAGATAGTGATTGATGTCGTATTTGAATCCCATGCACGAGCCAGTTCCGTGTGGCCGTTCGATAGCGTCCAGCCCGGCTACGCTGGCTTCGACGACGTTCGCTCCGGCGCGCTTCAGATCTTCTATAGCGGCATCGAACACGGCGATCACTTCCGGGTCTGCGCTGTCGCGCTCATAAGCTTTGCGCAAAATCCCGATCGTGGCGCCTTTCAATCCATTTCGGTCCAAGGATGCCAGGTAGTCCTGGTTGGCATGCTCGGCCGCGGGCGCAGTCACTGGGTCGTTCGGATCAGGACCGGCAACGACCGTTAGAATGCGCGCCGCGTCTTCCACCGTTCGGGCAATCGGTCCGGCCACATCCGCAAGCAGAATGAGCGGAATGACACCCGCGCGGCTCGTGAGTCCCATTGTGGAGCGGACGCCTACCAGCGACTGATGCGACGAAGGCCCGCGAATGGAGTTGCCCGTATCGCTGCCTAGCCCCACAAGCCCCAAATTCGCCGCGACCGCCGCCGCCGTGCCACCGCTCGATCCAGCCGTTACGCGATCGAGAGCATACGGGTTCTTGGTATAGCCGGGCAGAATCGAACTCACCGTCTCATAAGGGCTGAAGGCCCATTCGGCCATGTTCGATTTCGCAAGCACCAGCGCGCCGGCCTCTTTCATCTTCCGAACCTGAAACGCATCCTGATCCGGCACATAGCTCGACAATGCCAGCGAACCGCCCGTTGTCCGCAGCCCTTTGGTTTCGAAGTTGTCTTTCACGATCACAGGCACACAATGTAGTGGGCCAGTCAATCCGGATTTCTCGAAACGGCGGTCCAATTCGTCGGCTTGCGCCAGCACATCCGGGTTGATCAGAACTATTGAATTAATCGCCGGACCGTTCTTGTCGTACGCTTCCATGCGCTTCAGGTATTCAGAAACCAGCGCGTGACAAGTGAGCCGGCCGGCCCGCATTGCCGCGTGCACCTGCGCGATGGTGGCTTCTTCGACGTTGAACATTGGTGTTTGTTGGGCATCAACTTCAATCGCGGCCAGCATCACCGCACAAACAAACAATCCCAGGTGACGAATCACCAGATAAGCATAACGGGAACCGTGTTGAGTAAGGCGTCCAGGTAATCTACAATGGCCGGAAGCCCTCGACAAAGGGCAGCACTCTGTGAGCGCAACCCTACCAGATCAGGCCTATCTCTCAGGCGACCAACTACAGACTGTCCGTTGGGGATTGGGTACGCGAGTCGCCTTTCGTTTCTGCTTCGTCTATTTCGGGCTGTACTGTTTACTGACTCAGATCCTTTCCGGTCTGCTTCCCATTCCAGGGATTGAAATCCCAGAGCCAGGCACATTGCCCCCGTTTCGTCAGATCGTGATCTGGACTGCCGAGTACGTCTTTCGCTACAAGCAGGCGCTAGTCTACTCCGAGAGCGGCAGCGGCGACAAGGTCTTCGACTGGGTGCAGGTGTTTTGTTTCCTGCTCACGGCGCTCCTGGGGACCTGCATCTGGTCTGCGCTGGATCGAAAGCGCGCCAATTACGAAGAACTCTATAAATGGTTCCGGGTGTTTCTCCGCTTCGCGCTCGCAGGGCAAATGTTCGTCTATGGAACCTCAAAGGCAATCCCCATGCAGATGCCATTCCCATTTTTGAGGAGACTCCTCGAACGATTTGGCGACTTCTCCCCAATGGGCGTGCTCTGGTCGTCCGTCGGCGCTTCTCCTGCTTACGAGAGATTTGTCGGATGCGCGGAACTCGTCGCCGGATTGTTGCTCGTCATACCCGCCACCACAATGTTGGGAGCGTTGATCTGCCTCATCGACATGACAGAGGTGTTCGTCCTCAATGTGACCTACGACGTGCCCGTGAAGCTGTTCTCTTTCCACATGATTCTCATGGCGGCTTTTCTGCTGATACCTTACCGCTCCCGACTCGCACAGTTCTGTTTTCGCGATTGTGCAGTAGCGGCACCCCCCGGGCGCAGGCTCTTCGCCGGAGAGCGTGCCAATCGGATTGCGGTCGCCGCGCAGTTGGTGTTCGGCTTACTGTTGTTCGGAACCGTGCTTTACGGCCTTCGTCAGGACTGGCCCAAATATGGCGGAGGCGCGCCCAAGTCCCCCTTGTACGGCATCTGGAACGTGGACGAAATGAGCATCGACGGTATAGTTCGGTCGCCCTTGCTCACGGATTACGACCGCTGGCGGCGAGTCGTGTTCGAGTTTCCCCAGTCGATGTCCTTTGAGCGTATGGACGATTCGTTCGGAGGATTCGCCGCTACGTACGACCCAAAACAAGCTGTGCTTGCGCTGAAAAAGAGAAACGACCCCAAGTGGAAAGGTCAGCTATCGGTGCATCAGAACGGAGCCGGTCACATCACCCTCGATGGTCAGTTGGGCCAACACGCAACTCACTTGCAACTTAGCCTGACGGATCGCAACAAATTCCTCCTGATCAGTCGCGGCTTCCATTGGATACAGGATTATCCTTTCAATCGATAACCGCCCATCCCGCTACTGTACGCCGTCGAAGTATTCAATGATCAGCCGGGACACTGTTCCTATCCGATCCTCCGTCTCCGCATAAGGGCCCGTAATCCCCATCGTAAAAAATGAGATGACGATCGTTCCCGATTTCGCGTAGACCATACCGACATCGTTTGCAACCACTCCCAAGTCGCCCGTTTTGTGCGCCACGGGAACAGTGAGGTAGTGCGGGATGCGCCGCTGACCGGATTGCTGCGCCAGCATGATGCGCTTCATATCGGTACAGCTCGCTTGCGAAGCAATCGTCCCTTTTTCGATGCCTTCGAGCATACGGCCGATCTCGCGCGGCGTCACCACCCCTAGCCAGTAATCTTCGTCTTCTACATACAACTTATTCATCCGCTCGCCCAACTTCGCCGTGGCGGCCGCACTGCGGACCTCCCGGATCAATTCTCGGCGCGGGTCTGTGAATGACGGGAGATTGCTTTGCAGCGCGAATACATCCTCCGGCGTGAGCGCCTTATATTTCGGATTCAGCACTTCGTACGGTTGTCGAAACAACTCGTAAGTCGTATGGACCAGCCGCGTCGTGGCGAACCCCGATCGCCGCAGAAACTCGTTCACTTTATCGATTCCGCCTACCTGCGCGATCATCAGATCGGTTGCGGTGTTGTCGCTGGTGATGATCATCTCCGTGATCAGGTCGTGAACCGTCGGCATTAGTCCCGCATCGTGATAACGGAGAATTCCTGAACCACCCCGGAAATCGGAAGGCTTGATTTCTACCCGATCTTGCAGGTGCAGCTTATTCTGCTCCGCCAGCCGAAAGGCGAGAATCATGACCGGAATTTTGATCACACTGGCGCTATTGAAGTGCTCGTCGCCGCGCACGATGGATTCTTCGCCAGTGCCGAGATGCTTGACGTAAATGCCGGTTTTGGCGGGGAATCGCGCCAGCTCGGCCTCAATCAAATGGGTCAGGTTCGACTTCGGCTGGTCATGCGCCAGCGCGCCTTGAGAAATGTAAAGCGGGAGGGCGGCAAGCAGCAGGAAGTGTCGCATCGCAGCCCATAATAATCTACACCCACAAAGCCGATAGGGACTACATGGGTCAGGTCGAACGCTCGCAACGCAAGACCCTCCCCGAACGCGACGTCCTCCTCTTCGCAGCCGGCTTGCTGTCCGCGATCGTCTACTTTGCCGTTCTGCAAGGGCCTATCGCCGGCGCTGACGAACCTGTGCCAAAAGCGCAATTGATCGTACAGCATGATTCATTCCGCCTGCCATCGTCCGTAGCCCGCGTTGAAACTGTAGCGGTCGCAGAATCGATCGTAAACCACGGCCGGTTCGCCGACCCCTTTGCCGCCAACGGACCCTCCGGATCGACAGCTCACATCGCCCGCTGCTGCCGCTCTTCTTCGCTGCCTGGTACTTGCTGCTTGGTAAAGCGATTGCGTTAGCGCTGATACCCTGCGCCGCGGTTGTGGCTGGCATCCACGCGGTACTTCTGCCGAGGTTTTCACTGAAGGCGCTCGCAACTGTGCGGCCTGGAATGATTGCTGCATGTGCATCATCGTCCTGCCGGTCCTCCCGATCGAGCCCATGCGGGAAAACATGTACGCCGCTGCGGCCGTACTGGCGTTCTGTCTGGTGTTCACGCACCTAAATGGGATTGCCGACGGAATCAAATGCGGTCTCGCCGCGGGTCTGCTGATTCTCCTCAACCCCATGCTGGTTGTTGTGATCGCCTCTTGCCTGGGGTTCGTTCTTTGTCGCCGCGCTTCTTTATTGCCGATTGTTGCAACGGTCCTGACCGCTTTCCTCGGCATCCTGCCTTGGGAAATTGGTAACTACGTACAGCTTGGCGGTTTCACCTCGTGCGCGACAACTTCGGATTAGAGCTCTATACCGCTAACAACGACTGTGCGCAGCCCACTCTGCTGGAGAACCTGCACGCCAGGCTGCTATAAGGAAAAACATCCCATGTTCAGCGCGGCCGAACTGCAACGGCTGAGAGCCACTGGAGAACTCGACTACAATCGCGAGTGCGCCCGGCGAGCCCTGCAGTGGATTGCCACACATCAGAGGCGTTTTTGGCAACTCGTCAGGGAGCGAGTCACATGCTTTTGGTTTCCGCCCGGGAGTGGTTTACGGCATCATAACGGGTTTGTCGATTATCGGTCTCGTGCTGGTAGTGCAGCGCCAACTGCGGCTCGCTGCCTTCATCTTGAGCGTGTTCGCTCTCTATCCCTTGCCTTACTACGTCGTACAGAGTTCCGCAAGATTCCGATATCCGATTATGTGGATGACGCTGATTCTAGCTGGCTACGCAGTGACCTGCCTCTTCCGATACATAGAAAGGGCCACCCGATCGTCTAACCGGGTGGCCCTGCGATGGATCTAAAGGAAGCTAGTGACTACTTGCGCGAAGAGATCCGGTCCAGCGTATGGACGAATTCTCTGGCTGCGGGCGGCGTATGCACGTCGCCAGTCGCAATTTCTTTATTCGGCAAATCGTGCCCATAGAGTTGCTTGGTGCTGTCATGGTCTTCGGTAATGGCCGCTCCCGCCAGGTCCAAGCCGCCGAACAATCCGCGCTGGCGTGAATAAGTCAGAATCTCGGCATGCATCTCAGCGTCCGTCATTGCCGAGGCGTCACGCCCTACCGGACCCGCCGCCGCAGATGCTTCGCCGCCAAGCTGGAATTTGTCGCTTAAGAGGTGCTCCATGCCCGTCTGGTTCATCACCAGCATGATTACGTCTGTTTCGGCTCCGCCAATAAGCAGGCCAAACTTGCCGCCGGAAATCCGGATGGTCCCAGGCGCGCTCCAACCTACTCCAGCCGGCTTGCGGCAGGTGAAAAAGCCTTTGCCGTATTCAGCACCGACAATGAAGCCGCCCTTCTTCAGATTCGGGATCACAACCACGCAAGTTGCCTTATTCAGCAGGTCTTGCGGAATGCCCTTATCAGATGCGTCCATCATGGCGTGCAAATCTGCCGTCGCCGCCGCCAGTCGCTGGTCCACGTCTTTCTGCGCGAATACCGGGGCCGCCAATAGTGCTGCCAGCAAAGCTCCACTCAAAAATTTCATATCTACTCTCTCCTAAAACCGTGTTCGATGCGTATTTCTTGTCGCAACTGTGAGACGTAAGTTCTGGGAAAGATTAAACACCCGGATATCCAATGGAATGCGCCAAAACACGTGAAAATATGTTCAGAAAGATACGCTCTTCAGTTCCCGCTGAATGCGATTTTGTCCGCCGTGTCTTTCGCTAGCCGCACGCAATCGGGAACACCTACCCCGTCGTAAGCGTTGCCAGTTAAAAGAAGGCCATGAAAATCAGACACCCTAGCCATGATTCTCTTCCGGCGCGCCTCGTGGCCCACCACGTACTGAGGCATCGAATTCGGCCAGCGGTGGATTGTAGAGAGCACCGGATCGGCCGTAATCCCTAGCAAACGATCAAAATCCTCGCGCACAAGCGCCAGCAACTCTTCATTCGAGAGCGCATTCAGGCGTGGTGCTTCCGGATCCACTATAAAAGCCCGCAACGCGACCAGCCCTTCCGGTATCCGGCCCGGCCACTTAGTGCCAACGAAGGTTGCGGCTGCGATAGTCTGGCGCTCCGGCCTCGGCACCAGGAATCCAAAGCCTTCCGGAATAGTCGCGTCTTCTTCGCGGAAGATTAGCGTCACGAGAATCGCGGAGGAATAGGGAATGTCTGTAAGCTCGCTTGCAATCTCCGGAGCTGATTCGCTCAGAATTGCTGCCGCGGCGGGCGCGGGCGCCGCCAGCACAATATGACTCGCTTCCAGTTCCCGGCTCTTTGTCTTGACTCGCCAGCCCTGCTGATCCGGCTGCGCACTCACAACTTCTTCATGCAAGGCAGGAACGTCGGCAAGGGCATCGATCAACGTCTGCATGCCCCGCCGGAACGATAGAAACAAGCTTCCGCTGACCGCAGGCGCGCGCCGCTCCCGCCGAACGCCGCGGATCAAGCTTCCATAGTCCCGCTCATAACCCACAAAACGCGGTAAAACGCTTTGCGCGCTAAGCTTGGCCGAGTCGCCGCCATATACGCCGGAGAGCAGCGGCTCGGTCACGTAGTCGAGCAGCTCCTGCCCGAAATGGGAGACCACCAACTCCTGAATGCTGATGTCGCCCGTGCCTTCGCATCGCGGAGAAAAAATTTCTTTTAGAAAGCCAAGCTTGGTGCCCGGGCTGAACAGCCGCGATTTCAGCGCGGCGTTCAGGTCGCCGGGAACCATCATGGCCATGCCCTTCGGCATTTCGACCAAACGGCTATCCCGCACGATATAAATCCGCCGCTGCGAGTCGTTCGAGCCGATAATCTCCTGTTTCAGATTCAAACGTTCGGCCAGTTGGGTAACGGCGGGTTTCGTCGCAATGTAGCTGTCCGGGCCGGCCTCCATCTGGCAGCCTTGAACAATATCTGTGCGAATAAGACCGCCGAGCCGTGGTGTTTTCTCAATTACTGTCGACGCTATTCCGCGTTCCTTTAAAAAGTAAGCCGTCGCCAGCCCTGAAATCCCGCCGCCAACGATGACGACGTTCAGCGGTGAAACTCCCGAACAATCTGCACGACTGCTTTTACGTTGTCGACCGGCGTCTCCGGGAGAATACCGTGACCCAGGTTGACAATGTGGCCGGGACGAGTGCCGGTCCGCTTCAACAGATCGTTGACTTTCGCACGCAGTTCCGGAAGTGGAGCAAACAATGCCACCGGATCAAGGTTGCCCTGAATGGCAGAACGATAACCGATGTCCATCCAGGCCTGATCGATATTGATACGCCAGTCGATGCCGAGCACGTCGCCGCCCGCTGCATGCAATTCGCGAAAGAACCCGCCCGTGCCCGTTCCGAAATGTATGACCGGCGCGCCGGCGCTGCGAATTCGCTCGATCAGCGCGCGCGAGTATGGCTGAACATAGCGGACATAATCTTCCGGGCTCAGCGCGCCCACCCAACTGTCGAAAACTTGAATCGCCCGTGCGCCCGCGCCAATCTGTATGCGCGCGAAGTCGCCGAGTACATCCACCAACTTGCCCATCAACCGCCGCCACATCGTCTCAGCGGAGTACATAAGACGCTTGGTTTTTAGGAACGTCTTCGATGGGCCGCCTTCAATCATGTAGCTCGCCAGCGTGAACGGCGCGCCCACGAAGCCAATCACAGGAACTTTGCCGTCCAACTCGCGGCTGACAGCTTTGATGGCTTCGCCCACATAACCCAGATCGTCGGTTCGGGCAGTTGAAATGTCGTCGATATCCTCGGGTTCAGTAATTGAGTTTTCGATCGACGGACCCTCGCCGCTGATGAACTCCAATTTGAGTCCCATCGGTTCTACGGGAAGCAGAAGATCGGCGAATATGATGGCGGCATCGACGTCCAGAATCTCGATCGGCTGCAGCGTCACTGTAGCGGCGAGCTCCGGGTTCTTGCAAATTTCCAGAATGCTGTGTTTGGCGCGGATATCGCGATACTGCTTGAGATAACGGCCTGCTTGCCGCATAAACCAAACCGGCCGCACGTCGGTCGGACGTCGTCGGCAGGCGTCGAGGAAACGGCCAGCGCTCACGGCAGGCACGCGCATGTGGCCCCCGGTTTTTTCTCAAACACGTTCTTAAACTATACTTCGCCGCGTAATTTAACTAGCCGTTTCGCTAGCATCGCGGGGACGGCCGCGGCGCATGCGCTTCAGCAGGTTCTCCATGCGTTTGCTTTCCGAGGAACTGATGTCCGACTCGAAGTGCAGTTCCGGTACGCGAAACAGATTCAGGCGTTCGGCCAACTGCCGGCGCAGAAAATGCCGAGCGCCATCCAGCGCCTCTATCGTTTCCTGCTGCTGGTCTTTGCCCGCGCCGTGAAAATGCAGGCGCACTTGGGCGTGACGTTTGTCCGGTGAAACCAGCACCTCGGTTATAGCGGCATCGTGAATGCGTGGATCTGAGAGTTCGTAGGTGATCAACTCGGCCAATTCTTCACGTAGAGCCTCCGATATTCGCTCAGTGCGGTGGGTGTCCATCTGGGGCCTCCTCTTTGAGTGTAAGGCGATACGTAATATGCTGTTTGCGGGAGCCTTTTTGGGATGAATCGTAGAGAGTTCAATCGGCTGGGTGCGGCGGCCGCGCTCGGGTTAGCGGCACGGATGGGCAATGCGGAGACTTTCGACTATCCTTGGAAGCTCGGCGTCATCACCGACGAAGTGGATCCGGATCTGAGCGTCGTTCTGTCGCAGTTCTATCCGAAGTATGGGCTGAAATGGGCGGAGATCCGGAATGTCAAGCTCGACGGCAAGAGCAAGTATGTGTATAAGAGCGCCACGCCGGCGCAGTTGAAGGAGATTCGCAAACAGATGGATGATGCCGGCGTCAAGATGTCCGTCCTCGATACCGCCATCTATAAGGTGCCGCTGCCGGGGACAACTCCAGTGGGCGAAGGCGCAGGCGAACAAAATTCCGCCGAAGGCAGCTTCGAAAATCAGATGGAAGATCTGAAGCGAGCCGCCGAAGCGGCGCACACATTAGGAACCCGCAAGCTTCGCATCTTCACCTTCTCGCGCGTAGCCGATCCGGACTCCGTTTTCGACCGTATTGTCGATCAGGTGCAGAAGGCGCTGCCGATTGCCAAAGCGAACGACGTCATCCTGCTGGTTGAAAACGAGCAGAGCTGCAATACGGTCACTGGCGAGGAGATCCACAAGCTCTTCACCGCCATTCCCGATCAAGCAATGATGCTCAATTGGGATCCCGGCAATTGCGCCATGGCGGGCGAGCAGCCGTTCCCCAAAGCCTGGGACCTGTTTGACCACAGCCGCATCGGGCACATCCACCTGAAGGACGAAAGCGGTCACAAGTGGCAGCCCATCGGCAAAGGCGACGTCCAGTTCAAAGCGCAGTTTGAGGCCCTGAAGAAGATCAAATATTCGAACACGCTCTCGCTCGAGACGCATTACCGCAACGCCCAGCACAATCCGTATGCATCCAGCGCGGAGTCGATGGACGGATTGGTCGCGGTGCTGAAACAAGTTTAGAGATCCTTACCGACTTTACGGGTCTATCATCAAGAAGTAAGGCCAGGAGGCATAGACATGGAACGACGAGACTTCATCAGGGCAGGCGTTGCGGCCGGAATGGCAACTGCGGCGTCGGCAAAGAAAGTGCTGGGTGCGAACGATCGCATCCGGGTGGCGGTGGTCGGGGTGAACGGCCGTGGCTGGGACCATGTCAGAGGCTATAAACCAATCGACGGCGTAGAGATCGCCTATTTCTGCGACTGTGATGAGAACGTGCTGCGTCGCCGTCTGGCGGACGCCGAACAGATGGGCATACCCAAGCCGCAGACTTATACCGACATCCGCAAGCTGCTGGACGACAAGAACGTGGATGCTATCTCCATCGCAACGCCGAACCATTGGCATTCCTTGATGGGCATTTGGGCGGCCCAGGCGGGCAAAGACTTCTACATTGAGAAGCCCTGCTCACACAATTTGTTCGAAGGCCGGCAACTGGTGAACGCGGTTCAGAAGTACAAGGTCATCTGCCAGCACGGAAGTCAGTGCCGCTCCAGCCCGGCCATTCGCGAAGCCATGGACCAGATGAAGAATGGCCTGATAGGCGATATCTATATGTCGCGCGGTCTGACGTTCAAGTGGCGCGATACTATCGGGCACGCGGAACCCGAGCCGGTGCCGGCAGGCGTGAACTACGATCTTTGGACGGGTCCCGCGCCCATGAGGCCGTTCACGAAGAACCGCTTCCACTACAACTGGCACTGGATCTGGGACACCGGCAACGGCGACCTTGGCAACCAGGGAATTCACGAAGTGGATCTGGCGCGCTGGGGCCTGGGTGTGACGCTGCCGACGAAGGTGACGGCCATAGGCGGTCATTTCATGTTCGATGACGATCAGCAAACGCCCAATATGATTACGGTCGCCTATGAATTCGACGGCCCAACGCAAAAGAAGAAAATGATGACGTTCGAGGTCCGCGGCTGGATGACCAATCACGAAGCGGAGATCGGCACCAAGGCGTTCAAAGGCGGCGGCGTGCCGGACGCGGGTCTGAAGCCGGCCGTGTTTATGCAAACCGAAAAGCCAAAACGAGCCGCCGGGGTCGCTTCCGGAAAGCCGGGCACGATCGGAGATCTGTACTACGGCTCCAAGGGTTATTTGGCAATCGCAGATTACGACTCGTACAAGTCGTTCCTGGGCCCGCAAAATGAGCCCGGCCCTGAGAAGACGGAGCACATCTCAAACGAGCACTTCGTGAACTTCATCGATTGCGTGCGCAGCCGCAATGCCGGCAATCTGCACGCTCCCATTCTCGAAGGGCATCTCTCGGCGGTTCTGGTGCATTTAGGCAACGCATCCTATCGCCTCGGCCGAACCATCAACTTCGATCCCGATAAGGAAGCTGTCATCGACGACAAAGAAGCGCATGAGCTTCTTCGCGGCACGTATCGCGCCCCCTACGTGGTTCCAACGATCAAGGTATAACCTGGATCGTGAACGCCAACAGAGCCGCGACCGCAAGGAAGCGGTGGCTCTCGCAACTGGCAATAGCTAGAGCCACTCCATACTACTGCCCGCCAGCGCGCCACCCAGCACGCTCGCGGCGTGCGCTTCGACTGCTTGCAGAGTCTTTTCCGCGTGGACGCGGTCGTTTGAAATTGTCACCGCCGCTACAACTGAACTCTGCCAGGAATCCAGAAAATCTATCTCCGCTACGGAGACGTTAAAGCGCTCGCGCAGCCGGTCTTTCAGGCTTTTGACGACGTGGCGTTTCTCTTTGAGGGAGTGCGAACTCTCGACATGAATGTCGAGAGTCAACACTCCAATTACAGCCATTAGGTTCAATTGCCCCGGCCGAGGGCGGCTTGGCGCTTCGGGCATCTGCGCTGCGATGCGCTCCATCATGAACGCTTCGATCACATCGCCAACCTGCACGGCATTGAAATTGGCTAGCGAAATACCGCATTCGAGGCCGTTCTTGACCTCGCTCGCGTCGTTCTTAAACCGCTTGAGCGCTTCGATCTTGCCTGTGTGAACCGTTTCGCCGCCGCGTAGCAGGCGTATCTGGCTGTCGCGGCGAATGGCGCCGTCGGTGACGAAACAACCCGCCACCGTGCCCACCTTGCTGATGCGGAAAGTCTCGCGCACTTCGGCATGACCCAGCAGGGTCTGCTTGAAGACCGGCTCGAGAAGGCCCGTCATCGCCAGCTTCACTTCATCGATGAGTTCATAGATGATGCTGTGCAGGCGGATATCCACCTTCTGCTGATCGGCAACCGCCTGAGCGTTGCGATCGGTACGAACGTTGAAGCCGATGATGATGGCTTCCGATGCCGAGGCCAGCAGCACATCGCTTTCGGTGATGGCGCCCACGCCGGCGTGGAGAACGCGCACCCGGATCTTGTCGTTAGAGAGCTGCTGCAGCGTATCGGACAGCACTTCCGCGGTTCCGCCCACGTCAGCCTTGATGATGAGATTGAGATCCTTGAGATCGCCCTCGGCGAACTTCTTACTCAGCGAATCGAGCGTCGCAACACGCGCGCCCTTCGCCATGGCGACATCGCGGGCTTTCAACTCACGATGAAGCACAATCTGCTTGGCCTTCATCGTGTCGGAGACCACCTGGAACGAATCGCCGACTTCCGGCAACGTTTCCAGACCCGTGACTTCGACCGGCATGGATGGCTCGGCTTCTTTGACCGAATTGCCGCGGTCGTCAAACATCGCGCGGACTTTGCTGAAGAGCTGACCGCAAATGAAAGAGTCGCCGATGCGTAGCGTTCCGTTGCGCACCAGCATAGTGGCGACCGGACCGCGGCCCTTGTCGAGTTTCGCTTCGAGAACGGTGCCGAGCGCGGGCCGGCCAGGATTCGCCTTCAAATCCTGAATGTCGGCAACCAGCAGGATCATTTCGAGCAGCAGATCCAGGTTCTGGCCCTTCTTGGCCGACACCGGGACCATAACCACGTCGCCGCCCCAATCTTCGGCCAGTAAGCCGCGGTCGGCAAGCTGCTGCTTCACGCGTTCCGGCTGTGCATCCGGTTTGTCGATTTTGTTGATGGCGACCAGGATGGGCACGCCCGCAGCACGCGCGTGATCGATGGCCTCAAGCGTCTGCGGCATAACGCCGTCGTCCGCGGAAACCACCAGCACAACAATGTCGGTGACCTTTGCGCCGCGGGAGCGCATGCGCGTGAACGCCTGGTGGCCGGGCGTATCGATGAAGACGATCTTGCGATTGTTCTTCTCAATGTAATAAGCGCCGATGTGCTGGGTGATGCCGCCGGCTTCGCGCCCGGCAACGTTGGTTTGACGAATGGCGTCCAGCAGCGAAGTCTTTCCGTGATCGACGTGACCCATGATGGTCACAACCGGAGCGCGGCGAACGAGATCTTTTGTCTCGTCGGCCAGCACCAGCTCCTGGGTGCTCTCTTCTTCGTAGCTGACCTGATTAGTAGAAGCGCCGAACTCGCGCGCCAGCTCTTCAGCCAGCTTTACGTCCAGAGTCTGGTTGATGGTGGCGAACACTTTCTTCGTATCCACCAGCTTTTTGATAACCAGGTTGGCTTTGACGCCGAGCTTTTCGGACAGCTCCTTCACCGTGATGCCTTCGGCGACGGTGATCTCACGGTCAATGGGCGGCGGCGCCGGTGCGATAGTGCGGCGCGAAGTGCGCTCGCGCAGAATTCCTTCTTCCAGATCCTCGCGCTTGCGTGGACCTTGTCGCCCGACCGGCTTGACCTGATGGCGGCGGCCGGGATCGCCCGGCGGCAAAGTAGCCGGCTCGGGACGAAGCGCGGTCGGATGCATGGGACGCACACCCGGGCGTCGCAGTCCACCCGGCTGCATAGGTCCACCGGGACCGCCGGGACCACCGGGTCCGCGCATAAGCGGTTGACCAGGACGAATAGGCCCACGATAGAGCGGCTGTCCGGGGGCCGGTGAAGGCCTGCCCGGAGTAGCGGGCCGCGGCATGGCCGGAGCTGCGGGCATGGGACGAGGCTGCGTCTGCTGTTGCCGGAGACGCTGCACCATGTCGGGGCGCGGCGGAACAGTCGGACGTGCGGCTGGCTGACCGGCTAACGGTCGATTGGCGGGACGCGGAGCGATGGGAGCGCCCGGAACCAGACCGGGACGCGCAGCCGCCGGACGCTGCGTGGGCATGGGAGCGCCGGGAACCGAGCCGCTGCCGGGAGCAATCACATGCGTAGGAGCCTGGACGCGCGGCGCTGGATGTTCGGGCCGGGCAGGAGCCGCCGGCATGGCAGGAGAAGCTTCCACACTCGGCGTACCCGGACCAGCGGGACGGGGCGGACGGGCAGCCGGGGTGCCCGGAGTTGCGGATGGAGCGCGCGTCTCAAGCGGCAACGGCTGACGCGGACCAGTGGGAATCGGCGTCGAGGGCGCTGTTCTAGTGGCGGGCGCTTGAGGCAGTGGACGCGCGGGAATAGCAATCGTTCTGTTAATAGGAGCAGCCGCTGGTGACGACGGCCCTACGGGTGGATGCAGCGGACCGCCTCCGCCAAGTGGCGGGCGCAGCGGACGGAAAACGGGAATCGGACGTTCGGATTCCGCGGGCGCAGCGGACTGTTCGTCAACCGTACTCGCTTCAGCCGCCGGAGTAGCTTGCACTATAGGAGCGGGAGCCGTGGGGACGATTGGCGGCGCTGCTGGTGCGCTCGGTTCCTGCGTGGTGGCGCGAGCTGGTGACCGCAGCGGAGAGTGCAACGTCGGACGCGCGGGTGTGGGCGCTTCAGAGATGGCCGAAACCTGAAGCGGCTCCGGCGCTGGCGCACTGGCGGCGGCGCGTGCTTCGAGCGGCGGAGTGATCGGGCGCGGCGCGGCGTGCTCCTCGTGGTCGGGAGCCGCTTGAGCTTCCTCATGCGGACGCCCATTTGAGCCGGATCGGGGCGCTGCGGACCCCGTGCTGTCTTCGCCGACGCTTTCCGTCAGGCGCTCTTTCACTACTAGCGCGACGTCTTCGTCGATCGAGCTGGAGTGCGTCTTTTTCTCCTGCACGCCCAATTCGGGCAGCATGTCGAGAATGACGCCGGGCTTGACTTCCAGCTCCCGCGCCAGCTCATTGATTCGGATTTTCTTCATAGAAGAAACTGCTTGATAACTCCTTACACTACCGCCACTTGTAGTGTTTACTCGGGTTTCTCCATGGTAACAGATTCGGCCTTTTCGGCAGCTTCATCGGAGACCACTAAATTGCGTAAAATAGACGGCGCGGCGGATAGTCCTTCCACTCTTCCCAGGTCCAGAGTTTCCACCTCGCCAGACTCTTCCAGGGGCGCCGCCTCATGCGTGGCAAGGTCGCGCTCCAGAACGCCAGTATGTATATTTTCGAACGCGGATTCCGCTTCCTCGCGGTCGCGGCCCGGCTGTTCGTTTTGTGCTGTTGTTTCGTCGATCAAAGTTTCCACTTCCTCCGGTTGCACGGGAGCCGCTTCAGCTTGTACTTCAGCCGCGGACTGTGCAGAGTCGTACTCATAGAAAGACACCACGGAGCCCTGTATTTGACTCACAATTCCTTCGTCGATGCCGGTGATGGCCTCCAGGTCTTCGGGCGTCATGCCGCCCAGACGCTCTACCGTTCCGATTCCAGCCCCCACTAGCAGCTCAACTATGTTCTCATCCAGGCCGTGCTCGATGAGAACCGAAACCGGCGCGCCGGTCATGACCATATCGGCCATGCGCGATTCCATCTCGCGGCGCTTTTCTTCTTCGCTCTTGATGTCGATTTTCCAGCCCAACAGCTTGGCCGCCAGGCGCACGTTCTGCCCGCGCTTGCCGATGGCGAGCGAAAGCTGAAGATCGTCAACCACTACTTCCATGTGCTTGTCCGCGGCGCTAACGACCGTCACGCGCGAAATTTTGGCCGGACTGAGCGCTTTCGTGACGTACTGGATCGGGTCGTCCGAATACTCGATGATGTCGATTTTCTCGCCGCGCAGTTCGCGGATGATGGACTGTACCCGCATCCCCTTCATGCCCACGCAGGCCCCGACGCTATCCACATCCCGGTCGCGGCTGGCTACGGCAATCTTGGTTCGTTCACCGGCTTCACGGGCGCAGGCTTTGATAACAACCGTGTTGTCGTAGATCTCGGGGACCTCCTGCTCAAACAGGCGCATGACCAGTTCGGGCGCGGCGCGTGAAAGAACCACACCGGACAATTTGCCACCCTTCTCCACACCTTTGATAACGCAGCGGACACGATCGCCCAGGCTGAATGTCTCCACCCGCGATTGCTCCTTCTTGGGCAACCGCGCTTCCGTTTTGCCCATGTCGACGATGTAGTCCTGGCCTTCCATGCGCTTCACGCTGCAGTTCACCAGTTCCCCGGAGCGCCCTTGAAATTCGACAAAGACGCTGTCGCGCTCCGCTTCACGGACCTTTTGAAGAATAACCTGCTTGGCGGTTTGGGCTGAGATGCGGCCCAGCGCCTCAGTCGGTTTCGGCTCTCGAATTTCCATGCCCACAGAAGCGTTCGGATCGATTCGGCGCGCTTGTGAGAGAGTGATCTGCTTGGCTGGATCCTCCACCGCATCCACCACGGTGCGGACCTGATAAATCTGAATGTTGCCGGAGTTTTCGTCTAGGTCGGCAATCAGATCTTCCTGCGCGCGGAAGTGCTTGCGTGCGGCAGCCAGCATCGCATCTTTGACTGCGTCCAGCACAATCTGCGGATCGATGCCCTTCTCCTTACTGAGCATTTCGATGGACTGATAAATAGAAGGCACGTAAAAACCTCAAATTCCTCAAAAGAAAAAATGTCGTGTGAAGGTTAGCGGCTTACCACTCGAATTTCAGGTTGGCTTTTTCCACTTGATCGAGGGGAACTCGCACCAGATGGTCGGGCGCTACTTCCAACTCCAGAGCTCCCTCAGCTAGGGCGGTAAGCTTGCCCTCGAAGCGCTTGTTGCCCTCGATGGCAGTTCGAACGGCGACCCGGATCTTCTGCCCGATGACGCGTTCGAAATCGCGCGGGCGCGTGAGCTTGCGGTCCACGCCCGGCGAACTGACCTCTAACGTATAGGAGTCGCCCGGAATAGCATCTTCCTGATCGAGCAAATTGCCGAGGCGCTCGGAAATAACCTCGCAATCGCCGTGCGTGACACCGCCCGGCTTGTCGATATAGACGCGCAGCAGGCGGGACTTACCGGCGCCGCGCAACTGAATTTCGACAATTTCGATGGACGTACCACGGGCGGCCTCGTCACCGAGTTCGGTGATCCGATTGATGATTTCCGTTTGTTCAACCGCAGGCATTTCTTACCCCGGCCAATAAAAAAGTGGGCTTTTCGCCCACTCTTCCGTTCGACCTACACCTATATTACAGCATTTTATGGAGTAATGGAGCAATTCGGCAACGGCGCGGAAAAACCGGATAATGCGCCCGGATAGCAACAGATCCGACATCCGTCGCTAGGAAGGTTAAGCGCCTCTGATATCGAAACGCTTCAGCAACCCGTTCTCAATCTGGAACACATGACCCACCATTTGGTCGAAAAGGAGGTTGCCTTCGAGGTCTCGTACGACTTGATGGACTTCAACGAAGACTTCTCCGTCTGGGCCGTTGGAGAACCCGACCGGCTCGACGTGCGGATCTAGCATCGCCCATTGGCGCGTCCAATAGCTGCGCACCGCTTCTCGGCCGTGAACGTGACCACCTTCCATTCCATTCGCCCACATAACGTCCTCGTGCATGGCCGCAAGTACACTGTCCATGTCGCGAGCGTTGAACCGCTCGTAGACGCGTTTTAAAAGTTCCACTGCAACCGACATTACGCTACCCGCGCTAACTGCGACCGCCGCCCCAACATGTGCCGAATGATAACAAGGTGCAGAGCAATAATGAACGCGAGGGCCATCAGGTGATCGTGCATCGACAGCCCGTGAGCCGTCGTATAAATCACCGCTCCCCAAATTCCAAGTGGCAAAAGAAGCAGCACGGCAGTGATCAGGCCGGGATTGTAGGCGCGTGCGACTAAAGCCGACACTATGTGGATGACCGCATTCACAATGGCGAGATAGAAGGCAAGCAGTGCCCAGCCGGGCCCCAGAAATTTGGTGAGATAGAGCGCCAGAAAATCGACGCACCAGACGCCGCCAATATTAATGGCTGTTACGGCGCGCGAAGTCAGAACTTCCTGCCCGCGCCCCACATTCGTATTCACATATCGGCGGAATCGGTCGTGCACGTGCTCCTCAAGTTGGTGGACTATATAGGCCGGCAGTTGCAGCCAGAGCAACAGTTTCGGAAACGCCCATTCCGCATTCATCAGCGGAAGAATGGCCAGATAAAACAAGCCGGCAACTATGCCGGCATATTGCCAATTGCCGTCCAGCCACCGCAGCGCAGCGGATGCATCTCCACTTTCCCACTTCAGAGTCATGCGAAAAAGAAGCCTATCACGGATGCGCGCCCGCGCGCTGGGTGGATTATATTCTTTCTATGCCGCTTATTCCTGTGTCGCTTCCAAACGACCTCATCACCATTCAACAGGGCGGCGCTGCGGCAGTTATGAATCGGCAACGCTACCCGGAATTGGAGGCAGTACAAGGAGAGCCGACCTATTCGCAAGGCAATCCGCACGGCGCCATGCGGGAAGCGTTCGCCGCCCTGAAAATAGCCGGCAAGCGCTCGGCTGCGGGAACCCGTCAGAAGATCTACATGGGAGATCCCGCCATAGAAGTACTGTACGGCCGTGCGAACAAAAAGAAAGACGAAAAGGATTGCGATGTCGTCGGTTACGTCCTGCAGGGTGGTTCCTACGGCTACTTCCTAGGAGAGGGCAAGGGCGCGGAGATTCTCAAGGCTAAAGAGCAACTCGATACCGGCGCGGATCGCATTCGAGCGAAAACGACTGACCCCGGCCCGATATTGGGAGCCGTTGTGGTAACCAATCGGCTGCGCTACCTGGAATGGAATGCGGTTCGCAAGCAGTGGGTCGCTTATGTGAATAACTCGGAGGAGCCGCACATTACTGCTCGTATGCAGCCGAATGTGAATCGTGCCAAGCCAACTTTGCAGGCGGACCGGATCTATTTGTTGGACGGATCGGAAGACGGTCTTCCCCTCTGGAACATCGTGAAGGGTCCGCAGCCCTTCACCATCTATATTCACGATCGCCGCCCTGGCACCGAGCGCGGTATTTTCCGGCCTCTCAACTTTGGCGCGGGCACAATCGAAGTCCATTACGTGAGTTGATCCGTGTCCAAAGCAATCGCACTTCTAGCCTGTTTTTCGTGCAGCCTGTTTGCGGGTTCGCTGAAAACCGATAACGTGATTTTTGTGATGACGGATGGTTTGCGTTGGCAGGAAGTGTTTCGCGGCGCTGAAGCTGCCCTGATGACGAAAGAAGCCGGAAAAGTGGAAGACGTTGCCGCGTTGAAAAGCGCGTACTGGAGTGAAGACCAGCGGCAGCGCCGGGAGAAATTGATGCCGTTCGTGTGGAGCACAATCGCGGTGCAAGGTCAGATCTACGGCGATCGCGATGAACATTCGGACGCAGTGGTCACGAATGGATCCAACTCCTCTTATCCGGGCTATAGCGAGGCGCTCTGTGGGTTCGCCGACCCGCGCATCAAGACTAACGATAAGGTTTTCAATCAGAACCAGACTGTGTGGGATTGGCTGAACGAGCAGCCGGCATTCTCGGGCAGCGTCGCGGCATTTGCCGCCTGGGACGTGTTTCCTTTCATCTTCAATGCGCCGCGCGCGCATTTTCCGGTGAATGCCGGATATTATCCGTTCCAGGCACTCCCCGATTCACGCGAGATTGCACTCTTGAATCAATTAAAAGCGGACCAGCCGCAAGTGTGGAACGAAGAGCCGTTCGATGCGCTGCCATTCTATACGGCGCTCGCGTACATGAAAGCGCGCAAGCCGAAGGTGTTGTTTATCTCACTGGGAGAAACCGACGATTGGGCCCACGACGGGAGATACGATCTGTACCTGGACGCCGCCCATCGTGCCGATCAGTTTCTGAAGACTTTGTGGGACACAATCTCGTCTATACCTGAGTATCGCGGCCGCACGACGCTGATATTCGGCACTGATCATGGCCGCGGGCTCGGGCCCGAGTGGACAGATCATGGCAACAAGATTCCCGATTCCAAGTACATCTTCATGATGTTCATGGGGCCGGACACGCCCGCACTGGGCGTTCGAATAAACGCGGGCACAGTAACGCAGTCGCAAATAGCGGCCACCATCGCAGCGCTTCTGGGCCAAGACTACAGGCACGCCGTTCCACAAAGCGCAGCGCCGCTGCGGGACGTTGCGCCGCAGGCTGGAAAGAGCAACTGACGTTGATGTCGGACTACTTTAGAGCCGGATCGCAAACTGCGGCGGGCGCGCGTCCGGGAACCACATCGATCTGTAACACCGGGTCTGCGGCCGGTACTTCACTGACCGGGAGACCAAGCTCACGACGCACAATGTTACAGCCTTGGGCAATGGCGCTGGCTTTGAAAAAACGCGATTTCGCGATTGTAGCCTTGCCGGTCGAATCCGCAGTCACTCGAAACAATCAACTTCTCGGCGGGAATGTACTGCAGCGCTTTGCGAATTTCAGCGGCGACCTCCTCCGCGCGGTCGGCTTGCAGAACCCGGTGACTAACGGCGCCAATGCAGATTTTCTGTTTAAGATCGTTGCGGAATGCACCGAAGAGTTCAATGTCCTTCTGATTGCGATCTTTCATTTCAAGCGTCCATACGTCACCCCGGCAGCGCTCCAGATAAATTTGATCCCGCGACATTCTATCTAAGGCACACTCAGCCGTAAACTATGTTGATAACGCTTCGGATGTAGGTCAGGTTCTTGCGCATATCGGGGTCTAAGTAGCCAGGACGGGCGTCCGTTTCGAGGTTTGCCCAGCCTGACCATCCAATGTCTCGAATGGCTTGCACAACGGAATCGAAATGGATGGACCCCTCGCCAAGGAGGTGCGGATTGTCTTTGAAGTGGAACTGGCAGATTCGATCCTTACCGAGCCAGCGAATCTCTTCGGCAACATCGAATCCTGCTTGCGTAGAGTTGCCGACGTCGTAATAAACCAGGACATTCTTCGATCGAGACATGTCCATAATGCGGACATTGTCTTCGGCCGAGATTGTGTCCTCCAGCCCAAGAATCACGCCTGCACGCTCCGCCTCGGGGGCCAGTTCACGCAGCGCATCGCCGACGTGCGCCATCTCCGCATCAGTCTTGAGAGCCCAGCGTCCGAAGAACGGCAGGAGAAGCACTTTTGTGTTCAGGTCCCGAGTCAGGCGAATGGACTCCGACACCCATTGGAGTGCGAGCGGGTCACTCTTCAGACCGTTGTCGTGCAATCTGTCAACGCACGTTCCATCAATGCTGACTCCCGTGTGTTTGGAAAGCGCCAAATACTTCGCGATGATCTCCGGGTGATCAGCCGGCATTTTGCCATCAACGATGTTGCGGCCAAAGGAGACCTGCACGCCTTCGAAACCAAGCTCGGCAGCCTTGGAAACGGCGGCCGGTTCAGCGCCCAAATTGAGGTTCCAGTCAGTCACGCCGATGCGCAATGTCGCTGTTTGCCTCGCCCGTAAGCCGCGACAAAGCGAAAGAGCAGCGGCAGTTCCCCCGAGGAACGTTCTTCTGTTCAAAGGCCCTTCAAGTATTTCCTTGCACTCCAAAAATCTGTTCTGCATATTTACGGCTCAAGCGAAGATCTTCTTCCAGTGAGCGAGTCACAAGCGTCTGGGGCCGGTAAGCCAACTCCACCACAATCAGTGGATTGAGGTTGGCCCGTTTCAGGTATTTCGCAACTGCCCGATAATCGATGTCGCTGTCTTCGAGATCTTCCAGCCATATCTTATTGCGCGCGCTACGAACATGGATTTCGCGTAGACGGCTTTTCACTTCACTCAGAAACGGAATAGCCTCAAATCCGGCTTCGTACGCCCAATCAACATCCACGCACATGTAAACGTATTCGGGATCGGTATGCGTCAGAATGTGGCGCCATTCGCGGGCATTATCGATCAGCTGCGGTGTGTGGTGATGCACGCGCAATTCAAAGCCACTTTCGGCAAGAGTGCGGCCCATGCGATTGAGCGAGTCGGCTTGCACGTTAAGTTCGCTTCCGGTCTTTTCCGCATCACCATGCTTGGGGTCCGGGTTGGTGACGATTGCGCTACATCCAAACCGACGACACAGATCTCCGAATTCAAGGGCCTCAGCGATGGTTCTGTCCGCGGACGTCTTTTCATGCAGCGGGCCGCCGACGTACAAACTAGGCATGCGCAGACGTTGCGACTGAATGAGGGACAAGGTTCGTTCGCGAGCGCCCGGACGGAAGAAGCCGCTATTGAGTTCGATGTTCGTGAAGCCAGCAGCTCGCGGCATCGCGAGAACCTCCGGCAGCACGGACTCCAGTGGTTTGTTTAGCTTTTGCGCGTACTGCTGGAAGATGTAGCCTTCGACCGCCAACTCCGAGTTCTGTTGCGTGCGAGCAAACGTTGCCAGCGCCGTCGCCACGAAATCGCGCCGCATCATCAAGACAATTATCTCGCTTGGCCATCCGCTGAGGTGCAACTCGCTAACGGTCAGCCACGTTTACCCATATAGGCGTTTTCAGGAAGATGAGTCGTCAAAGCGTGAGGATCCGGACAGCTGCGGGCGGGGGAGCGTCCTTGAACACGACGATGCGAGCTATGCAATAGAGGTTGCGCTTATGGAAGTCGCCGATTAGCGCGCTCACATCGGGGATCGTGTTCATTTCATTGGCGTCGGCCTGGGCAATCGCGGCCGAACTGGTTTATTCCAGCCAACCCCCAATCTCTCTTGACGTCGATCACATCACCAAGCATCTTGTTGAGCAGCACGACGGAGCGATTGAAGTCGAAAGCGAAGTGAGTCACGGCAGCCGTTTTAGCTTTACGCTGCCTTGGCGTGATGCCGGAAGAACGCAGCTACTTTTTCGCTAGTAGGTAGTGAACCACCGGTGTCACCACAAGCGACAAAAACATGGACGCGAGAATCCCGCCAATCACCGCAATGGCGAGAGGCTGCAGCATCTGCGAACCTGCTCCGATCGCGAGCGAAAGAGGAATCATGCCGGCCATGGTGGCGAGTGCGGTCATCATAATGGGACGCAAACGACGCTCGCCGGCTGCGATCATTGCGTCACGGGCTGAATAACCTTCCGCGCGGAAGCGCTGGTCGGCGTCCAGCAGAAGAATTCCATTCTTAGCCACAATGCCGATCACCATGATCAATCCCATGAAGGACGAGATGTTGAAGGTGACCCCGGTGATGAATAGAGCAAACACCACGCCCGATGTGGAGAGCAAAGCGGAAGAAAGGATCGCGATGGGTGCGGCGAAATCACCGAACTCAATCAGGAGCACGATGAAGACAAGGACGATGGCCGCCGCCAGCACAAATAGAAGGTCGTGGAACGACTGCTGCTGCTCCGCATAAAGACCGCCGTAAACGACGCGAATCGAGGACGGAACATGGAGTGCCGCGACTTTCTGTTGCACCAATTGAATTCCCTGACCCAGGCTGACACCTTCGAGACGTGCGGTTACGGCAACATCGCGCTGCAAGTTCTCACGGCGGATCTCAATTTGACCGGGATCGTTCGAGATACTAGCGAGCGTGCCGAGCGTTGCAATTTTGCCGGTTGAGCTGACGATCAAAGTATTGCGGATCGCGTCTAGCGACGATCGCGTCTGGGGCGGCATGGTAACGCGCACTGTATACGGTCGATTGTTGATGATAATCGGATTCGGCGCCGGCTCGCCCTGCAGAATCGCACTGACATCCACCTCGACTTCTTGTGGCGTGAATCCGGCTCGTGCCGCGACGGATTGATCGACTGTAAATGTGATCGCCGGGCCGCTGACGGTGTTTTCGATGCCGTTCTTGGCGTCCTTAACCGCGGATATAGACTTTATTGCATCTCCGACTTTGGGCGCCCACACGTTAAGCAAGTTGACGTTATCGGAGAAGAGCTTGATCTCGACGGGATCGGGTGAACTGGTAAGGTCGCCGATCATGTCTTCGAGCACCTGATGGAAATCAGTATCGAGTTGCGGATACGCTTTGTTCACCTGGTCGCGTACATCTGCGATGACTTCTTCGACACTGCGCCCCCGATGAGACTTCAGCTTGACGGAGATGTCGCCGGTGTTTGCTTCGGTCACTGTAGCCAGGCCGAGTTGGAGGCCGGTACGGCGCGACGTACTCTCGACTTCAGGCACGGAGCGAATGATCTTTTCCACACTAGTGAGGACGTTGTTGGTATCGACGAGCGAAGCTCCGGCGGGCATGAGGTAGTCGAAGACGAAGCCGCCTTCGTCCATGGCGGGCAGTAGGTCGCTGCCGAGCGATCGATAGCAGAAAAACGAAACTGCAATCAGAGCCAGGCCTCCGATGAGAAGGAACAGCGGCTTTGCCACGGACAGTTCAACCGTTCGAGCGTACATGCGGGTAAGTCGCCCCACTTTGGGCTCTTCAGCGTGCTTCTTCTTGCCGGTTGAGCGCAGCAGCAGATGACTCAGGGCCGGCGTCCATGTGAGTGCGAGCAACAGCGAAGTAAGCAGCGCGACCGCAACCGTCACCGCTAGCGCCCGGAAAAACGTGCCGGTCACGCCAGTGATGCTGATGAGCGGCAGAAAAACTACGATTGGCGTGATAGTCGATCCGAACAACGGAACACGAATCTCACGCAACGCGCTACGAATCGCTTCGCCTCGATTCTGTCCGGCTTCACGGTGAAGGACGATGTTTTCGACCACCACAATGGCATCGTCAATCACCAGTCCGACTGCTGCCGCCAAACCGCCGAGCGTCATCAGGTTGAAGCTTTGCCCAAGTCCGCGTAAAGCGATGCACGTGACTGCGATAGTGACGGGAATGACCAAGCCGGCAACAACCGACGTGCCCCAATCGCGAAGGAACAGCACGAGAATGATGGCGGCGAGGACCAAGCCGATGATGATCGCGTCGCGAACGCTGGCAATGGATGCGCTGACGATGTCCGATTGATCGTAGAACGGCTGAATCGTGATGCCCTTCGGAAGTGATTTCTGCAAGTCCGCAATTTTCTGGTGCACTTCGTCAGCCACCGTTACAGTGTTGCTGTCGGGCTGGCGATAAACGTTCAGAAGCACGGCCGGTTTGCCGTTTGCCGTAACGATGGTGTAGACGGGTTTGACGGAGGAGCTGACTGACGCGATGTCGCCGACTTTTATCGGAACGCCTGCGTTCGAGGTTTTGACGACCGTTTGAGCAATGTCGGCCGCGCTGTGTGCTTGCCCGCTAACTAGAGTCAAAACGAGTTGATGGTTCTGCTGCAGCATGCCGGGTGAGTCGATCAGATTGCTTTTCGTGAGCGCGTCGACAATGCTCGGGATAGTAATCTGTGCTTCCACGAGCTTGCCGGGATCGGGCTGGATTTGGAACTCGGGCTCCTGCCCACCCTGAATAACTACAGTCGACACGCCTGAGAGCCGATTCAATTGCGGCTTCATCGTATACGTGGCAATTTCCCAAAGCGATGTTGCAGGAATGTTTGCCGACGTGAGGCTGTAGCCCATGATCGGAAAAGCTGCAAACGTGAGACGGTTCGTCGTGATTGCAGCAGTGGACGGAAGCGTTGTCTGAACACGGGCGATCGCTGCATTCACATATTGCAGCGTCTGAAACATGTCAACGTTCCAGGTAAAAAAAAGATCGATTTCCGCCGATCCGCGGCTCGTGATAGACAGAACCCGGTCAAGCCCCGGGACGGAATTAATTTCCTCCTCGATGGGGCGCGTAATGGTGACCTGCATCTGATCGATCGGCATAACCCCGTTGTCGACTCCGATCACGATGCGAGGAAAGTTCGTGGAAGGGAAGACTGCGACCGGAACGTTCAGGGCCAAATACACGCCCAAAGCAGCCAGCGCGCAGACAATAAAAAGGATGGCTTTGAGGTGACGCGCAGTCCAATGCTCCGACTGCGCAGTGGATTCGCCGACAGGCTCGGCCGTGATGGTGCTCACTTGTCGTCCTTGTCTTTTGCGCCCGCTTCGCCCGGCTTTGCTATGGCAATTTTGGCTTTATCGTCCAGACCGAGAGCGCCATCGGTGATGACTTGATCACCGGGTTTGATGCCGCTGATGATTTGTACCTCATCACCCGATCGGAGTCCAACTTCCACCTTCTGCTCGTGGGCCAGGCCGTCCGTCCCTGCAACCATCACCTTTTCGCCGCCTTCATCCGAGGAAAGGAGAGCTGACACGGGAACTACCAGCGCCTCCGGGATGACGCCCGCGTTGATCGAAACCTGCACGGTGCTGCCGAGCTTGAGTTTTTCGCCCGGATTCGGCGCTTCAATCCAGATCTGTAGCGTCGTGGTGCTTGGATCCACTGCGGGGCTGACAACGGTGACCTTGCCATTCAGTTCGCCACCAGCGCCGGTGATAACGGCGGACTGACCCGTACGCAAAGCCGCCGCTTGCTGAGAGGGAACGTTGGCGCGGGCGACAACGCGCGAGATGTCTACGACTGTGAAGACCGGAGACCCTGCGGACGCCATCTCGCCGATGTTGAGCGGGCGATCGGCAATCACTCCGTTCATCGGACTGCGAATTTCCGCGTAGGAGACTTGTGCCGCAACGCTCTGATAGTGAGCTTTAGCGGCCTGCATCTGCGCTTGGGCGGACTTGACCTGCTCCACGCGGCCGACATTCTGAAGCGATTTGAGATGCTGGTTTGCGGTGTCGAACTGGGCCTGCGCCTGAACTTCTGCGACTCGCGCATCATCCACCAGTTTTTGCGCGAGAGCTCCCTGGTGCAACAGGTTCTCGCGGCTGTCCAGCACCTTTTTCGCCGCTTCGAGCGCCTGACGCGAGGAGTTGACATCGGCCTGCGCTTTGGTCAGATCTTCGGGTAATGTCGCATTCGTAGTTGTGGTGTAAGCGGCCTGCGCCTGATCGTAGAGCTCTTGGCTTTCCTTTGCGCTCGCGCGCAGGTCAGCGTCCTCTAAGACCGCGAGTAACTGGCCGCTATGAACGTGATCGCCGCGTTGCACCAGGAAACGCTGCACCGGTGCGCTGATTTTGGGAGTGATGTTCGCCTGCTTCAAAGGAAAGAGAACGGCTTCGGCAGTCACCATCTGATCGAGCGATTTCTGGGTGGCTGTGGCAACCTGCACCGGAGTCGCCGGAGTTTCCGCCTGGCCGGAATCAGCGGCCCCCTTTTTTGAACAACCGACGGCCAGCAGAGCGACAACCGTGACCGGTATAACTAGCTGATATATGCGCACGGCTAGAACGCTCCTGTCAGATTTTGCAAAGTCGCCACAGCAACGCGGTACCGCAGAAGACCATCATCGTACGCGCTACGCGCCTGTGCCGCCGTAGTCTGGGCGTCGACCACTTCCAGCGCGGTCGCTTCGCCCGCCTGGTACCGAAGCAAAGTTAAGCGGAGGCTCTCACTCGATAGATCTGAAGACTCGCGCAGCGATTGCACCTGCGACAGGGCAGCTTCCATTTCCCGCTGAGCCGTGGCTACGTCCGCATCGAACTGTTTCGCTGTGGTGGTCAGATCCAATTGCGCCTGCTCCTCTTTAAGCTGGGCCTGCTTAACTTTGCTGTGTATGGACCCCCAACTCCAGAGCGGAATGTTCAGCGTGGCTTGCGCCACGTATCCCAGGTTCTGGCGGAAAGGCACCTGGTAATTGGGAAGCGTGCTACGGCCCGTGGCTTGAGTGGAGTAATCCGTTCGGGCTGCAAATTGATTGGCATCGATGCCGTACCAGACATCCAGTGCGAATGAGGGCAGATAAGCATAGCGCGCTACGGTCACGCCAAGTTGCGCTTGATGGAAACCGGCCTGCGCGGCGCGAACGTCGGGGCTGAGCATGGATGCTTGGCCGCTATTGGCGGGCGGCGCGGGCGCCAATGGGAGTTGATCGAGGTCGTCGACCACCCCATAATCGAGTTGCAGGCGCGGAAAGATCAGCACCGCCAGAGCAATCTTCGCTTTCTCGAATGCGAGTTTCGCGTCCTGGACATCGCGCTGATGCTGTTGGGTCTGAATCTGCGCCTTGATCACGTCGGCGTGAGCTACTTCGCCGCCCTGCTCCTGCTTCTGTGTGATGTCCAGAAAGTGCTGCGCTTCCGCCAGGGTGGTTTGGGCATTATTGATTTTGCGTTGCGCAGAAACAATGGAGTAGTAATCGCTCACCACCGTGCTGTTAAGGCCGCGGGCCGCCACATCGGCTTTGGCGCGAGCTACCGCTTCGGCGGCAGCGGCCGCCCGGATCTCGCCCCGCCTAATAAACGCGAGAAGCTCCTCGTGGGCATTCAACTGTTCGTTATAAACATGAACGCCGTCGTTCGCAACGAAAACCCCGGAGGGTGTCCCGTTGCCCTCGGTGTAGATGAACTGATTCATTCCGCTGACAGACGGAAGCGACGCCGCGCGTGCCTGCACCCGATCCTCATGCGCCAATTGGGCGGCGATGTTTGCCGTCTGGATTTGCACGCCATATTGACGCGCCCGCCGCAGTGCGTCCTGGAGTGTGATGGTAGGGACCGAGGCAGGCGGCTGTTGTTGCGCGAAGGTCAGCGGCAGGAACCAGATTGATAAGCCAACTGTCAGCAAGTGCTTGGTTCTAAAGAAAGCGGACACAGGTAAATGATAAAGCGGGTTCGCCGCGCAAACGCCATTTCGCCAATCGGGCTTCGAGGAAACCCTCCTTCGTGGCCACACGTATCATTAAGAGACTTCCCTCTGAGTTCTGGTATGCCCCGTCTGTACGTGATCCCTCTTTTTTTTACGATTGCGGTTGCCGCACAAGCTGCCGACGATCCCGTCGTCTTCAAGAGCGACGTCGCCATGACACGCGTTGACGCGCAGGTGGTCGATTCCGACGGCCGCATCATCACCGGACTGGAAAAAACCGACTTCATTCTGCGCCTCGACGGCAAACCAGTAACTATCCGCAACTTCGCCAGCGAAAACGTCCCGATCGATATCCTTCTTCTGCTCGACGTCAGCGGCAGCATGCAGCCCCATGTGCAGCGAATCGCTTATGCCGCGCAACAAGCGTTGAACGTTCTCGCGCCCCATGACCGTATCGCCGTGATGGTGTTCGACACGTACACGCGCCTCAAGCTCCCGTTCACCAGCAGCCACACCGATGTGCAGAATGCCTTAGACCGTCTGCTGCGTTCCGAATCTTTCCACGGCGGTACGCGAATTACGACTTCGCTCATCTCCGCGGCAGATTACGTCCAGCATCAGGGCCGCCCTGAGGCTCGCCGCGCCATTGTCATCCTCACCGACGACGAGACACAAGACGGCGAAGACGAGACGCGCGTGGAGCGGGCACTCGCGCGGGCCAATGCGATGCTCAGCTTCCTGCGCGCCGAATATGAGCCGCCCAACGCAAACTATCCTGCTGGCCGCCGTCGCGGAGGAACCTGGGGCAGCGGAGGCGGCGGTGGACTGGGGATTCCGGGTGGAATCGGTTTACCGGGCGGTGGAGGCGGACTGGGTCTGCCGGGCGGCAGAGTTGGCAACAGCGACCCGTCTCATTCGGCCGGTACCGATCAAATCGCAAGTGACACTGGGGGCGACACCATGCGCGTCGACGATGCTCGCGCGCTCGAAGACACCCTCAGCCGCCTGCGCCAGCGCTATGCGTTGTACTTCTACATGCCCGAAGGCTTCAAAGGCACGGACGTGCCCAATATCAGGGTCGACCTGGCACAGCAAGCGCGCATTCGCTACGCCCAAGCCGACATCCGTTATCGGCACTCGTCTATGAGTAAGGATGGCGTGCAGAATGCCGCCGGTCCCACGCTCGTCACGCATGCTCCCGTTGCAACCGCAGCGGATGACGAGCCCACTATCCCAGCCAGCACCACCCCGTCCGGCCGTCGCGTCATGGTGAATGAAGATTCCGGGTCGCGCGTGAATCTCTCCACCGAGTCCGACGATTCCACTTCGACAGCACCCCCTCAACCCTCATCAGGCTGGCCGCGCACGACGCCCCCGAGCACAGCTCCAGCCAAGAATCCACCGCAATAACCCGCGTCGGGAGTGCTCTCAAGCCTTCGATCTGACCAACCCGACTAATTCATCTGCAGTGGGGAAGCGGCCGCTCTGCTTCTTCGAGTAGATCTTCTCGCCATTCATAAAAACGTCTAACGCGCCTGGCGCCCCAGCACGCACGCGTACGGGTACGCCCAATCGATTTTCCAGTTGGCCCTTGAGGCTCACGGCCTCCGCTTTTATGTCGCTTCAAAAGAAGCAGCGTTTGATCTCAATGTTCATACGTTCAGTCTTCCACACTGGCTAGGGGGCATTGTATAGCGTGAGTAGTGCTATCAGCATCAGAGTGTCCGCAGTACGGCCACCACTCAAGGCTTATTGCGCCGCCTCACATACGGCAGACAGAATAGTGGTATTGACCTCGGGCTCTCTAGAACTCGCCCCAGAGGTAATACTCGGGCTCAACCAACAAGGCTTGGAAGCTTTGGCGCTGTTCTTTACTGGCGTGGGCGGCACCCCGCCTGCAGGGCTCACCGACTCGGGAGGGACTGTCGACATAAGCAATTCCAGCTCGAACGTCGGCGAAGCCTTGGAAGCGGTCTGTAACAACGCATTTTGCAGCGCTCCTAACCCTCCCGGGGCTTCGAGCACCGGGAGATTCGTAACTGCGGCAGTAGCGCCCCAGCCTTCCTCGTTCGTTCTGGCCCTCCTGCCATTGGCCGCCGCCTTCCTTTCCCGGCGCAAATGGCTGATGAAGCGAGCAAGCTGAAAACTCCTGCTGGCATAACGTCTTCTGCGAACCGTTTAGGCTCAGGACTGCTGCGCTCTTCTCTGAGCCAGCACTTCTGTCAACGCGGCGGTAAAGCGGGCAGCCATCTGCTGTTGCCCATACTCGTCATGCACTTTGTCTTGCCTGAACTCCACTTGGATGTGCGGCAAGCCTCGCTGCATAGCGTGAAAGGGAGTGGTGAAGTCGATTGCGGGGTCGAGATCGTATGGCTGGTTGTCGCCAATAACCACGTCCCCCGGCGTACGCAGCGCGGCGATGAGCGGTTCGGCGAGAGTGCGGTCGCGGTGACTGGATAGCGCAATCTCCCACGGGCGCACCGCACCGGCCAGGTTCTCCGTCATGGAATGGATGGAGAGAAAAATAGCCGGCGTTTCATGGGACTGACGCTCATCCAGAATCGCGCATATGTCGTAGTGGTAGGGCCAGAACCAACGACGCACACGCTCTGCTTTTTCTTCGGCGCTGAGACCCAGATTACCGTGGATGACGACGCGGTCGCTGATTTCCGGGATCAGATCAGGCGCGTCTAGCTGGCGATTGCAATCGATGAGAAGCCTGGATGTGCCGCATAGAACGCCCGGCGAATCAAAGGCTTCGCATAAGTATTCCGCAATGCCGGCCGCGCCAATGTCCCAGGCTATGTGACGCGACAGTTCGGCGTCTGTCAGACCGAGGTTCTCCAGCTCAACCGGAACATGATTGCTGGCATGATCGCAGACAAGGACAAACGGACCGCTCCCGGAAGCGTTTACCGATTCGATTCATGCCCGACGGGCTATTGCGCCTTAGTTCCTGATGTTCGGCCTGAGTCGCCGCCGCCGCTCCACGTTCCCTCGAGTTTGTCGCCTGTTAATTTCAACTGAAGGTCGTAATCCTGGCCGTTATAAGGAGCTTTGAACGTGATCACGCCGGCATCATATTTAAAATCCTTCGCCGGCTGTTCGGATTCATCCGTGGTGAGAAAACCGACCAGTTTTCCGTTCGCGTCTTTCAATACCAGCGTCCAGTGCACTGGATCATCATTAGTTTCAGACGTCATGTTCCACTTACCTACGAATGCGGCAATGTCTTGCGCGAGGCAAAACGCCGCTGACAGAATTGTTAACACGCAAAGCGACAGAATTCGTCGAAGTGCTTTCCGGGGCATATTGAGATCCTCACGGGCAGTTTATCCCAGCGGGCGCGTTGGACTGATGCGGAATCCAACCCTACGCGCAATGTTTCCCAGAGATGACCTTGCCGCCGCTCCTATTTCGGATGCTGCGGAATGTCCATGAACACGCCACCGCGGAACGCTCGTAACTCTGAAATATTCTCGGTTGGGAAATAGGACGCGAACGCACTTTGCGCCAGCGGATCGTCGAGGAAAAGCAGAGAGTCCGCAATCGAACGCGGCCTCTAACGAAAGTTGGTGCTTTGTCGCCCAGTCCTCGAACTCGGGTGAGAAGAAGGCTGCCTTCACCGCTCCCAACTCCATGGGCTTGGGAGCGTCACTCTGTGCCGCCGGGGTTGCGCGCGCAATTAGAAATGTCCAGTAAACCTGGTTTTTGTCTCCCATCCTGACGAGGGCAGATGCCACGCCCGCCTTGATTTCCGGGTCCGTTGTTCTCGCATAAAAGTCCTCAAGAACGGGTATACCGTCGGCGGCCCGGGCGTTCGCAATTACTTTGACGTAGACATAGCATCTACCACTCCTTGGCCCACATCGTTGCTGCGGACATGTTCGATCGCGTCCGCCAAAACATAAGCTCGGTAAATGTCTTTCTTGTCGCCCAATCGCAACAAAGCGGATGCCACTCCCGCTTTGATTTCGGGATCCGTTGTTCGCGCGTAGTAACCCTCAAGAACTGGGATCGCTTCCACCGCGCTGCGGCGACAATGGTGGCCACGTACGTCTGGCGCTCCTCGGCCCGGCCACCCAGATCATCGCTTCTACTGTATCGCCTTCAGCTTTGTTTATCGCCTTTCGCAACTCCTCTTTTACAGGCAGTTTGTGCGTGCCGTTGCCCAGGGCCATAAAGGAGCTGGCGAATGGATGGCCATTTATTTCGCCCTTGATCTTGACCAATCCACGAGTTCTAAAAAACTGAACCGATTCGGGCCAGATGATAAATGTCCACCCACCCTTTGCAGAACTTTTCTGTAGCTTCGCCGTAAAGCGTACGGGCAACGTGCCGTTATTTCCCGTTCTTGTGGGCATGGCGTGTTAGTCTCCTATTGAAGTCGAAGCTTCATGTCGAGGCTTCATTAGGTAGTCGAACGATTGTGATACCAATCGACGTGCGCGTCACGCTCGACTTGCACCAATGATCAGTATGGGCGTCACTATCCTTTCAGGTTCCAATCGGAGCAGGCAAGACTACCGTGGCGCGAGAGCTTCTTGCCTTGCTACCCGCTCCCGTCTCTTATATCGAAGGCGATACATTCTGGTCTTTTGTAGCAAAGGCCCATAGCCCCGATAGCAGAGAAGTCTTTCGTTTGATTATGCGCAGCATGACCGCCGCTGCCATGCCCTTGGCACGCTCCGGTTAGGAAATATTGCTCGACTTTTCAATTCCAACTCGCTTCCTGGAAGCGGCTCGCAAATCCGTCAAAGAATTACCGTTGAACTATGTCGTGCTGCGGCCTAGCTTGATGGTTCGCCGACGCTATCTTCTGCCACCGAACCTGCGGCCCGGACTGCGAAAACCTCCCGGCCGGCCAAACTGTTGTCCTGATGGCGGGTGGGCTCCCGAGCCGAATCGCCGCCCGGCAGCATCATTATTCATTCCAGGCTCACTGGCGCGCGGCGCACTCGGATTGCTTCCTGGGTGAGAGGCAAAAGCCGAACCGCTAAACCCACCGCGCTGCACATATCGGCTATCGGCGTAGTGCGACTGCGTGAAGGTCCCGTGCGTTCCGTATCTCGGCGGAGCCGTTGGACTTGTCTGGCCATAATAGGTTCTGCCCGCACTCTGCGAGGTTCGATAGGCGCGGTACTCGTCTGCGACGACCGGCCGGTAATCGTGGTTCCACAACAACTCGCGAAGGATCAGGTACTCCGGCAGCCAGGCCCAAACGCTGTGGCCACTAGAGTGGTCCCAATACCCGTACTGATTCGAGCCCTGCGATTCCGGTGCGATGTAGGCAAATCCGGCCGGTTGCGCTGTGGTCTCCGCTTCGTAATCGAAGAGGCCGGCATCTTTGTGCGCGAGAGACATACCCAAGTCGTTTTCAACGGCGTGAAATTGGGGTTCGGAGACGGTTGTCCAGCGTTCCTCGCTAGTGGTCTCCCTCTTTTTCGAAGCGACGTCGACAAGATGCGTGCGAACCGTTTTGATTCGCTCTCGAAAGACCCGGTCATCGCCATAATGCGAGTCATCAAGGTCCGTGAGAATCTTGTCCCATGAGTCGTAGAGCTGGCCGCACATGCTCTGCAGTTCCCCAGCCTTGGCCGACATTGCGCTGGCATCATGCGCCAGATCATCGTCGGTTTGAATTAACGTTGCCAGCTGACTTCCACTCGGCTTTGCGCTCGCGGCATTGTCTCGCAAAGCTTGGGTCGCATTCCATTCTGTTTCGGCCTGCTTCGGTATTTTGCGCAGAGTGTCGAGCCGCTCGTCCAGCGCTACTTTCTTTGCCGGCCAATCATGATCTGCTTGCTCTACATTTTTCGTTACGGGCGCCAGGTCGAAGTTGTGAACGGTAGCGTATTCGTGTCGCATCTTATCCAGATGCGCCGGCAGATCACGGCGAAAATCAAGCCAATCGCCAGCCGCTGCCACAACGTACTGGGAATCGGTCGCTGTCGTTCGCAATAATTGGCGTTCTCGCGAGAGTAACTGGTCTGCGCGCCATCGCGATTCCGACCGGCCGTGGCGTGCCAGTTCGGCGAGTTCAGCTTGGATCTTCTCCGCGGAATCCAGCTTTTCTCGATCGGTACGAAGTCTCGTTTTCCATTCCGCCGGCGCGGAGGCGCTCTGAAACAGGTCCGGGGCCTGCGAAAGATCGCTATTGAGTGTGTCTTGCGAGTGTTGAAGCTGGCGCTCGGCCTCGTGCAGCCGATCGTTCTCGTCGGCAATGTCTCGGCGCAGCGCGCTCGGAAGCCTGCTGCAGGACATGAGAAGCACGAGACCGGCAACCAGCAGACCCGGCTTCGATAATTTCATTACGTACTCCGAAAAACGGTAATGTCCCCGGGCTCGACGTTCACCCAGAGCGATGCCGCGAATGGCTCGCCTTCAAACTTCCGAATAACGAGGAACCGTTTGGCATTCTGCTCCTGGAACTCCCAACAATAGAAGCCACGCCCTGTAGTGTCGCTAGCGCGAAATAGACCGATCTCGCGGCTAAACCGATACAACCAGAACTTGCTGTCCCAATCGAAAAAGTCCGCCGGGTTCTGCCGTTGATCCATTTGCGAGAGGTCGTCTTCGCCCACCCCGAGTTCGTCAAGCGTGAGTGTGCGCCCGTCGAAATTGCCGAGAACAGTCGTAACGTCCTCGTCATGTACTTCCAGGTAGACACGGCGATCGCGCCACATGCCGCTCAGTTCTTTCCAGTGTCGATTTCCCGCCTCGTACACCGCCAGCCTGTCCACACTGAAATCGATGTCGCTGAAGTCAGCGGCTGCGCCGGACACAGAGAGAGTGTCGCTCACGCGAGCGTCGGTGATTTTGAGGTGAGCCAAGTCCTCCGGGGGCCGGGTCGAATTTGGCTTGCGATCGAAGAACATACCGCTCAACGGCCGGGAGCGGGAGGTAGTTCTTTCGGCAGCTCAACCCTGCCGAGCCGTTCCCGCTTGAGCGCCGCCAGTTCGGAATCCACCGTGTGCCCTTCAAGCTGAGCGAACTCAGCTTCCAAATTCGAATCTTTGCCTGCGGAGGCCAGCTCGTTAAACGCCTTAGCGGTTGCTTCTTCTTTGGCCACCGACTTTTCAAAATTCGCGAGCACTGAGAATGCGTTGTCCGCCTTGCCCACGCCGGCCATGGCTTCCGAGACCTTTCTCTGCGCCATCGCGGCATTCTTGCGCGCCACCAAGGTAGTCGCCGTCCGCTCGCCCTCTTCGATCTTGTGCCTTAGGTCCACCACCTGCGTCTTCAGCGATTCGCTGGCCTTTTGGGCCGATTCCACTGCCGCCTGCAGCGAAGTCACCTGCTTGTCGGATTCGGCTTTCTTAGCGAGCGCCTTCTTGGCGAGCTCTTCATTGCCCGCGTCGAGTGCTTGTCCCGCGCGCGCTTTCCATTCCTGCGATTGCCGGACGTACTTCTGGTACTCCGCGTCGAGAGAGTTATAGTTGCTCATCGCGGTTGCGGAGGCGCGCACCACGTTATTCAGCTCCGTTTTCATATCCGCGACGGTTTGCCGCACGGTCGCTTCAAACGTGGCGTCCTCGATCGCGCCTACGCCTTGATTCACCTGGCCTCGCGCCACACGCCCGGTCCGATTGAAAACATCAGAAAAAAAGCCCATTGTTATATCCTCTTGAATCGATTCAGGCGGCCTGCAGGTCAGCGCCGATCAGGTCCTTGGCATGCACAACATCTGCCAACAGGAAGCTGACACAGGAGAGGATATCGTCTTCGTCGTCAGGTCCCAACTCTTGCAGCTTGCAAAAGTTGTTCAGGGTTACGGCTACCTGACCGTCGTCCGCCTCGTAAAGCTGAAAATGCGAGGTCGAAATGCCGTTCTCCGCGTCCAGCATTTTGTGCATCAGCTCCGGAGTGATCTTCGCTCGCGGCACCACCATGCAGACCAGCGACAGGAACAGAATCTCGCCTTGCAGCACGGCGCGCAGCGCGATTCCACTCTCCAGATCTTGAATTTTCAGGACGCTTCCATCAGACTCGCTAACCGAGTAACGCTTTCTTGCGAGCAGATCGTGAATCAATGCAACGGGAGAACTGGTGGTATCGGACATAGACACTACATCGTTACATACGATTTCCCGACTCGTTTGTTCGTGGATTCTTTTGCTGGAACTGCCGGGGCGGTGGTAATCTGTTTCGACGAGTCACTTAGGAGGCGATCTGGCTGTATCCATCTTCCACATTGGGCTACCACTGGATCATCCCTCGATCGCTGCAGAGGAGCGTCCAAAGATCACGAAAAGGTTGAGCGATCTGCGGGAACGCATGACACATGCCGGCTATCAATACGAAATCATCCACGCCTCTCCAGAGACCGGCCTAGACGGTTTCAGACGTGAATTAAGCGCGCAGCCTTGCGATGGCGTTCTCATCGGGGGTGCGGTAGCAGGAGATCCTGAGATGAGTTACTTCATGGAGCAAATCATCGACGTAACTCATGAAGTGGCCCCTCAAGCAAAGGTTATGTTTTACAACCACTCAGTCGATGTACGCGTAATTCTAGAGCGCTGGTTCGGATCCCAGGGTTGACTATGAGCAGAGTTGCGCCGATTGCCTTGATGTGTCTGCTGATGCTGCGATTATCGGCTGCTGTGGCGGAAACACCGCTCGCTGTCTTGCCCCTCAATGAAGAATCGATTGCGCAGATTCGCAAACAGCATCCTCTCGCCTCGGTGGAGGTGGATGATCCTGTGTATAAACGCAAGCAGCGCTATCAGGGTTTCTGGCTGCGTGACCTCTTAGAACACTTGAGCCGGGGAGGTCAACCGGAATCCGAAGTGTACGTGCGTTTCCGCTGTAAGGACGGCTATCTTCCCCTCATGCCTCTGATTCGCGCCCTAGGGGGCAAAGGGTTGCTCGCCATCCGTGACGCGGCTGCCCCGCAGGGGGAAGACTGGCAGCGATTGCCGGGGAGTGCACCCCCCGCAACTCCGGCACCGGGCTATTTAGTGTGGCTTTCGCCCGCAGGCGACCCGGAAGAATATCCATGGCCCTATCAGATAACTGCCATAGAATTGGTCTCTTCATCCGACGCTCTTGCCGGTCTGGATGCTACTGGCTCAAAGGCCGGGCATGAACTGTTCGTCACGCATTGCCTGAAGTGCCATGCCATCAATGGCGTCGGAGGGACGTTCGGGCCGGAACTGAATTCCCCCTGCAGCGTTACCGAATACTGGAATCTCCGCCTCCTCAGCCGATTCATCGCGAACGCCGGCAGTGTACGCGCTGGAACCAGAATGCCCAGCTTCGACTCATTGCCCGAAAAAGATGTTCAGGTAATCGTCAGCTATCTGCAGTCCATGGCCAGTCACAAGAAGCCTGGCCCAGCCTGTCCTTAAGAATTTGGCCGGCCATCCTTAACCTTCGCGCCAGCCGCCAGTAAAGCCTCGAATATCGGTCGATAGTCTGTCGCACGATCCCCATTCGCACAAGCCCACCGAGCATGTTCCAGGACACTTCCGCCCCATCGATTGAGCTCTTCCAGCGGAGCGCCACGTTGGATCAGTAACTGGACTATGCCCAGGTGCGCGCCTCCAGCGGCCCAATGCAAGCCAGTCGCGCCCGTCTCCGCTTGATCGCGCAGAACGGCGCCATGATCTAAGAGAAACGCAACCACCTCGAGCCGGCCATACATACAGGCCCACAAAAACCCACGCTGTACCTGCTCCTTGGTCGCGGTCCCCTCAAGAATCCCGTCTTTGCGGAAAAAACCTTGGACGATATCGAGTCTCCCTATGCCGGCGGCAGTGTCGAGGTTGAGCCGGGCGCCGCGGGAGGCCAGAAACTCGGCGGCTTTGCCGCGGCCATTCGCTAGGCAGCCCTCGACAGCGGTCTGCCGGTTGCCGGCCACCCCAGGCTTATCGATCACAGCGCCGTAATCCAGCAGAATCTGCATCAGGGCCTCCTGCACGTTGGCGCGCTCAGGATGAACGCTGGTGGCGACCAGGCCAAGTGCGGTCGAGCCTCCGCCGTAGGCATTCGACTCGGCGTTTACCTCGGCACCGGCATCGAGCAAAAGTTTTGCGATTTCTACGATATTGTCCGGCGTCTTCTGGCGGAAATCCTCGATGCCATTCGCGGCGACGTAGTGCAGCAACGGTGCCTGGTGTGTGCGCTGCGAACGCATTCGCACTAGCTCCGAATCTGTTGCGCAGCAGTCTTCTGAGCGTTCGAATGTCTCCAGAGACGATGGCGTCGGCTGCCGCTTCAAATTGCGCTTCTTTAGAATTTTCGAGTTGAAGTGCTTGAATCTCCTTGGCGAATTTGGACCAGCTCTCAAATCCGTGTTCCCGGGCAATGAAGAATTGTGCGTCGGCGAGCTTACGGTCGGGTTTCGCAAGCGCACCGGCCCTGATGGCTTTCCCAATGTGCTCAATCTGTTCGCGTTGTATCGACGCTCGTAACTCTTGCGTCGCGGCAATGCCTCGCAGACGCGCTTCCGTTTCCACCCATTGGTCCACACACGCCCGGAACCATCGTTCGGCCCACGCACGAACTGCATTGGGGTCGACCGAGGCGCAAGCCTTCAAAAGGTCCTTGGCTTGTTTCTTGTACTGCTCCAGTTCGGAACGTGACGGGAGTGGTCTAGTTTCCATACGAATCTCCTTTCACTGCTTGCCTGGAGTCCGCACTGATCAGGCTGAAAGAAGGTTCGTACCTTCGAGATTACGTAAGTGGGTGGGCACTGCCCTTTCCGCGGACTGGATGCGCCCCGAGCGCTCGTTCTATGCTACAGCAATGGGCACGAGTGGGCGGTTTGCTGTCAGCTTCGCTCGACCGGCGACGTTTCAGTGGGAGCGGTTGCGGTCCCTGCTCCAGCGCTTGCATTCCCGGCCGTGACACGTTAGCATTGTCAGCTTGGACTTTCGCCTGTTTTGCCAGCTACCCGCCTGGGGCAATGGCTAGCTTATACAAGGGAACGCAGCAAACTATGCTGGTTGTTCGCAAAGAGCAGATGGATGTGCTTGGCCGGCTGTCGCCCACCCTTGAAGCCGAACGGCGGCCCCATTGACGTGCTGGCCCTCTCGGCTGATTCCACCCAGCTCCTGCTCGTCCGCTTCCCGGCAAAGAACAACCAGTGGACTGCTCCGCCAACGCTGGTCTGGACAGCCGCTCTGCCCGCTAAGCCGGTGAGCATCGCGGCGGCTCTCGCTCCGTACGCGCAGCAGAGCCGGCGTCACGTGGCATTCGCACTCATGCGGGACAAGGGAATTGATGTGTATCACTCCTCCTTCGGAGACAGCGGGGCGCTCGCGCCCTTCACCGTAGCCCACATCGGGACAGGGCAGTTGATCCAGGACGCGCCTCCCGGCTTGTATGTGGATGCGGAAGGTCGCGCCCACGTGGGCGTACTGGCCGTGAGCCCTGCCGCGGAGGGCAACTACCGCTGCGCCTTGGCCGAAGTCGTCTTTCCGCCCGGCGGCGCGCTAGCAGCCGAGCGTCCTGCGATGACGCCCCTCCACGCCACCATCCCCCATCCCACGGAAGCAACCGTCTTCTACTATCTCCCGCCCACCGGGCCAGTGCGCCGCGAAATCCTGATCCGCACTGCGGGCGGAGTCCTACGTTGTACCGGAGAAGCAACAATGGCCCCTTTGAGCGTCCCCGGCAATCCCGCCTCGCCTATGCTGCTCACGCCGGGCAAACAGAACGTGTACCTCTTGTACTTCGAGCCCCAGCGCGGCTTCCATCTGGAGCCGCTGTGAACCGGCAGTGCGTAGGCCAACGGCTTGCCTGGTTTAGGTACTGCCAGTACCTGGAAGCATTTCGTCATTGAGACTTTTCGTACCCGCGGTCACTACCACTCCAGCAAATCCTGGTGGTTGAGCGGCGCTGTTAAACGCCGGTCAACGCGATCGGCTGGCTCATGCAGCAAGACAACGGCGACATACACGACGCGTACACTCGCGCCACTTTGCGCCGCCTGGCACAGCTCTATCCGCCCGAGCCGCTGCCCACGCGCTACGCACTCCCGGCACGCGCCTTGTTGGGCCTCTCGGAACGCCTCGGCCGGCCGGGAAGCTCGTCTCTCGGCGATCGCTGCGACGCGGCCGCCTTCTGGCTGCTGATAATGGCCAGCCGTCAATCGTGACCTCCATGGGGCTGTGTGAAGGTGATACCGTTGTCCCGACCGGTCCGTAAAGCGCGAACCCTAATGGGAATGTTTGATCACGTAGAGTGCCGCTATCCGCTGCCGGAGAACATCCCGGCTGGTGAGCTATTCCAGACCAAAGATTTGGACAACCTCTTGCTCGAGTACACGATCACAGAGGATGGGCGGCTAGAGGAGAAATCCGCAACTGCGGATTTGAGCGAATTCACCGGAAAGATTGCAATCTACTGGAACAACATAGTTGCGTCGGGTCCGGGTCTCTACACGCGAAACGGTGAAGATGCTCATGTTCTGGAATATGCCATTACCTTTGTGGACGGCGTGGCCCGGCGCGTGGAAGAGGTCAAAAACGAATATGAGCCCGCCCTCCCGTTCTCCAAGTTCGCCCACTGGCAAGTCCCCTCCGAAGAGGAAAAACAGCAAAGAGAGGCGCGTGAAAAGGAACCTCTGTCGGGAAAGACCCTGTGGCTCTGGTGGGGCGGCCATGAAACCGGATACCCGGTGAAAGTCGTTGCCGAAAGTAGCCGGCAGCTAGTGGTCCAACGGGAAGATGAGCAGTTTGAAATCGTGCACCGATCCGCCAGGGACACGCTTCTATTCGATTCTCAAGAAGACGGAAAGCGGTACGTTGACGAGCGTAAATCCGCCTGGAACAGCCGACAGCAGGAATATGAGGAAGCCCTCGCAGCCCGCTTGGCTGAAAAAGAGAAGCCCAGCGAAACCGCATAGAGCGCTCGAAGCTTTAATCAGCAGGTTTTGGTTCGTTGCGGGGAAAGATTTGCACTTTTGCCCATCATACGGAATCATGGGTTGCTATCATGATAGCGGCCAGCAAAGATGCCGCAACTACTCATACGCAACCTGGAAAGCCAAGTGAAGGTGCGCTTGCAACGCCGGGCTAAGAAGCACGGCCGGAGCATGGAAGAAGAGGCGCGCGATATTCTTCGCAATGCGCTGAAAGATGAGGATGCGTTATCGACCGCGCTGGGCACAGAGATCGCCGCGCTATTTCGTGGCAAGGGTCTGCAGGAAGATATTTCAGAGCTTCGCGGACATGCTGCTATGCCCGCCAAATTCGAGCCATGATTCTTCTCGATACCAATGTCGTCTCCGCACTCATGCGTGAGGCCCCAGATGCCAAAGTCGTCGAGTGGTTGGATCGCCAGCCCCGCCACTCCGTGTGGACGACTGCAATTACGGTGTTTGAGATCCGGTTCGGGCTTCAGGTGATGTCAACGGGCAAACGGAGAACGTTTCTTATGTTCGCCTTCGAGCACCTGCTCAACCAGATGATTGAGAAGCGCATTGCTCCCTTCGATAATGCGGCGGCGCAAGAAGCCGCAGACCTCATGGCTACTCGCCAAAAGCGAGGGCGACCGGGCGAACTGCGGGACACTATGATTGCCGGAATCGCGCTTGCATCGCATGCGAAACTCGCAACTCGGAACACGAAGCACTTTGAAGACATCTCGTCTTCGCTGATTGATCCTTGGAATGCCTGATCCCTGTTCAGGCGGCGGCCGAGGCTCTAGCTCGTTAATGGGGGCAAGCCAAGACTTCTGACTGATAAAACATACTTGCGAGGAAATGTTTGATCAACTCAGAAGTGATAGTGGGCTTGCCCGAGTACGAGGTTACAGCAGTAGAGGAGAAAGCCGGACGAGTGCAGGTGTCAGTGCGGTTTGTAGGCCGCGTGGTGTGTCCGCACTGCGGAGGGGAGAAGCTGCGAGCCAAGGACCGGCGCATTCGCTGGCCACGGCATGAAAGCTGGGGACTGCGCCGCTGCGTGTTGCGGTTAGAGACGCGGAAATGGAAGTGCCGGTCCTGCAGCCGCAGCTTCTGGCAGCGGTTCCCCGGCATTCTGCCGCGCCTGCGCGCCACCGAGCCGTTCCGGCGCAGCGTATGCCAGAAGCACTTTGATGGCATCAGCCGTAGCCGATTGGCGGAGCGCGAGGGTCTTTCGAGCGCCGCCATTGAACGCTGGTTTCTGTGGTATCTGAAGCTGCGGGCCGGGGAACGGATCGGCGCGTCCTGTCCGCAGATCCTCGGCGTGGATGAGCACTTCTTCACCCGTAAGCACGGTTACGCGACCACCTTCTGCGACTTAAAAAACCACAAAGTGCATGACGTCGTACTCGGTCGCAGCGAGGCTTCGCTGGAAGGTTATTTAGCGCAATTGCATGGAAAGGAGCAAGTGAAAGTGGTCTGCATGGACTTAGCTGCAAGCTATCGCGCCCTGGTGCGTAAATATTTTCCGCAGGCGCGCATTGTGGCCGATCGTTTTCATGTGGTGCGTACGGTGAATCATCACTTCCTGGCCTGCTGGAAGGATATCGACGCCGTGGGAGCCAAGAACCGTGGTCTAGTCTCTTTGATGCGACGGCATCGGCATAACCTCAACCCGCAGCAGCATGAGCGCCTGGCGGCGTACCTGAAGCAGCACCCGGGTTTGGACGCCGTCTACACATTCAAGCAACGGCTTTGTTACTTACTGCTGGAGAAAGGCCAAACCCAGAAACGATGCCGCCACCTGGCGAACCGCTTCCTGCGGGATATCGCGGCGCTCCGTTATTGCGGGTTCGCGCCACTGGTGCAACTCGGCCATACCCTCTATTCCTGGCGCCAGGAGATCGCCTGCATGTGGCGCTTCACCCGCAATAACGGCATCACGGAAGGTTTTCACACAAAAATGGAAGTCCTGCAGCGCCAAGCCTATGGCTTCCGCAATTTCCAGAACTACCGATTGCGCGTTAAGGTAATGTGTTCTTAGATTCAGTCAGAGGCACTACTGCCCCCATTAAGTGCGTAGAGCCGCGGCCGATCGGTTGGTTGCGGGGGCAAGATTTGAACTTGCGACCTTTGGGTTATGAGCCCAACGAGCTACCTGACTGCTCCACCCCGCACTCCGATTGTAACAATCCGGTCCTTCGGGCTTCAACATTGACAGGGCTGTAAGAAGAACGGGCACCGACGTTCTACAGTAGTAAGTTGTCGCCCGCTGTATCATGAGATCCGCTCGCCCTTCCAAACGCCGGACAGCGCGGGCTGTTCACCGGCCAGCCGCACCGCCTCAGACTCCACGCCTGGACAACCCACAGCTCTATCTCAACCCTCATCTGAGCCTGCTCGCATTTCAGCGTCGCGTGTTGGAAGAGGCGGAAGATCCGAATGCGCCGCTGATGGAGCGGATCAAGTTTCTCTCCATCCTGGGGTCAAATCTAGATGAGTTTTTCATGGTGCGGGTAGCGGGATTATGGCAGCAGATTGAAACCCGAACCACTGAGATCAGCATGGACGGCCGCTCGCCAGGCGAACAGCTCGAGCTGATCCGCCAGGAAGTGACAAGCATCTCAAGCGAGATCTATAAGCTGTGGCTGGATTACTTGATGCCGGGCTTGCGCGATGCGGGCATTTACATCCTGGAGCTGGATGAATTGAACGCCCAGCAGCGCAGCTCCATCGACGATTATTTCCTGCGCATCGTCTACCCGGTGCTTACGCCTTTGGCCGTAGACCAGGCGCGCCCGTTTCCGCACATCTCGAATTTGAGCCTTAATATCGCGGCGACCGTCAGCAACGGTGACGATCAGGAGCGTTTTGCGCGCGTGAAGGTGCCGGATTCGCTGCCGCAGCTTGTGCCTGTTCCGTCGCGCGCCGGCGAGACGGCATTCGTTTGGCTGGAGCAGGTGATCATTGCGAATCTGCGGCACCTTTTTCCAGAGACGAAGATCGTGCAGGCGAACCTGTTTCGTGTCACGCGCGATGCCGAACTCGCGATCCAAGAGTTGGAAGCGGACGATCTGCTGGAAAGCATCCAGGAAGCGGTCTGGCGGCGGCGCTTTCGCGATGCCGTGCGGCTGCAGGTAAACAACGGGATGCCGCAGAAACTGGTCGACCTCTTGACCACGAATCTGGAACTGGATCACAACGATGTTTACCGCATCGATGGGCCGCTGGATCTAAGCCGCGTGCGCGCGCTGCTCAACGTCGATCGCCCGGCATTGAAAGACAAGCCCTTTATTCCCGCCACGCCGCAGGCCTTCGTCAGCAAACAGCACGGAGACATTTTCAACGCTATACGCGAAGGCGACATCCTGCTGCATCATCCCTTCGATTCGTTCCAGCCGGTTGTCGATTTCCTGCGCGCGGCGGCCGACGATCCGGAAGTTCTCGCGATAAAAATGACGCTCTATCGCGTGGGCCTGAACTCGCCAATCGTCGAAGCGCTGCTGGACGCCATTCAGAACGGTACCCAGGTTGCGGTCGTGGTTGAGTTGAAGGCGCGCTTCGATGAAGAGAGCAATATTGGCTGGGCCCAAAAGCTGGAACATGAGGGCGTGCATGTCATCTATGGTCTTCCGGGCGTGAAAGTGCATGCCAAGATGGCCATGATTGTGCGCCGCGAAGGCGAGACGATCCGGCGCTACCTGCACTTGGGCACTGGGAATTACAACCCGAGTACGGCGCGCGTTTACACCGATCTCGGATTATTCACTTGCGATGAAGAGATCGGGGCCGATGTCAGCGATCTTTTCAATCATCTGACCGGCTATTCCGCCAAGAAGTCGTATCGCAAGCTGTTGGTTGCCCCCGACAGTATGCGCAGCGGGCTGGAACGCATGGTTCGCGCGGAGATGGAGCGCCACAGGGAGCACGGCGACGGCCATCTTATTTTCAAAATGAATGCGCTTGAGGATGCCGGGATGATTCGCATCCTTTATGAAGCGTCACAAGCGGGCGTTCAAATCGATTTGATTGTGCGCGGCGTGTGTTCGCTAATACCCGGCATCCCCGGTGTGAGCGAGAACATACGCGTGCGCAGCATCATCGGCCGCTTTCTGGAACACAGCCGCATTTATTACTTCTATAATGGCGGCGAAGAACGCGTCCTGGTGGGCAGCGCGGACTTGATGCCGCGCAATCTGAACCGGCGTGTCGAAGTGCTGTTCCCGATAGAAGACCGCAGGTTGATCCGGCGCTTGCACGATCGCATTTTGATGAAGTACCTGGAAGATGAAGCCGGAGCACGCATCATGCAATCGGATGGCGCCTACGTGCGTCCGCCGCGCGAGCAAGGGCGGCGGCCCGCGAACAGCCAGACTTGGTTTCTGAAACGGATTGAGGCGTGAGGCCGGCGCCATGAGCGCCTTTAAGTTGAAGTTGCGCGCATGAAGGAGATCACTGCGGGTAAACTCGTCGGCGTCTGGTTTTTGTTGATGCTGTCCTGGCCTCTCGCCATCTTATGGGTGCGGCCGAATTTCTTAAGCGGAGACATTGCGGGCGCGATCGTCAAAATCGGCGTTGTCCTGGGCGTGACGAGCGCGGGCGCGCTACTGTTCACCTGGTTGCTGGCCCGCAAATGGTCGCTGCCAACCCGCCGTTTTGAAGAGTTCATTGCGGCGCTGCCGGATGCGCAGACGGAATTGCCGGATAGCGGTCCGCCGGAGTTGCAGAGCCTGTCGCGCGCCATGAAGGCCATGGCCCAGCGCGTCCAGCAATTAGTTGAACAGGCGAATCTGGAAGCGGCGCGCCGCGAAACCATCCTGGCCTGCATGGCGGAAGGCGTGCTGGCGGTGAGTTCCGATTTGAAAGTCGTGTTTTGCAACGACGCATTTGCCAAAGCTTTTAGTACGCGCATCCCCGCAAGTGAAGGCCGAACGCTCTATGAAGTAGTGCGCGAACCCGAGATCCGCAACATGCTGGAACGCGTATTGCGCAGCGAGACGGCGGATACGGCGCGGTTCCGGCTTCCTAGCGCGGCGGGCCGTTGGTTTGAGGCGCGCGCGCTCCCGTTGGGGCAAGCGCCTGTGCGCGGCGCGGTCATTGTGCTGCATGACGTGACCGATATTCAACGGCAGGAGCAGCTTCGCAAAGATTTCGTCGCGGATGTATCGCATGAATTGCGCACGCCCTTGGCCGCCATTCGCGGTTATGCGGAGACGCTCCTGGACGGAGCGCTGGAAGATAACTCGAACAACCGGAAATTCGTCGAAATTATCTTGTCGCACTCGATCCGATTGAACAACATTGCGTCCGATTTGCTGGTGCTTTCCGAACTCGATTCTAATGCTCCCGTGACCGCCCCCGCTGAAGTTGTGCCTGTGCGCGACGTGGTCGAGGCAGTGGTGCGCACGGTAGAAGCCGCCGCCAACGAACGTGAAATCAACGTTCTCGTCGACCAGGATGTAGGCGAGGACTGCTTTGTTCAAGTGCACCGTCATCGCCTGGAACAGGTGTTGGTGAACCTGGTGGACAACGCGCTGAAATTCAACCGGCCGGGCGGTGAAGTGCGAGTGCGATGTGAAACCGCCAACGATGGACGAATTCGCGTTTCGGTCAGCGACACAGGTGTTGGCATCGCCAGTGAAGATCTGAAGCGGATCTTTGAGCGCTTCTATCGCGTGGACCGGGCGCGGAGCCGCCGAACCGGCGGAACGGGTTTGGGCTTGCCGATCGTGAAGGAAATCGTCAGCCGAATGGGCGGTAGCGTGACGGTTGAAAGCCAGTTGGGACGTGGTTCCACCTTCACGGTCATGCTGCCAGCCCTTCAGCCGCACATCGCGGCTGTATCTTGATGTCATGACTGAGCGGCAGAAGATCTCGTCCGGCGCCAAGTGGGAGGACGTTGTTGGATACAGCCGGGCTGTTCGCGTGGGAAACCGGATTTACATGACGGGAACTACGGCCACCGATGAAAGCGGCAACATTGTCGGTGAGAATGACGGCTATTCGCAAACAGTTCAAGTGATCCGGAACCTAGAACGCGCTCTGCAACAGGCGGGGGCAACGCTTGAGCACGTGGTGCGCACCAGAATGTTCGTCACCGACATCAGCCGCTGGCAAGAATATGGCCGCGCACATCACGAGTTCTTCGCACATATACGGCCCTGCGCGACTATGATCGAAGTGCGCGCTCTGATTGACCCGCGCATGCTTATTGAAATCGAAATTGAAGCCGAGTTGTAAGCGGCTACAATATCCTCATCCTTCATGCGAAAAGCTCTTGTCGTTTGCTTTTTCTTCAGCTCAATTGCGTTTGCGCAGAACACCTACGCGCTGCGGGCGGCGCGCTTATTCGACGGCAAAAGCGATTCCATCGTTCAACCCGGAATCGTCATCGTTTCAGGGAACAAGATTCAGTCGGTAGGCGGACAGCCGCCGGCGGGAGCAACGGTCATTGATCTCGGCGATGCCACGCTGTTGCCCGGGTTCATCGATGCGCACACGCACCTCACCATGGATTTCAATCCGGACTACAACGGTGAGCGGCTGCTTCAACTGCAGCGCACAATTCCGGAACAGGCGATTCGCTCAACGAAAAACGCGCGCGTAACCTTGATGGCGGGATTCACCACCGTGCGCGATGTGGGATCGAGCAGTTTTCTGGATATTGGATTAAGAAACGCGATCAACGCCGGCGTTGTGCCCGGCCCGCGCATGCTGGTTGCGGTGCATGCGATCGGCTCAACAGGCGGCCACTGCGATGACGGGGATGGATTTCGTTTCGGATTGCTGAACCATGAAACCGGGCCGGAGGACGGCGTGGTGGATTCGCCCGATCAAGCGCGCTTCGCAGTGCGCTTCAACATCAAGTACGGAGCTGATGTAATCAAGACCTGTCCAACTGGCGGCGTTCTTTCGCCTACGGATGCAGTCGATGCTCCGCAGCTTACGCAGGCCGAAATGGACGTGCTGGTTGCAACCGCGCACGATCTGCAGCGCAAGACCGCGGCGCACGCGCATGGACCGGAGGGTGCCAAGCGCGCCATTCGTGCCGGTATCGATTCCATCGAGCACGGCACATTTCTCGACGATGAAGCGTTGCGGATGATGCGTGAGCACGGAACTTATCTGGTTCCGACTTTGTCAGTACGGAGTGGAATAGCGGAATCGAAGTTTCCGCCGCTGGTGCAGCAGAAGGCCGATCTCGCGGTTCGCTCGCAGGATGCCATGGTGCGGCGCGCGCTGGCGGCTGGCGTGAAGATCGCGCTCGGCACGGATGCGGCGGTTTATCCGCACGGCGATAACGCGCTGGAATTCGTACTGCTGACTGCCGACGGTATGACCCCGGCGCAAGCCTTGCGCGCGGGCACGTCGGTGGGTTCGAATTTGCTCGGGCTGCAAGACAAAATAGGCACGTTAGAGCCCGGGAAGCTGGCGGATATCGTGGCTGTGCCGGGTAATCCGCTGGACAATATTAAGGTCACGCAGAGCGTGCTCTTTGTAATGAAAGAAGGCACAATCTACAGGAACGACCGCAGTCCCGAGTCTGTAAAGCAGCAGTAAAGCAGTCTAACGCGGGCCGGCACTCACCTGTTCATCGATATGTAACCTGTTTGTCACACCCAGTTGTTGAAGCCGTTTCGATACTGGTGAAGATCAATGGGATTACAAATGAGATTTGCACAAATAGCGCTTGCTGCGGCGGTTGGGATATTGCCGCTGGCAGCACAGACGCAGTTGACCGGCGCGGGAGCCACATTCCCGGCGCCCATCTACCAGAAATGGTTTAGCGAATACGCCTCAAAGGGTAAAGTTCAAATCAACTACCAGCCGATTGGCTCGGGCGGCGGCATAAAAGGTGTAAACGAGGGCACAGTCGACTTCGGCGCCAGCGATATGCCGCTGGATGCTAAGGCTCTGGAAGCCTTCAAAAACAAACACGGGTTTGACTTGCTCATGTTTCCGACTGTTCTGGGCGCGGCTGTGCCCACCTACGACGTAACTGGTGTCAGTAGTGAGCTCAAGTTCACTCCTGAAGCGTTGGCCGGGATTTTCCTGGGCAAGATCACCAAGTGGAACGCGCCTGAGATGAAATCAGCGAACCCCGGCGTGAATCTGCCGGATGAGAAGATCACCGTCGTGCATCGCTCGGAGGGTAGCGGCACCACGTTCTGCTTTACGGACTATCTTTCCAAGGTCAGTCCCGAATGGGCCTCGAAAGTCGGCAAAGCGAATGCATCGGTCGATTGGCCGGCAGGTATCGGCGGAAAAGGAAACGATGGCGTGGCTGGATTACTCAAGCAGCAGAAGGGCTCTATTGGTTACGTGGAACTCATATACGCGGTGACGAACCACCTGCCCTACGGAGCGGTGAAGAACAAGGCGGGCAACTTTGTGAAAGCTGATTTGAAGTCGGTGAATGCTGCGGCTGCCGGCGTGAAGGAAATGCCCGCCAACTTCGCGGTGTCTATCACAAACGAAACTGGAGCCGACGCTTATCCCATTTCCACCTACACGTGGCTTCTGGTGCCGTCCAAGATTGAAGACGCCGGCAAGCGCGAGGCCATCAAGAGCTTCCTTCGTTGGGCCATTACCGAGGGCCAAAACGACGTGGAATCGCTCGATTATGCGCGCTTACCCAAGACCGTAGTTGCCTCGGAGCAGAAGCAGATCGAAAAGATTCAGTAGCGCTTGCGATAAGCTGCGCTTCTAATCTGCTGAATGGCAACTGCCTTCCAAATCGAGTCTCCGAACGTCTTGCGCCCCCAGCGCAACTTCATGGAGCGCCTGCGCGGCGGCGATGAGGTCGCATATTTCACTACGCTAATATGTGCGGTCGCCATTCTGCTGATTGTCGGCCTGATCGTATTCGAGCTTTGGATAAACTCCCAGCCAACAGTGAAAACTTTCGGCTGGAATTTTCTGGTCACTTCCACCTGGGATCCAAACTCGGATAAGTTCGGCGCCTTGCCATTCATCTATGGGACTTGCGTGACTTCGGCCATCGCACTGCTGATTGCGATTCCGCTGGGCGTTGCGGCCGCCATTTTTCTTTCGGAGATGGCGCCGCCGAAGTTATCCAACATCCTTACATTTCTGATTGAGCTGCTGGCGGCTGTGCCCAGCGTTATCTACGGCTTGTTGGGGATTTTTGTTCTGGTTCCAATCATTCGCGATTATCTGGTTCCAGTGCTGGTAAAGTTCTTCGGCTACTTACCGATTTTTCAAGGCGACTTTTTCGGTGTCAGCTTTCTTTCCGCGGGCCTGGTGCTGTCGGTGATGGTGGTTCCTTTCATCATCTCCGTCTCGCGCGAGGTGTTACGCGCCGTCCCGGTGGAACAGCGCGAAGCAGCCCTGGCGGTGGGCGCCACTAAGTGGGAAACGACTTGGCAGATTGTTCTTCCCAACGCCAAGACCGGCATCACCGGCTCCGTCTTTCTCGCCTTAGCACGCGCATTGGGAGAGACAATGGCCGTCACCATGGTCATCGGCAACACGCCGAAGATTACGGCTTCGCTGCTGTCTCCCGGCTATTCTATTGCTGCTGTGATTGCGAATGAGTTCGCAGAAGCGAGCGGTTCGCTCTATGTGTCGTCGCTCATCTTTCTCGGATTGGTGTTGTTCGGGTTGACCATCGTCATCAACGGCGCGGCACGAATTCTGATACTGACCACAACGGAAAAGGCTGCCTAGCGCCATGGACCTACGCATTGCGCAAACTCGAAAAATCACGAATTTTGTGATGCTCACGCTGTCAGGCGTGTGTACGGCCCTGGTGATCGGCGTCTTGTTTTTTGTTCTTGGATATCTGTTCTGGCATGGTGCAAAGTCGCTCAATTGGGACTTCTTCACCAAGCTTCCAAAGCCTTCCGGAGAGACGGGCGGCGGCATGGCGAATGCGATTGTGGGGAGCGGAAAGGTGCTGCTGCTCGCCACCTGCATTGGTGTGCCCATCGGTTTCCTGGCGGGCGTGTATTTGGCTGAGTACAGCGGCAAGGCATTCGCAATGACGCTCCGGTATGTAGTGGATTTGCTGAACGGCGTGCCCTCAATCGTTGTCGGCATCGTAGCCTATGCGTTGGTTGTGCGTCCTATGAAGCATTATTCGGCCCTTGCCGGGGGTGTTGCGCTGGGGATCATGATGATTCCTATCGCCGTGAGAACCACGGAAGAATTCCTGCGGGCTGTGCCGAATTCCATGCGCGAGGGCGCTATGGCTTTGGGAGCGACACGAGCCAAAACCATCTTCACCGTGGTCGTACCCGCCGCCGTCGCCGGTTTGATTTCCGGCATGATGCTGAACCTGGCGCGCGTGGCGGGGGAAACGGCGCCGCTCCTTTTCACTGCTCTAGGGAACATGTTTTGGACTCGCGGATGGCTGCAGCCCATCGCAACTCTGCCGGTGATGATTTACAACTATGCGCTAGCGCCCGAGGAAGATCTGCACCAGCAGGCATGGGCTGCCGGCTTCGTTCTGCTATTCCTGGTTCTTGCGATCAATGTGACGGCCCGGCTGATCATTGCTCGCGGACCGGCCTCCGGACGGAGATAATCGATTGGCAACATCTCAAAACCAACTGGCAAAAGATTTGGCTACCGGAACTCAACAAGCAAGCGAAATGCAGAAGCCTCTGGCTATGCCGAAGCTCCGTTCCGAAGCGCTTGACTTCTATTACGGCGCCTTCAAGGCCCTGTATGGCATCACTTTGGACATTGCATCGCACAAAATCACCGCTTTCATAGGGCCCTCCGGCTGCGGCAAATCGACGTTTCTGCGCACCATGAACCGAATGAACGAGACCGTTCGCAACACGCGTGTCGACGGCAAGGTGCTGCTGGACGGCGAGAACATTCGCGACATGGATGTTACGTTTGTGCGGCGCCGCGTCGGAATGGTTTTCCAGAAATCGAATCCGTTCCCTAAGTCGATCTTCGACAACGTTGCCTACGGCCTACGCGTCAACGGAATAAATAAACGGTCGGTGGTGGAAGCGGCAGTGGAACGAAGTCTGCGCCACGCGGCGTTGTGGGAAGAAGTGAAGGACAAGCTCAAGAAGCCCGCATCGGCGTTGTCGGGCGGCCAGCAGCAGCGTTTGTGTATTGCACGCGCGCTGGCGGTAGAGCCCGAAGTTCTGCTTCTGGATGAGCCCTGTTCGGCTCTCGACCCAATCGCCACGCTGAAGATCGAAGAACTGCTTTTTCACATCAAGGACATCACCACGATTGTGATTGTCACCCACAACATGCAACAGGCGGCCCGGCTGGCCGACTACACAGGCTTCTTCCTGATGGGCAAGCTGATCGAATTCGACGATACGAGAAAGATTTTCCAGAATCCAAGCAAAAAGGAAACGGAAGATTACGTGACTGGCCGATTCGGTTGATTGAGGAGTTCACATCTAAACAGTGCGTCACTTTGAACAAGAATTAGAACAGCTCAAAGGCAAGTTATTGGAGATGAGCGCCCTGGTGGAGAGCGCCATCTATCGCAGCGTCCAGGGCGTCGTCGAGAAAAACGCCGAGTTGGCCGAACAGGTCCTCAAGAACGAGGCGCGCATCAATCAACTCGAGATTGAGATCGACGATATGGCGATCAGTCTGCTCGCCTTACAGGCTCCGCTCGCGGCCGATCTGCGGCTTGTGACCGCGGCCATAAAGATCAACAACGACCTGGAGCGCATGGGCGATCTTTCGGTGAGCATCGCGCAAGCGGCGTTGGCGCTTGTCAAGGAACCGGTGATTCGTCCTTCCATCGACGTTCCGCACATCGCCGGATTGGCGCAAGGAATGGTGCGGAAGGCACTGGATGCCTTCGTCCAGCGCGATGCCGAACTAGCGCGCAGCGTGCTAGCTTCCGATGATGCCGTCGATAACCTTCGAACGGCGAGCTACCACGAACTGATCAGCTTCATGGAGAAGAATCCGCAGCAGATCTCGCAGGCGCTATATTTACTGTCAACCGTTCGCAATCTGGAGCGAATCGCTGACCACGCCACGAACGTCGCCGAAGACGTGCTGTTTTTAGTGAAGGGCATCGATGTGCGCCATCACAATGAGCAACGCTCGGCCATGGTGCAGTCGTAGAAATCGTCGCGGCTTTATGTAAAGCCTGTCGCAGCAAGCGCCGGCCAGTTCTTCTATTTGCCGCCTGCGATCGTGTTTCGGGTACGCAAATGCTATTAGTGCAGCCGCCCGGATACCCTGATAGTAGATCCACGTGAAAACTGCTCTTTTGCCTATCGCCGTTCTTACGCTCTCGCTTGGGTGCGCCCGCACAACGCCGGAGTTCACGGTCGCTCACCGTTACAACCTGACCGGCACAATCGTCAGCCTTAATGCCAAGGGCCAGATCGCCTCGATTAACGCAGCCGCTATCCCGAATTACATGGAAGCCATGACAATGGATTACCCCATCAAATCGAAAGCGGAATTTAACTCTCTTCGGGTGGGTGAGAAGATCAAGGCCACGTTAAACGTCAGCGCCACTAACGACGAATACAACGTCAGCAGTATTCAGGACCAGGGCTCGGGCGCCAAATAAAAAGTGTCTATCGTCCCCACTCCAATCACCCCGGTTAGAGATTCGTTTCATGTTGCGCCATCTGTTCGCGTGCGCACCTGGCAAGCGCTCCGGCAGAGTGTCTGGCCTTCGCTACGCTTCCTGGTGCAAACGGAAGTTCACGTCTTCTCATTCGCCGTTGCCGCTAACATATTCATCTCGTTCTTTCCGTTCTTAGTGGCGATGATTCTCCTCTGCCATTACGTTTTGCATTGGCAAGCGGCCGTTGAGGTCATCTTCCAAACTTTGAACGACTACTTTCCCGAAGGCTTTGGCGTGAACTTCCGCGGCTATCTTATGGGCGTGGCTTTTCACAGCAAATTTAGCTGGCTCTCCGTCTTCCTGTTGCTCTTCACCGCGAACGCTATCTTCACACCGCTCGAAGTAGCCTTGAATCGCATCTGGCACGTGAAAAGCAACCGCAGCCTCTGGCGCAATCAGGTCATAAGTCTCGGCTTGATCTTCGCTTGCGGCGTTCTGATGCTCGCCTCCATCTGCCTGACTGCGGTGAACGTGCAATTCCTGAGTGCCACGTTTGGCGCTGGCCGCTTCGGCGCTATTCTCCAGAGCGTTGCGCTGAAGATCACAGCGTTGCCTCTCACCATGCTCATGATCTTTCTTATTTACTGGCGACTGCCGAACGCCAAGATCCCGCTCAAGCGCCTCATCCCGGTATCGATGGCTGTAGCTGTCTTGCTGGAGTTGTCGAAGTGGATCAACATTATCACCTGGCCTTACCTGCGCGATAAGCTACGCAATGAAGTTCCGCCGTTCGTTCAGTCGATCAGCATCATTCTCTGGTCGTTCATCGGAACCATGATCTTGCTCGCCGGCGCCGAGTGGTCCTCCCGGGTCGTAGTTGAGCAACTCGAATCCGACGATTCTCCCGGCGCGGAACCTGTCTCACCCTGACTGTCTAACGCCAGCAGCACCAGCGCGATCCACAAAACATCTGCCACAAACAGATGCAAGAGCTGTATCCAGACCGGAGCCAACAGTGTGACGTTGATTGCGCCAACCGCCAGCTGAAACAGCGCCAGCCCAAACACGCGCGTAGCCGCTATCCGTGCCGGATCACTCTCCGATCGCTTCAGAAACTGAACACACATCCACACCAGATACACGGCGCCCGCGATCGCGATAGCCGGGTGAAAAACCCGCAAACGTAGCAGCGCGCTTGAACTAGCCGCAAGATCCTGCCGTAACCCGTTTGCTAGAGAGGATGCCGGAAACAGCGTGTCCCCCAACGCAGTAATCGCACCCGTGATGCTGACCAGAATGGCAACGGCTGCTCCAACCAACACCGAGCGTGGCGCATTCAGGATTCGGCTGTTGCCGCGCTTTCGCTGAGCCGCCCAGGCGGTAGCCGTAAGCGCGGCCAGCAACAGCATCGTGTTAGTCAGGTGCAGCGATAAATACAGCGCCCGCGCCCAGGAAGCGTTATGCGAAACCAGGCGCAGCAACACCAGTCCTGCGCCCAACAGCGCTTCGATGACAAGGAATAGCATCGAAAGCGAAGCGTACCGGCGCACGCAGTTCCCTTTGGGGAAAGAAAAAAACGCCCATAGAACCAGCACGATAGCGGCAATTACGTCGCCGCTCGTCATGGCGCGATGCGTAAACTCAATCAGTCGAGGAGTTGACATTGCGCTCGGAATCACCTGGCCGCCGCCGCACAATGGCCAATTCGCGCCGCAGCCATCCCCCGAAAAGGAGACGCGCACATAAGCACCCCAGAGAATTACCGGAAGGTTGTACGCCAGCACTGCCCATGCAAAGCGTGCAAACCACGTTTGTGATTTACTCGTTCGCAAATTCATCTACCTATAGGATGGCAGCGAGAGAAAGGACGATTTAGGCCTTCGCCGCAATTTCGTAGGACAACGGGCGCTCTTCTCTCGCGCGCCCGCTACCGGAACGTCTTCGCTGCTGGACGCCTGGAGCATTACCAAGCCGGACCTGGGTTCGTCCATCAGCGCGCAACTATCAGCGCCGCCGAGTGCAATTCCTGGCGGGCTTTTGGTCTATTCCATCGTATTGACGAATAGCTCGACAACGGCTTTGAATGGCGCGCAGGTTCGCCTGACTCTCTCGTCAAAAGCCGTTTTTGCCGGAACTACGTCCGACACATTGACTGTGCAGGGGAACGACATTGTCGCGACCGTTGGGCGCCTTGCGCCCGGAGCGCAGCAAGAGGTTCAGGTCCAGACTCGCGTTGCGTCAACTGCGTCGCCTGGCTCGACCATTACGGCCAGTGCGTCGCTGACATCAGGAACCGCCCTTCCGATTGCCACGAATGCTGTCACAACTAACGTGATCAAGACTCCGAAACTTCCGTTCTAGCAGTAATAATCGTTGACTCATTGAGGAGCAAAACATGAAGACAATTTTTTCAGCCGCGGTTCTTTTTCGGATTGTTGTCTTGCGTTCCGGCGTCAGCCGCAACTTTGGTGGTGTCCTCAGGCGCCGTACAGGCAGGAGCGGAATATGACTACACGTACCTGGTTTCCATCTCAGGAACCGGTCTGAGCGTGGACAATATTTTTGTGGGAAGTGATGATCTTTCCCCTCTCAATGTAGCCTTCAAGTTCAACAATGCCGCGACAGCTGACTGGTCGTGGTTCAGCGACAATACACCTGAAAACTACATCGACTTTTACAACACGGCGGGAGGGACACTCGGTTCTGCGGACACGCTGAAAATTACCTTCAGCAGTTTCCTTGCGCCCGCTGCCTCGCACTTCGCCGTGGGGGAGAACAGCAGCACCAGCGCTGGCGAGCAATACCGTCACTTCGGTAATCGCACCAACTGCACCAGCCGCAGTACCAGAACCGGCCAGTGTTGGGATGTTGCTGCTTGGCGCCGCTATGACTGCAGCGTTCGCAGTGGTGCGGCGAAGGAGACGAGCCTAGCGTCGGCTTATTGCGACTTTCAGAATCGCCGCCACGCTACACACTTCGGTGATGCGCCCGTCCATCGCCATGTTCACGGCTTCTTGGAACGGATGCCAAGCTAGCGTGATGTCTTCTTCGGGATCGTGATTCATGTCCGTCACGCTTAGCTCGGTTGCCAGAAAAAGACTCTGCACATCGTCGGCAACGCCGTTGCAGACATCCAGGGAGCCAAGTTCGGTCCAGGTTTGCGCCAGGAGTCCGGCTTCTTCCGCCAGCTCGCGTTTGGCAACCGCGAGCATATCCGTCTCGCCTTTCTGCGAACCACCGCGAGGGATTTCCCAGGAGCGGCGATTGACGGTGTAGCGCCATTGCCCGACTAGAGCGATCTCGTCGCGCTCGTTCAATGCGACGACGCCGACCGAAGGTCGGATTTCTACCACGCCGTAGATCCCCGGTCCGCCGTCAGGCCGAATCACCTGGTCTTCGCGTACGCGAATCCAAGCGTTCTCGTACGCAACCCGCGTCGAGAGCGTTTTCCAAGGGCTATCCGGCACCGCTAAGCCGCCGCCGCGCAGATCTGAGCCAGAACGTCCATATCGACGTTTCCGCCGGAGAGAATCACCCCGACGCGCTGAGCCGGTACGGGTAATTGATGTTTGAGAACGGCAGCGGCCGCGACCGCCCCACTCGGTTCGGTGAGAAGCTTCATTCTGCTCAGCAGAAAACGTACGGTTTGCTTGATCTCTTCTTCGGAAACCAGCAAAACGCCGCTGGCAAGCGACTGAACAATCGGGAACGTCACGTTGCCCGGCACAGGCGTGCGCAGTCCATCCGCGATAGTCGCAGGAGGCGCAATCTCAACCGCCCGCCCGGCCTGCAACGATTGATGCCAGTCGTCGGCCAGTGCAGGTTCGACGCCGTAGACCCGAATGTTAGGGTTGACTTCTTTCGCTACTAGCAAAGTTCCAGAGAGAAGCCCGCCGCCGCCCAGCGGCACCAGCAGCGCATCAAGGTCCGGATTTTCCATCAGCAGTTCCAATGCAGCGGTGCCTTGGCCGGCAATGACCCACGGGTGATCGTAAGAAGGCAGAGTGACTGCGCCTGTTTCGTCAGCGATGCGGCGTGCGATGGCTTCCCGATTCTCGCGCTGCCGGTCGAAAAAAATGATCGTCGGCCCGTAGGCTTGAGTCGATTCCAGCTTCGCTTTGGGCGCATCGGTCGGCATGACGATGGTTGCCGAAACACCTGCATAGGCCGCTGCTATCGCAACCGCCTGAGCATGGTTGCCCGACGAGTAAGTGACGACGCCCCGTCTTCGTTCCGCCGCGCTCAACGACAGCATGAAGTTCGACGCGCCACGGATCTTGAACGCGCCGCCGCGCTGCAGGTTCTCGCATTTGAAAAACGTTTGCACCCCGGCGGCTTCGTCGAACAAACGGGAAGTGAACACAGGCGTCTTACGCGCCAGCGCCTGGACGCGTTCAGCAGCCGCGGCGACATCCTCAAATGTAACTGTCAGCTCGGCAGTCTGCACGGTCAGTAACCAGCCTTCTTATCTACGATGTTCTTCAATGGCTCGCCCTTGACGAATCGATAATAGTTCTCGACGAACAACTGCGCGCTCAAATCCAGCCAGTCCGGATCAGTCGTTCGGTCGGTGCAATGCGGCGAGATCAGAACATTCTCCATGTCCCACAAGGGACTATCTGCCGGAAGCGGTTCCACTTCGTAAACGTCCAGAGCCGCCGCCGCGATCTTCTTGGTCTGCAGCGCTTGGATGAGAGCGGCTTCGTCAACCACCGGACCGCGCCCGACATTCATCACAATTGCGCTCGGCTTCATGACCCCGAATTCCGCGGTGCTCAGCATGTGTTTCGTCTCCGGCGTGAGCGGCGCTGCCGCGAGCACCACGTCCACTTCCGCAAGCATCGAGTGCAGATCCGCAGTGGCGAAAATACGATCGGCGATCGCATCATTTTGCGACCGCTCCGGATTGCGCCGTATCGCATAGATCTTCACGCCCAGAGCTTTCGCCAGGCGAGCGCATTCACGCCCAATCTCGCCGTAGCCGACCACGCCCATAGTCTTGCCGCGCAGCCAATCGACCAGAAAGTCGTCCCACTTGTGAGCGCGCTGATTCTCCACCAGCCGCCGCACGCGCTTGTAGAAATACAGCATGCCCAGAATGACGAACTCGGCTAGCGAAGGCGCAAAAACGCCCCGCGCATTCGTCAGCGGAACGGGGCTATTCACAAACTCCGGAATCAGTACGCTCTCCACTCCGGCGGACAACGAATGGATCCATTTCACCTGTTTCGCCTGACTCCAAATCTCCTTAAACGAGACGCCTCCGACGAATCCTGAGTAAAGAATCACATCAGCTTCAGGGCCAAAGCGAGTCAGTGTGTCCTGATCGACCCCCACATGCACGCTCGCAACATCGCGCAGCGGTTCCATGTTACGCAGAACATAGTGCCCGGGCGGCACAATCACCAACAGGTTAGGTTTAGACATCCGGATTCCTATGTCATCTTAGCCGTACACTAGAGGTGTGAACCCCCGTTGTACATGCGGCGCTATCCTCCCGGATGACGCCCGTTTCTGCCATAAGTGCGGCAAACCTCAGTATGAGGAGGACATAGCGCGTCTGTCGGGGCAGGAACCCGTCCCTGCGCCTGTTTTGCCGCCAATTGTTCCCTCGAAAGTCGCCGCATCCTCCGGTGTTTCTTTTCGCGACTCGCGCGCCGTGTGGATCACTATTGCGGTTGCCGCGGTGACGATGGTTGCCATGATCGCGCTCGGCTTCCTCTTCCCACCGCTGTTTCCGATTGTTCTGTGCGGCGCCGGTTTTGCCGCAACGCGCCTCTACAACCAAAAAGCGCTGCAACCGCTGACCGCTGCGGGCGCAGCACGCCTGGGCTGGATGACGGGACTGTGGCTGTTCCTGGCCGTGGCGGTGATGTTCGCGATGGCGGCGATCGTAGTTTCGAATCAGCAAGGGTGGGAGCAGATCAAGTCGATTTGGGCGCAGGTTCCCCAGGCCTCGAAGCTGGTATCCATGAGCCAGCATGAGGTGCTGATGCAGTTGCTCATCGACCTGCCGTTCTTCTTCCTGCTATTCACGTTGCTGCCCGGACTCGGCGGCATACTTGGAGCGAAGTTTCCTCGGAGACGCTCCTCTTAGTGGACAAGCCAGTACTTACTCTTACCGTCAATCCGGCGGTCGATCGAATTGTCACTGTCGATCGTTTGGTGTTTGAAGATCGCGCTTACATCGAGTCGACCACCGAGGCTGCCGGCGGGCGCGGCATCAACGTGTCGCGCGTTATCAACGCGTTCGGCGGTAAAACAACCGCCATCACAACCTCTGGGCGGGAGGTCGGACGCAAATTCGAACAGGAGTTGGAGCACGATTCCTTCGACAAAGAGATCGTTAAGATTCGCAGCAACATCCGCATCAACATCGCGATCTCCGACCGTCAGGGTCTGTCGGTCAAGCTGAACGAACGCGGCCCGAAGCTGAGCAAGCTGGAGCAGGACCGAATTTTTCGCGCAGTCGAAAATCTGCTGCCGAACGCTTCCTGGCTGATGCTGTGCGGGAGCACACCCCCTGGCATGGACATGCATTTCTACACAAGACTGATCCAGAAAGCGAGCCAGCACGGAGTAGAAACGTTTCTGGACACCGATGGCGATGCACTACTCCATGGACTGGAAGCCAAGCCCACGATCGTTAAGCCCAATCAGTCGGAAGCGGAACGTCTGTTGAACACCGCCTTGATCACCCGTTCGCAACAGATCGATGCGGTGCAGCGAATCAAGGCGCTTGGTCCTCAATCCGTTGCATTGTCGCTAGGCAGCCGGGGCGCGATAGCGGCCACAACCTCCGAAGGTGTTCTAGAAGTGGTGCCTCCGCCGATTCAGTCACTGTGCCCCATCGGCGCCGGCGATGCCATGTCTGCCGCGATGGTTTGGGCGCTGACGAAGGGGGAATCTTTCGGCGACGCGCTTCGCTGGGGAGTTGCGGCGGGAACCGCTTCCTCTAAATTGCCCGGAATCGCGCTGGCAAACTTGGAGCAGACCAAAGAGATCTACGCGCAGACGCAGCTCACGCGCATTGTCGTTTAGTCGTACTTCTCGTAAATGATCTGTTTGCGGTCAAAACCGCGCTGCTTCAGTTGCTTGCGGACGTCGTCCACCATCTCTTTCAAGCCGCAGATGTAGACGTCGATGTTGCTCATCTCTTCCGGCGTGCGGATATTCAGCGCTTCATCCAGATGCGCCTGCACGCGGCCCGTGCGGCCCTGCCAGTTTTCCTCCGGACGCGTGATGGTGGGCAGAAACTTGAAATTCGGATATTCGCCCGCGAGTTGTTCCAGCTCTTCGCGATACAGTAAACCGCTTTCATAGCGCACACCGAACAGCAGCGTGATATGCGGCTGGGTCCGCGGCAGATGATCGAGCAGCATCGAGCGGAATGGCGCAATCCCGGTACCGGTTGCAATGAACACCGCTCGGCGGCCGGGATGGCGCAAGGTGAAATAACCGAGCGGCTCATGCACCTCGACTTCATCGCCGGGGTGCAGTTCGAATAGCCAGGGCGAGACGATGCCTTCGGGCACCCGGTTCAAACACAATGCGAACTTGTTCCCCGCGCGCGGCGACGCAATTGAATAAGCGCGGGTAACTTCCTTGCCGTTTTCACGGTCGATCACGGAAATAAATTGCCCCGGCGTGAAGGAAAGATGCTCCACTCCAGGCACCTCGAACTCGAAGTGATGCACTTCCGGCGCCAGCTCTTTCCAGTTCAATAATTTAGCCTTCAGCGCGCAACTCCTCCCTATAGAATGATGCTTGGAGCACGCTCTTCGACTCCTACGTCCGGCGTCATGTGACGTAGAAGATCCAGATACATGCGTCCGCGCGGACGGCCATTCTGGTTTTGCTGTCCCAGCCGATGCAGAAACACAAGTACCGCGAGTATGTCTGAGTCGCGAAATGCCGACAATCTTTCGCGCTCCTGCCTGAGCTTCTGGTAATCCGCTAAAGAATTGGCGAAAGCACGCTGAACCGCCAGCGCCACGGTGTTTTCGGGACGCGTTTCGTATACCAGCCCAGATTGAAGCGTGCGCTGGGTTTGAATCATGGCCTCGAGCGCTGCCATGACATCGGCATCCAATGACCCGAAGTTCGAAGCGCAGCCTGCACAAGAGAATAGACGCTGAAGAGTAATAGTTCTTCGTGTTTCTGAATAAACTCTTCCGTCACTTTCACATCGGGATAGGAGATCTGCTCTTCCGTGATAGGCAGCGGCTTCTCGTGCAGATGCGCTTCCTGCAAATATTCGCATTCAAGCGGGCAGGATAGAGAAACCTCGCGTTCCGTTCCGCAACAGAGCGTGCAGATGTCTCCCTGTACGGCGGGACAATAGCGCCGGGCGCGGCGCTTGCCGCATATTTTGCAAAGAACTTGGTTCGGCATCGGCTACGGCTATTATCGGATCAACGCATGAAACGAGTGGATCTGTATATCAAAGTAGAGTTGGAACTGGAGGAAGACGAAAAGCTGGAAAGGGTTGCAGGCGAGATCTGCCGGAATTTGGAAAAGCTCTACACTGTGCGCCGTGCGGAAGTGTCGAACGCGGTGGCAAGGGATTAGGCGAAGTTCTCTTCATAGATGCGCTGAAAGTAAGCATCCGTCATCCCGGCGATATAGTCGCACACTACGCGTTCGACCCGCTGTTCCTCCAACTGCTCGCGATAGGTAGACGGCAAACGATCCGGCTTTGACGTGAGTAGCTCAAAGAGTTCTCCGATCCTCTGGCTTGCCAGCGAACGCTCCTCCATCAAGCTTTCCAGCGAGTAGAGCCTGTCCGTAAGTAGCTGCCTGATTTGCCTGTTCAACTCTCGCGATTGCGCCGTCATCTGCGCCAGCCGGGTAGGGTGTCGGCGAACGTCTTCCACGTTCTGAACTCCCGCATTCTGCGCGGCCGCGACGGTCCCCTCGATCAATCCCCCCACGAGTACATTGATGATTTGCCGTTGGCACTCCCAGAAGCGCAGGCGCTCCGAGACGCCGGGAAACTGGGTTTCCGCCTGCTCTCTCAATGATGCAAACAGCGGTACGGCGTCTGCGATGTCGCTTGTGGAGAGCAGCCCGGAGGCAAATCCGTCATCCAGGTCGGCCGTGTTGTAGGCAATCTCATCGGCCAAATCGAGCAACTGCGCCTCAAGCGGAGGCCTCTGGCCCGGCAACAACTCGTCCAACTCCGGCTCAACATCGGGCTCCAGTTCACGCGAATGTTTGACGATGCCCTCCCGAACTTCGAACGTGAGGTTCAAACCGTTAAATCTGGCATACCGATGCTCCAGGTGGTCAACGACCCGCAGAGCATGTCGATTGTGCTCAAAACCGGCTCCGAAGCGCTGCATCTGCCGATCCAACTCCTTCTCACCGCTATGGCCAAAGGGCGGATGCCCCAGATCGTGGGCGAGCGCGAGCGTCTCGGTGTACTCTTCATGAAGCTCCAAAGCAACGGCGACAGTGCGGGCAATCTGCGCGACTTCAATTGTGTGAGTAAGCCGATTGCGAAAGTGATCGGAAAGGCCGGCCGCGAATACCTGCGTCTTACCTTCCAGCCGGCGGAAGGAACGTGAGTGGATGATGCGGTCGCGGTCGCGTTGAAAATCGGTGCGGTACGGGTGAACCGGTTCAGGATACTTGCGCCCGCGAAGGGCTTGCGTATCTAAGCGCAGCCGGCGCAGCATCGATGCAGCGCGCCTACTTCGTCATTTCACTGGAGACTTGCTGAGCAATGCGACTGATGACCGGGTCTTTGTTCTCGGCCGTGACAGCCTTCAACAACTTCCTGGCTTGCTGCGGGTTGGTGGTTTCTTCCATGCGCGCCAGCAAGATCTGCGCTTGCGCTTTGGAGACCAGATCAGTTGGCTTATTCACTATCGATTGCAGCAACGCTTGTGCCTGCGCCGTCTTGTTGTCGCCCTGGTAGAGCTCGGCCAGCGCAATCTTCGCTAGCGGGGCAACTCTGACGCTGGAATCGGCGACGCGCGAAAGGTCCGCTTCCGCGCCCTTTGTGTCTCCCTTTTTCGCCTTCAGGGTGCCGACATAGTACTGCGCCATTAACCCTTCACTGCTGGATCCGTCTTTGGAGACCACATCGGAAAAGGCCTTCATCACAGCCTGATTCTTGGCATCTTCCGTGGGGAAGGAGCCGACGCCGGGAGCCGCTCCGGTCGCCACCGGTTTATCCGCGACGGCAAATGCGCGATCAAGATCCTGCCGGCGGGCGGAAGCACGGTACTGGGCAAACCAAAAAGCGCCAGCGGCGAGGCCGAGAATAACCACCCCGATCGTGACCCAGCGAATCAGTTCCTGGCGATGCGAAGTAGCATAGCCGACCACTTCCGAAACGGTATCGGTGAAATGGTCATGCTGAAGCTGATCCTTCAATTCATGACGAGTCAAGACGTACTGCTACCTTCCTGTTGGGAAACGACCATTAGCGTAGCACAGAAGACCGGCTTTCCACGGTCCAAACAGCGGGGGTTTTACAGCTTGGCGTCGGCTAAGTCCCTCCGTATCGCGTACTTAACCAACCCCGCAACGTCGTGAATGTCCAATTTTCGCATCAAGCTGGAACGGTAGGTATCCACCGTCTTGGGACTGAGCGAAAGCCGGGCGGCAATCTCCTTGGCGCGCACACCCTCCACCAGCAGGGAGAACACCTGAAACTCGCGGCTGCTTAAGAGATCTAGCGGGTCTTGTGGATCACCTCTGCCACTCGTCTCGCAGAATAAAGACATAATTTCAATTTGCGGAGAGACATAGATGCCGCCTTGGCAAAACTGGGTGAGCGCTTCGGCCATCTGCTCGGCGGTAGACGTCTTGAGCAAGAAGCCGCAAGCGCCGGTACGCAGCACTTCGAGCACGGTTTTCCGGTCTTTACGGATCGAAATGACCGCACAGCGGGTGCGCACGCCCGAGTCGCGGACGCGTCGGATAACCTCCGTGGCCGCCAGATCGGACAGCCCCAGATCGAGCAAAGCGATGGCAGGTTGCAGACGTTCTATCCCCGCTAATGCGGCGATGGCGGAACCAACTTGTGAAACCACGCGATAGCCGCCGAGTGAGCTACATAACGCTGCCAGCCCTTCGCGAACGAGTGTCAGCTCGTCAGCGATGAGGACATCGACGGGATGTGCTTCCGGAGTTGGTATAGGTACGGACTGCGCAGCAGAACCAGGCATGAAAGTTGATGTAGCGCGGTAATCGACACGCTTGTGTTATGTGAGTGGCGACTACCGCGTACTTATCTCAAACAAGGCCGGCCCGCGGTCTGATAAATAAATTTACTGGAAGCTGCGGACGGCCTCGGCTTCGTCGTCGAAGACTTCGAATACCGTGTATAGCTTGGTTATCTGCAGCAGGTCTTTCACCCGCTTGGAAAGGCCCACCAGCTTGAGCTGCCCTCCGTTGTTAGTGACGGTGGTGAAGCCGGAAACCATTTCGCCGATACCGGAGCTATCGATATAAGACACTTCGCCTAGATTCAACAGCAGCTTCTTGTTCCCTTTGGCTGCCAGATCGCGGATCATGTCGCGAAAGGCGCTGGCGCCTTCACCCAAAGTGATCCGTCCGGCTGCATCCATCACAGTCACATCGCCCACCTGGCGGGACGTCAATTTAACACTCACTTCTGCCTCCTCATGCGAATCTTCAAATTACAAAACGGTTTGACTACGGTTTCGGCAAGTTCTTTACCATGCGAACCTCAGTCCCTCCACCGGGACGCGGATGCAGGTCGAACTCGTCCATAAATGCCCGGATCAACAGTAGACCTCGGCCGGATTGCCGCAGGAGATTTTCCGGCGCCAACGGGTCCGGCAAGGAATTGATGTCGAACCCCTGGCCCTCGTCGCCGATGACAACGGTCAGCGACTCCGGTGTGCGTTCTATCTCGAGATGCACCTTCTTATTCTTGCTGTAGCGGTTCCCATGGACCACTGCATTGACCATGCATTCGCGAATGGCCATGCCGATTTGAGACTGCTCGTCTTCATCGAGCCCGGCTTTCGCGGTCTCCGCTATAACTAACGCTTCGGCCTTGTCAACGCTGTCCAAGGTCGATTCGAGTGTGGTTTGCGTTTTCTCCATCTCCCGGCTCTTGCGTGAAGTCATAAACCGAAGCCGCCGCTGGTCAACACCCAGCGCCGTCACCGAATCGACACGATATCACGGCGGCATCGGTGGCAACTAGGGTCCGGAAGTACGCCCGGTACCGTAACGCAGTAGTGACATCCTGATGAAGTGAGTTCAAAGGAACCGTTCCGGTTTCATGCGCGAATCAGATTTATCGATACGGACGCCAGCGGGCGCATTCACTATACGGCCATGTTCCGGTATTTCGAATCGGCCGAGATCGAGTTTATGCGGCGCCTGGGCATCAGCTACACCAAGTTCGACTATGGCTTCCCACGCGTACACGTGGACTGCGATTTCCTGCTGGCGATCGTTCACGACGATCCGCTCGAAATTGAAGTATTCTTGACCCAGCTGGGAAGATCGTCAATTCGGTTTGAGTTTAGAGTGCTGAAAGAGCAGCGTTTGGCGGCTCGTGGCGCAGTAGTCATCGCCTGTATGGACAAAGTGACGGGGCGGGCTATCTCTATTCCACCGGATCTGCGCGAAAAATTTGAACACGAACTAACGCCCTCCCCGGACCAGCGGAAACAAAGGAGCTAAAAATGGCCACAGCACCAACAGTTCAAGCAAAGGTCTCAGGCGGCGCTTTCCTGTTTGAGATGGCCGGGCCGGAAGACATTTTCACGCTCGAAGATTTGACCGAAGAGCACCTGGCCATCGCCCGGACGGCTGACGAATTCTGGACCAAAGAGGTGCGGCCGCGGGTGGAGGACATTCAGCACCACGAGCCGGGCGTTGCGCTGGGATTATTGCGGAAGTCGGCGGAGCTTGGTTTGACGGCTATTGCAATCCCGGAAAAGTTCGGGGGCATGGAGCTGGATCTTGCGTCCGCGCTGGCCGCTGAGGAACACCTGAGTGGCGATGCTTCGTACGCGGGCTGGCATGGCGCACATACCGGTATCGGTACGCTTCCGCTGCTGTACTTCGGAAATGAGCAGCAGAAACAGAAATATCTGCCCAAACTGGCGAGCGTTGAGATGCTGGCAGCTTACGCGCTGACGGAACCGCACGCCGGTTCAGATGCTCTGGCGGCGAAGACGCGCGCCGATCTGAGCCCGGATGGCAAGCACTACATCCTGAATGGACAGAAGATGTGGATTACGAACGGCGGATCAGCCGATCTGTTCACCGTCTTCGCTAAAGTGGGCGGCGAGAAGTTCACCGCTTTTCTGGTGGAGCGCGCGTTCGGCGGCGTGACCAGCGGGGCGGAAGAAAAGAAGATGGGCATCAAAGGCTCGTCTACTACAGCCATCTACTTCGAGAACGTACCGGTGCCGGTGGAAAACGTTCTCGGTGAGATCGGGCGCGGCCACATCATCGCGTTCAACATCCTGAACATCGGCCGTCTCAAATTGGGAGCCTTGTCCGTGGGCGGCGGTAAGGACGTCCTTGCCACTTCGCTGAAATATGCCAAGGAGCGCAAGGCGTTTGGATTGCCCATTGCCGCATTCGGGGCGATTCAATACAAGCTGGCGGAGATGGCCATCCGCATCTACGCCGCGGAATCAGTCGGGTGGCGCGTCACCGGATTGATTCAGAGCCGACTGGAGGATTTTTCGTGGGAGCAGCCCAATGCTTCGGCGACTGTGCTGAAGGCGGTGGAAGAGTATGCCATCGAGTGCTCCATCATCAAAGTCTGCGGATCGGAAGCGCTGGATTATGTCGTCGATGAAGGCGTGCAGATTCACGGCGGATACGGTTTCCACCAGGATTATGCGGTGGAGCGCGCCTACCGCGACTCGCGCATCAATCGCATCTTTGAGGGCACGAACGAGATCAACCGGCTGTTGATTGTCGGCATGCTGCTGAAGCGGGCGGCGAGAGGCCAACTGGATTTGCTGGGGGCTGTTCAGAAGGTGACCGGAGAGCTCTTGTCGGGGCAAACTGCGCCGGAGGCGAAGACGGAAGAAGAACGGCTGGTGGAGAACGCCAAAAAGATCGCGCTGCTGGGCGTCGGGATGGCGTACAAAAAGTTCGGCAAGGAGCTTGAAAATCAACAGCAGGTCTGCATGAATCTGGCCGACATCATTATGAAAGCGTTCGCTATGGAGTCTGCATTCCGCCGCGCTCAGAAGTTGCTGCAGAGCGGTAGAAGCATGGCGCACGAGATGTGTATTGTGTTTCTGCGCGACGCGATGGCTCGAATCGAATTGGCGGCGCGCGATATTGTGGGGGCGACTCAGGACGGCGACATGAGCAGTGACTTAAAGGTGCTGCGGCGCTTGGCGGCATACAATCCAGTGAACAGCGCGGAGATCCGGCGCAATATTGCGACCAGGCTGCTGGAACGCCAACGCTATGCTCTTTGAGCGCCACACATGATTGTTCCCCTTACTCCTATTCGTTGCCTGTATCGCGGCGTAGATCTCTACGGCAAGAAAATTGGAGTCGTTTCGGGCGAATCTCGCTATACGTATGCGCAGTTCGGGGAACGATGCGAGCGATTAGCCGCGGGATTGCTGTCGCAGGGCATACAGGCGGGTGACCGGGTTGCGTATCTAAGCTTCAATAACAATCAGCTTTTGGAAGGCTACTACGGCGTGCCGCTTATTCGTGCGATTGTCATGCCGCTAAATGTGCGGCTCACGGCGCAGGAGTTGATCGAAATCCTGAATCATTCCGGCGCGCGCATGCTGATTTTTGAAAGCGATTTCGCGGCGTTGGTGGACTCCTTTCGCAGGATGTGTCCCTGCATTGAGCGGTATGTCGGCATTGACTCGAACGACCCGAAGGCGGATTTGAGGTATGAGGACTTGTTGGCATTCGGGCGAATCGACCGGCCGGATCTGTTCTCGTTCCAGGAAAACGAGATTGCGGAGCTGTTCTACACCAGCGGCAGCACGGGGACGCCGAAAGGAGTGGCGCTGTCGCACCGTACACTCTACTTGCATGCGTTGGGCGTCTGCTGCAGCATCAATCAGGACGACACGTTCGTAGAACTGCACACCATTCCGCTGTTTCACGCGAACGGTTGGGGAAGGCCGCAGACGGCGGCGCTGAATGGGATCAAGCAAGTGATGGTGCGGCGTTTCGATCCGGCGCTGGTCCTGCGCCTGATCCAGGAAGAGCGCGCTACCGGCATGTCGTTGGTGCCGGTAATGGCGAACGCGCTACTGAATTGTGCCGAGCTTGGGAAGTATGATGTTTCGAGCTTGCGCGAGATTCACCTGGGCGGTGCGGCGGCATCGGTTGAACTGGTCGCGCGGATGGAGAAGGCGTTCGGCTGTGGTGTGATGTCGGGATACGGATTAACGGAGACATCTCCGGTGGCGACTTCAGCCGGCGATAAGGACACGGTCCATTATGCGAATGAGGAAGACCGGTTAAAGCACAAAGCCATGGCGGGTTTTCCCATTGTCGGCAATGAAATTCGCGTGGTAGATGTCCACATGCACGATGTCGCGCGAGATATGCAGGCGATCGGCGAAGTTGTCATTCGCGGCGACAACGTGATGGACGGTTATTACAAAGAGCCGGAAGCGACACGAAATGCGATCACGAACGGCTGGCTGCATACCGGCGACATGGCCGTTTGGGACGACGAAAACTTCATCCACATCGTGGATCGCAAGAAAGACATCATCATCAGCGGCGGCGAGAATATTTCGTCTATCGAGATTGAGAAGGCGATTTTTGCGCACCCGGCGGTGTTTGAATGTGCGGTAGTAGCAGCGCCCGATTCCCGCTGGGGCGAGATTCCGCTGGCTATAGTAGTGCGCAAACCCGGGCAGGAGTTAAGCGAGACCGACTTGATTGAGTTCCTGCAGGCCCGGCTTGCGAAGTTCAAGCTGCCCAAGCAGATTCAGTTTGTAGAGGGTCCGTTGCCCAAGACGGGAACGGGCAAAATTCTGAAGCGCGAGTTGCGCGAACCGTTCTGGCAAGGGTATGAGCGGCGCGTGCAAGGCGTTTAATTATTCTTTGCTGCGATCGAAGGCGCCAAAGGTCCTGCCGTTCCCTGCTAGCTGTTCAAGAAGCGCCGATGGCGCCCACAGATCCGGTCCGTGCTGTTGCTCGAATTCTTGAACGCGGGCGAGCACGTTCTTGAGACCAACGGTGTCGGCGTAAAACATAGGGCCGCCGCGCCAGGCGGGGAAGCCGTAGCCGTACACATAGGTGACGTCGATGTCGACGGCGCGTAGCGCGATTCCTTCTTCCAGCGTCTTCGCGCCTTCATTCACCAGCGCGTAAATGCAGCGGTCGACAATCTCCTGCTGCGAGATCGATCGACGTGCGATGCCTGCTTTACGCGCGGTTTCTTCGATCAGCGCGGCCACTTCCGGATCGGGAACAGGCTTGCGATTCTGGTCATATTTGGACCAGCCTTTGCCGCTTTTCTGACCAAGGCGGCCTGATTCGACCAGAAGGTCCGGCACAAGCGGCTGACGCACGCCGGCCTTTTCGAAACGCTTGAACTCCTGCCGGATGTAATAGCTGACATCCAAGCCGGTGAGATCGTCCACCGCAAGTGGACCCATGGCCATGCCGAAGTCGTACAGGGCCTGGTTGACGTCTTCCACAGATACGCCTTCTTCTACCAAGAACTGTGCTTCGCGGAGATACGGACCAATGATGCGATTGCCAATGAAGCCGCGCGCATTGCCGGCCAGCACGGCGATTTTGTTCAATCGTTTGCCCAGCGCCATGCCGGTTGCGATCACTTCTGGCGCGCTGGCCTTTCCGCGAACCACTTCCAGCAGCTTCATCACGTTTGCGGGACTGAAAAAATGCGTGCCGATCACCAGTTGCGGACCGACTGGTTGCGGAGGCGATCTCGTCAATATCGAGACTGGATGTATTCGAAGCCAGGATTGCTTCCGGCTTGGCGACTTTATCGAGTTCTGAAAAGACCTGCTTCTTCACTGACATCTTTTCGAACACCGCCTCGATGATGATGTCCGCCTGCTCGAAGCCGTCGTAACCGAGCTGCGGCGTGATGAGCGACATACGCTGATCCATGGCTTGCTGGGATAGGCGGCCTTTGGCTACCGTGGTCGCGTAGTTGTTGCGGATGATGCCGATGCCGCGATCCAAAGCATCCTGCGCGGTCTCTTTGACGATGACCGGGATGCCCGCGTTCGCGAAGTTCATGGCGATGCCTCCGCCCATGGTGCCGGCGCCGATTACCGCAGCGCGCTTGATGTCGTAGAGTCTGACATCTTTCGAGATGCCGGGGATCTTCGCGACAGTGCGTTCGCCGAAGAAGATGTGGATGGAAGCTTTGGATTCATTTGCGAACAGGCATTCATTGAAGAGCTCCGCTTCACGCAGGCAACCTTGCTCGAACGGCAGTTGTGTTGCAGCTTCGACCGCTTCGATGGCCGCCAGTGGCGCACGCTGCCCGCGTTTCGTCTTGCGGGCAACGTCGCGCAATTGCGCAAAGGCGGCGGAAGCATTCGTGTCCTGCAGTTTTGCATTGCGCTCACGAGTTTTCGGAGCAGGCTGATCCGCAATTTGCCGAGCAAACACGAGCGCCCCCGTAAGCAGATCGCCTTCGATCATCGAATCGGCAATGCCAAGCTCAAGCGCTTCTTTCGCACCGATGGACTCACCGAACGCACACAGCTCAGCAGCTTTCGCTGGGCCGGCCAAACGCGGCAGGCGCTGTGTTCCGCCAGCACCGGGAATCAATCCCAATTTCACTTCCGGTTGACCGAGCTGCGCGGTGGGAGCGATGACGCGGTAGTGTCCTGACATCGCCGTTTCAAGGCCGCCGCCGAGCGCGGTTCCGTGAATCGCAACGACAACGGGCTTCGGAGAATCTTCAATTGACTGCAAGTACGGCAGCAAAGTGAGACGCGGCTTCTCGCCCGAAACGATTTTTCCGAATTCGCGAATGTCCGCGCCCGCGATGAAGGTGCGGCCAGCGCCGATGAGCACAATGGCGCGAACGCTGGGATCGTCGGCAACTTGCTCGATAGCGGATTGAATGCCTTCGGGCACCCCCGGACCCATGGCATTCACGGGCGGATTGTCGATGGTAATGATCGCGACATCTTGATCGTGCGTTAGCTTAACGAGTTCAGGCATGAAACCTCAGAAACCTCTTCTGTAGGTATATACTGTCGTTTCTCAGAAAAGCGTGCCGAAAGAGAACAAGAGAGAAGCAGTGGTGGTTGCAAGCTCGCGAACAGGGCTTGCGAAGTCATTTCGCGGCTCATTCAACATGACGCGGCCGGAAGACTTGGCTGCGCATTGCATCCGGGATGTTCTGAGCAAGACGCCGCAGCTTGAGATGAGCGAGATAGAGGACGTGATCCTAGGTTGCGCGCAGCCGCATGGCATGCAGGGGCTGAATGTGGGCCGCAGGAGCGCGATGCTGGCGGGTTTGCCTGCCTCAATTCCGGGCGCGACTATCAATCGCTTCTGCTCTTCCGGATTGCAAGCCATTGCCATGGCGGCCCATGAAATTGTGAACGAGGGCGCAGACGCGGCTATCGGCGGAGGTGTTGAGAGCATCAGCCTGGTGCAGCGCGATGTGAATCCGCATCCGGAGCTGGTCAGGAAAGTACCTGGCCTGTATATGGAAATGGGCGTGACGGCGGAGATAGTCGCGAAGCGCTACGGGATCACTCGGCAGGCGCAGGACGAATATTCGCTGGCGAGCCAGCAACGCACCGCACGCGCGCAGCAGGATGAATTTTTCGCCGAGGAGATAGCACCGTTCGCGACCACCATGGCGCTGCTCGATAAAAAGACGGGCGAGAAAATCGGCACCCAGGAAGTCACATGCGATCGGGATGAATGCAATCGCCCGGATACGACGCTCGAAGGCTTGCTATCGCTGAAGCCGGTCTTCGATACGAGCAGCGGACAAGGATCGGTGACGGCCGGAAATTCTTCGCAGCTTTCCGATGGCGCCTCTGCGACTCTCCTGCTGTCACGTGAGCGGGCAGACCAACTGGGTGTTCCGTACAAGCTGATCTTCCGTGGGTTCGTCGTAGCCGGTTGCGAGCCCGACGAGATGGGTATCGGCCCCGTCTATGCAGTTCCGAAGCTGCTGGCGCGGCATGGACTCGGGGTCGCGGATATCGACCTGTGGGAGCTGAATGAAGCGTTCGCCGTTCAGGTGATCTATTGCCGCGACCGATTGGGCATTCCAATGGAGAAGTTGAACGTGAACGGCGGGTCTATTTCGATCGGACATCCGTTCGGCGTGACGGGATCGCGCATGACAGGAACGCTGGCGAATGAGATGGCGCGACGGCCGGGTTCGCGCTATGGCGTAGTCACGATGTGCGTGGGCGGCGGCCAGGGCGCGGCAGGTCTTTTCGAGGCAGTACATTGAGCGAACGCGCGGCGCCAACCGCGTCTTCGACCGATCATTGGGCAGCGCTACTCGCCGGATTTCTCGGCTGGACGCTGGACGCCTTCGACTTCTTCCTGGTAGTGGTTTGCCTCACCGCAATTGGCAAAGAATTTCATCAGACCGATAAAGCAGTTGCACTTTCGCTGACGCTGACGCTGGCGTTTCGGCCCGTCGGCGCATTCATTTTCGGCCTGCTGGCGGACCGCTACGGGCGCCGCTTGCCACTGATGATCGATTTGATTTTCTATTCGATCGTCGAAGTCGCCACTGGCTTCGCGCCCAATTTTACGACGTTCCTTATCTTGCGCGCGCTGTTTGGGATTGGCATGGGCGGCGAGTGGGGGGTGGGCGCCTCGCTCGCCATGGAGAAAGTGCCGCCAAAGTGGCGCGGCGTGCTCTCGGGTTGTTTGCAGCAAGGCTATGCGCTCGGAAACCTGCTGGCAACTTTGTGCCTGCTGTTTCTGTTCAATCGATGGGGATGGCGACCCCTATTCTTCCTCGGCGGATTACCGGCGCTGCTGGCGTTGTTCGTGCGCTTCCGCGTGAAGGAATCGGAGGTCTGGCGCAAGACGCGGGAAGAAAGCTGGAGCGGACTGGGGCGCAGCATCGTGCGGAATTGGAAGCTGTTTCTCTATCTGGTGCTGCTGATGACGGGCATGAACCTGGCCTCGCACGGCACGCAGGATATGTACCCGACGTTCTTGCAGCGCTTCTGGCATCTGGGCGTCGGGCAACGATCGGTTGTGTTGATCGTCTCGATGTTCGGCGCCATCATGGGCGGCGTGCTGGTCGGGCTCACATCCGACCGGCTGGGACGGCGCAAGGCAATCGTCATTTCGCTTCTGCTGGGCATATTTACCGTGCCGCTATGGGCCTACGCGCCACAGGTGGGGCTGCTGGTTCTGGGCGCTTTTCTGATGCAGTTCTTCGTACAGGGAGCGTGGGGCGTCATTCCAGCCCATTTGAGTGAGCTTTCGCCGAATGAGGTTCGCGGTTTCCTGCCCGGCTTTTCTTACCAATGCGGCGTTCTGATTGCGAGTTCGGTGGCATACCTGGAAGCCGCTTTTGCCGAACGAATGAGTTATGCAACCGCCATGGCCACGGCAGCGGTCGTAATCCTGGTGTTTACCGCGATCGCTGCAGGGTTGGGACGCGAAAAGCGTGGCATCACTTTCGGGTAACGTTCATCCATTTCTATCCTCATTTCGTAACTAAATGTTGATCCCGAGTTGCCACAGCACGAACCCGGCTGCCTGGCGGAAGTACAGCCAGCGGCGCGCCGTGGCGCTAGCGGGCGCTCCACCTGGGCGCGGCGAACCGTAGACCTTGATGTGCTGGGCTTCCAAAATACGCTTCGAACGGTAGATGTGATAGCCGTCGCTGACGATGACACACGAGTTCATGCCCATGCGGTGCATAATTTCGGCCGCGGCGTCGAGGCTTTGGGCGGTCGTCGTGCCCTCGGGCTCTACCAGAATGTGTTCGGAAGGAACGCCGCGCTCGGTCAGATAGGCGCGGCCTACCTCGCCCTCGGTGTAATCGGGATCGCCGCCGGCTCCGCCGGTCGTCAAGATGTAGGGCGCGAGCCCTTTGAGGTAAAGGACAAGGGCATGATTTAGCCGCGCCTTCAATACAGGAGAGGGGCGGCCGCGGTATTCGGCGGCGCCCAGAACGATGATCACGTCGGCGGGATGATCTTCGACCATATCCGATTCATGCGCAATCTGCCGCGACACATACACTAGATAGCCTAGAATCAGGAGCGAACAAAGGACAATCAGTCCCGCGACGGCGCGCTTCAGACGGCTGGATAAAAGCCCGGTCAAGTCAGTTGAAACTTCAGTCTACGCCCGGAGGAGGAATTCGCATACAGAGCAGCATGGAAATAACCAGTGCCCGCAATCCGTTGCTCCAAAAGATCAGAAAGGCGGTCTCGAGCGGACGTCCCACGGATGAGGGACTCGTGGTAGCAGAAGGGCCGCATCTGGTGGAAGAAGCCCTGCGGGGCTCCTGGCGAGTGGCTCAGGTGGTTACGACGCCGGAGGGACGGAACAAGTATGCGGCTCTGCTTCAGAGAATTGACGCCGAGGTTGTGGAGGTCGCGGCGCGGGCCTTCGAATCAGTGAGCGAGACGGGACATTCGCAGCAGATTCTGGCGTTGCTCGAACCGCATACCTGGGCATGGGAAGAGCTGGCGCTGGGTCGGTACGCTCTAGTGGTTGCACTAGACGGTATCCAGGATCCGGGCAATGCAGGTACGATGGTTCGGTCGGCTGAAGCTTTTGCAGCAACCGGCGTGGTTCTTTTGAGAGGGTCTGCTCACGTGTCCAACGGGAAGCTGTTGCGAGCCAGTGCTGGCTCAATGTTCCGGCTTCCTTTTATAGAAACGATGAGCGTACCGGAATTACTAGTACGCGTTGCGGCAGGCGGTCTGGCTCTCTATGCGCTGGATGCCGCGGCCGCGACGCCGATCACCGCCGTCAACTTGACCGCGCCCGCAGTGCTTGTGGCCGGAAACGAAGGCAGCGGGGTATCGCTAGAGTTGCGCCGCGCCGCAACCCGCCTGTCTATCCCTACCCCAGGAGTGGAGTCTATCAATGCCGCCGTCGCACTCTCAATAGCGCTATTTGTCGCTCAGCAACAGAGGACAGGCGCATGAGCCTCTTTGACGCATCGCCGTTTCCAGGAGATGAATCTTCGATACAGGCGGACCGCCCGCTGGCGGATCGAATGCGTCCACAGACACTGGATGAATACATAGGCCAGGACCACATACTCGGTCCCGGCAAGCCGCTGCGCCTGCAGATTGAAAGTGGACATTTGACCTCGCTGATTCTGTGGGGCCCGCCAGGGTCTGGCAAAACAACCCTGGCATTCTTAGCGGCCCGGCAAAGCCAGGCAACGTTCATCCCGTTCAGCGCCGTGCTTAGTGGCATAAAGGAAATCAAGGCCGTGATGGCCGATGCCGAGCGCGCCAGGCGCATGGGCCGGCGCACCGTCCTGTTTATCGATGAAATTCACCGCTTCAATAAGGCCCAGCAAGACGCTTTTCTCCCGTACGTGGAGCGCGGCGATGTTGTCTTAATCGGCGCAACGACGGAAAATCCCTCTTTCGAAGTTGTCTCCGCGCTGCTCTCCCGCACCAAGGTTTACACGCTACGAGCCCTCGAAACGGCGGACGTAGTAGTTCTTCTCAAGCGTGCTCTGGCCATTCCGGTACGCGGATTGGGTCACCTAGAGCTAAAGGTAAGTGAGGATTTACTCGATGAGATGGCAGTGGCATCCAGCGGGGATGCGCGTGCGGCGCTGAACACATTGGAAATTGCCGCCGAATCGGCCAAGGATGGCGTGATTGACCGGCAGACGGTGGCTGACGCGTTGCAACGAAAGGTGTTGCTGTATGACAAGAGCGGAGAAGAGCACTATAATTTAATCTCTGCTCTCCATAAATCCGTCCGTTCGAGCGAAGTAGACGCTTCATTGTACTGGCTTGGACGGATGTTAAGGGCAGGAGAGGATCGCCTCTACCTGGCTCGTCGATTGGTGCGGATGGCAATAGAAGACATAGGACTGGCGGACCCGAGAGCAGTAGAACAAGGCATAGCGTGTATGCAAACAGTGCATTTTTTGGGCGTTCCGGAGGGAGATCAAGCGCTGGCGCAGTTGACCATCTATTTAGCGCTGGCTCCAAAATCGGACGCCGCTTATCAAGCGTTGAACAGGGTGGACGCCTGCATTGAAAGCACACCCGCAACGCCGGTTCCGCTGCATCTGCGGAACGCTCCCACTGGGCTTATGAAGCAAATGGGTTATTCGAAGGGATATCAACATGCCCATGCAGTTCCAGACGCCGTGACAGATATGTCCTGTCTTCCTGAATCGCTCTCCGGCAACCACTTTTACGAACCTTCGGACCGTGGTTTTGAACAGAGATTGCGTGAGCGCCTGGCATGGCTGCAGGAAAGGCGAACGCCAAAGTTAGGGAATGACGACTAGAATCCAATGCATCTTCAACCTTTAACACTTCAAACCGGAGTCCGCTTACCATGCTGGAATCTCTTTTGAACTTTGGAAAGCGAATGGATGCCCCGGAGATGCCCGCGACCGAGCGGCGGCGATCAAGCCGCTTCCCGATTGAACGGGAAATACGCTACAAAACGCTGAACCAACGCACCGAACTGCAGACCGGTGTGGGTAAAACCCTCAACATCAGCAGTTCCGGCGTTCTATTCACCGCAGAGCACGACATGCCGTTGGGAACACGATTAGAAGTTTCCATTAGCTGGCCGGCGCAACTGAACGACAAGTGTTTGCTGAACCTGGTTGCACGGGGACGTGTGACCCGTCATGCGAAAGGCCAGTTAGCGCTGCAGATCCAGCAATACGAGTTCCGGACTCAGAGCCTCTCGTCGTTACCCAAATAGATCCTCCACAAGCGCCCTGCCATTCTTCGAAGGCCGCGGAGTGGGCTACCATCAGTTTGTGCGCCGACGTCTTGCATACGCTGCCGCCGCGCTAAGCTTCCTCATCCTGCTGGCGCTGTTGATCTGGCAGGGTTCTTTCCGCATTAACGACACTTACGCGCCTGCGACTGTGTTCGAAACGGTCATCTTGTGGGCCATTTCGACCATCATTTTCCTGCTTACCGTGCTGTTGGCGTTCATGCTGTTTCGAGCCGGCGTCAAGGTCTACATCGACCGGCAACAGAATAAGGAAGGATCCAGGATACGTTCCAAGCTGCTGGTGGGCGCGCTTGTTTTAACCCTGGCCCCGGCCTTGTTTTCGGTATTGTTCAGCGGTTATGTGCTGAATCGTCATCTCGATGTGTGGTTCAGCCGCCCGGCGCAAAATGCGCTGCGGCAACTGAACAAGTCTTATAGCGAGCTGGCATCCTCTTACCGCACCGAGGCGCAAGCACGTCTCCAGGCGCAGGCCGATTGGATCAGCCTCCTGCCTGAAACGCAGAGCGCTGCCAAAGCCGGGCAGATGCAAACCGGTTTCTTCAGCCGGCTATGCGAACAACGCGGCATTCAACAACTCATTCTGCAACCGCGCCACGGCGTGCCCATGCTCCTCTATCAGAGCTTCGATCAACCCAAAGCGACGCTGCTCAAAGCCGGTGCCGATGTACGCGACGGCAGTGGACCCATCGCGCACATTTCCCTGGCAGCGCCGCTGACCGGTGATCCGGCTGCAAACCCAAGCCTGGGGGCGCAACAAGCAACCATTCAGCAGATCGTCGACGAACAGGAAGGACGCCGCAAGTTCTACCGCGAGGAGTATTTTCAACTGATCTGCCTCATTACCTTGTTCGTGCTGTTCCTGGCGTCCTGGTCGGCGCAGGTGCTGGCGCGCCAGATCAGTGTGCCCATTTCCGCGCTGCTTGAGGCGGCGACAGAGGTCAGGCGCGGCAATCTTTCTTATCGCGTGCGCGAGAGCGCGATTGATGAGCTCGCCACGCTGGTGCGTGCCTTCAACGAGATGACAAATGAGCTGGAGGCAAACTCGCGCGAACTGGAAGCGCGCCGCCGATTCACCGAAGCCATTCTCGAAAGCATCCCCACGGGCGTCATTTCCGTCACCGGCGGAGAGCGTATTCAGCGGGTCAATCGCGCTCTGTTCGGCATTTTCTCTGAAGAGGTAGTGAATCGCGCCAAGCGGCTTGACGATTTATTTTCCGGTGAGAACCTGACTGAGGTTCGCTATCTGCTGAAGAAAGCGCAGAGATCGGGTGGCGCTGCCACGCAGCTCGAAATTCAAAGGAAAGGATCTGTTCTGCACCTGGCGGTCACGGTCGCGTGGCTGGATGAGCAGCGCGGATTTGTGCTGGTTCTGGAAGACACCAGCGATCTGTTGCGCGCCCAAAAGGCCGCCGCCTGGCAGGAGGTCGCGCGCCGCATCGCGCACGAGATTAAGAATCCACTCACGCCCATATCGTTGTCCGCCGACCGCATCGCGCGCCGATTGTCGCGCATGTCGCTCGACCCGGGTGCGCGCGCAGTTCTCGAAGAATGCACCCAGACAATCCAGCAGGAAGTGCAGACTGTGAAGACGCTGGTAAACGAGTTCTCGCGCTTCTCGCGTTTCCCCAGCGCGCACCTTTCGCCGTTGGACCTGAACGAAATTGTCAGGGGCGCGGTATCGCTATTCGAGGGCCGGCTCGAAGACATCAACGTCTTTATGGAGTTGGATTCGCGCCTGCCAATGGTTTTGGCGGACAAGGAGCAGATGAAGCGCGTCATCGTGAATCTCATCGACAACGCCGCTGAAGCCATGACGGAGGCCGCGGTTCGCGAATTGACCATCGCTACCTCTCAGCCTTCCACGGACATCGTTCAACTCTCCATCACCGACACCGGGTGTGGCATATCCGCCGATGACAAAGAGAAGCTGTTCCTGCCCTACTTCTCTACCAAGGAGCGCGGCACGGGCCTGGGGCTCGCCATCGTAAGCCATATCGTCACCGATCATCACGGCGTTGTTCACGTCGAAGACAACTATCCCAACGGGGCGCAGTTCGTCATTCACCTCAGCGCATTATCGTCGGACGGTGCGCCGGTGGAAGCGGAACCCGCGGCGGCTACGCTGAAGGTATAGCTCGGCACAATGCAAGCGCGTGGACCCAGAGTTCTAGTTGTCGATGATGAAGCGGCCATACGGCAATCCTTGCGTGGCGTGCTTGCGGATGAGAATTACGAAGTCACGCCGGTCGAGAGCGGTGAAGCTTGCCTGGTGGAGTTAGGCCGCAGCTCCTATGAAGTGGTTCTGCTGGACATCTGGCTGAAAGGCCTGGATGGATTATCGACGCTGGCGCGCATACAGGAACTCCCGGCGGCGGATCGCCCGGCCGTAATCATGATCTCCGGTCACGGCAACATCGAGACGGCTGTGAAGGCTACTAAACTCGGGGCGTTTGATTTTGTAGAGAAGCCGCTCACGCTCGATAAGGTGAGCGTGGTCGTCAAGAACGCGGTTCAGCAGCGCCGCATGGATCTCGAACTGAAGCGGCTGCGCGAGGATTCATCGCTGCCCGAAATCATCGGCAACAGCGTACCCATGAAGGCTCTGCGCCAGCAATTGAAGCTGATGGCCGGCACCAACGGGCGCGTACTGATTTATGGCGAAAGCGGCACGGGCAAAGAGCTCGTCGCGCGCGCAATACACAAGGCCAGCGCGCGTGCGGCTGGCCCGTTTGTGGAGGTGAATTGCGCGGCTTTGCCTGAGGATCTGATCGAAAGCGAGTTGTTCGGTCATCGTCATACACGGCTCGACGGCACGGTTGATTACAAGATCGGCAAAATGCAAAAGGCTCATGGCGGGAACGTTTTTCCTCGATGAAGTAGGCGATATGAGTTTGCGGACGCAATCGAAGGTGCTGCGGGCGTTGGATGAGCACCGCTTTGAGCCGGTGGGCGCGCCGCAGTCGGTGCAAGTGGATTGCCGGGTGATTGCGGCCACGAACAAGAACCTGGAACTGGAGATCGAACGCGGCAATTTTCGCGAAGATCTTTTCTACCGGCTCAACGTTATTCCTTTTACCGTGCCTCCCCTACGCGAACGCGTTGAAGACGTGCCGGTGCTGGCCGCGCACTTCCTGAATGAATTCACAGTTTCGTACGGTAAGAAGCCGAAGGAATTATCACCGGATGCCATCGAAGCCCTCAGCAAGCACTCCTGGCCAGGGAACGTTCGTGAGCTAAGGAATCTGATGGAACGCATCGCCATCTTGTTTCCACAGCGACGCATTGAAGCGCGTCATCTTTCCATCGACGGCAACCGCCGGGGTTCCGTGGTGCGGATGCAGGATGGATTCGGCAGTCTGCAGGATGTGAAGGAAGCCGCTGAACGAGATTACATTCTGCGCAAGCTGGAGGAGACAGGCGGGAACGTGACCCGCGCCTCGGAGTTACTTGGACTGGAACGCAGTAATCTCTATCGCAAAATGAAGGCGCTAGGCATCGCGCCGAAAGATTGAAGCGAGTTATCGGCTAGCGGTCACCCCTCACGCCGCGCACCGGCAAAGAAGGCCAGATACTCGGAAAGCACTTCATCGGTGGTGATGATTTTGTCCGGTGACAAAGAACGGCTAAGTATCATTGCGCGGGCATGCGCGGCATCATCGGCGCTGGTCAAAGCAGCCCAGTAAAAGGTGTCGGCAAAAACCGCCTTCAAAGAGGTCTCTTGGGAACACCGTAAACGTAGTGATCTATCTGAGTTGCACCGTCTTCAGGCATAGCAGCAAAGTCTTCGGGAGGAACACGATCCACGTTATCGGCGATCGTCTCCCAGATGCGTCGCCGCGTTGGAGCGGATTCAGATCATGAGCCAGGACCTGACGCACATACTCTTCGGCGGACACGCCTTGCGCCTGCGCCTTGGCTGCCAGCGATGCCTCCTGGTCCTTCGGAACATCAATTGTCAAGGTCATAGAGTACCTTCTTTCCAGGTTAGCCCGTCGTGCAATCTATTAGCTACTTCGACGCAATGTAGTCAATCAGAGTGTTTATCTCTGGATCGCTCAACGTCTTGCGGAATGCAGGCATGAGTGCGCCGCCAAATTTGATTCTCACCACCACGTAAGGACGGCTTGGCTTTCCATGGCTGAGCGGGAGTTTTTCGTTCTTGAACAGATGGTTCAGACTCGGGCCGAATTTTCGGGTGTGTTTCTGATCCTTGTCAATATCGTGGCAGACGGCGCAGTTCTCGCGAAACAGATCGCGTCCGGCAGTCAGAGGGGATTTTTCCCAAGGTAGTGTTTTAAGGTCTGCAGCGCTGAGGACGCCCGCAGCAGCCATGAGCAGTACCCATTTGAACTTCATACCGCTGCTCCCAGCAGCCTGACGTTTTGGGCGCCGGCGCGTTCAAACACTTGGCGGACGGCATCTGCCCGATTCGATCCGCATTCCACTCGAAGAGCGATGACCCCAGGCTCGAAAACAGCCGCAGGCTTGCGGGGTCCTCTGCGCAAGAGGCCGCTTTCGTGAAGAAACCAGAAAAAGGTCGTGACAATCGCGCCCAGCATCGTCAGTTCATAGAACACCACTCCCGTAGACCAGAAAGAGAATATCGGCATGCCTCCGGTGACGAGTGGATAGTTATATTGCGTGAAATACACGAAGCCGATCACCAGCAGACAACATGTGATGGCGCCTGTGACAACCGCAAAAGACATATGGCTTGGGCGATGAAGAGCCTCGCGCGGAAACTCGATCGGCTCATCTGAGAATACGGCTAGGTCCGCAGCGGTAAAGCCATCTGCCTTCAGATCGATTAGTGCGCGGACCACCGTCTCCTTATTCAGAAAATCGCCGGCAAGAAACATGTTCGTTATTCCTCCGGCTCCGCATGCGGCTCGAACTCCCAGACCGACACGATAGGGAAGAGCTTCGAGAACAGCAAATACAAAACGCCCATCGCTGCGAATGTTGCCGCGGTGATGGAAACCTCTACCCAACTCGGCGCGTATCTGCCCCAGGCGGCAGGAAGACGGCCAAAGCTCAGCGTCGGAATAATGATGAGAAAACGCTCCAGCCACATGCCTATCAGGACAGCTATCGATGCGATGGTCGCGGTGCGGATGGTGCGCAGGCGTCTGATTCCCAACAACACAAACGGCACAACGAAGTTGCAGAACACCATCAGCCAGAAGAACGGAGCGAACTGGCCGCGCACGCGAGCTCCCAACACATTCATCTCTTTCGGCTCGTTGCCGTACCACGCGGTGAGGTTCTCGGCGATCGTGAAGTAGAGCCAGAGCAGACTCATCAGAAGCAGCAACTTGGCAAGATTGTTGAAATGGTGAGGTGTCAGGTACTGCTCCAGATGCATGGCCTTCCGAATGATCGCCATGACGATGAGAAGCGCCGCAATGCCGCTGAAGATCGCGCCGACGACAAAATACGGTCCGAAAATACTGCTATGCCACATAGGCGCAATGGCCATCGAAAAATCCCACGAGACAACCGTATGCACCGAAACAGCGACCGCAAGAATAATAGCGGCCATCAGCTTCATGGCGCGTTCGAGTGCCTGCCATTGCTGATCGCTGCCCGTCCAGCCGAGTGACAGGGTGCGGTACAGACGCAACCGCCAGCCGGTGGCGTGCTCCGCCAGTTGCGCAATGTCGGGAATCAAGGGCAGAAACAGGTAGATGGTGCTGCCGGTAAGATACGTGCTGATCGCGGTGACATCCCACAAAAGGGGCGAGCGGAAGTTCGGCCAAAGAAGCCGCGAGTTGGGGTAGGGGAACAGCCAGAAGAACAGCCAGGCGCGGCCTAAGTGGATGATCGGGAACATGCCGCCAATCATCAGCGCAAACACGGTGATCGCCTCGGCAGCGCGTGTCACCGGCTTGCGCCAATTCGCATCGGTGAGGCGAAGAATGGCGGAAATCAGCGTGCCCGCGTGCGATATGCCAATCCAAAAAACAAAGTTAACCAGATAAAAGCCCCAAAAGACCGGGCGCCGAATTCCCGCCACACCGATTCCTTTGTGTAGCTGATATCCCCAGGCGCAGAGGCCCCAAAGGGTTATCGCAGACAGAATAAGAAGCGTGATGATGTAGCGCGAGCTTGCTCCCGCGAGTGGGCGCCACAAGTCACTGCGCACTTCCTCATAAGGAATGATGTTGCTTCCTGTGGCCACGCTACGTTGCCTTCTTCAGGTAGAAAACTTTCGGCTGAGTGCCCAGCTCTTCCAGGAGACGAGTGGAACGCCCTGATCCGGCTAAGCGCGAGACTTTACTTTCGGGATCGTTCAAATCGCCGAACACCATCGCTTCTGCGGGGCATGATTGTACGCATGCGGGCTGAACGTCTCCATCGGCGAGCGCGCGTTTTTCATCCTTCGCCTCCGTTTCCGCTCTCTTAATCCGCTGAATGCAGAACGTACATTTCTCCATCACCCCGCCCATCCGGATGGAGACATCCGGGTTGTGCTGCAGACTGAGAGGCGCTGTCCACACTGGATCGAACCAGTTGAAGAAGCGCACAGAATAAGGGCAGTTGTTGGCGCAGTAACGCGTCCCCACGCAGCGGTTGTAAACCTGCACGTTCAGCCCTTCGGGATTCTTGTAAGTGGCGTAAACGGGGCAGACCGGCTCGCAAGGCGCTTCATCGCATTGCTGGCAGAGTACCGGCATGTACTTGACGCGGACGTCAGGGAACTCGCCTTCGTAGTAACGGTCCACGCGGATCCAGTGCACAGCGCGCCCCTTGGCGGCGGATTCAGGATCGGAGAGCGGCAAATTATTTTCAGCGTGACAAGCTGCGACACAAGCCTGGCAGCCCGTACAGCGGTCTAAATCTATGGCCATCCCCCAGCGGTGCGTCGTTTGATTGCTGTCGGTCATCTGTAACCCCAAGGTCCTAGTTCGCGATCATTCGGAGAGAATTGGATCAAGGCGGGCGTTCGATCCAAGCGTGCAATGTGCACGCGCGTAGCGCCGAATGCGCGCGCGCCGCCTGAGTCGTCCCAAGCTGGCGAAACGATGGAGAGCGGATTGGCCCCTCTCTTCGATGCGTAGCGCCCGTAGTGGGTATGTCCTTCCCCGATTGCCATGCTCACCACGCCGGGCAGAGCGGCCGGATGCACATAAGCCGTGGCCTCCAGGCTGCCATGCGGCGATTCAACTCGCACCCAATCGCCAGTCGCGACGCCGAGTCGCGCCGCTGTATGCGGATCGATCTCAACCGGCAGATCCCACATCGAACTGGAGACCGGGTCGGGCAGTTCCTGCATCCAAGGTAAATTCGCGCCTCGTCCATCGTGATATTGGAGTGAGAGATAAGGTTGGAAGAGAAGTGGAAATTGATCGGGCGCGCCGTCGAAAATCGGATCGTGCCAGGCAATGGTGTCTGCTACTGGTGTTGTCGATGGCGAGGCTTCGGTAGTTGTTCCCCAAAATCCTCCCATGCGTGCGATCTCATCGTAGGTCGCGTCTGCCGGCAAAAGGGGCTGCACAAAATTCGCTGCGCTTACCGGCTGAAAGGAAACATTCATCTTGCGCGCTATGTCGTCAAGAATCTCGTCAAGAGGCCGCGTATTATGCAGCGGCTGCACAAAAGGCTTGCCGATCGTAACTGAAGTCGGCGTTACTGGAACAGCCGGTACCACTGCCATTTCCGATTCGAGTGGGTGATGAGTCGGAAGAATAGCATCCGCGTACGCAACCGAGTCATCGATGAACATTCCGAAGCTGGCAATCGTGTCGAGATGCGCCAGCACCGCGGCGATTCCGCTCGCGGCTGGAAGCGTGTAGACCGGATTTGCGCCGTCCAGCAGGAGAACCTTCGCGGACTTGATGGCGTCGACAACGTTTGCAGTTTTTGGATCGGCGGTAGCAGGCGAAAATGGCGGGAAAACGCCGCCTGGCTTTCCAGTGTTGCCGAGAAGAACGTTCAGATAATGCGCGGCAATCAGAGCGTCAAGCGAATTCGTGTGTACAACAGAAGCGCCCGCAATGACGATCGGCGCATCGGACTCACCCAGTTCGCGCGCTATGCGACGCAGGCGTTTTTCTTCAATGCCCGTAATCCGAATGAGATCAGCCAGATTCGCTGCTAGAAACGAATTTCTTACGCCCTCAGGCAATTGTTCGGCGTTGCGAGCGAGCTTTTCCTCCAGCAATACGCGCGCAACTGCTACCAGAAACTGAGGCTCGGAACCGGGGCGCAGCGGAAGCCATTCATCCGCGCTCGCCGCAGTGAGCGACATTCTGGATTCGGCTTGAACTAACTTGCCTCGAATGCCAGGCCGGCCCTGCCGAAAATGACCGAACTGACGGGCGTAATAGACCGGAGAAGTCCAGCCACCGATAAAATCGGCGCCCACGCCCAGCGCATAACGCGCATTCCCGAGGTCGTAACGCGGTATTCCGTTCCAACCAAAAACAGTGGCCGCCGCTTTTCGCTCTAGTGCAAAATCGTCAAGCGAGCACGTTAGCGCCGGCGGTGCGCCGATAGCTTCCAGGAAGTGTTGTATCGTGGCGGAACGCGAGCCGGCCTGCGGCGTCTTAACGAACACGATCTTGCCGGGGTCGCCTGAGGAAGCCTTCAGTTTCGCCGCGACATTTGCAATCGATTCATCCCAGGAGACAGGACTAAATTCCGCGTTACCGCGAGCTGACGTTCTGCGCATCGGCCCAGCGACACGATCCGGATTATAGAGAGACTGCAGAGCGGCATGCCCGCGCGCGCAAAGCCGGCCGCCACTCACGGGATCAAGCGGATTGCCTTCCAGCTTCTTCACGCAAGCGATACGCTCACGAAATTTCTCGCCGTTGCGGTCCCCGCCGTTTCCTTCTTTGACGCGCTCGCCTTCCATAACCCGCGCGATGATGCCGCAACCGGCGCTGCACTCCGTACAAACAGCCGGATGCCAGCGTTCTTCGCCCGGAGCAATTTCATGGTTCGCGACTAATAACGGGATCAGTACGGCTTCTTTTTTTCCGCAGGCGTTCGTCGCCACGCCGGCCGAAACCGTCGACAGAATCTTGAAGAAATTACGTCGATCCATTGGAACCTTCGGCGTGCGTTAGTAGTGGCATGCGGCGCAATCCTGGGATGCGTGCATTTGACGATGACAAGTCAGGCAGCTACCCATCGTGTGGTTTACGGTGCGCTCCGCAACGCTGGCCTTGCTCAAGTCTCCATGACAGGTTGCACAGGGAATACCCGCCTGGTAATGCGGCGCATGGCGGAACTTGACATGAGCGTCAGGCGAGAAGCCATAGACGCGCACCCACGGAATCTCAATGTTCTTGCTGGCGTATCCAATCACTTTCTGCACTTCCGGTTTTTCCTTCGCCAGCTTGGCATGACAGAGCATGCATTTCTGGACGGAGGGAATACCGGCGGTGTCGCGAACGTCAGCCCCGATATGGCAATCGACACATTGCATTCCAAGTTGCACATGAGTTTTGTGCGGGAACGCGACCGGCTGCTGGGCCGCGGCGGCAACGGCGCTCAGAGCGTTGAGCAACAGGCCGGCTGCCATGCGCCGAAAACGTCGCCTTGTTCGACAATATCGCGAAGGCAAAGGGTCAGCTTATCAATTGCGTTTCGTAGCCTCAAACAATACCGTAAGCGGACGTTTAACTGCATCTAAAAGCGGTGCCCGTCGATCCTGAACGTATTCGCAAACTAAACACGGCTTCTGAGCGGCCCGGCAGCCAGTATGTTCTCTACTGGGCGCAGATGAACCGGCGCGTGGAATTCAACCACGGCCTGCTCTATGCCGCCGAAATCGCCAGTCGCCTCAACTTGCCCGTCTTGTTCTATGAAGGCCTGACGTGTACCTACGAATATGCAAACGATCGGCTTCACACGTTCATTCTGCAGGCGGTTCCCGAAACCGCCAAGCGGCTGAAGAAAGCGGGCATAGGCTACGTTTTCTATCTGCGGCGAACGCGCGAGTCGCGCAATGACGTGCTCTATGAGCTGGCAAAAAACGCTGCCGCCGTCGTGACCGATGACTACCCGGCGTTCATCGCGCGCCAGCACAATGCGCGCGTTCCGCAAAAGCTGGATATCGCCTACTACGTGGTCGATTCCAGTTGCGTTGTGCCGATGGAAGAGATCAAAGACCGGCAGTACGGCGCGTATACCATTCGACCCAGAATCCATCGCCTGTTGCCGAAATATCTGGCCGCCCCGGATCCGCTCAAGGTGAAGAAGCGCTTCGAAGCAAAGATTCCGGACTTCCACACCGAAGTCACGGACAAGAACATTCCCGCGTTAGTCGCCTCCTGTGAGATCGACCATTCCGTCGCGCCGTCGCCCTCATTTCCTGGTGGCCCTGTTGCCGCGGAAAAGCTGCTCCAGCATTTCCTGGAAGTAAATTTGCAGCGTTATGCGTTGAAGCGCAATGAGCCATCGGAACACGCCACATCGCACATGAGTCCCTACCTTCATTTCGGACAGATTTCATCGCTCGAAATCGCGCTGGCAACGCAGGAGTACGCACAGCAGCACAAGTTGATCGCAAATGAATTTTTGGAAGAACTGATTGTCCGTCGCGAATTGGCTTTTAACTACGTTCGGCACGTGGAGAATCCGCAAAGCTTGAGCAATCTCCCGGAGTGGTGCCGGCAAAACATGGAAAAGCATGCGCACGATAAACGCGATCCGGCCTACACGAATGGTCAACTGGAAAATGGCGAGACGTACGACGAACTCTGGAACGCCACCCAGAAAGAAATGCTCTTGCGCGGTAAGATACACGGCTACTACCGCATGTACTGGGGCAAGAAGATCATCGAGTGGTCGCGCGAGTATCAGGAGGCGGTCGATTTCATGGTGGACATGCACGGAAAATACGCTCTCGACGGGCGCGATCCAAACACATACACGAATGTCCTCTGGTGCTTCGGCCTGCATGACCGGCCATGGCCCGAGCGCCCGGTCTTCGGCAAAATGCGCTATATGTCACTCGAAGGCATGAAGCGAAAAACGGATACGCGCGCCTACATCGATGAGATTGCGGAGCTGGCAAGAACTGGCCGTGATACCCGCAAGGCGGTTTGACACATGGATTACTTGATCACCGGCGCAACCGGATTCATCGGCAGCAAGCTGGTGGAGCGGCTGCTCGCCGGCAATAACGAGGTAAACTACCTCGCTCGCAGGCGCAGCAAGACACTCGATTCCCGGGCCGCATTTCACCGCTGGGATGCAGGCGAGCCGCCGCCACTCGACAGCGTTCCGACCGCGGACGTTGTTATCAATCTTGCCGGCGAGCCCGTTGCGCAGCGCTGGAACGACGATGTGAAGCGGCGCATCTTCGACAGCCGCGTCTCCGGCACGCGTCAGTTGGTTGCGGCGATGGCAAAACTGCGCCACAAGCCCGGGCTTCTAATCTCCGCTTCGGCAACCGGCTACTACGGTCCGCGTGGAGACGAAATACTCACAGAAGCGAGCGCGCCCGGCGCGGGGTTCCTGGCCGATGTCTGCCTCCAGTGGGAACGCGAGGCCTTACGCGCGCAGGACTTTGGCACCCGGGTGGTGCTGATTCGTATCGCGCCCGTACTGGGGCTGGGTGGCGGAATTCTGGCCAAGACTCTGCCCATCTTTCGTCTGGGTCTTGGCGGCAAATTGGGCAGCGGTAAACAGTGGATGCCCTGGATTCACATTAACGATCTGGTGAGCCTCATCCTCTTCCCGACTTCCGAACCATCCCTGCAAGGCCCCCTCAACGCCGCTGCCCCTCAGCCGGTCACAAACGCAGAGTTTACGCGCGTCATGTCCCGCACGCTGCATCGTCCGGCTATATTCCCCGTGCCGCTGTTCGCGCTTCGGCTCGCGTTAGGCGAAGCGGCGGGGCACATGGTAGAGAGCGAACGCGTACTGCCGGAAGCCACTCAGCAGGCCGGGTTTAAGTTCCAATACCCGAATCTGGCTGGCGCTCTCCAAAACCTGCTCGCCTAACGCAAAATTCCCACCAGGATGCTAAACTAAAGTCGTATATGGCAATTCCGAACGTCAGGCGCTTTCGGCCTTTTTGCCCGACCTGCAACGAGACTTTCACTGTGATGGCTGTCCTGCCCAAGGACACCGATATAAATAAGTATTTAGAAGACGCCGTGGCTCGTCATGACCACAAGGCGTATTTAGAAGCCAAACAGCAGCAGTTCAAGATCCGCGTCGGCCAACAGAAGCAAAAGAAAGCAAAGTAACTCCTTCTTTAACGTTTGCTCACGGCCCGGCAGAACCCAACTGCCGGGCTCTTTTCATTCACGCCGCTCTTTTTAAGAGCCTGCTAGGATGGCTTGGCTTGCACAATTCGCAGTGCCCGCGCAGCCGCCAGAGAAACGTCAGGATCAATATCTTTGGACAACGTGTTCAGCGTTGGAATTGAATCCGCTGCCCGGCTATCGGCAAGAATAGAACATAGCGCAATTTTCTGGTCCTTGGTGGACTGGCTCATCATCGTGAACAGCGCCTTGCGCACGTCCTCGCGCCGGGCAAGTTCGTCCAGGTAGGCCTGTGCCACCCCCGCGCGTCCGTTCGTATCCACGCTCTCCCACAAATAGCCTATAGGGCTGAACTCACCCGTATCCACCTTGCCCTCATCCACCATCGCGAACGCGGCGGCTAGATGCACCTTCCAATCGGCGTTGGCCTCGTTATAGGCCTGTTCCAGCACGGGAAAGTCGTCCGGATCCCGCAGGCGCCCCAATCCCTCTAATGCCGAGGCGCGCAGATCCGCATCCGGATAGCTGGCATACTGCTGAAAGACGGCGCGATCACCGGGGATCGCCAGCATCGCCAAAGTCTCCAGAGCAGCTCTGCTGATACGCGTGTTGCGCGCGCTAGAAAGAGCAGACCGGACATCGGGCGCGCAGGTCAGGCAATGAAGCACGCCAATCGTTTCCAGCGCCGTCGCCTGCACACGATCGTCCAGGTCATGCGCAGCCGATGCGATTCTGGGACCGGGCATGGGATCGTGAATTTTCTGCAGCGCAATCAGACTTTCTATGATGAGCTGGCTGTCTTGCGCGTGCAATGAATCCTGAAGCATCGGCACCGCCTCCCGGTCACGCAAGATGCCTGCAGCCCGAGCGGCATTGGCGCGCGCATCGCTGCTGGCCGCCCCCTTGACCTCGGCGGCGATTGCCTCCCGGACATCGGGACGGGCGGCCACGTCCGGGTCGATAACCTGGTCGTTGCGCGCGCCGAAAAACGAGCGGACCTGCCGCACGCCGCGAGTGAGCGGACCCGTGAGTCCGCCCTTCGCCACATAGCCTGGCACATAGTAGTTCACCAAGCCGTCCGTGGCGCGAATCTGCACTTCGGGTCGTTATCGTGAGTGGCGGTCACAAGCGGCGCCAGACTCGCTTCCGTCCCGATTTTCACAATCGCCTTCACCGCTTCGATGCGTATATCGCGACTGGGGTCTGAAAGGTACTCCGCCAGCGTGGGGATCACTCGCAGGTCTTTCTTGCCCAAATCGCGAATGCGATTAATCCGTTGATTTTGATTGAACTTCTCCTCCGTTTGGCCGAACGCGGGAATGCCCGCGATCAGGATACAGAGCGCAACACACGCACGGCACATCCCCATACTTGAGAAGGTAGCGAGGTTAAGGAGCGACTTCAACCGTTATCTTGTGAGGAATCAGCCCGGCCTCAAAACCGAGGTCAAGTAATTTCTGTGCGGCTTGCGGAACGATGTCGCCACCATCGGTCGTGTGATGGTTGACGTACATGCCAACAAACTGTTCCGCTAGAGCAGGATCCAGGTCTCTGGCGAACTGCATGGCATAGTTCAAAGCCTCGTCACGATGCTCCAGCGAATACTGAATGCTGTCGCGCAACAGCTTGGAACACTCGGTCTGCACATCCGCAGGCAAATTCCGACGCATAGCGTTCGCGCCGAGCGGCAACGGCAGTTGGTATTTCGCCTTAAACCATTTGCCTAGGTCGACGACGTTGTGCAACCCGCCGTGCCCATACGTAAGCTGGCCTTCATGAATAATCAGCCCCGCATCCACTTTTTGATCCTTCACTGCGTCCAGGATCTGGTCAAACGGTAGGACGACGTGCTCGAAATCCGGCTCAAAAAGCTTCAAAGCCAGAAAAGCGGTCGTCATAGTGCCCGGAATGGCGATTCTCTTGCCCTTCAGTTCATCTGCACCCATGCGCCGGGAACTGACGACGATGGGTCCATAACCGTCGCCCACGCTCGAGCCGCTCGACATCAGGACGTATTTGTCCGCGACGTACGGATAGGCATGGTAGGAGATGGCAGTTAGTTCGTAAAGTCCTTCAGTTGCTTTGCGATTGAGGGATTCGATATCCTCCAGGACATGCCGGATATTCACTATGCGCGAGCGAATTTTTTTGGTCGCGAGTCCATAGAACATGAACGCATCGTCCGAGTCCGGACTGTGCGCGCAGACTATTTCCAGTGGAGGGGGAGAACTCATACCAAAGCTGCGAGAGAAGAAGCGACTTCAGTGTAACAAAGGGCTAGCTTTTGCCTGCTTGTAGCGTCACGGCTGGAAATTTTCATTGGACGACCGAATTGCGAAGCGCAATCAGTAGCGGTTCTAGCGCATCCAGGTCTTGCTCGAGTACGGCTAAACAAAAGCGGCAAACCTGTGCGTCGGCGCTTTTCGCCGCGCTTTCCAGCTCCTGCGCGTGTACTCGCGCCTGGGCAGCGTGCAGACTTCCTAACGAGCCTTTGATGGTATGCGCCACACGGTTTAGACGATTAAAATCCGAACTGGCAAGGGCCGTTTCCATCTCACTAACTTGAATCCGGCGCTCGTTCATGAATAGATCGATGATCTCGACCAGCAGGTCCTTGTCATATGCCACCTGAGCCTGAAACTTGTCCGGCTCAAATATCGGCAGATCCGCCACGTTTAGCTGATTAACCTGCTTCACCATAGGTGAGACTGCCTGCGCCAGCCGCACCACTGCATCCGTAAAGGTTGCCGCTACAAACTCTTCCGGCAGATAGGCGTCGATTCCATCTGCTTGCGTAGCCCTCCACACGTCACTCGGCACCGTACCGGAACACAGCAGCACCGGTGTTTTCGAAAGCAGCCCAAGCGAGCGTTCGATGTTGCGCAAAGCGGCAGTGAACTCCGCTTGTTGCTGAGTATTTCCCTGGGACCCAACCAAAACCGCGTCAAAGCGCTGGACTGACAATGCTTCCATCGCCTCCTCGAAAGAGTCGGCCGCTAGAGCTTCGTACTGAGCATCGACCAGAACCGCGGTGATCCGCTGCCTCTTTTCGGAGTCGCGTTCAATCACCAACACTCTCAATGGATTCATTATCTGGCTCACGGGCGAAACAATTCTCCGGGCGCACTTTCGGCGAGTATACGTCGGTCGCTATTACATCTATCGTGGAATCGCTCAGTTCTCATTAGTTTTTGTGCAGCAAGTGGGCTGGAAATCTACACCTATCTTTTTAGTATGTTGTACAATCGCGGTTTAGTGGGGGTGTGCTTTCCCTAGTCTCTCGACTCGCACCGTCATAGCTCATAACAGCCCGCAATCAATCCTGCCCGCGCGCCTGTTTCGGCGCTTTACGAGCAAGGCTTTCAACCTAGTTTTCCCGGATGATTGCCGGGTCTGCGAAACGCCACTCGCTACTTTCTCCCGCGTTCCCGTTTGCCCCGCCTGTTTAGCTCTTCCGAAACCCCTGGATGCAGAGTTCTTCTGCAGAGCCTGTCGAACTCCCTTCGTGGATGCTTTTCCTCTGGATGAGCATGACCTCTGTACGGTCTGCCGAGAGAGTTTAGTCAATTTTGACTCTGCTTACTCTTTCGGCAGTTATGAAGGTCCCCTCCGAAATCTAATCCACGTTTTCAAATATGGGAAGGTTGAGAGCCTGGCCGGGCCCCTTAGCCGTTTTCTGCTCCGTAGCCTGCCCGTAGACGATAGATTCGATCTCATCGTAGCCATGCCGATGCATTGGCGTAAACGCTGGGAGCGCGGCTTCAACCAGGCGGACCTTCTCGCCGAACCGGTGGCCCGACGCTACGGATTGAAGCTTTCAAGCAATTTGCGCCGCAGCCGCTACACTAAGCCGCAAGCTGGATTGAGCGAAGCGAAGCGGCGCGAGAACTTGCGCAACTGCTTCCGGGTGGTCAGGCCGCACCAAATAACCGGTAAGCGGATTTTATTGGTAGACGACGTGTTCACGACGGGCGCCACTTTGCGGGCTGCCGCCGCGTCGCTAAAGTCGGCCGGAGCCGGCTACGTTTGCGCGCTTACCTTAGCCCGGGCGGACCGGCGCGCGTTTGGCTTTGATTTTGCTTCTTCGGCGAACAGCGCAAGCAGGACGCTGGCCGCCGGCGTAGGAGCCAATTGACACTTAGTGAGGAGCCTGTGGATGCCCAGTGTGGATCGACTACATAGACCCGTCCTCGTATTGAACGCTAGCTTCGAACCAATCAATATCTGCGCCGCTCGCCGCGCGCTGATACTGATTCTGAAGGGCGTTGCGTCTGCTGAGGAAGTGGCGCCGGCGCACGTCCACTCGGCCAAGCGCTCGCTCAGCGTGCCGTCCGTCATTCGCCTGCTGGAATACCGGCGCATTCCGCACCAAACCCGCGCCTTATCGCGCAAAAACATCTTGATGCGCGACCGCTACACCTGCCAGTACTGCCACAAGACGCTGCCCTCCGGAGAGATGACGCTCGATCACGTGGTCCCGCGTTCCCGCGCCGGCGAAACGGCCTGGGAGAACCTGGTTGCCTGTTGCCATCCCTGCAATAACCGAAAAGGGAATCGGACCCCGGAAGAAGCAGGCATGAAACTGCTACGCCCGCCACGTCCATTCAGCTTGCACACCAGCCGTCATCTCATGCGGCTACTCGGCCGAAGCGACGACCAGTGGCGGAAATATCTGTTTTATTCGGATTAGCCTTACTTAAAACAATCTCCCACTACTTAGAGGGTGTCATGCCGCATACAAGAGTCGTGCATCTTTCAGCACCGAGCCCCGTATGCGCGGCTTCAAACCGTTCTTGGAAGCCAAATCCACCTTGCGTCCGAGCAGACGGGAGAGATCCAGCATCAGACCAGCGTAATCAATAAGGTCGATGGTGGAATCGGGAAGAAACTCTACCAAAAGGTCGATGTCGCTATCGGCCCGCATCTCGCCGCGTGCGGCTGATCCAAAAACCGATAGCTCCTTCACCTGGTAGCGTCGGCAAAGATTTGCCAGCTCCACTTCATCGATTGAATATCTGAGAACTGAAGCGAGGAAGGCATCGAAGCGCGTCTTTAATGCACCGTACCGCCGTCCGCCGGAGCTTGCTCCTTCGACTTCTCTTTTGGTGGCGGCACCGTCTTCACCGGACTAATAAGGACATGCGCGTTCCGGCCTTCCAATCGAGGTTGACCTTCAATCGCGCCCACGCCCGCCAAATCCTCAGCAAAGCGCAACAGCAACTTCTTGCCCAGATCCACGTGAGCAATCTCGCGGCCGCGAAATTGCACCACCGCCTTCACGCGGTTACCTTCCTTCAGAAACCGGATGGCATGGTTCTTCTTGAAGTCATAGTCATGATCGTCGGTATTCGGCCGGAACTTTAGCTCCTTTACCTGGATCACGTGCTGCTTTTTTTTGGCGTCGTGCTGCTTTTTCTTCTGCTCGTACTGCCATTGCCCATAATCCATGGCTTTGGCCACGGGCGGTTCGGCGGTGGGCGCGATCAGGATCAGATCGAGCCCCAAATCCTGGGCCTTTCGAACAGCCGCCTGTGTCGGCATCACCTCAACCGAGCCGTCGGGAAACACAGCGCGCACTTCACGCGCACGAATCGCTTCGTTCACGTTCTCTCTGATTTTGGGCCGGCGAGGGGGGAAACTTCTGGGTGGATACATGCCGTACTAGCGGAGGGGGCGGCGTCGCGCCAAAAACACGGGGAAAAGGTTCAAATGGTATACCTCGTACCAGTCTACACGGAACTGATCCTCTTGTGGAATAATTCGCTAGCCAGTCTTCAAGGTGCTCATTCCCCGAAGAATTTCTAGGGCTTGCGGGGCCCTTTCCGAGTCGTTTGGCATACGGTTTTTCGTCAAGAAATCTTCTACAAAGCAGTCCATACAAACGGAGGCCTACCTAGTGATCGATCCAAAATTTGACGAGTTGCCAATAGACGCAACCGGGGATTTCGAGAACATACCCGAACATCAGCTTACAGCCGACCAGCGGGCTCTGCGCAGCCGTCGGCTGGGACTGAGCATCAACGACACCATCGCCGCCGGGCCGAATATGTCGGTCGGCGCGCGCGGCTTTGATACGTCTGGCGTGGAAGGCGGCACCGGAGCTGGCGCCGGCATCAGCAATTTGACACCTGCAGAGCGCGGCGGATCCCCCTCTCCCACTATCGTGCCGGGCGCCCGTGGTTCCGGCAACGCTCCCCGCGGCGAAGGCACCTCGCAGCATCAGCCGACCATGGAATTGGATGCCGACGGGCCCACCAATGAAGAGATCTCAGCGCGTGCTTATCAGTGCTGGCATCAACGTGGTTGTCCGCACGGCACCCCCGAAGAGGACTGGCGGCGCGCTCATGAAGAGCTGCTGCTGGAACGCCGCCGCGCGCAGGCGACACAAACCGCTAAAGGCGCTTCGGCCTAATAGCAGGGATATCCGTGGCTTACTCGCTCCTCCGCACGTGCGCCCATTGCGGCGCACGCAATCGCGTTCCGGCCAGGCATCTGGCCCATACCGGGCGCTGCGGGTCGTGCAAATTGCCTCTCCCGCCGATCTCCGAACCGATCGAAGCGGACCAGGCAGCGTTTGATTCGATATTGCAGGAATCTCCCGTTCCTGTTCTGGTGGACTTCTGGGCAGCTTGGTGCGGACCGTGCCGTGCTGCGGCCCCGGAGGTCCAGGCGGCCGCTCGCGAGATGGCCGGCCGCGCTCTGGTCCTCAAGGTAGACACCGAAGCGCAGCCTGAACTGGCGAATCGCTATCGCGTTCAGAGCATCCCCAACTTCGCAGTCTTCCGAGCCGGGCAACTGGTTTTTCAGCAACCCGGCATGGTGCGGCGCGAGCAGCTGCAAGCGTGGCTTGAGAACGCCGCCGCTAAGGTCGCGTAAATTCCTACCAAAGTAGCTTCAGCCCAAACTGAATCTGCCGCGACGTAGTTGACGTGCTGGTGATGACCCCGGCCGTCGGCGACACACCCGACGGCGTGAACACGACTGCGTTCGGCGTGTTAAAGTTCGCGTGATTCAGAACATTGAAGAACTCCGCGCGGAACTGAATCCTGCTTCGTTCCGCAATCGGCGTATCTTTTAGGACCGAGACGTCCCAGCTGGCAACGCCCGGCCCGATCAGAGTGTCCCGCCCCAGGTTCCCGTAAAACCCGCTATTGGGGGGTGGCATCGCAAAGGCTGCCGGATTGAACCATTCATTCGGGCTGCCAATGATCACAGGACCCGTGAACAACGGGTTCACGAATGGGCGAACCGGGTTGCGCGTGTCGCCATTGTTCGAGGGGTTGTAACTCAGTTGCGGCGTGAAGGGGAATCCACTTTGCAACGTCAAAATTGTGTTTACACTCCAGCCCGCGATCAGTTTTTGTTCCGCCCCCGTGCTGCCGTGTCCGAAAGGCAGCGCGTAGACAGCGCTGACCACGCCCACATTCCTGACATCGAAATTTGCCAGTCCTCGGTCCGCGGCGAGATCGAACGGGTTCGAAGCAAGCGCCGGTTCACCGCCGGAAGTAGTGGCGTTAAGCGAGTCGCCGTCATCAATCGTTTTCGACCACGTGTATACGCCGCGAAGTGTAAGTCCCCCGCTCATTCGATGACTTGCATCCATCTGCAACGCGTTATAAGAACTGACTCCTTCTGAGAAGTAAGTCCAGGTATTCGCAATCGTCGGGTTCGCCCGGACCGCCGTCGGCACATAGTAAGTGCCTGCGGGAACAGGCGTGTTCGCGTAACCTGCCGGGAAGTTACTCGGATAACTCGCCGGGCATGGCGCTTGCGGGCACATCACAGGAGATGGTTCATTCGAGTCAATGCCGATGATCTCGTGATACCCATGCGAGCCCACATAGCCCGCCCTCAAAGCCGTGTTCTTTCCAAGCTGCTGCTCAACTCGGAACGACCAGGAAATCAAAGTTGGGGTTTGTAAGTTAGGCTGAACTCCGCCCGGGACTAACTTCGCTGTCGGACGCACCGCCGCGCCAGGTTCAATCGGCAGTTGCGCCAGCGTAGGGCTCGGCACGCTGTAAGTCGGATTGAAGGGCGAGTTCTGATCGGTTCGATACCCCAATGCGTCCTGTAAGTCATTGAACATGCCGAACCCGGCGCGCAGCACAGTCGAAGTAGCGAAAGGGCTCCATGCCAGACCCAACCGCGGTTGCGGCAGGAACTTAGCATTGTTCACTGTAAATTCGCTGTTACGAACATACGGCTGACTGTTGATCACCCCATTCGTGTAACCATAATTCGACGCACGGCCATTCGCCTCATTCCAACCGCTGCTCCATTCGTCGCGGAAACCTAGAGAAATGGTGAGTTTCTGCGACATCCGAATCACATCTTGCACAAACCACGCGCCGAACCACGAGCGCCAATTCATTTCCGTAGGCGAAGGGTCGTACAGCAGCGTCCCGATGTTGCCCGCCAGCAGCGTTTGCAGACTCGCAAATGTCGCCTGCCCGTATTGACTCAACGCCAGCATCTCGTTCGATCGCAGGCGCTGAAACCAGGCGCCCGCCGTCCACTGATTTCGGCCGCGGTTCAATGAAATCTGATCCTCATATGCAAATAGGTTGCGCGCCACATGCAGATTGCTGCCGTTATTACTGCCGGCTAAACTGAGCTGCGCCGTGGGATTCGAGGCCGCGCTACCGCCTACAACGATGGCGCCCACGGGATCGCCGGATAAAAAGCCCGGCAATTGCGCAGCCGGTGTTCCCGGCGTCGGTTCACCCGTAAAGAAGTACGCCGCGCGCGAGTAACCAACCGTAAATTGATTAATTAGCCTGGGCGAGAACACGTGCGTTTCAGCAATGCTCGCAACCTGCTCGCGCAAACTCTCCACGTCAGTGCTGTAGGAATTCGTGCTGGTCGGCGTGAAGTCTGCACTGTCGTCAATGGTGTAGACCGCATTCATCGTGTCCCGGCTGGAAAAGATCTGATCAAAGCGCGTGGTCCCGAAGTCATCGCGAATCGTCTGCACGGGGTTGTTAAATGCTTCCGAGATCCCGCCGAAGTCTGCAGCCCCCGCACTTGGAGCAGGCCACGCGTTGATCAGCGGCGACACGCCAACAAACACAACTCCCGATGCCGGGCAAGTTTTAGCAGCAGGCGTGACCAGCTTGCAAGGAAGATAACCCGCGCGAGCATTGTTATCCGGTACCAGGTCAACACCGGTCTGGTGCAGATCCTGCTCCAGTCCTTCGAAATTGCCAAATAGAAAGCTTTTGTCCGGGTCTAACGGGCCGCCCAAGGAAGCCCCGAATTGATTGCGCTCAAATCCTGGCGTAGACGCTCCATCGAAAAAGTTGCGCGCGTCCAGATCGTTGTTGCGCACAAACTCATACAGCGATCCGTGCAATTCATCCGTCCCGCTCTTCGTCGCAATCAGCACTTGCGCCCCAGGCCGTTTGCCGTACTCGGCCGTATAGTCGTCGCGCAGGATGTTGAACTCCTGCACCGCATCCACGCCCAGTAGTTCCTGGCTCGTACCTCCGGGCTGCATGTTATTCTCCGCCGCGCCGGTGAACTCCACTCCATTCAACAGAAACAAGTTCTGCTGCGGCCGATTGCCCGACACGGCGAAGTTGTTCCCCGTTGTCGAATTCGAAACGCCCACTCCGCCGGTCTTTTCCCAGGTGAAATTCACCACGCCTGGGTTCAACGTAAGCAGTTCGTCGTAGCTTCTACCGTTCAGCGGCAAACTCTCGATCTGCTGTTCATTCACCAGTCCCGATACGTCCTCAGTAGATGTGCTGACAATGGCAGCGTCTGAGGTAACGGTAATCTGCTGGGTCGAGTTGCCCACCTGCAAATCAAAATCGACACTCGCCTGTTCGCCAATCACGAGATGAATGCCCGATCGAACCGCTTCCGCAAAGCCTTCTTTACGCGCGCTCACGTGGTAAGCGCCCACCGGCAGGAACGGAAACACATAGCGCCCTTCCGCATCCGTTGTTGTGGACCGCGACAATCCGATCTCAGAATTTTTGGCGGTAACTGCTGCGGAGGGGATCAACCCTCCGGACGCGTCCCGTACCGTGCCGGACAATACGGCCGAAGTCTGGCAAAAAGCCGGCAGAATCAGAACGCAACAAATGAAGGTCGGAGAAAATCATTAGTGCCACTTTTGCAGGACAATGTAATGTATAGATTACAAGATGCCTCCGACCGAAATAGCGAACAATCTTGCAGCCTTGCGAAAGCGCGCACGCTGGTCGGCTTCGGCGCTCGCAACCGAAATCGGCATCAGCCGCCAGGCCATCTATGCCATGGAGGCGGGCACGTACGTGCCGAACACAGCGGTTGCGCTTCAGCTAGCCCAAACTCTGGGAGTCGGTGTAGAGGAGATTTTCCGGCTTGAATCGCAACCCGCTTCGAACATCCTATTGGCTCATTGCGATGCGGATATTCAATCGGGCATGGCCGTTCAGCTTGGCCGCATCAATGGCCGCCTGGTCGCAGTGCAACCGTCCCCGCCCGAATGGTATTTGCCCGCCAGCGATGCCGTAGCCGACTCTGCCGCGCAGACCGGACGTGTCAAAGTTCGCGTCCATCGATCGCAGCCGGACTTAGAGAATCACTTGATTATCGCCGGCTGCGACCCCGCGACCTCGATTCTCAGCCGGCACCTCCAAAGGGCGGGAGTCGAACCCATTCTGGTACACCGCAACAGCTCGCAAGCGTTGTCATTGCTGAAGCAAGGGCGCGTCCACATTGCGGGCACGCATTTGCACGACGATTCTGCAATCCCGAAAAGCTTCGCGCGCTCGGCCGTGACAATCGTCTCGTTCGCCACCTGGGAGGAAGGCCTGATCGTCGCGCCAGGCAATCCGAAACGTATAAAGACGGTCGAGGATCTCGCCCGCAAGAGCGTGCGCTTCGTCAATCGCGAACAAGGTGCAGGCACCCGGCTCCTGCTGGATAACGAGTTGCGCCGCCTGCACATCGCGCCACCCCAGATCCGTGGCTATGATCGCGAAGCGCCGGGCCATCTCGCCGCGGCGCTGCACGTCAGGAACGGTACCGCCGATGGTTGTATCGCCACCGAAGCCGCCGCGCGCGCCTTCGGCCTCACCTTCGTCCCGCTACAAACCGCCCGCTACGATCTTGTAATGCGACGGCAACATCTAAACCTACCTGGCATGCGCGCCCTGTGCGACACGATCACCCGTGCCGATTTTCGTCGTGAGCTGACCGCTTCCACCAGCTACGACACGACCGTCACGGGCGCCCGCGTGCTATAACGCTGTGCCCTCAACGCCAACAGAGCCGCGACCGCAAGTAAGCGGTCCGATGACCCCGCACTACATGCTGTAGAAGAATTCCTCGTACACCACTTTGCCGTCCGCGACCTTGTAAACGCCAATCTCTTCCATTTGGAAGCGTTTGCTTTGCGGCTTGAAAGTAATGTCCATCTTGAACGTCACCGCGAAATGCGAACCCGCCACAAGCGGCCCTTCCACTTTCGACGAGTGGACTTCATGATTTGCCACCCACCATTCGCCCTTGGCCTTCACCGCTTCGAGCCCCTTCGATTCCCGTGATTGTCCCGGAGGCGCGCCGGCTTCCACGCTCACGATATCCGGCGAATACAGTTCCTTTGTGGCCTCTTCAAACTTGCCTTCCGAGCAGAGCGCCACGAGTCTATCTGCAACTTCTTGAGTAGTCATATTGATTGAACCTCCTTAGTAGTTCACCACGCCTACAATAGTTCGTCGAACGAGTTGCCCCAAAATCGACACGCCCCCGGAGCTCTCGTCTTAACTTATAACTAGAATCCAAAAATTCGATTGATCGGCGCGCCCCACCCTGCGTAACCTGTTAGTAATATAAGCGACTCTGTCTATCAGTTTTGCCCAATACCCCGCCCGCCAGGCTGCCGGTTTGTTCCTCAAACCTGCACGTCCTTAAAAGTATTTTGATCCATTCTCGTTAGGAGCGCCAATGAACCTTGAGTTACAAGATTGCCTCTGCCTGTCCTATTCCGAACTGGAAGACCTGAATCTGCAGGTCAAGGAGCAGCGTAAGAATCGCGTCCCCATCGATCAGATCCGCGAGGAACGCCTGAAGTACTTGACGGACGAGAAGCGGATCAAAGCCATCACCGTCCTCTTCAGCGATCTCGAAGGCCGTCTCCAGATGCTCGATTACGACAAGAAGTTCCTGGTAAAGAGTTGGGACAATCTGACCTTCGATGGATCCTCCATCCGCGGCTTTACCGCCCAGCGCGAAAGCGATCTGCGCCTCGGCATCGATTGGAGCGCATTCTACTGGGCGCCCGCCGACATTTTCGGCCCCGGTAAGGTCCTCGTCTTCGGCGAAGTCATCGACAAGGACGGAAGTCCCTACTGCGCCGATATCCGCGGCATCCTGCACGCCTTCGCCGCCAGGATGTTTAACGAGCACCAGTACACGCTCAACGCCGCCAATGAGATCGAAGGCTTCCTGTTCAAAGGTTCCGATGCCGAGCGTCTCTACCACGAAACCCAGAAGTTTGAGTACGTCAATCAGGGCGGCTATTACCACTCCCTGCCCGGAGATCCCCTACGCCTGTTCATCGACCGGACCGCGGAAGTCCAGCGCGCTATGGGTTTTGAGAATGAAAAGGACCATCCGGAAGTCGCGCCTTCGCAATTTGAAATCAACTACAGCTATGCGGACGTCGTCACCGCCGCCGATCAGATTCAGCTCTATAAGCTGATCTGCCGCCAGGTGGCAACCAAACTCGGCCACACTGCCTGTTTCCTGCCCAAACCCGTCGTCGGCGTGAACGGCAATGGCATGCATACCAATGTCTCCATCAGCCGCAACGGCACAAACATGTTTTGGGATCCCAACGGCGAAGAGAAGCTCAGCGACTGCGGCTGGAAATTTATCGATCGCATCCTGACGCACGGCAACGATATTTGCCTGCTGCTGAACGCCAGCGTAAACGCCTATCGCCGCCTCGATCCGCACTTTGAAGCGCCTAACCAGATTAAGGCTTCCGCTGTCGACCGCGGTTCTATGGTGCGCGTGCCGCTGGGCAACGCTCGCAGCGCCCGCGTGGAAGTCCGCTCCGTCGCTCCGGACGCGAACCCATACATCGTTCTCCTCTCGGTCTTCCGAACCGGTATCGAAGGCGACATCAGCACAATCGACAATTTGCGCTCCGCCAGCCGCTACCTGCCCGATAACATCTACGACGCCCTCGCCAATTTCCGCGAGTCCGCCTGGACAACCAAGCTCCTCGGCGAAGACGTCAAGGGCCGCTACGCCGATTTAAAGCAAACTGCGGCCGATCGCTGCCCCCGCTCGCTCGGTACCTTCGTCAAAGCGCCCGAAGTCCAGTACCATCACGAGGTCTACAACCAGTTCCTCTGGAATTTGTTTTAACGAATCTGCGTTCATCTGGGTTCATCCGCGGCCAAGCTATAGTGGAAGGGTTTAAGGTCAGGAGAGTGCGCTCGTAATCGCCACCCCGCAGCACCGGGACGCGTTCCTGCTGCAATTACAAAATCTTGGCGCCGATCCCGAAGCCGCTATCGCCGAGTCCCGCTTTGTGCTACTCGATGCCGAATCAACTCTCTGATGGCGAAATGGTCGGAGTTCTGTGGAGCGCCGGCAAATACAGCGCCGCCATTCAACTCGAGGAGTTTTGGAATCGGCTTCTGCACGGCGGCGGATTTACTCTCTACTGCTCATACCCCATCGATATCTTCTCCCGCGCCTTTCAAGTCACCGGCGTCGAATCGGTCTTTTGCGATCACACCCATCTCATACCGACCGGCACCGATGAAGCGCTTGACAGTTCTCTCAATCGCGCCCTGGACGAGCACCTCGGCCTGAAAGCCGACCAGCTGAGATCGCGCATGGAGCGGGCTTCCCCGCCGGCATGGGCAGTATTACCGAAAGCCGAAGCAAAGATTTTGTGGCTGCGAAATTATCTTCCCGAACAGGCGGACGCGATTCTCAATCTCGCCCGGCAACACTACCATGTCGCCATCGCGGAGCTCGCCGCTTAATCTCGCCTGAACCCGGGACGCCGAACAAAGCCGATGCACTGACAAGCTCGATTCCGAGCAAGCGAACGAAGTGAGCCCAGAACGAACGCTCACCATCCCGATCGGCGACTCTTTTTCCCTCCCCAGGCAAAATCCGCCCCATCCCCCAAACCCGGTCACAACCTATAGTCTCTTCAGAATCAACCACTTACCGGGAAAAGCTTGCAACGGCATGTCATACTGAATATAGAGATAGATTCACTTTCAAACGCCGGTCGAGCGCGCCTGTCATAGCGCAGCTCTTCCGGCGTTTTCCATTTCGAAGGAGTTTTTTATGGCGACTGACAAACAAATCGAAGCCAACCGGGAGAACGCAAAGCTCTCAACCGGGGCATCCTCACCCGCCGGCAAAGAAGCCGTTTCGCAGAACGCAACCAAGCATGGCCTGACAGGCAGCTTCGTTTTCCGTTCCGACAAAGACCATCAGCGCTTCGTAGAGAAGTACAAGAGCCTTGTCGATGACCACAATGCCCAGACAATCGCCGAATTAGAGTTGGTGGAACGCATGACCGAATCGCTCTGGCGCTCGCGCATCGCGCTCGACCTGCAGGACGAGTGCATCGACATCCTCGCAATCGAAATTGACGAAGCCGTCATCGGCCAAACCAGCAAAAAGCTCGAACTTTACATGCGCTATCAAAGCAACCACGACCGTGCCTACCAGCGCTACGCCGGCGAACTCCGCAAGCTACAGTCGGAAACGAAAAAAGCGGAAATTGGCTTTGTTTCGCAAGAACAGAAAACCGAGCTCGTCAAAGCCCGCATCGAACACCAACACCTGAAGAATCGTAAGCTAGCCACCGAAGTTTTCGCCGCCGAACAGTCCACAACCCCCGGAACTGAGCCGCGACCGCAAGCGAGCGCCGCTTTTCAGGCTCAAACAAAGGCCGCCTGACGCCCCAACAACCAATTCCAAAGATGAACGTATGTTAGCGTAAAACGAGTAGGGAAATCCGTCACTCGTAGTGCGCTCAGGCGCTTTCGAGCCTGCACGCATTCCTTTTCCCAGTTAGAAACGAACCGATGGACGCGACTTTACACGCCCTAGCTGACCTCCTGATCAAGGCCATTCCCACGGCCTTATTTTTCGTTGTACTCGCAGTCTATCTGCAGAAGGTTTTCTTCAAGCCAATGGCGCAGATCCTCGAGGAGCGCCGCAAGCAGACCGAGGGTGTTCGTGAGCTCGCGCAGCGTGCCATGGAAGCCGCCGACAAGAAAACATCGGAGTTCGAGCAAGCTCTGCAACTCGCGCGTGCCGAGATCCATCAGGAGCACGAAAAATTGCGCCAGCAGTGGATCGATGAGCAGACCCGGCGCCTCGCCGAAGCTCGCACGGAAGCGGATGGTCAGATCGAAGAGGCTCGTCACCAGATAGCCGCCGAAGTTCAGAAAGCCGAAGCCGATCTTGCCGCCACCGTCGACGCGTTGAGCGAGCGAATCGTCAATTCGTTGCTGAAGCGGAGAGCCGCATAATATGTGCGTCCGGCGTCTCGCCACCATCGGCACCATTCTGCTCGCTACCGCGCTGCAGCTCTGCGCGCAGGAAACGCCGCAGGAAACCGCCGTGCTCGACGCTGTCACAAAGTGGAAGATCATCAACACCGCGATCTTCGCTATCCTGCTCGGCTGGGCTTTGTGGAAGTATGCGCCGCGTTTTTTTAACGCGCGCTCGGCCGATATTCAAAAGGCCATTAAGGATGCCACCGGCTTAAAGCTGGATGCCGATTACCGCTACTCCGAAGTGGATCGCAAGATGGCCTCGCTGGCTGAAGAAGTAAAGAGGATGAAAGAACAGGCGCGCATAGAGTGGGATCGCGAGCACGAACGTCTCCGGCACGATGCCGATTCCGACATCGACCACATCCATCTCAATGTCTCGAATGAGGTGGAAGCGCTCCGGCTGGAAGCGGCGCAGAAACTGCGTCGACACGCGGCTAAGCTGGCCCTCGATGCGGCGGAACAGCGGCTGCGCGATCGCTTTGCGGCAGGCGAGCCCGATAACCTGTTCCAGAACTTCATTCACCTGGTCGAGCGGGGAACCAACTAGTGAACGGCGCCATCGCAACTCACTACGCTAACGCTCTCGCCGACGCTGTTTTCAAGCCGAACTCCGGTTTGAAGCCGGAGGATGCTGTGCAGCAGTTCGGCACGGTGGAGTCCATGTTTTCTGAGTCGAAAAGTCTGGAGCGGGCGTTGCTTTCGCCGGCCGTATCGCGGCCGCGCAAGGAAGCGGTTGTTGGCCGCTTGGCCGATGATCTCGGCCTTCATCGCTTAATCAAGAATTTCTTGCTGGTTATTGTGTCTCATCGCCGGACCTCCGATCTTTCGGCCATCCGGCGCGATTTCGAAGCGGTTGTGGACGAGCGGCTCGGATGGGTTCCCGCCGAAATCACCACTGCGAAGGAATTGAGTGCTCAGGAAAAACAAGAGGTCGAACGTGCTCTTGGAACGAAATTGGGAAAGTTTATTCGAGCGCATTATGCAGTTGACCCAAGTCTGCTAGCAGGGGTCCGAGCGCGCGTTGCCTCGAAAGAGTATGACGCATCTCTGCGCGGCAGTTTGGAGCAGATGCGCTACCGTCTGGTAGCAAGTCACCAGTAGTTTTTTTAGAGGAATAGTTATGGCTCAAATCAGAGCAGATGAAATCTCGCGCGTACTCCAGTCGGAAATCGAAAACTTCGATGCCGTCGAGAACGTCGCGGAAACCGGATCCGTTATCAGCGTAGGTGACGGTATCGCCCGTCTTTACGGTCTTGAAAACGTCATGGCCGGTGAGTTGGTGGAGTTCGGCCCCGAAACCGTAGGCATCGCGCTCAACCTGGAGGAAGACCAGGTCGGCGTGGTGTTGTTGGGCAATTACGGCGCCGTCAAAGAGGGCGATCAGGTGCGCCGGACCGGACGCATCATGTCGATCCCGGTCGGCGATGCCATGGTCGGCCGTGTAGTCAACTCGCTTGGCGAACCCATCGACGGCAAAGGCGCCATCGATACCCATGAATTCAGTGCGCTGGAGCGCTTGGCTCCAGGCGTCATCGACCGCCAACCCGTTAAACAGCCGCTGCAAACCGGTATCAAGGCAATTGACGCCATGGTGCCCATCGGTCGCGGCCAGCGCGAATTGATCATCGGCGATCGCCAAACCGGAAAGACTACCGTCGCGCTCGACACCATCATCAACCAGCGCGGCCAGGATGTTATCTGCATCTACGTCGCCATCGGGCAGAAACGCTCCACTGTCGCGCAAGTCGTGCGCATGCTCGAAGAGCACGGCGCAATGGAATACACCATCGTGGTTGCCGCAACCGCCTCTGATCCGGCGCCCATGCAGTACATCGCGCCCTACGCCGGCTGCACCATCGGCGAATACTTCCGCGATTCGAAGCGTCACGCGCTTTGCATTTACGACGATCTTTCAAAACACGCTGCGGCGTATCGCGAAATCTCTTTGCTGTTGCGCCGTCCGCCCGGCCGCGAAGCCTATCCTGGCGACGTGTTCTATCTCCACAGCCGTCTGCTCGAGCGCGCCGCCAAGCTCTCCGATGAAAAGGGCGGCGGATCACTGACCGCGCTGCCGTTCATCGAAACACAGGCGGGCGACGTCTCCGCCTACATTCCCACCAACGTGATTTCCATCACCGACGGCCAGATCTATCTAGAAAGCGATCTGTTCAATTCCAACGTTCGCCCGGCCATCAACGTCGGCCTTTCCGTCAGCCGCGTCGGCGGCAGCGCGCAGATCAAAGCTATGCGTTCGGTTGCCGGAACTTTGCGGCTCGACCTGGCACAGTATCGCGAACTGGCCGCATTCGCGCAGTTCGGATCTGATCTGGACAAGACTTCGCAAAATCAGCTCAACCGCGGAAAGCGCTGGGTCGAGGTTCTGAAGCAAGGCCCCTATTCGCCCATCCCCGTCGAAAAACAGGTAGCCATCATCTTCGCCGGAAGCACTGGCGTTCTGGACGACATCGCGGTCGAAGACGTCCGCCGTTTCGAGCACGATCTGTACGATTTTCTCGATAACAGCAAGCCGGAAGTGCTGGCCGGCATCCGGGACAAGAAGCAGCTCGACGACGAGCTGAAGAAAAACCTGACGGACGCCCTCAACCAGTTCAAACAGGATTTCCAGAAACGCGCTAAAGACAAAAAGCCACCGCAACCCGCGAAAGCCGATAACAACGGCAGTCGCCCTGGTGCACCGGCTCAGAAAGTCGATCAGCCCGCGGAAGCGGCAGGAGCTGCACGCGACTTGCAAAGTAAAGGCTGATGCCGAGCTTAATCGACATTCGCCGCCGCATCCGCAGCGTTAAGAATACCCAGCAGATCACCAAGGCCATGAAGATGGTCTCGGCTGCCAAGCTGCGGCGTGCCCAGGAACGCGCCCTGGCGTCGCGGCCGTACGCCAACATGATGTCGCGTGTACTCGCGAATCTGGCCGCCGCTGCCCAGAATGATGAAAGCGTGGCGGACCTGCCACTTCTGCAAGCTCGGGAAGAGAAGCGCATTCAACTCATCGTGGTCAGCAGCGATCGCGGTCTGGCCGGAGCCTTCAACGCCAATCTCTTTCGCATGGTGCAGCGCTTCATGGACGAGCACCGCGGCGCCGAGCTTCAACTGGAAGTCATCGGCCGGAAAGCGCGCGATTATTACCGCAAGCGTGATCACAAGCTCACCGGCGATCACATCGGTGTTATAGAACGCCCGACTTTCGAACTTGCCCGCGAGATCGGCGACAAGCTGATCGACCAGTACCGGAACTCGGAAATTGACGCAGTCTATCTGGCTCGCAATGAATTCAAGAACGTGATGTCGCCGAATCTGGTTCTCGCCAAAATTCTCCCCGTCGAAATGCCAAGTCAGAGGACGAACCGAGCCGCGATGAACCGAGCCGCGACCGCAAGGGAGCGGACCCGCAAACTCTCGACTACATCTTCGAGCAACCGCTCGAAGAACTCTTGCGAAGCTTGCTGCCGCGCTACATCGAAATGGAAATTTACCGCGCCATGCTGGAGTCGAATTCAGCCGAACACGCGGCGCGCATGACCGCTATGGATACCGCGAGCTCGAACGCGGGCGACGTCATTCAAACTTTGACGCTGAACATGAATCGCGTGCGTCAGGCATCCATTACGCGCGAAATTATAGAAATTGTGAGCGGCGCAGCCGCACTTTGATACAGAGCCCCGAACGCAAGTGAGGGGTAGGAGCTTTTTTCCTTATGCCAACAGCAGCAGCAACCGAAGGCCACGTCGTCCAGGTCGCCGGCCCGACAATCGAAATTCAATTTGCGGAAGGACACGTCCCCCAAATCTACAACGCCATTCGCGTCACCAGCGAAGGCTTCGATGTTCCTATAAAAATCGACATCACTGCCGAAGTCGCTCAACACATCGGTGAAGGCCGCGTCCGAACTATCGCCATGGAACCCACCGATGGTCTAGTTCGCGGCATGAAGGCCTATGATCTGGGCGTGCCGATCACCATCCCGGTTGGTAAGCAGACGCTCGGCCGCGTGCTGAATGTTTTGGGTCAGCCGGTCGACAACATGGGCCCCGTCGAGACAGAGAAGCAAATGCCCATCCATCGGCAGGCTCCTCTATTCGACGAACAATCGACGCAACTCGAAATGTTCGAGACCGGCATCAAAGTTGTCGATCTGCTCGAACCCTACCTGCGCGGTGGAAAGATCGGTTTGTTCGGCGGCGCCGGTGTCGGCAAAACCGTCATCATTCAGGAATTGATCAACAACATCGCTATGAAACACGGCGGTGTGTCGGTGTTCACGGGCGTGGGCGAACGCACCCGCGAAGGCAACGACCTGTGGCTTGAGATGCAGGAATCCGGCATCGTCGATCCGCACGATTGGCAAAAATCGAAAGTGGCGCTGGTCTATGGTCAGATGACCGAGCCGCCCGGCGCACGTTTGCGCGTCGGTCTGACTGGCCTCACCGTCGCCGAATACTTCCGCGATGAAGAAGGCCAGGACGTCCTGCTCTTCATCGACAATATTTTCCGCTTCACCCAGGCTGGTTCGGAAGTGTCGGCGCTGCTCGGCCGTATGCCTTCGGCTGTCGGCTATCAACCCAATCTAGCCACTGAAATGGGTGATCTGCAGGAGCGCATCACTTCTACCAAGCGCGGTTCCATCACCTCCGTGCAGGCCATTTACGTACCCGCCGACGACTACACCGATCCAGCGCCTGCAACCACCTTTGCTCACCTGGATGCGACAACCCAGCTCTCCCGCGCCATCTCGGAGTTGGGCATCTATCCGGCAGTCGATCCGCTCTCTTCTACTTCGCGCATTCTCGATCCCAACATTGTTGGCGAAGAGCATTATGAAGTTGCTCAACGCGTCAAGCAAACGTTGCAGCGCTACAAGGATTTGCAGGACATCATCGCCATTCTCGGCATCGACGAATTGAGCGACGAAGACAAGGCGGTGGTAGCCCGCGCCCGCCGTATTCAGCGCTTTCTCTCCCAGCCGTTCCACGTCGCAGAGCAGTTCACCGGGCGGCCCGGCAAGTACGTCAAGCTCGAAGACACCATCCGCAGCTTCAAAGAAGTGGTTGACGGCAAGCACGACAGCCTACCTGAGCAGGCTTTCTACATGCAGGGCAGCATTGAAGATGTACTCGAAGCTGCCGAAAAGATGAAGGGCTGATTCGTCCGCCATGGCCGATACCTTTCAACTCGAAGTCGCCACTCCGGAGCGCCTTCTGGTCGATGAGCAGGTCACGGAAGCGCAAGTGCCCGGAGCGAATGGCTACATGGGCATCCTGGCCGGCCATGCTCCGCTGATGAGCGCGCTCATGCCGGGCGTTCTGACATACGAAGGCGGCGGCGGTCCGCACGTTCTCGCCATCGCGGGCGGCTTCGTCGAAGTCTCCGACAACCACGTTCGCGTCTTGGCCGATCAGGCGGAAGCAGCGAACGAAATCCAGGTCGACAAAGCCCGCCAGCAGCTCGAAGAAGGAAATCGAGCTCTGCAAGAGGCCAAAGATTCAGCCGCAGCCGAGTCTGCCCTGCGAGCTGTCCAACAGGCGCAAGCTCGTATTGATGCAGTGGAGCGGGGCGGCTCGTCGGCGCGAGCCTAGCGCATCGACGAACCAGCCGAAACAGCCGTCTCCTGCGACGTTCGTGGGCAGAACACGGTCCACTTGTTCGCTTTCAGGTCCTGAAGCGTCCCTTCCTGCCACGCATACTCTTTGTGGCCTTTCAGAAACTCGGTCGCGTGGAACTCCACCCCGCACGGATGCCCCATGCCGGCGACAAACGTCATCTTTTCGCACATCGCGCTATCTGCCACCTTCACTTCCGCCACGCCGGCCGGCCCATGCGGACCAAACCAACCCGGCATACCGCGTGGTGAGCGATCAATGTGCCCGCAAATAGTTCGCTCATTCGGATCAATCTGCTTCTCGATGATGTCGTAGTGATCTGTCTCGAACTTCTTCCCCATGTCGACGTCGATCTGGCCTTTGTTCTCCGCCATCAGTTGATCCCAGCGGCGATGACGCACTGAGTTCGGCTCGTCGGGGTTCGAGGGATAATCCGTCTCTTCCGAGATCAGGCGTGGATTGATCGGAAAGTTGGAACCAACGAAATATCCGTCTTTCGTACGCTCCAGCGTGATCGTCTTCAGGCCTAGCTCAAGCCGTCCAATCTCGTTGTTCTTGCGATCGCCGATCAGCCACGTGTTCGCGTAGCCGCCGTTATTTCCGTCTTCCATGATGCGGGCAAAATCATCGATCGACTCGGAATACTGCATCGCCTTCCGCGCACGCACAAATTCCGGTACTTGTGTTTTGTCGAACCCGTGAAATTTGCCGATTGTCGTTTCGGTGATGACGATTCCGGCGTCGTTGATGCCGAAGTCATCTGCGCTATGAATCAATCCCGGCATGCCATCCATGATCAGATGATGACCGCGCGTCGGCACGACGTCGAAGATGATGTCCCAGCGACTGGCGGTCAAATAATCTGTCCAATTGTTATGCCCAATGACGATTCGTCCGTCTTTCGTGTAGCTGCCCGTTGCCACGAACGCGCTGCAATGCTCCGGTGGATGACTCGGCGTCACTGCGCCGCCTTTCACGTCCTTGCGCCGCATGTCGTCGTAATAGTAGGTGAACTCCATGAAGCCGTTCATGGTCACCAGATCGAGCAAGTCGATCTTCGAACCCTTCGCAGCCAAGCCTTGCTGCATTCCTTGCAGCTCTTCGAGATACTCTGGCGGCAATTTGGGAACGAAAGTACTGTTGAGCCACCTCTCGTAGTTCCGCCCAAGTGTGCTTGACGTCGTGCGTAGTACTCAGCGCAATGGCCTTCTTGGCATCTTCAATTTCAGCCGAAAGCAAATAGCCATGCTGGTACCCGACCGCGCCCGGGTCGCCTTGCAGATGAACAAAAGTCCAGCCATTTTCAGGCGCGCTGCGGAACCCGCCTTGTAGACGGGCGTCCGACGAGGCTTGCACAGCTTGCGTAACGCACAACACAGACACCAGGGCAAAGAACTGCAATCGCATGTCGCCCATTACAGCACAGAACCGCGTGGCGGCATCATAGTAATAGGTGCAATCTTCTGTCGAACCGACCGCGCGTGAGCGTGAGCTGAACTCGTTAACCAACGTAACCGTCATTGTCGTGCTCGCCACGGTCACTATGACGTTCGGCGCCATGATCGCCGTGTTCATCATCAGGTCCGAAGCGCCGCAGTTCTGGGGACACCTGCATCTGCCGGCGCTACTCTGGATCACAACGGCGATTCTTCTGGCCAGCAGCGCCTTTCTCGAACAAGCCCGCCGCAAATTGGCAATCCGGGAGCAAGCTCAGTTTTTTAAGCTTGCGGCAATCGCAACCGGCTTAGGAGCGCTGTTCCTGATTGGCCAGGTAACCGCCTGGTTTCAGATCTTGCGTTCGGGCGTCGTGCTCGCGCGCAATCCGCACTCCTGGTTTATTTTTCTATTCAGCGGCCTGCACGGCCTGCATATTCTGTTAGGGCTTGGCGGGTTGATTTATCTGCTGGCGCGCACGCGTCTGCCCGCAGGCGGGCCTAAGTACCAGATGAAGACGCGCGTAGTCGCTAACGGCGTTGCCATCTTCTGGCACTACCTCGATTTTCTTTGGATCTTGATGTTCGCGCTGCTACTAGTCTGGCGTCGCTGACTTGGCTTTTGTTCCCACCCACTTCTGAACGACGCTGATGAGTTGCTCGGCCTGGAATGGCTTGGACAGATAGTCGTCCATCCCGGCATTCAGGCAACGTTCGCGCTCGCCCACCAAAGCGTTCGCCGTCACCGCAACGATGATCGGTTGCCGGTCCGAAAGCAAGCGGATCTGCCGGCACGCTTCCAGCCCATCCATGACAGGCATTTGGCAATCCATCAGGATCAGGTCGTACGGATTTTGTTTCTGCGCCTGCAGCGCTTCCTGCCCGTCACGAACAACGTCAATAACGAACCCGGCGCGCTGAAGAATCAGGAGTCCAACCCGCTGATTGATAGCGTTGTCTTCCGCCATCAAAATCCGAGGAAAACAAGCCGTCGGCGCGGCATGCTGAGTAGGTGCGGGGCGGGTAGCACTGCCCCCATCACCATCTGACAATGAATGATTTATACCGTTTAAATCAGACCGCATCTCACAACCGGGAACTAGTGGGATACTGCTTCGTCTAGTTCTACCTTTCCGTCACGGATATGAATGATTCGGTGGGCGTGTGAGGCGATGTCAGGTTCATGAGTCACAAGTACTATCGTATTGCCCTCTTCATATAGACGTTCGAAGAGGGCCATAATCTCATTCCCGGTGTTGGTATCTAAAGCGCCGGTCGGTTCGTCAGCGAGCAAGATCGAAGGTTTGTTAACCAGCGCACGAGCAATGGCGACGCGTTGTCTCTGGCCGCCGGATAGCTCATTGGGTTTGTGGTGCATACGGGCTTCCAGATCAACTGCGCCCAGGGTCTGGCGGGCCCGTTCCACTCTCTCCTTGGACGAAACACCAGCGTAGATGAGCGGCAGTTCTACATTGTGGAGCGCTGAGGCGCGCGCCAATAGATTGAATGTCTGGAAAACGAATCCAATTTCCTTGTTTCTGATTCGCGCCAGTTCATCGTCTTCCATGTCGCTGGCGAGTTTGCCATTCAGGTAGTACAAACCTTTGGTTGGCGTATCCAGGCAGCCGATCAGGTTCATCAACGTGGACTTGCCCGAGCCCGAAGGCCCCATGATGGCTACATACTCGCCGCGCTTGATTTCGATGTCGACGCCCGATACCGCGTGTATCTCCTGGTCGCCCATGATATAGGTCTTCCAGAGATCGTAAGTGCGAATGACTATCCCTTCGCGCTGGAGATCAGCGCCGCGCTGCTGCCGCTCCTGCGCGCTGAGTTCCTGTATGGTTGACGCTGCGATTGCCATTCTCAGCCGGCCGCGCTATGAGCTTGTGCCAGTTGTCTGGATGACCGGCGCTTTGTTATCGATCTTCACTTTCGCTTCGTTCCGAAGAGTGCGAATCACTTCATAACTCCCAGTCACGATCTGGTCTCCGTCCTTCAGTCCGCTAAGCACTTCAATATCGGTGGCCCCGGTAATCCCGGTCGTGACTTGCCGGAACTCCGCCTTGCCGGCGTTCACAACGAAGACCCCTTGCAGTTCTTGCTTGGCGGCTTTAACCGCTGCCGGATCGGTATTGGTTTGTTGACGGCGCGCGTTCAGAGGTTGCAACTGCCCGCGTTGGCGAATGGTCAACGCTTGAATCGGGATCGCGAGCACATGCGATCGCGTCGCGGTCGTGATCTTGGCCGTGCAGGAAAGGCCGGGGCGCACCAGCGTCTCCGGAATATCCAACGCGATCACCACTTTGAAATCTTTGGCTTCCTGACTGGATGTCGTACTTTGCGAAGCAGCTACGCCGGTGGACCGCACAATGGCCGTGTCGCCCACTTGAATGACCTTACCTTTGAACGTACGATCCGGAATGGCATCGATCGTCACGTCGGCCGACTGATCCAGCTTGACGCTTACGATATCCGTTTCATCGACATTCACTTCAGCAGTAATGACCGACATGTCCGCGATAGTCATGATGGTGGACGAGGAAGAACTTTGAATGCCCGGCACAACCGTTTCACCCACTCGAACCGGCAAGTTCGTCACTACGCCATCGAGTGGCGCAACGGCTTGAAACTGCGCCAGCACGTTTTCGAAGCGGGAAACTTGCGCCTGCGCCTGGGCCACTTTTTTCTGTGCGGAAGCTAATTGCGCGGCAGTCTGCGCCCGCTGCGAAATTGCCTGCGAAACACGTCTCTGAGTCGCGTCTAGAGTCGCAACAGACAGATCGTAGAGCGCCTTCTTGGCCTCATAATCCTGCGGCGCGATCAGCTTGTCATCGAACAGCTCTTTGCTGCGCGCAAGGTCGACCTTCATATGCTCAAGGTCGGCGCGGTCGTGATCCACTTGCGCCTTTGCAACGGCCACATTGTCATCACTCGACTTGACCGCTGCCTCACTTGCGGCCGAATCAGCCAGTGCCGAGCTCAAGTTCGCCTGTTGCGCTCGCAAATCCGCCATGGGCTGAATGTTTTCGAGCGTTGCGAGCACCTGGCCTTTTTTGACGTGATCGCCTTCCTTGACGTAGATCGCCGTAATCGGTGCCGGTCCTTGTGCAGCGCCGATATTGATGTAGTTGCGCGGCTTGATCTCTCCCGATGCAGTAACCAACGAAGTGAGATCCACTGGAAGTACTTTGCCCGTCTGAACGGTGACGACACCGCGCTCGCTGATCTTAATGCTCGCCGCTACGCCGCCCGCAATCAGCACAAAAATGCCGACGAGTAACAGGATTCTCCACTTTTTCTTCAAACTGGCGCAATCTCCCCGCCCATTGCCAGACGGACCTATCCTGGCAAATGTTCCGAATAAATAAGGCTCAATTTGACTTTAGCACCCAAAGTGCACCCGAATGTTTAGACGTATAGGCGCTTCACTCGGGCGTGGATGCCGCAAAGAACGCTATAAGAAATGGTTCCTGCCCAACGCGCGATTTGCTGCGCATCGATACTCGCGTTTCCTTCCGATCCGAGCAATGTAACAGCATCGCCGATCTGAACAGGCGGGCAGTCCGTGACGTCTATGGAAGTGAGATCCATCGAAACGGCGCCCAGAATCGGGGCAAGCTTGCCATTTACAATGACGCTGCCGCGGTTTGAGAGCCGGTGCGGTATGCCGTCCGCGTAACCGGCTGCGAGCACCGCGATGCGCGTCGGCCGGGGTGCGCGAAAAATACCGCCGTATCCGATGAGTGAACCAGCCGGGAGGTCTTTTACCTCCAGAACGCTGGCGCGCCAACTAAGAGCTGGCTTTACTTGCAGAACGCGGGCCGGCGCGTGACCGCGCGCAGGCGAAACATAGCCGTAGATGGCATGCCCGGGCCGGATCATGCCGCGCCAGGCTTGCTTTCGGCCATACGCAACGGGGATCGTGCTTGAGAGGTGGACCAAGGAAGGGAAGATTTGCGCGCGATTCAGACCGGAGAGGAGCAGGTCGAACGCGGCAATTTGCTCGTCTGTCTGCGTGCTTTGATAGTTGCCCGCGGAAGCGAAATGGCTCATCAACCCTTCGAGGTCTATGTTCTTGGCGGCGAGAATAGCTTCCCCGATCGCAGCCACTTCAAACGACCGCACGCCGAGCCGCCCCATACCGGTGTCGATCTTCAGGTGATAGCGGCAGCGCTTCGCTCGTGAGCCCGCCAGTTCATTTAACTCGCGCAGTCCTTCGAGCGAATGAACCACTGGTGTAAGATCGTGCTCCAGCATCGCTTCGCGAGTAAAGGGCAGGCAATCGGCCATGACCAGAATTCGCGCGGCAATTTCGCAGTCGCGCAATGCAATGCCTTCCTCCGTGTTGCTGACCGCCAACCAGCGCGCGCCTTCACTTACTAAGGTTCGCGAGACTTCTACAGCCCCGTGCCGGTATGCGTCCGCTTTCACCACGGGCATCACCTCGACGCCTTGGCCGACCACGTTGCGAATGGCGTTGAAATTTGCCGCAATCTGAGCGCGCGAGATTTCCACCCACGAGCGATAGGGCATGTTGTGCTTTACGGCTTCGTTCATGTCTCTTCGACTAGTTTCCGAAACAGCTCTTCGTATTGATCTGTCACCGCGGTCCAGCTGTAATGGGTCTCAACGCGTTGCATGGCGCGCGCGCCCCATTCGGCGCGCTCTTCCTTAGACAGGTCCACAGCCCATTGCAGCTTTTCGACCAAATCGTCTGTGAACGAAACGCCGGTTCCAGCTGTCACTTCGTCGCTTTCAGCAGTTTGCAGGTACAGGACTAAAGCGCCTCGACCCATGGCTTCAATCAGTGCCGGGTGCGTGCCGCCTACTTCCGTAGCTTGCACGTAGACAGCGGAATGAGATTGCAGTTCGTGATAAGCGGCGCCATAAATCGAGCCCGGAATTACAACACGTGGGTCGTTCGTTTGTCTTATTTCGTCGATGTACGAGTCGGCATACGGCGCGTCCCCGACGAGAGCTAGCTTGAAATCGGTTTGCACCCGTTCGAAAGCTTGCCGAACCAGAAGTGCATTGTTCTCGGGTTCGAAGCGGCTCACATATAAAACGTAGCGGCCGGGTTCAAGCCCGAGAGCGCGCACGGCTTCCGTTCCCGGAAGTTTGCCCACGTCTGCGCCATAGGGAATGAACATGGAATCTTTCTCATAACGCTGCAGGTAATACTCACGAATGCGCTCGGCATCTGTCACCACCGTCGAACAGCACCATGTTGCCAGCCACTCGGAGAGCAGATACCAGCTCTTGGCTATCCGGTTCCATTTCTTGCGGTGCCGCTCCAGGCCATCTACGTTCAGCGCCGTCGGCATGCCGATTAGACGCGGAAAGATAGTGAATATCGCATTGGCCGCGTTGCAGTAGAGAACCACATCGAAGCGGTGAAGGAGCAAGTCCACCGTCGATACCCCGGTGTGCGTGATGGTGTCGAAGTACTTATGACGAATCGTCGGCAAATAACGGAGGCGAACGCCACAGTAGAAAGGGTTTGGATGTTTTTCGCGGCAGTAGACGGTCACCTGATGGCCGCGTTCAGCCAATCGCGGTGACAGTTCTTCAGCGAAAGTCTCGAAGCCGCCGTAACTGGCTGGTATGCCGCGCGTGCCGAGCAGAGCGATCCGCATTAGCGCGGCGTCAGCGCCGAAGCGGCCATCCTTTGCTGTATTGTCACTGCCGGGAAACTCACGGGCCGATCAGAAAACCACGCGGATATATACGTCGAATCGACGCGACGCCGGCGGATGATATCGCGGCGTTTCTGAAGCATGTTTGAGTAGCTTCGAATAAGTAGCGGAAAAGCGCGCAACGAGCTCTGCTCGCGCAGCAAGCATGCGCCGAATACGAGTAAGTCGCGGAATGTAATGGCAAGTAAGTGCCGAAGGTATAAATCGGCAGTGATGTTTTTGATCCGCATCAGGAAGCGGTTCTTGACGGAATGCATGTTGATGGCGGCTGACAAAGACGCGCGGTTCGATGGCAGCACCTGCCGCACATGGTAGGCAATCACGTCCGGCGCGTAGAGACATTTCCAGCCGAGTAATTGCGCGCGCCACGCCAAGTCAGCATCTTCTCTGTAGGCGAAGAAATCAGCATCGAAAAATTCGCCGGCCACCGAGACGTCCTCAATCAAAGTACGCCGATATAAAGCAGCAGCGCCGGTAACCCCAAACACGTACTCGAAATCGGCATGAGCGCCGGTATCCGGTTCGCCGCTGCCACGATCGAAATGCCGCAATGCCGGTGTGAAATAGATGCCGGTTGAATCCAGCACGTTCGTGCCTGGAATGTCAAAATCCGGCGCCATTCGGAGCAGCTTGCCAGATACACTGCCTACCGCGTCGTCACACTCCCCTGCGGCGACGGCTTTGCCGATGAAATCAGGAGTAAGACGAACATCGGGATTCAGAGTCAGCACCCATTCGCCGCTTGACAACGCAATTGCCTGATTCTGTCCTGCCGCAAAACCGACGTTCTCCCGATTGCAGACCAGCCGTATCCGACCGGTGAATTGGCTAAGTGCTTCGACGGTTCCATCGCTCGAAGCATTGTCGATAACAATGACGTCGATATCCGGGTAGTCCTGCTCGAAGACATAGCGCAGGCACTTCGCGATAAAAGGTGCGCTGTTGAACGTCACGATGGTGACCGACACCCGCGGCATTTTCATCCCGGTCGTACCAGGCTGAAATACAGCCGCCAATAGATGTCGAAGCCGGCTTGCCGTTGTAGCTTGTAGATTTCCTGTTCGCTATTCCGGAACGTCTGTTCGACGGCGTCAGCTACGCTTTCATTTTCCGGCCGGAATTCTTTGGAACGCCGTAGACCGTGCCATTTCCCGCGCAAAGCCGGAAAAAAATTGCGCTGTTTCGCAGCGGCGAACAAAGCCAGTACTTGCCCGGCAAGAATGGGCCAGGCGAATCGGCGCAATGTTTGCTTTGAGTAGTATTTCGCCAGAATAAATATCTGATTACGTCCAGTCAGGTAGTACACTCGCGCAGCGCTGCGGCCTAGCGTGGTCTTACTCATGTGCCGCGCTACCGCGAGTGGCTCGTAAATTCCTTCCAGGCCGGCCAACGCGCAGCGAACCCCGAAATCAACATCCTCATAATACGATTCGAAGCGCGTTTCCAACATTCCGATCTGTTCGAAAACAGCGCGTCGAAACAGGGCGGCCGTCATGGGAGCAAATGAAATTCGCCTGGGTGTAGACCAGATGATGCCATCTTGTTTGCCGTAGCCGCAACGCCACGCATAAGCAGCACGCGAAACCAAGTCCCAACTGCCGTCTATTTCGCTTGTTCCATTTGGACGAAGTAACTTTCCTACAACGAAGGCCGCGTTCTCCCGCTCGGCGCTAGCGATCAAACGTTCCAGCCAGTCGGTCTCAAGCACCACGTCATTGTTGAGGATCAGAATCCAATCGCCAGCCGCATGCCGGATGCCTTCATTTACGGCAATGGCAAATCCCCGGTTCTCCGGGAAGACAATCGGCGCAATCCCAAACTCTTTCGCAACAAGCTGAGTGTCGTCCGTGCTCCCGTTGTCAATCAGGATGATCTCATCCGGCTTACGGCTTTGCGTTGCCAGATTCGTCAGGATGGATCTCACCAGGTCAGCGCGATTCCAGGTCGGAATGATGGCCGAAACGCTTGCCATCAATTACTAACTGCGTCAAAGAACCGCATTACGCCGGATGACTTCCTTATAGAACTGCGCACTTAGCTTTGGATAGCGCTTCTGAGTCTCGTAATCGACATAGAAGATGCCGAACCGCAAGCCATACCCGTCAGCCCATTCGTAGTTATCCATTAAGCTCCAGAGGAAATAACCCCGAACCGGGAAACCCTCCGATGCGGCGCGATGCAACTTAGTCAAATAATTACGCAGGAACATTACTCGATCGGTGTCATAAACGTGACCATCCGCGGTCAAAACATCTGCCGATGAACAACCGTTCTCCGTGATATAGACCTCCTTGACGCCCCAGATCTCACTCACATGCCGCGGAGCCCAGTACAAGGCCTCGGGACCTATGTCGAGCCACGGCGAAGCCATGTGCGGATACGACGACGGGTTCTTCACTTTGACAAATCCGCCGGGTGCACTCTCATCCGCCCGCACGTAAGTGGGGGTGTACACGTTAGTGCCGATGAAATCGAGCGGACTGCCGATGATAGCCAGATCTTCTGGAGTAAATTTGGGGGCATTCGCGCCCTGCTCGCGAAGATATACCTCGTGGTACTTACCCTCCATGATCACGGTCAGGTACTGAGCATTCAGAATGCGTGTTGCTTCTGTGGCGGCCTTGAGGTGCGGTTCGGCTTCGATTACCGGAATGGGGATGGCCAGGTTTTCCGCCAGACCGACCTTGGTCCCGGGTTTACCTTCAGCACGTATGGCGCGCACCGCGAACCCGTGCGCTAATACGGCGTTGTGACGAGCCTGATTCAATCTCCCCGTCGGTAATTTCAAGCCCGGAGCGAATTTGCCATCTTCGTATCCCAGGTCGATAAATGACGAGAACTCATTCATCGTAAAGAAATGATGAATGCGATCCGATAGCTTACCGGCAACATAACCGGCGTATTCGCCAAAAGCTTTCGAAGTCTCGCGTGACTCCCAGCCGCCGAACTTATCTTGCAGAACTTGCGGCAAATCCCAATGAAACAGGGTACAAAACGGTTCGATTCCATTCGCCAACAACTCATCCGTCAAGCGGGAATAGTAGTCAATCCCTTGCTGGTTCGGCTGACCGCTGCCTTGCGGGAAGATGCGCGGCCAAGCGACAGAGAAGCGATAGATCGTCGCGCCCAGTGATTTCAGCATCTGAACGTCTTCTTTATAGCGGTGGTAACTGTCGTCCGCGATATCGCCGGTTTGGTTTTGAAAAGTCTTGCCGGGAATGTGGGAGAACGTGTCCCAGATGGACTTGCCTCGACCGCCGTCGTTAGCGCCGCCTTCAATCTGATACGCAGCCGTAGCGCATCCCCATTTGAAGCCTTCAGGGAAGCGGTAGAACTCTTCGTTGGCGCGGCCTTGCGCCTGCGCTTTCCCGGCGAACGGCTCCAGCGCGGCCGTAGCCAATGCGCCTGCGCCAACCGCGGAACTACCGAGTTTCTTACCGAATGAACGCCTGGATAGAGTCTTCGACATGGAGGTCACCTACTTAGGTAGATTACTCCCGCTGGTTACTGCGTTACCAATTCCGGACGCGCGCCGATGCTGCGCAAGCAATGGTCCACCCAGAGTTTGGTCAGTTTTTCCTGTGCGCCGTTTTGAGAGAGACGCGAACGCAAGCTGCCGAATTCGACGTGATCGAGCGGTTGGTCCTGGTTGAAGCAGGAGAAGACCACAGTTTCTTTGCCCGTCACCGGGTCCTTGTGCATCTGCAAACACTGGGCGCAAATTTCCTTCATCATGCACTGCATAGGCGAATTGATGCTGCCGATAGCCTGGTGATCAGGCTTCAGATAAGGCCGCAAAACAGAGTGCCGGGCCTGTTGAACCGCGCGCATCATGCCGTCAGAGCCAATCACAATCAGCCGGTCAACGGCACTCAGCGGAATCTCCGGGTCGCCCAGCTCGCCTCGGCCGTACGCAGTCATCGCTTCTACGATGTTGCCGACGAAGGCGCTATCCTGCACGCGTCCGGGTGTAAATCCGGGCGCCTCATCGCAGACCCAAATGACTACGTCGGCGGCGTTCTCAATCTCTTCCACTTTGTAGCGGTCGATAATCTTCTTATATCCGGCGAAATAGACCACGCGCGATTTAGCGGCACGCAATTGCTGACCGATGGAGAACAGCACCGCGTTGCCCAGGCCGCCTCCGGCCAGCAGAACCGTCTCTTTCGACGGCGTTTCGGTAGGCGTCCCCGTTGGGCCCATAAGGATGACGGGGTCGCCGGGCTTCAACAGCGCGCAAAGATCTGACGATCCGCCCATTTCGAGCACGATGGTGGAAAGCAGACCGCGTTCGTGATCAACCTTGGCGCCGGTAAGAGCCAAACCTTCCATGGCCAACACAGTCTGGTCAGTCTTCGCGGAAAGCGATTCGTAGTTCTGCAAGCGATAAAATTGGCCCGGCTGAAAGGCCCGCGCAGCAATCGGTGCATGGACGACGATTTCAACGATGTTCGGAGTCAGACGTATCACGTCTTCGACGACGGCTCGGAGTTCCTGGTTCAGCTTCCCAATGAGATCCTGGGGCGCCGGGTGGGAAGGAGCACGCTTCGCCAGCACGCGCGAAAGCACCGGGTAGCCGCGCTTCGCGCTGCCCATCGCCTTCACCACGTTTCCGGAGAACGATGGATGCAAGTCGCCGAAGAAGCTGATGGCGCGCCCATCGGGACGCAAGGAGATGAGAACGTTCGTGTGCAGCGGCTTGGCTACGCGCTCCGGCTTGACAGGATTACCTTCTTCATCTACGGCTTGGAAATAGCGTCCGTCGAGCTTAAAGTTATATTCGTCTTCGCGCGCCAGAACGGTGTTCGGCTGCGTTCCCGCCGCAACCAATAAAGACCTGGCAGGCAGGGTGACGTATTCGCCCGTTGCGACCAGCTTTCCTGTACCCGCGTCAAGCGCCTGCTTTTCCAAGCGAATCGCCCGTGCACTGCCAACGTCGTCTACCAGCACTTCCTGCGGCGCCAGGCATTCGGCGAAGCGAACGCCCTCTTCCATTGCCTTCGCCACTTCCTCATGATTCAAGGTGTAGCTAGGCGCATCGATCAATCTTCGGCGGTAGGCAATTGTCACGCCGCCCCAGGAATCAAGCAGCTCAATCAGCCGCGGTTTACGGCCTTCGTGCGCCGCCGCAGCGCGCTCTTCACGAATGGCACGCGCGTGCGCCAGGAACTCCGCGGCGATCTCACGCTCTTCGGCTGTCCACTTCGCTTGGATGTCGCGCTCACCAATCTCCGCAGCCAACAACTCGTAGCGCTTCAGGAATTTTTCCACCTGCACCACGTAGTAAGCCAGTGATTCAGTTGCGGTATCGATGGCAGTTAAGCCGCCGCCGATGACGACGATAGGCATTCGAATCTGCAGGTTCGCGAGCGATTCGTACTTCGCCGCACCGGTCAACTGCAGAGCCATTAGAAAATCCGAAGCTTGCCGAACGCCACGCACCAAGCCATTCTTCATGGGAATGACGGTCGGTCGGCCCGCGCCGGCACATAAAGCTATGTGATCGAAACCAAGATCGAAGGCCCCATCGGCGGTCAGCGTTCCACCAAAGCGCACGCCGCCGAACATCGCAAATTCGTTGCGGCGCTCCAGCAGCAGCCGGATGATCTTGAGGAAATTCTTGTTCCAACGGACCGTAATGCCGTATTCTGCTACGCCGCCGAACCCCGCCATGATGCGCTCGTCCAGGCGCTCGTAAATTTCAGTGACATCGCGCAACGGGCGGAACGGAGTGCGTTCACCGTAGGCATTCACGCCCGAAATATCTGCCGGAAGCGGCTCTATTTTCAAACCGTCTACAGCCATTACGGTGTGGCCGTCATTCATCAAATGATGCGAAAGCGTGAAGCCCGCTGGACCGAGCCCGACAACCAGCACTTTATAGCCGGTATCTTCCCGCGGATAGGGCCGAGCGATGTTTAGCGGATTCCAACGCGTCAGAAGACTGTAGATTTCGAAGCCCCACGGCAGTTCCAGCACGTCCTTCAAGCTGCGCGTTTCCACTTGCGGGATATCGACCGGTTCCTGCTTCTGGAAAATGCAGGATTTCATGCAGTCGTTGCAGATACGGTGTCCAGTAGCGGCGGCCATGGGATTGTCGATGGTGACAATCGCCAGCGCGCCGATTGGATTGCCGTTGCCCTTGACGGCATTCATCTCCGAAATTTTTTCGTCAAGCGGGCAACCGGCCAAAGTGACGCCGAAGACCGTGGATTTGAACGCGCCGTTCTTCTCTTTAAGACCTGTTGAGCAACTATCTTTAGCCTGGTTATGGCACTTGATGCAGTAGTAAGCCTGATCCAGCGCGCCGGTCAGATTGGTACCGGGATCAGTCAGTTGGAAGCCTTCGCGATGACGCCAGTGATCGGAACTGAGCTCCAGCCGAATCAAACCGTCCGCTTTATTTTCTTGAACAGGAACCAGATGGTGATAATCCAGCTTGTGCGGGGTCTTGAACAACACTCCGTGGCCGTGGCGCGCCTTGCCTTGTGGCGAAAGCGTGGCCCATGCCGCGTACTCGGCTGCGATATGTAAATGGCGCTCGTGCGCTGCCTCATCTTCGAGCCAGCGCGCTACATGCTTGCCGAAACTAAGCTCCGTTAACGGCTCCTGCGTCAGGCTCTCGAGTTCGGCGCCAAGCGCAAAGCCGTCCAGTTCGCCGGCCTTTTCCGGCGTGTATCCGGTCAGCGCCTTTCGTTGAACAAATTTCCTCTTGACGGCGAACAGCGGAGCCAATTCCGAATGCCGCGCCTGCAATTCACCCAGCTCTTTCTCAATGCCGAACACGGCGCCGAGAAAATCCTCCAGGTAGGGAGCAAGTTCAATGATCAGTTCCGAATGCTGCTTAGCCGTTAGCGCGTCCGGGTTTTGCCGAGCGGCAGTCAGGCGCTCATGTAACTCGGGGGCAGAGCTATTCAGATCCTGCCGAAATCTTTCGTCGAGGCGCAGTAACCCGGCGCGTCGATACAGGTCCTCAAACTCCAGACCAAATGGCAAGGAAAGCGTAGGAACGGCCAGATCTGCAACTAACTTATTCACGGTAAGAAAAGAAGGTGGACGCAAGCGTCCTTTAAGTAGATGAAAGTCAGAGAGCAAAGTGCTCAGAGACGGCGTACAACACCTTTATTCTCGCAGAACGGCCAACTCCGGCGCAGGGAATGGACGGAATCGGCAGCGAACAGCTATTAAGGCCGCTTAGTGGCCGCCATCTTCAATCTGAATGGACCCGGTGGACGTAACAAGCGAAATTACCGGTCCGCCGCTGCCAAGCTGACCGCGCAGCATGTGTTTGCTGCTCTCGCCGCTTACCACCGGCAGTTCACTGTTCACGTGCGACAGGCTGGTCTCCGCATCCACTTGCGCATTCGTATCGTGCGGCAGGCGCAGCGTGACGCTTCCATGCGAGGTGTGGGCGTGAATCGCGTTGCCTGCGAACTCATTTAAAGCAATTCGGATGGAGCCGTTGGTGGTGAACGCCCTGAGCTCTTGCTGCGCCTGAGGTTTGCCGAGAGTCAGATCGACCGCCCCGTTCGTAGAGCGGACGTCGAACGCGCCGCTCTTCAAATTGCCCTGCACACCGCCATTGGTAGTCTCCGCCCGTTCTACTCCGCTGCAATCTTCGAAATCAATGCCGCCGTTTGTGGTGCGAATGTCGAAGTTGCCGTAGTCTCTGCGCAGCGCGATGTGCCCATTGGTACTGACCAGCGATCCGCCTGCATTCATGTCCTCGGCGGTGACGGCCCCGTTGGTGCTTTTCACTCTGTTGGCAGCGGTGCTTCGCGGCAGATGGATGGTGTAATTTGCGCCATAATTCCCCCAGGTGCCGCCCGAGGGCATGTCGGTGATGATGGAGGCGACATTCCCGCTCACGTCCACCTTGATGTGAATGCCGTTCAAATCGCCATTTTCAGGCGCGTATTTTGTGCCGGAGACATCAATCGTATCTTTATCCCAACCGACAATGGAGATGGATCCATTGCGGTTTTCCATGTCCAAGTGGCCGCCAGGCTGCATCGCGTAGGTGTAGTGAAAATCCTGCTGAATGCGGCCGAAGCCTCCAATATCTATGCAACTGCACAGTCCGGTCATCGACACCAGTAACGCGATCGTTGGAAGTCGGTTCATCTCGTTTGCCTGTTCTGCCTCAGCCGGAATACGCATCACTCTGTTCCGATGTTCCGTGCTAATGTCGCTTTACCGTTACGTCCCACGATGAGAAAACTGCTGGCCCTTAACCGCGGTGAGATCGCCATTCGCATTTTGCGTGCTGCCAACGAACTTAGGCTGAGAACCGTCGCCGTCTATTCGCAGGAAGACCGGCTTAGCTTGCACCGGTTTAAGGCCGATGAAGCGTACCTGATCGGAAAAGGTAAGGGCCCGGTGCAGGCTTATTTAGATGTCGATGGAATCGTTGCGCTCGCGGCTGAAAAGGAAGTAGACGCTATTCATCCGGGCTACGGTTTTCTGTCGGAGAATCCGGCTCTGCCGCGGGCGTGCGAACGCTACGGGATTACCTTCGTGGGTCCAAGCGCGGAAATCCTGGAGATGCTGGGCGACAAGACCGCAGCCCGAAAGATTGCTGATTCCGCCGGCATTCCCACTGTGCCCGGAACAGCGAATCCAATCGATCCGGCGTCGGATGAGGCTGAGGAAGTTGCGCGCCGCATAGGGTTCCCGCTGATCGTCAAAGCCGCTTTCGGCGGAGGCGGGCGCGGTATGCGCGTGGTGCAAACGCCGGAGGATTTTCAGGCGAAACTGCGCGAGGCTAGCCAGGAGGCGGGCGCCGCATTCGGCAACAACGCCGTTTTCCTGGAAAGGTACATTCGCCGGGCGAAGCATGTCGAGATCCAGATCATTGGCGATAAGCACGGCAACATACTTCACCTTTACGAGCGCGATTGCTCGGTGCAGCGCCGTCACCAAAAGGTGGTTGAGATTGCGCCTGCCATTGGACTACCGCTAAAGGTACGCCGTGAGTTAGCAGATGCGGCCGTCGCGCTGGCGCGATCGGCGAATTACTTCAATGCCGGGACGGTGGAGTTCCTGGTCGATGCCGAAACACACGAGTGGTTCTTTATTGAGGTGAATCCGCGGGTGCAGGTGGAACACACGGTGACGGAAATGATCACCGGCGTAGACATCGTCCGCACCCAGATCCAAGTGGCGCAGGGGCTCAGCTTGTTCGGCGAAGAGATCGCGCTGCCGCAACAGGCAGAACATTCCGCTGCACGGCACCGCGCTGCAATGCCGCGTCACGACGGAAGACCCCGCCAACAACTTCATTCCCGATTACGGCAAGATCCACACCTACCGCTCGCCGGCAGGATTCGGCATTCGCCTGGACGCCGCTTCCGCTTACGGCGGCGCGGTGATCTTGCCCTATTACGACTCGCTGCTAGTGAAAGTCACTGCCTGGGGAAATAACTTCAAAGAAGCTTGCCAGCGCATGGACAGGGCGTTGCGCGAGTTCCGCATTCGCGGCATAAAGACCAATATTCAGTTCCTGGAAAACGTGGTCAATCATCCGCTCTTTCAAGCGGGCGAGATGACTACCTCGTTTCTCGACGAAACCCCGCAACTGTTTGAGTTCGAAGAACGGCGCGACCGCGCAACCAAACTACTCACCTATCTAGCCGACATCATCGTCAACGGCAATCCCGAAGTGGCCGGCCGCACCATACCGACGCAGTTTCGCGAACCACGCGTTCCGTGTTCGACAAAAGCGGATATTCCGCGCGGCACAAAGCAGTTATTGGATGAGCTGGGGCCTAATGAATTTGCGCGTTGGACGCAATCGCAGAAGCGGCTGTTGTTAACCGATACGACGTTCCGCGATGCGCATCAATCGCTGATGGCGACGCGCGTTCGAACCTTTGACCTTTTGCGTGTGGCGGAGTTCGTGGCGAAGGAACTGCCGGGACTCTACAGCCTGGAAATGTGGGGCGGCGCGACGTTCGACGTCTCCATGCGGTTTCTGCTGGAAGATCCGTGGAAACGTCTCCAGGCGCTACGCGAAAAAATCCCGAACATCTGTTTTCAGATGCTGCTGCGCGCTTCGAATGCCGTCGGCTACACGGCGTATCCGGACAACGTCGTGCGCGAATTCATCAAGGAAGCCGCCGCGCAGGGCATCGACATTTTTCGCATTTTCGATTCGCTGAATTGGATGCCAAATATGCAAGTTGCTGTCGAGGCCACGCTGCAGACCGGGCGTATCTGTGAAGCCGCGATCTGCTACACGGGCGACATTCTGGATCCGGCGCGGCAGAAATACTCGCTGCAATATTACGTGCGGCTCGCAAAAGAATTGCAGCAGATGGGCACGCACATTCTGGGGATCAAGGATATGGCGGGGCTGCTGCGTCCCTACGCCGCGTACAAGCTGGTGAAGACGTTGCGCGAGGAAACCGGACTTCCGATTCATCTGCACACGCATGACACCAGCGGGATTAACGCCGCCACAATTCTGAAGGCCGCCGATGCCGGCGTGCATGTGGCCGACGGCGCCATATCCGCAATGAGCGGCACCACCAGCCAGCCGAATCTAAACTCCATTGTGGCTGCGCTCGCGCATACGGAACGCGATACGGAGCTGAATTTCGATGCGCTCAACCAATGTTCGGACTACTGGGAAACGGTTCGCACCTTCTACTCGCCTTTCGATAACGCGCCGAATTCAGGCACAGCCGAGGTCTACATCCACGAGATGCCGGGAGGCCAGTACACAAATCTGAAAGAGCAGGCCGAAGCGATGGGGTTGGGCGAGCGTTGGCCGGAACTCGCTCGCATGTATGCCGACGTGAACATGGCGTTCGGCGACATCGTGAAAGTCACTCCATCGAGCAAGGTCGTCGGCGATATGGCGATTTTTCTACTGACTCGCGGCATGACTCTTCGCGACCTGGAAGCGCTGCCGGTAAATCATAACTTGACGCTGCCGAATTCCGTGGTCGACATGTTTATGGGCTCGCTCGGTCAGCCGGAAGGCGGCTGGCCACCTAAGCTGCAGCAGATTATTTTGCGCGGTCAGAAGCCTATAGAAGGAAGACCCGGTGCGAATCTTCCGCCGATTGATCTTGACGCTGCGGCGGCGAAGCTCGAATCGGAAACGGGGGCGACCGGTCGAACGGATCTGATGAGCTACCTGATGTACCCGGACGTGTTTTCGAAATTTGCGGCCGCGCGTACGAACTTCAGCGATCTGGATGTGCTGCCCACGCCGGCTTTCTTTTACGGGTTGAAAGAGGGCGAAGAGGTGACGATCGACCTGGAGCCCGGCAAGACGCTGATCCTTCGTTTTCTGACCGTGGGCGACGCGCGTGACGATGGGATGCGTACTGTCTTTTTCGAGTTGAACGGCCAGCCGCGCGAAGTGGAAATTCGCGACAAGTCGATCAAAGATACGGTCGATGCGCGCCGCAAGGCCGATCCTGCGAAGCCGGGTGAAGTAGGGGCGCCGATTCCGGGGGCTGTCACAACTCTCCACGTGAAGCCGGATCAGCAAGTGAAGGAAGGCGAACCGCTGCTGGTAATGGAAGCGATGAAGATGCAGACCAGTGTCTACGCGCCGATCTCAGGAAACGTTAACGAGATTGCGGTTAAGCTGCGCGACACTGTGGAAGCACGCGACCTGCTGCTGGTGATCGCGTAGCGCGGGGTCGGAGGCACCGCTATTCTAGAACGAGTGGGGGCGTAGCTCAGTCGGATAGAGCATCAGCCTTCTAAGCTGAGGGTCACAGGTTCGATCCCTGTCGCCCCTACCACTTAACAAAACGTCGACTGCGGTGAAGAGCACCAATGACTAAAAGCGCGGACTTACCTGATGCTAGCGGGCGGTGGAGGCGGCGGTGGGGCCGGTGGATTTGGTGACCCGCCGAAGGTATACGAAGGCGTCGCAGTCGTGGTTGCAGGCTTTGTACTTGTTGAAGTGCTGCTCTTTTTCGTGGTCGGGGTTGTAGTCGTAGCAAATGCATTCGCAGCAACAAGCGAAGATGCTGCCAACACAAACAGGAAGTAGACAATCCTTCTCATCGAAGACCTCTCGCTTGGCATTGTATAGTTGCGTCGCCGCAAAATCAAGAATAATTTCTTGGTGTTGGAATATTTTTATTGACTGTCAATACGAGCTGTGATAAACGTAGCTAATCTTTTCTTCGGTCCCGGCATTCTTGCGTACATGAACTAGAAACAAGCTCTGCGGAGGCGCATTGTGGCCCATCTTTTCGATCAGATTTGCCGGACGCTGGCAACTCCCATGCCGAGGCGGCAAGCGGCCGGAATCATTATCAAGGCCCTAGGCGCTACGGGTATAGCCGCGATGTTTCCGAAGCGGCTATTCGGATTGGGATGCATGGCTGCACCAGCAGGAATTTGTTGCATGTGCAACAACGGCACCTGTTCAACGGGCACATCCAGCCGCGCTGCCTGCTGGATGTTCTGCGGTGGAAAACAGAACGTGCACGATTATCTCGAGGATTACGAATGCCCACCCAGCTCGTGCACTGCTCCCACCGCTGGTCCATTTGCTGTGAGCCCCGGCCAGGCGACGTTTCCCCTCAGCTCCCCGAGCGGCATTGTGAGTTTTTCGTACACGTCCACCAATATCAAGAGCCTGACATGTGGAGGATGCTCGGGCTCGCCGGGTATGACGACCTGCGCGGGGTCACCCCACACCGTCAAGTGCACCGCGGTTCAGCAGGATCCCAAGCAGCAGTCGTCTTTTGAAATTCATGCCTGCAGCTGTGACAACAGCTGTTCCAACGTAGATCCCGCCGCAACTCGGCTGCAACTGAACACCGGCACGTCCGTGACGCAGACGTTTACCGGAATCGGGTCCAATGAGGGCCAGGTCACGGTGTCCAATGCTCCATTCGGTCTCACTCGGCTCGTCATCGCAGTGAACGGCAGGAAACACGCCGTCCTTCCGCTAAGTCCCGCTCAGACCAAAATCGTCAATCTGACGCCGGTGTTAATGGCTGCGGAAAACACGATCGCCTTTACCGGATACGGGAAGCCCGGCGCCAGCGCTGAGATCGTGATGACGCCTGTGACTTCCGGCCGCTCCCCGGCGCCCCTGATGGAGAACGACGTTCGAAGCTCTTTAATGGAAGCCCCGGTGTCCCGGTTGAGTTTTGTTTGGGGCCGTCATCTGCCCCAAGTCGTGGAACAGACCAGCAACGAACAGACGGCGATCGCATTGAGCGATACTATCCACCTGACGTTCGCGACCACCCTCGACCCCAGGACGGTCGCTGATCCTTCGCGCTTTGGCGTCGACGTTAACGGGCAGAATGTTGCAGTCCAGGCGTCGTGGTTCGAAGGAAGGGTGAATGGAGCCGATGTGGTTACGCTGCAGTTACGGCAGGGAAGCCTCTCAGCCGACGACCAGGTGCTCGTCTTTTGGGATGGTTTGCACGACGTTGAAGGCGAGCCGCTGTCAGGACGTACCGGCCCGATCCAAGTGCAATAGCGGTTCGCAATTCAATAGTAGCGACCTGTTGAGCTTTTAGATGGACATTTCTGCTATATTGCTGCTCGCCGTCCGGCTGACGCTGGCTCTAGTATTCGGACTCGCCGGAATAAGCAAGCTATTAGATCGCCGGCAGTTCCGGATAACACTGGCGGAATTTGGAACACCTGCGCCGCTGCTGGATCCTGCGTCTGTATTGGTTCCATGGCTCGAATTGGCCGGCGCGGCCGCAGTTATTAGCAGCGCCACATCTCGCTGGGGGGCGGCGGGAGTTGCGCTATTGCTGCTGGGCTTTAGCGCAGCGGTGAGCATCAATCTGAGTCGTGGCCGGAAACCGAATTGCCGCTGCTTCGGCCAAATCCACTCCGGCCCGATCGGTTGGACCACACTCGCCCGTAATGGCGTTCTTGCCGTGTTGGCCGGCATTGTCGCGTGGCAGGGGCCTACACATGCCGGCGTTTGGGATATTTTCTTGGGTCTCTGCAATTCGCGCTATGCCGTCCCCAGCCTCGCCCTCGGTTTCGCCGCTCTCGTGCTCCTCAATGTTTGGGTCCTGATCCAGCTAATGCGGCAGAACGGTCGAGTGTTAATGCGGCTTGACGCTCTGGAGACGAAAACGGGAACGGCGAAAGCGCCAGGCCTGCCGGTCAACAGTCCGGCGCCTTCCTTCAAGCTAAAAGATCTTGAAGGAAGGGTCTGGACCTCGGACGAAGTGTACGAGCAAGCAAGCAAGATCTTGCTTTTGTTCACGGATCCCGATTGCCACGCATGCGAATCAATGCTTCCCGATCTGGCTGAATGGCAAGGCGAGCATGCCGGGCAATTAAGAATCGTTCCCGTCAGTCGCGGCGAAGTGGAGTCCAATCGCTCCAGGTTTGTCCGGCATGGGATTCGTGACGTGTTGCTCCAGGAAGGCCGGGAGGTCGCCGATGCTTTTACGGCTGAGCTTACGCCTAGCGCGGTGCTGATTACCTCGGGGCTGATTGCCAGCTCACTGGCGGTGGGCCCCGAAGCCATAGCGAAACTAGTTGAAAGCACGTTGTTGCCGGCCAAACTCCATAAGGGAGATTTTGTTCCCTCAATGCGTCTTGCGGATTTGGCTGGAAACGCCGTAGACCTCAGTACGCTTCGTCGAGCTCTGGTCATCTTCTGGCACCCATCCTGCGGCTTCTGCGCACATATACTTCCAGAGTTGAAAGCTTGGGAACAGGCTTGGCCGGCGGAAGCGCCTACGTGGTTGATTATCTCTGCCGGTTCCCCAGAAAACAACCGCAAGCAGGCGTTTCAATCCCGAGTCGTTAACGATCCGCACTTTGCCGCAGGCCAAGTATTCGGAGCCACGGGAACGCCCGCCGCGGTATTGGTGGATGATGAGGGCAGAGTTGCTTCCGAACTCGTGTTTGGAGCAGACGACGTACTCGCTTTAATGCAGCGAGTAAGGCGAAACTCACATGCTCGCGGGCCGAATGAAACGGGCCCCACCGGAACGCGCCTCAATTTGTCTCACTCAGGTCTCCGTGAAAGGTAGGTTCGATTCCTGTCACTTCCACAGTCTTTCCAGCACCGGTATTCGTAGCTACTGTTTGTGATAATCCAGCGGCGGCTTCTGATCCCCCGGGATCATCGACTCATATTTCTTGCCTTGGAGCTCATGATCGAATTCCGTCTTCGCCTCGGAAACCAGTTGCGGATTCGCGAATAAGTCTGCTCCCGTGAGCGCCATCGCTTTCGCAGAAACCACCATGCCCTTTTGCCCGATCGTCGTACCCGCGCAAGCCGCGGCTTGCCAGGTATGTGCGGCAACGCCAGGCACGAATGTCGCCGATCCGAAACCGATCGTCGGCACATTCCAGCTAACATCACCTACGTCGGTCGAAGCTGACGGCGCATTGGGGTCGAACGGCTTCAACGGTTGAATCGTCTCGGTGGAATGCAGATCGCGCCGACCTTCGGCGGGCAAGCTCTTCTGCAGTTCCTCAGCGAAATGTTGCTCTTCCGCCGTGTACTGGAAGCCGCCGACTTCCTCCAAATTCTTCTGTGCCACCTTCGCTAGAACATCGTTCGGAATGATGTTCGCGTCGCTCGAAACAATGTGCATTTCGAGCGTCGTCTCGGTCATCATCGCCGCGCCTTGCGCGATCTTTTCGATGCGCGCCCACACCAGATCCAGCCCCGGGAGCGTCGGGCTTCGAGCCATCAGATACAACTCCGCGGTATCCGGCACTACGTTCGGCGCCAAGCCGCCATTGCTAATGATGTAGTGCATGCGCGTGTTCGCGGGCACATGTTCGCGCAGGAATTCTATGCCGTTGCCCATCAACATCACCGCATCCAAGGCCGATCGTCCGCGCTCGGGCGCCATGGCAGCATGGGCCGCCACGCCATGAAACTTAAATTTCGCCGATGTAATCGCCAGCGCACCGCCATTCGCAACCGCGTTCCGATCCGCAGGGTGCCATTGCAGCACCACGTCGACATCGCGAAACAGCCCGGCGCGCACCATGTACACTTTGCCCGAGCCGCCTTCTTCGGCAGGAGTCCCGTAGTAGCGCAACGTGCCGTGTACGTGATTCGCGTCCATATACTCCTTCAGCGCGACCGCTGCCAGCGCCGCGCCGGAGCCAAGCAGATTATGCCCGCAGCCGTGGCCTGGCGCACCCGCGGTCACCGGACTTCGATCCGGCACATCGGCTTGCGACAACCCGGGTAGCGCGTCAAATTCGCCCAACATGGCAATCACCGGCTTTCCGTCTCCGTAGCTGGCAATGAAAGCCGTCGGCTCCTCCGCCACGCCGGTCTGCATGCGAAACCCGGCGCTTTTCAATTCACTCTGCAGCAGAGCCGAGCTTTTCTCCTCGTGATAGCCCAGCTCCGCGTAGCCCCAAATCTCCTTAGAGACTTTGCTGAATTCGGCGCTGTGCTGACTGACAAGCTGTTCGATCTGTTCATGTGCGGCAGGCTTTTGGCCGAAGCAAAGGCATGCAACGGAACAGCAGGAGAGCGCAACCAGAAGTTTCATGTGAGTTCTTAGTTTAAGACCTGGAGCGCTTGTTATCCTGAAGGTTCCAGCAAGGCCCGCAAAACCGCGTTGTTTTTCGGCCCAGCCTCTCATGCACATCAAAAAACAACGTCTTCTTACACCTGGTCCCACCCCACTTTTGCCCGCTGCACTGCACGCCATGATGGGGTCGGACATCCATCACCGCACGGACGATTTTCGTAACCTCTATAAGCGCGTCCTCGCCGATCTGAAAACGGTTCTCGGTACGGGCAACGATATTCTCGTCCTGGTTGCATCCGGTACCGGCGGTCTTGAGGCCGCTGTGCAGAATTTCTTTTCGCCGGGTGATGAAGTCCTCGTATGCTCTGCCGGCAAGTTCGGCGAGCGCTGGGTGGAACTGACAAAAGCATTCGGATTGCGTGCCACGGTTTTGAGCGCGCCTTATGGAGATGCCGTTTCACCGGCTGATGTGGAACAGGCGCTCGCGCAGAATAAGAACATTAAGGGTGTTTTCGTTCAAGCTTCGGAGACATCCACCGGCTCGCAACACGACGTGAAAGCGATGGGCCTGGCGGTCAAGAAGACGAACGCCATCTTCGTGGTCGACTCCATCACAGGTCTCGGCACCATGCCGCTTGACATCGACGGGTGGGGGCTCGACATCGTGATCGGCGGCTCGCAAAAGGCGTTCATGATTCCGCCCGGCCTCGCCTTTCTCGCGATCAGTCCCAAGGCCTGGACGGCCGGCGAATCTGCGACCGCTCCGCGCTATTATTTCGATCTCAAAAAAGAGCGGAAAAATGCGGCGGGCGGCGAATCTTCCTGGACCCCGAACACGTCCCTGCTACTCGCGCTGGCCGAAGCGCTGAAGTACATCCAATCCATCGGCATGGACAAGCTGGTGGAAAATGCGCAGATGCTGGCGCACGCAACGCGCGAAGCCATGAAAGCGCTGGGTCTTGAACTTTTCTCCAGTTCGCCTGGTTCGTCCGTCACGGCTGTGCGTCCTCCGGCGGGGATGGATTCCGGCGTCATCGTCAAGGAGTACCGAACCCGTTTCAACGCGATCATCACAAACGGCCAGGGTTCCATGAAGGGCCAGATCTTTCGGCTCGCGCATCTCGGCTACTTCGACTTCCATGATCTGTTCGCCATCGTCGCCGAGCTCGAGATCATCCTGGCCGCGCAAGGTTATCCGGTCAGCTTCGGTTCGGGCGTCGCTGCCGTTCAGAACGTCTACGCCGAAGCCGCGTTACCCAAGGAAGCGCTCGTCCTCTCTTAGCACCTATTCAATGAAAATTCTTGTTGCTGAACCGCTCGCGCCAGCGGCGCTTGAAATGCTGCGCGCTCACTCGGAATGGAACGTCGTTGAAGCCGATCCCAAAAGCTACGAACCACATCTTGGCGATTGCGAAGCTCTGATCGTACGCAGTGCTGTTAAGGTCACTGCGGACGTACTCGCAAAGTCGCCCAAGCTGCGCGTAATTGGCCGTGCCGGTGTTGGTGTCGATAACGTCGACCTGCCGGCTGCCACGCAAGCTGGTGTTCTGGTCATGAACACGCCGGGCGGCAATGCAGTTTCGGTTGCGGAACATACGCTCGCGCTGATGCTCTCTATGGCGCGTTCCGTGCCGCAGGCCAGCGCTTCCACAAAGAGCGGCAAATGGGAAAAGAAGAAATTTCTTGGTAATGAGCTGCGCGGTAAGACGCTCGGCATCGTCGGTCTCGGCAGCATCGGCCGTGAGGTCGTGAAACGCGCCCGCCCCTTCGAGATGCGCATCGTCGGTCACGATCCCTACGTCAGTTCGCAAACCGCCCACGACCTCGGCATCGAGCTGATGTCTCTTGCGGATCTTTACGCCGCCAGCGATTACATCACGCTGCACGTCTCCCTGACAAGCGAGACCGATCGCATGCTCAATGCGGAAACATTTGCGCAGATGAAGCCAGGGGTGCGCATCGTGAACTGCGCGCGCGGCGAATTGATTGATGCTGTGGCTCTGGAGTCTGCTATCCGCTCGGGTGCAGTTGCTGGTGCGGCACTCGACGTCTTCGAAAAAGAGCCTCCGGGCGACTCAGCACTCTTCCAGCTCGATCCGGTCGTCGCTACCCCACACATCGCCGGCTCGACAGAGGAAGCCCAAGAAATCGTCGGCATCCGCATTGTCGAGCAACTTGTTGAGTACTTAAAGACGGGCGTCGCGCTGAACGCAGTCAATATGCCCGCGCTAACAGCGGAGCAGTATCGCGCGCTTGGTCCCTACGTCGATCTCGCCGAACGCCTCGGCCTCTTTCTCAGCCACATCACTGTTGGCAATGCCCACACCATTCGTCTGGTGTACTTCGGCCGTCTCGCCGACGGCAATACGCAGATTCTGCGCAATGCCGGGTTAGCCGGAGTTCTGAGCCGTTCTCTGGAGTATCGCGCAAACCTCGTGAATGCAATGCAAATCGCGACCCAGCGTGGCTTTCGTGTTGTCGAACAGCTTGAACCCGGTCTCGCTCACATGGATTCCATCCGCGTCGAACTGGAATCCGATGCGGGCTCCTTTTCTGCTGTCGGGGCTGTCGTTCTGAACAAGCCCCGCTTGCTTCAGGTGGAAGGCATCTCTTGTGAAGCGACCCTTGATGGCAACCTGCTGTATTCGAAAAATCAGGACGTCCCCGGCGTCATCGGTTACATCGGTACTGTGCTGGGTAAGAACGGCATCAACGTCGCGAACTTCGCGTTAGGCCGGCAAGATCCCGCTACCAATCACCATACGCCCGCACAACCTTTGACGGCCATTTCGATCATCGAATCCGATCAGCCAGTACCGGACAACGTCATCGCGCAATTATTCGAAAACCCCGCGATCAAGTTCGTTCGGCGGGTTCCGCTGAGTCGCGACTGATGCTGTTTTACGGTTATTGAAGAGCTCTATTCGCTGCCAGCAGTTCGCCAACCTGTACGGAAACCTAGGTTTTTGTTAATTGTGAAGGGCCCGTAACATTGCACACCCACAGCGCGGCAAGCATCTGGAATTTTTCGATTGTGGCGTTGTGCGGCGGGTCGCGACACCTCGGTCGTTATAACGCAACGGTCGCTGGGATTTGACAGCGCGTAAGCGATCAGGAACGGATCACGGCCGAGCTTTTCAAGTTCGACATCGGTAAGATCAGAGGCATAGCCAACAGATATCACTCGTTGCACCAAGACGGTGTCAACGGTTTCCTCCAACAGAAGGGCGTCAGCGTTTTCGTCTAGAGAAATCCAATCAAGCAAGGGATCGTTGTCTTTCCGTCCCGCTTCGATTTCCTCCATCACTTCAAGCGGAATTTTCACGGAACCGGATGCGGCTTGATGCTGCAACCAACTCCAGAACTCAGGTACCTGATCTATGGGGTAGTACGTATTACTTGCGGTTATGAGTACATTCGCGTCGAGCAAATACAGCATCAGCGGCTACCGTGCAATAGAGTGCCGTTAATGAGAGGATCAACATTTCTCGGCTTCACGCCAAGTACTTGAGCGGCCTTCGTGTACGTGAGAATGCCTTCGCCCAGCGAACGCCTTACGACATCCAGCAGCGCGTTACCTAATCGATGCCGCCTGACGACATAGTAGCTGGGGCCGCCGCGCTCCCCTGCATCGCTTTCATCCTCTCTTCGGCGGCTTGCGATCCATTCTTGCCTGAGATAGTCGGCCACCTGCCGCCAGACAGTTTCATTAATGGCTGCCGTCTGGAAAAATCTATACGCCACCATGGCACGGCTGATTTTTCGGGCATTGGCATACGTCGTTATGGCTTCTATGACCTCGGTGAGCGAGGCACGCCGAAGATAAGCAATTGCTGCTATCTCGTTAGTAGGAAGCAGGATTTCCCCAGCCACATCGTTGCAATACCTTTCGATGCGAGCCTCGATGCTGGCGCCACTGATCCCCGTAGCGCCGAGCCAGAGGTGCGCGAATTCGTGGAACGCGGTGAAAGACCATGCCGGTCGCACGTCTTGATCATTGATGACGATAAAAGGCGCAATCGGATCGGCAATCGCCAAGCCCCTGAAAACGTCCGAAGAGATGTTCGTATGGTGGCTGCCCAGATTACCGAGAAGCAGCACATACACGCCTGCTGCCTCAATCTTTTCGCGAAGGTATGCAAAAGCGGCTTCAACGCTCGCCTGGCTGCGAAACTCGTCGAGGGAAAACGAGAGGCGTTCTCGGATGCGCCGGGCCAAATGTTCTGGCGGGTCGCTGATCGTCGCTGATGCTATGAAATCGACCGGCAGCGGCTCTGTTTCTTCGAGAAGAGAACGGACCGTACTCTGTCGGCCTCGAATATCGCGTACCAGCGCGTCGAGGAGAGGATTATAAAGCGGGGGCGTGCCCCCCGGCACCGTGCGGAAATCTTGACCCCTATCGCCTGCGGGGGGAGGGTCTGCAAGATAAAAAACTAACAGGCTACGTCGATATGCTTTCGACATTCGAAGTAGAACGCTACGCGAGGGCTCCTCCTCCCCGGCTTCTATGGCTTCCAATCGGTCGGCGGCTGAACGGTCGCGGGTGTCACTGAAGCTAAGGGCTCGGGCCGCATCTTCGGGCGACAACCCGGCAGTGTTTCTAGCCCACTTGAGAATTTCGGGATTGACCCTCATAGACTAGTCCTTGCTAATTCTGCACCCTTAATCTTAATCGTCACAATAGCTCCGCTTAAGAAAAAGGATCGAAGCAGGATTTCATGATTAAGGACCCGACCAGTGTTGCTTAACGATAGCCGGAAGCTGCACGGGGCAAATCGCGCTCGCTTAACTCACTCTTCCCCCCAACCCCCGCCGCCCGGCGTCTCGATGCGCAGAATAGCGCCCGCACTCGCTTGTATGTTGCACTTCCCGGGCAATTCTGTCTCGGCCCCATTCTGAATCAGCACGTTCCGTCCTGTCGGCCCCCGCACTGCCGCCATACAATCCGTATGGTCCAAACTTTCGCCGATCAGTCAGCAACGTAATTTGCGCGGGACCCAAGTAACTCGATCTCGCGCACTAATCCATCTCCGCCGCGATAATTGCCCGTCCCGCCCGAACCGCGCCTGATACGCATAGCGGCGCACGCGAAACGGGTAAGCATATTCAAGCGCCTCAACCGGAGTGTTCAGCGTGTTCGTCATGTTCGTGTGCACGCCCGAGACTCCGCTGCCATTCGGCCGCGCTCCGGAGCCGCCTGCAATCGTCTCGTAGTACGCGAACGGCTCACCAGTGCGTGGATCAATACCGCCGATCGTGACATTGTTCATCGTTCCCGAACTCGCGGCCGGGATGCGCGCCGGAACGATTTTCGAGAACGCGTGCAGCAGCGTGTCTACAATGCGCTGCGACGTTTCCACATTTCCTCCCGCAACAGCGGCTGGACTAACGGCATCCACCACAGTTCCCGGCTTCGTAATGACCGATACTCGCCGCATAAGACCCGCCGTGGGAGCAGCCTCATCCGGCAATAAGCATCGCAAGACATAGAACGTTGCCGAATATGTAATTGCCGCAACCGCGTTCAAGCTGCCTGTGACCTGCTCTGCCGATTCCGTGAAATCTACTTCCAACCGTCCTTCGCGTGGACGCGTCCGGACAGTCACCGCAATCTTCACCGGCTCATCGCTAATGCCGTCGCTATCCAGATAATCTTCGGCGCTGAACTCACCCTCCTCCAAACCTTCCAGCTCGGCTTTCATCAGCGCTTCGGAGTGGTCAAGTAGCCCGTCCACGTTTCCCTGAACTCGCTCAAGACCATACTTCTTGACAAGCTCCTCAACCCTTTGTGCGCCAATTCGACAGGCCCCGATCTGCGCCGTCAAATCTCCCTCCCGCTCGCGTGGTGTGCGCACGTTGTTCAGGATCAGGCGCAGCAACGGGTCATTGAGCGCACCGCCCGAATACAGCTTCAGCGGTGGAATGCGCACGCCTTCCTGATAGATCTCGCGGCACAGGCCCATCGAACCCGGATACATTCCGCCCACGTCTGCATGATGCGCGCGATTCGCGACAAAGAACGCGGCCTCGCCGCGCCCTGGAACGAACACCGGCACCACAAGCGTGATGTCTGGCAAATGCGTGCCGCCATCGTAGGGATCGTTCAGGATGGCGATGTCACCGTCGTTCAATGTGAGTTGATCTAGCGCCGCGCGCACCGACATCGGCATCGACCCCAGGTGTACCGGCATGTCGTCGCCCATCGCGATCACTTGTCCCGCGCCGTCGAAGATGGCGCTCGAGTAGTCGCGACGCTCCTTGATGTTCGGTGAAAACGAAGTGCGGCGCAGCGCTGCTCCCATCTCTTCCGCAATGGAGTGAAACGCGCTCTTGAATATCGAAAGCTCTATCGGATCGCTCACTGCGGCACCTCGATCACCAGATTGCTGTATGCATCTACGGCCGCGAAGCAGTCGGGCGGCAGAAATGTGGTGCCGCTATACTCCACAACCACGCCCGGCCCACTGAAGCGGTCACCAGGACGCAACGCCTCGCGGCTGTAAACCGACCCCATCAGCCATTCACCGTTAAAATAAATCGCTTTGCCCTTGATGATGGCCTGTTGTCCGTCGCCTGATCTTAATTCGCGGCGTTCGAACTCAACTGCTTCCGTCGCAGCCGTCATGCGCACCCGCGCATTCACCACTTCCACTTGCCGTTGAGCGTCCGAATAGCCGTAACGTTGCTCATGTGCGCGATGAAAATCGTTCACGAAATCCTCAGACCATGGCACCGGCAATTCGTATCCTTGACCCACGTAGCGCATATCCAGAGATCGGCTCGCCACGGCCGTCAAGCCGTCGCGCGCCATCTCGTGCCGCCCTTGCTGCTCCAGCGCTTCGAAGTGGTCTCGGATCGATCGGTCTTCCGGCCTTACCATCAGCGTGCGCGAATAGTCGCGGATCACATCCGATACCAAAATGCCGTATGCCGATAGCGCTCCCGGCATGTTCGGCACCAGCACCTTGGGAATTTTTAGCGCTCGCGCCAGCGCACACGCATGCAGCGGTCCCGCGCCGCCAAACGAGACGAGCGTGAAATCGCGTGGATCGTGCCCCTGCTCAACCGAAATTTTGCGCAGCGCTCTCTCCATGTGAATGTCCGCAAGCTGGATAATTCCTTCCGCGAAAATCTCAACGCCGACGAGTTTGCCCTTCGCGCGTTCCGTCATTTCTCGCGTTCGCGCTTCGTCCAGCTTCATCGCGCCTCCCAGAAACCAGTCCGCGTCCAGCCGGCCCAGCAGCAGATTGGCATCGCTCACGGTCGGCTGTTCCCCTCGTCCGTAGCAAATGGGCCCAGGATCGGCGCCCGCGGATTCCGGTCCTACTTTCAGAGCGCCGCCGCGATCGAAACTTGCCAGCGATCCGCCGCCCGCACCCACGGTATGGATATCCAGCATGGGCACCGCCACCGGCATGGCCATAATCCGGGATTCTGTGGAAGTGCGGAGCCCGCTTGCGCTATTCACCAAGCGCGACATCCGTGGATGTTCCGCCCATATCGAACGTCAGAATGCGTTCAAATCCTACCGCCTTCGCGACTGCTAACGCTCCAACAACACCGCCCGCGGGGCCCGAGAGGATCGTTCGCACCGGCTCGCTCGCCGCGGTTTTAGCCGCAATGATTCCGCCCGAAGACTGCATCACGTGAAGCTGCGAACCATGCGACTCCAGCGCCGCATCCAGCTTTTCTAAATAGCGCTGCATCGTCGGCGCCAGATACGCATTGATCAATACCGTCGAGCCGCGCTCGTATTCGCGAAACTCCGGCAGAATCTCATGCGATGCCGAAACAGGCACACCAACTTTCCGCAATTCCTCTACTAAGGCCCGTTCATTTGCTGGATTCGCGAACGCAAACAACAGCGACACTGCAATCGATTCCGGCTGCACCGCCGCTACATCGCGCGCCACGCGTTCCAACTCTTCCGCAGTGGGCGACAGCAGCACCGTCCCATCGCTCGCCACGCGTTCCGCTACTCCGAAGCGCATCCCATCCGGCGCGAGCGGCGGCTCTTTAATAAAGAACAAATCGTACAACTTCGGCCGCGCTTGTCTGCCAATCGCGATGGTGTCTTCAAACCCCTGAGTGGTTACGAATACAACCCGCGCGCCTTTTCCTTCCAGCAGCGCGTTCGTTCCCACCGTTGTTCCGTGGCGGATCTCCGCCTGCGTGCCGGGCGCGATCCGGGCGATCCCATTCAACACCGCTTGCCCCGCATCTGCCGGCGTAGAGGGCACCTTCAAAACCCGCAACTTACCGTCCGATACGAACACGCAATCGGTAAATGTTCCGCCTGTATCGATAGCTATTCGCATCCGCGCCTATCCTATTCTCTATGGCTTCTCTATGGCGACTAGCTCGGGGCTGATCGAATCCTCGATCCAGCCTTTCCGATGGCGCAACACGACCGTGGCGCAGCGCCGCACGGTTATCGCCGCAGGCCTGGGTTGGATGCTCGACGCCTTCGACGTCATGCTCTACTCCATCGTTCTGACCACGCTGATGCGCAGTTTCGGAATGACGAAGAGCACCGCCGGACTGCTCAATACCCTAACGCTTATCGCCTCTGCCATCGGCAGTCTCATCTTCGGTCTCTTAGCCGACCGCATGGGACGACGCCGCATGCTGAGTCTCAGCATCCTGACCTATTCGATATTCACTTTTGCCTGCGGATTGTCAACCACCGTCACTATGCTCGCGGTGTTCCGCTTTCTGCTCGGCCTCGGCATGGGCGGCGAATGGAATTCCGGCGCCACGCTGGTTGCCGAAACGTGGCCGAGTCATTGGCGTGGCCGCGCGCTTGGAATTGTGCAGAGCAGTTGGGCCCTCGGTTATGCTTTGGCTGCGATCACTGCGGGCATCATCCTGGCTCACGCGAGTTGGCGTTGGGTGTTTTTCGTCGGAGTGCTGCCTGCATTCGTCGTGTTCTGGATCCAGAAAGACGTTCCCGAACCCGAGATCTGGCAGCGGCACATCAGTCAAGCGTCACACACGCACACGCGTCAAATCTGGCGCAAGGCGCTACCCCAGATCTTCGCGTTACTGGGCATGAACACCTTCGGTATGTTCGCCTGGTGGGGGCTGTTCACTTGGATCCCCGCGTATCTCGCGCTTCCCGCCGCAAAGGGCGGCCGCGACTTCAGCCAACTCGGCTTTACCGCTTTTCTCACCGTCCTGAATCTCTGCGGAATGTTCCCGGGATACCTGCTATTCGGCGTACTCGCGGACAAATTCGGCCGCAAACGAACAATCGTCCTGTATCTCGTTCTCGCCGCACTGTCCGTTCCGGCATTTGCGATAGCGCGTCGCCCCGCGCTTATTCTTCTGACAGCCTGTATCGCGGCATTCTTCGGCACGGGCTTTTTCACCGGTTCCGGCATACTCGGAAGCGAGCTTTTTCCCACCAGCATTCGCGCCACCGCGCTCGGCATCTCCTACAACGTGGCTCGCGGACTCAGCGCTTTCGCACCGTTTCTGATCGGCGCAATCGGTGAAGCGCACGGACTTAGTTGGGGCTTCACGCTATGCGGAGCCGCATTCGCCGCCGCGGCCTGCACCGCGCTGTTTATTCGCGAGACGCGGGGCGTTGAATTGGAGTAAAAAGGGTCGCTAGCTCGCCTCCGCGATATACTCTCTGCGCTATGACTCGGCGCACTCTCGTTAGCTCGTTGGCCCTCGCAGCCACACTTAAATCGCAATCGCCCCAGACGCAAACGGCCACGCAGCCGACGCCTCGTCCGCGCAGGCAACCGCACACGGAATGGAAGCCGCGCCTCGGCGTCCTCGGCCGTTATACGCCTGCCAACGTCGAGTTTGCCAAGACCCAGGGCTTCACGAATATGATTCTCAGCGCGGGCATGCGCTCGAATCTCGACGCGAACACTATCACCGACGCGCAGGTCGAAGAAGTGAAAGCCACGCTCAAGAAATTCGACATGCATGTTTCCGCCTTTCAGATCGACGGCAATCACATCGACCCCGATCCGGAAAAGCGCGCCCGCCAGAACGATTTCATCGTCAAAGCAATCGATCTCGCCGGCCGCCTTGGCGTGCCTTATCTCGGTACGCAGTCGGGTAAAGATACATCCAAGACGTTCCCGCAGCAGGTGGACGAGATCGTCCGCGTTTACAACGAAAAATACTTCCCCGCTTGCGAACGCAACCACGTCGCCATCCTTTGGGAGCCGTACCCGGAATCGCCGAATATCGCCACCAGCCCGGTCGGTTTCGAAGCGCTCTTCAAAGCTTTCGGAGACACGCCCTACGTCGGTCTCCAGTATGACCCTTCTCATCTGGTGAGGCAGTTCATGGACCCCATACAAACGGCTCGTGATTTCGCTGACAAAATTCGCGATGTGCACCTCAAAGACACGGAGATCCTGTGGCCCGTGCTCCGCGCCGGCGGCATAAATCCTGTCAACAACGCCCATTGGTGGCGTTATCGCATTCCTGGCATGGGTTCCATCAATTGGCGAGAGTTCTTTACCGTTCTACAGGACCTCGGCTATTCAGGCGCCATGAGTATCGAACAGGAAGATCCGCTCTATGGTGGAGATAATAATCCCGGCCCTGATTTCAGTCCCGATTTTCAAATGGGTTTCATTATGGCGAAACGTTATTTGAATCAGTACGTGCCGTAATCGGCCTACGATAAAAATCTTTGAAAATCATTGCATGCTAACGATTGCATAAAACTTCCTTCACGTATATACTCTTGCCTAACGGGGATGAAAATCTAGTATTTTCTCGTAGCCGTTATTTTCGGCTGCGCCGGTAGTTGCTGTTAAAAACTCTATGTTGAGGTGCTTCTATGGGGAAAGTTGCTCATAAACTTAAGAACGCTTTTCGTCTTTCTGCACTCGGCGTGCTTTTAGCCGCTGTAGCGTTCACGCAATCAGATAACGGAACAATCAATGGAAACGTAAAGGACCCGTCAGGCGCCAGCGTTCCCAATGTGAACGTCTTGGTCAAAAATGAGGCCAGCGGTACGGAACGTACCGCCGTGACGAATTCAGAGGGCATTTACGTGGTCAGTAATATCCCAGCCGGCATGTACACCGTCTCTATGAGCGCCGGCGGCTTTAAAAAGTTCGAGTCGACAAAAAACAAGCTGGATCCCAGCGCAACTCTGGCTGTAGACGCCACTCTTCAGATCGGTACCTCTACCGAAACGGTAGAGGTTTCCGCCCTTGCCACAGCGCTGCAGACGGAGACTGCCACCGTCCAGACGGATGTGACTCGTGAGCAAATCGACTCGCAAGAACTGAATGGTCGCAACCCGATCGGCCTGGCCAGTCTTGTCCCCGGGGCACGCGGAGGCAATCTGTCGGGGCTAAACTTTAACTTCAGTCAAGGGCCTTCGAATTTCAATGGTTCACGCAATCCGGAGAACCTCATCACGTATGACGGTGCTCCGGCAACTCGCACCCGTTCCAACGGTACAAGCTTGGGCGCAGCCGACGTCGATTCAACGTCCGAAGTCCAGATCCTGACTGCGGACTACGCCGCTGAGTACGGGCGCTCGTCGGGCGCCCAGATCCGAATCATCACAAAACCAGGCGGACGGGATTTCCACGGAGCCGCTTACGAATACTTCCGCAACAACGATCTAAACGCGAATACCTGGACACGCAACCACACCAACGGCCAGAACTTTGTCCCCCCGTTCCACTACAACCAGTTTGGATTCAACGTAGGGGGTCCGTTCTACATTCCGGGCAAGTTCAACAAGGATCGCAGCAAATTCTTCTGGTACATCGGCGAGGAATGGGTTAAGTACCATTTTACCGATAGTGCCACTTGGACTGTGCCGACTGCTTTGATGCGGCAGGGCAACTTTAGCGAACTGCTGACATTAGGGCCTCAGAACATCCTCGGCAAAGTGGTCGTGATCAAGGATCCTACGACTGGCTTGCCGTATCCGGGCAATGTGATCCCGCCCGGGCAATTGAGTCAGAACGGGCTTGGCATTCTGAAGGCTTATCCCTTCCCCAACTTGGCCGTGGGCAATTTCATTGGCACGAGTAACTACTACATCACGGCTCTCCACCCGCAGACTCAAAGGAAAGACGTCTTGGCTGCGGACATGAACCTTACCGACAACCAACGCATTTCGTTCCGGCGTAACAACTACAAGTTTGACGAGTATCAGCCGCTAGATGGAACTCCTACCGAGACTCCGAAGTACTTCCACCGGCCCAATCAAACAAACTCGCTGGATTGGGTTTGGACCATAAGTCCCACGCTCGTCAACGAAGCGCTTGCCACTGTCAGTCTGGACGACGTCTACATCCCGGTCGATGCCGCTCACTTCTTTGACAGAACGACTGCTGGTATCAATTATCCCTATATTTTTCCGACCGGCAAGGTAATACCCACCCGTATTCCAACAGCCAACATCACGGGGCTGAACGGCCTGACAGGCAACCCGTATCCGTCACACTCATCCGGACCTATCTACACGGTCACCGACAGTTTGACCTGGGTAAAAGGCCCGCACACCTTCAAGTTTGGGTTCTATTTCGAAAGATCTGGCGAAAACGATAATGATGAGATCAACGTAAATGCGTGCCCCACGTGTACGAACAATCAGAACGGCCAATTCCAGTTCACTGACACACGTTCCGGCTTCCCGAACACAGGCAATGCTATCGCGAACGCCGCGGAGGGTCTGTTCGACAGCTATTCGGAGCTCGGCCAGCGCGCCTACACCATCTTCCGTGGCGAGAGCTACGAGCCGTACGCCCAGGATTCCTGGAAAGCGTCGAGCAAGCTGACTATCAACTACGGCGTGCGTTACACGGTTATCGTGCCTTACTCTGCCCTGTGGCGGAACATGGCTGTCTTCGATCCCACGCTGTACAATCCGGCCACGGCCGTGAGTGTCAACCCGCTCACCGACCAGGTAGTCCTCGGTCCCAATAGCGACCGGTATGACGGGATGGCGATACCAGGCAACGGCTTCACCAGTTCAGCGAAGGGACGCTTCCCGGAATCCACCTCAGGGCAGTATGACTATCTCTTCCGAGGTGGCAAATACCCCAGCTACTACTCGAACATCCAGTGGGGCCAGATTCAGCCACGGCTGGGCATCGCCTACCAGATGACGCCTAAGTTAGTCCTCCGCTCAGGTGGTGGCGAATACTTTACCCGTTTAGGCGTGAGTGATTCCATCTTTCTAGGCGGGAATCCTCCGTTCCAGCCGACTGCAAATGTAAGCTTTGGTAGCGCTGATAACCCTGGGGCCGCCGGCGCCAATACGCTACCACTGACCGTCACAACCCAAAGCAGGCAGTTCAAGAACCCCTCGGCTTGGAATTGGAACGGGACCGCCGAATATGAGTTCTTCAACTCTGTTTTAAGTGTCGCCTACGTTGGCCGCCGCGGTTTGCACTTGCAGCGCGAATCGGACATCAACCAGCCAACTATCGCAGCCGTCCAGGCATTGAGAGCCGTCTACCCGAATGGAAATATCGATGCGGTTCGGCCATACCAGGGCTATAACTCTATCCGCGAAACTGACAACGTGGCAAGTTCCATCTACCACTCTTTGCAGCTTTCCTGGAACCATCGTCTGTCTAAGGGTGTTCTGTTTGGTGTGGCTTACACGCTTAGTAAGGCTAGTGACGACGGTTCCAACCAGCGCGACATCATTCCTGATACCTACAATGCCCACGAACTTTGGGGCCCTTCTGAGTTTGATACGCGTCACGTGTTCATCGCTAATTTCCTGTATGAGCTTCCGTTCTTCAGGAACCAGAACACATTAGCGGGCAAAACCATAGGAGGATGGCAGCTCAGCGGCATCTTCCAGGCTCAAACCGGTCAGCCCTGCAGTGTTGGAAAGAGCAACGACTACGCGGGCGTTGGCGTCGACGGCAGCATGTGCAACATAGGAGAGTTCTGGAACATAAATGGTCCCGTGAACTATTCGCACAATTTCGATTACGCCAGCGGCAATCCTGGCGCTTCCAGCGCGTATTGGTTCAATCCAACGACCAGCTCCGGCGCCCCCCTCTATACGGCGCCCGCGCCCGGTACCTTCGTGCTCACACCAGGCGTCCGAGACAGCTATTACAATCCCGGTTTCAATAATTGGAATCTCGGGCTATTCAAGAAGTTCGCGGTGACCGAACGGTTTGGTTTTCAATTCCGCGCGGAAGCGTTTGACGCCTTCAATCACCCCAACTGGGGTGGTGTCAACAATGACCCAACGAATGCCTCGACATTCGGCAAGATCACAGGCAAGACCGGAGACGTTCGCAATCTTCAACTGTCGCTGCGTCTGTACTTCTGATCCGCAGCGCCGCCCAATTTTAAAGTCCCGCGCAGCCATAAACTGCGCGGGATTTTTTCTTGTTCCGAATGTCACAAAAGTCAAAGTGGTAAATCTTAAAGGTGATATGGCCCAAGTAAAGGCAACTCCCAAAACTTACGACGTGGTCATCGTGGGATCAGGAGCAGGTGGCGGAGTCGCCGCGCACGTTCTGGCCAATGCGGGCGCGAAAATCTGCATGTTGGAAGCCGGCGAATGGTTCGACTGCACCAAGCAATCGAAGATGTTCGAGTGGCCGTACAATGTCCCGCATCGCGGAGCAGGCGATCACAACCATCCGTGGGGCTATTTCGACGCCACGTTAGTCGGCGGCTGGCAGGTGCCGGGTGAGCCCTACACGAACGCACCGGACTCAGATTGGCTCTGGTGGCGCGCTCGCATGCTGGGCGGCCGCACGAACCACTACGGCCGTATTTCGCTGCGCATGGGTCCGTATGATTTCAAGCCCTACAGCCGCGATGGCAAGGGCTTCGACTGGCCCATCAGCTACGAAGATCTGGCTCCGTACTACGATAAGGCCGAACAACTCATTGGCGTATTCGGTTCGCAGGAAGGCCTGGAAAATACACCTGACGGCAAATTCCAACCTGCTCCCGCGCCGCGCGGCTACGAAAAAGTCATCAAGGCCGCTTGCGACAAGCTCAACATTCCTTGCATTCCTTCGCGTCTGGCCATCCTTACTCAGCCTCTGAACGGGCGCCCGGCTTGTCACTATTGCGCGGAGTGCGGCCGCTCCTGCGGTGTAAACGCAAACTTCAATTCTCCCGGCGTTCACATCTTCCCTGCTCAAAAAACGGGCAACCTGGAAGTGCGCACCGGCGCGATGGTGCGCGAAGTTCTGGTGGGGTCTGACGGCCTCGCATCCGGCGTTTCTTACGTCGACAAGAAGACTCGTTCCGAAGTACAGGTTCGGGGCAAGATTGTAGTTCTCGCCGCAAGTTGCTGCGAGACTGCGCGTCTCATGCTCAATTCCAAGAGCAGCCAGTTCCCGAACGGCATTGCCAATTCAACCGGGCTGGTCGGCCGCTACATCATGGATACGGTCGGCTCCGCTGTAAGCGGCTTCCTGCCCTTGCTCCAGGATCTGCCGCCGCGCAACGAAGATGGCGTTGGTGGCATGCATCTTTACATGCCGTGGTGGCTTTACAAACAGCAGAAGGCCAACAAAATGCCGTTTGCGCGCGGCTATCACATCGAGATTGGCGGTGGCCGCGGGCTTCCGGGTCAAGGCGCAATGGGCGGCTATGCCGAACGCTGGCTTGGCGGCGGCTATGGCGTGGAACTGAAGCAGAACCTGCGCAAGCTCTACGGCTGCGAAGTTCATTTCTCCGGACGCGGCGAGATGATTCCTAATGAAGACAGCTACTGCGAGATCGACCCAACCGTAGTCGATCAGTGGGGTATCCCGGTCCTGCGTTTCCATTTCAAATGGAGCCAGGATGAAATTCTGCAGGCCAAGCACATGCAGCAGACATTTCAAGAGATCATCGAGACCATGGGCGGCACCGTCACGCATAGCGTTGGCGCGGACAAGAACTGGGGCATTGCCCGCGGCGGCGAAATCATTCACGAAGTCGGCGCGACCAAAATGGGCGACAACCCGAAGACTTCCGTGTTGAATCAATATTGCCAGGCCTGGGATGTGAAGAACCTCTTCATTACGGACGCGGCGCCGTTCGCCAGCAACGCAGATAAGAACCCGACGCTCACTATTTCCGCCCTTGGCTGGCGTACTTCCGAATACATCGCCGACCAGGTGAAGAAATATAATGTCAAGGTCTGAGGAGACGCGCATGCCTGAGAAAGAAGCGAACGAATCCGAAACATCATCAGTCAGTCGCCGGAGTCTCTTCCAGATCATCGGCTCGGTGCCGGTGTTCGCGGCCGCTGCCACCGCTCAGACGCACAGCGAGCACCACGCGGGCGCAGCAGCGGCTTCCGAGCACAACAAAGGCCCGTATCAGCGCCAGGTCTTCGATGACCATCAATGGCGCACTGTCAAGGTGCTCTGCGACCTAATCATTCCGGCCGACGATCGCAGCGGAAGCGCCAGTCAGGCCGGCGTGCCCGAATTCCTGGATGACTGGATCGCCTTCCGCAGCGCGCAAGATTTGAACCAGAATCTGCAGGCGACGATTCTGGGCGGATTGATGTGGCTGGATCGCGAATCGAACCACCTGTTCGAGAAGGATTTCGCGGACGCCGCGCCTGAGCAGCAGAAGCAGATTCTCGACCGCGTCGCCTATCCCAAGAAACTGGCGCCGGAAGACCGCGCGTGGGGTCTGTTCTTCAGCGAGTTCCGCAGCCTGACCGTCAGCGGCTTCTTCTCCAGCAAAATGGGTGTCGCTGATCTGCCTTATCTGGGCAACACTGCGGTTGCCGAATGGAAGGGCTGTGACCCGCGGGTCTGGGCCATCATCGAAGAGCGAATGAAGAACGGCTACAACAAGGGCATTGTGGAAGTTAAGCCTTGGTCGGCGTAGGCTGCTTGCGCCGGTGTAGCGCGTTCTGAATCATCAGGTATTCACCTAGATTCTCTTGCGTCACTAGCCCGACAAGCGTGTCATCCTGCAGCACGGGCATGATGCGCGTGGGCGAAGCTGCGAGCCGCGCCAGTGCGCTTTGCAGCATTTCATTCGGCTCGGCCGTTGCGAACTCGCGCTGCATGACAGCGGTCACCAACTTCTCCGGCCCATGCTCACTTAAGCCGGCCAGCAGATTGGCGCGAGTCAGAATGCCCATGACGCGGTCGCCCCACATCACGGGAAAGTCGTGCTGTGATCCTTCCACCACCATCTTCATCACATCGCCCAGCGTGTTGTTCGTGCTCAAGGTCTTGAAGTCCTTCAGCATTGCCGCGCGGATCGGCGTACCCGAGAACGCATCTTTGAATTGCACCGATTGCGCCTCATGTGCCGCTCCAATCCAGACAAAGAATGCGATGAACACCAGGAAGGGATCGAAGAACAACCCCACTAAGCCGAAGATGAGAGCTAACCCTTGCCCAATAGAAGCCGCCAACTGGGTTGCGACCACGTGATCCATTCTGGTTGCGAGCAATGCCCGCAGCGCGCGGCCGCCATCCATGGGAAACGCCGGAATCAGGTTGAACGCGGCTAACAGAAAGTTCGCGACCAGCAGGCGCTCCAGAAAAGGCCCGTTGGTTATGCTCAGGCCGGTGACGGGCTTGAATCCGTCGGTCAGAAACAGGTAGGCATAAATCGCCGCGGCGATGAGCACGTTGACAATCGGGCCAGCGATGGCGACCGCCAACTCTTGCGACGGTTTCTCCGGCAGCTTTTCGAAACGCGAAACTCCGCCTATCGGGAGCAACGTAATGTCTTTAGTGGCGATCCCGTAGTGCCGAGCCGTCAACGCGTGTCCGAACTCATGCAGCACCACGCACGCAAACACGGCCAGGATGGAGAGCAAGCCGCTGCCTACGCCGTTAAGAGTATGGAACTGCAACCAGTGCAGCGCCACCACCCACAGGATCAGCAGCAGGAAGGTGGCGTGGATGTAAAGATCAATGCCGGCAAACCTGCCGATCTTAAAGGACCAACGCATTCGGGGTTAGACTCACCCCTTAACCAATAGCAGAGCGCCGTTGGCTTTGCGGCCGCCTCAGGCCTTCGCCGTCGACGAGCAGGATGGATGTCCGCAACCGCATTCCACGTCGGGAGTGGTTCCGACACCCTCGCAATAGGTGCTGCAGTAATCGCTACCTTCTTTGGCCGTACACCGGCAAGATAGATGCGCACACTTCTTTTCATCAGCCATTTAGAGCCTCCGAAAGTTGGACTACCGTGACCGCGCAAAGTAACCGTTCGTTCGCGGACTCATCAAACATTTAGCTCGGAGGGTAATTTATGAGTCACTTAGAAAGAATCGGATACATTCTGGGTACGCTGCTGGTGGGCATCTCCACGTACATTGTTGTGAACAGCCGCAAGGCAGAGACACGCCGCCGGAACGCGCGGCCGGTGACGGAACTGGCACACGACCTTCAGGAAGCCTGGTCGGGATATCACAATCGTTGAACATTCGTTAGCTCCTGCCTCGAACTTTTTGCAGTACTCTAAGCAAGGGGTACTATGCACAAACTTTCTCTGTTTCTCGCTTTCGCTGCCGCGGCGGCGCTTCCGCTTCACGCGCAGAATGACTGTAAAGACGCGGTTGTCAAGCGCCTGAAAGTGTCGCGTGACTTCACGCTGAAAGTAGCCGAAGCCATGCCGGACGCCGACTATGGCTATAAACTGACGCCGGCCCAGATGAGTTTCGGCGAGCAGATGGTTCACCTTTCGCAAGGGCTCACCTACTTCTTGAGCGCGTTCAAAGGCGAAAAGCCCAATCCGCCTAAGCCAGCTTCCAAGAGCAAAGCCGACGTAGTCGCTTTTATCCGGGCCCAATTCGATAGCGCCATCCAGACCGTCTCCTCACTCACTCCCGAACAGATTTCGAAGGAGTACAAGGGCATGGGCAGTAGTGCCAGCGGCTGCGACATGCTGATGGCGATGCTGGAACACACCGCGCACCATCGCGCATCCGCCGAGATGTATCTGCGGGAAAAGGGCATCACGCCTCCCGAATACATGGAGTAACCTCCCTCGCTCATCTTCAGGAGTTGGATGATGAAAATAGTAGTGTGTTTGCTCATGTCACTTACCGCCCCGTTCGTTTCGCCTGCAGCCTCCGATGAAGCACCAACTCCGCCCCTAGCTCCCCGTACCGAGCATCGGGAAGTCCGTCACGGCGAAACCATCGTTGACAACTACTATTGGCTGCGGCAAAAATCCAATCCGGAAGTTGTCAAATATCTTGAAGCCGAGAACGCCTACACGGCCGCGGTCACAAAGAACCTGGAACCGTTCGCTGCCAAGCTCTATAGCGAGATGCTGGGGCGCGTCAAGCAGACCGATCTGAGCGTTCCCGTCCGGCGCGGCGAATATCTGTACTACACGCGCACGGAAGAAGGCAAGCAGTATCCCATCCGGTGCCGCCGCAAAGGCGACATGAATGCCCCGGAAGAGATCCTGCTGGATCCGAATCAGCTTGCGGCGGGACACAAATTCGTCGGCATCGGCGCGTTTGTTGTCAGCGACGATCAGAACCTCCTCGCGTATACAGTCGATTACGTCGGCTTCCGCCAATATCAACTTCAGGTGAAAGATCTGCGCAGCGGCAGCATGCTGCCTGACACGGCCGAGCGGGTCACCAGCGTGGAATGGGCCGCCGACAACAAGACCCTCTTCTTCACAACCGAAGACGCGGTCACGAAGCGTCCGGACAAGCTCTTTCGTCACGTTCTGGGCGCATCAACTCCAGCCGAGATCTACGACGAAAAGGACGAAACGTACGACATCGGTATCGGCAAATCGCGCGATAAGAAATTCATCTTCCTTGGTATCGAGAGCAAGGACACAACCGAGTTTCGATACCTTGCGACCAACTCGCCGCAGACTGATTTCGCCGTCTTCCTGCCGCGGCGACTTAAGCACCGGTACTACGTGGATCATCGCGAAGGTCTGTTTTACATCCGCACCAACAAGAACAGCCGCGATTTCGAGATCATGACGGCGCCAGTCTCCGATCCGTCGGAACGCAACTGGACCTCCTTCATTCCGCCGCATGACGGCACTTTGGTCGAAGAAATCGACCTGTTCAAGACGTTCGCAGTCTCGGTCGAGAAATCGGAAGCTGTCAATCACCTGCGCGTTTACAACTTCAACACGCGCGGCTGGAGCTCTATTTCATTTCCTGAACCGGTCTATGCCGCGTCTCCCGGCGGCACGCCCGACTATGATTCGACAACATATCGCTACTCCTATGAAAGCTTCATCACTCCTTCCAGCGTTTACGATTACGACACGCAGACGGGAACCGCGCAATTACTGAAGCGCCAGGAAGTGCTGGGCGGCTACGATCCAGCGCAATACAAGTCGGAGCGCCTCTGGGCCACGGCTCGCGATGGCACACGCGTACCCATCTCCATCGTTTATCGCAAAGATTTTGCGAAAGATGGCAAGCATCCGCTGTTTCTGTATGCCTACGGATCCTATGGATACGGAATGTCGGCAACGTTTTCGAGCAGCCGCTTGAGCCTGCTCGATCGAGGCATGGCCTACGCGATCGCCCACATCCGCGGCGGCGATGAGATGGGCGAAAAATGGCGTGAAGACGGCATGCTGATGAAGAAGAAGAACACGTTTTTCGACTTCATTGACTCGGCGCAATATCTGGTCGACCAGCACTGGACGTCGCCCGACCGATTAGTCATTGAAGGCGGCAGCGCCGGCGGATTGCTGATGGGCGCAGTCACAAACATGCGACCCGATCTCTTTCGCGCCGTACATGCCGCGGTGCCGTTTGTCGACATGATGAACACGATGCTGGACCCAACGCTACCCCTGACCGTGCAGGAATATCTGGAATGGGGCAACCCCAATGAGCAGGCTGCTTACGACTATATGAAGTCGTACAGCCCTTACGACAACCTGACTAAGCGTTCCTATCCAGCCATTCTGGTCACCACCAGCTTCAATGACAGCCAAGTGATGTATTGGGAACCGGCCAAGTACGTGGCGCGCCTGCGCACGCTCAAGACGGACAACAATCCCCTCCTTCTCAAGATAAAAATGGAACCGGCCGGGCATGGCGGCGCCTCCGGGCGATACGACCGCCTCAAAGACACTTCCTTCGAATACGCCTGGCTCCTGAGCCAAGTCGGAATCACCCAGTAACCTGCTCGAAACAATCTAGCGCTAGCAGCGTCCATTGCATGAAAGGCGCTTAATCTAGCCCTGTACGCCTCCATGAAAATACATAGCGTCGAAGATCTGTTTCTCACCGGACTGCAGTACGTTTACGATGCCGAGGAACAGCTACTTGACGCCCTTCGCGAGATGGCCGAAGTCCGCCTGCACCCCACAGCTCCGCGAAGCCTTCGAGCAGCATCTGCAGGAAACGAAGGAGCATGTCCGGCGCATGGAACAAGTCTTTAAACGTATCGGCATGCGCCCGGAAGCGAGGCCTAACTCCGTACTCGCCCAGATGCGGCAGGAAGCCCGGCAAATGATCCAGAACACCGATAAATCAGAGTTGCGAGACGCCGCACTGATCGTCGCAGGGAACCAAGTCGAGCACTACGAACTGGCAGCTTACGGATCGCTGCGCACGTTTGCCCAACTGCTGGGCTACGAAGAAGTCGTTGGCCTTTTACAGAAGACTCTCGAAGAAGAGAAGAGAGCGGACGCCAAGCTGACGCAGATAGGTGAATCGCAGATCAATATTCAGGCGCTGCACAAATCTGCCGCGGCTTTGGCGACCGCCTGGTAGTGACAAGTTAAACAGCGGTCCAATCGCTTCGCTCATGGCTCTGAATGAGGGTTCAGACTGGTTAGGGGCGGTGGGACGGGAGCCGGGCGCGTGTTGATCTCAAGGATGGAATAGATGGTGTCCGGGGATGAAGATGCGGCGCCGGTATCGCGCCAACCGCAGCGGGCTTTTACCCAGAGCGCGGTGGCAGCGAGGTTGGAGCCAGAGGCCGCGCTGTGGAAGAGTTTTTCCAGAATGATGTGTTTGCCGATGGCCTGGCCGCGCTCATACTCGACTTGAAATTGTTCCTGTACGCACTCGAGCGAAATCCGCAGCTCCGCTGCAATGTCTTCCTGGGTAGCGCCGAAGCGAGCAAGCTCTTCGATGCGTTGCTGGTGGTCTGGTGGGGTGATAAGGTACTGTTCCATAATTTTCCAAATTTCCTTTTTTTTGGCTCTTTCAGGCGGCCATGTGACGCTGCAGGACGTCGGCTGCGTGTAAAGAACGGGTCACTGAATCGGCCTCGGAGCATTTCAGGCGCTCTTTTTTGATACTCATGTCGATCTGATGGCGCTCGTCACGCTGTGTCTGGCGCTTTTCGCGGCGAATTTCTTCGGCCTGCAACGCGTATCTGCCGTTCAAAGCCAACTTCGGTTGAGTGTCTTTGTTTCTTACGCTTTGCGAGTTCGGCGGCGGCGCGGGCATAGGCGCGGTCGTTGGCTGTTTGGTAACGGACGTAGACATCGATGTCGGCGCGGACGGCCACGCGCGCGGTTCCATTGGCGATCTCTGCTTCGGTTTGGGGTTCTTCGAGGAAGCAGCCGCCCTGGAGGCGCACGGCGCGTTCGGACATCCAGGTGTGCCTGGCCATCTTTAACACCAAATCCGTCTCTATGTCGTCGATGGGATGCTCGGACTCCAGGTAGCTGGCGAGCATGGCGTCAAATTCCTGCTGATTTTCGGATTTCAGGACTTTGAATCGGCCGCGCAGGCCGTGGATGAGGCGGTTCTGGGAAACCTTTTCTTTCATTGCATCGGACTGAGGTCCCGTACTTTTCTGAGCGTTTTCGCGGTTCGCTTCGAGTTTGCGATCACTGATTTGCTGCATTGGGGTTCTACTCCTGGCTGAGAGTAGAACGCGGAAAAGCGCAATGAAGCAAATTCGAATGGGGTGGTGCGTGGAAGATGATGAGGGCGAGGGGGTTAGGGGTTTTGGATTTATTTTTTTAATTTGTGATCGGGTTGAGGGGAGTCGGGGATTTCGAGGCGGAGGAAGTGGAGGCGGCCGGCGGCGTCGCCGGCGAGGATGGTGTGATCGTCGGTGAAGGCACAGCACCTGACAGCGGCGTCACAGGTGAAAGTGGCAATGGTGGCGCCGCTCTCCAGATCCCACAGCTTGAGCGTCCGGTCATCAGACGCGGAGACGGCCCGCCGCCCGTCCGCACTCAGCGCCACGCCAGTAACCCAATCGGAGTGGCCGGCGAGCGTGCGCAGTTCCGCGCCGCTCTCCAGATCCCACAGCTTGAGCGTCCGGTCCCAGGACGCGGACACGGCCCGCCGCCCGTCCGCACTCAGCGCCACGCCAGTCACACTAAGGGAGTGGCCGGCGAGCGTGCGCAGTTCCGCGCCGCTCTCCAGATCCCACAGCTTGAGCGTCCGGTCCCGAGGACGCGGAGACGGCCCGCCGCCCGTCCGCACTCAGCGCCACGCCAGTCACACAAGGGGAGTGGCCGGCGAGCGTGCGCAGTTCCGCGCCGCTCTCCAGATCCCACAGCTTGAGCGTCCGGTCTCAGGACGCGGACACGGCCCGCCGCCCGTCCGCACTCAGCGCCACGCCACTCACCCAATCGGAGTGGCCGGCGAGCGTGCGCACTTCCGCGCCGCTCTCCAGATCCCACAGCTTGAGCGTCTGGTCCCCGGATGCGGACACGGCCCGCCGCCCGTCCGCACTCAGCGCCACGCCAGTGACGCCAGCGGAGTGGCCGGCGAGCGTGCGCACTTCCGCGCCGCTCTCCAGATCCCACAGCTTGAGCGTCTGGTCATCAGACGCGGACACGGCCCGCCGCCCGTCCGCACTCAGCGCCACGCCAGTGACAAAATCGGAGTGGCCGGCGAGCGTGCGCACTTCCGCGCCGCTCTCCAGATCCCACAGCTTGAGCGTCTGGTCATCAGACGCGGACACGGCCCGCCGCCCGTCCGCACTCAGCGCCACGCCAGTAACCCCATCGGAGTGGCCGGCGAGCGTGCGCACTTCCGCGCCGCTCTCCAGATCCCACAGCTTGAGCGTCCCGTCATCGAGACGCGGACACGGCCCAGCGCCCGTCCGCACTCAGCGCCACGCCAGTCACAGCATCGGAGTGGCCGGCGAGCGTGCGCAGTTCCGCGCCGCTCTCCAGATCCCACAGCTTGAGCGTCTCGTCATCAGACGCGGACACGGCCCGCCGCCCGTCCGCACTCAGCGCCACGCCAGTCACACGCATCAGAGTGGCCGGCGAGCGTGCGCACTTCCGCGCCGCTCTCCAGATCCCACAGCTTGAGCGTCTGGTCATCAGATGCGGACACGGCCCACCGCCCGTCCGCACTCAGCGCCACGCCAGTCACAGCAGGCAGAGTGGCCGGCGAGCGTGCGCACTTCCGCGCCGCTCTCCAGATCCCACAGCTTGAGCGTCTTGTCCCAAGACGCGGACACGGCCCAGCGCCCGTCCGCACTCAGCGCCACGCCGGTTACCGCAATCGGAGTGGCCGGCGAGCGTGCGCAGTTCCGCGCCGCTCTCCAGATCCCACAGCTTGAGCGTCTGGTCAGAAGAGGCGGACACGGCCCAGCCGCCCGTCCGCACTCAGCGCCACGCCAGTCACCGAATGCAGAGTGGCCGGCGAGCGTGCGCAGTTCCGCGCCGCTCTCCAGATCCCACAGCTTGAGCGTCCGGTCACCAGATGCGGACACGGCCCGCCGCCCGTCCGCGCTCAGCGCCACGCCAGTAACACAATCGAGAGTGGCCGGCGAGCGTGCGCAGAAGTGCGGTTCCCGGCGGGTGAAGCGTCGGCCGAAGACAGCGAAGCCAAGGCTCGCGAGCACTTCGCATCAGTGAAGCTGTGAATTGAAGGATTTCCGGCTTTCTATTGTGAGGTAAAAGGCGGGCGACAAGCTGGGATACGAACTGCGCCGGATCCCGCGCGAGTATGTGCGAGGAGAGCCGAATGGCCCCTTGAATCAGTTCCGCTTCGCCTTTGGCTTTCAAGCGATCGAAATCGCCGATCAGCGCGTTGACATCTGTAGCGGCTAGTTTTGCTTGCAGCCAGGCAGGGTCCCAGAGGATGCGCTCCAAATCGGAAGTACGATCTGCTTCGGCAAGATGCCAGGTAAGCCAGCGCCAAGCGTAGGCGTCCGGGAGGTGCATCCAATCGGTCCAGGCGTTCGACTAAGCGGCTGTGAAGTTCGGGGGCGTTGCCGATTTGCGCTGCGAGCCAGCTTCGCATGACGTCGTGGAGACGCATTGTGCCGCGCGCGAGATCGAATTTCAACAGATAGAGCCGCGCGAATTGCTGCGCGAGATCTTCTGAATCGAACTCGTCCAAATTCCAGAGAGCTGACGCTGCGCTCAGTGGAATGGGAACGTCTTCGGGGAAGATTGAGAGTTCAGACAGTCGTCGGCGATGGTCGCTGCTGAGCAGTTCCAGACTGCTTTGGAGAACAGCATCGATGGTGCGGTGACGAGGGTCGCCGGTGCCTCTTGTCAGACCGCGCGGGCCTTTCTTGTCGAGCAGTTGCAGTAATCGCGCGGCGGCGTGGTCGGCAGAGTCACCTTGATCGACGCGCTGGCGCAGCATGGCGCGGGCGAGTTCTAGCGCAAGCGGCCATTCGCCCAAGCGTTGTGACAAGTCGCGGGCTCGCTGCGCGGTTAGTCCGCCCACGCCTTTGGTCAACAGCGCTAGAGATTCGCTCTCGCGCATTTCGTCGACATTCACGGGCTGGGCATTCGCGGCAATCTCGGCGTTGCGCGTGGTGAAGAGGCGCGCGCATTGCTTGCCGCCGCGGAGGAAGGGGCGGAGATGGGCGTCGTCCCAAACGTCATCGATTACAAGCAGACAGGTGCGGTCTTCGAGTTTCTGGCCGAGTTGAAAGGCGGCATCTTCGATGCTGGCGAAGCCGGGACGGTCGCCTGTCAGGCCGGCGTAGACGGTGATGAGAGCGCCCAACACGTCAGGAGTCTGGCCGAGGGTGACCCAGAGGATGCCGTCGTCGAAGTTTTGAAGGATGTCTTCGTCGTGGCAGAGAGCGGCGGCGAGAGTGGTTTTGCCGAAGCCGCCGGCGCCGGAGAGTGCGGTGGTGATGGCGACGGGCGTGGGTGGGGAGGACTCCAGTCGCTTCGCTCCTGGCTCTGAGTGAGCAGTGGTGGGGAGTAGGAGGGATTTGAGGCGGTTGAATTCGTCGGGGCGGTTGACGAAATTTTCCGGGAGGTCGGGAGGCATGAAGGGCACGCGTGGTTTGTCGCAGCCCTTATGCAGGTGGGCGATGAAGGTGTCCCATTCCTTGTCGAGGTCGAAGAAATGCGCCTTGCTCATCCAGCGGGGGAGCTGGTCGAAGTGGAGTTCGGAATCGGGCGCGGCTTTGACGGGATAGACGCAGACGCCTTGTTGGCGGGCGTAGCGCCACTCCTTTGCGACCATCGGCGACTGCATGGCCGCGGGGGTCATGAGGAGGATGAGGAACTCGACGGAATCGATGGCTTCGGTGAGCTGTTTCCACCAGCCGATGCCGCCTTCGAGCAAGAGGCGATCCTGCTTGATGACGATGTCGGGAGCTTGTTGGTTGAGGCGTTGGCGGAGGGCTTCGGCGGAGTGCTCGCCGTCAGCGCGGGCGTAGGAGAGGAAGACGCCGCTGCGCTGGTGGGACTGCATTAGAAGTCAGGATACAAGTTCGGCGGCTCGGTTTCGAGATCGCAAAGATTGACGCGGAGTGGGGCGGGATGGTATCTGCCCAAGGGCGGGTTGGCAACCCGCCGCCGGTTGGCAACCGGCCCCACAGTCCAGCGGAGCATCAGGCAAAAGAATTTGAGCTCTAGTAGGGGCCATTTTGCAACACAAAGGGGGTGATGGCGACGGGAAGAAGCGCTTCCTTGCGATGAAGGCTGCTACTGAATTTTTACTGTTTGATGCAGTGGGCAGATCCTTTGACGATCCGCCGACCATGAAGCCGTATTCGCCGGGGACGAGTTTCCACTCGTCTTTGCCCTCATCGTAAACGGAGAGGTACTGCGGGTCGACTGTGACTTGTATGTACTTACTCTCGTTAGCGTCCAACGGTACCTTGCTCCAGCCGACAAGACGTTTCGGCGGCTCATTTGCCGCCGCAGGAAGAGCGGCATAGACCTGCGCAATTTCCTCCCCTGCACGAGCCCCGTTGTTCTTCACGGTAAAGCCAACGACGGTTGGATTGCCGGGATTTATCTTCAGGCCTGAGTAGGAGTAAGTTGTGTAAGAAAGCCCAAAGCCGAAGGGGAACAGGACCGGTTTGTTTTCGGCGTCGTACCATTTGTAGCCGACTTTCAGGCCTTCGTCGTAGTGCACGCTGAAGGTGGGTTTTGCCTCGCCGGTACGCATGACAGCTTCCCGGCCCTGGGCCCCGGGAGGCGGCGTGACCAGCTTCGGATGCGGCAGATCCGCTTCGGAAACGGGGAAGGTCATGGTGAGCTTCGCGGTTGGATTCACGCTGCCAAACAGGACGTTTGCCACGGCGTCAGAGCCTTTGCTGCCGGCATACCAAGCTTCCACGATGCCGGCTACTTTATCGACCCAGGGCATGGTGACAGCAGTTCCGGTTTCGAGGACGACGACTGTGTGCGGATTGGCCGCGGCCACCTGTTCGATGAGCGCGTCCTGATTATCAGGAAGGGATAGAGTGGGCAGGTCCATCCCTTCACTGGTCCATTGATAGGCAAAAACGAGCGCCACGTCCGACTGCCTGGCGAGAGCTGCTGCGGATGCAGGATTGGCGCCGGAATCGAACTGGACATGCGTATTAGGAGCATGCGCGCGAATGGCTTGCAACGGTGATGGGGGAAACCAGACATGCGCTTGCCATCCGGCAGTCGGACGGCCGGGCGGGTCCACCTGGGCCGAACCGCCGCCTGAAATCATGCCCTCATCGGCATGCGATCCGATGACGGCAATCGAATGAAGCTGCTCGCGCTGCAGCGGCAGTACGCCATTGTCTTTGAGCAGCACCGTGCTGTGCTCGGCGATGTGAAGCGCGGTTTCTAATCCGCCTTCTATATCCACCACCGATTTCTGCAGGGGATGATCGACAAGGCCGCTGGCGAACTCGGCCCGCAGCATGCGGTGCGCGTGATCGTCAATCTGAGACATAGGCAGCTTGCCGGATTGCACAGCTTCCTTCAGCTTGTCGCCAAAGAATTCGTCTTCCGGCTCCTCATTATCGAGTCCGGCGGCTGACGCTTTTACGGTGCTGTGCGTTCCGCCCCAATCGGAAAGGACAAAGCCTTTAAAGCCCCAGTCTTTCTTTAGGACATCGGTCAGCAGGTATCTGTTTTCACACGCGAAGTCACCGTTCACCGCGTTATACGAACACATCACGGCTTGAGGATTGCCCACACGGATGCCGATCTGGAAGGCCAGCAGATCGGTCTCGCGCAAGGCGCGCTTACCGATGATGGAATCGACTTCATTGCGCCCGGATTCCTGATCGTTCACGGCGTAATGCTTGATGTCGCCGATGACGTTCTGTGCCTGCTCGCAGCGGATGCGATTACCGACGAGGGTTCCGGCGAGAATCGGATCTTCACCTTGATATTCGAACGTTCTGCCGTTGCGGGGCTCGCGCGTCACGTTGACACCGCCGCCGAGCGTCATGTTATATCCCTGGGCGCGGAGCTCGCGGCCTATCAACGCTCCGTATTCGCAGGCAGCCTGCGGTGTCCCAACTCGACGAGGCCGCGAGATTGGAAGGCAGAGCGGTTGAATAGCGTCCATTTTCGGCGCTGCTGCGGACGCCGTAAGCAGCATCGCTCATCTGAATGAATGGAATGCCCAAGCCGGGGAATGGCGAGAACGAAACCAGCGCCACCATTTCCGAGGTACGCGTTTGCCCTTGGCTTACCCCAACCGGGCATGCCGTTGCCGTGCAGAAGGCCGATCTTCTCGTCGAGCGTAAGCTCCTTGAGCACCATGTCGGCGCGCTCATCCGGCGAGAGGCTTGGATCCATCCAGGGCTGCTGGCGCGTTTTTTCTTCCGCTTGATTGTGCAATCGATGCTGCGCCACAGATAGGAGGGCTGTTGCACAAAGCAATGCGGCGGCGGTGAGGGTAGAGTTGGGGCGGATCATGGGTGCGTCTAAAAAGTCGCACACTATGATATCCGGCGGTGCGTAGGGATTGCGTTCGCGAATGCGCGAAACTATAAACTGGGTGAGCGGCTTACGGCTGGCTGGAATCGCTGCGTTTCCGATTCCACTTGCGGCGCGCATCGGGCCAGAACTCTTTGAGCACATTCGAGGCGGCATCTACACCTAGCTGCTCTATCAGCTTGATGGCGGCGTCGCTCGCGTCGCGATTGCTTTGGTAGTAAGTGTTGGAAATGGCCACCGCGGTGGAGTTACCCACAATCTCCGAAAAGTTGAATTGCGTGCGTCCATTGTCACCATGCGTTGTGACAATCTGTCCCACCGCATATCCAAAGCGCGACAGGCCACTGCCGTGTCCGCGGCGAAAATAGCGCGGGTCCTGATGGAGCAGCGTGGGATAGATGGCCTCCGTCATGTAATCGCCGATGACGAAGTCCGCCAGCGAGGTACCAAAGTAGCGTCCATATCCGGCTGCGCCCTGGCCGAAGGCGCGATTGGAATTGCTCAATTGCGCTTCGCCCGCGAAGGCTGCCGCGAGCACGAAAGTCCCGCGGTCAAACGAGTCCTGGGTCGCGATGGTGAACTTCTGTTTGGGGCTGATGGGCGTATACGGATTAGGCATAGCGGTGGTTCGGAAATTTGGAATAATCCCGAAAATTCGCTTGGCTTCGGCTTCCGCTTGTGCCGGTGCGGGAGCGTCTTGCGCGTGCAGGGTCGCACCGGCAAGTGTAAGCAGCAACAGGAAGAATGACGGGACAGGAAAGCGCACTTGCTACTCTGATGCCACGGCTGCTGCTAAGTTCCAAAAGCATTGACCGTTGACCTCTGATTGTCTGCAAGCATGCAGAATTTGTTACATCTCGCACAGATAGCGACGTTTGGTCGACTGGCGCTAGCGCTTTTACTCGGCGGGATTATTGGAGCTGAGCGGCAATGGCGGCAACGGGCGGCGGGGCTGCGGACGAACACTCTGGTTTGTCTCGGGGCGGCGGCGTTCGTGGATTTGGGGCAGACGCTGGGCGGTCCCTCTTCGCTCAGCGTGATTGCTTATGTCGTATCGGGCGTGGGATTTCTGGGCGCGGGAGCCATCATCAAAGACGGCGCGGGAATCCGAGGGTTGAACACAGCGGCCACGCTCTGGTGTTCCGCGGCGGTGGGCGCTTGTGCCGGCGCAGGTCAGTGGCTCACATCGCTGTTCGTGACGGCGCTGCTGATGCTTATCAATCTGGGCTTTCGCCCTATCTCACGTTCGATTGACAAGCATTCGCTAGGACAGGCCCAAAACGTGATCTATCGCGTGCATATTGTGTGTGGAGATACCCACGAAGCGCAGGTGCGGGCTGAGCTATTGGCGGCGATCGCCGAAAGGCCCCTGGTTTTGCGTCAGCTACGCACGGAAGATGCCGATGGTGACGCGCATGAGATACAGCTGCATGCTGAAATCGAAGCGCCGGAGCGGGACCGGTCGATGATTGAAGACATCGTACGAAGCCTGCGGCGAGATAAATCGGTCAGTTCGGTGGAGTTTGGGGAAGGTACTTCCGAAGTGGAGTAATGTGCGGCATCATGCCCGGACGGCAGCAGCCTGGATAGCGGGCGCGCCCTTGGCAGGCAGTTGCTTGGAGCCATGACGGCGTGCAAATTCGCGCGTAAACTCCGCACCCAGGAAAAAAATCTGGGCCGAGTAATAGACCCACGCGATCAGCACGACGATGGATGCAGCCGCGCCGTACATGGAGGCATAACTCGCGCGCCCGAGGTAGAGCCCGAGCAGTAGTTTGCCGAGGGTAAATAGAGCAGATGTGACGGCTCCGCCCAGCAGGACGTCACGCCACTCCAGGCGCACATCGGGCATGACCTTGTAAACCGCCGCGAAGAGCACGGTGATGACGATGAAGGAAAACACCGTGTTCACAATGTGCAGCAGAATTTCTTCACCGGGAACGATGGAGGCGGAGAAAGCTGCGAAGGCCGCAATCCAGGTGCTGATGACGAGCGACACGATCAACAAAAATCCAACTGCCAGCACCATGGCAAAAGAGAACAAGCGTTCCTTGACGAAGCTGGTAACTACCCCAAATCCGGATGTCTCGGGCTGCGGGACTTCCCAGATGTAGTTGAGCGCGCTGCGCAACTCAATGACTACGCCCGAGGCGCTGAATAGCAGCGTCACTAATCCGAATACGGTTGCCAGAATGCCGTGCGAGGTGTCCTGCGAACCTTTCACGAATGCGGCCATGGCGTTGCCAGCCGCGGGACCTACCAGCGCAGTAACCTGCTCGACCACTTCCCGCTGCGCCGCGGAGTGGCCCAGGACCAGGCCGACAACGGAGACGAGCACTAACATCAGCGGTGCGATGGACAACAACGAGTAGAACGCGAGCGAACCCGCGAGGCGCGTGGCATTCTGTTTATTCCACTGCCTGAAGGCGGCCACCAGCACGTCTTTTACGTCCGCCCACTTGATGTTTTTCAGCAGACGCAGAGCGCGCACGAAGCGTCTCTTCTCTACTTTGATGGCTTCGGCGTTCAGCGGGCGGTCTGCTTCGGATCCTGCGCTCATTGTTCACAAGAGGAGATGCGGCGGGAGAAACAAGTGTTCCGCCGCAAAAACAACGAGAGGGGTGAGGGGTTTTCGCGGGGCGCGAAATGGGGGACACGACTGCTATTTGCACGCTGGAAGGCTATACTTGCCAGCCCGCCATGTCCCCAAATTCACTTGTTTGATCGTGTTAGTGGGTGTCGGGATGGGCGTCACGCCACTTCCAATAGTCCTTCTGCTCGCGCTTGTTGGCCTTCGTCCATTCGTGGTCTTTTTTCCTTTTCTCCTTCAAATAGTCGTGCCATGCCTTTTCATCGGCATCCTTGAATTCCCGCTTATGGTCCTGGAACATAGCAACTCCGGGCACTTGCTGCGCCATTACTACGGCGGGGGTAACCAGTGCCACGCTGAGCGCAAGCGCGCTCAGAACACCTGCAAATTTCATTTATCCTCCTGTTGTGATCCGCGGCGCACGAACTCGCCGCAGTCATCCGAAAGACTACGCTGGTAGGGCCACGGTTTCACGCCGGCAAATTTGAGGATGCGCTGTCACATAGAACTAACGGAAACGCTATATACTTTTCCCTATGCCTTCTGTTGAGCAGCACCCTGCCGGCTCGTTTTGTTGGTTTGAGCTGGGAACCAGCGATTCGTCCGCCGCCAAAGAGTTCTATCAGTCGTTATTCGACTGGACGAGTGAAGACTTTCCGATGGGGCCAGGCGGCGTCTACACCATGTTCAGCCTGGAGGGCCGTCATGTAGGTGCGTGTTACGCGCTGAATCCCCAGCAGACGGCTGAAGGCGTTCCGCCCAATTGGATGATCTATGTCTCGGTGGAAGACGCCGATGCAACCGCGGAGAAAGCGGGGCAACTGGGCGCGAACGTGTATATGCCGGCGTTCGATGTGCAGGAGCATGGCCGCATGACGGTAATGGCCGACCCAACCGGCGCAGTATTCAGCATCTGGCAGGCGAAGCAGAATCCAGGGGTTGGCCTAACTGGGGTCGAGGGGACTGTATGTTGGGCCGATCTGAACACTTCCAATACCGGCGCCGCCAAGGAGTTCTACAGCAGTTTATTCGGCTGGAGCATCAAGCCAAGCGAAAAAGATTCGAGCGGCTATCTGCACATCTACAACGGCGAAACAGGCATCGGCGGCATGCCATCGAGCGAACAGCTTCCGCCACACACGCCGCCGCATTGGCTCATTTACTTTCTGGTTTCGGATTGCGCTGGAGCGCAAAAGAAAGCCGAAGCTCTAGGGGCGAGCGCGTTGATGCCGACCATCGAAATTCCGGCAGTCGGCTCTATGGCGATCCTGAAGGATCCGCAAGGCGCGGTGTTCGCGTTTTACCAGTCGGCCGCCCCTAAGGCAGCTCTCTGATCCAGATATTCCGGAAACTGAGCGGTTCGCTTTTGTCGCCGTGGGCCTGCAGCTTGATGGGCGCGCTGGTGTAGGCCTTGTAATATGGTTGCCCGATGTAGCGCGTCTCGCCCTTCAGCTGGTAATGATCCTCCACCAGAACGCCGTTGAAGAACACGGTGGCGTAGGCCGGCGTCTTCAGCGTTCCGTCGTCATTGAACGTGGGCGCGGTCCAAACCACATCGTAGGTCTGCCACTCGCCGGGCTTGCGCGCCGGATTGGCAAGGGGGATCACCTGCTTGTACAGGCTGCCGGCCATGCCGTTTACGTATGTCTTGTTGTTGTAGGCATCGAGCACTTGCAGTTCATAGCCTGAATCGCCTGGACCGGTGGATGCCAGGAAAACACCGCTGTTCCCGCGCGCCTGGCCCGTGCCGGTGATGTTCTCCGGAATTTTCCACTCCACATGCAGCTGGTAATCCTTGAACGACCGCTTGGTCTCGATGTTCCCGCTCGACTTCTTAACGGTCAAGATGCCACCGGCCACGTCCCAGTCGGCCGGGGATTTGTCCTTATTCTTCACCCACTCATCCAGGTTCTTGCCGTCGAACAGGATGATGGCGTCCGAGGGAGGGGCACCGCAGGTCGTGCCAGGTGTCACCACTTTCGGAACCGGCTCCCAGATTTCCGTGTCTTCCGGTTTGGCGCCGGCCGGCGGCGGCTGTTGCGCGGAAAGTGTCGTGGCTGCGGCTAGCAGAGCCGCAAGCGTGAGTGATTTCAAACTTGGATTGCACATCTTAGATGAGAATACAACCTGCTTCCGCTAAAGCTCGCGAATTCGCGCTTGACAACCATGGCAAAGCACGATACCTTGTATTACAAGGTATCTGTTATTGCCGTTAACTGTTGATCGCTGGGAAGCTCAGATGCGCAAGGGCGCTTTGGAGATGGCGGCTTTGACCGCTCTTTGGGGCAGGCGTCTCTACGGGCTGGAGATCATCCGCTTTCTGGAAGAGCACTCGCAGCTTGTCCTCGCAGAGGGGACTATTTACCCCATTCTCAGCCGCTTGAGCGCGGATGGCATGCTGAGTTCCGAATGGGTGGAGGCAGAAGCTGGACACCCTCGCAAGTATTATTCGTTAACGCGCAGCGGACGCCAGCGCGCGCGGCAGATGGCTCTGACGTGGCAGGAATTTTCGGCCGGACTTGCGCGACTTATTGAGCCCGTTCTACAGAAACAGGAAGCGACAAAATGAACACCGAAGAGACAATCGAACGTTATTTGCTGATGCTGCGACGAGCGCTACGAGGCTTGCCGCCGCGCGAGTGCGACGAAATCATTTCTGAGATTCGCGCACACTTGCGGGAATCGAGCCAATTGCCGGGTTGCGACGTCCAAAGTGCAATTGCACATCTGGGAACGCCGCAGGAGTTGGCGGCGTTGTACCTGGAAGACACGTTCGTTCAGCGCACCGCCAAGGCTACCTCGCCGTGGTCCATACTAGGCGGGGCCGCACGACTGGCACGCACTAGCGCGCTCGGCTTCCTGTGCTTTATGCTTTCAGTCGCCGGATATGGCGGGGGTATCGGAATGATCCTCACGGCATGCGCCAAGCCGTTGTTCCCGCAACAAATCGGATTGTGGGTTGGTCCGGGTATCTTTAACTTCGGCTGGCATAGCGCAGGTCAGTATCAAGGCGGAATAGGATTGATTCTGGCAACTGGCGGCCCGGCGCACGAACTGCTCGGCTGGTGGTACATTCCCGTCGCACTCGCAATCGGAGCGCTGTTCATCTGGGGCACCACGAAGCTTGTTCGCAAGCTGGTGCGCCAGATCAAAGTCAAGCGTCCGACGCCGTTTCTATCGGCGCCGCTACTCCTCAATCGCACGTAATCGATTCTTTTACATTGACGCGCCGCCACATTGGTGGAATACTAAGACCACTACCCTAGCGGTCTGAGTATGTCAGCGGCCAATTCATCATCACAATCTGCTCTGGATCTTCTGGTTCTAACCATTCTGAATCGGCGGGGGCCGCTGCATGGCTATGGAATTGCGAACGCGATCCAGGAGCTGTCGGACGAAGCACTGCGAATCGAGGAAGGTTCGCTCTATCCGGCGCTGCACCGGATGGAAGAAGCGAGTTGGATTACGGCTGAGTGGAAGGTGACGGAGAACAGGCGGCGGGCGCGGATCTATCGCATTTCGCGGGCCGGGAACAAACAGCTAGCGGCGGAGACGGAGCGCTGGAGCAACTACTCCGCGGGCGTGGCGCGCGTGCTGCGGCTTGCGTAACCGCTGAAAGAAGGCATTCGTATGTCGTGGGTTTCGAGACTGAAGAACGCGCTGTTTGCGGGGCGGCTGGACGAGGATCTGGCGGAGGAAATGCGCGATCATCTGGAGCGGCGCGCGGCGCAGTTGCGGGAGCAGGGAATAGACGGCGCAGAGGCGCGTCAGCAGGCCGCACTGCTGTTCGGGAATCGAACCCAGATTCGCGAACGGAGCCACGATATTCGATTGTGGACCGGGCTTGAAATCACGCTGCAAGATCTGCGCTATGCACTGCGGGGGTTGCGGAGGAGTCCGGCGATGGCGGCAACCGCGATCCTTTCGCTGGCGCTCGCGATCGGGTCGAATACGGCCGTCTATTCGATTCTGGATGCGGCGCTGCTGCGCCCACTGCCGGTGCCGCAGCCGGATCGATTAATCAGGCTTGCTTCGCCGGGGATCACACAGCCCGGCGAGGATACGGCTAACGAGCGCGAGGCGTTTAGCTATCCGATGTACGTCGACCTGCGCAAAGCGGCGGCCGATTCCGTTCGGCTTGCGCTGGCGGGGTATGTGAATCGGGTGGACGCTATTGGCCCGGAAAACGGCGCACCCATGGAGAAAGTGAATCAGGCTTACACCTCGGGGGATTTTTTCCGAATACTGGGCGTTTCTGCGACTTTGGGACGGGTGTTGTCGCAGGACGATGACCGCGCACCGGGAATCTCGCCGGTGGTGGTTCTCAGCTACGACTACTGGCAGCGGCGATTCAACGGCAACCCGCACGTGCTTGGGCAGCGCGTTCACATCGACACGTATAGCTCGGCCGAGGGTGGGAGTTACGAGATTGTGGGCGTCGCGCAAAAGGGGTTTTTTGGAGTGGAGCCGGGGAAGTTTGTCGATGTGTGGCTGCCGGCAATGCTGTTTAACAAAGAAGCATTCACAAGCCCGTACTGGGGGTGGTTCCGCATCATAGGCCGGATGGCTCCCGGCGTGTCGGCGGCGCATGTGCAAGCGCGACTGCAGCCGACGTTTCATCGCTATCAGTTGACAATTATTCAGCGCATCTCTACTATGCCCGTACCAATCAAGGCACAGTTCCGCGACGCGAGCCTTCGCGTGCACACGGCATACGAAGGCGTTTCCGGCTTTCGCAGAGATTTCGCTAAGCCACTGTGGATTGTGTTTGCCGTGGCGGCGGGAATTTTCATGGTGGCGTGCGCGAACGTCGCGAGTTTGCTGCTGGCAAGGGCTACTGCCCGTTCGGGCGAGATGGCGCTGCGAATCTCACTGGGAGCGGGGCGGGCACGGTTGGTGCGCCAACTTCTGACGGAGAACCTACTGCTGGCCGGGCTGGCGGGAGGGCTTGGCTGGCTGCTGGCGTGCGTCACGGCGCCGCTGCTGGTCAGTTTGTTATCGACGCAAGGGGATCCAGTACGCTTTGCGCTGGCAATCGACACACGCGTGCTGCTGTTCTGCGCCGCGGTATCCGCGTTGGCTACAGTATTTTTCGGATTGCTTCCGGCGTGGCAGGCGGCCGGTGTGCAACCGATGAAAGTTCTACGCGGCATGGCCGGACAAACCAGCAGATTGCGGATGGGGCGTGTGTTCGTTGCTGTGCAGGTGGCGTTTGCATTCTGCCTGGTGGTGGCAGGGGCGGCGTTTCTATTCAGTTTGTGGAACCTGTTTTCGGTGAAGACGGGATTTGACGCGCGGGACGTGACCGTGTTGACCCTCAGCAACGACCGGCCGCGAGCGGAGAAGGAACGGCAACAAGCGGATATGCAGCAACTGCAGGATCAGCTTCGCGCTGCACCCGGTGTCTCCGCTGTGGCGATAGCACCGTGGGCGATCTTTGAAGGTAGTAGCTGGACGGAACAGGTCTTTGTGCCGGGCAACGCGCCGTCGGACCGCGAAGAGATCTTCTATCGAGCGTCGCCCGGGTACTTTGTAACCCTGCGGACGCCGCTACTCGAAGGGCGTGATTTCGGCAGACAAGACAGGCCGAATCTAGATCCGATTCCGACGATTGTGAACGTGGCATTTGCGCAGCGCTATCTGGGCGGAGCGAACGCAATTGGAAAGTTTTTCGAACGGGCCGACGGCAAGAAGCGCGTGCGGCAGCAAGTTATCGGCGTAGTGGCTAATGCGCACTATGGGAGCTTGCGAAGGGGGGCCGAGCCAATTGCCTATCTGCCGATGGAGGGCTCGAACTTTTTTGCGCTGTATGTGCGATCGCCACTGGATGCGGGCTCAGTCGCGCGGCTAGTGGAGAATGCCGCGAAAACTGCGGGACCTGGATTACGCGTGCGGGACGTTACGACCCTGAACACACTGGTGGGGAACACGATTCTGAAGGAGAAGTTGCTGGCGTCTATCGGTGGGACGTTTGCTTTTCTGGGGCTGCTGCTAGCGGCGATTGGCTTATTCGGATTGCTGAACTATTCGGTAGCGCGGCGAACGAAGGAGATGGGAATTCGCGCGGCGTTAGGCGCGCAGCGGGCAGAGTTGGTGCTGCTGGTAATGAGGGACCTGGCCGGGATGGTGGGAGGCGGCTTGATTGCGGGCCTGGCGGGTTCGCTGGCCGTTCTGGTGATGGTGCGTTCCTTATTGTTTGGGATCAAGGCCGCAGATCCGCTGGTCCTGGTGACCGCCACGATCCTATTTATGGTCGCGGGCATTACGGCGGCGGGTTTTCCGGCGGGGCGCGCGGCAAGCGTAGATCCGATGGTGGCGCTAAGACAGGAATAGCTCTCGAAGTTCGTTACTACGTGAGCGAGGCGCAAACGGTACCGGGAACGTTGGGAATGTCTGCAGGAAGTGTTCGGCTTCGTCAAGAAAAACCTGTCCGGAGCGAAGCGAAGGCAAGATGGCGCTATCGGAGAAAGGGGCGCGGAAGGGGGCTTGTCCCCGCCTCAGCACACAGTGAGCCGGAGCGCATACGCGCTCCGAATCTGAGTGACCTTGGCTGGTCAACACCACGCCCTGCTTTGATCAGGTAAACTTGGCTGGTTCAAATCTCATGCCGCCGTCTGCAGCCGATGAACGAGGTCCGTATCAAATCCCGCGACGACGGGCAACGGCGGCAGCGAGGGGATGATCCTTTGTTAGACATCACGCGCATCCTGCGAGATGGAGCATTGCTGTCCGTTGTCGCTTCGACATGCCTGCTTCTCTTGCTGCGGTTCAACCCCCGCATATTCTTAGGGCATTATCCTAAGGAGATCCGAGAGATCGTCCCGCCGAGATCGAAGAAGGAGCGCCGGATGTCTATCTTGTTCGGCTTGCTCATCGGGGTCCCCTTTACTTTGGCATTACTTTGGCGAACTGCGACTCTGGGAACTCACTCCTTCTGGGAACTGTTCGCCTATGCCTTTGGCGTGCTTTTCATCTTCAATCTCGTTGACTTGCTCATCCTCGATTGGCTTATCGTGTGCAGGTTCAAGCTACGCTGGGTGGTCCTCCCCGGCACGGAGCATATCGCGATGCCCATACCCTACTTCCATCACTTCAAGGAGTTCTTGATGGGAACCATCGGGTTAGTAATTGTTGGTCTTGCCATCGCAGCTGTCCTGAGTATTCGGTTTTAATGATCAGGACCATATGCAACGGCTTGTCGAGAGCCGCGAACTGTGATGCGCGTGAGCCTTCGCGTTTGCGGAAGGGCCGCTGGTTAATGCGGTCGCGCAGTTCCCGGAGGGCTTGGTTCAGTTCCGTGATAGAGAACGACTTCCGGTGACGCAGTGCTGCAATGATCCGTCGCTCGGCCAACAGCTCGCCAGATTCGACCTTGGCCTTGTCACGCGGTTTATAGGGACGCGCCGGAACCACTCCCACGCCATAGTGCATGGCCATTTCCTGATACGTCGGGTTCAGATCGGGATCGTAGCGGCCCGTTGCAAATACTCGTGTACGGTTCCGAGACCAATCGAGCAACTGCCCACGAATCCGAGTCCGCCGTGCGCGATTATTCGACCGTAAAGTCCACAGGGTAACTTAAGTCGGCCTCGAGTTTACAAATCGTTTACACGGGCAACGCAACATCGCTCCTGAATTGGCGCAGAATTCTAGCAGCTACTAGGATGTTTTGTTCGGAAGGAGCACATATGCGAAGAACCGCCGCCATTGCGATTTCATTGTGGGTCGCAGGCACGACAGTTGCGCTGGGAGATTCTCTTAACAGGTATACCCAGACCAATCTCGTTTCCGATTTGCCGGGTGTTGCCGCAAATCAGGATCCGGATCTGGTCAACCCGTGGGGAATTGTTGCCGGACCCTCCACACCGTTTTGGATCAACGACAACGGAACTGGGTTATCGACCTTATACAACGGATCCGGGACGAAACTTGGGCTGGTAGTGACAGTGCCGCCCCCGGCGGGCAGTCCCGGGCCTAGTGCACCTACTGGAATTGTGTTCAATTCAGGGTCGAACTTCGGAGGATCGCACTTCATTTTCTCGACCGAAAACGGCACCATTTCGGCTTGGACGTCTGGAACGAACGCCGCCTTGGAAGTTACATCGCCGGCAGGTTCGGTTTACAAAGGGCTTGCGAGTGGTAGCAATGGTGCGGGAAAACTGCTGTATGCCGCGAACTTTGGTCTGGGGCGTGTTGATGTCTTCGACTCTAACTTCCATCCCACAACAGTGAGTGGTGGGTTCCAGGACAACACCCTTCCTGCTGGTTACGCCCCTTTTAACATTCAAAGTATAGACGGAAAGCTGTATGTTACCTACGCGCTCCAGGACGCCGCGAAGCACGATGATGTCGCTGGCCCGGGAAACGGATTTGTGGACGTTTTCGATATGAACGGTAAGTTGCTCCAACGCTTCGCCTCACAGGGGGCGCTTGACTCGCCCTGGGGCCTTGCTCTTGCTCCGTCTGGATTTGGCAGTCTTTCTGGCGACTTACTTATCGGTAACTTCGGTGATGGCATTATCGACGCTTACGACCCGAACAGCGGAAACTTTGTCGCTACTCTTGATACAACGAACGGCACGCCGCTCGTTATTGATGGCCTTTGGGGACTCAGCTTTGGAAACGGAGCACAAGGTCAGGGCCTAGACACGCTTTACTTCACAGCTGGTATCCCTGGACCTGACCAAATCGAGGATCATGGGCTGTTCGGATCGATTTCAGCAGCTCCTGAACCTCAGTCATTCTATCTCGGAGGTCTTGCACTAACGCTTGGTCTGTTCCTCTCCGCCGCCCGACGTTCTACTCGAAACAGACTTGCCGATCCAGCGAAGGTAACCAGAACCGCTAGTGCCATTCTCGATCCTCCTGTGCGCAAGTAAGCGACGATCCGACTTCGTCGGAACGTTGCCTGACCTCTCCTCCGGGCGCAACTCACACACGTTGCGCCCTCTTTTTCCTAGTCGGACCTAGACTGAGGTCATGATCGAACCAGACCCACGAACTCGCACATTTCCTGTCACTGGCGACCCTCAAATCCGCACTATCACTTGCACGCCGGGCCATATTCCTTTGTTTGGCCGCACGCATTCTGTTGGGACAAACGCAGACTTTACCGCAAGGCTGGCGAATCACCCCGGTCGGTAAGCACATGCGCTTAAAAGGTGACTTCGCTCACCTTTGTAAATGCCCCGCGAACACTTGAAATACCCATGTGCCGCACAGCGAACTGAGCGGCAGAGTGATTCGGATCAATTTGCCAGGTCTCAGTCGCTGCCGCGCGAGAACGGGGGCGCACACGAGCGCAAGAAGGCCGAGAAAGCAAAAATAGTTTTCCATTGATACCCGTTCAACTAAGATGTCCGCCGGATCGTTGAAAAGGAGCGACTCTACCCACAGGGGTGATAGCCTCTGGGAAATGTCCTGACAAGAAAAGGAGAGTCGCGTGAAAGAAGAGTACCAGATATGGGGTGCATGCGCATGCACCCCTGCCACCCACGCGACGGGTCTGGGTAGCAAGAACAAGCTGAGGGGGATCTCCCACCCTTGCGTTAGGCGCAAGGGGGAAGCGAAGCGACGGGCCGCAGCACAGAGAAGCCCTAGGAAACGGCTTGTGCGGGGGGAGCGAAGCTCCCTAATTTTCGAGCCAAGCAGAAGCTTCAGCTACTCGTAACTGTGAGAGTTCGGCAACTGTGAGACTTCAGTCGATAATTCTGTTGGAAATGCCCCATCAAAAGGACAGAGCTGGATTCGTCGAACCAATGGTCCTTCTACGCACCAGCGATTTGCGTGAAGGCGCTGAGTGTGGAGTACGAGCTGAAACTCGACGGCTACCGAGCGCTCGCGATCAAGACAGGTGGCAAGATACGGCTTCGTCTTCCATATCGTTTTGTGCAGGACATCTGCGCAGTGTTGAACGCATTGTGCTTCCGCTCGCAATCAATGCGTCGTACGGATGCTCACGATATACAAATCTTTTACATGCAGTACACTCTTTTCTTTTCTAAATGTCCGAAGCTTGAACCGAGCGCAGACGAAGCGCTGAACGGGTTCTAAGGAGACAAATGAAACAGAAGAGTAACGCAATCCAGAAGAATGATCGAAGATCATTCTTGCGTAGCAGTCTAGCGACTGGAGCGGCGGTAGCTGGCGGCACCTTGCTTAGTAGGAACAAAGCATTCGCACGCGATGACGACGAAGACTTTTCACGGCTCACGAGGGGAGACATCGCGATTCTGAGGTTCCTGGCAGCGGCTGAACTGATTGAGTCAGATCTTTGGCAGCAGTATGCCGAGTTGGGCGGACTCACGTCGGGAGTTCCCATCGAGGTTGACCAGAACCAGACACTAAATGGATATCAGAATGCTCTCTCGAACCTCGATGGGGATGGTCCGCAATACATAACCAGCAACACGATTGACGAAATCAGCCATGCTACTTTTTTGAACGGCTACCTGGAATCGAAGGGTACAGAGCCCGTAGACTTCAGCGAATTTGAAACTTTACAGGGAAGCACGGCTGCAGGCTCCCAAAACATCGGCCGTCTCACCAATCTTATGCATCTTAACGTGGATACGAGCTGGTTCGTCCGCTATCGCAGCGCCACCAATCCAGATTTCGGCGCCACCTACCCTCAAGCGGTCAAAATCACTAACCGCACCGCGATTCCCAGGAACAATGCAGATTTGAACGGGAGCCCAGACCACCTTCAGGTAATCGCAAACACGGCAGCGTTCCACTTCGGCTATATCGAACAAGGTGGAGCAAGCCTATACCAGGCACTTAGTCAGAAAGTAAGTAGTCTGGAAGTTTTGAGAATTACGCTCGGCATTGGCGGCGACGAGATCGCGCATTTTCTTGAGTGGGTCGATTTCGCTGGTAATGGAGTACAACAGCCGGTCGCGCCGGTCAGCGATGGCGGCTTGACCTTCCCTGATTTCTTCAACCCCGACAATCCGCTGACTCAGCCAAGTTTGATCTTTCCCGTGCCCTGCGAATTTATCAGTCCGAATCTGCCTCACTGCGCCGTGATTCGGCCACAGAGCGATAGATTTGGAGGCGCAGTTGCGACCATCGCGTCCTTCACTCAGGACGGGCTATTTGTTGGTCAACAACAAAAGTTCCTCAAGTTGCTTCACAGGATGGCAGAGGAGGCCGACGCAGCCCGGCGTGAGTTCTAGCACCGTTTTGCACGCGCTGCATGGTCGTCACTACTCAAGAACTGATCAATGTTCCGCTGTCGCCAGCGGCCCCAGAAGATCTGTACTTCAGTGAGGGTCGGCAGGCCTGGATTGCAAGCCAGTACAGAGATGTACTGGCTGCACTTCGGTCCACCGATTTGTCACAGTGTCGGGCACCAAGCCAGCGCGAAACGGCCGAACCCATCATCGCTCCTAGACTTCAGAGGTCCCCATCTTCTAAGTGGCAGTTACAAGCCAGGGAATTAGCGTCGGCTTTGTTGCGGGATTTGCCCAGCTGGCGTCGTGTCGATCTGCTCGCTGAGTTCATCCGTCCTTGGTGTCTCGCTTCCGCATTGGCGCTGACCGGCATCGATGCGGCTCATTCCGAACGTCTGGGCGAGTTAGTCACACGCCTTTTCGATAGCGATGCCGCGCCAGATAACCTCAGCCTGAAAGCCCGCGCAAGAGAGGCGAACAGCCAATTAGATTGTATTTTTCAAACGTCGAATACATCCTCTTACAAGTCAATGTTCCTAGGTACAGCCCAAACGGTGCCGGCCTTTCTTGCGAGCGCATGGGCGGCGTTATTGCAGCATCCCTTGCAAATGACACAGCTACGGGAACATCCCGGATTGATGCCCAAAGCGGCTGAAGAGCTGCTTCGTTATGCAGGGCCGGTTCATACTGTTTTCCGGCAGGCCCAGCATGACGTGGAGATTGGCGGCGCCGAGATTCGAAGTGGCGACCGGCTCATCCTGAGACTTGCTTCCGCTAATCGGGACCCACGCCAATTTCATGATCCGGAGCGCCTGGACGTCAGGCGCGATGTCGCTGGTCACCTTGCGCTTTCCTTTGGGGCCCATTATTGTAGCGGGGCTTTACTGGTTCGATGGATGACCGAAGTTGCAATTGGCGCCGTACTTGCACAGCGTTCGGAAGTTAGATTGTGCAGGCGGATGGAATGGTCCTGCGGGACTATGTTGGTTTGGCCGTCCTCTCTCTTGGTGGTTCTTGGCAGAGCACACTGACAGCGAAAGCCCGGTACTTCCGCTGCTACATGAACGGAGGCACTTACGCACACGCGTACTCACGGTGTTCGGCAAATACAGCTACGGCATATATGTCTACCAGGGCATGGTGCTCGTTCTCACATTAAATTTGTTCCGCCATCGCGCGTGGTGGGGACACTCCACTCGGTATGCTCTTGCCGTCGCAGGCGGATGGATAGCGACACCGCTCGTCATGGCTTTCGTGAGCTATCACTTATTTGAAAAGAAGTTCCTAGCATGCAGGCCTCTCGTCCCGCTTGCATCAACCAAGACGCTGTTGGCCTTGGGATTGGAAGTTGCGCCCATAAGGGCGAAGGCGGAATGAAACCGACCGATTCCGATTTGCGTGAAGCAAGCGGCTCAAAAGACTTGATCCTAATTAGGCACGCCAGTACGGACATGAGCGGTACCTTTTGCGGCCAAAGCGATCCTCCGCTCAATTCCGTAGGAATGGCGCAAGCCCGTGCGTTAGCTCTGCTGCTAGGAGGATGGAATGTTCGACGGCTTTACGCAAGCGATCTGAGACGTGCTGTACAGACAGCAGAGCCGCTATCGGATTTGTGGAACCTTCCTGTGGCGTCGCGAAGGGGATTCAGAGAGATTTCTTTCGGACAATGGGAGGGGAAACGATGGTCTGAAATCCGTGCGTATCAGCCCGACATCAGCAAGATGGAACTGTTGCCCGAGCTCTGCGCGCCGGGCGGCGAAACATTCGCTTGCTTTCGCCAACGCGTTCTCTCGACCCTACAGCAGAGCGTGCTTGAATCCGACCGGGGGCTGACCGCAATTGTGACGCATCTCGGCGTCATACGCGTTCTTGTGAGGGAACTGAAACCGGTGGATTGGGTCTGGAGTCCCCAGCAACCGATCGAGCATTGCTCAGTACATCGCCTGCGGGTGGATGCGGCCTTCTGGCACAACGCAAGAACCAGCGCAGCCCCTGGAAAAGAGTCGGGAAGAACGTAACGACGTGGCGGACCAGCCGATTTATCAGGAAGCGGGATTGGCGAAGAGACGCCCCCAGCCTAATCGTCGAAAATGGCTGCAAAGAGGCGCCACTATCGAGAACAGGTATATTTCTGGGGAGCAGACGGCGGAGTAGAATCTGCGCCTTGTGTTTGGGGTTTCGTGTTAGTGCTAAGTGCAGCCAGGTCTCAGACTTATTCAGCGTCCACTGGTTTCGCAGGGGATCCAGAGAAAACTCTGCAAGCCAAGATTGCACCATGATCGGGAGTTTCTGAACGTCTGCTTGAATTTCTTGCCTCAGAAGGCAGCCGAACCATTTACTCACCAAGCAGAAAACACACGTCTCGAGAGCTCTGAGATCCGGGGAATGCGAGGTGCGCCACAAAGCCCAAAAATTCTCGTCGTCTATGCGATCATCGAGGAATCTGGCGATCTCCCACGAGCGCTGTAGCGGCAGGTCACCGTGCAGCAGGTGGAGCAAGAAGTGCAGGCACGCGAAGCCCAAGAGGTCTGCGTTGCACAGAACATGGACCTTGTGTCCGTCGAAATCACGGACTTCCTTTCGCTCCCAGAATTGATGGAGCTGCGGAACCGGAATTCTTTCTGCTTGTTCACTCCATAGTTCGTGATGAAGCTCTATCGAAACAGGCATGTCAGGGTCGAAGAGGTCCCCTCGCCAGCGCCAGTTGCTCGGCCGGCGCATGGGAGCCAGATGCCTGGATTTCGATTCCAGCACCGCCACGTAGCCAAGGCTTTTTAAGATGTCTTGACCTTTGTGAACGGAAGATCCCGTCAACCAAAGGTCGATGTCGCCCTGGGCTCGCCATCTTGCGTCGGGTGTAAGTTCAGGGGCGTGACTGAGCCCCTTCAACATGACGAATTCAAGACCCGCTGCATTGAAGGCGTCCACGACCTCAAAAAGCTGTCGCTTTAGCCGGTCGAAACGCAAGTTATAACGGGCGCACCTTTGCCCAACCGACGCTGCTAACCAAGGTGGCAGCGGTGAGCTACACGCGTGTGGGAGCACGAGACTCAGTTGGCGGTCGTCACACCAATTCAAGAATGGCCGACGTTCCGGTTCGTCAAGTTGGGCAAGTCGATGCGTTGAGGAACCCTGAAATTGCAGGGCTTCAAATGCAGCGAGAATGTGCCGGGGCGCTCCGGCGGCTTCCAGCGACTTTATAGTCTTGCTCAATGCTACTGTTCCTGAACGAAAGACTCCAGCAGATCAATGGCTGGTTCTAACTCCGAATAGCGCATCTCATATATCGGCACGGTCAGTAGACGTTCAAGAGCAGCGAGGCGATCTTCGAATTCCGGCATCTGTACGGCCCAGACGGAGAAGCAAAGCCGTTTCCAAGCCTCCTCTCGCGACACCGGCAGTACGACAGGCGGTCCCGATTTGTAAGCAGCGCGATTGAGAAACACGATCGCATCCACGCTGCTTTCTTCCGCAGTTACGATGTTCTCTAAGGATCGTGTGTTCACCTCGATGGTCGGCTTTCCGTAGGCGCGAAGAGTACTTCGCAAGCCCTGAAATTCGGGAAAGAGTTGGCCCACCGGCTCACGGAACCTAAACTTCTGTGGATGACCAATCACTTTCGGATTAGGCGAAGTTCTATGAAAGGCACTTGCGTCATCCGATACAAAGGTCCATCCACGTCGTGCACAGGCGTAGGACAGGGAAGATTTGCCAGCGCCTGAATTTCCAGCTAACAAAATACCTTTGCCGCGAAACATGACGCACGCCGCGTGCAGCGTTATCAGGTGTCGCACTTCCAGAAGAGGATAAATCATAACATCTAGCAAGCATTGTCGAAAATACTCCTGGTTTTCAGCGGTTGCCTCTGTCGCCCAGCCGAAAGCAAAGCCTCCGTGCAAGTCGAGCAGGGCGAAGTTTTCGCGATCTGAAATGATGCTCAAGAGATGGCCTTGGGATCTGAATACAGGTGGCTCGACGCATCCAGGACTACTACTTGCCGAAAGCGCTAGACGAATTTCGAGGGGGGCTTGATCGTGTCGTCTCCGATATGTGCTCCAGCTCCTGTCGGCGGCTCGCAGAGTCGTCGCGGAATTCGAGCGGACTCGTACCGGAAAGCCGTAAGGGTAATAAAGGGCCTCATGCTCCAGCGGTATCCGCGTGAGCAAGGGGTCATTAACGGGACATTCTAAAAGGCGTGAGCTTTTCACTTATTTCCAATTGAGCGAACAAACGCAACGGGCACAAACAGGATTTGTTGCGACGTCCAGGGATGCCCGGAACTGCTGGGCTTCAAAACCGTTCACAACTTCTTTCAGGCTGTGCGATTTGAGTGAGCCGACTGGCCGGTGAAAGAAGCAAGGCCGAACGTCCCCGTTTGCTTCGACGACGGCCGAGACCCAAGGTGCGTTACAGCGAGGCGCCTGTGGCGGGGGAAGCCCGAGCAGCGCGCGGAAGTGGTTACAGATTCTGGCCAGTTTTTCCGCGTCTTCCGCGACAAATCCGGTGCCTCGCCATTCTCTGTCTACCCACTCAAGTGCGCGCTGGAGCGCCCAGGTTTCTTCGAGAGTGAGAGCCACCTGAGCCTGACGAAAAGTCTCCCAAGGCTGTGGACGATTGAAAGCTTCGGAGGTGAGATCAGCAGCAAGGAACGAGATTGATTTAAGCCCCATCCCCCACGCGATCTGGGCTGTTTCAACGGGCGATGAGTAGTTCAATCGCTGAATAGTGCAGCGCGCAGATATGGGGAACTCGGGATCGACGGAATGAATCGCCCGAACGCCCCGCTCGAGTTGAGCAAAGGCGCCGGGAACGCGGCGGATCTGATCATGGATATGCGGGGGCCCGTCCAACGAGACAATCACGTCGTCAATGCGGGTTGCAATTTGTTGTGCATGACGAGCCAGCAAAAGGCCGGTGCTCAGGAGCGTCACGCGAATGCCCCGCGTGCGCAACATGTCCGAAAGCCGGAACAAATCTGAGTGCATGAGCGGCTCTCCGCCCGAGAAGACTACCCATTTCACTGACAAGGCCTCAATATCGACAAGATGGCGCTCAAGCTCTTCCACAGTGATTTGGGAGTGCGTTGTTTCTTTCCAGATGTCACACATCACACAGCGGCAATTACATCGCGCGTGGGGGCAAAGCACGAGCACAGGCATTGAGTCCATCACCGTAGTCACGCAGCAATTGCCTTTCCGGCGAGACGAGGCGACTCCTGCAGAGATCGCGTTGTCTCATTCAGCAGACGAGAGACGTCAGCCGCAACGAGATACCGACCTCGACCTTCGACTTGAATCGGTTGCAAGTAGTTTCACAGTGCTCGGAGGACAAAGGCTTGCGGCCGTCGCTGACACTAATCGGATCTGTCCTCTGACGATCACCAATTCGGGATAGTGCTCTAATAATGTCGCTGGCGGGCGTTTGGCCTTTATCGCGCATGACCAATAGATCTGCGGGACCACCGTGCTGAATTGTTCCAACGCCTGCCGGCAGCTTGAACATGCGAGCGGGATCAGACGTAACCATTCTGTAGAGTCGTTGAGCACCCATCGTTCGATACGCAACGCGCAATTCGTCAAGCAGATCGCCGTCTGCAGTCATGGCCGAATCGCTGCCCAGTGCGATGGGAATGTCAGAGTTCAGCACGTCAGGGTCGATCGTGCGATGGAGGGTGAACTGATTGGAACTCGGGCACCAAACGAGCGACGTCTTTGTATGCTTCAAAAGCGGCACGTCGCGAGAAGTGAATGCGACACCATGGACAAGAATTGTTGAGTCTTTCAGCGCACCAGCTTCGGACAAAAGCTGAAGCTCATGGGCAGCCGCATCGTCTGTGCCTTCCGCGGCATGAATGATGAAGGGATGATCCGTCGGCGTAGTTCGGAAGCGCGCTTCCCAATCGGGGGAGAAGTGCACTGAATGCGCCCACCCGTAGCACTTGACGACACGCACCGGAAAGTCGCGCTGGAGGAAAATCGGATCAAATTCGTTGTGATGTGCGACTGTGGTAACACCGGAGATCAAGTTCTTGATGCTGCCCCACCAGAATCGTAGTGACTTTGGCACTTCAAGGTGCTGTTTGACCGGTGGCTTATCGGGGCGGTGAATGTCGAGCGCCCAGATTGAAGCATTTGGGTAAGGACCGCGACCCAGCCTCGGAAACAAATTCAACTCCAGATGGTCATGCGCGTTGATCAGTCCAGGCAAAACGAGAAACCCGCTCATGTCGAGTGTCAGAGTCTCCGCCGAAGGAATTGGCGAGAACGAGACTAGTCCATTATTTAGCCACAGGTTTTGACGAGAAGCAGTAGACTCGTTCAGTGCGACGCGAGCGCCTGTTATCAACATGGCTTTTCCCAGAGGCAGATGAACAAAGCTGGAATGCTTTTCGTGGCCTGGAACAGATTCTCTTTCCCACTTTGCTGAAATGTCGGCAGTTCGGGAGTGCCGAAATGAACGTGCTCATTTAGTTTCGTCTTGAGTCCCGCCGCGGATGCCAAAGCACGGATATCTTTCAGCCCGCGCCGATGGTGCGCCACTTCATAGCGCTGGTCACCCAGTTTGAACGAACGAGTCCATCCGGCATTCAACGCATCGGGATGCAGATCGCTGACCGCGACCAAACCACCCGGCTTCAACATGCGCGTGAATTCGCGGAAAACACGGCCGGCGTTGTGGAAGTAACCGAGAGAGAGCGAGCAAATAATTAGATCCGTCGTCGAACCAGGGAAGGGGACTCGTTCAGCGTCTGCGAGTGCAAGCCGACCGCGCAGGCTAGAATTCTTGTTTGCTTCGCGTAACATCTCCTCACAGCCGTCGCAGCCAAACACATCCCAGCCGGCCTGTTGGAAGTAGGAGAGCGAACGGCCAGTGCCGCATGCGACATCGATCACTTTTCCCGGACGTAGTGGCTTTAGAAGGCTCCACATCGAGCGCCGCTCCAGCGCGATGATCGGGTTCAGGCCTGAGTCGTAGACTGGAGCCCAAAGCCGATGTCCTTCAAGTGCAGATACACGCATCACAGGCTTTCCAGACGCGGTTTTCTCAAAGCAACGAACCGCTGCGCCCATTCGAGTTCAAAGGGGAAATCGTAAAAACCAAGAGAGTAACGCCAACTGCTGAGGCAACGAAGCATGGTGCGGCCCCATCGCGGTAGTCGAATATCCTGAATGGTCGGCCAGCGCGAATTTATGACTAAGTCGAAGTTGTCAATACGCCGTTTGAGACGCTGCGGAAGCCAAGAAACGTTAGGATCGTGACGAGTTGTGAAGTTATACCAGCGCTCGGTGGCCCACTCCTCGGGTGTCTGAGGAAATTCAATCTTGGCTTCAACGTGGCCATACATGCCATCGGGATGCGGAGTTGGAATATAGTGCTGAACAATGATCTCGGCGTCAGGGTTGGCCTGTTTGATACGGCGAATGAAGCCGATGGTCTCGCGCGTGTCACGCTCCGGATCTTTCGGATTGCCAACAACGAACGAAAACTCAGGAACGATTCCGAACTGACGGATGCGAGCCGCCAACTTCATCGTCTGGTCGGTTGTTACCTTCTTGTTCATCTGTTCCAATACCCAGTCGGAACCTGACTCCGCTCCGAAAAAGATCATGGCGGCGCCGGCTCTCTTAAGAAGGCGAAACGTCTCGTCCGAGTAGCGAAGTATCGTATCGATGCGTCCCTCGCACCACCATTTGAGGTTCAAGGGTTCGAGAGCCCTGGCTAAAGCGGCGGTGTGACTCTCGCTGAGAAAGAAGTTGTTGTCGTAGAATTGAACGGAATCAACGTTGTACTTTTGTTTTAGATGTGCCAGAACTGCCGCAGTGCGCTCAGGGTCTTCGGTGCGTTGGCGGCCTTGATAAATAGGAACTACCCCACAAAACGTGCAACGAAACGGGCAACCGATACTAGCCTGATGAACGACTGTGCGACGCCCCAAGAAAGTAGGCAGGATATAGTTCGCTGCGTTGGGCAGCTTGTCGTATGGAAGCCACGGAAAATCGTTGGGAGAACGCAGCGGCCTGTCTGCGTTGTGCACATGCAGGCCGAAGTGGTCTTTATAAGATAGCCCTTTTACGCCAGCATACTTGCGCGTGGTTTTTAGGACCTGGATGAATTCCAGAAAGGTCTCTTCGCCTTGACCTTTCACGACGAAATCGACGTAAGGAGCGTTGAGGGCGGCGTCGGTGTAGAGCGACGCGAAATATCCTCCCCAGACAATTGGGATTGACGGATACTTCTTGCGAAACTCGCGGCACAGTGGAATAGCGGCAACCATCTGCGGCCCCGGCATGACGGACACGGCAAGCAACGTGACATCGCCTCTTTCCGCAAGACGATCGAGCGTCGCTTGCGGCTGAGGATCGGCATTGCCATCGACAATGGCGTATTCTTCCTTTCCCTCCAATACCGCGGCCAACGAAAGAACGGCGAGCGGAAAGCGCCTGTTCTTTGGCCTGGTCGACCGGGGATGTAGCAGAATGATCATGAACTGTGAAACGTCCCCACGTAAATCCAGAATTTTGACGGTGGTCTACGTCCTTCTAAAAGCGCATTGAGAGGGCGTAAGTGCCAGCGCAATCCGTACCACGGCTTGAGAGTCTGCCATTGGATATTGAGAGTTGTTTGTAGCGACTCTAACCGCGCGGGGTCAAGGAATTCGAGACTCTGCAGAGCGTCGGACCGGAAGCCATAGCGCTTGAGAAACGCCGCGTGCTTCTCTTCCACCATTCGTAGGCCATATTCTCTCCGCCGATAAGTCGGTGTATCGAGAATCACGAACACTCCCGAAGGCCGCAAACAATTGCGTATCTCGCTCAGAGTCTGAAAGTAGTTAGTCGAGTAATGAAATGACGCATTGAAGATGGCAAGATCAAAGCTCCCTTGCGGCACCGGAAGGTGGTTAAAATCAGATTCGATGATGGGGAAAGGCTTCGGGTAATGCCTAGCAGCTCCTAGACCGTCGCGGTCGTCAGCAAAGATGTCTACCGCGACTGGCAGATGTCCTCGAAGCGAGAGCCGGTGAGACAACCAGCAGTTGCCTGCGCCGAGATCAAGCACTTTGAGCGATTTCCCTAAGCGTGCTTCCAACGGCCGGAGCACTCGGTGCAAGAAATAGGAGTACGTCTTAGCCCGCATAGCCCACATTGCGGCATTCGGGTCAGTTGTTTTGCACCACGGCAGGGTACGGTAATAATCGGCAGTGTCCGAACCGCGTCCCTCCGCATGGCGAATGCAGCGATATTCTTCGAGAAATCTCTGCCGTGTTGTCGTCTCAGCCGTCATACGCGTTTAAGGATGTAGAGGCGATGATCCGCTAGTGACCGAAGAATTGGCTTATCTGCAACGCGCCGATCAAGAGCCGATAGCTGTTGAACTTCCCAATCAGTCAAGGCCGTTACGTACGAAGGCGGGACGGTCAGGCCGATACCGTGAATATCAACCAAGCGGAAATCGCTTCCAAAAGCGGAAATGATAGCCTTGCTCGACGGATAGAAAACGGTAGCGCCGATGGAGGAGTCCGCTTGGCCCCGTAAGCGGCGAAACGCTTTACGAATTCGTCCACCCAGCAAGTAGAACGCGACTTCCCATGCACATACCCGACCCAAAAAGCAGAGCGCAAGATGTCCTCCGGGCCTCACCATGCGGCCGAGCGCGTTGGCCACGGTGCTGAGCGATGCCAAACAGTTCAGCGCGCCGAAATTGGAAAGCACACCATCAAGGCGCAGGTCAAAATACTCCAGGCGCTCAATGGGACAGCAGTTTGCGTTGACACCGCGCCGTCTGGCCAGTTCGACCATTCGGGAAGAGTGATCAATGCCGTAAACTAAGACACCGCGCGATTGAAGATGCAGAGCATCGACGCCCGTTCCGCAGCCAAGATCGAGCACAAAGTCGCCGCTGTTGAACAGCGGATCAATACAAGTCCAGACTGCCTGGCGTTGCGCCTTGCCGACGGGCGTATCAGACCAGATTGCGTCGTAGTGCGGAGCGACTTTATCGAACGCGGTTTGTGGAACAACTTTCATGGCCTACGCTTCCACCTCATCGCGAGTCATCTGCAAACCCATGCGGGCGGCCATGGTTCGGGCAGGATCAGGAACGGGCAGCAACTCGCTTTTCAGAAGGTCGTCTGCGTGTTGATAGAAGCGCCGGGAATGGCGGCCTTTGATGCGGATGTCGCGGTCTGTCGATTTGGACCAGTCGCCTAAAGTGATCAGACGCGAAGATGTCCGTTCATAGTAAGGCGTTCCCTTGATGGGATAAGACACGGTTGTGAAACAAACGTCCGGTTGACAGTTTTTCGCGTGCGCTACCGTTTGCTCGATGTCTTCGATTTGTTCTCCGTCATAACCCCACATGAGAAACATGCCAGTTTGGATGCCTCTCGATTTACAGAGGTGTACGGCGGAACGAACTTGCTGAACCGTAACGCCACGCTGCATGGCATCGAGGATCCTTTGCGATCCGCTTTCGGAGCCGATCCACACGCGGAAACAGCGAAGCTCGGCCAGCGTTTCGGCTACACGTTCGTTCACGCGGTCCGCGCGTGTGATGCATTCAAATGGAATGGATAGTTTCCGGCGCTTCATCTCGGCTGCGAACTCAAACAGCCAGCCATGATGGATCGTGAACACGTCGTCAGCCAGCCAAAGCAGCTCCGGCTGGTATCGCTGTTGAATCCACTCAATCTCGTTGACTACGGAATGTGGCGAACGCCGCCTGTGAGTAGTTCCATATACGGAGTGGCTGCACCAGTTACATCGGTAGGGGCATCCACGCGCAGTGATCAGCGAAACGGAACCTTTGCCATGAAACGCGCGCCAAGTGTCGAGATACCTCTGCATGTCAATGCGTTCCCGGTCGGGCCAGGGCTGAGCGTCCAGATCCTTGATCAGTGGTGTAGACCGCGTACGCACGATATCGCCGTCCGCCCCGGCGAAGATCAGGCCGGCAATTTCATGCCATGCCTTGCGATCAAAACCGGATGCGATTAGCTTTTCCAGCGCCAGTTCTCCTTCGCCGACAACAACGACGTCCGCCCCGCGTTCGAGATATTGCTCTGGATAGTTGGCCGGTTCTGGTCCCCCAACGATTACATTCCAACCCGCCTCGCGTGCGACCGCGATTATTTCGAGCGCGTTGGCCCGGGTCATCAAATTGGCGTAGACGCCCACGGTCGCTGGTGGACCGTGACGGAGAAGATCAAACAGCTCGCTCTTTGATCCGAATGTCGAGTCGTATATATCAACGGCAAATCCTTGCTTACGCAAATGAGAAGAGAGATATAGAAGCCCCAACGGCGCGTAGGGCTTCATGATCTGCTGTTCCTTCGGATCCTCGAACAGAAAGTAGGCGTGCGTAAGCAGGAGTTTCATCACGCCACCGCGGCAGTGCAAAAGCTGGCTGATTTAAGAGCTTCGACTTCGGCCCAGGCGCCCGCGATGGCCGAGTCCTCACCGGGAGTTCGTACTTCCAAATGAATGGCGCGCGCAAGCGCTCGATACAGGTCTGTGGAGAAACTGCCTCTGAACATCATGGAGAGATCGCCACTGTCTCTCCAGTTAGTCTTTTGCCCGAGTCCCGAAGAGACAAGCTGATGTAACTTAGTGCCCGGCAGAGGATAAGTAACGGAAACGCCTACGTCATCCGGCTTGGCCGTACGTAGCATATTGATAGTGGACTGAATGTCGTCCCATGTCTCTCCGGGATAGCCAAACTGGAGGAACAGCCCCATTCGAATGCCGTTTCGCCTCAGGTTGTCACACGCTCGGAAGATCTGCTGGACAGTGGTTCCTTTCTCCATGGCGTCGAGAATACGCTGAGACCCGGATTCCGCCCCCATCCAGACGTCGCAACAGCCTGCTCGTTTCAAATCTGAGACAGTTTCACGCGTCATGAGATCGCAGCGAGATTGCATTTTGAACGGCATGGATGTTTGCAACTGCTCAACTGCGTTGGCGAACTCCTCAGTCCAACGGGAGGAGAGGGCAAAGATGTCGTCGGCAAACCAAATATGGTCAGCCGCATAGCGCGTCTTTAGATGCAGCATTTCCCGCGCGACCGACATTGCGGAGCGAACGTGGTAATTATTGCCCCAGATTGGTTTGGCGCACCAGTTACAGCGGAACGGACAGCCGCGGCTGGATACCAGATTCAGTGAGAAATAGCCGTGATGCTCAAGCCAGGCGTTGCGGTAACGATCGATGTCAATCAGGTCCCAAGCAGGCCTCGGGAGATTATCGAGCTCAGTGTTAAGCTTACGTGGCGCAGTACGGCGGAGCTTCCCCGTTTTTGCGTCACGATAGGCCAATCCGGCTATTTCGGAGGGAGACTTCCCCGTCGCTAGTTCCCGAAGCGTCTCTTCGACCTCCCCGATCAACACATAGGCGAAGCCGGCATCCAGATATTCCTGCGCATGATCTGTCGAATCGGAGCCATGTACCGCAGTCAGACAGCCATACATCCGAGCAAGATCAGCCGTCCAGAAGGCAAGCTCCCTGTTTCGCGACAAACACATCTTTGTCAGGAAGTTGAAGTCGTCCTCGCAAACGACAACCAGACACGGCTCCGCTTGCCGAATGGCCTCAATCAGCGCCTCGTGTGGCGACGCAGAGAGTGCAATATCGCAGACGCGGACGCGCAGGCCGCTCCTGCGCAAAACTGCTGCGCAAAGCAAAGTTTGCAACGGCGGAAACGGCTGCATCTTTGCACGTTGCTTCTCATCGGAGAAGACATGGTTGCTGTGCGTGAGCACTATGTCTACAGGTCCGCCAGAGTGCATTAGTGAGCCTCTTTCATCTGCCGCCCCAGCGGGTCTCCAGTCAGCAGCGAGCGGCGCACGACCAACCATTGCTGCGCCATTGAGGCCCAGAGTTCCACGGGTAAGCTGAATTTGTGGTGCTTCAGCCGCCAGTGCATCGGCTTCTGCAGGAGTCGCAACCCTTTGCGCCTAAGATTCGAGCGCGATTTGCTGCTCATCTTGGACAATTGATTCGCCAGCATGAAATAAGACATGCTGCGCGAAAGCTCCGCGCTTGATTGACGGGTTAACCAGGGCAGCTCAGCCTGCCCTAGACCTATGGACGCCCATTCCTCCAGCGACTGCGGTTCGTGCAGCCCGGCTTCGCGAAGTTCCGGCCAAATCGGAATGCCGGGATACGGCGTGAAAAGGTTCGGAGAGAAGGTTACGTTCTCAAACTGCTCGGCTATCTGGCCCATAACGCGCAGCGTCTCTCGGCGGTGCGTATCTTCTTCGCCGGGATATCCAAAGATAAGGTTGTAAGTGACCCGGATGCCGGCGTCACGGCACTTACGTGCCGCTTCGAACATATCCTCAATCTTTTGGTGAGCCTTGTGCATTTTGCGCAGGATCTCGGGGGAGGCGGATTCTGTGCCAAAACCGATGTGACTTACTCCGCTTTTTGCAAGCAGCGATACTTCTTCGTCGCTAAGCCGACAGAGCAGGTCCGTAGAAGCCTGAAACGTCCAGCGGAACTTAACCCCGCTTTCGATAAACCCACGGGCCAGCGCTGTTGCGCGCCGCGTGTCCACCAGGAAGTTAGAGTCGACTAAAGCGATCTCCTCGAGGTCGAATGTCTTGACGAGATGAACGATTTCACCGACGACTCCAGGGACCGTCTGGGGGTTGAAGCGACGGTTGTAGAAAACCATGTCGGTGCAGTAGTTGCAGGCATACGGACAGCCAATACTGGTGGCGTATGGCAGCTTGCGACCGCCGGTTGCTTGTGCGTACGACTCGAAGTCCACCATGTCGTAGGCAGGCGTTGGCAAACTGCTCAGCGGCGACGAAGGGCGATCCGCATTGGTGATGATGTTGCCGTTGCGCTTGAACCAGCAGCCGGCAACCAAGTCAAGGGTGGCGCCGCTGGACTGCCGCTGAAGAATTTCAGTGAGTGTCTTCTCTCCCTGGTGGCGAACGACGATATCGACAAAACGCTCCTGAAGTGTCTGAGCGCTGAGTAGCGTAGGGTGCCATCCGCCATAAATGATCGGCAAATCAGGGCGCACCTGCCGCACGACACGACTGGCGTCGATTGCGTCTCGAATCATTGGGCCAGTGAGAACAGAGACGCCGAACGCGAAGGCGTCTTGGACTTCTTTTGAGATGACATCGAGGAAATTCGGAGTCGTCGCGCCGTCTACAATTGTGGGCGCGAATCCTTCTTCGCGGATGGCAGCAGCCAGACTCAAAAGGCCCAGGGGAGGGCCAAAGACCTTCCCCTGGTACGGCGGAGAGAAGAGCAGTACCTTGCGAGTTAATTGATTCAGCAAGAAACTACCTCACTGGACAATAGCTGAGCATCGACCTTTGGCTTCGATGGCGGAAATATTTTGTTGGCTTTATCCTTGAGCCAAAGTTCTACGGGCGCCGCATAGACGCTATGGTCCAGCCGCCAGCGTGCTGGCAGACTGATAGTGCGATGTACCAAGCGAGTAACCGGGTGCTTTTGCTGGACACCAATGGGTATTCGATTGAAAGCGATGCGTAAGTACTCGCGCATGCGCTGCACACGCTGGTGCTGCGCGCCTTTTAGCCACGGCAGCGTTGTGTAGCGCGGAAAGAAGTCTGCCCAACCCTCAAAGGTCTTGGGCACTTGAATGCCCAGTTCAAAGGCCTTCTTCATGATCGGCGAGCCGGGATAAGGAGTGAAGATGTTCGTCCAGAACTCGGCCTGCGGATAGCGGCGGCAGATATTCATGATGAGGCTGATGGATTCGCGCCGATCCGTTTCCGTCTCACCCGGAAAGCCGAAGATCATGTTGAATGAAGGACGAATGCCGGCCTGGCTCAGCATGTCGGCGGCGAGATAGATAGTCTCGAGCTTCTGAAAATCCTTGTTCATCAGATGAAGGATTTTCTTCGAGCCGGAGTCAGCGCCTTGCGAAACCTGTGACAAGCCAGCTCGCCGCAACAGCTTTAACTCTTCCACCGTGAATCGCGTCACCAAGTTGGTGGAACCCTGAATACTCCAATCGAACTTCACGCCGGTACGTACCAGCCCTTCGGCGATCTTGACCGCGCGATCACGATCGACGAGGAAGTTGTCATCTACGACCCAGAGCAACTGAAGGCCGTAGCGCGAAACCAGATCAGTTACTTCTTCAACGACCTGATCAGGTTCGAGTGCGTTCCACTTGCGTCCATAGAGGCCTTCGTTGGTGCAATATGCGCAGTTGTAGGGACAGGCAAGGCTTGAGGTGTACATTGCCCAGCGGCGGCCGCATACACGCTCGTAAGCGTCAAAGTCGGCCAGATGGTAAGCCTTTGGCGGTAACTCTCTTATAGGTTTCAGCGGGCGCGGAGTGTTGAAGGCGAGTCTCCCGTCTTCTTTGTAGGCAACACCCGGTATGCCTTTGAACGATTCGCCTGCTTCGATATGGCGCATCATTTCGACGATTGCTTCCTCGCCCTGGCCGATTACAACTGCATCGACATCGGGGACAAGCGAGGGTCTGGTCGGGCAGCAAGGAGGGATGCCACCCGCCCAGGATCACTGGTTTGTCCGGATAAGCCGCCTTGACCGCCTTTGCGATTTGGGCCGTCTCCCGAATCATTGGTCCAGTGACAAGCGACACCGCCAGACAAAGCGAATCCGCAACTTCCTTGATTACTTGTTGCTGGAAATTCGGTGTGATGGTGGAATCGATGATCCGAACGTTGTAGCCGGCGCGCTCCAGAGGAGTAGCGAGCGCCAATATCGCAAGCGGCGCTGTCGCCTCCTGGCTGGAGAACGCGGGAAAGAAGAAAAGAACTTTTTTCTTCATGAGTGGCTGTTTACCCAACTTGGCCTGCTATGCGCGGCGCATTGGAACCGTAGAAATGCTCCGACGAACACATGTCCAGTATGGGAAGCAATAGCCACGAAGTGTGTTCGGATGCTGTAAATAAAACGTAAACGAATGAGGGACTTAGAGTATTAGGCAGTAGAGACCATCGGCCATATGGCTAGTGGATTTGCCGCGTCAAATCGAATCCAACAAACAGTCCGCCTAGCGTGTCTGCGCTCGGTTCGTTCAGGTATTGCGCACGTGTCGCAGCGCGCTGCGATACGGTCGTCCCGGGGCTGGTGGTCAGGCCAAAAGTGAACGAGTGACGATAGATCTTCTTCTGAATGCCGAAGGAGAAAACGGGTCGATGAATGTCGAGTTCTCTTGCGTTCAACAAGGTGGGAATGACTTCCGCCAGAAGAGCGACGGTTGGGCGAACGTCCAGAGCTAGCCCGGTTCCCAAAGAGAACGCGGTAACACCTGGCACGTCGGCGATGTTGCTCGATAGGAAACCGGACGCTTGTTGGAGGCGGCGGTCGTTGATAGAAAGAGTGGGTACGAGATAAAATTGCGCGCGCGACGTGATGCTACGCGAGATAACGCCTTCTATGTTCTCCGTGTAATTCTTGCGGAAGTTGTCCTGTCCTTCGATGGATACCCGGACCATTAAGTTGAGTGGATCTCCCTTACGCTCTTCGAGAAGGTTATAGCCGGCCATCAACTGGATGGGGCGGTTGATCAGCGATGGCGCGCGGAAAACGCTTACAGAAAACTTTTCAGTTACGCCATACCTGAACCCGAGTGACGGAAGCGCGAAGTTGTCCAGTCCGAACAGCGTTGCGCCTTCATTTGGGCCGGTAAAGGCAGGTTGGTATGGGAACCGGTGAGCGAAGTTTACGTAAATGCCGTGGCGATCTGTGGGCTTGCCCGTGGGAAGGCTGACGAGAACATCGTCTCCCGGTTGATAGATGTTAGGCTTTGCTGTCGCAGCTTCTGATGACTGGGGCGCGCCGCTTGAGCTACTAAAAGTGGACGTGCCGCTTGAACCACTGCCCAGCGATTGAATGTATGCGGCCAGGCTCGAGATTTGATCATTGGAGAGCTTGCCTGACCATGCCGGCATGATGTTGCCTTTGCCATTTTGAATGGCCGTCTGTATGGAAGTAGCAGATTCGCTCTTCTGGAAGGCGGGATCAGTGAAGTTCGGCGTGCCTATGGCTTTGTTGCCCTTCCCATCGGGGTTGTGACAAACTGCGCAATTCTTTGCAAAAAGCGCAGCGGCCATTTTCCCTGCATCGCCGGATAGGGCACCCGCAGTCGACCCTTGTGGGCCGCTCTCCTTGACAGTCTTGTTGGCGACGTCGATCAGATACTTTTTGCCATCTCTGGTGAGCACCACCGTAGATTGTGAACCGCTCGGAAACGTGATGCCGAGAGCCGTGGCAAGATCGGAAGTTTGGGAGATCGCTAGCGGTGCTACCGCTACTAAAAGCAATGTGGTGATGCCAAGCCTACGAATATTCATGGTTGTGCTTGCGCGGATAGAGCCGCGTCCTTTACGGCAAGTGTAGGGTCGCTCGCCAGGCGGATTTGTCGCCAGGTTGTGAACACTTCGTAAAGCTTGGGCATGGATGTTGCGAGATTGTCTTGCGGGGGGAATGCGTGATTACAACAGTTTTACAAGGAGCGAACACGATCCTTTGCGTTCCGCTTTACTGTCAAACTGTGGCATCAAGTGATATCGGGTCTAGCGCGTTCGCGCTTCATACTCGTGCGACCTCCACAAGTTCGTGGCATCTATTGAGCTTCCTGGAACGGCTCGTAGCAGGCGCATTGCTTGTTACTGTGTCGCCGGTTCTTTTTGTCGTATGTCTAGTCATCGTCGGCTTATCCAGGCGATCGCCATTCGTAGCACATCAGCGGGTAGGTTTCCAAGGACGACTTATCTGGGTTCTGAAACTGCGCACCATGTGGAAAGACGACACCGGTAAGCGTTGCAAGCTTGTTCACCGGCTGTCTACGTCTGAAGCCCCAGCGATGGCCCCAAATGAAAAGAACGTTCGAGTAACAAGCCGTTTCGCCGCTTTCTGCCGCCGCTATTCACTGGATGAATTACCGCAGCTCTGGCACGTAGTTCAGGGGGAAATGTCGCTGGTTGGTCCTAGACCATTAACTAAGTTAGAGCTAGATAAATATTACGGTTCGGATGCGCTAAGGATTCTTACCAAACGCCCCGGACTAAGTGGGCTGTGGCAGATTAACGGTCGCAGCCGATTGAGTTATGGCCAGCGGCGGAGATTGGATCTTTTCCTCGTGAGGAAATGGTCAGTCGCGCTGTATCTGAGAATTCTGTTCGCGACCGTCCCTCGCGTTCTTGCGGGAAAAGACGCATGGTAACAGCGGAAACGGTCCACGATCTCTGATGCGATGCGCGATTGTCCATTACTGGCTGCTTGGAATGCGGGGTGGCGAAAAGGTAGTGGAAGAACTGTGCCGCATTCTGCCGAATCCGGACATTTTCACGCTGTTCTATGAACCAGACCGTATCTCGCCATTCCTTCGTTCCCACAAAGTCACCGCGTCTTTTCTCAATCCAGCACGGCGCCATTACCGTTCCTGTCTGCCGTTAGCTCCAATCGCGCTCGAGACCTTTGATTTGCGTGATTATGACCTGGTAATCAGCAGTGAATCCGGTCCTGCAAAAGGTGTATTGACCTCGTCACACACGCGTCACGTTTGCTACTGCCACACTCCCATGCGCTACTTGTGGGACTTTTATCCAGCGTACTTGCATGACTGGACGCGTTCCACATTGAAGCGAGCGTTGATGGCGCCTTTGGCCAACTATCTGCGGATCTGGGATGCCGTGTGTGCCGCCCGTGTCGACGAATTCATCGCGAATAGCGCCAACGTGCAAAACCGCATCTGGAAGACTTATAGACGGTCATCGGAGATCATTTACCCACCGGTACCTGTGGAGACCTTCCACACTTCTGCTCCCGATGATTACTTCCTGATCGTTTCCGAGTTAGTCGCCTACAAGCGTATCGAAGATGCAGTGCGTTGCTTCACCAGGACAGGAAGGCGCCTGAAGATAGTTGGCGCGGGCCCCGAATATCCGCGCTTGAAAAGCATGGCCGGCAAGTCAGTTGAGTTCTGTGGAAGGGTCTCCGATTCCGATCTCCGCGACCTCTACGCGCGTAGCCGGGCAGTTCTGCTCCCCGGGGAAGAAGATTTCGGCATTGTGCCTGTGGAAGCGCTTGCGAGCGGAAAGGCCGTGATTGCGCTGGGACGGGGGGGAGTGCTGGAGAGCGCGGACGTTCGCACAACGCGGGGTGGCTTTTTCTATGGATCTCCCGGTGAACATCAGCTTGAATGCGCGGTTAAAGAATTCGAGCGGGAGGAGAAGTTTCTGCGGCCCGCTGAGCTTCGGTCCTACACACGCCGTTTCTCGACAGAAGTCTTTCGGAAAGAGATCTCGGAACTTCTATTCGGCAGGACCTCACGGCAGAAGAGCACTCGAGACCTTGCAGTTGGAGCCTTCAGATGACGCACTTCTCAAGCATACTCGGCCAAACAGAGTTTCCCGCAAACATTCTGTGCATCGATCAATTCACAAACATAGGCGGCGGGCAACAAAGTTTGTTGGATATGCTTCCGGCATTTTCCGCACGTCGATGGCGGCCCTCGGTGGCGGTTCCTGGGGACGGACCACTGCTTACCGCTCTGAAGAACCGCGGATATCGATCGCATAGGTTCGCCTATGGAAGTTATGCAAGCCGCAGAAAACCGTTGCAGCAATTGTTTAGGTATGGGCGTGAACTCCCGAAGCTGGTTAGATACTTCACCGAGTTGGTGCAAGCTCACGAAATTGATCTGCTCTACGTGAACGGCCCAAGATTGGTGCCGCCCGCAGCTTGGGTTGCTTGGAGACGAGGGATTCCGCTCGTTTTCCACTGCCATAACCGGCTGTTACAACAGTCGGCGATCACGATAACCGGGCAAGCTCTGGAACTGGCGAGCGCTCATGTCATCGCCTGCTGCAATTGCGTGGCGGATCCTCTTCGCGAGTACGTCGCGCCGGAACGTCTCAAGATCGTGTACAACGGCGTAGGGGAGATGCCCTTCTCCGGGCTGCAACCATCGCAGAAGATGAGCCGAATCGGGGTGGTTGGGCGCGTGGAACCAGAGAAAGGGCAGATGCAGTTTGTGCAGGCTGTGCGAACGATTGCGCAGCAGTTACCGCAGTGCCGATTCTCTATCATCGGCACCCCCATGTTCTCCGGTCTGGATTACTACCGTAAGATTGTGGCGTCCAGCCAAGGGCTGCCGATTGATTTTGCCGGTTGGCAAGAAGATATCGCGCAAATTTACTCAGGGCTCGACTTATTAGTGGTGCCTTCGACTGCGCTGGAAGCTACAACGAGGGTAATTCTGGAAGCCTTCAGCGCCGGCGTACCGGTTGTCGCATTTCCAGTGGGCGGAATTCCAGAGGTAATACAAGATGAACAAACTGGTTTCCTGACAAAGGCCACTACTGCCGACGCTCTTGCGCAGAGGATCTTGTCAGTGGTGCGAATGGATCGGTCAAGGGTTCATGCGGTAGTTAGAAATGCCAGGAAAGAGTGGCGCCGCCGTTTCACTCTGCGGCAATACCGAGACGACGTGTGTGGAGTCATGAACCAGGCAATGCAGCCGACATTCGACAGATCCTACGAAGAGCTACACGCGACGGCAGGCATATAAGTGGAGGAAGCAGCGTGGAACCAACTTTTGCTCCTCGAGTATTAGAGGAGGACACAGCGACCATACCGCGGCCGATGCGAGACGTCTCGGACGACAACGATGTCTCACTAGGCGCCTTGTTCCGTGTTCTATGGGCGGCCAAGCTGAAAATCGTTCGAGCGGTAGCTGTAACGGCTGCAATAGCAGCGCCGACGGTGTTGTTCCTGCCTGTCAAGTACCGTGCCGAGGCGGTGATTCTGCCACCCCAACAAGCTCAGTCTTCTCTTTCAGCGATGGCCCAAGTAGCTGGAACAGGTGGTGGATTGAACCTTGCAACGCTCGGGCTGCTGTCGGGCTTTGGGTTGCGAAATCCAGCCGAGTTGCACATCGGCATCCTGGAGAGTCGCACGATCGCGGATAGCTTAATCAATAGATTCAAGCTCAGAGAAGTCTACCGAACCAAATACATGGTTACGGCGCGGAAGGCTCTGGAGCGAAACACCACGATAAAAACCGGTAAAGATTCGCTCATACATATCCAGGTGGAGGACAAGGATCCCCATCGCGCAGCGGAACTGGCAAACGGTTATGTGGAGGAACTCTCCAAACATAATGCGAGGCTCGCTCTTACAGAAGCGTCCGAGCGGCGGATTTTCTTCGAAAACCAATTGGCTCGAGAAAAAGACGCGTTGGCCGACGCGGAGGTAGCGCTGAAGACTACGGAGCAAGCGACGGGGCTTGTCGTGCCGACAGGGCAAGCGGAGGCTCTGCTGCGAGCGGGAGCGCAGTTGCGGGCTGAAATTCTTGCGCGCGAGGCGCAGCTCGCGGCGATGAGGACTTACGCTGCGGATGATAACCCAAAGTTGCAGATCTTAAAGCGTGAAGTGGGGGCGCTACAGGCTGAATTTAACGAGTTTGAACGCGGCGAGCATAAGAACGGAACGCTAGAACTACCGACCGGCGAACTGCCGGAAGCGGGGCTCAAGTATGTGCGTAAAGTGCGCGATGTTAAATATCACGAGGCATTATTTGAGATTATGGCAAAGCAATACGAAGCTGCCCGACTGGATGAGGCCAAAACAGCGCCATTAATTCAAGTGGTGGACGATGCCGTTGTTCCGGAAAAGAGAAGTTGGCCGCCGCGCACGATACTGGTTCTCATGGTTACGTTCTTAGTAGGCGTGCTCATGTGCTTTCGGGTAGCAATGCGCGCCAATTTAGCGAGTGGACGGCCGTAAGTTACCGTTGTCAGGGTTTGTGGCGCAGATGAGCAAGCCCAGCAGCGACCAGTAAATCAGGCTTACAGGAAACGTCATCAAGTATGAAATCCCATTTGAACCAATCAATACTCCCATGATCCAAAGGCCTATGGAGTACCGCCAGCGGCTCGGGCGCTTCATAGCAAAATAAGCGGAGGAGAATATGACGGCGGCAACGGCGATCAGCCCTAGCCAACCAAAGTTTGCAAGCACTCGCCAGTACAGGTCCTCGGAAAATCCGCCGATGCCCGTAAGGAGCGATACAGGGGAAGATGTGTCGAGCATTTCTTCATCTGGAAGGAGATTGGATATATGAGTGGCGCTACTGTTACTCTTTGCCTCATATGCTGATGTAATTGCAGAGACGGCCTGATTGGTTTGATAGATCGCCGCTCCCAAAAGTAAGAGGCAAAGGATACCTAGCCCGTTTACGAGTTGTCTCACGATGCTGGACTTCGAACGAGCTTTGGGTCTTGCGATGCGGGAGAAAAGCAACCCGAGAGCCATCACGGTAGCCGTCACGTAACCGGTTAACGATAGAGTAGCGAGCAGCATAACTACGTAGAGTGTGACCTTCACTCTCCAAAATCGCGGCTGACCTGCCGCAGCTAATACGATGAAGAACAAGCACAAGCAGGCGTAGCCGTTCGGATCATCCAAGATGCCCCCGAACCGGAGAAGGAGGCCTTGATAGCTGAGAGCAGGGTATCTGATTCCCAGGGCAGCAAGTACCACGGTTGCGAGCCAAAACGGAAGAATGATCCGGAAGGTGATCCGTTCGAAAGTCATCAGCGTCAGAGTGAGGCTGTGCTCAGGGCCGAACACTAGCGGAATTAAGAACAGGCTGGCCATCCATGGGAGGAACTGGAGGGCACACAGCCCTGTCTGATTCAGATCGCCGGGCGCAACGGTAAGCCTGATCAGCACAACAACGGTTAACACCGTAAGAGCGCAGCCCAGGATAGACAGCAAGTTCTTGTAAGGCCGAGTTAAAAATACCGATTGCCGGGAGAGACGGAAAAGCGCGAATAGCGCGAAGGAGAGAAAGAGTCCGTATTTTATCGCGCTCAGTGGGGCCGGTGTGGCGGCGTATTGAAAGGACGTCGCTGGGTCGTTGACTTGAAGGATATAGCGATAGCCGTACTGGGCAATAGAAAGGACCCATAGCCAAACAATGGGCCAACACGGCCGCGCACCGAGCTTGGGCTCGCCGATGTGCGACGAGGGGACGGGTAAGGCTGCGCTGCTTGTCACGGAATTACCGTAAGAGTACCGTCAGGTCCGGTTTTGGTTGCGAACGAATTGTGAATTGTCTGTAAGAGATCAGAGAGCCTATTCAACACTTGTGCAGCACGTCTCCCGCGAAAACCAGCGCTTGTGTTTTGGGGCGTTCCCAAATGCGGATTCCTTTGATGTGAAGAGCAAACAACATTGACACGACCAGGAAACCCGATGTTATGACGGAAGCCACTGCAGCGCCTACGCCACCGAAGGACCTACTGAGTACGAAACTCAGTGGAACGGCAACCGCCGCACTGAGCAAGGTGACTTTCGAAAAAAGTCCGTCCATCTCAAAAACGAGCATGGTTTGCGTACCAAATACACTAGCGAGACCGAAGAGGAGCGGCAACGGCGAGAGACATTGAAGCACAATTATTGAGTGCTCGAACTGGCGGCCTAGGATGAGATGGCAAACGGGACGTGCCCAGACGGCGGTCACGATCGATATCAGGAAGGATAAGATGCCGACTGCAAACAGGGTTTTTCGAATCAGGTGGAATGCGGCGGCGGGTGAACGCACTTTCGCGGCGGTGATGTGGGGGTAGAGAGCCTGGGCGAGGGGATTTAGCGCTGCGGTAGAGGCCTTGATCAGTTTGTCAGCGGCGCTGAAATAGCCTACTTCGATCTTGCCTGCCACAGATCCGAGAATCACAATGCTGCTGGAAGCGCATATTTGAATCGCTGAGACTGATAGAAATAGAGGCCACGCGCGCTTTAGTGTATCTCGTATCTCGTGAGCGGATGGAGGATGCCAGGTTAGTCTCATGTGCCTCAATATGAGAGGCCATGCAAGAAAACTTGCAGTGACTTCCACGCTCGCCTGGATCCCGCCGGCAATTACATAGTCTTGTGGATGTCTGACAAACAGAAAAAGCGCGGGGACTGTGATTAAACGGGCGGCTCCGAAGAGCGCCGCTCCAAGCTTCATTCGTTCCAAGCCCTGGAACAGCCAAATGGGAAAAAACGTTGTGCCGATCACGTAGAGGAAGTTCACCGCGTAGAGCATGGGCGTTTCGCGCAACTTCGGGGTGAAAGCGACCAGCAGTGACAGAACTACAGCGCTTACACACATTAACAATGCCTTCGCATAAATCGTTGACCAGAAAATCCTAGAGACGGCGTCGGACGATTGCTTACAGGCCGCAATGGCTCTCGTCTGGCTGAAGTTGAATCCGAAATCAGTGAACAAATCGAAGTACAGAACTATTCCTTGCGCAAACGACAAAAGCCCGAAATGAGAGGGCTGCAACACGCGAACCAGGTAAGGTAACGTAATCAGCGGCGCGGCGTAGCTAAGCCCCTGTAGGAGGGTAAGCGAGGTGATGTTCTCGATGAGCAGCCTGCGAGAAGACATCTATGAGAGCAAGGGCAAGTTAGCGGAGCACATTGACGGCAGCAGCGCCAAGCCCGAAGTTGCTTACAACCTGAGACCAATCGAGTAAGCCGCGGAGGAACGTCGGTCGGTTGATATACGTGGGCACAACAAGCGTGTCACCCGGGTACATCTGGAGCGAATCGAAGTTTTTCCCGAACAGTGCCGGGCCTGTCGGACGGCTAATCACTGATCCATCCGCGCGAACGATAAACATGTGGCTGCGATCCGCCAAGCGGGTTGGGCCTCCTGCTTTCTTGAGGTAATCGCCGGTACGGAAATCCTCCGCATATATAAAAGAAGCCTGCTCATAGACAGTGCCGATTACGTTGACCGTGGATGGGCGGCTTGGAACGTAGAGTCGATCACCGTTCTCAAGTGACAGATCAGGAAATGCGCTCACACCATGATCATTCGGGGACATGTTCAGCACAATACGGCCGTCCATCGGGATCTTCCTTAGACTTCCGATTAGATCCCGTTGACTGGCGAGCGAAGTCTGAGCCGTTGCAGCTTGCTGAGGTGAAGTGACACGAGCGGACAAGTTTGCAGCAGCATTATTGACGTCGCGCTCCAATTCGTTCAGGAACTCGTCATATCTCTTCTGCTGCTCCCGGCGCGTGGATTCGCGAGTGAGTTGGGCTCCATAGATGTAGGCGTTGTGAGTGAGACCGCCAGCGCGTTCCACCAACTGACGCAGAGTCTCTCCGGGAAGCGACGTGTAAAGGCCAGCCATGGCAACTTCTCCCTCGATGCGTATCTGCGTGGGTTGCTGAGAACGTGGAACGGAGAAGTCCGCTTTCGAAAAGATTGTGACCACGTCGCCAGGGAGCAACTCAAGATTCTGCGTTGGGTCGCGCGAAAGAACAAGTTTGCCAAGATTGAAATTGATTGTGTGTGTGCTCAGAGTGTCACGATCTGTGCGTTCGATTGCCGCGTATTCCCAATTGATTTCGGGCACGGCAGGTTGAATCGTATAGCGTGGCTTAAACGTTCGCAAAGGCGGCAGATCGTTGGACTCTATCGCCGCGCCCAGGGACGTGTCGCCTTGTGTATTCAGCGTTTGCTCGACGAAACCCACCGGCAACGTCTTGGGCCGCGGCAGGCTGCCGGAAGGTGTCTGTCGCTGCCGGTCACGGTCACTACTTACACTGCGGGACGGTTGCTCTACGGTGTCCGAATCGTCTTCCTCAACCAGTTCCTCTGCGCTTCCTAATGTGTTGTGCGCTCTCCAGTATTCGCGGGTCAGAAGAGACTCTTTATCGGGAATTAGATCGCTCAACCGCATCCCTTCACGCCAGGGGAATCTGCCGGGATCGGCCACATTACCGCGCAACGTGACGGCATTCCGAAAGCGCGATACCACCGGCAAGAGGCGCACGATATCGCCGTTGTGCAGTTCCGTGCGAAGTCCTTCTGAATTCAGGGGCACGTGAAGTACCTGAAGCGCGGAACCTTCGTCAACGCGCTCGAGAAGTGCCTTGTTCATGAGGGCCAGCGGAGAAATGCCATCCGCCATCGCCAGTGCGTCCTCCAGCGGGGTGCCCGGCTTGATCTCGTAGATCGCAGGATGACCCACGCTTCCCGCAACGGCAACTTGCGGCCCGGTAGGAGGAATGAAAATGACATCTCCCGGTACCAATTGGGCATCTTGCGACTTATCACCGTAGACCAGCAACTGATAAAGGTCGAACCGTCTCACGAGCTGATCGCCTCGCTTCAGTTGAATGTTTCGCATGGAGCCGCGAGACGATGGTCCTCCGGACGCGAATATCGCATTCACAAGAGTGCTGAAGGAACTTACCGTGTAGCTGCCGGGCCGGCGCGCTTCGCCGACTACGAAGACTTGTATGGAGTGAAGCCGGGACAGCGTAACACTTACGTCAAAGCTTCTGTAGAAACGAGACAAGCCCGATTTAATGACAGACGCTGCTTGCAAGTAGGTCATCCCCTGGACTGGAATAGGGCCGACGTCCGGTAAGATGATTTCGCCGGTGCGTGCCACCGGTATTTGCCGGGAGAAGTTGAGTTGTCCCCACGCTGTGATCTGTAATGTGTCGCCGGGCGCGATGGCGTATTCAGTGCTAACGGGAGCGCGGTCAAGTGGAGCGAAGGTCGCAGGGACGTGCTCAAATAAGTTTGCGCCGAAGATGGGGAGCATCTTACCGATGCTCTCTTCGACATACTTCTGAAATTCCGTGGGTCGCTCTTTTTGTGTGTAAACGCGCTGATTCGGGGGCATGTTGTCACGTGTCGCGCCCGGCGATTCGAAAGAGCCTGCGCTTGAGGGGAGACGCGGGCCTGTGGGCAGACCTGGATAGGAGTTGAATTCGTTGAAATCGTTGTTGTTAGTCGAATACGCGCTTGGACGCTGCGATGCAGGGGCACAGTCAGCAGTGGGATCGCCATAGTCGGCGGGAGTACACGGGCGGCTTTGGGACTGACCGAAGTCGTCGCCTAATTCCGATTCCCCTTGCGCCTGTCTTGGCGGCGTCAAGGACTGCGGCAAGGGAGACTGTGACTGCGCCCACATGCCCGACCCAAGGCTTAGCGAAAGCACAATCGAAAGAACACCTTGTACGTACTTGTTTCGCACTTACAGACTCCCTCTCATTGCGATAGCGAGAAGAGATAGCTGATAAGATCCCGCTCGTCTTTATCAGTGAAATGGTAAGGAGGCATGATGGAGCCCGGCGACAGCTTGCGGGGCGCAATAAAGTGCGCCTCAACCCACCCCTCGTTGCGGCGATTAGCCAATCCGTTGAGGGCTGGTCCTATATCTCCGCCTATTCCGTTGACCTTGTGACAGCTTGCGCAAGCGTTACTGACGAACGTCTGAGCACCGTTGACGAAGTCAGGAGACATTATCGAAAGCGTCTGAAGAGCTTCCGGCTTCAGGCTTGCGACAAAGATGACCAGCGTGTTTCGTTGGGGCAGGGAAAGGGAGGCTACCTCCTGTCCATCCGAGTGAGGTCGGGACTCATCGTTTAGATGAGTAAGTATCCAATCACGTGTGTGCTGAAGGCCTGTTAATCCGAGAGTGGGTCCGGGCTTCGGCGTTCCCACAATCAAGTTATGACAGGAGTCGCAACGAAGGACCCGGAAATAGCCTGACCCCGCGATGGCCTCTGGTGAAAGCCGGGCCCATTCGATGGCTTGGGGCGATGCAGTGGAGTTGCCCATGGAATGCGGAGCCGTCCAGCCCGCGGCAGTGGTCAAGCCCAACCAAATAGAGAACGCCAGGACCACGAAAGATGCCGATTGAATGCGGCCGCTGAAAAACATCAGCCGTGTTCGAGGTAGGAATGGGAGCAGAATCAGCCCCGCGATTGTCACGGTTGGAAGCACCAAGGTCGCGAGTAATTCGAGGCGTCCCGGGAAGACTTTCAGTAACTGAAACAGAAACAGAAAATACCACTCGGGCCGTGGTACGTATTCTGTGTTCGTCGGATCGGCCATACTCTCCAACGGAACATCTATAAATGCTGCTGCAAGAAAGAGGAACAGGAACGCAACAAACATTGCGCACGAATCGCGGAATAACTGTTTGGGATAGAACTTCTGGGTTGGCTCTGTCTCAACCGGAGCTGGCGTAATGCCGTGACGGCGGACCAGGTAGACGTGAGCCACTGTCAGAGCGACCGTGACAGCCGGTAACACCAAGGTGTGTAGCGCGTAAAACCTGGCAAAGGTTAGCGATCCGACCCCGTCTGCAGCGCCCGCCAAACGTGCAAGAACGGGACCCATAAAAGGAAGCCCACCTACGATCCGGATCGTCACCATAGTGCCCCAATAGGCTTTGTTGTCCCAGGGCAGAAGGTAACCAGTCAAGCCGAAAGCTAGCGTCAACAAAAGGAGAAACAGGCCGAGGATCCATGTTGCTTCGCGTGGTTTCTTGAAAGCGCCGAAAATGAATACTTGCGCCATGTGCATCAGCACGACGATGATCATCAGACTGGCGCCCCAATGGTGAAGACCGTGAATCATCCGGCCGCCGGCAACTTGCCGCATGATGTAGGAAAGGCTGTTGTAGGCTGCCCCCGCAGTTGGCGCGTAATTAATGGCCAGCAGAATACCTGTGAGGCTTTGAATCAGAAACAAAAAGAGAGCGACGCTGCCAAACACATGGGGCCAGCCGGCTGAAGCCGGAATATCTTCCATTAAGAAACGCGAAACGGCCGCTTTCAGCCCTGTGCGATGGTCAACCCACGCCTCAAATTGTGAGAAGAGATCGCGGATCAAACTATGCGCCTTCGGAACCCTGCAGCGGGCCCAACCACAATCGGTTGTCTTCTAATTTCGTGGAATACCGATCAAGGGGGCGGCTGGCCGGTCCCGTGACCACGTCGCCTTTGGCGTTGAAGGTCGAGCCGTGGCAAGGACAGGTGAACAGCTTCTTCTCCGCTTGCCAGCGATAAGCGCATCCCAAGTGGGTGCAGAGTGGTGAGAAGGCCGTGACTTGCCGCCGGTTATCGAGAATGACCCAAGCTGTCGATTTTTCGTTGCGGATCTCCCAGCCATCGACAACCGCGCGCTCGAAGCGCACTTGGCAGGGTTGCCCGCTCGGAATTTCCGATATGTCTCCCGCATCGGCCCAACTCGCCTTCTGACTTGTTTGTCTGCCAAAGAGGTAATTTCCAATCGAGGCAGCCAAGGTGCCGCCAATCAGTAAGGGGATGCCGTACAGCGCAGTCCGTATCACGCCTCTACGGGTGGCGCCTTTTGTCTCTGCTTTCGCTTCTTTACTCACTTGGTTCACATTTCTTAGCTCCAGCCTAAACATTCATAAGGAGTTAGCTGTCGATGAAATGTAAAAATGCAGTAACTTTAGGTTTTTGCGGGTTGTTTACAGAACCGGTACACCTTACTAAGCGGGGGCAGTGATACTGAGTCTATGGAGTGCTTATTGGTGACTTAGTATGTGCCGCACGCACCTTAGTGTACAGGCTTATTCAAACAGTGCGTAAACGTTGTGCAATGCGATGTGTCCCCGCCGTTCTGTTCTTTCTCACGAGCCTTACTCCCGCTTTCGCGTCGGAGCCGGAGAAAAGTGTCGCCAACTCCGGGCCCGTCTATGTTCCGCTTGATAGCTGGGTTTATCCCGCGTTCAAGAAGCTGGCTGCTATGGGCTACGTGCCGGACGCAGAAGTGCTCGCAATGCCATGGACTCGGGCTGACTGCCTCAGCCTGGTTAAAGAAGCGGAGGATATCGCTTCCCGGCATAGCACGAAAATCGTAGAAGGCGTAGTAAACGATGACGCGCTAGCGCTCATCGCCGATCTCAGACATGAGTTTCCTCATGACACGAACACTCGAGGCCAAGTGCGCATTGACTCGCTGTACACGCGTGTTGGTGGGATATCCGGACCACCCTTGCAGGACAGCTACCACTTTGGTCAGACTATCGTCAACGACTACGGTCGGCCCTACGCCAGCGGTACGAATGCTCTTGGCCGGGTTCTCAGGTTTCGGAACATTTGGCATTTTCTCTGGTTATTTCCGCGGCGAGTACCAGGAAGCGGGTTCGAGGCCGCCCTACAGTCAGAACGTGCAAGACTTCCTCGGTGCGGTAGACGGTGTCCCTGTTCAAGCGCCTTCGAGGGTTCCGTCAACAAGCAGATTCGATCCACTGGAATTCTACGTAGGGGCGCATCTCGGAGTTTTCGACGTCACCTTCGGGAAACAGAGTATCTGGTGGGGACCTGGGGAAGACAGTGCTTTCGCATTCAGCAATAACGCTGCCCCGTTCTACTCGTTGCGCGTTTCGCAGCAAACTCCTATCGTTCTGCCTGGACCTCTGCGGCTTCTCGGCCACATTCGAACAGAATTCCTCGTCGGCAAATTGTCCGGGCACCTCTATCCGTCACGGCCGTATATCAACGCGCAGAAAATTACATTTCAGCTAACGGAGAACTTCGAAGTTGGCTTCACGCGCAGCTCGATTTTCGGCGGAGTGGGCCATCCATTAACTACACGGAGTGTCGTGAACAGTTTCTTCAGTCTGTCTAGCACCGGCGGGACTATGTTCGGTTCTGCAAATGATCCAGGCGACCGGCGCAGTGGCTTCGATTTTCTGTGGCGAGTGCCTGGGCTGAGACGTTTGGTAACCATCTATTCGGATTCGCTGGCTGATGATGAGCCGAATCCGCTAGACAGTCCACGGCGTTCGGCCTGGGCGCCTGGGATTTATTTCACTCGATTACCAGGGTTGCGCCGGATGGATCTTCGATTCGAGACCTACTCGACGTTGCTCTACCGTGGGGATGAAGGAGGCGCGTTCTTCTACTGGAACAATCAATACCGAGACGCTTATACGAATAACAGCTTTCTGCTGGGGAGCTGGGTGGGTCGCGATGCGCGGGCGTACGAAGGAACAACTGATTACTGGTGGTCCGCTAAGAATAAAGTCTCTTTTTCATTCCGCCAGACAAAGACGGGGAGTATGTTCGTGCCCGGCGGCGGTACGCAGAGCGACTTTTCACTTAGTGGCCATTGGCAGCTAGGCGGCGACGTTATAGCCAACCCTTACATACAGTTCGAACATTACTATATTCCCTTATTAGGAGGTCCGAAGACAGACGTTTCTTTTGGGCTGCAAATCACTTTCTCCCCGGCGAATCTGGCGCTGGCGCGTTGACCATTGATCCACGATGTGCCATACGGCAACACGTTCTAACAGTCCAGGGTATAGACGGTTTCCGACTCATTGCATGGACCGAGAACGCTGCCCTGGACACTCGGGTTTCGTTCCTGCAGGAAGGGATGATACCCGTAAATGACTTCTTCGGCACCCGATTGGCGTAGAGAGCGATCAGATTGTTATTGCGAGTTGCGGTCGAGCCGCAACTCGCAAACTTTCATCAGAGCGCCGCAATACCGTTGAAGCCTTGGTTCGACAAGACGCCACCAATAGAACCAACGCTCGTTAGCTTCCCATTCTGATTTATGGCGAAAATGCCGATCGACCCAATGCCAACATTGAGGCTATACAGGAACTTACCGTCGGAGCTGATGGCGAGATCAATGTTAGTGCTCCCGTTAGGGTTATTCGCCTGTATCGTGTTTGTTAGCGGCGCCAACGCTCCGTTCCCGCTAATAGCAAAGCCGGAAATGGTAGAGCTGCCGGCGTTATTCGTGTAGACAAAGCGGCCGTCCGGTGTCGCCGCGTCCCAGCATGTCGCCGCACCCAGGGTCGGAACTGCAGTACTGATGGGGAACAGAGTGCCATTGGGATCAATCGCAAACGACGAAATCGTGGAGCCATTCGGCACGCCCGCCGGTCCAGTCTCAACCACAAGCGCTATTCCGTTCGAACCAAATGTAATTGCGAAAGTGCCGGGAGACGAATCGTGATTTACCACAACGGGTAGCAGCGTGCCGTCTTCTTGCACGCTGAAAACATCGATATCGTTGGTCAAGCGCTCTGTTACCACGAGAAAACCTCCATCCGCGCTAAACGCTAACGAAGCTGCTCCGCTAGTGTTGGTGCTGAGGAACCGCACGGACTTGGCGATCGCTGTAATTTTGCCATCGTGATGTACTGTGAATCCAGCGACACCGCTGCTTCCGCCGGTGTTGAGTACATATAGAAGATGCCCGTGCTGAGCCAATGCATTTGGTTCACTCCCGCCGGAATCCACGACATCAGTAAGCGAGAGTTGCGAGCCATTGACGCGGAATGCCGAGATAGTCCCGCTTCCTGCATTCACTGCAAATAAAGATGTATGGTCCTGACTTAGGATTAGAGATCCCTGGGACTCCAGTGGATCAGCAGTGCCACCGCTTCCTCTGCCGCCCGTCTGAAATTTGGAAGCTTCTTTCAACATGCCATTTGCCGCTCGATTGTAGGCAATAATTTGATTTTGGTCCGCAGCATTCGTCATCACGAACACTGCACCTACTTCAGCAGCGTGCGCCAATCCCGCACTGGCTAAGCTGAGTGCGAGACCGATAGTAACTGAGTTCAACGTACGTTTCATTCTTACTCCGTGTTTTGGGTTGCGGCGGCGCGCTGCATGCCGATTCTTGCCGGTGAGGACGCCGCACAATCTGGATTTCGCAGAAAAGTACGAGAAAGTTATGTTGGTCTTGCGGAAGGAACAAAACGTTTACAAATGGCGGCGTAGGTTAGCCCACGGCCAAATGCAGACCTCCAATCACAGTTCCCCCTAGACCGGCAAGAAGCATTGCTCCTAAATGCCAAACGATTATGTGCGCCGAGTTTTCAATCGGGCAGTGAAGCGCAAGAACCGAAACGCCGGCAAGTCCAGCAAAGAAACCTACGCTTGCACACGCGGTCACCGGCGATGTAAGAAAACCCTTTCTGCAAATCAACCAGAACAATGCTCCACTGAGAAGCGCACAAATGCAGCCCAGCCGCAGGCACGGTATACCCAGAGCACCGAATCGGTTTGTATCAAAATCTTGGAATAGGAGGTATATGAGCAAAGCTAATCCGATCATTGCTGCCATGATCGGCCAGCGTGACGTTGCTTGACGTTTTGATCCAGGAATCATCTCTTGGACGATCGTAATGGAGAACCACACTGCAAACACCAGAAGTAACCCATAATATGTGACTTTCTGATATGTGTTGAGGACGTGAAATCCCTTGTAACCTACAGGAAGGGTTGCAAGGAGCGAAAATGCCGCGAAAACAACTAGGAGCCTGCAGACCAGTTTGCGATTGGAGGGCAAAGGGCGGACAGGTGCTAGCGATGCCGTAATCAGGCTCTGAATTTCGCGAATATGTTTTGGGTTGGGCTCTTCTTGAGGTGGCGTGAGTGCCTGCAGCATCGCGCGGCAACCCGCGCACGACGCAAGATGAAGCTCCGCCGCTACTGTCAGTGGTTGGCTTTCCGAAAGGAATTCTCTTATTCCGTCACAGTTCATGTTTCGCCAAAGAGCTTACGCAATTTCTCGTAAGCGCGGTGCGCCTTTTGCTTGACTGCCCCGACTGTTGATCCCGTGGCGCGCGCGGCTTCTTCCAAACTCAGACCCGAGACCTTCAATAGCAAAATCAACTCCCGCTGAGCCTCGGGAAGGGTCTTCAAAAGATCCGTGATATTCAGTGAGTTACCGACTTCCATTTGGTCGGAGGCCCTCTCCGGCAACTGCTCATTTTCTATCTCGTAATGTTGCCGATTCCTGCTGCGCCGGTATTGATCGATTCGAACTCTTCGGGCAATCGCATACACCCACGGAAGCAGAGGTTCGCCCGGACGATAAGTCTGTCGCGCGTTGTGAATTCGTAACCAAAAGTCCTGGAGCAGGTCTTCCGCCCGGGAGCAGTCTCGCACGTGTCCGAGATAAAACTGATAAATCTGCGGACTCAACCGGGCCACCAGCATCTCTGCAGCCTCCCGGTCAGATTGTTGATAGCCGTACATAAGCGACTCTACTTCTGCCTGATCCTTCATTGCCTCGGGCCGGCACGGCTCAGACATTAGCGCGCTCTATTGGTGAAGACAGATGTTTCTTTTGGGCTGCAAATCACCTTCTCCCCGGGGAATCTGGCGCTGGCGCGTTGACCATTCCACCGAACCCGGGGAGAAGAAAACATACATTCTCACGCTGCAAACGCAATGGCGTCATCGTCACGGCTTGAAGCATGGCTGTCTATCGATTCCTGGCAATCGACGCAATAGGAAGCCCACGGAATTGCTTTGAGACGCTTCTCGGCGATCGGCTCTTCGCAACGCAAACACACGCCGTACATGTCCTCCTCGATTCGATCCAACGCTGCCCGGACATTCTTTAGCAGCGTTGACGTTCGATCAAGGCTATGAATGGCAATGTCCCTGCCCATCTGCGCTTGCATCCGGTCCATGTCATCGGCGACTGCCTCGATAACGATTCCGTCTCGGTTGAAGGAAGTTGCGGAAAGCTCCTCATACTTAACCTCCAGTAGTCTCCTAAATTCACTGACAATTGGTTCTGACACTCTTTTTCTCCTTTTCTTTCGCAACGCTAACTCGTTGTTTCGTCCGCGAGGTTCGTTGCGATTCAGTAAACAAGGATGCTTGGCACGGAAGAAAAATTCAGATGTAGAACGGAAAATACAAATTCTTTACAGACCGCTCGCAGGTAGGCCTCCATCGCACTATGTGCGCACGAATACCTGCTTTTGAAGGAATTTTTCGGGGCAGCCGATGGTATAGCAAACGGGAATCGAGCTTGACCGATACAGCGGATCTTCGTCACCGGCCTTCGGTCAGAACACCCAAACAACGTTGTTGAGGAGGCTCCTATGAAACGCCTAAAGATGATGATTGCTGCATCCATTTCACTTATAGTTCTCACCGCCGCAATACCCATCGGCGCCGCCACTGTGATCGACTTCGAAGCTCAGGCCGCCAATACTGGCGGAAACCTTACTGGCACTCCGAATTCACCATTAACTATCGGAATGGCAACCTTCACTGGGGGCGAACTTCGAGACGGAGAGGTTGGGTTGCCGGTTGACCAAACCGGGGTCTACGCAAGTGAAGGGCTATTCGGCTCCGGTGAAACGAATCCTTTGGTGATTACTTTTGCATCGCCCGTAACCCACTTCGGCGTTCTAGTTGCAAACGCGGATGACACGAAGAATTACATTGTGTCCGACAATCTAGGTGATTCGTTGACGTTGGCGTTGGCTGGAGGCGGTACTGCAGCTTCAGTGTTCTCTCTTCCCGGCAGTGGCATAACGACTGTAGATATCAGCTCATCCGATGCCGACGCGTGGAGTTTTGCAATCGACAACGTGACATTTGATCCCGCGACGACTGTTCCAGAACCTAAGTCTCTGCTTTTACTTGCTATTGGATTAATGCTCCTGCCGGCCAGCCACTTCATTCGCATTGCGGCGAAGTTGCCCAAGTAGGGCACGAAGTCGCCCTCGGAGGCCCGGGGAGATATCTTCGAAGCCCTTTGCATGTAAACACATGCACGGTGATCTTCTCCCAATGGAAAAGGGACTTGCTGGGAATTGTTCCGCGATTCTTTTGGCTCCAGAATCTCTTTGGAGCTTCAACTCAAAATGCAAAAAGTTCTAATACTCAGCGAAGACGAGACAACGAGCAGTTTTCTTGGTTTGATCCTGCAGCGGGAGTGTTTCCTCCCGGTTTTGACAAGCAGCAGAGATACTGCTCTTCAGAATATCTTTGCGCTCGATCCCAGCCTTCTAATCATTGATGTTCCCTTTGGCAGCGTTCCGGCTGTCGAACTCTGTTCTCAGCTCCGAATGTGCAAGGTCACGAAGCCGATGATCATGTTGGGGGATAGCAGCGAAGAGTTAGATAAGGTACTGGCGCTGGAGGCCGGTGCCGACGACTATGTCGTTAAGCCAATCGCACCGCGCGAATTGGTGGCCCGCATGCGCGCTCTCATGCGCCGCTGTAAAGCGAATGTGAGCCTTGTGACCAGATTCGGAAATATAGAGGTGGATACGCAGCGTGGGACGGTGACCTGTCGCGGTCAAGAGATCAAGATGACGCCCTGCGAATATAAGCTGTTGGTCTTCTTCCTGGGTAATGTGGACCTGGCACTTACTCGTCAGGCAATCCTGAGCTCAGTGTGGCGATATAGCGAAGACGCTCATACGCGCACGCTGGACGCCCACATCAACAAACTGCGCAACAAGTGCGAAGAAGATCCGAGCTCACCGCGGCATTTTGTAACTGTTCACGGAGTGGGTTACCGATTCCTGGCATAACACCGCGCGACAGGCAAAAAACCTGTAGTCATTACCCCATCGCGCGTGTAAGCGAATGAGTTTATTCGTTCGAAGCCGCTTTGGGCCCAATGCTTGTAAGGTCGCTTACGCATTGGCGGAGACGGACGCGGGCGCGGGATAACGTGGACATTACGGTCCCGGTAGGCACATCCATCACGGCCGCAATCTCTTTGTAGGACAATCCCTCAAGTTCGCGCAAAGTAAGCATTTCGCGAGAGCGCGTGGGAAGCATATCCAACGCTTTGCGAACCAAGGCGTCGCTGCTTTCCTGAATAAGAACGCGCTCCGGCTGAAGCAGGCGTGCATCGTTGGTAGCCAAATCGTCGTCGAATTCTACGAACTGCCAAGAAGAGCCCTTTTTCAAAGAGGTGTAGAATACGTTCCGAACGATTTTCAGCAGCCAAGGACGCGCGTCGCCGCCGCGGAAACCGTGATAGGAATTGAATGCTCGCAGATAGGCCTCCTGGACGATGTCCTGGGCGTCTTGATCATTGCGGGTGAGCCAGCGTGCAAGGTTGTACGCATTATTGAGATGCGGCAAAACATCCTGCTCAAAGTTCCCGGAACTGCCTTGTCCTGACAAACAAACTCCTTCGTAGCAACCGTGTCGTTACCCCAAGTGTGGGCTCTTTGTTCCGAGCTCACAATGGACTAGTGGTCCTTAGTTCCTGGAACTTCACCTCCCCGGGCAAGTGGTACTTATTAATGCACTTAGGGCAAATCTCCCCCGCTAAGTTGTAAAAGCCGTTAGCCGGTGCTAAACTCGCCATCAACCAATAAGTTTGTATGGACGAAGCGCATCGTTCTCTCGGGCGTGTCGCTTTCGAGCCTTATCAAATCGATTTCCGAACAGGTGAGTTTCGAAAATATGGAATTCGAGTCAGGCTCCAGGCACAACCACTCCAGGTGTTGGAGTTGTTGCTACAGCACCGTGGAGCAATAGTTACCCGAGAAGAACTGAAGCGAAAACTCTGGCCGGCCGACGATTTCGGCGACTTCGATCATGGGCTCAATAAGGCCATAAACAAGATTCGAGAGGCACTCTCGGATTCAGCGCTGAATCCGCGCTACATCGAGACTGTTTCTCGACGCGGGTACCGGTTCATTGCCGCCGTCACCGAGGTGCAAGAGGCTGCTACAACAACGGCCGAACCTGCGCCTCCAGAAGTACCTGAGATCAAAGATGCCATCGAGCCGCCTTCAGAAAACATTGCAGCGCCCATCAGTAGTGCTCCGAAGGCGAGACCTAGATCTTTCAAATGGACGATCATCGGTTTCGCAGCCATCATCGTGGTCGCAGCAGCAGCGCTTATCTGGCAACTACAAGGAATTAAATTTGGCTCATCCGACATCAGGTCTCTAGCGGTTCTCCCGTTGGAAAACCTCTCGAGCGATACTTCGCAGGAGTACTTCGCCGATGGCATGACTGACGAGCTCATTACTGCTTTAGGAACTATTAACGGGTTGCGGGTAATCTCGCGGACGTCGGTGATGGTCTACAAAGGCGTACGCAAGCCATTGCCCCAAATCGCCCGCGAATTAAAAGTCGATGCGGTGGTGGAAGGAACCGTCCTGCGATCCGGCGAGCAAGTTCGTATCACTGCGCAACTTATTCGGGCTAACGCAGACGAGCACCTGTGGGCCCAGAGTTATGAGGGGGACGTACGCGACGCGCTACAGTTGCAGGACAAGGTAGCTCGCGACATAGCGGACCGCATTCGGATCAAAATTACCTCTCAGGAGCAAGCGCTTCTCGCCAACGCGAAAATGGTGAATCCAGATGCCTACGATGCCTATCTCAGAGGGCGATACTTTTGGAACAAACGAACCGAGCAGGGTCTTAGAAGAGCGATTGATTACTTCAACCAGGCAATTGCAAAAGATCCGAACTACGCGCAGCCGTACAGCGGACTAGCAGATTCCTACGCTTTGCTGGGCGATTGGGAATATGGCGGTCTTCCTCCTAATGAAGCGTTTCCTCGAGCGAGGGCTGCAGCGACCAAGGCGTTGGCGCTGGACAACAACCTCGGGGAAGCTCACGCATCACTCGCATTTTGCCTAGACCTCTTTGACTGGAACTGGAAATCCGCCGAACTCGAGTTCAAACGAGCAATCGATCTGAACCCTAATTATGCAACTTCTCGCCAGTGGTACGCCTGGCATCTAATAGTCACCGGCCGGAAGGAGCAAGGCATCAGCGAATTGAGAAAAGCGGAGGCCCTTGATCCCCTTTCTTTGATCATAAGTTCCGATATCGCGGACGCGCTGACGATTGCGCATCGATATGGAGAGTCGATACAGCAAAGCCGCAAAACGATAGAGATGGATCCCAGCTTTGCAATGGCGCATTACCAACTTGGCCAAGCGTTGGTGCAGGTGCGTGACTATGACACCGCGATCAGAGAGCTTCAACAGGCAATGGAGCTGTCCAGTGGAAATTCGCTCTATAGATCTCAATTAGGCTTTGTTTACGCTGTTTCCGGCAGGCGGGATGACGCTTTGCAGATTCTCAGCGACCTGCGGAATCCATCCATCGACAAACAGCCGCATGCCGCGGATATCGCGCTCGTATACGCGGGTCTCAACGAAAAAGATCAAGCGTTCGTCTGGTTGCAAAGAGCCTACGAGGAGAGATTCAATCCGTCAATTCTTGTGCGGCCGGGATTTGACGTACTGCGTCCCGATCCGCGCTTTCAGGATCTCTTGCGCCGGATGGCGCTATGACGGGCTGTTTCTGAGGTCGCGCGTGAATTCTTCCAACTCAGTTGCATTGAGATCCGATATAGTCCAGTAGTTCATGCGCCCCTGCGTCCAGTGCACAAGGTTGAATCCCCTTACTGTTTGAACTTGGGGCGCCGTGTCGGGAGTATTCGCCGGCCAAAGAAATAGATTGATGGTGTGTTTCCGCCGCTTGTAAATAAGAGCCGCGACGGTGTGATCATTCAGGTAATCAAGCCGCCCCCCCGCCAAGGGGTAACCGACTGGAGCGAGATCTTTCACGACGGGAGCGAAGTCCAGCTTTCCGCTGAACCATGGCTTTACAGTGTGTTGATCGGTGGAGGCAACATCGCTCAAGTGATTCGCCAGCAAGGAACGAATGTGACTTGAGACCACTTCGTCAGCCAAAAGCTGATTTCCTGCCTTAGGCCGCATTGTCGTGAATAATACGGATCCCACCAAAACAAAACCTGCCAGGCTGGCTGCCACTGCCCATGATCGCCATGCGGAAAGCACACCGGCGCTCGCCGGCGGTATCCGTTTACGCAAGCCAAGCTGTGACCTGATCTTTTGCTCCAGGCCAGGGGGAGCATCGAATCGTGGCATGTGCGCTCTTACCGTGCGATTGAACTCTGTGTATTCGGCGGAAAACGACCGACACTTCGGACATTCGCTCAGATGTTTTTCAAACTGGAAACTAGTGATCACGTCCAGCTCGCCATCAACGTGAGCGTCGATCAGGCTGTGGAATTCCTGGCAATCCATGCTCTGTTCCGTGTAACGTGTCATTTCTGACTGATGTACTTCTTTTATCCCCCGATTATTCCAAATTTCTCCCTTGCGAGAGACTCTCTTCCGAAATTAACCGCCGCAGCCGTGATTGTCGCACCAGATCCGATCCAAGTGTAGGAATAAACATGCTTTCCATCGCGTACTCAAGATGTGACAACCATCTTGACAAGGTACTCGTGGATCGCTGGCGCGTTCCTGATCTTAATAGTCGTGTGCTCGCTTACGGTACATCCGTTTGGAAAGCCCAAGAAAGCCGACCCTGACGATCCAGCTCTCATGTCGGACCTGAAGCTGCCATTCCAAGTCGCGGTCGTAATGAAGCGATCGTGCATGGATTGCCACTCAAACCAGACCGTCTGGCCAGCCTACAGCTATGTTGCGCCGGTATCGTGGCTGGTGGAAAGAGACGTTCAACGTGGACGCGATCATTTCAATCTCTCCGAATGGCCTGAATACAGCTTGCAAAAGCGGCAGAAGCTTCTGGCAGATATCGCATCTGAGGTCAAGAACCATGAGATGCCGCTGCCGCAATACACGCTGATTCATCGCCATTCCAAGTTGTCCGACGCGGACACCGATCTCCTCTACGACTGGGCAAGAGTCGAGCGCCGACGAATCAAAGCCATTCTCGCTGTTGTTCCCGGAAACGCCGACCAGCACGTGAACGGTCAATGAGCCACGTCGGACGCACGGTTCAGAAAAGAAATGTGCGGCAAGGCGGAATATCTTCCCCGGATGACAAGTACTGCTCGTTGACGGCGTGCGGGGACACGCCACATTGCAAAGGAAGAAAAGGATATGGCTCGTCGAATTAAACAAAACTTGGAAAAAGACGGAGTGGATCGCCGCGGCTTTTTAGAATGCATGGCGTGGGCCGGCACGGGGATGATCTGGACGGTAAGCGGAGGCGTGCTGGGATCAAAGGCCTTCGGCCAAATGCCGAACCACGACATGGGCGGCGAAGGCGGATTCAGTTTCGTTCAGATTAGCGATAGCCATATCGGTTTCAGCAAACCCGCCAACACCGATGTCACCGCAACGCTACAGGAAGCTATCAACAAAATCAACGGGCTTGAGCGTACGCCCGACTTTCTGATCCACACCGGCGACTTGAGCCACCTGTCAAAGCCTTCTGAATTCGACACGCTTGATCAGGTACTTCGCTCGTGCAAAGCCAAACAAACCTTTTTTGTGCCGGGCGAACACGACATGCTCTCCGACAATGGCCAGCAATATCTGGAGCGCTACGGCAAGGACACCAAAGGAGCAGGTTGGTTCAGCTTCGATCATAGGGGCGTACATTTCATCGGCCTTGTGAATGTGGTTGATCTGAAGGCGGGTGGTTTAGGAACGCTAGGCCCGGACCAACTAGCGTGGCTGAAGAAAGACCTCGCTGGGCGGCCCACCAGCACCCCGATCGTGGTGTTCGCGCACATTCCGCTTTGGACCGTGTATCCCGAATGGGGCTGGGGCACCGATGACGGTATGACGGCCCTGTCCTACATGAAGCAGTTTGGTTCAGTAACCGTGTTGAACGGCCATATACACCAAACAATGCAGAAGGTGGAAGGCAACGTTTTCTACCACACTGCCATGTCGACGGCCTTCCCGCAACCGAAGCCTGGCACCGCGCCTTCGCCGGGTCCCATGAAGGTTCCAGCCGACCAGTTGCGCGATGTGCTCGGCATCACGCACGTCAATTACATTGCGACCAATCACAGTCTCGCGGTCGTCGACTCCGCCCTTTCCATGACTTCCGGCTCAGGCGGAAGTATCGAGAAAATTGCCAACACGACTCAAGTGAAGATCGACAACTTCTCCTTCACGCCGAAGACTTTGACGGTTCCCGTCGGCGCCGCTGTTACCTGGACCAACCAGGACGACATCCCACACACGGCGACAAGCACGCGAGAAGAAGTTTGCGTCGCCTGTGCTCGATACGGACCAGGCATTCTCTTATAAATTCCAGGAGCCTGGCTCGTATCCATACTTCTGCAAAATTCACCCCACCATGACCGGAACAATCGTGGTTGAGAAACGCGCGTCTGGAACTGCGTAAGGTAGCCAGGCAATACACATGATAGAAGGCCTTCTTCAACCCACCCATCTGCTAATCATCTTTGTCGTCGCTTTGTTTGTGTTCGGTCCCAAGAAACTGCCCGAATTGGGCAAAGGACTGGCACAGGGAATTCGCAGCTTCAAAGATGGAATCAAGTTGACAGAACAGGCGGCGCCACTCGAAGTGACGCCAGAAACAAGAGCCAAGCCCTGAGGAGATGAATAGTGGTACATAGAAAGATTGCAATTCTAGCTTTCGTCGGCGTCGCTGTTGGCCTAATTGCCCAACAAACGGCGACAGAAGCACCGGCCGGCTTTACTACCCCCACCGTTCAGGCAACAATCAGTCCGACGGGGGAATTGACCGTCCTCGCCGGTTCTCAGAGTGTCAGTAACGGAATACAAGAGCCGCCCGGTGACACCTTCGCATTGGATCAGGCGCAGTTCGAAAGGCGGCATGATGCGAGCACGGGACTCGGTCCGGTATTTAACGCCACCTCATGCGCGGAATGCCACCAGAACGTTGTAACTGGCGCAGCGAGCCAAATTACTGAGCAGCGCGTTGGACATAATGACGCAACTGGAAAGTTTGTCAATCCGACGATCACCATCAACGACGGAGCAAACACCATCACCGGCCGGTCGATTGTGAACGATCGCTCCATTTGCCCGCAGGCGCACGAGACCGTGCCCGATACCGAGAACATAAGAACGCTTCGCGCTGTACTCAACACTTTGGGCGATGGCTTTGTCGAGGCCGTCGACGATCGAACTTTCATGGCCATTGCTGCCAACCAGCCGGCGCAAAGCAACGGCATGATTCACGGCGAAGTGGTGCAAGAGCCTATCTTGGAAGCTCCGGGCAAGACCGGCGTTGGCAAGTTTGGCTGGAAGGACCAGGATCCTAGCGTTCTTTCGTTCGTGGGCGACGCTTACTTGAACGAAATGGGCGTAACCAACCGCCTCAAACCGGTCGACGTGACTTCGGTTTGCAAAGTGACTACTGCTATCGAAGACACACCTGATGCATTGGGCCTGGCCGACATTGACCACTTCGCTCTATTTGTTCGCGGGACGCAAGTGCCGCCTCGGAATGCGGTATTAGCCGACATATCGGATGCCATTGCCGGACAGAACCTATTCACCTCCGTTGGTTGCGCCATCTGTCACGTTCCGACTATGACCACAGATCGCGCCGGAACACTATTGAACGGCGGCAAATATACGGTCCCGGCAGCTTTAGGAAGCAAAATCTTGCATCCCTACGGTGACTTTTTGCTGCATGATGTGGGCACCGGCGACGGCATTATCCAAGGTGGTCCTCCAGACACAGCCAACAAGTTGCGCACAGTCCCGCTATGGGGGCTGCAAATCAAAGCGAGATTCATGCACGATAACGCCTCGGCTACTTTGAGCGATGCCATTGCACGCCACGCCGGCGAAGCAACGCAAGTTATAGCCAACTTCAACGCACTAACTCCGCAACAGCAGCAACAAATCCTAACCTTCCTCCATACCCTGTAAGTTCCCCGCCCCGTGGCGCTGTGAGTTGCCGAAAGTAACCACAGCGCCATCCCCCTTTACTACCGGAGGGCCGTACGAAGCCCAAACAGAGCCGCGACCGTGAGGGAGCGGAGGTTTTTAGTCTCCGTCGCCAAGTCTAAACCCACTGCCTTTGAAGCGTGCTTGAGCAGTTCTTCACGAGAATGAGGGAATCGCCGGATATCAACATAGGCACGTACCGTTACAAGATTCTACGCATGAGGTAGCGAAGCGCGCCCGCGATCTGATTCGACAGCGCGTTCTCGTTCCCTATGCATCAAGCTTCAAGTCTCCTTGTGCTCGACTCACGCAGAGCAGTACGTACCCCTGTGCCTTAAGTTCGTCTGACAACCCTACCTCGGATTCCATTCGAACAGCGCCCTCGGTCAACCTGGTAACGCACGTGCCACACTGACCCTGGCGGCAGTTGTAGGGAATCGCGATCCCATTTCTCTCGGCCACCTCCAGAACTGTGAGACCTGGAGGAATGTCGCACTTCGTTCCTGAGCGCGAGAATTCAGCCACACCAATGCGGGGCTGATCGCTGTCGGAAGTCGGAGTGGTCTTGGGCGCACAAAACCTCTCTTGTTTAACTTGCGTACGGGGAACGCCCAGTTTCTCGAGTGCCGCAATCGTGTCCTTCATGAAAGGCTCAGGACCGCATAAGAAAAATGTAGATTGCTTGTGTTCCTTCGCAATTTCGGCGAGAACATCGCCCACTACATGCCCGTTCAGGCCCTGCCATCCAGCTTCAGGCCGCGTCAAGGCCATCAAGCAGGTGAAATGCGAAAGAGACTGCTTCAGACGCTCAATCTCGGTTCCAAAAATGATGTCTCGCTGTGTGCGCACGGTATAGATGAGCGTTACCTCAGTGTCAAGGCATCGATCATCAATAAACCGCAGCATCGAAATCATGGGCGTAATGCCGCTCCCGGCGGCCAACAAGACAATCTTTTTGTGGATCTGCGGGTCGAGACAGAATTCGCCGGCTGGCCCAATCGCCTCTACAGTGAGACCGACGGCGGCATGATCGTTAAGGAAGGCAGACACGAATCCATCCTTTGATCGTTTTGGCGTTATTTCTATGTACCCGCTTTGAGTGGGAGATGAAGAGATCGTGTAAGACCGGATAACTTTCTCGCCCGCAAGCAACCAGGAAAACGTGATGAACTGCCCTGGCTTTGCTTTGAGCTTCGTTCCCTCCGGCAATCGAAAACGCAGACTCACACAGTCATGCGTTTGACGCTCGATGCGGACGAGTTGCAGCACCAGTGCGTTCGAGGGTGAGAGTGCGCTACCGCGTCCGGCCTGATCCATTTTGTCGGACGAAAGAGCGCGCTTCGCTGCCGCGCGTTTGGGCCGTCGCAAGACGAGAGTTCCTAACGCGATAATTACGAGCGCAACCACAACAACCGTCTGAACGATTGTGTGATCAACTCGCCGCAAGGAGCGCTTTGCCGTTTTCTGCGAAAACACATTCCTGGTCTCATCTGACGCTTCCGGATTCATCGAGGCGCCTTGCAACCTGCGAGCAGCTAATGCCTCTGGCGTTTGGGTTTTAGAAAGGAATCGGACGATTTGTTGATACTCTCCCGGTTTGAAAAACCCATCGGTTCCGCGGGCATAGCCCACCATGCGCGTGACGGTGTCCTGCCATTGCTTCGGGCTAAACTCCGATCTATAAACTCTGTCCAATTGATGACACCGGCCGCAGTGGCTATCTACGAGGGCCTTGCCGACTTTGAGTTCCCCCTGTAAAGTCGAACTGTCGATCGAGTCCGCCGCCACCAGGTAGGTCAGAATTGACGTGGCATCTTCTTCCGATATGTGTGAGCCGGGAAGACTCCGCATTCGGTTTATGGTCGCCGACCACCCTGTTGCGTCTTTGCGCGCTCCCACTACGCGGTCGAGCGTGTGACACCGCGAACACCTTTTCTGCATCAGGGCCTCGGAAGCGCGCAGATCTATTGGTTGCGAGCTTACGTCGCTAGCTGGAGGCGAAATGTCTTTGGCTGAAGTTGCTCGAAGAAGATATGGGCCGGCGGTGAGCGCTACCAGGAGAAACGCGAGGCAAAAGATGATTAGGCCCAAGGAAGTTAGTGCGGAATAGTAACTCTTGTAATAGCGTGCGATGAGCACTTTCACGAAGAGCAACGGCAGCAGGGACATGGAGACCAGAACATGAACTAGCGCAGGCATGGAAAGGTCGTCTGGCAGATTCGTGGTGCGCAAAGCCATGTAGTAGCTCATCAGGCAAAACACGGCGATGAAGAGATAGCCGCCTACCCGATGCGCCCGAATGAGACGTTCGCTCATTCGTGATGTAGTCAGCGCTCTTGACGAATGAAAGATTATCCAAACGTTAAGAGCACCCAAAAACACGAATAGGGTACCCAAAAACAAGCTAGTTGACGTCCCAGTCATCATTTGCGAAATGGGCTCCCTGAATCGGAAAGAGAAGAACGGATGTATCTTGTTCGTGAACTTCAGTTCAGATCAAGAGAAAGGAAGGACGGGCGGCTTCGAGTCGGGACGAACAATGTCGAATCCATGTAGCGAATTCCAACAATTGAAGCGGAGCGCCTGGCTGTGACAGTCGAGGCTTCCTGCATAGTCGTATTGCCGTCCGGCCCGAGGATCTTTGCAGCCCCCGGGTCAACAGCTAGAACTGAGTGTTAGCGCCGCACCACAAATTCTAATCCGAAGTTGTCCCCTGGATAGAACCATGTGTGTAACGCGGGCGCTCCGCCCATTGGCGTCTCCGAGAATGTAAGCTGACTATCTCCCGTTGGCTCGAGCCGGTATGCGGGTATCGCCATAATCGTCATCTCTAGTTTGCTTTCGTTGACGTCGTAAATCTCTAAGACATGGCGGTCGACGGTGTTGAGTAGCTTCATAACGTACTGACCCGGCTCAAGCACGTTGCCTTGAATCTGAATGGCCTGGTGAGTGGTGAGGACCGTCTTCTTGTCCCATTCATCTGCCTTGGCGAACTGCGTGAATGCGGTCGTGAAGAGCACGATTCCCATCGTGGCGAACTTAGTAACTGTCATTGATCTCTATTGAGTCTCCTGCTGTGCATACCAGGGTCATGGGCGAAATATTCCCAGAACCTGAGTGGGCGGGAGATTAGGCAACGGTTTGAGGTTGCTGTTCAGGCACACCGACGCGACTCTTAGGAAACCGCAAGCGGAAACATGCGCCTGACCCAGGTTCGTGAACAAGCTCCAGATCTCCGCCGAGTTCCAACATCGTCTGTCGTGAAAGAGTCAGCCCCAAGCCCAGACCGGAGCGCTTCCCCGCCGTGACGAATGGCCGGAACAGTTGGGCTCGCACTTCCTCAGGAACTCCCGGCCCCGTGTCCTTGACGAATACCGTCACATCATCGCCTTCGTCTTTGGTATATACAAAGATGTCGCCGCCATCCGGCATGGCCTCTGCGGCATTCGATAGCAAGTTAGTAAGCACTCTCTCCGCACGCGTACGATCCACAACTACTTCTGTGGTGGCCGGAATGCGAATATCGATGCGCACTCCGGTGCTGAGAGCGGCAATTGAATCAACTGCGGCGTCAACGATATCGCGCAGCCGGCAACATTCCAGATTGCCGGTTTCGCCACGAGAGACGTTTAGTAGATCGCGCAGAAGTTCCTGCATGCGATGTGAGGCGCGGTATATGTTGAAAGCGATTCGCTTGGTGTGCTCCGCCGGTAAGTTGCCGTCCATCAGCATCTCCGCTCCACCGTAGATTGCGGCAAGCGGGTTGCGTAAATCATGCACCAACGAACTGCCTAGGCGGCCGATGGTATCCATCTGTTCCTGCCTGATCAAGTCTGCGCGCGCGCGTTCTATGGAGTCGCACATCTCGTTGAAGGTGGCCGCAAGCCGAGAGACCTCGTCGTTTCCCTGCACTGGCACGCGATAGCTGTAATTGCGCAATGTGATCTCGGCGGCAGCTCGAGCGAGAACGCGAATCGGGTCAAGCAAACGATAGGTCATTACCAGGCTTACTAACAGAGCCACGACAACCGTCGCGAACCAAGCCAACGCGAGGCTTCGACGCAGTTGGCTGAGAGACGCTTCCACCGGCTTATAAGAATGAAGGATGCGCAGTTCCGCGATAGGCCTTCCCATCACATCCGTGAGTGTCTGATTGACGCTGATGAAGTCCTCGCCCCGTAGTCGCGCGCGGTCTGAACCCCGTTCAGGGGACAGAGCTGCGGGAGACATTCTTCCGAATCTGGATTCCAGGGTTGAGGCAAAGACCGAACGTCTGTTCAGAAATACAACGTCGCTGGTCGGTGCGAGCGTCTTCAATTCGGCGGCTACAGGGTTATCGATCCGGAAGCCGGCGCAAAGTACGTTCAGCAACATCGGCTGATAACTCGTCTGCACATACACCGGCGTCAGAACTACATAAAAGAGCTTCTGATTCTGCAGCAGATATCCAGCGAGCTGGCCTGGAAAGTGCTTTCTGACTTGTTGAAGCTGTGTCTGTGGCAGCGAGAAGTCATTACTGCCCGCACCCAAAGACGTAATCACCTGGCCTTCTGGGTCCAGAACAACAAAAGCCGCTGATTTATCTGAGATCCTTGACCATAGCTCGCCGGCTGAGTCTTTGATTGTCCTTTGGTCGCCGGTCTGGAAGGCGGCGCGTACATCAGACATGGCCCCCATCAAGGCTGTAGTATCGGAGAGTACCTGCGTCCGAGCTTTCCACAACGCTTCGTAGGCCTGAATGCTGGCGCGGATCTCAGACCGGACACTCTGGTCCGCAACCGACAAAGCATAATTCTGCAGCACCCATCCAGCGACTACAAAGAGAAACGTGATGGTAATCGACGTAGCCGTGAACAGTCGCCATCTTAGGGGTATTCTGCTGAACAATTTATTCATTGCGGCCGACTCGGATAACCTGATGCGTCGGTGCTCCATGACGGATAGTCTAAGCCGTATTTGTTCTTGTGAGAAGGACGGACGTAACCAAGTTCAGAAAGATGAATTGGGGGAGCTGTTTCGGTGGCTCCGCTAGCATCCACCGTCACCGGAACATTCACATCTTCTCCGGCCGTCGCGCGCTCGTCAAATACTCTGAGTAGGTAGCGACCCGGAGGAACGTTTGCAATTTCGTACCTGCCGTTCTGCCCCACCTTCGTGAAGTAAGGCGTATCCAACACTAGAATCACCGCCGACATGGTCGGATGAATGTTGCAGAATACGCGCACAATTCCGGCTCGACGAAAGTGTATAGACCTGCTCGTTCCGGGAGGATAAAGACCAACGTCGAAGATCTGGCCGTCATAGCTAGAGAACGCGTTGTGATAAATAGGATCAGCGTTGGGAAAATCCACGACAGTTCCTACGCTAACTGCCAGCACATGCGGATGGAACATTTTGTCCTTTTGCAATAGTTGAACGTGTTCCGGCCGGGGCGAATCGCCGATGCTGGGCTGGCCCCCCTGCAGCCAAACCACTACGTCTGAAAGACCCTCGTGGGATCGCGCCCGCTGTGTGATTTCCACAACCCCTCCAACGGTCGCGCAGAACGCCCAGTTCGACGAGCCGACGGCAGCGAGGCACGCGGCAAACAAACTAAAACAGGTACGCAATCGTGGCGTCGTAGCGATTTGTACGCAACGAGTACGCATCATATTGATCGAGTCGGTTTCTGGAAGCTTCGAATCCGATGACCACGTTGGGTGCGACTCGGTACAACACATTCCCGGCGTAAGTCAGAGTTCGGAAGATTCCACCTCCATAGATATCATTACTGTCGTTTGCCTGTCGGCCCACGTAAGTATTGAATGTTAGGCGCCGAGTAAGTGGCAGCGCGAGTTGTACCCATCCCCCGGCGCCATGAATGGGAATAACAACTCCATTTCTTTCCACCGTTACTCCCGGTGGTTCTCCTCCCAAATTCGCGAAGTTCTCGCCATAGAACAATGTGCCGCTAAGCTCCACCTTCTGGAGAGGTTTGTAAAGCGCATCCATACTTACAACTCGGGACGGTACCGAACGTCCAAGCAAATGAGTTTCGCTCGCATGAGCCCCCACTCCAATCGCTATGTGCGTTTCGTCAGTCCAATGGTGTTGTAGCTCGACGCGGGCTTGTATCGCTGGCCTTCCGGGCTGAATGTAAACAGTTGTTGAAGACACGTATGAGGGCGTGGTGTAAGACTCATCCGTTTCCAGAATGGCCGCCTGCAGCGTGGCCTGTGTGTTTTTTGAGAGGTGGATGCGCTCTTCATAACGGACCTGTGGGCGCCACAGCCAGAGATTCCCAGCGCCTGAAAGCGGGGGAATGCCCACCCATGCGTACGAGGTTGGTTGTAGTGGGGCGATCAAGCTTTTGTCTTGGCCCACGGTAATGCTTCGATTTGCCCAGTCGAAAGAAACCACCCCACGCCGGATCCGAAAAATATCGTCGACTCCTGTTGCGGTATTAGAAGCCTGCGCGAAAAAGTCCATTGCCAGGGAGCCGTGAATCTGCCCCCCGCCGGGCAATTGAGGACCCCCAAAATCGAGACCAATAATGGATTGCCGCAATGTCGCGCCGGCACTCCCTTCATTCATTGAATAGAGATCAGTACTGGGGACAGTGGCGGAATGGTACTGTCCGGTGAACAGATAGCTATCGAACAAGAACATCCCGCTAAGAGTCGATCGAAAATCGCTGTGAGGAAGCAACTTTCGTTTGTGCCTGATCTTTGATCTCTTGTTTCTGTACCCCTACCTCTTCTTCCAGACGTTCGGTTTGAGCACCGCTGGATTCAGCCTGCGCGTCCTTGATGACTTGGCGCAGTTGTTTCACTTCCTCCAGGAGAGCTTCGTTCTGCTTCTCCAACGTGTCCAGGCGATCCAGTACTTTCTGCAGAACATCAGGTGACACAGTCTGCTGAGCTGACGCACGCACCACCAGGACCGTCAATACTGCGACTGAGAACGCCGCGTTACGCAAGTAGTTCTTCAAGAGCACGGCTCACCTCCTTCAACGAGCACGGCTTGTGGAAAATGGCATTGGGACCATCCATTACAGTCTCCGAATTGAGAGCAACGCGTTCATCGGCAGTAATAAGAATCGCCGGGAGATTGTTATATCGAGGTATGCTTCGTATCTCGCGAATTAGCTCGATACCATTGAGCGATGGAAGATGCAGGTCAGTCACCAGGGCGGAGAAGCCGCAGTCGTTGGCATTGAACAATTTCAGCGCTTCCAGTGAACTATGGGCGATTACCGCCTTTACGCCTGGAATAAACTCGAAAGCGACAGCCAAAGACGAAGCAACACTGTCCGCATCATCAACGACTAATACCACCTTAGGCATCCTGAAGCCACTAGGGTAGGAATCGGTAACCGACTCCATGCACTGTCAGGAAATGCGTCGGTACAGTTGAATCGGCTTCGAACTTTTGTCGCAGGCGTACAACGTGCGCGTCAACCGTGCGCGTGTTGGGATAGTATTCGTATCCCCAAACCGAGTTCAGAATCAGATCGCGCGTCAGAACGCGATCGGGGTTCTGAACAAAGAACAGCAGCAGGTTATACTCGGCTGGAGTCACTTTCACTTCTTTACCGCGGCGGGTCACGTTGCGGCGCTCGATATCGATCTCTACGTCGCCAAATTGCGCCACACGGCCGGCGTGGTCTCCGCTCCGCCGTAACACTGCTCGGATGCGAGCCAACAGTTCTCGCGTTCCAAATGGTTTGACGATGTAATCGTCCGCGCCGATTTCGAGCAGCAGGACCTTGTCTACCTCGTCGCCAATAGCGCTCAGCACGATAATCGGTGTCTGAACTCTGTCCTCGCGCAGCTTCTTGCACACCTCTACCCCGCTCATGCCCGGCAGCCGCAAGTCCACTAGCAGCAGGTGCGGTTCCATCGTAAGGGCTTTTTCAAATCCAGTCCTGCCGTCCGCAGCTAGAATAGGCGAGAAACTTTCACGTTCCAGCATGACTCCGATGGTGTCACGCAGGTTCTCATCATCGTCGATGACGAGGATTTTCTGCATAGCTGTGTCAATCTAACCACGTTTTGTGCATGGAACGGGCAAGATGCCTCCGATTGGTCTTCAGTTTTACTAAACTTTTACAGGGTGGCGGCACTGCGATAGCGGGTGTGTCAGACCGTTCGTACAGATCGGCGATGAGACATGGCGCACCTGCAGGCTTGCACGAGCGCCATGCTCAGAACTGCAGAAAGGCTATCCTCTAAAGTCGATCGGCTCGTGGCGCCGTTTGCTACACGTTGCGATCAACAACAGAACACCGCCCGAAAACAGTAACCACGAGTCGGGCTCGGGCACAGCGGTAGCAGGCGGAGCGAAAGTTACATTGTCTATCGCAAAATCCCATGCCGCTGCGTTGGCAGAACTGATCTGGACGCTGGTTATATCGTTGCCGGGCAAAGAAAATGTAGCGCCGCCTAATCCCCCGGCCGACGCCAGGGACTTGGTAACAGAATCACCTAGATTGTCAGTGACCGTGTAGCTCCGTACGTCATCGCCGTTCGCAACGAAAACGCTGACGTTACTTACAGCGGACACGAAGGTAATGGTCAGAGGGTTGGTCTCGCCCGAGCCGAAAATTCCTTGGCTGGCGTAAACACCCGTTTGGTCTACGCTCAGGCCGACCTCGGCATCGAGCAGTTCCCCGCCTGTGAAGTTGGCAATGCCAACGTTTAGTGGCGAATCTGGAATGCCTGTCAGATTGCCGCCGCGCCCTGCCGCCTGAGCGTCGAAGTTAATGACTTCGGCTGTTGCAGGAACTGCAGCCATCAGTAGGGTGATCAACAAAGAAACGCTGAAATGTGTTCGAAGGTTTTTCATCGGATTCTCTTTCCAAAGGATTGTTGATCAACGTCGTCCGTCGTGACGATCAGCTTTCAAGAAGTTAGCGAAGACAAACGCGGCGATGTCTTTCCCCAAGTCGCGCCCGGAAGTAAGATCAGTCCGGAAATGAACGCCCGCAAAGATGCGGCTCAATGTGGCTTCTTGCTCTGCTGCCGAGAACGTCGTAAATGACCGCTCGACTCCCGCCATCACTTCAGAAGTGACCTCGAACTTAAACCGATCCCGCCCGAAGAATGCAGTGAGTATGTCCGCTCCGGCTGCACTTATAACGGCATGTGCACCCGGATAGGATGGATCTGGCGTCGTGTTGCCGACCTCCGGTAGCCAATTGGGGTTAGCTATTGTTTCGGGGTTGTTGTCCATATCGGCTGCACGAATGGCCGTTACCGGGCGCCAGAAGTCGTACGTGTATTTTGCATCGTAGAAGGCGATCACCCCGTCTGCGAATGTGAGGTTGAGTAGAGCGAACAAACGTGCGCTCTCAGCGGTAGTCAGATTGTGGGCCAAAGTGGCTGTCTGAGTAATTTCGTTCCAGTAGTCCTGGATGGCGCCGTTCCAGAATCTACCGGTCAACGCCTGATCCGGGGTGGCGGTGCTGCTGCCCTTAATTCCTAGTGACGCGGTTTCGTTGAAAGCATCGGTATAGATTTTGGATGTCAGAGTAGGAGGCGGGCCGGGGCGAAATTGATTTGGCTGTTGTAACACGAATGGCCTAACTTGGCCCCAGACTGTGAATTGGGGCTTCGGGAAATTTGGTGGAGTCGATTGAAAATCTCCGGGAGCAGTTCCAAACACAAAGGGCGGCGCCGTTGCTTGTAGGCTTGAACCGTCATTGCTCCGCAACGCTACAATATCTTCCCCAACGATCTGCCCGACAGCGACCCCGGCGTCCTTATTTGGCCCATCTGGAATTTGAGCGAGTGATGTTTGAAGTTCGTTATCCAAAGTCGCCTGAAAAGTCGGATACAGCGCCACCAGAACTTCGTGCGCGGCCGAGGCGGCAGCTGCGGCCTGGGAAGCATCAGGTGACACTCGCTCGATCTGCACAAGATAAGGACGGTGTGTTCTATCGATTGAATTAACAGCGTCGTAGACGGCCGCGTGCATCATGGCGAAGTTTCGCGTGGATTGGATGGTTGCGGGTTGAGCGCCGGGCGTGCGCACAATCGCGAGAAGATTGCGGTTCCACTGCACCACCTGATTGTTCGGTCCATCTTTGGTTAGGGCCACTTGGGCTTGAATACCAGCGCTGGTGAGCGCCAGGGCGGTAAACGCCTTCATGTTCATTTTCGATCTCCTTATATGTGTGGAAGGGAGGATGCAGGATTTCCAGCGGATTGCTGTTTCGCTCCCCTCCTTGTCGTAATACCTGCTAGTTAGGCGAAATATTCCGGTGGGATAAGCATTAGCTAAGGTTTGCTATGACACCGGAATGAAAACGCTGTTGCGGAACTGTAACCGTCTTTTTGGTACTTTGGCGGTCACGGCCGCTCTGCCCGTTGGCACAATTGACGGATCGATTTCGAAGGTCAGGCGGTCAGGCCAACGTGGAATTTTTTGACATTAGCGGCAGTATAGAGAGAGGGGTTGAATAACTCGGAGAGACGAGGCGAGCGGCGGGGAGCTCGTGTCGCAGTCTCTCGGAAAGGAGAAAAGGTAGCGTGATTGGAACGGTGAGATTAGGCTACGCAGCAGCCTCAATCCTTCTCGGCGTCGCGACGGCCTGTTCCGGGCCTAAAAGCTTCTATGTTCGAAATGCGGAAGTAAGCGTTGAGTCCGGCGTGCGCCCCATCGGTCCGCGATCCATTGCTGAGCCGCAGTTTGGTTCATACTACTTCTTCTTCCGTGGCGCAAACGTGATTATGGTTGACCATTTCTTCAGATCGGCTCTCAACCAACCGCGACAAAGGCTCCTTTACCTTGAGACCGATCAAAATGGAAAACTACTGCGCACGGTCAAGGATGATGAACTGCTTCAGGGCACGTACGGCACAATCCATGCCACAAAGACCTGCTTCTTTGAGGGAACAGTTGGGGAATTTCAAAGCAGCGTGTCGATCAGCGCGGGTGACTCCAAGTTGGATCAGGAAGTACCCTCGGTCCTGGCTAGTGTGCCGCCTGACGCTCCGCAGCTTACGGCGCTCACCCTAATCAGAATTTATCGAGAAGATTCTGGCTACGTTGTTGTTTCCGGTAACTATGAGGTGAATGGCCGACTTGGGAGCCTAAATGTGATTCGCACAAAACGCGGTGACCGGGTTTCCTTTGGTACGGCGCGCATCGCACCTGAGCTGCCAAATCCGCAGATGATCACTTACGGCATTTTGCCGCAGATCGACCCAGCGCAATTTGCGCGTCTGAATCGCCTGCGATTGCCAAATGTCGAAAAACCGCAGGTCGCGACGCTGGTCTACCGTCAGTATGGGTTCGGCAGCATTTTCGAAGAGAATCTTTTGAAAGGCGATGCTGTCGTGTCCTCGCGAATCCTGCAGCCTGTCGCCGATCAGGAATCAACGCTGCGCACGCTCTGTAACTCCCGTCTACTACAACAGCAATCGATAGGGTTGAGTACCGTTTTTTAAAGACCTTCCAATCGAGTTGGAGAGCTCTCAATCAGCATCTATTGGTACCCATCCCTTTCACCCGCTCACCGGTCAAGAGTTTGAATGTCTCGCGCAGAAGGAGTATAGCGGCGAGCACAGGGTGTGCTTTGTCGACAAAAAGGGTCGCCAATACGAGACTCCACTCGGCTGGACCGACCTCGCGCCGGAAGACCCCTTGCAACTTTGATCGCCAGCAAGAGCTCGTTCCGCGCCGCGGAGGCGCCGCTAAGGCGTTGATGTTGCCGAAACCGCTAAGCTTTTGCGAAAGTCACAAACAGAATCCGGCTATGGTAGCCGAGATGGACCGCCTCTTGGACGATTACAACGACGCCGATACCGCTCGAATCCTGAATGAAAAAGGCTTTAGGACTGGCGACGGGTTACTGTTGACCTCGATCGCGGTGGGCTACGTCCGCAAAGCTTACTGGCTAATGAGCCGGTTCGACCGCCTCGGCGAATGTGGCATGCTTACAATCTCTGAGATGGCCCGGGCGTGCGGCGTTTCAATAAAGACGGTATCGGACTGGGGAAAAAAGGGGCTGATCCGCGCACACGCCATCAATGATCGATCCCAGTTTCTCTTTGAAGATCCGGGGCCGAATCCACACAATAAACACAGTCGATCGGTTTCGGGCAGGAGAACCTACGACCAGTTCTCAAAACACCGGTCTCCTGGCATGTGCTTCTTAGCTTTGTGGTTTTTGGCTTGACGATCAGGCTGCACGTAGAAAGTTCGAGCGCCGCAAAAACGTTCATGATGCGGGCGTTTTGTCAGCCGGCATGATAAAGCATAGGCTCACAAGGGGAGAACCATCGCATGCTCTTTTCGAGGGGTTTCGTCATTTTGTTCTGTGCTGCCGGAAGCGCTGCACGGCTCTTATTCGCCCAAGCCCTCCTTTCCGGTGCGCAGCCTGGCCTGGCAGGGCGCCATTACGTCGGCTCGACCACTTGCAAGACGTGTCATCCGCAGATCTACGGTCGCTGGGAGAAGACTCGCATGGCCAACGTTGTACGCGACCCCAAACAGCATCCCGATGCAATCCTGCCTGACCTTTCCAAGCCTGATCCTCTGCTCACGTTCACCAAAGATGACATTGCGTTCGTCTATGGAAGCAAGTGGAAACAGCGCTACTTTAAGAAGGTCCGTGAGGACTATTTCGTTCTTCCGGCGCAATGGGACGTAACCCATCAGGTCTGGCGGCCCTATTTCGTTAAAAACGGAACGGACTGGTGGGCTCCTCTGTATCCGCCGGACAACATGAAGCGGCCCACAGGCCCGCTCTGCGACGGTTGCCACTCCGTCAATTACAACATCGAGAACAAAACAGTTACCGAGTGGAATGTCGGCTGCGAGAAATGCCACGGCCCCGGCAGCGAACATATTGCGCATCCTTCCCGCACCAACATTGTCAACCCCGCCCGTCTCAATTCGGTTCAGGCGAACGATACCTGCATCCAGTGCCACTCGCAAGGGCAGCCGCTGCTGAATCCGATTGAAGGCAAGTATTACGACTGGCCGGTCGGATTCCATGTCGGCGAAAAGTTAGAAGACCACTGGAAGCTCGAAGAGCACAAGTTAGGCGAGACGACGTTCACGCATTTTGCGGACGGTACGGCGCATAAGAACCGCATGCAAGGAAACGATTTTGTTCAAAGCGTGATGTACACGCGCGGCGTAAAATGTTCCAATTGCCACGATGTCCACGGCACCGATAACGACGCGCTTTTAATTAAGCCGGCAAACGTCATGTGCCTCGAATGTCACGGGCCTGGTTCGCCCAATGGCCCGCACGTTAGCACAATCGAACAACACACACACCATAAGATTGGAAGCGCAGGGAATGAGTGTATTGCCTGTCATATGCCGCGCATCGAACAGACGATCGCGGATGTCAACGTTCGCAGTCACACCTTCCGATTTATCAGCCCTGCCATGACCGACACGTACAAGATTCCGAATCCCTGCACCGATTGCCACAAGGACAAGTCCACGGCTTGGGCGACTCAGGAGCTGAAGACCTGGTCGAACATATCGCCCTGGCGGGTAGAACAATGACCCCTACACGATTGCGCGCGGCGCTCCTGCTGCTCGCTTTTAGTGCGCCTGCTGCTGCGCAGTCGCCATCACGTTTGCAAAAGACGATCGTCATGCCCGATGTTCAGGACCGCATCGATCACATGTTCTTCGACGCTCAGAGTGACAGACTCTTTGTTGCTGCGCTGGGCAATAACACGGTCGAAGTCGTTGATGGCAGGCAAGGTAAGCGAGTCCATTCCAATCTCAGGCCTACATCAGCTACAAGGCGTTCTTTATTTTATCGGGACCGAACCGGCTGTACGTGGCCAACGGTGAGGATGGAACGCTGCGAATCTTCGATGGGACTTCATGCCAGCCAGTCGGCACTACGAAGCTGGGAGACGACGCCGACGCATCCGATGGGACGACGAAGCACACAGAATTTATATAGGCTACGAGAGCGGGACCGGTTCGCACAACTTGCCAAGTTTGAGGTGGCCAGAGAGGACGAATCAGCCACCTGAGCTGGTAAGGCGCGTTGGAATGTCTTTGGGCATCTTAACGGAGCGGTTGTCCTGGCTGGTACCGCGAACTACACGAAAAGCAGTAACAATACAAGCCCCCGAGCAAGCCGCCGTATTGATCGGCTGCGGCAAAATGCTCTGGGTCGTAGAGGGTTAGCGCGAGCGCAATGAGGGCGACCAACCCTGAGACAATTTCGATACCGTCGTGCCATGCATCGGCCTGAAGTGCTGCGCTCCCAAGCCGTTTGCAATAGGCAAACCTGCCGATCGACAGTCCGCCTTTCACGATGATGGAAGCTACCATTGGCCAGATGGCTATAAATGAGGGGCTCGGTCGCGGTCTGCAACCTTCTGAAAGACTCGTAGCAGATAACGAGGCCCGACGCGGCCAGCACGAATCCTACCGCCAGCCCCGCGATTGTTTCGGAGCGACCGTGCCCCTATGGATGTTCCTTATCCCCTGGCGCGGATGCCACATAGAGGGAGTACAGAATCAATCCCGACCCAAACAAGTCCCCGGCATTTTCCAGTCGGTCCGCGAATACCGCAGTCGAATGGCCGATCCAGCCGGCGAGCAGCTTCGCCGCAGATAAAGCTCCGCTCACAGACATCCCGATTAGCGTCACACGTTGAGCCAGCGCGAGTTTCGACGATGCTGCTGCTGTTATGTGTGCGACCGATCTAAATACCACTTAACCTCCCTTCTATGCACCACAAACGTGCCGTGACAGTCCCTGATCGGCGCGAACGCATCCCGATGTGATGCGTTAGTGATTTCGCAAGGATTCGCACTAACGGCGGGCGGGGTCGTTCTGGGCGGAGCAACGGCGCTGGGATCGATACGTCTGCTTGGGTACTTGCTGTATAAAGTGAGCCCACGCGATCCTTCGACATTCGCATCTGCACTTACAGTGATGACGATTGCCTCGCTAGCGGAGTGACAGTCATATCTGCTTGGCGCCGATCCGGAGAGGCCAGTGGGCATGCGGATTTACTTGCAATTGACTGCTCGAACTACTTCGTGTTGGAGTTGAGCCGACGCAGTCTTCATGCTCTGACCTCCGGCTGTTGCTTGCTGCTAAGCAACTGGTCATACATGTCCAGCCTGGGCAAGGGCCGCTCAAGCCGATGCCTGTTCAAACAAAGGAGCGGCGTTGTGTTCGACGCGATGTTTCCGGCTTGAGGAGATTCCGCTCCGTCGTGGCATCGCTTGACTGACACGGCAAGGCTCTCAGAACCGAAGACCGAACTTGCTTGTCGCCATGCGTCGTACTCAATTGCGAACAGGCGGATCATCTTGAAGGGAGCCGTCGGGTCGGCCGCGACGCTCCATCAGCTTCTCCCAGAACTGATCGAAGCTTTCCGGCCATAACCCAGCGTTGCGATATTGCGCCAGTGCTATCGAAAGTTCAAACGCACCCGGTTTCTGTTCGAGTACGCCCGGGTAGTGCTAAGGGCAGGAAACTGCCGTTGACTAACTAACTACGCTCAGCCGGGCAATCAGTTCCCTTGCAGCACACGTTCATGAGAAGCATCGATGTTTACTTCCACTCGAACGACAGGCCGAAGCGTCGAAGAGCGGATGCAGTCACACGAACGCAAGTTCGCATCGACGACACACGCGAAGCTCTCAGCAACCTCGAAGTCTTCTGCCGGATTGTATGTGATTTGCAACTGCTCCTCACGAAACGCTTCACCAACGCTCTGGTTGCGTCCTTCAATCTTCCGCTGATGAACGTCGAGGCAGCAGGCGAGCAAATAGTTGTTCAGCTCATCCAGATTCGCATGCTGCGGCAGCGGCGTCCACCAGCGCCGCCGGAATCGTCCCGCTTCTTGTTCCACGCCACCTTTTTCGTTGCCTCGCGCGGGCGTGAAGAAATCCGCCTCAAACAGATAGTGCGAGCGAAACGCAAGAAAGCGCATGGTCTGCTCGCGCCGTATGCCACGCATGATGTGCTCACCGCGCTCTTCAGGTTGTCGTAGCGAAGCACGGGAAACGCTCCGCCAACCATGTTGAACAGCGTACAGACCATCAGAAAGCTTGTTGCGTCGCGCGCAGATCCGGTGAAATGCCTGCGTGTACATGCCACATGCAGAACACTGCAGCTTACCCGTTCACCGTCAGATCGCGTAGGCTTCGTAGCCATCCACTGTTTTCGCCTGCCTCTTATTACTGGCTGATGACGTCTCGACCCGTTATACTTGCGCTGCTGATTCCAAATCCCTGCACAACGTCTCATACTGCGTGGGCTTACTTCCTGCTGGGGCATCTCTTCACGCAACCGCTCGTAGATGCGTTGGGCAGTATGGCGCTGCTTGCGCGGCGCGTACTGATCCTGGTGCAGCAGCTGCTGAATGAACAGCAGCACCTCGGCAATCAGCCGCGTACTTTCGCGACGCACCTGCTTGCGTTTCGCTGGTACCGCATTCTGGATGGCTTCCCGCACCATCCGCCGGTGTATGCCCAGTTTCTTGGCTACACCCAAAATCGTTCCGACACCCTCGAAGTACTCGCGCCGGATCTTCTCGAATAGTTCCACTTTGGCTCTCCAATACAACCGGCTGCTCCGCGTGGGCAACACAACCAGCCAAAACAAAGTATCTGGTAGTCTTTTATTGGTGGCCAAATAGCTGCAATAATGGGTGAAATGAGTTGGCAAACTATTGAATGTTGACTTACATAAAGTGGTCGCCAGCTGCGATATGGTGATGGCCGCGGGAGCGTCAGTTCCTGGCGGGCATCCAGCTTCGCTGACGATTGGGACAGGCGAGACGACACAGCAGACTTTACTCGGCCGGACGCGCCTCACGTTTCGCTATAGCGCTGGCTAGTGGAATGCCTTCGAGACGGCAGTAAAGCTTGTGACGAGTTGAAGCTCCACGCTGTAGCCGCTAGTTGGCGGCCAAAACCAGCCAGGCGATATCCAGGAGTTTCCGTGCCTCCAACCGGCTCCGACCTTCAATAGCTGTTCGCGGTTTAATCGATATCCAACCGTCGCCTCGTAAAGCTGTTGAGGTCCCGCATACCTTGTGGCGCCGAATGCGGATTCATCCTTGATCCGATTCGAATCGTCGAGATTGACACGCGCAGCAGCGAATATGCGCGGAGAGATGATGCGCTTAACGTCCACGTATGCGGCCGTTTTCGAAGGAGATCGTATGAACCCGGGCAATGCGAAATGGAACTGCATCCATTCGCCTTGTGCCGACCATGGGCCTCGCAACCATCGCGCGTCTACTCCAATTCCGTCCGCGCGAAAATCCTTGATATCGATGCCATCGGGAAGCAAGGGTGTCAGATTGTTGTCCAGGTAGGGGCCCCTGAATCCGGATACTCCAACGTGAAGGCCCTGGGCAAACGTGTATCCGCCACCTGCTGTCCACTGGAGACTCTGACTTTCGGAAAAGAGGCCGTGTGGATTCGCCGGCGAACTGTTCGTAATCTGCAGCCTGGCATCGAAGCGAGAAAGAGACAGTTGCACTTCAACAGACGGTAAGCCGTAGAGCGTAACGGGAGTGAGGCCGTAGCGCTGCACGTTAGAACCGCCGCAGTGATACCCCACGCCTGAGTCGTAACTCTGCCGTATGATGTCTTCTGCACCGCAGGGAAGCTGATCCGCGCGTAGCGGTAAGTTTGCTGTGTACGCGAGCGGCGGGTTTACCAGCGGCATTTTTGCGTCATCGTAATCGATCGGGAACAACCCAAAGGCCGAGCTGATCTGCCCGGCTTTGATCAGTATCGAACCCTTCGATGAACTTCTCACATATCCGACGAACGCCTGCATTAGTTCCACGTGAACGGATCGATCGTCATCGATCCCAACCTCGTATGGGAAATAGGACGACGAATGTGCATCGAGCGCAGCATAAATGAACCAATGAGGTCCAAAGCGCACGGATGGCGACAACACAGCTCGGAACCCCGGGCCGAGGGAAGCTGCTTCGCCAGATTCGTGTGCTTGCCGCAACTCACCACTGATGGTGATCGGGACAGATATGCCTGAGCTTGTTTCCTGGGCTGCCACAGATGCGCATATGCACAGAGTCGACACGGCCAGGACTGAAACGCGGTTCGGCATCATGAATAACCATCCACGCCCGCTAAGACAAGATCCGATGGCACGGGCTGCTCGGCTTTAACAAGCGTGAGAGTAAACCAGAACGTGGCCCCCGCTGCTATTTCGCTCTGGACGCCAATCTGACCACCCATTAACCCGACGATTTCTTTTGCGAGCGCCAAGCCCACACCCGTTCCTCCGTGACGACGTGTCGACGAACCGTCTGCCTGTGTGAACTTTTCAAAGATGAAGTCGTGCATTTTAGGGGCTATTCCGATTCCTGTATCTTGCACCGACAACCGGATGACCGCATCTTCCGGGTTGTCCCTGAGACATTCGCAGGAAACGCGAATATGTCCACTAAGGGTGAACTTCACCGCGTTGTGGCCGAGATGCCGAAGAACCTGTCGAATGCGTACGGAATCTCCAACAAGGTTGCGAGGCGCGGATGGTGAGTAGAACAAATCGACTGAAATACCTTTTTGTGCCGCTTGCGTTCGCGTTTCAGTGGCAGCCTGGGTGACCAGACCAAGCAGGTCGAATGGTTCTCGTTCGAGTGGCAGTTTGCCCGCTTCCAATCGGGAAAAATCCAAGACGTCATCAATGATTGCCATCAAAGACTGTGCAGATTGCTCCGCGACGTTTGCATATTCCGCCTGCTCGGCATCTAACGTGGTGCCAAGAAGTAAAGCGGTCATGCCCATGACACCGTTCATCGGTGTGCGTAGCTCATGGCTCACATTCGTAAGAAATTCGGTCTTCAGCCGATTCGCCGTTTCCGCAGCATCTTTTGCCTTTTCGAGCTCCCCGCGCGACTTGCGTTCTGCCCCCGCCAATCGATTGAACGCTCTGGCGAGCGAGTCCAACTCTTGCACGCCCTTGCCGATAGTCACGTCTTCCGGAAGTCCGCCGTTCGATTCGCTTTTTCTGAGTTGGGCTACCAAATCTCGCAACGGTTGAGAGACGGAATAGGACGTCAGGAGAGTCGAAAGTAAAGCCAGCAGAATGCCCGCGGTGCCGACCTCCAGCAGAATGCGCACGAACGCGCTGTTGAACTCTCGCAGCCGGGCAGCGAGGGATCGAAAGCCGAACAATCGGTAACGCTCACCTAACTGGGCCTTCTCGAGTTGCGAGACGACAAAAGTGTCGCCGCCAATAGAGATCTCACAACCGAATTCCGGTCTTCCGCACGCCCGGCTGATCTGCTGTCCAATTCTGTAATTCCAGTTCGCCGGGAAAGTGGAGCGAATCACTTTGTCCCTATCCAGGAGAACGGCCTGCGCGGCTGCCACGATGCCATCAATATGGAAGCGGCTGCCGAGCGTCAACACGGCTGCCGGTTCTCCCTCGATTTCGATGGGAACGGATTGCAACTGATACAACTCGCTGTTGATTTCAGCCAATTCGGCATCGAGCGGCAATGCAGGAATGGAACTGAGGTCGTGCAGCCCGGGAAACACGACGGCCGCCACCGTTTGACCGCGCACATTCGAGACCGCTACGAAATCGTACATGGAGGAGGCCTGCAACTCGTCTAATTGAGCTTCGATGGTTCTGCGAACCTGGTCCCCCGCGGAGGGATCTCCATGCGCTTCGGCAATTAGACCAACGGCTGCTTTCAATCCGGCACTATCCGTTAGCTTCGCCAGCAGGCCCGTGGTACGGCGTTGGTATTCAACACTCGCTCGGTTTAGAAGCGAATCAGAAGCTTGCAGGGATTCTCGCAGCTCTTCACGGACTCTCTGGTGAATGGCGGCACTCAGCGCAATGAAGGTGCCGGCGAGTACGAGGCACACCGGTACGAACGAGAACAAGAACGCGCGGCCGGTCAGAGAGAGACGCGACATGTATCTAGTTGTCGGAATCGTCGGGCAAAGAAATGTTCACGTGAATATCGCCGGTCTCTGGAACGGCAACGGTTCTATGAATCAACCCGACGGATCTTTGCCAAACATAAAGCCTGTACTTTCCAGCCGGTATGCCGCTCCAGGAGAATGTGCCGTCGTGCTGAGGTTTCCCTGACCACGGCGTGGAAGTCACGATTATGACCGCGTGCATTTCAGGGTGAACATGGCAATACACTTGTACAATTCCCGTGCGCGGAAATTTCACGCTGCGGCTCCGCCCCTCGGAGAAGTACCCGAGGTCGAAGGACTGAGTTCGCGAGAGAGAAAAAATGTTGTGAAATACCGGGTCCAGGTTCGGAAAGTTGACGGTCGATCCAACCGGAATGACCAGAAGATCCGGTTCGAAGCGCTTATTCCGTTGCTCCAACGTGGCGATCACAGGCGAACTTGCGGCTTCAGTCGGGGAATCAAGCCATACGGCAATCTTTTCGAATTCATTCGAACTGTGCCGCTCGGAAGCGTCCTCTGCAACTGCAACACCCCGCAGATCGTACACCGCGCCCGCAACAGCCTTCTTCAACGCTTTCTTCTCGATAGAGATTTTGCCGGAGACCTCGGAGGCAACAGCAGTGCACGACCAAGCGCAAAGTAAGGCCAGGACGCAATAATTTCTCCAGCGCATACGCAGACACCTACTCCTTTGTACTCATCGGTGAAGATCAGGCGAGTCTATATAGGAATGACGCAAAACCGGAAGGTCTAGCCGGCATTTACACCACATTTACAGCGGCGTAGGTTCTCTGCCTCGGCGGTAAGCCACTGTGATGCCTCGGCCACGGGCATTGCCGCTCGAAGAAATCGAACGGGTAACGAGTCCATTTATGTTCCGGTCAACTCGCTCACAATGCCTCAGTTCACCTGACTGGGCGACCATCTGGTTTCGAGACATAGCGAACCGGGGAAGCTGGAGCGCTTTGGCACGCGGCTTGGCGGCACAAGGATACGATCGAGCGGGAAGCTAGTCACTCAAGAGACTCCTGGGGCTCGTTATCGTGTTGGCGCTAACAACCGGGTCTCGATACCACGTCTCTGTTTCCGAAAGCGGGTTCTGCCTTTAGCAATTAGATGACGTGCCGCAATTCCTGCAAAGGCTGGCGATCTTGTCCCAACTTTACACTTCAGACGATCCCCAAGCCGCGAACTCAAGATGCCAAAAGCCGACCGAAGCGGAATCTCTTTGCTATGACGAAATGCCGCGGAGCGGGATTAGCCTGGAGGTCTTACGGAGCCTGGCAGTCCCAAAACCTTCCTGCCGAAATCGAGGTTCATGCGGATGGCACTGCTCGATTGATGCGTGCCGGATAAGCCTTGCGCATCGCTAGAACGAAGTAATATGTGCCCACTTATCGTGCCAGGCGCCAGCGGACACAATTAAGGCAATCCATTCCAACTGGATGCAAAAGAAGATTGTTAGTGTCACGGACATAGCCCACTTACGCGGTCTCGAACTGATAACCGGGGCCAGCACTCGATGCCACCGTCGCTTGAGTAACTGATCGAGCAGCACAAAGCAGAAGACGGAGAAGAGTGGAATTACAGGAAATGTGTAGCGTGGCTCCGACCATATCAACCAAAAGGGAATAGCATAAACGGTCGCCACTCCGAGGGCGATAAATAAACTGCTCGATTCAATTTGAAGACTGGGAAGGTTGAAGCAGCCGATGATGGCTAGCGCCATGAGCGGCCAGAAGAACGCGATTTCCAAAACGGTGATCGCGCTTCCGAGCCATTGATGCAGCGACCTTCCCGCGTTGGAGTGACGGACTAACGGATCGGCATAGTGGATCGGAAAACGAAAGTAGGCGCGAAAGCGATTCATGGTTCTTAGCGCGAACAAATCCGGCCGGCTTAGCACGAAGCGAAGAGTCGTCTGCCGCAACTGTTGCTGCCGTTCGGGCAGCGGCTTATAGTCGACCTCATGCTGAAGTTCTAGGAAGCTGGCGGGAATCGCCCCGTACATCGGGCCCTCCCGGGAAGTAAGCGACAGCGGTGTGGCCGGATGGTTGGAAACTACCAGGTTCTCTCCGTTGGAATCGTTGATAAAGACAAAGCGGCCGGCTAGGTTCGAAGCTTTCCACAGCCACGCTGATATGAGGATGCAGGCGACAAGCAATGGAACTAGGGCAATGCTCCACTTCCTGGTTCGAAATAAAAGATAGGCGGGAACGGCAATAACCAAGGCGAGACTATTGGCGCGCACAAGCGCGACCGCGGCAAGCGACAAGCCTAAACACGTGGCCAACAGTAAGGATGGCTTTCTAAGTATGAAGACGGTGCAGTAGACGATGACCAACAAGCAGGTAGCAGTCAGATATTCTGTCGAAGGATCAAAAGCGTAGCGAATGTACGACGGATAAAGGGCAAACGTGAGAACTGCGATATTGCCGGCTCGGCGCGAGCCTATCGCTTTGACGAGCCCGTACAACGCGAATGAAAAGCCGACGTAGACGGGCAGGATGGATGCTCTGGCTACGAGCATGCCATAGCCGAATAAGACATGCACTAACGCGAGATAGTACGGTAATCCCGGCGGCCAGTATGGGGAAAAGTGATCGTTTCGTAGTAACTGCCCGGCCATCAGATCGTAAGAGGGATTCTCGTGCGCCAGGAATTTGCCGCCTACTAGCGCCAGCGGAATGAGCCTTACTAAAACACCCAAGCCAATGAGGAAGAAAACGGCATGACGAGAATCCAACGCCTGCAGGATATACGCAACGTATTGCCTCCGCTGGTTCAGAACGACAGTATGCGAAATGGCCAGTTCCGGTTATCCTCACTCGCAGGGTATGAGATCCGTGAGGTGCAGGTCATCAAAGAATTGTCAAAGTTATGCAAAAAACGACCAAAGCCGAGATCTTCACTGGCGAATCCTGATGCAATAAGTCAGGTGAGAGTCAGATCGTTCCTCGCGGCGCTCGTTCAACGGAATCTCGCGCGCCGCTTGTTATTAGCGGCGGGCTGCACGTTTTTCCTCTTGACCACATTCCGCTACGGCTGTAATCGAGCCGCCTCGGATTTTCCTAACTACTACACGGCAGCGGTTTTGGTGCGCGAGCGGCAACCTCTCCGCGAGTATTACGACTGGACTTGGTTCGAGCGTCAAATGCACTATGCCGGTGTCGAGCAACTCGGCGGATATGTTCCGCAGACGCCCTTGACCATGTTGCCGCTTGTGGGCATCGCCGGCTTCCGGGTGCAGACGGCAAAACGTATTTGGTTGGCGTTCAATCTGGCATGCCTGATCGCGACGCTGTGGCTCCTATCGAGAGTAACTAGATTCAGCATGGAACTCATCACTCTACTGCTATTTCTTGGATACCCCACTTTGCATTTCAACTTTTTGTACGGACAGTACTATGCGTTTCTATTGTTCTTACTGACATTAGCTTTCTACGCTTTGAATCGGGGGCAGGACGGCCGCAGCGGCGTGCTTTTGGGAACTGCGTTTGCGCTCAAGCTCTACGGCGGCCCCTTTGCAGCGTACTTTGCGGTAAAGCAGCGATGGAAAGGCGTACTGGCGATAATCGCCACGACCCTTTGCCTGGCACTCGCTGCCGTCGCAATCTTCGGCTGGAGCGAGGTCGCTTACTTCGGGACGCACATCTTTCCCCGAGCATTGCAAGGAGAAACACTAGATCCTTATAGCAGTCTCAACGGCACGCTTTCGACACTGCTGCGCCGCAGCTTCCTGAGAGAGCCGGACTTGAATCCGCAACCCATATGGAATGCCCCAACAGTATTCTTTTTCTTTCAGCCGCTCCTGATCCTCGCCGTCATTGTCTTTCCGCTCATCGCGCTGTATCGGTCTAACAATCCTAAGAAGGATTTCGCGTGGTTCTTTATTGCGGTTTTATTGGCATCACCGAATACCGGTTCCTATACATTCCTTCTGTTGCTTCTCCCGCTAACCTTGTTACTTGAAGGAGCGAATCGCCGAACACAGGTGTTTCTGGTTATTTCTTACGCGTTTCTCGCCATTCCTCTTCAACCCACTTGGAGTTGGCTGTTTCCAAAAGTCTGGTTACTCATCGCGTTGTTCGTTCTGGTGGGGCGCGAATACTGGCACCTAGTGAGTGTGAAAGCGGCTTGTACGGCCACGGTGCTCATTACTATTGCATCTGCTGTTGCGGCAAGTTTCCACTTGGCAAGCTATTCGCAAGAGCCCGCGCAGCGTTGGGACCAAATCGGAGTGCAACCAGGAACGCTATTATCACTGTCACCTGCGATTCTTCGCTCGGGTTTGGTGTATCAGACGATTGGAAAGTCACAGTATGTCCTGCGTTGGGTTCACGACGGTCGCATGGAGGAACTCCGCTTTCCCGGCGATGCGCTTCAGCCCGTAGCAGAATCGCCCGATGGTCCTGTCAGATTTGAATTGCTGGCTCATGGCAAATCCAGGTTTATGCTGCTTGACACGAACACCAAACGGGCTGTTCAAGACATCGACCCGAGCCCTCGCCCGGTATTATCCTCATCAATTTCGCCGGATGGGAATTGGACTGCAACTACGCAGACGACAAACCGAACAGATCAGATCTGGCTCCGAGCGGTCAACGGTAACGCCGCGGTACAACTGACCGGTGGCAACTGTAACAGCTCTTCGCCAACTTGGGAGTTGGATTCCAAAGCCATTGTCTTCGTAAGCGATTGCGGTCGCGGGGTTGGCTGGCCCGCCTTGTATCGCGCGCGCGTAGACGCTCTTCAGGCAAGAACGGCGAAGATCACCAACTAAAGCCGCCCGATGGCAGTGAGCCACGTGCCAAGCAGTTGACGATGACGGGATAGTACTGGGAAACGATAGCTTCCTATCGGAGGTGCAGGAGGGGTGAAGTCGCAGGATGCAGCGGGTTTGCGGCATTTTTGAGAAGTGCCTGTGGAGCCGAAGAATGCCTGGATCCCAGACGCTGCCGCTTCAAAGCGAGCAGCCAGCGCCTTCGCCTCTTCCCAAGTGGGTCTTCTTAGTGTTCTTGCGCCGAAACTTGCCGTCCAAAGTCCCGCAAACATAAATGGGGCAGTGACATTTCTTCCAGTTTCGACGCAACTCCTCGGGTTCGCAGTTTCGGGAATCGGGAGTGTGTCCGCCCGTGCATTTTCCTGCGATGCGAGGGTGCCGACGATAGAGGTTGAGCTTGCCCACGTATTTTTGATGCGGGGGGAGCTAAACCATTGATTCTGTTTTGGCGGTGAGGGTGGGATTCGAACCCACGGAACCCGTGAAGGTTCAACGGTTTTCGAGACCGCCCGATTCAACCACTCTCGCACCTCACCACGTATCTAACTTACCAGTTATGCGGATTGCTTCTCAGCTTTTGGCACTGTCACTGTTTCCCGAAGAATAGACTCAGATGCTTCATGATCTGCTCGTGGCAAAGCCAAGATCGCTCGTTCGCTTTCGCGTACTCCAGATACTGCCGCCCGAATTTTGAGATCGTGATCTTGACGGGCTTTGCATACTCGCCTCGCTCGACCTCCGAAATGCGCAGAGCGTAGAACTTCTCAGCCTCGCGCCGGTTAGTAGTTCTGGTGCTCTCCTGAACTCGCTTGCCTTGAACATAAAAATCCGCGTACCAAATACGGCCGCGTTGGTAGAGTGCGATAATTGGCTCCTCCTACCTCCTGCCGACCTCTTCCAGCCTAGTGGAGGCTTATAAAACGGGTTCGATCTCCGACGGGTCGAAGCGCAGAGCGCGACCAAGTTTCACGAACGGAATGCGGCGAAGACAAACCCAGTTGTAGAGTGTGCCCTTTGCAATTTTCAGGCGAATCGACAATTCATTGATGTCTATCAAGTTGCGATGCTCTTGAAGTGACATTCGCTCCATAGGTCTTGTTGCCATCACCTCACCTAAGAACTAGAATTCGGGGGCTTGCAAGCGCCGCTCGACAGACTCAAGCCGATCAAGGGCATCTAATAACGGGCAGGCTGCCTCCCGTATTGATCCGCGCATCCGTCGTCATTACAAAGGCACCGCTTGCCGAAGCGGTCTTCCGCTTGGTTTCTACGGAGCGTTGGGCCGGTTAATCTGAAAATCCACATCTCTCAAATCAACGGGCGGGGCATCCAGGTGAACGGCGTGGGTGGATGTTTGGGTCCCGTTCTGAACGGATAGCGTGTAAGGCCCCGCAGCCAAGTCGCGGAACAGGTAGCGTCCCATCGAGTCGGTCGTGGCGGTTGAACGGAGTTCCCGCAGGGTTACTTGCGCCGCAATCACTGGAACGTAGCGGCCGGCTTTAGGATCGTAACTGAGCACTCGTCCCGAAATGCTGCGAAACGCTCGCGCGGTGAAGACGACTTGGCCCGGCGCTGACGTTCCAACTGTTATTTGCTGCGGTAGGCGGATAGCGTCAGCGGAATAACCCAGCGGCAGCGAGTCTGCGTCCACCTGAACTTCATAATCGCCGGGCACCAGATGTGGCACGAAGAAGCTGCCGTCACCCTGGGTCGCGGCCGTCTGTGTTGGTCCGTTACTACGGACCGTCACGGTGACTCGGGCCACGCCTTGACCCGCGTCATTCAAAACCTGGCCCATCAAACCCGACAGTTGGTGGCCGATTCCGAAATTTACAGTGGCGTTTTCGCTCACGTCGACGCCGGATGCGGTGGTGAAGAAAAACGGCTGCGGGGAGTGGTACTGCTGCCGTAATTCGGTGTGGACCGCGAGACACTCCAAGGAAACGGTATGAACCATCGGCGAGGCTACGGGTACGGCGGTGGTTATCCAGCATGACCTCCGCTCCGGGGATCGGCCGCATGCCCGCTTCCAAGACGCCTTTGGATTGGTCATCACTGAAGACGTTTCCCGCGATAGTTCCATGCCGTTCAGGAATGACGAAGTTGGGTACGTGTTGCAGCTGGTGCCTCCAGGCGATGAAGCAAACCGGGTTGTATTCCTGCGACCTTCCGGGATCCTTCTCTCCCACTACTGAACAAGACAGCGAAAGGTCATCCGAACGGGTGACGCTTTGCGTGTAGGAAATGGTGTGTGCGGCGTCCCACGTACTGCCCTGGAACCCATGGTTGTCATTGTATAGAAAATTGTAAGTCAACTCTTTCCGAAGCACGCCCCGGCTGGACCAGTCTGCAGTGCCGCCGATCTGGGTACGCTCGGGAACTACGTTGATGGTGGCGCCCTTTAGGTATCCGGCTGCGATCAAGAAAGAGTTATCAGATAAAAGCTCGTCGACTTGCTGTACGGTGGTCGCCCGGATGCCCAGCTGATCAAGGGCCTGTTGCAATCCCGCCACTTGCCCGTACAGAAAACCAATGGTAGGGGCATTGCTATCGCGTTCCGCGTAGGCAGTAAATGTGAAAGCGCCCCAACCCGAGCTTAGGGAAGCCCGAGATTGCCGGGCGCCGTTTTCTTGGCCGGGAGTTACCGCGAACTGGTATTGTCCAGTGGCCGTGAGATGGCGCGATTGAAAACTGAGGCCGACGGGCAGGGTGAAAGTTCGAATTGCGAGACCGGCAGGTACCTTGGTCTGCAAACTCGAGGCGAGCGCGCCAGCATTTAGAGCCCAGTGTTTGCTGAGTTGAAAGCGAAGACCGGCGGAGCCTGAGATGGTTTTTTCGCGTAAACCCGGCAGCACCAGATCGTTGCTGTAAAACGTCAGGCTTCCATCAAATTTATCTGAGATGTGACGGGTCGAGGAGAGCTCAGAATGAAGACCACGAAAATTGTTGGCGCCCAAAGATGCAAACTGCACCGGCATGTACCGTACCAGAGCCGTAACGTAATCGCGCGCGGTCTTGTAGTAGAGCCGTCCCGCAGCACCGACGCCATGGCTGATCCCAAGGTCTCCAGCGAACCAGAAAGTTTCCCTGGGGCTGTATCTGTATGTCACGTTGCCGATACTTCCGGAACGTCCTATCAGATCCGTAACGGGAACCTGTACGTGATAAAAGGAAGCGGTAACTGAAGAATTCGCCGTCAGTGGATAACGGTAACCACCTCCGACCACGAGTTCCGGCTGGGTGGGCAGAAATAGACCCTCGAACGTCGCGACCGTGGTGTAGCCGGCGTGCACAAACCAGTTGTACGGCGGCTGCGGTGCGGCCTGTGGGGGATTCGCGGCTGGTCCGGTAAGGTCATCCCCATCGTTTGCCGCCATATGGAATCCCCGGACAATCGATCCATTGATGGTGAGAGGGGATTCGTCCACGTACTGATCGAATAAGGTGATGGCACGGCGCGGTGTCACAATTTCATACGAGGCGGAAGACAAAGCAGTTCGAGGCTGGCCTTGATCGAGAGCCCCCACCAGGTTCGTTTCCAAGATATGGATGTGGGTCCGGTTGTCGCCGTCGACTTTATAAACATCCAGCTGGTTCTGGATCTCGGCAGGACTGGAGAAATACCGTGCTTCATAGTAACCGCTCTGGGCGGTCTCCGGGCCCCCGGCCGGCATGATGAAACCGACGGGATAACGCGGCGCTGGGGTGGTCACCAAGACCTCGAAGGTCTGCACTCCGGAAGCAGTGATCACCACCACATGGGTAGTGCCCGGTTGTTTGCCCTCGACCGAAACCAGCCCCTTCTCGGCGGTTGCCTCAGCTACGGTTGCGTCCAGACTATAAGCCGCAGTCGCGCCGGCTACTTCGAACGTGAGCGTCTTCTGTGGATCGACTTTATGAACCTGCGCCGACAATTCGAGACAGCACCAAACTAATAAAAGGAGCCCACGCCAACTATTCGGGAATAGTGAATTCCCCCGCACTGGTTAGAACCTTCCCTTCAAATTCAAAAGAGGACAGCGCGCGATAGTGCCCAGAGGCGAGCCGCGCCGGATTGGTGGCCGCAAACGTCAACTGTTCGCCCGGTAAAAGGCGCTGCGAAGGAAAAGGCGCTTTGCCCACGCGTTTCCCAGCTTCATCCAGAATTGCGACTACGCCGCTAGCTATCACCGGTTCGGAACCGCGGTTGCGTAACTCTCCCGAAAGGATAAGGTTTGCCGCGGGTGTCTGCGGTGTGGCTCGCAGGGGTCCGGCTTCCACCTGGTAATCGCTCGATAAGGTAAAGGTGATGAGCGCGCCGAGAGAAGCTGTAAGGCCGACCGCACCAGCAACAGGTGCGACGATACCACTGCGAAAGAAGGTCACTACGGCGCGCTGTCCAGTCTCGGGTGGAAGGGTGAGAGTAACCTGAACGGATGCTTCCTCGCCGGCTGCCACGACCACTGAGGATGGCGTCGCAACGGAGCTTGCCGCAATACCGTTCGGAATCTGTCCGGCGGGCGAAAAGGATCGCTTGCCATCGCGCACTACCACGTCCTCGGTCACGAGATTAAAACGGAGCTCGTCGGCCGTATGATTCATGATGGTCAAGGTTTGGGTCGTGCTCTGCCCTGGGTTGCAGCGGACCATGATGACAGCCGGAGAGAGGGCGAGGGAAGCTCGCGGCGCATCGTTTTCGCCGGAGACTGGAACGACGCGTATCTGGGCTTGGGCGATGGACCAAAGCGGGGCATAGAAAATAACGGCAGCAAGCAGCGATGTGAATCTCATCGGGTTATCTGTTGAGCATCGCCACGAACGCGAGGGAGCTTCCGATGCTACCAGCGGGTGTAGAAATCGGAACCTCCACGTCGAGCCGGTGCTCGCCGCGCGAGCCGCAGGGCATCGATTGCACCAACGTTTGTGCAGCGGATCCGATTGGGGTTCCGTCGATGCTGATGGAATGCGAAGCGGCTGCATCCAGGCGCGACACGGTTACGCTCACCAGAGAAGACGACGAACGTGCAGGACAGTCGATCTTTAAGACAAACCGGCTCGAAATCACGAAGGAGTTGAGGGTCTTCCGACTGGTCTCGCCGGGAGTCGAGGTTCCTTTGAAATAAGAGACGGGACCGAGGTTGAGAGAGGCATTGCTTGCTCCGTGGCTTCGTACTAGCGAACCGGTTGAGGGCGGAAGGATGGTGATGGTGGGTCCTGCAAGCGCGGCAAGCGCGGGCGGCACGCCTCGCGGGGCGACCGGCGTCTGGCCGAATCCTACTCGACTGACAGGAACCCCCAACATGCATACGCAGAAAAGACCGGTGAATCTAGAATTCATAAACAAGGACAACTGACGGGGCGCTTGTTTTCGACCCAGCCAGCATTCGTCCCTCTATATCGGCAGGAATTAATTAGAGGTCGCTGTGAAGTTGATGGTATTCGACATCAGACCAGCTGCCTGTGAGGCCGGTATCGTGAGGTGTAGGGTGTAGGGGAGTGGGGTCGCATATGCGGCGGCGGCGGCTATGGTGAAAGCCGCGCCGGACGAGATGTCAGTCGCGCCCATTACGTAGGTTAGGGCGGCAGCGATCGTCGATACGCTTACCGAGAGCAAGTAAGTGGCGCTTGTGGAATTGGTGATATCCGCACGAACGTCGAAGGGCGTGGAAAGGGTGAACGAGGTCATGCCAGTAACGGTTTTGGTCACGCCCGCGGGCACGGTGGGGCTAAACAAGCTGACATTGCCGAACGGCAAAGAAGCTGTGTTGGTCCCTGTGCCGGTGACTGCCATGCCGGCGGCATCAGTTATAAAAGTAAGGTTGATCGAGCCCACAACGGTGGCGGTGACGCCGAGGGTTCCTGAGCCGGCGGTGCCAGCCTGAGCGTTCGCGATTCCAGCGAGGGCGAGAGAGGATAGGGCAACGCCAAGGATAAATTTGTTTCTCATATTTGATTCTTTTTCTCCAGTTCCCATATCGACTCTTTCGAGCCGGACTTTAACGCTTTACGGAGCTCTCAGGCGGCTTTTGGAGGATCGATGGATTGAGCGGTTCGACCAAGCGCACACCTCGCGCGAAAAACAAGCCTACAGGCTGACTGTGGCGGGCGGCAAACAACTGCATGCGGAGTTGGACCGAATGAAACAACTGACACGGGCGGCAGCGGCACGCCCAAGAACGAGAGAGGCATGACGAGGATATGAGGCGAGCGTACAGAACGTTGCTTCGGCTGTACCCCAGAGATCACAGAGCATAGTTCGCCGCTGAGATGTTGCACGCCTTTGAGACTGCCCCTGAAGAGCGCTGCGAGCAGGGAGCGCTGCTGTTAGGAGAACAACCGTATGAGTACAACTCTGTCGTACCCGCAGTCCGCCCCATTCCTATCGGTCAGCTGAAGTAATCACCCACAAACCCTCGGAAGTCTTTTCCGAGGAAAAGCTCCGGGAACTTTCCGAGAGCTTTCGCTCAATGGGTCTCGTACAGCCGATCATCGTTCGTCCTATTGATCAGGACCTTTTTGACGAATTAAGGATTAAGAAGCGGAGCGGAAGTCTGCGGCCCTGCTCCCGCGCTGGCTGCTGCTTTTCCGTACTTCTGGAAATAGGTGATTTCTGACTCCTTCGGCAATCGAACGGTCTGCCAGTCACCGCAAGCGTGTTGTTGAACCAGGTAGATGCCGCCATCCTTAAACTTGTGGAGGCCGAAACTGTCGCCCCTGTGAACGATTGTGTATAGATTGGGTATGAACATGGGACCTCTCTGGGGCACCTTCATGGTAATGCCTATAAGGGACGATTGCCAAACAAATCGTAGCCACCGGCTCCAGCTAAACCGCGGCTAAGCTCCAACTTTGGGCAACCACTCTTATTCGCCTTGGAACCAGATCCGAAGCTGGATCGCGGTGCTGGGCTGCGTCTGGATCAAATCCTCTGCTGGACATGCAATGATGCGCATCATTTGCCCGGGCAGGTCCACCTGCTTGACCTCCGCCATGCTGAGCTTGACTCCCCACGGTTCCGTATGCTGATCGAGCACCGTTTGCAGCCGTTCATTAACCCGGTCGCGCTGACTGAGCAATGAATCCAGGTCCACCTCGCCGACAACAGAGCGCACGCCGCTCCCAGCAAGCTGTGAACTGGCGTAGAGGACGTTCTTCACTTCAGTAACTGCCTTAATCGGATCGATCACCCGGAAGTAGACGATTGCACTCACTTTCACCCGTATATTGTCGCGGGTACTCACGTCCTGCGTGGGCACTTCCATGGTCTCAACGCGCAACGACATCCTGACCATGCGTTCGACTACGGCGAATACCAGAGCGATTCCCGGACCCCGTGGTGCAGTTAGAACGCGGCCCAGGCGGAATACCACGCCGCGTTCGTATTCGCTCAAAATCTTAATAGAAGTTGCGACATACACAGCAACCATCATCAGCGGTATTACCCAGACAAGTTGCGGCACATTTCGCCTCCCCCACTGAACTGTTAATCCTTGTTCCGTCCAGTTAATGTGAAATAGGAAAGCGGTTCCTGATAAGTGCTCATCCCCTTCACAGGATGGCTGCTGACCGTTCCCTCGGATTCCTTGATGGATCTCGATTCGACGTCGTCGTTGAGCGCGAGAAAGGTTACGGCGAGGTCTTTGCGGGGACCGGTTTCTGATCCGGCCGTTCTTTGCTGTGAATTTCTTGGCATATAAGTTTCCTCTGAAAAGATGAGGCTTTCGTGTCACGCGAAGACGCGCAAGCCGGCTCAGAATCTTTCCGGTTCGCTAAGAGACTTACGATGTCAGAGGACCTGACTTAGTTCAGATGATCTGCCGACAATGCAATGCGTACTGTCTTTATCAGTATAGGTTAAGTGTGGCGCCAGCGTCAATGGTGAAGCGAGCACACTTAACCATTATCAGTAAAGCTGCTTACTGACTCTATATTCGATGGCTCTACCGACAACCACCGTCACCTCATCCGGTCGTTCGGCGCTGCCGATCGAGTCTGCCAACGACTCGACGATCGTGTCGCCTACGAGCGAGAGTGGTAAAAATTGATGCTCTTGGACGATTCTGATCAGGCGTTCTTCGCCACAGCGTTGTCACCGCTTCGACTCAACTGGAGGACTGCCGGAACCCTGACTTGGGAATAGTCAAGCTGACCGTAACCCCTGGCTCTGAGTCGATGGTTAATGTGGCGCCTAGTTGCTCAGCCAGAACGCTAACAATGCGCAGACCAAGCGACTTTACTTTCTTCCAGTTCAGACTTGGGTAAACCCACTCCCTGATCCGATATTCTCAGCCGTATCTCTCCTGCGGGTGTCTCCGCAAGTTCAACCGTTACCTCGCCCGCGCAGCCTTTCGGATAGGCATACTTCAGCGCGTTTGTGACAACTTCGTTTAAGATCAAACCTCATGGTATGGCCTGATCGATTTTCAGCAGCACGGGCGAGACATCGAGCTGGCTAGTCACATGCCTGGCGATGCTGCCATACGAGTTGAACAACTCACGTACGATTCGTCGGGATGGAAAGGGGTATTCCAGCATGTGCCGTAGCTCTGCTCCAGACTCATGCCTGTGTACTCCACCCACTGTCGATTGAAGTAGGCGTTCAAACCTTCGGGATTGCAGATCCAGACCAACTGCGGCACCGATTCCGCAAGCGTCCGAAACGCTTCTTCACTTTCTTGCCGGGCTCGCTCGGCCCTTTGGCGCTCTTCGATTTCGGCCGAAAGCACCTGGTTGGTGGCCGAAAAGCTCTTTGGTCCGTTCCGCGATCCGCTGCTCCAGTTGGTCGTGCGCTCTTCGCAGCGCCCCATGCATTTCTTTGCGCTCGCTGATATCAGTCACGAAGCTGCAGTAGAGTTCCACCTGGCCCGCCTGGTCCCGCAAAGCGTGCACCAACAGTTCCACGGGCACTCGCCGCCCGTCTTTTCTGAAATATTCCTTCTCGTACCGAACCGGTTTCCCGGTGCGGTCTAGCTCGGCCAGCGCGGCCTTCTGCGGCGCCATCCACTCGGGGGGAGACAACATCGTGAGCCAGGAACTGTTGTGCAACTCTTCGGAACTGTAGCCCATGAGGTCACAATATGCCTGGTTGCAGACTCCCATCCGCCCGTCCGGATAACCTGAGCCAAACGGCTGCACCGACGTTTCCAGAAATTCGGCCAGGAAGCGCTCCCGCTGCGTATTCTCGCCGTCCTGTTTGCCGGGCGCTATTTCGATTTCCCCTCAAACTTGGATTTTGGCTTTACGCGCAAGCATGTTTCTGGCTAGTGAAATCAGCTGGTCTGCCTTCATTGGTTTCGCGAGGAATTCCGCTGCGCCCGACCGCAGCAGGTCATTATTTTTGAGTTCTTCGTCGCTGTAGCCGGACATAAATAGCACCGGTGTCCCGGGCCAGCGGGCAACCCATTCTTTTGCCAGTTCCGGCCCGCTCATCCCGGGCATCACCACGTCGGTGATCAGCAAGTCAACGGGCTTTTTTTGAAGTTCCGGAAGCCGGAGGGCATCCCCGCCCGTCGCTGCCTCGAATACGCCGAAACCGGCGGCATCAAGCCGGTCGCGCAGGAACTTTCGAACCGGTGCGTCGTCTTCCACCAACAGAATACTGACCTTCGCCGGGCCTTCCGCCGGCTTCGATTGGAATTCAGGAGCTTGGACCTGCCTTTCGGGCGCGGTTTCTGAAAGTGGCAGCGAAATTCGAAATTCAGTTCCAGTGCCGGGCTTGCTCTTTACCTCTACCGTCCCCGACCATTTCGTGATGGTGCTGTGTACCATGGCCATCCCGAGACCGCTACCCTTTTCGCTCTGTCGGCTGAAGAAGGGCTGGAAAATTTTGCGCCGCGTTTCGTCCGTCATGCCAATTCCGGTATCGTGCACATCTATTTGGGCCAGCCCCGCGTTTCGGCGAGTCGTGACCGTGAAGGTGCCTCCTTCCGGCATGGCGTCGCGCGCATAGACCGCGAGATTGATCAGCACTTGCTGTATCTGAATTCGATCCGAACTCACTGGCAAGCTCTCCGAAGATGTCTTCAGAATCAGCGCGCTTGCAGGCCCGAGAAATTGCTGAATGATCTTGGCGCTGGCGGCAATCAGCTCGTTCAGGTCAAAAATCTCGGGCTGGATAACGTCGTTCCGGCTGACCGTCAATAAACGGCTGCACAAGACAGCGGCGGATTCCGCGGCTAAGCCAATCTGATCCAAAGCGTCGGCCGCTTTCCGCTGCGCCCCCCCGGCTAAGCCCGCATAGCCACTAATTACCGTCAGCAGATTGTTGAAATCATGCGCCAGCCCGCCTGCCATGATGGCGATGCTCTCCATGTTCTGGCTTTCTTGTAAGCGCTGCTCCAGTTCGCGCTGGCTGCTGATATCCCTGAACACGATCACAGATCCCAGCAGCGCGCCATCCGCGCTCTGATTGGCGTTTATCACGGTGTGAACCAGCGCTATGGTCCCCTTACGGCTATGCAGACTGTGCTCAGCTCTTGATGTCCGCATACTCTCCGCACCCGAAACCGCTGGCAGCGGAAGGGCAACAGGTTTCAATGTCCCGACATCGAACACTTTGAAAACTTCCGAAACAAGCTGGCCCGCCGCCTGCTCCATTGTCCACCCCGTCAGCTCTTCCGCAACCGGGTTCAAGAGTACGACTTTGCCGGCGCCGTCGGCCGCTATAACTCCATCACCGATGTTGTGAAGGGTTGTGGAAAGCCAGGCCTCGCTGCGCCGCAGCTTTTGCTCCAACTGGTGCTTGAAGAGCGCTATCTCGATCTGGACGCGAAGACTACCCGTTTCAAACGGTTTAGTGATGTAGCCAAATGGACCCGTGATCTTGGCCCTCTCGATTGTGAAGCTGTCCGAATGAGCCGTCAGGAAAACCACCGGAACGTCGAGCAGCTTTCGAATCTCGGCCGCCGCCTGGATTCCGTCTTTCTCCCCCTGTAAGTGGATGTCCATCAATATCAGATTGGGGACATCGCTGACAGCCAGGCGAACAGCCTGGTCGGCCGTCCTGGCGATTGACGTTACGGCATAACCGAGGCTCTCCAGCCGGTGCTGGAGATCCATTGCGATCAGGCCTTCATCCTCAGCAAGCAGGATTCTGCTCTGAGTTGCACTTAAAGGATCAGCCGGTGTCATTCCAGATTGCCGACGCCTCTACCTCAAGGTCGAAAGCGCGCCTTGTTTGTTACTCGATCTTTACTGAGATCGTTTTTGTCGCTCTGTTCCTTTTGCTGTAAACGGCCGGGAGCCTCTTCTGCGTCCAGGCGGGTTCCTTCCGCCAAAGCCGCATCTGTCAAAGTGCTCAGGCGTTTGGAGACGACAACTAACTGGAAGTTAGGTCCGTATGGGAGCTGAACCAGGCTAAACGAGCTATCCGCATCTTCCCAGCGCGCGACAGTCTGCAGCGTATCTTCAGGAAACTCAGCCGGCAATGCGAACGTTACTTCAGCTCTCTTGGTTGGCAAGCCATACTTTGCGGAAACTGCCGCAACGATGTCTTCCGACGTGAGCCCTTTGATCTTCTCCGCGTCATAATCCACCACCATCCGGAAAAGCTGGCCATTATAAAAGCTAAACAGGACCTGTTCGACCGGCTCGCCGTCATTAACCGAAAACCGCTGCGGATCCCAGGTCAACTCTTGAATCCGCGCCGGGCGCTGGTGGATCGTCGTCACTTCCGATATATCCATTCCCGAATGTTTGACCGCGGCGCTCAGGCTCATTCCGAGTTGGAAGCCGCGATAAGTAGAAAGGTCGGCCCCGCACACAAATGACGAGCAAAGCAGGAACAAGAACGGCAGTGCTCTACTCACCGTAGTCCGCTCCATAATTAGGATTCGCCGATGCGGATTGTGTGCCTTCGTGAGGTTCACAAATCATCGCTTCCGTGGTCAACATCAGCGACGCGATAGAGCTCGCATTTTGCAGCGCGGAACGAGTCACCTTAGTCGGATCGATGACGCCCGCTTTCAGTAAATCCTCATAGCGCCCGGTAGCCGCATTGAAACCGTAATTCGCCTCGTTCTTCGTGCGTATGTTTTCGACCACGACCGCGCCTTCATGACCGGCGTTATTAGCAATCTGGCGAGCCGGCTCTTCACACGCACGCCGCACAATCGCGCCGCCAACCTTTTCGTCTCCCGCAACAGTCAGTGAATCGAGAACATGGGAGGCCCTTAACAACGCCACTCCGCCACCCGGCACTATGCCTTCTTCGACGGCCGCTCGGGTCGCTTGCAATGCATCTTCCACCCGGGCTTTCTTCTCTTTCATCTCCAGCTCAGTAGCGGCGCCCACCTTAATAACGGCTACTCCTCCGGCTAATCTGGCCAGCCGCTCTTCCAGCTTCTCGCGGTCGTAATCGGAGCTAGTGTCATCAATTTGAGTGCGCAATTGCTTGATGCGGGCCTGGATGGCGCTCTGGCCGCCGGCGCCATCGATAATTGTCGTGTTGTCCTTGTCTACGGTCACGCGCTTGGCCCGCCCTAGATCATCCAGGCCTAGCTTTTCCAGCTTGATGCCCGTCTCCTCAGCTATGGCTTTGCCGCCCGTCAGAATCGCGATATCTTCCAGCATGGCTTTGCGCCGGTCACCGAAACCAGGCGCCTTCACTGCGCAAACATTCAGCGTTCCGCGCAGCTTATTCACCACCAGCGTGGCCAGCGCATCGCCATCCACGTCCTCCGAAATAATCAACAGCGGTTTGCCGGCCCGCGCCACCACCTCGAGCAGCGGCAGCAGATCCTTCATGCTGGAGATCTTCTTTTCATGGATGAGGACGTAAGGCTCTTCGAGAACCGCTTCCATCCGATCGGCGTCAGTTGTGAAGTAGGGCGACAGATAACCACGGTCGAATTGCATCCCATCGACCGTGACTAATTCTGTCGTCATGGTCTTCGATTCTTCAACTGTGATGACGCCGTTCTTGCCCGCCTTCCGCATCGCTTCCGCAATGGTGTTTCCGATCGTGACATCGCCATTGGACGATATAGTTCCGACCTGGGCAATTTTGTCGCTACCCTCGACACTGGACGAAATCTTCTTCAGCTCTGCGACGATGGCCTCAACCGCCTTTTCAATCCCGCGCTTCAGCGCCATGGGATTTGCGCCTGCCGCGACCGATTTGACGCCTTCGCGGAAAATGGTCTGGGCCAGTATGGTGGCCGTGGTTGTACCATCCCCTGCAACGTCACTTGTCTTCGAAGCGACTTCCTTCACCAGTTGCGCGCCCATGTTTTCGAGTGGGTCTCGCAATTCGATCTCCTTGGCGACAGTCACGCCGTCCTTGGTGATGGTCGGCCCGCCGAATTTCTTTTCGATGACTACGTTACGCCCCTTCGGGCCTAAGGTCACCTTCACGGCATCGGCCAATTGATTGACCCCGCGCAGAATCGCCTGGCGGGAATTTTCACTGTAGATAATTTTCTTCGCTGACATAAATTTCTTTTCCTCTAAGCAACTTTTGCTACGGGCTGCTCGGCGCCTTCCAAAACACCGAGTACTTCTTCTTCGCTCACAATCAGGTATTCTTCCCCCGCGAGTCTGATCTCGCTTCCGCTGTATTTGCCGTAAAGAATACGGTCGCCCACCGCTACATCCAGCGGACTTCGCGTTCCATCTTCCAGGCGCTTCCCTCTGGACACCGCGACAACTCTTCCTTCCTGGGGCTTTTCTTTGGCGCTATCGGGAATAAAAAGTCCCCCGGCAGTGCTATCGCTTCCCTCGATGCGTTTTACAACGATCCGGTCGTGCAGCGGTCTAATGTTCATGTGTGAGCCCCCAGTTGGGCTAGTGCGTTGGCTAAGGAGCGGGTTCCGATAACAGACTTAGTTCAGAAATCGGAAGAGTGGGCGAATATGCTCAGTCGTTAACTATATTAGGTGAAGTAAACTTGCTTGTCAAGCTACGAGTGTGTCTATAATCGGTCATACTTAACCAAGCGCGGTTAACGTAGGGGCACACTAGTGGATATTGCCGCGGTAATTAGAAACCGCTTAAATGAACTGGGTATCGGACAGCGCGAGTTGGCTGTTGCGGCGGAAGTCACAGAATCCTATATCTCCCAGCTGCTGGCAAACAAAAAAACACCGCCGGCGTCAGACCGGACTGATATCTACAGCAAGATCTCGCTGGCTCTCAAGCTTCCGGTCGAAGACTTATCCAGGTTGGCGGATGCGCAACGCCGCGAAGAGCTCAAGCGCAAGGTTCTAGATCCCCCACGACCGCTTTTCGGCGAATTCCGTCAACTGATTATTGGGAAATGCGTAACCACTAAGAGGAAACAGATCACCAGCATTTTCGCGCGCGAGCCCTTCGGCGAGTTCGAGCGCTTCATCACCCAGAAGCTTCTCGATGTAACTAAGAAAGTTTCAAAAGGGGAACTGGAAGACGAAGAGTGGATACACCGGGTAGCTCGTGTTGGCAAACGCAGCTACGAAGAAACCCGGGTCTTGATTCTCGAATTTATGGATACCGATATCTTCCATGTTTCGGTCGAGAACTGTATCTCCTTTCTGGATCCTCTGATCGCAAGCTGGGACATCGATTTCGAGAGCTTCAGCATGGAAATCGTGCTGAACCGCAGATTGACCCGCAGTCACCGTAAGAAGTTGGAGTTTCGCGAAGCTGAGCCTGAGTCCCCGCGTGAGATAGAGCCGAGTCTCAAGGAGTTCCTGCAGAATGAAAAGCTCAGTGACGGCATCACTGGCGATGAGCTTGACTTCCTGAAAAGCTGCGCCCTCAAGGGCCGGCGTCCGTCCGTGATCTACTATTACCGGCAGCTACAGAACCTTAGGGATCCACTCAATTTTCTGCCGCTTTCCCCCCAACGGTCACGCGCACTCAAAGCAAAAGTTCCCGCCCTGAAGCCCCCAAAAAGCAGAGAGTAATTGCATTACGTGTGGGGCAGGGAAACCATCCTGCGCCCCGATTGCCAATCGAGGCGGGTTACAGACCCAGAAATTCGTTGATCTTCCTGTTCAGATAGATACACGCGAGGGGTCGCCGCACTATCGCCGGCACATTCGCTTCCTTCAAGATAATTTCGACGCGGTTTTGCAAGCGGTCGCGCAGCGCTTTGCGCTTTTCAAGCGGCGCATCTGCAATCTTCGCGCCCGCTAACGACGCGTCGATAGGCCGGATTGGTTGCGGCGTATAACGCGGCAGCGGCAGCGGTCCGTTCTGCTGCGCGATCGAACCCGTCAGCCATTGCTGCGCTTTCATTCGCCCAATGTCGTAATCATGCTGCCGATAATCCTGATCGAAAAAGCCGAGGAAGGCCAGCATTTGCGCGCCAGCGAGTTCCTGGTCACTCGCCGTGACGGTGTAGACATACATTTCATCTTTTTCGTGCAGATCAGCCGCCATCTCCAGCACGAGAATAGCGTCAATCCACGCATCTGCGCCTGCTTGCCCAACACCGCTAGTGCTCACCAGCCCGGCATACTCGGCCTGAAATTGAGTCCGCAACTGCTGGCGGGCGTCTTCCAGATCCGCCTCTGATGAGAAGAATTGCTGCAGCAGGACAGCGGACAAGGGCTCGATTGTGGCCGTTGTTAATCGCCGGTTCGCAACTGCATTGCGTAACTCCTCTGCACGCTGATTGAATAAGTCAATCTGCGTGTTTACCTCCTCGGCGCGAATCCAATCCTGAAAACGCGACTGGTAGAGGATCGCCAGCGCCAACTTACTCAACATTTTGCGGAAGTTAGCCATGCCGGCATCGAATGTTCTATCCGTGTTAGACAGCTTAGGATCGGGAGAGACGAAAAGATAAGCCCGCGTGCCAGCATCGATGTGATGATCGATGTCGTCGACAAAATTCTTTGCTAATCCTAGTGGCTCGTTCTGAAAGATGCCGCCATCGCTATAAGTAAAGGTCAGCGGATCGGGCCCTAAATCTGCCGTAGATAAGTAAGGATCGTCGAATTCGGCTCGCATCCGTTGAATATCTTTGGCGCGAAACGCGAACGGAAATGCACCGCACGCGACCGAGGCCTCTCCAATCGGGGCCCACGTCATTTCGTTGTCGTCCTCGATCGTCAGTGTGCGGCAATATTCATCCTGAAAGCGCGAATAGATGAATTCGCCATCGGTCAGCGTCGGCCTGCCGTAATCAATACCGTTCAGATTGGAAAGCGCCAAGCCCAGCCGCAGCGTCTTTTGCGGCGAGAGGGCGGGATGTGTTTTCGGCGCAGCAATGGGATGGCCATCATAGCGCGAGCGCAAATAACGAATGGACAGGTTCTCAATCAAGTCTGAAGAGAATAGGGAGCAGTCGGATGGCTCGTCTTTTTGAAAGTTAAGCAGTCCGTCTATATCGATGTCGAGCACCCACGCTTGATACAGCGCATTCTGATACGGGTCATTCAGGGCGTCAGCATCGTAAAGTAACTTCTGCGCCGCGAGCGCGACGGACATGCCGCCGGCCGACGCGCCCGTTAGCACGTCGATATAAATCTTCTCCTCTTCACTTGTTTGTGGGTTCTGATTGTGCTGCCCTATGGCGTAAAGCACCTCATACAAGACGCCGGCTTCGTAACTCCCCAACGAAACCGCACCTGAGACTGTAACTGCCAACCGTTTGGACATTTGACACCTTTTCCGCGTTTCCACAGTAAAAGCGGAAAGGTGGGGGCGAACGTAAAATCCCCCGGATCTCACTGAAAACTCAGCAACTCCAGGGGATTTTCGTTTTTGTGACTGATGTTTGACTTAGAAGACCAAGTGCAAATCTAACTGCAGAAAACGGTCTGATGATGCAAGGTTCCTGTAATGGAGCCCAGAATGACCTGCGCACCTATGTTGTCAGCGAAAAAACAGACACAGCGCAAGAGCAAATGACTATTGGCTAGTCTAAAGCCCTCGCGTACTTATTGGAAACGGAGTAACGCAGGTGTAACTAAAAAGTTCTGGAGAGGCTTCGTCTCGACATCCTCGTAGGGCTGCCGATTGGCCTGCAGCGGCGGCTTTCAGCGTGTTGGTGCGGATGATTTCGCGTTCGAGCTTGGTTTCGCCAATTGCGACGGCTATTTGAGGGCGCTCTGCGATAGCGAATCTCGCTATTACCGCGGCGCTGTTCCTGGGCCGGAAGTCTTTCTGCGATTCAAACGCACGCTCGACCAGCGATCGCCACGACTCCCAACACTGCGGCCGTGAGACAACCTGCAAGTAATCCTTCTCCGGCCGCCTACTCGCAATCCAACGCGTATCCTGCGGCGTGTCAAGCGGCTCCGCAGCAAGTTGCAAGACCGGCGCCGGTGCAAAAGTCAGCCCCTGCGGGCGAAGCCTGCCCAACATCCGGCGGAGCGCGGGAAAGAAGAGCACCCTAAAACCTAATCAGTAGTCACCGCAACTCTCGAAACGGAGCCAGGGAACGTAAGTGACCACATTTCGGGTGCCCGAGGGAGCGCGCGCCTAATCACCGGAACATGTAATCGATCACCGATTTGACGTAAGGCAGTTGCTGGTTGCCGATCCGCGGAAGTGACCGAACTCTGGCTCTGGCCTTGCCTAAATCGCAGTTTTTCCGTATTGTGAGGGCATGGAAGTCCACTTCACACCCGAGCAGGAAGCGCAGCTTTCACGGGTAGCCAGTAACGTAGGCACTGACCCGGAGGGGCTCGTAAAAAGCGCGGCGTTGCGCTTGCTCGACGAGGAAAGCCGCTTCATTGAAGCCGTCAAGCACGGCGAGGCTGCTTTCGAACGCGGCGAGTATCTTACGCATGATCAGATGGGCGAACGCCTTCGGCGGTTTCTACAGCCCTAATGGAAGTCCGTTGGTCCTTGCCAGCAGCAGACGACCTGGAGCGTATTTGCGCGTGGATCGAGCGGGACAACCCCGAAGCAGCTCGCCGTGTCGCCCAGACCATCTATGACACTTGCGGCCAATTGAAGGATTTTCCCCATATGGGGAGAACCAGCCGCATGAGCGGACGACGTGAACTCACATTCGCACCGTTGCCCTACGTCGCGGTCTACCGCGTCACGGCCCACGCTGTCGAAATCCTGCGTATCTATCACGCAGCCCAGGACCGGAAAGATTAGCGGCTGTTGCCTGAACCGCAGTTTTTCCCTATAGTGAGGGCATGGAAGTCCACTTCACACCCGAGCAGGAGGCGCAGCTTGCGCACATTGCCACTCGGTCAGGCACCGACCCGGAGGGACTAGTGAAGGATGCAGCCTTGCGTCTGCTGGAGGAAGAGCACCACTTTCGCGCCGCCGTGCGGGAAGGTATCGCACAAGCCGACCGCGGCGAGTTTATCGAAGAAGCGGAAATGGACCCCCGTTTTGAAGAGATGTTGCGCTCCTAAATGCGCGGTTCAAAATACAATGTCCTTCTGCGCCACCATCCAGCGTGCTGTGCTTGTCGTCGCGTTCGCCGCATGTCCGCTTGTGTCGCAAATTCAGAGAGACATAGCGCAAGACGATTTAGCCAAAGCATTCAATTGGCCCACAGTCGTGTCTTCAGAAGCAGGCATTCAGTTCTTTCTGCGCACACGTTGGGAAGATGGTGTTTTGCACTATGTAGTGACGCTCACCGACAGTAAAGGCCGGGTTGCAAAGTGGTTTTCAAAACACCCGGATAACGGGCGGTTTCCGCTCTCTTCTTTTCAGGCTACCTTTGCTGATGAGGAGGGTTTTAGCCTGTACACCCTGTATCTCCATGACGGCACGTTCGTCAAAGTCGGAGGCACAACGAACTGGGAATCGAAGGGTGAGAGCCAATGCACTGAGAAGATTTACCGAGCGGCCCTGAAAGCCGCCAACGCGAAAAGCACGTCCGACCAGTCCTCATACGGATTTAATTATCCCCTTGAATTAGGGGCTTCATCGAGCCCTAGTGGCGCAGTAAGAAAAAAATGATGAACAGCACCGAGCAAGAGCAAAGCGCGAAAATACTTGTCGAACAGACAGACCGTCTCCTCGCCATTTTGGCCGTGGACGTGTCCAATGTGCTGATACGCGACCCATTGCATCCAGCGTGGTGCGGACGGCCTTCTGTGTTCCGTCTTGCAGCGGACGCTTATGACAGGCTCGCAGAGGCAGACAAAAAGACAAGGGATCGGGTTCTCTGGGAACGAACCACAGAGAAAGACGGGCGTAATGGCGACGAGTTGATGAGGCGCTTGTGGGCCCTACTTAGGGAGGTCAACCAAGCACAAATGGGTTCGCACAGGTAGGGCAAAACCTGCAGCGATTCGCAGGTCTAGGATCCTGCGTGGGCCGCAATCGAATGCCTATTCCCAAAACACGAAAGCCCCCCATCGATCTCGCCCACGGAAGGCTGCACAGAGCGGCGTTGGATTTTTGTGCTGCTGATAGAGAGGTCCAGTTGGCGAGGCAGCAATGGAGGGAAATTCATAGTTGGCACCAAGGCCAAGTTTGCTGCTTGTCGTGGAAAGACCCGTTTAGCGAAGATGCACCAGAATTGAGTCCACTTCCGCGCTCTGAATGGTGTGAACATTGTATCCAGATCACGAATGAGGCCATCGATTATGACCATGCTCTTTGGAAACGGCGCTCTGCCAAAACGCGAATGAAGAACGCTTACAAGACAATCCTAAGTGTCAGCGTTCATAAAGGGTAGCTTTGCACCATGCGCGGAGGTGCTTTGCAGTTTCGATCCCAATTCGCCGAATTGAAAACCCCTGCCAACCTTCTCAGTACATGCCCCGCCCCGCATCAGTATATGAGGCTGACAGACCCTAGTTCGTCTCCGGGGATTCGGCTTTTCGATCCCAGTTTATGTTGCTACTGTTCCTTCGGAGAACTCAATATGGCAGTTCCTCCGGATTGCGTTTAGCCGGTCGAGTTTCCAAACAACGAGCACATCGCCCTTTCGAAGCTGATAGAGAATCTGAGAGGCCCGACCACCAGACGCCTTCTCGCGGTAAATGCGCTCGCACCGGGCACCTTGAAGGCTAGTACTCATCTCTGGAATGACGCCGAAGTGGAAACTATGCTCCCACTTTTCCCACCGCACGACGTCGCTTTCACGGAATATAAAATCGACTGGTACTTACTCGGTACTGACGGCTTGGCGAATTGTCCGGCTGAAATGTGGTTGCTTACGCTCCCTGGCTCCGTTCCGGGAGTTTTCGCGCCGAGAAACCTTAGGATGGCTCCCGGAGAGCATCAAAACATAAGTGATCTTCTTAACTGGGCCAGCTAACTAGGAGCACCCACTCGTCCCCCCGCAATTCGCGCACTTATAGCACGACCCATTCCGCGTCATGATGCTGCCACACTCGGAGCACATCGGTGCGTCACTGGCGCTAGCGTCGAAGGGCAACGCTTGCTGCGGCTCCGGCTCGGTCGGTCGAAGCTTGGGCGTATCGCCGGCTTCATTCAGTTCCGTGATTCCCAGGAAGCGCGCCCCCAACCAACGGAAGATGTAATCGATGATCGACTTGGCGTACGGCACCTGCTGATTGCCCGTCCAGCCGCTCGGCTCGAAGCGAACGTGACTGAATTTATCCACAAAGAACTTCAGAGGCACACCGTACTGCAGGCCGTAGCTGATGGAAGTGGCGAGCGTATCCATAAGACCCGATATCGTCGAGCCTTCCTTCGCCATCGAAATAAATACTTCGCCGGGAGTTCCATCGTCGTAGAGGCCAACGGTGATGTAGCCTTCGTGCCCACCGATGGAGAACTTGTGCGTAACCGAAGCTCGCTCGTCCGGCAGTTTGCGGCGCACGGGGCGGTACACAATTTTCTCGATAGTCTGGGGCGGTGCCGGCGCAGCGGCGGCAAGGGCAGCCTTCTTTTCCGCTTTACTGCCGCTACCGGAACTTAGCGGCTGCACGCGCTTTGATCCATCGCGGTAGATGGCGACAGCTTTGAGGCCCAGCTTCCAGCTCTCAATGTATGCGTCCATGATGTCTTCCGCCGTCGATTCTTCCGGCATGTTGATGGTCTTCGAAATCGCGCCGGAGATGAACGGTTGCACCGCGGCCATCATGCGGACGTGACCCATGTGCTGAATAAAGCGCGTGCCGTTCTGCGGACGGAAGCTGCAATCGAATACCGCCAGATGTTCCGGCTTCAAACCGGGCGCGCCTTCGATGGTGCCGGTGGAATCGATGTGCGCGACGATGTGCTCGGTCTGCTCCGCGGTGTAGCCCAGCTTGATCAGCGCTTGCGGAACCGTGTTGTTGACGATCTTAATGACGCCGCCGCCCACCAGCTTCTTGTATTTGACCAGCGCCAGATCGGGCTCAATGCCGGTAGTGTCGCAATCCATCATGAAGCCGATGGTGCCGGTGGGCGCCAGCACGGTCACCTGCGCATTGCGATAGCCCGTCTTCGTTCCCAGCTCATAAGCAAAGCGCCAGCACTCTTCAGCCGCTTTGAACATGTGCGCCGGAACCCGCTTGCTGTCGATGCGATTCACTGAGTTCCAGTGCATCCGGATCACATCCAGGAACGATTCTTCGTTCTGCGGATAACCCGGGCATGGCCCCACCGCTTCCGCCATGCGCGCACTGGTTAGGTATGCCTGGCCGCACATGATCGCCGTGATTGCCGCCGCGAAATCGCGCCCTTCATTGCTGTCGTAAGGCAAGCCCAGCGACATCAGCAGCGCCCCCAGATTGGCATAGCCCAAACCGAGCGGCCGGTAATCATAAGAATTCTTGGCGATTTTCTCAGTCGGATAACTGGCGTTGCCGACAATGATCTCCTGGGCCACGATCATGGTGTCCACCGCGTGCCGGAAGGCTTCGACATCGAATGTGCCGTCCGGGCCAACAAACTTCATCAGGTTCAGCGAGGAGAGATTACAGGCGGAATCGTCCAGGAACATGTATTCCGAGCACGGATTGGAGGCATTGATGCGCGCCGTCGCCTTCGACGTGTGCCACTTATTAATGATGGTGTCGAACTGCATGCCAGGGTCGCCGCACTGGTGGGTCGCTTCCGCAATCTGGCGCATCAGCTCGCGCGCCTGATAGCGGTCACGCTTCTCGCCCGTGGGCACGCTCTTGGTCCACCAGTCGGTGTCGTCAACAACCGCCTGCATGAACTCGTCGGTGGCCCGAATCGAGTTGTTCGCATTCTGGAAAAAGATGGAGCCGTACGCGTCGCCATCCAGAGACGAATCGTAGCCCGCGTCGATCAGCGTATGCGCCTTCTTCTCTTCCTTGGCTTTGCACCAGATGAACTTTTCGATGTCCGGATGATCGGAGTTGAGGATCACCATCTTGGCCGCGCGCCGTGTCTTGCCGCCTGACTTGATGACGCCCGCGAAAGCGTCGAAGCCTTTCATAAAGCTCAGCGGACCGGAAGCGCGACCGCCACCCCAAAGGTGGGCATCTTCTTCGCGGATGGCTGAAAGGTTGGTGCCGGTGCCCGATCCCCACTTGAACAGCATGCCTTCGGTCTTGGCCAGGTCCAGTATGGATTCGAGCGAATCGCTAACCGAGTTGATGAAACAAGCCGAGCATTGCGGGCGCCTATCGCCGGGCAGAAGCTTCTTCGTGACTTGTTCCGTCTCGTCGTAATAGAAGCCGTAGCCGCGCGCTTCTGTGACGCCAACGTTGAACCACACGGGCGAGTTGAAGCAGGCCTTCTGGGTCAGCATGAGGTGGGCGAGCTCGGAACGGAAGTTCTCCGCATCCTCGGCCGTCTTGAAGTAGTTGTCGGCCAGGCCCCAATCCGCGATGGTGTCCACCACCCGGTGTACTAACTGGCCCACGCTGGTCTCGCGCTCGGGCGACCCCATCCGCCCATGGAAGTACTTACTCACCACGATATTGGTGGCGGTTTGCGACCAGTCGGCCGGCACCTCCACATCGCGCTGCTCAAAAATGACCGATCCCTTATCATTACCAATGGCGGCAGTACGCAGCTCCCATTGAACTTGGTCGTAGGGGGTGGTGCCCGGCTCCAGCTTGCCGGTGAAGAAGCGAGGGAATGACACCCCCGTGCGTTCTTCCTTCTTTAAGGAGTGCGTCAACTCCTTGACTTTAAGAGCTAAATTGACTGTGAGTTGTCCCATGCGAGCGATTTACCCAGGCCTTTCTGTCTTTGGGGGACACTGCTATTAAAGACCTGTTTCAGGAGGGCGTCAATAACGATTTTAGCTCATTGGCCCCAGATATTGTGGACAACCTGTCGAAAAGTACCAGATAAAGTAGATGAGTACCTTCTGGACTCGTGTCTCGAAATCGAGTAATATGGAACTCGGATTCGAGATTATGCCCATCGCAGAGGCTCCGCCGGTAGTATCAGGCTACAGCTTCGACAAAGCCCCTGATTTCACCAACGCCGCCGAGCGCGAACGTTTAAGCTCTAGCGCCATCAAAGCATTCCTGAACATCTCTCGCAAGTGGAGTTTAAACGAGCAGCAGGCGCGCGGCCTGCTGGGCGGCATTGCTTCGTCTACGTTTCACGCCTGGAAGACAGAGCCGCAAGGGAAGAGGTTGGATCAGGATACGCTGACTCGAATCTCACTGGTTATCGGGATTTATAAAGCTCTGAATATCTATTTTGGCAAACCATGGGCGGACCGCTGGGTCACCCTGGCGAATCGCGGGCCGATGTTTACGGGCAAACCTCCCCTTGACTATATGCTCCGGCAAGGACAGCCGGGAATGTCGCAGTTGCGCCGGATGCTGGATAGTTGGCGCGGCGGGCGTTGACACCTCCTATTCGCCATGTCGATCTAAGCGGCTCCCGCCGGCTGATTCCATCCAAATTCAGCGAAGAGGGCACCGTGCTGGCTGACATTGCCGATAGCGAAGACATGCTTGCGGATGTCGTTCTGTTGGATGGCGCGACAAACGATCGCATTCAAGGCGAAGACCATGGATTGCCCGGCATCAGCACGTATGAGCTGGTCTATGGAATCCCGAATGCGCGTATTGTAAATGCGGCGTTCACGCATACGAGCGACGAAGGGTGTCGCTTCAACGATCATTCGAGGGGCGCCTGGTATGCGGCTAACGAGTTGGAAACTTCCCTGGCTGAGGTGACCTATCACAAGGCCCGACGACTCGCGCAAATTGTGGTTCCTGATTTGCCGCACCAGCGCCCCGACAGGGACGTAACCACGTACGACGACTGGATAGCGGACTTTGATGCGGCATTTCACGTGTTGGAGCCGCCACAGGAATTCTCACGTTATCTGCTGCCCGAACCGGTGCCGGCCTGCTACTTTGCCTCGCAACGACTTGCACGAGAACTGCTCGAAGAGGGCTCTAGCGGAATAGTGTACCCCAGTGTCCGACGCGAAGGCAGTTGGTGCCTGGTGTGCTTCCGGCCGGCACTCGTCTATAGCCCAAGACGAGGAGTTCGGCTGGAACTAACACTTACATCTACCGAAGCTGGATACGATCATGCGGTTCGGCAGTTGAGCGATCCGCGTTGATCTGCGTTCATCTGCGGCCATAACTTAGTCACAAACAAAGCAAATTAATTGCACCCCTACTTTCCCTAGTCAGGCCTGATCCCTACCCGCATCGCGCCAAATCAGGCTGTACCGTGAAATCGAAAAGAGGTGCATCCAAATGACACCACGTCAGCAGCGCCGCCTGCAACAGAAACTCGCTAGCAAAGCTCTTGTCTCCGAGCGCAAACTCGAAGCCAACCGTGCTAACGCCCAACTCTCTCATGGTCCGGTCAGTTCCACCGGCAAAGAAATCGTCTCGCAAAACGCGACTCGCCATGGACTGACGGGCACATTCCACGTCCTCGCAGACGAATCGCAACCCGCTTTCGATCAGCTTCTCGCCGGTTACATGTCCGCCGAGTCTCCCGTCGACCAGGAAGAAATTCAACTGGTCCAGCAAATGGCCGAAGCCACCTGGCTATCCAACCGTTCCGTCCGTTACCAGGACAAATGCTTCGTGGCCATCGAATCCGGCACCCTCGAACAGCAGAAAGAGGCCAAAAAGGATCTATCGCTCTACCTTCGCTACATGTCCGCGCATCAGCGCGCGTATATCCGCTGCTCCACCGAACTCAGAAGGCATAGAAACGAAAGAGCCAGAGCCGAGCGTGGCTTTGTTTCGCAGAAATACCGCGAAGCCCAGGAAAAGCGCAAAAAAGAGCTCCACGAAGTACGCCATGCTATCCAAATCTGCCGTCAGGAGCGCATTCAAATCCAAAATCGTATCGCCGCAGCCAAGGCCGACCGCCTGGAGGCAAAAACGCTCGCCGCAGCCGCCTGACAGCTATGAAAAAAATCGCAAACAGAGCCGCGCGCGCCAGCAAGCGGAGGTGCTACCAGCCTCAGTAGCTCTTCTTCAAGTACATGAACTGCCCCAAATGATACGAGTTGTGGCAGATCAGCAGTAGTGCCTCGCGCAGCAGCGTCTGACCGTCGCCGTGCTCGAATGGCTCCAGCAGCTTGTTGTGCAGATCCTGCACAAGTTTGTTGAACTCCTCGGCGTCGTGTTTGAAGGCCTTGATGCTGTCGTTCCATGCCTTATCGCTGGGCGGAGCTTCTGTCTTAGGCCAGTAGCCTTCCGGCCATTCCGGCGATTCGTGTTTCGGATTGCGCGAAAACTCTAATATGTCGTGTTGCGCAATGCGCATGTGTTCGAGCAGTTGCCAGGCGGTATGCGGCGATCGGGCGGGCTTCCAGTCGCGCGCCTCGGGCGGGAAATCCTCAACCGCCGAATCGAAATCGGTGTGGGCCTGATGTCCGCGGAGTGCATCCACTAGCATCACTCGTATGGCAACAGATTCTTTGGGGTCCATAGGCGTCCTCTCCTCTAGCGCATGGTACCCCGATCTAATGGTTGTCCCCGGGCGGCCGCGTGCTGACGGGGGTAGTTTGTTGCGCGGGTAAAGGAATGGGCGTCACGTTCGGCGGATTCGCCGGGGCAACTTGGCCGGCCGGGATGGCCGTTCCGCCATTGGGTGACCAGGTTCCGTGTTTGCCAATCATCACCTTCACCTGTGGCAGTTGGCTTTGGTCCCAACCGCCGCCCAGCGCCAGGATGAGCGAGACACTGGCCGTCATCTGTCTGATCTCCGTCTGCACTTGCGTTTCGCGATTGCTGAGAACCGTGTTCTGGGCCGTGATGACGTTCAGGTAGCTATCGACACCGGCTTTGTAGCGGGTAAGTGACAGCTCAAGGTAATGCGCCGCTGAACGGATGGCGGTCTCATATTGTGCCGCTTCCGTTTGGTATATGCGCAACGAAGCCAGGTCATCCTCGACCGCTTGGAAATCGCTCAGCACTGTTTGGCGGTAGTTGGCGACGGCCACATCATATTGTGCTTCGGCTTGCTCATTGGCGCCGCGCCGTGCGCCGAAATCCAGCAGCGTCTGAGAAAGCGATGGGCCGAGGGACCAGAAGCGGCTCGGCCAGGTAAACCAACTCGTGATCGAAGAGCTTTGCAGTCCGCCTGCGGCGCTCAAGGTAAGGTTCGGGTAATAGGCCGCTCGCGCTATACCGACCGCGGCATTTGCAGATGCCACCTGACGTTCGGCAGCCGCGATGTCCGGGCGCCGCTCCAGCAGTTCCGACGGCACGGCAACCGGAACCGTGGGTGGGTTAGGAACAAACGGCGCAACAGCCACGGAGAACTCGGCCGCCGGCTTGCCGATCAACGTGGCCATAGCATGTTCGTACGTCGCCCGAGCCACGCCGATATCCGTGGCTTGTGCCAGCGCCGTATCAAGCTGTGTCTGCGCCTGGGCGACATCTTCGTCGGAGTCGATACCGGCGCGAAAGAGCGTCTGGGTGAGGTTTAAGGTGTCGCGATAGTTCTTGATTGTGTCCTGCAGAACGCCTTCCTGCGCGTCGAGTCCACGGATTTCAAAATAGTCCTCCGCAAGCGTGGCTTGCGTACTGAGTAACGCGGTAGCTACGTCGGCCGAGCTTGCTTGCGCCAAATACACGTTGGAGGCGATTTGATTCCGGATACGGTGCCAAAAATCGGCAGTATACGTTACGTCAAACGGCAAAGAATATGTGTTTGTCACTGATCCTGCCGCACCGGAAACGCTTGTGGCGGTACCAGTTCCCGCCGTTGCCACAGCGGACCGTGTTCCGAAGCGCGAATTCGTGATAGAGGGTGAAGCGGTGACGGTTGGAAAAAGCGCAGACCGCGCGGATACTACCAGCGCTCGTGCGGCGCGATAGTTCGCCTCGGCCTGAATGACGGTCTGGTTCGAGATCTGAACCTGCTCTTCGAGCGAGCTCAAGGTGGGATCGTTGTACAACTCCCACCACTTGCCGCGGATCTTGTCGTCGCCCGGCTGCGCCACCTTCCAGCCCTGGCCTTCTTTGAATTGATCGGGCGCCGATTCCTTGAATGCCTGGGGCGTGTTCACGGGCGGCTTGGCGTATTTCGGCGCGGGATTGCACGAACAAAGTAGCAGCACCATTCCTGTCGCCAACGCCAGGGCTAACCGCGCGGAGAACCGTTCTCCGCGCTTAATGTTTTTCAACTTCATCACTCACCTGTCGAATCCATCGCCGCAAATAGATGGGGCAATTTACCAGCTTCACGTCGCGTTCTGCTTGTTCGGAGAAATATTGAACCGCTTTGCGGTCTACCAAAGTAACCTCGCTCAAATCGAGATAAACCGTCTGTTTCGCCTGCCGTGCCGCGGATACTGACTGCCGCAGCGCAGGCAGCGCGTCTTCGCTGAATTTGCCGTCCAGCAGCAAGGTGACGGAATGCTCGGCCGCGTGCTGCTCCGCTTTGATCTTGTAAGTCATTGGAGAGGCTTTCTAAGACGCGGGCCCGACGGCTTCTACCGGCGCCTCAGGTTCTGTTCCACGCGACAGTCCTTGCAGCCATAAACTGAATCGATCCATGTAGAGATAAATGACCGGGGTGGTGTAGAGCGTCAGCGCCTGGCTGACGATCAATCCGCCCACAATCGTGATGCCCAGCGGCCGGCGCAGCTCGGAACCGGTTCCCGTTCCTAATGCCAGCGGCAAACCACCCAGCAGCGCAGCCATGGTGGTCATCATGATGGGCCGGAAACGCAACAGGCACGCCTGGAACACGGCCTCTTTGGGCGTCTTGTGATCGCGCCGCTCCACTTCCAGCGCGAAGTCGATCATCATGATGGCGTTCTTCTTCACGATGCCGATCAACAGAATGATTCCGATCAGCGCGATGACGCTCAGCTCCGTATGCGTGATCAGCAAAGCGAGAATGGCTCCAACACCCGCCGACGGCAGGGTCGAGAGAATCGTGATCGGATGAATGTAGCTCTCGTACAAAATCCCGAGCACGATGTACACCGCCGCCAGCGCGGCAGCGATCAAGATTGGTTCGTTGGAGAGCGAAGATTGAAAGGCTTGGGCAGTGCCGGTGAAGTTCGTATTGATTGTGGTCGGCATGCCGGCCTTAATCTCTACCTGGTTTATGGCCTCTACCGCTTGACCGAGCGCGACATTCGGCGCGAGATTGAAGGACAGCGTCACCGATGGGAATACGCCTGAGTGATTGACCGTCAGCGCGGCAGTCGTCTCCTGAAAATGCGTAAACGCCGAGAGCGGAATGGGAGCACCCGTGGCCGATCGCGCATAGATCATCTTCAAGCCGTCCGGACGCTGCCAAAAAGACGGCGCCACTTCCATTACCACGAAGTACTGGTTCAACGAGGTGTAGGTCTTGGCGATTTCGCGCTCGCCGAAGGCGTCGTAAAGAATGTTGTCGAGCGTTGCGGGCGTCAAGCCAAGCCTCGATGCCGTTTCGCGGTCGATGACTAGATTCGCTTCCAGTCCATTGTTTTGCTGGTCGCTATTAACGTCCGTCAACTGCGGCATCTTCTTCATCAGGTTCATCAGCAGCGGCGCCCAGTGCAGCAGTTGATCCAGGTTGTCGCTTTGCAGCGTGTACTGGTATTGCGCAGCGCTCTGTCGTCCGCCTATGCGGATGTCCTGCGACGATTGCAGAAACAAGGTCACGCCCGGTATAGCCGTCAGCTTGGGTCGCAGCCGGTTAATGATTTCGTCGGCGGAGACCTTGCGCTCGCTTAACGGCTTCAGCGCTATGAATGAGCGGCCGGTGTTCGTAGTCGTGCCGCCGCCGCCGCCGCTGAACGCCTGCACGGTAGCCACTCCCGGATCCTGCTGCACGATGCGCGCCAGCTGAGTGATTTTCTTCTGCATCAGCTGGAACGATGTATCTTGATCGCCCATGAAGTTGCCGTTGAGGCGCCCCGTATCCTGCTGCGGGAAAAAGCCCTTCGGCACCAGCACGTATAGATAGATATTCAGGCAGAGAGTTCCAATGGCCAGCAACAGCACCAGGAATGAATTGCGCAGCACCCAGGCCAGGCTGTGCTCGTACATCTTGATGATGAAAGTGAAGACTCTCTCGCTGGCGTTGTAAAGCCTGCCATGCTTCCTTTCGTCGCTGAGCAGGCGCGCGCACATGGTAGGAGTGGTGGTCAACGAGACCAGCAAGGAGACGATGATGGTGACGGACAGCGTGACGGCGAACTCGCGAAAGAGCCGGCCCACAATGCCACCCATCATGAGGATAGGAATGAAGACCGCAACCAGCGAGATGCTGATGGAAAGCACAGTAGGGCCTATTTCAGCCGCTCCCCGCAGCGCCGCCTCCATGGCATTCAGACCTTCTTCGCGATAGCGGGTGATGTTTTCGAGAACGACAATCGCATCGTCTACGACGAAACCCGTCGAGATGGTTAGCGCCATCAAAGACAAGTTGTCGATACTGAAGCCGAGCATATACATCACGCCGCACGTGCCGATGATGGATATCGGGACGGCGACACTCGGAATTAAAGTCGCGCGCACATCGCGCAAGAAGAGAAAGACGACAAGTACAACCAGCACGACCGAGATGATGAGCGTTCTCTCGACATCGTGCACGGACGCGCGAATCGTGGTGGTCTGATCCAGCGTGATTGTCAGGTTGATGCGCTGGTCGATGGAAGCATGCAACTGCGGCAGTGCGGCTTTGATTCCGTCAACAGTGTCGATGATGTTTGCGCCGGGTTGCCGGAAGATGATCAACAAGGCCGCGCGTTGGCCGTTCGCCAGACCCAGCGAGCGGACCGTCTGCACTGAGTCGGTCACGTTTGCAACCTGATCGAGCCTGACCGGTGCGCCATTGTTGTATTTCACAAGCAGGGGCCGGTAATCGACCGCGTGCATGAGCTGATCGTTCGCCTCAATGGCCCAGGTGTGATTCGCGTCACCGAACGATCCTTTCGCTTCATTCGCGGTTTGTCCGACAACTGCGCTGCGTACGTTGTCGAGACTCAGGCCGAAATGTTCGATCAGCGTGGGATTGACTTCTACTCGCACTGCCGGAGCGGAGCTGCCGCCGGCGGTTACCTGGCCAACGCCGCGAATCTGCGAAATGCGTTGCAGCAGGACGGTGGAAGCCGCGTCATAAAGCGCTGGCGGGGGCAGAGAGCTGGACGTCAACGCAATGATCATGATTGGCGAATCCGCCGGGTTCACCTTGCGATACGTCGGATTGCCGGGCAAATCGGTAGGCAGGTATCCGCGCGCGGCATTGATTGCCGCTTCCACGTCACGAGCGGCCGCGTCAATGTTGCGATTGAGATCGAACTGCAGCGTGATGCTTGTCTGCCCGAGCGAACTCGAAGACGTCATTTCGGTCACCGCTGAGATGCGCCCGAACTGACGTTCGAGCGGTGTAGCGACGGCAGACGCCATGATTTCCGGACTTGCGCCCGGCAGTGAAGCGGAGACGCTAATGGTCGGAAAGTCAACTTGCGGCAGCGGCGATACCGGCAACAGGCGAAAGGCAACCGCGCCGGCCAAGCCGACTGCGACCGTGAGCAGCGCGGTTGCTACCGGCCGCTGAATAAATGGCGACGAAAGGCTCATCGTTAGTGTCCTTCCGCCGGCACAGGTGTTCCACCGGAACCATGTGGCGGAGGCGGCCCTTCGGGAGACGTAGCAGGTGCGCCGCCCGGACCCAGACCCGGTTCGGCATCATGCCCGCCTCCCGCTCTGCGATGGCGCCAGGTAGCGAAGCGCGAAGCCAGACTATCGAAGAACAGATAAATCACCGGCGTCGTATAGAGAGTCAGCAACTGGCTAAGCAACAGTCCGCCAATGATCGTGATGCCAAGTGGCCGTCGCAGTTCCGATCCGGTTCCGGTGCCGAAAGCCAGCGGTACAGCGCCCAGAAGCGCTGCCATGGTTGTCATCATGATCGGCCGGAAGCGCAAGAGAGACGCCTGATAGATGGAGTCGTAAGGAGTCTTGCCTTCCTTCCGCTCCGCCTCGAGCGCGAAGTCGATCATCATGATGGCGTTCTTCTTCACAATTCCGATGAGCAGAACGATGCCGATGATGGCGACAACGGTTAACTCCTGGCGGCAGATCATCAGCGCGAGCAATGCGCCCACGCCGGCGGATGGAAGAGTAGAAAGAATCGTGATCGGGTGGATGTAGCTCTCATACAGAACGCCCAGCACGATATATACGGTGACGAGAGCAGCCAAAATCAGGATCGGTTCGTTGCTCAGCGAGGCAACGAATGCCTGTGCAGTGCCCTGGAAGGAAGCTTGCATCGCGGCCGGAGGAGGCAGTTCTTTCTCCAGCTTCTTGATGGCATCCACCGCTTCCCCAAGAGCGGCGCGCGGCGCGAGATTAAACGAAATGGTCGTCGCCGGAAACTGCCCAATGTGGCTGATCAAAATTGGCATGGATGAGTTCCTCGCATGCGTGAATGCGCTGAGAGGCACCGCGCCTCCGGTTGCCGATTTGATGTAGATGTCCTGTAGGTGTACCGGATTGGTTTGCAACTTCGGCAGCACTTCGAGCACGACGTGGTACTGGTTTAATTGCGTGAAATAAGTGGAGATTTCGCGCTGGCCGAAGGCGTCGTAAAGAGTGTCGTCGATGTTCTGAGTCGTGATACCCACGCGCGAGGCAGTTGTGCGATCGATATCCAGCGTCGCGTTCAGGCCATGGGTCTGCTGGTCGCTCGCGACATCAGCAAGCGCCGGCATCTCTTTGAGGCGCTCGACAAACTGTTCCGCGTAGCGCGATAGTTCGTTAGGATCCGGATCTTCCAGGCTGTATTGGTATTCCGTCCGGCTGACAATGTCTTCCACCGTCAAGTCCTGAATGGGCTGCATGTAGAGCGTGATACCCGCGATTTTTGCCAGCTCCGGTTGCAAGCGCCGGATGATATCCGATGCGTTCGCGTCGCGATCTTCGATCGGCTTCAAGTTGATCTGGAACCGACCGGCATTCAACGTCGTGTTCGTGCCGTCCACGCCAATGAAAGACGATAAGCTCTGAACCGCCGGATCTTTGAGGATGACGGCAGCCAGCCGCTGCTGCAGCCGGGACATCTGTGGAAACGAAATGCTCTGGTCGGCTTCCGAGACGCCTTGAATTTCGCCCGTATCCTGCACCGGGAAGAAGCCTTTCGGGATGACTATATAGAGCAGGATAGTGAGCGCCAGCGTACCGGCCGCGACCAGCAGGGTTAAATTGCGATGGCGTAAAACGACCTCTAGCGTTCGGCCGTAGAAAGCAATGGTCTTTTCAAAAACCCTCTCCGATGCTTTGTAGAACCGTCCCTCCGATCCCGGTTGCCTGTGGCGCAGCAGCTTGGCGCACAACATCGGGGTTAGCGTCAGCGAAACTGCCGCGGAGATGATGATGGTCACCGCTAGTGTCACGGCAAATTCGCGGAATAGCCGGCCTGTGATGTCGCCCATGAACAGCAACGGGATCAGCACCGCAATCAGCGACACGGTCAAAGACACGATGGTGAAGCCGATCTGCTCCGCGCCTTTGAGTGCCGCTTCGAGTGGCGCTTGGCCCTCTTCCACATAGCGCATGATGTTCTCGATCATGACGATGGCGTCATCGACGACGAAGCCGGTGGAAATGGTTAGTGCCATCAGGGTCAAATTGTTCAGGCTGTAACCGAGCATGTACATGACGGCAAAAGTCCCGACAATCGAGAGCGGCACGGCCACGCTGGGGATAAATGTCGCTGCGAGATTCCGCAGGAACACAAAGATGACTAGAACCACCAGGCCGATACAAAGCAGTAATTCAAATTCGACGTCTTTGACCGAGGCGCGTACGGTAAGCGTTCGGTCTGTCAGCGTCTGAATGCCGATTGAGGAAGGAATCGTGGCGCGCAACTTGGGCAGCAGCGCCTGTATGCGATCGACCACCTGAATGATGTTTGCGCCAGGTTGCCGCTGGATGTTGACGATCACAGCCGGGGTTTGATTCATCCAGGCGGCTTGCTTGATGTTTTCGATGCCGTCAATCACGTTGGCGACATCGGTCAGCAAAACGGGCGCGTTGTTCTTGTAGGCAACAACCACCTTCGAGTAATCGGTTGCCGTTAGCAACTGATCGTTATCATTAATCTGAAAACCCTGGTTGGGCCCGTCAAAGCTGCCCTTGGCGGCGTCGAGCGTGGTGTTCGTGATGGCCGTGTGTACGTCTTCCAGATTGAGGCCATACGAAGCGAGTTCCATCGGATTGACTTGAATCCGAACTGCCGGCTTTTGACCGCCGCTGATAGTGACCGCACCCACTCCCGACAACTGCGAAATCTTCGCGGCCAGGCGCGTGTCCGCATAGTCTTCCACCTGCTGCAGCGGCATCGTCTTCGATGTCAAAGCCAGCGTCAGAATGGGGGCATCTGCCGGATTCGTTTTGCTGTAGATGGGCGGTAATGGAAGATCGTTGGGAAGATATGTCTGGGCCGCGTTAATAGCCGCTTGGACTTCCTGCTCTGCGACGTCGATATTGAGACTCAGGGCAAACTGCAGAGTGATCACCGATGCCCCTTGCGAACTGGTGGAGAGCATCTGGTTCAGGCCCGGCACTTCGCCAAGTTGCCGCTCGAGTGGCGCGGTAATCGCCGAAGCTGAGACCGCGGGACTCGCGCCCGGATAGAACGTGACCACCTGCATGGTGGGGTAGTCCACTTCGGGCAGCGCCGAAACAGGAAGTTGCTTGTAGGCTACGATGCCGACGAGCAAAATCGCCGCCATCAGCAGCGATGTTGCAATCGGCCGTAGAATGAACGGCCGAGACGGATTCATTTAGGCGCGGTTCCTTTGTTCGGCTGCGCGGTCTTGGGCTGCGGGTTCTGCTGAGCGGTATTCAGGTCGGTATCAGCCATGCCTTGCGTATTCGTCGTACCCTGCCCTCCTGATTCCTGCGCACTACCCGCCGTGTTCGGAACCGGTGCGCCGGCAGTGCGCGGTTGCCGGGCAGTCACCTTCGCGCCGTCCTGCAGCTTGTCGAAGCCATCGGTTACTAATGTCTGGCCGGGAACCACCCCAGTGACAGCAGCGTTGTTGCCGTCGGTTGTTGCAATCGTGATGTTTTGCGATTTAACCGTTCCGTTCTTGTTCACCACGTACACAAAAGCAACGTCGTTGTTGCGCTGAATGGCCGCGGTAGGAACGATGTTGACGCCCAGGAGCGTCCTCACCAGCAGGCGCGCATTAACGAATTCGTTCGGGAACAGGATGTTGTTGGGATTGTTGAATATCGCGCGGACGCGAACAGTGCCGGTTGTCGTATCTATCTGGCTGTCCAGAGCCAGCACGCTGCCTTGCGTTAGTTCGGTCTGATCGTCACGGCTGCGCGCATCCACCTTCAACTTATTCCCGTGCTGCATCTGCTGCGCCACTTCGTCGAGATAATCCTCAGCCATGGTGAAGATCACAGTGATGGGCTGCAGTTGGGTTATGGTGACGATGCCGGTGGTGCCGTTCGCGGGAACGATGTTACCCAAATCGACCGTGCGCAACCCCACCCGGCCATTAATGGGCGAAGTGATGCGCGTGTATTCCACGTTGATGTTGGCGGCTTCGAGACTTCCCTGGTCGACTTTGACAGTACCCTCGTCTTGTCCAACTGTTGCCCGCTGTGTCGCTAGTTGTTGTTCGGGAACCGCATGCTCCTGAAACGCCATTTGGTAGCGATTGAGATCGATCTTCGCGTTCTCAAGAGTTGCCTGATCGCGTTCCAGTTGTCCTTCCGCCTGTAACTGTGTCGCTAGGTAGGGCCGTGGATCGATCACCGCTAGAAGCTCACCTTTATGGACAATCTGCCCTTCTTTGAAGTGAATCTCTTTCAACTCACCCGTGACGCGGCTCGCCACGGTAACGGTGTACACCGAAGTCACTGTGCCCAGACTGTTGATGTATACCGGCATGTTCCCCTTGGTTACCTTACCGACCGATACAGGGATGGGACCACCGGCGCCTCCCTTTCCCTTTTTGCCTTTGCTCGCCGTACTGGTAGAAGAGTGCTGAGAAAGCAGAAAGCCCGCGCCAAAAAGCATGCAGAACGCGGCCGCCCAGACTGCCCAGTGCCGGGGCAGATAGCGATTTTTCTCAGCTGTTGATTCAGGTGTCGATTCAGGGTTCATAGAGTCAGGCGCATCGGTGAAAAGCGATGCACCCTTCGACTATGAACGCGGCCGCGGCATTCAGCCACTGCCGAACGAGCTACTTGTTTCTACGCCAATCGGCATAGTACCCGCGTGCGAAAATGAACGTGACAAATTCCAAGGCAAGCATGAATGAACTTCCGGGCGTGCCCGATGTGGAATCACCGTTTTTCGAGAGGATCTTCGCCAAAAAAAACGTTTCTCCTGAGACGTTAGAGATTGCTCGCGCTCTGCGCCGCGACGGCTTCGCGGTTCTCGATTTTCCGGAGCCGGATTTTGACAAAGTGGCAGAGAATATCATCAACACACTCGACCGGCAATATGACTGGGAGGGTTGGCGCAAGGGAACCGTGAGCAGCTTGCGAGTGCAGGATGCCTGGAACAAAGTTCCGGAAGTGAAGCGCATCGCCTGCAATGCGGCGATTCTTCAACTTCTGGCCGATCTGTATGGCCGCCGCGCTTTCCCGTTTCAGACGCTGAATTTTCCGGTCGGTACGCAGCAACATTATCACAGCGACAGCATCCATTTCAGCTCTTGCCCGGAACGGTTCATGGTAGGCGTCTGGGTAGCGCTGGAGGATGTCGATTCTGAAAACGGACCGCTCGTGTATTATCCCGGTTCGCACAGACTGCCTATCTATACGAACGAGCACATCGGTATCAACCCGGATACACAGGGATCGAACCCTCACACGCATTACCAGCTGTATGAGCGCGCCTGGGAAGCGCTGGTTGAAGCGCACGACTTAGAGCCGCGACAATTTCACGCGAAAAAGGGGCAAGCACTTATATGGGCGGCGAATCTACTTCACGGCGGGGCGGCGCAAACTGATCTCAAGAGAACTCGGTATAGCCAGGTCACGCATTATTATTTCGATAACTGCTGCTATTACACGCCGATGTCCTCGGTTCCGTTTCACGGTCCAATCTGGTTTCGCGACTTAGTCGATATCTCCACCGGCAAGCCAGTTCCCAACCGGCTGAACGGCGTGGACGTTGCCAAGTCGCACCTGAAATATACGACGCCCAAGAAGCACATTGTGCGCCCCACTAAGGTGCCGCCGGAGTTCGATGCGGCCGCGTATCTGCGCGCCAACCCGGATCTGATCCAGGCGAAGGTGGATCCAGCTAAACACTGGATCGAGTTCGGCTATCGCGAGGGCCGGCCGCTGCGATAGGTTAGGGGTGAAAGATGGTGCAGGTGAGCAAAACACCAATCGCTTGCGCTCATGGCTCCGAAACCTCATTTGTGCCGTCCGCTTTAACGCTCGTTCTCCTGTTGTTCGTCACGGCTCTATCGTCCTCAGGCCTTGATTCGAACAAAGCGCTGACTCAATACGCGCACCGGATTTGGGGACAGGAGCAAGGGCTTTTCCAGCCCACCATCTACTCCATCCTGCAGACTCATGACGGCTTCCTCTGGCTCGGCACTCAGGACAGCCTCATCCGTTTCGATGGGGTTCAGTTCCGTGAGTTTGACGGACCGGGCGCAGCGATGCTACATGACACGCTGATTCGCAGCCTTCTGGAGGATAGCGGCGGCAATCTTTGGGTGGGGACTGTGGGAGCGGGTCTGGCAAAGATTGCCCCCAACGGCGCGCTCACTCACTATACGAATGCTAATGGACTTCCCGGCGACAGTGCTTTTTGCCTTGACTCGGCTGCCGGTGAGCAGATGTGGGTCTGCACAAACGCCGGGTTGGCCTTATTCTCAAATGGACACTTCCGTACGTTCACCACTCGCGATGGACTCCCTTCCGATCAGATTCGCGGCACGTGCACGGCGGCTGGAACACGCTGGGTCGCAGGTATCGATTTTGGCCTGGCAACTTGGGACGGAGCGCGCTTTCATCCGTACACAAGCACGCCCTTGAAGCCATCCGACAGAGCCACTGCTCTGGCCTGCAGTGCGGATGGATCGGTTTGGGCAGGGATCAATAACGGTCTGCTTCGTATCCGCGGCTCCGATTCACGGCTGTTTACCACGCGCGATGGACTTCCCGATAACGCTGTAGCCACGTTGCTCGCTGGCCGCGACGGCGCCATGTGGGTGGGAACAACCGACGGAATCACGCGCATCCGCGACGATCAGGTCAGTGTTTACCGCACTCGCGATGGCTTGTCTCATAGCCTCGTCTTGTCGCTCTATATCGACCGGGAAGGAACCTTGTGGGCCGGGACGAAAGATGGCCTGGATCAATTTACTGACGGCAACGTTACCCCTTACACAACGAACGAAGGGCTGCTGAGTAATGAAACGGGACCGGTGCTCGAAGATCGCGCCGGCCGCTTGTGCATCGGGACGCTCGGCTGGGGATTGAACATCATCGAGAACGGCAAAATGCGGGCTATCACTGTGGGGAACGGACTGGCCGATGACGCGGTGCTTAGCCTGGAACTCGATAACACAGGCGATCTGTGGGTGGGCACGCGGAACGGTCTCAGCCGTGTACGGGATGGTCATGTGTTAGCCACTTACCGGCAGCGCGATGGGCTCTCCGGCTCGGAGATCAACTCGCTGCTTGAGGACGCCGAAGGGACGCTTTGGATCGGTACTGAAAACGGGCTTACCCGCTTCGATCACAACCGATTTACGAAGGCCCCGCTGGGCGCCGCACATCCGCAAGAGCAGGTCCTCGCTCTCGCGAGAGGAAACACGATCCGCGTCTTCGCCAGCACCGATGGTCCCGCACTTTACGCTTTGCGTGACAACACCTTTACGCCGCACGCGCTAGGCGTCACGCGTCCGGTGGACTGTTTCTTTCTCGACCACGTTCACCGCACCGCTTGGATGGGCACGCTCGGCGCCGGCCTGCTGCGCTGGCAGAACGAAAACATCGCGCGGGTGAGGATGAAGGACGGACTCTACGACAACCGCATTTATAACATCCTGGATGATGGACGCGGCAATTTCTGGATAGCTTCTAGTAAAGGCATTTTCCGCGTCAGCCAATCGGGGTTGGACGCCTTCGCCGACGCGAAAACCCGGTCGGTCACCAGCGTGCCTTTTAGCACTGGCCAACTGCGTTTCGAATGCCGCTCCGGCGTGCAGCCGGCCGCTTGCCGCACGCACGACGGACGGCTCTGGTTCTCAACCACGAATGGCTTAGTCATGATCGATCCAGCGAATCTCACCCGCAGCAGCGTCCCGCCACCGGTGCAAATCACGGCCGTGCTGGTGAACGGCGCCCGCATTGGCGCGCCGGGCCCACTGAAGCTGGAACCGAACCAAAAGAACGTGGAGATTCGCTACGCCGGCCTGTCCTTTGTATCTCCGGAAAAGGTGACCTTCAAATACAAGCTGGACGGCTTCGACAAGCAGTGGACAGACGCCGGCTCGCGCAGAGAGGCTTTCTTCACCAATCTTCCGCCCAAGCAATTTAAGTTTTTGGTCTACGCCCGGAACGCCAATGGGGATCTGAGCCCGTCGCCCGCTGCCATCGAGTTTCGGGTGGAACCCGAACTCTATCAGCGCGCCTGGTTCTTCCCGCTGCTGGCGATTCTCCTCATCGGGGCCGCTATCGCGATTTATCGCGTGCGGATGGAGCATCTTCGTCGGAGATTCGATCTTGTAATCGCCGAACGCTCGCGCATCGCACGGGAGTTGCACGATACCCTTCTGCAAGGACTCTCCGGCGTGACCATGCAGCTCCAGGCGTTATGGATGCGAATGCCTCATTCGCGAGACAGGCAGTTTCTCTCCGCCATCATTGAGGATGCGGCAGCTTGCTCGCAGGAGGCGCGGCAATCGCTTTGGGGCTTGCGTACTCAGGGGGCGCAGAGCCAGGGCTTCTCAGAAAAACTTGCTCAGGTTGTCCGCGAAGGGCTGCAGGGCGGCGATGTTTCGCTTGATCTCGAGCTTCAGCCTTTAGGTTTGCAGGCGCTGCCCGAAACCGAATTTCAGCTTCTGCGCATCGCCCGCGAGGTTGCGTCCAACACGGTTGCGCATGCAGAGGCGACCGTTCTACAGGTTCGTCTGGCTGTCCAAAAGAGCCAACTGCGCCTGTCTTTCGAGGACAATGGAATTGGCTTCCACGCGGAGAACGGCGTTGAACTGCTGAATCATTTCGGCCTAGTAGGTATGCGGGAGCGCGCGAAAGAAATCGGCGCCGAGTTGACACTTTCGAGTACCCCGGGCGAGGGAACGAAAATTACGGTTGTATTGCCGTTGACAAAGGTTAGCAGTTCCGAAAGTAACGCGAGCGCTACTGTGGAACATCACACCATATAGAACGAATGGCTGACGAATCGACAATTCGAGTGCTCACTGTTGACGATCATGAGCTGGTGCGTAAAGGCATCGCCGCGATCTTGTCGGCCGAGCCCGGTTTTACACTCGTGGCCGAAGCGAATAATGGTGGTGAGGCCGTTCGCCTCTTTCGCGAGCATCGTCCCGATGTAACGCTGATGGATCTGAGGCTGCCTGACAAGAGCGGCGTCGAAGCTACGCTGGAAATTCGGACTGAATTTCCGGACGCCCGCATCATCGTACTCACTTCCTATGACGGCGACCAGGACATCTATCGTGCTCTGGAAGCCGGCGTCCGCGGTTATCTGCTGAAAGAGATGGTTCATTCGGAGGTGCTGCGAGCTATCCGGGTGGTGCACTCCGGCAAACGGTTCATCCCGACGGAAGTCTCGCAACACCTCAGCGGATTTTTTCCGGAAGTCGCGCTGACCGCGCGTGAGGTGGAAGTGCTGTCGTTGGTCGCTCGCGGTTTCGGGAACAAAGAAGTAGCCGATGATTTGGGTACGGCGCCCGGAACGGTGAAGGCTCATGTGCAGAGTATCTTGAGCAAGCTCGGCGCTAGTGACCGCACGCACGCGGTGACAATTGCTTTGCGGCGCGGCATTATCCATCTGCACTCGCCCGATATGGCTTCGTTCATCCAGAATGGCTGACGCCAAGGGCCTGATACGCAATCCGCGCACGGGCAAGCAGATTATCGGAAGATTTCTTCTGCGCGCTATTGGGACGATAATCCTAGCGGCAGTGGTCGTGTTTGGCCTGGATTATTTGGTGCTCCGCATTCGCGTCGCAACCAACCACACGCCTTTCGGCACCGTCACCGTGCATCCTCTATACGCCGTGCCGCAGAAGGATCAGAAGACCCAGTTCATGGTGGGCGACTCCGCAGACCAACAGTGCGTTAACTCGCTTTTTCCTCACATGGGCGACAGCCCGTGCTGGTACCTCACCAGGCATCCGGATCAGCAAATAAATATGTAGGGCGCGGTTACGGCGTTTGCGAGAGAATGAAATCGTGAGCGCAGCGATCACTCGAGATCCGGAAACTATGCATGGTGTACCTGTGTTCCGAGGCACACGCGTGCCGGTTCAGACCCTCTTCGACTATCTCGAAGGAGGTGAAACCGTGGAAGACTTCTTGGAAGGCTTTTCGAGTGTTTCCCGCGCTCTCGCATTGCAGGCACTAGAAGAAGCCAAACAACTTCTGCTCACTCGCGCTTGATGCGCATTCTGCTCGACGAATGCATTGATGAGCGATTACGCCTTCTGCTGCCGGATTACGACTGTCAATCGGCGAATTACGCCAACCTTGCGGGGTTGAAAAACGGACAACTTCTCGATGCTGCCGAAGCCGCCGATTTCGATGTTCTACTTACTGTCGATCAGGGTATTCCGGACCAGCAGAACCTGACGACCCGCAAACTTGCAATTGTCATCCTCTGCGGACGAACGAACCGCCTGGCCGACTTGGAGCCTTTAATACCAAAAGCAATTTCGGAGATTGAATCGATCCAACCCGGGATGGCCGTCCGGATAAGGTAGTCCAAGCATCTCCCAGTTCCTGAGGCGCTTATTCAGTGACGAGCTTCGGGCCTTGAATTCGGTAGCAGGCCGTGCTGCCGGGCTACGCGCCTACTGCCGCTTCTTCCGGGACGCCGGCTTCTTTGCGCTTTTTCAAGAACGTCATCATCGAGCGCAGGTCCGCGCCGACTCTCTCAATCGGCTGATCCTTGGCCGCTTCGCGCATCTTGAGGAACTTGTGTCTGCCGGTCCGATTCTCGTCCAGCCACGCGCGCGCGAACTCGCCTTTTTGAATTTCGCTCAGGATCTTCTTCATCTCCTGGCGCGTTTCATCCGTTATGATGCGCGGGCCGCGCGTGTAATCTCCATACTCGGCGGTATCCGAGACCGAATAGCGCATGTAACCCAAGCCGCCTTCATAGATGAGATCGACAATCAGCTTCAGCTCATGCAGGCATTCGAAGTACGCGATCTCCGGCGCGTAGCCGGCTTCGGTCAGAGTTTCGAATCCAGCCCGAATCAGTTCGCTCACGCCACCGCAAAGGACCGCTTGCTCGCCGAACAGATCGCTTTCCGTTTCTTCCTTGAAGGTGGTTTCAATCACGCCCGCTTTGAGGCAGCCCAACGCATACGCATACGCAAGCGCATTCTCGAGCGCCATCCCCGAAGCATCCTGCGCGATGGCAACCAGCGCAGGCACGCCTACGCCTTCGGTGAACAACTCACGCACACGATGCCCGGGCGCTTTCGGCGCAATCATCGAGACATCTATATCCGCCGCAGGCTTGATCTCATTGAAATGAATGTTGAAGCCGTGCGCGAACATCAGCGTTTTGCCGGCTGTGAGATGAGGCGCAATATCCTTCCGGTAAACTTCGCCTTGCAGATGATCCGGAATGAGGATCATCACAATATCGCCCTGTTTGGCCGCATCAGCCACGCTCGCGACGCGCAATCCGGCGGCGCGCGCTTTGGCCGCGCTCTTGCTTCCGGTATGCAGGCCGACGACAACTTCTACGCCCGAATCGCGCAGATTCAACGCGTGCGCATGACCCTGACTGCCGTACCCGATGATCGCGACAGTTTTGTTCTCTAGCGGCGCAAGACTACCGTCCTGCTCATAAAACCTTCTTGGCATTTTCGTCCTTAAATCGTGATGCGGGCGGTTCTAGCCCGCTGGTTCCAAAACTTCTTCCTGTGCAGCGCCGACTGGAACCGGCGCCGAAAGGCGCAGCTTCTTGTTATCGAGCGACATGGAGAGAATGCCCGAGCGAGTCACTTCTATTTCGCCGTAACTTTTCATCACGTCGATAAACTCGTCGAGTTTCTCCGGGTCACCGGTCACTTCGAGCGCAAAGCCCTCTACAGTCGAATCCACGACACGCGCTTGAAATATCTCCGCTTCCTTCAGAACCGGAGTCCGCGTGGCTTGGGTGGTGCGTACGCGAATCAGAACCAATTCGCGGTTCACGGATGGCCCATCCGTCACATCGGTGGCTTGCAGCACATTGATCAGCTTATTCATCTGCTTGATCACCTGAGCGCGAGTAGGCGCTTCCACATCCACCGTGATGGTCATGCGCGAAAGCGTGGGATCGAGCGTGCGGGCTACAGTGAGACTCTCGATGTTGTAGCCGCGCTGGCTCAGAAGTCCGGTGACGCGCATGAGCGCACCCGGCTTATTCTCCATCAGCAGCGAAATGATCTGTTGCATGGCGTGGCTACACTTCCACCGGTTGCGGCGGACGCAACACCATTTCGTTGATTGCACCACCGGCGGGGACCATCGGAAAAACATTCTCCAGCGGCGATACTTTTACGTTCAACAGGTATGGCCCCGGGGTGCGCACTGCTTCTTCCAGTGCCCGCGGCATGTCGGAAACGTCTTCAACCGTCCGCCCGGTAAACCCGTAAGCGCCGGCCAGTTTCTCCACATCCGGGAAAGACGTAAGCGCTACCTGGCTGAGCCGATTGTTGTAGAAAAGCTCCTGCCACTGCCGCACCATCCCCAGGTATCCGTTGTTCATCACGACGATTTTTACGGGCAGCGAATGGTTCGCTATGGTCGCGAGTTCGGGAATCGACATCTGGAAGCCGCCGTCTCCGACAAGCGCAAATACCAGTTTGTCGGGACAAGCAAACTGCGCGCCGATGGCCGCGGGCAATCCGAATCCCATGGATCCCAAACCGCCAGAGTTGATCCAAAGCCGCGGCTCGTTGAAGCGAATCAACTGCGCAGCCCACATTTGATGCTGGCCGACATCGCTGGCGACAATTGCCTGGCCACCGGACAAGCGGTCAATCTCAGCCATCAAATGCTGCGGCTTGATCTCCGTCTCCGAAATCTCCGGCTTTAGCGGATGCTCTTCTTTCCATTCGCGTATCTGCTTCCACCACGCCTGCCGCTTTGCCGAGTTGCGCGCGCGCATCTCCACCGCAAGTGCACGAACTTCGGCTTCCAGCTTCGGCAAGATGCGTCTCAGATCGCCGACGATGGGTAGATCGGCCAAGCGATTTTTACCGATTTCAGCCGGGTCGATATCGACATGAATCACTTTCGCGTGCGGTGCAAAGGCCGCCAGCCGGCCCGTGACGCGATCGTCAAAACGTACACCGAGCGCGATGATCAGGTCGGTATGCGACATCCCCATATTGGCGGCGTAACTGCCGTGCATGCCAGGCATGCTGATGAAATTCGGATGCTCCGCGGGCAGCGCGCCCAATCCCATGAGCGTGCACACAGCAGGCGCGTCCAGAGCTTCCACAAAGCTACGAAGCTCCTTGCCGGCGTTCGCCGCAACCACGCCACCACCCGCATAAACGAACGGCTGTTCCGCTTCCCAAATCATCTGCGCCGCGCGCCGAATTTGTCCGGGATGTCCTTCGCTGAAAACTTTGTAGCCGGGTAGATGAATCTCAGTTACCGGCGTGTAGTGCGACTGGCTTTGAAAGACGTCTTTCGTCACGTCCACCAGCACTGGCCCGGGCCGTCCGGACGCCGCAATGTAGAACGCTTCGTGAATCACCTGCGGCAGATCGGCAATGTTCTTGACTAAGAAATTGTGTTTGGTAGCCGAACGAGTGATGCCGAAGGTGTCCGCTTCCTGAAAAGCATCGCTGCCCATCAGCTTGGTCGAAACTTGTCCTGTGAGCGCGACCAGCGGAATGGAATCCATCATCGCGTCCACCAAGCCAGTCACCAGGTTCGTTGCGCCCGGGCCGGAAGTGGCGCAGCACACGCCCACTTTTCCAGTGGCGCGCGCGAAGCCTTGCGCCGCAAATGCAGCATTCTGTTCATGTCGAACCAGAATGTGCCGGATCGGGTGATCGTAAAGGGCATCGTAGAGCGGCAGCGTCACGCCGCCCGGATAACCGAAGATGCAGTCTACGTTCTCACTCTGCAAGCAGTTGAGAAGAATCTTGGCGCCGGAAAGTAGATTGGATGACATCGGAAGAATTTGTCAGGGCCTCCGGCGAGTGGTTACCCGCGCTCCGAAGGCCCAAAACTTTTCGACGAACCGCACAGAAACCCTGGTTGGGCGCTCTGCACAGCTCGAATAAAACCACGTTAGCCCAGAAGCGGTTTTTATGCAAGAGAATGTTTGTATAAGAAATGATTATGAATCGAGGGTCCGTCTACCCCTTCAGCCCGGCTGATTATCATATAAATCCTCCGCTACCAAAGGCATACCGGCGTCCATTGGGGCGTGTGATCGCACGTTGTATCGCGCCCGCGCGGCAAATAGCTTTTCGACTTCTTCTCGCGGCAGAGGCCGAGCGCCACCCAGCATCTCCGCTACGAAAGTGATGCGGGCGAAATGCTCCACCATTTCCATGCGGAAGAAAGCTTCCCAGACATCGCTCCCATAAGCGGTACACCCGTGGTTTTCGAGCAGCAGAGCGTCATACCGCGGAATCCATGGGAGCATGCCTTCGCTCAGCGCCGAGGTGCCCGGCAGACCGTAGGCAGCCAGCGGCACGGCGCCTAACTGAATGACGACTTCCGGCAGTAGCGCCTTATCAAGCGCGCGTCCCGCAGTCGCAAAGCCGGTTGCGATCGGCGGATGCGCATGCACCACCGAACGAACATCCGGACGCATGGAGTAGATGGTGTAGTGCATCGCTATCTCGCTGGTTCGTTCGCGCGTTCCGCACACCTTATTACCCTGCATGTCGCACACGATGATGTCTTCCGGTTCGACGAACCCTTTACTGACCGCGGTGGGCGTGCAAAGGACGCGATCATCATCCAGCCGGATGCTCACATTGCCGTCGTTCATTGCCACCCAACCCTTCTCATAAATGAGGCGGCAGATTCGAATGAGGTCCGCGCGGTGTTCACCCTCAGTTTTGCCCATGTAAGCTTTCGATTTTAACAGGGCAAACGTGCGTTCACCGCTACAATGAAGCCGTGGAAAAGCGCCGCATGTGCCCGAATTGCCGGGCCTTCATTACCATCAACGATCGTGTTTGTCCATACTGCGGCGCTCAATTGGGCCCGCGTGCCATTGATCTTCGCGGCAGCGCGCTGGCAGCTTCGTTTCTGCCGCGCGCCAATATCACCAGCGTCATCGTCCTGGTCATTAACGTCGCGTTCTATTTAGCGGAAGTGATCCTCACGTCGCGTTTCGGCCGAACATCACTTATGGACATCGATCCGCGAGCAGCGTTCTTGCTCGGCAGCGAATTTCCCCAGTTGGTAAATCAAGGTCAATGGTGGCGCCTCATTACGGCCGGATTTCTGCATGGCGGTCTGCTGCACATTGCGATGAATTCGTGGTCGCTGTTCATCCTGGTCACGGAAGTGGAGCAGTTCTACGGCACGGCGCGTTTTGTCGTGGCCTATGTGGTTTCCACGTTCCTGGGTTTCTACTTCGCGTACCGGGTAGGCACGCCCGCTCTGGGCGCATCCGCAGCCGCATTCGGGATGTTTGGAATCATGCTCGCGATGGGGTTGCGCGAACGGGCGAACCCGCTGGTTCAGGCCGTACGCGCTCATTATGCGCAGTGGCTGGTAATCGGACTCGTGCTGAGCCTTGCACCGGGCATCAGCCTGGCGGCACATCTGGGCGGCCTGCTGGGCGGATTCATTATCGGCGCTGTGGGCGGTCTCCCGGGCGTTCGAAACGCGCCCAAAGAAATGGTGTGGAAGGTGCTTGCGGGCGTCGCGCTCCTGGTGCTGGTTTATTCCTTCTTCCTGGACTTTTCCTTCTTCTCACGGGCATTGAGCAATACTTAAGAGCAAAGGCATCTCTCCCCAGATGCCGCTCCGCTTTTTTGCCACAACTCCTTTTCCTGCGAGGGGCCAAGCAGGTGTTAACTTTGCAAGGGCCCCGGTGCGCACGTGGTGGCGCCGCGCTCAGTGAACTCGGAATTATTGAAGATGGTGCAGTCCTCATTCGCGATGGAGTCATCGCGGAAGTGGGCTCGGCACGGCGTATCGAGAATCTGAAGGAAGCTCGCACCGCAATCGAGATCCCTGCCGATGGACGCATCATCGTCCCCGGCTTTGTCGACGCGAGCCTGCACCTCAATCTGGGTTGTTCGGAGACCGGTGACAACAGCCGATTCCGTAAGCGGAAGAGCGTGGTTGATTTCTGCGACACCAGTCTCGGGCTGCTTCGATCGTGCCTTCAACACGGCACGCTGACAGCCGACATAAAGGCCTGGGGTGGTGAATTTCAACGCGCGCTCGACGTTCCGTTGCTCCGGAAGCTCTCCGAAATCGGCGACAATCCTATTTGTGCGGTCCGCACCTGGCACGTGGGTAACACGGCAGGGCCCGAATGTGACGCCCTCCTCAGCTCTCTCGTCATCTTGAATCGTAAGAGGCTGATACGGTCCGTCGAGTTCAACGGCGAATCGGGGCACTCAACCGATCTGCAGTTGCATTCAGCTTTGGTCAATTCCGGCATCGGTATCAAGCTGTGCTGGCGCGGCGGTCTGGCCGAGGAGCTCTTGCGCTGTCTGCAACAGTTCCGTCCCACGGCGGTGTACTGCCCGGCTCCGATATATTTGACAGCCAAGGAAACTGCTGTTCTGGCAGCTAGTACGGCCATCGCGGTTCTCGGCGTCGGGAAAGAAGTTTTTGAAGGGCCGACCTCCAGCATCGGGCGCGAATTGGTAGATTCGGGCGCAGCCATCGCATTGTCAAGCGGTTATGACTCAGGATCGGCGGCGAGTTTCAGCATGCAGATGTCTATTGCTCTGGCGGTGGTGCGTCTGGGCCTTACCATCGAAGAAGCTTTCTCGGCCGCCACAATTAATTCCGCTTACGCCGCCGGTCGAGGCGACGTCACCGGAAGTATAGAAGTTGGTAAGCGAGCCGATGTGCTGCTGCTGAATGCATCCGATTATCGCGACATCGCTGGTCAGTTCGGAGTGAATCATGTCGATATGGCCATCCGCGACGGGAACGTTGTGTTAAACCGGACGCGATGGAAGGCGATGGCGAAGTGACCGCTCCTCTGATCGAGTGCGTGCCCAATTTTTCGGAAGGACGCGATGAAAGCTCTATCGACGCGCTGGTTTCGGTTATCGACTCCGTGCCGGGATCCGCAGTATTGCATCGCACCAGCGATGCGGATCACAACCGCAGCGTGATCACATTCGCGGGGACCACCGAATCGGTGGTGGAGAGCGCCGTTCGTGCCGCTCGCGTGGCCGCTGAGCGCATTGACCTCAATCGCCACACCGGAGTTCATCCGCGTCTGGGGGCTCTGGATGTGCTGCCGTTCGTACCGCTCGCGGGCGCGACTCTGGCGCAGTGCGCTGAAATCGCGCATGAAGCGGGACAGCGTATCTGGCAGGAGCTGCGGATTCCGGTCTATTTCTACGAAGCGGCTGCCCTGCATGCCAGCCGGGTAAAGCTGGAAGACGTTCGCCGCGGCGAATTCGAGGCGCTACGCAGGCGCGGCGAAGAAGCGGTCAACAAGCGTCCCGATCTCGGCGGTCCGGCGCTTCATCCCACGGCGGGCGCGGTCATTGCGGGTGCCCGCAAACTCCTGATCGCGTTTAATGTGGTTCTTAAAAGCACCAACATCGTGATTGCGAAATCGATCGCACGGCGCATTCGGGCGAGCAGCGGAGGATTTCCCGGTGTCAAAGCGCTTGGCTTGCCGCTTCAATCGCGCGGTTTGGTGCAAGTGTCGATGAACCTTACCGACTTAGAGCAGACGCCCCCGCGAATCGTCTATGCCGAAATCGCCCGCCTCGCCGCGGAAGCCAATGTCGAAATTGAAGAGAGCGAGTTGATCGGTCTCATTCCGCGGAAGGCACTCGAAAACACGTCGCCCGAGGAACTAAGGCTCAAAGATTTTGATGAAGAGCGAATTTTAGAGAACCGGCTGCGAAGCTCAGGGTTCGATTTGGCTGGCTAACTCGGCAGGGTAAAGTGCGATCAGTTCCGGATAGGATTCAGCCAGCCGAATCAGATCCAGTTCATCTTTCTTGCGCTTACTTAAACGGTGCTGAGGATCGCTGTACGCCCAAAGCTTTCCCTGCGTAACATCGGCGAGCGAAGCAACCCGCACCTGAACGCCCAAAACTTCAGCTTCGATCGCGCGATCCAAGAACGGCTGATATCGCTCATCCGTCGTGAACTGCATCCGCAGGTCGCTGGTCGAGCGTACCCGCTCGAATCGGGCATTTACGCGGGAGTCATTCATTGGGGTCGTTACCAACTCGGCATCCAGTGTATAGACTGGCTCGACGTAACAATTTACCGCCAGCCCACCGATTAAACAGTATGGGCCAACAGATTGGCAGACCTCGATCAGGAGCGAAAAATCCGTCGCGCCGCCTTGCGTTGTCAACTCGTATGCCTCCGCCGCCGTCACACCTTCAATTTAGGACAACGTCAATGCTCTTTGTCCAGCAGCCGGCTGTTATCATGCTGTGACGGCGGAGTGCTCCAAGCTCGGCTAGACAGGACACAGTCCCTTTTAGCCTCTCTGGGGTTACCCCAGGGAATCGTGAATGGCTCAGATTTCGTCGCATGAGCGAACACTGCGCTCCACGCAGAACAGCTCACGCAAGGTGAGACGCAACCTGCGGAACTTGACTGGTTTGCAGATCTGAAGGGCCTCGGCTATAAAAATGATCGCGAGTGCTTTCGTCATTATTACTATCGAGCGTTGACAAAGAAACCGGGTAGCATTCGCCTGATCGAAGCGCCGAAAGCGCGATTGAAAGAGCTGCAACGCCAGATTCTCGCTAACATTCTTGAAAAAAAACCACCCCATCCGGCTGTGCATGGCTTCGTGAAAGGCCGTTCCATCCAAACATGCGCAAGCCCCCATGCCGGGCGTGACATGGTGACGCGCCTGGATCTCCGGGATTTCTTCCCCAGTATCGGAGGCGCACGCGTTCCAAGGAGCGCCTACTTCGCCATCACTCGCCAACGTCTGTGCGTATCGCATGGACTGCCGTCTCACTAATCTTGCAAAATCGGCCGGCGCCGTGTACTCGCGCTACGCGGACGATCTTGCGTTCTCTGGCGACAAAACGTTTGCTGCTCGAGCAGATAGGTTCCTCACCTATGCTGCCGCAGTTGCGATGGATGAGGGCTTTTCTATCCAACATAGAAAGACGCGCATCATGCGCCAGGGAGTGCGCCAGCATTTGGTGGGTCTCGTTGTTAATCAGCGCGTGAATGTGATCCGTGCCGATTTTGATCGGCTCAAAGCGACCCTCACCAACTGCGCTCGCTCAGGTCCCGAAACACAGAACCGCGTGAAGCATTCCAATTACCGCTCACACCTGGAAGGACGAGTAGCCTTTGTAGAGATGATCAATCCGGAAAAAGCCAAACGGCTTCGGGAAATTTTCGACCAGATCAAATGGCCTTGACCTTCAGCCCAAGAACTGCTCTGTGATGTTCAACAGCTTGCGCACGCCTTCTATTGGATCGCCGAGGCCCTCGAATTCGAGTGAGTAAAGGCCGTGGAAGGCGGCGTCACGCATGGCTTGCATCGACGCGCCGAAATCGTCGGGATAAAAGGAGCCCTGTTCCGCGATGCCGTCTTTCGCGTGGCAGATGTTGGACGCGTACGGTGCGAGCATGCGTAGCTGGGCCAGCGCGAAATCGGGAGACTGGGGGGCGAAGTTGCCGAAGTCGGGGCAGGCGCCCGTGCGATCGGGGCCGAGTTGCTGAATGATCGAGGTCAGAATTTCGGCGGATTCGCGCTTCAGGTTGTCGTTGTGGAACAGCATGCGCAAACCCTGTTCATGAAGAACGGCAAGCGCAGGCTTGAGACTGTGCGCTGTTGCGTGGGCATCAACAGCGCCTTTGCCGGTCAATGCTACGGTAACGCTCGGAGATCCTAAAGCGGTTGCAACATTCGCCCATAGGTCGGGTTGGTCGATGATGGCTGCGAGATCCACGCCCATGAGATTGCAGCAGCTGGATTTCGCTTTCTTGAGAGCAGCTTTAACCTTTTGAACAGTGGCAGGCTCGGTGTCGGCGAAATGCTGGGGAAGAAATTCGACATTGTGAATGCCGAAATGGTCGGCGAGAAATGCAGGGAACGTGTCCTGCGTGAGGAGCGGCAGTTGCGCGTCGCGGTAGTGATGCATCTGCGGCGTATCGAAGTAGGCGCGAAACGGCCACGAGTTGCAGGCGAATCGCTTTAGGATTTTATTCTTGGGCTGGGCGGCGATTAGTAATGGGGCGGCCGCTAGCGCGCTCAGAACATCTCGGCGAGTCATGTTAGGGACGGCCTTCGGCGAGAAAACGGCCGATGTGATCGTTCAAGAATTTGAGGTCCGCGGGATCGGCGCCGGCGCCGGCGGGATGGCCCCACAGCGAAGGGATGGGCAGAAGAATTCCGTGCGGGATGAAAGGCGCTTCGTAGCGCGCGTCTTCGAGCGGGAAATAAAGATCGGTTTCAGACGGCATATATAGGAAGGGAACTTTGATGGAGCGCAAGGCGCGTTCCACATCGCCATCGAAGCCAGGAGTGACGCCGACGTTGTGATGTTCCCAGGTGCGCATCTGCAGAATCAGATTATTAGCATCCGCCCCATGGAAGAATCCGGTGCGGTACTTGTCAAGCACCTGCTCGAAGGTTGTGCCGGGAGGCGAGTTCGTGCGCCACAGTTCGCGGCGCCACCACTCCTGCGAGTACAGCCAGGCGGCCCAGACAAGCCCGCAAGCACCGATACCCTTTTCGGGCTCCGCGGTGTAGTCGCCGCCTTTGAACGCTTCGTCGGTGGCGATGGCAGCGATTTGACCTTCGAGCCGAACGATGCCGTGTCCGTAGGTCTTGGCTGTGCCGGAGGTGGCGACGATTTTATCGGAAAAATCCGGATAACTTACTGCCCACTGAAAGGCCTGTTGCGCTCCCATAGAAAAGCCGATGATTGCTTTGAGGTGAGTGATGTGCAATTCATCAGTCAGCAGGGAGTGGACGGCGCGAACATTGTCGCGGATGGTGACGAGCGGAAAACGCGGGCCGTGAAAAGGCTCGGGCGTATTGCTAGGCGAAGACGAGCGGCCATTGCCGAATAACTCCGTCGCGACCAGAAACAACTTCGAGGTGTCGAGACATTTCCCCGGCCCGGTGACGAAACCGTAGCCATGGAAATTGGCCATATAGTGAGAGGGGAGGAGAACGGCGTTGTCACGCGCCTCGTTAAGACGACCGAACGTGCCGTAGACGATACGCGCTTGCGGCAGCGTCACTCCGCTTTCTGTCTGGAAATTCGCGATGATGAACTCGTGCTGTTCACCCTTGTCGGCTGCCGGTTCCTGTGCCAGCAGCAAGGGGGCGAAGAACGCGATAGCCAGGAATGGGAGTGAGCGGATCACAATATATGATCTCGCAGCAAGCTGACCCGCAGTACCCGTTTCATGACAAAACAGCCGTCCAGTTACTGACAGAGAGAGCTTTGGTGCCGGCGGCAGGAGTCGAACCTGCGACCTACGGATTATGAGACCGTCGCTCTAACCACCTGAGCTACGCCGGCGACACTCGAATTTTAGCGCAGGAGCGGAGACAAGGCATTCAGGCGTTAACTCCCTTTCCGTTTGTCACCGTTTTTGCGAAAATTGGAAAACCGAGTGCCCACCCTGCGCTTTTTCAATCGACACAATCCACACCCGAAAATCACCTTCAGTGGTTAACGTCTCGCCCAAATCCTTCCTCACATTGGCGAACATCAGGGCTATCCGGCTGTGCGAATCCAGATTCAGGTCCACGCTTCTGCCCTGCGCGTCGCCCTGGCTTCCAAATCAAGCGTGGCGCGATCGCGCGGTAGCAAGGTTTCAGGCGGGTCTGGACCCTCGGTGCGGTTGACTCCGGTTATATAGCCACTCTCTTTACGATGCCGCGCCAGAACTCAGTCCTATATACATATCTGCACAATCCATTCCTAAAGCCCATCACAAGAGTTAGATCAAATGGGGTAGCGTTGGGGTGCAAGTTGGCGGTGGTGTAATCGCTTGCTACCAGCGTTGTAACAATCCTGTTGCAATCGCAATGTACGCTGCACGAGAGGTGACACATGGTGCCAACGATTTTGCGGAAAACTGCGGCGGTTTTCTGCGGGCTTGCGCTAGGTTTGTGCTTACAGGCGCAGACTGAGCAAACCTTCTTAACTGGTACGGTCACGGACCCACAGGGTAATCGAATCGCAGGCGTCAAAGTGCTCGCGGTAGACGACGCAACAGGGCTGAAGCGCGAGACGCACACCACATCGCAAGGCAGTTATCAGCTGGCCGACCTGCCGCCCGGTGTTTTCACCATTGAATTTTCAGGCGCGGGCTTTTCCACACTTGAAGCCAATAAGGTTCGTCAAATGGTTGGACACACTGGAACGCTGAACGTCACTCTGCAGCTTGCGGGCAAGAAGGAAGTGACCACCGTCAGCGAGTCGCTGGTCCAATTGGATAAGGTGGACGTCACCCTGGGCGGCTCGGTGGAAGACAAGCAAGTGGACGAATTGCCCATCAACGGCCGAAATTGGTCGACGCTTACCTCATTAGTGCCGGGCGCAATAGACAACGGCGCCGGTGATCAGCGCACGATCCGATTCGCCGGGCACGGGTTGGATGACAACAATCTTACGTTGGATGGCGTGGACGCGACCGCCGTCTTCAACCAGATGCAGCGTGAATATGTTCGCCTCACCATTCCGCTGGACTCCATTGCCGAGTTCGATGTAAAAAGCCAGACGTTCGGCGCCGATGTCGAAGGAGGCACCGCTGGCGGACAAGTCGCAGTCGTTTCGCCTTCCGGAACGAATGCCTTTCATGGCGACCTTTTCGATTATTTCCGCAATAACGCGCTGGAGGCGCGCACGCCATTCAATGGGCCCACACCGAATCCGTTCCTGCTGAATCAATTTGGGGCTGGGCTGGGCGGTCCCATCAAACGCAACAAGCTCTTCTTCTACGCTAACTATGAAGGCTTGCGGCAGCGGCTGGACGGCACGCAAATCGGATTAGTTCCGAGCCCCGGTTTTATCGCCGAGGCCGAAGCGGCAGCTCCCGCTTTGAGGCCGATTCTGCAGGCTTTCCCTGCGGGCACGTCACCTACTGCGAAGCCCAACGTCTGGACTTACAACGCTCCCGGCCGGCAGATCGACAACGAAGATTCGGGCATGATCCGGCTCGACTATCGATACTCGGACAAGACCACGGCGTTTTTCCGCTTCAATTCGGACCAGGCGTTCGAGACCACGCCAACCGGCAATCTGACCGCTCTGACTCTCTACGACACCAAAGCGAATAGCGGCGTCTTTGAGTTGCTGCAGGTTTGGAACCCCACCCTGGTCAGCGAGTTTAAGTTCGGAATCAACCAGAACTTCTATCACAGTGGCACCGCGTCGCCGCTGCCATATACGTTCAGTATTTCGGGGTTCAGTTCCTTCGCCGGTCAAACCACATCGGATAACCCGTCGAAGACCATCAGCGTGCTTGACGACTGGTCCTGGTCAAAGGGTAAGCACACTTTGAAGTTCGGGTTTGAAGCGAAGCGCGATTTCTTGAATCAGGGCTCTTCCGCGAAAGGCACACTGAGCTACACCTCGATCGCAAATTTCCTCAACAACGACGTGAACAGTGCTTCGTACACGGCTTTGCTGCCGCTGGTGCGCCAGCGGAAAACCGAATACTGGGCGTACGCCGAAGACGAGTGGAAGGTGACTGAGAACTTCACCGTCAACGTCGGGGTCCGCTACAACGTTTTCAATGCGTTGCATGCGGTGAACGATCAGGCGGTTCCCTTTGACTTCGGCACGTGCGGCGGCTTTTGCCCGAAGACCGACTCCTACTTCCATCCGCGTTATGACGACGTCGACCCACGCGCGGGTCTCGCCTGGTCTCGTGGTGGGACCGTGCTTCGCGCGGGCGGCGGCATTTACCATACCGATGGCCAGTTGGACGATCAGAACCTGCCTATCTCAAACACTGTCCAGGCGTACTCGTTCAACAGCGCGAATCCTCTGTACGCTCGTTTGTCGTATCCGCTGACGCCGTATCTGGCCTATGCGGAGGCGGGTGGGTTGGGCGTCGTTTCGCCTCGCGATCTCGATCGCAAGCGCAAGGACGACTACGTCGCTTCCTGGATCGCTTCCGTGCAGCAGACACTCCCGTTCAACCTGGTTGGCGCTGTGAGCTATTTCGGCAACAAAGGCACTGACGTTCTGACCACCACTTACGTCAACCTGGCAGTGCCGCCGCAGAATCTGGTTCCGTATCCAGCATTCGGCGCGGTTTCATGGCGTGGCGACGTAGGCAACAGTACCTTCGAAGCGCTGCAGGCAAACGTTCGGCGCACTTTCACGAACGGATTCCTGCTGAGCGCGAATTACATGTGGTCGCATTCCATTAACGACGGAAGCATCGGGGGCGGGGAATCCGACACGCCCCAAGACTCTTTTTGCCGCGCTTGCGATAAGGCCAGTAGCGACGATGATATCCGGCATGTCTTCAACTTATCCGCGGTTTACACGCTGCCCTTCAAGAACAGGATTTGGGGCAACTGGGAAGTGAGCGCTATCGCCACGGCGCAAACCGGTCTGCCGGTGAACATAACGGTGGACCGTTCGAACTCGGCTGTCCCCGGACTCTTCAGCATCAGTGGGGAAGAACGTCCTAACTACGTCTATGGTGTGCCGTTGACCCCGGCCGGCGGCTCGAACCCGAATCAGTGGATCAATGCAAGCGCTTTCGCTGTGCCCGCCAGCCAGACCTTCGGAAATTTGGGACGCAACGCTTTCCGAGCGCCTGGAATTGCGCAGATCGACATGGGGCTTTCGAAGTTTATAAGCATAACGGAGAAGCTGAATCTGCGTTTCCGCGCGGATCTGTTCAACGTCCTCAATCGCGCACAATACGGCGCGCCTAATGCGGACATTTCGGCTTTGAACTTCGGGACCATCACATCGACTATCAGCAACTACGCCAGCGGACGTGGTACGCCTCGCGAACTGCAGCTTTCGGCGAAGATCGTGTTCTAGGGGAGGCTAGGCTGGAGCATGCCCCAGTCTCCAAACTCAGTTGACTCGAAGCAGGTAGCGCCTTTACTTGCACAGGCCACTGACTTGCTCAAGGCGGGGCGGCCGGCGGATGCGATCGCTCCGTTATCGGATGCAGCGCTTCTGGAGCCGTCGAATGCGATCATCCAGCACGATCTCGGCCTGGCCTGCCTGGAAGTGGGCCGCATAGCGGATGCCGTCGCGGCATTTCAGCAGGCGGTTGCCAGCAACCCGCGCTACACCGATGCTTATTTTCGACTGGGAATTGCGTTAGAGAAGCTGGGCGATATTCAAGCGGCAATTGTCGCGTACGACCGCGCCACGGAACTGGTCCCGTCGCTGACTGAGGCGTGGTTCCGCGCCGGCGCGCTGGTCTTTGAACTGGGCCACCGCGATGAGGCGATCGGCTGTTTCCGGCGCGCCGCGGCGACCGGCGGTACAACCAGCTTCGGCCGCCTGGGCAAAGCGCGGGCGCTGCTGATTGAGGAACGTAATCAGGAAGCCGAGAAGGTGCTGCGGCACATCCTGGCGCTGGATGCGGGTAACGCCATGGCGCATGATCTGCTGGGCAACCTGCTGGCCGAGTACGGCCGTTTCAATGAGGCGCGCGAATGCTTTGAAAGTGCGATCGCGATGGCGCCGCTGCTGGCCGGAAGCTACTACGATCTGGTCCGGTGCCGCCCGGTGACGATTCATGACGAAGGCCTGCTTCCCCGAATGGAAGCCGCCGTGGAGACGCCGGGTCTGGAAGCGGCGCAACGGCTGCGGCTTCACCTGGCAATTGGCAAGGCGGCGGAAGATTTGGGCGATTATGCGTTGGCGATGGAACATTTTGACGCTGCAGACGCGGTGCGGCGTACCTGCGGGTCATTCGACTTGGCCGCGTTTTCGAACGCGATCGACCGCTTGATTGCCCGCTGCACGCCCGAATGGATCGCGCGTGCCGAAGTCGGCAGCCCGGATGCGAGGCCGGTGCTGATCGTCGGCATGCCGCGGTCGGGCACGACTCTAGTGGAGCAGATCGTCTCCATGCATCCCCAGGCCGGAGCTGGGGGCGAGTTGCAGTTCTGGAATGAGCGTGGGGCGGCGTGGCACGCTGGCGCGGCCGGGAACGAGAAGGCGTTCCTTGCTGCCGCGTCGGCAGACTATCTGGGCGTGCTGCGCGCGATTGCTCCGAAGGCGGCGCGCGTCACCGACAAGATGCCGTTCAACTTCCTCTGGGCCGGGTTGATCCACGTGGCATTCCCGCACGCCCTCATCATCCATTGCCGCCGCGCCGCAGTGGACACGGCGCTGTCGATCCATCAAACTCATTTCCATCCGGGCCTGGCGTTTCCGACCGGGGGCGAGGAACTGGTGGGGTATTTCCGCGGTTACGAGCGGCTCATGCAGCATTGGCGGAGCGTGCTGCCGGCGGATCGGTTCATCGAGGTCGATTACGAAGAGCTGACGCGCGCGCCCGAGCCCGTGATCCGGCGGATCATCGCGGCCAGCGGCCTGGCTTGGCACGATGCCTGCCTACGACCCGAAGACAATCCGCGGGCAGTGAAGACGCCCAGCAAGTGGCAGACCCGGCAGCCGATCTATCGCACCTCCGTGGCGCGCTGGCGGCGCTACGAACCCTGGCTGGGACCCCTGCGCGCGCTGGTCGATGACGGGCTGCAACCAGACGCCCGGTAACGGAAAGTTCATTTAATCTTCACAAGCCCGTCGCAGACAGTCGGTATACATTAAGTCCTCTGATATGTGGGGTGTACTTGTATTCCATCCCGAGGTTGGAGAGCCGATTCCGGGCTGTCGAGAAAAAATCCAATGTGTGGAGAACCAATGTTCGAAAAGAAATCCAGAAAAAAGTCTCGAGATAAATCCCAAAGTAAATCTCGAGTAAGCCGTCTGCGTCCGCTCGCCGGGCTGCTGGCGACAGGGCTGAGCGTTCCGGCATTTACGGGTGCACAGTCGGTGCCGTACCCCACCTATCAAGCCGGTCCGCAGACGAACGGCTCGTGGGTGGTCAGCAGTGGCCAAGTCATTACGCCGGCCGGCACGCAAGTGGACCTGGGGATCCGCGTCCGCGCGAAGGCCGTCGCCTTGAATCCCAATACCCACAGTCACACCGCCGCCGTCCTAACCATGGGCGCGTCGGAGGCGGTGGAGGTGATCGACACGCAGGACGGCGTGGTGCTGCAGAACTACATCACGTTGGGAGCGGATTCGAGCGGCAGCTATAGCGGCATCAGCTATTCGGCGGACGGCAAGTACCTGGTGTTCAGCCAGGACAGTAGCCACGTCACCATCGCGAAGGTGAATAGCGAGGGATTGCTGGAAGACGACGCGCAGGTCAGCGTGCCGCCGAACAATTCCTTCATCGCCTGCTTTCCGAACAGCCCTCCGGCCTCTTACGGCAATCCGTGCGGTTCATTCTATAGTCCGAGCACTTCTTATCCGGGCGGAATTGCGATCTCAAGGGACGGCAAAAGCGCCTACGCACTGCTAAACCAGAACGATACGCTCACTAAGATCGAGCTGACCGCGACCCCGCCCAAGCAGGGTGAGCAGATCCGCGTCGGCAACGCGCCGCATAGCGTCGTGATCAGCTACGACCAAAAGACCGCCTACGTGAGCAACGAGGGCGGCCGGCACGCTACGGAAGCGGACTTCCAGATAAACTCCGCAGGTACTGAAATCGTCGCCGACCCGTTTGTTGGGGCCGCGATTACCGGTACCGTTTCGGCGGTTGATCTGGCCTCCATGAAGGTCACCCATACTATTCCGACCGGTCTGCACCCGACCGGGATGGCATTTTACGGAGGGTACCTGTTGGTTGCCAATACCTATAGCGACACCATCTCGGTCATCGACACGCGTATCAACGAGGTGGTGCGGACGATCGACCTGGCGCTACCTATCGCGGTGCCAGGCGACGATCAAGCGGCCTATGGCGCCGCACCGAACTCGATCGCTGTGGATGCGAAGACGGGCACTGCCTACGTCGCCCTTTATAACGCCAACGCAATTGCGGTGGTCAACCTCAAGCCCGGCGTGAAGAATCCGATGATGGGGATGATCCCGGTTGCCTATGCGCCTAGTTCGGTGGTGTTTGACGCTGCCGATGACGTAATCATCGTCGCCAACGACAAGGGCATCGGCACACGTTATTCTTTCGAGACCGATTACCACGTCACCGGCTACAACACCCACCAGGACAATGGCACCGTCAGCATCGTGCCGGTGCCGGGTGCCGGGAAGCTGGAGACAATGACGAAGCAGGTTTTCGAGAACAACCATTGGGATCTGGCGCAAAATATCAAGACTGCCGGGGGTGGGACATCGGATGCCACGCCAGTGGCAATTCCGGCCAAGATCGGCGACCCGTCGCTGATCCAGCACGTGTTCCTGATTATTCGTGAAAACCGCACCTATGATCAAGTTCTGGGCGACGTGGCCGCCGGCAATGGCGAGCCATCGTTGGCCGTGTTCGGCGGCAAGGACACGCCGAATGCGCATGCTTTGGTGAAGCGCTTCCCGCTCTTAGACAATTTCTACGACCCGAGCCGCCAGTCGGCCGACGGGCATCAGTGGATCACGGAAGGCATGGCGCCGTACGCGGATGACATTCAGTCGCCTGACTGGGTGCGCAGCTATCCGGGCGGTAACGCGGGCGATGCGCTGGCCTATCAGAACAAGGGCTTTCTCTTCTCGGAAGCGGCGGCTGCCGGCCTGCCGGTGAAGATCTACGGCGAATACGTGGAAAACGACACGTTCACGCCGCCCGCCGGAACCTGCTCGAGCGGAACGACCTGCGAGCCGACCTGGCTCCAGTTCTATAACGACGCGCTGGCCTTCGAGGGTGGGAAAGAGAAGACGCTGAAATTTCAGAACACGATTCACGCCGAGTCCTCTGTCCCGGCCGTCTATCAGCACCTGATCACGAACTTCCCGCAGTTCGATCTGGGCATCCCGGACCAATTCCGCGTGGATGTGTGGTGGCAGGATTTCAGAAATGACGTTGCCATGGGAAGCGTGCCGGCGTTGAGCATCCTGTGGGTGATGGACGACCATACTGGTGGCCCGCCGACCCCGGACGCCGAACAGGCCGATAACGACCTGGCAATCGGGCGAATCGTCGATTACATCAGCCACAGCAATGTTTGGTCTACCTCGGCGATCTTCATCGAGGAAGACGACGCGCAGAACGGCGTCGACCACGTAGACGGTCATCGCAGCCCGGGCTATATCGTCAGTCCTTACGCGGTACAGAAAGGACCCGCCGACCACACCTACTACACGCAAGTCAACATGACTCGGACAATCGAACAAATCCTGGGTCTGCCGCCCATGAACCAGTTCGACTTGGTGGCATCGCCCATGAAGACGGCGTTCGTCGCGGGCACGCCGCCCGCGGCAAACTTCGCGCCGTGGACGCACGTGAAGAACGAGGTTCCGCTGGACCAGGGCGTGGTAGCGAGCGCGACCCCCGCCGTCAAGAGCAACTCTTCGGTGAAGGCCATGCGGACGGCTTGGCTCAAACGGAAGGAGCAGATCTTCGCCGGCAAACTAACCAAGCCCGATGCCGAAGACCCGGACACCGTCAACCATTTGAACTGGTATATGTCAACGGGCTTTACTCGTCCGTATCCGGGCGAGAAAAAGGTTCGGCCGCCCAGCGACTTCAAGAACGCGGCTCCCAAAGGCGATGTGGACGAATAAACATCGCCCAACTCCTGCAGCCCTCTCTCCGACAAACGGGGAGAGGGCTTTTTATTTGCGCTTCAACCCGTTTCAACTCGCAATTGGCAACTGTTCGGCGGCCAGCTGACAAGCCAGGCGGCGGGCGTGAGTTCTACAGATGCCGAGCTTGCGAGCTTTTTCACTGGAGGAACAGCGCGATAGCAGGATGTTGCGAACACGCGGTTCGCGCCACCAGTTGGACTCTCGACAGATGCGGCCAAGATACCTTGCGCGCATCTTGTAAACGATGTGTGCGTTGACATTGTGCTTCGCCGCGAACTCGCTCGGAGCGAGGGTGCGCAGGTCATCGATGCGTTCGCGGTAGAAAATATCTGTGGCGCTGTGGACCTCGAAGCCATAACGCCGTCGAGCGTACATCAGGTTTGTGCTTCCGGCGGGAAGATCGTAAACTGTGCAGTCGCGTTTGCGGCTGTTGGCATCCCAGAAATCGATGAGCGGCTGAGTGGGAATGGCGCCCGGGAAACCGGTTGGGTGCGGCGTAGTGCGACTTATCAGCGATCCGCACAATAAGTCAAAGCCATGCTTGGTAGGGCGAACATCTCGTATCCACCACCAGCGACCTTCAACGTCTCTGGTTTGACCGATGATCGGATACTTGGCTCGCGTGGAGGATTTCAGCAGCGGCCAGGGAGGCGCGTGGGGCGCGTCACTTGAATCAGACATACATGAGACTCCTTTTCGCCACCAGCTTGCGCTACGTTTTTGCTGAAGCGAGAAAGGTGAGTTTGTAAGTTATTGATTCGGGGGCGAGGATATTTTTCTCGCGCTGTGACTGGGGGTCTATGAAGCGGACTAGTGTACTTGCACCCGGAACACGGTTGTTGTCTCCACCACGTTAGCCCGCGGGCAAAGCCCCGGGTTTCCCAGCACGCTTACGTGTGGCGCTGGCGAGCGCGAGAATCGCTCCGGCAAACAGCAGCGTGTCGGCAAAGTAGTTGATCCCCTCAATCTTGACCGAGGTGTTCGGGTCGGATAACTGCACGATGAGAATCGGCCCGTAGAGAAACAACACCAGCAGCACAATCCAGGTACCGAGATACGTTGCGGCGATCCGCGTTTTCTTGTCCAGCAGAATGGCTACACCGGCAACCAGAAGGATTGCGCCCGTCAGATAACCAATGAGCAGGCGCGCCGGAATCCATGCGGGCATTATTTTTTCAAGCGGGACTCCGGGGCAATTCGTTGGGTGTAGAAAGTGTTCAATGCCAAAAAATATAGCGGCAATCGCTATCAACACGCGGCCGATGGTAAGGAGCTTGCCGTTACCCGCAAGAATCCAGCCTCCGGCCGCAAACGACATTTCGCGGACGACAATTACCCATGCGATCCTGTCTCTGGGCGCGGCGAGAAGCCGTGGGACATGTACCATCGCGACAAACAGGAACATCATGATTCCGAACAGCAGTCCGGACCAGCGCACCTGTATTTTTGTAGCGATGCTCAAGGACGCGGATAGCAGCGCGAAGCCGACGAAATACGCCCAAAACAGACGCCCAGGCATATAGGAGGGCACCCCGAGCATCATGCCTCTTGCGCCCGAGAGATGCTCCGCGGCGAACACTGCCAACGGGACGGAGAAACATAAATTGGCGCAGGCTACGATCTTGTCCAGGCCAGCGGAGCGCGCAACATCGGTCTTCGCAGCCCACAGCGCGATAAGAAAAAGCAGGGCTCCGGCGCTGCACATCCAAACCACTGACATACGTAGAGAAATCAGTATATAGGAGGGGCATTCCACAGGCACGAAGGCCGCTTGCTGGCGCGCGCGGCTCGGTTGCTATTGTCGGGCCGCAAGCGGGGTTAGGTGTGCTTGACGCGCTTGTGTTTCTGCACTTTTTGCGACTTCGGATGATAGGGTCGTGGCTGAGACGGCAAGGCTGCGGTCGTCAGTAACGCCAGCAGCGCAATAGCAAGAGCAACTCTCATGGTTTCTACCCTACTTCTTTGACTTTCCGACGCTGACGGTCTTCGCCATATCGGGCAGGTGTGAAGCAGCGGTTGCCACTTTGATGAGCGGCATTTCTTCCCCGAGTATCCGTGCCATGGCATGTACTTCCAATCCTTCGGCCTCTTTCGTAAAGAAGAGGCGTTTTTGCTCGGAGTCGAAATCGGCCTGAACCCAATCGCCCGTCATGACCTGATTCGTCGCAAGCAAGTTCGATAACGGGTGAACCAGATGTTGTTGTATGGCTCGTTTCAAATGCCGCGCGCCATACTTCAAGTCGGTGCCTTCGGCCAACAGGAAGTCTTTGCCGCCGCCGGAAACCGTAAATACGAAGGCTTTGTCGGCCGGCGACTGCAATATGCGCTGTTGCACCTGGCCCAGTTCCAGATCCAGAATGCGGCGCAGTTCCGGCGTGCCGAGCGGCTTGAACACCACCACTTTGTCAATTCGGTTCATAAATTCCGGAGTGAACTTGCGGCGTGCCGCTTCTATTCCACTTCGGGACATTTTTTTGTTCAATTGATCCAGGTCCAGGTCGCCGGGCGCAGGAGTGAAGTTTTTTGCGAAACCCATCTTGGGAGCCAACAGAGCGCTCATTTCGCTCGCTCCGAGGTTGCTGGTCATGAAGATGAGCGCGCGGGAGAAATCCACTTTTCGGTTGTCGCCCAGCGTGAGTGTCGCCTTGTCCAGTATGCCCAGCAGCAGGTTCCAGAGGGAGTCGCTAGCCTTCTCGATCTCGTCAAACAGAACGAAGCTGAGCTTGATGGTATCGGTGTGATGCTGATTGAGAACCTCCTGGCTTAATAACGGGTGCGTTTCCCGATGACCCAGGTAGCCGGGAGGCGATCCGATTAACTTCGCGATCTCATGACTGTGTTGAAACTCAGCACAATCAATCTTGATCACCGCGCGCGGGTTCTGCAGCAGCGCTTCGGCGGTAGCTTCCACGGTGCGCGTTTTGCCCGAACCCGTGGGACCAAGAAACAGGAAGTTTCCAACCGGCCGGTTCGGCGCGGCCAGGCCCGTGAGATGCATCTGGTAGATGTTGACGATCTGCTCGATCGCTTCATCCTGCCCCACGATCAACTTCAGCAGTGTTCGTTCCAGCGACTCCGCATCTTTTCCTGTCTGGGTCGGGTCTAACACTTTTCGCAGGCGGCTCATATACACAGACCTTCCTTCTGATCCCGTGCCGGAACGATGATCGACATTGCCGATCCCGATTCCAGCCTCTGTTTTGGCTTTCACCTGCCTAAGAGCAAGTGGCGTACCAAAACTCGAATGTCACTTCTTACTTACATTCATCGTCAGAGGCGGTCGATGTCTGAATATAGTTAGGGACTCGTATTCCTCGGTGTATTCTTGTTTAGCCCTTCTGCGGGCGCGAAGGTCTTACTTCCACCCGGCTAATCAGCGTTCGATTGGGCATTCGCAAAATGCTGAGGACGATCTCCGCGATGTCCTCTGGAGCAATCTTCCAATCCGAACGCTCTTTCGCGGACTCGCCGGCGAATTCGGTAGCGACGCTTCCCGGCATGACGTAACTCACCCGGATATTATCGTGCCGGTGGTCCAGCATAGTGGCTTCGCTGAGCGCATTCATTCCGAACTTGGAGGCGTTGTACGCGGCCCCCCCGGCGAACGGGTTCCGTCCCGCCAAACTGCTGATGTTAATGATGGAACCGCCACGCGAAACTGCAAAACGGTGGATCGCTTCACGGCTGCAATAGAACGCTCCCGACAGGTTGGTCGCGATCACGCGGTCCCATTGCTCCGGGGTCAGTTCGCCAACGGCATGGAACACTCCGATGCCCGCGTTGTTGATGAGAATATCCAGGCCGCCCAGTTGTTCGTCAACGAATTCGAATAGCCGTTGGACGTCCTCGCTTTGGGCCACATCCACCGCTTGTCCAAAGACCTTACGCCCTGCACTATTCTTCCGCAGCCGAGCCAGCGCATCCTGCACATTACCCTGGTCGCGGCTACAGATCACCACGTCCGCGCCCGCTCCGATAAGTGCCTCGGCGACCGCGAATCCGATCCCTTTCGAGGCGCCTGTCACCAGCGCGCGCTTGCCTTCCAAGAAGCTGTTCATGAAATCTTGTTTAACTCCTCTCCCTTTCGTTCGTTCTAGCTGGTGCGATTACACCACCATCCGCCACTAAGATGATGCTAAAGGCACGCCGGGTTAGCCAGTCGGGTCCTCGCTTTTCGACTTCTCGCCGTAGCGCTCCAACATGGCGGCGCTGATTTCCGGGGTGGCCGGCCAGTGCCCGCGTGTTTTTCCGGCGTGTATTGCGAAGGCATCCAAACGATCAGGATCGGGCTGCACGACCTTTGTTCGTGGCAAGGTCAACTGGATCAGCACGTACCCGAAAAGTTCGTCGGGAGTATTACTTGTCTTCCATTCGATCGATATGGATAAGGCCGGCAACTCTCATGAACATACTGGATCGTATCTTCTGCTGCCTCTTGATTCTGGCCGCGGCGCTGCATACGCTGGGTGCCTTCAACGAGTACAAGCCGCAATCGTCGTTGTTGATGTGGGCGCTCTGTGCGGGATTTGCACGGTTTCTCCTGGCCGCCGTCAATCTACTGCGTACCTGGCGGCCCAACGATAAAGCCCTTGCCGCCATTTGTCTCGGCGGATGCCTGGTATCCGTTTACTTGCTATTCCGGCTCGCCGGGGTTATCGGCAGCATGCGGGATTATCGTGTGGTGGTAAATCTCGCGATAACGGTGGCGCTTACTTTCTTCAGTCTCCGAACGCTTTTCGCTGCCTCACGGGAAACTGCCGGATCAACTTCGGCAAGACTGAGGGCGAGGTGAAATGCTAGTAAATGCCGGGGAATAGCGCTCGCTAACACGCTTCCGCGCCCGCCCTCGTTAGCGCTTAGCGATGCGCGCATCCGGGCCAACAACAGGGGCGCCGTTTTCCATCCCTCAGGCTGGAACAGCCCCACTCGATCCGGCGGCTTCTAGTCTCTGCCTTTTTAGCTGACTCAATCCAACATATCCACTCGTTGCGTGCCAGTGGCGTAATGTCCTCCCATGCCATCAAAGCTTGCGGATCGGATGTTAGTGCCTTCCTCAAGTCTGCGGGCACAGCGTGTACTACACCGCTGGAAATCATAGTTCGTTTGGCCACGGCATGGTCCTGACGCTCAGCTTAACCCGGCGCTTGAGTCCACCGCGCACGGTTTTGTTCCATGGCATAATATTCTTATGCCTAATCCGGTAACCCCTAAATCTGGAATGCCTCCCGGAACCCTCCCCATGCTCATCTTGCATGTGCTGCAGTCCGGCACTCTGCACGGATATGCCATCGCGCAGCGCATCCACATTCTTTCCAGCGAAGTGCTGACCGTAGAGGAAGGCTTGCTGTATCCAACGCTCCAGAAGATGGTGCTCAAGGGCTGGGTAACAGCGAAATGGGGCACCTCAGAAACCAACCGGAAGGTTCGCTTCTATCAGTTAAGCAAGGCCGGCCGCGAACAACTCAAAAGCGAGGTCTCGGGCTTTGATCGTGTTACCCAGGCTATTCTGGACATCCTCCGCACTGCTTGGAAGGATTGATCTCTATGAACGAATTCTTCCGCCGATTGCATTACTTATCAAGCCGCCGCCGGCTGGACCGCGAACTGGAGAATGATATGCAATTCCACCGCGAAATGGCCACCCGCGCAGGCCGCAAGAATTTCGGCAACATGCTGCAACTGCGCGAAGAGGCGCGGGATGCCTGGGGATGGACCTGGATCGACCGACTGGGTCAGGACTTACGCTACGGCCTGCGCGTCATGGCCCGGTCTCCCGGATTCACGCTGCTAGCCATCGCAATCCTGGCAATCGGCATCGGTGTCAACGTGGCCGCGTTCAGCCTTTTCGACATGCTGGCTCTGCAAACGCTGCCGGTTCCTCAGCCCGAGCGTCTCGTGCGGTTGGAACGAACATCGCCCAATTCCTACACCAGCGAAATGGCCTATCCGTCGTTTCTGTTCTATCGCGGCCACTCCAGAACGCTATCGGCTGCGATGGCCGTTTTGGGAGTCCCGCCGATGCGGATTGACGACGACCTTCAAGGCACACTCACTTCGTTCGTGACAGCGAATTACTTTTCTGAGTTAGCCACGCAAGCGTCGTATGGACGCATGCTGAATCCGGGTCGCGACGATTCACCCGCCTCCGCCCCCGTCATGGTAATCAGTTACGGGCTTTGGCAACGCCGATTTGGCGGCAACCCTGCCATAATTGGCCGCACCGTTCATCTCGACAACAAGCCGGTCACAATTGTTGGCATAACGCCTTACTCATTCGCCAGTCTGGGAGGACAACGCCCCGATATTTGGCTGCCTATAAGGCAGCAACCGTATTTCATCGCGGGCAGTAAGGTGTTGACCGACTTCGACAACTCAAGCGTGCGAATGTGGGGGCGCCTCGCCCCCGGCGCAACCGCAAAATCTGCCGAACAAGAGTTGCGCATGCTCACAGACGAGCTGCGCCGACAGCATCCAACCGCCGTTTGGGATAACGAATCCATTCGCTGTTCACCGGGCGGTCACCTGCAGGTGATGCAGGCTGAAATGTACCGTGTCGCTGCCATGATTAGCGTGCTCACCTTGCTGATTCTGGCGGTAGCTTGCGCCAACCTGGGATCTTTGATGTTGGCGCGTGCCGTTCAGCGTGAACGGGAAATCGGAATACGGATGGCCATCGGCGCAAACGCCGCGCGTGTGTTACGTCAATTGTTTACGGAGAGCATTCTGCTTGCCAGCCTCGGCTCTCTCGCGGGGATGTTGCTGGCCTCCATTGTCTTGCAAATCGCGCTCACTCAACTCGACGCTCCCAAATGGCTCACGGCCACTCCCGATGTGCGGGTTCTGCTCTTCACCGTGGCCATCACTTTTCTGTCCACTCTATTCTTCGGACTAACTCCCGCGCTCCAGATCGCGCGCCAGCGTCAGCATAAGACAACGGCGCGCCACATATTAGTCGCTGCACAGGTCGCCGGTAGTTGCATCCTGTTGATCGTTGCCTCTTTGCTGGTCCGCGCCACCCATCACGCGCTTTTCACGGAACCCGGTTTTGGATATGAGCGGCTAGTCTCCATTGATTCTCAGCTCGCTCAACACGGTTACAGCGCCGGCGCCGCGAAGACCTACCTCGATCAGATGGCGCTCCGGCTGTCCGCTCTCCCGGGGGTGCGCGCCGTTTCAATGGTGTTGCTTCCTCCCCTGGGACATACGGTGTCGCGCGAAGACCTGGTAGTGAATGGCAAACCTGTCATGCTCTATCCCAATTGGGTGAGCCCGGAGTTCTTTCAGACCATGCAAATCCCCATGCTGCTGGGGCGGACATTTCAAGCGGGCGACAAGAATGTGGTCATTGTCAGCCAGTCGTTTGCGCGCCGGCAATGGCCTGTCCAGAATCCGTTGGGAAAGCTGGTTGGCGATGGAAAGGTCAAGGACATGGTGGTCGGCGTTGCGGGCGATGCCCACATGAACGCGTTGAGCAACGACGATGCAGTGGAGCAATATTGGCCCATCACCCCGGACCAGTTGACGGGAGCGGTGCTGATGGTTCGAATTTCGGGCCAGATGGAAGTTTTGCCCTCCGCCGCCAAGTCGATCAGCGAAAGCCTCAACACGAAACTGTTTCCTGAAATCCGGCCTATCAAGGCTCTGTATGCGCAGAACGTGAAGAGTATCGAGATGGCTGCGGCCGCAGTGACACTGATCGGCGTCGTGGCGTTGGTGCTTGCGGGAGTGGGCCTCATCGGATTGGTCAGCTTCACGGTGTCGCAAAAAACCAAGGAAATCGCAATCCGAACTGCGTTGGGCGCCAGCCGGGGTCAGGTGCTAAAGGCGCTTCTCCGACAGTTCTTATGGCCGGTCGGGCTCGGCCTGCTTATAGGTGCGGTCACCGCATCCGCTTCCTCGCAAGTGCTGAGACAGACACTCTACGGCATCAGCAATCTTGATCCCCTCGCCTACGCGCTAGCGCTCGGATTTCTGCTTGCCACCATGGCCGCTGCCACACTGCTACCCGCGCGGCGCGCCCTCCGGCTAAATCTATCCAGAGCATTGCACTACGAATAAGACCGAAATTGTAGGGCAGGATGCCATCCCGGATGCCATCCTGCGCACCGGTTGCCAATCGGTGCAATGCGCGGGTTAGCAACCCGCCGCCGGTTCGCAACCGGCCCCACAGCGCCACAAAAAGATACGCAACTTTTGCAATAAGCTGAAATCGAGATGAGAGGCACTGAAACGGGGCGCAAATTTCTCGATAACCTGTACCTGTCGCCCGGCGATCTCGAAAAGATCACGCATACAAATGCGGAACGGCTGTTGAAGTTGTCTTAGAGTGGCCAGGTGCTGTCGCCGTCAGTGCTACACAGCGACGGGCGGGGGCGCGGTACTGGCGATTTTGCTCGGTTCAACGCCCTCGATATCCGGGCGAGTAATCATCGGCGCATTCGCCATAATACAAACGATCTTCTCGAGCGCGTCATCCTTTCCAACGCTCATTTGCTCGGCTATTTTATACGCCAACAAATAGCGGTGTGTTCGCTCTAAGCAGATGTGAAATGCGCTAAATTGCCTGGTTGCTCGCCCATACAGGTAGAACTGCAGACCAGCGATAGCTTCTACGATGGTGCTACCCAAAAGTCCAATCTGCCCCACCGACATTCCGCCGCTAGACGAGGCAAACCCCGAATTGGGCCGGTGCAGCATCAAATCGATGAAGATTACGTACGCGAGTGTCAGCACTAGGAGTAGAAACCCAAATAGCGCGACGCGCTTTGCGGATTCAAAGCTCTCGGTGGCCTGCTCTCTGACATTGTCGTAGTACCGGAGAATAAGGTGCTGAACCGCAGTGACGGTCTGCCCGACATCACTCTTTTCTACGGCCTGTCCCAGTTCTGCGCATTGTGTCCATAACTCCGTGCTGGCCTTCGAGACCGGAGCTTCCTTTGGCATTATTATTCCACTCCTTCCGTGCCACTTATTAGAACTTATACGCTTCGATGCAGTGTAGACTCTGGGGTGATCGAAGAAACACCGCGACTTGCCGAGTCGTACACGCCGGTTCCCCTAAACCATTTAGCTTCTTGTCAAATGGAAGGCTCAAGATGAACGATCAACAAGAGACAGAGCACCATTCCGCAGCGCGAGATCAAGCGATCCGTGCGGCACTGGATCAGCATTGGGCGGCCTCCGATGCCAACGATTTTGAAACGGAGCACCGCATCTATCACGAGGATGCAGTGCTGGACTACCCGCAGTCCGGCGAGCGAACCCGCGGCCGAAGCAACATACAGAACCAACGCGCCAGTCAGCCTAGCCAAAAGCGGTTTTCTGTCCGGCGAATCATCGGGAGCGGTGATCTTTGGGTCACCGAATTCATCCTGACTTATGATGGCAAGCCATCTTACACCGTCAGCATCATGGAGTTAAGGGACGACAAGGTTGCGCGCGAAACACAGTACTTTGCGGATCCATTCGCGGCTCCCGCATGGCGCGCTCAATGGGTGGAAAGGATGGATACGTAATCTCGAGGGTTCGTTGCCGGATCCTTGCTCACCGTGGGGCTTCTTTCAAGCCCGGCCTGCGCGGCTTTATTGGTCGATATGCTTGTCGCCATCCTGACCAGCAAGCTTTCCACTCTCCCTAAGGGGCTTTCGCCGCTTAATTGGCTTGACGATTTTCTCTACCTTCCAGAAGTCCTGTACGTGCTCTTCTTCATCTTGCTGATCTGCTTTGGTCCGGGAAAGTTCAGTATCGATTACTGGCTGGCGGGCAGGTCTGCGTACACCCCTTGAATTCAGAGGCGTGAGCCCTGCGTAGCTAAAAATTAAACCCGGGGACGCGCGTCTTTCCTTCGGTGTCTTTGAGCCTTTTAGACCATTGCACTGGGGCTCCGCTGAAAGCGGAAGGCTTTGGCGCCGATAAGAGAGAAAGGGATAAGTACGCCGGAAAGAAACATGACCAATCGGCTTTTGTGGGCTTTTTTTGCAGCAAGCATGCTAACGCCTGGGATTCCCAGGACGAATGCTCTTCCCCCCATTGTCATTGGTGTCTCAAATGTCCAGTCTGGTCCCAGCCGATCGTTAGGCCAGGAACTCGTCCAAGGTTCCGTCTCCTACTTCGACCTGTTGAACAGCAACGGTGGAATACACGGCCGTAAAGTTTCCCTCATCCTGAAGGACGATCATTACGAACCTGAGCCGGCGATACAGAACACTAATGACCTTATAACCAGGGACGATGTCTTTTTTCTTTTCGACTATGTGGGTACGCCGACTCTGACGCGCGTATTACCGCTGCTTCGCTATTACCAGGCCAGGAGCATAGTCAACGTCGCACCTTTTACAGGAGCTGACCCGCAGCGGACACCGCCCTACGACAAATATGTTTTCAACATCCGAGCGTCCTATCGCGAAGAGGCCCATTACCTGGTGGAGTACCTGTACTCCAAAGGCTTCCGGAGAATCGGCTTGCTGGGGCAGTCTGACGCCTACGGGAAAAGCGGGCAAGTGGGAGTAGAGGAAGCGTTACAGAAGCACGGGCTCAATATTATCGCGAGTGTTGCCTATCGGCGTAATCAGGATGCTTCGGTAAGTATGCAAACTCAAGTGGATTATCTCCGCAGCAAAGGCGCGGACGCCGTAATCGCCATTGGCGTATACGGCCCTTGTAGCGCTTTCATCCGCGACGCACGGGTCTCGGGCTGGCGGGTCCCGATTGCCAACGTGAGCTTCGTGAATTCTGAAGCCATGTTGAGCTTATTGCGAATTGCGTCAAAAGCGGCCCATCTGGATCTGACACTCAACCTGGTTAATAGCCAGGTGGTGCCTGATCCAAACAATAGCCAGTGTCCCTTGGCACAGGAGTATCGAGCTCACCTGGGTGGACTGGCGCCGGGATTTACTTCACTAGAGGGTTGGCTCAACGCGGTTGTCGTTGCGGAAGCGCTGAAACGAGCTGGGGTTGACCCGTCGCGGGAAACTTTTGTAGAAGCAATGGAATCCCTGGACGGCTGGGACCCCGGAATTGGCTATAAGCTCCGGTTTTCGCATACCGAGCATCAAGCTCTTCACAAAGTGTGGCTGACCAAGACCCAGAATGCAGCCTGGGTGCCGGAAGCAAGCCCTGCAGAGATGCCGTGAAAAGCGTACTCAGCCAATTGATCGCTCTGCAATTGTTGTGCGCCGTCCTGGGCACAGCCGTGTTATGGAAATTGTCCGAGCACCGTTTGACTGAGTTGATGTCCAACGGTTTCCTGACAAATGGAGAAACGGTTGCAGCCTCCATTTCCAAAGCCGTCGAAGTTAGTCTCGCCAGCCGGGATGTTACTTCGGTACAGTCTACGCTGGACGCGAGCTTGAAAATACCCGATGTCGAATGGGCATACGTAACCTCGCCCGACGGCCGAGTGCTCGCAGATACTTTCGTTCCTCTTTTTCCAAACTACCTCCCTCAATCGGGAGGTAAACAGGGTTGGGTTTCAATGCGTATGGCCGGAACGAACAAGCCGGTGGTCATTTTCACGTATCCAGTGATGGCGGGAATTTTCGGTGCTGTCCACATCGGTATCAGCCAGGAGAAATTATTGGTTTCCATGGCCCGAGTCAAATTGCTGGTCCTTAGTTCCATCGGCCTCGTGCTGCTTCTCTTGACGGGTGTTGTCGGCTACGTAACGCGGCGCATCATTACCCCCATTCAGGCACTCACTCAAGCCAGCTCAGCGATGGCTGACGATTTGACTAAGGAATTCGCGGCATTGCCTGTTCGGTCCGCCAACGAAATCGGGACCTTGACTGCCTCTTTCAACCGCATGCTTTTTGAACGCCAGCAATATCGGAAGAATTTAGAGGCGAAGGTGCTGGAACGGACGCGAGATCTATTCCAGGCGAACACAGAACTGGAGATTGCCAAAAACCGCGCCGAAGCGGCCACGCACGCAAAGAGTGATTTCTTGTCCACGATGAGCCATGAAATCCGCACTCCCATGAATGGTGTGCTCGGCATGACCAACTTATTGCTGGAAACTGAACTCTCACCCGAGCAAGCCGACTACGCGGAGAACGTGCGCTCGTCGGCTGACGCTTTACTGGCGATTATCAACGACATTCTTGATTTCTCAAAGATTGAAGCCGGCAAGATGATGGTCGAACCGATTAGCTTCGATCTGGTTACCGCGGTTGAGGGTGTAGTCGAATTGCTGGAACGGAAGGTGTTGGAAAAGAGTCTCGAATTGATCCTTGACTTTTCTCCGGATTTCCCGCGCCGCGTTATTGGAGATCCAGGTCGAATCCGCCAGATCTTAGTGAACTTGGCGGGTAATTCCGTCAAATTCACGAAAAAAGGTCACGTCTTGATCGGCGTGGAGTGCCTCGATCCGAAAGCGCCCATTCCAAGCTTCAGATTCACGGTGGAGGACACGGGCATTGGGATCGCCGAAGCGAAACTGCCAAGACTTTTCGACAAGTTCACCCAAGCTGATACTTCTACTACTCGTACCTATGGAGGCACCGGCCTCGGTTTAGCCATCTGCAAGCAATTAGTAGAGTTGATGGGAGGTCAGATTACCGTCAGCAGCCGTTTGGGGGAGGGATCTAGATTCTCATTCGACCTGCCACTGGCAGTAGATGCAAATGCACCGGTGAAGCGCGGCTCCTACGCGACTTTCGAGGGCCTTAGAGTACTAATAGTCGATGATATTCCCCTAAACCTGCGGATCGTCAAGGAGCAATTGGCCGCACGAAACATTCGCTCGGATGTCGCCTCGTCCGGGCTCGAAGCTCTTTCCATTCTTCGCGCCGCCAAGGGAAGTGGTGACCCTTTCCACATCGCGATACTCGACCACCTGATGCCGGACATGGACGGCGAGATGCTGGGGCGTGCCATCAAAGCCGATCCTAAGATATGCCATGTCTCGTTGGTGATGCTAACTTCCTCCGGTCAGAAGTCGGACCGGGCGCGCTTCGAGGAAGCTGGATTTTCCGCCTACCTGGTCAAACCGGCGCGTGCATCTATTCTGCGGGCGGCGGTAGCCGTTCTGTGGAGCGCTATTGTCGATGGCAAACCGCTCACCGAAATTCTCACTCGTCATAGCTTGGCGGAGCTTCGTAGCCCGGAGCCCAAGCCGGAAGCGGAACATTTCGTGTCTTGCGTAGCCCGAATCCTGGTTGCCGAGGACAACTTGATCAACCAGAAAATAGTGAAACGGCTACTAGAAAAATCGGGGTGCCATGTGGACCTGGTCTCAACCGGAGTGGAGGCTGTTCAGTTGTGGGGAGAGCGCTTCTACGATGCCATTCTTATGGATTGCCAAATGCCTGAGATGGATGGGTTCGAGGCTACCCAGGAGATTCGTCGAAGGGAGCAAACGAATGGCGCAAACCGTCACGTCCCCATCATTGCTCTGACTGCCAATGCCATGTCCGGAGATCGGGAGAAATGCTTCAAGGCCGGCATGGACGATTTCATACCTAAACCTATTCCTCTCGATGCAATCCACACCGTCGTGCAGCGGTGGGCACTTGCAAAGCAGCCGGTAGTGGCCAGCCAGCCAGCTCAACCAACATTGGCATAGCTGATCCCTATAGCGGCACCGAAATAGGGCGCAGATTTCTCGACAACCTGTACCTATCGCCCGGCGATCTGAAAAGGATCACGCACACAAACGCAGAACGGCTGTTGAAGTTGTCTCCTACTGAACAGGTTCGAGATCGGGCGCTCCCGTGTCCATTCGAGCAGGACTAATGCTCTGGAGACTATCTGACGATAACGATGGCAGGGTCTAAATGAAATTTGTACACACGGCCATCAATACTTCCGTCTCAGTCACTTGCGTCCTTGCCTTAACCTTGAGCGCGGCCTTCGGTGCAGGCATTCCGAAGCAGCTGAAATCAAGATTTGTCGTTGGTGATCCAGTTTGGCGGGAATTACCAATTCGCGAAGACTTTCAAGCACAATACGACAAGTGTTGGCAAACCGCGGTTAACTCCGTTCTCGAGAACAACTTTGACGTCGCCACAATGGACAAAGAATCTGGCTATCTGCGCACGACGTGGAACGAAGGCGTCGTCGCGTTGAATGGGAATTGGGCTTACAAGGTCCAAGTGAGCCTGAAAATGGTCTACGTACCAGCCGATCCACGGACAAATCCGCCGACGCTGTCAACCGTGCAAAAGCTACGTATTCAGGTCGCGGGTGAAATCGTTGAGGTGAATCCGCGCCGTGGCAAGCTGGATGCCGCCTTTCGCGGGTACGATCAGGTCCTATTGCAGAATCTCTTCCAGGATCTGCAAGGCAAACTCGGCGCCCGGTAACACGCTTCCGTGCCCGGCCCCGATATATTACTGCGCTCGGTATTGCGCGTAGCGTTGGAATTAACGGTGGGTGCATCCGGGCCAAATTAAGCCGAAGCAGACAGACGACGTCCGGACGCGGCGAGTACCATCGAGGGGAGGCCAGAGCATGAACAAGATCACACCGTTTCTGTGGTTCAACGACAACGCCGAAGACGCTGCGGAGTTTTATCTGTCGGTATTCCCCGAAGCGAAGAAAGTGGGGGAAGTGCGTTCGACTGGTGTGGGTCCCTGGCCCGCCGGAAAGATCGCCACCATCACTATCGAACTTATGGGGCAGCAAATGACATTCCTCAACGGTGGCCCCGCGCAGGCGCTCACGCCGGCTTTCTCATACTCCGTTGCGTGCAAAGATCAAGCCGAGATCGACCGTTACTGGGAAAAACTGCTTGAGGGTGGCAAGCCGATGGCCTGTGGCTGGCTGACCGACAAGTTCGGCCTCTGCTGGCAGATCGTGCCGGAGAAGATTGGCGAGATCCTGAAGCATCCGAAGGCAATGGCCGCGATGATGAAGATGATTAAGTTCGACATCGCCACGCTGGAGGCGGCTGCGAAGGAGTAAACGCGCCCCAGCCCAAATCCAAAAGACCTTAAATCAGCCAACATGCCGGGAAAATGCGGCATCCACCGGCCTTCCTCCCATCCCGCCTCGGCGTTCAAAAAAAAGTGTAGCTGAATGATCGTCTTCCTGCGATTTTATCGATTTACTGTACAGGAGATAAAATCATCGGCTCACCTAATCAGGCCGAAGAATGGATACCCTCATATGACCGGACTAACCATAGCTCGTAGACTGCGCAAATACCAACATGACCTAACCCTTGCAGGCGTTTTTCAACGAAGAATCGCCGAAAGAGTCCCAGCTGCTCGATTTGCGAATGTTCTGCGCGGCGACAACCTCAATAAGTTCCCCGTTGACAACAGAGCTCAGGATTATTTCGAGTCCATCAAACAGGAACTTATCGATAAGAACAATCAACCAGGTGTCGTATGGCAGGGGTTTCTGCGTGCGCCATCCATTTTCAATCAGACGGGTATGATCGACGCCTCAGTGAGCCCTCTCGGGAGGCGCCTCGACCTCAATGAGACTATCTGGGCTCTGTGGTGGTTCCGATATGCCGGCGCCCAGGGCCGTAACGCCCACGACTTGACAGGAATCAAGGGCTACCACTTTGTCGTTGACGATGACCCGGTTCCGATGAAAGATGGCCATACGGTCCTGCGAGGTGTGGTGGCAGATATCCGGCAAGGGTTCCTCGCTCAAGAAGCCGCCGCTCGACCGAACGTGGACGTGGACGACATCGACGACTAGATTATTAGAAGCCCCAGTCCCAGCGGCCTGGTACCTGCTTGCGGAATCCGCGTACTGGCTGATGACGCCTGAACCCAACAGAGCCGCGACCGCGAGGGAGCGGTTGTTGTACGCTTTCTTTGGCAACTTGGTACCAGCCGCTCCCGCAGAACTAGTAGCCAGCCGATAGCAGCCCTGGCTTCTATACTGGTAATTGACCCCCTCCATGAGCGTTGTTTGGCTGCGCACAGCCACGGCTCTGTACTCCGTTGGCCTACTTTACGCGCTCGTCTCCCTCTTCCGAAAGACGACGCGCCTCTTCACGCCTGCGCTCATCGCCTTTGCCGGAGGAGCCATCTTCCATCTAGTCGCGTTGGTGGAGTTCCGCGCCGAAACCGGTCATCTCCCCATCAACAACTTCTACGAGACCAGTTCCATCTGCGCTTTCCTCATCGCCGTGCTGTTCCTGCTCGCCTACAGTTATTACCGCGTGGCGATTTTGGGCGTCTGCATCTTCCCCATCGTTTTTTTCATGACTCTGATCGGCGCCACAGAATTCCCCATCGCCACTTGGCCCAGCCCGCAGGTGCGCAGTATCTGGCTCGTCGCCCATATTTCCACCGTTCTGATCGGATATGCTGCCCTGATTCTCTCCGCTGTCGCATCCATTTACTATCTGCTGCAGGAACGCCAGCTTAAACGGAAGGCCGTCACGCCTTCATCGAACCCCCTGCCCCCACTCGCCACGCTCGACCGGCTGATCACGCAGTCCATGAACACCGGCTTTGTCTTCATCACGCTCGGCACCGTCACGGGCGTAGTGTGGGCGTTCATTGAGAGCGGCACGCAGTGGGTCCTGAACCCGAAAATCGGCTTCTTCCTGTTCACCTGGGCTTTCTATCTGGCCATGATTTTCCTGCGCGTCTCGGCGGGTTGGCGCGGCCGCCGCATCGCCTGGCTGGCAGTCAGCGTTCTCATCTGCTCTCTCATCACCTGGGCGACGCACGTCGGACTGGGAATCGTTTGATCATGAAGCTCGCGCTCACAGGCATCAATCACCGCACTGCCCCGGTTCAAGTGCGCGAGAAGCTGGCGTTTCGCACGGAAGACATTCCCGCTGCCCTGCGGCTGCTGCAAAGCCTCGGCGTGAGTGAAGCGCTCATCCTATCCACCTGCAATCGGGTCGAGATCGCGGCTGCTTTGCCTCCGGGCGTACCCGCCGAAACACTGCTGCACGGTCTGCTCGCGGGGCGCGACGGTCTCACTGCCGAAGCCGTAGAACCTCATCTCTACGTGTTCGAAGACGCTGCCGTCATCCGGCATCTGTTCCGCGTCGCGGCCAGTCTCGATTCCATGATCGTTGGCGAACCGCAGATCCTGGGGCAACTCAAACAGGCTTATACGCAAGCCCGCGATCACGGCTTGATCGGCACTGTGCTGGATGCTGTTCTCACGCGCGCATTCAGCGTAGCCAAGCGCATTCGCACGGAGACGGAGATCGGCCAGAGCGCGGTTTCGGTCAGCTATGCCGCGGTCGAGCTTGCCCGAGAGATCTTCGGCTCACTTGCCAAGAAGCGCGTCCTCATCCTCGGCGCAGGGAAGATGTCCGAAGGCGCGGCGCGTCATCTGCTGCGCGCGGGTGCTTCCGAGATTCTTATTACTAATCGCACTCCCGAGCGCGCCCGTGAACTCGCCCAACTCTTCCGCGGCGAAATTGTCCCCTATGACCAATTTCCCCAGTATCTCGCGGAAGTTGATATTGTGATTGCCTCTTCGGCCGCGCCCGGATATGTGATCGGGCCGGATATGATCCGCCGCGCCATCGACCTCCGCAAGAATCAGCCGATGTTCCTCATAGACATCGCCGTTCCGCGCAACATTGACCCCGCAATTAACGGCCTCGAACACGCATTCCTCTACGACATCGATGACCTCCAGCGCCTGACCGATCGCAATCTCAAGGCTCGTAAGGAAGTGGCGCAGGCTGCCGAGAAGATCGTTGCTGAAGAAGTCAGCCGCCTCGAAGCCCGCCTGCGCGAACGCGAAGTGGCGCCAGCTATTGTCAGTCTGCAGGAGCAGTTCGAAGAAATTCGACGCGATGTGCTGGAGCGTCACCGCGGCCGCCTCGGCCCCTTAAACCAGGACCAGGAACGCGCGCTCGAAGCTCTCACGCGTGCCATCGTGAACAAAATCGCGCATGGCCCTATCTCCGAAATGCGCCGTCAGGCTGCCGCGCAGTCAGAGGAAGCTGTGGAGGGCGAGGTAGAGTTGGTCAGCGCCGTCCGTCGCATCTTCGGCCTCCGTGAGCGCCACTAACATGGCTGCCGGAAACGCCACCGTTCGTACTCTGACCCTTGGTTCGCGCGGCTCTGCGCTGGCGCTATGGCAGGCGAATCACATCGCCGCAAGACTGAACGCCATCTCGATTGAGACGCGCATTCAGATCATCAAGACCACCGGCGATCACCTCCAAACCGCTTCCCTCACGCAAGCGGGCGGCAAAGGTCTCTTCACCAAAGAAATCGAACAGGCTCTGCTCGATGGCTCCATCGATATCGCGGCGCATAGCTTGAAGGACTTGCCTACGGAGATTACATCCGGTCTGGCAATCGCCGCTGTGCCCGAACGCGAGGATCCGCGCGATGCGCTCGCGGGCTCGACGCTAGCCGATCTTAAGCAAGGCGCGCGCGTAGGAACCAGTTCCAGCCGTCGTGCAGCGCAGTTACGCCACTTGCGTCCGGATCTGTTCATCGAACCGGTCCGCGGCAATGTCGACACGCGCCTCCGCAAGCTGGCAGAAGGACAGTATGATGCGATTGTCCTCGCAGCGGCCGGTTTGAAACGTTTAGGTCTGGAGCACGAAATAGCGGAAGTTCTTTCTCCCGATCAAATCTGCCCTGCTCCTGGCCAAGGTGCGCTCGGAATTCAGACCCGCGCACATGATGAAGCCGAAGAGATCTGCCGCGCTCTCGATCATCACGACAGCCGCTTGGCTGTAGAAGCCGAACGTACCGTATTGTCCGGTCTCGGTGGCGGCTGCCAACTGCCCGTCGGTGCGTTTGCAGAAAAAAGCAGCGACATTTGGTTCCTGCGCGCGGTCGTGATTTCGCCCGACGGGTCGCGTCTCCTGCGCGAACAGGCTCACGGCGAAACAGGATTGATGAAACTCGCCGAAAGCATCGTGCAACGCCTGATGCAACGCGGCGCGGGCGAGGTCCTGTCTGAAAGCAAGTAACATGAAGCCCCTCGCAGGCATGCGTGTCGTAGTGACTCGCGCCGTGCATCAGGCAGAAGAACTCGCCCGGCCTTTGCGTGAACAGGGCGCCGAAGTGATTCTTCTGCCGCTCATCGGTATCGCCCCGCCGGCAAACCCGGAACCGCTTCGTGCTGCTGCCGCGGCTTCAAACACCTACGATTGGGTCCTCTTCACAAGCGCCAACGCTGTCTCCGCTTTTGCAAACGAATTGCGCCTGGTCGGGCAGGTCTGCAACGCCCGAGTGGCCGTCATAGGTAGCGCCACTCGCGACGCTGCCCAGGCACACGGCTTTCGCGTTGAAGTGGTCCCCGAAGATTACGTTGCCGAATCTCTAATAGAGGCATTCGGCTCGGAAGATGTCGCCGCCGCGCGCATCCTCATGCCCAGCGCAGCCATCACGCGCGATGTAGCCGCGCCCGAACTTCGCCGGCGCGGCGCTCACGTGGATGTAATCGAAGCCTACCGGAATATTCTGCCGCCCGAAGCGCCCGCCCAGGCCCGTGCTGTCTTCCAACCGCCCTATCCGGATTGGGTGACTTTCGCAAGTTCGTCAGCCGTCACGAATATTGTGAAACTCGTCGGAACAGGTATTCTGAACAAAACCATGCTCGCCAGCATCGGTCCGGTTACATCCAACACAGCACGCCAAAATGCGCTGACAATTACGGCCGAGGCGCGCAACTACAGCGTGGATGGCCTGGTAGACGCAATCGTTGAGCATGCCCGCGCTATATCTTTATAGAGCCATGCGACTACCACTGCTTTTCGTTACGCTCTGCGCCGTCACCTCCCTCTCGCCCGCCGCGCCCCCAAGGCATTGGGTCGCCACATGGGCCGATGCCCCCGCCCCTCAGTGGGCCGATGAAGCGCAGCGCGCCAAAGCACACCTGGAATTTGAAAATCAGACTGTTCGCGAGATCGTCCACACCAGCATTGGCGGTAGTGCGATTCGCCTCCGGCTTTCCAACAAATTTGGACAAGACTCCGTGCAAATTGGAGCGGTGCACGTCGCCAGTTGTGGCGATGCCGGCAAAATCATGCCGGACTCCGACCACACAGTGACTTTCAGTGGCCGGACAACTTTCATCATTCCATCCGATTCGCCCTTCCTGAGCGACCCGGTCGACTTCACCCTACCGGCCGCGAGTAATCTCTGCATCAGTCTGTTTCTCCCGAAGAAAACAACTGCCGCCGGTATCCACTACAGCGCGCAGCAGAAAAACTATATTGCCGCGGGCGATTCCACCGCACTCGAAAATCTTCCCGACCCAACCACCATCACTTCCTGGGTGTTCCTGGCCGGCGTGGATGTTGCCGCTTCCGATTCTTCCGCCGCCATAGTCGCGTTCGGTGACTCCATCACCGACGGCGCCGCATCGACCGTGGATGCGAACAGGCGTTGGCCGAATGTGCTGGCTGATCGGCTCGCCGCGGCCCACCGCGACCTGGCTGTCGTCGATGCCGGCATCGGTGGTAATCGCATCCTGCACGATGCTTTACCCTCCCAAATAGGCTTCGGCGTCAACGCCTTGGCCCGGTTCGAACGCGATGTCCTCGCGCAACCCGGTGCCAGGTACGTCATCGTTCTCGAAGGCATCAATGATCTGGGACACGCCGGAAGCTCTGCACCGGAATCGGAAGCCGTCACTGCCGACGATCTGATCGCTGCCATGAAGCAGATGATTGAACGCGCGCATGAGCGCCAGATCAAGATCATCGGCGGAACGCTCACGCCCTTTGAAGGCACCGTGTTCAAAGGCTACTATTCGCCCGACAAGGAGAAAGAGCGCAAGCGCCTGAACGATTGGATTCGCACCAGCGGCGCCTTCGACGGAGTCATCGATTTCGAAAAAGCCGTTGCCGATCCCGCTAATCCAACGCACATGCTAGCCGATTACGACAGCGGAGATCACCTGCATCCTAATGACGCCGGTTACAAAGCGATGGGCGAAGCCATCAACCTCGGGCTTTTCCGTTAGGCCCGGCAGCGCTTGATTCGCTTCTCGAATTACCCCGCCCGCGACTTGGATACAGCGCTGGGCAAAGAGTGGCTGGAGACGAATGGAATCGGCGGCTTCGCATCTTCCACCATCACCGGTCTGAATACGCGCCGCTATCACGGCCTCCTTGTTGCAGCGACCAAACCGCCGCTCGGCCGCTTCGTTCTGCTGTCGAAACTGGAAGAGACCGTTATCTACGCCGGCGCGAGTATTGATCTTTCCTGCAACGAGTATCCCGGTGTCATCTTCCCCAACGGCCAGATTTATCTCGAAGAGTTCCGGCTCGACCCGTTCCCGATTTTCGTCTACCGCATCGGCGACATCCTTCTCGAAAAACAAGTGTTCGCCGTCTACGGCGAGAACACGACCGTCATTGAATACAGCGCCAACCTGCCCTGTACGCTTGAGCTTCGGCCTCTGATTGCGTTTCGCGACTATCATTCTCTGACCCATCGCAATGACGCGCTCGATCCGCGTGTGGAGATTGCACCGAATCGAGCGACCGTTACACCTTACCCCGATCTGCCTTCGCTCCACTTCTTACACGATGCCGCCGCCATCCAGGCAACTGGTCTCTGGTATGAGAACTTGCGCTACCGCATCGAAGAGGAACGCGGCCTCGATTACCAGGAAGATCTGTTCAACCCATTCGCCATGCGAGTCGAGTTGAACGGTTCCCAACCGGCGCGGATCACTGCTTCCACATCGCAACGCCAATCCAGCACAACATCACCCCGCCCTGACAACCGCCAGCGCCCTTTGTCCGGCGATTCTCTCCTCCGCACACTCACCGCCGCTGCCGACCAATTCATCGTCTCGCGCGGAAATCTACAAGCCATCCTCGCCGGCTATCACTGGTTCAGCGATTGGGGCCGCGACGCCATGATCGCGCTGCCCGGGTTGACGCTGGCCACCGGGCGTTTCGATATAGCGAAAAATATCCTGCTGGCATTTGCAGGCTTCGTAAGCGACGGCATGTTGCCGAATCGTTGGCCTGACGCGGGCGAATCACCGGAATACAACACCGTGGATGCGACGCTCTGGTTTTTCGAAGCCATCGGCGCTCTGGTCCGCTGCACAGGCGATTATGCCTTCCTGAAGTCAGATCTGCTCGACACCCTCGCCAGCATCGTCGACTGGCATGTGCGCGGAACCCGCTTCGGCATCCACGTTGCTGAAAACGGACTGCTCGCATGCGGCGAACTCGGAACTCAGCTCACCTGGATGGATGCGCGCGTGAATGGCATTCCCGTAACGCCGCGCATGGGGATGCCGGTAGAAATTCAAGCTCTTTGGTACAACGCGCTGCGCTGGATGCAGGAGTTTTCGAGTGTGCTCGGCCGTTCAGCCGAAGCTGAGCGCTATGCCGGAATGGCGTCCCAGGCCGAACAAGCGTTCAGCGCGCTCTTCTGGAACCAGCAAGAGTCCTGTTTATTCGACGTCATCGACGGCGACTCGCGCGATGCCTCCATCCGTCCCAATCAGATCCTCGCCATCAGCTTGACGCATCCCATAACGACAGGCGAACGCGCGCGCCAGGTTGTTGAACGAGTCCAGCGCGACCTGCTCACTCCCTTTGGACTGCGCTCGCTGGCGCCCTCCGATCCGCAGTATGTCGGCCGCTACGAAGGTCCGCCCTCGGTGCGCGATGCCGCCTATCATCAGGGCACCGTTTGGGCTTGGCTTATCGGTCCTTTCATTACGGCTTTTCTGCGCGTTTACCAGAACAGTCCAGAAGCCATTCAGCAAGCTGGCGACTGGCTCCGCACAATAGAAGACCATCTGCAAGACGCCGGTTTGGGTCAGATCTCGGAAATTTTCGATGGCGATCCACCACATCACCCGCGCGGCTGCATTGCCCAGGCCTGGAGTGTTGGCGAAGTGTTGCGAGTACTGTCCAGCAACCGCAAAGCTTCACGGTAACCATGCAGCGTTCCGACATCCACGTACGACTCTCCGGCCTGCACTCCGCTAGCGCGGCCTCCGCGAGCAAGGTATTCATTGATAAGCGTGCCCAGATACTCATCGCGCCGGTCTCTCCATATCGCATGCAGCTCGTGCAGCACGACCCCCGGCATCTTTATCGCCCCCCAAATCCAGTTGCTCGCCGCCTGCAAACTCTTCACCTGCACTTCCATGACGTCACCGCGTGGATTCGTCACCACCGCGTCAAATCGTTCCGGATGCTCAACCGGAAAAAGCAAAAGCGATAGTCGATCCTCCGGCAGTTCGCCCAGCGCCGTCTCCGGAAACCAGATCGTATCGGGCAAACCGATGCAGACATTTTCTTCCGGCGCGATCAGCGGGGCAGCGCGAAAGATCGCATCGCACAGGCCGGATGGCTTCTCCTGCACCGCATAGAAAATTGTTGCCGACAACGAATGCCCGCCAAAATAATCCATGATGTCCGACTTGCCAGGCGAAATGACAAAGCAAATCTTGTCCACGCCCGCGCGCACCATGCGCTCAATCAGGTACTCGCTCACTGCCCGCGGCCGTTCCGTCACACCATCGCTATAGCTCCCTACCGGCAGCAGCTCTTTAGAGAACGCAAGCGGCTGGATTCGGCTCCCGACACCCGCGGCTGGAATAATTCCCCACATGCGCTAGGCTCCTTTCCATCAGCTCGATAAACTGCCGTGCCCGGATCTCCGCCGTGTGACAGTCGAGCGTCCGCTCCCGCGCACGCCCGCCAATTCTCCGCAGCACATCAGCATCCGCTTGAATAGCCGCCACTGCATCATCGGCCGACCGCGCGATGAGGATCTCTTCACCGGGTTCGAAAAATTCATCCAGGCCCATCCACCAATCGCTCAGCACCGGCGTTCCGCAAGCCGCAGCCTCAAACAGCCGCCCCGACGGACAATAACCCATCGCCGCCATCGTGCCCCGCGTAATGTTCAAAGTCAGACGAGACGAACAATAAAACGCCGGATGCTCGGCAGGCGGCACGTGCGCCCGATAAGCAACATTCGAAGGCCATGTGTCCACACTCGGATACATCGCCCCGCCAATAAGAAATCGCTTATCGCCCAATCCCTGCGCGGGCATCAATAAGAACTCTTCCAACGCCCGCTGCCTGTCCGCGGCATACGTCCCCAGATACGAAAGGTCCGCAACGTAGTCCTCCACAGGCTTAATCGGATAATGCACGTCCGGATCCACCCACCCGTACAGCGGCGCCACATGCCGCGCGTGCAGGCGCTCACGCAACTGCCGCAGCGCATCTCCGCCGGTATAGCTGAGAACGAGATCGAACGCCGCCAGGCCTTCACTCGGAATATAGTCGACGCTCTCACCACGATTCAAGCGGTCCAGCGTCACCGGCGTATCCATGTCGTAGAAGATCTTGCGCGGAACAGCGGAGCAGGCAATCAGTTCACACGCGCTGATTCCATCGGCACAGTAAGACGTCACCATGGCCGCATCAGCATCGCGCAAATGTGCCTTAAGTTGTAGAGCCGCATCGCTCCAATCGGAATACAGATGCAGATGCACATACGGAAAGCTGGTCGCGTCACGATGGGCCGCGTAATAAGGTGTGTCCCGTTCGAAAAAATGAACTTCGTGACCCTCGGCATGCAGCGCGCGAAACAGCCCGCGCAGCAGCGTGGCATGGCCATTTCCCCAAGCGGAGCTGATGGAGAGACCGCAAACAACAATCTTCACTGTGCTTTGAAGATGCGCAGGCAAGCTGCGCAGTGACATAGACTCACACTCTTCGTAGTTCTACTTGCGCGTTGTCACGGCACAAACGGCCATACCGCCGTCGTCGTATAGCCCCCATCAACCGCAATCACCTGGCCCGTTATGTAATCCGCGCCCGGTCCACTCAAGAACGCCGCCAGCGGAGCAATGTCCTCCGCCGTCCCCATTCTCGGATTCGCCTGCACCCCGGCCAGCCACTTCGCCATCTCGGCGCCCTGCCACATCTCGCGGTTCAGGTCCGTCAGAATAAATCCCGGCGCAATGCAGTTTACCTGGATGTTATGCCGTCCCCATTCCGCCGCCAATGTGCGCGTAAGCCCCGCCAGCGCGCTCTTGGTCATCGCATAAACCGTTAAATACGGCAGCCCCATCAGTGACATTAGGCTCCCGATAAACAAAATTTTCCCGCCGCTCCCACGCTCCTTCATCCGGCTGCCAACGCGTTGTGTAACCGCGGCCAAGCCCGTGAGGTTGGTCTTAAGCAGATGGTCGATCTCTTCACTTGTGTACTGTTCGAACGGCTTGCGCAGGTTAGTGCCGCTAACGTTCACCAGTATGTCGGCGTCCGGCAACCGCGTAAAAGTTCCCGCATCCGCCACGTCCAGTTGCAATGCACTCGCGCGGAAGCCAGCCTTGTTGAGTGCCTCAGCTTCTGAGGTGAGAGCTTCCAGATTGCGAGAAGCCAAAATCGTATCCGCCCCCGCTCGAGCAATCTCACGCGCAATGGCAAGCCCGATACCGCGGCTCGCCCCCACAATCAACGCTGTCTTATTCTTCAGGTCCGGCATTAACTCAGTAGACGCGTTTCCAGGCAAGCTTCATCTCACCCGCTGATAGAATTCGTTAGTTTGCAAGCACGCTCCACACCGCTCGCGCGCCTCACCGTTCTCGACCCCGCCCATTTCCACGCCGCGCTAGTGCAAAAGGAATCGTACATAGAAGTCGATCCGGTAGTCTCCGTCTTCGCCCCATTAGGCCCCGAACTGCTCGACTACCTCAATCGCATTCATCTCTTCAATACCCGTGCCGCTAACCCCACCGCCTGGCGCCTCAAAATCGAATGCACTCACGATTTCCTCCAGCAGATGCTCCGCCAGCGTCCCGGCAACGTCGTTGTCCTCGCCGGCAAGAACGACACCAAAATCGATCGCATCCGTGCGTCCATCGAAGCCGGCCTGAACGTTCTCGCCGACAAGCCCTGGATCATCTCTTCAGCCGACTTGCCCAAACTCGAAGAGTCTCTCCGCATGGCTGACGAACGCCGCCTCATCGCCTACGACATCATGACTGAGCGCTACGAGATCACTTCCCAACTACTGCGCGAGCTCGTCAACACGCCCGCCATCTTTGGAACACTCGACCCCGGCACGGCCTCCCAGCCGGGCATCCGCGCCCGCAGCGTTCACAACATTATGAAGCTGGTCTCGGGTCTCCCACTCCGGCGTCCGCCCTGGTTCTTCGACGTTGACATCCAAGGCGAGGCGCTCGCCGATGTCGGCACCCACGTCGTCGATCTCGTGCAATGGACCGCCTTCCCCGAACAAGCAATCGATTACCGCCGCGACATCGCACTCCTCCACGCGCGTCGCTGGCCGCTCAGCATCACTCCCGCTCAGTTTCAAACCGTGACCGGAGACAATCTGCACGACGGCAACCTGGACTATTTCTGCAACAACTCCGTTCACTACACCCTGCGCGGCATCCACGTCGCCATGGAAATCGTTTGGGATTGGCAGGCGCCCGAAGGTGCCGGAGATGTCTACGAAGCCAGCTTCCTGGGCACGCACTCCCGCATCGAAATTCGTCAAGGCAGCGCCGAAAATCATCGTCCCGAACTCTACGTCGTGCCGAACTCCGAGACCGCGCGCGACCAGGTCTTCTCAGCGCTACGCGAAAAGATCCAGACTCTCCAACCCCGCTGGCCTGGCCTCGCCGTGGCGCAAACCTCCGGCGAATCGCGCCTCATCATCCCCGACACTTTCCGCGAAGGCCACGAAGCTCACTTCGCCCAGGTAACCCGCCGCTTTTTCGATTACCTCCGCAATCCATCGCTCATGCCCGCCTGGGAAACGCCTAATATGCTCGCGAAATACTACGTCACCACGCGTGGCGTTGAACTCAGCCGCGAAAGTGCAGAATCGTAATAATAATGTCCGCCTCCGCTACCGACCTCGCTCCCTTTCTCGAAGACGCCTCCGGCTACCACGGCTCCGCTGAACAGGCCTTCACGCCCGCCACTCTCGACGAACTCCGCGGCATCGTCCATCGCGCCTCCACCAATAACATTCCGCTCACCATTGCCGGCGCAGGCACTGGTCTCACCGGCGCGCGCGTCCCGCGTGGCGGTTGGGTTGTCTCGCTCGACCGCTTTCGCCAAATCGAAATTCAGCCCGGCCGCGCCCGCTGCGGTACCGGCGCCACTCTTGCCGACCTGCAAGTTGCCGCCGCGAAAACGCGTCAGTTCCTCGGCCCGAATCCCACCGAACCCTCTGCCTCGCTCGGCGGCTGTATCAGCACCAACGCCGGCGGCGCGCGCAGTTTCCGCTTCGGTCCCGTCGGCCGCCAGGTCCTCGCGCTCGAAGCCACTTTCATGGACGGCCGCACCGTCCGCTTCCAGCGCGGCGACAAAGTCGATTTCCCCTACCGCCCCGTCCGCGCTCCCGCCACCACCAAGAACGCCGCCGGTTACACGCTCCATCCCCATCTCGACTGGGTCGATCTCCTCTCCGGCAGCGAAGGCACCCTCGCCATCATTACCGAAGCCGAGCTGCAGCTCTATCCCGATCCACCCGCCCTGCTCAGCGGCGTCGTCTTCTTTCCCACCGAAGAATCAATGCTCGATGCGGTCGATCAATGGCGGCCCATCCCCGGTCTGCGCCTGCTCGAATCCATGGACACGCGCGCCCTCGATTTTCTGCGCGTCCGCTACACCAGCATGTCTCCGCAAGCACGCGCCGCCCTGATGATCGAACAGGATCTCGCCTCCGAAGACGATCCCGAAGTCGATGTCTGGTCAGATCGCCTCAGCGCGCAATCCGCCCTTGAGGAGGAGTCCTGGTTCGGCTTCACCGCAGCCGACCGCGAGCGTTTCCGCGAATTCCGCCACGCACTGCCCGCCATCACTGTCGATCTCGGCCGCCGCAGCGGCGCTAAATTCAGCACCGATTTCGCCGTCCCGCTCTCCCGCAATCGCGAAATGTACAACTACTACCGCGACCGCTGCGAACAAACGTTCCCCGGCCGCTACACCATCTTCGGCCACATCGGCGACGCCAACGTGCACGTCAATCTCCTGCCGCGCGGCCCCGAAGACGCCAAACTCGCTGAAGACCTCATGGAAGATTTCGCCCGCAAAGTCATCTCGCTCGGCGGCACCGTTGCAGCCGAGCACGGCATCGGCAAGCAAAAGAACAATCTGCTGAAGATGATGTACTCAGCCGAAGAGATCGAAGCCATGAAAGACGTGAAACGTCATCTCGACCCCCAATGGCTGCTCGGCCAGGGAACGATTTTCTAACCTTTCTACAACCCACACTGCACCTTTGTACTCGTAAACGTTTTGAATCTTCCACTCACGACCCAAAAACACGCCATTTAGGTCACTTTTGACTTAGTCCTAAGGTTGGCCCACCGCGTGCTCAACAGATCGGCGTGGAAAGCAACCAAACCGCTCCTCGAAACCCTGGTGATCGCGCAGCTTGCCGCCATCCGCAAGCGCGAGTCAGAACTCCGAACTCGTATGCAATCGAACTCCGGCATTGAGCCGATTAGTGTTGCTGAGGAAGTGTGGCAATTGCAGTCCAGCACGGATCGTTTGAGCCGCATGATGGATGCAATGAATTTTGGCGGAGCTGTAGCAGCGTTTGCTGCCTAGGAGTTTTTTATGCGAACGTTTACTCTTCTGCTTTTCGTTCTCACGGTCATAGCCGGATGCTTCGCTTATTACGGCATCGGTGATTTAACCGAGACAATGAAACTGACTTACGCATATCTCCTGCTGTCCACCATGGCATGCGGTGTCATCGGCGTCAGCATGCGCCCATCCCCACAGCGGCGTTCTACTGAGCAGCACTAATATCAACCGATTAAACTAGTCTCCGTTTGTGGGGCCGGTTGCGAACCGGTGGCGGGTTGCTAACCCGCTCTTCGATATCCCTCACACTGCCAAACCGGCAACCTCGGATACCTCGGAAATCGAGCATCCCTATCCGACAACTCACAACGATAAAATTCAGATCCCCGGTCGCTCGTAATCACTCGCGCGTTCAAACAGCTTCCGCATAGCCCCGGATCATGCCCGCGCTTTTCCCGCTCAAGCACCACGTCCGCAAACACGAATCCATCGCGCTCAACAATCTCTCCCGTATTCACGGGAATAGCGCTAGTAAACACCGGCGCATCGTACACAAATGTGTGAAATTCGCCGTTCTCGCCGCACGGGTCCATCCCCTCTGGCAAATCGCTGAGGAACTCCGCATCAAATTCCCGGCCCGCGAACGACCGTTCCAGTTTCTTCGGATCAACGCACGTCACCTTCGCCCGTACGCCCCCCTGGATCATGTCCATAGCTAGCGCGCGCGTGGGTAAATCCCAAACCGGAAACAACGGGGCCAGTCCGGTATCCTTCATTTGCCGTTCGCGGTACTCGCGAATATCCCGCAGAAATAAATCCCCGAATGCGATATGTGTCGCGCCTGTCGCTACGGCCCGTTGACACACACTCTGCATCAGGCACTCATAGTCTTGATTGGAACAAGGCCACGGCAATGGGATCTCCCATAGCGGAATCCCAACTCTTTCAGCCTGCATCCGCACCAGGGTGCGCCTGACCGCATGCATCGCGACTCGATCCGCCGCTTCATTGAACGTCGTCATGAGCGCGATCACTTCCACGCCTGGCATCTGCCGCAGCAGGTGCAGCGCCCACACGCTGTCTTTCCCACTGCTCCAGGACAGCACTACTCGCGAATGGGTCAATTCAGATGATAATGCGGTCTATCAGATTTTGCGGAAACGCCGCAGCGCCATCAGTGCCGGTGCCGCTAACATCAGCATCCAAGTCGCTGGTTCAGGAACACCACTCGCTAGGGTCACCGCTCCGCCGATAAGGTTAGGATCCAGGTTAGTCTGATAAAAGGTAACGTCGGTGCCACAGTTGCCGGACGTATTGCAGAGTGCGCCGCCCGTGTAGTTCACAAGACTGGAAGCATCAAAGTAGATGTCGAGAATAGCGCCGAGTGACGCTGTGGACCCGGGTGTCACGACGGTCGCTCGCACGCCATTACCAAAATCGGCGTAGTAGTCGCTGTTCGTACCAGTGCCTTGGCCAGTCAAATAGATAAAAGCCGGTGCGACCCCGCTTACCGTAAGATCACCGCTGACGACCGTCCCAGTAGTTGTGTTGATATTAATCGTTCCACCCAAAGTGGCCGAGTCCGTAAACGTTCCCGTAACGTTGAAAGTAGTCCCCGGACTTACTATATTGATTGCCTGAGCGGACGTAGCCGCCCCCAACCCCACTAACACCGAGAGCACAAATAGCTGTTTATACATTTTTCCTCCGTGGCCAGATTCTCTCACGTATATGTAGGAAGTTAGTAACTGGTGGGTACCGGTACAAATCGGTCACAGCCCAGCAAAATATCGCTAGCCCTCTGACTCGAGAGAGCTTACCCAACTTTTCCACATGTGGAAAGTTCGTTTTCCCTGTTTCATGTGCTACGTTCTTCCAGGCCCGCAACTTGCGGGCTTTTTCATTTTCCAAGGAGTCTGAAATGTCCAAAAAGAATCGCTACAACTGGCACAACAACAAACCCGCCACCCCACCATCAACCGAAACGGCAACCAAAACTACCGAGCCGCGCGCGCCAGCAAGCGGTCTGCCCGTCGAACTCGTGTCCGGTGTCATCTCTCCCGCCCAGCTCGCTGCTAACCGAGCCAATGCGCAACTCTCAACCGGTCCACGCACACCGGCAGGCCTGGCCAACTCTTCGAAAAACGCCGTCACATCCGCGTTAACCGGCCGCACCATCCTTCTTCCCACCGATGATGTCGAAGAATACGCGTCCTTCCTAGGAGCCTTCCGAAGTGATCTCAAACCCGTCGGCCCATCGGAACGCGAGCTCGTCCAGATCATCGTCGACTGCTACTGGCGTCTGCGCCGCATCCAGTCTCTTGAGTTCGCCCTTTACGCCCATGGCCATGAACAATTCGAAGACGCATTTCAGAACTGCCCCGAGGAAGTTCGCTACACCAAGATCCTCCTGCAAACAAACCTGACCTACGAAAAGCAGTTCCGCAACTACCAGATCCAGGAAGCCCGGCTCGATCGGAAGCGCTCCAAAGCCATGGCCGAACTCAGCGCGCTTCAGACCGAGCGAAAAGTCCAAGAGGAAGAGCAGCAATCGCAAAATGGGTTCGATTTTTCAAATGCACCCAAATCGCCCTTAGCACTGCAGCCGACCCGCGACGCGGAACCGAGCCGCGATCTGGAACCGAGCCGCGACTGCAAAGAAGCGGAGTTCCTCCTCCACAACCAGCAAGCCGCCTGAAAGACGCCAACATTCGCTATACTCAACCTCACAAAGTTGTATAGGAATCCTGAACGATGTGCCATCTCCAGCCGCTCCGCCGCGTGCTCCAGTTGTGCGTCTTCATACTCTGGATTCCCGCGCTCCTGTACTCCGCCGTTATCTCCGGCACCGTCAAAGATCCTTCCGGCGCTCTTGTTCCGAACGCCGTCATCCAGATCTCCGGAGGTCAACTCGGCCAGCCCATCGTCGTCGCGGCCGATGCCCAGGGTAACTTCACAACGCCCGATCTGCCGCCCGGCAACTATACGCTGCAAGCGAATGCGCCGGGCTTTGAAGTCTTTTCGCGCAAGCTCGACCTTGCCGATGCGCCCCTCACCATCGACCTGCAACTCGCCGTCTCCGCAACCCGCCAGGAAGTCACCGTCACCGGCAAAGCGCTGCAATTTGCGAACACCGATCCGGTCTATCGGCAGTTGCGGAACATTGGATCCGGCCTGACCGTCACGGTCGAAAACTTCCAGCTTGCCAACGACGTCGGCCATTTCCTTCTAAAGCAAGGAACTCTTACCTTCTTGGCGCCTGTCGCCGGCCAGGTCACCGGCGCCATCTTCCTCGGTCAGGGGCATTTCTCGCTCAAACCCGCAACCACCATCGATCAGCGCGAATTAACTCGCCGCATCAAAGCCGAAATCGTTGAAGAGGACTTTACCGACGTCGTGTTCCGCTTTTCAGGCCGCGCCAACCGCTCGCTCCTTGCTGGCGCAAAAGGCGAAACCGCCACGCCTCCTCAGGCACTCACGGTATTTCGCAATTGGCAGGAAAGAGTGCGCCAGCGGCATGAGATCCCGCTTAGCTTCTCCGACAATCTCCTAAGTGGCGATCAGATGGACAACATCGACGCCGAGCTGCTCGCCTGCCTCTACAATCCTGCGCGTCCGCTCATCTTCGAGGCATTCATTCACGGCGCGCGTCATAAGGATCTGCGTTTCCTGTTCAAAGCCCGCGGCGGCGTTCTCGCCGGCATCGACTCGCCCGAAGAAGTCGCTCTCGTTAACAACGATCCCGGCGGCATGGACGATGGCATCTGGTACCTCTCTCATGTATTCCCCGAATTTAAAGCCGGTACCGCCAGTTCGCTCGAAGACACGCGCTTCGTCTCTGCCCGCAAATACACCATCGAAACCGCCATCTCGAACAACGATCACCTCACCAGCGTCGCCCGCGTCGAAATCGCTCCTGTCCTCGCCGGCGAGCGCGTCATTCGCTTCCAGCTTCTACCCAATCTGCGTGTCACCCACGTCGCCGAGGCATCCGGACAGGATCTGTTTTTCATTCAGGAGAATCGCCACGCCGATGGCTCTCTCTACGTCATCCTTCCCCAGCCCATCGAAGCCGCTTCAACCGCAGTCATCACTATCGAATACTCGGGCGACAAGGTTCTCTTCGATGCCGGCAACGGCAGCTTCTATGTGCGGGCGCGCGAAGCCTGGTACCCCGCGCTGAACTCTTTCTCCGAGCATGCGCTTTACGACCTCACCTTCCGCGTGCCGAAAAGATACAAGCTAATCAGTATTGGTTCCTTGCAGCAGGAAGGCATCGAAGACAAATACTACGTGACTCACTGGGTCACGCCCAAACCCGTCGCCATCGCCGGCTTCAATTACGGCGAATATCAACACATCAGCATCCCCGACCCCATCGACAAATTTCAAATCGACGGCTATTATCTGCCCGAACTGCCCTCGCGCCTCATGGCCTATCGGGATACCGCGTTAAGCGGCATGGCGCCCAAATCCATGACTCAATACGCGCTCGAACAAACACGCGCCCAATTGCAGCTCTGCACCATCTTCTTCGGCCCCAGTCCATTCGATCGCATCTACATCACCGAACAGCCCGACTTCAACTTCGGTCAATCCTGGCCCAATCTCGTCTATCTGCCCATCTCCGCCTACCTCGACGACACCCAGCGCTGGCTCCTCTTCGGCCATATCAACAATTCGTTCACGGCATTCGTTCAGGAAGTGACGCCGCACGAAGTAGCCCACCAATGGTGGGGCCACGCCGTCACCTGGGCCTCCTACCACGATCAATGGCTATCAGAAGGATTCGCCGAATTCTCCGCCGGGCTGTTCATTCAGCAGGCAACCGGCAACAATTGGCAGAAAGACTATATCCAGTTCTGGGAGCGTCTGCGCAAGCACGTCGTGGAGAAAAATCAGTGGGGCATTGCGCCTGCGGATGCCGGCCCCATCTGGCTAGGCGAACGGCTCATGGCGCCGCGCACCGCCAGCGCCTACCAGTCCGTCATCTATGGAAAGGGCGCCTACATTCTTGCCATGATCCGCTCGCTTTTCTACACCAATAAGGATCACGACAAAGAGTTCATCGCCATCATGCACGAATTTGTCGACACGTATCGCGATCGTCCGGCTTCCACTGAATCCTTCAAAGCCGTGGTCGACAAGCATGTCACCAACGCGCTCGATTTCGAGCACAACGGCCGCCTCGACTGGTTCTTCAATGAGTGGGTCTACGGCACCGAAATTCCTCACTACGATTTCGCCTATCAGCTCGCACCCGGCGAACAGGGCAAAACCAAAGTTCACATGGTCATCAGCCAAAGCGGCGTCAGCGAAACTTTCGCAATGTCAGTGCCCGTCTTCGCCGATTTCGGCAAGGGCTTCATCCGGCTCGGACAACTGCCCGTGGTCGGCAACTCATCCAAAACCTACGACATCGAAATCCCCGGCGCCCCCAAGAAGCTCGCCCTCAACGCCTACAAAGAAATCCTGGAGCGCTAGAAAAATCCGCGATTTTTCGTTTGCTATCCTCCGCCTTACCCCACTCGCAACCCCGTTTGACAGGCCTCCCAGCCCCCTCCTACACAAAAAATGCACAAAAATCAGGGTTTTCAGCCGTTTTTCCTTTACAACCTCATCCAAAGTCCCGTATTATCGAGTTGTCAAAGACTAGCTGAAACATTTTTGTGGCGTTCTGTTTTATGCCCCCGAAAAGCAGAACCGGCAAAACGCGCGCAGCCCGTCGACAATTCTGGAGTTCATTGGAAGAGGAGAGTTAGATGGCAGAAATCAAACGCATGACGCAAACCGCGATTATGAGAGAGCTCGCGGAAACGACTGGTGTCAACAACAAAGTCGCGAAAACATTTATGGATTCGCTCGCGGAACTCGCCGTGCGCGAAACCAAGAAGAACGGGGTCTTCATCCTGCCCGGGATTGGCCGCTTGGTTCGCGCCGAGCGCAAAGCGCGCACCGGACGCAACCCCGCAACCGGCGAGGCGATCAAGATCCCAGCCAAAAAGGTCGTCAAGTTCCGCGTGGCCAAGTCTGTGAAAGACGCGATCGTTCCCCCGAAAAAAGTAGCCGCCAAGTAGTTCTAAGTAGCGCCCCGAAAATGACAAACCCCGCGAGCCAAATCGCGGGGTTTGCTATGTGTGCGTCTGTCAAAGCCCGGACGGCTTACGACGGCTTCTTGTCGTTCTTATCGTCGTCCTTGATTGCCGACTTAAAGTGTTTGATTCCTTCGCCCAAGCCCTTCCCCAAATCTCCCAGCTTCTTGCCGCCGAATAGGAGCAGGAACACAATGACAATAACAAGCAGCTCCAGCGGGCCGATAGTTCGAAACACTTGGGTTAGATCCTTGCCTTTATTCTAAGACTGGGCCTTAGCGAATACCGCTCCAACTATAGCGAACAACAACCCGAAGAAAACCAGTGGCAGGGTGATCGCGAACGCCTTCCCCTTGCTGATTCTCAACGTGGCCGCAAGCACCAGCACCATCATGATCAACCACCAGATTTGGAAGACCGTGAAGTAGCCAAGAAACGACATAAGGTACTTGTTCGTTCCTTCGGACAGGAATATGTCCAGACCCAGCGGCGGCTTCATTTCTGCCATCGTCGAGACCGGTGCCTTCATCTTTAATACGATCACGCTCGCAATCGCCTCCAGTGAACCGATCAGCGAACAACCCGCCACCACGTTGAACAAGGTCCGGAACTTCGCATTCACCGTGACAATCGCACACATCCCCAGCAGGATGACAGCCTGTATCGCGAAAATAATCGCCACCAGAATGGGCGAGAAAAAGACCGCGATGTGCTGAACCATGATGCTGATCTGCATCTGCTTGTTCCATTGCGCCTCCGTCACCCCGTTGGGAAGTTGCATGGTTTCCATCATCTGTTGCGTGATCGGAAGCCGTACCACCTGCGTCACGATCGCGATAATCGACACCACGATCAGCGGTCCTATCCAGAACCATTTATGGTACGCGCGCCGCGCTGCGCCTTCCGGATCGATAAAGAAGCTTCCCATTCCCGCTAGATCGTCGCCGAAACTCTCTCGCGGTTCCAATGGCAGATCTGGTACTAACGTGCTCATCGGGTACTCTCCTTTTACTGGATGTTTCGGCAATTATACCTATCTGAACTCGGACGGCCTCGCCTTCAGCTCCTCGATCGCCGCCGAAAGCATTCGCTCAGACGGCTAAATTCCAACTTCGTCATTGCTGAGATCCAGCGGCGACCGCCGCCTGATGTTTCTTCGCTCATTCGGGACAGAACGGCGCGCCCTGGTTGGCCGCGGAGCTTAAGGCAGCCGCTTGCGCCGCCGCGTCCGTGTTCTCGGGTAATGTGGGCGGGTCAGACGCACTCTGCGGTGACGGACTCGACGTCTTCGGCTTCGGTTCAAATGGAAAGGGCTTGCTCGATTCCTTCGCAGCGGTGGTGCCCGGATCGCCTGCCGCCCCGGACTTCGCCGACTGCGTCTGGCAAACCCGCAACTGTCCTGACGCAATTTGCCCGGCGATTAACCGAACAATGGATTCGTTATCCATAGGGATCGTGCCGCCGGTTTTTGCCACACCGCGCAAGGCCGTCAGCACAGCCGGGTTCCGAATACTTCGTCTAAGCCAGTCTGCGCTATACAGGCTGGCCGCGTTCCCCGCCTTTTGCTTGCACCCACACGCCTCGCTGGCGCGGCAAAGTTGGAATTCGTAGCAGTTGATCGGCATAGGTCCCGCCCTTCTAATGCAAGTGTAGGACCAAGGTAAAGCCCCGGATTAGCTTAGCTTCTGCTTCAGAACCTCGTTTACCGCCGCCGGGTTCGCCTGTCCGCGGCTCGCCTTCATCACTTGACCAACAAAAAATCCAAGTACAGTCGTTTTGCCGCTCTTGAATTGTTCCACCTGCTTCGGATTCGCCCTGAGAACTTCGTCGACAATCTTTTCGAGCGCGGACGTATCCGATATCTGGCGCAGACCTTCGCGATCCATGATGACGGATGGTGAATCACCCGTATCGAACATCTTGGGCAGGATTTCTTTTGCGAGTTTGCCTGAAAGCTCACCTCTTTCCGATGAGCGCAATAAGTTCACCCAGGTGCGCGGCAGGAACTGGTGAGTCGGTGATCTCCTTGCTGGCCGCTTTCAAAAGACCCATCAGATCGCCCGTGACCCAGTTAGCAGTGGTCTTGCCGTCGCCACTGACTTTCGCTGCCGCTTCGAAGTAGTCGCCAGTTTCGCGCGTGAGCGTCAGCACTTCGGCGTCATATTCCCGCAGCCCGTATTCGCTCACAAACCGCTCGCGCCGATCGGCCGGAAGCTCGGGCAAGCGCGATTTCACTTCGTGCAGCCAATGCTGGCTGATGCGCAGCGGAACCAGATCGGGCTCGGGAAAATAGCGGTAATCGTGCGCCTGCTCTTTGCTACGCATGCCGGCCGTCTTACCGGATTCGGCGTTGTAAAGGCGCGTCTCCTGAACCACCGTGCCGCCGGATTCAATCAACTCCACCTGGCGCTCAATTTCATAGTCGAGCGCCATTTTGAGGAAGCGGAACGAATTCAGATTCTTGACTTCAACTTTAGTGCCGAACTTGGGCGCGCCGCGCAAACGAACAGAAACATTCGCATCGCAGCGCAATTGCCCTTTCTCCATATCGCAATCGGAGACGCCGATGTATTGCAGCATCTGCTTCACTTCCGTGAGGTAGGCATAGGCTTCATCTGGAGTGCGCATATCCGGGTCGCTTACGATCTCGATCAGCGGTGTGCCCGAACGATTGAGATCAACGTAGGTGTAGCGGTCGGAATCCTTGAAGCCGTCGTGAATGCTCTTGCCGGCATCGTCTTCCATGTGGACCCGAGTCACGCCGACGCGCTTATGTCCATCGCCGGTGATGATATCGACGTGACCGTGCTCGGCAAGCGGCTGATCGTACTGCGAGATTTGGTAGCCCTTCGGCAGGTCCGGATAAAAATAGTTCTTGCGCGCAAAGCGCGAGAAAGGATTAATAGTGCAACGCAGCGCGAGTGCGGCGCCGATAGCGAGTTCAACCGCCTGGCGGCTAAGAACCGGCAACGCTCCAGGCAGGCCCAGGCAGACCGGACAAACATGCGTGTTTGGCGGCGCTCCGAATTCGACTGCACAACTGCAAAAAATCTTGGTTTTCGTGCCAAGCTGAACGTGTACTTCGAGACCAATAACCGGCTCGTATTTAGTGAGTACGTTTTCAGCTATAGCGGAAACGGACATGTACTGATTTTACGAATGCGCGGCCTAAACTGAGAAAGTTATGAAAGCTTTGGTGATTGGCGCCAGCGGATTCATGGGGCCGTCCGTCGTTTCGCAGCTGCTGGCGCAGGGCCACAAAGTTGCCGCGTTCGATCGCGGCACATCGGGCACGCAGTTCCCCGAGGAAGTCACCCGGATTACCGGCGATCGCAAGAACATTGCTGCCTCAAAGGACGACATCGCGCGATTTGGACCCCATGTGGTCATCGACATGATCCTCAGCAGCGGACGGCAGGCGACGGAGCTGATGGACTCGATGCGCGGTATCGCCCGGCGCGTGGTTGCCGTCAGTAGCGCGGACGTCTATCGCGCTTGTGGCATCTTGCACAATCTAGAAACCGGTCCGCTGCAGCCCGTGCCGCTGACTGAAGAATCGGAGCTTCGGACCAGGGATGTTTATCCGCCCGAAATCATACAGCAATTGAAACAGGTCTTCGGATGGCTGGATGACGAGTACGACAAGATCCCCGTAGAGAAGGCAGTTCTCGGACACGCCGATGTCGCGGGTACGGTTCTGCGCTTGCCCATGGTCTACGGCCCGCGCGACCGGCTGCATCGCTTCTGGCCTTATCTGAAGAGAATGGACGATCGGCGTCCTGCGATATTGCTGCAAGAGGACATTGCGCGTTGGCGCTCACCGCGCGGATACGTGGAAAATGTGGCTGCCGCAATTGTGCTCGCCGCTACGGACGAACGTGCTGCCGGACGTATCTACAACGTTGCGGAACCGAAATCATTCTCCGAAGAAGAATGGGCGCGCAAAATCGCGGCGCACGTGGGTTGGACCGGCGAGATTCTGGCATTGCCGAAGGAGGCAACCCCTGCGCATCTGCAGCAGGCCTATCGTTCGGAGCAGCACTGGACGGTGAGCAGCGATCGAATCCGGCGAGAGCTCGGTTACGTGGAGCCGATACCGGAGCAAGTCGCGTTTGAACGCACGATTGCATGGGAGCGCGAAAATCCGTCCGAGCTATTCCCGCAGACCTTTGACTATGCGGCCGAAGATCAGGCGCTTACGGCACTGGCACGCGTTGAGCCGCTGCCGCGCGCGGTGGGCGCACAATAAACGGCAGCACCATCGAAACAACTAAAATGGCCGCAATCACGTGTAGACCGGTGGCGTAGGTCCCGCTGCTCTCGCGCATGTGCGCAATCAGTAGAGGTCCGAAAGCGCTGGCGAAACCCCAGGCCGTCAGCATCAGGCCGTAGATGGAGCCGACGTTCTTAGGGCCGAAATAATCAGCGGCGAAGGCGGGCATGGTGCCGAAGCCGCCGCCGTAGCACATGAGAATGATGAAGCTCACAATAGTGATCGGCAGCGTTGTGTGGATGCTTGGCAGGAACCAGAACAGGACCGCCTGAATCGCAAACATGATGAGAAAGGTCATGCGGCGTGTGGCGAGATCGGAGACCCAGGCCCAGAAAATGCGGCCCAACGCATTGCCGATGGAAACGATGCCGACCATACCGGCAGCCACAATTGCAGCTTACTTTGGCGAGATCCTGAAACATCGGCGACTCCTGCGAGATGACCGAGATGCCGGCGCAGGTGTTCAGAAAAAGCAGCATCCATAACGCCCACCATTGCCAGGCGGCAAGCGCTTCTCTCAATGTGTAGTCGCGCGCGGAGCGTTGCGAAGCCAGAGCTGTGTTCGGCGTCCACCCGGCCGGCGTGTAACCGGCGGGCGGGTTCTGCATGAACCAGCCGGTAATGACCGTGACGATCAGATACGCGATTCCGAGATACGCAAACGTGGGCAACACGCCAACGCTCGCAATCAGGCGAGTGGCTATGGGCGCGGTGACGAGAGCGCCTGCGCCAAATCCACCGACGGCAATGCCTGTCATGAGTCCGCGCTTATCGGGGAACCATTTCACGAGCACGGCGACCGGAATAATATAGCCGAGCCCAAGTCCGATTCCACCAATGACGCCGTAGCTGAGATACAACCACCAGAGCTTATCGGCTGAGAAGCTGGCAAGAAAAACTCCGAGGCCATACAGCACGCCGCCGGTAATAGCGACGACGCGCGGGCCAGACCGGCTCTGCCACTGGCCACCAAAGAAGGATGCGAAGCCGAGTACGAAAATCGCGATGGTGAATGTAAGAGTTACGTCTGAGATGCTCCAGTGGAACTGCTTCGACAACGGAATGCGAAACACGCTCCAGGCATACACCGCGCCTAAGGCCATCTGCAGAAATACGCCCGCGATTGCTATCGTCCAACGATTGGCTGTCTCCACTCGATATTTGCTCCTTTTGTTTTGATACGTTAGCTCTCGTTGGTTGCATCCTATAAGAGTCTTTGAAACGTAACAAGCGTTAGCAGTACCACCCAGAGGTTTCAAATTGATGAAAAGTTTCAACCTCACTGACTGGCCGGTCTTCAAGCAGATCAGAAGCGGCGACCCGCACGCTCTCGGCCAGAACGCGATGTCGGAGAGAAGCCGGGACCTGCAGCCGCGCACGCGCAACGCAGATCGCGTTGTGAAGTCCGTTTGCCCGTATTGCGCCGTAGGGTGCGGCCAGCTTGTCTACGTCAAAGACGAGCGCATTGTGGACATCGAAGGCGATCCGGATTCGCCGATCTCGCGAGGCTGCCTGTGTCCAAAGGGTTCGGCCAGCTTCCAGTTGGTGACCAACAGCAACCGCATTTTGAACGTCCTCTACCGGCGGCCATACGGGACCGAATGGGAAGCGATTTCGCTAGAGCAAGCCATGGAGATGGTCGCGCAGCGCATCAAGACCGCGCGCGATGAAAACTGGCAAGCGAAGACGGAAGCGGGCGAGACGGTGAACCGCACGTTGTCCATGGCGCATCTAGGCGGCGCGACCTGGGACAACGAAGAGAATTATCTTCTCAAGAAGCTGTACTGTGCATTGGGGATTGTTCAGGTAGAAAATCAGGCCCGTATTTGACACTCTTCCACGGTCCCCGGTCTGGGGTCCACGTTTGGAAGAGGCGGAGCAACGGGCGCGCTGCAGGATCTGGCGAACTCCGATTGCATCATCATTGAAGGCTCCAACATGGCGGAAGCTCATCCGGTGGGCTTTCAGTGGGTGATGGAGGCAAAGCGCCGCGGCGCGACCATTATTCACATCGATCCGCGCTTTAGCCGTACCAGTGCGGTGTGCGACATGTTCATTCCCATTCGCGCCGGCACGGACATCGTGTTCCTGGGCGCACTGATTTCGTACGTGCTTGAGAATGAGCGCTACTTCAAAGAGTACGTTGTCTCTTACACGAATGCGTCTGCGATTTTGCGCGAGGATTATCGCGACGCCGAAGACCTGGATGGTTTGTTCAGTGGATGGGTGGAAGAGAAAGGCCAGTATGAGGGTCCCACGTGGCGCTATGAGGGCTCGGATTTCAAAGAGCAGCAAGCGAATCGCGTACCTGAGTCGCACGCTGAGCGAGCGGCACATTTCGGCGGCCCGAAAGTAAAAGCGCATTCCACCGACCACACATTGCAACATCCGCGCTGCGTCTTCCAGGTACTGAAACGCCACTTTGCGCGCTACACGCCGCAGATGGTTGAGGAAACTTGCGGCATCACGCCGGAACAGTTTCACAAAGTCGCCGAGTATCTGTGCAAGAACTCCGGGCGCGAACGAACCACTGCGTTTTGCTATGCGGTGGGTTGGACCCAGCATTCAGCGGGCGCGCAGTTCATCCGCGCGGCGGGAATTTTGCAACTGCTGATGGGCAACATGGGGCGTCCCGGCGGCAGCATCATGGCGCTGCGCGGTCACGCCACCATTCAGGGCTCGACTGACATTCCGACGTTGTTCAATCTGCTTCCCGGATACATGCCCATGCCCAAGGCGGCCGCGGACAAATCACTCGCCGATTACCTGCATAACTACACCGCCGATTCCGGCTGGTGGACGGAGTTTCCCAAGTACATGGTGTCGCTGCTGAAGGCCTGGTTCGGCGATGCAGCCACACCCGAGAATGATTTCTGTTTCGATCATCTGCCCAAGATTACCGGCGACCACTCGCACATGACCACCGTAGTGGACATGGCCGATGGCGACCTTGAGGGATACCTGGTGATGGGCCAGAACCCCGTGGTTGGTTCGCCGAATTCGGGGCTGCAGCGCAAAGGTCTGCGCAATTTGAAGTGGCTTGTGGTGCGCGATTTCTACATGGTCGAGACGGCGGAATTCTGGAAAGATTCGCCGGAACATGAGCGCGGCGAAGTGAGTGCGGAGACTATCGGGACTGAAGTGTTTTTCTTCCCGGCCGCGACGCACGTGGAGAAAGATGGCAGCTTTACGCAGACCCAGCGCGTGGCGCAATGGCATCACGAAGCGATTGCTCCGCCCGCGGACGCGCGCAGCGAGTTGCACTTCGCCTATCACCTGGGCAAGCGGTTGAAAGAGTTGTACGCGCATTCGACTGATCCCAAAGATCGCGCGATTCAGGATCTCGCGTGGGATTATCCGACGCACGCTGAGCGGCAGGAGCCTTCGGCAGAAGCAGTGCTTGCGGAGGTGAACGGCTACACGGTTGCGGATCGCAAGCCTGTGAAAGGGTTCGTCGATCTGAAAGCAGATGGTTCAACGGCGTGCGGCTGCTGGATTTATTCAGGCATCTATGCGGGCGGCGTGAATCGAGCGGCACTGAAGAATCGCGCGACCGACAAATACTTGTTAGGCCACGACTGGGGCTTTGCATGGCCGGCGAACCGGCACATTCTGTATAACCGCGCTTCGGCAGATCCGCAAGGGCGTCCGTGGTCGGAGCGAAAAAAGTTGGTCTGGTGGGATGAAGCGAAGCAGCAATGGACCGGTTATGACGAGCCCGATTTTTTGAAGCCGCTGCGGCCAGATTATCGCGCGTCCGAAGATTCAAAAGGTGTGCAGACGATTTCGGGTGACGATCCGTTCCTGTTGCAACCGGATGGTAAGGGATGGTTATTTGCTCCTACCGGTTTACAGGATGGCCCGCTGCCGACGCACTATGAACCGTTCGAATCGCCGGTGCACAATCCGCTGTATGGGCAGCAATGCAATCCAGTACGGCTTGAATATGACCGTTCCGACAACCAGTTAGCACGGCCAATCGGCGATCCGCGGTTCCCGTTTGTGATCACAACGTACCGATTGACCGAGCATCACACCACCGGCGCTATGTCCCGCTGGTTATCCTGGCTGGCTGAATTGCAGCCCGCGATGTTTTGCGAAATTTCTCCCGAGCTCGCTGAAGAGCAGGGCATTCGCAACGGCGAGTGGGCGGTGGTATCGACGCCGCGCGCGGAAATCGAAACGCGTGTGCTGGTGAGCGAACGCATGCGGCCCATCAAGCTGGGCCGGCGGATTGTGCATCAGATCGGCATGCCCTATCACTTTGGAAACCGTGGCCTTGTCACTGGCGACTCGACCAATGAACTGCTCGCTTTCGGCGCCGATGCGAACTCGACTATTCAGGAATCGAAGGCATTAATTGGGAACATCCGTCCGGGGCGGCGTGACCGGACGCGCGACATAACGAAGGACGCGGAGAACGCGCCGGAAGATTATTTGCGAGATCTACCGGTAGCGCAGCATCGGCCCGTGGGCCCGCATCACGTGCATGCTCCATTTTCAAAGCAAGGCGAACAAACCTGATATGGCGAACGGATTCTTTACTGACACGACGGTCTGTATCGGATGCAAGGCTTGCGAGGTGGCGTGCAAGCAATGGAACCAGTTGCCTGACGATGGCTACCACTTCACCGGGATGTCTTTCGACAACACGGTGCATCTGGGCTCATCGACGTGGCGGCATGTGAGCTTTATCGAGCGCCCGGTGCCGCTGACCGGCATGGACACCGCCTTTTCATGGCTGATGTCGTCGGATGTCTGCAAGCACTGCGCGCGCGCCGGTTGCCTGGAGAATTGTCCGACAGGCGCGATCATGCGCACCGAATTTGGTTCCGTTTACGTGCAGCAGGATATCTGCAATGGCTGCGGATATTGCGTGTCGGGCTGTCCCTTCGGCGTGATCGATCGCAATCATGAAGATGGCCGCGCGTGGAAATGCACGTTATGCTACGACCGGCAAAAAGATGGTATGGAGCCGGCCTGCGCGAAGGCGTGTCCGACGGATTCGATTCAATTTGGCGATGTGGAAGAGCTGAAAGAGCGAGCCCGTAAACGTGTAGAAGTGTTGCATGACAACGGGCTCAAAGAAGCTTATCTGTACGGAGCGGATGCGGCGAGTCAACCGGGGACAGGCGGCTTGAATGCGTTTTTTCTGCTGCTGGATAAGCCTGAGGTTTACAACTTGCCGCCTGATCCGGAGGTGCCGACGATTCGGGGTAATCAGAGTTGGAAAGCTGCTGGAGTTGCCGCCATTGGAGCCGCAGCTGCGGCGTTGCTTTCCGCGCTGATCGGGCGCACCGCGAAAGATCACACGATATGACCGAAGGTCTGCCGGGCTTTGTAACCATTCCAGGCGGGGCGGAAGCTCCCGGTGTGACCGACAATGGCCGCAATGTAGATCAACTCATCGGAGCGCTCACCGGTGAAGGGTCGGGGCAGAAGCCGCTCGCCAGCCGCGAACATGGCGCACTGCACGCGGAAGTCTTTCCGCACGTGCCGAGCCATCAATCGGTTGAATCGCCCAGCTATTACGGCGTTCCGGTACTGAAACAACCAGTTTGGATGTGGACGATTGCGGCCTATTTCTACGTTGGCGGGATGGCCGGCATGTCAGCGACCCTCGGAAGTGCCGCGCAGCTTTTCGGTGGGCGCGAAATGCAAGGGCTGGTGACGAAGACGCGCTGGATTGCAACCGTCGGCGCGGGCCTCAGTACGTATCTGCTGATTGATGATCTTGGGCGGCCGGAACGCTTCCTGAACATGCTGCGAGTGTTCAAGTTGACTTCGCCGATGAGCATGGGAAGCTGGATTCTCAGCGCGTTTTCGGGTGCGGCTGGTGCAGCTGCCGTATTGCCGTACGGACCTAAAGTCTTCCGGCCTTTAGCCGCTCCTTGCGGATTGCTGGCGGGATTGATGGGACTCCCGTTAGCCGCATACACGGGCGTGTTGCTGGTGCAGACTGCCGTCCCGTTGTGGAAGAATCCGCTGTGGTCTGTGTTTGCTCTTTGCTCCGGAACTGCGGCAGCGAGCTCATTTTTGGAGTTGTTGCCGCTGAATGTCAAAGAAGCGCGAACGGTCGAGCTTTTCGGGCTGGCCGGCAAAGTGGGCGAACTTATCTTGGCCAAGCAACTGGAAGATGATGCCGCCGGAGTCGAGCGCGTCGCGCATCCATTGCACGACGGCTTAACCGGCCTTCTCTGGCAGGGGGCGAAGGTGTTAGTTGTGGCGAGTGCGATTGTGTCGCTCGCGCCGGGTCATGGACGAAAGAAGCGCATCATAGCGGGAGCGCTGGGCACTGCGGCCGGCGTTTGCGTACGGTTCGCATACTTCTTTGCCGGCAAGCGCTCCGCGCGTGATCCGCGTGCGACGTTCGAGCAGCAGCGGAGATTTCCGGCGCAGATAGCGGGCGAGATCCACTAGCTGTCTGAAACTACGATCGTCAATAATAGTCAAACGGACTATTAACGAATGACGATGAAGAAAGCCAGCCTCCTCCTGTGTGGTCTCCTTCTTTCTGCGCTGCTGTCTGCGCAGGACATGAGCGTTCTCAAGAATTTGAAGTGGCGCCAGGTGGGGCCGTTTCGCGGCGGTCGCAGCGCCGTTGTGACCGGCATCGACTCGCAGCCGGACGTTTACTATTTCGGTGGAGCTGCGGGCGGCGTTTGGAAGACCACCAATGGCGGCGTGAGTTGGACCGCTGTTTCCGACGGCCAGCCGTTCGGCACGTCTTCTATTGGCGCAATCACCGTTGCCGATTCAGATCCGAACGTCGTGTATGTAGGCACCGGCGAATACGATATTCGTGGCAATGTTTCCGAAGGCGATGGCGTGTACAAGTCGATGGACGGAGGCCAGACCTGGAAACACATCGGCCTCGAAAATACACGCCAGATTGGCCGCATCCTGGTTCATCCGAGAAATCCCGACCTGGTTTACGTCGCGGCGCTCGGTCACATCTGGGCGCCGAACGAAGATCGCGGCGTGTATCGCTCGAAAGACGGTGGCAAGACGTGGGAGAAGATTCTTTACAAGGGTCCTAAAGCCGGCGCTATAGAACTCGTCTTCGATCCCACGAATCCGAACGTCTTGTACGCGGGTTTTTGGGAAGTCTATCGCAAGCCATGGGATCTCGAGAGCGGCGGTCCAGGTAGCGGGATTTTCAAATCAACAGATGGCGGCGACACCTGGACGGAGTTGACGCACAATCCGGGGTTGCCAAAAGGCGTCATCGGTAACATTGGGCTAACCGTCTCGGCGGCAAATCCGCAGCGCGTCTACGCTCTGCTGGAAGCCGATGACGGCGGCGTGTTTCGCTCCGACAACGCCGGCAAGACCTGGGTAAAGACGAACGACGAGCGCAAACTTCGCCAGCGCGCCTGGTATTACGGAAGGATTTTCGCCGATCCGAAAGATCCGGAAAAAGTCTATGCGCCGAATGTTGAGTTCTTCCGCTCCGATGACGCCGGGAAGAGCTGGAATGAAATTCGCCCGCCGCATGGCGACAATCACTGCCTGTGGATCGCGCCCAGCAATCCGCAGCGCATGATCGAGTCGAATGACGGCGGCGCAACCATCAGCACCGATGGCGGCAAGAATTGGTCTAGCGAAAACAATCAGCCGACGGCGCAGTTCTACCGCGTCGCTCTCGACGAAGACTTCCCGTATCACGCCTATGGAGCGCAGCAGGATAACACCACCGTCAAGATCGCCACGCGCAGCGCCAGCGGCGGCATCACGGAGCGTGAGTGGTATCCGGTGGGCGGCGGCGAAAGCGGCTGGATTGCTCCGTATCCTAAGGACACGAACGTCGTGTTTGCCGGCTCGTATGACGGCCTCATCACCCGCTACGACCATCACGATGGGCAAACGCGCAACATCGACGTCTGGCCGGACAACTCAATGGGCTGGGCTCCGGCCGATCTGAAATATCGTTTTCAGTGGACTTTTCCGCTGTTGTTTTCGCCCAACGATCCTAACCTGATGTACGCGGGCGGCAACGTCCTGTTCGCGTCCACTGACGAGGGGCAGACCTGGAAGCCGATCAGTCCCGATCTGACGCGCAACGACAAGTCGAAGCAGATCTCTTCCGGCGGTCCTATCACTAAAGACAACACCAGCGTCGAATATTACGACACCATCTTCACGGTCATGGAATCTTCTGTTGCCAAAGGGCTGATCTGGGTTGGTGCGGACGACGGAATGGTACACCTGACGCGCGACGGCGGCCAGCACTGGTCGGATGTCACGCCTAAGAATATGCCCGAGTGGATGATGATCAACTCGATTGAGGCTTCGCCTTTTGATGCGGGTACGGCTTACTTTGCCGGAACGATGTACAAGTTCGACGACAATCGTCCGTATTTGTACAAGACGACGGATTACGGCAAGACCTGGCATCCGATCAATGACGGCCTCCCGGCGAGCGGATACACGCGCTGTATCCGCGAAGATCCGAACAGAAAAGACCTGCTCTATGCCGGGACAGAAACAGGCATCTATGTTTCGTTCAATGGCGGCGCGCATTGGCAATCGCTGCAGTTGAATTTACCGCTGACGCCGATTGCCGATCTTGCAATTCAGAAGCGCGAACACGAGCTGGTAGCGGCTACTCACGGGCGCGCCTTTTGGATTCTTGACGATACGCAACTGCTGGCGCAGCTCACGGACGCCACCGGCAATGAGGACGTGCATCTGTTTGCGCCCAAGCATGCGTATCGCGGAGCTTTCGGCCGCGGCTTCATGCCTGGGCTTTCCGGCCCTTCGAACATCGGCTCTAATCCAGCCAATGGAGCCACCGTCTACTACTCGCTGAAAAACAAGCCGCAAGGTGAAGTCACGATCGAGTTCCTGGATGCAGACGGCAAGCTGGTGAAGAAATTTTCGAGCAAGCCCGCGCCTCGTCCGCATGCTGATATCGAAGTTCCGCCGACAGATGTCGCGGCGCAGATGCCGGAAGAGACCGGCGGCGGCCGTCGCGGTGGCGGCGTCCAACTCGCGCCTGCCAATCAGGGCCTCAATCGCTTCGACTGGGATCTTCGTTACCCCGACGCCACCAGCTTCCCGGGCATGATTCTGTGGGCCGGCGGGGTACGTGGACCCATGGTGGTTCCCGGTACCTACACCGTTCGCCTGACCGTTGACGGCAAAACACAAACCGAAAAATTTGAAGTCCGCAAAGATCCGCGCCTTGCAACCACGCAAGAAGAGTTCGTTGCTCAATTCGAAACCGCTATGCAAATGCGCGACAAGCTGAGCCAGACGAACCAAGCCATTATCGACATCCGCGATGTTCGTAAACAGATCGATGAACTCACGGCACGGCTGCGTGAGTCGGGCGACTCCGCGAAATCGAAGAACGTTCTCGACCGCGCCCACGCGCTATCCAAAGAACTCACCGACATTGAAGAAGCGCTCTACCAGACCAAGAGCAAGGTGAGCGAAGATCCGTTGAACTTCCCTGTGAAGTTGAACAATAAACTGGCCGCGCTGCTTACCGCGGTGGAAGAAGCGGATATCAAGCCGACCGCCTCGCAGCAGCAGGTGTATGAAGACCTGGCTACCGGGATCAACGCTCAGATCAACAAGCTGAAGCAGGTGATGGACTCCGGCGTCCCGGCTTTCAATCGCTTCGTCAAGGAACAGGATGTTCCGGCTATTGCCGTAAAGACCTCCGGCACGCTCTGAATCGCGCGAAGACTACTCTGCCCGCAACGCCTGAACCGGGTCAACCAATGCAGCGCGTTTTGCGGGAAGATAGCAGGCTACAATTGACGCCAGTGCCAGCACGCTGGCAACTACGGCTAGCGTCGGGAGATCCCAGGAACTAACTCCGAATAGTAGCTTGCGCATCGATAGGGCGGTGGCCAGAGAACAGACCAGTCCTATCGCCAAGCCGCCAATCGTCAACCGTCCGGCTTCGCCTAGAATGAGACGGCGCACGTTTTTGCGTTGAGCGCCTAATGCCATGCGAATGCCGATCTCACGCGTTCTTTGACTGACTGAATAAGCCACCACACCGTAGAGACCCGTTACGCCCAACAAAAGCGCCATTGCCGCGAAGCCTCCCACCAACCATGCGGAAGAACGATGCAAATAGGCCGAGGGTGAGTTAGCAATTCTGTCGCTCATGCTCATTTCGTCCGCTATGCCCAGTTCAGAATCGATTCTGCGGACCGAAGCACTCATCGCCGGGAGAACAGAGTGCTCGTCCTGGGCGGTGAACGCGATCACCGAGAACAGATCGTCCGTACTCTGCTTATACGGGAGATATTCAGCGGGCCAGATTTCTTCTTCGAGCGAGCCGTCGCGGATGTCTTTCACCACGCCGACTATTTCACGGATCGACTTCGGGGTCAGATTCGTATCGCCGTAGCGCTTACCCAGCGGGTCTTCGCCCGGGAAAAATTTGTGGGCCAACGCTTCGTTGACGATCGCAACATTGGGGTGAACGGCATCATCGGCCGCGGTGAAGTATCGGCCGCGAACCAGTTGCGCGCGGACAGTGCTGAAGTACCCAAAGCTGACATCCCTTTGATTCACCTCGTTATGCTCGCCTTTAAAAGGACGGCCTACAAATCGGATCCAGTCCGTGTTGCCATTAGAAGTTACCGGCAACATATTGGTAACGCCGACACCTTTTACGCCGGGAAGCTGGGTTACAGCAGCTTCCACCTTGGTCTCCAGCGCTACCAGTTTCTCGTCGTTGTTGTAGCGTGCGTCGGGGACCGAGACAGTCATGAGGGCCAGATGGCCGGGCTGAAATCCGAGATCGACATGCAGCAAGCGGCCGAGACTCTTAGTCAGCAAACCCGCGCCCATCAACAGCACCATAGCGAAAGCCAGTTCTATGACCACAAGCTTCGATCCCAGGCGGCGCCAGACCCGACCAGCCGAGCCTCGGCTACCTTCGGACAATCCAGCGGCCGTATCGGATAGCTTCAGATGGACGCCAGGAATGGCTGCAAAGATCAACGTTGCCAGCACAGCAATGGCTGCTGCGAATGCGAACAGGTGCGCATTGAATTTGACTTCAAGCAGATAAGGCATTCCCGCCAGCATGTCGGCGGGGATTAGACTCACCAGCACCTTCATGGCCCAAACGGAAAGAAAAACACCGGCGAAAGTTCCCGCGCCTACCAACACGGCAGTCTCGGTCGCAAACTGCAAAAACATGCGGGCCGTCGATGCGCCAACAGAGCTTCGAATGGCGATCTCGCGGCGCTGCACCTCTGAGCGCGCCAGTATCAGACTTGCAACATCAACGCATGAGATCAGCAGAAGGAGCACGCCTCCGCCCAAGAGGACCAGCAGAACAGGCCGCACATCTCCGACAAAAACGTCTGCCAGAGGCAACACAGTTGCCCACTGCCCACGATTCGACTGTGGATATTTTTGCTCCAGTTGTCCGGCGATTGACTCCATGTTCGCCAGCGCGGCGTGCGCCGATACACCCTCTTTTAGCCGGGCAATCCCGACCAGATTATGACAGCTGCGCCTGGATTCACAGTACCCGGAGACGCGCAAAGGAGTCCACACTGCCGCGTTCCCGCCGGGAGCGAAATGAAAGCTCTGGGGCAGTACACCGATCACCAGATAGGGCTCGCCACTCAACCAAATCGTGCGTCCCGCGATTGTCTTCGTGCCGCCGAAGAACTGCTGCCACGCGGCATAGCTCAAGAGCGCAGTGTGGGGGGCGCCAGGCAAGTCATCGCTGGGATAGAAGTCACGGCCGAAGATTGGTCTTATGCCCAGGGTCCGAAAGAATCCATCACTGACGTTCATCCCGGCTATCGGTTTAGCTCCTGCCGCGGTGTTGAACAGGTAGCCGGCGCCGCTGACCGCATCCAGGGATCGAAATACCTTGTTGTCCTGCTTCCAATCCAGATAGTCGAAGTATGAAAGATTAGCGCGAGGGAGGGTTGCGTTTCGCTCCGTCACGTAGACAAGCTCCTTCGGATTCGCGTAAGGCAGCGGCTTGATGAGCGCCGCATCGACAAACGCAAAGACCGACATACACGCGCACAGCCCAAGGGCAAACATGGAAATGGCGGTCCATGCAAAAGCGGGATTCTTGCGGAGCTGCCGCACCGCGAAACGCGCATCTTGCAGAATGTTCGTAAGAAGCGGGAACGTGCTGCGGTCGCGGTAAGCTTCTTTTGCGGATTCGACGCCGCCCAAGCGGAGGACTGCGCTGCGCCGCGCTTGCTCGTAAGTCATCCCGGAACGCATGTTGTCGTCGATATGCAGTTGCAAATGGCTCTCGATTTCTTCCGCAAGTTCGCGGTCGCGCCGCTTTCCAGCGAAACAGCCGGCAAATCTCAACGCCCAGGCGCGCAGGCTTTTCATGCCCGGCCTTTCTCAAGTGAGAGGAAGCGCGCCAGAATCGCCGTGGTCTGCTCCCATTCTTGTGTCACCTTTCCAATCTGCTTGCGCCCGGAGCGCGTGAGCCTGTAGAACTTCGCCTTACGCCCGTTTTCGGAGACGCCCCATTCCGATGCGATCGCGCCTTCCTGTTCCAGCTTCAACAGAGCCGGATAGAGCGTTCCGTAATTCAACGCCAAGGCGTCGCCGCTGGTCTGTTCAATTCGGCGCGCGATTCCGTATCCGTGAAGCGGCCCCATTGTCTCCAGGGTCTTTAGCGCCATCAGCGCCAGCGTTCCTTGCCAGACTTCCGTTTTGCCGCTCATAAATCTTATATTGCTTTCCCATAAGGGTGGCACATTTCCTATTGGAAAGCAATAGAGCGATGTTACAGCTTCACCTGCGTCTCCAGTACCGGCAGCGTGAAGTAAAAAGTAGTTCCTTCGCCCGGCGTAGATTGGGCCCACAGCCGGCCGCCGTGTTGTTCGATAATCCGCCGGCAGACGGACAGTCCGATGCCGTTGCCGGCAAATGCATCGCCGCGATGCAAACGCTGAAAAATTTCGAAGATGCGCTCTCCATCAGCCATGTTAAAGCCTATCCCGTTGTCGTTGACGGAGATCAACCAATCTTCGCCGGTCAATTCCGCGGAGATCTTTATCCGCGGACAGGCTTCCGGCTGCCTGAACTTGATGGCATTCGAAATCAGATTCTGAAAGACCTGAATCATTCTGGTGGCGTCCGCCATTAGCACCGGTAATGAGGCGCATGACACCGACGCAGAACTTTCGGCTATGGCGACAGCCAAATTCTGGATGGCTGCGTTTACGAGCTCTTCTACCGCAACCGGCCGCTTCGTATAAGGTTCAGTTCCAGTGCGCGAGTACTGCAGCAGATCGCTAATAAGCGTTTGCATCCGGGCTGCGCCTTCAGCGGCGAATTTGATATAGGTGCGGGCGTTTTCCTCGAGCGCGTCGGCGTAGCGCTTGTCCAGCAGCGTCATATAACTGCGAACCATCCGCAGCGGTTCCTGCAAGTCGTGGCTTGCCACGTAGGCAAACTGGGTGAGATCGCCATTCGATCGCTCCAAATCTTTCGAACGTCTCTCCAGTTCTTTGGTGCTGGCTTCGAGTTCGGCGGTGCGCGCGCGCACCCGGCCTTCCAGGGCCGCATTCAACCTGCGGAATTCCTCTTCTACCAAAGCTCGCTCATTTGCAAATCTGTTGCTCAGGCGATACGCCAAATAGAGAAAGAGCAAGGTGATTGCAATGCTAGAAACCAGTACCTGGTTCAGCAGCGCTTGCCGCTGTCCCAGCCTTTGGAGCCGCTGGTGGAACGCTTGCTGCTGAGTCTGCTCCATCGCACGAACGGACGCACGTATGTTCTCCATCAGAATGTGGCCGCGTCCCGTTTCCACGTGTGCGATGGCGGCTTGATGCTGCCCGTGGTCTTGCAGGTTGACCGTGTACTCGAGTTCGCTCATTTTCTCCTGCAACACTACTTTCAATTGATCCAATTGTGAAGTAGCGATCCCGTTCGCCACGGCCAAGTTATTGATTTCCGCGAAGCGTTGCGGGAGTTGCTCCCGCGCCGCAAGAAAGGGCGCTAAATAAGCCTGATCACCCGTTAGCAGGTATCCTCTCTGCCCAGTCTCAGCATCCACCACGGTCAGAAAAAGAGCGTGAACTTTGTCCAGGAAGGCAGCTTTTGCGAGAGTTTGCTCCACACTCCGGATGTGCTCGGTGCTCATTTGATAAGCAAAAATAGTGAGCAGCACCGACACCATAGCGGTTCCGATTAAGAACCTCTGGGCTCTCGCGATCAGTACCGGCTTCATGGAAATTCTTAGAACTCGCGGGTGAGATTTACGCGCATGTAGATGAGTTGGAAGCCGGCTCGTTCGTAGTTGCGATGCGACGCAGTCCCCGGCAGAACGGTTACAACCGCCAGATCGCATCCGTCACGTTGTGCTGCTAAGAGCCGGACGCGAATCAATTTCAGTTGCCAGCCCTTGCGCCGGCCAGCCGGCAATGTGGCATCGCCATACAACAACGCCACACCGTTCTGTATTCCCATCGCCGCTGCCGCCTCCGGCTGGGTGTCTCCGGCGATCCAGGCACGGCTGGGACCGAGTGTAGCCGACATGGTCTGAACCATTTCCTCATTCACCGGCATGCCGTCTGAAAATCCAGCGAGAATGAGCCGCGAGACATGTTCGACTTCATCCGGCCCGATTGGCCGCACGTGTTCTTCATTGGATATTTCCTCATCAGGCGAGATGCGGCGCACCAGTACGTTGTTGAACTCTATGAGCCGATACGGCCGGCTCTGCACGAATGCTATGACGGATTGATCCGCCAACGGGCACAGATCAATGAGGCAGGCGCTGTTGCGGTCTCGAAAGAACGCTTCCATGCGCTCCAGTTCCGAATTGGGGACGTGCCCCCGCATGCCGATGCCGACTGCATGTGTCATGGGTGAGCCGGCACCGGCGAAGATAGCCATGCCGCCCGCAAACGGTTCGAAGGCTGCATCCGGCTGAACCACGGCAAGCGGCTGCGTCAGCTTCACCAGATTCTCGGCTTCGGCGGTCTCCATGCGGGCCGCCAGCGTTCGATCCGCGCTAGAAAACACCGGCAGTCCCAAGTGAAGGAGTTCCTACTGCGGGACCGCCACCGTGATGTTGCGGAATTTGAGCCCGCCGGTATGGTCGCCTTGGATGTAGAACGGACCCGGCTCGCCTTCGTCGGCGTTCAGCGCGCCGCCGGTGATCCCTTCAATCTCCCGATGATCGATGGTCAACGTGCCGTTTCGCTTCACTGTTACGGTGCGGCCCACCAGAGTCACATCGAAGGTTTCCCATTGGCCCGGAGTGCGCGGCAATGACGCAGCGGGCGCGATCCTTCCATAGATGGATCCGATGGCACGATTCGGTGGATTCCTTCCCACTGGTTCGTATTCCAACTGCAACTCGTAACGTCCCCTTAGGAAGAACCCGCTGTTGGCGTTGTCGGGACAGTTCACTTCGAAGTGGAGCTTGAAATCGGTGAATTTGCGCGTCGTCTTAAGGTCGGCGCCGCGTTGCGGATTTACCAGCATTCCGTCCTGCGCAATCCAGTGGTTTTGCGCAACATCCCCGACAGGTTCCCAGCCGTTGAGATCTTTACCGTCGAACAGCGGCTCGGGCTGACTCCAGGCGCTTGGTTCAGGACGGTTCAAAGCGGGCGCAGGGACGCCCGTGAGCGTGATTGAACTGTCGGCGCGTTTCTGGGTCCCCGTCAGCTTTCCATCTGCGGCGTCCAATTCCCACGTGATTGCCGGACGATTGCCCGCCGCAGGGGAAACCGTCAGCGTCAGATGATTTCCGTTCAGCTTGTAATCGTCGAGCTTATGAACGTTGCCGCCGGTTGGTTGGAACCAGATCTCCAGTTTGCCGTTCTGCTCGGTTATGCCGAGCCAGTTGGCGCCAATGCCGTTTCGCGTCGGCACATCAAAATCCCAGCGGCCCACAAAGGGATTCGTCTGCGCCTGGGAAACGAGGGGGAACAGCGCCACGGAAAGCAGCGCGGTGTAGAAAATGCGTTTCATCAGTCGCAGTCTATCGAACTTGCGCTATTGGGGCGTCAACGGCACTTTGCGCTGGCCCCAGGTCGCGGGCGAAGGCTCATGCGAAAGCCGATTCACCGGGTGCTCTTCCAACTGCTTCATGGCTTCGGCAACGGCGCGCTCGAGTTGCGGATCATGACCCGCAATCATGTCCTTGGGCCAGTTCTCGACGTCCACATCGGGCGTGATGCCTTTGTTCTCCACATCCCACTCTCCTTCGCGGTTGAAGAATCCGCCGCGCGGGGCAATCGCACTGCCTCCGTCAACAAACACGGGCGTATCGGCAGTGTGCACCAAGCCACCCCAAGTTCTCTTGCCCACCAGTTCGCCGATATGGCGATGATGGAACATCCAGGGCATCAGGTCGCCGCCGGAGCCTGACATTTCATTGATGATCATCACCTTCGGCCCCCAAATGCCAGCCGCCGGACTGGTGAAGGGATAGCGGTCGCCCGCGACATTATTAAAGTAACCGTCGAAATCGCGCTGTAGAACATCGATGATGTAATCTGCCGCTGAGCCGCCGCCGTTGAACCTTTCATCGATGATCGCCCCCTGCTTGTCCTGCTGCGCGAAATAGTAGCGATTGAAGCTGGTATAGCCCGGCTGCCCGGTGTTCGGCAGATACACATAGGCCAGCTTGCCGCCGGATAGCTTCTCCACCTTGCGCCGGTTCTCTTCCACCCATGCGCGGGTGCGAAGCGTCTGTTCATTTGCCACCGGAACCACCGTTACCTGGCGCGCGCCTTCGAGGACGGGGCGGCTGTTCACGGCGATCACGGTCTGCCGATTCGCCGTTCCGTCCAGCAGGCGATATATATTGTCAGGGCGCTTTCAGTTCCACGCCGTTGATGGCCACAATGTAGTCCCCCTCGGCCACATCAATACCGGGCCCGGCGAGCGGCGCCTTGAGTTCCGGGTTCCAATTCTCGTCGTTATAAATGCGCTTGATTTTGTAGCGATCATGATCAATCGTGAAATCCGCTCCCAGCAAACCTGCGGGCGAGGTGGGCACAGTGGGTATGTCGCCGCCGCGCACGTAGGAATGCCCGATGGCGATTTCAGATCCCATCAGATCGATGAGGTAATTCAGATCGGCGCGATGGTTCACGTAGGGCAGAAACTCGCCGTAAATCTGTTTCATTGCCGGCCAGTCTGCGCCGTGCATGTTCTTCACGTAGAGGTAGTCGCGCTGATTGCGCCAGCCTTCATAGAAGATCTGCTTGAACTCTTCTTTCGGATCCAGGTACATCTTCAGCGCGAAGGTCAAGCGGCCCTGGGCAGCGGCTTGCTGAACAGTCGGCTGTTGACCTGGGGGCGGCGCGGGCTTGTCGGCATCGATCAGAAATAGCGCGGGCATGAAGCCTCCGCCCGGACCTGCGGCAGCGCGTTCCTGAGCAACTGCACCACCAGCTGCCTCGTAGACCAGCTTGCGTCCATCCGCGCTGACTGCGTAAGTAATCGCGCTAGGCACAAACACGGACGCTTTCCGATCACTGAGCCGGTAGCGGTGCAGAATGTTCCCGGGCGGCGGAGCAGTCGGATCGCCCGGCGCCGCAGCTCGATCGGGCGAAGGTTCCAGGAAGAAGACGGTTCCCGAAGTGCCTGCAATCAGGCGTGAATACTGCTTCTCGGGAATACCGGGTACGGCGACAATGCGCTTTCCCAAGCCATCGAAATCAATCTGGACTGTCACCGGCGCCCGGTTCACGCGGTCCGGACCAGCTTGCGCGCGCGCGGGCCGCGGAGTGGTTTCTTCATCTTGCGCGGTGTCTGCTCCTAACGGTGTCGGCGGCGGCGCGCCGGTGATGCCCTTGTCTTCATCGCTCTCAGGCAGCAACGGACTTGGTTCGCCCTTCTTCAGCACTGCGAGATACAAAGCAAAGTCCTCATCATGGTCATACGAAGTCATGTCGAGCCACTGCGATTTCAGCCCGAAGTCGGTCGAAGCAAAAAACCATAGATACTTTCCACTCGCATCCCACACCGGCCAAACCGCATCCGACAAACCGTCTGTCACCTGCTTGCACTCGCCGGTTTCGACATTCGCGACGAAGATGGCGTGATAGAGCGACTTCAGCCGGCTTGCGTAAGCTACCCACTTCGAATCGGGACTCCATACCGGATTCAAGGTGCGGGACGGCACCATCCAGGGATCGTCGCCAACTACCTTCGCTTGTCCCGACGCAACATCGATCACCCACACCTTCAGATCGGTGTCGGTGTAAACCAGCTTCTTCGAATCGGGCGACCAGGACGGCGTGTAATAGTGCTTCGGATTCTGCAGCTTGATCTCCTTGGGAGGAGTAAGTCCATCGGGGCTCGCGATCATCAAGGCATACTCACCGGACTTGTCGCTGAAGTATGAAATGTGTTTGCCATCGGGAGACCAGGCCGGGTCGCGCTCAGCCGATCCGCTGGAGTTCGTCAGATTGCGAACGTCGCCTTTCTCCGCGGGGATGGTAAAGATTTCGCCACGCGCTTCGACGAGCACGCGCTTGCCCGTGGGCGAAAGCGAAAGATTCGTCATGCGCCGGGTGACGTCCTCCCAGCGCGGCATCATCCAGGGAAAATCGCCTACGGCTGTTATCGGTACGATGTGTTCTTTCCCGCTCCTGGTGTCGAGTTCGTGGATGTACCCGGCCTGCTCGAAAACCAGGACGCCATCGCCGCTATCGAGCGTCTTCACGTCGAAGCCGGTGAAGTGCGTCACTTCAGCGAGCTTCTTGCTTTGCGTGTCGAAACTCCAGATGTTCGCGACACTGTCGCGGTCCGAAATGAAGTAGACGGTCTTTCCGATCCAGGCCGGCTCCATGTCCTTCGAGCCTTCCCAGGGCGGAGAGATCAGATCGAAACTCTTCATATCCACAATCCAGATGGGCCGGTTCTGCCCACCGCGATAGTTGCGGCGTTCTTCGTCCCACGAATTATTCATGCGATAAGCGATATGCGCGCCATCGGGCGAGATCCTGCCCTGATAACCGCGCGGCAGCGGCAACGGCTCTGGGACGCCGCCTTGCGCCGGCACGGTCCAGAACTTGGGTGCAGCGGTAGGAGCCTCCGTCGCTCGCGCGGAAGAGAACAGAATTGACTTGCCGTCGGGTGTCCAACCTTCCACCAGATCCGGCGCCGGATGCCAGGTCAGCCGTTTCGGCTCGCCACCGACTGCCGGCACAACATAGACGTCGGTGTTACCGCCGTATTCGCCACTGAACGCGATCAAACTTCCATCCGGCGAAAAATGCGGATTGCTTGTCTGCCCCTGGAGCGTGGTGAGACGTCTTGCCAGACCGCCCTTGCGATCGACTACCCAGATGTTGTTCGCATAGGCAAACGCAATTTGCGTTGCGCTGACGGTAGGACTTCGAAGCATGCGCGTCCCTGAATCGGGTGCGCTCGAGGCAGGCGACAGGGCCAGGGAAATGACAGTGAGTACCAGTACGGCAAACGTGTTACGCATATCAGCGCTAGTTTACAACGGAGGACGCGCTTGGCAGTCGCTCACGTTCCGCAGCTTATATATGACCAATCACTCGCTGTGCGCATCAAACAATTGCAAGGCTGGAAACGCGGGCAGCGCGACGTTTTTAGAGGCTCGAACCAAAATTTGTAACGCTGCAAACGGGTGATAACCTGAAGATGCCCGGGAAAGGGGAGATTTTGGACGAGAAACTCAAGGAGCTGATGCAGGAACTTGGCAATGCTATCAACGAGTCACTCTCCGATTCCGACCGTATCGCCGGGGCAATAGGCGAGATCAAGCGCGCAGGCTACGATGTTTTCCTGGTGCTGGAAGCAACGATTGGGTTCAACAAGCGCGAAGGCGAAGAAGATTCCGATGATGAAGGGGTGGGATTCGAGTCGGAGCAGCCATTGCGAAATGAAAATACGGGTAAGATTCGCCTCACCACGCAAGATCAGAAATTTCTGCGCGCTTTGAAAATCTCAGTGAACGAGGAAGAGCAGAAGTAGCTTCGCGCACTTAGCTCAGTAGTTCTTTGTAAGTAGCGTAGGTTCTAGCTACGGCTTTCTCCCAGGTGAACAGCTTTGCTCTGTTCAATCCGGCTTGCGCGAGGGCTTCGCGCAGATTTGAATCTTGCGCAAGACGCTGGAGCGCAGCTGCAATTTCGTCGGTCTTATAAGGATTGACGAGCAGCGCGGCGTCATCGGCGACTTCCTGTAGAGCGGAACGGTGCGAAGTAATTACCGGCAATCCCTGCGCCATAGCTTCAAGAACCGGCATGCCGAAGCCTTCATCGAGCGAGGGAAAGGCGAAGATGCTCGCCTTCGCGTAGAGCGCGTGCAATTCCTCATTGGTGATATAGCCGGTCACGTTTATTCGTTTGGAAGCGCGGCTCTCTTTAATTCGGGGCAGGATTTCGCCGACTCGGAAGCCGCTGGCTGCGCCGGCAAGGATGAGAGTCCAGTCATTCGGCATCTGCTCGAAAGCTTCCACCAATCGCACGATATTTTTGCGAATTTGAAGCGCGCCGACGAACAGAACGGTCTTCTCGCGCGGCGAGTTCGCCTGTTGATGGGGCAGATGAACCCCATGCGGAATGACGCGAATTCGTTCGCGCGGCACATGCAGCAGTTCGCAGACCTGATCGGCTGTGAATTCAGAGACGGTGATGATCAGATCTGAATGCGCCGCGGCCTTGCGAGCTTGACGAGTGAAGCGGTGGCGAAAATCGGGGGACGAGTATTCGCTCGTCATGACAAAGAGGTCGTGAAAGGTGGAGACGACTTTCGATGCCGGCCGGCGATCGACGCGTTGGTTCAAGGCGTGAAAGAGATCCGCGTGGAAAGTGGGAAGCGGCGGAAGCAATAGACGCTTACTGACATTGCCAGCACGCGGCCGTGGTGCATGACGAAACTGCTTCGGGCGATAGCAGTGGAGAAATTCGGCGTCCGAATGCGCGGCGGCTAATCCAGCCAGCAACTCGCGAGAATAGACAGCGATGCCGGATGGAGTGGGATCGACACTATATGTGGCATCCAGGGCAATGCGCAATCTCTAGTTTTACAATCCATATTCCTTCAACTTGCGATAGAGAGTCGTGCGGCCGATGCCGAGCATGGCGGCGGCGACAGTTCTATCGCCTTTGGTGTACTCGATTGCGTTGAGAATGGCGCGCCGTTCCAGGTCCGCGAGTGGAGTGACGCTATGGACAGACAACGTAACGAGATCCTGGCCCGGCGCCGAGACAAAGTCCCGTTCACGATTTCTATTTACGACCGTACTGGGGAGATCGGCGGGAGTGAGCCACGGGCCGGAGTTCATAGCGATCATTCGTTGGACGGTGTGTTCCAGTTCGCGGACGTTACCCGGCCAATCGTACTGCTGGAGCGCGTCGAGCACCTCGGTGCTGGCCTTGTGGCCGTTGCCGTAGCGTTCGAGGAAAAAAGTCACTAGCGCCGGGATGTCTTCCATGCGCTCGCGCAAGGGCGCAACACGCAGGCGAATGACATTCAACCTGTAATAAAGGTCCTGGCGGAAGCGCGCGGCTTTGACTTCTTCGGCCAGATCGCGATTGGTGGCCGCAATCACCCGGAAATTGGAACTGCGTTGCGCCACCGCTCCCACAGCGCGGAACTCTTTCTGCTGGAGCACGCGCAACAACTTCATTTGCACGTCGAGGGGCAGTTCGCCGATCTCATCGAAAAATGCCGTTCCGCCGTTCGCGGCATCCAGCAGACCGAGTTTCTGATTGTGCGCGCCTGTGAACGCGCCTTTCGCGTAGCCGAAGAGTTCGCTTTCAATCAGGGGACCGACTAAAGAGGAGCAGTCGACGACAATAAACGGGCCCCGAGCTTCCATATTGTGTATGGCGCGCGCGACAACTTCCTTGCCGGTGCCGGTCTCGCCCAGGACAAGGACCGGGAAGCGGGAGCGTCCGATGCGAGCCACCAAGCGATGCACCTGACGCATGGCCGGAGAATTTCCGATGAGATTGGAGAGCGGCGATACGTCCAACGCGACTTGTGGTGTCACACTTCCCCGAGAACGTAGTGCGTTCCCGAGAGGGAAAGTCTCGCAGGGTTAATGGACGAGAGGGACGACGGGTGGCTGGGTAGTAGATGCCGCAGGGCCGGTTGGCGGCAAGGTTGTGTCCAGCCGAACTATGAAGACATCTTTACCTTCGGCGCGGATTTGATTCGCAATGTCCTGCGCGGCGTCCAATGAATTCACTCTGCCGACCAGTACGCGCCACAGCGGCGTGGCTCCCTCTTTCACCGCAACTTCGGCAGTCCCGAATCTCTGTGCGTACTCTTCGCGCACGCGATCGGCATTCGCGAAAACGGAGAATGCGCCCACTTGGATGGCGTAGAAATCGTTCGCGACGATGTCTTGCGGAGCGGCGATCACCTCCAGGCGCACCTGGCCGATGCCCGGGCCAAGCAGATCGATCTGACGCGCGGCCGCTTTCGAAAGATCGATGATGCGCCCGTCCACAAAGGGACCGCGGTCGATGATGCGGACGTTGACCGTCTTGTTGTTCGCGACGTTGGTGACTTTGAGCCAGGTGTTGAATGGCATCAGCCGGTGAGCTGCGACGAGTTTTTCCATGTCGTAGATCTCTCCGTCGGCAGCGGGACGTCCGTGGTAGGGAATTCCGTACCAGCTTGCGACGCCTTGCTCGGTGTATCCGACGGGAAGCGGTTTTGCGAGCGGACGAGAAGCAGCTCGCGCGGGTTGCGGGGCAGCAGGGATGCGCGCGGTTTTATTTTTTTTCGCGCATGACGCGAGCAAGAACAAAGAAGCTGCAATCGCAAACGCTGCCACAGGCCGAATCACTCGTTGCTTCATCTCAAATCGCCGCTCGCTAGCTTTCTTGTTCTATCTTGAACTGCTTTCTTACGTCTGGGAAGACGTTCCGATGCTCTTTGAAGGGTAAAACAAAATCGCCAGATACGTTTTTGACCCCGAGCGGCTCCGCGGTGCGCGCTCGCAACCCCGCTTATCAATTTTTTTCTTGACTTCTATTGAGAACAACCTTATATATGAATCACACTGCGATCTGTATAAGATTGCAAATTTACGTTAGGGAGAATCAATCGATGAAGAACGCAACTAAGAAAGCTGGCGGCGCAAAGAAAACGTCCAGCAAGAAAACCGCCCCCAAGAAAAAGGGCAAGTAAGTACCTCCCGCACTAGCGGGTAAAAATTTCGCCCTCGGGTTTCCCGAGGGCGTTTTTGTTTTTGGGCCCACCTCTGCGCCACTCTCGTCCGCTCCTTCTTATAATTGGCTGCATCCCCATGATGAAAATTTTCTATGCTCCCCTGCTCTTCACAACTCTGACGCTTTTCGCGGGGTCCCTCAGCGCCCAGACGAGTCATCAACTGCTCCGCAATCCGACTATCAGCGACAAGCAGATCGTTTTTGAATACGCCAATGATCTCTGGATTGTGAGCCGCGACGGTGGCGAGGCGCGGCAACTGACCAGCGGTACAGGCCGCGAGTTCAATCCGCACTTCTCTCCCGATGGAACCGAGATCGCGTTCAGCGGTGAATATGCGGGAAATGTCGACGTCTACGTTGTGTCCGCACAGGGCGGAGTGCCCCGCCGCCTGACGTATCATCCTTCGGCGGATGTGGGAGTCGGTTGGACACCCGACGGCAAGCGTATTCTGTTCAATTCGCGGCGCGACAGCTTTGCGGATAGCGGTCAGCTTTATACCATCGCGCTGAACGGCACGCTGCCGGAAGCGCTCCCGTTGCCCATGGCGGAAGACGGATCGTATTCAGCCGACGGGTCGCACATCGCCTATGAGCCTGTTTTTCATTGGCAGGATGCGTGGAAGCGATATCACGGGGGCCAGACGCTGAAGATCTGGCTTGCGGATCTTTCGGATTCAAGCGTCACCCCGGTTCCGCGTGAGAACTCGAACGACTTCAATCCGATGTGGATAGGCGACAAGGTTTATTTTTTGTCGGATCGCGGTGGAGCGGTCGGTATCTGGGTTTATGACACCCGGACGAAAGCGGTCCAGGAAGTAGTAAAAAACGAGGGGCTCGACATCAAGTCGGCGGCCGCGACGCGGGATGCGATCGTTTACGAGCAGTTTGGATCGATACACCTGCTGGATTTGAAAACCGGCACAACGCGCCCGGTTAAGATCAGTGTCTCGGCGGATCTGCAGGCGGTGCGTCCGAGATTTCAGAAGATCACGAACGAGATGATCATCAATTCAGCGATTTCACCGACCGGCGCACGGGCCGTCTTTGAGGCGCACGGCGACATCCTCACGGTTCCGGCGGAGAAAGGCGACGTTCGCAACGTAAGCAACAGCCCCAGCGTGGCGGATCGCGATCCGGCATGGTCACCGGATGGAAAATCAATCGCTTACTTCTCTGACGAATCGGGGGAGTATGCGCTGCACATCCGCGATCAGAGTGGGATCGGGCCAGTGACAAAGATCAATTTGGGAAATCCACCATCCTTCTTTTACTCGCCTGTATGGTCCCCGGATAACAAGAAGATCGCATTCTCAGACAAGCGGCTGAACTTGTGGTACGTGGATCTGGATCAGAAGAAGCCGGTGAAGGTGGATACGGATCTTTATGACAGTCCGGCTTATGACTTCCGCGTGCGCTGGGCGCCGGACGGCAAATGGCTGGCGTATGCGCGCCAACTTCAAAATCATTTGCATGGGATTTTTGTCTACTCCATCCCGAATGCGAAGACTACGCAGCTAACGGATGGGCTCAGCGACGCGACCGCTCCCGGTTGGGACAAGAGCGGTAAGTATCTGTACTTCCTGGCGAGCACGAATGTGGCTTTGAGCGGCGGCTGGATCGATATGACGAGCATCGGCCATCCGATCACGAGCGCGGTTTATGTCGCGGTGTTGCGGAAAGATCTGCCATCCCCTCTCGCGCCGCAGAGCGACGACGAGAATGCCGAAACCGCCGACAAGGCAGACAAGAAGGACGATGCCAGTAAGAAGGACGCGGCGAAGGATGCCGGCAAAGATGAAAAGAAGGAGAAGCCGCTTCCGGAAACACGCATCGACTTCGACAACATCAGCCAACGCATACTGGCCGTTCCCATACCCGAGAAGAATTTCTATGCGGTGATGCCGGGCAAAGAAGGTGAGATCTACGTGGCGGAGAAACCGATCGTCGAGATGAACGAAGGTCCGCCGCAGATGATCGTCAGCAAGTTCAGCTTGAAGACGCGCAAGTTGGATCTCATCATCGGCGGCGTCTCGGTCTTCAATTTGTCGGACAACGGCGAGAAGATGCTGTACCGCGCGGGTGAGCAGTGGTTCATCAACAGCGCGGCTGCGGCGCCGAAGCCGGGCGATGGCCTGCTGAAGACGGCCGAGATGGAAGTGTACGTGGATCCGCGCGCTGAATGGAAGCAGATGTTCAATGAGGCGTGGCGGGTGGAGCGCGACTTCTTCTACGATCCGCATTTCCACGGCCTGGATTTGCAAGGCGCGGAAGCGTTTTATAGATCCTGGGTAAACGATCTAAGCTGCCGCGCCGACCTCACTTATCTATTTCAGGAGATGCTCGGCAATATCAACGTCGGGCACATGTTCGTACGCGACGGTACCCAGCCCGATCAGCCGAAGATCAAAGTTGGTCTTCTGGGTGCGGATTACAAGATTGAGAACGGGCGCTACCGGTTTGCGAAGGTCTTCAACGGTGAGAATTGGAATCCCACTCTGCAGGCGCCGCTGACTCAGCCCGGCGTAAACGTCGCCGCGGGCGAGTATCTGTTGGCGGTGGGCGGGCGCGATCTGCATTCCACCGACAACTTGTACAGCTACTTTCAGGAAGCAGCCGGAAAACAGATTGTGCTGCGCGTTGGTCCCAATGCCGACGGAAGCGGCTCGCGCGAAGTGACGGTCGTTCCGGTGGATAGCGAGGAGGCGCTGCGGCACTTGGCCTGGATTGAAGGCAACCGTGAAAAAGTGGACCGGCTAAGCGGCGGCAAGCTCGCCTATGTTCACTTGCCCGATACCGCCATGGGCGGATTCACCAGCTTCAATCGATATTTCTTCGCGCAGATTGGCCGGCAGGGAGCTGTGCTGGACGAGCGCTACAACCATGGCGGGGACATTGCGGATTACATCATTCAATATTTGGGCCGCCGCCCCATGGCGCGCGTTGTGACGCGGGAAGGCCAGGACGTTACCGACCCGAGCCAGGCCATTTACGGACCGAAGGTGATGATCATCAATCAATTTGCGGGTTCCGGCGGAGATGCGATGCCTTGGTATTTCCGCAAGGCCGGAATAGGTCCGCTGGTGGGAATGAAAACGTGGGGCGGACTGGTGGGCATCGGCGGTTATCCGGTTCTGATGGACGGCGGGCAAGTGACGGCGCCGCGTTGGGCATTCTACGGATTAACCGGCGAGTGGGAAGTAGAGAATCACGGCATCGCGCCCGACGTCGAAGTGGATCAGGATCCGAAGCTGGTGCGCGAAGGGCACGATCCCCAGTTGGAGCGCGCGGTTGCAGTTGCGCTGGACCTGTTGCAGAAAAATCCGCCGCCAACCTACCAGCGTCCGGAGTATCCGAACTATCACATGCAAATGCCCACAGCCGGCAATCACTAAAAACAAAAGGCGCCGGCGTTAAACCGGCGCCTCTAAATTCACCAGTGCCGATTGAGTCTAGGGCAGGGTGTATCGCAAGTCGACGTAGACGATGTTCGAGTGTGCCTGTCGCAGCCCGCCGGGCTGGGTAGCCCACGGCTCTTTGAACATATAAGAATATTGTGTGATGAGCGAGAGAGCGCCATAGTTCTTGTTCTTCCATAGCGTCTGCACCCAATCGAATGTAATTTCCTGGCCGTCCCGCGCGCTGGATGAACCCGGATATCCGTATCCAACGTAAACAGGTCTAACTACAGTGCTGCCGGCCGCGAGATTGTCAAATACTACATCCTTGCCGACGAAGATGCCGCCGTAGTACATCGCCAGCAGCGTTTTGGGAGTGACCTGCGCCTCAAAACCGTCAACCGTTGACCCGGCGTGAAGGGGCGAGATTGAACCATCGGGCCGCACAACCAGGTCGGGCGCTTGGCCGAAGATATAGCGGCCTCCACCCTGACTCCAGAAGTTGTTAGAAATCAAACGAACGTTCTTGACCACTTCCAAATTGAAGTTGACGCTGCCGCCGAACCCCGTGGCGGTGTGGGTCCCGGGAACTGCGGTCGTGATGGTCGTCGGTACGTAATCCTTGAAGTTGGAGATCAGCCCGGCGACTTCGATGTGCTCCACTTTGCCGCCCAGATGGCCATCGTAAGCTGCCTTCGCGATAATGTCCGGCGCGACATTGGGAACCGCTAAAGGCGTTTGCGAGGAGTTGAACTCACCGGCCAGGCTGGCACTCAGATTACTCGGCAGCACGACAGTCGAAGCGCCGCTGCCTCCGCCAATGTACTGCTGCGGATTTTCGAGCGCGAGCCCGATAGCGAAGTCATCCGTAGCGTGATAAATAAAGCGGAACTGCGGAGCGCGCGTCCAGGTGAGACCCAATTGGTAATTTGTGTCTTCATTCTGCGTGTAAAAGATGTCGCTTGGAATGGGAGAGAGCCCTTTGCGGTTCGGTGTCAACATGCTCCAATCCTGGCCCCCCAACACTTCGAACTTGCCCTTCTGCACGTCGACGAAGTAGTTGCGGAGCCGGAAGCCGGCTGAGTTGCTGGTCACCTGATATCCGTTCGCATTGTTGTTGAAGAGGAAGTCAGCCTCCAGATAGCCCAGCACTTTGGCTCCTCCCACGGTGGAGTCGACGCGGAAGCCTATCCGGGAGTTCTGTGCGGAGAAGTTTGCTTCTGACAGCTTCCCGGCGACGGCGCTGTTATACGGGATTCCCAGGAAGTTGGTGCCAATGCCGCTGCCGACGTTGGTGGAACGCGCGAAGAAGGTGGCGTCGATGAAGCCTAGTGGCGTGAACGTCGTGTTGCCGATACTGATTCCCAACGGCGATGCCGGAGCTGTCTCATTATGCTGGCCGCCATTGCCCCACGGGCGGTTTACTGCCGGGATCACGTTCACCGGTTCGCTGCCATTGTTCGAGGCGGCCACTGTCGTGACCGGTGCTGCCGAAGGCATCGCGTTCATTACCGCAACGGCCCTATCGAGCGCCTTTTGTTGGGCGTCAATCGATTGCTGCAGCCGCTTAATCTCGTCTTGTTGCTTCGCGATCTGTTCGCGAAGTTTTTGCAGATCGTCCGCAGTGGACGCTGCCGAGTTGCTGGCGGCTGACGCGCCGGCATTTGTCGCAGGATTGGCCGCAGCTGTAGTTGCCGGCCCGTCGGCGCCCACAAGCTGCAATGCCAAAAACGGCAAGCAGAGCAGAACGACTTTTAAATTTTTAGACATAGTTCTTTCCGAAGCTACCGAAGACCTGTTACATAGCGATTAATAACTGGTTACGTTTAAGCTGGGTTCAGCGCAAACGCACTGACATCCGGTTGCCCGTTAAACTAGATACTTATACCGCATGCCGGAGCGCCCGTTCGTTCATCTTCACTGCCATACCGACTACTCGCTGCTTGACGGCGCCTGCGATATTAAAAAATTAATGGCCGTGGCCAAGCGGCAGAACATGCCCGCTATCGCGATGACCGACCACGGCAATCTCTTTGGGGCGGTGGAGTTCTATAGCGAGGCGAACAGCGCCGGCATTCACCCCGTCATTGGCTGTGAAGTTTACGTGTCCCAACAGGGTCACAAGACCCGTTCTGACAGCGACCGCTACAACCACCTGGTGCTGCTCTGCGAGACGCAAGAGGGTTACAAGAACCTTATTAATTTGGTTTCCACGGGGTATCTGGACGGCTTCTATTACAAGCCGCGTATAGATAAGGATCTGCTGGCACGTCATTCGAAGGGCCTGATTGCGATGTCGGCCTGCCTGCGCGGCGACATCAATGAGACCTTGCTGGCGGATAAATATGATGCCGCCAAGCAGTTGGCCAACGAATACGTCGATCTGTTCGGGCGCAACAATTTCTTTCTGGAGATGCAGGATCACGGTCTGGACGCGGACAAACAGGTGATGCCGCAGATCCGGAGGCTTTCCAGCGATACCGGCATTCCGCTGGTGGTGACGAACGATGCGCACTATTTGACGCATGATGACGTGCGCGCGCATGAAATCCTACTGTGCATCCAAACCGGCAAGACGATGTCGGACCCGAACCGGATGCGCTTCAGCACGCCCGATTTCTTTGTGAAGTCGCGGGCCGAGATGATGACGCTGTTCGGCGAAATAGAAGACGCGGTTGATCGCACGTGGGATATAGCGCAGCGCTGCCACGTGAAACTCGAAAAAGTCAAAGACCCGTTCCCGCGCTTCGACGTTCCCGCCGGGCACAGTATCGATACGTATTTCGGCTATATCGCGCGCGAGGGATTTGAAAAACGGCGGCCACGGCTGGAGGCTTTGCGCGCACAGGGCAGACTGAAGCACGACTTGGCGGAGTACGTCGAGCGGTTGGAATTCGAAATCCGGATGATCCAGCAGATGCAGTTCTCCGGCTATCTGCTCATCGTCTGGGATTTCATCCGTTTCGCCCGCCAAAAGGGTATTCCGGTCGGTCCGGGCCGTGGATCCGCTGCCGGTAGCCTGGCCGGCTATGCGATGGAAATCACGGATATCGATCCGCTCGAATATGGTCTGCTGTTTGAGCGCTTCTTGAATCCGGAACGCATCAGCATGCCGGATATCGATATCGATTTCTGCACCAATCGGCGTGGCGAAGTGATTCAGTACGTCACCGAAAAATACGGCCGCGAGCAAGTGGCGCAGATCATCACCTTCGGCACGCTGGCCGCCAAAGCCGCTATTAAAGATGTTGGCCGCGTGCTGGATATGAGCTTCGCGGAAGTGGACCGCATTTCGAAACTGGTTCCCCGGACGCTCAACATCAAGCTGGAACAGGCGATTGAAGATCCGGAACTGAAAGCGGTAGCGGCGAAAGAGCCGCGCGTGAAAGAAGTGCTCGACGTCAGCATGAAACTCGAAGGCGTGTGCCGCAATGCCGGCATGCACGCGGCGGGGGTCGTCATCTCTTCGGTGCCGCTGCGGGAACTGGTGCCGCTATTCGTCACCAACAAGCAGGAGCTCGTCACCCAGTACGACATGCTGGGCCTCGAAAAACTCGGCCTGTTGAAGATGGATTTCCTGGGCCTCACCACGCTGACAATCGTGGAAGAGGCGCTGAAGTTGATTGAGAAGCATCGCGGCGTGAAGGTGGACCTGCAGGACGTTTCATTGGACGATGCGCAGACTTACGAAAAGATCTTCAGTACCGGATTCACTAGCGGCGTTTTTCAGTTCGAATCGTCCGGCATGCAGGATATTCTGCGCCGTTATCAGCCGAACCGCGTGGAAGACCTCTGTGCGCTGAACGCACTCTATCGGCCGGGTCCGATTCAGGGCGGCATGATTCCGGATTTTATCGACCGCAAGCATGGCCGCAAACCGATTGTCTACGATTTGCCCGAACTGCAAGAGATTTTGGAGGAGACTTACGGCGTCATCCTGTACCAGGAGCAGGTGATGCAGATCTCGAATAAGCTGGCTGGCTATTCGCTGGGTGATGCCGATATTCTGCGCCGCGCCATGGGCAAGAAAAAAGCGGAAGAGATGGCGCAGCAGCGCGACCGTTTCATCTCCGGAGCGATGGCGAAGGGTTTTCCGGCCAAGAAGGTCGCGAAGATTTTCGATTTAATGGAGCAGTTTGCCGGGTACGGCTTTAATAAGTCGCACTCCGCTGCCTACGCGTATCTGGCTTTCGTCACTGCCTATCTGAAGGCGCACTACGCGGTTGAGTTCATGTCGGCATTGCTCACTTCGCAAGCCGGCAATACGGACAACGTCGTCAAGTACATCAATGAATGCCGCGATATCGGAATCCGCGTTCTGCCGCCGGATGTGAATGAAAGCGACTTGCACTTTACGCCCGCAGGCGATGCGATACGCTTTGGGCTTGGCGCGGTGAAGAACGTCGGGCACGGCGCTGTCGATGCGGTGGTTGCAGCGCGGGAAAAAGGTGGCCGGTTCAAATCGATATACGATTTCTGCGAGCGCGTCCATCTGGGCAGCATCAATCGGCGCGTGATTGAGAGCCTGATCAAAGCGGGGGCGCTCGATTCTACGGGCGCGAATCGTGCTCAACTCTGGGAGGCGATCGATCGCGCGATTGAGTCGGGCGCGCGTGTGGGACGCGATCGCGAGATGGGGCAGCACGGCCTTTTCGGCATGTCGATAGAAGACGACAAGCATGAGATGCCGCTTGCAAATCTGCCGGATTGGACGATGGAGCAGAAGCTGGCCGGCGAAAAGGAAGTGCTCGGCATCTATGTGTCCGGTCATCCCCTCGACCGCTTCCGCGACAAGATAGCCGACCTGGCGACGCACTTTACCGATAAGCTGGAAGACTTGGAGAAGAATACGCCGGTTGCGCTCTGTGGACTGCTTACGAACATCACTCGCAAGACAAATCGCGAAGGCAAATACTGGGCGGCGATCAAGATTGACGATGGGCGCGGATGCGCCGACGCGATGGTGTTCGCAAACAAGTACGAGGAACTTCTGCCCGTTATCAAAGAGGACCTGGCCGTCTTTATTCGCGCGAACGTTCTGCCCGAAGAAGGAGGTCCGCCGAAACTTTCCATCCAGGAAATGGTCAAGTTGGAAGATGCCCGGGTCAACTTGCCTTCGCTCATTTCGATCCGCATATGGCTCAAGGACGAATCATCTGAAAAGGCGAATGCGTTGAGCGATCTGTTTGGGCGCAAGAGCGGAACGACAGAAGTGCGTCTACGGCTTGAAAAGCCGCGCGACTTTTCGGTGATACTGGATGTCGATACTAAGGTGCGGCCGGATAGGGAATTCAAGGCGGAACTCGAAAGGATCTGCGGCCCCGAATGCATGGAAATCCTGGCGAGCTGATTCATGGCTGACGAGCAAACTCCCGAGCCGGCAGACGCCGCATCGAGCGTAATCACTGTCCCCGCTTCGGAGGACAATCCCAGTTGGCAGCGCGTTCAGATCGCTCGCCATCCCAAACGGCCGCATTCGCGCGACTACATCAATAACCTGATTACCGGCTTCGAAGAACTGCACGGCGACCGCTTTTTTGGCGACGACAAGTCCATCGTTGCCGGTATGGGTTCGTTCGAAGGGCAACCGGTAATGATCATCGGGCAGCAGAAAGGGCGCGACACCAAAGAGAAGCTGCTGCGCAATTTCGGGATGCCGAAGCCCGAGGGGTATCGCAAGGCGCTACGGCTGATGCGTCTGGCTGCCAAGTTTCGGCGACCCATAATCACTCTGGTGGATACGCCCGGCGCTTATCCCGGCATCGACGCCGAAGAGCGTGGACAAGCTGAAGCCATCGCTTACAACTTGCGCGAGATGTCGCGCCTGCCGACTCCTATCATTACGGTGATTATTGGCGAAGGCGGCAGCGGCGGCGCGCTGGCGTTAGGCGTAGGCAACCGGGTATACATGCTCGAGAACGCTTATTACAGTGTGATTGCGCCTGAAAGTTGCGCCGCCATCATCTGGCGCGATTCGGGTAAAGCACCCTTAGCCGCGGCGGCCTTGAAGATGACGGCGACCGATCTGCTGCAATTGAACCTCATTGACGGCATCGTGCCTGAACCCGCGGGCGGTGCGCATCTCGAACCGGAACTCGCAATTCAGGCGCTGCGCGACACGCTGCAGAAGGCGCTCGTTGAACTTTCGCTCTTGTCCCCGGAAGAGGTCATTGAGCGGCGCTACGAAAAGTTCCGGAACATGGGTAACTTCTTCTATGAGGGTGCGCTCTGAAGATCGGCTTGGTCGTTGCTCTCTTCGTCATAGCCTTTGTAGTTCTGGTCGCGTACTCAACGCTGCATGGCCCGCGTTTTCGGGTGGAAGTGTGCATGGCCTATCAGGGCTCGTTCCGCGTGCAGAACCGTGTCGGCAAAGAGCGAGGACGCAGCGCTGCGCGCCGGGCGTGAGAATGCCTGCGCGGATATTTCCTCCGGCGTAACGGATACCATTCGCTGCCAAAACACGGAGCCGCAAAACGTCAAGTGGCTAGCGCGCCCCTAAGCTGGTGGGCGAGGCGGAAACTTTCTATGCGTCGGGGAACTGCGGCCAATGCGCGCGGCGATTTCGCCTTAGCGGCTGAGCAGTATCGTCAGGCACTCGCGCACGCGCCCGAGTGGCATCAAGCGCAACATAATCTCGCCAGCGCTCTTTACGAATTGGGCCAGACCGATGAAGCCATGGAGCTGTTTCGCACAGCGGCAGCCGGCCCCGATGGCGTGTTCTCACAGGGCATGATGGCGGTGATTGTTCCGGGCAGTCCACGGGCAACGAACAAATCTATTTTGGAGACCCGGCAGGCGTGGGGACGGATGATTACGCCACAACCGGAACGTCTCCCGCGGCGGCAAGAGACCAGCCGCAGCGGACGAATCCGCATCGGCTACATGTGCTCGTTCTTCTACCGGGAAAATTACATGAAGCCGGTTTGGGCGTTGATCAATCGCCACAATCGCGAGCAGTTTGAGATTCACTTGTTTTCCGATGTGGCACGGGAGAACATCACCAGCGGCTATCGGCCTCACGCTTCCGACGTATTTCATTACACCGGTGATCTGAAGATTGAAGCTTGTGCCGGGGCACTCGAGGCTGCGCAACTGGATCTTTTAATTGATCTGAATGCGTACAGCCGCTGGCGTCGCTTGCCCGTGTACGCGCTGCGACCGGCGCCGGTGATTGCGAGCTGGTTCAATTCGTACGCGACTACCGGCATGTCTGCGGTTGACTATCTAATCGGGGATAGCATTGTAGCGCCGGAAAGCGAAGACCTATTTTATTCAGAGAAGATTCTGCGCGTAGACGGCAGCTATTTGACGTTTGAAGTGAGCTATCCCGTACCGGACGTTGTTCCCCCGCCGTGTCGCGCGAACGGGAGGATTACGTTTGGTTGTCTGGCTCCGCTGTACAAGATCACGCCACCTGTGATTGCGGCGTGGAGCAGGATTCTTGCTGCAGTACCGGAGAGCACGCTGTTCCTGAAGAATGCGGCGCTGAACTCAGGCGCGAATCGAGAATACGTGTTCGAACATTTCAAAGGGCACGGAATCGATCGGTCGCGGCTGCAATTCGAAGGTCCGTCGGATCATTTCGAATTTCTTGAGGCATACGGCGCGATCGACATAGCGCTTGACACATTTCCTTACAATGGCGGCACGACCACGACAGAGGCGCTCTGGCAAGGCGTGCCGGTGATCGCGTTTTACGGAGATCGCTGGGCATCGCGAACCAGTGCGTCACTCTTGCGCGCGGGAAACCTGAACCAATTCGTGGCCGACGATCTGGATGGCTATATCCACCTCGCGACTACAATTGACCCCGACTCGTTGCCCGAACTTCGTCGAACGATGCGGGAGCGGCTCCGGGCATCGCCGCTTTGCAATGTAGACGCGTTCAGCGCTCAGATGGAGATGTTGATGATGAAACTGGTGTCGCGGTAAGCTCCACCTGCATTTGGGTCTTTGAAGTCGTGCTGTCGGAGGAAAAGATCACCGTGGGCTTCTTGATTGGAATCAGTACCTCCGAACTCCAGACATACTGGCGCATGATAGGCCGCGCCGGGCCTGTGATGGAGTCTTGGGGCAGCCCCGTGATTTCGGTTGTGGCGTAGAACGCAAGATCGCTACCTACCTCTCTAATTTCGCGAACATCGATGCGCACTCCGATGTCCGTCCAATTGGGATGTTCGGTGTCTCCTTCCTGGACTTTGACCCCCGTGCGAATCGAACTCGGTATCGTAGCCGTTCCGGAAAACATCGAGTAGGATCGCGCGTTCACCACTTTGCTGCCGTCCATCTCTCTCAGCACGAAGTCCAGCTTGAAAAATTTAGTCGGCTGTTTAGCCGCCTTGATATCCTTCAGCTCTTTTCGCAGATCAAGGAGTTCCTGCATCTGCTTCGCCGTATCCTGCACCTGATCGGGGTTCTGCCCGAAGCAGAACGCGCCAGCGATACCGGTCATCACCAAAAAGGCCGAGATCTTCAAACTTTTGTTCCACATAAATCAAAACTCCTAAAATTTTTCGTTGGAATCGTCCGTGCTGATCAAGGAAACCTGAACGGGATTCACCTTGATGGGCTCTGCAGTCACAGGCCCTTCTGAGAACGGTGTAACTGGGCAGTTTGCGAACTGGAGCAGCGCTCGTTCTTCTGCGGTCGCCGGGACCTGCGCCGGAAACACCGCTTGTTTAGGCAGCGCCGTCCCGCGTCTGAATCGCCGACTGGCAAGTACAAATGTGAGTTGCTGATTGACTTTCGCAGATGGTAAAGCGATGGGCGACGTCTTGACGTGAATGAATTGTGAATCTCTATGCCGCACCGGAACGAAGATGATCGTAACCAACAGCGCTCCCGCAAAGGCGATGGCTGCCGCCCAGCCAGAAACTCGGGCTCGGCGGTCACCGTGAACACGCGCCAGGATGCGCTCTTCCAGGCCAGCAATGGGCGCCGCATCCGAATAACGTGCCAGCGCGCCGTCCAGAATCTCGTCGAGTTCATGATCGCGAGGCATGAGAATCCTCCAGCAAAACAGCTAGTTTCTCTTTCAGAATCCGTCGAGCGCGCCCGATCCTGCTGCGCACGGTCCCGTCCGGTATTCCCATGAGTTCCGCAACGTCGTGAGAGCGTAACTCTTCGATAGCGCACAAAACTAATGGCATACGCAACTCTTCAGGCAATCCGTCGATCAATAGCTGAAGCATCGCTTGCCGGTCGGCGCGGATGATGTCTCCTTCGAGTGTTTGTGATGACGGAATGTCTCGCAGCGGCTCATGGCCGGGCCGTTTTCGGGAGCGCCGCTCGACGGCTACACGCCATGCGGCGCGCGCCAGAAAAGCCCGCTCATCCCTGATGTTGTTGCATGCCCGCGCGCGATAAATCTTCAGGAACGTTTCCTGCACCGCGTCTTCGGCATCGTGCGTATTTCGCAGCACCGCGTACGCTACACGAAAAACAAAACGCGACTGTCGCCGAACCAGCGCAGCGAAGGCCTCTTCAGCCGTGCTCTCTCGTTCGCCGGCGACCAGGCTAAGCTCCTCGAATGCAATCTGTTGCGGTAATCCAGACATTCACAAGCGATCTTCACGAGCTAAGACCGGCCCTCACGACTAACTGTTCAGATTTATTTGCTTTTGGGGAGTAAATACCCTCTCAGCTATCGCGGCAAAGTCGTGGAGACGAAATCCGCTATGCGTCTCGCCAATTCTCAAGTATCAGATTGACGCCGGTTCGCTTGATGGCTTCAAAATCTTCGGTATTGCCAGTCACGAGCGGCTTAGCAAGCCTCACGGCCACTGCAGCGATCAAACAATCAGGAAGCTCAAGCGCTGAGCCATTTTTTCTAGCCTTGGCTTTAATCGTTGCAGCGGTCAGGTAGTCGGCAGAGCTCGGAGTGATCTCTTCATTTTGCTTGAGCCATTCCACAACCTTTCTCAATTGAGTAGCTGCGGACTTCAGTTCGAGGCCGTAGACGATTTCGTGAACCGTGATGCTCGTGAACGAGAATATGCCATATTTCTTGGCGTAATGATTTGCATGGCCGACGACGATCTGATCATGCCCCTTGAGATACTCGGAAAGGATATCAGTGTCCAGAATGGATTTACCCATCTTTTAGAGCGCGTATACACGCTCAGATGGCCGCCGTCTTTCCCCATAAGCGATCGAGACCACTTCATCGAGCAGAGCGGAATCCTCTGGACTTCCGAATAATCCAAGTCCTTGCTCGAACACTGTCTTCTGAACCGGCTTTTCGACGGCAAGGCCCGCTTCAAGTAGCCTGAGGACCGCCTCGTTGACCGTGATGTGCTGTTGCTGCGCAAAGCGCTGAATGTCGCGCTCAATATCTGAGGGAATATCCAAACTCACTTTGAGAGCCCTCCTCGCCGTGATATTACGGCCCTTCCTGTCTATTGTCACTCACCACTATGTCCCCCAGCTCGCTCAAAAGCTTCCGGCTGCGGCTACGCCGGTACTGGTCTTCAAAGTCTGCAGCTCCGCCACCACTTCTTGCCATTGCTTCTTATTCTTCTTTGTCGCAATGGGCGCGCTGAGATCGCCGTAGTAATTCAATAGCTCGGCTTTGATGGACGGAGTGACTGTGGCGAACTTTTTCTCGGCGAGTTTGTGCAGCCAATACGCCTGGATGTTGTCTTCCAGGCGGTAGGTGCCCGCCGGGGTCACTACGCCCACATCGTAATTACGATTTTCCAACTGCAGCGTGGGTAATTGCCCGAGTACGGTCTTATATTGATCGGTGGCCCTGGTGAAGCTCTCCATGAAGAGTTTTTCAACCGGCGGCGTAGGCACCTTCAAGCGCAGATCCTTCAACGGCCCAATCGGAGGCAGCAGCTTCAGAATGAAGGCAAGAAAACGATCGCCCGCCGTTGGATGGTCGTATTGCTTCCCCCAGTTCCGCTCATAGCTCGAGCGGCTCATCTCGTACACAAACTTGCTGCGCGTCATGCCGGGTTCCGACTTTTGAATTTCATCCTTCTTCTGCGCCCAAGCAACGCGAGTAGCAGTCGGGATGGTCTTGCTAACAGCGCGGCGGTACGATTCCACTGCTCTGTCAAAGTCGCTGAAGACGTCCTGCAGGTCGAGCCCGTACGTGTCATGAAAACCCTTCTCTAAAACGGTTTTCGAAACGTAGAAACCGATGAAATCGTGGTAGGACTGAGGCGCGAAATTGCCCTTCGCAACTTCCAGTACATCGAACCCGAACTCGGTTTTCAAATGCCCGGCGGGATTTTTTTCGTAGGTTATGAAGTTGCCGTACTTCCTTTGCAGTTTGGGGTACAGCATGGGTTCGCCGACGTTCGTGGCATAACGGTGCCCGTCGAGATCGCCCATGTAATGAGACATGGCTCCGAGCGCGAACGCGAGCTCGTTGAGATCCTGCGAATCATTGATGAGGGCCACAATGAAATCGCCCGTGCGGACGTAGTGCGTGAGATCGCTAAACTGCTCGCTGCCGTGGGGGTAATAGCCCATGTCCTGGATAATGGCGCCGCCGTATGCGAATCCATGCGCTTTCTTAAGCCCTTGCGGTGTTGCATTGGGAAAACGCGCAAGCAGGAGTTGCTTCAACTTCACGTCCCACATGGCGTCAACCAGTGCTTCGTGCGTCAGAACTGAATAAGTGAAAGCTGGCCTACAGAACAACAGCACCAAAAATAGCGCGAAGCCACTCCGAATGTGCCGTACTGTTCCTCCGAGCATGTACGCCTTATCGACCAGGACGCGACCCGGGTAGTTTCTAGCCTGAAAGCAAAAGGGGCGCGCCACAACCAAAAGGTCAAGGTCGCGCCCGGAAAATGTGTGTAAAGTTACTTAGTTGTTGTTAATTTCAACGTTGATGGTCCGCGGCTTGGCGACTTCCTTCTTAGGAAGTGTAATCGTCAAAACACCATTTTTGTAATCGGCTTTGACTTTCTCGCCGTCCACTGTGTCGGGCAGACTGAACGCACGGGTAAACGAGCCGTAGCTGCGCTCGATGCGATGGAAGCCCTTTCCATTCTTGTTTTCTTCGAACTTGCGCTCGCCCTTCAGGGTCAGAGTGCCGTTCTCAAGCTGGATGGCTACATTCTTCGGATCGATTTCCGGCAGGTCGGCCTTGACTACCAGGTCGTTGTCGGTCTCATAGATGTCTACAGCGGGCGACCACGGACGGGACGCCGGCTCACTGAAAAGACGAGAGAGCGAATCCTGGAAGAGTCGCAGGCCGGGGTATTCGTCGGTCTCGGTATTGAACGGGTTGTATCGAATCATTGGCATTGGCTTATTCTCCTAAGATCCATTCCTGGATACGTCTCCATCATATGATCTGCGTGTAGTGTTGTCAAGTAATCTGACACAAAATCAACCCGCCTCTGATCGAAATGGGTTTGTTTCGCAAAAACGCCGACGGTTTGCCCCTCAAAGCTGCACCCACGTCCTGATCCGTCGAATCTGTAGTCCTATGGCCGACCTAAAAGAAGGGGACAAAGCACCTTCGATTCAGCTAGACACCGACACCGGCGAGCACTTTGAGCTGGCATCTTTGGAAGGGCAGAACGTAGTCCTTTACTTCTACCCCAAAGCTGACACCCCGGGCTGCACGAAGGAAGCTTGCGAATTTCGGGACACCTCCAAAAAGTTCACGAAGGCGAATACCGCAATCGTCGGCATTTCGCCAGATGCGACTAAGGCCCAGGCGAAGTTCAAGGACAAGTTCGATCTGCCGTTCACACTGCTGGCCGATGTAGACCACAAGGTTGCTGAGGATTATGGGGTCTGGAAGGAAAAGAGCATGTACGGCAAGAAGTACATGGGTGTGGATCGGACGACCTTTGTGATCGGACCTGACGGAAAGATCAAGAAGATCTTCCCCAAGGTGAAGGTAGACGGCCACGCTGAAGAAGTTTTAGCGGCTATCGGCTAACTGCGCATCCAACTTCCGTGACCGGTGGTAACAGCCGCCAGTATCCGGCGCGCCCATTACTCGGAGTGGGCGCACTAATACTGGATGATTCCCGGGTTCTGTTGGTGGAGCGCGGAAGGCCGCCGCTGGTTGGGTACTGGTCTCTGCCGGGCGGGTTGGTCGAGACCGGCGAGCGCCTGGAAGATGCCCTGGTGCGAGAAGTTTTCGAAGAGACCGGGTTGCAGGTTACGGCCGATTCGATAGCCACTGTTTTCGAGCGCATCATGCCGGATGAGTCCGGCGCATGCGAATATCACTACGTGCTGGTCGATTTCTACTGCACGGTTGCGGGTGGCGATCTACGCCCGGGCGACGATTCGAAGCGCGCCGAGTGGTTTGAAGTGGATACGCTCGAATACCTGCTGCTCACCGCCGGCACGCGCGACGTGATTCGCGCTTGTTGGAGCCAACTCGCAAACCAGCCCGCCACCCATCCGTACGTTACGCGTCCATAAGTCGAATGCCCTTCAGCAGCGCGGGTCTTCTGCAATTCGATGAACTGAAGGAACTCGTGGCCCGGTATGCGGGCAGTAGTGCCGGGCGCGTACTTGTCCTCTCGCTCGATCAGCGTCATGACCGGACTGCGCTTGAGAACGGTCTCGCGGACGCCGGCGAAGCGATCAGCTATTTGCGTGAACTGTCCGGTGCGCAGGAGACCGTTCGCGGCGCCGCGATCCGGCTGCGCTTCGATCAGGTGCGCGAACTTGATTCGGCTGTTCGCGTTCTCCAGGTGGAAGGCGCATCGCTCGATGGGCGCGAGATTCTCGATCTGTTCCACACGCTGGCGATGGCCGGTGAATACCGCGGCGTTCTTTCTTCGGTCTCAGAACGCTATCCGCGGCTCGCGCAGCGTGGTCTTCAACTGGCAGATCTGCGCGATCTGGCGCGGCGGTATAGCAAAGCTTTCTTGCCTGACGGCACACTGTCGGATGAAGCGAGCGTCGCGCTCGGACGAATTCGGCGCGATATCGAGAAGCAGCAGCGCAGCATTCAGGAATCGCTCGACCGTTTTCTGCGTGCGCACCGCGACGACGGAACCCTACAGGAAGAGTTCGTTACTATTCGCGAAGACCGCTACGTAGTACCGATCGTCGCGGGTCAGAAAGGACGGATCGACGGCGTCATTCACGGCTCAAGCGGCACCGGCCGAACATTGTTTGTAGAGCCGCTCGAAACAATCAATCTGAACAACCAACTTGTCCGGTTGCGTGAGGATGAGCTGCGTGAGATCGAACGCATCCTGGCAGAAATCACAAACGCTCTGCGCGAGCACAGCGATGAGATTGCGGCGACGGTAGAATGTGCTGGCGGAACTCGACTGCATTTTCGCGAAGGCCGGTTTCGCGCAGGATTACAACGCTACAATTCCGCGCTTCAGCCGCGGCGAACGCAAGCTGGTCTTGCGCGAAGCACGCCACCCGCTGCTGGAAACGGTTCTGCGCAAACAAAAGAAGCCGATTGTCCCGATATCTTTCGAACTTGACGGCCAGCGCCGCTGTCTTCTCATCAGCGGGCCCAATACGGGCGGCAAAACAGTCACGATGAAGACCACTGGGCTGCTTGCGCTGATGGCACATGCGGCGATTCCCGTTCCCTGCGCCGAGGCGGAGTTTCCGCTCCTCGATGATGTTCTTGCCGACATCGGCGATACGCAATCGATTGCCGAAAGCCTGAGCAGCTTCTCAGGACACTTGTTGCATGTCAAAGACATGTTGGCGCGCGTGACGGCGGACAGCCTGGTTCTGCTGGATGAACTCGGCCGCGCGACGGATCCCGAAGAAGGCGGCGCGCTGGGTGTTGCTATCCTCGACGAGTTTCGAAAAACGGGCGCGTTCTGTTTGGCATCGACGCATCTTCTGCCACTGAAGCTGTATGGCTCGCGCACGCCCGGAGTGCTGAACGCTTCGATGGGTTTCAATGAAGCGACACTCGAGCCGACTTACGAATTGCGAATCGGCGCTCCAGGGAAATCGGCTGGTCTGGATATAGCCACTCGCTTGCAGATGCCGGAGCCGGTTCTGTCGCATGCGCGTTCAGTGTTGCCACGGATGCAGGCCGATTTCCAGGAGCTGCTGGCAGAGCTGCATCGGCAGATTGAAGAAAATCGCCGGCGGTCAAGCGAAATGGAAGAAGCGACGCGGGCTCTCGCGGCAAAGCAGGCTGAACTGGAGCGCGACGCCGTTCGCCGCGAGCAGCAACGGCAGCGCGAATGGGAGAAAAAATCGGAGAACCTCATCGCGGATTTCGAAGCACGTGCGCAGGTGACATTGGAGCGCGTAGTGGAAGCGGGTGGGCAGCGCAAAGCTGCCGAAGCGGCACAGCGGCAGATCGCCAAGACACGGCGCGAATTCCGCGAAGAAGCTGCGGAAGCGATGGCGCCGCCACCAGAGATTCGCACTCAGACTACCCCAGCGCAGCTACTGATTGAGGAAGGCGCGCGCGTGCGGCTCAAGGACATTCGCGAGATTGCCACTGTTCGAAGGCTGCTGAAGAACGGAATGCTCGAAGTGGAAGCGGGATTCATGAAGATGCAGGTTCCGCGTGACGATGTGGCCGAAGTGATGCCACAAAACGCGCCCAAGCGCGAGTTGCCGTCCAACGTTCGCTTTGAAGCCGGTCCACGCTGGGACGTGTCTTACCGCGAACTCAACATAATAGGACAGCGAGCGGAAGAGGCGGTCGAAAATGTAGACAAATTTCTGGATTCGGCGGCGCTTGCGTCGGTCGATCGCGTGCGCATCATTCATGGGCACGGTATGGGCATTTTGAAGCGCGCGGTGGGTGAGCATCTTAGTGGAAATCCGCACGTCAGCCGCTTCTATCCCGCCACGCCTGCGGAGGGCGGGACAGGGGCCACGATTGTTGAGTTGAGAGAGTAGAATTCGAGTATGTACCGTTTGCTGATCGGATTGCTTGGGTTGCTGATGTTGGCATCCTCTACTTATACGGATACGATCCACGACTGGCAACAAAAGCGGGACAAGTCGCTGCGGTCTGAGGATGGCTGGTTGACGCTGGTCGGCCTGTTCTGGCTGAAGCCAGGCGATAACACGATTGGCTCCGATGCTTCGAACGATTTTCCGCTGCCGAAAGGTTCGGCTCCGGGGCGCGCCGGAACGATTCGTCTCCAGGGCGATCAGGTGACGTTTATCGATCCGCGCGGGGCGTCGCAGGTTCTGGACTATAAGAAGGATGGAAAGCCGGATGTGGCGCACACCGGTTCGGTCTCATTCTTCGTTATCAAGCGCGGTGACAAACTGGCCGTTCGAGCCAAAGACAGCGCCAGCCCGGTACTAAAACACTTCACTGGGATGAAGTACTTCCCTGTCAACGAAGCCTTGCGCTTTGAAGCCAAGTTCATTCCGGAGGAAAAAGAGATTCCAATCTTGAATATCCTCGGACAAACAGAAATGCAGAAGAGCCCCGGCATTGTCGAGTTCACATACCAGGGCAAGATGTATCGCCTTCGGCCCATTTTCGAAGGCAAGACGCTGTTCTTCCTTTTCAAAGACCCGACCAACAAGATCAATACCTATCAGGCGGGACGCATGCTGAACACGCCACTGCCTGAGAACGGCAAAGTCGATTTGGATTTCAATCGATCCTACAATCCGCCCTGCACGTTCACTCCGTACGCGACCTGCCAGTTGCCGCCGAAGGAAAACATATTGCCGTTTGCCGTGGAAGCGGGTGAGAAGCGCTATGGCAACGGTCACGCCGAGTACGACACTCCTTAGAGCCCGTAAGATGTAGGCGTGAACCTAACGGCTGACGCTTCGGATGCGGGCAAGCGCCTGGATGCGTTTCTGCATGAGCGTTTGCCGCAGTTCAGCCGCTCGCGCCTTCAATCCTGGATCAAGGACGACAAAGTACTGGTTGCTGGCCGGCAGGCGCGTCCGTCCTATTTATTGCGTGGCGGAGAAACGGTCGAGGTCGAGCCAGGCGATCTTCCAGCACTGAGAGCGATTGCGGAAGATCTGCCGCTGAAGATCCTATACGAAGACGAGGATGTTGTCGTGGTGGATAAGCCAGCGGGGATGGTGGTTCATGCCGGCGCGGGACACACGACGGGCACCTTAGTCAACGCGCTGCTACATCGATTTGAGACGCTACCGTCCGGTTCCGGCGATCTTCGGCCCGGAATCGTGCATCGGCTGGATAAAGACACCAGCGGCGTGCTGGTTGTCGCGCGCAACGATAAGGCGCAGCAGGCGCTTGGGTTGCAGTTCCGAAATCGCGAAGTGGAAAAGATCTATCTGGCGCTGGTGCATGGCCGGATGAAGATGCCGGAGGGCCGCATTACTACGCCCATATCGCGCGATCCGGTGCGGCGCACGCGCATGACTACGAAACTCGCGTCGGGCCGGAGCGCGCTGACGGATTACCGCGTGCTGGAGGAACTGGGTACGCTGAGTTTTCTCGAAGTGCGGATCGGCACTGGGCGCACACATCAGATACGCGTTCATTTGTCGAGTATTCGGCATCCGATTGTGGGCGACCGGCTCTACGGCGCGCCGGTGCATGTGCCAGAATTGCCCACGCTGGAGCGATTTTTTCTGCACGCGCACAGGCTTGGCTTTCAATCGCCGAGCAGCGGCCAGGATATTAGCGTTGAAAGCCCCTTGCCGCCCGAGCTGGTAAATACCCTGCAGGCGGCGCGTAATCGCGGATAGAATAGAAACAACTCAATGAAGTTGTTTGCAGTCTCGCTGGCGGCTTTGGCCGTCTCTGGTGTCGCCTCGTTTTCGCGCTCCCAGACTCAGGCTCAATCGCCCTCGCCTTCCGCGCCTATTCGTTCTGAAGTGACACGAGTGAACATGTTGTTCACTGTGACGGATAAGCATGGCCGCTTTGTGACCGATCTCGGCCGCGACAACTTCGAGGTCTTCGAGAACAAGAAGCAGCAAAACGTTCTGGAGTTCACTTCTGAAACCGATCTGCCGTTGCGTTTGGCGATTCTCATCGACACCAGCAATAGCATTCGCGACCGCTTTCACTTTCAACAGGAAGCGGCTACTAACTTCATCAACAGCGTGATGCGTGAACAGGACAAGGCGACGATTGTCAGTTTCGACACGGCCGCCGAACTTGTGACCGATCTCACCAGCGACACGCACAAGTTGGAAAATGCGGTGCGCGCCCTGCGGCCTGGCGGCGGCACGGCGTTGTATGACGCTATTTATTTTGCCTGCCGCGACAAGCTGATGGAAGATCAGCCGATGTACAAATTTCGCCGGGCGATGGTGGTCCTCAGCGACGGCGATGATAATGAGAGCCGATATAGCCGCGATCAAGCGCTTGAGATGGCGCAGCGGGCCGACACGGTCATCTATACGATCTCAACCAACATCACGCATATCGAAACCGACGGGGACAAAGTGATGCGCTACTTTGCCGATCAGACAGGCGGCGTGTCGTTCTTCCCATTCGAAGCGAAAGATCTAAATCAGTCTTTCGAGAACATTGCCAACGAACTGCGGCATCAGTACAACTTGTTCTATCGCCCGGAGCCGCAAAAGAACGACGGTCTCTATCACACTGTCCAGATCAAGGTGCGGGGCAGAAAAGACCTGATTGTGCGCGCGCGCAAGGGTTATTACGCGCGGCGTGAAAATACCGGCGTCTAGAAATCCTAAAACAACTTCGTACTCTTTTGTTTAGGGCTATACTATCTAAGTAACCCTCCCCCCGGACTGTTAGCTCAAGGAAGGATTCCCCATGGACGAAAAAGAGCGCGCTCGCACGTTAACACTCACGCTAGGACAAATCGAAAAGCAGTTCGGAAAGGGTTCCATTCTGCGGCTGGGCGCCAAGGAAGCTATCGTTCCGGTTTCAGCCATCTCGACCGGATCGATATCGCTTGATTATGCGCTGGGCGTGGGCGGATTGCCGCGAGGCCGCATTTGCGAGATCTTCGGTCCTGAATCGTCGGGCAAAACGACCATCGCGCTGCAGGTAGTCGCAGAAGCGCAAAAGGTGGGCGGCATGGCGGCGTTCATCGACGTCGAGCATGCTCTCGACCCAATCTACGCGAAGCAGCTTGGGGTGGATGTCGATAACCTGCTGGTGTCGCAGCCGGATTTTGCCGAGCAGGCGCTCGAAATCACGGCCGCGCTGATCACCTCGGGCTCGATCGACGTGCTGGTGCTCGACTCGGTGGCGGCGCTGGTGCCGAAAGCCGAACTAGATGGTGAGATGGGCGATTCGCACATGGGCGTGCAGGCACGGCTGATGTCGCAGGCCATGCGCAAGCTGACGGGCATCGTCTCGAAATCGAATACTTGCCTACTCTTTATTAACCAGATTCGCGAGAAGATCGGCGTGATGTTCGGCAATCCGGAAACGACCACAGGCGGGAGGGCTTTGAAATTCTATTCATCGGTCCGCTTGGATATACGGCGCATTGCCGCCATCAAAGACGGTGAGACCGTCACTGGCAACCGCACCAAAGTGAAGGTGGTTAAGAACAAAGTAGCGCCTCCGTTCCGCGAAGCCGAGTTCGACATTATCTACGGCGAAGGCGTTTCGCGCGAAGGCGATCTGCTGGATCTGGGTGTCACCCATAACATCATTGAAAAATCCGGTTCCTGGTTCAGCTACAAGGGCGAGCGGGTTGGGCAAGGACGCGAAAATGCCCGTCAGTTCATGAAGGACAATCCGGATATACGGGTCAAAGTGGATACGGAACTGCGGAAAGTGCTTGGATTGACCAAGTCAACGGAAGCGGAGACAGCTGCCCCGCCGCCGACGCCCATTGACACTGCTAAGACGGCAGGCGCGCGCGGCAGATAGCTGCACCGTAAAGAAATCTGAGCCGTGCGTGCTCAGCTTTGTGAATTTCTAATCTTTTGTTACGCTGAGATTTGGGAGGGAATCTCCCTTCTTTCGGTGTATCAATGGAATCAGCAGAAAACAGTGGCGTGATAGCGGAGGAAGTACAAAACTCCGAGCGCCCTCCTCAAATGTCAGAACCTGAAGCGGCTGTCCGGGATATGGACGCGCCTGCCGCGGATGGACCCTCCGAACGGAATCGTTTGGCAAAAGAAAAATTAGAATTGCAGGACCTGCTGCAGAGGCGGCAAGCCGAGTTCGAGAACTATCGCCGGCGCACGGAGCGTGAGCGCAGTGATTTGTTTGAGTTCGCCGCCATGGATGCGGTGAAGGCGCTGCTTCCCGTGCTGGATGACTTCGCGCGGGCGCTCAAAGTGGAAAGCGCGGATAAGGAATACGCGCGCGGCATGGAGCTGATTTACAATCGGCTATTTGAGACTCTGAAGAAGCTGGGCCTGGAACCAATTTCAGAAGAAGTGCCTCTTTTCAACCCGCATATTCATCATGCTGTAGAGATGGTGGATACGAAAGATCATCCCGATCAGACGATTTTGGAAGAATATCAGCGCGGATACTATTTCAAGGGACGCTTGCTGCGTCCGGCGATGGTAAAGGTCGCAGTTAATCAGTGAACTCCCCGGCAGTCGATAAGTACCTACGATGAGTGTCGCTAAACGAGATTATTACGAAGTGCTGAGCGTCTCGCGCGATTGCGACGAGCAGACGCTGAAGAGCTCCTATCGTAAGCTAGCGCTGCAGTATCATCCAGACCGGAATCCCGGCGATAAACAGGCTGAGGAAAAATTCAAGGAAGCAGCCGAGGCATATGCCATTCTGAGCGATTCACAGAAGCGCGCCGCCTACGACCGTTTCGGGCATCAAGGCGTTTCGGGCGCGGCCGGGAATGGATTCGGCGGGTTTGATGAGTCGATGTTCCCGGATTTGGGCGACATTCTGGGCGAGATGTTCGGGCTCGGCAGCATGTTCGGCGGCGGCGGACGGGGCCAGCGTTCTGCGCGAGTGCAGCACGGCGAAGATCTTCGCTATGACCTGGAAATCAGCTTTGAAGATTCGATGCGGGGGCTTTCGGCCGATCTCCAGATTCCGCGGATGGAGCCGTGCTTAAAGTGTCAGGGCACGGGAGCTGAGCCCAGCGTGGGGTTGGTGACGTGTGCGGCCTGTCATGGACGGGGCGAGATGCTGTACCAGCAGGGCTTTCTCTCGGTTCGGAAAACCTGTCCGACCTGCGGGGGGCGTGGCAAAGTGATCCGTCAGGCCTGTTCGCAGTGCCGTGGTGAAGGGTACAGCCGAGTCGAAAAGAAGCTGAAGGTCAACATCCCGGCCGGCGTCGACAGCGGAACTCGCTTACGCCTCGCAGCCGAGGGTAATCCCGGGCCTCCGGGTGCCCAGCCGGGCGATCTCTACGTGGTCATCAAGGTTGCGGACCACGCGATTTTTGAACGTCACGATAACGATCTGCACTGCACGCTGCCGATCAACATCGCGCAGGCGGCACTCGGCGCGGATATCGAAATCGAAACCTTCGACGGTCCGCAGAAGATCAAAGTCAACGAAGGCACGCAATCAGGCGCGCAGTTCCGTTTGCGCAGCCTGGGAGTGCCGCATGTGAACAGCCGCGCGCGCGGCGATCTGTTTGTGCATATTGACGTGCAAGTGCCAAAAAGACTCACGCGCGATCAGCGCAGACTCTTCGAGCAGCTTGCAGAAGTCCTGCCGACGGAAAACGCTCCGCATGATAAGAGCGTGTTCGAGAAGGTCAAAGACTTTTTCGGATAAGCCGCAATCCGTTTGCAAAATCCGCGATCCGGAAAGTGTCCAACCGAGCCCGCGATATACTCGTTCGCGGAATCGGAGGGTTCCCTATGTCGTTGAATCGCCGCCGCTTTGCGCAAACACTTTTGTCTACCAGCCTGGGCGCTTTCGGAATGAATGCAGGATGCGCAGTTCGCGTTCCGTCGCATCCCGCTCCGCCGCCGGGTCCGTTACCCAATCCGACGAACGTGAACCCGAGCCACTCGGGCATTGATCACATCATCGTTGTCGTTATGGAGAATCGGAGCTTTGACCATTTCTTAGGCTGGCTTCCCGGAGCGGACCGCATACCTGCGGGACTGAGCTACACGGGCATCACGGGTTCGGCCCACCCGGTCTATTCGCTCGGGCGCGATTACACGGGGTGTGGTCATAGCGTTCCGAACAATTCGTACGGCGCGCCGAACCTGACGGCCTACGACAACGGAAAGATGGACGGGTTCTTGCGCGTTCCCGGGAACGACATTTACAGCATCGGCTATTATGGCCCGACGGAGCTTCCATTCCTGGCTGCCTTCGCACAGTCGTATACAACCTGCGATCACTGGTTCGCTCCCATACTGGCTGAAACGTTTCCGAACCGCATGTTCTTGTGGGCGGCGCAGACAGATCGTCTTTCGAACACGATGTCCCTGAGCGGGCTGCCGACGATTTTCGACCGCCTTTCAAAGGCGGGAGTTTCGCATCGCTACTACTTCGGCAACATTCCTTTCCTGGCGCTCTGGGGCCTGAAATATTTGACGGACTCGTCTAGTTTCGACACCTTCCTCTCCGAAGCTGCTTCGGGCAATCTTCCGGCGGTATCGTTTGTAGATCCAAAGTTTACCGAACTCGACGATGGCTTGGGTAATGACGATCACCCACACTCGGACATTCGGAATGGGGAAGCTTTTCTAGCGCAGGTATTCCACGCTGTTGCAAGCGGGCCGAAGTGGCCGAACACGGTTATGATGGTGACCTTCGATGAATGGGGCGGATTCTTCGATCACGTTGCTCCACCCCGCGTGGTGGCCCCCAATGGCATCGACACGAATCTGGTTAACGGCGCGGCATTGTTAGGTTTCCGCATACCGGCTGTCATCGCGTCGCCATTTACTCGCGGCAATAACCGGGTTGATTCGACCATTTACGACCACACCGCCATCTTGAAACTGATTGAGTGGCGCTGGGGTTTATCTCCTTTGACCCTGCGCGATGCCTCGCCGGCAATTGGGAATCCGGTCGCGAAATTCAACTTCTCTTCGCCGGATACCAGCATCCCAACCCTGCCCAAGGCCACTACCGTTTCTGCGCTGCCTTGCGTGCTACAAGGGCTGGAAAATAAAGCGGTATCGCCCGCTGCGGCGTCTACACCGCCTGCAACTGAATTCGGAACCTTGGGCCAGAGCCCGACTGTCCGCGACTGGCTCAGTCGTCCGCAGTTTCAAAAGCCGCAGTAGCGGCGTCGAATAAAAAGTTAAAAAACTGTTTAGCGCCCTACTTCCAGTGGAATTGGTTTTGGAGTATTATCTAGACGGAAGCGACCTCGGGCTACGGTGCCTGGCCGGTTTCGCCCATCCACCGTCCTGAATGCGTTTCTGACGCACCACTAAGGAGGTGTGACAGTGGAACATTTCGAAGTTCGACTCTCCATAACAAAGCTACTGATCGTTCTGGTTGTGGTCATCGTGCCACTGAGTATTCTGGGGTTCGTGCTCACTGAGCGCAGTGACCGATCCCTCGATAACGCGATCGGAAACGACTATAAGGCGCTCGCGCAGACCTACAGCAACGATGTCGGTGAGTTCATGCATGACCGTGTTGCCGATGTCAACGCCATGGCGGCGGAGTCATCGGTACTGGGCGCTGTCGCCGGTCATGGAACTGGTGAAAAGGCTGCGGCTGGTTCGAAGACTTCGCTCAACGGGGGCGCCTCTGAGTTTCTTCGCCAGCGCGCCATCCTCGATCCGCGGTACCTGGGGATTGTTGCCACAGATGTTAACGGGAACGTAGTCGCATCTTCCGGGCATGCGCCGAAGACCGATTACTCACAGGATGAATTCTGGCAGTCGGTTTACAACAAAGGACAAGGCGCCGTCAAGATCAGCGACATTCTCGATAATGAGCTGAAGAAAGCCGATTACGTCAACATTGGTTTCCCCATCTCAGACGCCAATGGCGCGCTGCTTGGTGTGTTGGAGGCCTCGGTCAACATTTCGCCTATGCTGTCGCGCTTCCAACAGAACGAAATTTCAAACGGAGCGCAAGCGGAGCTGGTAGATGAGAATGGGAACATCATTGCCGCGCCCAACGTGGATGTTTTCGCACACGCGAAGTCCACACAGTTCGATTCCGTTCACGATTCCTTGACCTCCACTCAGGGTCAGCAGACGGGATGGACGCTTGCGAATCCCCGGAACAATTCATATATCGTCGGCTATGCGAATACGGGAACCAAGCGGCGTCTCGACGACAACACAAACCTGGGTTGGTTCGTACTGGTTAGCCAGAGAGAGGCACTGGCCGCCGCTCCCATTCGAGGTTTGGAACGTTTCGCGCTGATCATGGTGGTGCTCGGAATACTCATGCTGACGTTGCTGTTCGTGTATTGGTATCTGCACCACAAGCAGCGGTTCCAGGATATCGAGCACGTTACCAGCGAGGAGCGTCCCAGCGGACGCGCGGCAGCGGCATCGGTCTAATCGGCCAGGCGACTCGGGTCAGCCCCACAGCGATAATGGAGCTGACCCAGTCTCATGAAGTTTGCTTGTCCCGGCCTGCTCCCGCTGCTTGGGAGCGGAGCCACAGTCGTGGCGCCTTCGCGTTTGCTTGCGGCGACTGCAGCGCATGAGTTCGCGCGCCAGTCCTTAGCAAACGGCACCAACACCTGGCTACAGCCGAACGTTTACGCACCAGGCGCGTGGCTCAAGCTGTCGTGGGAAAACGCGCGTTATGCCGGTAACGACTTGCCGGCGTTATTGTCTCGGGTGCAGGAGCACGCTCTTTGGCGATCGATTATCGAGCAGGAAGCACCCGACCTTTTTGATATCGAAAGCACCGCGACGCTGGCAAGCCGCGCTGCTAGATTGATCGCGGAGTGGCACATTCCGCTCGACAGCGATGCCTGGAACGACCATGAGGACGGCCTGCAGTTCCGAAACTGGTTGGCTATTCTTCGCGACAGATGCAAAGCAGAAGGTTGGATAACGGCCGCTGATCTCTGGCGCTCGCTGCCCCTGGCGGATGCTTCCGTTACCTTTGCAGGGTTTCGCAATTGGACGCCGGCTCTGCGCCGCATTCCGAAAGCGCGAGTTCTCATCCTGAAAGAGACTGACGCGGCGACGATGTCGGTCGAGGGCTGTCCCGATTTCGCGCAAGAGATCGAGAATGCCGCTCGCGGCGCACGCATGGCTTTCGAGCAACAGCCGGCGAGCTCGATCGGTGTTTTTGTCCCTGGGCTTGCGAGCCACCGCGCGCTTGTGGAGCGCACCTTTGAGCAGATCTGTTACCCGGCAGGGGCGCGCAGCTCGCACTCTGTTTTTCATCTGCATTCCGCTGCGCCCTTGAGTGAGCATCCGTTAATCGCGGGGGCACTGCTCTTGCTGCACGTCGCGGCTCCGCGCATTCCAATTGGGCAAGCCGGAGCAATCCTGAGATCGCCCTGGATCAGCGGCGCCGCGCAGGAACGCAACCAACGCGCGTTGGCTGACTTCGATCTGCGCCGAGCACGAGAACTGGATGTGACGCTAAACGATCTGCAGCGCAGCGCCAAGTCTTGCCCGGTGTTTCAACAAGTGTTGTTCCGTGTCCGGGAAGTTGTTGCTAAGAACCCTGCGCGCGCGGATTTTTCTAGCTGGAGTGAGGTCTTTAGCGACATTTTGGCTTCTCTTGGCTGGCCGGGCGATCAAGAACTCAGGCCGGAGGAGAAGGATTTAGTCGAAAGGTGGAAGGACAAGCTTTCGAAGTTGGCCTCGCTCACGCTGATTAACCAGCGCGTGGGGTTCCATGAGGGACTCGAGCAGTTACAGTCTTTGTTGGACGAGCCGGGTCCTGCGCAAGGCGACTTCTTCTCCCCCATCCAGATACTCGATGCGTCGGAAGCGACAGGGCTCCGCTTCGACCAAGTCTTCGTTACCGGCGTGTCGGAAGAAAACAGCTTTCTCCATCGATCGACATCGCCGCTGATTCCGTTGAAGCTCCAGCGCGCTTGCGACGTACCGGGAGCGACGGCGAACGGTCTGCATGCGCTACGCCATCAAGTTCTCAGCGACCTATTTAGCGCAGCGCCTCAGGTTTATGTCACTTACTCGAACAGGCTATTGCCCGCGGCTGAGCCGTTCCTGCCGCGAGACATGACGGGATGGCCGCGATGGGAAGGCCGCAGCCGGATTGAGACTTTTGCCGTGGCCGACCTGGAGCGTCTGGAAGACAGCAACGCACCGCCGTATGCAGGCGCGAGCCGTTCGTTGGGCGGAACAGGGCTGATAAAGGATCAGTCGCAGTGTCCATTTCGCGCCTTCGCCGTGCGCCGGTTGAACGCCCGCTGTCCCGAAGATGGTTCATTCGGACTGGATGCCCGGGAGCGCGGCGGCTTCGTGCATGAAGCGCTACAGATCGTCTGGGACACGCTGAAAACGCAAGAAGGACTGAAGAATTGCGAACCCTCGTCGCTGTGGGCACTGGTTGTCGATGCCGTGAGGCAGGCGGTCGGAACGCAGCAAGACGGTCCTTTGCACCAGCAGTTGTCGTTAGCTGAAGTCGATCGCTTGACCGAACTGATACTGGCTTGGTTGCAGATTGAACGGCAACGCAAACAACCTTTTCAGGTTGAAGTGACCGAACAGAAGCGTGCGCTGGACATTGCCGGTCTACATCTTGATATTCGAATTGATCGGGTGGATCGCTTGCGAAACGGCAAATTTTTGTTGATCGATTACAAAAGTGGGAATACCAGCGCGGCCGATTTAAGCGGCCCCCGGCCACGCGAACCGCAGCTTCTGGCTTACGCCGCCGGTATGCGGGATGAAGTGGACGGACTCTTCTTCGCGCAGTTGAAGCCGCGCGACGCGAAACTTGCCGGCTTCGCCCGTGATGCGCATATACAAGGGCAGAAGCCGCCCAGCAAGGAGTTGAGTTGGGACGAGTATTTGGACGATCGTATTGCAGTGGTGGAGCGTCTAGCAGAGTCCTTTGTGGCCGGCGAAGCAGCGGTTGATCCAATACCGCGAGCGTGCAACTTCTGCGATGTCACGCCGTTTTGCCGTATCAACGAGCAACGTTGCGGCGAAAGCGAGAGCAGTCTTGATGAGTGACCGGCGCGAGCGTGAGCGCGCGCTTGATCCTGCGCGATCATTTATCGTCCAGGCTCCTGCCGGGAGCGGCAAAACCGGGCTTCTCACGCAACGCTTCCTGCGGCTACTGACAGTGGTGGAGCGCCCGGAGTCAATCGTCGCGGTGACATTTACTCGAAAAGCCGCCGCCGAAATGCGAGATCGCATCTTCGACGCCTTGAAGAATGCGGCCGTGGGCACGCTCATCAGCGGCGATTACGAAGAACGAACCCGCCGGCTGGCGCTTGATGCGCTTGCGCAAAGCGAAAAAAAAGGATGGCAAATTCTTGCCGATGCGAGCCGGTTGCAGGTCTTCACGATTGACGCGCTCTGCTCGCTGCTGACGCATCAGATGCCGGTGATGTCAGGCTTCGGCGGCGAAACGAAAGTTGTCGAAGACGCCAGCAGTCTCTACCGCATGGCCGCTCAGCGCACCTTGCGCTTGTTGACCGAAAAAGATGAGAAAAGTAAACAGCTATTTCGCGCGCTCTCCATTTACTTCGACAACAACACGTCCATGCTCGAAAGCCAGATTGTGGGCATGCTGGAGAAGCGCGATCAGTGGGCGTTCTTGCGCTCGGGAGAGCATCGTGAAGTCGCGAATCAGTTCTGCGAGTTGCTCGAAAATGCGCGCACTGCCCTGAAAGAAGTGTTCCGCGAAGAAGGCGTGGTCGATTTTAGCGAAATCACACAGGCTGCTATTAGGGCGTTAGGATCTGCGGAGAACCCGAGCGATCTGCTTTATTGGCTCGATTACCGCATTGAGCATCTGCTGGTGGATGAGTTTCAAGATACGTCGCGCGCTCAATACGATCTGCTGAATGCACTGACGGCGCAGTGGTCGGGCGGCGACGAACACTCGTTGTTTCTGGTGGGCGATCCGATGCAGAGTATCTATCGCTTTCGCGAAGCGGATGTGTCCCTTTTTCTGCGCTGCTGGGACGAACAACTGCTGGGCGCCGTTCAGTTGAAGCGTGTCACTCTGACATCCAACTTCCGCTGCACGCCTGAGATCTTGGGCTGGGTAGAAGGCAAATTCAGCCAAATGATGGCGGAAGAGGATGCGGTTGCGGGAGCCGTTCAATTCCGGCCGTCGCAAGCTGACCGCCAGCCTGGCGGCAAGTGTCCCGAATGCCACTGGTTTATCGACGATGACGGCCGCGCCGAAGCGGGCAGAGTCGTTGAGATTGCCGGGAAGGCGCAAGAGAAGGGAACTGTTGCTATTCTGCTGCGCAGCCGCAGTCACATTGTAGATATTCTGCCGGCTTTGCGCGACGCCGGTATTCCCTATGAAGCGGTCGAAATTGATCGCTTAGCCGATCAGCAGCACGTGATTGATGTGGTCGCGTTAACGCGCGCCATCCTGCATGTAGCGGATCGTGTTTCGTGGCTTGCGTGTTTGCGCGCACCTTGGTGCGGATTGAGGCTGGCGGATCTTTCCGCATTAGCGGAGGGGTTTTCGGAACGAACAATTCTCGATCTGATTTCGGACCCGCAAGCGATCGCACGACTATCACCCGATGGACGCATTCGCACGATTCGTCTACAAGAGGTGATGTCCGCCGCGGTCGCGAACGCCGGGCGCATGAGCCTTCGGAAGCTAGTCGAGAGCACGTGGCTGGAGCTTGGCGGCGCTTCGATATTGAACCGCGGCAATCAGCTCGAAGATGTAAATACGGTTCTGGACCTGATTGAGAGCGAAGAAGAAGGCGGAGTAATCCTTGATTTCAGTCTGCTGAACCGGCGTTTGGACAGGCTATTTGCAAGACCGGCTGCCGGTGAACATCGCGTCCAGGTGATGACTATTTTCCAGGCCAAGGGTCTGGAGTTCGATACGGTGATTCTGCCGCAATTAGGGAAAGAAACCCAAGGACTCGACAAGGACCTGCTGATCTGGACCGAGGAAGTGAATGAGGCCGGACAACTACAACTGACGATTGCGGCGATGCCGCAGACCGGCGAAGAAGATCCCGAGTACCGCAGAATTCGTGACGCCATGAAACTGAAGGAAGAGCACGAACTGAAGCGCGTCTTCTATGTGGCTTGCACGAGAGCCAGGAACAACCTCTATTTACTTTCGAGCAATAAGAGCAAGAAAGACGGGCGCGGCTGCTACGAGGCGAAAAAGGGCACGTTTTTGAGACTCATCTGGGATTCGGTGAAGCCGGAATTCGAGGCGCTTCTTCGCCGCCGCGCGGCTCCAATCGCAGCGCATTCGGTTGCAAATACCGGCGCGCAAACGATTCTCAGGCGGATTACCGAAAGAGTGGAAGCTGCCTGTGTTTGAGAGATCGATGGAGTGGGAGCCGGAACTCAACGCCGACACCGCGTCCGCGCGCGAGATCACGTATGAATGGGTGAAAGGGACCGCGCGCCACGTCGGCACGGTTGTTCATTCCTTGCTGAATCGGATTGCCAGCGAGGGAGTTGCAAGCTGGGATACCACTCGGCTGCATTCCTCGCGCAAGCTGATTGCTTCCGAGCTTCTCGTGCGAGGCATCCCGGGTGAAGAAGAAGCGCAAGCGACGGCAAAGGTCATGGGCGCAATCGAGAACGCTCTGGAGACGAAGTATGGGCGCTGGATACTGGCCGCGCATAAAGACGCTCGATCGGAGTACGCAATCCGAGGACGGATACAGGACAAGCTGATCAGCGGGGTGATAGACCGCATGTTCCGGGATGAGAGCGGACGTTTGTGGATCATCGACTACAAGACGGGTGAGCACAAAGGCGGTAGTCGAGAAGCGTTTCTGAATGAAGAGCAGCGGCGCTATCGAAATCAACTGGAAAGCTACGCAACGCTCATATCGCGATTAGAGAAAGGCCCTATTTCGCTGGGGCTGTACTTTCCCCTTCTGGATAGCTGGCGTGAGTGGGAGTTCGCTGAAGAAGCTGTGTTCACTGCTTGATCACTACACTGGAATTGATGGCAACTCGACTCACTGCAAATGTGAAAGCCGGTGGATGCGCGTCAAAACTCAGTCCAAAAATACTCGATCGGGCTCTGCGATCGGTGCCACGCGTGACGAACGAGAAGGTTCTGGTTGGTTACGAAACGGCGGACGATGCGGGCGTGTACGATCTCACGCAGCCGGGCGAAACGCCACTGGCGATCGTCCAAACGGTGGACTTTTTTACCCCAATTGTGGACGATCCCTACACGTTCGGTGGAATTGCAGCGGCGAACGCGCTGAGCGACGTGTACGCGATGGGCGGGCGCCCGATCACGGCGTTATCGCTGGTTGTATTTCCGGGAAAAGGCGACGTCGCGGACCTGGAAGCGATCCTCAAAGGTGGCGCGGACAAGATTCACGAAGCCGGATGCGTGATCCTGGGTGGTCACAGCATTTCTGAAGATGAGATCAAGTTCGGGTATGCAGTGACCGGCGTTATAGATCCGCAGAAAATCTGGACCAACAAGACTGCAAGAGCGGGAGACGTGCTGGTTTTCACGAAGCGGATTGGGACAGGTGTCATTTCTAGCGCGCTGAAGAAGGGGATTGCCAGACAGGAGGACGTTGACGCCTCTGTCGCGCAGATGTTGACATTGAATCGCTCAGTCTGCGACACTTTGCTGGAATTGACGATTCACGCATGCACCGACGTGACCGGTTTTGGGTTGCTGGGGCATTCGAGGGAGATGGCGTTGGCTAGCGACGTCACGCTTGAGATTTCGGCGAGTGCGGTGCGATTTCTGCCCGGCGCGATCGAATATTCGCAGATGGGGGCGCATTCCGGCGGCCTCAACAACAATCGCGATTTTGTCGAGAGCTGCGTGCGGATGGCGGAAGATATTCCAGCCGAGATTCAAGCGCTGCTCTATGATCCGCAGACTTCGGGTGGACTGCTGGTGAGCATGGATAGCGGATAATGCCGAAAAATTCCTGGCAAAGCGGTCCGAGGCATACGTCATCGGCAAGGTGAAAGACCGCGGCGTAAAGCCGATAGAGGTGAGCAACTGAATCCAATCATCATTGCGCTCGATGTTGACAGCACGAAGGAGGCGCTTACTTTAATCGAACGGATCGGCCCGGCAGTTGATTTCTACAAGATCGGGATGGAAATGTATGCTGCCGGCGGTATGGATTTCGTCCGTCAGGTAAGCGGCCTTGGCAAGCAAGTTTTCCTCGATTTGAAGTTGTACGACATTGGTGAGACGGTCAAGCGTGCGACGCGGCGTATCTGCGATTCCGGCGCTGTCACATTTTTGACTGTGCATGGTAGCCGCACGATCATGAACGCCGCGGTGGAAGGACGCGGTCAGAGCAAAACAAAATTGTTGGCAGTCACCGTTCTGACCAGCTTCGATGAAGAAGATTTGGCTGACCTGGGGTATCCGGTGCAGCCGAGCACGCTGGTTGAGTTGCGCGTCAGGAAAGCCATGCAGTCCGGATTCGATGGAGTCGTTTGCTCCCCGCTGGAAGTGGCGCGAGTCCGAGGTATCGCCGGTGACGAGCTAAAGCTAGTGATACCCGGTGTTCGGTCGCCGGGCGCGGCTGCCGGAGATCAGAAGCGCGTCGCTACGCCTGCTGAAACAATACGCGATGGGGCCGATTATCTGGTGATTGGACGACAAGTCACACGCGCAGCCGATCCGGCTCGGGCGTGCAAAGAAATACTGGAAGAGATCGAAGTGGAACGCGAGACGCATATGGCATCCCGCGTCCACTCGATGTGAAGCTACTTCGAGGATGGCTCTAGCAGCGAGAGCATCGCTTGGCCGTTCGGCGTACCGTAGCCAGTGCAAGCGTCCCAACCCGGGCCCGCTTTGTAGGTTCCGTTTGTACCGGAAGTGATGTCGTGCAACACCTTATGTTGCGCAAAGGTGCCGTAGATGGTGCGATGGAACCAACCCAGATTTTTACCGCGTTGGTGATTCAACATCGCAACCAGACCTGCCCATAACGGCGCAACGGCGCTGGTGCCACCGACTACGCCTTCCTGGCCATCGACCAGAATCATGTAGCCCGTATCGGGATCTGCGACACCGGCCACATCCGGAACGCCGCGGCCCGTGGTGTTAGCGGTGCCGTTCGGCTTGGGGACGTTGAGCCCGTTTTGGTATGAAGGCTTCGAGAAAAACGAGCTTACGCCCCCGCCCGTTGCGCCTCCATTGGTTCCGTCATTCCAAACGGTCTCGGATTGAATTTGGCCGTTGCTGCCGACCAGCCGTGTGCCTCCACAGGCAAGCACCCAGGGGCTCGAGGCAGGGAAATCGACGTGCGGTTTCCCATCGGATTCACCATCGCTGGAGCCGTTATCACCGGCAGCCGCGCAAACGGTGATCCCAAGCAGAGCAGCATCGTGGAAGGCCGCGTTGAAGGCAAACAGCGCCTGTGCGGTCCACTCGGCCTCTGCCGCACCCCAACTGATAGAAATGACCGACGGTTTGCGCGTCGTGTCATGGATGGCAGAGTTGATGGCGTCCAAGAAACCCTGATCGGTGTTGGGAGCAAAGTACACTGCAACGCGAGCGCCGGGAGCAACGCCGGCGGCTACTTCGATATCGAGCACCACCTCTGCATCGGCACTGTTGGGATCGCCAACGGGCGCGTTCTTTGCGCTATCCACCGACACAGCCGTGACAGAAGGGCTGCTGATGCCGATCTGCTTCCAGTACTTCTGGAGGTCGGACGATTTGAAGCCACCGCCCAGTTCGATGAGGGCAATAGTTTGATTCGCAGCAGTGGTGTTGGGAAATGAATACAACTTCGCAACCTGCACCGGCGTATAGGAACTCGGCGCAGCATTTGCGGTGAAGCGATTGTAAGTGTGTGCAGCTCGCCGCTCATCGAAGCCAAGCACCGCGATCACACGCTCCTTCAACTCGATGGGCAACCAGATGTGGCCTGCCCGGCTGCGAATCGTGCGCTCCCCGATTTGACGCATCTCCAAGCGAGCGTCGAAGACAGATGCCAGCGCTTCGATGGTGCCGCTTATCGTGATGGAACGCGCGGCTTTGTCCACGCGAACGATCGTGAACCCATGCGAAGTTACGAATTCTTCGATCGCCAGAATGTCGCCATCATTGGCGCCATGCAGTTCCACAAAATCAGAGTGGCTGAGCGGGTCCGTCATGGACTCCATTTCCGGCGCGCTGTTCGGGCGGCGCAGGATGAGGGTGATGTTTATGTAGTCAAGGGGCGCGGGGCTACCGGCTGGCACCGATCCAACGGGGTGCTCGCGGTAGCTGCCGCGCAGAATAGATTGGGAAGACATATTAAAGCTCTCCTGGGCTACAGACTAGCGGTACAAAAGGGCCAATGTGTTCACCTTGGGGCTGCATAAAATCTCCTAAGCGCCTGGAACGACTGGACTTACGCTAAACGAAATACTCGCTGGGGATTTGTGATCGAAAGAGCGCCAAGGCCGTTCTAAGCTGGTTACGAGTGTTGGAAACGAGTCGGAAGATAGCGCGAGTGTGGGCGATTTCTATTCTGCTCGTGGTCATTAGCGGGCAAATCGCGAAGTCTCAAAGTTTAACGGGCTTCATTGCGAATCCCAAGTCCGCGGCACAGCCTGGCAACATCGATCCGCTGAAGCGCGAGACGCCAAGAAGTTCAATCTACAACTTCCTGCGAGCGTGCCACGACGACAATTTTCTGCTTGCTTCCCAATACCTGGATCTTCGCGCGATCAAGCCTGACGAACGAGAGACCAGCGGTCCGGAGCACGCGAGAGACTTGTGCGATTTTCTGGATCGAGATCCGCAGTTTGAGGTCGGAAATCTGGCGAATTCCGCGGAGGGCAATCTGGCGGACGGCTTGTCGCCGGATCTGGATGTCCTGGACGATTTCCAGGCGGATCACCGGCACGTGACCTTGTACATGGCGCGAAGCAACGAAAATGGCGAGCCCTTATGGCGGGTCTCGCCGGACACGGTCGCCCGTATTGCGGAACTTGCAGGCTTTCGCAAAACATCTGCAATTGAACGGAAGTTGCCCGAGCCTCTGGTGCGAATTGAATGGATCGATACGCCGCTCTGGATCTGGATAGCACTCGTCTTGATTGCGCTGCTGTTGCGCTTCATCTCCGGATTACTCAGCCGCGGCGTCCTGGTGATTGTTGCGCCGCTAGTAAAGCGGTATGTGAAGTCAATGGACGCTTACCGGCTGGAGAATTTCTCTGAGCCCATGCGCTTGCTGCTTTCGGTTGCAGTCTTTCGCGCATGCCTGACGGTTGTTGCCCCGTCTGCCCTTCTTCGCGACTACCTGCTAAAACTAATCGCATTACTCGTCGTGTTGGGAACTGCTTCTCTGTTGATGCGAGTGGCGGATCTGGTTTCCGATCGAATCATTGCCCGATTGAACCCGCGAGAGCGAACGGTCTCTTATTCCGTCGCGCCGTTGCTGGTGCGGTTCGTGAAGATCTGCATCTTCTGCCTGGCAATACTTTTTGTTTTGTCGGCCTGGGGCTACAACACTACTACCATCCTGGCGGGAGTTGGCGTGGGCGGACTGGCGGTCGCACTGGCCGCGCAGAAGACAATTGAAAACCTGTTCGGAGGCATCTCGCTGATCAGCGACCGTGCCGTGCTTGTGGGCGATTTCTGCCAGTTCGGCGGGCAGGTGGGGACAGTGGAAGACATCGGCTTACGATCCACGCGCATTCGAACCCTCGACAGAACGCTGGTGACAATTCCGAATTCGCAGTTCTCGACCATGACGCTCGAGAACTATTCGAAGCGCGACCGAATGTGGTTTCATCCTGCCTTGCACCTCCACCGGGAGACGAGCCCGGCTCAAGTCCGGCAGGTGATGGCTGCGGTGGATCAAATTTTGCATTCTGATCCGACAGTGGATCCCACGGATGTTCCACTCCGGTTTACGAAAATCACTAACGAGTCGTATGTGATTGAAGTTTTCGCCTATGTTCTAACGCCCGACTACAACGAATTTCTGAAAAAGCAATCGGAGTTGCTACTGCGGATTATGGAAGCGGCAAATAGGCTTGGCGTTCAGTTTGCTATTCCGATACAGGAGAGCGTACCGGCTGTCAGCTCACCAATCCGATCGCAGGATGTCGAAGTAGATGTGTAGGCCGAGCTTGAATTGATCGACCGGAATGTGCTCGCTATCGCTATGCATAGTCGCGAGCGTCGCCGGGTCGATCACCATAGGCATGATGCCGTAGGAATTAACGCCGCGAACACGAAACTTGGCGGAATCCGTACCGAATGGAACAACGATGGGCATGATGGTCGCGTTCGGATTTTGCGTTCGGATGGATTTGGAGATCGCGTCGTAGAGTGGCGTGTTAGTCGCACTTAGCTTGGGATCGTCGGGATCTCTCGATATCTGCTCGACTGTCACGCGGCGATCGTTAATTCTAGCTTTGATTTCGGAGATAAATTCGGCGGAATTTTCACCCGGGAGCAAACGGCAATCCAGCGTGGCTTCGGCAAGCGATGGGATCACGTTAGCCTTCGGCGGATCGCCGACGCCGCTGCGCAGCGAAGTGACAGACATCGTGTTCTGCTGAATCGCATTCATGAACTTATTCGAGGCAAACGCCCCGACGGCAGCATGCATTTCGGTGACGATCGGGTTGGGCTTCGAGGACGGCGGGAACGCCTTTGCCTGCTCAATGGCGCGAAGCAGGATATCGTTAGCATTGTCCGGATTGGGTTGCGAACCGTGGCCTGCAATGCCGGTAGCGCGCAGCTTCAGCCATAGAACCTGCTTGTCGCCGACGGCTATTCCGAACACCAGTTTGCCGGGCGCGTAGACATCGTGCGAGCCCACGCCGCCTTCGTCCATGACATATTCCGGGTCCATCTCCTTCCAGTGATTCTGGATCATCCATTGCGCGCCCAGTACGCCGCCAGTCTCTTCGTCGCAAGTAGAGAGGAAGACGATGTCGCGCGCGGGCACGATATTCAATTGCTTCAGCAGAATGAGCGCGGTGAGTTGCATCACGCCAGTACTCTTCATGTCAAGCGAGCCCCGGCCCCACAACTCGCCATCCTTGATCTCGGCGCCAAACGGATTTTCCTTCCAACGCGAGGGATCGACCGGAACGACATCCATGTGGTTGTGCAGCAAAAGCGGACGCTTGCTGCGATCCCGGCCCGGCAAACGCGCGATCAGGTTCGTTTGTCCGGCAGGTCCGCTTCGATATAGAGTGGCTTCGATGCCGGCCGCTGCCAGTTCACTTTGAATCAGTTTGGCGGTTTGGCTTGTGTCTGCAGGCGGGTTGATGCTGGCAATGCGAACGTATTGCTGCAGGAACTCGACTGCATGCTGTTCCACTTGCGGCCAATTCGGATCAGCTGCAATGGCGAGGCTGGCGGCGCCGAGAAAGACAATCGCACAACGGAACCAATTCATCTTTCGGATTCTGGCACATTGGACAGGCGAGACTTTATTCCCGTCGAGTCTAAGCGCTTCGAGAACAGCGCCCGCAACCGGGCTATAGCGCGGCGGAACAGCGTCGCAGCCAATGGCGTGCTTCACGTCCTCAACGAAACTCGCACGTACGGCATCGCTACGAAACACGCCGCCGACGTAACAGACGGGAACGGAGTCGAATTTCTGAAAGAGATGCTGATACACGCCACCGGCCAGCGACGCCAGGCGGCCGCCCGCCATACGCAGAATCATTCGCGCGACCTGGTCGCCTTGCACGGCAGCCTCAGTGACGAGAGGTGCGAACGTGGCTACTCGATCGCGTGGGAAATCGCGCGTGTAGAAGCGGTGCAAAAGATCATTGGCGTCCCGGGCTCCGGTGGCTGCCAAAAGCCGTTCGCGCAATACCGTCACGGCGCCCCAGCCTTCTTCAAACTGCAGTGCGGCGCGAAGCGCTTGTCGAACTAAATCGAACGCGCCACCCTCGTCACCGAAGATGTAGCCCCAACCGCCTGCGCGGGCCGTCTTGCCGGCTCCATTGACGCCGAACGCGGCCGATCCCGTCCCTGCAATCACGATGATGCCGGGGTGTCCTTCAGTCGCACCGCTCAATGCGATTACGGTATCTTCTACGATTTTGTACTTGTCGCTGCGAATCAGTTCGCGGGCATAGGCGTCCTTGTCCGCGATGCCGCCGCTGAAACCAAGACACGCGGCTGAGAAGTGAATGCTAGTTGCGTCGAGTCGGGCTTCATCGCAGGCTTTCTGGATGCAACTGCCGATCGCATGACGAAACTTCTCTTTCGCTTCCGGGCCGCTGACGTGATTGCACGGGCCGCCGGTACCGTGGCCCACGATGCGACCGTCTTCGGTGGCAATCAGCGCTTTCGTGCTGGATTGGCCGCCATCGATGCCTAGATAGAGATTTGCCATCAGAGGTGAAGTTCAGGCGAGCGTCTTATCCTTTGCGTAGCAGAGCGGATCAAGCGGGCACGATGCGCAGCGCGGCTTGCGAGCAATGCAGATCTGGCGGCCGAAGTGAATCACCTGGTGCGAGAAGAGAATCCAGCGTTCCTGCGGGACGATCTTCATCAGGTCCTGCTCAATCTTCACCGGGTCGGTGTTCTTTGTGAGATCAAGACGCTGCGTGATGCGTTGTACGTGCGTGTCCACCACCACACCGGAAGGTATGCCGAAGGCGGTTCCGAGCACCACGTTCGCGGTCTTGCGCGCAGCGCCGGGAACGGTAAGAAGTTCGTCCATTGTGCGCGGCACTTGACCTTGGTAGTCGGACAGCAGTTTGCGGGCAGCTCCGATTACGGAGCGCGCTTTGTTGTTGAAGAAACCGGTGGAGCGAATATCCAGCGCCAGTTCTTCTTGAGAAGCGTTGGCAAAATCCTCAGGCGTCGGGTACTTCTTGAACAGATCGGGAGTAACTTTGTTTACCCGTTCATCGGTGCATTGCGCAGATAGGATGGTCGCAACCAGCAGTTGCCACGCGTTCTTGTGATGCAGGGCGCAGGTAGCTTGCGGAAATAATTTGTCCAGCTCATCCAGAGATTCGATTGACGCGCGCTTTACGTTCAGCGGCGTTTTTGGGCTTGGGAACTTTTTTCGGAGGGGTGACCGGATGTACTGGCGTGGGCGTGGCAATTACCGTCTCAGGCATGAGGAGAATGCTCCAACATACCGTATCGCCGATGCGCCGCGGCGGTTAACCCGGTGCGCCGTTTTCCAGAAAATTGCGGAGGCGATGGCTTCGGCTGGGATGGCGAAGTTTCCGTAGCGCTTTCGCTTCAATCTGGCGGATGCGTTCGCGAGTGACCGCAAAGTTTTGGCCCACTTCTTCAAGCGTGTGCTCACTGCCATCCTGCAGACCGAAGCGCATCTTCACGATCTTCTCTTCGCGCGGGCTCAACGTCTTGAGAACTTCGGCAGTCTGCTCGCGAAGGTTCAGATTGATGACCGCTTCCGAGGGAGAAACCATGCGGCTGTCGACAAGAAAATCGCCCAGATTGGATTCTTCTTCTTCGCCCACTGGCGTCTGCAGCGAGATGGGTTCCTGCGCAATACGCAAGACACGGCGAACCTTACTGGTGGAAAGATCCATGCGCACGGCCAGTTCTTCAGTAGTCGGTTCGCGGCCGAGTTCCTGCTGCATCACGCGCTGCAATCGGACCAACTTATTGATGGTCTCGATCATGTGAACGGGTATGCGAATGGTTCGCGCCTGATCCGCAATCGCACGCGTGACCGCCTGGCGGACCCACCAGGTGGCGTAGGTGGAGAACTTATAGCCGCGCTTGTAATCGAACTTGTCTACCGCGCGCATGAGTCCGATGTTGCCTTCCTGGATCAGGTCAAGGAACTGCATGCCACGGTTGGTGTAACGCTTGGCAACCGACACCACCAGTCTTAGATTGGCTTCGATCAGGCGCTTCTTGGCGGAATCCGTTTCGGATTCGCCGCGTTCCAGAATCTGCAGCGTACGGCGGAGTTCGGTCGCCGTTGTTCCGGACTTTTCTTCCAGACACTGAAGCTGCGAAGAAAGATTTTTCAACTCCTTGCGGATGGAAACGGCGGCGCTCGATTCCGCAATCGCGTTCTGTTCCAGCTTCCGCTGCAGGCGCGCAATCTCCTGTTCGAGCGGCTTGACCTGATCGACAAACTTTCTCAGTCCGTAGCTGAGCGAATTCTGAAAGCGCTGCGCAAACGGAATGGCCCTGATCTGGCGCGAGATGCAGATCATCAGACGCGCGTATTCATAACGCAGCTTGCGATGTTGCTTCGGCCGCATGTTGCGCGGCGTGCTGATTAGCTTGCGTTGCGACTGCTGCAGCTTGCGGTACAGCTTCTCTATCTCATGTACAGCCGCGGCGAACTGCTCCTTCAGCGTGCGTTCCGCTTGCTCATCGTCAGTTCCTAATTGAGGTTCGGGAGCCTGCATCACGTCGAAGACGGGCAGAGTTCCTCGCTCCACTTCTTCTTTCGCTTCGAATAAAAGATGCACGATCACGCGCGATCGCGATAAGGCTTTACGGATGGAGGTCTGCCCGCGCTCAATGCGTTTGGCTAAATCAATCTCGCCTTCCCGCGTAAGCAGCGGAACCATGCCCATTTCGCGCAGATAGACGCGGACGGAATCATTGCTCTTATCGAGCGCACCCGGCGTAAGGTCAAGATCAGAGAGGTCCTCTGCCTCTTCATCCTTCTTGTCGAAGTCTTTCGGTTCCTCAAGAAGCTCAACAGACGGTCCGTCCAGGTCGACGAAAAGATCATTCAGATCCGTTCCGGTCGACAAATCATCGCGGACGACTTCGCCGATCTCTCCATAGAGAGCGAAGCCCTTTTCGTTACTGTCTTGCATTCACTGCCTTCACCAACTTCGACGGCTTACCGGATTGGAGTTCGCAACGGAAATAACCCTGAGAGTCAAAGGCGCCCCCGACCTTCTTGACTCCTCATAGTACAACACGATTTGGGCCTCTGGGCGCGTGCTACACCCTACCTAGCTCATCGTACAGGCGCTTGGCTTCCTGCAAATTTCCCTCTCGCTCCAACTCGCGTATGCGAACCTTCATCGTGCTTAACGCCGCATGGGCCGCTTTCTTTTCGAGCGCCTCCAAGCAATGCAGCGCCTGCTGCAGCGCGCCGTCTTCGGATATGCCCCAATCGGCAAAACTGAGTTCGGTTACGATCTTTTTGGCGCGTTCATCCAGGCGGGCACAGAGCGCTTCAAGAGAAAAGTTTGCGCCGTCCTGTTCCAGCGCCATGGTTGCCTCAAAGACAGCTCTCATCTCCAGAACCGGCAGCATGTCGATCCTGTGCAGGTACTGTGTGATGGCTTGCCTTGCTTCCTGACTGGTCAATAAGGACGCCAGCAGAAGTCTCTCATTCGGCGGAAGTGCGGATGAGATATCTTTGGGCCGCTGCGACGGTTCCGGAGCTAAGGTTCTTCGCAATGCGGTATGTACCACCTCGCGAGCAACGTTCAAGGATTCGGCGAGTTCCATGGCAATGGCCGCTCGCTCCACTCGATCCGAAACGTGCTGCAAGACGGGAAGCAGAAACTTGAAGGCATCGACGCGCCCTTCCGCGCTGCGCATATCGAACTTCTCTTTGGCGCGGTCCGCCAGCCAATGGAAATAAGAAGGTGCGGCGGAAAGCAGCTTGTGATAAGCTTCCGGACCGTTTTCCTGGATGTATTCGTCCGGATCGCTACCACCCGGTACCTGCAGAACCTTGACGCGCAGACCTTCGGAGAGGAACATGCCGATGTACTTTTCCGTGGAGCGAGCGCCGGCGGGGTCGGGATCGAAGTTGAGGATCACTTGCCCGGTAGTCCCTTGCTGCGAAACCTGACGTTTGATGGCGCGCACCTGATCGTTGCCCAACGAGGTGCCGCTGCTTGCGACCACTTCATGGATCCCGGCGGAGTAGACGCCGATGACGTCCATGTAGCCTTCCACCAGAATCATGCGATCGTTCTTGCGAGCGTCAATCTTGGCGCGATGCAGATTGTAAAGAACAGCAGACTTCTTGTAGAGCCTTGTTTCGGGCGAGTTCAAATATTTCGGTTCGTCGTGGGGCCGGAGCGCTCGACCACCGAATGCGATCAGCATTCCCGATTCGTTGTGAATCGGAAACATGAGGCGCGCACGGAAACGGTCAAAGAATGTACCGTTGTCACGCTTCAGCACCAGGCCGGATTGTTCCAGCAGCGCCGGCCCGAATTTCTGGAGCCGCTCTGCCAGTTGCTGGCCGGAGGCATCGGAAAGTCCCAGGCGGAACTCGTCCATTGCGTCCCGTCTTACTCCGCGGGATTCGAGATATTTACGTGCCTCTGCTCCGCCCCCACCGCGCAGATTCTTTTGAAAAACGTCAGCGGCGATCTCATGCATCTCCAGCAGCGCCGAACGGGTTCTTGCCTCCGGATCGTCGCTGTAATCGCGCTGTGGCATAGGAATGCCGTAGCGTTCGGCCAAGGATTTGAGCGCTTCCGGGAACGTGAGCCCGTCGTGCTCCATGACGAACTTGAAGACATCGCCGGCGGCATCGCAGCCGAAGCACTTATAAATCTGAAGATTACTGTTGACGTTGAATGAGGGAGTTTTCTCCGAATGGAAAGGGCACAGCCCCACATAGCGCGCGCCCGAACCCTGCCGCTTGAGGCGGACGTATTGACTAACTACGTCGACAATGTTGAGCTGAGACTTGAGCTGCTCGGAGAAGGTCATTCAGCGACTAGGCGGGGGAGAACCTTTTTAGCGTAGCAGTGAAAGTGCATAATGGCCCCAGATGGGGTTAAAAGAGTACGCACGGAAACGCCATTTCGACAAGACGCCGGAACCGAAACCGGTAGAGCCACACGCAAAGACGAGCGAGCGAGGCGGATTCTTTTGTGTGCAAAGGCACGACGCCACGCGCCTGCATTACGATTTTCGTCTGGAAGTGAACGGCGTCCTGGTGAGTTGGGCCGTCCCAAAAGGCCCGAGCCTTGACCCTGCACGCAAAGCGTTGGCGATGAAAGTGGAGGATCATCCGCTCGATTACGGCACCTTCGAAGGCAATATTCCAGCGGGAAATTACGGTGGGGGCAGCGTGATGCTTTGGGACAAAGGCACTTATGACGTGCTGGAGGGTGTTCCCGCGGAACAGCAGATCGCACGAGGCGATTTCAAATTTGCGCTGCATGGCACGAAGCTGAACGGCGCCTTTGCCATTGTGCACATGAAGCATGCGGGTAAGGGTAACGAGTGGCTGCTAATTAAGAAAAAGGACGAGTTCGTTGTTCCCGGATATGACATCAATCAGTTCGCCTGGAGTGTGGCAACCAAGCGCACTCAAGACGAAATTGCGGACGACCTGAAACCTTTAAATGTCGCGGATGTGGCCGGTGCAAAGAAGGCTCCTCTGCCGCACGATGTCGAGGCAATGGCGGCAACCGCGGTGACAAAGCCGCCAAGCGGATCGCAGTGGCTATACGAGGTGAAGTGGGACGGTATTCGCGCGCTTTGCCTGGTAGAGGATGGCAAGCTCAAGATCCAATCGCGGCGGGGAAATCGTTGCGATGCGCAGTACCCGGAGCTTGCCGGCCTACCCGCGCAGGTAAATGCAAAAACCGTGTGGCTGGACGGAGAGATTTGCGTTCTGGATGAAGGTGGCCGCGCGCGTTTCGAGTTGATACAACCGCGCATAGCCGCGAACGCCGCGTCCGTACCGCGGCTCGCCGAAACTACACCCGCAGTGCTTTTTCTCTTCGACGTCCTCTATGTGGATGGCTACGATCTTCGCGGCGCCGCGCTGGAGGACCGCAAGAAGGTCCTCGCAACGCTCGTCACGCCCAATCAACACATTCGCATCTCGGAAGCGTACGAGACAGGCGGCGAACAGATGTTTGAGGCGGCGAAGCAAATGAAGCTTGAGGGGATTCTCGCTAAGGATCGCTACAGCACTTACGAATCGGCGCGGTCGACGCGCTGGCTGAAAGTGAAGGTTCTGAACGAGCAGGAATTTCTGATTGCCGGCTTCACGAAAGGCGAACGGGAATATTTCGGCGCGCTGATTCTTGCGGTGCGTGAGAATGGCGAGTTGCGGCACGCGGGGCAGGTGGGCACTGGCTTCGATCAGAAGAAGATGAAGGCGATCTCTGAACGCCTGCAGCCGCTGGTAACTAAGACCATGCCGTTCTCTCAGAAGCCTGCCGTTCGCGAAGGACTCAAGGATGTGACTTGGGTGAAGCCAGAAGTCGTGTGTCAGGTTCGGTTCTTAGAATGGACGCGAGACGGCGTGCTGCGTGCACCGGTTTTTGTTGGTCTGCGCGATGACAAGGCCCCTGAAGACGTGGTGCGCGAGACGCCAACCGAGATCGATCCACCTGCGCCCGAGCCGCCACGCGCAAGCTCCGGGCTCGATTTCAGTGGGCGCGAATTGACCGCTGACGTTGACGGTCACCGGCTCAAATTTACGAATTTAGATAAAGTCTATTTCCCGAAGGATGGCTGGAAGAAGCGTGACCTGCTGGCGTTCTACGATGCGGTTTCGCCCTGGCTGCTACCGCATTTAGCCGATCGGCCTCTTTCGATGAAGCGATATCCGAACGGCATCGCGCGGGATTACTTTTTTCAGAAGAACGCGGAGCACTTCCCGGATTGGATGCGCTGCGAGCCGATCACTGAGCACCATCCGCCCAAAGTTAACCACTACCCGATTGCGACCGATCGGGCGAGTCTTTTGTACTTGGTGAACCTCGGGTGCATTGACCAGAATCCGTGGATGAGCCGTGCGGGCAATCTGGAGCATCCGGATTGGATCTTGCTCGATCTGGATCCGGTTGATACATCGTTCGATCAGATTGTCGAGACCACGCTTCTTGTTCGCGAGGTTCTCAAGGATGTCGGGCTGAAAGGTTATCCGAAAACGACAGGCGGAGATGGCATGCATGTCTATGTGCCTGTCGAGCCGGTCTACACGTACGAGCAGGTGCGCGGCTTTGCGGAATTGCTTTCGCATCTGGCTCTCGAACGCGAGCCCAATTTGTTTACGACGCCGAGGAGCGTGGAGAAGCGCAAGAAAGGCCGCGTGTATTTCGACTACCTGCAGATCGGTATCGGAAAGACGATTGCCGCGCCCTACGTAGTTCGCGCGTACGACGGCGCGGCGGTTGCGACTCCGCTCGACTGGAAAGAGGTGAAGCGTGGAATCGAACCGACTGATTTCCGCATCGATAACGCGATAGAACGGTTCAAGCGGGTAGGCGATCTGTTCGCGCCGGTGCTTGCAGGCGGGCAAAGACTGGAGGACGCGCTGGAACGCATAGGCTCGAAAGCGGAAGATCAAACGCCTGCCGCCAAGCCAGTAAAGAGAGCGCGGAAAACCGCTAAACAGGTGTCAAAATAAGGACGGCTACCATGACGCTGCAACAATTCGAAATTCAGTACGGCCATCAAAAGCCTTATTTCGAATATTGGTTCGGCGTACCGGTCCAAAAAGCGATGCCCACTTGGCTGCACAGCCTACTGCAAAAGATCATCATTCGGCTTCTCGACGACGCTGGCTACGTGTCGGGCGGAGAGGTAAAGCTTCGAATTTCCGAGGACTTTCAGCCTTTGCCCGATGTCACAGCCGTTCGTCCCGGTCAAGTTGAGTTGCCCTATCCAACGCGGCCCGTGGAAGTGGTGGTAGAGATTCTCTCTCGCGACGATGAAATTTCTCAGGTCGTCGAGAAATGCCGCTTCTACAGCGGATTGAGCATTCCACAAATCTTCGTCGTTGATCCTGAAACACGAGAAGCGTGGAGTTGGGACTCAGACGAAACGCTTGTCAGCACTGACTATCTGGCCGGCGTTCCGATCTCCGCGATTTGGCAGGAGCTCGATCAAAGTATTGCGCCGCGAAGCTGAGCTACAGGAACCTTCCTGCCAAGCAACTCCAACCTTCCAGTTCGAACAGCTTTGCTCCCGGTAACAAGTCGCTGATCCTTTGCGATTCGGCTTTGGGAAAGCCAGTCACGATCAGGCAACCCGGACGCCTGGTGATTCGCAGAAAGTCGTCCCAAATCGACAGCAGCACGGTCGCGCTGATATTCGCGACTGTGACATCGCTCGAAGCATCCGCCAGCGAATCGGCTGATCCGCAGATCAATTGCGGGGTAAGCGCGTTCAGATCGAAGTTCTCGCGCGCGGAGAGCAGCCCGGCGCAATCGATATCTAATCCAATGGACCGCGTAGCGCCCAAATGCAAAGCCGCAATCGCCAATATTCCCGGACCTGTACCAATGTCCACGACAGTGCATCCAGGGCGCACGCAACCTTCCAAGGCAAGCAAGGCAAGCTGCGTACATGGATGTTCGCCTGTGCCGCACGCCAGGCCTGGATTGTGAACGATTCGATAGCGGCCGCGCGGAGTGGGCGCTTTGGACCAAGGAGGAGCAAGAAATAAACGCTGACCGACTTCGCGTGCCGGCCAGGCATCGCGGCTAACGGCTGCCCAGTCGATTGCGTCCTCGGCGTACCAGTGTGGCGAGTAGGTTGAGAACTGAGTCAATAGTTCAGCGCGATGCTCGTTTGTCTCGAAGCACGCGATAAGTGTGACGCGATCGTCTTCGTCCAATTCGCGAATGCCGATGGTGCCTGCTTCGTAAAGATCGGCAGAAAGAAAATCAATTTCTTCCGGCTTGCACGTCAGCCGAAGCGAGTACATACTCCGAATCTACTGTCTGCGGCGGTTCAATGTTCCAGCGCCGCATCCAGAGATGCAAAGTCAGCAGACCCCAAAGGTGATACCCGAGATTTTCTTTTCTGCTGAAATGCCGCTGTTTCAGAGATTCAATGACTGCTGGAGAGAACAGTCCCGCGGTTCGAACTGACTCCTCACCTAACGCGTCTTCCACCAGCGGCCGCAGAGGGCCGCGGAGCCAATGCTGCGCCGGTATATCCAGACCTTCTTTGCGGCGTTGCAAAATCGCCGGCGGAAGTTTTTCTTCCACCAGCTTGCGCAAAACATATTTGGTGCTGCGTCCACGGATTTTCAGATTCGACGGCAAAGCCGCGGCGAACTCCACAATTCGGTGATCCAGAAAGGGCGGCCGAACTTCCAGGGAGTGAGCCATGCTCATCCGGTCGCACTTGTACAGAATGTCGTCAGGCAAATAGAAATGCTGATCAGCGAACAGGTATCGGTTGATCAGATCGCGTTGCGGTGGAATATGGGGCAGACGATCGCACAGCTCGGCAGTGGAGTGAAATTGCGTCTGCAGTCCAAGCGCCTGCTTTTCATGGCTTGAGAACGTTCCGTTCCAATAGAAATGCGCTTCGTCCGCAGGCAGCAACGCCCCGTTCAGAAAGCGTTTCAGTTTGTAATCGAAGCCAATTTTCTCATCGGACACCGGCATCGCTTCAGCGGCTCGCAGCAGCGCGCGCAGCATGGACCGCGGAAAACGCCGCGCAATGTTGGCGTAACCATCGGCCAGATAAGTGTTGTACCCGCCGAATATTTCGTCCGCGCCTTCGCCGCTGAGAGCGACGGTGACATGCTGCGCCGTCATGTGCGATAAGAACCACACTGGCAGCGCACCGGCATCGGCGCTCGGCTCGTCCGAATAATATGCCAGCTCGTGGATCGCAGATGTCAGATCCAGGTCCGCGCCCATATCGAACTCAAGATGTTCCGTGTTGTAGCGTTCTGCAAGAAGACGAAAGTACTCACTCTCATCGAAACGTCGGCCGGCGAACGAGATCGAAAACGTTCTGAGCTTTCGGCTGGATACTTCAGACGCATAGTGCAGAATTGTCGAAGAATCCAGCCCGCCGCTTGCCCAGATGCCGAGTGGAACATCCGAAATCAGGTGCTCACTGATCGAACTCTTGAGTAAGTGGTCTAATTGCTGGCAAGCTTCTTCCGTGCGGATCGCTTGCGGTTGGAATCTGTTCTGCCAATAATGCTCAGTGCGGGCGCTCCCCCGCTGAAACTCGAGCCATGTTCCCGGATGAACCTTCTCAATTCCGTCAACCAACGTGTAAGGCGTCGGAACGTAATTGAGCGAAAGATAGTACCCCAGCCCCGTTTGGGAGATCTGCCGAGGAATGGCCGGGTGCTCCAATATGGACTTCAGCTCTGAGCCGAAATGAAGATTGCCGGCTCGAATTGTGTAGTACAGCGGCTTGATACCCAGGCGATCGCGTCCCAGGACGAGTCGCTGCTGTGAAGTCTGCCAGTATGCGGCGGCAAACATGCCGCGGAAGCGGCGGAAGCAATCCGTGTCCCACTGAACGAACGCGCGCAGAGCAACTTCGGTATCGCAATGCGAATCGAAGCGATGCCCCAGATCTTCGAGTTCACCCCTCAGTTCAGCGTGATTGTAGATCTCGCCGTTGAAAACGATAACGTACTCGCCATCGGATGTCTGAATGGGTTGGTCGCCGCCCGCCAGGTCGATGATCTTGAGCCGGACAGCGCCCATGGAAATGTTCGCTGCTTCGAACACTCCTTGCTGATTGGGCCCGCGATGCTTGATGTTTTCAATGGCGCGGCGCAATACTCCGGGCGCGGCGGGGCGTCCGAAGTGGGTAAATCCTGCTATTCCGCACATGCTTCAAAACGCGGGACTAGCCGTGGCAAACCGTTGAATAGACTCAGGGTAACACGGCTTCTACCCTGCGGACTGAAGCGCGTGCGGCCAGAATCTTCTCCAGAATCGGCGGAATCTCGTACACTGCCCGGTTGTTCATCTGCAGAATGCGGCTGCGCATCTGGTTCAAATGATCGTCTGCAAGCAGCTCTTGAACCGCCTGCGCGACGGAGCGGAAGTTTGGCAGAACCATCCCCACTTTTTCGCTCCGAACCCATTCCGCGTTGAAGCGTTCCTGAGGAAGCGTCCAGGCATTTGACTCCACAATAAGCGGCAAACCCATTTGGAGCGCCTCTGAAATGCTTCCCGGGCCAGGTTTTCCGATGAAGAAATCCGACAGAGCCATGTAGTACGGAATCTCTTTCGTAAAGCCTTCGACGAAGATGCGGTTTCGCGTCTTCAACTTCTGCAGGCGTTCCTTCAGCCTTGCGTTGCGTCCGCACATCATGATGAGCTGCAAATCGAGCGCAGAATTCCCCAGTTTGTCCGCGATAGAGTACATCGCATTTGAACCTTCGCCTCCGAAGAGTACGATCGCCGTCGGCAAGTCCGGATTCAATCCAAGCCGTACTCGCTCCTCGCATTTGTCGATAGAGACCGGCTGGTAGAAAGCGGGCCGCAGGATCATTCCGCTCGCCCGATAGACACGGTCGGCGACATGCCCCATCCCCAACGCCTGTTCGCAAGCTTTGTCGGTTCCACAAATGAAGTGCTGGTCCTGCTCCTCCATCCAGAAGTGCGGCGGATAGTCTGCCAAGTCGGTCAAGATGGTCACAAAAGGAGTTCCGGGAAGGCTCTGTTGCAAGCTCTCGGAGAGCGCGCGATTCAGGTTGGGAACCAAGGAAACGACCATATCGGGCCGCCGCTGCTTCCAGAACTCCTCCAGGAGTTTAACCGCGGGCCGATGATACACCTTGAGGACGCGCTGCATCATGGGCAGCAGGTAGACCGATCCTAAGGTCCAACCCTTTGCCAACATGCGGTTGTAGAGATCTTGCAGGCGTATGCGTGTGATCTTGCGAAAAATGTCGAGCGGGTCGAGAACTTCCTGTAAGTTAACCAGGCGCACATCCCACTCGTAGCCCTCGGCAGCAATGACGGACTGCAGCGCGGTCGCGGCTGCCTTATGCCCACCGCCAGCGTCGAAATAGATGAAATCTAAGGTCAGGTTGGTCTTCAACTCCCTATCCTACTTTCGGACATTCGGCGCAAAAACAGGGGGGTTCACAGATGTTTCGTCGAGTTGTCACTGTTCCGTAACTACTTCCCGCTTACAAAGGAGGCAGGCAGCATGAGAAGAGTGGCGAACTATGCGCAATCTCCTACACTGGTCTTTTAGACAGAACAACACTTGCGCGTCGAAAAAGGCAAGCCAATGACAGGCCATCACGGCATGCTTCAACTCATCGCCACGGGCGATCACAAGCTGATGCGCAAGGTAAACAAATGGCCGGCCCCGCGCTGGATTCGTTTGGGCTCTATCGCCGCTACCCGCGCTGGGGACGGCTGGCTTTGGTATCTGGTTGGCTTGTTGGTGCTGCTGCTGGGCGGCGATCAACGGCTCACAGCGGTTGCGGCTGCTGGTTCGGCCGCTGTTGTCGGCATCGGATTGTTTGTTTCGCTCAAAAAAGTGTCGGGCCGTAAGCGTCCGTGCGAGATCGAACCGCACGTCTGGGCGCATCTGCTTCCGCCTGATCGTTTTTCATTCCCCTCGGGGCACACCATCACGGCATTCGCAGTCGCTATCACTATCGGGATGTTCTATTCGCTGTTTCTAGTCCCGCTCCTGTTTTGTGCGCTTGTGATCGCGACATCACGAATCCTGCTCGGCATGCATTTTCTGAGCGACGTTCTCGTGGGCGCGATGCTCGGAACAGGCCTTGCACTAACCAGCCACGCAGTTTTCGCCTAAAGAAGCTCGCGAGCAGCACCCCGCGTCTATATTGAAAGAGGCCAAGCATCACGGCCGCCTGCCATGCTGCGCCAAGCTCTTCTCTACCTCTCAACCAATCGATCCCTGCGGCACTGGATGGAAAATTCGTCCCTCTCGCGGCGTCTTACTTCGCGCTTCGTCGCGGGCAGAACGTGTGAAGAGGGCATACAAGTGCTGCGGGAGTTGTCGCGCCAGCACATGTTGGGCACTCTCGACTTCCTGGGCGAAAATGTCCACTCGCTAGAAGAAGCTGCGCACTCCCGGGACAGCTATTTGTCTGCGCAGTCCGCCATCGAGCGCGCCGGTCTTCCGGCAACCGTGTCCCTCAAGCTGACGCAGTTTGGCTTGGACTTCTCTGACGAGGCGTGTCTGAATAATGTCAGAGATCTGGTCGAACGCGCGCGCAAAACGAACTGCCGCGTCGAGATCGACATGGAATCGAGCGAGTACACGGATCGCACTCTGGCTATCGTGACCAGATTGCAGGACCAGTTTCCGGGTTCGGTTCGCGCCGTTATTCAGGCCTACCTCTATCGCAGCGAAGCGGACATTCGCATGCTATCCGAACGCGGCATTCCTGTGCGCTTGTGCAAGGGAGCATACAGCGAACCACCGGAAGTGGCGTTCGCCCGCAAAGAGGACGTAGATACCAACTACGTCAAGTTAATGAAGCTGCTGCTCGATTCCGGAACTTATCCTGCCATCGCCAGCCACGATGAGAGGATCGTCAACGGCGCGCTACAACACATCCAGGAACAAAAGATCAGTCCCGATCGTTTTGAATTTCAGATGCTTTATGGAATACGCCGCGACTTGCAACGGAAACTTGTGGCGGCTGGTTATCGGCTGCGATTGTACGTCCCCTACGGTGATGCCTGGTATCCCTACTTTATGCGGCGTCTGGCTGAGCGGCCAGCCAACGTTGTGTTCCTGGCCAGAAACTTGCTCCGGAATTAAACGACCCCAGTTCAGGAACCCTGACTCGCCGGGAGGAGTCTAATGAAGGTAATGAAGTACTGGCTCTATCTGCTCGCCAAACTGGCGATCGCGGCCGGAGTCATTTTACTACTGCAAACGGCACTCGAATTTTTCTACCCGGTCCCTAGACTCGACGCCAGAACGTTGGCAGAATACGGGCCGCCTCCCCCGCTGTTCCTGCACGACATGCTGTTTACGTTTTTGACATTAGGAATCTGGCTGGTGGCTGCCGGCTTGCTGTCGGTCATTCTGAGAGATCAGCGGCGTCGCTGTCGAACCTGCCTGCGGCGGCTCATTATGCCTGTGAATTCAGGCTCCTGGGGCCATCTGGTGACGTTCGGCCGTCCGCGCACTGAGCTAATCTGTCCGTTTGGTCACGGCACGCTCAGCATTGAAGAACTGCAAATCACTGGCCGCCACTTCCCCGATTGGCAGCCGCACGACGACGATATCTGGAAAGAGTTAGAATCGTACTATCAAGCCCCGAAGTAACTAACGGTTTCTTCCCGCGTCCAAGGGATTGAAAGTATAGCCCGATAGCCAAGAAACCCTTGGCGCATACGGGTTGGAAATCGCCGAGCCGCCATGCAGGCGGTCACTGAAAAGCCAGGTCCACAATTTGCCAGTTCGCATTCGAGTTCCTGGACAACCGGGTCAAAAACGTAAATCCGTTCCCGGTCCTCCTTCTCCTCTAAAACGCTTTATTCTGTTCGGCGCGGTTGCTATCGCGGTAATCGTGCTGATCGTAATCTCCGCGTACTACATGAAGTACGCCCGGCTAACGGACGAAAAGCTGGCGCAAGGACCGTTTCCGAACTCATCTTTGCTGTTTGCCGCGCCGCGCGTGATTGGCGTTGGCGATCCCGGCACACCGTTGCAGCTCGCGATGAGACTGCGCGATGGCGGTTATGTAGAAGACGGTAAAACGAGCCCCGGCGGTTGGTATCACCTCCGGCCCGACGCTCTGGAGGTCTTTCCCGGTGACCACTCCTATCCAGGATCAGATGCCGGAGTGTTGCGCTTCGCGGACGGCAAGATCTCTTCCATCATTTCGCTGAGCGACAACACGGAACGTACTGAATACACGCTCGCTCCCCAGTTGCTCACCAGCCTGTTTGACAAAAATCGGGAAAAACGCCGTCTGGTCCGATATGACGACATTCCGCCCATCCTGGTGCAGGCCGTCGTTTCGATTGAAGACAAGCGATTCTTTCAGCATTCGGGATTTGATCCTATCCGAATCGTGAAAGCTATGTTCGTGGACGTCCGCGAGCACCGCAACGCCCAGGGCGCTTCCACGCTGACCCAGCAACTGGCGCGAAATCTCTGGTTGGACAGCCGTAAGACGTTCACGCGCAAATTTGACGAATTGCTGATCACTATCCACCTAGAGAGAAAGCTGACCAAGCAGAAAATCTTCGAATATTACGCCAACCAGGTGGATCTTGGACGGCGCGGCTCTTTCGCCATACGCGGCTTCGGCGAAGCGTCCGAAGCGTATTTCGGCAAGGATATTCGCCAGCTCAGTCTGCCGGAAGCCGCCACGCTCGCTGGACTTATTCAGGAGCCAAGTTTCCGCAATCCGGTTCGCTGGCCCGAACGTGCCCGAAACCGGCGCAATGTCGTGCTCGCTCACATGCTCGAGAACGGATACATTACGCAGCCGCAGTATGACCGCGCAGTGGAAACGCCCATGGTCACGACAAAACAGGGAATCGAATCGGCGGACGCACCTTATTTCGTTGACCTGGTAAACGAGCATTTGGCGGATGAGTTTCAGGATCGGGATTTTCAGCAATCGGGTTCGAAGATATACACCACGCTCGACCTGGATCTGCAACGCGATGCCGCGGAGGCGGTTGCCCTGGGCATGCATGAAGTGGACGAAATCATCGCGAAGCGTCACAAAGCGGGTGGCGAACCGATAGAGGAACCGCAAGTGGCGATGCTATGCCTGGACCCCCACACGGGCGAGGTAAAGGCGCTGATTGGCGGTAGGAATTACGGCGTTAGCCAGTTGGATCACGTGCTTGCAAAACGCCCCTCCGGCAGTGTGTTCAAGCCGTTCGTCTATGCTGCCGCCTTAAATACTGGCCTGTGGGACCATCCCGATCCCATCACACAATCGACCATCTTTCACGACGCGCCTGAAAACTTCGCCTTTGGTGGCAAAGACTATCAGCCTTCCGATTTCCACAAAGGTGAGTGGCTGGGCGACGTAACGCTGCGCACTGCCTTCGCGAAGTCTTTGAACGTACCGTCGATCGAAGTGGCCCAGGCGGCCGGCTACGGCAACGTGGCCGATCTGGCACATCGCGCTGGGCTTGCCGACGTTCGCGCTACGCCTTCTATGGCTTTGGGAACTTACGATGTAACGCCGCTCGAAATCGCTGGCGCGTTCACGTTATTCGCGAATCGCGGCATTATGGTGCAGCCGCGTTTTATAGAGCGAATTGTAAACAAGTCGGGCGATGACACCTGGATTTCGCAACCGGAGACCAAAAAGATTCTGGACCCCCGAGTCACCTTCTTGATGACCAGTCTCATGCAGGAAGTGCTGCGCAGCGGAACCGGTGCTCGCGTGCGGTCGCGCGGCTTTACCCTACCGGCCGCCGGCAAAACCGGAACTTCTCACGATGCCTGGTTTGCCGGCTACACCACCAAACTGCTCTGCATAGTTTGGGTTGGACTTGACGATTACCAGGACATTAAGATGCAGGGTGCGGATGCAGCGCTGCCCATCTGGGCCGAGTTCATGAAACGCGCGCATAAACATCGCGAGTATCGCGACGTCGCCGATTTCGACGTTCCCGAGGGCGTGGTTACCGCCCAGATTGATCCCGAAAGCGGCGATCTGGCCACAAGCGCTTGCCCGCAAGTCGTCACCGACTATTACCTTTTGGGAACGCAGCCTGTTCAGTTTTGTCCGCTTCACCAGGGAGGTTCAACAGAAATAGCAGGTTGGGAAACCGCTGCGCCAGGACAAGCTACCCTCCCCAATGTTCCGGCACCCTCCACGAGTTTGCCTCCTGGGTCTCCGCCGGACCCTGCTCAGGCTCAGAGAGACAAACAGGATCCGCACAAGCGCGGAGTATTTGACAAGCTGCGAGACATCTTCCACTAAAACTTCTAGGCCCCGACAAAAACTGGGGGCTTCCCGGGCTAGCTTAAAAGGTATATAGTAAGCACAAAGGGGGATCGCATAATGATCTCTTTTTCTCGCTTACTTGTTTCACGGGGAATTGTCACCGCTCTGTTGTTCTCGGCAGCGGTGTCGGCCCAGCAGCCCGTTTCCGGCAATACCGATCTGCGCGCCTCCGCGTCGAACGCTCCCATGCCGAAGTCCATCAGTCCTCCGGTAGTGATTACTCCGGAATTGCGCGGCGACATCTACATGGCTCGCAAGATGTACCGCGAGGCCATCGATATGTATCGTGAGGGTTCCGCCAACTCGCCGGCCCTCGCCAACAAGATCGGCATCGCCTTCCATCAACTGCTCCAACTTGATTTGGCAAAGAAGAATTATGAGCGGGCCGTCAAATTGGATCCGAAGTACAGCGAAGCCATAAACAATCTGGGGACCATCTACTACGCGCAAAAGAGCTATCGGCGCGCGATTGGATATTACAAGAAGTCCCTGCGCTTCTCGGAACCCTCCGCATCTGTCTATGTAAATCTCGGCGCGGCTTATTTTGCCCGCAAGGATTTGAAGGACGCTATGCAGTGGTATGAGGGCGCCTTGAAACTGGATCCCGAAGTCTTCGAACATCACAGCACTTTTGGCACGCTCATGCAGGAACGTACGGTGGAGGAGCGCGCAACGTTCCACCTCTATCTCGCCAAAATGTATGCGAAAACGGGCGCCGACGACCGGGCACTTCTCTATTTGCGCAAGGCGCTGGAAGAAGGCGTCAAGGACCGCGAAAAAATCCCCGCCATGCCGGAATTCGCTGTTTTAAAGACCAATCCGGGGTTCAAGCAGTTGATGCTCGACAATCCCAAGCCCCTATAATTAAGACGCTCTGCGTTTTACATTCCGCTTTGTTTCCATTCTTTGTCTCTTTTGTTTGAGCTGCGCACAGACGCGGCAAACATCGGCTGCTAGCCGCATTGCGGTTCTGCCGGGGAACATATTAATTGAGGCCGCTTCGTCGGAATGGATGGCTGGCGCCGTTCAGGTAGTTCTGCAAACGGATTTGTCCACGTCGCGGAACCTCGTCCCGCTTGCGCTCGATAACAATTCCGCTGCTTATCTATCAAGCGTTAAAGATGTTCTGCGCACCACCATCACACAACGCAACAACCGGCTCTATGTTGACGCGGTTCTGACCAGCAACTCGACTCAGAAGGACAGCCAATATATCTCCGCCTCTGGCGCGGCGTCTGCCGGTGTTTTGCCGCTTCTCAACGCAGTCGCCAGGCGATTGGATAGCGCAGCGTCGGCATTCTCCACCAGGAATGATCGGGCATTGCAGTCCTACGTCAAGGCCGCCACATCGACAATACCCCAGACCCGTGTCGACGCTCTAACGGATGCCATCAGTATCGATCCCTCGTTTGGACTTGCGTACATTAGTCTGCTCGAAGTGGATGCGCAGACCGCGCCCCAATCCATTCCGGCATTGCTGCAATTAGGTGCGGGCCGCCGGTCCACTTTCACGCGTTTTGATCGCGCGCGCTTTGATGCAGTGCTGGCGCGCCACTCGCATGCGCCGATAGCTCAGCAGGAAGCGGCTTTACGGGCCGTTCTGCAGATCGCCCCGAATGAGTCCGATGCGCTCGTCGGCCTGGGATCGCTTAGTGGGTTGAGCGGCGATGCCAGCGCCGCAACGGGTTATTTCGAGCGGGCAGTAGCGCTGAATCCGGGAAACGCTAATGTCCAAAGGGCCTTCGCAGAAGCACTATTTGAAACCAGGCATTTCCATGAAGCAGAGAAGCCGCTGTTAAGCATGGACAACAACGCCTCCGTCCTGCCGGAGCTTGCAATTTGCGTGCTCATGGAAGGCGATGTCGCGCGAGCCAACGTTATTGCAGACCGGCTGTTTCCATCTATCCCCAATCCCGATGCGAAGATCCTGTACCATGCGGTCTGGCTGAGGCTGTCCGGTCAATCCCAACCGGCCGCTGATTTACTAATCTCCGCCCATTTCGCACAGCCAGGAGCGCAGGCAATCGCGTACAGCGAACTCAGCATGTGGCGCATCATGGCAAACGACTTCGTGGGCGCGCAGCAGTTGGCGGCAAAGGCACAGCAGGTTGATCCCAGACCGGGCGCGTTCGGCAGCCTTTTAGCGCTTCTTGCATCGGCAAACGAACCGGCAGATATCTGGAAACAGAAGGTTGAATCGTCCTTCATCTCAGCCAATGAACGGTCAAAGGAACTCGTACTTGGATATGGCTTCTTTCTTGGTGGGCACTATGCTGAGGCTGCGGAAACCTGGAGCCGCATCTTGCAGCAGAGCGGCGGCGTCGATTTGCACGCGCGCACAATGCTGGCGGCATCGTTCATGTCGTTAGGAAAGGTGGACCAGGCGCGGCAAGTGAAGGTTGAGCCGTTTGTCCCGGATTTCGGTGATCTATACGCCAGCGTCTCTTTTTTCCAGATGAACCGGGCCCTGAGCGTAAGTGTGCGCTGAATCCTTTGTGTCAGGAGGCACAATTGTGTTGTCTTTGTGCAACCACGGTTTCGGCTGCTCGCCGGCATCGCGCTTGAACACGCGGTCGTACATGTGTTTGGGCGTCGTGGTCCCCAGTGAGGTGTTGTAGAGGCTTTCGAGTCCAAGCGCCTCTTTCACGTCCTCTTCGAATTCGTGCAGGGCTCGTAATTCTGGCGCCGTCGCCGGAATGCGCTTGCCGTTGGGCGTTTCCAGGAACATCTGGTACCCGGCGCTGAGCAGCGTCGCGACCTCCGAGCCGACTAGGAGACCAGCTTTCTCAATCGCCGGCTGATTTTTCCCTTCGTCGCCGATAACCGCAGCCACGCCGTGCTTGGAAACCTTCACTCGGCCATCGGGTAGATTCTCAGTCGCAAAGCCGGCGCTACGCAGGAGTTCGATGCGTTCGGAAAACGTGGGAACCTTGGGGCGCGTGCGGCGGAAGAACATGATCTCAGTATAGAGAGCGCCGGGAATACCCCGTCTTCAGCGCAAAGCGCTGGGCCGCTTCACTCGCGTTTCGGCAGGTTCGTCGCCTAGATGCCGGTCGGGGATTAAATAGTTCACCACGTAATCGCGGACGGAATCGGAGAGCGGCGACAGAGGCTGCTTGAATCCCGCATTGCGCAGCTTCGAGACATCGGCGCATGTGTAGTACTGATATTTGTCCTGCAGTTCCTCAGGCATTTCGATGAACTTGATATTCGGCGGCTGGCCCAGCGAACTGAAGATGGATTTGACCAGCGCCAACCAGGTGTTCGCCTGCCCTGAACCAACATTGAACAGGCCACCGCCGTCCACGTTTTCAGCCAGATAAATAGTCGCGGCGACGGCGTCCTTCACGTACAGAAAATCTCGCTGTTGCTCACCGTGCCGGAACTCGGGCCGGTAGCTCTTGAATAGAGAGACTTGCCCGCTCTCGAGGATCTGATAAAAAGCTTTGTGGACAACACTGCGCATGTCGCCCTTATGTTCCTCATTCGGTCCAAAGATGTTGAAGTATTTGACGCCGGTAATTCGGGGCAAAATGCCGGTGCGCTCGGCATAGCAGTCGAACAGGTGCTTCGAGTAGCCGTACATGTTCATCGGACGCAGCGTGTCGAGCGGTATCGATTCAGATACGCACGATTCCAGGCAGCCGTAAGTCGCGGCCGAAGACGCGTAGACGAAACGAACATTCGATTCCAGCGCAAAGCGCGCTAAAGCCTTCGTGTATTCGAAGTTATTGCGAATGAGATAGGCGGCGTTCGTCTCGGTGGTGGCGGAGCAGGCGCCGAGGTGAAAGATCGCCGTGACGTCTTCAAACAAATGCGGCGAGATGTCAAGCCGCATCAGCAGATCGTCCGCCTCAATATAGTCCGCAAAGCGCAGCGGCACCAGATTGCGCCATTTTTCCTCTTCACCCAAAAAGTCCGAAATTAGAACATTCGTGATTCCTCTGCGATTTAGCTCCCAAACGAGTGCGCTGCCTATGAACCCGGCGCCGCCGGTAACCAGGATCCTGCCTTTCGATAAGTCCGTCATTGTTTTTGTCCGCCGCCGACCAGAAGGATGGGAACGCGAACATGGTGCCGGACAGAATTGATGGTTGTTCCAAAGATCAGGTCCTTGAGGCCGCGATGACCGTGAGACGCCATCACAAGAAGGTCCGGCCCGACATCGTGTACGGCGCCAATAATTTCCTTGGCCGGGCTGTTCCCGTAACGCACAACTGCCCGCACGTTAACGTTCTGGCCCCGCAGCGATTCTGTTATTTCTGCAAGATACTGCTGGCCTTCAGCGATCTCCGCGGTCGAGGCTTGCGACCCAAAGAGCTGACTGGTGACGTCTTCTTCGACGTGGAGCAAAACAATTGTGGCGTGGTGCAACTTCGCCAACGACAGTGCGTTATCCAACGCATCGCGATCTGATTCGCTATGATCCAACGGCACCAGAATGGTGGCGTAAGACCGTGGAACCCAAATGGGCGTAGGTGGTTCGTCGAGCGCTACGGCCACTGGCTCGGCCGGACCAGAGATGCGGTGCATGCGCGGCAAGAGCGTTACATACGCCAGTAGCGCGGAGAAGCCAATGCCTACAACTACGGCGGCCATGATAACGAGCGGGCGGTAATTGCCGCTGTGCGCAGTCCAATCAACAGCCTGATTCCAAAGAAGCCAGACATTCAAAACCAGAATGAATGCCGCGCAACTCCAGGAACCCGCCTTCAGCCAAACGCCATTTGCAAAAGTACCCATGCGTTTCCGATCTGATGTTAGATGCACAAGTGGGATAACTGCGAACGGTAATTGTAGGCTCAGGATCACCTGGCTGAGAATTAGAAGCTGATAGCTGCCCGCTTCGCCGGCCCAGTAAATGGTCAAAGCCGCCGGAGTGATGGCCAAAAACCTTGTGATCGAACGCCGAAGCCACGGTTGGATGCGGAAGTGGAGGAAGCCCTCCATGACAATCTGGCCGGCCATCGTGCCGGTGAGAGTGGATGATTGGCCGGATGCGAGCAGAGCGGTCCCAAAAAGGACACTCGCGGCAGTGGTGCCCAGGAGAGGCGCTAGTAATTGATGGGCCTGCTGTATCTCGGTGACAATGATGTGCCGCGTGAAGAAAACGGCCGCGGACATGACCAGAATCGCCGCATTCACGAACAAAGCGCCATTCAAAGCCAAAGTGGAATCGATCAGGTTGTAGTGGCAGGCAACCTGCTTATCTTCCCGCGTGCTCCCGATCCGCCTGGTCTGCACCAGCGCTGAGTGCAAATAGAGGTTGTGCGGCATCACGGTAGCGCCGAAAATCGCGACTGCGATGTAAACGGTGCTCGAGTTGAGGTGCGGGATCAAACCCGAGAACATCTGCGCGGTGTTTGGGTGAGACAAGAATATCTCGAACGCGAAACACCCGGCAATCGTAGCGATCAGTACCAGTACGAATGCCTCCACAACGCGGATGCCCACGCGCGTGAACCACAAAATCAAGAGCGTGTCCGCGGCGGTAACCAGGACACCAATGAGGAGTGGCAGATGGAACAGAAGGTTCAGGCCGATGGCCGCGCCAAGCACTTCAGCGAGATCGCAGGCGACAATCGCAATTTCCGAGAGAACCCACAGAATGTAACTGATCGCCCGCGGGTATTCGTCGCGGCAAGCTTGCGCCAGGTCGCGTCCGGCAACGATACCCAGCCGCGCACTCAAAGTCTGCAAAAGAAGCGCTACCGCATTCGAGAGAACCAGGACCCAGAGCAGACGGTAGCCGAATCGTGCGCCGCCCTCCAGATCCGTTGCCCAATTGCCAGGGTCCATATAGCCCACGCTGACCAAATACGCGGGTCCGGCGAAGGCGAGTAGACGTCTCCACGGCCGTTCATGAGACGTAGCGATGCTCCCGTGTACTTCGGGCAGGGAATGCCCGTGCGACTCTGCCGAGCGGCCTCCTGACATCGTTATTTCTAGTATGGCGTCATCGGGAAACTGGAAGCAGTTTCCTCCTGAATCGTTGTGTCACGGACAAAAATTGGATAGCGTAGCAGATACCAAGGAATCCATGCGACCAACGTTGGCAATGGCGTGCCTGCTTGTACTGCACGCTTTCGCCGCCCCGCCGCCCCAATCCGCGAATCAGTTCATCTGGATTTCCGACGTCCATTTCGACCCCACCGCCAATGCCGGATTGACGGATGCGCTGGCCGCCGCGAGCGTTGGCGACTGGGCCAGGATTCTCGACTCAGCGCAGGGACAGCAGGCCTCTAAATTTGGCCACGATACCGATTGGCCGTTACTGTCAGCGGCTTTGGCAGATATTCGGCAGACTGCCCCGCACGCCCAGTTCACAGTCGTCACAGGCGATGTCTTCGTCCACGATCTGCGCAGCAAGTTCAATGCGACGGCAACCAGACACGACGACCAGGCTTTTGAGGAATTCGCTGCCAAGACCTTTCAGTTTGTGGCCGCCCAACTACAGTCGTTAACGCCTGGGAAGCCGGTTCTGTTTACCTTAGGCAACAACGACGGCGATTGCGGCGACTACGATCTGCACCCCAGCGGAGATTTCCTGAAAAACACCAGCGCAGCCGTGCAAGCGATGTTGGGACCGGTTGCTGATGAAACCAGTGCTCGAGATTGGTCTGCGGCCGGAACCTACAACGTGCAGCATCCGGTCTTGAAGAAGCATCGCATCATTTCGCTAAGTTCGGTCTACTTTTCTCCCAAATACAAGGATTCGTGCGCTCCCGCTGGCGCAACTGCCGGAGATCCAGCAAAGGACGAATTGACTTGGCTCGCTACCCAACTCTCGAACGCCAAAGCGCACAACGAAAAAGTTTGGCTGATCTTCCATATAGCCCCGGGAATCGACGGCTACGCGACATCACATCCCAGAGGCGGGGGGACAGCGAAGCCGGTGGTTCCCATGTGGAAGACAAAGTATACAGCCGTTTTTGAGAAGCTCTTAGCGCAATACCACGACACTGTAACTGTCAGCTTGGCGGGACACGAGCACATGGATGACTTCCGCCTGATCGGCCATTCGCTTGTTCTGCTCGCGCCTGGAATAAGTCCCTTGGTCGGGCAAAATCCGGCATTTCGCTTGGTTAGTTACAAACACAATGGCGAACTCGCCGATGCATCCACTTACTATCTCTCCAACTTAGACGTCTTTGACAACGCTCAGAAGCCGAACTGGGAAGCGGAGTATAGCTTCGACCAGAAGTGGGGCATGAAACTCCTCGATTTTCAGAGTTTCACCAAGCTGTTCCACCAAATCGAAAGCAGTCCCGATATGCAATCGCAATGGATGACGTTCTATGGTGTCTCGCACCCACAGGGAAATACCATCACGAAGGAAACTTTTCCTTGGCTTTTCTGTGCTGCAGGCAATGTCACGGAAGAGCCGTTCGAAGGGTGTGTCAGTGGCATCCAAAAGAGGGGTTCGGCAGTTCAGTAACGACTAGCGGAAGGAACTGAGCTTTTAATTCTGGAACAAAATACCGAGCGGGCGCGAGATTGTTCGCGCCCGCCGTTTTACTAAACGCGACTACACAGTTGTCATTTTGCGGGAGTGCGGAACATCGCTCTCCGCATAATCGGCCGACCCTTCGCCAGAAGAGGAAACATCTTCCGCGCCGGTGTGCTTCAGGATATCTTTCGCTTTGCCGACCCACTCGCTGTTATCGCAATGGACGGACAAAAGGATGCCGCCATTCTTGACTCGTCCTTCATAGCGCTTGGCTTCATACTCCGGAATGCCCATACCGATGAGGGCTCCGACGATGCCGCCCACCACGCCGCCCGAACCGAGTCCGGCCAGCGCTCCCATGATCGGTCCAGCCGCGATGAACGGCCCAACACCCGGAATCGCGAGTGCCCCGATCCCTGCCAAAAGGCCAAGCGTTCCGCCGATCACGCCACCTGTCACCACTCCGGTTGTTGTCCCTTCAGGCGCTTTGGTCTGCTTCTCGTGAGCGAAGTCCTTCGTGCCCACATTGTCCTGCAGAAGCACGGAGATGTCTTCGCTGCGGAATCCATCCGCAATCAGACGATCCACCGCGTTCTCCGCATTAGTGCGGTTGGCATAAATGCCATAAACTGCCGTATTCTTTCCTGCCATATTTATTCTCCTGATTCCTATGAAACTTATTTCTGAAACTTACTTCCGATCACCCTTCACAGTGATCTGGTTCTCCACGTTGCCATCGCCTGCATACTTACGCGCATGTTCTTCGATAGCTTTTTTCTCGTCCTCGGAGTGCACAGGGCCTTTCAGTGTCACGTGGCCGTGCGAGGCGATGATCTTCACGTTGTGGCCATAGGTCGAAATTGACTTGTCACTAACCACCTCGTGCCGAATGTTTTTCATCATGTCTCTATCGGACATGTTGTTCTTTGCCTGATCGGCCGTAGGCGCGTTTCTATCCCGGTCCTGCTTGTTAACAGCCGTATTGTCCGGAGCCCGTTGCGCGTCTTGAGCGCTAAGCGGCAGCAAGGTAGCTGCGCCTAGAGCAATAACGCACACTGCGGGCACTATTCGTTTGAGCATTGTTATCCTCCTCGCATGTTGAAGCACGGTTCGTGCCATTGCGGGCCGCCAGGGTAGCTCCCCGCGTATTAAGCCCATAAACGTCTGATTTGCAGGAGAATTTTGCTCTTTGCAGTCCTGCCGAACAAACACTGGTCCGTTGGCACAAGCAGTAAAAGCCGCTCGACTAGCGGTACTTTTTGCCGCTGTTGTTGCTCATCTACCGCGCCCCCGAAGTTAGCTGCACAAGCGTCCGCCGAGCCGAATTTGTTTCCAATCGGTTGCACATATCTTTTTGAAACAATTGGACCGAACTGACCCGGCTAACGGATGCTATAGTGACCGGTTGGTGCCAGCCGAAGTCGATTTTCCCGATCCGGAATGGGCTGCTCTCTCCGGAACTCTTCTTCCCGGCGGCTATGAAATCGGCGAGATTATTGAAGCCGATATACATCGAGCCCGATTTCACGTCCGCGTACTCGGCGATTGGTCTGCAAAAGCAATCATAGACGCGTTCAATGCATCGGGTCCCCGGGCCGAAGAGCAAATCGCAGTTTGGATGGCTGCAAAGGAATTGAGGGACGGCCCGGTGAGCAGTCCGCTCTCCGCCGGGCAATTCGAGCACGCAAACACCGCACTCATCTATGCCGTCTTCCCCGCTGCGGATGAGACGCTAGCCGGCGTGCTGCGCGAACGCGCGCTGGCGGTTGACGAAGCTCGCGAGGCCCTTTCCAGTTTGCTCCGGGCGCTTGAGTATTTGCATGCGCGCGGCTGGGTCCATGGTCATCTGTCGCCGGAGCAAGTGCTGGCCTTTGGCGACTCCATTCGAATTTCGACCGAATATGCTTGCCCGATCGATACTCTTCGACCCGTCGAACTGATCCCGGTGAGATATGTCGCCCCGGAAGCTGCGGAGAGCAATACCACCGCTGCGGCGGACGTATGGTGTCTGGGCGCCACTCTGTTCGAAGCCCTCACGCAGAAAGAGTACCTGGTAAATAATCACTCGGAAGTGCTTGAGCTGCCGCAGCCCTTCAATGTGATCGTTGATCGCTGTCTCGATACCAACCCGCAATCGCGCTGCACACTCGCAGAGATCGGGCAGATGACTGTGAGCCGGCCTCTGGCGTTCGCGGCTGCTGCCGCTGAAGGCGCTCCGCCAATTACCGCGCCGGCAGTTGCCGCTCCGCCTGTCATGCCGTTCAGGCAAGAACCAACTCCCGTCTTGACCCGCGTCGCTAGGCGGCACGAGGAAGATACGCACGGACCTTCCAGGTTGTGGATCTACATCGCGGTGGCGGGGGCTATCGTGCTGGTTTTGCTTTTCGCAGCGCTGCCTCGGCATCGGAACCCGCCCGCACCGGTGACTGCCGCAATACCGGCAAACGCAGTGCCGGCTCCCCAACCTGCATGGGCAACAAAGACCTTGCTGCCGGAGAAGAGTAGACCAAAGGCCGTCAGCCCGCGAAAGACGCCAGCGGAAGAGTCTCCTACGGTAAACGGACCGGTGTGGCGAGTTGTGGTGTTTACTTTTGCGCACGAGCCGGATGCGCAGAAGAAAGCACACTTAGTAAATGAACAGCACCCCGACTTAGCGGCCAAAGTATTTACGCCACATGGGCACGCTGGCGTCTATTTAGTTACTGTCGGCGGAAAAATGACCCGAGAAGAAGCCGCGCGCCTGCGACGGCGCATAATTGGGCTGGGATTACCGCGCGACTCCTATATTCAAAACTACAAGCAGTAACTTGGATTGAAGCTTAACGTCGCAATATGTGTTGTAAACTTCTGCCTTGAGCGTTGACTGCGGGGTACATGGCCGGTTTAAGCGACGAAGAACTTATTGAGCAGTTGCAAAAGCGAGGATCGGATGCACTGGGAATCCTTTACGATCGCTACGGCCAACTTGTTTACTCTGTATTCTTACGGGCCGCGCGTGACTCGGCCATGGCCGAAGACCTCGTGCAAGAACTTTTTCTGCGTGTTTGGAATCGTGCACAATCTTTCGATTCGAAGAAAGGCTCTCTCGGCGTTTGGATCCTGTCAATCGCGCGCAACATGGCTATCGATCATGTACGCTCCGCCGGGGCCCGTTTTTCCGCCAAACTTAGGCCGATAGAAGAAGCTGAGCATAAGCCGATCAATAGTGCGCTCGGGGCACGGCCGGAGTCGGCAATCGACGATGTAAGAACCGTTCGGGCCGCGTTTTCGTACCTTAATCAGAATCAGAAGCAAGCATTAGAGTTGGCTTATTACGAAGGATTATCTCAATCGGAAATTGCAACGAAGCTCAGTGAGCCATTAGGAACTGTGAAGAGCTGGATGCGATCAGGACTATTGCGAATGCGCGAAGCTCTTAACACCGGCGGTGTCAAATGAACCACGCCGATTTCGGGGATGAAATGTATGACCTCTACCTGCTTGGTGTGTTGGAAGCCGATCAGAGTGAGCAGATTGAGGCTCACTTGCGCGACGAGTGCCAATACTGTGTGGAGAAGGTTCGCCAGGCAGAGAGACTAACTGCCGCGCTGGCTGGTATTGCCAAACAGGTTGAGCCTCCGGCAAGTTTGCGGCGGCGTGTCTTGGCGAGCGTTGCCCCGCCGAAACGTCCGACGGCATGGATCTACGCAGTGGCTGCCCTGGCTGCGGCCTGCGTTGTCCTGGTCGTATTTGCGGCTTGGTCGTCCCGCCTGAGCGCAAGCATGCAAGATCAGCTAGCCAAAGCGCAGGCAGAGCGAAATGAATTGCGCTCGGCCTTGGAAATGATGAGCCGATCCGAAACCAGAGCCGTGCAGTTCGGCAATCTGCCGAATGCTCCTCATGGTCGCGTGTTTGTCAGTAACGATGGCGGTGTCGTTTTCGTCGGGACCGGTCTGCCCGATTTGCCTGCTGGCAAATCATTCGAGTTGTGGATTGTTCCCACCAAAGGCGCTCCGCAACCTGCCGGAGTCTTTCGACCCGACTCCGCCGGCGGTGCAGTGGATATCGCTACGGCTCACGTCGGTAACGCGGGCGCTGCGGCTGTCGCCGTTAGTGTTGAGCCGCCGTCGGGCTCGGCTTCGCCTACGACAAAACCGTTCTTGATTGTTCCGCTGAGTTAGCGGCCCTCCAACTTAGTAAGTAGCAACCTTGCCAACTGCTCCCGCTGGAGCCGGATTCTGCTGTGTCGGAGGCTCGCCGCCCTCTGGCAGCTTAACCAGCATCTGCTCCTTCGTGTAAATCAGCGATGCCGTGTTGTAGCTGGCGAGTTCAAAGCCGTGGCCGTGAGTAATGGCATCGGTGGGGCAAGCCTCTACGCAATACCCGCAGAAAATGCAGCGGTTGTAGTCGATGTTGTAAACGCTGGCGTAACGTTCTGCGCCGCTGAACCGGGCCTCATCCGTGTTCTCGGCCGCTTCAATGTAGATGCAATTCGCCGGACACGCCGCTGCGCACAAGAAACAGGCGACGCACTTTTCCAGGCCATTCTCATCGCGCTGCAGAACGTGAGCTCCGCGATAACGCTGCGCAAGTTGAGCCGGCCCATCCGGATAGTTTTCTGTAATCGCAGGCTGAAGCATCTCTTTGAAAGTGATGCCCATGCCCTTGGCGATGGCCGCGGCGTTGCTGAATACCTCACCAATGTTCGCCATTCTGTTAACAGGGTAGCGCAGGCAAACGCGGTTATTCCGCTTCGACTACGATGAAGTCGTGCGCGTGCTTCTGCTGTTTTTGTTAGCGGCATCGCTGCTTTTCGCTGAAACGTTCAAGCTGTGGCTCAAAGACGGCGACTTCCATATTGTGCGTGAGTATCACGTGGACGGCGATCGCGTAAAGTTCTACAGCACTGAGCGCGGTGACTGGGAAGAAATGCCCGTCGCTTTGGTAGATCTCGAAAAGACGGAACAGCAGCGCAAAGCTCGTCACGATGTGCAGCAGCAGCAAGCGCGTGAACAGGATGAGGAAGACCAGGCCTTACGCCAACAGCGGCGCGAAGTTGCTTCCATCCCCATGGACCCAGGCGGATATTACAACCAGGACGGCCAAATCAAGGCCCTCAAGCTGGCCGACTACCAAGTCATAACCAGCAAAAAGCGTAAGACACTGCAAATCCTTTCACCGATACCGCTGATTCCTGGCAAGGCGTCGGTTGTCATCAAGGGCGGTCACTCAACCTTCGTTGTGAATGAGACGCGCCCAAGTTTCTACATGCGCCTTGCTAAAGAAGAGCGTTTCGGTATTCTCCGCGTCGCGTCGAAGAAGGACGCGCGCGTGGTCGAAGACATCTCTATTGTTCCGGTCGCAAACCTGCCTGTCGAAGATCGCAAACAGATGGACACTTTTGAGCAGCAGCTCGCCGAAGGGCTATACAAGGTCTGGCCTGAGAAGCCGCTCGAGCCAGGCGAGTATGCGCTGGTTGAGTTCTCTGACGCGGAAGCTAAAGACGACATTGAAATGCTCATCTGGGACTTCTCGGTTTCCGGAGCACAGAAGTAGTTACTCGTAACGCAACGCTTCCGCAGGTGCGATGCGGGACGCTGTTCGCGACGGATGCAAAGTCGCCACAAAGCTCGTCAACAGCGCCAATCCAGCCACCCAAACGCCATCCGTCCAATGGCTCTGAAACGGCACATAGCTCAGCGCATAGACTTGCTCGTCCAACCGCAGCCAGCGGTAATGATTGAACAAGGCCGTTATCGTGTAGCCGCTTGCCAGGCCGAGAATGCAGCCCATCGCGCCGATAACCAAGCCTTGCAGTACAAAGATGCGTTGGACCTGAGTTCTCCGCGCGCCCATGGACATGAGAATCGCCACGTCGCGGTGCTTCTCCATCACCAGCATCACAAGCACCACGAGTATGTTCAGCGCGGCAACCAGCTCAATCAGGCTAACCGTGATAACGCTCACCATCTTTTCCAACCGAAGCGCATTCAGCAGCGATCGGTTTTCGTCCATCCAGGTGCGCGCGACCAAGCTAAGGCCAACAACATTTTCCGCCTCGCGAGCCACCGCGGGCGCTTGAAAGATGTCATCGAGGCGCAGTTCAATCGCATTCACGACATCGTTCAGATCAAGAACGCGCTGCGCCGCGCCGAGCGATGTGAACGCCCAAGTAGAATCCAGGTCGTAGAGTCCAGATTCGAAGATACCGGCCACTCGGAACTGATACAGGCTAGGTACAATTCCCACCGGCGTTAGTTCGCCTTGATAGCTGATCACCGTCACCGGATTGTTCACCGTAATTCCAAGCTGTTCAGCCAGGCGCGCTCCCAGGACAACTTGATAATCAATTCCCGGCTTGTTGAATGGCTCAAGTGAACCCTTCGTCAAGCGCCGCAACATCTCAGGAACGGCAGCGCCTTTGCCCAAAGGGACACCCTTAAGTACCGCTCCAGCTCCTACCAGCGGACCTTTCATAGCTACTTGGCCATATAGCCCCGGAGTCGCGCTAACCACGTGCGGGATGCGCTTCAACTTGGGAATCAGCTTTTCCCAATTCTCGATTCCATAAGAAGGATTGCGCTCCAGAATGGTGACGTGTGCGGTGGCGCTCAGCAGGCTGGCTTGCAGCGTGCTCTGAAAACCGTTGTTGATGGCAAGCGCCACGATCAGTGCACAGACTCCAGCGCCAACTCCGAGAATCGAAATCACAGTGATGACCGAGATGACAGTCTGCTTGCGTCTGGCCCGCAGATAGCGAATCGCGACGAGCCATTCAAAGAGCGACATTACCCGCGCGCCATCACTGCTCTAGCTCGCGCAAACGTTCCGCAATACCAATTTCTCCTTCGGGCCGAAGTAACGGAAAGAGAATCACGTCGCGGATGGAACGCGAGCCGGTGAGAATCATAGTCAAACGGTCGATTCCGATTCCTTCTCCACCGGCCGGCGGCATGCCGTAGCAGAGCGCGCGAATGTAGTCTTCGTCCATCACATGCGCCTCTTCGTCGCCGCCCGCTTTACGCGCCAGCTGCGCTTCAAAACGTCGCCGTTGCTCTTGTGGATCATTCAACTCCGTGAAGGCGTTTGCGATCTCCATGCCCGCGGCATAAACCTCGAAACGCTCCACGAACTCCGGCTCGTCCGGCTTGTTCTTCGACAGCGGCGAAACCTCAACCGGAAAATCGTAGATGATTGTCGGTTCAAAGAGTTGGTCTTCGACGTGACGCTCGAAGAGATCCACCAGCGCTGGGCCCGGACTCGCCTCTTTCGAATGCCGCTGCAGCCACTCGGGATCCTTCACGTTATCGAGAGTGGGTTTGTTCTCGCCGTGCCAAAACTCGACTAACGCCTCGCGCATTGAGAATTCCTGGAAGCTGCCGAAGTCGAGAGCTCGCCCGTCCCGCTCTACCTTGGTTGACCCAGTCGCGTCCAAAGCCACTTCCGCCAATAACTCTTTTGAGAGTTGCATCATGCCTTTGTAGTCCGTGTAGGCCTGATAAAACTCCAGCATCGTGAATTCCGGGTTGTGCTGGGTAGAGATGCCCTCATTGCGGAAATTTCGGTTGATCTCGTACACCCGCTCAATGCCGCCGACTACCAATCGCTTCAGATAAAGTTCCGGCGCAATCCTCAGATACAAGTCGATGTCCAGCGCATTATGATGCGTGACAAACGGCCGGGCCGCTGCGCCTCCATACAGCGACTGCATCATCGGGGTCTCGACCTCCAGAAACCCGCGCGCCTCCAGATGACGCCGCAGTGAGCTGACGATCTTGGCCCGCGTGACAAATATCTTGCGGACATCCCGGTTCGAGATCAGATCGAGATACCGTTGCCGGTAACGCATCTCGACATCTTCCAACCCATGCCATTTTTCCGGCAGCGCCAGCATTATCTTGGAGAGGAACGTCAGATCTTCCACGTGGACAGTCAGTTCACCCGTCCTGGTGCGAAAAAGATAACCCGCCACGCCGATGATGTCGCCGTTATCCAGCAGTTCATACAGCTTGTATGCCGTATCGCTCACTGCGTCTTTCTTGATGTAGATTTGCAGCGTTTCGCCGTTCTGCAGCACATGAATGAACCCGGCCTTGCCCATGCGCCGGATAGTCAGGATGCGGCCGGCGAAGCGGACGTGAATAGGCGCCGCGAGTTCTTCAGCCGTCTTAGATCCATGCTCCGCAAGTATGCCGGGGATTGAGTCCGTTTGTTCGAACGCGCTGCCATACGGATCAAAACCAAGCGCGCGTATTTGCGCTAACCGCTGATGACGCTGACGCAGCAATTCATCTTCTAGGGACAGAGAGAACGCTCCTTGAAATTCAATTGTAAGTGGGGGAAGCGGTTACCGCTCAGCTACCGCCGTACAATGACTTCACGCAGATGATCTCTTGTCAAAAAGAACTTCAATGATGCCGCTTTCTGAAACAGCTTTTCCAGACTCCGATTGTTGAAGAACTGGCTGCGCTGATAGCCTGCGCCCGCCCGCGGTATCTGCAACAACGTCTTCTGATCTTGAATGCGGTAGTTGTAAACGGGAATCTGCTTGGCCTTCTCGTCAGCGTTGAAGAAGACCAGCATCTGGCCCCCCGGACGCATAACTCGCAGAAGTCTTTCAACCGTCTCTTCCAGCAAAGGCGGCGTCAACAGTTGCAGCGCATCCCAAACCAGGGCGCCATCGAACGACGCTTCCGGGAACGTGAGCGTCTGATCCAGAAAACGTTGGGCCACGCTGGGCGCCTGCTGCGATTCGAAGAAGTCTTGCCCAAAGCACTCCTGCATGGTTCCCACGATGTCGTCTGACGAGATCCGGTGCCCCAAGTCAGTGATGAAACTGATGTTCGCTTGACTCGCTCCCGACATATCAAGGATGGAAAGCCCCTGCGAAGTCTTAAGCGTAGAACAAAGCTGATCGAATCCGCTGCTTTGACGCGTCAGAGTGGGCGGTGCGCCCTTCGTTGAGGTCTTGGATGAAGACTCTTTTGGGGCGCCAAATTTCATAGGAATGGAAGCAGCATCCGCTCAGCGAATAGTCAGGCGTGGGCGCGAAGCGTTTGCTGAACGTACTTACGCCCGCGCCTGTCCAAGTTGCTCTAACCGGCTACTTCGAGACTGTGGCCGGGGCCGGTGATATAGGAGCAGTGGCCGTCGGCGCAGTAGTAGCAGCACTCGGGGTTTGCGTCCCCGCTTGGCCCGGCTTGGCCGGCGCCGCTACCTTTGAGATGTCGATGCTGCCCTTAAAATATGCTCCATCTTCGATTACGATGCGGCTCGTTTTGATATCGCCGACCAGCTTCGCTTCTTTCTTGATGTCGATCTTATCGGTGGCATCGACATTGCCCTGGATTGAGCCGTGAATAATAATCTCTCGAGCTTTCAGCCCGGCCTGTACCCGGGCATTCGGCCCAATGGTCAAGCGGTGTTCCTGGCACTCTACCGTGCCTTCCACCTCTCCATCTATGGTCAGGTCTTCACGCGCGAAGATCTGACCTTTCACGGTCACGTTCTTCCCTAGCGCGGCCGATCCGCCGCGCGGCGAAGCGGTTTCGGGTTCAAAAGTTCTGGTTGGCGATGACATTGTTTGGGGTTCTCTCCTCTGCGTTTCCACCGGTTGTGCGGGCGAAGCCGGCACGGCGGCCGGACGTTGCGGCGGCTGTTGCGGTAGTTCGTCTTCTCGTCGTTTGCTCCACATGAAACAGGGATCTCCTGGGGAATGCTCCTCTCAATCGTACTACTGCCGCCGGCGAACTTAAGCGCCTGTGATAATGAAAAGCGGTGTCGAAGCATCGCGAGCTCGAACTGCGGCTGGAGAGAGTGGAACAGCAGCTTCGTATCTTTCAACGCGTTAGCCGTCTCATGACTCGCGACACGGAACTCGATGATGTTCTCCATGAGATCGTCGGACTGGTCCGCGACTTTCTAAATTGCGATTCTTGCTTGATCTATCTCGTCGAAGACGGGCAACTGGTGCTCTTTGCGTCAAGTGATGGTAATCGGGCCAATATCGGTAAGGTGCGCCTGCGAATCGACGAAGGTCTTACCGGCTGGGTGGCGCGCGAGCGCCGCCTGCTGGCCATCTCGCGCGAAGCTTATAACGACCCCCGCTTCAAATTCTTTAAAGATCTCCCGCAGGATTCTTTCGAGGCTTTCCTTTCCGTGCCCATCATCTCGCAAGGCAAAGTAGTCGGCGTGATCAACGCGCAGCAAAGGGACGCGCGCGTTCATTCTGGTAGCGATATGGAGATGCTCAGTACCGTCGGCGAGCAGGTCGGCTGCCTGCTTGTGCTCTCTCAGCAAAAACGCTCCATAGCCGAAGCTCCCGTCTAGCAAATGCGCACTGCCGACTGTTCACGACCCCAACCGAGCCGCGCGCGCAAGCAAGCGGTTCTTCCGCAACCCTAGCTAAGAGTGACTGTTAGATTCGCTTTCGACCGGCAACTCCGCTCCATCTGCCGCCCCTTCAGTTGCCGGCGCCAACTTGTCAATGCGTGCTGCCGGGCGGAAACTGACGAACCGGTAGCGGCAATTCTTGCAGCGGCAGGGATGGGCTCCAAACGTAAGCATCAGCCTGCGCAGCAGCGTCAACCGCGCGTCCCTGCGCGGCACCGTTGCCACATCCAGGCTTAGGCAGCGCGGACACTTCGCGTACGCCAGCCGCGAAATCAGGAAAACGTTAACATCGAAACGCCCGCCGCAATCCAGGCAGCGAAACGCATACGTTCCAATCGCCATCTTGAACAGCTCATAAATCGATTTTCGATGGGAAAGCCGCAGTTTCCTGCTGCCGCAGTACTCGCAGATGACGGGATAGTTCATGCCGCGGCTATCTTCTCCCGCTTATGACTTGAGACATAGCTCCGTTGATAGCCCAGGAAAGCGTCGAGAACGACGTCGAACACCCCGGGCGCTTGCTGCAACGGTTCATGATCTAGCTCGAAAACAGGAAGTAAGTCGCGTGTCGTAGACGTGATAAATACCTGATCGGCATTCTCCATATCAGTAGGAGTAAGTTCTCGCTCCGAAATACGTAGTCCCGGCACTCCGGCTTCTTCCAGTAAGATAGCCCGCGTCACACCAGGCAAACACCCGGAAGTAGCCAGTGGAGGCGTCCAGACCTGATCGCCGGAGATGACGAATATATTTGCTGATGTGCATTCGGAGATTTGCCCCTCCTCATTCAGCAGCACAAATTCATCCAAACCGAGTTCGTGCGCCTCTTCGTACCAGGTCAAATTTTGCGCCCACGAGGTGATCTTTGCTCCCGCAAAGGGTGAAGCGCCATAACGTGCATTCGCCTTATAACCAACTTTGACCCCCTTACCCCACGCATTTAGATCCGCGGTAAAAGCGATCAGCTCGGCGTCCCGCGTCTGATCTGGAGCCTCGAATAATCCGCCGCGGTTACGTACGATAGCCACCCGAAGCGTGGAGTTCTGGGCATCGTTCGCCTCAACCAGCGAAAGCAGAATACGCTCAAGCTCCTCTGGCGCAAAGGCGAATGGCACGTGCATGCGCTCGGCATCAAGCTGCATCCGGCGGTAATGCCGCTCGAACGCAAACAAGACACCGTCTGCGATACGAATGGTGCTGAACACGCCCCAGCCGTTCATAAATCCAACCTGACCCGGCATAAGAAGACGCTCCGAGCTGTCGCGGATGTCCCGGTTATGGAGAAGATGGCGATGCACTTACTCGTAGTTTACCGGAAGAAAGGCCCTAAATAGAGGGTGCCGTGCGGTTGGCTAGGATCTCAGGCAATCGCTTACACAGCGCTCGAATAGCGTTGCCGCGGTGGCTTACTGCAAACTTCGCTTCCGCCGATATCTCCCCAAATGAGTTGTTCAAAGGTGGGTAAAAGAACAGCGGGTCATATCCAAATCCGTTTTCACCGCGCGGCGCCAGCAGAATGCGGCCTTCCACCGAACCAAGTTGGGTTGCGATTAACTGACGCTGTCGGGCCAGCGCCAGCACGCAGATGAAGCGGGCTTCACGATGTGCCGAAGCAGCCAAATCCCGCAGGAGCAGGTTGTTGTTCTCTTCGTCGCTTGCCTCCGGCCCGGCATAGCGTGCCGAATGCACCCCGGGCGCGCCGTTCAGAGCATCAACCGAAAGCCCGGAATCGTCCGCCAGCACGAGTTCTGATGTGAAATCTGAGTAATACACAGCCTTCAAAATTGCGTTCTCTTCAAAGGTGGACCCCGTCTCGCGCGGTGGCGAAATGCTTTGGAGATCCGGCAGTGGTTCCAGCCTTACTTCCGAAAGGCCCGCCTGCTGTGCCGCCACGGCGAAGTCCTTTAGTTTTCCCGCGTTCGACGAGCAGACGTAAATCAACATCTCCTTCTTGATTCTCACCCGGAATGCCGCGCTAAGTCATAAATTCATCGAACTCGCCGCGCCGGATGGCGGCTGAGATGGTTTCAATATCGCAAGAGAGTGGTCGATCGGCTGTGAGTGTTGGAACGTGAGAACGGATCAGTTCGCGGGTCTTTTCGATGGGGGGTGAGGAGCGAAGCGGGAAGCGGTAATCGAGGCCTTGGGCGGCGGCGAGTAACTCGATCGCAAGTACGTGCTCCGCGTTCGATACTATCTCGCGGAGCTTGACTGCCGCTGTCATTCCCATCGACACATGATCTTCCTTGTCGCCGGAAGTCGGAACATTGTCAATGCTTGCCGGATGGGCCAGGACCTTCGCTTCATTCAAGAGCGCGACGGCGCAGATCTGCGCAATCATAAAACCCGAAGACAGACCCGGGTGCGAAGACAGAAATGGCGGAAGCCCTTCGTTGACATCGGGGTTGACGAGGCGATCCACGCGGCGCTCGCCGATGCTGATCAGATCCGTCAGGGCGATGCAAGCGTAGTCGAATACCGCTGCGAGGGGTGCGCCGTGGAAGTTGCCGCCGCTGACAATCGCACCGTCTTCGAAGACCAAAGGATTATCCGTTGCCGAACCAGTTTCGATTTCGACGGCGGAACGCGCGTGTTCCAGCGCGTTGCGAACCGCGCCATGCACCTGCGGCATGCAGCGCAAGCTGTAAGCGTCCTGCACTCGCGGATCGTTCAGCAGGTGCGAGCGGCGAATTTCACTGTCCTCCAGCAAGCGGCGAAGATGCGCCGCCGAAGCAAGCTGGCCGGGATGAGGCCGGGCAGCGTGGATGCGTTCGTCGAAAGCGGCCGGCGTGCCTAGGAGAGCTTCAAGCGTCATCGCGCCCGCGAGATCTGCCAAAGCAACCACGCGCAAACCGCGATGCAATGCAAGCGCTCCCACTGCGGCCATCGCTTGTGTCCCATTGAGGAGTGCGAGGCCTTCCTTGGCCGCGAGACGCAGCGGCGAGATGGCGCCAGCGCGCAACGCATTTGCGCTCGCCATGCGCTCCCCCAAATACCAACACTCGCCTTCGCCAATCATGGAAAGCGCGAGGTGCGCCAAAGGCGCGAGATCACCGCTAGCGCCCACCGAGCCTTTCTCCGGAATGACCGGATGCACGCCGTTCTCCAACATTCGGAGAAGTGTTTCGATCACCTCTGCGCGGCAGCCGCTGTAGCCCAAACTGAGGACGTTCGCGCGCAACAACATAATGGTGCGTGTCTCCGGTTCGGATAGTGGCCGACCGAGGCCGCACGAATGACTGCGTACGAGGTTCAGTTGCAGAGCTTCCAGATCGGACGGCGCGATGTGTACATCCGAAAGCTTGCCGAAGCCAGTATTGATGCCGTAGACGATCCGGCCTTCTGCGATGACGCGGTCAACCAGCGCGCGTGAGCGGGCAACGTGTTCCCTGGCCGTGGAACTCAGTTGCACCTTGAGGCGGCCTGCCGACACGGCGGCAATCTGTTCCAGTGAAATTGGCTGTCCCGAAAGCTCTAACATGGAACCCCCAGCGCCAGTTTAGAAAAGGTGCCCGAGTTTATCTCGTTTCGTCCTCAAATACTCCGCCGTGCTTTCGAGCGGCGGGGCGATGATGGGCGCGCGCTCCACAACCCGCACACCGCCTTTTTCCAGCGCGGCAACTTTGTCCGGATTGTTCGAAAGCAAGCGCACGGCCGCGACGTTGAAATAGCGGAGGATAGCGGCCGGCAGAGCGTAATCGCGAAGATCGGCATCGAAACCCAACTGCTCGTTCGCTTGCACCGTGTCTAGTCCTTCGTCTTGCAGTTCGTACGCACGCAGTTTATTCAGTAGGCCTATGCCGCGCCCCTCCTGATGCTCATAGATGAGAAGCCCGCGCTCTTCAGCCACGATCTGATCCAGCGCCAATTCCAGCTGCGACCGGCAATCGCAGCGCAGGCTGTGGAAGACATCCCCGGTGAGGCATTGCGAGTGAATGCGCACCAGCGGAGCACCCAACTTTGCATCCAAGTCGCCTAGCTTGAGAACAACGGCTTCCTCGGTTTCACTGGGGCGAACACCTTCAAACCCATAGATGCGGAAGTGCCCGAAGCGGGTAGGGAAATCCGCCTCGGCCACTTTGCGCAGAATGAGACTAGCTGAATTTGAGGCGTTCAACCTTCTATTATCAGGGAAGCGCGCATGCTTGATAAGCCGGAAGTGGCCGCCCTTCTCATCAAGATTGCTGTGTCCGCCTCGATAGCAAGCATTCTCATGCGCTTTTCGGCCATAGAAAAGTTGCTGTTGCGGGACGATCGAACGATTCGCGACCGCCTGCTACTCGCGTTGGTATTTTCGCTGCTGTTCGGCGCGACCGCGGAAATCCGGATCCTCAGCCATGATCAATATCCGGCCATAGACTTGGCGCTGGAAGGAGCCATGATCGCGGGCATGTTGGGCGGCTATGTCAGCGGTCTGGTCACCGGGATTTGCGTCTCCGCGCCAGGCATGTTTCACGGGCAATATATGTCGATGCCGTTGTTCGCGGCTGCGGGCATTCTGGGGGCGGTCATGCACGATCTTGCGCCGCAGAAAGAGGACATCTGGTACTTCTCGCCCTTCATTGACCTCAATTTGTATCGGCTGTTTAAGCAGGTGCTGCGCATGGGGCGCGGAGCCATTCAGCGACGGTTAGTGGAACGCGCCGCGTTCAACGTCGCTTGCAACGCGATCGTCGTGCTGACTGAAGTCTTGCGCTGGGGAGTGCGGCTGGAATTCAAGGAGCACAATGCGTTCTTCCTGTTTGGCAACGTCCCTGCGGGCAATCCCCTGCCTTTATTTGCGGCAACTGCCGCCACGACGCTCTTTGCCGTGTCTCTGCCAATCCGAATCTGGAGCAGCTATCGCGCGGAAAAGCAATTGGAACTGGAACGCGTGCGCTTGACCGAAGCGCAGCTCGCCGCGTTGACGAATCAGATCAATCCGCATTTTCTGTTCAACACGCTGAACTCGGTTTCGACTCTGATCCGGATTGACCCGGAGCGCGCCCGCAGCATGATTTACAAGCTCTCCAATATCCTGCGGCGTTTACTTCGAAAAACGGAGAATCTTGCGACTCTACGCGAAGAGATCTCTTTTATCGACGATTACCTGGGCATCGAATTGATGCGCTTCGGTGACAAGCTGAAGTTTCGCAAGGAGATCGACGATCGAGCACTCAATCTGCTTGTGCCCACCATGATTCTGCAACCCATTATCGAGAACTCAATCAAGCACGGGCTGTCAAGAAAAATAGAAGGCGGGACGGTTTCTCTGCGTGTATGGATCGAACCGTCACGTCTCTTTATTTCGGTTGAGGACGACGGTGTGGGCATGCCGGAATCGAAGCTTGCAACGCTATTCGAAAGCGGCATTGGCGTCAGCAATGTGAAAGAACGGCTGGGCGTCCTCTTTGGGGCGGCCTATCAGATTAGAGTGCACAGCGAGCTTGGCGCCGGCACGCGCACGGTCATCCAGATTCCCGAACTGGAGGTCCCAACGCAGGTTGAAGTAGCAGCGGCCACGCGACCCGCTATGTGAATTAAAATCTTCACCATGGTCATTCGGTCGTTACTTTTGCTGCTTTCATTCTCACCTTGGGCTTTGGCGCAGGCTCCTCAAATAATAGGCGACTACTCGGGTTCCTTGGGACCGCTGCATGTCAAGCTGCATTTGAAAGCGGGAACCAATGGTGCGCTCGCGGGCAGCCTGGACAGCCCCGATCAGGGCGCCACCGGGTTGGAATGCGCCAACATCAAGCTGGACGGAAACAAGTTGAGCTTTGAAGTGCCCACTGTCAATGGAAGTTGGAGCGGAACGATTACCGACAATGGCGCTACGCTCGCCGGCAGTTGGAATCAAGGTTCTGAGACGCCGCTGAATTTCCATCGCGACGGATCATTCGTGGCCGCTGAAAAGCCATCCCGCGTGGATGGCGTTTGGTTGGGAACGCTCGATGCAGGCGGCACGAAGGTGCGCCTCCAGTTCCAGGTGAAGAGCGATCGTGCGGGCAAGGAATATTGCACCGCAGACAGCCCGGACCAGGGAATCGCCGGACTCGAATGTGACGGTGTTCGCCTCGAAGTCGACAATTTCAGCTTTGACATTCCGGTGATACATGGTCATTACTCGGGCAAACTGAGCGAGAGCGGCAACGAGTTGGATGGGACCTGGACACAGGGCAAAGGCTTCCCGCTGAAGTTAGCTCGGCAGGCCGCTGCTGTTGAACCCGCAAAGCCGGCGCCGCCCAAATACGATGAGGCGCGCGCGGCTGTTCCACTCGCACAATTGAAAGCCACTCTGGATGCGGATCTGGCAAACTCGCTGAAGAGCGGAGCACTGGCGCCGGAAACTGGCGGCGGCGTTGTAATCGGCGTTATTGAACATGGTAAGCGTCAAATCTTTGTCTACGGCGACACCAAGCCGGATTCGATCTTCGAGATCGGTTCAATGACGAAGACTTTCACCGGATTGATTCTTGCCCAGATGGTGGAGCAAGGAAAGGTAAGGCTGGACGAACCAGTTCGCGAGCTGTTGCCAAAAGGGACCGTTGACAAACCTGCAGGTGCTGAGATCACGCTGCTCGATCTGGCATCGCAGCACTCAGGACTGCCGCGTATGCCGGACAACTTTCATCCCGGCAAATCCACGCGACCCGTATGCGGATTACGGCTCCAAACAGCTTTATGAGTATATTGCTAAACACGGTGTTTCCAGGCCGGCTGATGCCGGTTTTCTGTACAGTAACTTAGGTCTGGGGCTGCTTGGGCAGGCTCTGAGCAATAGAGCGGGAGTAACTTATCCGGAACTTCTGAAGCTGGAAGTTACAGATCCACTTGGGATGAAGAACACGGTAATTACACTCTCACCGGAACAGCAGGCGCGGTTTATACAGGGACACGACGGCCAGCATCGCGCCGTGGGCCCGTGGAAGCTCGATGCCATTGCAGGTGCCGGGGCGATTCGTTCTACGGCCGACGACATGCTCACTTATTTGGCTGCGCAGTTACATCCGGAGAGCGTGAGAACGGCGGGAACGGCCGCAGAGGGACCGCCAGATAGTACACTTTCGCGCGCGCTCAAGCTCTCACACGAGTTACGGGCCGATGTTAGCCCACAAATGAAGATTGCATTAGCGTGGCTCTATGATGAGCGAAGCGGCAATTACTGGCACAACGGAGCTACCGGCGGGTACAGTAGTTATGCTTTCTTCAATCCGAAAGAAGATTGTGCGGCGGTGGTTCTTTTTAATATGACGGTTAGTCCGAAGGGAAGCTTCGCCGACCAACTCGGAGAGCATATCGCGGAGCGGATGAGCGGACGGCCAGCTATCGTTTTGGGAGTGGAATGAGGCGGAGCCGCGGCCGTCGTTCTGTCTTCAACTTGCGGCGTCCGAACTGGCCTCGCTGGCGCGAGATGGCTCGGTTTCGAGTTCCGCTCGAACCATTGGCGTGTGTCGGTCTCCGTATTAGCTAAGCGGCCGCGCCTTTCAAATCCGCCAATACGCTCCGCATATACGTAAAGCTCTTCTGCATTCCCGGCAGCGGATCGTCCGCGTGAATCTCATATTCCAGATCAACCCCGCCGTTGTAATTCATCTTGACGAGTTGCGCGAAGATCTGCCGGATGGGTAACTTGCCTTCGCCGACTGCAACCTGGCTGTCGCGGGCAACCTTCCAGTCCGGATTGTGCGGATCGGCTAGGTCTTTGGTGTGCATGTCGTGCAGCCGCGGCCCTACTTCCGCAAGCGTCTCGACCACATCCATGCCCGCGCGCGCTGTGTGCCCGATATCGACGCAGCATCCCATTCGCGGGTCCATGTCTTTGATCACCGCCAGCACGCTTTGCGGCGTGGGGAAAAAGTCTTTGTCTTCCGGTCCATGGTTGTGGACAGCCACTTTGATGTCATACTCTTTTACAAATTTTTCCAGCTTCGGAAGAGTCACGTGACTCGGCGCGCAAATGATCACCGGGAAGCCGGCGCGTTTGGCGTATTCAAATTTGTGCCGGATGTCGCCCTCATCGTCCTTCTTGAAGTCCACGTTCCCGCAGCCGTCGAAAATGATCCCGGCATCGTGGAATTCCTTCACAGCCGCGTCGATTTGCTCGGGCGTGCTGTCGATCGGAAGATGCTTGTCCTTGACGTTCAGGTAATGCGTGCCTAGCTGCAGCGTCATGCTGATCGCCTGGGCACGCGGAAAGTTGCGGAATGAATACGACGCAATGCCCAGCTTGATATGGGCGCCGCCCAGCTTGTAATCCTGAGCGCGCAGGAAAGTGGCCGCTCCCGCCGCGCCGATTGCCGCCGGAACCGTCTTCAGCAAAGTTCTTCTCGTTATTTGTGAGTCCATATCAGATTGCCTGCAGTTCTTCCTCTAGGAGTTGCTTTTGATACAGCTCAGCGTAGTAGCCGCCGCGCCGCTGCAACTCCTCATGCGTGCCCATTTCTACCACACTTCCATGGCTCAGGACGACGATGCGGTCGGCATTTCTCACAGTCGATACGCGATGCGAAATCAAGACCGTGGTGCGGTCGCGCATAATCCCCGCCAATCCGCTGAGTATTTTCTCTTCCGTTACAGTGTCGACGCTCGCAAGAGCATCGTCCAGAATGAGTATCCGGGGATCCCGCAAAAGTGCCCGGGCGATGGCGGCGCGCTGCTTCTGGCCGCCTGATAGCGTCAACCCGCGTTCTCCGATCACCGTGTCCAGGCCCTTCGGGAATGTTTCGATATCACTAGCGAGTCCAGCCGCCTCCGCCGCCCATTGGATTTTGTCGCGGGTCGCGCCAGGAGCGCCCCACGCAATGTTCTCGGCAAGCGTTGCGCTGAAAAGAAAGGTCTCCTGCGGAACAAAGCCAATTTGCCTGCGCAAATCCTCTGGATCAAAGCGGCGAATATCGACTCCGCCAAGCTCAACCGTTCCGTCCGTCGGGTCGAAAAGACGCGGTATCAGGTTGACCAGTGTTGTCTTGCCACTCCCGGTGTGCCCGACAATCGCAATGGTTTCCCCCGAATGAATCGTGAGCTCGACTTGCGAGATAGCCTCGCGACCGCCAAAACTCATGCCGACGTCGCGAAAACGGATTTCCGGAGTGTAGTCGGCGGGATCGGGCATGGAGCCTGCCGCGGGGCGCGCGATTCGCGGGCGCTCATGCAACATCTCGTTAATACGGTTCAACGACGCCGTGCCCCGTTGCATCAGGTTCACAACCCAACCGAACGCGATCATGGGCCAGATCAACATTCCCATATAGGTGTTGAACATGACGAAACCGCCCAGGCTGATTTTGCCCATCAGCAATTGCCGCCCGCCGGCCCAAAGCACAATCAGGAAAGTCAGCCCGATCAACGCCTGCAGAAGCGGCATGAACATGCCCTGAATACGCGCCAGGCCAATGTTCTCCCGGATGTAATCCTGGTTGAGCGCTTCGAATTGCCGCATCTCGGCGGATTCCTGCGCGTACGCTCGGATGACGCGCACACCGGCCAGATTCTCCTGCACCTTGCTGCTGATGTCCGAAAACATCTTCTGAATTTGCTCGAAGCGCGAGTGGATTTTTCGACCGAAGAAGATCACAGCCACCGACACCAGTGGCGCGGGAATCAACGCCATCAGCGTCAAGCGCCAGTCTGCCTTAAGCATCACTGCAACGGCAAGCACCAGCATCACACTCGTCTCCGTCCAATACATGATCCCTGGCCCCAGCATCATACGCACGGCGTTCAGGTCATTCGTGCTGCGCGCCATGATGTCGCCCGTCCTATAGCGCGCGTAGAAATCCTGCGAAAGCTCTACCAGATGGCCAAACAGGTCGTTGCGCAGATCGAATTCAATGTCGCGCGAGATGCCGATGATAATGACGCGCATCCAGTACTGGAACACGCCCTTGATCAGCGAAAGCCCGATCAGCAGGCCCGCCAGTTCCACAACAACCCGCACCTGGAATCCGTGCGTTAGCGAATCCACGCCGTTCTTGATAACCAGCGGCTGCATTACTGCCAGTACGTCTTTGATGAGCAACGCGCCAATGCCTAGCGCCATCCCGCCGCGGTACCGGCGCAGATAGGGCCACAAGGTTGAGAGTGACTTCCCCATCCTAAATTCCTAAGTACGTGGCGACGGTCTTCATCCACTCCATTACGAAGGTCTTCTGTCCGTCGCGATAGGTCCACCAGGAATTCGGAATGAAATCTGGATCGGCGGCGGGAATGGCGATTACGATTAGGCCGGGATTTTCTTTCCGAAACAGATAGGCGGCACGATGGGTATGGAAATTGCTGGTGACTAGCAGGATCTTACGGACACCTTCTGCCTTTAACTTCTTGCCGACGAAGTCAGCTTCGGACCGCGTAGAATTCACGTTTTTCGGAAAAGGAACCGGGCGAAACAATGTGGCTGGAAATCCACGGCTCTCGGCATACGGAATAGCTTCATCGGCCTCGCCTCCAGTCAGAGTCTTCGGACTATCTACCAAGATGTAGGGGATATATCCGGCCTGCGCTAATTGAGCCGCCTTCAAAATCCGGACTCCATTCGCATCCCCGCCCAGCACGACTGCGGCTTGTGCCTTCTGCACGCCATCATCTTCTATTAAGTCATTGCCCAATGCGATGAATATCGCCTTCCAGGAGAGAATGCCCGCCGCTAGCAGCAGTAGCACGAAAAGGAGGCACCCGAAGCAGCCCCGCCGTTTGCGCCGAGGCTTAGGGAAATTAGGCAGCGCTAATCCTCATGGGATGTAGTGCTGGAATCGGCGTGAGCATCCAGACGGCCGGCCGTCCGCAGCGTCTGGTACATGCGCTCAATTTCGTCTTCTTCTTCATTACTTAACATCTTCACAGGCTGCTCCAGAACAGGAGTGTCGCCCGGCAGACCAGTCAAGCTCGCCCAGGTCCAGAAATCGCGATACGCGACCCCGTCGAAGGTAGCCAGATGCGCATTCTTGCGCAACTGCGCAATTAAGTGTGCGATACGAACGGGTTCGCCCGGAAAAATCAGCAGTTTCCGTCGTGAGTTTGTCAGTTTAAGTGAAAGAACCAGCGGCGATCGGAATTTACTGCTGTTGATTTCGCGAATTTCACGCCACGCAATCGCGCGTTCGCCTATATTTATCTGATTTTCGCTCATGCGGATCTCCGGACGCGAACTGAGCCAGAAAAGCGCTACCGCCGTTACCGTGCAAAGCGCCCCCGGAATGAGGGAAAGCGGCGCTCGCAGGCCGCACAGGACGCAAACGAGGGTGCCCGCGAGGGCGATCCAGCCTGCGCGAGCGTATAGACGCGAAGCCTGATAAACGTCCACGCTCGGTGCCATGTCTTCAGGCTACTCCCGCCCCTTAACCCCGTCAATGACGGTTTCGACTTAATTGCCCAAAGGCTGCCGCGCCAGCTGTATTCCCTTGCGGATGTAATCTATTCCGCTCAGGGCAGTAAACAGCGCGCTCAACACCAGGGCCGTCATGCGCAGGACGTACAAAATCCGATACGGGAAGGCCGCGTCCAGCAGCACCATCAGCACCAGCATGATTTGAAAGAAGGTGCTGACCTTCCCGAGTGTCGAGGGGAGAAATTTGTGTACGTGACGAAAAATCCGAATCACCAGAGCGCCCATAACGATCAGGAGGTCGCGCATAAGCGCCAGCAGCAGCATCCATAAAGGAATCAAATGACTGAGAGCGAGCTGCACAAAAAGGATGACCAGAAGAACTTTGTCCGCGAGCGGATCGAGGATAATGCCCGATTTACCGCTCGCATGTAGCTGACGTGCTGCAAATCCGTCGAACCAGTCCGTCAATCCTGCCACCATCACCACCCCGAGAGCCCCGCGATAATGTGATCCGGCTAAAAGCCACGCCGCTATCGGCGCCGCAATCAAGCGAAGGACAGTGATTAGATTCGGAATATATCGCAATAAGCAGTGTACAAGTGGACTCCCAACTCTACGGATGCCCAAGAATGGCGACGCACCGATACCACGGCGCGATATTAAGCGCCAGATAACTTGCGCATCCGCTCTATTCGACGTAGCTTGAGATATGGCTTCCGTGAACGTTCAACTTCCCGCCGATCTTGTTGCGGTTGCACGCCTTGATCGCGGGGATGTTTCACAGGAAGCGGCCAAGCTAATCGCGTTGGAACTATTTCGTGAAGATCAGATTTCACTGGGGCGAGCTGCCGAGCTTTGCCAAATTCCTCTTGAAGCGTTCATCGAGTTTGCGGCTGAACACGAAGTGCCTTTGCATTATGGTCTCGCCGACCTTGACGAGGATAGACGCACGTCTGAACGACTGAGAATGTGAAAGTCGTCTCCGACTCTTCGCCGCTCATCGCTTTGGCGCGCATCGACCGTCTGCACCTTCTGCGAAGGCTCTATCCGTCCGTTTCAATTTCCAGAGAAGTTCATAACGAGGTGGTGATCGCCGGTGCGGGACTACCCGGCGCCAGCCAGGTTGGGCAGGCAGAATGGATCGAAGTCGTACCACTGCAGGACACACAGGCGCTCACCCATGCGATAAAGATGACTGGCCTTGGCCGTGGAGAAATGAGTTCAATCTTGCTAGCCAAGGAAATCGAGGCCCTGATCGTCTTGATGGATGAACGGAAAGGGCGACGCTATGCCGTAGCTGAAGGCCTCTCGGTGATCGGTTGCATCGGCATCCTCGAGATTCTTTACCGACGCAGGGAACTGGATGACCTTCGCGGGGCTTATCTTCAACTGCTGAACGAAAAAGTGCGTCTTGACCCCTCAACGATCAAGCAGAGTCTAGCGAAGTTCAACCTGCTTCAGTAACGGACGCAGAATCCAATCCTACGCAGGAGCATCCGTTCACGCCGCGGCGCGATCCAGTGTGACAATTTCGTAAAGCGAAGAATCGGAAATCAATTGGTTTACGAGTGCGACATGCATGGCGTGACCCGCCTTTTCCGCGATGACGAGCCCCAGAATCGGGCGGCCGATAAGCGCCAGATCCCCTATAAGATCCAGCGCCTTATGCCGGCAGCATTCGTCGGGAAAACGGAGACCGTCGGGATTCGCCACGCCGCCGCGGGTGAAACAAACGGCATTCTCAAGCGAAGCGCCTCGAATCAGACCCATGTCCCGCATCTGATCCAATTCATATTCGAAGCCAAAGGTCCGCGCCGGCGCGATCTCTCGCGCGTAAGTTTCGGGAGTTACGTCCAGTTCCAGGTTCTGCTCGCCCACCATTGGGTGATTGAAAAAGTTATGGCAGCGCAGCTGGAAACGTTCCGCCGGCAAGATCGAAACACGCTTGCCGTTAGATTCTACGCTGACGGGCTTGAGTATCCGCATATACCGGCGCGCCCGCCGCGACTCCTGGATGCCCGCCTTCTGCAGCAATTGCACAAACGGCAACCCGCTTCCGTCCAGAATAGGCAATTCCAGATTGTCCAGCTCGACATAGGCGTTGTCGATGCCCATGCTGAACAGCACGCTCAGCAGATGCTCGGTGGTCGAGATCAGGATGCCTTTCGGATGCATCAAGCTGGTCGCGTAGCTTACTCGCTCCACGTATTCCCAACTGGCGGGGACTTGCGTATTGTCCAGGTCGGTGCGGATGAAGACGATTCCGGTGGCCGGGGGCGCCGGACGAATCCGCAGATGAACAGGCGCGCCATGATGCAGCCCAATTCCCGCTATTTCAACCGGACGGCGGATGGTAGCTTCGTGGTACATCGTGAAGCGTCAAGCATAACAGACGAGTGAGATCCGAGCTCAGTAATTGGCTGATTCTATTGCACATAGACGCGCGGTGGTGTGTCGTTTTTGCAACAGGATAGGGCGTTCAGACCCTACTTTGTAGCGCTAGCGCTGCAATTCGTAACTTTTTAGTGGGAATTCTCGTTATTAGACAAGCACCTATGTTGTCCAAGAGAACCCGTACCATTTGTCTGGCATCCGTCGTCGCTCTACCTCTGTTGTTGCTCGCGGAGGAGAAGGTCGATCTGGCGGCCGTGAATCGCATCAAGTCCGAAGCCTTCAACAACTCGAAGGTGATGGACACCATGTTTTACATCGCGGATGTCTACGGGCCGCGGCTGACCGGGTCGCCTAATTACAAGGCTGCGGGCGATTGGGCGGTGCAGCGGCTGCGGGAATCTGGCCTGACGAACGTCAAAGAAGAAAAGTGGGGCCCCTTCGGCAAGGGCTGGCAATGCAAGTATTTCGAAGCCCACATGGTCGATCCGCGATTCTCTGCGCTGGTCGGCATTCCGCTTGCCTGGACGGAGGGAACGAACGGCTCAGTGACTGGCGAACCGGTGATCGCTTCCATTCGTACCGAAGCCGACATGGAGAAGTACAAAGGCAAGTTGAAGGACAAAATCGTGCTGACGGCGGAGCCGCGGGATCTGCCCTTCCCAACTACTGCCGAAGCGCATCGCTACACAGACGCTGAACTGGCGGAAGAAGCGGAAGCTCCTGAACCTGGACGGAATGGCGGCTACGGCGCCTATCGGCAAGGGCGCCCGGGACAACCTGGGCAACAACCGATGTCGCGCGAAGAACGCCTGCGCTTCCAGGCCAAGCTGGCCCAGTTCTATAAGGAGGAAGGAGTGCTTCTGACTCTAACCGAGAGTACGAACGGTTCGGGCGGAACCATATTTGCAGCTTCCGGCGGGTCATACGATCCTAAGCAGCCGACAGGTGTTGCGGGCGTCGCAATGATGCCGGAACAGTACAACCGAATCGCGCGCCTGATTCAGCACAACATCCCGGTGAAGCTGGAATTTAACATTCAGAACGAGTTCTTCAACGACGATCCCAACTCATTCAACATCACCGGCGAAATTCCCGGCACCGGCAAGCACAAAGACGAAATTGTAATGCTGGGTGGACACTTCGATTCCTGGCACGGCGGCACGGGCGCGACCGATAACGGCGCCGGCAGCGCGGTAATGATTGAGGCCGCGCGCATTCTCAAAGCTGTCAACCTGCCGCTGGACCGAACGGTTCGCATTGCGCTTTGGGGTGGCGAAGAAGAAGGACTGCTTGGCTCGCGCGCCTACGTAAAGGAGCACTTTGGCGATCCGGCGACGATGAAGCTCACTTCCGAGCATTCGAAAATTTCGGGCTATTTCAATTTGGATAACGGAACCGGCAAGATTCGCGGCGTCTATCTGCAAGGCAACGACATGATGCGGCCGATCTTTGAAGCGTGGCTGGCGCCGTTCAAAGACCTCGGCGTGTCAACCATCACCATTCGCAACACCGGTGGGACAGACCACTTGTCGTTCGATGCCGTGGGTATTCCCGGCTTCCAGTTCATTCAAGACCCCATGGATTACGAGACCCGCACTCACCACTCGAATATGGATGTCTATGACCGCATTCAGGCCAGTGACATGATGCAATCTTCCGCCGTGATTGCTTCGCTGGTCTACGACACCGCCAATCGTCCCGAGATGTTGCCCCGCAAGCCTCTGCCGGCTGCCCAGCCCGCGCGCCCGTAGACAACGGAAATCGGCGGCTACACTGAGAGCTTGAGACTGCTAAGAACCAAGCTCCTGGTCCTGTTTATTGTTGTCGCATCGCCCTGCGCGTGGGGTGCAAAGAAGCCCGTCACCATTGACGCGCTCATGCATCCTGGCGCGGGTCGGCGTGCTGCTGGTCCCGTCACGTGGGCTCCCAATGGAACCCAATTCATCGGAAATAACCAAGGCACCTTGTTTCTCTACGACGTGCCCAGCGGCAAGCAGCGCGACATCATCGTGCTGGACAAACTGGAGAAAGCGGCTGAACGCACCCCGCCGTCGCCCGTCTTTGACTGGACGAATCGCCGCGTCGGCGAGAGCGACATTCAGTGGTTCTCTGACAATCAGCGCTTGCTCGTCTCTGCCGGCGGTGATCTCTTTATCGTCAACCTCGCAAATGGCAGTTTCGACCAGCTTACGAAGACCGCTGAGGTGGAGCGTGATCCTAAGCTTTCGCCCGATAACAAGTCGGTTGCCTTCCGGCTCAAGTCGGATCTTTTCGTTCTGGACGTCAGCAGCAAGAAGGTCACGCAACTGACCAGGAACGGTACGGACACGCTGCTCAACGGCGAGTTGGACTGGGTGTATCCGGAAGAACTGGATCTCGATACCGCCTATTGGTGGTCTCCGGATTCGCGCTCGATTGCCTATATGCAGTTCGACGTCAGCCAGGAGCCGGTCTTTCCGGAGGTTTCGCTGCTCGGTCGCCATGGAGTTCTGGAGCCCGAACGTTTTCCGCAGCCCGGAGATCCGAATGCGGACGTGCATGTGGGGATCGTAGCCGCGACTGGCGGCGAAACGCGCTGGATGGACCTGGGTGACTCGCGTGGGTTTCTGTTTGCGCGCGTCGATTGGCTGCCTGACAGCCGGCAGATTGCGGTCGAGAAGCTGCCACGCATTCAGAACAAGCTGGACCTGCTCCTTGCCGACACGGAGACCGGTAAGTCGCACGCCGTCATTCATGAGGAGGATCCTTACTGGATCAACGTCGTGGGCGAGCCGGAGTTTCTAAGCGACGGAAAGCGCTTTCTTTGGACCAGCGAGCGCAGCGGCTTCCGCCATATCTATCTCTATGGCGCCGACGGCACAATGCAGAAGCAACTCACCAGCGGCGACTGGGAAGTCAACAGCATCGCCCAGGTAGATGAAGAAAATGGACGCGTCTTCTATCTCTCCAATGAAGAAAGCCCGCTGCAGATCCAGCTATATGTCGTGGGGCTCGACGGCGCGGGTAAACGCAAGCTCAGCCAGGCAGCGGGCATGCATTCTGTCTCGATGTCTCCAACGTGCGCCTATTACAGCGACCGGTTTAGCAGCTTCAGCGCTTTACCGCGAACGACGCTGTACAAGGGCGATGGCACGGAAGTGCGCGTTTACCGCAAGCCCGATACCACGGATTCCGACGAGTACGACATTCTGCCCACCGAAATTGTCCAGGTGAAGGCATCGGATGGCACGCCGCTGTATGCGCGGCTGATCAAACCTGCGGGTTTTCAGCCTGACAAGAAATATCCGGCGATCGTCATGATCTACGGTGGTCCCGGCATCCAGTCGATCCATGACACCTGGCAGGGCCTTTCCTGGGACCAGGTTCTAGCCCACAAAGGCTTCGTCATTTGGCAACTCGACAATCGCGGCTCCAGCGGCCGAGGGCACAAATTCGAGTCGGTCACCTATCACAACCTGGGGCACTACGAACTCGAAGATCAGAAAGCCGGCATCCAGCAGTTGATCAAGATGGGGTTCGTCGATCCGGACCGGTTAGGCATGTACGGCTGGAGCTACGGCGGGTACATGACGCTTTACACGCTGACGAATGCGCCCGGCCTGATGAAGGCTGGAATTGCAGGCGCACCGGTCACAAATTGGCAGAACTACGACAGCATCTACACGGAACGCTACATGGGTCTGCCGGACGAGAATGAAAAAGGCTACAAAACCAGTTCGCCCACCACTACCGCCGCAAATCTGGCATCCAAGCTGCTGATCGTTCACAACTTCGAGGACGACAATGTGCATTTCCAGAATTCTGTGCAGATGGCCGATGCGTTAGAAAAAGCGAACAAGCAGTTCTACATGCTCGTTTTCCCGCAGAAGTCACACGGCGTGAGCGGGCCGGAGCGGCGGCAATTGCTTGAAGAGACCACCAAGTTTTTCGAAGACAATCTGAAATAAGCGCGGCGCAGCCTGCGCGAACAAAGCGCACCACGTTAACCTGTGCAATAGGGGCCCATGAATCTGACCGTGGAGATACCGGACGATCTGGCTAACCGCCTAGGGGCTGCGGGTGTCGATCTGTCGCGCCGCGCGCTCGAAGCATTTGCTCTAGAGGAATATAGAAACGAGCGCATATCAAAAGCGGAGTTGCGGCGGCTACTGGGAATTCAGAGCCGCTATGAGCTTGACGGATTCCTGAAAGCCCACGATGTCTGGATCGAGTACAACATCGAGGATTTCCGGCGTGAAACGAAGGCCCTTGAACGCTTGGGACTCTGACGAGTGCAAGTTGTTATCGCGGATACTCGACCTATAAATTACTGTAATCTAACGTAGCTTTCGGGCAAAGTTGCTCAAGCTCGGTTTTGAGACCAGGTGACGCCGTTGTGTGGGTCGCCGTCGAGCGAAGCTAGACGCCGGGGTCAAGCTCCGCCTGCTGGAACGCGCGTAGCGATTTGCCGTGCGTACGAGACACTATCGACTACCCGTCGCATTGAGGCGCCAAAAGCCACCTGCTGCTAGATCTAGTGCGTGAAGGACTCTTTTGGGAACGTCACTTTGCCAGCTGCGATGTCAGCACACGGCGGACGGTAGCAACAAAGTTGCGGGCAACGCCCATGGCATCGATGGCCTCTTGGGATGAAACCTCGGCAATGAGTCCGGTGTCGTAATCCGCGACGGCTTTGAAATCGTAGGCTTGGGAAAGGAAGCCGCGCTGGTCCGGCGTAAAAGCTGGATCGTCCTTGGTGAGGCGGAGGAATTCAATGTTAACGCCCTTGTGCGTTCTGACCACCTTGCCGCTATGGTGGAAGATGACGGCTTGCGCAGCGTGAAATGCAGCAAGATAACAGGCGCGGCCTGCATCGTAGTTGAGACCGGCAGCGACCATGGTCTGGCCGCGTTCAAGGTGGTTATCCGCGTTCTGCAAAAATCTTGCGGCTTCCGGGGTCACAGATCCAGCCCCTCGCGCCGGATCTCGTGCATGAGCGGGGATCGCTCGCGGTACGCGCCAGCAGGATAGGGTTTTGCGTCAAAGAAGACGCCGGTTTCATCAATGAACTTCACCCGCAGCGCTGCCAGCTTGTGGAGTTCAGCCCAACGGTCGGATGAACCATTCATGCCGTTCAGAAAAACCGCTACATCGTAATCGGAATCCGGGCGAGCTTCGCCTCGCGCTCGCGAACCAAACAAGACAACACGTTCCAGCCGCACCCCGTACATCTCGGTAAGAGCGGCACGAAATTTGGTGAGGACCGGGTTAGCTCGCAATGGCGTGAAGTCAGCGACCAAACCCTTTGATCGATTCACAGATACACCATCTTCGTCCTCATCTTCACATTGTCCGTCTAACGCATGGTTCCCTCAATTCCTGAACCCGCCCCAAAACCACCTAACGCCACGACACCCACAAGAAAAGTACCCGAAAATGCCCCACCCTCCACTCCACTACTCCGCGCTCGCTCATACCCCCAAAATCGAGCGGAAAGCAGGAGGACTACCATGTCTATCTGCAAACGCAACTCGCAACCAATCGCGCCAACGTGAAAAAGTTCACCGAGTAGTAAGGCCACTCGGGAATAGTCAGTTCGACAGGAACCATGGCCGACCTTGCGAACGCTTTCAAGCGCCGCGCGATCGACGTGGGTGATCGGATCTTCTTTAATCCACTCCGTGAAAAGCAAATCGATTGCAGCCAACGTAGAACTCAGGTCCATCTTGTACCGATGCGTCAACTGATTGACCGTTACCCCTTCGGGATGACTGTTGATGAACTCGTGAACGGCATCCGCTGCTCGTGCGTGCTCCGGTATCTGGCGATCATAATGCTCTTTTCGCTGCTGCGTCATTGTGTGTTGACCCTTCATCCGCGATTGTACGCGCTGCTGAGTTCCATGGGGCAGCAATCACCGGCCAAAAGCAGGGCCACTAAAGCGGATAGGTTTGAAAGTCTCTCACGCCTTCCAATCGGCACATAAGAGCCAGCCCCGAAACTTACCTTTTTGCACCGTCTCAAATTTGACCCTTTGTGAAACAACGAATGGTCCGTTACGCTAAGCCACATGTACATGTCGGAGCGACTACAGAAAACTGCAAGGCTCTACCACCTTGAAGCTGGGAAATGCTTACAGGGGAAAGCTTATCTAGCTGCATGTGTCATGCAGGCGGCTGCCTTAGAAGGGCTTTTGCAAGCTATGTGCTGTCTTTACCCGGAAGATGTGAAGAAAACTGCCGTCTACCAGAAAAAGCTAAAGCGAGGGTTTCAACGAAAGAGAAACAGGGCTTTGGATTTTAAGTACGTCGAACTCATCAACATCGCCTCTGAGCTTGAATGGTTCCCACCACGGAAAGTTGTCGTGTGGGGGAAAAGAACAGACGTTGCTGGTTTCGTTCATGAGCTTCGAAAGTTGCGAAACTATGTTCATCCGGGAGTACGAGCGCCGCGAGAGAAGCCGCTGAAATTTACCAAGGGAGTTTTTAACGTGGTGTTTGAAGTTTTTGAGGTAGCGAATGATTGGCTGTTGCACCACGTACACCAAAGCATACGCAAAAGTATTGAGCGCAGGGAAAAGCGCAGTCCCAAAATCTAGACCTTTTTAAGAGCTTCCGAAAGTTGCCCGGGAACATCGACCGCTGACGCGTCAGCGCCATGGCAAAGGCAAGGTATTCTCTTCCATAGAGTTTGTTGGTCGTAACGATACGCATAAACGTGCCTTTGACGCTACTATTCCTTTGCTCGTGTGCTGGATGTGGCCACGGGACGCCGACAACAGTCGAGACAACGAAGCAAAAGGCTCAGGATCAATCGACACAGGAAGCCCCGGTTTTCGGGGACATGACGGTCGGATCTTATATGAGAAAGCAAGCGGACCCTCAATGGAGGAATTGGATCGCCGCAATAGGCGTGGGCCTCCTTGTTGCAAACAAAGAATTAGTGAATAGTAAACGCGATCCGTTATTCTGTTTCGCAGGTTCTTACGAACCCGATCCGAAAGCAGTTCTGGATGCATGGATAGCGAAGGAACGGGCAAGCAAAGGCGGGGTGGTTCCGGGTGAATATTTTGGCGATCGTCTTCAAATAGAAGTTGCCCTCCTTGTTGCTTACGAAGACGCCTTCCCCTGCGCTCCGCACTAACTTTAACCCCAAGAAACGTGTTACTCTTTGCGAAGGGAAGCACGTTGCCCCGGCGCAAGCCGAAAGTCGGATGCACGCACCCCGCAGATAGGCGTAAGCCTTGGGCGGAAAATAAAAGCAAACGTTAAAAAGCCGAACCCTTCCAACGGGTAGCTTGCCTGTCCAAAAGGCGAAGAGGTGCGAAACCATCTCTTCGCGTTTGCTTTTAATATCAACTTTTGGGACAAACGGCTCCGCAGGGAAGGTGGAGTGAACCCCACGGCTGAGACACGAGAAAGGAGACAGAATGGAGGTAAAAGGTGGCCCCCGAGTCTCAGCAGGATCAGCAGAAGAAGAAAATAGGGCGTCCTCGAAAATTCGACGACGCATTTCGACAAGCCGCGTTGGAGCGGCTGAAGACGTGTAAGGACGTCAGCGCGCTCGTGCATGAATTGCAGGTGAGTCGTGCGCAAATGTACCGATGGCGAGATGAAGCTCTCGGTCGCGTCCCGATGCCAAGCCCCAGGACCGCGGCTCAGATTGAGGAGAAGAAAGAGGAGCGCCAACGGCGGCGCATCGCTGAACTGGAACGCTTGGTCGCGCGACAAGCGTTGGATCTTGATTTTTTCAAAGGTGCCTTGCTGCGCATCGAGGAAAATTCCCGGAAGCGCACACAGACTTCCGGGATGCCGTCTACCAGCAAATCCGGCAAGTAGACGGACAGCAAGGCGAAATGACAATCGAACGGATGTGCACAATGGCGGCGGTGAGCCGCGCCGGCTATTACCGGTATTGCGTGCCCAAACCCGATGCTGACGAAGAAGAGTCGCGGCTTCGTGATGCCATTCAGCGGTCAGCGCTCGCGAACCGACAATACGGTTATCGTCGCCTCACCCATGCCTTGCGGGCGCAGGGGTGGGAAGTCAACCATAAGCGAGTGGCGCGCCTGCTGCGACAGGACAATCTGCTGGCTATTCGCAAACGCCGTTTCGTTCCAGAGACAAGCAACAGTAAGCATGACTTCGATGTTGCGGTCAATGTGGCTCGTTGACTCACTCCGGCGGCGGCGAACCAACTCTGGGTGGCTGACATTACATACGTACGTCTGGGATGTGTGGACGTGTTCGTGGCGGTTGTCATGGATACGTTTTCGCGCAAGATCGTGGGCTGGAACCTGGGGCCAAAGCTCACAACGGACCTCGCGCTCACGGCATTAAAGAACGCGATTGAATCACGACAGCCTGCGCCAGGTCTGATTCATCATTCGGATCGCGGAGTTCAATATGCATCCGCGGCCTACGTTGATATGCTGCTTCAGCACAGCACCAACAAATGGACATCTGTACAGGGCTGGCGCGAGGCGTTGAACCGCTTTCAGATCTTATGGCCCGAGCGCATGCCGGCCCTTGAACGCGCCTAGATCTGCTCTGAACTCACCAGCAGGAACCTCTCGCTCCCGCCAACCCGCCCGTCGAGGTGGCCTCGCAAGCAGAACCGTGCTCGCTGTCAAGGGTTCGCTGCGCCGCGCCACAAACCAGGCGCGCCCTTGACCGCTCCGCGCCGTTCCGCCAAACCTATCCTGCGACGGGCGGCTCCGGCGGGAACGAGACTCAGAACCCGACACCCCCAAACCGCACGTTTACACAAAATAGTTGACACTACCCGCTCGTCTAGGAAAAACCAGCGAACGGTAACCGTCTCAAAACTCGTCTGTCTCACGTTAGGGGTTCACTCCACCACATTCGAAGCATCCTCATCTTCCACATTGTCCGTCTAATCCACCATCGTTCCTTTTGATTCCTGAACCCGCCCCAAAACCTACCTCAAGCCACGACACCCCATTCTCTCCGGAGAAAAGCAACCATAAAACACCCCATCCTCAAACCGGGTTCACAGAACTAGCAGAAAAAGTTTCCTCCTTGCTATCTGAGGCTTATAAGCCAAAATCCCTTTCCGGAGTTCGTTTTCCCCCTTTCGTGTGCTACGTTTTGTCAGGCTCGCGAGAGGATCATCCTCTTCGCGAGCCTTTTTCATTCCCCAAGGAGCAAAACGAATGTCGAAAAAGAACCGTAGTCGCTGGCACAACCCCAAACCCGTCGCCCAGCCATCACCCGAAACCGCGACCAAAACTACCGAGCCGCGCGCGCAAGCAAGCGGTCTGCCCGTAGAGTCCCGACTACTCCCCCATCTCCCCGGCCCAACTCGCTGCCAACCGAGCCAACGCCCAACTCTCAACCGGCCCCCGCACGGATTCCGGCCGCGAAAGATCCTCGAAAAACGCCGTTAAATCCGCGCTAACCGGCCGCACCGTCCTGTTGCCAACCGACGACGTAGAAGAATACGCCACGTTCCTCGCCGCCTGGAGAGACGACCTCCAGCCCGAAGGTGCCATCGAAGCCGAACTTGCCCAGATCATCGTCGATTGCCACTGGCGCCTGCGCCGCATCCAAGACTTGGAATACGCTCTCTACCTCCATGGCGAGCGCCAGTTCACCGAAATGTTCGCCAACGAACCGCAAGTCACTCGCAACAGCATGATCATGCTCCAAACTCACCTTACCTATCAAAAGGAGCTCCGCAACTTCCACATTCAGGAATCCCGCATCGACCGCAAACGCGCCAAGGCGCTCAAAGAACTCGAACAGCTCCGGGCCAACCGCAAATCCTCTCAGGATCCTGTCGCCGCCGCTAAAGACCAGGCCTTTTCTTCCGACGAAGAGTATTTCGCTGCTCTTGATGCGGGCTACCTTCCTCCATCCATCGCCGAAAACTATGCCAAGCTCTACGCCGCCGAGAAAAATGGGTTCGATTTTTCAAATTCACTCGAAGCTCCCGTCTGTGGCGCTGTGGGGCCGGTTGCCTAACCGGCAGCGGGTTGCTAACCCGCCCGTTGGCTAAGCAGGATCTGCGTTTTTCCGAGCCAGGAAAGTTCTGAAACCCTATTGACATGCATTAGGACTAGGGTGCTAGTATTTCAAGTACTTTCTTCTACTACTTTCCAAGGGGTAAAACATGAAGTCTCAGAAGCACTCACGGGTGCTATCGTCTGCTGTGTCTTCTCTTTATTGGCCTCGTAGCCCAAAGCCTTTTACTTGCACAGAACGCCACTTCGGGCGCAGTCATTGGAACTGTAACCGACCCGAGCGGCGCGGCTGTGCCCAACGCTAGCGTTCAACTCTTGAACGCCGGTACCAACGCTGCACTAACTGCTACATCCAACAACGCCGGCGAATACACCTTTGGAAACGTCCCGCCGGGCGATTACAAAGTGACTGTCACGGCCACTGGTTTCCGTACCAGCACCGTCGAAAAATTGGCCGTTGAGGTGAACAAGAGCTCCACCGTGGCTATCCACCTTGAAGTGGGTGCGCAAAACCAAGTCGTGGAAGTAACCGCCCAGGCCGCGGCTCAATTGCAAACGCAAGACGCGCAGATCGGCAATGTCGTCTCCACCGAAAGCATTCTCCGCCTCCCGACTCTGCAGCGCAATGCAACCGAGTTGATGAACTTGCAGCCGGGCGTGGTCGCCGGCGGCAATGGTTTGACGATGCGCGCGTCCGGCGCAATTGACGACCAGAACACTGTCACGCTGGACGGCATTGACATCACCCAAAACCTGGTCGCCACCGGAACGTCCATTCCTACACCGGCCGATAGCGTGGAAGAGTTTCGCGAGACGGTGGCGAACCCCACCGCTTCTTTGACGCGCGGATCGGGGGCGCAGGTGAGCCTTATTGGCCGTCGTGGCACTAACCAGTTCCATGGCGCGCTTTACGAGTACTTCCAAAACACCGACCTGAATTCGAATACCTGGGACAACAATCGCGCCGGCCAAAAGAAAGCCGCCATTCACGACAACCGATTCGGCGGACGCATCGGCGGCCCGATTCAAAAAGACAAGACATTCTTCTTTTCGAATTACGAAGCCAGGCGTTTCCAAAGCGTCTTTCAGACCAACCGCACCGTGCCAACACTGAGTTTGCGGCAAGGGATTATCAAGGTCCAGGGCCCCAACGGGGTTGAGAGTTTCAACATCAACAACGCTGCCGTTTGCGGCGCGACCGGCAACTCGCCTTGCGATCCGCGCGGGATTGGAATGGATCCCTCCGTTGCGGCCCAATTTGCAGACATGCCACTGCCAAACCTCCAGGGCGTGGGCGATGGTCTGAACACTAGCGGCTATTTCGTCAACTTTCCGACGCCCATTAAGACCGATTACGGTGTCACGCGGCTCGATCACGTGTTCAGCGACAAGTTGACGTTGAACACCAGCTTTACCTATTACCGGATCGATCAGCTTGCAACCGGGGACGTGTCCATTCTGAACGGCAAGCCCAGTTCCGCTGAGACTAACCCGGAACGTTCGCTGGTGGCGTCCGCACAACTCACGTATCAGATTTCGCCCACTTGGCTGAACGTGGCGCGCATCGGATGGGTCCGCGATACGTCGCAATTCAACGCGACCACGCCTACCCAGGCCGCCGGCACTCTCAACATTGCCGGATCCCAAAGCGCCGCTGGTCCTATCGCGCTACTCGTGGGAAGCGGTGTCAGCAGCTTTATCGATTCACCCATCGATATGGATACCCAGCGCGCTCGCTTCCAGGCGCAATGGCTGCAAGATCGCCAACTCGACGACGACGTCACCAAGATCTGGGGCAAACATCAAATCCAGTTCGGCGGTCAGTTGAATGAGCTTCCATTCACTCACGCTCGGGCCGACAAAGTTTTCGGTTCCATCACCTCTCTGGTTGCCCAGATCGACGGCGATCAAACCTACTTGACTTCGTTCACCCAGGCCAATCGGCCGCTGCCTTGCAGCTCCACCGTAACCGCGAATTGTCTCCCTTCCAGTCAGGCCACAAACTGGGACCGTTACTACGCGTCACTACTGGGCCTCGTAGACAACGTCAGCGTCCTCGCTGTTCGAAATCAGAATTTGCAGCCTCAGCCGTTCGGCACGCCTTTACGCGATGTTACGAATCAATGGGCTCCTTACTTTTACGCGCAGGATTCATGGCGTATCAAGCCCGATTTGACACTCTACTACGGCCTTTCCTACGGATGGCAGACCTCACCGACTGAACAACACAATCTGCAGACGGTGATGATCAATGCCGCCACCAACCAGCCGGTCACCGGGTCTTTCATACAGCAGAAACAGGCCGCGGCCCTGCAGGGGCAGATTGATAATCCTACCTTCGGGTTCGCCACCGTAGGAGCTTCTCATCTCCCCATCTACAACGTGGATTATGGCGACCTTGCCCCGCGCATCGCGGCCGCCTGGAATCCTTCCTTCTCCGGCAGCGGACTCCTTAGCAAATTTCTGGGCGACAAGAAGTCCGTTATCCGCGGCGGCTTCGCAATGGTGTACGATCGGGCGAAACCAAGTGCAGAGCGTCGAGATTCCGATGCTTGGCATCGGCTTCGACCAGAATGCGATTGTCGCCGCTCCGCAATGCAATGCCACTGGCGCCGGCGGTCCGGGATGCACTCCGGGCAGCTCCAATTATGCGCTTTCCAGCTTCCGCGCTGGCATTGACGGTACGCTTCCGCTGCCTACCGCAACCGCGGTAACTTCCCCGGTTATCCCAGCCGTAGGTGCCGAAACGCTGTCGTTTCAGGTGGACCCCAACGCAAAAACCGGGCGCAGCTACAACTTCGATTTCAGCTTCCAGCGCGAGCTTCCCGGCGGGATCATTATGGAAGCTGCCTACATCGGCCGAATGGCGCGCGATCTGCCCCAAGCCGTAAACGTGAATTCGGCGCCTTACATGTTCGTAGACAGCAGTTCGAAACAATCCTTCGCGCAAGCTTACGATGCGGTTGCGGGTGCGCTGCGCTCCGGCCAGGCCGCCCCCGTCGAACCGTGGTTCGAGAATCAGTTCCCCGGACTTGCCGCTGCCAAGGGCGCAGCTAGCGCTACGGCTTACGTCGTTTCGAAGAACTCTTCGAATTTCATTAACGGCAACGTGGGCAACCTGTTCCTCAACCTGGACGCATACCGGCGCGGGCTCGGACTGCAAGCCTACGACAGCGATCAGGCCCAGGTCGAGTTCCTGCGGACCTATATCGGCTACTCGAACTACAATGCCGCCGTCCTGACATTCAACAAGCGCATGTCGCATGGCCTGACAGTTACCGCAAATTACACCTATTCGAACGCCCTGGACGACGGCCTTTCGAACCAGAACAACGCCGGCTTCTACTCCAACAGCTTCCATCCCAGCGTCCAATACGGTCCTTCCAGTTACGACCGGCACCATGTCGTGAACATCATTTACCAATACGACATTCCGGCGGGCGAGGGGCATGCCTTCCACGGCAACTCCTTCGTCAATCACATCATCGGCGGCTGGTACACGTCAGGCATCTTCTCGGCCTGGACCGGAGTGCCGATCAAGGTCACGGAGGGCAGCCAGGTCTGGGGTGGCGGAACTTCCGTCATCGGCGGAACCGATTACATGGTGCCGACGGGGCCCACTCCCGCTACCGGCCTGAACCGTCAGGTAGGGTCTTCCACCTGTACGGATGCCGTCTTCAACGGTACCGTCGCGTCAGCGCTAACAGGGGGCACTGGTCAGGATATTTTCACAAACCCCGGTGCCGCTTATTGCGGCTTCCGCTACATCCAGCTTGCCTCGGACGGTCGCACCGGCAGCGCGAATCCAATGTTCGGACTGCCGTTCTGGAACCTGGATACGCGGCTCGGAAAGAACACGAATATTGGCGAAAAGCTCAAAGTCGGACTTTCGGCTGACTTCTTCAACATCTTCAACCACGAGAATTTCGCCAACCCGACGTTAAGCTTCACCAGCCCGGCGACGTTCGGCGTTATAACCAGTACCTATACACCTCCTAATCGCACCAACTCTGCCCGTTGGATTGAGTTGGGCCTGCGCGTCGATTTCTAGCCGGTATTTCAACCGGCATCAACCTGGCGTGGTCTCTCGGAGGCCACGCTATTTTCTTCAGTACCTGGTATTTCTCTAACCAGAAATTACGAGAATTCGTATTTTGTCTGCTTGATTCGCGGCAAATTGCCTCTAAATTCAACGAGTTAGTACCATTGCTTCTCTGGTAATACGCATGCAAGGGAGGGGAAACACCCCACGTAGCGGTGGTCGAAAGGAACCCACAATGACCCTTACACGACTTGCCGTTTTCGCCTTCGTAGCTGTGATCGTCTCCCTGTTCGAACCGGCGACCATGGCCCAACAACTTACCGCTACCATTCGCGGTACCGTAACCGACAGCACCGGCGCCGTAGTGCCGGATGCCAACATTTCAGCGACCAACAGTCAGACAAAAATATCAGCCACGGTTCCGTCGCGGAGCGATGGAACTTACGAGTTCTTGCAGTTGTCTGTCGGCACCTATGACGTCACTGTCACCAAGGCAGGGTTCAAGAGTTCCACCGTAAAGGGAATCACTCTGGTTCTGGACCAGGTTTATAGCCTGCCGGTCTCTTTGCAAGTGGGACAGGTAAGCGAGTCGGTTCAAGTGGAAGCGAATGCCGTGCAGGTGGAGACCACTACCACGCAGCTCAGCACAGTGATCCAAGCCCAAACCATCGTTGACCTCCCGTTGAACGGTCGAAACTGGGTGCAACTGCAGCAGCTAGCACCGGGCGTAGTCGCCTCCAGCGATCGCTTCGGGAGCAACTATGCCACCAACGGCAGCGAGTCGCAACAGAATGCATTTCTCATCAACGGCGCCGACTCAAATGATATTCCGCTCAACACGCCTTTGATAATTCCAAGTCCGGATGCGATCGCGGAGTTCAATCTCATCGACAGCACGATGAATGCGGAATACGGCCGCAACTCTGGAGCGACGCTCAACGCGATTATCAAAAGCGGCACAAATTCGTTTCATGGATCAGCGTTCGAGTTCTATCGCGATACTTTCCTGGACGGCCGAACCATCTATCAGCCGACCAAACCCGTCTATCACCAAAACCAGTTTGGCGGCACCATTGGCGGTCCAATTTGGAAAGATCACACATTCTTCTTCCTCTCCTACCAAGGCACGCGCTATCGGCAGCCGGAATCTGGCGGTCAAGTGCCGGTTCCATCGGCAGCGCAGCGCAACGGCATCTTCACGGACCTTGCGAGCGCGCCTGCTACTGCCTTGTCGCCGTTTACGCTGGTGGGCTCGAATGGCGGGACCTATCCTGCAGGGACACCCTACCGCACGATATTTTCAGGCAATACCATTCCGTCGGCAGATTTCAATCCGATCGCGCTCAAGCTCCTCAATACTTATGTCCCGCTGCCGAACTCGCCGGGCGGTATCTATTCGTTCAACCCGATTGTGATCGGGCAGACGGACCAGGGAATTTTCCGGCTGGATCACAACTTTAACCAGTCGAATTCGCTGTGGGTGACCGGCTTCATCCAAACCACACCCAGCATGGAAACTCTGCCGTTCACCGGTTCCACCTTGCCCGGATTCGGCGACGAGAGCGTGTCGGCATCAAAGACATTCAGCGCCGATTACATGCACACGTTCAGTCCCACTACGCTGAACGAACTTCGCATTTCCTATGTACGGTTAAATCTTCAAACGGTTGAACCTCAGCAGGTTGTGCAGCCGTCTTCGCTGGGCTTTGCCATCAATCCGCAAAACGCGGCCGCAGCCGGAGCTCCAAGAATCGACGTCACCGGCTACTTCTCCCTTGGTTTCAGCACCAACGGTCCGCAACCGCGCATCGATCAGACGCGCGAGATCGCAGACAACCTCTCCAAGGTGGTGGGAAACCATACGCTGAAGTTCGGCTTCGACGGCAAGCGCTACGACGTCGCCAATCCTTTCTACGGCAGGAACAACGGCTACTTCACATTCGGCGGGAGCGGCAAGTACAGCACTGGAGATCCTCTTGCCGATTATCTTCTTGGCATACCGGATACTTACTCGCAAGGCAGCGGCAGCGTAATTGTTGCCCGCACCTACGAGAGCTATGCGTACGCTCAGGATAGTTGGAAAGCGAAAGACAATCTCACCCTGAACTTCGGCGTGGCGTGGCAAGCGGATACACCATTGCAGAATCTGCATTTCGGAGGCGAGGCCTTCAATTGCTTCCGGCCCGGTCAGCAGTCCAGCGTGTTTCCCACTGCGCCGTTGGGGCTTCTTTTCCCGGGCGACAACTCCTGCACCGGCTCCGGCTATAACACCTTCTGGAAAGACTTCGGTCCGCGCTTTGGTTTTGCGTGGACTCCGGGATCGAACGCCAACGGCGCCAAGAACTTCGTTGTTCGCGGCGGAATAGGTCTTTACTACAACCGTGTCGAGGAGGAGCTGACGCTTCAGAACCTGGGGGCCGTGCCGTTCTCGCTTAGTTCGAGCGGTATCGGCGATATCGGCGGGAGTCCGTCTTTCGCGAATCCTTTCCAGGACATTGCCACCGGACAAAGCATTCCCAACAAGTTTCCGTTCACGCCCGCAACCAAGGGATCCGCGGTGAATTTTGCGCCCTATGAACCGCTCACGATCAACACCATCAATCCCGATTTCCGGCCGCCGTACTCCATCAACTACAACTTCAACATTCAGCGTGAGCTGCCCGTAGCGATGCTGCTACAAATCGGATACGTTGGCGCGCTTGGGCGCCATCTGGAGATGGAGTACGAAGGCAACCCGATATCGCCCGCGGGTGAAGCTGCTTGTGCTGCAACTCCGGCGTGCATCACGTCCCGGTCAACGCAACATGTGAAATATCCATCGCATGCCTTGTACGCCCCGGGCAACATCTTCGCATCAGTGGGCACGCAGGCAACCGATGGCGTCTCCAGCTACAACTCCTTACAGGTCAGCTTGCAAAAGCGGTTAAGCCATGGGTTGGCGTTCCAGGCGTCTTACACGTATAGCCACTCTATTGACGACACCTCGGGTTTCGAGAACTCCGGGTTGACTTCAGCCCGCGGCATCGACCCGTTCAACTTCGCCGCGAACAAAGGCGATTCTTCTTTCGACGCGCGCCAAAGATTGGTGGTCAGCTACGACTACGAGTTGCCGCACGTTAGCCGGTTCTGGAACAACGCCCTGGTGCGGACGACGCTCGACGGTTGGCACTTCGCTGGTATCACTACGCTGCAGGCGGGCTTCCCGATCCTCATTGCGGATTCGGGCGCCTACCGCTCGTTGAGCTGCGATTCCTACTCGTACTACGCGTGCTGGGACGTTCCGAACGCACTCGGCACACCGCAGACCTACGATCCCCGGACATCATCGCTTGTCAATTTGACTAAGAACCCCGCCAATAAGGCATCACTGCCGTACTACTACTTCAATCCGAACGCTTTTGCACTGGAGCCATTCGGAACTATCGGCAATGAAGGACGCAATAACTTACATGGCCCGGGCATCAACAACACCGATCTCGACCTGACGAAGCGCGTCTACTTCACGTCCAGCGAACGTCGATTTCTGGAACTCCGGGCAGAGGCATACAACGTCTTCAACCACACCCAGTTCTCGGCCACCAGCGTGACGGGAAGCATTAACTCATCGAACTTTGGGCGCGTGCTTTCGGCATCAACGGCCCGCACGATTCAGCTTGGGATCAAACTTTACTTTTAGCCTGAGGGCTTTTACGATCCTGTTAGATAGAACAGGCTGAGGCGCGGCAAGTTGGCGCGTTCCAGCAACGCCGAATCCAGATAGCGCCGCTCCAGCAGCGCTATCTGTTCGGCCGTCATTTTCCCGCGATAGGGACTCAATTCTTTGTTTAAAGATTGCCTTAACGCGAACAGATCTTCGTCGCTCTGCGCCATCCGAACACCGGCGACCAGCTTTTCTTCCATCGCAGTGAGGCGCTGTTCCAGTTCTTCCAGCTTGTGTACGAAGTTCTCCGCATCAGCAGCCAGCGTCTTAAGCGTCTCGGCAATATCGTCAAATGCGGGCGCAATCTGGTCTGCTGCGCGCAGCAGATAGGATTGAATTTCCTCAGCCGTAAATGGTGCGGAGGCGCTTGCGGCTGCAGTTCGCGATTGGGGCGCACGCTGCGCCGCTTCGCTAACGGCTTGCGTACAATACGCCACTGAATTGATCGTCCGCCGCTTTGATTTCCGCGCCCGCCACTTCTCAAAAGCATCGTCAATGCCTTTGAGAACCGCTTCGAGCGGAATCCCGCTGTTCTTCCAGTTTTCGATCAGCGCCCAATCCAACGGCGAAAGCAAAAACAGGCCGGTTCCACGGGCGCGTTGGAAGTGATCTTCTATTTCCGTGAAGTAGTTGAAGTAGTTGCTGGGCCAATCGGCATCGTTCGACTCCACTTCAGACATCCGGCCGAACTCCGCCCGCAGCTACGCGCTCCAGCTTCCCGCGGTCAAGATTCACCAGCAGGAATCCATTCTTGTCCAACCCCGCGGTTACTCCTTTTTCGCCGGTGTCTTCAATCACAACTCGACGCTGCAATACGTAACTGGATGCGGACGCAAAAGCGCGCAGAATGCTCTCAGGCCCCGCTGTTTCCAGGGTGCTGCAAAACGCATCGATCGATTCCAGCAATTGAACAATCACGCCCTCACGAGATTGTTCCTTCCCGCCGCTCTCGATGCGAAGCGAAGTTGCCGGCGTCCGCAGCTCTGCCGGAAACGACGTCTGGTTCGCGTTGATCCCGATCCCGGCAATGATGCAGCCTTCCGTCAAGTGCGTCAATATGCCGGCGACTTTGCGCTCCCCAATCAACACGTCATTCGGCCAGCGCAGATCGCAAATCAATTGTGTGGCTTTCTGAATCGCCTCCGCGGTCGCCAGCCCAAGCACTAGACTCGCAATCGGCAAACTGCCAGGTGCGAGATCTAGCCGTAGCAGAACCGAACAATAGATGCCGACACCGGCGCTCGACACCCAGGAACGGCCTAAGCGTCCCATTCCGGATGTCTGCTCATCGGCCAGCACGACCGTTCCATGCTGTGCGCCCGAAATCGCGAGAGAACTCGCCTCGATCATCGTCGACCCGATCGTCGGGTAATAGAAGATCGGGTTCTGTGGCCGCGAGCGTCGAATTTGTTCTATGTCGAGCGGCAATCTATTAGAGGTTATCGAGCAGCTCGCGATTTTTCTTGAGCTGCGCCTCATACTCGGCAAGCTTGGCGCGCATGCTCGCAATCACGTGCGCAGGCGCTTTCTTGACGAATGTCTCGTCGTTGAGTTGACGCGATTGATTCTGGATGGCATTCTCCAGACGCGCGTTGTCTTTCTCTAATCTCGAACGAGATGCGCCGTTCGGTCCGGATTCGAACGCCATGGCGATCGTAAAAGGCACCGCGGCATCAGACTCATTGCGCATCAGCACCTGCTGCACTTTCAGCTTCGCGAGGTTCTCAACCACGCTGAGGTCCGCATCCGCCAGCAGGCTATCTCGCAACTGAAGCGTGGATGATAATTCGAGCTTGGGATCGATTTTGTTGTCGGCGCGCATTTCGCGCGCATTGGTGACGATGCTCCTGATGCGCTGAAACTCCTTGACGTTCCGCTCGTCGATGGCAACGCTGGACGGCTTAGGATACGGCGCCAACGATATCGATTTAGGATGTTCCGCCGCCGACATGCTCATGAGCCGCTGCCAAAGTTCTTCTGTCACGAACGGCATGAACGGATGCAGCAGCCGGAGCATGCGCTCATACACGGAAAGCGCGTAGGAATCGAAACGCAGCTTTTTTACTTCCAGATACCAATCGCAGAACTCTTTCCACACAAAATCCCAGAGCGCCTGCGCGGCTTCATGGTAGCGATGAACCTGGAGAGCCGCATCCACCGTTGCGGCGCAAGCGTTAAAGCGCTCTTCGATCCAGGCGTCCTCTGCAGAAGACGAATTGGCCGGCTGGTCACCAGTCCACTGCGTGATGCCGGAGCGCTCCATGTTCATGAAAAGCAGTCGTGACGCGTTCCAGAGCTTGTTGGCGAAGGCGCGGGACGACTCAAGACGATCTGTCTTCAGCGCGATATCTCCACCGGTCGCGGCAGAAATGAGCAGGGCGATGCGAGACGCGTCGGTTCCATATTGGTCGATGAGATCCAGCGGATCGACCACGTTGCCTTTGGTCTTTGACATCTTCTTGCGCGTCGGATCAAGCACGAGGCCATGCATATGCACTACGCGGAAAGGCACATCGCCCGTGCATTCGAGTCCGAGCATGATCATGCGCGACACCCAAAGGAAGAGAATGTCGAAGCCGGTGATCAGCAGCGAGGTCGGGTAGAACGTGCGAAGGTCTTCGGTATCGTCCGGCCAGCCGAGAGTGGAAAAAGGCCACAGCCCCGAACTAAACCAGGTATCCAGGACATCCGAGTCTTGCTCGACTTCGGTGGAATGACAATTGGGACAGAGCGCCGGCGTTTCGCGCGCGACAGTCGTCTGCTGGCAATTACGGCAATGCCACGCGGGAATGCGATGTCCCCACCAGAGCTGCCGCGAGATGCACCAGTCGCGGATATTTTCCATCCACTGGAAGAAAACCGGCTCGCGATCATCGGGGACAAAGCGAATTCGCCCGCTGCGAACCGCTTCCATTCCCTTGGCGGCCAGAGGCTTCATGCGCATGAACCACTGCATGGAAATCAGCGGCTCAATGATGGTCTTGCAACGATCGCACTTGGCGATGTTGACCGTGTAGGGCTCGACTTTGACTAGCTCGCCCGATTGCTCCAGCGCCGCGACAATGCGTTTGCGTGCTTCAAAGCGATCGATTCCCGCGTACTGCCCGGCGGCGCTTGTCATGCGCGCGTCTTCGCCGATGACCTTGACAAACGGAAGGCTGTGCTTTTTCCCGACTTCAAAATCGTTCAGATCATGTGCCGGAGTCACTTTCACGACGCCGGTGCCGAACGCTGGATCCGCTAAGGGATCGGCGATGATCGGGATCTCGCGTCCCATAATGGGCAGAGTCGCGGTCTTGCCGTGGAGGTGAAGATAGCGCTTGTCTTCCGGGTGAACGACTAGCGCGGTATCGCCCAACATCGTCTCGGGGCGAGTGGTGGCAACAGTCAGCGTCTCATCCGACCCACTCACCTTATAACGGATGTGCCACAAATTCCCTTCGACCGCCTCATGCAGGGTCTCAATGTCCGAGATGGCCGTTTGGCAACGAGGGCACCAATTGACCATGTATTCGCCGCGATAAATCAGGCCACGTTCCCAGAGCCGGACGAACGTTTCGCGCACCGCGCGCGACAGCCCGGGGTCCATGGTGAAGCGTTCGCGCGACCAGTCAACGCTGGCGCCTTCGCGACGGATCTGCGTGTTGATGCGCCCGCCGTATTCTTCTTTCCACTGCCAGGCGCGGCGCAGGAATTCTTCGCGCCCAAGCTGTTGGCGTGTTAAACCTTCAGCAGCGAGTTGACGCTCGACTACCATTTGCGTGGCAATGCTGGCGTGATCGGTACCGGGAAGCCAAAGCGTCGTTTCGCCCTGCATGCGATGCCAGCGCACCGCGACATCCATGATGGTGTGATCCAGCATGTGCCCGATGTGCAGGGAACCGGTGACGTTCGGCGGCGGAATAACTAGGGAAAACGTGCGGCCTGGCAGGGCTTTTTGGGCATCGACCTCGTAGATGCGCGATTCGATCCACCACTGAGCCCAGTGCGGCTCAAAGCGCTGAGGCTCATATACTTTCTCGAGCTGCATGGAAATTTTAGGTTAACAACTAAACAGATGGCGCCTCTCTGATACAGTCTCCTTCGGTGGAGACCGCCGAACGAAAACCTCGTCTGCTGCACTGGACCGCGCTCGCCCTGCTTGTCATTTCTGTCTGCATTAACTATGCGGACCGCGGCAATCTCGGAGTCGCGGCTAAAAGTCTTGAGACGGAACTTCACTTTAATCAGCAGCAACTCGGCATTCTCCTCGGTAGTTTTTCGCTCACGTATGCGCTGATGCAACTGCTTGCCGGGCCGGCCATAGATCGTTGGAACGTGAACTGGTTGTATGCGGCGGGCTTTCTGATCTGGTCGACAGCTACCGGGCTGACAGGACTCGTGAACAGCTTCGGGATGATGCTCTGCTTGCGGCTCGTGTTGGGAGCGGGCGAGTCGGTCGCGTATCCGGCTTATTCGAAGATTATTGCGGCCGTTTTTCCGGAGAGTCTCCGTGGCACGGCTAACGCGCTGATCGATGCGGGATCGAAGATTGGACCGGCGCTGGGCGTGATGCTGGGCGTGAAGCTGCTCAACCAGTTCACATGGCGCGGCATGTTCATCGTGATTGCGATTGCCAGCGCGCTGTGGTTGATTCCCTGGTGCTTGTTAACGCCGCGGCTGAATGTCGATGAAGGCGCCCGTATACATACCTGGTCGCCTACTTACGCACAGCTTGTGCAGAGACGCGCTTTCTGGGGCACGGTGCTGGGTTTGTTTGGCGCCAACTATTCCTGGTTCTTTCTGCTGAATTGGATTCCCTACTATTTCGAAACAGACCGGCACATAACCGGCGACCGCCTTGCCCTGCTCGCCTCCTTGCCGTTTTGGGCTGTGGCGGGCGCATCCATGGTGCTGGGCCTGCTGGCAGACGCCTTTATTCGCCGCGGCTACCATCCGGGGCGAGTGCGGCAAACGTTCATCTGTTGTGGCTTGCTGGGCTGCTGCGCCTTCCTCATCCCCGCCGTCCTGGTACGGGAACCGACGCTCTTTCAGATCTTCTTTTTCCTGTCGCTTGCCTGCATGGGCGGATTTTCTTCCAACCATTGGGCATTGACGCAACGTCTGTCGGGAGTCGAAGCAGCCGCCAAGTGGACTGGATTTCAGAACTGCTTCGGTAATTTTGCAGGTGTCGTGGCGAATTTCCTGGCGGGTGTCACGCTCAAGATGACCCACTCGTTCATCCCCGCGTTCGGTTTAGTCGTGTTAGCAATGCTCGCCAGCGTGGTCGGCTACTGGATTTTGATTAGTCCTGCTGAACCTGTTCAGTGGGAAAGTACTGGTACACCAAAAAACTATGGAGTAAGAGGTGCGAACGGTATTAAAAGCACGTAATATGGAGTAGGGTGCTGGTCAACAGTACCCGATGTTACGCTTTCGCGTAATGTATCCGAATCTGATCGATGTGTGCGCTTAGGCCGCGTTGATCGTCGAGTTGGCGCACTCTTGCACACGCTGTCTGCGCCCCCGGTGGGTATCTTCCTCCGAGTACCCACCGGACTTTCCTTTCTTTATTTACGGCCAATGAGCGACATCCGAAAAGCGGGCCGGTACACGTTCAACTCACAATTTTCGATTCCTGCGAGACGTGCTAGCTGCGTGAGTTCGTGCTTCTTAAAGGAGGCCCGAACTGAGATCATTCCATCGTCCACGGTGATTCGCTGCCAGCCGAAAAAAAGCTTGGAAGCGGGCAAGAACAAGTACGGGAAGATGCTCCGCTCCAGATCGCAAACAAGAATGGCTTTCCTGGCAGCCGCATGAAAGCCGCGGAGCAGTTCCACTACCTGCTCATCTTGGAAGTGATGCAGGAATAATGAGCACAGTACATAGTCGAAGCTGCGTGGTGCGAACGGAAGCTGGAACGCGTTGCCGATGATTTTGGGCTGTGGCGCCGCGCATAGGTTCGTTTCGTTGTAGTCGAAGCTGACGACGGTGGAAAGCGGGTAATCGTCGCGTATCAATCGCGCTGTATCGCCGGAGGCAGCGCCAATATCCAGCAGTGAAAACGAATCCGCAGGGCGTGCTACACGGCTGATAATTTTGCGAATAACCGAGTGGCCGCCGAAGCTCTGGTTGATGCGAATCAGATCGGCGAGAATGGGCCGCGCCTCATCCGGCGGAACGTGGTCCATCGACTCCGGCTTAATCAGCCGGTGTGGAAAAACGGTTGCGAAAGACACCTGGTTTCCTCAGTATGGCGCGCCCGGGAAGTGATACAACTGTGTTGCACGCGACATGATGACTTCGAATCTTTCACGCCGTAATCTGTTGGCAAATGCGGGCGCCGCCGCGGCGCTGTTTCCCCTTCGAGCGAGCGGTCAGACTTCCGCGCCGCCGGCGAATCTAGGTCCCACGACATCGACGGTTGAAGATCGCAATCGCCGGATGGAATGGTGGCACGAAGCACGCTTCGGCATGTTCATCCACTTCGGTTTATATAGCGTCTTGGGACGGCACGAGTGGGCGATGGAAGAGGAAGGCATTCCAGTTGCCGAGTACCAGCAGCTTGCCAAGCAATTCAATCCGCAACCGCATGCGGCGCGGGCGTGGGCGAAGTTGGCGAAAACCGCCGGGATGAAGTACATGGTGATGACCACCAAGCACCATGAAGGCTTTTGCCTTTTCGATACCAAGCTGACCGACTATTGCGCGCCGAAGCAAGCTGCCGGCCGCGATCTGGTTGCTGAGTACGTGGAAGCCGCGCGAGCGGAAGGCATGCGCTTCGGATTTTATTACTCATTGATGGATTGGCATCATCCCGACGGAGCACGTTGCAAAACCGACGAAGCGGCACGGAGGAGATTTGTCGATTACATTCACGGGCAAGTGCGGGAGCTCTGTACGAATTACGGAAAAGTGGACGTGCTCTGGTACGACGTGAACTGGCCTTTGACAGCGGAAGGCTGGGAATCTGTGGAGATGAACCGCATGGTTCGCAAGCTGCAGCCGGACATCCTCATCAACAATCGATCGGGTATTCCCGAAGATTTTCAGACCCCGGAGCAGCACATACAGGCCTACGACGTGCCTTGGGAATCGTGCATGACGATGAACGACAGCTGGGGTTTTCAGCGCGCCGACGACAATTGGAAGTCGCCGAAAACAGTCGTTCGCAATCTGCTGACGTGTACGCGCGATCAGGGCAACTATCTGCTGAACATCGGGCCGAAAGGCGATGGTTCGATCCCCGAGCCGTCGATTGAGATCCTGACAGAGGTGGGCCGCTGGATGAATACACACAACGCGCTCATTCATCGAGCCGATCGTTGCCAGATGAAGCGCTCGGAATTCGCGCTGTTTACGCGGCAGGGGAATACATTGTTCATTCATGCGTATTTCTGGCCGGGCGAAACACTGGCCGTCGGTGGACTTCAGCAGAAAGTGCTTTCCGCCAAGCTATATGCAAGCGGACAGCCGGTGCGATTCGAACAGGAACAGTTTCGCGTGCGCTTCCTGGGGCTGCCGGCGTTTGCTCCAGATGGTTTAGCAACCGTCTTGCAGGTGGAGTGCGACGGTGAACCCACTCAGGACCAGAACGCCATCCGCGTTAATCGAAAAAGGGAGAGCGTATAGCGTTGGACGTCGTTTTCCCGAATGCGGGTTGGATAGAAGCGATATGCGGTCCGATGTTCTCCGGCAAAACGGAGGAGATGATCCGGCGGTTGCGCCGCGCCACCATCGCACGGAAGCGAGTACAGGTTTTCAAGCCGGCAATCGATGTCCGCTACTCAGAAAATGAGATCGTCAGCCATGCCGATCTGCGGATGAAATCGGAGCCGGTGAAAGATGCCGCTGAAATTCTTCAGCGGATCGACTGGCGCACGCAAGTAGTTGGGATCGACGAATCTAATTTCTTCGGCCCCGACCTGCTGCCGATTGCGAACCAACTCGCCGATAGCGGTAAGCAAATCATTATTGCGGGATTGGATACGGATTATCTGGGCCGGCCGTTTGCGCCCATGCCCGACTTGCTGGCAATGGCGGAGTCGATTACGAAAACGCTAGCGATTTGCATGCGCTGCGGCGCCCCGGCGAAACACACGCAGCGGCTAGTGGAATCAGAGGATTTGATCCTGATTGGCGCGGCGGGGGCTTACGAAGCACGCTGCCGGCGCTGCTTCGAGCCCGGAATATCGCGTCAGGAGACGCTTGATTTCGGCTCGGGCAAGCATTCGTCCCAGGAGTGAAACATAATAGAAGGTAGACACGTCGTGAAAGCTATCGATAGGGCGCGCTCTGCGCTCAGTGTGTTCAAACCGCAAAGGAAACAGATATGAGTAGTTCACCTCAACAACCGACATACATCATCCCGCCTCCGGCGGGTCCGAACTGGAAGACGCCAGTGTTAGTCGGAGTGCTGGTCATCCTGGCAATTTCGAACATTTTCCTGTTCGTTCAACTAGATCACGTCAGGACCGAGAACCGGGCGGAAATGGAAAAGCTGACGCAGGTGTTTAACAGCAGCCTGGAGCGCCTCCGGATCGATTCAAGTGAAGAAGTTCGCCGCTCCAGCCGCCGCTTAGAAGAAGTGCAAGGCCAGTTGGCGATGTCGCGGCGTGAAGCGAATTTGGCGGTTGGCCAAGCGAAAGTCGATGCGCAACGCCGAGTAGAACAATTGCAGAATAAAGTGACGAGCGAAGAAGCGGCCCAGCAGCAGGCAATCGCGCAGGTCAAGCAATCGGCTGACACGGCGAATACGCAAATCGCCAGTGTGTCCACGGATGTGGGAGCGGTGAAGACCGACGTCGCGAACACAAAGACGCAATTGGAAGACACGATTGCCAACCTGAAGCGCGCGACGGGTGAGCTAGACAATCATGAGAGCCTGATTGCCACAAATGCAAAAGAGCTGCATGCGCTGCGTGAACTGGGTGAGCGCAATTACTTGGAAATCAAGCTCGCGAAGTCGAAGAAGGCACAACGTTACGGCGACGTCATGGTGGAGCTGAAGAAAGCCGATCCGAAGCACAACAAGTTCACGATTCAGATTACGGCCAATGACAAGAGTGTCGAAAAGAAGGATCGCAACATCAACGAGCCGATTCAGTTCTACACCGGCAACTCACAACCGGATGAGATCGTGATCAACGAAGTCCACAAAGACGAGATCGTCGGTTATCTGGCGACCCCGAAGGTGCAGCGGCCTAGAGGCACGACCGGCGCAGCGTCGTCCGAATAGCGAAGGAAAAAAAATGATGCGATACCCAGAACAACTAATCGCCGCTATGCGGCAGGATCTTACGCAGTACGGAGTGGCGGAAGCCCGCACCGCGGCAGACGTAGACAAAACGTTGGCGGATTCCGGCACAGTGCTGATGATTACCAACTCCGTCTGCGGCTGCGCGGCGGGCAAAGCGCGTCCGGCAGTCGGGATGGCGTTGCAGCACGACGTGCGGCCTGACAAGGTTGCGGCCGTTTTTGCGGGCGCGGATCTCGAAGCAGTTGCGCGCGTGCGCGAATTACTTCCGGGCGTTCCGCCGTCTTCGCCGTCGATGGCGATCTTCCAGGATGGCAAGCCCGTGTTCGTTTTGCATCGGCATCAGATTGAGGTCCGTCAGGCTCCTGAGATCGCGCAGATTCTGACGCAAGCCTTCGAGCAACACTGCGTCAAAGCCGCTAAGTAACGTTGACCGCCCGATAGAGGCCACGCTCATCGATGTAGTCGCGCACTGCGGCGGGTACTTCGGGCGTGGATTCGCCCGCGGCAAGCTTCGCCCGGATGGTGGTGCTCGCGGTAGGCAACTGAATATCGTCGAGCTGTAAGACGAGTGCGCCCGCTGGGATGTGGTAGTCCGCGCCCGGGCGGGAGACCACGATGAAGCTGGTTAGCTGAACCACCTCCTGCCAACGGTGCCACGTTTCAAGTTCGTCGAAGGCATCGGCTCCAATCAGAAAAAACAATTGATCGTCCGGCCCAAGCTGATCGCGAAAGCGCGTCAGTGTGTTAACCGTATAGCTGCGCTCGCTGCCGCGCTCCATTTCGGAAACTTCGAAGCGCGGGTTTCCTGCGCAAGCGGTTCTTACCATGGCCAGGCGGTCATCATACGGCGTGACGCCGGGCGCATCTTTGTGCGGCGGATTCCCGGCGGGTATGAACACGACTCGATCCAGATGGAACTTATTCAAGGCTTCTTCCGCCATGCGCAGGTGCGCCTGGTGAATGGGATCGAATGTTCCGCCAAAGAGGCAAACGCGTTCGCCGGCCATCAGATCAGAGTGTGAGAGCCGGTTTCGCTTGCAATCTGTTCGCTAGCAGCACGACTAGCCAACTCGTCACAGCGGTTGTTGTCCTCATGCGAAGCGTGGCCCTTAGTCCACTTCCATTTTGTCTGATGCTGTGAAACGAGCGAGTCTAAAATGACCCAGAGGTCTTTATTCACAACCGGCTGCTTGTCGGACTTCACCCAATTTTTCTTTTTCCAGTTGTGTATCCAAGTGGTGATGCCATTCTTGACGTACTCGGAGTCGGTGATTACCTCAACCGCGCAGGTTTCTTTCAGGCGTTTCAGGCCTTCGATGGCGGCCGTGAGTTCCATGCGGTTATTCGTGGTGTGCGGCTCGCATCCAAACAACTCGCGCTTGAGGTCGCCATAGCGTAGGATGCACGCCCAGCCGCCCTTGCCGGGATTGCCGAGGCAAGCGCCGTCGGTGATCAATTGAACCTGTTTCAAGCGACTCCCGCGTACTCAGGTTCAACCGAGCGAAGCTGGTCCGTGAAGAAGCCATCGACGATGTCGAGAATGTCGAGAACTTGCTGCGCGCGGTAGATTTCGGTGCGCAATTTGGCCCCGTTTCGCACGCCATGCGTGAAGTAAGTAGCGAACTGCTTCATTTTTCCGATTGCGTCCGATTCCCCGTGCTCGTGGAGCATACGGTAATAGGTGCGCATGATGTGGTAGCGCTCACGATCCGGCGGAACGTGATACGCACCGGTGCGAACGTAGCTGTCGATTTGTGCGAAGATCCAGGGATTGCAGGAAGCAGTGCGTCCAATCATCACCGCATCGCAACCGGTTTCGCGATGCATTTTGACGGCATCTTCCGGCGTTACGATGTCGCCGTTGCCGATGACCGGAATGCGGACAGCCGCCTTGACTTCGGCGATGCGGGACCAATCCGCGCGGCCGCTGTAGCCCTGTTCGCGCGTGCGCGGATGAAGCGCCACGGCAGCCAGGCCGCAGTCTTCAGCCAGCTTGGCCATTTGCGTGGCAACCAGTTCATGGTCGTTCCAGCCAGCCCGAAATTTGCACGTGAGGGGGATGGAAATGGCTGCGCGAACCTTGGTCAGGATTTGCTCGACGAGCGGCAAGTCGCGTAACAGGCCCGATCCGCCATTGCATTTGACAACTTTGTTGACAGGACAGCCGAAATTGATATCGACGATGTCAAAGCCACGTTCTTCGCAGACCTTGGCGGCGTCAGCCATGACATCCGGATTGGAGCCAAATAATTGGCAGGCAATGGGATGCTCATCGGGTTCAAAATAGAGGTAGCGGAAATTCCGGTTACGCTTCTTAGCGTGCCGGGTGCTTACCACGCCATGCGAACTGGTGAACTCTGTCATGAGCAGTCCGCAGCCGCCTTGCTTGCGGATCAAGCGCCGGAAAACCGTGTCGGTCACCCCGGCCATAGGCGCCAGAACGGTTGCCGGACGGATAGGGATGGGCCCGATGGCGTATTGGGCAGGGAAGTCCGGGATGGCGTTGTGATTTGTCAAAGCGGGGTTTTGGGCAAGGAAGCCCGAATGACACTATTTTAACTGGCTAGGGGCGAAACTCGAAACCGGAACTCGACGTTTGAGTGTATAAGGGGATTGCGCTGTGGACACGTCCAATGTCATAAAAGTGGTTGCGGCCTTTGTCGGCGGCTTAGTGGTTGCGCTTGGCAGCGCCTTGATTTACGTACGCGTGGCCGATCTGCGGCATCCGCCCGTGGCCCCGGTGACAGCTGCGGCATCGCCCGGGGCTAAAGAGTTGCCCGAAGCCGGGAACGACACACCACCCCAGGAGACACCGCCGCCAGCGCCCGCAACCGATACTCAACCGGCCCCGCCCGAGCGCCCCAAGTTTCAGCCGTTGCCGAAAGTCAGCGTACAGCCGCACAGACCGGTTCTGAGAATCGCGAGCAGCAACCCCGTTCAAAAGCCAGTTGTTATTGCACAGAGCCGCCCTGAATTCCTGCTCCTGCTCCTGCTCCTGCGCCGGTGGTGAACGAGCCGGCTCCAGTTCAAAGTGCGCCTGAAAGCGTTCAGCCCGCAGCGCAAGACCAGCCGAATTATGGTGCCGCACCGATGCCGGCTCCGGCTGAGCCGCATGTGGTGACGCTACGCGCTGGGACAGTGCTGTCGATCCGTTTAGGAGAGACGTTGTCAACGGACCAAAACTACACCGGCGATACCTTTCGCGGGACGCTGCTTAGTCCAGTGATTCAGGATGGGTTCATCATTGCGGATCGAGGTTCAAAGGTGTTGGGGCGCGTTGTTAACTCACAATCTGCCGGTCATCTGGCAAACGTGGCTGCTATAACCCTGGCTGTGACTGAGATCAACACGACGGATGGCCAGCGGGTTCGCGTGGAGACCAGCGTGTTTAACCGGCTGGGGGGCAGCAATGTGGGTCAGGATGCGGCGAAAATCGCGGGCGGAGCGGCTTTGGGCGCGATTATCGGGGGCATCGCGGGCGGCGGCAAAGGCGCTGCGATTGGAGCTGGCGCCGGCGGCGCGGCGGGTACGGGCGCAGTGCTTCTGACGCATGGAAAGACGGCCGTGGTGGAAAACGAGACGGCGTTAACCTTTCGGCTCGCGAGTCCAGTCACGATCACGGAGAGACTGAACTGACTAATTCATCCTTCGGCGATTTGAGTATCATCACCGCGAAGCCATTTTGCGGAGTCGATCACGCGCGGAGTGATTTCTATCTCAATCGGCTCTTTGATGTCCTCGGCGCTGGCGGGCCGCAGTTCGCGGAACTTGCGTGCTGAAGACAAAACATTGCGCTCCATGGAGCCCACGGTCTGGTTGTACGTCTCGACAGTTTTGCCGATAGCCTCGCCCAGCTTGACGAAGTGATCGTTCATCTTTGAAAGGCGCGTGTACAGTTCGATGCCGGTGTCGCGTATCTTGTCGATATTCTCGGCTAACGCTCGCTGACGCCAGCCATGGGCAACGGTCAGCAACAGCGTGATGAGCGTAACCGGTGTGGCGATAACAACCCGCTTTTCAGCTCCGAAATCGAGCAGAGCCGGATCCTGCTCAAGCGCCGTGCTGAATAGAGATTCAAGCGGCAGAAAGGCGACTACGAACTCCGGTGAGCAGGGCAGGCGCTGCCAATAGGCTTTATCGCTGAGCGAGCGGATGTGCGTCTTGACCTGTGCGGCGTGCTCTTTGAGGCATTGCTGGCGTTCGGGCTCAGTCTGGGCTTCGACGGAGCGAAGATAAGCTTCGAGCGAGACCTTCGCATCGACGACGATTTCACACTGGTTGGGCAGACGAACAATGAGATCCGGACGCTGATTCGTTTCCCCGAAGAGCGTTTTCTGTTCGACGAAATCGCAGTAGTCCAGCATGCCGGCGGCTTCCACCACGCGCCGCAACTGCATTTCTCCCCAGCGGCCACGCTGAGTCGGGGAGCGTAATGCGGTCTTAAGCTGATCGGTAGATTGGCGGACGCGTTCCTGAAGGTCTGTCAACGCGCGCACCTGGGCTGAGATGCTTTCGTAAGCGCCGACGCGCGTCAGTTCGATGGCCTGCACCTGTTCTTCAAAGCGCTTCAACGACTGATTGACGGGCTCAACGAGATGCTGAATCTGGTCGCGGCTGCGATCAAGAAAAAGCTGGCTGTTGGCTTTCAGGCTGTCGGCCGCGATTGCTTTGAAGCGGTCTTCAATCTGCTGCTGCGTCTTGGTTAGAAGCTTGAGCTGCACTTCAGCCAACTCAAGATTCTTCGCGCTTTCCGCTTCTTTTTCGATAGCGATTCGCTGTGACTGATCGAGTTGGGCGCGCAGCATTTCCTGTTGCTGACGCGTTTCCTGCGCTGTTTGACGCCAGCGCCGCGCCTCTGCCAGCTGGTAGGCTGCGAAGCCGACGGCCGCGAATAGACAGGCGAGTAATGCAACCGTCATTTGGAAAAGCCACTTTTCGAAAAGCCGGTTTCCGTCTTGAACTGCTCGAGAGTGTTATACACGATGGGGCAGTAGACGGCGCGATCGGGCATGTGCCACATACGGCTCAACAGCGATCCGTTGCCTTTGATCAAGTGAGGAAATAGTTCACAGGTCTGAGGGCGAGCTTCATAGACGGAACAGAGATTATTTTCGAGGAAAACACAGCCGTCGGCATTGCGTTTCAAGATGCGGCCTTCCGAGCTATCTTCCGTATATTCGTTCAGGAAGGCAGAGAGCTTCATGCCCAGGAAGCGGGCGAGACGTTCCGCATCGCGATCATTGATCTGGGTTGTGGCTACGCGGCAGCAATTGGCGCACTGCGTACAATCCACAGCGTCGGTGACGTTTTCGGCGATGGCCTTGAAACGCCGCTCCACAAAATTGTGGCGCTTCATCCAGGCACGAAAACGCTGGTTTTCTTCGCGCTGCTTCTCGCCATTGCGCTTAATCTGGACGAGGTCGGTCAGCACACCTTTAGTATCGCAGCAGGAACGCTACCCCGGAACATTTACAGCAGGATGTGTTTGGAGTGAAGAGCAGACAATCCTGCCCGGATAATAGAAGCGTGACGGATCAACTCTTCCTGTCTATTTGGCTAATCCCCCAGACCCGCCGCGAGCGCTTGCGGCTTTTCGAAAAGGCATTGCGGTCGTTTCCTTTCTCGCAGCGGGAGCAGCCGCAATCGGCTGTCTTGATCCAGGGAATCTCGGTAACGGAGCCGCCTTTGCTGGAACGTCCGTTGAACGGTCCGTTGGATGTTGACGCCTTGACGGAGATTTTTCGCGATTACGAGGGCCCCGATATTGCGTACGTTGTCGATAGCTGGTGGGACCTGTGGCAGTTTGACGGCGACTGGCAACTGCAGCCGACGCATGTCACACTTTCGTGCTTCGGCGCGGAGTTTGACAATGGCACCGAGCGGGCGCCCGAGGAACAAGAGGATCTGCGGATCGATTTCGGGGTAGACAGCAGCTTTCTGCCCCGCACAGAAGTTGAGGGCGGCGCCAGGCTCATCGAGTCAAATATCAAGAGTCTGCTGCGGCTGGTGCATGAACTGGAGCGAATTCTGCCGATTGAGACGCGGCGCCTGGAAACGGAATCGGGAGAAAACTTCGCTGACCGGCTGCAGCGCGTGCTGAGCGGCGGCGGCCGGTTCCGATTAGAAGAGCGTCAACGGTATGCTGCGCGAGCTGAAGTTCAAACCGAAGGAGAATCTGTTGTCAGACGCGCCTGCGAACGGAAGCAGCGGTCCATAGTGAATGTAATCGTAGCGCAGGAAACAGCCGACGTAGCGGACCAAGCCGTGTCCCCAGGAAGCGCTAAACGCCGCTCCGTCATAGGCGGCCCTGACGGTGTTCGCGACGCTGCTGAGCCGGTAGAAGCTTCCGCCCATACTGATGTTCTGCTTGAAGACGCTGTACGAGAAAATCCCGTTTATGTAGTAATTCTTGGAAGCCAGAAAATAACCGTTGCCCGACCCGGCAAAACCTTCGCCCGCGCTAATGGCAAAAACGGACCTCCTTATATTGTGCGAGACGGAGACTGAAAACGAAGGAAAGTTAGAGGTCTGGTTATATCTTCCGATTAAAAATCCACCTACTGCCTGATTGCCTACAAGCAATGTGACCGGGACCGCAATAGTGCCAGTGGCTTCGCTCCGGCCGACACCGGCATAGACGGACGCGTTCCAATGATTCGAGAACGTATGGTTCAGGTTCACACCCACCTGATCTACGCTGTCGCTTCCGGCACCTCGCTGATAGGTGAAATAGCCGTGCGAATACACGCCCGAGATGCTAGTCCGGGCAGTAAGCCGGTAATTCACCGACACTCCGCCGGAAGCAGAGTCTGTGCCGATGGATCCCGGATAGTTATAGCGAGTCAGAAAAAAACTTCCGAAGACCGAGTAACTGAGGCGCCGGGTTTGTATGAAGTTGAATCCCAAGCCGACAGAAGCGAATCTGGTTTCGGGACTGAACGGATTACTTATGATTGCGCCATTTGCAGTCTCGGCGCTGGCAAATGCGGTTGTGCCATACAGGAGAATGCCTCCGCTGACTCCGACGTTCATGCTTACACGTCTACTGATGCGCTTCGAAAAGCTGAGAGCGAGATTCTGAGTGGTGCCGCTGTTATAGCCGTTGGATTGGTACCAATTGTATCCGCCTGAATAGCTCAGTGAGAGGGCGGAGCTTTGGAACCCATGGAACAGATTGATGCCACCGCCCACATCGAATCCAGTTCCAACCGAAGTGCCTTGTCCCGAGCCGCCTATGACAGCAGCGTTGGTATCGACCAGGCCGCCCACGTATCCAAAGACATTGACATAATCGTGTTCGAAAAATTCACTGGCAAGAGTGACTAACGGGTTGGGGGCGATGGACACAGGGGCGGGCGACGCGCCGGTGGTGTCAGTGGGAACCTGCATTTGCGCCATAGCGCATGTCGCGAAGACACTGAAGAGAATAAACGAGCGAAGCCTCACGGATGGGTTAAACCCCCTTCGAATCTAAGTCTGACCAAGGTACCATTTGGTGTCAACCTTTTTAAGTAGATCCTAGCGGTTGTTAATCTCAGTAATTGCGGATTGCACTTTTCGGGTATGGCCATGTAGCGAAAGCCTTTGCGCGATTATTGCAGGCGAAACGAGCGAGCTATCCGTTTCGGATTGTCGGGGCGCACACGCTTAACCACGGTACTACTTACAATCGAGCGGGGTTGAGCTTAGAGCCGGAATGGGGCCCTGCGGCGGCATCCGTAGATGAGTTTCTTGTCAAAACTCAGCCCGAAGTAGCGATCGAGATTACCACCCTTAATCCGGAAAGCGGAGAGCCCGCCATCTCCCATATACGGGCTGCTTTCGCGCGCCAAATTCACGTAATTACGGCCAATAAAGGACCGATTGCGCACGCTTATAGGGCCCTCCAGGCCGAAGCGCGGCGCCAGCAAGTAGAGTTTCGATTTGAATCTACGGTGATGGACGGGACGCCTATTTTCAGCAATGTGCGGAATAATCTGCCGGGCGTGAAGATAGCCGGGTTCCGAGGGGTGCTGAATTCGACTTCGAAGGTGGTGCTGGACGCGATGCGGCGCGGCTTTTCGATGGAGGAAGGAATCCGCCAGGCCCAAGAAATGGGTGTAGCGGAAGCAGACCCCTGGTACGACATCGACGGTTGGGACGCGGCGGCAAAGGCGGCAGCGCTGGCAAACGTTTTGATGGACGCGGGAACGACGCCCCAGCAGGTTGAGCGTCGCGGATTGCGAGATATGGACCCGGAAGAGCCTGCCAGATTGGCGACTGTGGGGAAAACTGTACAACTGGTCTGTAGCGGAGAGCGCGCGGGTGAGTCTGTCCGGCTGCAGGTGCGGCCCGAAGTTCTGGCCGAAACCGACCTGCTCGCAACGGCCCGCGGCACTTCGAATATGCTGCTTCTGGATACCGATCTGATGGGCACCATCGGCACCATCTCGATCAATCCCGGGGTTGAGCAGACAGCTTACGGGCTGTTTAGCGACCTGGTGGATATCGCGACCAGACTGTAGAAATCAGGCGCGGAGCAGGCGCTCCACCGCTTCCAGATCAGCCGGATCGCCAAATTTCGCACTGCGCAGCGATGGATCGATGTTGCGGCACAAGCCGACCAGCACTGCTCCCGCGCCCACTTCGACGACGTTCTGAACGCCGCTTTGAGCGATGTGACGGATGGTATCGGTCCAGCGCACAGGATTGGGCACTTGTTCGTAGAGGCCCTGACGGGCGTCGGCACCGGTGGTGATTTCGCGGGCTTGCCAATTATTGATGAGTGGAAATTGCAGATCGCGGAATTCGGTGTTATCCAGCTCGGCCCGTAGTTTTTCCTGGGCTGGGCGCATCAGTGGGCAATGGAAAGGCGCGCTGACCGGCAGCGAGATCGCGCGTTTTGCACCGGCTGCTTTGGCCAGCTCCATGGCGCGCTCAACGGCTTTCGTGTGCCCTGCGATGACCACCTGGTCGGGTGAATTGAGATTAGCGGCGGTGACGATCTCGCCTTGCGCCGCCTCCGCCAGGATTTCATCCAACTTACCGGCAGGAAGTTTCAGGATGGCCGCCATGGCTCCGACGCCTTGCGGCACGGCCTCCTGCATGTAGAGTCCGCGCTTGCGTACCAGCCGCAGAGCGTCGTCGAAGCGCAGCGAACCGGCGGCGACAAGAGCCGAGTATTCGCCCAGACTATGCCCGGCGACGACGGACGGGCGGAAACTCAGAGATTCAAGAACGCGGTATGCCGCAACCGAAACCGCTAGTAAAGCCGGCTGCGTATGTTCGGTTTTCTTCAATTCCTCATCGGGTCCTTCGAAGCACAGTTGGGAAAGGGAGAAGCTTAATACCTGGTCGGCTTCCTCGAAAACTTCACGGGCTTGCGGGTACTGGCTCGCCAAGGCTTTGCCCATGCCGGCGTACTGGGACCCTTGTCCGGGAAAAAGGAAGGCGGTAAGCGCCATAAAATAGAAGCATACGATGGCGTGAGACGTCTTAAGGGGTGGAGGCACTATTCCATAGGTTTGCCAGGAGACTTTTGCCCCCGCGGTTCCTGCGCCAATTTGTTCTATAGTGAAATCAACATGAAAAAGAAGCCGATTGTCCAGCCCATCATCTCGCCGGAGATCTTGGACATGGCAAGAAGATCGGTAGAGGTGGAGCGGCCGGCTCCCTCAAAGGCGTGCGCCGTCTGTGGTGCGCCCTGCATTCCGCTTACTGGACCCCAGCTGGCTGATGAAGAAGATCTTTGCTGGGTATGCCGTCGGCTGAAGATCAGCGCCTGGCGCGATTCCGACCAGCAATTGTCCGCTCAGGAATAAAGCCCTACTACCGCCACCTATCTCACCCACGCAGTTCTGATTTAGATTGCTCACAGCCGTTTTTTGTCTACTTGTACAGTAGGCCTTAATGGATCCTTCAGCCGCCGTAAGCGAGCGCGCCGGTAAGACGACGGGTTTCATCCGCGAACTCGGGATGTTTGACTCGGTGATGATCGTGATCGGCACGATGATCGGCTCGGGCATCTTCATCGTGCCGGCGGATATGTCGCGCGTGCTCGGCAGCGGCGGATGGTTGCTGGTGGCGTGGCTGGTTACCGGCGTTCTAACGATTGCCGCCGCGATCTCCTACGGAGAGCTGGCCTCGATGATTCCCGAAGCGGGCGGCATGTACGTCTATTTGCGCGAGGCGTTCTCACCGCTTTGGGGGTTCCTGTATGGCTGGACCTTATTCACAGTCATCCAGACGGGCACGATTGCGGCGGTGGCGGTTGCGTTCGCTCGCTATGCGGGAATATTACTGTCTGGAATTTCCGAACAACGGTACATCATTCCTCCTATACATATTTCATCCGGCTACGCGATTTCGCTTTCGACCACGCAGCTGGTCGCCATTGCCGTGATCGCGGTGCTGACCTGGACGAACAGCTTGGGAATCCGCTACGGCAAGATCGTGCAGAACCTATTCACGGTCGCGAAGACGGGCGCGCTGCTGGGGTTGATTCTATTAGGCGTTTTCGTCGGACGGAACGCGGCAGCGGTACACGCGAACTTCGGTCATTTTTGGGAACAGACGAATCTCACGCCAATCTCTGCCGGGTTAACTGCCGCGTCGGCGTTCGGGCTGTTCATCGCGATCTGTGTCTCGCAGTCGGGGTCGTTGTTTTCCGCAGATTCGTGGCATGACATTACGTTCGCGGCGGGCGAGGTGAAGGATCCGAGGCGCACATTGCCGCGCGCATTGATCATCGGCACGGTGGTTGTGATTGTGCTGTATCTGCTGGCGAACGTGGCTTATCTGTTGACACTGCCGCTGTCGGCGATTCAAAATGCGCCGGCCGATCGGGTCGCCACTGCGATGCTGGACGCCATTGCGCCCGGATTTGGGGGCGTAATTATGGCGATCGCGATCATGGTCTCAACCTTCGGCTGCGATAACAGCCTGATCCTGGCGGGTGCGCGCGTCTATTATGCGATGGCGCGCAGCGGGCTTTTTCTGCGTGCTGCGGGAACTTTAAATAAGGCGCATGTGCCAGGACGATCGCTGCTGGTGCAGGGAATTTGGGCCTCGGCGCTGGTCCTGCCGCGCACGTTCAATCCGGCGACGCAGCAGTACGGCAACCTGTACAGCAACTTGCTCGATTACGTGATTTCGTCCGCACTGATCTTCTACATCCTGACGATCGCGGGAGTTATTCGTCTGCGCAAGACGCAGCCGCATGCCGAACGGCCTTATCGGACGTTGGGATATCCATTCGTTCCGCTTTTGTACATCGTGGGAGCGGCGGCTATTTTGCTGGCCTTGTTTATGTATCGCCCTTCAAGCACCTGGCCGGGGCTGGTGATCGTGCTGCTGGGCGTGCCGGTCTATTTGGCGCTGAGGCGTAGGGGTGTGGCGGAGTTTTGACTCAATCAAACTAAGTCTGATAAACTAAGTTCAACACTAATGCGGTCGTACAACATTCATGAAGCAAAGACTCAACTTTCGCGATTGGTGGAACAGGCAGCGAAGGGTGAGTCGTTTCTGATAGCGAAGGCCGGTCAACCGATGGTGAAGGTCGTTGCGCTCGACACCCCCGACCAGTCACAAGTAAAGCGGATTGGATTCATGGCCGGCGAGATTCAGGTGCCAGACGACTTCAACACTCTGGGCGCGGACGAGATTCGAGGATTGTTTGAGGGCGATGAGTGAAGCTGCTTCTTGACACTCATCTGCTGATATGGGCGGCAGGAGAAACGGAGCGCCTATCGCAGGAGGTTCGCGCTTCCTTGGAAGACTTGGAGAACGAGCTGGTGTTCAGTGTGGCCAGCCTCTGGGAGATCGCAATCAAACGGGCGCTGCAGCGTCCCGGGTTCCGAGTTGATCCACGCATCTTAAGGCGGCGACTTATCGAGAACAGTTATCGTGAATTGCCGATAGCCGGCGAGCATGCGATTGAGATTGACGCGCTGCCTCCGATTCATAAAGATCCGTTTGATCGGCTTCTTGTGGCGCAAGCGCGAGTGGAAGGGATCACATTGCTCACTAACGATCCCGTTGTGGCTGAATATCCTGGTCCGATTCGACTCGCGAGGTAAGCACTGACATCGCGTTGAATACTCCGTCGTTCCACTTCGAATTACAGGCCAGATGCCCTGAAACAGGGGCGCGCGCGGGACTGATTCACACAGCCCACGGCACAATAGAGACGCCGGTGTTCATGCCGGTAGGGACGCAGGGTACGGTCAAGGCGCTCACGCCGCGCGACCTTCTCAACGATCTCGATGCCAAGATCATCCTGGCGAACACCTATCATCTGTTTCTCCGGCCCGGGCATGAGCGCATCGAGCGGTTTGGCGGCTTGCATCAGTTTATGGCCTGGCCGCGCGCAATTCTCACCGACTCGGGCGGATTTCAGGTGTTCAGCCTCGACAGCTTGCGGAAAGTGACAGAGGACGGGGTGCTGTTCCGTTCGCATCTGAATGGAGATCAGCACCTCTTCACACCGCAAAGCACCGTCGATGTCCAGCTAGCGCTGGGAAGCGACATCATGATGGTGCTGGACGAGTGCCTGGGGTATCCGGCGAGCTATGAAGCGACACGGGAATCGACGGAGCGGACAGTCCGTTGGGCGCAGGCGGGGTTTGCGCATTACCGCCAGCGTGAAAAGGGTCTCGACTGCGCACTTTTTCCCATCGTTCAAGGAGGGATGTATCCGGACCTGCGCATCGCCTGCACAGAGGCGCTGTTGGATCTGGATGCGCCGGGGTACGCGATTGGCGGATTGTCAGTTGGAGAACCGCGCGACCTCAGCCAGGAGATGGTTGCGGTTACCGCGCCGCTACTGCCCGAAGACCGGCCGCGCTACGTCATGGGCGTCGGAATGCCGGAGGAACTTCCTCTATACGTGGCGCAGGGCGTGGACATGATGGATTGCGTTCTGCCTACCCGAAATGCGCGCAACGGGTACCTGTTCACGTCACAGGGCAAAGTGATGATCAAGCAGGCCCAATATCTGGACGACGAGTCACCGCTAGACCCAGCTTGCGACTGTTACACCTGCCGGACATTCACGAAAGCGTACCTGCGGCATCTGTATCAGGCCGGGGAGATCCTATTCTCTACCCTGGCGAGTTTGCACAATATCCGCTACTACTTTGACGCGATGCGCCGGATACGACAGGCTATCCTGGGTGGAACGTTCCCAAAGTACCTAAAGGCGTGCGCGGCGGGTTCGCTTGCGGACGAAAGCGGCGACTCGCGCCACTGATCCGGCACGCCCGCGCTCCAACTAAGCTAAAAACAGGACAAATATGCCTTACTCAATGATTCTTCTGCAAGCTGCGGCCTCGCCCGGCACTTCCATGCTGGGCGGCGTTCTGCCGGTGGTGCTGATGATCGCCATTTTCTATTTTCTGGTGTTTATGCCCATGCGCCGGCAGCAGAAGAACCAGAAAGACATGCTCAAAACGCTTCAGAACGGCCAGACGGTACTGACCAGCGGCGGCATCATTGGGACCATTGTGGCGGTTAATGATGATACCCTTATACTGCGAATTAAGCCCGACAATCTAAAGATTCAGGTGGCCCGCAGCGCTGTGACCAGCGTCGTCAGCACGGACGAGCCTGCCAAGAAGTAGTCGAGCGTCCGCAGTACATTCATTATAGACGATGAAACGAAATCTACGCTTTAAATTCATCTTCATTCTGGTCGTGATCCTGGTTTGCATTTACGGGATTATCGGACTGCCGCGCAGCAAGAACGAGCTGGTGGCGAACTGGAACAAGAACATTCACCTGGGGCTCGATCTACGAGGCGGCACTTATCTGGTGGTGCGGGTGGAACAGCAGGATGCGTTCAACGCCCAGGCGAGTACCGACGCCGAGCGGTTGAAGCAGGCTGCGGCCAAGGCGGGCGTCACTTTCGCCGATGTGACGGTGGACGAGGCCAAGAGCCTGGCGGACGCCACCAAGGCGGCGATTGCGATCAAAGGAGTTCCTCCAACCCAGGCGGGAACCTTCCGCAGCCTGATAAATGATCAGTTCCAGCAGTGGCTGCTGACGCCTGTGAACGGCACCGATTACCGACTGACGATGAAGCCGTCGGACGCTTTGGCCTTCTGGCAAAACGTCCTTGCCCAAACTAAAAACACGCTGGATAAGAAGATCAATGCGCTCGGGTTGAGCGAGGCCACGGTGCAGCAGCGCCGGGAAGATGCCGATTCGGAGTTGCTGGTGCAGCTGCCCGATGTGGACGACCCGGGCCGCGTGAAACAGATTTTGCAGACGGCGGCGAAATTGGAATGGTACGACGTGAAAGGCGGTCCCTACACGAGCCGCGATGACGCGCTGGCCCAGAACGGCGGGGTACTCCCTGCCGGGACCAAGCTCATTGGATCGCCGAGCACCGACGCCAGCATGCGAAGCGGTGGCGTTTACCTGGTGACGAGCAGCCCCATTGTTCGCGGCCAGGACATCCGCGACGCACGGGAGCAACAAGGCCAGATGTCCGGCGCCTGGAACACGAATTTCGTCATCAGCCAGGACGCTGCCAAGCGCTTTTCTGCCTACACGTCTTCGCATATCGGCCAACGCGCGGCTATCGTGCTGGATAACAAGGTGTTGGAAGCGCCCGTGATCAAAGGCCAGATCAGCGATCAGGGCGAGATAGAAGGCGCGTCCAGCCAGCAGGATGCGCACGATCTGGCGCTTAACTTGAGGGCGGGCACGCTTCCGGCGGCCGTCACGTATGAGCAGGAGAATACGGTGGGCGCGTCGCTGGGCGCAGACTCTATCCGTAACGGCTTTGCCGCCGGTATAGCGGGTGTTCTGGCGGTGATCGTGGTCATGCTCGTTTACTACAAGAAGTCGGCCATCAACGCGACTTTGGCCTTGATTTTGAATGCGCTTATCCTGATCGCCTGCCTCAGCTATTTCGACGCGGTGCTGACGCTGCCTGGAATTGCCGGAATCATTCTGACTATCGGTATGGCGGTAGACAGCAATGTGCTTATTTTTGAAAGAATTCGAGAGGAACTGCGGGCGGGGAAGGCCGTCATACCGGCGGTAGACGCCGGCTTCAGCAAGGCGCTGTTGACCATCATCGACACGCACGTCACAACCGTGGTCTCGTGCGCGATTCTGTTTCTGTTCGGGTCAGGTCCGGTTAAAGGCTTCGCCGTGACGTTGGTCATCGGCCTGATCGCGAACGTGTTCACGGCCGTGTTTGTCTCGAAGACAATCTTCGATTGGGAACTCTCCCGGCCGACGCCGGTGAGAGCTCTGAGTATCTAAACGGCGCCCGTGCGGCGATTTTGCCGCGGTAAGTGCTGTCAATTGGGAACATTTGTTAATCGCCGGTGTCTATCTGTATTGAATGCCGGCTTCTAAAGCGGAATGGAAATATTTAAGAACACGAATTACGACTTCCTCGGGAAGAAGTGGCCATTCATTATCTTGTCTTTGCTGCTTACGGTGGCAGGCATTGTCAGCCTGTTGGTCAAGGGCGGCCCGAAGTATGGCATAGACTTTACCGGCGGAGCGCTCATGGACGTCAACTTCATCAAGCGGCCATCCACGGAAGCCATCCGGGCCACGCTCCGCAGTGCCGTTTCAGGCGAGGTGGAAGTGCAGGAGGCCAGCAACACGCAAGTTGCCGGCACATCCCAGGAAGTGATCATCACGACCGGGACCAGCGTCAACGACCAGAATATTCAGAGCGTGCGCGGCAACATTGTCAACGCCTTGAACACCGCCTTCAATCCGAATGCGGGCGGGAAACTGGACATCAACAATACCGGTCAGACGGAACTGGCGGACCGTTTGCGTGACCCGCTGGCGCAAGCAGGCGCGGGGCTATCGGACGATCAGTTGCAGGCGCTGACCAAGCGGATCACAGATTATCGGGCGGCACATTCCGGGTTGATCCACAACCTGGACGAGCTTTCGTCGCTACAAGGCGTTACGCCGCAGGTGCTGAACGCGCTTAAGCAACAGTGTTTCATAGGAAACTTTGCCATTCGCAGCGCCGAAGTGGTGGGGCCAAAGATCGGCGCCGATCTGCGGCAACAGGCAATCAACGTCGTTCTTATCGCGCTGGCGGCAATGCTGGTCTACATCGCATTCCGCTTTGAATGGATTTATGGCGTAGCCGCGGTAATCGCGGTTTTTCACGACACTATCATCACCATCGGACTATTCTCGTTGTTCAACAAGCCTATCGACCTTACCGTCATCGCCGCGTTGTTGACCTTGGTTGGCTATTCGATGAATGACACCATTGTGACCTTTGACCGTATCCGCGAGAACCTGCGGATGCAGACCCGCGGGTCGTTCGAGCACATCGTAAATTTGAGTATCAATCAGACGCTAAGCCGAACGGTGTTGACGTCGGGTCTTACGTTTCTGACCGCGATCTCCCTCTTTCTATTCGGGGGACAAGTACTAAATGGATTTTCATTCGCGTTAGTTGTTGGTATCATCATCGGCACGTATTCGTCTATATTCGTCGCGAGTCCTATTTTGGTGTTCTGGCAGAATCTTTCGGAGAGCAGGCGCAGAAGGGGCCGTCCGGCAGTAGATACGCGAACGAGGAATGTAGCTAATACGGTGAAGGCAGCAAAACCAGTGAAGACGGTGAAGTAACAGTTTGGGGCCCGGCTGTCATACGGGCAAAGTGAGGAGATCATGTTCGAGCAAACGTTTGTAGACGGAACTCAAAAGACAAAGAAGCCCTGGACGATAGCGCTTTCTTTGACGCTCCAGATCGGCATCATCGGTGTTCTCATCCTGATTCCTCTGATTTACACGGAGACGCTGCCCAGCGCACAGCTTAAGAGCATGCTGGTTGCCCCTCCGCCTCCGCCGCCACCCCCGCCTCCGCCGCCACCGGCGCCCAAGGTGGTTCAAGTCAAACCAGTGGTTCGGCAATTTGTTGCTAACCAACTGATAGCGCCGAAGGTCATCCCCAAAAACATCAACAAGATTGAAGAAGCTGCCCCGGCTCCGGATGTGGGCGTAGTTGGCGGCACTGGTGACGCCGGCGCGGCCGGTGGTGTATTGGGTGGAGTGATTGGTGGCGTTCCGGGCGCACCGCCGCCGCCCCCGCCTCCGCCGCCTAAGAAGGCCGCCCCAGTCGGGCCGCAGCGCATTGGCGGTCAGGTCATGGAAGCGAACCTGATTCGGCGCGTGCAGCCGGTGTATCCGCCGCTGGCCAAATCAGCCCGCGTGCAGGGCACTGTCGAATTCACCGCAACCATCAGCAAGGATGGGAACATCGAAAATTTGCAGCTCGTTCGTGGGCATCCGCTGCTGGTGGCGGCCGCGCGCGATGCGGTGTTGCAATGGAAGTACCGGCCAACGTTGCTTAACGGTCAACCAGTGCAAGTTATCACTGATATCATCGTTAACTTCACTTTGAGCCAGTAGTTAGAGTAAGACAGCATAGAACTGAATATCGATTCAACTTAGGAGACAAGCATGGTTTTACAACTTCAAGTATGGGCACTCTGGCTATTCCAGGAGCAGGAGGGAATTAGTTTCGACCCTCGTTCGGTTTGGGGCAACATGGGCGTCATGGCCAAATGTGTTGTCCTTTGTTTGTTCATCATGTCGGCCTGGTCGATCGGCGTCATGATCGACCGGCTGATTGCATATAACGCCGCCCGCAAGCAGTCGCGCGCGTTTGCTCCGGCAGTCGCCGGCGCGTTGCGTGAAGGCAAGCTCGACGAAGCGATCAAGATTGCCGACCGTTTCAATAAGAGCCACCTGGCAAAGGTTGTCGTCGCCGGTCTGCAGGAATTCAAAGCTCACCAGGTGAGCAGCGAAATTCCAGGCGAAGACATCGAAGCCTCGCGCCGCGCTCTGGAACGCGCCGAAGCCATTGTTCACGCCGAACTGAAACGCGGCGTCAGCAGCCTGGCAACCATTGGTTCCACGGCTCCGTTCGTGGGACTGTTCGGAACCGTTGTCGGCATCATGAACGCGTTCAAATCGATTTCGACTTCGAAGTCGACCGGTCTGGGCGCGGTCGCTGGCGGTATTTCTGAAGCTCTGATCACGACCGCCGTCGGTCTGTTCGTGGCTATTCCCGCCGTCTGGATGTTCAACTACTTCACCAACCGCATTGAAGCTTTCGATGTCGAGATGGGGAACTCCAGTTCGGAATTGATTGACTACTTCCTGAAGCGCACGCAGAAGGCTGCGGGCGCGGTTCGCTAAGACGGTCGAATACTTCTCTCGAGTTGAATCGATTGGAACGGGCGAGAGGCTTCCACGGCCTCTCGCTCCAACCGGCCGGCTCTCGGGAAGAGACAAATTCTAAGGAGCAGGGAAATGAAACTAGCTAAGGCGCCGCCCGTTGTTTCAGACATTAACGTCACCCCCATGGTGGATGTGATGCTCGTGCTGCTGATCATCTTCATGGTCATCACGCCTATGTTGACAAAAGGTGCGAACGTCAACATGGTGAAAACACGCAATCCGATTAAAATGCAAGAAGCCGACAAGGAAGACGCGGTTCTCATCGCCATCACGCGCGATGGCAAGATCTGGCTAAGTCCGGGTAATGCGATGATCCAGCTGGATCAAATAGCGTCCAAGGTCAAGGATCTTCAGGCAGCCCGGACCGGTGACAAAACGGTTTACATTAAAGCGGATGCCCGTGCCCGCTACGGCAGTGTTGAAGACGTGATCGATCAGTTACGCACGGATGGAGTGGACCAACTCGGGTTACTTACCGAAGAGGTCCAGGACAAGAACAGAAAAGGTTTGAGTCTCTAAATTTTCAGGCCGAAAGGGTTATAGCCATGGCATTCTCAGTTGGGGGCCCCGGGGGGGCCAAAGCGGATATTAACGTTACGCCGCTTATTGATGTCTTGCTGGTGCTTCTGATCATCTTTATGGTGATCACGCCGTTGACGCCGCACGGATTGGATACGTTGGTGCCACAACCACCGCCGCCCAACATGCCTCCGCCACCTCCGAACCAGGATCCAAATGTCGTGATCGAGGTCGCCAAGGACTCGAGCATGCAGATCAACGGACAGCCCATCAAGGAAGCGGATCTCCAGTCGCGGTTAGAAGATGTTTTCAAGACTCGTGCGACGAAGGTCGTGTTCGTAAAGGGTGATCCGGATGTGGACTACCGCTACGTCGCTCGTGCGATTGACGACGCAAAAGGCGCCGGTCTGGATAAAGTCGGTCTCATGACGCCCAAGGTAGAGGCGGGGCAATAGCTTGGAGGAATCGAAGATGCGACCACTATCGAAGCTGTTGGCATTCGCGCTCTGCGCCGGACTGATAGTCTTCACGACCGGCTGCGCCAAGTTGCAGTCGCGCGATCAGATGAACCATGGCGTGCAGGCGTACAAGAACAATAAATACGCCGAAGCGGTCAAGCACTTCAAGCAGGCAGTACAGTTGGATCCGACAAACCGCAACGCTCAGGCTTACCTCGCGATGTCTTATTTCATCCAATGGGTTCCCGGCGTAGACACTCCCGACAACCAGAAGATGTACACCGCTGCCAAGCAGGAATTCAACAACGTTCTGCAGGAGGATCCGAAGGATTCCCTGGCGCTCGCCTCCATGGCGGCTCTAGCCTTCAACTCGGCTCAGGGTGCGGGAACAAACATGGATCAGAAGATGGCCTTCCTGCAGGATGCGGCCAAATGGAATGAGCGCCGCATTGAAGTGGATCCGAAGAATTCGGAAGCGTACTATTATCTCGGCGTAATCGACTGGACAAGGGCATTCGCGCCTATCCAGACCGAGCGCGTCAATGAGCATTTGCCCGGGGATTATTCGGGTCCGCTGAAGGACGCGAAGGTCAAGGATGATTTGAAGGCCAAGTACGAAAAGGATATCGAAGATGGCATTGCCGACTTGAAGAAGTGCCTCGACTACGACAAGGAGAATGAAGATGCCATGTCGTACATGAATCTTCTTTTGCGCGAGAAGGCCTATCTCGAAGATTCGCCGGACGCCGCCAAGGCGGACATCGCGCAAGCCGAAGATTGGTCGAACAAGTCGATCGATATGAAGCGCGTCAAGGCTTCGCGTCCTGCGCCCAAGACTCAGAGCTAGCAAGTTACGCTATTGAATACGTCCGAAACAGCGCGTCGCGCTGTTTCGGAACGAATCCTGCATCCCGAATAGTCCACCGCAGTTCCTCTTCACTCACGCCAGCTTCTGCGACTCCTAAATCATCCGCCCCAAAGCGTAAACTCAATTGCGCGACCTTCAATCCGAATAAGCCGCAGCTTGCCTGGATATGCGGTACGTTATCCAGGCAAAGGCGCGAAAACGCAACTGTTTTCAAGTACTCGATGCCGGTCGCGGCGGGATCCACCAGAGGTCTAAATGTGATGATGTCGCCGCTTCGCTGCTGATCTTCGTAGAGGCGGGCAAGCGTTTCGAGCCGGTCTTTTAGAGTGTCGCCGCTGCGGAAGACATGTTCCACAACCTCGTTGTCGCTCGAAAGCGTGTAGGTGACAATGCCTGAGGAATGCCGAAGCTTACGGACTGCATCTGCTTCCAGCCCAAGCCTGATTAGATCGTTGCTTTCCCAAAGTTCAATCGCCTGTTGTTGCGAAAACATCTTCTCCCCTGGTCAAATGAGCCATATCGAGGAAGGTGCGAAGTCCTTCCATTTCCTTCGCTCCGATGGCGAATCGAATATGCTGCGTCAGATACGTTTCCGCAAGTTCGCGAGATACGCCGCGCGCTTGATACTCGGCATCAATAATCTCCTGCATCCGGCCGCGTCCAAACTCATAGGAGTTTGTTAGCAACTTAGATAACGATGGATCGTAATGCTCACCAGCCCAGGCAGCGAATACCATTGGAAGACCCGTGAGCCGGGTCCATTCTTCGCCCAGGTCGAGCCATTCATAAGGTAGTTGCCGCGGATCGAGCCGCAGAGCGGGATCACCGATAATCAGTGCAGCATCGGCGTTCGACAACATGGGACCAAGTGCCGGCTCATGTTCCACAATTTCCGGCGTGACGCCAAACCGCTCCGCCAGTATCACGCGCGCGAGCTGAACGCTGGTTCGTGAGCTTGCGTCGGCCGCCAGTGTTCGCACACTGCGCCAAGGTACGCGGGAAAACAGGAGGATGCTTCGCACAGCTCCGAAGCAGGTGATACCGACATCTGAAACGATCTCCAGGCCCTGGCGTGCTATCTCGGCAATCGGTACTAGACCAATATCGATTCGCCCCTGTTCGATGTCTCTGGCACATTCCGAAGGGATAGAAAAGCTAAGGTCAACCTGGCTGCGCTCCTCGCCATGCAGCATGCCCCAAACCAGCGGCAGAGTGTTCAGGTAACTCACGGCCCCGACGCGGGGTTTGAAAGGATTCAGGCTCAATCTATATTTTAGATGCCACGCCGGTCGCCCCAGAGTTCCACATGCAGCCTGGGGCTAAAGCGATATCCTCGCTCTTTGCAGATCTCGGCCAGCCAAAGACCCCGTTCCCGTAAAATGTCTCGCTGAACACCCTCCGGCATCAGGACGACGTTTGCAGCCGGAATCGAAAGCTCGCGCTGAAGCTGTTCAATTTCCACCAAATCGCCCAGCGACTCCACTACAAATTTGATCTGGTACGCATAATCTGCCATCAACTGCTTGAGGACATCGGGTTTATAGCGTGTTCGTTCATGCTGCGCGGCCCAGCGGCCGTTCTCGCGCTGCCACGGCGTGGAGTTGGCAAGCTTAGGGCTAATGCTCATCAGATCGCAGCGAAGCTGTTGGTAGACCGTGCCGGCGGTCTCGATAGTGATGTGACGGCCAGCGGAGCCGAGGGCTTCTGTTAGCGTAACGATCTCTGGCGCGATCATCGGCTCGCCCCCGGTGAGAACCACATGCGAGGCGCCGTAACCTGCCACGCGTGCTGAGATTTCTTCGACGCTCAACTCGCCGCCTTCCGGATTCCAGGACGTGTAGGGCGTGTCGCACCAGGTGCAACGCAGATTGCAACCGGACGTCCGCACAAAAACCGACGGCACTCCCACGAGCGAGCCTTCTCCCTGGATGGAGTAAAAGATTTCGGCGATCTTCACGAGAGGGCTGGGTCGAGCATAGCTGCTTCCTCGAATCCTTTTCGGCGCAGTAAGCACGAATCGCAGTCACCGCATGGCCGTCCATGCTCGCCCGGATCGTAGCAGCTATGCGTTGCGCCGAGATCGACCCCCAGACTCTTCGCGGCGCGGATAATGTCGGCCTTATTCATCGCAATCAGAGGTGTGCGAATTCTGATTCGAGACGCCCCTTCCACGCCGGCTCTAGTCGCCAGGTTGGCCATGGCTTCAAACGCGTGAATAAATTCGGGGCGGCAATCCGGGTATCCGGAATAGTCGAGCGCGTTCACTCCTATGAAAATGTCCGCAGCATTTCGCACCTCAGCGTAAGCCAGCGCGAACGACAAAAAGATAGTGTTGCGGGCCGGCACATAGGTCACCGGAATGTCGTTGCCCATTTCCTCAGTGCTGCGATGTTTTGGCACTTCGATTTCGCTTGTGAGCGCCGACCCGCCGAAGGCGCGCAGATCGATTGTGATGATTTTATGTTCCTCGGCGCCGAGTTGCTGAGCGACACGCGCGGCTGACTGCAGTTCGAACCGGTGCCGCTGTCCATAATCAAACGAAAGACAATAACAGCTGTAGCCTTCCCGCCGCGCGATGGCCAGGCAGGTGGTCGAGTCCACGCCGCCGCTGAGGAGACAAACCGCGCGCTTGGGGCCGGTCACGAAGTACCTTCCTCGCGCTTAGAATCCACTATGCTTGTCAAGCTTCCTGAGTGCAGACGGATGTTAAGCGATTCGCCGATGCTGACCTCGCCCGCCGATCGAATGGCATGACTTTGCGCGTTCATGACGATTGCGTAGCCTCTGCTCAGAATTGCCAGCGGACTGAGTTGTGTGAGATGCGCCTGCAAAGGTTCATACCGGCGCCGGCCCTCTAGCAGCGCGGCTGATCCCATCTTCATCAGTTGCTGCTCCAGCAACTCCTGCCGGTGTTTCATGCGTGCGAAGCGCAAGCGCAGATTGGCAGCTTCCAGGCGCTTCACCCAATCCGCTAACGCGCGCGTTAGAATCTCATGCGCACGACGTTGCAGAAGCATCAGGTGATCCTGCGACTCATCCAATTGTTGCTGGCGTTTGCCAATGGCGCGATGCACCACAGTAAGAGCGCGATCGGTACCGCGCTGATGAAGGTCGCGCGACGCAACAATCAGGCGATAACGAATTGCTTGGACGGCCTGTGCGCGGCAGCCGGCAAGCTGCTCCAACAAACTTTCGCGTGTACATACAACCATTTCGGCTGCAGCGGAAGGAGTGGGCGCTCTAAGGTCCGCCACGAAATCGGCGATGGTGAAGTCGGTCTCATGACCAATGGCCGAGATGACCGGAACCGAAGACCCCACAATGGCGCGCGCCACCGCCTCTTCGTTGAACGTCCAAAGATCCTCGATGGAACCGCCGCCGCGCGCCAGGATGACGACCTCTGCCCAAGGGTCCGTGCTGAAGTAGCGCAGGCCTTCGCAAACCTGTTGAATGGCGCCCTCGCCCTGTACCTGTGCGGGGAAAAGGCGCACATGCAAACCGGGAAAGCGCCGTTCCAGAACCTGCAGCATGTCTTGAATCACGGCACCGGCCGGCGACGTAACAAGTCCAATGCGGCGCGGTAATTTCGGCAAGGCACGTTTTCTCGCCGCATCGAACAGACCTTCCGCCGCCAGCTTCTTCTTCAGTTGTTCGAACGCCAGTTGTAGAGCGCCCGCGCCTTGCGGCTCCAGCAGTTCCACGGTGAGCTGATATTCGCCGCGAACCTCATAGACGTCCAAACGGCCGCGAGCCAGCACTGCCAAGCCCTCCTGCGGCCTGAACTTCGCGAAGCGCGCCGTGCCGCGGTACAGCACGCATTTGAGTTGGCTTTGCCCGTCTTTGAGGGTGAAATAGAAATGTCCGCTGGCAGGATTGCGGCACTCCGAGATCTCGCCCGCCACCCAGATGTTCGTGAACTCGCCTTCGAACAGCCGTTGCACCGCGCTGTTCAGTTCAGAGACGCTGAAGACACGGCGCTGCGCCTGAAACGTAAGCTGCATCTGCGCGGATTCGGTTGCCGGTCGTGCCTCCATCGGTTCACTTTCTAGTTTCAACCATGCGGCGTCAAAGCAATTTTGGAGAGCCAAGCAGGTGATATCCTAGCGAGTTGCCGGGGCTGCTTCGCGCCCACGTCTGTCGCGTCGCCCCGTATTCAAATAGCTGTTTCCTGGAGATCGAATGAACCCAAAAGAAGCGCTTGAATTTGCCAAGAAGAACGAGGCGCGGCAGGTAGATCTTCGTTTTACCGACCTGCCGGGCTTGAGCCAGCACATCTCGTATCCCATCTCGATGCTTGCGGAGGACTCGTTCGAAGATGGATTCGGCATCGACGGCTCGAGTATCCGCGGCTGGGCCGCCATCAACGAAAGCGACATGCTGCTGATTCCCGATCCGGCGACCGCATTCATGGATCCGTTTGCCGAGACGCGAACCGTCGTCATGCTGGGCGATATCCTCGATCCCATCACGCGCCAGCATTACGACCGCGACCCGCGCTGGATTGCGAAAAAAGCCGAGATGTACCTGAAGAACAGCGGTATCGCGGATACAGCTTACTTCGGCGCCGAAGCCGAGTTCTTTATCTTCGACAACATCCGTTTCGATCAGAACCAGCACAGCGGCTTCTATTTCATTGACGCGGAAGAGGGCCGCTGGAACTCCGGCCGGGAACATAATAACTTGGGCTACCGGCCGCGCTATAAGGAAGGCTATTTCCCGGTTCCTCCGACCGATCATTACCAGGATTTGCGCAGCGAGATGGTAGCGACGATGATCGAGTGCGGACTCAGCATCGAATGCCATCACCATGAAGTGGCGTCCGGCGGCCAATGCGAAATCGATCAGCGCTTCGACACCTTGCTGAAGTCGGCCGACAACATGATGCTTTATAAGTACATCGTGCGGAACGTGGCTTATCAGTACGGCAAGAGCGTGACGTTCATGCCCAAGCCGTTGTTCGGCGATAACGGCAGCGGTATGCACACCCACCAGAGTTTGTGGGCGGAAGGCAAGCCGCTATTCGCGGGCGACAACTATGCCGGCTTGAGCCAAATGGCGCTTTGGTATATCGGCGGTCTTCTCCGCCATGCGCGCGCGCTTTCGGCCATCATCGCTCCTACCACGAACAGCTACAAGCGGCTTGTGCCCGGTTACGAAGCGCCGGTGAATCTGGCATATTCGCGGCGTAATCGCTCCGCTGCGGTTCGCATTCCGATGTACTCAAACAGCCCGAAAGCGAAGCGTGTCGAGTTCCGCCCGCCCGACCCGGCATCGAATCCTTATCTGGCGTTCGCCGCGATGATGATGGCCGGCCTCGATGGAGTCATCAATAAGATGGATCCGGGGGAGCCGTTGGACAAGGACATTTACGATCTCTCTCCCGAAGAAATGAGAAAGGTTCCGTCCATGCCGGCATCGCTCGACGAGGCGCTGACCTGTCTGGAAGAAGATCATGCCTTCCTGACAAAGGGAGATGTGTTCTCGGAAGAGCTCATCGAAACGTTTGTGACCTACAAACGCAAGTCAGAGGCGGAAGCCGTTCGATTGCGCCCCCATCCCTACGAATTCGCGCTTTACTACGATATATAGTGTCCTGGATATATAGTGTCCTGGCTCAGTACTACAGTAGTTAGTAGCTATGGCGTCGGCTGATAGCTTCCCAGCACCTTGAAGAACGTGGCTGTCTCGCGCAGGTGATCAAGCGCGTACCGGACTTTTGTGTCCGTTTGCGCGCCCAGGAAATCGACATAAAACAGATACTCCCAGGGCTTTTGCGTCAAGGGCCGGGACTCGATCTTGGTCAGATTCAGATCGCGTAGCGCGAAGCAGGCCATGGCGCGAAATAATGCTCCCGGCGTGTTGGGGGTTGAGAAGACAACCGAAGTCTTCCAGGGCGCAGTCTGCCTGGTACGAGAAGCAATCTGTTTCGTCAACAGAAAAAATCGCGTGAAGTTGTGAGAATTGTCCTCTATATTGCGCTTCAAAATAACAGCTTTGTAAAGGGCCGCCGCCTGCTCCGACGCGATTGCAGCCGAATCAGGGGACTGTTCTTTCAGCATCTTCACGCTTCCCGCCGTGTCATAGAAGGCGACTGGTTCAATGTTCGGATGCTCTTCAAAGAATCGACGGCACTGGTTTAAGGCGACGGGATGCGAGAACGCTTTCCGGATCTGCGCCAGCTTTGCTCCCGGTAAGACGATTAGATTGTGCGAGATGCGGAGCGTTGTCTCGCCCCTGATGGGAACGTCGCATTTCAGCAGAAGATCGTAAATCTCGTGCACGCTGCCGTGTAGCGTGTTCTCAATGGGGATCACTGCGCGGCTTGCCTGACCCTCCGCGAGTGCGTCAAAAACTCGCTTAAAGGATTCGCAAGGCAAAAGCGCTACACGTAATCCCAAAATCTTTAGCGCAGCGGAATGACTAAAGGCGCCTAATTCACCCTGAAAGGCTATTTTATTTCGAAGGTTATCACCCATCAATTATCGGAATTGATTCCGTCTGGAGGATTTTTAACTAGGTTGAAAACCGAACCTCCCACGGGCTGGAGGTAGCTGTGAACCAGCATGATCTGTAACCTGGTTCTCCCTTGAAAGGTTCCCTTTTCGCTTATAAGGCATGCGAGGAGGCTTGAAATCATAGTGGAGTCGATGTTACAACTGACTTGTTCTGGTAACAGAACAAGTAGCAGCGCCGCCAGGTTTTAGCTGAGCAAGCCGGTCCCGTTTTTGGGACCAGGAGGGCTTGAGGTGGAGGCGCGGCACGGTCCTTTAACTCAAGATGGAACTGCCGGGTAAGAAATTACGCGAAGCCAGAGAATCGCTCAGGCTGAAATACCGAGACGTGGAGCAGGCGAGCCAAAAGATCGCAAGTATCCGCGCCAACCCGGAATTCGCCGTGGGCTTGAGCCGTTTAGCGGACATTGAAAACAAGGGAACCCTGCCCACAGTCTATCGCCTTTATTCATTGTGTGTCATTTATCGGCTAGACTTTGCGTCTGTCCTGCGCTGGTACGGAATTATCCTGGATGATCTTGCTTCAGACGCTGCGCAGCTCACACTGAGTGAAACCCATCCGGTACGGTTCGAAGCGGCTAATTTCAGTCCTGTCATGGTGCCGATTGGCATGCACCCGGAGTTCGATCCGGCGAAGACTTCTTTCATTTCCCGGCAGGTGCAGCAATGGGGCCGGGTCCCCATAGCAATGCTGGCGGGTGCAGACGTGAAGAAGCACCGCTACGCTTACATAGGCGCCGACGATTGGTTCATGTACCCGATCTTGGTCCCTGGTTCTTTCGTTCAAATAGATGAAAGCAGGCGGCGCGTGTCTAAAGAGGGATGGGCTAACGAGCATGAGCGCCCCATTTACCTGGTGGAGCATCACCAGGGACACACCTGCGCGTGGTGTACGGAACGTGGGGGATTGCTAATTCTGCAGCCGCATCCCTGCTCCAAGGAGGCTCCGCGCATTTACAAGGCGCCGGAAGAAGCCGAAGTTGTCGGACAGGTGGTTGCCGTGGCTATGCGGCTGGATCAGGTGAAGCGACGCCATATACATTCTTGAGCAGTCCCAGAATCGCCTCGAAATCGGAGATGTGTTTTCTTCGCTCCGGACCCTGGATTGAGGCCGGTACCAGATTCTTGTAGGGAGTCAGGCGCAGCCAGGCGTCGATCAGTTCGCTACGGTTCACATCGTCGATGCCGTCTATGTACCGCTCCACATCCGTCATCTTCTTTTCGAGCGGACAGGCAACCCACTCGGTAAACGTGAGTTCATGCAGACGCTTCAAACTGCGGTTGGCAATGGCCATATCGGCCGGTCCGCTACCGTAATGCTCATAACGGCCAGTATTAGCGTCCAGCAAGCCTGCGAGGTAGACCAACCGCCCGTAAGATGTTGGGATTCTAGAGAGATCGCGCAGCCAGAGTTCATCAACTAACTCGTGTTCTCGTTGGCTGGCGTGCGCATGGCGCATTAGCTCTTATCATACATACGCTACAGCCCTCCACCAATATCCTGGGAGTACTGTCAGGCCTAAGTACCGTTCCGATGTCAGAAAACCTTGACCATTTAGCCTCTTACGGTCACAGGCCTAAGTTATTGTGACTCTAAGAGTATTCAAGGAAAATACTTTCCTATTTTAACTGGAAAATCCGACTTATGAAACAACTATTGTGGTCCTCTGTTCTGGTAATGGGCTTCGTTGCAAGCCCCGCGTTGCAAATGCAAGGTGCGTCGTTGATCGCACCCCATCAACGCACCATCCAGGCGTTTGATCCTCCGATCCCTGACCCTAACAGCCCCAATCCGCCGGTCCTTACGGCCTTCGACCCGCCGATTCCTGACCCGAACAGTCCTAATCCGCCGGTCCTTGTGGCTTTCGACCCGCCGGTTCCTGACCCGAACAGTCCTAATCCGCCTTCCCTGACGCTGTAGGATTGTTCAACCGCAAGGCGCCATTTAGCTTGCTGTCTTAGACGTATTTGACTAAGATTCAGATACAGTCGGAAAGCAGCGCATGCCTTGGCCAACAATCGCGCAGTATGTGGAACTCGGCTTGGGCTTTGTTCTTATAGCGAAGCTTTTGTCGTTGGGGCTGCACCGCGTTTACAAATATCTGTCCATTTTCCTGTTAGCCGATATTTCAGGTGACCTGGTCTGGGCGTTACAAATCAGGGCAAGGGGAACGCCGTTTCAGTTTGACTACCGCATCGCGTGGCTGGCCCAGCGCGCGATCATCTGGGTATTCACCATCCTCACGGTTTATGCCCTGCTCGAGGCGATACTGGCCCAATTGCCAGGCATCTTGAGTTTCTGCCGCCGCGTTCTGAAGATATCGTTCCTGTCGGCAATCGTCATCGCCCTGCTGACAGCATTGTTTGAATACCGCGCCGCGCTTAGCACTCAAATTCTGAATAGTGGCCTGGCTCATATCATTTCGGGCGCCATAATCCTGGATCGGGTGATTGCGACAGTAGCGCTCATCATGCTCCTCTGCACTCTGCTTTTTCTAGTCTGGTTTCCGGTTGAAATGTCGCGGAATCTCGCGGTCTTCTTCGCTGGATTTGTTGCCTATTTCGCCATCAAAGCATCGCTGATGCTGTGGGTAAGCTTGCGTTCCAATGGAGCTCCCGCGTCTATCCGCATTGCGAACTTGATTGGCGCCGTCCTGGTTGCTGCTGTTTTTGCCTACTGGTCCATCTTTATTGCGAAAGCCGGGGAGACTATAGTGGCGAAGCTCCATATTAAGCCTTGGCAGAGTCGCCACGAGGATCTTCTTGTGGCCCAACTCGAAGCCATGAACGCATCTCTTTTGCGAGCAGCGCGCCGCTAGTCCCCAAACCCGCCTCCTATAGCTCTTGCCGGAAATGGTCGATAAGACAGCGAGATTTATTTCTTTGCGTTGCGTTTGTGTTGGATTAGCCCCAAAATTACCAGGGAAGCCACAAACTGTCAGTTTGGTCTTGAAAAAAGCCAGGTATTCCGGTAAGGTATATTCACGGTGACGATGTTAAGCAGCATCGCGGTACTAGCACCCTTGTGCTTGGGTTGCGGCACGCTAGCGCTCTTCGTTCCGACCGTCCGTCGGCTGAATCGCAGGGTCGCTGTCGAGGACATTACCCCGGAGTGGCTTGAGAGCTTTTCCGTGGCCGCCTATTACCCTATGCAGCAATTGCTATCGGACGAGGATTTCACATTCCTCTCCCGGCAGCCCGGTTTCGACGAATCTCTTTACCGCAAGCTGCGGCGCGAACGGCTACACATCTTCCAGCAATATTTGATGAGGTTGATAGTGGATTTCAACCGTCTGCACGCTGTCGCGCGAATGATCCTCGCTCGCAGCACGCAGGACCGGTCTGATGTGGTTTCGAAGCTGATGCTGCTGAAACTGCAGTTCTCCCTCGCCGTTGTTCAAGCTGAAACCAGCTATCTGCTCTCACGAATCGGGTTCCGGTTCCTTGCGGCACGCAAGATTATCGGCGTGCTCGAGAACATGAGCCTGGAACTGTCGGCTTTGTCTCAAGCGCACTCAGCCGCTTAGCAACCGACCCCACACCCCACGAACACAACTCAGACTTTTGCAATTAGTTAGGCACTAGGCTGTTTGCTCCACGAACTTCCTTAGCTGGCTGGTTGCGTCCTCGTACTCCTCAAACTGCTTCTCCGCGAACTTGAATTCTCTTGTGTGGATGCAGCGGCGCGCGCCGCGGTGCTCGGTCGGAAAGCGCAGGTGCAGCATCTCGTGAAACATGACGAATTTCACGATCACCCGCGGGGCTTTTTCGGAATCCAGCAGCACACTCAGCACAATCGCGTGATGCGACGGGTCATAATGACCTAGCGTCGTGCGCGACGGGCGAACGCTCCACCCAAGCTGCGGTTGTGCCATCAATCCATTGAAATACTTGAAATTCAGATCCTCAAAAATTGCTCGTAGGTCATAGAATCGGCCCTGAGGATCTCGGAGCGGCTTACGCCCGCGTTGTTGTTTCGCTAGTTGCAACGTGCGGCGTACGTCCGCTCGGTTCAAATAACGGCGATACCGGTTCAACGCTGCGCTTTCCGGCGTTCGGCGGTATAGCTTCGCAATGAGAATGCAGGCTAGCGCTTCTTGGATGGGCGCCGGAGCCGGCTCCAGCAGATCGCTGATTTCGACCAGCAGCCGCCCGTCCCGCAAAGAAATCTTGCTGTTCGCGTTGGCATACCGGCGGTATCGAACGGAGATCTGCGGCACTTGCGTTCGCGGCTTGATAGTTAAAAAAACGCGTGCGTATATCTGCTCTACACTCTCGAAAAGGAGAGCAGTCTCGACTTGCATTTTCCCCAAAGATAACATGGTTCTTCGCGGTCGTTATCGACTAAGAACGTATGCGCAAAATTTCAAAACTGGACTGCAGGTAGACAAGTGCCAACCGCAAAGATCAGCGCACTGGGGTGCTGGGTTCCGCCGGCTATTTTGACCAATAAGGACCTGGAAAACATGGTCGAAACGAACGACGCCTGGATTGTGGAACGCACCGGTATACGCGAACGGCACATAGCCGACAAGTCTATCGCCACATCCGACATGGCTTTGGAGGCGGCCCGCCAGGCACTTACCAGCCGTGGCATTCCAGCCTCTGAAATCGAAGCCATCATCGTATGCACTGTTACCCCCGACATGCTGTTTCCTGCCACCGCTTGCCTGGTACAAGATAAGCTGGGAGCGGTCGGCGCCTGGGGGTTCGATTTAGTTGCCGCCTGCTCGGGCTTCGTTTACGGACTCACGGTTGCTGCAAATCTGATCACTTCGGGTAGTCACCGCAAAATTCTCGTGATTGGCGCGGACACCATGTCGCGCATTCTCGATTACACCGATCGTTCGACCTGCATTCTTTTTGGCGATGGCGCAGGCGCCTTTCTGGTGGAAGCGGGCGAAGACGGCGAGCCGCCCGGATATATTGGCCATCTGAATGAAGTGGATGGCGCCGGGGCTCCTTATCTTAAGATGCCGGCAGGCGGGAGCAGAATGCCCGCGAGCGCCGAAACCGTAGCCAACCGCCTCCACTACGTCAAGCAGGAAGGCCAGCAGGTTTTCAAATTTGCCGTTCGCAAGATGTTTGAACTTTCCGAGGCGCTGCTGAAGAAGCATGGCGTTCCAGCCTCGGATATCAAGCTGCTGATACCCCATCAGGCGAATCAGCGGATTATCACGGCCACTGCGGAACGGCTGGGGTTGCCCCCGGAACGCGTGGTGCTGAACATTGACAAATACGGCAACACAACCGCTGCCACCATCCCTCTGGCTACCCGCGACGCCGTGGAGCAAGGTCGTTTGCAGAAGGGCGATCTGGTGCTGTTCGCCGCAGTGGGGGCAGGCTATACGGCGGGCGTCAGTTTGTGGCGCTGGGCGTTTTAGCGGAGCGTTGCGCGATCACAGTGTCTGGTCGAATCCCCGCCAGCTTTAGCTGTCTCTCATATTCCTTAAGCACGCGCACTACATACGTCCGCGTCTCGTAATATGGCGGCAGCCCCCGGTACTTCGCTACTGCGCCCGGACCCGCGTTGTAGGCCGCCAGCGTTAGCACAGGATTGTAGTTGTAGCGCTCCAAAAGCGTCCGCAGATAGCGCGCGCCTCCGGAAGCATTCTGGTCAGCCTCTTTCGGATCTACGCCCAATTCAGATGCCGTCTTAGGCATGAGTTGCATGAGACCAAGGGCGCCTTTGCGCGAGATCGCCTCCTGGCGCAAACCCGATTCCACCTTCGCTACCGAGCGAACGAAGAGTTCGTCGACTCCTTCATTGCGTGCCGCTGAGGTCAAGACAGCTTGCGGCCTTGTGTCCGAAGCAACAGTGTCCTTAGCGCTATCAACAGGCGGGTCGGGAGCCGCAACGATTTCTCTGATTTGTTCAGCCGGATATTCAAGCGTACCGCCGCCAACGTGCAGAACGTATTTTCCGTCCGTTTGCGTGTGGGAGTTGGCAACGATGGAAAAACCTGAGGTCAGGTAAATTGTCTCGCCAGCCAGACAGTTTGAGACCGCGAGCGCGGATACTAATAGAGCAGGACCGATACGCACCCGAGGTCAGGCCCTACGGTTCGCGCCGGAGGTGGCGTTCGCCATTGCGGTAAAGGAGTTTGCCTCGGCATCGGCCTCGAGCAGCATGAACTCATGCTCCAGCAATGTAGCAGACACCAGCGTTTTTACAGCCACTTCCGCGATACTGCTGCTTTTGCCATAACGCGTCGTGAACAGGTCGGACACATCTTGCAACTGTTTCCGAATCCCGGAAAGATATCTCGTCATAGCAGCGTGCTCATCCCGGCTGAGAGGATACTCCACTCTGCCCTCCTGAATTGTTGTTGAACCTTTATTCTGCCATAATTTTCGGCCAGTTTAAATATGAGAATGAAGTGATTTTTGACGAAATATCTGTTCAATGTAGTTTTTTGTAGATCTACGCACCGAAACGTTAGGATGCACATAGATGGGTGTTCCAACTGCTCTCTCCTGCAGCCGCTGCGGCAAGACTTTTTCTCCCGCTCAACTACTGAATCTTTGCGATTGCGGTGGCCCGCTACTGGTTGACTACGACCTTACTGCCATCCGGAAAGAGTGGGACAGGAATACGCTACCGAGTGCCCCCGCAAGTATGTGGCGCTACGAACCGGCGTTGCCTGCCGCCGCAACGGAAGCGGTGTCTCTGGGCGAAGGCTGGACGCCGCTGATTCGAGCAACCAGGCTGGGCCGGCAACTGGAAGCCGAAAACCTTTGGATCAAAGACGAAGGGCAGAACCCCACCGATTCGTTCAAAGCGCGAGGACTCTGTTGCGCGGTGACCATGGCAAAGAAGTTGGGAGCTACTAAGCTCGCCATACCGTCGGCCGGAAACGCTGCCAGTGCGCTTGCCGCCTACGCTGCCGCTGCTGGTCTCGAAGCCAACATTTTCATGCCGCGCGACGTTCCCCAAGCCAACTTCATCGAGTGCAAAGCCTATGGAGCGAATGTGACGCTGGTGGACGGCCTTATCAGCGATTGCGGCAGAATCGTGGCAGAACGGAAAGCGCGCGCAGGCTGGTTTGAAGTAAGCACCTTGAAGGAGCCCTACCGAATTGAAGGCAAGAAGACCATGGGATACGAAGTGGCGGAACAATTCGGCTGGCAGTTGCCCGATGCCATTCTTTATCCCTGCGGCGGCGGCGTGGGTCTGATTGGCATGTGGAAAGCGTTCCAGGAAATGGAGCAACTCGGCTGGATCGGTAGCAAGCGTCCCAAGATGATCTCGGTGCAAGCCGCCGGTTGCGCGCCCATCACGCGAGCGTTCGAAAGCGGCGCCGAATCGAGCGACTTCTGCGAGGATGCCCACACCGTGGCGAGCGGACTGCGTGTGCCGAAAGCGCTCGGGGATTTTCTTGTTCTGCGTGCGATCCGCGAAAGCAGCGGGATTGCTGTCTCCGTATCGGATGAAGCCATGCTCGACGCCGGTCAGCAAATGGCCCAGGCGGAAGGAATTTTTCCGGCGCCCGAGGGCGGCGCCTGCCTGGCGGCTGTTCGCGAACTCCTGCGCTCCGGCTTTCTTCAGCCCCACGAGCACATTGTTATCTTCAACACCGGTTCCGGATTGAAGTATTTAGAGGCGTATTCGACCCGCTTTCCCCGCCACGCTGCCTCGGAACAGGACAAATTGGGCGGATTAATTACACCACGATAAATAATCCCTTTGCCAGGCCCGCGTAGAACTGCTGATGGACGTTTCTCTTCTAAGCCAGTGGATATTTATGGCAGGATGAAAGAAGTCGTTTTGGATTTGGTGGTTTTCCCGCTTGGTGTGTCTCCACGTGGTGTCGCCCAACTCAGATGGCCTTCCTGTCCGGACAACAGTTAGGAGAGTGTTTTAGTGATAAAGCTTTTCGTGGGGAATCTGCCCTACAAGGCTACAGAAGCAGATCTTCAAACGTTCTTTGAAGAAGCTGGCGTCCATGTAGACAGTGTGAACATCTTGCGCGACCGCTTCAGCGGCGAAGCCAGAGGTTTCGGATTTGTCGAAATCAACGACGATGCCGCCGCCACCCAGGCTGTGCAGGCTTGCAACGGACGCGCTTTGATGGGACGTGCATTGGTTGTCAACGAAGCTCGCCCACCGGAGCGCCGCGAACGTTCACAAGGCGAAGGCGGCGGTGGTGGCCGTCAACGCGACTTCGGCGGCAGCAAGAATCGCTGGTAATCCTTTTTCTGACACAAAGGCTATCTCGACGGCCATGATTGCCGTCCATATCGAAGCGGGTACGGTTTCGATCCGGGAGCAGAATCTTCCGGATCGTCCACCCGGATTTGCGCTGCTCAAGACCCGCCTGGCGGGAATCTGCAACACCGATCTCGAATTGCAGCGCGGCTACTACGGCTTTTCTGGAACACCCGGGCACGAATTCGTAGCTGACGTTATCGACGCTGATACGAAGTCGCTGATCGGCCGCCGCGTGGTCGGCGAGATCAACCTGGCGTGCGGCAACTGCGATTTTTGCGCCGCCGGACTTGGCCGTCATTGCCGCAATCGTACGGTGCTGGGTATTGTCAAACATCCGGGCGCATTTGCCGAATTCTTCACGCTGCCGGAAAACAACCTGCATTTCGTACCCGATGAACTGACCGATGAAGAAGCTGTCTTCGTCGAACCGCTGGCTGCTGCCTGCGAAATACTCGATCAGGTGCGTATTGCGCCCGGCGAGCCGATCGCTGTCTTGGGCGACGGCAAACTCGGATTGCTGATCGCGCAAGTCCTGGCAGCTCACGGCGCGCAGGTGACGCTTTTCGGCCGGCATGCGGACAAACTCGCAATCGCGCAGCAGCAGGGAATCGGCGTAAGGAGTTCCGCAGATCGCCCGCGCGCGATTTACAACTGCGTTGTGGATGCGACCGGTTCCGCAGCCGGTTTGAAGCAGGCCGTAGAGATGACTCGCCCGCGCGGAACCATCGTCCTAAAATCGACCATCCATGCTGAGGTCGCCATCGACACGGCGCCCCTCATCGTCAACGAAATCACTTTGGTCGGTTCACGCTGTGGACGCTTCGAACCCGCGCTTGAGCTACTGAAGCAACGCCAGGTGAATGTGCGTTCCATGCTCTCGGCCGAATTTCCGCTCCGGCAAGCGCCTGAAGCGTTCGTCGAAGCGGCTAGACGCGGAGTCTTGAAAGTATTGCTGAGAAACGGCGATTAATTCGTACCTGCCACAGCCATTACCGGTGTTACCCCACCGCCGAGCATGGCACGGTTGAACGCCGGCAGGTCTTTATCTAGCAGAGCGCGATAGTCCGCCTGCGCCGTGCTCAAGTTCTTTTCGATTGCCTCAAGCACCGCATAAGAAGTCTTAGTCGGGGCATAGTTAGCGCCTCCGGCCACGTCTCCGGCGCCTGTCCCTACCTCACCATTCAGCCAGATCAAGTTGAGATACACCTTGTACGGATCGCTGAAGTACTTGTCGTCGCTGTTTGCATCTGTCTTCGTGATCAGCTCGAATTCCACGCTCGCCAGCTTCTGATCCATGCCTTGTACCGTCTTCAACAGATCCGGTTTGCCGTTCTCAGCTTTCAGCATCTTCTCGACATCGTCGGTCTGCTTGCGCATCCACTCGATCCGATTCACCATCTCCGACGTCTGGCTGATGTCGTCACGAATACGCAGCTGCAGCTTCACGGATTCCGCCAGCTCAGCATCTGTCGCAGGAGTCTTTGGCGATCGCAAGATCTCAATTGCTTCGCTGTACTCCTTACCCGCAACCGTGAGCTTTACCGTGTACTTGCCTGGAGCAACGATCGGTCCTGTCTGCGCCGGCTGAATACCCCAATGCGTGATCGGCCGTGAGTCCAAGTGGCGGAACCGGGGCTCGTCCCAAATGAACGCATTGCCGGGCGCTTCGGTCCGCAGCTTCACCAGTTTCGGCGGATCGTAACGAAGGTCCCAGTTGCGTCGGTTCAATCCCGCATGTGCCGGGGCGTTCTTGTACTCACGAACCGTCTTGCCTTGCGCGTCGAAAATAGCGAGGTTCACACGCGCAGCCGATTTTAATTCGAAATCGATAAAAGCGCGCCCGCCCGGAACAATTCGATACGCGCTCACCGGCTTGTACAGAGTGACCGGCGCGTCTGGATGTTCTTGCTTCTGCTCTAACGCAGCGATGTCATCCAGGATGTAAATTCCGCGTCCGTAAGTGGAAACCACGACGTCATGGAACGTCTTCTGCACTTCGATCCAGGTCACCGGCGCATGTGGCAAGCCGGCCTGCAAAGCGTGCCAACTCGCGCCCTCATCCGGCGAGTAGTAGAACCCGTTCCCGGTTCCCGCGAAAAGCAGATCCTTCTTGTTTGGATCCTGCGCTACCGATCTCACGTAGGCCAACGGTCCCTTCGGAAGCCCGCCTGAAATCTTGGCCCACGATTTACCGAAATCAGTGGTTTTATAAATGTACGGATCACGGTCGTCCATCAGATGAAAATCGACCGCGATATAAGCCGTTCCCGGATCGAAGTAGGAAGGTTGGATTTTGGAAACAGTTCCCCAAACGGGCATGCCGCTGATGTTATGCGTGACATCGTTCCAGTGCCCGCCGCCGTCTTTCGTGTACCACAGCTTGCCGTCATTGGTGCCCGCCCAGATAAGGCCTTTCTGGATGGACGAGGGCGCAATAGCGAAAACAACTTCGCCATAGAACTGACCCAGATTATCGGCCACTATACCGCCCGAAGGAGCGATACGGCTCGCGTCCTGGGTCGAGAGGTCGGGACTGATTACGTCCCAACTCTGCCCGGCATTTGTGGTCTTGAAAATGACCTGGCAGCCGTAGTAGACCGTATTGTGATCAAAAGGATCAATGGCTAGAGGAGCGGTCCAGTGGCAACGGTACTTTGCTTCGTTCGGAGGCGAGTCAAGCGTGTGCATCCAGGGGCTGACGGATCGAACCTCCTTGAGCTTGGCGTCGTAGCGTGTGACCTGGTTGCCATAGCAGGTGGCCCAAACAACATCGGAGTCCTCGGGATCTGGAACCGTAAACCCTGATTCGCATCCGCCCAAGTCGTGTTCCCAGCCATCGCCGCCAGGTTCCAGCGGCATGCCTCCCACGGTTCCATTGCCACGGCCTCGACCGCCGCCCGCACCACCCCGCCACTTGCGGCTGCATTTTCGCCCGGAGTTTGTTCGCCGCTAGCGTTCTCCTGCGCCGCCTGAGCCGATTCCGCAGAGCCTGGGGGAGGCCGGGTTCCAGGCGCGCCCGTACCCTCCGGTCCAGTGGGCGACGCTCCGCCTCCCGCTGCCGCACCGGCCGTATCCGGATTCTCTTCATCACCATAATTGCGGCCAGTATCCCGGCCCGCGCTGGAGCCGCGCATCGTATTGTTGTCCTGCATGTTGGTGTAGATCCAATACGGAATCTGGTTGTCCACCGCGACGTGATACATCTGGCCGATCGGTAAGGTCACGCGATGCAACCCGCGCCCGTGAACGGTCGTGATATTCATGCCCGCATCGTCGGTCACGACGAAGCGGTCCGCGTTCGTCGGATCGATCCAGATATCGTGCGTATCGCCGCCCCAAGGCACCGTACGGAACGTGTCTCCGCCATCCAGCGACTGCAGAAAAGAACTGTTCGCAACAATAACTTCGTTCTCATTCGCGGGCGACACTGCGATGCGAATGTAATAGCCCGCGCGCCCTGTCAACTGCCGGCTGTGGCTCAAGGCGCGCCAGTTTTCACCGGCATCGTCGGATCGCCAGAGGGAGCCTTGATTCGCAGTTTGAATCAGCGCAAAGACCCGATTCGAATCACTCGGCGCGATGGCCACGTCGATTTTCCCCACTGGAGGACGCGGTAACCCATGTCCTGTGATGCGCGACCACGTGGCGCCGGAGTCGCGTGAAACATAGACGCCGCTGCCCGGACCGCCACTGAACTCGCCATAGGTGTGCATCGCCACCTGCCACATGCCAGCGAACAGGACATGCGGATTGTGCGGATCCATCGCCAGCCCGGAGCAACCGGTGTTCTCGTCTGCAAACAAAACGCGATCCCAGTGCTCTCCGCCATCGGTCGTGCGGAAGACGCCTCGTTCCTGCTGAGGCCCGGTCAGCCGCCCCAAAGCGCAGACGAAGACATGGCTTGCGTTCTGCGGGTCGACAACGATGCGGCCAATGCGCCCGGTCTGGTCCAGGCCCATGTGTTTCCACGTCTTGCCGGCGTCCGTCGAACGGTACACGCCATCGCCGGTAACATCGCTATCGCGAATGGCCCAAGCCTCGCCAGTGCCGGCCCAAACTGTGCTTGGGTCGGACTGAGCCACCGCCAGAGCTCCAATGGCGGTCACAGGCTGGCTATCGAAAATCGCCTGGAAGCGATTGCCGCCATCCGTCAACTTCCAGATTCCCCCCGAAGCCGCGCCCGCATAGTAGGTGCTCGGATCGCCGGGAATGCCGGCTACGGCTGAAATTCGATTCCCCACCTGCGGTCCCAAAAATCGAAATCGCAGCGCTTCCTGATTCGCGCGCTCGCCGCCTTCGGCTTGCGCAAATAATGATGTGGAAAATAGACAAACCGCTAGAGAACAAAGGGGAATTCTGAACAATCGCACCGCGACTCCTGAGTCTAAGAATCTGACCAGTATAGGGGATGTAACGCTTCCGCCATCTCCTTTCGCCCACCAAATCCGTGCTGTAAACTGAGAATTCCGCTCCTTCCTCCACTCTTCTCTATATGGATACGACCGATAAGCTGAAGCAGGCGTTCACGAGTGCGCTCGCGCTTCCGGCCGGCACCGATTTCGACTCAGTTCAATACGGGAAAACTGCCGGTTGGGACTCGGTTGCGCACATGGGGCTAATTGCTGCTATTGAGAATGAATTCGACATTATGCTGCCCACTGAGGATGTCATCGATATGAGCAGCTTTACTAAAGCCAAAGAAATCATCAAAAAACAGGGCGTTCCGGCATAATCGGGCTATGCTCTCCGGAAAAATCGCGCTGATTACCGGCGCGTCCAGGGGCATAGGTTACGCCATCGCGCACTGTTTTGCCGAACAGGGAGCAACGGTTCTTCTCAATGGGCGTTCGGCTGAGACCCTTGATGCGCGCTGTGAAGAACTGAAGAGCAAATTTGGCCGCGATGCAGTTCCGCTGGCTTACGATGTTCGCGACCGCGCGGCTGTTTCGTCGGCTTTCGCGCAGATTTTCAAGACTTATAAGCGGCTGGACGTGCTGGTCAACAACGCCGGCGTACTCGAAAGCGCGCTGCTGGGCATGATCACGCCGCAGATCCTGGATTCTACCCTGAACACCAACATTGTCGGCCCCATTTTGCACCTGCAGGAAGCCGCCCGCCTGATGAGCCGCAATAAGGCGGGATCTATCATCAACATCAGCTCCATCATGGGCACGCATGGGGCGGAAGGTCAGACCGTCTACGCCGCTTCGAAATCGGCGATCGTCGGGATGACGCTGGCAGCCGCCAAGGAACTGGCGCCTAAGGGTATTCGAGTGAACGCCATCGCGCCCGGATTTATCGACACCGAGATGGCGCGCAACATTCCTGCCGAAAAGTATCAGGAACGTTTGCAGTCGGTGAAGATGGGACGCATCGGCACGCCGGAAGATGTGGCTAATGCGGCGCTGTTCTTTGCCTCTGACTTGTCGTCCTACATCACGGGCCAAGTTCTGGGAGTCAATGGCGGAATGGTCATCTGAGGCGGCAAAGTTGAGGCTGTTTGAATCTCGGCAACGCGACCGCCGGGTGCTCTATGATGCCGAGCGCTCATCCTGGGTCACCGAGGGTGAACTTCGCGCGACGGTTGATGAGCGCCTGCGTCTCCTCGATGCGGCTGAAAAAAAGCTCGCTTTCCTCTTCTGCCGAACCGATCTGAATACGGTCGCGTGGTATCTCGCATGCCTCGAATCGCAGCATGCGGTCGCGCTGCTGGATAACGCGCTGTCAGCTGAATTTCGTGAGAACCTCATCGATCTGTATCAACCGGAATTCGTCATCTCTGCCGAAGGCGTTTCGAAACGCGAGATCACAAACGCCTCAGAACTTCATCCGGACTTGAAGCAACTGCTCTCCACATCCGGCAGCACGGGCAGCCCGAAGTTCGTGCGCCTGACGGAGCGTAACGTGGTCTCGAACGCGCAGTCCATTGCGAGCGCGCTAGCCATCCGCGAAGAAGACTGCCCCATTGCAACTCTGCCGCTGCATTATTCGTATGGCTTATCAGTTTTGAATTCGCACCTGCTTGTCGGCGCGCCAGTCGTGCTTACGGAACAATCCATCATCTCGGCCGGATTCTGGGAAACTGTACGAACTCTGCGCTGCACTTCCTTTGCGGGTGTGCCTTACACCTACCAGATGCTGAAAAGGCTCGACATCGCGAAGCTCGACGGCGGATGCATTCGCGTGCTGACCCAGGCGGGCGGCAAAATGGGCGAATCTTTGATCAGCCACTTCGCCGAAATCATGCGAGAGCGCGAAGGCCGTTTCTTCGTCATGTACGGACAAACCGAAGCCACGGCGCGTATCGCGATCCTGCAGCCGGATCGATTGAGCGACAAACTAGGATCGGTCGGGAATCCAATCCCAGGCGGCAGCATCGAAGTCATTGACGGCGAAATTATCTATACCGGTCCGAACGTGATGCTGGGTTACGCGACTTGCCGCGCCGACCTCGCAAAAGGCGACGAACTGAATGGCCGCTTGCACACTGCCGATATGGGTTATGTGGACGAAGAAGGGTTTCTCTTTCTCACCGGCCGCACCAAGCGCGATGCAAAACTTTTCGGCCTGCGTATCAATCTTGACGAAGTGGAACAGCTCATGCACGGGCACGGACCAGCGGCGGTCATCGGTAAGGAAAACAAACTCGTCGTCTTCTGTGAATTTGGAGATTCCAGTAGCTTTGACGATTTGCGCCGGGAGCTCGGCTTGCGCTTGAACGTAGCTGTGGCAGGCCTGGAATTTCGCCGCATCGAAAAGCTTCCCACCAAAGCCAGCGGGAAAATCGATTACGACCTGTTGAAAGCGCTATGACTTTCGACGAACTGCTGGCGTTCCCTCAATATCAACTCGAGCAGCCCCGCAAAGAGAAGATTCTGCTCCAGCAGTTGAATGCGCTCACCGATCATCATCGAACCCATTGTGCGGAATACGACCGCTTGGTGCGGGTTCTTTTCCCGACTTATCGCGAAGCGCGAACGCTTTCGGAAGTGCCGTACATCCCGGCGTCTCTTTTCAAAACGCATCGCTTGCAGAGCATCCCCGCAGAGAACGTCTTTAAGACACTGACGTCTTCTGGAACCACCGGACAGCAGGTAAGCCAGATCGTTCTCGACACCGAGACCGCGCGCAGGCAAACCGCGGCGCTCTCGCGCATCATGACTCACGTGCTCGGGCCTGATCGTCTGCCCATGATCCTGATCGAAAGCGCAAGCCTTCTGAAAGACCGTTTCCGTTTCAGCGCGCGCTCGGCAGGCGTGCTCGGCATGCTGAATTTCGGGCGGAAGCACTTCTACGCTCTGGATAGCGACATGCACTTGGATCGCAACGGGCTGCGCGACTTCTTAGCCGCAAATGGAAGCAAGCCCTTTGTCATGTTCGGCTTCACCTTCATGGTTTGGCAATACCTGCTGGAGGCGATCGGACCCGGCGAATTTGACCTGACCAACGGAATTCTAATTCATAGCGGCGGCTGGAAGAAGTTGCAGGACCGCGCAGTTTCTAACGAAGAGTTCCGGCGTGGGTGGCGTGAAAAGACCGGCCTTACACGAATCTACAATTTCTACGGGATGGTGGAACAGGTCGGCAGCGTTTTTCTCGAAGGTGAAGACTCCTTGCTCTACCCTCCGAACTTCGCCGACGTCATCATTCGCGATCCCTACACATTCCGCGAAGCCGCGCTGCAGGAAAGCGGCGTTGTGCAGGTGCTCAGCATTGTGCCGCTTAGCTATCCCGGACATTCCTTGCTCACCGAAGACGAAGGCGTAATCGACGGCGTCGACCTCGACACCTGCGGACGCAAGGGCAAAGCGTTCCGCGTAATCGGCCGAGTTCCTCAAGCGGAACTGCGTGGCTGCAGTGACGTGCACGCGGCTGAGGTGCGTGCGTGACCGTCACGCAAATCGTTCCTGAAGCTGCAACGATCGACATAGATCAACTCATATCGAACCTGCGCCAGCGCCCCGCGCTGCAGCCCTTTGACAAAGGCGTCATGGAACTGTGCGCCGACATCTCGCAGCGGCTATTCCGCGACGCCGAAGCGAAAGCCTTTCCCGAATTGCAAGCCCTCGCTTTCTGGATGCGCAAGGCGGAACTGGTGCGAATGGCGCAGGAATTCCGCTCGCTCGAAACGGAAGCAACGGTGATGGTGCCGCGCGGGCTCGTGTTTCATGTGCCGCCATCGAACGTCGATACCATCTTCGTTTACTCGTGGCTGCTCGCGGTCTTGACCGGCAACATCAATCTGATTCGTATCTCATCACGCGAATCGGCGCAAACTAACATTCTGATCCGCATTCTTCAGGATGCTGTTGCGAATCGCCCCGAGGAGATCCGAAACGCCACGACCATCGTGCAGTATCCGCGTGATGAATCCATCAATGGCGCGCTTTCGCTCGCCTGCGATGTGCGTGTGGTCTGGGGCGGCGACGCCACGGTCGAAAGTTTTCGTAAGCTTCCGCTTTCGCCTCACGGGAAAGATCTCGCGTTTCCCGACCGCTATTCGTTCGCAGCGATTCGCAGTGACGCCTATTCGAATCTGGGCGATGAGCAGCGGGACGCTTTGGCGCAGAACTTCTTCAACGATACGTTTTGGTTTGACCAGATGGCCTGCTCCTCGCCGCGGCTTGTCATTTGGTGCGGCCCGCGCGAGGAATCCAAAAGCAGCAGCGCCGATCTTTTTCGCCGCCTGCTAGCTGTCATTGAGAAGCGCCAGTTGCAGATTGCATCGTCGACGGCACTAAACAAATTCGCCTTCGCCTGCCGCGCCATCCTCGATCAGGGTGCGGAAACATACGTGAGCGAGAGCAATATGACCGTGCTCGATCTGCCCAATTTAGATCTGCTCCAGCGTGTGCATTGCGGCGGCGGCCTTCTGCTGCAATGCGCGGTGTCTCAACTGAGCGACGTGGAGCAATTCATCGCTCGAAAAGACCAGACGGTTACCGCGTTTGGCTGGAGTGCGGACGAATTGCGAACGTTCGTGCGCTCACTCCGCGGCCGCGGTGTCGATCGCATCGTGCCTATCGGCCAAGCCTTGCAATTTAATCGTTACTGGGACGGTTACGATCTCTTCGTCGAGTTCACGCGCACGGTTTACGTGAGATAAGGCGTATCGGGTGTATGCAAATACATCTGATCGCCGACCATGCAATTGATCTCTAGCTTCGTCCCGGCAAGTTTGTGCGAGGGATCGGCTAAGTAGACAGCCGATTCGCCTCGTTGGGCATAACCCACCTCCAGAAGCGCTTTCCCAAATAGCGGCGCGGATGTGCGCGTGAATATCTCGTCAGCACGTCCCACTTTGGCGATGCGCTCTGTCAGCGCAGAGAGTGCCTGTGCCCAATCGAACTCAGAACTCGACTCGATCAGCAGATCCACAATCCGTGCTTGATTCATCACGAACGAAACTGCAGCATAGCCGCGCATAACTCCGTTCTGCCGCATGGAAAAGATCGACAGAGGCGCAATCGGACAGCGCATCAAATACAGCAGCCATTCGTAACTCCGGCGAAGCGGAATCACACCCGACGCGGCAATCGGCGCGATCCAATCGTCAAAGGGCCAATCGGCTTGCGGAGCGTCCACCGGCTCCGCGGACCACCCTCCCGCATTGCGTTTTCGTCTCGCACTCCACAACCAATTGCGCATCAGCCGCGCGGGCGTTTTGTAATTCTTCTCCGATCGCAAAATCTGCCGAACCGGCCGCAGTGGCAACGCGTACAAGAACGTACTCTCGACTTTCCGGAAAATTCGGAAGTGCGGCAGGATCCGTTCCGCGTCTTCCGATCCCCCGATCGCCAGCAGTGTGTCCGTTTTGGGCAACAGGCTTCGATAGATCAACGCGCCCGCACCGGGGACAGTTCCGCTGCTCGCCCAATCCGCCATCTGGAAGCTGCGGATGTTCGCATCGCCTTGCGCAAAAGCAACCGGGCTCGCGCAACCGTGACTGGCGTATTCCTCATCCTGCGCCAGAACGTAGCTGCGGCTATCGCCTTCCCACAACGGGTGCGGACCGTAATACTTCCAATCGAGCGTAGGACCATCCAACAGCGGTGAATCCGCCCTCAGCTTGAAAATGCCCTGCAGAAAACCGGCAATGCGTTCCCGCTCAGCCGGGACAGTGCTGCGGAAGCGAATCATTCTTGCGTCAAGGACGAAACCCCGCCAGCCGCTGGCGAAAATACAGTTCCGGCACATCCGGATCGAGAACAATTCGCGGCAGCATGAAAGCATCAGCCCCGCTTGTAATCAATCCCGGCTCTACAGTCACAGCACTCTTATAGTGCGCTTCTTGCACGGCCCGCCTTGCTCGTTCGCCAATGTCCTCAGGCCAGCCGTTGGGATAGCAGAAATGGGCCGGCTCACGGCCAAGCTCATCGGCGATACGCCGCTTCGAACCAAGAATCTCCTCTCGTAACTTCGGATTCGTTTTCGATTGAGCTGAGAATCGGATGATTCTTCGTATGCGCTCCGAACGTTATGCCGCCTTGCGACATCTCGCGAATCTGCTCCCAAGTCATCGCCTCGAAGCCAGCGGGCGCACGCGCAGGAATCTCCGTGTGAAACAGTTCAGGCAATTGCGCCAGGAACGCAAGCCGCTCTTCATTACTCACTCGCTTTAACCCTTCAATCGTTTCGGCGCATGTACGAGACTGCTCCACCTTCGTGTGCGCGAATGCATACTCCACCTGGTCCCACCACGGCCACGTTCGCCCATCGATGAAATCGGTCATCAGAAACACCGTAGCCGGGATCCCGTATTGCTTCAGAATCGGATAGGCGTGCAAAAAGAAATCCAGATAGCCGTCGTCAACCGTAAGCGCTACAGCGTTCGCCGGCAGAACAGTCCCGGCGCGAACCTGCTCCGTGACCTCGTCAAGCGATACCGGATGATAATAGTCGCGCACATGCCGGCATTGCTTTTCAAAGAACGCATGCTCCGCCGGAAACCGGTGAAATGCCAAAATCCGCGCGTGGCTGCGATTAACAAAGCGCACCACAGCCAATCCGCCCAGGCTGTGAAAGCCGGTCTTCAATACCGATTTTGCTGAGAGTGCGTGAGACAAGCTATATAGAGTGAGCGAGCGCGCAACGCCATTCTCAGTCTACGCGGCGTTGGCCGCAGTGTGCCTGTTCTGGGGCACCACCTACCTCGGCATTCGAATCGCGGTAGAAACCATCCCGCCGCTGTACATGATCTCGATTCGCTACATCATCTCGGGAGCAATTTTGCTCATCGCAGCGGCTCTTGGCGGCGCACGGCTGCCACGCGGACGCGAACTGGTCTACACGGCCATCTGCGGAATCATCTGCATCGGAATTGGGAACGGGTTTCTGGCCACCGTCGAACAGTGGATCCCAAGTGGCCTGGCAGCGCTTTTCTATGCCACGTCTCCTTTCTGGATGGTCGGTATAGATGCCATTCTCCCCGGCGGCCGAAGACCGCGTGGCGCATCGGTATTCGGACTCATCGTAGGCATCGCCGGAGTCATCTACCTGGTGCTGCCCGCCGCGCGCGGCGAAGGAATCACCGGCCGGACGGTTGCCGGATTCCTGCTGCTACAGGTCAGCGGAATCGGCTGGGCTCTTGGCGCCCTGCTGCAGAAGCGAGTGCGCACGCAAACTGCTCCGTTTCTTAGCGGCGCTGTGCAACAACTGGCCGCCGGCCTCGCTGTTGGAATACCGGCTCTACTCTTCGAACGAGTGCCCCATGCCGTCTCCCTCAGATCGGAACTCGCGGTCGCGTACCTGGTCGTATTTGGTTCCATCATCGGCTTCAGCAGCTTCATCTATTCCATGGCGCGCCTACCCGTTGCTCTTGTGTCGATTTACACGTTCGTAAATCCAATCGTTGCCGTGTTCTTAGGCTGGTTATTGCTGCACGAGCCGTTCGGCTATCGGGAAACGATCGCTATGGCCATCATCTTCGCCGGTATTGCGCTCGTCCGCTGGAGCGAAATGAATCGCAGGGTGATCGTGACGGTACCCGCGGCCGAAGAGACAGGCGCTATTCCCTCTGCCGATTAGCTAGCTGCTACTTCCTGGCTCTGGCGCGCCTTTTTCATCGCTTTCATCACAGCAGCCGCCTCGGACATGCTCCCACGCATCGTCTCCGTGATCTCGCGATCCACCACGAACTCTACCGCCGCCCGGCGCGTCAGGAAATACGCCGCCACAAAGATGGTGCCGAGAATCGCCAGTGGTAACCCGGCTTGACCACCCTGCTTCGAATAGGCGCAGGCGGCGGCCAGCAGATAACCCGCACTTGCAATCACCAGCAAACCGGGCTGCGTCGTCTCAACCCGCCTGATCCGCGATATGCGCGGCAGCCCAATAATGGTTTCGGCATGCTTCTCCGGCCGCCGGACCACGATGAAGTTGCTGGTCACTGTCGCAAGCGAGTTCTCATGCAGTATGCGCTCGCCCGCGAGTACGGCCTTGACTGGTTCGAAGTGATCTTGCCCTGAGAGTCTGTAAGCCACGCCACCTCTCATTATCAGAAGCGGTAACAAGTCGCGCGGAATCAAAAAAAGTGATGCCAATTGAAAATGTGCTCCAATCCCGCCAACTCGGAATCGCAGGTCCCACGGTATTCCCCATCGCGCTCGGCTGCATGGGGATGTCCGGCATGTACGGGCCCGCCGATGAAAACGAGAGTCTCGCCACCATCCATGCCGCTCTGGATAGTGGAATCAATCTGCTCGACACGGGCGATTTCTACGGCATGGGCCACAACGAGATGTTGATTGGCCGCGCCCTGAAGGGCCGCCGCGATCAAGCCCTGCTTTCGGTAAAGTTCGGTGCGTTGCGCGCTCCCAACGGAGCTTGGGGCGGCTTTGACTCGCGCCCGGCAGCGATCAAGAATTTTCTCGCCTATACCCTTACGCGCCTGCGCGTCGACCACATCGACATCTATCGCCCGGCGCGTCTCGATCCGTCTGTGCCCATTGAGGACACCGTTGGCGCCATTGCCGACTTAATCAAGCAGGGCTACGTGCGCTACGTAGGGCTCTCCGAGGTTGGTCCTGAAACCATCCGCCGGGCGGCTGCAGTACACCCCATCGCTGATCTTCAGATTGAATACGCCATCGTGTCGCGCAGCCCGGAGCAGAAGATCTTCCCGGTGCTTCAGGAACTCGGTATTGCGGTAACCGCGTATGGCGTTCTCTCGCGTGGCCTGCTGAGCGGTTCCAAACCGACGGGGAAGGGGGATTTCCGCGCCTTTCTGCCTCGATTCCGAGGCCCCAACGCGGAGCAAAACCAAAGATTGCTGGAGATTCTAAACCAGCTTGCCGGCGAGAAGGGCGTAACCCCCGCGCAACTTGCCATCGCCTGGGTCCTGGCAAAAGGCGAGAACATCGTTCCCGTGATCGGCGCCCGCAAGCGAACCCAACTCGATGAATCGCTCGCCGCGCTCCAGGTTCAGCTATCGCCCGAAGATCTGACCCGTATCGAGACCGCCGTTCCACCCGTCGCCGGCTCCCGCTACGACGAGCATCAGATGAAGATGCTCGATAGCGAACGCTGAATCGGGATCGCTCCCCTGCCGCAGGCCACGAGGATGCGGAAACCGAGCCAGCGAACGCAGTGAGCACAATCCGGAGCGTCCCAGCGGCTGGTATATTGAGGTACCGTCAACATAGCTGCCGCGCCAATTTTTTCTGGTCGGCTGAAAGGCGAGCCGGGTCATGCGGACTTGTCCGAATTGCCAGCGCAGTTATGCCGACGAGATGGACTTCTGCCCTCGTGACGCTACACCGCTACCTCCTGCGATTGCCGTAACGCGGTTCGACTTAGCTGTTGGTCTTTCACGCCGCTACCGCATTGTGCGCCAGTTGGGAGAAGGCGGGATGGGGACGGTTTTTCTGGCCGAACAGCTTGCTCTTGGCAGCCGGCCGGTCGCTCTTAAGGTTCTCCGCCGCAAGCTCCTCGACGATCCCGAGTTTCTGCAACGTTTCGAAGACGAGGCGTCTTCCACGGGACGCATTCGCCACCAAAATGTGGTTACGGTTCACGAGTGCGGCCAAGCCGATGACGGCTCTCCTTACATCGCGATGGAGCACCTGGAAGGCGAATCGCTGCGCGACGCGCTTAAGCGCCGCGGTTCACTGCCGATCGACGCAACGGCAGAAATTCTGACTCAGGCCGCGCGCGGATTGAACGCGGCGCACAAGCTCGGTATCATCCACCGCGATTTAAAGCCCGACAACATTTTTCTGACGCATGACGACGAAGGGCGTCCACTCGTCAAGATTCTCGATTTCGGCATAGCTAAGATGCGCGAATCCACCACGCGCACGCTGACCGGGCTGGCCATAGGAACGCCCTCATACATGTCCGTCGAGCAAGCCGGTGGCATGCGAAGCAGCGAAATGGACGGGCGATCGGACATCTATTCGCTTGGGATAGTGGTCTACGAAATGGTCGCCGGATGCTTACCGTTTCAGGCCGATACGCCTATGGGCTACGTCGGGAAGCACCTGGTGGAGCCTCCCAAGCCATTGCGGTTGGCGCGGCCCGAGCTCGCGATCTCTCCTCAAACGGAAGACGCGGTGATGAAGGCGTTAAGAAAGAATCGCGAAGAACGCTATTCCACCGCGCCCGAATTCGCCGCCGCATTTGCTAGAGCGATCGCGCCAGCCACTGTCGCCGAGGGAATCGCCGCACAGCCAAGAGAGCCTGTCCCGATTACGAAACCAGCGGTACGCCAGCCGAGAAAGCGATGGTTAGTATCTCCCCTTGCAATTGTTGTCGCTGTCGTCTTGATCCTGGCGGTAGTCGTCGCAGCGTGGTATACGGTAGGGGCCAAGACAAAGACGTCAACGGCGGTCGCGACGCCACCGGTTTCCGTGACAAAATCGAAACTCGCGCTGTCGCCGAAAGGGCCGTCACCGGGTACGGTGCGAGTGAACCCGAAAGACGGTCAGCGCTACGTCTGGATCCCGCCAGGCAACTTCATGATGGGTTGTTCGCAAGGCGACAACGAGTGCAGGGACGACGAGAGGCCGTTGCACCAAGTCACGATTACCAAAGGCTTCTGGATGGGCCAAACGGCGGTTACGGTCGGCGCGTGGAAGCGATACCGCATCGCGACCGGAACGAAGGCCTTACCGACGGAGGTCTTCGGGGTTAAGAATTTGAACGAAGCAGGCGAAGACAATATGCCGGCGTCCGGTATGACGTGGGACGAGGCGAAGAGCTATTGCGAGTGGGCGTCAATGCGATTGCCGACGGAAGCGGAGTGGGAATACGCCGCACGCGCGGGCACAACGGCGGTACGCTACGGCGACTTGGATTCAATTGCCTGGTATTCCGGCAACAGTGGAAGTGCCTTGCACGGCGTAGGACTGAAGCAGCCGAATGCGTGGAATTTGTACGACATGCTGGGCAATGTTTGGCAGTGGACGGCGGATTGGTACGATGCCGGATATTATGCGAAGAGCGAGACGGAGAACCCACGAGGAGCTACTGGCGGCCAGTTCCGCGTCTTGCGCGGGGGCTCTTGGTACCTCAATCCGCAGATCGTCCGCCTTTCGATCCGTGACAGGTACGGGCCGGGCGGTCGCAACGGGCTCGGTTGCCGTTGTGTCGGGGAATTACCTTGATTCTTGATGCTTTTCCCTTGAAAGGGGAAAGCGCGAAGGGGGCGGAGCCCTCTTCGCAGTAAGGAACAGGAGGCGAAGCCTCCTGGGCGAAAATTTTTGGAGAGCCCATTGACGCGTAAAGAACCCGAAACACCGGTAGTTGTCACGCAGGCCTACGATCTCGCCCTATGGCTGCTCCCCAAGGTGGAGAAGCTGCCACGATCCTATCGCTTCACGCTCGGCCTACGTATGACGGATACGGTTTTGGACTTGCTGTCACTTTTGGTGAAGGCATGCTACGAGAAGAGCAAGACCGCGACTCTCCAAACGGCCAGCAACAAGGTCAACTTACTGCGCTATCTGCTGCGGCTTTCCAAAGACTTGAAGCACTTTCCCGAAGAAGGCTATTTCCATGTGATGAGCAAACTGGATGAGATTGGGCGTATGATTGGCGGCTGGCTGCGCGAGCGGAGCACGCCCGCATGAGGCGGGTGGGCGGCCTTTGGGAAAAGCTGCTTAGCTGGGAGAATCTCTACGAGGCGGCACGTAAAGCGGCACGGGGCAAAAGAAAGCGGCCCGATGTGGCGGGATTCCTCCTCAACCTGGAGCCTGAAGTAATCGCGCTAAGGCGCGAGCTGGAAACCGGCGCCTACGTTCCCGGACCTTACCGGACGTTTGTTGTCCGCGAGCCTAAAATGCGCTTGATCTCCGCCGCGCCATTCCGCGATCGCGTTGTTCATCACGCTTTGACTCAAATTCTCGAACCCATTTTCGAGCGCCGGTTCACTGCTAATTCGTATGCCTGTCGGGTTGGGTTTGGCGCACACCGGGCGATTAGAGAGGTATCGGCAGCCTGCAGCCGGTTTCCGTGCGTCTTGAAGTGCGACGTTCGGAAGTACTTTCCTTCGATTGACCACGAAATTCTCTTGGAGCAATTGACGCGCGTCGTCAAGTGCAAGGCGACACTGGCGCTGGCGGCAAGAATCGTGGGCGGTTCCAACTCGCAGGAAGAGGCAGTCGCGTACTTCCCGGGCGACAACTTATTCACCCCGTTCGAACGGCGCTGCGGATTGCCCCTCGGAAACCAGACCTCCCAGTTCTTTGCCAATGTTTACCTGAACCCGCTGGATCATTTCGTCGTTCGCGAGCTGCGGCCCGGCCTTTATGCGCGCTATGTAGACGATTTTCTGCTCTTCGGCGACGACAAACAGGAGCTTGCGTCTTGGCGCCAACGCCTTGTAGAATTCTTGGCAAACTTCCGGCTTAGACTGCATGAAGGGAAAAGCCGGGTCTATCACGTTCGCGACGGCCTAACGTTCCTGGGTTGGAGACTCTTTCCAGACCGGATGCGGCTAACGCGGCAGAATGTTGTGCGGGCGCGCAAACGGCTGGGCCGCGCGGCAGCCGCCTACAATTGCGGCGTGTTGAGGTATGAGGAATTCCAATGCCGGTTAGCAGCCTGGCTGGGCCACGCCATTCACGGCAAGACCGAACGAATTCGCGCAAGAGTCCTCTCGGACGTTACACTCATCCCAGGGGTTCATCACCGGCACCGTCTTGCGCGGGGGCTCTTGGAACAACAATCCACAGAACGTCCGCCTTTCGAACCGTAACAGGAACGAACCAGGCAATCGCAACAACAATATCGGTTGCCGTTGTGTCGGGGAAAGGGAGAGTTTGGCCAGAGCCTGGCACGTTCAATCGTGCCGGGGCGTGCATTCTCTCATTCCGGGTGATGAACCTGACGTAGCGCAAAGCCGCGTCGAATATGCACTTACGCCCGGCGTCTCCGTAGCTCCCATCGCGCGAGCGAGCCCCCGCCGGGCGTGTCCGTCCCGACCACATTCGCCAAATGCACCTGTTCATGCTCCAGCAGCCAGCGCTTGCGTTCCATACCGCCGCCATATCCCGTAAGCGATCCATCAGCGCCGATGACCCGATGACACGGCACCACGATGCCGACAGGATTCGCTCCATTAGCCCGTCCCACGGCTCGGCATGCGGCCGGGTTCCCGACCTTAGCGGCGAGTTGCCCGTACGACATCGTTCCGCCCGCTGGAATATCGCGTAGCGCAGCCCATACCTGTTGCTGAAATCCCGTTCCGCCCGTGCGGACCGGCAGTTTATCCACGGAAGTCAGATCACCGGCGAAATACGCCTCCAACGCCGAACGGAACTGCGCCGGGATCTCCCTGTCCACCAGCCGGCATTCGCCGTAATGCGAAGCGAGCAGATAGCGAAACCGCTGATCGAAGCCATCGAAATCGAGTGCTCGTAGCGCGGAGCTTTCGTCCCAAGACAGGGTAAGTACCCCGACCGGCGAAGCCATGTGACCTAAATACAGTTCCATTTTCATTTCTCCTGTGCAGCAGTCGTCCACAAATGCATAACCGCGTACGCGCGCCAAGGGCGCCACGCCTCTCCGACGGCAAGCAGTTTCTTTGAATTCTTTTCTCCCAACGCTTTCATCACTGCCAAATCGGTGTGCGGAAAAGCATCTGGCCAGGCAAGCGCTCGCATCGCAATGTACTGTGCGGTCCAGTCCCCGATACCGGCGATCTGCTTCAGATTCTCGACGGATTCCTGCGCGTCCACTCCCGGCCACAAGCGCAGCGTTCCGCCATGCACTGCGTGCGCGACTTCCAGAATCGTTCGTGCACGCGCCTTCGGGATGCCCACTGCCGCGATCTCGCTCAACTCCAATGGTGCAATCTCCGATGCCGTGGGAAAGGCGAAGCGAAGTTCGTCGAACGGTGACTGCACCGCTGTCCCAAACGCAGCCGCGAATCTTCCCGCTAAGGTGCGCGCAGCCGAGACGCTGATCTGCTGACCCAACACGGCTCGAACCGCAATTTCGAAGCCATCAATCGCTCCCGGCACGCGCAGCCCCGGCCTGGCCGTTGCGAGTGCCCCCAACGCTTCACTGACTTCCTCCGGATGACACGAGAGATCGAAAAGACACTTGACGCGGCCCAGAACAGCCGGAATCACTTTCGCAAGCGAAGCCGAGACCAACACCTTAAGCGTGTGCCGTTGTGGCTCATGGCGAACTTCGATCCAACCCACATGCGACTTCCCGGCTTGCCTGATCCGGAGGATGCGCCGGTAACAATTAGCGCTCACGTCCTCGACTCCGGCTATGCTGCGCGCACTCAGAAACGAGCTGATGCTCTCCCAGTCATACGGCGGCCGATAACTCAATTCGAACTGCAGCGCGTCCGGAACCTGTCGTTCGATCGGCGCTCTCCGCAATGTTCGCGGGCTCAACCGGTATCGTTGCTGGAATAAAGCATTGAAGCGCCGTACGCTCTCAAATCCGGACGCGAAGGCGATCTCAGTCAGCGAAAGCGCCGTGTCCGCGATCAACTGCTTAGCCAATAAGAGCCGCTGCGTCTGAGCGAACGCGATGGGCGTGACGCCAAATTCGCCCGCGAACACTCGGCGGAGATGGCGCGATGTCACTCCCAGGCGTGAAGCAATCTCATCCATCCCCGCCTCACTCAGAAATCCCTCATCGATCAAAGCAGCCGCTGCCCGCGCAATGCGTGCGGACGCATCGACACTCGCATTTCCCGGCGCCAGTTCCGGCCGGCAGCGCAAACAGGGACGATAGCCGGAAGCTTCTGCTGCTGCCGCCGTCGCATAGAAGGTGCAGTTCTCTTTTCGCGGCGATTTCACTCGGCAGACCGGGCGGCAATAGATTCTGGTAGTCCGAACCGCGACAAAAAACCGGCCATCGAAACGCGAGTCGTGCGTCTTCATCGCTCGATAGCAAGTCTCGGTATCTAGCAGCACAACCAAATTCTAAGCGAATGCGGCTGGGGATACTCGCCGTTTTCGGACATGATCAGGTATGGTCTTTTGTGTTAGCATCCGTGACATGCAGCGTTGTAAAGTTGCCTTCGCACTAAGTGTGTTCGCGTTCGTCATTTCTGCGCCCCTACGCGCAGATCAGAAGCCCCTCACCTTACCTGATGTACTTGCCTGGAAGCGTCTCCAGACGCCCGTTCTGTCCAACAACGGCCAGTGGTTCGCCTATAAATTGGTGCCGAACGACGGCAATTCGCAAGTGGTTCTGAAGAACATAGAGACCGGGGCGGAACAGCGCTTCGATATCGGAGAAGTGCTGCGCCCGAATCCGTATGCGCCCGGCGCCCGGGAAATGATGGCGGCAACGCCTCACGATGTCGTGTTCTCCGACGATTCCAAGTGGCTGGCGTTCAATGTGCATCCCACGCAAAGCGAAAGCCGTCATCTCAAAACACAGCACAAGCCGCTCGAAGATAAGGTCGTGCTAGTGGAACTGGCCACCGGCAAGAAGACGGAATTTGCCCGCATTCGCCGCTTTAGTTTTTCGGGTGAGCGCGCCTCCTCCATCGCGCTGCAACGCTATCCCGCAAGTCCGGCCGCAGCTCCGGGCGCAGCCGCCGCGTCATCCGCAGCAGCACACAACGCTGACGACAAGCCGCAAGGCTCCGATCTGATTCTGCTCGATCTCGCCAGCGGCGAAGAGACGAATCTGGGTAATGTCTCCGATTTTGCTTTCGACAAGAAAGGCAACTGGTTCGCCTGGATCATCGACGCGCAAGACAAACTCGGCAACGGAATCAATGTGCGCAATCTGGGCACGGGAACAGTCGCGACGCTCGATTCCGGCAAAGCCGTGTACAAGAGCTTGAGTTGGACGGAGAAAGGCGATGGGCTCGCTGCCGTGCGCGGGATCGAAGACAAGCGCTGGGAAGACAAAGTCTACACGTTAGTCGCATTCAAGAATTTCAGTGACAGCGGCGCCCCGGAAAAGCTGGTTTACGATCCCGCCAAAGACAAAGCGTTTCCCGAAGGCATGACGATTAGTGCCGAGCGCCATCCCGCCTGGATGGCCGATCTCTCGGAAGTCACATTTGGCATCCATGAGTTAAAGCCAAAAGAGCAGAAGGGACACGCTCAGGGTGAGCGCAAAGCCAAGGCCGACTCAGATTCAGATGCCGAACCCACCGAAGCGAAAGACGCGGGCCCGGCAGCGAAAGCAGATGACTCTGAGGACAAGCCCGATCTGGTGATCTGGCACTGGAAAGACAGCCGTTTGCAATCTATGCAGCAGGTGCAGGAGAATCGCGACAAGAATTTCAGCTATCTGTGCGCCTGGATTCCAGCCGAAAACAAATTCGTGCGCTTCGGCAACACTGAGTTGAAAGAAGTCTCGGCTGTCGCCCGAAGCGAAGTTCGCAGTCGGCATCGACATCCGCGATTACGAACTCGAAAGCAATCTCGATGGCAAGCACTATGAGGATGTCTACCGCGTCGATCTGAAGACCGGCGAGCGCAAGCTGATCCTCCAAAAAGCTCGCTGGTATCAAGGCGCTTCGCCCGACGGCACCCACCTCGTCTACTACGAAGACGGAAGTTTCTACACTTACAATCTCGAAACCGGCAAGTCGCAGAATGTCACCAAAGCCATCCCGGCCGTGTTCATCGATATGGATGACGATCACAACGTGGTCAAGCCGCCGACGCGCTCCATGGGCTGGTCGAAAGATTCGAAGTACGTTCTGCTTACCGACAAATGGGACATCTGGAAGGTTCCTGCCGACGGTGGCGCGGCTGTTAACCTCACCGGCAACGGCAAGGAAGAGAAGATTCGCTACGAGCAGATTTGGAAACTCAATCCAGACGACAAAGGCTTCGATCTATCCAAGCCGCTCTATGTGCGCGCCTATGGCGAGTGGAGCAAGAAGGGCGGCATCGCGGTCATCGATCCCGATAAAGCCGGCGTGCGCATGCTGCATTGGGATGACGCCGCTTACATGAACTTGCTTAAAGCGAAGAATGCCGACGTGTTTGCCTACAGCAGAGAGACCGACCAGGACTACCCCAACTTTTATGTGGCCGCAAGTTCGCTGGCGGAAGGCAAGAAGATCTCAGATGCCAATCCGCAGCAGAAGAATTTTCTCTGGACCAAGGGCGTGAAGCTGATTGAGTACACCGGCATCCGCGGAGACAAGTTGCAGGGCGCGCTGTATCTTCCCGCCAACTATGACCCGCAGAAAAAGTACCCGACCATCATCTACATCTACGAAAAGTTATCGCAAGCAGCGAACAGCTATCCGCAGCCCGGTTTCAGCGGCTTCAGCGTCGGATATTACACCAGCAATGGCTATGCCGTTCTCACTCCCGACATCACTTACAAAGTGAATGACCCGGGCGTATCGTCCATCACCTGCATTCTGGCCGCGCTCAAAGCAGCGGAGGCCACTGGCGTGGTTGATCCCAATCGCGTGGCGTTGCATGGGCATTCCTGGGGTGGTTATCAAACCGCCTTCGCTGTGACCCAAACGAAAGTATTCCGCGCCGCCATTGCTGGTGCGCCTTTGACTGACATGATCGGCATGTACAGCGACATCTACTGGAACACGGGCGGTACCAACCAGGCCATCTTCGAAAGCAGCCAGGGCCGCTTCAAGGGCGGGTATTGGGACAACATGGAAGCCTACATTCGCAATTCGCCCGTGTACCACGCCACCAATGTGCAAACGCCTCTGCTGATTCTTTGCGACGACAAAGACGGCGCCGTCGATCACACCCAGGGCATTCAGTACTACAACACCCTGCGGCGGCTGGGAAAGCAGGTGGTCATGCTCGAATACGTGGGCGAAAATCACGGCCTGATCAAGCCGGAGGACATGAAGGACTACACGGCTCGCATGAAGGAGTTTTTCGATCACTTTCTGATGGACAAGCCGGCTCCGGCATGGTGGACCGACGGCGTGCCCCGCCTGAAGATCAAGGACGAGCTCACGGCCCGCGCCAACGAAGAGCGTAAGTCCGCAGCCGCTTCCACCGAAGCCACGCCTTTGCGCTGATCCGCGGAGGATGTAACGCGTCTTAGTCGACGTCTTCTAACAGACGTGCCTAAGAGGTTGCTTTTTATCGCCGCGCTTGCCGGGTTTGCAGGCTTACTTGCGGAGAGTCCGGCGCGGTCGGAGGCCCGGCAACTGCGCAGGCCGCTTGGATCGACGTCTTCATCAAGCACTGCCTCGACAATCACGTCCCATTCGATTTCGTATCCACTCACGTCTACGGCAACGAAAATTCAATGGACGTCTTCGCCAAGAAGTTACCAATCACGCGCCGTGACATGGTCGCTCGTTCCGCCAAGAAAGTCTATGACCAGGTGAAGGCCTCCGCCGCGCCCGACACGCCGATCATCTGGTCCGAATACAACGCCACTTACATGACGCAGCAGGAAGTGACCGACAGCGCGTTCATGGGACCATGGCTCGCGAACAACATCCGCGAATGCGACGGCTTAGCCAACATGATGTCCTACTGGAGTTTCTCCGACGTCTTCGAAGAGCAGGGGATTGCGAAGACGCCCTACTATGGCGGATATGGCCTCATCGCCCAACGCGGAATCCCAAAGCCGGCGTTCTACGCGTTTCAAATGCTGCACGGCTTAGGCGATCGGCGCTTGAACTCGGATTCTGATAACGCGCTGGTTACGCAGCGTGCCGATGGAACCGTTGTCCTGGCGCTATGGAACTACGCCGAACCCGGCGAAAACGTCGCGCCCAAAACATTTCACCTGAGCGGAACCGAATCACACTTCAACAGGTACCGCGTTCAAATGGTCGATCCCGATCACGGCTCCAGCCTGAAGGTTTGGAAAGACATGGGCGCTCCTGTTTCTCCGACGCTTGAGCAGGTGCATAAGATCATCGCGGAATCCGCCTTACCGGCTCCGCAGAATCACGCTATTGCAGACCCGATTGTTATTCCGCCACAGGGTTTGGCAGTGGTGGAACTGCTGCATCGGCCATAAGCTCTCGCCGCAGCTTTACCACTTCTCCGATCACGAACACCGCGGGGCTATGCACCTCAACCACGCCCTGCGCCACTTCCGCCAGCGTGCTCTCGACCACCACTTCTCCCGGCAGCGTGCCGCGCTGAACGAACGCAACCGGCTCATTCGGATTGCGCCCAACCGCAATCAGCGATTGCGCAATGAAGGCCCGATTCTGCACGCCCATCAGAATCACCAGCGTATCGACGGACGCATAGCGCTCCCATGCTTGCGCGTTGCCCTGATGGCAATGGCCGGTAATCACCGCGAAGGACTGCGAGACATTGCGATACGTCAGCGGAATGCCGGCTAATCCCGGCACCGCAACGGCAGAAGAGACGCCCGGCACCAACTCCACATCGATGCCCAGCTTTAAAGCGAACGCCCACTCCTCAGCCCCTCGGCCGAACACGAGCGGGTCGCCGCCCTTCAGACGTCCGACCGTCTTTCCGGCCAGCGCATGAGTCCGTATCAGATTGAGTATGTGCCGTTGCGTATGTTCCTGCTGGCCTTCGTGCTTGCCGACGTTGATGAGTTCAGCATCGGCTCGCGCCATCTTCACGATCTGCGGATTCACTAGACGATCGTAGAGAACCACATCGCACAAACGCAGGCAGCGCACCGCCTTCAGCGTGAGAAGTTCGGGATCGCCCGGACCGGCGCCAATCAGATAAAGTTTGCCCACCTGGTCACATCGACCGGTCATCTTCATTCGGAGCCATGAGCGCAGCGATTGGAGGCTTAAACCTGCATCAAGTCGCTCACCGTCTCGAAGGAATAACCGCAGTCGCGCAGCGCCGGCACTATCTTTTTAACGGCGCGCAGGGTCTCGCTAATATCAGGACGTCGCTCGACGCCGCGGCCATCATGCAGGCAGATGATGCCGCCCGGCGATGCATGGGAAAGCACGTGCCCGGCAATACGGTCGGCATCCCAACGCCAGTCATAGCCAATAACGGTCCACATCACATCCAGCAGGGCCAGCTTGCGTTGCACCTCGCGCATGCCCACCCAGCGGAAGCCGTACGGCGCGCGCAGCAGCATCGGCGCCACCCCTGTTTCGAATGAGATGATCCGTTGCGCCTCAGTGAACTCGTATTCGATAAATTCGCGCGCTTTGAAAGGCAGCTTGGGGTGCGAGTACGTGTGGTTCCCCATCTCATGCCCGCACGCGGCAACACGTCCCGCGATATGCGGCAGCCTGCGCACATTCATGCCGCATTGGAAGAACGTCGCCGTAACATTTTCAGAGGCCAGGTAGTCGATCAGGTCCTCCGTGCCTTCGCTCGGTCCATCGTCAAACGTCAGCGCGACCGATTTCCTTCGTCCGGGGCCGCGATAAACAGAGGGCCCGAAGAGCTGCGAGGAGCGTCCGACACTGCCATAAGCGGCAGCCGCGGATAGTCCGCCTATCACGGCTCCAGCAGTGAGCCCTGCTACCGTCAGGGGTCGCATCGTCCTCAGGCTATCACCAAGCACACTCATTGGCGGCGTCGGGCGATCACTCCCGAACCTTTTCGCGGGCCGGCGCCGAAGCGTGATATTCGGACTGCACCCGCTTTACATACAGGTCAAGCAGTTCGCCCACGCGCCCATAATCCCCCGATTTCACAATGAACCCAACGTGATGCCGCTTGTTGAGCCGCCAAACCAGTTCCGGCTCCGGAAACCACGAGGTGTCGGGCCATTCCTGCCGCGCCAGCGAAACCAGTAAGCCCGCGTATTCATTCCGCGGCTGCGGTGGCGTGTAGTCCATGCCACGCGCCGCCGCCACTTCCACATTGGCCCACTCGGTCCACATATTGATGCCCGTCGCCGCCTCAATCAGATCTGAAATGTTTGCGCCACCCACGCGCGCCGAGGTTTCCAGGAAATAAATATGGTTGTTCTCATGCGCGCGAATGAACTCCGTATGAGAGACGCCGTTCTGCAGATTAAAGGCACTCAGGACTTTTTCGTTCAGCCAGCACAGACCCTTCTCGTAGTCTGAACCGCGTTCCAATATGCGAGTTGTGAAAATACCACCGCCATGCGTCACTTCCAGCGGCGGCGTCCCGTACACGCTGGCCACTGAGTACGCCATCCGCCCTCCAAACCACAGCGAATCCACATGGAAAATGTCGCCGGGAACAAAACGCTCCAGCACAAAATACGATTGTTCGTCACCCAGGCTGTGTATGCGGTCCCAAACCTCCTGCGCATGGTCGTACTTTTTAATTCCGATTGCGCCTGCCATCAACCGCGGCTTCAATACCCAGGGCGGCCGCACATTACTTAGGAAATGGGAGATGTCGTGGTTGTTGATGGTCGATGTAAATTCCGGAACGGGTACGTCATGCTCCGCGGCCAGCATGCGCATCGCCAGCTTGTCGCGAAAAAATCGCGTTGCCGATTCACCGAGTCCGGGAATCCGCAAATGTTCCCGCAGGAGTGAGGCCTTCTCCTGATCGAAATCGTCCAGCGCAATCACCCGATCGATACGCCTCTCTTTCGAGAGATGACTGACCGAATGCAACATGTCCTGCATGTTCCACTCGTTATCCTGATCGGGCATGTAAAAGATTTCGTCCAGGCTATCGACCGGAAAACTCGCCTTGTCCTTCAGACTCAGTGAAGTCAGCAGATACACGCGGCAGCCGAGCTCTTTCGCCTGCTCCATAAACCGCTGGCCCTTCTCGTAACTGGCGAGGCAGAGCAACGTCAAAGGCTCAGAACTTGGGGCGTGAGTTGTGGTCATTTCCGTTCGGGTCAATATCGGGATACTATCGATACTGCAGATCGCTTGTAAATACTATAAGTCGATACGTTCTTTGGTTCGTCTGAGAGTTGAATGCCCACACTGAAATTGAAACATCTGGCTGCCATCCGTTGGTTTCACTGGATTAACTTCCCGCTGCTGGCGCTCATGATCTGGAGCGGACTTCTCATTTACTGGGCGTACCCAATCTACAGCATTGGCCCCATCCAATTTCCTCAATGGCTTTTTCACGCATTACACATGAACCATCGTCTTGCTGACGGCATGGCCATGCACTTCTTCTTCATGTGGCTGTTTGTTGTGAACGGCATCCTGTATGTCGCTTATACTATCTTCTCGGGCGAGTGGAGACTTCTGGTGCCGCGTTCCTTCAACGCTTTCCGCGACGCATGGCACGTCGCCCTCTATGATCTGCATTTGCGCAAAGAACAACCGGCCCAGGATAAGTACAACGCGGCGCAGCAACTCAGTTACACCGGCATCATAGTTATGGGCATTGGTTCAGTACTGACTGGTCTCGCCATTTATAAACCTGCCCAACTTAGCTGGCTCGCAGCCTTATTCGGCGGCTATCCCGTCGCGCGCTTGCTTCACTTCCTGCTGACAATTGGCTACTGCGCATTCTTCGTTGTGCATGTCGTTCAAGTCGCGCTTGCCGGATGGAACAATTTCCGCAGCATGGTTATCGGCTACGAACTGGTGCAGGAACATGACTAATCGACAGCGTGAGATCGTGCTGCCGGAAGCGGATCTGAAATCGGACTTACGCCGTCGCACGCGGCGCGATTTTCTGATCGGCGGCGTCGCAGCCATTGCCGCCATCGGCGGATATGAATGGATCATGCAGTCGCCCAAGGACAAGGAAGTGCCGGTTCCGGAACGGCGAGTGCTCGATGCCAACGGCCGCCTTGCCACCGATTACGTGAGCGATTCTCATCTGATGCCGTCTTATGCGAAAGACCAGATCCAATATCTGAAGCCGAATGGCGACATCGGTTTGGATCCAGCCTTCGATGCCAACACCTGGAAATTGCACGTCAAAACCGACGCGCCCGGCGGCGACATCAATCTGAATCTTTCCGACATCCAAGCGCTTCCACCCGTCGAGATGATCACCCGGTTCTGCTGCATAGAAGGCTGGAGTGTTGTCACCCAGTGGAAGGGCGCGCGTTTTTCTGACTTCACAAAACGTTATTTCCCGCCTGGCCGCGGGCTACCTCAGTATGTGTTTATGACGACGCCCGACGAAGATTACTACGTTGGTATCGACACCCAAAGCGCCATGCATCCGCAGACATTACTAGCCTACGAACAGAACGGCAAACCGCTTGCCATGGAACATGGTGCCCCTCTGCGCTTGGTCATTCCGGTAAAGTACGGAATCAAGAACATCAAAAGAATAGGAACCATTCAGTACACTGATACCCGGCCCGGTGATTACTGGTATGAAGAAGGGTACGACTGGTTCGCGGGCCTCTAAACGATGAAAGAACCCAAACTCTACTGCGGTACCTCTGGATTTGCGTACGACAGTTGGAAGCCGGGTTTCTATCCTGAGAATCTGCCGTCCGCCAAGTACCTCGCGTATTACGGTACCCGCTTGAACGCTGTCGAAGTGAATTACACCTACCGGCGTCTCGCTTCCGCCGCCACATTTGAGAAATGGGTCGCCGCCACGCCCCGGGAATTTCTCTTCCTGCCCAAAGCGCACATGAAGATCACTCATTCCTTCAAGCTCGAAGGAGCCGAAGACTTCACGCGCGCTTTTCTCGAATCGCTAAACCCCTTGCGCGACGCCGGCCGCCTGGGCCCAATACTGTTTCAGCTTCCGCCCTCTCTCAAACAGGACGTCGACCGCCTCGCTCGATTCTGCAAACTATTGCCGCGCGGTCTGCAAGCCGCGTTCGAGTTCCGAAACGCCACCTGGTTCGCCGAAGATGTCTACGGCGTGTTGCGCGACTGCAATATCGCCCTGTGTTTGGCCGAAAACGAGAACCTTGAAACGCCCCACGTCGTCACAGCGGACTTCGTCTATCTTCGCCTGCGCAAACCGGACTACACCGAGTCGGAGCTGGAAAGCATCAGCTTCCGCGTCGCCCAGTATTTGAAAAACTGCTACCCCACCTTTGCCATCTTCAAACACGAAGAGACCCCCGCCGGTGCAGTAAACGCCGAACGACTTCTCGTAACCCAATCGCAAAACGCACCCGTGGCCTCGCCGTAGAACGCTGTTTCGGAGCTATGAGCGAAGCGATTGGTGTCCCGCCCGCTGTATTTGCTTGATATCCGTTATACTGTTGAACAGTTGAACTAGTCACACAGAATATGGGAATCGTTACAGTCAAAAACAAGTTTCAAATTGTCATTCCACAACATGTCCGTGAACAGGTGCATGTTGAGATTGGCGATCTCCTTGAGGCGGATGTACAGGACGGAAAGATCACATTTACTCCTAAGAGCCTCGTTGATCGGCACATAGCCGAAGGATTGGAAGACCTCAGGAAAGGCAGAACTCACGGCCCCTACACGTCCGCCAGTGCCGCTATCAGGGAATTGGAGCGCCGCGCTGAACGCGCGAAGAAGCCTCGCAAATGACTCTCCGCTTCACTGACAAGGCGGACAAAGACTACGCTGCCCTTCCGGTGAACATCAGAAAAGCTTTCGCGAAACAGCTTCGTTTTCTGCTCGCCAATGTACGCCATCCTTCGTTGCAGACCAAGAAATATAGCGACAATGCGGACGTATGGCAGGGGAGAGTCACGCTGGGATGGCGTTTCTATTTCAAAATCGAAGGTGAGGAGTACGTTATTCTTTCCATCACTCCGCACCCGTAGCTTTCTACTTAAAAAACACCCGCCACGTAGTAACCACTAATGCATGTGTAACCATAGGCGCGCGGACGCTTCCGGTGCGCCAGTACGCAATCCCGCACGCAACCCCCAGCAACGCAGCCACGCAGGCACGCCGCCAGTCCGGAAATTGGTGAAACCACAGATGAGCGGCGCCGAACATTACCGCCGAAAGCAAAATCGCAATTACCGGCGACATCCACGTATTCAACAATGCGCGTGCAATCACGCCGCGAAAAAACAATTCTTCGCCCAGCGCCACCACCCACAAAATGCCGAAAAAAGTTCCCACCGCGATGCCCGCCACGTGCCACCAGGTCCCATGAAGCGGCTCAAAACGCGCATCGTGCAGTCCCAGCGCCAACCCAGCAAGTGGCAGCACGAACACCGCGAACCAGAGCAGACCGCTGCGCCATTCCCAGCCCTCCGGCCAAAGACTAAACGGCCCCGGCTTCCATTCGCGCAGAACCAGCAGCGCTAACACTCCGACTCTGATCCACATCAGATGCCCAAGCACATCGACACGCACGTGCGCATTGGGCGAAAGGTAGATTCGCGGAAAGACGCGCAGCAGAATCGGAGCCGCCGCGATGACAAAGAATCCGGCATCATAAGCGAATCGGATCGGCAGAATCGCATACCAAAAGGAAAACACCGCCGTCAGTAGCGCCAGCAAATAAAACGCATTCCGCGCAAACGTCCCGGCACTTAGGCTGAACACAACGTAAGGTACTAATGCGCTGATCCAAATCAGCATTGCCTGCGCACGTCGCGAACGAATCTGCGCGAATGTGTCGCGGGTACTCTCAAACATCGCCGCCAGATAAAAACTTACTTCCAGCAGGAACGCCGGCAGCGCAGCCGCCATGATCCAAATTTGCCGGTATTGCGTCGAATAAACGTAAGCTGTGATAAAAACCGCTATCCAACAGCACAGTAAAGTTATGAAAAACGGACGGTTGGTCCGAAACATCGCCCTAATCGTAGCATCGGGTTTGTCGTTCGCCGGCTTCTCACTTCGCGCCGCCGACCCGCCGACCGGTCTACTGAAGAAAATCGCCGAACGCGAAACGGAATTTGCGCGTGCCCGCGAAAACTACACCTACCGTCAATCCGTGACCATCCAGGAATTTAACAATCAAGGCCTCGTCACCGGCGAATTCCACGAAGTGCGTGACGTGACATTTTCCCCGAATCTCGTACGTTACGAAACCGTGGTCGATCACACTCGCAACACACTCAACCGCATCAAGCTCACGCCGGAAGATTTCGCCGACATCCGCAGTGTCGACCCGTTTCTCCTCACCACAGAAAAGATCGCGCTCTACGAAGGGCAGTACAAGGGCGAGGAAACCATGGATGGGCAACTCTGCTTTGTCGAATACGTCCGGCCCAAGCAGATCCTATCGACGCAGCGTTTTTTCCAAGGCACATTGTGGGTGCGCGAATCCGATTTAGCCGTCGTGCGCAGCGAAGGGCAAGCCGTTCCCCAGATCGACACTCTCGCCCAGCAAAATCTGTTTCCCCACTTCACAACCATTCGGCGCCAAATTGATGGCAAGTGGTTCTTTCCCGTGGAAACGTATGCCGATGACACGCTCTTCTTTCGCGACTGGCCCCAGCGCATCCGCATCGTCATCCGCTACCTGGACTATAAGCAGTTCGGCACAGAATCTACCATCACCTTCGGTACCCCGCAATCGCCGTCAACGAATCCGCCCCCACCTGCTCCACAGCCGATCAAGAAGTAGCCTAATCCCCCTTTACCAGATGCAGATTTGAAGAACGGCTGCCCTTCACCACCGTCATCGCTTCCAGCTTCTCCAGCTCCCGCCGCGCGATTTGTGACCAGTTACTCTTCGGATCCAACTTCAAATAAGCGCGCCAATGCCGCATCGCGCTCAGATTATCCCGCATGCTCTGATACAGAAGCGCCAGGTTGTAATGCGCGTCGGCGTATTGGGCATATTGCTTCAGCGCTTCTTGATAATGATGCAACGCGCTCTGCGAATCCCCGCGCTCGTCATATAGGTTGCCCAGGTTGAAATGCGCCAGCGCGTATCCCGGATCCAGTGCAATCGCCTTCTTATACTGCGCCTCCGCATCCGCCCACGCATGCCCGTTGAAGAAAACAGTCCCCAGGTTCACCAGCGCGCCCGCCGATTGCGGGTCCAGCTCCGCCGCCTTCTGATACGCCTCTATGATCTGTTCGTACGGCGCGCCCGTCTGCTCCAGTTCCAGCCCGCGCTCAAACCATTGATCGGCTTCCAGCTTGCTGCGCAGCCGCTCCGCAATATGAGCGCCGCCCTTTTTCGATGCCGGCAATTGCAGCAGCTTGTTGATCTCCTCTTCCGCGAAATCAAACAGCAGTTGCCCGGAAGCCGGTTCCATCCTCTGCTTGCCGATTTGAATCAGGATGCGCCGGCCTTCTTTGTAGACCTGTATGTCGCGTTCCAGATCCGGCAGCTTGCGCAGCACCTCGCGCATTCTGTGCAGCGCCTGCTTGACCAACCGCGGATGCGCATGTTCGCTGCGCAGCCGCGCCAGCTTCTTTAGAACCAGCAGATCGGAAAAGCTATAGACATGCGCCTCGGGTATGAGTTGCTGTCGTTCCCAGCTCTTCAGTTGCCGGTTCTCGATCTTCAAGAGCCGGCATACTTCCTTCCGGGTGTAAGCGCCACCGGTTTCGCGCTCGGAAGTTGGCGTTGGATGTTGCGAGTGCTCTCGCAGCACAGGTTGATAATAGCACCGAAGCGCCCACCCAATCCGAATTCATTTTCAGCCGCTCGCCGCGCCACTATCCCCTTGCGATGGAATAAGTTGCTCCGGTCCAGCCGATCTCGTACTAAAATGGTCGTATATCCCATGAGCCGGAAAATAAAATCGGCGCAGCAGCGCAAATCCTCCGGTCCCCGCACGCTAGCCGACTTGGGCCGAGGGGAGCGCTGCATTCTGGATCGGCTGGATTTACCCGAAGATGTAGCCCGCCGGCTGATGGAGCTTGGATTCCTGCCCGGCAACGAGATTGTGCCCGGTCTGCGCGCTCCCGGCGGCGGTCCGCGCGTCTTTCGCGTAGACGGCTCAGAAGTCGCCCTCCGCGACGATACGGCAGCCCACCTCTACGTTCGCCGCGATCCTGAATCTGACCTCATCGTGCTCTCATGAGTAGCTGCCACGGCGACAGCCCCCGCCTTAGTCTCCTGCCTAATCCGTCCATTCTGCCGCCCCGGCCCGTCAACGACCGCCCCATTATCGTGGCCATAGTCGGCCCTCCCAACTCCGGCAAATCTACTCTTTTCAATCGCCTCACCGGCCTCCGTCAGAAAGTCGCCAACTTCCCCGGAGTCACGGTCGAGCACCGCATGGGCAAGGCCAAGCTCAAGGAGCAGCACGAAGTCTTCCTGGTCGATCTCCCCGGCGTCTACAGCCTGAACCCGCGCGCCGAAGACGAACAGGTCACCCACGACGTCCTCAAGGGTGAGCGCCCTGATTTCCCCAAACCCGACGCCGTCATTCTCATCCTCGACTCCACCAACCTCGGCCGCAACCTCGTGCTGGCCGCGCCCATTCTCAGCCTCGAATTGCCCACGCTTGTGCTGCTCAACATGGCCGACGACCTGAAGCAGCGCGGCGGAAAAGTAGACGTTTCAGCGCTCGCCTCCGAACTCAACTGTCCGGTAGCCCTCATCAGTGCCGCCAAGGGCGAAGGTCTCGATCGGATTCAGCAGTTCCTCACCGGAACCGCCGTGCGCCTCAATACACCCCCGGCAAAAATCGAGCTGCCGGTCCTGCATGATGTTCCGAAATGCCGCCAATGGGCCGCGAAGTTAGGCGTCCGCGCGTCCTATCGCGCGCCGGCCCCACCCTTGTGGACGCGCCGCTTGGACGCTGTCTTCCTGCATCCGGTCGCCGGTCCGCTGATATTTCTGGCCATCGTGATTGCCGTCTTCCAAACCATCTTTTCCTGGGCGCAGCCGATTATGAATGGTTTGCAGCAGGCTGTGTTGATCCTGGGCCGGTGGATGACAGCCGTATTGCCCGACACTCCGCTCCGATCTTTACTCGTGGACGGCGTCTGGAGCGGCGTTGGCTCTGTCATCGTGTTCTTGCCGCAAATCCTCCTGCTCTTCCTGTTTATCGGAGTTTTGGAAGATTCCGGCTATCTCGCTCGCGCCGCGCTAATCGCCGATCGCACCATGGCAAAAATCGGCTTACAGGGCAAATCGTTCATTCCGCTCTTATCCGCGTACGCCTGCGCAGTTCCTGCGATCATGGCCACGCGCGTTATAGAGAACAAACGCGACCGCACCGCCACGATAATGATCGCCCCGCTCATGACCTGCTCTGCGCGCCTGCCGGTCTACACACTCGTCATCGCGGCATTCGTTCCCAACATTCCCGTCATTCACGGCGTGCTTTCGCTTCCCGCCGCTACCATGTTGGGGCTGTACGTTCTCGGCTTCCTCGCGGCGGTCGCCATCGCGCGCCTACTCAAGTCCACCGTTCTCAAGAGCGGCCGGTCTTCCTTCGTGCTGGAAATGCCGCCTTATCGCTGGCCCACTTTCCAGTCTCTGAGCCTGCGCCTGGTCGATCGCGGCAAGATCTTCCTGCGCCGCGCCGGAACCGTCATTCTCGCCGTAGCTATTGTTCTTTGGGTGCTCGCGCACCTGCCGTTGCACAACGGGAAAACGCCGCCGCTCGAACACAGCATGGCCGGCTGGGTGGGTAAAGCCATCGAACCCGCCATCAAACCGCTCGGCTTCAACTGGAAAATCGGCATCGGCCTCATCACCTCGCTCGCCGCGCGTGAAGTAATAGTTGGCACCCTCGGCACCATCTACGGCATCGAAGGAGACGAGCAGTCCAAAGGCTTACAGGCCGCCGTCCATCACGACCTGACGCCCGCCGGAGCAGTAGCTCTATTGGTTTTCTTCGCCTTCGCCATGCAGTGCTTCTCCACATTGGCAGTCGTCAAGCGTGAGACCGGAGGTTGGAAATGGCCCATCTTTCAGTTCTCGTACATGCTTGCGCTAGCATACAGTGGATCTTGGATCGCATTCCGTATCACCAACTTGTTCCTCAAATGAGTCGATGAGTGACCTTCTAGATGTAGTTATCCTGGGCTCGGGGTGTGCCGGGAATACCGCCGCCATTTACACCGCGCGAGCCAACCTGAAACCGCTTGTGTTCGAAGGACATGAGCCGGGCGGCCAGCTCTCCATCACCACCGAAGTCGAAAACTTCCCCGGATTTCCGGAAGGAATCCAAGGCCCGGTTCTGGTTGAGAACATGAAGCAGCAGGCGCAGCGCTTTGGCGCTGTCTACCGCCACGGCCGCGTCACGCATGCCGATCTTTCCAAGCGCCCCTTCAACCTGCAATTCGAAGATGGCGAGCACATTGTCACGCGCACGCTCATAGTCGCCACCGGCGCGTCCGCTCGCTGGCTGAACTTGCCTAACGAGCAGAAGCTCATTGGCCACGGCGTCAGTTCCTGCGCCACCTGCGACGGCTTCTTCTTCCGCAACAAGAAAATTATGGTGATCGGCGGCGGCGATTCCGCCATGGAAGAAGCCAATTTCCTCAGCCGTTTCGGCTCGGAAGTCGCCTTAGTGCATCGCAGCGGCGCATTTCGAGCCTCGAAGATCATGTACGAGCGCGCCCAGGCCAATCCCAAAATCAAGTTCCTGACCGATAGCGTTGTCGAAGATGTTTACGACGTCGAAAAAGGTCATGTCACCGGCGTCAAACTGCGCAACGTCAAGACGCACCAGGTCTACGACCGCGAAGTGGACGGCTTCTTCGTCGCCATCGGCCACATCCCGAACACCAAGCCCTTTGCCGGCCAGCTCGACCTCGACGCAGACGGCTACATCGTCACCCACGGCGGCGCCCGCACCAACATCAGCGGCGTTTTCCATGCCGGCGACGTCCAGGACCGCAGCTATCGTCAGGCCATCACCGCCTCCGGCGCCGGTTGCATGGCCGCCATCGAAGCCGAACGCTTCCTCGAAGCCGAAGGCCATTAGCTGCAATCGTCTCTCGTTCCCTGGCTATCGGTGCCGTAGGTCAGCGAACAGAAGACGTGATCTGTGATGGCGGGGGGATATTTCGATTCTTAAACCATTCGATGCTGTTGTCTGTGATGGCTTTGGCGGGTGGCAGATCTCGAAGATCCGGCATGAAGATTTGTAGCGCTGATTCGGAAGTCACGCGCGTGTAGCCGCTGGCCAATTGCACCCTGTAGTTCACAAGATCCATGTCGAACCATGGGTCCTTGGAAATATCGATCATGATCAGATCGACGCTATTCATCGTGAGTTTGCCGAAATCCAGGGTACCGCCCTTCAGGCTGAGGAAATTACGCCAGAGTTCGACGCGCTCCATATCGCCGGCAGCGTTTCCGTAAATTTCCTCGATATCGGGGCTGACCACATGTACCTGGGTCAACTTGCCCCGGATATGCGGCGGGGGCAGTAGTTTAAGCGTGTCAAAGAACAGGTCGTTTCCCGTGATCTCCACACCATTGATGTTCTGCTTGAAAAGGTCCGCCAGGGAGACTTTGAATATTCCCAAAAGCCCCTTGAGAGGCACTTTCAGAACGTCCAACTTAACGACATGCACGTGAATTCGATTGTCGGAGGTGGCAGAAACTTCACCGATCATTTGAATGGGGAGCGGGACGATCTTCCGAACAGTCGCCGTCAGTTTCAGCAGGTCGCCATCGGCGGTGAGAGTTATGTTCCTTAGCGGGGAATCCGAAAGCGAGGCGTTGAGAAAGTTGCCGATGTCACCGATGTTGGCGCGAACCACTCCACTGACAATGTCGAGGTAAAAAGAATCCGGATTATCGAGCGAAGGGTTCACATTGCGGTGAGTTCGCGTGAGCTGTCCATCCAGCCAGCGGACGTAAATACGAAAATCCGGCCCCTTACGGAGGAGCAGGTTATGTGCGTGTACTTTCGTTGCGGAGAGATCCGGCGGCTTGGTTACGGATGGCAAAGAAGATGGCGCGGTTGCGGAAACCTGAGTCGTATTCGCATTCTCCCGTGGCTGCCGAGAGTGGAACCGCCACCACAATACGATCAGCGCCAACAAGGCGCAAACCGCAAGTCCGACTAGTAAGCGAGAACGAGAGCGCATCTCTGCTCATCGTAAGTCAAGACAGCGCTGCTTTTGAGAAAGGCGCACAAAAGCCAAACCTGGGCGAGGTTTTTGCCTATACTTTGGCGTCTGCGCTTTCGACGACCTCTACAAAACCTAATCGAGGCGTAAGGCGACGGCGGGATCGACTTCGGCGGCGCGGCGCGAAGGCAGATAGCTCGCGAGGAACTGCACCGCCGACTTTTGCTGGTCGGCCCGTGCGTGCTGACGAACGCAGGCTTCGCGCGTTTCCCGTTCTCCATGGTTGGAGGGCTGTACGGATCGCCTGGGCGGACGCCCTGTTGCTGCTGGGCATGGGGCGCGATCTATGGGTCGATCGGCGTGTGCATCCCGTTTACTTATGGGCGGCACCCTTGCTCGTGGGTGCTGAGCTGGTCGTCTTATCGCCATTCCTCTTCGGCGTGAAGCCCTAGACCCGCGCGACCTCGCCACTAACATCAATGAATTGCGACTGCTGGCGATGCTGGCAACATCGTCTCGATCCCCTGAGAGAGACACGCAGCGATGACGGTGCCATGGCTCCGGCCTTCGAAGTCGCTGAAATCCACATCGGCGCCGGAATCATGATTCCGTAGTCTCGCCGCGAGTTCATGCGCGTTCTTCACCATCGCCCACCCTTCACCGAACTGCGCCTCTTCCTTCGATCCAACGCCGATAAAAACCTTGAGCGGCTTTGGCGTATAAAAGGCCGCGGCCTTATCGAGCAGTTGCGGCTCCGCCCAAATGGAGGGACTGCAAATGATGTAGTTATTAAAAGCGCCGGGGTCGTTCAACAGCACATGCAAAGTGAACAATCCGCCAAATGAGTGCCCCGCCAGAAGTGATCGATGTACGTCGACTTGATAGCGACGCTCGATGACCGGGCGCAGTTCTTGCAGAAGATACTTCTGGAACTTGGCCCCGTCGCCTGAGCCGGCAGCTACTTTGATGTCGTCAGATAGGCGAACGTGAAGTAAGTCGTGGTTGCGCAGGCTCAACCAATGGCTGTAATCCTGCTCCGGATAGCCAATCCCGACAACATAGGCGGGTGCAGAATCACCGAAATAGCCATAACTGGTCACCATGTCCGCCACTTCCCCAAAAAGAGAGTTGCCATCGAGCAGGTAAATTACCGCCGCTTTGCTGGGCTGCGGCCTGGCTGGTCTGGCAACTTGAATCAGGAAGTCCCGTCCCACGAGGTTGGAGTGATGGATAAACTGCTCGCTGTACCAGATAGTCGCTGGTGTTGCGGTAACGGCCTTCTGAGCAAAGCAGGTGGAGCGGCTGGTCAGCGCCGCCTCAGTTGCAGCAAACATAAATAAAATCAGACGCTTCATAGTCGAATCGTTCCCTCGATGACGCTATCACTGCATCCCATCCGTTGAGCTTTGTGGCCGGGGGAGGCCTAAGCCAAACGCCTTGGCCGTGAGTGACGACCAACTATAGATGTACCCTTCCGGGCCAGGGCGGAAGAATCCGCTAATCGAGTTGTCGCGGTTTTTTGCCGAACAGCCGGAAGGAATGATCAAGAGGAACCGCAGAGCCGCCATTTCGTTCGCGTATATGCGATCTTGAAGCCTTTGCGCTCCGCGTTGCGCTGTGAACTGCTGCCCACTTCTGTGACCATCATTGCTAAATCGCAACCATGGTCAAAGGCGTAGCGCAAGCGCTCGGCCAGCAGCGCTGCCTGCAACCCCCGGCCGCGTAGTTCGGGAACGGTCGCCGCGCCTGCAAACAATGCGACCCCGTTGTATAGACTCAACCCGCCAGCCGCACCAGGAACAGCATCGTATTCCGCCAGGAAGCTCACACTAGTATCTCGAGATGATGCCAGCAAACCACTATTCCGCAGAAAGTTCAGCAGCTCTGGATGTTCGTGACACCAGCCGCGCGCGTTTATCTGAGCCCAGAGTTGCCCTTCCTCCGGCCGGATTACGCGCACCTGAATGTTCTGGTGCTCATTAGAGATAGGTCGTTCAACAGATCGATAGAGAATACTACTGAATTCAGTCGGTCTGTAGTTGCGACTGCAAAGCAAATCTGCCGCTGGGACTCCGGCCAGCGGACTGACTTCATGCTGGACTGGCGCCCCGCGGTCTAAGAAGAATTTCTCAACGCGATCAAGTGTCTGTGCGTTCAGTTCCACAAAAACTCCGAGCCCAAAGGTCTGAGTGGCAGGGGAATCGATGCCATCGAACACGGCGTAGGCGCCGTCACACTGCATCGTCTCAGCGCGGCTCTCGGGGAAAAAACGCCGCCGTGCTTCAGCGAACTCGGCGCACGCATGTCCTTCCGCACCCTCTAAGCGTCTTGAGAGTGAGAGATCAGAAAAAACCATAGCGTTGGGCCATGATACACAACCTACACAGCCCACGGATTTTGTTGGCCGGGATTACGAGTCTAAATGACGCGGAAGCCGTAGGTGAGCGCCAGCCGGATAGATCCGCCCTGAGGGCGCAGCGTTTACCAATCGAATTTAACTTAGCTCGCTCCACTCTCGAGCTCAACAATCAATGGCAGATCAGAACGGCGTTTATCGGGATCTATCCGGCGACGATGCCGGATGTCCTTGGTTCCAAACAGCCTTACTGAGGGTTCCTCAACCAGAAGGGACGGTAGCGCGTTACGCGGCCAAGTGAAGAGTAGAGTCCCACAAGGTTAAGTTTCGGGACTGATCTAAGCCCCGGCCCTTTTCGTTTTCGTTGCAGCGCGCTCAGCATTGGCAATGGTTCGCGCCTCACGCAACACCCCGCGCATGAGTTGAAGCAACGGGCTATCTTTCCGGCCTATGCTTTTCTTTTTCAGTTCAGCCCCGGCCAGCCGCAGAACGGCCCTTAATTCGTCATGCGATTGCAGCAACGCGGATTTTTCCATGCTGATGTAGTGGCCGCATGACGGACTTTTTCGCATGACCCCAAACAACCGGCAGGGCGAAGGCACGATAGCCGCCGCCGCTTGCTGTCAATGACGCTGTTTTGGCTCCCCCGCCGCGACCTGGCCGAAGGGGGCTAGGTCTTGCGGTTCCCCCAAAAAGCTATGACAGCCGCGCTCAGGTTGCGACGGCAAACGCGCCTTTTTTCACCCCCGCCGTTGGGGGTAACTCAAACGAAAGAAGGCCGACAATGACCGACACGAACACCAAGAAAATCGCTGAACTTAACGACCTTTGCCGCACAGCCATGGGAATAGCGGGGCGCTTGGTTCAAACAGCCGGTATCAGTGCATTACCGCAAAAAGATCAATCAGCCATTCGGGAAAAGGTTGAACTGTTCAACGATTTCACGCCCGACAACGACCCGCACCAAGAGCGCGACTTCGGAGCCTTCGAGCATAACGGCAACCGCGTTTTCCGGAAAATCGACTATTACGACACCACGCTAACCAAGGGCAGCGAAGATCCGAGCGACCCGAAACAGACCGTGAGGGTTTTAACCATCATGCTTGCGTCTGAATACTAGCCGCTTCCCTGCCCGCGCCGGTTCATTCCGGTTGCGGGGTTTTTCTCACCAGGCACGGCATACAAGGGAGAAATCAATTATAAGAGTGTGACGAGCCAGAAAAGCTCAGGGACTCTTGGAATTCTGGCCAATTTACAACCAGCCCCACTCCCATGCGGAACCCGTCACTGACTATTCCAAGGCTCCTCAAAACTGCAAGCTCCGCTTGGAATGGCCGTCGCGCCACACCTCCCCGCAAAGAAACCTTTCTTATAACGTGAAGACTGTTTTTCATCTTATCCTCAAGCCATTTCAGGTATTCTTCGCTATCAAAGACGGGTTCACGGTTACCGGCGGCTTGCGTTGTAAAGGCTAGCGCGTTACGCGCGAATCTCTCCTCCGAAAGTCGGTAAATGTAATGGAGGAAAGCCCCCAATGAGCCTTCGGATAACAGAGCATTGAGAAAAATTGCCCTTGGCAGGCCTTCATTCGGGGTTCCAAATCTTTCGCAAGCATCGACGAATTTGTACCCGCTATCGGTTAAGCGCCCATCTCTCTCAACAAACCCCAAGTGCTCGCATCCCGAATCCACATCCTCCCTATACGAATGTGCTCTCTTAAAGTAGTTCTTCACTAAAGCTTCGTCGGCGTCAGCCTCACTAATGCTTTCCGAATTAAGATCGTTGACCAGTTTGTTTTTGACGGAATCCGAACGCCCGACGAAAAATAGCTTCTTGCCCCTGCCATCGGAACGCAAAACCTCACTTGATGTCCGGTTCACAATGTAATTTCCAGAAGGGTCTTTTGACCATCCTGCCAATGCATCGCCATGCAGAATGTACTTGAACCAAAAATGACGCCATGCCCTGTCTGGCAAAGAATCATTTGGACAGTTTGAAAGATATTTTTTTGGATCACTTTGAGGCCGAACCCGTTCGATAGCGTCGCGCAGAGTGCGAGGGATCTTAGGCTGAAAATGTTCAATCCCTCCGCCACCAAGAAGCTTCACTGCCTGTAGATATTTGAAAAACGCGTCTGGATCAGTGCTGCCCTCTCTCACATGAGCCCACTGTGTTTCAGTTCGCGAAGGCGGGCGAGCAGAAACCACAGGTGCAGCCGCATCAATCTGAAATGGCCGGTGCAAGGTCAGCTTATTGGCAAAGGGAGACACCTTCGACATATCAGGCCGACTGTAAGTGAATACGCCAATCGCCGGGGAACGGCTGGTAAGGTCGAGAACATCCCGCACATAATTTCCAGTGTCACTAAATCCGGCATATGCGTCTGGAATGACCATGACCGCTCCGACGTATCCTTTGCGAAGGTAGGCGTGAGACTGACCCATAGCAGTTAAAACACCATGCAGGCCTTCGTTAGGCCGCTTGAACTCCATAGCAATGCTGTATTCACTTGGTGACACTCCCGAGGCGACAGCAAGCTCAATTACCCCGTCAGCATGAGGCCATTCATGCCGCCCCTCTCTTGAAGCGTAACCACTCAACGAGCCGGTTGACGGTGGAACCGTGAAACAACTGGCTGGAGTCGCCAACAGCTTGTTAACAACCTCCATAGCCGCATATGCTGCTTCGATATCGTGGCTCATGCAACAGCATCCAGATCGTCATCAGTTGGCGCTTGGCGTTCCAGATTGTCAGTTGGCACTTGGCGTTCTATCAAAGAATAATAAGCAGACGCGGGAACCTTTTCGGGAAACCAGCTATTGACCTCAGCCTTTCGGATGTTGTTCCCGATAATTTCAGCCAACAAAGGAGGGAACGCATTCCCGACCTGTATGCATTGTTCTTGTCGTGGCCCCTTGAACTCAACACTATCGGGAAAAGTCTGGATTCGTGCCGCTTCCCGAACAGTCAATGCCCGATCTAGCCAAGGGTGAATTGGAAATGCGTTGTGCCCCGGAACCATGGTGAACGCTGGTCGATCACGATGCAGCCGCTTGAAAACGTGAGAATAGTTTTTTACAATTTCCGTTCGGTAGCCGACCCGAAGACGAGGCGGCAACGCATCCAGATCGAGACGGCCACCTTCTGGAATATATTTGTACCGTTCAACCAAAAGCGGCTTGTGGTTCATGGCTACATGGCAAGTAAACTTGTCATGAGAACGAGGGGTAGCTAAATCGGAAATCACTTCGCCGACAGTGCGGTAAGGGTCTTGCCAATCCTTCGGCTCTGCGAAGAATTTCCTTTTTGGCCATGGAATAATGTGGCCAGTTCTGTTGCCAATAATAAGAAGACGGCGGCGCAATTGGGGAACCCCGTAATCTGCGGCGTTTAAAATACGAGCTTCGCACTGTGTGTACCCCGCCTCCATGAACTCATTCAAAAGAGCTGTTAAGAAACGTCCGTCATCAAGGTTTGCCAGCCCGGGAACATTTTCCATAACAAACCATCGAGGGCTAACCCGAGTGACGATATCAACAAAGGAATAAACAAGCTTGTTCCGGGGGTCGTCGTGCGGAGCATACCCGCGAGTGTTGACAAACCGCCGCTTGCCAAAAATGGAAAAGCCTTGGCACGGCGGGCCGCCCGCAACGATCCCCACATCCCTGCCAGCCAAACTCGACACAATTGAATTACGAACCTTTTTCTCCGAAAGGTCTGCTTCCATATGCGCGACATGCGGGAAGCACTCCCTATGGGTCGCGGTTGCGTTCTTGTTTAAATCCACTCCAAGCAGCGGATTCCAGTCAGCCCGCTCCAATCCAATCGTGAACCCACACTGCTCCGCAGAAAAGATCGACAAATCCGCCATCAACTCGGGGAGAAGAAATTTTTTGTTGTGCAGGCCGAGAGGTAGAAACCAACTGTGATTTTACGGCTTTGGCTTTGGCGTGTTTTAGGACCGCGCGGCCAACAACAGCGGCTAGCATTGGCGGTACTGCATTTCCAACTAAAATGCATTGGTTACGTCGGTCACCTTTGAAGATGATGTCGTCTGGAAATGTTTGTATGCGTGCTGCTTCTCTTGGGGTCAGGCTACGGTGCAGCGTTGGATGAATAGGGAACGCATTGTTGCCCGGAACCATCGTCAGCGAAGGCTGCTTTCTATGTAGCCGCTTATACGTGTTGCCGAAATTCCCTCGGCGAATTTCCGCAGGAAGCTCATCAGGGGGCGGCAGTCGCCCACCTTCAGGAATGAGCTTGTACCGCATAACCACCCGCTCCGAGTGTGAAAGTGTTATGTGATTAGGAACTTCTTCCCCTTTCCTTGCAAGATCCCCAATCGCGTCCCATGTAGTGCGATAAGGAGTCCTCGCGTTTGGTCCATGTGTGGGGCTAGGAAACGTAAATGGAGCAGCATGGCGCGAACCAAAGAAAAAAACACGTTTACGAAATTGGGGAACTCCGTAATCCGCCGCATCCAAAACGGCCCAATGCATTGAGTACCCGAGCTTTTCGAAAATTTCGATAATGTGATCTTTGAAGCGACCGTCATACATGGTCGTCAAAGACTTTACGTTTTCCATCAAAATGAACGATGGTTCCAGTTCTTCAACAAGCCTTGCAAATGCTGCAAAGAGTTGGTTGCGAGGATCTCCCGACATTTTGTCGCCTAGGGTCGAAAACCCCTGACACGGAGGCCCGCCAACAATGATGTCTGGTCTTTTCCCGCCAGTGGCTTCAAGGAGCTGAGCACCGGAAAGCCTTCTGACGTCTTCACAGATGAAAGGGACGCGTGGTCGGTTCACCCTGTTCGTTTCTGCGGCATACGAAGAAATATCACTCGCGACAGCAACTTTAAATCCGGCTTGCTCAAGCCCGAGATGCAATCCCCCGGCTCCCGCGAACAAAGCGAACGCCGTAAGTTCATTATGGTTAAATTCAGATCGCATGACTATCGGTACCAAAACGTTCTGGGAAGCGCCAGACCTTCTGTTGCACTCTTACGCACTTCCCTGCCCTCGACCCAAATGCCTCGTCCTTCACCGTCTGGCATTCAATAATGTCCATTATCATATCGTTGAAACAAAACAGCGGCGAAATGTTTGCACCTTTCGGGGCTGTTCCACCATGCGTAAAAACGCCGACAAACCGCATCAGTTGATAAAAAGGCTCTATGAACAGAAGCCAAATGATGGCGGCGATCCGCTCCAAAAACACAGCACCCGAAATGAAAATTCGGCGGCTTGTGCATTCAATGGGGTACCGTTACCGGCTCCATCGGAGCGATCTTCCCGGTAAGCCTGATTTAGTTTTTTCGGCCAGAAACAAGGTGATTTTTGTGAATGGCTGCTTTTGGCACCAGCATGATTGCAAAGGCTCGCATTTGCCGAAGTCCAATCAAGCCTATTGGGTGCCAAAGCTCGAACGTAACCGCGCACGGGACGCTGAACATCTCAAGGCCTTGCGCAAAATAGGCTGGAAGGCTTTGGTTGTTTGGGAATGTGAACTGTCCCAGGATGAAGTAGGCATCATGAGACGCCTCACAAAATTTCTTGGGAACCCTTCGAGTTTGTAGCGAGTCCGGTGAATGTGCTACGGGTTGCAAGAACCGCTGGCGAGCGCCATCCAAAAAGCTGATTCCTTTAAACGTGCTTCGCCTTGCTGGCTAGGCGCCCGGACTCGATTAAAATCATAGCGCACTTTTGTCCCGAAAAGGGTCCTTTGTGAGAACAACCAAAACAGCAGCGCGGCAGTGCAGGCATCGTGCAAATCGCTGCTGGACATTCCATTCACGGTTTAAACCAGTACCCGAGAGCAATGCCCAAAACTCCGATTGCTGCAGTTCGCTGTGTCGGCGTCGTTTTCTTGTTTATGAGCAAGAACGAACATGGGATGACGAGAAGCAGCGTTAAGATACCTTGCGCGTATAAACGGGTTCGCTTCTCAAGCGACTCATCGTGCTGCTTTTGAAACTCAAGCCGCTGTTTCTCAAGGTCGATCTTTTGTTGTCCGGCAATCACAAGTGTTGCTACCGGGTCTGTGGTTGCTTGCTGCGACGACGCGGTGCCAAACGTGCCGTCCTTTACTTGTACTTCCTTTACTTGTACTCCGCCGATGCAGGGAGATGAACCATTACCAAGTGCAATAACAGCCGAATTATTATTAGGATTGAATGGATTGTCTTTAGGATCAACCAGCACCGCCCACTCCGTTACGCCGTAATGACCAAAGATTTCCCATGGTGGCCCGGGAGCAGACGGGAGGGGAGGAGGCGGCGGAGTTACAACATAGCTCTGAATTGTCGAGACAAGCGTCGTATGTGGAATGAGCCACAGCAACAAAAGAATAATCGAACAAAGTCCAGCCCAAGTCCAAAACCTCATGCAAAACAGCATACGCTGGTCGGGGGTTGGTATTCGTACCCGAAAGTCCGCTTGTGGCCGGTGAAGCCACTTCGACGAGAAAATGCGCATTGCATATTTTTGATTCCTGTTTGAACCCATAACCGGATCGAATAGAACGAGAAAATGCAAACTGGCGTCGCAACCGAACGCTCGCTTCCCTGTGAAGAATGGGCTCCGCGGGATCGACCGATTCAACTTCGGTACCCTCTCAGGTGAGCCCCGGGCGCACACTGAAGATTCATCTTATCGACGGCACCTACGAGTTGTTCCGCCACTACTACGCGCTGCCTTCCGCAAAGGATCGAGACGGTTTTGACATTGCCGCTGTGCGCGGCGTACTAGCTTCAGTCCTGGGCATGCTCAAGAACGGCGCCACGCACATCGGAGTTGCCACCGATCACGTGATTGAATCATTCCGCAATGGCTTATGGCCCGGCTACAAGACCGGCGAAGGCATTGAGCCGGCGCTGCTGGCGCAGTTCTCTTTCCTGGAAGAGGTGCTCTCAGCCGCTGGCATCGTCGTCTGGCCAATGGTGGAATTCGAGGCCGATGATGCGCTAGCTGCGGCCGCCGCGATATCGGCGCGCGATATGCGCGTGGATCAGGTCATCATCTGTACTCCGGATAAAGACCTTTCGCAGTGCGTGCAAGGAACCCGCATTGTTCAATTGAACCGCCGCAGCCGTGCGGTCCTTGACGAGTCTGGTGTGATCCGCAAGTTCGGTGTCGCTCCATCGTCGATTCCGGACTATCTCGCCCTGGTGGGTGACGCGGCGGATGGTTATCCAGGACTGCCGGGGTGGGGCGCGAAATCGTCTGCCGCAGTGCTCGCCAAATATGCGCGGCTCGAACTGATCCCGAGAGACTGGCGTGAATGGCGCGTCAATGCTGCGAACGCGAGTCTCTTAGCCTCCACCCTGTTCACGGAATGGGAAAGAGTACTGCTCTTTCGAAAACTCGCCACACTGCGTACTGACATCGCTCTGTTCGACGACATAGAGCAGCTAAGGTGGAGAGGCCCAACACCCGCCTTCGCTGCCCTAGGGGCAAAAATGGATGCCGCGGTAACTGAAGTGAAGAGAACCCGAGCCCCATCGTCAACCGCCGAGAAGAAAGAAGCGCTTCACGAATCCAATGTGCCCTTGCTCAACGATAGGAGCTAAATTGGCCTCTGTCCACCCCCGGCACCCAGCAGCCTGGCGTTTCTCTGGACCGTTTTCATCCCCCGTTGCGTCAACCGCCATGAACCAGTCACAGACCGATTAAATTCTCCTTACCCCTAATTACTCAACATCTTACCCGCTCCCACCCCCTCAACGGCGCATTCCTGTAATCCACACTCGCCTCAGGAGTCCCCATGTCAACCGCAAAACAAATCGCGGCCAACCGCCGCAATGCGCAGAAATCCTGTGGAGCAAAAACTAAGGCCGGTAAGGCCATCGTTTCTCAGAACCGCACTATCCACGGCCTCACCGGCACATTCCAAGTCATGCTCTGTGAACGTCAGGCCGATTACGACGACTTCTTAGACGCACTCATTGCGGACGAAAAGCCCGTCGGTCTCGCGGAAACCCAATTAGTCATGAAGATGGCCGAGCACAACTGGCTCTCCGAGCGCGCTATCCGCCTGCAGGAAGGCTGTTTCACCATGCACCCTACCGATCCCGCGGAAAAGGCCAACAATCGCCAGGCCGTCGCCATCCGCTGCGATCTCCTCGAACTCCACATCCGCTACCATTCCACCCACGACCGCGCTTATCGCCGCGCCTCCCAGGAGCTTATACAACGAAGAAAAGAAAGGCTGAAAGCGGAAATTGGCTTTGAATCGCAGAAACGTGCCGATGAGGACGCGGCATACAAGAAAGAACTGCAAGCCGAGAAGCTTGCCACCGCCAAAGCCCGCCGTCAACGTGAAGAAATCAAGACCGCCAAGGCATTCGCCGCCATTTTGCCCCCCGACTTCGCCACAAACCCCTCTTACCCGCCCATTCCCGCCAGCTTCTCTAACATCGGAGCGAATATGAGTAGCAAAATTGGGGACATGGCGGGCTAATACGTCTACCCTTCCAGCGTCCGAATAGCCAGCTGTGTCCCCCCATTTGGCGCTCTGACTAGCCCAGCAAGTCGTTCGTTACCATGTAGTTGCTTAATGTTGCGTTTCGAGACGGCAGGTGAGTCGCACGGCGAGTGCCTCGTGGCTACTCTCACGGGCCTGCCGGCCGGAGTCCCGGTCTCCCTCGACTACCTCAACCGGCAGCTTTGGCGCCGCCAGCAGGGTTATGGCCGCGGCGGTCGCATGAAAATTGAAACGGATCAGGTGCACATCGTCTCGGGCATTCGGAACTCGGAAACGGTCGGCTCGCCCATCGCTCTCCTGATTGAAAACAAGGATTGGAAGAACTGGACAGAGACCTTGCCCGTTTTCGCCGAACCCGAGAAAGAAAAGCCGGTCGCCCGCCCGCGGCCCGGTCACGCCGACTTAGCCGGCGCCATTAAGTACGATTTCAGCGAAGCCCGGCACATTCTGGAGCGTGCCAGTGCTCGCGAAACCGCCGCCCGCGTCGCCCTGGGAGCGCTCGCAAAGACGTTCCTGAAGCAGTTCGGCATTGAAGTACTGAGCCACGTAATAGCGGCGGGGCCCGTCGAACTCGAGCGTCCTGCCGAATGGGAAGAACTCGTCGCGTTGAGCGAAAAAGACGAGGTGCTGCTCGGCTGCGTCGACCCCGAAACTGAAACTCGCATGAAAGAAGCTGTCGATCACGCTTATCGCACCGGAGACACGGTGGGCGGCATCTTTGAAGTGGTGGCGCATGGCGTGCCCCCCGGCTTGGGGTCGCATATCGCCTGGGATACCCGGCTCGACGGGCGTTTAGCGCAAGCCATCGTTTCGATTCAAGCTGTAAAAGGATGCGAGATTGGCTCCGCTGAGCAGTCTGCCCGGTCTTACGGCAAAACGGTTCAGGACACGATCCACTACGACAAGCCGGAAAAGAAGTTTTTTCGTGGATCGAATCGGGCCGGCGGTCTAGAAGGCGGCATTACCAACGGGCAGGACGTGGTCATCCGCGGTTTTCTCAAGCCGATCTCAACTTTGCGGCGCCCGTTGGAATCGGTCGATCTGCCCACTCGCGACCCCGCGCTTGCCGCTTATGAACGCAGCGATGTAGCGGTTGTGCCTGCCGCCGGCGTCATCGGCGAGGCAATGACTGCGCTGATTCTGGCGCAGGCTTTTTTGGAAAAATTTGGAGGAGATTCGCTCGGCGAGACTCGTCGTAACTACGAAGGTTATCTCGCGCAAGTTAGAAATTACTGATCGATGGTTCGAAACATTCTGAAATATGGTGAGCCTGTGCTCGAAACTAAAGCCGAACCGGTCACGGACTTCGACTCCGCCGACTTGCAGGACTTGATTGCCGATATGTGGGAAACCATGTATGCGGCCAAAGGCGTCGGTCTTGCCGCGCCGCAAATCGGAACCAGCAAGCGGATATCTGTCATCGATATCAGTCTCGGTGAGGACGAGAATCAGAGGATCGTCATCGTCAATCCCGAAATTACATTCCGCGAAGGTAAGCAGAGCGGCGAAGAAGGATGCCTCAGTCTCCCCGGATTCCGTGAACCGGTTTCGCGCGCTCATAAAGTCACCGTCCGCGCGCAAAATGAAAAGGGCGAGCCCATTGAGCTGCAGGGCGAAGAGTTGCTCGCGCGTGCCTTCCAGCACGAAATAGATCACCTGAACGGGATTCTGTTTATCAATCATCTAAGTGCGCTCAAGCGCGATATCATCCGGCGCAAAATCAAGAAAATGCAAAAAGCCGGCGAGTGGGAATAGCGGCTAGGCGTTTCGATGCGAACAGTTTTTCTCGGGACGCCTGATTTCGCTGTCCCTTCTCTGCAAGCCCTTACAAAAGTAGGGCACGAAGTGGAAGCGGTGTTTACCCAGCCTGACCGGCCAAAGGGGCGCGGCAATCAGATCTCTGAATCGCCCGTCAAAGCCGCCGCCAGGCAGCTTGGATTGGAAGTGCGCCAGCCGGAGCGCATTCGCCGGCCGGAGTCGCTGGAGCAATTGCGTGAACTTAAACCCGATCTGATGGTTGTAGTCGGCTACGGGCAGATCATTCCGCAAAACCTAATTGACATTCCGCGTTTCGGCATCTTGAACGTGCACGCTTCCTTGCTACCCAAATATCGCGGCGCTGCGCCAATACAATGGGCAATCGCGAACGGCGAGAAGAAAACTGGCGTCACTATCATGCAAATAGATGCGGGCCTTGACACCGGCGACATGCTGCTGAAAGCTTCTATAGAGATCGAACCGGAGGAAACTGCTCCACAATTGAGCGCTCGCCTCGCGCCGTTAGGGGCGGACCTGCTGATTGAAACCATCCAGCACATCGCATCTGGAACTGTTCAACGGGAAAGACAAAACAACGACGAAGCGACTGTCGCGCCTATTTTGAAAAAGGAGGATGGCCGCATCGATTGGTCTCGCACCGCGCCACAAATCTACAATCGCCTGCGAGGTTTCCAACCCTGGCCTGGCGCGTACACTACTTTTCGCGGTCAGCCGCTACTGATCACAGCGGGAAAGCCTGCCGCCGAAGAAAGCATTCCGCAGTCGTCCTTGCAGGTTCAGAATCGCCGTCTCTTTGTCGGCGCGGGCGAAGGAACTGTTTTGGAATTGCTGGAAGTGCAGCCTGCCGGAAAAAAGAAGATGAATGCCGCGTCATTTGTGAGCGGCTACAAACCGGAACAAGCTGAAGTCTTGGGGGACGTGCTTTGAATCTTCCACTGGGCTACCGTTACGCGTCCACGTACGCGGGCATCCGCAAACAGGCAAAAGATGATTTGGCCATTATCGTTTCGGACAAGCCGGCTCAAGCGGCGGCGGTATTTACAACCAATGTAGTGCAAGCCGCGCCCGTGCGGCTCGCGCGCAAGCATCTCCGCGCTTCGGGCGGGAAAGTTGCCGCTGCGCTTATCAACGCCGGCAATGCGAATTGCGCCACGCGCACCGGCGACCGCGTAGCCGACGAAACTTGTAAATCGCTCGCAACTGCGCTAGGTACGAAAAAGAATTTCGTCATTCCCTCATCCACTGGCGTAATCGGCGTAGAGTTGGATCCGAAGTTAATCACCAATGCTCTTCCCGCGCTAATTGAGAAGCTATCTCCGGATGGTTTCCAATCGGTTGCGGAAGCCATGCTGACCACCGACACGCGTGTGAAGATCGCAGCGCAAGAGGTGAAGCTGAAAGACGGCGTGGTTCGTCTTGCCGGAATGACGAAAGGTTCGGGCATGATCCACCCGAATATGGCGACCACGCTCGGCTTCGTCATGACCGACGCCGATGTGGATGCGGATGATCTCGCCAAAATGTTGCTTCCTGCCACCAAGCGCAGCTATAACTCGCTCACAGTGGATGGCGACATGTCGACAAACGACATGCTGCTACTGCTTGCCAACGGCGCCTCTAAGGTCAGACCCGCTGCCAAAGAACGTCTGATTCTGGCCGAACTAATCGCTCAGGTCATGGAGTCGCTTGCCCAGCAGATTGCGGCGGATGGAGAAGGAGCACGCAAGCTGATTATCATCCGCGCCTGCGGCTTCAAATCGAGCGAAGAGGCGCGCCGAATTGCCCGCTCCATCGCAAACTCGCCGTTGGTCAAAACTGCAATAGCAGGCAATGACCCGAACTGGGGCCGCATCTTAGCCGCGGCCGGTTACTCGGGCGTAACATTCGACCCGGCGGACATCACCATCGAGTTACAAGGAATTGCCGTCTGCCATAAGGGCCTTGCCGCCGAATACGACGAACCCGATCTCAAGCATCAACTCGATGCCGCGGAGGTGCGCATCAAGATTTCTTCCGGGAAAAAAGGTAAGGGCGAGGCGCGCTTTTTCACCTGCGATCTGACAGAAGGATACATTCAAATCAATGGCAGCTATAGGACGTAATCTCCGCCTTGTCTGCCTGTGCGCACTCCTCTCTTTGACCGCGTTCGCAGCCGACCAATCGTCCAACGCGCGTCAGCAAGTCGCCGCGGTAGCAGAAGCCCTGACCTCGGGAGATGCCGATGAAGCCATGTCGCACTTCGCGAAATCATTCTCCGATTACGAAAAGCTGCGCCGCTACTTCGACGGACTGGCTGCTTTTCAAGTGGAGAACGAGTTGGATTACACCGATGAAGAGGACTCCGATTCGAGCGTCGTTCTCACCGTCAGATGGGATCTTACCCTGACCGATTTTGGTTCCGACAAGTCAACCCGCCGCACCGCTGAGATCCATGTGAAAGTCGCGCCTGTAAACTCCAAGTGGCGCATCACCGAATTCGCGCCGATGGATATCTTCAATCCTCAATCCCAGCCTCAATCACCATCGCAGTCGCAATCGGAGCCATGAGCGCAGCGATTGGTGTGCCCGGGGCCTTCGCTACAGCAACTCCCTCAACTCCGCGTAATTGATACGCGTGACGATACGGAATTCCAGCTTCAGTCGAGTGAACTTGCCGATAGCCTCGAAAACGTGAGCTTCGGGTACGCGTATAGCGGCCACATGCAGACGCCCTGCCGCGACCCGGAACGGCAGCACGTGAAATTGTTTTTCAAAGCTTGCAGGCAAGCTATGGAGCACGTTGGCATCCACCCCGGCGGGATCAACGTACCCGTACGGCGGGAAAAAACCCTCTGGTGCAGTGGCCGTGTGCTGCTCCGCTGACAGTAGAACCGGATAGCTGTGTTCGGTCTTGTCCCAACGCAGCGAACCCCGCTTGAATTTGGACGCGGCATAGGTTTTAAACGCGCCCAGGGAAGCTACGCAGTTAACTAGGTTTGCGTGAAAGCATCGAAGGGCGACGGTGGCGCCCATCTTCCATCCGAAAAGCCGGGCCACGCAAAGCGAGCGAATGCTTAGCCGCAACACTTGCAACAAGCTGGTTACTAGACAGAGGTTCACTACCAGGCTGTTGGTCGCGGCGAATGACCACGGCCGGTGCATGCTGACGCTTATCACCCAGTCGGTCGCGCCCGCCAGGAAGATCAGGTTCGTCAACAGGCTGAGCGGATTCGTCAATAACCCTTTGCGATCGCGCCAGAACCAATAGCGCGTTCCCAGCGAACCGCGCCAGCCATGCCGCTCCCAGGATTGCAATGCGATTCCCGTGATCCAGCGCTTGCGTTGCCGGATGGCGGTTCGCACCTTGCGCGGGAAGTATTCACGCGTGGCGATGATGCCTCCACTGCCTTTCTCCAGTGGATAAAACATCTGGCGCAGTCCGGCATAGTGTATTTGAAGTCCGATGTCATAGTCCTCCGTCAAGCTGGACGGATCAAAGACCTGACCGCCGCGCCGGCTTGCGAAATTTTCCAGCACCTCGCGCGCAAACCCCGTGCCTACGCCGTTAGACGGAACGAAGGACCCGCTGTATTGCCGCGCCAGCATGTCAATTAATTGGAACTCCGAAAATTCGTCGCAATAGATACCGTGCGTCATGTCCGCCGGTGATGTGGGCAGCGGTAGTACGGGGATTTGTACCATCTCGTATGCCGCTCTCTCTCGATTGATCGTGCCAAGTGCATCGGCGTGGATCACGTCTTCCGCATCATGAAGAACAACCGTGTCAAAGCGAACGTCATTGGCCTGCTCGAACGTCTTCATGCCACGGTAGACGGCATTTAAGCAGTCCGCCTTCGAAGTGGGTCCAGCCTTCGGGCAAACCGAAACATGAACGTTGGGAAAGTTGGCCGCCACGTCGAAAGACGCGTCACAGGTCGCTTGGTCGTTCGGGTAGACGCCTAGAAAGAAGTCGAAGTTCCGGTAGCGGATGCGCTCGATATTCTGGCGGACCATCTGCTCCAGCACTTTCGACTCGTCCCAGCAGGGAACAAAAATCGCAATCCGCCGTTCCGGCATTTCGGCCAGCATTGTCGGGCCGGCATGTGCAGCCCGTCGTGAAAAACAGTGGTGAAAAAGGCAGATGAGCAGCGGAATCAGATCGTCCACCCCGCTCAGGAGCAGGAGGCAAGCTAAGCTTCCCAGAACCAATTGCCAGGCAAGCGCGAATGTAGGGATTAGGCTAAGCGGCATCGGTTCTCAAATAAAAGTGGCCGGACCCGTACTCGAATCGCAGAAAAATCTTAGAGTTTTCTTCTTGCTGCCGCACTTCGTTGTATCGGACTCCCATGGATCTTACGGACTTGAGCTCTTATGTTCAATTGATCCACGAAATTATCGGCGGCACTGTGCGGCGTCACACCTTTTCCCGGTTGGAATTGGACCTGCTGCTGGACGTGCAGGCGTCGCCTATCCGTAAAGCGGCAAAAGAGGAAGTATTGAGGAGGTATTTGCGTTCGGTTCAACAACAGTTCGCGGCTGACGGATCAAGTCCCCTCGGTTTTGCGCGGTTCCGCGACAACGATAACCCGGAACGCTCGGCAAAGAAGCGGGCGGCAGCCGCCGGGCGTTCCGACCCTGGAAGCTAACGCTAGAGGATGTGTCTCTCCGGTGTTTTATCCTCAAGTCATGGCGACTAGCGGTAGTCCTGCGCCGAAGCAGGAACGAATGGTGTTTTGCGTCAAGTTACAGAAGGAACTACCCGGATTAGATGAGGTTCCTTTTGATGGGCACCCGCTGGGGCAACGCATATACGACCATGTGTCTAAGCAAGCTTGGGCCATGTGGGTGGAACAGATGAAGATGATCATGAATGAGTATCGTTTGAATCTAGGTACACCAGAGGCGCAGGAGTTTTTGCTGAAACAAATGGAAGAATATTTCTTCGGCGAAGGCGCTGCCCACCCGCCCGGCTACGTTGCGCCCGGTCACTAGAGCGAATTCACTGAGTTTCCGCACTTGCTTAAACGGAACCAGCTTGCATTTCGTCCTAACGTTTTGATCCGCCGTTTTCTAGCCTGCTTAATGGCCGTTGTTTTGTGCTACGCCGCGACGAACGATGTCGCGGAGCGGATAGCGCGCGCAGCCAAACAAGCTGAAGACGGCAACCAATATGTCCGGGCCTATCTGCTCTACGCCGCAGCGGCCGCGCGCGATCCGGAAAACCCGACCTATCGCGCCAATCGCGATGCCCTGGCGCCAGCCGCAAAATTGCTGAGCAAGGCCGAAATTCAGAACGTCGATATCAGCAAGGATCTGGATCAGATTGAGAAGGAGTCCCCTTCGCCTGAGCCGCCGCTTGAATTCGCCCGGCGCGCGGATTGGGAGCGCGATGAGGACTTGCAGCCGATCCCGAAACTACAGGTGCGAGACACCTCCGGCACTTTCGATATTCGAGGCGACGAGAAGTCTCTGTTCGAGGATGTCGGGAAAGTCTTTGGGCTGCGGCCCATTTTCGATCCGCAACTCGAGCTGCATGCGAACCTGCATTTCAACATCGGCCAGAGTGATTTTCGAACCATCATGGAAGGGCTGACCGCGGCGACCGATACCTTCATGTTTCCCGTGTCTATGCACGAGTTCTACGTGGCACACGATACCGAACAGAAGCGTAACGAACTCGAGCCGCAAGTGCTGCTCACCTTTCCTCTGCGGAACGCGCTTGAACAAAAAGACTTGATTGAAGCCGCCAACGTGGTGCGAACGGCGCTGAATCTGCGCACCATCGGTTACGACAGCGCGAATCGAATTGTCATGGTTCGCGATCGTTACACGCGCGCCAGTACCGCGCGGGCTTTGCTCGAAGCGTTGCTGCTTCCTCGAGCTCAGGTGTCCTTTGAAGTGGAGTTTCTCACCTTCGATTCAGATCGCACCTTCCATTACGGCCTATCCTTGCCGACGTCCGTGAATCTCGCCTATCTTGGGCAGATCAATCATTTTCAGAACCCCCTGGCGTCAACGCTAAGCGGCTCATTCGTTCTGTTTGGAGGCGGCGCGGGTGTCATCGGCTTGAGCCTCGCCAGCGGTGCGTCACTTTTTGCGACCTACTCGGAATCACACAGCCAGGCTCTTTACGATGCCACTGTTCTGGTGGGCGACGGACAAACCGCGAACATGCACATTGGCGATAAATACCCTATTCCGACTACTATCTACAGCGGCGCAACTAGCTCCTCGTCCATTTACAATCCGATCGGGCAAGTCACGCTGGAAGATCTGGGTATCCTCCTGAAGTTGACGCCTCGCGTTAACGGGGACGGGAACATCTCCCTCGACCTCGAAGCGTCTTACAAATCGCTAGGGGCATCAACTGTCGATACCATTCCTGCTATTGCTCAGCGGGAATTCAAAGGCAATGTAAGCATGCGCCAAGGCGAATGGGCCATCGTAGCCGGATTGAATTCAAGATCGCAATCGAGAAAAGTAACTGGCCTTTCAGGCGTTTCCAGCATTCCTGGCGTAAATCAGGTGCTCAGCGAAAACACGCGCGAGACCGCCATCAGCGACACGTTGTTGGTTATCAAGCCTACCATCACGCGCCTGCCAATGTCAGCTGAGATCAGCCCGCAATATTTTGTCGGCACCGGGCGCGGAGAGCGGGTATTGCTTTAGTGTGGGCCCCTCATCCGAAAATCTTGCTAACCGGCAGACTCGTGTTAGAGAACAGCCTCAGAGGAATTTCCTCTCCGAAGCGGTAAGTTCTTGCGCTGCCCTCAGAAGTAGAAACTCTGACGAGGCGGCGTTCTGGATCCACAACCCAGAATTCCCGAGCACCGTTGCTGAGACAGAGCTGCTCTTTGTCGACGATCTCCGCGGCAGTATTAGATGGGGACAAGACTTCTACGACCAGTTCCGGAGCACCGCGAATGTTATCGTTGCGATCCGCATCGCGGAATCGCTCGGCGGAAAGATACGCGACGTCGGCGACCCAGAGCTCATGCTCGGGAAGAGGTCGAAAGGCCATTTCGATCTCAACGTAGCTTCCGGTTTCAGCTAGTCTCCGAAACCAGTCACGAAGCTTGCCCTGAATGAGCGAGTGCTTGAGTTTGGGACGAGTCACGGCGATGATCTCTCCGTGCCGAAGTTCGTGATAGTGGGGACCTTCGTCTTCGGGGAGCCGGCGAAACTCCTCGATGGTCATCAGCCGCGTCGGTGTGGCCGCCATTAAAGCCCATTGTAAGTGGCTACGGTCCGCCGTGCAATTCCAGCGGCGTGGTACTCACTCGCCAATAATTTTGATCAGAGCGCGTTTCTTGCGCCTGCCATCGAATTCGCCGTAGAAGATCTGTTCCCAGGGGCCGAAATCCAGTTTGCCGTTGGTGATGGCAACCACCACCTCACGGCCCATGATCTGCCGCTTCATGTGCGCGTCGGCGTTGTCCTCGCCGGTGCGGTTGTGCGCGTATAATGACACCGGTTCATGCGGCGCCAGCTTTTCCAGCCACTTGTCATAATCCTGGTGCAGTCCCGATTCATCATCGTTGATAAAGACGGACGCCGTGATATGCATGGCATTCACGAGGACCAGTCCTTCCTTCACGCCGCTGTCGCGTAAACACGCCTCCACATCTCTGGTGATGTTCACGAATCCGCGGCGGGCGGGAATCTCAAACCATAACTCTTTGCGAAAACTCTTCATTCTGGTATGTTCGCTTGCATGTCGCTCATGCGCGAGGAAATCCGTCAGCAGCCTGCCACGGTCGAACGAACTCTGGCTGAAGAATGGCCGCAGGCAGTCAAACTGCGTGCTCATTTCCAGAACAACCCAGCTCGCCTGATTGTGCTGGTGGCCCGCGGAACTTCCGACAACGCCGCTCAGTTCGGCCGCTATCTGCTCGAAATCACAACCGGAATACCGGTGGGGCTTGCCGCTCCATCGGTCCACACGCTTTATGAGTCGCGCGTAAATTGGAAAGACGCGGTGGTGATCGCGATCTCTCAATCGGGAGAATCGACGGATACGAATCTGGTTCTGGAGCGCGCCCAGCAAGCCGGCGCATTCACAATCGGAATCACGAACGAGTCGGCGAGCACGCTGGCCCGGCTTTCCGGGCATACGTTTCTGGTCCGCGCCGGAAAAGAGAAAAGCGTGGCTGCGACCAAGACCTACACCGGTCAATTGCTGTGCCTTTATCTAGTCGCGTACGCGCTGGGCGGCAACATAAGTTCCGATAGCCTACAGCGTTTGCCGGCATGGTGCGAACGAGCGCTTACTCTCGAACCGGAGATTCGCTCCCGCGCTGAACGTTATTGCTTCATGCAGCACGCAGTCTGCGTCGGCCGCGGTCTCAATTATGCGAATTCGTTTGAATTCGCATTAAAGCTGATGGAGACCTGTTACGTGGTCGCGGAACGCTTTTCGTCCGCCGATCTTCTGCACGGGCCAATCGCAATGCTGGAAGCGTCATTCCCGGCTTTTCTTATGTGTCCGCCCGGAGTGACGTGGAAGCCGATGTGCGAGCTGATCGAGAAATTGCAATCGATCAAAGCGGAGATGCTGTTGATTACGGACAGCAGCAACACGCACGCGATCGCTATGCCAAGCGGGGTGAAAAACACGCTAGTGATTCCCGAGCCGCTTGCGGACAACGGCAAACATCCGGTGGATTTGTACACACCTATCCCCTACATCATTCCCGCGCAACTGTTCGCGGCCAGCTTAGCTGAAGTGAAGGGGTTAGATCCGGATCGTCCGCGCACCTTGAATAAAGTGACCCAGACGATGTAAGCGGTTATTTGCGGGCGCCGCGGGTGGTGCCCTTCAATTCAGACTGCCTGCGCTTGCGTGACTGCCGTTTCGGTTTCACGATCCTGAAGGTGCCGCCGCCAAGATATTCGGCTTCGTAAATATTGTCTTTTTGCTTGATGTTGGGCGAAGCCGCATGCGGCGCCGCTTTCGAAATGTTCTGCTTATCTGCTGCCATGAAACTCCTGAACGTAAACTCCAGCTTATCAAGGATGGGCGATCACCATTAGGGTCTCGGCGTGCTTCAGCGTGCATTCGAGCGCGGTCTGCAAGCTTTCGGGATCGAGGGCGGCGAAACTTTCATCCAGAATCACCAGCTCCGGCTGCTGCAGCAGTGCGCGCGCGATATAAATCCGGCTGCGCTCGCCGTGCGAAAGCTGCCAACCGCCCTCGCCGACCATCTGCAAAATGCCTCCGGGCATGCGGTCGAGGAGATCACCTAAGCCGAGTTCACGACACAACGCTTCCGCTTCCTGCAAATCCCTTTGCAAAGGTGGCCAACGGCGCCCCATCAGTAAATTGAATGCGAGCGTTTCCGTCAGGATGTGATTTTCGTGGAACTGCGGCGCGGCTGCAATCGCCTTTCGCCAGCGCGTGCTGCCCAGGGTTTGGCGGTCTAATCCGTTTACCAGCAGCAAGCCTGCATTCGGCTGGCGCAAGCCCGACAGCAGTGATGCAAAAGTCGTTTTCCCTCCGCCGGAAGGTCCCTCGAGAAGTATCCGCTCGCCGCGGCGAATCACCATGGTCAATCCCTGCAGAGCGGCGCGCCCTTCGCTGCGGTAGCGGAAGGACAATCTTTCCGCGTCCACGACGTGGCCGTACTCGACGTGGCGATTCAGTGGCCGGCCCAGAACCGAGCGCTGGGCGGGTGGAAGCGGCCCTGAACAGAAACGCAATGCGCTTCCAGGAGACCCAGGCGCCATTCACATCCAAAAATGAAGCGGTTAAGCGCTTGAATCCAGTTTGCGCCAACAGCACCCCGCCCAGAGTGACAGCGATACTCGATGCGGAAGTCTTGTTCGCCACAATCACGGGAGCAAGACAAACCAAACCGGCCAGCAACCAGCCGCGGGTAATCGCGGTAACTAACCATGCGCCGGTGCGATCCACCTGGCCGGAGACTCGCACATAGTTGGCGAGCGTCTCATCTTCCGAATCGTGCCAGTGCGCACGCGCCTGTTGCGCCAGCCGCGTCCGATGACCAACCATCTGCTCTACCAGGTCCTGGGTCATCTCCATGCGCGTGTCCGTCCAGCTCTGATAACGGACTACGAAACGCCACGCGGCAAACAGCGTGATGACACACCAAGCCAGCAATAACAGGGCAAGCTGTCCGAGCACAAAGCCGGAAACAGCAATCTCGATGATGGCGAGCAGGCCTCCGATGCCGCCGCTCAGCGCCAGCGTCTCCACTGCTTCGGCTTCGAGCACCTGGCCCAGGAACGCCCCGATGCCCTGATTTCGCATCTCATCCGGCTGAAGCCGTAAAGCGCCCAGTAACAAGCGGCGCTTGAGCGCGGCGCCGACTCCAATTGCCAGCGCTCCCTGCAGCCAGGTTGTTAGTACACGAAAGGGGACCAAGGTCAGCAGCAGCAGCGCCCAGGCAAGCAGCCAACCACGATCCATGCGGCCCTGGAATGAGAGCGTGCCCAAGATGCCCCAAGCAGCAAGCCAAAATAGATACTGCACGGTGTGGGTGATGACCAGTCCGGCGGAGAGTCGATATGCATTCGCCTGGCTCAGCCAACTTGCCGTCGCTTCACCGGGATAGGGCCGCAACACCCAGCAGGCATCGAAGCGGCTTGACGACAATTGTTCCCGGACCAATTTTGCGATTGCTTGCGCGCGCCGCGACGGCTTGATTTTGCTGTTAGCGAGTAGTTTTTGAAATGGTTCTTCGAGTTGCTGTACATGCCGCTCCCGGAGCAGGCGCAGCAATTCCGCCCAGGGCACGTTGTGCAGCTTCAATTCGGGCGTTAAGACGCGCGCAGTTCGTTTTGTGATCCTGGTGATGGCGAGGAACAGGTCTTCGCCCATCTGAAGCACGGCCGGATAGGCATGCGCTAAGTCTTCATCGACGTCGCGCAAGTTGGTGTGGATGGCTTCCGCTTCGCAACCGAAAGCTTCAGCGTGCCACTCTATCACGTCAGCGGCATCGGCAGCCCCGTTAGCGGCAGTTGCATGTGGTATTTCTTTACGAAGTTTCAGGCCGGCTCTTTCGCAGAGCGCAGCAACGACGCCGGGCAGGCGCCGGGCGGGCCAGCCGATCGCAGCCAGTTCCTGGGGCAACATCAGGCCACCTCGCTTTCCGGCATCGGCTTGTCCTTGCCTGGCGCAGACACCTCTTCGAGTGCCTGGCCGGAGTGAATGCGGACGCGCCGCCACAGGCCTGCACCCCACATCCCAGTGCGCGTCTGCATCTCTGCCTTCAGCAACCGCGCATAGCGAGACGCTTCATTGATGGCGAGTTCGCGCGGATTCCCATCCTCAACAATGGTGCCGTGCTCCATCACCAGCACACGATCGAAAGCTTTCGTTTCCGCGATGTCGTGGGTGACGCAAAGCATAGTCTGGCGGCGCCAGAACTGGCGGGCTCGCTGCAACAGTTCGCGCCGCTTCTCGCGGTCCAAACCACGGAACGGCTCGTCGAGCAAAACGAGTTGCACGCCGTTTCGAAGCAGGGCCCGTCCGAGCCTCACGCGCTGTCCCTCGCCACCCGAAACCAGCGCTCCGCCTTCGCCCAATTTCGTCTGCAAACCGTCGGGCAGACTCTCAAGTACCTGGCGTAGCAGAGCCCCGTCCACGGCTCGCCCAATCTCACCGCCTGCCTGGTCCTGACCGTAGGTCAAATTTGACAGCAAAGAGCGATTCCAAAGCTGAACTGCCGGATCAACCCAAGCCGCTGACTGCCGCAACGCCTCATGGTTCAGCGAATCACCGTCGATCAGCACGCGTCCCTGGTTCGGCTTCAACCAGCCAAGCAGCACGCCGATAAAGCTCGACTTACCGGCGCCAGACCGGCCAACGACAGCGACGTGTGCACCGGCCTCGATCCGCACGGAGACTTGCGACAGAATCCGATGCCCCGACGCCTCTGCCCCTACGTCTTCAAATTCGATTTGTGGGGGTGTGGCTAAGCCAGTCTGCTCGCATTCGGGAGACTTATCTTCCGGCGCGTCCAACGGCTCCATCAGGCGAAGCGTCAAATTCCGGCAAGAGGGATACTGCCGCGTCAGGGCGGCGATGTCTTGTCCGAGGGACGGCAGGTTCAACGCCCAGTAAACCAGCAACAGCGCACGGCCGATACTGCCGTCGGCCAGAGGCCGCGTGAGGAGCAGCATGGCAACCAGCCCGAACATAGCTGCAAGCTGTACTCCCTCCGTCGATACAACCGCACGTTGGAGACGCAAAGCCGCGGCGGCCCAATGCCGCAGTAGCGAATCATGTTCGCGGCGCACATTACGCTCGGCGCCGTGAGCGCGAATCGCAACCAGTCCCATCATCGCGTCCAGATAGAAGCGTGTCAGGCCAGCGGCATGACTACGAACACGCAAATCCCGTTCAGCCAGCAGCGGCTGGGTTAGGAAGGCGGGAATGAGGGCCGCTGCAACTGCAATGAGAACCAAGCTTGCGGTTGATGGATCGAGCCAGATAATTCCCGCCGCCGTCGCCAGCAGTTCGAAGATTGCGCGCAGTAGTTGGCGCAGTAAGTCAGGTAAATGGCGCAAGCGATGGGTGGAGTGGCTTCGCTCCGCCATGTCACTGGTGAGGCGGCTCTGAAAGTAACGATCCGGCAGGCGCGGGATCTTGCTCAAGAACGCCATGCGCAGGCGGTTCTCTAATTGGCGCCCCGCACGCGCCACATTTTGGAAGATCGGGAGTTCCAGGACGAGTAGCGCAAGCCCGAACAGTACAATCGCGCTGATGGCGACCATGCGTTGGCCGGCCAGTGCGAGTTCTCCGCTTACATCGAAAAGCGTTCTAAACAGAAGCGCTTCGATGATCGTGCCGGCAGCCGCTGCCAGTAGCGCGAAGACCACCACCGTCAGTGAACCAGCGCCGCTCTGCCAAAGCAGGCTCAGAAGCGCCCGCCCAGGCGAGACCGATTGCTGTTTAAGCGCAGCTTTTATCCCGCTTGGCTGCGCGTTCGTGTCCGCACCCGCGCGCTTACTTTTTGCCCGGACGAGCACCGCCCCGCGCATCAACACCTGAGCAGCATCACCCTGTGCCGCTGGCCCCTGCACGCTCCAGTAGCGCGCGGGAATCAAGTCCGCAGATTTTGCGAATTGAGTAATAAAGCGTTGCGCTTCCCGGCCGCGCCTCACAGCTCCACTCGACACCAGCGAATGTGTCAGCCGGACGGCGGCATCCAGCCCGGCCAGTCCGTACCAGCTAGTCTGTTCGCGTGCCTGTGTTCGAAAAGTCTTGTCTATTCGCCGCGAAATACCCAACGCAAGCAGCCGTGCCTGTAAAGCCGACTGGAACTCATCTGAATTGGCAAACTCGCGCCAGTCGGAGGCAGCCACTCCAATCGTGTGTTCGAAAAGCTCACCGGCGAAGCAGCGGGCGCTGACCCAACGGCGGCCCTTTGCCGGGTCCATCACCTGCAGGAATTTGCCGTGCTTGCGCCACAGCACGACAAAATGCGTGAGTCCGCTGGACAGCTTTACCACCACGATGGACGGAAGGGCGTTCGCTTCAGGGAGGGTTACGTGGTCCGGCGGCAGCATGATCTGCTCGGCGTCTAATCCAAGCTGCTGCGCGACGAACTCCATGGTGTCTATGGACGTGCCGTCGAGGGAGGTTTGGCATTCCTCGCGCAGGCGGCCGTAGCTCACGGGAATTCCGAACCCCTCGAGCAAGCACTTGAGCGAAGCTGGTCCGCAATCCAGGTTCGAAGTCTGCACCACTTCGGGAGCGAAGAACTTTCTCAATGCGCACCCACCAGAGCGCCTGCGGACCTCACAATCAGCGCGGCCGGTGAGACGCGCTCGATGGCTACTTCAACCGACCCCGGCAGGCCATGTTGCAGGGGAATTTGGGCCGGCGGCGGTCCGTTGACAGCAAGCTCCACGCGCACTTTTCCGTCCCGGATTTCACCTGCGACCTGCACCACTTTGGCGCGGACGGTGCCGTATTGTGCCCAGGGGAATCCTTCGAGCCGCATGATGGCCACTTGCCCGGGGCGCAATTTGCCGAGCGCAGCCGAAGGTTGAAACTCCGCAGTTATCTGCAATCGGCCGGAAGGCACAATCAATCCGAGTTGTTGACCGTCGCCGATGTGCGAACCGGGCCGCAAAACCGCGCACTCCGCCAGGCGCCCGGCCACAGGCGCGCGAATCTTGCGCCGGTCCACTTCATATTCGAGCCGCCGAACCGTGGCCAGCGAGGAGGCAGAATCCGCATTCAGCTTGGCAATCTGACCGGCCAATTCTCGCACCTTGAGATCGCGATCGGTGTCTTTCACGGCCTGTTCGGGGGTGAGACGCTGCAGAGCGGCGCGCAGATTCTCAGCCACCGCGCGTTTGCTCTGCGCATCGGCTTCAGCGCGCTGGACTTCGGCGTCGGCGATGATACCTTCCTTGCGCAAACTCTCGGCGCGTTGCGCTTCCTTGGCCGACAACGTTGCCTGCGCTTCGGCCTGACGGACCTCGGCCTCGGCTGCGCTGACAGAGAAGTTCAATACGCGCTGTTCATCCAGACGCCCAGCGGACTCCGTTTCCATTTGCGCTTGCAGCGCCGCCAATTGAGGCGCGAAGGCAGCGGCTCGCATCCGCTCTTCGTCCAAATTGAGTTGTTCCGCCCGGCTGTCCAGTTCGGCTAGAACTTCGCCGGCCTGAACGGCGCGGCCTAAGACCAAGCGGTTTGTGATTAAACGGCCGGATACGCCGGCTTGCAACGGGTAACTGGCGGCCGTGACTTCCAGCCGCGCCGAATCGGAAACCTCATAGCGCGTGACGCGCGCGCAGAATGCCCAAGCGATCCAAGCGCCCAACAGGATTAGCCCCGCGCTCAGGATGATGGTGGGGATTATGGCCTGATCGCCCCGCAAGCTTAAATTTGTGCGACGAAAGCTATTGGACATAACTGCAATTGACGATAAGGTCAGTGTGCGGGACGAATAACGGAATAAATGCCCTAAAAGAGAGTGGCCGCCCGGAGAAAAGCGAGCGGCCTAATTCACTAAGTTACTTTGAAACGGCGTCGATACTAATTACGCCCAGATGGATTGACCGGCTTTAACGTTGCTTTTAATTTTCATGGTTGATCCTCCTTCCTTAGACTTGAGTTCTTGCTGGCAGGCAAGAACTCAGATTCCAAGTAATTTCAAGTAGTTCGAAGAACTCGCGGGGGCTATTGCCCCCAGACACACCTATCCTGTACCGGGCCGTTTTCGGCTTCTGGCTTTCCGCGAATCACAAAGTGGATTCAGTCGTTTTTATTCTGCCGTTAAATTTTCTGGTTGTGCCTGAAAGTAACTGCCTGTATCCTTTTTATAGCGAACTTCCCACCCTATTCAAACCGCTTTCTCAGAATAAGTAGTTAGGATTACTCCTATTACCTAGGTGGTAGGATACGGCAAACGGGGTCCGACATTTGAATTTCTTAGCGCACCCAGGGCGTCGCAACTGTGTAAATGGGCACTGCCGTTGGCCTCGCCTTACGTCGCTTGAGCAGTCGGCGCTCTACCAGATGTTGAAGTGCGACTTGGACAGAGCGCTTAGAAATGCCGATCAAGTCAGCCAAGACCGAATGGCTGACAGCTATCGATTCGCGACCTGCGCCGTGAGTCTGACGATACAGCTGCAAATAGACGAGGAACGCCGAGGGCGACCGGCTATGCGCCACCAAATCGCGCATCAAGGTGTCGATTAGGTAGGGATCGATCTTCATGGCTATAGCATTTAATGCTACAGCAACGGCTGCGTCCGATCACTAGCGTGGGAATTGATTTTGCTCAGTTGGGATGGCATTCTGAACGTGCATGATCAAGCGAATCAAATTTCTGAGCATTCCGGTCCTGGATCAGGATCGGGCACTTGCGTTTTATACGGAGAAGCTGGGATTCCGCATTTTGACCGATCAGCAGTTCTCGGAGAAGCAGCGCTGGATTGAGCTCTCCATTCCGGGCGCGGAGACGGGCATCGTTCTCTTCACGCCCGAAGGGCACGAGGACAGGATTGGCAGCTTCGTAAATACCTCCTGGGAAGTGGATGACGTGGACAAGACTTACGCCGAGTTGCAGAGCAAGGGAGTGGAGTTTGCGGGACCGCCGCAGAAGCAGCCTTGGGGAACGTTTCTCATGATGAAGGATTCTGAGGGGAATCAGATTGTGCTGGCGTCCAGGTAGAGGAGAACCACTCCCTCGCCGTCACGGCTCTGTTGGCTGGGGTTTCAGTGGGGAAGTGTGTAGTAGTTGTACACCGTGGTCCAGGTGAACTCGTCGCCGGGTTCGACTGCGACGGCGATGAACGGTTCCATCGCGACTACCGTCCTGATGGACCACAAGGATTCGCGCAGTAGCGGGCGATCACTTTGCAGCGTCATTCCCGCGCCGAGGGACTTGTTCTCGATGCGAATCCTATTGTCCTCGGCGCTCTCGCTGAAGCCTTCCAGTGGCAGCGCGAATACATCTTTGTTTTCCAGCGCCTTACGATAGACAATCTCGTAGCCGTCGACCTCCGCGAGATCGTTCTGCGGCGGGCGTGACGTGCGAATTGTGAAAGGCACGGTGATGACCAGTCCGGGTCCAGGCGAGCGCTCGTCCAATACCAGGAAATTGTGGTTGTACACGCTGGTCTTGATCGCTCGCTTTCCGAAGTTCGTGAGCCGGTGTTCGAGAACCATTTCGGCCTTACCAGCGGTCAGCCGTAAGTTCTTTTGATAGCGGTACGAATACCCGGAGCCGCTATCGTTCAGTTCCTGAACGAATTCGACACTATCGGAATGCTTCGTAACTAACCACTTCCCGGCATCAGCGATTTCGTAGAGGTGATAGTTGTCGTATGGACCGTCACCCAACCTTTTCAGCGCCCCCACTCCGATTTTGATGAATGTTCCGCCCGGCTTCGCCTCGTCATAACCGACCGGTCCGAACTCATCCGCGGGACCAGTGGCCGCGCTGCAAGGGCCGGCAACAATATCCGCACTACGATAGACGAAATCGTGAACGGAGGGATCGGTTTTGTTGAACCATGGCCCGTAATAGTTGTGTCCGTTCGCTTGCAAGCTGTACACGACTCCCGACCAGTCGAAGCGCGTGCCCCGGTAAAATCCGTTCTGCGTGTCCGGCAGATAGAGCTTGGCCCGGATCATCCCGTTGGTGATCTCGGCGCTCGGATGATCGCCGACCGCACCGAGTAAGGCGCCCATCGCTACCACGATAATCAGCAGCTTCATTTGTTGATTGCGTATTCCAAAGCTACAATCCCGCTTTTGTAGATCTTGTGAGATGTCAGAGACATATTGATTCGTTTTGCCGGGGCGGGCAACAAAGGCGTTCCGCCGCCGAGTACAACCGGCATGATAGCGATTTCGACGGTGTCGACTAGCCCGTCTTCGGCCAGACTGCGAAAAAGCGAACCGCCGCCAAACAGCCAAATGTCTTTGCCGGGTTTGGCTTTTAGCGGGGCGACAACATCCCCATGGTCTTGCGAAACAATGGTGAAGTCCGGGTAATCGGCTGCTCGCAAGGTGCTTGAAAACACGATCGTGCGCATGCCCGGTGTCGAGGGCCGCCCAGCTTTGACCATTTCATCGAAGGTGCGGCGACCCACGAGTAGAGTGTCAAATTGACTGAAGATCTGGTTGAAGTTAATGTCCGGGTCCATAGTGATCCAGTCGATTTCGCCGTCAGGCCCGGCTATATATCCATCTAAACTGGTTGCCACCCGATACCGAATGCGCCGCATGGATGTGAATTATAGCTTCAGGCGCTGGTGGCTTAGCTAAGCGCGTTCCGCAAAGCTTTTTTCCAGCCGGCCACATCGAGTTCCCAGCAGATCCCGATCTTGCGCCGCTGCTCAGTCAAAGCTGCCCACACTTTCTCATTCCGCGGGTCATCAGCGACGTTCAGACGATCAACCACGGTCATTCCACGTGTCAAGTCGCTTGATGTTTCTACCTCGACAAAATGATCGCTCGCGCTGCGGCTCAGCCGGGGGTCGAGAAGCAGCGCCATTGCGACCGGGTCAGGCAAGCAGATCCCCCGCTCGCCCGTTTGCCGGAAGTACGCTTCTACTGCAAAGCTGTTGGCGCGTATCGCAAATTCCGAATAGGGTGTATTCAACCGCAGAATTTCGGCTGTGTCCTGTTCATCGATTACGGCTGCACTACGCGATAATTGCCAGCCGATCATCTCGATCGGCATGCCTGAGTGAAAGACAACGCGCGCCGCTTCCGGGTCTACCCAAATGTTGAACTCGGCGGCCGGAGTTACGTTACCTTCGCAGCAGGGAGCGCCACCCATGACGACGCAGCGGGAAACGCTTTCAGCTATCGAAGGGTCCCGGCTCAGCGCCAACGCAACATTGGTGAGCGGTCCAAGGGTGATGATTTCTACGCCGGGATGTTCCCTGATTATCCGGATTAGCGCGTCTACGGCGTGCTCGTCCTGGGCGGCGGATTTGACTGGAGCATAACCGTGATCCCCCAGCCCGTCGCGCCCATGAAACCAGTCAGCAGTTTCGAGCTTCCGCACCAAAGGCCACGCGGCGCCGCGAAACACGGGTACTTCCGAACCGCACAGTTCGGTTGTGTAAAGGGCGTTGCGGGTGGCTTGCTCAACACCTACATTTCCGGCCACGACTGTAATTCCCAACACCTCGACTTCCGCAGAACGAAGCGCCATGATCAGCGCCACTGCATCATCGGAAGCGGTATCGGTATCGATCAGTAACCGGCGTGTTCGATGCATGCAGTCCACTAAGATAATGATCGACGCTCCTTCGAAATAGCGCGATTATGAATCATCCCTGGGTATTCTTCACCGCTTGCGTTGTGCTGGCCATCACGCCCGGGCCGGGGCTGTTGTACGTCCTGGCGAGAACGGTCGCGAACGGCCGATCGGACGGCTTTCGCTCTGCGGCGGGAACCTTCATTGGCGGGATGGTTCACGTCGCGGCGGCGAGCCTCGGACTATCCGCAATCTTAGCTGCTTCAGCGCTCGCATTTTCAGTAGTGAAGTACGCGGGAGCGGCCTATCTAATATTTCTCGGTGCTCGCATGTTGCTTTCCCGAGCCAACGACGCAACGGCTAGCCCGACGCCGCAACATTCCGATGCTCTTTGGCAGGGCGTTTGGACTGAACTCCTTAATCCGAAAACAGCGCTATTCTTTCTTTCATTCATTCCGCAGTTTGTCAGCCCCGAGAAAGGACATTTCTTTCTTCAGTTCCTCTTTTTGGGCAGTATTTCCGTGTCTCTCAATACGACCGCCGATCTCGCTATGGTCCTGCTTGCGATTCCCATTGCGAAGCGACTCGCGGCCAGCGTTCAAGCCCGGCGGCGTCAACGTATGGCTTCAGGCGCTGGCATGATCGGTCTCGGCGTGTACGTTGCTGTTCACGATTAACAAGGCAGTACGCGCTTCACTAACTGATTACTTGACCTTGTGACACTCATTACCAAGATCAACCCGGAAGCGATTAAGGCCACTGAACGCGTCATTCGACCCTGGGTTCGCCGCACTCCCACAGTCGAAATCGACGGCGCGGACCTGGGTCTGAACACCGGTCCTTTAGGTCTGAAGCTGGAATTGCTGCAACACACCGGGTCCTTCAAAACTCGCGGCGCATTTGCCAATCTGTTGAGCCGACATGTCCCGCCGGCGGGCGTGGCGGCAGCATCGGGCGGAAATCATGGAGTCGCAGTAGCATTCGCCGCGCAGAAGCTGCACGTGCCCGCGACGATCTTTGTTCCCACGGTTGCTTCAGCCACGAAAATCGATCGGATTCGCAGCTACGGGGCGAAGTTGGTGATCGAAGGCGACCGTTATGCCGATGCGCTCGCCGCGTGCGAAATCTGGACCCAGCAGTCCGGAGCGCTGCCAATCCACGCATACAACGACACAGAGACGCTGTTGGGCCAAGGCTCTGTCGGGCTTGAGCTGGAGCAGCAGCTTCCCGACCTTGATACGGTACTGGTGGCAGTCGGGGGTGGTGGGCTGATCGGCGGTATCGCTGCCTGGTACGGCGGCCGAATTCGAGTGATTGCGGTTGAGCCGGAAGCTGCGCCGACACTCGCGAACGCGCTAGCAGCCGGGCGGCCGGTTGATTCTCCCGCGGGCGGCATTGCGGCTGACTCATTGGCACCGAAGCGGGTGGGCGAGTTGATGTTTCCTTTCGCGCAGGCGTTTGTCAGCCGCGTCGTTCTGGTTAGCGACGAAGATATCCGGTCGGCTCAGAAGATGCTCTGGGATGTTCTGCGCATTGCGTCTGAGCCCGGCGGCGCAGCAGCGCTCTCCGCTTTGCTGTCTAGACGCTATGAAGCCGAAGCGGGTGAGCGAGTCGGCGTAGTGGTGTGCGGCGGGAATACGGACGCGGTGCTTTTTAACAGGTGAGGTCTCTACTACAAGTGGGACCTTTACTTTCGACTACAATGTAAAGCGATGCCGCAGTCAACCTTATCGGCCAAAAACCAGATTGTCATTCCGCGCGAGGCTCGGGAAGCGCTAGGTCTAAAAGCAGGCGACAAGCTGTTAGTGATTGTGCGCGGCGACAGAGTAATAGTGCTCGAAAAACCGAAGGCCCATCATCTGGCAATCCGAGGCTTGGCCAAGAGCCCGTATCCGGCGCGATACCTCTCCAAGGAACGGCAAAGCTGGCGTTGACCGGCATCCGCGAGTTCCTCGCGCGTCATCGGCGCATTGCCTTAGATACCAGTATCTTCATTTATCAGTTGGAGGCGAACCCCCGATATGTCGCTCTAACTGATCACATCTTTAGCTGGCTTGAAAGGCCAGGCCACGAAGCTATCACTTGCACCATCACTATGCTGGAGGTGCTTGTCCATCCGTATCGAGATGCGGACCAGCAGCGCGTAGACGAGTTCTACGGCCTTCTTACTACTTACCCGAATCTGCAATGGATCGCGCCAGATCTAGAAGCGGCGGATCGAGCTGCTAGAATACGGGCCGCGCACAGGCTTCGTACTCCCGACGCACTCCAAGCTGCATGCGCGATCCAGGCCCAAACTACCGGTTTGATCACGAATGACCCGGTATTCCAGCGTGTTGCTGACTTCGAAACGTTGGTATTAGATCAGCTCTTTTAGCTCGCGAAAGAGACAGCTTAATCGCCCCATGCGCTATCGTCCAATTACTTCGATGATGTTTGCGTCCGGTTCAGTCCACGCGCGCGCGCCGGTTTGGGTCAGCTTCTGCGCTGCATCGTCCCAATGCAACTGAGTTATTTTGTTGCTGCCCTGTTCATACGCGTAAGTCGTGCCATCGTCATCGTAGAGCGTGAAATCGGCGCTCGCACCTTGATAGATACGCAGCTTCACGATCTTCTGCGCTTGTGCGGTGCTGTCGATGGCGCTGCCAACCGGGATGATTGATCCCGCCCGCACAAATAACGGAAGCACATCAATGGGCGCACTTACTTGAATGCTTTGCCCGCCATGGATGCGCTCATTGGTCCAATAGTTGTACCAGTCGGAACCGGACGGCAAATAGACGGCGCGGCTTGTGACACCTTGCTCCGTCACCGGCGCAACGAGGAATGCGGGGCCGAACATATACTCGTCGCGCAGGTCCGCCACTTTCTCGTCACGCGGAAAATCCATGAAAAGCGGGCGCATATAGGGCGCACCGGTTTCATAAGTCTTCCAACCGAGCGAGTATATGTATGGCAGCAGCGCGTAACGCAAGCGCAAGTATTTTTCTAAGATGGGCTCTGCCTGTTTACCGTAGGACCAAACCTCGTTGTAGCGCCGGCTGCCATGCGTGCGAAAGATGGGCTGAAATGCGCCGTATTCAAACCAGCGCGTGTAGAGCTCGGGGTAATCGTCATATCCTCCGATGTTTTCTCGCGCATCCGATGGGTCAAGCAACGGAGGACGCTCCGGTTTGTGTGTGCCGGGCAAATACTGCCATCCGCCAACGTCGTTGCTCCAATACGCCATGCCGGATGCGGCAAAGTCTAAGCCGGTGGGAATCTGCCGTTTGAATGTATCCCAGGTAGGAAAGATATCCGACGACCAGAACATAGTTCCGTTGCGCTGCGCGCCCAGGTACGAGTCTCGGGAGAGCACAAGCGCGCGCCGCTGTAAGTCGCGCCGGTAGCCCTCATAAATCGCGGCGGTGTGGAACAACGGATACACGTTGAAGTAACGCGTGCCCGGTCCAATGTGAAAGTAACTGCCATTGGGTGGAAGGTCAGGTTCGGTTTCGTCGGTCCAGATGGAATCAAATCCCTTGTCGATGAAGTTTTGCCGCGTGACATCCCAGAACCAGCGTGCGGCGTCGGGGTTGGTTGTGTCGATGTCCGAGCCGGCGCGATCGTAGGGGAGGCCATCGGTCGGCTTGCCGTCCGCGAGATGTTCAAACCAGCCGTTTTTCAGCAGTAAATCGTAATAGCGCGTTCCCGGATTAAAGCGGGGCCAGACGCTAATCATCGTCTGGAAACCCATTTGGTGCAGTTCGCGATTCATGGCCGCGGGATCAGGCCAACGGTCGGGAACCATATCGAGCTGCCCCATTTTTGAGAAATAAAACCAGTCCACGACGAGGACATCAATCGGCAGATGGCGCTCGCGATAGCCCTTTGCAACAGCCAACACTTCGGCCTGGGTGGAATAGCGCTGTTTGCTCTGAATGAAGCCGTACGCTGCTTTCGGCAGCATCGGTGTGATACCGGTCAGGGTTCGATAACCCGCGTAAATCTCGTCTGCGGTGTCGCCGGCGATCACAAAAAACGACACACGATTGCCTACTTCCGAATCCCATTTGGTCTGGTCGTTGAAACCGGGCCGAACGGTCGTTTTCGATGGATTGTCCCAAACGATTCCGTAGCCTTTGTTTGTAACGGCGAACGGAACTCCGATAGTTGGACCGCCAGTCGCGTTGTAATCGTGCCAGCAGGAAACTGTATGGCCGCGATGATCCAGATAGCCCTCCTGGTTTTGGCCGAGACCGTAGTAGTGCTCGTCGGACGGCGAAACGAAGGTGGCTCCGACTTCGTAGAAGGGAACGTCGGAAGGGCGCTGATCGTGAATCAGACCCGCGGTGCCGTCCTTATTGTTCGGCACAGCCATGGACCAGCCAATCATTTCAAGGAGTTTCTTTCCTTGTGCCGTGTTGAAAGTGATGTCTACGCCTGGCGCTGACCCACCAAAATATTTGCCGATATCAACCTGTGTCTGCAATGGCGGAGCGCCACGCCTTTGGCCGCCGTTTCTGCCAGCCACAGTGACAACGAGGCGCTGGGATCGATAAATGTCGGTGTTGTCCGTCGCGTCTGTGATCCAGCCAGCGAGATTTGGACGCGCGACAAATCCGTAACCGGTGCCGTCTAGTGCCTGCTGTTTGTCGAGGCTCAGAGTTACCCGGATGATGTTGGCGGCGTAGGGTTCCAGCGTAACCGTGGCGTTGCTGCGTGTTAGGACCACCGGTGGAGCCGGAGTCTGCGCAAACGCGGCCAGACTGAACAGACAACAGGAGACGATCACGGACGTTGTGCGCATCATTTTCTGATTATCGGGGAGGGTCATCGGGGCATAACGCAGGTTGAAAGTTGATCGGCAGGCGTCGTATCATCACGCCCAGTGGATCTTTCGCCAGTTGAAGTCACTGCGGATCCTGCAGAAGCAGCAGATTTCCCGGTTTCTCCCAGAACGCGGCTGTACGTGTATGGCGTCGTGGGCCTGATCACTGCTGCCTTGATGACTTATGCGTTGACGATGAGCTTCGTCTGGGATGAAGGGTTTCACGTTGTGGCGGCGCAGCTTATCAGCCGCGGAAAAACTCCGTATCTCGATTTCTGTTTTCCGCAGACGCCGCTGAACGCGTATTGGAACGCCGCGTGGATGCGTGTCTTTGGGGAAAACTGGCGCGTGCTACACATCCCGGCTGTACTCGAAATCGGCGGCGCGATGTTTCTGACGGCACAATTCCTGCTCAGCCGTTTCCCTGTGCCGCGCTGGCGCGCGCCGGTCGCTATTGTGGCCGTCTGCTTCATCGGATTGCATTCGGAGGTGATGGCGTTTGGACCCATAGCGCAGGCCTACGCCATCGGCATGCTGCTGACCATTGCCAGCTTTCGCGTGGCGGTCGCGTGGCCCGATCGGGCGCGTTCGCCGCTAATGGCTATCGGATCAGGATTGCTGGCCGGTGGGGCCGCGGGATGCACTCTGCTTACTGCTCCAGTCACCGTTGTCCTGTTTTTCTGGTTCGGCTTCAAGGCGCAGGGACTGCGGCGGCTGCAAAACATGGCTGCGTTCACTGCTGGCGTGCTGGTTCCGTTCGCTCCCGTGTTGTGGTTATTCGCGAAGGCGCCGCGCGTCGTCTTTTTCAACATCGTTCAATATCAGGCCTTGTACCGGCGCGCGAATTGGCCCGGCGCCACGCCGCACGACGTGGATGTGCTCAGCGGCTGGCTCGCCGACGGGCAAACGCTCTTACTTGGAATGTTGGCGGCTTACGGTATCTACTTCCTTGCGAAGCGCAGCGAATGGCCGCCGGTTACGCGCGCGCAACTCTATCTGGCTGCGTGGTGTTCAGGCGCTCTCATCCTCTACATCGCGACCGCGCATCCCACATTTGCGCGCTACTTCATTGTGGGAATACCGCTGGTGAGTGTTGTAGCTGCAACTGGATTTTATGCCTGCGGCATACGCTTTAGCGATACCGGCCGAGCACTTTGGCCGACCGCCATACTCGTCTCTCTCTTGGTGCTAGGGTTTGGGCGCGGGTTATTCGACGATCGGGATTCAACCACCTGGAAAGACTACGAACAGATCGCGAAAACTGTAAAAGACGTTACCCCGAAGGACGGCCGCATTTTTGCCGACGAACTAGTTTATTTCCTGTTGAGACAGAATCCGCCCGCGGGTATGGAGTTCTCCTATTCGCACAACGTGGAGCTGTCCCCGGCGCAAGAGAAGCTTTATCACATCGTTTCGCAGAAGGAACTCGACGCGCAAGTGGAAGCCGGCGAGTTCGACACGGTGCAAAGCTGCAATGACGACCGCATCACAGAAATGCATCTGGAGGATGTCTTCGCGCACAAGAAAGATTTGAAAGACTGCAGCGTTTACTGGGGAAAAATTCCATCCAAGCTCACGCCCATCAAGAAATAGCGCCGCTCACACGCTACGATAATCGTCAGCACTCATGCGAAAACTACTGGCGATAGCTACGCTTGTCGCGCCTCTACTGATTTCACAATCGACTCCGCCCAGCATCGCCGGAGTCTGGAAAGCGGACCTTCAGAAAAGCAAGCTCCCGCTGCCTCCGAATGTCCAAATTACGGATTATCTATCAATCATTGAAGAAAAGTCGGTGGTCATCAATCGCCGAACGCAGGAGAAAGGGCCTGAGCTGGACGAGAGCACCGGTATGTGGGGTGGTGAGCATGGCGAACAGCGCGTCGCGTTGAGTTTTTTGTTGACTGGTAAGCCGGCAGTTCGCCCCTACCAAGGCGTTCCAACGGAGTTCACCGCGTCCTGGCAAGGCAACACGCTCACGGTTACGGGCGAAACCGCCGGACGCCCTCAGAGTATGAAGCGAATGTACGAGCTCTCTGCCGATGGCCAGACCCTGACGGAGACTACAACGGTGAAGGCTGAGGGCCGAGAGCAGCAGAGCATGGTGGTCCTGACGAAGCAGCCGGATGCGGCCGGTGAGCCGCTGCGCAAGACCGAGGAAACAGCCGATGTGCATTTCAAGAATGTAAAGACGGATTCTTTGAAGCCACTTCCGGTCTCGGAGTTCATCAACACGATGCGCTATTTCTCATGGTCCTTAGGCAAGGACTGCGAGTTCTGCCATGTCAGGGATAAGTTCGATTCCGACGACAAGAAAGAAAAGAAGACCGCGCGCGAGATGATCAACATGGTGGCGCATATCGACGCGGATAATTTCAAGAGCCGTCCCGAGGTGCAATGCTTCACGTGCCACGAGATGCACAACCACCCGCTCTCCTATCCGCTCTTTCCGGATCAGATTGCCGCCATGCAAGCTAATCAGAATCGTACTGGCCCGGGCGGTCCCGGACAGCCGGGCAATGGCGCTCCGCCGCATCCTCCGCAGCAGTAGCGGGCGCGGCTATCAGTGCGTCATCGCGTAAACGATGTAGTTGATTCCGATGCGAACGCCGAGCGCCGAATACTTCTCCGGGTAAGCGGGCGAATCGGCCCACTCCCAGGAATCGCCAAGGTCAGAGTTGAACGAGATCGCCACCATCAAGCGGCCTTTGTCGTCGTAAATGCCGCGCCAGTGCGCCACGTATCCGTCAGCTTTGTGCCCTTCCGCGAGGTGCGCGTCCCCCACGATCTGGTAACGATCGTCCAAATCGTAGACGGTATGAAATGCAGCGTCGCCATCGGGGATCTCAACAATCGGCCGGTCCGGAAACACGCGTTTCATGCTTTCCTGGAATACTTGCCATTCGACGGTGCCGTGGAAGTCGTCAGCCATGAAGAATCCGCCGCGCAGAAGGTAATCGCGAAGCTTGGCAGCTTGGGCATCCGTGATGCCCCATTCGCCGACTTGCACGGCGTAGACCCACGGCCAGTTGTAGACTTCGGCGCCGTCGTCAAGATTCACGCATTGCTCGACAGAGCGCACGTGAACGCGGGTGAGCCGTCTGACGGCTTCGGAGAAGTGCCGATCGGCGCGCGGAAAATCCTGGCTCCAGAGCGAGGTACCTTCGGTCCAGTCGGGGTCGTCTCGGCCTTCATAACCGTTGTTCCAGCCGGGCGGGAACATCAGGCGAGCGAAAGCCCATTCTGTCTTTTCCTGAAAATCGGGCGGCAACGGAATAGAGCCAAGCCGATACTCAATGCCCGGGTATTCGCGGAAGGACGCGGCAGATTATGGTCCAGTGCGAAAGCACTTCCGAGGAAAACGACTGCTGAAACCGCTATCCACCCAGCCTTTCGAATGCCCATGGCGAGTGCCTCGTTCTCACCTTAGCACCGGCGAGTCGGCCTTGGGGCGCTAAAGCGAAGAGCCCGCAATCTGGAACTGCGGGCTCTTCAGTACAAGCGATTCGGCTGTCTAGCGGCGCCAATGACCGGCGTAGTAGCGGCCGCCGTAATAGCGCGGCGCGTACCAGCGAGCACCGACATAGGGCGGTCTGCCCCAGTAGCCCGCATGCCAATACCAGCGCGGTCCAACTGGATAGTAATAGCCGCCGACCCAGGTGTATCCGTAGCCTGGCGCTGGCGGCGCATAAGCCACATACGCGGGCGGTGGGGGCGGCGCATAGCCGATAGGAACGCCAACGCCTACCCCAATAAAGACGCGAGCGGCAAACATCGAGCTACTGGCTAACAACAAAAGAGTGAGTAATTTTGTTTTCATTTCGGTTTCTCCTCCCCGACGCGGGGGATAAATGCAAATCGCATGCCAATCGTAAGTTATTGAAAAGAAGAGTCCGCTTTAGTGGGCCGTGGGCTAATGTCCACCGCCGGTGGTGCATTTTCACCAGCCAAGCCGATATGGGCAATAGCGCCCAATGAGTTTGTCGAAGAATGTTCGCTGCGCAGCCCTGTGTTTGGCTGGTGCCACAGTCTGCCTGTTCCTGCTGGGGCCGGGGATTGTCTGGACTTTGCGCGGGGCAACAGACTTCATGGACCTGTATGCCGGGGCGAAGCTCGTCTTCAGTCACGATCAATACAACGTGATCCGCGTGCTCGCGACTGAGTTGCACTGGACCGGCTATGAGAGTCCCACTCGCCTGTTCATGCGCCTCCCGGTGTTCGGGCTGCTGCTGAAGCCGTTGGCGCTACTTCCGTACAGTTGGGCATCGGCTATTTGGGAGATCCTCTGTTTAGGCGCGATCGTTGCGTTCGCCGTACTCTGGCCGGGGGATCGAAAACGGGTTGCGATTGTTTGTTGCTGGTCTCTTCCAGCTTGGATGACGCTGGCCGAAGGGCAAGACACCGCCTTCCTTTTGCTGTGGCTGGCGCTGGCGGTAATGGCTTTACGCAAACAGAGGCCGCTGCTTGCGGGTCTTGTGCTTTCATTGTGCGCGGCCAAATACCACCTGTTTCTGCTGCTGCCGCTATGGATCATCGGCTACCGGCTCTGGCGCGTTGCGGCAGGACTAACGATTGGAGGAATCGCTATGCTCGCCGGGTCATTCATGGCAGGCGGCCCGGATTGGCCAATGCGGTATTACCGCCTTCTATCCGAACCAGCCAACAACCCCTACCCGGAACTCATGCCCAACATTTACGGATTGTTTGGCGGCGCGCCTTCCCGGATTGCCTGCGCGATTGTCCTTGCCGCACTGGTCTACCTCGCCATTCGCCAATTCCAACAATATGGTGACAGTCACCATGATTCCTTAATTGGGTTGGCTCCGGTTCTGATGGGCGGAGTTTTGCTGGCGCCGCACGATTACATGGCTGACTGCGTTTTGCTGATTCCCGCGGTGCTGTTACTACTTGCGCGGCCGCGAAGTGTTTGGATCGAACTTCCCTGTTTGTTCCTGGCGACTCCGATAGCTTATGCCGCGCTGATGCTGAACCATAGTTTCATCCTGATTGCACCGCTGGTCGCAGTTCTTTCTATGCTGGCGATTCCGTCGCGCTTTTACGAATCGACTCTGCCGCAATCTGCGCTATGTCCAGCAGCCGTGGCGGATTCTCGGGCGTAGTCGATGCGAGGGCATCACGGAACATGCTGTTGCAGAACGGGCACGCAGCAGCAATTGTTTGTGCACCGGTGGCGGTTAGCTCCTTCACACGTGTTTCATTGACGCGCTGACCGGTTTCCTCGCCTAGGAATACCAATCCACCTCCGGCACCGCAACAGAAACTGCGCTCCCGCGCGCGCGGGGGATCGATCACGGTTGCGGTGCGTGCAATGATTTCGCGCGGCTGGTCGTACACGCCACGATATCGGCCTAAGTAGCAGGGGTCGTGATACACGACGGATTCGCCATCGCGCTGGGCCGGCAGCTTGTCTTGATGCCGCGCCAGAAACTCGCTGTGATGCTCAATCGTTACTTCGGCGCCGAACTCGCGCCAATCTTCCGCGATGGTTCGCACACAATGCGGACAAATGGAGACAAGCTTCTTCACTCCGGCAGTCTGCAAATTCGACAGATTGGTCTCGGCAAGTTGCCCGAATACGAGATCGTTACCTAAGCGCCGCACCGGATCGCCTGTGCAGCGCTCTTTTTTCAGAACGCCGAACGATGTTCCCAGATGCTGCATCACGCCGGCGAACGCAGCAATAATTTCGCGCCCCTGAGGATCATAAGCGCCCATGCAACCCAGCCAAAGGCAGTATTCCTGCGATCCATCAAAAGTCGGAAAGCTCTGTTTCGCAATGAACTTGTCGCGCTCCGATTGCGAGAAGCCCATCGCGTTGCCGTTCTTTTCCAAATTCAGGAACAGCTTGGTGCCGTACTCGTCCTCCCACGCGCCGGTGTTTACCGCGCCGCGCCTCAGCCCAATAATCATCGGCAGATGCTGAATACCGACTGGGCATTGATATTCGCATGCTCCGCAGGTGGTGCATTGCCAGATCATTTCCTGCGGCACTGTGGCATTCAGGATCTGCGTTTCGCTCTGCGTGCCGTACTCGTCCAGATAGCCGCGGAGCCCAAGGGCAATCAGCTTCGGATTCAGTTCCTTGCCGGTATTGTTTGCGGGGCAATGCTCGGTGCAGCGCCCGCACTCGACGCACGAGTACGCCTGAAGCGCCGTGATTTGCGTGATGTCTTTGCCGGCAACCAGGCCGAAGTCTTCATCGCCGGCCAGCGGCGGAATGTGACTGAATCCGCTGCGCTCCAGAAAGATCGTCAATGGGCTAAGCAGCAGATGCAAATGTTTTGTGTGCGGAATGAGCGGCAGAAATGCGAGCAGCGTGAGCGTGTGAACCCACCACAGAAGGCTCCCGGCGACTGAACCTTCCGGCACCCACCACATTGGCATGTAGGTGATCATCAGGACAAAAATGAACAACGCAATCAAGCCCGATTCCGGCGACAGCGGCCCCAGCCATTTGGGGCGCACCACAAAGCGGCGAAACGCAAGTCCGGCTATCGAGACTGCGCAGCAGACCGCAAATGCAAACGCAAACCAATAGTAGAAGCCGCCGAATAAGGAGTGCCTCTGCATGAAAGGAACGCCAAACCCCAGAGCAATGTGATTCAACGTAACCAGCGCGAAGGCGCAAAATCCCCAGAAAACGAATGCATGGGCAATTCCCGGCAACGGGCGCTCGCGGATTACTTTGGCCTGGCAAAGCACTTCCCAAAAGAAGTCCCAAACGCGCCGGCTCACGGGGGAGAGCTTGAAATCGGCATCCTTGCGGGCGCTCAGAATGCGTTTAACGACCTTTCCAAAGCGCAGCCAGAACAAACCGAGGGAAATACCGATGAGAGTAAGCAGAGCAACTCTCAAACCAATTACGCTGACGTTCATTTCAGTTCGGAGGCGCGGTCTTATAGGATAGAAAAAACGTGCAATATCTGATTTCCGGGGCCGCTGGCTTCATTGGATCACACCTGTGCGACCGCCTCCTCGAGCGCGGTCATCGGATTCTCGCCTTAGACAATCTGATCACGGGCCATCGCGAGAATGTCGAACATCTCGCGAGTCATCCCGGCTTCGTGTTCATAGAGCAGGACGTTTGCGAGCCATTTGAGATTGAAAAACCCGTCGATCGTGTGTTTCACCTTGCCTCGTTGGCCAGTCCTGTAGACTACCTGGCGCACCCGTTAGAGACGCTGGAATCCGGCTCTACCGGCACCAGGAACATGCTCGAGATTGCACGCCGCCACGGCGCGCGTTTCCTGCTGACTTCTACTTCCGAATGCTATGGCGATCCGCTGGAACATCCTCAGACTGAAACCTATTGGGGCAATGTAAATCCGGTGGGCTTGCGCTCGTGCTACGACGAAAGCAAGCGCTATGCCGAGGCGATAACGATGGCGTATCACCGGGTGTATGGAGTAGAGACGAACATCGCGCGCATCTTCAACACCTATGGTCCGCGGATGTCGCTCAATGACGGGCGCGTGGTTCCGGCGTTCATCGATCAAGCTTTGCGCGGCGCGAGTCTTACCGTTTTCGGCGATGGATCGCAGACGCGCAGCTTCTGTTATGTTTCCGATTTGGTGGAAGGACTTCTGCTACTCAGCGAATCTGACGAGCGCTATCCGGTGAACCTGGGTAATCCGCGGGAGATGTCCATTCTCGAATTCGCGAATCACATCCGGGCCCGTTTCGATCGGGAAATTGGAATAGATTTTAAGGCTTTGCCGTCGGACGATCCTAAGCTTCGCTGCCCCGACATCACGAAGGCAAGGAGCATACTCGGCTGGGAGCCGAAAGTCGGGCTCGATGAAGGAATGCAACTCACCATCGAATACTTCAAGCAGCAGACGAGCGAGTTGGCTGCGTAGCTATAGATTCGCCAACTTACATGGAGCAGCGGGGTCAGGGCCAAGGTAGGTTCACAAAAGCGGAGACTTCAAGGGCATTGTCAGTGAGTTGCAGAGCCGGAACGACAGTTTATCGGGCGTGCATGGCCTTAGGATGGTGTTGTCGCTCCTTGCGGGATTCCGTCACACTTGCATTCGCGGTCTTCTCCGTCGATGCTAGCGGGAAGTCCGAAAATCCAGCAATGCGTATGGGATTTTGATCTGGAAATGTGGCGACCAGCACAAGCTCACCCCCTGCCGCTTCAACGTACTTCCGAAGCGTCGAGACCAGGACGTCCGCTCGCTTCTCGAGTTTTGAGATTTGATCCTGTGTAATGCCGAGGCTCTCCGCAAGCTGCTCTTGAGTTAGTTTGTGGGCCCTTCGAAGTTCCTGCAGCGACAGTTCTTCCGCCACAATCTGCTTCGCACGTAGCGCTATTCTGGCACGGCGTTCGGGCGTAAGGCCGTCCCTGATCCGCTGAAGGTTGGTCATTTCCTCATCCCCCTTTTGCTCTAGTTTTGCTCAACTTAGCAATGTGTTCATCGAAGCGCCGGTCTGCCTTCTTGATCAACTGCGAATAAAAACGGGACTCAGACACACCCGATTTATCACCGCCGCACAAAATCACTGCCATCCGATTCGGATCAAATGCGAAAGCAAAACGCCAAACTCCCCCTGCTGCATCGAACCGCAACTCTTTCATATTCGCGTGCTTCGACCCGTTGAGCGTGTCGACTCGCGGGCGTTTCATTGTTGGCCCTAGTGTCTCTAGTGCAGTGACGAGCGCCTGCAGTTCATCTTGTACTTCCGTATCGAGCTCTCCGAATTCCTGCACGAACTCGTCGTGCAAATCGGCCTTCCAAGCCACGCTTTATTATGCACTGTAATGAATAGTCGCTGCAACGCATATTTGTGTCCAGTCTAAACGCCTTGAAAAGTATCGATTACCTAGACTTTCGCTGCGGTGGGAAATTGCACTTCCGCAGGCATATTGCCCTTCGCTACCGCGCTGCGGGGCATCAGCGCGATGGCAATTGCTCCTGCAATGCTGATGGCCAGCACGAACTCCATTGGAACCAAATAGCTGGGGTAATGCTCGCGCAAGATGGAGACCAGCTCCGGGCACCACGTCTGGCCGATAGTGTTCACCGGCAGAATAATCGCCATTGCGCGCGCGAGTGTGTTCACGCCAAAGTGTTCGGCGGCCATTAGCGGGATCAAAAAATAGTCAGCGCCCATCGAAAAGCCGAACACAAGCGAGAAAACGTACAGTGACGCGCGGTGTCCCGGATGCACCGACAATAGCAAGAGGATTGTTCCTGCGACAACGAAGTAAGTCACAGTCATCACGGTCTTCTTCGAGAAGAAATCCGCCAGGTACCCGACCGATAGCCGTCCCGCAATGCTCGACCACAGGATGAGGGTCGTGGCAATCGACCAAGTGGCGTCAAGCACTTTCTGATTCGTGAACCCCGCGTCGCGAAACACGAACTTCATGTGAAAGTTGATGGATCCGATGGATCCAATCGAACAGACGCTGCCGATCAAGAGCAGCCAGAAGGACCCGCTGCGCAACAACGATCGATAACTGTGCGGAGCTGCGCTCATATCGGCGGGTAGAGTGGCGAGGCCGTCCGGATTCTGACCGATATCGCTGGGCTTATCGCGCAGAAAGCCTATAGCAAGCGGCCACGCCAGAAACATCGACAAGCCAATCGCGGCGAGTGCGAAGCGAAAACCGTAGTGCGCCGTGATGGGCCGGATGAAAAAGGGAGCGATCCCGCCGAACAGGCCGACACCGACATAGACAAACCCCATGGCGCGTCCGCGTTTCTTACGGAACCAGTACGAAACCAGTATTTGGTGCGGAATGGGTCCGCTAGAGATGTAGCCGACGGTGTAGATGAAATAGAGCAGATAGTAGACGGCCAACGAACCGCGCATCATGCTGAAGCCGAGGAACGCGATGGCGGTCAGCCCGGTTCCAGCGATGATCAGCATCCGCGGGCTGAAACGCGGGATCAATATTGGACCAACCCAAACCGTTAAAATGGCCGCCAGCGGGAATCCAAGTGTGATCTGCTTCAGTTCCCACTGGAAGGTTTTCTGGAAGTAGTCGAAAAAAAACGACTGGTTGTAATACGGAATACCGACAGCCAGCCCAAAGGTGACGAATGCGGTTGCTGCGACCCACCACCCGCTAAACCGCTCCTTGCTGGGCACGTTTCCTTATATCACCGCGAGGTATCACCCCCACGGTACTCGTAGAACCAGCTTTCGGTGCTGCTTCAAAATTCGAGTCACCAGTGTAACGGAAGGGCGTCTAACGGGAAAGTCCACGAAACAATACGAGATGGACATGCAAAGCTCCAGGAGCTCTTTTCGATTGGAGAATAGATGAAATTACTAAACAAACCCAAATACAGCTTCCGGGCGGTACAAGCCGCTACCGGTCTGTGCCTGTCCGCGTTGCTTTCCGCCGGACTTGCTGTAGCCGTTGAACCCACCGCACACACATTCGCGGCAGGCGAGAAGGTGAAAGTACAAGGCGTGATTGTTTCGCGTGACGGCAACACGCTGAAGGTCCGCTCCACCGATGATTCCATCGGCACGGTCGATCTGACGCAAGATACGAAGATTCAACTGAAGAAAGGGTTCGGCCGCAAGACAGCAATGGACGCCACAGCTTTGCTTCCGGGCCTGCAGGTGGAAGCCCAGGGCAAGGGCAATGAAAAGGGCGAACTGGTCGCCGAGCGCCTGATTTTCGATCCCAATTCAATGCGTGCCTCGCGTCAGATCGATACTCGCGTGGCGCCGCTTGAGGCTCGCGCCGGCAGTCTGGAAGGACGCGCGGGCACCCTGGAGAATCGCGCCGGGCAAATCGAAAATCGTCAGGGCCAGTTAGAAGACCAGGAAAAGCAAACCCAGCAGCAGGTGGGACAGGTGAAGGTGGAAGCCGACCAAGCGAACCAGGGTGTCTCGAATGTCAATGAGCGCGTTTCCAATCTGGACAACTACACGCCAGCTGATAAAAAGACCGTTCTTTTCAAGTACGGTAGTTCCGCTTTAAGCGCCGACGACAAGCAGACGCTTGATCAGATTGCGCAGGAAGCGCAGAACCAGAAAGCCTACGTTATCGAGGTCGCCGGATTTGCCGATCCCACCGGGAAAGCGGCTCGAAACCAGGAACTGAGCGAACGCCGCGCTCAGGCTGTTATGACTTATCTGGAAGAAAACGGCAACATCCCGATTCGTCGCATACTGACGCCAGCCGGTTTAGGAACTACTCATCCTGCGGAGGACAATAACACTCCGGAGGGTCGTAAGAAGAACCGTCGAGTCGAGGTAACCATTTACGTCAACCAGGGTGTTGTAGCTTCAGGCCAGGTCAGCGGCGGCAGCACCACGGCGCCGCATCAGCCGGGCGATATTCAGTAATTTAGTTTCTCGGACCACCACCACCGCTCCGGGAAAAAAGGGCCGGGTAGGACGCCTCCTATTCGGCCCTTTTCTCTATTGCGATTGGCCCTGTCCCTCACGAAACAGAAGTGGCGCGACGGTGGCAAGATTGCGGCGCCACACCATCCAGGTGTGCATGCCCGGAGTTTCTACCGGCGTTACGTGGATATCTTTTCCTTTCAGCCACTGCACCAAATTTCTGTTCAATGTGATCAGGTGGTCTTCGGTCCCGCACGCAATCCAGAGCAAGCGAAGCTTGGCGTTCACCGAAGCATCCAGCTGCGGAAAATCAGCGGCAAAGTCGTCACCCATTCCGCCCGCGCTGAAAGAAGCCACCCACGCGAACTTGTCGGCGCGATTCAAACCAGTCAGTAGTGTTTCCGAGCCTCCCATGGAAAGGCCGGCAATGGCGCGCGCTTCGCGATTTGCAATTACGTTGTAGTTCTTCTCAACCATCGGAATGACTTCGTCAATCAGCGCAGAGCGGAAGTTATTGAAGTTCCTGTCGCGCAGTTCTGGATTAGAGAACGGTCCGCCGGTAGCCGGCGGCGGGTGCAGAATGGTGGGGTCGCCGTAACCCAACGGCATGACGATGATCATCGGCCGCGCCTGCCCCGCGGCTATGAGTGAATCCAGGATAAAGTTCGCCTTTCCCACAGCCGTCCAGCCGCTGGCATCGTCGCTATATCCGTGCAGAAGATACAACACCGGATAGCGCGTGCCGGCGCGCTGATCGTAGCCAGGCGGCGTGTAAACGTAAAAGTCGCGGTTGTCGCCTACGACTGCGGATTTATAGAAATGGTGATGTACTTCGCCGTGCTGAATATCCGTCTGGTCCCAGGGTTGCGGCGAACTGCCGCCCACGTGCAACATGCTGCTGGGATTGAGCAGGTTAGGAACGATGGCCGAGTTCGAAGGGTCAAGTATGGCTACGCCGTCGGCGTTGAACGAATAGCTGTAGAGATCGGGACGCAGCGCGTCGCTGGTAGCGGACCATACCCCAGCGTCGTCCTTTTGCATCCGAAGCGGCTGCGCACTGCCGGCAATGTTCACCACGACTTTTTGCGCATTCACGTCGCGCAGGCGAAATGTGACTCGCCCGTCCGCGGCGACTTCGGGCGAGGTTACGCGCGGCGGTTGCTGGGCGAACAACGTAACGAGCGAGAGGATGAAGCAGAATGGAATAGCTCTCATGGATTCCCTGGTATTCAATTATCTACAAAGACTTCGCCGACAGGTACGGGCGCTAAGATGACAGCCGACGAATTTACTCCCATCGTATTCGGGGCATCTTTGCTTGCCGGCTTTGTCGGCTCGCTCACCGGCCTCGGAGGCGGCGTCATCGTAACGCCGGTGCTGACGCTATTTCTTGGAGTCGATCTGCACTACGCAATCGGCGCCAGTCTGATATCGGTGATTGCCACATCGTCCGGGGCCGCCGCTGCCTACGTGCGCGATGGTTATTCGAGTATCCGCATCGGTATGTTCCTGGAGATTGCGACTACAATCGGCGCGGTATTCGGCGCTTTTCTGGGCGCGCACATACCCACCTCGGCGCTGGGCATCGTGTTTGGCATCATCCTGCTGCAATCGGCTTGGCACGCCAGCCGCGAACAGAGTTCAGCAAATCAGCCGCTGCCAGATGACCGGCTGGCAGAGCGCTTGCAATTGAACGGTGCTTATCGAACTGCAAATGGCATCGAGCAGTACAAAGTGCATCGCGTGAAGACTGGGTTCGGACTGATGTTCGGCGCGGGTACCGTCTCTGGCCTTCTAGGAATCGGTTCAGGATCGCTGAAAGTCATTGCAATGGATCGGGCCATGCAAATTCCATTCAAGGTTTCGACGGCCACCAGCAACTTCATGATCGGCGTAACTGCGGCGGCAAGCGCCAGCCTCTATCTGAGCCGCGGATATGTCAATCCGGCGATTGTCTTTCCAGTCATGTTAGGGGTGCTCGCAGGATCTATGATCGGCGCCAAGTTCCTGGCGGAACTCCCGGTTCAGATATTGCGAAGAGGGTTCGCGATTGTCGTCGGCGTGATTGCTCTTGAGATGATCTACAACAGCATGAAGGGGAAGCTGTGATGGAAAAGGCGAAGCCGAACATTACCGATCTTGACATCGAGCGCATGGTGAGTGTCCTGCTGCGTACCGGAGTCTTGATCTCGGGCGCAGTCGTTCTGGCAGGCGGATGCTTATTTTTATCCAGGCACGGTAGCGAGCTGATAAGCGTGAGCAAGTTTGTCGGACAGCCGAGTATCGACCGCTACGCGCCGGAGATCTTTCGAGGCGCTTTCTCGGGGCGCGCCCGCTCCATTATTCAGCTTGGAATTCTGCTGCTGATTGCGACGCCGATTGCACGCGTGGCGCTGTCGCTGGTGGGCTTCGCCAGGGAGCGGGATGCCAAGTACATGCTCATCACCGCCATTGTTCTCGCGGTACTTCTCTATAGCCTCATCAGCGGGGCTGCCGGGGCGGCTTAGCGCAGTTGCTCCTCCAAAGCTTCGAAGCGCCGCTTTAGATCGTCGAACTCCGAGCGTAAAGCATGTACCTCGGCTTCGAGCTGTGCCACCTTGGTCGTGGGCGCAAGCGCTTGCGCTTCGGAACCGATCGATTCAGCCGCAGGTTCACCCGATAGCAGATGCGCATAGCGCGCCTCTTTCTGGCCGGGCTGACGCGTTAGCTTTTTCGCCAGACCGCCGCCCGGGAATTCTGCCAATTTGTCCAGAACTATTTCAGTTTCGGAAAGATCGGCGAAATTGTATATGCGCTCGCTGCGGTCTTTGATCTCGCCTAGCGTTTGCGGGCCGCGGAGTAGCAACGTGCATAGCACCGCCAGTTCCCTCCGCCCCAGGTTGATAGTTTCCGAAATGCGCTGGCTGTATTTGTTGACACGGCCGCTGCCCGTATTGAGGAGAACCAGCTTCTTCTCGCGCAGTCGCGTTGCGGCATCGTAGACTGTTTCCTCGTCGTATTCGACGACCGGATCGCGATTTGACTTCTGATTACACGCGTTGATCAGGGCGTTCAAGGAAAGCGGGTAGTATTCGGGCGTGGTCGCTTCTTTTTCGATCAGCGCTCCCAGCACGCGCACTTCAGCGGCATCCAACAATTCCATATACGTATAGATTCACAAGCTCCGGATATGAAACCCGCCGTCCACGTGTAACGCTTGCCCGGTGGAATAGTCCAGGAGTCCGTCAGCAATGGCGCGGATCGCTTTCGCAACATCGCCTGGCTCTCCCATGCGCCGCTGCGGCAGCAGACCCTCTTGGATGCGTTGTTCATACGCAGCCGTTACTGAAGCGATCATGTCTGTGCGAATGATACCCGGCTGAACTTCAAAAACCTGGACGTTTTCGGCAGCTAGCCGAGTGGCGAATAGCTTCACCGCCATACTGATGGCTGCCTTAGTCATGCAGTAATCGCCGCGGTTCACCGAGGCCGTAAAGCTGGAGATAGAACTGACAAAAACGATCCGCCCGGATCTTCGCTGCGCCATGCCGCGCGCAATCTCCTGAGTCAGAAAGTACGGGCCCTTCAGGTTGATAGCGAACAGCTCGTCGAAACTCTCCGGCGTCGCATCCAGCAGATCGCGGCGTTCGCGCGGCGCGATGCCCGCATTATTTACCAGCAGATCGATGTAATCGAATTCGCTCTTCACCTCGTCAAGGAGTTGTCGACGCGAATTTGCATCGGCCAATTGACACGGCAGCAGCACCGCTCCGGTGGCATCAGCCACCTCTCTAGCCGCTTCTCGATTGGTGTTGTACGTCGCGATGACTGTGTGCGTCCGGCAAAGCTCTTCCACAATGGCGCGGCCGATTCCTCGGCTACCGCCGGTGACAAGAGCAATTGACTTGGAGGATGCCGGCATGTGGGGAGGGGTGGGTCTAGCTCGGAGTACTAGAAGCGAACCCCTCCAGGTACAGCGCTGTGGTCGCAGCTTATCAGATTACGATGGGGTTTTGCAGGGTAAAAGTGATCTGTGTCTCAGCCGGGACTTTCACCTTCTGACCCGAGGTAGCTAATTCGGCTGCAGTTCCCGCACCGGCTCCTGCTCCCGCGCCAATGGCAGCGCCTTTGCCTCCACCTGCGGCGGCTCCGATAATTGCTCCCAACGCAGTCGCGCCGCCGATAACTTTGGCCGAACGCGCGCCGCGCGAACTGCTGGCTTCCGGCACTCCCGTCGTAACGACATCGTACGAGCGCCCATTGACAGTGATTGTCTTGAGATCGAGTGTCAGGACCGTTCGGCCTTCGATCTTGCCGGACTGCTGGTCATCGATCAAGGTCGCGACAGCGTCCGCACCGCGCGGGATCAAAGTCTGATTGTTCACCACAACAGGCTGATCCACGGTGGCGCGATAGGTCTGGCCCAGATTGTCGCGTTCGGAGTTCACTGAATCAATGAGACGCACGACAATTCGAGTTCCTGATGGCACTTCGATGCCCGCGTTGACGGGCGCTGGAGCAGGTGCCTGTGCTGGAGGTCCGCCGTAACCTTCATTTACGGCCGGCCGCGCGGGTGGTGGATGGTTGCCGGCGTTTGCCGCAGGCGGTGGATAGTTCGAACTGGGCGGATAGCTGGCCGGCGGCGGCCCGGATGGCGGTGGCGGATAGGCCGCGGCCGCGTCGCCTTGCTGGCTGGCGGTGAAACGGATGGATTCTATGTCCGACACATTGTAACTGCTGACTTGACTGCCTACCAGGAAACGGACGGATCGGCCGTCTCCGCCTAAGAAGCTGCCCTCCACGCGTCCGCCGTTGCGTAGCAGCAATGTGTCGGCATTCAGCAGACCCGCTATCGCGGTTAAGAAAAAAACGATGCGTTTCATCATGTGACTTCAGTCTTTCAGAGAGACGCGGCAAGTACGTTTGCCGGTTTCCCACAGCTTAATTCTGCGCTGGCGAGGGCAGCGGCCGCGGTGCTGCTTCAGCAGCAAATTTGGCGGCCAGATCCGGGCGCAGATGACGCAAGATTTTCAATGCGGATTGTTTCCCTTGACGGAACGCGTCGGCATAGAGGCGGTCCCGTTCTTCGCGCGTGTAAGTGAACCCGATGCTGTAATAATGATCCAACGAGAGCCCAAGCACCTTCGTTCCCGCATAGGCAACCGCCGCCTTCGCAATAAGCCCGCCGCCGAACGGTATCTTGCCGATCAGTTGGCGCGCCAGCGCGCGCCAGCCAAACGCACTGCCGATCACCATCGCGATCTCCGATTTCTGTTCCATGTAGCCCACCGGCCGATCGCTCGCGGCGGCGATCAGGAATGCCATGCGCACTTGATTCATCGTGAGAAATGCAGTGTCTGAGGCGAATTCGGCTATCGCCCACGGCAGTTCGATGAGGTTGGGAATTACGTCGGGAAGAGCTGTCGTCAGCGAAAACAGCATGTTCTCGCGCGCCACCTTCGAGATGGTTCTTTCCACGAAGGGCCGCCGGAACGGCAGAAAGGATTTAGCCAGCGCCACGCCGAGGTCGGGATGTGTCGCCAGCGTTTTGGTGACGAAAAGTTTCGGGTGTTCGGGCCGGAAAACCAGCGCATCGTGAGGCGCTCCTACACCTTCGTCAAACACCTGTATATCCGCCGGCGAGCTGTACTGAAGCGGCGCCCGCGTTAGTAGCAGGGCCGACGCACGGCGCCTTGCGGGGCTCAGATCGTTAAGAAAAAAGTTCTCCAGCCGTTGGAACGATTCCTGTCCGGATGCGTAAAGCGCCACCCGGATCTGCCGTTCGCTCAGTTCGCGGACATGATTCGCATTTAACGAAGCAAGCGCTTTTTTTATGTGCAACAAGCCTTCTAAGCCCATCTAAAAACCTCCGTGCGAAATCGGGTCACTGGCGCCTTCGAGCCGCAAGACGACCCGAAAGTTCTCCTGCCATTCTGAGTTGACGCCGGTTCGCTCAACCTGTACTTCGGACGAAAAATATGCCAGGACTGTTGCACACGATGAGTGAAAAGACATGGCGGGCGCAACCAGCAAAAGGCGAGGAGCCACATTCGCCAGCGGCACGGCTGGGAAAAGATGCTGGAGTTCTCCTCGCATCGCGTGCCACTTAATCCGCATCCAGTAGTCCAGCGCCTGCACGGGTAGATGGATGTCCTCAGAGACTTTTAATTCGAGAATGCTCAACCGTCCCGCCGGCGAGACCGTCAGCAAATCAATCAGATCGCGATCGCCGGCGGTGAATGCGAGCACCTGTGAATGAACCGGCTGAGGCAACAAGGTGGCGTCCAGGGCGGTGATATTACGCCGCACGGCGAATTCGAACGCGCGCTCGGAAGCATCTGCAGCCAGCGGTGCGGCGTGCAGGGGAACGTGGTCATTGCGGCCCTTTTGCACGCGCGTCTCCAGATTCCCCAGATCGTTCGGATCCACCGTGCCTGCCGAGCCATGCTCGTTGAAGCGGAACATGAGGATCTCGGTCTGCCCATTCAGCCAGCGAACGCGTTGAGCGGTCAAATTGCCGGCGTGGTCCGGCAGGAACAGCGCAAGTGAGGTGCGGCTGCCGGTCTTCGCATGCGAGCGGACGTGATGAAGCCAGATCAGCGCAAAGGTTAGAAACGCAGGCTCATCTGCCACGCTGGGGCAGGCTAGCGCCGCGATCTGTTGATAGCTACGCACCAGGCAGGCGCGCGGAAAAACGGAAGAGAAGGAGCGCCGCAGATCGAGAGCTGAAGTTAACGTCGCGATTTCCCAGCCTGGGAACTGGCGATACAACATGCGCCGAAACTGCTCTCCGAAATTCCGGCGCGTTCCCGCTGCCGCTTTATGCGCCGACTGTGGCCGGTCGAGATCGAGAAAGTTCATCGCGCCTGGTTTGCCGCCGAAGCGCTGGATGGAACATTCGAGCACTCCGGTGGAAGGCTTGTCCACCGACAGAATGCGCCGCGTTGTGGCGCGCGTCTCATTCCATACTTCTATCCATAAACGGCCGTTGCGATCCTCCAGGCTGTATTGGCCGGCCACGAGCGATTGCAGCGGCTCACCGTATTCCAGCAGTGCCGGGCGGCGGCAAATGGCCAGAAAAGCTTCGATGGCGCCGCGCATAAAACCGGCGTCCTGCCTGGCGGCCGGGCCGGGCCTCTTATCATGAAGTGTTGCCATTGGAAGTCTCCACAGTCGGAAGCCGCTTGCAGTCGGTGGAGTCGCGCATCGCTGGTGCCCTTCAGCGCGCCCGCCGGCAGCGGTCCGAAATAACCTTAGTGGCTGTATCGAAGAAATTTTCTGCCGCGCGAATTCGCGAAGCTTATCAAGCGGGTTTACGCGAGTTCGGGGAAAATTACGTTCAGGAATTCTCCGAAAAGCGGTCTGAAGTTGGAGATTTGCCAGAAGCTCGCTTTCATCTGATCGGACACCTGCAAAGCAACAAAGCCCGGCTTGCCGCCGATCTTTTTCAGGTGATTCAAACGGCGGATTCTCCGAAGCTGCTGCAGCGGTTAGATGTTTCGGCCGGGGAAAAAGGCGTGAAGCTGGAAGTGCTGCTCGAAATCAAGCTCTCGGGAGAAGAAAACAAAGCGGGCGCCGGTCCGGCTGAGATTCCTGGGTTGCTTGAGGCTGCTGCCGCGTGTGGGAACTTGCAACTCTCCGGTCTGATGACCATGCCGCCCTGGTCGGAAGATGCCGAACTATCGCGGCCGTATTTTCAGCGGTTGGCTGCTCTGGCGGCTGAATACCGGTTGCCCCAGCTTTCCATGGGCATGTCGAACGATTTCGAAGTTGCTATAGAAGAAGGCGCGACGATTATACGCGTGGGGACCGCTTTGTTTGGCGCTCGGCCCAAGCCGCAGCCCAAGCAATCGTCCATGCCGGCATGAGGCAAAGCGTTGGCATTCTGATCGCTGCCTTGCTTACGCTTACGTTCGCTGTGCGCGGCTGCTCAGACGCAAACCAAACGGCCCCCGGCGAATGCTCCCACAGAAGAACTCGGGATCTCCGTTCCCATGCGGGATGGCATCAATCTCGCGGCCGATCTCTTCTTGCCGCGCATGAGCGGCCGCTGGCCCACGGTTCTGGTTCGTACACCGTACAGTCGCAAAGCGCAGGTGCTGGCCGGTTACCGGTTCATGCGTCGTCGCGGCTACGCAGTCGTGATTGAAGACGTGCGTGGGCGTTATGCGTCGCAAGGCGTGCTCGGGACAACGCAACAGGAAGGCGCCGATGGCCGCGACACAATTAATTGGATTGTCCAGCAGCATTGGTCTGACGGTCATGTGGCGATGGCCGGCAACTCGTATCTGGGTATCGCCGCCTGGTGGGCCGCGGTGCAGCAGGATCCGAATCTAGTCACCATCTCCACAATGTGCACGGGTGACGATGAGTACACGGACCGGTTCTACTCCGCGGGCGGCGCGCTCCAGATTGGGCACCGTTTGTCATGGCTTGCGGAGAATCTTACGCCGCCCTCACAGGTTCGGCCCCTGTTCAGCAGCTATATCGATCACTTGCCGCTCTTGACAGCGGACATTTCTGCAACGGGCAACGTGCTCCCAGCCTGGCGCACGGCCCTGGCCCATCCCTCTGACGATGCTTATTGGAAAGCTCTCAGCCTTCGCGAGAGGTTGAATCAGCTTTCCATTCCAGTACTTTCGTTCGGCGGCTGGTTCGATGAATACGCGGAGAGCGATTTGGACGCGTTCTCGCGTTTAGCCAAGCGTCATCAAACGATTGAGACTTGGATCGGCCCCTGGAGCCACAATCCAGCCACCCGGTTTCCGGGTGTCGACTTCGGTCCGCAGGCTGACCTGCCCATCCGCAGCAGGCAAACCGAATGGTTCGATCGCTGGTTGAAGAACGTTTCGGACGTGTCGGACATCCAAACGGGCAGCGCCTTACTCCATATCTTTGTGATGGGTCCAAACATCTGGCGCGAAGAGCACGAGTGGCCGCTGGCGCGAACGCGTTTGACTCCGCTATATCTCAGCAGCGGCGGTCATGCGAATTCCGCCGGCGGCGATGGCGCGTTGCAGTGGTCTCCGGTACGCAAGGCGCAGCCTGATCAATTCACTTACGATCCCAGGAATCCCGTTCCCACCCGCGGCGGAGCCATCTGTTGCGATCCGGTTATTCTGCCCCCGGGGCCACTGGATCAGGGTCCGGTTGAAGTTCGGCCAGACGTGCTTGTGTATACGTCCCCGCCGCTGACCACTGACCTGGAAGTAACCGGGCCTATCAACGTTATTCTGTACATCTCCACTTCCGTCAACGACACGGACTTTACGGCGAAGCTGGTGGACGTTGAACCGAATGGCCGTGCCTTGCTCGTCACGGACGGCATACAGCGCCTGCGCTATCGCCTGTCGTTATCGGAACCCGTTTTCGTAAAAAAGAACGAAGCCTATCAGATCAGCATCGATGCAGGCGTCACCAGCTATGTCTTTGCACCGGGCCATCGCATTCGCCTGGAGGTGTCGAGCAGCAACTTCCCGCGCTTCGACCGCAACATGAATTCGCCGCGCCCGAACGGATACGAGACTAAATTCACGAAAGCACGCCAAACCGTTTTGCATGCTAAAGGCTATCCGTCGGAGATCCTTTTGCCAGTCATCCCACGCGGCTTAACGGGTCCAGGCGCACGCGAAAGGGGTCAATCCAAAGCGACGGCAATCGCTCCGGCGAAGATCAGCGCGCCGCCTATGGCTTTGCCCGGCGTGAGTTTCTCACCCAAAAAGACCACCGCGAAAATGATGACCAATACGACGCTCAGCTTGTCTATCGGCGCCACGCGGGAAGCCGGTCCAATCTGAAGTGCGCGGAAATAACATAGCCAGGAAAGTCCCGTTGCCAGGCCGGAAAGGCCGAGAAAGAGCCAACTGTTTTTTGAGGGAACGTGGAAACTTCCGGGCTGGCGCGCAAGCAACGCCAGCAACCACGTAAAGACCACCACAACGGAAGTTCGAACCGCGGTGGCGAAGTTAGCATCCACTCCGGCGACGCCCAACTTCGCCAGAATCGCCGTCGCCGCGGCAAAGAATGCGGAGAGTAAAGCCCAAGTCAGCCAGCCCATATATTGAGGTTGACACGGGAACCTGGCACTTAGGAAACGTTGTTAGTCGAGTCCTTTTTCCACCGCGTAGCGCGTCATCATCGCGGTGGAATGTAGTTTCAGCCTATCCATAATTGCGGCGCGGTGAAACTCCGCGGTGCGCACGGAAATGTTCAGCCGGGTGGCGATTTCTTTTGCCGAACAACCCTGAGCAATCAGGCGCAGAACTTCTTTTTGACGCTCGGTGAGCACGTCATCTGAGCCGCTACTCCCGTTTTCCTCATGGCCATCAACCGCCGCCACGTACTTGCCTCCGTTCAGCACCGTGCGAATGGCCAGCATTAATTCTTCGGCGGGAGCGCGCTTGGATAAGTAGCCCAGCGCGCCGGTGTCTAGCGCCCGCCTGACGAGCTGCGGCTCCGTGTGCATGGATAGGAAGATCACTTTTAAATCCGGGCGGCGCTGCAGCAGTTGGGCGGCAGCTTGAATCCCGTCGCCGTCCGGCATGCGAATGTCGAGCACAACCAGATTCGGTTTAAAGCTATCCACAGCCTCGTTCAGAGCGGCAAGCGTGTCTACCGCATGAACGTCGTACTCGTCCTGCGCCATGTAGGAGAGCGCGTCCAGGACAATATGATGATCGTCGGAAAATAGAACTCTCGCTTTAGGATTTCCTGGCATTTCGGACGTTTGGTTTGATGTCATATGTTGCCTCGTGCAACGAAAGGGCATCCAACCGCTGGATGAACACCCGGCTCAATTACCGGCGCGCACCTATTGGACACTCCCGCAATAGTAAGTATTACTGGTTTTCTTGCAAAAATCCGTCGGCTACCGCTCAGAAGCGGTCAAAATAATGGATCGGCGGCTGGAGCAAGCCGGGCGGGAGTTGCGCGCCTTGCGCTTGCCCGAGGCACTAGCCCGCTTTGAGGATGCGGAGCGCAACGGAGCTGAGCCTGACGCGTGCGCCGCAGGACGCTGGGAGTGCTACATGCGCCTCGGCGATTTCGAAAGGGCGTGGTCCGAAAGCGATCGGATCGCGCAACGCGGCAACCCGGACCCGAATCGATTCTGGGATGGGCGTCCGCTGGCAGGCGAGCGGGTTCTGATCCGCTGCCTGCACGGACTCGGCGATACCATTCAGTTCATTCGCTATGCGCCGTTACTTCGCTCCATTGCACAGTCGGTGACAATTGAAGCGCAACCGAAGCTGAAGATGCTTCTGCAGCAGTCTTGCCTGGCCGACTACGTAATTACGTGGAACGAGCCCGAGCCCGCGTGGGACCAACACGTCGAAGTCATGGAGTTGCCGCGTATCTTCCGCACCACCGTAGACACGATTCCCCATCACATCCCCTACATTCGCGCGCCTCACGCAAAGCTCATCGAGAGGGATCCAGGGACGCTCGCGGTTGGCCTCGCCTGGACCGCCAGCACCTTCAATCCGGCCCGCTCCGTACCGATTGAAAATCTGGCCGCAATCTTCGACATTCCCGGTATCGCTGTTTACGGATTGCAGTCTGGTCCGGAACACAGCGAACTCTCGCCTTGGCTGCCCGCAGTCCGCGATCTTCACGATCGAGTAGCCACGATTCACGACACTGCTGGCGTGCTCAAAGATCTTCAAATCGTCATCAGCGTAGACACGATGACGGCGCATCTGGCCGGAGCGCTCGGTATTCCTGTGTGGACCTTATTGCCGTATGAGTGCGACTGGCGCTGGATGCTGGATCGCCGCGATTCGCCCTGGTATCCGACCATGCGTCTGTTTCGCCAGCCGGAACCGGGCAATTGGAGCGCGGTTGCGGATCAGGTCAGCGAAGCGTTGCTCAGGCTATCGCAGCGTCGGACTAAGTCTAAGAAGGTGTGAGGAAATCACCGTTCGCCGGCAAACTGGGAGAGACGCCGTGTTCATGTGTCCCCGGAGCTTCCGGCCCGAACCGCCGCGATGAGGTGTACGAATTCCAACACGTCCGAGAGTCTAATCGCAGAACCTACTTCCGAATCCCCTTGCCACAGTGCTTATGGGCCTGTATAATCCAGGCACCTGATGAAAGTACTAGGTTGCCTTTTCGCAATTTCATTTCCAATTAGGAAGAAATTCGTCGGTGCGTTGCTAGGTTCGACGGGATTTCTTTTTCTTGCTTGCCCGCTTGCCCTCGCAGACGACCCTCCCCCTGGCACTTACAAGATCAACATAATCCCCGTTTTTTGGGGCGGAGGCTGTCAGGTTGTCTCGATGAAGGACGGCACGCTTACCGCCTCCTGCCTGAACTTCTTTCAAGAACAGCAGCACACCGTGCTTATGCACGCCGATACCTGTGCAGCCGAACATCACGACATTAAAAACGTCAACGGCATCCTGCGTTGTGTGAGTTCAGAAACGCCGCTGAACTCCATCCAGCACCCTTACGTCGCCGATGTTATATCCATCGCGGCGGACGTTAAGACGTCCGAAGGTGAAACCAAAACCATCATTGTGGACCAACCTCGCGTAGATGCCGCTCTTACTTCGTTGCCCAGCATCAAGTTCCAACCCGGCGACACTGTTCGCATCAACGCGGGCGGTTGCGTACAAACTGGAGGCTATGGCAGCACCTGGAAAGACTATGTGAAACCACTTGGCGACGCGGCCAACGAATTTTATTCCGGTACCGTATGGATCGACGGCGTGACTGGCGGAGGCCCGGTAAAGATCGCCTCCATCATAAACAAGGACTTCAAGGTGCCCGTGCCAAAAGATCCCAAGTTACTCGATCAGTATTTCTTGCGAGTCGGCTACTTGGACAACGGCTTGGCTGACAACGGCTATTGGTCTCATGACGATGGAAATGACGACCAATGTAAAAACAAAGGTCCGGCCTGGCTCGAAATCAAAGTAACTAGCGGGCCGATTGTGGGTGGGGTGCAACTGTCTCCCCATTCGAAACCGTTCGATCTTGTTTGGGACATGAATAGCACCGACTTCAATGCGCTGCCGCTGAATCCGAAATGGGCCGCTCAGTTGAACAATTCCGCTGTGCCTGACTTTCTTGACACCTGCGGCGCCGCCTTCCCGCAGCAGAAAGTTTTGGGTGTTAGCTGGGGCGGGACATCAGTGAACATCAACGCCCTCGCGAATCAATGCACCTCGCAAGCTCCCATTGCGGATCTCAAGATCACCGATCTGGTCGATGTCGGTTACTGTAACGGCCTCGTGGACGGCCACTTACTTTGGCAGCTTGTGACATACAACGGGTCCATCAACTTTTCAGATTGGTCTGGTAATAGCAACGTCAGCAATTTCTGGTTAGCGGATGGCGACTATGGCATGGGTCTGTTGAGCGACAAGAACGCCGGCCAAACAACCTCGGAGGCATCGCTTGGTCTCGAGTTTAGCGACGACGAGACGCTTCGTCTAGCTGGCGCCGGTTGGTGGAAACAGCTGGTAAACGGTATAGAGAACGGAGCATCGCCAACCCCGGCTTCCATGATGGGTGGCCAAGCGGGAATACCCGGCGTTGTGACCGGCGTGATAGGAATCGACGGCGTTCATGACCACGGTTATGCGGAAATACACCCGGTTCTGGCACTGGCGCTCGACACGCAGGACACAGACATTACGGACGGCGTGCAGCAGACATGGGCATTCTTCCTCCGCAACTCCGGGAATAACGGCGGTTGTAGCCGGGAAATCTCCACTTGGCCCAGTTCGCTCGGCAACAACGAATACTTTATTCAATTGCCGTGGCCGGATGGGGCGATAAAGGCGAAGGTGGTGGGCTCGCCGGAGTTCTTTTCCTGGCAGGACCAGAAGACCGTTGGCGCCATAAAGACTTCGTCTGAGCCGGGTTGGACTTTGATTGATGTGACGTTCCCGCCCGAGGGCGAATTCGGGGTGGACGGAGTATTTACCCTTGAATACACGTTCCCGCCCGGGCACAAGAAGCGGGCTGCACCCGCGATAACTCCGCTTTCTGCACGAGCCGTTGTGAAAAGAAAGGAAGCGGACAGCATAACTCTTGCTGAGGTAGTCTCGAAAATCAAGGATCCGACTCTCGCCGCGCGCTTCAGCACCGAGGCGGTAAGCTTGAAATCGGGCACGCCCACGATCGTGGTAAAACGGATTCCCATTACGTTCGACACCTCCATGGCCGTCATGCCCAAGCATCGCGGCGAGGCAAGCGAAGGCCACTTGACCCGGCCCGTCCTACATACGGACGAAGTTAAAGCAACCCTGGACGCTCAGCGCAAAGCACTGGTTGAAAAGTACATATCCAAATAGCGCTCGCAACATCCAACCTCAATGTGGGGCTGTTGGCGCTGATAGTATGAACGTCTCCTACACTGTTGTGCTAAATGATCTCCACAACAATCACGGTCAGATCATCTTCCTGCATTCGGGCGCGGTCATACCCCGCGAATCGACGTAGACCGTCTAAAAGGCTTGTTGCGCACTCTTCTACTCCTAGGCGTCTCGTGTCTTCCAGCATCTCGTAAAGGCGCTGCTCGCCGAAAAATTCATTCGCCGCGTTTGCCGCTTCCAGGAGTCCGTCAGTGTACAGCAGAAAGCGGTCCCCACGCGAGAGCAAACGCTCGCAAAAGGTATACGATGCTTGGGGCATGATCCCCAGGAGCAGTCCGTTCTCGTCAACCGTTTCGACCCGCTCGGTCTTCGAGCCCAACCGAAGCAAGGGAGGGTGGCCGGCGGCAGCGTATCTAAACTTTCCTGCATCCAAATCCAAGAATAAGTAGGCCGCTGAGACGAACTGACCCTGCATCTTTCCGCACAAAGTTTGGTTCATGCCAGCCAATACTCGTGCGGGGTCGTCCGCATAAGGCAGTTGCGCCGCGATCGCGACCTTGACCATAGAGGCGATCAAAGCCGCGGGCACACCATGCCCGGTGGCGTCGGCGATCAAGATCCCGATCCGGCGATCGTCTAGCCTAAGAAAATCATAGAAGTCCCCCGCCACCGAAGTCATCGGAAGGTAGTGCGCAGCAATCTTCAGATGGGCAGAGGCCGGCATCTCCTGAGGCAAGATGGATAGCTGGATCCGGGTCGCGATTTCGAGCTCCTTGTCCAATGCACGGAGGCGATCTTGGTTCTCGAACGTTCGTACAGCCAGCACGCGCCCGAGTGCTCCCAGGAAACAACAGAAGCCCAGAGGTTCTGGATCGAACGGTAGCCCAGGCGTTCTTCCCAAACCACGTAAATTGCCAAGGACCACCGCTATCCCGAAAGCTGCGATGCCCCATTTCAAGGGTTGAATAAATGGAAGAGACTTACCATACCGGAACACAGCGATTCCGACCACTAGCCAGTTTGTGATCGCTACAATGTTGTTCGCAGTGTGCAAGCTTCCTGGCCGACCCGTCGCTAGATCCACGAGGATTGCGGTGATTGCAAACGCGATGAGGAATCCGAGCACCCATCGCAAAAACTTTCTCCACGCGGGCAGGATTTCGTAGCCGAAAAATGTTCCAGGAATCGGCATGACATAGGTCAGAACGTTGGTCCACCGTTCCACCGTGCTTTCGGAAAGATAGAGGATGAAGGGAACAGTCGCGGTATCTAACAGTAGCCTCGTCCCGTAGAGCAGCGCGAACACTCCAAACCAGATCAGCGCCCGATCCTTAAAGCGCTTCCGCATAACAAAAATCGAGAGCGCAGCAACGCCAATCAGAACGATCAGTGATCCGAGCAGAACCTGAAACGCATCGGCCCGTAAGACGCCCCGGACATAACTTCGGTACTCCTCATGAGAAGAGATGGCAAGTAAGCAAGCAACCACAAACCCACGATAAGCTGTTCACATTAAGACCTGATTTGACTAAAGCACTGGTTAGCGGCCAATGATGTGCAGAAGGCACCTATCAGCTACCAGCGCTCTCAGGCGGCGGGGAGCTGAGTTGACCGCGCGAGTAGACCGTTGACCACTAAAAAACGACGTTAGTTCGACGCGACGGTAAAGGATTCTACGGACGCGCTTCGAACACCATGTTGAACGGCGTCTCGGTGGCGCGGCGGAAGCGCGTGAACCCGCCGGCCACGATCACATCGCGCAACCGCGCTTCTCCTGCCTGAGCGCCGAGCCCCAGCCCGACTTCCTGCGAGAGCGACGCTGGTACACAAATCATCGCGGACGCTGCGTAATAAATCCGTCCGACAGGATTTAGGTTGGCGGACACGTCATCCCCGGCGAATGGTTCCACCACCATCCACGTGCCGTCAGGCGCTAACGACGCGCGCACATGAGCGGCAGCCCCGGCCGGATCGCCCATGTCATGCAGGCAGTCAAAAAATGCCACGAAATCGTAGCCCGTGCCCGGATATGACTTCGCGGGCGCCACTTCGAAGGTGACGCGGTCGGCAACTCCGGCCGTTTCGGCCTTGCGACGCGCCTGCTCAATGGATGCACCGTGGTAATCGAAACCGAAGAACCGGGATTCGGGGTAAGCCTGAGCCATCAGTATGGTGGATGCCCCATGACCGCAACCGACATCAGCCACTTTGGCGCCAGCGCGCAGCTTCGCCTCAACGCCTTCGAGCGCCGGAATCCAGCTGGTGGTAAGGTTGGCCAGATAACCCGGACGGAAGAACCGCTCGCAGCCTTCGAACAGGCCTTTTTCGTGTTCGTGCCAGCCGAACCCCTTGCCGGTTCTGAAGACTTCGGTGAGCTTCTCTTCGTCCTTCATGCAGGATGCGAGCATATGATAAAAACCGGGCAAATGGACTGGCGTGTTATCGAGCGCAAGCGCGAAAGCCTGTTCGGGCGAAAGTGAATAGGTCGTCGAGTCGGGGTGATATTGCACGTAATTGCCGGCCGCGTTCGCGTTCAGCCACTCGCGCACATAGCGTTCAGACGTTCCCGTGCGTGCCGCTAGATCGGCGGGCGTAACCTGCTTTCCGTCAGCCATAGCCTTGTATAAGCCAAGCTTGTCGCCGATGACAATCAGCGCAGCGTGCAGTGACGCGCCCATGTCCTGTACGGCCTGGCCAAGCAGAGCGTTGAGCTTTTCCGGATCGATCGGTCTTATCGATGGTTCAGGTTGAGTTGCCATCTCTTAGTCCTCCCCGCTCATTCTAGTCAACCCTTTCGCTCGCAGCAAAACATTTGCGCAGATGAACAGGTCACAATCGCGTGGGCCACGACTTGGGAGAACACTGCTGGAACGATCAACAGTGCTGTCAGAGAAGATGGACTGAACATTATAATAAGGCGGAATGAGTTCGATATCGGCGCCCGGATGGACGATTAAAGTCTCGGCATTCCTGCTAGCGTTTACGTTATCGGCTCAGCGACAGAATACACGGCCCGACTTTACTGGCGTTTGGCGGTCCATGAGCATCACGCTCGGCCCGCTTACGAAGTCCGTGGAGGAAATCAAACAGACCGATTTCACCGTGGCGTTACGGCCGGTAATCTCAAACGAACCATCAACACGGTGGTCCATCTATTCCACAGACGGCAAGCTAATGAGGACGAAAATGGGTAGGCATCTTATTGAAAGAACCGGCCACTGGGAGGATAACCAACTGGTTCTGCAAGAGACTGGACCAGGCAACGCCCCGTGGCGGCGCAGTACCGCCCAAACAATCTTATCCTTGTCCGGCGACGCCCGCCGAATGACCATCAAGCTGCATAACGTGGGTGACAAGAGATCCGTTCACGATTACGTAATAGAATTCGAACGAGTGAACCACTGATTCCTAATTTGATCGATACGCTGTAGTCGCGAAGGCTCATGATCCAGAAACAACATCGATGTTGTTCGTGCATCTTGCCGCGACCGATTTTTCGCAGCAGAAAAAGCTGCTCCAAGCAAGATTCTAGGACGTCCCTGACGGTCCTCTATTATCAATCCCTGAGCCCGCAGAATCAGTGACGAACTCTGAATTGCCAGATGCTGACCTGTTGAAATTCCCAATTGGAAAGCCTATACAGTAAGCTAATGAGCCGATCTGGAGAAGAGTTCAATCGCCGAATGCTGCGCGCAGGAGACGCGATGGATCGAACCTTCGCAGAACCGCTACGCGTTCCGCAACTAGCGTCCGTAGCGGGGGTCTCTGAGGCACACTTCATCCGCACGTTTACTTCGACTTTTGGCGAGACGCCGCATCGTTATCTTCAACGGCGGCGCGTAGAGCGCGTCATGTTTCTGCTGGGTCTGCGCGATCCATTCGGCAACCACATCCGCATCGTACAACTCAAAGTCGGGGCGTAACGCCCGTGGATTCAGAAGGCTCCATTCGGAATATTGAAAGGTTGTTATGAAAAAGACTCTTTGGGCGATTCAGATCCTGCTCGCGCTGCTGTTCTTGTTCGCGGGAGTCGCGAAGTTTTTAATGCCGGTGGACCAAATGACTAAGGGCATGCCGGCGGCCCTTGCAAGCGGCTCATTCATGCACTTTATTGGCGTTTGCGAGGTGCTCGGTGGGCTCGGTCTCTTGCTTCCGGGGCTGCTGCGAATCAAGCCCGGCCTCACGCCCTTGGCTGCCGCCGGACTGGTGATTATCATGATCGGAGCGACTGTGCTTTCGATACCCCTAGGAGTGGGCGCCGTGATTCCTATGCTGACGGGCATCCTTGCGGGAATCGTCGCCTACGGCCGCTGGCGGCTGACGCCGCTTTAGCACGCCTGGCAGGCTCGTGAGCTTGACTCCGCGAACGCTGCCCTCACGCAGCGATATGACGTCGGCTTTTGCGCCGGCGAGCTTCAATGTCTTCATCGGAATGGTCAGTTCCACCCTTTCGAAGCCCTCTGCAGCCAGTGCTCGGATTCGTTTTCCTTTCAATACTCTTTTTGCCATGATTTGTCCTTCATACGAAAATTCTGGGATGGTGGGATAAGCAATCAAATCCGGAAGCTCAGAACCTGATTCGAACTGCCTTCGTTTGCATTACCGGGATCCACGATCTCGGTCGCATACAGCATGGCCTCCGCGAGTGCGGTGATTCGCGGTGCCCATTCTGTGCGTAGCTCGATGTATCTGCCAGAGCCTTGCTCCACGTCCGGAGCCGGCTGTATGCCTGCCCGTTTGAAGAGCTCTAAACTTCGTAAATACTGGTCACGCCATTGGTCCACGTCGGCTTCGGTCGTCCGCGGCCGCGGGCGGCGAGGTAAAGCTGGGCCGAACGCATCTTCGATCATGTCGATGAGCAGGAGCGATGCTGACCAAAGTACCTCTAGAGTGGCCGAACGTTGGAGCCAACCGTATTCTCTTGCGTTAGTCGCACTCTCAATGAGAGATGCACAATCGAGTAGCATGCCGGTTACAAACGACACGGAGTAATAAGCTTGTTCAAAACGAAAGTAAAGCAAAACGGGATAGAAGTGGTGCATCTCTTTCAGTTGGACTAGAGAGGATGCCAGATCGGATAAGGTGCTGAATCCAGAATCCACTCTCCCCTGAGGCGCGATCCGAACCAGCATCTCGGCGCTGCTGCCGGTCATTCCGCTCAATAAAAAAACTCGCAGCCCCAGGGAATTGCGCTGTTGCAGAGCGTTGTAGATCTGCATGAGGTAGGTCAGGGTCAGCGAGATTACCGACATTCCGGCCAGTGAGTTGAACATGAAGATCAGCCGGAAGGTGGACGTTCGGGGCGAGAAACCACTCGATCCAACAATCGACATGCTGTTCGCTGCTGCATACATCGCCGAAACGAAATCTGTCGGCGTGGCGCCGTTCGACGTTGCGATGGCGGAGCCCAAGTAAGGATGAAAGATGAGCGCCGCTCCCAGGGTCAGGAGAAACGCCCACCACCAGATCAGCGATACAACAATGGCCGGTCCGCAGAGTGAGAGGAAAAGTTGTGCGCGTCGGCCCAAGAGCGTTGCGAACCGGCGTAGCAGCCTCCATTCCCATGCGCAGACGAAGCGACTGAAGATCCCCGACCCTGCGCGCGCATACAGCACAGTGAGGAAGACGTCGAGCAGCACGAAGCACATGAGCAGCGCGCCGGTCGACATCTGTACAGCAGAGGACACCGTGGTTCCTTGGTTAGTTGGGTTTGAAAACTATCTTTTCGCAGTTGTCTTGCTTGTCCGGAACATCTTGTAACCCTCAGGTTCGACCCTCGAGAGCCTACAAGGTGTCTTCACAGAAGACAGGCAATTTGACGGGCGAACAAAAGCGATCAGGTAAGCGGAGCCCTGAAGAACATAAGGAACGAAATCTAGTGTGAGCGCGAAATCCGTCGTGATCGTACAGTCCCAACCGATGCTGGACATGGCACCCGGGCCCATATGACGAATCGCCGAATGGATCGCGGGCCGGACCCTCCGCGACGTGCCCGGAAAAAGTAAACTGCCCGCCCGAGCGTGTTCTTCATATCGACCACCTGTTTGCGCGCATGCAGCGTCTTAATACATACGAGGCAAAGACGAACGCCAGGACGAGAATCGGATCAAATTTATCCCAAGTACTGCCACCGCCATTCAGTTGTGAATAGAACGCGAGTAAAAGATTGATCGCGAGGCCAGCATAAGCCCACTCAGTCAATCGAGGCACATTGGGAATCAGAAGGCCCACGCCACCAAGGATGTGGGTAACGCCAATCAGAGGAATGATATAGAGCGGGTATCCGAGCTGCTGATTGGCGATCCTCCATTCGTCCGGATCGCGAATTAGATATAACCTTCCGAAGTACACCCAGATGAAGGCGACAAGGCCGGTTATTACCATCGCGGCTATTTGAGTTGCTCGACCTGCCCGCGCGGGTTTATCTATTGTGTGTTCAGCTTTCATATTAAAAGCGATCCTCTTCTTGCGGCTTCAGTGGATCAAACCGTTCTGCAATAAAGAATTGGGCTGATTCAGCTTGCCCCGGACTTACGCCTTGACGGTGTTCTGTGCAGCCGCAAACACATCGCGTGCGGACGTCGTACCCGCTACGTGCTCCGCACCCGTGATTCCGAGGTCCATCCATCCTGCGTTAACGCTCTCAAACATTTCTTCGGCAGGTCCAGTGTGGCCCTTCGGGATGCCGAACTGCTCGAACGCTTCCGCCCAGCCTGCACGCGGCACTGCAAAGGCTTTTACGTCGAGTGTCAGGACTTCACCCAATTGTCCGGCCACTTCATCCGCGCTTACCATCGAACCCAGCTCGATGACGCGATGCCCTGACCACGCCGGCCCGGTCAGAAGCGTTGCCACCTCTGCGCCGATGTCATCTGACGCGACCATTGTCGATTTCCGGTTTGTAGGATTGTAGAAGACTGGTAGTGTCCCGCCTCGGGCCGCCTGTAAGCCGAAAAGAAAGTTTTCGAAAAATCCGCCTGCGCGCACAAATGCGACCGGAAATGGCAGGCTGCGAAAACCTTGCTCCAAAAGTGATAAGGCCGTGATCATCCCCAGCCCGCTTGTTCTATTCGCGCCCATCGACGAGAGCGCTACCACCCGCGGCGGCACTACCTTGGTCAGCGCCTCGACATAGTTCGCAATCACGCCCTTTGCTTCTCTGTAATCAGGCGAGGGTGCCCATACAGCCGGCAACATAACAAACGCGCCCTCAACACCTTTGAGCCCCGCCGCTATGGCTGTCGCATCGTTCCAGTCTCCATCCACCAACTCGACGCCTTGGTCTGCCCACTTCGCCGCTTTCTCGCGATTGCGCACAAGTGCCCGCACCTGTTTGCCTTGATTCAGCAGATGCCGCGCGGTGGCGCCCCCAACTTTTCCCGTAATGCCCATGACTAAATACATGTTCGTTTTCTCCTTGTTTGGCCGCCCATCCGAATGAGCGACCTGACCATTAGAGGCGCATAAAAACCATTGGTTGCAAATTAATCATTGGTTTCTTACCAATGGTTATAAATCAACATTCGGTCGCAAAAAGCGTCAAAACGGACTAAGCTATTGAAGTGACATCCATATCACCAAGTCGCCGGGTAGAGCGCAAGGAAAGGCTGCGGGGCGAAATCCTTGCGGCCGCAAGCAAAATGTTCGCCGATCGCGGTTACGAAGCCGTGACGCTTCGTGCGATCGCTAAAGAGATCGGCTATACGCACGCCGTGATCTACCAGCATTTTCCTGACAAGTGGCATATTCTTGCCGAGTTGAGCAGCGAGACGATCGGGCTGCTGATTCAGAACTTCGACGCGATTGCCGCTAAACATCCTGCACCGAAAGAGCGTCTTTTTGCGACTTCGCGTGGCTTGATTCAGTTCTGCACTGCCCATCCACAGCAGTTCCGCAACGTCTTCTTCGGGCCGGAAAACCGCAACGGCATCCGCGCTGGACAATATATCAACGACATTGGCATGCCTTTGTTCCAACGTTTCGTACAGCTCTTTTTCGATGTTGCCAAGTATGAAGGATTGCCAAGTAGGGACGACATAGTGGTAGCCCACACCTGGTGGTACACGATCTTCGGCCTCGCCACACTCATGGTCATCCAAGGGGTTGTGCCTGAGTTGCCTGACCAGACTCTCGTGGTCGAGCAAACGATCGCAACGCTTTGGGCGGGCGTCCAGGCTGTTCCGCGATTGCCGAAGAGCGCAATCTCTAAGCGATCCGGCCGATCCAGTGCCTCAACGCGATAACAGGCTCTGTCTACTTAGGAGTCGTTGAAGGTGGAGCCACATCCAACTGGAATCCTCCGTTGGCATTTACCCGTCCTGTGAGCTTTTGACTCTAAATAAGAACATTCCCTGGGGTGGTGAGGAGTAACAGCACTCGTCATCGTGTTCCGTCGTTAATCCTCCGCTGCCGGAGCAGTGAAATGAAAGGTAGAGCCTTCCCCGACCTTTGACTCCGCCCAGATTTTGCCCCCCGCGCGAGTGACGATTTTCCGGCACGTGGCCAGGCCAATGCCGCTGCCCGCGATCTCAGGTCCATGCCGCCGCTGCATGGGCTGGAAAATGCGCTCCAGCCACTCAGGTTCAACGCCTATGCCGTTGTCGCTGACATTGAACTTCCAAACGTCCCCTTCGCGCTCCGCACTGACGCTCACCTTTGGCTGCGTACCGGGTTTCCGGTACTTGATCGCGTTCGAAAGTAGATTTTGAAAAAGCTGCGTAAGCGCCTGCCCACTCATCGCGACGGAAGGCAGCGCATCGAATGAAATCCCGGCGCCTGATGTTTCTATGTCTTTGCGCAGATCTTCAATCGCGGCAGTCAGCGCCGCCGCCGCATCTGTGCCCTCGGCGGATCCAATCGCGCTGGTGCCCACTTTCGCGTGCTGCAGCACGGCATCTACCAGTTCGCTCATGCGCTGCAAGCCCGTTCCAATCTGCCTGACAATCTTTTGCCCCTCTGCTCCCAGATCATCGCTGTGTTTGGCCGCCAGCAAGTCCACCAGCCAACGCGTGCTGGTGATGGGAGCGCTTAAATCGTGGGATGCAATGCGCGCGAACTCTTCCAACTCCCGGTTCGATCGCTCCAGCTCCAGCGTCATGCGTTCCAACTGCGCGTTGGCTACTTCCAATTCACCTTGAACCTGCACTCTGGGAGTGATGTCCGTGTGAGTGCAAATGACTGCTGACGGCTGTCCCGTTGCGTCCGACAGCAGAACCCAATCCGCGGACACATACACATAACTGCCGTCGCGCTTCGTTTGTCCCAACTCCCCGCGCCAATAGCCGCTGCGCAGCAGTTGTTGCCGAATAACCTCCAGCGGCTGCGGGAAGACCGTCTTGAGAAGCTCCCAGGAAACTATTCCGACCGCGTCCTCCGTACTCCAACCGTAGAGACGCTCGCAACCGCTGGTCCAATGCGTGATCGTTCCGTCGAGTTCCCGCACGAACACCGTGGATAGGTCGAGTGCGCTGGTGAGCGCCTTCAACCGCTCTTCAGTTGCGCGCCGCTCGGTAACGTCGCGCAGTACTTTGCCGAAACCCACCAGCTTTCCCGACTCGTCTCGCAGTCCCAGCGAGACACCTTCCACCAGCAGCCGCCGGCCTGCCTTGTCTATCAGCCAGCGCGTGTCGGAAGCCTTGCCGCTCACGCTGGCTTTCTCCAGCTCGCGCTCCACATCGCCGTTAGTCCGGTCCGGCTCCGGATACAACATGCGAATGTGTTGGCCAATGAATTCGTCCGCTTCGTATCCGAATTGGCTAAGCACGCCCGGATGCCAGGAGGAAAAGTGGCCGTCCACATCCGCAAGCACCACGACAAATTCTTTGAGCTGCGACACCAGCAGATCTAAGAGATTTTTCCTGTCTGCTTCCCGAGTTTCAATCAACATAGCGTTAAAAGGTCTGATTCACTCTGACTACTTGCGGATACGCATTACCCAAAATCACTTCGCTGACAGAGGCCGTGTAGACTTCCAGCCGATGAATGTAATCGAGCGGCATGCCAAGAAAAAGCAGCAGCAGCGCCCGTACCACATCTCCGTGGCTTATCGCTGCAACAGTCGCGTCGGTCTTGCCGCTATGCCGCTCGATTGCACGTTCCAAGGCATGCCATGCCCGAAGCTGGACCTGCAGCATGCACTCGCCTCCGGGCGGTCCCATCAGCGAGCGGACTACGGTTGTACTCTTTCCAGCCCTGATCGTTCCCAAGTTCTTCAAAAGACCGGCCCATCCAAGCGCCAAAATCGAGCTCTTGCAGATCGGCATCGAAAACAACTTCGCTCGCTTGTAAAGTTGCAATCGCCTCGGCAGTTTCCCGGGCACGGTCCATAGGGCTCGAAACGATTTCGTCCAGGCTATATCTCTGCTGCAACGCGGCCGCGAGTCTCTGAATTTCCTGCCGTCCTTGCTCGCTCAAATGCACGCCGCCCATTCTGCCGTACAGCACTTTCCCCAGTAGTTCGGTGTGCCCGTGGCGGATCAGTAGAATACGAGTCATAAATCGCCGCGCAAATTTATCCGCGGCCAACCATCCGCACTGTGGGAGAAAAAATCATTGGCAGGTAGCCTGACTGTTCCGGAAATTGAGCAGAGAATTGCAGATCTAGGTCCATGGTTTCACAACCTCAACTTACAAGGCGTTCCAACCGCGCCGCAACACTTCCTGGGTGATTACCCTTCCGTCAAATGGCGGAATTTTTGCGCTGCCCTACCCCCCGATCTCACCGGAAAAACCGTTCTCGACATCGGCTGCAACGGCGGCTTTTATTCCATCGAGATGAAGCGCCGCGGCGCCAGCCGTGTACTCGGCATCGATCACGACGAAGTCTATCTCGCGCAGGCGCGCTTCGCAGTCGAAGTGCTCGGGCTTGACATCGAGTTTCGTCACTTGTCCGTCTACGAAGTACCGCAGCTGCGGGAGCGCTTCGACCTGGTGTTGTTCATGGGCGTCTTCTATCATTTGCGCCATCCGTTGTTGGCGCTTGATATTCTTCGCCGGCACGTTGCCAAAGACTGGTTTGTCTTTCAATCAATGCAGCGCGGCAGCCGCACCCGGCCGGCCGTTGAGGCGGATTATCCATTTTGGGAGAGCGCCATCTTCGACCACCCCGGCTTCCCCAAAATGCACTTCGTCGAAAATAGCTACTCGCAAGATCCAACCAATTGGTGGATCCCGAATCGCGCTTGCGCCGAAGCCGTGTTGCGCAGTGCCGGCTTTCGCATCGAGAGCAACCCGGAGCAGGAAGTTTTTATTTGCAGGTGCGATGAAGGCGCTTACCTGCATCCAATTCCTGTGACCGCGATCTGAACGCCCTCAAATTTCCACCTATGATCGAAGCCGTGATGCTCTGGAACGAGCCGAATAATCTCTCGCACTGGGACTTTGAAATCGATAGAGACTGGTCCGTCTACGCGCAAATGGTGAAGCTTGCCGGGCAGGCAGTGCGGGCGGAGAACCCAAGCGTCACCCGCGTTCTGGGCGGAATCTCACCCATTGATCCGGCGTTCATAACGCGCATGCGCGAGTTCGGCGCATTAGATCACGTGGATGTTGTCGCGCTGCATGGCTTCCCGCTCGACTGGAATCATTGGACCATTCATGAGTGGCCCGACAAGTTGGCTGAAGTGCAAGCTGTAACCGACAAGCCCATCTGGATTTCAGAAGTGGGTGCGTCGTCTTTCGGCGCCGAAGAGGTGCAGGAGTTCGGATTGAACCGCACAGCCGAATTGCTGTTGCCCATCGCCGATCACGTGTATTGGTACAGCCTGTTCGATTTGCCGCGTGCCTGGCCGGCAACCACGCGTCATCGCGAAAGCGAAGGCTCCTCTTATTACCGGCATTTCTATATGGGCCTGTTCCGCGAGGACGGTGCGGCGAAATTGGCTGCTCGTCAGTTCCCGCAATTCGCTCCTGCGCTGGGAATCTGTCAGTGGTTCCACTTCGAAGATCATCGCCTCGCAGAAGGCGCGCGCATTCTTCGCGATTTGGGCGTCAAGAAATTGCGTACCGGATTAAGTTGGGCCGATTCATTTCGACCGAATGCGCTCGATTGGTTTGACCGTCAAATGGAGACGCTGGAAAATTTCGATCTCACTGTAACCTACTGCTTCACGCCTGAACATTGCGGCGTGCGCGCGCATCATACAAGTCCTCCGAACAATCCAGCCGAATACGCAGACTTCTGCGCATCCATGACGCGCCGTTACGCCTAGTGGCATTCTTTACTGACTACGTAGTATTGCGGATGCGCGCTTACGGTCCGTAAGGTAAGTAGTAACAAAGGGAGCTACAAAGCTTTCTATGTTGATGAAGCACTTACATTTTTCGTATTGAAGGCTTTACATCTGCATCAAACTTTTCCCTATAGCAGAACGATCGTGCCCGTGCACAGTCGTAATTCCACTAGTCGTTTGCATTCTCTCCAGAGGAAACCCGGACAAGCACAATGAAAAGAGGAACCGTTCTTATTACAGGCGGTGCTGGATTTATTGGCTCTCATGTAGCAACGGAGTTATTAGAAGCCGGGTATCACGTCAGGGTTCTGGATAGCTTAGTTACTCAGGTGCACGGCGACAAGCCGGAACGACCCGGCTACCTGAACAAAAACGTCGAATTTGTGCTGGGCGATGTTCGCAACCCGGAAGTCGTCGACGAAGTTTTGAAGGGTGTTGAAGCGGTTTATCATTTCGTTGCTTTGGTTGGCGTCGGCCAGAGCATGTATCAAATCGCCGAATACACCAGCGTCAACAATCTGGGCGCGGCGGTTTTGCTGGAACGATTGGTCAAGAGTTCCGTGCGCAAACTGGTTGTCGCCTCCAGCATGAGCGTTTACGGAGAGGGGCTGTACGTCACGCCCGCTGGCCAACCTTGTGCGTTTGCTGCTCGAACCGCTGCGCAATTGAAAGCGCATGACTGGGAAATGATGACGGAGGACGGCACTCCGCTCCGGCCAGTCGCCACGCCCGAGTCGAAGCAGCCCTCGCTCGCCTCTATCTATGCGCTCTCGAAATTTGATCAGGAGCAGATGTGCCTGGTAGTGGGCCGCGCCTACGGCATACCCACCGTAGCGCTCCGCTTCTTCAACGCGTATGGTCCGTTCCAATCTCTTTCGAACCCTTACACGGGCGTACTCGCTATCTTCGCATCGCGCCTTCTGAATCACAAACGTCCCATGATCTTCGAGGATGGTGAGCAGTTGCGTGATTTTGTCAGCGTGTATGACGTTGCGCGGGCATGCCGTCTGGCTCTCGAAGTGGATGCGGCGCAGGATATGGTGTTCAACGTCGGTAGCGGGCAAGCGACCAAAGTTAGCGATGTCGCCCGTAAACTGGCGCGCGTCCTGGGTCTGTCGATCGAGCCCGAGATCACGGGTAAGTATCGAGTCGGCGACATACGTCACTGTTTCCCGGATATTACTCGCGCGCAGGAGATTCTTCGCTACAAACCCAAGGTGACGCTTGAGAACGGAATGCGGGACTTGGCCGGTTGGTTGGAGCAACAGACCGCTCACGACAGGTTCCATGAAATGCGGGAGGAGCTGGCTTCGCGCGGGCTCGTGGTTTAAGAAGCATGATATTGCAGCGTCGCTATATTCTCATCACTGGCGGAGCCGGTTTCATTGGTACTAACGTCGCGCGCGCGTATCTCGAGCACGATCAGCCGGTGCATATCTTCGACAATCTCAGCCGCCCGGGCGTTGAACAAAACGTCCAGGAACTGCAGCAGCGCTATCCCGGCCGTGTCTGTTTCACACAGGCGGACGTAAGTGACGCTGAGCAAGTCCGCAAGGCCGTTCAAACTGCGCAAGCCGTGTATCACCTGGCGGCGCAAGTGGCGGTAACCACCAGCCTCGATGACCCGCTCGGTGATTTTAAGACGAACCTCACCGGAACTATGAATCTGCTCGAAGCAATTCGGCATTCCCCCGCTCGTCCGGCGCTTCTCTTTACATCCACCAACAAGGTCTACGGGAAGTTGGACGGAGTTCCGCTCTGCAAACGGGGAAGCCGTTGGGAACCCGAGAGCGAAGCTCTCGCATCCGCCGGAATCAGTGAGCAGCAGCCACTGGCATTTCTATCGCCCTACGGTTGCTCAAAAGGCGCGGCGGACCAATATGTGCTCGACTATGCGCGTTCCTACGGCATCAAAGCTACGGTGTTTCGCATGAGCTGTATCTATGGGCGCCATCAACTTGGATCGGAAGATCAAGGTTGGGTCGCACACTTCATTCGTCAAGCCATGAAGGGCGAGCCGATCACGCTTTACGGAGACGGCAGGCAGGTGCGCGATCTGCTGTTCGTCGACGATCTGGTTCGTGCCATGCAACTGGCGCACGAGAACATGGACCGCGCCGCCGGAGAGCCGTTCAATCTGGGAGGAGGATCGGCCAACAGTACGAGTCTTCTCGAACTGCTTGAACACATCCGGCGCTTGACGGCACAGCGCGTTGAAGTCGATTGGGGTCCGGAGCGGCTCGGCGATCAGAAATGGTACGTCGCGGATACTTCGAAGATCCGCACCACTCTTGCCTGGTCGCCCACAACCAGCATCCGCGAAGGAATACAGGCGCTTTATAAGTGGTATGCGGAGCGCCCCTGGTTGGTTGAGCAATCAAAGGTGATGGTCGCCTGATGCGTTACGCCCTGGTAAACCCACCCTGGACGTTTGACGGCAGCATCTATTTCGGCTGCCGCGAGCCGCATCTGCCACTGGAGCTAGGCTATTCCAAAGCACTGCTCGAACAAAGCGGCCATGAGGCGTTGCTGATCGATGGACACCTCGACAACCTCAGCTATCGCGAAATTGTCGAGCGCGTGTCCCAGTACGCGCCCGATTTCATCGCTATTACCACTGCGCCCACTTATCTGTTTTGGCGCTGTCCTCCTCCGGAAGTTCGTGTCCCGCAGGAATTGTCGAATCAACTGCGCGTTATTCCAGCCCGGCAGATCATCGTCGGCCCGCACGGTTCCACGACCCCGCGCGCCACATTGCAAAAGTTGAACGCGGATTTCGTGGTCCTGGGCGAATGCGAAGAGATACTGCCGCAACTTGCCGGCGACATCGATTCGGTTCCGTCCATCGCCTTTCGCCGCGGCGAACAAATTATCGTGCGCGGACCCAACCGGGCGGCTGACATGAAAAGCCTTCCCGCGCTGAAGTGGCCCGATGATGCCATTGCCAAACACCGGCATCATCACCATCGCTTCGATTCGGAGCCGCTAGGACCGGGCGCTGAAATGGAATCTTCGCGCGGCTGCCCCTATCACTGCACATTCTGCGCTAAGGACAACTTCCGCAACAATTACCGAAAGCGCCCTCTGCCGGTGATGCTCGAAGAACTCGACCGTCTGATTGCGCAAGGCATAGAGTACGTCTACTTCATCGACGAAATTTTTCTTCCGGATGCGCCGCTTCTGGCTGCGCTGGCGGAACGCAAAGTCAAAATCGGCGTGCAAACCCGGCTCGACCTCTGGAGCGAAGACGCCATAACTGCGCTTGCAAAGGCCGGCTGCGTCTCCATCGAAGCCGGTGTCGAGAGCATCACCGAAGCAGGCCGTGCCTACCTCGATAAGAAATGCAAGATGTCGACCGAAGAACTCACCGGCCGCCTCATCTTTGCCAAGCAACGCGTGCCGTTCGTGCAGGCCAATCTGCTCGCGATGGCCGAAGATGATGCCGATGCCATTGAGTCCTGGCGCGTGCAACTGGAATCGCATGGCGTGTGGGCCAATAAACCTGTTCCGCTGTTCCCCTATCCGGGCTCGCCCGAATACACGCGCATGTGGGGAGCGCCCGACGATTTCGCCTGGGAACGCGCCCACGACGCATACCTGAAGGGATTCGATTCTTTCAGTGATATTCAGGAACAGCGTCCGCAACCTTTGATCGAGTTAGAAGTGAGCGGGCATGCCCGCTAGCGGGGCGCCCGGCACCGTAGAGCCTTTCAAGATTCTGATGACTGCCGACGCTGTCGGTGGCGTATGGCAGTACTCACTGGATCTGGTTGAACATTTCACTTGCCGCGGTGCTCAAGTTCTGCTTGCGACCAATGGGCCTCGGCCGAATGCAGCGCAGAAGCAACAACTGGCCGCTCTCGACCGCGTGACGCTTTGCGAAAGCGATTACAAATTGGAATGGATGGCGCAGCCCTGGAGTGATATCGAGGCCGCAGGCGAGTGGTTGCTCCAACTGGCTGCGGATTTTCAACCCGATATCGTCCACCTCAACGGCTACACGCATGCCGTTTTGCCATGGGAAGCGCCGGTTGTTGTTGTCGCGCACTCGTGCGTCTTCTCATGGTGGCAAGCCGTGCATGGTTGCGCGCCGCCTGCAGTGGACTGGGCTGAATATCACGCCCGCGTCAGTGCCGGACTGCGTGCTGCCGATGCCGTGATTGCCCCCTCGGCGTATATGGCGGCTGCACTCGCTGCTAATTACGATTTCCAGGCGAGCCGCGTTCAGATCGCGCATAACTTCAGCGAATCGCCTGAATACAACGGCGCCGGCAAACAACCGTTCTTTCTAACTGCGGGGCGTGCCTGGGACACCGGCAAGAACCTGCGAATCCTCGATCAGATCGCAGCGTTATTGCCTTGGCCGATGCGCGTTGCCGAATCGCTGCCGCATGCGGCTTTGCTGGACGATATGCATCGTGCTTCGGTGTACGCGCATCCCGCGTTATACGAACCCTTTGGGCTCGCGGTGCTCGAAGCCGCGCGTGCCCAGTGCTGCCTTGTCCTCTCTGATATTCCGTCTCTGCGTGAACTCTGGGATGGCGCGGCGGTGTTCGTCAACCCGCAGAATCCTTCCGCCTGGCTGGATGCGCTTTCCGAGATGGCTGAGGATCCGCTGAAGCGCGAATCGCTCGGCCGGCTCGCCCGTATCCACGCGGATAGGTACTCATCCGCTGCGACGGTTGAGCAATATTGGCGAACCTACCAGTCTTTGGCAGTTCCGGAGGGCGTATTTGCGTGAAGCTCCGCGTCGCGCTGTTTTACCACTCCCTGGTTTCCGACTGGAACCATGGCAACGCGCATTTTCTGCGCGGGATAGCCGGCGAGCTGCAAGGCCGCGGTCACGAAGTTCGCATCTTTGAGCCTGAAAATTCCTGGAGCCGTCAAAATCTTCTTGCCGATCGTGGCTCCGAAGCTCAGGCTGCTTTTGAGCGCGCCTTTCCCAATCTGCAGAGCGTCCGCTATTCGCCGCAGCAGCTTGACCTCGACGAGTGGCTTGACGGCGTCAATCTCGTTCTTGTCCACGAATGGAACGAGCCGCAACTGATCGCTGCCGTCGGACAATTTCGACGCCGCAATCCGCATATACGCGTACTGTTTCACGATACGCACCATCGGGCACTCACTGCCGAACAGGAGCTATCGCGCTTTGATCTTTCCTGCTACGACGGTGTGCTCGCTTATGGCGCTTCGCTGAAACGGGCCTATGAACGGCGCGGCTGGGGTCGTCAGGTCCACGTGTGGCATGAAGCGGCCGACGTGCGCGTTTTCTATCCGCGCGCGACCCATCAAACGTCGGGTGATGTTGTGTGGATCGGCAACTGGGGTGACGAAGAACGCACCGAAGAGCTGCGCGAGTATTTCCTCGCGCCGGTTCAGAACCTCAGATTGAACGCGCAGGTTTACGGCGTGCGCTATCCGCCCGCGGCTCTGGATGAGTTAGGCCGCTGCGGCATCGGTTATGGCGGCTGGCTGCCGAATTTCGACGTGCCTGAAGTCTTCGCGCAGTTCCGCGCCACCGTCCACGTTCCGCGGCGCCCCTACACGCGTGAATTGCCGGGCATTCCAACCATTCGCCCGTTTGAAGCCATGGCGTGCGGTATTCCGCTCGTCTCTGCGCCCTGGCGCGACGAAGAGAATCTCTTCCGCATCGGCGAAGATTTTCTTATGGCGCAAAATGGCGAGGAGATGCAGCGAGCATTTGCACAGCGTTTTGCATGACACGGACTTAGCCGCAAGCCTCGCCCGGCATGGCATTGAAACGATTCGCGCGCGGCATACTTGCGGGCATCGTGTGGATGAATTGCTAGACATCTACGCTGCCCTCGCTCCCGAACCTGTGCTTTCCCAGGAGGTGCACGCATGAACATAGCCTTCTGGGGTTCGAGTCTGGTGTCCGCGTATTGGAACGGCGCAGCCACTTACTATCGCGGCATCCTTCGCGCGCTTGCGCAACGCGGGCATCGCATCACCTTTTACGAACCAGATGCCTACGATCGTCAGCAACACCGCGACATACCGGATCCCGATTGGGCTCGGATCGTTGTCTACAATCCGGCAGATTCCGGCGAAGTCAGATCGGCATCTTTCGCGTTCGAGCAACTTCGACGTCGTCGTGAAGGCGAGCGGGGTTGGCGTGCTGGATGAATTCCTGGAAGCGCGGGTCGCCGGCCTGACAGCGCCTGTTTGCAGGATCTTTTGGGATGTCGATGCTCCTGCAACACTTGACCGTATCTCCGCGAATCCAGCCGATCCGTTTCACGCCGCACTGCCGCGGTTCGATCTCGTTTTTACCTACGGCGGCGGCCAACCGGTAACCAGCCGCTACCGCGAACTCGGCGCGCGCGATTGCATACCCATCTACAATGCCTTCGACCCCGACGTTCACTTCCCCGTTGAACCGGACCCACGCTTCTTATGCGATCTATCCTTTCTAGGCAATCGCCTGCCCGATCGCGAAGCGCGTGTGGAACACTTTTTTATCGGCGCGGCCCAAGTTACTCCTGAACAGCAGTTCTTACTCGGCGGCAGTGGTTGGGCCGATAAGCCCATCCCGGCAAACGTCCGCTATGTTGGCCATGTGTACACGGCGGATCACAACGCGTTCAATTGCTCCTCGCGACTGGTCCTGAATATCAGCCGCGACAGCATGGCCCGCTACGGCTTCTCTCCCGCAACGCGCGTCTTCGAAGCTGCTGGGGCAGCCGCCTGCCTCATCACGGATGCCTGGGAGGGCATCGATAGTTTCCTGGAGCCCGGCGAGGAGATTCTGGTTGCCCGCTCGGGATCGGAAGTTGGTCAGTTAGTGCGCGACATTCAGCCTGGGCGCGCACGCATGATCGGCGACGCAGCCCGCCGTCGCGTCTTAGCTGACCATACGTATTCACAGCGCGGCAAACTCGTAGAAGCCGCCCTTGAACAAGTCCTCCCTGGTTCGCGCATCGCCGAACTGGAGTTGCAGCGCTGATGCAACCGCAGCTCAATTGCGTTTTTCTCGGCCTTTCCATCACGTCCACCTGGGGGAATGGACACGCCACCACGTATCGTGGGCTTATCAAGGAACTCGCCCGCCGCGGTCACTCTATTACTTTTCTTGAGCGCGACGTTCCCTGGTACTCGGAAAACCGCGAATTCAAGGAGCTGCCTCACTGCCGCATCATCCTTTACAGCAGCCTCGAAGAACTGAAGGATAGCTATGCCAGCCTGATCCGTTCTGCGGACGTCGTGGTCGTCGGGTCTTACGTGCCGGACGGCATAGCAGTCGGGCGTTGGGTAACTTCGCTAGCTCGCAACTGTTCGTGTTTCTATGACATCGACACTCCAGTTACTCTCGCCAACTTGGCCGCGCGTAAGTGTGAGTACATTAGTCGGGATCTCTATCCGAAATATCAGTTATATCTTTCGTTCACCGGCGGACCGACACTGAATTACATTGAGCAGAAACTGGGCTCGCCTTGTGCGCGCGCCTTGTATTGTTCGGTTGATCCATCGCTGTATTATCCGGAGAAGCTGCCAGTCGAGTGGGATCTGGCGTATCTCGGCACCTATGCTGCGGATCGTCAGTCGGCGCTGCACCGGCTGCTTCTCGACGTCGCAGCAGTGCAGCCTGACCGCCGCTTTGCAGTTGCCGGCCCGCAGTACCCGGAAGATATTATTTGGCCCAAGAACGTGGAGCGTACGCCCCACTTACCCGCCAGTGAACACCGGCGTTTCTATAACTCACAAAGATTTGCCTTGAATCTTACTCGCCAGGATATGGTCCGGGCGGGCTTTTCACCCAGCGTCCGGCTGTTTGAAGCGGCGGCTTGCGGAACTCCGATTCTTACGGATGTTTGGCCGGGACTTGATACCGTATTTACACTGGACCGCGAAATACTCCCTGTACGCACAAAACAGGATGTTACGTCCTACTTACGGATGCCGGAAGCGCAGCGTCTCGAGATAGGCGAACGGGGCAGGAGCCGCACGCTGCGGTTCCACACCGCTGCTGTTCGGGCCGAACAGTTTGAGAGCTACGTTCTTGCATCCTTAGAGAGCTTGGCGTGCTCAAAAGAGCAGGGGATTGCGATCCCGGCTTCCTCCACTGCCGCGCTGTTGTAAGTGCGCCCACGGAGTATTTGACTATGAAAAATCTAATTATGGCAGGCTTAGTGTGCCTGGCAACATCTCTGACGATTGCAGCCCAAACACCCGGCGCGCCGGGAGTTCCTGCGTCCGTCATCATTACGCTCGAACCCAAACACGGTAAGACAATTCCGCCGGTCGAATCCCAAGACATTCAAGTGAAAGAGGCCGGTGAACGCAGACCGGTGGAGTCCATTACGCCACTCGCGCAGAGCGGCATGCAACTTATGCTGCTGATCGATGATTCTGCGCGCGGAACTTTCGACACCGAAATTTCAACCCTCAAGCAGTTCATCACCTCGCTTCCACCAAACGTTGATGTGGCCGTGGCCTATATGCGCAATGGGATGGCTGACGTAACATCCAACTTCACGCGCGATCATGCCGCCGCTGCCAAGGGCGTTCGTGTCGCCTTCGGTGCCGGTGGCGCCGATGTCAGCCCCTATGACTCGCTCACGGATGCCATCAAGAAGTGGCCTGCCGGTGCAGCGCAACGCCGGGAAATCATCATGATCAGTAGTGGCATCGAAGGCCTTGGCGGCGGTCTAAATCCCGACAACCCTTATGTGGAAGCGGGTATTCGCAGTGCGCAGGAAGCTGGCGTTGTGGTCTACTCCATTTACAGCCCTAGCGTGGGACACGGTGGCCATTCGATGTGGCGCAATACCTGGGGACAGAACTTCCTCTCGCAGCTCTCGGATGAGACCGGCGGCGAATCTTACATGATTGGTTTCGGTTCTCCGGTAAGCTTCCAGCCCTTCCTCGAGTCGATTGCGGCGCAATGGCAGAATCAATACCTGCTCACCTTTGCCGCCAAGCCTGAGAACAAATCCGGTTTCCAGCAGTTGAAGGTATCCGTAACCGAGAAAGACGCCAGCATCGCGGCTCCTGATCGCGTATTTGTTCGAGCGGGAATGTAGGCTTCCTGCCGAGTCAAACCGGCATGAGCAGCAGCACGAAAACGCAAGAAAAATCGGCCTCTACTCGCGATCCACGTGAGCAGGGGCCGAAACCGCCTTTCAAAGAACCCAAGCAAGAGACCCCCGGCAGTTCCGAGCAGATGCAGAATCAGCCCGATTACGGCGAATCGTCGTATCAGGGCGCTGGTCGGCTGAAGGATCGGAGAGCGCTGATTACAGGCGCGGATAGCGGCATCGGCCGCGCTGTAGCACTGGCGTTTGCGCGCGAAGGCGCCGACGTTCTCATCTCCTACCTCAATGAAGATGGGGACGCAAAAGAAACCGAGCGGCTGGTGCGCGATGCAGGCAGGAAGGCCGTGCTGGCGCCAGGCGACATCCAGGACCACAAGCACTGTGAGCAACTGGTGCAGCAAGCTTTCGATGAGTTCGGCGGTCTGGACATCCTCATAAACAACGCCGCCTTTCAGATGACGCACGAATCCATCGAGGAATTTTCTCCGGAAGAGTGGGACCGAACTTTCCGCACCAATGTCTTCGCCATGTTCTATCTCAGTCGCGCCGCCCTTCCAAAGATGCAACCCGGCAGCACAATCGTGAACACAACGTCGGTCCAGGCCTACGAACCGAGCCCGACGCTGCTCGCCTACTCATCCACGAAAGGCGCGATTGTGACGTTTACGAAATCCCTGGCAGCGCTCGCTGCTAAGCAGGGCGTGCGCGTAAACGCAGTGGCGCCGGGGCCCGTGTGGACTCCGCTGATTCCCTCTACTATGCCCCAAAAGAGCGTCGAAAACTTCGGCAAGAGCAGTTTATTAGAACGGCCCGCGCAACCGGCCGAACTCGCGCCGATGTACGTTTTCCTGTGCTCTAACGACTCGCGCTACGTCACCGGCGGCATATTCGATCTGACCGGCGGTCGGATGCTGCCGTAGGTCGTTCCCCTCTACAAGGTGCCGGTTCCGCGGCTCACCGGCTTGTCCGACGTCGCGAAATCGGCACGTGCCTCACCGGCTGACGCAACATCCTCTGCGCCGGTGTCGTGCAGCACCTGTTTCGCCTTGCCGATCCAATCTGTGTCATCGCAGTGTACGGAAAGCAGAATGCCGCCCTCTTTGATCCGGCCTTCATAGCGCTTCGCCTCATATTCCGGGATTCCCATCCCGACCAGCCCGCCAATGATGCCGCCCACCACGCCGCCCGAACCAACGCCCGTTAGTGCGGCGATGATCGGTCCTGCCGCAATCAGCGGCCCCACGCCTGGAATCGCCAGCGCCCCGATCCCAATTAACGCGCCAATGGTTCCGCCGATCAGGCCGCCCGCAACCACGCCGGTCGTCGCGCCCTCGGGAGCTTTGGTGTGCTTCTCGTGCGCGAAATCTTTTGTTCCGACGTTGTCCTGTAACAGCACTGATATGTCTTCGTTGCGAAAACCGTCCGCTATGAGCCGGTCTACCGCGCTCTCCGCCGCGTCGCGGCTGTTATAGATTCCAAAAACGGCCGTATTCTTGCCTGCCATGCTTGCACTCCTCGCCTAGTGAGACTGTAGATTGCTGCGCGAGTTTCGCCCTGCGATTATTGCGTAGGCCGCTTCGGTACATTGAATAAATCCCCATGTCCCGAAACCTGATCGTTGCCCTATTTCTGACCGCCTCTTTGGCCGCCGCGGGCAACTACGATTCGTCCCTGTTCAACGCGCTTAAATGGCGCAACATCGGGCCCAATCGTGGCGGCCGATCGATCGCCTGCGCCGGTTCCACCAGCCGACCGCTTGAATATTATTTCGGAGCCGTCGGCGGCGGGTTATGGAAGACCACCGATGGAGGCACTACCTGGAAGGCGGTCACGGATGGTCAACTGACCAGCTCGTCTGTTGGCGCGGTCGCCGTTTCTGAATCGAATCCAGACGTTGTCTACATCGGCATGGGCGAGACGGAGCTGCGCGGCAACATCATGCAGGGCGATGGCGTTTACAAGTCCACGGATGCCGGGAAGACCTGGCATCAAACTGGTCTCGCCAACACCCAGGCAATTGCAAAAATCCGCGTCGATCCGAAGAATCCTGACGTGGTGTACGTTGCTGCTCTCGGCCATCCCTACGCGCCCAATCAGGATCGCGGCGTCTTCCGGTCCTCCGACGGCGGCAAGACCTGGAAGAAGATTCTCTATCGCGATGATCATTCCGGCGCAATCGATCTCACGCTCGACCCGCACAACCCGAAAGTCATCTATGCGGCGTTGTGGGACGTTTATCGCACTCCCTGGTTGCTGAACGATGGCGGACCTGGCAGCGGTCTTTTCAAATCTACTGATGGCGGCGACACCTGGGCCGAGATCACGCGCAATCCCGGGCTGCCCAAAGGAATAGTCGGCAAGATCGGCTTCGCAGTTTCAGGCGCCGATTCGAACCGCATCTACGCCATGGTCGAAGCGAATGACGCCGGGTTGTTCGTATCCAACGATGCGGGCGCCACCTGGACCCTTGCCAGTCAGGACCGCCGCGCTCTGCAGCGCGCCTTCTACTTTTCGCGCATCTATGCCGACCCGAAAGACAAAGACACCATCTACATCATGAACGTGGCGTTCCTGAAATCCACTAACGCCGGCAAGAGCTTCACTGTCATTCATTCGCCTCACAGCGATCATCACGATCTCTGGATCGATCCCACTAATAATCAGCGCATGATCAACAGCAACGACGGCGGCGGAAGTGTCTCTGTCGATGCAGGCGCAACCTGGACTGCCGAAGATTTTCCCACCGCGCAGATCTACCACGTAGCGGTCACGAAGGACGTTCCCTACCAGGTGTGCGGCGCGCAGCAGGACAGCTCCACAATTTGCGTCCAGAGCACTGCGGGCGTGCGGCGCTTCGGCATGTCCGGCATGTTCGCGCCTTTTTACTCGGTCGGCGGCGGCGAGAGCGGCTATATCGCGACTGATCCGACCGATCCAAATATTTTCTACGCCGGCAGTCAGGGTGCGCTTCTGACGCGCTTCGATCGTTCCAGCGGCGCTTTGCGAGACGTGCAGGTCTATCCGCTATTCTTCTCCGGCCAATCGGCGGCGACGCTCAAAGAGCGCTGGCAGTGGACGTTCCCGATCGTCTTTTCGCCCGTCGATCCAAAGATCATCTACACGTCCTCGCAGCATCTCTGGAGAACTACTAATCAGGGGCAAAGTTGGGAATCCATCAGTCCCGATCTCACGCGCGCCGATCCTAAGACCCTCGGCGATTCCGGGGGTCCCATCACGAAAGACCAGAACGGCCCTGAGATCTACGGCACCATCTTCACCATCGCTCCATCCTTGCAGGATGTGAATACCATCTGGACCGGCTCGGATGATGGCGTTACTTACATCACTCGTGATGGCGGCAAACATTGGGACAACATCACGCCCAAGGAATTGCCTGAATTCAGCCGCATCAGCATGATGGATGCGTCGCCACATGAGAACGGAACGGCTTTTCTCGCCGCTAAACGCTATCAACTCGATGACCGCAAGCCGTACATCTACAAGACTCACGATTTCGGCAAGACCTGGACGAAGATCGTCAGCGGCATCCCGGATGCCGATTTCGCTCACGTGATTCGCGAAGATCCCAAGCGTGCCGGCCTGCTCTACGCGGGTACGGAGCACGGCATCTACGTCTCATTCGATGACGGCGCAAACTGGCAGTCCTTGCGGCTCAATCTTCCCGATACGCAAGTTGCCGATCTGACCATTCAAGGTGACGATCTTATCGTCGCTACGCACGGGCGCTCGTTCTGGGTGCTCGACAACATCGACATCCTGCGCCAGTTGCAGCCGAATCTCAGCGCTTCCGCTCTTCATCTGTTTACGCCGGCTCAAGCCATTCGATCGCTGCATCCCGCCGCGATCGACTACTACTTACCGAAACAAGCCGACAAGTTGACCGTTGACATACTCGACGGCAGCGGCCAGCTTGTGCGCTCTTTCACGGAGTCGGCGGAGGAAGAGAAGCGCCGCACTGCAGCCAAATCCGATACCGAAGACGACGATTTCGGTCCGCCTCGCACGCAACCGCCCGGACGCAAAGCCGGTACGAATCGCTTCGTTTGGGATCTGCGTTATCCCGGCGCGACGGTCTTCGAAGGTGAGGTTCTCTGGAGCGCGCGCGCCGAGCAAGGTCCGCTCGCAGTTCCCGGCAGTTATCAGGTTCGCGTGACGGCGGACGGCCAGACCCAGACGCAACCGTTCACACTCATCCTCGATCCGCGCGAGCACGTCACCCAAGCGCAGCTCGAAGAGCAATTCAAGCTTGCCTGCCAGGTGCGCGACGAAGTGAGTAAGGCGGATGAAATGGTCATCAAAATTCGCAAGCTCAATAAAGAACTGAAAGATCGAGCCGACCAGGCGAAAGACGAGGCCATTGCGAGCGCGGGCGCCGGCCTGCGTGACCGCCTCTCCACGATTGAAGAAGAGGTCTATCAGGTTCGCAATCGGGCCAACGAAGACCCGCTGAATTTTCCCATCAAGTTGAACAACATCATCGCCGCCCTTGCCCGTACCATCGAAACCGGCGACTATCAGCCGACCGATCAGGATTATGAAGTCTTCCGCGTTCTCACCGGACGCTTAAATGCTGTCGAAGCGAAGTTCGATGAGGCGCTACAGAAGGATCTGGCGCATTTCAACCAGCTTCTATCCGCTCACAAACTGCCCGAAATACCAGCGTCGCAATAACCAACGCCTCTGGGAAACAAACAGCTAGCGTGTTTGGGTTCGCTTACGCTCACTGGCTCGGTGTCGAGGTTACCGTTCGGACGGCTTAGGCGGCGGCCTGAATGCCCAGATACTTCTCGAAGAGGGGCGCCAGGTCGTGTGCTTGCTTCATAGCCTTGCATTCGGCGATCTCCAGGTGCTTTTTGTCGAGTGCGACGGCAATGTGGTGGCGCTCCGTGCGCTGAATCTGGCGCTCTTGCTTACGCTCTTCTTCGGCCACAGCCTGTTTTTGCCGAACGAACCCACTCTCGCCTAACTGCCTTTGTTTCTTATGGTTGGCAAGCTGCGCGGCGACCCGGGCATAGGCGCGATCATGATGAGTCTGGTAGCGCATGTGGTGTTCGAGATCTTTACTGCGGATGGAGACCGGCGCGTGGCCTGATTTGACCTGTTCTTCATTTTGCGGCGTGAAGGAGAAGCAGCTTTCCTGCAGCGACATGGCGCGCTGGGACATCCAGGCGTGGCAGGCCATCTTGAAAATCATGTCGAACTCCATTTCGTCGGCGGGCTGTTCGATGCGGACGTAGTGTGCGAGCATTTCGTCGAACACCTGCTGGATCTCCGGCTTGAGTACGTTGAAGCGGCCGGTGAGGCCGTGGGTGACGCGGTTCTGCGAAGAGACCGCCTTGCCGATAGATGATGAAGGACCCGACGACTTTTGCGCGTTGGCGCGATTGGCGGCGAGTTGCTTCTTGGTAACAGTCTTCTTGAATGACATGAGTGATACCTCGGCTACCAGTGTTTATGAGAGTTTGGCCCGGCGCGTACCGGCGGGGATGCAGGGTGTTGATAAAGAAGGAGATTTAGTTGAGGAGTTTTGTGACTGGAGCTCGAAAAATTCGATGGCGGCTCGTTTTTGGGATAGGATAGCGGACTAACAGCATGTCCCGGTTACTAAGTCTCTTCCTATTCCTTGCGCTTGCGTTCTCCGCGGCCGCGGCGGAGCTGGTGGCGATTGATACTCCCGTTTTGCTGCCGAACGAGGCGGGCTATGCGACGACAGTGTTGCACCTGCATAATGTGGGGGCTTCCGCAGTCAAGCTGCAACTCAGTCTGTCGGATTTTGAGCACCAGCGCGCGGTCTCGGGCGATTCCAAGCAGGGTTCCCCGACCACTTATGCGCTCGGAACCGTTGCGCTGTTAACCGGGCTGGATGCGGATAGCGAGAAGAAATTGGCCGCAGGTGTGCTGGAGCCAGGGGCGATTCTGGCGGTTAAGGTTGCCGTGGATCATCTTTGGGAGGCGGGCGCTTCGCGGGCCCGGGTGTACAACCAGGGGCAGCCGGTGACCGGACCGGATGGTCAGCAGGCGACTTTGAAGGCAGTTCGCGTGCCGGCGCAGTACAACATTCAACTGGAATCGGCGGGCGGTGTTCCGGAGATTCGGTTTAAGGGATCGCGCGGACAGGTGCGCATTCGGAACAACGATGCGATGAATTACGATTTCACCTGGGAACTGCGGACAGCGGATCAGGTAAAGCAGGGTTGGATTGAGCTGCCTGCGAGCAGTTCGACGACGGTAGACGTTTCGAGCGCGGCACCTTCGGTGTCATGGATGGATGGATTGCTGAAAGAGCCGCGCGAGGATGCCGATTTTGTATTGAAGCCGGCCTTTGTGGACGTGCATCAGCCGGCCGCTTCGAAGACGTTTCCCGTCAAACTGCGGATGAGCTGGGACTCCCCGTTTCAGCAGTTTGTGAATGTGCTGTTTCTGATACTGCTGCTGACGCTGGGCGGGATCCTGTCTGTGCTGGTGCATTGGGGCATACCGAACACCAGCCGGGCACTGGATCTGCGCAAACGCGTTTGGGAGTTGCAGACGAAGCTGAACGGGACTGGCGAGATGGTGGCGTATAAATGGCGCGTGACGCTAGGAGCGCAGATTGAATGGGTAAGGCGGGAGGTGAGATCGGCTCACTGGGTTTTGCCGGCGTTCGCCACAACGTTGGACGAAATCGAACAGAAGATGCAGCTGTTTGAGAAGTGGATCGATACCGCATATGAAGTGTCGATTGTGCGCGAGCAAAGCAAACAGTTGCAGCAGAAGCAGAGACTGCCCCCGACCTTGCTGAAATGGCTGGGTGACCATTGCGATCACGCGCTGGAGCCGATTGAGACGGGGCACACGACAGCCGAAGAACTGGCGGCGATGCAGACGGAATTGAACTGTGCGCGGCTGCTTGTGAAAGGCGCCACCGGGGCGAATGAAGCGCTGGAGACGGACATAAAAGACCGGGAGAGGCTGATTGCGAAGAAGATCGACGATTTAAAGCAGGCGTTCGGGTTGCAATTCGGGAATCTCATCGACGACTTTCGGAACAGCCATGAGGAGCCGCTGGAACCGGCTGTCTATGTGGATCGCGACATTATTGCGGTGAAGCTAATGATGTTGAGCGAGTTCCGCGATTGTGTGCGGCACTCGGAGCTGATGGAGCCATCGCAACGGGCCGCGGCGGCGGGAGCGGGTATGGCGGCGACGATGAGCGGAGCGGGCAGCGTGGTCGCCGATAAGCCGAACGAGCACCGCGATCGATTTTTTGATTGCCTACGCACCGACTATTACGAACAGCTGTGCCGGGCACGCATGTATCTGGAGGAGATGCACCAGGCGATTTTTCCGGAAGCCATGATGGCGGAGCTGACGCCAGAGCCACAATTGAAAATCGTGACCGAACCGCGCGTGATAGCGCCCGGCGCTCCGGTGCGCGTGAGCCTGGTGTTCAATCGCGAGATTCTGAATATTGCCGTGGCGCGCCAGGAGTGGACATGCACCTGGAACTTTGACGACGGCACAGCGCCGCGAGCGGGGTGGTCTGTGTTTCATACGTTTCCGAAACATGGCAGCTTCAACATCTCGGTGCAACTGTCGGGGTCGGATGGACGCGAGATTCGCCACGATGCAATTACGGCCCGGCTAAAGGTGGATCCTCTTCCGACGAAGCATGCTGAAACCATTCTGGAGGCGAGCCGGTTGGGACTTGTTCTAGCGGCGACAGTGTTCGGATTGCTTACGACGGCCCAGGATAAAATTCAGGATCTGACGTTTCTGGAAGCGGCAGCGGCGGTGATGGTACTGGGCTTCAGTGCAGACACGTTGAAGAACCTGGTGACGCGGTCAAAAAGGGAATGATGAGAAGGCGCTTCGGCTCCCGCGGCGGTCGAGTGTTGCTTGCTATGCACTCTGCAGGGACTCAGCGAGTGCGTACGAGGGAGTTTGCCTGGTCTTCCAGAGATTTTATGCGCTGGTCTAGTCCGGCGATAGATTGGTTAATGCGCCCGAGTTCGTCGTGGACCCGCGCAAATTCAGCCTTGATCCAATCCTTCAGATCTTCGATTCGCTTGTTGTTGTTATGGAACGCGCCGAGCAGCACGATGATCAGCGGAATACTGCCATAGAACGCCTGCAACGCTTGATTGTTGGGCATCGCGCTTCTTTCAGCATAGCGGTTTTCGGGAGGATCCGGCAGTGTCACTGTCCGTCAGGACAGTCCGGTTCTATCAACTGCCGCACTTAACGGCGCAAGAGCCATTTTTCTTGACTCGTTGTCTCAATTTTGGGTTCAGTCCCACGCCGCAAAGCCAGCGGCTCTCGCGAGCAAAATCCGCAGTGTCACTGCCCCTTGAGCCAGTCCGGTTCTATCAACTGCCGGACGTCTGGATTCGCCAGATCTGCTTTCTGGATTATCCGAACGGGCAGTTCCATCTTCTTCGGTGGCGTCTGCCCGTTCAGTTTGTCCACCAGTGACTTCACCGACTGATAACCGAGCTGATAGGGATTCTGCACCAACATGGCATTAATCGTGCCGTCTCGAAGAGCGTCTACATGTGCTTTGCTGAAATCGAATGTCACCAGCTTGACCTTGCCTGCCAGGCTGCGATTCTTGATCGCCTGAATGCTCCCCAGCGAAGCCGCTTCGCTGGACGCAAAAATCCCGGCCAGATCCGGATGCGCGGTCAAGATATCTTCTGCCGCCGCTCGCGAACGGGCTGGATCGGCCATTCCGTACTGTCGCGCGGCCACTTGAATCTGCGGAAATTCTTTAGTGATCGTGGCATCGAATCCCTGCTCCCGCAACACCGTTGACGTTCCCCCCGGCTTCTGCATCACCATCGCCACCTTGCCGCGCCCGCCAATAAACCCCGCCAGCGTACGCGCTCCCGTGCAGCCGGCCGCATAATTGTCCGTCGCAATGAAACTCACATAATCGCTGACGTTCACTGCCGAATCGAACACCGTCACGGGAATGCCCGCGCGAATCGCTCGCTCCACCGGCGCAACCAGCGCTTCCTGATCTGTCGCGGAAATTGCGATTGCGGACACCTGTTGCGTGATCATCGAATCGACAATCTCAATCTGCCGCGCATAGTCGGTTTCTTGCTGCGGTCCGTTCCACAGCACGTCGACATGCAGATCGTGCGCGGCCGCAGTCACGCCCGCATGCACCGACACGAAGAAGAGATGCGAGGTCGCCTTCGGGACCACGCCGATGACTCTCGCGCGAGATCGTCCGCAGCCCGCCAGGAGAGTTAGTCCGCTTCCAGCTACGAAAGCGCGCCGCGTCACCTTCATGCCGGCACTATCGGCGCTGCCTGCGCGGGACCAATCACTGCGTTCATCCCAGCTGAAATTACTTGCTGCGCCCGTAAGCCATCGCGATGAGACGTCGGAAACGGCGCGTTCGTCCGGCAGCATTCGATGAACGCCGCCAGTTCCGCTTTGTACGCCTCACCGAAGCGGTCCACGAATTCCGGCAGCGGCCGTCCATAATCGCGCATTGCAAATCGCCGGCACGCCAACGGATCAGTCCGTCCGCGCCGTCCGTATGCCTCAACCTGGATGTCGAACGGCTTGCCTTCAAAGCGCCCGACGTGAATCTGTCCCTCTTCGCCGAACAGAATCGTCTCCACGCGATATCCCGAAACGTGGTTGCGCGTCACTTGCACTTGCGCAACCAGCTGATCCGGGAACCACATATACAGCAGAGCGTCATCGAAATCTTCTTGCGATGTGGTCAGCCGATGACTGTAAATCCGCGAGCCGATCGCCAGCGCCCGCTGCGGCATGCGTCCCGTCAGCCACAAAATCTCATCTACGTTGTGCACCGACATATCGGCCAATATGCCGCCGCTGACGTATCCGTTCGGCGCCGGATTCGAATCTTCCAGCGCCGAATAGACCTTGAACACGCGTCCAATCAGCCCGTCATCCATCAGCTCCTTGGCATAGCGCAGCGGCGGATCGAAGCGACGCTGAAAGGCCAGCATCAGCGCATTGGGATAATCGCGATCCAGCTCGGCCGCGAACTCGCGATCACCTTCGAGGGTGCCTGTCAGCGGTTTTTCCAACAGCACGCGCTGTCCGGCCGCGATCAAAATGGCCGCGTGCTCGCGATGCGAATCGGTCGGCGTGACAACCACCGTTGCCTCGCAGATACCGGCGCGCGCCAATTCTTCAATCGAAGAAAACACCGGAACTTCATGCCCGATCTCATTCATGAAGCAGCTTGCCCGGTCGGGATTAATCTCCGCCAGCGCGGTGAGTTGGCAAGTTTCGGTCTCGTGCATGAGTTCATGCACGTGCAGGCCATGGATCTGCCCCATTCGCCCGAGGCCGGCGACAGCAATTTTCAATGGTTGAGACATAGATGGGTCATGCGAATGGGCGGGTTAGCAACCCGCCGCCGGTTAGCAACCGGCCCCACAGCTCCACACACGCATACACAAAGTTCCGCAAGTAGGTACTAGAAAGGATTCGGACTTTCGGGAATCGCTGCGCCATCTGAGCGCGGATCGGCGCCGGCGAAATTCACGCCGCGCTTGCCATCGCGCATCACAGCCTCGCCTTGACCGACGGTGAACGAGAATGGTTCGAGCACTGTGATCTGATGCCCACGATGCGTGAGTTCCTGGCGCACGGCGTCCGGGATTCTCGATTCCATCTCGACATCGCATCCGTCGAACGTCCCCTTGGTGAACCGCGCCGCTTCCATCGCAGCCTGCAGGTTCATGCCGAAATCCACGATGTTGGCGACAAACTGCGCGTGGGCTTGCGCCTGGTTCCAGCCGCCCATGATACCGAAGCCAATCTTGGTGTCGCCGTTTTCCATGAAGGCGGGAATGATGGTGTGCAGCGGGCGTTTATGTCCCGCAATAGCATTCGGTACACCGGGTGTGAGTTGAAAACCTGCGCCGCGATTCTGAAACGAGAAGCCGAGGCCAGGCGTAACCATCCCGGTGCCGTAACCCGCGTAGTTGCTCTGAATCAGAGACACGATGTTCCCGTCCTTATCGATAGTCGAAAGGAAAATGGTCGAGTTGCCATGCGCGTTCAACTGCGCCGTAACGTCCGATGGAGCCACCTGGCAGGCAGCACGATTTGTCTGAATCAGCTTCGCGCGCTGCGCAGCCAAATCCTTCGACAACATTTCTTTTACCGGAACGGGGCCGAAGCGCGGATCGCCTACATAGTGATACATGTCCGCATAGGCCAACTTCTTCGCCTCAATCATGACATGCAGCGCATCCGCGGAGTTTTGCCCGTATGCTGCGAGGGGAAAATGCTCCATTATGTTGAGCATCGAAAGCGCGGCAATGCCTTGCCCGTTGGGCGGCAGTTCATATACCTTCCAACCGCGATAGACGGTTGAAATCGGCTCCACCCACTCGGGCTGAAAATCCGCGAAGTCTTCCGCGGTGTGAGCCCCGCCCTGCTCATTGAGGAACTTCACCATCGCCTGGGTCATCTTGCCGTTGTAAAACGCATCGCGGCCATGCGCGGCCACTTGCCGCAGCGATTCTCCCAAGGCCGGATTCTTGAATGTGTCGCCCAGCCCAGGCGCAACTCCGCCGGGCATGTAAGTCTGCTTCCAACCCGGTTGATTAAGCATCGCCTTACTCACCCAGTAGCGCGCATTTCGTTCGGCCAAGGGGAATCCGTTTTCGGCATAGAAAATGGCAGGCCCCAAGAGCTTCGGAAATGGCAGCGTGCCGAACTTATGACTCAGCGCATCCCAGCCTGCAACACAGCCTGGAACGGTGATGGTGTGAACGCTGATGGCGCCGAGCTTGTCGACGTTATGCGCCTTCAGATAATCGATGGTGAGCGCTTTCGGCGTCCAGCCGCTCGAATTTAAGCCGTAGAGCTTGCCTTCTTTGGCTATGTAAATAACCGCGAAGAGGTCGCCGCCCATGCCGTTCACATACGGCTGCACCACGCCCATGACCGCGTTCGCTGCAATCGCCGCATCGATGGCGTTTCCGCCCGCCTGCAGGATTTGCGCGCCCGCTTGAGACGCAAGAAACTGCGGCGCAGCGACGATTCCGTAATTGGTCACCACCATGGAACGGCCTTGACCCGGAACCGACTGGAATTGCTGGGCACCTGCTATTCCCAGCGCGGCGAGCGCAAACGCAAGAAATCTGAATTTCATGGCTGGAGTATTCAGTATGACGCCAGGAATTTTAAATGTGTATTTACTTTAGATATGTATCAAGCCCACGCGTATCAACAGCAAGCTCGCGCTTGCAACTGCAATCCACAGTGAAATGCCCAAGGCGAGCGGGCGCCATCCCAGGTTCTTCAACCCCGATCGTGAAAGACCTGCGCCGATGAGGAACAACGTCAGGCAGAAACCCACGCGCGCGACGGATGCCAGGCCATCCCAAACCGCGTGGGCCGCAGGAAACAACATGCGCACCCAAGCGGCCAGCAGAAACAAAAGGATGAACCATGGCCATTTCGCTTTGACTTTATGCGCATCACGGCGCAACAGCGCGGCGGCGACCAGCGTCACCGGCACTATCCAGAGCGCTCGCACCAGCTTGACCGTCGTTCCCACAACCAGCGCAATCGGTCCATACTTCAGTCCCGCGCCCACTACCGAACTGGTGTCGTGAATCGCCAGCGCCGCCCACAATCCGAACTGCCGTTGCGACAACCCCAACGCGTGGCCAACGAGGGGGAACACCAGCAGCGCCACTGAATTCAAAACGAAGACGGTGGTGAGCGACACGGCCGTTTCTTCTTCGTTAGCATCAAGCACGGACCGCACGGCCGCGATCGCGCTGCCGCCGCAGATGGATGTGCCGGCGGCAATCAGAAAAGTCGCATTACGCGGCACATGCAGCCGATCCCCAAGAAAGAACCCAAGCGCCATAGCGGCCGCGATTCCCAGCGCCGTATATACGAAACTGATCTCGCCCGTCTCGAGCACGCTGCGCAGATTCATTCCGAATCCGAGCCCGATTACGCTCAGCTTCAGCAACTCGCGTGACGCGCTTTGCGTCTGCACAGGCCACGCATTTGCGCCCAGCAACCCGAACAGCAACCCTAGCCCGAGCGCAATGGGAGGCGAACACCATGGCAGGCAGCAGAACACCGCTGCGGCGAGAAAAAGCGCTTTCCTGGTCACCCAATTCCAGCTTGACGGCCCCGGATGCCGCCTGTCCAATCACGCTTTTGAATGCCGGATGCGCTGTGGTTATGACGTGGATGTCAATAGACTTGGCACGCAGCAAGAGCTTACGTGACCACTCGATTGTAGAAGGTCTTGCGCCCGATGAGAAAGAGGACGATGACCGAGGTACCTAGAGCGACCAGAATCCATGGCAATCCGAGTGTCGGAAAATCTTGCCCCCGGACGGGAGGCACCATCGCATAACGAAGGCCTTCCGAGCAGTAGGTGAGCGGGTTCAGCAACACCAGAACCTGGAACCAGCGGATGCGGAACAACGCGCCCCACGGATAGTAGGTGCAGCCCGTGAACAGGAGCGGCGTGAAGATCAGCGTGAACATCAAGCTGATCTGTTCCGGCTTGATGATGGTGCCCATCAGAAGCCCGATCGTGGAGCCGACGAAGCCGGTGAGAATGACCATTCCGATCAGAATGCCAATGCGGTCGTCGCGTACCGAGAATCCGCTGCCGAGTATCAGGTAGCCCAACGGAAAAATAACGGAACTGGCGATCATGCCGCGCACCGCTCCGAAAAGTACTTTCTCAAGAGCAACCCACCAGACCGGCAAGGGCGAAAGCAGCCGGTCGTCAATCTCGCGCGCGAAACCGAGATCGAGAACCAGCGGGAGTGTGACGCCTTGCATGGCCGCGATCATGCCGGTAAGAGCGACAATGCCGGGCAGCATGAGCGCCGCGAAATTGCTGGCAGCCAGGCCCATGCCGGGCAGCACTTTGCCGAAGATGAACAGAAAGAACAGCGGCTGCATCAAAGCCTGCAGCAGAAAGGGGACAAATTCGCGGCCCGTTACCACCAGGTCGCGCTGCAAGATAGCAATGAATGCGCCGATTGCCAGTTGCCCCCGGTTGTTGCCGCGTGCCGCATGCACTTCGGCCAAGGAGAATGTGGTGTCTGCCATTTAGCGGAGATGCCTCCCGGTGAGGAAAATGAAAACTTCTTCGAGCGATGGCTGCTTGACGCTCAGATCCCGCACCTGCGCGCCGGCTGAAAACACAGCTTGAGCAGCCGGACCAATCAAGGTGTTGGCCGACTCCGAATACACCCGATACGTCAAGCGATCCGGGCTCGGCAGCTTTGCCGTCTTCCTTTATTGCTTCGACCTTGGCAACACCAGGAGTCGCTTCGAGCGCTGATGTCACTCGCGCCGACGCGGCGCCGTTTTCAGAAGGAGGTGCAAACGCGCGGACTTCGAGCGACGTTCCACCGGGGATCATTTTCTTGAGTTCAGCCGGCGTATTGTTCACCAGGATTTTGCCGTAATCCATGACGGCGATGCGATCGCACAAACGGTCGGCTTCATCCATGTCATGGGTTGTTAGCAGAATAGTCAGGCCGTTGGAATTGAGCGACCGAATGCGCTCCCAGAGGAACAGGCGCGACTGTGGATCTAAGTTGTTAGTCGGCTCGTCGAGGAATAGAACGTCGGGAGCATGCATCAGCGCCCGCGCGATCATCAGGCGTTGCGACATGCCGCCCGAGTAGCGATTTACCTTTTCGTTTTTGCGATCGCCCAGCCCGAGTTCTTCGAGCAGCCGGTCGGCGAGCGCTTCGCGGGTCTTGCGAGGCACGCCGTGATAGGCCGCATGGAACGTCAGGATCTCGCGCACTTTCAGGCTGCGGTCGAGATTGCTCTGCTGCGGGACAACGGCGATGCGCTGTTTGATAGCGATGGGATCACGCGCGACGTCGGCTTCCATGATCGACGCCGAGCCTTCCGTCGGGATGATAGCGGTTGTGAGTACGCCGATGGTGGTGGTCTTGCCCGCACCATTCGGGCCCAGCAGGCCGAAGATCTCACCGCGCGAGACTTCGAATGACACGCCATCGACAGCGTTGGTCTTCGACTTGGGATAGCGTTTGACCAGGTTGCGGACGGCAATCGCGGGCGCAGCTAGGGACCCGTTGCTGGTACTGGCCATGGTCTTTCTATCTTGCACGAAAGCCGGAGCAGAATCCAGCGCGTCAGACCGTCAATTTGGGCCGAGACTCGCGGGCAAAGCGGAGAAATGCACCGGCCGCGCCTTCCGGTTCCGGGCCATGCGGATAAACGAATTGAAAGATTCTCTTTATGCTGAAGCTTTGGATGGGCACTAGCGCGATTCCGGCGCGGTGTTCGTTGCGCAGAGCCCAACGCGAAAGGAAACCGATGCCGAGCCCGGCTTCGATGGCGGATTTGATTGCCTCGCTGGAATCGAGTTCCATGCGAATGTTCAGATTCCGCAACGGGATGCCGGCACCGCGCAGTGCATCTTCTACTACGCGGCGCGTGCCAGATCCCGGCTCGCGCAGGAGCAAGGGGCGTTCGGCCAGCGCGGTAACGGTCGGGGTGGAGATCTGCAACAGCGGATCGGAAATGGATGCGACCGCAACCAGCTCATCTTCGAGAAACGGCTCGACTTTCAAATCGCTGGTGCCGACCGGTCCTTCCGTGAGACCGAGTTGGATCCGGCGCTGGACTAATTGCGTGACAATCTGTTCCGTGTTGCCGCTGGTGACAGCGAGTTGGATGTGCGGATATTGTGCGATATACCCGGCCAGAAGTTGAGGGAGCAGATATTGCGCGATGGTCGTGGATGCGCCCAGCGAGAGACGGTCGCGAAGTTCGCCGTTGAGAAGGCCAATGTCGCGCAGCGCCACTTGCGAAAGCCGATCGACCTCGATTGCGAATTCCTGCAGGCGCGCGCCCGCGAGGGTCAACGCAACTCCGCTCGCCGAACGGTCAAACAGCCGGACGCCGACCTCCTCTTCGAGCGCTTTGATGTGCGAAGTGATGGAAGGTTGAGTGACATGAAGCACTTCGGCGGCTTGCGTGAAGCTCAAGCGCTCGGCGACCACGCGGAACACCGACAGACGAAAACTCTCGAGAGGAGATATCACGAATGCTTGCCGACGATTGTAAGCTTACAGAGGTGGATAAAGGAATTAGCCGTCGTAAATTCGGAGGCGCGCTAGCGGCGGTCGCCGCGGGAGCTTCCATTGCAACGTCGAGGCAGAAGAACAAGGGTATGACAAAAAAGGATTGGGGCAAGGGCCCGAACGGTGAGAACGTAGATCTTTACACGTTGCGCAACTCGAAAGGCATCGAGGCGACCATCACGAATTACGGTGGGCACCTGGTCACGCTCAAGACGATGGACCGCGATGGCAAGTTCGCGGATATCGTGCTGGGGTTCGACACTCTGCCGCAGTACATCGAGAAGAACCCGTTCTTTGGAGCTCTGGTCGGGCGCTATGCGAATCGCATCGCGAACGGCGAGTTCACTCTCGATGGTCACACCTATCATCTGGCGAAGAACAACGGTCCGAACACGCTGCACGGCGGATTGGTGGGTTTCGACAAGAAGGTGTGGGATGCGCAGGACGTCAGCGGCGAAGAGGGTCACTCGCTGCGTCTGAAGTACGTCAGTAAAGACGGTGAGGAAGGTTTTCCAGGTACTCTGACCACGACTGTCACGTACACCCTGAGTGAGAAGGACGAGTTGACAATTGACTATCAGGCAACAACGGACAAGAAGACGGTTCTGAACCTGACCAATCATTCCTACTTCGATCTATCCGGAGCGGGTGCAGGCGAAATTGTCGATCACGTCGTAACTATTAATGCCGACAAGTTCACGCCGTCCGATGCGAATCAGATCCCGACCGGTGAGTTGAAGAGTGTAGACGGCACGCCCTTCGATTTGCGCAAACCGACGCCGGTCCGTTCGCGCATTAACGACAAGGATCAGCAGATGCAATACGCCGGTGGATTCGATCATAACTTTGTGTTGAATCGAACCGGCTCCGGCCCCTCATTTGCGGCTCGCGTGATGGACCCGAAGTCGGGGCGCGTCATGGAAGTGTTGACCACACAGCCGGGTGTTCAGTTCTACACCGGCAATCATCTGGCGAATGGAATTAAAGGTAAGGGTGGGAAGACCTACAACTTCCGCTACGGCCTCTGTTTCGAGACACAGCACTTTCCGGATTCGCCTAATAAGCCGAATTTCCCGTCGACTGAATTAGATCCCGGGCAGCAGTTTCACCAGGTCACAGTTTTCAGGTTCTCTACGGCGTAAGATACGCGGGTTAGCAACCCGCCGCCGGTTAGCAACCGGCCCCACAAGAATTTGAGCTGTAGTAGTGCAAATTTGGAGCGGGTTAGGCGGGCCGGGATTCGCTCGCCGAGCGGTCGAGCATACCAATCTCGGTGAGGATCAGGTCGATGACGGCCTCATCGCCGACCGTTGAATTAATCATCATGTGATAGAGATCGCGTTGCGGCCAGATCTTGTTGTAGTAGCGCTTGACGAACGCGGCGCGTTCCTGATCGACAGTTTCAAGCTGATGTTCCGCATCAGCGCGGCTGTTTCCCTGGGCTAAGAGACGGCGCAGCTTTTCTTCATAGGGTGCGTATACGAAGACGCGGAACGTATCGGGGCGATCGCGCAAGAACCAGGGAGCGGCGCGGCCGACTATGACGCACTTGCCTCGGGAGGCGATATCTTTGACGACTTTTTCGAACAAGTGGGATAAGCCTTCGGCATCCAGAAGTTCCATACCGGTGCCTGTGTAGCTCTCTTCGAAGCTGCCGCGCATGAAGATTTTTGCGAGCCGGTAGAAGGTGGAGTCCAGCCGCTCTTCGCGCTGTTGTACGGCCTTTTCATCGCACCTAAGGCGGCGCGCGATCTCGCAGGTGATCTGCCGGTCCCAGATGGCCCAGCCCAGGCGGTCAGCCAATTTCTGGGCAATCGTTCCCGCTCCCGAGCCGTATTCGCGTTCAACAGTGATGACGTTTATCACGCGAGCCTCCTGGAGATGACTATAGTCGATAATCAAGATTCGAATTAATTTTACAGCTCTTTAGGAGAAATGCATGTGGATCGTTCGCCTAGCTCTACGGCGACCGTACACCTTTGTCGTTCTGTCGTTGATGTTGTTTATTCTGGCGCCCGTGGTCATTTCACGTACGCCGACTGACATCTTCCCTAACATCGACATACCAGTTGTCAGCATTATCTGGCAGTACACTGGCCTGTCCGCGCAGGACATGTCCGACCGGATCGTGTACATCAACGAGCGCTCCTTGACCACGACGGTCAATAACATCGAACATATCGAGTCTCAATCGATGAACGGCATCTCCGTCATCAAGATCTTTTTTCAACCGCACGCGAACTTACCTTCTGCGATTGCGCAAGCCACCGCGGTTTGCCAAACGCAGTTGAAGCAGCTTCCTCCTGGGACGACACCGCCCCTGATCATCACGTATAACGCTTCGACAGTACCGATCATTCTGCTAGGACTGTCGGGTCTTGGCCTGAGTGAGCAAGCACTGAATGATCTGGGCCAGAACTTTATCCGTCCTGCATTGGTGACCGTGCCGGGAACGGCCATCCCGAATTCGTTTGGCGGCAAGCAACGGCAGGTCATGGTGGATCTCAACACGGCGGCCTTGCAAGCGAAGCAACTGAGTCCGTCCGACGTTGTCAACGCGATTGGCAATCAGAATCTGGTGCTGCCGGGCGGTACATCCAAAATCGGATCGCTTGAATACGATGTCGAGATCAACGGAAGCCCAGAGCGTGTTCAAGAGCTGAACGATCTGCCGATCAAAGTCCAAAACGGGGCGACTATTTATGTGCACGACGTAGCGCACGTGCGCGACGGATACCCGCCGCAGACAAATATTGTCCGATCCGACGGAATGCGCGGCTCCATGATGGCCATTTACAAGAACGGCGATGTTTCGACACTCGACATCATCGCGGGCGTTCGCAAGAACCTGCCCATCATCGCCGCGACATTGCCGCCGGAATTAAAGATCACGCCGATCGCGGATCAATCGGTTTTCGTGCGCGCATCGATTTCCGCTGTAGTACGCGAGGCGGTTATCGCGGCCTGTCTCACCGCCATCATGATCCTGGTATTTCTCGGTAGCTGGCGCAGCACGCTCATCATTGCCATCTCAATTCCGCTTTCTATTCTCTGTTCGATCTTTGCGCTCAGCGCGCTGGGCGAAACCATCAACATCATGACGCTTGGCGGACTGGCGCTGGCAGTCGGCATTCTCGTCGATGACGCGACTGTCGAGATCGAGAACATAAACCGCAACTTCGAAATGGGCAAGGAGATTGAGCAGGCGATTCTGGACGGCGCGGCGCAAATCGCAATTCCGGCGTTTGTCTCGACACTCAGCATCTGCATTGTGTTCGTGCCGATGTTCTTCCTCGCGGGGGTGGCGCGCTTCCTGTTCGTACCGCTTGCCGAGGCAGTATCCTTTGCGATGCTCGCTTCCTATCTGTTGTCGCGAACCATTGTTCCCACGATGGCGAAGTATCTGCTGACGGGACATTCGCATCATGAGGCTGTCGCGCATGCCGACCGGCGCAACCCGTTCGTCAGACTGCAAATGATGTTTGAGAACGGGTTCGAGCGCTTGCGGGCCGGCTATCGCGGGGTGCTGCAGAGATGCATACAACGCCGGGGAATTTTTGTCACTGTTTTTCTGCTTGTGTGCGTGGCATCGTTCGCGCTGGCCCCGTGGTTGGGACAGGACTTTTTTCCGGCATCGGATAGCGGCCAGTTCCGATTGCACATTCGGGCACGCACCGGCACACGCATAGAGGAAACGGCCAAGATTTGCGATGTGATTGAGAAGAGCATCCGCGAGGAGATTCCGCAGGAGGAACTCGTCAATGTTCTCGATAACATTGGGCTGCCCTACAGCGGTTTGAACACATCCTACGGCAATAACGGAACGATTGGTCCCGCTGACGCCGACATTATTGTTTCGCTTACGGAGAAGCACCGGCCAACTGAGCAGTACATTGAGATGCTGCGGGCGCGCTTACCGAGAGAGTTTCCAGGTGTTCTGTTTTACTTCCTGCCCTCAGACCTGGTGAGCCAAATCTTGAACTTCGGACTGCCTGCTCCGATCGACATTCAAGTTCTGGGCCGGAACACGCAAGCCAACCGGGCATTTGCGGACAAGCTACTGCAACAAGTCAAATTCATACCGGGCGCGACGGACCTGCGCATTCAGCAGCCGTTCAATCAGCCGAAAATGTGGGTCAATATCGACCGGACGAAGGCCGAGCAGGTGGGGTACACAGAACGTGACATTGGGGGCGATATATTGGTTGCGCTCAGCGGAAGTTTCCAGACGAGTCCCAGCTTCTGGCTGAACCCGCGAACGGGCGTCAGCTACAGCATCGCGACGCAGTCACCGCAGTATAGGATGAATTCGCTGCAGGACCTTCGGAACATTCCGGTGAGCACTTCGTCGCGAGCGCCGGAGATCCTGGCAAGCGTCGCGTCGATTCAGCGGGGCACAGGTCCAGCTACCGTGTCCCACTACGACATTGCTCCGGTGATCGACATCTACGGATCAGTGCAGGGAACGGATCTGGGCAACGTGGCGGGACAGATTGACCGGTTGGTGGCAAAGAATTCGAAGTATCTGGCACGCGGATCGCGCGTGGTTGTGCGCGGGCAAATCGACACGATGCGTTCCTCCTTTCGCGGACTGATTGGCGGCCTGGCGTTCTCCATTGTGCTGGTTTACATGCTGATCGTGATCAACTTCCAATCGTGGCTTGACCCGTTCATCATCATTTCCGCGCTTCCGGCAGCGCTCGCGGGCATTGTCTGGTTCCTGTTCGTCACACATACAACTGTTAGTGTTCCGGCACTTACGGGCTCTATCATGTGCATGGGCGTGGCTACGGCAAATAGCATCCTTGTGGTTAGTTTCGCGAAGGAACAATTGCCGGATGTGGACACTGCGTCCGATGCTGCCTTGCTGGCCGGCTTCACGCGTTTCCGGCCGGTTCTGATGACTGCTTTAGCGATGATGATCGGTATGCTGCCGATGGCATTGGGACTAGGAGAAGGCAGTGAACAGAATGCGCCGCTGGGTCGAGCGGTCATTGGAGGCTTATTATTTGCGACAGTGGCAACACTGTTCTTTGTGCCCAGCTTCTTCGCGCTTCTGCATAGCAGACGGAGAGGCGCGTAGAGCGGGATGAAGCGCCTTGCATTCGTCGTCGTAATCATTTTGGTTCTGGTGGTGGCCGCTTTAGTGATAGCGGGTGGGATTATTCCACGGCTGCGCCAACGGCAAGCGCTTAGACACAGCACGGAAATCTCGGCCGAACCCGCGGTCACGGTGACTCACCCGAAGCTAGGGAATCCGGCTGAAGAAGTTGTGCTGCCGGGTAACATTCAGGCCTTTATCGACACACCGATATACGCACGGACGAGCGGGTATCTCAAGAGCTGGTATTTCGACATCGGCGCGCACGTGAAGCAGGGCCAACTGCTGGCAGTGATTGAAAGCCCGGAAGTGGATCAGCAGTTGCAGCAGTCGCGCGAAGATCTGAATACCGCCCAAGCCAATCTGAAACTGGCACAGATTACAGCCAGCCGATATACCGATCTTTTCAAATCGGATTCTGTCTCGAAGCAGGATGTGGATAACGCGGTGCAGGATGCCGCGGCCAAGAGCGCAACCGTGAAATCGGCACAGGCGAATGTCGCGCGCCTCGAGCAGTTGGTGTCTTTCGAGAAGGTGTATGCGCCGTTTGATGGCGTGGTGACCGCGCGCAATACGGATATTGGTCAGCTTATTCAGGCGGGCGCGGATGCGGGTACCGGATCCACAACGGGTCCGTGCCAAAGAACTGTTTCATGTCGCCGCGATTAACAAGTTGCGCGTGTTTGTCGAGGTGCCGCAGGAGTATTCGCACGTCGCCAAACCGGGCATCATGGCTGATTTGACCTTGCCTGAATTGCCGGGGCGCCGTTTCCCGGGCACGTTAGTGCGCACGGCGGACTCGATGGATACGGCAACGCGCACACTGAATGTCGAGATTGACGTGGTGAACAGCACGGGATTGCTTTATCCAGGTGCGTACACACAGGCGCACTTCAAGATCAAATCCAATCAGGTTACGCTGATTGTTCCGGCTAGCTCCCTGCTGTTTCGATCGGAAGGGTTGAGGCTTCCGATTGTGGTGAATGGCAACCGGGTGTCTCTGGCGCCGGTCATTCTTGGCCGCGATTTCGGCGATACGGTGGAGGTGGTTTCAGGACTTTCTCAGAATGCCTCGATTGTTGAGAATCCACCGGATTCGCTGGTAGAGGGCGAGGTAGTTCGCGTTGTTCCGCATCGTTCGGCGGAGGGCGCTGAGCCTTCCTAGTACCGCTTGCTTGCGCGCGCGGCTCGGTTGGCGAGCGCGGCTCTGTCGGTTCAGGACTTGCTGGGCTCGTTGGGGCTCTTTTCATCTGGCTTGACGGTAGAACGAACCACCATAAATTTGTTTAAAACGTCGAACCAGAAGGGTGCTCCCAGAGAAATGGCAAAGCCGGTGGCGAGCAACCCGGCAATTTTCAGAAACCACTCCGCCGGATCGCTGGGGAATTTGCGCCAGACGATCGTCTTTTCGATGTCGTCCTGATGTAGCGCCCAACCTACCGGGATGTCGCTGACGCTGATAGCGGTGGAAAATGCCTGGACGCCTTTGGTATCGGGAGTGATGTTGGTTGCCTGATTTATGAGGGCGGCTCTGGCGGCCGGCGTGACATTCAGATAGCGCGCGATGGCAACGCAATCCACATTGAATGCGATCGCGATGGAAAATCCTAGAATGGCAATGACTTTTTGCGTACGCCGCTTATACCAGCCGGAGACGCGATCCATGGAGCCGTTGTACCAGTCTTCGATGTTTTGTTGAGTACGGCGAGCCTCATTCTCGCCTGTCAGAATGAGCGGCGAGACAATCCGTTTCAGAGAGGCATTGTCCGGCTCTTGTTTGTATAGATCGAGAAGTGCAAGCGCGAATGTCTGCGCAGGGATATAGGAAGGCAAATTGCTTTTGTCTTTCGGGTTGTAGGCTCCCAGGAAGAGCGGGTATACGAGCGGATGGTTGTAGAACTTCGGCAGCATGGCCGGGTCGTGGAATATCTCCTTAATTCCGCTTTCCAAATCTTTTGCACGGTACTTGAGAACGGTTTCGAATGCCTCCTTCATGGAAGAGCAAATGAGGCTGAGCAAGAGAAACAGCATGACTATTCCGATGGCGACATCCAGGATCTGTGAGCCAAACATGTGGGACCTCCGTTGGAGCGGTATGATATCGCACTGCTGTCTTTTAAGCATTGAAAAGAAGGCAGGGCATACAATTCAGGGTTTAGGAGTGAATTGTGCTGTTGCAATTTCCAGCGACTAACTTCAATGATGTAGATCTTCAGACAACCTACGACGCAGTCGTCGTGGGATCGGGTGCGGCGGGCGGGATGGCGGCCCATGTTCTTACGCAACATGGGATGAAGGTGCTGCTGCTAGAAGCGGGCAAGAACCAGGATACGGGGAAGGTTCTGCACTCTATGCAGTGGCCGTACGATCACCCGCGCCGCGGAGCTATGCCGCCCGATCATCACGCGCTGAGCACGAACGAGTACAACATTCGGCAACCGCCCTATGCCCAGAACTCGCCCTATGCCAAGGTGCAGAGTTACGTGCAGGGCTGGGGATTCTCGGACTACACGAAGACGATTGTTGTGGATGAGAAACAGAATCCATATACGGGCACTCGTTACGCGTGGGTGAGGGCGAGAACGGTGGGCGGTAAGACGACGATCTGGGGCAGGCTCGCGTTGCGTCTTTCCGATTACGATTTCAAAGCGAAGTCGCGCGATGGACACGGCGAGGACTGGCCCATTACTTACGCCGACATCGAGCCCTATTACGACCGCGTGGATGAATATCTGGGTGTTTCGGGGCATCCGGAGAATCTGCCGTATCTGCCGGATAGTAAATTTCAGCGCGCGGTGAAACTGAATGACGCCGAGTTGCATTTGCGGAACACGCTGAAGGGCATGGACCGCGTGCTCACCCCGTATCGCGCAGGCGTGACGACGGATGGCCTGAAGCACAACAAATACCGAAGCCGCTGCTATGGGCGTGGGGCCTGCAACCGGCACGTTGGCGGCTGCGATATACATGCGGCATTCGATTCGCCGACGGGGCTGATCCGGCCTGCGATGGACACCGGCAATCTGACCATGCGCCCGAACTCGACCGTGTACGAAGTGACAGTTGATAAGGACACGGGGAAGGCGACGGGCGTATCGTTTCTCGACAGCGACTCGCACCAGAGTTACCAAGTGAAGGCGAAGGTGGTGATCCTGGCAGCATCGACACTCGAATCGGCGCGATTGATGCTGTTGTCGAAATCGAGTTTGTATCCGAATGGAATCGGGAATTCGAGCACGCATGTCGGGCACAATTTCTGCGAGCACGTGATGGGGCCGTCGGTGGCGGGGTTGAAGAGGGACTTGATCGGGAAAGCTCGCACGCTGGATGATGGACGGCCGGGAGGGTTTTACGTCGCTCGTTTCCGGAATCTGAACACGAAGTCCGATTTTGTGCGCGGTTATGGTTTCGAAGGCGGCAGCGGCACGGGGATGATTCCGGGAACGGCTTACACAAGCCCGGGATTCGGTGAAGAGTACAAGAAACACGTGCGCGATTACGCGGGCGCGACGGTTAACATGGGCGCTTTCGGGGAGGTGCTGGCGCGTTATGAGAACGCTGTCGATATCGATCCGAACGTGAAGGATGCGTGGGGCGTTCCGGTGCTGCGCTTCAATTACCGATTCGGCGAAAACGAGAAGAAGATGGCAGCGGACATGGCGGAGAGCGCCAGAGAGATGTTCGATGCCGCTGGGTTTGAGATTGTGTCGGTGACGAAGTCGATTTTGCCGGAAGGCTGGTCGATTCATGAATTGGGAACTGCGCGGATGGGGAACGATCCCAAGACGTCGGTTCTGAACCAATACATGCAGTCGCATGACGTGAAGAACTTGTTCGTTGTCGACGGCAGCGCGTTCGTCTCCGCGTCTTGCCAGAATCCGACGTGGACCATCATGGCCTTGTGCTGGCGCTCCTGCGACTACCTTGCTGATCAGATGAAGAAAGGGGAGGTGTGACATGGATCTGCGTCTGAACCGTCGCGATGTTTTCAAGATTCTGGGCGTGAGTGCGTTTGCGACGCTGCAACTTCCGGCTGCGGAACCGGGCGCTCCGCTGTACTTCACGAAAGATGAGTTTCTGTTGCTGGATACGCTCACCGAGTTGGTGATTCCAGCAGACGATCACTCGCCGGGTGCACATGCGGCAGGAGTTGCTGTGTACATTGATAAGACTGTTGCGGAAGCCTTCGTCCCGGAAGATAAAACGTCCTGGCGTAAAGGGCTGGCGGCGATCAACGACTTGTCGCAAAAGATGAGTGGGAGCCCTTTCCTGAAGAGTTCCAAAGCGCAACAGGTGGAGCTTTTGAAGACGATTGCGGCGGCGGAACATGCGCCAAAGACCGAGCCCGAGAAGTTCTTTACGCAGTTGAAAGAGACGACGGCTTTTGCGTACTATTCCTCTTCGATTGGCATTCATCAGGAAATGGAATACAAGGGAAACGTCATTCTCGACAAGTTCGTTGGTTATGACGCGACTTAGTAACCGCTCCCTTGCGGTCGCGGCTCTGCTGGTGTTTACCGCCTATGGGTCAAGTCAGGAGGCGCTGCAGGGCATATCGGCCGCGAATCTAAAAGGCGATCTGTCTTTTTTAGCGTCCGATGTGCTGCAGGGCAGATATACTCCGTCGCCGGGATTGGAGGTGGCGGCTGAGTTCATTGCAGCGCAGTTTCGTGCTGCCGGGCTGACGCCGGGCGGCGATCAAGACTATTTTCAGATTGCAAAGATGGTGGATCGGCGCATGCCCGCGATGCAATCGGACATGACGCTGCTGGAGGGTTCGCAGAGCACTACTGTTCCGGCGCAGAACATCACGGCTACGGACGTAGGCGCTGCCGTCAATGTAGAGCACGCGCCGGTTGTTGTTTTTAAAACGAAAGACGCGGCTTTGTTGAAGGGCGTTGACCTTGCGGGAAAGGCCGTGGTTGCACCGGGAGTTAGGCCGGGCGAACGCCGCAGTATGGACGCGTACCAGAGGATTCACGGCTTTGATGAGGCAGTGGCTCATTCGGGAGCGGCGGTTGAGATTACCGTCAATCAGACGAGAGCCGGTCAACCAAGCGCAAGATTGATTGAAGCTGAGAGCGCACGCGAGAAGCGAGTGCCGAGCCTGACGGTTGCCAGTGACGAACTGCAGAGATGGATCGATCACGCGGGCGATAAAGCGGAGGCAAGAAGCATCGACGGTCAATATTCCAGCGCCGGTAGATCAAAACGTTGTGGTGAAAAACGTGATCGGGATCTTGCCGGGATCAGATCCGACGCTCAAGGATACATACGTCATGCTGACTGCTCACTACGATCATGTCGGGACAATGGAAACGGCCGGACGCATGGGCAACCATAGGCATGATCCGCCCAATGATCGTATCTTCAATGGTGCGAACGACGATGGCAGCGGCACTGTTTCGGTGATAGAGATTGCGAAGGCAATGGCGAGCGTTACACCGCGTCCGAAGAGATCGATGATCTTCATGACTTTCTTCGGCGAAGAACGCGGTTTGCTGGGGTCGCAATTCTACAGTCATCATCCGCGCATTCCGCTGGCGCAAACTGTTGCGGACGTGAACCTGGAGCAAATGGGGCGGACGGATTCTACCGAGGGTCCACAGGTCAATACCGCCAGTCTCACGGGCTATGACTATTCGGACGTGACGACATACCTGGAAGCGGCGGGACGGTTGCTTGGGGTTAAGGTTTACATGAACAAAGCCGACAGTGATCCATACTTCACCGGCAGCGACAACGCTTCCTTTGCCTTGCTGGGTGTACCGGCCGAAACGCTGTGCGTTGCTTTCGATTATCCGGATTACCACGGTCTCGGCGATGAGTGGCAGAAGATCGATTACGACAACATGGCGCGGGTGGATCGAATGGTGGCGCTGGGGTTTCTGAACATGGCGAACGACGCCAAGGCGCCGCAGTGGAATGCTGCTAACTCCAAGACTCTGCCGTTCCGGGAAGCGCAGCAAAAGCTCGAAGGGAACAAGTGAACAAATTGTTTCGTATGGGTATTTGGTGACCGGAGAATGATCGCTTTTCTACTGTTTTGCCTGCTGTTTATTTTCTGTTGGCCGCTGGCGCTGGCGGCGCTGTTTCTGTATCCGATCGTGTGGCTGTTGCTAATACCATTTCGATTACTAGGAATCGCGGTGCATGGGGTGTTGGGGCTGGTCGGAGCAGTTATTATGTTGCCGTTTCGGGTGTTGAAGGCGATTTAGAGACACCGCTTCTTTGCGGGCTGACGGCGGCAGCAGAAGGCGCGTTGAACGCGCCGGGATGCGAACCATCTATGAGGATGCCGGAGTATCCGGCGCACGGACGCGACGCCCCGCCCTCGATAAAGCAATGCGCGCACTGCAAGCGGGCGACACGTTAGTCGTGTGGCGCTTAGATCGCCTGGGGCGTTCCATGCAGCATCTTGTGAGCATTATCCATGAGTTCGGGGAAAAGCGCATCGGCTTCCAATCTTTATCGGAGAGCATCGGCACTACCACCCCCAGCGGCGAACTTTACTTCCACCTCATGAGTGCAATGGCGCAATTCGAGCGGGCGGCTTACTGCCGAGCGATGCAGGGCCAGTATGGAAGCGGCGCGCAGGCGCGGCACGCACATAGGTCGTCGAGGGGGAGAATATTTCTAGCGCCCGCGACCCTGCACGAGTGCGAGAAAATCAGCGACCGGAATTATGGGCCTTCCCGCGAAGCTCTTGAGCCTGAGTAAGTGCTTGTCGCCGCTGATAATGTAATCGGACGGCGCAGCCATGGCGCACTCAAGTATGCGGTTATCGGAAGGGTCGTCCTTGATAACATCGACCGGCTGAGTAGGCGCGGCGACATCTGAAATCTGAGCAATCCACCCGGTTGCCTCTTTTGCATCCACCGCGGCCCAGCCGAATTTCTCGCGCTGGAGCACGTCTGCAACCTCTTCAAGGATTTCCGGAGAAACGCAAAGCCGAATAGCGCCAGCTTCGGCAGCCGCGAGCATGCGCCTCGGATTTCCCGGAAAGTTGAGGCCGGAAACGATGATATTGGTATCGGCGGTAACGCGCAGCACTACAGCGAACGTTCAGAGCGGTGCGCGGCTATTTCCGTCTCGACATCTTCAGGCCGAGCGCCGGTGCGCTTCGCGTTGCGGTCTCCGATGGCGAACAGGCGTCTGAATCCCTTGTCATTTAGCCTTTGCTTCAAAGCGTCCTGCACAAGCTCTTCGACCGTGATTTCCTCGCGCTGAGCAGCTTCCTTCACCTGCAGCATCAACTGCTCTGGGATTCCTATGAATTCGGTAGCCATGACGCCTCTGTTCATTATCGTAGGATTCTTAAGCGCCGTGTCTGAAGATCCTTAGTCGCACACGCTGCTTATACTCCGCCCGGATTATCAACTTTGATATATGGAGATGCTCACGCCACAGGCCCTTGAAGTCGCATCCGGCGAACCCCGCAATCTCGCAAACCGCGTAACCCGGCCCACGGTGATTGCCGATAACGGGCATGGCACCAAGGTAAAGCTCTGGACCAACAACGGCAAGAACGGCGAATTTCCAACGGTCTCTATCGAGCGTGGCTACAACGATGGGAACGAATGGATAAACCAGAAAATCAGGCTGAACGCCACCGACTTGCTTAGCGTGGCGCGCGGTCTCGAAAAGGCCCACGATGCCATTGAAGAAAAGCAAATCAACAAGGAGCAGAATCAGACCCGCTAATTGGGAGGACTCCTCGCTTTGCGCCACCAGCCTTCCTTGCGCGCGCATATTACGGATGACTAGAGCGCCACTCCAAGTCCCATTCGTCGCTAGTTTGCGAATGCGGCGCGCGTTCCTGGCTTCAGAGTCGATAAGGCGGCGTAGAGATTGGCGCGGGAGATGGCTTCCGCGTCGGACATGCCGGACGCAAGACAGTACGCGAAGCTGCCAATGAACGCGTCGCCGGCGCCGCTGGTATCGACAGGAGTGACTGCAAAGGCAGGAATGTGCGTAGCGCCTGTTTCCGAAACGTGAAGCGCGCCGTTAGCACCCAGCGTAATCACAACCTGGCGCAGACCCATATCGAGCAGCCGCGACGCGCAGGTGCGAGCGTCGTCGATCGTGTTGATGTACACGCCGGTGAGAGCTTCGGCCTCACTCTCATTAGGTATTAAATATTCAAGTTCGGTTAAGCGACTGAGGTCGAGAGCCTGCGCCGGGGCTGGATTGAGGATAGTGCGCGTACCGTGTCTGCGCGAGACATCTAATGCGTGATAGACCGTCTCAAGCGGTACTTCGAGCTGAAGAATGAGGATGTCCGCGGCGCTTATCAATTCGACCGCGGCGTCGACGTCTTGCGGGGTGAGCCGGTCGTTCGCTCCTTTGACAACCAGGATTCGATTCTGTCCTGAACTGTCGATGAAGATGGGCGCGACGCCGGTAGATGCGCCCGGAGTGGTGAGTACATGTGAGGTATCGATACCGATGGAGCTGAGGCTGTGGATTGCCGCCGGCCCGAACAGATCGTCACCCACACGCGCAACCATTGACACATCGGCTCCGCATAAACGAGCGGCTGCTGCCTGATTTCCTCCTTTGCCGCCGAATCCGAGGTGAAATTCACGCCCGAAGATGGTTTCGCCGGGTTCCGGCATTCGATCGACGACGGTGGTCAGGTCAACGTTCAAGCTGCCAATAACGACAATGCGCGGCGGGCGAGAGTTCGGCATCAATTTAGTATCGCCAAAGGGCTATCCTCACCTAGTTACACTGGAGACGAATGCCGTTACCGAGCAACGAAGAATTCTACCGGATCAAGAAGCTTCCACCCTATGTTTTCGCGGTTATCAACGATATGCGCGACAAGGCACGTGCAGCGGGGATTGACATCATCGATATGGGGATGGGCAATCCGGACGGCGCTACGCCGAAACCGGTTGTGGATTCGTTGATCAAGGCAGCGCAGAATCCGCTGAATCACCGCTACAGCGTTTCGCGCGGGATCCCGGCTCTGCGGCAAGCGATTGTTGCGCGTTACCGCGAGCAGTACGGTGTCAGCCTGGATCCCGAATCAGAGGCGATTGTCACGGTGGGCGCGAAAGACGCGCTGGCGCATTTGCTGTACGCAGCCATTGCGCCGGGAGACATTGTGGTCTCGCCCAATCCCGCTTATCCGCTGCATTACTTCGGCGTGGTGATGGCGGAAGGCGATGCCCAGATGCTGCCAATGCCCGACGCGGCCACGTTTCTGTCCGCCTTGAAGGATTTTTATCGCACTTCGGCGAAGAAGCCGAAGATGATATTGATCTCGTTCCCGCATAATCCGACGACAGTTTGCGTGGATCTGGATTACATGCGGGAGATTGTCGATCTAGCCCGCGAGCACGGCACGTATATCGTTCACGATTTCGCGTATGCGGAGCTAGCGTTCGATGGATACAGGCCGCCGAGTATCCTGCAAATCCCCGGCGCGACCGACTATGCAGTCGAAATCTACTCGATGACGAAGACATTCAACATGGCCGGGTGGCGAGTTGGTTATTGTCTTGGGAACCGGCATTTGATTGCAGCTTTGACGCGCATCAAGAGCTACCTTGATTACGGAATTTTCCAACCTATCCAGATTGCGGCAGTGACGGCGCTCACCGAATGCGATTATGCCCCCAGCCAAATCGCACGCATTACCGAAAGACGCCGGGACGTTCTTATCGCCGAGTTACGAGATGCCGGTTGGGCGATCGATCCGCCGAAAGCTTCGATGTTCGTGTGGGCGCGCATTCCGGAGGCGTTCGCCGAAATGGGTTCCCTGGAATTTGCCAAGCAGATGATGCGCGAGGCGCGGGTGGCGGTTTCGCCGGGGATTGGCTTCGGCCCGATGGGCGAGGGCTTTGTGCGTTTCAGCCTGATTGAGGACGAAGAAAGAACGCGCGAGGCAGCCCGCAATATCGGCCGTTTCCTTACAGGCGCAGGGGTCTTTGCGCAAACCGGATCTGCGCCAGTACACGTATAATTCAGCCAGATGGCGGCGCTCGCGGATACTCCTTTTGTTGATATCGTCGAGCTCTCGCAATTAGGAATTTCCGATGTCGATCCGCTGCTGAATGACGAGATTCTGGTCTGGGAGCGGCGATTCGCCTGGGACTTTCGGCCATCTGCCAATCTGCTGCGGCGTTTCTTGCAGATGCATTCTCTTTACGGATATGCTCTGCGGGTCAACCGTGAAGTGATCGGCTATTCCTACTATGTTTGTGAAGCGCGCAAAGGGCTGATCGGCGATTTCTACATTCGGCAGGAGCACAATACTTCTTCGATGGAGACGTCGCTGCTGACGGCGGTTGTGCAAGGGCTGATGCGTACGCCGGGAATACGGCGGATCGAATCGCAGCTGATGCTCTTAAAGGATGCGTCGCTAGCGCCAGCATTCCCCAATTACATGACCCGGCATGACCGGTACTTCATGGTGATTCAGGACGATCTGGCGCAGATGCTGCAGCCGTCCGCGACTGGATTGCGGACGCGCTTCGTTCTTTGGGCGGAACGGTATCAGGAAGAGGCCGCTCACCTGGTTTCCGCTGCTTACCGGGGGCATGTGGACAGCGACATCAACGATCAGTATCGAACAATACCGGGCGCGCGGCAGTTTCTGACGAACATCATCCGGTATCCGGGCTGCGGACAGTTCTCGCCTGCGGCATCGGTGCTGGCGATTGACGAACGGACAGGACGGGTCTGCGGTGCGTGCCTGGCGAGCATGGTAGCGGCGGATTCGGGTCACATCACTCAGCTTTGCGTTCTGCCCGCACTGCGCGGCGCGGGTCTGGGATATGAATTGTTGCGGCAGGCGCTGGAGCGGCTGGCTCAACTCGGCTGCACGACGGTGAGCTTGACGGTTACGTGTTCGAATGTGGAGGCGATCCGGCTTTACGAATCGATGGGGTTTCGGAAGTTGTCCACGTTTCCGGCGTTGGTTTGGCAGGGGTGGTAGATCGCTATGTATATGGCCGCAGATGAACACGGATGAACACGGATTGAATTCGTTGACGGAGCAGGTGCTTGGGGCCGTGTTTGAGGTTTCTAATACACTGGGCGCGGGGTTTCTGGAGAAAGTGTACGAGCGTGCGCTGCTCAAAGAGCTTGGTCTTCGGGGCATCCGGGCTATTCCGCAGGCTTCGTTTCCGGTAATTTACAAGGGGCAATCGATCGGCGATTACTTTGCCGATATCCTCGTCGAAGATACGCTTGTGATCGAGTTGAAATGTGTCGAGCGACTGGCAAATGAGCATACTGCGCAATGCCTGAACTATCTGAAAGCCTCTGGCCGCGCGGTTTGTCTTCTGGTTAATTTCCAGAAGCCCAAAGTTGAGTGGAAGCGCATTGTCTATGGGTTTCCGTCCTAAAATCGTTTGTGCAGCGGGCTGCGCGTGCGGCTGTATAGGAAGTAGATCACCAGGCCGATTGCGAGCCACAAGACGAAACGAATCCAGGTTTCTAGCGGCAATCCCAACATCAGGGCCAGGCAGCAAACGGTGGAGATGGCCGGAGTGACGGGAGAAAACGGCACTTTGAACGAACGCCTGCGGTCGGGCTGCGACCGCCGCAGAATCACTACGCCGGCGGACACGATGATGAAGGCGAACAGCGTCCCGATGTTGGAGAGATCGGCAAAGGTGCCGATGTCCCAGATACCTGCCGGGATGCCCACTGCAAAACCCGCGACCCAGGTGCTGACATTCGGCGTCTGGTACTTCTTATGAACGCGTGAGAAGACGCCGGGAAGCAAGCGGTCGCGCGACATTGCGAACCAGATGCGGGCCTGGCCGTATTGATAGACAAGCAACGACGACAACATGCCAAGCAGCGCGCCAACCGTAACCGTGAAGCGGAGCCGGTTCATTCCGATAGCGGCCAAAGCGTTTGCCACCGGAGATGCATTGTCCAGAGTTTTCCAGTTGACTATACCGGTCAGCACAAATGCTACCGATGTATAAAGCAAGCCGCAAATGATGAGGGTGCCAATGATTCCGATGGGCATGTTTCGTTGCGGCTGCTTGCATTCTTCGGCCGCGGTGGAGACGGAGTCGAAGCCAATGAAGGTGAAGAACACGATGGCAGCGCCGCTCATGACGCCGCCAAAGCCGTTTGGCAAGAATGGGTGCAGGTTCGATGCCTGCACGGCGTGAGCGGCGCCGAAGACAAAAAGCAGGACGGCCGCGATCTTAATAATGACCATGACGTTATTCGCGCCTGCGCTCTCTTTTACGCCGCGGACCAGAATCCAGCTCAGCACCATCACGATGAGAAAAGACGGGATGTTGAACCAACTGCCGGTGAGGTGACCTTCAAGAATCGCGGGTTCGGATAGATATTTCGGGAGGTGAACGCCAAAGAGGTAGTCGCACATGACGTTGAAGTAGGCGGAGAAGCCAACCGCAACGGACATGTTCGAGACTGCGTATTCGAGGATCAGGTCCCAACCGATGATCCAAGCGAAGATCTCGCCCAGGGTGGTGTACGCGTAGGTGTACGCGCTGCCGGCAATGGGAATCATGGACGCTAGCTCGGCGTAACAGAGCGCTGCGAAGCCACAAGTGAGCGCGACCAGAATGAACGATAGAGTTAAGCCGGGGCCAGCTCCGGGGCGGCCAATTACGGATGCCGCGGCGCCTCCGTGCATCAGGAGATCGAGAACCGGGGCGTTCAAAATGGATGGCACTTGCATGTGCTGACCGGCGGCGGCAGTTCCAGTGACCGTAAAGATACCGCCGCCAATTACTGCCCCGATGCCGAAAGCGATAAGGCTCCAAGGCCCGAGCGAACGCCTTAATTGCTTGCCTTCGACGTTGCTTGCTTCGACGAGCTCGTCAATGTCCTTGGTCTTCAGCAGTTGGTTCATTCGTAATGCGGTCAGTATACGGCACCCTATTGACGGGGGCCCTATGCTAGGAGTTTTACGAGGGGCTTTGGGGGTTAGAATTTGTGTCTATGTGGATATGTTGCTTCGATCAAAGGCGTGCTATGTCGCCGTCCTCACAGGTCTCCTTTCATTTCCGCTTTTCGCTCAGTTAAACGCGAGTCTGCAAGGTGTCATTAGCGACCCCACCGGCGGTGTTATCCCCGGTGCCCAGGTCACACTGAAGAACAACGGTACTAATGCCACTCAGAGCGCGACAGCAAACGATCAGGGCTTTTATCGATTTAATCAATTGCCCGCTGGCACTTACACGCTGACTGTAAGCGCCCCGAGTTTCCAGAGTTCCAATATCACGGATGTTGAGCTAGCGGCCGATGTGGCACAAACCGCTAACGCCACTTTGCAGCCCGGCAATATACAGTCCACCGTGACGGTGACCGCGTCTGCGGTTCCGACGCTGCAAACGGCAGATGCCAGCGTCAGCGGGACGGTCAGTGCTGAAGCCGTTGAGACATTGCCGACTGCGGGACTCGATCCTTACGAGCTGATTCGGACGATGCCAGGCATCTCCGGAACGGGCGCCCGTAGCGGCAACGGTCAGGCGGTATTTCTTGGAAGTACAACGGGGCCTGGCCAATCGAATGCCGGCATTTTCCAAACGGAAAATCAGGTCCAGGTGAGTTCATCGGGGCAGCGCGTGGAGCAGAATGTTTTCTATATCGACAATGTGAACGTGAATAGCTTGGGATGGGGCGGAGCGGCGGTTGTGACGCCGAATTCCGAGTCCGTGCAGGATATCACCGTTGTTGCCGCCGATTACGATGCGGGCGATGGACGCGGTAGTGGCGCTCACATCAAGACCACGACCAAATCCGGAACTAACACATTGCACGGCAGCGGCATATTTTTGTATCAGGATCCGAACTTCAACGCTTACAACAAGTGGGGCGGACCAAGCAATGCGCCGCCGGTCCGAGTGCAGCTGAATTTCCGCCAGTATGGCGGCAGCTTAGGTGGTCCCATCATCAAGAACAAGCTGTTCTTTTTCGCGTCGTACCAGGGCCTGAAGAACAGGAACACCTCTTATGGCCAGGCTTGGGTTACTACGCCACAATACCGGAATCTGGTGACCGCGGACCGGCCGGGCAGCGCCGTGGCGAAGATATTCCAGACTGCCAATGCGAATCCCCGCATATTGGGGGTGCTTGGCGGACCGTCTACGACTTGCGCGGGTTTATTTAGATCTAACGCGGCGACGACGTGCCGAGACGTGCCTGGCGGTCTGGACCTTGGATCACCTGGGCCCGGGCGTTGCGAACACCCCGTACTACCCTATCTCTCCCGCCGCTCTCTCAAACGGAGGGGGATTCGACGGCATTCCCGATATTCAAGACGTGGAGTATTACATTCCTTCTGAACAGGTGGGGAATCAATTCAACGCACGTTTCGATTACGACATGAGTTCAAAAGATACGATCTTCGGCTCGTTCTATATCACTCATTTGAATTCTGTTTCGGCGGGATCGGTGACGCCGTCGTCAGACGTCTACCAGAAGCCGACCAATACGGCTGTCACGCTGGGATACATTCGAAATATTAGCTCGACCGTGATTAACGAACTGCGCGGCAACTTTACGCGGTTCGCGGATAACCAAATTACCGATAACGCGGGCACGAATTTTGGGATACCGCAAATTCAAGTGGAGTCCTATCCCACCGGAAACCTGCAAGTGGCCGGTGTCCTGGCAAGCCCCGACACGCCTGCTATCCTGGCGCAGAACACCTATGAGGTGCGCGATACCGTCACCAAAGTTTGGGGCAATCACACGCTTCGCTTTGGTGGCGAGTTCCGTTGGGAGCAGGATAACGACAATCTGATTGGCGGAGCACGTCCTCTGTACTCGTTCTCCGGCCTGTGGAACCTGGCTAACGGCGCGCCGATTTTTGAATCGATTTATGCGAATGCCAACACGGGTGGGCCACCGAATGCAGCCCGCTATTTTCGCGACAAGCTGGCAGGCGTATTCGTACAAGACGACTGGCACGTCACCCCTAGCTTGACCGTAAACCTTGGGTTGCGTTGGGAGTATTTCTCGCCTTTAAGCGAGGCGCGCAACCAACTGGACAACATTTTCTTGGGAGTAAACGGACCCTATCCGCTGGTGGACGCGGCTGTACGGCCGGTTAGTCAGCTTTGGAATTCGAATTGGAAGGATTTTGAGCCTCGAATCGGGTTTGCCTATGCGCCTACGGCGGCGCACGAGAAGTTCGTTGTTCGCGGCGGATTCGGCATTCTGTACAACCGGCAAAACGATAATATCTTCGCGAACAGCCGGGAAGACAACCCAAATTACTACAACTACAATCTTTGCTGCGGTACCGCTCCGGCGCCATATAGCTTTGCAACTCCTTACGCGGGGGGGCAAATTTTATTCGCAACGGGCAGTAGCAGCGCGCCGAATAGCTATCCGGCTAATCCTGCGTTGGCAACGGGCGTGAATCCGACCACAGGGACACCCAACGCGATCGGTGGCGGCACACCGCCTGCCATCGAAGTTTACGGAGCTTGGCCTAACACACCAGATGCCTACACTGACATATATTCGTTGGAGACCCAGACCCAAATAGCCAAGAACATCTCATTAACCGTCGGTTATCAGGGTGCGGTAAGCCGGCATTTGATTCGTCTCGTGGACCAGAACTTCCTGTATCCGACGGTCCTGAATAATCAAGGCACCTATTTCTATGCCGCCTATATGCCCACGCCGGATGTGAATGCCTCCTACAATGCGATGAATGTTCGGATTGCGAAGACGTTCTCGCAGGGGTTCTCGTTTGATGCAACCTACACCTGGAGCAAGAGCATCGACATGCTCTCTGCGGAAGGCCCCGGGGGAGTGACTAATCAAACCGACCCGGTACATGCGCAAACGGATGAATACGGGCCTTCGGATTACGATTCCACGAATCGCTTCGTAGCGAGCGGGCTGTGGACATTACCCATTTTCCCGCACAGTAAGGGTCTACTACATTCCGTGCTGGGAGGCTGGCAGTTGGGCGGGATCGTCACGGCCTATTCGGGATTCCCCTGGACGCCAGTCACGGGCCAACAGGCATCACTGGCAGCCTTCACTAGTTCCGCGACAATCAGGCCTACGCGACCATCTCAATATTTCCTTAACGCCAATCCGAATACGAATTCGAACACCTGCTTTATGAACGGGTGCGAGTTTGGCGGAACAAATCAGAGCGCACCAATTGTAGGAACGACGTACTTCAACATCGCTACGCCGGGGCCTCCTGGAATCGGGCGCAATTCGTTCCGTGGACCAGGGTTCTTCTCGACGGACGCTACTCTGTCGAAGAAGTTCGGGCTGCCGTTCATCAATGATGTGGCTGGACTTCAACTGATGATGCAGGCGTTTAACGTATTTAACCAGTTGAACTTAACACCGTTCCATTTTGGGGATCAGGACACGCTTGTGGAAAACGCAAACTTCGGTCGACCGAGCGGTGCGCTGGCGGGGCGCTCGGTCCAATTGCAAGCTCGATTCACCTTCTAGACAGACCCGTTGTCGTTAACAGTGCAAACGCCTGATGCGTTTTCCGCGTCCAACTAAGTGGGAGGGATCTCGTCCCCTTAGTTGCGAGCGGGGCGTCAGCAGTGAGACGGAGTGTATCTCAATTCACGCGCCGCGCGTTCCTTTTATCGGGCGCCGGGGCTGCCTTGGTTGCGCAAAGAGGTCTGGGGGCGACTGCGCCTTCCGAGGCCACGCAACCGCTGAAGGCGGAAGACCGCGTGTTCCTGGAGGACTTTGCGCACCGTTGCGTGCGCTATTTCTGGGAACAGGCCGATCCGCGTACCGGCATCGTGATGGATCGTGCCAGAAACGATGGAGCGCGTTCCGGCGACAACGTTGGTAGCTCCGCGGCCACAGGTTTTGGGCTGACCGCATTGTGCATTGCCGCGAGCCGTGGGTGGCTGCCGCATGATCAGGTTCGGGCGCGTGTTGTCACGACTCTTCGCTATTTCTGGGCAAACGCGTTTCACGATCACGGCTGGTATTACCATTTCCTGGATGCCAGGACCGGCGCACGCCGGCTTGGCTCCGAGATATCCAGCATCGACACTGCGTTTTTCCTGTGCGGAGCGCTTAGTGCCTCCGGATATTTCTCCAACGATAAAGAGATTCATACGTTGGCGAGACAGATTTTCGACCGGGTGGATTTTCCCTGGATGCTGGCTGGTAATCCCTTGCTTCTGTCCATGGGAGTGCGCCCGGGGTCAGGGTTCTTGAGCGCGCGCTGGAGCGCTTATTGCGAAGCCTCGGTGCTTTACCTTTTGGCGATCGGGTCGGCGCGGCATGCCATTCCGCCGGATAGCTGGTATGCGTGGCTTCGGCCTCAAGTTCAGTATGACCAATGGACGTTCGTTAGCGGAGGGCCGCTGTTCACGCATCAGTTTTCGCATGCGTGGGTGGATTACCGGCATCAGCAGGATGGCGATCCGTCTTACCTGAATTACTTCAGAAATTCGATCATAGCCACTTACGCGCACCGCGATTTCTGCATCAGCCTGCAATCCCAGTATTCCAACTACGCTTCGAACATGTGGGGTATCACGGCATCCGATAGTCCCAGCGGTTATGTTGTTTGGGGAGGGCCGCCCTATGCCGGTCCTATCAATGGAACGCTGGTGCCGTGCGCGGCTGCGGGATCGCTCATGTTCGCGCACGAGATTTGCCTGCCGGTGCTGCGCGAGATGCGCAACGTTTACGGAGACAAAATTTACCAGCGCTACGGGTTCACCGATGCGTTCAATCCGAACTGGAAAGATCGCAGTCTATGGGTGAACCAGGACGTGGTGGGAATCGACGTTGGAATTTCGCTGTTGAGTATTTCGAACTTATTGACCGGCGATGTCTGGCGCTGGTTCATGAAGAACGAATATGTTCAGAGTGCGATGGAACGCGTCGGATTCCGGCTGGCGACGCCAGGGTTGACCATTCGCGAGGTACATACCGGCGCGGGGCGCGCTTAGATGCTTGAAGCGATGCCGCACGCCGGTGTCAGCCGCTAGCGTTTACGCTGGCCCTTGATCAATTTCTTGACTTTACGTTTATTGGACCCACGCGCGACCCCGGCTGCACGCTTCGCCTTGGGCGCTGCCTTCTTTCGCGCGGTGCGCTTCAGCTTCTTGCGTTCTGTCTTATCTTCAACGTGCTTTGTGTTCATTCGTCGATTTTGATTCCTGCGTACTTTTCTACGATTTTCTTTAGCCCGTGACCGGGGAAACTAATAGTTAGTTTCGCATCCTCGCCGTCGCCTTCGCGTCGAAGAACAGTGCCGCGGCCATAGACCGGGTGTTTGATGACGGCGCCGGCTACGATTCCAATCGGTTTCCGTACAACGGCTGCGCGGTAATTAGTGGCTTGGGGCGGCGGGTTCGCCGGCTGAGGCGGCGCCGGGACTGGCGCGGCTGATCGCGGTTCTTCGCGGCTACTTCCATTGTTTGCGGCCGCCGGAGGATTGGATGGCGGACGCCTGGTGAGTCCGGACGGCGGCGGCATTCCCCGCTCAGAGAAGAACTGCGCAATGTTCTCTACGGAATTGTAAGTTCGGCCAGTGTAGAGATTCTTCTTTACCGATTCACGCACATCCGACTGTTCGGCAAAGAGATCCACCTCTTGCCGGTAATGATCGCGTTCGGGGGATAGTCTTTCACGCAGGCTCGGCGGAACTTCGTTCAGAAAGCGCGATGGCAGGCACACTTCAGGCTGCGAGTTTCCGTATTTGCGCCGGTAGCGCGCCCAGGTCAGATACAGACGCTTTTCTGCCCGAGTCATTCCCACATAGCAAAGGCGCCGTTCCTCTTCCATTGCGGGTTCGGAAGCGGAAGACCGGCTATGCGGGAAGATTCCCTCTTCCAATCCCGCGATGAACACGTTTGGGAATTCCAGTCCCTTAGCGTTGTGCATGGTGAGCAGTGAAACGGCCGCCTTCTGGTCCACTGAATCAGCGTCCGAAACCAATGCCGCATGGTCGAGAAATTCCGCTGCCGTCTCGCCGCGCTCCGCCGCTTCCGCAGCCGCATTCACCAGTTCTTCGAGATTGCCCAGGCGCGATTCCGAATCCTGCGAAATGTCGGCTTTGAGCATCATTTGGTAGCCGGTCTTATCGAGAATCTCGCGCAGAACTTCCGGAACGGGCTTGGAGTTTGCGGCTTCGCGCAAATTGTTCATCAGCGCAAGAAAACCTTTAATGGCCGATTCGGCGCGCGCCGGGAAAAGCTTCGCTTCCAACAGGCGCGGGAGCGCATTCCAAAGGCTGATCCCGTTCTCCAGCGCGTAGCGCTCGATCTGCTCAACCGTGCCACGACCGATTCCGCGCGCGGGCGTGTTGATAATGCGCAAAAGTCCAATCGAATCTTGCGGGCTCAGCAGGACTTTTAGATAGGCAAGCAAATCTTTGACTTCTGCCCGCTGATAGAAACTAAACCCGCCAACCACCAGGTACTTGCGGCCGTAGCGGCGCAGAGCTTCTTCTATTTGTCGCGACTGGAAATTTGTGCGGTAGAGGACAGCGACTCTCTCGAGCGGATTGCGGCCGAGTAACTTCTCAATCGTGTCGGCGATAAAGAGCGCTTCGTTCTCGCCATCGGGAGCCTCGTAGTACCCAATCTTCGGACCTGAATCGGAATCCGTCCATAGCCACTTGCCCTTGCGCTCTTTGTTATTGGCAACGACCGCGCTGGCTGCTTCCAATATGTTCTTGGTCGAGCGATAATTCTGCTCCAGGCGAATGACAACCGCTTCCGGATAATCGCGTTCGAAATCCAGAATGTTTCTGATATCCGCTCCGCGCCAGCCATAGATGGATTGATCCTCGTCACCGACAACTGCGACGTTATGGCGCACTTGCGTCAGCAGGCGCATCAGCTCATACTGGCTGCGATTCGTGTCCTGATACTCATCGATCATCACAAATTCATAGCGGCGGTTGTAGAGACTGCGCAGGACTTCGTCGTGGCGCAGCAGGTGAACCGATTCGAGCAGCAGATCGTCGAAATCGAGCGCGTTCGCCTGACGCAAGCGCTCCTCATAGAGTTCGTAGATCTTGGCGAGCCGCGTCAGCTTGGGATCGGTTGCGGCCTTGTACCAGTCCTGCGGAGTCTCATTGTGGCTCTTGGCGTGACTGATCCGCGACAATGTGGCGCGGTACTGCATGAACTTTTCATCCAGTCCAAGCTGCTTGTAGATTGACTTCATCAACGCAAGCTGATCGTCATCGTCGTAGATGGTGAACTGGCGCGTGAAGCCTTCGCGAATATCGGCCAGCGAAGCTCCGTCGCGCCGCAGCATGCGCACACAGAATGAATGGAACGTCGATAGGAACGGAGTACTGGATGTAGTTGTATTGCTAAGCAGGCTCAGAACGCGCTGGCGCATCTCGTCGGCCGCTTTATTCGTGAACGTGACAGCTAAAACGGCAGGTCCAGGGACATGCTGATTCTCAATCAGATGCGCGATGCGATGAGTGATGACGCGCGTTTTGCCGCTACCGGCGCCTGCGAGCAACAACAGCGGTCCTTCGACGTGCTGAACGGCTTCGCGTTGTTGCGGATTTAGACCTGCAAGGAAATCCATGGAGAGAGGCGGGGAGGGAGCGATTTCAGAATAACATCGCCGGCAAAGCAGCATCACGCAGCTTATTCTGTAGTTTTCATGCCATTAGCAGCGTTGTTGCAGTTGCTGAAAAGTTGCGTTGTTATCTTGAGCGCGCTTTTCCCGATTGTGAATCCGATTGGGAATACACCAATCTTTTTGAGCCTGACACCCGGTTATTCCAGTGAGGCTCGCTCTGTCCTGGCGTGGAAGATTGCGCTCTACAGTTTCTGGCTTTTAACCGTTTCGATGCTGGTTGGCACGCATATTTTGAACTTCTTCGGAATCTCGATTCCTGTGGTGCAGGTTGGCGGCGGTTTGGTTGTGATCTCGACAGGGTGGACTTTGCTGCACCGCGAACCAGAGGAAGCGCGGGCAAGTACGGCGAGGAAAGTCACCAAAGAGGACATCTCCAACCGGGCCTTCTATCCTTTGACGCTGCCGTTGACGGTGGGGCCGGGATCGATCTCCGTGGCGATTACTTTGGGCGCCGACCAGAACCATCATGAAGGGAGTTTGCTGCGTCTGCTGGCTGCCATCATCGGGCCCGCGCTGCTGGCGGCGACCGTGTATTTGAGCTATCGATTCGCGGAAAGCATCGCCCGTTTTGTCGGACAGACGGCGATGAATGTCATAGTACGCCTCACTTCCTTCGTACTTGTTTGCATCGGCGTCGAAATTCTCTGGAGCGGAGTGCGCGCGCTGGTTGCCTCGCTACCCTAAGCGGACTGGCACTTGATTTGCAAGCTGTTCGTTAGGCTAGAACTAGCCGTTCCATCCTAGATGATCTCTCGCCGTAGCTTAGTTGTCGTCGTCTCACTTACCGCATCGGCGCTTTTATTCGCTCGCCCGAAGAGCAACAAGAACGCGGTTTTCGACCACATTAATGGCATCGTGAACACCCTGTCGGAGATCACGGGACTGCCGGAGAAGCATCCCGTTCCTTATGGATGGATGAATAAGCGGCAGCTCAGGCAATTTATCTCCAAACGCATCAAAAAAACACTTCATCCGGAGGAGATTTATGCGGACGAAGTATCGCTCAAAATGTTCGGGCTGGTTCCGCAAGATTTCGATCTTAAAAAGTCGACAATCGACCTGCTTACGGAACAGGCCGCGGCTTTTTACGACTACGACAACAAGAAGCTTTACCTGCTACAGGACGCTTCCGGCATCGAGGAAACTACCACTCTGGCGCACGAGTTGTCACACGCCCTGGCAGACCAGCATTTCGACCTGGGGAAGTTCATGGACGAAAATTCGTCGACGGATGACGAAGATCTTGCGCGCACGGCGGTCGTGGAGGGCCAAGCTTGTTGGCTCATGCTGGCGTATGAATTGAAGGCGTCGGGCAAAGCTCCGCTGCCACCGCTAGAAATGCTGAAAGACGTGGCGGATTCGGGCGAAGGATCGATGGACGATTTTCCGGTATTGAAGTCGTCACCGCTCTATATACAACAATCGCTGCTGTTCCCGTATTCGGAGGGAACGCTTTTTTTTGCGGCGGTCTACAAGAAATTAGGCCAGAAGTCATTCAGTGCGGTATTTAACGACCCACCTGTAGACAGTTCCCAGATCATTCACCCGGAACGTTACTTTGCGCATATCATGCCGGCCAAACCGGCGTTGCCCACGGTGAGCGCCCAGGACCAAGGCAAAGAGATGACGGAGGGTACGGTGGGGGAGTTTGACCATAAGATGCTGCTGCGGCAGTACCAAAGCGCGGATCTGTCGGCCAGTTTGTCGCCACACCTGCGCGGTGGACGGTTTGAAGTTCTTACGTTCGGCAAAGATCAGAGGCCGCTGCTGGAGTATGCGTCGGAGTGGGACTCAGCCGAACAGGCGGACCGCTTCTTTCACGCCTATCGAAAAATCCTCAAAGCGAAATGGAAGCACTGTGACTGGACCATTGAAAACGACAGCCTGGCGGCAGGCACAGGGGATAACGGATATTTCGTCACCCGACTGAATGGTGTCGACGTGACGAGCGTGGAAGGACTAAGCGATGCGGCCGAATGGCGCCGTCTGCAGGACTCGTTGAACACGAAGAGCCCGGTAAAGGTAGTATTCGAAACCGCCATCCATGGTCGGCCGGTGTTGCGTTTTCGGTCCGCTGCGCCTCCGTTTTAAGCTAAACTTTTAGGTGGAGATCCTCTGTGAAAAGATTTTTGGCCGTGGCTGCCGCGGTCGCCTGTTTAGCGGGCGCGCAGCTATTTGCGCAGGAACAACAACCGCGTAAAGCTCCGGAGCTTGCATTCACGGTTCCGGGACAGGGAAGCAAATTGCTGAGCCAGTACCGTGGCAAGGTTGTGTCCGTGGAGTTTATCTTCACAACCTGTCCGCACTGCCAGGCCGCTACGAAGCTGATGGAGAAGTTTCAGCGCGAGTTTGGGCCGCGGGGCTTCCAGGCCATCGATGTCGCGGTGAATGATAATGCCGATTTGCTGGTGGAGAATTTTTCAAAGGACTTCCAAGTCAACTTCCCCGTAGGCTGGGTGCTGAGAGACCAGATGATCTCCTTCATGGGTTGGACGAACGCATACTTCGTGGTGCCGCAGCAGGTGTTGATTGATCGCAAGGGAATGATTCGATACCAGACGCCGGAGCGCGAAGATGCGACTTGGGACAGTTTAATGAAGGAAGAGAACCTCCGGCAGCACATTGAAGAGTTGTTGGCAGGAGGTTCTTCTTCCGCCCGAGCGAACACCGGCTCCGCTCACGTGGTGTTAGCGAAAAAGTAGATTGTCTCCTGCAAATGCGCCCGTAGCTCAGTCTGGATAGAGCGTTTGCCTCCGGAGCAAAAGGTCGTAGGTTCGAATCCTACCGGGCGTACCATTTGACTTATTGCAAACAAAGAGTTTTTGCTTTGTTGGTTTCTCAGTTTGAATGAGTGTTTGCCAAAAAGGCAAAACATCAGGCCGTTGGGCGTGGGCCTCAAGAGCAAGTCTGCTTCTGAAAGGTCAGTGGAGCAATAAGACACGCGCTGATGTACTATCCCTTTTGATGTCGTCATGCTCGACTCGCTCAGAGTCATCATAGGAGATGCCGACACGAAGATCCTTTCTAAAAAGCGCCTTTGCGGGACTGAGCGCCGCGGCGTTGCCGGGCCAACCGCCTCGAGACATAGTTGAGCTCGGACAGGAACGCCAGGTCATAGACAACTTCGCCGCTTCCGATGCCTGGAGCATGCAGAAGCTAGGCATGTGGTCTATTGAGAATCGAAACAAAGTCGCCGATCTGCTCTTTTCTCAAGAACGGGGAATCGGGCTTTCTTCCTGGCGGTTCAACATTGGGGCGGGCATAAATCCCCAAATATCTAATCCCTGGCGGACAGCCGAAACTTTTGAAGTGGCGGAAGGGCGTTACGATTGGACGCGGCAAGCCGGCGAGCGTTGGTTCCTGCAGGCCGCGAAAGCCCGAGGTGTTCCGCAGTTCCTCGCCTTTGTGAACAGCCCGCCGGGTCGTATGACTCGCAACGGGATGACTTTCTGCGATAAAGGCGAAGATACAACTAACCTAAAGCCGGGTTACGAAGGGCAATATGCCCGGTACCTGGTCGATATTCTTGAGCACTTTCGTACTAACCCGGAAGATAGCCAGCGCATTACCTTCGATTACGTAAGTCCGGTGAACGAGCCGCAATGGGATTGGTCCGGACACAGCCAAGAGGGAAACCGTGCCAGTAACGACGATATTAAGCGGATGTTGCGGACCTTACATGCTGAGTTAGTCCGACGCAACTCACCCACGCACATTGCGGCGCTTGAGAGCGGGTCGCTTGGCGATATGTGGCAGCTCAACGCAAAAGCGACCTCCAGGTGGAAGGCGCCCTATGGCAATTACATCGACACCTTTCTTGGAGATCCCACGCTGAAGGCGATCATGTCTGATCGGATTAGCTACCACGACTATGGCTCGGATCGCGTCGCGGGCGAGCTGGTCGAAAATAGAAAGAAACTGGGAGAAAAGATCGGGCAATATCCGGGATGCAAGCTCTGGATGAGCGAGTACTGCATCCTCACAGGAAGCGAGGGAAAGGGCGGCGCAGGCCGTGACCTGAGCATGAACACTGCCCTCGATATCGCGCGCATCATTCATTTGGACCTGAGCGTTACTGGAGTTTCGGCTTGGCAATGGTGGACGGCAGTTTCCGGCGTCGACTTCAAAGATGGTCTCATTTACACAGACTGGAAAAAGGCAGGCGATCCCGAATCGATTTACCCGGCCCGGATGCTCTGGGCTTTAGGAAATTACAGCCGATTTGTGCGTCCTGGCATGCACCGTGTCGATATGACAGTTCAAGGTCAAGCTATCGACTCTATCATGGGATCGGCATATAAGAATGATGAGAAGCGGCAGGTTGTGGTTGTTTATGTGAACATGAGTTCAACGCCGCAACCACGTCAGCTTAGTTTCCACTTAGGCCGGCAGCAGTGGACACTGGAGTCCATTACTCCATACGTTACTTCAGATACTCCCGGTTATGAGCTCAAGCAGTTAGCCGCGGTTCCTCCGGGCAACCAGATAGATATTCCCGCACGATCCGTTGTAACTCTGGTCGCGCAGTTCAGATAAGTTGAACTCTGCTTTATGTGATGGTTTGTAAGATCGACTCCATATTCACGCGTTTCGCTTCCGTAGTGCCGGGCTTCAGATTCGGCGCGATAGCCAGAACTTCCCCGTGATTCTCAAACCAAACCAGAAATCGAGACTGGTCCGCTCCTGCTAAACGCTGTTGGTTGATCCAAGTGTAGTAAGCACCCATATCTGCGTCTACTAATGAGCCGATTGGATCCGGCAGCGGCTGCTCCTGTACTCCCGCCAGCAATTCGCGCATCGACTGCTCATGCTGCCGCGGCGCGAATCGGGCCAATAATGTAAGCGGTTGGGCACGGCGTAAGGCTTCTCGTGCGGACCACTGCACAAACGTAGTGCTGAAGAGCTGTGTTCCCGATCCCTCGGTCAGCACGCTCACTTGGAATCGATTCAGGACAGCAGCGTCGCCGCGTCCATCGAGCCCGAAATCCTCAGGACCCATGCGAGCTAGCAGTGTTCGCAAATACTCTGGTCCGCCGTTGCCCGGCTGCATTACTTCCCGCATTCTTGCTACCAAGCGGGAGCGAACTTCAGCCAGCGCGCTGTAGCCCACAGCCGTGATGCCCGGCTCCGCTACGTTCTTCGCGCCGTCGATATACCAGTGGCCGAAGGGCGTGGGATAACGGTCCGCACGTTGGCGCAAAGTATCCAGCAGCATGGCACGACCGTTCGCGACATCTACATTCGTGAAGTACACACCGTGCGGTCGTAATTTACGGAACAGGGGACGCGCGTTCTCGGCCACGCCTTCGCCAACGATGACTATGCTCATTCGATAAACGGGCAATTCCCGCTGCGGAGTCGCTGCATGCAGCTTGTCAACGTAGTCCACCGAAGCAGCCCGAAAGGCGTCCATCTGGTGCGACGTCCAAAGGTAAGCGCTAAGCCGCTCTGAAAATCCAGTGGGGTCATTTACCCAATCCAGTTCTTCCAGTTCCGTGGTGAGTCGCAATTGCGCAAAGGGCCGGAATTCCGCCGCGCGTTGCTCCTGCGATAGAGCGGAGAGATATTTGAACTGTGCGTCCATTTCCGCGCGCTCAGCCGGAAAGTTCCAGTCGTACCTGATCAGTTCGCGCAGCAGAAGAGGCACGAACGCGAGCGGCATCTCTCTAAGCAGCACGATATTCGCAACTGCAACTTGGCGTGCCAAAGGCGGATACTGCCCAAAATGTTCCGCGTCTAGCGTTGACGGCCGCACAATTACGCAATCTCCATCACTGGCTGCCCGTTCGAGAACCGCGGCGAGAATCCTAATAATGAGCCGATAGTCGGAACCAAATCGATCGATTGCAACGGCCGGTCAATCACCGTGTTTTGACGAATTCCAGGGCCGAGAGCCATCATCCATGTCGTGCGCGAAAGAGTGTCACCCGTGCGGTGATGTTGGAATCCGTTGCCACCCGGGTCGGTATCGGAGTCACGGCCAAAATCGGGGAGGATGAACATACTCGTCTTGCCTGCATACTCCGGTTCGCTCTGCACCGTCTTCCATATCTCAGCGCAAAGACGATCGCAGCGCTGAATGGCTTCGATATAGAGCGAGTAAGTGCCGGAATGGGCGATGTCGATATCGTGCAGCGTGATCCATAGCAAACTCGGCGCTAGCTGCCGCATCAACTGCCGCGCGATATATACAGATAGCTCATCGGGACTCGAAAGATTCCGCGCGTGCGCCGCAAAGTCCGAAACAGAGATCTTCAGAAGCGTGGCCATTTGGTGAAGTTCGATGCGGTTACCTGCCAATTTGGGCGTATAGAGCGGTGTCTCGTAGTTGTCGCGCAACAGATGCTCGTATTGCGACTCGCCGGTGTCTTCCAGTGCTGCCGAAAGGAGGCGCTTGGGCAATATCACGCCCGCACCGAGACCTTCACCATACAGTCTATGAGCGCTTTCGCCGATGCGATTGAAGCCGTTGCTAGGCGCTACAACCCAGGCGTCATTTGCCGGCCGGCCGAGATCCTTTCGGAAATACTCGAACACAGTCGGATTGTTCGGTGGAACCGCTGCGAAATTGTTGAAGGTTTCGTACACGCCAGTCGCAAGGCTTGCGGTCGCCACATAGTGCCCCAGAATGCCGCGGTTCACTACTTGCGTGAAGAAGCTTGCTTGCGGTATGAGTTCATTCAACAGATGAGGAATGTTCTCCTGCCCGTCCGGCATGAATGTTTCCTCGTCGCGCGCACCGCCCCCGAAGGTCACGACAACTACTTTCTTGACGCCGGGCCGCGCCAGAGCTCTCAGTGGCATCATGCTGAACAATGCCGCGCCCGCGCTAGCCCCGGTGACGCTGCGCAGAAATTCTCTTCGGTTCCAGGAAAGCGCCTGTCCTTCGCGCGGATTTCTCATCTCATTCAAAGCGGTAGATCCTGACCTTCTCTATCTGAACACTTGCGGAGTGAAACGCCAGATGTCGTTGCCATCCATCAATGATCTAATGTTCGGGTATATGAGCCGACATCGAGTCGCCGCGTCTGCACTGTTGCTCTTCTCTCTTTCTCTGGAACCCGTATTGTCGGCGCCCAATCCCGAGTGGTTCCCGAAGCAAGACATGCTCACTATTGGCGTCTATTATTACCCGGAGGCTTGGCCACAATCTCAGTGGGGACGAGATATGTCCAACATTCGGAAGCTTGGGATGGAGTACGTTCACATGGGCGAATTCGCCTGGTACTTCATGGAACCGAGCGAGGGGAAGTTCGACTTTGATTGGCTGGAGAAGAATGTTGAACTCGCTCACCAAAACGGACTAAAGGTAATCTTGTGCACCCCGAGCGCAACGCCGCCTATCTGGCTCGAACGAAGCCATCCGGAGATTCTTATGGTGGACGCGCAAGGCCGCACCATGCAGCACGGAAGCCGCGAACAGGCGGACTGGAGTTCGCCTGTCTATCGCGAATATGTCACTAAAATCGACACGGAACTCGCAAAACGCTTCGGCAGCGATCCTCGCGTGTGGGGCTGGCAGATCGACAACGAGCTAAGTCATTACGGCCGCAGCCACTCTTACTCGAAGGCCGCTACAGAGAAGTTCCGGGAGTGGCTGCGGGAGAAATACGGCGCCATAGACAAATTGAATGAAGCCTGGGGCGGCGCGTTCTGGTCGACGAAATACCAAAACTTCGATCAGATTGAAATTCTGAACCCGGAGACGCTGGTTGCTGATCCCAGCCCGCATGCGCTTCTCGATTTCGAGCGCTGGTTTGCGCATGAAGCGGCAGACTACATCAGCATGCAAGCAACTGTACTGCGCCGTTACGCAAAGAATCAATGGATCACGACTAACTTTATGGCGATGCACGAAGATGTCGATCCATCGCTTTCGCAAAATTCACTCGATGTCTTTAGCTGGACGTACTATCCGGTTCACGGCGATTTAGGTGAGGGACCGCTCGGCTTTCGCCTAGGTAGCGCAGAGCAGATGTCGTTCATGCATGACTTTATGCGATCGTTCAACGGGCTATCCGGTCCCATGGAACTGCAGCCCGGCGAGGTGAACTGGGGTGAGACAAACCCGTGGCCGCTACCCGGCGCTATCCATATGTGGCTGCTGCGGGCTTTCGGGGCCGGCGCGCGATTGGTATGCACGTATCGCTATAGACAACCGCTTTATGGCTCGGAGTTGTATCACAAAGGACTCGCAGAGACCGATGGCGTAACACCGTCACCCGGTGGACGCGAGTATGCGCAAGCCATGTCGGAAATGGTCGAGCTGCGCAAGCACTACAATGCGAGTGCGCGCGAGCCGCAATCGTATGCCGCCCGCCGCACGGCGTTTCTCATCTCTTACGACAACCGCTGGGACATTTCGAATCACAAACAGACAATTCGTTGGGACACACTTGCTCATTGGATGCGCTACTACCGCGCGTTAAAGAGCGTGCAAGCGCCAGTGGATGTGCTCACGCCGGATCGCGATTTCTCAAAGCACCCCTTCGTGATTGCGCCGGCTTTTCAACTTATAGATGCGGACATCGTTCACCGGTTTACGGATTACGTGCAAGCCGGCGGGCACCTGATTCTCACTTGCCGAACGGGACAGAAAGATATGCACGGCCATTTATGGGAGGGACCATGGGCGATGCCGATTCTGCCGCTCATTGGAGCCAAAATCCCCTTCTATGACGATTTGCCCGTGGGCGTGAATGGACATGTTTCGTCAGCCGGCAAGTCGTATGCGTGGGGCGCATGGGGAGAGATTCTGCAGCCTGAAAGCGGAACCGAAGTGCTGGCCACTTATGCGGATCAGTTCTATGCCGGGCGGCCGGCAGCGGTTACGCGCAAGCTAGGGAAAGGAACTGTCACCTATATCGGCGTGGACACATTAGATGGTGAACTGGAGCGAACTCTTGTTCAGCGCGTGTTCCAGAGTGCCGGAGCTTCACCCGCGAATCTGGATCCGAACTTTCTTGTCGATTGGCGGGATGGCTTTTGGGTGGCGACAAATTTCAGTAGCCAAACGGAGCGCATTCCAGCCGGCCCAAATGCGCAGATTCTCGTTGGGACCCGAGAAGTACCGCCAGGAGTCGCCACGGTATGGACAGAGCCGTAGCGGCGTGTCTTATTGCTCTTCGAGGATTTGAATCACTCGGTCGCACTCCTGGTCTCGCAGAGTCTGCTTTCTCCCGCCTGGCCAGGTAATCTCGATCTGCCCGATGCGGCTGGCCTTTCCCAGTCCAAAGTGCAGGCGCAGATCGCTTTGCGACAGGTAGCTGCCACCACTGCGCACCTCGTCCGTCTGGGTGTGGCCATCGGCGATAACCTTAACGCGCGCGCCAATTGCGCTACGGTTTGAGCGTGTTCCGGTAAGTTGCAGAATCACCCAATGCCCCGGCGGGTTCAGCGCCTGTTTTAGCAGGGACGGTGCTTCGTTCTGGTTGTTAACGGCCACCTCTACAGCTCCGTCATTATCGATGTCCCCGAACGCCGCGCCGCGTGAAGAGTGCTTCTCCAGAAATGCCGGCCCCGCCTCCGAACTTACCTCCACAAATCTGCCATTACCCAGGTTCTGATAGAGAATTGCTCGATCCTTGTAATGAATATCGATGTGCAAAGTTTCAACTTCCGGGAACACGTGCCCGTTCACCAGCAACAGGTCTTTCCAGCCGTCATTGTTGAAATCGAAGAAGCCGGTTCCCCAACCGACGTAGCGCGTGTTTTTGCCCAGGCCGGCATCCAACGTGACGTCATCGAATAATCCTCCACCGCGATTTCGGTAAAGCGTTTCGAATTCGTCGGAGAAATTGGTTCGGAATATACTCGCGTGCCCATCGAGCATGAAATCGCTAGCAGTCACGCCCATTCCGGACATTGCTTTACCGTTTTGATCGAATGCCACTCCGCGCAGAACGGCTTCCTCTTCAAACTTCCCATGCCCTTTGTTGATGTACAGAAGAGAGGGCGTCTGGTCGCACGCCACGTATATGTCGGGCAACCCGTCCTCGTTGAAATCTCCCGTCAGAACACCAAGTCCGTAGTGCCCGACCGGCTTGGCTATACCGCTTTCCTCTGAAACATCGGTGAATGTTCCGTCACCCTTGTTTCGATAAAGAATGTTGTGGTCGAACGGCAGGCCACGCGGTCCGCAATTGACAGGAATGCCGCGGTAGTAGCAATAAGGATTAGCGCCCGGTTGTGGCGTAGTGGCGGGATCGAACTTCAGATAGTTCGCGACAAACAGATCCAAATGTCCGTCCAGATCGACATCCACAAACGCGCAACCGGTGTTGTATCGCGTTCGATTTTGACTTAAGTGCGCAGATGCAGTGACATCTTCGAAGCGTTTCCCGGCTATGTTGCGATACAGATGGTTCGCGCCCCACGAAGTGACAAAGAGATCGGTATAGCCGTCGTTGTCGTAATCGCCGGCGCAAACGCCTTCAGCCCAGCCGCTCGAATGCAGCCCCAATTCGTCGGTTACATCGCGAAAGCGATTGTGACCCTGGTTGTGATACATGCGGTTTGTTCCACCCATACCGGAAAGAACGAACAGGTCCAGGAGTCCGTCATTGTCGTAGTCGATGAAAGCGATCCCACTGCCGGTGGTCTCAATGATGTACTGCTTCGAAGTTGTTCCGCCGTTTGGAAAAACTTGCGTCAGCCCGGCTTCGGCAGCGATGTTTCGGAAGTTCGGGACGTACGTTTGCGTCGCCGTGCCCACAATCAGGCACGTGAAAAGCGCTATGAGTGGCTTCACTGCTGGGGTGGCTTCTCGCCGAGCTTTTTGAGGAAGTCGGAAAACTCGCTCTCTGGCGGTTTTTGTAGACGATCTAACGTCGCCTTCTCCGCGTTCGCCTTATCCATTTGTCCGGAATCCCGATAAGCCATCAAAAGTGTGTAATGCGCCGTTTCGTTAGACGGTTGAAGTTCGGTGGCACGTGTCAGCAACTCAATCGCACGAACGTATCGCTTCTCCTGCGATTCGATTTTTCCAAGCGCGATCAAAGCCTGCACGAACTTCGGCGATATATCGATAGCACGCTCGAAGTACGGCTTGGCTGCTGCTGTTCTCCCTTCCACCTGCGCTATTTGTCCTAGCTGAAAATCGCAAGCGCTGTCTTCGGGGCTAAGTTTTAGCTCGCTCTGAAACTCGGCTGCTGCTTTGTCGAGCGCTTCCTGGGTGTGACTTTCGAGCAGGATTGCGCGGCCCAGGCGGTAATGCAGTTCCGGCGCCTTCGGGTTGGCTTCAATGGCCTTGCGATACTCGGATGCCGCATCGCTGTAGCGTTCTTCTACTTCAAAAATTTCGCCGGAAAGCTCATGAACACGATAAGAGGAAGGCACGCGCTGGAACATCGCAAACGTTGCGTCGTTATAGGCTTTCATGTGCAGCTTCGCTGACAAGTAAAGCACGTCGGCATCATTGGGAAACTGTTTTTCCAGATCCGCCAGCAGAGTGAAGGCTTTCGTTGGCTCGCCGCCGCTGCTATAGCACTTGACTGCCGTGATCCGCGAGAGCCGGTAAGCGTCGCCATCGCTTGCGGAGGCGGCAAGAAGCCCAGGGAGTGCAGTCGTGCAGTTTCCAAGAGCCGCTTCTGTCATCGCTAGAAAGGCTCTTGAGGTCGGATCGTCCGCGCGTTTCAACTTCTCCAAAGCAAGCGAGTAGCGTCCTTCCTTGAATGCCTGGATTCCTTGTTGTGTGTCGTCCTGTGCCGATGCCGCGCAAGCCACAACTATGAGCGCCCAAATGACTCTAGTGGCCTGCATCGTCCAACATCAACTCCGAATTCCCTGCGCGGTGATGAGCCTTGCTTTCGTAATACCGAAAGCTCAACAGTGGTGGAGGTCCGGGCGGCAAAGCTGGCGTCGGGGCAGCACGCTCATCAGGAGATTCACCGATCGTTGTGCAGCGCCCGGAATCGGCCACTTGCTTAACCAGTTGCTTTACAGCTTCGGATGTCGCAGCACTCGTGTAGGCCTCGCGGGCAGACCCAGATAGCAGACTCAATACTAAGAATCCTGTGCTCAACATGTTCTTACCGACTGTTCAAATCATCCAGCGCACGCCGCGCGACGACGTTGTCCGGCTTGCGGTCGAGCAACTGTTGCATCACCTGGCGCGCTCTTTCTACATTGCCCGTCTGGACGTACGTGCGGCCCAAGTTCAAGTAGAGTATATCTTCGTTTGGCGCCACCTGAATGCCATATTGAAAAGCGGCTATGGCGTCGTTTACCTTTCCCTGCTGTACAAACAGCACGCCCAGATTGTTGATGGCTTCCGAATAGTTTCGGCGTAAGGCGATTGCTTGCTCGAAACGTTCTCGCGCATCTGCTGCGCGTCCCTGCTTCGCCAATGCTAACCCGAGCCCGTTAAGTGCTTCCGGCGATTGCGCGTTCAGCTCCAATGCCTTGGCATAGAAGGCTTCCGCTTTTTTCTGTTCATTCAATTTGTCGCACACACGCCCGGCATTAAGAAGTGTGTAGAAAAGATCCGGCTTCACAGTAAGCGCTTTTTCGTAATTCGCCAGTGCCCCCGCTAAATCGGCGCGCGCCTCAAACACGTCACCCAGCCCCGACCACGCTTCGGCGTTTTCTCTATTCACTTGCAGCGCGGTGCGGAAAGATTGTTCCGCCGCTTCCAATCGATTCGCCTCTAGATGAACTTGCCCCACCAACACCTGAACGCGTAGGTTTTCCGGCGACCGGGCGAGTACTCGCTGAAGATATGGCAGCGCCTGTTGCGGGTACCCGGCCCAAAGATACGCCGCGCCGAATTTGAAGAAATCACGATGCGGCTGCCCGACAGAGAACCCCGGAAACGCTTGGGATGGAACACTGCCCTGTGCAAGCAGGGCCAGATCCGCCCGAACTTCCTCAGCCGACGGAACTTCGGCATAGATCTTCACGGCTTCTCCGTCGTCGTTCAGCAGCAACGAAAGCGGCGGCGTAAGCTTCGCTCGCCAATCGAAGAGATAGCGCCGGAATACTTCATAGCGCTCTCGCCTCTGCGTATTTCTGGCAAGTTCGGACGCCGTCAACGTCAACAATCCTGGCCCTTTTTGCGGCTCAGGCAAGGGAACCGGTTCTAGAAACCATGTGTTCTCCAACCGAAGCTGATTATCCGCCCGCACTGGTCGCGAGGGCAGCCGCTCTGCGCGACGGAATGGACGCGACGAGTATTTACCCGATCCTTCTACAACTCTGTATACAAACCCTGCCTGCAAGCTCTCGAATTCCTGCACTGTCCCCGAGGGCCAGGTAATATGCACGCGCGTTGCGGCCGTGCTGTTTCCCAATCCGAAGAGCATGCGCTTGCTGTGTTGAGAGAGAAAGCCGGATCCGGCCTCCAGCCATTTCGTCTGCTTGTCCACCTGGACGCGAGTACCGATCGCATCGCGATTCGATTTCGTCCCTACCAGCTCAAGCGCAATCGAGTGGTGATCACAGGCGCAGTTGTTCTGGAATAGTCGAATTTGCGGACCCAGGCGGCTCTTCAGCAGAAGATCCGGACGTCCGTCGCCGTCAAAGTCGAGCACGCAAAATGCACGTCCATCTTCCGCAAAATCCAGCCCGCTCACACCGGAGAAATCGAAATATCTTATTGCCGCGCCTCACATGCAGCACGTTCGGCTCACGGCCGTTCCAGCTGTATTCCTCGCGCACGAACTGATTGATTGCGTTCCAGCCGTTTTCGTAGGCTGACGAGGGCTGCGCCACAACCGGAGACTTTGCCACAACCTGCCGCCAGAAAAAGCTGCCGAGGTCTGTATCGGATTCGTTTGTGAGCATTCCGCAGGTTACGAAGATCTCCGGAACGCCATCGTTATCGAAATCGTGTCCGCCGGAAGCCCATGCCCAGCGCCCAAATTGCACGTTCTGTTCTCTACTGGCGTTCTCAAACGTTCCGTCGCCCCGATTTCGATAAAGCGAGTTGCCCATCGTGTGAGCTCGATAGGCTTCTTTCGCGAGAGCATCTTTGGCCGGCTCAAATTTGTCGCTCGCAATTACTCGCTGTCCGGCGGCGGTCCACATATTCGCGACATACAGATCCGGCTTGCCATCCCCGTCGTAATCAAACCAGGACGCGCTCATTCCCGGCCCTATGTCCTCTACTCCGGCGCTGGCAGCGACATCGCGGAAGTGTCCTTCGCTATTGAGGTACAGGTTCTTGCGCCCGAAGTCATTGGCCACGAAAAGGTCTGGCCAGCCATCACCATTGAAGTCGCACCATGCGGGAGCGAAGCTGAAGCGATTATTGTTCTCGCCAATGCCCGTTTCTGCAGTGCAGTCTTCGAACATGCCGCTTCCGTCGGCATTGAGCCGGTTGCGAAAGAGAAAATTGGGTGGCCCGTTCTGAGCATCGTGGTACGGAACCGCGTAGGTGTACTGCGCTTCGCTTTGAAAATACACATAGCAACAGAGATATAGATCCAGCTTGCCGTCGCGATCGAAGTCGGCCGCCGCCATCCCGGTAAATGCGCCCGCCGGATTGGTTGCAAACTGGAAAGCATCCTTGCGGAGCCGAAACTTGTCGCCGTCATGTAGAAAAAGCAGCGGCCCCGAGTTGCGCAACACGATCAAGTCCTGACGACCTATGTTCCGCACGTCGATGAAAAGCGCGGCTGAAGTGTCATCCAGAAGCGCCACATTCCACGCTTCCGTGATGTCGAGCAGTCCGCCGTCGGGAGCGAACTTCAGAAGCCGGTTTGGCAGACCGCCCGGCTGACAAACATAGATTTCGTCGTTTCCATCGCCATCGATATCACCAACTGCGATTCCATTGCTGCCGTAAACGTCGATTCCGGTCGCCGGATCTAAACGCGCGCGCCAATACGGAATTCCTTTGGTCAGTTGCTCGCGGGCAAGAGGCGCGTTCGCCAACGCAAACGCCGTCACATCTCGAAACCAAGGCGCCTGCGCGGTAGCTAGGTGCTCTTCTAACGGCACGAACTCCACTAACTTGCCGTCCGCCCAGGTCTGCTTCCAGAAGCCTGTTCTGTGCAGCAGCTTTCCATCCTGGTGGCTCGAAACCGCGAAGCGAATCAACCCCCCGGGCAGAGATTGAAACTCAGCTCGCCTTACGTTCCCGAGAGAATGAACCCACCGCTGCCAACCGCCGGCCACATCGCTATCTGACGTATTGAAAACTGCTTCTTCAAGATCAACCGCGACAGTCTTCGAAGAACTCGCGCACGCGGAAAAACCTTTCACGTCGATGCCGCAAGGCAATTTGGCCGAACGAACGGCGTTTTGCAGTGCCGTCTCGATTTCGAGCGCCCTTTTCTCTTCTGGGAAATCGTCTTGGCCCGGAACGATGAATTTTTGCAGCCCTAAGTATGGTGCGGCGTGACTGGCCTGCTCGGCGAAAGCGGGAGCGGGACGCATGATGCTTAGGGCCGGAACAGCAGCCGCTGCGGCGAGTAACTCGCGCCTGGTTAGTGCGGCTTTCTCTGGCTTGCGCTTCACTTCAACTGCTCAGTTATTTTCAGCGTCTGATCCGCCGCCGTCCTGCCGATGTCCTGGACCGTTCCGCTGGGCCATTTGATCTCGATCTGTTCCGCTCCAGTTAGTTCACCGAGACCGAAATGCAATGACAGCGCGTTCTGCGAATAGAAGCTTCCTCCGCTCATGACTTCTTGAATCCGCCGTCGCCCCCCGGCTGTAACTGTCACACGCGCCCCTATACCGCTACGATTCGAACGGGTTCCGGTCAGAATCAGATTGAGGAAGTGTCCGCGCGGCGCGCGATTCTTCAAAAGGCTAGGCGGCGCGTTCATGTTTACGATGAAGATCTCCGGCCGACCCTCGCCATCTAAATCGCCAACTGCCAATCCCCGCGCGGGGCGAGGAATCCGAAAGGCCGGTCCTGCCTCGGCTGTGACATCCTTGAACTTACCGTTTCCCAGGTTTTGGAATAGAACAGTCGGCTGCAAGTAAGTGTCGCCTAACTGCTGTCCCTCCACCTCCGGATAAACATGGCCGTTTGCAATCACGAGATCTGGCCAGCCATCGTCATCAACATCCACAAACGCTACGCCCCAGCCGAGCAATTGACGCGCTCGTAACCCCGCCTCTCTGGACACGTCGGTGAAGAATTTCCCGTCGTCATTGTGATACAGCGAGGTCAGGTCACCGGAAAAGTTTGTCTTCGCGATGTCGAGAAGCCCGTCACCGTCATAATCGCCGACAGCAATCCCCATCCCGGCTTGCAGATTGCCGTCGAAGTTATACGCAACGCCCGCCTCTACGCCGCGCTCTTCGAATGTGCCGTCGTGCAGATTATGGAACAGCAGGCTGGGCGTCATATCGCAGGCCACGTAAATGTCAGGCCAACCATCGTTATCGAAATCCGCCGCGACGACACCCAGACCATATCGGCCGCCCGGCTTCAGAATGCCCGCTGCCTGGGAGACATCGCTGAAGGTCCCGTTGCCGTTGTTGTGGTACAGAATGTTGTGCGCCAGCGGAAGCCCGCGCGGTCCGCACATCACCGGAATACTTTTCCAAAGGCAATACTGGCCGTGCCCGGGCGTCGGCGTACTGTTTAAATCCAGGTCAACGTAGTTGGCGATGAAAAGGTCCAGGTAACCGTCGCGATCGTAATCCACAAACGAGCATCCCGACCCGTAGCGTATCCCGGTAGTCGGCAGATGCGCCTTCTCGGTCACGTCCTCAAACGTTCCGTTTCCCCGGTTCCGATAAAGAACGTTGTGGCCATAGTAGGTCACCAAAAGATCGGGCCAACCGTCGTTATCGAAGTCGCCGACGCATACCCCCTGCGCCCAACCAATGTGGTTGAGTCCGGCTTTTGCTGCTACGTTCGTGAAGTGCCCATGACCGTCGTTGTGGTAAAGCTGCGGTAACTCCTCGCGACTGCCGCTCGAAGCATGCAAGCGCGTGCCATTCGCGACGAAAACGTCGTTCCGTCCATCCCCGTTGTAGTCAAAGATCGCGACACCGTTGCCTGTTGTTTCAAGGATGTAATCCTTGCGATTGGTTCCACCGTAGATGTTACTCGCAGTTAAGCCAGCCGTTGCCCCTATATCCACGAAATCGGCCTGAAAAACCGAAATTGACCCCGCTACGGCGGAAAGCGCAAGAACTGCCGGTAGACTCCAGGCAGCGCGGCGATTCATGAACGCACCATCATAGCCCAGTATCGACACCCACCTTTACTTGGGTGCATTCACTCAAGCTGAACACCACAATTTGTCGCTAAACAGTAATTAAGACTACAAGATACGACAGAAATAGTTCTTGAATATCGCCTCAAATCATGATAATTTTTTCACTAAGTCATCCCTGTACCTCATAATTCAGGTTCTCTGCCTCAGGAGGGCATCGTGCCACGTTTGCTTCGCCTTGTCCCTGTATTAGCTTTTCTCATCGCGTGCAACATTGCATTCGCTCAGCGCGATCTAGGAACCATCACTGGAACCATTACCGACGTGCAAGGTGCGGCTGTTGCAAATGCAAAAGTCACGATCACCGATGACGCTACTGGGGTGACTTCCGATACCGTCACGACGGGCACTGGTTCTTTCACTCGTCCGGCTCTGAATCCCGGCACGTATACGGTTAGGGTAGAGGCAGCGGGGTTTCAAAAGAGCGAGCAAAAGAACATCATCGTCAGTCCAAACGAACCTGTTGCCGTGAACCTGACACTTCAGGTAGGCAGCAACACGCAGGTCATTGAGGTCACCGCAGCGGCTCCGTTGTTGCAGACCGAATCGCCGGTTATCGGCGAAACGCTGAACACTGAGCAAGTAACCGATCTGCCTTTGGGTGGGCAGCGAACGTTCACCTTCCTAGCTCGTTTGACGCCGGGCGTGCAGCCTGCTGAACCCGGAGCTCGTGACTCTCTCGGCGGTGGCTTCTCGGCCAACGGCGTCCGGTCCACAGGAGAGAACAACTTTCTTCTCAACGGTGTTGACAACAACGTCAACGTAATCGACTTCATCAACCAGGCGGCCTTTATAATCGGGCCGGCGCCTGAGGCCATCGGCGACATGCAGATCATCAGCAATGGCGCAGACGCACAGTATGGCCGCGCGGCGGGCGGCATTTTGGAGATCAGTCTCAAGGGCGGCACCAACCAAGTTCATGGCGCGCTCTGGGAAATTTTGTCGAACACGGATTTCGACGCAAACAAATGGGAGAACAACAAAGCTGGTCTGCCGCGCAATAAGTTCAACCAGAATCAGTTCGGTGGCGCCGCTGGCGGTCCGATCATAAAGAACAAACTGTTTATCTTCGGCGACTACCAGGGCACGCGTATCCGGACGGCGGGCGGCTCGGTTCAAAACTTGGGGTTCGGCCCCACGTTCGCCGTACCGACCCCGGCGGAGCGAAACGGCAATTTCTCAGGTCTTGCCAACACACTCTACGATCCAACAACTACGACGTGCCTCAATGGCTGCGTTCCGGGCACCTTGACTCCGGCCTCAGGGCAAAGAGCAACTTATTCGCGCACGCCGTACGTGAATAACACCATTCCCGCCTCAGAAATGGATCCCGTCGCGATGAAGCTCGCTGCCCTCTATCCGAATCCCAACACGGCCACGGTCAATTGCAACGGGGCGGCCGCTGGCGCGGGGTGTTATGCGGTAGCCACTCCGGGAGCATTGAATACCGACCAAGGTGACGGCCGCGTCGACTGGCATTACAACGACTCGAATAGCATATTCGGCACAATCAGTTGGGCGAACACTCAAAAAAGCAGTGTTCCACCCTTCCAAGGTGCGTTGGACGGTGGCAATTTCCAGGGATCGAGCGAACAGGATCTTGGCCGCAACGCCATGCTGAGCTGGACCCATACGTTCTCGCCCACGATGGTCAACGAAGCGCGCGTCGGATTCAGCCGCCTGGTTACGGCGCGCACCCAGGCAAACGCCAACACGGACGTATACAAACAACTCGGCATTGGCGGCTACGATCCGACCATCGCACTAAATGGAGGCGCGCCGCAGATCGATCTCGGCCGTTACAGCCAGATTGGCGCGAATGACTGGCTGCCGACCAAGGAGTACAACAACGAATGGGACATGATTGAGAACCTCTCGATCGTGCATGGAAACCACCAGTTCAAAATGGGCGGTGAATTCCGCGCACTCCACTTCCCGTTCTTCCAGGTACCCTTCCCGCATGGAGAAATGAGCTTCGGACAGGCAGAAACGGGGGCGCAAGCCGCAACCGGCAACGTAAACGCACTTGCCCCGAATACGGGAGACGAATTCGCATCCTTCCTTTTGGGATCAGTCGATACCACAGCCCAGATTTCCACCACGAACTTCATCTCTTCCACCAAGCAGGCATATGCGACGTACTTCATGGATATCTGGAAGGTGACACCGAAGCTAACGTTGAACCTGGGGGCGCGCTACGAGTTGTTCTCGCCGATTGGAGAACAGTTTGGGCGGCAATCCAACTTCGATTTCGCCAATCTGACCCTCTATATTCCCAGTGGCCCGAACCAAAACGCTCCCCTCCCGCCGAACTTCAACTCGCCCGCGACCATTAACGGCGTAACCTTCCCGGCTCTTTTCTCCACGCCCATTACGGTCAGCCGCGGGCAGGTTAACAGTTACCTGATCCCTTGGGATAAGACCGATATCGGACCGCGGCTGGGCTTTGCCTATAACATCGAGCCGAAAACGGTAATCCGCGGATTCTTCGGAATGTTCTACGGTGGCGAAGAAAACCAGGGCGGTAACCCGAATCGCGGCGAATCGGCGCCATTTAACGAGTCGCCGTCTTTGGCCCGTCCAGGGAGCGTGAGCATTTTCCAACCGGATCCCCTCATGGCCAATGGCCAATACACTGGCGCGCTGAGCGTCGGTTTCCCGGTGAGTGTGTTCAACGGCTATCCGGTTACCTCGCTCCAGTTCCGCGAAGTCTACCCGGACTTTCGGAATCCGCTAGTGCAAGAGTGGAACTTGGCGGTTCAGCACGAACTGCCTGGCCAGATGGCACTGGAGGTCGGCTACGAAGGCAATCACCAGGCGCGGCAGTTGTACCAGCCTGATCCGAATGCCTGTCCGACTGTGGTGAATACTGGTTCGTTGAACTGTACCGTGCTGCGGCCTCATCCAGACATCGGATCGGTGAGTGGAACAACCACCTTCGGTATCGGAAATTATGAGGCGATGACGGCATCGCTGACGAAGCGGCTCTCGAGCGGATTGCAGGGCCAGTTGTCGTATACCTACGGCCATGCCCTGTCCGATACAGGGACCACGCTTTCCGGGTCGCCGGGGTTCTTTCAACTGGATGGAACAAAGATCGGCGAGTCCTATGCCAGCGCGCCCTGGGATATTCGTCACGCGCTTGTGGGATCTTTCAATTATGAAATCCCGTTCGGCCGCGGCAAGCAGTATGGCGCGAATCTGAACAGAGCTGTTCAGACCCTGGCGGGCAACTGGCAACTCAATGGAATTCTGACTCTGCGCACCGGCCAGGCCTTCACCCTGAATTCCGGCGGCGGTGCATGCGGGGATGTGATCAGCGAGAGTGGAGGCTGCGCGCCGACAATGGTGTCGGGCCAGACAAATCCGAATCAGGCACCGCCGGGAGGCCGTTCTCCGAACGAGTGGTTTAACACGGCCAATTTTGTGCCGATTTCCCAGCTCACCGTAGGTCAACTGGAGACGCAGGGAAATACCGGGCTGAATAGCAATGTAGGGCCGCCCCAGCGGGCGCTTGACTTCTCCATCTTCAAGGCTTTCGCTTTCACCGAGAGATGGAAGCTCGAATTCCGCGCGGAGGGAACCAATATTGCGAATACGCCTCAGTACAGCGTCAGTTGTGTATCGCTGAACCAAAACAACAGCAACTTCGGCCGAATCACCTGCACCAACGCCGGAAGCGAGCGGCATATCGACTTTCAATTGCGAATGACGTTCTAGTTTGGCTAGTTCCTTCGGTACTTTAGTATTTGCTTTGCGAATTTTGCCTTGCCCTGTTTCTGCTGGCGTCGGATCCGGGGCAGGCAAAATCGCTTCTCCAGCAAGGTTTGATTGCGCTCCAGCTCGGGGATCTCGCCGACGCTCGCGCTCATCTGGAAGCCGCCTCAAAAGCCGATCCCGATAACCCCTTTGTCTGGGGTTCACTCGCCGAAACCTATCTGCGTCTGCAGGATCGTGGCCAAGCCATCTCGGCCGCCGATCGTGCCGAAAAGTTAGGAACCGGAAACCCGGTACTTGCCCACGCTCTCGGCATTTTCTATTTCCATTACGCCGACGCCCTACTCCATCAGGAGAATTTCACAGAGGCCGCCGATGTGCTCACAACCGCTCTGGCCAAGCATCCCGACGACGCCCAACTTACCCTTGCGCTCGGCGTCGCGCGATACGGTCAGCGGCGGTTTGACGATGCCATATCACTCTTCCTAAAAACCATCAAACTGGCCCCAGATGCTGAACAGCCTTACTTGTTTTTGGGAAAGATGCTGGATCAGGCCGGAGCCCATCTGGAGGAAATTACTGTCGATTTCGAACAATGGGCCGCAGCGAATCCAACGAGCGGCAAAGCGCAGCTTTTACTGGCGAAAGCGCTGCTCACTTCCGACCCGAATACTGAACGAGCCTTTGACTTGCTGCACAACTCTGTAGTCCTGGATCCGAAGGACTGGGAAGCGCATTACCAGCTTGGTGTACTCCTCGAAAGCAAGCACGATTACCAAGCGGCCGCTACAGAGTTAGCGACGAGTGCGCAACTCGAACCAAAACAGCCGATGCCCCACTATCATCTCGCCCGTGTTTACGATCGGCTCGGTGAGACCGATCGCGCAAAATCGGAGCGAGATGTTCATCAGCGCCTCACGCTTTCCAATCAGCGTTGAGGAGGGTCGCGGTTTTTCCTCCCAGACCAAGTGGTGTGCGATTGCTCTCTAAAGATAAGGCTTCGTCCTGCGAGTGGGGCGCAGACCAGCGAGCCATTGCGATGCTTCGATTGCGCCGATCTCGACCACGACTGGATCTCTAAGCGGTCAGTCATAGGAAAGGCCACGCATCATTTCTTCGCTACAGGTGATCCGGCATTGCTGTCCCGAACGGACTCCGCACGGAAGCATCGCCAACGGCATCCGCGTGTAGCTGTCGGTACCCACCCACCCAAAATAGCTACCGTCTGAACACTCGCCTTGGCGTACCGCTGAAGCCGCCACCGGCCTTACGCTCGAATCAGATGGTTCAGCGAGAGGGAACGTAAAGCGATGTGGATTGTAAAATTAGCTCTTCGAAGACCTTATACCTTTGTCGTTTTCTCGCTTCTGCTCCTGCTGATTGCGCCGGTAGCCCTGCTTCGAACCCCCGTTGACATCTTCCCGGCCATCAACATTCCAGTGGTGAGCGTGGTTTGGACGTACACAGGGCTGGTACCCGCCGAAATGGCGAACAGAATTGTCTCGATTTTCGAGCGCTCACTGACGACGAGCGTCAACAACATCGAACACATCGAATCTCAGTCGCTGAACGGAGTGTCAGTCGTCAAGGTCTTTCTTCAGCCCAGCGCGAACGTCGACGGGGCGATTTCAGAGATTATCGCGGAAGCCCAGACCGGTATCAAGCAGTTTCCTCCGGGCATCACGCCGCCACTGGTCCTAAGTTATAACGCAGCGACCGTGCCTATCTTGCAGTTAGGACTGGGCGGGCAGGGTCTTTCAGAACAGCAGCTCAACGATCTGGGTAACAACCAGATTCGTCCGCAACTGGCCACCGTGCAGGGCGCTTCGTTGCCGATCCCGTATGGCGGCAAAGTTCGTCAGGTGATGGTTGACATCGATTCCAATCGTTTGTTGTCCCGGGGACTCGCGCCTAGTGATGTCGTAAACGCCGTCAACGCACAGAACGTGATCCTGCCGTCCGGCACCGCAAAAATCGGGCGGACCGAATACAACATTGAGCTGAATGCGACACCGGAAGCCATCAACGCACTCAACAATATCCCCATCAAAACCATCAACGGCGGCACAATTTTTATGCACGATGTCGCCAACGTGCGAGATGGCTACGCAGTCCAGACGAATATTGTTCGCCAGGATGGACAGCGCGGCGTGCTCATGACGGTTCAGAAATCAGGCAATGCGTCAACGCTGACCATCGTTTCACAAGTTCGGGCCATGTTGCCGAATTTGGCGGCTGCACTTCCTTCCTCGTTAGTCATCCGGCCCTTATTTGATCAGTCGATCTTCGTTAAGGCGTCCTTGCAGGGCGTTCTTCGAGAGAGTGCCATCGCCGGCTTGCTGACCGCGCTAATGATTCTGCTGTTCCTGGGAAGCTGGCGCAGCACGCTCATCATCGCTACGTCCATTCCACTCTCAATCCTCACGTCGCTTCTTATTTTGAGCGCATTGGGCGAAACAATTAACATCATGACCCTCGGCGGACTGGCGCTGGCCGTGGGCATTTTGGTGGACGATGCCACGGTTGAGATCGAGAACGTCGAACGGCACATCGGCATGGGAGAGGAGTTGCAGGACGCGATTTTGGCCGGCGCACAGGAGATTGCCACACCTGCCTTCGTCGCGACGATCTCCATTTGCATTGTTTTCGTACCGATGTTCTTTCTGGCAGGCGTGGCGCGCTACCTTTTTGTGCCATTCGCCGAATCAGTGATCTTTGCGCTGCTCGCATCCTATTTCTTTTCGCGAACCCTCGTACCAACGATGGTGAAGTATCTGCTGCCCGCCGAAGTTGCCGCTCACCGGGACAATAAAGAGAAGCGCGGCTTGCCGGTTCTGGGTCATCTTCACCGGGCATCTGAGCGCGGGTTCGAGTGGCTGCGAAACGCGTATGAACGCCAGCTCGCCGTGTGCCTGGCTCATCGTAAGGTTTTCGGACTTTGTTTCGTTTTGTTCTGTGGTGCGAGCGTGGGTCTACTGTTCACGCGCCTGGGTCAGGACTTCTTCCCCACCGTTGATGCGGGGCAGTTTCGGCTGCACCTTCGCGCAAGTACTGGGACGCGAATTGAGAATACTGCCCGCCTCACCGACGAGGTGGAAGGGGTGATACGCCAGACGGTCCCGAAGCAAGAGCTGCTAGGCATATTGGACAACATCGGTCTGCCGACAAGCGGCATTAATCTCTCCTACAGCAATGGCGGCACCATCGGCTCCTTCGACGCGGAGATCCTTGTCTCGCTGCAGCCCAAGCATCATCCGACGGCTGAATACGTGGAGGCGCTGCGAGAGAAGCTACCCACACTGTTTCCAGCAACCACGTTTTATTTTCAGCCGGCCGACATCGTGACGCAGATTTTAAACTTCGGCCTGCCTTCCGCGATCGATGTCCAGATTGTGGGCAATGACATGAAGGCCAACTTTGGTCTCGCGACACAGCTTGCGAACCGAATCCGTACCATCCCGGGCTCGGTGGACACATACGTTTATCAATTGATGGACCAGCCCCATTTCGTATATTCAGTCGACCGCAGCAAGAGCAACCAAATGGGACTGATGGAGCGCGACGTCGCGACCAATCTGCTGACTTCGCTGAGTTCCAGTTTTCAGACCGCACCCAATTTCTGGCTTGACCCGAAGAATGGCGTCAGCTATGCAATTGCAGTGCAGACCCCTCAATACAAAATGAACTCGCTCGATGCGATTGGCACCATTCCGGTGAGCACCAGCTATGCACAGCCGAACGAACTGCTTGAAAATATCGCGATACCTACGCGAGGCGCCGAGCCCGCAGTTATAAGTCACTACAACGTGAGGCCGGTCATTGATATCTATTCGAGCGTGAATGGACGCGACCTGGGGAGCGTGGCGAAGCAAGTGGACAAACTGACTTCCGCTGCGAAGTTGCCGCGAGGATCAACCATTGTCACTCGAGGCCAGGTCGCGACAATGCGGTCTTCCTTCATTGGCCTTTTCGCTGGACTCGCTTTCGCAATCGCGCTTGTTTATCTATTGATTGTGGTCAACTTCCAGTCGTGGTTGGATGCGCTGATTATTATTACGGCTTTGCCCGGCGCGCTGGCGGGAATCTGTTGGTGCCTTTTCCTGACCCAAACCTCCTTGAGCGTCCCAGCCCTAATGGGAGCAATTATGAGCATCGGTGTCGCCACATCGAACAGCGTTCTCGTGATCACGTTTGCCAACGAACGGCTGGCCGAGACGAAGGACTCGATCAAAGCGGCACTTGAGGCGGGCGCGACACGTTTGCGGCCCGTCATCATGACGGCCACCGCAATGATGATGGGAATGATTCCAATGTCGCTGGGGCTGGGCGAGGGCGGTGAACAGAACGCGCCGCTGGGACGAGCGGTAGTCGGCGGCCTGTTGTTCGCGACGGTCGCGACATTGTTTTTCGTACCGGTGATTTTCAGTCTTATCCACTCGCGGAAGACCGGCGCCGAGTAAGTCGGCTGCCATCCAGGAAGGAAGTAAGTTATGACTAATGAGCAACGTGAACAACGAAGGCCTCGCGCGACAAGGCTTCTTTGGTTCATACCGCCTATCGTGGTTTTGGCAATTGGAGGGCTGTTGACCCTGCGGTCCAAGGCAGCCGCTGAGGCAAGAGTAGACGCAACAACGAAGACTCTTGCTGTACAGCACGTCTCTGTGGTTCACCCGGAGCGCGGCAATCCTGTAACCCAGTTAAGCCTGCCTGGAACGACGGAAGCGTTTGTCGAGTCTCCAATCTTCGCCCGCACAAACGGTTATCTGAAGCTCTGGACGAAGGACATAGGCGCCCGTGTGAAGGCCGGAGAACTCCTAGCGGTGATTGAAACACCTGAGCTGGACCAGCAACTCATGCAGGCGCGAGCGGTACTGGCGCAAACTGGAGCAAATCTCAAGCTCGCGAAAATTACCGCCAGCCGATATCAGGATCTGATCGCCTCGCACTCTGTTTCTCAACAGGATGTGGATCAAGGCAACCAGAATGCTGCCATGCTGACGGCGAGCAGCCAAGCCGCCGCCGCCGATGTGCAGCGATTGGAACAGTTGCAGCAGTTTGAAAATGTCGTGGCGCCATTCGATGGAATCGTCACCGCCCGGAACATCGATATAGGAGACCTAATCAATGCGGGCAGTAGTGGCGCGAGCAAGGAAATGTTCCGAATTGCGCGAATCGACACGCTGCGCATCTTCGTGAACGTTCCCGAAGATTACAGCGGCAGCATCCGGCCAGGTGTTGCGGCAAAGCTCTCCATCGCAGGCTTCCCCGGCAAAGAATTTCCGGCCACGGTCGCTCGATACGCGCACGCAGTAGATATGAACTCGCGCACCATGCGGACGGAACTGGACGTTCCGAACTCGAATGATGCGTTGATGCCAGGGGCATATGCCAGCGCGACTTTCAGCTTGCGGACGCCCATGGCTCCACTGATACTGCCGTCCAACACGGAGATCTTTCAGGGGGACGGCATGCAGGTGGGAGTGGTCGACAAGAATTGCAGGGTTCACCTCCGCAACATCACGGTCGGGCGAGATTTCGGAACATCCGTGGAAGTTCTGTCGGGCTTGCAGCCGAGCGATGCCGTTATCACAAACCCTTCCGACTCGCTCGCCACCGGCATGGAGGTCGCAGTGACGAACCCGAACGGCAATACTACAAGGAAATAGCCATGCTTTCTGCAGGTAGAACTAGATTCAACTCGTGGGTGGCCAGCGTTATAGCGGCGCTGATGTTATCGGCCGGCTGCATGGTGGGCCCAAAATATCAGCGGCCCGCAACGCCTGCACCGTCGCAGTACAAAGAGGGCGCAAGCCAGGATAGCGGCAACATCAATCCGATTGGGTACAGCAACTGGTGGCTGGTGTTTCACGACAATCAACTCAATGGCCTGGAACAACAGGTGGACCTGGCAAACCGGGACATTGAAGCGGCCATGGCTCGCGTAGAGCAGGCACAGGCTTACCTGAAGGTCTCGCGCTCGTATTTATTTCCCACCATCGGCGCCGGCGCCTCGGCGAGTCGAAATCGGGAGGCCCAAAATCGGCCGAACAACGGAAATACCTTCGGGAGGGCCGCCACATACAACGACTTTCAATTTTCGATGCTGCTCGGATATGAAATTGACTTCTGGGGCAAACTTCGGCACGGTGTGGAAGCGGCCGCCGCTACGGAACAGAGCGACGAGGCAAACCTGCATTTCGTTCGCCTGGTAGCCGAAACCGGTGTAGCGATGAATTACTTTGGCCTGCGCGAGTTAGACGCGGAACACGACGTGCTACTGGAGACCCTGCAAGCTCTGCAACAGGCAGAACAGTTAACCGAGATGCGCAGCAAAGGCGGATTAGCTAGCGACTACGATGTCTACCAGGCGAAGACATTGCTGAACCAGACCAACGCGCAGGCGCAACATCTGGAGATACAGCGTGCTCAATTTGAGCATGTGATCGCGGTTCTCACGGGCCAGTTGCCCTCGACATTTTCGCTACCGCGTAATCCTTTGACCGGCACGCCGCCGGTGATACCGGCCGGAGTTCCTTCTGAGTTAGTGGAACACCGTCCAGACATTCAGACTGTCGAGAGAACGCTTGCGGCTTCCAATGCGCAAATTGGCGTAGCTAGAGCGCTGCAATTCCCACAATTCACCATTTCGGGAGCGGCTGGTTTTGAGAGCGTGAATCCAGCTTCGCTCCTCAATTGGCAGAATTCGGTGGCGTCTTTGGGCGCAGGTGTTTTCGCGCCTGTGTTTACCGGAGGGAGGCTCAAGGCTCAAGTGCAACAGGCCAAGGCCAGCTACCGCGAAACGCTGGCACAATACCAGGGGTCCGTCTTGTCCGCGTTCCAGCAGGTGGAAGATCAATTGGCCGCCATACGGATCCTCAGCGGTGAAGCCGCATCGACGGAGAGCGCGGTTGACGACGCGCAACACACGCAGCAGATTGCAATGAACCAGTACAAGACCGGTTTGGTGAATTACCTGAACGTAGTCAACGCTCAAGCCACCTTGTTGTATAACCAGCGCACTCAAACTCAGATTCTTGGTGAGCAGATGGTGGCCTCCGTAGCGCTGGTGAAAGCTTTGGGCGGCGGATGGACGGGCACGCCGAACCCGCAAGACACTAGCGGACACGATGTAGCGCCAAGTAAGGCACAGTGAGAGATGTGTGGATGGTCCCGAGCATCAGGAACCGGCACGTACTCTGGGCCCTCGCCTATCTGCTCGCGATTGGGTTGATGGATTCGACACCTGCGCGGGCAGTTGAACGTTTCGTAGTTACTTCGTGGGGTCACAAAGACGGCTTGCCGTCCACTTTGATTTACGCGATAACACAGACTCGCGACGGATACCTGTGGCTTGGAACGTCCGATGGACTGGTTCGTTTCGATGGGATCAACTTCGATCACCAGACCCTGATTGTGAACTCCGAGCTGATGCTCGGCGCCGTAACTGCTTTGCATGGTGCAAACGATGGCGCATTGTGGGTCGGCTCAGCTTCCGGTTTGGTGACTAGAATGACCGACGCACATTTGCGGAAGTATCACCTGGGCGGGGAGGTTGAGGCGATTGTAGAAGCATCTCCGGGAGACATTTGGGTCATCGGCACTGGGGGACTTTATCGATTTGCAAATGACGCGCCGGGAGACCTCACGCCGGTGGAGAGCGTTGGCGCGGCGCAGATCCTGAGGCTGTTTGAAACAGGAACGCGCGATCTAGTCCTGGGATCGCGACGCTTTGGTGTTGAACCAGTGCAGAACGTCAAACTGCCGGGTCCCGTTTGGGGGCAGAAAGTGGAACTAGGCGGGCGCCCGTTTCTCCTCAATGAAGGCCAGCACGGCGCCGCTTGGCTCACCCAGTCGATATCGCCGAATGAAGATGCCTATTCTGTGTTTCTTCACGATCGGCGCGGATACCTGTGGGTCGGGAGCCGCGCTGCCGGGCTGATCCGAACAAGTGCCGAGGGTTCGAGAAGCACGCCTGAACTGGCGAGCCACGTTATTCGATCTTTGCTTGAGGATCGTGAAGGCAACGTCTGGATCGGCACAAACAATGGGCTATTCAGATTCCGATATGGCAAGGTCTTTGCACTCACAACGCGTGATGGATTGACTGATGATCGAGTCTCCTCGGTAGCGGCGGACGGGACCGCCGTTTGGGTAGGAACGCAAACGGGACTGAACCGCATTGACAACTTAGGCATTCGAGAGTGCCTCCGCGGCATAAATATCTTGACCGTGAAAGCGTCAAGGAATCACGAGGTATGGGTTGGAACCAACAAAGGGGTTTTCAGAGTTACTGATTCTAGCGGCGCTCTGCACTCTTCACTAGTACTTCGAGAGCTTACATCGGCAATCGCGATTGAAGAGGATGTCGCAGGTTGCATCTGGTTAGTGGATAAAGACAAGGGTGTTTATCGATGGCATGATAGCGTTCTCGCTTCTATCGGAAATAAAGCGATGTTAGGCGTCTCGTTTTTACGTGCGCAGACGGACGGGACGGTCTGGATAGGCTTTTCCAGCGGCGGCCTCAGCGCTTACCGGAACGGTCGCTTTCAGGAATCGCATCAAGTGTCTGACATCGCTAAGGGAAGCGTGTACGAGATTTATGTGGAGAAGCCAGGCCTGATCTGGATTGCAAGCGACACCGGTTTGTACCGGTTAAGCGGAAACACGTGGAGTGTGTGGAACGCGAAGAACGGATTGCCCGGCAATCGTGTCCTCTGGTTGCACCCGGACGGGAGCGATTGGCTGTGGTTAGGGTTCAGCACCGGCATCGCGCGTGTACGCCGCTCTGACTTACAGCGGACGGATGCTGCAACTCCAGGCAAGGTGCGGTGTGACTTCTACGATTTCGAGGAGGGTCTATTAGCCAATCCAGTTCGATTGTCCCAGGCAGCAGCCAGCCAAGATTCGGAAGGCAAGCTGTGGGCGACGACGTCTGCCGGAATGGCCATTATCGACTCGCGACATATGCAAAAGAACAACGTGCCGCCCAATGTGCTTATTGAGCGAGTTGTCACGGGTAACCGCGACATGGCCGTTGATTCGTCCCTTCAATTCCCGCCGCTGACGAAGAACCTCGAGATCGATTACAACGGAGTGAGTTTGGCTGCGCCGCGGAGGCTCACATTTCGCTATGAGTTGGAGGGCTACGACAAACAGTGGCAAGATGCCGGCAACCGCAGACAGGCATTCTATACAAATATGCAACCTGGGGCATACCGATTCCATGTATTGGCGGCGAATAGCGATGGCGTGTGGAACGACAAGGGTGCGGAGTTCGATTTTGCTATCAAACCCGCCTTTCAACAAACAGCTTTGTTCAAAGTCTTGTGTGTCACTGCGGCTGGGCTTATAGGCTTTGGCATTTACCGATTTCGCATGCAAACTCTGCGAGCCGCGTGGAATGCCAGGTTGGAAACGCGCCTGGCAGAGCGAACGCTCATTGCACAGGAACTGCACGACGACTTACTACAAAGCGCAATGGGTGTCAGCCTGCAAATCGAGTTGGTGGACAGCTTGGTCAGCGAGCCGCCTGAAGCGAAAGCACATTTGCAGCGGGCGTTAACGCTATCGCGGGCCCTCATGCAGAAGGGGCGTGAGGTTCTGCGCGACCTGCGTGAAAAGACACGAGATGGCACCGACATTGCCAAAGCACTCTTGACCACTATTGAAGAGGCACAGCAGGAAAGCGGACCTGATGCCACGCTCAGCGTAGAAGGAACACCGCGCTCGGTAAATCCGCTGGTTGCCGACGATCTGGCACAAATCGGATGTCAGGCTATCGTGAACGCATTTCAGCATGCTGGGGCCAGGAAGATTGAGGTATATCTGCATTACGAATCGACGGAGCTTCGATTGCAAGTAAAGGATGACGGCTGCGGAATGAGCCAGCGGATCGCTGAATCCGGCAAGCCGGGGCACTATGGATTGATCGGAATGCGTGAGCGGGCAGAGCGCATCGGCGGCACACTCACTCTCACTAGTGTCGCAGGCTTCGGCACGCAATTGACTGCGTCTGTTCCCGGCAGACGCGCGTATCGGGAGGTGAAAAGACATGATTAAGATCATTTGCGTCGACGATCACCCCGTTGTGCTCGATGGCTTGTCGGCCATCATTGCGATGCAGCCCGAGATGGAATTGGCCGCGACTGCAACAAACGGACAAACGGCACTGCAAGTATTTCGAGAGCACAAGCCGGACGTGACGATTGTCGATCTTCGTCTACCGGACATGAGCGGGTTCGATCTGATTAAAGCCGTCCGCAAACTGGATAGCAGAGCCAGAATCATCGTACTCAGTTCTTACGACGGAGACGCCGACGTCCAGCGTGCTTTGAACGCTGGAGCGCAAGGGTACGTGGCGAAAGGCTTGGTTCGTGACGAGTTGTTGACGGCTATCCGGACGGTTTTTGCGGGAGGAAAACACATCCCGGCGACAATCGCGCAACGGCTTGTCGGCTATATGCAAGAAGATGCAATGAGCGAACGTGAGGTGCAAGTCTTATCGCTCGTGGCAACCGGCAAGCGTAACAAAGAAATTGCGGCCGAACTTGCGATCGCTGAAGACACAGTCAAGATGCACGTTCGCAACATCTTCTCGAAGTTGAGCGTTACTGATCGCACCGAAGCTGTCACCGTCGCGCTGCGTCGCGGCATCATCCACCTCTAACTGTTAATCAGCGTCTGGCGAGTGCCAGCGATAAGATCCCACCGCAAAGGAGATGTGTGTGATCTTCAAAGGAAGCGTAAATAGATCCTGACTAGTCGCGAAGTGTTTACCAATCCCGGAATGAACGGTAGCAATGGCGGCGCCGTTAATCGTTACTCGAGGTTCGGGACGCTCCCCTGCTTGCAAACCAGGCGTGCCGGTCAGGTTCAGCGTATAAATAGTACCGATAGTACGGGTTACCGTAGGGCTTAAAGAACATACGACACACAGAGATAACACGTTCTCTGACACATCAGCGCCAGGAACTCCACTAAGCTAAACAGGAGGGCACCACTCAATGCATAAATGTATCCGGATCGGTGTGATTGCCAGTATGGCTGCGGGTGGGCTGCTGGGCGATGTCAGCTATCACCAGACGACCAAGTTCACGGGCGGGTCGCTTGTGGACATGATGAAGAAGATGGCAAGCATGCCGCTGATCGGACGCATGGGCGGCGGGGCGATGAAAACTGCCTTCTCCGATCAGCAGCAAGAGGTCTACATCAAAGGCAACAAGATGGCGAGCATAGGACCGCTCACGTCGATTCTGTACGACTTGGACGCAGGCACCATCACCACGATCGATCACGAGAAGGCAACCTACAGCACGATGACCTTTGACGAGATGCGCCAGCAAATGGAGCAAATGCAGCAGCGGATGCACAAGAACACGGGGCAGGACATCGAATTCGATGCACAGGTCTCAGATACCGGGCAAACCCGAACGATTGATGGGCAACCCGCCACAGAGAAGTTACTTACCATGACCGCCAGGCAGGCCAGCAAGGACGGACAGATGGTAATCAAATCGCATATGTGGCTGGTAACCGCGACGCCCCCGATGACGGAGGTCGCTGAATTTCATAAGAGGATGGCTGCCAAAGCGGCATTTGCTATGGGCGGCTTCTCGCCTGCTATGGGCTCGTCTTCCATAGGTTTGCAGGCGGCAATGAAGGAGGCTTTCCAGCAGAACGGCTATCCGGCACTGATGGAAACGGAAGTCAGCGGCGTGGTTGCGGGCATGGGTCAGGGAGGCGATCCGAATGCGCCTATAATTCGGACCGAGACGCAGACCGGGAATTTCGTGACCGCCCCTGTGGACGATGGCAAGTTTGTTATTCCGGCTGGTTACAAGCAAGAAAAGCGGCGCCACTAAGAACTTTCGGTTCCCTGCGCCAACTCGCGCCCGTCTTGAGTTCTAGACATCTGCCCTCATGCCTAGCCTTCAATGCCGCCGTCGCAGCTCGGAGGTCGCACACTCGGTTTCCAGAAATATCGTCATTCAGATTTGACGGATGACGTTCCCCTCACGGGGCGGAACACAGCGACGGTTGGAACAAGTTCCGGTACGCTGATCGCGGTCCGAATAGATCGATCGCTCTACGCTGCGCAGTCAGCCAGAGCAATTCGCCCATATGCCCGGAGACGGCATTAACCAATCCTTCCGTGACTTTGGTAAATGCGCAGAATCTGAACGCTCTTGGGGACTTCGACGAGGAACCCGGGTCACGGGGCGTAGTCGTCAGCTCGCTGGCGTCTAACGCGCCCTTTCCAAATCCGCGCAATCGAAGGTTTCAGTATTGGATCGGTAGATGTAGGGGAAGAAGTAGCCATATGTTAGAGTTTCAAAGTTCAAAAAATGAACGCAACGCCATGAAGAAACAGGCACGCAATCACGTCAATGGCAAGCTGAATGAGTCTAACGGAGCGCGCGCCAAGCCCACCAGCGCATTCTCGGGAGAGTTTGTCACGGAGATGTTCGAGTACGACGGTGGAAGGCAGGTCACGGTGTACGTGCCACCGAACCCGCCCGAACTGATCATCTTCGCCGGTGACGGACAGCGAATCTCGAAGTGGGGCCGGTTGCTCGAGAAGGCCGACGTACCGTCCACAATGATTGTCGGTGTACATGGGCTGAACGATGAGAGGCTGCGGCTCCATGAATACTCACCGGGCTTTGAGCCGGAGCGGTTCGCGGCACACGAGAAGTTCTTCGTCGAGGACGTTCGCCAATGGACGGTGGCGCGGTTTGGCGTGGCACTGCCCCCTGAACGTACCGCAGTATTCGGCGTTTCGGCGGGTGGAGAACTGGCGCTCGCTTTTGGGCTTCGGCATCCACATGTCTACGGTGCAGTCTTGTGCGCCTCGCCTGGCGGCGGTTACAAGCCGCCCGGGATTATGCCGAGTCCGCTTCCGCGCACAAACCTTGTCGCTGGCACACAGGAGCCGTTCTTCCTTGAGAACGCAAGGAGGTGGGCGGACGCGCTGCGCAATGCAGATGCGGATGTCGTCATGAATGAGCGAGTTGGGTCGCACGGGGGCCCATTCTGGCGAGAAGAGTTCCCGCTCATGGTGGCGTGGGCATTCGGACGATGATGCATCGTAGCATCAGTAGTTGGCTAGTTGCTGCTTCAAGCGATCTGGTGAAAGATGGCAGTAGATAGGGCAAAATGCTGCTGCGGGATCGCTTGGCCACTCTGGGCGAAAGCCATGTATGATTCCAGATTCGCGCTCCACGGATTCCAATGTGGAAGCCCTGGCTCGTTCGGATTCCCTGCCTTTGCAAAGTTCGTCCAATAGGCCTGCACGGTATGTGACAATTGATAGTCGATTGAGGTGAACGGGAGCCAGCTAAAGGTGCGCGCCTGAAACGTGCCGAACACGTAAGGAATTTCGAGTGAATGGAAGGCGCCGAGGGTGGATTCACCCTTTCCTGCAACCGAACGATCAAACCTATAGACGAAAGCGCGTTGCCCGACGTTCGTTGTCAGCGCAGCTTCTGCTCCGATAGGGCACGCCCCTACGATATCGTTGCTTGCCTGATCGAGGGCTGGAGCGCCACCAATCAGGATTTTACCCATGTAGGTTGCAACAGCGATATCGGTCCAGTTGCCGTAGAGAGGGCGCGCTGTATTCGCAAACTGTGCGATCAGCTCACCAAATTTTGCCTTCCTGGCCGGCTGCGGTGACTTCTTCGCGGCCGCTGCGGCACCAATCCGGAAGGCGCTGAACTCTCTCTGCATTCATTCCCGCCAGGAGATCGACACGCTGAATCGCCCCTCGGGCGAACGCTCTTGCGGGAGACTGTGGAAGCACCCAGCCATCTACGATGGATGCGTTTGGGTCGTAGCCATGAAATTGGGAAGCGATCAGTCGATTCTCAAGCTGGATTACCTGAGCGGCTGGCAGATTCCGGAGAACTTCGATTTGCGATCCGGCCCGGCCGGCGACCTCTTTTCCAACAGCCACACCCAGCGCCTGCATTTTGGAAAGAGTCTGTTCCGGTCCAATTCCGAAGGCTGGACCGCTTTCCGCAATGACCCTGCGAAACAAGCTTTTTGAGAGAGGTGAAGTCATGAGGGTTGTCGCATCAACCGATCCGGCGGATTCGCCAAATAGCGTCACATTTGCGGGATCACCGCCAAATTTTGTTATGTTCTGCTGCACCCACCCGAGGGCTGCAATTTGATCAAGAAGCCCATAATTTCCCGAGCTGTGATGGGGAGATTCCGCACTCAACTCAGGATGGGCGAAGAAGCCCATCGCCCCAAGGCGGTAATTGATGGTCACAATTACGACCCCGTGAGACGCAAGCGAGGCGCCATCGTAGCCGGTTTCTGCTCCGCTCCCGACTCTGTTGCTGCCACCGTGCAGCCAGACCATAACAGGAAGAAGCGGACTTGGCCGCAGTTGCTGGGTCCAGACATTGAGATACAGGCAGTCCTCCGATGGGTCGAGCTGCTGGAGGGAATAGGTCACGCCATATGTCTCGGCCAGCGGCTGAATAAAGCTATCCGTTCCATTAGCGTCCTGCATGCATGGTCGCGATGGTTTCGTCGCGTTGCGTACTCCGGACCAGCGGATCACAGGTTGAGGTTCTCGCCAGCGCAAAGATCCCAGCGGAGGTCTGGCAAAAGGAACACCCTCGAAAACGGCCATAGCGCCGTGCATCTCACCTTCGAGTGCGCCGCTGTCTAATTGAACAACAGGACCTTTGAGCGCGTGTTGCCGCGGCGTTTCAGACAATGCGAGAAGCGCTGGAAACGCGAGACAAAGACAGAGGAACCGCATAAGAAAGCCTTGCGCAGTGATCCCTTTCGTCATGGAAATCTACCGCGTCCCCCACTTTTCAAAGACTCTGACACGCCAGAGAAGTATACCGATGCGTAGCCGCCAACCGTGCTGCTTACAATTTATATTGAGCTCAGCGCCGCCCCTTATCCACCCACCAAGGCTTGGCACTTTGGCTAAGCCACTCATCGCAAGTGCATATCTACTGGGCGTCATGCTTTCTTGCGGGCTCTGCGCCGCAGCCCAGACACCCGACTCGACAGTCGCTCACCCCGCACAGGGCGCACAAACTCCCGGCGCGCAAAACGTTTCTCCACCGAACGAACCCGTCCACCGCGGCGGATTTGTGCCAGGACATAAGCGCCCGCTGGGTGATCCGGTCCAGATCGCGCGTGGAAAAACGCTTTTCGATATCAGCTGCCGCAGCTGCCACGGCGCCGATCTGCGCGGCGGCGATATGGGGGGCCCCAATCTCCTGCGTTCCCAGGTTGCAATGAGCGATATCAGTGGCGAGTTGATCGTTCCCATTATTCAGGGAAGCCGACAGAACATGGGCATGCCGGCAATCGGGGTGAACGACGCGGACGCCCATGCAGTCGCCGCTTATGTCCGCAGCGTCATCGAAACCATTGAAGAACAAGGGGCTCCCCCGTCTGCCGGCCGGGAAGTGCCAAGCATTCTCATCGGTAGTGCAATCGAAGGAAAAGCCTACTTTGGAGCCAAGTGCAGCGGCTGCCATTCCGTAACAGGCGACTTCAGCAGAATTGCCGCCCGAATGTCAGATCCGAAACGGCTGCAGGACGCCTGGCTCGCCGGCGGCACACGGAACGAAGAGGAAATGCCGACGGGAACTGCCGCTACTGCTCGCACCGTCACGGCCACGGCGATCCTGCCTTCAGGAGAAACGGTGCAGGGCAAGTTGGTCCGTGTTGATGACTTCTTAATTACGATAGCGACCGCTGACGGATCGCACAGGACCATTCGTAGAAGCGGGGAAACCCCGAAGGTCGTGATCCAGGATCCTCTGAAGATCCATCGAGATCTGCTTTCGCAATACACTGACAACGATATTCACGACGTCACCGCCTACTTGGCAACCTTGAAATGAAGATCAGTCAACTCTTGTCCCCGGCCGCACTGCTCTTGATGCCGCTTCTCGTTCACGCGCAAGGCGGCGGCTTAAATCCGGCTGATATTCTCAAGCCGCTCTCTGATTCGTGGCCAACCTACAGTGGCGACTATTCGGGCAAACGCTACAGTGCGCTGAATCAGGTGAATCGTTCCAACGTCCAGCATCTGACCCTTGCCTGGAAAATACAAGTCGCTCCGGGAGCCGGAGAAGCCAACGAGGTTCACCGCCGTCACTGGCAGGACGCCACTCCTGTGATCGTCGGAGGCGAGGGACCGGCGGATCTAAATATTGAGGGTGGAACCATCAAAGCATCGGCGCTCGAGGTAGATGGGACGCTCTACTTCACGATGCCCGACAACGCCTGGGCAGTGGATGCCCGCGACGGCCATGAACTGTGGCACTACTTCTGGAAGACCAAAGGCGGCACGCACATCGGCAATCGCGGCCTTGGCATGTGGAACCACTATCTGTTCATGGAAACACCGGACGATTATTTGGTATCACTCGACGCGAAAACAGGCAAAGAGCGGTGGCATAAAGTAATCGCTGACGTCGCCGACGGCTACTTCTCGACTCCTGCCCCGGTCGTTGTGGGCAATCACGTCCTGGTAGGAACGGGCAACGATATTGATGCTCCCGGGTTCCTCGATTCGTTTGATCCAGAGACAGGCGAACTGCAGTGGAAGCACTACACGGTTCCCATGCAGAAGGGTGATCCAGGTCTTGCTAGCTGGGCCAGTCTCGATGCTGCCAGACACGGGGGCGCGCAAACATGGGTTCCCGGTGCATACGATCCGGAGACAGGACTCTATATCATCGGCACGGGCAACCCCACTCCCGCCTTTACAAACGGTACTCGGGGTCCGGGCGAGAACCTCTATACGTGCTCTCTGCTTGCGTTGCATGTAGATACTGGCAAAATGGCCTGGTATTACCAGACCTCGCCTCACGACATGCATGACTACGACTCGGCCCAGACTCCGGTTTTGGTAGACGCATCGTTCGACGGTAAAATGAGAAAACTTGCGCTGACGGCATCACGCAACGGATATTTCTTCGCCGTCGATCGAACCACGGGAGAACACCTTGTTACGAGTAAGTGGGGTAAGTTAACCAACTGGGCGACGGGTTTGACCGCTTCAGGCGACCCCAAGCTCAATCCCGAAAAAAATGCGACCGTGGGCGGGTCACTGGTCTCACCCGCTACAGACGGCGTCACCAACTGGGAGCCGTCAGCCTACTCGCCGGACACAGGGCTACTGTATGTCTCCGAGCACAATAGCTTCGTGGAGTTCTATCTCACGGACCTTGATCCGCGCGGCTCTATGGGTCTCGGTGGCATCGAAGAGGCCGACATCGGATCAGGCGGAACGTATCTGACGGCAATCGATTACAAAACAGGAAACATTGCTTGGAGGCACACCTACTACAGCGACGGTGGTGGCGGCGGCGGTCTGTTGGCAACGGCGGGCGGCTTGATTTTCGCCGGCGATGGTGCGGGAAGCCTCGTTGCTCATGACGCGGCAACCGGTAAGCCCCTTTGGAACACTCGTATCGGTCACGTCAGCAACCCACCCCAGACCTACATGCTCGATGGTCGTCAGTACGTGATCGCGGCCACCGGCGATACGCTCTGGGCGTTCGTGATGTACTGAGCCCTGGTGAAGCTGTCATATACCTGTCGACGCACATTTTTCTCCGCGACAACACCGCCGGAAGTACCACGATGTACTAGTTACTATTCCGGCCAATTTCCGGATTGCCGACCATGCAGGACTTGAGCTAAAGTCGCGCGGTGAACCTACTACCGGCACGGTACCCACACGGGCGTTTTTCAGGGTCTTGAATTATCAATGCACGAGATGCGCGTTCGCCGGCAATCACATTCACACCCTTGTGTTAACCAATATCCCCGTGGTGCGTCTGGCCATAAGACCGTGGTTCGGCGCGAATCGGAGCACGTTATCGGGCGTGCAGCTGTTTTGCCAAATTGCGCCAGAGGAGAATCCAACCCTCGAGACCCATGCGGAAACGCTCAGGGACGGTAAAACTCATTGGGCGCATGTATATCCTCGTCAGCGGTGCTGAAGGAGAAAAAAATCGTATCGGCCCCGAGCACTTCGCGGAAGGTTGTCGTAATTGGAACGGTGCCGCCCATGCCGACGAAATCGGGAGGCATTCCGAAGATCTGCGCAAGCGTGTCGGCAGCCGCGCGCAGTGCCGGGCTACCGGGGGAAATGCGATAGGACATGGCGCCGTCCTGCGTTTCCTCGAAAGCTAGACTAATGCCGGGACCGCAATGCTGTTTGAGATGATGCCGCAACTTGCCAATCACATCAATCGGCCGCTGGTTGGCGACGAGGCGGCAAGTCAGTTTGACATGTGCTTCGCTCGGCAGCACGGTCTTTCCGCCTGGCCCCTGATAACCTCCGTAGCAGCCATTGACTTCGATCGTCGGACGATACCATTGACGTTCCAGCATGCTGTAGCCTGGTTCGCCGAATCCAGCCGAGGCGCCTACTTCGGCCAAATATGCCTGCTCGTCGAACGACAGTTGACGGACCGCTTCTCTCAGCACGGGATCGATTTCTTCGACGTCATCATAGAATCCCGCTACGGCGACTTTCCCACCATCATGTAGCGAGGCGACAAGCTCTGCCGCAGCATGCAAAGGATTAGCTAACCCTCCGCCGTGGCGGCCGGAATGCAGATCCTTGCCAGGACCGCGCACGGTGAACGAAAGTGCGGCCAAGCCACGCGAACTCACCGTGATGCTCGGTTTCTCAGGCCTCCACATGCCGCCATCGGCCGACAGCACAACATCGCAGGCCAACGCATCGCGGCGTTCGCGCACCAGCTGGGGAAGATCGATGCTCCCGATTTCCTCTTCCGCCTCGAAGATGAACCGCAAGTTGACGGGTGGCTTTTCTCCCGCGAGAAAGAATGCTTCCGCGGCCAGAATCGGCAGCAACATGGAAGCCTTGTCGTCGCTGACGCCGCGCCCGTAAAGCCGCCCGTTTCGCGCGGTGAGCACAAATGGCGGCGAATGCCATGCCTCGACCGGGTCGGGAGGCTGTACGTCCATGTGGCCGTAGATGAGGACCGTGGGTGCGCCGGGTGCGCCATTCCAATTTCCAAAAACAGCAGGATAATGCGGCGTCTCCCATTTCTCCACTTCGATGGGGCCTGATTTGCGCAGCCGGTGCGCGACCCAATCGGCGGCCCGCCGTACGTCGCTCGCATGGGCCGGGTCGGTGCTCACCGACGGAATGGCCACGAACTCCGCCAAATCGCGCAGGTAGGAGTCGTGCTTATCGGCCAACACCTTTAATACGGCATCCATCTCCGTGTCCCCGTCGAAAGCCGTCACGCGCCGAGGGCCAGAAATGGATCAGTGTCATTGATAGCTAGCGAAGAAACGATGAAGAGCACGCGCCCTTCGGCGGGACTGATGGCCTGTTGAAGCACGCAGCCCTCGTAGTCCGTGATGCGTCCAAGTTCCTGTCCAGCTCTGACTTCTTCTCCCACAGACCACACCCGGGTACCAGAGAGGCCTTCAAGCTTGCTGCGCAGCCAGAGGAAGCGTTCCAACACCGCGGACGGCAACGGTTCAGGATCGCCTCCAGGAATCGATCGCGAGGTGCCGCATCAAGCGGTGGAGGCCATCGGTATGCAGTGCAACATCGTTACGTGTCCAGATACCTTGACCACCGGCTTCTGCCAGAATGGCCGGAATGCCGGCGCGGGCAGCGGCGCAAAATGTCAGCCCGGAGTTCACCGAGAGAATGCCGACCTTCAACGTTTCCTTTGACATTGAGTCGCCTCGCGCAAAACAGGTTGTTCAAATTCAGTAGACCGTTAGCGGCCCCCGTCGATCGCGAGCGTTTGCCCCGTGATCCAACCGGCTTGTTCGCTGGCCAGGAACAACACGCCATTCGCGATGTCCTCTGGTGAACCAAGCCGCTTTAGAGCAATGTTTTGGATTAGCCGATTCTGCCCCTCCGGTCCGTAGGACTGCCACTGCTTTTCAGTGGTGGGGTTCGACCGCACAAAGCCAGGCGCTATGCAGTTCACCGTGATGTTCCATGGCCCAAGCTCGTGTGCCAGCTGCCGGGTCAGCCCGATTTGTCCAGCTTTCGCGCAAGCATATGCTTGGATACCGGTCAGGCTAATGCCCAGGCCAGCGCCGCTCGAGATATTGATGATACGGCCGTAGTGCTTCGCCTTCATCGCCGGAGCAACTGCCTGGCTGCAGTAGAAAGTACCGTCGAGATTAGACGCGAAAATGATTTTCCACTCAGCAGCGGAGACTTCTTCGAGTGGCTCGGCCGGTTTGGCCCATCACGCCTCCCGCATTGTTCACCAGAATGTCAATCCGGCCGCTCGCCTCAAGCGCTTCGGCGACAACGTTGTGGACAGACTGGGAGTCACTCACATCGAGCACATAAATCCGCAACGGAGAGCCTTGCTCGTTACCCAGTCGTGCTGTTTCTTCCAAGCCCTCCTCCAGTACGTCGCACGCGACCACGTTTGCGCCGAGAGCGGCAAAGTTCAAAGCAATGGCTCGGCCGAAGCCGTGCGCGGCCCCGGTCACGATCACAGTCTTGCCATCAAAACGGATCAGCATGCGTGTGTCACACCGAAACTGAAGATTGCCGGCATGACGGTTGAGAAGTACTGATTTGGGCCATCCGGTTCAGGTTGCCCACAGCTTGTAGGCAAGCTCCGCTCTCGACTTCTTGCATGAGAGCAATGAGACGTTCCACGTAAGGAATCGCAATGCCATGCCGGCGGGCCAGATTCACAACCGGTGCAAACTGGGCTTCGCATTCAGTTTTCCGGTGGTGAATGGCGATGTCGCGCCATACGCCGCTATGCGTCTTGGCCGAGCGGCGATTGAACGCCACCATGGCATCAAAAGAGGCATCGATAACCGCGGCCGTTCCGTTTGCACCAAAAGCGGCCGGATCGTAACCGTTGAAGCTCATCGGCATCACTCCCTCGGCGGCAGCAACCAACATCACCTCGCGCGCCAGCGCCGTGAGGACCGGTCGCGCATCTCGCGAATCGAGTACGTCAACGATGCTCGACGGTGTGAGAGCGCTAGCAAACAGCAGAGCGCCGTAACCCATCTTGCCCCACAGATATCCCCAGATGTTGTCGGTAGTCATCGCGCCTGGCTCAAAGTGCAATAGGGTCCGTTGTACGCGCCCAAGGCGTTCAGTTTGGCTGCCGTCCAATTCACCCACAACCACTGCGCCTCGACCGCCGAAATGCACAACTCCCGGCTCCAGGACGTCTGCACCGAAGTTGATGAAAGCTCCTATGGTGCGTTCGCGGCCCACGATTTGGGAGATCATCAGTTCGTTGAAGCCGTTCTGCAAAGATACGACCACACCATCTTGCAGCCAGGTGCGGCAGAAGTTGCTGCGCTGCGGTCTCTGTATGCAGCGCCTTGGTGCAAAGAAAAATAGTCTTCCACACCCCAACAAGATCGCCCGGCGTACTGATGTTCAACGGCTGCTTGAAAGTGTCAATTGGACCAATGATCGCTAAACCGCGCTCGCGGACAGCCTGCACGTGATCTCGGTTCGCGTCCACGGCACGGATGTCGACCCCGGCCCGGCCTAAATAACAGGCAACGGTGCCGCCGATAGCGCCCGCCCCCCAGATAAGAACTTGATCGGCCGAACTGAGCTTATCCGAGGTTATGGCCATGGACCTTCTAGTGCTTCGCGGGTTTCCTCTACACCAACACGCCACAGTTGCAGCATTTGCTCATCCGGCTTCTGATAGGCACCGCCAAAGTTGCCGTCTTCCAGGTAAGCACGCACTTGAGCGGCATCCATCATGCGCATGCTCGCGATATCAATCATCGGCTTCTGGCCGTCCGGAGGCGTGACGCCAGGCAGCCTTGTCCAAGGGAAGTTTTCCATCCACGATCCATGTGACGCTACTGGGTCAATGGCGGCTGCCGCGGCTGCGGTTTTCGGTGCATTCCACCAGTTGTGCCACTTTACAGTCACTCCCGGATGATCATTCATCCACTCTTGCAGGATGGAACCTCCCGGACTGTTGCCGCCGTGGCCATTCACAAACAAGATACGAGTGAATCCGGTGCCAGCCAGGCTGTCGAGAATATCCGCAACAATGCGCACATAAGTATCCAGGCGCAAACTAATGCTGCCTGGGAAACGGCGAAAGTAGGGTGTAATGCCATAGCTGAGTGCAGGGAATACCGGCACCCCGAGCGGTTGAGCCGCTTCGCAGGCGATGCGCTCTGCCAAGATAGCGTCCACAGCCAGGCACAAGTACCCGTGCTGCTCGATGCTACCCATAGGCAGGACGGCGCGCTTGTCATGGCGCAACCTTTCTTCGACCTGCATCCAATTCATCTCCGCGATTTTCATAGTGGTCTAGGTCGTAATCGTCTCCAAACCATGACCATGCGGCCCGTCTCGGCCCGCGACAGAGCAACCGCGCACAACACCGACAACAGCGCAATCCCTGTGAACATCAACATGCCTGCATGATATCCAGCGGCATTAGTCGCGCTCGTCCCGTTGGCCAGGCCAAGGTTCGATTCGTCCACCACGTAAACGAGCGCCGGCCACATAATCGCCGGCACGAGAGCGAACGCCACGCCCATCATCGCCATGGGAATCGCGGCCGGGATGTTGGTGTAGCTCAGCATCGGAAAGACGGGCACAATGAGCAGTGAGCCGAACATCATCAGTAGCGACCGATTGGCGTAGCGCTCGGCGAGCGTGCCGAATGGCGGCATGCCAACCAGGGAGAATAGCGGTTTCATTCCTACCAGCAAAGAGGCAGTTTGCGGCGAAACATGCCGTGCGTCGATGGAGGGTGGATGCGCATGCCGAGGCGGTGCTCCACTTCGTCCTTCAATACGAGATAGGTCGCGTGCGCGGATGGGTCTGGAAGACTAGGAGCGTGCGCCGAAACAATCCCGCGAACGTCGAACGCAGGGTTCAACAACATATACGCCACCACCCACTGATCGTCTATTTCGTTGCCAACATCGGTGGGACAGAATCACCGGCGTAGCAGCCGTGGTGGGTTTGAGCGCTGCCGCCAGGAGCGCCAAGGCTGCAAAAAACTTGGACGCGTGCATGATCTTATTTCACGGAGTGCGCGAGTTTCTCAGGCAGAGCAAAAGCGTAGACTACACCATGCGTCCCGACTAAGATGTATTGCTTTCCGTCGAGTTGATACGTGATCGGCGGACCTTCGGCCTGGCCGCCGGCGAAAACGTGCCACAGAGTGTCGCCGGTGTTCGCGTCCAGCGCCAGAATGTTTCCGTGCACATCTCCGGTGAATACGAGGCCGCCCGCCGTGCTCAGCACACCTGCCCAGGTCCATCCCGAGCCCAAGTCATGCACCCAACGGCTCTTGCCGGTGTGATAGTCAATAGCGCGCAAAAAGCATTTCGACCATACCGTCAGATCGCGGCCGCCGAAGCCTTCCGCTTTGCCGGTGGCATAGGCGTAGTAGAGGCTATAGGAGCGATGCGTGTCCACGTACAGCAGCCCGGTTTCGGGATCAAGACTGGGGGACATCCAGTTGGTTGCTCCAATGGCGTCCGGCTCAACCAGGGTTCCAGCGGGCGATGGATTTTTCTCCCTGTCTGCAATGGGGCGTCCTTGGCTATCTACTCCTTTGTTCCAGTTGATGTCTTCATAAGGCGCAGAAAGAAGCGCCTTACCGTTGGTGCGGTCGAGCACAAAAAGATAACCGTTGCGCGAGGCCTGTATCAGCAGTTTGCGCGGTTTGCCCTGAAAGTCGCTATCGGTCAATACCGGCGTTTGCACCGCATCCCAATCGTGCACGTCATGCGGGGAAGGTTGGAAATACCAGACCAGTTCGCCCGTGTCGGGATTGAGGGCGACGATGCTGCACGTGAACAGATTGTCTCCGGGGCGCGTTGAGCCATCCAGCACGGGATTCGGATTCGCGGTGCCCCAGTACAAAAGGTTGAGATCCGGATCATAGGTGCCCGTGACCCAGGTCATGCCGCCGCCATGCTCGCGGGCATCGGCGTTGGGCCACGTATTCGCCCCCTGCTCGCCCGGTTTAGGAAGAGAATTCCAGCGCCACTGCAGCTTGCCGGTTTCCGGGTCGAACGAGTCAATGTAGCCATGCAGGTCGTTGAAATCGCCCGAAACGCCCGCCAGCACGTGATTGCGAATCACCAAGGGCGCCATGGTCGCCCAGTAGCCGAGTTGCACATCGGCCAGCACGACGTCCCAAATCACTTCGCCGCTCTTAGCGTCCAAAGACAGCAGATGTGCGTCCGGAGTTTCGAAGAACAGCCGGTCTTTCCACATGCCCAAGCCGCGCTGCCCGATATGCAGACCTTCATTTGCGCGGTAATGATAATGCCAGTTCTGCTGGCCGGAACGGGCATCCACTGCCCAAACATCGTCAGGCTCAGTGAAATAAAGCACTCCATCCACGAGCAGCGGAGTGGATTTCAGTCCAGGTCCGGTGCTGACGTCTGTCTGAAACGCCCAGGAAAGCGAGAGAAAACTGACGTTATCGCGATTGATCTGCCGAAGCGTGCTGAACCGCTTGCCTGAGTAATCGCCGTTGTAGCTTGGCCAGGTGTTGCTCGCGGGATGAGCAATCGTGTTCGGATCCAGACCCTGCGCGTTTGCCGATAGGCACAATAGAGCAAGGCAGTAGAATAGCTTGCTCACTTGAACGTCTCCAGGTAGGCAAACAGGTCGTGCAGGTTTTTATCTGTGTATCCCGTGAGCAGCTTTTCGTGTGCAGCGAGCGGATCGTTTACTTCAACCTGCACGTCATTCCTGGGCCAGGTATGCAGCCAACCATGGGAATCGCGTAGAGTGACCAGAAATTCGTCCGCGTAGACCTGTTCCCCGCGAAACGTCTCGCCCGCATGGTCGCGCACGGTCAACGCCGGCTTTGCGCCTGCCGGAAATGCGATGCGGGTTTGCAGGTCGAAGGGCTTAAATTTGATGGCGATGTGCGCAAGATCACCCGCAGGCGAGTGGCATGAAACACAATGCGCATCGAAATAGGCCTTGCCCTCCGAGGCATTCCCTACCAGAAGCTTGGCAAGCGGATATTCAGAGGGAATATGTTGTGCCACCGAAGAAGCGCTCCTTGCCTCGAAATGAAGGAACTCCGCGATAGCGTGGACTTCGGTGTTGGATAGCTGGAAGGCGGGCATTCCTTTATCGGGCCGCCCGTTCCGCACCACGGGGCCAATCAGATTGCCGTTCACGTCGTGACTGACGAGACTTGAGCGGATGAGGTCAGGTCCGCTGGCGCCGCGTCCATCCGGCCCATGACAGAATCCGCATGTCTGCTGAAACTGGGCTTTTCCGGCGGAGACGGTGGCATCTGGTTTCTGCTGTTGCGCGACATCGTCTGGATCTTGCGCCAGCAGAATACAAGGCGTCAGAATCAGCAGAATTGGGCAGATTGAAAACACTGTTCGGCGATGTCCTTGAGATCTAACGATTGCTGCCAACGGTCGCCTTCCTCGTTCCCACCGAAGGTTCTAGCGTAATAAATGTCTGGACCCAGAAGCTCGGGTACGAAGCATACGTAATCTTCTTCCGCGCTCTTGAGGAACGCACGGAAGCAGGCTGTCCACAGTGCGCGGAAGTGCTGCAGGTTCTCTCCTTCATTCGGCGGAACTTGAATGCATCCGGCGTTCGCAATGCGGCCATGCAGGAAGCGAACGCGCTCGATGACGGGTTCAATGAACGCGAACTTTCGCTCGAATCCGCCGTAGACCATCTCCTGTCCTGCATACCAGTGCGAGAAGTCTCCGTTGAAACGGATGGCGGGAAACCTTTTTGTCAGTTGCACCGTTCGCCACATGTCCTGGGTGATGGTGGCGCGATGAGTTTCGATGTAGAGCGGAATTTTCCAGCGCGTCGAAGCTTCGAGGACGCTTCCCACCAGTGCATCGGTTTCGGCGTCATCTTCCACTCCCCAGCCGACGTGAAGCGTCGCGCACTCATATCCATCCGCGGCGATTCGCTCGGCAAACGGCGCAGCTTCGCCCGGATAATTGATCCGGCCCGAGCCGGTAATGCCCATGTTCAGCTTGCGGCAAGCTCCTAATTGCGATGCTGTAGCGAAATCCGCGAACTGGACTCCTTCGAACCCCGCTTCCGCCAGCTTCTCTAATTGGCTTTCGAACTTTCCGTTCGGAGCTGTAGGCAGGCCATGCATGGAATCGAGAGCCATCAGGCTCATGTAGCAGCGCAGCGCCGGCTGGCCTCTTCTCAATTTCCGCTCTCGGTGCCTGCCTTCGTCAGTTCGCGGGCGCTTCGGTCATTCGCCTCCTCCAACCAGGCGACATCCGCAGTGGAATCGCTGAAGCGGCGCAGCCCGGCTTCGCGAATGGCCGAATCGGGTACTTTGTGCAGCGGCGTATAGCGCGGGTGATGCGCTTCCTTGTAGGGATCGTTGCGCGCTGCGTTGTAGCAGCAGATCATGGCCCAGCGTGGATTTTCGGAGCGGTTCTGATCGGAACGATGCAGCAGGTTGGAATGGAAAAACAAAACGTCGCCGGGTTCCATCTCGACGTACACGCGCTCCAGGCGTTTCTCTGCCTCATGTACGCGCTCGATATCCGCGCCCGCCTGATCGCCCGTCAGCACGTGGTCGATGCGCCCCATCAGGTGAGAGCCTTTTAGAACCTGCATGCAGCCGTTCTCGCGGGTCGCAGGGTCGACGGCGATGAATGCGCTCGTCAATAGCGGAAACAATACCCCGTTTTGATACCAATAGCCGTAATCCTGATGCCAGGCCCATGCGCCGCCTATTTTGGCGTCCTTCATGATCATCTTGGAGTGGTAGTGATAAACCTCACCTTGCAAGATCTCTTCGGCTGAGTTCACAATCGTCTCGCAGCGCGCGAACATGCCGTAGATGCTGTCTCCGGGGTGATTCCAGAGCGACAGCCGGACGGTTCCCCCTTCCCCATCGCCCTTGCCGAAGGCGTGTTGATCGAGTTGCCGGTCTTCCTTCGCGGCGCGCCGAAGCAGATCGATTTCCTCACGGTCGAACATAGCGCGCGCGACGACGAAACCGTCCTGCTCATAGCTAGGAAGCGTTGATTTGTTCAGAGGTCCGCTTGCCATAGATAATCCTTTCTGCTTAATTTCGGATTCCCAGATCGGCCATCATTCGAGCGGCGGAAGTGTACGCCTCTCGAACCCAGTTCACGATCTGGTCCGGCTCGGGTGAATATTCAAGCTCGATGCTGACCGCCCCGTCGAAGCCGGTGTCGGCGAGGGCTTTCAGGAACGGAGGAAAATCGACAACGCCGCGGCCGGGCGGCAGATCTCCATGTTTTTTGCCGTCGCAATCGGAAAGATGAACATGGCCAATCCGCCCTTGCAGTTCGCCTATGCGCTCCGGTTCGTCTCCGGCCAGCGCTAGATGAGAGATGTCGATGTTCGCTTTGACATTAGGCATTGCGACGTCGTCGAGAAAGCGAGACATGCGGTCGACGTTATTGACGATGGAAAGATGAAACGGTTCGATCTCAAGCGCGATGTCAAGTTGCAGCCCCTGCGCGTGAGCACCCAGTTCCTGAACGCCTTCCACCGCCCACTTCCATTGATCCTCGGGCGAAATCACTTCCTGTTCCCAGATGTACTCGCCTAGAACAAGCAGCGTGTTTTTGCCCTTGAGATCGTAGGCGAAATCGAGATACCGTTTAGCGCGATCAATGTGGAAACGCCGCACTGGTTTGTTGAAGTCGGCGATGCCCAGCGCGCAGCACACGGTGGAAATTACGGGAAGGTTGGCGGCCGCGCACGTCTCCCGTATGCATCTGTGCTCCTCAGGTTGGATTTCGAGCGGATCGGCAAAGATGTCGATGGTGTCGAAGCCGATTTCTTTCGTTAGCTCGATTCCGCGTCCGGTTCCAATGCTTGTCCCCAGCCAGGCGGAGTTTATGAGACCGAGCTTCATGGGTGGTTGGGTGACGTCTCCTCTGACCGAAGGCGATACTATCATAATCATTCTTATTGACATCATGAACGTTTACCGAAACATTCAACCAGCGGAGTTGCCGTGAAACTGGACCTCAATCTGAATCACAGCGCGCAGAAACCCGTTGCCGATAAGTTCGGGATCGGAGCCGTGGGCGCGGGCTTCATTATGCGTGACGTGCAATTGCGCGCCTACGCTAATGCCGGCTTCAAGGTGGTTGGGATCACTTCGCGAACGCCGGAGATTGCGCGCGAAGTGGCCGACCTGTACGCGATACCCAAGCTCTATGACAGCTTGAGCGCGATGCTGCGCGATCGGGAAGTGGAGATTCTGGATATTGCGGTTCCTCCCGACAAGCAGCTCGAGGTGATACGGACGGCGGTTCAAGAAGGCGAGCACCTGAAGGGAATCCTGGCGCAGAAACCGCTTGCGGTCACTTACGATGAGGCCTGCGCGATTGTCGAGCTTTGCCGCGCGCGCGGTCTGCCGCTGGCGGTAAACCAAAACATGCGGCATGATCAGTCGATGCGTGCGTTGAAGACCATCCTGAGCCGCGGCTACCTGGGTACGCCTGTGCTAGCCACAGTGGAAATGCGCGCTGTTCCGCACTGGCAGGCCTGGCTGCGCGAATACCGCCGCTTGACGCTACTGAATATGAGCGTGCATCATATCGATACGTTCCGCTTTCTGTTCGGCGAGCCGGATTCCATTTTTGTGAGCGCGCGTAAAGACCCGCGAACGCAGTTTCCGCACGAAGACGGCATTTGTCTTTATACGCTCGAGTATGCGGACAGCCTTCTGGCAAGCGCCTGGGACGACGTGTGGACGGGACCGCGGACCGCGCAGGATGACTTGAAGCCGTACATCAAATGGCGCGTGGAGGGTACCGGAGGGGTTGGCGGAAGGAACCATTGGATGGCCGCATTATCCAAATCATTCCCCGAGCACGTTAACGTTTACCAGCAGCGTGGAGCCCAACGTCTGGTTCACTCCACGCTGGAGCGAGGTTTGGTTTCCGGATGCGTTTCAAGGGCCGATGTCGGACCTTATGAACGCAATCGCTTCGGGTTCGGAGCCGGAAACGAACGGGGCGGATAATTTGAAGACTATGGCGGTGATCGAAGCAGGCTATCGCTCGCTACGCGAACGGCGGTCGGTTCCAATAGCCGAGGCGCTTCAACCCGCAATCGTGCAATCGACGCGACACTAAGATGCCTCGCCGCTCGTCCTCACCCACGATGCGCGAGATTGCCCGGCGCGCCAATGTGTCCATCGGGACGGTGTCGCGCGTATTGAATCGACATGAGGACGTCGATCGGGATTTGCGGGAACGCGTGGAAGCGATAGCGCACAAAGTCGGCTACGAATTCAGCGACCGCACGCGCAGCGCGGTCCAGTCGAAGTCGAGAATCATTGGGCTGATTCTGTTGAATGATGCCGGGCTGAGTTCGGCGCAATCGCTGCTGCTGTTAGGCGTCGAGACGTACTGTTCGGAGGCGGGCTATAATTTGTTATTCGCGAGGCATCAGCATGGGCCGGCTGCGGCGTCCGGCAAGCTCGAATTGCCGGCATTTGTGCAGACGCCCGGTTTAGCGGATTGCGTGATCGTCATCGGCAACATTCCTGCGAATACGCTGACTGCCTTCGATGAAAATGGCTTTCGTTATGTGCTGTTGCGTAATCACCTGATGGACGCTGCGGAACGGCCGTTCAGGGGAACGCTGGTGGGCTATGACGACCGCGGGGGATGTTATCAGGCAACACAGTATCTGGCGCAGCTTGGGCATAAGCACGTCTGGTACTTCGGCGACGCGTCCAAGCCGTGGCATCGAAACCGGCTGAGCGGCTATTCTCAGGCGCTGGCGGAACTCAATTTAGAGCCGCACATCCATACCATTGCCCTTTCGGACGACGAATTCGAAAACGGACAGGCCGCGGTGTCGTACATTCTGGACCAGGGTTGGCCCATAACGGCGATTCTGGCCGCATCTGATGAGCTGGCGTTCGGCGCGCGTGAAGGTGTTCGCTTGCACAGGCGCGATGTACCCAAAGACGTCAGCCTCATTGGCTTCGAATACGAACCCGGCCGCATGCGTGTTTCTAACCTGACCAGCGTTGCTATCAACATGGTTGAAGTGGGGAGGCAATTGGCGAAGGCGGCGGTGGGGCAGATAGAAAAACGTGAGAATGGGGCGGGGAACATCGTCATTCCAGCGACGCTTGTGAAACGCAGCACCTGCCGGCCCTTGCGCAAAGAGGAGCACATGATGCTGTGAGGTATTGCTTGCGGATTTTTTGGGGATTGCTGGGGCTTGCGACTTTTGTTGCGCAGGGTTGCGCGGCAGGCGTTACTTATACCGGAACGCAGGGGCCCGGGTTGGGTAAACATATTGTGCTGGTCGCAGGCGACGATGCCGAATACCATTCCGAAGAAGCGCTTCCGGCGCTTGCGAAGATCCTGGCTGTTCGTCACGGATTCACCTGTACAGTGCTATTTCCGATTAACCCGGACGATGGCACTATCGATCCGCGCGAGAAGCGAAATACGCCCGGGCTTGAAGCGCTGGAAAGCGCGGATCTTTTGATCCTCTTCATGCGCTGGCGCGACTTGCCGGACAACCAGATGAAGTACTTAGTTGATTACTTCGAATCGGGAAAGCCGATTATCGCGTTACGCACTGGCACGCACCCGTTTGCTTTTAAGACCAGCAAGACATACGAGAAGTGGTCATGGAACAGCGCGATTTCGGGCTGGGAAGGCGGCTTTGGGCGAAAAGTGCTGGGTGAGACGTGGGTAGCGCACCACGGCAAGCACGGAGAGCAAAGCACGCGTGGGATATTTGCGCCTGGCGTGGAAGAGAGCCCGATCTTGCGCGGCATCCGGAACGGCGAAATATGGGGACCGACGGATACCTATGAAGTGCGCTTGCCGCTGCCGCCCGCCTGTCACCCGCTGTTGTTAGGCCAAGTGTTGGCATGGGTGGGTCCCGATAGCGACGCTGTGCCTGGCAAGGCGAACGACCCCATGATGCCCATCGTGTGGACCAACACATTCACAACCGAAAGCGGCAAAGCGGCGCACGTTTTCACGTCAACTATCGGCTCGGCTGATGACATTGAGAACGAGGCGCTGCGCAGGCTGTTCGTAAATGCGACGTATTGGGCAACCGGTCTTGCCGAAAAGATCCCGGCGAAAGCCGATGTTGCGTTCGTGAATGTCTACAACCCGCATTCGTTTCTTTCAGAGGTTTACACCGCCGGCGTGAAGCCTTCCGACCTCGCTCTGCGCCCAACCCAAAAATGAAGACGCGGATTTGTTTGGCGTTTGCCGCGCTCGCTTTTTTTGTTTGGGCGGATGATGCCGCCGTATCCAATGCTGTCGCGGCGCTTCAGAAAGGTGATCTCACGTCAGCCGAGCAGATTCTGCGAGCCGATTTAAAGGCTCACCCCAGCGACGGGCCTGCTTTAGCGGTGCTGAGCGCGGTGCTGGATCAGGAGAAGAAGTTTTCCGAAGCGGAAGACGCGTATCGAAAGGCGCTGACACTTCTGCCGAAATCCGCCGCTCTTTTGAACAACTACGGCAATCATCTGCTTGCATTGGGCAAAAAGAAGGAAGCCCGCGCGGAGTTTCTGAAAGTTGAGGCGCTCGAACCGGGATACCCCAATGCAACTCTTCAGTTGGCGAGTATCGCACTGGAACAGAAGCAACCGCAGGAGGCTGATCATTACCTTTCTTTGCTAGCCCCGGATGAGCTGAAACGGCCGGAGGCGGAGATACTACGGATGCAAGCTGATTATGCGCTGCACCGGAAGAGTGGGGCAGACGCTCTGCTGGACCAGCTCAGGGCGGCTGCGAGCGGCAATGCAGCGGCAGATTTTCGCCTCGGGGTTGCGCTTTCATCTGTCGGCGAGTATGAAAAAGCTGAAGCTTCGTTCGCCAAAGTGGCCGCGGAGCAGCCCGACAATACTGAGGCTTGGCACGACTTAGGTTTGGCGGCCTCGCACGCGGGGCATGATGAGCAGGCGCGCGATGCGTTGCGCCAGACACTTGAAAGAGAGCCCAAGAATGCCGGCGTGCTTTACGATTTGGCAGCGGTGGATTCGCGGCTCAACGACAAAGAGGCTGCGCTGGAACTTCTAGTGCGCGCGCGGCAAATCGCTCCCGAGCGCGCCGATATCGATGCTCTTCTAGCTCACACCGCCGCGGATTTGGGCTACTTCGGCGATGCTGCGAAAGCATGGCAAGCCTATATGAAGCTTGCGCCGCGGGATGAGGCTGGCGCACGCGAGCATGCGTTCGCAGAAACTGCGCTGGGGGAGAATGCAAACGCCGCAATTGGCGAGTTGCAGGAGTATGTTCGCAAGCATCCAGCAGATCCGGCCGGACATTACGAATTGGGGATCGCGCAAGCGGCTACAGACCAGCAGAAAGCCTTACAGGAGATCGATCGCGCACTGGAATTGAAACCCGATCTAACGGCTGCGCACATGGCTCGTGGATTGATCTATTATCGCCAGGGCGATGCGCTGGCCGCGCTAAAGGATTTTCAGTTTGCCGCTGAGCATGATCCGCGGAATGCGAGAGTTCTGGATCGGCTCGGGGAAACAGATCTGGCACTGAATCGCACGGACGAGGCCGTTCGCATTCTGCAGAAGGCCGAGGAAATGGCGCCCGCAAACACCACCATTCTTCTGCATTTAAGCCGTGCGCTGGCCCGAACGGGAGATCAAGCAGGCGCCCAGAAGACACTGGCTCGTTACCGCGACTTGGGCGGCGCGAGGTCGGTGCGGCCGCATGCGGCGGGTTTAGTGGATTTCCTGGCTCTGTCTCCCGAGGAGCAGCGTGAACGTTATCGCCAAGGCGTGGTGCGGACGTTGGAGAACGATCCCAGTAATCTTGATGCGCAAGTACGATACCTCGGCTTATTGCTCGATGACGGCAAAATTGAGCAGGCGCGTCAGACAGTTCGCAAGATCGCGTCGCTTGAGCCCGATGCCAGTCATTTGGAAGACGCAGCCGCCGAACTGATGAATGCGGGAGAGTATGCGCTGACGGAGAACCTGATTGAGCAGTCGACCGCACACGCAACGGCAAACATCCGGATCGATCTGGCTGTGGCGACTCTGCATGTCGATGGCCCTGAAAAGGCGCGAGCGGCGCTCGACGCTACACCGGCTTCCGGCCGATCGGCGGATTTCTATCTGGCCCAAAGCGAGATTTTGGATGCGGCGAGCCAGCCGCAACAAGCTGCGGAAGCATTGCAGCAAGCTGTTCGCAGCACTCTTACCCGGCCGTATCTTTGCCGCGAAGCAGCGCTGCTTTTCTTGTCGAAGGACCAGGTGGAACAGGCGCGTGCCTTGCTCGATGCCTCCCTCAAGACCTTTCCGGATGATCCCGCACTGCGGCTGCTACGAGCGTTTAGCATTGCGATTTCGGGTGGCAGAGACAGCGAGTTTCACACACTTGAACAGCTTTGGCCCGATTGGCCCACGCTCTGGATGGTCGAAGCGCTGGCTCTCGATATACGCGGCAAAAAGAAAGAATCCGAAACAGCCGCACAGGAGGCGCTCAGACTCGCGCCCGGGAATGCGGCTCTGCAGTGGCTGGCCGGCAATACAGCGAACTCGTCTACTCGCGAACAGCTTCTCGCATCGTTAGAAGACTTGTTTTCCTCGCCAGAAAAAGTACCATGAACTTTTATTGAACGTTTCATCAGGCATCTGATATCTTGTTCAGCAGCAGTTTCCGCTTCAGTAAGTTTCCTGTCAGGAGGGTCTGTGCGTTCTCATCCGATCAACTCAATTCATGCGGGACTTGGCAAATGGCTCGCGGGCAGCTTGCTTGCCTTCGTATGTTTTTTGTTCGTCCAAATAGCCTCTGGGCAAACGTTCACATCATCGATCACCGGAGTCGTGACTGACCCCTCGGGTGCGCCTGTTTCGAACGCCAAAGTGGTTTTGCGCAACATGGGCACCAACGACGAGCGCCAGAATGCAACCCACAACGACGGTTCTTATCAGTTCACAAACCTCAATCCGGGAACCTACCAAGTAACCGTCACCGCGCCGGGCTTCGAAACGTTGCTGAAGAGTGATCTGGTTCTGCAGTCTAACGTCGCTGCAACCGTTGATGCGGCGCTGACCCTGGGCAAGCAGGAGCAACAGGTAGAGGTCTCGGGCTCGGCCGTGCTGGTTGACACCCAAACGGCGAATAACACGGTGACGTTTGACAACCAGTTAATTCAGGCGCTTCCCAACAACACACGCAATCCGTTGAATTTCGTTTTCGCCGTTGCTGGAACCACGCAAGCGCCAGGCGGACAAACCCAGACGAGCGGATCGCTCGATCAGATGTCCAGCAATTTCGGTCTGAGCGGAGGCCGGACCGGCGAGGAAGAGATTTTGATCGACGGCGCGCCCTCGCAAGCGGTGGATTGGGGCGGCTTGATGGTTTCGCCTCTGCAGGACTCCGTTCAGGAAGAGCAGATCGTTCAGAACTCTTACGATGCGCAATACCAGCGCGCAGGCGCCGGCATCGTGATGCTGATTACGCGAGGCGGCACCAACAAGTTCCATGGCGAAGCTTACGACTACTTGCAGAATTCCGCGCTCAACGCCAATAGCTGGTACAACAATGAGTACGGTTTTCCAAGGTCTGAATTCAAGCAGAATCAGTTTGGCGGAAACATCGGCGGCCCGCTATATAAGCGTTGGAACCTCTTCTTCTTCGGCGGCTATGAAGGCTTGCGGCAACCCAACACGCAGACGACCTTGACTACCGTGCCTACCCAGGCCGAGCGTTCGGGGAATTTTTCTTCTTCTTTCAACGCGGATGGAACCCCCAACCTGATTTACAACCCATTTACGACGATGGCGCTCGACAATAGCGGCGCAAATTTTACGCGCACGGCATTCCCGAATAACCAGATTCCGTCGAGCCTCATCGATCCGGTCGGGCAGAAGATCGTCAACTTATACCCATTGCCGAATCGAACCGGCACCGGCCCGAACGATCTCAACAACTACTCGAATACCGGTGCCGGCAACACCTTGAACGACAAGATGGACACGCGCATCGATTGGGAACAGAGTACGAAACACCGGCTGTTTTTCCGTTTCTCAGACCGGTTCCGCCAAAGCATACTCATCCCCTGTTTCTTCTGCAACGGCGCAGACACCGGCGTGAACCAGTACAACAATGGCTTCCAAGGCGTTCTGAACGACACCGTTACGCCCGGTCCAACTTGGGTCATCAACACATACGTCAGCTATAGCCGCTGGAAAGAGCAGCACATTGCGCAAGGGTACGGCGTGGCCAGTGCCCAAACCATTGGACTGCCTAACTCGCTGTTCCAGGCCCCGGTTCTGCCGACCGTTTACCCGGATGGTCCGTACTCCAGCCTCAGCAACGGCAGTTATCAGCAATATGCGAGGGATTCTTCCACCGCACAAATAAACCTGACGAAGATTATCGGCACGCACACGATTAAGTTCGGTGCGAACTTTGACGATCAGGTGATCAATAGCGTCAATGAGGCCGCGGGCTCTTTCGATTTCAGCAGCGCCCAGACTTCGTGCGATCCGAATCCAGGGAATCCATGTTCGGCGCTGAACTATACATCCACCCAAAGCGGGAACCCCGTCGCCTCCATGCTGCTCGGAGCAGCCAGCGGTGGCGGACAAGCCGTCAACATCGACCCGGCCATGAGTCTGCATACCTACGGAATGTACGTGCAGGATCAATGGCGGGTGAACGGGCGCCTGACAATCAACGTTGGTCTCCGCTATGAGAATCAGCGGCCGGCAACAGAGCGGTTCAATCGCCTGATGTACTTCGACACGAACGTCGCAAATCCGATAGGGCAGCAGGTTTCACCGCTATACGGCGAGACCCTTAACCAGGTGTTTGGATACACCCTGAAAGGCGGAGTTGAGTACGCCAACAGCAACGGGCTCGGGCGCTATGCATGGCCGCCGGATAACACGAACTTCGCTCCCCGGGCCGGTATCGCGTACAAGATCACGGACCGGTTGGTGGCGCGGGTAGGCGCCGGAATCTTCTTCTTGCCGGCCTCCGCCATGATCAGCTTCGATAATCCCGGCCAGTTCTACGGCTACAGCTCGTCTACCTCATATAACGCCACCTCCAACAACGGGTACACGCCACTCAGTCTGGTGAGCAATCCATTCCCCTACGGCATCAATCAGCCGGTAGGCTCTTCCCAGGGATTGGCAACCGAGTTGGGCCAGAGCCTGCAACAAATATGGCCCGTTCAGTCTCACCCGACGCCTTATACGGAGCAATGGAGCGCCGATTTCCAGTATCAGATCAGTAGGCACTCGACATTTGATATCGGATACACAGGCAACAAGGGACGAAAACTGCTCTACGGCAACCCCAATCTGGATGCGGACCAGATGCCGGATCAATATCTGAGTCTCGGGCCGGCGTTGAACAATCAGGTGGCGAACCCTTTCTATGGCGTGGCTCCGGCGAGTTCGTACCTCGGTTCAGTGCAGACCATTGCGTATAACGAATTGCTCCGGCCGTACCCCCAGTACACGCAGTTGATCTGGACCCGCTCGCTGCCGGGCGCAAGATCTTCATTCAATGCGCTGGAAGCGAAATTCAACTATCGCTTCAATGCAGGGTTGACTTTGTTGACCACCTATCAATGGTCGAAGGCGCTCGATAACGGCCCTGAGGACTTCTTTGGCTGGGCTACCGGAAATCAGTGGCGCGACGCTTACAACACCAAGCTCGATTACAACATCAGCACGCATGATGTTCCACAGAGCTTCGCAACCGCGGTGGTCTATGATCTCCCATACGGCTCGGGGAAGCATTGGGGCAGCAGCGCGCCTCGCGCAGTGAAGGAGGTGCTTGGTAACTGGCAGGTTTCGAGCGTCATCACACTGCAAAGCGGCTTGCCCTTGTACGGATTGATCGCGAGCCCCAGCAATCAGCTCGCCGACTACGGCTATCCGGGCTCGCAGCTACCGGATTGGATCAGCCCGAACGTGGGAGCTACCAATCAAAGCCCGACCAACTGGATCAACGCGGCGGCTTTCACCGCGCCTCCTTCAGCCTACGTGCTCGGAAATGCGCCGCAACGAATGACTCAGCTCCGCGAGCGCGCCGAGCGCAACGTGGACCTTTCAGTCGCCAAGAACTTTGGCACAGAGGGCCTGCAGGCATGGCTGCGCGCGGAGTTCCTAAATACGTTCAACTACGCCCAGTACAACAACTTCTGCCTCGATTTGTCACAGAGCACGTGCGGGCCGTTCGGGCAGGCCTACGGCACGCAGAATAATCCGCGAACCATACAATTCAGTTTGAAGCTTGCGTTCTGATGCAGCGGCTCAGTTGGCGGGAAGTGCGCGCTGCGCAAGCGCAATGACGACCAACCGCCGCGAATTTGCCGCCTCCATGATGGCCGCCACGCTCCTGCCTCAAACGCGCGCCCAGACCGTTGCTGTAGTTGGGGCAGGCGTGTTCGGCGCCTGGACTGCGTTGCGCCTGCTTCAGGCCGGTCAGCGTGTGATTTTGCTCGACGAGTATGGCGCGGCAACCAGCCGGGCAAGCTCTGGAGGAGAATCGCGCATCATTCGCTGCTCCTACGGGCCGGACGAGCTTTATACGCGGATGGCGCAGCGCTCGCTTCGCCTCTGGACAGAGTTCTTCCGCCAATCGCAAGCGGATTTGCTGCGGCCGATCGGCGTATTGTGGATGGCCAAGCCCGACAATGTCTACGCACAGCAGAGCAGGGAAGTCCTGCGAAAAGCAGGTGTCGCATTTCGCGACCTGTCTGCCGATGATCTGATCCGCGAGTATCCGCAGATTCGTCCGGAGCCGACAGCCGTGGCGATTTTGGAGCCCGACAGTGGCGCGTTGCTAGCGCGCCAAGCTGTTCAAGCCGTGGTCCAGCGATTCATCGGAAGCGGCGGCGTTTACCGCGACGCAGTTATACAGGAGCCGCGCGGCAAGGGGCGCTTGCAATCCGTTCGCACGGCGCAAGGCGAGGCGATTGCGGCTGACGCATTCGTGTTCGCTTGCGGGCCATGGTTAGGCAGAGTTTTTCCAGACCTGCTGGGAAAGAGAATCTTCGTCACAAGGCAAGAAGTGTTGTTCTTCGGGATACCCGCGGGCGAAATGCGCTTCTCGCCGCCCCGCATGCCGGTGTGGATCGATTTCAGCGACGATCGCGGCATGTACGGCTTTCCGGATCTGGAAGGGCGCGGTTTCAAAGTGGCGTTCGATCGTCACGGTCCGCCCTTCGATCCGGATCAAGAGGACCGCTTCGTACGCCCCGAAAAGATCCGCGAAGCGCGCGAATATGTTGCCGCTCGCTTTCCGCAGCTTGCTTCCTCACCCATCGTGGAAGCGCGCGTTTGCCAGTACGAGAACACATCGAACGGCGATTTCCTGATCGACCGCCATCCGGATTTTGAGAACGTTTGGCTCGCCGGCGGCGGATCGGGGCACGGCTTCAAGCATGGCCCGGCAGTCGGTGAGTATGCTGCGGCGCGGCTCCTGGGCGCTACAACGCCCCCGGTCGAGCCGCGCTTTTCTTTAGCCTCGAAAAGTACGGAGCAAAATCGCGCGGTCTATTGACCTGGCTCCGGTTGATTGTTCCAGCCTTCGTGCTCATACCAATCCAGAATGCGGAAATGCGGAAACGGCTCCTCTCGTGGAAGCTTCATGAACTCTATGATGTTCGCCTGCTGATGATTTCCGTCTTGCGATTCGTAATACCAGGTCGCTTCTTGACCCAGTTTCGCCGCTTCGCCGGAGACGTACAGATGCTCTTTGCGGTATTGATAGGGCGCGTGCCGTCCAGGCTTGGCGCGATACGCAACATCCACAATGAGTTTCGTATCGCGCGTGATAACGCCCTGGCGCAACAGTTCCTGCATAGCGCTTACCACAATCCAATTGTTCGTTCGATGATCTACGTGCCGTTCGTCGGGATGTCCGGTGATGATCAGGTCAGGCTTGAAGCGCGCAATGAACTGCCTGGCCGCGTCGATGACGGAGTCGCGCGAATACGTAAGGTTCGGTATGGCCGATTCGCGATAAGGCGAGTGCTCGGAGGCCGTCAAGACGGAAAGATAAGGATCGCTCGCGTGCACATGATGAAACCAGATCTCGTCCATGCCGCCGTCGGGCAGGCCCAAAAAGAACAGATTCTCCGGCGCGACCCCCAGGTGCGCGAGCGAAGCGCGGGACTCCTGCATCCGAACCTCGCCAAAATCCATCGCGCGCGCAGCGTCGCACGAGTGCATATAAAATCGGTCGCATCCGCCGCCGTCTCCGCTGGTGAAGTACACAAAATGGATGGGGATGTGGTTCTCGGTTGCAGCCCGAATGATTCCCGGATGCGCAGTGTCGTCGTCTTCATGCGCGCAGAAGATCAGAATCGATTTGGGCAGCTCGTTGATAGCGAACTCAATCTGATTCTGCGCAGCGATCGTTCCCGCGGCATCTTGAAGCAGCGCTTGCAAGCGATACAGACCGGGAGCGCGCGCCTGCAGAACCGCCTGATGCTTTCCTTCAATGGCGCCCGCGACATCCTTGTGTTCCAACTCGTGGCCGGAGGAGTCCACAAGTCGGGTGTGCAGCGACAAACGGCTTGCTGCGCCCGGGGGGACTTTTACCGAAAAGTCAATCTGCGGCGCGATGCCGGTGGGAAACATGGTGTGCCTGCTATCGAACTGGATGGAATCCGAAACGAAGTCGGGCGGATAGAAGTTCCGATATGCCTCCGATTTGGGGACATCGCGCAAATGCCAATAGAGGTACAGAAACGGATATTGCTTGGGCAATGGCGTATTCGGAGGAATGGTAAAAGCGGGAAGCGGAAACGCGAGATCATAAATGCGATTCAGTCGAGTAGAGTCGCGAATCACTACCGAGTAGTAGATTGCCTCCGGCTCTTTATCGGCCTGCACCACCGCCGCCTGTTGCACGTGAAAGGTCTTTTCCTCGCCGGGTTGCAACGCAAGTCCGGTTGCCACAATGTGCTTCCACATCGCCGGCTCGTCTGGCGATGGTGCAATCCACGGATAAGTGTAGGGCTCAAATTCAACCTGCAAATTTCGCAATCGGCTGAGCCGACACATTGCCCACGACGATCGTGGGATTGACGCTATCGCCCGATGTGTAAAAGGTCTTGTCGAGCTCGACAGAAAGCACCTTGGCGAGTTGCCTGTGAATGGCAAACGAGGTCGCGTTAGCGCACCATTGTTCCGTCCGCAGGGCGTAAAGTCTACTTCGTATCGACCGGTGCGCGCGTTGGGCGACGTCTTCCAAACGCTCTGGTACCCGGAGCCGGAAACGAGAACATGCTGCACCAGTGGAACATCATCGCCGGCGTATCGGATACTGATGGTTCCTTGTGCCGCGGGTTGCAAGCGAAGCCGAATATCCTCACCGGCGTTGTAGCTGGTGAGATCGCAGATCAACTGTGTTGCGGCAAAGGACGCCTGGCAGAATACGGCGCAGTAAAAGAGAAAACAAAATAAGCAGAGACGCATAAAAGGACAGATTAGAACGTGGAGGTTTCGGAATGAGAATTGGATGGCAATGGCGGCTTTCGACAGCGGCAATCAGTTGTTCCATAGCTGCCGCCAGCTGGCTGACCTTTGGCGGCGATCCGCAGCGCAGTGGCTGGGCCAAGGACGAGACGGCGATTTCACCGGGCGCCGCAAAAGGCATGCAGCTTCTTTGGAAGCTGAAGCTTGACAACGAGGCAAAGCAGTTGAACTCTCTGACGTCGCCCGTGGTGATCAACCCGGTCTACACGAACCATGGCGCACAGACGTACCTGGTTGTTGGCGGCAGTTCAGACAATCTTTATGTAATCGATGCGGATACCGGCAAGATTGTTTGGCAGAAACATTTCACAAACGAAGCTCCGCCGTCCAAAGACGCGCAGAGTGGCACCTATTTCTGTCCTGATGCGCTGAACGACACACCACTTATTCAGCCGGGTCACAGCGGACCGACGGTCTATGTCATCGGGATCGATGGCAGAATCCATGCTTTGAACATCATCAACGGAGAAGACCGCCAGCCGCCGAAACAGTTCGTCCCGGCTTACTCCAAGAACTGGAGCTTGAATCTGGCTGGGGGAATGATCTACACAAGCACATCTCAGTACTGTGCAAAGGCGAAGTCCGGAGTCTGGGGACTCGATGTTGCCAACTGGAACAATCCCGTAAGCGTGTTCGAATCAGACCCGATCGGGGGCGGGATTTGGGGTCGCGGCGGCGTTTCGGTCGCTACCGGAGGATTGGTCTACGCCGCAACTGGGGACGGCGCATTTGATCCGGACCACGGGAAATATGGAGATTCCGTAGTTGCGCTCTCACCCAAGGATCTGAAAGTAGTCGATTATTTCGCGCCCGCCAACGTGAACTATCTCACTCGCAAGGATCTCGATATGGGGAACGGCACGCCCGTCATCTTTCCCTATAAAGATCGAGAACTGCTGGTTGCGTCGGGCAAGGAAGGCAAACTGTTTCTGCTGGACACTAAATCGCTTGGCGGGGACACTCACCGCAAGCCCCTGTTCGAAACGCCGCTGTATGTAAATGAAGAGGCGGACATCGCAGGCCGCGGTTTTTGGGGTGCATTTGCCACCTCTCAGGACGAAAAGGGCGAGCGGTGGGTGTATGCCGCGGCATGGGGCAAGCCGGCGTCGGCCGCTTCCGCTTTCGCCTTGAAGAACGGCGACGCTCAGGAGGGAAGTATCATGGCGTTCAAGGTGGAGGACAAAGATGGTCAACCGGTGCTCACTCCGGCCTGGATCTCGCACAATATGGCGGTTCCCGAACCTCCCGTCATAGCCAACGGAGTGGTGTTCGCGATCTCAAGCGGCGAGTTTGTCCGGCAGATAGCGGAAAACGGCGCCATCTACACGGCTGCTGAGCGTATGCAGCGTACCAGCGGACACGCGGTCTTGTACGCGTTCGACGCCTTAACAGGCAAAGAGCTCTATTCGAGCGGCAATGCGATGCAGTCATTCACACACTTCGGAGGGCTGGCGATCAGCGACGGTCGCGTGTTCATGACGACGCATGACTCGACTGTTTACGCTTACGGACTGCCCGGGCAGTAAGGGCGTGTGAGTGAGCGCCTATCATCCCGAAATTGTGAGACTCTCTTTCTAATGCGTGTTGCGTGAATGGCTTGACCGAGCACCAAACTCAAGATCGGATCTGTCACGAAGCGGAAGCCGTCGCTGCGTTTATTGGGCTTTGCGACGAAGCCGCCCGCCGCCCTCTCCCCTCCTCGTTGACCATCTTTTGAAAAGCTGACGTCTCGAAGAAAAGTCAAATTCCCCTCGCCACTTCAGCCAGCACATTCAATGCGTTACCTCGCTATTCCTGTCTCCCGATGACATTCAGCCAGCGCCCTTGCTTCAGGCGATAGGCCAAACGTGTGCTACGCGATCTGACCGCGGGCCGTCAGGTTCTTGTTATCAGACGCTAGTTGGCACGGATGCGGTAAGCACTCTATGAGAGTCTGGAGAGTCATGAGTGTTGCTGCTGTAACCGGTGGCACGGCTTTCGTTTTGGTCAAAGAGTTCCGCTCCCATTAAGGTTGTGGCGGATGCTAATTGAAACTGGGTGGATGGGCCATCACCCTATAGTCGGCGAGCTCCCATGCCAGCGCGACGGCTTTATCTCTGCTGCCACGCACCACCACTTGATATGAACTCGGCACCTGCTTTAGCCCATCTTTCTTGAGGCGTTCAAGCAGAGTGGACAACCCGTTGGCACTCGCAAAAAAGTGCATCGCTGCCGCCGAACCAGCGCCCGTCACGCCCGAAACGATGATGGTTCTCGAATTCCGGTCGGTAAGCGCTTGGTTCGGGAAGACGGTTATCAACCCATAAACGACCGCGAGCGATCGGGATTGGTCACGTTTCGGAATGAAGACCTTGGCATGCTCGTCGCTCGAGCGCTCGCGAATGATTTCCTCGCCGATCACGACATCTTCAGAGATAGTAAACGGTGTGTTTTTTAGAACTCGTGCCGCATACTCGCTGTAGTTGGAGCTGCCAACCAACAGTACATTGCGATTGCGCAACGCTGCCGATCCCAGTGTGTTCTCGGGTAGAAAGTCGACGGTTCCTCCCGCGCCCGATATGACTTGCGCGGCGGCTACTGCCGCTTCGGCATCTCCGAAAAGAGGAGAATCGCCGGAGTAGTACATATAAGGTTGCCCACCGGTGTCCGGAATCTTCAGGCGCGCGAACCAAGCCGTGTTATCCGGCAGCAAGGGACGAAAAATACCAGCATCCGGCGTCTTGGCGTAGGGCTTGATAAGTAGCGAAGGAGGCGTTGCCAGGCAGAGTAGGACCTCCGCACCGGGACGGGCAAGCGGCCCCCAAAACTGTTCGAAAATGGGGCTGAGCCGACTCCGTTGCAGATCGAAGGCTCGGGTAGCCAGCACGGCAATAAGCACCAGCAGAACGGTTAATGCCGAAAATTTAAGCGGTATCCTCGCCGGCGCCGCTGGAGAAAACGCCGACTGAGGCATCGCTGGCGCTGGCTGCAATAGGACAGGTTCGCTTACCAGCTTCGGCGCAGCCTCATAGAAAAACGGGGTGTAGGACCCTTTACGCAAGCCGATCCGCACCTTGGCAGCCGGATTCTCCGCCTCGTAATACTGTTCCAGCTTCTGCCGCAGGTCATGCGCCCGGCCACGAACCCCCGAATCGGCGGCGGGCGAGTAGCTGCGTGGACGCCCTAGCGCGTCGGTGGCGATGGAATATTCTGTAATTTCCTCGCCTCGGCCGCTCTGCTCCATCTCACATACATATTTAAGGAACTTTTTTAATTGATCGGCCCGAGCGAACGTTTGGCTCTTGAGTACTGCCTCCAAAGCCCGTTGCTTTTCGTCAGTAGTTAACAAATGTTCGGGCAACGTTCGCATTTCTACTGCCCGGAATTTTATCACCTCCAACCCAGATGGGCGAATGGCGTGTTTTCAACGACCTAGTTAGCGTTAGCAAACGTTCTGTGACTGCAATCGCCCTTGAAAAACATCAGCTTAGGGAGAAAGATTGTCCCAGAGTCACCCGAGGAGTTGAACCATGTATCTTGTTCAAGGATTTCCCTGTCTAAAGCGTAGCCTGCTGGCTGCTTCGTCGCTGTTTCTTGTGCTAAGCACATTAGCTTTAGCCCCCCCGACAAACGCACAGGTGATCTCCAGCGCCGAAGTAAGCGGTCTGGTTACAGACACAAGCGGGGCTGTCGTTCCCACGGCCAAGGTCACCATCGAAAACTTAGACACTCACCTTTCACAGACGGCGTCAGTAACGTCGACCGGCGACTATCTTTTTACTGCTCTGCCTCCGGGACATTATCAAATCCGGGTGGAGTCCGCCGGATTCAAGACCTTTATAGTTTCAAGCGTCACTCTCGCGGCGGGCGATAAAGTTCGTGACGACGCTACGATGCAGGTGGGGGCAGTTACGGAGAATGTGGAGGTGCAGGGACAAGCGCCGGCTCTGCAGACCGACAGCGCGACATTTGGAACGCTGGTAACTACACAGGCCGTTCAGGATCTGCCTCTAAACGGACGAAATTTCATGACGCTGGTGCAGCTCACCGCTGGCGCCTCGGAAGGTTTGTCGAGCAACACTCTGAGCGGGAATCGCCCGGACGATCGCCGCCAGAGTTCAGTACTTGTAATCAACGGCTCCAGCGTGCCGAATTGGTTGCTGGATGGAATGGATAATTTCGAGCGGATTCAGAACGATATCGTCGTAAAGCCATCCGTCGACGGTATCGCGGAGATCCGGGTGCTTACGAACGATTTTGACGCCTCGATCGGTCGATCAGCCAACGGTGTCGTGTCCATTACCAGCAAGTCCGGAACGGACGCCTATCACGGAACGCTGTACGAATATTTCCGCAACGACGCGTTGGACGCCAGAAACTTCTTCTCCCGCAAGAAACCGGAATACCGGTTCAACGATTTCGGAGGAAGCGTGGGCGGCCCCATAAAGAAGAACAAGACGTTCGGGTTCTTCGATTACGAGCGCTATTTCCTCAGGCAGGGCCAAACCTACACGTCCACGATTCCGACGCTCGCCATGCGGGCAGGCAACTTCAACGGCGTAGCCTTGATTTTTGATCCGGCGACTACGGTGCCTAATCCGAATAATCCGGGAACTTACATGCGAACTCTGTTCCCGAACGACACCATACCGGCCAACCGGATCAGCCCCATAGCTACTAATTTCATGAACCTCTATCCCGTTCCCCAGACAAGCGGGCTAGTGAACAACTACACATCCGCTTTGAAGAAAACGCAGGATTACGACACGTATGACATTCGTGTGGATCATCATTTCAACGATTTGAACACCTTCTATGCCCGCTACTCTTACAACAACGGCACAACCTACACGCCGGGCGCATTTCCGGTCGTGAATGGCATTGATCCAGGTGGCAACGCGGGCGTGTTTCCCGGACCGGCGCTACAACGCTCGCAGGCTCTGCAGGCCAATTTCGTCCATATCTTCACCCCAACGCTTCTGCTTGAGTTGAAGGCGGCCTTCCAGCGATTCGCGCTCGATTCCCAATCCGTCGACTTGGGTCAGAATCTGGCAACGCAGTTCGGCATACCAGGCGCGAACCACGACTACGTCAGCACGGGCCTGCCGTTGATGCAGCCCTCCGGCTATGAAACCCTTGGCGGCGCGTCGTTCGTGCCCCTGATCGAGTTTGAAAATACCTTTGACTACACAGGCTCGCTCTCCTGGACGAAGGCTTCGCACAATTTCAGAATGGGGGCGGCGCTGATCCGCCGACAAGTGATTGACACCCAGAGTTCTTATCCCCGCGGCGCATACAACTTCGACGGCAACGCGACGAATGATCCCTCCGGTCAAATTGCTTCCGGTAATGCCATTGCTTCCTGGCTACTGGGATTCCCGTCAGTGGGGCAGTTGAATGAAAATCTCACGTGGAATGGCTATCGCTTTTGGGAGCCGAACGTCTGGTTTCAGGACGACTGGAGAGTCAATCGCAAGTTGACCTTGAATTTGGGCCTTCGCTACGACGTATTTACGCCCTTGACGGAGGTGCACAACCAGATCTCAAACTTCGATCCTGCCACTAACAGAATCATTGTTGCCGGAGTAAATGGCGTCTCCGATACGGCTGGGGTGAAGACAGACTATTCGGACTTAGCGCCGCGATTTGGGTTCGCTTACCAGGCTGCCACAAGCTTGGTGATTCGAGGCGGGTTCGGAATTGCTTACGTTCCGGAGTTTACTGGTTCCAACGGCCTGCTGAAAAATGCTCCGTTCACGGATGGCTATTCGTTCATTCAGAATCAAATTTTCCCGACTTATACGCTGGCGCAGGGATTTCCCCCGCCCATGCCCGAGAGCATCACAAATCCAACGACTGGATTGATTGCCGTGGCCGAGAATTTTCAAGCGACACGTGTCATGCAGTACAACCTGACAGTGCAGAAAGAATTTAAGGGGAACGTGGTGAGTGCGGCTTATGTAGCTGCCCTGACAAGGCATGGAGTGATAGGGCCGAATATCGATCAGCCTTTGCCGGCGCCTGGAAACACGAACGTCCTGCGGCCCTACTATTCTCTATTCCCGAATATCTCAACCATTTCGTTACAGGAGAGCACGAATAGCGCCAACTACCACTCGATGCAACTTGTGTTTGAGCGGCGCCTTCGTCATGGGCTAACCATCAATTCGAACTTTGTGTGGGCGCATGCTTTGACTGGCGGAGGGCCTGGCCAGCTAATTAACGATTGGAAGCTGGAGCACGGCAGTACGAGTACGGACATTCGGCTGCGTTGGACTGCGACAGCGGATTATCAACTTCCTTTCGGTTCGAAATCAAGTAAATGGTTAAACGGAGTGATTGGTGGCTGGGACTTCAATACCATCGCCGTTGTGGCCACTGGTTTGCCGTTCACCGTCACGAATGCTACCCCGCGTGAAAATATCTCAAGCGCTGCCACTCAGCCCGGAGGGGTCACCGTTTCCGATCGTCCGGATCGCGTAGCTGGTTGCGATGCCTACGCAACTACTGCGACGGTAACGCACTGGTTAAACGCGGCATGCTTCTTCTCGCAACCTCTCTACACTGCGGGAAACTCCGGTCCGAATATTCTGTACGGTCCGCCCAATCGGCACATCGACGTATCGCTCTTCAAATCCTTCCCCATCCGTGAATCGGTGCAGGTGCAGTTTAGGGCGGAAGCGTATAATCTGACGAACACGCCCAGTTTCGCCAATCCCGGTTCAGCGTTCGGCAGCGGCACGTTCGGCGTAATCAGTTCCACAGTGGGTACTCCGCGGCAGATGGGATTGTCGCTGAAGCTCCTGTTCTGAGCCGAGCCCAACAGAGCGACCGCGCGGAACGGTACTACTATCATTTTGTCAACCGCAAGGAGGTTGTTTGCATGTTCGACGTAGTTAGTAAGTGCCTGACGGCAACTGGAGTGGCCGTCTGCTTCTTAGGTATCACGATGGCAGCGTCCGGCCAGGAGCAGCCCCCTGCTCAGCCGCTTACTGATGCGCAACGGCAGGCTGCCAGGGCGCAACACCAAGCCGAGTTAGAGAAGGAGTACCAGCGTCATCCTACGCTTGCCATTGGCGCACAAGCGCCAGAGTTTAACCTCCCCGGGGTTGACGGTCGAAAGCATCGGCTCAGCGAGTACGCCAAGTACCCGATCCTGGCTATCGTCTTCACCTGCGATCACTGCCCTACGGCGCAACTCTACGAAGGCCGCATCAAAAAGCTGGTCGAGGATTACGGACCGAAAGGAGTCGGATTCATCGCCATTCAGCCGAATGCGGTAGCCGCTGCATCCGCGCATGAGATGAACTACACAGACGTCGACGACTCGCTGGACGGGATGATGATCCGGGCGAAGTACCGCCACTTCACTTTCCCCTACCTCTACGACGGCGACACCCAAGCAACGGCGGAAGCTTATGGTCCCAAGGCAACACCTCACGTCTTCATCTTCGATAAGGACAGAAAGCTGCAGTTTGAGGGGCGCATAGACAGCAATCAACGCGAATCGCTGGTGAAGACCCAGGACACTCGCGCGGCGCTGGATGCCATGCTGGCTGGCCGGCCGATAGCGGTGGCGAGTACGCCGGTTTTTGGCTGCGCAACCAAGTGGAAAGACCAGATTGAAATGAAGCAGCGGGAGACCAAAACGTTCGACGCGCTGCCCGTGAACCTGGATATGGCTACACCGGAGGTGCTGAAGACGTTGCGCGCCAATAACAGCGGCAAATTCCTGATGATCAACTTCTGGGCCACCTGGTGCGGACCTTGCGTGGAAGAGTTCCACGATCTTTTGAACACCTACCTGTGGTATCGCAGCCGCAACTTCGAATTAGTCACGGTGTCTGCGAATGCACCCGAGGAAAAAGCAGACGTAATGAAGTTCCTGCAAGAGCAGCACTCAGCAGTACGTAACTTCTTATTTTCGAGTGACGACAACTATGCCATGCAGGCGGCATTCGATCCGAAGTGGGATTCGGGTGTTCCGTACACTATCGTTCTGGCGCCGGATGGGTCAGTCATTTACCGGGAAGCGGGCGAAGTGCATCTGCTGGATCTGAGACGCGCGATTCTGGCGCATCTGCCTGAGATGGGATACCCGGGCACCAACGCTTATTGGGCAAGCAAGTAACGTAAAGAATGTCCATTTGCAAAAGCATCGCCCGGATTCTGGGCCCTTTGTTCGTGACCGCAGGCTTGTGCGTGGCGGTTCATGCGGCCGAGGATCCGGTGCAATGGACCCTCACGATTGACTCAAAATCTGTGGCGCCGGGCGGGACCGTTCTGGCCCGGCTGACAGCGGAGGTTCAGGAAGGCTGGCACGTCTATTCTTTGACCACGCCCAAAGGTGGTCCCAATCCGACCACGGCCCGCATCGCCGACAATCCCGCTGTTGCAAGCGTGCGCATTTTCCAACCAAAGCCGGTGCGGCAGATGGATCCCAACTTCGGAATCGAAACGGAGACGTTTGAAAAGCAGCTCCCGCTTTTACTCGTAATCGCAGTAAGCAAAGATGCCAAACCTGGACCGGTAGACTTGACCGCGCAAGTGCGCTATCAGTGCTGCTCGTCGAAGCTTTGTCTGCCGCCCAGGCGAAAAACCGCGCAAACGACTCTCACCATCGACGCGTCCGCGAAGACTACACCAACCACCATTCCGGCGGGCTACACCGAAGTCGGCATAACCGGCGCGGGCGGCGTGACCGGCTCCTTCGCTCCCTCAAAAGAAGCAGCGATTGCGAGTAAGCCACCCACAGACCAACAAGGCCTGTTCGGATTCCTGATTGTCGCGTTTGGGTTTGGTTTGGCGGCTATATTTACGCCTTGCGTATTCCCGATGATCCCCATCACGGTGTCATTTTTCCTGAACCAGAATTCGGGCGGAAGCCGGCGCGGCGGCCTCAGTCAAGCGGTCGTGTTTTGCCTGGGCATCGTTGTGCTTTTCACCGGTCTGGGGCTGCTGATGAAGGCAATCGCTGGTCCGTTCGGAGTAGTGTTACTTGGTTCGAACCCCTGGGTGAACGGGTTTATCACGCTAGTCTTTATCGTTTTCGGCCTGAGCCTGCTCGGTGCCTTCGAACTAACTCTTCCCTCCGGGCTGCTCACGCGCCTGGATCAAGCCTCACGCGGCGGTGGATATGTGGGCACGTTGATCATGGGCCTGACTTTCTCGTTGACCTCGTTTGCCTGCGTGGGGCCCATCGTGGGGCCGCTGATTGTCGCCTCAGTAACCGGCAATAGCTTGCAGCCGGTGCTCGGCATGATCTGTTTCGCAAGTGGTCTGGCGTTGCCCTTCTTCCTGCTGGCGCTGTTCCCCTCCTATCTACAGAAGCTGCCAAGAAGCGGCGGCTGGATGTCGCGCGTGAAAGTGGTGCTGGGGTTGGTCGTTCTGGCTTGCGCTCTGAAGTACCTTGGCAATGTCGATCAGGTTCTGCAGCTTGGGTTTCTCACACGCGCTCGATTCTTAGCTGCCTGGATTGTCCTGTTCTCCGTGGCCGGGCTGTATCTTCTGGGTCTGGTTCGGTTGGAGGGTATAAAACCGGATGAGCGCGTGAGCGTTTCACGCGCGCTCGGCGGAATTTTCTTTCTGGTCTTTTCTATTTCGCTGCTGCCTGGGCTATTCGGCGCTCCGCTTGGTGAGCTCGATGCGTACGTGCCCGCGCCCAGCGGTTCGAATGTGCTCCTTTCCGCTAGCGGTGCGCCTCAGCCAGGCTTGACATGGTTAAAAAACAAGTACGAGGAAGCCGCCGCGCAAGCCGCCAAGGAAAACAAACTCGTCTTCGTGAATTTCACCGGTTACGCCTGCACCAACTGCCACTGGATGAAGGCAAACATGTTCACGCGGCCGGATGTGCAAAGCGCGCTTCAGAATTACGTTCTTGTCAACCTGTTTACGGATGGCACCGATGCAGAATCCGAAAAGAACCAGAACTTCGAGAACAAATCTTTCTCGACAGTCGCAATCCCTTTCTACGCTGTATTCGATGCGCGGGGAAAGGTGCTGGCGACGTTCCCGGGGCTGACCCGGAATCCTATTGAATTCATCTCATTTTTAAAATCGGCAACCGACAAAGCCACCTCACAAAGTAATCTGACATGAAAAAAGCAATAGCGTTCTCCGCGCTTGCCATGATCGCCGGCGCGTGCTTCTTGATTAACGCCAGACAAGCGCCGGGCGGAACCCTCGGAGCCTTTACAGATCACCAGGACATTGGCGCCACGCCAAAGGCCGGTACGGCTGAGTTCGGCGCGGGCACAAAGGAATATCGCGTCACCGGGGGCGGGGCCAATATCTGGGGAAAGGTAGACGCCTTTCAGTTTCTCTACACCAAAGTGTCTGGCGACGTGACTCTTACCGCTGATGTGCATTTCGTCGGCGAAGGCGTTGAGCATCATCGCAAAGCGGCGCTGATGATCCGGCAAAGCCTGGAGCCGGATGCGCCATACGCGGACGTCGCGCTGCATGGCGATGGGCTAACGTCCCTCCAATATCGTGAGACGGCTGGCGATGTGACGAAGGAAATTCGCTCCGACTTGAAAGCTCCCGTTCGTATTCGCATCCAGCGCCGCGGAAATCAGTTCACTATAGCCGCCGGAAGCCCAGCCGAAGAACTGAAGCCTTCGGGACCTGTCACAGTCAACTTGCAAGATCCTGTTTATGTCGGGTTGGCTGTCGGCTCACACAATGCAGATGTCATAGAGACAGCGGTTTTCTCCAACGTCACTCTGCAGCAGGGCACAGAGCAGAAGCCTGTTCCCATTAAACGCAGCAGTGTCTCCGTGTACGACCTGAAAGATAAGTCGGTCAAGGTGATCTATTCGGCGGATCAGATGATTGAGGCACCGACCTATTCGCCCGATGGCAAGTATGTCCTGGTGAATTCCAAAGGCGACCTTTGGAAACTTCCCATTGGCTCCGCACATCCCGCCATGGAGAAGATACCGTTAGGGTACATCAGCCGGTGCAATAACGACAAAGGGATTTCGCCCGATGGCAAACTGATCGCGTTTTCGTCCGGTGCAACCGGGCACGGTTCGCAGGTTTATACTGTCTCCTCCGACGGCGGTACCCCCAACATGGTGGTTTCGGAGACGCCGAGCTATTTCCATGCGTTCTCGCCGGACGGGAAATGGCTGGCAGTGGTGGCGCAACGCAACAACAATTTCGACCTTTTTCGATTGCCCGCGGGCGGCGGCGATCAGCAGCGTCTCACCTCGAGCCCTGGCTATGATGACGGACCCGATTACTCGCCCGACGGCAAGTGGATTTACTTCAATTCGGACCGCTCCGGCAAATGGGAGGTCTGGCGCATGCCCGCGGAGGGTGCCGGCCCAGACGACAAAAACGCCCAGCAGGTCACGAGTAATGAAGACGAGGAAGACTGGTTTCCGCACTGTTCTCCCGACGGTAAATGGCTTGTGTTTATCGCTTTCCCCAAGGGCACTGCAGGGCACAACGCGCACTTAGATGTGAAGCTGCAGATGATTCCGCTTCCGGGTGATCACGTCGAAAGGCAGCCGGCGCAAACGCTCGCCACATTTTTCGGTGGTCAGGGAACCATCAACGTCAATTCATGGTCGCCGGATTCGCGCAAGATCGGCTTCGTCAGTTACGAACAATAGGAGAAGAACGTGTATTCAAGAAGAGACTTCGGAAAAATAGCACTGGCGAGCGTTCCGCTTTCCCTGGCGTTCGGCAAAATAAACTCCAAGGTGGATGGAGTTCGCCTGGGTGTTCAGACGTATAGCTTTCGTGATCTGCCCCTCGATGCCGCCATTCAGGCTATGGCCGCGGATGGGCTTGGAGAGTGCGAGTTGTTTTCACCGCACATTGAGGGCGGCCATACCGACCGCGCTCCCATGGCGGGTATGCGGCCCCCGGGCGCCGGTGGGGGAACTCCGAATGAAGCCGATGCGGCTGCCCGGACGGCGACGCGCGCTGCGGCACGCGAAGAGCTTCGAAAGTGGCGGCTGTCCGTACCTATGGATTACTTTCATGGCATTCGGCAGAAATTCAGCGACGCGGGAATTACCATCGTTGCTTACAACTACAGCTTCAACGATAGCTTCACCGACGAAGAGATCGATCGCGGTTTCGATATGGCGAAAGCGCTTGGCGCGCAGTTCATCACCGCCTCCAGTACCTTGTCCGCAGTGAAGCGTGTAGCCCCGTTCGCGGACAAACACAAGATGGCTGTCGCCATGCACGGACATTCCAATACGAAGGATCCGAATCAGTTCGCAAAACCGGAAAGCTTTACGCAGGCAATGGCGATCTCAAAATACTTCAAGATCAACCTGGACATCGGACACTTCACCGCAGCCGGTTACGATGCCGTACCTTACATCCAGGAGAACCATGAAAATATTCTGCTTCTTCACCTCAAAGATCGCAAAAAGGACGACAGCGGCAACACGCCATGGGGCGAAGGCGACACCCCTATCAAGCAAACTCTTCTTCTTTTGAAAGAGAAGAAGTACCCGATCCCCGCCTACATCGAGTACGAATACAAGGGTACCGGGACCTCACAAGAGGAAGTCAAAAAGTGCTTCGATTACTGTAAGGCGGTTCTTCGCTCGGATGCATAAACTCCTGTTCGGATGCATGTTAGCTGGTTGTGCCTGGGCACAAACTACCAGTCTCGGCAGCTTCACGAATTCCGATGACGTTGGTGCACCGACGCTTAAGGGCGCTGCGGAATTCGACCCTGCAACTGGCCAGTATAAAATTACCGGCTCCGGCGCCGACATCTGGGGCAAAGCGGATGAATTCCACTACGTTTGGCGTGAGATCTCAGGCGACTTTGCCGTGTCGGCAACGGCGAAGTTTCTCACCGAGGGAATCGGTCACCGGAAAGCCGTTATCATGCTGCGCAAGAGTCTCGACGCCGATTCACCTTTCCTGCAACTGGCCATTCACGGGGACGGGATGCCCTCCGTTCAATTCCGCAACGTGAAAGCCGATAACGTCAACACAGTCGATTTTTCAACCGATGGTCCGGGCGTCTGGAAGCTGAAGCTGGTCCGGCAGGGCGCTACCGTGACTGTCTCGATCGCGAAGGACGGCGCGCCGTTGAGGGAATTAGGGCACACCAGTAATCAGTTGGGGAGCCCGGTACTGGTTGGGCTCGGGGTTAGCTCGCACACCCGTGACGCGATCAATACCGTTCTGTTTTCGGATGTGTCACTGGAGCAGATGCCGGCGCCGGCGGCAACGCGGCTCGGCATTTTTAGCGGCTCTGGCGACGTCGGCAATCCTACCTTAATAGGGTCGACCGAATTTTCGAACGGAGAGTACAAGATCACTGGCTCCGGAGCCAATATATGGGGCAAGCAAGACCAGTTTCAATACGTCTGGCGGGAAATGAATGGAAACTTCAGCGTCGCGGCAACCATGCACTTTTTGGGACAAGGGGCTGCCCACCGCAAGGCTGGGATCATGCTTCGCCAGTCTCTGGATAGCGACGCGCCCTACGCGGACGTCGTGATACACGGCAACGGTATGCCGGGGCTTCAATGGCGGAGCAAACCGGGTGAAGACACCAATGCTTTCGATCTTCCCTTCGATGGGCCCGGCACATTCAAAATCAAGCTGGTGCGTACTGGCGTGAAAGTGTACATGTACATGAGCAAAGATGGCGCCGAGCCGCAAAAAATCGCGAATACGGAAGTTTCGCTCAAAGGTCCGGTTTTGGTGGGGCTGGTAGTTTGCTCGCACCAGGCGGATGCATCAGACACCGCCGTCTTTTCGGATGTATCTGTGGAGCCACAAACCACGCCGCCGCCCACGACACACTAGTGACCTATAGAAATCGAAGTGCAGTTCAGATCGAGAACAGCGTTCTTAGGGTAACCGTCACGACCGAAGGCGGCCACGTCGCTGAGATTCTGCACAAAGCAACTGGCGTGAATCCGCTTTGGGTTCCGCCATGGCCCTCCATCGAGCCGTCTAGCTACGATCCAAAAAAGCGACCGGAATACGGTGGACACAGCGAAGCGCACTTGCTTGCGGGAATTCTGGGTCACAACATCTGCCTCGATACGTTCGGCGCCCCGAGTCCGGAAGAGGCGGACGCGGGCATTCCCGTTCATGGTGAAGCACCCGTCGCAAAATACGACGTTAAAAAGGGCTCAGACTGGATCGAGATCGAAGCCGTTCTCGACAAAGCGCAACTCCGATTCAAACGAAGAGTTTCACTCGAATCCGATGCAATAAGCGTTATTCGATTTTCAGAAGAAATCGAAAACCTGTCGCCAAGCGATCGGCCGATCGCTTGGACGCAGCACGTCACAGTGGGTCCTCCGTTTTTGCAGCCGGGCCGGACTCAGTTTAGGATGTCAGCAACGCGGTCGAAAGTGATTGATTCCACGTTTAACAATGGGATGGGGATGCAAGCGTCCGGCGCGGAGTTTGATTGGCCGCTTTGCCCCATGAAAGACGGAACTGTCTGTGATTTGCGCGTGTTCACGGACGCCGCAACATCTGGGGGCTTCACGGCACACTTGATGGATCCACAGCAGGAAAATGGCTGGTTCATGGTTTGGTCCCCGGACACGAGCGTTTTGCTCGGTTACATCTGGAAACGATCGGACTTTCCGTGGCTTTCGCGTTGGGAAGAAAATCACTTACGCACTCAGCCACCCTGGAATGGAAAGGGCCTGGCATGCGGGTTGGAGTTCGGCGTATCTCCTCTTGTTGAATCGCGTCGCGAGATGGTGAACCGTTCGACGTTGTTCGGAGTGCCGACTTTTCGATGGGCGCCGGCGCGTTCGTGCATAACTGCGGATTACTGCGCATTTGTAACCACACGCGAATCTATACCTTCATCGGCGGTCTGGGACCGCAGTTCTCAAGTGCGGCTAGACTAAGCAATCGCTTAGGATTTCTCCACCACAGATCGCGAGCTCGCTCGCCCTCGGCGTATCTCGCTGGAACTCGGCTATCGAGTCGACCCCAAGGGAGGTGCCGGTTACCGCATCTGTGTCTGACAGCCTACATCTCCTTGTCGAGCTTGAAGACAAATGTTCAAATTCACGTGACCAGCGTAAGCATCGAGGAAGGCATCTCGATGCCGATGCGCCTCTACGAAAAGATCGCGGGCTTACTGGATGCGATGGCGCGTGGCAATGCCACGGGGGATGGCGCCGGGGCCGGCCCAACGGAAGCGGAGATTGCCGTGAACAAGATCTATCAGCAGCAAATTGAGGATTGCCAGCGGGAATTCAAGCAGCTGATGGATAAGGAGGTGCCTGCTTTCAACGAGAAACTCAGGCAGACCCATCGCGCCACCGCTGTTGTTCCATAACCCTCAGTCTTGGCGAGAACGCGTGCTCTACCCTTGACCACGTGCGGCATTTAGAAACGTTCCCTTTTCGAAATCTTCAAAAGCTTCGCGAAGTTGGTCCTGGGTGTTCATGACAATGGGCCCATACCAAGCTACTGGTTCCTGAAACGGTTTACCCGATACGAGAAGAAAACGGATACCTTCCTCGCCGGCGCGCACTTCCACCTCGTCGCCCCGGTCAAAGAGAATCAGCGAGCGGTTGTCTGCTTCGGAAGGCGGCGCCGTATCCAGCCATTGCGTTCCTTCAGTTGGTACCGCCAGCGGTCCGGATGCATTGCAGAACTTTCCGCTGCCTGCGAATACATACGCAAACGCGTGACGGCTCGTCTCGACCGGCAGTGTCTTTCTTCGACCCGGTGCGACTGACACGTCTACAAAGATCGGGTCGGCTGCGATTCCATCTACCGGGCCTTGTCTGCCCCAAAAATTCCCGCAGATCACTCGAACGTGCGTGCCATCATCGTCAGTTAGCTCAGGAATTTCGACCGACTTGACCTCCTGATAGCGCGGTGCTGTCATTTTCAGAGCAGAGGGCAGGTTGGCCCATAATTGAAATCCGTGCATCCGCCCTGCGTGATCACCCTTCGGCATTTCCTGGTGAATGATCCCACTACCGGCCGTCATCCACTGAATGTCCCCCGCCGCAATGCTGCCGCGATTCCCGATGCTGTCGCCGTGATCGACCGTTCCCGCGAGTACGTAAGTGACCGTCTCAATTCCGCGGTGAGGATGCCAAGGGAACCCTGCCAGATAATCCTCGGGTATATCGTTCCGAAAATCGTCAAGAAGCAGGAAAGGATCGAAATCAGTGGTATTGCCAAAGCCGAATGCACGCCGCAGATGCACGCCTGCGCCCTCAACTGTTGGTTTGGACTTGATGAGATGTTTTACCGGACGAAGCGACATGCAATTATCCTATTCCTACTCCGCGTGAACCACTCCGGGCCGCGTTCGTGCCCGCCTAAACAAAGCCACAATGGGGACGCACGCAAAACAAGCCAACGCCATGTAGCGGAAGTCGTCCACGTACGCCCAGAGCCGCGCTTGCGAGTGCAGTGTGTTGTTCAGAAGCTGAAGCGCTGCGTTACTCGAATCTCCAGGTCCTAGCGCCTGGTGTGTGCTGACGTAGTTCTGCAGCACCGATAATCGGTTTTCCGCCACCGGGTTTGTCGCGTGCAAGCTATGCACAAGCTCGCTTCGATGCAATTGTTCGTGCCGCGCCACAATCGTGTTGACGATAGATATCCCAATGCTTCCGCCCACATTGCGCAGCAAGTTGTAAAGTCCGCTTGCGTTGCCGATCTGCTCATTGCTCAGCGTGCCCATTGTCGTCGTCGAAAGCGGTACGAACACCATGCCTGACCCGAAGCCGCTTAACACGATGGCCCACAAAAAAGACCACGGCCCAATGCCCAAATTGACCTCGCCGAACCACAGGCTGCATACGCCGAACAGAGCGAATCCCGACGCAATCAAATAGCGCGTATCCATGCGCGAGGTCAGAATCCCGATAATTGGCATCGCACAAATCGCGCCCAGGCCGCGCGGACTCACAGCAATGCCCGCAACCTGCGCCGTGTAGCCCATCAGCTCCTGATAGAAAAGCGGCAAGAGCGTAATCATGCCGTAAATCGATGCGCCGAACAATCCGATCAGCAGACAACCAATCGCGAAATTGCGGTTCTTGAAAATTCGAAGATCGACAAGCGGCTTGCTGCCGAACCATTCCCAAACCAGGAACAGCACGAAAGAGACGACCAGAATCACGGCTGCCCAACGAATCCAAACTGCGCCGAACCAGTCGTCTTCCTGCCCTTTATCCAGAATGATCTGCAAGGCGCCGAGCCAAATGGCAAGCAGCCCGAGTCCCCAGAGGTCAATGCGCCCGGGTTTGGCGTTCTTGATGTAAGGCGGATCCTCGACGTAGCGCATGATCAGAAACATCGCGAGGATGCCGATAGGAATGTTGATATAGAAAGCCCAGCGCCACGAGTAGGTGTCGGTTAACCAGCCGCCGAAAGTCGGGCCCAACACCGGCGCGACTACTACGCCTAGCGCGAAGACAGCCATCGCCAGTCCACGCTTCTGCGGCGGAAAACTTTCGAGAAGTATCGCTTGCGAGATTGGCTGCAAAGCGCCGCCGCCCGCGCCTTGAACAGCGCGCGCCAGCAGCAAGATTCCGAGCGAAGGGGCCGCTCCACACAAAAAAGACGAAGCGGTGAAGATAACGATGCATGTCAACAGGAATCTCTTGCGCCCAAACCGCAAGCCAAACCAACTGCTGGCCGGCAACACGATCGCATTTGCCACCAGGTAACTGGTTAAGACCCACGTCGCCTCATCGTTGGTAGCCGATACGCTGCCCGCAATGTACGGCAACGCCACCGAAGCGATGGACGTATCCAACACCTCCATGAATGTTGCCAGCATCACCGAGACGGCGATCAGCCATGGATTAGCGGCGGCGTGCCACTCTTGCGGCGGCGCCAGACTAGCTGCAGCCATAAACTGCCTGTAAGCCCATGTTTGGCAGGTCTAGTGTCAAGTTCTTGGATGACAGAGCCACGCTTGCTGCTTCGCAGTTTTCCTGGAACTGTTTCCCTCAATAGTAATTTTCTCTGGCGGAATTTACCCGGTCCTGAACGTTTTCACACGTAAAGACAACTACTTAGCTGCTTGGCCCCGCGCATGCTTAAGTTTCTTGATTGGAGGAAGTGGCATGTCATTCGCGCTCTACATCGTGGGGTACGTAATCCTAATCATCGGATTGGCGCTAGGCGCCTATTATCTGCACGTGCCGCCACGCTGGGTCGGTGTCGGCGTTCTTGTTTTGGTAGGCATTGGGATCGCCAGCGGTGTTGCACGAACGCGGCAGAAAGACCCTTCTAATTAGAAGCTGCGGCGGCGACTTTGGGCCTTCTCTTGGCCTTGAGCACGACGTGGATCTCGTCGTTGCGCGGGTTCGTAAATCTGCACGTAATCCTGCCTTGCGAGTCCAGCGAGATGATTGCCGGCACCGTTACTTGCGTTAGCATCCACCCGTCGGGCAGCGTTACTTCATTGCGCGGCCGTCCCAACGTGCGGTCCCAAATCAACTCTCCGTCATGTACCGTATAGGTCGGGTCAGTGTACGTCTCAATCACCCGCACTCTCACCGACTGGCCGGCTTGGACGGCCTGCGGCAGTTCAGCTTGCACGACTACTTCGTCATCAGGCGCGCGCGTGGGGTAATACCCTAGCGCGTTCGTGTCTTTCCCCGTCACGTTGGACGTCTTCAGTTGTTCGCCCGTATCCAGATCGAGGATCTGCGACTCTGCAACAACACTACCGGCCCGAACAAAGCTGTGGACGTACTTCTGGCCCACGCGCGTGACATTAAAGTCATGCGAGATCTTGAACTGATGTGTATCCGGCTCCAGCAGCCAGTAGCGGATCTCACGGTCCTGTTCCGCTCTGTGCATTTGCGCAAACCCGATGGGCGCCGCGAGTAAACCAATAATCGCGATGAACTTCATTGCAGCAGTCTCCCCTTCAGGCGAACCATAAGTTCGTCATCCCGGTCGTTGAAGAAACTCACGCGAATGCGCCCATCGGGTTGCGTCGAAACAATCCCTGGCGCGCCGCAGAAGGTGAGCTCATAGCCCGCTGGCAAAACGACTACATTTCGTTTAATGCCCAAGCCGCGCTGAAAATTCAACCCGCCTGACTCTGGTCCATACGAGGACGCGTCCGTATAGGTCTTCAAGATGCGCACACGAGCCTCGCCATTCTTCGGTACGGGATGCGCCAAAGTGACTTGAATGTACTTTTCCGCATTTGGCTTTCCGCGTAAACCATTCTTCACGGCTTCCTCCGCCGTCACCACTGAAAACTCCAGCGGCTTGCCCGTGGCCGCATCCAGCACTTTCTCCTGTGAGGCTACCGACCCGTTCCGTATCGGATTGAATAGATACGGCGAGCCTTCCTGCGCCGTTGCCATGTCGTATGTAATCGCGAAGGAATGAGTCTGCGGTGCAAGCAGTTCATAGACCGTCAGTTCGTCCGAACAAAACGCAGCGGCGCAAAACATCACTAGACCAGTGACTAATCGGATCCAGGTCATGTGCCTTTTATCCTAACCAGTTCGCTACCTGGCGCCCACGAATTCTTTCAGCCGCAGCGCGTTGTGCGCGGCGTAACCGCTATCGTCGTTATCGAAGTAAACGTAAATCGATTTAGCCGTCCGCTCCCACGCTTCTATCTGGTCTGCCCAACGATGCAAAGCCTCGTCGGAATAACTGCCCTGATATTTTCCGCCCGGCCCATGCAACCGGACATACACCAGATCCGCAGTCACCTGCAGCGGCGAGTGATAACCCGCCAGATCGTAAATACAATATCCGGCTCTGTGCTTTTCCAGCAGCGCATACGCTTCGGGATTATTCCAAGTCTCATTCCGAAACTCAAAAGCATAGCGATGATGCGTCGGCAGATGATCCAGAAATACGGTGAATCGCTCAGAGTCGAAAGTCCATTTGGGCGGTAGCTGAAATAAGATGGGCCCCAGTTTCTCGCCCAGCCGTTCGATGCAATCGAAATACTTCGCCAGCGCCGTTTGCGGATCTTTTAGCTTCTTCATATGCGTGATGAAGCGGCTGCCCTTGGCAGCGAAACAGAAATTTGCGGGCGACAAATTATACCAATTCTCGAGTCCGGCCGGCTTAGGCAAACTGTAGAACGTATTGTTCAGTTCAACCGTATCGAAGTGCTGGCAGTAAAAAGCAAACATCTTGGACGCGGGAGTACGTTCCGGATAAAACGTTCCCACCCAATGTTTGTAGTGCCAGCCCGAAGTGCCTATGTGGATCACTTCTTCGCGTTTGCGCCGAACTGAAACGCTGGTCCTACGGAGAATCGGACCGTGTTGCGTCCATCTTTGAGCAAATTACTGAACAGGTGGTCATGCACAAAGTCTCCCTGGAAGCGAATCGCGAAATGCCTTGAGACATTCGCATCAATGCCGCCGCCGAAGCCGTAAAACGCGACCCAGTCCGTCTCGTGGCCTGACGGCGCCAACTGCGCGATCACGCCGGCAGCAATCGGATCAGTCGCGTGCGGAGTGGCGTTTTCATGTATGGCGCCAATCGACGGCCGTATGAAAGGCGTGATGAGTTTCCAGCCGTGATAGGCAAGCTGCGGTCCCGCGGCAAAGGTTTGCGTCAGCGAATCCAGCGGTACCGTCAGTGTGTAGGTCGGCGAAATGAGTCCCGCGCCGGCCAACAACCCGAATTGCGATGCCCAATTGCGTTTGCAGAGATGTTGTCAGTAGTCCCGGAGAAAGCGAAGTGTGGCCCGTGCTTACGCTGTAATCGAATCCCAGTGTGTACCAGGATTTGGGCCGAACGCCAAACTGGAATTCAAACCCGCGCTCCGCCAAGTTGATGTGCGGACTTTCGAGGTAACTGAACCCACCGTATATATCGAATCTACCCACATAATCCTGCTGCGCGCAAACAGCGGATGCGAACACGGCAAACAAAAGGGCTGCACGGACCATAAGGCTGCCTCCAGTCAGAAGCTGATTATATGTAACTCGAATCTAACTTGGGGGAATTAGCGGGAATTTATCATCGCTGTCGCGGTGGACTCGAAGTAATTGGTAAGAAGCCGGCGCACTGCTGGGGTAAATTGGGCCTCATCCAGTGCGTTGCTCATCAACTCCATCCAGCGATTACGTGCGTCCATGTTTACCGGGAAGGGAGCATGACGCATGCGCAGCCGCGGATGCCCACGCTGCTCAATGTATGTCTCCGGCCCGCCGAAACGATAGCTCAGAAATCCGCGCAGCCGTTCTTCCGCGCCCGCAAGATCGTGTTTGGGATAGATCGGCCCCAGTATGTCGTCCCCTGGAACCTGCCTGTAAAAAGCTGCAACTAAGCGGCGGAAGCCGTCCTCGCCGATAGCCGCATAGACATCCTTTTCTTCCATCCGTGAAGATTCAGTGCCGAGGCGCTTTCTTCTTGTCCGAATCGTCCTTGTACTGCGACTCTAATTCGAGTTCCAACCGCACTTGCGGCATGCTTAGCACCAGCAGCTTCGCGTCGCTGTTCAATTGCACTGCATACGGACCGTCGCGCGTACCGAATTCATCAAAGAACGAGATCTGGTCGTTTTCTATCTGATACGTGCCGTGCCGGTCCACGCCCTTGCCGTGAATGGTCACTTCCTGCACGAACGAGTTATCTGTGCTCAAAGTGAGCTTGCCGCTGCATTGCCCTGGATGAGCTTGCCCGTCAAAACAAACGTGCTCCGTCTGAATCCCGGCATCCTGGTCCGAAACCTTCACATATTCCCAGCCGCCGGCATCTTGCAGTAACTTAATATCTTCGTTGCTCAACGAAGCGCCGGCCGCAAGCATAAGAACCGCGCTTACTCCCGCCAGTGTTGAAACCGAACGTAAGCTCATACTCGCAACCTAATGCGTCATCGAATAAACGATGTAATTGACGCCAATGCGAACTCCAAGTGCGGAGTACTGTTCCGGGTAGCCCGGATAATCAGCCCATTCCCACGAGTCGCCGATGTCCGAATTGAAGGCAAGCGCAATCATCACGCGCCCCTTATCATCGTAGATTCCGCGCCAATGAGCGGCGTAACCGTCATTCCGAAAGGGAACACCCGTGCGAACCGCCCACTCGCCCGGCACCTGATAGCGGTCGTCCAAATCGTAAACCGTATGAAAGATAGGGTCGTTATCGGGAATCTCGACAATCGGCCGATCGGGAAAAATGCGCTTCATACTCTGATTGAAGATGCTCCAATCCACTGTCCCCCAAAAGTCGTCGCACATCAGGAACCCGCCGCGCAGTAAGTATTCGCGCAGCGTCTTCGCTTGCGCATCGCTCAAATCCCATTCGCCGACGAACACCGCGTACAACCAGGGATAGTTGTACACGTCGTCTTTATTTTCCAGGTTGACCGGCTGCTCCACCGACCTCGCCTGCAGTCTCGTCAACCGCCGCACCGCTTCTAAAAAATGACGGTCGGCGCGTGGATAATCGTTCGTCCAACTCGAATGGCCTTCATGCCAGTCCCAACCGGCGTGCCTGAAGCCGGCATCCGGAATGGATGGATACATGAGGCGCGCGAACACCCACTCAGTCTTCTCGTTGAAATCCGGCGGCAGAGGAATCTGCGACACACGATATTCGTCGCCCGGATATTCCCGGAACGGCTGCGGCGCTGTCGAACGCTGCACTGCATACGCCGTAGTGAGCACTCCTAGTACAGCGCCTACGATAACAGCGAAGTTTCGGAACACTCTCTCTACGCCTGACCCGAGAATAGCATCCGCCATCATTCGCCGAGTTCCTTTAGCGCAAGAAAAAATCTCGCGTCCGGACAGTAACCATTTGCGGCTTCGCGAGTATATTCACGCAGGAGCTTGCTGCTACAGAATGAACCCCCTCTTGCGTGACATTCGCTACGCGTTGCGTGGTCTGCGGAAGTCTCCCTTGTTCACCGTGGTTGCAGTGCTCTCGCTTGCCTTCGGCATTGGCGCGAATACGGCCATCTTCAGCCTGCTCCATCAGGTGATTCTCCGCTTTTTGCCCGTCAAACACCCCGAGCAGTTAGTCCAGTTCAAAATGCAGGGTCAGCAGTACGGCGCCAATTGGGATATGAACTCCATCTCCTACCCCATGTACCAGGATTTCCGCGACCACAACGCAGTCTTCTCAGGAATGTTCTGTCGCTTCACTGCCCAGACCAGTCTCGGTTACGGAAACCGCACGGAGCGCGTGAATGCTGAGTTGGTCTCCGGCAATTATTTCCCGGTGCTGGGCGTGACCGCCGTTCTCGGGCGCACATTTACCGCGCAAGACGATCTGTTTGAGAACGCCCATCCTCTGGTGGTCCTGACTTACAGCTTTTGGCAGACCCGTTTCAACTCCGACCCGGGAATTATCGGCAAGAAGCTCGTCATCAACGCTCGAAACTTCACCGTCATAGGCGTCGCCCAACCTGGCTTCGAGGGAATGGAGGTGGGCCGCATTGCAAAGGTCTTCATTCCCATACGAATGAAGCCCCAGATAACGCCTACCTGGAATGGCCTGGACGAGCGGCGCTGGCGTTGGGTCAACGCCTATGGCCGCTTGAAGCCGGGTGTCAGCCGTAAACAGGCCCAAGCATCGCTTCAGCCGTTCATGCACAGCATGCTTGAAATGGAAGTCAAAGAGCGCGCCTTCCGAAACGCATCGAACTATGCGCGCCGCGAATTCCTGAAATGCTGGATCGATCTCCTGCCCGGCGGCCAAGGCAGGTCATATATGCGCGAGCAGTTAACCAAGCCTCTGTGGCTGTTGCTGGGAATCACCGGCATGGTTCTGTTGCTGGCTTGTGCCAATCTCGCGAATCTGCTGCTTGCCCGCGCCTCGGCGCGAACCAAAGAGATCGCCATTCGGCTCGCCATCGGCGCTGGCCGCGTGGCTATCATGCGTCAGCTTCTCATCGAAAGCCTGCTGCTTTCTTGCTTAGGAGCGGTAGTCGGTGTGGCGCTTGCCTGTTTGGCGGATCGCCTGTTGCTCAGCATGTACCTCAGCTCTGAAGATGCCGGTGTCAGCGCGCTCCCCGACGCTCAGGTGCTTTGGTTCACGCTGGGCTTGATGCTCATGACGTCGATCTTTTTCGGCTTGGCGCCGGCGTTGCAAGCCTCGCGTTCTGATGTGGCAGATACCTTGAAGGCGGAAGCGGGTTCCGTCGTTGGCGGCAGCAACGTCACCTTGCGGAAAGCTCTCGTGGTAGCGCAGGTCGGTCTTTCGCTATTGCTGCTCATAGGCGCGGGGCTGTTCGTGCGAACGCTGTCGAACCTACGCGGTCTGGGCCCGGGCTTTTCGCCGGAACGTCTCGTCGGTTTCGAGATCAACCCGGTCTTGAACGGCTATGACCTCGCAAGAGCAAAGATCCTCTACCAGCAACTGACTGACTCACTACTCGCGGTGCCCGGCGTCCGCTCTGCCGGGTTTGCCACCCAGCGCATCCTGGAGGACGGCGAGTGGGACAGTTCCGTGACGGTAGAAGGTTACGCTGCTAAGCCGGGCCAGCATGCGGAGCCTTACATGAATTCAATCAGTCCGAATTATTTCGGGACTCTCGGTGTGCCAATTCTCGCCGGCCGCGACTTCACGCCCAAAGACGACAAGCAAATTCAGCACGGCGACGATCCCAAAAATTTCGTTGCTACCACCGTCATGATCAACGACAGCTTCGCCAAAAAATACTTCGCCGGCCGCAATCCCATCGGCTTGCACATCGGCTTTGGCTCCGATCCGAATACTCGCACCGACATGGAAGTCATCGGGGTGGTGAAGGACATCAAATACACAAACCTGCGTGATCAGATTCCGCCGCAGGCCTACGTTCCCTATGCGTCCGAACACCACCCTAGCGGTGTCACGTTTTATATCCGAACCGTTGCCGATCCCAAGCCGCTCATGGCCATCGCTCGCCAGAAGGTCCAAAACCTCGATCCCAATCTTCCCCTATATGACATACGAACTATCGACGAGCAGATCGATCTGTCGCTGCGCAATGAGCGCTTGGTAGCCAGTCTCTCGGCGTTGTTCGGAACTCTCGCGACGCTGCTCGCCGTCATCGGCCTTTACGGCGTGATGGCCTACACCGTCGCTCGAAAAACACGCGAAATCGGCATCCGCATGGCGCTCGGCGCTTTTCAGGGCGCCGTCATTTGGATGGTGATGAAGGAAGTCTTGCTCCTGATTGTAATCGGCGTAATCGTCGGGCTTCCCGTTGCCTATGGTCTATCCAGCCTCGTCAGCAATCAGCTTTATGGACTCCCTCCGCACGATCCCGCCACGCTCGGGCTGGCAACCATCGCACTGATTTGCGTTGCCTGTTGCGCTGGCTTTGTCCCGGCACTTCGTGCCAGCCGTATCGATCCCACACGAGCCTTGCGTTACGAGTGAGGGATATTCACCCTGATGCGCATTCCGCCAATATACTTATCGGCGCCGCCATAATAACCTGTAAACTCCAACCCATCGCCGCCGCCACGCGTTCGAAATGCGCCTTCCATAAAGATCACATTCGGTACATTCCCAGTCTTCTCCCATGGCAGCGTCGGCAAAATAAACGGCTTGTCCGACCTGGCAATTACCCGCCGTGGATCCGTTTTGTCGAATAAAATCCAGCCCGGCCCATACACCAGATCTTCGTTTGCGCCGTTGTAGAAAAGCAAAATGCCTTGGGGCGTCAGGAACGGCGCCGGCCCCGGCTCCATCACGCGTGAATCAAACGCAGCCGGCCTGCGGTCCAACACCGGCTTTGCCAGTCGCATCTTTCCAATGCAATAAATCGTCCGATTCCGCAAGCCCCATATAATCGCGCGCTTTCCCATCCGGATCTTTCTTCGTGCCCAGATAGTACATCCACCATTTGCCGTTCACCTGCTGTGGAATGATTGCGCCCGATTTCGTCCACTGCTCGTTCCACGTACCTTTGTAAGCGGGAAGGAGCACGCCTTTGCGATCCCAATGAATAAGATCCTGCGAAGTGGCCAGGCATAACTGCGCGGAATGCAGATCATAGCCGGTGTAAGTCAGATAGTAAGTTCCGCGAATCTCCACCACGCGCGGATCTTCCACGCCGCCGTTCTTTTCATACTCCGCTTCAGGCGCAAGAACCGGCTCAGGCCTGACAGCAAAGTGCAAACCATCCGTGCTGTCCGCATAACCGATGCGCGACGTATGCTTCGCGTCCTGCGCGCGAAACAGCAGCACAGTTTTTCCGTTCGCCTGAATGGCCGCGGGATTGAAGATCCCCCCTTCAGTCCATCCACTAGCAGGCGAAAGCAGCGGCTGGTCTGACAGCCGCGTGCAAGTGATGCTTAGCTCCGCGGCTATCAAAATCAAAGGAGTAATTAAAAACAGAAGCCATGGCGCTCTCATCGAGGGCCATCATATACCTCGCGCTGTTCGCGCCTTAGCGGCTCGCCGTCGCAGGCTCCTCTTTCGATTGCTCAGCTATGCCCTTCGTCTCCGGCATCCTGAACTGAAACAAAGCGCCGCCCGCAATCGCGATTGCCGACAGTCCTAAAAAGCCCGCGTTGAATCCAAGCGTCTTCGCGATGAATCCGAACAGGCTATTGCTCAACATTCCGCCCAACCCCATCGAAGATTGCACTGCCCCCTGCAGAAAGTTGAACCGCCCTGTTCCTTTAGCAAGATCTGCCGTGACCAAGGTCAACAACACGCCATAAATCCCCATCGCGACGCCGTCCAGCGATTGCAGTCCAATCAGGTAGAACTCATTGTGGCTTACCAAGGTGAGACCATTCCGTAGCGCCAGTACCGCGAACCCGATCAGGAACAGCGGCTTGCGTCCCCATGATTCCGCCAGCTTCCCGCAAACCGCCGCGACTCCAACCATCACTGCCTCGGCCACAATAACCATCACCGCAACCTGCCACGCCGACGATCTGCCGTGCTTCCCTTTTGTCAACATCTCGCCCACCAGCGGCAACGTCGCCGCATTTGCAAAATAGAAGAGCACAACGGAAGCGGTGAACGTCTGGATGCGTTTGTCATGCAAAAGATCACGCCATGAACTACGCTTTTTCTCGCCGCCTTCCTCGTCGCTTCCGCCGCGCGCCGCTTCATAACTGATGGTCTCTTTATTAATGAAGTAGACCGCGGGCGCCATGCCAAAGGCGAACACAGCGGCTGCAAAAAAAATTCCTTGCAACGCGAGCAATGCGCCCAGCGCTCCCGCCGCAATCGCGAACACGACGTTGCCCGTATGGGTCAATGTTTCGTTGCGCGCAATGCGAACGGGAAGCTGATCTTTCTCCGCCAACCCAAGTGCAAACGCGGACGTGACGGCAGGAAATACCGTCACAGCTAATCCAATCAAGATCTGCACGGCTACTTGCAACCAAAAGCTGGGAAGCGTCACTATGCCAACCGCACCCAGCGCGACTGTGATTGCGGCTGCCGCTGTCAATTCACGTTTGTGATGCGATTCATCGACCCAATTTCCGACCCAACTTTGTACGACAATTCCCGATAAGGATTGGCAGGCGATAAGAACACCGATTTGACCCGGATTCCAATGCCGCACGGCCGTGTAGAAGATCGCCATGAACGGGCCGAGCCCGGTCTGAATGCCCGCATTGCAGAAATTCAAGGCGTCCAACGCACGCGCACTACGAGCTTTTATATCCGCCACAGATAAAACTCCATTTCTGAATTACGCGACGTCCTGACAGGCGAGTGGGCGCGCGATGTCTTCCAAGGACTTGCGTTCGGCGTCAACGCCAAGGAACACTTCCGCCAGTCCGCCCGCAATCATCACAACCGCGCCCAAATGTAGCCCCAGAACAACAGCGAGCGCGAGCCCGTTCCCACAATGTAGCCATACAGCGCTGGACCCGCCGCGCCGCCGGCTAATGTGCCGAAAGCGTAGAACACCGAAATGGCCATGGCTCGTACCTCTAGCGGGAAAATTTCGCTTACGGTCAGGTATGCCGCGCTTGCCGCGGAGGACGCAACAAAGAAAACCGCGCTCCAGCACAGCGCCTGCGTCGTCGCCGTCAGTACCCCAATCCGAAATAGCCATGCGGTCAATGCCAGCAAAACTCCCGATCCTATGTACGTCAGCGAGATCATTCGCCTTCGCCCTAATGTGTCGAACAATCTTCCGATGAGCAGCGGCCCCAGGAAGTTACCCAACGCGAGCGGAACTAGAAAAAGACCTAAGTTCTCCGCGGGCACTTTGTAGTAGCGCAGCAGTACTAACCCGTAAGTAAAAAGAACGGCGTTATAGAAGAAGGCCTGGCTGACCATCAACGCAAAGCCCAGCACCGAGCGGGTGCGATGCGGCCCTACCATCGCCTTCCATATATCGCTGAAAGGGGTCGCCTTCCGCGCCACCAACTTCATCGTCTTCGTCACTTTTGAAAGCTGCTCGGGATGGCCGTTGCTGGCCTTCATCTCAATCTCGCCGACCACCCGCTGCGCCTCGTCTTCATGCTGATGAATCATCAACCACCGCGGGCTCTCCGGTACAAACCGGCGCATAGCCAGCACCACAACGCCGATCAGCGCGCCCACAAAGAACGCAACTCGCCAGCTCAACGTCGGCGGCAGGACACCGGTCTTTAGCAGCAGTAGACTCGCGCCGGAACCCAGCGCTGCGCCAATCCAGAATGTCGAATTGATAATCAAATCGACATGCCCGCGCACGTTCGCCGGAATAAGTTCATCGACAGCGGAATTAACCGCTGCATACTCTCCACCAATGCCGGCCCCGGTCAGCGCGCGAAAAAGGACGAAGCTAATAAGATTCCACGAGAACGCCGTCGCGGCCGTCGCCGATAGATACACCAGCAGCGTGATGAAAAATAGTTTTCTGCGGCCCCACCGGTCCGTTAAATAACCGAACACCAGCGCTCCTGTTACCGAACCGATTAGATAAATGGTGGACGTGAGCCCCAGTTGCGCATCGGTGAGCCCGAGCGTGTCCGGGCGCTTCAGAATTCCGGCAAGCGATCCCGCCAGGTTGCCTTCCAGTCCATCCAGCAACCACGTGATCCCCAATGCGACCACCACCATCAAATGCCAAGAACTCCACGGCAATCGATCCAGTCGCGCGGGTACATTCGTTTCAATGCACTCGGCTTTTTCCAGTCCGTGTGAGGGCGCCGCCATTGGTTGTATAAAGGACAATTTCTCTGCGCGACGTGTTACCTTCAAACCTCCTTTGTTGCGGCGCACTCGTGCTTTTACTGAATGGCCAAGGCACCGCCCGCATATAGCAAAATTAGGGTGGCTGCTATGCGGATCTCGCTATTCATCACCTGCTATAACGATGTCCTGTTCCCCGCCACCGGCATCGCCGTCGTCAGACTGCTGGAACGATTGGGGCACAGCATCGTTTTTCGGCCCCAGCAAACCTGTTGCGGGCAGATGCACTACAACACTGGCTATCAACGCGAAACCATCCCTCTGGTTCGAAAATTTGTCGATCTATTCGCTGACGACGAAATCATTGTGTCGCCCTCGGCCTCGTGTGTGGCGATGATCCGCGACCATTACGAAAAAGCCGCCGCGCTGGCGGACGACGCTCAGTTACTCGCCAAAGTCCAGCAGGTGGTGCCTCGCGTCTTTGAATTCACTGAGCTTCTGGTGAACAAACTCGGCATCTACGACGTCGGCGCTTATTACCCCCACAAGGTGACCTATCATCCTTCCTGCCATTCGCTCCGCATGTTGCGCGTGGGCGATGCACCCCTTCGTCTATTGCAGAATGTCAAGGCCATCGAACTGTTCGAACTCCCGAATCATAGCGAGTGCTGCGGCTTTGGCGGCACCTTCGCCATCAAGAACGCTGAAACCTCGTCAGCCATGCTGCAAGACAAAGTGCGCTGCGTGCTCGATAGCGGCGCGAAGATCTGCACCGCGGGCGATAATTCCTGTCTCATGCACATCTATGGCGGCTTGCATCGCCAGAAACTGCCTGTGACGACCACCCACATTGCGCAGATACTTGCGTCTACCCGGGACGATTGGGCGGCATGAGCGTTCGCGTTGGAAACGCCGAATCAGCAGCACCGTTCCCAGAGGCAGCGCACGTTGCTCTGGGCGATGCGCAGCTTCGCGCCAACGTCCGCAACGCGACCAACATCATTCAAGCCAGGCGCAACATCCGGACGGCCGAGCTGCCCGATTGGGAAGAACTCCGCACCTCCGCGCATGCCATCAAAACGCATACGCTGAATTATCTCGATTTCTATCTCGAGCAGTTTGAAGAGAACGTCACCCGCGCTGGCGGCCACGTTCACTGGGCTGCCGATGCCGACGAAGCCAATCAAATCATCGGCCATATCATCGCTGACCGCGCCGGTAGCGAAGTCATCAAAGTCAAGACCATGACTTCGAATGAAATCCGTCTCAACCTTTACCTGGAACAGCACGGCGTCACGCCGCATGAAACGGATCTTGCCGATCTCATCGTGCAGCTAGGTAACCAGGATCCGTCCCACATTGTGGTGCCCGCTCTGCACATCAACCGCACGCAAATCCGCGATATTTTCCGCGACAAACTTCCGCTTCACGAACTCGGCATCGACCATCTGACCGACAATCCGCCGCAACTCGCGGAAGCCGCGCGCCTGTATCTGCGTCACAAGTTCCTCACCGTCGAGATCGGCATCAGCGGCGTGAATTTTGCTGTCGCAGACGCCGGCGCCGTGGTCATCGTCGAAAGCGAAGGCAACGGCCGCATGTGCCTCACGCTTCCCGATGTGCTCATCAGCATTGTCGGCATCGAAAAAATCGTCCCAACTTTTCGCGATCTCGAAGTCTTCCTGCAAGTCCTGCCTCGATCCGCCACCGGTGAGCGCATGAATCCGTACAACTCCATCTGGACCGGCGTCACTCCCGGTGATGGTCCCAGCGAATTCCACGTAGTGCTGCTCGACAACGGCCGCAGCGGCGTTCTCGCGAATGGCGAAGGACGCGAGGCCCTGAACTGCATCCGTTGCGGCGCTTGTCTGAACGTTTGCCCCGTCTATCATCAGACCGGCGGCCACGCGTATGGGTCCGTCTATCAAGGACCAATCGGCGCTATCATCACTCCGCAATTACAATCGCTCGAACATTCGCGCACTCTGCCCTACGCCTCATCGCTGTGCGGCGCTTGCTACGACGTGTGTCCGGTTAAGATCAACATCCCCGAAATTCTCATCTTCCTGCGCGGCGAAATCGTTCGTGATGACCAGAGCACGCTGTCTCGGCAAACTGAATCCGGAAAACATCGCGATGCAAGCCATGGCGCTCGTGTTTTCCAGCTCAGGGCTCTTGACCATGGCGGAAGCACTCGCCAAAATTACGCAAACTCTGTTCGTTCACGACGGCACTAATCGCGCATCTTCCCGGCATCCTATCCGGTTGGACCGATTCGCGCGATCTCATGCCAATGCCCAAACACTCTTTTCGTCACTGGTGGTCGCAGCGCGCGGAGGAGATGACGAAATGAGTAGCGATTCCCGACCCGCAATTCTCGCCCGCATTCGTGCGGCAAACGCGACTCGCGCCACTGACCGCCGATCTGACTGGAAATCGATCCCGCGCAACTACCGGACGCAAGGAACTCTGAGCCCTGAAGACCGGCTGGCTCTCTTCGATGAAAGAATTCGTCACTACAACGGCACGCCCTTCTATGCAACCGGCGATATCAGACACGACATCGCCACCATCCTCAATAATCGTGCCAGGCAGACGATTGTGATCCCGCTGGATTTTCCGAACGAATGGCTGCCGTCCGATATCCGCTTCATCCGCGATGACAATCTCACCAAACAACAACTCGACGCCATCGACGGTGTCCTCACCACTTGCACCCTCGGCATAGCCCTGACTGGAACCATCGTGCTCGAAAGCTCCGGCACGCAAGGCCGCCGCGCCGCAACCCTAATCCCCGACTATCATCTCTGTATCTTGCGCAAAGACGACATTGTCGAGCTTGTTCCCGAAGCAATCCGCCGTCTCGAAAGCGTCAAAGATCACCCGCTCACGTTCGTCTCCGGCCCCTCCGCCACCGTCGACATCGAAATGACTCGTGTCCAAGGTGTCCACGGCCCACGAACTTTGGACATTCTGCTCATCTGATCATCCACACCGCCGCTTCTGCGCTACATTCAACTGATCAGGAGAATTCCGATGGCCCGACTTGCCGCCCTCGCCCTGTCCTGCGCGTTCACCCTCAGCAATGCGGAAAACGTTGACCTGAGCGTCGCCAATCGCATCAAGGCCGAAGCTTTCCAGAATTCGCAGGTCATGGATCATCTGTTCTACCTGGCCGATGTCTATGGCCCGCGTCTCACCAACTCGCCCGGACATCGCGCCGCGGCCGAGTTTGTCGTCAAGCGCCTCAAAGAGTACAGCCTGCAGAACGTCAAGCTCGAAAAGTGGGGACCGTTTGGACAAAGTTGGCGGCTCACGCACTTCTCGGCCAGTCTTCTCGAACCTCAGTACATGCCGCTCATCGGCTTTCCTCTTGCCTGGACTCCCGGCACGAACGGCAACGTCATCGGCGAACCGGTCATCGCCGTCATTCACAGCGAGGCGGATTTCGATAAATTCAGAGGCAAGTTAAAGGGCAAAATCGTTCTGACCATGGATCCCAAGCAGGTCGAAATGATCACGGAGGCCATGGCTCACCGCTGGACCAACGAGGAATTATTGGCCCGCCAGAACGGTGCTCCACTCTTTCCTGGCGCAATTGCCGGACGCGGCGGAGTTGCCATTCCCACTCCCGCTGAACGCGAAGCCGCTGCCAAGCTACGCACAAAAACAAATCAGTTTTTCAAAGACGAGGGCGCTCTGGTGATCCTGCAATATGGAACAAATGGCGACGGCGGCACCGTCTTTGCCACCAGCGGCGGCTCGCGCGATCCGAAAGATCCAATACCGCCTCCCATCGTCGCCGTCACGCCGGAACACTACAACCGCATCGCCCGCCTGGTGCAACACAACATTCCCGTGAAACTAGAGTTCGACATCCGAACTGAGTTTCTGAACGATTCGCCCGATTCCTTCAACGTCGTCGGTGAGATTCCCGGCACAACCAAGAAGGATGAGCTGGTCATGCTCGGCGCGCATCTCGATTCATGGCACGGCGCAACCGGAGCAACAGATAACGGCACCGGCAGTTCGGTCGCCATCGAAGCCGTTCGCATTCTCGAAGCGCTCAAGCTCCCAATGGCGCGCACTGTTCGTATCGCTCTCTGGGGCGGCGAAGAGGAAGGCCTGCTGGGATCTATCGCCTATGTGCAAGAGCATTTCGCGCGCCGCGATAGCATGCAACTCGGTCCCGAATATAAAAAGCTCTCCGCTTACTACAACGACGATACCGGCACCGGCAAATTCCGTGGAATTAGCGCCGGCGGTAACGATATGGTCGTGCCTATCTTTGAAGATTGGTTGAAGCCGTTCCATGATGTGGGCGCAACCGTGGTGGTCGGCGCAACTGCTCCTCCAACTCGTCAGCCCGGCGGTACGGACCATACCTCTTTCACTTGGATTGGTCTGCCTGGATTTGGATTCCTGCAGGACCCGATGGAATACGGCACGCGCACCCATCACTCGAACATGGATTTCTACGACCGTGTGCAGCCGGCTGACGTAATGCAGGCTTCCGCCATCATGGCGTGGTTCGTGTACAACACAGCCACTCGCCCCGAAATGATGCCGCGCGTCCCCATGCCAGCCCCTACAAAGCAGGAAACTGCTTCACGCATGCAGTAAGAATCCTCGGTCAGTCAAACTAAATGAGGGTCGCGGGCGGCCAAGGTTGGTTCGCTCGCACGCTCTCTATCTGAATGCCCGAATCCGAAAAGCCGACTACCTGGAGTGCGCTTCTCGACTCCCTCAAACACGTCGACAAATCCAAGATCAACAGCCGGTGGATGGCTTTGCGCAACGCCATCGCGGTAGCACTTCCTCTTTCCATCGGCAGCCTCATGGGGCACGCACTGGGTGCGGTCGCGGTTAGCACGGGCGCGCTGAACGTCTCCTATTCCGACGGCCGCGATCCTTATCGCCAACGCGCGCGCAGAATGCTCACCTGGAGCATCCTCGGCGCATTCGCCGTTTTCGTCGGGTCCGCATCGGGCAAGTATCATTTCGCCGCCATCCTGGTCACTGCAGCCTGGGCATTCATCGGCGGCATGTGCATTGCCATTAGTTCGCGTGCCGGCGATCTCGGACTCAATACTTTGGTTGCGGTGATTGTCTTCGCAGCGCGTGGCGCTCTCTCGCCTCTATACGCCTTTTATGCAGCGTCGCTGGTCTTGGGTGGCGGTCTTCTGCAAACCGGACTCTCACTGCTCTTCTGGCCTATCCGCCGCTATGAACCGGAACGCCGCGCCCTCGCCAGTCTGTATTCGGCGCTTGCCGATGAGATTGATCCCAATCCCGCAACGCCGTCACTTGCTCCGCTCAACAATCCCACGCAACAGGTGCAGGATGCTCTCGCCGCCTTGGACCGCGAAAACGATGCCGAAGATGCGCGCCTTCTTCTGCTCTTCAATCAGGCCGACCGCATCCGAATGTCCGTCTTTCTGCTGGAGCGACTGCGCCCTGACTTCGAAACCTCGCAGCCCGAAGGAGCCATTAACGCCCGCGCGGTCGTCGGCATCGATGACCTGAGAGCAACCACTTCCAAATTGGTCCGCTACGTCGCCGACTGTCTTCTTTCGGGCCGCACCACCGGCACGGCGCCTCCGGAATTGCAGCGCGTGGAGGAAACCGGTCGGCACGCTCGCAAAATCTTCACGGATACCGCGGTGGGACAGGAACTCGTGTCCGCCGTGAACTCGTTGGTGGGTCAGGTGCGTGCCGTCGTCCGTCTCGCTGCCAACGTCATTCCTGAAGGAATGGAGGCCGAGGCCCGCCGCGAAGCCGCGCAACCTGGGCGGCTGCAGGTCGCAAATTGGATCGGCGTTCTGCGTGCTAACTATGATTGGCGCTCGCCCATTTTCCGTCATGCCGTGCGTCTCGCCGTTTGCGTTGCTATTGCCGACGCCATCGGCCGTAGCATTAGCTGGCAAAGGTCCTACTGGATCCCCATGACCGTCGCAGTCGTGCTGAAACCCGATTTCGCCAGCACCTTTAGCCGCGGCCTTCTGCGTCTGCTTGGAACGTTTGCAGGTCTCGCATTAGCCACGGTTCTTTATCACATCTTTCCGTCAGGTCCATTCCTTGAATGCCTGCTCGTCTTCGTATTTACCTTCGCGCTGCGGTTCATCGGGCCGGCCAATTACGGCGTGTTCAGCGTGGCCATCAGCGGCCTCATCGTCTTCGAACTCGCCGCCGCGGGCACGGCGCCCGGCCAGGTCGTGGTTCTGCGCGCTCTCAACACCGCCGCAGGCGGCATTCTCGCTCTGCTTGCTTATACGCTTTGGCCCACTTGGGAACGCCGCAAAATCGGCGACGTCCTGGCCGACATGCTCGACGCTGCCCGCGAATACTTCCACGCCGTCGTCGAGTGCTTCACTTGCGCTGACGAACAAGTCGAATCCGATATTGATCGCAAGCGCCGCGAGTTCCGTCGTACCCGTTCGGAAGCCGCGGCGTCGGTCGATCGCGTCAACGCCGAGCCTGGCATCGGCGTGGAAAAGCTCACCACACTGCGCTCCATGCTAGCCAGTTCTCTCGGACTCTTCAGCGCCATTCTCGGCCTCGAAGGCGGCTTAAAACAGGAGAGCGTGCATACCGCGCCCGAAGCTTTCCAGAAGTTCGCCCACGACGCTGAGTTGACGCTTTACTATTTGGCCGCCTCTCTGCGCGGCTCTTCATTCGCCGTCGATACCCTCCCCAAATTGCGAGACGACCATGCGCGCATGCTGGAGTCCCGCGATGCCTTCTCTGCCAACGATCAATTCGTGCTGATCGAAACAGATCGCCTCACCACTGCGCTGAACACGTTGCGCGAGCAGACGACGCGCTATTTAAGCTCTAAGTAGGACCTTATCCGGTGTAATCGGAAGATCTCTGACGCGAATGGCAGTGGCATGATACACGGCATTTGCAATGGCTGCCGCCGCGCCCGTTATGCCGATCTCTCCAATTCCCTTCGCGCCCAGCGGATTGATGTGTTCGTCCTTTTCATCCACCCAGATCGCCTCGAAATTCCCGATATCCAGGTTTGTAGGCACGTGGTACTCGGCTAGATTATTATTCACCCAGCGCCCCAGCCGTTCATCCATTGCCGCTTCTTCGTACAGCGCCATGCCCACTCCCCATACCATGCCGCCGAGGAGCTGGCTCCGTCCCGTCTTCGAGTTGAGAATCTTGCCCGCTCCGAAACAACCGAGCATGCGCGAGACTTTCATCTGCCCCAGGTCGGCATCGATGCGCACCTCCGCAAACTGCGCTCCGAAAGCGTACATCGAGTATTTATTTTTCTCCTCGCCCGGCTTTGCATTCGCTTGTGCCTCAATGAACGGCTGCCCTCTGCGCGTGAGCAGCGCCTGAAAAGTCTCGCCCTTGGACGGGTTACTCCGCACATACAGGCGGCCGCCGTCCAGTACCACATCTTGTTCATTCGCGCCCGAGAGCGGCGATGCGCCATCGCTCACCGCCATCTGAATCAGCTTTTCACGCAGCGCTTGCGCCGCCAGGTAAACTGCCGAACCCGTACTCGCCGCCGTCTGCGAACCGCCCGAAACCGGCGTCTGCGGAAACTCGGTGTCTCCCAGCCGGAACTTCACTTTCTGCATCGGCACGCCGAAGCTCTGCGCCGCAATCTGCGTCATGATCGTGTACGTTCCCGTCCCGATGTCCTGCGTTCCCGCATCCACTGAGAACGTGCCGTCCGCGTTCAGCCGCGCGCTCGCATTGGAAGCACTGCGCCGCGTCGGATACACCGCACTCGCCATGCCCCAGCCGATTAGCGTGTGCCCCTCACGCATCGATTGCGGTTCCGGCGTCCGCTTGCTCCACCCGAAACGTTCAGCGCCTTGGCGGTAGCACTCACGCAAAGATTTGCTCGACCACGGCTTGTTCTTTTCCGGATCGGTCTCGGCATAATTCTTCAGCCGGAACTCGATCGGGTCCATCTTCAACGCGTACGCCATCTCGTCCATCGCCACTTCCAGCGCGAACGTGCCGGTTGATTCGCCGGGTGCGCGCATGAACGACGGCGTTCCAATATCCGATTTCACCAGCCTCTGCGCCGTGCCGCTATTCGGCGATTGATACATCATGCGCGTGCACAGCGTCGACGACTCCACAAATTCATCAAACGTCGAAGTATGCGAATATGTCTCGTTGCCGAGCGCGGTCAGCGTTCCATCCTGTTTCGCGCCCAGCCGCATCGTCTGCCGCGTTTGCGATCGCAGCCCAACCATCCCGAACATCTGCGGCCGCTGCACCTCTAATTTCACAGGCCGGTTCAGTTGTTTCGCCGCCATCGCTGCCAACAACACGTGCGACCATACCGGTCCCTTGCTGCCGAATCCGCCGCCCAGATAAGGCGAGATCACGTGCACATTTTCCTTCGGCATTCCAAACAGATCAGCCACCCGGTCGCGATCGCTGAAAACGCCTTGCGTCGCATCGTATAGCGTCAAATGATCCGGTGCGTCCCAAACCGCAATCGTCGCGTGCGGCTCCATCGGATTGTGTACTTCGAACGGCGTCCAATACGTCTGTTCCACGCGCACATCCGCGCCGCTCATTCCCGCGGTCATGTCCCCGCGGTTATTCGTCGCCGGATCGCCGCCACCACCGGCAACCTTCGGCGTGTACGCGTCCGACAGCCGCTTCTCCAGATCCACATGGTGCGCTTCTGGCGCATAGTGAACCTGCACCAGCGAGGCGCCTTCTTCCGCTGCCTCAAATGTTTCCGCCACAACCAGCGCAATCGGTTGATTGTCGTACCGCACCAGGTCATCTTGCAGCGCCGTGATCGCTCTAGCCGGAGAACGCTGCTGCCCCGGGGCCGCATTGTTTAACGGATTCTTCAACGGCTTCGCATTCTCATGCGTCAACACCAACAACACGCCCGGCACACGCTTTGCCGCTTTCGAGTCAATCGACGCAATACGTCCCTTTGCGATCGTGCTCGTCACCAGCACGCCCGTCGCGGCATTCGGAATTTTGTGCTCGTACGCGTAAGTCGCGCGGCCGGTTACTTTGAGGCGTCCGTCAATCCGGTCAAGTGGTTCGCCAATTATGTTTTCCATTCAGTTCCCTTTTACGCGTTCAAAGTCGACAGCACGCCTCGCACGATGCAGCGCTTCGCCAGCTCAATCTTGAAAGCGTTGTCTTTGTATCCCTTTGCCGGTGCCAATTCCGCCTCAGCCGCCGCGCGCAACGTGCTCTCGTCAGGTTTCTTCCCTGCCAACAAACTCTCCGCCTTCGCCGCTCGCCAAGGCTTATGCGCCACGCCGCCCAGCGCGAGATGCGCTTTGCGGATATTTCCGGCATCGTCTACGTCCAAAACGGTTGCAATCGACACCAGCGCAAATGCATACGAGTTCCGGTCTCGAACCTTGATGTACTTGGAGCGCCTGGCGTACGGGATCGCCGGCAGATCGATCGCCGTAATCAACTCGCCCGGCTGCAGATCGGTGTCGATCTGTGGCGTGTTCCCAGGCAGCCGATGAAAATCGCGCATCGGGATAGAACGATCTCCCTTCGGCCCTGTTACTTGCACCACCGCGTCCAGCGCCATCAGCGCAACCGACATATCGCTCGGCTGCACCGCAATGCACTGTTCGCTCGCGCCTAAAATCGCGTGTATCCGATTCACGCCATGAATAGCCGCGCAACCGCTCCCCGGCGCTCGTTTGTTGCATTCCCTGAAACTGGGGTCGTAGAAGTAATAGCAGCGCGTCCGCTGCAGCAGATTGCCGCCCATGGTGGCTTTGTTTCGTAATTGCTGCGTCGCCCCGGCAAGAATGGCTTCGCTCAATACCGGATAGCGCGATCGAATCACTTGATGATTCGCGCACTCCGTGTTCGACACCAGCGCTCCAATCCTTACGCCGCCTTCGTGCTCCTCGATTCCCTTCAGCGGCAGCTTATTCACATCCACTAGATGCGTGGGCCGTTCGGAGCCCATCTTCATCAAATCGAGAAGATTCGTTCCGCCTCCAATGAACTGCACATTCGGGCGCGTACCGTGCGCCTTGAGCGCGTCATCCACCGTCTTCGGGCAGGTGTAAGTAAACGGTGTCATGCTTTTTGCGCCTCCGCTACCGACCGTACGGCCGCCACAATGCCGGCATAAGCTCCGCACCGGCAAATGTTCCCGCTCATGCGTTCGCGAATTTCGTCATCGGTCAAATCAACGGGCCTGACATCGGCCACGTTCGCGGTAACAAAGCTCGGCGCGCCCGCTTTCACTTCACTCAAAAGCGCCACGGCCGAACAGATCTGCCCCGGCGTGCAGTAACCGCATTGCAACCCGTCATGTTCAATGAACGCTGCCTGCATAGGATGCAGTTGCCCGCCCGTCGCAAGCCCTTCAATTGTGGTGATCTCGTCGCCATCATGCATCACTGCAAGGCTTAAGCAGGAGTTAATGCGCACTCCGTTCACCAGCACAGTGCAGGCGCCGCACTGTCCGTGATCGCAGCCCTTTTTCGTGCCCGTGAGCTGGAGATTTTCGCGCAGCAGATCCAATAACGTCGCGCGGGCATCTAGTTCAAAGTCATGAGTCTCGCCGTTGATCCGTAAGCTGCATTTGATGGCGCCCGCGCGCGTCGCTGCCGGTTGCGCCGACAGCGGCACAGCAGTAGCTACTGTTCCGGCAACAGCAGTTCCCACAAACTCGCGCCGGCTGAATCCCGCGCCTGTAGGCTTCGCATTAGTTGTTTCCAATTGGTTTCCTTGCAGCCGCTACTCGCGGCATTCGGAAATTAGATACCGGAGCATACCGATGAGTAACGCGATTTACTGGCACGTCGCGGATAATGGTTGATCCGGTTACATGATTGGTCACCTGCGTGGTACGGTCCTCGAAAAGCACCCTAATCAGGTGATAGTAGAAGCGGCCGGAGTCGGTTACGATGTTCAGATTCCCATCTCCACCTACACATCGCTTCCGGGCGAGGGTAGTGCCGTCGCTCTTCGTATTTATACGCACGTGCGCGAAGACGCTCTCCTTTTATTCGGCTTCGCCACCGCGGAAGAAAAGCTCGTCTTTGAGCGTCTGATTTCCGTCAGCGGCATCGGTCCCAAACTCGCCCTAACAGTGCTCTCCGGCTTGCCTACCGCCGATCTGGTGACCGCAATCCGCGCCAGCGACTTGCAGCGCCTGGTGCGCATCCCCGGTGTCGGCAAGAAAACGGCCGAACGCATCGTCCTCGAACTCAAAGAAAAACTGTTGGGTATCGAGGTCGGAGCCGCCGCTGCTCCAACAGAAGCAGGTCAGGCCTGGACCACCCTGGAGCGCGACGTCCTCTCCGCGCTGCAGAACCTCGGCTGTTCCCGCGCGACAGCCGAAGAAGCCGTCCGCAAAGTGAAGGAGCGCGGCGCTCCCGATCAGTTCGAAGCCTTCTTCCGCGCCGCCATGTCGGTCGTGCGTTAACTTGAATCTGATGCGCCCCCCGGGCATGGTCTCTCCGGCTCCGCAAGAGGAGGACCGCCAATTCGAAGCTGCCCTACGACCGACTAGTCTGGATGACTTCGCCGGCCAGACACATGTCCGCGAGCAGTTGTCCATCGCCATCGAAGCCGCCAAACGCCGCGGCGAGGCCATGGATCACGTCTTGCTATGCGGCCCTCCAGGCTTGGGCAAAACTACGCTGGCCGGTATCATCGCGCATGAGCTCGGCGTCCCCATCGATCAAACCGCCGGCCCTGTGCTTCAAAAAAAACTCGATCTCGCCGGGATCTTGAGCAACGTTCGCGCTCGCCAGGTCTTCTTCATCGACGAAATTCATCGCTTGCAGCCCGACATCGAAGAAGTCCTCTATGCGGCATTCGAAGATTTTCGGCTCGATCTCTTGATCGGTACCGGACCCGGTGCGCGCACAGTCTCGATGCCTCTGCCGCGCTTCACGGCAGTCGGCGCAACCACCCGGCAAGGTCTTCTCAGCGCGCCTCTGCGCGGTCGTTTCGGCATCGTACTTCGCCTCGATCCCTATGACGAAGAGACGCTTTCGAAAATTGTGGAGCGCTCCGCTCGCCTGCTCGAAGTCGAGATCACCAACGATGCCGCTCATGAGATCGCGCGCCGCGGTCGAGGCACGCCGCGCATCGCCAACCGTCTGCTTCGCCGCGTCCGCGATTACGCCCAGGTTCGCGCCGACGGGCACGTCGATTTCAAGGTCGCCCGCGCCGCGCTCGACCTCCTGAAAGTCGATCAATACGGACTCGACGAAGTCGACCAGAAAATCATGCTGACCGTGGCCGAAAAGTACGGCGGCGGTCCAGTCGGTCTCAGCACCATCGCCGCCTCCATAGACGAGCAGGCCGAAACCATCGAGGAAGTCTACGAGCCCTACCTGATGCAGCTCGGTTTTCTCGATCGCACGCCGCGTGGCCGAATCGCCACAGATCGCGCCTTCGAATACTTCAAAATCCCGCGCCGGCACCGTTTTGCCGGATCACAAAATCCCTTGTTCTAACATCCATAAATCGCAATGCAAGCAAAAATGGCAGAAGATCATCAGAGGGCTTTGGGGCCGCTAACGCCGCAGGCGCGCAGAGACGAATCTTACCGGCTTCGTCATGAGATTGCGCAGTATTACCACTCGCACAAAATCCCCGCGCATCGCAACAACGGCGACGAAGAGCGCTACTGTCACGAAAATTTCTACGCCAACTATTCGAAAGGTCTGCCGCACCAGTCCAACGGCGAAGTAGAATCGGCTGCCTATCTTGCGCTGCTTAAGACTCTCAACAACGGCCGTCCCGCCGACTTCGAAAAGCTCCCCACCGGCATAGCGCCCCCCAATTTCATCGGCTTCACCGATCCGCAGGCCGGACTCGCTTACGATCTCGAAGGCATGGATTCGCACCAGCTTGCCATGAAGCCGTGCTTTGAATTCCGAAGCGCGGGCGCCATCGCGGAAATCGCAGAAGACTACTGGTTGGCCGTTTGCCGCGATATTCCTTTTGCGGATTACGATTCCGATCCCACCATTGCCGCCGCTGCTGCCGATCTAACCAAGTTCAGCGCGTTCGACGGCCCTCGCGACCCCAACGGTCAGGTCACTCCGCAAAATGTCTTTCGCGGAAACACACCGGGCGATTTAGCCGGCCCGTGGCTCTCACAATTCATGGTCTGGGATGTCCCGTATGGCGCCCAGAAAACGCTTGCGCAAATAGATTTCGGCCTGCCCTACGGAACCAATTACATGACCGACGAGGCCAGCTATCTCGCTACGCAAAATGGCGCGAAGCCGTCCATTGTTCCGCTTCCCATTACGCCGGTGCGCATTCACTGCGGCCGAGACCTCGCCAATTACGTCCACATTGACGAACTCTTTCAGGCTTATTTGAACGCCTGCCTGCTTCTGATTTCTCCCAAGGCTCGTGGCGGTTTCGCTGCGCCTTTAGCCGACGGAAATCCATACAAAACCAGCAAAACCCAAGTCGGCTTCGGCACGCTCGGTGAGCCGAATTATAAGGAACTGGTGGCCGAAGTCGCAACGCGCGCTTTGAAAGCCGTCTGGTTCGAAAAGTGGTTCGTCCACCGTCGCATGCGCCCGGAAGCGTTCGCCGCCCGCTTACATTGGCACTTCGTCCATCAACACGACTATGAATTTGACCCAACCGAGGCCGGCAAATTGCGCAATGGCGTCCTGGAGCGCGCTGAAATGCAGCAGTCTGCTTACTTCCTGCCCATGGCTTTTCCGGAGGGCTGCCCCACTCACCCGTCTTACGGCGCCGGTCACGGCACAGTGGCGGGCGCATGCGTCACCGTGCTCAAGGCGCTCTTCGACGAAGACACAACTTTTGGAGAACTGGGCATTACGCCCATGCAGCCGAACCGCGACGGCACCGGCATGGAGGAGTACAAAGGCAGCGATGCCGCAAACCTCACAGTAGCCGGCGAGCTCAACAAGCTTGCCGCGAACATAGCGCTCGCCCGCGATTTCGCCGGCGTGCATTGGCGCTCCGATTACACCGAATCCGTCAAGCTCGGCGAACTCGTCGCGCTCCACTTCCTGCATGACAGCATCCAGACCTACAGCGAGAATGTATCGTTCACCATCACTCGCTTCGATGGAACCAAGGTGAAGATTCGCAAAGGCTCTATTGGCATCTAAGCTCGTCTATCTTTCGCTTGGCGCAAACCTTGGCGATCGGGAAAAATCCCTAATCGACGCGCTGCGCCTGCTGGAAGACAACCAGATCCATGTCGTCGCGCAATCGCCACTCTATGAAACCGAGCCGCGGGACGTGATCGATCAACCCTGGTTCCTCAACCTTGTCGTCGCATGTGAAACTCACTGTTTCCCGCTGCAACTTCTGAGTGTCCTGCAGCGGATCGAGCGTGAACTCGGCCGCGTCCGCAGCGCAGGCGCAATCCGTCGCGGTCCTCGCACCATCGACATTGACATTCTTCTTTACGGGAGCGCTACCCTCGATACGCCACAACTCAGCATTCCGCACCCGCGCATGCTCGAACGCCGTTTCGTCCTGGAACCCTTACTCGAGATCGCGCCCGATCTCAAACTGCCGGGCTCAGGCAAGCCGCTCAAGAGCTACCTTGCCGGCGGTTTCCGCTCAGAAACTGCGCAAGTGGGCGGCTAACTTTCGTTCACAGGATCGGGCTGCGGACTCGGCTCCAGTTTCTCTACCAGCACCGTCGCAATCCGATTCCGATCCATCTTCTTGATGGTGAACCGCCGACCGCCGTAATCCACTGACTCGTTCACTTTCGGTATGTACCCGAACTGGAATAGCAGAAAGCCGGCCAGCGTTTCGAATCCTGCTTCACCCGGTAGCGCCAAGTTATAGCGTGTCTCCAATTCGCGAATCGTCGTGCCGCCATCGAGTTCCAAGATGCGGTCCTGATTCGTTGGCGCCGGCCGAACATCATCGTGCTCGTCTCCCATATCGCCAAAGATCTCCTGCAGCAGATCTTCCAGCGTCACCAAGCCGGTTACTGTCCCGAACTCGTCCACCACTAGCGCCATGTGCGCGTGCGCCTTCTGAAACTCTTCAATCAGTTGGCTAAGCGGCTTACTTTCCGGCACAACCAGCGGCTTGCGGACGAATCGCCGCAATCGAAATGGCCTGGTCGCGCGCCGTCTATCGTGGGCAGCGCGCCGCTCATCCCAGACGCGCATCAGGTCCTTATAGTGAATGATGCCGATGATCTGCTCCGGCCGGTCTTCATACACCGGAACGCGTGAGAACTTGTGCTCAGCCATCACCGCCAGCACCTGTTCGAGACTGGCATCCACCGGAAGCGAAACAATGCTCGGCCGCGGCGTCATAATCTCGCGTGCCGAGTAGTCGCCCAGCTCAATCAATCTCTGAATTGCGTCCTGCTCGAACCGGTTCAGCATACCTTCGCCCTGGCTCGATTGGATGATGTACTTCAGCTCTTCCGGCGTGTGTCCGCCGCGCATATGCCCACCTTCGCTGCCCAGCTTGCGCAAGATAAACGCCGAGGTTCGTTCAATCACCACCACGAAGGGTTGCGACACGCGGTAGAAAACCAGCAACAAAGGCGCGGCCAGCACGGCGACGCGATCCGCTTTTTGAATGGCGAGGTTCTTCGGAACAACCTCGCCGATGATCACGTGCGCATAGCTAATGATCAGGAATGCCAGCGCGAATGCAATGCCGTGCAGCAGCTTGGCTGAGACTGGGGCGTGCATGGCATCGGTTGCGGAACGAAACAAATCGTATAGCGTTCCTTCACCGGCCCATCCCAGTCCCAGGCTGGCCAGCGTCACGCCCACCTGGGTCACGGAAAGAAGCCGTCCCGGATTGGCCAGTAAATTCATGCGCGCTTTGCGCTCCAGCCTGGCCTTGTTCCGCCAGTTGCCGCAGTCTCGATTGCCGCACGGAGACGAGCGATACTTCGGCCGCCGCGAAAAATCCGTTTGCGGCCAGAATCAGAATCAGAACGCCGAACCGGACAATCATGCTGAGTGCGGCGGCAAGCCGCGACTGCAAGCAAACGAAGCGGCCTCGAAGAGTAAAATCGGGTATTGCCGAACCGCATACTACGCGCCATCAATGTGAGCATAGCGGTTCTGATCCTGCTCATCGTCATCGCGATTTACTGGTACGCCTATCGTCCCTTGCCGAAAACGTCGGGCGAGATAAGCGCTCCTATCGGCGCCGGCGCAAGAATTCTGCGGGATGCGCGCGGCGTTCCACACATCGAGGCCGCATCCTGGCAGGACGCGATTTTTCTGCAAGGCTATGCCACAGCGCAAGATCGATTGTGGCAAATGGACAGCTTGCGGCGGTATGGAGCCGGCGAACTGTCTGAAGTTCTCGGCCGCGGCACGCTCGCGTTGGACGAACGTTCTCGCGCCATGCGGATGCGCGCCATCGCCGAGAACGAAACCAGATTCCTTACTCCGGAAGATCGAGCGCAGCTGGTCGAATACGCGCGCGGTGTCAACTATTACATCGATACCCATCACGGCGATTACCCGCTCGAATTCGAGCTGCCCGGTCACGCCTATTCTCCGCGCTCCTGGACCATCGTCGATTCTCTTTTAATCGGGCTCGTCATGTACCGCGATCTCACCGATTCATCGAAGTTCGAAATCGATAAAGGTACGCTGCTGGCACAAACAACCGATCCCGCCAAAGTGCTCGCGCTCTTTCCGGCTGTGCAAGGCGGATATGTGAATCCCGGTTCGAACGCCTGGGCGGTATCGGGCGCGCATACGGTCGATGGCCATCCGATGGTTGCCAACGATCCGCACCTGCACTATTCGGTACCCAGCACCTGGCACCTGGTTGCCTTGAAAGCCCCCGGCCTCAATGTCTCAGGCGCCGCGTTGCCCGGCGTGCCGTGCGTCATTACCGGCCACAACAATCAAATCGCCTGGGGCGTGACCAACCTCCAAGCCGACGTGATGGACATCTATATCGAGCAGATGGATGAAGGCCGCGGCACTTACGTCTATCAGGGCCAACTACAACAAGCGCAGCTTGATGGCCAGGTCATCGGCGTTCGCGGCGAGCGCCCTGTGACGGAAAATATTTGGGTCACGCGCCATGGTCCAGTCATTCTGCACGCCAACGGCAAAACCTACACCATGCGTTGGAGCGCCACCGACGGGTTTGGGCTTCCGTTCCTAGATATCGATCGCGCCCAAAACTGGCAGGAGTTCCGGGCGGCGGTAAGCCGCTTCTGGGGGCCGGCGCAAAACTTCGTCTATGCCGATCGAGCGGGCAACATCGGCTATCAAGCCTCCGGCCGCGTGCCCATTCGCAAAGGCTTCTTCGGCGACGTGCCGCTCGACGGCGCTTCCGGCAATTTCGAATGGAGCGGCTACATCCCCTTTGACCAGTTGCCGAGTTCCTACGATCCCCCCGGCGGAATCGTCGTCACTGCGAATCAAAATCCCTTCCCCTCCGATTTCCCCCTTCAGATCGGCGGAAGTTTCGCTGACATCTATCGCGTCACCCAGATTCGCGCGCGCCTCACCGCCAAACCCAAGCTGACCGTCAACGACATGCTCTCCACTCAGACCGACGTCTACTCTGCGTTCCATCTGTTCCTCGCTCATCAGGTGATCGCCGCCTATGCGAAATCCCCCGGCAAGGATGAAATGACGCAAGAAGCGATCAATGTTCTGCGCAACTGGAACGGGCAAATGGATAAAGACCTCGCCGCGCCAACTATCGCGGAATTTCTGCATGAGGAGATCGGCGCCAGCCTCATTAAGCAACTCTCTTCTTCGAAGGTTCCAGTCTCCGACATTCTTCCTCGCCCACAAATTCTGCAGACGCTATTGACAACTCGCCCAGGTGCCTGGGTGCCAAAAGACGATTGGGACGCATGGCTCATCCAACGGTTGAACGCTGCCCTTACGTCCGGCCGCAAGACTCTCGGATCGCCGGTCTCGAAATGGAAATGGGGACGCGTCTTGAAGTGGAATCTGCAACATCCCCTCGGCAAAGAGCTGCCCTTGGTAAATCGCTTCTTCGATATCGGTCCCATCGAGATGAGCGGCTGCGCCACCTGCGTGAAGCAAACCTCAGGCACGCTTGGACCATCCGAGCGCATGGTGGTGGATCTCGGCAATCTGGACAAATCGGTCCAGAACCTCACCGTAGGCGAATCCGGTCATGTCGCTTCCTCGCATTACAAAGATGAGTGGCCGGCCTACTACTCAGGCACAAGCTTCCCCATGCAGTTCAATAAAGTCGAGGCCAAAGGACGTCCTGACGGTGAGGCCGTCGCACCCCTAAAACGGCAGCTCGTGAAGCGCTGCTACGCTGAAGGCATGTCCACACTGTTAGAAAAAGTGATGGAGAAAGTCTCGGCTCTGCCGCCCGATCAGCAAGACGCAATCGCCGCGCAGATCCTCGAAGAACTCGCGGACGAAGAAGCCTGGCAAAAGCAGTTCGCGGAAAACACGACGTCCTTCGCCGAATGGCTAACGAAGCTCTAAAAGCTGACGCGACGGGCGAAACGCTGCCTCTCGCGGATTTACTTTGATTGAGTCCCGGGTAACTCGCCAGTTCTGGCGATTGTTTCGCGCCTACCGGCGAACATCCAACAAGACGCCAGGGAAGCTTACCGATTGTTTGAAGATAATCCCACTCACCCCAGCTTGCGTTTTAAGAAGCTGCGCGGGACGTCTTCCGGAAGCCGATTCTACGAGACGCCGATTAGCGCGTTACGCACCGTGTCAGAACGGGGTTTTAGAACTACCAACGTTGGGTTCTCGTTCGCAAGTCTTCTTGCGTCGCGAAGGACGTTTGCAGCTGATTTGAAGTAAGCGTCAAAACTGCTGTGGAGATTCCGGTCGAGTGAATCGGGGTCGTGCTTCATGCTTGCGCTGGTGCAGGAATTAACGTTTACTTCAGTCTTTCGACATTTAGTCCGTAACCTGTAAGGGTTCGGTCGCCTGTTGTCGTCTGGAGTTTGGCTGTTTCACCGTCAGCTTTATTCTCTCCGATCCCTTCAGTGACTGGCTGATGGGCATGACCCGTTCCGTGCTGCGCGCGGTGCCTGGTTGCGCAAATTCCAGGCTGGAGGACAATCTTCGTTCTTAATTCTTGTCCAACTCTGCTCATGACAACCCGTCGTCACCAATGTCACGGTTAACTTCGCTCTGCAAGTGAGTCCAGGCTAGCTTCGTCCCCGCAACCGGTTGAACTGCCGTCTATCTCGCTTCGATATTTTGCCTTCGTGCAACGCTTCAATGCGCGGCATAGCTCGGCGTTCCTCCGCCGCTGCGATCCGTGCCTGCTTGCTCGTCTCAGTCTCTGAATACAGGGTTTGGGCCACTGCTGCCGGTCCCCGTATTTCGCTCAACGCAAGAACATCCAGCTCGAAGGTGGCGCTATCGTTCCTGACTTTCAGGCGCTCGCCGGTTCGCACTTCACGCGACGGTTTCACCGGTTGCCCAGCGCATTCAACTCTGCCCAACTCGCATGCACGGGTTGCAAGCGCTCTTGTCTTGAAGAATCGAGCTGCCCAGAGCCACTTGTCGATTCTCACAACTGCAGTTCCCAATACTGCCCCGTCAGCTTTGCCCCGAAGCTCTCATGATCTTCTTCGCGCACCAGGCGATAACCTTCTTCTTCATAAATCCGCCTGGCAGCGGTAAGGATACTATTCGTCCATAGCGTCAGACGCGAGTACCCGGCCTGCCGCGCGAACTCCGTGCATTGCCGGACCAGCGTGCGGCCCACGCCCATCCCTCGCGCACTCGGTTCAACCAGGAGCATACGAAGCTTGGCGGTGCTTTCGGTTGTTCTATCTTTGACCAGGAACACGCATCCCAGAAACTCGCCGTCGCGTTCCGCTATCCAGCAATGCTCGTACTTTGGATCGTACTGATCGATGAAGTCCGCTGCGATGCGGGCGACCAGCGCCTCGAAACGCTCATCCCAGCCGTACTCCTGTGCATACAATGCTCCGTGCCGATGAATGATCCAGCCCATATCTCCGGGGCGATGGGTCCGAAGCACGAACGCAAGCATACGATTTGACTATTCATAGCGCAACGCGATGAGCGGGTCCACCTTTGTGGCGCGTCGCGCGGGGAACAGGCAGGCCGCGGCTCCGACGACGACCAGCACCGAGAGCACTAACCCGAGCGTTATGGGATCGAATGCCGAGACACCGAACAACATCTGCTTGATCAGCGCGCCGGCCCCAATACTCGCGGCTAATCCAATCGCTAAGCCGATTGAAACCAGTTCCAAGCCCGTGCGCAGAACCAGCCGCAGCACATTGCCTTGCAGCGCACCCAACGCCATGCGTATTCCAATCTCGTGTGTCTGCCTGGAGACCGCATACGCCATCACGCTATATACGCCGATTGCGACCAGCACTAATCCGTTCAGCGCGAATATACCGAGCAGTATCAAGCCAAAGCGCGGACCCGAGTAGGAGAACTGCTTCATGAAGTCTTCGAGCGTGCCGGTGAACGTCAACGCCACGTTGCGGTCTTCCGCCCAAATCTCCCTGCGGACCGAATTGAGCAGGCTCATCGGCTCCAGGGATGTTCGCACCAGTACGCCGCGTTCGCCGGCTGCCGTCAGCGTGTAGGGAATCCAAATCTCAGGCATAACCGGATCCTGCAAGCCTTGATTCTTGGCGTCCGCTACAACGCCGATGATCTCAAAGGTTGGATCCGGCACTGGATCGGGAAGCGTAGCAAAATCGACAGCGCGCATCTGACGCCCGATTGGGTTGTCTTTACCCATAAACTTGTTGACGAAGGTCTGATTCACCACCGCCACTTTGCGTGCGCCCATCACGTCTTCTTGCGACAGCAAACGCCCCGCGATGTGCTTGATCTCTAGCGTCCGGAAATACTGCTCGCTGACCAACTGCACCAAGCCGAACCATTTCTCGGAATGCGTTTTGCCGGGCACATCCATTTCACTGCGAAACCCGCCGTACGGCGGCAGCGTGCTTGTTTCGGTGGCCGACACCACGCCCGGTAGTGCGTTCAATCTGTCCAGCACCTTGCGAAAGAAAATGCCTTTTTCTTTCGCCGTGAGATAGTGCCCCTTGGGCAATGGCGTTCTAGCCACCAGAATGTTCTTCGGATTGAGACCGAGCGAGACTGCCTGGAGCGCGAAGAACGTGCGCATCAATAGACCGGCACCAGTCAGCAACACGAGAGAAAGTGCGATCTCAGCCACCACGATGGAGGCCCGCAATTTGCCGTGGCGGAATCCGCCGCCGCTGCCTTTGGCTGCGCTACGAAGTGCGTTAATCAGGTCCTTGCGGGTTGCGTGCAGGGCCGGCGCCAGGCCGCATACCATAGCAGTGGCAACGGCGACACCCAGTGAAAACAAAAGCACGGGCAAGTTCAACCGGATGACCGCTTCAGAGGGGATCACATTGGTGGGCATGATGGCCACCAATCCCTTGACTCCGGCCCAGGCCAGCAGACAGCCTAAGAGGCCACCGGCGAGCGCCAGAATCAGACTCTCAGAAAGAAGCTGCCGGATGAGCCGCCAGCGTGAGGCTCCGAGCGCAGCACGCGTTGCAATCTCGCGCTCGCGAGCCGTGGCGCGGGCCAGCAAGAGATTCGCCACGTTACTGCACGCGATCAGCAGCAGCATGGTCACGGCTCCCATCAGGATCAGGAGCATGGAACGGAACTGTCCCACCACGCCATCCGCCAGCGTGACAAGCTTCACCGAGAACCGTTTTGGATACAGCTTTGGATAATGCTTAGCCAGCCGTTTAAGAATGATGTTCATCTCCGACTGCGCCTCACCGGACGAAACTCCCGGGCGCAAATGCCCAAGCAGCCACACGTAGCGAGTTTCGCCTGTCTTATCTGACCGGTTCAGCGGGAGCGGCGTCCAGAGGTCGTCCCCACCAAAGGTGAAGCGCGGCGGCATCACACCAATCAACGTGTATGGCTGTCCGTTCAGAGTAAACTTCCTGCCCAGAATCCCAGGATCGAGATTATAGTTGGTCGCCCACATTTTGTAGCTCATGACGAACACAGCCGGGGCCTCCGGCTTCACGTCCTCGGCCGTGATGTATCGCCCAATCACCGGCTTCATTCCCAGGACGTCGAACAGGTTCGCACTCACCGGGCCGCCCTGCAATCGTTCCGTTCCGCCACCATGCTCGTAAAGAACATCGTTTCCATCCGACGCGATGATGTGGTCGAACGAGTGCGCCTGCTGCTCAATGTCGAGAAATTCGGGAACCGTATAGCCGCCGCGAACGCCACGCCCGTTCTGATCGTGGATCTCGACATTCATCATGTGCTGAGCGTCCGTATATGGGAAAGGATCAAGCAGCGCGTTTTCGATGATGCTGAAGATGGCGGTGGTTGCCCCAATCCCTAAGCCCAGCGCAACGGCTGCGATTAAGGCGAACTGCCAATCTTTGGCGATGATCCGGAATGAAAAGCGTACGTCTTGCCAGAGGGAAAACACACCAGAACTACGCGGAACGGGCTAGGCGAGTTCCAACTTCTATTCGCTGGCAGGACCCTTACCGCTCCCTCGCAGTCGCGGCTCGGTGAGCGTAGCCGGCAGTAACTAGCCGGCGAGCTCGACTGTGCCGTCGCGGTTCAACATATAGCGGCGGCCCCGCCATTGAATCGAGTTCCCGAAGAATCCTGCGATCCAGAATGCAAATCCGATGAAGTCCTGCACCGGCAAGAGCAGCCACGGAACATTGACGCGCAGCGTCCGTTCAGAAACGGTCCACGCGGTGATGATCCGGAACACGATGCTGATCAGCAACAGATGCCAGCATTCCGGCGACAACAGGCACATGAGCACGCTCACCGGCAGCGAATGAGTGAAGAATTGGCCGACGTAGGCAAGCGGGCGCGACCGGCGAGTGGTTCTGGCCCAACGCAGCCGATGTGAAAAGTTCGCCTTCATCCCTTCGTTGCCGATACGGTGCTCCACCACATAAGGCGAGATTCGCACCATGAAGCCAAGCTCGGCGGCGATCCGCCCCAACATGAAATCTTCCGAGCTTAGATAATCTTTTACGCGCTCGATGCCGCCGAGCGACTGCAATACTTTTTTTCGCGCCACAATTGTGGGTCCGACAGCAAACTTCGTGCTGCCTTCCATCATCACTGCGGTAAACACGCCGGCATGGAAATCGGTATTCATCCCAATGGCTTCGAGCTGGGACCAAAACGCTTTGCCGGCGACAGCGCGATAGGGACAAGTCACCAGTCCGAGCCGGACATCGGCGAATTCAGCCGCAAGCTTCCAGCAGAAATCGGCGCCGACGCGCACGTCGCTATCGCTCATGACGACAAGGTCATGCTTCGATTCCTGGAACATGCACTGCAGACTGAAAACCTTCGCATGCGGGTAAGGCGGTTCGCCGGTGACGATCAGCCGCGATTGCACCAACGGGTATTCGTTCATCAGGCGGCGCACGATAGGCACCGCTTCGTCCTGTTCGTGCCGAACGGCAAACAGGAGTTCGTAATTGCTGTAGTCCTGCTGGAAGAAGCTGCGAAGATTCTTCTCCAGCCCGTCGTCATTGCCCGCCAGCGGCTTGAGCACACTGATGGCGGTCTGTTCCTTGCGGGCAAAATTTCGGCGGCTGCGCGCGTGCATAACCGCGCCCGCAATCGCGAGAACGCAATACACCCAGCAGCCGAGCAATATCAGCGCGGCTAAAACCAAATCGATTATTCTTCTACGCTTCGACTCGAATTGAGCTGCGCCAGGCGAGAAATGAAAACATCCACCGCAACAGCCCCCTGATCGCCGTGCTTTCGGTTACGAACAGCTACCTGTCCGGCCTGGGCTTCGCGATCCCCCACTACCAGCATATACGGAATTTTTTGGAGCTGGGATTCACGAATTTTGAAATTAATTTTGTCGCTGCGTTGGTCTATCTCGGCGCGGAGTCCGGCGGCTCGCAGTTTTTGCAGCACCTGCTGGGCGTATTCGTTCTGCCGGTCTGCAATGGGTAGAACGATTGCCTGCACGGGCGCGAGCCACACGGGAAAAGCGCCGGCATAGAGTTCAATTAAGTAAGACATCATGCGCTCCATGGTGCTGATGATGGCGCGATGAATCATCACGGGACGATGCTGATGCCCGTCGGCGCCGATGTAGCCGAGCTCAAACTGATTGGGCAGATGGAAATCGATTTGAATGGTGGAATAGGTCTCTTCGTGGCCCATAACATCGGCAAGCTGGATGTCGAGCTTGGGACCATAGAATGCCGCTTCGCCGGGAGCCTCGACATACTTCAAGCCCAAGGAATCCATGGCTTCGCGCAGCACGCGTTCGCCTAAGTTCCACATCTCGTCGTTGTCGACGTACTTCGCTTTGTTGGCTTTGTCGCGCAACGAAAGCCGGTAGGTGTATTGGGTGATGCCGAGGTCCTTGTAAGACTGCTCGACTAACTGCATTACCCTCGTGAACTCTTCCTTGATCTGATCGGGCGTGCAAAAGATGTGCGCATCGTTGAGGGTCATGCAACGCACGCGGCTCAAGCCGCTGAGGACGCCGGAACGCTCGTATCGGTATTGTGTGGCGAGCTCCGCAATGCGCACCGGCAGATCGCGATAGCTGTGCATCTTGGATTGATATATAAGGATGTGGTGCGGGCAATTCATGGGCCGCAACACCATCTCTTCGTGCTCCAATGCCATAACCGGGAACATGTCGTCGCGATAATGTTCCCAATGCCCCGAGGTCTTGTAGAGATCGACCTTGGCAATGTCAGGCGTGTAGACGTGCTGATAGCCGGCTTCGCGCTCTTTCTCCAGGATGTAATCTTCGAGCAGCCGTCTGACAGTAGCGCCCTTGGGCAGCCATAGCGGTAGACCCGCGCCGACGAGCTCGTTGACTGTGAACAGCTCCAGATCTTTGCCGATCTTGCGATGATCGCGCTTCTTGGCTTCTTCGAGCCGATTCAGGTAGTCCTGCAGTTCCTTGGGTGTGAAGAATGCGGTGCCGTAGATGCGCTGCAACTGCGGATTCTTCTCACTCCCTTTCCAATACGCGCCCGCAATGGAAAGCAGCTTGAACGCTTTTAGTTTTTCGGTGGAAGGGACGTGCGGACCGCGGCAGAAATCGATGAAATCCGGCCCGAGCGTGTACTCGCTGAAGACTTCGCCGGCGCGCTCTTCAATTAGCTCGTGCTTCATCCAATCGTCTTTATATTTCTGGAGCCCCTCGGCTTTCGTAGTCAGCCTGCGCTCGAAAGGCAGGTTCTTGGCTTGCAGCTCACGCATGCGCGCTTCGATCTTTTCCAGATCTTCGGGAGTGAATTTCGCATCGCGCTGGAAATCGTAATAAAACCCGGTCTCGGTAGGCGGACCAATTCCGAGCTGAGTTTCAGGATAAAGTTCGAGCACGGCCGCGGCGAGCAGATGGGCGGTTGAGTGCCGGTAAACGTGCAATGCATCGGCGCCGCTCTTGGGGGTCAGGATCTCGAGTTGGGAGTCACTCTCTAATGGTCGGGTCAAATCGAAGAGATCGCCATTCACACGCGCGACGAGGGCGTCATTCGCCAAGCGTGGGCTGATGGACTTCGCGACATCGATAGGACGCGTGCCCTGCGGCACGGATTGTTGACTGCCATCGGGCAAGGTGACGGTGAAACTGCTCATTTTTGAAAGGTAAATTCGAGCGTAACAGACGTTCAAACACCGGCGGTGACGCGTCCGGAAGCTGCTCGGAGCGCATTTGAAAAATCAATCCAAGAGTCTGTATGCGGCGCAAGCGCCAGAATCAGTCAGCGATGATCTGGACGAGCTCGCATTCGGAGATCAGGTTGACCTCCGCCCATCGGCAGCGCCGTGGCAATCGAGGGGTCGTAGAGAATGTTGGGTTATCGAAGTTCAGGGGCGCTCAGCTTACGTCTCCCAATGGGATAATTCAATTGGACAAAAGCCAAATTGGTTGATTCGAAAAATCGCGTGGAGAGCGTTGTCCGCTCGGCGGGACGGCGGCACTTCGCTGTTGTTGCACTGGAACAGGTTGCATTCACGCTGGCACCGGTACTCGGCGGCAGCATTCTTCTGTTACTGCTGGGAACGCAGATTCTTCATTGGTACTGGCTGGCCTTACTGGCAGCCGCAGGACTGGTGATTGGCACAGTTCGCGTGCGCGCCCGCAAGCTCTCGCACTACAAAATCGCGCAAATACTGGATCGGCGTCTGCTTCTGGACGATTCTCTTTCGACAGCGTGGTTTGTGCTCGCGGATGAGTCCCGCGCGACCCAGGCGGTGGCCGATTTTCAACTTCGGCAAGCCGAGCGGGCGGCCGAAGGAATAGAGCCGGCGCAAGCTTTTCCGCTCGCGTTTCATCGTGCCTGGGCGATCACCGCTGCTTTAGCGGCCATCGCATTCGGGCTGTTTGCTGTCCGGTATCTGGTCACCAAAAGCCTCAGTTTTGAGCAGAGCCTTATTGCTGTCCAGATCACGCCGGTTTTCGAGCGGCTGGAAGCGCGTTTATTTGGGGGTGATGACCGGGTTCCGGGCGAAGCCGGGCAAGACGCGCGTGCGCAGCCGAATCGCGCCGAGAGCGGCACGCAATTACCCGATCAACGCGCAATCGAGACGCCCCAACCTGAGGGGGTGCAAACGGGCGATGCCGCAAGCCCGAACGATCAATCAGGGTCGAAAGCTCAGGCCGAATCGGGCAAAGACGGAAAACCGCAGAACGGGAACCAGAGCGGGGACGCGGCAAACTCGCAGGCTGAGCAGAAACAGTCGGATCAGTCGGCAGCTTCCGAGAAGACTCCGCCGAATGGCGAGGCCAAGCAAAAGAACGCTGCAGGCCAACAAAGTGCGGGCTTGATGGACAAGATGAAAGACGCATTGTCGAGTTTCATGGCCAAGATGCGCCAGAATTCGGGTGAACAATCGCGGCAGAATAATCAGCCGTCCGACCAGGACAAGGCTGCCAGCCAAAGTCCGGGCAAAGCGCAGCAAGGGCAACAGCAGGACGCGCGCAACCAGCAGTCCAGCCAGGATCAGAGTTCAGAAGGGCAGACACAGGCGCAAGCTTCCGAGCGGACCCAGGCCTCGCAAGGGCGCAGTTCCGATTCCATGCCGGAGAAAGGCGCGGATGCACATTCGGGAATCGGCCGCCAGGATGGCGAAAAGGGCGTGAAAGAGGCGGAGCAGTTGGCGGCAATGGGCAAGTTGGCTGAGATTATAGGCAAGCGCTCTGCCAATTTGACCGGCGATATGACGGTGGAGACTCCGTCGGGCAAACAGCAGTTGAAGACGGCGTACTCACAGAAGCTTGGGCATCATTCAGATTCGGGTGGAGAAATCAACCGCGATGACATCCCGCTGGCAGACCAGCAATATGTGCGCGAGTACATGGAAATGGTTCGCAAGCAGAGCACTGAAGAGGTGAAGCGGGGGAGACACAAATGAGCAGTTCGGGCACGCCCCCGGCAACGCAATGCACGACGGCGAATTGTTGATAAAGGTTGCCGAAGTGCGGGCGAGCTCTTTTTTCATCCCAAACCCGAAGCAGCCATATTCCCACTTCCACTCTCCATTTGGCGGAGCTCAGTGCTCAGAGTAAGAGATTCCTGCTTTCCGGTCTGCGTAAGCGGCTTCTCTCTCCTTTGTTTCGTATGTACCCAAATAACGCGTCCAGTCGCCATTCGCCCTTCAATTAGCTCTTCTGCGTGAAGTCAGGGATCTGATCGTCGGGGGCCTTCGTCTAAAGATTAAGGATTTTCGATCATGCAAGAAAATGAATTGCGGAGGCTCCAAACTGCATATCGGGCTTCCTGGCGACACTTTGTAACCGCTGTCGAGGTGTGCCGGTCGGAGCAGCCACAGAGTGCAGCTGCCCAACAAGCGGCTTTCTTAGCAGACCAGGCGAGAAATCTGTATCGCACGAGCCGAAACGAACTCGCTGACTATATTCTTTCCAACCGCAGAGAGATGGTCGGATCAAGCAAAGCCGCTGGCGCGACTTCCAGGCGCTAGGTCCTCAGTGTTGTATTATTATTCATAGTAGTGAATAATAATACAGAGGAGAACCTGACGCCATGGCTGCCCCATTGACTCAGCAACTACCCCGGCCAAACATCAATTTGCGGCATGATCTGGATCTATCGGTTGAGGATCTGAGTGGGCTGCTCGATTTGACCCAGCAGGTGAAGCAGTCGCGGCCGCGGTTTGCTTCGGCGCTGAAGGGGCGCTATGTCAGTCTTCTGTTTGAGAAGCCATCGCTGCGGACGCGAATGACGTTTGAGCTTGCGATCAAGCAGCTCGGTGGTGACTGCGTGACGCAGATCGGGATGATTGGGGAGCGGGAGCCACTGAAAGACGTGGCGCGGAACGTGGCGCGCTGGACAGATGCGATCGTGGCGCGCACGTATAGCCAGGAGACTATTGACGAACTGGCGCGCTGGTCGGGCATTCCGGTCATCAATGCGCTGAGCGACCTTTATCATCCATGCCAGGCGCTGGCGGACATGTTCACGCTGAAGGAACACTTCGAGCGGCTGCGCGGGTTAAAGCTGGCGTATGTCGGCGATGGGAATAATGTCGCGCACTCGCTGATGCTGTGCGGCGCGCGATTGGGCATGCATTGCTCAGTGGCAACGCCGGCGGGGTATGAGCCGAAGGCCGAGATTGTCGCAAAGGCTCGTGAGCTGGGCGCAATTTCAGGTGCGCAGATCGAGATTACAAACGATCCGCTTGAGGCGGTCCGCTCCGCCCATGCCGTGTACACGGACGTCTGGACCAGCATGGGCCAGGAATCGGAAACCGCTGAGCGCAACAAGACATTTTTGCCTTACCAGGTGAATGAGCGGCTTCTCCAGGCCGGACGCAAAGACATTCTCTTTATGCATTGCCTGCCGGCGAAGCGGGGATTGGAAGTGACGGATGAAGTCATTGAGTCCCCACAGTCGGTTGTGTTCGACCAGGCCGAAAACCGGCTGCATGTGCAGAAGGCGCTGCTGCTAATCATGCTGCAGTAGCGCGAATACTTAACCAGTTTCGAGCAGAGCACAAAGATGACGCCTGAAGTGTGCGCAAGGGAATTTCAAGATAGATGAAAAAAATAAACGCAAAAAAGGTGGCGCTGGCCTATTCCGGCGGACTCGATACGTCGATCATTATTCCGTGGCTCAAGGAGCACTACGGTTGCGAAGTGGTCGCCGTGTGCGGGGACATTGGGCAGGGAGGTGAGGAACTCGATGGGCTGAGAGAGAAGGCGCTGAAGACGGGCGCTTCGGAAGTGTATGTCGAGGACATGCGCGAGGAGTTCGTCGGCGATTACTTGTGGAAGCTGGTGCGCTCGGGGGCGGTGTACGAGCACAAGTATTTGCTGGGGACTTCGATTGCGCGTCCGCTGTTGGCGAAACGGCAGGCGGAGGTGGCGCTGAAGACCGGCTGCGATGCGCTGGCGCACGGGTGTACGGGCAAAGGCAATGACCAGGTCCGATTTGAGCTGACATACAAGGCGATTGCGCCACAACTGCCGGTGATTGCACCGTGGCGCGAGTGGGACATCAGTTCACGCGAAGACGCGATTGAATACGCGCGGCAGCACCATGTGCCGATTGCGCAGTCGACGACGAAGATCTATAGCCGGGACCGGAATATCTGGCACATTTCGCACGAAGGCGGCGAACTGGAAGATCCGGCCAATGCGGCGCCGGAGCATATCTGGATGCTCAGCAAGAGTCCGGCAGACGCTCCGAATAAGCCGGCTGAGGTCACGATTGGCTTCGAAGGCGGCATCCCGGTTTCGCTGAACGGGCAGCGTCAGTTGAGCGGTGTGGCTCTGCTGGAGGAGCTGAATGAGATAGGCGGCGAGCACGGAATCGGGCGGATTGACCTGGTGGAAAACCGATTTGTCGGAATGAAGTCGCGCGGTTGTTATGAGACGCCGGGCGGGACGATTCTGACTGCGGCGGCGAGGGAACTGGAAGCGTTGACGCTCGACCGCAGCACGATGCATTACAAGCAGAAGCTTGCTCTCGATTACGCGGAGATGGTTTACAACGGGCTGTGGTTTACGCCGTTACGCGAAGGATTGGACGTGTTCTTCGCAAAGATCGCGGAACCGGTGACGGGCGAAGTGAGGATGCGGCTGTACAAAGGCAACCTGGAGCCGGTGAGTCGAAAGAGCCCGAACTCGCTTTACGATTTGAATATTGCGAGCTTCACGATGGGTGAGAGCTACGACCAGAAAGACGCGCGAGGGTTCATCAATCTGATCGGGCTGCCGATTAAGGTGCGGGCGCTGCTGAAGAAGTAAGGCCATGAAACTCTGGGGCGGTAGGTTCGAGACAGGCCCTTCGGAGGTGTTCGAAGGCTTTTCGGGATCACTTCGCTTCGATCGCAAGCTGGTGTTTGCAGACGTCAAGGGATCACAGGCGTTCGCGCGGGCGCTGACACGACAAGGCATTCTGACGAGCGAGGAGTGCGAGAAGCTCGTGGCTGCGTTCGCGGAGATCGGACGCGAGGCCGAAGACCCACGATACTTCGATGGCGCGACGGATGAGGACGTGCATACGTTCGTCATTCGAAAGCTAGGCGAGAAAGTCGGCGCGTTAGCGGGAAAGATTCACACCGGGCGCAGTCGTAACGAGCAGGTTTCGCTCGACGTACGCCTGTATCTGCGAGCGGCGACAGACACGTTGCTGAGCGATGTTACGGATCTGATGTCGGCGCTGCTCGATTTGGCAGAGCGCCATTCGGATGCGGTAATTCCGGGATATACGCATCTGCGGCGAGCCCAGGCTGTGCTGTGGCCCCATTATCTGCTGGCGTATTTCGAGATGTTCACGCGCGATGCGGAGCGGCTTGCGCAGGCGCGGGCGCGAATCAATGTTTTGCCGTTAGGTTCAGGGGCACTGGCGGGCAGTGGATTTCCCTTCGATCGTGAGGCGATAGCGAAGGACCTCCGGTTTCCGGCAATTACGCGGAACAGCATGGATGTTTCGGCGGATCGGGATTTTGCGCTCGACTTTTTGTATGCGTGCAGCATGGTGATGTTGCATTTGAGCCGCTTGGCTGAGGATTGGATTCTGTACTCCAGTGAAGAATTCGGCTGGATCACCCTGGGCGATGGAGTGACGAGCGGATCGAGCCTGATGCCGCAGAAGAAGAATCCGGATTCGCTTGAGTTGATACGCGGGAAATCCGGGCGTGTGTTTGGCGATTTGACGTCCCTGCTGATCACGATGAAGGGGTTGCCGCTGACCTACAACCGCGACATGCAGGAGGACAAAGAGCCGCTGTTCGATGCGTTTCATCAGACTTCCGGATCGTTGCGCATGGCGAAGGCGGTGGCAGAGTCGGTGGTATTGGAAACATCAAAGCCTATGGCCGCGGCGGAAGAGAGCTGGGTGGTGGCAACAGACCTCGCCGAGGAACTGGCGCGGCAGGGCGTGCCATTTCATACGGCACATCAGATTGTCGGGCGGTTGGTGTTACAGTCTGTGAAATCTGGCAAAAGGCCGAGTGACTGGACAGCGGAGGAGTTGGCCGCATTTGCGCCGGAGCTGAGCGCGGGAGCGGAGCGATTCCTCAATCCACTGGAAGGCATGAAGACGCGCGAGCTGCCGGGAGGCACGGGACCTGCGAGCGTCGCACGGGCCTTAAAAGAAGCAAGAGCGCGCCTTGCCGAGATGCATGCACAGTAATCGCCCATGAACAAGAATTTCCGCCAGGGCCAGATACTCAAGATCATCGGAGGCAAGGAGATCTACACGCAAGAGGAATTGGCGCGCGAACTGGGGCAAGTGGGAATTCAGACCACTCAAGTGACGCTATCGCGCGATATGCGCGATTTGGGGCTGGTGAAAACCCCGGAGGGTTATCGCCAATTGCCCGCGGATGTTGCCGGACCGCAACTCCGGGATGTTGCAAACGAGTACTTGTTAGATATTCGCGTGGCTCAGAATCTGGTGGTCCTGCGAACTTCGCCTGGAAATGCGAGCCCGCTGGCGATTGCGGTAGACACTGAGGAACTGCAGGAAGTGGTGGGTACGGTTGCGGGCGACGATACCGTACTGGTGATTACGCCGGACGCCGAAGCCGCAGACCGGTTTCGTAAGCACATGCTCGATCTGATTTCCCTGGGGTAGTGCGTTCGTATGTATCGACGCCTCGAACTTCTATGTGTTAACGTGTAGGAGATCGAGGCGTACAGAACTTGTCAACTAAATCCGACTTGCCGCAAGGCACGCTGGACCTGCTCGTTTTGAAGATTGTTGCGCTAGGAGCGGTGCATGGATATGCCATTGCGCAGCGCCTGCAGCAGGTTTCGCGTGATGTGGTGCAAGTGCCGCAGGGGTCGCTATATCCGGCGTTGCATCGGCTTGAGAATCGTGGACTGCTTTCGGCTGAGTGGAAAGAGACGGAAACTGGACGCGAAGCGAAGTTCTATCGGCTGACGCGCAAGGGGCGGGCGCAACTCGATGCAGAAGCAGCGAGTTGGAATCGGCTAGCGGAGGCAGTCGGGCTGATCCTTCGGATTCCGGAGGGTGCGCAATGAATTGGTGGCGGCGCTTCTGGCGGAGTGGGCGCTTGGAAGATCAATTAGAAAAGGAGTTGCACTTCCACATTGAACAGCACACTGCCGAGTTAATTGCGCGCGGGCGCGAACCCGAAGCTGCGCGCAGAGAGGCGAGGCGGGCGCTTGGCGGTCCCGAACAGGTGAAGGAAAGCTGCCGCGATGCACGTGGCACGCGCTGGTTGGAAGACCTCCTGCACGATGTTCGCTATGCCGTTCGTACAATGCGGCAGCGACCTGCATTTGCGGCAGTGGCGCTGGGTACCTTAGCTTTGGGAACTGGCGCGACGACGATCATGTTCACGCTGATCGATGGCGTGTTGCTGAAACCACTTCCCTATTTAGATCCCGGCAGACTAGTTGAAGTGCACGGGCATTCGCCAACGTGGAACGTTCAACTGTACCGCGAGCAAAAGATTGCCTACCCCGACTTTCTGGATTTGCAGCGGGAGACACATTCCGTGTCGATGGCGGGCTGGCTGTACGACGGTGGTACCGTGAGCGCTCCTGGCGCACCTGAGTACGTCGACAATTTCCCGATCTCATCCAACCTGTTCCACGTTCTAGGCGTGCACTTGCTGCGAGGACGTACATTTCTAGCACAAGAAGAAAGGCTTGGCGGCGCGCCCGCGATCATATTAGGCTACAGTTTCTGGCAGCGAAAATTCGCCGGAAGCTTCAGCGCCATTGGCGCACGTGTTGTGTATGACGATAAACCGTACACGGTTGTCGGTATTACGTCGGCGAACTTCCGGCTCAACGACAATGAAGCTGATACATTCACGCCGCTCGGCCAAAATAGAGCGCCTTACTTAAGAGTACGCGGACCGCACCCGATCAACGTTGCGGCGCGACTGCGGCCGGGTGTAACGCTGGCCCAAGCCCAAGCCGAATTGGGACTGCTTGGCCATCGGTTAGCTATACAGTATCCGGACACAAATGCCGATCGGACATTTGTGGCGCAACAGATGCATGTGGATGTGGGCGAAGCACGCTCCACACTTTGGCTGCTCTTCGGAGCGGTGAGCCTGGTGCTGTTGATAGCGTGTGCAAATGTGGCGAGCTTATTGCTGGCGCGCGCGGTTTCGAGAGAGCGAGAACTTGCGATGCGGGCGGCGCTGGGTGCGAGCCGTGGTCGCCTGACACGGCAATGTCTCACCGAATCTTCCGTGCTGGCCTGTTTGGGAGGCGCGTTTGGAGTAGTGCTTGCGGCTGCCGGTGCGCGCAAGTTTGTCACGTTCTGGCCGGGCAGTTTGCCGCGGTCTGAAGAAGTGCGACTTGACTGGGCTGTGCTTTCGTTTGCCTTGGGCATATCGCTGGCAAGCGGTCTGCTGTTCGGGCTGGCGCCCGCGTTGCGCATACGAGCACGCGATCTGGAGCATAGCCTGCGTGCGGGAGCACGAACGTTGGTGGGCAGTTCGCGACGGCTGCACAACGGATTTGTGATCTCGCAGATCGCGCTGGCAGTCGTATTGTTGGTTTCGGCCGGGATGTTGGGACGAACGCTTGTCCATCTCTCTTCGTTGAATCCGGGAGTGGACATTCACAACGTGCTGGTGAGCCGCATGGCGCTCTCACCGGCCACTCTTGAAGATCCTGGCCTGACACGTGCGGCATGGAAAGACGTGATTGATCGGACACGGCAGGCGCCAGGGGTCGAATGCGGTTGCGGTCGTAGACACCGTGCCGATGCGGCAGGGCGACAACGAATTGGCTTATTGGACCAGCGCCGATTTGCCGCCCGAGAACAAGAGACCAGTCGCGCTCGCGACCAGCGTAACTCCGGATTACTTGCACGTTATGAAAATTCCGCTGCTAAAGGGCCGGTTTCTTGACGATCACGATCGAATTGGAAGCCAGGCTGTAGTTGTCATCGACGACGTGATGGCGCAACACGCGTTTGGCGGCAGCGAGGCTGTGGGGAAGCAGCTTTGGATTCCGGACATGGCGCAGAAACCAGTGCTGGTGGTGGGCGTAGTGGGTCATGTACGGCATTGGGGCTTGGCCGCGGACGATCAAGCGGAGGTAAGAGATCAAGTTTATTATCCGTTTGCACAAGTGCCGGATCCGCTCGTGCGACGCTGGTCGGAACTGATGTCGATAGCGGTGCGGGCAAAGGTAAATCCGCTGAGCCTGGTCCCCACATTGCGCGAACGGTTGCGCGGCGAAACAGGCGATCAGGTGCTTTATGAGGTGCGGACGATGGAGGATCTCGCGAGAAGTTCGCTCGCTCGGCAACGCTTCCTGATGTTGTTATTCGGTGTTTTCGCCGGACTAGCTTTGCTGCTGGCTTCGATTGGCGTGTACGGGGTTCTGGCGTATTTGACCGGTCAGCGGGTTCCCGAAATTGGAGTGCGGATGGCGCTAGGCGCTAGCGCTCGCGGGATTGAATGGCTCATCATGCGTCAGAGCCTGATCACGGTAGTCGTTGGATTAGCGATCGGATCAGCGGGAGCGGCGGCCGCTGCCGGAGTTTTGCGGAGAGCAGTGCAAGGGATGCAGCCGGTGGATGCAGAAACGTTAGCGATGACGCTGTCCGTGTTGATTGCGGCTGCGTTGATAGCGAGTTTTCTGCCCGCGCGACGCGCAAGCCGGATTGACCCGATGATGGCGCTCAGACAGGATTAGTGGTGATGATGGGCGTGATCATGGCCGTGTTCATGCGCATGATCATGTGTCATTTTGCAGCCGTCGGCTGACAAGACGCAGGGCACGTGCTCAAACTGAATGGTGGTGTGGTGGATGTCGAAGCCGCAGAGCAGATTATTGACATCCTTCAAAATGGCCGTGCTCGCCGACGGCGGCATGTCTTCAATCAGAACGTGACAACTGAGCGCATGGGTGTTTGAACCCAAACTCCAGATGTGAAGATCGTGCACATCGAGGACGCCTGCGACACCGCCCATGGCTGTGGTAACGTCTTTAAGCTGGATGCCGCGCGGAAGCCCTTCGAGCAGAATGTTCAGAGATTCGTGGATGATGTCCCAAGCCGTGTAGATGATGAACAGGCCGAGGACGATGGACAAGATCGGGTCGATGTAGGTAAAACCGGTGTAGTGGATGGCTAGCGCGCCGCCAATAATGGCAAGCGCGCCGACGGCATCACCCATCATGTGAACCGCTGCGGCGCGGATGTTAATGTCCCCTTTGCCGCCGCTGTTCAATGCGAAGACTATACCGCCGTTCAAAACCAAGGCGCCGGCCGCGACCCAAAGCATCACTCGGTCATCGACCGCCTGGGGATGAATGATGCGGCTTACGGCTTCCCAAAAAATGATGAGCGCGATGACTACCAGCGTGGTCGCGTTTAGAAACGCGGCGATGACGCCAGCGCGCTGATAGCCATAAGTCTTGACATGATTGGCCGGCTTGCCTTGCAGGTAAAGGCCGATGGCAGCGAGCAGCAGCGCCAGAGCGTCAGTGAAGTTGTGCCCGGCGTCTGAGAGAAGCGCCAAACTGTGGGCGCGCAGGCCAGCGAAAATCTCGAAGGCCGTAAACAGAAGCGTAGCGGCGATCGAAAGCTTCAATATCCAGCCGGTTCTAACCGGATGGTGATGATGGTGGTGGCCCAAGGAAAGACTTCTCTACCTTCAATTTACGCTATGGAGCACCAAGTCACTGCGGCGGTTGCGTGTCTTTCTTTTCACCCGGACGATATAGCGAAGGGACTTTCTTTTGCTGTGTTTCGTCGCTTTGGGCCTCAGCGTTCTTCTTTCGAGCAGCGACTTCTTTCGAAGGCATCAGAGCTTCGCGTTGCTTCTTCTCTTTCTCGTCGCCGGCAGCAAGCTCAGCGCTACGCTTCTGCGAATCCTGAACTCCCAGATCGCGGCTGTCGCTGGTAGTGTCGATGGCAGTCTGCAGGACGAACGAATAGCGGTCGAGATCTTTGGGTTGCGAATCCTGAATCTTACTTAGCTGAGCGATGAAGTCCTTCTCGGCTTCGAGAACGGCTAGCGTTCCTTTGTCGATAGGGCGATTATGGCGCAGGGCGTCGTCAGAGACGGAATCGATGGCTTCGATGATTCGGCTGTAGTCCTCAAGTGCGTTGTGGATGAAGATGGAACGGCCCGGTTTTTCCTTGGCGATGTACTGCTGAAGCAGATCCATCCGTTGCTTTGCAAAGTGGACATACAGCACCAGGCGGTCATTCGGATCCTGCGCCTCACGCACCTGTTGAACTTCATTGGGTGAGAGGAAATCGCGATCTTCCTGCGCGCTCAAAAGACAAGTTGCCGCGGCGAACAAGAAACAAAGAAGAGCTTTCATTTGCGCATGACTCCATCGAGTAACTTGTCGTGGAGCTGATCGAGCTTGCGTTCGGTATATTCCGCCCAGCCGCGTTCCTGAAGAGCGATGTCGTCCAACAGGCCTTTCATCCTGCGCTGCAGAAGCGCCACGTTCATCTCAGCCTTCTTGTAGTACTTCGCTTTGCGCGCCGCATCCAGGGAGGAAGCGCATTCTTCGAGCGCGCTCATCATGTTTTCGAGCTCGGCGTCACCTTTGTGGATCTCGCCTTTGTTGTACTCGTCACGGGCGTTGTCGAAAGACAAATCGGCAATGCTTAAAGCTTTCTCGGAGCGTTTGGCGGGATCGCGCTCGGCTTTAATTTCGGCGATAAGGGATTGCGCCTGGATAAGGCTACAGGTCAGTAGAACGAGGCAGCCAAGCTGAATTGATTTATTCATCGAGACACCTCCCGCTCAAGAAGCTTACTTCGCTGGCGCGCCTGAAATTCCTGATTGGGAAATTTGCCTTCGCTCATCGCAAGGAACTTCTGATAATTCTCCAAAGCCGGCTTGATCTGGTGCAGTTTATCGTAAACTATTGCGCGGTAGAAGTAATCGCCCGCTGTTTCGGCATGCAGCGCATGAACTTTGTCGAGCGCGGCGAGAGCCTGAGGATATTGCTCGGCTATCACAAACACGCTGACTGCCTCGTTCCAAGCTTCAACGGAATCCGGTTTCAATGTGCCGGCGGCTATGAACTGCGCGCCTGCGCTGGGAAAATTGTGACGGTCGCGGTACATGCGCCCGACGGCCATATGCAGGTCGTAATCGTCCGGATGGGCGGTTAGCTCCTGTTCCAGAATGGGCGCGGCCAGATCGGGCTGGTTGTTCTTGAGGTAAGCAGTGGCAAGAGCTAGGCGGTTAGCGGAGTTCGGCGAAGCGGCGACGGCAGCTTGAAATTCTTTGACGGCCTGTTCGGGTTGGTTCGCAGCAAGATAAATGCGGCCGAGTTCTTCACGCGCGCCCGGGTCATCGGGAAACTGTGCCAGCAACGCGATCGCGTCTTTGGCGCGATCGGCTTTTGAGAATGCAACGGCAATTTCGAGCAGGTACGACTTAAGACCTGGGTCGAGCGCGGCCGCCTGTTGATAGTGCGTCAGCGCTTCATCGAGCTTCCCTTCGCGCGCGAGACTTTGACCAAGACCCAGTTCAGCTACGCCTTGTTTCGCGTCAAGCGCAAGCGAAGCGCGGAATGCATCGGCCGCTGCAGCAGCATCTCCGCTGGCGAGCAACGCGTCGCCGAGATAGCGCTGCACGCGCGGCTGATTCGGTTTCTGTTTCGCCGCGTCCTGAAGAAGAGGAACGGCATCGGCAGCGTGCCGATCGCGGACTTCGAGAATGCCGAGATTCAGCTCCGCTTCATATAAGCCTGGCTTGAGGGCGAGAACTTGTTTGTAGTGCCCCGCTGCTTGATCGTCCTGCTTAAGCGCGGACTCGGCCAGAGCGAGATTGAAGAGCGCGGAATAATCTTTGGGATCGGCGGCGGCGAGTTTCGAGAAGATCTGTTCAGCTTGCTGATAATCTTTATGGTCCAGTGCCTGTAAACCGGCCGTCTGCGCGGTCCCCGGCCCGTTTTGACTGAAGAGCCACGCTAAAAACAGCAGCGCGAACACCCGTGCGATCCCCTTTGAGCACTATTCTATCCCGGTTGTTTCCGGTTGTGCGCGGCAGCGGTGGCTTCGCGATGGAGGTGTGTCATATTGATGCCTTCCAGCGCGAGCGCAATAAATCCGATGACGATGAGCGGGATTGTGAGCACTGCCCAAAGAATCAGCGAGAAGCGCTTGGCGTGCCCGGCTGCGAGACCGAACATCATCAACGTGCGGAACGTGACCCACTGGAACGAACCGAGGTTTCCCGGCGCCTGCGGCACAACGCTGCTGAGGCGGAGCAGAACCATCATGGTGAAGGACGCGGTCCAAGGCACGTCGAGGTTGTTGGCCTGCACAAGCGCGTAGATGGGAAGCATCTGGGCGAGCATGTAGGCGCCGCTGATGAAGAAGGCGTAGTACAGATAGCGTGAGTGGCCGATCAGATGCAAGTCTTCAATGAGCGTGTTAAACCAGCGCGGCCACGACATGCCGAATATCAGATCAATCGACTGCTTCCTGGCATACATGGCGTAGCCGATGATGCAGGAACAGATTACGATGAGAACGCCCAGAATGTAGCCGCCTTTAACCAGCACGCCAGGCAAGCGCCCCATGTGCAAGGTGAAAAAGAAGCAGAGCATGAGCCACACACCGTCGAAAATACGTTCAATGAGCGCCGAGGCGAAGGTCACCGAAAGCGGAATGTCCGTAGATTTGGAAAGCAGGAAGCAGCGGACCAGTTCACCAGCGCGAAGAGGTATGGTTTCGTTCGCGAACAGACCGACATAAATCGCTTCGACGGCTTGGATAAAGGGCACGCGGCCTATAGGAATGAGCATCACTTTCCAGCGCCACCCGTGCAGTAAGTAGACACTGATGTCGAATGCAATGGCGGCGGAAACCCAATTCCACTCCATGTGCTGCACTTCGCTCCAGATGTGAGTGAGCCCGGCTCCGCTGAGCACGAAAAACATGCAGGTGAGGGAAATCAGGTTCGTGAGGATGATGATTAGCCACGACCTCAACTTCCGGCTACGCTCGGGTTGGTGAGGCACAACTTGCGTGCTCAAGGAACTCATGATAGCGCCGGAAAAGCAGGGCGTTACGTGTAAAGCCCCATGGCGCGTTTGGTCTTGCGGACCGTGTCTTCGGATATAGGAAGAATACGTTCGCGGCCGCGGTCGAGGATGGATCGGAGGTAGCCGGGGTCGGAGGTGATCTCGCGATAGCGCTGCTGGATGGGCTCCATACGGGCGATGACAGCGGACGCAACAAGCTTTTTAAAATCGCCGTAGCGCATGCCGGCGACACTCTCTTTTGTGATCGAGGGATCACACGCTTGCGCGATCGTCAGCAGGTTTGCAATGCCGGGCCCCATGGTGGCCGGATCGACGGCGGGTTCAGAATCCGTGGTGGCGCGCATGATCTTCTTTTGGATCACCTTCGGATCATCGAGCAGCGCGATAGCGTGACCGGACCCCGGCGCGGATTTACTCATCTTCTGCATAGGATCGTCCAGTCCCATGATGCGAGCGCCCACAGTGGGCAGGTGCGTGGCAGGCATGACGAAAAACTCGCCGTAGAGCGAGTTGAAACGCTGCGCGATATCGCGCGCCAACTCGACGTGCTGCGATTGATCTTCGCCGACGGGAACGACGCTGGCTTGATAAAGAAGAATGTCGGCAGTCATCAACACGGGATACTGCAGTATGCCGTCGCCTACGCTCTCCTGCTGCTCCGCTTTCACTTTAAATTGCGTCATTCGGTAGAGCCAGCCAAGCGGCGTGACACAGGTGAGCAGCCAGGCGAGTTCGGCGTGGCCTGGGATGCTCGATTGCACCACGATAGCCGAGTGCTCGGGGTCGATACCAGCAGCTATAAACAGGGCCGCGGTCTCGCGTATTTTTGCCGAGAGCTCGTCGGGATTCTGATAGACGGTAATCGCGTGCAGATCGACAATGCAGAAAATGCTCTCGTAGCGGCTCTGGATTTCGGCCCAGTTTTTCAGTGCTCCGAGATAATTACCAATGTGCAGTTGACCACTTGGCTGAATGCCTGAGAAAACACGTGCTTTCATTCGTTGGGAACCTTCATGGTAAGTGATGCGCCGAATCAAGTCCGCATAGAGAAACTGGTCTACGGCGGTGACGGACTGGCTCGAGTGGACGGGCAGGTCGTGCTGGCGCCGTTCGTTCTGCCGGGCGAATTGGTGTCTCTGCGAACGCAGCAAGTGAAGACCGGCTTATTGCGCGGTTCGGATGTTGCGATATTGGAACCCGCGACGCAGCGAGTGATTCCACGCTGCGAATATTTTGGCACTTGCGGCGGTTGCGACTATCAACATGCCGAGTATCCGTTTCAGCTTGAGCAGAAGCAGGCGATCCTGCGCGAGACGTTGCAGCGGCTGGGCGGGTTCGAACATCAAGGTAACGTCCAGGTACTAAGCGGGCCGGAATGGGAATATCGTAACCGCATTCAACTGCACTTTGCCGAGGGGCAAGTTGGCTTTCATCGAGCCGGATCGCATGAGCCGTGCGCGATTGATCATTGTCCGATCTCCTCGCCTAAGTTGAACGAGGTAATTGCCAAGCTCGCCTGGGCGGTGAAACGGCCCGAGTGGCCAAAGTTCTTGCGATCACTCGAAGTGTTCACGAATGAGAGCGACATTCAGTTGAATATTGTAGACACGACTCGCCCGGTAGCTGGGCGCTTCTTTGAGTGGTGTGGAACTTTTCTTGCGGGACTTGTCAAGAACGCAATCCACTACGAGGCTCACGGCCATAGATACGAAATCAGCCGCGGCTCTTTTTTCCAGGTGAACCGTTTTTTAATCGATCAGCTCGTGAAGGAAGTTATCGGCGAGGCTCGCGGGCGAAGTGCCATCGATTTGTATGCGGGGGTGGGTTTGTTTTCGTTGCCGCTGGCCGAACGATTCGAAAAGGTTCAGGCGGTAGAGCGGGGCAGCCACGCGTATCGGGATTTGGAAACGAACGTGGCCTCATCAGGCGCGCGCGTCGGCTGCCACAAGAGTTCGGCGGAGGAACTTCTGGCCGGCATGGATTCAGCCCCGGATTTGATTGTTGCCGATCCACCCAGAGCGGGATTGGGCAAAGATGCGACGGCGCATCTGCTGCGAATCGAGCCGCAGCAATTGAAGCTTGTCAGTTGCGATCCGTCTACCTTGGCACGCGATGCGCGGAAGCTGCTTGAGGCTTATCGCATTGAGCGCCTGACATTAGTGGACCTTTTTCCGCAGACGTACCACTTTGAGGTTGTCGCGCATTTCGAGCGGAAGTGAGATAGGCGGTATGAAGCCGGGGCAACTCGGCGCGATAATAAGGGAGATCCGATGGCCACTGCTACGCGCGTCTCGCTTACCGAATACCTCGGCAGCCATTATGAACCCGAGTGCGAGCTGGTAGGTGGAGAGCTGTTGGAGAAGCCGATGGGCACACTGGAGCACATGCGGTTGGAGAGACGCTTGATCAAGTTGCTGGAACGTTTCGAGCAGCGCGGATTGGGCTTCGTCGTTCATGAGCTTTCTTATCGGAATGGTGAGGAAGTGCGTATCCCCGATCTGGTGTTCTGCAGGCCGGGGTCGCGATTCGAAAACGACATTCTGATTGATGCTCCGCTGCTAGCGGTCGAAGTGCTTTCTTCTTCGCAACGGCCGAGCGAACTATTCGCCAAATGCGAGGTCTATCACGAGTGGGGCGTGCCTTCTTGCTGGGTTGTTGACCCCTCAAAGAAAACCGCGTGGGAATACCATCGTGACCAGGCGGTCTCCTGTCAGAGCGATGTGCTAAGCGCAGGAGAACTGAGCGTTTCTGTCGCAGAGCTATTCGCGGAGTGAGCTAAGCCGTTTTCCGAAAGCGTCCGACTAATCCGCTCCATTTGCGCACGATGAGTTCGGCAATGTTGAGAGCGATCGCGAGTCCCAGGAGTGCCGGCCAGAGCTGCCAAGCCGCGTAGACAGTGCGGCCGCCGGTGTCGAAGATCGCGTCGGGAGATGGGCGGAAGCGGCCGCCTGTCAGCGCAGAGATCTGTTGCAGTAGCGCTTCGTTCGAGCCGTAATCCTGCAGTTCTTCCTGCTGTCGATAGAGCCCGACTTCGGGAAATACGCTTGTTTCGTTTACCGGGCGAATGCGGAAAAGTCCGCGCGCCTGGCCTGTATGTAGACGGCCGGCGTAGAGACGTGGCGCGGATCGCGCTACGTCGATCGGCTTCTGAAAGCCATTCGGACCCAAAACAAAAATCGCGGGAACTGTTGGCGGCTCGGTAGCGCCGGGCCCTAGATGATAGGTGACCAGGATGTCGTCGTTCGCGGTGTCGAACTGCGCGCTGGCTTCGCTGCGATCTGCGTGGGTTAACAAGTCGCGCGAAATGTTGATCCAAAATTTGTCAAAGCCCGGCCATGCAACCCAGTTCTCCGCCCAACGGCTTTTGGCGTCAGAGGTGAATACGCCGGCGCGGCCGAGTCCGTATTGCCAGCGCACGTAGAGCGGATCCTTTTTCTCGGCGTCGATGCTCAATATGGTGTCGGCCTCCGGCTTGGACACAAAGCGGACATAGCCTTTCAATGGCGGGGCTGAGTCCATGCCGACGTCGTGCAGGACTTCGGCATCGTGATCTACAATCGCGTTCAAAGGTTTTTCAACCGCGGTCGATCCGCTGTACTCCTGAACATCTTTGAGCAGAATTTGCTCGAGGCCATTCGGCTCGTTCAGGAAGTAGCTCCTGCCACCGGCCGTCGATGCCACTTTTTCGAGATAGGAACGATTTACATCCTGTCCCAGGCCCACCGTGGAAATCGTGACTTGATGCTGGATTGCTTCTTTCGCGAGATCCATGCTGTCGCCCTCTTCCGAGATGCCGTCCGTGAGCAACACAATGTGCTTGTATAAGGCCTTGGATGTGAGAACGCGCTTGTACGCCTCGGCCAAAGCGGGCGCGATTTGGGTTCCGCCGTCCGGCGTGATACCCGATATCAATCGTTTGATTAGCGATTTGTCCTCGGCACGGCGCATGGGCACGGCCCACTGAAAAGAGTTGTCAAAGATGAGAACGCCGATATTGTCGATGGGACGAAGATGATCGACAACCCCGATAGCGGAGAGGCGAGCCAGTTCGATTTTCCGGCCCTCCATGGAGGAGGACTTGTCGATGATGAGCGCAACAGAGGTGCCTTCCGGCGTTTTCGGCGGCGCAAGTTTCGCAGGCAGCGCCGCATCGAGCGCGTCCATCTGCTTGTCTTCTTTATAGACCTGACGTTCGCCACCGATGAGCAAGAGGCCGCCGCCGCCTTTGACGTATTGGTCGAGGCGATTCTTCTGCGCAGGCGTCAGCGTGTTGAGATCTGGATTGTTCAGGATCACAAGCTGAATGCCGCTCAGGTCTTTGTCGATGAGCGAGGTGTCGCGCGTGAGATCGAAATCGGCCTCGCCAAAAGCCTGTAGCAGATTCGTTTCCGAGCCCGGCGGATCTTGCGAGAGATACAGAATTTTCGCGCGTCGAAGTTGAACGGCTTGTTCAAAGGGGATTTCGCCGAGTTGCGGAGCGGCAATGCTGCCGAAAATTGCGGTCGCGCCGGAGGAGTTAACGCGCGCATGAACGCGAACCAGATTCGCGCCTGATTTCAGGTCCGCGGGATTGCTGCCCAGATCCTTCCCTTCGGCAGAGATGCTGATGGTGCAACGGGTATTTTGTGGCGAATCGATAGTCAGATCGATAGGGATTTGTTCGCCCGCGTAGGCTTGCGCCGGGATGGAGAGCGACTCCAGATGCAAGCCGGTGTTTTGCCGGCCAGCGAGAGGAAGCGTATCAACCGGCACGTGCAGGCGTTCTAATTCGGCAATGGCACGCGCAGTGCTGCCTTCATTTTCATTACCGTCGCTGATAAGAACGAGCCTGGGAATATAGCCGTTCGGAATGGCGGACATGCTGCTGGTGAGCGCGGCTTCGATATTCGTCGTGTTGGCGGAATCGTTTGTCGCGTTGACTAAGTGAAAGGCGCCGGTGAGTTCATTCGGAGCGAGTTGCCGCGGCTGGCCCGCGAAGGGAACCACCTTCAACCAATTGCCATGCTGGTGGTGCTGCATTTCAAGGATCAGAGACGCAGCGCGGTTGAGATCGTCACGCGTGATACTGGCCGAAGTATCTACCAGAACGACCGCGCCGGTGCGCGTTTGCGGAAGAGTTGCCACAGGCTCGGACAAGGCGATTACGATAGCGATTACAGAAAGACCTTTCAGGACAAGCCCGACATGGCGCAATGAGAAACGCCACGACCATGCCATCCAACCCAGCGGCAGGAGCAAAAAAATTAGAAGGAACGGATGAACGAAGCTCATCTGGAGACGACCTCCGTTGCGCGCACTTCGTTCGCCGCTGGAGCGCCGCGCCTGGCTTGGGAATGACTTGCTTTCCTGAATGTGACCACACGGCGCCAGCCGAAAAGCAACCACTCGGCGAGCAAGCCGATGCCGCCCAGAACAGCGAGCCACTGCCAAAGGGTGATGGAATTCGAAATCCAGTGAGAGGCCGCGGGCAGACCTGCAAGCGAAGCGGGAGGTTGCCAATCGTGGTCGGCGACATCGGGGAGGGTCAAAGAGAGCACGCGTTCACGATCGGCGGAGCCAATGCGCATGATGTCCGGCTGGGCAGTGAATAATTGCAAAGTTTGATCATGAAGCGTGAACGGAACGGCTCTGCCATCTTGCGTGTTCACTCGAATCTGATCGGCGTGCTCGTTCGGATCGAGAGTTACGGTTGCGGCACCTACGCGAGCGGCAGATAGCTCCAGAGCTCGCAAGGGTTGCGGAGTGAGCCAGTCAAACAAATTAGCGAAGAGCAGAGGAGTTGTGACTTCGAACTTCATTTCGCCTTGCAGCGGGTCAAAGCCGATGACCGCGATCTTGGGATGGACGGAAGTAGCAGGGCGGGCGACAACAAGCGGACCATCGGCAATGCTGCCGACCACGACGTCACCATCGAAGACGTGGAACACCTCAGCCACAGGAAGATGGGTTTCCTTTCCATGCAACCCGTTGCCAAGAGGCGTTGCCGTGTTCCAGTTGGTGATCAGCGCGTTTTCAGCGGAGCTCTTGACGGGCAGCGGCGAAGCATCTCGAGCGGGCTGGATCCAGAGACTGGCTATGGCAGGCGGTTGCTTGGTAGAAACTCCATCCAGCAGCATGACGTCAGCGGGGGGATTGGGCTGATATTGAGACGGAGTGTAGAAGATGGCGGAGAGGCGCGGATTTGCCGCCAGCAGAGGCCGCAAAGCCTCCGCCCGCGACGTATAAACCGCAACCCGCAGCAGACCGTTGCGCGGCAGTGCGAGCGCGGCGGAGTTATCGATGCTTAGAACATCGGGCGGGTCGAGATGGGCCAGCAATCGGCCTGCGCTGTTCGTCACAAACACGTATTCAACCGCAGTTTCCTGATGTGGGCCCAGAGTGAGAGCGCGCGGCGCGAAGACCGTTGCACCGAAACGGGTATTCAGGCGAACCGTTCGGCGTTCGAGTCCATAGTTCTTGACAGTAATGCTGGCCTGCCATTCTCCCGCCGCGCCTTCGCTGCGCTTCACCGCCATGCGCAGAATGCCGGCGTTCTCGCGATTCAAGGGAACGGCGAGAAGACGAAGATTGGACAGGCTTCTAACCGAACTCGCTTCGGAGCCGATTTCTTTGGGGCCGATATAGACGATCTCGCCAGGCTGAGCCCCGGACCAGTCTTGCGCCTGGCGCGCGTAGGAGAGGGCTTGCTCTATGTTGAGCGAAGAAAATCCGGGCCTTGCCTCGCGCAAGGCTGCGCTGAGCTGCGCACGATCGGCCGTGAACGGAGTAACCGGTGTTGTTAAGGCGTCGGCCAGGACCAGCATGACTCGATCACGAACGGGAAGGCGCGCCACGTACGCCAGAGCCAACTGCTTTTCGCGGTCGAGCAGAACGGTGTTGCCTTGCACCTCCGCCGACCATGCGGACGTATCCAGCAGCAGGACGTGATCGCGTCCTTTGCTTTCACGCGTGCCCCACTGCAGTTGTGCGATGGCAAGCAGTAAAAGGCACAAGCTAACTAGCTGCAGAATCAGCGACCACGGATCACGCATGCGCTTGCGCGTTTGCTTTTCTTCCGCCGCAACCGCCGAGGTCCAGAAGCGCAACGTAGAAACGATTTTTTTACGCTTGGCGCGATCGAGCAGATACAGCGCGGTGACCAAACCGCCTAGCGCGCCTAGAAGCGCGAAAAATTCGCCGGCGGTGAGGTTGAGGAAGAACATGGCGCGCTCAATTCACTTGCGCAATCGTCATGGGCCCGAACATCGCCTCTTCAATAGCCAGATGGGTAGAGAATCCGGCATAGCGGCCGCCGTTCCGAAGCGCCAGCTTCTTTATTTCTGACGCATGCGTATCGAACGCGTTGGTGTATTCTTCGCGCGCGCGCTCATCCAGCGCAATCTTGAACTCCGCGCCGCTCTCAGCATCTATCAATTCCAGTTCGCCGCTGCCGGATGGAATGCGATCTTCTTCGCCCCAGAGTTGAACCAGCAGCAGCTCATGCCCGAAGTCTGTGATGTACTGCAACGGATGGAAGCAATCGGCGTCGTCGAGAAAATCGGAAACGATAATGGCCAAGCCGCGCTGCGGATAGGTGGCCAAAAACTGGCGCGCCGTTTCGAAGTAATTCGTCTTGCCCTCCGGAGTAAGCGCACGCAGGAAATTTTCCGCCGGCTGGAAGCGGTGACGGCCACCGCTGCAGAGAAGCGGATCGCGCAAGCGCGAGGTGAAAGGCTGAATCAGAATGCTATCCAGGTGAACTAACCCGACGTAAACAAGCGCCGCGGCCAACTTGCGCGCATAGTCGAATTTGCTGACATCGCCGTCCCCGGCCCCGGCTGTCATAGATAAGCTGACGTCCAGCAGCAGGCGCACAGGTACGCGCGGCTCAATCTGGAACATCTTCAGAAAGAGCTTTTCAAAGCGCATGTACGCGCGCCAATTCACCGCGCGCAGGTCGTCGCCTTGATGGAAGCTGCGATGGTCGAGAAATTCCTGGCCGGGGCCGGGGAAGCGCGAAAGATTATGACCGCCCACAATGCCGTTGAACGATTTCTGCCACTGCAGCGTAAGCCGCTCCAGCTTCTCCAGAAAATGCCGGTCGACGAGCGGTTCAGGCATCGATTGCGTTCATTGCATTCTTACTTGTTGCGCGCCGCGACAGCTTGGAAGATTTTGTGCAGGATGGTTTCGGTGGATTCGCCGTCGGCGTGCGCGTCAAAATTCAGGATGATGCGATGCCGCAGAACGGCGGGTGCCACTGCCAGCACGTCATCGATGCTCAGGTGCAAGCGGCCCTTCAGCAGAGCCAGTACGCGGCCGCATTCAATCAGCGCCTGCGCACCGCGCGGTGAGCTTCCGTAGCGGATATAGCGGTTCGTTATTTCGGGCGCATACTGCGTGCCGGACTGAGTCGCCATTACCAGTGTGATGGCGTAATCCTGCACATGCGGCGCGACGATGATCTGTTTGCAGATGGACTTGAGATCGGCAATCTGATCGCGGTCCATGATTTTCCTGACTTCCACGTCGTCGCCACGCGTGGTGACATCCACAATGCGGCTGAGTTCGTCGCGCGAAGGATAGGTGACCAGAATCTTCATCAGAAAGCGATCGAGCTGCGCTTCAGGCAGCGGATAAGTGCCTTCCATTTCGATCGGATTCTGAGTCGCCATAACGAGAAAGGGCGCATCCAGCGTGTAAGTCGAGGTACCACTCGTCACAGTGCGCTCCTGCATGGCTTCGAGCAGCGCGGATTGCGTCTTTGGGGTAGCGCGATTGATTTCGTCGGCGAGGACAAGATTGGAAAAGATGGGTCCTGGTTGGAAGCGCAGAGTCTTATGGCCGTGCTCGTCGTTTTCCATCACCATGCTGCCGACGATGTCGCCGGGCATGAGGTCGGGCGTGAACTGGATGCGTGAGTAGCGAAGATCGAGAACGCGCGACAGCGTGCGCAGAAGCGTGGTTTTCCCAAGACCCGGCACACCTTCAAGCAGGACGTGCCCGCCGGCGACGAGGCAGATCAGGACGCCATCGATCACGTCCGTCTGACCGACAATAATTTTGCTGATCTCTTCACGCACGCGGGTCAGATCGCGCATCGCACGGTCAACGGTTACGGTCTCGGCAACAAGTGTGTCAGCCATGGTTTGAGATGTCGTTTGAGAGGACCTGCGACGCAGCAGTAATGAGCAACGCTAACCGGGAGCGGACGCAAATACCATGTGCGTGGGTTTCACTCCGCGGCGCTTGCAGTCCGCTATATAAAGTTTGACATAGCTATCCAGAACGTACTGCTGAGGCGTGAAGCCAAGCTGCTGCGCCGTGCCGTCGATCCAATCGGCCGGGCCCTCGAGTTCGAGAAAATCGCCGATGGGGGTCTCGTCCAGAGTGATGACGCCGGGCGCCGGCTCATGCTTAAATTCGGTGCGGAATTTTTCGTAGCGGAACGCGGGTTCGAAGCCGAGCTGGTGAAAGATTTGCGCCACCGCCTGCGCAGAACCGATGGTGGTTTCGATTTCGGGGCGGCTCTTGTGTCGGCCGGGAACGCCGCGGCCCTTCCAAGTGAGGACGTGCTTTTCGCCAACTTCGCGCAGGCGCAAAAGCATCTCTTTCTTGCGGAGCCGCTTATGAGGCGTGTCGTAGAGTGTATTGGCTTCGAAGAGACGCGGCACGGATTCGCGGAAACCGGCTGCGCGAATTTGATCGAGCACGGCGCTCTTGTCGGGGATGCGAAGTTTGATTTCGGTTTCGGTGGGTCCAGTCATGTTACTTAGGCGAAGGCGGCCAGAATGCTTAGAGCAGCTGGTGTTTGCACCCTTATAATAAAGGGGATCTCAAGAAGCGCGCCCGTAGCTCAATTGGATAGAGCATCGGTCTTCGGAACCGAGGGTTGGGAGTTCAAGCCTCTCCGGGCGTACCAGACACTTGCCGTCAGGCGTGCGTCGATTTTCGCCGCAGGATCTGAGCACCAGAAACAAGAGCGCTCAGACAATGGCTGACCTGATCTATCCGAATGTCGGAGCGCGACAGCATGCAACGCACTCCGCCAATCGCGAGTTCGCCGCTGGCCATCCCGAAGTTGTCTCCCGGGTAGATGAACAACGTTTGCAGGAAGCGCATGGCATCACGCCAGGACTGCTCATAGCGCGTGGCGCGACGGTGATCGCCACACTCGAGCGCGATAGCCCATGCCGCGGCGATCCCTTCCGCTATGAACCCGCTGTCGAAACTCGGCTCATCAGGGCTAAGATCTTCCAGAAATGCGCCATTCTTCTCTAATTGCTGGTTGACGGCCCAATCGGCGCACTCGAACGCCACCTCCGCTTGCGCGCGATCACCAGTCAACTCGTAAATGGCGCGCCACCCTTGTGGCTGCCACCCGGCCATTCCCCAGTTCGGGACTGCGCTGAACCTGCGTCGATAGAACTCCACGTTGGCCGCTGTAACCGGATGTGGAAAACCGGTGGCTCGACAATATTCTCCGATCGCCCAGAGAACGCCGCCGGGGAGATAGTCCTGATCGTCCGGAAATTCCAGACGCTTCGGAAAGGCGCTGATGCGGCCATCCTGCCGGAACAGAGATGCCAGAGCGGTGGCGATCTGGCGCGCCGGTTCCGCGTGTACCAGGTTAGTTCCGCCGCGTGCCAGAGCCGCAAGCAGTACGCAGTCACCCAAGGTACCGGCGCTGCGGTCGGGCAGATACACACTGCCATTCGACACATGAGAGAGACAGTAGCGAAAGCCGCGTTCCGCAGTTTCACACCAGGCGCGTTCACCAAAGAACCGGCCCGCGGAGTCCAGCGTCAGTAATCCATGCAGACTGCGCGCGGACGTTCCCGTGTGCTGCTTCTCACCGGTTACTGGATTCAGCCAATAACAAGGAATGCCGTCACTCCCGATCGAATGCAGAATGTAGGTCGCGAGTAATCGGATATCCGATTCGGCAGCTTCAATCGTGTATGGACCAGGTTCCCGATAGGGGAACCCGAACCGAAGAGGCGAGACTGCGCCCCTATTTTCAACCCATTCGGCAACCTGAACAGTGGTCCACAAGCATTGACCAGGGTTGCCGCTCTTGGCCAAAGCAGCCTGCACAAACTCTTGGCGCGACCAGTCGTTATAGGTGAGGGCGCTTGGCAGCAGAACCGTGGTTCGGTCATTGGACGTGACTGCGAGAGCATCTAAGCCGCGACGCAGTTTCTTGGCAACCTCGCTGACTGGCGCGCTTCCCAAGTGCTCCGGATGATGCAGGACGGAGACAACGACTGTCAGTGAATCAAGATCCGGCCGTGGTTGGACTGCCTTAAAGCGGTCTTCGGATATGGCTTTTCGCACTGCATGCGAGAGGCAAGCATCAATCTGATCTCCGAGAGCTACTCCGTATCCGATCAAAATGCCGCGATCGTACAGCTTTACGGCGGCTCCGTGTATGCGAGCAGGAATCAGGCACTGCGGCAGCGCGTCGCGGTCCGCATGATCGGCAGCTTGGGCCCGAAGGATTTCGCGGGCGCGCGAGGTGAGACGCTCGCCTATCTGCCGGTCGCGCCACCAACTTGTTTCCGGCCCGGCCGCGATCCCAAACGCAAGCCAATCTTCACCAGGTTCCACGCACTTCACCAGTGTGTGGCGATAGAGATCGTGAGGTTCGTAGGTGTCAATGCCCGCGTTCACAACTCGTGCATGCCGGTACTGTTCTATCTCGCTGATGAAGACCTGCGTGTTAGGGAGTGCGCCACCGCGTTTGTTCGGCAGCACGCGGCTGCGGACGACGATGCCGTAGCGGTCGAAATCGAGCTTACTCGGAGCGACCGGTTCCAGCTGCCCGAAAAAAGTCGCCGCGATTTTGAGCTCATCGAGATTGCCTTTATGGATGGCGCCGAACGAGTTCCGCAACGTAATCACGGTGGCTAAAACTAGGTCAACGCATGCGTTTCCCGCGTCCGGCGGAAAGTGCCAGAAGCCATCGCGATGCATCCGGAAATCATCCGCTCTGCGGCGGAAACTGACAAACGTTCCGCCGCTGGCATCGTATTGACAATCAAGGCTCGCCGGCGGCAGTGGAACCAGCCCCGATTGAAGATAAGCCTCGGCGGCTCGTCGAGCCAATACTGCCGGCGCAAGCCCGTTGGGCAGCTTCATTCCCGAACTGGCGGGTCGAGGCAGAAGTCGCATGTCAGAAGACTCGATCGTCTTCGCCATCTCCAGATCGGTCCAGATGTCGAACAACGTCTCTACGCGATACCCGAGGGAGTTGGCCCATTCAAGGCCGCCGCGAAACGGAAAATGCACCAGCGCCAAGGCGCCCTCTACCTCGCCACCTTCTTCTTCCACAGCAACGATGGCTTTCTTCAAAGACGTACCCGAGCTAAGGGAATCGTCAATGACAACGACGGGGCGGTTTTTGTCGAAAGGTCCCTCGATACGCCGGCAAGAAAGATAGGGCTTGCGGCGCTCGCGAATGGACGCGCCCGTATAGCGCCCCTTCCCAAGCAAGACACAGGCCGAGAGTAACGGCGCTGCTGTGTACCCGTAGCTAACCAGCTGCGTTGACCGATACGTGTGCAAGCGCTCCAGCAGATTCTCCGCAGCCAGCCGCAAGCCTTCGGAAGTGAGAGTTGCGTGCCAGCTATAGAACGCCCACGGCGCAACCTGCCCGTTCCTGTGCCGGATGGGCTGTTCATCCGTGGAATAAAGGATAGCGGAATCTCTGAGTAGTCGGCGCAGCTGTTCGCGAACGTCAAGCTCCGGACCCAGCACGGACGTTTCGGAGCTTGACGACAGGTTGCTGATCACTCCTCAGAAATCTTCTGCAGAACTTCCGAGACTCGACTCTCCAAAGCAGAAAGCCGCTCATTTGCCTGCAGTATGGACTCCAGCAACTTTGCCAGGTCGGCCTGTGGAAACTCGTGAATCTCAAAACGCGGCCGGAACCGGGTGCCTCCGCCGGTGGACGTTCCTTCGCCGCCTTCCATTTCCAATTCCTGCGGACCGCCGAACCTGGCGCGCGCTTCCAAAAACTGTGGCACTTCGTGCGGTCCCCCGCCTGGACGAACGCCGGGCACATGACGTCCCGAGAGCCGCAGACTCAACAATTCCGTCTCGAGCCCCTGAACGCGCGTATTCAGAGTCAGCACTTCCGATACTAGTTGTGCAACGGAATAGTTGGTGAACGGCGTCAGCTCGCCAGGTCCTCCTACACCGCCCCCGTGCCCCGGTCTCCCAGAACCTTTTCCCGTACCCGGGTTGAATTCGCTAAGTTCGCCCTCAGGAAACTCAGCGGGATTATTGAATGCCATATATTTGCTCCTTTTTACCTTTCCGACCCAACCCCCGTTGAGCCTGCGCGAGAGTATATCAAAAAACACTAGCCCCCACACAAGAAGAGGATAGTGCGGGAAGGTCGCGCGATAGAGCGGCTCAGTTCATCACAGCCGGCAAAAAAAATTCTGATCGAACGGAATCAAGCGCATAGCCTGGATCTTGGGCATTTGCGGCACAACCGCGATCCATGCTGGGGACGCAGAAGGAAGAACCCCGCATGAGCATTGTTCTCGCATATAAGAATTTCGCGGCGCGCCGGAATATCAGCCATATAGGGCTGGGAGTCGCCGCTATCAACACGGCCAAAGTACTCCAGCGCGCTGGAATGCCAACAGAGGTTTGGCCCATTGTCAGTGCCACCGATTTGCGGCAGCGACTGGAGAAGACGCCGCACGATCAGGTCATCATCTCAGCGCCTTGGATTCCTACGCTTGAAATGCAGGCCCTGTCGAACGATTTTCCTCGCACGCAATTTGCGGTCACCTGTCACTCGAATGTGGGATTTCTTCAGGCCGATCGCAACGGCGTGAAGCTGGTCCGCGAGTTGATGGACCTGGAAATGGCCACCTCGAATGTGCATCTGGCCGGGAACACGCGGCGTTTCTGCCAGTGGATCAATCAGTGCTTCCAAGTTCCTTGCGCATATTTGCCCAACCTTTATTTTTTGGGCACTTCAGTTCCTCGGCCGCGACCGCTTTTCGGCTGCGGCACCCTGCGTGTCGGCGCATTTGGGGCCACCAGGCCGCTCAAGAACTTGATGAGCGCGGCGGGTGCGGCGCTCGAGATTGCACGCCTGTTGCGGGTTCAGCTCGAATTCTGGATTTCGGCTGGACGCACGGAAGGGGGCGGCGATTGCGTGCTGGGAGCGGTGACTGAGATGCTCAGCGGATTGCCCTATGTCACTTTGAAACTGAACGGATGGCAGACCTGGCCGGAGTTCCGCAAGACCGTAGGAACCATGAACTTGCTTTTGCAACCGAGCTATACGGAATCCTTCAATATGGTCACGGCTGATGGCGTAGCAGAGGGCGTCGCATCGGTCGTTTCCAGCGCGATCGATTGGGCGCCGGCCGACTGGAAAGCCGATGTGGACGATGTGCCGCAGATCGCACGCGTGGGACGGAAGTTGTTGCTGGACGCGCATGCGCCTTCTGAGGGATTCGATGCCTTGCAGACTTATGTCGCCGATGGGCTGCGGGCGTACAGACACTACCTGGCTAGTTGATGAGCATGCAGTCGCCGTAAGAAAAGAAACGATAGCGTTCGGCGACAGCGTGCCGGTAGGCGCTTAGAAGAAGATCGCGCCCGGCGAAAGCGCTCACCAGCATGAGCAAGCTCGATTGCGGCAAATGGAAATTCGTAAGCATCGCGCCGGCTGCGCGGAAGTGGAAACCAGGGTGGATGAAGAGGTTTGTCTGGCCACTCATCGAATGCAAACCGCCGCGAAGCAATGCTGTTTCGACTGTACGCACGCTGGTAGTGCCAACGCAGAAGAGCCGCTTCGCCGCGCGCATTTTCGCCGCTTCGGCCTCTGAGATTTCGAAATACTCTTCGTGGAGGCGGATGTCTGCGATCTTCGATTCGCGGAGCGGCGCGAACGTGCCCAGGCCGACGTGCAGCGTGACGTACGCGATGTCCGCTCCGGCGGCGCGGCATTGGTCGAGCATCTGCGGCGTGAAGTGAAGACCGGCAGTCGGGGCCGCGACAGAGCCGCGTTGCTTCGCGAAAACAGTTTGATAGCGGTCGCGGTCGGCAGATGTGGGCGTGCGATGAATGTACGGCGGGAGCGGCGTTTCACCCAGCTTCTCCAAAAGTTCAGGGATCCATTGAGTGGAACTCAGGCGGATGATGCGCTCGCCGAATTCACCTTCGGATAATACCTCCGCTTGCAAGTCTTCATTGAAGAGAATCTTTTCGCCCGTCCGCACTCGTTTGGCGGGACGCACCAGCACCTGCCACTCGGTCTCGTCTTCAGTCAGAGCGTGAACCAGAAAGACTTCCACCTGCGCTCCGGATTCCTTATTGCGTCGGCCATGCAGACGGGCCGGAAACACGCGTGTGTTGTTCAGGACCAGGCAATCGCCCGGCTGAATGTAGCGATCGAAGTTCGCAAAAGCATCATCGTGGAATGTTTGCCCGGCCCGCGAGACCACAAGCATCCGTGAGGCGCTGCGGTCGGCAAGTGGCTCTTGCGCGATCAATTCCTCGGGCAACTCATAATAAAAATCAGATACTTGCGTCAAAACCTCATTTTAGGGATTGAAAGTTCGTGCGATGAAACGGCTGCTGCTGTGGTCGCAGACGGGCGCGAGATTCGATCGAGCATCATCGCCTCGCAGTTCGATACACACGCCAAATACGGCGGAGTGGTTCCGGAGCTGGCATCACGGGAGCATCTGCGCGCGATCGTGCCGGTTGTCCGGGAGGCATTGAGTGCGGCAACCGTAGGCCTGGAAGATCTGAGCGCGATCGCCGTGACTGCCGGTCCGGGACTGGTCGGCTCGCTCCTGGTGGGCGTGACTTACGCCAAGGCCTTGTGCTTTGCGCGCCAGATTCCGCTTATCGCCGTCAACCACGTAGAAGGGCACATCCATTCGGTGCTCATGCAATACCCCAACATGCAGTTACCGGCGGTGGCTTTAGTCGTCAGCGGCGGCCATACGCATCTGTTTGAAGTGCGTGCGCCCGGCGAATACAAACTGCTCGGTAAGACCCGAGACGATGCGGCAGGCGAGGCTTACGACAAAGTGGCCAAGCTGCTGGGTTATGGCTATCCGGGAGGGCCGATCATCGACCAATTGGCTTTGTTTGGTAATCCGCGCGCTGTGAAGTTTACGTTGGCACGCATGAAAGGGAACGAGCTCGATTTCAGTTTCAGCGGATTGAAGACCGCGGTGCTGCGCTGGACCCAGGAAAACGATGTCACCGAGGAAGTTGCGCATCGCAAGCAGATGCGCAGCGCCACAACGGAACAGTGGCTGGAAGTGACGCCGCAGCGCACGCTGGATCTGCTGGCCAGTTTTCAACGCACAGTTATCGAAGAGCTTCTTCGGCGCGCGGCTGCGGCGGCGGAACAGGTGGGGGCGGAAGCGATTCTGGTGGCGGGGGGTGTTGCATGCAACGCAGGCCTTCGATCGGCCGCACAAAAGCGAGATGGACTGGAATTCTACTTTCCTTCTCCCGGTTTGTCGACAGACAACGCAGCCATGATCGCCGCTGCGGCGTTTCCCAAGTTGCAACGCGGCGAATTCGCGGGTTTCGATTTGAAGGCGCAAGCCAGCTTGCTGTTAGCCTGAGTTCATGGGTCCTCAGGCTCCAGGTGAGCAGCCGAAATTACCGATTCCGGGCGTACAAAATATTATTGCCGTAGGCTCCGGGAAAGGTGGCGTCGGAAAGAGCACGGTCGCCGTCAACCTGGCGATTACGCTCGCAAAGATGGGGCACGCGGTGGGTCTGCTGGACGCCGATGTGTACGGCCCCAACGTGCCGCTGATGATGGGAGTGCGCGCGACGCCGAACGCGATCGGCCAGCGTATTCAGCCGCTGGAAGCTTATGGATTGCGGCTGATGTCCATGGGCTTTCTGAATCCCGGCGACAAGCCGCTGGTTTGGCGCGGCCCCATGTTGAACAGCGTCATTCAGCAATTCCTCCGCAACGTGGAATGGGGACAGTTGGATTACCTGATCATCGATCTGCCACCCGGCACCGGCGATGTGCAATTGACGCTGATTCAAACCACGCCGCTGACGGGCGCGATTATCGTAACCACGCCATCGGATGTTTCGCTTGAAGACGCGCGCAAGGCGGTGCTGATGTTTGAGCAGGTGCGCGAGCCGGTGCTCGGCATCGTGGAGAACATGAGCTATCTGGAACACAACGGCGAAAAGCTGTACGTGTTCGGCAAAGGCGGCGGCGCAAGAACCGCGGAACAGATGCACGTTCCCTTGCTGGCGGAGATTCCACTGGATCCGAAAACGCGCGAAGGCGGCGATTCAGGCAAGCCAATAGCGGCTTCTAAAGAAGCGAGCGATCAGAAGGCTGTGTTCGAGAAACTCGCGCGCACCGTCATTGAAAAAGCCGAAGCGAGCAAACAAAAAGCCCGCCCGACGATCACTGTGGCCGATTAGCCGTCGCTGCTACGCGGATCGACTTTCAATTTGGAGCCGTAGCTCCATTCCGTGAACGGCCGCATCGTAAGCACGACGTTGTCGCGCTCGCGCCAACTGCCGCGGAAGAAGTCGCGGTTCATCGCGGCAATCACCTCGAGTGGAATTTCTTTCGGGCAAACACCCGTGCATTCGCCGATATTGGTGCAGCCGCCGAATCCTTCTTCGTTCATTTGCGCAACCATTTGAATGGCGCGCTTATCCTGCTCCGGTTTACCTTGCGGCAAAGTTCCAAGGTGCGCAATCTTCGCTCCAGTAAACAGTGCAGCTGACGCATTCGGACACGCTGCCACACAAGCTCCGCATCCGATACACGCGGCGGCATCCATGGCCCGGTCGGATGCTTCTTTGGGCACGAGAATCGCATTCCCATCGGGAGCGCTTCCGGTGGAAATAGAAATATAGCCGCCTGCTGCAATGATGCGGTCGAAAGAACGGCGGTCGACCACGAGATCTTTGATGACCGGGAATGCACGCGCACGCCACGGCTCCAGAATGAGTTCTTCGCCGTCTTTAAAGTGCCGCATGGTCAATTGACAGACCGTCGTGGCAGGCAGCGGGCCGTGCGCGATGCCGTTGATCATGAAGCCGCAGGAACCACAGATGCCTTCCCGGCAATCGTGCTCAAAAGCGATGGGATCTTCGCCGCGCTCGGTCAACTGCTCATTTAACACATCCAGGCATTCGAGCATCGACATGTCCGGGTTGGCATTATCGAAGGGATAGGAAACGAATTTACCCTTGCCGCCGGTTCGCGCTTGACGCCACACCTTCAGAGTGACGCGCATCTATTTGTAGCTCCTCTGACTCGGATGCACGTATTCGAACTCGAGCGGCTCTTTCACCAGGTCTTCGCGATTCCCGTAACCCCGATACGCCCAGCACGCAGCGTATGAATAGTTGTCGTCATCGCGTTGCGCTTCGCCATCCGGCGTTTGAAACTCCTCGCGGAAGTGGCCGCCGCACGATTCGTTGCGTTCCAGCGCATCGACGCACATAAGTTCGGCAAGCTCAAAGAAATCGGCCACGCGTCCGGCCTTTTCGAGACTCTGGTTCAAGTCGTCACCACTGCCGGGCACCTTAACGTCCCGCCAATATTGTTCGCGCAAATCGCGAATCTCCTGGATGGCGGTCTCAAGTCCTGGCGCATTGCGCGACATGCCGCAGTAATCCCAGACAATCTTTCCCAGTTCGCGATGAAAAGAATCGACCGTGCGTTTGCCATTAATTGCGAGTAACTTCTGCACCGTTTGTTGTACGCAGGCCACCGCGTTACGAATTTCCGGATGCGCGTCACTGACCGTTTCAAACTTGTTGCTTGCCAGGTAATTGCCTACTGTGTAGGGGACGATGAAGTAGCCATCCGAAAGCCCTTGCATCAGAGCGCTGGCGCCGAGCCGATTCGCGCCGTGATCGGAGAAGTTCGCTTCGCCGATCACGAACAAGCCGGGGATGGTGCTCATCAGGTGGTAGTCAACCCAAAGACCGCCCATGGTGTAGTGAATGGCCGGATAGATGCGCATCGGGACTTGATATGGATCTTCGTCGGTGATGCGCTGGTACATATCGAATAAGTTGCCGTAGCGCTCTTCAATCGTTTTGCGCCCCAGGCGGCGGACAGAATCAGTGAAGTCGAGATAAACACCGAGACCGGTCTCACCGACGCCCCGGCCTTCGTCGCAGACATACTTCGCGTTGCGCGAAGCCACATCGCGGGGAACAAGATTGCCGAAGCTCGGATAGCGGCGCTCTAAATAGTAGTCGCGCTCGCTGTCGGGAATTTGATCCGGCGAACGCGTATCGCCTTTCTTGAGCGGCACCCAGATGCGGCCATCGTTACGCAGCGATTCGCTCATCAACGTGAGCTTCGATTGATAATCGCCCGAGACAGGGATGCAAGTGGGATGTATTTGCGTGAAGCACGGATTGGCAAACAAAGCGCCGCGTTTGTGAGCGCGCCAGCAAGCTGTGACGTTCGAGCCTTTCGCATTCGTCGACAAATAGAAGACGTTCCCATATCCGCCCGTGCCGAGGATCACCGCATCCGCGATATGAGTGTCCACCTGGCCGGTGACCAGATTGCGCGTGACGATGCCGCGCGCGCGGCCATCGATGACAATGAGATCCAGCATTTCCGTGCGCGGATACATCGCCACGGTTCCGGCTTGCACCTGGCGCTCCAGCGCTTGATAGGCGCCAAGCAGAAGCTGCTGCCCGGTCTGGCCGCGCGCGTAGAAAGTGCGCGATACCTGGGCGCCACCGAAGGAGCGATTCGTCAGCGTGCCGCCGTACTCGCGGGCAAACGGCACGCCTTGCGCGACGCACTGATCGATGATCGCAACGCTGATCTGCGCCAGGCGATATACGTTCGCCTCGCGCGCGCGGAAATCGCCGCCCTTTACGGTGTCATAGAACAGGCGCCAGATACTGTCGCCGTCGTTCTGATAATTCTTTGCCGCGTTGATTCCGCCCTGCGCTGCGATGGAGTGCGCACGGCGCGGCGAATCCTGAAAACAAAAACAACTGACCTGATATCCAAGCTCCCCCAACGTCGCCGCTGCCGACCCTCCCGCCAGCCCCGAACCGACAACGATGATGTGGTGTTTGCGCTTATTCGCCGGATTCACCAGCTTCATTTCGAAGCGTGTTTTATCCCAGGCTTCCTGAATGGGACCCGATGGAATTCTTGAATGAAGCTCCATTTACTTGACCAAATTACTTCACCAGGTCTACTTCACTAAACCCAGCATGATACTTACGGGTATCGAGATGTAACCCGCCGCTATGACGATGGCAAGAATGAGTGCCGCGCTCTTCAAAATCGGCGTGTGGCGCGGATGGTTGACGCCCAGTGACTGGAACATACTCCAGGCACCGTGGCGAATGTGAAACGCCAGCAGCACCATCGAGAATACGTACCAGGCAGACACGTACCAGACCTGAAAGCCCGCGACAACGTTGTGATACACATCGCCTTCTTCGAAATCGCCGCCCGGATGAATCACACCAGCCGTCAGATGCAGCAAATGATAAATGACGAACGCGAGGATAATAGGACCACTCCAATACATCGTGCGCGAGGCGTAACTGGAAACCGTATTCTCGCGCCTGGCGTAACTAACCGGCCTGGCCTTCGTTTTTCGAAGCGCCAGATCGACGGAAGCCCAAATATGCAGGATCACGCACGCCAACAGAACAATTCGTACGCCCCACAAAAGCTCAGGTACACCATGCAAAAAATGGCCATAGGCGTTCAACTTATCCGGGCCTTCGAACACTTGTAAATTTCCCAGCATGTGGCCGATAACGAAGAGAAAGAGAACGGCGCCAGTGATCGCCATGACGATCTTTTTCCCGTTTGTAGCGGCCCAAAAACGGGCGGGACGCACCTCATGAGCGGCAATAACAGTGGTGGCCATGTCTGTCTACCTGATGGAGGGCAATCAAAATCTACCTGGGCTGCGTTCTCAAATGCGCAGTGTAGGGAGATCCGCATCTAGCTGATACTGAAGAACCCTTTTACATTTCAGATTAGCTCAGCGACCGATTTGCTTCTGGAAATGCGATTAAGGTTGTGGACAAGGCAACAAGGATCGAGTAGACTCTGGGGTGAATCGAACCTTTTGATTCGTCTTGGCTAGGTGCAGTGTAATTAAACATACCCAGTCACCAAGCTTCGAATTATTAAGTCAAAAAAAACGCGCTCAACTCCAATGGACAGCTCTCAAATCGAACGTCTGTGTCAGAACGTCGCCTCTGCCGTGGCTGCGGTGCGAACAGTTTTTCGTTCCTCGCTGCCGGTGCCGGAGGTTCTGAATCGGTACTGGGCTTTACAGGACAACTTGTCACGCTTATTGGAGGCAGTCACCGACCAGCCGGCGGAAACCCTGGAAGTGCTTGATGCGCATCCGGGCTTGCTTACGGACGTGGTGGACGTACTCGAATTTTCTTCCAAGCTGCAGATGCTAAAGGGACTCGCCGCTGTACGTGAAGCCGGCGAGTCGATCAACAGTTCGCTGCTTGAGATTCAATATCTCAAGCAGTCGCACACGCTCGCCGCATCGGCCTGACGCGCTTTCCGCGTGCTACGCCGTTCGGCTGCCGCCCCGAAAGAAGTGCAGGATGAGCGCGATCACGGCGAATACGAGCAGAAGGTGGACAAATCCACCCGCGACGTGAAACGCCACCCAAGCCAGTAGCCAGGCGACAAGCAACACGACAAACAGCACAACAAAAATGAAGTCCGTAATCAGGCGCACTTATTCCCCTCCGTCACAGTGTTGATGACCGGGTTTCCAGATTGTTGCGCCCGTATAAAAACGTGCAGCGTCAGATTGCAATGAGCCCACGGCGAATACCAAGAGAAACCGCTTCCGTTCGGCTCCCGGCGTTCAGCTTGGCTAAAATCTGCGCGACATGAAACTTCACCGTGTGCTCCGAAATCGCCAGCGTGAGCGCGATCTCTTTGTTGCCATCGCCATCGGCGATCATCCGTAGCACCTGCAATTCACGGCCGGTCAGTTCTTCCACCGGCGCTTCGTTGTCGAGCGGCTGCCGGCCGGCAGGCAACCAGCGCAGAACCTGTTCGGGCGTAAAAACGGTCAGGTCATTCGCGGCCGCTTGAATGGCGGCGCTGATTTCGGAGGCCGAAGCGGAAACAGGCAATGCGGCACGGATTTTTCCAGCGAGCTTCGGTCTTCCATCCGAAATCAAAACCACCGGTACATCAAAGTGAGCGGCACTTGCGGCTGAGAGTCCGACTGCAAGCACGACATCGACTCTGATATCGGCGAAGTGTCCGGCGAATGCCCGTGCATCAACGATCTCGATGTGGTCGTCTTCAGCAAGAAGCGTTTCGAGATGGCGCGCGCGGCTGGAAGTGTCGGCGAGTATAGCGATGCGAGTCAAGCGGCGCTCGAAAGTTCCCCATTTCGAAGTTGAACCGCGACCTGCCGCAGCGTAGAGCCTGAGCCGCGATAGAAGCTGAGAGTGGCAGTCGCGCCCCTGGTTCTGTAGAGTGCGGGCTCCAGGTCCTCGATGTAGCGGAACTGAACGTCGTTCGCGCCAATGAGGATGTCGCCGGGAATGAGAGATGCGGCTTCGGCTGCGCCGCCCTGCGCGAGTTCCAGAATCAGGAGACCGAACTGCCCGGCTCTGGTCTGTACCGGGCGCACGGTCACTCCGAGTTTTGGTCCATTCTGCAAGCTCCTCAAAAATGCTTCCGCCGCACGGCTCGGAACTGCCAGCGATAGGCCGCCCGCGATGATCATTGTATTTACGCCTACCACTTGACCATCAAGCGTGGCCAGTGGCCCACCGGAGTTGCCCGGCGCTAGGCGAATATCCGCCTGAATCCAGTGGAGATCCCAAGGCAAGCCATTGATGGAGCGCAGCGGGCCCGTGGAATAGATGGCGCCGCTTGAGACAGCGCCGACAAATCCAAGTGGATTGCCGACAGCGAAAACGGGCGTGCCCGGGCGGAGCCGATCGGAATCGCCGAGCGAAACTGTAGGCGCATGCAGGCCGGGAACGGAGAGCAGCGCCAGATCGCGGCGCGCATCCGATTTTAAAAGTGTGGCGCCGTGACTGCGGCCTTCCCACGATTCGATATTGGTGCGCGGCCCGCGCACGACGTGAGCGTTAGTGAGCACGCGCTCACCGGGCAGCACAATTCCCGAGCCGTTGCCCTGCTGCCGCCCGCTTCCGGTTAGCACTTGCACAGTGGCGCGTCGAAGATCTTCCGCGGCGCGCCCCGGTATCGGAATCGGCATTGGTCAGTTCGCTTTCCGGGGACGTTCGGACACTGTGAGTTGTGTTTCGAGAGTCTCGCCGCCACGTACGAACAAGGCTTTCAGGCTGCGATCGACGTTATCGCCGCGAAGCACTGCCTGCAATTCATCGACATCCGAAATCGGCTTGTCGTCCAGGGCGATCAGGATGTCGCCCAGTTGTACACCGGCTGCATCGGCGGGAGTTCCCGTCACCACGTTCAACACGATCAGGCCAGACTCGGAGTTGAAGCCGGTCTTTTCGCGTAAGCCCGCGGGAATCGGAATCGGCTGCATCCCGACGCCCAGATAGCCTTCGCGAATGCGCCCCGTCTTCAGTAACTCGTCGAGTACGCGATGTATGGTGGTGAGCGGCACCGCGATAGCGGAATGACGCAGCAGCGCGGGCGTCGCCAGGCCAATCAACTCGCCTGCATGATTCACAACCGCCGCGCCGGACTGCGATGGATAGAGGTTCACATCGAGCCGATAGAAATGATCGAGAGTGCCGCCGCGCCAGGTGCGACGTGAACCACCGACGGCACCAAGAACTCCGATACTGGCGGAAGGTCCGACGTCGAGCGTCAATCCGACAACAACCGCAAGACTGCCAGCTTTCAGCGATGCGGGATCGGCCGCAGCCAGCGCTTTCGAACGCAGGCCTTCCGCTTTTAGAAAGGCGAGGTCTAGGCCGGGATCGCGGCCGAGAATCGTGGCCGCCGCATGGTTGCCGTCCGCAGTATGAACGGGCACGCGGTCTTCGCGGCGCAGCGAGTGATCGGCGACGGCGAATATTTCATCGCGAACGCAAATGCCGCTCACCACGCGATACGGCGCCGCTTTCACGGCCACAACGCCGGATGCGGATTTTGCAACCAGATCGACAAATGACTGCGACAGCCCGGCGAGTTCTGAACTTGCTGTACTCATGGCTTCATTGTGATGCCGCAACTAGCGGCGCACATCAGCCGTTTGACTAGGTATTCTGAATTTTTTTCGAAGGCGATTTTTGAGAACGGCGGGCAAGCCATTTCTCAGTTGTGGAGAGCCTTGCCATTTGGAACTGTTGTGCGGCGGCCTGCAGATAGGGATGAAACTGACGATGCCAATACGCTGTAAATCCGGATGCGGAAATCTCAGTGAGCGCCGATCTGTAGTGGTCGAGAAGTCCTTCGCCTAGCATCGAACCCGTTCGGGTTGCAGCCACACGGGCCGCGCGGGAAAGCCAAACTAAGTTCGCGGGAACACCGCTCATGGACGAAAGTGCAAGGGCGGAACACACCGCAAAGACCGAACGGTTCTGCGATTTCGCGGAATTCTTCATATCCTGCCAGAGACTGCGGAGCATAGCTGCCGACGGCAAGGCGCTGCGCGGCAGAACAGGCAACTCCGTCTTCAGCTTCGCCCAGTCGCTGCGAAGCGCGGCGATGTGGAGTGGAGGCGTATTCAGCGCGTCGGCCAAATGCGCGCTGGTCTTTTCCAGACCGTCGAGAAGTTGATCGACAGTTTGAAAGCGCGTGTGCGCATCCAGCAAGCCTTCGTCCTTCAGAGCTTGTGACACCTCTTCGATCAACTCGCTGCCCGCCCCGGCCGCATCCGCAAGCGCGGCAAGAATCCAGATGGGCGAGACATGAATCGTCAGCAGGCCCAGCAACTCGATGCCATGGCTGGCGCCGCGCTGCAGGAGAAATTCCTGCGCGAGTTGCCCTTCTGCCGGATAAATGTTCGGCACCTGGCCGACTTCCTGAATCAGAAATCGCAGGGTGATCTCGACCGCAGTTCTATAGAGCGAGGTGCGGCGCAATCGAGCAGGCAGCACGACGGTTCCGATCTCTTTCAGCAGACCGCCTGACACCGCGCCTAAAGAACGCACTACGCGTTCCGGCAGCGAGAGCAGGAATGGATAGGAGACGGGCAGACGTTTAACGCTTAGCAGGCTTGTGCAGCAGGATAGCGGCGACGCCGGCCGCCAGCGCCGCAGCGGACAGGCCAACGCCGGCGCGCACCAGTCGGTCGGGCGGCTTCGGGGGCAGATACGTCACGCCGGTTTCGTCGAAGCGTGCAGGTTCGTGCACATAACGGCCGTGCTCAGGAATCGGGAATTTTTCCCCGAGCTGCTGCAGATCCCCAGCCGCGGCTTTCATGGGCTGACCATGCCCGGCAGCGATAATCCAGGGCCTCAGAGCGGCGAGTTTTTTGACCGATTCGTGAGCTTGTTGCCAATCGCAAGTAGCCGGGGCCGGCGGGCGGCAGACTTCCTGTTTGCGCGTAATCAGGTCGGCGATGTTGTCGATGTTCATGGTGGTGATGGCATCACCGGCCAACAAAATGGCGTCGTCGCTGCGAAAAAACGCAAAGTGGCCTGGAGAATGACCAGGCGTGTAAATCGCTTTCCAGCCAGGCACGCTGAACTTTGCGAGATCGCCATTCCATTCAACGGCGCGCTTACCAAGGTTCACCGCCTTCGAGGGAAAGAATCGCGCCAAAAATGAGAACGCGCCGGGGGCGGTCACGTCGATCGGAGGATAGGTTGCTTTGCCTGTGACATAGGGCAATTCCAGCCGGTGTATATAGACGTTCACGTTCCACATCTCGGCCAGCTCGGGAGCGGAGCCCGAGTGGTCAAAGTGCCCATGCGTCAGAACGATAGCGCGTGGCTTTGCGCCTGCGCCGAACCGAGCCTCCACCGCTTGCTTTATCCTTGCTTCGTTGCCCGGCGTACCCGAGTCGACAAGCACCCAGGCTTGTGTGTCACCAACCAGATAAGCGTTGGCGAGACTCATAGGAATCACTGCAACGTTGCGCGCGATCTCTTCCATCACCTCAGCGTAACGCCTCATGCATCTTGTTTCCTCAACGCACAGGCCGGTCCCATAATCGGCCACCGAATGAAGGCGACCCGTTAGAAATGGTGCTATGGAACGGCTGCTCAATTGCCTTGTCCACCCCGGAGGTTTTTCTTGTGAAGCAATCTATCCGCGATGTAATCACCGGTGAACTGACTCTGGAGTATTTCGCAAAGAGGTTCGGCGAAGGCTGGAAACTAGGTAACATCGAGTGGGTTCGCGATGCCAGCCATGTCGATGTGACGACCGAATCAGGGCAGATCCTGAACGAGCAGGCAGCACTTCCTTACGGATTTCAGATCACCGATGGCGGGAGGATGCAGGAGAACCCGCTTGAAGCAACGGTTCTGCTTCTCATTCTGGAAGAGATCATCCGGGAAAAACGCATCACGGAGATCGCTTCCGACTTAAACCAGCAAGGCTATTTCACGCGTGCAGGCGGCGCTTGGACTGCGACCGATGTTTTCGAGTTAATGCCGCGGCTGATTGAGGCCGGCCCCTCGTTGCTCAAAAGCTCGGCGTGGCGCGAACGTTCACCCACTGCGCAGAGAATTGGGGCGAAGACAAATTGACGTTACGCGCGTAGAACCAGGAGTCCCCGATCAGAGTTCTCAAAGTCGGCGATGAGGATGGCTTTTGAACGAATTAGCGCGACGGCGAATTTTGTGGGATAACGCCAGCTCTGCAGCAAGATAACCTTTGGCGGCGGACCAAACCGTTCTACAAGCGGCGGGTAATCGTCCCCGTCTGTCGTGACAATGTGGAATCCGTTGTACTTTGCAAAGGACCAGATCTGCTCGTCCGCTGCATTGCGAGGCAGATCAAGCGCGAATAAATGCGCCGATCCGGGAA
>CAVWVR010000013.1:0-29796 GCA_963758445.1 Terriglobia bacterium
GCAACTGGAGCTAATCGTCCTCTTGCCCTAGCCGATGTTCGAACCATACTGGAAACAGAGCAACCGAACGTCAGTGAGGCCAGGTTGGTTCATTACAATTCTCTGTACTTCGATCAATGGCCGGCGATCTGCATCCGAGATTTCCCGTCACGAACTCAGTACCTTGGGTAGCGTGAATTACCCGCTTCGCCCCGTAGAACTTCTGGACGCGTGATCCCGGAAAGCTATTTAGTGAAGACAATCAGTAAACTGAAGGCATCGAGGCAGATGTAATGCTAACGGCAGTTGACTGGTCTGCGTGCTCAATCGTCGAACGCGATCCCCAGAAACTTCACGGTGCGCCAACGGTACACGGCGTCCGACTCACACCGGACGCGATCGTTGAGAACTTCAACGATGGCCTAAGCGTCTCTGAGATTCTCGAACAGTTCGGCGGAATTAACGAAGAGGATGTAAGGACCATACTGCGCTTCGCAGAGACGCAGGGCTGGCTTGCGCATTCTGTTCGATAACAACGTTGCATTCAGCAGCTCTTACGCGAAAAATGCAAGGTCGATGTAGCCTATGAAACTTTGCGCCGCTTCGTGCAAAGACGTCAGAGACCTGATTGGCCTGAGTATGCCGGTGAAACCGAGACGGTCCCATCGCCGGTGACACCCGTATCGACAGCAAGCATGGACCGCTACGCCGAGGCCCGCGACCGAATTCGCAAGTTAAAAGCAGAGCCAGTGCCCGTCCGCGAACCGGTCAAACTGCTATTCGAGTACGACCCCGACAAACCGTTAACCATCGACCGCAATATTAAAGATTGAGGACCGTGTTAACCCCGTCCCAAAAGGGTTAATTAACTGGCCAATCGTGATGCCCGCGCCAACCTAAGTCCAATAAAATGAGGCGCGTGCACAGATTGGACCAGTTAATTACGCATCTACCTGCCAATCGCCTTTGTTTTCAATCGCTTCGCTGTCTTTTGGTGAAGGCACGAATTGGCCGGTAGATTTTTAAGTTTAGAGACAGCTAAAAAGAGTTTTAGCAAACGAAACTTGGATCCCGTCAGCTGATATATTCGGTACGTCGCACCATCGTCAACAGGAGATAGACAAATGACTGATCACAAGCCCGAAGACGCACCACACCAGTTGGTAAGGGCATTGCACAGCGCCAAAGCCTTCCAACAAGACCTTGCGCGCGCACATTCAGACCCGTCGGCCAAAGTCACCGTGGGCGTCGACGGAACGATCGGGGATAACTCCGAAACCAGCAGAACCAAAGTCACGATCACAGGCAAACACAACGGAGACGCAAAAAGAGTTGCGGACCTCACGTTAAAGCTATTCCCTGGCGGCACCTGCTCAGCTGAAAAGGACAAAGTTGTTACGTGCACCTGGTGACCTAGTCCCCTAAACTGGTCCAAACGAAACTGGAATCTCGCCCGAGATGGTCGGTCGAGGGCAGAGCTTGCAGACCCCTCGGCCCTTGCATTCAGCTACACCCAAATTACCTTTTACGGATGGCTTGTTCACCGAGGCACACGCGCAACGTGAGTTCGCACATTGCCAGAACATTCAGTTCAACGTTGGCTTGGCTCGCCCAATAACAATTGCTACCCGCCGGAGCATGAATATGTAAGTGGAAAATCACCCGGCGTCGTGGTGATCAGGCTAAGACCACCACGATTAATAGTTCCATCGCCGGCTTTCGGCAAGTTCCTCACAGTTGAGCCCGCCTTTCCGCTGCCTCGCGCTACTGGAAGGCTCGGCTATTGTTGCACGCACGGTTTCCCTGTCTCCAAATCGCAAAGATACTTCTGATAAATTGCCGGCGCAAGGGAAGCCTTGATCTGGTGCAGGCGGAATACCAGCTTACGGCGGCTCGCCTCGGTTGAGGTTTTTCCATACTGAGCCAGAATTCTTTTGCGCAGTTGCTGTGCGAAGACTTCCACATCGGTCGCCTGAAGCGTTGTGCTGAGCCTCCCCGGTGCCAGTGCCGCCGCCTCGCCATCTTCCTCCGGCTTGGAAACGATCTTGTTGCGTGCGATGGAGGGCGTGCCAAAAGCATATAGTTCACCCTCTGCCTCCGGATGAACCAGTTGGGTGATCGCGGGATGCGCCAACAAACCCTGTAAATAATTAATAGTGGCTTGGCTTACGCTCCCGGAGTTCGGAACGGCGCTGGCCGAATACAGGACCGAATATGACGGGCAACTCGGGCATTCGCCCGTATACTGAGTGGTACTCTGTGATCCAGCGATGGGAATGGAAACCTGGGGGATACCGTCGCTCGCTAGAGCGTCGCTGTCGTAGCCTGTAAACTGCAGTTGGTCCGCCGGCTCCAATCCAAAACGTGCCACCGCGCCTGGCAAGGTGCCGTCCGCGGCCAGCGCTCCCGGGAGCCATATACCGGTGCTTTGGGGCGTGTAGGTCTTTTGTTCGATGCACCCGTTACAGTCGATCAGTTTCATCCACGGCGTCCGCGAACCGGATAACGTCGCCCATAGCCTCCAGTCACCTGAGGTGAAGTCGCCGGTGTCTAGCACCTTCAACTGCTCGAGCTTTATGGATATGTTTTGCAGACCCCAGTTGGCTCCCGAGAGATCCGGGTAGACCCAGGCTGCTTCGATTCGCCTACCCACCCGGTCTCCTGTCTTTAGCGCGGAGAGGTCCATGGAAAAACGCAGGTACGGATTGGGCCCGTCCGTCTGGGATTCCTCCAGTTTCAAATTGAAACCATCACGCGGCTCTATTTCGGGATTCGCGTATTCTTTCCAATATAGGTTCGGCTTGAAACTAGGGGTCAGTCCGTACCTTTGAAGCACGTAATACGGACTTGGCGGTAAATACACGCGAAAGTTGAATTTGACTTCGGCGGTCGTTGGCTGATTTACATTAACCGTGAAAGCGGGAACCGACAGGCCATTCGGACCCGCCACCAGCGTCTGTACCGGCTGATGAGTGCCGCGCGACCCATTGCCTAATAAGCCTCCACCGTTCAGGTTGACAAGCACGTCAGTAAGGATACCGGGCACAATGACATTCGAACCAATGGCGTACGGAGTGGTGGTTTGCAGATTGAGCGCAAACGTCGCCGGTAGCTTGATTGCGCTTTGCCGGTGCACCGCCATCGCGATGGGCGGATGTATCTCCGTGGTTAACGTATGTTGGCAATCGACCACATGGTAACCCAGCACACTGATTCGGTTGCCGGCCACGGGTCGAAACCCTATCGGAAACACTCCATCCTCCCACTCCACCTCGATGCCGCCGTAAGGCAGCAGCGGGCCCTTGTCTTCGACGGTGTCGTCGATAAGGATGCGGCGGAATGGCGGATCGACATCGACCTTCGCAACCACGTCGTTGGAATTATGATTGAAGGGGAAATCTTCCCCGGCTATATTACCCACATAGACTCGACCCTCCAGTAGCTCATAAGGTGGCGTGGGCCCCGTCCAGGTCGTGGTGGTGAGCCACTCTGGGGAGCCGAGAACAAGTCCCGCCTCCCCTGAGCACATTTTGCGGGGCGGGTCATAGTGCTGTGGATCCGTGGGCTGCAAGGTCGCCGCGACAGGATAGTCTGCGGGTCGAAATAGGGGAGGAATTTGAACCCCCTTTCTGGCTATAAATGATAGGGCAGCCTCTCTTGTCGGCAGCGTGACCATGTCTGTAATTGGGGTTCCGTTGGGCCCGAAATCGGTGATGAGCTTGAACGTGCAAGGCTTTGTCGGCGGACAGCCCAGCAGGTGGAGGGTATAAGTCCCGACAACGTCGGGCTTGAACTGAATCATCAGCCCGGGCGATTCGGTAATCGACGAGTGGCTACCCGCCGGAACGTCAAGTCTCCAAGTGTGGCTGGGGAGATCCGCCGTCGTGTCGGGCATCCCGCAGCCAGTGGGGTGCTGTATCAGCATTTTGGAATTGCCACCCGAAACTGCGATCGGGATTCCCACTACTGAAACTGCCATAATATCGGCCGGCGCGATTCCTGGTATGCTGATCGCGGGCATCTGGGAAGCCAGTACCCGAACGTCCCGGATCTGCACTTTGCAATGGTTATCCTGGGTGCCGAGAGGCGGCTGTGCCAGAAGAACAGGGATAGCGAATAATGCAGGAAGGCACGGAATCCAGCTGCCTCTAAATATGCTCCTTAGTCCAGCCGCGATGAGCGGTCCGGCCGAGCTAGTGCTGCTCAGCGACACCACACACAGGATTACCCCGGATTTGTGACCTAAACTATCGCTTGGGTTTGTCATGGCTTCCTTTCGAAACGTCGCTCATCTCTGCTTTTTCCCCTTGGCCGCAACGTGGATCAATGACGCGCCGTCGTGACCAGATCGCGGTTTCGAAGGTTTGTCAAAAAGGCTTCTTGAAGAAGTTCATTTCTATTCACTAGGTCAGGGCGATTCAAAGTATATAACGGATCACTACTTGTAGCGGCTTGAGATCATAAATCGTTCTGCCCGAGAACAGCGCCCATTTCTGCTCACATTAAGTGCGACCAAGGGCAGGGCGTCAACCCACATTGCGTGAGAACGTGCCCACATTAAATGCGACCAGCCTGAGATCATCCGGCTTGGGAATCACCCAAGGATAGTCGCCTACTTGCGAACATCGTCGCAACTTCAATATCGGGAGTCCACGATAGACCGTAGAGGCCCTTTTCATGGCGCGACTGAAGTTCTCCGCGATAAAGAGTTAGGGTCGGTCCTACATAGGGGGATAACAGGTGCTTAAATAAATCAGCGAGATGAGACAGATAGCCTTTCAATGTTTTTGCAACACAAAAGCCATAAGTGGTCCAAAGCGACAGTAGGGCGTCGGCAAGAATTTGATCACGGCCAGAGGCAGAAAACATCTGCATCAAAGCATCCCGCCAACAATCAAGGTGGTCCAGAGCGCGGACCACGGCGTCTCTTCTGTTAGCGTCTGGCCGCCGATATAGAAGCGCAAGAAATTCCTGAATACATCGATCTTTGTTCCACGTTGTTTCGTCAATCTGAGGGAGCGGTTCCCAACACGGTTTAATCAAAGGTCCATTTTGTTTCTCACCGTTTGGGTCACAGAACACAATCTGAATGCATCGAGCGTTAGGATTTTGTTCGTTCATAATTTTTTCAAATCCCCACCTTCTCGACTTCACTGACGCTGATGTCATCATTGCGCCGATCATACAAGCCTGTTGTCTTCGCATTCGAGTGCCCGGCCATGCGCTGGGCGATTTCGAGTTTGCCGCCGTTGGTCAGATAGTCGGTGATGCCGGTAGCGCGGAAGGTGTGGCAGCCGATTGACGTTTCAATATCGGCATCGATGGCGCGGCGACGCACCATGTACCAGACATCGGTGCGCGACATCGCATGATCGCTGAGTGTCTTGGTTCTTCTGATCGCAGCGCGGAACAGCGGCCCCTTGCGATCATCGGCAATGTCCACCGCGCTGATGTATTCATCAAGGTAGGCTTCAAGCTTGTGGTGACACGGCATTTCATTGACCTTGCCGTTTTTCTCGCGCAGTCGAAGCCACCAGCGTTTTTTCTGCGGATAATAATCTTCGACATTGAGCGCGACGACAGCGCCGACACGGGCAAAGGTGTAGGTCATCACCGCAATCAGCGCACGATCCCGCAGGCCGACGACGGTTGACACATCCATGTCTTTGAGCAGCGCGGTTGCTTCCTCGGAGGACAGCACGGGCGTTGATCCTTTGCTGACTGAATGACGCGGTCCCCGGACAGCATGCGCCGGGTTGGACGGCATCACCTGGCCCGTGACCAGCCAGTCGAACAGCATGCGGATGCAGGCAAGATGCTGCTTGACCGAAGGCGGCGACATTTCGCGGCCTAGCTGCTCGACATAGCCAGCAACATGCACCGGCTGGACATCCTGCAGCCGATCAATGCCCTTCGCTTCGCACCAGTGCAGGAACGCAGCGGCAGCGCGAGCGTAGGCTTTGCGCGTGTTCTTGTTGCGGATGTTGACGGTAAAGAATTCGAGGAAACGTAATGAAGCTGGTTTCCCTGCCCTGTCAATCAGCGCCGGTAATTCCGGCGCTGCTGAAGTCTTGATGACAGCGAGTTCAGGCATTGGCTTTTGTCTCCGGGAAACCGGCTTGCGAGCGTGGGCGATCTTTCCACACCGCCGTTTCCTTGCCGTCCGTATTGCGTTCCACGATCAGATCGTCAACCAATCGCGCCCGCAGATAAGGATCGTTCCCGCACAAAACCTCACCAGCCCACGGCTCGCCTTTTGTTGTTTGCCCGAAATGGGCACAGTACGGAATGCACCCATGCCGAGGCCACTGCATCGACGCCTGCTCGTCGAGTGTGAAGTCACTCGTCAGGTGAAGCAGCTCGACAAATTCACGAACCCGGCCCCCGCCAATCCGAGGGTTCAAGATGGCGACGATTTCTCGTCTGGGCTGATCGGCAACCCAATGCCGCGTCACGAGCCACGCGGCCCGCCCTTTCTGTTTTTTCCCGGCCATGAAACGACGCTACCACATCCTGTCAAAAGTAGTACAACATAACGTCCTTTATGTTGTAGTAATCCGGCCCCCTTCCCTGCCCCGCTCTCCGGGCCGTCTTTCTTGCCATCGGTGGCAATCCGGCGTATCGTTCGTTACGCTGGGAACAGGACACAAGGAGCTTCTCCCAAATGACATTGAACATTGATCTGGCAGACGATCAGGTTGCGGCGCTTACGGCGAAGGCGCAAGCGCAGGGCGTCTCTGCCGAACAATATGCGCGACGTGTTCTGGAACAGGACATCCAGACCGTCAGCAGGCGGAGACATATTTCTGAAGTGATCCGTGACAATATGCGCGATGTTCCACCAGAAGACCTAGCCGCTCTTCCCAGTGACGGAGCCAGCCAACACGACCATTACATCTATGGTGTCCCCAAGAGAGCGCAGTGAAGCCGGTTTTTGCCGACATGTTTTACTGGATTGCTCTGACCTCTCCCACAGAGGCAGCTTACGAACGGGCGAATCAGGTCACAGACGACATTGTGACGATTGATGAGGTTTTGACTGAGTACTTGACGTTCTTCAGCGCGGCCTCTGAATATGTGCGCCGCAAGACCGCCAAAAACGTTCAGCAAATATTGCTCGATCCTAGTGTTTACGTGATCCCGCAGACCCGTGAATCGTTCCTCTCCGGTCTCGATCTTTTACGCCAGCCGTCCCGATAAGGGCTACAGCCTCACCGACTGTATTTCCATGCAGACCATGCGACGAGAAGGTTTGACCGAGGTATTGACCAACGACAAACATTTTGAGCAGGAAGGTTTCCACGCGCTCTTTCGCGACTCTTAACCCTCCGCGTGCGCTGCGGCGATTCTTTTCAGGTCACGAGGTTGGCATCGCTGCCGACCTCAGTTGGGAATTCCCGGAAGGCCATAAGCGCCGTTTGCTTTGACCTTCTCCGCTCTACTCTTCATCATGCTGCGCCGCTAACGTCGTTACCACGCTCATATCTTCCAGCGTCGTCACATCGCCCGTAACCGAATTCGACGTCACAATCTCTCTTAGCAGCCGTCGCATAATCTTCCCGCTGCGCGTCTTTGGCAGCGCATCCGCAAATCGGATCTCGTCCGGGCGGGCGAACGCGCCAATCTCATGCGCAACCCACTGGCGTAGCTCCTGCCCCAGCGTTTCCGTGTTGTAGTCGCCTTTCTTAAGCGTCACAAACGCACACACGGCCTGCCCGGTGATCTCGTGCGGTTTGGCCACCACTGCCGCCTCCGCAACCGCGTGATGATGAACCAGCGCCGATTCCACTTCCATCGTGCTGAGGCGGTGTCCGCTGACGTTCATCACATCGTCCACGCGCCCCAACACCCAGTAATATCCGTCGCTATCCCGTCGCGCCGCATCGCCCGTAAAGTAAGCGCCGGGCACGCGCGACCAATACTGTTCCTTGTAACGGTCCGGATCGCCCCAAATCGTACGCGCCATGCTCGGCCATGGATTCCGAATGATCAAATAGCCTTCTTTGTTGTCGCCCACCGGTTCGCCCTGCGCATCCACAATGTCAGGCAGAATCCCCGGCAGCGGCAACGTCGCAGAACCCGGCTTCAGCGCAACCGCGCCCGGTGTCGGCGCAATCATGATCGCGCCGGTCTCCGTCTGCCACCAGGTGTCTACGATCGGGCATCGCTCTTTCCCGATCACCCGGTGGTACCACTCCCAAGCCGCGGGATTGATCGGTTCGCCCACCGAACCCAACAACCGCAAACTCGAAAGATCATGCGCGTCCGGCCATTTGTTCCCTTGCCGGATAAGCGCGCGGATCGCAGTCGGCGAGCTATAGAAAATCGTGACGCCGTACTTCTGCACAATGTCCCAGAACCGGTCGTACGCCGGGTAATCGGGGGCGCCTTCGTACATCAGCACCGTGGCGCCCGCCGAGAGCGGCCCATAGACGATGTAACTGTGTCCTGTCACCCATCCGATGTCCGCCGTACACCAATACACGTCGCTATCTTTCAGATCGAAGACCCACTTCATGGTCATCGTTGTCTGCAACAAGTATCCGGCGGTTGTGTGCAGGATGCCCTTCGGCTTGCCGGTCGTGCCCGACGTGTACAGCACAAACAGCGGATGCTCCGCATCCAGCTCAACCGCCTCGCAAGCAGCGCCAAATTGTGGGTCCGCTGCCGCGGCAGCTTCGGCTTCATGCCACCATACATCCCGGCCGTGCTTCATTTCTATCGCAGATCCCGTGCGGCGGCACACCACAACGTCCCGCACGTGCGGCAGTCCTTCCAATGCTTCATCCACTGCCGGCTTCAAACGAACTTCTTTCCCTCGCCGCCAGCCGCCATCGGCCGTAATCACGACCCGAGCATCCAGATCCTGTATCCGCGCCCGCAGCGCTTCTGCGGAGAACCCACCGAACACGACGCTATGCGTAATCCCCAGCCGCGCGCATGCCAGCACACCAATCGCGAGTTCCGGAATCATCGGCATATAGATGACCGCCCGGTCGCCGGTCTTCAGGCCCAGATGCTTTAGCGCGTTCCCAAAGCGCGCTACCAGGGCGTGTAGTTCTTCATAGGTGATAGTGCGCTGGTCCCCCGGTTCACCCTCCCACACAATCGCCGGCTTGTTCTTGCGGCCGTCCGTCAAATGCCGATCAACGCAGTTGTAGCAAGCGTTGATCCGCCCCTCGGAGAACCATTTTGCGAAGGGTGGGTCCCATTCCAGAACGGTAGAGGGCTTATTAAACCAGGAGAGTTCTTTCTCGGCGAGGTCTCCCCAAAATCGCGCCGGATCGCGCCGCGCGCTTTCATATAACTCCCGATATGCTTCTATCCCGCTCACATTCGCGTGTGAAGCAAACTCCGGGCCTGGAGGATAAATGTTTGTTTCGCTCATACAGGAAGGAACGTTTACAGCGGTCAGTGTATCGTAGCAACCCGAGTTCCCCATCGCGTAGCACTCGCGTCAAACTGGAAGTAGCTATGCAACTAGGCCGAGTGTTGATTTTGGCAGGACTGGCGCTACTGGCACTCGGCGTAGTCGTTCTGCTGATCGGCAAGTTGGGTCTGCCGCTCGGCCGTTTACCCGGAGACATAGCGTGGCGCGCGAAAAACACCACCGTCTACTTTCCCTGGGTCACGTGTTTAGTTATCAGCGTCGTGCTGACACTGGTCCTCTGGATTGTGAATCGCCGGAGTTGAACCGCGCGTGTCTAGTGAACCGTTCCTACGCGGTTCGGCGGCCAGAAAACGAAGACAGCTTTGCCGTAAATGTAGCTGCGCGGTACGAATCCCCACGCCCGGCTGTCGTTCGAAGACGTGCGATGGTCGCCCAGGACAAAATACTCGTCTGCCGGAACCACGCGCGATGCATAGCTGCGGTCATCCCGGTATTCTGGCGGCACGTAATTCTCCACCAGTTTCTTGCCATTGACAATGACGTACCCGTCTTCTACCGCGACTGTATCGCCCGGCAGTCCAATCACTCGCTTGATATAAGATTCGCGAATATCTTCGGGCGCCCAGAACACCACCGTGTCGCCGCGTTCTATCTGGCCCAACCCGAACTTGTAACTGAACTGGTTGATGAACAGCCGCTCCTGATCGAACAGCGTTGGCATCATGCTGGTGCCCTCTACCTTTACTGGCCGGTAAAGGAACAAAATCACCAGCACCGCAATCAACACCGAAAGCATCAGGTCGCGGAACCACGCCAGGGTCGCCAACAAGACAGACCTCGGCTGTTCCGCTTGAATAGCGGCAGGCGCATGCACAGGCTGGTCCATTAACTCTTGAGGCTCAACTACTAGATTACAGACAGCAAGCCGCCGTAAGCGGTCACTTCCTCAGAGTTGGACGGAAAAGCGTGATATTCGGTTGCCCGGCACACTCGGCCAGGCACTAGCGTTACTTAGCGGCTCGCTTTTAGCTCTCGCTCGGCGCGCAGCCAGTCCTGCTCTGGCGACCCTGGCGCGTATCCCCGCGCAACCCAGTAGGAATGCGCCAGCAATGCGATGTCTTCGGACGTTACAGCGCGCTCGGCCGCAGCCGCGCTAGGAGCCACATTCTCCGGCACTGCCTTCGTGCTTGCTTTGCGATGTTTCACTGAACCTGTCTCCGTAACTGATTCACTACTCTTCGACTTGGAAGACCTCGTGGTTCGCGGTTTGGAAGTTTCTCCCGATGCCGCCATTTCTGGTGCAGCGGTCGTTTCCTCCGCCACGTTGCGTGTCTTTTTCGAAGTTTTACTAAACAGCATGAAAAGTATTAAAGCACATCAAAACATATTTTGCATCATTTGTTATATTTAACGTCCATCGTTCCTTCGGTATTCCCCGGCGAAAGCGGGTCGCTATAATTCACTTAGGTGCCATTGCAAGTCCCCCGAGCCGTGTTTCTGGTCCGCTCATTGGCATTTATTGTCCTTTCGTTCCTCTGCGTTAACATTTTCGCTGGTCAGATTCATAAGCACAGTACGAACCAGCAGGACACCTGTCTCATCTGCCACGTCAGCGATCGCGCCAGCGTTGTCAACATCGATGTAAATGCCGGTAAACCTCTGGCGCTAACACGAACACTCTGTTCAAATGTGCAGTCGGCAGGCCGGCTGCTCGAATTTCAACCCTCGTCGCGAACGCCCCGTGCGCCTCCTCGCCCATCTCTCGCCTAATGAAACCTCTGAGCCGCCGTACGCGTTAGGTGGTCTCAGTCTATTGTTCTAAGCAAGTTTGGATGAAGGAGTTGTATTTTGATTCATTTTTGTAAGCCGGCAGGATGGCTGGCGTTTTTTGCGTTTCTCTTTGCGCTACCGCACGCGCTCCTCGCCGCTGCGCAAGCCACCGGCAACGCCGGCACTGTGCAGGGCGTCGTTACTGACCCCAGCGGTGCGGTCATTCCCGGCGCTGAAGTCACTCTCACGAATGCGGTCACTGATTACAAGAAAACAGCGAAGTCAGGCCCGGATGGCGCTTTCCGCTTTGCCAACGTCCCCATGAATCAATACCGGTTGCAAGTGTCCGCCGCTGGTTTCCAGCCTTTCGCTCAGGAAGTTCCCGTTCATATGCAAGTGCCCATTCAGATAAAGGCGGCGCTCGGGTTGGCAGGTGAGTCTCAAACCGTTGAAGTCTCCGCCTCCGCGGAAGTCCTCGAGAACGTACCCTCCGAACACACCGACGTGAGTCAGAGCTTAATGGCTAATCTTCCTGTCGCCACCAGCGGCCAGGGCCTCAGCGACGCCATTACGCTAACCTCCGGCGGCGTCGTAGCGGATTCAAACGGCTTCTTCCACCCGCAAGGCGATCACGGCGAAACAACTTATGTCGTCGATGGACAGCCCATCAGTGACCAGCAGAATAAAGTCTTCTCTACCCAATTGCCCGCCAACGCTTTTCAATCCATGGAATTGGACAGCACCGCGCCTGGTGCCGAGTATGGCGATAAAACTGGTCTGATTGTGAATGCCATCACGCGCTCGGGCCTTGGTCAAAAACCGACCGCCAGTTTCGAAGCGAATTACGGCTCATTCGGTACCATCGGCGAAGAAGCCACCTTCGGAATCGGAGGTAGTCAATGGGGCAATTTCCTGGTGGTCGACGGCGATCGCTCCGGCCGATTTCTCGATAGCCCCGAGTTCCAGCCCTTCCACGACATCGGCAATAACGAGACTCTGTTCGACCGCATCGACTACCAACCTGGCAGCCGCGACTCACTTCATCTCGATCTCTTTTGGGCCCGCAACTGGTTCCAAATTCCCGACACCTACGATCAGTTGTCGCAGGACCAGCGCCAGCAGGCTACCACTGAAAGCGGCTCACTCGGTTACCAGCACACATTCACCCCCAGTACTCTGCTGACCATCAATCCATACTTCCGGCAGGATCGAATTAATTACTATCCCAGCCGCGACGCCTTCAACGACACCCCTGCCACTGTCGCTCAAAATCGTCACCTCACCAACTGGGGCACGCGCGTCGACCTTTCATACGCGAATGGCATCAACAACGTCAAAGTTGGCACGCAGATCATGCAAGACCGCTTGCTGGAAAACGACTCGCTGGCCATCACGGATCCCATATTCAACCCGGTTTGCCTCACTTCGACAGGGTCGGCAGTTACCGATCCAAACCTTCGCAACACCGCTCAATGCGGGTCGCTCGGCTATACGGTAAATCCAAATCTCTCACCTGGCCTGATTCCTTACGACCTCACGCGCGGCGGCGCCTATTTCAATTTTCACGATCGCGGCAACGTCAACGAACAAGCCGTGTACGCCGAAGATCAGATGACCATCAAGAACTTCTCGCCCAGCATCGGCGTGCGCTTCGATCATTACGACGGTCTCTCCAAAGACACCCTCGTCGAGCCGCGCATCGGTCTGGCTTATTTGTTCAAGAAAACAGGTACGGTGCTCCGCGCGTCATACACGCGTTCCATGGAGACCCCTTACAACGAAAATCTACTCATTTCCAGTTCGACCGGCACCGGCGGCCTCTCCTCGAATTTCAGTTCCTTCGGCCAGCAGGCGCTTCGCCCCGGACATCGCAACCAATATTCAACTGGTTTCCAACAAGCCATCAAGCGCTATTTGCAAATCGACGCCGGTTACTTCTGGAAGTACACCAAGAACGCCTTTGATTTCGATACGCTTTTCAATACATCGCTCGCGTTTCCGATCTCCTGGCGCTTATCAAAAATCGATGGCGTCTCAGCGCGCTTTTCTACCTCCAACCTCCACGGCTTCCAGGCCTATATGACGCTCGGCCATACGCGCGCGCGTTTCTTCGGACCTGAAGACGGCGGTCTCATTTTCAATTCACCATTGGATGTCGGTGCATTCCGAATTGATCACGACCAGGCGTTTCAGACAACCAGTTTCCTTCGTTACCAGTACGGCAAGAGCGGTCCCTGGATCGCGTTCACATGGCGTTACGACAGCGGTGAAGTGGCCGGTGCTGTCACGGACCTTTCTGACGCCCTGGCGCTCGATGCCGATCAGCAGGCTGCCATCGGCTTCTATTGCGGCAATCAGGTTGCCACCGTCGTGCATGCCATCACGTCGTGCAGCACCAACTACGGCGCTACGCGTCTGAACATTCCCGCTCCCGGCACCTACAATCCCGACCACAACCCGCCGCGCATCGCTCCGCGCAATCTCTTCGATGCTTCCGTCGGCACCGACAACCTCTTCCGCAAAGAGAAGCTCAAGACAACTCTCAAGTTCACCGCCGTGAACATCTCGAACGAAGACTCGCTCTACAATTTCCTCTCTACCTTCAGCGGCACTCACTTCGTCAGCCCCCGCTCCTACCAAGTCTCCCTAGGCTGGAACTACTAACCCCTGCGACCCGCTAACCTGGAAACGGAGCCAGCGAACTTGCCAGCAGGCGCTGGCACGCTTTAGCGCGTCAGTGAGCACAGCCCGGACGTTTTCATGGGATCGTAGAGACTAACAATGAAAGTCGGTATCCTAGGCACCGGCGCTATCGCCAACAAGCACGCGCAGGCTTACCAGAATATCGGCTTTGAACTCGTCGCTTGCTCCAACAAAACCGAATCTCGCGGCCGGGAATTCGCAGACCGCTGGGGCGCCGAATTCTTTGCCGATTACGAAGATCTGTGCCGCTATCCCGGCCTCGACTACATCGACGTCTGCACTTTCCCCGATTTCCACCTGCAGCCCGTGCGCGTTTGCGCCCAAGTGCGCCGCCCCGTCTTAATCCAGAAGCCAATCGCCACCAATCTCGATGACGCCCGCCAGATGATCCAACTCACTCGCGCCGCTGGCATCCCATTCGGCGTCGTGAGTCAACACCGCTTTGACGACTCGACAATGTTCCTCAAACGCGCTCTCACCGCCGGACGCCTGGGCAAGCTCCTGCAAGCCGACGCCTATGTGAAATGGTTCCGCAGCGACGAATATTATTCGCGCCCAATCAAAGGCAGTTGGCAAACCGAAGGCGGCGGCGCGCTCATTAATCAGGCCATCCACCAGGTCGACGTCCTTCTCTATCTCATGGGTCCCGTCACGTCCGTCTTCGGCATGTGGCAGCTCGGCGCCCGGCACAAAATCGAATCGGAAGATATCGTGAACGCGCTCCTCGCCTACGAATCCGGCGCGAATGGCGTTATCCAGGCAGCAACCGCCATCTGGCCCGGCTATCCGGAACGTATTGAGATCCACGGCACAAAAGGTTCCGCGACCATCACCGGCGATCGCCTCACCGCCTGGGATGCGCTCGACGACGAAGCAGCGAACCATCTCGATCCCGCGCCCATCGCATCCGATGTGGCCTCCGGCTCATCCGATCCTATGGCGATTACCTTGACCTCTTTTGAACGTCAGTTCCAGGACTTTGCTGACGCCATTCGTTCGAAACGCAAGCCCCTTGTCAACGGCATCGAAGGTTATCGCGCGCTCTCAGTCGTTCTCGGCATTTACCAATCCTGTCGTGAGCACAAGCTCATCGACCTCTCACAGCAGTACCAATGACCATCGCCCAGGCAGTTCCCGATCCGCAGCAGTTGACTCGCCGCATCGACGAGTTCTCAACTCGCCATCCCGGCATCTGGCAGGAACTGCACCGCGACAAAGATCGCCTTCGCTGGCTGATCACCATCTTCAACTTCAGCCACTTCCTTGCCGACGAACTCATTCGCCATCCCAAATGGATCTGGAGCATCGGCGAAATCCATCGCGCCCGCACCTTCTCCGATTACAAAGAACACCTCGCCTTCTTTCTGCGCCAGCGCGCCGTTACCAATCCGACCGCGTTCGAACTCGCCCTGTTCCGTCGCAAAGAACTCCTGCGCCTGGTCGTGCGCGATGCGCTCAGTCTTGCTCCCCTCGCTGAAATCACGCAAGAGCTCTCCGAGTTGGCCGACGCCATTCTCGAATGCGCTCTGACCACCGTCTCTCAGGAGGTCGAGTCTCGCTACGGGCGTCCCCTTAAGCACACGGACAACCACGCTGCTAACGATCAAGCCACCTTTACCGTCCTCGCGCTTGGGAAGTTGGGCGGCCGCGAGCTGAACTACAGCTCCGACATCGACCTGATGTTCCTCTACAGCCACAACGGAGAAACGTCGGGCGCGCACACACTCACCAACAAAGAATTTTTCAAGAAGGTGGCGAACCAGCTTACGAACCTGCTTTCCACTTACACAGCGGCTGGCATGTGCTATCGTGTCGACCTGCGTCTTCGCCCCGAAGGAACTCTCGGCGATGTCTGCATCCCGCTCGCCGCCGCCAAAGAATACTACGCCAGGCGAGCGCGTGATTGGGAGCTGCAGATGCTCATCAAAGCGCGTGTGGCTGCTGGCGACAAGACCGTCGGAGAGGCGCTGCTCCATTCAGTCGAGAGCTTGATCTACGGCACCACAATAGATTTCTCAACCATCGAGGCAATGTCCGAAGCCCGCGAGCGCATCAGTGAAAAAATCGCGCGCCGCAAGCTGAAGAAGAACGATCTCGATGTGAAGCTCGCGCGTGGCGGCATCCGCGATATTGAGTTCCTCGTTCAATGCATGCAGCGCCTGCATGGAAGTCGTGAAGCTTCGGTCCGCTCCGGCAGTACTTTGTTCGCGCTCTCGCGGCTGCGCGAAAAAGATCTGCTTTCGGACACCGAGTGGTCGCGCCTCGTCAACGCTTATCAATTTCTTCGCCAGCTTGAACATCGTCTGCAGATTGAAGACGACCGCCAGACCCACGCGCTACCATCCAATCCGCAAGACCTTGATCGCATCGCGCGCCGCATGCCCGCCGGCGAACTGCCTTTGCGCTCGGAACTGAGCCCGTCCACGTCCTTACTGCAAAACCTGAATCAGCATCTCGAAAACGTGCAGGGTATTTATGAGCGCATAGTGCATGCGCAACGGCCGCTCTACTATTCAGCCCCGTCTTATGCAGTGTCGGTCACGGACAGCGCCCCTGCGTCTCCGTTATCTCAACCACCTCCCCCGCCTCCGGGCTTTGAGAGGTTCTTCGACGGGCTGGCCAGAACCGCCCCGCAGCTCGTTGCGAGACTTCGCCGGCGCGGTCTGTCGCGCTGTGAACAAGCCTTCGCCGCTTTTCTGGACCGCCTGCAGGAGCAGCCCTCCTTGCTCGAATTGCTCGATAAGCAGCCGCAGATCTCAGAAGCGGTGACGGCTTTGTTTGAGCTCAGTCCCTATTTGTCTCAGCAACTCGCGCGCCGTCCGGAACTGCTCGAAGATGTTCGCCGTGCCGTTGAGTTTCCCGAACAGGCCTGGCCCTATGAAGCCCTGGCCGGTCCTCTCAACGACATCGACGGCTTGCGCCACTTCTTCCGGCGCGAGATGTTTCGCATTCAGGTGGGCAGCGTCTGTCTGCCTGAGCCTGTTTTTCGCACTCTCGATAAAACTTCGGGCTTGGCTGAATTCCTAATCAACCGCGCCTATCGCATCGCGCGCGAACAGGCCGTCGCCCACGCGCGCGACCACGCAACACCCAAGAATCCTTTTGTCGAGCCGCAAAGCGAGCTGATGATCGTCGCGCTCGGCCGCCTCGGCATGCGCGAGTTTGATCTAAGCTCCGATGCCGATCTTCTATTCATCATTCCCGATTCGGAATCCGTGCGCACGCGCTTCTGGACCCGGGTCACGGAACACCTGCTCGACATCCTGACCGCTTATTCAGGCGAAGGTGCGGTGCTGTCGGTTGACACGCGCCTGCGCCCGAATGGACGCGAAGGCATGCTCGTGCAAACCGAATCGAAGTACGTAGATTATTTCTCGACTAGCGCCGAGGCCTGGGAAGGCATCGCCTACATGAAGGCCCGTGCGCTTGCCGGCGATACCGAGCGCGCCACCAAATTCTTAGAGCAACATCTGCAGCAAGTCGACTGGCGCCGTTATGGCCAAAGCGGGCGCTCGCGTCAGGATCTGCGCCAGATGCGCATGCGCTTGCAAAAGGAGCAGGGCCAGTCGACCCCGTTGAAAGCCGGCGAAGGCGGCTTTTACGACGCCGATTTCATCCTCATGTATCTGCGCCTCAAAGGCGCCGGCATTTTCTTCAAGAGCCTGAATACGCCTGAGCGCATCGACATTGTCGAAAAGATGGGCCATCTCGAACGCGCCGACGCCGATTTCCTCATGCGCGCAACCACCTTCTTCCGCGCCCTTGATCATGCCATCCGCATCGTCACCGGCCGTGCCGAAGAAAAATTGCCTCCCAACAACACTCCCGAACGCGAAATGGTCCGCGACCTCGTCCACCGCTGGGCCGCCGATACCCCCCTCACCGACACCCTCGAAGCTGGGCTGGACACCCTCCACACCAGAATGCGCCGCCTCTTCGATTCCATCTTCATCCCCTAGCCAGGCGCAAATGTCGCAAATGCGCGCAAATGTGGACGGAGGCAGAATAATCCGAGCCCCGCCCAGCCATTTTCGCCGGCTCTAAACTTCCGCCCCGACGCAATAACCTAACTCGTCGCGCCTGCCGCAAGCGTGCGTTGCGTCCCGCGCACCAGAGTGAATTTCCCGGCAGTGAGCTTGCCGTAAGCGCTGGGCGGCGCGCCGGCTGACTGGTAAAGGCAAACCATGCCCCAGGGTTGGTCAAAACGTACTTTGCTCGCTCTCACCATGGCTGAGAGCTTCTTCTGCAGCGCGGCACGCTTGTTATTGAACTCGGCGTTCTTTAGCAGTGTTGCCGGGTCGGCGTCGCCCACAAACGTTCGCACCTGCTGAATGAGAGTGCCCGCCTCCGACATGGCCTGCGCCCAGGAAGTGATGACGTCCACATCGCCGGTGAGATACACAACACGCGCATCGCTTGGACTAAGGCCTACCAGCGAAGCAAGTTCGTTGCTGGCGCCAATCTGGAGGGCTTGCGGCCACAGAGCGTCGCTCAAGATTTGTTTTCGGAGTTGGTTGTTGGGATTATCTTGCGCATCCACCAGCGCCATAAGAGCCTGACGGCCGATCTCCACGTAAAACGGGGTCTCATGCAGCTTCCCGTTCTGGTCGAAGAACATCGCCGTGCAGTCGTTATCGGCAAAGGAAGTTCGCAGCACGCAGGTGGATTGGCCATCGCCGGCGAAGCTCGTCAGAGATGTTTGTTTATCTGGCGCACTAAGGAGGTTAAGCGCTACGAACCAGTTCAAATAGTTGCCCATCGTTTGGCGAGTCGTGTTATTAGCCACGGCGAAATGCACCTGCTCGCAGTTGACGCCTGGCATCGAGACAGCTTTGCTGGCGCGGTAGCAAGTGGTTGCCACCACCGAATCAAACATCGCTTTACGCAGCGCGTTGTGGCGGTCCAGCAAGTTGGTAAGCGCGGAGATGCGGTTGCCGGTAACCGTTTCTTTGATGGTGACGTCGCCGGTGATGTCGTCTGTCAGCACTTCGCTGTTCCGGATCAAGTCCGAAACGGAGACATAGTTGAGCATGCCAAGGAGGTTTAGCTTGAAAGCCACATTCCGTTTGCAGGTCTCCGACAGCACGCTTTGCAACAGGGTTACTCCCGGAGCCAGCCCGCCGTGCTGCATGTTGGCTTCCATAGCGGTCAGCTGCCTCAGGTCCCCACGCAGGGCGTGTTGAATGGCGACACTGGCGTCAACGCTCAATTTGGCCGGCTGAATCTCGTAGTGGAATGTCGCCTTGTCGTCTGTGGACGCGGAGAGAACTTCGCTGACACACGCTTGCAGGTTCCTGTCCAGGCCGCGCTTTATCCCGTCTGCCAGCGCGTCGCGCTCGGACGGGCTGAGACTGTCCAGCTCTTTCGTGTCCTTTGGTGGATCTGTGCTGATGGCTCCGATCACAGCCGCGATCAGGTCATCGCCGCCGACCTTTGCGGCTATACCCGCGGAGGCAGAAAAATCGGCTTCGAGCGTGGTGCCGTGCCCGGGCGAAAACGAGAGCTCAATGGTGTTCGCGTCTTTACGCCGCGCTTTCACCTCATAGGAACCTCTGATGATGAAATCAGCTGAGACTTTGAAGGCTGGACCACCGGTCGCGGACAGCTTGCTGAAGCCCGACGCCAGATTACCCATCGGAAGCTCAGAGAGCGGCAGATCAACCGAAGCCAGCGGATTCGGAATCACGCTGACTGTCACGGAACTGGAGACTTTTAGGGAGCCTTCACCCGACACCGTGGCGCTGTCGTTGACCGAGAGCGACTGCACGTCGGCAAGATTGGCTGGAATGACAAAGGAGGATAACGTTTGCCCGAACGCCGCGCCTAATGTGAGCTCGCCGGAGCCGAGCGGGAAGGCTTTCGAGTACTGCAACTTAGCCGTGCTGCTGGCCTCCAGGCCGAAGGTCAAGTCTCCATCCGAACCGCTTACGCCGTAGTCGAGCTTGCCTTCGAAATCGACCGCGACATACCCGGTGTTCTCCTTGCCGGGCGTGGCGTTAACGTCGATAACGGCCTGGAGGTCCGGCGTGATGCACAGTTCCGGCTTACTATTGCCGATCTGAAACTTGTTCGCGGCTTTAGCCTTAAACTGAATGGGCTTCGTTGCGGCTTGGCTGAGGAGGAGGTCTTTGCGCTCCAGAAAATCGGGAAAAACTGCTAGGTGCAGCACTTCCGTCTGCGCATATTTGATAAGAGAGGACGGATGCGCCGGGTCAATCGTGACGGATTCCACCGGTTTGTCCAATTGGTCAGTGACCTGTATATCAGGCATGAGAATGACTCCAGTCTATGTTGGTTGGAATTATATATGGAAAAATTCGAGCAGCCCAGCGGGCGCGAAGCTTGAACGAAATGCCCATAGCTATAATCGGAGAGCCTTATGCTAGAGGCTTTCGGCCTGTCCGACCCGGGCTGTGTTCGCTCCAATAACGAAGACTACTTTATTAACGACCCTGAAAAGGGCGTTTTCATCCTTGCCGATGGCATGGGTGGTGCGAATGCCGGCGAATATGCCTCGCATCTAAGCGCTGAAGTGCTCTACGAGTTCCTTCTGCGCGCGCCCCAGAGCGATGGCGTGAATACTCTCGAAGAGGCGTTCCTCGAAGCAAACTGGTTCGTGCGTCAGGCCGCTAAGAACAATCCCGAGCTGGAGGGCATGGGAACCACGCTGCTGGTAGCGCGTGAGTTGGGCGAAAACAAGTTGCAGGTGGCAAGCGTGGGCGACAGCCGCGCGTACTTTCTTTCTAAGGATGGGCTGTCACTCATCACACAGGATCAAACCTGGGTTGCGGAAGTCGGTGCGCGCCTCGGCTTGACGGATGAAGCGCTTAAGAATCATCCTATGCGGCACGTCCTGACGATGGCCGTCGGCTCGGCGGAAGACCTGCGCATTCAGTCTCAGGTGCTGGAAATGAACACCGGCGACCAGGTATTGCTCTGTTCCGACGGGTTGCACGGGGTTCTTAATGAAAATTTGTTGCTGGAAGCGCTCGATTCAGAGAAATCTCTGCCGGAGAAATGCCACTACCTTATCGACGCCGCCAAGCAGAAGGGTGGGCCGGATAACGTAACAGTTGTCTTGATCCAACTTATTTAGCCTCTCGCGGCGATCATGCCTGGCCGGCTAGTCCGGTCGGATATGGAGCCGCACAATGAAAGCATTTTCTTCTTCTTCCATTCTTTCTATAGTTCTTTCTTCCGCCCTGGTGGTCACGCCCATCTGGGCTCAAGCGCCCGCGCCCGACAGCTTGCAGATTCGTTTGCTCAATGCCGACAGCCTTCAACAGGATGCCTATTCGGGCGCTAGGCAATCGCTGAGTGTCGAAGTCACCGATTCTTCGGGGGCTGCCGTTGCGAGCGCTGCGGTCACGTGCCGATTGCCCGATAGCGGTGCTACGGGAACCTTCGGAGATGGCACACATGCAGCGGTCGCTTATACGGACGCGCAGGGCCACGCCAATATCGAGGAGGTGCATTGGGGCGCTGCCGAAGGTCCAGTTGCGCTGCGCATTACGGCTACCAAAGGAACGGTACACACCGGAATTCTGGTTGAGACGACATTACGGGCGTCCGTGGCCCCTCTATCGGTAACGCCCGCGGCGCCGCAGCCGATAGCTCCCGCTCCCGTGGTCTCTCAACCGGCCGTTTCGGTGACCAAGACCGAGGCTCGCGTGGCCAAACAACCTGGCCAGATTGCATCGCAGCCGGCGTTGGCCGATCCAGGTCCGAACAAACTAACGCCTGACGCGGCAGATCCGTTGGTTTCCGTCTCAAAAACCCCAGCAGCCGATGCGCCTCACACCAGCCACGCGAAGTGGTACATACTCGCCGTTGTTGCCGTGGCTGCGGGGGCCGGCGCGGCATTCGCCATGAAGGGCAAGGGAAGCTCGTCATCGAGTGCATCGTCCTCCCCCGTCTCAATAACCAGCAGCGGCCTCTCCGTAGGGTCCAGTCATTGAGCCCCACAACCTTCGGGGAGCTGATGACATGAGCCGTACGCTAGTCGCTATTTTGATTGCATTCGGCGCCGCGGCAGTTACGCCGGCGCAAGTAAAACCGCCCACTCTCGGCATAGCGCGCCTGGGTGACGGAAGCGTAAGAACACTCTACGGCCTGCCCGACAACGTGATCGTCGATTCGCAACGCCTCGGGTTGTATGAGGCAGCGAGCTTTTCCGATCAGGTCGGACTGGTCGCAATCGCTGGCCGTATCCAATTGGTTAGTACAACGTTCGTAGCACTCGGCGAATATGAGTCGACAGAGCTGCATCCGTTACTGAACGCAGACGGCGCCGCAAGTTCTGCCATAGCCTGGCTGCCGTCGAGCCAATCTCTTTTGCACTGGACCGGATCGGCATTTGCCGCGACGGCTGTGAACGGAATCGATCGTTCCTTCGTAGCAACGGCCGTTCGGGTCGTAAGCAGCGGGCTGGCGCAACTTCTCCTCACTGATCCGAACTCTTCCGTGTTTCAGGCATCGGTATCGCTCGAAACAGGTGAACTTGTCGCCTTGAAATCGCTTACCGGCGTCACCGGCCCGGCGTTATGGCTAGGTTCGAACATCCTGTTCCAGGACCGGAGCAGTGTCCGGGTTGCTTCGCCTGATGGCGCGCTGCGATCGATTGCCCCAGGCGGCGCACCCTTCTCCTTCGATCGCATTTCTTCCAATTGGACGCTGGTAACATCCGCCGCGAATCACAGCATGTGGGTACTTCATTCGAGCGCTGGACCGTTGCGTTTGTCGGAAGTCCCGGCTGTTCCCACAGCAATCGCGCCAGCAGGCACAAAGTGAGGACCTTATTACTAGGGCTTTTGCTGTGCGCGGGTTTGCAGGCACAGAGCACCTCGTCGCTAGCCTTCTATCTGGATAATTCCGGCGGACAGCAACCGGTTTCCAGCTTGCAAAGCTTCCCGGCTACATACACCTTTCCCAACACGCCAGTGGGAAGTTCAAGCGTGATAGGTGTACGAGTCGTCAACAGTTCCGTAGCTTCTACCGCCATCAACTCCATTGGCTTCGTGAGCGGGACACAGCAGAACAATAACTTCACCAGCGATCTCCCGTTTGGGTTGTCATTGGCTCCCAACGAGGGACAGTTCTTTCATATCTATTTCGTTCCCCTGACTACTGGCGCCATCAGTGCCAGCGCGCAGATCGGCACTGGAGGAACGGTTCCCGTGAATATGGCGACGCTCGCAGGAAATGGCACAGCAACCCAACTAGGATTGAGTTGCACCAGCGTGTCGACAGTCGTCCGCTGCGATGGAAGCATTCTTCAGCCGGATGAAACGACTGCGATCAATTTCGGGAGCATACGTACAACGTCGTCGCTGGCGGTCACGTTCACGCTCGTGAATGCCGGGACCAGCAGTATCAACCCGCAGCAGATTGTCGCTCTGAACACTGCGACGAACAATCCGAGCAGCGGCTTTTCGCTGGGCACGCTGCCGGCGTCCATCGCCGCTGGATCTTCAGGGACGTTTACGATCACGTTCGCCCCCGGAAATACGACCACTCAACAAGCCGACCTGATGGTAGCTGGAGAATTGTTCATCCTGCAGGGCGCAGGCGTCGCGAGTGTTATCGGAGACATCAGCTCGCTCGTGATTACATATACAGACTCGACCGGCGTAAACTTGGCCGCACAAGCTGGCAGTCCCATCAACTTCGGAACAACGATATCCGGCAGCGGCACGAACGCGGTTCTGCTCTTTACCGTGACGAATCCGGCAACCACAATCGGCCCCGTTTCAGTGCCTTCCATATCAGTCGCAGGAACCGGCTTCGCTATGTCGGGAGCGAATCCCGCTCCCTTGAGTATTAGCCCCGGTGCATCGACCACCTTCAGCGTGACTTTTTCCGGTGCGACGACGGGCGCTTATACGGGAACGCTCCTGATCGGAAGCAGATCCTTCAACCTGACCGCACAAAGCATCACGTCTTCGCTGCCGACGGCCAGCATCACAGTGGATCAAAGCCCGCTGTTGAGTCAACAGCAGGCGCATGTGACGGTGCAACTCTCGGGAGCGACTCCCACTGCGGAGATCGGAACACTGAAGATGCAGTTCGCGCCGTCGGTGGCGAACATCACGGACGATCCTGCAATTGAATTCGTCGCGACAAGCGGCCGGGAGTTGCAAGTGACGGTGGCAAGCGGCGCTCAGTCGGCAGCCTACAACGGCCAGTCCGCGTTGACCTTTCAAACGGGCACAACGGCCGGGACCATCACCTTCACGGTGCAGTTTCCGAATCAGGCGGCAGTGACAAAAACATTTACCATCGCGCCGGCACAGGTGCAGATTACGTCCGGAACAGCTGTTTCGCAAGGCGTCAATCTAACCGTGACGCTGGATGGATATGACAACACCTACAGCGCGGGCGCGCTTTCGTTTATCTTCTACGGGACAACCGGGCAGGTGCTGACACCGACCGCGGTCGCAGTCAATGCCTCCAGCCAGTTCCACACCTGGTTCTTCACCCAAAGCACAGTCGGCGGCGCTTTCGGATTACAAGCAACGTTCGTTGTTAGTGGCGTAGCTACCCAGGTAGGGTCGGTCGCGGTCACTCTTGGCAATTCGGCAGGCCAGACCTCAACCACGCAGACGTTTCCATAAAAACGGTCGCGTTACTATAAGCGCGAAGATTAAGACCCCGGATGCCCTCTTTTTGGCTCCAGGTCCAGGCGCACTTGGTCCGGTGCCTCCGAAACCTCGATTACTAAAACCTTGGCGACCAGGGCGGATCTATTTCTCCGTGGTGCCGGGCCAAAAGCCAATCTCATTGGATGAGCTTTAGATAGCGGCGCGCGGTTTCAACCGAGTCGAATGTTGACTCCGTTAGAATTGCAAGGGACATCCGGAACATGGCAGAGGCCGCTCCTTCGGAACCGCGACCCGAGCATAGCGAGCGCACTGAGGCCCAGCTCCGTCAAGAGCGAGAAGAGCTGCGGCGAATCGTTGATCTTATTCCACAAACCATCGTGGTTCTAAATCCGAATGGGAAAGTCATTTATGCCAACCGTGAGGCACTTGAGTACACCGGGCTGTCTTTGGACGAAGTGCAGGCCGACGATTTTCAGGATCGCGTATTCCATCACGAGGATGTGCAGAGGCTTCGGGATAAGCGGCAAAAGAGTTTTTCCGGCACGATTCGATTCGAAAACGAGCAACGGGTTTTGGGGAAAGACGGCAAATATCGGTGGTTCCTGATCCGCTACAGCCCATTCCTGGACGAAAACGGACAGCTCGTACGTTGGTACGCAACTGGCACCGACATCGAAGATGGAAAGCGGGCTCAGGAAGCGCTCAGAAATGCGCTTGACCAGATCCAAAAATCCGAGGCCAGGCTCCGGCAAGTGATCGATACGATCCCCACAATGGCCTGGTGCAATCTGCCGGATGGCCCCAACGAGTTTCTCAACAAACAATGGCATGAGTACACAGGCCTGTCCCCGGAAGAATCGCATGGTTGGGGTTGGCAAGCTGTTTTCCATCCGGAAGACCTAAAGGCGCTGATGGAAAAATGGCAAGAGCAGTTGGGCACGGGAGAACCGGGCGAGATTGAGGCTCGTGTTCGCGGCCGTGACAGAGTCTATCGTTGGTTTCTGATTCGCATGGCGCCCTATCGGGACGAAAGCGGAAAAATTGTAAGGTGGTACGGCACCAGCACGGACATAGAAAACCTCAAGCAAACTGAAACAAAGTTGCGGGAGGACGAGCGCGAACTTCGCCGGATCACGGACGCTATTCCCCAGACCATCGTGGTCCAAGATCCCGCCGGTATTCCGCTTTATGCCAATCACGCGACGCTCGACTACACCGGACTTGCGATGGAGGATGTGGTTGCGAAGCCGGGTTTTCGCGAGCGCATCTTCCACCCGGACGATCTCCAGAGGGTGGCTGAATACCGAAAGTCTGCCCTCGCGCAGGGCGCCCCGTTTCAACTGGAGCAGCGCGCTTTGGGAAAAGACGGTCAATATCGCTGGTTCCTGATTCGTTACCAGCCTTTCCGGAACGAGGAAGGACAGGTGATTCGCTGGTACGCGACGGGCACCGACATTGATGATCGTGTCCGGGCTGAAGAGAGGACGCGCAATGAGAATCTGGCGTTGCGAGAGCAAATCGATCGTGATTCGATGTTTGAGGACATCGTCGGCTCTTCGGAGGCGCTGCGTAAGGTGCTGCGCCAAGTCGAGAAGGTGGCCGCTTCCGACTCCACCGTTTTGATTCTGGGCGAAACCGGTACGGGCAAGGAATTAATAGCTCGTGCCATCCACAAGCGATCCAGGCGTGCGGAACGGGCGTTCATGGGCGTGAATTGCGCCGCCATTCCGCCGTCTTTGATTGCGTCGGAACTCTTCGGTCACGAAAAAGGCGCCTTTACAGGTGCGATGCAACGCCGTATGGGACGTTTTGAATCGGCCAGCGGCGGCACGATCTTTCTCGACGAAGTCGGCGACTTGCCCGCGGAAATCCAGATTGCACTGTTGCGAGTTCTGCAGGAACGTGAAATCGAACGCGTTGGCAGCAGCCGGGCCATTCCGATCGACGTGAGAGTGGTTGCAGCCACGCATCGCGATTTGGACGCGCTTGTTGCCGAAGGCAAGTTCCGCCAGGACCTTCTGTACCGATTGAATGTCGTTCCAATTCAGATGCCGCCATTGCGTGAACGAGTAGCTGACATTCCCTTGCTGGTTGAGTACTTCATCGATCGCTTTGGAAAGAGGGCTGGAAAGAAGTTCAGAACCATGGACAAGAAATTCCTAAAAGTGGTCCAGGCATATAGCTGGCCGGGGAATGTCCGTGAACTACAGAACATAATTGAGCGCGCCGTGATTCTCAGCGACGGTGATACTTTGGCCGTGGACGAGACATGGCTGAAGCGAGAACCAGCAAACTCAGTGAGACCCCGTCGGCTCAATATCGTTCTCGTAAGGCAGGAGAAGGAAATGATTGAAGCGGCGCTGGCAGAAAGCCAAGGCCGAGTTTCGGGACCCGAAGGTGCGGCAGCTAAACTCGGTCTCCCGGCACGGACCCTCGACTCCAAAATCAAGCGTTTGAAGATTAAGAAAAATCGATTCGAAGCCCCACGGGCTCACTGATCCGCATCGAAGGCCTCTGGAGGCCCGTCGTGTTTTCCTCATCGAACAGGATTCCTGAAATTTAAGGACTGCCCTCAACTCTAACTTCCATCGTTTGCAAGGGGTTGCGAATGGCTCGCCGATTGCATTCGTACTGCTGTTCTTCAGGACAGGAGATCCATGACGCTGAAGATCAGATCGGTTGCGGGCGAGCGCGAGATACGGATCTTTTTGAGTGGGCAGCTTCGATCTGAGCAAATTGATCAGTTGAAGTCGGAGCTCGAGCATAGCGGACCAAGCGTCACGTTGGATCTGCAGGAAGTCGATCTCGTGGATATCGAGGCGGTTCGTTTTCTGAATGCGTGTGAGTCGGCAGGCGTGTCGATCCTGCACTGTTCAAGTTACATCAGGGAATGGATGCTGCAGGAACGAGGTCGGCCGAAAGAGCCTCAAGAACCATCGTAATGGGTCTTTTGTCGAACGAAGGGCTGATTAAAGAAAGCTGATGTGCGTGAAAAGAAACGAAGGAAAAAAGGAGAAACAGTCATGAAAGAGCATATTAGAAACGTGGTTCTGGTGCACGGCGCTTTCGCCGATGGCTCCGGGTGGGAACCCGTCGCGAAAATCCTTATGAATGATGGGTACAAGGTGTCGGTGGTGCAGCACCCCGAGACCTCCTACGCCGATGACCAAAAGTACACGAAGGCGGCCATCGATGCCATGGACGGGCCGGTGGTTCTGGTGGGCCATAGTTATGGCGGGTCCGTCATCACCGAAGCCGGCAATCATCCAAAGGTTGCGGCGCTTGTCTATATTGCCGCATTTGCGCCCGATGAAGGTGAGAGCTGTGCGTCGATCGAGCAAGCGTTACCGCAAGCCTCCAATGCCTTCAAGCCGGACAGCAACGGCAACTGGTGGATAGAACAGGAACATTTCGCGGCCGACTTCGCAGCGGACATTCCGAAAGATAAGGCGGCCTTCATGGCCATCTCGCAGGTGCCGATCTCCACCGACGCGTTCACCCACAAGGTCACGTCCCCCGCCTGGAAGACCAAGCCCACCTGGTACATGGTGGCCACCGCAGACCGATCGATCAATCCGGACCAGGAGCGGATGATGGCGAAGCGCGCCAATGCCAAGACGATCGAAGTGAATTCCAGCCATGTGGCCTACATGTCTCACCCGAAGGAAGCAGCCAAGCTCATTGAAGAGGCTGCCACCTCGCTCATTGAAGAGGTTGTCACCTCTGCGTCAGCCAATCGATAGCCTGCAGTCTGGATCAACCGCGTCGTGCGCAGTTCGTGCCCGCCGCCTGAGCCCGATCCGCTCTAACATAGATCTCCGCCGATCTTGACGACATCGGCGGAGGTACGGATGAATATCACCTGAGGAGAACACAAATGAAAGATCGCATCACCATAGAAGGCCAAGACGGCGTGTTTGGCGCCTACATCGCGCGGCCCACGGCTTTGCCGGCCCCCGCCGTCGTCGTTCTGCACGAAGTGTTCGGGGTGAACGCGGACATCCGCAAGACCTGCGACGAACTGGCAGAGCAAGGCTTTATGGCGGTCGCGCCGGATCTATTCTGGCGTCAGGAGCCGGGCGTTGACCTTAGCGTCAACTCGGAGACTGACTGGCAGCACGGCCTTCGCCTTTATCAAGCCTATGATCGTGACTCCGGTGTCAGAGATATTAAAGACACCTTGGACGCTGTGGCCAAGCGGCCTGACCGCACTGGAAAGATCGCCGTCCAAGGCTATTGCTTCGGCGCCTTGATGACGTTCCTGACGGCCGTGCGCTGCCACGTCGATGCCGCCGTCGCCTATCACGGCGCTGATACCGAAAAATACTTAGGCGAGGTCGACAATCTTCGCGCGCCTCTGCTCATGCATTTGGGAGAGGAGGACGAGTTCATTTCCAAGGCGGCGCAAGACCTGATCAAGAAAGCGCTCGCCAATAATCCAAACGCGACAGTCTACAGCTACCCAGGCCAGCATCACGCCTTCGCGCGGCATAACGGGGCGCATTACGATGCTGCTGCTGCGACACTCGCCAACGGGCGGACGAGCGAATTTCTCCATCAATACATGGGGTGATGTTCGATCGCTCCGGCGGTGTCGGGTCGCGCCTGAGGAAAACCAAGATGCCAACTCGCCAAGTTAACATGCAACGGTGGAGTATCACCTCGTCGAAACTCTTTGACGTCGTGGTCGCGTCCGTGGAAGAAGCGATCGGCAGGCCCAACATGATCGAATTTGCTGCAAAGATGACCGCTGCAAGGGGCTACGAGGAAATGCAGAAGGTAGTTCATGACAGCGTCAGCGAGGTCGGCCTCATGGAGTTCATGCGGCTTGATCATGGTGCTGTGCTCGCAAAAGCTGGAGTCGACGGGAACCCCAAGAGCGTGCGCCTGATCATGGGCAATCCGCTCATCATGCAATCGATGACTCGGCTTGTTCCGGATGCGGGGTCCTATGCGCCCGTGACCATGCCGATTGATGAGCGTCCAGACGGTGTGCACCTGAGCTACGACGAGCTGGCGAGCTTTCTAGCTCCGTATGGAAATGCCGAAGCGTTGAAAATCGCGCGAGATCTGGACGCAAAGGTCAAACGACTCCTTGAGAGCGCGAGTTGACGGGAATCCGACATAGATTAACGACTGAGTCATTAAGCCGATTGATCGCGTAGCGAGAGTATTTGTGCCGTCCACCCATCAGATGCCCAGAACCGGCGTTCGATGAAGTCGAGTCGGATTCGGAACGATAAGTCTTCGGCTTCGGAACGCCGATCCGTCACATGTCCGAAAAACTCGCTGGTTGTAGATGTGCAACCGCCGTTTCCGAGATTACTCGCTTGTAACGGCAAAGCCTTTCCC
>CAVWVR010000014.1:0-184220 GCA_963758445.1 Terriglobia bacterium
ATGGGAACGGGCCAGTGACCTTGGGGTGGCTTGCAATCTTGCGGACGAATATCAGAATTTGCCGTTTTTTGATCCGAGATCCCAAAAACTAGAATGTAGACCTGTTCGGCGGAAAATATCCTGGGCTTCCGAGATCGTCCATTTGCGCCACTGGCGGTCTGCGTGAGAGCCGTACCAGCTTTGGGCCAATTGCGCGACTTGCGGTAGAGGAACTGCCTCGCCGCGTGGCAGTCGATGTCGATTGCACCAGGAATTGATGTCGTACTGCGAACGGAAGGGCAACACCATAGAGCAGTGTTGGTGTACGTTTTCCCAAGCTCTTGCCGGAGGAATTGCGAAGTGCACATAGATATCGTCGAATCCGGTAGGCTGCCCATTCGTTAGCGGGATGATCAACGCCTCGCCTTCTGCGCCAAAGCGCGTATGAATGCAGCAATCCCCTCCCACCAGCGCCGCTACGCCTAACGCGCACCATACGCAGGGAGTCCACCAGCTTGCTTTCGCCTTCTCAATCCAGTTGATCGTCGGCGTCAGTGAGAACGGATGTACTACCCAAGGCTCACAAATATGGGGGTGCAACACGACACCATGAATATCGGCGAGGGAGCGCAGTTGCTGTTCCACCTCTTCCGGGAGAGCGCCCAAGCGGTCCTCCAATTCGGAGTTGGTTGGACACCTGCCGTGCTGGATCAGACCTCGAACCAGTTCGTAGTGCAGGCGCGACAACCGGGACTCGTCAATCATTTTGGCCGCGCAAGGCGACCCGATTAGACATGATGAATACTGTATCGCCGTTTGGTAGGTGGCGTAGCGAAGAGCTAATGTGTAAAACAGTCCGGGAGCTATTCGAGGCGCAGGGCGACCATGGGCTCGACACTGGCGGCGCGGCCGGCGGGGATCCAGGAGGCCAGCAGGGCGGCGGCGCAGAGTAACACTGTCGCAATAGCCAACATACGGGGATCCCAGGGAGAGACGCCGAAGAGTTGACGGGTCATGAGGTGGCCGGCGGCGATGGCGAGCGGGATACCGAGGCCCAGGCCGATGCCGATCTGGAAGAAAGCGCCGCGCAGGACCATGCCGATGACGCTGGCGCGGTCGGCACCAAGCGCCATACGCACGCCGATTTCGCTGGTACGCTGTTCGACAGTGTAGGCCATGACGCCGTACAATCCCACCGCGGCGAGAACCAGGCCGAGCACGCCGAAGAGCATGGTAAGGGTAGCGATCATATTCTCCTGCTGAAAATCACCGGCCAGGATTTGCGGGTACGGATCGACCCCGTAGACCACCAGGTCGGGATCGACACTGGCGAGTGCTTTGCGCACTTCGGCTTCGACGGCGGGCGGATTACCGGGGGCCCAGATGACGATGTTGTAGAGGAAGTGGGAGAACAGGTCGAAGGTATTGAATTGCGGATCGTCGTATTTGACGCTTTGCGTTTCGGGCAGCCAGAACATCGGATGGATCGGATCCTTGTACCTGCAGGTCATATAGCGGATGTCGTGCACAACACCTACGATTTCAAATTTGCCGGCGTATTGAATGCGGTCCATGCCGAAGTGCTGGCCGATTGGGTTCTGGTTTTTGAAGAAGCGGCGAACGAAAGCTTCGTTGACGACCGCAATAGGGCGAGCGGTGGCGTTGTCCTGTTCTTCGATAGAGCGGCCCTGTACAATTTTTGCGCCGAGAGTTTCGAAGAAGCCGGGCATGACACGGGCCCAGCCGGCGCCGGTGTTTTCCTTGGGCCCGGGTTCGGGGCGGCCTGCTATACGAATGCCCTCGTTCCAGCTATCGCCGCTCATGGGCGCATAAGACGGGAGCGACCATGCGCACGCCGGGTACGCCCAGCAGGCGCTCGTCGACACGGCGGAAGAACAGCTCCATCTGTTCGGGCTTGTAGTTGCCGAGCGTTGGGTTAATAGAGACGAGATAGCGGTCCTTCGTTTCGAAACCAAAATGCTGGTGCTCGAGATTGCGCAGGCTCTGGCTGAGCAGAGCAGCGGCGGAGAGCAGAACAAGCGACATGGCGGCTTGCGCGATAACAAGTGACTTTTGCGCGATGGAGCCGCCGCCGCGCACGGAACGGTTGCTGCCGCGCAGAGCTTCCACGGGATCGACGTGCGAAGTCATCCAGGCGGGAGCGATACCAAAAAATATTCCGGTGAGCACCGAGACGGCGAGGGTAAAGAGCAGAACGGGCCAGGACGGCGACGCATCGACTGGGATATAGTTTGCGGGGCCGCCGCCATTGTGGAACGCGAGGAAGAGAATCAGTTGGCTGCCCCCGTAAGCGATTGCGATGCCGAGAACGCCGCCGACGATGGCGAGCAGGATGGATTCCACCAGCGCTTTGCGGACCAGGCGGCCGCGCGAGGCGCCGAGAGCGACGCGCAGAGAGGTTTGCGAGCGCTCCTTCAAGCCGCGGGCGAGCATGAGATTGGCGAGATTGCCGCAGGCGACCAGCAGCACACAGGCGGCGGCGATGAGAAGCAGCTTCAACCCATCCTCATATTGATCGCGCATGGCTGCGACACCGGCGCCGCCGGGGATCAGATGCAGTGTCTGCTGACGCCAGGTCTGCTTTTCGCCGGGCTCCATGTCGGGCACATGGCTTGCGAGCCAATCATGGAACTCAACGCGCAGCTTGGCTTCTAGCGACTTTGGATTGACGCCGGGACGCACGCGGCCGATGAGATCGAGCCAATTGGTATTGGGGCGTTTGACGCGCTGGGCTTCGCCATCGAGCAAAGGTTCGGTGTTGATGGGGATCCACATATCGGGCATGCCCCAGCCGGAGAGCTTGGCGCCGTAGAAGCCGGGCGGAGCGACTCCGATGACGATGAAAGGATGGCCGTTGATCTGATAACTGGCGCCCACGACGGAGGGATCGGAGCCGTATTTACCGCTCCAGACGTGGTAGCTCATGACAGCGACAGGGGGCGCGCCGGGCTGATCGTCAGCGTCGGTCAGCATGCGGCCGATCCAGGGATGGATGCCGAGGGTGCGGAAGAAATTGCCGGAGACGTATTGGCCATTGCGGGTGTCGACGGGGCCTTGCGATCCGGCGCGGCGGACACCGAGTGGTGCGTTGCCGGCTTGCAGCGCGGCCAGGTCGGCGAACTCGGGCGTGTGGCTGCGGAAATTCTTGTAGGCTTCGTAGGAGAAGAGGGAAAAGTCGCCATCGCTATCCTGCGTGTAGCCGCCCCAGTTGCAGCAGCGGATTTTGTCGCCGATGCGCCAGAGTTCTTCGGGCCTGGTGACGGGCAGAGACTTCAGCATCACCTGATGTACAAGGGTGAAGATGGCGGTGGTGGCGCCAATACCCAAGGCAAGCGTGATGACGGCCGTGGCGGTGAATCCGGGTGCTTTTCTAAGTTGCCGAAGTGATTCTTTCAAATTTGTCATTTTGTTGATTGCGTTTGGCGCCGGGACGGGCGGCCACGTTCAGGTCTCCTCTAAATACGCGTGAACCGGCGCGTGGTTAGCAGATTGGTGGCAGCGCTTCTGGTTTGCAATACCGGGCGGAACGGGATTGGTTACAAGCGGGGAGGCACTTTTTTTACCAGTCGCGGCTATGTAGTATTCTGTATACTGGCCAAGGGCTATGCACTTTCCTTTGGATGCTCTGAAGCAGGACCTTCGGTTTTCTTTGCGGATGTATCGGCGGTCGCCTGGCTTTACGATAACGGCGTTGCTAGCGATAGCGCTGGGGATTGGCGCGACGACGGCGGTGTTCAGCGTTACGGATCGAATCCTGTTCCGGCCGCTGCCTTTTCGTGATGGGCAGCAATTGGTATCGCTTGGCATGCTGGCGAATGTGGTTGACGATGAATTCCTGTTCGCCGCGGATTACAAAGATTTGCGCGCCGCAAGCACGCCGTTTCAATCCGTTACTACGTGGAGCGGAGTTGAAGATTGCGACGTCAGTAATCCGAACGTGCTGCGGCAACGTTGCGCTGAGGTGGATTGGAATTTCCTGAGAGTACTCGGGGTACGTCCGGCACTTGGAGACGATTTTTCGCGCGAGGACGTGCGACCGGGTGCGCCGCGAAAAATAATTCTTAGTCAAGGGCTATGGCGAAGTCAATTTGCATCCGATCGAAACATTGTGGGCAGAACGCTGCTACTTGATGGCGCACCGGCGCGGATTATTGGAGTTATGCCCGCAGACTTCGAACTGCCCACGCTGCAACACGCCGACCTGCTGACGCCGGAAACGATCGCTCCGGCGGCCTGGCAACATAACGCGACGCGCGTGCTGCGGGTGATTGGGCGATTGAAGAGCGGCGTGACGGTCCAGGCTGCGCGGGCGCAGTTGGAACCAAATGTTCAGGAGATGCTGCGTTATGTTCCAGCGCCTTTCCGAAAGGAGGTGCAGTTCCGGGTCCGTTCCTTGCGTGACCGGCAGATGGGGTGGGCAAAGGTAGCGGCATGGACGTTGCTGGGCGCGGTGATGGCGGTGCTGTTGATCTCATGCGCAAATGTCGCGAACCTGCTATTGGCACGTACCGCTGGGCGAGAGACGGAATTGAGCATTCGGCGCGCGCTTGGAATCAGCAGGTCTCGGCTGCTGTGTCAATTGTTGACGGAGAGTGTGTTGCTGGCGATCGCGGGTGGAGCAGCGGGGTGCATTCTGAGCGCGGCGCTGCTGCATCTTGCGGTAGTTGCTGACAGGGACGCGATACCTCATCTGGCGGATGCGACTTTGGACGGGCGTGTGCTTTGGATGTCGTTGGGAATCTCCATTTTGGCGGGTCTGGCATTTGGGTTGGCTCCCGTGTTTCATCGTGAAAGCAGCCTGGCACAGGGCGGTTCGCGCGGCGTTACCCGGCGCGCCAGCAACACACTGAAGAATGGGCTCATGGCAGCGCAGATTGCCATATCGCTCGTGCTGGTGTCCGCCGCGGGCCTGCTGGTGCGCAGTCTCTGGAATTTAGAGACACAGCCGCTGGGCATGAACACGCAACATGTGTTGACTGCGCAGATAGTGCTGCCTGCGAACCGCTATCGAAAACCCGAGGAGCGCGTGGCGTTCTTCAACGAGACGGAACGACGGTTGCAAGCCATCGCGGGCGTGCGTGCGGTGGGTCTTAGCGATTCGTTGCCTCCCGCGGGGTGGGAGCGTTCGCGACCGTTCTCTTCCCTCCAAGTGGTGGGACGGCCAGCGTGGCGTGGCGGCACAGGCGGACTGGTTGAGTGGCGCTATGTGTCGCCGGAATATTTCGAAGCGCTGCACATTCCTGTGCTTGAGGGCCGCGGCTTTGAAGAGTCGGATCGAGCGCGCGGGGTGAACCTCTGCATCTTGAGCGAATCTTTGGCGCACCGCTTGTTCGCAGGGCAGAACCCGGTTGGCCAGCAGCTCAAAATTGCGAACAATGCTCCGGTGGAGGTGGTTGGCGTCGCGCCGGATGTCAAGAACACGGGACTCTCAGTTTCGAACAATCCGGAGTACTACATAATGCGGACCCACGTTCCGGATGACGTCTATGTCAACGGTACAGGCCCAGTGGCGCAGCGGACTCTTTCGATTGTGCTCCGGACCGATATTCCCGATGCCACGGTAGCGGCCATTATACGGCGTGAAATGGCCGGGCTGGACACGACCATTCCGGTCGAGATTCAGCCGATGCAGGGCAGGCTTGGAGAGCTTGCCGCGGGGCCGCGCTTCGACACGCTCATTCTGGTTGTATTTGCGGCGGTGGGTTTGCTACTCGCGGCGATCGGACTTTACGGCACAGTGGCTTATCTGGCGGCGCAAAGAACGCAAGAGATCGGGATCAGGATGTCGCTGGGGGCGACGCCTTCGGAGATCGCGCAGTTGATGTTGGGATATGCGATCAAGTGGACGGCCATCGGGGCGATCATCGGCATGCTTGTTTCGGCGGCAACGACGCGGCTGCTTTCGTCCCTATTGTTTCAAGTGTCGCCAAGAGATCCGGCGACCTTGGTGGCAGCTACCGTTTGTCTGTTCGCTGTAGCAGTGGCGGCAACGATGAATCCGGCACGTAGAGCGGCGCGAGTAGATCCGATGAGTGCATTGAGAAGCAACAATTGAGCATGTATCTGACGGTACAGTGAAGGCGAGGCGCAATGCAGAGTCGCCGATACTATCCGGGGCCGCCCCTGTCCGCGTTCGTACGGTGCTTCTGGTACGCGGAGGGCGCGCCTCAGACGCATTCGAAGGAACGGCTGCTGCCGACTGGCGAGTCGTCCGTCATCTTCAACTTGCGCGATGAGCGAATTCGTATTTACGACGCGCAGGACGTGAGCCGGTACAGCGACTATGGTTTCTCGGTGCTTTCCGGCGCGCGGTCCGGATGTTTCGCCATCGACACTCAGCAGGAGGAGCGCGTCGCTGGTATTCAGTTCCTCCCCGGCGGAGCATTTCCGTTTTTCCGGATGCCGGCTTCGGAGATGGAAGAAGCTTCGGTCGATCTTTCGGATGTGTGGCCGAAACGAGCAGATGAGATCCGCCACCGGCTGCTGGAGGCCTGTGATGTGGATTGCACGCTGAAGGTGCTGGAGCAGTGTCTTCTTGAGCAAATCGCCAGGCCTCTGGAGCTGCATTCGGCAGTAGCATATGCGTTGGGACAGTTTCGGGGTTCGCGCAACGGCGGACGGATAGGTGCGGTCAATCAAACAATCGCGTTGAGCCCGCGGCGCTTCATTGAACTGTTTCACCGGCAAGTCGGTTTGACACCGAAAGTGTTTTGCCGAGTGCAGAGATTCCAGCGAGTCCTACAGGCAGTTCACGGGAAACGCGATGCCGACTGGACGCGAATTGCGCTCGATAGCGGGTACTACGATCAAGCGCACTTCAACCACGATTTTCGCTCGTTCGCAGGGCTGACGCCAAGCGCTTATCTCGCCTCGGCAACGCCTCACCTCAATCACGTTCCACTGGTTTGAACCCGGCAGAGCGGGTCATTTTCTTACAATCCAAAGCCGTCCTTTTAGGCGTACTATTTGGAGTGCAAGGAGACCAACCATGGTGACAGCCAAACCGATTCCGGACGGGTATCACAGCGTTCAACCGTATTTGATGCTGAAGGACTGCAGCTCAGCCATCAGCTTTTACACGCAAGCGTTTGGAGCAAAAGAGAAGATGCGCATGCCAAATCCGGATGGGCGCATCGGACATGCGGAGATCACAATTGGCGACTCGACGATCATGATGGCGGACGAAGCGCCGCAGATGGAAGCATTCAGCGTGGAGCATTATGGCGGATCGCCCATTAGCCTGCTCATCTACACAGAGGATTGTGACGCCATGTACAAGCAGGCTCTGACGGCGGGAGCGAAGAGTCTGCGCGAGCCAGCGGACCAATCATATGGTGACCGGATGTCGGGAGTGCAAGATCCGTTCGGCTACAAGTGGTATATCGCGACCGCCTTGCCCAACGTAGCGGCGGCCGGCGCATCCGGACAGAGCTAGCGAGCTTGTGACAAAGGAAGAATTTCGTAAGATGGCGCTCGCGCTTGAAGGAGCGAGCGAGAGTTCCCATATGGGCCACCCGGATTTCCGGATTAACGGTAAGATTTTTGCAACGTTGCATTACCCGGATGAGCGTTGGGGCACGGTGAAACTACCGCCCGAACAACAGGACGAATTTGTGCGTGCGTATCCGAAGGCATTCATTCCGGTGAACGGTGCATGGGGGCGTCAAGGGAGCACGAGCGTGCTACTCGCGGAGGTGACTGAGTCCGCGCTGGAAGAGGCGCTTCTCCTTGCGGCCCGCAATGTGGGTGTAGCGAAGAAGAAGACTAGCGCTCGCGCAAAAGCTGCGGAAGGATCTCGCCGGCGGGGCCGGTGAGAGCACAATCGACTTCGGCTGAGACCGCAGTTGTTTCGGTGTTGAGCTCAACCACCTTCGCGCCGGACGCACGCGCGAAGTGGATTAGTCCGGCCGCAGGGTGAACGATCGCGGAGGTGCCGATAACGAGGAAGACGTCGCACGAAGCGGTAGCTTGCTCTGCCGCGTCCCAAATCTCAGCGGGCAGAGCTTCGCCGAACCAGACAACCCCCGGACGGGCCATCGCGCCGCACTCACAGCGGGGCGGCAAGGCTAGAGGAACCGTTTCGTTGAGCCACTGGCGCTGACATTTGGTGCAGCGAAGAAGCCAGATGCTGCCATGCACCTCGAGAACATTGCGGCTGCCGGCGCGCTGATGCAGACCGTCAACGTTCTGAGTTATCAAGGTAAAGCGGGGCGCGCGTTGTTCTAACTCGGCGAGGGCGAGATGACCGGCATTCGGCTGCGCCTGTTGGATGAGACTACGGCGCCAGTCGTACCACTGCCAAATCAGTTCCGGGTCGCGGGCGAAGGCCCCCGGAGTCGCTAGATCCTCCGGGCGGAATTGCTTCCAAAGACCCGTTGCGCCACGGAAAGTCGGGATGCCGCTTTCGGCTGAGATGCCGGCTCCTGTGAGGACAGCGATGCTGCGGGCGGCTTCGATCCAGGATCGGGCTTCGGCTAGAAAAGACATATAATTGGCGCGAGGAAAACAATATGCGTTTGGGCTTCAAGAGAGTACTTCTTCTCAGCATCGCAGCAGCGTTTGCGCCGGCGCTGGTGCATGCACAGGAACAGGAGACATCGCGGGCGGTTTCGGGCGGCGGGATCTCGGTGCCGGGATGGACGGGCAAGATTGACGCGAGCCGGGAAAACACCGGGTTGACGCTGAACGATGCCAAGTTGACGAAAGAAGGGGACACGTTCCACGTGACCACCGGTCCGGCAGTGACCTATTGGAACCCGGCCAATGTGGCGCGGGGCAACTACACCGTGACGGCGACGTTCAACGAGCCGAAGTACATGAACTTGAATTCGCATCCGCATCCCTACGGCATCGTCATTGCCGGGAATGATATGGGAACACCGGAGCAAAGCTATCTGTACTGCGCGGCGTATGGGGATGGACGATTTATCGTGCGAGGTTTTGGCCCTGAGGCATTTCAGATGAACAGCCGGCGCGGCGATGCCAACGATGCCGTACACAAAGCCGCGGCTGTGGGGCAACCTGTGATGCAGGTGATTTCGATGTCAGTGAAAGGCGACAAGGTGGAGTGCGCGATCAATGGAGCGGTTGTCGCCAGTTACGATCGCGCGGCGCTGGTGACAACGGGCAAGTTGAAATCGTTGAGCGGGATTTACGGCTTTCGATTCGCGCACAATACGGACGCGACGGTCAGCGAGTTGAAGATGACGCAGCAATAGTCCGGGATTTTTCACGGCTCGAGTCTGATCAGGACCACGCCGTGGGAGGGTACGTCGGCGGAGAACTGATCTGACATATTGCCGCGATCGGCGTGGGCCCAGAGGTCACGAACGCGAGCTGATTTATTGAGACCGATGTCGCTCCAACGCGCAGTGACTTTGGCTGCATTGTCGCCGCGATTGAAAAGGCCCGCCGCGTAGGCGCCGCCGGACAGAGGACGCGCCCAGACTTCGAGGTCGCCATCCTTCGAGACGCGGCGCGCCTGTTTGCCGAGCGCATCCTGATCGACGGCGAGCACTTCCTTGTTGGTCAGCATTTCGAGAATCTCGGGCGAGACGCTGCGCAGATCGTTGCCGGCGAGTAGCGGAGCCGCGAGCAGGCTCCACAGGCTCATGTGGGTGCGGTACTCGTTGTTCGTCATTCCGCCATTGCCGACTTCGAGCATGTCGGGATCGTTCCAGTGGCCGGGGCCGGCGTACTGGGCAAGAGTGAGTTGCAGATCGAAACCGATGTGCGACATGGATTTCCAGGAATCATTGATGTCGCCGGTGGTGCGCCAAAGATTGCCGCCCACGCTCTGACCCCAGGTCGCGCCTTTGAATACTCCGTACTGACAGAGGCTGTAGACGATGGGGCGGCCACTGTGCAGCAGCGCTTCACCCATTTTTGCGTAAACGGCGGGCATGGAGTGATAGTCGTACACCTGGGTGGCGCTGCACCAATCGTATTTGAGGTAATCGATACCCCAGGAAGCGTAAGTCTTCGCGTCCTGCTCTTCGTGTTTGAAGCTGCCTTCGTAGCCGGCGCAAGTCTTTGGACCGGGCGACGAGTAAATGCCGAGCTTCAGCCCTTTGCCGTGGACATAAGCGGCGAGCGCCTGCATGTCGGGGAACTTTTCGTTAGTCAGGATGTTGCCGGCGGCATCGCGGGAAGCCTCCCAGGTGTCGTCGATATTGACGTAGACGTAGCCGGCGTCTTTCATGCCATTGCTCGCCATGGCGTCGGCAATTTCGCGGACCAATTTATCGGAGACCTTGCTTTGAAATTTGTTCCAACTGTTCCAGCCCATCGGCGGCGTCTTGGCCAGGCCGTTGTACGCGACGTCGTTTGCGGCCGGCAGTGAGATCTTCGTGGGATTCGGCGGCATGGATTGCGGCGCTTCGCTGGAGACACGCTTGAACGTCAGTTCACGGCCGTTCGGCTGACTATGCAGGACGAGTTGTTCATTCGTGAAGCTGGCGGTGTATTCCGTTTTTTGCTCTTCGCCGAAGGAGTCGCGAACAATTTCGAACGAGATGTTATTGCCGGTGATCTTACCGTGCGCGATGGCAATGTTGCCGTCGGCTGTCGACATGTAGCCGGTGAGCGCAGCGCCGTCGGCCTTGAGCCAGAGAGAGGTCTCGCGGAACTCGCCGTTAGAGCGTGGCACGCGGGAGAGCCAATGACCTGTGAAATCGGAGGAAGCCGAAGCCTGTAGCAAGAGAAGCGCAAAGAGTGTGAAGAGGTTCTTCATGAAATCAACTTAGACTCAAACATCATACTGCCGCTCGATGATACTGTTCACATATGCGGCGTATGTTAGGGGCGATCTTTTTTGCGTGTCTGCTGCCGGTGGTGCCGGCTATTCCGCAGACGGCTGGGACGGCGAGCGCTCGTTGGGACAAGGCGCAGGCGCAGCAGTGGTACGCGGGCGAGCCTTGGCCGGTGGGAAGCAATTACCTGCCGGCGGATGCAATCAACCAGCTCGAGATGTGGCAGGCGGATACATTTCATCCCAAGGAGATCGACAAGGAACTGGGCTGGGCGGAATCGCTGGGCATGAACACGATGCGGGTGTTCCTGCATGACTTGCTATGGAAGCAGGATGCGGAGGGATTCAAAAAGCGGATTAATGAATTTTTGGCGATCTGCGATAAGCACAAGATCAGGCCGGTGCTGGTGCTGTTCGATTCTTGTTGGGACCCGGTGCCGCACTTGGGGAAACAGCGTGGGCCGAGGCCTGGGATCCATAACTCCGGATGGGTTCAAAGCCCGGGGACGCAGGCGTTGCAGGACCCGGCGCAGTATCCGCGATTGCGCGCCTATGTAGAGGGGGTGTTGGCGGCGTTTGGGAAAGATCGGCGGGTGCTGGCGTGGGACATCTGGAACGAGCCGGACAACGAAGGCGGCGGCAATTACCACGAATTGGAGTCGCCGAAGAAGACGGAGTTGGTGCTGGCGCTGCTGCCGCAAGCGTTTGCCTGGGCGCGTGAGGAGCACCCACAACAACCACTCACAAGCGGCGTGTGGCAGGGCGACTGGTCCGATCCGGCGAAGCTGGCGCCGATGGCCAAGGAACAACTGGAGTTGTCGGATATCACTTCGTTCCACAACTATGCCAATGCAAACGAATTCGAGACGCGCGTGAAAGAGCTGCAGCAGTACGGCCGGCCGATCATTTGTACCGAATACATGGCGCGTCCCATGAAAAGCACATTTGAAACGATTCTGCCGGTGGCGAAGCAATACAAGGTGGGGGCGATCAACTGGGGATTTGTGCAGGGCAAGAGCCAGACGTATTTCCCGTGGGATTCGTGGGAGCATCCGTATGTGTCGGCGCCGCCGGCGGTGTGGTTCCACGATATTTTCCGGACCGATGGAAAGCCTTATAAGGAAGACGAAGTGGCGTTCATCAGGAGGATCACGGGGAAGGACTAGAGCCCTAGCATTCGAGCGCGCAAATGGGCAAACATTGCGCACTCAAGATGGTCGCGGCGCAGCCTGAGGTACAGATCGAGATCGTCGGTGAGCACTGTGCAACCCTGACTTCGGGCGGTGGCGACGATCGCAGCATCGACAAGGCCATGATCTTCATACGAAGGGTCGTTTGATGCCTTCAGGCTCGTAAGTTCTGTCTCGAGCAGACTGGAGATGGTTTCTTTGAGGACCTTCCGGGCTAGAGGTCGCTCCGCGCCTTTGAGGTCAGTGAGGTTGCTGACCTCGCTTAGCACATGAGGAGTTGTATACAAACTCCGCGACTGACGGATTATGTCGAGGAGGAGATGGAAATCAGCAACGGTGTACTGCCGAGTTCGCTTGAAGGTCTCAATTCGCTTGGGGTTAATTGTGCCGACACAGAACAGAACAAGCAAGTTGGTATCGATGAGCAAGCCACCTCGTACTTGGCCTACCAATTTCATTGCATAGCAAGTTCGCGGATTTTCATCGCAAGAAATTCGCCTGTTTGTGCGTCGATCAGGAAGCGCTTATAGCTGCGATCATCGGAGACCAATCGATTGATTAAGGCGACCTCGGAAAGCTCGCGAGGAAAGCCCAAGGTGATGCTCCAGACGTCGCGATCTTTGTAGAAATCCCGCTCAATTTCTTCTATCGACGCCGCCCTCCCATCCAACATTTCATTTGCCTTGTCCTTGGCAATTCGGATTGCTTCCTTGACGTCGATCATCTCTCTTGATTTAGGCTACACGTAGGCTGGTTCGGGCTGCTCGGCGGCGCTGAAGTAGACGCAGTCGGGGTGATGGAAGACGAGGGCGGAGACGCTGGCTTCGGGGTCCATCATGAAGCCTTCGGTGAGTTGAACGCCGATGTCTTCAGGGCGCAGGAGACGAAAGAGCTTGGTCTGATCTTCCAGGTTCGGGCAGGCGGGGTAACCAAAGCTGTAGCGCTTGCCGCGATAGCGGGAGGTGAAACGTTCCTGCATGGTAAGTGAGGGCGAATCGGGGAAGCCCCAGTCTTCGCGGATGCGGCGATGCAGCCATTCGGCGCATGCTTCAGCCGTTTCGATGCCAAGGGCCTGCAGCGCGTGGGCCTTGAAGTATTCGCCGTTTGCCTTTGCCTGCTCAGAGTGGGCAACCACGCCTTCGCCGGAAGTCACGACAAACAACACGATGTGATCGCGGCGGCCGTCTTGCGGATCGAGAGCGAAATCGCTGAGACTGAGACCGTCGGATTTCGCCTGGCGGCCAAATGCAAACGTCTCGATGGGAGATGAGCCGCCGGGATTGAACAGGTGAAGCGAGTTGCCGTCGCGCTCCACTTCGAAGAATTGCCAGACGGCGCGCGCCTTCATGAAGGTGGCCGCTTCGCGCTTGACTTCCTCCATGTTGTGGAAGAGTTCGAGCGCCTTGGGATCGCGGGCGGCAAGCTGTTTTTCGAAGTTGCCCTTGTAACCAAGATGGCGGCCGAAGAGCATGAACGGATTGATGTAGCTCCAGACATCGGCCAGGTTGGGGACGACGCGCAGGCGGCGATCGAGATAAGGCGCAGCCGGGATAGGAATTTCCGTGTGAACCTTGGGACTGCGCTGCTCGCCCGAGGGTACTGGGACAGGCGCGGGCGCAGGCGTTTCCGCAGCCGCAACAAGCGTTGTGTTTTCCGAGAGAACCCGGTCGCGCTGGGCGGGATCCATTACCTCATTCATGAGCCGCAAGCCGGTCATCGCGTCCTTGGCGTAAAGAACGGCTGACTCGTAGGCGGGCGCGATTTTCGTTTTGGCGAAACGCTCCGAGAGTGCAGCGCCGCCCACGAGCAATGGAACGTGGATGCTCGCGTCTTTCAGATCGGTGGCGGTGATCACCATCTGTTGCGTGCTCTTCACCAGCAGACCCGAGAGGCCGATGGCATCGGGGTGGTGCTGCTTGTAGGCTTTGATCAACTCCTCCGGCGGCACTTTGATGCCGAGGTTGACCACGTGGTAGCCGTTGTTGCTGAGAATGATTTCGACCAGATTCTTGCCGATATCGTGGACGTCGCCCTTGACGGTCGCGAGAATGATTTTGCCGCGCGCCGCTGTCTCGGATTTTTCCATGAACTCTTCCAGGTGGTTCACGGCAGTTTTCATGGCTTCGGCCGATTGCAGGACTTCGGCGACGATCAGCTCATTGTTGTTGAACAGCCGCCCCACTTCCGTCATTCCGGCCATGAGCGGACCGTTGATGATGTCGAGCGGTCCCATGCCTTCCTCGCGCTTGCGATCGAGATCGAGAATGAGGCCGTCTTTGGTGCCTTCGATGATGTAGTTGGCGAGGCGCTCGTCGAGAGGGAGATCGGCGGCCTTCTTTTTTTCTTTCTTGCCGGCGCCACGGAAGTGCTCCGTGATGGCGACGATGTGAAATTGATTGACGGCCATCTTTTGTTCGCGCGATTGCTGGCGCCAATCTTCCGGCAGCGTTTCGAGAACCAGCGCATTGGGATGATCGATGGGCACGTTAACCGGAGGCGTGTTGAACAGCAGCGCTTCCGCAAGGCGGCGTTCTTCTTCAGGGATGGAAGCGAAGCGCTCCAATTTTTCAGCGTTGACGATGGCGAGATCGAGCCCTGCCTTGGTGCAGTAGTAGAGGAAAACGGAGTTCACCACTTCGCGGGCGGAAGCGGGCAGGCCGAATGAGATGTTCGAGATGCCGAGAACTGTTTTGACAAACGGGACGTTGTCTTTGATGAGGCGGATGGCTTCGATGGTTTCGACCGCACCGCCGATGTAGTTTTCATCGCCCGTGGCGCAGGGGAACACGAGCGGATCGATGATGATGTCTTCAGGCGGGATGCCGTATTTCGTGGTTAGGATATCGGTTGAGCGCTGCGCGACGGCGAGTTTGCGTTCACGCGTGAAAGCTTGCGCCTGCAAGGGATCTTCGTCGATGCAGCCGACCACGAGAGCGGCGCCATAGGCACGCGCCAAGGGGCAGACAAGCTCAAACTTTTCCTCGCCATCTTCGAGGTTGATGGAGTTGATGATGCTCTTGCCCTGCGAGTAGGTGAGCGACAGCTCGATGGAGCGCGGATCGGTGGTGTCGATCATCATGGGCGCTTTGATTTTGCGAATGAGCTTGTCGTAAAAGAACGGGATATCTTTCAGCTCGTCGCGGTCGCTCGACTGCAGACAGACGTCAACGATATGGGCGCCATTACGAATCTGCCAGCGGGCGATTTCCGTGGCTTCTTCCCACTTCTCCTCCGCCACCATGTTCTTAAAGAGCCGCGAACCGATGACATTAGTGCGCTCGCCGACGATGAGGGGACGGGCGCTTTCTTCGGCTTCGACGACTTCGATGCCGGAGAAATAGGTTCGATGGGTTGCGCTTTTCAGAGCGCGCGGGCGCTTGCCCTCAACCATCTGAGCGATGGCGCGAATATGATCGGGGCGCGTGCCGCAACATCCGCCGACCATGTTGAGCCAGCCGTGATCGACAAAGCGCTCGAGTTGGGCAGCGAGGCTGGTGGGCGTTTCGAGATACTGGCCTTCTTCATTCGGCAAGCCGGCGTTCGGATAACACGAAATGCGCGTGGTGGAGAGCTCATGCAGGGAGCGGATGTGGTCCGTCATGAACTCGGGGCCAGTGGCGCAATTGAGACCGATGGCGAGTAGCGGGGCATGCGCGGTAGAGACGTAAAACGCGTCAGCGGTCTGCCCGGCCAGCATGGTTCCGGTGGCTTCGATGGTCCCGGAAACGATGGTTGGAATGCGAAAATTCAGCTCACGAGTCAAGCGGTCAATCGCGAGCAGGCCGGCCTTGATGGTGCGCGTGTCGTTCTGGGTTTCCAGCAGCAGGATGTCCGCGCCGCCATCTACAAGGCCTTTGGCTTGTTCGTAAAAATTCTCCACGAGTTCCGGAAAAGTGACGCCGCCACTCACCGAAATGGCTTTGGTGGTGGGACCCATTGAACCGCCGACAAAACGCGGACGCGAGGTTGTGGACGCAGCAGCCGCAGCTTCGCGCGCCAACTGTGCCGCCCGGAAGTTCAGAGCGTAGGCGCGATCGGCAATGCCGAACTCCGCCAGCACTAACCGAGTGCTGCCGAAAGTATCCGTTTCGATAATGTCGGAACCGGCGTTGAAGTAGGCGCGATGGATGTCGAGGAGGACGTCGGGGCGGGTGAGAACCAAGTTCTCGTTACAACCCTCCAGCGTGGGGCCGCCGAAATCGGCCGCGGTCAACTCGCGATCCTGCAGCATGGTGCCCATGGCGCCATCGAGGACGAGAATGCGCGTAGACAGGGCGTCTTCTAGCGCTCGCAAGCGCAGTTTACGATCTTGGAGGTTTTGCAAATTCATGAAGATAGGGGATTATCTCCATTCTAACGGCGAGAGGGTGAGTTCCGCTTCTCTCCTTAATTGGAGAGGGCTACAGGGCGGTTATTCGGCGTCAACACCGCGCTGAACGACGATGACTATACTTCCTTGTCTTCCGCCGCTTTTTCTTCGACCGGGTCTCGCTTTTCCAGTGTTGGAGCAGAACCGTCGAGGGAAATCGGGGGGGCTTCGCCAACAGGCGGAAGCGGTAAGAACGTGTTATGGGGGTTGTCTTGTGGCATTGTGGCTGCGAATCTCCTAGAAATCGGGGAGCACTTTAGTAGCCAGTGTAACGTTAATTTGCATTTTTGAAAAGCGCGACATCCGCTCCCACGTTGGCCCGCAAGCAAGCGATACGGTCACCCAAGGGCGACCAGGCAAGGGCAAGAATGGATTCGTCCTCAAATTGGGTCAGTTGAACGGGAGGCTCGCCATCCAGTGGAATCCGCCAAAGGTTCGAAACTCCATTGGCGTTTGTTCGTGTGGTGGTGAGCGAAGAATTGTCCGGGGACCAACGGAAGGGAGCGCTTGCGCCGGGGATGACACGCGGATCGGCGGACCCGTTGAAAGGGATGACGGCAACGCTCCACTTGCCGGATGCGGGATCGTGGAGAGAACAAGCGATCCACTTGCCGTCGGGCGAGATTTGCGGGTCCTGCGCGGAGTAGCTGGCGATCTGCTCCACCTGACCGCCGGAAGCCGGCACCTTCATGAGGTGAGACAGATCCTGAACATAGGAGGCGTAAACAATCCACTTTCCGTCAGGCGAGAGGGAAGGCTGCTCGTCATAGCTGCTGCCAAATGTGAGCTGCTGCATTTTGTTAGCTTCAGAATCAAAGCGCCAGATGTGGAATTCGCCCGAGCGGTTCGACGCAAAGACGATGGCTTTGCCACCGCTGCCCGGCACGGCGGCTGCGCTTTGCTCGACGTGTTTCTCATTCGTAAGAGCGCTGAAGGATTGCGTCTCCAGATCGAGCAGCGCGAAGTTGGGGTAGCCATTGCGGCGCGAATCGAGGATGAGATGTTGCGCATCGGCCCAGGAAAGAGAGGCCTGGCGTTCGGCCTGCGCGGGCGCCGTGTCCCCGCGAGTGAAATCGTTCGGGCGCGAGACCCAGACGCTGGCCTTCGAATCCGTTTTGACGGCGGTGATTTGGGCAGCGTTGGCGGATAAGCTGATATCGGTATAGGCGGCAAGGTCGTTTGTGAGAACACGGTCCACGCCAGTTTCGACGGCCACCTGATGGATCTGGGTCTTGTTTGGCTCGGCAGAAGTGCCGACGTCGGTCAGGATGGATTTCCCATCGGGGGTCCAGCGCAAATGGCCGATTCGCTGCCAGCCGGGCATGACGCGGCGCGATTCAGACCCATCCAACTTAACGAGATCGAGAATGGCTTCCCCGGTGCTTTGAGGATGTTCACGGAACAGCATGACCGCGATGCGCGTTCCATCGGGCGACCAGGCAGGCCGGAGGAGCATGACGACGCGATTGAGGGACAGCAGCACGCGCGTGTGTTGGCCGTCGCTGTTGGCCAACATCAGCCTTTGTTCCGCAGTCTGAACGTCCACATAGGCGAACTGATCGCCGGACGGAGAGAACGACACTGGACCATCGATGTGCAACAGCATGGGCGCCGAAGGATGTTGCCCGAAGAGCGGCATCGCATACAGGCGGCCCATGTGCGAGGCATCTTTTTCGACGACGTAGAGCTTCTGACTATCGGGGTCGAAGGTGAGACCGCGATACAGAATTTCCCGCGCGGGGATCTTGACTTCCTCGTCGGGTGAATCCAGCTGCTTCAGATAGAGGGCCTGCTGCCCCTCTGCCTGACCCACGCTATAGGCGAGATACTTGCCGTCGGGAGAGATGGAGGCAAACAGGGTGCGGCCGTTGAACGTGAGCTGACGCAAAGGCTCAAGACGAAGCCAGAGCGGCTCGCGCGCGCGTCGCCAAAAAAATACGCCCAGCGAAACGATTAGCAGAGCGAGAACGCAGGCAACGACAATCGCTTCCACACGACGGTTAACTCGGCGGGGAGGCGCTGCGATGCGAACGTGAGTAACCGAATGTGTATCGCCACTGGCGGTCTGGAGCGCTTGCAACATATCGGCGGCGGAATGGTAACGGTCGGTGGGTTTCTTGGCCAGCGCAATGCGGAGAATCTCCTGCACGCCGGGCGGGAAAGTTTTGACGGCAGGAAGCGCCGGCAGGGGTTGATCCTGGATGGCCACCAGAACGTGGTTCGCGGTTGGGCCTTCAAAGGGCCTGTGCCCCGCGAGCATTTCGTAGAGAATGATGCCGAAGCTCCAGATATCGGTGCGCGCGTCCACCTCGTCGCCGCGCGCCTGCTCGGGAGACATGTATTCGATGGTGCCGAGCGTGGTGCCGGGGCGGGTCAGCTCGGCTTGCATGAGCTGGGTCTCATTAGTTGACGGCGCTAAGCGCTTTGCCAGGCCGAAGTCGATTACCTTTATGTAGCCGTCGGGCCGCAACATGACGTTGGTCGGCTTCAGATCGCGATGGATGACGCCGGCGGCGTGGGCGGCGCTGAGAGCGGATGCGATTTGGCTGGCGATCTCGATGGCGGCTGGGGTATTGAGGGCATTCGTCTCGAGGGCGGTGCGGAGGGTGGTGCCTTCGACGTATTCGCTGACAATGAAATGCTCGCCTTCCAATTCGCCGACGTCGAAGATGGTGAGAATGTTGGGGTGATTGAGCGCCGAAGCGGTGCGCGCTTCCTGCACCAGGCGCATGAGGCTGAGCTGGTCGGAGACAAATTCCGGCGCAAGGAATTTCACGGCGACATAGCGGCCCAGACGCTTATCCAGCGCCAGATAGACCTGACCCATTCCACCGGAACCGAGACGGCTAATAATTTCGTAAGCGCCAAACTGGCGGCCGGCGCGCGGATCGGGGACGGCGACTACGGTTTGCTCCCGCGAGCGCGACTCGGCGAGCCGCGCCAGGCGGGTGAACGTTTTGGTAATCTCCTCGCGCAGGCTGCTGGGCATTGGGTACCAGCCGAAGTACAGGCGGTAGCTTCGATTTTCGCTCAGCGGCCTTCTAAGGTATGCTCTCCGCGCAGGCGGTCGAGGCAGTGAGATTATTGGAGCATGCGAGCAGTCTTGGCCGCTTCACTGATTTTCCTCGCGTGCGCCGTCGAATTGAGTAGCAAGGACAAAACCACCAAAGTCTCGTATCAGCAAATGGCGACAGGGATGCGGGATGCTTTTAACTGCGGCGTGGTGGTGGAGGAATTTCTCCACGGGCCGTTGAAAGGCAAGGAAGACGATTATCACAAGCTGCGCCACGAAAACAATTGCGATTACGTCGAATCGGTGCTTAACACTCTGCCTGAACAACACTGACGAATAATAAGGAGCCTGAAGCGATGCTCAAATCAGCCGTGGTCGTGATTGGCAGCTATCTGCTGTCCGTTGTGCTTGTGTTTGCGACGGACCCATTGCTTTCGCGTCTGTTTCCGGGCAACTTCGAACCAGGCCGGATCCCCTCCAACGCCGCACTTGCGACCAGCACCACTCTTTTCGTTGTCATTTCGATCCTGTGCTCCTGGCTATGCGCCCGTTTTGCTCCAGGGCGTGCGGCCCGGCACGTGCTTTGGTTCTTCATCCTTGGGGAAGCAATGGGCGTTGCCGCTGTGATCCCGAATTGGAGCAAGGGTTGGCCTCACTGGTACTGGTTGTCCTGGCTGGTCAGTTGGCCGATAAGCTGCTACATCGGATTGCTGCTCGCGCCGCGGCGTACGCATCAGCTCTCCACCTCAACCGAGTAGCGATCCACTTTTTTTCGTGCCCTTGCTATCCGGTCACTGGCTGCACGAATGCTTCTTCCACGATTCCGCAAGAGCCTGGCTGTAAGAACTCTGCAGGAACTGTTTGGCGCGCTCGCACATCGGCGGCTCGCCCGACCCGCCACTCATCTCCTGAAGGAATGCGTTCAGGAAACGGCCATACTTCTTCAGTACCGTGACATCCCCGTTCTGTAACGCATCGCCGATCACCTGACGCATCTGCGGCGAGAGCAGTTCTACTCGTCCGACAAACACGCGCGCCAGTTGCGCGGGAGCGGGATTAATGGAAATCGGCAGGAGCGCGTCTACCTTCGAGCGCGGCACGATATAAAACACGCGTAAGCCCTCCTCAAACCAGGAGTCGCGCCAGGTCTCCAGCATCGCGTGCGCCTCTTTCCGGTACAGGCCCATTTCCACCAGTTCATCTTCGAATTCACTGCGAAGATTCTCGATCGTGCCGCCGAGATCGGGAAACTTGACGCTCACCGGTTCTCGCAAGCGGCGAACAATGCGGTATGCAATATGTCCGGCCTGATTCTGGAAGAGGATCGCCTCGGGAATTGTTTCGGAGCCGTTGTTACGGATCAAGACCTCGTCTGAATGCACCACCGGTCTGAGGTCCACGTCGAAATCCCCAATCCCGCGATAGAAGAGCAACTTTTCGTTCTCCTGTTCGCTTCCCAACGGCCAGGCATCCGTGTCACGAGCGGCGTAGTAATGGCTTGCCGGGCCAATTTTCGGGAGCGGGTTGCTGGTGTTGCTCACATGGACGCTGTTCCACTCAATCCAGCCGCTTCTACTGGAGGAAGGCTGCACACTATTCGCTTGCGGATACCATTCCGTCACGCGGCCGTTGGGAAAATTGACGTGAACGGAAACAAGCATTGGCTTCAACGGATAGAAATACAGCACGGGTGTTTCCATGCGCACCATGCCGTATTCCGCCGCCTTTAGATTTCGCTGATCCAGCCGGTGTACAAAGCACGGCAGATCCGATGGTCCGGAGAGCGGTTCCCACCTGACCGCGCCCCCATCCTCACCCGCCACCGACGTGAACGTGCCCCATTCATGAACCGCGCCCGAATCGCTGGACGCGATTGCCTGTATGCCGCACGAAGCGACCACGGCGAACAACAGATTACGTAAGACCACAGTATGTCTCCTTTACCATTGCCGTTTCCAGCCACGCCACCAGCTTGTATCTCCGAGGTCCAATGCATCCCAGGCTGCATCCATTGACTTTTGGTCGCCCTTCAGAATGCTCTCTCGCGTCAAGCTCGACGGCAGCTTCACCAAGGCGGCAAAGTGGTCAAACACGTCTGCCCGTTGGCCTCCCTGCGTGCGCTGAAGCAGATGCCATAGCGTCAGGGCATCGCGCGGCCGAGCGGTCGACAGCGCCGTGTTCAGCGCGTGCGGGTTTCCGGTCAGATCGAAGTCGGCCACCGCTTTCGTCAGCGCTCCGGGCGCATCCAGGAAATGCGGTGTATCGGGGCCATGCCCTGGCCGCGTTGTGCAGGCCGCGCCCGCCGGAATGAAGGATTCGATGTTGTGCCACTGGAACGCTACCCATCCCATTTCGACCGTTAGAAATCCTTTGCCGTCGGTCGCAACACGCAATGTGTACTGGCATCCCAGGTCCACCGTCTTTGCCGCGGGAGTATCGACAACGAACTTTGCCGGGGGCGCCCATATGAGTGCGTGGATGGTTCCGCGGTCGAGAGCCATGCGCTGGTCATCCTCACGCGCTGCCATGACGCGCAAGCGGGAATCCGGTTCAATGTCCACTTCACCGACATCCTCGGATTCTATAGTTGCGCGGGTAACGCCGCTAGTCTGAATTACCTGCCCCGTGCGCACAGCGCTTGGCTTTTGACCAGCAACGGACAAGCGCCAAGAGGTGATGGGCTGCATGCTGTGCATTCGCTGAATAAGAAAGACTGAACCGACGCTGAGCACCACAAGGGCCGCAGCCGCTATTGCCCACCAGCGCTTCTCTTGCCACCAGGGCGCCGGTTTTGCGCGCTGCAAAGTTCGCCCGGACCACTTTAACTCGCCAAGAAGCTGTTCGAGACGCACGACCTCCGCTTCCGCCTCACCGCTGCGGTCCCATAGATACTCTTCGTTCATATCCTTACCTGACCTTCCAGCCGATCGCGCAGGAGCTTCATCCCGCGGCACAGATTCACGCGCACGGAGTCGGGTGTCAAGCCGGTACGCGCCGCTATTTCCGGTCCCGTCATTCCTTCCACTAAGCGCAAGATCAAAGTCTCGCGATAGCTGTCGGGCAGGCGCTGTATGACCGCGAGTACCGCGAATGCTTCAGCGTCCGGCGCCGTTCCTCCGGAAAGTGACGGTCCTGCTTCGGATGTGGGTTTTCTGGTCCTCAAATGATCCGTAGCCGTTCGGCGGGCAATTGCAATCAGCCAACCACAGAAAGCGGCCGGCTCACGCAAGGCCGGCAGGCGCTCCAGAGCCTTAATGAAAACGTCGTGCATGAGATCCTCGGCATCGTGATAAGTGACATGGGCGAGCAGAATGCCGTGAACCAGACGTCCGTACTGCTCATACAGCGTGCCGAAGGCTAACCGGTCGCCGCTCTGCGCGGCACGAACCAGCGTGGCTTCGTGCAGTCGAGGCTCGATGGTTGTGAGCACGACAGTAGTTGAAACCAGTCTCCTCCTTTTTCGTGTGGGGCAGCCCGTTTCAGGGCTCCATGGTTGTTGAGAAGACGGGAACCAGCCGTCGACTGTTAACGACGATCTGGGTTATTTGACGGAACGAAGCGCTACGTTGGGGGATAAACTAGGACAGTGGAGAAAGCAGTCCGCGTCTTCGAATCGTTTGAGGCGGCTGATGCAGACGAGCGCGAGCAGCGCGCGCGAATGACTCCCGAACAGCGCGTCGAGATCTTTTTCCAGTTGCGTGAGCGCGCCCATCCCGATGCGTTTACAAAAGGATTTGAAAGAGTTTATCGAGTGCTTCAACTCGAGCAAAGTTGAGTACCTTGTTGTTGGCGCGTTAGCCGTATCCTGGTACGGTTTCCCGAGGTATTCGGCTGATGTGGACCTTCTCGTACGGCCATCCAGTGAGAACGCTGAGCGCATTCTCCAAGCGCTCGGCAACTTTGGTATGGGCAGCTTGGGCCTTTCGAGCGAGAATTTTAGAATGCCGGGGAAAGTTGTGCAACTCGGCGTGGAGCCTAACCGCATCGACCTTCTGACATCTATTACGGGTGTGTCCTTTGAAGACGCCTGGGAGTCGCGTGCCTCCGGTACCCTGGATGAAATTCCGGTTCAATTTATCGGCCGGGAAGCGCTAGTGCGGAACAAGGAGGCAACCGGCCGCGCGAAAGATCGCATCGACGCAGAGGAGCTACGACGGCTACGGCAGTAGTTGCTCTGGGGCCACTTACTCAAAGTTCCGCACCAACCGCAGATGTACTTCAGACCGGACTAGCACCGTCAGCAGAATCCAGCGATCGTTCGGCCCGGCGCCAATCGTATTTGTGACACCTCCGCCGAGTTGCAAGCGAGGCGTCGGAATCCGAATGCATCGCCTGGTCGAGAACTCCTGAAATTCCAGTTCGTTCCCTGCGCTTAGAAAATAGACGCCGCGCGTTCCGATTGCCCATCTTCCCTGCGCGCCTGCTTCACTGATCTTCACCTCCTCGCCGCCCGATGACGGCACGCGCCAGATTCCTTTTTCAGGCCTCATCTTTGTGTAGTAGAGGAAGTTGCCGGTCAAATCTTCGAATGCTTCCCGGCCGCCTTTTCGCGTCACCTGAATCGGTCTTCCACCTTGCGGCGTGGTTTTCCAGATCTCCCAGTCGCCGCTCTGGTCGGATCCAAAGTAAATCCACTTTCCGTCATGCGACCACGAGGGCCGCACGCTGCTCACACCCGCCGCGGTAATCTTCTGAACCGCGCCTCCACTCGCAGCAACGACGAAACTGCCGCCGGTCGCGCTGCTCGCCCTCGGCCTACTGGCCGTTGCGGCGGTTCGTCATCTTAAAGCGCGACGTCGAAGACGGCAGACAAGTTGAGACCGTTTGCCGGCGAGGTGAGAGGCCAACGGAATCACCCTAGTACCCTCTCCCTTGGTACGCGCTAAATTTCATCGGATTGTCATTCTATTACTAAAAACCCACCCTACAATCTTGTTCGTGCTGCGCAGTTTTGTGGTCAAGCAGACAAACGAAAAATACAGGGAGTATCTCAAGATGATGAAGACTGCGCTGGTCGCAGGCGCTTTACTAACGGCTGCAACTTTATGCCAGGCCGCGACGGTAACGATTGGCGTCGCAACACCGAACGACGCTGACAACGGAACCAAACTTTCTCCCACATTCGGCGTGAAGGTGAACTTCGATAACCTGACGCCATTCAGTGCGCTGGCGTCAAACACTTTCGCCTCCAGCGGGATTACCTCGATCGCCAGCACGAATCCGGCCGATCCGCTAACGGTTTTTCCCTTCAGCAGCCAAAGCGCGCCGAATTACGTGAGCACGGGAGATTTCATGGGCGGCCTGATTATCAAATTTGCCGTTCCAACGAATATTGTCGGAATTGGCGTGTCGGAAAGCGACGGGCTGAACGTGCAAATCAGTGCGTTGGGCGCTTCAAACAACGTGCTGGGCACCTTCAGCGAAACGGTGCCGACGGGCGGCAATACCCCGGACAACGCCTACTACTTCCTGCAAGATACGACGAACGCCATTCAATCAGTGGAAGTGGTTTCGAGCGGGCAGTTCGCGGTAGACGACGTTCAATTTGCGCCGGAGCCGATCAGCGTTTCGCTGGCCGGGGCAGGCTTGTTGCTGCTGGGGTTCATTCGCTTTGCCAGGAGCCGCGCGTAACCGCAAGGTTGCACAAGAGGAACTATGAAAGCCTTCATTTCTACTTCGATCTCCGCATTGTTAATCGCGGGGCTGACGCTGAATCCGCAACTGCTTCCCGCCAGTGTTGTGAAGAGTCCGACGACGCCGATTCAGCATCTGGTTATCATCTTCGGAGAGAACATCTCCTTCGATCATTATTTCGGAACCTATCCGAAGGCGCTGAACCCACCGGGCGAACCCTTGTTCAAGGCGGTGCTCAACACGCCGGCGGTAAATGGCTTAACGCCGGCTTTGTTGACGAAAAATCCGAACCTGAACCCCGCCAACGGCGCCGGCGCGAGCAATCCGTTCCGGTTGGATCGCTCACATGCATTAACTGCGGACCAGAACCATGGTTACGGTCCGGAGCAGGAGGCCTACGACAACGGCGCGGTGGATCTGTTTCCTAAGAGTACCGGCACGGCAGGCGCGCCTCCCAACTACTATCCTCCGGTGGTTTTTACAAAGGGCCTCGTAATGGGGTATTACGACGGAAACACAGTGACGGCGATGTGGAACTATGCGCAGCATTTTGCGCTGAACGACAACACATTTACTTCAAGCTTTGGTCCTTCCACGCCCGGGCTCATCAATCTGGTCTCCGGACAAACGAACGGCATCGCCGCGGATAAGAACGGGCCGCCTTCCACCGGTTTTGCAATCGGAGACGGCAACGGTGGGCTCACGCTGGTAGGCGACGCGGATCCGCTGAATGATGTCTGCTCGAACCCGACTCGCTATCAGGCACAGATGGGCGGCAAGAACATTGGCGATCTGCTGACCGCCGCAAACATCACCTGGGGCTCTTTTATGGGCGGATTCAGCTTGCAGAGCACAAACGCCAACGGCACCACTGGCTGCGGCAGAAGCACGGTTTCCCCCTACACGCACTTGACGGTGACGGATTACGTGCCGCATCACGCGTTTTTCCAGTACTATGCTTCGACGGCGAATCCAACGCATACTCCCCCCACGTCACCGATGACGGTGGGACTGTCGAGCGATCCAGCAAATCATGACTACGATATAAACGATTTCTACGCCGCAGTCTCGGCGGGAAATTTCCCGGCAGTGTCTTTCCTGAAGTCGCAGTCCTATCAGGATGGGCATCCCGGCAATTCCAATCCGCTGGACGAGCAGCAGTTCGTTGTTCATGTGATGAACTTCCTGCAGCAGCAGAGTGCCTGGGCAAGCACGGCGGTTGTAGTTCTCTACGACGACTCCGACGGCTGGTATGACCACCAAATGGCGCCGATCGTCAATGGATCGGCAACGGCTGTTGACGCATTGAACGGCGCGGGTGTTTGCGGGAACGGCGCCACGGCGCTGCCAGGCATCCACCCCGCTACTACTCACGCGCAGGGGCGGTGTGGATACGCGACGCGTATTCCGCTGATGGTGATTTCGCCCTACGCTATACCCAATTCGGTGGATAACACGCTGCTGGATCAGTCTTCGGTGATTCACTTTATAGAGGACAACTGGCTGGGTGGGCAGCGCATCGGGAATGGTTCGTTCGATGCGACATCGGGCAGCATGATGAACATGTTCAATTTCAGCCAGACTCCGAATGCGAAGCTGGTGCTTAGCGAAACGACCGGGGAACCGCAATAGAGCGTTCCACTTCCCATTGTTAATCTCAAGGCGGGGGAGCAGTAATCCCCGCCTTTCTGCATTCCTGAGAGCATTTCTCTCCCGAGGCAATCACAATTACACGTCGAGATTTTTTGTTCACTAGCGGGGCGTCGAGCGCATTGGCGGCGAGGCAGTATCCCAACCGGATGCCTACAATGCCGCCCGCTCCTCCGCTTATTCAGGCTGACAAGCTAACGCCCTTCGCAGAGCCACTGCCACTCCCTCCGGTGGCGCGTAGCAGCGGCCTGCGAAACTGGCCCGAGTCAAAGGCCACTCTGCCGTGCTATCGATTGCCAATTGGCGAATTTGAGTGTAAGGTGCATCCGGAGATCCCAGCGACTCGGTTCTGGGGCTACGGAAACAGCATTCCGGGTCCGACGATTGAAACGCGCGCGGGCCAGGGCCTGCTGGTGGAGTGGCCGAATCAGCTTCCCTCAAAACACTTTCTGCCGATCGATCACCAGCTGATGGGCGCCGAAGCGGGTAAGCCGGAAGTCCGAACAGTTGTCCACCTGCATGGCGCAAAGGCGCCGCCGACGAGCGATGGCTACCCGGAAAACTGGTACACGCCGGGGAAGTCGGCCCTCTATCATTACCCGAACCAGCAGGAAGCCGCGCTGCTGTGGTATCACGATCACGCCATGGGAATCAACCGGCTCAACGTGTACGCCGGGATGGCGGGGTTGTTTGTCGTGCGCGACGCGGTGGAAGACGCGCTCCACCTGCCCAGCGGAAAGTATGAGATCCCGCTGGTGCTGTTCGATCGCATGTTACGCACCGACGGGCAGCTTTATTACCCGGTGTCACAACGGCCGGAGGCGCCCTGGGTGCCGGAAGTTTTCGGCAATCTGCTGCTGGTGAACGGCAAGGTGCTTCCTTATCTTGAAGTAGAGCCGCGCAAGTACCGATTCCGCATTTTGAACGCCGCGAACGGGCGGTCTTATACGCTCTCCCTGGCGAATGGGCAGAATTTCCATCAGATCGGGACCGATCAAGGGCTGATGTCCGCGCCCATCGAGTTAAAAGAAATTTCTCTGGCGCCGGCGGAGCGCGCCGACATTGTAATCGATTTTTCGGATCACAAGGGGGAGCGGATTGTGCTTCGGAATGACTTGCTACCGATGATGCAGATTCGTGTCGGCCGCGAGAGCAGCGGGGACGAGAGCGAGCTGCCTAAGGCATTGCGCCCGGTGCCGAAGTTGCAGGAATCAGCGGCTGTGAAGACCCGGTTTCTGACGCTGGATGAGTTTGACAACGTGGTGGACGAGCCGATGACGCATCTGTTGAACGGGTCTCGCTGGCATGATCCGGTGACGGAAAAGCCGACGCTGGGGACGACCGAGATCTGGGCCTTTGCGAACACGACAGACGATGTGCATCCCATCCATCTGCACATGGTGCGGTTCCAGCTTCTTGACCGGCAGTCCTTCAACGTGACGGAGCTTCTGTATAACAAGAAATTGATCATGGAGGCGCAGCGCTATGCGCCGCTGCCTTCCGAGATGGGCTGGAAAGATACGATTCGCGCCACGCCCGGTGCGGTGACGCGCATCATTGTTCCGTTTGAAGGGTACGCGGGCCGCTATGTGTGGCATTGCCACATTCTGGAGCACGAAGACAACGAGATGATGCGGCCGTATGAGATTCTGCCGGCGGGCCTCAAGGCTACGGAATGAAGTTATGCATTGACGGCGGCGCCTAGCTCAAAACTTTGGCGCGCAGGGCTTTGAACTCAGGCAGAGTGGGGGCGCTATATTTCGCGGCATATTGCTTTGCCAGTTCGAGCGAGTCTTTGGTGCCTTCCAGCCAGTAACTTTCGACTGCCAAATACACGGCGTATTCGTTCGCGTCGTTGTCCTGGAGAATGGCATCGCGGGCGTAAGACTGGGCGCTTTTGAGATCGCGGATAAGGATATGCGCCTGCGCTAAATCGCAATAGAGGCTGGGGGTGGGAAGTATCTGTTCCGCCTGCTCCATCCAATTGATAGCCTGCTTCAGGCGTTCACGCTCCTGTTTGTCCAAGATCTCACGGCTGCCGATTATGGGCGCGTCCTGGCCGGAGATGACACCGGCGGCCATGCGGACGGCGCGCACCACCTCCACATGGCCGATCACGCGCAGCGCTTCGAGCTCGATGTATTGCACAATGTGTAGCTGGGCTTCATCAGGCGGATATCTTTTGAGGAGGGATTTCAAATCGCCAATGAATGAGTTCGCATCGCGCATGAGGAGAGTGATGCGTTCTTCGGGGAGCGTGGTCCAGTCGCCGGCCGTGTACTCAGCAAAGGCGGAAAGCCGCGCCAGGCGCGCTGGAAAGCGTAGCGGGTCGTCAGGCGCCAAGACAGGCGTGGAGAGCAAGGGAGAATGATCGCTATGCTTCTCAGCCTTCACGTGATGTTCGGCTACCAACGAGGGGTGTTCGCCTAACAATTCAGTGAGCATCAGAACAGCTCGGCCGTAAGCCCCCATTTGCCGCCACACGACGGCCTCGTTGTATGCGGCTTGCTGACGATAGCGAACCGTTTCTTCGGAGCCGGGCCAATCCTGCAACTGGCGAAAGCAAGTTATGGCGGCGTTGAGATCTTGCTGGGTGCCAATCAGGGCGTGCGCTACACCTTCCGCCAACAAGTCGGCCTGGCGGATGGGATCTTCCACGATGGGCTGCAACAGCTTGAGCGCTTCCTTCTTGCTGCGCGACGTTTTGGCTGCGTCCGGCAACATGCAATGAAAGGGAATGGAGGCCCGAAAGAGGGCGAAGTCGCAGGCGGCCTGTTTGAGCGAGGACGCGCGGGTGTGGGCACTGTCGCCGCCGCCTTTTGCGGTTCCGGCGTATTGCGAGAACACGATCACGGCCTGGCGAAGCGCGGCAAACCCTTCGACTTCGCTGTCGGTCCACTCGGGGTGGTTTGTGCGCAGAATCAATTTGAGCGCGGCGCGCCGGGCAGCAAGTTGGGTGGCATCGAGTCCGGGCGCGCTGGCGGTGTTTGCCATGACGGAAACGCATTGTGTGTCGCCACCCGTCGCGGCGATCTGAATCATGACGCTGCCGTCCGCTTTCTTGTCTACAACGCCCGAGATCACGGGAGAGCCAGAGTTGAACCAACGCACGATGGTAGCCATGAATTTGGCGACACTACCAAGATCTATGCCGGCATTGATTTTGAGTTGAAGTGCCTGGGCAGCCTCGTCCAGTTGCACCTCGTGCTCCTCGAATTCGAGGCGAGCGAAATGAGGCAGCGGCAGAAGCGGCATCTCCGGCGGCTCAGGGGTGAAGGTTTCGATGATGGCGGGGTCGTGGTCTTCGGGCGGAGTGGGGCGAAGCAGGAGCAGGCGCGGTTTCCACATTGGCCGGTCGAGGAGCACGGGCAGACGACTTAAGGCGTCCAGAAAATGAGTGGTCGGAATTCCCGTGGGCTTGTCGGTGAGTTCTTTCAGCGGGATCAGGTTCCACTGCATCTTTTTGCCAAACGGCAACTTGCCGGTCACGGCCGAATGTGGTTGAGACAGTGGCGCGTTCCTGGTGAAACTCAGACCGTGCCACCTGGCGCGGCGCCACATGCGCCACAGCTTACGCAGGAACACGAGCAGCAGCCCGATGGCGGCAAACAGAACCATCACCAGAAGAACTTCACGCAACCATTCAGGGAGTAGGCCGTCGATAGCGGCGAGCCATTGAAATGGCTGGGCACGATTGAGAATTGCTTCGACACGATTTTGCTGTCGGGCGGTAAGGGCCGGATTCGACTTCCATTTCAAAGCGAGCTGACTGGCGCCGCTGTAGTCAAACTGAGATGCTTTTGCTTCGGCAGTATTGAGGTCCTGGTCGATCGCGAGCGATGCCAGGGTATGCAAACAGGTCTTGGCGGAGTCATTGGCCGGGTTCGACTGCAGGGCGGCATCACAGTTGGCCTTCGCTTCTTTTAATTGGCCAACGCTCAGATAGTAATTACCGATGTTGGCTTGGGACTGAGCCTGGTCCGCCTTGGCATCGGCGAGGAGGAGAGCGCTGGAAATAGCGAGGAGGGGGAGTGCCTTCGGGAACACCATTGCGAAGAATACATCATTAATGAAGAATCGGGGAAGTCTAATCGGGCGAGACCTGCTTAGTTCTCTTGTAAACTAACAATATGGTCCGGTTGAACGTACATGAAGCGAAAACTCACCTGTCGCGGTACCTTGACAGGGTAGAGCAAGGGGAAACGATTATCCTCTGTCGTCACAACCGCCCCATTGCCGAGATTCGTCCGCTGCCCAATTTGCAGTCAAAGCCGCGCGTGTTCGGCGTGGATGAAGGCAAAATGTCCATATCGCCAGAGTTCTTCGAACCTCTTGATGAAGAGACCCTTGAGTTGTTCGACGGGAACGGCGCTTGAGGCTGTTGCTGGATACCTGTACGTTTCTGTGGCTAAACATCGACCGTAAGCAGTTGCCGCCGCGGACAATGGAGATTTTGAAATCGGCCGAAAATGAGTTGCTCTTGAGCGCAGCATCCGCTTGGGAGATCTCAACGAAGTACGCTAGGGGTACGCTGAGGTTATCGGAGGAGCCCGCAAGCTGGGTCCCAAGCCGACGCGAACTGAACGGCATTGCGTCTTTAGCTGTGACAGAGGAAGCAGCGGTTCAGCTACCCAAGCTGCAGCCCTTACACAAGGATCCGTTTGACCGCTTGCTGGTTTGCCAGGCGATTATTGAAGGTCTAGTGGTGGTGACGCCGGATCCTCTGATACGGCAATATCCGGTGCGCGTTCTTTGGTAGCGTGGCCATGGTTGAAAGCTTACTCGTACCGCAACGCAACGACCGGGTCGACGCGCATAGCCCGCATCGCCGGGATGCAACAAGCGGCGATTGTAACTGCGCCGAGTAAGAAGGCGACGGCAGCTAAAGTTAGAGGATCGTGCGCACTTACGCCGAAGAGCATATTGGAAAGTAAACGCGTCATCAACAGCGCTGCCAGGATGCCGGCCAGCGTTCCGATTATGGTCAAAGACATGCCCTCGCCGAGCACCAAGCGAAGAATCTCGCTGCGGCGCGCGCCGAGGGCTACGCGAATGCCGATCTCGTTGGTTCGCCGCCCGACTGAATAGGACGTGACGCCGTAAACGCCGATGATCGCGAGCATCAGGGCTACACCCGCAAATGCGGTGAGCAGAATCATGGAGAACCGGCGCGCGGTCAAGGTGCCCGCGATGACTTCGTTCATGGTCTGCATGCCGAAGATCACCTGATTGCGGTCCATGGATGTGCTGGTGCGGCGCAATCCCCGAAAGACGGCAGTAGGCGGCATGGCGCAACGCACGATAACATCTACGCCTGGCACCATCTTTGGTATCACTCCGTCCTCCTGCTGCAGAAGCGGAATGTACATCTGGGCGCGCAGTGATTGAGTGTCATCGGTGTCGAGACCCCACTGCTTGACGTGAGAGACAAGGCCGATGATCTCGGCCTCGCCTTCGGGATCCTCCAGCTCCACCCGCTTGCCGATGGGATCTTCACCCGGAAAGAATTTACGGGCGAACTCAGTGTCTACAACAACTACCAGGGGTGAATGATTGTCGTCGTGTTGCGTGAAGAAGCGGCCGCGGCGCAGTTGAATACCCATCGCTTTCAGATAATCCGCGCTGACGATGTAGCCCAGGGCCATATTCATCTCGAACTCACTTGCCGGTTTGGGTTGGCCTTTCATCCAGAAGAGCGCTTCGTCGTCGCCCAGCATCGGCAAAGCTCCCCAAGAAAAAGCCACGGCTGTGACACCGGGCGTGGCTGCAAAACGCGCCTGGGTTTCACGCAGCCGGGCGCGAATTGCTTCCGGCGACCACTTGGCCATCTGAACTGGATACGAAAGATTTATGTCAGCAACTCTATCGGGTTGAAAGCCCGGGTCGATGCTCCAGAGCGCCGAGAGGCTGCGAATCATGAGGCCTGCGCCAGCTAGCAGAACCACAGCCATCGCGAGCTCCAGCATGACGAAGACGCCTTGTACGCGAGCCTTCGCGCCAGTTGTACCTCGACCGCCTTCTTTCAGCGTGTGCTGCAAATCGGAGTGCAACATCTTCAGGGCCGGCGCGAGACCAAAGAGCAGGCCGGCAAGTAAAGACATCAAGAAGGTGAATAGCAGCACCCGATAATCGAGATGAATCTCACCCGAGCGCGGCAGCGCGGCTGGCAAGAACCTAAGCGACGTGCGCGTGCCCCAAGCGGCCAATCCGAGACCGAGTGCGCCGCCGATTAGTGCCAGCAGCACGCTTTCGGTCAGCAGTTGACGCACGAGCCGGCCTGCACCTGCACCTACTGCCGAACGTATGGCTATTTCGCGCGTGCGAGAGTTGGCGCGCGCCAGCAGCAGGTTGCCCACATTGACACAAGCAATCAACAGAACGAAGATGACGGCGCCCAGTAGCATCAGCAGAATCGGCTGTACACGGCCGAGCATCTGTTCACGCAATGGCACGAGTGATGCGCCCACGTGTTTATCTTCTTGTGGATACTCGAGCTCAAGTGCGTGCGTCACGCTTGCCATGTCGGCACGCGCCCGCTCCATACTGATGCCGGGCTTGAGCCGCCCTAGGCCGTGAAACGCAAGCCCTGCGCCGCGCGCCAACAAAGCATCGTTGCTCCACTGGCCGACGGGAACATAAACGTCGGTGGTCCGAAAGCTGTCATTCGGCAGATCGAAATTCGGGGGGACGATGCCGATAACCGTATAGTCACGATCATCCAGCCGGATGGTGCGGCCGACTATTTTTTCGTCGCCGCCAAACTTCCGCTGCCACAGGGAACTGCTGATCATGGCGACGGGCGCCGCGCCTGGTTCGTCCTGGCCGGGAGCGAAATCATGGCCGATTACTGGCTTGACACCAAGCACCGAGAAGAAATCAGAAGTGACGAGGGTAGCTTGCAGTCTTTCGGACTCACCAACGCCGGCAAGACTGAACCCGTAGCGCCGCGAAATAGCCATGTCCGAAAAGCTGCGATTGTTCTTTTTCCAATCCTTGAAATTCGGAAAAGAAATTGAGCCAGTGGGAAAGTTCGGCTTGCTGGCGTGTAAAGCGACAAGCTGTTCAGCATGTGGATACGGGAGCGGGTTGAGAAGCACGCCATTCACTACGGAGAACACACCGGCATTGGCCCCGATTCCTAACGCCAGCGTGACCACAGCAACAACGGTGAAGCCGGGACTCTGACGCAGCATGCGCGCGGCGTAGCGCAGATCCTGAATCGTCGCATCGATAAAGCTCAGGCCGCGAGCTTCGCGGCATTCCTCTTTGGCTCGCTCCACGCCGCCAAATTCCATCCTGGCGCGGCGGTTGGCTTCCGCCGGAGGTACTCCCTGGCGCTGCAAATCTTCGGCGTAGGCAGCGATATGGAAACGCAGTTCGGCTTCCATGTCGGTTTCTGCCCGGTTGCGTTGCAGGATTGCGCGGCGCCAGGAGCGCAAACGATCCCACGCCCTCATATCTGCTCCGGGGTGGTTCGCAGGATACCAGCGATGACCTCAGCCATGCGGTTCCACTTTTCCGTTTCCGCTTGCAGCCTGCGGCGTCCCGCGGCGGTGAGCCGGTAGTATTTCGCTTTTCGATTGTTTTCCGATTCGCCCCATTCGCTGGTGATCCAGCCCTGATGCTCCAGGCGATAGAGCGCCGGATACAACGAGCCTTGCTGGATTCCCAGGCGTTCCTTTGAAAGCTGCTGAATGCGCAATAGAATGCCGTAGCCGTGCAGCGGGCCGAGCGAGGCCGCTTTGAGGATAAGCATGTCGAGGGTGCCTTGCAGAAGTTCGAGTTGTTTGTCCAAGGAGCCGTTTCCTAGATGCACTAGGAGTGTACAATAACCTCTCCTAGACCGTCAAGGAGGGAAAGTTCTCAGGTGAACTGCGGGTAACCGAATACAATGATTCGAATGCCTCAGACAACATCAATCACTCTCTTTGTCGCAGCCCTGTTCGCTGTTAATCCACTGTTTGCGCAGCAGGCGCAGATGAAACCCGATAAGCAGGCCGCGATCAAAGCCGATCTGATGGGTCAGATCGACGGCATGAAGAAACAGGCGCAGGTGATGAACGATACCGTGTTCAGCTTCGGCGAACTGGGATTTCAAGAGTTCGAAACATCGAAGTACTTATCGGGCGTTCTCGAGAAGGAAGGCTTTACGGTGGAACGCGGGATCGCCGGTATTCCCACTTCGTTCATGGCCACGTGGGGTCATGGGAAGCCGGTGATTGCGCTTGGGTCGGACATCGACGATATCCCGCAAGCGTCGCAGAAGCCCGGCGTTGCCTATCACGATCCGATTGTGGAAGGCGCGCCGGGGCATGGCGAAGGTCACAACTCCGGAGTTCCGCTGAACATCATCGCGGCCCTGGCGGTGAAGAGGGTCATGGAGCGCGAACATATGCAGGGAACCATCAAGGTCTGGCCGGGAGTTGCGGAAGAGTTGTTGGGTTCGAAGGCGTATTACGTACGCGCGGGCGAATTCAAGGATGTTGACGCGGTTCTGTTCTGCCACGTAGGCGCGAACATGAGCGTCTCTTATGGGCCGAGCGGAAGTAATGGCTTGGTCTCGGTGGAGTATTCGTTCAAAGGCGAGAGCGCGCACGCGGCAGGAGCTCCATGGCGAGGCAAGAGCGCTTTGGATGCGGTGGAGCTGATGGATGTCGGCTATAACTTCAGGCGCGAACACCTGCGGCTGGCGACGCGCGTCCATTACGTCATTACGGATGGAGGCGATCAGCCGAATGTGGTGCCTCCCACGGCCGCCGTCTGGTATTACTTCCGCGAAGCCGATTACGACCACATTATGAATCTGTGGCACATCGGCGACAACATGGCGAAAGGCGCATCGCTTATGGCAGATACCTCCTACTCGGAGCGCCTGCTGGGCGCCGCCTGGCCGGGCTACTTCAATAAGGCGATCGCGGAAGACATGTACGCCAATATCAAGAAGGTTGGGTTGCCACAGTGGTCCGCTGACGACGAGGCGCTGGCGAAGGGATTGCAGCATGAGTTGAAACAGCCGGAGCGCGGACTTCCGAAGAAGGTGCCGGAGCTGCGCGCGCCCAAGCAAGAAACGCAACCGGACGAAGACGGTGGTTTTGGCCAGCAGCAGCCGATGGGCGGCGGTTCGGATGATATCGGAGACATCTCCTGGAATGTGCCCACGGTGGTCCTGATGTATCCGTCAAACATCCCCGGCGGGCCGGGCCACAACTGGGCCAACGGTGTTTCGATGGCGACACCTATCGCGCACAAGGGCATTGTCGCCGGAGCGAAAGTCCAGGCATTGACGCTTCTGGACCTGATGACCAACCCGGATGTGCTGAAGAATGCATGGGACTACTACAAGAACGTGCAGACGAAGGACACCAAGTATGTGAACTTCCTGCGCCCCGAAGATAAACCGTCTATTTGGTTGAATCAGAAAATTATGGAGAAGTACCGGCCGCTGATGAAGCCTTACTATTACGATCCTTCGAAGTACGATACCTATCTGGAGCAGTTGGGAATCAAGTATCCGACGGTGCGGACCACGGCGCCGGCGACAACCAACCAGTAGCGTGGGACAGCGCTTTTCCAAACTCCTCGTTGCAAGCGTGTTGAGCGCTCGACTTGCGTTCGCGGCGGATGTACAATCCGAAGCGCAGAAAATTCGGAATCCCTAGGAAAAGATGGGAAGACAAGCGTTGAGCGTGGCAAGTACACCACCATTTGGAAGAAGCAGCGAGATGGAAAGTGGAAGGTGGTGCTGGACATGGGGAACGCGAGTCGTCGATAGCATCACGGTCATTGGCTTTTCCACCACGCCACCAGTGCCATAAGCGCGAGCGCTCCTGAAAATAGCGGTACGACGCCGCGTTTGTGCCGCTCCGGAATGACCACGTGAAACCCGAGATACAGGAAGCTTCCGGCGATGACCGCGAACACACCGGCCGTCCACGCGTTCCCGAGTGCTGCCAGTGCGGAAGTGTTCGCCTTCGGCTGGATGTACGCCGCGGCGGCAGTTAGTAACTCGACCGCAGTGCCAAGGATAATCGCTTTGCGAGTCTGCTGTGTGGCTCGGCGCAACACCCAGCCGAGCGCGAACCCTTCAGGCGCTTTGTGCAAGGCAAGACCGATGCCAACGGCTGCATCCGCCAGCGGCCGGCCACCCAGCGCGCGGACGCTCCAGCCGTCCAGGAAGCAATGAACAGCGGTCGCGGCAAGAAGCGGACCGATAGCACCGGAACGAGGAGAGTGGCCGGCGTGCATGAGAACTGCGTCAATAGCCGCGACGAGTGCGCACGCGGCGGCTGCAAGCGCGATGGCGATGGGCCAGTTCGAATTTTCAGCAATTTCGGGCAGCACCCAAAACAGGGCGATGCCGAACAATAGCCCACCGCCCGCGGCGCCGATCTGAGAAGAGAACAGCCGGCCATGGCCCAGCAGGACGCCCGCGACGACGGCCGCGACAGCGAGTAGCGTCAGCAGCCACGCTGTGGCCATTTACTGCCCGGTTACTTTGATGACGAAGTAATTGAACGGCGCGCTCTCGATGAGGAGTTGATGCGGCACGCCCGCGGGTATGTGAATGATGTCGCCGGCTTGGAGCGTGTGGCGTGTGCCGCCGGAGATGGAAGTGCCGCGAATTTCGCCTTCTTTCTCGGTATGCGGACTGACGACCTTGCCGCCGGTGAGGATGGTCGCGGCGCCGGCTTCTATAAAGAAGATGTCGGCTTCATGCTCATGCACTTCAGAAGACCCGGTGCTCTCGCGCATGGCCACCATCGTGTAGTGATTGCCGTAACGCACAAGCTCACGGCTGGCGAACGGCTTTCCTCCTTTTGCAAGCGCCTGAAACGTGCCTTGCAGATCCTTTGAAGTGTAGATGTCCACATTCGGCTCTGCCGCGTACATAGCGGTAGACAGAACCATTAAGGAAACAAGCTGTGCGGTTAATTTCATTCGATGTTCACCCGGATCTTAGTGTAGTCGGCGGCCACGCGGCGGTGGGTGAGAGACTAGCAAAGAACAGCGCCATGTCCATCCTTGATTTCCTGCTCGGACGGCCGATTCCCACTTCGGACGAACGCGCCGAACAGATTGGCGTGACCAAAGGCATCCCCATCTTCGGGCTGGACGCATTGAGCTCGGCGGCATATGGACCGGAAGCGGCGCTGACGCTGCTGATTCCGCTTGGACTTCTGGGCCTCAACTACATTGTGCCCGTGATGCTGAGCATCATCGTTCTGCTGCTGATTGTTTTTTTTTCCTATCGGCAGACGATAGAAGCGTATCCACAGGGCGGCGGGTCGTACACGGTTGCGCATGAGAATTTAGGCACGTTTCCGGGCTTGCTGGCGGCCTCCGCATTGATGATCGATTACGTACTCACTGCCGCGGTGGGTATTTCGGCGGGCATCGGCGCGCTTACGTCGGCGCTCCCGTCGCTGCATTCCCTAACCCTACTTCTGTGCCTGAGCGCGTTAGCAATCATTACCCTGGTGAATCTCCGCGGCGTCGGCGAAACGGGGAAAGTGTTCTTGATCCCGACGTATCTTTTTCTCGCGTGTACTGGCGGCGTCATCGCGCTCGGGTTGGTGCGGACCATCTTAAGCGGCGGGAATCCACAGCCGGTTGTTGCTCCGCCTTCGCCCAGCGCGGCGGCGGCGACTGGCGCGGTTACACTCTGGCTTTTACTAAAGGTGTTCTCAAGCGGATGCACGGCCATGACGGGCGTGGAGGCGGTCAGCAACGGAGTGCGCGCTTTTCGTGAACCCAGGTCGAAAGTTGCGGAGCAGACCCTGGCGATCATCATTGTTTGTTTAGTGATCATGCTGGCGGGGATTGCGTACCTGGTGCACGCTTACAAGATTGTCGCGACTGATCCGAACGGCAATGGCTACCGCAGCGTGCTGTCGATGTTGTTCGATGCCGTGACAGGGCATGGCTGGTTCTATTACCTTGCGATTTCTTCTGTTTTGTTGGTGCTGATTTTCTCGGCGAATACCGCCTTCGCCGATTTTCCGCGAGTGTGCCGCGTCGTTGCGGAAGACCGTTTTCTACCCTTGTCCTTCGCCAATCGCGGCCGGCGGCTGGTGTATTCGCAAGGGATTATGGTGCTGGCCCTGCTAACCGCCGCTTTGCTGATCATTTTTGGCGGCGTGACCGACAGGCTGATTCCGCTGTACGCTGTGGGCGCGTTTCTCGCGTTTACTTTGTCGCAGGCGGGCATGCTCTTCCACTGGAAGAAAAAGGGCGGTAAGCGCGCGGGCGCCAAGATGTTCGTGAATGGATTGGGAGCCGTTGCAACCGGCGCGACCACGGTCCTTGTCATCCTTTCGAAGTTCATGGAAGGCGCGTGGATAACCGTCATCACCATTCCCTCGATTTTGATCGTGATGTACGGAGTCCGGAAGCACTATGACAGGATCTTTGCCGAACTGGACACTACGACACCGCTCGACCTGACGGGTAACACCCAGCCTATAATTGTGCTGCCTTTACAGCGTTGGAGCAAGGTGGCAAAGCACGCGATTTGCGCGGCGCTGGCGATATCCGATGACGTTCGCGGCGTGTTCGTGATTGCGGAAGAGAGCGAATCACAGGACTTGCGCCATTCCTGGGAGCAGAATGTGATTGAGCCGGCGAAGGCCGCCGGGACGGCGGCGCCCGAACTAGTGGTGCTGGAATCGCCATATCGCTTCGTGGTGACGCCGATAGTGGATTACGTGCTGGAACTTTCTGACAAGAATCCGAAGAAGCGCGTGATTGCGATGGTTCCGGAACTGGTGGAGAACCGCTGGTATAACTATTTCCTGCATTCGCAGCGCGCAACGGTGCTGAAGGGGATGCTGCTGGTGAAGGGGAACAATCGCATTTCGGTGCTGAATGTGCCGTGGTACATCAAGTAGCGGGCCAATCCGCCGCCGTGCGATGAAGCTACAAATTCGTTTTGGCGTGTTGATCGATACCGCCCACAGCGGGCTTTTCGCCCTTGATGTAGGCCTTTGCGGACTCGAACAGGTATTCGAGCTTGTTCGTGCCCCGGTTATCCCAATACTCGGCATCGATCGGGTCGACGGCGACTAGAGCGACGTTCTGGTCTTCCATTCCGCCGGGAAACCAGACGCGGTAGGGCTCTCGCCAGAGCTCTTTTATCCTGTTGCGGTCCTCCACGATGCGTGCTTTGCCGCGCAGCGATAGATAGGCGGAGTTCTCGTTCTGGAAGGCCAACAGCACGGTTGGCTCCGCCCTGATTTCTTCAACCAGGGTTGCGCCTTTGTCGACAAAGAACCAAACGTCTCCCGCTTCATCCTCCGCGCGAGCGACGTGCATGGGTCGGGCCTCCAGCCGGCCGCTTGGACCTACGGTTACAAACATCGCAGTGGAGAAGCTCTTGAGGATGTCGTGAACCTTCGCTCTTACCTCGTTTTTGTCAATCATCACTATGGGCAATCATCGGTATGGGCAATCCTGGGCGTGGCAAGCGAGGCCCGGGCGTATTAGCGGAACATACCCAACAGGTAGGCAATGAGCAAAATGAGTAATATGGTGCCGAGACCGATACCCGCACCGCCTCCGTAGCCCCAGCGGCCATAGCCGTAATAGCCTCCGCCGCCACCGAAGAGCAGTATCAGGACAATAATCAAAATGAGCATGCAGCCAGTTCCTCCCTGTACATCTGCTGTGGTTCGTTCTGTTAGCTAGACCTAGTTAACGCAAGAAGTATTTCTTAGAGTTTCTGGGGCGGCGGGATCTGAGCTGGGGCAACGCTCGATGACGGGCTCGATTCCGGTTCATACCGAGAGACGACCCGTCGCAGATAACCCCCGGCGATGGCTAGCAGCGGCAGCAGCATTAACGCGAGACTGGTCGGTTCGGGAACAGAAGAGACGGGAGGGTACACGCCCGGGAAGAAACCGAGCTCTGTCCCGGACACGTAATCTGTCGCCGTGGTGCTACCGTCTCCATTCACGTGGATGGTAAGCACGGGGTCGAAGTACCCCGGCAAGCTGAAAGCAAAGGTGGTGCCTGGACTTCCATCAGGCGCGCTAAGGGCGGGCCCATAAAAAGCAAACCAGAGTGTGGTGGCACCGAAACCGTAAAGGTCGTCTTGAAAATAGTTATTGGCATTGGTTCCATTGTCAAAGATCAGGGTGGGCATGACGCCACTTACATGTCCGATGATGGTGGGGCTACCCACAAGCTGGTAGAAGCCACCCGCAAAATTGGCTTGCGCCGATGCCGATTGGCTTGTGGGCGAGTCCGGATTGAAACTCAACTTGAAGGGGCCGCTGCTGTTGTCTATGTCGAACCAAATAGTTATCGCTCCGATGGCGGGCGTATCAAGAGTACATGGGATTCTGGTCTGCGTATAGGGGTTAGGGGTATCCCACGGATAGGGGTTTTGGGGGGTGGAACAGGACTGGACTGGGCTGGCCAATGCGATTCCGGCCAAGCAGAGTATGAAGGCGCAGAGCGTTAGTAGAGAGCGCATGTCCGTGACCAGCATACAGTTTGCCGGTTCGGTTAAGTATACTGTTGCCTGTATCTGCTGGCTATCACTCTGCGGAACGGCAGCTAAGTATTTGATTCAACTGGTGGGCCCTGAAGGATTTGAACCTTCGACCAAAGGATTATGAGTCCTCTGCTCTGACCAGCTGAGCTAAGGGCCCGGGTAGGGTTTCAAGCAGGTGCTTCTTCGTCTACGCTAGCATGCTCGTGCGTGAGAGACTGAGGGGATGCCCAGAGGTCCGGGAAGTGTGGGAAGCGCGATTTTGTGGATGTTCGTGCTTTCGTTGCTGTTGTTCTGGTTGCCGATATTCGGCCCGCTGATTGCGGGATTCGTAGGCGGAAGAAAGGCCGGCAGCGTTGGGAATGCGATTCTGGCGGTGATCCTGCCGGGCATCGTGTTCGGCGTGATGCTTTTCTTTCTTGCTTCCATTCTGACCGGCCTGCCTGTGATTGGCTTCTTTGCCGGTGCAGGCGGCGTGGGACTGGCTTTTATTCATATCGGCCCGCTGCTGGTGGGCGCGATAGTTGGCGCCATTCTCTAATTTCCTAAAAATTCGGGCCGCGCTGCCGAATCGTGCCGATAACTGGTTCGAGAGCGATGAACACGCAAGCGCCAAACGGCTCGGTAATGTTGGCAGAACCGGAAGAAGCAGAGGCGGAGAGTAGCGGCGGCGGCTTGCAATCTTTGCAGCAGCAGCTAAGGCGACCAGAGCGGTTCGACCCGCCCGTTCCGCAGACGCTGGCAGATACCGGTCTGACGAGCGCGCTTATCGAGCAACTTATTCTCAAGTTCCTGTACTTCAACGGCGACCTTATGGCCAGGGATCTATGCCGTCTCATGGGCCTGCGTTTCAGCCTTGTGCAGGACATCATCGAGGGCTTGAAGGTTCAGCAGTTGATCCAGGTGAAGAGCTCACTTGGATACGGTCCGGTATCGGCGATGCTTTCGCTTACCGAGCAGGGCAGACGGGTGGCGCGAGATTACCTGGAAAGCAATCAGTATGTCGGTCCGGCGCCGGTGCCCGTTTCCCAATATGCGGCGGCCGTGCATGCGCAGCGGATGCCGCCCAAATGGCTTACACGCGAACGCCTGATGGCGGCCTATTCCAAGTTGGTGATGACCGAGGCGGTACTCGATCAAATCGGCCCAGCGATCAGTTCGGGCAAGTCCTTTCTAATATACGGGCAGCCGGGAAACGGAAAGACGCAGATCGCGGAAGCGCTGGCGAACATCTCGACTTCCGACATCTACGTCCCCTACGCCATCGAATCCCAAGGGAACATCATCCAACTGTTCGATCCTATCTATCACAAACTCGCGCCCAGGCAGGTAGTCGAGGATGAAGAAGCTGAGTACGATGGGCGATGGGCATTATGCCGACGGCCGTTTATAGCGACGGGCGGTGAGCTATCGCTGTCCATGCTAGATCTCAGCTTGAACAGGATCTCGAAGATCTATGATGCGCCGTTCCAATTGAAGGCGAATAACGGAATTTATCTTATCGATGACTTTGGCCGGCAGAAAGCCACGTCGGCGGAAATCCTCAACCGCTGGATTGTGCCGATGGAACGCAGGATTGACTATCTCTCCTTCGAGAACGGCGGGAAGATGACCGTCCCTTTTGAAACGTTTCTGGTCTTCTCGACCAACCTGACACCGGACAAGCTTGGCGACGAGGCATTCCTACGGCGCATCCAGTACAAGATGCTGCTGAGAAGCCCTGACGAACAGGAGTTCCGCATCATCTTCAACAAGGTGGCAGAAGCACAGGGACTTGGAGCAACCGCGGCTCTGCTCGATTGGTTCATCGAGAAGTACTATAAGGCCACGCGCAAGCCTTTCCGCAGATGCCATCCGCGCGATGTGATCTCGCAGTGCATCGATTACGCTCACTTCAAGCGGCTGCCGTACAAACTCAGTGAAGAATTGCTCGACCTCGCGTTTGCGAGTTGCTTTCCGATAATCACGGAAGACAGCCAAACATAAAGGCGCGGGCTCAGCGCGAGGCGTAGATGGCGCGCCTAAAGGCGGCGGCGTCGGAGGGCGTGGGTAGTGCGAAGGTAAGGAACGCCAGGCCCATTTCGTCGCTCGTCTGCTCACCGTATGCCACATGGACCGGCGGGTGCGCGGGGTTGCGCGGGTTCGCTTCGGAGTTGTCGTAGGTGTACTCCATTTCTATGCGGGTGCCCTTGGGAAGCGCGATGGGGCTCTGATAGCTGTAGGTGTTCTGCCAGTTGAAGTCCCAATCCTTGATCCAAATCAGCGGAGTGACTGAACCATCGGGCAGGTGCGCGTCGATTTTCATGTCTTTGCACAGATAGTGGGCGTGGGGCGTGATGCGAAGGAGTTCGGCGTCAGAGGGCGTGGTGAGCTGCGCTTTGACTACATAGTGCGAGTCGCCGGGTTTGATGTCGATGTTCTCGGTCGCGACGATCACGGCGGTTCGGCCGCGGGTGGGAGCATCGCCGTAGAAAAGGCCGAGGGAGGACTGATCCTGTTCCGGCTTGCCGGAAGGATGATAGTGGATCTGGACGACCAGATCGGTACCCTTTGGTATCGGCGTGGAGTAGCCCGCAACCGGCTTCACAGGGACGAATCCGGGAGCCCAGCCGCCTAAGATACCGGCGAGAAAGCCGGGGCCGCCAAAGCAGGTATAACTGCCGTCGGGCGATCCTTGGGCTAACTTGCGGCCCTGGCGCATAGGATCGGTAAAGACGAGGGCGTGATGAACCACGCGGCGATCGTCGGGACGAAACTCCATGCCCTTGATGTACGTGTCCTGGTCGAGCTCCAGCGGGATGACGAAGCAGCGAAATTGATCGGGACCATCGGCAGGCACAGAGAACTTCACCGGCATGGTGACAACTTTGTCCGGCTGACCGAGCTGCCATCCATCCGTGAAGGTGGGTGGTTGAGGCTTGTCCGCGGGATTGCCTTCGGGCATGCCGCTGCTGATCCATTGTTGGATGAGCGCGATTTGCTCATCTGACAAGCGGCGAGAATTCTTGAAGTCGCCATAGCCGGGTTCGGGCTTCCAGGGGGGCATGACGCGCGCTTTCGTCACAGCGGCGATCAAGGCGGCGCGCTTGGCGGCATCGTCATAGGTGAGCAACGAGAAGGGCGCTACTTCGCCGGGGCGATGGCACATGGCGCAGTTCTGGTAGAGGATGGGCGCGATGTCTTTGTTGAAAGTCGGCGGCGTGCCCGCTGTGAGCGCACCTGCGGTAGCGGCGATCAGGGCGCAGCAAAATGGAAGCCTCACGATTGTTCCTCTTATTGTTTTCGCGTGATGGCACAGCCGAGCGCTCTGGTGCGGGCGCGCGGCACAGGCTTACCAGCGAGGATGGCATCCAGGGCATCGCGCAAATCAAATTCAGTGATCTGTACGCGCTGCTTGCCGAAATCTTCGAGACGGTTATCGATGCGCCCCAAGTAAAGCAGCTGGCCGGTGGGAGAAAGTACGGCTGCCTCAGGCGTGGTTGCGGCGCCGGTGAACGCGGCCAGAGTTTCGTTGGGGTCGAGCAGATAGGGAAAGGTGTAAGCGAAGTCTTGCACGTGTTTGCGGACGTCCTCAATGCTGACAGTCGCGTCGCCTTGAATCCCGTAGAAGGCAATGCCGCGCGACGCATAGGCGCTGTTCATCCGGTTTAGTTCGGGAACGTAGTTGTTACTGAGTGGGCAGTCCGTGGTGAGGAAGAGGAGGACAATGGCGTGTTTGCCAGTCCATTCGGCACGCGTGTGAGCGTGTCCGGCGGTGTCAACGAAGGAAAATTCAGGAACACTTTGCGCGGCGAATGCAACGGCCGCACTGAGGCAGAAGAGGAGGACGCGCAACTTTGAAAATGTTAACAAGATTCAGGTCCAGAGGCGATTCTGCAGGTTGCGGAACGCGTCGGTGATTTCATTTTGACTGGGATGGCGGCCGTCCGCGATCACCTGTTTTCCGGCTACAAAGACGTGGCGTATGGCGCTTTTGTTGGCGGAGAAAATAAGCTGAGTTGTGAGGTCGCTGAAGTCTGAACCCGCCAGCGATGGATCATCCAGATCAACGGTGAAGTAGTCATCTGGATCGGGTGATGTTCCCAACGCGTGAGCGCCGGATTCAGTTGCGGCTTGGAACAAGCTGCCGGCGGTGAGAATCGCGCGGGAGAGATTCTTCATGCGCAGATGATATTCGAGGCAACGGGCGTCTTCGAAGAGATCGATTTGGGCGTTGCTATCGCTGCCAAGACAGAGTCGGGCACCTTTGTCGAACAAGAGATCCGCGGGTACCGGGCCGTCACCGAGATTGCGCTCGGTGGTTGGGCAGGCGCAGACGGTGGATCGCGCGGCGCCCAAGTAACTGGCTTCCTGGTCATTCAAGTGGATGGCGTGAACGGCGGTGAAGTCATCGCCGAGTATTCCCAGTTCTTGCAGTAACTCGATGGGACGGCGGCCATGCTCGGCGACACACTCTTCTATTTCAGCAGGTTGTTCGGCAACATGCATGTGGATGCGCAGATTCTTCGAGCGAGCGTATTCGGCGATGCGGCTGATGGAACGGATTTCGAGAGCGCGCACGCTGTGAAGCGCGATGCCGACGGCGGCGCCTGTTCGTAGTAGCACCTGGGTATCGTTGATGAAAGTGTCAACGCTGCGGAAGATGAATCTGCTCTGCAGCGGATTGAACGCTTTGCCCCAGCCGGCGCGTTCGTAAGCGGTGCGCAAGAGCACAATACGAATGCCCACGTCATTGGCGGCATTAATCAGTTGCTGCGCGATGAGATTGGGATCGTCATAGCGGCTTCCGTCGGGCGCGTTATGGATGTAATGAAATTCACCAACCGTGGTGATGCCGGCGAGCAGCATTTCCATGTACGCCATGCGCGCGGCAGCGTAAATATCCCCGGGCGTGAGGCGATTCGCGGCGCGATACATGGCTTCGCGCCAAGTCCAAAAGCTATCGTTAGCCGTGCTGGTGCGATGTTCCGTGCGGCCTCGTATCACGCGCTGAAAGGCGTGCGAGTGAGCGTTCACCAGGCCTGGAACGATGGCGCGATTTCCGTTGATTGTGGGGAGCATCAGAGTGGAATTGAGTCGCCGCCTCCGACGCGCGCGTACAGGACGTCTCCGGCAATGTAGACACTTGCGGCGAGCTCTACAGCGGCGAAGTAAGGGATCTCGCGATAATCGGCGCAATCGTAGATGACGAAATCCGCGCGTTTGCCGGGTTCGAGCGAACCAATCGTGCTGCCCAAGCCGAGCGTGTAAGCCGGATTGATGGTTGCGGCTGTGACGGCTTCGGCGGGCGACATACGCATTTGGGTGCAGGCGAGCGAAAGCACGAACGGCATGGAAGGCGTGGGCGACGAACCGGGGTTGAAGTCAGTGGCAATGACCACTGCGAGCCCCGCTTCAATCATCTCCCTTGCCGGAGCAAAGCGATTCAGCCCCAGACTAAAGACGGAAGCAGGCAACAAGACGGGCTGCACGCCGGCGCGCGCGAGGGCTTCGATGCCAGGAGTGTCGATTTGCTCCAGATGATCGGCTGTGGCGGTTCGCAGTTCGGCTGCCAATTCGGCGCCACCATTGCGAGAGAGCTGATCGACATGAATGCGCAGGCCGAGACCGAAGTCGCGAGCGCGCGTGAGGATGGCGCGAGTTTGCTGAATTGTAAAGACGTGCTGTTCGCAGAAGACGTCGCAATACTGTGCCAAGCCTTGCTCGGCGACTGCGGGCAGCATCTCTTCTATGATCAGTTCCACGTAGGCATCCGCATTATCGCGGTACTCGCCCGGTATTTCGTGAGCGCCGAGGAAGGTGGGGACGAAACCCAATTCATGGATGACGCGCAGAAGCTTCAATTCGGAATCAGTTGTGAGGCCGTAGCCGGATTTGGCTTCGAGCGTAGTGGTGCCGCAGCGCGCGAACCAATTGGCGTAGCGGCGTGAGGCTTCGAGCAGATCGTCTTCGGTTGCGGCGCGCGTTTTTTCGACGGTAGAACGAATGCCACCACCGGCGGCTGCGATCTGCTGATAACTTTCTCCCGCGATGCGGCGTTCGTAGTCGTCCACGCGAGTTCCGGCAAAGACGGCGTGGGTGTGGGCGTCGACAAATCCGGGAAGCACAACGCCGCCAGCGGCATCAACAATGGAAACGTCGTCGGACATCTGCCGCTCGATCTCAGTTTGCGAACCAACGGCTTGGATGAAGCCATCGCGAACCAGCATGGCGCCATGTTCGATGATGGCGAGCTGGCGCATCTCCTCTCGCACCCGGGGACGCGCGGGACCGGCGAGAGTGACGAGTTGGCGGCAGTTGAGGACGGCGAAGGGACGCATTTAGCTGGACATGGGAATACGAACGTGTTTGGCGCGTGCGACTTCTTCGGCGCGCGGGTAGGCCGCATCGACGTGGCGCATGATGCCGGTGCCGGGATCAGTAGTGAGGACGCGCTCGAGGCGGCGATCCATGTCAGCGGAGCCGTCGGCTACGACCACCATTCCGGCGTGCAGAGAATAGCCGATGCCGACTCCGCCGCCGTTATGGATTGAGACCCAGGATGCACCGGCAGCGGTGTTGACGAGAGCGTTGAGCAGCGGCCAGTCGGCGATAGCATCGGAGCCGTCGCGCATGGCTTCGGTTTCGCGGTAAGGAGATGCGACTGAGCCGGCGTCGAGATGATCGCGCCCGATTACGATGGGCGCGCGGATTTCGCCCGAGCGCACCAAGGCGTTCATGGCGAGACCAAACTCCGCGCGTTCGCCGTAGCCGAGCCAGCAGATGCGAGCGGGCAAACCCTGGAATTGGATGCGTTCGCCGGCGAGACGAATCCAACGGGCGAGATCTTCGTTCTGGCCGAACATGTCGAGGACAAGCCGATCGGTTCTGCGAATGTCCGCTGGGTCGCCGGACAGCGCGACCCAGCGGAATGGTCCGCGGCCTTCGCAGAACATGGGACGAATGTATTCGGGCACGAAGCCGGGGATCTGGAACGCGTCCCTGGCGCCGGCGGCCTGGGCGTGCGCACGGATATTATTGCCGTAGTCGAACGTTATGGCGCCGGCGCGCTGGAGCGAGAGCATTCCTTCGACGTGACGCGCCATGGATTGGGTTGCGCGCGCCACATACTCTGCGGGATTGCGCTGGCGAAGCTGACCCGCTTCTGCGAGGGTCATGCCGTTCGGCACATAGCCGTTTAACGGATCGTGGGCGCTGGTTTGGTCGGTCAGTATGTCGGGGACAATGCCTCGATGCGCCAATTCGGGGATCACGTCGGCGCAATTGCCGATCAAACCCACGGACAGCGCGCGCCCTTGTGCTTTGGCTTCTTCGAGCGCGTGCAAGGCTTCATCCAAGTCATGCGCGAGCCGATCGCAATAGCCGGTGCGGACGCGTTTCTCGATTCGGGCCGGGTCGACGTCGATGCCGAGAAAGAGCGCGCCATTCATGGTTGCGGCGAGCGGCTGCGCGCCACCCATTCCGCCCATGCCGCCGCTAACGATCAGCTTGCGGGCGAGATCGCCGCCGAAGTGCTTTCGACCGGCGGCGGCGAACGTCTCATAGGTTCCCTGGACGATGCCCTGGCTACCGATATAGATCCAGGAGCCGGCGGTCATCTGGCCGTACATGGTGAGGCCGAGCTTTTCGAGGCGGTGAAACTCATCCCAGTTGGACCACTTACCGACGAGATTCGCGTTGGCGATGAGCACGCGCGGAGCATCCGTATGAGTGCGAAGAATTCCGACTGGCTTGCCTGATTGCACCAGCAGGGTTTCGTCGTTTTCGAGACTTTGCAGCGAGCGAACGAGGGCGTGGAAGCACTCCCAATTACGCGCGGCTTTGCCGGTGCCGCCGTAGACAATGAGATCGTCGGGGTTTTCGGCGACATCGGGATCGAGGTTGTTCATCAGCATGCGCATAGCGGCTTCCTGATGCCAGCCTTTACAGGTGAGTTGCGAACCGCGCGGCGCCTTGACTACTGTTGCGAGCTCATGCATGTGGGTTTGATTTCAGTATCGGATTTAGAGAAGACACTTCGAGCGCTGAGATTCAATGCAGGTTGAATTTACGCGGCCATTTTCTCCAGTTTTGGTGGTTCAGAGGTGGGGACAGACCCCTCACTCACGTTCGGTATCTGGTTGAGCTTCGATTTGAGGATCGCGGTGGTCAAATAGTGATGTTCGATCTTGCGAATTTCCACTGCTTCGCGACGCGTTTCCTGCGCTTGCACGCGCTTTTGCGATTCGAACCCAATTTGCTCTTTGCGCTTTTCAGCGCGGAGCTTCAGGAGGTCGTGGAAAGCGCGCTGGAAGAGGCGATCGTGTTGGATCTGGTAGCGAAGGAACGTGCTCACCTGCCTTTGCACTTCTTCTTCGAAAACTTCGTTGTCGTTCAGCATGGTGGTTTGCAGCATTTGCGCACGCTGGCTCATCCAGTACTGCTGGGCCATTTTATCGACAAAAATGTGTTCTGTGACGGTGGTGGGTTTGTGCTCGTCTTTGAGCGCTTTTCTCAGCGCGTCGAATTCTTCCGGATTCTCGCAATCCATAAAGAAGAATGTGTGGCCGGTGAGGCCGTGACGACGATTGTTGAAACTGGAAGCTTGCTTGCCGGCATCACTCGTGGGTCCCGACGAGTGTTTTGCGTTTTCACGATTCGCTTCGATTTGGGCTGGTGTGGCCATGGTGAAAGATTTCCTTTTCGTTTGAAAAAGCAAAACGCCGATGAAGCGCGGCGGCTTAATCGGCGTTTTCGCGAATGAAAGATTGGGAGGGAAGAACGTCCCTAAAACCAGTGTAACATGCGGTTGCAAGCGTTTCGCGGTAAGTGGTTGAATAAGAAAGGAGAAGTTCGTTGTGACTGGAATTTGCCACCAATCGATTTCGCTCATGGATCCGATTCGAGTTTTCTGTTCTCTTAAAAGCGAAGCCGAAACAACAGAAGCAAGCGAACAAGAACGCAGCGCAGACCAGGCGAAAGAAGAAAGCTTATCGAAGGGCGACGGTAATAACCAAGTGGTGGACGGTGCGGGGCTCGAACCCGCGTCTCTGGAATCTCAAGAATCGGCGTCCGCAAAGTTAGAAGACAATCCAGCGTCTTCCCGCTAAACGAACTGCCCACGTCTTACTATTGTGACGCAATGAGTGTTAGCCGTTGCGGACAGTCGGCACTCGCGGGTACAACTCAGGAAATAGGAATGCAGAGAGAATTCGCTCTGTCGCTAACTCTGTGGTCACGATCTCCTTGCCAATAACTAGGCAGGGATTGACTTGTTCATCGGTGCCGATTTGGAAGACCACCTTATTCGGCAGAATGCCATTATCGCCGGAGTAAGTCGCCGTGATCGTACCTTCGCTGCGGTTCACTCGTATTTGAACTTTTCTTTTTACGTGGGGACTCGCGGTCATTTGCACGTTCTGTGGCAACGTCTTCGCATCGAGAATTTCCGCATAGATCTCCTCAAAGCCATCACTCGGACTAGTTCGAATGAAATCAAATGGCTCCTGGTTCTGCGGGGTCGCTGTGGCGTACTCGCGAACCGCGGCAAGTACACTTCCTCGGATGCTCTCCCAAATGGCAGGCGTGCCATTCAACACAACCTCGGTATGTCGCCTCTTCTCTTCGCGCTCTTCCAAGCGCCGATTAAGCCATTCGGTCACGGCTATCCCTCTTAAAACATATTATCGCACTAATGTTTGCCACACCTGTCACCTCGCCCCCTGGATCCCGGTTCTCTCCGCGTTTGTCAAGTGTGCATTGCGAAGCTTTTTCCGGCAAGTCGTTGATACAAGATAAGAAAGTAGCGGCAATAAATCACTTGACTAACCCAACAAGAAAGAGTACTCTTGTTTTAGAGGGTCAGCTATGGTGCCGCTTCCAACGAATCTCAAAGACGCTATCGTTTACTTTTCCGATCAGGATGTGGCGATTGAGTTCCTTCGAGACATCCGCTGGCCTTCCGGCGTCGAGTGTCCGACTTGCGGATCTAAGGATGTCTACTACATCTCCACTCAACGCCGCTGGAAGTGCAAGAGCGTTCATCGCAAGCAGCAGTTCTCGGTGAAGGTCGGAACGATTTTCGAGGATTCGCCCATCGGTTTGGATAAGTGGCTTCCGGCAGTGTGGCTAGTTACTAACTGCAAAAACGGAATCAGCAGTTACGAGATTGCACGTGATCTCAAAGTTACTCAGCGTAGCGCGTGGTTCATGTTGCATCGCGTTCGCCATGCAATGCGCGTTCTTTCGTTCGAGACTAAACTTTCCGGCGAAGTCGAAGCGGACGAACCTTTCATAGGTGGCAAAATTCAGAACATGCACAGGCGTGCACGTCGCAGAGCGCAGGCAAAGGTCGGTGCTAATTGGGGCAAAACTGTAATCATCGGCTTACTTCAACGGGACGGTGATGTTCGCGCGGCTGTTGCTCCGAGCCGCGGAAAGAGACATATCGAAGAACACTGGAATAAGAATCTGGCACAAAACGCGACACTCATCACCGACGAGTTTCAGGTTTACGGAATGTGCGCCGCTGAGAGCAAAATAGCGCATGAGATTATCGAGCACCTTGACGGCTATGTTCGCGGTCGCGTTCACACGAACGGGATGGAGAACTTCTGGTCATTGTTAAATCGAACGCTAAAGGGAACCTAGGTAAGCGTTGATCCGTGCCATCTGTTCCGTTATCTGGATGAGCAGTGCTTCCGATTCAACAAACGCCGTCTGACGGATGCTGAGCGTTTTGTGATCGTGCTAGCGCAAACGATCCATCGCAGACTCACATACGACGAACTGACCGGCAAACTTGACACCCCGCTGGCTACAGCATGAAGGCGCTGCCCTACGCAGGTCAAGGCCGGGGCAAAGCAGTAATGCAGCGTGATTGCGGCCTACTTTTCGGGGCGTGCTTTCTTCCGCCCAGCACGCCTCTCCGGTTTCGTTCGCTCGTGTTCTTTCAACTGTTCGTTCAACTGCTCTTTCGTGACGGTGACCAGCTTCCGCATTGTCGCCTTAAACTGCTCAAACGGGTGAACCTCGGATTCGTACTCGCGAACCGCTTTCATGCTGCTATGATGTCACGGAATCGCTACCGAGGATTAGTGCATAAAGTCCGTGGAAGAGAATAATAATCGACAGGACAGCAAAGACGATTCCGCAAAGGAGCCCCTGAGCAGAGAACCGAGAACCCCACCGATAAAGGGATCTATAGACGAGCCGGATTCCGAAGCACATCAGAACGAAAGACACAACAATACAAAGGGAATCGAAGAAACGCTTGCCGACCGAATTAAGCAAGCTGAAATTTGGATGATTGTGTTGACGGCCATTATCGCGGGGGCCACAGCCGCCAACGTGGTGGTCTTTTACCTCGAATCCGAGAGCACCTCGAAACAAATTGGGTTCCTCAGTTCAAAGGCCGGAGAGATTGTCGGTTCGATGAATACAGCGCTCAGCGACAGTCGAGAAGCAATAAACAGAGCGTTTTCCGAGAATCAGAGGGCTATTGAGGCAAGTACTGCACAAAATGAGGCCGCTCTGGACGCCAGTATTGAATCTTCTCGGTTGGATCATCGTGCTTGGGTTACGGTGGAGTCGGTTGCCCTTGGTGAAACCCCCACTCCTAAGCATCCACTCAAAGCCGTAGTCGCTTGGAAAAACAGCGGCAAAACGCCCGCTCTGAATGTCGTGTCCGGTGGCATAGTGTTTGAGATGGGCAGATTCCCCGATCCCGAGCCGCCAAGTAGCACGCCCGCCGGGCAAGCATCCAGCAAGGGGGTTATCGGGCCGGGAGAACCCGCTAGAACGTTTATCGAATCGACAGAGGTCGTCCCTGACGGTAACTGGGTTGAAGTCTTTAATGTGGGCAACGGGATGATTTTCGCGAGGGGATTTGCCACCTATACCGACATCTATGGGCGCGAACACCGAACCAATTTCTGCTCGTATGCCACATCCAACGATCTCAGGGCAAGCGGACAGTTGCTTCAGGCTTGCCCCAAAGGAAACACAGCAAATTAGCCACGCCAGCCTGTCACGCCAAGTCGAGTTCTTCCACATCATCATGGTTTTGAGGCCCGGAGGGCAGCTTGGCTCATATAGTCGGTCCCGCGTATCTCCAGCGCCAAATTGTACCGTTTATAAGTACTATCGAGTGCGGCAGCGGCATGAACATTGAAATCGGGGAAATGGTACAGAACCACCTTTCGCGTGAATCTGAACTCGTTGAAGCTTAGCGTCCTGCCCGGCGTAGCAATAACTGGACCGGGGCTCAGCAAAGTCTTGATCAATGCATCTACTTGCCCAGCAATGCTCGCTGCAATTTGGATTGAAACTGCTTCAGGCACGCTGGGAAGCACGAAACCGGCAACGGACGTCTTGCCAACTTCTTCGAATTTCAAACAGCCGAGTATCGAAACAGGTTCGCCAGTTTGCAAACGTACAACAGCCGGAAGAGTGCCGTACATCCCAGAACAAAAATCCTTCCTGAATATGTCGTCACCAGATACCTGGGTAACTTGCGGGTTGTCTGAATCCTTTTGATCCTGCTGCTGGGTTTTGGCCGGCGCGAGCCAATTGCTCAATATCACTAGACTAATTGCGACCAGAACGGCAGACAACAAAGCAATCCACCTGGAAAGGTTTTTGTACCGAAGTTTCTGGGATAGCTTCCAGATGCCAAACACAAAACACGGCCACGCGACGAATAGGAGGCCGCGGAGATCGTGCCTCGTTGCCGCAATAACCGTAATGACGATGGAAGCCCCAATGCCCAAGGGACCCCAAAGGAGATTGCTTTCGTGGTGCTTCTCACTCGCTGATATTGGCTCACCAATGCCAATAAAAACGTCACGCAATAGCTGTCCCAATTTGCGTGAATGATTTGGTGAACTTTGCGGTTCTGGCGGCACAGATAACGGGTCTTCTTCCACTTCCGCCCGTCTCGGCAACAATTCTTGTTCCCGCAGAAGCGCTCGTCGCTGCTTTCTGTTGAGGTGCGGCGGGATGCCGAGCATAGCCATACACTACTGCATTTCCCAATAGTACCAACTTCCCATTGGTTAGTCAAGTGATTTATTGCCGAAGTAGTGGCAATGATAGCGTTGACTAATCAACTATGCAAACTATAGTTGGCGTTGACAGGCTGGCGCGATTAACTGTTGTTGTGACTCTAGTTTGCGGTCTCGTTAAAGGCGGGACAGGTAACCATTCCAGCTTTTTCGCTATCTCTTAGAGGGTTATAGATTCGACAGGTGATCGTGGTGTGCAAGGTATTAGTGAGAGTGTCGTTATTGTAGCGAGCATTGATACCGGGTGGCGAGAGGATCAAGTTGGCAAGGCGTGGCGTTGCAGGTCTCGCAAGTGCTGGATGCCGTTGCGGGCCAGGGTGATCAGATCTGCGAGCTGTGAATCTTCGAAGGCGCTGCGCTCAGCGGTCGCTTGTAGTTCTACGAATTTGCCGCCGCCGGTCATGATGACGTTCATGTCCACGTCGGCGCGGGAATCTTCTTCGTAGCAAAGATCCAGCATGGCCACGCCGTTGACAATGCCTACGCTGGTAGCGGCAACAGAATCGAGCAGCGGCGATTTCGAGAGCACTTTGAATCTGACTAGCGTTCCCAAGGCAATTGCCAGCGCTACGTAGGCTCCGGTAATGGCTGCGGTGCGCGTTCCGCCGTCGGCTTGCAGAACGTCGCAATCGACGATCACGCTGCGCTCTCCCAATGCCACCAGATCCACGACAGAGCGCAAGGAGCGGCCAATGAGGCGTTGAATCTCATGCGTTCTTCCGGATTGACGGCCCTTGGTCACCTCACGCGCAGAGCGAGTGACGGTAGCTCTAGGGAGCATGGCATATTCGGCCGTCACCCAACCCTTACCGCTTCCACGCAGGAAACCGGGAACCGAATCCTCCACCGTGGCGGCGCAGAGTACACGCGTGTTTCCGGTTTCTATAAGAACCGATCCCTCGGCTGTCGCCAGGAAACCGGGAGTGATTTTGGTTGGCCTTAGTTGGTTGGGCTGCCTGCCGTCAGTACGCACAATTCGATTATCCGGCGTGGAAGCTGGCGAAGAAGAAGAAACCTACCAGCAACAGAATGATGACGATGAGAACCAGGCAGGGAATGGCTCCCTGCCGCGGCATGGCGGAAGCTTTCGAGCTTGAGGATTTCTTTTTGATTTTGGGGCCGGCCATTGTCTGTGCGCCAGGTCCGATTATTAGAGAAGACTACTTCTTGAATAAACTATCAAAGGCGGCACGCGCATCATTGGCGTTGCGAGGCGCCGCCGCCAAGCCGTTCGATGGTGACTGCGAAACCGTGCCTCCAGGGGCGGAATCGCGCGCCACAGTCACGCGCGAGGAGAACAACGGGCAAGTGTTGGCCTGGTCTTTGACAACGATGCGCGCGCTGATGGGCTTCAGACATTGAAAGCGGGTAGACGAATCAAAGTGCACGCATTGCTTACAACAGTGCAGAGCGGTTCCGCATTTGGGGCAGTTGCCGCTGAAATCAGTGTCGGGGGCTAATGCGACGGCACAGCTAAAGCAGCGCGCGGCGGCAACATTCTGGACCAGGCGGGGAAGTTTAGGCCCGGTAATGTCGAGCGGCGGCCTGAGACCTGACGGCCGCTGGCGATCCCGCTGAGAATCGTTGCCGCGGTCCGCGTCATAGTACCCGTGTTGCCGGTATTTGCGATCTCCGTCCATGCTCGTTGATCGACTCCTTAGAAGAGCCTCCGGCCGCGATTAATGCGATTGACAGGGCAGTTTCCGTAACCAGATGGCGTTGAGGTGCAATTCCAGTGTTTGAGAGAAAATTCTAACGCTGGGTTCTCAGAAGAGGACGGGGTCTTGGGAGGACGTTGGACTTCTATGAAGATCCCGCCAGCACCTGCTTAGTATGTACCACAACTATGATGCGCCGCGCCAGTAGTAAGAAGTCTTATAGAGAAAGAAATCAGTCAGAGACCCATTTCAACAGCGCATTGCATGGCCGCGTGATGGGGTAGTCGAAGTGATTGGGACTGATTCGGACAGAGTAACCGACGCGCCCGGTTTGTTGAACGGTGAACTCGCTGGCGAAAATAACCGCACTGCCTTTTTCCTCTACCGGAGCTAACGGCAAGGTGTAAGTGCGCTGCAACTGTCCGTTCACGCCGATCTGACCGATGACCGCTTCTACGCGAACCTCGGACGCCTTGAGTCCGGCGAGATCGACGGTAGTACGCAGCGGCACGGCTGAGCCGCTCATGACCTGATCGCCCGGGGTTTCGCCGACGTCGATAAATCTAATACTATTCCAAGCCTCGGCTAAACGCTGGTCCCAAACTGTCTTTTGACGAGCTGCTTCGAAGTTGTTGCGAGAAACATTGAGCCACAGCTTATGCGCCGGTTGGTAGAGCTCCGACATGTACTCGGCCACCATGCGGCCGCAACTAAACCAGGGGGTGATATTGACCATACAGGTCTTCATGCGGCGGATCCACTCCAGCGGGATCTCGTTTTCGGAAGTCTGGTAGAAGAGCGGAACGATATCGTTTTCAAGCGTCGAATAGATGGCGCTGGCATGGATCTCGTCCTGGTCTTCGGAGTAGGCGATGCGATCGCCGATGGCCCAGCCGCCGGAACTTTCGAAGGCTTCATCGAACCAGCCATCCAGAACGCTGAGGTTCAGCACTCCGTTCATGGAAGCCTTCATGCCGCTGGTGCCGCAGGCTTCTTCACCGCGCCGCGGAGTGTTCAACCAGAGATCGACGCCCTGCAGCATCTCGCGCGCCACCTGAATGCCGTAATCCTCAACGAAGATCAGGCGCTTGGAAATTTCGGGATCGCGCGACATGGCAACAATCTCGCGAATGAGCGTCTTTCCGGGAATATCTTTGGGGTGCGCTTTGCCGGCAATGACGATCTGCACCGGCATTTTCGGATTATTGAGAATTTTCTTCAGGCGCTGCACGTCGCGGAACAGAAGCGTGGCCCGCTTGTAAGTGGCAAAGCGGCGCGCAAAGCCGATGGTTAAGACATCCGGATCGAGGACATCGTGGAGCCTGCGGATTTCCGCGCTAGAGGCTTTTCTCTGCCCGGCCGAGGCGACAGCGCGCTCGCGCACAAAGGCGACCATGCGGCGTTTCCGTTTACGGTGCATTTCCCACAGCTCTTGCGATGGAATCTCATTCACCAGTTCCCAGAGTTTTGTGTCTTCCAGGCGCTCACGCCAATCGGGCTGCAGGTACTGATCGTAAAGGCTGGCGAGATCTCCGTTGATCCAGGTGGGCGAATGGACGCCGTTGGTGACGGACGTAATCGGAACCTCTTCGATGGGAAGGCGCGGCCAGAGACCATCGAACATCTCCTGCGAGACCTTCTGATGGATAATGCTGACCGCATTGCGGAAGGCCGAGGTCTTCAACGCGAGCACCGCCATAGAGAAGCGTTCGGTGGGATCCTGCATATTGTTGCGGCCGAGCATCAGCAAGCGGTCGAACGGGATAGCGGCCTGCTCGCAATAGCGGGCGAAATACTCGTAGATGAGGCTGGAATCGAAAAGGTCGATGCCGGCCGGAACACAGGTATGGGTGGTGAAGACGTTACTTAGGCGGTTGGCCTCGAGCGCCTGATCAAAGGTGAGCCCGTTCTCCTGCATCATGAGCCGGATGCGTTCGATGGCGAGAAAGGCGGAGTGCCCTTCATTCATGTGGTGAACAGTGGGCTTGACGCCCAGTTTCTTGAGCGCGCGCAGGCCGCCGATGCCCAACACAAACTCCTGGCGGATGCGCTTATAGATGTCGCCGCCGTAGAGCTGGTCGGTGATTTCGCGATGTTCCGCGGATTTGTTCTGCTGGATGTTGGTATCGAGGAGGTAGAGCTTGACGCGTCCGACGTCGATATGCCAAACCTTGATGAACACTTCGCCCGAGGGAAGCGTGACGCTGACGATCACTTCTTCGTCGAACTCGCCCATGCAAGGGCGGACGGGAAGCGTATAGAAATCGTTGACGGGGGTGCGTTCCTGCTGCCAACCATCGGGATTCAGGTACTGCTGGAAGTAGCCGCGCTGGTAGAGCAAACCCACGCCGGTCAGGGCGAAATCATGGTCGCTGGCGGCCTTCAGGTGGTCGCCCGAGAGGATGCCCAACCCACCGGAATAGATCTGCATGCAATCGAGCAGCCCGTATTCCATGGAAAAGTAGGCGATTTGCGGCGTTCCCTCAGTGGGGTCAAGGGAGTGCAGATAGGAATCGTGACGCTCGCAGGCACGGCGGTAAAGGGAAATGAAGCGCGGATCGGCGGCGGCCCGATCCAGTTTCTCCTGCGATATGCGTCCCAATAGTGCGATGGGATTGTGATTTGATTCCTTCCACAGCACCGGATCGAGACGGCGGAATAGCGATCTGATGGTATGGTCCCAGCTCCACAACAGGTTATAGGCCAGCTCGGAAAGGCGATTAATCGCCCCAGGCAACGCTGGCCGGACAAGGAACTCTCGCAAAGGTTGAATCTGGTAGGACATGGAAAGAACTAACCGGCTTCCTCTAGAACTCAGTGTGCGGGTGAATTAAAAGTAGCAGAACTTTGAACTAGTATTGAATTAACGACCGCTTGCTTAGCGGGGCTGTGAAAAACTCGACTTACCAGTCGCTTCGCTCCTGGCACTGAATGGAGCTGGCAGGTCTTTCACAGCTCGTTAGCGCGCGGTTCTGACCCAATTGTCACATATTTCCTGAACACTATGGCGAGCGAAGTACCTTACCATTGCCGTATGGCGGCAGAAATCCTTGTGTCGGTACAAGAGTATCTCTCGGCGACTTATCGCCCGGACCGGGATTATGTTGACGGCGAGCTAGTGGAGCGCAACGCCGGAGAGCGAGATCATGGCTGGCTGCAACTTGAGATCGGCTTCTGGCTCAGGCTGCGAGCCAAAGAGTTGCGCATTACGCCGCTTACAGAAGTGCGGCTTCAAGTTGAACCGACAAGATTCCGTATTCCTGACGTTATGGTGTTGCCGGATGATGCCCCTTACGAAACGGTGATCCGGCAAGCACCGCTGCTGTGCATCGAAATTCTATCGAAAGACGACAGCATGAAATCCATCATGGGCCGCATCCATGATTATTTGCAGATGGGTGTTCCTACCTGCTGGATTGTGGACCCAGCGACCGTCTGGCGGGGGCTGCAAACGCCAGCGGACTGCATCAGGTTACGGATGGAGTGTTACGTGCCGGCCATATCGTGCTGCCGCTGCAAGACATTTGGCCCGGCTGACAGAATCCTGGAAAGAACGATGGGCGCTCCCTGGCGGTCGCGGCTCGGCTTTAGATAAATTTTTGGCGTGCGGCCAACTTGTGATTGGTCGGCAAAGGGTAAGTTGTTTCGGGATTGCGCGTAAACCGTCAACAGCCGTGGCCTGCTGCAAGGGGAGTCTATGCGAAGTTCGGACGCGAGGCCAAAATCGACCTACTCGTAATGGCACCCTCACTGACGCTTGAACCTGGGTTCCTCTCTCCCGGCCCAGGCTACGCAGCAGATCCGCTGAAAACGGGGCTCAACAAATTCACTCTACAGGAAGCTAAGGGAGAAGTTGTTTCGGCGGCGAGGCCCCGCATGACTTATACAGACTGGATTTCTTGGGCGAGCGCAGTCGGACAATTGCGCATTGTGGTTTTAACCGCGAAGTAAACCACGCACGTGGCGGCTGCCGCACCCTGTCGTACGATCAAACCTAAAAGTAGCCGTACGGCTCCTCGATCTTTGACCGCTAAAGCTCGATACACATCCAACTTGATCCTGAACCGGCGCCTGGATCCAGCTAGCTGCTTCCCCGACGAAATGGGCACGCTCTTGGGGTCATAGCCGCAACAGGCAATAAGCCGCCGGAATCGTTTCGCAACGTCCTGTACGGCTGGGAGATTGCAACGAAAGTCCGTGTTAGTATCGCGAAATGTTTTTGCCGAAGGGCGAACCAGCGCTGGTGCGTGGCATTGAACGTAAGGGACTCGAAGGATTGTAATTTTAAAGAATCGATCCGGCTTTCAATTAGTCCTGATTTGCTTTTTATCCCGGAAGGAAGCCGGGGGCATTTAACGGAAACAGCAAAAGAACGGACCCAATTTCTGTTGTATCAGTCGGCAGCTTAGACGCATACTGTACCAGGAGGAACGCAGGTGAAGATTGCAGAGCTTCAGCCGGGCGATGTTTTGTTCACAATGAACGGTGAGAAGGCACCCGCCCTGCACACTCAGTTGTATTCGGGAGACTCTCATTTCCCCGAAACGCTGCTGCATGCGGTTGATGGCGGAAAAGTCAGCAAGGTGATGCCCACAAGTCTGAAGACCGACGGCATGCGTGTATACCGCTGTCGCAACAAGCCCGACCTGGTTCGAAAAGCTGTCGAGTTCGCCGGAAAGTGGGCTGCATACGAGACGCCATATGACAATGATCGGAGAACCGTAAAGGAAGCATACAGGAGCGCCATACCGGAGAATACGAGTATTGTTGGCCTGATGCAGGAGCTGTTTTTACGACACGGCAAATTCCGCGCGATCAAGTACACGGCCCGCCGGGACGAAATTCTCTGCTACCCGCATGAGGAAGGCGGCAGCCGCGGGCTCACATGCACAATGTTTGTGATTCTTTGCTATCAAGCGGCGGGCTTGTCAGACCACGTGGCCAAGACGGGCTCATTTTATCTGAAACCCGCCCGGGTATCGGACAAGAAGATGAACGTTGAGGAACTGAAAATACTAGACCAAATGGCTAAGACGCCACAGCTTAACGACAAAGATCTTGAAGAATACAAAGTGTACGTGGCAAACCTGCAGTCTGATAACGAGTACAAGATCGACTGGGACAATTCTGTGCGCCGACCGGCCCCAGCGCGTACCTCACGGGAAAGTAAAGGGTTATCACTACATCCCTTCAATATTATGCTGGTCCAAGATGTCCGGGCCTATCAGTGCCTTCAATTTCGCGGATGCGATCACGAAGGGTTTCATGGTGGATGCCAAAATCGCTACGTCGGAGCAACTGCGCCTGTGCATAGAAGGCGACAATCTCGGATGGGAAGATAAGGGCTTCCTCGACTCGACCGAAAAGGCAACGAGCGATCCCGGATACAAGCAAAAACTGAGTGATCATCAGAACCGGGCGAACGACCTCCAACGGGATTCCGCGCCAAAGAAGCAGCCGATTGGAACACCGAAGGATCCTAACGTAAATATGAGCGTGAACTAAGTGAGATTGTGAGGAGTTAGCGATTGCCAGTCGGTGTGAATGAGCGGGTTAGCAACCCGCCGCCGGTTGGCAACCGGCCCCACGCCGCCTTAGTGGCAATTTAACAACTGACGGAGGAAAGCGCAGGACCAGCGCTGGCTAGCGGCAGATGCCTGGCTTCGTGATAGAGGCGCCGCAAAGCGCCTCCGAGAGCAAGGAAGCCATCTAAATCGGCCGGCTTGGTCAGATATTGATCGGCGGCAACCTGGGCTGCCTCGATCTGGCGGCGACTCTCCTCCTGGTCAAATGAGCTCAGAACGATCACCATGAGGTTGCGGAGATTTTCCGTGGCCCGGATGGTTTTCAGCACCTCGGTTCCGTCGACTTTAGGCAAATTCATGTCCAGCAGGATGAGATCGGGCAGCAGAGTCGGCTGCGACGTACTCTCCTGGGTCAAATATCGAATGGCTTGCTCGCCATCTTCGAAGACGAGCGTGTCTGCCGCCCACTTATGTTCCTTCAGGGCATAGCAAACGAGACGCGCATCCAGTGGATTATCATCCACTATCAGTACCTTCACACGCTGCTCAACGCTCACTCGGCGGGCGCTCCTGAAAGGGCAAGGTGAATCGGAAAGAAGCGCCGACGCCGGGTTGCGCCTCGGCCCAGATGCGCCCCCCATAGGCGGAAATAATCCGTGAGCAAAGAGCCAGACCGATGCCGGTGCCGGGATATTCGCGCTTGGTGTGAAGACGCTTGAAAATGCCGAAGATGCGGCTGGCATAGGCCGGTTCAAAGCCGATTCCGTTATCGGCTACGGTGAACAGCCATTCAGAAGGCATGCGCACGGCTGAAATCTCGACGGCCGGGGGTTGTTCGGGTTTCCGATATTTCAAGGCATTGCCGATCAGATTTTGGAACAGTTGCAGAAGATGGGTTGGCAGGATACGTACGAGAGGCAGACGCCCACAAGTGATCCGCGCGCGGCTTTCGGAGATGCTGAGGCTGAGATTACTAAGGACCTGGGTGACAATGTCGTTGGCCTTCACGAGATCGATTTTCTGGTCGTGATCATGGGTAATCTGGGTGTAGGCAAGAAGGTCCTTGACCATCTGGAGCAGACGTTGGGCATTGGAGGCACTCTCGTTGATGAGTTCAGTGGCCTCGCTTCCGGATTCTTCCCGCAAACGGGTTAGCAGAGCCAGCGAATTGACGATATTGCGCAGTGGTTCCTGGAGTTCGTGGGCGGTCGCGTAGGCGAATTGCTGGAGGTTGTCATTGGCTCGGCGGAGTGCTTCTTCGTCGCGTTTCCGGCTAGTGATATCCTGCACGGTGCCGATGAGGCCAACGGCTGTACGCTCGCCGCGCAGCATCCAGAAAGACGCTTTACCTTGAGCATGCACATGCCTGACTAAGCCGTCGCGCAGGCCAACGGTACGAAACTCTTCATCAAACTGGCCGGCAGTGGCGGGATCGAGAGCGGCTTGCAATGCTCTTTCTACATGTTCACCGTCATCAGGGTGCAAGCCAGCGAAAAAGCTATCGTACTTGCCGGGCGCATCAGCGGGTAGCCCAAAGGCGGCCCTGGAGCGTGCATCGCAGCTCATTTCGCCGACCGCGGGGTCATAGTCCCAGGTACCGATGGAGCCTGCCGCGAGGGCAAGCTCCAGCCGGCTGTTGCTTTCGCGCAGAGCCGACTCGACGGCCTTTATCTCACTCAAGTCCTCGACCAGGGCGACGAATCCGCGCACGGTTCCATTGGCAGCGAATTCGGGGACATAGGTGGCGCGAACGGCCTTTTCGTTACCTTCTTTAAGGTTCAGCAGCGTCTCGAAGGTGACTCTTTGACCCGCCAAGGCTTTTTCAACGTATTCAGCCATTTTGTAATAAGCTCGTTTGCCCCAGACCTCGGCCAGGTGCTTTGAGCGCAGTTCGTCCGGCGAGTGACCAAACCAGCGCTCGTGAGCACGGTTTGCGAACTGAAGGCGTTGATTTGGGTCGACGAAACAGATCAATACCGGCACGGCATCAGTGACCAGGCGGAGCTGGCTTTCCTTTTGCGATAGCTCGGCGTTAGCGCGCTCCAGGTCCTCCATTTTTTGATGGAGCTTGGTTGTGACCATTTCGAGGTGTGCGCCCCGGAACTCGTTTCCAAGCACCGGCGGCTGGAGATGCGATTCGCGCAGAACACCTTCCACGGTTCGAAGCACCAAGTCCGGTTCGGAAGGTTTGGGAAGGAGGGTAACCTGGACACACGCCTCGGCCAGAGCGCGCGTGGCGGCATCGTCATAGGCGGCGGTGTAAAAGATAACCGGGATGTTCCTGGTTTGCGCGTTATCACGCACGCGGCGGACGAACTCAAATCCGTCCATGGTGGGCATAACAATGTCGGAGATGACCAAATCGGGAGACAGAGCGCGCATCCTGGCAAACGCATCCTGCCCGTCCTCCGCCTCAGTGACGCAGTGGCCGACATGCTGGAGCAGAGTAGCCAGATACTGGCGCTCGGGCTTGCGATCGTCGACGACAAGAATGTTCGGCATTACCCGGTCCCTTTGGTACTTCCGAGGGCGGCCGAAATCTCCGCGACCAGGGTTTCCGGTTCGATGGGGCGTCTGAGAAGCTTCACTACGCCTGATTTGAGGGCGCGCAAGCGATCGCTAAATTCAGCCGAGGCGGATAACAGGAGGATGGGCGCTACATGGGAGGGGTCCATGCTGGGAAGATTGACGTCACAGATCACCAGGTCGGGAGAATTTGTGCGGACACATTCGAATCCTTCGGGGCCATCTTCCGCGGTACTGACTTCATACTCAAAGGCACGCAGCAGATAGCTCATGAGCTCCAGGTTGGGAGCGTTGTCTTCAATCACCAGGATGTGCGTCGGCATAGAAGCTAGCCCGGCAGTGCAAAGGTAAATGTGCTGCCTACTCCAAACTGACTTTGGACGGTAATCTCACCGCCGAGCAGCCTGGCCAGCCGCTGGCTGAGGTGAAGCCCGAGTCCGCAACCCTCCGCCGACCGGCCGGGGGTGCTTCGCAGTTGCTTAAAGGCTTCAAATAGGGAACTCCGATCTTCTTCCTTGATTCCGATTCCGGTGTCCCGGACGGCGATTGAGACGCAGCGTTTATCGTTTGAACGCGCGACGGCTTTCGGCATCTATATGGAGAGTTCCAGGCCCTTCTCGGTAGCCAGGGAAAGCAGCGTTTCGACAACCTCCGCTACCACTTCCTGGCAGTTAATCGGCACAAACCGCAAGGTCACCTCGCCGGAATCAATCTTGGCGAGATCCAACAAATCGTTGATTTCCTCGGCCCGCTTGTGATCGGTGATATCCAGGATGGCGCTGGTGACGAGCATCCCGGTATCGGTCTTGAGCGGACTCAAGCTGGTTTCTATCCGGAACTCCGTGCCATCCCTGCGTAAGCCAAATACTTCCGCACTGTCGCCGGCAGGTTGCAGGTCGGGCTCTGTGAAATAGCCCCAGTGGCGCGATGGGTGGGACCCCCGAAAGCGTTCCGGCACTAAGATGTCGACATTTTGCCCTTGCAGTTCTTCGCGGCTATATCCAAACAATTTTTGCGTCTGGATGTTGGCCAGAACTATAATTCCATCCTGATTGGCAATTACCATCGCGGCCGGAGCGGATTCCAGCAAAGCCCAGAATTTATTCTCTCCTTCAGCTGTAGTCCGGGGGCATGGTTCTGCGCTGACAGCGTAGGTTGGTTCAGACATGATACTCATTAGCGGACTGAGCTGGTCCAGGGCGCTTAACAACGGCGATGACACTTCGGAGAGCTGGTCGCACTGCCTCCTAATCGCGTGTCTTCTTTTTGCGACTTGAGCAGCGAGGGCTGAACGGTTCTCATCGACAGCTACGGCTAAGCCACTAGCTGCCTGCCTGCTGGTTCCATAGTGAGCTAGTTATCGGTACTTGGCTATCGTTCAGAATGGAATTTTTCCGTAGAACAAAATAGGACGTTTGTGATAATTTTATAAGAACTAACTTGGGTTCCCGATAATTGCGCCAATAAATCTTTTAGAAGACGTAAAAGAAAGCTATTCGCTGATAGGCGAAAGCATTAGAGTAGTTGGTCTGCAACAATTTAAATCACCTGGTAACAACCTGCTAAAGGAAACGGTCGTCGCGTTGCGCCTATGACGTCGCCGGACGCTGCCATGCCCGGCTCCTACAACTACGCGCTGGTTGCCCTATCCATATTGATTTCCGTGGGAGGCGCTTTCGCCGTACTCGACCTGGCAAGGCAAATAAGTGACAGTCGAGCGGCGGCCCGACTTACCTGGCTGTTTGGCGGCGCTGCGGCGATTGGAATCAACACCATGGCGATGCACTACACGGCCATGGCGGGTTTCAGCTTGCCGGTTTTAATCCGCTATGACGTGGCCAGCGCCGCCGTATCTTTTGTAGCCGCCTTTTGCGCTGCCGCCGTAACTCTGCTGGTTGTGAGCAGAACCGGAATGGGATGGCTTGCAACTTTAGCGGGCAGTACCTTCGTTGGCGGCGGTATGGCAGCGCTGCATTACACAGCCATGACTTCGATGCGTTTTGAGGGTACGTGCCGCTACGCTGCGGCCGGGTTGACGCTTTCGGTGCTGGCCGCTATTCTGCTCTCGTTCCTGGCATTACGGCTGCTGGCTGTTTCCCGGGCCAACAGCAATCACAGCCGAGGATGGGAGATTGCGGCCGTGCTGCTCCTGGGAAGCGCCAGCCCGGCGATGCATTACAGCGCAATGGCGGCTACTGTCTTCACGCGCACTTCCGGTCTCCCGGATCACTCCTTTATGACGAGCATCAATCCCATCGGCTCGGCTGCCATTGTCAGCATCGGCTTGCTGGTCCCGTGGATCTGTAGGTTAAACGTGTCGTTGGCCCGGCTTCGGACGCACTCCGCTCTTCTTGCGCAACTGTTCGAACAGGCGCCGCAAGCCATCGTCTTGCTGGATGCGATGCATCGAATCGTGGGCGTGAACAGAGAATTCTCCGGTGTTTTCGGCTACACGCTGCAAGAAGCAGTTGGCCGTACGCTGGCCGAACTGATTGTGCCCGAGGAATTGCGAGATCAAGAGCGGAGCTATCGGGAGTCGGTGGAGGGCGGAGAACTGATAGATGCGGAGGTAGTTCGCCGGCGCAAGAACGGCAGCCGTCTGGAAGTTTCCATGCTCCGGGTGCCCGTCTCTCTACCACGCGGAGAGACCGTCGACTTCGCGATATACCGCGATATCACGAGCCGCAAGCGAATGGAAAACGAGCTACTGCATTCATTCGAGCAGATGCGTGCGCTGACCGCCCATTTGCAAACCGTTCGGGAGGAGGAGAGAACGCGAGTGGCGCGCGAGATACACGATGAATTAGGCCAGGACCTGACGGCGATTAAGATACAGGTTTCATCTATCATGCGCGGGTTGCCTGCCGATCCTGGACAGGCGGAAAAGACTGAATCGACGCTGCAACTCATCGATGACACGATCCAGTCGGTGCGCAGAATCTCAACGGATTTGAGAACGCAAATCCCGGATGACCTGGGCCTGCTAGGGGCTATAGAATGGGCCGGTGAGGAATTTGAGAACCGTACCGGCGTGAAATGCCGGCTGGATTTGCCACGCGAGGAGGTGGTCACCGATCGGGCGCGCGCCGCCGCGGTTTTTCGTATTTTTCAGGAGAGCTTGACCAACATTGCACGGCACGCGAGCGCGGCGGAAGTGAACGTTCGACTAGCCCGTGAGAACGGCAGTTTGATTTTGCAGGTGGACGATAACGGCAAAGGACTGCCAACAGAGGCGCTTTCCGCCGCCACGTCTATTGGGATTCTTGGAATGCGCGAAAGGGCTTCCCTGGTTGGCGGCGAACTGATTATCACCAGCATTCAGGGGAAAGGGACAACTGTGAAGGTTCGCGTCCCAGACACTGTGAGTAATACTTGCTAATGCGTGACAAAATTGGACGCGAGTAGCAGCGGTCAGCGCGAATAGAGAGATTGGCGAAGTTGCTTAGAGTTCTTTTAGCCGATGACCACATGATCCTTCGCAGAGGATTGCGGGACATACTGACGCAAGAACTGGAAGGTTTAGTATGCGGCGAAGCTAAGAATGCGGAAGAGGTCCTGGAGCAGACCAAGAACCACACGTGGGACCTGGTTATTTTAGACCTCACGATGCCGGGGCGTAGCGGTCTGGATATTCTGCGAGACCTGAAGCGGGAGCAACCTGGTCTTCCCGTGCTGGTCTTGAGTATGCATTCTGAACAGCAGTATGGCCGGAGAGTGCTGAGAGCTGGAGCTTCCGGCTATTTAAGTAAGGAAAGCGCTCCGGAAGAATTGGTACGGGCGGTCCGGAAAGTACTTGCGGGCGGCCGCTATGTGAGCCCGGCCCTGGCTGAGAAACTTGCGCTCGATCTGGACGCGGGAACGGAGCGCTGCGCCGATGAGAGACTATCCGATCGCGAGTTGGAAGTGCTGCGCATGCTTGCGTCCGGCAAATCGAATTCTCAGATAGCTGAGGAACTTCGCCTGAGCACGACGACGGTGAGCACGTATCGTGCACGCATTTTAGGTAAGTTGCGTATGACTACGACAGCGGAACTTATGCGTTACGCGTTGAGTAGCCGTCTGGTTGAGTAGCGCAACAGAATAAATCCGGTACAGCCAACGCTTTTTCGCTCGCAATCGATGAATGTGGCTATGTTCGGAACTATCGTGCTCGAAAATGCGAAGGCAGTCCCGGATTTTTTTGGGTATTCTGTGTAATCGACATGCGTACGATTCTTCTGGCGGTATTCAGCTTTCTGCTGTTTTCAAAACCGGGCGCGGCGCAAACTGCGGCGCCTCAGAAATCGCCCTTCACTCTGGCGGCCGTGATGATTCCCATGCGGGACGGCGTCCACTTGCAAACCGTCATTTTGACGCCGGTTGATCGGCATGGGCCGCTTCCCATTCTGCTGGAACGCACTCCCTACGGCGTACCGGAAAAGCCGCCGGCGACAATGCCAGCAAGAATGAAGGAGTTGGCGCAGGACGGCTACATCTTCGTCATTCAGAACCTGCGCGGCCGGTTTAAATCCGAGGGCAAATTTCTGCTCTCTTCCTATGTCGACCTGGCCAATCCTAAGGCAACGAACGAGACGACGGATGCTTACGACACGATCGAGTGGCTGGTAAAAAACGTTCCTGAGAATAACGGGCGCGTGGGGATCTACGGTGTTTCGTACGACGGCTTGACAGCCGGTCTTACACTGCTGCATCCGCACCCGGCGCTGAAAGCCGTATCCGAACAGGCGTCGCCTGCGGATCAGTGGATGAATGACGATTTCCACCGCAATGGCGCGCTCCGGCTTAGTTATTCATTCGAATATGCCGTGATGGAACAGGCGGACAAAAACGCCAACACGCATTTCGCATTCGACACGTACGATACCTACGATTGGTATCTCTCGCTGGGGCCTCTATCCAACATCAATGCGAAGTACCTGCACAATTCTATTCCCGCGTGGAACGATACCGTCGAACATCCGAACTACGACGAGTATTGGCATCGGGAAGCGTGGGTGAATCAGTTGCATGCAAGCCCGGTGCCGAATCTGAACGTAGCCGGGTTCTGGGATCAGGAAGACCCGTGGGGACCGTGGCAGATCTTCCGCAATTCGGAGAAAGACGGGGCAGCGAGCGAGAACCTCATGGTTGCCGGGCCTTGGTTCCATGGCGAATGGCAAGCCGAGAAGGGCGACAAAATTGGCGAGATCCCGCTGGGGCACGATACGGCGCGCGAGTTTCGGGAGCAGATTGAGGCGCCGTTCTTCCGCTTCTACTTACACGGCGAAGGCGCAAAGTTCGCCTGGAAGGTGAGTACGTTTCAATCGGGATCGAATACCTGGCATCGGTATACGGCATGGCCTCCGGCGGAAGCGAGGCAGACGAACGTGTATCTGCACCAGGACGGCAGCTTGTCACTCGAACCGCCTGCGGATTCGAGTCCCGCCGCTTTTGTGGAATATGTATCCGACCCGGCAAATCCGGTTCCTTATCGACAGCGCCCGATTTCACCGACTTATCCGGGAGGCGATTGGCGCACTTGGGAAGTGGCGGACCAGCGCTTTGTGGATCACAGGCCGGATGTGCTTACTTTTGTCAGTGCGCCATTGGATCACGACGTGACCGTCACTGGTCCTGTGTCGGCTCAGCTATATGCATCGACGTCCGGCACCGATAGCGACTTCGTGGTGAAGCTGATCGACGTCTTTCCGGAAAGCGCGGTTAAGGGTCCTTCGAACGAAGCGGCGGGTCCGGCTCCGGGCGAATACGCAAAATCTTTAAATGGGTATGAACTGCCGATCGCCATGGAGGTGCGCCGCGGGAAATACAACGAGAGTTACGAACATCCTTCGGCGCTGAAGCCAAATCAGCCCACGTTATTCCCTATCTCCCTGCGCGATCGTGATCACGTTTTTCTGAAGGGACACCGCATGATGGTTCAGGTGCAATCCACCTGGTTTCCGGTGATCGATCGCAATCCTCAGAAGTTTTTGGCGAGTATCTATACGGCGAAAGCGGACGATTACATGAAGGCGACGGAAAGAGTTTACTGTTCTAAGGAATTGCCTTCGCATGTTGAATTGCCGATTGTTCAGTAGAGAAGCACGCTGAAAAGTCCGCACCATTCCATCTGCTAAACTTTTGTGACAAGCGTAACGTAACGCGTTACGCAGCAGAATGATACGCTCAATCCGTCACAAAGCTCTAAGACGGTTCTACGAGCACGACGACACAAGGGGGCTGGCGGCGGAGCATATAGAAAGGATCCGTGACATTCTGGTGCGCCTCGATGCCGCAGCGGCTGTTGCGGATATGGACGTGCCGGGGTTTCGATTGCATCCGCTTAAGGGCCAGCACAAAGGATTTTGGGCAGTGACGGTTCGTGCCAACTGGCGCATAATCTTTCGCTTTGCCGAAGGTGGCGCGCTGGATGTTGATTATGTCGATTACCACTGAAAGGAAATAGAAAACATGCCTATGAAAAATCCACCTCATCCCGGAGGCTTTGTCTTGCGGCAGTGCATTGAGCCTTTGGGCTTGACCATCACCGATGCCGCCGCCGCCCTTGGCGTTACGCGCACCACCTTGTCGGAACTGGTCAATGGGAAGCGCGGAATTTCGCCGGAAATGGCTGTGAGGCTGTCCAAGGTTTTTGGCGGTAGCGCTGAAAGCTGGCTCGTGCAACAGGCGCACTATGACCTGGCGCATGTTCCCGCAGAACGCATGAAACTAAAGCGTCTTGAAATTGCATAGTAATCGCGTCGTTCCAGTGCCTCTTACGGCCGCCGTCCGGGTCCGTACAGAACCCGGCCTGGTTTCGCGCCCGTATGCTTGCCTTCCTCGACCACCACTTGGCCGTTGACCAGTACGTAGTCGATACCTTCCGGAGCAAGTGTCGGCTGCTGGTAAGTGGCGCGATCCTGGATGCGCGCCAGGTCGAACACTACGATATCGGCCCACATGCCTTCGCGAATGGAGCCGCGATTCTGCAGATGCAGACGGTCGGCCGGCCACGAGGTCAGCTTGCGAATGGCATCGGGGAGGGTGATCACGTGATGATCGCGAACGTAATAGGCAAGCAGCCGCGGAAAATTTCCATACGTTCGGGGATGTTCCAATTCCTTGCTATCTCCGCGCGCCGGAGTAATGGCGGATGAATCGCTGCCTAAGCTTGTCCAGGGAAACTTCACAGCCGTTTCGATATCCCCTTCGCCCATCATGAAGTACATGGCCGAGGCTTCATCCTTACTGCGGTAGACCAGGTCGAAGGCGGCATCAGCCGGATCTTTGCCCCATTCTTTTGCAATCTGGGCAATGTTCTTGCCTATGAAACGCTGATCTTCCGCATTCGCAGTGGACGCGAGTACGACGTGATCCCATCCACCGGCGGATTCGATGATGTTCCACCAGCCGGGTGATCCCGTGTGAATCTCCTTTTTCAATCGCTCGCGCACGGCCGGGTCAGCCAAGCGTTTCAGCAACGCCTCCGTTCCCCCTTCATGCGCCCAAGAGGGGATAACCGCATTGAGGCTGGTTCCCCCTGCGGTGTACAGATACATGTCGGCAGCTACATCCACGCCACGAGCACGAGCTTCTTCGATACGCTTGCCGGCATCCACCATCAGCTTTCCCCAACCAGGCTGGTAGGCGGCCTTCAGATGGAAGATCTCGACCGGGGTTCCGGCCTTTTCGCCGATCTCTATTGCTTCATCGATCGATTGCAGCAGTTCCGCGCCTTCGCCGCGTATATGGCTGGCGTACATGCCCCCATATCTGCCCGCGATCTTCGCCATCTCAGTCAGCTCTTGCGTGGTGGCATAGCTTGCCGGGGGATAGATAAGCGCCGTGGTCATCCCCATTGCGCCGTTCTTCATGGCCGTATCCATCAAGGCCTGCATGCGCCCGAGCTCGTCCGCATTTGGCGGGCGCGCGACGTAGCCCAATACCGCCACGCGGGCTTGCACTTCGGAGTAGTAGGTACCGAAATTCATGCTGATCCCTTTTTTCTCGAGTTGCGAAAAGTATTCCGGGAGCTTGTCCGGTTCCACCGCCGTTCCACCCTCCCCGGCGATACCCGTGGTGACACCCATTTGTACTTTGCTTTCGGCCAATCCATTCTGCATGAGCGCTTGTCCGGATTGATCCAGCATGTCAATCCAGCCGGGTGAAACGTATTTGCCCGCGGCGTCGATTTCACGGTGACCCGCGCTGTCGATTTTGCCGATCTTCACGATATGGCCAGCGCGTATTCCTACATCGGCCTTGATCCATGGATTGCCGTTCCCATCCAGCACGCGGCCATTGCGGATCACGATGTCGTAATCGGCCGATTGCCCGTAGAGCAGTCCTACAGCTAGCAGCGAAAGAGTGATTAAGTTGCGTTTGATGGTTAGCTTCAGTGGTCTCATGATTCCTCAGCACGGCCCGGAGAATACCAGCGGTTCCCTGACCGAAACTCTCGTTCTTTGTGGCGCAATACTGCCAGTGCACGCCGGGGATGTATATGCGCGCACACCAGCAGCAACACATTGATAGCGGCTACGGGCGCCACGTACGATCCATGAAAAGAAGGATTGGCAATCGAGGCGATCCAAAACGAATCGGAAAAACGTGCAACCGGCGAAGTTTCGCTGTCCGTAATTCCAAAAGTAGGAACATTCCTCTCGTGCGCACGCGTGATGGAATCCACCGTGTCCTGCAGGCAGCGGCCAAAGCTGATACCGATCAACAAATCCTTGGGCCCGAGAAGATTCACCTTCTGTTGCAAATTGCCGGTCGAACCTTCCGGAGCCTCGGCATCGTGCCCGAGCGTAACCAATCCATAAGCCAGAAGGTGCGAGAGGGGAGCGGCGAAATCTACTCCGATAACCATGATGCGGCGCGCACGATGAATACGTTTGGCGACATCGATCACTTGCTGGGCATCCAGGCTGGAACGCAAGGTCTGTAGGTTGCGCAACTCCATGTCGAGGCTGTGATTGATGTGATCTGCAAGGCCGCGCCGCTCGTTGGTGGCTGCGGCCATTAAACGATACGGAGTAATTCGACTCACGAAATGAGAGCGCAAATCGGCAAGAAAATCCGCATAGCGCTGGTAACCTAACACCTGGATTGTGCGCACGATGGTGGCGGGATCCACGTCGTAGCGCCTGGCCAGTTCGCGCGAAGAAAGAAAATAAGCGTCTTGCGGGTTATCCAGAATTTCCCGCAGCAACTGTTGACGGCTGGGGTTGAGGTTCGAGGCGGCCTTATTGAACCTGCCTTCCAGGGAAGACGGCAAAGCCTGGCGTTCGCCTGATTTTCCACCGATCTGCGATCGTCCGGAACTGCCTGGTTTTTTTTGGCTTGATTTCACTTAGGCCTCCGTTGCATCGGCGCCGACCGTATAGAAATCGTCGTGCTAGCGGCGTCGTGGCCGGCTTGTTTCTCGTGTGTTGGATGATACAACACCTGCTGCATTTCTGTCAAAAACGCATCACGTGTTGCATTTTCATGCAGCGCGTGTTAGAAAAGAGGACCAAGCGGACAAGTTGAATATGCATATTACGAATAGAGTGTGCAGCTATATGCCGGCGGCTATCGCCTTGCTATTTTTCTCCTGTTTTGCGTGGGGGCAAGAGCCGCAACCAAATCCCCTAGCGCCAAAAGTTCCAGCACGGCGGGCACCGGAAGTAGCGCCTCCGTCGCATGCCTTGACGGCGGAAGATGTGGGAGCCTTCCTGGATGGCATAGTGCCAGTGCAACTGGAACGCGATGATGTTGCAGGCGCAGTCGTCGCAATAGTCAAGGACGGGAAAGAGCTGTTCGCGCAGGGATACGGCTATGCCGATGTCGCGAAGAGGACGCCTGTTTCTGTCGACAATACTTTGTTTCGCCCGGGCTCCATCTCCAAGCTGTTTACCTGGACCGCTGTCATGCAGTTGGTGGAGCAGGGGAAACTCAATCTCGACCATGACGTGAATGATTATCTGGATTTCAAAATTCCAGCTACTTTTCCCCAGCCCATCACATTGCGCAACATCATGACGCATACGTCGGGATTCGCAGAGACTGCAAAGGACCTGATTTTGACCGATCCGAAGGATCTCACGCCGCTTCGCACGTACCTGGTAACCCATATGCCGACGCGCATTTTTCCTCCGGGAGTTACGCCGGCGTATTCGAACTACGCCACCTCGATGGCCGGTTACATTGTGCAGCGAGTGTCAGGCATGCCGTTCGACGACTACATCAACGAAAAGATCTTTCAACCGCTAAACATGCGGCACACCACATTCGTGCAGCCCCTGCCGGATAATCTGAAGCCGCTGATCTCGAACGGCTACAGGCTGGCATCTTCTCCACCGGCAAAGTTCGAACTCGTGCAGGCCTGGCCCGCCGGCAGCGTATCAATCTCCGCCATGGATATGACGCATTTCATGCTGGCGCATTTGCAGAACGGCGAATACAACGGCGCACGAATCCTGCGGCCGGAGACGGCTCAGGAGATGCACTCGCGGCAATTCGCGCCGCATCCCGCCATGAATGGGATGGCGCTGGGATTTTACGAAGAGTCGCGAAATGGTCATCGCATCTTCGGCCACGGCGGCGACACAGTTTATTTCCACAGCGATCTCCATCTTATTCCGGACGCTGGAATCGGCTTCTTTGTCTCTTACAACAGTTTGGGAAAAGGGGGAGGCAGCGCGCGCACCGAACTGTGGCAAAAATTTCTCGACCGCTACTTGCCGTATACTCCCCCCTCTCAGCCCACCGCCGCCACTGCCGTGCAGGATGGCCGGCTTGTCTCCGGCTTATACATGAGCAGCCGCCGCTTGGAGGGCAATGTTCTTGAAGCTACCTCGTTCCTGGGAGAAATGAAGGTTGCTAGCGACACACAGGGGATTGTCTCGTCCGACGAGCTGAAAGATTTCGCGGGTCAGCCCAAGAAGTTCCGCGAGGTTGGTCCTCTCCTCTACCAGTCCGAAAACGGACAAGAACGGCTCGCGTTTAAGCGTGACGCGAACGGACGGCTCTACGCGGCCGTCGATTACCCGTTCATGATCTTTCAGCGGGTGGGATTGTTAGCAAGCAAGACCTTCAACTATTTCGTGCTGTTCACGAGTGTGGGCGTGGCGCTCTTGACAGTCCTGCTCTGGCCCGTGGCGGCGTTGATCAGGCGCCACTATGGGCGCAAGCTCATTCTCAGGCCGCGGGAGCGCTGGCTGCGGGTCGCCGTGCGCCTGATTTGTATCATCGATCTGGTTTTTCTGGCGTGTCTTATTGTTCTGGTTTCGAACACCAGCGATGTGACCGTGTTCAGCAGTCATTTAGATCCTAAGCTGCATTTCCTGCAGGTTCTGGGTGTAATCGGCGCGCTGGGCGCTCTCATTGCCGTTTACAATGCCGTCGAAGCGTGGCGAACGCGCTCATCTGCGCCGGGTACAACCGCATCGACTGCAACCGCCGCCGTGCCGCCGGACAGGACCGCGCCAGTATTCACAACTGGCCAGTTCGAATGGGTTTGGAGCAGGGTATTTGCAACCTTTATTGCGCTGGCTTGTATCGGTCTGGCGTGGTTCTTCCTTTACTGGAACATGTTGAATTTCAGTTTGAAGTTCTGATTCGGCGTTGCGCGAACAACCACATTCCGAGACCCGTCAACTCTCCCGAGTCTTGGGATTTCGCGATCTCGTTTTACTGATAATCGGAACCGTCATCGGCTCCGGAATTTTCCTGGTGCCAGGTGCGGTACTTCGGCCCGTCGGCGGTTCCGTGCCGCTCGCGATGTCGGTATGGCTAACGGGCGGCATTCTCTCACTCCTGGGCGCCATGACTTACGGCGAACTGAGCGCGATGAAGCCGCAAGCTGGCGGGCTTTACGTTTACATACGGGATTGCTTCGGTCCGTTCCTCGCATTTCTATTCGGTTGGACGCTGTTCTTCGTCATCAGCGCTGGATCGCTTGCGACGCTGGCGGTAGCCTTCAGCGCCTATTTCTCGGAGTTTGTGCCGCTCGCTCCGGCAATGGCAAAATTGGTTTCGGTTCTCATGATCGCGGTCATCACCGTAGTCAATGTGCGCGGCACTCGCGGCAGCGCCAACCTGCAGAACGTCACAACCGCAACGAAGGTCTTCGCAATTCTCTTGATGGGGGCAGCGCTGCTATGGCTGGGCAAGAGTTTTGCCATCAGTCCTGCGCGACCTCCACAGTTGACCCTGGGCGCCTATGCCTCAGGCTTCGGGCTGGCCATGATCAGTGTGCTGTGGGCATATGAAGGCTGGCAGTACGCGACATTCAGCGCCGGCGAGACGAAGAATCCGCAGCGCAATTTTCCACTCGCATTCCTGGTGGGCACGGCAGCGCTTATCGGCATCTACCTGCTTGCGAATTTCGGCTACCTAGCCGTGCTCGGCCCCGAGGGCGTCGCCAATTCCAATCGCGTAGCTGCAAGCGCGGTGTCTCTGGCAGTGGGGCCGCTGGCGGCGAAGCTGGTTGCGTTCACGATTCTGATTTCCATGTTCAGCGCGGCCAACTCGCTTGTTCTCACGTCTCCGCGAGTCTATTATGCGATGGCCAAAGACGGATTGTTTTTCAAAAAACTATCGGAGGTGCACCCGCGCTTCGGTACGCCGGCTTTCGCGGTCATTGCGGTGGCAATCTGGTCGGCAGTTCTGGCCATCAGCGGGACATTTGAACAACTGCTCACGTACGTGATTTTCATCGGTTGGATCTTCTATGCTCTTGCGGCCGCAAGCGTCTTCATTTACCGCAAGAGGGAGCCACACGCCGACCGTCCCTACAGGGTGCCCGGCTATCCAATAACTCCTGCGATCTTCATTGTGGCTGCCTTGGTGTTAGTTGCCAACACGATTGCGACACAGCCGGTCCGGGCAGTCATTGGGCTTGGTATTGTGCTCGCCGGCGCGCCCGCATATTTCATCTGGCGAAGAGTAAAGGCGAGACCAAGTGCCGCAAGTACACGCTGATGGTGGAGAGACGTTTCAACAGATCACAATCCGGCCCTTTGCCAATCTGCAAGAGATGCGCGCCTGTGAGCAACTGCAGCGGGCCGTCTGGCAATACACCGATAAGGACGTGGTGCCGTACAGCATCTTTCTGGTCGCGCAGAAGAGCGGCGGAGATGTATTGGGAGCGTTCCACGACGATCGCGCCGTGGGATTTGCGCTGGCCTTTTCCGGGCTGCGTTTGCCGCGCTTTTATCTCCACTCCCACATGGCCGCAGTGCTGCCGGAATATCAGAACCAGGGAGTTGGGCGCATGCTGAAGTTGGCTCAACGGGAGCGCGCGCTGGCACGGGGCATTGACCTGATCGAATGGACCTTCGATCCGCTTCAACTTAAGAACGCCCACTTCAACATCGCGAGATTAGGCGCCATCGTTCGCCAATATGTGCCCGATTTCTATGGCTGCACATCCAGCAGTTTGCATGCGAACTTACCGACTGATCGTTTGCTTGCCGAATGGTGGCTTGCGTCGGTCCGCGTGCGGAATGCATTGCAGGGAGGCGAGCCGCTAACCCCGGCCAAGCAGGAGCGCATCTCTGTGCCTGCGGATATTGGCGAGATATGCAGATCGAATCCCGGCGCGGCAATAGAAATTCAGTCGCGCCTCAGGCTGGAGTTCCAGCACCTGTTTCAAAAATCCTACGCGATCACAGGATTCACTTTCGAGAATGGACACGGAACCTACCTCTTAGAAGCCTATGAAGATTGAGTCGATTAGCCTGCGTGAAATCAGTATGCGGTTGAAAACCCCCTTTGAGACCAGCTTCGGTGTAACGCAGGATCGCCGCATCCTGCTGGTTGAAGTCATGGCGGAGGGCGTTCACGGCTGGGGGGAGATCACCACCAATGAGAAGCCCTTCTACACTTCTGAAACAACCGACACGGCGTGGTTAATCATCTCGGATTTCGTTGTGCCCCGGTTGCTGGGGCAGAGTCTCGCTCACGCTTCCGAATTCCCGGCTCTGGTGGCTTCTATCCGCGGACACGAGATGGCGAAGGCCGGCGTGGAGAACGCCATTTGGGACATCGAATCGCAACTTGCGGGGATCTCTCTGTCGAAGCTGATCGGCGGCACTCTCACGGAGATCGCTTGCGGCGTGTCGCTTGGTATTCGCGAGAATCCGCAATCGCTGGTCAAGAAAGTGGAAGAAGAGCTGCGCAGTGGATATCAACGCATCAAGCTGAAGATTAAGCCCGGCAAGGACGTGGAATTCGTGTCCGCGGTTCGCGAGGAGTTTCCCGAAATCCTGCTCTCGGTGGATGCCAATTCCGCTTACCGGCTGGAAGATTCCCAACATCTGAAAAGGCTGGACGCCTATCGCCTATTGATGATGGAGCAGCCGCTTGATTGGGATGACATTTATGCCCACGCGAAGCTTCAGGTGCAGATCCAAACTCCCATCTGTTTGGATGAATGTATTCACAACGTCCGGCATGCGAGCGCGGCGGTTGAAGTAGGCGCGTGCCGCATCATCAACATCAAATTAGGCCGCGTTGGCGGATTCAGTGAAGCGCGCCGCATCCACGATTTGTGCCGCAAGGCCGCAATTCCGGTTTGGTGCGGAGGCATGCTGGAATCGGGCATCGGGCGCGCGCATAACATCGCAATGTCTACGCTGCCGGGGTTCACTCTGCCGGGTGACGTGTCCGCCAGCAGCCGCTATTGGCATGAAGATATCATCGAGCCCGAGGTGGAAGTCAGTTCACAAGGCACTATTTCGGTTCCCGCCACTCCTGGTTTAGGTTACGCAGTGAAGCGCCATCTGCTTGAACGGCTCACCACGCGCGAGAACACATGGAAAGCTCAGACGGCGGTTCTGGTGTAACTCCAATGAGAGCCGCGAAAGCGTTTGCCCTATTAGGTTGGCTGATTTTTTCGAGCAGCGCGTTTGCCGCGCAGCAGCCGAACATTGGCCCTCAGCCAGAGTACGCGGATGTGGCTTCTAAGCTGAGAAGCTTCATTCAGCGGCAGATGACCGACAAGCACTTGCCGGCACTTTCCGTTGCGCTGGTGGACGATCGGCAAATCATCTGGGCCGAAGGCTTCGGTTTCGGCGACCCGAAGAAGACAACTCCTGCCACAGCGGCGACTGTTTATCGCATCGGCTCGGTCTCGAAGCTGTTCACCGACATCGCCGTCATGCAACTTATGTAACGCGGCCAGCTGGACTTAGACGCTCCTGTGACTACCTATCTCCCCGACTTCCACCCGAAGAATCCCTTTGGGAAAGCCATCACTTTGCGGCAGCTAATGTCGCATCAATCCGGGTTGCTACGCGAGCCGCCGGTGGGCAACTATTTCGATCCCACTGAACCTTCTCTGGCGCAAACGGTCGCCAGCTTGAATGACACGGAACTGGTCTATCCGCCCCAGACTCACGTTAAATATTCCAACGCGGCGATTGCCGTTGTCGGCTATGTTCTCGAGAAAAAGACCGGCATCCCCTTCGCCCAATATTTAAAGCAGGCGGTCTTAGATCCGCTTGCTATGGAGCACAGCTCATTCGAAGCCTCGCCGGCGATTGTTAAGGATCTCGCCGGCGCGCAAATGTGGACTTACGACGGACGCACTTTCGATGCCCCTACTTTCCAGCTCGGCATGTCGCCGGCCGGCTGCATGTATTCGACTGTGACGGACCTGGGCCGGTTTGTCGAAGTGCTTCTCTCCAAAGGCAAGACATTAAATGGGGAGATCCTGAAACCGGAGACCTTGAACGCGATGTGGAAGCCGCAATTTCCCGATTCCGGGGGCAGCGTTTTCGGGCTCGGCTTTCATTTGGGTAGCCTGGAAAAACACCGTCTGGTGGGACATGGCGGCGCCATCTACGGGTTCGCTACTTCGCTCGATATTCTGCCTGACGACAAGCTTGGCGCGATTGCGGTCACTACCAAGGACGTCGCAAATACCGTTACCGACCGCGTTGCCGAAGAGGCTCTGCGTTTAGTTCTGGCGCATCGGGAAGGCAAGCCGCTCGCTCTACCGCCATCCACTACTCCCGTTCTTCCCGATCGCGCGCGGCAAATCGCAGGACGATACGGCGCTGGGGCCGACGCTCTCGATCTAAAGTACTTGAACGGCAAGCTGACGGCGCTTCGCGCAACCGGCGGCTACCAAGTGGAGTTGCGCCAGTTGAACGACGATCTGGTTGTCAACGACGTCCTGGCTTACGGCACGAAGATCACGCCTCAGAAAAACTCCATTCAGATGGGGCCGAAGATTCTGGAGCGTGCGGAAATACCCAAGCCGGCGGCCTCTCCGGACCAATGGAAAGGACTAATCGGCGAATACGGCTCGGATCATGACATACTTTACGTCTTCGAAAAAGACGCTCATCTCACAGCGTTGATCGAATGGGTTGAGTACGACCCGCTGTCTCAAATCTCTAACGATGTGTTTCAGTTTCCGTCACACGGCTTGTACGACGGCGAGAAGGCCATCTTTACTCGCGACGCAGCCGGAGAGGCAACGCAGGTGCGGGTCAGCGGTGTCACATTCAAGCGTCGTCCGATCGGAGGCGTCGCGGGTGGAATCTTTCGCATTACTCCGGTGAAGAACATCGAAGAGTTGCGCAAACAAGCGCTTGCCGCTCATCCCCCAGCCGAAAACGGTGCATTTCGCGAACCTGATTTGGTGGAACTTACCTCGCTTGATCCCACGATTAAGCTGGATATTCGCTACGCTTCCACCAATAATTTCTTAAGCACGCCCATGTACTCCGAAGCGCGGGCATTCATGCAGCGTCCGGCGGCCGAGGCGCTGGTCCGCGCGAATCGATAAACTAAACACCCTTGGCTACGGCTTGCTAGTCCATGACGCTTATCGCCCCTGGTATGTCACTAAGATGTTTTGGGATGCAACGCCTGATGATAAGAAAATCTTTGTGGCTAATCCCAGTGAAGGTTCACGCCACAATCGCGGCTGCGCTGTAGATACGAGCCTCTATGCGTTAGCAACAGGCAAGCCCGTGGAAATGGTCGGTGTCTACGACGAGATGTCTGAGCGCTCCTATCCTGGCTATCCGGGCGGCACGTCACTGCAGCGCTGGCATCGCGAGCTCCTGCGCCACGCGATAGAAAACGAAGGCTTTGAAGTTTACGAATTTGAATGGTGGCACTTCGACTACAAGGATTGGCGCACTTACCCGATTCTGAACCTTAGGTTTGATCAACTCTCCCGGTGAACGCGGGAACATGCAACATTTGTTGTTCCAGTTGACAAGAACGCAACACTCAGTGTATAAACAGCTTCAATCGGCTCATTCAGGAGATTTCACAATGAAGACCAGGTCTCGTGCGTTTGGCTTCCTGCTCTCTGCTAGCCTCTCGCTTCTCTCTTGCGCCATGTTCGCGCCGATTAGTGTTGCCCAGACTGCCGATACCGGCGCTATTAACGGCTTGGTGACGGATCCCTCGGGGCTTGCCGTGCCGCAAGCGCAGATCAAAGTCACGGCATTGGCAACCGGCGAAGCGCGTACTTCCAATTCGGCGCAGAATGGAACCTATTCTGTGTCGCTTCTCCGGCCCGGTGTATATAGCGTTGAGATCTCCAAATCGGGCTTCAAGCTGCTCCAATTTCCCCAAGTGACCGTAACGGTCACGGAGTCTCAAACTTTGAACGCGCAGCTCCAGGTCGGTTCCGTGAACCAGGAGATCGTTGTTGCTTCAGTGGGTGAGCAGCTCCAGACAGAGTCGGCGGCGTTGGGACGCGTGACCAATCAGGAGATGGTCACGGAACTACCTTTAGCCTCTCGCAACTACACGCAGATCATCGGATTGAACCCCGGAGTGTCCCAGGAAATAAACAATGCTACCGACCTGGGCTTAGGCAGCGGCGGCTTTAGCAACTTCTCCACCAGCGGCCAGTCCGAGAAGAGCAATAACTATCAGATGGATGGAGTACCCATCAACGATCTTCAGAATTCCGGCACGTTTAGCGGCGGGGTGGCGATTCCGAATCCCGACACCATTCTGGAATTTAAGGTGCAGACCGGCCAGTATGACGCGAGCTTTGGGCGTAATGTCGGCGCAAACGTGGATGTCATTACGAAAGGCGGAAGCAACGCTTTCCATGGCACCTTGTTCGAGTTCTTGCGCAATGACGATCTCAATGCAAACGATTTCTTTTTCAATCGCGCGGGAACGCCGCGGCCGGAGCTGCGCCAAAATCAGTTCGGCGGGACTATTGGCGGCCACATCATCAAGGACAAGCTGTTCTTTTTCGGTTCCTACCAGGGAACGCGGCAACTCAACGGCGTAAGCAGCTCTTGTTCGACCAGCTTTGAGGAACCGCCACTCACGAACGATCGCTCCGCCGCTGCGCTCGGTCAATTGTTTGCCGGTCAGAGAGGGTTGTTTCAAAACGTGTTAGGAGGTGTTGGTCCGGCCATCCGGGCCGATGGCTCGAACATCAGCCCACAGGCGCTGGCTTTGTTCAACTACAAGCTGCCCAATGGGCAGTACGCGATTCCCACGCCGGAAGAGATCAATCCCTCGCTACCGTTCAATACCCAGGGCATCTCTGTTCTAAGCTCCCCCTGCCCCTTCATGGAAGATCAATACATGGCCAATTCGGATTGGCTGGCGTCGGCACGAAGCAGATTCGCATTCCGCTTCTTCTATGCGAACGACAACACAACCGAAACCTATCCGGGTGCGAATCTCGGCGGTCCGACGGCGCCTGGCTGGCCGCTCACCATTCCTTCTAAATATTGGAATGCCTCCGTCACTCACACCTTCATCCTGACGCCGAACCTGCTCAACGAACTGGATCTCGGCTATCACCGCACCTTTGTCTACAACGATCAGTCTGAGCCTCTCCAGTTCTCACAGGTGGGCATCAATGCGCCGTCCTACGACAATGGCATCCCGGAAATCTCCGTCAATGGCGTGTTGACGTTGGGAGGCAACGGACAATCGCTCAGGGATACACAAAACACTTACGTGTTGCAAGATTCAGTGTCCTGGACGCATGGCCGCCAAGTCCTCCGCATGGGAGGTGGCGCCAGTACCGCTCAGAACAACCTGGAGGGATTTCATTACATCGGCGGCCTCATTTTCCTGAGTTTCCCGGATTTATTGCTGGGTTTGAATGCTACCCAGGCGGGCACGGCGGCAGCGGGCGTTCCCATAGGGAATGTCTACGCGACCATTGACTTGCCCGGTCTCTTTGATCGCGCTTTACGAACCTGGAACGGAAACGTCTACTTCCAGGACGACATCAAGGTGACGCCGCGGTTCACTGCGAATCTCGGTCTTCGCTATGAAAGGCTCGGCAACATCAGTGACGCCTTGGGACGCAACGGCAATATCGATCCCAATTTACTCAATCCAAATCCCCCCGCAACTGGTACGCTCCAGGGCTACGTTGTGCCCTCGAATTATAAAGGTTCTGTACCCAGCGGTGTGACTCAACTTGATAACAAGCTCGGCTACAGCGGGGCTGGACAGAACACCTGGAATCCGCGTATCGGGTTTGCGTACCTGCTGCCGGGCACGGATCGATTTGTGCTGCGCGGCGGCTACGGCGTCTATCACGATACAACCACCGGCCAACCTTTCATTCAACTACTCACGGACGCGCCGTTTTCCGTGATTAACGAGCTCATTGGTGTGCCAAACGCCGGTGCGACACTCGCGAATCCGTTTCCGCCGTTCACGAATCTGCCATATTTTCCACCGTACTCGCCCACGACAAGCTTGAGTCCGACGATTATCGGCCCGTACTACCGACCGCCGACCGTGCAGCAGTACAGCCTCGGCCTACAGGCAAAGGTGATGAGCGACATGGTAGCTACCCTGACGTATGTAGGCGCGCGAGGCTTGCACCTGCTGGAGGAGAAAACGATCAACCAGGCCGGGCTCGCCAGCCCCTCCAATCCCGATACGCGGAGTCACTACTAACACAGTCGCAAACGTTCAGCAGCGGGTGCCGTATCAGGGTTTCACCGCGAACTATCATGAATGATATTTACTCAAACGGCGAGTCCTGGTACAACGCTCTGGAAGCTAGCTTGGAAAAACGGCTCAGCTATGGACTGCAGTTCCTCGCTTCCTATACATATGCGCGTTCGCTTTCGACTCCCACGGGCGTCCCAAGGCGACGCCTCAGGCGCGAACGGCGCCACGCCGGCCGGTAATCAGAACAGCCCAAGCCAGGCCTACGGACCCGACCCCTTCATCCGCGATCAACGATTCGTATTGAGTTCGACATATGCGCTGCCACTCCTCCAGGGCCAGAACACTCTATTGTCAAAGGCGCCTTAGGCGGCTGGAGACTCGGCGGTGTCTTTACTGCGCAATCAGGAGACCGCTTGACACTCACGACAACAACAAGCACTAACGTTTTCGGCATCTCGACCGATCGAATCCAGATGGCTGCGGGATGCACGTATCCCAACCTTCAGACCACCGGATCGCTGGTCAATCGGCTGAACAACTATTTCAACAAAAGCTGCATCGGGAGTGCGCCGGTTATCGGAAGTGACGGGATAGGCACCACGTTCGGGAACGCCGGAATCGGCATTGTGCGTGGGCCGGGTCAGTCCGATCTCGATCTGTCACTGATGAAGCTATTTCAGGTGCCGGCGTGGGAAAGCGCCCGGCTCGAATTTCGCACCGATTTTTTCAACACTCTCAATCACCCCTCGTTCTCTAATCCCACTCTGGACCCTACGCAGGGGACGTTCGGCGTCATTCTAAGCGAGACCGTGAATCCCCGCGTCGTACAGTTTGCACTGAAGCTAAGTTTCTAAGCGCGCCATGAAGCTGTTTCGCGCTCGTCTGTTAGGCGCCGCCGCGGGGTCGCTACTCCTGCTGAACGCGCAGGCGCAAGCCCCGCTTTACGATGTCGTGATCCGCGGCGGCCGCGTCCTCGATGGCTGCGGCAATCCTTGGATACGGGCCGACGTCGCCATTCGCGATGGCCACTTTGTCAGGATCGGGCACGTGGAGGGGCACGGCCGCATCGAGCTTTCCGCCGAAGGCAGATACGTATCCCCCGGCTGGATCGATGCCATGGATCAATCGGGCGAGGTGCTGCCCGTGAACGGCCTGGCGGAAAACAAAGTGCGCGAAGGCGTTACCACCGCTATCGGTGGCGAAGGAGGCACGCCTGTTCCGGCGGAACAAATTCCGCAGTACTTTGCCGGTCTCGAACGGAAAGGGATCAGCATCAATTTCGGCACTTACTTTAGTGAGACTCAGGCGCGCGTCGCTGTGCTGGGATATAACGCGCGCGCTCCCAATGCGGATGAACTAGCGCGCATGCGAGCCATCATGGAGACCGCTATGCGAGGCGGAGCGATGGGGATGACCACGGCGCTGATCTATCCCCCCTCCAGCTATGCGACCACTGCGGAATTGATTGAAGTTGCCAAAGGCGCGGCCAAGTACGGCGGCTTCTACGCCAGTCATATTCGCGGCGAAGGACGCGAAGTGGTTCAGTCCGTCGATGAAGCCATCGCCATTGGAGAGGGTGCCGGTCTACCGGTAGAAATCTTTCATCTTAAAGCCGCATACCGTCCCGGCTGGGGAACGCTGATGACCGAAGTGGGCCAGCACATCGACGCGGCGCGACAGCGCGGCACGGACGTGGCAGCCGATTTATATGTATACACCGCGGGCGGCACAGGTCTCGAAGCGACCATCCCCTCATGGGCGCACGAAGGCGGTCAGAAGGCTCTGCTGGAGCGCCTTGCCTCGCCAACGGTTCGCGCGCGGCTCAAGCAGGAGATCAAGACCGGCTCGCCCGGCTGGTGGAACATTGTTGAGGCTGCCGGGGGATGGGAGGGGATCGTCCTAGGCAATGCGCAGAATGCGGACAATGCCCGCTTCGTGGGCAAGAATCTGGTTGAGATCGGGAAAGAATGGGGCAAAGATCCAGCCGATGCCGCTTTCGACCTGGTGGCGCAGGGGAACGACCGCGTCATGGCGATTTACTACATGATGAGCGAGCAGGACATAGAGACCGCGCTTCGCTTCCCCTGGACCAGCATTGGCAGCGACGCAGGCGCGAGTGTGCAATTCGGAGCGTTGGATGCTACCGGGCTTCCCCATCCGCGGGCATATGGAAATTTTCCGCGAGTGATCTCCCGCTATGTCCTCGAAGAGCACACGCTCACGCTGGAAGACGCAATTCGAAAAATGACCTCTTGGCCGGCTACCCGCTTTCGTTTGGATCATCGCGGTTCTATCAAAGAAGGCATGTGGGCCGACGTCGTGGTGTTCGATCTCGATCATCTGCGCGATCGCTCCACTTACTGCTCAGCCGATGCTGCCGCCGGATGGAATCGATTACGTGCTGGTAAATGGACAGATGGTTGTCGATCATGGCAAGCACAGCGGCGCAAAGCCAGGAAAGGTACTTTACGGACCAGGGCGCACTTCAGCCAACTAAATCCGAAAGCGTTAGTAAGTCATGAAAACAAAATTCCTCGTGGTTCTGTCTCTCGTTTGCTCTCAGCTCCTGACGGCGCAAGGGACGCGCCTGCTCCGCCACCCCACCGTCAGCCGCGACTCGGTGGCTTTCGAGTATGCCGGAGACCTCTGGATAGTCGCGCGCAGCGGAGGGCAGGCTCGCAGGTTGACATCCACGCCCGGGCCCGAAACTGAACCCTACTTCTCGCCCGATGGATCGCAAATCGCCTACACGTCTACCGTGGAGGGCAACAGCGATGTGTATGTAATGAACGCGGCGGGTGGCGAGCCGAAGCGTCTCACGTATCATCCGGGAGTCGATCGCGTGCGCGGCTGGACTCCCGATGGGCGCCGAGTCGTCTTTGCATCGGCGCGCGACTGCGAACCGCAAGAAGCGTATTTCCGTCTTTGGACGGTGAGCGTGGATGGAGGGCTCCCGGAGCCACTGCCATTGCCGCGCGCGTTTACTGGCACATATTCTCCTGACGGGCATCGCCTCGCTTACGAGGAGCTATCAACCGCCTTCATTCCTACCTGGTATGAGGCCAGCATGTGGCGCCATTATCGCGGCGGTCGCACGCATCCCATCCGGATCATAAATTTAGCCGACTACTCGGTTGAGACGCTGCCCTGGAAAGACAGCAACGACAAAGATCCAATGTGGGTGGGCGACTCTATCTACTTCCTCTCCGACCGCAATTTCACTGTCAACCTGTTCTCCTACAATCTGGCTACGCAAGCAGCTCAACCAGCTCACTCATCACGACGACTACGACGTTATGACCGCCGCAGCGGGTCCCGACGCGATCGTCTACGAGCAGGCCGGCTACATCCACTTGGTCGACACCAAGACCGGCAAGGCGCAGCAGCTCAACATCGAGGTCAATGGCGATCTGCCATGGGCGCAGCCACAATTCAAGAAAGTCGCGAGCATGATCCGAAGTTCAGCTCTATCGCCGACCGGAGTTCGTGCGGCCTTCGAGGCGCGCGGCGATATCTTCACCGTCGCCGCAGAAAAAGGCGATTACCGCAACCTCACCCAGAGTTCCGGCGTGCACGACCATAGCCCTATCTGGTCGCCTGACGGGCTGAAGTTGGCGTGGCTCTCCGACGCAAGCGGAGAATATCAGCTCATGATTGGTGACCCGACTGCCGCGAACAAACCTCGGGCTCTGGCGCTTCCATCTACGGCTTACTTCTCCGAGCCGGAATGGTCTCCCAACGGCAACCAAATCCTGCTTGAAGACAATCATCTGAATCTTTGGACCATTGAAGTCTCTACGGGGAAAACGGTCAAGATCGATAACGATCACTACACTGCCATAGGACGGCAGTTTGACGCCGGCTGGGCTCCCGATTCGAAATGGATTACGTATACGAAGGGGCTTCCCAGCCACTTGCGCGCCATCTTCATCTACTCCCTGGCAGACGGTAAGACGCATCAGGTCACTGACGGATTGGCGGACTCAATCTCGCCCGCCTTCGATGCAAGCGGCAAATACCTTTATTTCTTGTCGAGCACCGATTACGGACCGCGCAGTGGTTGGCTCGAAATGAGCTCGCTCGACCGTCCTGTACGGCGCGCCATCTATCTGGCTGTGCTAAGTGCCAGCGAGCCTTCGCCGCTTTTGCCCGAGACCGGCGATGAGCCTCCAGTAACCCCTTCACCGGCTGGCGAAGAAGTGAAACCGCCCAAGCCTGAATCGCCGAGGCCGGATTCGTTGGCTCCGGAGTCTCCCAAGAGTGCATCTCCGAAACAAGCCAACGTCCGCATCGATTTCGACAAGATCGCGCAACGCATCATCTCCCTCAATGTTCCAGCAGCAGATTACGGCAAACTGATGGCGGGTGCGGCTGGAACCATCTTCTACACCGAACCGATGTCGGCCAGCCCCTCCGCGCCGCAGCGGTTAATTCGTTATCAACTGAAGGAGCGCTCGGCCGCGCCTTTTCTCGAGGGCATCCGCTCGTACACTCTCTCCGGCGACAAAAAGAAACTGCTGTATCAAGCTAGCGCGGGCGAAGGCGGCGTACCACGCTGGGGAATCGTCGCGACCGATCATTCAGCAAAGGTTGGGGACGGGCTGATTCATTTGGATCAACTCGAGATGCAAGTGGATCCGCGCGCCGAGTGGGCGGAAATTTTCCGCGAGACCTGGCGTTTGCAGCGCGAATATTTTTACGATCCCAAGATGCACGGCGCCAACTGGCAGGCTATTTATGAGAAATACCTCCCACTGGTCACTTATGTAGGACATCGCGTCGATCTCGGATACCTGATCGCAATGACTGGCGGCGAATTAACTGTCGGACATTCTTATCTGTCCAGCGAAGGCGATGTGCCAGGCCAGGAGAATCCCGTCACAGTGGGTCTGTTGGGCGCAGACTACAAAATAGAAAACGGCCACTATCGCATCACTCACGTCTATAGCGGCGAGAATTGGAACCCCGATCTACGCGCGCCGCTCAGCGCGCCGGGCATTCAAGTGTCGGAAGGCGATTATCTTCTCGAAGTGAATGGCAGGGCTCTGACGCCGCCGATGAATATCTACAGTCTTTTCGAAGGAACCGCTGGACGTCAGACGCTGATTCGCGTGAATCAGTCGCCTTCCCTGGAAGGATCGCGCGTGGTTACCGTCGTTCCCGTTCCCAGTGAGGATGGCCTGCGCACGCGTGCCTGGATGGAATCGAATCGTCGCTTAGTGGATCGCCTTTCCGGCGGGAAATTGGCCTATGTGTGGCTGCCGAATACCACGACGGCAGGATACGCCTCGTTCAATCGCTACTATTACGCCCAACAGGATAAAGAGGGCGCGATCATCGACGAGCGCTACAACCACGGCGGCATGGTGGCTGATTACATCGTCAACGAAATGGATCGTAAGCTCATGGGGTACTTTGCGCTTCGCGACGGCGCGGAAGCCACCTCGCCCGAGGCCGGCATTTACGGCCCCAAGGTCATGCTGATCAATGAATTCGCAGGCTCGGGTGGAGATGCACTGCCCTATTACTTCCATTTACGCAAGATAGGACCCTTGGTGGGTACGCGCACTTGGGGTGGTTTGGTGGGCACGCTGGGTGTTCCGCCAACCATTGATGGAGGCGGAATCACCGTGCCTGCGTTGGCCTTTTACGGTCTATCCGGCAAGTGGGCTGTCGAGAACGAAGGCATCGCTCCCGATGTTCAAGTGGACTACTCCGCGGCCGATGTAATCAAAGGCCACGATCCCCAGCTCGAACGGGCAGTCGAGGAAGCAATGAAGCTGCTGAAAGAAAGCCCAGTACAACACGTTCCCCGTCCCGCCCCGATCGATCGAACCTCAGAACCGCGCCGGTGACGAAGCGGAATGGACTATGCTGTCCGCTTAAACTTCTTTTTTGCTACCAGCCCGACCAGGAACAGCGAGCCGAACAAAGTTAAACTTGCGGGTTCCGGAACTGAGCTGGCAGGACTTCCTATCACTTCCGCGCCGCTCGCAAGGTCGATAGAGCCGCCGCCGATCAATTCTCCCACCACCTTGCCTGGCGAGAGCGCGATCGAGTTGGGATCAATGAAAATGCCTGTCAGTACGGACTCGTTACCCAAGCCGCCTGAAGTTTGGATGGTGCCGGTGCCAGTGATGTTGAAGACCACATCAGAGGCTGTCAGACCGCGCGTAAGCAGGATCTTGCCGGAATTGAGTGTCACGTTGCCAGAGTCGTTAAAAATGAACTCCGTGCCCGAAGGGCCACTCAGCGTTAAGGTCTGGCCATTCCCGAGATTGATGCCCGTAATGCCTAATACGTTAAGTCCGCCCGAAATGGCCGCCGTGATCGTCTGCGTGCCATTTATTGTGCCGAGCTTGGGAACCGACAACGGCGACCCCAACCCTGAAAACGTCGACGCCGCATTGAGTGCCGCCGTATTCGCGGCGCTGAGTGTAGGAGACTGGTTGGCAAGAATCTGCCCGTTTACTGTAGCGGTATTTTGAAACTGACTGTGCTACGAGCTCCGCTCGGTCACCAGATCCAAAATCGATTGCAGCGCCCGCTGCGCCGCCGACTCTGGAAAAGTCGACAGAATCATTTTGGCTTTTTCCGTGAATGTATGCGCCCGCTCGTAGGCCCGCCGTATCGCGCCGTGCTGTTCCAGCATCTGCAGCACGCGCATGAACGGAACTTGCTCGTAGCTGGCATCGGCAATGACCGCTTCCACCGCCTTGCGCTCTTCGCTCGATGCCGTCTCGAGCGCATAGATCATCGGCAGCGTCACCTTGCCTTCGCGCAGGTCGTTGCCGCTAGGCTTGCCGAGAATCTTCTCGGTGGAGGTATAGTCCAGAATGTCGTCAACTAATTGGAACGCAACTCCCAGGTTCCAGGCGAACTCGCCGAGTTTCGATTCCGTAGCGTCGTCCTGGCCGGCGGCAACCGCGCCTAGCGACGCGCAGGCTGAAAACAGACTGGCGGTCTTGCGATCTACCAACTCCATGTAATCGGCTTCGCTGATGTCGATTCGATGCAGCCGTTCAAGCTGCAGCAGTTCGCCTTCCACCATCATCTGGGTCAAGGAAATCAGCAGATCCAGAATGTGAAAATTGCGTTCGCGCAGCGCCACTTGAAAGGCCTGCATGTAGAGCCAGTCGCCGGCAAGCACAGAGATGTGATTGCCCCAGACCACATTAGTCGAAGGCCGCCCGCGCCGCGTCCTCGCCACGTCAATGACGTCGTCGTGAACCAGCGTCGCGGTGTGAATCATCTCGACGACTGCAGCTAATCGCCGCGCGCAATCCGTTGCCGGTCCAAACAGCCGCGTGCAAAGCAGTAGTAGTGCCGGCCGCAAACGCTTGCCGCCGCCCGCCTGCAGATATTGATTGATGGTCGTGATTGCTTCTACCGAAGCGACCGATTCGACGCTGATTTCGCGCTCGACCTGGCGCAGGTCCGCTTGCACAAGTTCAAACGCTTCTCGTGCATTGAGCGATCGCCGGACCTTGCTGAACATTGCGCAACCTCAGTTTATCTGGTCGGCCGTTTTCACGAAGACCCGCTCGAAGTTGGCTGTTGTCCGCGCCGCGAGTTCCTCTGCCGACACCCCGCGAACCTCGGCGATCATTCGAGCTGTGTGCGCCACATAGGCGGGCTCGTTGCGTTTCCCGCGGTATGGAACCGGAGCGAGATAAGGCGAATCGGTCTCAAGCAGCAGCCGATCATTCGGCGTCATAGCCGCCGCTTCGCGGATGGCACTCGCTTTCGGAAAAGTGGTTACGCCCCCAAATGCGAGATAGAACCCGAGATCGATGCACTCGCGCGCTTGCTCCACATCTCCCGTGAAGCAATGCATCACGCACGGCAGGCCACTGTCCGCCCAATGCCCGCGCAGTATATCCATCGTGTCCTTCCAGGCATCCCGAGTATGAATGATCACGGGCTTGCGCACCGCCTCTGCAATCCGAAGTTGACGCTCGAACACCGGGACCTGAATCTCACGCGAGACGCCCCAGTGATAATCGAGGCCGATCTCGCCAACCGCTGCAACCTTATGATGCCGGAGCGTGTACTCCAGATCTTCGAAAGTCGCGTCGCCGACGACTTTCGCCGAGTCGTTCGGATGCACGCCAACGGAGGCTAGAATGAACGGATTGGATTCAGCCAGACGAACCGCAACGCCTAGATCGGGCGGTCCATCACCAGTCCCAATCGCGAGCATCCATTTCAGTCCCGCTTCACGCGCGCGTTGGATGACAGCATCACGATCGCCGTCAAACTGCTTATCGTCAAGATGGCAATGTGAGTCGACGAGGTCCAATTATTTGAGACGCGCTCCTGGCTGAATGTCTTCATGGAAACCAGCGAGTACCGGCAAGCCTTCTTCCAGGCTAGCGGCCACAATCATTCCCTGCGAGGTCAAGCCGCGCAGCTTTCTCGGCTGCAGATTCGCGACGATCACCACCTTGCGCCCAATCAGCTGCTCCGGCTTATACGCTAGCGCGATTCCCGCAACAATCGTCCGCGGCTGGGCCTCACCGATGTCCACTTTAAGATGGAGCAACTTGTCCGAGCCTTTCACGCTCTCGGCTGACTTCACTTCCCCAACGCGCAGATCGACTTTCGCGAAGTCCTCAATGGAGATGAGCGCTTCCTCTTTGGGCTTCTCCGTCTTCTTGCCCAGCAACTCATCCTGCCGCTGTTTCTCCGCGATCTCCAATCCCTGCATTTTGGGTATGGCGATCTTTGCATCCATACGGGGAAACACCGCTTCCAGCTTTTGAGTCTTCTGCCCGCTGACCAACCCGCCCCACGATAGAGCTTCCGCGCGCACTTCATGCAGCGGCGTTGTCATTCCAAGTTGGTCCCAGACTTTCACCATTGAATACGGCAGCACCGGATACAGCCAGATGCAGATGAAACGCAAGCTTTCCGCAGCCGTGTAAAGTGTCGTCGCGCGATTCTCGGTCAGCTTCCAGGGCGCATGCTCCACAATGAACTTGTCTATCTGGGAAACGTACGCGAGCACCGCTTCTATTCCGCGGGTGAAATCGAACGCATTGAAGGCTTCGATCACCGAAACCGTTGTTTCGGTCGCTGACTGGCTAACGATCTTGCTGCCTTCGCTCTCCGGAACAAGGCCGTCGAAATACTGCTGAATCATCGCCAGCGTGCGGCTGGCGAGGTTTCCGATGCCGTTCGCCAGATCGGCGTTGTAGCGTTCCACCAGCGCGTCGTAACTGAAGTTGCCGTCCTGTCCGAATGGAATCTCGCGCCACAGAAAATAGCGCAGCGCGTCGGCCCCTGCGAGTTCGTTGCCGTTGCCCATCACGTTTGCAATCGGCGTGGGCCGAACGACGTTGCCGCGCGACTTGCTCATCTTGCTTTCCTGCACCAGAATCCAGCCATGCGCGAAGATCTGCTTCGGCAGCGGCAGGTCGGCCGCCATCAGAAACGCCGGCCAATAGATGGCATGGAAGCGCAGAATGTCTTTGCCGATCAGATGCAAATCCGCCGGCCACAAGTCTTGCCCTGTCACTGCGCTCATGTAGGAAGTCAGCGCGTCAAACCAGACATAGAAGACGTGCTTTCCTTCCACCGGAACCGGAATGCCCCAGTCGATGGTGGTGCGCGTGATCGAAAGATCGTGCAGTCCCTGCTTCACGAACGCGGTCAGTTCATTGCGCCGCGTCTCCGGTTTGATGAACTCCGGATGCTGCTCGTAATGCTCCAGCAGTTTGTCTTGAAAGGCCGACAGCTTGAAGAAGTAGTTTTCTTCCGTGACTGTGTCGGTGATGCGCCCGCAATCCGGACACGGATCGCCCGGCTTGGCATCGTTGACGTACAGTTCATCGTGAAAGCAATATTGCCCGGTATACGAGCCTTTGTAGATGTAGCCGTTGCGCTCGCAGCGCTCGAACAGATCGCGCACGACGGCGAAATGCTTGGGATCGGATGTGCGGATGAAGTTGTCGTAGGAAATGCCGAGCCGCTGCCATTGATTCACGAACTCATTAGCTATCGCGGTGGCATATTCTTGCGGACTTTTACCGATGGCCTTCGCCGCGCGCTCGACATTTTGCCCATGCTCATCCGAACCCGTCGTCAGCACCACCGGCTCGTAACCCTGCTGCTGCTTGAAGCGTTTGATCAGGTCTGCCGTGAAGGTGCAATACGCCGTCCCGATATGCGGCGCCGCGTTGACATAGTAAATCGGCGTTGTGAAGTAATACTTGCCTTTGGTCATTGATTAATTAGCGGCGCTGCCGGTTGAACGCCTCGTTCGCTTCCGCGATGACGGCCCGCAGCGGCACACCGCGCTCAGACGCCAGTTTGCGGCAATCGTCATATTCGGGCGTGAAGCTTCCGTTTTGCGTGTACTTCACGCGAACGTTGCCATATTGAGTTTCCACATCCGCGCTCTCACGGTACAAAACGCGCCGTTCCGCATTTAGAATTCGAACCCCTAGAGTTGTTGTCTCGCGAAACAGCAATTGCGCCAGTTGATCCGTCATCTGCGGCTGACACAGCACCGAAATCATCGTGGCCGCGCGATTCTTCTTCATGACAATGGGCGTCAGCGTCACATCCAGCGCGCCCGCCTCCAGCAGCCGTTCCATTGCATAGCCCAAAACCTGCGGCGTGCAGTCATCCACGTTCGCTTCCAGCACATTGATAGACGTCGCTTCCGCCGCATCGGTGCGTTCGCCGATCAGCACCCGCAACACATTGGCCTGCATAGGAAAATCTTTGTCACCCGCCCCGAAACCCTGGGCCGTTAACTTGAACGGTGGAAGTGGGCCGAACCCGCTCGCAAGCGTGCTCAATAACGCGGCGCCGGTTGGTGTAGTCAGCTCCGCTTCCGGCCCGGCCGAATAGATCGGCGCATCGCGCAAGAGATCCGCCGTGGCCGGCGCTGGCACCGGCAGCACTCCATGCTGCGTATTCACCGTTCCGCTGCCGACGTTGACCCGCGAACTCCGCACTTCATTGATGTCGAGCAAGTCGAGCGCAACACAAGCCCCGACAATGTCACAGATGGAATCCACCGCTCCCACTTCGTGAAAATGAACTTTCTCAATCGGCACCGCGTGCGATCGCGCTTCCGCTTCGCCGAGCCGGTGAAAAACCGCCAGCGCATTCTTCTGGGTGCGTTCCGTCAGCTTGCCGGCCAGAATGATCTTTTCAATGTGCGGCAAGTGGCGATGCGCCTTCTGGTCCTCACTATGAACTTTGAACTTCGAAGCAGCCATCCCCTTACGCTTCGTCTTCTCGAGCGTAAAGGAAGCGCCCAAATTGAGGCTCTCAAGCGCTGCTTGAACGCCGGCCCAATCCGCCCCGGCATCCAGCAGCGCGCCGACGGTCATGTCCCCGCTGATCCCGGAAAATGGATCGAAATAGCAGATCTTCTTCAAATACTAAGTTTAGGCGGTCAGCGCCTCGCGAGCTCGCTGCACATTTTCCAGAGCCTGTTCAACGGTAGGCGCAAGTGCTGTTAGATGACCCATCTTGCGTCCCGGTCTCGGCGTCATTTTCCCGTAGAGATGCAGCTTCACATCCGGAAATGCCAATGCCCGTTCCCATTTCGGATCGCCGCCGTTCCAGAGATCGCCTAACAAGTTCGCCATTGCCGCCGGCGTGTGTTGCGTGACGTCGCCTAAGGGCAGCAAACACACCGTACGCAGTTGCTGTTCGAACTGACTGGTAATGTTGGCGTCGACGGTCAGATGGCCTGAGTTGTGCGGCCGTGGGGCCAGCTCGTTGATCAGTAATTTTCCGTCTTTGCCGACGAAGAACTCGACACACAGCACGCCGACAACGTTCAGCTTTTCGAGTACGCACCTGGCGATCTCAACTGCTTCGTTGACCAAGCGGGGCGAAATACGCGCGGGCGCAAGCGAGAGGTCGAGAATGCCGTTCACATGCTGGTTTTCAATCGCTCCATAATTAACGAACTCGCCGTTGATCGTGCGCGCCGCAACCACAGAAATCTCGCAATCGAAATCGACAAACGCTTCCAGTACCGCTTCGTTCTCGCCGACCGCCGCCCACGCTGCGCCGAAATCTTCCGCGGTTTTGACTCGATACTGCCCTTTGCCGTCGTAGCCGAAGTCCGCTGTCTTCAGAATGGCCGGCAGCCCAATCTCCGTTGCCGCTCGCGCCAGATCTTCCAAACTGCCGACGCGCCGAAACGGCGTATGCGGCAATCCGCTCTGCTTTAGAAACGTCTTCTCACGCAGCCGGTGCTGCGTTGTGTGCAACACCGATCCGCCGGGCCGCACCGGTCCGCAGCGCGCCGCCGCAGCCGCTGTTTCAGCCGGGACGTTTTCAAATTCGAAGGTGACCACCGAAACCGCGCTCGCAAAGCGGCATACCGCATCCAGATCCTCATACGCGGCATTGATCTCCACATCCGCGATCTGCCCGGTCGGAGTATCTTCATCCGGCGAAAAGGTATGCACGCGGTAACCCAGCCGGCGCGCTGCTATCGCAAACATTCGGCCTAGTTGGCCGCTACCCAGGACGCCAACGGTGCTCCCGGGAAGCACTACGTTTTCAGTCAAGCGTGGCCTGCAGCACGGCTTCCGTTTGCTCCCTGCGAAATTCTTCCAAGCGCCCGCGAATCAGCGGATACTTGATGCCGAGAATGCTTGCCGCCAGCAAAGCAGCGTTGGTTGCGCCCGCGTTTCCAATGGCTAACGTCGCAACCGGAACGCCGGCCGGCATCTGGACAATCGAGAGCAGGGAATCCACCCCGTTCAGAACACTGCTCTTGATGGGAACGCCTAGAACGGGCAGCACGGTATGCGCCGCGACCATGCCAGGCAGATGAGCCGCACCGCCGGCAGCAGCAATGATTACTTCAAGGCCTTTTTCAATGGCGCCCTTTGCATACTCGGCCATCCAATCCGGCGTGCGATGCGCGGAAACAATGCGCGATTCATGCGCGATGCCCAGCCGGTCGAGCATTTCGCTCGTCTGGCGCATCGTCTCCCAGTCCGACTTGCTGCCCATGATCAAGCCGACTAGCGTCTTCTCAACTATGGTCGTCGGCGGCATGGGAAGGCTTGAAGTCTATGTTAGCCGCTCGGCCACTTTCTCCAGATACTGACGCGTGTTCAGCCATTTCTGCTCTTTACCGACCAGCAACGCCAAATCCTTCGTCATGAAGCCATCTTCCACTGTTCCGACGGTCGCCTTCTCCAGTTTGTCTGCAAATGCCACCACTTCCGGCGTATCGTCGAACTGGCCTCGATAGCGCAAGCCCGACGACCAGGCAAATATCGAAGCAATCGGATTAGTCGATGTCTCTTTGCCCTTCTGATATTCGCGATAGTGCCGTGTCACCGTTCCGTGCGCGGCTTCCGTCTCTACCGTGCTTCCATCGGGTGTAATCAGCACCGACGTCATCAGGCCCAGCGACCCGAATCCCTGCGCCACCATGTCCGACTGCACATCGCCGTCATAATTCTTGCAAGCCCAGACGAATCCGCCATCCGATTTCACAGCAAATGCGACCACGTCGTCGATGAGCCGGTGTTCATATGTCAGATTTGCCGCGTCGTACTTCGCCTTGAATTCGCTATCGAAGATGGACTGAAAAATGTCTTTGAAGCGCCCGTCGTATTTCTTCAGAATCGTGTTCTTGGTCGAATGATAGACCGGCAGTTTGCGTGACAATCCATAGTTAAGGCACGCGCGCGCGAAGCCGCTGATGGATTCGTCCAGGTTGTACATGCCCATCGCCACGCCGCCGCCCGTGAAATGAAAGACATCGTAGTGAGTGGGCGCGGCGCCATTATCGGGCGTGAAGGTCAACGTCAACTTACCGGCTTCTTTCACCACAATGTCCGTGGCACGATACTGATCGCCAAACGCGTGGCGGCCGACTACGATGGGCTTCTGCCACCCGGGCACGTAGCGCGGAACGTTTTTACAGATGATGGGCTCCCGAAAAATTGTGCCGTCCAGAATGTTCCGAATGGTGCCGTTCGGCGACTTCCACATCTGCTTCAGATTGAATTCTTTGACCCGCGCTTCGTCGGGCGTAATGGTCGCGCACTTCACCCCGACCTTATATTGCTGAATGGCATGCGCCGCGTCTACGGTGACCTGATCGTTGGTGGCGTCCCGATGTTCGATCCCTAAATCGAAGTACTTCAAGTCCACGTCGAGATAGGGCAGAATGAGCAGATCCTTGATCTGCGCCCAGATGACGCGCGTCATCTCGTCGCCGTCCAGTTCCACCAGCGGCGTTTTCACTTTGATCTTGCTCAGAGCCATGGATACAGGTTTATTAAAGCAAAAGGCCGGATTGCAATCGCGTGCGCCCTGCGGGAATTCTTGTAAAACAAGAAGTAGTACACTCTGAATGTTGCTGTTGTCCACCTTGGGCGCTCACGTCGCGGACCGATTCTGTGTCACCCGGTCGGTACTTGCCTGTATCTAATTATTTACGTGAAAGACTACCTAGAGCTCACTAAGCCGCGGATCACGTGGCTCATTGTAATGAGTACGGCCGTGGGCTACTACTTCGGGCACATTGGCGACTGGTCTCTTTGGGCCATCATAAACGCGCTGATCGGCACTGCGCTGTTAGCCTCCGGCACTGCGGCGCTGAATCAATGGTACGAGCGCGATGCGGACCGCGAAATGCGGCGCACACAAAATCGCCCCTTGCCCGCCGGTCGACTGAAACCGCGTAACGCTCTTTTGTTCGGGATTGCACTCGCAATCGCAGGCGGTCTGGAACTAGGGTTCGGCGTCAATTGGCTTTGTTCCGCACTGGGCATCGCCACGTTGATGATGTACCTGTTCTTCTACACGCCGCTGAAGCAGAAGACCTGGTGGTCGACTACAGTGGGCGCATTTCCCGGCGCGATGCCGCCGCTGATCGGCTATGCTGCCGCCGCGAACAGACTCACACCTGAAGCGTTCGTATTAGGCGCGATTCTTTTCCTCTGGCAGTTTCCGCACTTCTACGCGATCGCCTGGATGTACCGCGAAGATTATTCGCGCGCCGGCATCCGCATGCTGCCGGTTGTCGAGCCCGACGGTGAATCCACTGCGCGGCAAATTCTGCTGTTCTCCTGCCTGCTCATTCCCATCAGCCTGTTGCCGAAGTGGATGGGCATGACGGGAACCATTTATATGGTAGGCGCGATCGCGCTCGGCTTGCTGTTCCTCTATGCCGGAATTCGCGTGTCGATGGACCGGACCAAGCTGCGCGCGCGCAGAGTTCTGCTGGCTTCCGTGGTCTACTTGCCGGCGCTTTACGCGCTAATGGTATTCGATCCGGTCCGGTTGTGAGCAGGCATCCACTCCAATATCTTTTCCCTTTTATCCTGCTTCTTGTCTTAACCGCGTGCAGTAATCCTGCGGCCAAGTTACCCAATTACGGCAACGTGCCGGAATTTAGCATGACCGATTCGAATGGTCATCCATTCAACCGCAAGCAGCTTTCCGGCGCCGTCTGGATCGTCGATTTCATCTACACGAACTGTCCCGCTGAATGCCCACGCATGACATCGAAGATGCATCGTATCTCCGAACAGGTGCAGGGCGAAGATAATGTCGGACTATTGTCGATTTCAGTCGACCCCGATCGGGACACGCCCGCCGTTCTCACCAGCTTTGCGCAGCGCTTTGGCGGGCCCACGCCGCAGTGGCACTTTCTAACCGGCAGCCCGTCCAGCGTGCATCTGCTGGCTTATACGACTTTCCACGTAGGAGACATTATAGGCAAGATGGAACACGGCACATACTTCATTCTTGTGGATAAAAGTGGCAATATCCGCGGTTACTATTCAAGCTTCGATCCGGATGACCTGAAGCGTTTGTTGAAGGACGTCAACGCGCTGCGGGATTGAACTGGCTGAATGAATATGGTGCGTGCCGGCTGGGATCCTGAACTCTACGAGGCGCGCCATTCGTTCGTCTGGCAGTTTGGCCAGGACTTGATCGGCATGCTTGATCCTAAGCCGGGGGAGCGCATCCTTGATCTCGGTTGCGGCCCTGGCCAACTGACTGCGAAAATCGCAGAAACGGGCGCCGATGTCCTTGGACTTGACGCCTCGCCTGCGATGATCGGCCAGGCTCGGCAGAATTTTCCCCAGCTTTCGTTCGTGCTGCAGGACGCCGCGCGGGTGGAGTTTAGCAACGAGTTCGATGCCGTCTTCTCAAATGCGGCTCTGCACTGGATGCTCGACCGTGAAACTGTCGCCGAGCGCGTAGCTGCCGCGCTGAAGTCCGGCGGCCGTTTTGTCGCGGAACTAGGCGGACGCGGCAATATCCGCAAAATAGAGGCAGCTATCGAGTTGATTGCGAGACGCTATCTGGGCGCTGCCGTTCCGGCGAAGAAAACCTACTATCCGGCCTTGGGCGAGTACGCGGCACTACTCGAAGCAAACGGCCTGGAAGTGCGCAACGCGATGCTCTTTGACCGCCCCACGCCGCTCGAAGGCGAAGCCGGTATGGAGAACTGGATTCGTCAATTCAAGGCCTACTACTTCGAAGCGCTTCCGCCTGCGGAGGCGTCGAAGGCGATTCGGGAAGTGGCAGAAGAACTGCGCCCAATCGCCTTCCGTGACGGGCACTGGGTAGCCGATTACCGCCGCTTGCGCTTGTTAGCTGTGAAGACCTAGAGGCTAGAAACCAGTTCCGCTTCGAAAGGTCTAATTACAGAGTTAGAACGGAAGCGGAGAATATGGCCAATCTTTCCAAGACCACGCAAGATCACGAGGAGATCCGCCGTTGGGCAGAAGAGCGCGGAGGCAAGCCCTCGCATGTAAAATCGACGGGTTCGGGCGAGGATGTCGGCATCCTCAGAATCGATTTTCCGGGCTTCAGCGGTGAAGGCAGTCTGGAGCCGATCAGTTGGGAGCAGTGGTTCGACAAGTTCGACGAGCGTAAACTGGCGTTGCTCTATGAGGAGCAAACGGCGGGCGGCGAGCGTAGCAACTTCAATAAGATTGTGAGCGCCGAAACTGCCGCGGAGAACGAACGGGGCAGCCATCGCAAAGGCACATCCAAGAAGTCGGCCAGTAAAAAGAAGTCAGCACCCGCGAAGAAAACCGCGGCGGCCAAGACCGCCGGCAAAAAGAGCGGGGCAGGCACGGCGGCCAAGAAGGGTGCTGGGAAGAAGCCGGCAAGCAAGAAATCCGCACCGGCGAAGAAAACTGCTTCCAAGAAGTCAGGCGCCAGTTCATCTGCCGGCAAGAAAGCGCCCGCGAAGAAAACAGCGGCTAAGAAAGCGACCGCTAAGAAATCCCGAGCCAGCGCAAAGAAGCCGACTAAGCGGGCTTCCTAACGGTCCTGTGCCTGAATTTGCTGCTACCATGCGTGCATGAAGAAGCAGGCCGGCTGCGCGCAATATACATCCCGAGGCATACCGCGCGAGGTCGACCGTCTTTTACGACATAAGGCTGCGCAACGCAAGCAGAGCCTGAACCAAGTGATCGTGGATTTTCGGACTTAGTGGGCCAATGGACGGCGAACAAACCTGCTATTAGTGACGCGCGATGAACATTTTGAGTTCATACCGCAGTTGTTGCGCGCGTAGGGCCGGGAGGTTTTTTGCAGCGTCCTCGTTCTAAACTTGCCTTTAGGGCATGGCTTCGCTAGCGGCAACACGCACCCGAGTTTCGATTCCGCTCATGGTGGCCGCCGTCCTGGCAGCGCTGGCCGTGGTCGGAGCGGCCATTTACCTCACTCGCGCGCCCGCTACTACCCCGAATCAGGCTTCTGCCTCAGCTGAAGCGAAGGCGTATCTTCCGAATCTCCAATTGAGTGACGTCTCAATGAAGGCCACGCTCAATTTTATGCAACAGCAGGTGGTTGAGGTGCAGGGCAAAATTGCGAACAACGGCCCGCGGCCGGTCCAGTCAGTCGATGTCTACTGCTTGTTCTATAAAGTCGATGGCGGCGAAGTCCACCGCGAGCGCGTTCCCATTGTGCCGTCAAAAGGTTCTCCGTTGAAGCCCGGTGAGACCCGCACGTTCCGTTTGCCTTTCGACGCCCTGCCCGATACCTGGAATCAGGCGCTGCCCCGCATGGCGATCGCGCAGATTACGTTCGCGCAATAGCCGGCTACCTACATGAAGGTCCTGGTCGCGGATGACGATGTTGATCAGCTCGCCATCCGCTGCATGCTGCTCGAACGCAGCGGGTTCGAAACTCTACCGGCGAGTGATGCCGCAACTGCCTTAACTCTGGCGCGAACGGATAAGCCCCACTGCGCAGTCGTCGATCTACGTTTCCCGGACGAAAAGTCGGGATTACGTCTGGTTCGCGATCTGAAAGAGATCGACCCGGGTGTTCGACTGGTTTTGCTGACGGGTAGTAGATCCGCGGCACTGGCTGGCCGTCCAGGATTGGAATTGGTTGACGAGATTGTTGAAAAGGGCTCGGGATCGGCGCGCTTGATTCACGCCCTGAAGGGATTCGCCCCGGCTCACTAAAACGGCTGTCACTCGCCTGCACTCACATTTTCAGGTGCGACGTAAAGCGAACGCCTTTATATTTGATAAATGGCTAGTGCTACTCCCAGTCCTCAGTACATTCCTTACAGCGATTCCGTTGAAGTCCCGCATTCCGGCGAAGCGCAAACCTTTGCCGAACTCGCCGCCGCTATGCGCCATATTTCGGAAATAGTAAATGATCGCGCTCGAAATGCCTTCCGCGCCGTTCATGCCAAGAGCCATGCCCTGTTGAAGGCGCATTTGAGTGTCTTGACGGACCTTCCGCCCTTTCTGCAGCAGGGGTTGTTCCAACCCGGCGCCAGCTATCCCGTCATCATGCGATTCTCAACCAATCCCGGCGATATTTTGCCCGACAGCATTTCGAGTCCGCGTGGTCTCGCGCTTAAAGTCGTTGGTGTTGCCGGCGCGGAAATGGCCCCCATGCACGCCGCTCAAGTCACTCAAGATTTTGTGCTCGTCAATGGGAAAACGTTCGGCGCCCCCGACGCGGCGGGCTTCCTAAAAATTGTCAAGTTGCTGGAACAGCACGTGACGGATTCAGAGGGGTTAAAGCAATTCGTCTCCACCAGCACGCGCCTGGTGGAAAACGTGCTTGAAGCGGTCGGGGGCGGCAGCGATACCCTGAAAGCCTTCGGCCATCCCGAGACAAACATTCTGGGCGAATCGTTTTACAGTCAGGCGCCGATTCGGTATGGCGATTACATTGCTAAAATCAGCGTCGAGCCGGCATCCGGGAACCTGAAGCAACTCACCGGCAAGCACGTCGAGCATCTCGGCAAGCGCTATTCCGGCTTGCGCGATGAGGCAGTGAAATTCTTCGAGACCGAGACAGCGGAGTGGAACGTCTGTGTACAACTCTGCACCGATCTGGAGAAGATGCCGGTCGAGGATGCATCGGTCAAGTGGCCGGAAGATCTGAGTCCCTACATTCCCGTGGCGCGGCTCGTCGCCGGTCCCCAGAATGCCTACAGCCCGGAACGCCGCGTGTATGTGGACGAAAACTTATCCTTTAATCCTTGGCATTGCCTGGCCGCGCACCGCCCCTTAGGCAACATCATGCGCGCGCGCTTCGAGTCCTACAAGGCGTCCTCACACTTCCGTCACGCCACCAACGGCCGCATTCCGATTGAGCCCAAATCAATTGACCAGCTTCCTGACTGAATCATCATGCCCCTTGCAAACAATGGCATCGTCGAGATCGCCAGTACTCACTCAGTAGCTGTCACCCTCCAAAAATTGACGCAGATCCTGAACGCCAAGGGGGTGACGCTCTTCGCAGTGATCGATCACTCCGGAGAAGCGGAAAAAGTGGGAATGAAAATGCCTCCGACCAAGCTGCTCATTTTTGGCAACCCAAAGGCGGGAACGCCCGTGATGCTGGCTGCCCCCAGCATCGCCATCGATCTACCCTTGAAGATTCTGATTCGGGAAGATGAGCAGGGCAAAGTCTGGATTTCCTACAATAGCGCCGAGTATCTGCAAGAGCGGCACGGCCTATCGCAAGATTTGATACAGAACCTCGCGGTCGTGGCTACCTTGGCAAGCAAGGCCGGCGAATAGACTCGCCGCATTCTCCCTCAGCCCGGAACGCTGAAGAAAAAGTTCGACCCCTCTCCCGTTTCCGACTCCACCCAAATGCGTCCCCGATATCGCTCCACAATCCGTTTGCAGATGGCCAGCCCCATGCCCGTCCCCGAGTATTCGGCATTCGAGTGCAGGCGTTTGAAGAGACCAAAGATGGTTTGCTGGTAAACCACCGGCACGCCAATCCCATTGTCGGCAATAGTGAATATCCAATGTGACTCCACCCGCTTGGCCGACAGCCGGATCTGTACTGGTTCGTTGGCCTTCCGGTATTTGATCGCGTTGCCCAGCAGGTTCTGAAATATTTGCGATAAATGGCTCTCGCGCATTCTGACGGAGGGCATATCGCCGATCTCGATCTCTGCATGACTCTCCCGAATCGCGCCTGCCAGGTTTTCCATCGCCGCGCGTAGCGGCGTCATAGCGTCCACAAGTTCGACTGTCTCGCCCGAAATACTTGATGCGTGAGCATACGACAACAGGTCGTCAAGCAATGCGTCCATGCGGCCCGCGCCCGATCGAATGAACGTCAGGAACTCAATCCCTCTTTCATCCAGTAAGCTTTTGTAATCCCGAAGCAAAAGATCGCTGTAGATTCCGATACTCCTCAGCGGCTCTCTCAAATCGTGGCTGGCTGAATGCGCGAACTCTTCCAAATCCGCGTTCGCTTGCAGCAATGCCTCCTGGCGGGCGCGAACTTCGTATTGACGCATGCGCGCGCGCAACGCCGAGCGCACCGAACTCTGTGCCGTGTCCGGGCGCACCGGCCGTTCAATCAGGGTTACGTTGCCCAGCGCCTGAAGCTCGCGCGCTCTTCCGTGGCTTTGCCGCGTCACCCTGCCTCCGTAGGTCAGCACCACGAAAGGCATGTCCGACCACGGCGGTTGTTCCGCTAACCAGAGCGTGAGCGCCTGAGTAGGGTCCGCCGTCAGCGCCTCTTCCGCAATAATCGCGCAACCCGCACCCTCGGCCAGCATCTGAATCAACGCCTCTGCATCCGCCGCAATTGCGCTCTGAATGCCTAACGTGGAGAGATTGCTTGCCAGCAGCGCCGCATCTCGCCCGATCGGCGCAAGTATCACCGCGCGCATCTCCAGGGCGCTTCGCCTGAACATCTATGCTTCTTCGTTGTCGCCGAATAATTGGGCCCGCTTACCTCGAAAGCGCGGCACGCCCGTCAGTACGCCCTCGAACTGCTCAAGCACCTCCCCAATTTGCACGCCGCTCGACCCCATCTTCATCTCGCGCAGAGTACGCTCATGAGCCCCGCGCCTTTTTTTAACCACCGAAATTGCCTGCCGCACCGTTCCAGCTGCCTCGAAGAAACGCAGCAGGATTACTGTGTCGGCAAGGAAGCTCACATCCACAGGCGTTTGCATTCCGGATCCCAACATTCCGTGTTGAGCCAGCGTCATTAGCGTAACCACGCCCTTCTGTCCAAGATAGCTGAGAAGTTCCCGTATATGGATGAGCAAAAATCGCTCACTCGGCATTCCGTTGAGGTATCCGTTGAGGCTGTCGATAATGACAAAACTTGCCTTTTGCTCCTCCACCGCTCGCCGCACTCGGGCGGAAAATTCGCCTGGCGACAAATCGGCGATGTCCACCTGAACCAGTTCAAAATTTCCAGACTCGATGTGCGGCTCGAAATACATCCCGAACCCGGCCGAGCGGTGCAGAAAGGTTTGCCGGCTTTCCTCAAATTGGTAGCAGACAACTCGCTCGCCCCGCTCCAGCGCCGCCAGCATATATTGCGAGCACAAAGTTGTCTTCCCGCAGCCCGCCGGCCCAATCAGCAGCGTGCTGGAACTGCGGTCAAGTCCGCCCCCCAAAAGCGCATCCAATTGCGGACTGCCGCTTTCTGTCGACCGGTCGTCTTTTACCGCGTCCGTACCGCTGGCCGATAACCGCGGGTAGAGTTCCAGACCGCCGCTCTTGATGACGAAATCGTGCCGCCCGTCTTGGAACCGCACCCCGCGCATTTTGACAACGTGCATCTGGCGTCTCGTGGTTCCGTATTCCCGCGCTTCCCGCTCCATCCGGACCACCCCGTGGGCGATGCTCTGCAATTGCTGCTCCACCTCCCCGGTAGTGCAGTCGTCAAGCACCAGGACCGTACATTTGCGGCCTGCGAAGTATTGCTTGAGGCCAAGAATCTCGCGTCGATAACGTGCGCTGGTCTGCGAAAGGATCTTCAACTCCGATACCGAATCCAGCGCTACCCGATCCGGATCAAGCCGCTCTACCTCCGCGCGAATCCGCTGAACGGTCTCCTCCAATTCAACGTCAGACGGGTGAAAAACCGTATAGTCGGCCTCGTCCCGATTCCGTTCCGCCAGAGAATTCAGTTCCAGCAGGTCGATGCCGTCAAGGGTCCAATGATGCGACGCGGCAACATCGCTCAACTCATTCATAGTTTCAGATAGCGTCACGTAAAGCACGCGCTGCCCCAGGCGCACGCCCTCGCGAAGAAACTGTAAAGCAAACGTCGTCTTCCCGCTGCCGGGCGTGCCTTCTATAACGTAAAGCCGGTGAGCAGGCACTCCGCCGCCCAGAATTTCGTCAAGTCCAGCGATGCCGGTTGGTTCTTTGCTGGCCTGATGGAGGGACACTTCTGATTTTTCTGAAGCCAAACCAGCCAATCCTAACAAACGTCTTTTTTGGTTCTTGACTATAGCGTTATTGTTATATAACAATATGCTTATATAGACATGCGTCACCGTAGCCGGAAAACGCTGAATCTTGATGCGGCTTTCTCGGCACTGTCGGATCCCACGCGCCGGGCCATCCTCGCCCGTCTTGCTAATGGGGAAGCAACAGTGATGGAACTCGCCCAGCCCTTCGAAATGACGCAGCCCGCCATCTCCCGGCATCTCAAAGTGCTGGAACGCGCGGGACTAATCGTCCGGCGAGTTGAGGGGACAAAGCGCCCTTGCCGGCTCGCCAACCGAGGCATCGAAGCCATCGATCAATGGCTCGCGATGATGCGTGACGCTTTGGCGAAAAACTACGATCGGCTCGATGACGTTCTGGCAGACATGCAACTACAGAAAGGAAACCCACAGAAAGGAAGCAAGGAGAGATGAGCAAACTAACACTTAAAACCGAAGGTGATAATCACGTCCTGGTAACCCGGCACTTCGCCGCGCCGCCGGAGGCCGTCTATCGGGCCCACACAGAACCCGAACTCATTCAGAGATGGCTGCTCGGCCCGGACGGATGGACCATGCCCGTGTGTATCAACGAAGCACGCCCAGGCGGGAAAATACGTTACGAATGGACCAACGGCAAAGGAGCCGGTTTCCACCTCACCGGCGAATATTTGGAACTGCAGCCCTATAGCCGCCTCGTTCATGTGGAGCGCATGTTTCTCCCCGATCCAACTCCCGACAATCACGTGGAAACCAGGTTCGAGCCCGACGGCGCCGGAACCTTAATGACAATGCGCATGACCCTGCCCGACACCGAAACGCGCACGCGCATGCTCGGCTCGGGTATGGAGCACGGCATGGAAGCGAGTTACGTTCGCCTCGAAAGCATGCTGTAGCGTCTCACAAAACCCGTACGTCCATCACCGTCGTATCGTCTTGTAACGGTGTGTCACCGGCTGCTTTGCTGGCGAGAATGCCCGCCAACCCGCTCGCATGAGTTCGCGCCAACGAGCAAATAGTGGTCAGTGCCCAATCGTCGCTCTCTACGTCCAGCTTCGCCTCTGAAAATCCATCCGAGAAGGCGACCAGGCGGTCTCCGGATTGCAGCCGCACTGTCCGCTCCTCGGATGCCAGGTCGTGGAATATGCCGAGCACCGCGCAGGTTGAATCCAGCAACTCGACTGTCCCATCCTTGCGCAAAATCACCGGCGACGGGTGCCCGCAGTTCACATAGCGCAATTCCTGAGCGCGGCAATCGTAGGCCGCATAGAACAGAGTCGCGTAGTGCTCCGGGCGCGTGTAGTCCGAGAACAAATGATTAACCCGGTCGACTAGCTTGCTCGGATACGGAGCGAGTTCCTGCAGGCTGCGGATCGTCGCCTGCAGGTTGGCCACCAGCAGCGCCGCGCCGATCCCTTTCCCGGAAATGTCCCCCAGAACCAAACCTACACTCGAAGCATCAATCTGGAAAAAATCGTAAAGGTCCCCGCTGATCTCGCCTGCGGAGAGAGACGCGCACTCGCACTCCAACCCGCATGCGGCAAAATGGGGCGGGCGTAACATCTTGCGCTGCACTTTCCGTGCGATCGACAGCTCCGCGTCCAGCCGCGCTCCGTCCGCCGGCTCGGCCCGCATGTGCTTGTTAATCACCGACAGAAAATGACGGTTGTCCCAAGGCTTGGGAATGAAGTCGACCGCGCCTCGATGCATCGCCTCTACCGCCAGTTCCACCGTGCTCCAACCAGTCATTGCGACGATCGGCACATGACGGCATTGCGTGCGCAGCCGCTCAACCAGGCTCAGACCCTCCTCGCCCGACGTCGTATCGGACGTGTAATTCATGTCCACAACGATAAGGTCGTGCTCCGCATAAGCGGCAGCCGCCAGCGCGGCATTAGGCGAATCGGCCGTATCGGTGGAATAGCCGGCGCCCTTCAGCAGCAGGCGAAGAGCCTCGCGCACGTCCGGCTGATCGTCGACAACCAATATCTTTTTCGTGTCGGAGCGCGGGGGTTCAAGCGTGGCGGATGGCATACAACTAGTTCATCAAACTTCAATGCAACTGGACGGCCTCCTATAAACCCGGAAATCGTTCCTGCTTGCACCAACTTACAAAAGGCCAGCGAAAACCAACTGTCCGGTTTTGAGAATCCTCATTCCAAGGTCATATATTCAGACTTTGTTCGTACAATCGACCCATGCGCCGCGTTGCACTCTGTTGGTTAGTAGTTGCGTTCAGTTCCATGACCTTCGCCCAGACGATCACTTACTCGGCGGCAAGGAAAGTTTGGCTGATCACGACCGATTCCACTAGCTATGCGCTGGGCGTGAGTCCCGATGGTCAACTACAGCATTTGTATTGGGGCGGTCCTTTGTGGCGAATCGAAGACCTGCCTGCGGCGTCTCAGCAACACGACATCTCTTCATTCGATCCGCACCAGATGCTTGAGAACGAAGAATACCCCGGTTGGGGCGGAACGCGTTATTACGAACCGGCGCTCAAAGTGACGCGCGCGGACGGCGATCGCGATCTCGTCCTGCACTACCTGGCGCATGAGATTCGGGGCGACGAAATGGATATCAAGTTGAAGGACATCCGCGACGACATCCAGGTGACGCTGCACTATCGCGCCTATCCACATTCCGGAATTATTTGCCGCTGGTCGACGATTCGCAATCAGACGCAACAGAAGATTACGCTGGAGAGCGCGCAATCGGCCGCCTGGTACATGCCGCGCGGGGAAGGTTACCGGCTTTCTTACTTGAGCGGGCGGTGGGCGGCGGAAACGCAGCTGAATCGCGAGCCCATACACGAGGGTATGAAGGTGCTGGAGAGCCGCTTGGGTCACACCGGCCACAATCTGAATCCCTGGTTTGCCATCGACCCGGGCGATGCCGCCGAGGAACACGGCCGCGTCTGGTTCGGCGCTCTGGCCTGGAGCGGCAACTGGCGCATCAGCGTGGAGCAGACGCCGTACCAGCAAGTACGCGTCACAGGCGGATTCAATACCTTCGATTTCGCCTATCCGCTGGCGCCAGGACAATCGCTCGAAACGCCGCAGTTCTATGCCGGATTTACCAACGGGGGATTCGGCGAGGCATCGCGCATGTTACACAAACTTGAGCTGGACTCTATCCAACCCGGCGGAGTCAATGCGCGCTTGCGCCCGGTGCTCTACAATTCCTGGGAAGCGACCGAGTTCAACGTCAGCGAGGAAGGGCAAATCGCGCTAGCGGATAAAGCGGCTAAGCTCGGCGTTGAGTTGTTCGTCGTCGACGACGGCTGGTTCGGAGCGCGCAACACCGATCATGCCGGGCTCGGCGATTGGGTTGTCAATCCGTCCAAGTTCCCTCACGGGTTGAATAGTTTGATCGAGCATGTGAACAAGCTCGGCATGGATTTCGGACTCTGGGTGGAACCGGAGATGGTCAATCCGGATAGCGATCTGTACCGCGCGCATCCGGATTGGGTGATGAACTTCACCGGCCGGCCGCGCAGCGAACTGCGCAATCAACTGGTTCTCAATCTCGCGCGTGACGACGTGCGCGATCACCTATTCAACGTTCTGGACAAACTCGCGACCGATTACAACATTCGTTACTTCAAGTGGGATATGAATCGCACTTTCTCCGAGCCCGGCTGGCCCCAGCTTGCGCCAGATGAGCAGAAGGAGCTTTGGGTGAAGTATGTGCTTAACCTGTATGACATCTTCGCGCGCCTGCGAGCTAAGCATCCGAAGCTGGAGATTGAATCCTGTTCCGGCGGCGGTGGCCGGGTAGATCTCGGCATCCTCCGCTATGTGGATGAATTCTGGACTTCGGACAACACCGAAGCTTTCGATCGCCTGCGCATTCAGGAAGGCTTCTCACAGGCCTACGCCGCGAAGGTCATGTCGGCATGGGTCACAGACGTGCCGAACACCAATGGCCGCAGCACGCCGCTCCAATATCGTTTTTTGGTGGCGATGCAAGGTGCGCTCGGCGTCGGAGCGAATTTGAATAAGTGGACCGATGCGGATTTCTCGCTCGCCACGCGGATGATCGCGCTCTACAAACAAATTCGACCAACGGTGCAGTTCGGAAAGCTGTATAGGCTGCTTTCGCCGCGTACAAACGAGACGACGGCCAACGAGTACGTGTTATCCGACGGAGTGGATGCCGTGCTGTTCGCATTCCGGCACTCGCAGGAGTACAACACGCTGCCGCCGATCATTCGATTGCAGGGGCTGCAACCGCAGCATGTCTATCGTGTCGAGTCCATCGACGGGAAACTCGCCGCCGGCAGCGCGGAATATAGTGGCGCGTACCTGATGCAAAACGGGTTGCAACTCGTTCTGAAAGGCGACTTCGACAGCACCGCCGTCCTGCTGCATCGGGTTCGTTGAGGCCAGAGAATGCCGAAACATATTGGTATCGTTGCCTGCTCGGCGGAAGGCGCGGCTCTCTGCTATCGAACCATTTGCATGGAAGGCGCCGCTCTGATGGGACCGCACGATCATCCCGAGATTTCCATACACACGCACTCGCTCGCCAGCTACATGAATTGCATTTACGGCAGCGACTGGCAAGGCGTCGGCGAACTCATGCTCTCGTCCGCGAACAAATTGGAACGGACGGGCGCGGAGTTTCTCATCTGCCCGGACAATACCATTCACCAGGCGCTACCTTTCTTCCAGGATCGGTCGCCTTTGCCTTGGCTGCATATCGCCGAAGTAGTCGCCGGCCAAGCTGCCGAGCGGGGATTCAAACGGCTGGGCTTGACCGGCACGCGCTATCTGGTCGAGAGTGAGGTGTATCCGGAAAAACTGATCGCGCAAGGGTTGGAGTATCTGCGCCCGAACGCGGACGAGCGGGAAGAGATTGACCGCATCATTATGGATGAGCTGGTGTATGGCGTCTTCAAGCCCCAGGCCGTAACTTACTTCCAGCAGGTCATCGCGCGCATGAAAGACGCCGGCTGCGATGCCGTTGTTCTTGGCTGCACCGAGATCCCGCTGCTGATGAACGATACGAATTCACCGCTGCCGACGCTCGATTCCACGCGCTTGCTGGCACACGCCGCGCTAAAACGGGCGCTGGCTTAGCTGACCCGCTATCATACGGCGATGACGCATTGGCTGCGCGGCAGAACTGTCTTTCAAATCGTCGCGTTGGCTCTGACGGTCTTGGCGCTGTGCGCCGTCATCGTCTCCTATTTTGCCGGTGGAAACTCGCGCTCCGATTTTCTTCTGGTGACGCTTGTCCTGTGCTACATCGCGTTCCGCAAGGAACTGTTGTGGCGGGTTCGCAACCGCCTGCTTGTTACCTACATTCTCTTCGGTATCGTTCCCATTTTTCTCATTGGATTGGCGCTGACGTTCACAACCGAGTTGCTGCTGGGGCAGTTCGCCACCGAGCGTGTCCGCCAGGGTCTCGAAACGCGAATCGAAACCGTTCGCTCCGCTGCGCAGAATCTGGCGGTGGCAGCCTCTCACGGTGCGAAGGCGGATCTACTGGACGCAATGCGTCAACGGGTGCCGAATCTGTCAGCCGAGGCCGCGCCCGCTTGGATCGCCCCGGGATTTGCGGGCCTGTTTGAGTCGGGCGGCCGCTACTACATCGGAGCAAATGCAAGCGCTGGAAGCACGGCTGGGAACGATGCCTTCGTCTACCTTCCCCTGGATGAGCAGGAACTGGCCTCTCTCGCGCCCGGGGTTGTGTCCATCGCCGGGGTGCTGGACGGAAAGGCTAGCGTGAATTTCACCTTCGGCCCGTCGGGGAGCAGCATGTCTTCAGTTGAAAACGGCGTCCGCAAGCAGATAGTGCCGCTCGGATTGGGACCGCCCCGAGGTTGGTGGGACGTGCCCATCGCCGCCATCCTGACCTGGACGGTCCAAACTTCCTCCGGAAAGTCGGACGTCGTATTGCCTTTATTATCCAGACCGTCTGTTCTGGTCGCTCGCACCGGCAGTGGCCAGATGGCTTCTATCGTCCTCTCCCTGCTGATTGTCGTCGGTAGCTTTTTCTTCATCGTGGAAGCTGTTTCTCTGTTCTCCAGCTTTCGGCTTACACGGGCCATCACGCTTTCCGTCGATGACCTGTATCGCGGAACGCAACAAGTCGCGAAAGGAGATTTTTCGCGCCAAATTCCGGTGCGCGGCAAACATCAGTTGAGCGAACTGGCAACTTCTTTCAACGGCATGACAGCGAAGATTCGTCAGTTGATTGGCGAGGTCAAGAAGAAAGAGAAACTGGACGCCGAACTCGAAATCGCCCGCGAGGTGCAGTTGCGCCTCTTTCCGAAGTCGGTGCCCAAACTTAAAACTCTGGAGATGGCGGCCGTGTGCATTCCGGGGCGCGTTGTTAGCGGCGATTACTACGACTATGTGCGCCTCGATGACCGCTGGACTGCAATCGCCCTTGGAGACGTCTCCGGAAAGGGAGTCTCAGCGGCACTCCTGATGGCGAGCATTCAATCGGCTCTCCACGCGCAACTGAAGTTTAACGGCGCGTCCTTTCCTAAGGCCTTATCCACCGCGGCGTTGATGACGCAGATCAGCCAACAACTCTACGAAAGCACTCCGCCGGAAAAGTATGCCACGTTTTTCTTTTCCCTGTACGACGACGAAACGGGACGGCTTACTTATACCAATGCAGGCCACCTGAAGCCGATATTGGTGCGTGCCGGAGAGGCCACTAACCTGGCGGGTGACGGCATGGTGGTGGGCTTACTGCCGAACGTGCAGTACGAACAGCAAGACGTCGAATTACAGACGGGCGATCTTCTCGCCATCTTTTCCGACGGCGTTCCAGAGTCCGAAGACGCGGCGGAACAGGAGTTCGGCGAAGCCCGTCTCACAGAACTGTTGCTAGCGGAGCGCGATCAACCGCTCGCAACCATCATCACGGCCGTTACGGATAGGGTCGAGAAATGGACTTATGATCCCGAGGGCCGCGATGATCTGACGCTCCTGCTACTCCGAAAATTGTGATGCTCAGCCCGTCACTTCTTACCTAAGATCCGATCGGCCTTGGCGTCGATCTTCTTTTTGTCAGCGCCGCTCAGTTTCCCCTGATGCTCCATTTGCGAGGCACGCGCCTTGGCATTTCGGGCGTGAGCGGCATCCGGCATCGGATACTTGCGCTCCTCCGGCAATCCGAAATCGCTCTTAGGCTCGGACTTCTTCTTCGACGTTGTAAGTTTTGCCATATCTACTCTCCTCCCTGTATGACAAGCACGTAAGTTGCCTTTCCGTAGATCGGGATCCGCAGATCCGTGACAGTCACCATGATTCCCGATCTCACGGCCGATCTATGCGCCAGTTACCATCGTTCGCCTGCCCAAAGACAGCAGATTGGCTTAGCAATGAAGCCGGCTGATATTCTACTGACCTATGAAGAAATGTCGCATCGTCTGCGTCCTTCTCCTGACGACACTCGCGGGCGCCGGGTGCTTTCTGTTCGCGCGGCAGTCAGATCCTGGAGTTGCATCGCAATCCGTGCGGCCGTCCCCGGAATGGCTGAAATCCGGAGTCATCTATCAGATCTTTGTTCGCGCCTTTTCAGCCGAAGGCAATCTCAAAGGCGTGACGAAACGCCTCGACGACTTACACCATCTCGGAGTCAACATACTGTGGCTGATGCCCATTCATCCGAACGGCCAGTTGAAGAAGAAGGGCACGCTCGGCAGTGCTTACGCCGTCCGCGACTACTACGCAATCGATACGCCGCTCGGCACGAAAGAGGATTTGAAGGAGTTAGTCCAAAGCGCGCACCAGCGGCAGATGAAGGTGATCATCGACATGGTGGCGAATCACACCGCCTGGGACAGCGTGATGATGTCGCACCCGGATTTCTATAAAAAGGACAAGCAGGGCAACATTACTTATCCCTATGACTGGTCGGACGTCGCGGCGCTTGACTACGCGAATCCAAAACTGCGCCAGTACATGACCGACATGCTCGTTTACTGGATCAAAGATTTCGATCTGGACGGCTATCGCTGCGATGCAGCATCGGAGATCCCAACCGATTTCTGGGAGCAAGCGCGCGTCGCGCTGGACCGCGTGAAGCCGGACATCATGATGCTCGCCGAGGCGTCGAAGCCGGACTTGATGCGCAGCGCCTTCAATCTGGATTATGGCTGGCCGCTTCTCCATACGCTGAACGACGTGATCATGGATGGTGCCCCCGCAACCGCGGTTCGGAAAACGATCGAGGAGCAACGTGCGCTTTTCCCGAAAGGCGCAATGCACATGCTGGTCAACGACGACCACGATGAGCTACGCGCCACCACGCGCTACGGATATCCGGGTGCAATCGCGGCATCCGCGGCTATAGAGACGCTCGAAGGAGTGCCCGTGATCTATAACGGCATGGAGGTTGGCGATTCCACCCAATCCAGCGCGCCTGCACTATTCGAACCGCAGAAGATTTTCTGGCAAGCGGCCGATTGGCATCCGCAATATCCTAAGTTCTACGCCTCCATCACCGCTTTGCGAAGACAGCATCCGGCGTTGCAGCAAGGCGAACTAATGTGGGTCCACAATTCTGACGAGCAGCACGTGCTCACGTACCAGCGCCACTCCGGCACAGAACAGTTTCTGGTGGCAGTGAATCTTTCGAACACGCCTTTCCGCGGAACGGTCGAAGCGGAGACTGGAAATTGGAAAGAGATCCCGCTGCCGGTGAGTGAGGCGGGAGCAAGCGCGCTACCGTTTGTCGCACTCGACGCTTTCAAGTTCCGCGTCTTCCAGAAGCAGTAACTAGCGCGGTTACTTACTCAAATGGCTGTCCAGGAAGCGCGCCATGATGTGGTGAGCTTCGATTGATTCCGGCAGATCCGGATTATTCCAGAAAGCGTGCGGCAGCGCTTCAAAGACGACAAGCTGCGCGTCAACGCCAGCACGCAGATAGGCGCGATGAAGAATGGTTGTCCCACTTAGTAGTAAGTCGCGTCCGCTAGTTACAAACAAGGTTGGCGGGAAGCCGCTCAGGTCCGCATAGAGAGGCGAGAGAACCGGATCTTTCGGGTCAGTCGCCGCTATATAGCTCTTATCGCTGCTTTCCGGTTTCGGCGGATCCAGGTGTCCTGAAAAACCATTCAACCCGTAGATGGCAATGGAATCGCCGACGCGGCTGAAATCGCCCATCCCGGAGAAGATGCCCGTCACGCCCGGCAATGGCATTCCGAGTTGTTTGAGTTTGACCGTCACCTCCGCAGTTAGAATGGCGCCAGCGGACGTCCCATAAATCCCAATCGAGCCGGGTTGATAGGTTTTCAGCAGTTCTTTATAGACCGCAACCGCATCGTCGAGACCAGCGGGAAAGGGATGTTCCGGCGCCAGGCGGTACAACACAGCAATAACTTTCGTCCCGGTAAAATTTGCGATCGGAATGGATTCAGACAGCGATCCGGAATCGGAATTAAAGCCTCCGCCGTGCAGGTTGATCAGCAAGTGGCCGCGTTTTTCCGGAGCGATGCTCAGCGGAGTGATGATCCGCACCGGCACTCCCGCAATCGTGCTGGACTCGATGTTCACGGGGTAGCGGCTCTTCCAAGTTTCGCCCACTCCGTTCTGCCATTTATCTGTCTGCGTGCGCCGTTGTTCCAGTGTCTGAGGCGCCGGCGCATCGGAAATTGGACGCGCGAGCATTTTCTGCGCCTCCGAACTAATGGTGGTTGGCACGGGAACAACTCGTGTGACGTAGGCGGTTCCGTCTGGACCAATTTTGCAGGAATCTCCTTTCTGAGCGGCATCCAGAGATTGCCCTATAGCGGCGTTTGCAGTGGACAAGAAAACCATTACCCAAACAGAGCCTAACGTAAGAGCGCGCATACATCCATTTTCACCAAACGATTACAATACGACGTGAACGTAAAGGTGACATCCGATTTGAACATGAGAACAATGATCGTGCTGTTGGGCGCGTGCGCTTTACTTTTGCAAGCGCAGGAGCAGCAGAGACCCAGACAGATGGGCGAGGCGCCGGGACAGAATCAGCCTGAGCAACAGAACGCGCCGGCCGGTGCGGAACCTGCAAAAATGCCCGCTGAGCACGAACCCGCGGAAGAGAAGCCGGTCATTACCCACCACAAGATGACGATGGGCGCAAAGACGCTCGCCTATACAGCGACTACCGGGCGCATGCCCATTAAGAATGAGCAGGGACATACCGAAGCACAAATGTTCTATGCCGCCTACGCGCTTGATAACCCGGGCGCCAAACGGCCGCTGACCTTTGCGTTCAATGGCGGACCAGGATCCGCCACCATTTGGCTTCACATGGGCTGCTTCGGTCCCAAGCGGGTGAAGATGCTGCCGAACGGTTTCATGCCTTCGCCGCCATTCGCGTGGGAAGACAATCCCAATACGCTGTTGGACAAGAGCGATCTCGTTTTTGTAGATGCCATTGGAACGGGATACAGCCGCGCCATGACGCCCGAATTAGGGCGTAAGTTCTGGAGCTTGAGCGGCGACATTGCGGCATTCGGAGAATTTATACGCCTCTATCTGCAGAGAAATTCGCGCTGGACTTCGCCCATCTATCTCGCCGGTGAAAGCTATGGAACCACCAGAGCCGCGGGATTGTCAGGCTACCTTGTCGATCACGGCATTGCGCTGAACGGGATTACGCTCATCTCAACCATTCTGCAGTTCCAGACCGCGAGTTTCGTGAACGGCAATGACCTGCCATACATCTTGTATCTGCCGACCTATGCCATGACCGCCGCTTATCATCACAAGCTCGCTCCGGATGTGGCAAAAGATCCCGAAGCCCTGCGCAAAGAGGTAGAGCAGTGGGCCTCGACTGATTACACGCTGGCGCTGCAAAAGGGCGACGCCATTTCCCGGCAGGAGCGCGAGTCAGTCGCAGATCATCTGGCGCGCTATACCGGCCTGTCCAAACAGTACATAGAGATGTGCAATCTGCGCGTCGACTTGTCTCGCTTCGACACCGAACTTCTGCGCGACGAAGACAAGATGGTTGGCCGTCTGGATGGACGATTCACCGGCCCCGAAGCGTCTCTAACCGAGCAAGCGCCGGATTTTGATCCGAGTGAAGCAGCCATTCGCCCGCCCTACACGTCCGTCTTCGGCGATTACGTGAAACAGGAACTCGGCTACACCAGCGAACTGACCTACTTCGTTTTGGGCGGCGGCATCGGGCGCTGGGATTATCAAACCAGTGGCTGGTCCGGCTTCGCAGATACCAGCGAAGCCATGCGCCACGCATTTGCAAAGAATCCGTACATGCATGTATTCGTTGCGGAGGGAATGTACGATGCGGCAACGCCGTACTTTGCCGTCGATTACACGCTCGATCACATGGGCTTAACTCCCGCCGCCCACAAGAACATTACCCGCGATCACTTTGATGCCGGTCACATGGTCTATATCGAAGATAAGTCCATGCAGAAGCTGAAGCGCGATGTCGACCAGTTATATGACACCACGGCGAACAAGTAGGCGGGCTCTAGAGTTCCAGTCGACCCTTGTACTCCATCTCTTTCAGCGTGAACTTTTTGCGGATCTCGGTGTGGCCAGCCACCAGCTTGAACTCAACCGTCTTTTCACCGATCGTGATGGGATCGTTCTTCGGGAAATAAAGCAGAATTCGTCCGTCGGCGCCTTGATTCAGTTCAACTTTGGTAGGGTGCATCGCTTCGTGGCCGCCTGCCAGCAGTTCGGTTGATTGTTTCAGCCGGTCCTCCAGGCTCTTGGCCTCTTCTTCGTCAGTTGTTTGATCGGAATCGACGGAAGCAGCGCGCCCGCCAATCGCGCGCATCGGAAGTCCGATTACGGCGATGACATAGTTGTCGAGCGGCTTGATGTTGGAAATGTCGGCGCTGGTATCCGCTTTCTTGGCCGCTGCAATCTGGACGGGCAGCGCGCTCTGCCACTGGATGGTGACTTCGGTGGGACCTTGGCTGTAAGACGGCTCGCTTTTACTTGATTTGCTGGAATCTCCGCTGCTGTAAGTGCGGCTACTGCTGCCCCCGTAGCCACCGCCGCGCCGGCCCGTGCCGGGCAGTGAACCCCCAGTAGTGGGCGGCGGGGGAGTTGATCCGGTAGGAGACTGGCTGCTTAACGGATCGCCGGAGTCTTTGGCATTCGTGAACGATGTCTTGACTATCTTGCTCCAGGGCGAGTTGTTCAGAATCTGGTAAACGTCGTTACTGCTCCACTGCGCAGGATCGCTTTTCTGCCAATCGGAGGCCGCAAAAAGAAGAGTGCCCCCCGCGATTGCTGCTAGGAAAGTGAGCGGAAATAATTTGCGATTCACGACCTGGTCCTTTCAACGGTAAAATCCGAACGTGCCGTCATCCAATAGGGTAGAAGAGAACAAGCGCGTATTAGAGTTCGACGAAGCCCGCAGGATTGTCGTTGCGGCGGTTCAGTCTTTGACCCGGGCCAGGAACATCGAGTCTGCCGATCTGGCCCATGCGCACGGTCGGGTATTGGCGGAAGCAATTCGCGCGGATCGGGATTATCCCGCTTTGCGGCGTTCCCTGCGCGATGGCTTTGCGGTCAAATCGAGCGACGTTCCCGGCACCCTGCGCGTGCGCGGCGAAGTTCGAGCGGGCGAGCCTGAGCAGGACTCCTTGCAATTCGGTGAAGCGCTGGAAATTATGACGGGCGCTCCCGTTCCTGCCGGCGCCGACGCCGTCGTCATGGTTGAGCACGTGCAGCGAATCACCGGCTCAAACGGTGAGGCGTTGGTCAAAATCGACCGAACGGCAGACCCGGATCAGTTCGTCAACGAGCAAGGTGCGGAAGCGAAGCACGGAGCCGTCCTGATCCCCGCCGGCGTGAAGCTGGATGCCAGCCATATCGCGACACTTGCCATGACCGGGCATGCCGCAGTGCGCGTGGAGACGCGGCCGCGAGTGGCGATTCTCGCGACGGGCGATGAGATTGTTGCGATTGAAGATCAGCCGCAGCCGCATCAAATTCGCAACTCCAATTCGTATATGCTGGCGTCGCTGGTGCGCGCAACGGGAGGCGAGCCGACGATACTCCCGGTGGCGCGTGACACCCGCCCGGCATTGCGCCCGCTGCTCGAAAGAGGCTTAGAGCATGACATGCTCATCGTGACGGGGGGTGTCTCTGCCGGCAAATACGACCTGGTGAAACCGGGGTTGCGCGATATGGGTGTCAGCTTCGAATTTGAGCGCGTGCGTGTCCAACCCGGCCAGCCAACGGCGTTCGGAATTTACTCGAATAAGCCGGTATTCGGATTGCCCGGCAATCCCGGCTCGACGCTGGTCACTTTTCAGCTTTTTGCGCGCGCCGCGATCGAAATTCTGGCGGGGGTCGAGACGCCAATCCTGCCGCTCCTATTGGCGCAGTTTGAGGCTCCGTTTCGGCACAAGTTAGGACTGACGCGTTTCCTGCCGGCGCGATTGAGTGACGACGGTCAGCGGCTGAAGCACATTCCCTGGCAAGGTTCCAGCGATATCCCGGCGCTCGCTCGCGCAAACGTTTTCCTGGTCGCCGATCACGATCGCGAATCTTGGGAGGTCGGCGATTCCATTCGCGTGATGCCAAAGCCATGAAGAGCAAGTTGTCGCATTACGATTCTGCCGGCCAGGTCTCCATGGTTGACGTAGGCGCTAAAGAACCCACGCATCGAACCGCCACAGCGCGGGCGTTTGTGGCCATGAAGCCGCGTGTGATTCGCGCGCTTCCGGACAATGCCAAAGGAGATCCTCTCGAGGTGGCTCGCATCGCTGGCATCAGCGCGGCCAAAAAGACATCCGAGTTGATCCCGCTCTGTCATCAATTGCCGCTCACCCACGCGGGCGTAGAGTTTCGAATTCGCAAAGATGGAATTGAGATTACTGCCACGGCTTCTACCTTCGGGAAGACGGGGGTTGAGATGGAAGCCATGACGGCAGCGTCAGTCGCCGCGCTGACCGTCTACGACATGACCAAGGCGCTCGACAAAGAGATTGAAATCCGCGCAGTCTACCTCTTAGAGAAAACGGGTGGCAAGTCCGGCACGTTTCGGAGAACGCCGCGCCCGTGATCACGGTAGCCATTCTGACCATCAGCGATTCAGCTGCCGCCGGGCGCAGAGAGGATGCCTCAGGCCCCGCGCTCAAAGCGCGCTGTGAAGCATTGCAATGGAGCGTGATTGACGCCAGAATCGTGCCCGATGAACAATCGGCGATTTCTGCCCAACTGACATGGTGGGCGGACGGATTGATGGCCTCGCTGATCTTAACCACCGGCGGCACCGGGGTATCGCCCAGGGATGTAACGCCGGAAGCCACGCGCAGCGTGCTGGATCGTGAGATCCCGGGAATCGCGGAACTGATGCGCTCAAAAGGGTTGGAGCAGACGAAATTTTCGGTGCTATCGCGTGCCATGGTTGGAAACCGGAAGCAAACGCTGATCGTGAACCTTCCGGGGTCGCCAAGAGGTGCACTGTATTCTTTGGAACTGATAGAGCCTTTGGTGCCGCACGTTATTGACTTGCTTGCCGGAAAAACGCAGCACTAATCTCATTTGAGAGAAACTGGTGTCTATGGGAGCCGAAACTCGCTACCTGCAGGAGACATCTGAAAAGTGATGAGATATGCGTCAGGGTCGTTATTTCCCGCAGCGGTATTGCTTTTCGCAGTAGCGGGACTGGGGTTCGCGCAAATTTTGCCGCCTGGGCAGATCCCGCCGGGACCGCCGCCGCAGCCGGGACAGGTGGCGCCAGCTCCAACTTCGCCTTCTAAGAGCGCTCCCGCAACGACGCCTCAGAGCACCGAACCCGTGGAACAGACGCCTTCCGGAAGTCCAATCGCCGGGATCACCACGCGCTACGTGCTGGTGCCGACCACCGTACTTGACCCCGACGGGCACGGCTACGTCAATGGCTTGACCGCCGGCGATTTTTCAGTCTTCGACAACGACATCGCGCAGAAAATCGTTGCTGAGGTTTCGGAGTTGCCGCTTTCCGTCGTAGTGGTCGTACAGGCGAATTCGGAAGTTGAACCGATGCTCACCAAGCTGCGCAGAACCGGCTTGCTGATGCAGGGGTTGGTCACCGGCGTCCAAGGCGATGTCGCAATCCTGGCGTTCGATCACAGACTCCAGTTGCTGCAGGATTTCACCAAAGATCCCGACAAACTGAACGACGCAATGCAAAAGCTGAATGCAGGTTCAAGCAGCGCTCGACTGGTGGATGCCGTGTTCCAGGCCGACCACATGCTCAAGCAGCATGACCCGCGCAACGTGCGGCGGCGCGTTGTGGTTTTGCTGAGCCGCAACATCGACAAAGGCAGCGAATTACACCTGCAGGAAGCAATCCATCAGATGCAGTTCGACAACGTGATTGTGTATTGCGTGGACATCAGCCGGGCGTACTCAGCGCTGATGAAGAAGATGGATTATCCTCGTCCGGCAGAAGGCGGCATTCCGCCCGAAGCGCAAGCGACCATCGCCGGTGGCCAAGGGCCGCGAAACCAGACGTCGGACATTCAGCAAAACGACTACATGAACGGTATGAATGGCCTTCCGCCGATACTTCGCTCTATCCACGATCTGTTCAAGAAGAGTCCGGCTGAGGCGTTCACTTACTTCACGGGTGGCAGCGTCTATAACTTCGCCTCAGAGCGAGCGATGGAGGATGCGATCGCAGATATTGGTAAAGACTTGAACAGTCAATACCTGTTGAGTTACTCGCCGAATGACACCAATCAACCCGGGTTCCACAACATCCGCGTTGTCGTGGACCGCCCTGGATTGAAGATTCGTACCCGGCCGGGATATTGGTGGGGTGGCGGCGCGGCGCAGTAATCTTCAGCTTCGATCGAAACGGAGCGCGCCAAAGCTGACGACGCTCGCCGGGTCGATCTGCCACTGATGGTAATCGAGTAACTCACTGCGCAGTCCCGGCTGAACGCGCATGAACGTGTAAATGGGCGCGGCGCCACACCATTTAAGATCGTCGTGACCTTCCTGCACCAGTGACCAATAACCTTCCGCATCGGCTTCGTTGATGCGCTGAATCCGCGCGCGGTCACGCTGCTCGATGGCCAGCATTTCGCCTAGATTGGCTGTCGCCCGCAAAGGATCTCCGTAGCGTTGACCGATGTGGGCCATGTCGACCCCCAACACCCAGAACAGCCGGTCTGCTTCTCGCGCAGCGATATTTCCGAGCGCTCCGATGAACGCTGCCACGGCCTCGTTTTTTTCCGGGAGGCCGCCTTCGTAGATGCTCTTGACAAACGGTCCGCATAATATCGGTAGGACACGCACGCCAGGCCCGTATAGGTGCTGCAGGAAGACGACTTGAAACTCGATGGAGTGCTCCACTGCGTGACAATAATCTTCCATCCGAATAGCGTTCGGCGCCTCGGATTCCAGTTCGTTCACTAGACCTTCATCGGTTTGACTAGTTCCGAAAGGAGTGAGAAACTGTTTTCGCGTCAGGCCAAATCGGTCCGGCGCGCCATAGTGCGATGTTCCCAGCACGACAAAGGTCTTTCCTTCGGCTTCTTCACGCGTAGGCAGCGCTTGATAGGCCGCGCGATAAGTGTCCCAGCCCCCGTCAGGGCTGGCATGAGGAGCGGCGACTGCCACGGTTTTTGCTCTGCCTTCTGACCGCCCCACACGGCGCGTCAGCACGTCAGAAAGTTCTTCCGCGTCGTCCGGATACGCCGCCCCGGCGAAGATCGGCTCGCGAATTTCCTCCAGTGCAAACTCAGCCTCACGCTTGGCTCTCAGATCGCGATAGCGATCGTTCTCCAGGAAGCCGGCATCATTTAATGCATCGAATAGATGTTTTTCTAGATCACCTACTTGGATCTCACCTGTGATGCGCACTAATTCCGAGCGCAAATCCAGAGTCGATTGCTGGCCGTCAAAGCACTCAAGCGCCTGCACAAGCGGCGGCGGAACAATCAACGTTGCGTCGCTGTAATGGTATGGATCGCGAATGATCAGCCCGGGGCGCGCCGGGTCAGGCGAGGGCATGAAATCAAGATTGAAGCGCAGGCGAGGGAGGGCGTCCGACACGATTCATTTTACGAAGGGTATGCTTTGACTATCGATCCTCTACTCGCCTGGCGTAAAGAATTTCCCATCCTCGCTAGCACCACTTACCTCATCAGTCATTCGCTGGGAGCGATGCCGCGCGGCACTACGAACGCGTTGCAGGAGTTCGCAGAGACCTGGGCCACTCGTGGCATCCGCGCCTGGGAAGAAGGATGGTGGGAGATGCCGGTGAAAGTCGGCAATCTCATTGGCCGCATCATCGGCGCTGGTGAAGGCGAAGTAGCCATGCACCAGAATGTTTCGGTTTGCCAATCCATGGTTACTTCATGCTTCGATTGGAACGGTCCGCGCAACAAGCTCGTCACCGACGGATTGAACTTTCCCACGAACGATTACATTTCTTTCGGCCTGGAGCGCCAGGGAGCGCGCGTCTGCCGCGTTGATTCGCCGGATGGCATGACGTTGCCGCTGGAGCGCATGCTTGCTGCGATTGATGAAGAGACGCAACTCGTTTCGGTTTCGCATGTCGCCTTCCGCAGTTCGTTTGTGCAGGACTTAGGCGCAATCACGCGCCGCGCTCACGAAATGGGTGCGATGGTCGTGGCAGATCTATATCAATCGGCTGGCATTCTGCCGGTGGATGTCCGCGCAGTCGATGTCGATTTTGCAACTGGTGGTTCAGTGAAGTGGCTCTGCGGCGGTCCGGGCGCGGGATACCTTTATGTACGCCGCGACTTGTGGCCCAAGCTCGCGCCGGCAGCTACGGGCTGGATCGCGCACCGCCAGCCCTTTGAGTTCGAATCTGGCCCTATCGAGCTGGCGAGCGACATCTATCGTTTTTTGAACGGAACGCCCAACATCCCCGCTCTCTACTCCGCGCGTACTGGCTACCAGATCGTAAATGAAATCGGCGTGGATGCCATTCGCGCCAAGTCGGTTCGCCAGACGCAGCGGCTTATCGACCTGGCTGACGAAGCGGGCCTTCCGGTGCGTTCCTGCCGCGATGTCAACAGGCGCGGCGGCGTGGTCGTACTGGATGTGCCGAACGGCAAGGAAGTAACCCGGGAACTAACACGCCGTGAGGTGCTGGTAGACTACAGGCCGAACGCCGGTATCCGTGTCGCGCCGCACTTCTATACGAGCGACGAGGAACTCAATCACTTGATTGCCCAGATACAATCCATCACGTAAGATCACCAGCGCACGCCCCCGGTAGATTTCAAGGATCGTAACTCTCCTAGCGACACCGGGACTGCGCCCGCCGCCTCTAATTCGCGGACCCTAAGACATGTATCACCACGTTAAGCAGCTCATGTACACCGTGCGGGTGGACGCGCCAGACCCGCGCTTCGGCAATATGCTTCTGGAGCAGTTCGGAGGCGCGAACGGCGAACTCGCTGCCGCCATGCAGTACTCGGTGCAGGGCATCAATTGCGACGATCCGGAACGCAAAGACCTGCTCATGGATATCGGCACAGAAGAGTTGAGCCACCTGGAAGTAATCGGTGTACTCACGCGTATGCACCTGAAGCCGATGAAGAACAACCGGAGCGCGGCTGAGGCCGACCCACTAATCGCCGTGTGCGGTGGAGGCGGAGTCAATCTGTATAACTCGGTCGGCTCGGCATGGACAGCGGATTACCTCAAGGTTACAGGCGAACTTGACGTAGATCTGAGAAGCAACATTGCCGCTGAAGCTCGCGCCAAGATCGTGTACGAGCGCCTGATGGCCTTCACGGAAGACCAGGGAACGCTCGACGCGTTGCAGTTCCTGATGACGCGCGAGATTACCCACATGAAGGCGTTCACCTTTGCGCTGGAGAGCCTGCAGAAGCCGATCTTCTCCATCGGTACGCTTCCGCCGACTCCCGGACTGGTCGATCAGTACTTCAACGATTCGACCGGCGTAGGCGATCGCGGCGAGACGGACGTGCGTGGACCCTGGAACGAAGGTGGAACTTGGGAGTATGTGGAAGCTCCCGCATTCCAGCACTTACGCGCGCCGGAAACCGGTGAGCGCGAACCGAGTAACGGTTCAACTTCCGGAAATGGCGTAACGCAGACTAAAAAACGAAGTTCCTCTAGCAAGAAAGCAAGCAAGTAAGTATCAATCCTATGTCTCAATTACAAGAATTACTAACTGAAGAGTTGCAGGACCTGCTGCACGCGGAAATGCAGCTAACTAAGGCCCTGCCGAAGATGGCGGAAGCGGCGCATAATCCCCGCCTGCGGGAAGCCTTTGAGAAGCATTTGGTCCAAACCCAAGGTCACGTGGAACGCTTGAAACAGGCGTTCGAGTTATTGGGTGTCAGGGCCCAGGCCAAGCCCTGCAAAGCTATGGAAGGCTTAGTTGCCGAAGGCGAAGAAACTATTGAAGAGGGTGCCGATAAAGAAGAACTCGCGGCCGACTTAGCGCTGATTACGGCTGCTCAGAAAGTAGAGCACTACGAGATCTCCGGCTATGGAACGCTGCGCCAGTTAGCGCGCCAGTTAGGCGAATTCCAGGTCTACGAGCTGCTTACCCATACCCTTGGCGAAGAAGAAAGCGCGGATTTTCTGCTCACGGAGATTTCCAAGCCGCTTATTCAGCAAGCCACATCGGAGATTCTGGAGCAGGAAACAGGCAAAGCGCAAACCGCCGGCGTTTAAAAGTTAGTCGTGACGAAGCGCTGTCATTGGGTGTAACTGCGTCGCGCGCCGAGCCGGAATATAGCAAGCGAGAAGAGCGGCAAGCAGCAGACACAATGTGACAGCGCTAAATGTGAGGGGATCGGTCGCCCGAACCCCATAGAGTAAATGTGAAAAGCTCGCGAGCACTCGGGCCAGTATGAGGGCTGCTGCCGCGCCAATTGCCACGCCGATAAGTGCGAGTTGGAGACCTTGACCCAGCAACATTCTTAAAACGTCTGACTTCGCCGCTCCCAGCGCCATGCGAATTCCAATCTCCTGCACGCGCTGCGTGGCTGAATAGGAGATCACGCCATAAATTCCCACCGTGGCCAGCACCAGCGCCAACACAGCAAATGAAACCAGCAGAATCATAGGGAATCGCTGCCGCGCCATTGAATGGGAAACCAGATCGCCCATAGTGTGGACGTTATAAACCGGTTGATCGCCGCTCGCTCCGTACACCACCTTCTTTATGGCGGGCATCACAGCGGCAGCGTTGAGCCGAGTGCGCACCGCAAATGTGAACTCGCCCCGGAAGGCGGGCAGAATCTCATCGGCAAGTTGATACAGCGAGTAGTAAATGGCTGGTTTCTCGTGTCCCGCACCATCCATTCCATACTGCGCTACATGCCCCACAACGCCTACGATCCGAGCGGCCGTCGGTCCAGCATTCCCCCAATGAGGAATCGTCAAGCTCTGACCTACCGCGTCGCCTTTCGGAAAATAAGTGCGCGCCATCCGCGCGTCAATCATCGCCACTGGTTTTGAATTGATATCGTCGGCCTGTGTCAGCAAACGTCCCCGCAAAAGCGGGATCTGCATGGTGCGCAGATAGTCGGGAGCGGTGGCATAATAAACCGCGCGCGGAATCTCCGCCACGGAAGCCGGCTGATGTGGGCCTATCCAGAACGGTCCGGAGTTGTCGCCGCGCCCTAGCGGAACAAGCGCCGTGATGCCGGCCGACTCCACACCCGGAATCTGACGAATACGTTCTGTGAGTTGCTGATAGGCTACGCGCATCAAAGACGCGTTCTTCGTAAGGGACGGCGAAAGTCCAACCTGAAATGTAAAAACGTGCTGCGTATCGAAGCCGGGATTCGCCGCCCACAGGTTATGGATAGTTCGAAATAGCACTCCCGCCCCCGACAGGAGAACCAGCGCCAACGCGACCTGCGCGACCACCAAAACACCTTGCGTGCGCCGATGGCTGGCGGTGGCGCCACGGCCTCCCGCCTTGAGGCTGATCTGCAAATCGGTGTTCGCGTGCTTCAGCGCGGGCACAATGCCAAATAACAATCCAACCGCCGCCGAAAGGCCAAGCGTAAAGAGAAGAACCGAAGCATTTACGCCGATGTTCTCCATGCGCGGCAGACTGCCCGGCGCCCCGGCCAGCACTGCATTGAGCCCCAATTTTGCAACCGCTAGCCCAAGAACGCCGCCCATGAACGACAGCACCACGCTCTCTATGATCACTTGCCGGATCAGTTGTGTTCGGCTTGCGCCCAACGCTCGCCGCACTGCAAATTCGCGCGTTCGCGCCGCTGCCCGCGCCAGCAAAAGGTTAGCTACATTCGCACAGGCTATGAGCAATATGAAGCCGACCGCCCCCAGCAGCAGCATAAGTGTCCCACTGACATCCCCAACCAGTTCTTGCTTCAGCGGATTTATGAATACGCCCTCACCCTTCTCCGTGGCGGGATTCACTTCATCAATATGCTCCTGCAGGGTATTAATTTCCGCTTGCGCCTGACCAATGCCTGCTCCGGGCATCAGACGTGCGACACAGAGGATGTTGTGGAGGGTGCGGTCATTGCGGTACTGCGGATCGGCCCGGCCAATCGCAGTGTAGATATCTGCCGGCAGGTCTTCGAAACGAAACGAGCGCGGCAGAACACCGGTGATCGTGTATCCGGCGCCGTTCAAGGTGATGGGCTGACCGATGACCGCGGGGTTACCGTGAAATCGTTCTTGCCATAGACGATTGCTGATGACGGCCGCTGCCATGCCGCCTACCCGGTCTTCCTCCGCAGTGAAAGACTGCCCAGCCGCGAGGTTTACACCCAAAGTGCTGAAGAAATTCCATGAGACTTCGTAGCCTTCCACGTGCTCCGGTAAGCCCGGATTTGTCACGTCAAAGCCAGTGGGCAGAAACGCAGCAATTTGCTCGAAGGAGCGCGCGCCACGCTGCCAATCCAGAAAGTCCGGATAAGACGCGTCTGTTGAGTACTTGAGACTGTGATTATAGAGCGCCAGAATCACCAGGCGATCTGGATCGCCAAACGGTAGCGGTTTCAGGATCACGCCGTCTAGCGCGCTGAAGATAGCGGTATTTGCTCCTATACCCAGCGCTAAGGTCAGAACGGCGGCCGCGGTGTACGCGGGTGACTTGCGCAATCCGCGGAACCCGTAACGAACATCCCGCAAGAAATTGCCCACCATGTTATTTAGCATGGCAAAGTCGTTTACTGATGCGCGGCAATGACCATGCTGGTAATCGCATCCCATTCTTGTTGGCTGATGGATGCGTGGGGATTTGCGTCGATATCCACTTTGTGAACGAGTACAAGATCGCGCGAGGGAATGACGGTTAGATACTGGCCGCCCGTTCCCCTTGCTTCGTAGGCGCCTTGAAAGGGACTCTCCTGCAGACCCCCTGGGAATGTGGGAGCATCCCAGACCCACCAGCCGGCGCCAAAACCCCAACGCTCGGGAAATCCAGGCTCGCGCAGCAGAGGAGGTTCCATCCCCTCCCAGCGAGTGATGACACTTGTCGAGTAGCGTACCCAGTCTGCAGGGATAATCTGCTTGCTGTTCCAGTTGCCGTAATGCAGCATCAGCAGGCCAAGGCGCGCCATGTCCCGAGTGGAGAGGTACATGGCAAACTCGGGATGGATGGAACCGGGCGATGGAAACTTCTTCTGCAATTCGCGATGAAAATCCTGCATCCCGAGCGGTTTCGCAAGGTCGTCCTGCAGCGCGTCGTAGATGTTCTTGCCGGTCAATTTCTCGAAGGCCGTGCCCGCCGCATCGAATTCCCAGTTGTTGTAGAAAAAATATGTACCGGGGTACGCGGTTCCGCGCTCCGGCTGGAGCTTGGTTAAATAGTCCGTCCGGGCGTCCATGAAAATGGCAGAACGAGCTGTAAGGAGCTGTTCGAGCGTCGCGCGCTCCTCCGGCGGAATGAAGGGCTGCTGATCGTCAAGACCGAGCTGCTTGACGGTCTTATTCATGTCGATCTTGCCCGCTGCCACATAATTGCCCATGAGCATGGAGAGAATGCTCTTCCTCACGGACGCGATTTTACTCACGCGAGAGACATCACCATACGAAAAGATCAAATGATCATGCGCGAGGACCATCATGGCTGTGGTCGGCTCGGCTTTCAGCCAGATTCGGAGAGCCTCCAGCCGGACCGAAGAAAATCCAACTGATTCGGGTTTTGCAACCGGCCATTCGCCGGACAGAGCATTTGCAGCAGGTGATTGTCCGTGAATCGGCCAGGTAAGTGACACAAAGCGCTAGAGCCGTGCTCAAAATCGGCCTGACGAGTATTGGCTTGGCGCTACCGAACTGCATGTGGGCATTCTACTCGGACCATACCGGCAACGGACTTGGGCAATAGAGTGGTGTGGTTCAAGAGGTCGAATTAAGTAGTAGACAATCTACAGGCAAAGATGATAGTAGTAGGTTGTCTACACCTATGCCAGACAAAGAACCGTACCGCAACCGGGTTGAACTCCTGCAGGGTACTCTCGATCTGCTCATCCTGCAGACGTTGCAGTGGGGCGCTCAACATGGCCACGGCATCGCGCAAGCCATCCGCATCCGCTCTGGCGATCTCCTGTCGGTTGAGACCGGCTCCTTGTATCCAGCTCTCCACCGATTGGAACGACAGGGTTGGTTGGCCTCAAAGTGGAAGACTTCAGAAAACAATCAACGCGCGAAATACTACTCCCTCACCCCAGCCGGCAAGAAGCAACTCGTGTCTGAACAATCGAAATGGCAACTTCTCGTGACGGCTATATCGGGAGTCCTGAAGCCCGCCGAGTAGGTCACTTATGGCTCGCAATCTATTCCAATTTGTTATTCGGCGCTTCTTTCACGGTGCCGCATCCGAAAGCGATCTCGATAGCGAACTGCAGTCACATCTGGCGATGGACATTCGCCAGCGTATCGAACGCGGCGTATCGCCGGAATCGGCTCGCGAAGCGGCACTCCGCGAATTCGGAAACGTCGGTCTGGTGGCTGAAACCACTCGGGACATGTGGGGTTTCGCCTGGCTTGAAGAGCTCATGCAGGACAGCCGCTACGCTGTCCGCATGCTGCGCAAAGCGCCGGGCGTGAGCTTGACCATCATGCTCATGCTGGCGCTGAGCATTGGCGGCACAACCGCCATGTTCACGTTCGTGAACGGCATTCTGCTGCGTCCTCTGGCCTTTCCCTCGCCGAATCAACTCGTTACTCTCTGGGAAGTCCCGCCGCACATAAACAAGACGAATGTGGTGGCTCTGAGTAACTTCGCGGCATGGAAAGAGCGAAGCCACTCCTTTCAATCAATGGCTGCTTTTTTCGACCTGCCGCTGAATCTACTCGCGCTGCAAGGAAGCGAGCAGGTACCAGGTCTTGCGGTCACTTCGGAGTTCTTTACCACGCTCGGAACTCCGCCGATTCTGGGCAGAACATTCCGTCCCGGCGAGTATGACCGGACCGCGCCGCACGAAGTAGTGTTGAGTTACGAGACGTGGCAGAGCCGGTTCGGCGGCAGGGCCGATGTGATCGGAAAAAGAATCTCCGTTGACGTGACGCACCATGAAATCATCGGCGTCATGCCGCCGGGATTTGGTCTTCCGAACCAGCAAACCAATCTCTACACCCCGCTCGCCATCAACTTGGAGGAAGGACGGAACTATTCTGTCGTGGCGCGTCTCCGGCCCGGAGTATCGGTCGATGCCGCACAAGCCGAGATGCAGAGTATCGCCAAACGCACCGCGCAGGAGAACGTCTCCCTCGATGCAGGCTGGAGCACGCGCGTCGTCCCTTTGCTGAACCAGACCGTCGGCCCGATCCGGCCTGTTCTACTCGTGCTTTTCGCAGCCGTTGGCCTGATTCTTCTGCTGGCATGCGCCAATATCGCCAATCTTTTGTTGATGCACTCCGCAAGCCGCGCTCATGAGATCAGCGTCCGGCTTGCACTCGGCGCAGCCCGGTCCCGCATCGTGAGGCAACTATTGGTTGAGAACCTGCTTCTCGCCCTATTAGGAGGCGCTGCTGGCGTTGCTCTCGCCGCCGCGTCCGTTGACCTCATTCGAAAGAGGCTGCCTGAGACTCTCCAGATCCCTCGATTGCACGACATCGCCCTCGATTTCCCGGTACTCGCGTTCTCTGTCGGGGTAACTGTCTTCTCGTCTGTCCTGTTCGGCCTCGCTCCTACATTTCAGACTCTGAAACGCGACATCATCCGAGACCTTCACGCAGTCACTCGTTCCGTCACCTCTGGCCGCGGTCTGCGCAACGTGCTCGTCGTAGCCGAAGTTGCGCTCGCAGTCATTCTGACAGTCGGAGCAGGTCTTATGGTGCGCAGCTTTACTCGTCTGTTGCATGTCGATTCCGGTTTTCACCCTGAGAACGTTCTTACTTTGCGTATGCTTCTGCTTCCGGTCCAGAAGGAACAGTGGCACGCCCAAGCTGTCGATGAAATGCTGCAGCGCATTCGCGCGCTGCCGGGAGTTGTCTCCGCCGGGTCGATCGGAATTCTGCCTATGGAAGGCGGCAACGCGGGCACCTGGTATTACCGTACCGACCGGCCCGAGCCGGCGCCCAACAACAGACCTACAGGGGATGTCTCCATCATTACGCCGGGCTATTTCCCCACACTGGGAATCCCTATTCTGCGCGGCAGGGATTTCGATCGACACGATCGCGAGGGGTCAGCGCTGGTAGCAATCGTGAATCAGGCTGCTGCGCGCATGTTCTTTCCGGGCGAAGACCCTGTCGGTAAACGCATGAAGGTGTGGTGGAACCATTCGCCGGTCGTCGAGATCGTCGGCATCGCGCGCGACATTCGGCATAGCGAGCTGACATCCCCGCCGGATCCCTGCCTGTTCATGCCCAACGATCAGGCCCCTTTCCCCTATACCGCGCTGGTGGTTCGTACCGCCGGTGACCCGCTTGCATTAACATCTGCCGTAAAGCAGCAGGTCCACGAAGTGGATGCCGACCAGGGTATCTCAAAGGTGGAGACGATGAGCGAGATGGTCGCCGATTCCATCGCACGCCCGCGCGCTGAAACATTCGTGCTCACGGCCTTTGGTTCCGTCGCGCTGTTGTTAGCATGCATCGGTCTCTATGGCGTCATTGCGTACTCGGTTACGCAGCGCTCGCGGGAGATCGGCATTCGCCTGGCTCTCGGCGCAAGCACGGTTTCCGTATTTCGCGCCGTGCTCGCGGACGGGTTTCGACTCACCGTGTTTGGTCTGCTTATTGGTCTCTCTGGGGCGCTGCTGCTGACCCGCTATCTTCGAACTCTTCTTTTTGAAATCCAGCCCAGCGACCCCCTCACGCTCTGCAGCGTCGCCGGACTGATTGCGCTTGTCAGCTTAGCTGCCTGTTACTGGCCGGCACAGCGAGCGATGAGTGTAGATCCGGGCGCCATGTTGCACCAGGAGTGAGACCCTCTAATACGCCCCAAGATACTCGTTGAACCACGCGAGCGTCCGTCGCATCCGATCCAGCCGATCTTTCTGGCTGCGGAAACCGTGCCCCTCACCCGCATACACCACAAGCTTGGTCGGAACCCCCAGAGTCTGCAAAGCATGCCAGAATTCGAAACTCTGCGGAGCGGGACACTCGCCGTCGCGCTCACCTACTAACACCAGGGTCGGCGTTTTGACATTCTTGATGAACTCAATCGGCGCGCTTTTTGCATACACGGCCGGATCGTCGTACACAGAGGCGCCGAAATAAGGGATCATCCATTCGTCAATCGAGTTCTCCCCGTAGTAACTCAGCCAGTCTGCTATACCCGCTCCCGCGACTGCTGCACGAAAACGATGCGTCTGCGTCACCGTCCACATCGTCATAAAGCCGCCATAGCTCCAGCCCGTAATGCCAATGCGATTTGTATCGACGGGCACTTTCGCGGCCACGGCATCTAAGCCCGCCAGTACGTCCCGCAGATCGCCGCCGCCGAAGTCTTTCACATTCGCGCGCGTGAATGCTTCGCCTTGTCCATAACTGCCTCTCGGATTCGGGAAGAAAACGAAATATCCCATTCCGGACAAAACCGACATGTCGAAGTTTGAGCTGGGCCACGCCGACGAACGCTGATTGGCTGGGCCTCCGTGAACTTCCACCACCATGGGATACTTGCGCTTCGGATCATACTTCTCCGGATACAGCAACCAGCCTTGCACCTGAAATTTGTCGTTGGTCCAATGGACGCTTTCCACCTTGCCCCACTGCCGCTGCTGGTTCGCATTCGCGCGAGTCACTTGCTGCCACTTCCCAATGTCCCCTGCCCAGACCTCCGGCGCATGCTCCCAGGTAGACTCGATCGCAACTGCCGTACGTCCGTCAGCGGCCACAGCAAGGTCCGGGTAATTTCCTTCCGCGTGGAGAACATTCGGACCCTGCCAGAGTGTGTTCAACTTCCCCTCTGCGACAGACAACGTGGCGATGGCGCTGCCGCCGTCCACAACTTCTGAAAGCAGGATCTGAGAATCGCTTTGCCACGCCAGCCACGATGCCGACATGCTTGCCCCGGATGTAAGGTTGTGCGCCGCACCACCGTTCGCCGCGACGATGACGACATCCCCACCCGTGAAGCCCTCATCACTCATCAGTCCAGCGATCATTGCGATTTTCCGGCCGTCCGGAGACCACCGCGGCACTGCGATTTGGTCGTTCTTGCTTGGCGTGAAGATCAGCTTCATGCTGCTCAAGCCGGCGTCCACGCGGTAAAGCTTAGCAATCCACCAGTTGTTGTCTGCCGGACCAGGCGCCGCAATGGCCGCAAACTCTTTCCCGTTAGGCGCCCAATCATATTCATAGATGTTCAAGTCGGCGGGCGTAACCAGCTTCAGTCGCTCCGGCCGGTCGAGGTCCGCGATCGCAAGCCGCTGGTTGTGCATCTCCGCGCCGATCTCGCCAATGGCGGCGGGTTCCGCCTCTAAGGGACCACCCCCACCGCCGCCCTCCGCGTAGAGAACGGCCAACTGTTTCCCATCCGGCGACCAGCGAATGTCGCGCGCGTACCCTTTTAGCGTCACCAGCTTGCGGTACTTACCCTCAGCGGCCGTCAACACATACATTTCGCTTCCCGCAATGAACGCCGCCTGCTTGCTATCTGTCGACCAGGCAAAGCCAGCGGCATCCGGCACTTCAATGCGAGTCGGCATCGCATGCGGCTCCAACCTGTTAAGCAAGTAGGATTGCTTTGCCTCGCCGGGATCTTCCTGCGTCCACGTGATCCATTGGCCATCGGGAGAAATCGAAGGATCCGAAAAATTTGTGGTGCGGTCAAGTTGCTGGAGCAGGTCGTCCATCCGCTGCTGTTGTGCGCAGCACAATGTCGCCGCGAGAAGAGAAAACATGATACTCGCGGTCCAGTGCGGCAGAGATCTGTTCATGAGCATTCCAAAGCAGCTAGTATACGGAAAACCCGCGCGCCTCTACTAAACTGCAAAGGTGACCACGCTCCGCAAACCACGAGAGTTCGCGGTCCTCGTTTTTTTGCTTTGCTTTTGCTCGCCCGCCTGCCTGGTGCGGCGAAGACAAGTGGTTGCTCCTGGGAAAACGGTTAATGTGCCGCTACTCAAGGCCACCAAAGAAGAACTCCTGCAACGGATTGCCGCCGTCTATGATCCCGTCCGGTCGTTTCAGGCCAAGGTGGATATGTCGGCGTCAGTCGGCGAGATTTACGGCGGCAAGGTGACGGACTACGCCACCATTTCAGGCTATGTACTGTTCCTCAAACCCGATAAAATCCGCGTAATCGGTCTCGACCCCGTCATCCACAGCACCCTGTTTGATATGGTTTCGGTGGCTAACGACTTCAAAGTGTCGCTTCCGCCGAAAAGCCAGTTTTTCCTCGGAGCCAATGACGCACCCGCCAACTCCAAGGACAAGCTGCAGAATTTGCGTCCGGTCGCTTTTCTGAACGCGCTCCTGATCAGAACTCCCGATCCCAAGGATCAGGTGATCTTTCTCGACGACACCAACGAAGCCAAAGCGGTTTACATCCTGGAATTCGTCCGGTCAGAAGCAGACGGGCTGAAAATCCTGCGCAACGTCTATTTCGATCGCCATACCTTAGAGATATCGCGCCAGAAGACCTTCGATCTAAACGGCTACATAACCAGCGATACCATCTACGCCGGCTGGAACACTTTCGCCGCCGTTCCGTTTCCCACCACGGTCGATATCCAGCGTCCTCAGGACGGCTATGAAGTCCAACTGCGGATAGCTGAAATGAAAATGAATGAGCCCAGCGTGGCGGATGAGAAATTCGTCCTCACTCCCCCTCCTGGAGCCCAAATAAAAGAGCTAAAGTAGCGGCTCCGCCATCGCACTTAACCATATTGCTAAAGTGTCCAACGCAGTCCGCATAACCCTGGTTGCGATGAGCCTCACCTTTGGCGCTATAGGCGGATACTACCGGATCCAGTCTCAGCGGTCCGGGGAGCGGCTTGACCGTAGCAAGGAGGGCTGGCCGATTCTCATTGCCATTCGGCTGATTGGCTTGGCCACAGCTGTTTCGACTGCCGCCTGGCTATACAGCCCACCATTATTTGCTTGGGCCTCGTTAGTGATCCCGGAGCGCATCCGCTGGATCGGCGTTGCAGCTTTGGCTGTGCCGTCGCCTGGTTGATCTGGATGTTTCACAGTTTGGGTCGAAACCTGACCGACACAGTGGTAACGCGCCGAGAAGCGCATTTCGTCGAACACGGTCCATATCGCTTTGTGAGAAACCCGATGTATGTAGGAGTTCTCATGTTGGGGTTGAGTCTTGGGCTGGCTCTGGGAACCTGGTTATTACCCGTTGCCGCGACGCTTCTGTTCACGCTCTGGGCTCTGCGAACGCAAACCGAAGAACGATATCTCATCGAGCGGTTCGGCGATCAATATCGCGCTTACATGACGCGTGTCGGTCGATTCTTCCCCAAGCTGCTGGTCTAAAACCCTTAGCGCAAAGGCTGCGCGGCATTACGGCAATGACTGGAGTCTCTGTGACGCGATTCTCACCCCTGAAGTCCGTCCCATGACCAGCGCGGAATACTCAATCCGCTAGGCACTTCATCTGCGGACTCGTGGTAGCGGGACATCGTTGTCGTCGTCGCCCAAGCGAAGTAGTCGTGCAACACTTGGCGCAGTCCACTGTCGTCGGCTAGTCCGGCATCCACCAGAGCCTGATCAAAGCAAGCGATCGAGCGGCGATCCATTTCTTCGTGCTCTCCGTTCCCGCTATGCATCCTGACGACGCTAGTCTCGTCACCATAGGACTCGGAATACCTGCTCGGCCCGCCAAGAGCCTCGGCCCAATAAGCGGCTAGTCGCTCGACATGCTCGGGATGGAACCCGTGGCTGAACGCATGGCTGACCACCTCGTCAGACATCACCCGACGATGCCAGGCATCCGCAAGAAGGCGCAGCCCCTCGTCGCCACCCGCCGCCTCGAACACAGTACGCATGGCTTTATGATGACGCGACTGATCAGGTTCTGGGTACCCCCGGCGCCACAAAAATAACGGAATATACACCAACCTCGACACAGAGCCAGTGAGCGTAAGCGAACCCAAACCGGCTCCCCTCATTTCAAAACACAAAAATAATCTTTCCCCCTCCAAATCAACACTATCCCCTCTCCATCCCCCTCAATCGCGTTCCCTCTGCGCTCATACTTCAGGCGCAGCTATGCCCATCTCACCTAGCAAACTCACAGCCAATCGGGCCAATGCCCAGAAGTCAACGGGACCTACCTCAGCCGAAGGAAAGGCGAAAGTCTCCCAAAACCGAACATCCCACGGTCTGACCGGCACGTTCCGCGTTCGATCCACAGAAAATCAGGAAATGTATGAAAAGCTTCTGAACGATTTCGTCGAAGCCGAACAGCCAGCCGGCGAAGTAGAACTTCAGCTTGTCCGGAAAATGACCGAGCACACCTGGTGTGCCGCGCGTGCCGTCCGTTTGCAGGAAAGCTGCTTCGCCAGTACCCAAACTCCCGAGCAAATCGCCCGCAAAGAGTGCGCAACCACGGTGAATATGGAGCTCGAACGTTTCGGTCGCTACCAAACCACGCACGATCGTGCTTACCAGCGTGCCTCTTCCGAGCTTATGAAGCGTAGACAACAAAGGCTTTTGGCCGAGCGTGGGTTTGAATCGCAAAAACGCGCCGAAGCGAAAGAAGAGCGCGCAACTGAGATGCATCAGGTGCACCACGCAGCCGCTGTCGCGCGTTTCGACGGGTTCAAAAACAACGCCCGCAGCAAAAATCAGAGCCCCGACCGCGAGGGAGGGGTCGTTTTCCCATCCACTCGCGCCCCGGAACCGGTCAATTCCTCGCCGGATGCCGCCGCGCACTCGCAAATCGCAGCTTGAACATGGCTTGATTCGCTCCAATCTTCATGTGTAGGTTATGCTCGCGTCTGCGTTGTCTTTGCCCTGAAATGTGTCACGGATATACTCTATGTGTTGTCGACGGAAACGTGTCTTTGCCTGACTGAAATCTGCGATGCCCCAATTTGACTTGGTAGTTATCGGTTCCGGCCCCGCTGGCCAGCGCGCCGCCATTCAAGGCGCCAAAGGCGGTAAGAAAGTCGCGCTGGTCGAGCGCCGTGAAGTCATCGGCGGAGTCTGCATAAACACCGGCACCATCCCCAGCAAAACCATGCGCGAGGCGGTGCTCCACTTCTCGGGCTACAACTATCAAAACGTCTACGGCGTCAGCTACCGCGTGAAGGAAAAGATCACCATGGCCGATCTTGCCTTTCGCGTGCAGCACGTCATCAAGACCGAAATCGACGTCACTCAGGCTCAGCTTTCGCGCAACGGCATTGAGGTAATGACCGGTGTCGCCAGCTTCAAAGATCCAACCACGATTCTGGTCACCAATATGCGCGGCACCATCGAGATCACCGCGCAAAAAATCGTCATAGGCACCGGCACCAAACCCGCGGCTTCGGCCAAAGTTCCCATCAACGGGCGAAACATCATCAACAGCGACCAGATTCTCGACATGCCGAACGTGCCCAAGACGCTCATCGTTGTCGGCGGCGGCGTCATTGGCGTCGAGTACACCTGCATGTTCGCCACCTTGGGCGTCCGTGTCACGTTGATTGAAAAGCGCCCGCGCTTGCTCGAATTCGCCGATCAGGAAATTGTTGAAGCGCTGTCCTATCATCTTCGCGACCACCGCGTCACCATGCGGCTCAATGAAGAAGTTTCCAGCGTCGAAGAAACCGGCGACGGCACCGGTGTGGTCGCAAACCTCGAAAGCAAGAAGAAGGTGGTTGGCGACTCGCTGCTTTATTGCGTTGGCCGCCAGGGCAATGTGGATGAACTCAACCTCGCCGCTGCCGGCATCACAGCAGATTCACGCGGACGCATCGCAGTAAATGAGAATTATCAGACTGCTAACCCCAACGTCTATGCCGTCGGCGATGTAATTGGATTTCCCAGCCTCGCGTCTGTGTCCATGGAGCAAGGCCGCCTCGCCGCGTCCCACGCCTTTGGCAAGGCTGTTTATTCGAATCCGAATTACTTTCCCTTTGGTATCTACACCATCCCCGAAATCTCATTCATCGGCAAAACCGAAGAGCAGCTTACCGACGAAGATGTGCCCTATGAGGTCGGCGTAGCATATTATCGGGAGATTGCGCGCGGCCAGATCCGCGGCGATACAACGGGACGGTTGAAACTTATCTTCCACCGGGAGACTCTCGAATTGCTGGGCGTACATATCATTGGCGAGGGAGCTTCTGAGCTGCTGCACATCGGTCAGGCGGTTTTGATTCTGAAGGGCAAGGTTGACTACTTCGTCGACACGGTCTTCAATTACCCCACTTTGGCCGAGTGCTACAAAGCTGCGGCATTTAACGGGTTGAATAAGTTATCCCGCCCCTAGAACAGAGACGAAAAATGGCACTGGGTATTGGCATTCTTATCACGGAAAGATTGTCTTGCGCGGCCGTGTCGGACAACGCTGTTGTCGGCCAGTTGCGCATGGATCCTGAAGATACGTCCATCAAAGATTCTTTGCAGGGCGTCCCTTCCGATCAGATCATCGAGCGCATTGTGGAACAGGTGCGGCGTTTGGATCTGCCCGAGGCGCCCTCCTATATCGGCGTCGGCATGCCCGGTATCGTGCGCAACGGCTATGTACAGGACTCGCCCAATCTGGTGCAGTTCAAAGGCTTCGACATGCAGGCTTCTATTACGGATGCCTTTCGGCCGTTGTTCGGAAACAGGCTGCAGGTTGCGGTCTTCAACGATGCTGATGTTATGGCTGCTGGATTAGCGGCCAAGCGCGGCCACTTGGATCGCCTGATTCGCGTCTGGACATTAGGCACCGGTATCGGGTACGGGCGCTATCCATTCCAGGACGGCGTCTGGGAGGCCGGCCACTCGGTCATTACTCTGGACCCCAAGGAGCGCTACTGCGGCTGTGGCGGCACCGGACACCTGGAGGGCATCATGGGCCATCGCGCTATGCGTCTGCGTTTCATGGACCTCGAGCCGGATGAAGTTTTCGAACACGCTAAGGAGGGGGAAACCCGCTGCGTCGATTTCCTGAAGTTATGGCACCGGGCGCTCGCAGCGGCTACCGCAACCAGTATTCATTTAGATGGCGCTGGCAAGTTCTTTATCACCGGTCCAAATTCCCGCTTCGTGAACCTAAACTTGATAACTGAGTATCTGCACGAAATGGTGAAGCTCAGCCCGCTGCAGAGCTATTCGGTAGAGGTGGTGACAGGCGGCGAGACCGTTGCCACCATGGGCGCGGCGGTAAATGCTGCGCAGGTTGCCGGACTCGGATAGCTACGCACCACGTTGATTGACTGCCGTCGCGTAACCTTCGTTCTCTCTCGTTAGCCTTTTATTATCAACCGTAGTAGTAACTGTCCCTTTTTCGACCCCCGTTCACACGTCGAAGGGGCCTTCAGGAGAAAACCCCTAATGCCGTTTGGCCGTCCAATTCGCCGCCATTATGTACTGGTGGCTGCCGCAGGTTCTTTCGCCGTTGCCGCCTTTCTTGGGGCGCAGGCACCGCCTTTGCGACCGCCTGCTCCTAAGATCAACATGTCGAAAGATCCCCTTCTGCGGGCCTTTGAATTTCGCTCCGTCGGGCCGGCCGTGATGATGGGGCGGCTGGACGATATTCAAGGATCGGAGAAGGACCCGATGCTGCTCTATATCGGTTTCGCTACCGGCGGTCTATGGAAGTCGACGGATGCCGGGAACCATTGGCATTCTCTCTTCGATCAGATGGCGAACGAGTCCATCGGCGCCATTGGCATTGCGCCCTCCGACCCGAATGTCGTCTACGTGGGTTCGGGTGAAGCTAACAATCGGCAAAGTTCTTCCATCGGCGATGGCGTTTGGGGAACCACGGACGGCGGCAAGACCTGGAACCACCTTGGCCTGGAAGACACGCAATCCATCAATCGAATCGCGATTGATCCGCGCAATCCCAAGGTCGTTTTCATTGCCGCAGTGGGGCATTTGTTCGGACCAAATAAGGAGCGCGGGCTCTACCGCTCGACAGATGGCGGGAAGAACTGGAAGAACCTCAAGTACATTAATGAGGACACCGGTTTCAATGATGTCGCGATTGACCCGGTGAATCCGCGCATCGTCTACGCGTCGTCATTTATGCGTCGCCGCACCTGGTGGGGCTATAACGGCGGTGGCGCCGATAGCGCGCTCTGGAAATCGATTGATGGCGGCGATAGCTGGGTGAAGCTCGACGGCGCCGGTTGGCCAAAACCAAAAGACGGCATGTACGGGCGCATTGCCATCTCGATCTTCCGCGCGAATCCACGCATCATCTACGCCCAGGTGGAAGCGGGCGCGAGCGCGGGAACAGGCGGCGGCACCACCGCTGAAGGCGGCCCAGCGCCCATTGGCCGGCGCGGCGGGGCACAGGGCGAATCCGCAGGTCCGGCTGGAGAAGCAGCCGCAACGCCGGCAGCAGGTGCGGCTGGGGCAGGCGCAGGCGCTACCGGTGCTCAGCGAACTCCTCCGCCGAACCCGAATGGCAGCGGCGTGTTCCGTTCCGAAGATGGCGGCAAGACCTGGACGTTCATGAGCAATCAGAATCAACGCCCGACCTACTTCAGCCAGATTCGCGTGGACCCGCTGAACGAAAAGAAGCTGTTTGTTGGCGGCACGCCCGCGCAGATGTCGCTCGACGGCGGCAAAACGTGGAAAGGCCTCACCGGTTCGCATACCGACTATCACGCGTTCTGGATCAATCCCAAAGATCCGCGCATTGTCGCCGTCGGCCATGACGGTGGACTCGACATCAGCAACGACGGCGGATTCACCTGGGACTATCACAACGACATGGCTGTTGGACAGTTCTATCAGGTCTCCGCCGACATGCGGCATCCGTATTACGTCTGCGGCGGACTGCAGGATAACAATGCATGGTGCGGCCCCAGCGCGCTTCGTTCCACTACCGGCGGCGTGAACACAGACTGGTACACAGTAGCGGGCGGAGACGGCTTCTATACTCGCCAGGATCCGACTGATTGGGCCATCATCTACGGTGAATCGCAAGACGGCAACATGAGCCGGCATGACCTGCGCACTGCGGCTCAAAAGTTGATTAAACCGACTGTCGCCACTCCGCCTGCGAATCCAGCTCCCGCGCGGTTGCGAATGAGAATCCAACGCCAGCGAATCCCGTGAGCACAAACCCGACGGCAGGCTCCGCTCCGGCGGAAGCAGTGCAGCAGGCGGCGGGACAACGCGGACCGGGTCAGCGAGGTCAAGCTGCTGTCGCTGCTACCGCGGAAACAGGCGAAGCCGGCGCAGGCGGCGGATTCTTCGGCCGCGCCGCGCCCAACGTTGCGAACGCGCCTGAGAAAGTCGATCCTTTCCGCTTCTACTGGAACGCTCCGTTTGAAATTTCTCCGCATAACCCGGCGGTGCTCTACATGGCCGCGCAGTTCTTCTTTAAATCAACCAATCGCGGCGATACCTGGACGATGAACACTACGGATTTGAGCAAGCACCTGCCGCGCTGGTCGCCCGAGATGGCGATCATGGGCAAGCCGGGTGACAAGCCGATGGTGGCGAAACACGATGGCTATTCCGCCAGTTCGCTGGCCACGCAAGTGCGCGAGTCACCATCCAAGCCGGGCGTGCTCTGGATTGGCACCGACGATGGCAATCTGCACGTCAGCCAGGATGGCGGCGAGACATTCACCAATGTCTACGCCAACATCCCCGGCGCGCCGAAAGGATACGTTCAGATCTCGCGCATTGAACCGTCGCATTTCGATCCGGCAACCGCATACGTAGCGCTGGATGCGCATCGGCTGGACGACTGGGCTCCCTACCTGTACAAGACGACCGATTACGGCAAGACCTGGACGAACGTGACCAACGATCTGCCGGCCAAGGGAAACATCAACGCCTTGCGCGAAGACGCGGTGAATCCCGACCTGCTGTTCGTGGGTACGGAATTCGGATTGTTCGTAACCCTGGATGGTTGCGCCACCTGGAAGCCCTTCATGAACAACATGCCGAGCGTGCGCGTGGACGACATTCTCATTCATCCGCGCGAACACGATCTGATTGTGGCCACGCATGGACGTTCCCTCTGGATCATGGATGACATCGGCCCGCTGGAGCAATTGAAGCAGGCCGGAACCAAAGAATTGGCGCTGTTTGAACCGCGTCCGGCAGTGCTTTGGAAGAACGATATTCAGGCGCAGCGGCACGTCGCAAATCGCGAGTTCGTCGGACGCAATCCACTAGGCGGCACTGCGATTCACATCCTGTCGAAGACGGACATCGGGAAGACCAAAGTCGAATTTCTGCAGAACAACAAAGTGGTCAGCACGATGGATGTCGAGATCAAGACCGGCTTGAACCGATTCCAATGGAACATGCGTGGACCCGCGCCCGCACCCGCAGCTAACGCCAATGGACGCGGTGGCGGCGCCGGAACTGCTGCCGGAGGCGGAGGAGGTGCCGGCGGGGGACGCGGTGGCCCGCCACCGGAAATGGTGCCTGAAGATCCGAACGCCCCGCCCATGACGCCGGAACAGACAGCGGCTGCTCGCGCGGCCCGCGCTGCTGAAGTTCCCTTCGTTGCGGGCGGATTCGGCGGTGGTGGTGGCGGAGGCGGCGGCTTCGGATTCGGCACGCCGCAAGGTCCGCTGCTTGCAGCCGGCAGCTACATGGTCCGGCTTACCGCAGGCGGACAGACCTTGACCACATCAGTAGACGTGCTGGAAGACGTCTGGATGAACGTAGAAAGGTGAGCTAATGGTTCGCGATGTCTAGACCGAGAGTCAAGCCGAACTGCGCAAGCTGCTCCATGCCGGAGACGTCCCACTCTTCGTGATACTCGTCTGAGGGTTGGTGGTAATGGTTGGCGTTGAAGTCATCGAACGCCGCCTTGCCGAAACCAGCCGGCTTGCCGATGTAGTTCGTGCCGGGCGAGATGGAGAACGACGGCACTCCCACGCGAGCCAGCGAGAAATGATCGGAACGGTAGTAGTGGCCCTGCTCCGGTTCCGGGTCCGGTGAGATTTCGAGTTGCATGCGGGCGGCATCCCTTTGAACGAGTGGCCAAAGTGTAGTGCGTTCGGCGCCGGTAACGCCGACATCGCGCGTTGGGCCGAACGGCATCACCATGTCGAAATTCAAGTCCGCTGCCGTCTGAGCGACGGGAATTTCGGGATGCTCGCCGTAGTATTGAGAGCCAAGTAATCCCGCTTCTTCGGCGGTGACGAAGAGAAACAGGGCGCTGCGCTTCGGTTTTGTTGGCAGAGCCGACCAGATACGCGCAATTTCGAGCACGACGGCGCAACCGCTCGCGTTGTCGAGCGCTCCATTGTAGATGCTGTCGCCGCGCACGGGTGCGCCGATACCTAAGTGGTCCCAATGGGCGGAGTAAAGAACGGCTTGGGCGCTCATGGCCAAGTCTGCGCCCTGCAACGCGGCCGACCACGTTGCGGCTTTGGATTTCGCGCAACTTCGTGGCGATGCGGGCTGAGATATGCACGCCCAGATCGATCGGCCGAAAATCCTTCTGGTTTGCAAGCGCGAGCAGTTCGTCAATGGACTTGCCCGTCGCGGCGGTCAGCTTTGCGCCCGCGTCTTCGGTGAGCCAACCGGCAAAGCTGAGACCTTTCTCGCCCGCTGGGAGCTTGAGTTGTACGTTCTCTTTGCCCCATGAGCCCGTCACGGCGGGCCAGCCATATCCGGCTGTCGGCGTGGTGTGAATGAGGAATGCGGCCACAGCTCCACGCCGCGCCGCTTCTTCGTATTTGTAGGTCCAACGCCCGTAGTAAGTCAGCGCGCGTCCAGCGAAGAAGTTCGGATCTTCTGACGGCGGTTCGTTGGTGAAGAAGATGAGTACTTTACCGTGCAGGTCGACGCCTTTATAGTCATCCCAGCCAAACTCAGGGGCTGCGATGCCGTGGCCGACGAAGATCGCTTCGGCATCGAAGTCGTTCTGCGGATGTTGAGAAAGAGCCGTGCCGACGAAGTCTTTGCCCACAGTCAGCGCAGTCTTGCTGTTGTGCCCGGTGATAGTTAAGGTTGACGAAGGCAGCGTGGTCGCGCCGACGATGGGTACTTGCTGGAAGTAAGTGCCGTTGTCGCCGGCCGGCTGTACGCCTTCGAGCTGTAACTGGGTGGCGAGATAATCGGTCGCCAGTTGTTCACCACGCGTTCCCACGCCCCGGCCTTCGAGCGCATCACTCGCAAGGTACTTGATATGAGCGCGTATGCGCTGGCCTGAGATGTGCAGCTCCTGTGCGCACAGAAGTGCCGCGAACAAGCAGGCGAACAGGCCAAAGTGGGGACGCATGGTTCCAGTGTAGAAGCGCGCAGCGCTTGCTAGACTTGGAGAGGAAAATCGGGCCGTGGCGCAGCCTGGCTAGCGCGCTTGCTTGGGGTGCAAGAGGTCCCGGGTTCAAATCCCGGCGGCCCGACCAAAGAAATCAAAGACTTACAAAATTACCTCATTGTGTTTTGCCTTTTTGGAGTCCAACTGGAGTCCAAAAATAGACCCACCCCTGAACTTCCGCCTTTCGTCCTGATGTCGAATTAACCGTCCTATTTCTCCGCAGCGCTCTCCTGCTGATAAAACCCGACATTCCCGACAAATACGGGGGAAGCTATTGATTGCAAACAATCAACACTTGTCGGGTAGCTTAGTTTTTCCGACATTCAACCCGACAAATTGCAACTAAAAACCCGACAACACAGGAGTTGCTTAGCGAAGCCAGTGCCAACCAAGATGTACTCGCGTCTGCTTCGGTGTTTCTGTTGACGACGGAAATCGCCGCTTGCTATTGAGTATGCAGACACGAAGGAGCCTCATCCTGAACCTGCATCCGATGGCGAAGCAGATCGAGCATTGGCCGGTTGACCGGCTCATTCCGTACGCTCGAAATCCGCGAACGCACTCGGACGCGCAGATAACGCAAATCGCGGCCAGTATTGCGGAATTTGGGTTTACAAATCCGCTGCTGGTAGACACGAACGCCGGCATAATCGCTGGCCACGGACGTCTACTCGCTGCGCGCAAACTGAACCTCCCTGAGGTTCCGGTAATCGTTCTTGACCACCTGAGCGAAACACAGAAACGCGCGTACATGATCGCGGATAACCGCTTGGCGCTTAACGCTGGGTGGGATGACGAGCTATTGCGTTGCGAATTAGAAGAACTCGATAAAGCGGATTACAACCTGGCTCTCACAGGCTTCGAAGATGAAGAATTAGCGCAATTGCTGGCTAGACAGGACGCCACTGAGGGACTCACGGACGAAGACGCGGTTCCGGAGCTTGCGCCAGAAAACGTATCGGCCGTGGGTGATCTCTGGGTGACCGGCGATCACCGTCTCCTGTGCGGCGACGCTACGAACCAGGCAGATGTGGGACGCGTGATCGCTAATGAAGCTGTGGACTGCGTGTTTACCGACCCTCCCTACAACGTCGATTACGAAGACTAGACGGAACAGCGGCTCACGATCAAAGGCGACCGGATGAGCGAGGAGCAGTTTCGGCATTTCCTCGGCGCCGCATTCAGCAACTACCGCTGGATCGCCAAGCCGGGCGCTTCGCTCTATGTGTGCCATTCCTCCTCCTGGCAGCGGGAGTTTCAGAATGCTCTGGAGCAAGCTGGCGTCGAGGTTCGATGTCAGATTATCTGGGCCAAGAACACCTTCGCTTGGGGATTCGGGCGCTATAAGTTCCAACACGAACCCTTGTTCTACCCGCACGTTGCGGGGAAAAGGACGCCTGGTACGGAGATAAATCACAATCCACTTTGTGGCAGGAGAAGAAGCCGGCAGCGAACCGTATTCATCCCACCGCGAAACCGGTGGAGTTAGTGGAACACGCCCTTCTGAACAGCAGTAAAGCTGGCGACGTTGTTACCGATCTCTTTGGCGGTTCCGGCTCGACACTGATTGCCTGTGAGCGCCGCGGGCGCAAAGCGCGCCTGATGGAGATCGACCCGCAGTACGCAGACTGCATCGTCCGAAGATGGCAGGAATACACCGGCAAAGAAGCAGTGCTGGACGGCGATGGCAGAACGTTCGAAGAGATCGCCTTGGAACGTTTGAAGGCGGCTGCGTGAGGCAGCAGCTTTTTTCTCGTGTCAAGAAGCTGGAGGTGCTGTTACCCGCGCCGATGCGCGGGAGCAAAGGGTCAGCGGTATACGCGCTGGCACTCCGGCAGTTTTCCAACGAGGAACTCGATCTTCTGATTGCATCGATCGACTTACAGCAGAAGCGTGACGGGACGGAATGGCAAGAAAGGCATGAGACGTTATGGTCTCGTCTTGATTTCGCAGGGACGGAAGCGGCAGCGAAATTGAAACTTCCTGCTCGGGAATGGAGGGCATGGAAATGAAAATCGTTCGCCCAAATAAGAAAGCCGCCAGAGCATCAAAGCTTGGCGGCGTGAGCAGGGAAAGATTGTGAAGCGTTCAGGATTCTGATAGTACCTCCGCCCTGCGGTTCTTGCGCTGCCACGAAGTAGCGGCGCTCCCCGCTTTCCTCCTTCTTGGAAGTAAGATTCAGACCCATCTTCTTGTTGACTGTTCCGGCCAGGAAGCCGCGCACGGAATGCTTTTGCCACCCCGCGGCATCCATCAATTCCTGCAAGCTGGCTCCGCCCTCCCGCTTCAGAAGGGAAAGGATGATGTCGGCCTTGCTGCCCTCGCGCGGCGTGCCCGTTCGCTCGCGTTTCGCGCGGGTGGTCTTCTTGGGCGACCCTGCTTCCTCGGGCGCAACGTCCGCCGCCTGTGGCGCAACGTCGGCGTCTTGTTCCGGTTCCGGCGTGGACGCCTCGGGCTCCTTCGACTCGGTTGTTTCGGCGCTTTCGGAACGTCGTTTCGTCGCTTGCGTAGCTTCGGCCTCGGGTTGCGGCGTTTCAGCTTGAACCGGACCAGACGCGTTCAGCTCCTGCAGGGCTTTCCAAATGCGGCTTACGGCCGTCTTGCGGTCCGTGAATTTCTTAATCGGGCTAACCCCAGGCAGGTTGTTCCAGATTTCGACCAAGCGGCTAGCCGGCCAGTTGGCTGCGAGCTCGCTCAGTTCTTCCAGGCCGGTGAAATGTTCACTCTCCGGCTGCCGTTCCGCTTCCGCCATCGAGCCGAGTACCGTCATGAAGTTGTCTTTACTGAGTACCAGGATCATGTCTTGCGGTCTCCTTTGCCGCGTGACACATCCATCACTCCGGTTCCGCACACATGCAAGCAGATTCAGCAGAAAGATCCAAGTTATTTGGGAGCCGCTTCATGATCGCGATGCAAAGGCGAAGACTAAACAAGCTCGAAAAGATGTCGCTCCGAGAGCGGCTCCCAAACGGGGCTGGCGGTGGATTGTCTCGTACATTGGCAAGCCGCTCGATTGGGCTACGTCTACGTGCACACGGAGACTGGGACCGGAAGGAAAACTCGTCGAGATAGTCCGTTTGAACGGTTCCGATGCGGACGTCACAGCAGAGGAATTGGACCGTTTTGTAGCGAGCTTTCCAGTGGAGAAGTCGCTAACAGGTTCCTACAGGTGACGGGTCACGGTGCAAAATTCGCGCGCAAGCAGGAGGAGGCCATCGCGGCTCTGCTGACGCATCGCACTGTAGAGGAAGCTGCGCAGGCGATTGGCGTGGCTCATAAAACGCTCTGGCGCTGGATGAAGGTGCCGGAGTTCGATGAGAAATATCGTGAGGCGCGGCGGCTTGCTTACGGGCAATGCATCGCGAGGCTCCAGCATGGTTCTAGTGCCGCTGCGTCGACATTGCTCAAGATTATGGTGGATGTAAATGCGCCGGCATCGTGCCGTTTGCGTGCTGCTGATAGCGTGTTAAATCACACCGCAAAAGCCATTGAGATCCAAGACATCGAGGCGCGTGTCGCCGCCTTGGAACGTTCAGTTCAGGGGCAAAACAGCTAAAAGGACCAGCAGCATGAAAACGGTTATCCGGCGATTGCAAAAGCTGGAGACACGCTCAACGGAAATGATTGACTCGCCCTCTTCACGGGCTTTGGCCCTGTTGCTTGAGAGGCGCAAACGAAGAGGGCTGAGTGTCGAACCGGTTAGACGCTCTTATCCCTCGGGCACGAGCATTGCCGATGTACTTCGTGCGAGGAGAAAAGAGCTGAGTGCGCAGCTCTGAAACGCATGATCAAACAGAAGCTGATTCGCCGGCTCAGCGCGTTGGAGGAGCGGACCAATGTTTCCGAGGTGACGGAAATCATCAAGGTGGTATTCATCGAGCCCGACGGGTCTGAAAGCAAGACCGCCGAGCCGATTATAATGACGCTCCATCGAGTTGCGGGTCATAGCTCCTGGCGCGACCGTCGCCGGCAAAGAAGGGGATAATAGCTACCGATATTCACCCTTAACGGCGACAGAAGTATATCGATTCAAGTTGCCCGTTGTTGACCACCGCCAATGCAAAAGAGCCGCATAGCTTCTAGTTGGCCGACGTCCTCCCCACACCTGGGCAGGCCGATCTCTTGTACCACGCCTTTGCCCGGCTCACACTGAACTGCATCCAACGTCCATACGGATAGATACGGAAAGGTGGTAGATCGCCGACCTCTTTTGTGGTAGATTTTCTACTACATGCCGGAACGGCGTTCACAGGACCGCGTAGAACTCGTCTACGGCGCGCTCGACATGTTGATCCTGCGTACATTGCTGTGGGGTTCCGCCCACGGTCATGGAATTGCCAAATCCATCGAACACATGTCGGAAGCTGCTCTGAAGGTCGAGCACGGCTCTCTGTATCCCGCGCTCCAGAGGTTGTTGCAGGAAGGTTGGATAAAGTCCAGTTGGGGCGTCTCGGATAAGAACCAGCGGGCGAAGTATTACCGCCTCACGGCAGCGGGACGGCGCAAGCTTAACTCCGAAACATCGCGCTGGGACCGTTTTGTCGCAGCTGTCACCGGCGTCCTGAGACCCGCGAAAGGCGAGGAGGGCGGATGAGCTGGCGGCGTACCCTCGCTAAGTTGAGCTTTCTCCCGCGGCGTAAACCAGAGGATCTGACGGAAGAAATCCGCATACACCTGGCGATGGAAGAAGCAGAAAACATAGCTACAGGAATGGACGCTGAACAAGCTCGATTCGAGGCGAGGCGATGTTTCGGCAATGTCACTTCGACAGCAGAGAGGAGTAGGGAGATGTGGACTTGGATCAGTTTCGAAACTTTGAAGACGGATGCGGGTTATGGATTGAGACAACTGCGGCGCAATCCCGGATTCGCGGTCGTGGCCATCTTAACGCTGGCACTAGGCATCGGCGCCAACACAGCCATCTTTTCCGTCGTGAACGGCGTCCTGTTACGGCCGCTTCCGTTTGCAGATCCGGACCGGCTCGTCGAGGGCCGAGAAACAGAGTCCGCTCCGGGAACATATCCTGTCAATCCAGCTAATTACCTCGACTGGCAGCACCGCAACCACACCATGGAGGCGATGACTGTTTTTTCCTGGACAACCAACGCGAGTATGGCCGGACCAAACGAGCCCGCCGGAGCCGGCGTGACCCAAGTTGAGGCGAATTTCTTTAAGACGTTAGGAATTTCACCGGCGGCTGGACGTTCTTTCGCACCCGGTGAAGACGTAGCTGGAAGGAATCATGTCGCAATTCTCAGTCTCGGTTTCTGGCAACGCCAGTTCGGTGGCGATGCTGGTGCGATCGGCAAAACGGTAGACCTTGATGCCGAGCGATACACCATCGTCGGAGTGATGCCAGCGAATTTCCATTTCCCCGCCGCAACGGACGTGTGGGTCCCGCTCGACATGAAAGACAAGCAGTTCACCAACCGTGGTAATCACGGGCTGAATGTCATCGGCCGGCTGAAACGCGGGGTCACCGTGGTACAAGCGAGGCAAGATTTGCTCGCTATTTCATTGCAGCTCGAAAAAGAGTATCCCGATGGCGACACCAAGGTGCATGCTGTGCTGTTTCCACTCAAGGATCGGCTCGTGGGAGGGGCGCAGGAGCGCTTGCTTGTCTTGCTCGGCGCCGTCACATTGGTGTTGCTGATTGCCTGCGTCAATGTAGCGAATCTGCTGCTCGCGCGAGCCGGATCGCGTCAGCGAGAGATTGCGCTACGGGCGAGTCTAGGCGCCGGGCGCCTACGCTTGCTCCGACAGTTAATCACCGAAAGTGTAGTGCTGGCGCTTTCGGGCGCCTTGCTGGGAAGCTTGGGAGCCTGGTGGATTGTGCGAGTCTTCGACCGCGCCACCACCCCCTTCATCCCTCACTTGAATCCAATCGGCCTGGACTCTACCGTGCTTCTGTACACCTTGGGCATCAGCATCGTCTCAGCGTTGCTGTTTGGACTCGCGCCCGCGCTACAGATTTCGCGCGGGCGCCTGACTGACTCCCTGAAGGCGGCTGCGCAATCGGTGGTCAGCGTAGGACTCGGGCGGCAGCGACTAAGAGACGCGCTGATCTTCGGAGAAATTGCCATCACGCTTGCGCTGCTCGCAGGCGCGGGGCTCCTGCTGCGCAGCTTCGAGAAGTTGCAGAGCGCCGGCATTGGAGTCGATCGGCGCAATCTCCTGACCGCAAGTATCAACCTGCCACAAGCCAACTATGCAGGACCTGCAGAGCGCCGCGCATTCTTTGACCAATTACTCGAACGCACGCGCCGCCTGCCCGGCGTGACGGCCGCGACGTTCTCCAGTGAGATACCGCTGCAAGGTGGAAGCAACGGCTACATCAATGTGGATGGCGTTTCCGATCCGGCCCTGTCAGACGTGTTGATCGGCTTCAATTGCGTCACGGCCGATTACTTCAGCACGTTCGGCATTGCCCTCGAAAGAGGACGGCAGTTCGACGCCGAAGATATGAATCACGATGCCGCAGCGGCACAAAAGCTCAATGAATTGTATGTTGCATCCCCGAACGGCGCACCCAAGATTCCTCCGGACCTGACTCTGCACGCCATCGTCAGCAAGACAGCGGCGCACGTATTTTGGAAAAGCCAGTACCCGCTTGGCCGGACCTTCCGGTGGAACGGCGCAAAAGTCTTGGTGGTGGGGATCGTGGATGACGTGAAGGAGTACGGCGTCCGCGCAAAAACCATGCCCCAGGCATATTTCCCGTACAGCATTGCTTTGCCTTTCGACAGCGCAGGCCATCTGACCCTGAGAACGGCGATTACGCCAACGACTGTTCTGCCCAGTTTGCGCCGCACGCTCCAGGGACTCGATCGCGGGCTAGCGCTGATGCGACCGCGCACCATGGAGCAGGTGCTTGCAGACGATACCAGCGATGCGCGGGTGCAAACCATATTGCTGGCCGCGTTCGCCGCCCTGGCTCTCGTGTTGGCGGCGGTTGGACTGTACGGCGTCATGTCCTATACCGTCGCGCAACGAACTCGCGAGATAGGTATCCGAATGGCAGTGGGCGCTCGGGGCGACGATGTTCTTCGAATGATTCTGTTCCAGGGACTGCGGCTAACTTTGGCCGGCGTCGTAGGTGGGCTGCTGCTCGCTTCGGCGCTAAGCCGATCCATGGCGGGCCTGCTGTTTGGGACAAGTCCCTTTGACCCGCTGACCTTCGGCTGTGTCGCGGCGCTTCTCGCCGCGGTCGCTACAGCGGCCTATGGCATTCCGGCGCTACGCGCGACTCACGTCGATCCGATGCGTGCCTTGCGTTACGAGTGAGCGGGATTTGCTTCTGTATCTGCCGGGTGCCAAGGTTTGTTTAGAGTAGCTGACGTAACATCACTCGCGTGATCGCAGTTATCATCGCTGGCTGACTTCGCATAAAACGCAGGTCGCTTTGGTATGGAGACGCGCCTAAACCGCCGCCCTGGTCATCTCGTGAGCTTGGGGATTTGGGGCTCAATCCTTATTGCATCAGAGGGAAGCCATGATGTACTCCCTACCGTCCCACAGTTCATGCGGAAGCTTCGTGGTAAGCAACAGCGGCCACAATAACTACTCGGCGCTTCGGATCGTTCCTGCATGAACGCACCGCAACAGCTGCAGAAAGAACCTACCGATATTTGGCATTAACGCCGGTGAAGAAGTTCGTCCGATTCAGTTTCCCTTTTGACTTCACTCAACCCATAGCAATGGACAGCGTAGGATTTGCAATTAGACGACCAAGGCTGCCGTGAATCGCTACAGCTTCTTGCTTTGTGATACTCAAATGACCCCACCTTACGTAGCGATAACCTACCAAAAGAAGGTATTCATCGCGATTATCGTTGCCCATCTGAACATCCAAATGCTCAAAGGTCGAGTTAGCTTCTACCTTGGTGTAATAGTAGTCCTTTCCATCGACCTGTATGATCAGACCTCTTCCGTCCACGCTAAGATGTTTGACATCAAAAGCAACAGTTGGCTCTCGACGAATGCGTCCGCAACGCTGACAGACTTGTGCTTTCCATTGATGTAGCTCTTTCGCGCAATTGATGCATTTGCAACTTTGTCGGGAATGGAGAGCATCTCGCAATTTGCCACAGCGAGCGCATTGGTGGCAATCGGACGACCAATCGTGCCCTTCGTCACGTCGCTTTCGGCACGTTGAGCATGCGCAGCCGTTCCAAGCATGAGCTCCAGCGCGTTTCTTGCGACACCGACGGCATTGCTCGCAGTCGGACGACCAGTCGTGTCCTTCGTCACGCTCTTTCGCGCATTCTGAACAGATGCAGCCGTTCCAGTAGTGTCCTTCGTCACGCTTTTTCGCACATTTTGAACAGATGCAGCCGTTCCAGTCGTGTTCTTCAGCCCGGGTTGAACCGCACTTGGTGCACTTACAACCGTCCCACCTGTGAAAACCGAGTTTGCACCTAATATCCATCTCTGTTCCACTCAAGCCCGCGTAAATGCGATTGTATGAAAGTTTTTATGTACATTTTTTGTTCAGTGCGCTCTATGACCGATCAGCAACTCAATCCAACACTTTCCACCCTTTCGGTCTTTTTTGTTCTTGCCGCCATTGTCGTCCGCGCTCGTGGCTTGACGCCTGCGGTCCTGGGTGGTATGGCAATTTGCAACACGATACTGTCACACAAACGTCCGACTTTTTGAAACGCGCCAAATGTATCTAGATCGGATGGATTTGGTCGCATTCGTGGCAGCGCCGTCCCTAATCCGCTGTTTCCGTGAACCTTCTGCAACAGTTTCAAAGCACGTTTGAATCGGTATACTCGCGCCACGTCTCCAAAGGTCATCCCGATTTCGGCGGCAACGGGTCCCGCGAGCTTATCGATTAGATCACTAACGGGCCGGAACATAGCTTCAACTCCGGCCTTTACGAGCTCCTTTTCATCCGGCATAGCGCCGATTGTAATACGCAACTTGCGCCCGAGTGACGCGCAATCCGGACAGAACCCAGATTAGTGCTGCAGGTAAAGTGGCGCTGTCTGATCTTGCCGCGCCGGGACGAGCAAGCAGACAACTTCCGATATTGGGTATTAACAGGTCGGCAAACGTACCGATCGAAACCTAAGAGGGATAGCTTCCGAGAGTCGACCATCCTCAAACTAGGGAACAATGCTTGGCCGCTAACTCTTCCTATTCACCTGCACCGCTCGGAAGTGTGGCTCCGCGTATCCATTCCAGAATCGTTTTGTACTGCCAACTTAATTGGTTCCCGAGCCAACGCTGGCCTCCATTGTGCGTGGCCAGGTAATCGGATACGTCTCCCGCCGAGTCAGTGGGCCTTGTCGGCTTAATCAATATAAGACTGTGCGACGGATCGTTGATGTTAACCACCCTCATCGCGTACTTGTAGTTGTCTTCACTATCCTGCGGTGAAAATTGTCCCTCCGCGTTGGGCGGATGCAGGCGAAAAATCACGTGCGACGCATGACACATTACGCAGGCTTTTCCGTCGGCTCCCGTGGTGGCGAGAATGGGCTCAACTTTTTCGACAAAATAGTTGAAGTCAAGGATGGAACCAGGTTTTACATCGGCTAAAGCGTCACCCAGTTTTTTCCCTGACAGGACATTTTGGGCTATGATTTTTAATCGTGGATTGGGATCGTTTTGCATCCGCTCGAGCGATGCGCGGAATTCGGATCTCTGCTCGATTCCCGTAGACTTTCGCAGCAAATCGAGGGCGGCGGCACGGACGTTGGCGTCACGATCCTCCAAAGCGGCGAGTACAGCTTTGAAGACTATGGGCTCTGCCAAAAGATCGGGAGGACTGTTGGCGGCACCCTTACCGAGAAAATAGCGCTGATCCTGTGACAGCGCGCCGCCCGAGACGCCGAAGCGGGCAATGAGGAATTTGGGGTCGCTTACCTCCTCGATCAATACGTTGCGCTGTGAACTCCCGAGCTTGCTAAACACGTCGCCGGTAATAACGGTCTGATGTGGATCACTCACGCTCTGAAGGGCGATCCGGATGGCCGCGCGCTGCACTTCGGTATCGGAATCCTCCAACGCCGCAAGCACCTGGTTGCGGAGCTTTGGCTCGCTCATCAGATCGGGAAAGGCTGCGCTGGCGCTGAGTACGTGAGCATAGTTGCTAACGCGAGGCTGGCTCTCGAGCAGCGTGCGAAGAGATGAGACCAGCTCCGGTTCATGCGTCAAAGGAGAGTCATGGGGCAGCGCCGCGAGAAGTGGAAGAAGCGTATTTTGGGCAGTATCGTCTCCGCGTTTAAGAATCTCCACGATGGTTTGAACCAAGCTAGGATCAGGCTTTCCGGCAGCGTTGATATTCAGCACGCCGCGTTGTCCGTTCTCGTAAACGTAGCCAACCGTTTCGCGGACCTCTTTATCCCCGTCAAGAGAGAGTTGGAGAACAGCTTTGGCGAATTGCGCGCCCCCTGCTCCGCTCAAAGTACTTCCCGCTTTCAGAACTTCAATTTTCGTGTTGCTGTCGGCACTCTGCAAGCAGTCGATCAAAGCTTGTTCCAGTTCTGGGCCGGAGCTCTTGAAAAAGTGGATCAGATCGCTATCGTTGCCGATTCTCGTTTGATAAAAGCCGTTGTGCACATCGTAGTGGAAGTCGACGGTGTCGCGATAGGGCGGATAAACGTAGCCCGGCAGGTGAAGATCGGGAACACCGCTGACGTATTTAGTGAATACCGCGGGTAGAGCAACGGCGACCTGATCCTTTTTCAATTCCGGTAGCGAATAGTGGCGAATGTGGAAATCCCATAAGGATTCCAGAATGCCCTGGCGGCCACGGGGCGTGGCTGAGCGGAGAACTTTGGCTAAGACAAGGGCCTGATCGCGCACTACCGCCTCATAGCCTTCGTGGATGCGATTCTGGTCCTCCGCAGTGGCCGAGGCCCGTACCCAAGCCTCCAGGTATCCGGTATTCTCGTCAAGCACGTCATAAATGCTTTCGTGAATGGCTCGCTGGAGTGTTGGATCTGATTCGGTGTTCAAGCGCGTAGCAAACGCTTCGAGAATGCCGTTTCGAGCCTCGCGGTTGTCGGTATTCCAGTAGTACCACTGCCACAGGCCCCGTGCCGCGTTGAGACGCACAGCAGGTACAGGGTCATCGAGGTCTTTGATTAGCGAGGAACGGAGTTGTGCATCGCCTGCCAGGTATTTGAAGTGCTGATTGAACAGTTGCGTTGCTCCCCAACGCATCCTCGCGTCCTGGGATTCCAGCGCGACTTTCAATTTCGCCCGTCCCTCCGCTCCATTTTGCGGACGGCGCTCCAAGATCATACGCAAGGCCCATGCACTCGTCCGTTGAACCATCTTGCTAGAGTCGCCTAGCGCGGTGACGAGAACATCGATTGATGTTGGATCGGCCATATGACCGAGTGCTCGCGCGGCTGCTTCCCGGGCCAGCGGCTGGTCGCTTCTTGAAAGAATATTGTGAATCTGTTTGAGAGTGGACGCGGGGGCGAGATCCCAGAACTGATCCAACTCGCTGAGCAATAACGGGAGGTCGTCCGTTGCGAGGTCTTTTACAGGCGGCGGGAATGCGTCGTCCCAGCCCTTTTGCTGCGCAGACTTATGATCCGGCCCGGAATATAACGTGGACAGAGCCATCACCGCAAACTGAGTAGCCCGGAAAGGAGTGTTGAAACCCTGGTAGACTGGATCGCCTTCCCAACTCCCTTCCGGGCGTTGGGCCTTGAGCATTGCCTGAACGGCAAGAGCGAGGTTGGGGTCCGTTTCCGGCCGCCGGCCCGCTAAGGCAAGAGCCAGAACGGAATGGTACGAAATGAAATCCGCCGGTTTGGCGTTCTTGTCAAACGGATAGGGCCACATCCCGTTGGGCTGTTCATATTGATAGAGCTGCTGAATCAGTTCGTTTAGCTCAGATGCGTACCTCTGCCGATCGATGGTAGCCAGCATGTGTATCTTCCAGTTCAGGTCGATCATGTTCAGAGGCTTGTAAGGAAGGGCAAGCCGCTCGACCATATCCCGATATCCGAGCCATTGTCGATCGTGCGTCTCTTGATACAGATTGTTGAACGTATCCCAGCTCTGAGACGCTATTTCAAATGGGCTTACGTCAGGTTCGCAGCCGTCCGACTCATCGCCCGGCATGGCTGTCCGGTCCTTATAGTGAATCTTCAGGAAGTTCGCGTAAGGAATCTCGAATTCGGCAGTGCGAGGAGCATCATGCGTTACGTTTGTCTCGTACATATGCTCGATCAAAGGGAGCCGGCTCGCCACAGTGCGAGCAGTGTAGATGACACGAACCCAGTCGGTGCCCGGCTCTCCATAGAGAGGCCGTTGATTGTTATATATGCGATCCGTCAGGAATTCGAGGGCGGGCCGCTGGGTGGGCGGATAGCCGTGAGAGATGGCCGTGAGATACCCGCGTGTCGTAAACTGCGTCGGATGGCAGGCGATGCATTGCTGCGTGTCGCCATGGTTCATCGTATTTCGCAGGGCGATGGCGCCACGACGAGGAGTATTCGAAAGCCAGCTGTCCCCCATATTGATGAGGAAGTCCATGCCTGTGCGAATGGCTTGCCGAGGGTCGTTATAGGGAGGCACGGGATATGCAAGAGTGCGTAGCTGGTAAGAAGGGTGATCCGCCGCGACGCGAACGAAGTACGTTTGCTCCGGTTGAAGGATGCGCGTTCTGAACTTATAAAGACCGGGATAGTTCTGGGTGGCTTCGATTTGATAGATAGACGCGCCGTTTGTGTACGCCCGCACGTCCGAACGGCCGCGACTATCTTGGTTGAGCGTGAAGATATCGACATCGAGAGGAACTTCGCGATCCGTAATATCGAGAACAAAGTAAGCGAGCTTGGGCGTATCACTGTGAAATGTGAACCGAAACCACTGGAATCCTTTTAAGAGCGCGGCGTATCGGTCCTCATCTTCCGCGGGAATATAAGGCCGTTCGTCTGAGGCGCCATAGATGGTTTGACCGAACTCGAATGGTTGGGCCGTCTGCCAAGTGTCGTTCGGCATTGCTGCAATCACGGCCGGAGCAATCTTCTCGAGGGCAATACGATGGAACGCAGTTGTGATGTCGGGCAGAGTTTCACCGGACGCTGCCTTTAGAGAGACGGTGATTGAGCCGGCAATCCTGGGACGAATGGTTAGATAGAAATCGAGGTCCTGGCTGCTTAAGCGCTTCGCTGACAGAATGCCGGCGGTGTCCGAAATAGAAACTTCGATAGATTTGTTTTGAAATTGAGCGGGATTTTGGATGGCTATCGTGACGCCATAGAGGGAGCCGGGCTTCCCTTTGCCCACGATGATGCGGCGCTCCGATGAATGCGAACGAGGTGGGGACCACCCGGCTAAAAACAGGGCAAGGCCAGAAATAAAAAACAGCCCGATTACAACTCTAAACGCTTGTACACAGGCTCGACGGAGAGAACAGCGCATGATCGCTCCCAATTCTACCCGCGGCCACCATCAACTAGTTCCTGGCGCGCCCCGGTGAATTGACGGAAGCATCTTATCGCATCAGTATCAACGTACGGATTGAAGTTAACCGGAACTGTCCGGAACAGCCGAAACAGAGAAGCTACCGATGTTTGGTGTTAACGGCACCTAACCCTAAATTCACGAGCAAACCGTCGCTGGAGAATACTCGGAGTAACTGACTAAACGGCCATGGTTCGAGACGGCTGTCATATCTACGACTAGCGCGTTAACCGTCCCAATGGGAGAACACATTTCAGAAAGGGTCCTTTTCGCCCTCCCTGCCAAGCAGAACTGCCGCCCTCCGCGGCGAGGAAAATCATTCGGCGGTTTCTCGAAAGCGCCCGCGCGGGTTGACAATGGATTTAGCCGAAGTCCAGTGAAGTGACGAACACCGCCATTGAAGAGAAAGCCAAGGCCGAGCACCAGATGGCGCGGCGTGGCTAAAAGCCTTCTGTACCTGTGGCGCTTGAGAGTGCCGCACTAACGAAGTCGTGGAAGCAGACATTGCCAAAACGCTCCCGCGCGAACATTTTCTTCTAAGCTATTCAAGGAAGAACCATGTCTATTTCTACTCAAGGACTCTTGCCGGCACCGGCTCAGATCGGGCGTATCCGCCTCGCAGTTTCCAGTCTTTCTCGCTCGCTGGCGTACTACACTACCGTGCTTGGCCTGTCCGTTCAGACCAGTTCGGCGGACCTCGCCGTGCTTACGGCGCAGGGCTCAAGCGACGTGCTAGTTGAGTTGCAGGAGCTGCCGGGGGTAACGCCGGTCGTTGGCGGAAGTCGCTACGGCCTGTATCACTTCGCGATCTTGCTTCCCTCGCGAAGCAGCCTTGCCAGTTTCGTAGAACACCTTACGAAGTTAGGGGTGACATTCGGCTCGGCAGACCACGGTGTAAGCGAAGCGCTTTACCTCACCGACCCCGACGGTCTAGAGATCGAGGTCTATGCCGACTTTCCGCGCGAAAACTGGCGCTTTGTTCGTGGCGAACTTGAGCTGATCGCAGACCCGCTGCGCCTCGACGCGCTGCTCGCCGTGCCGCATAGCCCTTGGGCTGGAGCGCCGGCCGGAACCGTTCTGGGCCACATTCACTTCTACGTCAGCGACCTGAAACAGGCGCGCAGGTTCTACGTCGACGCTCTCGGCTTCAACGTGACGCACTCCACTTTTCCCGGAGCGCTGTTTGTCGCCTCAGGTGGGTACCACCACCGCGTGGGGCTCAACACCTGGGCACGGGGTGCAACGCTGAACAACAGCGCCGATGCACGACTGCTGTCATGGGAGCTATTGCTGGACGACGACGCCGAGATTGCCGACGCAACGAAGCGGCTGGAGCAAGCCGGCTTTACTGACTTGACCGATCCTTGGAAGAACAAGCTCTTCTTGAAAAAAGCTCGGCAATAACAGCACGTAAGTGAGCTGTATGCTTCCTAGCGGGTCAATGCTTTAAGGTTCGCGAGACCACACGTCAAGATCACGGACCTGCTGATGGAGGTAGCCGCTGGACGGTTTTACCCGGCACTTCGTACATCTTAAAACGAATGACGTCGTGGGCGAAGCGAGAAGGCCATGTCTATGCTTATGGAGAATTGCACGAGGCCCTTCATTATCTCCCCGCGGCCAGTGTTCCAAATAGGTCCTTTACGCCCCGTTCCCGGAAGGGTTAAGTTTCGGGACTGTCAATTAGAGGTTGGCGGTCGTGACCCTGTTCCCTGCTCCCGATAATGCGCCGTAACGACGAAGAAGATTGGGGCCGCTCACCGAGACATTTCGGACCAGCCAATTAGCCCAAACCTTGTCCTCAATCCGCAGCCCTCTACGAACGAAACCAAAGACGTACGTGCTTCTAAAGCAAAAGCCTGCTCGGTGCGTACGGGAACTTTCCGCAGGCATAAGGCAAACCGCTATTCCGGGAACCGATTAATGGGTTCTCGATCAATGGGAGGTTCTTGAAGAACCGTACCTTCTAGATTAATCATTATTGAAGGCGCGCCACCAGTCAGATCGATGGTGAGGACGGCATTGCGAGGTCCAAGATTCCCGATCGGCGAAAAAGAAACAAAGAAAAGGAGCGTTTCGCCCGGCGCTAATGTTGTCGGAACGCCCAAGGAATCACTGAACTCTTGGGAGTTCAGGCTACGGTTGCTAATCGTAACCGGCGACGCACCTTCGTTGGTCAATGTTACCTCTTTCGGCACTCCAAGTTCCGGCAGTCCAAGTCGATTAATCGAGGCCGTGAAGCTCAAGAATTTTTTGGATGCAATCAGACCACCTGTCTCCTGACCGCCGCCCGACACGGCGAGTGTGGCCTCAATCAGGTCCATGTAAATGGTTTGAGTGGCGCCGTCGTCTAATGTCAGACCCCAATGAAATCCATCGGGATCGCACGAGTCGCCCTGGTTCCACCAATCGCCAGCAGCGGAATTTCCCCACCAACACCATCCGACAAGAACATCATTGCTTTCGACATTGAAGCGCTTCCAATCAGCCCATTGCGCCTCAGCAGTAACCAGATCGCTGCAATGGATTGGTCTGCCGTTGTCTCCTGCGTCGATAGCAATTTCGCCGATGTTAGCCTTTAGACCGTTGTTTCGCGCCCAGGTGACGAGTGCTGAGCACGCATCGCGAAGCACCGTCGGGCTGGCGGAGCCTAGACCTGTGTAGCAGTGAGCGGTTACCGCAATGTTTACCTTAGCGTCTTGTAACTTCAGCCACTCTGTTGCGCTACCGTTGGTGGTGAAAGAGTTCGCGTCTGCATAGTCCATTCCCGGAATGAAGATTGTGTTCGTTGCGCCAGCATCCCGAATGCCTGTTACAGCAGCCTGCGCGCAAACAAACCAATCTGACAAACTAATCCCGATGTCCCCACTTTTGTCGCCTGACTCGGCGTGTGTGTGCGGTTCGTTGATCAGATCGAACGCGACCCGCTGATCGTTGTCTGTAATCCCGTTAATAGCGACCGCGAACTTAGCCCAGAAGTCCGCGAAATCAAGCGCCGTGAAAGCTTGGCCGAGATAGACAATGTCAGTGTCATTGGAGGCGGGATTGTACTGCCATGGGCAAAGAATAACGTAAATATCCCTTGCTAGCAGGCGGGCGAGCACGCCGGTAAGGTCCGCCCAATAATTGAGATAGTCACGCGATTTGGTGCTGGGAACTGTTCCGGCCAACTCTGATTGAACCGCTTCCCAAGTGAACATGAACCGAACAGATTTCACATTCTTGGTTTTGTACCAATCAAGTAGCTCATCCGAGTACGTGGGATAGTCCGTGTCTCGGACCGGTCCCGAATTCGTGTTGAAACCACCCAGGTTCATTCCTACGTGGTCTAAACCATTTCGCCTGAATCCGAGCATGTGACTTGCGGGATACATCATCGAACAGCCTCCCTAGATTTTGAGATGAGACTCCCCATTGTTGTGCTCGCAACCAAATGGGGTCCGTCCGGATGGCCCGGACAGAAGCAAAACGCATGCGCCGATAGTCTGCAAATCGTATAACTGGCTGCCGCTGAAACTCGTTCACCAGCCCGAGACAACTACCGATATTTATGGTTATCGACCCCAATTCGGAACCTTGCCTTTAGCAATTAGCAACCCCGGGCCGCCGGATTCGGCGAGTCAGAAACTGATGAAACGGTTCAGAACAGCTTAGTTACCTTCCCTGCGGTATCGTTCAGTTTAGCTTTCAGTACTTCGTTTGAAGCGCTGATTATCCACTCCTCTAATTCTCCAGATTCTTTCCAGGTGAATCTGATGCAGTTATGGTCTTGAAACCAGTATGCCGAAGCGTTCTGTGGAGGCTTGTCGATTGGCCTCCGAGGTTGTGTTAAAGCCCTGTGCGCGGTGCCGTTGCTCAGGACGGCACAGTAGCTGGTTCTCCCGCCATACTCAGCTTTCCACCATCGAGCCAATGCTTTGGAGACGTCGGTCTCGATGGTGTCATCACTGGAGAAGTGAATGAATGTGTATTGATACTTGCTTCCGTTGTTGAGATGCCACTCGTCATCCGAGCTGTCGCCAAGGCCTTTGTATCTACAGGTGGAATGGCACGTGATGCCGCCGTCTCCCACATACATTGCGCTGTGTGAGTAGCCGACGGGGCTTTCGTCCGTAGGTTTCGTGTTGTAGTAGATGATCGCGTCTCCCCGCTTGAGCAGGCCCGCGTTTACGATCCGCTGGCACGCGTCTTTGCCGGCCTTTTCCACCATGGTTTTGGTGTTCGGCAATGCCTGCAAGGCTTCTTTTAATTCGCGAGCACCCCATTGGGTGTCTATGGCTGCTGCGCCGGCTCGGAAACACTGGGAGACGTAGTGTGCACAATCCTCTAAACCATCATCGTCCTGAAAGGTTTTGACGGCTTCGCCATCTTTTTGAAAGACACCGCTTTCAGTTCCCGTGCCATCGCGCACGAACGCTGCCTTCCAATCGGGCGCTGGGGCGTGGAACTTATGGCGGAAGTAGTCGATAGAGGGGTGACCGTATTTTGCACCTAACATTCCGTCCTTGCAGGGAATCGTCCAATAAGTCTGGGCGTAATCGATTGCATTGCCGCGGCTGTATGACATTTCATCTCTCCTGAATTACTTAGTGAACTGCTCAACTTTGACTGCTTTTTCTATGTCGTTTTCAAACTCTGTGAGCTGGTCGGGAATCGGACCGCCGCATCGGTGATGATGAACAATTCCGTGTGACAGGTTTCCCACGGTGAGGGATGTAGTTACGATTGGGCTGTCCAGAGCAATCGACTCACACCCACTCGTTCCGTGATAGCCATACTCGCTCTTCAAATTGAAGTAGTCGATCTGTTTGGCACTCTCAACCAATCTCCGAAACCCGTCAGAGTCAATGTTGGATAGTACAAGACCCTTCCGCCGGACGTCATACTGGCCGTAGTAAATAACGGTACCGTCTCCATAGAGGACCAATCTATATACGGCGCAATGCCTCTCGCAGGTGTGTCGTTGCAATGTAATGACGCTGTCGTTTGGAATTTCGTCGGCGTCGAGGTGCCTCGCGCAGAACATAAGCAGAAAGAAAAATGACCAGCGACATGCAAGACTCTTCATTTTTGAGATAAAAGCTCCCTGTGAATGGCCGTCATAGCCATTTTTCTCATTGTGATTGACGTTCGTCCAATCGAACTCTTACCTAGCGAGTTAATTTCCAAACGGACGTCGAACGATATCAAACCTCGACGGCGGGCGCGAGCCAAGCAATTGCAGACACTTAGCGCATATCTCCGGGAAGCAGCTTTGCTCGGGTCCGAGCATGGCAGCGCGTGGCTATTAACGATATAGATAACTCTCTAGTCAAGAATGCTTATTGCTCTCCTGCCCGACTTGGCCAGATGGCTCCTCTTGCAACATAAACACGATTTCCGGAGCCATGGAAATCTAGGGATTTGGACACGGATTGTTCATGTGCGACGGCCAAGTATTTATCAGCGCCGCATTGTTCTACGCCTCACAAACAGTCGGGGAAACGTAGCGATATTGCGCCTTACGGCGACTGGTGTTTAGTGCTAAGTCGCGATGGTCCGCGCGTCAATACGAGATGATAGATCGTCTACGGCGTGCCTGTTCCATTGAACATTACGCAAAACGGATATACCGTTCTGTTTCTCCTGGTCCTTGCAGAGGCCTTGGGTCTTCCCGTTTCTGCGGCTTTGGCTCTGCTCATCGCCGGTGGAAGCAGCGCGAAAGATCCCGTGCACTTTGGGTTCGTTCTGTTGATAGCTGTTTCAGCACTCCTTCTAGGCGACGCTTTGCTGTTTCTGCTTGGCCGCTACACAGGATGGTGGATGCTCGGCATCTTATGCAAGCTTTCGCTAAATCCCGACTCTTGCATTCTGCGCTCGGACGAGTCGTTTCGCCGGCGCGGACGAATCCTTCTTTTATTAGCGCAATTCGTATCGGGAATCAACAGCCTGGCTCCTCCCATGGCCGGCAGCATGAATATGCGCTTCGTCCAATTCTTTCCCCTTGATGTAGGGGTAGCGCTGCTCTACGCGGTTGTCTGGTCCGGGACAGGATTCCTGTTCAGCGGCTTTATTGCTCCCCTAACGAATGGATACAGGACGGGCAGCCGTATTCTCCTGTGGCTTCTCGCGTTTGCCATCGCGGGCTACTTCGGTTACAAATTGATCCGCTTCCTGCAAGCCGGACTACTAAGCTACGTTCCGCGTGTATCAGCGTCCGAACTCATTCGCCGGTTCTATTCAGACTTGTATGACGATCTGGCCGTCTTTGACGTGCGCAGTCACAGTTACTACAGCGGGAAAGCTTCCCGCATTAAAGGCTCGATTTGACTAGAGCCGAATACAATCCTTCAGCAGATAGGCAGCTTACCGGTTTTGAAGGCCAACTCTATGCCTGTGTTTGTTTGAAGACAACGCAGGCCCCTGAGCAGCCAAAAGTTGGAATGGAGAAACCCATGGAAGTGAAAACCGCAATCGTTGCTCCTAACGAGTCCGAGATTAACCAACTCGCGGCTGCCCTTGGAAGAACAACTCTGGCCGAAATACAACGACGCTTTTCCTCTTCATAATCCCAGGATGAAATAAATCGTTATTTGCAGACGTGCGCGCCAGATGTCTTGCTGGTTTCCACAAGCGACCCCGGCAAGATGGAGGAATTAATTAGGCGAGCAAACGACATCTTGCCGGGAATCCAGATTGTTCTCGCAGATTGGAAGCCAAAACCCTAAGACGCTTTCAAACGCAATCACTCTGGGAGTACGAGAATGCGTAACCGTGCCAGTCGACATTGAGGAACTCCGGGAAGCATTGCTACGAAGCGCCGCTAGACGGCGGGCGGTTTCTCAGCAGCCTGCGGATACCAGTCTTTATTCCTTTTTCCGGCAAAGCCTGGCGTCGGAGCCACCACACTTGTCATCCAGACAGCGCTAAGTTCCCCTTCCCAATCTAAGGAGAAGGTACTGTTAATGGACACCGATCTCCAGGCTGGCATGATGCAATTTCTCCTAAGACTTCCATCGGCATACGGGCTTATCGCGCTGGAGCGATGCGAAGGGTTGGTATCGGCGGTGAATAAGGTGGACGTATTTACAAGTTGGCGATATTGGTCTGGACTACAAAACCGACCTTGCGCGTCTGCAATATGTCCTGACTTTCGCCAGGCGAATGTATGGGTTGGTTCTGGTGGATCTGCCGAGCGCAATCAAATGCTTTAACGATTCACATCCTGCAACAAAGCCAACGAATCTTCCTCGTCACCGCCCCAGACGTAGCGTCGCTTCACATGGCTAAAGTTCGTTGGCGGCAATTGCAAGATCTCGACTTGGCTGGCCACGCCTCTCTGGTTCTCAACCAGCACGATGAACGAAACGGGATGACATTGACCGAGATAAAGAACATCATCGGTGTGCCCGTATATGCGTCCTTCGCGAACGACTTATGAATCCGTGCAAAGCGCACTATTGCGCGGCTCGACCATAAATACAGGTCGGAAGCTGGACAAGCAGCTATCGGCCTTCGCGGACTCGCTTCGAAACGCCCCCGTCACAAGCAAGGCGCAGAGGAAAAGCAGATTTCTTGATACGCTATTTATCCCAAAAGAACGTTGCGCATAGCTCAGTCGCACTCTTGCTGTCGCGCGCTCCGAAGCTGAGCTGAATATCGGTACGCACCATCGAATTCAGCCAGCAACGCCCAAGTGAGCACTTTAGATTACGCTCGACAAGGAATTGCAGGTTAGACTAAAGACGACTATCTACATGCTTACCATTGCTTTCGGGATCTTGATCAAATGAACCCTGGGGACCCCGCGAGCAAGCGTTTTTCTCTAGTCCTACTTAAGCCTTCTCATTACGATGACGACGGCTACGTCATTCAGTGGCTTCGCGCCGCCATCCCATCGAATACTCTTGCCGTTCTAAACGGATTGGCGCTCGAATGTAGAGAACGCCGCGTATTGGGTGATGATGTCGAGATCGACATAACCGTCATCGATGAGACAAACTCGCGTGTCCGCCCTGAACGTATTGCTCGGCAAATGGAGAGTGGACGTGGATTGGTAGCCATGGTCGGAGTCCAGTCGAATCAATTCCCGCGGGCGATGGACATCGCGCGGAAGCTGCGCGCTGAAGGTGTACAGGTTTGCATCGGTGGCTTCCATGTGTCGGGTTGCATTTCCATGTTGCCGGAGCTTACGCCGGAACTGAAAGAGGCGATGGATCTCGGCGTATCCCTATTTGCCGGCGAGGCGGAGGGCCGCTTCGAGATGCTGCTGCGCGATGCTTGGAACGGCGCGCTCAAGCCGCTCTATAACTACATGGACGATCTACCCGGTCTCGAAGGCGCCACTCTCCCTATACTGCCCGCCGCACAAATCGCCAAAACCACTGGCAATCTCACCGCCTTCGATTCAGGGCGGGGTTGCCCGTTCCTGTGTTCCTTCTGCACCATCATCAATGTGCAGGGCCGAAAATCGCGGCGACGCTCCGCAGACGATGTAGAGCAGATCATTCGTAAGAACGTCGCGCAAGGCGTTAACCGGTTTTTCATCACTGACGATAATTTCGCGCGTAATACTCAATGGGAAAGTCTGTTTGACCGGCTGATCCATCTCCGAGAGGTGGAAAAGATGGACATCAAGTTCGTCATTCAGGTGGACACCATGTGCCACCGCTTGCCGCATTTTATCGAGAAGGCCGGACGCGCGGGTGTGGTGCGTGCATTTATCGGGCTTGAGAATATCAACCCGGAAAGCCTTGCAGGCGCCAGGAAGAAGCAAAACAAAATTACCGAGTACCGGAAGATGCTACTCGCCTGGAAGAAGGCGCGCGTCATGACTTTTGCGGGTTACATCCTCGGCTTCCCGACCGACACGCCAGAATCGATTCTTCGCGACATCCGCATTATTCAACGCGAACTGCCGGTTGATCTGCTGCAGTTCAGCTGTATGACGCCACTGCCGGGCTCAGAGGATCATCAAAAGCTCTACCTTGCGGGAGTAGAGATGGATCCCGATCTCAACAAATACGATGTGGAGCACGTCACCACCGCGCATCCAGTGATGTCGAAGGCAGAGTGGGAAAAGATTTATCAGGACGCGTGGTCTGCGTACTACACTCCGGATCACATGCGCACGGTTATGCGCCGCGCGTCTGCCACTGGCAGTAGTCCGGGCAAAGTATTGTTCCTCATGATCTGGGCCCACTTATGCGTCAAGCTGGAGAAAGTTCAGCCATATCAGGGAGGCTATTTCCGGCGTAAATACCGGCGCGATCGTCGGCCTTCGCTTCCGCTGGAGAATCCGCTTCTGTTCTACCCCCGTTATGCGGCAAGCATCGTCTACAAACACTTCAAACTGGCACAATCCGTAGCGCAACATTACGGCTTTGCACGCCGTTTAATACGCGACGCGAAAGCATGCGACTATACGGACTTGGCATTGACTCCGGTTGTAGAGGATGACTTCGAATCGTTCGAGCTGTTTACCGCCACAGCCGAGGGGCGATCCGCCGCCGCTAAAGCGCGTAAGAAGACGGGTCCCGGTGCACGAGGCGGACTCGTCAGCATCAATTCGTAGACCCTAAACTGCTCCAACTCGGCAAACGCACCCAGCCGCGCCGCTCCATCTCTAACCGGTGGGAGATACAATCTGTCCTGACATGCCTGCAGAATTCCTGGAAGCACTGGGCGGTGAATCGGTACTCATACGCACTGAACAACCCGCTTTCGATGGTTGATCGAAATGGTCTTTGGCCTACGTGGATACATAACCTAATCAGGCGCTTCGCTCAGCCAGCATCAGATCGGCGATCAAAGCATATCGTGGGTTGTGCCGGTACCCAATCACTCGGAGGCATTTGCCTACGCCGTGCCGTCGACCAAGTCACTCGTCGATCGAGTCGTCTTTGAGGCAACGCCGCAGACGGCAAAAGTGCTCGGCTGGCCCAGTCCTCACTTCGAGCGGGAACAAAGCCATTCTTGGGCTACCCCTAGCTGGTCGCCGGACGGAAAACAACTCGCTCTCGTACGTTTCGATACCGCCTCGACCGCTGGAAGTTCTTACCAGCGCATTTATTGTTTGGAACATAATTTCGGGAGAGGTTAGAGAGGTTGCCTCCGGCGTTACTCCTGTTTGGTCTCCGGACGGACAATGGATCGGTTACCTACGTCCCCACGGCCCTGAACACTAACTTGCCGCCGAAGCGCATGTTTATCAGATAGCGACAGGACGGGACGAGAAGCTCTTTGAATTCGATAACCTCGATGCCGCCTTCCCCCTCCGCTGGTCTCCCGATGGCAAATACTTCCTATACGGAAGGATTGTTTACGAGACAGGCAATACCGACAATGTGGTTTGGATTTTCCGTGTGCGTGATGGAGCGACCACCAAAGCCTTTCAAGTGCCGCGTGAGACGCTCGTAACCCGGGGCCCCGATTGGATCAGTGACTGGAAAGATCTTAAGCGCACACCCGGCCCATTCTTAGTGGCCTGTATACAGTAAGCGCGTTCTACGCCGTGCTTAAACAGTGGTTATTAGTTAGCCAATCCGGACAAAACTCCACTTGCGGCTGACAAATCCAGCCTGGTCGGCATGTGTCGGGCAATATCGACTCACTTTGCCGTAGAACGCGCAAACGGGAGAAGTGCCGTTTCGGCGTGCCGTTCCCTTCGGCGAAATGGCTACCGATAATACGCATTAACGCCCTGAGAAAGTTTGTACGATTATGTTTCCGAGTAGCCGACGACTCACGATTCACTCGAAACCAAAGAAGAGCATCGCTCTATCTGAGCCGGCTCGATGTGTAACAACAGAACTCCGATCTGACGAAGTTAGTCTCAAAAAAAGCTCGAGCCCTGGAGAGCTGGCGCTGTGCATTGACCTCACCAAGACCCTGATAAACTGGGTCGCTGATTGCGCAAGCAGACCCTTGCGAGGAGGTCCGAACATGGCGCCGCGAGACAGATCAGAAGCACGTTCACAAACGCTACCGCGTTGCACCGATCACGCTTAGAATAATCAACGACCAAGGCAGTGAGCTTTTTTCGCAGGTCGTTTCTTTCGAACCGGAGCTCAATGTACGGGGGATTATGGAGCGCGCATTTGTACTTTCATAAACAACTGGAAACCCCGACCGGCTTGGTTACCGCTTGCAATATCACCCATACAGCGTGACGGCTCAGTTCCCCGGTTATATCTCCTTGCATTTTTCTTCGCTGGACCGATCTACGACCACTCAGGCGCGTCTCTCGTTGGACGACGTTCGGAGTGTTCTCCGAATGCGGTCGGATGACGGGCCACCCCGACACAACCGAAATGGTCGGACACAAGAACTAGCGATATTTGGTGTTAACGGTACCTTCAACTCGAATTCACGAGCAAACCGCTCGGGGATAGTCCGGGTAACGGACTCAACAAGGCATGATTCGAAATGCGCTGTCACATTGCCGACTAGCCCGTGATACGACGGCAACCCGAATTGCCCGAAAATCGATTGCTAGATCCTTAGCGACGTAGGAGGCGACCGCCGCTTGCGCTGCTTCAACAGAGGTTTTGCATGGCGCATGGACAATAATCGGATGCATGCCCGAGTCCAAAACACCTCAACGGGGAACTGAAGTCAAGATTTTTGACCCTCGCGATCCTGATACGGGAACGGGCGGTTCGGAGCTTCTCGATGCAAGTGTGGTGCGGCGCGATGAGCAATGGTGGATGTACCTAGCGGGGCAAGTCGACGGACATGGAGCGACCGATCTCTACAGCGCGTTACTTCCCCTGGGAACTCCGCTCTCGCCCACCGGTTGGAAGGTTAATCGCGACGGGGCAGGAAGACTGACGCCACTGGCCGGGCGTGAGGTGAGCAGGGCATGGGACGGTGACGGCGGACGGCACTGCCCGTGCTATGCGAAGGGATGGGATCCGGCCAGTGGCGAATGGGTGGAACGGATCTACTACGCGGGCTCGGCCGAGAATCTCTGGGGGCCGTACTCGATTGGCTTTCTTGAGTGGAACGGGGAAACCTGGCAAGAGCGGCCAGCAGCGGCCTTCGTGGCGACCGAAGAATGGGAACACGGCAGCGTCTACGAGCCAAACCTCGTCTACCATGATGGCAAGTGGAAGATGTGGTACGTCGCTGGGTCCAACCAGGAGAATTATCTGGTGCACGGCTACGCCGAAAGCGAAGATGGCTGCAGGAGCTGGAGCAAGCACTTGATTTTTGCGCCGCCCGAAATGAAGATGTTCGACTTTTGCGTTCGACAGCGCGGTGCTGAATTCGACGCGATCTTCTCACGCGTATGGCTCGGAGCAGGCGCACCCGCGCCGGAAACAGGGTTATGGTGGTGCAGAGCCGGCAAACCATCGAGCAATCTTTCCGAGTGGAGTAAACCGATCCAAATTATGACGGCTGACGATCGAGGGTGGCACTCGGGGCCATGGAAGCCGTCCTTTCAGTTTGACGATAACGGCGAGCGTGCGCTGGTGTTCTTTGACGGGTTATATCGAACGAGCGATCCTGGTCCATTCCCCTTCGCGTTTACGCTTGGCTGCGTCGACATGTACCTACCAGCGAGTTGAAGTTCGGACTACCTCCAGCCGATACGAGTTCTCGTCGTGTAGTACGCACTGCTAAAAAATCTGCATCGCTGGCCCCGCATAGTCCGTTGTGGCGGCCTAGGGTTTAGTTTCCAGTTAGCTCCTGGATTGTCGCCATGGCGGACGGCGGCCGAAGAGCAGTTCATCATTCAGAACTTTTTGTAAGGCGACGGGAACAGCAGCCGCATCCTTTGGATCGGGTTGTCGGACGCGGGGAACGTTGGCACTTACAACTGGACCGACGGCACGCCGTTCAGTGATTCGAGTTACGAGGATTTTACCGGGCCGGCTCCTTATAACTGCTGCGGCACTGATGGCTGGGCAGCCCTGAATTGGGGGTTTGTGGCCGGAACGACCGCCCAGCAAGGGACCTGGGACGCGTTGCCGTTCGATACGGGATTTCAGGTGAATGACTCGACCGGTGGTCCGTATTACTGACTGCTGGAGTCGGCTGTTGCTGCGCCGGGGCCGGCTGATGTTGGTTTCTTCGCAGGGTTGGGATTGTTGCTCTTTGTGGCGGGCAAGGGGAGGCCGCCATTTCGCGGGACAACCGCCGTCCTGGCGACGCTACTGTCAGCGTTGGGTGGGGCCGCGGTTAAGAGCGAGGCGCAGGCGCTGAAGAAGATCGGGCCGACTGAGATCGCTCCTCTTGCGACGGGGCTGAAGACGCCGCCGGCCGTGATCCCGGGAGCGCAGTTGGGCACGTTCGAGATCGTGTTCCGGGGAACTGACGGGACGTTGAAACACATGACGCTTTCGGACACAGGGTATTCGGAACCCGAGAGCCTTGGGACGGGCGTGCTGAGCGTGGCTCCGGCAGCCCTGCCGCATGGTTTCGACGGATCGAAAGGCTATCGCGTGTTCACGCGCGAGTCGGACGGTTTGATGCACGCCACAACGGTGAGCGCGTCGGGACGGTCGAGCGTCACTCTTCCGCGGAGCGTTTCGAGTTCCGCTGCGTCCGCTGCTCAGCTCTTTGTTGGGTCAACCGATGCGACACGGCTTGAAGGGGTGTTCACGACCGAGATCACCATGGTCTTCTACAGGGGCGCGAATGGTGGACTTTGGGCGAGCTATGGCTACGACAATTCGAATGGCGCGACGCAGTGGCTGGCAGCAACGGATATGGGGCCGTCAACGGGATCGGGGACGCTGGCGTCCGCGCCGTCAGTGGTGAGCAGATTGTATGGTGCGCTGGATGCTTCAGGCACACAGGTGATGATTTTCTATCGGGGCGGCAACGGGCACTTATGGGTGACGCAGCTACCGGGTTCGACGTCGACCGCTGGCCCGAGCACGCGTGACTTGAATGTCGCGATCAGTAATCAGCCTACAGCGGTGTATGAGGCGAACGCAGTTACGATTTATGCGCGTGACCTGCACGGGAATGTTTTTCAATGGATTGATCCAGCAACAACACGAAAGGCGGGACGGAGACTTACTTACCAATCTCGGTGGATGAGTATGCGTATTGGTCGAAGTTAGTCGCGGGGCAAAGCGATGACGTGTGAAGTGGGCCGCTGGATGTGACGATCTCACATGACGTTCTAGAGCCATAGGTAGACATAGAGGCGCCGTGATCCACGAAGGTGGGTTGCGGAGCCTTTTTCGTGGACAGAAGGGCTGTGCTTTTTGTTTTTGCAGTTGGATGTAATCGCCGCCGCCCTGGAAGTTGGTCCAAAGGTGAGTTACTTCAGAGGTTGCGGCGCGTGCTCCGGCGTTATGTCCGTGGCGGCGCTCGAAGGCGGCAGTGGCTTCTTCAGCTTTTGCGAAGGGGAGTTGTCTGGGTGCTCGCCTCCGCGATGGCGTGACGTCTCTAATTCCCTACTCAAGACATCGTCCTTTAACGACACACTCGACTTGCGCCCGCTCTACCGCGTCCGCCGCTACCTCGAGTCGAGTACGAGTTGAGGCCCGCAACATCAGTCTTTTATCCATTTCTGTGATATCGTAGAGCGCTTCTATAAGAAGAACGAGCGTCTCTAGGCGCTGCAGGTTACTCGGAGGAAGAAGTTTGTTACGGGCACACAGGATACTCTCGACCGTTTTTGTCCTAGGTTGCGTAAGCGTGGTCACAGCATCAACCACGTCCTACACCGGCACGTTCATGACACCGGAGGACGTTTTCACTCAAGTGATTACAGTTGCCGTTGATGGCACTCTGAGTTTACAAACATATGGATTTGGAGGGGGAACCAATGCTGCCGGCACGCCTATCCTGGCTGGCGGTTTTGATCCCTTTGTTGCGTTATTCTCAGGCACCGGCCCCGGCGCAACCCTTATTGACGGCACCAGCGATGTTCTCTCCAACTATGGACCCAGCGTCGCGGGCTGTCCCCCGGCAGCCCTGGTCACGATCGGCTCAATCTCCGGACAATGTGGCGACGTCAACATGTCATTTATGGTGACTAGCGGCACTTACACAGTGCTCCTGACCGACGGGGCTTTTCTCCCAAATGCAATCTTTGGCGCTGGTACGACGCTGGGCGACGGCTTCTCAGATCTCACTGCGGGTGTTTTTCAGACCTGCGTTGATATGAATAACTGCAGTACAGACACCGGAAATTGGGCTCTCGATATCACCGTCCAGGATGCCTCGGGCTCGCCCACTCCGGAGCCTTCCACTTACGCTCTGGTAGCACTGGTCCTGAGCGCATTTGTTCTTGGCAAACGAGCTTTTCGAAATCAACTAAAGGAGAAACTATGAAGTTAACTACAAAACGAACGTTGCAAGTATCTCTGATCGGCGGGGGTATTGTTTTCGCCGGTCTACTAACACCGAGAGCCGCACACGCGGTCGCCGCGGCACTCGTGCAGGTGACCAATACCATCGCTAACCCTGCTATCACGCATGAGACCAATAAAGCCGCCTCCCAGTTAGTTCAACTTACTGGCGTAGGGGGGCAATACCTCTTCGCCACCGGTACGTTGGCCATGGGTCAGTTCGATCCGGCCACTTCGACTACCGGAGCGACTCCCTACGTGGTGCCAGCGGGGCAGAGCCTGGTAATCACCGACGTAGATTTCAATATCTTCGGCACGACCGGCGACACCGGCGTTCTGTTCTACAACTACAAAATTGCGCCCAACAACTTCGGTCAGTACTACCAGCGATTCGATTTTCTCAGTAATGGGCCGCAGCATATGCATTACGACTCTGGATTGGTTTTCCCTGCTGGCGAAGAAGTCGGTATAGACGTCATTTTTCAAAACGGAGGCGAATTGGGCGCGACTTTGCGCGGGTATCTTACATACAACTAGCAGCATCACTGGAAGCGCCGGAACGCGTGGTCTTCGAGACGGCAGACGAGTTCTAACTGACGTCGGCCGGTTGTGGAGCGCCCTCGCCAATCTGCTGCCGCCCGAGCGCGTAATAGAGGCTGGCGCGACAGCAGATCATCGTGCCTTTCCTGCTCCACAATGCTGCCGCGTTCCAGGACATAGATTCGATCCGCATGCATGACCGTCGAGAGGCGGTGCGCAATGAGAATGGTCATGACATCGGCGCGCCGCCCGACATCGAGAATGGTCCGCGTGACCTCCTCTTCCGCCGTAGAGTCAAGCGGCGAAGTAGCTTCATCGACTTCGATTTATCGTTCCCTGGGCGTCCGGGGTTCGTTCACTGAAGGAGACCAGATATCGAAGTGTCAATGTCAGTAGTTCTTGTTCATACTCCAAGTAGTTCCCCAGAAGCATGTCCAATTTTCTTTCTGGCTGAGGGCCTCGTACGAAAGTCTGGGCACGCGAGGGCATTGTATTCTTCCCCGGAAATCCAGCTCCGCCGAGGACCGATCACGCCGCGGTTGATAGTACATCGCATTGGAAAGAGAGTATCGGAAGTGATCGCCGCAGAGTCGCGCTGACGAAACTGCGTGGTCGATTTTCGAACGGAGCGAGCGGTAAAATTCCTAAGCTCTTGCGGGAAAGCCTTGCGGAGCGCCGGAAATTCTGATTATCCTCGAATCCATGCTGGAGTACATCGCCTGGATTGAGCTCATCCTCTGCTGGATCGCATGGGTGCTTGCCTTCCTCAAGCCCAGCCGCCAGTCCGCCGGCCAGAAGACGACTGAGCGCGCGCCTTCCTCGCGACTGGGGATCGCGTTCGTCTTCATAGCCTTCCTCCTGGTCTGGGTCTACCTTCGCCCTGTGGGATACCACCAGCCGAAGGCCGAATCCATCGCTTCCATGATTCTCGGACCATTTTTCGTGGTGCTGGCCTGGGCTGCCGCCCACCGCCTGGGTAAGCAGTGGCGCTTCGAGGCCGCGCTCAGCGAGGACCACGAGCTGATCCAGACCGGCGTTTACAGCTGGCTCCGCCATCCCATCTACGCCGCCATGCTGGGCATGTATGTCACTACCGGGCTCGCGTGGTCATGGTGGCCCAAGTTCCTTGCCGGCCTAGTCTTCTTCATCATCGGAACCGAAATCCGCGTTGCCACCGAGGAGAAGCTGCTTATCGACCGTTTCCCCGGCTACGCCGAATACCGCACGCGCACCAAGGGCTACATACCCTTTATCCGCTGACCGAGATCGCAAGGGGGCATTCTGCTTTGCTTTGACCTGGTATCGCCAGGCATTTATTAGCCGGTCGGCGGTTGAAGCGTGGCGCGCGCGGGGCCGCTCCGAGCGCCTTACCCGCCACTCGGAGAGAACTCTGCATCTTGGTTAGAGCCGTGTACGGCGCACATGCGCGTGTAGTCGCCTATACGTGGATTGACAAGCGCAACGTCAAAGTCTCGATAAATCGCCAAGCCACGATCGCTGCTCGCGTCTTTGGTGAGCTTGAAAGCCGAGCTGTTAGCAAGATGTCTACGAGCCGACGCGTAGGCCGCAGCAGCAAGTTGTGGCTAGATCTCCTATGGCCTACCGACCGTGATGATGGCGCCCTATACCCGTCGCTTTATTTCAGTGACGCAAGAAAGCTATCGTAGAGAGTCTTGAACCGACCGATCTTCTCGAATACGTAACGGCGTTCTCTGTCGAACGCGGCGCAATCGAACACTACGTCGTGGAATATTTTGTCAACGAGGCTGAGTATACTCATGTGGGTGACCGCACACCAAATTAGGAATTGCGGAACAAGTTCTCCCTGCAGATCTTGTAGGACAAAGGTAGCGCTGCTCTCTCCCTGTTCTGCGATGTGCTGAGTCAAGGTCACTAAGTTGGTATGCGCCAGCAGTGAGGCAGTCTGGTAGGACTGCGCCAGCTGTTTCAAAGCTGGGTTGTCGAAGGGAAAGATGTTCTCGGGTTTGAAGGCCTTCTTGGCGGCTTTTCTCGCGGCACGGTCCCCACCGTCATCGGCCAGAAAGACCCTTAGTTTCTCGGAATCGTGTTGTATTGCGTGTGCGATTCCCGCTACCTCAACTGCACTTCGCGTTTCTTGGATCATTGGTCCTTGATGAAGTCTCAGTAATGACGTCACACCGACCATCAAGTGTTTAAGACACAAGCCATGGATCAGCACTCCAGCGACCCTCTGGGCCGTTGTATTCAGCCGCGGTCCTATCGATTGATGATGCAGCTCATATACGGCCGCTACGTCATCGGGCAACCGCCACATCTCGCCGGCAGCTTTCTTTGCCTGCTGGTAGTTATGGGCATCCTGCTCGTTTAGGCCATCAAGACTGTATTCCACCACCATCCCTGCCTTAACTTATTGCATATTCTCGGTAGGTGCCCGAAGGCGCTCGACAAGACGCGATCCCGAAAAGGGGCTTGCTGCACATCAAACTCCCGTTAAATCGCCAAGCCACGATCGTTGCTGCGGCGTTTATCGCGATCTTGGACCGTCAATCTACGGGATGCGCGTTATGAGGCCATCCATGATAAGTGTTGTCAAGGAAGGAAGATTCCCCCGGCGCACTCGGCGAGAGCGCGGGATAGAGACACTCGACAGTTTCTCAGTGTGCTTTATGCCTCACGGCAAAGATTCCTGCGATCCGCAGAACCATACATCCATTTACTGTTGACATGATGGTATGGACCCAGCTCGGTGATGAACTGAGTGGGGATAACTTACCCCTATTCCGGTACCAAGTGACGACTGAGAGTTTCCAGATAGTCAGTTAGATTCCCAGCGCCGGTTCGCACTGTTGTAAGTGGCCTTGTGCAGATCGCGAGCGGGGCCAACGCCGCAGGGCAGTGCGCCGTCAGGCTCGCCTTGAGGCCGTGAGCGGTTCCGCGCCGAGTTTTAATAGGGTGTCGGCGCTTAACGGCCGGAGACCCGCAACCGCACTCGGGCCGCCAACACCAGCGCGAGCATTACCAAACCACCCGCGAACACGAATCTTGGCTCTGGTACTCCAGTTGCTTGGATCGAAATATCGTCCAGGTACATACTATCGTTCGCGGTTGCGGAACCCAAACTGGTATACAGAGGCGTCAGGAAAGTATTACCGGTGTTCAACATGGTCGCGTTAGTGGCAATCGTCGATCCATTGAGCAACACATTGTAAGCCTCGGATTGGAAGTTGAACACTAAAGAAAGTGTGTACCAGGTATTATCCGCAAATGTCGTAGTTAAAAATCCACTGCCGAATACATAGATAGAGCCGCCTGGATAGAGGACCAGTCCCCCATCATATGAGTTATCCGACTGGGAGGCGCCAATCTCCCAAACCGATTCGGATGTACTGCTCGAAATCCGAAAGCTGGTATTTACAGTGACAATATCATTCGTTGCATCGAAGCTGTCGAAATGTCCAAGATCCGTTTGGCCCAACACAGTATTGGTATTTGCGAAAAACTGGACGGCCTGGGTGCCGGAGTGAACAGTGTTCGTCTCCACGGAAGCGGCGGTCGGGCCATAAGTCGATTGCCACCCATTCTGACCGATCAGCGAACCTGTCGCATAGGTAGGTGGCTCAAAACCCGTTGAGTAAATATTTGCCGCAAATAGCAAAGGTGCAGCGAATATGAGAGCTGCAATACCAGCCGCTCGGGCCAACAAAAACATAACTCATTGTAGTTGTAAGGGTATGTTGATCCGCAAGGAATTGTTTCACTTCTATTAGTACTCCAAGTTCCAAAACTCAATAACCTTGCGCTGATTGTTGTTGCCCTCGCACGCTCAATGGGCGTATTTTGGTTTCCTTCAAGACAGTGCGCCTCGGCTGTTCTCACCGGCCGGCTGGCGCTCTTTCGATTTTCGCCCTCATGGCGTGCCTCGGTGTCGCGGTTCTTGTGTGACGGGTTAGGATCAGGCACGGCGCATCGCGCTGCATGGTCTGACTGCTGAGCGCTTCCCTATTGCCGGTGACCCCGACAGGAACAACGCCCGGGCGCGATTGTCTGAAAGTGAAGAGCATGGTTCTAGAGGCATTTAGTTCCCAACTCCACGGCAAATCGATGCTTAATCGAGCGGGTGCCGGGATTTTGGCAAACCTGGTGGTCAAATCAGACGATCGCCGAACCTATTCGGCGGCGAATGGCTTGTCGCTGCTATGGGACGTGGGATCGGAGATTCTCGGGTTCGTCTGCGCTCATGATTTGGGCGCTTCCGCGCCTACCTGACTGAACTCTGAAAGAGGCATTGTTCACGCGGCACTACGGAATACTTAAACAGAGTGTTCTTAGCTTCGACCGCAAAATGAAGCAAATAATCGCTGGAAGAGGCTGGGAAAGCGAATCATCGCGATTCCGCGCGGCAACCTATCTGCGAGCCTATTTGGATCGGCATTAGTCAGCGCCGCAAAGCTTCGTGATGACGGTGAAGCGTGGAGGATCGAGAGACCGCACTCGCGACTCTCTCGCCTTGACGCGTTCGTGATTTTGCATGAAAAGCCCGCGGGCAAATGTCGGTCGGAAACACGAACTAGTCGCGGAAAACGCCGCTGGCATGTCCTTGGCTGGTTTGTCGGCTCCGGTGAGATTGGCCCAAATGGGCTTCTCGTCCACCACCCTCCTGAAAAATCGCCCAGGCAAGAGGAACGCAACTCACTCAGCCGGTGGCTCAAGTCCGAGCCGGTCATTGACGGCTTCCTTCAGCTTCTGCTTGCAGCCGAGGTAACGCTCAGTAGTTTGCACCGACACGTGGCCGAGCAGAAATTGAATCTGTTCCAGTTCGCCACCTGCCAGGTAACACAACCTCGCACAGGTTCTCCGCAGGTCGTGCGGTGCTAATTGAGGAAGCCCGATTTTCAGAGCAGCGTGCCTAACGACCAGCCATATCACTTTGTCAGTTAATCCGTCGCCCCACACTCGCCCGAATCTGTCGATCGCTCGGAAGATTCGACCAGTCGATAATCCGCTGGCCGAAGCCCACCGGTCAACAGAAGACTTTACCCACGATGGAACGGGGACGGTACGAATGTGCCCGCCCTTCCCGTTCAGGTCCGCAATGACCCAGTGTTCCTCGCGAATCTGCAGATCTTCGAACCTCAAAGAGAGCAATTCGGCCCTGCGTAAACCACAGCCGATCAGAACGGAGACCATCGCTCGGTTGCGCAACCCGCGTATGGAGTTAGTAGGGTAAGAATCGACCAAGCTCTTGCCCTGGGTAGCTGAAAGCCAATTACCCATCCGCACACCGAGTCGCTTGACTCCCTTGACACGGGCGATTCCGCCGGCAAGTTCAGGGCTGAGCAGTCCTGTATCCGCCGCTTCAAATGCAAGCCTTCGAACCGCAGCCAAATGGAGATTGATCGTTGATGGCGCGTAACGGAGCTGCTCAAGATGAATCCGGTATCTCAAAACGACGGTGCGGTTAAATGCCAGGCGTGGTTCCGAGCAATACCAGTCGACAAATCTATCGATGGCGTAATCGTATGTTCGATGCGAACTCTCCGATCCGAGACTATTCAAAACTGCTGATTTAGACTGAGCAAGGTCTGGAATTCGGAGCACTGATTTTGGCGAGCGGCGCCTCTTCTTTGTTTTTGGCACAGACAACGGCCTCCAAAGCCGTTGCCCACTTTTCCCTCATCGGGTTGTCGTTGCCAAGCCCGTGGCTTGGGCGGTTTAACGCGATCTTGAGGGCAGAGAACTGTGGAGTTGTCCCACATGCCGACTTCCTCGGGAGTTCGGGCGCAACCTATGGACCTGGCATTTCTACGCCAACTGACTTGCGTTCTCGGTAGGGCGGTTACTGGCAGCTGCTTCAGCGATGGGGGAACACAGAGCGTAACTCGTACACTGTGTACTGTAGGAGTCTCGATGTGACAGAAAAGGATAGACAAATGATTGGCAACTTGCGATTGTCCAGGCGGAGATTCTGCAGAAAAGCTGTGAGCGGACTTTCTGTCGTCAGCATGCTGGCGGAGGTGAATGCCCAAACGCAATCCACTCAGATCTCAGATCAACAAAGCGAGGTGCTCGCGAATACTGCTAGAGCATTCATGAATTCATGTAATGTACCTGGCATGTCTGTCGCCCTTGCACGTCACGCACAGGTTGTTTATCAGCGAGCATTCGGATTCGCCAATCTTGAAAAGAAGGAACCTGTATCTGATTCGAGCCGATTTAGAATTGCGAGCGTCACAAAACCAATTACCTCCGTTTCTGTCTTTTCACTGATCGAGCAGCAAAAACTTAGTTTGGACACACGTGTCTTTGGTCCAGATGCGATTCTAGGTACCACGTACGGAAAACCGCCATACAATCCTGGAGTGGATCAAATTACCATCGAACATCTCTTGACCCACACGTGCGGCGGATGGGCGAAAGGCCCGCGCGATCCAATGTTTCTTGATCCCGAGATGGGCCACAAGGAGCTCATTTCCCACACCCTGAAAACCCGCCAGTTAGATTTCGCTCCAGGCACTCACTATGCGTATTCGAACTTGGGCTTTTGTGTTCTAGGCCGGGTTATCGAGAAAGTGACGGGGGTTCATTACGCCGACTACGTGCGCGAGCAAGTCTTAAAGCCGAGCGGAATTGATGGAATGCAGATCGCCGGCAACACGGCGGGGAAACGCGCTCCTGATGAAGTTCGATATTACGATCAGGAAGGCGGCGATCCTTACGGGATGAACGTGAGCCGCCTCGATTCAGCCGGCGGATGGCTGGCGACTCCCTTGGAAATTGTCCGATTTGCCACCCACGTGGATGGATTCCCAGACGACCCAAATATTCTGAAACCGGAGACTATCAGAAGTATGACTACTGGGACGGCCGCAAACCCCCACTATGCGAAAGGATGGGAAGTCAGCGAGCAGGGACGCTGGTGGCACATCGGCGATCTTCCCGGCTCCTCCTCCGTACTGTTGCGCACGCCGACCGGCTACTGCGCGGCAGCATTCATGAATACGCGACGAATGCAGCCCGATATCCGCCTTGTTCTCGAGCGAGTCACGCAGGATATGATCCGGCAGATCAGCAACCCACGCTAAACTTGCATCTAGAACACCGGTCGCGTTTAACTCGTGACTGCGTAAGCGCGAACCTAGCTTAGCTAATCTGAAGCAGCAGACCACAGCAGCCAGCGGTCCCCAAACGGGCTTCGAGGACATCAAGATCCTGAAAAATTGCCAAGCCACGATCGTTGCTGGGGCGTTTACCAGGACGTTGAACGCCAAATGCACGGAACGCCCGTTGTGCAAAATCTAGCGCGCTGCAGAAACAGTAGGGCATTCCCGATTCACTCTATTGTTTTTCTCTGATACCAAGCGTTCTTCGAATGTTTGCCGCCCTGTTTTCGTACTGAAGGGCGTCATCATTATCAAGCTTTAGTGCTCTTAACGCATTCGCGAGGTTCTCAGCTACCGTTGCAAGTGCAATGCTGCCCGAGCTTGTTCTCATAGATTTGCAAAGCACGGGATTGCAGCCAAACTACTCGCATCCGTCGCAACTCCTCTCTGATCCGATGCGCTGCATATCGAGCGCAAGAACTCGCTCCTAACAAAGCCGAGCCGCTCCGCGTCGCGCTCATGGGTATGCGCCCGGGGCCCAACTCAGATTTGTTACGCTTCGGCTTAAAGCGCGATAGTATTGCACCTGAGAAGGGTGAATGGATGTCTACCCGAGTGAACCGGACGAGGGGCAGGGTCTGTGCTCTGGTGCTCTGCCCATTGCTAGCTTTTGGCCAGCAAACGCGTTACATCTCCGGCGCTGTCCTCGATGGCAATGATCAGGGAGTCGCGCTGACGGATATTCGCGCGATTGGTGGCCCCTCAACAACGACTACCTGCTCGGGGGCGTTCAAGCTCCCTCTTCAGCCGCCGCTTGGGGTTGGTTCCCAGTTAAGTTTCAGGTGCCCGGCTGGGTGATCACTGACCCTTGTAACAATGGTCGAGGCCGACCCTATTTGCCCGATCCGGACGCAGAGAGCATTATGCTCAGAGTGCTCCGGCCCGGCGACGCTCACCTGCTTTCTGGGCCGTCGATCGGCTGTTTTATTGAGCGTTTCCAATCCCTGGCCGCGCCTGCCGAGTACATAGCAGGGTTCTAAATCAAGAACGTGTTTGGCGCTCACCATTCACGATGGGAGATTGGCAGGGCCATATAGCTGCGTGCCAAAATGCATCCAGGTCAAGCGCTGATCCCGAATACTAGCTCCTACTAAAACTTTGGAAACTGAAATCCGGCCTCAAATGGAAATATGTTCCAATTTGCCGTGACCATTTAAGCTCCTCACCTTGGACCGGAGGGTTTGTTCCAGCAGGTTTCAGCGTCACTCAGGCTTTCGACAGAAGCGGCCCCGTCTCGATCACTACCCTGAGTGATCTCCTTGTCTCTGACGCACGCCAGCCTGTACTTAGCCGGGAGAGACTTCGCGAACTCAGCGCAAGCACTAGCCTGAAAGTCGTCCTTCACGGGGAAAGCCGTTGATCCAAGTTTATTGACGATAATACAAACTCTTGAAGCACTGGGAGGCTTAGCGGTTGCGACTGTGGCGTCGAGCATCATGCTGGTAGAGGGGATTGCTTTCTTGAGATCCCACTTAAACGTGAGCTGGGTCTGTGCGTTCTCAAGGAACGGAGCAGGGACTAATACGCCTCCATTCTTAACGAAGTCAAATTGGCTGACACGTTTAAACGAGATGGTTGGCACCACGGCAGCCAGGAATGCCGTCGCGAGTCGGTGTGACTCTGCGTAGCCGGCCGCGAGCCGCGGCCGTGAAACGTCTGCAACGCAATTTCTTGGCCGGTCGGAGTCCTTACCGTCCTGTTTGCGGTCATCGCACACAGCGTGTGCATCACTGAAGGCGGCCGCGGCCTTACTCCAATTGGTGCCATTGAGAAAAAGCTGACTCGGATCGAAGTTGACGCCTCCCGTTACTTGATAATGGTTCGCGAACGAGGGATTGGCCACGACTATTCCTTGTTGCAGTGCCGTCCGCTCCGATAGGTTGACCGTTAGCGTCACGCCTGATAGGCCACGCTGCCACACTCCTCCGCTGCTGGCTATACGGCGCACTCTGTCCGCGCGTTCGGGCTGATAGGTGCAATCGTATGCGTTCTTGGCGAGAGTGCATGCACTTTTGAAGGCCGTTGCGAGCGTGGATGCAGATGGAAAGACCTCGCTGAATTGAAATTTAAGAGTATGTTCGTTTAGATAGTGCTCGGGATTTGGAGCAAGCGTGCCTGTACCGGTAATGAGATAGGCTGGCTGCTCGACGCGTTGGAAATCATATTCGAACGCCCTGCTAAACCGTGCCTTCCAACTGCGTTCATATAATTCGCGTGCCTTTTCAAACATGGCGTTGTCTGTCGAAGTTGCAGCTTTCGGAGCATCTTCATCAGGGGACGGCATTTGATTCGATGGCTGCTCCTGGGCGATCAGCGCCGTTCCAGATCCCAGTGCAAACCCGAAGACAAGAAGCATCCCGGCCGTGACAAGTGCGGGGTGCTTCACAGGCATACGGAGTGAGCAGAAAGGATATCAAACGTTGGCGCGACTCGTTCGCCGGCCACTTTCGAACGGGAAGTCCCGTTGCATCCGGCGATTCGTTAAACGCCATCCTTCCTGAAACGCGGAGACCGTAGATGTGCGACTCGGTTTTCGAATAGAAGACGTGTGACGGCCCAGTGTAGAGGATCCAAAATCAACGGATAATCGGCTTTGCTGAGATTGACGGTCAACACGGCTTCGGTCAGTTCACGGTCGCGATA
>CAVWVR010000015.1:0-4973 GCA_963758445.1 Terriglobia bacterium
GCGCTGAGCGCAGCCCCTGCCATGCCGCAAGCAGCGCCCATGGCGATCATGCCTAAATTCTGACTTAGCAGCATTCCTCGCAAGCGCGCCGGCGTGGTGCCGAGCGCCATCCGCACGCCCATTTCGCGCGTTCGCTGAGCAACGGCATACGCCACCATCCCGTAGATACCCATGCCCGCCAGCAGCAGAGCAAATCCACCGAAGAACAACGTCGCCGTGCGGTAGAACTTGGGACGCGCCAGTGCATCGTCCAGTCGCTGCTCCATAGTCATAGCGCCAAATACGGGAACTCGCGTGTCCACTGACCGGACCGCGTCACGGATCATCGCAATATAGTCTTCGGCGCGTCCGTCAACCCGCACAACAAAGGAGGTCGAAAAGAAATTGCCGGGAGAATGCGCCGGGACGAAAACTTGCGAAGGGTTAATGTCTTCTTGCGCAGGCGACAGGTACTCGGATAGGTAATGCATCCCTTGCACGACGCCGACGATCTTCAATGGCGCATCTTTATCCATCGTCACTTCATGCCCGATTGCGTCCATCGGCGCGCCAAATTGATCCGCGAATACTTCATTGACTAGCGCCACCCTGGCATCGGAACGCACTTCGGCATCAGTGAACTCGCGCCCATACAGAATGCGGCCGCCCATAGTTTGGAAATATTGGTCCATCACCGTTACTCTCGCCGAAGTACGCCTTTGCAGGCCGGCCATCGAGGCCGAACGGGACCTCCGACGAAGCCGGTGGCGTACAGCGGAAGGAACTCGGTCGCGCTAGCGCTGCGAACGCCGGGAAGACGGCGGATTCTAGTAAGCGCTTCTTCGAAGTAAGGCAACTGGCGTCCGGCAATTCCGCGCGTGGTGCCGTCAAGCGACACGCTAACGGTAACTAGCCCTGGAGTGCCGAAGCCGCGATCGACGCGCATGAGATGGAAGAACGCGCGCCCGACTGATACCGAAGTGATCAGCAGGACCAGCGTGAGTGCCACTTGCGCGGCGACCATCGTTTCGCGCAGCAGCCGGGAACTGCGCTGATCACTCGATCCGCGGCTTCCGAAGACATGCACGCGGCCAATACTCAAGCAGGGCGAGACGCCAAAGAGCATCGCCGTGCCGAGTGCCAGCACCACGGCGAATACAAACACGCGGACATCGAGAATCGAATACGTTTGCGCACCAAGCGGTGCTGGTTGCAGTTTTACGACGATCGACGTCACCACGAAAGCAACCGCGAAACCTATTAACGATGCTGTGGAGGAAAGCAGCAGACATTCTGTGAGTAGTTGTTGCGTCAGCCGTGCGCGGCTCGCTCCCATAGCGGATCGAATGGAAAGTTCAGAAGCGCGGTCGGCAGTCCGTGCCAGAAGAAGATTCGCGACATTCGTGCACGCAATCAACAAGATGAGCCCGACGCCGGCCATCAGGAGCAGGGAAGCGTTCTTCACGGGGCCAGTAAGTTGGTCGCGCAACGAGAGCAACGTGGATGGATACTTTATTAGGTCGATTCTGCGCCGATGTGGGTACAGCCGCAGCGCATCAGCCAAAAATTCGGTGCGCGCTCGGGACCAAGTCACGCCCGGTTTTAAGCGAGCAATCGTGGCCCAACCATTATTTCCCGCTGAATAATCGGCCGCTTTCCAGAGTACGGTCTTGGCTGGAAATTCAAACCCGGGCGGCGCCACGCCGATTATTTTTGCAGGCTTTCCGTTGATGCGAATAGTTGCTCCCAATGCACGTTGGTCCCCAGCGAAAAGCTCTTGCCATAGGCCGTACGAGATGACTGCTACCGCGCTGCGCCCGCTAGTATCTTCGCCGCGTTCGAATACACGGCCGATCGTCGGTCGCGCGCCCAGCAGGGAGAAGAAATTCGAGGACGTTTGGGCAATTTGCGCGCGCTCGACGTGCTGGGTGTCACCGAGCAAGCTCGCCGGCCGAATTCGGTCAACTCTCCGCCCCAAAGCATGGCGCCACCGGCAATAGCAATGCCGATTAGGCCAATCGCATAAGCTACCGGGCCAGTAAGGGACGTCGCAATCGCGGTCATCGGTTTTTCCCAGGGAAGTGCTCCGGCAGGAGCGGCGTTCGCGTGGGCTGAGAAGGCATAAGCCATCAGGATGAGCAACATGGCACGCCCGCTAACGGCGCGGATCATGCACTTGCTCAATCGAAATCTCAAATTATTCACAACACCTCCAAAATTGGTTTAGACGTACTCGACTTCATAACGGCCGTTCCGATAACCGGAAACGACCATCACTTCTCTCACCTTTCGCCCGGCTTGCAGGCTAGGCTCCTGGTCAACGAAGATCACCAGATCGACAGCTTCGGCAATCAACTCCTGCTGTGGAGCGGGCGTCGCCTCGGCGACCAGGCTTTCAAGACGAAGTAGGCCGCTGAGCGCATCGTTGGCATGAACTGTCGCGGCTCCGCCCGGATGGCCGGTGTTCCAGGCCTTCAGCATGGCGTGCGCCTCGCGACCGCGAACCTCGCCGACGACAATTCGACTTGGTTTCATCCGCATGCAAGCGCGGAGACAATCCAGCATGGAAACGTTGCCAGCGGCACGCAGATCGACATAGTTTGAAACCGCACACTGCAACTCCGTGGTGTCTTCGATAGAGATGACCCGATCATCGGGCGCAATGTGAGCAAGTTCAGCCAGAATCGCGTTAATTAGGGTCGTTTTGCCGGAACCAGTGGCGCCGACCACGAGAATGTTTTTCCGGGCCTTGATGGCCGCGCGGATCACATCAGCGTGGTTGAGTCCGTGGACCCGCTCCATAAAGTCTGCATGGACCCGTGTGCCGTTGCGAGTGTCACGCTTTTCGCTGATGATCCCGGCACTTTCATACTGCTCAAGTGTGAAGATGTGTCGCGGGCGGAGTCGGATCGCAAAGGCCGGGCTGGTAACAATCGGGGAAACGATCCCTTCAAAACGGCTTCCATCAAGGGGCAGTTCCGTCTCGAGGATCGGCCGATCGTGATTTAAGACGGTTCCTTTCCAGGCGGCAATCGTGTTCATTAGGCTTGCCGATTGTGCGGGAGACATCGTGCCAACCATCTGAAACCCTGCTCCCATCCGCTTCACCCAGAGCGAAGAGTCGGGATTCAAGACGATGTCTTCCGCGTCGTCGGAGCCCAAGGCTTGCAGTACCGTTTCGCCGAGCTCGCGCTTCAGCTTGGCTTCCAGCCGCAGGAAATGCGGCTCGCGCGGGCCCAAAACAGAATCGCTTGATTTGTCGGAAAGCTGTGCTATATTTCCAGGCATTAGGGGAATATTCCGATTCCTCTATCCGTACGCCGCAACGAGCCAAGATTGTGACAGAACGGCCGCAATTTTACTGATTCTGAGCTTTATCGAGCATGGAAATAATCACAGTTCCTTTCGACTACGACGAAAAGTTATATCCGAGAGTCGTGCCGATCTGTATCTGCGATACAGATGAAAAAGGAAATGCTGTCCACCGCGGCTGGATCGAGTTTGGTGTTGCACCGATTGCGGACAAGCTACGGCAACTGAGTCACCGGCTACTGGGCGATGTTTACCGTGTTTCTGAAGTAGCTGAATCCGTTGTCCACGCAGCCTCTCGCAAGAGGGGAGCCGACCTTGGTACAAACCCAGAACTACTCGTTTACAAGAGCGCCGAATGGCGCGCGCTAGATCTGAAGGCGGGAAGCCGGCGTGCTCGGACTGGCGCTGATGTGGAACTGTTCGTCGAAACCGTCGACCAGTTAGCTGCCAAGCTTGACCTCGTTGCGGATACAGAAGTACAAGACATTCTCGAAAAGCTTGTCGCGAAGGCCATCGAATTGGGAATGACAGAGGCAGCGGCGATGGTCGAAATGATGCTGCGCGGCTGCCCGGCTGAAGAATTCACTCGCCGATTTGGGAAGAGACGTAATACGCTTACGCAACTGTTCTTCCGGCATATGCGGAAGGCGGCCCACGTTGCTGGGCTGTCGCTCTAACCCTCAGAGAGCACAGTGCTTGTCATAATGTCAGGCAGCAATGCCTCCTGACGAATCGCCAAAAGCCAAGTATGAACGCGTCCAGCGGCGACTTCAGCAGGAGATTCTCACCAAATACCCGAACCCGGAGAGGAAAGGCTGCCCAGGAACGATCGCCTTGCAGGCACTGGCGGCAAGACCGCTAACCGAGGCGGCCGAAAGTGATCCTGTTTGGGAGCACGTTACACATTGCTCTGAGTGCTATCGCGAGTTCCTCGAATTTCAAAGCGCGTTAACTCAGAAGCGTCGCCTGAAACGAGAAGTAGTGCGGTGGGGAATCGCGGCAGCGGTCCTCGCCATGGCACTGGTCGTAGTATTCGCGAATCGCGGGGGCTTCTTCGGATCAAAGCGCCCCCAGAATGCCGAACTCGCCTACAATCCGCAGACCATCGATATTGAATCGATGAGCCGCTCAGTGGGTGGGGGCGGAGAAAAAAAACCGTACTACCTCAACCGAGGCCGGGACGCGCTCACCGTGCACTTGCCGATTGGCAGCCCAGCTGGTGAATACGAGTTTCGACTCCGATCCGCTTCAGACGGTATGATCCTGACCAAGTCGGCGCCGGCAGAAATTGATCACGGCGTTACCTCATTTCGAGTGAACATCAATCTAGGTTCGCTTCGGCCTGGCCAGTACAAGCTGGAAGTCCGGCAGGTCCCTTTTGATTGGCAGTATTATCCGGTGGTGTTGCGGTAAGCCTAGGCTGTTGCTTCTCGAAATAAAGTTAGTGAACCCTTTCGAGCTTGTGGACTAACACCTCTTCAACAACGCGGCGACACAGGCTGTCTACAGCGCGACCATGAACGTAGCACTTCATGTAGGGTGTCGGACTGATGCGCGCTTCCACGATCTTGCAGATCAGCGCCTGCGCGCTCAATGCGTGTTGCGATGGGTATGAATGACCAGTCCATTCGACGGTCTCGCTGCCCTAGCATACCAATGCTGCGATCCCTCGATAATAAAAA
>CAVWVR010000016.1:0-60714 GCA_963758445.1 Terriglobia bacterium
TCCTTTGCGTCTGCCGATTTCGCCACCCGGGCGTCAGAACCCGATAAGTTGCCGCAGTTCCATCATAATAGCGGAAACCTTACTTCTTCTTCATGCGTGTGTACGCAAGCTGCTTTTTCTCGCCTTCCACAATCAAATGGTCGTCGTTGCTGAAGTAAGTAAGTAGGTTTCCCTTGGTGAGACCTTTGTAACTATCCACCACTTGCGGCGCCCCGCCGTTCAAGACTACCTTGCTGTCCTTCGTAAAGTACTCGCACTTTTCGGCAGTTCCAACGCGTGTACGATCATTGGCCATCACTTGTGAGACTGTCACCTTGCCGCTGGCGATAGCATGGTCAAGCGAGGATTGGCCTGAGTCATCTTTTGTCTTTGGAGTGAGAAAGGCTTGTAACTGGTCGGAGACAACCGTCATCTTTTCCCTGACTAACTTCACGCCCCCGGTGTAGAGCGCAATGCGAGTATCATCTCGATAATTCAGTTCCGGCGCGCGAATGATAGTGAAGATTGGCGGATCGGTATTAGCCGCCCTGGTTGACGTGCCGTTGGAAGGTGCGTCGCCGCTACTCGCTTTGTTATCGACTAACTCGCTGACCACGCTTCCACTCGCATGTAGCGATTGCGTGTCGCGGTTGATTTCCACTTTCTCCGCGGACGTTCTATTCGCGCCCTGCCACATCACGACGTGCCCCTGGTAGACGACTACGGTGTTGTTCTCGCGCGTCTGCATGCGGTCCGCCTGCGCTTGCATCGCCTTCGAATCATCCAGCATGGAAGTTCCCGGTTTCTGATTCTTGTCAGGCTCATGCGTCGAAAGAACATGGCCGCTGGCATCCATATCGCCATTCGCCTGATTCATAACGATCATGTCCGCCAAAGCAGATCCGGTGTCATCCACCACTCGCGCTGATCCGTTCAGCGTCATCCGATTGATTGTCTGCTCCAGAAAGGCCTTATCGGATGAGGCTTTGCGGACGCCCTCTTCGTAACGGAAATGTCCGTTCTGCTCAACGGTGGCCACTTGATTCGTATTCGGAGTAAATTTAGCCTTCAACTCATCGCTCCACGTGAGCGCGGGCGGAGGCGGACCCGACTTTGTCTTCGCATCCGCCGATGCCTTCACGTTGGACACCGGCTTATCGGTGCGAATGGCGGCATTCCCGGCGAGAAACGTATCCACGTAACTACCTTCGCCGTAAATGACGCGCAAGTGCGAGGCATCAATCACGCGGTGCGATTGCTCCGGGCGATTGGGCTTGAATTCAAGCTGCGCCTTCGACGACGTCCGGATTTCCTGAATATCTTTTCCGCCCGCCTTCATCTCGAGTTCAAGGTGCTCACTGTGCAGAATGCGGGTCTCGGCAAGTTGCAATCCCGGCCGCGGCAGCGGAACGGATTCCGCAATTGCATTACCGTCCGCAAGAACTAAATGCAAATCGCTCTCCTGCGTCGCGACGCCATTCGTCTCTTTTGGCGTGACAGCGAAGCGAAGATCGGCGCGATTGGCCGTCACGGTGTTGCGTGCATCCTGCTGTTTGGCCACAATCCGCGCATTGTTTTCGGCAATGATGTTCACCAGGTTTCCTTGCTCGTCAAACAAGGCCGTCATCTTGTCGGCTGAGTAATCCGTATGCCGGCCATCGCGGTCGTCTATGCCGATAGCGTGGTCGCTGTCTATCTGATGCAGATGCGTTTTCTTTGTGCCCGGAACGATCGCCCCGTTACCGGAGGGCGCTTCATCGTAATCGTCCTCAAGCGTAACTACGGAGGTCTGCGCTTGCACGATGGTGGATTGCCGTTTCATCTTCGACCAGGGCGACAAGTAGATCTTGTTCTCGTCTTGCTTGTAGACCAGGTCGCCTGTCTCGATGTGCATCTTATTGCTTGCCGGACCGCGGCCGACCCAATCGAGAGCTATTTGAGACTTCATGTGCAGAGTCTTGCTATTTGGATCGTATTCCACCCCGACGCATTGTCCGTCTCCTTCGGAGAAGGTGAACATGGCGCGCTGATCGCTGCTGGCCTTACCCGTTTTCGTTTCGTACGTAACGCCGGAGGTTTCCACGTGAACTCGCTTCGCCACCACGTCCTTGTTGGCCGCATCCTGATCGGCCGGCACGTTCATCACGATCGTGACCGGCCCGTCGGATTTCAATAATCCTGACCCTTCGTCAAAAAACGCTTTGTCGCTTTTTATATAGGTGTAAGCACCCGCGGATTTGTCGTACAGCCGCATCGCCAGGCCATGGATCTCGAAAGTGGAAGGATCGTGCGTCGCCTGCGCGGACTCAGCTTCCGCTATGGTGATCGGCTTTCCCGTCTCGGGATCGGACTTTTTCCAGCGCCAACCAGTAGGCGAAATCGCATCCAAACCGGGCTTGATCGGAGGAGTGGCCTGGACACGCGCACGGCGCGCCTTCTCCATCCGAAGGAAGAGAGTATAACCAACAGCAGCCGAGATTAGGATTGCAGCGACAGCGAGAAAAACAGATAGGCGCCGCATGGCAAAGGGAATATCCTGAATAAGGATAGCAGTAGGCCCACCGCTGCAAGCAACCGAAAGAATCTTGAGTGGCGCACCATCATATTCGGGAGTGCCAATTTGCTATCTTGCTGCAAACAAAACACTTAAAAAACACGCTTGTCACTCTCACCCCGAGTGTGCTAAAACTACCCATGGGCGGTCGGGCAACTGATTAGCCCGATCAATCAACAATCCAAATTTAGAGTTTTGGTTCAGTGGAGGTTTTTGAGTATGGATATTCGTCCGCTACACGACCGCGTCGTGGTTAAACGGATTGACGAAGGTGAGACCATGCAAGGCGGTCTCTACATTCCGGATTCAGCGAAGGAAAAGCCGCAGCAGGGTGAAGTGGTAGCCGTCGGCAAAGGCAAGCGCACCGAAGACGGCAAGCTGCTCAGCATGGATGTCGAGGTCGGCGACCGCATTCTGTTCGGCAAATATTCGGGCAGCGACATCAAGTTGAACGGAAACGAGTACCTGATCATGCGTGAGGATGAAATCCTCGGCGTGTTCTCGAACGGCTCGTCCAACGGTTCGTCTGCCAAGAAGTAAAGAGGAGGAACAAAGGAATAATGGCTGCAAAACAAATTGTTTATAGCGAAAATTCGCGTCAGGCGATCCTGCGCGGCGTCAACCAGTTGGCTGATGCAGTAAAGGTTACGCTCGGTCCCAAGGGCCGGAACGTAGTTCTCGAGAAGAAGTTCGGCGGACCCACCATCACCAAGGACGGTGTCACGGTCGCGAAGGAAGTGGAGCTCAAAGATCCACTGGAGAACATGGGCGCCCAGATGGTGCGCGAGGTTGCTTCGAAGACCTCCGACATCGCTGGCGACGGCACCACCACGGCCACCATTTTGGCCCAGGCAATCTTCCGCGAAGGCGTGAAGTCGGTTGCCGCCGGCGCCAATCCGATGGCTCTGAAGCGCGGTATTGAGAAGGCCGTCGAGACAGTTGTTGAAGAAGTCAAGAAGCTCTCCAAGCCGGTTTCCGGGGATGCTATCGCGCAGGTTGGCACCATTTCCGCCAACGGCGATGCCACCATCGGCAACATCATTGCCGAAGCGATGAAGAAGGTTGGCAAGGACGGCGTCATCACGGTTGAAGAATCGAAGACCATGGTGACCGAACTTCAGACCGTCGACGGTATGCAGTTCGACCGCGGCTATCTGTCACCCTACTTCGTCAGTGATCCCGATCGCATGGAAGCGGTGCTCGAAGATCCTTACATCCTGATCCATGAAAAGAAGATCAGCAACATGAAGGACCTGCTGCCGCTGCTCGAGCAGATTGCCCGCTCCGGCAAGCCGCTGCTGTTGATTGCCGAGGAAGTGGAAGGCGAAGCGCTGGCCACCCTGGTTGTCAACAAGCTGCGTGGCACCTTGAATGCTTGCGCCGTGAAGGCTCCTGGCTTTGGCGATCGCCGTAAAGCGATGCTCGAAGACATTGCGGTCCTCACCGGTGGCAAGGCCTTGATGGAAGAAACCGGCATTAAGCTGGAAGGCGTTCGTCTGGAAGACCTCGGCCGTGCGAAGCGCGTCACCGTGGACAAGGACAATACCACCCTGGTGGATGGCGCTGGTTCCCAGAAGGCGATTGAAGGCCGCATCAAGCAGCTCCGCAATCAGATCGAGGAGACCACCTCCGACTACGATCGCGAGAAACTGCAGGAGCGCCTGGCCAAGCTCGCCGGCGGCGTTGCAGTCATCAAGGTTGGTGCTGCTACTGAAACCGAAATGAAGGAAAAGAAAGCCCGTGTCGAAGACGCTCTGCATGCCACCCGTGCAGCCGTTGAAGAGGGCATCGTTCCTGGCGGCGGCGTCGCGTTGCTGCGTGCTGGCAAGGTTCTGGCAGGCATGAAGGGCGACGGCGACGAGCAGATCGGCCTTGACATCATCCGCAAAGCGACCGAAGAGCCGTTGCGTCAAATCTCCGGCAACGCCGGTTACGAAGGCGCCATCATCATCGAGAAAGTCCGTTCCAGCGAAGAAGCGAATTTCGGCTTCAATGCGGCCACGGGCGCGTTCGAAGATCTGGTGAAGTCGGGCGTCATCGATCCCACCAAGGTAACTCGCTCTGCTCTGCAGCATGCGGCTTCCATCAGCGCTCTGATGCTGACCACCGAAGCGATGATTGCCGAGATCCCTGAGAAGAAGTCTGCTGCTGGTGGTCCTCCGGCCGGTCACGGCCCGGACATGGACTACTAAGAAGCACTTCCAGTTCGAGAATTACGCCCGTCCGGTCTCAAGCCGGGCGGGCTTTTTATTGGTGACGACCGATAACCTCGACACGGAGCCAGCGAACGACAGTGAGCACAGTTCGGGCTAACGTCCGAACTTCTTAAGCGCCTCTAAAATCACTCCACCGTAGCTCTGCGCTTTCTTGTCCCCAATTCCGTGCACCTGTCTCAACCCCCACAAATCACTCGGCCTCTTTCGGCACAGATCGTGCAAACTCGCGTCGGACAAGATCATGAACGCGGGGATGTTCTCCTGGCGCGATGTCTCACGGCGCCAACCTCGCATGTACTCCACTAAATCCGGATCGGCTTCCTCCGCGGTGGCCACTGTCATCGGTGTTTTCGCAATCGGCCTCGAAGCCGGCACATGAGCGACGCCCGCCTGGAGCCAATCCGGCGACCCCGAACAAACATCACAAGAGTCGCAACTCTGCCATTTCGGAGTCTCGCCGAAATGCAGACAAATCTGCCGGTGACGGCAATCGGGCGCCTCCGCGAATCGTTTGATCTCGCGGTACCGCTGCCAGGAACGCTGCTGCTCCGCGGGATCCTGCAGCTGGCCGATGAAGTACGCGAGCAGCGCAGTGTCTTTCTTTTGCCAAAGAAGAATGCAGTCGCAGGGCATGCCGTCGCGCCCGCCTCGTCCAGCCTCCTGATAGAACTGCTCGATGGATTTTGGCAGCGCCAAGTGAATGACTGCGCGCACGCCCGGTTTATCGATGCCGAGCCCGAAAGCAAGCGTGCCCACCAGCACCCGCACTTCATCGGAGGTCCAGACTTCCTGGTTGCGATGACGCTGCTCGGTAGACATTTGACCGTGATAGGGGACAGCTGCGATGCCCTGTTCGCGCAATTCATCAACCGTTTCTTCCACTCGCGCAATAGTTGGCGCGTACACAATGGCGCTCTCGCCTTTGTGTTCAGTTAGCACGGCGAGTAAGTGGCGTAACTGGAGCTTGCCATTCTCACAGTGCTTCACCACATAGCGCAGATTCGGGCGGTGAAAGCTCTTGATGTATTTGTCGGGATCGCGCAACCGTAGTTGTGCCACCGTGTCGTGACGAACGCGCCGCGTGGCGCTGGCTGTAAAAGCTGCGATGGGCCGCTCCGGAAAATTCTCCCGCAAACTACTCAACAGGCGGTATTCCGGACGAAACTCGTGCCCCCATTCGGAAATGCAGTGTGCCTCGTCTATCGCGAAGAAGGCCAAGGGCAGGCGCTGCAGCCACGCCACCGTTTCGCCTCGCGCCAGCCGCTCCGGCGAGATATAGATCAGCCGGAACTCACCGCGTGCGGCTCGGTCGAGCACTGCCGAATGTTCCCGCGCAGCGAGCGCGCTGTTCACGAATGCAGCGGGAATACCCATCTGCGTCAACTGCGCAACTTGATCCTGCATCAGCGAGATGAGCGGAGAGATCACAACGGCAGTGCGGCCGCTAAGCACCGCGGGCAGTTGATAGCAAAGTGATTTGCCGCCGCCGGTGGGCATAACGGCTACTACGTCGTGACCATCCAGCACACTGCGCACAATGCGCTCCTGCAATGGGCGGAAGCTGGTGTATCCCCAATACCGCTTGAGCACAGCCAGGAGCTCGCTTGAATCAGCTTCCATGACCTGAGCCCATCAGGTCTTATGATCGCGCGGCGGTTCGGGTAACGTTAGCTGCTACGTTTCTTCGATGTTGCCTTCTTAGATGTTGCTTTCTTTGATGCTGCCTTTTTCGTAGTGCTCTTCTTTTTTGAGCCGGCGCCTTTCTTCTCGTTCGGATTCGGCGGAATCTTCGCCCCAGACTTGCGAGCCTCGCTCAACCCGATCGCGATCGCCTGCTTCGGATTTTTGACTTTCTTCTTTCCTCCGGATTTCAACTCGCCATGCTTGTACTCATGCATGACCTTTTCCATTTTGCTTTTTACTTTTTTCTTCGACTTCGGATCTGATCCCGAAGACGACTTCTTCTTAGTTGCCATACGTAAGTGTGAATGACTAAAACCCCGAATTGTTTCCAGGAAACAACATCACCAACTGAACTGAACAAGAGATACGGAGTTTTGCGGCAGCTCGAGAGAGATCTGAATTCTGCCATCGCGCACTGGAATCCAGCGCGGCGAACCCAGTAGTTGCAATTGTCCGGCGCGTTCTAGCTCGGCGTACTGCTCAGGCGAAGGCTGCCTTGGCGACCCCATCTTCTGCCATGCCGAATAAGCATTGCTATGCTCGCCATCAATCCGGTAATGCCGCATCAAAACTCGCTCGCCACTTCGGGCCGCCACATCCAAATCAATCTGCTTAGACGGACCCGGAACATCGTCCGGATCGTAGTTCCACACTAGTAAAGAGATCGCGTGATCGTTGGCAACAGCCAGCCCATCGCTCGTTTGAACGCGTTCGCCGTGCATCAAGCCGAGCATGCGAAACAGGTTCAGGATCGGCTTATCGATTCCGTTGGTAGCCAAATCGCGAAAGCCGGCAAAGTAGGGCTGGTCCTCGAATTCGAAAGCCCAGGTCAGCATGCCCGCGATATTGCCCTGTGTTTGGTCTGCCAACTTCAAGATGCCGTCGAGGGCAGCGGCTGTATAAGTGGCATACAGTGGTCCGTTGCGATACGCATTCTGCGGAAATTGTTCGGCCGAGCAAGCGGCACATCCTTCGGGATCGGCTTCGCTCAGGACAATCGGCAGATTCGCAAACTTCGCGAAGCTGCGGATAATCTCGATTCCCTTCTGCACGTTGTTCAGTTCTTGCGAAAGACCCATCTGCACGTGCCCGTCGACAACACTCGGCTTACCCTTGGCGTGGTAAGTGATGAAGTCCAAAGGCACGCCGCTGGTGTCGCAGTGCTGCAGAAACTGCCGCAGGAAAGCGCTCGATTTCTCCGGACCCGGACCTGTCGTCGCTGGCCCGCCGACATGGGCAGCAGGTGATGCCCGTTTAACTGCCTTGACGGCGTAGTCGTAAAGCTTGTCATATTCTTCCGGTGTGCCGTGCCAGTATTGAATATCCGGCTCGTTCCACACCTCCCAATACCAGGAGGCAACCTCACTCGCGCCGTATTTTGCGACGCAATGTTCCACCCAGCGGAAGACGAGTTCGCTCCACTTGTCGTAGTCGCGCGGCGGATAAGTCCAACCCGTGTAGTTTGACTTCGGAAACTCGTGCCGGTAGGGCTCCGGGTGCGTCGATAAGGCTTCCGGCATGAAGCCGATTTCGACGAAAGGCTTTGCCCCAGCTTGCAAGTAGGTATCGAAAATACGATCGACGATCGTCCAGTCATACACCGGCTTTCCCGACGCATCTTCCGTATACGCGTTCGTCGAACCCCACTTCAGAGCGGGTTTACCGTCCCCGGTTGCCAATAGAAAATGGGTTCGGATGTAGACCGGCTGAGGCGCCAGCGCGGCCAGTTCGCCGATCAGCTTCTTGCCGTTGGCTGTGTACGTGTAGTTCGGCTCGTCATAACCGAAGAATCCCCAGACCTGTTTCATCGGACCTAGCTTTTGCGATGGGTCGACATGGATGACCAGGGCCAACAATAAACAAGTGGAAAGCATTAGAAGCAGGGTACCGCTTGTTATCCTGAAGACTCAACGAGGGCTTTTATTGTCAAGAGTTTCGGCTGCTTTTCGCAGCTTCTTTTCCATCCTTTTTTCGGGTGTTCTGCCGGAAGACATTGCGTCTGAATTCGGGTTCACCAAGGTCAAGCCGGTGACCGCGCCTCCGCCGGTTGAGCAACCGAAAATCAAGACCAGCGACGGCGCGCTTCAGATGCTGCACATCCTGCAACGCGATTCGCGGCTGATCGACTTTCTTATGGAAGACATCAGCGCGTACGCCGACGATCAGATTGGCGCGGCGGTTCGCACTCTGCATGCTGATAGCAAAGCCAGCCTGAACCGTCATGTCACGCTCGCTCCGGTCATTGATGGCGTGGAAGGTACGTATCAAAAGCTGGACGCAACCAAGGCGCCCGATCCGAATCGCATCAAGCTCATCGGCAATATTCCGCCTTCCGGCAAAGTCCCAGGCGGTACGTTGCGTCATCGCGGCTGGACGGCATCGTCCGTGAATCTCCCTGCGCTCGGAAAGCAAGATCCATCTGTGATCGCTCCTGCTGAATTGGAAGTCGAGTAAGTTGCCGGACTACATCATCGGTATCGATCTCGGGACCACCAACAGTGCGCTTGCATTTGCACGCGCTGATTCTGACGACCCATCGAAGGTTGAGTTGTTCCCCGTTCCGCAATTGACCAACGCGGGCGAGGTGTCTACCCTCGACCTTCTGCCCTCATCCTTATACATACCGGGGCCGAACGAGTTTGTAGAAGGTTCGCTCGCGCTGCCTTGGAATTCGCAGCCGGATTACATAACAGGTCGATTGGCGCGGGTCCGCGGCGTCGAGAATGCAAGCCGCCTGGTCAGTTCGGCGAAGTCATGGCTCTCGCATCAGAATGCCGATCCTACGCAGCCGCTGTTGCCGCTCGCCGCGCCTGATGGCATCGAGAAAATTTCGCCGGTAGAAGCCTCGCGACAATATCTGCTTCATCTCAAGTCAGCTTGGGACGCCGAACATCCCAAACAGAAGCTGGCAGATCAAAGCGTTCTGATCACGGTTCCGGCATCGTTCGATGCGGCGGCGCGTGACCTGACACAACGCGCGGCGAAACAAGCCGGTTATCCCGAAGTCACGATCATCGAAGAACCGCAAGCGGCGTTCTACGCCTGGATCGAACGCAATCCCGATTGGCGCGAGCAGGTGAAGCCAGGCGATCTGATTCTGGTTGTCGACATCGGCGGCGGCACGACGGATTTCACCTTGATTTCGGTGACCGAAAAGGGCGGCGAGTTGCAGCTTGAGCGTGTTGCGGTTGGCGAACACCTTCTCTTGGGCGGCGACAACATGGATCTGGCTCTTGCGCGCTACGCCGAACAACAGTTCGCGCAAAAAGGCATGAAGCTGGATGCCATGCAGTTTCATTCGCTATGGCAGCAGTGCCGGGCCGCGAAGGAATTGTTGCTGTCGAATGCCGCGGATGCGCTGAAGGAACAGCCGCTCACGATTCTAGGCCGTGGAACCGGTCTGGTTGGTGGAACCATTCGCGGCAAAATCACGCGCGACGAAGTCCGAAATCTTCTGGTTGATGGATTCTTCCCGGCGGTGTTGTCCGATGCAGCTCCGCAACGTCAGCGGCGGGCTGCACTGATGGAAGTTGGCCTCAACTACGCAGCCGATCCGGCAGTCACAAAGCACTTGGCGCAATTCTTGCGGCAAGCTGGAAACGCACAACCCACGCACGTACTTTTGAACGGTGGTGTCTTGCAAGCCGGAGCTATCGAGCGCCGCCTGTTCGAGGTTGTGAATAGCTGGCAGGGACAGCCGGTTGTTGAACTGCACAACGAGTCGAAGCAGGCGGATCTGATGCATGCCGTCGCATACGGCGCGGCATACTACGGACTGGCGAAAACTGGAAAAGGCGTTCGTATCCGCGGCGGCGTTCCACGGACTTACTACGTCGGCATTGAAAGCTCGCTACCGGCTGTGCCGGGTTTGCCTGCTCCGATGAAGGCGCTCACGGTGGTGCCGTTTGGGTTGGAAGAAGGCAGCAAAGTGGAGCTGCCGCAGCGGCGCTTTGCGCTGGTGGTCGGCGAGCCGGCGGAGTTTCGCTTCTTCTCTTCGCTGGCGCGCAAGAACGATGCGCCCGGTGCGTTAATCGAAGACATCCAGGACGATCTCGAAGAGCTTGCGCCTATCGAAGTCTTGTTGCCGGCGAAAGATGGCGAGCGAGAAGAAGTTGTGCCCGTCACGCTCGAAAGCAGTGTCACTGAAACCGGCATGTTAGAACTCTGGTGCGTGGCTGCGGATGGCCGGCGCTGGAAGCTGGAGTTCAACGTTCGCGAACGCGCTGCGGCGGCTGCATGAATGTCGGAATCGATCTAGGGACGACTAATTCCGCGCTCGCCTACGTCGATCCGCAAGAAGCCGCTGAAGCGGATTTTCCACCCATTCATGTGCTGCCGATTGAGCAGCAGGTAGAAGCTAATCGCAGTGCGGCACTCCGAACGCTGCCTTCATTTCTCTATCTCAGCGAACCACCGATAGTTGGCGCATACGCGCGCGATCAAGGCGCATTGGTGCCGACGAAAACGGTGCATTCGGCGAAGTCGTGGCTGTCGAACTCTGAAGTGGACCGCACCGCCAAGATTCTGCCGTGGGACTCGCAGGAAGAAGGCCGGATTCTTTCTCCTGTAGAAGCCTCGACGCGCTATCTCGCACACTTGCGCGATGCGTGGGAGCGGCTCAAAGGCACTCCGCTATCGGCGCAGCAAGTGGTCGTTACGGTGCCGGCGAGTTTTGACGAAGAAGCGCGTGAGCTGACGGTACAGGCGGCGCGGGACGCCGGCATTGAGAACCTCACGTTGCTGGAGGAACCTGCGGCAGCTTTCTATGCCTGGATATCGAGTCATTTGGCGAGATCGAACAAAGAGTTGTTCAATGGGCAGTTGGTTCTCGTCTGCGACGTAGGCGGCGGAACAAGCGATTTCACCCTAGTTCGCGTGGACCGCGAAGGAGATCGTGTTCAGTTCACGCGAACTACAGTCGGCAGACATCTGCTATTAGGTGGTGACAATCTCGATCTGACGATTTCCTGGCTGGCTGAATCGAAGCTGGGGAAAAGCTTGTCGCTGCGGCAACGGAGTGCGTTGCGCCGGCAATGTTCGGCAGCGAAGGAACAACTGCTCGCGGAAGGCGGTCCAGCTTCGGTCGACGTGACGGTTGTGGGCGCGGGATCGGCATTGATCGGCGGCACGCTGAAGACGACGATTACGCGAGATGAAGTGCTTGAGTTGTCGCTGGGTGGATTCCTGCCAGCTTGCGCTCTAACGGATGTTCCGCAGCAGGAGAAGCAGAGCGTGTTTCGCGAGCTGGGCTTGCCATATGTCTCCGATCCGGCAATCACCCGGCATCTAGCTGAATTTCTGCATCACTCACCGGCGGCGGAGAAAGGTGTTGATGCCATTCTGTTCAACGGCGGCTTCTTCATTCCGCAGGTGTTTCGGGAGCGAGTACGCGATGTCGTCGAGCAGTGGTTCGGACGCAGGCCGCTGCTGTTTGAAAATCACGATCTCGACCTTGCCGTGGCAGTCGGCGCCGCGTATTACTCATACGTGCGTGCGTCCGGCGCGGGCGTGCTGGTGCGCGGCGGTTTGCCGCGTGCGTATTACATCGGGCTGCAAGACAGCGGGTTATCTTCTATTCAGACCGTGTGCCTGGTGCCGCGCGGAACTGAAGAGGGACAAGAGATCAAGCTGGAGCAGCCGGAATTAGAGCTGCTGGCCAACACGCCAGTGGCGTTTCGGCTGTACAGTTCGTTAGGCCGGACGGAGGATGCCGCAGGCGATGTGGTCGGGTTTTCTCCGACCGAAGATCTGCTCAACCCGGCCAGCGATCCCAGGCTGCACATGCCGTTGCGCGCGGTGATTCGATTCGGCAAAGGCGGGGAGCGGCGCGTTCCGGTGACGCTCGGCGCACGACTTGAGCGAAGTGGGAACGCTCGAGGCCTGGGCGGATTCGAAAGTAAGCGAACATCGCTGGCGATTGCAGTTCCAGTTGCGTAAAACTGCCGATGGGGAAGCTGCGCCTGCGGCTGCTTCCGGCGTGCGGTCCAGCGCCGTAGTCAGTGCAGAAGCACAGGCAAATGCGGAAGCACTCGTCGAGCTGACGTTCGCTAAATCAGCATCACCATTCCCGCCCGAGCAATTGCCCGCGCGACTCGAACAGGCGCTCGGATTAGGCCGTCTGTCGTGGCCGCTGCCGGCCATACGCGCACTTGCGGACAAGCTGCTGGCGCTGGCGGATGGGCGGCGCAAGAACGCGCACTACGAGGCGCGCTGGTTGAATCTCACGGGGTTGTGTTTGCGCCCGGGATTTGGATTCACCGGTGATGATTTTCGCATTGAGCAGGCGCGGCGCGTCTATTCTTCCGGCATCGTTTTCGGCAACCAAGTTCAGAATGAGCAGGAGTGGTGGATCTTCTGCGGGCGCATTGCGGGAGGTCTGAATCGGAATCAGCAGGGCGACATCTTCCAGCGCTTGTCACCTGTGTTGTTGCCAAAGCAAAAACGGAAACAGCGCTTGAATCAGAGCCTTTATCGAGAGATGTGGCGTACCGCTGCGAGTCTGGAATTGTTGCCGCAGCAAACGAAGGTTCAGCTGGGCGATGCGCTGCTTGACTCGGTAAAGCGGGGCGAAATGGTGGAAGCGGGAGTATGGTCGTTGTCGCGTCTGGGCGCGCGCAAGTTGTTCAGTGGACCTATCAATCTTGTCGTCTCGCCGTCGATTGTCGCGCGATGGATCGAGGCGTTGCTGCGGCTTGCGCATACGCCTTCCCTGCTGGATGCCGTGGTTCGTATGGCGCAGGTGACCGGCGATGCGGCTCGTGATCTGCCGCCCGCCACAGTCGAAACGGTTCGGCGCGCCTGCGAAGCCAGCCCGAAAGCCGCCGAACTGCTGCGTGAACTGGCGGGCGAAGATACGGGTCTGGAAGCGGCAGGACGAGCCTTCGGCGAAGAACTGCCGGCCGGCTTAGTTCTCGCAGCCAACAATGCGTGAAGTTGACATCGTCGCACGCATTCGCAAGCTGGCGTCCGGCAGTCAGCAAGCATCCATCATTCGCGGCATCGGCGACGACTGCGCCATTATGCGCCCGCGAGCTAACAAGGATCTGGTTTTCACGACTGACTTTGTGCTCGAAGGCAGGCACTTCACGTTGGATGCTTACAGCGCAGCGGATGTGGGGCACAAAGCCTTAGCGCGTAGCTTGTCGGATCTGGCTGCGATGGGGAGTGAACCAGTTTTTTGCCTGGTATCGCTGGCGGTTCCAGGTGAACTCGCCGGCAGGTGGATAGACGGATTCTACAAAGGTCTGTTGGCGCTTGCGAAACGATACAAGGTTGCCTTAGCGGGGGGAGATCTGTCGCGGTTTGATAAAGTCATCGCGGACGTGATGTGTTGCGGGCGCGTGCCGCGCGGGAAAGCGATGCTGCGTAGCGCTGCGAAACCGGGTGATGGGATTTACGTGACTGGTCAGCTTGGCCGTCAAACACGACGACCGGAGCCTCGCGTTACTGAAGGAATAGCGTTGAGGCGCTCTGGCGTCGAAGCTGCAATCGACATCAGCGATGGCCTAGTGATTGATCTACATCGTCTATGTCTGGAGTCAGGGGTCAGCGCGGAGCTCGATCACGTTCCGGTTGATGAAGGCGCGAGCCTCGACGACGCTCTCTATGCGGGCGAGGACTACGAACTGTTGTTCACGGCTCCGCCACGAAAGAATCGAGGAATCCGGATTGGGACGATTCGCGAAGGAAAACCCGGAGAAATAAGGATGTCGGGCAAGCGGCTTCGCGTGAAAGGGTTTGATCACTTCGCATGAGAGTTCACGGTGATCCAGCAGGCATACTCGATTTGGTTGAGGCGTTCCGCCGCTCGAAGGCAATGTTCACGGCGGTGCGCTTGGGCATCTTCGATCAACTGGAAGAGGAACCGCGCACGGGCGACGAACTGGCTTTTGATCTGAACCTGAATCCTGGCGCGCTGAAACGGCTGCTGAATGGCTGTGTGGGTTTGAAGCTGTTGCGGCGCGAAGGCGAGACCTACCACAATACGCCAGCGACTTCACGCTATCTGGTGAGCGAGTCGGCTGACACGCTGGCGGGCTACATTCGTTATTCGGACGAATCGCTATTCCTGCTTTGGTCGCACCTCGACGATGCGGTGCGTGAAGGTACGAACCGATGGACTCAGACGTTCGGTAGCCGCGATGCTCTGTTCGATCACTACTTCCGCAACGATGCAGCGGCGGCCAGTTTTCTGGGAGGGATGCATGGACTCGGTCAGATGGGGTCGCGCGTGATTGTGCGTGCGTTTGATCTCAGCCGGTTTGAGCATCTAGTTGATTTGGGAGGCGCTACCGGTCATCTGGCGATTGCGGCTTGCGAGGCGTATCCGAGTCTGCGCGCGACCGTGCTCGACTTGCCGAAGGTTGAGCGCTTTGCACATCCCTATATAAAAGGTAGTTCAGTTGCCGATCGGGTGGAGTTCGTCGCGGGCGACTTCTTTCAGCAGGCTCTTCCGTCCGGCGATCTATACAGTTTGGGCCGAATTCTGCATGACTGGGATGAGAGCAAGATAGTGGCTCTGCTTGCAAAGATAAGCGGCGCGCTGGAACCGGGAGGCGGATTGCTGATTGCCGAGACGCTGATGAACGACGATCAAAGCGGACCAGTCTATACACTGATGCAAGACTTGAACATGCTGGTCTGCACCGATGGGCGAGAGCGCACAGAAGCTGAATATCGGGCGCTGCTTGAAACTGCCGGCTTCTCGGATATTCGCTTTCACCGTACTGGTCTGCCGGTAGACGCTATCCTTGCGGTTAAGTAAACCATCATGCCTAGCGTCAAGATAGAAAAGGTTGAATTCGCCGGATGGCCGAACTGCTATCGAGTCAGCAACGGCGCGGTGGAGTTGATTGTGACCAGCGATGTCGGTCCGCGCATCATTCGTTGCGGCTTTGTGGGGGAGCGTAACCTGTTCAAAGTCTTCGACGCGCAGGCGGGTAAATCGGGCGAAGCTTACTGGCAGATCCGCGGCGGCCATCGCCTTTGGATTGCGCCCGAGGTGATTCCGGACACTTACGCGCTGGACAATAGCGCGGTCCAAGTCACGATGACAGCGGACACTCTCACGCTGCGGGCCGAGAGAGAACCGGAGACTGGCCTGCGCAAGCAGATCTCTATCACGATGTCGACGGAGGGCGAGGTTACCATCTCACACCAGATTGAGAATGACGGACCGAAGGCGCGGCGCTTCGCACCCTGGGCTTTGACCGTAATGGCGCCGGGCGGAGTTGCGATTGCGCCATTTCCTCCGCGCGCCAGTCACGAAGAAGTTCTGCTGCCGACGAATCCATTGACGATGTGGGCGTACACGGATTTTTCAGATCCGCGCTGGCGATTCACCAGTACGCACCTGATGCTGCGGAGCGACGAAACTGCCACTACGCCGCAGAAGGCGGGGATGTTCCATCCGCAGACTTCGTGCGAGTACGTCCTGGGATCGACGGTGTTTCGCAAACGCTACACGGCGACGACGAATGCCCCTTATCCCGACTTTCACTGTTCGCTTGAGCTATTTACGAATCACGAATTTCTAGAGGTCGAGACTCTCGGTCCGCTGGGGGATCTGATTCCAGATAGCTCGATTAGTCATATCGAGCACTGGTCGCTCTACCGCGCCGACGCGGAACTTACAAGCAGTCTGCCTATCTGACTTCGAAGTCAGTGGAGCGCAACCTGGATACGTTTCCGGCTGTATCCTTGGCCTGAAATTCGAGGCGGTACGAACCTGGATCCAATTTGTCGACTGGTAGCCGCATGCCGACCGGAATCATGGGATTGCCGGATTTCATGTAGCTTGCAAGCGGCATAAATCCGGTGTCGAGCTTCGGCTGTCCGGTCTTCTGATCGACAACGCGCATGTCCACGCCTACATTGAAGCCGCTGCCTTGCGTCTGCTGGAGCAGAGGCTCGTAGACCTCGAGATAGGCGACCGCGGGACCTGATTTTCCGAATGTACTTGAACCTGCGGGGATGATTTCCATGCCCTGACTGACCAGCGGCGTGTGACCTTCAAGCAGAGTTGCGTCCAGATTGACGTCGAGGTCGGACATTTTGTGCAACTCACGGCTCAAGGCAACTGAACTGATGCCGAACTTCGAATTGTCGTAAGCATCGATGCTGAGCGGGGTTTCCAGCTTGCCAAAACCTTGACCGCCGGAGCTGAAGACCACCTTCACCTGATAGTTGCCGGCTGCAATGTCGAATTGCGTCTGGTAGTGCATCGGATTTTCCTGGAACTCTTCGACTTCCTTCTTGTTTTCGAAATTGAGCTTGACGTTATCACTGAAGCGCGCGGCGACGGAGCCTTGCTGATCAGTCACAATGCCGAGCACATTCATCTCGGAGTGCTGCTTGCCTTTCTGCTTTTCGAATTGCAGTGAATCCGCTGGGATGTCCATCGCGACATTCACGCGTGCCGTGTTGGACGACGTATAGAAGAACGGAAGTTTCATAGACGCTTTGACATTGCCGGGCGCGGCCGCAGCAGCTCTATTTTCGAGATCGTGTTCCACTGCGCTGCCGGCCAACAGATCGACAGGCTTGGTGGTGCAGTAACCGCTGCGCGCTCGAACCTCGGTACCGCCACGATCGACCTTTACTTTGAGCTCATGACAACTACCTTCTTTCGATTCGGAGGGCGTGTAACCAAGCACGTAGTAGGCATCCTGCTCATGACCGATTTTTTGCAAGCCGGCGAGGAGATCGTTTGTGTTCACGATGACGAAGCCGCCGGTGCCGTTGGCCAGGTCGTAGAGCACTTCCTGATTCCCGTTGACATTCGGGATGGTGGGCATGATGGAGCGCGCCTGATTGAACGGACTGTTTGGATTCATGAGCGGATTGAACGCGGGATTGTTGCCGCGATTTGACGAGCTGGACGTGGAAGGAACATTTCCGCGGTTGGCACTGCCGGCTGTCGTCCCGCCGCGAGTTCCGCTGCTGCTTCGCACAGGAGTTGAGCCGACTGATCCGCCGGTGCCGCGTTGAGTGACGTATGAGGCGGTGACGAGATGAGGAATCATGGTGACTGTCACGGAATTGGGGGGATTGGGGGGATTGGGCGGCGTGAGGCGGGCGGCGGCGACCAGGCCGCGGACATCGATGGGGTAGATGGCGACGTTGTTTTTGTTGCAGACGTCTATGACGGCTGTGAGTTCGGAGCGAAGTTCATTGCTCAGAGGAAATCCCGAGCTTAGGAAGACCAGAGTCTTGCGGCCGGGTACCGAGCCGAGGCTCTTGGCCAAAGTGCGCAGGGCAAGCAGGACATCGCGGGCGCCGAAATCCGCAACAGCGCGGCTGAGTTGCGCATTCCCCATGCCCGTATCGCCATTTGGCGAGACGGAAGAGAATTTCACGCCGGAAATGGCTTGCTTCAGGCGCTCGGAATCTTCAGTGAAGTTCTGAGCGATCTGCAGACTTCCTCCGAAGTTGACAACCGCCACTTCCTTATTAGGACCGGCATTTGTGTCTATAAATTGCTGAGCGGCTTTGCGCGCTTGCGCCTGCTCACCGAACTGCATAGTGGAGTTATCGAAGAACAAGACCAAATAGCGCTTCTGCGCGTTGGGCCCGGAAGCTCCCGCTTCGAAAGAGAAGCTCTCAATGTCCTGCTCCTTCCTGTCTTCCCAGACGCGGAAATCTTTCGCGGTGAGATCGCGGATGTAGTTGCCTTTCTTGTCGGCGACGATTGCATCCACCAAGACCAGGCGCTTTTCCGACTTAATAACCGGGCCACCGGTATCTTGCGCGCCGACCTGAAGCGCGCTCATGAGTATCAGGATGCAAAGAGAGATTCGCATGTCTACACCTTTCAAGGAATGTCCACTGCGCCGTTCGTGGCGGCCATCATCTGTCCTTCGGTATCACGCACCACGAGCCGGACCATATAGACTCCCGGCTTGAGATCGAAGATCGACTTCACAGTTATGCCGGAGCTAAGCCGGTCGAGAGTTTCATCCTTCAACTTCATTTCTATGGTCTTAGTCTGACCCGAAATGTACTTGCCATCGCGATCGAAAATCACCGCGACCACCGTGAGGTTGTTCTCATTGCGGCCTTCTGCCTTCTTGAAGCGCAAGTGCTTCAAGTCAACTTTGGCGAGAATGGTCAGTTTGGCGTCGGCCGGATTGGGCTTAAAGAATTGCGTGTGCAGATCTATTGGAAGATCGTGCATCTCTTCACGTGAAAAGACCGCATCTTCGATGTCGCTTTTGGCCAGGTCTTCCGGGTTGTTCGGATGTTTGGGCGCAAAGTAGCCGCGGCGCGCTTGCACGGCAAGGCCCTTGTCATTGACCAACGAGATTTTCAACTTGTGAAAGCTTCCATCGGCTTTCAAGTTCTGTGGCGTGAAGCCCAGCAGATAGACGTATTCAGGCGCAGAGGCGACGCGATTCAGGCCTGCCAGAAGATCGTTGTTGTTTTGGAAGAAACTGCCGCCGGTGCCGTCGGCGAGTTCAGCTAGGACGTCGGCCTGGGCCGATGCAGCCTGACGATCGTATTGGGATTGCAAGATCTGCGCTTGGGCAGAGGACGATCCTTGCTTGCTTGCGTCGTAGGTCGAGTCCGTGTAGAGGCCACGCGCGTCGACAGAACTGATAACCACGTTCTCGCGCGCGGCACGATCCAAAATGTCGGTCTTCAGTTGCAGCGATTCGGAGGTGAGCGTAAGAAAGCCGGGCGAGGCGATCACGACAAGCCGCTGCCCGGGCATAGCGCTCATGCGGCGCACTACGTCTTTCAAAACACCAAGCGTGATGCGCGTCCCCTGCTCAGACATACCCAGCACTTGTGACGCCGCGGAGAGAACCATTTGCTGGGCGGCCGACGTTGCGCTGGGATCGAGTCGCGCGCAGACGATGGTCTCTTGGATTTCTACGCTCAAGGCCATCTGATCATTCTTGTTTTGAATCGCATCGGCCATGTAGTAGTTGAGATCAGGGCATTGATTGGGCGTAACGCCAAACATGGGCTTGGGACGAATGCGCATCAATGCGTCTTCCAGCTTGGCTCGGTCGCTGGTGAAATCGAGTGTGTTCTGACCCGAAGTGGAGAAGATACCGGCGCGATCGGACGGCTGCAGATGTTCGGCGAAATGTTTTTTTGCGGCTTGCTGGACGCGAGCGAGATCGGCGAAGGTGATATTCAAATCGTCGAAGACGTAGGCGACGTAGCGCTCGGGAATAGTAGAGGCATTTGAGACGTTTCCGGACTCGGCGGATGGGTTCGAGGTTTCGGCGGTGTTCGTGGTTGGATGATTCGTGGATTCGATCGAGAAACGCGCGATGACTTGCGGCTTGCTCTTGTCGAACAGACGGAAGTCGTCCTTAGTGAGACTGCCGATCGCTTTGCCATTTCGATCTCTGACGACCACGGGCACTAGCACCAAATTCACCCGCGTCGTAAAATTGGGAGCCGCGTCATGCGAGCTCATCTCCGGGGCATTCTGGGGAGTTTGCGCACAAAGGGACGTAAGGGTGGCCGAAAATGCAAGGCAACATACGAATACGCGCATTTTGAGGGCTGGGACAATTCTACTCTCCCCGCGATTCTGGCTTCTGGGGGTTCACGCGGCGGCTGCCGCTGCATTTTTGGGCGCTTCGAGACGTTCGCGCTTGGCCGCAGTGAGGCGGATATGCGCTTCGTGGCGCTCCTGCTTGCGATTTTCGGCTGCTTGCCGGAATTCGAACTGAACTTTTCGCCTAGTTTCCTGCCCTTCGCGGGCTTTTTGCGATTCAAACCCACGCTCGACTCGGCGTCTTTCGTTTCTTCGCTTTCGGAGCTCGGTTGAGTAGCGGACGAAGGCGCGCTCGTGCGCGGACTGGTAACGCAGGAAGAGTGCGAGGTCCTTGCGGGCGATGCGCTTTTGTTCTTCATCGCCGGATTCGAGCGCGACAAGGCAGCTATCCTGCAGGCGCACGGAACGATTCGATAGCCAGAGAGCTTCGGACATCTGGTGAATGAATTGCGCTTCGGTCTCGTCGGCGGGCGCGTATTCGCGGATTAGAGTATCGGTAAGGTGGTCAAAATCGGCCTGGCACTCGTTCGTCATAACATGGAAATCTCCTGTCAAACCGTGACGAGTCCGATTCTGCGATACGATCTGCTTGCCTGTGGTGCTGGTTGGACCACACGAGAGTTGTGCGTTAGCGCGATTAGCTGCGAGCTTCCGCTCTGAAATGGGTTGTTGGGGCAGCGGTTGGTTATTGTTACTGCGCTGTTCGAGCTTCTGGGCTTTGCGAGCGATTTTCTGTTGCAGGCGACGCTGCTGTCTTTCGGTCATGGGATTTCTCCTTCTTGTCAGGCGTGGTGTCACGCCCGATTGGAGGATAGACCCGCGGATGAGGCGATGCAGGGGGGTCGAGGATCGTCTAGGAGTGTAAGTTATTGGGAACACAGGGCGGGATGAGCCTCAGAAAAGTTTTGTAAATTTGTGATCGACGCATAGGTAATGATCAAGATATGGAGATTTCTATCCTTGGTTTCGGTAATGTGGGCAGTCAGCTTGTGCGTCTTTGGAGCGCCGCCGGTCACTCTTTAACCGTGGGATTGCGCAGCGGCAGCGCAAGAGAGAAGGATGCGAAGGCATTGGGCGCAACGGTTCTGCCGCCACGCGACGCCGTGGAGTCGGCCCAAATCACGGTGCTGGCGCTACCTTGGCCGGCGGTGGAAGAGACACTGCGCGGAATTGCTTCCTGGGAGGGGAAAATTCTGGTTGATGCGACCAACCCTTTGAATAGCGACCTGAGCGTCATCGTGCCGGAAAGCGGCAGCGGGGGGCAGCAAGTCGCGAAGTGGGCTCCAGGAGCGAGAGTGGTTAAAGCTTTCAGTACGATCGGGGCGGCTTTGTATGGCGATCCTACTTTTGACATCCTCTACTGTGGGGACGACGCGGAAGCGAAACGCACTGTTCACGGCCTAATTGCAGACATAAAGATGCGTCCTCAGGATGTCGGGCCACTAAAGAATGCGGCCCACCTGGAGCATATAGCGGGCCTGTGGGTCGACCTTGTGGTTAAAGGCCGAGTGCAGGGGAGGTTCGGCTTTAACCTTGTTGGGGAGGTGTGAGGGGGCTCAAGAACGGCTATTAGACAAGGGCGAGACCGTGCAATCCCGTGAATCGCTCTACGGCTTCGCGGTTGTGGTTCCAGGTACAGGTGAAAGAACAGTGCATGAGAAAAGTCGCTGAAGAGATTCACGGATACGTTTATGGGACGGCTGCTGTGGGAACGTCCCCTGTTTCATTGCAGGAATTGGAAGACCTGAAAATCACTGTTGGATTCACTAGTGATGATGAGCGGTACCTGCGGCTGGCGGGCGAAGTACTTGCTGACCAGACAAAAGAAATAGTCGATCATTGGCGCGGCAGGATTATCGCTAACATCCCGAACCTGGCCAGACACTCTCGCGGTCTTGAGGGACAAGCGATCCCGGAGTATTCGGCGCAGAGCGGTCTCCGTTTTGAGCAATGGATTCTTGACACCTGTTTCCGGCCCTACGATCAGGATTGGATCAACTATCAACAGGAGATTGCCCTGCGGCACACGAGTTTGAAAAAGAACCAGGTAGACGGCGTTAGATCTACGCCCTACGTGCCGCTACGCGACATCATTGCCTTCGTTGCAGTGATGAACGAAACGATCAAGCTATATCTGGCCGCGAAAGGGCATGCTCCCGCGGAAGTCGAGGGAATGCATCGTGCCTGGTGCAAGTCGTTGCAGTTGCAGGTGGCGCTTTGGGCCAGAACTTACGTGGACTCCAGTAAGGCCGCAGGGGAGTGGTGACCGCGCGGGAAGGTTCGTGTCGCCCGACTGGGAAATTGTTCCGTCTTACGGAAGTGTATTTGCCGGCTTCGAGAGCGGATTCTTCACGATCAGTAAGTGAAGATTTTGCTGGTCGGCGGCGCGTTGCAGTTTAGGAATTTCATCTGTCACCACCGCAGTCCAGCGGCTGGCATACCCGTCCACTTCGGCTTTGATCTTCTGGAACTGCTCGACAGAAGAAGCGGTGGGAACGGCATCGGCGTCGCCGCCGACGATGATAGACAGATCGGCGAGATCACCGTCAACGCCCAGACCGTAGCGCAATGAGTCTTCGTTTGCGCGAACTTTCAGATTGATCAACTTGTCCTGGAGGGCGCCTAAACGTTCGTCCAGAGCTTGTGCTTCCACTAGAACGCTCTTTGCGCTCTGAGCGTCCAGCCGCTGCTTCAAATCGGCTATCTGCTTGCGAACATCGATGATCTCGTTCGACAGATCGTAGACTCGGTCCAATTGTTCCCGAATCGACATCAGCATTGCGAACTGTTGCTGCAGATCTTCCGCGGATACGTTGACGCGCGGATCCATTCTCAGCTCGAGTGGAGCGGTCAGGGCACGTCCGTCGACAGTTAGACGGACTTTGTATTGGCCGGGCAAAGCGTACGGACCCTTGGTTGCTTCGTTGTATTCGTAGAGGTAATAATCTTTGACTTGCGTGGGGCCTGCATAACGCAAATCCCAAACGATCCGATTCAGTCCGGCTTTCATCTCCAGTTGCTTCTTCGGCTGCTCGTCTTCAGGGTCGAGTTGCTCGTCCGGGCGCTGCGCGACGTCTGACGAGAGCGTACGAATGACTTTACCGCTGCTATCGAGAACTTCGAGTTGCGCATGCTTTGGCTTGGTTTTCGTGTAGGCGTAGAGGATGGCGCCATCGGGAGGATTCGCGCCGGCGATCAGCGAAGGAGGTTCGGATGGAGTGTGCGCGCGTAGAGCGGGAGACGGATTATAGAGCCAGAGATCGGCTTTCGCGCTTTGCTCGTTCGCCTCACGCAAAGGCGAGATGTCGTCAAGAATCCAGAAGGCGCGTCCGTGTGTTGCTAGCAATAGATCGTTGTCCTTGATAACTAGGTCGTGAACGGGCACGGTGGGCAGGTTTAGTTGCAGGGACTTCCAATGCTGACCCGCGTCGTTGGAAACAAAGACACCGGTTTCTGTCCCGGCGAACAGCAGGCCTTTGCGCTTCGGATCTTCACGAACGGCGCGCACGAAGGAACCGTCGGGAATGCCGATAACGAGCGTCTTCCAGGTTTTGCCGAAGTCGGTCGTGGCGTAGATATAGGGCTTTAAGTCATCGTTGGCATGACGATCGACGGCAATCCAAGCAGTCCCGGCATCGTGCGGGGAAGCATCGATCTGACTGATTTTGCTCCATTCGGGGAGATCTTTCGGCGTGATGTTGGTCCAACTCTGCCCGCCGTCGCGAGTAATTTGGATCAATCCGTCATCGGTGCCGGCCCAAATGAGCCCCTTCTGGACGGGCGATTCGGAAACGGCAAAGACGGTGTCGTAGTATTCAGTGCCAGTGTCATCAATAGTGATAGCGCCGCCCGAGGGCTGTTGCTTGCTCTTATCGTTGCGTGTGAGATCGGGGCTGATGGCGGTCCAGTGGGTACCCCCGTCGGTTGTCTCAAAGATCCTTTCTCCCGCATGGTAGACAACGTTTGGATCGTGTGGCGAGATCAAGAGCGGAGCCGTCCATTGGAAGCGATGCTCCAACTGCGCGGCGCCGCGGCCGTCACTCAGCACCGGATGAACAGTGATGTTCCGGAGTTGGCCGTTATGTTTGTCCAAGCGGGTTATGTTGCCCTGGTAATCGCCCGCAAAAACGATGAGGGGATCGCGTGGATCAGGCGCGATGTAGCCGGCTTCCCCTCCCCCCACCGTGTACCAATCCTGGCGGCCGATGGCCCCTTCCGATCCGCGGCTGGCTGTGGCCACAGTGGTGTTGTCCTGCTGCGCTCCATAGACGTAATAGGGGAAGCGAGTGTCGGCTATGACGTGATAGAACTGCGCGGTGGGCTGGTTGTTCTGCTGAGTCCAGTGTTCTCCACCGTCGAATGTGACAGTCGCGCCGCCGTCGTCGCTCTGTATCATGCGACGAGTGTTTGTGGGATCGATCCAGAGGCCGTGATTGTCGCCGTGGGGGACTTTGATTTTGTTGAAGGTGCGGCCGCCGTCGGTGGATCGATGGAAGTCTACGTTGAGGATATAGACCGTGTTCGGATCTTTGGGATCGGCAACGATGTGCATGTAGTACCAGGCACGCTGGGTGAAGCGGTCATCCGGGTTGATGCGCTGCCAGGCATCGCCGCCGTCATCTGAACGAAACAGGCCACCTTCCTTGGCTTCGATGAGCGCGTAGACGCGACTGCTATTGGCAGCCACCGCGACCCCTATTTTTCCGTAGGGACCCTCGGGCAGACCGTCGCCACTGAGCTTCTTCCAGGTGTCGCCGCCATCGATGGATCGATACAGATCCGCTGCCCGGCCCGCCACTGGTGAGTGTCCAGGGCTGCCGGCGCACTTGCCACATGCCCGCGAATAAAATGTGGGGATTACGCGGATCGAAGGTGACGTCGACTGCGCCGGTGTTTTCGTCGACAAAGAGAACCTTCTGCCACGTCTTGCCGCCGTCAGTGGTGCGGAAGACCCCGCGCTCCTGATTGGGGCCATAGGGATGGCCGAGAGCGGCAACGAAGACGATGTCCGGATTTGTGGGGTGAATGATCAGCTTGCCCACGGCACGCGAATCTTTCAGGCCGACGTTCTTCCAGGTTTTACCCGCGTCGAGGGATTTGTAGATGCCGTCGCCTTGCGCCAGATTTCCTCTAACGCAAGCCTCTCCGGTACCGACATAGATAATGTTCGGATCGGACGCGGCCACCGCCAGGCTACCGATGGAAGAAGCGTGCTCATGTTCAAAGATGGGCTTCCAGGTGATAGCGCCGTCCGTGGATTTCCAGACGCCGCCACCGGTGGAACCGAAATACCAGGTGGTGGGATCGCCAGCGATGCCGGACGCTGTCAATGACCGGCCGCCCCGAAACGGGCCGATCATGCGGTACTGCATCCCCTGCTCTTCTTTTTTCTCTTTTTCGTCCGGTTTATTTTCGGACTGTTGTTGTGCTTCGCGCTTCTGGTCGACTGCTTCCGACTTGGTGGCCTGACCGAAAGCGGCGCCGGCGAAAACGGCTGAAACGAGAAGAGGGACAGCTAATAAACTACGCATTGGAAATGCTAGTTTAGCGAAGCTGCCGTGGTTTGTCGGGAATATTTTGCGATTTAGAAAGGACTTGCCGAAACTCGCCCCAAGCGAAAAGTACTGTGGGCGCTGTAGCTTCCGGGACCTTTTCTGATCACAATGATGCTGTCGGTCTTGATCGGCGCCAAGGTAAGGTTGAGTAAGTCGAAGCCCACAAAGTCCAACGTGAGCTGGAGCACTCTAAGCCTCGTCCCACCCGTAAACTACTCCAACCGACCGCGCTTCAAAGAACCTTGAACGAGGCCAGGAAACGCTCGGGATCAGATGCAGAGCTATTCGAACTGCTCACGGTCACGACCTGGTAGACGCGATGGCCGTTAAGGAAGATGTGCAGGTTGTAGGCAGTTCCCTTTGCCCCGACTATTGTAGAAGCTCGACCTGGGATAGCGTCCGGCGCGCCGCCTAAGTTCAACGGTTCATCGCTAGCTAGTGTACCTTTGATCTCCTGCACAAAGGCGTCGCGAAGGCGTTCCAACACAGGTTGGGGTTCAGCGGCCGAATCTACCGCGGGATCGTCGTAGTACATCACCAGGTAAGCGTAACCGGTACCGTGATACGTAACTTCGAAGAAGGGCGCCGTCCCGCCGCCGCTTAAACTAATCTGATCGGTCTTTTCAGCCGGCGTATCGGGGAACAGGACGCTGAACCCACCTGCAATCGAAGTGTAAGGCAGGACCGAAGGGGCCGCAACGCCAGCCGTTTGAGCTGCCGGCGGCTGTTCGCGGCTTGGGGCGGGCCCTGTGATACTCGCCGTCGATATCGGCGTCACGTTCGCTGCCGACGCCGCCGACCCCTGATTTTTTAGCTGCGGCACGATCACTTTGAAGGTAAGAAAGGTAATGAGCGTTATTCCTGCAGTCACAAAGACGGCAGCGGCGAGGCTTCCCCACACAGGGTCGCTACTGCCGGGACGCACGGCTGCCGCATTCGGCAAAGCGATCAGATGCGGAAGGTCCGGAGGTAACCCCGGGTTTGCCGCATCGAAGCGTTCGAACTGCGCCGGATATCGCTGCTTGGCGAATTCGATTAGATCGACATAGCGTGCCGTCATGTGCGGGAAAGCGGAGGCGAGACGGGCAAGCAACGCAAAGATAGAGCCCTTGACGCGCCTATGCTGATCCACAATTCCATTGGGATTAACCGAGTAGCCTAATTGGCGGCCGACGAATATTTTCTGCATCGCCGCGATGGCGCTGGAAACGTCCCCGCCGATGACCGCAAGCGCGATCCTATCGCCTGTGTAGTTGAGTCCGCGCTCGTAGGGCATCAGGAACAGGTTGAAGACCAGCAAGGTCTCAGCTGCCCGAATGCTCCAGCCCCAGAAACCGGCCTTCTTGCGCGCCCACAGATATCCCACGAACCTTCCGATTAACCAGCGCAGTTCATCATCTGTCACGCCTGCTTCCAGCAGTTCCGAATTCAAAAAGACTGCGCGCCGGTAAAAGAAGAACTTCATAAGAGAGGCGTTAAAGCTTCCCTGTTCGTAAACGAAGATATCTACCGGCTTCGTGTAACCGATCATGATCCGAAGTTCTTCGCCAATGCGGTGAATGCGAGGATAATTCAGCTCGGAGACGAGGATGCTGTTACCCAGGAAATTCGAGTAAAAGACTCTTCCGCTGAGCCAGATCAAAAACCCAAAAAACGGCACGATGAGCACGAGCGTGCCGGCTGCCAGACCGATTGCGATGAGCGGAAAGAGAATTAGAGCAAAAAACAGGGCAAGAGCAAAGCGTCTCGGCTGAATGGGATGCCTGAGCGAACAAAGGAACTCGTCGGGTAGGGGCGTTAATGCGTCTGGTATCACGAAAATCTCTCAGTCTTAGCCTTCGAGATTGGAGGAATGATACCATGTTTTCCCGGATATAAGCCTGGGAGAATTTGACAATGGCCGATGTCTTTGTGAGTTATAAGCGGGAAGACATTGAGTTTGCGCGGCCTATTGTTCAGGCGCTTACCGAAAGCGGAATTTCCGTGTGGTGGGATGACGGAATCACGCCGCGCCAAGCCTGGGATGTGGAGATAGAGCAGGCAATCGCGGCAGCATCAGCCGTCGCGGTGCTGTGGTCGCCGCGCTCGGTAGCTTCCGACTGGGTACGTACCGAAGCGCACTTTGCAAAAGAGCGCCAAAAACTTGTTCCGGCTTTGATTGAGCCTTGTACCGTTCCCATCGCCTTCACGCTGACGCAAACCGTGAACCTTTCGGGATGGAAGGGCGACCGCGCTGACCGGCAGTGGCGCAAACTCCTGGCCTGGATTACCGATCTTGTAACGAACAAGCCCGGGAGCGGCGATGGGCCGCTGGGGCTTGCTTCGCAATCGACCTCCAATACGTATCGCGATACCCTAGGAACTTTTCGTTCCGGCGAGCCTATCTATGATGGCGCATTCATCACGCCATCCACCCCGGCGGGTACATTGTTCCGTGACGGCAAGAGCACGCCGGTTATGCGCGTCCTGGCCAAGGGATCCTTTCTGCTCGGCGCCAGCCGCGATGATCCTGATCATTCCGCCTTCGAGTTGCCGCAAAAGCGCATCGATATACCCGCACCCTTCGCGCTAGGCGTCTTTCCTGTTCTCACGTCCGAGTATTTGGAGTTGACCGGATCGCCAGCGCCTTCGCCCGTTCAACCGCTGCCTCAGCGAAGCTGGTTCCAGCGTTTCCGGAGCGCGCCCGCCTCGGCGGCGCGAGCGGCCGACCCCGCACCGCTCGAACCAAATCTTCCCATCATCAACGTTTCTTCCGATGAAGCTCAGGTGTTCGCAGAGCGGCTGTCTGCTGCGTCGGGCCAAAGCTACCGAATTCCATCGGAAGCGGAATGGGAGTACGCATGCCGCGCTGGATCGAGTACACTGTATTCCTTTGGTGATGCCATCGACAGCACCCAAGCTGCTTTTGGACTAGCTTCCGGACCTGTCACAGCTGGGAATTACGCGCCCAACCGATTCGGAGTTTACGATATGCACGGGAACGTTAGGGAGTGGACCGCCGATCTCTGGCACGATTCCTACGATTTGACACCGCCGGATGGCAGGCCGGCGCTGGACGGTCACAGTGCGATGCGGGTGGTTCGGGGAGGAAGTTGGCACGATTCAGTCGCGATGCTGCGCTCAGCCGCGCGGATGAGGGCGACCCAAAACATTAAGTCGGCCCTAATCAGTTTCCGCATCGCCAGGTCTTTAAACTGATGTCGGGCGCTGGACCGATTGTTGGATCACGCTGCTGCCGGACCGATCTGATGCGCGTCTACGGGCAAGAAGTCGGCATCTGGAACATCGCTGCCGGTGTCCTACGCACTAAACTGAGCCACTATTTTTCGACATATCCAAAGTAAGCATTTACGTTCCTGCAAACGTGCAGGCGTACCACAACCCCAGCTTTCCGCTTGGGCTGAAGGCGAAAGTAAGCGAGATTTCCGCGGACGTCTCCTGCTGGTAGACTGAAGTCCCGGATTTTTCTCACCTTCGTCATTTCGATTTAGCGCTGGATACGGGCCGAGCCGCCTTTTGCGAGCGATTCGACTTGGTCGAGCGTCGCCATAGTCGTGTCGCCCGGAAAAGTGGTCAGGAGCGCGCCGTGAGCCCAGCCGAGGTTGACCGCTTCCTGCTCCGACCTGCCGCTGAGTAAGCCGTAGATGAAGCCGGCCGCGTAGCCATCGCCGCCGCCCACACGGTCGTATACGTCGAGTTCAGCCGTCGGCGCCTGGTAGGTTTTGCCATCGATCCAGGCGACCGCACTCCAGCTATGCCGATTGGTGGAATGCACTTCGCGCAGAGTGGTGGCGACGATCTTGACTTGCGGGTGGTCCTTCACCACGCGGTCGATCATGCCGAAGAAGGTGCTGGGATCGAGCTTCGATTTGGCGGCGACTTCGGGACCGGGGATGCCAAGACCCATCTGCAGATCTTCTTCGTTGCCGACTAGAACGTCCACATTCTTGACGATGCGCCGGATGACTTCCACGGCTTTATCGGCGCCGCCGATGGCGTTCCAGAGCTTGGCTCGGTAGTTCAGATCGAAAGAAACGATCGCCCCGGCGGCCTTGGCGGCCTGCATGGCTTCGATAGTCACTTCGGAAGTGGTCTCCGATAGAGCGGCGAAGATACCGCCGCTGTGGAACCAGCGCACGCCGTCGGAGAAAATTGCGTTCCAATTGAAATCACCCGGCTTGAGACGGGAGGCGGCTTCATTGCAACGGTTGTAGAAGACGACGGGGGCGCGCACGCCCTGGCCGCGGTCGCTGTAAACGGTTGCCATGTTTGGACCGGAAACGCCGTCGTGCTTGAAATACTTATAGAAAGGTCTTACGCCCATGGCGCGGACGCGCTCATTAATGAGGTCGCCGATGGGGTAATCGACCATAGCCGTGGCGACGCCGGTGTTGAGTTTAAAGCAATCCGACAGGTTGGCGGCCACGTTGAATTCACCGCCGCTCACGTGAATGCAGCATTGCGTCGCCTTACGCCACGGAATGATGCCGGGGTCGAGCCGGTACACCATGGCTCCTATCGAAACGAAATCCAACCCGCCATCCTGGCGAATGTTCAGTCCGTATTTCATGTTTGCTCCGTCCATTAGATTCAAAGATGCTGAAATGATTACGGCTTAAGCGTTGTATGTTCCGGAGGCGACGCGTCCGCCGCGGCCGGTCCAGTTGGTGTGGAAGAATTCGCCGCGTGGTTTGTCGAGGCGTTCGTAGGTGTGGGCGCCGAAAAAGTCGCGCTGCGCCTGCAGCAGGTTGGCCGGGAGCCGTTCGGTTCGGTAGCCGTCGTAGAAGGCGAGCGCGGTAGAAAACGCGGGAGTCGGCACGCCGAAGCCGATGGCGTGGATGACGGCCTTGCGCCAGGCGCCCTGATATTCGTTCAGAGTGTTGCTGAAGAAGTCGTCCAGTAAGAGGTTGTTCAGCTTGGGATTTTTGTCGTAGGCTTTCTTGATTTCGGCAAGGAAGCGGCTGCGAATGATGCATCCGCCGCGCCACATCAGCGCAATGCCGCCCATGTTGAGGTGCCAGCCTTGCTCTTTGCCGGCCTCGCGCAGCAGCATGTAGCCCTGCGCATAAGAAATGATCTTTGAGCAATAGAGGGCGCGCCGGACATCTTCGATGAACTGCTTGGGGTCGTGCGAATCGGTGGAATGCGTGGGGCCTTCGAGAATTTTCGAAGCGGCGACGCGCTCATCCTTAATGGCTGAGAGGCAGCGGGCGAAGACGGCTTCGCCAATGAGCGTAACCGGCATGCCGAGATCGAGCGCGCTGGTGGCGGTCCACTTGCCCGTGCCTTTTTGACCGGCAGTATCAAGAATTTTGTCGATTAGCGGTGTACCGTCTTCATCCTGCTTGGTGAAAATTTGGGCTGTGATTTCGATGAGAAAGCTGTCGAGTTCGCCTTTGTTCCATTCGGCGAAGACCTGGTGCAGTTCGTCCGCGTTGAGCCCGAGACCGTCCTTCAGCAGTTGGTAGGCTTCGCAGATCAACTGCATGTCGCCATACTCGATGCCGTTGTGCACCATCTTGACGTAATGGCCGGCGCCATCTTCGCCGACCCAATCGCAGCAGGGCGTGCCGTCTTCCACCTTGGCGGCGATGGCCTGAAAGATTTCTTTGACGTGCGGCCAGGCTTCGGGGCTGCCGCCGGGCATGATGGAGGGTCCGAAACGCGCGCCTTCTTCCCCGCCCGAGACGCCGGTGCCGATAAACAGAATGCCCTTCTCGCCCAGCGCTTTGGTGCGGCGGTTCGTATCGGGAAAATGGGAATTGCCGCCATCGATGATGATGTCGCCCTTTTCGAGATGCGGGACCAATTGGTCGATCATCTTGTCGACGGTGTCGCCGGCTTTGACCATCAGCATGACGCGGCGAGGACGCTTGAGGGATTGGATCAACTCCTCAATCGAGTGCGCGCCCACGACTTGCGTGCCTTTGGCTTCGTCTTGAATGAACTCGTCGACTTTTGAGACGGTTCGATTGAATACGGCGACACGGTAGCCGTGGTCATTCATATTGAGGACCAGATTCTGGCCCATGACAGCGAGCCCGATGAGCCCGATATCGCAATTGGCATTTGGCATAACTACCTATTAGATCGAACTGCGCGTTCGGGGCGGGAGTCTTGCAGCTTCGTTACGAAGATATTTCCGCGAAGTCGGCTTTGGGCGGGAGGGTGACGACGGAGCCCCAGAAATCGAAACACACCTTGATGAAGTGCAGGAAACGGTGCAGATCGTCCGGCTTGCGGATGTAGCAACTGGCGTGCAATTCGTAAGCCTCGCGGACTTCTCTTGGGTCTTCGGAACCGGACACAACAACCACGGGGGTAGCCGCGAGGCGGGGACTTCGCTTGATTTCCGCTAACACTTCGAGGCCGGATTTCCGTGGCAGATGGAGGTCCAGGAAGATGACATCCGGGTGGGGCTTAAACCTGTGTTCACCTTCGCGGCGCAGATAGGCAAGCGCCTGGTCGCCATCCGGTATGGAAATTACAGCCTTGGACAGACCAGCTTCACGGAATGCTTCTTTCGTCAGGCGTGCGGAGGCAGGATCGTTCTCAATAATAAGGACGTCGAGTTGCGCGTTGTCTGCCGGCCAGTGCGGCCGTTCTGAGGACATCATGATTGCTCCGTTCGGACTAGCTTAGCAGCGCCCAGGCTCCGATATAATCTGCCCATTGCATAAGCTTCGTTGGGCCGCCGTTACGTTGGGCGTATTGGTTGCGTTGGCGGCATTGAGCTTTTTGGCCCACCGCCGGCACCGGGCGACGAAGCCGGTTACCACCGTTACCAGGGCTGTTGCAGCGCCCGCCTTGACCGATTCCGTGGGCGACGGAACGCCTGATTTCCTGCGTTTGGAGGATGCGGGGGATCAGGAGTCGTTTCGGCTCTGGTTCACTTTTTTAGCGGAAGTTCAGTACTTCAATTCGCCGGCAGCCCGGCCCAATGAAATTGTTGACTGCGCCGCGCTAATCCGGTATGCGTATCGCGAAGCCCTACGCCGGCACGATTCGGCATGGGCGGCCGGAGCGCATTTGCCATTGGTTCCGGCGATACCTTCGGTGCGGAAATACAGTTATCCGCACACACCACTAGGCGCGGCGCTCTTCCGGGTGCGCTCGGGAGCATTTGCGCCCACTGATATAAGCAACGGCGCGTTCGCTCAATTTGCCGATACCGAAACAATAAGCCGGTTTAATACCTTCTTTCTAAGTCGTAATATCGGCGCGGCTGAAAAGGGTGACTTACTTTTCTTCCGGCGCGATGTAGCTCACATGCCGTATCACAGCATGATTGTTATTGGCCGTAGTCAAGTATCAATAGCGAGTCATTCTATATACGTTGTTTATGACACCGGACCCACTAGTACTAACGGCGGCGAGATAAAGCGTCTCACGCTCCAAGAACTCTTGCACTATCCAGATCCTGAGTGGCAACCTAGAGCTACAAACCCATTCTTTCTGGGTGTCTTTCGCTGGAATATTCTTAACACAACCTTATGATCACCAGACGGATTGCCGGTGCGGTACCCGTTGCGGCAGCATTGCGTCTCTGCTTACTGGTAGCGATGGCAGCGCCGGTGGTCTGTCAGGACGAGGCGCAGCCTTACTTTTCGCTCTCGAGCCAACGCACGTTCGGAACTACCGAGAAGCCGCAGATATCGCTAAGTGGTTATCGCGTCCCGGCCGTGCAGATTCGCGTGTATCGAGTGAAAGACGGAGTGCAGTTCTTTCAGCAAATGGAAGATCCGCACTCGTTTGGTTCGCATCCGCCACGGCCGGCCGGAAAGGTGACCTGGATAGAGCGCATTCACAACTGGAAGCGGGGATTACGCCGGAACATCCGCTTAACATTGCGGGAGCAATTTACGGAATCGCCACGGGCGCACTTAGAGGGTGCAGAACGGGAGATCAATACTAAGGAACCTTCGCAGAATCCGGCGACTTACTACGCCGAAGCGCCGCTGCTGAATAAGGACCAGCTCGTTTTGACGTTTGTGCAACCAGTTACAACGAAGGATCGCTGGAATGCGGAGACAGTAGGGGTTCCGGTTAAGGAAAAAGGCGTTTACCTGGTCGAGGCGGTTCACCACGACTTGCGCGCTTACACAGTTTTGATTGTTTCCGATGTCGTCCTAATTACAAAAACAGGCACTGGCCACGTGCTAACTTATCTCGCGGATCGAGCAACAGGTGAACCGGTCGCGGGCGCGGAAGTTGCGGCAGTATCGCGGAATGCCGATGCCGTAAAGGCGGAGACGGACAACAATGGGCTTGCGAACTTAACTCTCAAGTCGCCGGGTGCTGAACAGGACATCCGAATTGTGGTGAAACGTGGCGCGGACTATGCCGTCAGCGACGTCGCGAGTTGGAATTTCACGCGGCAAGGGCGGCCGTGGACCGGGTTGCTCTATACCGATCGGCCAGTGTATCGGCCGGGCGACACGATGCATTTTCGGGGCATTCTGCGCATGAATGCCACAGTCGGGTACGAGATACCAGCCGGTAAAAAGGTCAGCGTTCAGATTTCCGATCCGGACGGGAAAGCCATTTATCAGAAAACGCTTACAGCAAATTCGAACGGCATCATCCACGACCAAATGAGCACCAGCCGGTCGGCGACACTCGGCAGTTATTTCATCCAGGTGAAGGCGGGCGAGAACGAGATGAGCGGTAACTTCGAAATTCAGGAGTATAAGAAACCTGAATATGAGGTCCGAGTAACTGCCGATAAGCCGCGCGTTCTTGAAGGCGATTCAGTACAGGCTACTATTGACGCCCGTTATTACTTCGGCGAGCCGGTTAATGGGGCGAAGGTGAAATATTCTGTTTTCCGAAGCCGTTACTGGTTTCCGCTTTGGTATGACGCGGATGAAGAAGGAGACGAAGGAAACGATCAGGGAATGTATGACGATGCAGCAGGCGAGCAGGTCAGCCAGGATGAGGGCAAGCTGGATGCCGACGGCAAGCTGACGGTAGCCGTTCCCACTACCGTATCTGACAACAAGATTGACTATCGTTATCGAATTGAAGCGGCTGTAACCGATCAGGCGGGACGTGAGATATCGGGCACGGGCTGGGTCATTGCCACTTATGGCAACTTCGTTCTGGATGTGGAACCCGACCGATACGTTCTGGATCCGGGCAAGACGGCAACGTTTAAGGTACAGGCGCGCGATTACGACAACAAACCGGTTGCTACCCGGGTTCATCTTGAACTAGCCAAGTGGGGGTGGCGCGGGCGGAAAGCCGGAGAGGTAAAAGCATCTACAGATGTCAGCACTGGGGTCGACGGAACGGCAGATGCGCAACTGTCGGTACCGGCGGAAGGCGGCGAGTTCCGGATTCTGGCGGCGTCGCCTTCGGAGAACGGCAGAACTGTTGAGGCCAGCACCTATGCGTGGTCGGCGGGCGGAGGCATGGACGCCGACTGGTTCTATGGCAGTCAGAAGACCACTCAAGTGGTACCGGACAAGAAGACTTACCATGCCGGCGATACGGCGCGAATCCTCCTGGTGGCCGGGCAGCCGAATACGCCGATACTCGTGACCGTGGAAGGGCGCGATATTCGATCGCAGCAAGTTCTCCGTTCACAAGGTGCGACGGCGACGTTCGAATACACAGTTACAAAGGACGATGAACCTGGCTTTTTCGTCAGCGCGCTCTTTATTCGCAAGGGGCAGATGTATCAAGGGCAGAAACGCATTGTAGTTCCACCTGACGATCATCGGCTGGCCGTTAAACTAAGTACGGATAAGCCGCAGTATCTTCCCGGACAATCGGCGACTTACTCGATTGATGTAACATCGGGCGACGGGAAACCGGTTAGTGGGGCCGATTTGAGCCTGGGAGTGGTGGATGAGGCGATTTATGCCATTCGCAAAGACGAAACCCCTGATATTGTGAGCTTCTTCTACGGCCGCGAATGGGACAGCGTAGTCACGGAGAACTCGCTGACGTACTTCTTCAGCGGCGAAGCCGGCAAACGGCGCATGCGGCTGGCGGAGTTGCGAAGCCAATCCGTGCTGGCGCAATTGAAACCGGAGCGAATGGTACAGCCGAAGATCCGAAAGGCCTTTCCGGATACGGCATTCTGGGCGGACGACTTGACAACGGATAGCGCGGGACACGCGCAAGCGAAAGTAGCCTTTCCCGACTCACTCACAACCTGGCGAGCCACGGCGCGAGGGTCCGGACCGTCGGACACGTTCGGCAGCGCGACGCAGAAAACGATTGTGCGCAAGAACCTGATTCTGCGCGTGGCCGCGCCGCGCTTTTTTGTGCAAGGCGATGAAGTTGTTATATCCGGGATCGTGCACAACTACTTGACCACGGCCAAACATGCGCGAGTGACGGTGAATCTGGAGGGTCTTGCGTTCGCGAACGGCACAGCAACGCAGGAGGTGGATGTTGCAAGCCGCGCTGAAGTGAAAGTCGATTGGCGAGTGAAGGCGCAACTTGTTCGGCACGCCAAAATTACGGCGGAGGCGCTGACTGATGAGGAATCGGATGCGATCGAGATAGAGCTGCCGGTGAATCCGCCCGGAGTTCCGATTCGGCAGGCAAGCGGTGGAAGCCTCCGAGACTCCGGTTCAGCTAATCTGGCGGTGACCTTCCCAGCTAACGCCGTGCCCGGCTCACGATCGATCTCCATCAGGCTCTCGCCATCTGTAGCAGGAACGATCTTCAGCGCTCTGGAGTATCTGACTTCCTACCCATATGGTTGCGTGGAGCAGACCATGTCGAGTTTCCTGCCCGACTTAGTAGTCACGAAGACAATAGGCGAACTGGGTGTGAAGCAGCCGATCGACCAGGATGAATTACATCAAAAGGTGCAAGCCGGCCTCGACCGCCTGTATAGCTTCCATCATGAGGATGGCGGATGGGGCTGGTGGGTGACCGATGAGAGTCATCCCTTTATGACGGCGTATGTTGTGGCCGGGCTCTCCGAGGCAAGGAACGACGGGATCGCGGTTCGGGAAGACATGATTAGCAGCGGCGCGACGTGGATTGAGCGTAACTTAGGAAGCGGCGATCTGGAACCGGATCTGCGCGCTTACATGGAATATGCGCTTGCTTTGGCAGGACACAATGACAAGGCGGCTATGGACGCGAGTTACAGCGCGCGTTCGAAGTTATCACCCTACGGCGTTGCGCTTTTGGGTCTTGCGTTTGAGTTAGTGAAGGATGCGCGGGCTGCTGAGCTTGCGGGACAACTGGAACGAGGCGCGAAACAGAGTGAGCTAGAGGCCTGGTGGCCAGCGACCAGAGACGAAATGCTCGATTTCAGCGCCGATGTTACGCCTGAGGCAAGCGCCTATGCGATGAAGCTGCTGACACACGAGCGACCGAAGAGTCCGCTATTGCCCAAAGCCGAGTTGTGGCTGGTGAATCATCGCGATGAAGGTTACTGGTGGTCTTCCACGAAGCAGACCGCAATGGTGATTTACGGGCTGATCGACTATGTGAAAGCTACGAACGAACTGCATCCCAATTTGACGGCGTCTGTCACTGTCAATGGGCAACATGCCGCAAGCTACACGTTCCAGGGGGACGCGCTTGGAACCTCGAAAGAGTTGATGTTGGAAGATGCCCAGGTGCAGTCTTCGGCAAATCAGATTCAGGTGAGCGCCTCCGGCACCGGAACGCTGTTTTACTCCGTGTCCGGCATTCACTACTCTGATGAGGCTCGTGAAGAAAAGCGGGGGGCCATTGCGCTTAACGTGCTGCGGGATTACTTCCGTCTTGTGCCGAATAAGGAAGGTGGCGAGATTACTTACGATCTGAAACCGCTGGATGGGCCAGTTAGTCAGGGCGACACGGTTGCCGTTCGACTAACTGTCACCGGATCGGACTGGCGCTATTTCATGGCTGAAGATCCTATCCCAGCCGGCACAGAGTTTATCGAGAAAGATGCCCTTTATCACATCCGAGAAAAGCCGCCATGGTGGCGCTACTGGTTCACGCGCCGCGAGCTGCATGACGACCGAATGGCTATCTTCCAAACACATTTCACGGAAGGTCAGCAGCAGTACTTCTATCTTTTGAAGGTGGTGAATCCGGGCATGTTCCATGCAAGTCCGGCACGCGTCGGGCCTATGTATCAGCCGGGGGTACTGGCAACTACAGAATCGAAAACTCTGGAGGTAAGATGACCCGCTCCGCCCTGCCGCTCGCTATTTTGCACCTTGTGGGGAACGCGCTCATTCTGTGGTTGGGCTATTACTGGCTTGGGCTCCCGGAGTCGGACGGCGCGCATTTGGCCTGGAGCGCGCTGGTAGTGCTGGCGTTTGTGCTTTCCGCCCTTTGGCTGCATGGGATAGGATTTGCGGTTTTTCATCGGGAAGCCGGTTTCACTTTCGTGTCGGCAGCACGCAGAGTTTCCGCTAACTTGATGCCATTGTTGGTGCTGGCGCTTATTGCGATTGCCACTCTACTGGGTGCTGGCGATCATCTATGACAAATTCGCGCATAAAACGTTTATCATCGCGTCGTATTTGACTCTGCATTTGCGGAAGCCAGTGTCGCCCGGGCGAGTATTGGGGTGGTATCACGGACTCATCTGGCTGCTTAGATGGATGCTTGTGCCAGTCATCCTGGCGCCCATCGCGGCGAATACGGCCTTGTCGGGCTGGCGCGGCTATCGGCTTCGATCACTGCGTCGCAGCAGCAACATCCTCTATTGGATTGAAGTGTGCGCACTGCTGTTGATTGCCATTTGGGTTCCGTTGCGGCTGGTGCACTGGACGCCAAAACTAATTGCGTTCAACGCGCAGATGGCCAGCTTTACCGGACGGATTGCGTTGGCCTATTTGTTGTTCGTGGCGGCGCTGTTGTTGCTCGAGTTCTTTACCTCAGCAGGCAAACCGCGTTCAATCCAGCCAAGCACTGCCGTTTCTCCGTAGCGGGCTACTAAGTCGGCCACGCGCGATTCTGCCCGTCCATAGGCTTGCCCGGCGGCATTGCGAGATTGACGCTGGCGAATGCGTGCGTCGAGATCGCCTGTCTTGCTATGGGCCTGCGGACTTCGCTCAGGCGAGAGATATTCAGCCAGTCCCTCGCGGAACCACACGGGCAGCCCGGGCGCGGCGTGCGCTTCCATAACGACGTGCAACATTTCGTGATCGAGCACAGATGGCAATTGCCCGGTGCGATTCAATGTTGCTAACGGCTGCAGATGGATGTTCAATCCGACGCTGTGGGCTGCCACCCAGCCGGGTTCGCCGGTCGCATTGCGAAATGAATCGATATCCGGGTAGACGAATAGCTCAATTGTGGGCGGGGCGGCCACGTGGAGACGTTCTTCCGCATGGCGGCGAGCGTGCTCCGCGAGGGAGAGAACGTTGCGCTCCGAATCCGGATGCTCGGTGAACAGCGTCAGGTCTTCGCCGCTTAGTTCCGTCCAGTGAAACCCCGTGGCCAGGCGTGAAACGCTTGTTCCAGGGAAGTAGAACGAGAGAATCTCACGATAGGTGTGGCCTTCCAGACCCATTTCGTCCGCGCCCGTTTGACATAGCCCTACACCATGTCCCTGACCTCTACCGTGAAATGCGATCGTTTGTGCGTTGTCAATTTCGAATAAGTCGCTGCGTATGGTGTTCCAGCCAAGCTCACGGCCGATGGCGAAGCGAAAGGTGCTGGCGCTGATGGTGACGTTAGTCTCGCCTTGCAATTCGAGCGTTTGCGCACGGCCGGAACCAGTGCGGCTGCGTATAGTCACGTGTTGAAGGTTGGCGGGACAATCCAGTTTGGAGCGGCGCAGAGCTTCCGCGATTTGGCCGGGCGCAGCCGACCATGACCAAACATTTGCTCCGTGCCGGGCGCAATAAGGATCGGAATGAACAGATAAGTATGACGCCTCGACTTCGGGCCAGACGGATGTGACGGACTCGCTGCGGCCGCCGCAATCGCGGCTGTAGACGGCAAAAGCGGCCTTGCCATCAAACCAGAGCAGTTCCCCGGCAGTCGCGGCTGCGGCTTTCGTAAGGCGAGCGGGGATGTTGTTTAGTTCGACTCTTTGGCAATGTGTGGTTGCGCAAAAATCATAGCCTACCGCGACGTGACGGCCCTGAAAACGCGCGGCGTAGGTACGAGCCAGAACTGCCATCGCTTTCAAAGCTTCGTCGCTTTGGAAGGTGCTGCTTTCGCCTGCCAGAACACCAGCGGCGTACTGTTCGGAAGTGAGTTGAACAATGCGGTTACCGTCGTTGCTTGTTAGCCGAACCTTATATGTGACCTGGGCATTAAGGACGCTCGCCGCAAAAAGCAGTAGCAGGCGGAGACGCATCAGGCCCGGCTCGCAAAGTAGGTTTGCAGCAATTGTTTCGCAACGGGCGCCGCATCCCCAGCGCCGGAACGGCCCTGAACAACAACCGTGAGGGCCACTTCAGGAGATCGACTGGGCGCGAAACCACAAAACCAGGCGAGATGCATTCCAGAGGCATCACGGACGCTTCCGGTTTTACCCGCTACCCGGATGTTGTTCAGCCTGGAGACTTGGGCCGTGCCGTATTCGACAGCGCCCTCGAGCCCTTCTAGAACGGGGGTAAGCTGAGGATCGTTGGCACGATGCGCGAGCTGGGTGTAGGCACTTAGTAACTCAAGCGGAGTAACTTCGATAAACGCCTCGCCGAGCGCTTGTAACTGAAGCTGCTGAAGTGAGGGATGCGAGCGGAGTCCAGTTGTCGAGCCGAGACCGGCGCGCTCACAGAATCTTATGAGTTCGCCGGGTTCGAGCCGCCGCGCGAAGTGAGCGACAGCGCAATTGCACGAGTATGCGAGGGCTCGCGAGGTGTTCATGGGCATGGCAATGCGCGGATGGGAACAGGTCATGTTCCTGCCATCCAGAACGAGCGTGCCGGGACAGAGATACTCGTCTGAAGACTTGAGTTTGCCTGAATTGAGAAGGCACCAGAGCGTTATCGGTTTCAGCGTAGAGCCGGGCGGAGACAGGAGAGTTGCCGCAATATCAGGCCCAGTGACGGAGACGAGTTTGCGATCGGCCAAACGGAGCAAAAGTGCGGCCCCGTTTTGCGGCGGCGAAGCACGCGCTCCGCCAAACGCAAGGAATGGCCAAAGGTCTCGCCTACGTAGGAGCATCAAACTGAGCCGGTGGCAGGCGACGCTGGATAGGGGAAGTAGAGTTCGTTGCCGTCCGGGTCTGTGACGACCATGAGCCGGTAGCCCCAGTTCCCGTCTTTCACATCCACGCCGCGCCCTTCCAATTCCGCCCGCAAGGCATCCAGCACGGCGACATTGAGCGAGATGAAGATGAGGCCCTTGCCCACTTTATCGGGCCATTGCGAAGAGAGAATGAGTTCGCAGCCCCGCCGCTCCACCTGGGCGACCCACGCTTTCCCCGCATCCTCATATCGCCACGCTTGTTTGAAACCGAGCTGCCGCACGTAGAAAACGACGGACCTGTCGATGTCCGCTACGAACAGCACTGGCCGCGTATACCACTTATCGCTCATGACTTCTGTTCGCGAGCAAAGCTTCAAAGTCCGCGACTCCGCGAGTATTCATAACCTGGGCCGCTTCGAGCCAGCCTCGGCGGGCAGTTGTGACGCCGTAGCGCATGTTGTGGAGATGTGCGGGCCGGTGCGCGTCGGTCGATATCGTGAAGCGGCAGCCCTTTCGCCTGGCTGAGCGAACCAGATCGCTAGGAATGTCGAGACGTTCGGGACTGGCGTTGATTTCGAACCATATGCCGCGTTCAGAGGCTTTGGCTGCGATACGTTCGAAATCGAAAGGATAGCCTTCGCGCTGCAACAGCAAGCGGCCGGTGAGGTGTCCGAGAATGCGCAGCGACGGCGAATCGAGGGCGCGCAGAAGCCGGTCTGTCATCTCCGCGGCTTCGAGATTGAAGTAACTATGCACGCTGCCGATGACGAGATCGAGATGCGCGAGCGCGTCCTCACTGATGTCCATTGCGCCATCGCGCAGAATGTCGCATTCCAGTCCCGAGAAGACGCGCAAAGGCAGTCCATCGCGGTTGAGATCGCGGACTTGCCGGGCGAATTCAATGACGCGCTGCTTCGTCGAGGCCGTTCGACATGGCGAGCGCCTTCGAATGATCGGTAATCGCGATGTATTCGTAGCCAAGCCCGGCGGCGGCTTCGGCCATCTCGCGCAGGGTCGCTTTACCGTCCGTCGCAATTGTATGCATGTGCAGATCGCCACGAATCTTTGAGAGCTCAACGAGTATGGGCAGAGTTCCCGCTTGGGCCGCTTCCAGCTCGCCGCAGTTTTCGCGCAGTTCCGGTGGAATCCAGGCATAACCGAGCCGATTGTAGACTTCTTCTTCGGTTTCGCCGGCAACGCGCTGGTTGTTTTCGATGGTCAGCAGTCCGTATTCATTCAGGGTCAGGCCTTGCTTCACAGCGTTCGTGCGGAGAACAACATTGTGCTCTTTGCTGCCGGTGAAATATTGGAGCGCTGCGCCGAAGCTTTCGTGCGGAAGCGCGCGGACATCCACCTGCAAATGTTCCAGGCCGAAGGCAACGCTCGCCTTGTTTATTCCTTGGGCAAGCACTTCCTGCGTTTTCGGGTGATGAACGATGCGGTTCAGCGTCTCCGCCGCACTAGGGCCAGTGACGAGGATGTCGAGATCGCCGATGGTTTCGCGGCCGCGGCGCAGACTGCCCGCTGCTTCCACTCTCTCGATGCCGGGAAGCGCGGAAAATTCAGTCTTGAGCTCGTCGGCGGTGCGCTGGCCAAAACTCAGCAGAAAACGCCCCGCGCTCTTGCGATACGCTTCGATACCGCGCAGCACTTTTTCTTCGAGCTTGGCGCCCATGCGGGGCAAGGTACGCAGCTTCTGTTCGCGGCAGATGCGTTCCAGGTCGTCAACCGTCCGAACGTTGTGATGCTCGTATAGGAGGGCGATGCTCTTGGGCCCAAGACCTTGAATCTTCAAGAGCTCCAAAGCCGAGGCAGGATAGCGGGCCAGCATTTCCTCCCGGCGATCGAACGAACCACGCTGACAGATTTCGGTGAGAACAAAGGAGAGCCCCTTGCCGATGCCCGGGATGTCGGTGACTTTCCGCTCGGGATTGCAAACGATGTCGGCGACGCGTTCCGGATAACTGATGATCACAGAAGCAGCATTGCGATAGCTGCGAATGCGGAAGCCGTCTTCCCCGGCTACTTCCATGAGGTCCGCGGTCTCGCTCAGAAGCCGCGCGATCTCCTTATTCTCCACGCACACGCTCCAAGGCGGGGTCAGGCGCACGCAGGGGCAAGCGGGCGGGCTCCACGTGGACTAACACGTCGGCTACCCAGCGCAAGCGGCTTTTCAGGCGATACTTCACTTCGCGGGCGATGTCGTGAGACTCGCGCACCGTCATTTCGGGATCTACTTCCAAATGCAGGTCGACGTGGTATCGGAGGCCGGTGCGGCGAGCGAAACACTTCTCGATTCCAAGCGTGCCCGGAACAGAACGCGCTACGGCCCGAATTTCGGCCAATCTCGACGCTTCGGGCATTGTGTCCATGAGTTGTTCGACCGTGTTAAGTACGACGCGAATGGAAAGGAAAAAGATGATGATGCCGATGAGCATGCCGCCGATATGATCAGCCATGCGGAAGCGGCCGGGATCGATGAGCGTGAGAACGACCGCGATGGATGCAACGCTGGTTGAGAGCAAGTCAGTTATATCGTGCCAGGCGTCGGCCTTCAGAGCGCTGCTTTCAATGTTGTTGCCGACGCGAAACTTCGTTCCCGCCAGGCCGATCTTCAGAATAAAAGCAGCCAACAAAGGATAGAGAGCATATGGCTTCAACGCGTTCGTTTCGTGGAAGCGAAAAAGACCATTCACGAAAATAGCCACGCCGGTTAGCAGCAGTAGCGCTCCAACGGCGAGACCGGCTAGCGTTTCATAGCGGCCATGTCCATATGGGTGTTCCTTGTCGGGGGGCCGACTGGCGAGCAAGAGGCCCGCATAGACGAAGCCGGAAGAGAACACATCGGCGGCAGCTTCGCAGCCGTCTGAAACCAGCGATGCGGAGCCGACCTGCACTCCGACAACGATCTTAGCGGCGGAGAGAACGGCGCTTATGCTCATGCTGAGCAGAGCGATGCGGCGGCCGACGAGTTCTTCTCTATCGTGTTGCGCTGGTGCGCGCTCCGCCATTGTTTCGAGGATAACGCGCAAAAAAAAGCCGCGATATCAGCTTGCGCTTTTATCGCGGCGGTAGTTCCTAGGAAGGTGAAGTTTAGATTAGTGAATCAATGAATAGCCGGCTGAAGATTATGGCTCGCCAGTGGTGTCGTAGCTTTCCGCAGTGGAGTTGGAAGCACCCCAAATTGATTGGGCTCCCCAAATGGATTGCGCGCCCCAGATGGACTGTGAGCTGGACGCGGTTGTAGTGGCGCCCCAAATCGATTGAGAACTCCAGATGCATCGGTTGCCGGTCAAAACCGAGGCGCCCCAGATGGATTGTGCGCCCCAGATAGATTGGCTGGCGCTTGTCGCAGACTGACTCGCTTCGGTGAACACACCGCTGGACGAGTAGGAAAGGCTGACCGCACCGGTGACACTGCTGTAAACAGCGGTGGGCGAGAGCGCTGAAAGGCCCGCGCGGGGCACATTTCCGATGCCCTGAATGGCAGCCTGGAGATCCAGGTAGCCGGCTCCGATGGTAAAGATGTCATAGTAATCGACGTAGGTGCCGGTTGAATCGGTGACAGTGCTGGAGGCCGGGAACGTCTTGAGCGCAAGTGTTCCGCCGGCAGTCCTCATTAGCAGCGCTTTGACTTGATCTGGCGTGAGTTTCGGATTGACACTGAGGAGGTCGGCGACTGCGCCGCTGACAACCCCCGCTGCCATGCTGGTCCCACTTAGCATGAAGAACTGGGAAGACGATTTGGTGCTTTGTCCATTGTTCGTGTTCATGTAGTAACCCTTCTCAACGTCGTTCGTGCTGGAGTATTGGTTTTCGAGCGTGCCGTTGACATAGAGAGACACTATGGCGTTGCCGGGCGCCACAAGGTCAGGTTTTACAATGTGATCAACCTGGGTGGGGCCTTTTGAGCTGTAGCTGGCGAGCAGATCGTCGCTGCGGCTGGGCGTGCCTTCGGTCTTCATAGAGCCGACCGTGATCACATACGGATCGTTACCCGGCGCGGTGATGGTGCCATAACCCTGCTCTCCATAGGTGTTGTCCCGGCCACTGTTGCCCGCAGCGACTACGACGGTAATTCCCGCTTTCCAGGCTTGTTCCACTGCCTGACAGAGCGGATCCTGTTCGTAGCTTTCGTACACGGCGCGGCCGAGCGACAGGTTAATGACTCGGATGTTGTACGTGGACTTGAGTGAAATCGCCTGTTCGATCGCCGCAATAACGGTGCTGTCGGTGGCTTGGCCAGTAGAGTCCAGCACGCGCAAGTCTACGATGTTTGCGCTGGGAGCGATTCCCATAAAAGTTCGCGTACAATTCGAACAATTGGCTGAGTTGCTGGACGCTCCGTTCGAAGCGATGATGCCGGCAATGTGGTGCCCGTGGCCGTATTGGTCTGCACCGTTACCGCCGGTGAAGTCTTGCGAGTAGACCACGCGCGAGCCGATGGATATTCCTAAAGCGTTCAACGAAGAGAGGTTTACATCGGAGGGATTCACACCGCTGTCGATCAACGCAATGCCGATACCGTTACCCACCGCGGGCGTCGGAAGATTCCAGGCGTAGCTGGCGTTGACGGCAGCCGCGGTCAAATCGAGTTTGGCTTTTAGCGGACGGTCTGGTGAGATATATGCCACATCCGGATCGTTAGACAGCTGTGCTATAGCATGGGCGGGCAGCATGTACACACCCGCTCTGATGGAATTATGCACAGTGCGCAAAGAGCCACCCAACGCGGCGACCTTGGCGTGGTGCGCACCGGTCGGCACAGAAGTCCATTGCACAATAACCTTCTGGTTGGACAACTGATCCACATTCTTCAGATCCGGGGAAATCTTGGGCTTGGGACCAGCCCACATTGCCGCTACGAAGACGAGGGACAAAATTGAGAATCGCATTTAAACGTCTACCTTGGAATAAATTCGGCTACAACTTGCTTATCGGGGAATCAGTGGCAAGATTGGGCGGAATACGGAACTAGTAGTTTTAGTACCAAAGTTTCGATTCTGGATTAATCGCCCGAGGACGATGATCGGCAGGGCGACTTTCAAGTAATCTTACTCAGCTAAGTTGAGTCCTACATCCAAGCGAGGAGAACTGTTTCCGGACGGGTGAAGCACGAATTTGGGAAGAAATAGCAACACTTGTGTGCTTCCGGCGACTTCTCTGTTAGGTAGCGCGCTGGAACGGCGCAGCGGAACAAACATAAGGACAAAAAGTGGACAAGCTGGCGCAAAACATTCAGGAGGCTTTTCTCAACAACGCTAGAAAAGACAAGACGTTCTTGACCATTTACCTGATGAGCGGGGTGAAACTATCAGGAAGGATCAGAAGCTTCGATAAATATTCAGTAGTGCTGGAGGCAAACAACCAGGAGCAGTTGATCTTCAAACATGCCATCTCCACGGTAGTGGTGGCTAAACCGCTGCACGGCATAGGAGGACACGCGACGGGTATAGGAAGTACTCCCGGCTCGCCGCTGCCGGCAAACGACCACTCGGACAATACTTAAGTAGTGGCGAATCCGCGGGAACGCACGCTGGTGGTCGGCGTGGAACTGACGCGCCGGACCAAAGCGAAAGCCGGCGCCGCCGAACTCTTTGTCACAGCCGAAGAATCGTTAGAAGAATTGGCTGCGTTGGCAGACAGCGCGGGCGCGGAGATTATCGAGCGGATTCTTCAGCTGCGTCCGAATCTGGACGCGGCCACCCTGGTCGGCTCCGGCAAAGTATCCGAAATCGAGCAAAGAGTTGCAGCGGACGAGATCGACACGGTCATTTTCGATAACGAACTGACCCCGACTCAGTTGCGCAATCTCGAGCGGCGGTTGCAGACGAAAGTAATTGACCGCACCCAACTCATACTCGACATCTTCGCCAGCCGGGCGCGGACAAGTGAAGGCCAACTGCAAGTCGAACTGGCGCAACTCAATTATTTGTTGCCGCGATTATCCGGGCGCGGTACACAGATGTCACGACTCGGTGGCGGCATTGGAACGCGCGGTCCAGGTGAGACCCAGTTGGAAACCGATCGTCGCCGGATTGGGCGCAGAATCGCAAAACTGAAACGCGAAATCGAACGCGTGCGCGCTACACGTGGGGTGCAGCGCTCACAACGGCAGGCCGTGCCGCTCTCCACGGTGGGCCTCGTCGGATATACCAATGCAGGCAAGTCAACCCTCTTCAACCGCCTGACTGGCGCGGGAGTTTTAGCGGACGCAAGAATGTTCGCAACGCTTGATCCCACAGTGCGGCACCTGCGCCTGCCCTCCGGCCGACGCGTCCTGCTCAGCGACACAGTAGGATTTATCCGCAATCTGCCGACTACGCTGGTGGACGCATTCCGGGCTACGTTGGAAGAAGTAACGGCAGCGGCGCTACTCTTGCATGTGGTCGATGTTAGCGCGGCGACGGCCAGCGAGCAGGCAGCCCATGTTTTGAAAGTCCTGGGGGAAATTGGCGCAGAGACCACTACGCAAGTGCTGGTTTTGAACAAGTGTGACCGGCTACCCGCAGAAGATCGCAATCTGGACCTGCACACCCTGACCCATCGTTTGCTGGGAGAGACGGCGCGCCAGAATGCAACCGAAGCAGTTCTGATATCGGCTCAAAGCGGCGAGGGATTGGATCGCCTGACTGCAGCGATCGATCGTCACCTGGCCCTGGATCCGGTAGCGCGGCAGAAGTTCAGACTGCCGCTGGCGGAAGGCCGAGCGCTGCATCTGTTGCACGATCGGGCGGCCATCATTTCAAAAAGCTACGGCGACGATTACTGTGAAGTTGTGGCCGACGCGCCCGAATCAATCCGCCAGCGGCTGAATGAATTCGCGGTTGAGTAAGCCTGAACCCGGGGGCTGCGGGTTTCGTATATTCGAGCAATGACCAAAACCTGTTGGATCTGTTTGGCGGCCGGTACGCTGGTGTTGACAGGCTGCGTATTTGACCGGGTGGCGACGGGCCCTACGAAGACAGACAAAATTTCACTCAATCTCGACAATGCCCAGAGCGCAAGTGTGGAGTTTGATATAGCGGCGGGCGAGTTGAACGTGCGAGGCGGCACGTCGAAACTTGTTGATGGCCGGGTGGAATATAACGTCCCGCGCTGGGAGCCGGAGGTAACCGACGAAAACACGGGACAAACCGCCAGGGTGGTTATCAAGCAGCCGGAGCATGGATCCGGTGGTGGCGGCGGCAACACACGCAATCATTGGGACTTCGCGATCAACGACAAAGTGCAACTCGACTTCCGGCTGAGCTGCGGAGCCGGGGAGGCACGGCTTGAACTGGGCGATCTGAATTTGGAGAAAGTGAACGTGCAGATGGGTGCCGGGCAAGTGAACCTGGACCTTGAGGGGCATCCTACACGCAGCTATTCGGTAAACATTCAGGGCGGGGTCGGCCAGGCAGTTGTCCGCTTGCCGCGCAACGTGGGAATTCGCGCCGAGGCGCATGGAGGTTTGGGGAGCATCGAAGTAGAAGGCTTGGCGAAGCATGGAGACTACTACAGCAACGACCTATACGGCAACTCGAAGGTGAATGTGCTTCTACAGGTGGAGGGTGGGATCGGGGAGATCAGGATTATTTCTTAAAGTTCTTTACAGTGCAAAGTTTTCATGGCACACTTAATTTGTGCTTTGTTGGCTGGCCGTGCGCGTTCTTTGGTGGGGCAAGAAAATCGAGAAGTTTGCTCGCAGGCATTCTAAGGCGATTCAAACTCCTGTGGTAGCGCAGGGTTTGAGGGCTTTCGACCGGCGTGAATTTCGCGTTCGCTGGTAAATATTTCGGCGCTCCTGTTGCGAGAGAATGAGGGACAAATGAACGTCCTCGTACTCTTGCTGCTGATCGCCGCACCGCAAACGACGTCGCCCGCCGCTAGCCCCCAGACGGCTCCGGCAGCAGCGGACGTGGACGCCTTGCAATACGAGCTCTCCCCCGCGGAGGCGAACGACGCAAGCTGGAAGCTGCTGCAGAATGGCATGGCAGACAAAAACGCGGACCGACGTGCGAAAGCCACGCATGCCCTGGGGCTGTTGCAGCATGATGTCAAAGCGGAGGAACTGGCTGCGAAAGCGCTCAGCGACACAAACGCGGACGTGAGGGTGCAAGCGGCTACAGCGCTCGGCCAGATCGACGCCAGGTCGGCGCAACCACGGCTGAAAGAAGCACTGAAGGACGGTGAACTCAAGGTAGTGGTCGCGGCTGCGAACTCGCTTTACCTGTTCAAAGATCCCGCTGCGTACGACGTGTATTTTGCGCTTTTGACGGGCGAACGCAAAGAGCCGGGACTGGTGAAGTCGCAGATGGACACGTTAAAGGACAAGAAGCAGTTGGAGAAGCTGGTGTTTGAGGCTGGTATTGGCTTCGTTCCGTTCGGCGGCATGGGCTACGAGGCGTTCAAGACTGTAACCCAGAATGACAGCGCGCTGGTTCGCATCGTAGCAGCGGAGAAACTCGCTACAGATCCCGATCCCAAGACCGCGAAGGCGCTTGGGGAGGCGTGCTCCGATAAGGACTGGAAGGTGCGCGTCGCCGTGGTAGAGGCGATCGCGAGTCGGGGAGATCCTGCGCTGCTTCCATCAGTAACTCACCTGCTCTACGACAGCAAAGACGAAGTGCGCTTCGAATCCGCCGCGGCGATAATACGCCTCACCACTAAGCCGTCCGCTCCGCCTTCGGCCACGAAGAAGAAACGCCGCTAGTGTCCCGTCAGCGAAACGGGGCCGAACCAGGTTCCACGAAGATCGCGCTGCCAGACTGCGCCGGTGCGCGCGCGTTCCGCAGGATTAGTAAATTGGTAATCGTAAAGCAACACTCGAATGTAGCGGGGAGGCGTGGGGAAAGGAAGCGGCCCCAGGAGCCGAGTGACGGATGGCTCTCCTGTCATCACACGATAGAGAAGATTCTTGACCCACTGATTTTCCTGAACATCTCCCAGCGCAGCGAACCACATCTGCCAATCGAGACGAGGCTGGTAGGGCGCGATCTGCGGCAAGCCACGATGTAACTCGCCGGGTTTATAGCGGAACGAATACTCGCGCCAATCGAGCTGGTCGTTGGAGCCTTCGATGATCAGTTCCGGGCGAGTAGTTGTCATTGTGGCGAAGAGTCCGTAGGTATTGACGATCTCGTAGGGCGCTGTAAGCAGGAAGGCCTGGCGCGCAAAACGTACTGCTCCCGGCGCGAACATTCCAATCAGCTGCAGCGCACCTAAGAGCATCAGCGACGCGAGCACAACGGCTGCAACCGGGCGCACAAATTTGAGCCGCACTGCTGCGGGCAGCCGGCGTGCCGGGAATGTTCTGCGCAAAACTGCGCCGAGCGGGGCGAACGTGCGATCGTCAAATGCCCATAGGCACAAGGCCAGCGAAAGTAAGTTGAAGAAGGCGTAATTGCCGGTCAAGATGATCAAGATTTGCAGCAGCATCAGCAAACCGGCGCCGGCTTGGCGAACCCGGCGCGGGCCGAACAACAGGAACGGCGCAACCAGTTCGATGGCGAGCGTGGCAGCCGTCGTGAAATCGAGCAGGCCGGACGGAAGGTGAGCCGCATAGTAGGCCACCGGATTGGGCAGAGGCTGAGTGAAGAAATGGAACCGCAGGGCGTGGAAATTTCGCCAGTTGGGGTCGCCAGAAAGGTATTTGACGGCGCCCGATTCGAACATTAAGCGGAACAACAGGAAACGATATGCCCATACAAGCCACGGCGTCCCGGCGAAGAACGCGAGGAATCCCGCTTCGAGCAGCAGCGCGTCCCACTGGAAGTTGGTAAACGGCGCGCCCGTAGACACGAGGGAAAGGTAGAAAATCCAGCAGAGGATGATAGCCAGGCGCGAAAAAATGCCGGTTATGAGCAGGAGCGAGAATAGGCATCCCAATGCGCAGCATCCGACGAGGGCAGCATTGCTCGAGTTGAACCAGAAGACCGTCGGCACCTGGTAAAACGCGGCTGCGCCGATTTCGGAGCGGATGGCGGGAAGTAGTCGTGCGATGGGAAGCAGTCCGCGATCGCCAAAGAGGCCGATCATCTGTGGCCAGAAGGAAGCAAAGGCAGCCAGATAAACGAGCCCGAGCAGGCGCAAGAAGAGAGCTTCGGTCAGTTCATAGCCGCGCGGTTTACTCCGTATTGCCTGGATTCTCTTTGACAATGAGCGAAGCTCCATGCGCAGTGACGAGTGTAACGGACGACGCGGGCGGAAACGTTTTTGAGGTATCCTGATGGAGTCAGGAAGAGCACGCGTTCGATTTACGGAGCGTTGTGCGCAAGGAATGGCGCGGTAGCCAAGTGGTAAGGCAGAGGTCTGCAAAACCTTTATTCGGCGGTTCGATCCCGCCCCGCGCCTCCAGGTAAGCGGGCTCTACGCGGCTCTACGGCTTCTTTTTCAACAAACTACATTTGCTTCGCCTTTCCTTTCCACCATCTTCCAGACACCTAAACACCCAATATTCGCGCTAAGAAAGTGGGCGGAATTTCTAACGTTAGTGCCTTACTGTTTCACCGAGCCATTCCATAGCAGAACCCAGTTCTATCAAACGGAATCGGTGAAGCGTGAATTGGATGCGGCTTGGGCCGGATTGGATGTTCGGTTGCGGACTGGAAGATTCTAAAACGAAGTCGCGTGTCGCCTGGCGGCGCGATCCATTTCGCTTTTCAGGAGAGAAGCGGCAGCTATTTCCTACTTTGAGTCTTAGGAAATTGCTCTGCAAGCCGATCGGAGTTGCGAAAGATGCCGACAGTTACCGAAACGATAGAGACCACGGCGCCAGAGACAAGCACTGTCTTGTCTCCGATTTTCGTCTTCCGCTATTTGGACGAAAACAGCAGGATAGCGGAGATGCTATGCCAGGCTCCGAACGCGGACACCGCATTGTCCGTGTTCAGACAGAGATTCCGCCGATATATGCATGCGGGAATTCGGAAAGTGGAGTCCGAGGGTGGCATGGCGGAGCAACTCAAGAACTTGCGGCGCGGGATCGGGAGCTAGCTAAAGCCCGAGTCGTGAGAATTGAAACAAAACCTTCATAGCTCTGTGACTTGGCGCATGTAACGCAAGTGCCTGTCGCGATTCGCCGACACCTTTGTCGCGCGCGGCGTTGGACAAACTGGAGGTCACACTGCGCGCCTCGTCCGAAGACAAGCAACGCATTCCTCCTTTCGGCCCGTTCATTCTTATCGCCAACCATCCTTTTGGCATTCTGGATGCGCTGGTGCTGGATGCGCTGCTTTGTGAGTTGCGCGAAGACGTAAAGATTCTGGCCAACTCCCTGGTTGCCGACATAGGCGGCATGAGTGAGCGCTGTATTCCCGTCGATGTCTTTAGTCCAGCTACTTCTTCCGCCAATCTAGGAGCGGTACGCCGAGCAAAAAAGTGGCTGCGGGAGGGGCACGCCATTACAATCTTTCCCGCCGGCGAAGTTTCGCATTGGCGACCGGGAGAACGCGGCATAACTGATCCGCCCTGGTCGAATTTGGCAACGCGCTTGGCCGGTCAAAGCGGGGCTAGCGTGTACCCGTGTATCTCGTGGGCGCCAACGGCTTCGGCTTTCAAGTCGCCGGGCTGGTGCATCCTCGCATGCGCACGGTTCAGCTTCCCAGTGAGTTGTTGAACAAGCGTGGATGTGCGGTTGAGGTGCGAATCGGAAACGCGATTCGGCCCTCGGAACTTGCAAAACCGGAACTCGCCCGACAGGTTCGGTGGAGAGCGCGACGGGGTATCTTCGTGCTCGCACCTACATGCTGGAGCATCGCAGTCCGGACGGTTGCCGCCCGCGTGCCGTTACGCACCCATCGAAGAAGCAGCCCGCGCCCGTAGCCGAGGAAGCTTCAGACGTTTCGTCGACAATCGCGCAGCTTGAGCAAAACGGACGGAAGATTATCGAGAACGCCTCTTATGCTGTCTTCGCGGAGCGTGGGGAAGCGATGCCGCTCGTTTTGCGCGAGATCGGCCGCCTTCGCGAATTTACATTTCGCGCTGTCGGTGAGGGTACCGGGAAGGCTCTGGATTGCGACGCCTTCGTGCATCCTATACGCATCTTGTGCTTTGGCACAAGCAAAAAGCCTGCATTGTAGGCGCGTATCGTCTGGCGTGGACACCAGACGTCTTATCGAGTCGCGGTATTCGTGGTCTGTACAATTCGACGCTATTCCGCTTTGCACCAGAGTTTTTTGAACGCACTGGGCCCGCGGTTGAACTTGGCCGCACATTTATCCGCGCTGAATTCCAAAGGACTATGTACCGTTGATGTTGCTCTGGCAAGCCATCGGACGTTGTGTCGCCTCGCGCCCGGAAGCGCCGGTTTTCTTTGGCGCGGTCAGCATTAGCGCAAACTATTCAGAAGCGGCGATGGAGCTAATGGTGCAGTATCTACGGCGACGCCAAGTGCGGTCCGATCTCGGCCATTTTGTAGAGCCGAGCTGCCCGTTCCGTTCGCGGCTCACGCGCAGCGCCGAGATTCGGCTGGTTGCCGCTTGTCTAAATGAGATCGAAGAGCTGGCCATACCGCTGGCGGAAATCGACGACGGCTGCTGTGTTCCGGTCCTGCTTCGGCAGTATGTACGCTTGGGCGGGCGCATTGCCGCATTCAGTGTAGACCGCAAATTCTCAAACGTGCTTGACGCATTGCTGGTTGTGGATCTGCCTGAAACCGCGCCCAAGCTGCTCACGAAATACATGGGTGCGGAATCCGCCGCTACTTTCTCTGCGCGCGTCTCGCCTTGTGCGCCGTTCCGCAGGCCGCCGGAAGCTTCACCCATTGGGCTGGATTCACCGGCACACCATTGACGTAAATCGTCCAATGCAGATGTGGACCATTTGCGCGCCCGGTCGCGCCCACGTATCCAATCACGTCGCTGACGGAAACGTGCTCACCTTCCTGCGCCGCGGTTTTAGACATGTGCAGATAAATGGATTCCACGCCCTGCCCGTGGTCGATAGCTACTGTGCCGCCATGCAGGTTGAACTCGCGAACAATTCTAACTACGCCTGCGGCTACGGGATGAATGGGTGTTCCGGTCGCGCCACGCTGATCAAGGCCGCCATGAAAATCTCCAGTCGGCTTACCGTTCAGAAAGCGCTGCGCCCCGAACGGCGAAGTTAAACAGCCGGGCAGCGGCAACTGGATGCTATCGCCCCAATAGCGTGCCGGCGAAACTGCATTCCGGAATGCAGCTACCGTTTCCTGTTCGTCGGGAGAAGCTTTCAGCGCGGCTGTCGAAGGTGCGATGGTTACGTTCTGCTTAGGGTAATGCGCATCCAACACTTGCACCGTCAGGGTACGCAGCACCGCTTCATTTTGGTCAAGCAGTTCCAGCGGATAATTGCCCGGCTTGGTCAAGACAGGAACCGGCATAAGGCCAAGCTGCTGTCCGTCTGACTGGATAAAGAGCCGGATCGTGCGGCCCTCCATTCGCGCGGCTTGCGCCCCATCGCACGCAATCCGCATCACCTCGCCTTGCGTAACAGCTTCCGGACTAGCTGTGCAGCTATTTCCGCCTGCCTGTGCAGCGTTGACCAGTGCTATAAAAACCAACGTGTGAAGTAGGCCCACAACCATCCGAGACAGTCTCATCCGCGGCCGTTCAGTTCGACGGCCCAGATTCCCTCGAAGTCAACAAAGTAGGCCTGCACGCCAATACCGGGGATTTCCGTTCGCAAAAATCCTGCGGCAGCTCGCAGCTCCTGCTCATGATGTTGCGCTTCCGCTTGAGCATTGTTGGCGAATCCCGCGAGCCCTCCGTATGCTCCACAATCGGAATGCAGCATTAGGATCACAAGACTGGTTTGGTGAAGGCGTATGGATTTTCGAATCTGCTCCAGGACGAACGAGCGATCCTTCTCGTGTTCAGGCGATGCCAGAGACTTCGCACCGCCGGCAATCTTGATCGAATCGGACTTTGAGATTCCAAGCCGCTTTAGGAATTTGGAGAAGCCTACCTGAAAGCGATTGTCAAAGCATAAAACAACGGCCGCGTCGCAGAGATATTGCTCTCGGGGAGCATCGAAATGAAAGACCTTGGTCACTAAGGATATTCTCATGCTTTGCGTTCTCGACTTCCAAGGCAAAGCCCCCCATCAATGAAAAAACTTATCAACGCGCCCGCTGACGTTGTAACTGACATGTTGAACGGGCTGATAGCTCTCCATCCGGATCTGGCTTTGCTATCTGAGCATCATGTCTTGTTCCGTTCGGATATTCAGACGGTACGCGATCGTCAGGTGTCCGTCATCTCCGGGGGCGGCAGCGGTCACGAACCCGCCCACGGCGGTTACATCGGATCGGGGATGTTGAGTGCCGCTGTCGCGGGTGAGGTATTCACGTCGCCGGCTCCCGACGCTGTCCTGGCCGCTATTCGAAAGGTGGGCGGCGCGCGGGGCGTGCTGCTGATTGTCAAGAACTACACGGGCGATCGGCTCAACTTTGGGCTCGCCGCTGAGATGGCGCGGTCACACGGTATAAGCGTCGAGACAGTCACGGTTGCGGATGATGTCGCGTTGCGCGGTTCAGACGCTCATGCCGGCGCACGCGGTCTCGCGGGCACCGTGCTGGTGCATAAGATTGCCGGAGCCGCTGCGCAGTTGGGCTGGTCTCTTAGAGAAGTCGCCGATGTCGCCCAATCTGCTGCTGACCATCTGGCCACCCTTGGGCTCTCACTTTCCGCAGGTACTGTGCCGGCGGTTGGCAGACCGAGTTACCTGCTGGCTGACGATGAAGTGGAACTCGGGTTAGGAATTCACGGTGAGCCCGGGGTGCGCCGAATGCCGCTTCAGAGCGCCGATGCGCTCGCCCAGCACATGGTACAGACCATTGCCTCGGCCGCGCAGCTTCATACCGGCCAGCGCATAGCCGTGCTGGTCAACAATTTGGGCGCCACTACTGCGATGGAACTCGCGATATTCGGAGGGCATTCCGTGCGCATGCTGCAGTCGCTCGGAATGACAATCGAGCGGGTCTATTCCGGCCCGTTCGTTACATCGTTAGACGCCGCCGGTGTATCGCTTTCGATTTTGAGTATTGACGACGATCGGTTGGCCCTGCTCGATGCACCTACTAGAGCGCCGGCTTGGCCAAATGTAACGAACAAGGCCGTGGGTTCGATAAGCGAGCGCGTACTGTTGCCGGATCGCGCGAGGGCCCCGCGAGAACGGATACAGGCGAAAGTAAACCCAGCTCTGAGCGCTGCCATCGAAGCGGCGTGCGACGCTCTGATCGCGGCCGAGGAGCGGCTGACCGAACTCGATCAGGCTAGCGGAGACGGGGATCTGGGGATCAATCTGGCGCGTGGAGCGCGCGCGATCAAAAGTAGGTTGCCCGAATATCCGCTCAATGATGTTGTTCCGACTCTGCGAACCTTGGCTTCGGAGTTCCAGGCGGTTGTTGGTGGATCTTCAGGTCCTTTGTACGGTGTGATGCTTCTTCGTTGCGCCCGCTCACTCGAGGCTCGGGCCGAAAAAGATCTTAACAGCTGGGCACAAGCAATATCGGACGCCTGCGCGGCCGTCGCTGATCTGGGTGATGCCAGGGTCGGCGACCGGACTATGCTGGATGCCCTGGTTCCATTTGCGAGCGAAATCGGCGCCGCCAGTCAACGAGCTGCGCCATTATCCGAGGCTCTGGAATCGGCTATGCGCGCGGCCGAAGCCGCGGCTGAGTCTACTTCGTCGATGCTGCCGCGGCGCGGGCGGGCAAGTTACTTAGGCGCGCGAGTGACAGGTCATCCCGATCCGGGCGCCATTGCGGTTGTTATATGGTTATCGGCTATTCAAAGATCCATGCCTCGGAACCTATAATCACTCTGGTATGCCAACAAAGCTCATCCTCGCGGCGTGCATGTTCGTGACGCCTGCTTTGACGCAGCAGTACGACGTTGTGATCTCGCGCGGACGCGTGATTGATCCCGAAACAAGGCTGGATGCTGTGCGGGATGTCGGCGTCACAGGCGGGAAGATCATGGCTGTTTCTGAAGCGCTGCTCCAGGGGCGTGAAGTTGTCGATGCGCGTGGGCTGGTGGTTGCTGCGGGCTTCATTGATCTGCACCAGCACGGTCAGACGCCGGAGAATTACGCGTTCAAAGCACGCGATGGCGTAACGACCGCGTTGGAGCTTGAGGTCGGTGTCGGTGACGTCGTGTCCTGGTACTCGCAGCGTAGCGGAAAATCGCTGATCAATTTTGGCGCGAGTGCCGGTCACATTCCGGCGCGCATGGCCGTCATGAAAGATTCGGGCACGTTTCTGCCCAAGGATCGCGCCATTGATGCACAGGCTACGCCCGCCCAGCTTTCGGAAATTCTCGATTCAATCCGCAGCGGGCTCGACCAGGGCGCATTGGGCGTTGGGATGGGCATCGCTTATGTGCCCGGCGCCAGCCGTGAAGAGATCTTTCGTGTCTTCCAACTTGGTGCCGCCCGCAAGCGCACCGTCTTTGTGCATCTGAGAAGTTCTGGTCCTGTAGATCCGGGCGGTATCGATGCACTGCAGGAAGTCCTAGCCGACGCGGCGGCGAGTGGCGCGTCCTTGCACGTGGTTCACATCACCAGCACGGAGCTGCGCGATACACGCGTTGCACTGGAGATGATTCACTCCGCCGCCAGCCACAACCTGCCGGTCACGACTGAGGCTTATCCGTACACGGCGGGAATGACTGATCTCAGTTCCGCCATCTTCTCCGAAGGATGGCAACAACGCAATGGCGGGATTAGCTACAAAGACTTGCAGTGGGCGCAAACCGGAGAACGATTGAACCAAGAATCGTTTGGGCGATATCGCAAACGGGGCGGCATGGTGGCTATTCACAGCATTCCCGAGGAGATAGTAAAGGCCGCGGTAGCGGATCCCGCGGTTATGATCGCAAGTGACGGCATTCTGGAGAATGGCAAAGGGCATCCGCGAGCGGCGGGAACCTACGCGCGCGTGCTTGGGCGCTATGTTCGTGAGCAGCGGCTGCTTTCGCTAACAGATGCGCTGGCAAAGATGAGCCTGATGCCAGCTAATCTGCTGGGGCTTTCGAATAAAGGAAGACTGCAGAGCGGAGCGGACGCTGACATCACGATCCTTGATCCCGAGCGGGTGAGTGATCGGGCAACGTTTGAAAACCCGGCGCAGTATTCGGATGGCATTCCGTATGTCATGGTAAACGGCGTTTGGGTGGTGAAGAATGGTGAAGTGCAGCAAAGCGTGCTACCTGGGAAAGGGATTCGGTATGGGAATTAGTCGCGCATTGGCAATTTTGGCTGTGGTGTTCACTCCGGCTACATCGATACTCTATTCTCAAGCTTCTATGTCGAAAACAAATCACGGCGATTTTCTCTTGTACGTCGGTACCTACAGCAAGGGTGTGTACGGCTATCGTTTCGATACAGCGACCGGCGATGCCCAACCGCTTGGGCTGATGGGTGAGATAACGAATCCTTCGTTTATCGCCACCGACTCGAAGTACAAGAATCTGTACGCAGCCAGCGAACTGGACGGCAATGTGGATGGCAAAGTGGGTGCATTTGCGATTAATCGCGAAACGGGACTATTGCAACTGTGGAACACACGATCTTCTGACGGCGAAGCTCCGTGCCATGTGAGCGTGGACGCAACTGGAAAGATCGTGTTGGTGGCAAATTACGGAACTGGTGGAGTGGCAGTGTTCCCGATCGAGCACGATGGAGGTCTGGGCGAAATGAAGCAGTTGCTGACGGCGAAAGGATCAAGCGTCAACCATGAACGGCAAGCGGGACCGCACGCTCACGAAGCGGTCATCTCTCCGGACAATCGATTTGCGTATGTTCCCGACCTGGGCCTCGACCACATTCGAATCTACAAAATTGATGCTGCGGCCGGGAGTCTCAGTCCCAACGATCCGCCGTTTGCGCAAATGCATCCAGGCAATGGACCGCGACACATTGCACTCACATCGGACGGAAAGTTCGCTTATGTCATCAACGAACTGAACCCGGTTGTGACGGTATTCACACGTGATCCGGCCACAGGGGCGTTGACGCAAATTCAGGAAGTCTCAACGTTACCCGAAGGCTTCAAAGGCGGCGAGGTGGGGCCAGCGGAAATCGAGCTGGACCGCGCGGGCAAGTTTTTGTACGCTTCGAATCGCGGGCTGGGCACGATTGCTGTATTCGCCGTCGCGCCGGGAAGCGGAACTCTCAAGCAGGTTCAGGTTGCCGCCACCGGCAATACCTGGCCTCGTGGCTTTGTCATCGATCCAAGTGGAAAATGGCTGATAGCCGGTGATCACAAGGCGAACAAGTTTGTCGTGTTTCGAATTGATCCGGATGCCGGAACGATCACGCTGACCGGGAAAAGTTTTGATGTCTCGTCGCCCGTATCTTTTGTCTTTGTACCCGCGCTCAGCTCGCGATAACAGCCGACGGGTGGATTCGGATTAAAGACGTGTAGCGCTTTTCTGGGTTGCGATTTGCTCAATTAGAGTGGGTAGATGCTGGAGCGGGTCGTCCGGCGCGTGAAGACCTAATAACCGCCGGGCGCGAGTTATGTCCGCCACAAAACGATTCACTTCCGGTTGGCGAGTCTCGGTTACCTGTATCTTCGATTCGCCCGCGCTTATTGCGCAGATTCGTTCGGCCAGATGTACCAGGTCAGTTCCTTTTCCGCTGCCGATGTTGAGGGGGGCATCGGGATAGGGACAGGATGCAGCTTTCTGGAGAACGTCTAGTAAGTCATCGATCCAGAGGAAATCCAAAACTTTGCCGGTTCCGAATATTTCGAGCAGTGCGCCGTTCAACGCTTTGCTGATAAAGAGGGGAATCACACGATCAAAATCTCGCGGTCCGTACACATTTGCCAATCGGAAGACAACCACCTCCAAGCCTCGCGCGGCGAAGGTCCGGCCGTATATCTCGCCGGCAGCCTTGCTTGCGCCGTAGGCGTTCTTCGGAGAGATAGACGCTGTTTCGGCGACAGGCAAGAATTCCGGCTCTCCGTATACTTCGCGAGACGATGTGAAGACTACCCTCCTGGCGCCCGCTCTTTCGGCCGCTCGAAGGACTTCAAACGTACCGACAACGTTTGTCGAGAAAGAGTAGTCGAGGTCCTGCACGGCGCCAAGAACGTTCGACTGTGCGGCCAGATGATAGACGACCTCCACTCCCTGCATGCTCCGCTCGAGAAGTTCGCGATCTCGAACGTCCCCTTTCACGACACTGATCGCTTGGGAACTGAGGGACAGGTTTTCCATCCGCCCGCGCGAGAAGTTGTCAAGAACCGTTAATTCGCCCTCACGATGTTGTGCGAGACGGTTAATAAGTGGCTTCCTATAAACCCCGCGCCACCTGTGACGAGAGTGTTCATCCTTTCGATTTCTTCAGCCCGGCGCTACACCCACCAGGCGCCGCCGGGCTGTTCGCGAATGATGATTTCGTTGAGGAAGTCGGCGGCTTTCGTGAGGCCTTCGTCGGGAGACATCAGGGAGTCCTCATGTTCGATGGAGAGGACGTAGTCGTAGCCGTACATGCGCAGCGTGGAGATGAACTCTTTCCACCAGCCATACGGATGACCGTAGCCGCAGGAGCGGAAAATCCAGGCTCGGTTGCGCTCATCGGTGTATTTCTTGGTGTCGAGGACGCCGCTCTTGGGCAGATTGTAATCGTAGATCTGAGTGTCTTTGGCGTGCACGTGGAAGATGGCGTCGCCGAACACGCGGACGCCTTTGATGGGGTCAATGCTCTGCCAAAACATGTGGCTGGGATCGTAGTTGCAGCCGACGCTATCCCCCGCTATGGCACGTAGGTTAAGCATGGTTTCCGGACTGTAGACTACAAAGCCGGGGTGCATTTCGATGGCGATTTTCACACCGTGATCCTTGGCAAATTTGCCATGCTCGGTCCAATAGGGAGTTACTTTCTTTTCCCACTGCCAGTCGAGCACTTCGAGATACTCAGGCGGCCAGGGACACGTCACCCAGTTGGGGAATTTGGCGTTGTCGCTGTCGCCGGGACACCGGAAAAATCGATGACGACCGGCACGCCGAGCTTGGCCGCGAGTTCGATGGTGCGCTTGCTGGTGTCGGCATAAGCTTTCGCGACGGCTTTGTCGGGGTGCAGCGGGTTGCCGTGCGAACTGAGCGCGCTTATGGAAAATCCGTT
>CAVWVR010000017.1:0-66253 GCA_963758445.1 Terriglobia bacterium
GGCTCCCCGCAGAAAAGCCTTCGAGTGCTCCCAAATAGGGTCCAGAACATCCGTTAGCTCGTGGCCGGATCGCATAACGATCAGGCGAGCGTTGGGGTGGTTCCGGACGAACTCCGCTGAGTATTCAACGGGCACAGAAGAGTCTTGGTTCCCATGAAAGAGGAGCGCGGGCTGACGAAAATCAGGCCAAGGCTCGTAGTTTGCCGCGTCCTCTATCAACCCGTACCCCAGTGGCGTCTCGCGGCCTTCCCCATAATGGAATATCGGCGCAGTGCCGTCCTCCTTCCACTTCTTTAATCGTTCGGCATCGATCGATCCGGTCCAAAGATCGTGAAAGCGAAAGGCCGGGGCGAGCAGAAGCAACCGCTGAACGTTTTGGTTCCGGGCGGCGTAAAGCGACGCAAGGTACCCGCCCAGGCTCGATCCGATCAGCACGACGGGGTCACTGCCAACCACCTTTTCGATCAGGCGCAATTGGCCGCTGATGGTCAGATGTTCGAAATCGCCTTCATCCAGAGCCGGACTCTCGAGCGTAACGCCTTCGGCCGCCAACTTTTCGGAAAAGAATCGAGCCTTGCGCGAGCGCGGGCTGGAAGCAAAACCGTGCAGATATAAGACACGCAAATGGTCTGACAACATCTACCTCTTAGCGGAAGCGAACAGCTGTCTTCGATGGAGACTTGCGGTAATGAAGAGCGATCACGCTAGAATCTTCGTGACATACTCAACGCACCCATCCTGCCGATGCGCTTTGTTCGCTAACCAATGATGTAGTTTAGAGGATTGCACCCGGGCAGCTTCGCCGGAGTGGGAAGATGCGTTTGCGAGTACAGGAGAATAATGAATGCCGGTAGCAGAGAGAGTTAAGCAAATCATCGTCGAGCAACTGGGAGTGGACGAGAACCAGGTAGACCCCAGCGCGTCATTCGTAGACGACTTGGGCGCGGACTCGCTGGACATCGTCGAGCTGGTGATGGCCTTTGAAGAAGCGTTCGACCTGGACATCCCGGACGAAGATGCCGAGAAGATCAAGACGGTGAAGGACGCTATCGACTACATCGAAGCGAAGAAGAAGTAGGTTGAGGCTGCGCGCTGCTTTAAGCCGTGGCGGAATGGCGCGGACAGGAACAGGATGGCGCCGAGAAGAGTAGTCGTTACCGGGGTTGGGCTCATCACCTCGGTCGGAACGGGAACGGAAGAAAACTGGGACGCGATTCGCAACGGCGTGAGTGGGATTGGACCCATCACGCAGTTCGACGCTTCTGCCTTCAACTGCCGCATTGCCGGTGAGGTGAAAAAATTCGACCCGCTCGAGTACGTCGAGAAAAAAGAAGTCAAGAAGATGGGCCGCTTCATTCAGTTCGCCATAGCGGCGGCCGGGTTCGCGGTGGCGTCGGCCGATCTGAAGGTCACAGAAGAAGATGCTGAGAATGTAGGCGTCTACATTGGCAGCGGGATCGGCGGCTTCGAAGTCATTGAGCGGGAACATAAAATCCTGCTTGAAAAAGGGCCAAACCGCATCTCCCCGTTTTTCATACCGTCGTGCATTGTGAATCTGGCGAGCGGCTATGTTTCCATCCGTTACAACGCAAAGGGGCCGAACTCGGCAACCGCGACCGCATGCACCACTAGCGCGCATTCCATCGGCGATTCATTCCGGCTGATTCAACACGGCGATGCTAATGTGATGATCTGCGGCGGTAGCGAGGCTTGCATAACCCCCATGGGCATTGGCGGATTTGCGGCCATGCGTGCTTTGTCGACGCGGAATGACGAGCCGCAGAGGGCGTCTCGGCCTTGGGATCTGGAGCGCGATGGGTTCGTTGTCGGCGAAGGGTCCGGCATTCTGATCCTGGAGGAGCTGGAACGCGCGAAAACCCGTGGCGCTCAGATTATCGCGGAGATTGTGGGTTACGGGTTAAGTTCGGACGCTCATCACATTACGTCGCCACCCGAGAACGGAGATGGCGCCTATCGCGTGATGCGCAACGCTCTGCGCGATGCCGGAATTGCGCCGGAACGGGTGCAGTACGTCAATGCGCACGGCACCTCAACAGATGTTGGCGACCGGGCGGAAACAGTCGCGATCAAGCGCGCATTTGGCGATCACGCCTATAGGCTGGCCGTAAGTTCCACCAAGTCGATGACCGGTCACCTGCTGGGCGGTGCGGGCGGACTGGAAGCGGGCATTACGGTGCTTGCGATTCGCGACCAGATTGCGCCGCCAACCATCAATCGAGATTTTCCCGATCCGGCGTGCGATCTGGACTACGTGCCCAACCAGGCGCGGCCGATGGCTATCGAATACGCGCTTTCAAACAGCTTCGGTTTCGGTGGGACAAACGGCAGCCTGGTGTTCAAGAAGTTCGAAGAATAGTTAAAGAACAGTTAGTTGTACCTCTTCCATTTCCTCCGCTCCTTTCTTCCGCTGCGCAATCCGCTCGGGTTCGGAGTTAGCGATTTCGTCGAACTCGCGGCCACTCTGCTGTTGCTGGGGCTGCTTTTCGCCTGGGCGTGGAGTGCCGGTTGGTTTCGCAAATTAGCCGATCATGAGCGGTGCTGCCTGCTGCTAATGGGCACACTGCCGATTGCGCTTCGCTTGCTATTGCTTCCGCATTGTCCGGCGCCCGTGCCCGCAGGCGCGGATGATTTCGGCTACGTCCTGCTGGGGGACACGCTAGCGCATTTTCGTCTGGCGAATCCGCCGCATCCGCTGAGTCAGTTTTTCGAATCGGTATTTGTGCTGCAGCAGCCGACGTACAGCTCCATTTACCCGCTGGGGCAGGGTATATTTCTGGCGCTCGGGCGTTTGCTGTTTGGCAGCTTCTGGGCGGGCGTGTTGATTGCGAGCGGCGTTTTCTGCGCGAGTTGTTATTGGATGCTGCGCGGCTGGCTCAGCGCTGGATGGGCGCTGCTCGGTGGATTCGTCGCAGTGATGGAGTTCGGTCCGCTATGCCAATGGACGAATTCGTATTGGGGTGGTGCTGTAAGCGCGACAGCCGGATGCCTGGTTTTCGGAGCGTTGCCCCGATTAAAAGGCGGGAGCATGGGCGCGGCCATTGCGTTCGGCATCGGGTTGGCGCTGCAGCTGCTCACGCGTCCATTCGAGTTCGTGCTGTTGCTGGCGAGTGCCTTGCTGTATCTCATCTGGATAGAACGGCGGGAGTTCGTTTCGGAACGTTTTCTGAAGCGGGCGGGGGTCGCCGGGGCGATTTTGCTTGCATGTTTGCTGCTGACCGGTGCGCAGAACAAAGCCGTAACGGGCAATTGGACAACCTTGCCCTATATGCTCAGCCGCTATCAATACGGTGTCCCGTCGACTTTCACGTTTCAGCCGAATGCGCGAGCCGCATCGCGCCCTCACGCCTGAGCAGGAATGGGATTACAAGGCACAAGTGGCCGTGCACGGGGATAGTGCGGAGACGGTCGGCACGTATCTCGAACGGCTTGGCTATCGAGTTCGCTATTACCGGTTCTTTCTGTTCGCACCACTTTACATTGCAGTAGTTGTGTTTCTTGTGACTGCCCGGAAGCGGCTCGACTGGTGGATAGTCGTCACGGTGCTGCTGTTTGCACTGGGAACGAACATCTATCCTTATTTCTTTCCTCATTACGTCGCTGCAGAGGCGTGTTTGTTCGTGTTAATCGCGCTGCGTGGGCTTGAACGTGTGGATCGCTGGAAACCGCAAATCAGCCGGCTGATTCTGCTGCTGTGTGGCGCGCAGTTCGTCTTCTGGTATGGGCTGCATGCCATCGCCGGTGACAATCTCTGGGACGCGTTCCACTACGAACCGTGGGATTTTATCAACTACGGTGATCCGGAGGGACGCATCGCCATTCAAAAAAAATTGGATGCCGAGCCGGGACAACAACTCGTCATCGTGCGCTATTGGCCAGGACATGAATTTCGCGAATGGATTCAAGACGCGGCCGACATTGATGCTTCGAGAGTTGTCTGGGCGCTGGACTTAGGCGCTGCCGAAAATCGAAAGCTGCTGAGCTACTATCCGAATCGGAATGCGTGGCTATTGCAGCCGGATGCCCAACCGGTGAAGCTTACGCCATATATAGGACGTTAATGGACATCCTCAAATACAGAAGTCTGGGGCTTCTGTTCCGGCGAATACAGCTCTAATTTCGGCGGCCGAACGTCAGGCTGCAACAGCCAAAACGCGCGGTCGGGATAGTACGCCTTGAGCTTGGCATCCTCCGCATCTCCCAGATCGCGTGCCCACACAATGCGTGAAGTGTCGATATCCGCCTTATTCCAAACCCACTCAGTCTGAAAAATATGGCGCGGTGAATAACGCACAAGGACGACGAGCTTGCCCGGGATTGCCGCAAGCTGATGATTGATCGCGACGCGGCCATGCGGATCGCCGTGAGTAATGACATCCCAACTCTCATAGGGTCCGAGATCGGCTGCAACGGAGGTGTGTTCAAACAGATGCGAACCGTACCAGAGAACGAAATGAGCAATGCCCATCAACGCGATGAGCTTGACCGCTTCTGCGCCGACAGGAAAATCGCGAATGCCCACGCGGCTGAGGCGCTCCAGGCCCACTATCGCGATGAGAACGAACAGGCACGTCACAGCAGCCAGATAGTGCGGCAACAAGTAGGGAAAGAAGCTTGTGCCAAGCGCAAAAATCGAGAGTGCGCCGACCACGAAGAGCAGACGACGATCGCGCAGCGTAAACAGAAACGCGAAGAGCGCAACATACAGCGCGGGCAGGAAGAAGAACCGATAGTAGCGGACGCGGAATTCGAGTCTGAGCAGAAAATGCGATAGCGAATCCGGATCTAGGCCATGTCCCAGGCTCTGAGCCTTGTAATCGATTTCTTGCTGCGACGTAAGCGGTACGTGCGCTTCAGGAATGGGCTGGAAGGTCAACGAAGTAGGAACGCCGTATTGGTATTGGCTCAATTGCTCCGGCAGTTCAAACCAATTCTGCGTCACCGCTTTGTTCTGCAGCAGTATAAGCACAAAGAACGGGGCAGCCGCCGCTATCGCATACGGTGTGGATCGCAAGAGTTTCTGGAGTTGCTCACGCGCCCGCAGCAGGGGAATGAAAAATAGCAGGATACAGACGAGTAGCAGGACTGATTCAAATTGCCGCGTGATGCAATGCAACCCCGCACCCAGCCCGAGTAGTGCAGCATCACGTCTGTTCCAGTTCGCGGTCAAACGCGGCAGTGCGCCGAACACCAGGCAACCAGCAGCCGCAGCCAGCGCGCCGCCCCAGTAGCAATTCGCCCAAAGATTCAATGGTCCGAATTCGATGACCGCCAGCAATCCACCGGCGAGCGCCCACGCCGGTGTCACCCAGGCTCGCAGCATCCAATAGCAAAGCGCGCAGAACAGTCCTACGGATAGTAAAACTCCGGTCCAGGCCGAGCCGGTCAGCAATCGCCCCAGCGCTAGCATCATGCCTTGTCCCAGCGAGTAAATAGAACTATAAGTGGGCTGCTGAAGCACGAAAAATGTCTCGAAGAACTGATGCAGCGGATGCGGCTGATTCGCCAGCCGAAGGTGCAGCAGAGTATCGGCGACGAGCAAATGACTGAACTCGTCGTAGATGTCGGGCGTTGGCGCGGGATGACTCGGAAGCAAGAGCAACCGCAGCGCGATCGGCAAAACGAAAAGCAGCGCCATGCAGCTCTTCGTGTGAGTTGCGAAGGCCGTGAACCATTGCTGAACTCGCTGGCTCCAAATCAGAAATCCAGCGGCAATGAGCCCGAGCAGAGCAAATTCCAACAGATCCGTTGAACCAAACCCGAGCGGATTTTCAACTGGCTGCACTGGTCCTCATCGTCAGCAGTCTTCTCGTGAGGCAATGGCGATCAGCGACGTCGGCGGCCAGGGTAGCAGACCATCGATACGGCGCCAGAGCGGAATCGACAGGTCGAATAGTCTTAGTTGCAAAGAACTCAATGTTGTTCGTTTCAGCAGACGGCTATTGAGCAGCCAACCCGGATAGGTAATGCGATTAAACCGGATGATTTGATCGACGCGAAATCCTGCGTGGCTCTTAGCTTGGCGCGCAATTCTGCTTCCGAGTAGCGGCGGCAATGTTGCAATACACGATCGAGGCTGCCATATGCTCTCGACCCTTGCGGCACAAGAATAACGGCCCGCCCACCACATTTCAGACACGAACGTAAATTGCGCAGCACTCGAATTGTCGTCCGAAATGTGTTCCAGCACGTTCAGACAAATGACCGTATCTATCGCATTCTGATACGGCCGCAGATCGAGCGGCTCCAGCAGATTGCACTTGGCGATTGTCAGACCTGGTTGCGATCCCAGGCGCTGCTTCAAAAACTCGACGTGATCGTCTTCCAGGTCTGCGGCAATGTAGCTTTGCCCGGGCCGAAAGAGGAATTCCGTCAGATTGCCGATGCCGGCGCCGGCTTCGAGAACAACACCGTTCACGAAGGGCGCGATTGTATCGGACATCCAGCGGTTAAAGCGGCGCGCGCCTTCCATCTGGACAAGAATGCGCGTGCCAGGATCCATCGCGGAAGCTTCAGTTTAGCTCCGTTAACGATTCTGCAACCACGCCGGGATTAAACAATCTCTTTGATCTTGTCCTTCGCGACAGTCTCGGCGATCTTCTGCCAATCCTTAGTGCCCTTGGCCATCGATTCCGCAAAATGCCAGGCTTGCTCGGGCGTGATCTTCGCTGGCAGAGGAGCTTCGTTCGGATCAATGAAGCACTCCACCATAACCGGCCCCGCCGAATTCAGAGCCTTGTCAATCACGCTACCCGCCTCAGTGGGCGTTTTGATTTGATAGCTCTCCCAGCCGAAGCCGCGCGCCACGGCTGCGAAATCAATGGGCTGTAAACCGGTGACGTATTCCGGATTGCCGAGCAGAACCATCTGCTCCCATTTGATCTGCGCGAGCTCGTCATTCTTCATCAGGAACACTTTGACTGGAAGTTTGTATTTCACGCATGTGGCCATTTCGCCCATCAGCATGGTGAAGCCTCCATCACCAACCCAGGCGATGGCAGGCCGATCCGGATAGGCGACGGCGGCAGCCATGGCGTACGGAAACCCATTGGCCATAGTGGCAAGATTGCCGGAGCAGCTATGCATCTGACCCTCTTTCGCGAGAATCTGCCGCGCCCACCAGGTGGTATTTGCGCCCGAGTCGCCAGCCACAATGGCATTGCTCGGAAGACGCTTGCCCAGTTCCCAGGCCACCACTTGCGGCTTCATCGGCACATCTTCCCGCGTGCCGCGATCTTCCATCAACTTCAGCCACTCTTTCATTCCTTTCTGGGCATCTTCCAGGAACCCGCGATGCTTGTTCCTCTTCAGAAGCGGAAGCAGACCCGACAAAGTAGCTTTCGAATCGCCTACCAACGGAACGTCGACGGGGTGACGCAAGGCAATGCGATACGGCTCGATTTCGATCTGTACACACTTCGCTTGCCCCGGCTTCGGATAGAAGTTGATATACGGAAAACTCGATCCGATGATCAGCAGCGTGTCGCATTCTTTGATCGCCTCTTCCGAAGGCTTGGTGCCCAGCAGTCCGATCCCGCCCGTTGTGTAGGGACTTGTATCCGAGACGCAAGCTTTGCCCAAGAGCGGCTTGACAATGGGCGCCGCAAGCGTCTCCGCAATCTCTTCCAATTCCTTGCCGCACCCGAGTGCTCCACGCCCTGCGAGAATAACGATCTTCTTCCCGTCATTCAAAATCCGGGCTGCTGCTTGCAGATTATGTTCGGCCGGCTTCACGCCGCCAAGTGAGAACGCGCTGCTGTCCGAGTAACCGGGAACATTGCGGTCGGAGCGTTCGTCCGCCTTGACTTCCTGGCTTTGTATATCGATGGGAATCGTGATATGTGACACACCCTTGCGCGCCAGTGCTGTGCGAATCGCCAGTTCCGTAACGTTACGCGCATGCGCGGCGCCCATGATGCGTTCACTGTAGAGACAACAATTGTCGAACAACTTGTCGAGCGCCACATCCTGTTGCGAAAAAGTACCGACGATGTCGTGAAACTGCATGCCTGTAATGGCAAGCACGGGTTGGCCGTCCAGGTTCGCGTCGTACAAACCGTTCAACAGGTGGATTCCGCCGGGCCCTGAGGTTGCAATGCAGACGCCTAGCCTGCCAGTAAATTTCGCATATCCGCAGGCCATGAACGCCGCTGCTTCTTCGTGCCGCACCTGGATGAACCTGATCTTGTCCTGCTGTTTGCGCAGCGCCTCAATGACTCCATCGATTCCATCCCCGGGTAACCCGAAGATAGTGTCAACACCCCATTGAATGAGAGTGTCGACAATTGCATCGCCTGCTGTTCTCGCCATTTGATTGCTCCATTGGTAAGACACAGTCGCATGGCAAATGTGACCAATAACGGCGTCACCTCACAGCGCTCTGGGCGTCTGCATCACTTGTCGATACAATGGCTCTATAAGTTCGACGACGCCTCCGCTGGATGGAAGTACGCGCGATGAACACTTACACATTTAGTGTGGTTGTGGAGCCCGACGAAGATCGGTGGCATGCCTATTGTCCCGCGCTGCAGCAGTATGGCGCGGCGACCTGGGGTTATACGCGCCAAGAAGCATTGAAGAACATCGACGAAGTCGTGCACATGATCATCGACGAGCTGCGTGAGGACGGAATTGCGATTCCGGCTCTGGCGCCTAAGGACCTTGAGGTGTCTGCCGATGAGCGCGTTGCCGTGACCGTATGATGCGATGGGCGTCGATTATGCGCGCCTGCGCAGCCTCACTGCCCGCCAAATCATAGCTGCCCTCATCCGGGACGGCTTCTATTTGCGCTCAGCCGGCGGTAGCAGCGGCAGTCACCAACGTTACTATCACCAGGACGGCCGCCGTGTTACCGTCTCCTTTCACAAATCTTCTGAAACGTTTGCACCCAAGACACTCAAAAGCATGATTGATCAAGCGGGCTGGAGCGAGGACGATCTGAAGCGCCTCTAACTGCTCAATTAGGGTTCGCCTGAGCGTCTCCGGCATACTGAAAGAGATGCGCCTGGGTGTTTGCTAGGACGGGCCAGCGCGCCACAATTAATGAAAATAATAGTTTCCGTGAAGCAGGTGCCGGCGCGCGATTCGGCCCTGCGGATCGATAGTGCCGGTAAGTGGTTGGATGAATCCGACCTGAGCTATGAAATGAACGAACCCGACGCTTACGCGCTGGAAGAGGCGTTGCAACTGAAAGAGAAGCTGGGCGGCGAAGTAGTCGTCTTGTGTCTAGGCCCGCAGCGTGCCGGGCAGACGATTCGCGAGGCTCTGGCCAAGGGGGCTGATCGCGCCATTCATGTGGAGATGAAGGAAGGCGTTGTTCTCAATCCGCTGGCGACCGCACGCTTGCTGGCGAATGCGATTGCTCCCGAGTCTCCGGATTTCGTTCTGACCGGGCTGCAGTCTGACGATTTGGGCTACGGCCAAACGGGTGTGGTCCTGGCTGAACTACTCGGTTTCGCGCACGCGACCATTGTGATGGAAGTGGAGCCCCAGACCGACGGAGTGCGCGTGAAACGCGAACTCGAAGACGGATGGTTTCAACACATCCTGCTGCCGCTGCCGGTTTTGTTGACCATTCAATCAGGCATCAAGAAGCTTCGCTATGCCACGCTGATGGGCATCAAGAAAGCCAAAACGAAGGAAGTCAAAATCATATCGGCCGCCTCACTCAACGCTGACGCCGTTTCGGGCGCAAAGCTGGATCGCGTTTATCTGCCGCAGAAAAACAAGCAATCTCAGATTCTGACGGGCGATGCGAAACAAGCCGCCAAGCAGTTAGTGGAGAAGCTGAGATTTGAGGCGAGAGTAATATGAGCGTTCTTGTCGTTCTCGAGCAGCGCGGCGGCAAATGGACCCGCATTTCATTCGAGGTTCTCTCTGCCGGTAAGAAGATTGCTGACGCCGCGGGCGTGCCGTTAGAAGCCGCGTTACTTGGCTCTGGCATTGGCGGGTTGGCAGTGGAAGCCGCGCAATATACGTTGGCAAAGGTTTACGCTGTCGACAATCCTCTGCTGGCCGACTATACGCCCGATGGATACACGCGTGCGCTGGAACAATTGATCAAAGCGAAACAACCGAAGTACGTGCTGTTTCCCCACACCTATCAGGTGCGGGACTTCGCGCCCAAGTTGGCGACCCGCTTTGGCGTTCCGCTGGTCAGCGATGTTGTCGATATCAAAGCCGAAGGATCGTCAATCCAATTCGTTCGTCAGTTGTTCCAAGGAAAGCTGAACGCCGATGTAGAAGCGTCGGGCGATCTGCAGTTCGCTTCTATTCAAGCGGGTGCATTCCGCGCCCAGGAACCAGCGAATGCCGGCGCGGCGGTGGAGCAATTCGCCGTCGACCTGGCCGCGTCGCAGATTCGCAGCAAGCCCGAGCAGCCGTTTCGGGAAGCGCAGCGTTCAGTCGATTTGAGCGCCGCGGACTTGATTGTTTCCGTAGGGCGCGGCATCAAAGAAAAAGACAATTTGCCGGTTGTAGAAGCTCTGGCGCAGGCCTTGGGTGCAGAACTCGCGGCCTCGCGGCCCATCTGCGACAACGGTTGGCTACCCATGGAACGGCAGGTTGGGAGTTCCGGCCAAACGGTCGCACCCAAAGTATATTTCGCAATCGGAATTTCGGGCGCAATTCAGCATTTGGTCGGAATGAAAGGATCGAAGACCGTGGTTGCGATCAATAAAGATGAGAACGCCCCCATCTTTGAGACCGCCGATTACGGCATAGTGGGCGATCTCTTTGAGGTGGTGCCGGCGCTTGTCGAAGAAATCAAGAAAGCAAAATCTTAGTTGATGCGTAATTTTTGCAAGAGCGGCGCGTTGCTGTTGTTGCTGTTAGTGGTGGCCTGCCACAAGCCGGTTTCGCCGGATGTTGCGGCTACCGTGAACAGCCGGCCTATCGCATACTCTGCGCTAGATCGTGCCATGGCGGCGCAATTTCCTAACTCGCCTCTGAAAGCAAATTCCGAACAGAGCATCGGCGTACGTCTGGAAGCTCTGCGGACCCTGATCGACAACGAAATCTTTCTGCAACGCGCCGAGAAGGAAGGGTTACTGGCGTCGGATGGCGATGTGGATGCGAAGTTCAATGAGCTGAAAGCGCCCTATACCCAGGAAGAGTTTCAGAAGTTGATGGAGCAGCGAAAGATGTCGGTGGCCGATCTGAAGGCGCAAATTCGTCGCGAGTTGAGCGTTCAGAAATTATTCAATAAAGAGATCGGCTCACATATCACGATCACCGATAAAGAAGTCGCCGACTTTTACAACACCAACAAGGCTAGTTATAACCTTCCCGAGAACAAGGTTCGTCTGGCGCAGATTCTAGTCACGTCCACGCCGGAAGGGACAGTCACTAATCTGAAGAACGACAAAGCGCAGAACGATCAGCAAGCGCAAAACAAGATCAAGACCATCGAGTTGCGCATTCGGCAAGGCGAAGATTTCGCCAATCTAGCGCAGAATTTTTCAGAGGATCAATTCGCGGCAAATGGCGGTGACATCGGGTTTGTGCCGGAATCGGCATTAGGACAGGCGAATCCGGAACTGCGCAAACTGATACTGGAGATGACACCCGGGCAGGTATCGCCCGTCATCCACACGCCGGAAGGCTATCGCATTATCAAGTTGATATCGAAAGAACCGGCCGGACAGCGGCAATTGAGTGACCCCCGAGTGCAGGAAGAGATTCGCCAGAATCTATTCCAAGGCAAGGAGCAGGTACTGCGCGCGGCTTTTTACGAAGTCGCCCGCAGCGAGGCCAAGGTGGTAAATTACTACGCGGAATCGGTGTTGGAGACGCGGGATAAGAAGTAGGCCGAAGGAGCGGCGTTTCGCGGGACCGATCTAAACCAAGAGTTCTCCCGGTCTACCGCATGCCGCGCATCTTTGTCAGCTATCGACGCGATGATTCATCAGGCTATGCTGGCCGCCTTTATGAGTCTCTAGTTGGGCGATTCGGCCGGAGAAACGTCTTCATGGATGTAGATACCATCCGGCTGGGTGAAGACTTCGTCAAAACGATTCGCGAAAAAGTTGCCGCATGCCAAGTGCTGCTCGCGGTGATTGGTCCCACTTGGCTGCGTGTGAGCGATGATCATAACCGCCCGCGTCTTCAAAACCCTGGCGACTATGTCCGCATTGAGATCGCGCAGGCCTTATCTGCCGGCATCCGCGTGATCCCCGTTTTGGTCGGCCGGGCAACCATGCCTCGGGCGCGCGAACTGCCCGATGACTTGCTCGCCCTCGCCAATCTGCATGCATTCGAAATCCACGACGCGTTGTTTAGCGATTCGCTAAAGCAGTTACTGAAGGAGCTTGGGCCGCCGGTTGCGCCATGGCCATTGTCAAAGCGGCAAACTGCCGTTTTGGCACTTTCTGTTCTCTTCATAATCATTGCCTTCGCGCTCGTAAATTCGCCGCCCTCCTCACGTCCGCCAGGCACAAAGCCCACCCCAGATGAAATCGAGGCGCAACGTAAGGAACCTGGTCTCGACCAACTCATCAAGAAGCCAGACTTGCCGGCAGTCTTGCGCGCCCCGAAGCTAGCGGAATTGCCTCCGGTAGTTGAAGAGGCCCGAAGCATCTTGCTCCCGCCAGGAACTCACAGCGTCCTTGGCCCCCTTCACCCCAAGGTCCTTTGGTCCAGTTACGTCGGCCTCGATATCATCGGCATCGCCTCCAATGGCACCATCTTCGGCTGGGCAACCAGCGAGTTAAGCTGCCTGAACGGTGTCCGAAACGGAAAGGAGTTGTGGGCGGTCGGGTGGCAGTATGTGTCGATCGACTGGCACCTGAAGGGGTTCGACGAAGCCGGTAGGGTCTGGCTCGACTCTAATAGCTACGAGAAAAGCTATTGTTTCAACAGCAGAGGAGAGGGTGGGCTGGTGAATCGTTCCCTACCTAAAAATTTGGCTCGAGTCGGTCTCTACTCGGATCCTTCTGCCGCTATCTACAAATGCGAAAGCGGGCAGGTGGTTCGGCAAAAGGCGCCGAAGTGGCAGTCGGACATCGACGGCAATTGCGCCTCTTGGGATGTCACCGAAGATGCCAAAGGCACCATCTACGCAGCGAGTGATCGCGGCACCCTCTATGCGCTGTCGCCGGATGGCAAGGTCAGGTGGACCTATTCTCTGGGCTTCGCACCGCCGGCTCCTCGTTTTATTGGTGATGATGTGCTGATTGGCGCCAAAGACGGCCTTTACCGCATTCATAACGGAGCACTCAAGTGGAAATTTCCCTACGCTCACGAAGTGGACAGCAGCAGAATCTACGACCGTGAGGAAACCGTCTATGTTCATTCATATGACCGTTTGATGGCGATCTCCAGCACCGGCAAGAAGTTGTGGGAGCTGAAAACCGGCACCTGGCCTTACGAGAACACTGGGCATCCGTACGCTCTCGACAATCAAGGCCGGCTTTACATAACAGTCAATGGGGGCGTCATTTGCCTCGGTGACAAGTAACGCTGAATCAGTCCAAAAGCTCGCGGAAGAGGTCCATACTTGCTGGCGCAGACGTCCGGGAGATTGGGAAGGCTCAACGCACTACACGATTGTCGTCGGCCACCGCCGCGCAACCGAAGTTGCGAACTCGATCCTTGAATTAGCCGGGTAGCGGCCAGGCGAATTAATCTACTTGGGCGCCTCAATATTTCCCAGCGCAACATTCCAATTGCCGCCGCTGTCCTGCACCATGTCGAGATTGGCCGCGCCAATTTTGCCCTGGCTGTAGGTGAGTGCGAAATCACAGGTATAGCCTTGACCGTTCGCGTTGGCCGGGCAGTCATTCAGTTTGTAGCTGAATGAACCGTAAGTCGTCCTGCGCGAGACGTGCTCATTCGACCACTGCTCGTACTTCACCTTCGTTCTTCTGGTTGGTGTGAGCTCATTCCATGCCTGGCGGTAATTTTCAGCATTGACGTAATTCAGAAACCGCTCCGCGGCATCGATTCCCGCTTGAGGAATCTTCGTCGGTCCGTGCGATCGCGTCAATAGTATGGCGATCACGGCAATGAGTATGACGGCCGCTACCGCGATCCCAATCCGCATAAAAGGCTTTGATATCCCAGGCCGGTTCGTCTGTGGAACGTAAACGCCTGGAGCAGTGCGCGCGGGGGACGGCGGTGTCCATGCGTCTGCCTCCCCGAGTTTTGCGATACGCTGCGCGAGCGTGGCGACTGCCGCATCGAACCTGCCGCCGAACGCGTCCAGCCACTGGATGTCGCCGAGAAAATAGCCGATCTTCTTCGGCGGTTGCACATCCTCGATGCGAACAGGAAATATCGGCAGCTTCATCTCATCCGCCGCAATCCGAACCTCGCGCGAGATCTGCTCTTCATTCACCGAATTAGAGGAAAGAACCAGCACGAAGGAGCGGCTTTGCTTCAGGCCGTCCATGATCTCTCCAGGCCAATCGGCGCCCGCCGGAATGTCTCGATGCGCAATCCAGCAGGTAATCCCTCGCCCCTCAAGTGCCTGGCAAATACGGTCGGCCCATTCCTGGTCTTCATGCCGATAGCTGATGAACACGTCGTGCGCCATAGTCATTCCGATATTGCAACAGTCGAGAATTGCGTCGCTAGATCGCCTTCGAAACTCACCGCACCCAGATGCGTAAGCCGGCTGCGCAAATCGATCCAGATCTCACCGCCCATATCCGTCCAGCGCCGGCAAAAGCTGAAATCTTCGCTTAGATACGTTCCCGTTTCATCCACAAAGCAATTGAATAATGCATAGCGCCACGGGCTGCCGTCCAGCGGATCATTCGGCCGATGTTCATGCGCATAACGCAGCTCTGGATAGCGCCCAACCATCGCCAGCAGCATCTGTCGCCGCAGCATCAGGAAGCCCGTTCCGGCGTATTTGACGCGCGCGAAATCATTGCGTGTCTCAATCTGCGTCTCCTCTGCAAACTGGACCAGATACGATAGCGAACGCGCCGGCAGCCTGTCATCTTTCGCTCCAGCCAGCGCCGCAACTTTGCCCCAATCGATTCTCTTCAGCGGATAAATCGCCGCCGTCGCATCCGCCTCGAAATCAAGCAAGCGGAACACCTGTTCCGGTTCAAAGCCAATGTCCGCATCAATGAACAGCAGGTGCGTAGCCGCTTCGTTCGAGAGGAAATGCGCCACAACGTTCTGCCGCGCCCGTGTGATCAGCGCTTCACTCCCCAGCATGTGAACCAGCAAGCGGATGTTCCGCTGCTGACACGCAAGCTGCAGTTTTAATAAGGACGCTGCGTAAAGGTCAGTCACCTGCCTCCCGTAGCACGGCGTCCCAATCACCAAAAACATTTGCGGCGCGAGTTCACTCATCACTCTGAAGTAGCTACCATCGTAGTTCAGCCTTTTCCATTCTTAGCTTCACGAGTGTTCCATCCATGACAGAAATACAAGACACCATCAGTGCCTTCGGTCCCGCCCGATCCACTATTCAAGGCGCCCCGCTCGCGCCCGGCGAACTACGCGATATCGACGCGTATTTCCGGGCCACTCTCTACATGTGCCTGGGCATGATTTATCTGCGCGACAATCCGCTGCTTCGTCGCCCGCTCACTACTGAACAAGTTAAAATTCGCCTGCTCGGACATTGGGGATCGGATCCGGGCATGAGTCTTGTCTACGTGCATCTGAATCGTCTGATCCGCATGCATGACCTGAACATGATCTTCCTTGCTGGTCCTGGTCACGGCGCGCCCGCGGTGTTGTCAAACGCATATCTCGAAGGAACCTACTCGGAGATCTATCCAGAAAATAGTGAAGACGAAGAGGGATTGTGCCATTTCTTCCGGCAGTTTTCATTCCCGGGCGGAATCGGCAGCCACTGCACGCCGGAGACGCCGGGCTCCATTCACGAAGGCGGTGAGTTGGGCTACAGCCTGTCCCACGGCTACGGCAGCGTTCTGGATCATCCCGATTTGATCAGCGTCGTCATCGTAGGCGATGGCGAAGCGGAGACTGGTCCGCTGGCGACCGCGTGGCACTCTAACAAGTTCCTCAACTCGGTTCGCGATGGCGCGGTGCTGCCGATTCTTCACCTCAACGGATACAAAATCAACAACCCGACCATCCTGGCGCGAATAAGTTGTGAAGAGGTGGAGCAACTGTTCCGAGGCTACGGCTATGAGCCTTACTTCGTAGAAGGTTCCGATCGCGACAGCATGCATCAAGCCATAGCGGCCACGCTTGAGCACTGCATCAAAGAGATTCATCGCATTCAGGAAGAAGCGCGCCGCACCAACAAGCCGACGCGTCCACGCTGGCCCATGATCGTGCTTCGAACTCCGAAGGGTTGGACCGCTCCCGCGGAGATTGATCACCACAAGGTAGAGGGCTCCTGGCGCGCGCATCAGGTGCCCATGTCTGACGTGGTGAAAAATCCGGAGCACATGAAAATCCTCGAAAATTGGCTGCACAGCTACAAGCCCGAGGAACTGTTCGATGCGCAAGGGCGTCTCATTCCGGAACTGAGGGCGTTGCCCCCCACTGGCGATCGCCGCATGAGCGCCAATCCAATTGCCAATGGTGGTCTGCTTCGGCGCGCGCTGCGCATGCCTGACTTCCGCGAGTACGGCGTGGAAGTAAAGCATCCCGCAAACAGCGAATACGAAAACACCGTTCCGCTTGGCCGGCTGATGCGCGATATCTTTCGCGACAATCCGAATAACTTCCGCCTCTTCGGCCCCGATGAGACCGCCTCGAACAAATTGTCTGCCGTTTATGAGGAAACCAAAAAAGTTTGGATGGCCGATTATTTGCCCGAAGACCAGGACGGCGCAGAGCTATCGCTCGACGGACGCGTCATGGAGATGCTTAGCGAGCACACGCTCGAAGGCTGGCTCGAAGGTTATCTGCTGACCGGCCGCCACGGTCTTCTCAACACCTACGAAGCTTTCGTCCACGTCATTGATTCCATGTTCAATCAACATGCGAAATGGCTGGAGATCAGCAAGCGCCTGGCGTGGCGTGCCCCGGTATCCTCTCTGAACCTGCTCATCACTTCTACCGTTTGGCGTCAGGATCACAACGGCTTTACTCACCAGGACCCGGGCTTTCTCGACGTCGTGGCGAACAAAAGCCCTGAGATCACGCGCATCTATCTGCCGCCGGACGTGAACTGCTTGTTGTCAGTCGCGGACCATTGCCTGCGATCGGTTGATTACGTCAATGTCATCGTCATCGATAAGCAATTGCATCTGCAATATCTGGATATGGAATCCGCTATCACGCACTGCACCAAGGGAATCGGAATATGGGAGTGGGCCAGTACTGATGAGGGCCATGATCCCGATGCGGTGGTCGCGGGCTGCGGCGACGTCCCCACTCAAGAAGCGCTCGCCGCCGTCGCCATGCTGCGCGAAAACTTTCCCGATCTCAAACTGCGATTCATAAATGTCGTCGATCTCTTCCGCCTGGTGCCAAGCACCGAACATCCGCACGGGCTATCAGATCGTGATTTCGATTCACTCTTCACCACCAACAAGCCGATCATTTTTAACTTCCACGCTTACCCCTGGCTCATTCACCGCCTCGCGTATCGCCGCAAGAACCATGACAATCTGCACGTCCGCGGCTACAAGGAAAAAGGCAACATCAACACGCCGCTGGAACTCGCCATCCAGAACCAGGTAGACCGCTTCAGCATCGCCATTGATGTAATCGATCGTGTGCCGCGCCTGCAAGGTTCCGGCGCGCACGCTAAGGAACGGTTCAAAGACCAGCAGATTCAGTGCCGCGAATTCGCCTACAAGAATGGCGCCGATAAACCAGAAATCACGAACTGGAGATGGCCTTTCTAACCAGCCTGTGAACGTACTTGTTCTGAACGCTGGCAGTTCGAGCCTGAAATTTCAGCTCATCGCGACAGATCCCAATCGCATCGCGCGCGATCAGGACGACCGTCTTTTTCGCGGCGAGGTGGAAAAGGTTTCGGACATGCATGCCGCGCTCGATCAGGTGCTGAAGTCCATAAAAGGCCGCGGCGAGGTAGATGCAGTAGGGCATCGCGTAGTCCACGGCGGCGTCAAGTTTTCGGAATCGGCGCTCATCGATGACAACGTTTTCCAGGCAATTGAACAGAACATCGAACTCGCGCCCCTGCACAATCCGGCTAGCGTGGAAGGCATCCGCGCCGCCCTTTCTTTCTTTGGCCCCGATAAACCGCAGGTGGCCGTCTTCGACACGGCTTTTCATCACACTCTTCCGCAACATGCGTATCTATACGCCGTGCCATATCGCTGGAGCGAAGCGTACGGCGTTCGCCGCTACGGCTTTCATGGCACATCGCACCGTTACGTTGCCCATCGCTACCGCGTCTTGACGAAACGCACTCGCGAACAGACCAACATCATCTCGCTTCATCTGGGCAACGGCTGTTCCGCCTGCGCCATCAAAGGCGGCAAGTCCGTCGACACTTCCATGGGCATGACTCCGCTCGAAGGCTTAGTTATGGGCACACGATCCGGCGACCTCGATGCCTCCATCGTCACCTTGATTGCCGGAAAAGAACACTGTTCCCCGGATGAAGTCGAGAAGCTGCTGAACACGCATTCGGGTCTGCTCGGCATATCCGCCATCGCCAACGACATGCGTACGCTCGCCGACCGCCGCGATGACCCAAAGGCGAGCCTGGCAATCGAAATCTTCTGCTATCGCGCGCGCAAGTACATCGGTGCTTATCTCGCCGCGATGGGCGGTGCGGATGCCATCGTATTCACAGGCGGCATTGGCGAAAATTCGCCCGAAGTGCGCGCGCGCATCTGCGACGGCCTCCAGTTCGCCGGTCTGGCCATCGATTCAGCGCGCAACCAGGCCCACGAGCCCGCCGACCGCCAAATCAGCACCGATGCCGCCACACTGGCCGCCTATTGCATCCACACCGACGAAGAGCTTCTGATCGCCCGCGACACAGTCCGCGTCATTCTCGGCCTGCCGCACCCATCCTAATCACAAAAAGTTAGCCAGCCTGTAACCCATCCCACTCCGGTTCCCGCCTTTAGCTAAAAGCTCCCCGCTATAATCTGAAACTTCTAGCTATGTTCAACACCAGCCGCATCTCCAGCTTTGCGCTTTCTCTCCTGCTCGGCGCGTCGTTTGCTGCAGCGCAAACCGCCAGCACCAAGAGCGCGCAAAAGAACGACGAAGAGTACGGCAAGCTGATCAAGCAATACCTGCAGGATCCCCGCATTACCACCGAACTTGTGGATCATCTGCCCGCCTCCAACACCGTTCCGACGCCGCTGAAGTTTCTCGGGCGCATTCCGGGCACCCCGGGTGAGCTGACCTACGCCAAAGATATCTATCGCTACTACGAGGCGCTCGCACAGGCGTCTCCGCGCGCCAAGTTCTGGAAGATCGGTCAAAGCGAAGAAGGACGTGATCAGGTCATTCTCGCCATCTCGGACGAAAAGACAATTGGCGGCCTCGACAAGTATCGCGACATGCTCGCCGAACTGGGCGACCCGCGCAAGACCTCCGAAGAGCGTGCGCGCCAGATCATCAACACCGGCAAACCAATCTACTGGTTGACTAGCGGCATCCATTCGCCTGAAACCGGCGGCCCTGAAATGCTCATTGAGCTTGCCTACCGGCTGATTGTAGACGAGTCCCCGTTTGTCCAAAAGATTCGCGAAAACGCCATCGTCTTCATAACGCCGGTGGTCGAAGTTGATGGCCGCGAAAAGGAAGTCGACACCTATTACTACGGCAAGAAGACCGGCAAGCCGCGTCCACCGCTCATGTATTGGGGCAAGTACGTCCAGCACGACAACAATCGCGACGGCATGGGTCAGTACTTAAAGATCACGCAGAACATCACGCGCAGTCTGCTGGAGTGGCACCCAACCGTCCTGCACGATCTGCACGAAGCTCAGTCCTATCTGTACGTTTCTACCGGCACCGGTCCTTATAACGATTCACTTGATCCGATTCAGATCGACGAGTGGTGGCTGCTGGCCCAAACAGAGTTGATGGAAATGGCGAAGCGCGGCGTGCCCGGCGTCTTCACGTATGGTTTCTACGACGGTTGGGTTCCCAATTACCTGTTCTGGATTGCCATCACGCACAACGCCTTCGGCCGTTTCTACGAAGTGCAGAGCTATGGCCCCGACATCAACAAGAATCTTCGCCTGCAGCCAACCGTAACCAGCAGAGAGTGGTATCGTTCGAATCCGCCGCTGCCGAGCATCGCCTGGGGTCCGCGCAACAACACGAACATCCAGGAATCCGCTCTACTGTTCGCGCTGAATAAGGTGGCGACAGACAAGGAACTCTACCTCGAAAACTATTGGCTGAAGACGAAGCGCTCCATCGACAAGGGCAAGAACGGTCCTACTTACGCCTGGGTTATCCCAGCTGCCCAGCGGCGCCGCGCGGATGCTGCCGACATGGTCAACGCGCTACGGCGTCAAGGTCTGGAAGTCGAGACCGCCGGCGCCGCGATGAAAGCCGGTGATCTCCAGATCGCGCAGGGCGATTACATCATCCGCGCCGACCAGCCCTACCGCGAACTTGCGGACATGTATTTCTCTATCCAAAATTATCCAGTGGCGAATCCCCGTCCTTATGACGACACTGGCTGGACCATGCAGTTCATGCGCAACGTGGAACTTCATCCCGTTCACGAAAAATCGATTCTCGATTCGCAGATGACATTGCTTTCAGCCGATGCCAAAGCACCGGGCGCCATCACTGGCACGGGCGGCGTTCTTGTCATCGATCACACCACCGACAACAACTTGATGGCGTTGCGCATGCGCAATAAAGATGTGAAGATGCTTGCCGCGGAAGACGACTTCGAGATGAGCGGGCATAAATTCCGCGCCGGCGCTTTCATCATTCCCGATGCGGATCAAGCGAAAATAGAGCCGCAGATCAAAGATCTCGGCCTGACCGCATGGGCTGCTGCATCCGCTCCCTCCGTCAAGACACACGAAATGCAGGTGCCGCGCATCGGCTACGTTCACTCCTGGTCGCGCACGCAGGATGAAGGTTGGGTGCGTGCCGCGCTGGATTATTACGGCGTTCCCTACACTTACTTCTCCGATCAGAAACTGCGCGACGGCCACCTGCGCGAGAAATACGACGTCATCCTCTTTCCGCACGTAGGCGGCACCTCGCAATCTACGGTAAACGGAACGGCCCGCACCGGCAAGGACCCAATTCCGTACAAGAAGAGCGAACTGACGCCTAACCTTGGCGCGCTCGACGAGACGGATGACATTCGGGGCGGCATGGGCGTCGAGGGACTCGGCGAACTCGCAAAGTTCGTCGAAGCCGGCGGCACGCTGATCACAGAAGGCTCAACGGCTGCTCTGATGGCCGATTACGGACTCGCCACAGGCGTCACCATCGATCATCCCGACGGTCTGGCCGCGCGCGGAACCATTCTTCGTGGCGTGATCGCCGATCGTAAGAGCCCGATTCTGTACGGCTACGATGGCAAGGAACTGCCCATCTACTTCAACCAGGACCCCGTGTTTACCGCCGGTGGAGGTATCGGCGCGGGATTTGGAGGAGGTGGAGGAGCAGGCGCTGCCGCTCGCAACGCCGTAACCTTCGGTCAGAACGTGACTCCGAATGCGGTGCCAGTACACATCTCGCCCTGGCAAGCGGATGAAGGCGACACTAGGCCTGAACTCGTACAAGCTCCCTCGCAAGGCGACGAAGCGGAAAGCATGCGCCAAATGATGCGCCAATATGGCATTCAGGAAGAAGCTCGGCCGCGCGTGCTGATGCAGTTCCCGAAAGATCCCAACGATATGCTTCTTTCCGGCATGCTGTCCGGCGGCCAGGCTCTATCGGGCAAGCCGCTTGCGCTCGATGTCAGTGTGGGCCAAGGGCATATCGTGATGTTCGCGCTCCGCCCCTTCTGGCGCTGGCAGACGCAGGGAACCTATTTCCTCGGCTTCAACGCCATCCTGAACTGGAATCACCTCGACGCGGGAAAGCCGGAAAAGGGTGAAGGTGGCCGTCAAGGCCCGAGTGCGGCAATCACGCCCGGCGAGCGCTAATCAGGCAATTCGTTCTAGTACAGTGGCGATGCCCTGTCCCACGCCGATGCACATCGTGCACAGGGCATAGCGCGCCTGCATTTTCTCTAGTTGATAAACGGCGGTCGTGATTAATCGTGCCCCGCTAGCGCCAAGGGGATGCCCAATCGCGATCGCTCCTCCGCTCGGGTTCACGAGTTCGGTGTCTTCCGGCAACCCGAGTCCTCTCAGCACCGCGATTGACTGCGAGGCAAACGCTTCATTCAGTTCGAACAGCGAAATGTCGCCAAGCTGAAGACCCGCTTTCCACAGCACTTTGCGCGTGGCAGGCGCCGGGGCTATGCCCATGATTCGTGGCTCAACTCCAACCACAGCCGATGTGATCACGCGCGCTCTCGGCCGGAGCCCGTATTTGCGAACTGCTTCTTCGCTCGCCAGCAACAAAGCGGCCCCACCGTCGTTAATTCCTGAAGCATTGCCCGCGGTTACTGTGCCATTTGGTTTCACCACGGGCTTCAACTTCGCCAGCGCTTCCAGCGTTGTATCCGGGCGCGGATGCTCGTCTGTATCGAATATTTTCGGCGCGCCTTTCTTTTGCGGAATCTCGACTGGAATAATCTCGCAGCGAAAGAATCCTTGCTCATGTGCCCGCGCCCATCGCTGCTGGCTGCGCAGGGCAAACGCATCCTGGTCCGCGCGCGAGATATTGAACTCTTCGGCGACATTCTCCGCCGTTTCCGGCATGGAATCGACTCCGTACTTCGCCTTCATTGCGGGATTGATGAATCGCCAACCGATCGTCGTATCGAAGGCGTTAATATCTCGCCCGAATACCGTCTCCGACTTCCCGAGTACAAACGGTGCGCGAGTCATGCTCTCTACACCGCCCGCAATCATCAGATCCATATCGCCCGTCTGAATGGCGCGCGCAGCCGTCGCGACTGCATCCATGCTCGACCCGCACAGCCGGTTTATTGTTGTTCCAGGCACGCCCACCGGCAATCCCGCTAGCAGTGCCGCCATCCGCGCAACATTCCGGTTATCTTCGCCCGCCTGATTCGCGCACCCGTAGATGACGTCATCCACCGCGCCCCAATCTACGCGCTTATTCCGGTGCATCAACGCGCGAATCGGAATAGCAGCCAGATCATCGGCGCGAATGGTCGCAAGCGATCCGGCGTGGCGGCCGAATGGGGTGCGGATAGCGTCGCAGATGTAGGCGTGGCTCACCCTCGCCTCCCGGTCGGCCACTCAAGCGGGCCAAGCGGATGATTCACGCCTTTCCGCATCGCAATGTTCAAGTCCTCTTCCGTGCACAAGCCCTCGGCAACAGCCCGTCTACCTTCGTCCGCGATTGCTGCGACGATGCGGGAGAAGATCATGCCCTTAATTTCCACGTCGGTGTCCAGTACCGATGGCGTGGCGTTATCGTCGTAGCGATACCAGCCACGACCCGTCTTGCGGCCGAACCAGCCTGCGTCCACGAGTTCCTGTTGCAGACGCGATGGTCGAAACCGAGGCTCATAGAAAAACCCTTCAAATATCGATTTCGTAACTGCAAGATTCACATCGTTGCCGATCAGATCCATTAATTCGAACGGCCCCATGCGGAATCCGCCGCACTCGCGCATGGCGGCGTCGATGGCTGCGGGGATCGCAACCCGCTCTTCCAGCATCTTGAGCGCTTCCAGGTAGAACGGACGCGCAACTCGATTGACGATGAAGCCCGGGCTTGACTTCACATGCACCGGCGTCTTGCCCCAAGCCTTCGCCGTTGCGAAAATTGCTTCCGTGCAGTTGCGATCTGTGGCGAGCCCGCTCACCACTTCGACTAATTCCATCAGCGGAGCGGGATTGAAGAAATGCATGCCGGCCACTCGCCCTGGATGTTGCAAACGCGCCGCTATAGCCGTGATCGATATGGACGACGTATTCGTCGCCAGAATGCAATCGGCTGCAACGATGCTCTCCAGCTTCCCGAAGACCTCTCTCTTGGCGGCCAGATCTTCGACGATGGCTTCGATGACGAGTTGGGCCGGCGCGATCTTTCCGAGCGACGCTACTGCTGACACGTTCACGTTCTGAGCGATCAGCTTACCTTTCGCAACCAGCTTGTCGATGTTCTTGCGAACGTCGGCAATCGCCTTCTCTGCGGCGTTCTCGCGAACATCGTAGAGCAGAACGGTATGCCCGGCAACCGCCGCGACTTGGGCGATTCCGGCGCCCATGGTGCCTGCGCCGACGATTGCAACAGTGCTCGCCATCACCGACCTGTGAATTTTGGCGCGCGCTTCTCTAGGAAAGCGGCCACCCCTTCGCGAAAATCACTCGACCGTCCTAGCTCGCGCATCGTGTCCCGCTCAAAATCCAACTGCTCATCCAGCGACCGCTCGCCGGATGAATAGATCGCCTCCTTAATGCGTGCCAAACCCATCGTCGGCGCAGCCGCAAGCTGCGCGGCGAGCTTGTCGATGGTGGCCGGAAACTCCGCATCCTCCACACACTTCCAGATCAAACCCCATTCCGCCGCTTGTTCGGCTGAAATCTTGTCGCCCAGCAGAGCCATGCCCATCGCCCTCGCAGTTCCGACGAGCCGAGGCAGAAAATACGTTCCGCCCGTATCGGGGATCAATCCCAACTTGCAGAACGACTCGATGAAGCTCGCCGATTTGGCCGCAATCACGAGATCGCAAGCGAACGCCAGATTCGCTCCGGCACCTGCAGCCACGCCGTTCACTGCGGCAATCACCGGCATGGGCAGTTTGCGTAATCGCCGGACGAGCGGCGCATAGTGCTTCTCAATCGATGCGCCTAAATCAATCTCTGCGCCAGCAACGCCACGATCCCCCAAGTCTTGTCCAGCGCAGAATCCTCGGCCTGCGCCAGTGAGTACCAAGACACGAGCGTTCGTTAAGTTCTCCAGCGCATCGCTCAGTTCCTCATGCACCTGCACGTTGAAGCTGTTCAGCTTCTCCGGGCGATTTAGCGTCACACGCGCAACGCCATCACGCACATCAAGCAGAACGGTCGCGTGACTCATTCCTTCCTCGACGCAAATAGCGGCTTAAAATCGATGGGCGCAATGCGCGGCCGGTTCGGTTCTATCTCGCGCAATGGCTCAGCGGGCTGCATCGTCTGCAGGCTACGAATCGCCAGCTTCTGATAAGTCTCTGTCCCGCGCCGCTTCCAGGCGATCTCTTCATCGGTCAATTCCCGCACAACCTTAGCCGGCACACCCACAATCAAACTGCGCGGAGGAATTTTCTGCGCGGATTTCACGAAGGCCATCGCCGCCACAATACTCAGCTCGCCGATTTCGGTCTCGTCCATAACGACCGCATTCATCCCCACCATCGAATCCTTGCCGATGCGGCAGCCATGCAGAATGGCGCCATGCCCGATATGCCCGTTTTCTTCGACAACTGTGTCCATGCCAGGAAAACTGTGCATCACGCACGTGTCCTGCAGATTGCTGCCTTCTTCGAGAATCACGCGCCCAAAATCCCCGCGCATCGATGCATTCGGCCCGACATAGCATCCCGCGCCCACAATCACGTCGCCGATCAATACCGCTGTCGGATGTAAGAATGCGCTCGGATGAACGACAGGCACAATCCCGTCTATGGAAAAGATCTGCGCCATGTGGCTAAACGTGCGCTCGGCTCTGCGCCACGCGGAAGCGATTCGCCACAAATGCCGCATCTGTTAGCGACGAGTTCGCCGCCGGGTTCGCGCCACTCGCGTGAAAGTCGCTATACGCGGCCGATTGGTTAACGAACACCCCACCAGTCAAATTGCAGGACAACGCTACGCCCGCTTCAGCCGCCGCGTCCGCAACTTCATCCAGCACCTTTTCAGCGTTTGAGTAGACCGACATCGTGATTGCGCCGTGCTCAATCGCGCCTTGCTTCGCCAGCTCAAGACTCTGCGCCGTATCGTCCGTTGCGATCACAAACGCAATCGGGCCAAACAGTTCCTGCATGAACTTAGACGTTTCGCTTGCAGCTGTCTTCAGCAGCAGTGGCGTGCGCACGCACGCATCGGCGAATTGCGGATGCGGCAATGATTTGCTATCAACGATCACTTCGCCCAAGCCACGCGCCTGCTCGATCCGCTGCAGAATCGTGTCATTTTGAATTGCGCCCAGCACCTCGACCGCCCGCGCCGGATCACCCAACAGTTTGTTCAGTCCCTCGCCAATTCCCGCGGCGACTTGATCGAAGCTCAAGTGACCGTCGGGTGTTGGAATCCCATCTTTCGGCACATAGATGTTTTGCGGCGCAGTACACATTTGACCGGAGTACAGCGCTAATGAGAACGCGATGTTGCGCGTCATGCCTTTGAAGTCGTTTGTTGAATCGACAATCACCGGGTTGACGCCAGCTTTTTCCGTGAATACCTGTGCCTGATGCGCGTTGCGTTCCAGCCACTCGCCGTTTTGCGTGCTGCCCGTGAAATCAATCACCTTTATCTCGGGACGCAATGCCAGCTTCTGCGCGACATCGTCGCCCTGCTCGTGTGCAACCAGCGTGACAACGTTGGGATCGAATCCTGCTTCCTGCAAGACTTCGCGAGCGACCTGAACGGTGATCCCCAGCGGCAGAATGGCGCCCGGGTGCGGCTTCACAATCACGGCATTTCCCGTCGCGAGACTCGCAAACAGGCCCGGATAACTATTCCACGTCGGGAACGTGCAGCAACCAATTACTAGCCCAATGCCCCGCGGAATGATGCGATATCGCTTCTCCATGCGCAGCGGCTCATTCTTCCCTTGCGGCTTCTCCCAAACCGCAGTTTTCGGAATGCGATTCATCTCCGACCACGCGTATGCGACGGCCTCCAACCCGCGGTCCTGCGCATGCGGCCCGCCCGCCTGAAAGGCCATCATGAACGCCTGGCCGGACGTGTGCATCACGGCGTAGGCGATTTCGAAGCTCCGCTTGTTAAGACGCGTAAGAATCTCGAGCGAGACGCCCACCCAAATCTCCGGCCCCGCTTTCCGCCAATCGGCCTCTGCCTTCGTAACAGCGGCAATCAAGTTGTCAATGTCGGCTTTCGGATACGTCACGCCCTAAAGTCATCCCAAATGGCGAACGCTCGCTGCCGGTCTGACCAACGGTTCCCGCCTGATCCAACGCAAGCGGCTTGTTCAACAGCGCTTCGAACGCTTTCTTGCCGTCCTCATTTGCCGTCTCGCCGTATGTTTTCGGGCTCGGCATCTCGGAGAACGCGCTCCAGTAGCCGCGCGTCTGTATCGCCTCGACTGCCTGGTCGAGCAGCGCCTTGTGGCGCGAAAAGAAATCTTCTGACATGTAAGGTTTAGTTGTCCTGATCGTAATCGACCGTCACGTGATCGGTCACCGGATAGCTCTGGCAGCTCAAAATGAATCCACGCGCGATCTCGTAATCTTCGAGCGCGTAGTTCGCATCCATGTCTACCTGTCCTTCAATCAACTTCGCCCGGCAGGTGGCGCAAACACCGCTCTTGCACGAGTGGCGAAGGTCGATTCCGTGCCTCAGCGCCGCATCGAGAATCGTCTCATTTCGCTGCATCGAGAAGTGCTGGGTGCCGCCATCTACGATCAAGGTCGCGCGGCACTCGGCAACTTCTTCCGCGGCGGCGATCTTGCGCCGGATCTGCTGCTCGTTTTCCTGGACGCTGAACAGCTCTATTTTGATCCGCGCTGCCGGAAAGCCCATCGCCTTCAGCCGCGCCGCGACGCTGTTTACCATCTCCTGAGGTCCGCAAAGAAAAACATCGTCGATGTCTTCGAAGCGGCAGAACTGGCGCAGCAATTGTTCCGCTTTATCGCCGTCTATGCGTCCATTCAGTACATCCACATCCTGATGCTCACGCGTCATCACGTGTAGCAGACTGAAGCGGTCGAGATAAATATCCTTCAGTTCCGCCAGTTCTTCTCGAAACAGGATCGTGCTCGAGGCGCGATTTCCGTAGAACAGTGTAAAGCTGCTGTTGGGCTCCGCCAGCAGCGTCGTCTTGATAATCGAAAGAACCGGAGTGATACCGCTCCCTGCCGCGAACGCGACGTAGTGTTTCGTTTGGCTCGCCGAAAGGGGCACATAGAAACGGCCTTCCGGCGGCATGACATCGAGCTTGTCGCCGGCTCCGATGTTCTGCAGCAGCCAAGTCGAAAAGAGCCCGCCTGCAACTCGCTTCACCGCTACGCGCAGCGTCTGATCCTGCACAGCTGAGCAAATTGAATACGAGCGCCGCACTTCCGCGCCGTCAATCATTCCCCGCAACGTCACATACTGGCCTTGCACATAACGGAACCGCTCCGCGAGTTCGGGCGGAATATCGAAGACAACCGTAACGGCATCGCGCGTTTCTGCTTTGATGGCGCGAACTGTCAGCGCCCAGAAATGGCCTGCACCCGCGGAAGCCGTTTGCTGTTCTTCAATGACGCTTGAAGACATCAAAGGGCTCCAGACATGACAAACATTTATACAGGCCTTTGCACGGCGTCGATCCGAAGCGGCTGATCATCTGAGTATCCGCAGACCCACATCGCGGGACACGCCGGATTCGCGGCTTCAATCTGAACCAACGAACTGGCCGGCGGCGCGATCCCGTATTCACGCAGCCGCGCCTTGGCATCGTCATTCATCCAATCGGTTGTCCAGGCCGGCGATAGCTTCGTGATAAGCCGGAAGTGCTCGAATCCATGCTCCTTGGCAGAACGCCGGATTTCGTCCGCGATGACGTCCATGGCCGGGCAACCCGAATACGTCGGCGTAATCGTGATGGTAAGTTCGTCAGCGCAGGCGACGTCGCGCACGATACCCAAATCAGTAATTGAAAGCACTGGTATTTCAGGGTCAGCGATAGTGCTTAACCAGGTCCAGATTTCCGTCACTGCCGGACTCGCCGCTACCATTGCGCACCTGGATAGGCTCGCTGCAGGAACTGCATTTCGGCGAGCAGATAACCCAGCTTCTCCGTATGCACGCCACGTTTTCCGCCACGCTGCATCCACTTGCCCGACGGCATTTGCAGATTGGCCTCCGCGAACGTTTTCGTTACGTGATCCATCCACGGCGGACGAATTGTTTCCAAATCGAGCATTTCCGATTCGATCTCATCCATTTCGAACAACTCGCCCGTGTACATCCAGAGTTCATCCACAGCCGCCTGCATACGGCGATGACTCTCTTCGGTTCCATCGCCCAGACGAATGATCCAATCCGTGCTGCGCTCCAAGATGGTACGTGACTTCTTTCAAAGCCTTCTCTGCGACGCTTGCCACGCGTTCGTCTTTCGATCCTCGCAGCGCGCGCAACAGATGAAAGTGCCAAGCGTCGAAGTAAAACTGGCGCGCTGTCGTCATGGCGTAATCCCCGTTTGGCTGCTCCACCAGAAGCACGTTTCGAAACTCCCCGGCATCGCGCAGGTAGGCGAGCTTGTCCTCATCGCGCCCCGCGCCTTCTACTTCACCGGCATACGACAGCCAAAAACGCGCATGTCCCAACAGGTCCAACGCAACGTTGGTGAGCGCGATATCTTCTTCAAGGATGGGCCCATGGCCGCACCACTCCGACAATCGCTGGCTGAGAATCAGGCAATTATCGCCCAAGCCGCAGCAGGTACTCAAATAACGCTACATCCGGCATCGCTCAGATGTTCTTCACTTCCTCAGGCACTTCGTAAAAGGTAGGATGCCGGTACACCTTACTATTCGCGGGTTCGAATAACGGTTCTTTTTCGCCCGGACTGCTGGCCGTAATTTCCGCCGACCGCACCGCCCAGATACTCACGCCCTCGTTGCGGCGCGTGTACACATCACGGGCATTCTTAATAGCCATCTCCGCGTCGGGAGCATGCAGGCTGCCTACGTGCTTGTGCGCCAGTCCGTGTTGACTGCGAATGAAGATTTCCCAAAGCGGCCAATCGGTCATGCTGCGGCTTTCTTCTGCGCTTTTTTCTGCGCGTAGGCAGCCGCGGCGTCGCGCACCCAAGCTCCCTGCTCATGCGCTTCGACACGCGTCCGCAGCCGCTCGCGATTGCACGGACCGTTACCCTGAACAACCGCGTAGAACTCATCCCAATCGATCTCACCGAAATCGTAGTGCCCGCGTTCGGCATTCCACTTCAGATCCGGGTCGGGAATTGTCAGGCCCAGGTATTCGGCTTGCGGCACCGTCTGATCGATAAACTTCTGCCGCAATTCATCGTTCGAAAACAACTTAATCTTCCAGCGCATGGATTGTGCGCTGTGCTTCGAATCCGCATCCGGCGGACCTTGCATCATCAGCGAAGGCCACCACCAGCGATTCAACGCATCTTGCGCCATCGCCTTCTGCTGCGGCGTTCCGCGCGAGAGCGTCAGCATGATGTCGAACCCTTGCCGCTGATGAAAACTCTCTTCTTTGCAGATCCTCACCATCGCCCGCGCATACGGCCCATAAGAGCAACGGCAGATGGGAATCTGATTGATGATGGCGGCGCCGTCCACCAGCCAGCCAATCGCCCCGATGTCCGCCCAAGTCAGCGTCGGATAATTGAAGATGCTCGAGTATTTCGCTTTCCCGCTAAGTAGATCCTCGATGGTCTGTTCGCGCGTTATTCCCAGCGTCTCTACTGCGCTGTATAGATAAAGACCGTGCCCGGCTTCGTCCTGCACTTTCGCGAGCAGGATTGCTTTGCGCTTTAATGACGGCGCGCGCGTGATCCAGTTGCCTTCCGGTAATTGCCCGACGATCTCTGAGTGCGCGTGCTGCGAAATCTGCCGAATCAGAGTCTTACGGTACGCCTCCGGCATAAAATCCTTCGGTTCGATTTTCATGCCGGCATCTACGCGCTTTTGAAAGTGCTGCTCATCCGCACTCATCTCGGCGGTGCCCCGCACTCGCTCCACGCCTGTATCTACCATTTGCGCGTACATCTGGTTAACGTTCCAACTTTAGAATGCCAGTAATTTTTCCATCTTGGCCGCGATGGTTCCCACGCCCGGCAGGAGCGCGTTCAACAATCCGACGTTATAGGGCAAGGGCACATCCGGCACCGCAATCCGCTCAATAGGAGCATCCAGATTGAAGAAACACTCCTTCGCCACTACCGCGGCAATCTCGGCGCCGAATCCGGCAGTCATCGTGTCCTCGTGAACGATTAAACAGCGCTTCGTCTTGTTTACAGAAGCGATCACGGCATTTCGATCCCAGGGAGAAATCGTTCTGAGGTCGATGACTTCGACGGACGCTTCTGTTTTCTCGGCTGCCGCCAGGCATCGTTCCACCATCGCGCCCCACGCGATGACAGAGAGCGCATTTCCCTCTCGCACTGTGTTCGCGACTCCCAACGGCAATATAAAATCGTCACCCGGATACGGCCGCCGCGCCGAGGCCGCATCCAGTAGCGCTCGATGTTCAAAGAAGATGCTGGGATTCGTGCTGCGCAGCGCCGCACGCAACAATCCAACTGCGTCTTCCGCGTTTGACGGCATAATCACCTGCCATCCGGGCGCGTGCGCAAACGTTACCTCGCTCGAGACCGAATGCCAGGGATCGCCGCACTTACTGAATCCGCCCGGCATCCTCACAACAATCGGTGCACTGAACTTGCCCGCCGTCCGCCAGCGCATTGTCCCGCAATCGCCTAGTTGTTCCATGGCGGGTTCGGCATATTTGCGAAACTGAATCTCCGCTATAGGCCGCAAGCCCGCCAGCGCCAGCCCCACAGCGTTTCCGATGATTCCTTCTTCGGAAAGGCTGGTATCGAAAACACGATCCTCGCCAAACGCGCGCTGCAGATCCAGCGTCGCCGCATGCACGCCGCCCTTGGGTCCAACATCTTCTCCGAACACAAGCGCTTTCGGATTGACCCGCAATTCATGCTCAAGCGTCCGCCTGATTCCTTCGAGCATGTTGATACGCGCTCGCTCCGGCGCATACGAAGATTGCTCGACGGGCGCACTCTCCGCAAACAGGAATCGCGTCACACGCGAAGCATCCGGTTCCGGACGTGCCAGTGCTTCTTCCATGGCTTGCTGAACAGCTGTCTCGGCGTCCTGCTCCAGCGCATTCCATTCGTTCTGCGTCAGAGCCGCGGGTACCAGGTAGCGGTGCAAGGCCGCCAGCGGATCGCGCGCACGCTCACTCGCTAACAACTCGGCGGTCTTGTAGGCCTGCGTGTCCTGGCCCGAATGCCCACTCAATCGCGGCACCTTCACGCGCAACAGCACGGCCCATCACCCGCCCGCACTGCGCTGACCGCTTCATGCACCAGGCGCGCCACCTCAGGCGGATTGCAACCATCGCCCGCCAGCACCGTCAGATTGCGAAAGCTCTGAAGATTGGCTGCGATATCGCCGCCGGGCGTTTGCTTTGCACCCGGTACGGAGATGCCGTATCCGTTGTCTTCGATGTAGAACAGCATCGGCAGCTTCGCTGTTGTCGCGATGTTGAGAGCCGACCAGAAACCATTCGTCGCAACCGATCCTTCGCCGCCCAGCGCAACCGCTATCGCACCTTGGTAACTGGCATCGTGCAACGTGTTGGCGTAGTAACGGATGGCGCGCGCCCAGCCTGCGGTGGTCGTGTACTGCGTTCCCACGCCACCCGCCATCGGCAGAACAATCGGGCCATCCTTGCGCGGCAAATTGAACACGACGCCGATATCGCGCCCATCAGTGACGCCGCCGGATTTTGCCATTCCGCTCGCCAACGCATCGGCGACCGTCAAACCGAGGGTCAGCAGCAAGGGTCTTGATCGGTAGTACGCACCCGCCGCATCGTGCTTCTGCGTAAGCAGGCTTCCGAGTAGAATCTGCCCCAGTTCGTGCCCGCGCGCGGAAAACTGATACAGAATCTTCTTCTCCGGAAAGAGCTTTGTCTCTTCCAGGACGTCCAGCGCTCGGGAGGTGAGCAGCAGCTTCGCTGTTTTGCGCCAATCGAAGCGCGAGTCTACAGCCTGCTCCGTTCCATTCGCAAGCGCGCCAAGCTGTTCCTCAACAGCAATCGAAGTTAGACTCGCCATCCTGTATTAAGCTGTCTGTTCAACTAACGCATCCTGATAAGCCGGCCAGAGCCAGCGCTTGTAGACCGGCAGCCGCCCGCGCACCGCATCCGCGTACACTGCGCGGATCTTACTGGTCAGCGGCCCAATCTCACCTGTTCCCACGTTACGATGATCCACCTGAACGATTGGAGCGATCTCTACCGCGGTGCCAGCGAAGAAAATCTCCTCGCATATATAGAGCTCGCTGCGGTCGATGGACCGCTCTACCACCTCGATGCCCAATTCGTTTTGCGCCAGTTCCATCACGCCCGCGCGAGTGATTCCCTCCAGGATGTTATCAGTTACGGGAGGCGTAATCAGCTTGCCTTTGCGCACGACAAAAATGTTGCAGGTGCCGCCCTCCGCCACATGTCCATCTTGGTTCAGAAAGATGGCTTCGTCGTGGCCGTTGCGCCTCGCCTCATCGCCGGCCAGCACGCTATTTACATAAGATCCGCAGATCTTTGCGCGGCCGGGGATCATGTTGTCGTCGATGCGCCGCCAGCTGGACACGCCCGCCTTCAGACCGCGCTGGCTTTCGAAATAATTGCCAAACGGCATGGCGATAATGGCGTGCGCATCATTCTCATCGGCTGCCACGCCGATGCGCGCCGAAGATTTGTAGGCAATCGGCCGCACATAGATGTTGGAGTGGAAATCGTTGCGGCGGCAGAGCTCAGCCGTGATCTCGCAGAGTTCGGGGGCAGAGGCTGGAATATTGATGCGCAAAATCCCGCAGTTCTGTTTCCAGCGCTCGTAATGATCGAGCACGCGGAAAAGAAACATCTCGCCTTGCTGCGCATCGTAGTAGCCGCGAATGCCCTCGAACACGCCCGTCCCGTAGTTCAGGCCGTGGGTCAAGATGTTCACATTCGCATCGCGCAACTGCACAAAACGGTCTTGAAACCACACGATGGTGTTTGGATTTGGCGCCTCAGTTTTCAAGCTGACCCTCCCGATTTCATTCTAAAGCATATAGCACCCACTTCAAGGTGGTGCTTATACGGATAGGCGGAAATGGCGGGTGGTCCCAGGTGGACTAGTTAGAGGAGCTCGCGCCTGGCTTAAACATTGCCCTTTTACGCCGCCAGCAATAGTTGCTCGGCGGTGGCACGAATGGTCAGCCTGTGGGCTTGAGAGGTGCCAATGCCCAGCTTCAGGCCCTTCTCGCGAAGCGTCAGATGGGACAGAAGGATGTTCAGAACGCGCGGCTGACGCCACCAACCAATTTCTCGAGCGACCGGTCCGAGATGCCGGAAGCGCGCGCCGGAGACTACGTTCACATTCAACTTGTGCTTACGCGCAAACTGACGCGGCGTCAGGGTGCGCAGGTCGTCTATGTTTTCCTGATAGAACTCCGCAGCGTCGTTGAGGACGTGAAAACCGTAGCGGCACCGAACACGCTTCAGGGTGGAACGGCCGGCGGGAAGATTGTTAATGGTACTGTCGTGCCGCGTCTTGTTAGTTTCCCAGTAATCGAGGAGCGGCTGGGTGGCGATGATGCCAGGGAAACCTGTCGGGTACGCTTCCGTACGGCTGACGCGCGTACCAAAGAGCAGGTCGAAGCCATGTTTGGTTTCGCGGATTTGACGTATCCACCACCACCGGCCTTCGACGTCTCTGGTTGCGCCGATGATGGGGTAATTGTATTTCTTGCCCGGGATTTCCATGGGGCGCGTGGGCGCGTGTTCGTTGAGTTTCATAAGAACTCCTTTTCGCCAAGAGCGTGGCATGGGGCTGGTGGCGATGGAAGGTGCGATACGCGTAAGTTGTTAAGTGGAAAGGGCTAGAGTCTATTTCGACTTTTTGTCACCGATTCGCCCAGCGAGTTGGTATCCTCTTTTCGGCATAGCCGTAGGAATTCGGAAATTCAAACCGGCAGAACAACAAGGTTTCGGCCAGAGGCAACAACAAGCCGCTTTATGTCGTCCTCGTCGCCCGTGAGAATCATGGCTTTGTGCCGAAGGGCCGTCGTCACCACCACGGCGTCAACGACATCCGCAGTCCTGGTTTTCGCTAGCAGCCGTCCTGCCTCGTGCGCCTCACTTTCGACAAGAGGAACGACCACGCATCCAGTCAGGAAGCGCCGCAGTTGCGACTGTTGTGGCGACCGGCTGACCTGAGCAAGGACAGGCGCCGGAACCGACGGAACAATGCCGAATTCCAAGCGCGCCTTGTGCTCTGCCCAGATTCTGCGGTCGTTCTTATCCGCACCCACGAGAACGGCAGCGTCGTAGACAACAGCGCTCATGCCGGACGCCGGACAGTTCGCGAAGTCCGCACTTGCGCACGCACGCTGCGACGAGCGTCTTCCATCTCTTCCGCGGTAAAAGATCCGTGCTGCTTTTCCCAATCGGCGACCGCTGCCAAACCGGCGCGCCGGTGGAGTGCTTCGCGGGCCGCGCTGGTCATCCAGGCCGAAACGCTCACCTTGTCCCGGCCAGCCGCCGCACGGACTTTTTCGTGAACGTCGGGATCTATCGTGATCGCAAGTTTCGGTGACGGGTTGCCGCGCGGCATACAACTATCCTACTGAAGTAGGATACAGCGCTGAAAGGGCCGATTGGCAATCGGCCGCAGCTTGGCAAGCTGCCCTACAAGAGCTAATTTTGAGTCTCGCTGCTCACGGGCTGTTTGGATTCGCTTGGCCTTGATGCCATGTCGTCGAAGTTCAGCATCGCGTTGAACAGCATGCGGAATTCGCCCAGATTCTGCCAGCGATAACAAGGATTCGTCGCGAACATTAGCACGCGTCCGTCTCCCACCGGAACGTCGAGAATCGCCGGCCGGTTTCGGATCTCGCTGGCGCCTTTCATCAGGCCGCTGAGTACGGAATCATCGCCGCCGGGAAATTTCATCAGAATCTGCTGCTCGCGATCCTGTTGCGGAACGGTCAGCAGCGGACCATTCGCATAGCGCACCGGCATCGTCTTCTCGGTGTAGCCGTAGAAGATGGGGTGGTGCGGCCGAACCACTTCCGCTTCCACAATCGGTCCCGGTGCATAGAATTGCGCGGATGTGCGCGCCGCTTCCACCCGCCGCGTGATCCCGAATTCCGCCGGCAAGAAGCTGGAGACTCCCAATGTGATCAGCACTCCGCCCTTTTCGGCGAACTTCTGAAACTCCACCACGCCGTCCAGACCCATGCCGCCCGTAATGTCCGGCGACGAGCCGTAATCGCCCAAGTACTTGAACTTCTCGGTTTTCGTATACGCAAGCGGAATCTTCTTCGGCTCGATATCGTAGACCAGTTGCTTGGCCGAGCGCCCCTGGTTCGGGATCACGATCACTTCGTAATCCGACTTCAAATTTCCCTGCTTTACGCGGTCCTTATAGATGAGGTCGTACGGGACATCGAAATGATCGAAGGCATAGCGCACCCAGCCCACATCCTGCGTGCTGCCCCAGGTGCTATAAATTGCCACGCGCGGCAGATTCGCATCGTGCATCGGTACGCCCGGCGCTGCGTTCAAAGCAACGGCCGTCAACCCCAGAGGCTGAATCGCGGATTTCAGTTTGTCCGCCGCATTTGCCGGCACAATGAACGAGCCTGCCGGTACATTCTGTCCGCCCGACTTAAACGGCTGCTCGGCAATCTTCACCGCCACATCTTTGAGATGCCAGCGCAGGGTCACCATCTCCGCAGCGCCGTTGTCGATCACCGCATATCCGCCGCTTGCGCCACCACTTGCCACAGTCCCTTTTGGCTCAAACTTGTCCACGGCCTCAACCGGCACATCCAGCACTTTCAGGTCCGCGCTTTCGACAACCTTGGTGTGCGTCATGAGCCCCATGGTCCAGCCGGCGTCATCATACGTGCGCAGGTTGGGGTCGGGATAGACTTGCTTCTCGAGCAGAATCTTCGCCAATCGCCCATACGGCTGATTCCGCTTCACCACGAACGAACCCGCGGGGAAGGTGCCTTCGCTCAGCTTGATTTCGCCCGTCGTGCGGCCCACTTCAATGCCTTGCAGCCGCAGAATGTTGACGACAAACGCTACGCGCGTTGGATCCGCCTGATCGCCCGGAATCACGTATCCGTAGGGCTTGTCCTTCTTGCCCGACTCCACCGAATTCCGGCTCTTGCGATAGAAGTTGTCGAGCACCACTTGTGGAAACGCGGACGTCATCTGCAGCGCCGTCAGAACGCCGGTCTCCATGTAGTTCGTGTTGTTGCGCATGGACCAGTCGGTCTCTTTATAAGCAGGAACCGGGCGATACCATTCGCGATCCGTGGGGCCACCGCCGGGCGTCGCAGCAGCGCCAGTCCCACCCCCGCGCCCGCCCTCGCCGAGAATGTGCCGGTGCATCGTATTCGCGCCGCCATTGCCGAACGTCTCATACATGCGCAACATGCCGTTGTGGTTCGACGACATGAATCCGAGATATCCCGGCGACCACATATCGACAAAGGCATGCGTCCACACACCCGGCATGCCGTACTTGATCATCTGCGCCATCTCAAAATTCGAGAACCAAGGCAGCTCCCCGTACAAAATGGGATCGAGCGTGGGATTCTGCGGCGCCTGCCCGCTGAACGTATACATGAACGGCTCGGATTCATGCAGTTCATGCATGATGGGCGGATGCCAGTTCAGATACCACGCGAGTAAATTCCGCATCGGCAGCTGCGAGTAATTGATGTCGCGATTGTCGTCGTGGAAGATGTATTTGCCCCAATACGGAGGGCCGCCCATGTTGTCCTGCTCGTTGGTTTCGTTGATCTTGTAGCGGTAATACCAATCGGTATAGCGATCGCGCCCGTCCGGATCGGCCGCCGGATAAATCGAAACGATCACGTGATCGCGAATGCCTTGAATGATCGGCGTCTCTTCCGTCGCGAGCCGATACGCCAACTCCATCAACATCTCCGACGGCCCGGTCTCACCGCTATGAAGTCCGCCCATCGCGGTATAAAGCGGCTTGGCCTTAGCGACGATTTCCTGCGCCTGCGCCTCACTCAAATCGCGCGGATCGGCAAGCTGCGCCAGATATTTGCGATAGGTGTCCAGGTTCTGAATAGTATCTTCCGAACCGACGAAGACCATGATGCATTCGCGCCCCTCATCCGTCTTGCCAATGTCGATCACCTTCACTCGCGGCGACTTCTCCGCCAGCGCGCGATAGTACTTCACCAGGTCTTCGTAATAGGTCAGGTGCTTCGGCGCGCCGACGTAATACCCGAGCACGTCCTTCGGCGACGGCACCGTCGACGACTTCGGCAGATGGTCCACTAACGGACTGCTGAACTCCGGCTTAGTGGTCCACTCTTTCTGGCTCTTGGCGAAGTCCGGATCCATCTGCTGCTGCGCAGAGGCAAGGAAGGAGAACGCGAATGCAAAAGGCAAAAATCGGAGCAGGGGAAAACGCGGCATAGAGGGAATGGCTTTTATTGTAAAGGTCAGGTTACGCAATCATGCTAATTCGTATGCTTCAACTGCCGTTCCTGCCCAGATCCGCTCCTGCTCCTGCTTCGAAAGCTCACTGCAGAAGCGCTCCACCATGTCGGCCCATCCCTTATAAGTGATCGCCGCCAGGCACACCGGCCAGTCAGAGCCAAACATCAATCGCTTCGACCCGAATGCCTCGAGCACCACATCGAAGTACGGCTGCAGTTGCTCTTCGGTCCAAGCGCGATAGTCCGCTTCCGTCACCAGCCCGGATAGCTTGCAGTACACGTTGGGGCGTCTCGACAATTCCCCGATCCGTTCGGCCCAGGGTGATGTCTCGCGCGCTTTAACGCGCGGCTTTCCGAAATGATCCAAGACAAAGACCTGATCCGGATGCCGATCCACAAACTGAATCGTCTGCGGCAGGTGCCGTTCATAGATGAGAATGTCGTAGGTGAGTCCGAACTGCCGCAGCGCAGCAACGCCACGATTGAAGTCAGCGCGCAGCATGTAATTCGGATCAGGCTCATCTTGCAGCACATGCCGCAAAGCCCGCAATTTACGATTCAAAGCCAAATTACCGATGATCTCCGCCACGCCGGGCTCCGTCAGTGGCGCCCACCCCACTACGCCGCGAATCCATTGGTTCTGATCCGCGAAATCTAATAAGGCGTGCGTTTCTTCTAAACTTTGGCGCGCCTGCACGCTGATAACGGCTGAGATGCCGGCAGCCGAGATCTCGCTCTGCAGGTCCGAAGGCCCAAAATCGCGCCGGATCAGCGCCATCTCGTCCGTGATCCAGCCGTACTCCACTGGATCGTATTTCCAGAAGTGATGGTGAGAGTCGATCTTATACATCGCTGCGCACCGGTGCCGTGATCTCATCTATTTCGCACATCAGATCGGGAGGTATCTCGCACTCGAGCGCCTGCACATTCTCACGCACTTCTTGAGCACTCGAAATTCCGACTAGAGTGCTTGACACATAGGGATGATCCAAACAAAAGCGCAGCGCAACCGCGGGTGCATTTAGTCCGTGGCGGTTGATCAACGCCACTAGCTTCGCTCCCGTAGCCTTCACGATTTCCGGCGCGGGATGCCATGCCGGCGCTCCCGCCTTCGACAAAAGCCGCATATGCAAAGGCGATGCGTTGATGAGACCGATGCCGCGCGACTGCGCTACCGGGGTCAGCACAGCATCCAGATCGCGAGCGAGCAAATTGTAATGACAATACGAAAGAATGACGTCCAAATCCGCGCGTTGCGCCACATCCGCGAGCAGCTTGAGCGGCAGGCCCGACACACCGACGGATTTAGCTTTGCCTTGCCGCTGCAAATCGCGCATGGCGGGCAAAGTCTCGTTCAGAATCTGCTCGCGATCTCCGAATTCGATGTCATGCGCCAGCAGCACATCAACGTGATCGGTCCGCAGCCGCTTCAGCGATTCCTCAACGCTGCTTCTCACGCGCTCCGCTGAGAAATCGAAAAGCTGCTTGTCATAGCGCCCGCATTTCGTCGATAGCACAACCGAGTCGCGATGTCCCACTAGCGCCTGGCCCAGGCGCTCTTCCGCGAGAGTGCGCCCATAAAACGGCGAGACGTCGAAGAAGTTGATTCCCGCATCGATAGCCGCGTGTACAGCGCGTTCACTCTCGGCCGAATCAACGGTTCCGAATTCGTTTCCCAGCGGCGATGCCCCGAATCCAATGATGGACACGCGCAAGCCGGTCCGGCCAAGTTCGCGATACTCCACGCGTCAGGCGTCCAGGTCGACCAGAATCTTAGTGAACGCTTGCGGCGAGTCGCACCAGGCTGCAAGTGCCGCGCCCGCTTCTGCCAACGGCACTGTGCGAGAGATCGTTTCTTCTACCGGGAACTGCTTCTTCGACAGCAGATCAATCACAGGGCCGAATTCGTTCAGGTAATTGCGCGAACCCAGAATATCCAGCTCTTTATGCACGAAGTATTTCGTTTCAAAGCTAACCGGCTCTTTCGCCCAGCCGATATAAACAACGCGTCCCGTGTGAGCGACCATTTCAACCGCGAGCCGATACGTCTCGGGCGTGCCCACCGCTTCGATAACCACATCCGGCGAAAACGCGTCGGTAATCGAAACAGAGCGGGAATTCAGAGTTTGCTTCGCGCCGGCTTTTGAGGCAAGCTGCAGTTTTCTATCGTCCAGATCCAATGCGATCACGGTAGCGCCCCGCGATGCGGCGGCCGAAACAGCGCCCAAGCCGACCATTCCGCAGCCGATAACGGCGACCGTATCCTGGGCTTCCACGCGTCCGCGCTCGACCGCATGAAAACCAACCGACAGCGGTTCGACGAGCGCCAATTCGCGCAAAGATAGGTCAGGCGCATGAAAGAGCTTTTCGCGAGGAACGCAGAAGTAATTAGCTAAAGCACCGTCGCGCTGGACACCAAGCGTCTGGTTGTACTTACATGCGTTGGGTCGACCGCGTTTGCATGAGGCGCAGGCGCCGCAACAGGTGTTTGGATAGACGGTCACGTTCTCGCCCGTTTCAACGATGGTCGCGGCAATCTCATGCCCCGGAATGCGCGGATAACTCACCAGCGGATTCTTCCCTCGAAACGTGCTCAAATCCGTCCCGCAGAAGCCAATCAGGCGCGTCTTCAGCAGCACTTCATTCGCGGCCGGACGCGGTTCCTCAATCTCGCGCAACGTTGTCTGGCCGGGCTCGGTGATGTACAAGGCTTGCATCTAAACCGCCGGGAGCGCGTCCACCACTTGCGCCATCTCTTCCGAAGTGAGGTAGAAATGCGGCGACATCCGTATCCAGCCCTGCCTGGGCGCGGCCAGAATCCGCTTCTGCTTCAACTGACTGACAATCAGGCGCGCATCCAGGTTCGGATGCCGCAGCGATACGATCCCCGAACCCGTTTCCGGCGTGCGTTCCACCAGCACTTCATAACCTTTGCTTCGAGCCGCAGCTTCCAGTTCACCCGCAAGCCGCAGAACATTCGCGGCCACATTCTCAATTCCTACTTCGAGCAGAAAATCGATCGCCGCCCTCAGCCCGAAGCAACCCACCGTGTTCAAGGTGCCGCACTCATAGCGTCCCGCATCCGGGCGCAGCGTCATGTCGCGGGAACTGTAGTCGGCGTAGCCGGCCGGAGTTGTCCATCCAAACTCCACTGGCTCAATCGAGTCCAGCCACTTCCGTCTTATATAGAGGATCCCGTTGCCTTCGCTCGCCAGCATCCACTTGTGCCCGTCGGCGGCCAGTGCGTCTATATGACTCGCTTCCACGTCCAGCGGCAGCGCGCCCATACCTTGAATCGCATCCACAAAAAAGAAGCAGCCGTTCTGTTTGCACAACTGCCCGATAGCTTCCAGATCCACTCGATATCCGCTCAGGTAATTGACGAAGCTGATGGCCAGCAGCCGGGCTCCCGGTAGCGCCGCGGCTATGACTTCTAAAGGATCATAGATGGACAGCCAGGTGATCTGAACGCCCTTCGATTCCAGCCGCAGCCACGGATAGTAATTGGACGGAAATTCTTCGCGGAATGCAATCACCCGGTCGCCCCGCTTCCAATCGAGCCCTGCCGCCACCATCGCGATGCCCTCGGACGTATTCTTGACAATTGCGATCTCATCCGGCGACGCATTGATCAAACGCGCCGCACTGTGTCGCAAGCCATCGTAGGACTCCATCCACTTGTCATAGTGCAGCGAGCCAAACACGCAGGCATCTTCGGCCAGCCACTTCATCGCCTGCGCCGCCGGCCGGCAAAGCGGCGAGACCGCGGCGTGGTTCAGGTAGATCAGCTCGCGGGTAACCGGAAATTGGTCGCGGTACCGCTCCGCGAGCGCTTCCCCGGCTTCGACCACAATAGCCGAATCTTTTTCGAAACCCATGCCCATGAGGATACGTTAACGATGATGAATCTCCTGTATGCCAAGGTGGCGCGGCGATCGGTTTAAGACCAAGGCCGTACCGGAAATTGTCGATTACCGCGCCACTTGTGTATCCTTTGTTCCTCGATTCCGCCGTATACTGGATGCAGACCAACTTGCGCCTGCTGTCCCGCTCCGCGTCCGATCCTTCTAGTGGTAAAGGAGTTTTTGTGAAGAGTATTTCCCCTCTGAGAGCTTCCGTCAGCGTCGTCCTGGCACTTACATTAGCGGTCCCTTTCGCTGCCTTCCCGCAGGACAGCAGTGGTAACCAGAAGAGCACCCAGAGCAGCGGCAAAGGGAGTGAGAAAAATCCCGATGACATCGGCGACCGCAATGTAAGCGGCAAGGTCAACTTCTACTCGCTTGAAAAAGAGATTGCGCTTGGCAAGCAGCTCGCGCAGCAGGTCGAGCGCCAGTCCAAGGTCGTTAACGATCCGGTGGTCTCCGAGTACGTCAACCGCATCGGTCAGAATCTAGTCCGCAACTCCGACGCAAAAGTTCCGTTCACCATTAAAGTCATTGAAGATCCTACGGTCAACGCGTTTGCACTACCCGGTGGATTCTTCTTCGTGCAGACCGGCCTGATTCTGAAAGCCGACACGGAAGCGGAACTCGCGGGCGTCATGGCGCATGAGATTGCCCACGTAGCCGCCCGGCATGGCACGCGTCAAGCCACGCGTGGCGAAATCGCTCAGCTTTCCATGATTCCGCTCATGATCATGGGCGGTCCGGCAGCGTACGGCATCTATGAAGCTTCCGGATTGTTGGTTCCGATGTCGTTCCTGAAGTTCTCGCGTAACTTCGAAAGCGAAGCCGATTTCCTGGGAGTTCAGTACATGTACAAGACCGGCTACGATCCCGGCGCCTTTGTGGACTTCTTCGAAAAGATCCAGACTATGGAGAAGCGCAAGCCGGGAACGCTGGGGAAGCTGTTCTCTACCCATCCGCCTACCGACGACCGCATCGAGAAATCTCAAAAGCAGATCGCAACTCTGAAGCCGAAGCCGGAGTACGTGGTCACCACCTCCGAGTTCAACGATGTCAAGGCACGCCTGTCGATGCTTGAGAATCAGCGCCGGCCGGATAAGACGAGTGACGATCCGAATAAGCCGACCCTGCGCCGCAATCCGAATTCGAATACGCCGATTGAAGACGAGACCGATCCGTCCAAGAAGAATACCGGTGACGATGAAGACCGTCCCAAGCTGAAGCGCCGTCCGGATTCTAGCGATCCCGGCGATACCAGCACCAGTCCCACCAGCACTAGCACTCAGCCGCCAGCCAACTTATAAGGTTTGCTTAAAGGAACTGATCGTCAGAGACCGCGCCGTGCGGTCCCTGGCGATCGGGGGATTAGGAAAGAAAACTAAACGACGCTCGCGTGCCTCGAATGGGCCATGATTTCTTTCATCTGGTCCTTTATATGCAGCTTCAACTTCTTTAAGCGCTGCTCCTCGATTTCATCAGCCGGGGTCAGATGAGGCTTCGACTCAATCGCCCCAATCTGCTGCTTAAGCTGCGCATGCTGCTCGGCGAGCGCCCGGAAATTTTCGTCTGAGGCGAGCAGATGCGCTTTCAATTCATCGTCTTGCGTGTGATTCTCCATCAAGGATTCTCCTTTGAAGTACCACGCCGAGTCTGGTTCTGAGGATAAGAAGAATCTGGCCCGGTGGGTGTGAGTGCATGTATTCACTCGCGGCTGGTCACCAGTGGCCATCCGCATTCCAAGTATTAGCATCATTTCATGTTCATGACAATAGCCGTTTCAGTGGGTGCTTGGTAATAGTCCTCTCGGCGACCGCATTCTACGAACCCTAGCTTTGTATACAGCTGCCGGGCGGCCAGATTTGATTCCCGAACTTCCAGGAAGACCTCGCCAGACTCACTAAGTACCTGTGCAATCAATGCAGTAGCTATTCCGAAGCGACGGAATGCGGGGTCGACCGCGACGTTCAGGATCTCTTGCTGGGCGGGGTTTGCGGCATCCCCCGCGAACACCAGACGCGAAACTAGGAACCCGGCGATAATCCCGTCTATCTCGGCTACAGAACAGTCGTACCTCAGCAAATCTTCGCCCGTCCAGTGCGGCGAGGCGAAGGACTCGCTTTCTATCTTGAATAGCGCTTCGCGATCTGTCGGCTGTGCCTGCCGAATGCGAGGTCTCACTGCACTTTCAACGAAGGTGATTTGCCCGGCGGTCTGGAAGCGATCGTCTGGTTGCGCCGAATAGCTGAGCGATACCGCGCGCGCCGGCTTCAAAGGCCCGCACGCCAGCCCCGATTCGCTCACGTTCTTGAGCAGTAGACGAGTGCTTACGCCGTGGCTATCCTTGATCTCCAGCCGCGCATTGCTGCCCAGGCATTCGACGTTTACCAGCTTGCCCAGCAGATGCTTCTGCGGGACGACTTCACTCCACGGCACGGCCTCTACCGGCGCGTCGCTCTTGCCCTTGTTGGCTTGCTGTTCTGCCGCACGAATCCGATCGGTTTGCGCTTGCTGGGCCCGCTCGTCGACCGCATGCGTGGCGTCGCGCTCCCGTTTGGCGGCGTTTTCCGCGGCATCCAGACGCTCCTGCTCGGCGTCCACGCGCTCCTTGTGCAGCCGGTCGCGCTCGGCTGGCGTGGCGGCAGAATCTTCCGCTCGCACCCAACTGCCTTGCGCCGCCCCGGCTTGTCCCATGCCGGTTTGGAGTTGAGCCAAAGCAACCCAATACTGCGTGCCTCTGGGGTCCAACTGAGTTGCCTGCTTGAGTAGCGCCAGTTTTTCAGCCGGATCGGTAGCAAACTCCGCCTGCTGATAGACCGGCTCAGCCCAGAGCGGATTGAGCTGTTCGGCCCGTTTCAACAACGGCAGTGCTTGCGCGGCATCCAGTCCCTCGGCTGCGCCCACATACACCGGAGCGCTATGGCTGCCCGCCTGAACCGCCTTATCGTAGAACGTCTTTGGATTCTCATGATTGCGCTCGGCCAGCGCCGCCAGGCCTTCGTACCCCAGCGCGGCTGCCGGCGGACCCGCTACGATAGCCGCCGTATACGCCTCCTCAGCGCCGTCGATTGTGTTCTTGAATCTGGCGTTCGCCAGGAACACCTCTGCGGATGCATCGTCCAGGCTATGCTCACCCAGATCGCGCTTGGGATCAAGCGGCCGGCCCGAGACCTGAACCGTCTGCCAGTTTCCGGCCGCGAGATTCGCCGCCGCCTCCTTTTCGAGCACTTCCGGATCTTTGCCGAAAGCATTTCGTTCCGCCGCACGCATATCTGTTCCGCTCCTTAGCGCGGCCAGGAAGATATGGAAGCTCAACGTGTATTCGAACTTGGTTGCGAACAGTTGCATGCGCGCCCAGGCCAGATTGGGATGCGCCGGCGCACCGCCCCAGAACACACGGGCTCCGCGCGCCTCCAAGGTAGAAAACAACTCGGGCAGACCCGACTCCACTTCCGGCGGCAGCCGTTGCGTGTTGGCATCCAGCAGGATGTGCGCCACCTGATCGAGCGGAAGATGCGCGTCCGGCGGGCAGACCAGCAGCCACTGACCGTTTTGCAAAACAAACCCAATTGGGTTCGTTCTTTGAGATTTGGCCAGCATCACCCGGATCGGCCAAAGGCTAGGCAAGTCTTTCGATTCGAGCAGACCGCCCAGCACCCATCTAAGTTGTTCTAATTGGGCCAGATCGTTACGAGCCGGCGCAATGTCGTCCTGGGTGTCCACGTAGAACGGACCGATGTTCAGTTCGGTCCACTTGTCACGCGCCCACGCGCTATTTAAACAGACCAACCCAAATAGAAGTGAGAGGAAAACGCGCGGCACGCTAACGTCTAGTTTAGAGCCGAGGGGGCGTGGTGACGACTATCGCCTTGGTGGGAACTTCCGAATGCCCTTGGTACGAATGCGTCTCCGAAGCATCGAAATAGACGCTGTCACCCAGATGAAGAACGTGCTCCTCGGCTTGATAAAAGACCGATAGATCGCCGCTCAATACGTGCAGAAACTCGGAGCCCTCATGCGAGTGCTCGCGCGACTTATGATTTTCCAACTTTGGGAACTCCGCTAAATAGGCTGAGAGCCCTTTGTCAGTCGCCCCGTAATTCAGGACTTCGAAGTAGTAGCCGGGCAGCGGGGCTTTCCGGCACTTCCGGAAAGAGCATCCGTTCTTCCGCCCTGACGATCGAGAACACTCGCTTAGCTCTTTTTTCGCCAAAGAAGAATTCCAGCCCCACATCGAAAACCATCGCAATCCGAGTGAGCGTCGGCAATGTAGGTATCAATTTGCCGTTCTCAAGCTGCGAAAGCATGGAAGCGGACAGTCCGGTGTGCCTGCCGAGATCGATCAAAGCGATTTTTTTCCGCAGCCGAAGCGCCCGCAGCTTATTCCCGATGTCGTAAGTGGACAACAGGCGCTTGATGGTCTCTTCGGTATTTTCAGCAGTCTTCAAGTCTGTTTTAGTCTGCCCACCATTTTGGACGGGCATTTCTACTCTACTTAAACCACTTTTATCCTCATCGATCAAGAGGAGCTTTTCGGCTGTAAAGTCGTTCATAGAGGCTTAACTCAATGGATTCTCAATCGCAGCAACAGATGCAAAACCCGGATGTAGAACAGGCGACAGATGACGCTCTCGTAGAGCGATGCAGGCAAGGCGAGCAGCGCGCGTTCGACGAATTGATGAAAAGGTACCACTCGCCGGCTCTGAAGGTCGCGTTTTCCATCGTGCGAGACCATCAGGAGGCCGAGGACGAAGTGCAAAACGCCTTTTGGAAGGCGTACGAGCACATAGACCAGTTCAATCGAGAGGCTAAGTTCTCCACCTGGCTCACGCGAATTGTGGTGAATCAATGCCTGATGCGGCTGCGCAAACTGCGCCGCGCCAAGTTCACCTACATCGACGACACGCTCACGGCCGAGGACCCGTTGACCTTTGAACTGCCCGACCAGCGGCAATCGCCAGAACAGACCCTTGGCCAAGTCGAAGTGGGCGCTGTTTTGCAAGCGGAAATTCGCCGCACTCCGCCACTGCTGCGCAATGTCTTTCTCTTGCGCGATGTAGAGCAGCGGCCCATGACGGAGGTTGCCAGCACTCTGGGCATCTCAGTCGCCGCGGCAAAAAGCCGCTTACTCCGCGCACGTGCCGAGTTGCGTAATCGCATGCGCAAGCATTATGGACTGATTGGGCCGGCGACATTGATGAGCTAAATTGCCCTAAATGCTAACCTGACCTCAGACTTTCCATTCGGCTCTTCTGCCGAATTCCTTGCTATGAATTTTGAGTTTTCTGAGGAGCAGGTCCAACTCCGTCGTTCGATCCGCGATTTTGCTGAAGCGGAAATCGCGCCTCATGTCTCCGAATGGGACGAGAATCAGACGTTCCCTTTGGAGACGGTTAAGAAGGCCGGTCAACTCGGCATTCTCGGCGCTATCTTCCCCGAGGAACTGGGTGGCTCGGGCTATGGATACATCGACTACGCCATCATTATTGAAGAACTGGCGCGCGTGGATCCCAGCTTTGCGCTCATCGTTGCCGCGCACAATTCTCTTTGCACCAATCACATCTTTCTGGCCGGCAACGACGAGCAAAAGAAGAAATACATTCCTAAATTAGCCACTGGCGAATGGATCGGATGCTGGTCACTGACTGAGCCGGAAGCCGGTTCCGACGCTGCCGGGACGAAGTCGCTGGCCACGTTGAGTGGCAACGAGTGGATTTTGAACGGCGGCAAAACGTTCACCACGAATGCGCACTATGCGGACGTCTGCGTCGCGATGGCCGTTACCGATCGATCTGCTTCGTCGCACGGCATCTCGGCATTTATTTTGGAAAAGGACACGCCCGGGTTCCGCGTCGGCAAAAAAGAAAATAAGCTCGGCATGCGCTCCAGCGCAACCGGCGAAGTGCTGTTTACCGATTGTCACCTAGCTCAGACGCAACTCCTGGGCAAGCCGGGCGAAGGCTTTGTCGATAGTCTGCGGATTCTGGATGGTGGCCGCATTTCTATCGCGGCGCTGTCTGTTGGTCTGGCGCAGGGCGCGTTCGAAGCCGCGCTTCGCTATTCGAAGCAGCGCAAGCAGTTCGGCCGGTTTATCTCGGAATTTCAAGCCATTCAGGACAAGCTCTCTAACATGGCGACGTCCATTGAGGCGGCACGCTGGCTGACGTACTGCGCAGGCGCGAGAAAAGACGCGGGCAAGCGCGTTACCAAAGAGTCTGCAATGGCGAAGCTGTTTTCGTCTGAAATCGCCGTCACGGTTGCCGATCAGGCGCTTCAGATTCATGGCGGCTACGGCTTTATCAAAGATTATCCCGTGGAAAAGTTCTATCGCGACGTCAAGCTCTGCACCATTGGCGAAGGCACCAGTGAGATTCAGCGGCTGGTGATTGCGCGCCAACTGCTAAAAGAGTAAGTTGGCGGCCGTCACATCCAATTCCGAACTGGTGGAGCGGGTCATTGCGGGCGATCTGCGCGCACTTGCCCGTGCCGCCACAATCATTGAGAGTCAATCGGGCGCGGCACGCCAAATCATCTCGGAGTTGTTCCCAAGGACGGGGCATGCCATGATCATCGGCATTACTGGGCCGCCGGGCGCCGGCAAGAGCACGCTCGTTGATCAACTCGCCAAGCTTCTTCGCAGGCAAGGACGTTCGGTAGGAATCATTGCGGTCGATCCGAGCAGCCCTTATACGCACGGCGCAATTCTCGGCGATCGCATCCGCATGCAGGATCATCATGCCGATCCCGGCGTCTTCATTCGATCGATGGCCACACGAGGCCGCATGGGCGGAATAGCGCAAGCGACGCTCGAAATGTCTCTGCTGCTGGATGGAGCGGGACGGGATGTCGTGATAATCGAAACGGTGGGCGTAGGTCAGGACGAAGTCGAGATCGCATCCTTGGCGGATGTCACAGTGGTTGTTCTGGTACCCGGTCTCGGTGATGATGTGCAAGCGATCAAGGCCGGAATTATGGAAGTTGCGGACGTGTTTGCGATTAACAAATCCGATCTTCCGGGCGCTGAGAGATTGGAGCAGGAAATCCGCGCGATGCAGAGCTTTGGGACGGAAGCGCAACGCGAAGAAGCCGCGCCCATTCGGCGAGTCATTGCTTTAGAGGGCAACGGTCTGGATGAATTGTGGACGGTCGTGGAAGATATTTTCGCAAAGCATCAACATAAAAATGCGCGCACTGAAACGTGGACCGTTCGGCTGCGTGAACTGGTGCGCGATCATCTATTAACTTCCTTGCCGGAACACGATCTTGAAAGGCACGCGCAATTGGTGGCGAGCAAGATGGAAGATCCATATACTGCGGCCGATGCTCTGCTCGAAATAGTAAGAGGGTGTAAGTGAGCACGGAAATAGATCACCTCGGCATTGCTGTGGCGAGCATCGAGGAAGCACTTCGGTTTTATGCAGGGGCGCTCGGCATCGAAGTCGCTCAGCGCGAAACTGTGGCGCATGAGAGAGTGAACGTGGCGATGCTTCCGACCGGCGACTCGCGTATCGAGTTGTTAGAAGCGACCGATGCCGATTCAACGATTGCCAAATTCTTGGGCAAGCGCGGTCCGGGGCTGCATCACATCGCGTTGCGCGTGGACGATCTAAACGCATCAGTCGACCGGTTAAAAGCGAGCGGCGCAAGATTACTGAATGAGCCGCGGCAAGGCGCGGGCGGTCACACCTATGTGTTTGTGCATCCGGCATCGACGGGCGGCGTCTTGCTGGAGCTGATCCAAAAGTAAAGGAAAAAAGGGAATTGGAACAAAAGGCCACCATCGGCATTATTGGCGGAAGCGGATTGTATGCCATGCCGGGATTTGAAGCGCACAAGGAAGTGCGGCTGGAAACTCCATTCGGCGACCCATCAGACCCCTACGTAGTCGGGACTTTGGAGGGCTTGCCGGTGGCGTTTCTTTCGCGGCATGGAAAGGGTCATCGCATATCGCCATCCGAAATAAATTTCCGCGCCAACATTTATGGGATGAAGATGCTCGGCGTAGAACGAATTCTTTCGTTGAGCGCGGTTGGATCGCTCAAGGAGGAACATCATCCGCTGGACTTCGTTATTCCCGATCAGTTTGTCGACCGGACGCGCGGACGCATCTCGACTTTCTTCGGACGCGGGGTCGTGGCGCACGTCAGTTTCGCCGATCCGATTTGTCCGCAGCTTTCGGCGCTGGTTCACAATTCGGCGCGGGCATCTGAAAATCAACAGCAAACTAGGCGGCACTTACCTTTGCATGGAAGGGCCTGCTTTTTCAACGCGGGCCGAATCGAATCTTTACCGCAGTTGGGGCATGGACGTGATTGGCATGACGAATCTGACCGAAGCCAAGCTCGCGCGAGAAGCTGAGATCTGCTACGTGACCATCGCCATGGTTACCGATTACGACTGCTGGCATGACGAGCACGATGCAGTCACGGTGGATCAGATCATTCAGACGCTAACGCAAAATGCCGCGAATGCCTGTAAGCTGGTACGGCACGCGGTGTCGGTTTTGCCGAAGACGAGAACTTGCAAATGCGGAGCCGCGTTGAAGCATGCAATTATCACTGACCGCGCGGCCATTCCGCAGTCGGCGAAAGACGAATTGGGGTTGCTGATTGGCAAGTACACCGGCGGCTGAACTCGCGCATGAGATTGTTGACGGCTGCCTTGCCTACGGCACCTGGCCATCGCGCGCTCTGGATACTCTAATCACGCGCGCCTTGGACGATGATGACGAATTTCTTGCCCGCAACGCAACGCGGGCTCTGTTCTCAATCGTCATTGAGCGCTTTGCGGATCTATTTGAACCATCACTTTGCGAAGCTTATGCGCGCCTGTTCTCGCATGTGATCTCGCGCGCACTGCCTGAATATGATGCCGAAGATCTGTATCTGCGCTATCGACGGGTGAGGCAGGTTCGGAAGTTTGCGGGCGGCGAAGTGAACCGGGTATTCGTGCTTTCCCGCGTGACTTTGGGAGCGGATGTTGCGGTCACGAGCGTAGCACTCAACGCGGCGAAAATTCGTTTCCCGGACGCCGAAATTTGCTTGGTAGGCCCGGAGAAGAACGCCGAATTGTACTTGAATGACAGTCGGATCGTTCCCATAGCGATCACGTATGGACGGTCAGCTTTGCTGCGCGACCGGCTGCTGGCTGCGGCTGAGTTGCATGTCGCTGTGGATGAGCTTAGCTCGGTAGTTATTGATCCCGATTCGCGCTTGACGCAACTGGGGCTGATACCCGTCTGCGACGATGCCCGCTATTATTTTTTCGAGAGCCGCGCCTACGGGTCGGAAGGATCAGAGGCGTTACCGCAACTCACAGCCAGGTGGCTGGCGGAAGTCTTCGATACACCCGAAGCCGGTCCGTACGTCGCGCCCAAGCCGCAGCCCCGAATCGCTGATGTGACCGTCAGCTGGGGCGTTGGCGACAACGCAAGTAAGCGCATCGATGACGAGTTTGAATTTGAGGTGCTTTCGACTCTACTCAAGCAGGGCCGACCTGTTTTGCTCGATCGCGGAGCAGGCGGCGAAGAAGCGCAGCGCATCGATTCGCTTGCCGAGCGGCTCGGCCATCCACCGCTGCTGCACATTCATGAGGGTAGTTATGCCTCGTTCGCCAGCCACATTGTCCAGAGCAAATTGTATGTGGGTTATGATTCAGCGGGGCAGCATGTCGCCTCCGCTGCCGGTGTCCCGCTAGTTTCCGTTTTCACCGGCTACGCGTGTGAACGCATGTTTGAGCGCTGGCGTCCGACGGGTCCTTCAGCACGGGTCATCAAGGTAGACGAGGAGAACCGTTGCAGCGCGCTGCCACAAACACTGGCCGCTATTGCGGGGGCTTAGTGGGAGGCGGCGGAGGCGCTAACGTCGGCAGCGCAAACGGGTTCTTTGATTCTTCGGCTGGCCGCTCTTCCGTCTTGCTGGCAGGCAGCGGGGCAGGCGCTTCGCTTGTAATCTTGCTGTCGCCGTAGAAAATCGTCGATCCGGTTTCGAACTTGCGATAGTTCCCAAACTGGATTTCGTTCTTACTCTTCTCGCGCCCGGCGGTCATGTATAGCTGGGCTACGAGCGGCACAATGTAGGGGCTTCCGCTGATCTTGGTTTCGTCGTAGTCCAGAGTTTCTTCGGCCGAGGTCACAGGAAAGCTCCGCGGGATGTCCTTCGCGACGAACTTGATTCTTTCGATTTCACCGGTATTCGGATCGGCATAAATCAGACCGGAATAGGCAGTGATGATTCGTTGCTCGTCGCCTTCGCTCGATCCGTAAGTGATGGAGTACTGGGAGTGGCCGCTGTCAATGAAGTAATTGAAAACCGCCATGCGCCTGGTGCGCAAAGTCGCCCAGTGGTCCCAGCCGAATTCAGCCTCGCTGCTGGGCTCGAAGATGGCTCGCATCATGCTGCCAAATTCGCCGGTTGATACAGCGCCGCCGCCACGCAATTTGGCACTGCGCATGTCCAGATCCTGCAGCTTGCCGTTTACCGAATAGATCCGATTTTCTTCTTCGCCGCCGTGATAACTTATACGCGAAAGCAGAACGCCCAAGCTGCGGTAAGCATCACCGCCGTTTGGGTCGACATATTGCCGGGTGGCTTCGGTGCAGATGAAGTTGGGCAAGTTCTGCGTGTACTGCATGGCATACTCCTTCATCATCCCGAGGATCTTCTGCTGGGTGATGGAATCCGGCGGCGGAATGGGAGGAGCCTTTGCACCCAAGCTGGCAGAAGCCTGACCGGCTGTCAACGTGTTATCCGGAGCGGTCGCTGGAGAATAAGTCGCATCATGCGTTGGCGGCTTCATGCTTGCCGTTTGATCGCGTAGTTCCTGCAGCGCCTGAACGGTCTTTGGCCCCGCGCCTTGCGCTTCCAGATCCAAAATGGTTTTGTCGGTGAGACGCTCCGTCAGACGGATCTTCTTGACGTAGGCAGCAAGTTGCTTGTCGCTGCCATGGTGGAGCGCCATTTCGGACCGGATGAAGTCCGTCAATTGCTGGACATTCATCTCTTCTTGCGCGAAGAGGATGGTGGCTACACCAAGTACAGCCAGGATGGTGAGAAACCGACGCATATCTACTATGATACGTGTCCGAAGACGCGCTGGTTGCTAGCCCTTCTCGTGCTTTTCAAGCTCTACATTGACGGTGCCCACCGGGAATCCCATCTGCATTCGCATTAGTAGCGGTAGGCGCGCGGTGTCGTCTGACACCCAGATCAGCAGACGCCCTTTGCGCTTGTACAGAATGTTGTCGAAGACGAACGCTTCGTAGCGTATGGCCGGGACATTTTTGCCGTTCAGCGGGATGCTTTCTTTCTCTTGAGCATCGATGCGGACGTTGGCGAACTTCTTTCCGTCGGTCAGAGGCACAGTGATCGATTTGCCCGGCTGCAGGCCGAGTCCACGCAATGCTTCCAAAGCGCCGGTGATTTCATACGTACAGGGCGGGCCGTCGAGATCTTTTCGGGTCTCCTGGTTCTTTACCAGGTCGTGTTCGTAGTAGTTGATTTTGTGGTGAGCCGGGTCGAAGCTCAGCTTTTCGTGTTTGTTGTGCTTGCCTTCTTGCGCATCCAATTCCGAACTGATGCCACAGAATTTTCCGCTAGTCAAAGTCTGGTATTTGTCGAGCACATGGTAGAGGCGCGAGACCATGCCGGCGCTTTCGAGATTGAGAGTGGTTTGCCACTGGTCCTGCTTAGGAGCAACCATGTTAACTATCGCCTCTCCGGCGGTGATACCGTGCCATTCAACCCGGTAGGTCAACTTTTCGGGACACGGGAACTGCTGTGCGGACGCGGTTAGAGTGTATGCCGCGACAGTCCATCGCAGCAGATTATTTCGGAGCATTTAAAAGGTCAGTACAGTTTCGCATCAAAAGTCTATGGATGCCAATACCTCGGATGGTCTACGATCAAACGCGCGGCAGATAGCGAGTAAGCTTTCGATACTAGGCAGATTCGCTCCTCGTTCGATAGAACTGATCTGCGAAACGCTCAGCTTAGTGGTAGCGGCGAGGTCTTTCAAGGACCAATCACGCTCTACACGCAGCAGCTTGATGCGATGCCCGAGGCGGCGGCGCAACCTGTCGGGAGGGCTCTGTCCCAAGCCGAACCGTTCAATGGCATTGTCCAGAGTCTGCCGGAGTTGCGCCAAAGAAAACGGCTTGGCCAGGTAATCAAATACGCGCAGTTTGAATGTCGCGCGCATGTCTTCGAGGGACGGATAGCCGGTGACCACGATGATGCACAGATCAGGCCAGCGAGTGAGCAATTGTTCCAGCACCTTCTCGCCGCTCGATTCGCCCATCTTCATGTCAAGCAGAACAATATCGGGCAGTCTCGCTTCGGCGGACGCAAACAGCTCATCAGGATGTGCGAATGTCCTGACGGTATACGTGCCTTCGTCGCGCAGCAAGTCCTCAATGTAGTTGAGGAAATCGAAGTCGTCGTCGAGAACAGCGACATCGACTGGTTCGGTGATGAGTTCTGCCGCTTCCGCCATAAGCTTACTCATCCGGCAGCCGGAAGCGTTACTTCCAGGCAAGCGCCGCCGCTGACGCGGTTCGAGGCGCAGATAGTTCCGCCATGCTGGATGACGATTCCTTCGGCAACCGTCAAGCCCAAGCCAGTGCCGCGCGCGTCCAACCTGGTGGTCACGAAGGCTTCGAACAAATTCGGCAAGACATCGCGCGGAATGCCCGGCCCGTTATCGAGAACGCTGCAGCAGACCCAATCATGTCCTTGGCGCAGGACATGTTTGGCTTCGACGCGGATTTCGCCTCCGCTCGATACAGCGAGCAGAGCGTTGCGCAGCAAGTTAACGAAAACTTGCACCAGACGATCGGCGTTGCCGACAACGGTCTCGCCCTCACGTACATTATTCGAGAAGGAAACGGCGGCGGCTTTTTCGTCAATGGCGACCAGGTTCCAGCTTTCCTCAATGATGGGACGTAACGCGATTGCCTCCGTTTCGCGTTTGCGAACGCGCGCGAAATCGACCAGGCCTTCGCTGATTTTGCGCAGACGCTGTGTGACGCGCAACATGCGTGCCAGCCGTTCCTGCGTTTGCCCGTTTTGAGTTGTCTCCTGCAACTTTTCGATCGAGCCCTGCAAAACGGCCAGCGGCGTATTCAGTTCGTGAGCCACGCTGGTGCTCAAGAGTCCGAGACTGACTAAACGGTCCTGCTCTTCCAATCGCTGCAGCGCGCCACCGAGATCGTCTTCATGCCGGCGCAATTGGGCGACAGTGGCATTGCGCGAATGCATGATCTGGCCGATCTCATCGTTCAAGATAAAGCGCTCGTCTATCATTTCGTTTTCGCGGTCATCGTGCTGAGTTGCTGAATCCGCTTTCAACATTAAGGTAAGCGGCTGGTAGACGTATTGCGGCATGATGATGAACTCAAGCACCACAATCGAAAGGACATAAATTGTTCCGAGTGCCGCGAACAGGCTGAAGCGCGCGCGGCGCAGGGCGGCGTTGTAGAACTCAGTGGGTAGCGTGACGCGGCGGAACATGCCGGGTTGCTTCGCGGTTCGGTACAGATTATCGTCGTCCTGCCAAAAGCCAGCGGGGTGCGCGGCGAGAAACTCCTGTCCCTGACGCGGCAGGCCAATAGCGCTGGCAGAGCCTTCGCGGAACCCGTAGGCGCTGAGATCGTCGAGCGAGCCATCGGAAACGAACACGCGCGAGAGCATGCGGAACTCGCGCTGCTTGGCGGCTTCCAAGTGGCTTGCAAACAGCGGAATCAGCGACAGATAGACGGATACGGCCAAAACAAAGAAGAAGATGTTGTGCAGAATCGCGAGCTTCTGCCGGACTTTGAGGCCGCCGAATGCACGCAGAACATAGTTCGGCGGTTTGGCGGGATTGAGGCTGCGATTACTGAGGCGCAAGTTCCTCTCGGCGCTCAATTTCCTGCTCCTTGTACTGCAGTTGATAAAGCTTCCAGTAGATGCCGCGGCGCGCAAGTAACTGTTGATGCGTGCCCATCTCACGCAGTTGCGCTTTGTGCATGACGATGATGCGGTCGGCGCGCTGGATGGTTGATAACCGATGCGCAATGACGACGGACGTGCGATTAGAGACCAGACGCGTCAACGCCTCCCTGACGCGCAGTTCGGTTTCGGTGTCGACGCTGGAAGTGGCTTCATCGAGGATGAGGATCTGCGGATCGTGCGCCAAAGCGCGGGCGAAGCTGATGAGTTGCTTCTGGCCGGTTGAGAATCCGTTTCCGCGCTCTTTGACCGGCGTGTCGAAGCGGTCGGGCAGTTCCTCGACAAAATCGAGCAGGTTGACCCGCTCGGCAGCCTGACGCACTTGCGCATCTGTGATGTGCGGCGTGCCGAGACGGATGTTCGATTCCAGAGTTCCAGAGAAGAGATAGGCATCCTGCAAAACGACACCAAAGTGGCGGCGCAGATCGTAGAGATCGAACTCGCGCACGTCAATGCCGCCGATGCGCACTGCGCCGCGCTGCACGTCGTAGAAGCGCAGCAGGAGATTTGTGAGCGTGGTTTTGCCTGCGCCCGTGTGGCCGACGATGGCCATAGTCTCGCCTGGTTCGACAGTGAAGCTGACGTCGCGGAGCACCCAGTCTTCGTCGTTATAGGCGAACCAGACGTGATCGAACTCAATACCGACTGCGCCTTCGGGAAAGGGGATTGCTTGCTGCGCTGAGACGATGTCCGGCTGGGTATCGAGAAGCTTGAATATCCGCTCGGAGGCGGCCATGGCGCCTTGCAGGATGTTGTACTTCTCGCTGAGATCCTGGATGGGGCGGAAGAAGCGCAAGCCGTATTGGAAGAACGCGACGAGGACGCCGAGCGAGAGCGCGCCCTGCCTGATCCTGAGGCCACCGTAGGCGAGGATCAACGCGAGCGCCAGCATGCCGAGGAACTCGACGACGGGATAGAACCAGCCGTACGCCGTGATGGAATCTTTGAACGCGAGCATGTGGGCGCGGTTGATTTCAGCGAACTCTTCCTTGCTGCGCTGCTCGCGATTGAAGAGCTGCAGAACGGCGATGCCGGCGATGTGTTCCTGCAGGTACGCGTTGATTTTGGCGATGGCGATGCGGATGCGGCGATAGCTTTGCGATGCGGTGCGCCGGAACTGGATGGTTACCAGGACAACCAGCGGCATCACGGCAAGCATCAGGCCAGTCATGCCGGGACTGAGGCGCAGCATGGCGGCGATGACGAATGAGAGCATCAGGATGTCGCCGACAATCGTGACCAGGCCGGAGGCGAAGAGATCGTTCAGAACGTCCACATCAGTGGTGACGCGCGTGACTAATCGTCCGACCGGGTTCTTGTCGTAATAGGCGATGTCGAGCGTCTGCAGATGGGCCATGAGCTGACGTCGTAGATCGAACATGGCCTTTTGGCCGGTCCACTGCATGAGATAGGTCTGGCCGAAGTCGAATAAGAAGCCGAGAACGACGACACAGAAGTAGACGAGCGCCAACTGGGACAGGCCGGTCCAGGCATTGCGGGAGAGCCAGGCGTCCAGGAAGTGGAAGGTTTGGGCGTGGCCGGTGGGAACCAGGTAGCGGTCGATTGCGATTTTGGTAATGAGCGGTCCGATAATCTGGAGGAGGGAATCGACCACTAGCAATAGCAGGGACGCGAGCACCACTAATCTGTACGGCCGCAGGTAGACGAGCAGGCGACGCATCAGCCGCGCATCGTAGGCCTTACCAAGTACTTCTTCTTCCAATCTTTTGCCTTAACTACATTGTCCATGAATGGCGTTGTTCTGATTGATAAGCCGAGCGGCTGCACGAGTCATGACGTGGTGAATCGCTGGCGCAAACTGGCCGGCACGAAACGCGTGGGCCATTTGGGCACACTTGATCCGCTGGCAACCGGACTGCTGGTGCTGGTGACAGGCACGGCGACACGGCTGGCGCAGTTCTTCGAGAAAGAAGACAAGACTTACGAAGCTGAAATTCTGCTGGGCTTCGTTTCTAACACCTACGACTCGGATGGCGACGTTCAGCCGACCGGCATCGCGCCACCTGAAGATCCTGAGATCATCCTGGATGCGCTGGCGGCATTCCGGGGAACTTTTCAACAAGTTCCGCCGCCGGTTTCGGCGAAGAAAATCGCCGGAGTCCCGGCTTATAAACTGGCGCGCAAGAACGTGGCCGTGGAACTAAAGCCAGTTGAGGTCAACATCTCCGAACTGGAGGTGCTGGAGATTGCGCCGCCGAAGCTGTCATTGCGCGTGACCAGCTCTGCCGGAACTTACATACGCAGCATCGCGCACGATCTTGGCCAGCGGCTGGGTTGCGGAGCCTTGCTGGCGCAATTGCGGCGTACACGCGCCGGCTGCTTTGACGTCCAAGGTTCGTGCACCCTGGAGCAGTTGGCACAGCTCGCATCCGAAGGACGGCTGGCCGAGGCGGTTATTCCATCGAGCAGGCTACTGCCGCAAATTCCGGCACAATACGTGGATGAATTGACGGAGACGCAGATCCGCCAGGGACGCGACTTTCGCACGTCGCCATTCGTTGTGCAGCCCGGTGCAGCCATGGTTAAAGCGTTGTCACAATCGGGCGAGCTCATCGCGATAGGCGAATTGAGAATTCCTAATGTTTACCATCCGAGCACGGTGCTGTAAGTCTGTGCTACACAGGTTAGGTTGACACTTCCCCGGCTGGCTCTGTTGTTTGTCGCGCTTGCGTTGTGCATGGGCGCGAGTTTCGGTCAAAATCAGGAACCCAGCACGACCACGACAGCACCTCCGGCGGCTCCCATTCCGGCTCCGCGGCCGCAATTCTTTGCCGGCACGCTGACGGCTATAACGGACGATCAGATCATCGTGTCGCGCACATTAGTTGGGCACCCGCCGGATACGCGAACCTTTCTACTTACTCCAAAGACGAAGCTGAACCGAGGCATCTGCAAAGCGGATGCGAAGGTAACGGTTCGCTATCAACGGCAAGCTAATGGCAACGTGGCGTTGCAGGTTTTAGTTCATTCAGATGCCAAGCGGGCGGCAGCGAAGCAGCCGTAAGGGCGCTCTGTCGTCAGGCGGTTGCGGCTGTGCCGAAGCTCTGGACCGCCTTCTGCTCGTCTTCGAACGACGGAAAGATGGTATGCAGCTTAGTGACCTGCATGAGATCTTTCATCTTGCTTTGCAGGTGAAGCAGCTTGACCGAGCCGCCCTGATTGGCCGCAGTGGTGTAGGCGCCCACTAGCTCGCCGAGGCCGGCGCTGTCGACGTAGCCGACGTCTTTCATGTTCAGAATAATGTTCTTGTCGCCCTGGGCGAGGAGGTTGCGCAGTTCGTCGCGCAGAATGCCGGTGTTTTCGCCGAGCGTGATCTTGCCGCTCAGGTCGACGATGGTGACGTTGCCTTCGCGGCGCGTCTTAGCAGTGAGTGCCATGTCAGTCCCTTTCTTGGAGTGAAGCTGGTATCTAAGAGTTCCATTGTATGAAACCGGTGTCAACAGGGTACGGTAATAGACATACATGAATGAACTTGCGCAGGCTCTTATTGCGGAGAGCGCCCATGCCGCTCCGGCGCACATACTGGAAGCGCTGCCGGACGAGTTGGTTCAGCGCGCGGTTGCGGGAGCACCCCACACTATTCTATCAAGAGCTTTGGCATTTAGCATTCTGGCAGCAAATGACACTTGACTGGATCTCTGACATGGAGACAACTTATCCTGCGAGCAACAACGATACTTTTCCAACGGAAGCGCAGACGGCGGCTGAATCCTGGGAGCAACTGCGCCAGCGTTTTTTAGATGGCGCTGAACAGGCTGCGTCGATTGCGGGCAATGACGCGCGCTTGCAGGCGATGGTCAGATGCCCGTCTCGCCCGGGCCGTCCCGTGCGGGTGATGAGCGTCGAAGACCAACTCATAAGCCTGGCAGCACACAACGCGTATCACTTGGGCCGCATTGTGCTGATTCGGCAGCTGCTTGGGGGTTGGCCACCACCGTCGGGCGGCTTCGCCTGGTAGTTTGCGTTAGCGCTGGGTTGGTCCTCCTGGCTGCGGTTGGGGCGAAGAGGTCAAAAAGCTGGCGGGGAGGGGTGGGTAAGCGGGGTTTGTGGCGAAGTCGGGGGGCAAAATGGCGGAGAGGGCCTTGGCGGTCCTGATTTCTTCACGTTGACGGCGGGCTTTGGCGGTGGCAAGCGCCTCGGCTTGCAGCTCTTTCTTGTATGCGGCGTCGGCTTCGGCACGTTTCTGCGATTCAAAGCCAATTTCCGCTTTCAGCCTTTCTTTTCTTCGCTGTATAAGCTCCTGGGACGCTCTTCGATAGGCCCGGTCGTGGGTGGAATGGTAGCGAATGTGGAGTTCGAGGAGATCGCAGCGGATAGCGACGGCCTGCCGGTTGTTGGCCTTTTCCGCAGGATCGGTGGGGTGCATGGTGAAACACCCTTCCTGCAGGCGGAGGGCGCGCTCGGAGAGCCAGTTGTGCTCGGCCATCTTCATCACTAACTGGGTTTCCGCGAGACCGACGGGCTTTTCGTCTGCGATGAGTGCGTCTAAGAAGTCGTCGTAATCGGCCTGACGTTCGCAGAGCATGACTTGGAATGTGCCGGTGAGGCCGTGGATGGTGCGGTTCTGGGAGACGATGGCCTTACCGGCCTCAGTCTTTGCCCCACAGGATTTCTGGGCATTGCGGCGGTTGGCCGCGATTTGTTTTGGTGTTGCCATAAGAGGCTCCTTCTGCTGCGATTTTGAGGGGTGAAGGAGCGCGAACGAGATGGGCGGGCGGGGAAGTTGTTGAGGGGACTCGGGAAAAAGATAAAGATTCTTGTGACTGGATTTGGGTGTTGCCGCAACGGGGGATGAAAACGGGCGCGGCGTTTCTTGCATTTGCCCCGACTGGAGTCGAGGGGGCAGCGTCCAACCTGTGCTCAGTGACGCGCTAAAGCGTGCCAGCGCTGCTGGCAAGTTCGCTGGCTCGGTTTTCGAGTTCCTCGGTAGGCTGGAAGTGTTTCCGATTCAGGGACATACGTCCGTGGTGTTTTCGAAGGACTGAATTTAGTATAGAGGAGCATAACGGCCCAAGTGGCCGTCAAGCGACGATCATAGCGCTCAGTTGTTATCGTCAAACGAGCATGACACCGAAACCCATTTGGGACCGGCTGAACATCGAGCAGCTAATTACCCAGTTTGTCGTCTGGCTGCCATCAGTGTTCGCCGCCCTGTTGATTTTTTTCTTCTTTTGGTTGCTTTTCCGCGCAACGCGCTCACCGCTGCGGCACCTTCTGGCAAGAGCTGGTTTCGAGTCTGCGTTGGTCGGCATGCTGATCAACGTCTACCGTTTCGGGTTGATCGCGTTCGGCCTGATCATGGCGGCCAGCCAGCTTGGCATCAATGTGGGCGCGGCCCTGGCCGGGTTGGGCGTCCTGGGTCTCACAATCGGTTTTGCAGCCAAGGATTCTTTAAGCAACATCATGGCCGGATTTCTTATTTTCTGGGACAAGCCCTTTCATGTGGGTCAGTGGGTAACGCTGGGCCAGCACTATGGGAAGGTGGCTGAGATCACCATGCGCACAACACGCGTACAGACACGCGATAACAAATGGGTGATCATTCCAAACGCGACCGTCATTGATCAGATCCTGGTCAATCACTCGACTAATGGTGAGACGCGGCTGCAGATCCCCCTCGGCATCGGTTATAAGGACGAAGTTTCGAAAGCCCGGACGGTCTTATTGGAAGCCGTTCAACAGGTCAATTACGTGCTTAGCAACCCATCGCCGGCGGTCGTGCTGGCGGATTTAGGAGCGTCAACAGTAGATCTGCTGCTCTTCGTCTGGATCGCTAACGCGGAGGATGAAAAGCCCGCTTTCTTTGCAGTCCTGGAAAGGGCGAAAAGCGCTCTGGATGAAGCCGGAATCGAGCTTCCATCTCCTCAACTCGATCTTACGGTCAGGTCTATCGAACGGCCGGTTCTGGAAGAGGCGGCCGCCAAATTCATTCGAGCGAATGCGGGCTGAATGCCGGCGTTACTCTCAACAATGGCGAGAAATTCATTGTCAGTAAACGTCAGGCAAAGAGCGTGCGTGCGTGACGTCCTGAAATGGTGAAGGCTGCTGCGAGGCATTTTTTCTAAGCAGGGCCAGGTCCGTTCACAGCGGATCTGAGTTCACTGGTGGACGCGCTGCATCCGCTGATAAGTTTGTTTTAGGGAAAGGCTGATCATCCCCTCACAATGCAGGGATATGAAGCTCGCTTCGGCCATTGTTGCGTGCGCTGCGCTAGTGCTTAGCTGCGCCCATCCCGGTTATGCCCAGTCGGTCAGCAGTTCAGGGACCGTTCGCGGGTCGGTTCTCGATCCCTCGGGAGCAGCGGTCACGGACGCCAAAATCGAGATTCGAAATCCGGTCACGGGCTTCGACCAAACAGCCACCACGGACTCGAAGGGCACCTTTCAAATCGTCAATGTGCCGTACAACAACTATCACGTAATCGCGACGGCATCCGGATTTCAGACCACGGTACAGGATATCGACGTTCGCTCTGCTGTGCCGCTCGATGTGAAAATCGGTCTGACACTTGGTACGGCGAAGACGACGGTCAATGTTGAGGCTGGCGCGGATTTAGTCGAGAACGAGCCTACTACGCACACTGATGTCGACCGTACGCTGTTCCAGAAACTTCCTCTGGAAAGTGCATCGTCCTCGCTGAGTTCTCTGGTTACGCTCGCCTCCCCGGGCGTTGCGGCAGATTCGAACGGTCTCTTTCACGGACTCGGCGATCACGCCTCAAATTCATTTTCCATAGATGGCCAGCCGATTACCGATCAGCAAAGCAAGGTGTTCTCGAACCAGCTTCCCGTCGACGCCGTTCAATCGATGGAGGTCATTGAGGGAGCGCCTCCGGCCGAATACGGCGACAAAACCAGCCTCGTCATCGTTGTGAACACACGTTCGGGACTTGGAGTTACGCAGCCGCATGGTGACGTAACAGCATCCTACGGCACGTTCGGGACTTCAACCGGAGCAGCCGATTTTTCGTACGGCGGTCAGACCTGGGGTAACTTCATCGCCGTAAGCGGATTGAATACCGGCCGCTTTCTCGATGGACCGGAGTTCCAGGTTTATCACGATCACGGAAACCAGGAAAACATCTTCGATCGGGTGGATTTCAAGCCGTCCAATAAAGACACGATCAACGTGAATTTTCAGTACACGCGGTCGTGGTTCCAGACGCCGAATTCGTATGATGCGCAAACCGCAGATGCATGGTCCGGGCTTGTGGTGGACAACGGCGGGCTTGGCCCTAACGGTCTGCCCGTGGGGGCCACAGATCAGCGCTCGAGGATCCGGACGTACAACATAGCGCCCACCTGGACACGCTTGCTTAATCCGCATACGGTGTTTACGTTCGGCGGCTGGGCCCGGCAGGACCAATTCAACTATTACCCCAGCGACAACCCCTACGCCGACCTGCAGCCCGACCTTCAGAGCAGCACGATTAGCCAGAATCGCACGCTCACGAGTCTGGGACTTCGCGCGGATCTTTCCTATGTGAACGGCATTCATAACATCAAGGCAGGGGTTAACTATGAAGACACAATTCTTACGGAAAAGGACTCCTTCGGACTTGTTGATCCGACAGTAAACCCGCCCTGCTTAAACCCGGATGGAAGCGCCGATACGGATCCCACAGTGACGAATCAGGCACAATGCACGGGAGCTTTAGCGGCGAATCCAGGGTACGATCCGATTCTCGCCACAATTGATTTGACCCGGGCGGCCCCCGGCGCCGGTCTGTACAACTGGCGTGGTCACGCTGACATTCGGGAACTGGCTCTGTATATCGAAGACACAATCAATCTCAAGAACTGGACCTTCAACCTGGGTATTCGCGGCGACGTGTACAACGGCATCGCCAGTGCAACACAGGCAGAGCCTCGCGTAGGAATCGCCTACAACATCAAACCAAGTAATACAGTGCTGCGTTTTTCCTATGCGCGTACTCTCGAGACGCCATTCAACGAGAACTTGGTTCTCGCCAGCACCGGATGTAGTGACCCGGTAGTCAATTCTCTCCAATCTGCCCTTCAGGGCTATCCTTGCCTTACAACTCCGCTGAGTCCCGGTACTCGGAATGAGTTCCACGCCGGCCTGTCGCAGGCTTTCGGCAGGTATTTCGTACTCGATGGCGAATACATCTGGAAATATACCCACGAAGCCTATGACTTCAGCGTGTTTGGCAACACGCCCGTCACATATCCGATTGAGTGGGCCCGCTCGAAAATCCCTGGGTTTGCGCTTCGCGGAAGTATGCCGAACTTTCATGGTTTGACGGCATACGTCGTGATGTCCAGTGTGGCTGCCCGATTTTTCCAGCCGCAGGTTAGCGGCCTTGGCGTTACGCCTGCCGGCCAGGGCGGAAATGGAGTCTTCCGCATCGATCATGACGAGAGTTTCAACCAGACTACACATCTGCAGTATCAGCCGCGGGCGAACGGACCGTGGTTCAGCTTCAACTGGCGCTTCGATAGCGGGCTTGTCGCGGGCCCGGTACCGTGTGCAGGAGGTAATTGCAATAACGGCCCCAACGGTACGGACACAATCGTCGATGTGTCCGGTATAAGCCCCGACCAACAATTTCAGGCGGGACTGTTTTGCGGATCGGTACACGCCACCCCGACTATGCCGATAAGCCCGGACGGCTTTTGTCCAGCTTCTATGTACGGGTCGAATCTGGTGAGAATACCCGCGGCGGGTACAGAGGATGACGACCACAATCCGCCCCGCATCCAGCACCGGAACCTTTTCGATATCGCGGTGGGAGACGACAATCTCTTCCACACCGAAAAGTACAAATGGAGTGCTCGGGTGGAAGTGATCAACTTAGCGAATCAATACGCTCTTTACAACTTTCTTTCTACGTTTAGCGGAACGCACTACGTAACTCCCCGAGCCATCACGGCTACAATCGGCTTTCACTTTTGAACTGAAGGTGCTAAGCACCTGCGTTGGTTCGGGATGAACAGCCGTTTCAAAGGGAGCCTTACTGGAACCTCAGCGGCAATCGGGGAATTGCCACCAGCAAGCCCCAACTCAGGCTTATGGAACGCTCGTGCTCATGCCCGAACGTATAGTCAAATGCTGGTTCAACGAACCAGCCGACCCTGTGTGCCGCTCCGGGCCAATACATGAAATCCAGCGCAAATTCCCCGGCGAGTGAGTTCTTTCTTGTACCGAACTGCCTGGTGTGGATCCATTCAGGGCCGACGCCTACCATGAACTCCGCCTTTTTCGACAGCGTCCAAGGCTTCTTGAATAGCAAATCCGTATCCCATTCGACGCTGTGAGCGGAGAAAACCGGCGTAGTTCCTATCTCCATCTCCAACCAGTTTTCTATTGGCGTAAACTCAACCGCGAGATCGCCTCCGGCGCTCGATCCACCGCCAATTTGCCGGCTATTGGCTCCGCCGATCTCGATGGTCGCAATTGGTTCCGTATTGGCCGTCTGCGCGTTCCCGCTGCATGAAAGCAGGAGTAGCGCCGCCACAAGACGTACTTGCACTTGTAAGCAACGGAGTGTACCATCTCCCGTCAGCGAGGAGTTCCTCTTGTAGCTTATTTGGCCCGCCTACTCCAGACTCGCAGTTCGTTCGGCAGATATCGGCAGGTCAATTCCGCAGGTTCGGCGAGTGTAGAACGGGAGAGTCTATGAATCAAAGGAGCACGCGGGCGGGCCTTGTCGATGCAGGGCAGTGCGGGTTGGGGGGCGTCGGCCGTTTCAAGCGATCAGTATAGGGAGGCTCAGCATTGTCTCGCAAGCCCGTTTGCCGCGTTACGGCGGTTGGCCGCGATCTGTTTGGGTGTTGCCATGAAGACTCCTTCTGCTGCGATTTTGGGGGGTGTGGTTGGGAGTGGGATTGGGCAGGGCAGTGAACGTGGGGTGTTTGGCAGAAGTAAAGCGGCGTTTATGACAACCCTATCCGGGCGGCAGGCGCATCTGT
>CAVWVR010000018.1:0-9096 GCA_963758445.1 Terriglobia bacterium
CGCCTTACATGGACCACGGAGTCGATTAGGGGCGACTAACGGGCTATACGGAACGGCCCGAAACAGGTCGGGCGAGCGAAGCTACCGATATTTGGTGTTAACGGCACCTGAAGCTAAATTCACGAAACCCGTCGCTCAAGCATGAGCAAATTGAATCCGGCTTGTGACGAATTCCACCACGGTGCAAGCTCGGATCGGCTTCTCAGTAGATAAACGCCCGCTGGATTGGGATGTCGGCATAGGAAAAACGTGATAGACGCGGTAGAAACTTTCGTTTACTTCGCCGGAGATGAAATGCACGATTGTCGGGAGGAAAAAGTAGTACCAGCCCACGCCTCTCTGCATCGAAATAATTCTTTTTAGATCTCACCAGCCCGTTCTGACGATTTTATGGGAATTCTGCAAACGAGTCACAAAGATGCCCAGGAAGGGTACGATCGTCCAGACTCCAGTCTTTCGAACGCTAGTTCCGCCTTCACTTTCGCCGTAGATCGGGAGTAAACCGGATCTCGATGGCAGTGTTTTTATCGAAAACGAGCTCTTTGCCCCGTGCGATTACGTTAGAGTAGACCGACCAGGCGAACCCGTAATAACCGAGGCTTGCACCGACAGCTCGCGGACCAAACGAAGCGGCCGTACCCAAAATCCCGAGCCCGGAGAAACCGCCCAGCGCTCGTCCAGAAAGATTTGGATTCGGGCTGGAAGTGCCCATGCCTCCCAAGGATGGCGAGTGATTCCGATCATCGGCAGAATGTGCCGCTACAACACCAGCTAGAAAGGGCGCAGAAAACGTGTTTTCGACTCAGTTGCTTTGGCGGTGCCCTCACCATCGACGCGAACGGAGCCGGGATTTGCCTCAACTCCTGCTAGTTGGGCCTGGATAGGTCGTTCGATCCCAATAGCGGACTGTTGAACGAGTCCGGGGAAGACAGGCAGATCCAGGCGGTCAAACGCAAACCGCAACTTGCCCCCTCGATGGAACCACCTTGCTCGCTCTGATAAGGTGACGTTTCCCGCCATAGTAGTGCCCGCTGGCAACAACAGCGTGTCGTCGCCAGCGAATAGGGGCTTCATCAAAACGCCGCATACCGTTCGCCGGCATGCGCATCGGCGGACGTCACCGTTGTGGAGAGCCGGACCTCAACCAGCTGCGGCCCGGCGGGCAATTGCCCGAATCGCTTGGAATCATCCGCCTTTACTGTTGCGTCTCCAAATTCCAATGGCTGCCGCAGAACCACATCTACTCGCGCTCGCGTCCGGTAGAGCTGTGGATGGTAGGGCAGCTTCCCCATCAGCCATTCCTCCACCCATTCTTTCTTATTTTGTTCGCGCACGAAGTAGATAGCGCTGTCACGTTTCGACTCGTACTCCTGGCGCACTTGTTGCCGGAGTTTTCCTTTGAGGGTCGAAGAATTCGGCTGTGCCGTGTTCGTCGATCTTGCGTGCTTCGGAACGTAGATCGTATCGAGGCCAAGTGCGGGAATAACTGAGATCGGCACTTGCCGCCCATCTGCGAAATCTAAGCTGCTGAACGAAAGCTCGGCTCGTTTCAAGGGAGTGAAATCGCCGCCCAGCATCGCTCGAACTCGTGTAGACCGTGAGACCTTCTGCAATGAGGCAACGTTTCCTTCAACCAGCGTCCCGGCTGGGATGACCACTCGGTCGAACGCCCACACGGCGTCTACGACCCGGGCTGTTAAGGGAGCGCCTTGATGAAACCAGACTCGTCTGGTCAAATATAACCGCAACGGTGTTCCGGCCGGCACTTCCAATGACACGATGTCAACTGGCGTCGGTCGAGTTGTCGCGGCCTGTTCTGCGACTGCCGAAGGGTATGAACCCAACAAGAACGACAGCAATACGGTTGCTACTCTTACCCTTACCTGCAGCTTCGAGGCGTGTGTCATGTGTGGAGTTGCCCTTAACGATGATGGTGAGCGAGCACCACAAAGCGGCTGATCGCGTACCCGATTGCTGCTCCGGCGACAACATCGGAAACATTATGTGCGGATAATGTCACGCGCGAGAACCCAACCGTAGTGGCAAGTCCATAGGCAATGAATGGAACCCACCGGTGATTGTGTCCATACCGCATGGACATTACCGTCGCAACGGAAAACGCCGTAATCGTATGGCCCGAAGGAAAGCCTCCGTCGGTAGTTGTCCGAGAGTCGGCCCAGGTGTCTCCAAAATTTCCATTCAGTTGAATACTTTCGGGTCTTGCCCTTCGCGTGATCAGTTTCAAGACTTCGGCCGTCAGCTCAGAATCCGCAATCGCCTCCCCCGTCCATAGGGCCGTGCTCTGTGCATACCGATCCTTTTTGACCAGGCCTACCAGGTAGGTAGCCGCCGGAACTCCTGCTAACAAAAGCGAGCTGTTCGTCCCGGAGATTGCACCATTGAATCCGTGAAACGCCGCAGTCCGACGAAAGAAGGGCGACTCGTACTGATCCACGGCGATCAGCGCTCCCGTTGCCGCTACAAATATGACCGTTGGGAGCCACTGCTTGCCGTGAGCCAATGACTGCGGATAATCCCAATAGATTTCCTTCTGATCATGCAAGATGTTCGGCACAACAGTTTTCCAGCTGATGGACTGTTCCTCATCGAGAGTCTGCGAAGGACCACCAGTCTGGGGAAGATTACTCCCTGTTTGCGGCGAGTTCTCGAATGTTTGCGGAACAATCTGCGCAGGTGCGACGCTTCGCACGAGCGAGAGCGCCGCAAATAAAAAGCAAAGGCGGATCATCACGTTCAATCCTGCCCAGCCTAGCGATGCAATCTGAAGATTCGGTGAAAAGCTAACCTTTCCCCGAATTTCCTGATAAACACGTTCGAAATAAAGTCTTGCAAACGTGCTATCCCACGCGGATCGGACCTCGACCAGGATAGGTAGAGCGATATTTACGGTTATCGCCGTGCGCCTCCAGATGCTTCGCCTGGGGATTAGTAAACCCTTGCGCGACAGCTTTGCCTGAGCGTCGGTTGGAGTTGTGACCGGCTTTTATGGAAATGTTGACCGCGTAGTCTCCGCTTTTCGCGCCCATTTTCGAACACCGCTCTCCCGAGAACGGGCGCTGGACTGTTGCCAGTGTCCTCATTCCGGGGATTTGGGCGTGCTACGAACGGTTCCCCGCCTGCATTACAAGACCCACATTGGGACATAAGGTCTTATGAACAACATCCGTTATGGCCTCCGTATGCTGGCGCAGAACCGTGTCTTCTCTGTTGCCGCGATCCTGTGTTTAGCGCTCGGCACCGGTGCCACTACTGCCATCTTTACCGTCGTGAATGCCGTTTTGTTACGGCCACTCCCGTATGCGGGCGCCAACCGGCTAGTGCGAGTCTTCACTGAGTTTCCCAAGGAAGTCTCCAGCGCATCGCCCAACGGGTTTCGTCATTTTTGGCTTTCGCCGCCCGAGTTCTTCGACGTCAAACGCGACACGCAATCCTGGGAGGCCTTCGAAGCCTGGGTTAACGGCCCGGCCAATCTCGCCGGGCGAGATGAACCGGTCCGCGTCACTGCGTCGTTCGTCACTGGTGGGCTGTTGAAGATGCTCGCTGTCCAGCCGGCGCTGGGGCGGCTGCTCGATTCCAATGACGATCGTCCGAATGTGGTCCCAACTGCGGTGCTTTCTTACGGTTTATGGCAGAGTGCTTTCGGCGGCAACCCCCACGTTTTATACCGCGATATCCGGCTCAATGGAAATCCATGCACAGTCGTTGGCGTCATGCCGCGAGGTTTTAATTTCCCACCCGGTGAGGTAGATCCATCCGAGCTTTGGACGCCACTACAACTAGATCCAGCTCATCCGGGCGGCCGCGGCAGCCACTTCCTTTCCGTTCTCGCTCGCCTTCGGCCTGGTGTCTCCATCGCTCAGGCGCAGGCCGAAATGGTTCGCTACTCGGTCAACAGCAAACGAACTATCGCGGAAATGCGACATTCTTTCGATCCGATTGAGCACCCGATTGTGCTAACCGCTTTTCAGGCCGAAGTTGTGCATGCAATCCGACCGGCGATGCTGGTGCTTATTGGCGCAGTCGCATTCCTTCTTCTCATCGCCTGCGTCAACGTGGCCAACCTTCTTCTGGTTCGTTCCGAAGCCCGGCGCCGCGAAATAGCGGTGCGCACGGCCATAGGAGCGAGCACCGGAAGATTGCTGAAACAGTTCATCGTAGAAGGCATATTACTTTCGCTCGCCGGATCCGTTCTGGGCGTGATGACCGCTGCCGGCGCGCTGCGCCTCCTCACCGCCACGGGCGCGGGCAACATTCCGCGTGCGGAGGAGATCGGCATTGACTGGCGCGTACTGCTCTTCTCGCTCGCTGTAGCTCTGGGCACAGGAGTGGTTTTCGGCTTGGCGCCGATACTTCATGCCCGGTCGTCCACGCTGCACGATACGCTCAAGTCCGCCACCGGCCGTGCAACCAGTTCCGCTGCTGCCGCGCGCTTCCGTTCGGCACTGGTTACATCGGAGTTGGCGCTGGCGCTGATTCTGCTGATCGGCTCGGGACTGATGGTCAAAGCGTTTTGGAAATTGCAGGAGGTTGATTCGGGAATCAAGCCCGATCACCTCCTTACAATGCAGATCTCACTACCCCCGGGCAGCTATACCAAGGAAGCGCAGGCAAACAATTTCTGGGCCACGCTCCTTACACGCGTGAATGCTCTACCAGGAGTAGAGTCATCCTCCATCGCAGCCGGCCTACCACCCATGAGAAGGATCAACGCCAACACTACTACCATTGAAGGGCTTGATCCAAAACTCGGCGGTCCCGCACCCACCGTCGATTACTACAACCGTGTCGATGCTGCCTATTTCCGTACTGTCGGCGCGCGGCTGCTTGAGGGCCGGTTTTTCACACTGTCCGACGGCAACGGAGCGCCCCCGGTCGTCATTGTGAACGAGAGCATGGCGCGGGCTTTCTGGCCGCGCGAAAGCCCCATTGGACATCATGTGAAGACCGATTTCAATCCCAAAGGTCAGTGGCGAACTATCGTGGGGGTGGTGGGTGATATCAAAAACACGGGAATCGACAAACCCACTGGTACGGAACTCTACATTCCTTACTCGCAAAACTCGACCGTCCCGTTGGTGACGAACAGTTTCGTTCAATCTGCCTCGCTGCTCATTCGCACCAAAACGGATCCTCTGTCATTAGCCGGCCCTGTACGGGCGCAAGTCAGGTCTCTGGACGCGGCAATTCCAATCGCCCACATGATGACCATGGATGAGGTGATGTCACGCTCAGTTTCCCGCCCACGATTTCTAAGTCTGATCATGGCCCTATTTTCTTCGCTATCGCTGGCGTTAGCGGCCCTCGGCATATACGGAGTGATCTCGTACGCCGCGGCGCAGCGCACCGCGGAGATTGGAATTCGGATGGCTCTGGGGGCTCGGCCGACCCATATCCTGCGCCTGGTAGGCAAGACCGGGCTGCGGATAGCGCTTTTCGGAATAGCTGCGGGAGGCCTAGGCGCATTTGCTCTTACGCGCTTCCTTTCAGGACTACTGTTTGGAGTCAGTTCGCTCGATGCCTCCACGTTCCTCGTAATGGCTTTGGTTTTAGCCGCGGTGGCTGGTCTCGCCTGCTATCTGCCGGCCCACCGGGCGAGTAGGTTGAGCCCAACTGTGGCGCTGCGCTATGAGTGAATACCCAGAAGCCTCGTCCAACATCACTGAAGGGAAACGTATAGGCCCATCCGGCCTGGCTGCCTTCGATCCTCTTTTGACTGCAGCCGCGTTCTTGAAAACGAGTCGTCATCAATAGATCTACGCTGCGCCATTACTCACGATCTATGTGACGAATCAGTTCAGCTTCCGGGTTGCCCGTGATCCAGGAGCTATCCGGAAACTCAGGCTTGAAGGATTTGTAAACCCTTGCCGACCAGGGCGGACCTATTCGACCGCAAGACGAGTTCTGTCAAAATGACCCACAACTCTTCAGTAAACATACTTTTCGACGCTGACGGACACGGATTACTGGCATTTCAAGGCGACCATTGGATCGATTCGCAGGGCGCGGCGAGCCGGGATGTAAGAGGCAGTCACGGAAACCCCAAGCAGAACGACAGCCACGGCGCCAAAGGTCACGGGATCCGTCGCCGACACGCTGTAAAGCTGGCTCGCCATCACACGCGTGAGCAGAAACGCGAAGATGATACCAATGCCCAGGCCATATAAGGCAAGCTTCGCTCCTTCCCCTAAAATCAGGCGCAAAACGTCGCGCGGCTGCGCCCCGAGCGCAATGCGAATTCCGATTTCCTGGCTCCGCTGCGAAGCCGAGTACGAAACGACGCCGAATATTCCGACGGCGGCCAGCACTAGAGCCATCGCGCTGAACGAACCTAGAAGGAACGTGCGAAATCGTTCCCGCGAGATCGATTGCCCCACCGCGTTCGGGAAGGACTCGACATCCGTCACCGGTAGGTCCTTGTCAATGGAGTGCACTTCCTCGCGAATGGCGGCGGCCACGCTCGACGTGCTCAACGAACTTCTTACAACCAACTCCCCTCCATGTAGAGGCGCTTGCGCGAAAGGCACATACATGATGGGGCCTGGTTTTTGGCTAAGCGCCACATCCCGCACGTCACCGACAACGCCGACGATTTCGCGCGACACATCACTGTTGGGCGGAAATCCGAATCTCATTTGTCTTCCGATCGGGTTCTGATTGGGGAAATAACGCCGTGCCAGCGTTTCGCTAATGATCGCTACCTTGTGATTGGACGGAGAGTCTTGCTGGGAGAAGAAACGCCCTCGCCGCAGCGGAATTCTCATCACGCGGAAGTAATCGGGACTCACGGTCGCGTAGTCGGCGGTAGTGGACTTGCCGCGCGGAAGCGGAGCATTTCCTACAATGCTGAAGTTGAAGGTGGCTTGGCCCTGTCGATCCATGGGCAGCGGAGCCGCTATAGCGGAATCCTGCAAACCGGGCTGGGCATGAACGCGCGCCAGCAATTCGTCGGAGAAAGCCGTCCACTGCTGCGGCTTGGAGTATTGAAATTGCGGAAGCGAAATCTCGGCTTCTGTAACATTCTGCGGATCGAACCCTGGATTTACGGAGGTGACGAGAGCCAAGCTGCGGATAAAGAGGCCGCCCGCAACCAAGAGCACCATGGCCAGTGAGATTTCTCCGATGACGAGAAAACCCCGAACGTGCCGTCCGCGGCGCTCGCCTGTGCGCTGTCCGCCCTCTCTCATGCTCGTCTGCAAGTTCGAGGGGGTCGCGAGAAGCGCGGGCGCCAGTCCGAACGCAAGCGCGGCAGCAAGAGACAACGACAGTGCAAACGCCAGCACCGGCCCTCCGACATGAATTGAACTGATCTGGGCCAGATCGGATGGCAAGAAGGGCTGCAGAGTCCAAACAGCGAAGCACGCAAGAAGCACACCGGCAAATCCGCCGATCAAGGCCAGTAGAACGCTCTCGACAAGCAATTGCCGGATAACGCGGGCGCGCGACGCCCCTAGTGCGATTCGCACAGCAATTTCTCCCGCCCGAGAGGTGGCCTTTGACAGAAGCAAGTTCGCAATGTTGGCGCAGGCCATCAACAACAGCAGTCCAACCGCGCTCAGCAAAATCAGCAGCGCAGATTTCACATTCCCGACCACTGCCTCCCGATAGGGCCGAATCCGGATCGTCAATTCGGAATCCTCTGCGGAAAACTCCTTCGCGAGCCGCGCGCTTAGGGTATTCATCTCGGCCTGGGCTTTCGTCAGAGAAATGCCTGGCTTGAGGCGGCCAATCACGCCCAGTAAACGCACGCGAGGCTGCGCCGCCAATGGTCCGAACAGCGGGTCTTGTAGGACAGAAATCCACACGTCCTGCCGGGGAGCCCCATCCGGATAGCGGAAGGCTGCTGGCAGGATTCCGACAACCGTGAAGGAACGCATGTCCAGAACAATGGGTTGACCAACCAGAGCCGGATTGGAACCGAAGCGGCTCCGCCAAAGATTTTCGCTCACAACGGCCACGGCCGGCGCGCCTTGTTGGCCATCCTCGGGGAGCAACGTGCGGCCCGCCAGAGGTTTTGCGTTTAGGAGAGAGAATATCTCCGGCGTGACGTCCGCGGTGTTCACAATCGATGGCTCGCCGGCTCCAGTCAACGTGAGATCGTGGAATGTATTTCCCGCAATCTCGCTAAATACGCGGTTCTGACTTCGGTACTCGGTGAAGTCTCTGTATGAAATGCCGGAGAGCGCGTCCGGTGATTTCGTCGGGACATTCAGCATCAGAACGAGTTCATTGGAATCCGGATAAGGAAGTGATCGCAAAAGCACCGCATCCACAATGCTGAATATCGCCGTGTTGGCGCCAATACCCAGCGCGAGAGTAAGTACGGCGGCAGTGCTGAAACCGGGCGACTTTCGCAACATGCGAAACGCGTAGCGTAAGTCCTGGGCGAAATCTTGAAACCTGTTCACACCGCGAGCATCCCGGCACTCCTCTTTAGTTCGCTCTACCGCTCCAAATTCCCGCAAAGCTCTGGCACGAGCTTCGGCCTCACTCACGCCCTCAGCTATGGCCTGCTGCGTGAGCGCCTCCAGATGAGTCTCAATCTCGCGTTGAAGTTCCGCGTCGGCACGGGAACGACGCAGCACGGAATGAAAGCGCCTTTGGATGATCCGAAGAGTCCGCATAAATTCACCATCAGGCGTTCTGTATTAATAGCTGGACGGCGGAAGAGAGGCGGTCCCAACTTTTGAGTTCGCGTTCCAGTTGTTTCCGGCCCTCGCGAGTTACAGAGTAAACCTTCGCAGGCCGCCCAAGATCTGAATCCTCCCACGACGCGCATATCCAGCCTTGGTTTTCGAGCCGATGGAGTGCGGGTACAAGGACCCCTGTCCTACTGAGAGAGCGTCTCCGGAGAGCGCTTGTATTCGCTTCGCTATCCCCCAACCGTGAAGCGGTTTACGCGCGATGGTCTTGAGAATCAATAGGTCGAGTGTTCCCTGCAACAAGTCTGACGGTTTGGGCATATTATCGAGGCCACGACTATCGACAATATACCTCGACTATCGACAACACGCAAGCGGCAAAGCTTACTTGACGGTTCAACGGATCTTCCGGGTTGCGGCTGCATGACGGGCAACC
>CAVWVR010000019.1:0-598792 GCA_963758445.1 Terriglobia bacterium
ATCCCCTTCGAACCAGCAAACGCCACGAAGTCGGGCTCAAACGAGCTTGATGGTCGAGCGCGAACGAGGATTGGTGCGAAGAACGCCGCTGGCATGCTCGATTCAGTCTGCGACGTGGTCGACCATACCGGAGCGAAGAAACCTAAACGGTTAGCTAATCCTTGGCTGGAGGTTACTCGTCGGTGTGGTCGGCGGGTAGGCTGGAAGTTCGTCGAAGATCCTCTAGCGCGCGCTTCGACGCCGGACCTAAAAGCGCTCCCACACCCACTCCGACCAGCGCCACTTTGATGGCAAGTGAATCGACGTCTGACGGCTGCATTCGCGCGATGTCAACCTTGTAAAGGCCGCCGGCCTCTAACGAGAAGAACCCATAAAGAGCGCCGAGGAAGCAAGCAAGTGAGGTCTGGCCGAGAAACTTGGGCAAGGTAATCGTGTTGCGGTTGAACACATGGCCCGTAAGGAACGAGAGAATCACGCCAACTATCGCGCCCAAGCATGTTGTGTATACAAGCCGCGGCTCATTTCCAAAAGGGTCGGTCCTGAAGACAAATCCGAGAAACAGTGCGAGTACCGTGACTGAGGCGGCCAGGATGATGGCGTTGCTGCGAAGTTCGTTGACATTCCTTTGCCGTCGCGTCAGGAACTCGATCGCACTTACTACTTTGTGTCCGAAAAGACCGTCTGCTGGCGACGGCCTCAAAAGGTCTTCAGGCATACCGAGAGTCCGATATTTGGCATATTCCTCGTCCGCCATGACTTTGGCGGCTCCTCCGAGTTTGGCGATCGCATAGTAAGGCTTTCCCACTTCCAAAGCGAGGGAACCGACGTTTGCGGTGAGTACGCCGCCTCCAATGAGAAGAGCAACATCGCTCCTGAGGAGTGCAACCGCTTGTCCCACGGCCCAAGGGCCCTTCGTTTCAAAGGGCCGCAATACCAGAACATTGGGCCAGCGTAGAGCGATGTTTATGGCTTGAATGAGGTCCGTCGTTTCAGGTATGGCGGGCGAGAACGGTATCAGTTTCGGCTTCTTACTTGCTGTTGCGGCAGAATTAGCGCTTTCCAATATCCATGTCTCGGCGTCGTCGTCCCCGCAGCCTGCCGCAACGATCGTGTGGCCGCGCTTCGCTAACGCGCGTCCAACAGCTTGGCAACCATTTCGAAATTCCAGTGTGTCGTGAGCTTTCCGCGATCCAACGACTAGAACCTTCATGATCCGGATATCGTAGCAGTCAGATCACGAGTGCAGCGCGTAGGCCCTCACAATAGGGCCATTCGCTCGGGTGAGGGGAGCCTTTTGGAGCAATCCAAGAGGGGGGCCGAACTAGCCTTCCGGCAAACTGAGAGTATGGTCGAGGCCAAAATTGTAGGTCAATTACCGTCGGGGGACCTTATAGTCGCCGGTGGTTCCCAACTTAGCGATCCCGCGCTTCCCATCTTCGGCGCCGAAACAACAAGAAAGTCATAAGCGGAGCAGCGAAGGCAAGCGTTCTCTGACACACTGGAAGCCTACAGGTATTGTTTGCCATGTTAGCTATCAACCATCACCAAGTCGCTCCTGGGATGGTGGTGATTACGGTATCTGGCGATCTGAAGCTTGGCGCAGAGAGTGAGCAGGTGACATCGCTCGTCGGCGATTTGTTGAGCCAAGGCTACCGCGTAATCATCTTCGAGGTTGCGGGGATGGATCGAATCGACAGCACTGGTATTGGCCGATTTATTGCCAGCTACAACAAAATCGCAGCCGTAAAAGGTGAGATGCGGTTTGCCGGTACTCGCACATATCTGTTCCGCGTGTTTCAAGTGAGTAAGCATGGCCCGTGTGGGGCCGCAGAATTCGATGAAAGTCGCTCTGGGATGCGATAGTTGAAAACGGCGCAGGGGCGGCGAGGCCGGTTGGGCTCTGGATCAGTTGAAGCCGGAAGTGAGTATGGCCCGGGGCACGCACAAGAGCAAAATAAATGTGCGCCGTAGCACTCAGGCGGGTGAAGCGGCAGCACGAAACGGTGCATTCCAAAAGCATTGGCGTGCCCTCCGCTCCAGGCCCGAGGGACAGATGACTAAAACAATAGCAGGAATCGACATTCACAAACGGGTTCTGATGGTGGTAGTCAAGACAGGCGAGGCGGAGGAGTGGGAGCGGCGCAAATTCGGGACCACGACCACGGAACTGACCCATTTGTTGAGTTGGCTGCAACAGCGGCAAGTAGAGGAGGCGGTAATGGAATCCACCGCCCAATACTGGAAACCGGTCTGGTACGTGCTGGAAGGCCACTTGCAACTTCGTCTGGCACAGGCCTGGAGTAACCGTGCGCCGCGCGGCAAGAAGACCGATTTCAAAGATGCCGAGCGCCTGGTTCGCCGTCATGTGGCTGGCGAACTCACCCTCAGCTTCGTTCCCGAAGTGCAACAACGGCAATTGCGCAGTTTGACACGGCGGCGTACGCAATTGTCGCGCGATCGAGTGCGCATTCAGAATCAGGTGGAGAGCCTGCTAGAAGAAACGCGCATCAAAATCTCCAGCGTACTGACGGATCTTTTCGGCGCCAGCGGCTTGCGCATTCTGACCGCCCTGGCGCGGGGAGAGACCGAGCCCGCACGGCTGGCTGCGTTGGCTGATGCGCGCGTGCAGTGTCCTCAGCAGGAGTTGGTGGATGCCTTGACCGGAAGCGTGAATGAGATTCAGCGCCGCTTTCTCGAACAACATCTCGAGCATTTGCAACTGATCGATAAACAGATCGAGGAATTAGTGCGCCTCACTGCGGAAATCATGCGCGAGCACGCTGAGGCCGTCGCCCGTCTGGCTGAGGTGCCCGGCATCCGGGTGCTGAGTGCGCAGCACATCATCGCCGAAGTGGGTGTCGCTGCCGCTGCTTTTGACTCAGCTCCCCAGTTCAGTTCCTGGGCCGGCGTTTGTCCGGGCCGGGAAGAAAGTGCGGAACACAACCACAGTAGCCGTACCACTAAAGGTAATCCCTATCTGCGGCGAGCGCTCTGCCAAGCGGCGCAAGCCGCAGTTCGCACCAACAACAGCTTCTTCCAGCAGAAATTTAAGCGCCTCCTGCCCAGGCTCGGGTACCCGAAAGCCATCTGGGCCATCGCGCATCACCTGGCTATCGTCATCTGGAACATCCTGCACGAGGGCGCCAGATACCTCGAATATGGGGGCCGCACCTCGCCTCAAGCCGCCAAGCGCCGTCTTCAATACCTCAAAAAGCAACTCAGAGCCCTCGGCTACTCCGATGACCTCAAACCCGTCCCAACCGCCATTCCCTCGGCATGACTTTCAACGGAGCACAAGCTGGGCGCTGCCGCCTTGAAAGTTGCCGCATTTTCAAAACCTGCGGAACCCTCTTTTGCGCGCGGACTTGACCTGTCATGATATCGTTCGGGACATGCCCGAATCGCTGACGAACTTATCCAGAAGGTCTTTTGTAGCGGCAACTCTGCCAACTCTTGCCGCGTTGAAAATGGCTGCGGCGGAGAAGTCTGTGCCCGTCGGGTTGGAACTCTTTTCGGTTCGCGACGAACTCAAAAAAGATCTGCCTGGCACCATTGATGCCGTGGCCAAGATGGGATACGAGTGCGTCGAATTCTTTGCCCCCTACTTCGACTGGACGCCAGATTATGCCAAGCAGGTCCGGAAGCAATTGGACGACCTCAAAATCCGCTGTTATTCCACGCACAACGGAATGCCCTCTTTCGGCACTGGCCTGGATCACGCTATCGAGCTGAACAAAATACTCGGCACGAAGTACATCGTGTTGGCGAGCGCGCCCAAAATCACCGGCATCGATGATTGGAAGCGCGTGGCGGATACGTTGAACCAGGGGAACGAGCGTATGGGTCAGCACGGCTTGCATGCCGGCTATCACAACCATGCGGTTGAGTGGCATCCGTTGGATGGTCAGGTGCCTATGCAGGTTCTGGCGGACAATACGGACAAGAGCGTCATGCTGCAACTCGACGTCGGAACGTGCGTAGAAGCCGGCAGCGACCCTGTGGCATGGATTGAAAGTCATCCCGGGCGCATTCGCTCGCTACATCTGAAGGACTGGTCGCCAACGGCGGGCTATCGCGTTCTTTTCGGTCAGGGCGCGGCGCCGTGGAAAAAGATCTTCGATGCCGCTGAATCAAAGGGCGGAGTGGAGTATTACTTGGTCGAGCAGGAAGGCAGTGATTTTCCGCAGATGGAAACGGCCGATCGTTGTCTGATTTCCTTCCGTGAGATTCACGGCTAAATCGCTTTCCGGCAAACGCTATTTGCCGGACCACGTCGGCGTGCGCTTCTGAAGGAATGCGCAGATACCCTCCTGCGCGTCTTGCGCAAGCGCGTTCGTGGTCATCACTTCTTTCGCATAAGCATAGGCGCGGCGCTGGTCTAAATCGATCTGCTCATAGAAAGCCTGTTTGCCGATATGAACCGTCAGCGGACTCGCCTCCGCAATCTGTCTCGCCAGCGAGCGCGTGGCATTCGGCAATTGGTCGCTCGGCACGACTGAGTTGATCAGCCCCCAATCTACTGCCTTTTGCGCTGAAATCGTTTCGCCCGTGAGCAGCATCTGCAGCGCGCGCTTGCGTCCGATCGCGCGGCTGAGCGCGACCATCGGTGTGGTGCAGAACAGCCCGATGCGCACGCCGGGAGTAGCAAAGCTGGCCTGCTCAGATGCGATTGCCAAATCGCAGGTAGCCACCAACTGGCACCCTGCTGCCGTCGCCATGCCTTGCACTTCGGCGATCACGGGCTGCGGGATCGACTGCACGCGCAGCATGAGTTGCGCGCATACATCGAACGTCTCGCGATGAGCGGAAACATCCCGGCCAACCATTTCGGAAAGGTCATGGCCCGAGCTGAACACCTTACCCGCAGCCGCAAGAATCACCACCCGCGCCGACTTGCTCTTCTCCATCTCGTCCAGACAATGAATGAGCTCGCGCATCAGTTCGAGCGAGAGAGCATTCCGTTTCGCTGGACGATTGAGCGTGATAACAGCGAGCGCATCTTCGTGATGCACCAGCAGATGTTCGTAGTTCATGTGAAGCACACAGGCTGGACTTCCATTTACTTTACTAGTTGCCGACGTGACATACCTCGCAAAGACCGCGTATACGTCCGTTCCCATATACCCGGTTACTCGAATGCCTTACTGGAAATCACCGAAGGAGCGTAACGCGGCTTGTGCAACCGGCTCGCCCCACTCCGGTACAAAGTGGTCTGCGTCTGTGACAACCAGCGGTTCCGGACAACCTCTGATGTGGCTGCGCAGCGCCTGCATCGTTTCCGCATCCGGGGCCTTCGCTCCGATGGCCATGAAAGACTGGCCCGACCATTCCTGTCTCCAAAACCGGAGAGCCGCCTCCGATTCGGCGACGCCTTCCATCCCGGGCTCAACCATGGCCAGGTCCGGGAAGGTTCGAGCGCCTGCCTTGAAACGACTATCCGGAAAAAGAGCGTCGTAGGCTGCCATCTCCGAATCGCTGAGTTCTGGTGTTATCTTGCGAATCAATTGTCCCACCGGCAAGTCAGGCATTTTTCGAACCAGCGCTCTCCACTCATAGAAGTGAGGACCGAGCGGCTTGCCGACAGGAAGAACAGTGTTCATCACAATCAGTCTTTCCAATTTGGAACGGAAGCCCACATCCACCGGTAAGGTGAGGCCCAGCGTCCCTCCCCAATCCTGAACCACCAACGTGATATTGCCAGCTGCGACGTGCTCAACGAAACGCAGAAGAAATCCTCGATGGAAATGAAAGGAGTAGGTGGAGTCCTGCACGGGCTTGTCGGAGCGACCGAAGCCGAACAAGTCGGGTGCAATTACCCGCGCACCACTTTCCAGCAACACAGGAATCATCTTGCGATAAAAGTAGCTCCATGTCGGTTCACCATGGAGACATAAGAACGTACGTTTGGCGTCCTTCGGCCCTAGATCCAGATAGTGCGCTCGAAGTCCCTCGTACCCAGGTAAAGTATCAACGTATTGAGGCTCATACCGGTAACCAGGCAGACCCTGGAAGCGTGAGTCGGGAGTGCGTAGAGCTTCTATTGTCTTCACAAATTCTCCTTGTTCGTTCTTGTTGGCCGCGTCCTTCCCGTCAGCGGCCGCCATCATAGGGACGTGCCGACTGGACTGGCTACACCAGCATTCCCCCTCCATCGACGACCACCGACTGTCCTGTCGTATAGCCACCTCGGAGGAACGCCAGGTAGGCCTCAGCGACCTCCGCCGTAGACCCGACGTGACCAACCGGCAGCTTGACGGCTACGTCGCTGAACATCTGCTCGCGGGCAGGAGCGGGGATGCCGGACCAGAGATCAGTGTCGACCATGCCGGGCGCGACGACGTTTACCCGCAGTGGGGCGAGCTCTACCGCGAGAGACCGGGTGAGGGCCTCGATCGCCCCGCAGATGCTTGCCCCTATGGCGAAGCCGGCAGGAGGCCGCCGAGCTGAGGTCCCGCTGGTCAAGACGATAGATCCCCCACTGCGAAAGTACGGTCGCGCCGCCTGGACGGCAGTGAGGATTCCCCAGTAGCGCAGCTCGAAGAAGTTTCGCGCGGCGGCGAGATCGAGCTCGACGAGCCGCGGACCAAATGGGATTGGCTCCCCGGCCGTGTAAACCAGGTGATCGAAGGCCCCAAGCTCTGCAAAGAGCGCCCGAACGGCCTCGCCGGATCGCAAATCGACGGTTCGGCCTGTGGCCCCTTTCGGCAACCGCTCCACCGCAGCGGAGACTCCCTTCGACTGGCTCGCGACGATGACGACGCTGGCCCCCTCGCGCGCGGCTTGCTCCGCTACCCCGAAGCCAATGCCACGAGACCCACCGAGAACGACCAGACGTTGTTCTTTTAGCATGTGATACCTCCTTAAATGAGCAGCACGGGTGGAGATGCCTCTAACACTCGCACCACATACTCTTCGTGCTTCACTAGACAAGATTCGACCAAAGCCTGAACGATTCACCCATTGTGTTGTCACGTCAACATAGTTCCAGGGATGGGCGAACCGGATGTATCAGTCTGTTGACACTTCAACAACATTAGAGTTATGCTAATGGAAATGGAGCCGCGGCCACTATCTCCGGAAGAGACCAGCCAGTGGCGGAACTTTCGCTACATGGTCGAAAAAACAGGACTGCTAGTCAGTCGGGACATGACGAACAAGACCGGACTTGCTGCTGGGGAATTCGCTGTCTTGGTACTTCTCTCGGAGGCGCCGGGGCGGACGTTACGACAGCAGCAGTTGGCGGACTTATTGCGCTGGGATCGTACTCGGCTTGCCCATCAGCTCAAACGGGCTGAAGCCCGTGGATTAGTTCGCAGAGCAAAGGGTTCGCGTGTATCGATGGTCCGATTGACCCCTCATGGGCGAGCTCTGCTGAAGAAGTCACTACCTATTCATGCTGAAGCTGTCAGAAAGCACTTTTTCAGTCTTCTTACCAAGCGGCAATTGAAGGTACTTGCTGAAGTCGCCAGCGTACTCGATGTTTAACCCCTGCAAACGAGGTGGACAGATGGCGACTCCCCGCAACAACATGACGGTTTGCGGCAACACCCTTCGTTTAGGCGAATCCCCCATTAACGCGCAGGACTTGGCCGTTTACCCAGCCACCTTCGGGGCCAACGAGAAAAGAGACCATACCGACAATGTCCGCCACTTCTCCGATCCGGCCAAGCGGCGACAACTTGCCGATCCCTGCGATCTGTTCCTCACTCTTGCCCTCAAGAAACAGCTCGGTGGCCACCGGACCGGGGGCGACTGCATTGACGGTAATCTTGCGTTGACCAAGTTCGTTAGCCAGAACGCGGGTGAGGCCTTCAACGCCTGCCTTGGAAGCGATGTATGCGCCGTATGCAGGAAAATTCTTTCCAAGTACGCTGCTTGAGAAGGTGACGATGCGGCCGCCATCGGCAACCTGGTTCGCAGCCTCGCTCATCACCAGAAAACTGCCCCGCAGATTGGTGGCAATCACCCTGTCGAAGGCGTCAAGATCACCCTTCTGAATCGGTGCAAGCGGCATGATTCCCGCGCAGTTGACCACGGCGTGGATCTCTCCAAAGGCGGACCGGCCTGCGTCGAAGATTTGCTTTACATCATCTACCCTTGAGATATCCGCCGCTACGGTGATCGCTTTTCCACCAGCCGCTTCGATGCTCTGGAGAGCGTCACCTGCTTTCGCCGCATTCCCGGAGTATGTGAGGACTACAGAAAATCCATCCGCAGCCAGCCGTTCCGCAACGCCCCTGCCGATACCGCCAGATGCACCGGTTACGATTGCTGTTCCTGTCATAGTTTCTCCTTTTCAAATGCCTTACGCTCATGAGATGAGCTCGGACCAAGTAAGAATCATGCATAATATGCGGAGTGACTATGCGTTTAACGCAACTGCGCCAGGCAGACTTGAACCTGCTCGTCTACTTCATTGCGTTAGTGGAAGAGAAAACGATCTCCCGGGCCGCGAAGCGGCTGCGATTGAGTCAGCCTGCCGTCAGCCGGTCCCTGCAGAGATTGCGAGAGTTGTTCAACGACGACCTTGTCGTCCGAACGACGAGGCAATATGAGCCCACGCCCCGCGGGCAAGCACTGTGGCAGGAACTAACAGTCATCCTTCCACAACTTGAAAGGCTGATCTCCGGCAAGGAGTTTGATCCTTCTACAGAGCAGGCTACCTTCCGGCTGGCGGCGAGTGACAGCTTGGCGCACCTGTATGGGCCTGAGCTCGCGAAGCGTTACGCCGAGCGTCCAAATCTCGACTTCTCGTTTCAAGCCTATACCGACGATCGATTCAGTGATCTGGAGGCGAATCGATTTGACCTGCTGCTCGATGCGGAATTCAGGGCACTGCCGGCGACCCTGAAAAGTGAAGTGCTTTTTGAAGAAGCGCTAGTCTGTGCGGTTGACAAGAAGAGCCAGTACGGGAAGAAGCTCTCGCTTGCTCAGTACATTTCCGCCAATCACGTCTGCATTAGCGTACTGGAAAACCAGCAGACTGTACCTGATATCGCCCTGACCAGAGTTGGGGCGGCAAGGCGATGTGCCTTTACCACTCCTTATTTCAGTGTGGGTCTGAATATGGTGGCAGGAACCTCGCTCATTGTGACCCTGCCCCGGAGGCTGGCAGAGAGGCTCGTCAATCCCCTGCAAACAAGATTGGTGTCAGCCCCGGCGGAGTTGACGAACTTTCGCTATCTCATGATTTGGCATTCCCGTCAGGATCTGGATGTTCGGCACCTTTGGTTGCGACAGGCAATGCGCGAGGCAACGACCAATGTGTCGAGCCGTCCAGACGTAGTTGTCGGGTCCGCTCCAGTACGTTCCCGCTCCGGTTGACAATGTACACCTCCCCCTGCTATAGTTGACACTGTCAACCTAAAGGAGGTTCGATAATGCCCACAGTTCTAATAACGGGGGGTCACGCCGGTATCGGGTTCGAATGCGCAAAGCAACTGGCGTCTCGTTCGCGCTGCAATCTGATTCTTGCCGGACGAAGTGTAGAGCGGATGGAGCCCGCGGCACAGCAGCTCCGGACGAGCTACGGGGTAACCGTCACGACGCTGAAGCTGGATACCTCCTCACTGGCGTCGGTCAGAGAGGCCGCAGCGCAGTTCCGAGCTCTGCTCGACAGCGGCAAGGTGGACTCGTTAGAGGTGCTCCTGTGCAATGCCGGCGGCAGACACGATGGGCCGACAACCTACAGCCCCGATCGTTACGAAACGACGTTCGCGACCAATTGTCTCGGACATTTCCTCCTGGTCGAGCTGCTTGCTGATGGTATGGCAGACGGAGGACGCATCGTGTTCACTGCAAGTGGAACGCATGACCCCGATACAACCGATGGAAAGATGGTTGGCAAAGTGGTTGAGCCGGACGCCATTGCACTTGCCAACGATGGTAGAAACGGCAAAAAACCGCTCTCTCCGGGGATACGCTACTCCACCTCAAAGCTCTGCACCATGCTGTATTCGTATGAACTACACCGCAAGTTACGGCGCGCCGGCAGCTCGATTGCGTCGATTGCCTTCGACCCCGGATCCATCCCTGAGACGGGACTGATGAGAACAATGCCCAAACCCGTGCAGTGGCTTGCGAAGACCTCCCTGATGAAGGGCCTCATGAAGCGCATGGGCGTAACGCAAGGCTCAGTCAGTTTCTCCGGTGCCTCCCTCGCGCAAATTGCAGCGGATCCCATTTACGCAAGCGCGTCCGGTAAGTATCTCCAGTCGAACGATGGCGCCTTAAACGAGACGCGATCCTCTAAGATGTCCTATGACGAACAGAGAGCAGCCAAACTATGGAACGACTCCAAAACGCTCGTCCGGTTGCAGCCAAACGAAGAAGCAGTTCAGCTACGGTAACGACTGACAAGAAACTGATTTTTGCTGCGACCGCGCTGCTTGATTCCGGCGGCGAGGGCGCCGTTACGCTACGCGCGGTCGGCCATGCCTCAGGGATCTCTCATAATGCTCCCTATAAGCACTTCAAGAATCGGGATGCGTTGTTGGCTGCCGTCGCTACCGTCGACTTCTTGATGCTGGCGGAAGCTTTCAAAGCTGTCCGTAAGAGTTCGGCAAGACCAGCCTCGAAATTGATGAAAGCGCTCAAAGTCGTGATCGACTTCAGCGTAGAACATCCGGCACGCTATAGGCTCCTCTTTAGCGATCCAGCCATAGCCGCACAGAAGGGTGAACTGGAGAAGACTGCTTTCACAGCGTTCGCCGAGTTCATCGTGATCGTCCAGGAATGTCAGGCAGCGCAGTTGTTGCCGGACGTACCGAAAACCACCCTTGCTGGACTATTGTTTGCCACCATGCACGGCCTGATCGCTCTGGAGGCTAGCGGCAGAATGCACCCCGAAAAGGGTCTTTCGGGCGTGCAAAGCGGGTTGGAAACACTGGTTCACCTGTTGTCGCCGCAACGGACCTGATCTAGTTTCCAAGACGATACCGGACAATATCATCGTGGCAGCAGATAACCGGATCCGCGTACTGATCACGGGCGGCACTTTCGACAAGGAATACGACGAGATCAACGGCCAGCTCTATTTCAAGGATTCCCATGTCAGCGAGATGCTTGAGCTGGGGCGCTGCAAACTGCCTCTCGAGATCCGCACGCTGATGATGGTGGACAGCCTCGAAATGTCCGATGCCGACCGGGACATCATTGTTCAGCAGTGCCAGGCGACTCCGGAAAACCGCATCGTAATTACTCACGGCACCGACACCATGGAAATAACGGCGCGCGCCATCGCGGCTGCTGTCGAGAACAAGACCATCGTGCTGACGGGCGCAATGGTGCCCTACAAATTCGGAAGCTCCTCCGATGGCCTGTTCAACCTGGGCAGCGCCTTGGCCTTTGCCCAGACGCTTCCACCCGGAGTTTACGTCGCGATGAACGGCTGCTACTTCCCCGCGGATTCGGTTCATAAAAACCGGCAGACAGGATTCTTCCAGGCAAGTGGAGAACAGCTCCAGTGAAGTCGGAACTTCTCGATGTTGTCATCGTGGGCGCGGGTGCAGCCGGTTTATCCGCTCTTCGAGACCTCGACCGGGCTGGTCAGCGCGTGTTGTGTCTTGAGGCACGCAACCGAATCGGTGGACGGATTGAAACGGTTCATGACCCTCGTTCGCCGATCCCGATTGAACTCGGCGCCGAATTTGTGCATGGGAAGCCGCGCGAAATCTTGGAGGTGGTCGAAGCGGCGCCGCTCACACTCTACAAATGCCACGAGCATGCCATTCATGTCCGGAATGGCAAGCGCGTAAAGAACGAAGACGCCTGGTTGCAGGTCGATGAAGTAATGCAAGAAATGGAAGCAGCCGTTGACGCCGGACGCGAGGAAACATTTACGGAATTTCTGCAGAGGTCCACGTATGCGAAGGACGCAAAAGAGCTCGCAACTTCTTACGTGGAGGGATTCAACGCCGCTCGAAGCGAAATCATCGGCATCGCCTCCCTGGTCAAGGATCAGAAAGCAGCAGACGAGATCGACGGCGATGACGCATTTCGCCTCATGAATGGCTACGATGCGGTGCTGCATTGGATGACGCAGGGGATATCGGATCTAGACAGCAAGCTGAAGTTGAATTCCGTCGTGCGTGCAATTCGTTGGGAACCGGGGCACGCGCAAGTGGAATTCGAATCTGCGTTGACCGGCGCCGTTCAAATTGTCGCGGCAAGGCGAGTAATCGTAACTGTGCCTCTCGGAGTTCTGCAGGCTGAAACGATTCATTTCGACCCCCAGCCGGATGACATTCTGCATGCAGCCACACGATTGCAGTTCGGGCAAGTTGTTCGCGTCATCCTGCGCTTTAAAACAGCAGTTTGGGAAGCGGACGGCGATTTTGCCGACGCTGGCTTTCTGCTATCAAACGAGAAGCATTTCCCCACCTGGTGGACGCCGCTTCCAGTCCGCGCCCGCTCCATTACCGGCTGGAGTTCCGGCCCACGTCCTGACCAGCTGCTGGGCCTGCCGCAGTCTGAAATCGTCCGGCTGGCGATTGCTGATTTGGCCCGCATCTTTAGCACGCGCGAGGCAGCGCTTACGGACTCACTGGAAGCCGTTTACTTCCACGATTGGCATGCCGACCCGTTCGCAAAGGGCGCGTACAGCTACGTGCCTGCGCACGCAATGAACGCTCGCGAAGCGCTGGCGGAGCCTCTGAAACAAACCTTGTATTTCGCGGGTGAAGCGACCGAGACAAACGGTCACAGCGCGACCGTTCATGGCGCCATCGCTTCCGGCCGCAGGGCTGCGCAACAAATTCTAAAGTCTTGAAGGTTCGAAGCGGCTCACCGTTTTGTTTGTTTTATCGACAGCGAACGTTTCTGCCGCGTCCGCAGTGGTGTCGTATAGAACGAAAGTTGCGGCCGTGTCCTCCCATTTGCCGCTCGAGAACTTTGCGCCCATGATCGGACCTGGGTTGATCAGCAGCGTCGGGCCTTGGCGCCGAATCTCCCATTCGTGATTGTGGCCGAAACAGACCACGTCGTAATCGCCCGATTTAGCCATGGGCCGCGCCAGGTAATCGAAATGGTTCATCGCCACGCGCCGGTTATCGAAAGTGGCTTGAAACAGCTCTCCATATACCTTGCAGTTCGGCTTGTTCAATGCTTTTGAGGTGATCCGATACAGGTCCGCATCGTTGTTTCCAAACACGATGTGAACGGTGGCCTCACACTTTGTCAATTCGTCAATAACAAATGGCGAGCACAAGTCGCCGCAGCACAGCACAGCATCCGCTGTTCGCACCATTTCCATGGCCACCGCCAGATTCCAAAGATTGTCGTGGATATCGGACAGAATCGCCAGACGCATTTCTATTGATAGAAATTGCGGTCCCACGCATGCCGCTTCAAGATCGCGAGTGTACGCGGGTCCAGCATGCCGGCCGCGGTAGCGCGCGCGTTATCTTCCACCGTTTCAATCCGTCGCATTCCTGGAATAACGGAAGTCACCGCTTTGTTCGATAAGCAAAAGCGAATCGCAATCTGCGGCAAACTGCCGGGCACAGCTTTCAAATCGCGTTGCAGCGCTTCAACATGTTCGCGCACCTCGCGTTTTCGGTCACCGCGAAAATAGGATTCGCGAAATTCTCCCGGTTCAAATTGTGTGTTCTCATTGATGGTGCCGGTGAGACCGCCTTCGTCCAAAGGAACACGGGCCAGCACCCCGACTTTCATCTCCTGGCACAAAGGAAACAGATTCTTCTCCGGGGTCTGGTCGAAGATGTTGTAGATAACCTGCACCGCCGTGAGTAAACCCGTTTTGATGGCTTCCAAAGCCGAATCCGGATCGTGTTCGCTGATAGAGATCCCGAAGTAACGTACCTTTCCGCTGCGCCGCAAAGTCTCGATCGCTTTACGCCACTCTTCCGTTTCCGTCCAGGCGTCGGTCCAGACATGAAACTGCTGCAGATAGATCTGCTCGCACTTCAAATTGCGCAGGCTCTCTTCCGTGCTGCTAATGATGTAGTCGTAGGGGAAGACCTCTGAGATAGGCGTCGCAGGCGATGCCGGCCAGATCCGATTCTTCGGCGGTATCTTTGTCGCTACAAAGACCTTTTGAAAGCTCTCCTTCACTGCCTTGCCGACGAGCTGTTCACTGTGCCCGTCGCCATAGGCCAGTGCCGTATCGACGAAATTCACACCCAGCTCGAAAGCTCGTTTCAGCGCGCGCAATGAAACGTCATCGCTGCCGCCCTGCCACTGCTTGCCGCCAATTCCCCAGGCTCCGAAGCCCAATTCACTGACTTCTGCCTCTGTTGTTCCCAGCTTTCTGTAATGCATTCTTCTCTATTCTGAAATACTGTTGGTTTCGGAAGCGACGGGAATGACGAAGCCGCTTCTCACAAGCCGTTTCGCAAGCTGCAAGCAATGGCTTTTCGCCTCTTCGCGTGAAACGGCAAGCGCCTCGGCAGTTTTGTCAATGATCGAGGCCAGCGTGTTACTGCCGTCGAACAGTTCGATTGCGCGCAGCACGGAAGCGTCCACCACTAATGGATCTTTGATTGCACCGGGCTTGACGATTTCGACACCCGTCAGCTTCCAGCCGTCTTCTTTCAAAGCTTGCGTTTGCGTAATCGTCGCATCAGGCGCAAAACGCAGCCTTGCCTGTAACCAATCCTGCTCCGTGTACTCGCTGATGATCGTTCGTCCGTTCACGCGTTCTTTGATGAGCTTTCCCAAGTCGCTGTCCAGATCGCCGGCGATAGCGGTGAACCAGTTGGCGCCTTTTCGTTTGCGCATAGTGATCACGCCGCTCGCCACTTTCTGCACCCGATGCTCGCGAAAATAATTCACGCGATCGGACATCGCATTCTTCCTGTCGCCGCTATGCAAGCTGCCCGCTTCATGAAACCGATTTTCCGCATAGCTGACCGGATCGCTGAGCGGCCCGACATAAACGAATACGTCACAGCCGGAACCAGCCGTCCAGGATTGCAAGCGCTGCTCCCAAGGCTCGCCTTCTACTTCAACCCATTCGCAGATCATCTGGAAAACACCGTTTTCTTCCAGGTAACGCGGCGCTTCCATTGCCAGCTTGCGCGTGAATCCATCCAACTCCAACGGGCTATCGCTATATACGAAAGTTTTCTTTGCGGCCAGGAAGAATGGCGGGTTGGCGAAAATGCGCGCAAATTGTTTCCCTTCCGCAGGAGCAAAAGCATCACCGGCGACGAACTCTACGTTGTGAACGCCGTTGAGCGCGGCACTGAAGCGGGCGAATTCGATGGCTCGTTCGTTGATGTCCGTTCCGATTACACGATTGCTGAACGCAGATGCAACTACCGACAGCACGCCGCTGCCGGTGCCGATATCAAGAGCACTCTCGGCCGGCTCTCGAAACAGGCAATCGGCAATGATCTTGGTCGCGCTGCTTGGCCCTATGACAATGTTCGGATTGACGCCACGCAGGCGCGGAGCGTCTGCCACAAACAGAAGCACATTCTCAAACGGTATGATGACGACCGCAGGAGCGAAGGTGTCGTCTTCGATCGACAGAAGATTGGCATCCATGCAAAGCTGCAGGATGTTCTCCGGTATGTGTCTGCGCACGCGCTCCGCCGCATCCGGCCAACCAACGAAAAAAAGACGCGCCAGCGTCGGTAGCAGCGCATCGCCACTGGTCCGCTCTAATAAAGGATCTAAGTTCTCGAGATCAGCGTAGAGGCTACGGCGCAAGCCGAGCTCGCCTTTGAGTTGGTTGGAAGTGTATCCGGCTTCTAACAGAAAGTCGCGAAGCGCAGTGAGGGGCTGGTCATCCGGAATACGAAGCATCAGCAGCGATCTTACTACCCCGCAAAAACAGAAAGGCCGCCGTGCTGTTAGCAGCGGCGGCCAATATTGGCTGGTTGGTACCTACGGACGATTTACGTTCTCGGCCTGTAGACCCTTAGGGCCTCGCTTGACCTCGAACTCCACCTCCGCACCCTCCTCGAGCGTCCGGTATCCATTCATCTGGATAGCCGAGAAGTGCACGAACACATCATCGCCGTTGGAGCGCTGGATAAATCCGTACCCCTTCGCGGCGTTAAACCACTTAACTACACCTTTTTCTCTCACTACTTATCTCCTGTTGCTCCTATGCGAGATGAATAGCCCGTCAGCCTTGCGTGGACACACGAAGAGCTTGCTCCCCTGCGTCCAAGCGGAAGCTTAATGGATTACAACCAGCTTGCATTGGAAAATCTGAGATGAAGTTTACCAAATGCTTTTAGCGTGGGCAAGCAAAAATTTGTCGAATCAACGTCTTACAGACCGACTAAGTACTTGTCGTTTTTTGGGGCAGAGTTGCGTACTGATACTTGCTTATGGTCTGGCTTACAACACGTCAGAGGGAGCGGAATGGCTCTTGCCGTTGGAGTGCTTCGAAAGCGCTTCAGAAGTGAGTACGTCGGGGGAGGGAACGATCAGCATGCGACGGGAAAGCTTCAATAAGCCGCGGCGCTCTAACTGATTCAGAGTTGTCGAAGTTGTCTCGCGCGTGGCGCCAATCAAGTCGGCTAGTTCCAACTGCGTTATGGGTATCTGGTGCACACCGTCTTCGGATGCCTTGACTAACGTCGAGAGCTCAGCCAGATAGTGGAGAATGCGGTACTCGACATCGCGCAGGCAAAGCAGTTCCACTTTTTCGGCTAAAGAAAGCCTACGCCGGATCAGATAAGAAATCAGCTCATAAGTGAACTGTGGATGCGATGCGGAAAAACGCGATACAACATCCCGAGGTATCCGATAGATAGTCGATGTAGTTATGACCTCCGCCTCAGCGTAGTAACTGATCGGCTCTTGCAGCATCGATTCTTCACCGACGATATCGCCGCCACCTCGGATTGTGAGGATAATGCGGCCGCCTGAATCGCTGGAGCGCGTCAGCTTCACAAGACCGTCGTCCACGAAATAAACTGCATCTGCGGCTTGCCCCTGCGAGAAAAGTCCCGTGGAGCGCCGCAAGTGAGAAAGACGACTTACTTCAGCCGCTGATAAAAGCGTACTTCGAACCGCATTAGCAAGAGAGGTCACGGCAGTTGTATTAGAAAGCGTACTTAATTATATTCGCGTTTTATCTTTTTAGCCACGAAAAAGTGCTAGGTGGTAAGGAAGGTAATAGTGCGTGTGTAAGACAGCTAACTCTGCCGCCGCAATTGCAGCGCAAAGTGTTGCGCCGCCAAAAACAAATCAGTGACATCGCGCCCGTTTCGAACGCTCGCCGCAATGCTTTCCAGCTCGTCTGAGAGCTGGTCTAAGGCCTTGACAACGTTATCTTTATTCGTTTGGATTACGCTGTTCCAAATCTCCGGCGAACTCATTGCCAGCCGGGTCATGTCCAACAGTCCCGGCCCAAACACATCCTGTATTTCAATATTTCTTTGTCCCGCCAGCGTAACCGAAATCGCCGAGGATAACAACTGGGGAAGATGTGAGGTGAAAGCTACTACGTAGTCGTGTTCGGCAGGATACATTTGAACGACTCGCGCCTCACACCGCTCTAGCCATCCTCGAAACTCAGCCATCTTGGGTAGCATGTCACCGGTAGGTGTCAGGACGTACGGACGTCCGCGAAACAGCGCTCCGTCAGCCGCTTCCGCTCCCCGTTGCTCCTTGCCTGCCATCGGATGACCGCCAAGAAAGACCCCCGGCGGCAGATAAGTCATCGCTTTTTCAACGATCGCCGCCTTAGTGCTCCCCGCGTCAGTAATCAGGCAGTCGGGCTTTGCCATAGGACCCAGCAACTCGATCGTTTGCAGGATGCGATCGATAGGCTGAGCCAGATAGAGTAAGTCGGCTGTTTGCGCGGCCTGCTCCAGAGTTACTGCTTCAGAGATAGCTCCTGAGGCCAGGCCGGCCTTAATCGCGTCGGGCGAGCTAACTCCGATAATCCGGCCAGAAAAACCGGCTCGGCGCAACGCCAATCCGAAAGACGCTCCGATCAGCCCCACGCCGACAACCGCAACTGTTTCCATGCGGCGGATGATCTACATGCGCCGGCCGATCGCCGCCGCGATCGCACCGGCCTGCTTCATCAATTCCTGAAACTGCTCCGGACGCAGAGTTTGCGCGCCATCGCTGACGGCACGATCAGGATCGGGATGCACTTCGACAAGCAGCCCGTCCGCTCCGGCCGCGACTGCCGCACGCGCCATGGGAACCACATAATCCCGCTTGCCGGTCCCGTGTGACGGATCGGCAATAACAGGCAGATGCGACAACCGTTTCAAAACCGGAATGGCTGCTATGTCCATGGTGTTGCGCGTGCTGGTCTCAAAGGTTCGGATGCCCCGCTCGCATAACATCACTTCGTAATTTCCGCCCGCCATAATGTATTCGGCAGATAGCAGAAGCTCCTCTATCGTCCCCGCTATGCCGCGCTTTAATAAGATAGGTTTGCGCACCTTACCCAACTCCCGCAGCAAATTGAAATTCTGCATATTGCGGGCGCCCACTTGCAGTATGTCGGAGTATTTCAGCAGTAAGGGGATTTGTATCTGGTCCATAACTTCGCTGACAACCAGTAAGTTATTGCGATCCGCGGCCGCGCGCAAAATGCGCAGGCCCTCCTCACCCATTCCTTGAAAGCTGTATGGCGAACTGCGCGGTTTGAACGCGCCGCCGCGTATGATCTGCGCGCCGGCTTGCGCAACCAGGCGCGCAGTCGACTCAATCTGATCGACGCTCTCCACGCTGCACGGCCCGGCCATCATGACTACCGCCGGGCCGCCGATCTCAACTTCGCCGATCTTGAGGACTGTTCCGCCCGGCTTGAAATGCCGGCTGGCGAGTTTGTAAGGCGACACGATGCGATGGCATTCTTTAACGCCCTCCATTACTTCGAGAACTGCCGGATCGAAATCGTCGATAGGGCCCACGCCGCCCAGCACCGTATGGCGCACGCCAGTGGAGCGATGAACCGTGAACCCCATCTCCACCAGCCTCTGAATTATGTTTTCCGTTTGCGCTTCGGTTGCGCCTTCCTGCATGACCACTAACATGGCGTCACTGCCTGTCTTCCTCCACCATCTTCAACTTCTGAACCGTTCGCATCTCATCGATGATGCGTTCGAAAATGCGCTTCACTGCATCATGGGGCAGCGGCCCGGCGTTGTGCGCTACAACGTTTTCGAATACCTGGTCTTCCCGCTTCGGCTCGTAGATCGCTAAGTGCAGCTCCTGTTTGATGCGCCCGATTCTTTCTACGATAGTTGTTCGTTCGTTCAATATCCGCAGCAGCGTAAGATCGAGCTCATCAATCTGCTCGCGGCAGCGCGTGAGATCTTCTAGCGAATACTGGCTCATTGCGCGCGTAGCGGCGCAGTCAAGCGGCGGGTAAGAGTTTCAAGTTGCTGCGCAAGGTCTGCATCGGCAGCATGCTTTTCAATCTGCCGCACCAGCGCACTTCCTACTACGACGCCGTCCGCCACATTGGCGACTTGGGCAACCTGCTCCGGCGTGCTGATTCCAAACCCGACGGCCAACGGAAGACCGGTAAGCGCGCGCATCTTGCGAGTCAAGGGCGCGGCGGCATCGGACAAAGAAGCCTGTTCTCCCGTGACGCCGGTTCGCGAAACCAAATAAATGAAGCCGGAAGATTGCTCAGCCACAAGCCGCAGACGTTGATCCGTACTGGTGGGAGCAGCGAGAAAAATCGTGTCCAAACCGGCATTCCTTAGCTTGCGTACCGGCTCGTCCGCTTCTTCAATACACAGATCTGTCAATAACACGCCATCGACGCCTGCCGCCGCCGCATCCTTTGCGAGTTTCTCAAATCCATAGCGCAACAGTGGATTCAGATAGCTAAACAGGAGCAGCGGGATCTGCGAATGACGCCGCACTTCCCGAACCATATCGAGTATTCGCGTCAACTTCGTTCCGGCCCGTAACGCCCGATCCGAAGCTCGCTGAATGACAGGGCCATCCGCGATGGGATCGGAGAAGGGAACACCCAATTCGATCAAGTCCGCGCCACCGCGCTCTAAGGCAAGTACAAGTGATGCCGTCGCCTCCGGGTTTGGATCGCCCGCCGTGAGATAAGCAATGAACGCCTTGCGCCTTTCGTCGCGGCAGCGTTCAAAAAGATCGCTGATGCGAGTAGCTGTCTGGACGCTCATGGCACGTCCAGCTCCGGCATATTCTCGCGATAGATGTCGATGTCTTTATCGCCGCGGCCCGACACGTTCACCAGATAGATGGCGCCCTTCGCCGATGGCGCCAGACGCACAGCTTCCGCGATGGCATGCGAGGATTCGAGCGCGGGTATGATGCCTTCCATGCGCGCCAACAGTTTCGCTGCTGCAAGCGCATCGGCATCCGCGATTGACACATACTCGGCGCGATTCTGATCGTGCAGCCAAGCGTGTTCCGGGCCGATCAACGCATAATCGAGTCCAGCCGAAACCGAATGCGTGAGCCCCACCTGACCCTCTTCATCCTGCAGCAGATAACTGAACGCGCCATGCAACACGCCCGGTGAGCCGCCGCTGAAGCGCGCCGCGTGATCGCCTAATTTATGCCCGCGACCGCCGGCTTCTACGCCCAGCAGGCGCACATTCTTGTCGGACACAAATGGATAAAAGATGCCGATGGCATTGCTTCCGCCGCCCACACACGCGATCACCGTGTCGGGCAAACGTCCGATCTGCTCAAGCGCCTGCGCACGCGCTTCTTCTCCAATCACCTTATGAAAGTCGCGCACCATCATAGGATACGGATGGGCGCCGAGCGCTGACCCTAACAAGTAGTGCGTCGTGCCCACGTTGGTTACCCAATCGCGCATGGCCTCGCTGATGGCATCCTTTAAAGTGCGGCTGCCATTCGCGACGCCTACGACACTTGCGCCGAGCAGGCGCATACGAAAGACATTCAGCCGCTGGCGGCGCATGTCTTCCTCGCCCATGTAGACCACGCACTCCATGCCGAAGAGCGCACAAACGGTGGCAGTGGCTACGCCATGTTGGCCCGCGCCCGTTTCGGCAATAATGCGGTTCTTGCCCATGCGCCTGGCGAGCAGAATCTGCCCGAGGCAATTATTGATCTTGTGCGCGCCCGTGTGCAGCAGGTCTTCGCGCTTGAGCCAGAGCTGCGCGCCGTCCAAGCTCTCGCTCAGCCGCCTGGCATAGTAGAGCGGCGTCGGACGTCCCGCATAGTGGCGCAGCAGTCCGTTCAATTCGGTTTGGAAATCGGGATCCTGGCGCGCTTCCACATAAGCCCGCTCCAACTCTTCGAGCGGAGACATGAGCACTTCGGGCACATAGCGCCCACCATAGGGACCGAAATGCCCTAACGCGTCCGGGACTGAAACAATACTCATAGGGCGGCAAAAGCCTTTTGCGCGGCAGCCACGTAAGCTTCCACTTTACGCGGGTCCTTCTTGCCAGGGCTGGACTCCAGGCGTGAGCAGGAGTCTACGCCCCAAGGCTGTGCCAGCGCAATTGCCTGGGCTACGTTCGAACTATCTAATCCGCCCGCAATTAAAAACCGAAAATCGCGTTTCGTCACTAAGCTCCAATCAAATGTCTTGCCGGAACCGCCGAATAATTCCGTCGGCGCATCGAATAAGTAGGCATCTGCCCGATATGTCATTTCAAACTCATTTGGCGCGATCGCTTTCCATACAGTTCGACCTGTTACAACGGGACACGACTCACCGTGCAACTGTACGACGTCCATCGACTCTGCATTCAACTCGTCCGCGGCCGGATTAACGAACACGCCCACTTTCAGGTAATCGCCGGGTACTGCTTCAATGATCTCGCGCGCACGCTGGACCGTCACGTAACGCGGACTCTTCGCATAAAAGTTGAATCCAAGAGCGTTCGCCCCGGCCTCAATTGCAAAGCGCGCATCTTCTTCATTCGTGATGCCGCAGACCTTAATGACGGGCATGGTTCTTGCCCAACAGCTCTCCCAGGGCGTGCGCCGGATCATGCGCCTTCATCAACCACTCGCCCACTAGGAACGCCTGAAACCCTGCTACGCGCAGCAGATCGATATCGGCCCGCGTTCGAATGCCGCTTTCACTTACCCGGATGACGTTCGCCGGCATGAGATAGCTCAGCCGGATAGAAGTATCGAGCGAAACCTCAAAGGTTTCCAGATCGCGGTTGTTCACGCCAATCAACTCAGCACCCGAATCGACCGCCTTCGCCAGTTCTTCCTGGTTATGAACTTCGACTAGCGAGGCCATGTGGAGAGAACTTGCCAGCTCGCGAAAGTGCCGGAGCTCGTCGATGCCGAGGATGGCGGCAATCAGCAAAATGGCATCCGCGCCGTGCGCTGCCGCCTGAAAGATCTGCACTCGATCAATGGTGAAATCTTTCCGCAGAACCGGCAAACTGCAGGCTGCGCGAGCCGCCTCCAGATCGTGCAGCGAACCCTGGAAGTACTCATGGTCGGTTAAGACCGAAAGACAAGCAGCGCCACCGCGCTCATAACTTTCAGCGAGCAACGCCGGATGAAAGTCCCGCGTCAGCAATCCTCTGCTGGGCGACGCCTTCTTGATTTCCGCAATGACTGCCGGATCAGCCGTGCGCAACGCATCGGCAAACGGCCGCGGCGGATGTTTGCGCTGATAAGCTTGCTGCTCCAGAACGATGGCATGCGCCCGCAAAGCCTCTATTTCGAGCTTTTTGTGTTCAACGATCTCGGCCAGAATGCCGGATCTGGTGCGCACGGGCATAGTAACAAGCTACCGTATTGACGATGGTTGCCTCCAATCGCTTCGCTCATGGCTCCGAGTGAAGATTTTTAAGGATTTTTTCCGAGTTAGGCGGCCATGTGACGCTGGAGGACATCGGCGGCGTGTAGAGATCGGGTCACGGAGTCGGCTTCGGAGCATTTCAGGCGCTCTTTTTTGATACTCATGTCGATCTGATGGCGCTCGTCACGCTGTGTCTGGCGCTTTTCGCGGCGAACTTCTTCGGCCTCAACGCGTATCTGCCGTTCAAAGCCAACTTCCTTGGAGTGCCTTTGTTTTTTACGCTTTGCGAGTTCGGCGGCGGCGCGGGCATAAGCGCGGTCGTTGGCGGTTTGGTAACGGACGTAGACATCAATGTCGGCGCGGACGGCCACGCGCGCGGTTCCAGCGGCAATCTCTGCCTCGGTTTGCGGTTCTTCTAGAAAACATCCGCCTTGGAGGCGTACGGCGCGATCGGACATCCAGGTGTGCCTGGCCATCTTCATTATCAAATCCCTGTCCACGTCGTCAACGGGTTGCTCCGACTCCATGTAGCTGGCAAGCATCTCGTCAAATTCCTGCTGGTTTTCGGATTTCAGGACTTTGAATCGGCCGCGCAGGCCGTGGATGAGGCGATTCTGCGAGACCTTATCTTTCATGGCCTGGGACTGAGGTCCCGTGCTTTTTTGAGCGTTCTCGCGATTGGCTTCGAGTTTGCGATCACTGATTTGCTGCATGTGAAGTTCTACTCCTGGCTGAGAGTAGAACGGGGAAAAGGGCAATGAAGCAAATTCGAATGGGGTGGTGCGTGGAAGATGATGAGGGCGAGAGAGTTAGTGGTTTTGGATTTATTTTTTCAATTTGTCATCGGTTTGGCGGCCGGCTCAGGCAGCTGTTCTGGGGCATACTAAGACAATGTCCGCCGTGAACCCGTATGCCGATCAACTGGGAGATCGGAACGCTCGTGATGTAATCAGCGCAACGGCGCATAACCTTATCCACCTTGCCGACCGGCTTGGCTCAGGCGGTTTCGAGCGCAGCTACGCGCCCGGTAAATGGACCGCCCGCATGATTCTCTGCCATCTGGCGGATTGCGAAATCGCTTTCGCGTTCCGCATCCGACAGACTTTGGCCCAAGATTCGCACACAGTGCAGCCATTCGATCAGGAGGCTTGGGCACGCCCTTACGTGAATACGTCGTTCCACGCGCAGACAGCTCTGCAGGTGTTCGCCGATCTGCGCGGCTGGAACCTTGTCCTGATCGATTCTGTCGCGCCCGACGCGTTCAGCCGCCGCCTGCGCCATCCGGAGCGGGGCGAAATGACGTTCCAAACGCTGCTGGAAACAATCGCCGGACACGATCTCAACCATCTGCGCCAACTCGAAATCATCGCGAACGCGTGATTTGGGAAACTTGAGGCGTGGAATCAGTTCTATCGCACGACGAGCGTTTAGACCGCCTGGCCGACGTCACCGTAAACGTCGGTCTAGGCCTGGCGAGGGGTCAGGAACTTTTCATGACCGCTCCCATCGACGCGTTGGCGCTGGTCCGCCGCATCACCGAACACGCGTATAAAGCCGGCGCCAAGCTGGTTACCACTCTGTTCAGCGACGAGCCCTCCACTTTATTGCGCTATCGCTATGCTCCAGACGACAGCTTCGACTACGCGCCTGCGTGGCTCTACGACGGTGTTGCGAATGCATTCCGCAGCGGCGCAGCACGGCTGGCTATCACCGGCGCGGATCCGGTGTTGCTGGCCAATGAAGATCCGGAAAAAGTCTCGCGCGCGAACGTTGCGCTGTCGAAGGTGTATCGCCCCGCTCTGGAACTCATTACGCGCCACGAGATTAACTGGACCATCGTGCCCTGCGCTACTCCGGCCTGGGCCCGCGCGGTCTTTCCGCAAGCCTCGCCAGACGCAGCGGTTCAGCAGCTTTGGGATGCCATCTTCGCAGCCACTCGGGTGGACACGCCCGATCCCGTGGCGGCCTGGCGCAAGCATAGTGCCGATTTGCAGCGGCGCGTCGAATTCCTTAATCAACGCCGCTTCTCCGCGCTTCACTTCCGCAGTCCGTTAACGGATCTTCGGGTCGGTCTGGCCGAGGACCATTTGTGGCAGGGCGGCGGCTCAACCGCCAACAACGGTATCTTTGGCTTCCCCAATATGCCCACCGAAGAAGTGTTCACCACTCCGCACAAAGACCGTACCGATGGCCACGTCACCAGCACCAAGCCGCTTTCGCATCAAGGGTCGTTGATCGAAAATATCCAGGTCCGCTTTGAGGCGGGGCGCATTGTGCAGGCTTCCGCTTCTACTGGCCAGACCGTATTGCAGCGCCTCATCGACACTGACGAAGGCGCCCGTTGTTTGGGCGAAGTTGCGCTGGTCCCGCATTCTTCGCCGATCGCCGCAAGCGGGCTTCTGTTCTGGAACACTTTGTTTGACGAGAACGCGGCCAGCCACATCGCTTTAGGACAGGCTTACAGCACGTGCATTCAGAACGGCGACACTCTAACGGCGGATCAGTTGACGGAAAAAGGCGCGAATAGCAGCCTCATCCACGTTGATTGGATGATCGGCTCGGCAAATATGGACGTTGACGGCATCTCCGCAGAGGGCAACGTCGAGCCACTCATGCGCCAGGGGGAGTGGACCAGTTTCTAGTATTGGGGTCGCTTACGCTCCCTGGCTCGGTGTCGAGTGTGGCGAACGAAAGGACCGTTGGTGGTTCTTGAGGGACTTTAGGCGGCCTTTTTGCCGCTTGGGGGCGGTCCGAAACCGTCGAATTCCTTGAGTAAGTTGATTCGGTCATGTTCGAGTTTGACTTCCGCGATTTCGACGCTTTGCCAGTTTGGCACCTGCGCGTTAATAGGCACGGGGAATTTTAGAAGGTTGTCGGGATTTGTGATCGGGTCCAATCAAAAAGTGAATTTGACCGCGGCTTGGAGGATCCGAGGAGCCGCCGCGCTAACCACCTGCCCGAATGAGGAACTACCGAGGATGCCGTTGACGGAGAGTGGGCCAAAGAACTGCGCATGATTGAAGGCGTTGAACGCTTCCAGGCGGAACAGGAGGCCAGCAGACTCGCTTAAATCAAACTTCTTGCTGAGGGCGAAATCGAAGTTTTCAGATCCAGGCCCATAAAAGAAACGGCGCGGGCTGTTTCCGGGCGTTCCCAAGGGTTGCAGACTGAATACCTCCGAATTGAAGTAATTCAAGCCATTACGCGGATTGGAGTTGAGGTTGAGCCGTGCGCCGCTATATTGCGGTTCATCGATGCTGGAATTGTTGACACCATTGGGATTTGTTCCGAGCAGGGAATAATCACTGTTGTTTACCAGCGTGACAGGGAATCCGCTGCTGAAGTGACTGATTCCCGAAAGTGCCCAATCCCTGGTCCAGCGATTCGCTGCGCGGAAGAGTATATCGAGTGGCAATTGATATTCGTAGCTGATGGCAACGTTGTGCTTGATGTCGAATGAGCTGAGTGCATAGCTAAGCGCATAGTTCGCCGGATTAATTCCTTCTCCCAAGTTAGAAGAATGATCGAGCGACTTGCCATAGGTGTAGCCGGCGAAAACCTGTAGTCGTCCGCTGGTATGACGGACGCTGACCTCAAGAGCGTTATAGTTCGAGTTGCCTATTGTCTCCTGGTTTGCGTTGCTGCCGAAGTTGGGCCCCAGGGGTCCCCGCGTACCTCTGATTGTCTGACCCGACGCAGTGGTATAGGTGTTGTCTTCTCCGAAGGGACCGCATGTCACGGTGCCTGACGCCACTACGTTCGGCTGACTCAAGCTAAGGCAGAGCGCTGGGTTGCCGGGATTGTTTTCGACCAATACAAGCAGATGATGGCCTTCATTCCCGACATAACTCGCGCTCAGGATGGTGCTCTGGCCAATCTGCCTCTGGAGCGAGAACATGGCTTGTTCACTGTAAGGAATTTTGTTGGAAGGAAGATAGGCGGGTATGCCGGCGACGGGTACATACTGCGACCAATCGATGTTGGTATCCGGGTTCTTACTGGTCACGTTCAGCGGCGCTAGAGCGACAGGGAACGGTTGACCGAAGTCTTGACCGGTTGATGCTGTAACAAACGGATTATTGAACAGCGGCGGAGCGGGGCTTGTGTAGGTTGTTCCGTAGGGCGCATTGCCGGCTGCGACGGAAACCGTTAAAGCCTCAATGGCGGTGTAGAACATACCCACACCTGCACGGATGCTGGTTTTGCCGGGAGCTCCGATCAGCTTGCCCCAAAGGGTGCTGTTGTCTGCCGAGGGCGAATAGGCGATGCCAATTCGCGGGGAGAATCGATTGCCCAGAGGCGCGATGCTTCTACCGACACCCGGATCGGTCGGATACAGAATACCTGCGGGCGCACCAGGAAAGACGATGGATTGCCGGCCGGGCGCAAAGGTGGAGATCTGGTTGTACTTCTCGTACCAAGGTTCAATGCGATCCCAGCGAAGCCCATAGTTGATTACCAGCTTCGGAGTAACCTTCCAACTGTCCTGAATGTAGCCGCCGAAGTATTTGTTGCGGCTATAGAAGAAGTTCAGTTGGCTTTGGTTGTACTGACTTGGCGCACCGAGGAGGAAGTCGGCGAAGTCATTGCCGGTTTCGCTGCCCGTGAAGACGAAACTCCCATTGAATTGCGCGATAGGATTTGCGTTGACCTGATCATAATGAAATTCGGCCCCGAACTTGATGGTGTGGCTTCCGATCACCTGCGAGAAGCCGTCCGAGAGCTGATACGTGTTGTTTACCTGCTTCAGTTCGTTTGTATTTGTGCCGATGGAGAAGCTGTTGAAGACAACGCTCTCGACGCCTTCCAATTGGGGAGCAAGGGCGATGATGGATGGACTGCCGGATCCGTTGACAAATCCTTGCGACGTCAGGCTCACTCCTACGCCGCCTTTGGGCTGGCCGAGAATGTTGTTGTCTCGAATGAAGCTGAGGTTTAGTTGGTTTACCGCATTCGGGCCTAGGGTCTTGGTGTCGGTGAGACTTACTAGCTGAGCCTGGCCGGTATACAGCGCGTTAAAACCGGGGACGCTGGCTCCGCCTTGTGCGACGGGGTAGGGATTGTTGAGAGTGAAATTGTCGAGAAAGTAATAGCCCGACAGCATTCCGAAGCGCGTATCCGCATCTAACCGCAGGGCGCCCTTGTTATCGTTCAGCCTCTGGTTGTAGGAAGATGTCGCGAAGGTGTTGACGCCTGTGTTGGGCGAGGGGATGTACTGCAGGAGTTTTTCCGCCGGGGTGGACCAGGCTTTTTGAGGAATGATGGCGTTCGGGAACACGCATTGCGCGCTGCTTGAGCAGCCTGGCGCGTAGTAACTCTCGCCTGCAGCGACGGGATATCCCAACTTCTGCGAAAGAAGGCCGGCAAAATAGGGCCCGCTGACGGTGCCGGTGAGGCTGGGGGCGAGGTCTGAGAGGTTGCCGGCCCTATCCTGCAATGACGGCACGGGAATGGACCCGGTGTCTATGCCCTGGATCTGCCTGGTACCCTGGTAGTCCCCGAAGAAAAACACCTTGTCCCGCCGGATGGGGCCACCGAATGTGCCGCCATATTGATTTTGCTGAAATACGGCACGCGTTGGCGAGAAATAATTGCGAGCATCGAGATCGGTGTTGCGCAGAAACTCAAAGAGGTCCCCATGGAAATTGTTCGTCCCTGATTTCGTGATGACGTTAATTTGTCCGCCGCTGAATTCTCCGTACTCGGCATCGAAATTGTTTGTAAGAATGCGGAATTCCGCGATGGAATCCAGGTTGGGAACGATCGCAGCGCCCATATTCACGTCTTCCTCGGCGTCGCTACCATTCACAATGAAAGCGTTTGCAAACTCGCGTTGACCGTTGATGGAGACGGTTCCCGGATTCAAGTTGCCGGACGGCGAAAGAACGCTGGCGCCGACATCCTGAACGGTATCTGCACTTATGGAAGTTGCAGGGGCAACTCCAGGCTGCAACGACAGGAGGTCTGTGAATGCTCTTCCGTTCAGCGGGACGGCGGTCAATTGGCGTCCGGAGATTACTTCGCCCATTTCGGCATTAACTATTTCGATATGCACAGAACTGTCGCTTACGGTCACGGTCTGAGTTTGCTCACCAGGTTCGAGTGTGGCGTCAATCACAAGAGCGCTGTTGGCATCGAGGACAATGCCGGTACGTTTATAGGGTCTGAAGCCGGAGTAAACTACTCCGAGCGAATAGCGGCCGATAGGAAGAAGCGGAAACGCATACTTGCCGTCCAGACCTGTCTGAGTTGTCTGCTGAAGCGATGTAGCCGTATTCGTGATAGTCACGGCGGCAGCGCTTAGTACTGCGCCAGTCGTATCCCTTATTCGCCCCTCCATGCGACCGCCGGTTTCTGAAAAGGCGATGCCGCACACGCAAAAGGCGATCAGAACAGCCCTGCGCGCGCCAATTGTGGGCCGTCCAACTCGATCCCAAAGCCACAAAAACACACTTTCCCCCTTGCTCCCAACTTCTTCCGTTGAAAGGATTCTGAGCGACGACACTTTCGGTGGACCTTTATCTCCAGGCGCCGTCGTTTTAATATACGACCAAAACGGTCTGCTTAAAAGTGAGCATGCTCCAGCGGGGAAGACATGGTTTAAACTGCGAGATGTTGGTGGCGAATGGCAGCAGCAGAGGATCTGCCGCTGTTTACGAGACGGCGTGACGAGCGACTACTCCTTCTCGTGTACAGTAGCTCCTCGCGTCGCCACGAGCACGTGTTCGATTGCGTCAGCGACGGATTTAGGTCCTTCAGCCGGCGGACAGTGTCCGATTCCTGCTAACAGTCTGCGCTCATAATAGCCGGTGTAGTGACTCTCTTGTCCTTCGGAAGTCGCAGGAAAATATCATCCGATCAGTAGCGGGTCAGACCGAAGCCACGCAAATACGGCACAATGATCCGCCGGGCTTCGCGAGCGAGTCGGTCCCGGACCTCATCGTATTCACGTATGTCATACGGAAACCGGTGAAGCAGAAGAATAGGCTCTCCGGTGTCTGGACCGGTTTGCTCATATCCGATCCGTAGTGCGGGTGTTTCTACAGTGTGAGTGCGCGTGTCCACGAATCAACGCTTCTGGTAGGGATGGAAGTCAGGGGAGCAAAACAACTGGAAAATGGTATCAACTATATCTGCGTAAGGAGCCATCAATGAACGAGGTATAAGTCGAACAAAAGAGCTATGACATGCCCCCGCGCGAGGGGTTTACCGTCACACATTTCATCACCGTCGCCGAGTCAAGACGCCGGTAGCGTAAACCAGAAGGTTGCGCCCGCGCCGGGACGTCCTTCCGCCCAGATTTTTCCGCCGTGCCGCTCAACGATCGCTTTGCAGATAGCCAAGCCAATGCCCGTGCCTGGGATTTCGTTCCCATGCAGGCGCTTGAAGATGCCGAACACTTTCTCCGCATACTGCGGTTCGAACCCGCTGCCGTTATCCTCAACCGAGAACGCCCAACGGTCCACCTGACGTTCTGCCCGAATTGCTATTTCAGGCGGAACATCCGGCCGACGGTACTTGATGGCATTGGCCAGTAGATTCTGCATCACTTGCACCAAATGCGTAGGACTGGCGCGCACTTCGGGCATTTCACCGTAACGGATAACGGCGTGACTCTCATCAATCGCGCTGCGGAGATTTTCTATGGCCGCTTGCACCACCGCGGTTAAGGACGTCTCCGGGAATTCGAACGGTGTGGTGCTGGTAGCACGCGAATAAGTCAGCAAATCCGAAATCAGCGCTTCCATGCGTTTGGCGCCGCTGGTGACGATATCTATATAAGTGGCGCGCTGCGGCGTCAGATCGCCGTTTATGAAGGAACGCGCCAGCATCTGCGTGTAAATACAAACGTTGCGCAAGGGCTCCTGCAGGTCGTGACTTGCGATATAGGCGAACTGCTGCAAATCCTCATTCGACCTCTGCAACTCGGCTTGCGCCTGCTTCTGGTCCGTAATGTCCGTATGGGTGCCAAACCAGCGAACCACTTTTCCGCTGGGATCGAAAATCGGCATCGCGCGTCCCAGGAACCAGCGGAACTGGCCGTCACGGCCGCGTAAGGGGAAGGTGTCTACCCACTCGTCGCCGTTCTCGAAGCTTTGCCGCATGCGTGCGGACACGCGCTCCACATGCTCAGGATGGTGCCACTTCTGCCAACCCCAGCCGCGCGCTTCCTGTAAAGATGCGCCGGTGTACTGAAACCAGCGTTCGTTGTACCAGACAATGGAACCCGACTCGTCAGCCATCCAGGCCAACTGCGCAATGTTGTCCGCCAGCGTGCGAAAACGCTCCTCGTTCTCAAACATCGCCTGCTTGCGGACGGTCACGTCGCGCCCGATCGCTTCGACTCGAATCTCGCCACGCGCACCGGCAACGAAGCGCTGATTGAGCTCAACCGAAACTCTGGTGCCGTCCTTGCGCAGAAAAGTCCACTCTGACTGTTCGAAGTTAGAAGCTCCCTGGGCCGCTCTGCCGGTGAGTTTTTGACAAAACAGTTCGCGCTCCTCGGGCGCCAGCAAGTCGGTCATATTCAGATTCAATAGCTCCTGCCGGCCGTAACCAGTCAGGCGCGCGGCTCCGTAGTTCACGTGCAGAACATGACCCTGGGGATCGAGAATGTAGACAAGATCGTTGGCATTCTCCACCAGCTCCTGAACGCGCTTGCCCAATTCCTGCTCGCGCCTCTTCTGGTCCTTGATGACATTGCTCTGTCTGCCGACCCGATGACTCAACAGCACCAGACAAACAACCGCAATGAACACCAGGCCCAGCAAGGCGCCGGCCATGCGTAGGGCCAATGAGCGCGTCAACCAGCTTGGCGGCTGCAGAACGGCAACGTCTTGCGGGGATCGCATGAGTAACTCGAAAGTTTGCGGCACTCCCAAGTCGTCCGGCTGAATGACGCAAATTCCGGTTACTGCCACGCGCGTTCCGATTGCCGGATTCAAGTCCTCGGTGTTCAACAAGCGCGCGCTGAAAACGGTAGGGCCGTCTTGCAGAGTGAAAATCTCGCCGCGGGTGGAACGGCTCACTCCGAGCACCGTTGCATCCACACGTATCAGCAGGGAGTCCGGCAGAAACGGCTTGGCCTGATGAAAACGCGCTATCAAGTCACTGGCTTTGATGTCGAGTGGGGCGACACTCGCATGGGTGCCGTCCGGGCGAAGAATGGCGTCATCCATCTCGGCCGAGTACGCGCCCGCAGTCGGATAACCGATGGCATCCACCACTTCACCGGTGCGGACTTTAGCGCTGACCACGGTTCGCACCAGAACTCCATTCGACCCGTCCTGCACGAAGACGCGGTTTTCATCCGCCCACGCCACCGTGCCCCTAATCCTCACGCGTCTTTGCAGGCTGCTGTCCGGGCGGTACACAAACATGCGGTCGATACCGGTGATGGGCAATGCCTCGGGGGCTTGCGTGGACGGCTCGACGATTTCTACTTCCTTTGCCGCATCGGAGACAAGCAGCACCGTACCCTCAAAATGCTTGCGGCTGTTGGATAGGACCACGCATGTGCCGCTCAAGCGAACGCCGGCATCCGGCAACTGATCGAGCGCCAATTGCCCGAGGTTGCGAACGTAGGCCCAGAGGACGTTGCCGCCCACATCTATATGGATGCCAGTAGCAGGCCAGCGCCAGCGCGGCGGCTCCACGGGGACAACGGAGCGGACGACGCCGCTCACTTGCACATAGGTGTTGTCGCAAGCGCCGCTAGAGAGCAATTTCCAGTCAGCCGGGACCGGCTTGGGCAAAGGTCCGAAGCCGAGAATTTTGACTTGCTTCGCTTCCACGGAGGGCGCGAAATTGCCGGGAACAGCTTCGCCCTGCACCTCCACACGTTGTCCCGGGCGCAGATTTAGGCCGTGAACCGGACTGCCGCCGATATAGACGGCGTCGGTTCCATCCTGCATGGAGAATCCACTCCACTCCGGAATGGATTGAGTGACCACGCCGTGTAAGAGAACAGGAACGTGCTGCCTGGTGAGGGGGACAGGAAGGTGATGGACCTGGGCTGCGGTTGTGAGGGGGGCCTGCTGAAGGGCTGCAGCCGGTAGACTCAGGAGAAAGAGTCCGGCGGCAGTGATGAGCTTACCGTACAAAGCGCTAAGACCTGACCGGTTGATAGACAAGTATATCGGAAGGCACCGCTTCCTTGCGGGCGCGGCTCGGTGGCTTTGCGGGCAATTGGACTGTAGCTGTCGATTTATAAATGGCACGAGCCTCGATACAAACTCCACGAGCTTCTCACTCCATCTAATAGCAACCCATGAACATTTACGCGAAAATCATTACCGCTTTCTTGCTGTGCGAATTCGCAATCCAACAAACCGCCAGTTACCTGAGCTTGCAATCTGTGTTGCGAAGTCCTGCCGAAGCGTTTGCAGACTTCATTGATCGCGGCCGGTTTCGGGAGTTGCAGCATTACGCGCAAGCCCGCACACGATTTTCGGCAGTCTCTGATGCCTTCAACCTGTTCGTACTGTTCCTGTTTTGGTTCAGCGGAGGTTTTCGCTGGCTGAACAATTGGATGCAAAGCCGGCAACTGGGCCCCATCTGGACCGGGCTGTTCCTGCTGGCGGCGCTTGGATTGGGCTACTCGTTGCTGAGCTTGCCTTTTTCCGTCTATTTCACCTTTGTGATTGAGGAACAGTTCGGCTTTAACAAAACGACGGTGAAGACTTTCATTGTCGATTTGGTCAAAGGAGCGGGTCTCGCGGTGGTTTTGGCCGGGCCGATGGCAGCGGCGGTTTTGAAGCTGTTCACCAGCGCCGGAACATTCGGCTGGGTGTATGCGTGGCTTCTGGTCACAGCGATACTGCTGCTTCTGCAGGTGATCGCACCACGCTGGATCATGCCGCTGTTTAACAAGTTTGAGCCATTGAAGGACCAGCAACTTCTGGACGCCATTGCAAGCTATACGAATTCCGTTGAATTTCCCCTCAAGGCGGTTTCGGTGATGGATGAGTCCACCCGGTCCAGCAAATCGAACGCGTTTCTCACCGGCTTCGGACGCGATCACCGGCTTGTCTTGGACGACACGTTAGTGGCCCGGCACACAGCGCCTGAGTTAGTGGCGGTAGTGGCTCATGAAGTGGGGCATTTTAAGCAGAAACACATTCCGTTCCGGCTGGTGCTGATTGTCTTGCAAATGGGAGTGTTCTTCTGGGTGCTATCCCTCTTCTTGCGAAACAACGAGTTGTACCGGGCGTTTTATATAGAGCGGCCCAGCGTCGCGCTGGGGATAGTTTTCTTTGTGTTGCTGTATTCGCCGGTGGAGTTTTGCTGGACCGTTTTTCAGAACTGGCTGGCTCGCAAACAGGAGTACGATGCCGACGCGTTTGCGGCCAGAACCACGGGGCAGGCGCAAGCGTTGATACAAACACTGCGCAAAATCACGGTGGACAATCTTTCCCAGTTAGCGCCGCACCGGATGGATGTCGTTCTCAACTACGATCACCCGACTTTAGAAGAGAGAATTCGGGTGCTGGGCGAGCGCGAGCTAGCGAATCCTGTAATTAGCTAATGTTTGATGCTAATTGGGGCAAATGCGCGGTTTGCAACCCGCCGCCGGTTGGCAACCGGCCCCACAGGGTCGGCTCAACGTGCGATTGATTCAGCCGCCGTGATAGTATTCCAGCCGGCGAGTCAGAGACCCACAGATCGAAAACCGAAAGGCAGCCCATGAACTCCTCAGCGATTGACACGGAGACTCCCGCCTACCTCATTCCGCGGATGGGGGACTTGCCCATCTCGAATGTGCGCACTTTCCGCACAGCGGTGGTGACACAGGTGAATGCCCCCAAGCAGAGCGCGCGCAGTAACCGATCCGCGGAGTGGACAGTGGAGGGAGGGTTTTCCTCCGGACTTCTTGGGCGATTGAATGCTCTTGCCATAAGCCCGAACGGATCCACTCTCGCGGTGGCGGATAACACTGGGACGCGCTTGTGGGACGTCGCCAAACAACAAGCGATTGGCGGTCTACTGGTTGGGCACAGCGCACCAGTGAAAGAACTGGCGTTCAGCCCCGATGGATCTTTGATGGTAGCGCTCGACGGCGCGGGCGGGGTGTTTCTGTGGGAAGCCAGTACAGGTAAACAGCGCGGCAATGCGCTTACGGTGGACCCTGCCTTCGGACTTCAGTTTACTCCGCAAGGGGGTCTGTTGATCCGTCGCAAAGACGGTCTGCTGACCTTAATTGATTTGGCTTCCGCCGGTGACGGCAGTGGCACGTTAGCGTTCTGGCCAAGCTGGCCGAATCCCGCCCAGGGACTGGGATTGCAGCAGGTGACTGATGGAAGCGGGAGCACGAAATCGGGTACGTTCACTCAAACCGGCGCAAAAAGCTGGACGGAAGTCAGCCCGCAAGGCCAGTATCAATTTGATGAGATCAGTCGCGACGAGTGGTCGGTGTACCTGCACGAGTCCTCGCGTGACATATATATCTACATTGATCTGCCTCGCAAAAAGATCGAATTGGGCCAGGGGCAGTCGGCCAGGTGGGATTTCTACGATGTTTTAGGCGCAACCTCTGGCGCGTTCACTGCCGTAAAGGCTGCGTTCGTCCCCCAGGGACCCGTGTTTGCCGCTGGGGACGAGAACGGCACCTTGTCGTTCTGGGCAGGGCCAGTGAAGGGCCCAAACTTGCGGAGTGCGGATTATGGAACCGGGAGCACGAAACTAGGTACGTTTCTGCAGACCGGTCCCAAGGCATGGCAAGAACTGAACGCCCAAGGCCCTTTCGCGTTCGACGAGCTCAATCGCGATGAATGGTCGGTGTATCTGCACGATCAATCGCGCGACGTATATATCCAGATTGATGTCTTTCGTAAGAAGATCGGCTACCGCGTGGGGCAGGCTGCCAGGGTGGATTTGTACGACGTCTTAGGCGTGGTCCCTGCCGCGGCCGCGGTTCTCCCGCTGAGATGGATGGTAGACCAACCACAAACCGGCGCGATCAAAGCTCTGGCGATCAGCCCTGATGGACGAATAGTGGCCGCCGGGGGTGAGAGCGGCCAAATTGTACTGTGGAGGTGGTCCTCCGGCGACTTGCTGGCCAAGCCATTTAAGATCGACTCGGCAGTCAAGGGGTTGACATTCAGTCCGGATGGATCGGTGCTGACGTCTTTCCACGAAAACGGCACGTTGGCGCTATGGGACGCCACGAGCGGAGAACGGCTGCCCGACTACCAGCAATTCCCGCCGCTGCAGGTGGCGGCGTTTAGCGCGGATTGGTCGCTGTTGGCCGTGGGTAGTGGGAACGGCACCATCACTTTACTGCGCGATACCCAAGACATCATCGCGCATCCGTTCTTCATACCGAAGCCGGCTGGCCTGGTGCAAACAGCCCGTCCGGCGGCAGGAGTGCTGCTGATTCATGAGCAGAGCTGGGTCATGCAGGGGCTGGCACTGGGTGAGCTGCTGCATAGCGTTTGTCTGGCTCCGGGCGAGATAACTCAGATCGCGGTGACGAATCATTCGAGCCGCACGATGCAGCAGTCGGTGGACACCGCCGGACAGGAGGAGTCTTTGTTGCAAACCGGTGCCGAGGCGAGCAACCTGAGCGAATCTGAACGCGCTGTCGCGAGCGAGTCTTCAAGGGGCGGTTCGATGGCTGCCAGCGCCGCGTTCAGCGCGCAAGCCGGAGTAAGCACCCTGTTTGGCTCTGCCGGCTCCAGCACGAACGCTTCAACGGCGGTAACGGCTAGCTTTTCGACTGGCACACGAGATGTTGCGGACGAAAGCAACCAGAATGTACACCAAAGCGCTACGGAGGCCGCGCGACTCAGCCGCCGGCTCTACTCGGCCGCGGTTCGCGAAGTGTCAGAGAGTGACAACGTGGAATTGCGTACGCGCGTGGTGGCCAACTACAACCACATGCACGCCCTCAACGTGCAGTATTACGAAGTGGTGCAAGTGCAGAGGCTGCGCACGCAAATAACGGATGCTTTCCGGCTGCTGTTTATCCCCATGCAGATTATCGATTTCGCGAACCCGGCACAACGCCGCATTGCCGTAACTCGCTTCCGGCGTGAACTGGTTGACGTGACACGAGCGCTTGGTTTCAACAGCGTCGCGGCCTGTCTGGATTTGTTGGCGGTGGGCGAGCCTCTCACCAAGGAGTTGATTGATTACCGGCTGAGTACTGCGTGGAATCGAGCCGGCGAACTCGAGCAAGCGGTCAAGAACCAAAACGAAATTCTTGAGCAGGCCGACGCTCTTTGTATCAGTTCTGAGGACAGTGTACTTACGGCGCGCGACAACCTGCGGAAGTATAACGCCAAGCAGGAAGAGGCGAGTATGGCCGAACGCGCCAAGCTGCAACGGACGTTGCAATCCGCTTTGGAGCAAAGCCGGTTGGCGGAAGCGAGCCGGAAGGACGCCCGCAATGCAGTTCAGCGCCTGCAAGCGGATTTGGCCGCTGCCCAGGCACTCAAGAGCCAACTGCGAGAGTTCATCGATCCTTACATAAAAGACCCCGCAAAACCGGCTCTCGATCCAAAAGAGTTTTCCACGATTGAAGATCTGGTGTTCAAAGTTCTGGCCGACAATCAGCTCGCCGTCAACCAGGGCCTTTGGATGCGCATCGACCCCTCCACCTACGCCGGATTGCTACAAGGTCAAGCCGTCAATGGGGAATCGCTGGCCACAACTGTTGACCCCACACCGGTTGCCATTGCGGGCAACTACGCCGGATTCCGCTGGCACCACACGGACGCCACTGAGGAGAAGCTATTCCGGCTCCGCTTTGTCGGGACCGAGAGTCTGGAGGACTCTGTGGTCCTGCCCACCAGTGGTGTGTTCGGCGAGGCCGTGCTGGGGGATTCGAACTCCGCCGAGAAGATCGATCTCACACGCTTCTGGAACTGGAGCGAAGCTCTGCCGCCCATTCGCCCCACTCCGATTGCACCTCTCAAACAGCCCACCGGCGCGCCTCCGGCCGCACCCACTCTACCAACTGTGGCAGCGCCCGGGACGCAACTGGGACCCATCAACTTTCCGCAAGTGTCCTCAGGCATTCCCATGCTGGCCGATGCCCTGAAAAACCCTGATCTGTTCCGCGACATGAGTGGCTCCAAGGCCAGCGCCGCCCTGGCCCAATCTGCCGTGAAACTGGCGGCTGAGGGCAGCAGCGCAGCAGCCAAGGTGGCGCAGAAAAACTTCCAGCGTCAATTGGCGTTCCAAGACAAGATGGCGGAAGCGGTTCTGGGTAATGGCGCCAAGGGTGCAGGCAAGGCGAGCCTGGATCCAACGCTCGCCGGCGGGTTAATCAATGCCAATCCCGATTTGGCCGACGGCGCGTCTGAAGATGGCGACGCGGCGCGTGAATCGGAGAAGCTTGATGGGGATTCCGGCGATCAGGACAAGAACGGCGCTGCGGCGGGCGACGATCAAAGACAAGCTGCAAATCGAGTTTGTAGAGGAAGAAGTATGAAAAGCGGCGGAGCCATGGCAAGACGAGATTCGAAGGTGACCGATGCCCAGTGACCAGAGCATTACCTGGCAAGATTTCGTTGGGGCTAAACGTAGTGCCATCAGGGCTGCCCGGGCGGAGCAAAAACCTCAGTTTGGCCCGCTGGTTCCCAATCCGGACCTGCCCCTATCAGAGACGGTTGTTTACCAAACGGTTGCCATTAGTTCGCTGCCGGAAGTGCCGGGGCAGCCGGTGGAATTAGAAGGCGCCATTGACCTATTAAGCGGGACTCTCAGTGCTCCCACGGGAGCCGCGGAAGGGGTCATGTTGACGCACGAGCAGAGCTGGCACATGAAGGGGGTAACGCTGGGGAAACTGTTGTACTCGCTCTGCCTGGCTCCGGGCGAGGTCACGCAGGTAGCGGTGACGGAGTGGCAGCGATCGACTTCCGGCACCAGTAGCCAGCAGCTGGAGGCGCAGGAGAGCTCTTCTCAGTCGGCAGACCGCAGCCGCGCTGTGACGGAGGTCACTCAGATGGTGGCTAACGAAACGCAATCGGGTGGTTCGTCGACCTCGTCACTTGCGGAGCAAACCAGCGGGGGCGTTGATTTCGGATTTGTCAACGCTTCCGCGTCGTCCAACTTCGCCGTTGCTTCCAGTGTCAACTTCAATCTCGGTTCGCGCAGCTTGAGTGCGGACTCCAATGAATCCGTTCGCCAGGCCACCCAACAATACGCCGCCAATGCGCGCGGGCAGCGGTCCGGTTTGGTGCAGGAAGTGGTGCAAAGCGAGACCGAACAATTCAGCTCACGGGTGGTGGCCAACTACAACCACATGCATGCGCTGAACATGTTGTATTTCGAAGTACTACAGGTTTTTGAGCTGTCGACCAGGGTTACGGGGGCGCAACGCTGCCTATTTCTGCCCATGCAGGTGATCACATTCGATGCCGCCAACGCCACGGGATTTGCTCCGCAACTGGCCAAAGCCGCGGAGGCTATGGGACTGCCGGGATTGGCCCAAGCGCTGCGCCAATTGCAAGCAGGGAAAGAAGTGGCCTTTCTGGCGCGGCTGAAGGCGGAGGCGGATCAGGCGGGGGTCAACGCGCAAAGTGCATTGACCGCTTTCACAGACGCAACGAAACTAACAAACGCGCCCATGGACCTTGCGATGGCCCTAAACCAGTTCGCTTCCAGCATTACCGCTCAGGCCGAGGCACAGGCAAGATTGGTGGCCGAACTGGAAGCCAGCGCGCATTCTACCGCCGACATCATCAGGCAATTGAACGATCGCAAGTTGGCTTTTAATCAGGCGCTATGGTCGCAGCTTGATCCTACTCAGGTTGCGGCCATGATCGGAAGCAAGCGCCATCGCGGCTCGCCCCTGCTCGAAACGATGGATCCAAATCCAATTGCGGTTACCGGCAATTTTGTCGGATTCCGTTGGAATTTCCCCGCCGGTCAAGAAGAGCAAGCCCAAGAATTTCTGGACCAGCACCTCTCCGACGATGATATGGACGTGTCGGATCGCGACACCGTAGTATTGCCCACGGGCGGCGTCTTCGCCGAAGCGGTTTTGGGCCGCGCCAATAGTGCGGAAAAACTGGACTTAACGCGCTTCTGGCGTTGGGACGACAAAACAATTCCAATCCTGCCCACCGCGATTTCAGAACTTCAGCAGATCCGGCGCGATCAACTGGCGGAAGCCAAGCCGGGAACCTTTGGAGATCCAGTGGTGAAGGCGCAAACACTGCCCGATTTTCCGGCGGGTCCAAGCCATGCTATGGCCTCCATGCTGGGCGCCTCGCTATTCCGCGACCTGAGCGGGTCGGACGTCATTGAAGAAACGCTGAAAACGGCCCAAGAGGCGGCCAAGAGCGGCTCTGTCGAGGCTATGACGCAGGCGCAGGAAAGCGTCTCAGCGTTGCTCGATCACGTGGAGAAGATGCTACCGACAGTGGCTGACGCACTAAAGAAGGGCGGAAACCTGGATGTCTCCAACCTGGGCGGACTGCTGAAGGACGGCAAACTGGATACATCTAACCTGGGTGCGCTGCAGAACGTGCTGGGTAAGGAAGGCGCGGCCATCGATGTCGAATCTCTGCTGGGCTCGGCAGCGGAACTGGGGCTGTTTCTATGATGAGAATCTTTGCCTGCAAATACGCAACGCCGGATGAGGGGGCTGAGGCAGTAACCACTTGGATCAAAGCGTCCGAAGCACTTGGCGCCCCGTTGAAAAGTTGGTCCACGGCGCCCATGGGGGCCGGGCAAAGTAAGAGTCTTCGAAAAGATCTCGGCGCCAGTCAGGGTTGGAAGGTCACAATCAGTAAATTCAAGCAAGAGTATTGGAGCGTTCTGCTGACAGCCGCTATTGCCAAGGCGGCCGACCCAGGTCTGAAAGGTGAGCCGGCTGCGCAGCAAATGCACGCCCGTAATTTGGGGACGGCGCTACGTCTATTGCAAATTCAAAGGGCCGGGACCGAATATCTGGCGTCCGCGACTTCTAGCGACACCCCGGGAAGCTGGTTCCTTTTTGACCCTAAAACCGGGTTGTGGCAAGTGGGTGACAATGACGTGGACGACTTCTGCAACCATATGGAAGCCAATTACAAAGGTGCGGATGGTATGGAATTGCGTGCCTGGGTGGCGCCGATTCCGGTTAAGCTTCACACCACCTGGATTGGCTCACCAGCGAGCGATAACAAGGATATCCTGTGCGCCAGCGAGTTAGGCGGCAATGCCAAGTACTCCGCGGACATCCGTCCGCAGCTTAGGTTTTGCTGCCTCAGGCAATTTGGAGCCGAATTCAAAAACAAACTGAATAGCGACGTCGAATTAGTGTTTCTGGAAGACGCACTTCCGGCACTCGATGCACTCGCCAATGGGGGAACGCCGCTGGCTCAGCCAGACTTCAACAATCTCGAAGCCTCGACAGCGACGATTCTGTGGGAGTTTACCAAGTACTTTAGAACCAAAAAGGGGGAGGATAAACGGTTTCTGGCGTTTGCCAAAGATATCTGGTCGTTGTACTGCCTTTACAAGTTTGGCGGGTACCATTTCGACGCGGGAGTCTCCGTCCTGGATCGCCGTCAACCAGTTAATCTCTCGGCCCCACGCACCCTGGGCGCCATGCTCGCGATGGAAAGGGGAGGGGGCACGGCAGCCTACGTTCATCTATCGGCGGCAGATTATTCCGGCTCTGCAAATGCCGGCCTGAAGTGCATGTTTGTTTCCTTTCATGGGCACTACCCCGAACAGACTAACCAAAAATTCACAGGCAATGTCATTAACGTGCCGGAAATCGACACCATCGACGTTCCCGTCTTGCGTTCTCCGTCAGGAGACGCCGGTATCAAGCGAGCCCTGCAGACGTACATTTACCTTTGGTTTGCCCTAATGGAGGCCGGCGTCCCTATGATCGGATCTGACGGCCTACCGACCGATGCCTTTAGAGTGCTCTCGGTGTCGGGCGCGGCAACGGGCATAACCCACTGGGCCCCGTATTGCCCGGTCGGCGAGATTCCGCCTGGGAGTCTTTTTGCCATCGAGAGGGAAATGAACCTGAAAAAGTTGGGCTATGGTACTCACCGCTAGGCAACCGGCTGTACGTAGTGATCGGGGACGTGTGCGGCGCGCTCCGTCCAAGTGTGGCTCGATTGGAGTAGAATGTTGCGATACAGGAGAGCTATGCCCACGTATATTGCAATGCTCAAGTGGACTTCACAAGGTCTGCGCGATATCAAGCAGAGTCCATCACGCCTCGATGCGGTTCGAAAATTGTTTGAGGCCGATGGCGTTAGGCTGAAAGACTTTTATATGGTTTCAGGTCATCACGATATGATCGTGATCCTGGAAGCTCCCGACTACACGGCCATTGCCCGCGCCGTGCTGAGCGCCGCCTCGCAAGGGAGTATCACGACCGAGACCTGCCGGGCCTTTACCGAAGAGGAGTATCGAAAAATCGTCGCTGACTTGCCTTAATTCGCCGGGCGTCACTCTGCGCAAAACAACCCGACAATCTTTCGTAATTGGCGCCGCAAGCGAACAACAGTATCAAAGCGACGCTATGACATTACATTGCCTGCAGGCCACCTGCGTCGAAATCTCGCCCACGCAAACATCGCCGCAAGCGCTGGCGCAACGAGCAGAAAATCACCAGGTTCCGGGATGGCGGTTAGCGCGATATTGTCGGCAGCCCAGCTTGCGCCATCAATCCCGCCCGCAGTGCCGGAGATCGCTAGCGACGACAAATCTTGAAAACCAGCTAACGTGAACGTTCCGAAAGAACCCTCCACCGGAAGAGTGAGTGACTTCGAGACGGTACTTCCGTTCATGAGAGTCCCCATAACATCCAAAGTGTCGGCGTTCGGAAATACTCCAATACCACCGGGCGTCAGAAAGAGCCGAGCTGCGTCGAGACTGACAAGCGAAAACGGAAGATTCGCAGACCGGGTGATGGTAATGGTTGATCCCGTCGATGCCACGTATGGAGAGCCGTCGTCCACGCAGCCTCCCGCGCAATCGCCGGGCATGTTGACGATGTAGAAGCTATCAGCAGTGAAATTAAAGTTTTGAGTTGTGATCGTACCCGACTGCAAATCATTGTCCAGGACAGGATACGAGTCGAAGGTAATTACATCCGCTGCGGCGGAGCCTGCTACGAGTAACAAAGCTGTAGCCAGTAAGTGTAACTTCTGAATTTGGTTTGACATATCTCCTCCTCCAGTTAGTTGACCGTGATACCACTGATCTTGGGTTGATCCGCAGCGCCAACGGTGAACTGAATCACGATTTGCCCACTGGCATTGGCAACTGCGGGAAACTGCTCCTCGACGGCTTTGTTTTTCGCCCCAGATGTACCAATGATGTCGAAACTGGTAAGCACCTGTTTTCCATTGATGACTACATTGAAAGTTCGTTGCCCAGGGTGATTCCAATAAATCTCATTGAAGTACAAAATAACTGTGTGATTACTTCCGGGCACGAAGCCGCCGATGGTGTAAGTGCTTGCTCCCCAGCGCTCGCTTTGAAACACAGCTTGAGGGGGAACGGGCGCAGAAATCAGCGAAGTGTCGACCTCAGCGAAGTTACTGGCTTGATTTCCGCCGGAAAAGTCGGTATCAGCGATGAAAGTGCCCACATCACCGCCGCCTGCATCGATAGAAACACGACCGCTGGTAGGCTCGTTATCCGCTGTTTGGGCAACGGAAATCCCGCTGATGAGCGGCTGAGCGGCGTTGCCCGCGCTCGAGCCAACCACAATACTCCCGCCCAACGGGTCTGCGTTAACTGTGAAGCTCTCCTCTATAGCCTTATTCTTGGCGCCGGCGGCGGCAAGAATGTCGAAGTTAGTAAGAACCGGCTTATTGTTGATACTTACATTGAATTGGCGCTGGCCTGGTGCGTTGAATTGAGTTTCGGCGAAATGTAACTGCACCCGGTAAGGCGCGTTCGGAACTAAGCCATCAATTGTATACTTACTAACTCCTGCACGCCCACTCTGATAAACCGCCTGCGGGGGCGCGGGCGCAGGGATCTGAGAGGTATCGATTGCTGCAGTTGTCGATATGGCGCTACCACCGGAGAAATTTGTATCCGCGAAAAACCCACCTTCCGAATCGCCGCCCGCATTGATCGATATGGGGCCGCTTACAAGGCTATTGGAAGGCGTGTAGACGCGAACATAATCTACCGTCATAACGGAGGGGTTCGATGTTGTGTTGTCTGTGTATCCCGGGAAATAGCCGCCCATGGCGAGATTCATAATGATGAAAAACGGATGGTTGAAGACCCAATCGCCGGCAATGTCCGTTGTTTTGCTGATAGTGAAGTAGGGCGAGGTTGGGTCGTCTCGATAAAACTGAGCATTGTTTGGCGTCCAAATCACGCCGTACGTGTGAAAGTTCGCATCATCCACCCGCCCGCCATTTGGAAACGTGAAGGATGAGCCTACGCCATTTCCACCTGAGAATGGACCGTGAATCGTCAACGACGTTTTGGACGGACCAAATTGTGGAACCCATTCCATGATGTCCGTCTCCCCGCAAAGCGGCCAATACGAGGTGTTGAGGTTGGCGCCCAGCAGCCAAAACGCTGGCCAGACGCCAGCGCCCATTGGCAGCTTCATACGGGCCTCTATGCGGCCGTACTGAAAATTCACAACATTATTCGTAAGCATGCGCGCCGAGGTCCAGGTGCCGCTGTTGTTCCAGGCCGAAATCAGCAGGTGCCCGTTTCCGTCCAGCACGGCATTCGGAGTTGCGGTACTGCACGGCGATACGTTGGACCCTGCCGCACAATACACTTCCTCCTCGTTATTCCCCCAACCACCGCCTCCGGTATCGTACTTCCACTTGGAAGCGTTGGGGGCTGATCCCGCGGACCCGTTGAACTCGTCTGACCAAACCAGCGTCCAGTTCTGCGCACGGCCGCATACGGCAGTGAGAACAAACAGCGTCCCGGCCAGGGCCGCGCTTCGCCACATGGTGCCTGATTTTTGCTTTGCAATCAACATGGTTGCCTCCGTCTCGCTGGGTACAGCGGCGTGCTGCCGCTTCCAACACGTAAGTCCCGGCGCGATATAGACGATGATCTTCGGAGTTTTATTACTGCTGACGGTTATCAAGAATCGACAGTGGTGCAACGTGGAGTGCGCGCGGACGAAGCCGCGCCTGGGTCTGGTCTCGGTCTGGCAATTGTGCGCGATCTAGCCGAGCTGTACGGTGGGGCGATCACGCTCAGCGATTCTTCTCTGGGCGGTCTTCAGGCCCGCCTGGAGCTTCCGAAAGCTTAGGCGGTATAGCTCTTCAGCACGAAATACACGATTACGCCGGTCACCGATACATACAGCCACACGGGAAAAGTCCAACGCGCGATCCGGCTGTGAAAGCGGAACTGGTTGCGAAGTGCAAACCAGAGTGTCGCGAAAATCATAGGCAGCGCAATCATCGAACACGAGATATGGCTGATCAGAATGAAAAAGTAGACTGGACGGATCCAGCCGTGACCGGGGAATAGGGTATCGCCGTGAAAATAGTGATAGACGATATAGCTGACAAGGAAGAGAGCTGAAAAGGTAGCAGCGGCGAGCATGAAGCGAATGTGAATGTAACGCCGGCCGCGGCGGATGGAGATGTAGCCCAAAGTCAGGCAAACGGCGCTCGCAGAATTAAAGAAGGCGTTTGCACCTGGGAGCAGGCCTACCCATTCAGGAGCCGCAACCTTCCCTTTGAAGTAAATCAACCAAACCAGGAAGACTGCGACGGCGATACTCAACGCCAGGATTGCAGCAATGGGCTTACGCGCAACTTGAGGCCCGTCGATCGTTCCAGCCGTGCTTTGTGCCATTGACTTAATGGTAGTTTGCTGCGGTATTTGAAACCGTCGCCGCGAAAAAAGTTGCGCTGGTAGCCATACCGTGTATACTGAGTATATTCAGCAACATGCTTGGGCCCATAATACTCTCGCAAGCTGATAAGCGCCCGATGTACCTCCAAATCATGGAACAAATGAAGCGGCGGATTGCGCTTGGGGATTGGGTGGAAGGCGAGGCAATTCCCTCTATCCGGCAACTTGCCGTAGACATTCAGGTGAGCGTGATCACGGTGAAACGTGCTTACTACGAGCTGGAACGGGAAGGAATCATCGTCACGCAACAGGGAAAAGGTTCACGCGTGGCTTCCACCCCCAGGCTGGGTGAACGGCTACGCGCGCAAGAACTGCAAGAACATCTGGAGCAAGCCACGCGCATTGCGGCGCAACTGGGCATTCAGCCCAGCGAACTTGAAGAGCGGCTACGCGAAGCCAATGATCGTCTGGCGGAAAAGGAAAAGGAAATCGTATGACAGATTTTGCGGTTGAACTGAACGGCGTTCGGAAGAGATATCGCCATTTCTCTCTCGACAACGTCAACCTGAAGCTTCCACGCGGACAGATCATGGGTCTCATCGGGGCCAACGGTGCAGGCAAGTCGACCACCATCCGCATCTTGATGGGGTTGGTTCATCAGGATGCGGGCGAAGTTCGCGTGCTGGGCCATCCGATGCCCGCCGAGCAGGTGGCCGCCAAATGGGAGATTGGCTTCGCATCGGAGGACATGCGCCTTTACGAGTCCATGACTCTGGGCTGGCACATGAGTTTTATTGAATCGATTTACCCGCACTGGGATGCTGCCTACGCCCAAATTCTGCTCAAGCGCTTTGGGTTACGAACAGATCAGAAGATAAAGGGACTATCTCACGGCCAACGCGTTAAGTCGACCTTGCTCCTGGTTCTGGCTCGAAAGCCCAAGCTGCTGATTCTGGATGAGCCAACCACGGGCCTGGATCCGGTAGCGCGGCACGAAATTCTGCGCGAGTTGACTCATGTTATGTCCGATGAGGGCCGAAGCATCTTGTTTTCGTCCCACAACACGCAGGATGTGGAGCAGATTTCGGATCAGATTACATTTATCGATCGCGGCCGAATCATCGATTCCATGGATAAAGAGATGTACCTAGATCGTTGGCGCCGGCTGCGACTGGAGATTCCTCTGGGAATCGAACTGCCCTCATTGCCGGGAATTATCGATGTGAGGCAGCAAGGAAGGCTCGCAGTGGCAACGGCCAACGCCTTCGTCCCCGATCTGGCCAACGCTTATGAAAGCACCGGCGCCCGGGTTCAATGCATTGAGAATATGACGCTGGAAGAAATTTTCGTCGCAAATGTCGAGCACAGCCGCGAGGAGGTAGAGGTTTGAAGGGTTCAGTGATTGGTCATCTCATTCTGAAAGACTGGCGGCTCCATCGCCTGCAGATCTGGCTCACGATTGCGGTCGGCTTGCTTGCCTTAGCGGTACTGCAGCGCGGCGGCGAAGTTCCCCTCGTACTCGGGAGTGTGTGGTTCTTCGTGGCCATCATTGTGCTCGGTAGCATGCTGCCGATCTCCGCGATCGTTAACGAAAGAAAGAAGCAGACTCTGGCCTTTGTTATGAGCCTGCCTGTGTCTGCGGTGCAGTACACTGCCGCCAAGGCCGTCTCCACGCTGGCGATGTTTCTTGTTCCCTGGCTCGGGCTGCTGATCGCCGCCTTTGTTCTGATCACAACGCGCAACCTTCTTCCGCACGGCGCGCTCCCCATGGCCTTAATTTTGGCTTTACTGCCCGTTGTTGGTTTTTGCATCATCTTCGGAACGGCCCTTGTGGGCGAATCCGAGGGATGGGGAATTGCGGCGACCTTGCTGTGCAACTCATCGTATGGAGTCACGTGGTACTTGCTATCTCGGACACCATCGTTGACGGCCAACTGGACCGGTCGGGTAGCGGTCTGGAGTCCGGCTGTGCTGCGCGTCCTGTCCGTCGAGCTAGGAATAATTGTTCTGGCCGTGGGTCTCACGTTTTTCCTTCAATCAAGAAAACGTGATTTCGTTTAGTTAGCGTCAACAGAAAAATCGAAGGGAAGTCCTATGAGATACGTGTGTCTGTTTGCACTGATGGCGTCCGCGCTTCCGGCCCAAGATGGGGCTGGGATCTACAAGCAACGTTGCGCTTCCTGTCACGACAACCCCGGACCCCGCGTTCCTGCCCTAAGCGCGATCAAAGAGAAGAGCGGTGAGGCGATCTATCGTGCCTTAACGAGTGGAACCATGAAGACGCAGGCACAAGGTCTTTCCACCGGCGAGATTCTAGCTCTCATCAGCTATGTCGGCCCAAGCGGCGACTCGCATGCGTCTGCGGCGGATCTCGACTGCGACATGTAAGAACGAGTGGGCATTTCAGTGCGGCGCGAACACGCCGCAATGGAACGGATGGAGCATAAGCATCACAAACTCGCGATTTCAGGAAGCAGCCGCGGCCGGTTTGAAAGCTGACGATCTTCCGAAACTCAAGCTCAAATGGGCTTTCAATTTGGGCGACATCACCGAGGCGCGATCGCAGCCTGCGGTTGCGGGAGGGCGCGTTTTCATTGGCAGTATGACCGGGGTGCTTTACGCGCTAGATGCTGATTCCGGCTGTACGCGCTGGGGGTTCCGCGCCGCTTCGGGCATTCGCGGCGGCGTCAGCCTGGGCGAATCGAAGGGCACGGCCGCGGTATTCTTCGGCGATACCGGTGCAAGTGTGTACGCGGTAAACGCTCAAACCGGTGCGTTGATCTGGAAGGTTCGACCGGTAGATCATTACTCCGCGCTCGCCACGGCCACACCCCGCTTCTATAAAGGCGTTGTGTACGAATCGTTCTCATCTTTCGAAGAGGCACTGGCCGGTGATCCGAAATTCCAGTGCTGCACATTCCGCGGCAGCGTGGTGGCGCTTGATGCCGGGACCGGAGACAAGATCTGGCAAACCTTCACCATTCCGGAAAATGCCCAACCTACGCACAAGAGCGCTGCGGGAACGCAACAGTTCGGGCCATCGGGAGCCGGTGTGTGGTCGACTCCAACCATCGATGAACAGTTGGGTGTTTTGTATGTCGGTACCGGAGACAATTATTCGGAACCGGCGACGAGCAGCAGCGACGCCGTTCTCGCGCTAGATCTGAAAACGGGAAAGTTGCTGTGGTCGGCGCAGCTTACCGAAAATGACGTCTACAACAACGGGTGCTCCGTTCCAGTCCCCGGTAATTGCCCAGAGGCGCACGGCCGCGACTCGGATTTCGGTCAGCCGCCGATTTTGCTCAGCCTCGCCGCGGGTAAGCGACTGCTGCTTATCGCTCAAAAATCAGGCATGGTGTATGCGATTGATCCCGATGAAAAGGGCAAGACCGTCTGGCAGACGCGCGTTGGGGAGGGTGGCGCGTTAGGGGGCAGCCAATGGGGTTCGGCATCCGATGGAGAGAAGGTCTATGTGGCCGTCTCTGATATTGGGCTTAGCGGAGTGGCGGATCCGAAATCGCCGCGAGGCTACCGGCTGGTGCTGGACCCGAAGAAGGGAGGCGGACTGCACGCGCTTGATGTCAGAACTGGAAAACTCATTTGGAGCACGCCGGCAACACCTTGCGCCGCGTCGCGAACAGACTGCTCGCCGGCCCAATCTGCCGCTGTCAGCGTGATGCCCGGCGTAGTTTTATCGGGCTCAGTTGACGGACATCTGCGCGCCTATTCGGCGGCCACCGGCAAAGTTTTGTGGGACACCGACACGGCGCGCGACTTTGACACCGTAAACAGCAAAGCCGCGCGTGGAGGCTCGATTGATGTTGCCGGTCCAGCAGTGGCGGACGGCATGATCTTTGTCAACTCGGGTTATGGCCAGTGGGGCGGCATGCCAGGGAACGTACTCCTGGCCTTCTCAGCTAAGTAGGGCACCGGGCTCCAACCATCTATCAGCATTCATTGAGCCGCAGCGACAGGCACTTCGTGGAGCCTCCGGCCTTGATGAATTCCGACATAAGCGTTCGACTGACCTCGAAACCGTGTGAGACCAGCCATGCCGCCAACTCGCGTGTTGCGTAATTGAGTATGACCTTCTTTCCGATATTCACCGCATTGCAAGCGAAGTGAACGGCATCCTCTTCACTGACAGCGAATCTTCGCTCAGGGGAAACACGAGACTCTATCGCGGTGTTTGCCTGCCTATCGAAGGCCGCGGGGTAGTAGAGGAGATAACCTCCCTCTAGCGGGCAGAAACAGGTGTCGAGATGATAGAAGCGCGGATCGCATAGGCGCAGTTGTTGCACCTCTACCCCAATGGAGTTCTGCAGATGTGGCGAGGCCGCACTATCGGACCTGTATCCATGCCCAAACCACAGCAATGGTTTGCTGCCGCGATCGAACAAAGCGTCTCCTGCGCCCTCGAACAGTGTTCCCGAAGGTAAGTTCTTAACCTGGAAGCCGTCTGCCGACAGCCACTCGGCGTAGTAATGTGCCTCCGGTTGCCGTTCCGGGCAGCGAAAACTGCTAAGCACCGCCGTCTGGTTAAACACTAAAGCCGCGTTAGCGGTGAACACCAGGTCGGGCAACCCGCTAACGGCGGGCATGAGCGCCACGTTCGCGTAGTCGCTCATCAGCGCGTGAAAGCGCGTCCACTGGCGCGATGCAAGCTCCTGGTCGGCGGCTTTTATCTGCCCGTGCATCCAAGGATTGATTTCGTACTCAATACCAAAGTGATGCGGAGGGCACATCAAAAACCGGAATTCGTTAGTTGACCTCACCCGTTCTCCCCCGTCCGAACCGAACCGCTACATTCTCGGCGAGGCGAATGCGTGCTGAAGCCATGGTCGCGCGTAGACCGTGCCTTCAGGCGGGCTTCCGTCCAGGATCTATACAATTATCGACCAGTCACATAATTTCGCGACAGTCACCATGATTCCGGAATTCTTCCTGATTCCGGAATTCTTCCGGGCAAACGTGGATTGCGGCGTCTGGTATCGTGATCGCTGCCTTTGAGGACAGTGGCTACTTCACCGCAAGCAGACTAAAGAACGTCAACGCACCGCAGATGACCGTTAGATTGAGCGAAAGAACAATCGCTAAGGTGACGTATAAACGACGTTCCCGTAGCGTAAGTTTCTTGGTATCCACTGTACTTACGGAAGATGTATGTCTGATAAGTTTCGTAACAGCCGCCTCCGCAGAACTTATCGGCAAGGAGGCTTTTTTGATCATCTAAGGAGTGAGGTACGATTCTCAGGTAGCCAATAACAAGAACGAATAGGAGAGTGACGTTGAAAGGATTTAAGAAGTTCTTAATGCGGGGTAATGTGATTGACCTCGCGGTTGCGGTAGTCATCGGCGCTGCTTTTGGGGCGGTGGTCACTGCCATGGTGAAGGATCTGATTACTCCGATCATCGCTGCTATCGTAGGGAAGCCTGATTTCTCCGCAATCTACTTCACGGTGAATGGTAGTAAGTTCGCTGATTGGAGATTTCATCAACGCGGTCTTCGCATTTATTTCTGTTGCGGCGGCCGTTTACTTCTTCGTCGTGTTGCCGGTGAATACCCTGCAGGCTCGAGTTGCAAGAGGTCAAGCCCCACCCGATCCGACAACGAAGAGCTGTACGGAATGTCTCAGCACGATACCGATTGGCGCTCGCCGCTGCGCGTTCTGTACGTCGGTCGTAAGCTGATACCGGATGTGACAAAATCGCGCTACAGGCACGCCTCCGCCGCGCGATCGGTGGCGGTGCATGATGCAGGTGTGGGTGGCGCTCGGGGGAAGCTTTTACCTGAGTCTCCTATTTCCCTGGGAAGATCGTTTGAGCTACACGTTGATCCAGGCTTGATGGGCGGCGCTTTCGGAGACCTTTGAGAGAAGGATCATGCCGCGCAAGCCGTCTTCAAAGGTCGGGTAATCGATGGGCGCGTTGGGGTCGGCGACTTTGGCGTAGAAACGCTTGAAGAGCTGTTTGTGCGAATCATCGTAGCCTTCGCTGTGGCCGCCGGGAAGATCGGCGAAGGCCGCGGCTTCGGGATAGAATAGCGATCCATCCTTAATCATGATCTGGTTTGGTTCGTTGCGATGGCCGATCCAGAGCGTATCGGGCTGCTCCTGATTCCAAGAGAGCCCGGCTTTGGTGCCGAAGATGTCGAAGGTAAATCGATTCTTGCAACCGGCGGACATTTGGCTGACCGTGAATGCGCCACGGGCGCGGTCACCGAGGCGGAGCATGACCATCCCGAAATCTTCCGTATCGACAGGGAAGCTTTCGTAATCGACGGCTACTGCTTTTTTGCCGGAGAACGTTTCGACTGATCCCTTGGGGCGCTTGCGTTCTTTGTGGAACGTGGTGAGGTCGGCGCACACCGCTGAGATGGACAACCCGGTAATGTGCTGGACCATGTCCATCCAGTGGGATCCAATATCGCCCATTACGCGCAGCTTGCCATTCTCCTTCGCTTGCAGACGCCAATTCCAATCCGTGTCGTAGAGTAGCCAATCTTGCGAGTAGGTCCCTTGGGCAATGAGAACTTCTCCTATATCTCCGTGGGCGACCATCTGCCGGATCTGCTGCACTACGGGGTAGTAGCGCAAGTTGTGCTGAACGGCGTTGACTGCATTTCTGGATTGCGCCGCTTCCACCAGTTCGCGTGCTTCAGCGACATCCATAGTTAAGGGTTTTTCACAAAGGACCGCTTTCCCAGCTTTGATCGCGGCTAAGGACATAGGGAAGTGATCGACGTTGGGCGTGCATACGTGGACGGCTTCGATGTCCGGATTTTCTAAAACATCCTTAAGGTTTGACGTTTCAAACGGAATCGAGAAGATTTCGGCGAACTTGCGGGCAGTTTCGGGCCGGCTGCCGACCACAGCAGCGATCTCCACGTTGCCCAAACGGCGTACGTTTTCTGCGTGTACCTTACCCATGAAGCCGGTGCCGATGATGGCGATTTTTATTTTGCGCATTTTATTCGTTCTTCAACACTTTACACCGCCCTTTTGTAACTAATTGATGACGGGCAATTTCGCGGTGGTGACCGCATTTTTTACACAACCCTGCCCCGCATGGATCAGGTTGGGTCCTGTATAAGTAGCTGCGAAATAACAATCCAGAGCTGCGCAACCTTCGGCATTTGACGTGCATCAGAAATGCAGCGGGGTTATGAATGGCTGAGGGCAGAAATACGGCAACGGCAATAACGGTTCGAGTTGAACCGGCGAGAATCTGGACGGTTGGGCTGCTGCAGACAATCAGTACGGGCACACGAAATGTAGGGATCTGGGCGACTGATACTGCCCAGCAGTTTGGCGCGTTGTTGTCCGCACTGATGGGGCCAGCTGTATTCTCCGCGTATGTTTTCGCCTTTTGGAGTTTGGCGAATAACCTGGGATGGACCGACACGTTTGTTTTCCAGAACGGGCCGCTATCCAATTGGCTAATCTGGTTAGGCTTCGCTATCCTCATCAATTCGGCTGCGACGATTTTGCGGCGGCACACACAGCCCGAAGAAATCCAGTAATTGGGGTGAGCCCAGCTCACGCGAGGCGGGTTGTTCTGTTATTCTCAATTCAGGAATTCCCTTCCATCGATGTCGTTCAGTTCGCGTCCGTACGTGAATCGGTATCTTCCTTCGAATCGGTTCCCTTCGGGCCTAAAATGGCTGCTGATCGTTAATTGCGCCATCTTCCTGGCCTGGTTTTTGTTGCGTACAACCAGCGCCGCTCCCATTTTCGACGACTTCAGACTGCTTCCATATCAAGTTGTACAGAGACTCGCGCTCTGGCAGCCCGTGACGTACATGTTCCTGCATGCCAGCATGTGGCAGCTGGTGTGGAACATGCTCGCGTTGTGGATGTTCGGGGCGGCGATGGAACGGCTGTGGGGTACGCCTAAATTCATACGATTCTATCTGATCTGTGGAGTTTGCGCAGCCCTGACAGTGATTGTTGCCGCATACATTTTCGGCGGAACAGATGTTGCAACCGAAGGATCATCGGGAGCCGTCTTAGGTCTCTTAGCGGGCTACGCCGTGATGTTTCCGGATCAGACGATGTTGTTCGGCTTCCTCATTCCGATGAAGTCGAAGTATTTCGTGATGATCATTGCGGTGGTGGTGCTGCTGCAGTCTTATTCCTCGACGATGCAGTCGAAGGGGCAAGGTGTAGCGGTTCTGGCGAATCTGGGCGGAATGGTCACGGGATATCTGTTGCTGCGAGGCAAGCGTTTGCGTTTGCAGATCAGGCAACCGATCGTGGCGGGTTATAAGGAATGGAAGCTACGCCGCGCGAAGAAGAAGTTTGAAGTATATCTGAAGAAGCAAGACTCCAAAAAGGACCGCTGGGTCCACTAACTAATAGACGGACTTCTTAGGGTTTAAGAAATGAAGCATCGTTGCATTTCGGCGGGCGCCGCAGGCTTGGCGATTGCGTGCGCAGTACTCGCCATTGCCCCATTACACTCACGTGCGCAAGAGACTCCGCAGGCGCCACAGAGCACCGACTCGGTTGCAAAACCGAAGAAACCGGTGACGGACACGACACCGCCGCAGGATCAGGCGCCCATTCCTTCGGAATATAAGAAATCGAAGATACCGCCGGCGGATACGCCGACCTTCCGATCGAATGCCACGACCGTGAATGTGGACGTATCGATTCTGGACGATCACAACAATTTCATACCGGGTATCACACGCGACAAGTTTCGGGTTCTGGAAGACGGAGTGCCGCAACAGGTCAGCCAGTTCGGGCTGGGCGACGCGCCGATCACGATCTGCATGCTGATTGAATTCAGCGGACGCTTTCAACAGTTCTGGAGCCAGGGTTGGTACGAGACGCTGCAGGCTTCCTACGGATTTTTATCCACGCTGAAACCGGACGACAATGTGGCGGTTGTAGAGTACGACCTGCGATCGACGATCCTTTCCGACTTTTCGCCCGATAAGCGCAAGGCGGAACAAGCGCTTGGCTTGCTGCGCATTCCGGGCTTTAGCGAGTCGAACGTGTTCGATGCGTTGACCGATATGTCCGATCGGATGTCGGGCATAGAAGGACGCAAGGCAATTCTCCTGCTGGGCACGGGTCTGGATACGTTCAGCAAGATCACTTTCGACACGGCGCGCAAGTCTTTGCAGGAATCGGGCGTGCCCATCTACACCATCAGCATTCTGCAGATTGCACGCATTATGGCGGAGAGCCGCGGCATGTCGCCTATGACAGACATGACTTATCTGCAGGCCGATAACGAGATGAGGACGTTCGCGAAAGAGACGGGCGGCATGTCTTTTTTCCCGCGATTTATTGGAGAGTACCCGGAGGTTTTCCGGCAAATTGAGTTTGCAATGCGCAATCAGTACTCGCTTTCTTATCACCCGACCAACACCGCGAAAGATGGAAAATTCCGCCGCATCAAGGTTGAGCTGATTAATCCCGAGAGTAACGAGCCATTGCGCATGCAAAACCAAAAAGGCAAGAACATAAAATATCAAATACTCGCAAAGGCGGGATACAAGGCGCCGCGGGAAGTGGAGTAGCAGATGTTCCGCATTCCGGAGCCGCTGTCAAGCACTCGATGTAGTGCTTTTTGTATTCGATAGCGGGTCGTTGACAGTTCTTGCCAGGTTTGTTACGTTCTGGTGGTCTTGATGCCAACAGTCTCACCGGAACGCGTTTCGAAATCCATACATATACTTCTAGTGGACGATAACGTCTACGGAGTAGAAGCGCGCCGTTCGCTGCTGGAAGAGTTGGGCTATATCGTTGTGTCGGCGCATTGTGGCGTGGATGCATTAACCCTTGCGGCCGAGCAGGATTTCGATCTGCTCATTACCGATTTCAAGATGGAACCGATGGACGGAGTGGAGCTAATTGCAACACTGCGGGAACGAAAATTCGAAAAGCCAATTATTCTGCTTACGGGATTTGCCGAGAGCCTGGGATTAAATGCTGCCGCCACGGGAGCGAACGTGGTGATTCAAAAAAGTTCGCAAGAAGTAGCGAATCTGATTCGCCACACCAAGCGGTTGCTGCAGCCGCCGCGCAAACCGGCGCGGTCGCAAGGTCCGCGTGGGAGATTGCCGAATTCTAATTCCGGAACGTGAAACGCTCCCCTATATTGGGGGAGGATGATATCGCGCTTTCGTCGTGCGGCCTGCGCCGCCGTGTGTTTGTCTTCTTTCACAGCAGCGGCTTTCGCACAGCATGCTGTGAAACCCAGAAGGAATACGACTAGTCCGGCTGCGGCAGGATCCCCGTTGTTGCGCGCCCTCTCGCTGCACGACCGCATTGCACAGCTGATTGTGGTTCGGGGCTACGGGGACTATCCTCCTTCGCGGAACGCCGAGTATGAACGTTTCATGCACTGGATCCGTGACGATCACGTCGGCGGGTTCATCGTCGCAGGACGAATTCGCGATGGCAACGTGATTCCGGTGCAGCCATTCGAAGCGGCTGCGCTGATCAATCATCTGCAGCGCCAGGCGAAAGTGCCACTGTTCGTGGCTTCCGACTTTGAGCGAGGGGCCAGCATGCGGGTAGCGGAGACGGCACGGTTTCCCTACATGATGGCGTTCGGCGCCGCGCGCGATCTTTCCGCAACACGTGAACTGGGCGCGGCCACAGCGCGAGAGGCTCGGGCGATGGGCTTCAACTGGGTGTTCGCACCAGATGCGGATGTCAACAACAATCCGGACAATCCGATTATCAATACGCGCTCGTTCGGAGAAGACCCGCAAGCGGTAGCCGAGCATGTCGGAGCGTTTGTTGACGGGGCGCATTCCGTGCCCAGCAATTACGTGCTGGTGACAGCGAAACATTTTCCGGGCCATGGAGATACAGCCGAAGACAGTCACATGCAATTAGCGAAGCTGGATCAGCCGAAAGAGCGAATAGAGTCGCTTGAATTAGTACCGTTTCGGGCGGCGATCGCGCACGGAGTGGATTCGATTATGACGGCGCATATGGCTGTGCCGGCGTTTGAACCTAACGCGATACCGGCGACCGTTTCGCGACACGTACTGACCGGACTGTTGCGGGACGAAATGGGATTCAAGGGACTGATAGTTACGGATGCGCTGGAGATGGAAGGAATCGCATCGCTATATACACAAGGGGAAGCGGCGGTGCGGGCGGTTGAAGCGGGCGCCGATGTGCTGCTGATGCCCACCGATCCGGCAGCTTGTATACGCGCGTTGGAAGCGGCGGTACAGAGCGGGCGTATCAGCATGAGCCGCATCAATATGAGCGCCGCAAAGGTCCTGGCGGCGAAACAGCGCATGGGGCTGATGAAGAACCGGGCTGTGAATCTGGATGCGATCAGCGATGAGATTAAAGATCCGAAGTTGGATGCGCTGGCGACGCGCGTGGCGGAGAAAGGGCTGACGCTGGTGAAGGACGACAAGCAATTGTTTCCGATGCCGCAGCCCGGCGGATCGTGCCTGGTGGTGATGAGCGAAGGGCAGTTTTCGCAACGCGGGCAGACCATTGTGCATGAGTTGAACCGGGCCAGCGCCAACGTGAAAATTTACCTGGCGAATTCGTTGACGCAGGACAGCGTGCTGACGGCAATGGCAACGGATGCCGGGCAATGTAAACAAATCTATGTTGCGGCTTTTGTCACTGTGGCCGCTAACCGCGGCAGCGTTGCTCTGGAGGGAGGGTTGAACAATTTTCTGAATGCACTGATTGGCGGGCCCGCGCCGGTGGCTCTGATCTCCCTGGGCAATCCGTATTTGTTGCGAAACTTTCCCAAGGTTGCGGCCTATGCGGCAACATTCAGTAGTGCCGAAAGTTCAGAAATTGCCGCGGCCCGCGCCATTTTAGGCGAAACAGCCATTTCGGGTAAGCTGCCGGTTTCGATTCCAGGAATTGCGAAGATCGGCGACGGCATTGATGTACCAGCCAAATCCACAACAGCATCTAACAGGTCGCGATGACACAAATAACATGGCTTGGCCATTCAACTTTTGAGCTTCGATTTGAGACCGGAGAGGTTCTGATTCTGGATCCCTGGCTGGAAGGCAATCCGAAGCACCCGAAAGATTACAAGATTGAGAAGGTGGATGCGATCGCGGTGACGCACGCGCATTTTGACCACATTAACGATGTGATCCCGCTAGCGAAGAAGTTTAAGCCGAAAGTGATCGCGATCTTTGAGACCGCGGCGTGGTTAGAAAAGGAGGGCGTAAAGAATACCGTCGGCATCAACAAGGGCGGGACGGTGGACCTCGGGTTCGTGAAGCTGTCGATGACGCACGCGCTGCATAGCTGTTCGATCAAGGATGGCAGCGAGTTGTTGTACGGCGGCGAGGCTGCGGGATACGTTCTCACCTTTAAGGATGGGCGCACAGCGTATTTCGCTGGTGACACTGCGCTTTTCGGGGACATGAAGATGATTGGTGAGTTCTATACGCCCGAATTGGCGTTTCTGCCGATTGGGGATCATTTCACAATGGACCCGCACCAGGCGGCGCACGCCGCACGGATGCTGGGAGTGAGGCAAGTGATCCCCATGCATTATGGGACTTTTCCGGTTCTAACGGGACGACCGGAAGAATTGGCGGAGAAACTGCAAAAGGACGGGATTCAGGTGCTGACGATGGAGCCGGGGCAGACGATTCAGTGGTGAGGGTTGTTTCGGGGCGTTTCCGAACGACAACAAACGGATTTCGGGGTTGGTGTTGGGTTGGCGGTGGGACGGAACGGCAGACTAACGCAGATTCTCCGGGGGAATGCGGTCGATAAGGTCGCGGAGAGCCGCGAGTAACTTGTCGACGTTCTCCTTCTGCGCGACCATGCTCGCCCGGAGCCCTTCAATGTTGCGGTCAATCCGCTCGTGGTCCTGCCAGTTGCGATCGATGGCGTCCTCCAAACGCCGCATGCGCTCATTCCAGTCATAGTTTCCATTTTCCTCCGCCATCTCACTTTCAGCCTAGCGGATTTCGGAGGGTCCGCCGGAGGAGTTGGTATTGGGCCAGGGGATGGGCGTCTTAGTATTTTTGGACGATGACTTCGCGGAAGCCGGTTTTTCGGAGCGCGTCACGAGTGGTGGATAGATCGCCGGCATCTCGCACAGGGCCGATGAGAACGCGATAGATCTTCGGGTTTCCTGGCTTGGGAACAGCGTGCGCCTGAAAACCTTTGGCGTGGAGCACGTCCGCGACACCTAACGCTTCATCGCGTCCCACAGCAGCTACTTGAAGGAATTGTTCGCCCGGTTCGGGCGCGAATGATCCGCTTGGTCTAAGAGGCCGAGGCTCCACGGAAGTGGAAGTCGCCGCTTCTGGCGCCGGTTGAGGCTTCTTGTGCTTGGGTGCGCCCAGCGGCGGTTCAGCAGTAGTCGTGTCCGGCTCGGTTGCGTCGGTTGGATTAGTAGACGTGTCGCCAGCTATGGTGTGGGTTTCCCCACCGGTGCTGGTGCCGGTTGCGGGAGCGGCTTGCGAGGAGGCCGTTTCCTGCGTGGATGTAGCGGTAGCGGCCTTCTTCGCGGGCGCAGCCTTGCCGACCATGTAGCCGCCATAGAAGGCGACGCCGAGCAGAATCGCAACCACAAAGAAGATGCCGAGCAGTTGTTTGTTTCCCAAGAGGATTTCCGTCTCGCTGTCTTCCGTCCGCAACATTTCTAATTGAAATTGTACTGGAAAATGGGAGTGAATGAGAAGAAAGAACGACGCGTTACTCTACGTATAGTCATGAGTACTTCGACCCGATTAGCTCGTGGTGCGGCCGTGCTTGCCGTGGCTGCGATGGTAACCGCGCACTTTGGTCATGGAGCGTCCGGCACGCAGGTGAATGTGCTGCCCGGAATGCCGGCCGTTAGCAATCCAAATAATCTTTACTCCGATGCGGGCAAAGGCATGTTGAGTGCCACGGTGAAGAATTTTCCCGCGCGCGTGTACGTCCCGAATTCTAAGAGCGACAGCGTCGACATTATCGATCCGGACACTTACAAGATCATCGGGCATTTCGCGCTACCGAGGCATGGCAAAGGGGCGCTGGTGCCGGAGCACGTGGTGCCGTCCTGGGATCTGAAGAAGCTTTGGGTCGCGCAGGACATGGGAGATCAGCTGACGATGATCGACCCCGCGACGGGCAAAGAGGGGGAGACGATTCGCATTGACGATCCGTACAACATGTATTACACGCCGGACGGCAAGTACGCGATTGTTATGGCGGAGCGTGAGAAGCGTATTGATTTTCGTGATGCGCAGACGATGAAGGTGGTCAATCGCGTGCCAGTGGATTGCAAGGGTGTAAACCATGCCGATTTCTCAATCGACGGCCGTTACATGATTGCGACCTGCGAATTTTCGAGTGAGCTGATAAAGGTGGACGTCGCGGCGCAGAAGGTGCTGGCGCATCTGCCGCTGAGTCCTAGAGGCATGCCGCAAGATTGCCGGATTGCTCCCGACGGCAAACTGTTCTACGTCGCCAACATGGATACGCACGGCATACATGTGATCGACGGGGATAGCTTCAAGCAGGTGAATTTCATTCCTACGGGGAAGGGCGCGCATGGACTTTACTTCAGCCGTGATGCGAAGGTTCTGTACATTTCTAATCGTGGGGAGGGATCGGTTTCGGTGTTGGATCTTGCCACCCAAAAGCTGATTGCGAAGTGGACGATTCCGGGCGGTGGCAGTCCGGACATGGGCGGAGTTTCCGTGGATGGGAAGTCGCTGTGGTTGAGCGGACGCTATAACAGCGAGGTGTACGTTTTTGATACGACTAACGGAAACCTGAAGGCTCGAATCAAAGTAGGAGAATCACCGCACGGTCTGTGCGTGTACCCGCAACCGGGGCGTTACTCGCTCGGGCATACGGGGAACATGCGTTAGCGGCGAGAAATAGCAGTGCATGAAGCAGTTCCTGAAGCGTGGCTGCGCGGGCCGCTCGACGGCTTGCACCCACTGATTCAGCCGGTGTTCTTCAGTTTTGCGCAGGTCCGTGAAGACCTGGCGCGGCATGTTGCGGGCCTCACGCGCGAGCAGGTGTGGCGCAGGTGCGGCGGTGCATCCGTGGGCTTCCATTTGAAGCATTTGGCGGGAAGCGTGGATCGCCTGACGACGTATTTGTTGGGAGGCGAACTAAGTGAAGAGCAGTTGGGGGCGTTGCGGGACGAACATGCGGGCGACGAGGACACGGACGATTTACTGAAGCTGGTGGATGAAGCGCTGGCGGGATCGGAAGAACGCGTGAAGGGATTGGATCCGCAGCAAATTTACAAAGCGCGCGCGGTTGGGCGGAAGCAGCTTCCTACGACAGTCATCGGATTAATTGTGCATTTGTCGGAACACACCCAAAGACACTTGGGCCAGGCGGTTACAACGGCCAAACTGTTGCGGGACAGCGGCTGATGGCGGGCTTCACTGAGCTCCTCAGGCGCAATCACAACTATCGCTTCACCTGGTTTGGACAGATCGTCAGCGAAGCAGGCGACCACTTCAACAACGTAGCGGTGTTGAGTCTTGCCATTGCGAAGACGCACAGCGGGGGCGTCGTCGCAGCGTTGATGCTGTCGCGTGCCATTCCCGCCGTGTTGATAGGTCCGTTTGCCGGGGTGCTACTCGACCGCTTTGACCGGCAGCGGATCATGATCGCGAGCGATTTGATTCGCGGCGTGATTGCGCTTGGGTTCATCCTGGCTGTCAGTCAGAATCAGCTCTGGCTGCTTTACGTGCTGAGCGCTCTGCTGATGCTTGCATCACCGTTTTTCACCAGCGGACGATCCGCCATACTGCCATCGATTGCCAGTGAAGAGGAACTGCACGCCGCAAATTCGCTTACTCAGACTACAGGTTGGATGACGCTTGCTGTGGGCGCCTATTTTGGCGGGACCACGGTGGCGCACTTTGGCTATCAACTCGCGTTTGTATTCAATTCGCTCTCCTTCTTCTTTTCCGCGTTTTGCATCTCTAATCTACGTTCGGTGCACGGGCACTTTCGCGCAAGCACGCGAGCGCTGGACGAAACCAAGGTGGCGCGACCCTGGCACGAGTATCGCGAGGGGCTTAGTTACATGGCGAAAACGCCGCTCATCCTGGGCATCGGATTGATTGCCGTGGGTTGGGCCAGCGGCGGAGGCGCGGCGCAGGTGCTGTTTACGCTTTTCAGTGAACTGGTGTTCAAACGCGGCGCGGCAGGCCTGGGTCAGCTTTGGGGAATCGCGGGAGTTGGTTTGCTGGTGGGCGGGATAACCGGAAACTACCTGGGAAAGCGAATCAAGTTTGAGACGTACAAACGCACTGTCTTTTTCTGCTATCTGCTGCATGGCGGCGCGTATGTTGTTTTCAGCCAGATGAGGAATTGGGGCTGGGCTTTGTTCTTTATGGGAATGTCGCGAGCGGCAGTTGCAGTCAGTTCAGTGTTGAACTGGTCGAACCTGCTGCGACACGTAGAGGACCGGTTTCGCGGACGCGTATTCGCCACGATCGAAACCATGAGTTGGTCGACGATGCTGTTGTCGATGCTGGGCGCGGGCACGGCCTCTCAATACTTCGGCGTGCGTGCGATTGGAGCCGCCTCAGGGTTGCTCAGCTCGACGACCGCAATATTTTGGGGATGGGCAAACTGGACGGGAAAATTGCCCGAACCCGCGCTGGCGCCGGAAGACGAAGCGGTAGAGATCCACGGGGATCCGGTGTCGTAGACGATCAGAGCAGGCTGATGGTCTTGATCTTTAGAGTGTTTCCGTCGAGATCGCCGGATATGACCACCTTGAGGCCGTCTTTAACGGGCGAGTCCGACAGAATCTGAATGACACGCTCATTGTCGGCCGGATCAATCTTGTAGAACTTTTTTTCGTCAGTGATCAGACCGTATGCTGAACGACGAAAGTTCTTGGCCAAGGAGCAGCCTCGTTGTTTCTTCAAGGTTTTCTCGCGCCCTTGCCGCACCATATCCTGGGTGCAGTTCCAATCGGCGATCATTCCCTGCAGTTCGACGGCCGACGAAAGGGCCGTCGCAAGAAGACCCACTGAAGCGATAGATAACAGTCTGCGCATTGGTTCCATTCTCGACTTTTCTTAGATGCTGAACAAGGCTGGAGTGGCAAAATAATTAGGAACTTTACTATCGGTCCAGAATCCAAACGATTGTGCCGGAGGATCGCCGCGAGTCTTTTTATCACGAGCGCGTAAGCCAAGCCGGGCCGAGCTATGCGGGGTTCGATCTGCTTTCAACGCGGATGGGACTGGATTTGCTTTACACGTACGACGTCTTTCATCAAGTTTCGGCGCGGTATATGGCCGCATACGGACTATCTAAATCGAGCTTGAACATTCTTCTGCTGCTGCGTCATGCACCGGAAGAAGGGATGCAGCTTCACGATTTGGGCGAGTTGCTGTTAGTGAGCCGGGCCAACATCACCGGTCTTATCGATTCCTTGCAAGACAAGGGATGGGTGCAGCGAGTGGTGGACGAAAGCGATCGGCGGGTGCGGTACGCCCGCATTACAGGAACGGCGAAAAGTCTGTTAGATGAATTCATGCCGGTCCATTATGAACACGTCAGACGGCTTTTTCAGGATCTGACCGGTGACGAGAAAGAGACCTTATCCGCGCTTCTCAGAAAAGCGCGGCGCAGCATGACAACACACAGCTTGGGCAAAGCATTGTGCGATGCCCCATCTTGTTGAGGACGAGATTTCATGGCCAACGAGCAGCAACCGAACGAGCAGCAAGAACAGAAGAACGAGCCACCGCAGAATCAGCCGCAGGATAGCCAGCCGAGTCCAGCGAAGAAGCGCCGCCGGAAGCGCACGATTCGATTTGTGCTGCTAGCGCTGGTGATTCTGGCGATTGTCATTGGCATTCCGATCTACGCTTACTACTCTGTTCGCGAGTCGACCGACGATGCGCAGGTGGACGGGCACCTGGTGCCGATCAGCGCCCGAGTGGGCGGCACGATTTTAGAGGTCCTGGTAAACGACAACAACCCTGTGCATGCGGGACAGGAGCTTGTCAAGCTGGATCCGGCGGACTATCAGGTAGCTTTTCAGCAGGCGCAGGCGCAGTTGCAGACCTCAGAGGCAAGCACTTCTGAATCGCAAGAGAATGTGCCGATCACGACGATCACAACGAGCAGCCAGGTGAGTTCGACCGGTACGCAGGTGGACGAGGCACAGGCGGCGGTTGCATCGGCGCAACAGGCGGTGCAAGCGGCAAGGGCAAAAGTTGGTTCAGCTACCGCCACATTGCAGCAAAGGCAAGCCAACTACGTAAAGGCGCAGAAGGACCTGGAGCGTTTTCGGGATTTAGTACAGAAGGACGAAATCTCGAAGCAGGATTTCGATGCGGCGGTTGCTGCGGCAGATTCCGATGCGGCGCAAGTGGAGTCGGCAAAGGCGGACATTTCGACGGCGCAGCACAATTACGATCAGGTAGTGGCGCAGCTCGGTGAAGCGAGAGCACGACTGGCAACGGCGCAAGTGCAACAGCGGGAAAGCCAGCAAGTGCGCGCGCGGCAACAAGCGGTGGCTGAAGCCCGATTTAAGCAGGCGCAAGCGCAGGTTCAGCAGCGGCAAGCGGATCTGCAGCAGGCGCAATTGAATCTGAAATACACGTTCATCAAAGCGCCGGTAGATGGAGTGGTGAGCCGGAAAAGCGCTGAACCCGGGATGCAAGTTTCTCCGGGGCAGCAGATCATGTCGCTGGTGCCGCTGGATGATATCTGGGTGACTGCGAACTTCAAAGAGACACAGTTGAAGAGCATGCGAGTGGGACAGAAGGTTGAAATTGAATCGGACACATACGGCGGGCGCAAATATCGGGGACACGTGGACAGTATCGCCGCCGCTTCGGGAGCTAAATTCAGCCTGTTGCCACCGGAGAACGCGACGGGCAACTACGTCAAAGTGGTTCAACGCGTGCCGGTGAAGATTGTTCTGGAACCGGGCGAGGATCGCGATCACACACTACTGCCGGGCATGTCAGTGACACCAACTGTCCTTCTAAATTCCGGCACGAACAACGCGCAGTAAGCACACATGGCAAGCGCCACGCTACCCAATGCTGCTGCGGCCGCGGCGGAGCCACAGTGGCGTCCACGTTTCAATCCGTGGCTGATTGCGCTGACGGTCACGCTGGCTAGCTTCATGGAGGTGCTCGACACAAGCATCGCCAATGTGGCATTGCCGCACATTGCCGGAAGCGTTTCGGCGAGCGAAGACGAAGCCACTTGGGTGCTCACGTCTTATCTGGTTTCGAATGCAATTATTCTTCCGCTGAGCGGCTGGTTTTCTTTCCTCATCGGGCGCAAGCATTTCTATATGGTTTGCGTTGCCGTATTCACCTTGAGTTCTTTTCTTTGCGGCGTTGCTCCCACGTTGGGGTTTCTGGTGTTCTTCCGCATTTTGCAAGGCATTGGAGGCGGCGGCCTGCAGCCGAGCGAACAAGCTATTCTGGCCGATACATTCTTGCCGAGGCAGCGCGGAATGGCGTTCGCGATCTACGGGATTGCGGTTGTCACTGCGCCGGCGATCGGGCCAACACTGGGTGGATGGATCACCGACAATTTCTCCTGGCGCTGGATATTCTTCATCAACATTCCGGTAGGAGTCCTGTCGCTCTTCCTCACGAGCTTTATGGTGGACGATCCACCTTACTTTGTGAAGGAGCGGATGCGGCGCATGAAGACCAGCCTGCGCGTCAACTACTGGGGAATCATCTTTATCGCGCTGGGACTGGGCTTCCTTCAGATCGTATTGGATAAAGGCGAACGCGACGACTGGCTGGCGTCGAACTTCATCCGCACCTGCGCGCTGATCTCGGTGGCGGGACTGCTGCTGGCGATTTATTGGGAATTCAGGACGAAAGATCCGGTTGTCGATTTGAGTTTGTTGAAGAACAGGAATTTCGGAATATCGTCGTTCCTGATGTTCATGGTAGGTGTCATCTTGCTGGGGAGCACAGTGCTTATTCCGCAATACCTGCAGCTGGTTATGGGGTATTCGGCGACGGATGCCGGGATGGCGATCTCACCCGGAGGGTTGCTGGTGATGGCGCTGTTGCCATTCGTGGGCATTTTGCTGGGGAAGGTGGAAGCACGTTGGCTGATTGGAGTGGGGCTGGCGATTACCTCGCTGGCGCTGATCCACATGACCACGTTCGACGTTTATATCAGCTATCGATACGCCGTGCTGGCGCGGTGCTATCAGGCAGCGGGGCTCGCGTTCTTATTCGTGCCGATCAACACGGCCGCTTACGCGTTTGTGCCGAGGGATAAGAACAATGCCGCGTCGGGTTTGATCAATCTGGCGCGCAACATTGGCGGGAGTGTCGGGATTTCGCTGGTGACGACGATACTGGATCGCAGAGCGCAGTTTCATCAGGCCCGTCTGATCGAAAACACGACGGCATTGAATCCGCAGTTCAATCAAGCGCTGCATTCAGCGCAGAGAGTTTTTGCTCAACACGGAGATAGTGCTGGCGGGAACGGGCCTTACGCGCTTATTATGCGTACGTTGCAGCGGCAGGCGGAGACGCTTTCGTATATCGATTGCTTCTGGCTGCTGGGCGTGGCCTTCGGTTGCATGATTCCGTTGATCTTTATGATGCGGAAGCAGAAGCCGGGGCGTGCGGCGGCGGCGCATTAACTACGAGATTGCGGAAGAATGCTGCGTACTACAACCGTTCGGACCGCTCTACGACAGCTCAGCAACTTGTTCTTTCAACAGCGCAAGATTCCTTTCCAAAAAATCGGTGATCAGTTCGAGTTCCTGCGTCTGGTAGCTCGACGCCAGTTTCATCATTGCCGTTCCCAGCTTTTCGTAATAAGGCCCCACACGTCGCATCGCCTCCGGTATGGGCCGAACAAAAACCTTGCGCCGATCATTCGCGTCACGTACACGCTCCACCATGCCGGCTCCTTCAAGACGGTCGAGAATTCCAGTGACCGCGCCGGTCGTCAGCCCCGTTGCCCTCCCCAGATCGCCTGCGGTTACCTGGCCGCCCGAGCGCGCAATCAGGTCCAGGCACCGTGTATCGGTGGCATTGAGTCCCAGCTTGCGGGCTACAACTTCGTGGAAAAACACAGTTTGCGCGCTGAGCTCACGCCCCAGGTCCATGCCAACGCGCCTGAGCAGTTCCTGCCGTGTCCTGGTTGATTTTGATTTCATCCTAAAACTCTCTTGACAGATAAGTATCTTGATAGCTAAGATAGTGACGTATTAAGTCATTATTGCCAGGAGCCCACACACTATGAAACCTCATGTTCTCATCGTCGGCGGCGGCATCGCAGGTCCCACGTTAGCGCTATTTCTGAATAAGGCCGGTATCGCTTCGACTATTTTTGAGGCGTACCCCCAGATAGAGGACATTGGCGGCGGGATGCAGATCGCTCCCAACGGAATGCGCGTGCTGGAACAGATCGGCATTGCGGCAGAGCTTATCGCGCAAGGCGTCGAAAGTGAAGAATTTTCATTCGAGAATCAGCAGGGCAAGGTACTGGGGCGCGTGCCGAACGGGCCGGCCAGAAAATACGGCATTCCCGCTGTACTCATGGCGAGGTCAGTTGTCCATCGGACGCTTTTGGACGAAGCAGAACGCCGCGGCATCCCAGTCCTCTACCAGAAGCGGCTTCGTCACCTGAGGACCGATGCATCAGGAATCGTTGCCGAGTTCGAGGATGGCTCTGTGGCGGAAGGTTCGCTTCTCATCGGCGCGGATGGAGTGCACTCACGCACGCGCGAACTGATTTTTCCGGAGGGCCCGCGGCCTTTCTACACCGGCCTGTTTACGGTTGGCGGGTTTGCCTCGCATCCCAGCCTCGTCCCAGCGGACCGCCGGGAGATGTGCCGGGTCCACATGATCTTCGGTCGCGACGGCTTCTTCGGCTACGGTCATTTCGACCGGCAAAGGCAGGATACCGTGATCTGGTGGAGTCATCTCTCGCGTGACAAGGAGCCGCAAAAACAGGAATACGGATCATGGCCAACTGAGGAACTGAGGCAGGAACTCCTCGGGCGCCATCAGGGGTGGCAGCAGCCGGTAGCCACGATTCTGCAGAACGCCCCTGAACTCCTCCGGGGCCCAGTGTATGATGTTCCGTCGCTCCCTGCATGGTCGAAAGATCGCGTCCTGCTGATCGGCGATGCCGCACACGCCACCAGTCCCCATGCGGGCCAAGGAGCATCGTTGGCGCTCGAAGACGCGATGGCTTTGGGCAAGCTGCTGCGCAATCCACACGCGGGTTATGAGCAGGTTTTCGCACAGTTCATGCAGGAGCGGCGCCGGCGCGTGGAGAGGGTAATCGCGGAGGCGCGCCGGCGCGGCGATGGAAAGAGAACGCTTACTCCTGCAGCGGCATGGATGCGCGATCGCGTGATATCCATATTTGCGCGTGTTTGGGGCGCACGGATGAACGACTGGATGTACTCCTACAAAATCGCGTGGGAAGGCTAGAATCTGACTCCATCCAACCTTTTGGCTGCGCTTCAGTCGGCTAGCCGGGATTTCACTTACTGGCCGAGAGATTGCTGGCTAGAGCCGCGTTATCCACTTCGGTTGGTTCGGGCGCATGCGTTTTTTCGAGGCTTAGCGGCAAGGTGAAGAAGAACGTCGATCCTAGGCCTTCCTGCGACTCCGCCCAAATGCGACCGCCATGCCGCTCCAGAATGCGGCGCGTTATCGACAGTCCCATGCCGGTTCCACCGATCTCCTGAGGGTGCAGGCGCTGGAATAGACCGAAGATCCGTTCGGCGAATTCCTGGTTGAAACCGCGCCCGTTGTCGGCGACGGAAAAGGTCCAGCTAGTAGCATCGCGCTGTGCTCGAATTCTAATTCGAGGCGGCTTGTCACCCCGATATTTGATGGCGTTGGAGATAAGATTTTGCAGCACCTGGGCAAATTGGACCTTATCCACAACCAACGCTGGAAGAGGATCACCTTGAATTTCGGCGCTGCTCTCCCGAATCGCAGCTTGCAAGCTGATCTCCGCTTCGCGCAGCAGATCATCGAACGAAACGGGCGTAGTGGCCTGGCCTGATTTCCGCAGACGTCCTAGCGCGAGCAGTCCGTTAATCAGGTCGGTCATGCGACGCGCGGAGGCGACGATGTAGCCAATGAATTCATCCGCATCCTCGTCGAGACGGCCCTTGTAACGCGTCTCCAGTAATTGCGTAAAGCTGGTTATGGTTCGCAATGGTTCCTGAAGATCGTGACTCGCTACATAGGCGAACTGCTGCAGTTCTTCATTCGCGCGCGTGAGATCTTTTGTGCGCTCCTCAATGCGGCTCTCGAGTTCAGCATTCACGTGCTGCAGTTCCACATTGGCGGCATCGCGCCCGTGCAGATAAGAGAGCAGAGTTTTATAAAGCCACAGCATTACCCCAATCAGAATCAACGTTCCGAAGCTGAAGATGACATAGGCGGAGCGGGTGAGATCGCGTTGCTTATCGCGAAGACTGGACTGCTCTTCTTCGAGACTGCGTTCGAGTTCACCGAAGCGCAGACGAATTTGATCCATCGTCCATTCCGATTCATCGGTTCTCACGGCCTGTACTGGCCGCCTCGAATCCTTGCTTCTCCTGAAGCTGAAGCACACGATCCGCTGCCGCAAACCGCTTCTGCACTAATCCGGCTGCGTAGTCCACTTGTTTACGCAAGGCGCTCGACCGGCCGTCGGCGGCACGGTCGCAGGAACGAATCTGTGTCGGGAGAATGGCCCTGGCTTGCTGAAACGGCGACAAGTAACGTGGATCGCCGGTAGCGAGAAAGCCGCTTTCGTCCGCTTGCGCCTCATTCGCTAGCCCGTGTAACCGCTCCGCGCAAGAGACAAGGTTCTGCGTTGCGAGGAGGTTAACGTCTGTTTGCTCGGTCGCCAGCGTCTGGGTGTAGAAAAGGAGGCTGAATGCGAGCGGAAGAGAAAAGAGAACACCCAGCCAGCGACGCGGGATTGTGTTCACTGGACCTGCCCTGGACATGTTGTTTCATGGCGCCTGTAGCTGTCGCGCTCCGATGCACTCGTTAATTGAGACAGCACCTTGGCACCAATCGTTTCAGTAAGCGCTGCGGAGTGACAGGGATAAATAGCTGATGGGTGGACCTAAGCGGCGGCGGGCATGACCATCCTCTGCGAATTCAAGAGCATAGCGAGATGTTCGAGGGAGTCCAACAATTTCCGCTCAAATTGCGAGTAAGGCAGTCCAGCCGGGAGTGACATACGGGCAGAGCTCAACGTGGTTAAGGCATCCGAGTAAGCGGATTCGGCGACCTGCAGCGCCGCTCCAGCGCGCAAAGCCAGCCAAGGGGAGACCGACTGTATTTCTATTGTTCTGAGTTTTCGGGCTGCGGAGACGGGCAGATTTCGATGCAAAATATCGAACGTTGCGGACTCGATCAGGACAGTGTTGGACAAGCGCAGGGGTTGTATCTCTAGCAGGGCAAGAGCGTGACGATCCCAAGCGTCTGCTGTAGAGATTTTGCCGGAGTCGAGCGCCCAAAGATAGATCGTGAGGGCGTTGAAGAGCGTCAGGTCATAGTTACCTTCTGCACACGCAAGCCGCGCAATTAATTCCCTGGGATAGTCACTGGGGCGTGCGCCCGCAACCTGCAGACGGGTGACTGCGTGATAGAGCTTGATTTGTTCAGCGTGGTCTCCGTTCTGCAGAAAGGTCAGAAAGAGCCGCGCGTCATTTCGCACCGGAGCATGCGGCGAATTGGGAACGAGTCCGAGAACAAAGATAAACAGGTTCAACTGAGCGAGATCTGCCAGGAACTCCGCTTGCGGCGCAGACGGGCCACAACCCGACAAGCCGTGGATGGCGTAGAGAAAGGCGCAGAGGCTGGCAATCGGTCCGCCTGTAATCACCAGGAGCATACGGAAACGCCAGGCGCGCTCATCCGGCGGTAATGCAGATACGGAAGCCGAGAACCATTTTGGTGAGTAACGTACTTTCCACTTCCCATTGGCGGTGAAGAAGCACAGCGGACCCAACACGATCCGCGACACCTTAAAACCGAAGCATAGAGAGGGGATCAGGTGACCCAACTCATGCAAGAGGACGGACGCAGCGAGGGCAATCAGAAAGGTGAACGCGGTTTGAAGCGTATTGCCGTGCCGAACGAATAAGATGTTTTTGAGCCACGCCGGATTGGCGACCTGGAGAGCAATTCCAATCAGAAGAGCCGAGACAAATAGCTTGATCCAGAACGCCCGTTGCGGGGCGCGGTTGGATGGCTCGTCCGGCAAGGTCGGCGGTTGGAGTGCCGAGATGACCTCGACTGCGGGGCTCATGCTCGAAGTATGGGTGTTCTGGTGTGTCCGTGCACAGTCTGAGAGGTACCCTTTGGGTTACCGTCAGTACGGCCTATTACTGCTTGAAAGCTAAAATGAACGTTAAGAGCGCGCGCTAAAAGTGCGCGAGGCTCTGCGCTTCCGCATCTTCCTTATACATGGCAATACAGACACTTTTTGGATCGGTCCCTAGCGAGCCGAACCTGCTGGACCGGCTCAAGGCCGGCATTCAAAAGACACGTTCGGGACTGGTGGATCGCATTGAGGATGCGCTCGCGGGCAAGAAGGAGATCGATGCGGAACTTCTGGAGGAACTGGAATACACGCTCATCACGGCGGACCTGGGTGTGCGCACGGTTCAGGACATTCTGGAGCGTATCCGGCAACAGATAGACAGAAAGTCGACGAACGATGCGGCTGAAATTAAGAACCTGATTCGCGAAGAGTTGCTGCAGGTTCTACGCGCTTCTGAGAACCCCATTCGGGTAGTGACGACACCGCCTGCGGTGGTGATGGTGGTGGGCGTGAATGGCGCCGGAAAGACCACGACGATTGGTAAGCTGGCGCATCGCTTCTTAGGTGAGGGCCGTAAGGTGCTGCTTTGCGCGGCGGACACTTTTCGCGCAGCGGCTATTGAGCAATTAGAAGTGTGGGCGCAGCGCGCGAACGTGGATGTCATCCGGCAGAAGACGGGCGCCGATCCCAGCGCGGTGGTATTCGACGCGTTACAAGCTGCGAAGGCGCGGGGCGTGGATTACGTTATTGTCGATACCGCGGGACGGTTGCACACGAAAGACAATCTGATGGCCGAACTCGACAAGATGCGGCGGACTTGCCAGCGTGTTGTGCCGGGTTCGCCGCATGAGGTTTGGCTGGTGCTGGACGCAACCACCGGGCAGAACGGGCTGGAACAGGCGCGGAAATTCACGGAGTCGGCGGGGGTGACGGGCATCATTCTAACTAAGTTGGATGGGACTGCCAAGGGCGGCGTAGTGGTGGCGATCGCGCGTGAGCTCAGCTTGCCGATTCGCTTTGTCGGCGTGGGCGAGAAGATTGACGATCTGCTTCCGTTCGAGCCCGAGACGTTCGTCGATTCGCTGTTCGGATAGTGGACGCATCGTGACAGATTCCTACATGGATGAGGCGCTCCGGCTGGCTGAGACGGCGCGCGGCTTGACGAGCCCGAATCCGACGGTGGGCGCTATTGTCGTGCAGGACGGAAACGTAATCGGCCGGGGCGCGCACACGTGGGCAGGCGTAGATCACGCCGAGATCCTGGCGCTGCGCGAGGCAGGCGACACGGCGCGCGGCGCCACGCTCTATGTGACGCTTGAACCTTGTTCGCATGAGGGACGAACCGGGCCCTGCGTTGAGGCAATCATCCGGGCCGGAGTAGCGCGCGTGGTTGCACCGATGGAAGATCCCAATCCACTGGTGAGCGGCAGAGGCTTTGAGCGCCTGCGCGGGGCGGGGATACAAGTCATTAAGGATGACGCGCACTCGATGGCGGCCGAGCGGTTAAATGAGCCGTTCGTTCACTTCATGCGAACGGGTCTGCCCTTGGTGACAGTGAAAGCGGCTCTCACGTTGGATGGAAAAATCGCTGCGCCGCAAGACAATTTGGGATGGATCACCAGCGAAATCGCGCGTGCGGACGTGCAGCAGGTGCGGCATTACTCGGACGCCATTCTGACCGGCATTGGAACCGTTATAGAAGACGATTGCCTGTTGACCGACCGTTCGGGGCGGGAGCGTAGCCGGCCGCTGTTGCGCGTGGTGCTCGATTCGCAGCTTCGCATTCCGCTTGATTCGAAGATGATTCAGAGCGCGCAAGGCGATGTGCTGGTGGTGGGCACGTCCATCGCGCCCGAGAAGCGAAGAAAAGCGCTCGAGGGCGCGGGCGTTCCGGTCCTGATTGCCGACGGGGCAGGTGGCCGAACAGATGCCGGCAAAGTGCTGGAGTATCTGGCGCAGCAGAAGTATCTGTCGCTAATGGTTGAGGCGGGGAGCAAGGTCAATTGGACGATGCTGGATTCCGGTATCGCCGACAAAGTCTTGTTCTACTACGCGCCGAAAATATTGGGTGGGCTCAAGAGTATGCCCGTTGCCGGGGGACAGGGAAGAATGCGCCGTGCCGATGCGATTGTGCTGGACCGTTTGACCGTTCATCCCATCTCAACTAATGAATTCGCGGTTGAGGCGTATGTGGTGAAGGAGTAGATGTTCACCGGCATAGTGGAAGAGTTGGGGACCGTGCAGAAGGTGGAGCATGGAGCCGCGGGAGCAAAACTGACGGTCGCGTGTTCGCGCGTTCTGGCCGATGCCGCGCCGGGCGCGAGTATTGCGGTAAATGGGACCTGTGTCACTGCGGTTGAGCTGGCCGAGAACCGTTTCTCCGCCGATCTTGCACCGGAAACTTTGAAACGCACGAATTTAGGCGACCTGCGAGATGGCTCTTTGGTGAACCTGGAACGGCCGCTGCGGGCAAACAGCCGTTTGGATGGTCACTTCGTGCTGGGTCATGTGGATGGAACCGCGGAGATCGTCTCACTGGAGGCGCTGGGAGAGGACAACTGGTGGTTGCGAATCCGTGTTCCGGAAGCGCTCAGTAAGTACGTTGTCGAAAAGGGTTCGCTGGCCGTAGACGGCATTAGCTTAACCGTCGCGGAAATTGAAAACAACGACGTCAGTTTCACAATCATCCCGCATACGTATGAGCACACGACGTTGCGAGCTTACAGTAAAGGCGCGCACGTCAACATAGAAGTGGATATTCTGGCGAAGCACCTGGAAAAGCTGGTTGCTCGGACAACTTAAAGCTGTGGTAGCCGAGCCAATGCTAGCCTGAGCACGTGCGTTATCTATGTTTTGTTTTTGCGGGCTTTTTTCGGGGCGGCTGTTGCGCTTGCCCAAACGTCCACATCGAGTTCTCCGACGACGAGGCCGAGAACTGCGACAAGGAGCTCGACTGCTTCTAGGAGCGCTGCGAAACCGGCTCAACCAATGACCGACGATCAAAAGACAATTTATGCGCTGGGGCTATCCATCTACCGATCGATTGGGCAGTTCAACCTCTCTCCGTCGGAGTTAGCACTGGTAGAGAAGGCGCTGGCCGACGCCGCGGCTGGTAAGCCGGCGGTCAAACTCGACGAGTGGGGACCAAAGATTCAGGGGTTCGCGCAGGCGCGGGTAAAACAAGCCGCGGCAGCGTACGTGGCGAAAGCGGAGGCAGAGCCAGGCGCAGTGAAGATGCCCTCCGGTTTGATCTTTCGGGACATCACGCCAGGTACGGGCGCGAGTCCGAAGGCAACTGATACGGTGAAGGTGAATTATCGCGGCACTTTTATAGATGGCGCGGAATTCGACAGCTCGTATTCGCGGAATCAACCTGCCGAGTTCGCGCTCAACTCGGTTATTCCGTGTTGGACAGAGGGTGTTCAGCGAATGAAGGTTGGTGGAAAGGCTCAACTGGTTTGCCCCGCCAGTATCGCGTACGGGGATCAGGGCCGACCGGGGATCCCGGGTGGTGCGACGTTAGTGTTCCAGATTGAATTGATTGGTATTGGTGGGCCAGCGCCGACACCTCCGCCGCCCGGACACTAGAACATTCTTCGGGCACTCAAGGTATTTTCGCAGGGCGCGGTATTTGCAGGTCGCTGCAAATCTTTCGAGCCAGGAAATCGTTGATTTCGCGGTGTCGCGGTACCGCCGATGATCTTCGGGTCGCCCGGGTTGATAAAGACGCTGTGATTACCGCCTTCACGGTGGAGTTCGCAGCCATTCTGTTCGATATGGCGAACCAGATCGATGCGCTTCAAGCAGCGGGAACGGTCAGTGCTTCGCGAATGACCTCGGCGCCCTGTAGAAATTGCTCAGAGATCTCGCGGTTCGCTTCCAGCACCATTCCGACTGCCTCTTCCAAATTGGTGCGCGCCTGTTCGAGCGTTTCGCCTTGTGTGTTAGCACCTGGCAATTCTTCCACAAAGGCTACGTATCCCTCCGGCACCTTCATGTACACAGCCGTAAACTGCATATGACCTATTCGCTGCAATGGTAGCAAGTGGCTCCACGTAGCGCGAGGCCGCGGGCTACCGAAGTAAATTCATCGCCGGTTCGAATCTTCTCCGGGCCAAAGCGCGATTCGAAGATGTGGCGCACGGCTGGTACCAGCGATGATCCACCCGTCAGAAATACGCGATCGACATCGTGCGCGTGCACTCCGGTCTTTGGCAAGTAGACCCGTGACGTGCTGTTCAATGGCGAGGAGGTCGTCGGCAATCCAGCGCTCGAAATCGGAGCGCGATACTTCCTCTTCCAGTTCGATGTCGCCATGCGAAAAGCGGAACACTGTCCGCTCCGCGTGAGAAAGCGTGACCTTCACGCGCTGAACGGCCTGGTGCAGTTGATATCCGAGATCGTGCTGCACAAGGTAAAGCAAAGCGCGAAGCTTCTTGGGTTCGAGCGCCTGAGCGGCAACGCTCTTGAGCATCGCGAGCGTCTCAGCCGAGCGCAAAAACGAGAGATGATGCCAGCGCTCCAGTTTGAAATAGACCCAAGTGGGCACTGGAAGCAGTTTGCCGCCCGAATCCAGATCCGTCCCGGCACCCAGCGCGGGCGAGACCAGGTGGCGCACAATACGCGCATCGAAGGCATCGCCAGCGAGAGGCAATCCATCGTTTCCAATGACGGAACGTGTATCCCCGTCCTTCCGGACACCAGGCCCAACACGCAACAGCGAGAAGTCGCTGGTACCGCCGCCGAAGTCGCCGATCATGATAAGTTCGTCGCGATCCAGCGTGGACTCGTAGTGGTAGGCCGCGGCGACAGGTTCGTATTCAAAGAGCACATTCTGGAAGCCGGCGATATTGAGCGCTCGCGTGAGACGCTCGACCGCATAGTCGTCATCGGCGGTCGTTTCCGCGCCAACAAAACGTACGGGGCGTCCGACGACCGCGCTCTGAATCGAGCCACCGAACTCTCTTTCCGCGTGAGTGCGAATATCGCGCAAGACATTGGCGACTAACTGCTCCAGCTTGAATGAGCGGCCGAAAGATCTCCGTGGTCTGTAAGCTGCGGCTTGATAGAAACGATTTCAGCGACTGGATGAGTCGGCCCTTCTCGTCACTTTGCAAGTAGCGCTCGATTCCTTGTGGCCCGGACCAAGATTTGATGATGTTGCGATGGCCTTCGCGCAGGCGCTCCAAATACAAGAGAGATCGAAACGACTCAGTCGTCGAACTGAGATAAGGAAAGTGCGCCAATTGCACGTTTCCATCCGGCCTGAGTAGTGCAATGGAACTGTTGGTGGTTCCGAAATCCAGTCCAATGCTGCCGAGGGGCACAGCCACGGCGCCGTCTAGCGCTTCAACGCTTCACGAATTTCAGCCGCCGCTTTGCGCGCTTCCGCAATGGCACCGATCGGGAAGCTGATGGCCCCCACCTTGGGATGGCCGCCGCCGCCGTAGCGTTCGCAAATGGACGCTAAGTTGTGTTGCAACGGCTCACGCACCCATGGATTTGATCCAACCGAAACCTTAGTCCGGAAACTGGACGTGGACACCGATACCGTGTATGCCGAATCGGGGAACAGATAGTACGGAATGAATTTGTTGTAGCCCTCAATGCCGTACTTGACCAGGTCGAAATAAATCACTCCATCCTCGCACGAACCGGCCTCACGAATGATGTCGATGTTGCGGAGATGAATCTGATGCAGGCGACTATATTCGGCCAAAATCTCCGGCTCACAAATGATTCCTTGCAAGCGTTCCTGCTGCATCAGGCGAAGGATCTTCTGTACCATCTTCGGCCCTTTGCTGCCCTCGATGACGAGTGTCAACTTCATTGCGGGCGCATTCATTTCAACGGCTGCTTCGGCGTTTTCATACAGGGCGCCATCGACAATATCGGCCCAGGTTACAAGTTCTTCCAGATCGGGCGCGTCGAAGCCGTAGTCGCGCTTCACAATGGTCGCAATGAATTTCGTACAGGAACGATAACTCGGATCCAGCAACTTGCGGCCTGACGTGTCATGCCGGAAATGTTCGGCATCTTCCGGGCTCAAGAACGCGCTCTGGTGATGATCGAACCACCAGGTCAGATTTGGATGAGTTGCGTACTTGAAGTCAACAATGACGTTGACCTGGCCATCGAAAAGACTATCTTCGAAAAGCTGATCGGCGCGGTGAGCCAGGCCGGTATATTGAAACTCGGCATCAGGATAAAATTGCGCTCGCAAAAATCGCGTTATAAAAGCTGCCGATGCTGCCCCATCAAAGCAGTGGTCGTGATAGAGGACTCGCACCTTCATCTATGAATGTTTGTTCTCCGAAAACCTTTTAGATTGCCTGACGTGGCGATGAAAAGCAAGCAATAGGCGATAATTATTTTGTAAGCCGAAACCGTTCCCGCCCGGACAGCAGGGTTTGACCTGCCTGTCTATTCGCGCCTGCTCGCCCCGTTTGCGCGCCGTGACCCGGAAGGCGTATGGTTGAGATTTAACGCTCTCAAAATGCTCAAAAGTAAAGAAGAACGCCAGACTGATCTGAATCCGCAGGAAACGTCGGAGTGGATGGAAGCGCTGGAACAGGTGCTCGACGAAGCGGGGCCCGACCGGGCCTCCTACCTGATTGAGAAATTGCTCGAACGGGCTGCCGCGGCCGGCGTCGCGACCACCGGAACGCTGAACACTCCCTACGTCAATACCATCCCGGTACACGAAGAAGTACCGTATCCGGGAGATCGGCAATTGGAGCGGAGCATTAAAAGCTTAATCCGGTGGAATGCGGCGGCCATGGTGGTCCGCGCGAATAAGTACGACCCCAACATCGGTGGCCACATTTCCACCTATGCTTCGCTTGCGACCGTCAGCGAAGTTGGGTTCAACCACTTTTTCCGCGGCAGCGTAGACGGGCAGACGGGCGACTTGATTTATTACCAGGGCCACGCCTCGCCAGGGGTGTATGCGCGCGCGTTTCTGGAAGGCCGTTTATCGGAAGCGCATCTGCTGAATTTCCGTCATGAGTTGCGCGATAAGCCCGGTCTTTCTTCCTATCCGCATCCCTGGTTGATGCCGGACTTCTGGCAGTTTCCCACGGTCTCGATGGGACTTGGTCCTCTCAATGCGATTTACAATGCGCGCTTTTTGCGGTATCTGGAGAATCGCGAAATAATTCCTCACAGCGATCGAAGGGTTTTTGCATTTTGCGGTGACGGCGAGATGGACGAGCCGGAATCGACCGGGGCGCTGCACATTGCCTCGCGGGAAAAGCTCGACAACCTCATTTTCGTCATCAATTGCAATCTGCAGCGCTTGGACGGTCCGGTGCGCGGCAACAGCAGCGTCATCCAGGAACTGGAGCGGATTTATCGCGGCGCGGGCTGGAACGTCATCAAAGTCGTTTGGGGCGGCGATTGGGATGAACTTCTGACGCGCGATACCAGCGGCTTGCTGCTAAAACGCATGGAAGAGTGCGTTGACGGCGAATATCAGAATTTCAAAGCGCGCGGCGGGGCCTATACGCGCAAGGAATTTTTCGGAAAGTATCCCGAACTGCTGAAGCTGGTGGAGGACAAAACGGACGAGCAGATTGCCCGCTTCCGGCGCGGCGGTCACGATCCGGTGAAGGTTTACAACGCGTTCAAGCGAGCGGTTGAGCACAAAGGCCAGCCGACTGTATTGCTGTTCAAGACGGTGAAGGGCTATGGGCTCGGTGAAGCGGGGGAAGGCAAGAACATCACGCATCAGCAGAAGAAGCTGAATGAGGAGGAGTTACATTACCTTGCGAATCGCTTTGATCTGAACCTTTCGAAGGAAGAGATCAACTCTATTTCGCTGGTGCGCCCGGGTGAAGACAGCGCGGAAATCAAATACCTGAAGCAGCGCAGAGAAGCGCTGGGCGGATATCTTCCGAAGCGATCGCCGGCAAAGATCCAAATCAAGGCGCCCTCGCTTGAGATATTCCACGAATCCTTAGGCGGCTCCCGGGGACGCGAGGCTTCGACTACAACGGCCTTTGTGGCAGTACTCAAGGCGCTGTTGAAGGTGCCGGAGATTGGCAAGTACGTGGTGCCCATCATTCCGGACGAAGCACGCACATTCGGCATGGAATCGATGTTCCGCGAACGCGGCATCTACGCCGCAGGCGGGCAGCTTTATAAGCCCGTGGACAGTGATGTCTTGATGTACTACAAGGAAGCGCAGAACGGGCAGATCCTGGAAGAAGGCATCACGGAAGCCGGTGGTATGGCTTCGTTCACGGCCGCCGGCACCGCATATGCGAATGTCGGCGTTCCGGCGATTCCGTTTTTCATTTACTATTCGATGTTCGGCTTCCAGCGAGTGGGTGACCTGATTTGGGCCTTCGGCGATTCGCGCGGTAAAGGCTTCCTCATCGGAGGCACCGCGGGACGCACCACGTTGCTGGGAGAAGGATTGCAACACGATGACGGGCATAGTCACGTGCTATCGAGCGTGGTGCCCACCTGTAAGAGTTACGACCCGGCTTACGCTTATGAGATAGCAGTTATCGTGCAGGACGGTATCCGCCGCATGTACGAGAACAATGAAGATCATTTCTACTATCTAACTGTTTGCAACGAAAATTACGTGCAACCGCCCATGCCTGAAGGCGACCACATCCGGGAAGGCATCTTACGCGGTTTCTATCCTTACAAGCGCTCCGACAAGGGACAGGCGCGAGTAACTCTGTTCGGCAGTGGGCCCATTTTCAACGAAGCTTTAAAAGCTCAGCAAATACTCGCGGAGAACTACGGGGTTGCGGCAGATGTCTGGAGCGTGACCAGTTACACCGAGTTACGGCGCGATGCGCTGATGACCGACCGTTGGAACAGATTACATCCGGGCGAGACTCCGCGCAAGCCCTATCTGCTGCAGATACTGGGCGATATCGACATGCCTATCATCGCCGCGACGGATTACATGAAAATCGTCGCGGATCAAATTACACCGTGGCTACCTGGAAGGCTTACAGCGCTGGGCACCGACGGCTTCGGGCGTAGCGAGAATCGCGAGCATCTCAGGCGATTCTTCGAGGTTGATGCGCCCAGCATCGCGGCTGCGGCGCTCTCGCGTCTGGCTGCATGGGGCCGCTTCGATGCGGAAAAGGCAAGGCAAGCGGTCAGCGATTTAGGCATTAATGCGGAATCAATCGATCCGTCTATTGCCTGAAATCAGCAACTTACAGTTACTTAGTATCAACTTATTAGCTACTTACTGAAACCCGATGCGCCCCTTCGCGCATCGGAATATCTGTGAGTGCAGATGTTAGTGCTCAGGGGCGCTAACACCAAATAACCACGGGTCTGCACCGATACTAACAAGTAACTAGTGAGGAGAAAAATGTCTAAGTTTAAGTTATTGAGAAGCACACTTCCATTGGCCGTTGCGCTATTTATGGGCACAACATTCGCCAACGCCCAGGCAGGAATCGATGTGTTTGCAGGGGTGGGAACAGGAATGGATAGTTCGAGCGGTCAGCGAATCGACACGTTCGGAACTGGCTCCCCGTTCACTACGCCTAAGATGGCGGGCACGTTTGGGAAATTCGGCGCGGATGTCATGTTCAAGCCGTGGATCGGAGTTGGCGGTGAGACGGATTTCCGTTTCTCACAGGGCGCCTACGCGGGCCTCAGCTATCGGCCGCTGTTCTACGATTTCAACGCGATCATCATGCCGACGGGACACAGGTTTAAACGTGTTGTACCCGAATTCCAGGTCGGTATCGGTGGCACGAAGCTTTCGTTCTACGAAAACCAATCCTATTGCGATGCTTTCGCCGGATGCTCCAGCAGCAGCTCCGCAGTAGAGAGCTCGAACCATTTCCAGACCCACTTGGAAGCTGGTGTCCGGTTCTATGCGACGCAGCACTTCTTCATCCGTCCGCAAGTGGATGCGCATTACGTCAACAACCTCTTCCAGTTCGGCAGCAATTGGGTTCCGGAGTACGGCGCCTCGGTTGGCTGGAGTTTCGGAGAGCGCTAAGCTCCCTTCTTTTACGGGTACTTTGCAAGCCTCGGAGCTGCGGCTCCGGGGCTTTTTGTTTTAGTACTGATTGAACTGGCGGATCTGGAAACCCATGGGACAATCATTTGCAAGACGTCACCATGGCACTTGCTCGCCGCTTGCGAATCGTCATCCCTGGCGGTACAGGTCAGGTTGGCAATATCCTGGCGCGGCATTTCCATGAGCAAGGCCATGCAGTAAGTGTCATAGCGCGGCATCCGTTGTGTTCGGCGGACTGGCCGGTAGTGACCTGGAACGGCCAGGACATGGGGCCGTGGACGAAGGTCATCGAAGGCGCGGATGTAGTTATCAATCTGGCGGGCCGAAGCGTCAACTGTCGGTACACCGCCCTGAATCGCCGTGAGATCAAGAACTCACGGATATTTACAACCCAGCTAATCGGACAAGCGATCGCGCAGGCGAAGGCTCCGCCGCGATTGTGGATGAATGCCAGCACGGCAACCATTTACCGGCACGCCGTCGATAGGCCCATGGATGAAACCACGGGTGAGATAGGTGGAAACGAGCCCGGCGCACCTGAGACGTGGCGTTTCAGCATCGACGTGGCGACCAGTTGGGAACGCACGTTTTTGGCTGCACAGACGCCAAACACCAGGAAGGTGGCGCTGCGTAGCGCGATGACCATGAGTCCCGATCCGGGCGGCGTCTTCGATCACCTGTTGCGGCTGGTGCGGTGGGGCTTGGGCGGTCCCTCTGGCCCTGGAACTCAATACATCTCGTGGACTCACGACGTTGACTTCGTCCGCGCGATTGAGTTCCTGATTGCCCGGGAAGATCTCGCTGGCGCGGTGAATATCGCTTCTCCTTGTCCGCTGACGAATCGAGAGTTCATGTGCAGTCTCAGGCGCGCGTACTGCACCAGCTATGTAGGGCTACCTGCGCCTACCTGGGCGCTAAGTTTGGGTGCCGTATTCATGCGAACGGAGACCGAATTGATCCTGAAAAGCCGGCGCGTGATTCCGAAACGGCTGCTTGATGCCGGCTTTGAGTTTCACTTTCCGAACTGGCGCGGAGCATGCCAGGACTTGATCAATCGCTGGCGCGAGACCACCGGCGAAGAAGACCGAGGCTGCAAATAAACATCGGATTGTAGAATCGTAGCGGGAGACACAACATTCCATGGCGAGTGCAGGCGCAGGTCTTGAAGGTATAGTCGCTACCACCTCCAAGATCTGCTATATCGATGGCAACCAGGGTGTGTTGAGCTATTTCGGTTACAACATCCACACGCTGGCTGAAAACGCAACGTTCGAAGAGGTCATATACCTTTTGTGGAATGGGCGTTTACCGAACGCCGGCGAACTTCAGCAACTGAAATCGTCCCTGGTGGCGGAGCGCGAACTGCCATCGGAAATAATCTCGTTTTTGAAGAGCGTGCCTAAAGACGCATCGCCGATGGATGTGCTGCGCACTTCCGTGTCGATGCTGAGTTTGTACGATCCGATCGCACGAGACAATTCGATTCAGGCGAGCGAACAGAAAGCGCGCAAGCTGATGGCGCGTGTGGCCACGCTGGTTACGGCCTACGACAGCGTTCGTAATGGCCGGCAGGTGATCGCTGGCGATCCCAACCTCGGTTATGCGGCGAACTTCCTCTACACGCTGACGGGCAAAAAGCCCGACGAGGTGATGGAACGCGTGTTCGACGTGGCGCTTATCCTCCACGCCGATCATGAGTTGAACGCTTCCACCTTCGCTGCGCGCGTGACAGCAGCGACTCTGTCGGATATCTATTCCGCAGTGACCTCAGCCATCGGAGCGCTTAAAGGTCCCTTGCACGGCGGGGCCAACGAAGACGTCATACGCATGCTGTTGGCTACGAAGTCAGCCGATGACGCGGTCCAGAACGTGAAGGACGACCTGAACAGCAAGAAGAAGATTGCCGGTTTCGGCCATCGCGTGTATAAGGTGCTCGATCCACGCGCCATCCATCTGAAAAAGATGAGTCAGGAACTCGGCAGGCGAACCGGACACATCGAACTGTACGAGAAATCTTCCCGCGTGGAACAGACCATTTGTGACATGAAAGGTCTGAACGCGAATGTTGATTTCTATTCAGCTTCAACTTACTATTCGCTTGGCATACCGGTTGACCTCTTCACGCCGATCTTCGCCGTGAGCCGCATGTCGGGATGGACCGCACATACCCTGGAGCAGTACAGAAACAATCGGCTGATTCGCCCACGTGCCGACTACACCGGCCTTCCCGACGGACAGCAGTGGGTCCCGCTGGAGCGGCGCTCTTAGGTGCACGGGGCTAGCGGCCTTCTGACGAATGTACGATCTCCAGTTTTTTCGAAATAATCTTGATTCCATTCGGGAGCGCCTGACTTCTCGCGGATATTCGCTGGATGTGCAGGCGTTCCGGGAGCTTGGACACGCGTCGCCGGCAGTTAGTCACTGAAAGCGAACAACTCAAGGCCGAGCGCAATCAGGCAACCGTGGAGATCGGCAAGTCGCGCAAAGAAGGTGTAGATACTTCCGAGCGGCAACAAAGCGTCCGCGCGATGGGAGAGCGGATTGCCGAACTCGATCAGCGAGTAGAAGAGCTGGATAAAGAGTTCCGTGACTTTCTCGCCCGGGTTCCCAATGTGCCGCACGAAAGCGTGCCGGTGGGCGCGGATGAGCGTGCGAACCAGGAAGTGCATAAATGGGGAACACCGCGCGAGTTTTCATTTCCACCCAAAGCGCATTGGGACTTAGGAGCCGAACTGGGCATTCTGGACCTGGAACGGGCGAGTAAGGTGGCCGGGGCGCGATTCGCCGTGTATTGGGGAATTGGTGCACGGCTGGAACGGGCACTTATTAACTTCATGCTCGACATACATACACGCGAGCATGGCTATCAGGAAGTGTTGCCGCCGTTCCTGGTCAATTCCGACAGCCTGTACGGCACGGGCCAATTGCCGAAGTTTGCCGATGATTTGTTCAAGTGCGAGCGCTCCGATCTTTGGCTGATTCCGACCGCGGAAGTTCCGGTCACCAATCTATTCCGTGATGAGATGCTGAATGCAGACTGTTTGCCGATCTCGCTCTGCGCCTACACTGCCTGTTTTCGGAGTGAAGCGGGATCCTACGGGCGGGATGTGCGCGGCATCATCCGACAGCATCAGTTCCAGAAAGTGGAACTGGTGAAATTCACCCGGCCGGAACAAAGTTACGAAGAGCATGAGAAGCTAACGCGCAACGCGGAAACAATCCTCGAACGATTGGAACTTCCCTATCGCCGTGTCGCTCTCAGCACGGGCGATACAGGATTCAGTGCTGCCAAGACCTACGATCTGGAGGTGTGGCTTCCCGGGCAGAGCGCATACAAAGAGATCTCTTCCTGCTCCAATTTCGAAGCGTTTCAAGCGCGCCGCGCCCAGATCCGATATCGCGGCGGCAAAGGCAAACCGGACTTCGTTCACACGCTCAATGGAAGCGGCCTGGCTGTTGGCCGAACCTGGGTGGCGATTCTGGAGAATTATCAAGAGAGCGATGGCAGCGTTCGCGTTCCCGCTGCTCTGCAGCCATACCTTGGGGCAGAGCGCATCGACCGCAGCGGCGGACGGCTGATTTAGGCGAGGGGCGGCTATGTCGTTCTCCACATGGGGAACACGCTCCATTCCAAACTCGCTACGCTAGGAACAGATGCCTGAGAACGGCGATATTCCTTTAACTGGGGACCCGCGCGTCGACGCCGCACTCACGCGGATCCGGGGAAAATTCCGCGACCTCGAAGATGCAATGGTGATTCAGGCTCACCTCGAAAAACGGATGGCCGAGCAGGTCAAAGCGCATGCCGAGTGGCTGGACGCACTGACTGCGGAGGCGAAGCGCAGAGATATCGAGCAGGAGCAACAGCGCCGGCGTCTGAACGACTTGGCAGTAGAGACTGACAAACGCATCGCAGACTTAGTACGTGCGATCGGCAAACTGATCGAGCCTAGGAGCAACTGATCGGGACAACGTTTTTCTCCGACATGACATGAGCTGCACGCCGCACTCGGTCACAATTTTGCGCGTTTTCCACTGAATTCCTTTAACGCTCCGCTTTTCAACACCTTATCGCGATCTGAAAGCGGGCGTCGAGCGCCAATGTGAGCCGTTGGAGCTTACCGGCATGCTTCACTGAAGTCGCCCGACAAACTACGTCAACGTGAGGCACATGGTGCAACTTCAGCAGCGAATTACCCGATACATACTCGTTTTCGTTCTTACAGCTCTTGGCGCGCTTGCGCAGGGCAGCCTGACTTCCATTCAAGATAGGGTGTACACCTCCGCCGGGATTCCGTTCAACGGCACGGTGGTGATTACCTGGACTGGGGGCACCAGCACATCCGGCACAACGCCGTTCAACACTTCGGTGAGAATCTCAAGCGGCGTGTTGTCTGTGGATCTGGCGCCTTCTACGAACATCACGCCGGTCGCGTACTACCAGGCTGTCTTCAACAGCAGCGACGGACTAACCACTTGGACCGAAACGTGGGCCGTACCTCCCAGCGCCACGCCGGTGACACTAAGCCAGATCATCGTGACGAACCCACCCGGTTCGGGACCTGGCGGAGGAACCACAAGCGGCCAGATACCAGTTAGCCAAGTAAGTGGCTTGACCTCTGACTTGAACGCGATCAACGCTTCGCTTTCTACTTTCAATGCGGTGACTCAAGGGCTGAATCTGCTGATCAGCAATCTGACCAACACGGTAAATAGTCTCAGCGCCACGGTGGGCAATTTGGCTCCGGGGACGACGAATGCTAATTTCATCGACGACGAAATCCCCTCTGGAGCTATCAACGGCAGCAATGTCTCCTTCACGCTGGCCTATACTCCGGCGCCGAGCACCGACCTGAGTCTGTACCGCAATGGCATTCTGCAGATGAACGGGCTCGACTATTCTGTGACGGCAAACGCAATTACGTTTTCCAGCAACGAGCCGCCGCAGACAGCAGACGAATTGCTGGCCTACTACCGCATACCTGGGACAGGCGCAGCGGCTAGTTTTGTGGATGCCGAAACTCCGGCGGGAACCATAAATGGCACAAATACCAGCTTCCAATTGGCAAATGCGCCCAATCCGGGAGCCAGCCTGAAGTTGTTCAAGAATGGTGCACTGCTGGAACAGAATATCGACTACACACTGGCTAATGAGACCATCACTTTTGCCAGCACCGCGATAACTCCCGATCCGGGCGATGAAATAGTTGCCTCGTATCGATTTATGACCCCGACCCCAAATATTTCTGTAAGTCGGGGTGCAGTTGTTGCTGCACGGAAGGGTCGTTAAGATCGGCGGCTGTTATCAGGCGGGGTGCGAGAAAAATTTCTTTGCTTATCTTCTCGCCTCTCGCAGCTTTGACAGCTTCATTTAACGCGGTCTCGCCCATTCTGAACGGATCTTGGATCACCAGAGAGTCGATGGTCCCGGCTTGCAGCTCTTGAATCAGTATGGGGCTTGAATCGAAGCCCACGATCTTTATTTTGGAGCCTCGTTCCTTGACAGCTTGCGCGGCGCCAGTCGAACCAGACTCACTCGAACAGAAGATGCCATTCAGGTTCGGGTGAGCCGTCTGCATGTTCTCAGCGACCTTAAGGGATTCGGCGATGGTAGCCATCCCGAAGCGTTCATCCAGAATTCGGATAGCCGAAAACTTCGTCTGAAGCTCATGGCGGAAGCCATCTTCACGGGCTGTGGTGGACGCGCCACCCGGAGTGGTCTTGATGATGATGATATTGCCCTTCCCACCCAAAATCTTTCCCATGCGATCCGCACCCAATGCCCCGCCGGCATAGTTGTCGGTAGCCACAAAGCTGGTGAAATTGCCTCCGTCCAGGCCGGAATCGTAAATCACAACCGGAATGCGCGCAGCGGCCGCGCGATTCACGGCTATTTTGAAAGCCGAACGATCCGAAGGCGCAATGGCAATCGCGTCTACCTGCCGATTCACCATAGTTTCCATGATTTGCATCTCACCCGCGATGTCCGTCTCATTCGGCGGGCCATCCCAGACGATATTTACGTGGTCTTCCTGCGCTCCTTTGACCGCCCCGGCATGCACGCTTTGCCAGAAGATGTCGGCGCTCGCTTTAGGAATGACCGCGATTGTCGTACGGTGGGCGCGGTTACAGGCGCATAAAAGAAATCCAGTAAGTAGCAGAATCCACGCTCCACTTGAAACTCGCGGCACGCGCCGCTGTCTCACAAACGATAGATTAGAAGCTGCTTTACGCACGGCAGGTAAATTCATAGCTTATCGAGGTGAAGAATGCAACTTGGGCTGGTAGGTCTGGGCCGAATGGGCGCGAACATGGTGCGCCGATTGCAAAAGGGCGGCCACAAATGCACGGTTTTTGACTTGAGCGCCGACAACGTTAAGAAATTGGTGGGCGAGGGCGCCGAAGGGTCGAGTTCGCTGCAGGATCTGGTGCAGAAACTTCCGAAGCCTAGAGGCGTTTGGGTAATGGTGCCAGCGGGCAAAGCGACTGAAGCCACCGTGCAGACGCTAGCCGATGCTATGGAAACCGGCGACACCATCATTGACGGCGGGAACAGTTTCTACAAGGATGACATCCGGCGCGCCGCCGAGTTGAAAAAACGCGGAATCAACTATATGGATGCCGGAACTAGCGGCGGCGTTTGGGGCGTTGAGCGCGGTTACTGCCTGATGGTTGGCGCGGATGAGGAAGCGTTCAAGCTATGGGAACCAATCTTTCAAACTCTCTCGCCCGGGTTGGGGACCATACCGCGGACGCCAGGGTTTGACCGGCTGGATAGCACGGCGGAATATGGCTACCTCCGCACCGGCCCTCCCGGATCGGGGCACTTCGTCAAAATGGTGCACAACGGTATCGAGTACGGCGTCATGCAAGCCTACGCCGAAGGCTTCGATCTGATGGTCCACAAGAATTCCGAGGAACTGCCGGAAAACGAGCGATACACCCTCAGCGCGCCTGAAATCGCCGAGTTGTGGCGTCGTGGCAGCGTCGTCGGTTCCTGGTTGCTTGATCTCACCGCTATGGCTCTGGCGGAGAATCCGACGCTTTCGAATTTCACCGGCTTTGTACAGGATTCTGGCGAAGGCCGTTGGACCATCAACGCCGCTGTCGAAGAAGCCGTTCCGGTGGAAGTGCTGGCTTCCGCGCTCTTCACGCGCTTCCGTTCCCGCAAGGAACATACCTTTGCGGAAAAGGTGCTCTCGGCTATGCGGTCCAAATTCGGCGGTCACGTTGAGCTTCCTAGTGGCGGCTGAACATCATTCCAGTTCTGGCCCAGTGGGCGTAATCTTCACGTACATAACGTGCGTGGCGAGGACCTGTTTGCCTAAGAACGAAATCTGGACAACCTCGCCGTGCTGGGTCGCCTCGCGCTGATACTGATCGAACACGAAATTGCCTAACGAGTAGAAGATCAGCCCGGATTTATAGTGTTCTTCCGGCTCAATGACGTGCGGGTGATGTCCAATGACTAAAGTTGCTCCAGCGTCAATGGCCGCATGCGCGAATTCTTCCTGCGCTTTCGATGGTTTGGGCATGTACTCAATGCCGTGATGCATGGAGACGATCACCACATCACAGCGCTTGCGAAGCTCCGCAACATCACGGCAAACGGCTTGCGGATCGGCAAGCGCAATGCGCGCATCCGTATCGCGCCAATTGCCGTTGCTTTGATCGTAGGTGTAAGCGAGAAAGCCGAAACGAACGCCGTGTCTGACCAGAACGACGCCCGCGTGTGTTGCGGCTTCGGATTCGCTGCTTCCCAGCGGCTGAATGCCATGCGAGCGCAGCCAGGCGACGGTGTACTCGACGCCGTGTGCGGCGCAATCGCGCGCGTGATTATTCGCAGTTGAGGCGAGCGATACTCCCGCTAACTGAAGGCCAGCAATGGTTGTGGGCGGCGCATGAAAGATCAGTCCGTCTTCGTAGTAGGGCCCGCGATCAGAAAAAGGCGACTCCAGATTCACGAACGTGATATCGGAGGCGGACAGCAGCGGTGCGATTTTGCGCAACGGCATTGCGGGATCGTCCGCGCCAAGGATTGCACGGCGAACGGCGCGCGAGAACATAATGTCACCCGCAAAAATCAGCCGATTATACGGCGCATGCGGGGCTGTCGGCGAACGCACATGCAGAGGTTTCGGAGGCTCAGGTTGAGGCTGGTAGCAGCTCGCGAAAAGCAGAAGGCTGCAGCAGAGTACGCGACGCTTCACTCAAAGCTGCGCAGCGGCAGCGTCGTCCAGGAACCAGGTAGCGCGCGAATCACGACTCGCGATCTGACAGGGGTAAGCCATTGGATCTTCGGGACCGGTCAAAACTTCGCGCAGTGCCGGCGCCTTATCCGCGCCTGCCACCTGTAGCACCGTTCGCTTGGCCGCCCGTAAGACTCCGGGTAACAGCGTCACGCGGTCCATCTTGACCTTCTCCACCCAAACATGCGCCGCAATATCGGTCGTGTTCTGAATCAAAGGCTCACCCGGAAACAGGCTCGCCGTGTGACCCTCGCTGCCCATGCCACGATGAAGAATATCGAAATTGGGAAGCATGCCATCGCCGAGGGCAAAGAATCGCTTGATTTCGTCGACGTACTTCGCCGCCGCGGCATCGGGCGGAAGCTCACCGTGTATTCGATGAACGTTGCCGTCGGGTATATCGGCAGCACTGAGGAGAGTTTCGTTCGCCATACGAAAGTTACTCTGTGAGTCCGTTGGAGGCACGCAGCGCTCATCCACCCAGAAAATGTGAACCCGCGACCAGTCGAAATCAGCGTGCGCCAGGCGCGTGAATAGAAGACGCGGGGTGTTGCCGCCTGAAATCGCCAGCGTCGCCCGGGATTGCGACTTCAGATCTTGACCCAGGCAATCGAGAATGTAAGGCGCAAGCGCGTCCGCGCCCTCTTCGGCGGTCTTAAAGATCCGAAGTACCGGGCTGCTGTTTGTCACTCAAAACTTCCTGGCCACGCGTGAATGCAGAATCGAACGCCGGATCGAACCCGAGTATGGCCAACTCCTCGGTCATCAGGGCTTGGTCCGTTGGGTCCGCGTAAGTGTAACTGCGCTCCTGTCCGTTAGTACTGTGCAGCTTCATGCAGTCTTTGCCTGTCTTCTCAAAAACGATCTCCTCCGAATCGGCGCGCAATGTGATGCGCTGCAGTCCGGGACCGAATCCTTCTGCCTGCACGAATGAAACTTCAGCCCTATATGGCGCCGAGAACCAGGCCCCCGCATATAAAGCGGACGGAGGTAATTCATCGCCCGAATGGGCAATCTCAATGGCACGAAACTGAGAGAACCTGGTCTGCCGCGCCGGGTTATCGAATATTTGCGCGATGGGCGCGCGCCATCGCGTCAGGCGTGTCCACTCCAGGTCAGCGACTGTGCGTCCTTGCGCACGCAGACGCGCAATTACTTTGATCGCTGCCGCCGCCGAAAGCCCGCGCGTATCGACAACCACCTTCGTCGCCAGGTTGATGATTGCTTGCAGACCGGCTTTCTGATCGGCGGTCGCCGCAGGGTCGAGCGCAGCTTTGTGCCGGCACCAGAAAATCACCGGCAGATCAGCCGCAGTGAGACCGATCAAAGTAGGCCCCACATTCGGCCAGCTTTCCGGACGCGCCGTTATCTCAATCTGCTCGCAACAGATCTGCTGAGCTTTGCCAAACGGCTTCCAGCATTGCGCCAGCACACGCGCTTCCAGTTCGTGCTCCGCTTTATCGGACACCGCAAGCACGATGCCGCGGCTGGGATGTTCGCGCATCAGCTCCGCTATCGTTTGCGAAGCCGAGTACCCGCCGTCCGATTCGTCTGTCGCGACGATCAACGTCATCGCGCAGGCGCGCAACACCGTCGGCTTGCCCTGTTGTTTCTCTTCCTGCCCCAGCGAAGTCCAAAGCTTGCCCAAACCCTTTAGAATCGCTTCCGGTTGAGCGGGAAAAATGACTGCCGAACTCATGGAATCCTCCAAACATGGCCCTGTTGCGCCAGCATGTCGTCCGATGCTTTCGGCCCCCACGAACCCGCCGGATAATTGGGAAAGAAGAACTTGCTGTTACCCCATACTTCCAGGATCGGCTGAACAATCTGCCAACTGGCTTCGACCATATCTTGACGCGTGTACAGCGTTGGGTCGCCCATCATCGCATCCAGCAAGAGCGTTTCGTACGCCGTAGGCGAGCGCTCCCCAAAACTCGAACCGTAATTAAAGTCCATGGATACGGGCCGCACGCGCATACCGCTGCCGGGACTCTTGGAAAGGAACCGAAGCGAAATGCCTTCTTCCGGTTGTATTCGCAGAACTAACAGGTTCGGCCGCACTTCCCGCAGCCCGGTCTTCGTCTCCTGCTGAAACAGACCCAAAGGCGGCGCCTTGAACTGAATCGCGATATCAGTGACGCGTTTCGGCAAACGCTTCCCGGTTCTGATGTAGACCGGCGTACCCGCCCAGCGCCAGTTATCGACGAAGAATGTCACCGCCGAGTAGGTGTCAGTCTGCGCCTCGGGGTCGACGCTCGGTTCCTGCCGGAATCCCGGCAACTGCTGGCCACCGACCACCGCAGGGCCATATTGCCCGGCAACTGCGTATTTGGCGACATCTTCCAGCTTCATCACGCGAACCGCGCGCAATAGCTTGGCGCGCTCATCACGTACATTAGTGGCATCAAAAACCGTCGGGGGTTCCATCATCACCGTGGCCATGACTTGGCTGAGATGATTCTGAATCATGTCCCGCAGAGCGCCCGCTTCCTGGTAATAACCGCCGCGGCCTTCCACGCCGATGGATTCGGCGGCCGTGATTTGAATGTTATCTACGTAGCGCCGGTTCCAAAGCGGCTCGAAGATACCGTTGCCAAAGCGAAAAGCCAAAATGTTCTGAACAGTCTCTTTGCCGAGATAGTGGTCAATGCGGTAAATGGCCGATTCGTCGAAAACTTTGTGGATCTCATCATTCAGCTTGCGCGCGCTGCCGAGATCGTGACCAAACGGCTTCTCAATGATGACGCGCACCCACCCATTCCGCTTGTTGAGGCCATGAGCGCCGAGTTCCAGAATCGCTTCGGCGTAGTGACTCGGCTGGGTGGATAAATAGAAGAGAACGTTGCCCGCAGTGCGGTGTGTCTTCTCAACCTCGTCCAGTTTCTTCCGAATGTCCTCGTAGGAACTCGGCACGTTCAGATCGCCGGGAACGTAGAACAGCGATTGCGCGAAAGACTTCCAGACGTCCTCATCGAACGGAGCATCCTCCAGGAACTTAGAAACGGAGTCCTTCATGCGCTCGCGGAACTGATCGTCGGACATTGCGGTCCGCGAGCTGCCGATGACCGCGAAATCCGGCGAAATCCGGCGCTCATAAAACAATCGGTATAGCGACGGCAGCAGCTTGCGTTTGGATAAATCTCCGCTCGCGCCAAAAATCACGACAGCGCACGGGGGAACCCTGCGTTCGAAGCGTAGGGCATCCTGCAGCGGGTTTACTTCGGGGGCAGCCTGAACGAGTACGCTCATGTCACTAATGATCATACCCGCGTCATTCAGGGCAATCGCCAGTCAATAGGAGAGAATCGAACTAACAGCTCAATGCCGAATAACAAGAGAATCGTGGCGGTCCTGAATGACCTGATGTTCATAGTCAAGATCCAGGAAGCCGCGAGGCGAGCCGGTCTCGAAACAGTCTTCGTCAAATCGCAGCAGCACGCGCTCGATCAGGCGAAAGAACAGCCAGCCGTTATTATTCTCGACTTGAACTACACAGAGGCTCTGCCGCTCGAAACAATTGAGAAGCTGAAAGCGGATGTGGAAAGCAGCAAGGTCTACCTGCTCGGCTATGTTTCACACGTTCAGGCGGATCTCAAACACGCGGCGCAGGAGAAAGGATGCGATACGGTTATTGCACGCTCGGCCTTCTCGCAGAATCTGCCGCGGATTTTAAGCCGCTATGCGGCGTAAGACAAAACAGGTAGTGTTGCCGAAATATTCGATCGGCGTAGGCGACCGCTTCGCTCACCAGGCGAAAGCCCAGTTACAGGCTTGCATTCTGGCCGCGCAGCACGGCGTAGAGGTAATTCCCGTCTGGAACAAGTCGAACCGTGAGCACACAATCATCGGTTCGGAGCCGAGCGCGACGCGCGACGCGGCCGATGAAGCTGTTAAGGCTTTGCAATGGAACAAACCGTATTTCGTGGATGCCGATCACATCAACTTGACTACAGTGGATCGCTTCGCGCAGCCCTGCGACTTTTTCACTATCGATGTGGCCGATCTGATCGGCAAGCCCGCAGACAGAGCGTCCGTCCAGGCGTTTGCGGATGAGCACACGGAATTGGCGCGCGAAGTCCACATTCCCGGCGTCGAACGCTCGTTCACCACCGACCGCAATTTCGTCGTTCAAGTCGCGAACAAATATCTCGCGGCGGTGCAGGAGGCCGGCCGCATCTATCGGCACATCGAGCAGACGAAAGGCGCGGGAAATTTTATTCCAGAAGTCTCCATGGACGAGACCGACGCGCCGCAAACTCCGGTCGAACTGCTCATCATCCTCGCTGCCATAGCAGACGAGAAAATCCCGATTCAAACGATTGCGCCGAAGTTTACCGGGCGCTTCAACAAAGGGGTAGATTACTCCGGCGATCTCCACAAATTCACGCAGGAGTTCTCAGGCGATGTTGCGGTCATCGCCTACGCGATTCAACAGTATGGGCTGCCGCAGAACCTGAAGCTCAGCGTCCACTCAGGCAGCGATAAGTTCTCCATCTATGAGCCCATCCGGCAAGCTATGAAGAAGTACGATGCCGGCGTGCATCTGAAAACCGCGGGCACCACATGGCTGGAAGAACTCATTGGACTCGCCGAAGCCGGCGGAGACGGCCTGAATCTCGCGCAAGAGATTTACTCGGAGGCATACGGCCATCGTGAAGAATTGTGCGCTCCCTATGCCGCGGTCATCGACATCGATCCGGCCAAACTTCCTCCGCCGGACGAAGTAAATAATTGGTCCTCCGAACAGTTTGTTTCAGCCTTGCGGCACGACCCGAAATCTCCCCAATACAACAGCAGTATGCGGCAGCTTCTGCATGTCGGCTTTAAAGTAGCGGCCAAGATGGGCGATCGCTATCTGAATTTACTGGAACGGATGGAAGATACTGTAGCCAAGAACGTGACCACAAATTTGTTTGATCGTCATATCAAGCCGTTGTTCCTGGGGGCATAAGCATCGTGAGCAAACTATTCGACCTCTCCGGCCGTGTTGCCGTTGTCATGGGCGGAACATCCGGTATTGGACGCGCCATCGCGTCTGGATTGGCGGAAGCCGGAGCTGATGTCGTCGCCACAGGCCGCCGGGAAGACAAGGTGCGGGAAGTTGCCGACGAGATCGAAAAGCTCGGCCGCAGGAGCTTGCGTCAGACGGTGAATGCGTCGAGCCGCGAATCTATCGATGCCTTGCGCGACGCCGTACTTGGTCAATTCGGGCGCGTTGACATCCTGGTCAACTCCGCGGGACAGATCTTTCGCAAGCCGACGATCAATATCACGGAAGCCGAGTGGAACACTTTGATCGACGTCAACCTGACCGGTACCCTTCGCGCCTGCCAGAGCTTCTATGAACCACTCGTGGCTAGCGGTCGCGGACGAGTAGTGAATATCGCGTCTCTAAATTCGTTTGTGAGTTTCTTCGAAGTTACTGCCTACGCCTCGTCAAAGGCAGGAGTTCTGGGACTTACCAGAAGCCTGGCAGTGGAATGGGCGCAGAAGGGCGTTATCGTCAACGCCATTGCACCGGGCGTGTTCCGGACAGAACTGAATTCCGGACTTCTCGATGGCACCGACCGTGGACGCGAACTGCTGCTCCGCACTCCCATGAAGCGTTTTGGCCAGATTCCCGAACTGGTGGGAACAGCCATTTTCCTCGCCTCTGATGCGGCCAGCTTTGTCACCGGTCAATGCATCGCCGTTGATGGAGGCTTCCTCGCCTCGGGCGTTAATCAGTAACTTACGCCGGAGAGAAACCGCTGGGCGACACCGTTGCCGCTTGCCGCCGCAACAGCAGATGAACAATCAATAGCGCCAGCAGATAAACGCTTCCGCAGATGATGAAAATCGGCCCATACGAATCATGCGAGTAATCGAGCCACTTGCCGACTGATAGCTGAACCAGGGCACCGCCCGCCGCGCCGCCTAACCCACCTAACCCCACCACCGAACCCACCGCCGCACGAGGGAAGTTGTCTGACACCACCGTAAATAGATTGGCCGACCAGCCTTGGTGCGCAGCCGTAGCAATACCAATCAAACCCACAACGAGCCACATACTCCCGGCTACTAGCGGCACGGCAATAACAGCCATAACCGCGAGCGCACAAACCAGCATCGCCACCTGCCGCGCTCGCTGCACGTTCCAGCCGCTTTTGATAAACGCCGAGGAAAGCCAGCCTCCGAAAATGGAGCCGACCGCGGAAGCTGCGTAGACCGTCACCAGTGGTGCGGCGACTTGCCCTAAGTTCACATGATAGGAACGCTGCAGAAATCCGGGGAGCCAGAAAAGATAGAACCACCAGACCGGATCGGTCAGAAACTTAGCCGCTAGAAAGGCCCAGGCTGCGCGATGCTTCAGGACCTCGCGGTACGGGACTTTATCGGTGGAGATACCTTCCTGATCCGAGCGAATCAAGGCAAGTTCTTGCGAGGACAACCGCCGGTGCTCCTCCGGTTCGCGATAGACCAGCGTCCACAAGATCACGAATGTGAGGCTCAGACTTCCGGTAAACAGGAAAGCCGCGCGCCAGCCAAAATGGGCGTAGACAACCGGAACCAGAAGCGGAGCCAGAATGGCGCCCAGATTCGACCCGCCATTGAAGATGCCGGTAGCGAACGCGCGCTCGCGCCTGGGAAACCAGTCGGCAACGGCTTTGATACAGGCGGGAAAATTGGCGGCTTCTCCCAGGCCCAGCCCTAGCCGCGCAAGTCCGAACTGAAAGCCCGTTCCAGCCAACGCGTGCGCTAGCGAAGAGATACTCCATACCAATGTCGCCAGTGCATAGCCGACGCGCAGTCCAATCCAATCGATCAGGCGGCCAGCCAGCGGCATCATCACCGCATAGCCCACCTGAAATGCGGCACTGATGTTGCCGTACTCTGTGTTGCTCCAGTGAAGATCGTGCGCGATGTTCGGCTCCAGCAGCCCGAGCACGGCGCGATCCATGTAGTTGACCGTGGTCGCGTATAGCAAAAGTCCGCAGATGTACCAGCGGAAATTGCGTATCGTGCCTGATTCGGGAGTGAGTTGAGGCTTAAGCCGCGCTGTGGCGCTCATGTCCGCCTCTTAGGTTGACCCAGCGCTCAAAGTTCGTTCGGAAGAGCCGGTTGATTCCCTGGCGAATTTCTTCGCGGCTGACCTGCCGACCGTCTTCAGCGAGAAGCCGGAATGTATTTGCCAGGATCGGCGTCATCGTGCGGCGTGTGTTCCGCCACTTGTAGATGACCTGCTCCAGCACGCGCGCGTCCGAATGCTGCGGGATAAAGCTGAAGCCTAACATCTCAATGCGCTCTCGCGTCATCTCTTCCACAATCGAGGGCTGATTGAGGAACCACCAGCAGCCAAAGGGAAGCAAATTACCGAACTTGCGCGCGTACACGCAAAGCTCATGCTGATTCTCACGGCTAAGTACGCTGATCAGGAAACGGTTGTCGGGGAATTCGACGCAGATATGCCCCACCGCCCGCAGGTCGGCCTTTCCCACCGCGTCGCCCGCAAGCTTAATGGCCGGATTCACCTGATAACGCGGCCCGATCATCAGAGACAGCGGAATGTTCAACTCGTGGCAGGACGGAATGACGGCTTCTTTGAGCAGTCGGCCTCTGGCACTGTTCTCCGGATATGCAAACGTGTCCGGCAACGAGCAAGCCATGTAGACCGGCTTCATGCGCGCATACCATTCGCTGAGAAAACGCCGCACCTCAGACACGCTTGCGCCATGTAGATTTTCATGCACATCGTAGCCCTGGCTGTTCAGAACACTCCAATGGTCGGACCACTTGTTCAGGATTCGATCCAGCCGAAGCACTGAATGAAACTGGCGGTCCGAAGCGGCGCCTTTTTCCCAGAGCGGCGCTTCTTCGGGATCGAGCGGATCATTGGTCATCACCACTTCACTAATCCCCGCTAATTCGAACACGTGCCGAATGTGCGCTTCCACCTTTTGCGCCCGGAAGTATTCACGCGCCTCGCTCAGATCGGATTTGTCAGTCGCCAGCCCGAACGCGGAAAGCACTGCGATGACGCCGCGTGTAGCTTCCGAAACTGGCGTATTTTCAATGAACAGAGTGCGCCAGATCAGGTCGGCCTGTTGCTGCTTGTTCATCGCCCAGTACTCGGACGGCTTTACAGGCGAGAAGCGGAAGAGTTCGGCTTCCAGGTAATGATACGTGAGCAGTTCATCAATACCCCAAAGCCCCAGCGTGCCTAAAGAAGGCATGAAGAGGTGGGTATGAATGTCGATAATGGGCGTGTTTTGCAGCTCGTCGTGGACTACTTGGTGCAACGCTTCGGCGTCAACACATGGAGGCGGAACCGGCACTCGACTGGGGCGCCTGGGTAATCGTGGCCATATAAACCTAACCTAACGCAAACGTAACAAAAGCCCTGTGGTCTAGCTGTGTTTCAGCCGATAGGTTAGATAGCTATTTACACAAATATGGGACGTTACGTCGTTCGCGTCTTTGCAGATCGCGAGAAAAAGGGTACTACGGAACCAGGGACCGTAGTGGATCCGCTCGGGTATCACCTTTCTTTTTTCACCGACTCTGCGGATGAGGCTGAGAAAAAGCTCTGTCGCGAAACTATGGAAGGCAAATTGGCCAAGGGCCGCGTTTATCAGATTTGTCCCTCTATGGGCAGTTTCGAGCCGATCCGGACTTGCGCGATCGCCTCCGACGGCTCGTCCCAACACGTATTCCTTGACCCCGTTGATGGCCTATATGGATCGGCGAGGCGTATCCGGCTACCCAGACCGGCGATAGCGGAGAGTCCGCCTGTGGACGTTGAAATAGAACTCAAAGCAAAGGTCCCGCAGTAAAGCTAGACGACGCGATAAAGTATGTGGCTGCCTAGAGATCTACAGCGTAGCGGAAAATGTGGATGTGCCACAAAAAACTCGCGTCGCAATCACTGGGGCATCCAGTGGAATAGGAGCCGCTTTCGCCCGCAAGCTAGCGCCCGAGCACGATCTTCTTCTAATTGCCCGTAGAAAGGATCGGCTCGATCAATTGGCCGGCGAACTCCAGGCCCGGTACGGAACCACCAGCGAAGCGATGCAAGCGGACCTGACCAACGACCAGGACCTGAGCCGCGTCGCTGACCGAATCGAGCATGATCCCGCGCTCATTCTGCTGATCAACAACGCTGGCTTCGGAAGCAAAGGCCGGTTCTGGGAGTCTCCGCTGCAGATCCAGGAAGACATGCATCGGCTGCATGTGATGGCAACCGTGCGGCTGACGCACGCCGCTTTGCGTAATCTGGTGCCGCGCGATGCCGGAGGAATTATCAACGTTGCATCCGTCTCCGCATTCGTGCGAAACGCCGGCAGCGTGAGCTACGGAGCCACGAAAAGCTGGATGACCTCGTTTACCGAAGGTCTCTATCTGGAGCTGAAAGGCAGCAGATCGAACGTGACGGTGCAAGCGCTTTGTCCCGGCTTCACCTACTCCGAATTCCACGACAAGATGTCAGTCAATCGGCAACGCCTGGCAGGATCTCCGTTCTGGCTGAGCGCCGAAGAGGTGGTGGATGCTTCTCTCGACGGGCTGCAGCGCCGCAAGCTGTTCGTCATACCTGGTTGGCGATACCGGCTGCTGACCACGTTCCTCACAAAAATTCCGACCGGACTGCGTTTAGTCGTCGAAAGCGTAGCGACTCGCAGGCGGCAGCAGGCAATGGGAATTGAAGCGCCGGTTCGGCAACAGGTCTCGGGCGGAGAATGAAATTATGGTGATTCGACGATTCGCTCTCATTGCAGCGCTTGGCGCGTTACTGACCGCCAGCTATTTGATCGCACAGGAAATGAATATGGTAAAGCTGCACGTAGATTCGTTTACAGTGGCCGGTCTCTCCGTGCGCACCAGTAACGCCATGGAAAGCACCGCGGAAGCGAAGATACCCGGCCTATGGCAGCGGCTCTCGTCCGATAACTTCTTGGCTCGCATCCCACATCGCGTGGACGACCGCGTCGTCGCGCTTTACACCGAATACGAGAGCAATAAGGACGGCGCGTACACGTACATCCTTGGCGCCAAGGTGTCTTCGAAGAAAAATCTGCCGCCCGAGTTCATTGCGCGCGAAGTCGCCTCCGGTCAATACGCCATGTTTACGGCACAGGGCGCGCCGCCGCCGCAGATGGTTGTCGGTTTATGGAAGCACATCTGGTCTTTGGAACAGCCGGGCGGGTTGGAGCGCGCCTACAAGACTGATTACGAAGTGCACTATGGTGACGCGCAGGACGTCGCCAATTCGCACGTCGACATCTATATCGGGCTGCTCGGCAAGAAATAGCTACCCGGCCGGCGTCAGGATCACCTTCATCAGATCCGATTGCCGCGAGTGCAGGCGCTCGAACCATTCCGGACCTTCTTCCAACGGCGCAACCATGCTGATCAGCGGCTTGAGATCGATCTCGCCTTTCGAAAGCATCTCGATGCAGCGCGGATACTCGCCCGAAGATGCCGCTGAGCCTTGTAACCGCAATTGGCGGCTCACGACTACTTGCAGTGGAATCTCCGCAGTCGGCGCAATGTTGCCGATCAGAACAACCGTTCCGCCCTTGCGAACATTCTCAACCGCCGTCTTGATGGTTTGCGTGCTGCCGACCGCTTCCAGTGCGACATCAACGCCTCTTCCATTCGTCATTCGGTTGAGTTCCGCACCCGGGTCCGCAGTCTTTGCATTGATCACTCCCGTTGCGCCCAAGTCGTGCGCAAGTTTCAAACGAGAGTCTTCAATATCGACCACGTAGACGGCGGAACATCCAGCCACCCGCAGCGCTTGCAGCGTCAGCAAGCCAATCATGCCCGCACCCACCACCAGCGCTGTTCCGTTTTCCGGCACCTGCGCCAGATCCACAGCATGCACCGCAACGGCGAGTGGCTCAATCATGGCCGCCTCGGTAAACGCCAGCGTCTCCGGAAGATGATGGAGGATACGTTCCGGGACCGATACGTACTCGGCAAACGCACCGGCTCGACGAAAATCGGCAGTCGATACGCCCAGCACTTCCCGGTGATCGCACAAATTCACGTCGCCGCGCCGGCAGTACTCGCATTCACCGCAATAGATCGTCGAGTCCGGAGCAATGCGGTCGCCCGTATGGACTTTCGTGACACCCGGCCCAACGGCAACTACGGTTCCTGCTGCCTCGTGTCCCATTACGATCGGCGGAATCCGGCGGCCCGACGTTCCGTCGTAGCCATGCACATCGCTCCCGCAAATGCCGCAAGCCTCGACCCGAAGCAGAACCTCGCCAGGGCCGGGCCGAGGCAGCGGCAGATCGACTGTTTCCAGCCGACTGTATTCAGAAAGTAAAAGCGCTTTCACACTCGCATCGTAGCGCTCTACTTACCAGGGGCCGGCAACTGAAGACGCTCCGGGCCTCCATCCAGCCGGTTCTTCATGTCCGAAAGCAGCCGGTCCACTTGATCCGACTTCTCCAGCGCAGCCAGACGCTGCTCCGCGTTCGGTTCGCCAGCCGTAAGATGCCCGTGACCTAGCGAATCCGCCTCAGATACTTTCGTCTGCAAACGATCAAACGCTGCATCGTGCTCGAACTCTTTCATGTTCGTCGTGCCGGCCCGAACGGCGAGGCGAGCGCGCCGGTGTTGCGCAATCAGCACTTCCGTCTTGGCCTTGGTCTCGGTCATCTTCTGCTCCAGACGATGCAGCGCGTCGCGCAGTAAATGGACTTGGTGAGCCTGATCCTCTATCTGTTGCGCGAAGTTTCGTGCCGCCTCTTCATACGTCAGCGATCGCTCAAGCGCCACGCGAGCCAATCCTTCCTCGTTCTTTGAAACAGCGAGCTCGGCTTTGCGCAACCAATCTTTCTGCGAGGTCAGGTTCTCGTGCTGTTTCCTCTCCAGCAGGTGTTGATCCGCAATGGCGATTGCCACCTGCGTCTTCACCTGCATGAACTGGTTCTGCATGTCGAGGAGAAGCTGTTTCAGCAGCTTCTCCGGATCTTCTGCTTTATCGACCAGGTCGTTTAAGTTCGCTTTGACCAGCGTCGTCACACGATCGAGTAATGCCATAACTGCTCCTTATTGCTTTCCATTCGGGCCGCTCGCCTTGCCATCGCCAGACGACCGGTCGGTGATTCCGCGAACCTTGCTCAACAAATCGGACATCTGCATGCCCGACAACGTCTCGAAGAGAGCCGGTATCTGAGCGGCTATTTTGGTCATGTCGCCAGTGACTTTGTGCAAGCCTGCCGCGTTGCCGTCGCCGGTTGACACAATCGTGATCTTGTCAACGTTGGCCAAGGGCGCTGCCATCGCGCGCACCACTTCGGGCAGGCCGGTAATCAGTTTGTCCAGAACGGCCGCCTGGTTCCACTCCTGATAGGCCTCGGCCTTGACGTTCATGGCCTTGGCTTCCGCTTCGCCTTTCCTGAGGATGATGTCGGCATCCGCTTCACCTTGCAGGCGAGTCGCTGCGGCGCTGCCTTCGGCCTCCATCGTCATCCGGTTGCGCGAAGCTTCCGCCAGAGTTTCAATGCGCCGGCGTTCCACCTCCGCATTCTTCAAAACGGTGGCGATGAGTTCCTTTTCGTGGCGCAGGATTTCAGCCTCCTGGACCTTGATCTCCCCCTCTTTTTCCACTTGCCGAACCTTAACCGCCTCGGTGACCACCTGCTGCTGCATCATGTTCGACTGAATGTCGTAGGCTTTGTCCGCCTGTGCCTGTTGACGCTTGATCGTCTCGACGTATTGCGCTTTCCTGATTTCGAGATCGCGTTGCGCCTCCGCCTGAGCAGCTAACGAGAGCGCTTCGGCAAGCACACGCTCCTGGTCCGCTTGAGCTCTGGCTACCGCTGAGGCACGCATCGCTTCCGCCCGGCGAATTGCCGTATCGCGCTCCGCTTCGGCCGCCGCCACATCTGCATCACGCTTAATGCGTGCAACATCGGGCCGGCCCATGTTCGTGATGTATTCGTTCTTGTCACGAACTTCCTTGATCGTGAACGAAATCACCTCCAGGCCCATCTTGCTCACGTCATCGGCGCAGGTGCCTCGCATCCGATCGCCCACCATTTCGGGTTCTTTGACGATCTGTTCAACCGAAAGCTGGCCGATAATTCCACGCAGATGGCCTTCCATCACCAGCCGGATCAGCCCTTCACGAGCCTGATCGGTTTTTGTCAAAAACTGTTCCGCGGCAGTTTGGATCGATTCGGGATCGCTCTTCACTTTGATCTGCGCCACCGCTTCCACCGTGACCGCGACGCCCTGCTTCGTGTACAGTTCCTGCTGCGGCGCGACATCAAACGACATCAACTGCAGGGAAAGCTGCCGGAAATTTTCGACCATCGGGAAGATGACCGTTCCGCGCCCTTTCACAATTCGAGTGCCGCGCACGCCGTACACAATCAGTGCCTCGTGCGGGCCCGCCTTGCGGTAGAGCGTTGCCATCACCATCATCAACACCAGCAGTGTCAACACAATCACTGCCGCGATATACACCACTTCATTTGACATTGTCAGTCTCCTTTTGCAACGCTTCCCGAGGAGTAGCCAACTCCCGCGGCTGGGTCATTGCATCCCAGGTGCGTACATACGCAATGCCTTTGTCAAAACGCGTGACAATCACTTCTTCGTCGCGCGAAATCTCGCGTCCATCTTCACTGCGAGCCGCTAGCGGCCGGCGCGCGCCATCGCGGACATAAATAACTTCACCCACCCCGTCCGGCCGGATGGTGCAGGAAACCCGTCCTAAGATTCCAACCATCTCGTAGTCCGCAGGGTTCAGCGGCTGCTCCCGCGACTGCAAAAACTTCAGAAAGGCAGCCAGTATCCAGGCGCCCACTAACCCCACCGCAATCGCGACCACCAGGTTTAGCCAGAACGACCAGCCCGAGTGCTTCGTCAGCAGATATCCGACACCGCCAAACCAGGCCAAATACACCGCCGCGCAACTCGGATTGGCCATCGCGCCGAGCCAACCTAAAAACGCGGATTCGCTCGCGCCGGTGTGTCCGGTTTTCGCGGGTCCGTGACCGCCATGCCCATGCCCAACATGGCTGTGCCCGGCATGCCCATGGCCCACATGCGACACCCCTGAATGCCCCAAATGAAAACCGCCGAGCAGCAGCGAAGCCAGGCTCCACATCGCCCCTACGAAAAAGCACAGAAGATAAATGTCAGGCCAATTCATGTTGCACTCCTTCCTTGGGCCCGAGTACGTCCGAGAGCCGCTCCACCAATCCCGGGGTGTCGAGAATCGCGCCGATCAGCAAAACGCATTTCCGCGTGTCGTCATGGCGAGCTAGCTTCAGCAACGCCTCGCGCAAGGCCGAGTCAGCGCCAAACCGCTCCGCGCCCTGGATTAGCCACAGATCGAGCTTGTCTTCCTCTAACCGGAGGTCGCTCATAAGCTCCGTCTGAAAACCTTCGGGGTCGTCCACCAGGTATCCCGGATGCACCCGGAAGAACTTTGCCAGCAGCAACCGGCTGGTATTGGTCAGGTGTTTGCGGCGACCGCTCTCCAGCTGGGACAAGTAAGGCTGACTCAGAGAGCGGTTGAGATCCTTCTTAATAGCCTCAACAACCTCTTTTTGCGTCATTTCCCGGCCCAGCCCGCGCAACTGCCCTTCCACCACTCGCAAGTACCGGATTTTTTCGGCAACGCTCATATAGCAATCTGCTAATTGAATATCACAGATTGCTATATGAGTTCAAGAGAAATCTTTGGCTGGATTTACCGATGAATCGGGAGGGCTCTATGAGGGCCAAATATCTGTCAGGGGAAGAGTGATGTGGCTGGCGCGGAGAACGCCATCTTTAACAGCATGTACGCCATCCACATCTGCCATCCAGGCAAGCCGGTCGATGGGGTCCATTATCCAGCAGGTCGGGACGCCCATATCAAGATAGTCTTGGACGCGGCGCAGGATAGCTTTTAATGTGTCATCGCTCGACAGGATTTCAACGCAAAGGAGAGGGGCTTCACGCACGATCGGATCGCGTGGCGCGTCGTCCCGCAGGACGAGAATGTCTGGAATGCGAAAACGGGTGGCGTTAACCTGCAACCGGCATTCCGGAAGTGGCTTTATACGCAGTTCTTTGGCTCTCGATCTGAGCCAGAAGCCAATTTCCAGTTGTAACCAGGCATGATCCTGTTCGCCCATATTCCGTTCCAGCAACTCACCATCCACATAGTCGCGGTCGGGGCGGTATGTCGTCGCAAGGTATTCTCCGACAGAAATGATCACACCCGCAGGCATATACCGATTCTAGAGCGAAGACACTCAGATCAATTGGTTCAGATGAGGCTCCAAGCGACCGCACCGTTTGGCGTTTTACTCAAAGCCTTGTAACCTAACAAGTTGTCGGAGCGCCTAGCTGATCGAAGGCCAGACGGGTTCCCGGCAATTAGCCGGTATGCTTGTCGAACGGGAAACGATAGAAAAGGCGCGAGCGGGTGATGCTAACGCGTTCAACGATATCGTTTTGGCATATCGCAAGCGGATTCTCGGTACGGTCTCGCGGCTGATCGGACGTCCGGAGGATGTTGAGGATGTCGCGCAGGAGGTTTTCGTCCGGCTTTACTATTCGCTGGACCAGCTTCGTACGGCGGAGGTTTTTGAACCCTGGCTCTACCGGTTAACCGTCAATTCGTCGTACGACTACTTGCGCAAGGCCAAGCGCCGAAGCGAGTCGCGGATGGCGGATCTAAGCGATCAGCAGGTGGTCATGGCCGATTCGTTGGCGGGCGGCAGGCAGGAAGACGATGAGAAACAGAAGAGCCGGGTACGCGAGTTCATGGAGGCGCTGTTTCGCCATGTCTCCGACGAAGACCGGCTGCTGCTCACGTTGAAGGAAGTGGAAGGGCTTTCTCTTAAGGAGTTGGAGAAAGTTTACGGAGTAAACGAGAACGCGTTGAAGGTGAGATTGTTCCGGGCGCGGCAGCGGGTGCTGAAGGCGTACCACGAAGCGGTTGCCGAAGGCCGGTTTTGAGTTGGGGAGTAGTGGGGAGACGTGATGATGACGAACGATGATTCCGGGTTGAATAGCCTCTTTCAGAGGTATCGGTCGGCTTGCCCTGATGTAGAACCGAGTGCCAATTTCATGCCGAGTGTCTGGCGCCGTATTGAATCCAGCCATAGCTTTCGGTTTGTCTTCCAGCGGCTGGCACGGCCGTTCATGGCAGGATCGGCGGCGCTCGTGCTCTTGCTGCTCATCTTGAACCTTGTCGCTGGTCAGTACGCGCGCTTAGCTGCGCCCAGCTACGTGGACGCTTTGCTGGCGGAGCACACCGCGGAAAAGACCTACTATACGGAGGCGATCCGCAATGTGCCTTCGGCAGTCGAAGAGCCGGCGGGTTACCATCACTGATCGGCGGCAAATATGAAACGGAATCAATGGGCTGCGCTGGCTCTGGCCGCGCTCTTGTTTGGATTCGGCGCCGCAGTGGGCGCACTCGCCAATCATTTATATGAAGCGCGCGTCGTGAGTGCGAAGCCCAACAACAATGCCGAGGTGTTTCGCCAGCGCTATATCAACGAAATGCAGTCGAAGCTCAAATTGACGCCGGCGCAACTCAATCAACTGGAGTCGATCTTGGACGACACCAAGGCGAAAGTAAAGGCCGTTCGCGATTCCTATCATCCGGCGATGCTCAAGATTAAGGAAGAGCAGGTCAGCCGGGTGAAATCGATCCTCACGCCCGCGCAGATCCCAGGTTACGAGCAGTTAGTCGCCGATCGTGAACGGAAAGCGCGTGAGCAGGAAGAACGTGATCGCGAACAGGATGCACGCCGAAACGCGGCGCGCCACGCCACGGCTACTCAGCCAACCGCCGCACAATGAGCACGGTCTGCAGCAATAAAACCATCAGGAAAAGCGTTAGTAGCGGGTAGAGTGCAGCGGGCGGAGCCAGCGCAACCGTGGCAATATCTTGCGTTGGGTGCGACATCCACCAGTTGCGAACGTAGCTGAACGTCGCGCGCTGAAATCCTGCGCCATACAGCGGAAACAGCTTGGCGACGTAAGTGACTGCCGCGATCCAGGCGCACACCAGAACACTCGCCACCGCGAGCGCACGTCGCAGCTTGCCACTTTGCGCCAGCCCGCGAAAAGCGATCACCCAAAGGAAACATACGACGCCTTGCCAGTACCAGGGCTCGGCGAAAAGCGACGCTCCATGCGTGTGAATAAACGTCACGCACGTCTGATAAATCAGTCCGCCGACGAAGCACGCGCAAGCGGCTAGCTGCCACCATTCGGGTGCGGTGATGCGCCGGAAACACCGGAAATACAGCAGCAGAGCCGTGCCGATGAGGATGAGCTCGATATTCAGCGTCACCTTGGAGAACGAAAGAAAGGACCAGTTCCCCGTCCATAGGGACCAGTGCAGAAACGCGAGCGTGCTGCTAACCCAAGGAATCTGCGGCACGGCCCGAAGCGCCTGCGCAAGACCGATACCCGCAACGGCTTGTTGAGTTCCCGAGAAGCTTCCATACAGCAGTCGATTGTGCAGGTACCAGGGACCGGCGATCACTACAGGAATCAGCAGAGAAAGCGGCCGCTTTCGCATCAAAACGCACGCAACGAATACGGGAGCAAAGGCCAGGAAATAGGCTTTCGTCAAAAGGCCAGCCGCGAAGAGCAAGGCCAGCACAAGTACATCGCGTCTCGCAAGCCACGCCAGAAACAAGGTTGTTAACGGGACCGCAAGATAGTCGTTTCCAACATGCGCGACCGTTGCCCACAACATCTGCGATCCAAAGATGCAGGTCAGGGCGGCGAACCTAAACGCATCCGGCAGATTGAGCTGCGAACAAAGCTCGTTAACTGCGAACCAGAGCAAGAGCACTGACGCGACGGATGCAATCAGGCGCAGCCAAAGAACGCGCCAGCGCAGTTGCACGTGCGAAAGCGCGAGTTCAAACGGCGCCAGCAGCGCATAGGCTAACGGTGCTTGTTGCGCTTCGTAGTTGTCCAGCGTGGACGGCTGGTTGCGAAGCGCTGGATCAATGGTTCTGGCTACGCGTATTTCTCTTTCGCCGATCGGCATGGTGAACCACTGCTCAAACGAGGGCGTACCGGTGGTTCCGCTTAGCATTCGGGACAGCGGCACGTTGTTGAATGAGTCAACGATTTCAGTCGACACCTTTGCCTGCCCGAATACCGGAAAGTGACCTGCCGACAAGCTCTGCACATAGGCGTAGTGAAACGGCTCGTCGAAACCTTCCCACAGCGGCAGGAAACAGGCATAGAGAGCCGCGTTGAAGAGGGCAAACAGGAAGACGATTCGCCGGAGCGATGGCCGGTTCATCGTCGCAAGGAAGGAACGGTTCGATACGACTGCTTCAAGCTGCAGAACAGGTTGTAGCGAATGATGTACCAGATGGCGGCAAAGGCGTCGGCGGGACCGATTTTCTTCCCCTGCTCATAGGTGCGGCCGTAATAGCTGATGGGCACTTCGTACATCGCGCAGCCCAGCTTCGACAGCTTTGCAGTCACTTCCAACTCGAACCCGAAGCCTTTCGAAGTAAGAATCATCTCGCGGATAATCTCGCCGCGAAACGCCTTGTACCCGGTTTCGACGTCGCTCAGGTTGATATTCGTCAGCAGATTGGAACAGAACGTGATAAGTCGATTGGCCAGGTAGTGATAGAAGTACAGCACGCGCGCGGCTTTGCGAATCAGAAAGCGCGACCCGTAAACGACATCGGCCACACCGTCAACAATGGGATGAATCAGTTCCGGAATCTCGTTTGAATCGTACTCTTCGTCGGCGTCCTGTATGACGACGATGTCTCCGCGCGTGGCGGCTATTCCGGCAATGACGGCCTGTGACTTACCTCGATTACGGTCCAGCCGCAACACCCGCACGCGCTCGTTCTGTTCAGCCAGTTGCGAAGCGATTTGCGGAGTACCGTCGGTAGAGGCATCGTCAACAATGATCACCTCGAAAGGCTGGACAATCGGAGCAGTTTCTGGACAACTCGGGCGAGAGTCTGTTCCTCGTTGTACGCCGGAACGACGACGGAAAGTTCAAACAATATTCAATCGTATGACAGGGAATGCAAACCTCAACCGGATGCCGAAGCCGCGCGTTCCGCAGACGTTGCCTGAGTCCGCTCGTCGTATTTGCCGAAAATCATCTTGCCGGCCGTGGTTTGCAGAACGCTGGTAACTGTGATGTCGACAGTTTTCGAGATCAGACGGCGCGCATTGTCCACAACAACCATGGTCCCGTCATCTAAATAAGCGACGCCTTGGTTGTACTCTTTGCCTTCTTTGAGGATGAAGACGCGCATGGTTTCGCCGGGCAGCACGATCGGCTTCAGAGCGTTGGCGAGCTCATTGATGTTCAGTACCTCAACCCCTTGCACCTGCGCCAGTTTGTTGAGGTTGAAATCGTTGGTCATGATCTTGCCGCCATCCGCCTTTGCCATCTCGATGAGCTTCAGATCCACTTCGCGAACGGCCGGATAATCCGCGCCTGAGACCTGGATTTGCAGGTTCGGCATCTTCTGCAGGCGCTGCACGACATCGAGTCCGCGGCGGCCGCGATTTCGCTTGGCGGATTCGGCGGAATCGGCAACCATTTGTAGTTCATGCAGCACGAACTGAGGGACCACCAGCACTCCATCCAGAAAACCGGATTCCGCAATGTCGGCGATGCGCCCGTCAATCAGAACGCTAGTGTCAAGGATCTTCGTCGTGGATTCGGACTTGGCGGAGTCCGCAAACAAACCAAACTTTGAGATATCGATCAGGTCGGATTTGGCGATACCCACCAGGAGGCCTACGAAGCCCGTCAACAGGGGAATGGAAATCCGGAGGAACTCAGCCGTGTTTCCGGCCAAACCGCCGGAAATGGGACCTATCAGCGCGGCAAAGATAAGGCCGGCTGCGCCGCCCAGCAAAGCTCCCACGGAAGCGCCTATTAATGATGGGAGCGCGGCACGGCGCACGCGTAGTTCCACTAGATTTGCTGCGAGCGCCACAAGAGCGCCGGCCGCAAAAGCTGCTGGTCCAGCGAGACTGGCCGGCCTCAATACACCAGCAAATCCAGCTACAACTGCTATAAATCCAAAACGAAGGAGAAGATTATCCCAATCGAGGCGACGCAAAATAAACACCCCTCCTTAGGAGTGCCCGCCGACCTGCCGCTTGCGCGGTAAAAATCACCGGAAAGCTAGAAATAAAGCACTATTAAGATCGTGCGTATTGTAACAGAAGGTTCAGAGATGCGGGAAAGACTGGGATTAAACGGCTAAGGAAAATGAGGCGGGTCAGCGCGAGGCTGGGGAACGCAGGGCCTTACAGCGCCTTTGCGAGTTCCTCAGCGAATGCGCTATGACGGCCCTGTTGCGGACCGGAACGGCGATTGTTATTGCCCGTAGGCTTGCGGTTTTGGACGACCCCTGTGGCGGCATTGTTAGTGCTGACAGCGGGACGTTTGATGAAGGTACGTTCGGGAGGCGCGACAGTCTTGCTGGGGCCCTTTCCAGACTTGGGGGGCTGAGCGGGATTCGCGCGTAAAAGGCGGTCTTCTAGGGGAGCGCGGTCAAAACGGCGAATGATTGCATTCATCTCATCTTGATTCGGCGATTCAATAAAGGCGAAGCCCTTCGACTCTTGCGTTTCGGGATTGCGAATGACTTTGATGTCGTCCGCGACCAAGTTTTCCGAAGAGAGCCAGGACTTAATATCATCCTTGGTTACCCAGACGGGAAGATTTCCGAGGAAAACGGTAAAGCTCATCTAGTTAGTTGTTTTTTGCTCCGTGAGGGGTGAGAGGCCAAGCCTTACGAGTGGTGTTTCTTCGCAAGGCCATTAGCATACTAGCATAGGAGCGCAAACAGGTAAACAACCAAGTCGAGTTAATTTGTTGTGCCCCAACAGCTAATTCTTCTCTTTGATGCGCGCGACTGAGATTTTGATCATGCGAATTTCGCCTTCCCGCAAAGTCGCCCTGGAAACCTTGGAAATTGTGGCCGACGGAGCCTATGCGTCAGACACTCTGCGAGCGTTTTCGAGCGAGTTGGACGCCCGCGATGCCGGCTTGGCCGCGCAGATCGTATTTGGATGTCTGCGTTTTCAGAAGCAGCTCGATTTCCTGATTGGTATGTACTCCGGCCGGCGCGCGGCCAAGATGGATCTGCCGGTACTTTTATCACTACGCACGGGTATTTTTCAGTTGCGCTATCTGGAGCGCTTGCCCGCTCACGCCGTAGTTCATGAGGCGGTGGAATTGACGAAGCTGCGCACCCGTTCAGCCGCGGGACTGGTGAACGCTGTTCTGCGCAAGGTAAACCGCGACCCGGTCACCTGGCCGGATGTTGCGACGGAACTCTCCATTCCGGATTGGATGCTGGAACGCTGGACCGCGCATTTCGGGCCTGAACAGGCGCGAAAAATTGCAGAAGCTGCGTTGGCGCAGCCTGTTCCATACATTCGCGTTCCGCCCGGATCGGCGCCGCCGCCCAATGTCTCCCTTGAGGAAACCAGTATTGCCGGCGCCTACCGGCTTTTGTCCCTCGCGCCCGCTGGAATCCGGTTGCACGACATCAGTTCGCAAGCCATTGTTCCGCTGCTGGCGCTGGAACCCGGCGATACCTATTTAGATGTTTGCGCGGCGCCTGGAAACAAGACGCTGCAAGCTTTGGAAACACCGCTGGATCTGGCTGTTGCGTGCGATGTCAGCGTCGCCCGTATTCGGGAGATCCCGCCGGTTTGCAATCGCGTGGTGCTGGATGCCACTCAGCCGCTTCCATTCGGCCGAACTTTCGATCGGGTATTTATCGACGCGCCCTGCTCTGGTACTGGTACGCTGGCGCGTAACCCGGAGATTAAGTGGCGCGTCCAACCAAGCGATTTTACCGGGTTTGGGGAAAAACAGGCGCGAATCGTGGAGCAGGGGCTCCGCTGCCTGGCGCCGGACGGCACGCTGGTTTACGCCACGTGCTCACTCGAAGTTGAAGAAAATGAGGCCGTGATGCGCCGCATTCTGGATGCGCACCCCCAGTTGCGCTTGCAGCAGGAGTTCTGGCGGGTGCCCGGGAGGGATGAAGGGGACGGGTTCTACGCAGCACTACTGAAATTGGATGGTTTATCACTTTAGTGCTGGTGGAGAACCAGGGTTAGCATGTTACGATCAAGGTTTCCTGGGCGTGCAAGAAGCGGATATAGCTATGCCCTCCGCGGCTGGTTCCAAACTGCGCCCTGGACTGTGACAACCGATCTCGAGTAGTGTTGGTGCCTCAAATAGTTCCCTCCATCTTCGCGGCGGACTTCACCCGCCTCGGCGACGATGTCCAAACCGTGGAGGCTGCCGGTATTCAGATGATCCACGTCGACATCATGGATGGACATTTCGTGCCCAACTTCACCATGGGTACCCCGATTACTGAGTCGCTGCACCGGCGTTTCCCCCACCTCAAGCTGGATCATCATCTGATGATCGAAGACCCGGACACCTATGCTCCCGTGTTCATCAAGGCCGGGGCCAGTTGTGTCAGCGTTCACTACGAAGTCTGCCGGAATCTGGATCGCACCTTGCACATGATTCAAGACCAGGGCGCGCTGGCCGGAGTGGTCATCAATCCCGCTACGCCGGTGGGTCTGCTGGAGAACGTGCTGGACATTGTGAACTACGTGCTGGTGATGAGCGTGAACCCCGGTTATGGTGGGCAGGAATTCATACCCAACGCCCTGAATAAGGTTCGGCAGCTCTGCCGGATGCGTTCCGAACGCCGGCTCAACTTCGCCATTGAGATCGACGGTGGGGTCGGCGCCGCCAACATCGCCGACGTCGCAAAAGCGGGCGTCGATTGGGTAGTCGCCGGGTCATCTGTTTTTCATTCGAGCGATCCCGCGCGGGCTGCGCGCGATTTGCAGCAATCAGCCGAACAGGCAATGTTAATAAAGGTTTAGAGGATATGTTCTATTTGCAATCTTTTCCGAAGCGTGTTCTGCTGGCAGCGCTATCGCTGGGGCTTCTGGCGTCATGCATTCACAAGAAGTACGAAACGCCGATCGCCAAGAATACGCAGCAGCCGGATAAGGTGTTGTTCGATCAGGCCGTGAAGGACATTGAGCACGGACGTTACGAAGTGGCTCGCATCTCACTGCAGACCTTGATGAGCACCTATGAATCCAGCGAGTTCATGGCCAAGGCGAAGCTGGCCGTCGCCGATAGCTGGTATCGCGAAGGCGGCTCGAACGGCTTGGCGCAAGCTGAAGCCGAGTACAAGGATTTCATTCTCTTCTATCCGAACATGGAAGAAGCGGCGGAAGCGCAGAACCGCGTTTGCCAGATCCATTACAAACAGATGGAGAAGAGCGATCGGGACTGGTCACAGAGCTTGCGTGCCGAAGATGAGTGCCGTCAGCTGCTGGTGCAATTCCCGAACAGCAAGTTCGCTCCGCAGACAGCTCAGTTGTTGCGCAACATTCAGGAGAGCTTGGCGGACCACGAGTTTGTCGTCGGCAATTTCTATTGGAAGCGCGATATGAACCCGGCGGCAGCAAACCGGCTGAATGCTTTAGTCGATCAGTATCCGCTGTACAGCAATGCCGGCGAAGCGCTGTATGAAGCCGGTGATGCCTATTCCAAGATGGGGCCGCGCTTCCGCAAGCAAGCGGGCGAAGAGTTCGCGCGCATCGCGAAGGAATATCCCTTGAGCGCGCGCGCCAATGACGCGAAAAAGCGCCTGGAAGATATGGAACTGCCGGTACCGCAGGCGGACCGCGCCGCTTATGACCGCGAGAAGTACGAACTGGCGAATTACAAGAAGCCGGGCATAATAGCGCGCTCTACGGATTGGCTCCGCGGCGGTCCGGACGTGACCCATGCGGCCAAGTCCGGCGCTCCGACTATGACGGATCCCAAGGTGACGATTCCCGTCAGCATTCCGGTTTTAGCAACGGCCGAACCGACAAATGCCAACGGCGGCGGTTCGGGCACGACCGACGTTACCGCAACCCGCTTGACCGACAGCAACGGAACCAGTGCTTTGGATAAACAACCGGACGCCCGCACCAGCGGTGGCACAGCACAGCAGACCGCGTCGACAGAACAGCCGGCCATGCAGGCGCTTCCGACTAACCGCGACAAGGAACTGAAGAAGCTGCGTGAGGAGCAGGCCAAGAAACAGGCCAAGCTGGAAAAGAAGAAAAAGAAGGGCGATCAGCAGAACGGAACCATATCCCAGCAGAACGCCGCTCAGTCTCAACAGAACCAGAGCAACGCGACACAAGGCGCGCAGACGCCGACCGGCACACCGGCTGCATCCACGCCTGCTGCGGCCACCGCGACCCAGCCTGTAGTGAAACAGCCGCCTACGGGCAGCAGCACGCAACCGAATCAATGAGCCGGATTCTGCTGGCGGACGATAGCCCGCAGGCGCTCCGGCTCGCCGAGCAGATACTCACCGCGCAAGGATTGGAAGTTGTTAGCGTTACCGACGGAGCAACCGCTCTGCGACGCCTAGCAGACGTCAATCCCGATCTTCTGATTACCGACGTCTACCTGCCGACCAAGAACGGCTTCGAGCTGGCGCGTTTCATGCGCTCACAGGCGCAATACCGAAGCGTACCGGTCATCTTTGCGGCGGCTCCGGCAGACCAATTCGAAGAACAGGACGCAACCAACGCGGGTGCGGATGTCATTCTGCGTAAGCCGTTTGAGGCTTCGGCGCTGCTTGGGGCCGTTCAGCAATTGCTGCAGAAGCGCCCCACCCTGGCCGACGGTGGGCGCTCGGATACGAAGTTTGCGCTGGATCGCAGCAGCATCCACGCCGCCGTTACGCTGGCGCTCGAAAGCGCGATGCCGTCGCTCATCGAGGAGCTAACGGAACGCGTGGTTCTGGCGCTATCGCATACTTCATAAACTGGTCTCCATGCCTGACAATACTTTCGACATCGCATCGAAAATCGACTTGACCGAGGTGCTGAATGCCATTCAGCAAGCCTCGAAAGAGATTCAAACCCGCTACGACCTGAAGGACAGCAAATCGTCCATCGAACTCAACGAGAAGGACCACAAGATCCTGCTTGCCAGCTCAGACGAATACAAGCTGAAAGCCGTCAATGAGATTCTGGGGCAGAAACTGGTGAAGCGCAACGTGCCGCTGAAAGGCCTGCAGTACGGAGCCCTCATTCCGTCCTCGGGCGGCAGCGTCAAGCAGGAGATTACGCTGCAGCAAGGCATCCCGACCGAGAAGGCGAAGGAGATGGTCAAGCTGATCAAGGACAGCAAACTGAAGGTGCAAGCGAGCATTCAAGCCGACGTGGTGCGCGTGGCCGGCAAGGATCGCGACACGCTGCAACAAGTCATCGCATTGCTGCGCGGGAAAGACTTCGGCATCGACGTTCAGTTCATCAATTTCCGCACCAACTGATGCCGCGCCGCATCGAGACCTTTTTCCTGAACGGGCCGGAAGGACGGCTGGAGGCGCTGCTGGAAGAGCCGGAACTGGAGGCGCCTGTTGAGGCGGCGGTGGTGTGTCATCCGCATCCGCAGTTCGGCGGGACTATGCACAACAAAGTTGTGTACCGCATCGCGCGCGGGTTGCGCACGAGCGGCTGCGTGGTGCTGCGCTTCAACTATCGCGGCGTGAACCGGAGCGAAGGCGAGTACGCCCAGGGCATCGGCGAAACGGAAGACACGCGCGTCGCCCTGCGCGAGTTGCAAAGCCGCTATCCCGAACTGCCGGTCATTGCCGCCGGTTTCTCATTCGGCTCGCGCGTGGCGTTACGGCTGACATCGCAAGAGAACGCGATTCGCAGAGTGGTCGCGGTCGGGTTTCCGACTCGAACAGAAGAACGCGACTTCGTCTATGCGGTGCATGTGCCCAAGTTTTTCGTGCAAAGCACGAATGACGAATTCGGGCCGCGCGAGCAGATGATTGAATTCTTCGGAACGCTGGACGAGCCGAAAGAGCTGCATTGGGTACAGGCCGCCGATCACTTTTTCAAAGACAATCTGGATGAGTTCGAGAGCGTGATTGAGAAGATCGGGCGGGCGCGGGCTTGAGCGGCGACTTCTCTAATTCTCGCGAAAGTGCCCGAAATGCACTGGCTGGTAGCATTTGGACATGCGCGTGAATGTCTTGTTTTTCGGCGTGCTGAAAGACATTATCGGCGCTGCGGAAGACACAATAGAGGTCCCGGCTCACGCGACCTTGGCCACCGTCTTTGGACACTATGCCGAGCGTTTCGAAACCTTGCGCGATAAGCGTCCGTCGATTCTATTTGCCAGGAACCGGAACTTCGCCACCGCGGAAACGGAAGTGGCGGAAAATGATGAAATCGCCTTTCTGCCGCCAGTTAGCGGCGGATCCGACGGCGAAAGAAGCGAGCACCATTTCTCACTCACGCGCGAACCGATCGATTCAAAGAGTCTCGCGGCCGCCTTGCAAAGACCGGAGGACGGCGCGGTTGTGGTTTTTGAAGGAGTGGTCCGTAACAACACGAAAGGGCGTCCGACCATCTTTCTTGAATATGAGTGTTATGAGCCCATGGCGCTGCAGCAGATGAAGGGCATTGGAAACGAGATAGCCGCCCAATTCGCCATCGGCCGGATCGGTATCGTGCACCGGCTAGGGCGTCTACAGGTCGGCGAAGCAAGCGTAGCGGTCATCGCCACTGCCCCGCACCGGAAACCGGCCTTCGAAGCAGCATTGGAGGCCATCAACCGTCTGAAGCGCGAAGTGCCCATCTGGAAAAAAGAGTTTTTCGCCGATGGCGCGGTCTGGGTTGAAGGCGAGTGGGATGAGCGATTGCGGACGCCGCCGGTCCGGAATGAAGCATCCTAAGATCGCTGCTCTATTGGCAGCGCCTCTGTTCCTTATAGCCTCACTCGCAGCCGGGCAATTCAAACCAGCGGGCCAACAACCCTCCGTACCCCAACAGCCGCCGCAACAGCCGCAATCGGAAACTCCCCCGCTATTTTCGGCGAACGTCAACCTGGTCCGGCTGCTGGTCTCCGTCCGCAATTCCAATGGCGAACTGATCACCAATCTGGAGAAGCGGGATTTCCGAATCTTCGACAGCGGCGTTGAGCAAGACCTGGCGGTTTTCGAGCGCAACACGTCACTGCCGCTTTCGGTCGCGGTGATGATCGATACCAGCGGCAGCACCCGTGCGGATCTGCACTACGAAGAAGACTCGGTGCTCCGGTTCATTCCCACTTTGCTGTACGCCGGCAATCCGGACGACAGCTTCGCGCTCTTCAGTTTCAATTGGCGCGTCAACCTGGAATCAGACTTCTCGCGTAGCCTTAAACGCGCCGAACGAGCGCTGCATGCGCTGCATGGCGAAGGTGGGACATCGCTCTACGACGCGATTTACCTGGTGAGCGACACACTCTCAACTCGTGAAGGACGGCACGTCATGGTCGTTGTCACCGATGGCGGCGATACCACCAGCTACAAAAAGTATCAAGATGCCGTGGCAGCCGCGCAGAGATCGGACGTTGTGTATGTATCCGATCGTCGTCGTTCCGATCGCCGGTGACGCGGGACGCAATACGGGCGGTGAGCACGCGCTGGCCACGCTGGCGGCATCGACTGGTGGCCGCATCTTCTACGCCGAAGGTTTCGAACGCCTCGATTCCGCTTTCGCCGATATTCTGCATGAGTTGCGCACTCAGTACCTGCTCGGCTACTACCCGCACTCTGTCCGCGAACAGCGCCGCTCTTTTCATCCCGTCAAAGTCGAAGTGCCCAACGCACCCGTTCGCATAACGGCTCGCACTGGCTATTACGAGCCCTGAGCGCAACGCACCGCGCGCGCTGTGTTGAACTGAAAATAGATATGTCCAATTACGTAGATGCGGCGATTGAGATCGCTCGCGAGGCGGGACAAGTGTTGCTCGCCCACCGTGGTGTGGGATTCGAACTCAAAGGCGACTATGACTTGGTTACCGCTGCCGATCGCGCTAGCGAGCAGCTTGTCATCAAACGCTTGCGTGAGAGATATCCGGGTCACGGCATTGTAGCCGAAGAAGGCGGCCGCGCGGAAATGGAATCAGAACTGCGCTGGTATGTGGACCCGCTCGACGGCACGACAAATTTCGCGCATGGTTTTCCCATGTGGAATGTCACGTTGGCTCTCGCGCTTAGGGGTGAGGTGATCGCAGGCGTCGTTTACGATCCTTTGAATCGCGAACTGTTTGCAGCCGAGCGCGGGGCGGGCGCACGCTTGAATGGCGCTCCCATTCACGTGACTAAGACGTCGTTGTTAAACGATTCGCTGGTCGCTACCGGTTTCCCTAGCCGCAAGCGCCACCAGAACGTGAACATCCACTTCTACTACCAGCTCGCGATGACTACGCATGGCGTGCGCCGCGGCGGTTCGGCGGCCATCGACCTCGCATACACAGCCTGCGGGCGTCTGGAGGCGTTCTGGGAATTCGGGCTCAATCCCTGGGACATGGCTGCCGGCACTCTTCTGGTGGAAGAAGCGGGCGGAAAAGTATCCGGCATGGCCGGCGAGCCTCTGGATCTGCACGGTCGCTATCTTCTCGCGGACAACGGACACATCCACCAAGAGACCCTCGATCTGTTCGCCGCCATCTTCCGCGGCGAGTACCGCTACGACATGCCTCCGCTGCCAGCGCCCGAGTGGGAGCTGCAACATGGCTGAGTTGCCTGCCGTTCCACTCACCCTTGAGGGCGCGTGGATGTTGCACCAGATGTTCCGGATCAGGCGCTCAGCCTGGCGTGAGACCGTTGAATCTGAGCGAAACGGCATCATTCAAGAAGCGCAGCAAGCATTGGATGGCGGCCGGTCGGCGGTCTTTTCGCTCATCGGGCACAAGGGGGACCTCATGCTGCTGCACTTTCGGGACTCTCTCGCAGACTTGCACGACGCTGAGTTGTCGATCGCAAGATTGAAGTTGGCCGACTACCTCGAGCCGACGCATTCCTATCTCTCGGTGGTTGAACTCGGCCTGTATGAATCGTCGGCGAAGACCTACGGCTCGCTCGCTGAAAAGAACATTGAGCCGCATTCGGAAGAATGGAAGTCCGGCATTGCCGAGGTTGTCGCCCGTCAAGCAGCAGCCATGGCGCCGCGGCTTTTTCCCGACATTCCTCCGGCTAAATACATCTGCTTCTATCCCATGGATCGGAAGCGCGACGAGCAGAAAAACTGGTACCAGGTGCCCATGCAGGAGCGCCAGCGCATGATGCACGAACATGGCATGATCGGCCGCCGCTATGCCGACGAGGTGCGTCAAATCATCTCCGGCTCTATCGGCTTTGACGATTGGGAGTGGGGCGTAGACCTGTTCGCCGACAATCCGCTCGTGTTCAAGAAGCTGATTTACGAGATGCGCTTCGACGAAGTCAGCGCCGTCTATGCGCTCTTTGGCACGTTTTACGTCGGCCTGCGCGTACCGTCCGACAAACTGTCCGGAGTTCTCAACGCAAACTCCAATCCGCGAAATTAAGCCTTCTCAAATTCCTCCGAAACTGATATATTTGATTCTGAGGAGGTTAGTAGCTCGCTGTCAGCTAACCCCCTTCGGATTCAGTTATAGATCGATTTCGATCTTCAACTTAGTCCGTCCTGGTCTGAGAAACACCAGAACCAAGATCAGAATCAGAAGAATCATACTGATCCTCCTTTCTACTCCGGTAGAATGCAGCCCCCGCCCCTATCGGCGGGGTTTTGCATTTTGGAGTCCCTGGGCTCCACGCAAACTGCGACTCTGCAAATACCGGCAGCAGAACTAATAGAGTGGCGGCGCTAGCCGGTTCGCTCTCCAGGAATGTCTGGTGCTGCGGGTACTCGGCGAAGACCTAAACCCCCGCAATGTTACGCTTAAAATTCGAAAAATGCGTACTGTCGACCTAATTCGGCGCAAGCGAGATGGTGAAGAACTCGCTCCGGAAGAGCTGCAACAACTTATTGAGAGTTACACCCGCGGAGACATCCCCGATTACCAGATGTCGGCGTTTTTGATGGCTGTCTTCTATTCCGGGATGTCCGATCGCGAAGTCAGTGCCGTTACGGAAGCGATGATGAACTCCGGTTCAATTGTCGATCTGTCTTCCATTCCAGGCATCAAAGTCGACAAGCATTCAACCGGCGGAGTTGGCGACAAAACCAGCTTAATTGCCTCTCCGATTGCCGCTGCCGCGGGCGTAATTGTTCCCATGATTTCCGGCCGTGCGCTGGGGCATACGGGCGGAACGCTGGACAAACTCGAATCGATTCCGGGTTTTCGCACCGATTTAAGCATCGACGAATTCCGCACCCTGCTGGGAATTCACAAGCTCGCGTTCATCGGTCAGACCGACGAGATCGCTCCCGCCGACGGGAAGTTGTATTCGCTGCGTGATGTAACTGCCACGATTGAGTCCATTCCCTTGATCGCGTCCTCCATCATGTCCAAGAAGCTGGCCGTCAGTTTGGACGCGCTGGTTCTGGACGTGAAAGTCGGGTCCGGCGCATTCATGAAGAAGCAGGTGGATGCGCGCCGGCTCGCCCAAATGATGGTGGGCATCGGCCGCCGGCTCGACAAGCGCGTTCAGGCGTTGATTACGGACATGAGCCAGCCATTAGGCTATGCCATCGGCAACGCGCTTGAAGTGATGGAAGTCTCGCAGACGCTGCAAAACGTCGGACCTGCCGACCTCACTCGCATTTCGCTGGAACTGGCCGCGCGCATGATCTTCTTAGGCAAGATTACGAAGACGCTCGACGAAGCTCGAGAAGTGGCGCAGGCCAAATTGCTGGACGGTTCCGGCTATCGCAAACTCAAGGACGTCATCGAGGCGCAAGGCGGCGATCCGCGTGTACTCGACCGCTTCGAATTGCTGCCCAATGCCACCGGTGCACAGGAAATTACCACCAGCCGCGGCGGTTACGTGAGCGGCATCGATGCCGAATCGATTGGCCAGGCATCGGCCATGATCGGCGCCGGCCGCAACACGAAGGAAGACTCCATCGACCCGGCAGTGGGCGTAATTCTAGAGGTCAAGGTCGGCCAGAAAATCGATCCGGGCAGTATTCTGTGCCGGATTTACTACACCAGCGACGAGCACCTCACAGAGGCCGCCGAATTGGTCGAAGACGCTTTCCGCATCTCGCAACAGCCGGTTGAAGAGCGCGATTTGATTCTCGAAGTGGTGAGCTAGTCCAGACCTTACATGGCGAGATTCGACGGGCTAGTCGGCCTCTTTGCCATCCTCATTAGCGCTTATCTGTTCTCCAGGAATCGGCGTGCGATTCAAAAGCGAATCGTGCTTTGGGGCGTGCTGCTCCAGTTCGCCTTCGCCTTTCTCGTTCTGAAGACGCAATTCGGACAGATCTTCTACGGCATCAGCCTGTTCGTCAACGCGATGCTGAATTACACCTTGGCCGGCTCAACTTTCGTCTTCGGTGACAAGCTGGGGCAGAAGACACCCGAGTTCGGCGTCGTCTTCGCCTTTCAGGTCTTACCGATCGTCATCTTCATCTGCTCTTTCTTCGCAATCCTTTATTACCTGGGCATCATGCAGGTTTTCGTCAAAGGGATGGCGGTGTTCATGCAGAAGTTCATGGGAACCAGCGGAGCGGAATCTACCTGTGTCGCCGCGAGCATCGTCATGGGACAAACGGAAGCGCCGGTCACCATCCGCCCGTTTTTGGCGACGCTCACCGAGTCGGAACTGTTCACTGTGATGACCAGCGGCATGGCGCACGTTTCGGGCGCAGTGATGGCGGCGTATGTCGCCATTGCAGGCGTCTCCATCACGCACCTCTTGACCGCCGTGATCATGACGGCGCCGGCAACCATCATGCTTTCGAAGATGTTCGTGCCGGAAACAGGGCAGCCGCTTACCGCCGGCACAGTGAAGGTAGAGGTCGAGAAGCAGGGCGTCAATCTTATCGATGCGGCCGCCCGTGGCGCGGGCGACGGTCTGCAGTTGGCGCTGAATATTGCGGGAATGCTGATCGCGTTCCTGGCTCTCATCGCGATGGTAAACGGCGGACTCGCTTGGGTGCATTCATGGGCGCACTGGGTTCCACCATCGCTGCAGAGCATTCTCGCCATCGCTTTTGCACCCATCGCCTGGTGCTTGGGTGTTGCCTGGAACGACTGCGCAACGGTCGGCAACCTGTTAGGCACCCGCATGGTGTTGAACGAGTTTGTCGCGTTCGTCGATCTCGGCAAAATCGGTGCGACGCTGCAGCACCGATCGTTCACTATCGCTACGTTCGCACTATGCGGCTTCGCGAATCTGAGTTCTATCGCGATTCAGATCGGCGGCATTGGCGCACTCGCGCCATCGCGAAAGTCCGACTTGGCGCGACTGGGACTCAAAGCGATGTTTGTCGGCACGCTGGCCAACTTCATGTCGGCTTGCATTGCGGGAATCTTGCTGTAATCAGAGCATGCGGGACGCGGCACGGTTCATCGAATCGAAAACTCCTATTCGGCCTAAAGTAGGCCTGGTTCTCGGCAGCGGGCTGGGAGCATTTGGCGAGTCGCTCATTCATGCGGTGCGCATTCCGTACAGCGAGATTCCAGGCATGCCGGTTTCCACCGCAATCGGGCATGCCGGCCAGCTTGTAATCGGCACCCAGGGAGCGAACGGAAAAGCTGCGGTGGATGTCGCGGTCATGTCGGGCCGTTTTCATTTATATGAAGGGTATTCGGCTAAAGAGGTTGTGAGTGGTATCCGGCTGTTTCGCGAGTTAGGCGTCGAGCGAGTCGTGCTGACCAACGCTGCCGGCGGCATTAATCCGGAATACGCGAAAGGCGCGCTGGTGCTTATTTCCGATCACATCAACCTGCAGGGTGTCAATCCGCTGTCCGGACCAAACGATCCGGAACTTGGGCCGCGCTTTCCGGACATGACAGAAGCTTATCCGGCGGAATTGCGGCAGATTGCCCATGAGGTTGCGGAAGGGCAGGGCATCGATCTGTTTGATGGTGTCTATGCCGCGGTTCCTGGTCCAAGTTACGAAACACCAGCGGAGATCCGCTATTTGCGAACCATTGGAGCTGACCTGGTTGGCATGTCAACAGTGCTCGAAACCATTGCTGCCAACCATGCCGGAATGGAGGTGCTTGGCATCTCTTGTGTGACAAACCAGGCGGCCGGGATGTCCGGCGAGAAACTGGTGCATTCGGAAGTACTGGAGATCGGGCGGCGAGTCGCATCGACATTCATCAAGCTGCTGAGCGGCGTGCTACCGAGACTCGATGAGTAAAGCACTGGTGCTGTTCGACATCGATGGCACCTTGCTGCGCGGCGCTGGAGATCATCACAGAGAAGCAGTCATTGCGGGCATCCGGCAAGTGACCGGCGTGGAGACACACTTCAACGGGGTAGCGACATCCGGCCGCTTGGACCGCGATTTAATCGCCGAGCTACTGCGTGCCAGTGGGTATGCGCAGCGCCGCACTCGCGCCGTATTGCACCAGATCATGGCTGCTTGCCAACTTGCTTATCGCTCGAATTGCGCAGCCGACCTAACGGAATTCATTTGCGGCGGAGCGAGGGAACTGCTCGAGCGCCTCACTAAGAACGGCGCAGTCGCCGGCCTGGTCACGGGCAATCTAAGCGAAATTGGTTGGAAGAAAATTGAACTGGCCGGATTGCGAGATTATTTCTCTGTCGGCGCGTTCGCGCAGGACGGGACCACTCGCGCACGGCTGGCGCGAGTCGCCTGGCAAAGGGCTCGCAAGGCCGGGCTGATCGAAAAAGATGCTCGGGTGAGCTTGATCGGCGATCACATGAACGATGTCGAAGCGGCTAAGGCAAATGGCTTTCAAGCCATCGCTGTCGCCTCGGGTTTAACGCCAGCCGATGCCCTGGCAAAATCGGAACCTGACGTTCTGGTCGACTCCCTTTCGGACTTACTGAAAGAAGGATTCGATCTCAGCTACTTCGGAATCGCTCAAGCGAAACACTAACCCGCCGACTACGCCGTTGACCTGATCGGGATGGCGTAGGCCAACGATGGCGCCGGTCACTGCCGGATTGTGAAGTACCCAGGCGAGAGCAGTTTCAGCCGGAGTGTGGCCGTGGCGTTCGCCTATCCCACGCAGTATCTCCACCAGCTCCAGATTGCGGCTGAGGTTTGGCTCCTGGAAGTCTTTATCGCGCTTGCGCCAGTCATCTTGTGGAAGATTCAGCGCACGCTCCTTTGTCATCTTGCCCGTCAACAGACCGGCACGCATGGGCGAGTACACAACGACGCCGATGCCATGCGCGCGCGCGAAGGGCAGGATCTCCGCCTCCGTCTTGCGCGCCAGCAGCGAGTACGGCGGCTGGAGCGATGTGATGGGCGCAATGTTCATAGCCCGTTTCATCTGCTCAACGCTAAAGTTGGAAACACCAATCCAGCGCACTTTCCCTTCTTCGCGCAGCCGCGCCATTTCTGTCCAGCCTTCTTCAACATCGGCGTCGGGCTCCGGCCAATGCATTTGGTACAAATCGATCCGATCCACCCGTAGCCTGCGCAGACTGTTCTCGCATTCCTCGCGGATAGACGCTGCTTTCAACGAGGGATAGATCTCGCCTTGGTCATTCCATCGCCGTTCACACTTGGTGAAGAGAAACGGCTTGTTCGACATGCCATGTACCGCTTTGCCGACGATCTCTTCCGAATGTCCCAGGCCGTATACGGCGGCAGTATCAATCCAATTTAGGCCCGCATCCAGAGCCGCACGAATGGCGGCAATGGAATCATTATCGTCCTGTTCGCCCCAGCCGAATTTCCAGCCTCCGCCACCCATCGCCCATGCGCCCACGCCCAATGGTGTGATCTCCAAATCGCTGTTTCCGAGCGGTCTCAATTGGTTCACACAGGCATATTCGCACAGTGACAAAATCCGGGACAGGGTAATAGGCTGTCGGAGAGAAAACTTCGACAGGGTCGAGTTTTCGCCCTACCCCAGCGCCTGATCCAAATCCCAAATCAAATCTTCGACATCTTCCAACCCGATCGAAAGCCGCACCAGTTCCGGTGTCACGCCCGCCGCTTCCTGCTCGGCCAACCCGAGTTGCTGATGCGTAGTCGATGCCGGATGAATCACGAGGCTGCGTGCATCTCCAACATTCGCCAGGTGCGAAAAGATCTTTAACTTGTCGATGAACTTCTTCCCGGCTTCCAGCCCGCCCTTGATGCCGAACGAGAACACCGCGCCCGCGCCTTTGGGTGTATATTTCTGTGCCATTGGATAGTACGGACTCGACGGCAGCGAAGCAAACTTGACCCATTCCACCTGGGCATGACCTTCCAGATGCCGGGCAACGACGCGTGCGTTTTCCAGATGCCGCTCCATACGCATCCCCAACGTTTCTATTCCCTGCAAGAACAAAAACGAGTTGAACGGGCTCAAGCAAGGCCCAATATCGCGCAGCCCTTCCACTCTCGCCTTGATGATGAAGCTGATAGGTCCAAACGTCTCCCAAAACTTCATCCCGTGATACGCCGCCGACGGCTCCATGAAGTGTGGGAACTTGCCGTTGTCCCAGGGAAACTTGCCGCTGTCAACAATGATTCCCCCAATCGAAGTCCCATGTCCGCCCATGAATTTCGTAAGCGAATGCACCACCACATCGGCGCCATAATCAATCGGCCGCGTCACGTAAGGAGTCGCAAAAGTGTTATCGACAACAAAGGGTATGCCGTTTTCATGCGCAATCTTCGCCACTGCCTCAAGATCCAGCACATTGCTGCGCGGATTGCTGATCGTTTCGCCATACAGCAGCTTGGTCTTTGGCGTGATCGCCTTGCGGAAATTTTCCGGATCGTCCGGTTCCACAAACACGAAGTCGTAACCCATGCGCCGCATCGTCACATCGAATTGCGTGAACGTGCCGCCGTACAGCGTGCTTGAAGAAACAATCTGATCGCCCGGCACGGCGATGGTCGTCAATGCCAGAAACTGTGCTGCCTGACCGCTCGCCAACGCCAGCCCCGCGACGCCGTTCTCAAGCGAAGCAACGCGCGTTTCCAGAACCGCCGTCGTCGGATTCATGATGCGCGTGTAGATGTTGCCGAACTCCTGCAGCGCAAACAGCCGTGCCGCCTGATCGGAATCTTCAAATGTGAACGAAGTGCTCTGGTAGATCGGCACCGCCCGTGCGTGCGTTGTCGGATCCGGATCGTAGCCCGTGTGCAAGGCGCGCGTGTTGAATCCCAGCGGGCGTTCGATGTCTTTGATTGCCATCGACCCAGTATAAGTGGGTCCTGGCAGCATTCACTTCTGCGACTGATACACCTTTAACTGTTCGGCTTGCAGCCCCTGCGTGGGCACCGCCAGTTGCGGCCGCAGGATGTCGGGCACTAAGTTCCGGTCGTACGGTTCAAGTGTCCAATGGTGCTGCGCGTCACTCGAAAATTGCGTTCCGAAAATCTGCTTTTGACCAATCTTTTCCAGGTATCGGTCCATCGTTGCCGCGCAGATCCAGATCGCCGTCGCGTCCCCTTTGGCCACGGCAATAGTCGCCAGTGTATGCGCCAACAAATAATCGTCTGGCGCGTCGCCGTGCTGGAACACAACCGCCGCTTCTTCGTAGTCTTTGCCGGTATGCAGCGCCCCGGCTTCTATCAGCTTGCGCGTCTGCTTTCGGCGCTCTGCATCAGTTTTACTCTGGTCTTCTGTATAAATCGCTTTCATGTCGGCGCTGGGAACATCGAAATCAGTGCGCGTATACAGCCGGTTGGGTTGCCAGTCTATAGCCACTGTTGCGCCCGCCGCCGCCCGTTCCAGCAAATACGGATTCGTGACCACGTTTGGCGGTGCCCGATCAAAAGACAACGTGGCATGTTCTCCGTACACGATCATCGCGAACGCATTTTCTTCCGTCCCGTCGGCCGCGTTCTGAACGCGGAAATGCAGCACGCCACTAGCCAAGCGTGACATGACGACAGCTTCATGTCCGATGCCGCCGCGCATATTCGCGTACGCTCCGTTGCTGCCGGTGAATGTCATTGGTCGATCCCAGGCGCCAATCAGCCAATCCCCTTGCGCCGTCAGCGTCAGCACAAACAGATTGCGCCCCCCCACCTTCATCACCCATGTCCCGGCAAAGTCTTTCAACTCACCACCGTGAGCCGCTCCACGCAGAAGCATCAGTCCCGTAATCAAGTATCGAAGCCACTTCAATGCCGGCATGGCAAAGCCCGAGCAAGTCTTTATGCGCATCAGTCCCGTAATCAAGTATCGAAGCCACTTCAGGTACATACTGCTCTAAATATAGAAACGACCGGCCGCCACTCCTCTCATGAATCCGGACTATCAACCCGTTTTTCCGAGCAAAAAAAGGGGACATAGCGGGCTAGGGTATCAATGAGCAGTATCGTGTCTGCTTTGTCTGGAAGGAACCTAATACCTACGAAGTCGAAATCGTCGATTACCACTAAAGAGCCCTATCAGCCACTCCCAATCCCCACCCCCGGCGAGATCCTGTTGGAGGAGTTTCTAAAGCCGCTAGGTATCACATCGAACGCCCTTGCGATGGAGCTCCGAGTGCCCGCAAACCGGATTCAGGGAATCGTCAAAGGCGAGCGATCCATCACAGCCGATACCGCGCTCCGCCTCTCGCAGTATTTTGGAAACTCAGCCGAATTCTGGGTGAACCTTCAAAAGAACTACGAGCTCGACATCGCCAGGCGCGAAAAGCTCACCGAAATTCAAACCTACATCCCGCGCCGCCTTCCAGCGCAGCAGAGTTCCCGCACTCTGGGCACGCGCCGCCGCTCCAACTAGGACGATGCGTTCCTTGCGCGAAGGTGCCTATTCCTGATTAGATTTGCGCGTCACATTCGGAAGACAGTCAGCCGCGATGTCCCACGCTCCTTTGGCATTCTCCCGAAGATCATTGTCCTCGTATGTGCCTCGTCCGCCATCGTAGATCCAAATCGCTTCGTGGCCATTCCTGTTTATTTTGTTGTGTCGCACCATGGGATCTCCGCCTTGTCTTACGGTTATTCCGGCTACGGCATTTCCGAAGATCTCGTTCTCTTCAAGCGTGCCGCGACCGTCCTTGTAAACGAACACACCGGCCTGCTTTCCGTCGTGAATCCGATTGTGACGGATGATCGGGTTGCCGCCCGTCTTGATCTCGACACCTGCGAAGGCGTTGCCGGAAATTTCGTTATCTTCCAGCGTGCCTAAGCCGTTGTCGAGCACAAGGACACCGCCGACCTTTCCATCGTAAATCCGGTTCCGTCGGAGCACCGGATTGCCACCCGTCTTAATTTGTACCCCAGCGGAAGCATTCCCAAAGATCTCGTTATCTTCTAATGTGCCCTGGCCATTCTCGTATACGAAAACACCAACTGTCTTGCCATCATGGATCCGATTTCGGCGCAATCTCGGGTCGGCCCCGCTATGAATAGCAACACAGGCATTGCCCTGACTGGTGATGTCACAACCCTCAACCTCGAGCCTTCCCTGCGCAATCTGCAGGCAATAGAAATTTCCGCCCGCCTGCCGAAGCGTGAGATTGGTCAATCGGGCCATACTCGCCTTGAACAAAACAACATTCGCTCCACTGATTTCGACGACGATTTCGCCTGGCTCCCCATCGCCGACAATTTCAAGTGGTTTATCAATGACTATTGCCTCTCGATAGAGCCCCGGCCGGATCAGAATCCGGTCACCTGGCTTTGCGGCCTGAAGAGCCGCGCTAATGCTCGGAAAATCGCCTCGGTGAAGTGCGTCAACGGTGCGCGTCGGCGGTTCGGTCTTCTGACGCGACGATGTGGCTATTTCGGTTCTCTTTTGAGCCGGCGCTGCGGCCGCCGAAGTTGCAGATTCCGCCCGGGCGCTGTCCCGGAGCGTCACCCCGCTAGCCTCTACTCGCGAGGCGACGGAAGGCCCACGTTCCAACGCACTCACAATCTGGCTTGCCATTTGAGCGATCAATTTGCCCACAGTTGGAGACGTAAACGGCTCGAATCGCAGCTCGCGCCAATCCGCATACTGTCGGCCGGCAATAACGCTCGCCAGGTCGTCCCTCTTCAACTTCGCCGCGTCGCCCAAGAGCGGACAATTCACGTAGTAGACCGGCAGAATCAGATCGCTTCGCTGAAGCTTTTTCTCGCGTTCGAGAAATCGATTGAGCTCATCGCGACAAGCTACGCTCTTGAAAAAACCCGGCGTGATGATCGGAATCAGAAACGTGACAATACCTAAGGACTCTTTCAGGCGTTGTGCCCATTCTTGCCCCCAAGCGATGTCGTTCCGATCCTGAAAAATGTGAAATTTTTCTCCCGTTTGAATCCGGACCTCACCGCTGAGTCGTTTAGCGAACTCGGTCAACCGTCCGTTCTCATGCTGGTCGTCGAACCGGACATAGCTCATGAACGCAACCGGGTGCTCACTCATATTCGAATCGGCTGCGCAAGCTTGTATTCATGTTGGGCTAGTCGTCTATTGTACGTGGGCGTCAAACATGGCATACTGAGACTTCACCCCGTCTAGCACCACCTTCGGCCTCAAGCCGTCCCGCTTGCCGCCTCCCCCGAGCCGTCCTGCTCCGTTCCCTTTAAACCTCGCGAGATCGTCGCCTCACGCGCTGCAGAAGTTCCGTCGCGAACACGCCTCTGCCATCTCACCAACAAACAAGGAGCAGTCACAGACATGTCAGCTACCGCCGCTCAAATGGTCGCCAACACGGCCAACGCTCAGCTATCCCGTGGTCCTGTCACCGACCAGGGCAAAGCCACGTCCTGTCTGAACCGCCTTGTGCATGGTCTCGCCGGCGCATTTCGCGTCCTGCCCTGGGAGACTCAATCCGAATTTGACGCTCTCTTCGAAGCCTTCCGTGAAGAGTACGTTCCCCAAAGCGCCACCGAGCACATCCTCGTCCACAAAGCCGCCCAGCATCACTGGTTTAGCTCTCGCGCTAGCCGTCTGCAGGAAGATATAATGCCTGACAACCCCGAAGCCGAGGTCGACTCGAAACGTCTGACCCTCTATCTCCGCTACCAGGCCACCCACGACCGTGCCTTCCAGCGCTGCATCCGTGAACTTCGCGCCATCAAGAACGACCGCCGCCGCGAGCAGATTGGGTTCGAATCGCAAAAACGTGCCGAAGCCGGGAAATGCCGCCTCGACAGTCAAGAACTGCGCCAGCAAGAGGAGCATCTACGCCGCCAGGAAATGCACGAAACTCGTGTTCGTGACATCAACACGCGCGCGCAAGGTCGCGCCATTGACAACGATATCCGCCAAACCATCGACGCGCCGCTCCCCGGTCACATGCGTTTGCCTTTTGACACTCTGAGAGATGCCTTCGGCCTCGCCGTCCATGAAGTGAATCGCAACCTCGCCGCGGCGGCAAAATAATTGAGTGCGACAAATCGCGTCCCGTGGCCACTACACAAACATGAGACGTTTCACCTTGGCCCTCATAGCGGTACTGTGCCTGTTTGTAGGGCCTTCTTTCGCCGGGCCTGCAACCCCTCGCACCGCAACTGCCAAAAACACACAAGCGCTACCCGATTCCCAGATCGAAACCACCATCCGCGCCAAGCTTGCAAAATCGAAAATCGGCAAAGACGGCTTCCGCTTCAAAGTCGCCCACGGAATTGTCACTTGGGAAGGAACCACCAACGTGGTGCAGCATAAAGGCTCCGCCACCCGCATGGCCCGTACGTCCGGAGCCGTTCAGGTTATCAACAATATCCAGGTCAGCGCCGCCGCCAAAGCCAAAGCGGGCGCCAACCTGAAAAAAGCCTATGTAGAGCAATGATTGCTTCACTTATGTAACTCCCGCCAATGCTAAAATTGGGGGAATCGAGTCAAAATAGTTGATGAAAAGTAGTGTGTCTTTGATAGCTCTGGCGTTCTGCGCCTTGACCGCGCTTGCCCAAAGCACTTCCACCGCGCCCACAACCAGTCCGGCGCCTTCTGCGTCCGGTCTTCAGCCGCGCGGTCCCGAAGCTGTGGCCAAGGTGGACCCTAATAAGATAGTCGCCACGATTAATGGCAAGCAGATCACCGCCAAGGAGGCGGCCGATCTAATTAGCTCGCTGCCCGCGCAGGATCGTAAACGTTACGAAGGCAATCTTGCGCAACTGGTGCAACAGATCTTTACCGAAGATCAGATCGCAGCTGAGGCCTTGAAGCAAAACCTAGATCAGAAGCCGCCTTATAAACAGCAGTTGCTTCTCTCGCGAGACAACATCCTCGCTCAGGCTTATCTTCACAGCTTGACCGAAAGCCCCACCGCTGCCGCCAACGCAAAACAGTACTACGATGCCCACAGCGCCGATTTCGATCAGGTCAAGGTAAGCGGTATTCTGGTCGCGTTCAATCAGCCGGGTACGCCGGCCAATAGCGCCGCCAGCACAAGATCGGAGCCCGATGCGCAAGCCAAAGCCCTCGATCTGGAGAAGCGCATCAAAGCCGGCGGCGATTTCGCTGCGCTCGCCCGCACCGAATCGGACCAGCAATCCAGTGCTTCGAAGGGTGGCGACATGGGCAGCTTCGTGATGGCTGACCAGAACGTGCCTTCGGACATCAAAGATACTCTGGCCAAATTGCAACCCGGCCAAGTCTCCGAGCCCATCCGCGCTGGCGGCGGTTTTTTCATCCTGAAGCTGGATACCCGCACCCGCCTGGCGTTTGATCAGGTGAAGCCTAGCTTGGTTCAGAAAATGGAGTTGGATAAATATAAGATTCACGTCGAAGATCAGAACTTCTTCAGTGCCGCCGCGCCGCCTCCATCCCTCAACCTCCCGTCGCTTGCCCGGCCCAATCCGCCGGCCGGCCAAACCGCGCCTGCGACTGCTCCTAAACCGCCAACCCAATAGCGCCCTGGCAGCGCTTCTCGAAGACTTCTTGATCGGGCTACCGGAACTCTCCGGTAGCCCGATTCGCGTTAGTATACTTCCCGAACTCACCGCGTCGCGCGGCCGGCTGCTTTCGGGCTCGCCTACTCGTGGCATCGCCGTCCATGCGGCTAGCTTCATCCGTTGCCGCCAGATCGTTCTCGAATCCCGGCTACTTCGTTCGCGCCGGCTCTTCCGGCTCATACTGCTGCACGAGGTCTTCCACTTTGTCTGGACCCGGCTCGGCAATACAGCCCGCTCAAGCTTCAGTAAGCTCTTGGAAGACGAGCTCGCAGCCGGCGCCCGTGGCGAGCTCGGCGAGTCAGCCCTTGTAAAAAAGGAACACAGCCCTATTCCCGGCACTCGCCTGTGGCGCGACTACCTCTGCGAAAGCTTCTGCGACACTGCAGCCTTTATGTACTCCGGGTTCAAAACGCACCCCGCATTCACACTTCGAAATCGTTGGATAAGCCGCCGCCGTTCCTGGTTCGCCGCCACTTTCGCCGCTTGCAGACGCTGTTAACCCCCGCTAAGATCTCTATTGCGCCGTACCTTATTCAACCCCAAGGCGATAGACTGAAATAGAAGATGTCCTCGTCGAGACTCGCCTTAACCGCTCTTCTTACCGCCGCCGCAGGACTCTTGCTGTCCTCTTGTTCGCATCCTTCTGTCTCTGCCGCGTCAGGTTCCAAAGAACCGTTGGCGCGCACTCTGAAGGACCGCCGCCCCGCTCCCGACTTCAGTCTCAAAGATGCCGGCGGCCAGCCCATCAAACTTAGCGATTACAAAGGCAAAGTGGTTCTCTTGAACTTCTGGGCCACTTGGTGCGGCCCCTGCACGCTCGAAATCCCGTGGTTTGAGCAGTTCCAACAGCAGTACAGATCGAAAGGCTTCGAAGTTGTCGGCGTCTCCATGGATGATGACGGTTGGACGTCCGTCAAGCCCTACATCGCCGAACACAAGATCAACTATCGCGTTTTGCTCGGCAACGATTCTGTCGGCCAGCTTTACGGCGGCGTAGATTCTCTGCCAACAACCTTTATCATTGATCGTGAAGGCCGCTTCGCATTCCCTCCGCACGTTGGCCTGGCTGAAAAGAATGAATATCTCAAAGAGATCCAGACCCTGCTCGGTGTCACCGGCGAAGCCCAAAGCACTTCGGCTGAGCTGCCTTACCCTGCTCCTGCCGCTCTGTTCGCTCGCTCAGCAAAATAAGCTGGCGGTCAGTTCGCCCGATCCCCTCACCGCCAAGCGCGGCAGCACCGTTGTCGAAACACTGAAAGTCGAAGTCCTGCCCGGCTTTCATGTCAACAGCGATCATCCCAAAGACGAGTTCCTCATCCCCTTGAAACTGACTTGGCAGGACGGCCCGCTCGAAACGAAATCCATAACGTTCCCGAAGCCCGAAGAGATTCAGGTAGGTCAGGAACACTTGGTTGTTTTCACCGGGACGTTTCCCGTGCGCACCGAATTTACAGTGCCTGCGAATGCCACCGCAGGCGCTACCACCGTCACCGGCAAGCTTCGTTACCAGGCCTGCAGTAATCAGATGTGTTTCCGCCCGGCAACTATCGAAGTCAAGTTGCCCGTCACCATCGAATAGTCGCCGATCCAATGCGAGCTCTGCCCATAGTCACTGCCGCCGCACTCTGCCTCGCCGCGGCATGCAGTAGGTCGTCTACTTCCGAGCCTTACGTCGATGACTCCCTCGCATCCGAACTCCGCCAGATCTCAGCCATCGATAATCACGCTCATCCGGAAGCGGTCGCAACCCCGGGCGAAGAGGACCACAACTACGACGCGCTTTCTATGGAGGGTATCCAGGACATGGCGCTGCCCACTGCCTTTCGTGAGGGCAGTCCCTATTTCGCGCAAGGCTGGCATGCTCTCTACGGATTCAACGAAACCGGCGGCAATCCACAACAGAACCTCAGCCGTGTCGAACAGGTACGGCAAAGCGTGCAGAAGCAAAAGGGCGATCTCTATCCCTCCTGGGTTCTCAACCAGAGCCACACGGAATTGATGCTCTCCAATCGCGTCGCCATGGGCCGAGGCCTCACATCCGACCGTTTCAAATGGGTGCCGTTTGTAGACATGTTCGTGTTCCCGCTGAACAACACTGCCATGGCGGCAAAAGATCCCGACAAGAAGATCTTCTTCAAACGGGAAGAGGAGCTTTTGCGCGGCTATCTGCAGACCGCGCAACTCAGTCGCGTGCCCGGCTAATTTTGACGATTACCTGACCTTCGTCAGCCATCGCCTCGAAAACTTCAAGTCCAGTGGCGCGGTTGCCCTGAAGTTCGAGCTTGCATACCTGCGTGATCTGAACATCGCCGATCCGCAGCGCGAAGCGGCTGAGCGCGTCTACGCCATCTACTCCCAATCTTCCGAACCATCAGCGGACGAATACAAGCTGCTCCAGGATTTCCTGTTTCGCTACATCGCCCGCGAAGCCGGCCGCTTAAACCTGCCCATTCACATCCATTGCGCGCTCGGCGGCGGCAGCTATTTCCACGAGACAAATGCAAATCCGATGCTGCTTGAGCCGCTCTTCAACGACCCCAGCTTGCGCAAGACTAAATTTGTCCTTCTTCATGGCGGTTGGCCATTCGCTCGCGAAGCCGCCGCCATGATTCTGAAGCCGAACGTCTATCTCGATTTCTCGATGTTCATGTACCTGACCTACCCGGTCGAGGGCGCCCGCGCAGTTCGCCTCTATCTAGAATCGGCGCCGGAGAAAGTCTTGTTCGGCACCGACGCAAGTCCCTTCAGCAACACCATCGGATGGGCTGAAACGGACTGGATTGGCGCGCACGTCGCCCGCGAGGAACTTGGAATCGCCCTCACCGGCATGATGCACGACGGCGAAATCAACCTCGATCGCGCCAAGCAGATCGGCCATCTTGTCCTGCGTGAAAACGCCCGGCAGCTATACGGGTTTTGAGAAGGTTAATTCTGCGCCCCGGCGCAATCGGCGACTGCATCCTTTCATTTCCCGCGCTCGAACACCTCGTAACCGGCTACACCGAAATCTGGGCGCCCTCGCCCGTGGTTCCACTGATACAATTCGCCAGCTCCGTCCACTCTCTTATATCCACCGGTGTGGATTTGGTGGGTGTGGGCGATCTGCAGCCGCCCAGCGAATTGCGCGAGAGATTGCAATCGTTCGATTCAATCGTGAGTTGGTACGGATCGAACCGGTCGGAATTTCGCAGCGCAATGTTGTCGATTAATCCACACTGCCAGTTCCATCGCGCTTTGCCGCCTAATGATTATGAGGGACACGCAACGGATTTTTTTGCGCAACAGGTAGGCGCGCCGCTCGGTTTGATTCCGCGCATTCCTTTCGCCGTGCAGAAGAGGCGGAACACGGTAATCATTCATCCGTTCTCCGGCAGCGCCAAGAAGAACTGGCCGTTGGTTCGATATCGCGAACTAGCGCGGCAGCTACCCTATGAGATCGAGTGGCTCGCCGGACCGGAAGAAGAGCTACCTGAAGCAAATCGCTTCGAAAGCTCAGCCGATGTCGCAGCCTTCATCGCCGGCGCACAGTTATACATCGGCAACGATTCAGGTATCACGCACTTGGCCGCTGCAGTCGGTGCGAAAACGCTCGCCATCTTCGGTCCAACTTCGCCGAAGACATGGGCTCCGCGCGGCGAAAACGTGTCGGTGATTTCTGCGTCGGAGTTGGAACAGCTAAGCGTCGAAGCAGTCGCAGCGGCAGCTAATCGGCTGCTTGACTCGCGTTCGTTTTAGGCGTCCAACGCACAATCGGCTTGCGTGCCGCCGTCACTTCATCTACGCGCAAAGTCCGCGTCGAGTGCGGCGCCTTGAGAACGACGTCCGGATCCGTATCGATCTCTTTTGAAATTGAGATCATCGCATCCACGAACTCGTCCAGTTCGCGCTTGCTCTCAGTTTCAGTGGGCTCAATCATCAGCGCGCCCCGAACAATCAGCGGAAAGCTGACGGTATAAGGATGGAAGCCGTAGTCGATAAGCCGCTTGGCAATGTCGCCGGTGCGCACGCCTTTCTTCGCCTGCCGGTCGTCGCTGAACACGCATTCATGCATGCTCGGGGCCTTGTACGCGATCTCGTAATAAGGCTCGAGCAGCGCCCGAATATAATTCGCATTCAGCACGGCATCAAGCGTTGCTTGCCGTAGTCCGTTGCCGCCATGCGCCATGATGTAGGCCAGCGCTCGAACCAGCACTCCAAAGTTGCCGTAGAACGCCCGCACTCGTCCGACGGAATCCGGCAGATCGTAGTTCCAATGCCACGCGTCGCCTTCGCGCTTCAAACGCGGACTGGGCAGGAACGGCGTCAGCACTTTCGCCACCGCCACCGCGCCCGAACCAGGACCGCCGCCGCCATGTGGAGTAGAAAAGGTCTTGTGCAGGTTCAGGTGCATGACATCCACCCCGAAATCGCCCGGCCGTGAGATGCCAACCAGCGCGTTCATGTTCGCGCCGTCCATATAAACCAGCCCGCCCTTGTCGTGAATGATGCCGCAGACCTTGCGGATGTTCTCTTCGAACACGCCGACCGTATTCGGATTCGTGAGCATCAAGCCGGCAACGTCTTCGGTCATGACGCGGTTCAGCACTTCCACGTCCAACATGCCGCGTTCGTTGGATTTGATGTTCTCGACCGCGTAGCCGACTGTCATCGCAGTCGCCGGGTTCGTACCGTGCGCCGAGTCGGGAACTAGAATCTTCTTCCGCGCATTGCCGCGCTTTTCGAGCAGCGCCCGGATCATCAGAATGCCGGTGAACTCGCCGTGCGCGCCCGCCGCCGGCTGCAGCGTCACGGCATCCATGCCGGTAATCTCGGACAGCGCTCGTTCCAGCACTGCGACCACTTCCATGCAGCCTTGCGACAACGCATCCGGTTGATAGGGATGCGCCCACGCCAGACCTTCCGTTCGCGCCACCAATTCGTTCACGCGCGGGTTGTACTTCATCGTGCAGGAGCCAAGCGGATACAGCCCCAGATCGATCGCGTAGTTCCACGTCGACAGCCGCGTAAAGTGCCGCACCGTCTCGAACTCGCTGACTTCCGGGAAGTCTTCGATCTCCTCGCGAACGTTCTCCGCACCCAACGCTGTCTTCGCGTCTACCGCGGGAACATCGAGTTCCGGCAGTTGATAACCCTGTTTCCCCGGCGAGCTCAACTCAAACAGCAGCGGCTCGTTTTGAACAATGTGTCTCGCAACCTTCTTGATCATTGCTTGCCGAACGCTCCTGCTAACGTGTCCATGTCCTGCCGCTTATTCATCTCAGTAGCGCAGAGCAGCATGCAGTTCTTCAGCTCCGGATAGAAGCGGCCCAACTCTAATCCGCCAATAATCTTCTTCTCGATCAGCTCCGCGTTGATCGTTTCCGGTGACTTGCCGTTCGTGCGCACCACAAACTCATTGAAGAACGGCGCATCAAAGTTCAGCGCCAACTTGCTCGCCAGGTAATGCGCTTTGGCCAAATTCTGCTCGGCGAGTTCGCGCAGCCCTTCTTTGCCGTATAACGTCATGAACACGGTCGCCATCAACGCCAGCAGCGCCTGGTTCGTGCAGATGTTTGAAGTCGCCTTCTCGCGCCGGATATGTTGCTCCCGCGTCGCCAGCGTCAGGCAGAACGCCCGCCGTCCTTCCGCGTCTGTCGTTTCACCTGCCAGCCGTCCAGGAATCTGCCGGATGTACTTCTCCCGCGTCGCAATGATACCCACGTATGGTCCGCCGTAGCTCGGCGAAATGGCAAAGCTCTGCAGTTCACCCACCACGATATCGGCATCACGCGGCGGCTCCATCAATCCCAGCGAAACCGCTTCTGTGAACACCACAACCAGCAGCGCGCCCTGGCTCTGAACCAGCCGCGAGATCTCCGAAACCTGTTCCACAATGCCGAAGAAGTTCGGGCTTTGCAAAATGACTGCGGCCACGCCGTCGTCCAGCTTCTTCTTCAGATCATCTAGATCCAGACGCCCGTTCTGCGCGTAGGCAAGCTCTTCAATCGGAATGCCCTGGTGCTTCGCGTAAGTATTCAGCACTTCGCGATATTCGGGATGCACCGTGCGGGCAATCAGAACCTTGTCGCGGCGCGTGACACGCACCGCCATCATCGCCGCTTCGGGCACAGCCGACGAGCCGTCATACATCGACGCATTCGCCACTTCCATGCCCGTCAACTGACACACCATGGTTTGGAATTCGAAGATGCTGGTCAACGTACCTTGCGAAATCTCCGCCTGGTAGGGCGTATAAGAAGTCAGAAACTCGCCGCGCGAAACAATCGTGTCGACCACCACGGGCCGGTAATGGTTGTAAACGCCCGCGCCCAAGAAAGCTCGCGTAGCCGACCGCGTTCTCCGCCGCGCGCTGCTTGAAGTAATCGACAATCTCGTACTCGCTCTTGCCGTCCGGGATGTTTAAGCGCTTATCAAAGCGCACATCGGCAGGCAGGTACGCGATCAAATCCGCTTCGGTCTTAGCCCCGATCGCCGCAAGCATCGCGCGTCGATCGGAATCTGATTTCGGTAGATATCTCAACTAACTCTCAGTGCCTACGTATGTTTGATAATCGGCAGCGTTCATAAGTTCATTAATTTCATCCGGCGACGAAATCTTCACCTTGATCAGCCATGCGCTACCGTGCGGATCTTCGTTCAGCTTTTCCGGAGTCTTCGAAAGCAAATCATTGACTGCCGTTATCGCACCTGAAACCGGCGCATAGATGTCCGAGACCGCTTTGACAGATTCCACGGACCCGAACGTCTGTCCCTTTGTCGCCTGCGCCCCAACCTTTGGCAGATCGACAAACACGATGTCACCTAGCTCGTGCTGCGCGTGGTCTGTGATGCCGACAGTTGCTTCGCTGCCTTCCAGCAGCACCCACTCGTGTTCTTTGGTGTATTTGTAATTTTCCGGATAGCTCATCACTTTGCTCTCTTGTAGAACGGAGTTGGAACGGTCACAGCATCCACCGGCGTGTTCCGAATCACCACCTGAATCGATTGCCCCGGCGTTGCCTTGTCCACCGGCAAGTAGCACAGTCCGATGTTCTTGTTCAGTGTCGGTGAAGGCCCGCCGCTGGTCACCCAACCCGCCGGTTTGCCGTCCACATATACCTCGTAGCCATCGCGCCCGATGCCGCGGTCTTTCATCTCGAACCCGGCCAGCTTGCGCGTTACGCCCTGCTGCTGCGATTTCTCTAAAGCCGGCCTGCCCACGAACTCGCCCTTATCCATCTTCACGATCCAAGCCAAATCAGCTTCAAACGGGTTGATAGATGCATCGATCTCGTGACCGTAGAGCGCCATCTTGGCTTCCAGCCGCAGCGTGTTGCGCGCGCCCAGGCCGCAAGGCTTGATATCGAACTCTTTGCCCGCTTCCGTGACAGCGTTCCAAAGATGCTGCGCCGATTCAGGCGCAACGTAGATTTCAAAGCCGTCTTCGCCCGTATACCCGGTATGCGCAATGCGCGCGGGCACGCCCGCCACTTGCCCATCCGTGAACCAGTAATATTTGATCGCGCTCAGGTCCGTATCGGTCAGTTTCTGAACTGTCGAGCGCGCTTTCGGACCTTGCACCGCTAGCTGTGCGTAGCGGTCGCTGGCATAAACGACCTCTGCATCGAAATGATTTTGAGCCCGAATGTGCTCGAAATCCTTCTCTTGATTCGACGCGTTAACGCACAAAAAAAAATCGGTATCGGATACTTTGTGCACCAGGATGTCGTCCACGAATCCGCCGTGCTCATACAGCAGCCCGGAGTAATGCGCCTGCCCGATTTTCAGCTTGCCCGCATTGTTGGTCGCAACGTAATCCACCAACTTCGCCGCTTCCGGCCCATGCACTTCGATCTCGCCCATGTGACTGACATCGAATAAGCCGACGCCGTTCCGCACCGCGTTGTGTTCCTGCAGAATACCGGAGTACTGCACGGGCATATTCCAGCCGCCAAAATCCACTAGCTTGGCGCCTAAAGAGGCGTGGACATCAAACAGCGGAGTTTTCTTCAGTTCGGCAACTTCAGGCATCTGATCGGGGTGCGCGCTCGCGCTTGCGCTGACGCGGGAAACCCCAGCGTAGCATGCGAGTTTCGCAGTCTAGGCCGGCACTTCAGCGTCCTGCGCGCCGTACTCTTTCAGCTTGTTGAAGAGCGTTTTCAAGCTGATGCCCAGGATCTCGGCGGCCCTTGTTTTATTGTTCTTGGTATGCGTCAGAGTCAGGTGAATCAGGGCTTTTTCTGCCTCACCCACGGTGGTTCCAACCGCTAGCCGAACGCTGTCTGGCTCAAACACCTGCGCGGGCTGCCGCGATCCAACAGATACGCCAAAGTCAAACGGCAGATGTGCCATCTGGATAGTTCCTTCGCCCGCCATAATGACGGCGCGCTCCAGGACATTGCGCAGCTCCCGCACATTGCCCGGCCAACCATACTTCTTGAACGCCTCCATCACTTCCTGCGTCACGCCGGTGACGTTGGTGGTATGTTTTCGGTTCAAATGATCGATCAGCGTTTCGGTCAACACTGCAAGATCCGCAAGACGCTGCCGCAGCGCAGGTAGCGCGATTTGGAACACATTCAATCGGTAATACAGATCCTCGCGCAGGTCGCCTTTTTTTAAGGCGTCATCGACATTGCGGTTGGTGGCTGCAATCACGCGCACGTCCACCGAGATCTCGCCTTTGCCACCCAGACGGCGTACGCGCGAATCCTCAAGAACGCGCAGCAACTTCGCTTGCGTGCCGGACGGCATCTCAGCCAGTTCATCCAGCAACAGCGTTCCATGCTGCGCCAACTCGAAGCATCCGGCGCGGCGTTCCAACGCTCCCGTGAACGCACCCTTTTCGTGCCCGAACAACTCGCTTTCCATCAGCGTTTCGGGCATGGCCGCGCAGTTGATGGCAACGAAAGGACCCGTACGCCGGTTGCTGAGTTGATGGATGGCGCGCGCCACCAGTTCCTTACCGGTGCCGCTTTCGCCCGTTACCAAAACCGCCGCCTTGCTGGGCGCTACTTGCTGCACGATGGTAAAGACCTGCTGCATCTGCGGCGAGGTGCCCACCATATCTACTAATACGCCGGAGTACCCAAGCTGCCGCTGCAGCCGTTCCGTTTCTTGCGAAAGCTGGTTCTGTGAGGCGGCGCGTTCCAGCAACACGCGCAAGGCAGCCGGCTGAATCGGCTTCTCCAGGAACCAGAACGCTTTCAGATCATGAATCGTCTGTATCGCGGTCTCAATACTGTTAAACGCCGTCAGCACGATCACCGGCGGTATCTCGCCGTCTGAGTTGAGACGCTTCATCAGTTCGAAGCCGTCCATGCGCGGCATCATCAAGTCAGTAACGATGACGTTGGCGGGAAAAGTCGCAAGTTTGTCGAGCGCTTCCTGGCCATCGCCCGCGGTCTCCACGGTGAAACCCCAGGCTTGCACCATCGCCGCCAACGGCGCGCGCTGCGACTCTTCGTCGTCAACAATCAGGACATTGATAGGCTGGCGTGTGGATGAATTGGCCACAGTTTTTCTGTCTCGGACTAAAGCATACCAACCGTTTAGGAGCTGGAACGGTTCCTCCGGATGCTTGCGTATGTGCTGCCGAACTCACTAGAGTAGCGTCTTTTGCATGACGTTGTCACTGCGGATATTGCATAAACAGTAGAGAGTGATGGAAAATCTGCCCGGCGAAACAGCTCGCGACGAACCACCTCCGTTCTTGAAAACGTGGGATAGGGTGTATGCCGCAGTCCTAATCTATCTCGCTTCTCTCATCGCAACGCTGTACCTGATCACCAGAATTTTCCAGCCATGAGAACACTCGATTGGGTGGTCATGTGCGTGTGGCTGATCTCGCTGGTCTCCTTCGGTTTATATCGCGGGCGCGGCAGCAGCACCACCAGCAAGTATTTGCTTGCCGGGAAAAGCATGCCGTGGTACGCCATGGGGCTTTCTATACTTGCCACCCAGGCAAGCGCCATCACCTTCATCTCCACAACCGGGCAAGGTTTTGTGGACGGAATGCGCTTCGTTCAGTTCTACTTCGGCTTACCCATCGCCATGGTGCTGCTGTCGGCAACCGCAGTGCCGATTTTCCACCGCGCCAAGGTCTACACCGCTTACGAATATCTGGAACAGCGGTTCGATGCCAAGACCCGCGCCCTGGTGGCTTTGATCTTCCTGATACAACGCGGTCTGGCCGCGGGCATTGGCCTCTACGCTCCGGCCGTGGCGCTAGCTGCTGTGCTTGGCTGGTCCGACCGTCTCATTACGGTCCTCATCGGAGTTCTCGTCATTACTTACACGGCTACCGGCGGTATCAAGGCACTTACCTGGGCCGACGTTCAGCAGATGACTATGATTTTCGTTGCGCTAGTCATCAGTTTGATCGTCGTCATCCACGCGCTTCCAGCGAATGTTTCCGTGCTTGACGCTGTACACCTGGCCGGCGCCGCAGGCCGGCTCAAAGTCGTCGATCTGAAATTCAATCTGAGTGATCGTTATAACCTTTGGAGCGGACTGATAGGCGGGGGTTTTCTGGCGCTGGCTTATTTCGGCTGCGATCAAAGTCAGGTGCAGCGCTATCTCACCGGCAAGTCGATCGCCCAAAGCCGATTGAGCCTGCTCTTCAACGCGACCGTGAAGATCCCCATGCAGCTCTTCATCCTCTTCATCGGCGTCATGGTTTTTGCGCTTTCGTTGTTTGTGCCCGGGCCCATGATCTTCCAGCCCGCCGAAGCCGCGCGCGCCAGCCAGACATCCAACTGGAAGCCGGTGGAAGAACAGTTCCGGCAAGCGTTTGAACACCGCCGCGATGCTGCAACTCAACTGGCGCAATCGCTGCGAAACAGCAACAGCCCCGCACCGGCTGCCGCAAAGTTCCGCGAGGCCCAGGCAGATTACACCAAGGCGCGCCAGCAAGGCTTGCAAATCGTCCAGACGCTCAACGGCGGCGAGCAGTTCGACGACACCAACTATATATTTCTCTCGTTTGTGAGGCTGTTTCTGCCGGCGGGTTTGGTGGGCTTGGTGATCGGCGTTATTTTCTCCGCGTCGATGGGCTCAACCTCGGGCGAGATCAACTCGCTTGCCACGGTATCCGTGGTTGACATCTACCGGCGATTTCTGGTTAGCGGCCGCAGCGACCGCCATTACTTAATGGCCTCGCGACTCCTGACCGTGTTCTGGGGGGCTTATGCGATCGCTTTTGCAGCATTAGGCGCGCGCGGTTTTGGGGCGCTGATTGTACGCGTGAACGTGGTCGGATCGCTCTTTTATGGTGGGCTGCTGGGCGTCTTCGTCCTGGCGTTTTTTTTCAAACGCGTCGGCGGCACGGCGGCGTTTTGGGGAGTGCTCGCAGGCGAAGCCGCTATCTTCTCGGTTGCGCGCTTTACCGCATTGTCGTTTCTCTGGTACAACGTTGTCGGTTGTACCGTCGTAGTCGGCGTCGCCTTGACGATCTCGAAATTGAAGCCGGCTAGACCTGAATAGTGGAGATATCAACCGTCGATTGATGGCCTTCAATCACCACGATGCCGCTCTCGGTGACGTGATATTTCTTGCGGTCCTCTTCGAGGTTGTATCCGATTTCCGCATCCGGCGGAATCTTGACATTCTTGTCGAGAATCGCCTTCTTCACTTTGGCGCGGCGTCCGATGTCGCAGTTATCAAAGATGATGGAGCTCTCGACATAAGCTCCACTATGGATGCGCACGCCACGCCCCAGCACGGAGCATTTAACAATTCCACCCGAGACGATGGTGCTGCCCGCCACAATGGAGTCGATCGCCATTCCGCGGCGCCCCTCTTGATCGAACACAAACTTAGCCGGCGCATCGTAATATCCGGCGGTTCGCAGCGGCCATTGCCGGTTGTAAAGGTTCAATTCCGGAGAGACCGCTCGCAGATCCATGCTGGCTTCGTAATAGGCGTCTAACGTCCCTACATCGCGCCAGTACTGCGGCCCCCCGATCGGGTCGCCGGGGATGACGTTCGTCTGGAAATCGTAGGAGAACATGTCCGCCCGGCCGATCAGCTTCGGCAAAATGTCCTTGCCGAAATCGTGCGAGCTGTTCTCGTTCTTCTGGTCCTCGTAGAGTTCGCGCAGCAGCAGGTCGGTGGAGAAAATGTAGTTCCCCATCGAGGCGTAAACCTGGGTTGAGTCCTGCGGCATGGTGGGCGCGTTGGCCTTCTTCTCATGGAAGCCGATGATGCGGCCGTCCGCGGCGGTCTCAATAACGCCGAACTCCGAAGCGAGCTCCTTCTTCACCGGGATCGCGGCCACCGTAACGCCAGCGCGCTTGTCGAAGTGATATTCAATCATCTGCCGGATATTCATGCGGTAGATATGGTCCGCGCCGAATATGACAACGACGTGCGGATCGGCCTGTTCAATCAGGTTGATGTTCTGAGTGATGGCATCCGCCGTTCCGCGGTACCAGTCCTCCTCCGCCGTGCGCATTTGCGCGGGCACCGGGATGATGAAGTTGTTTTTCAACAGTCCGCTGACATCCCACCCTTCACGCAAGTGCTGCAAAAGCGACTGGCTCTTGAACTGCACCAAAACGTAGATGGAATAGACGCCGGAGTTCACCAGGTTGCTAAGCACGAAATCAACGATCCGGTATCTTCCGCCGAATGGCACCGCCGGCTTGGCGCGTTCCTTTGTAAGCGGGTAGAGCCTCGTCCCTTTTCCGCCGGCTAGTACAAATGCAAGTACCCGAAGTTGCATCCCGATTACCTCCGCCGAATTAGCATATCCAAACCAATACGGAACTGCTTGAATCCAAACTTGCTAGACGAGAACGGCGAAAGATGATTACTGGGAGACTTCTGCAGCGCAAGTATAATGTTCGTTAGCATTGAGCCTAATGGACTCGAACACTCTCATTGCGGCCAGCGGGGCAATTATCGTGCCTGTCACAGCATTGCTCCTAAATTTCCGTGGTTTTGCATCGTTAGAGCGACGACTGGAAGTGATCGAGCGGGACCTAAAGGACTTTTACAAATCGCTAGCTGAGCTCGAGAAGGACGTCGCGCGGCTAAAAGACCACACCGGCCTCAAATGACTTTTACGGGCCAGCTCTATGGCGAAATTCCAGAGCCGGGCCCTCTAAGTGACGATGCTTCACCGCCCTTTGGATTTATGTGGTCTCGAGTGCGCGAGTGGTGCGTTGTTCGACGGACGCTTTGCGCCGGAGGATGGCAGCGGAGATCAGAGTAATGATGAGGCCCACCGGCAGTGGCTCTATAAAGGTGTAGGCGATGTTGACCAAGGGGTTCTGGTAAAGCTGCTGCGAGCGCTGTATGGCAGCCACCTGCGCGGCGGTAGTAGCGGGATCAAGTCCGGAGGACTGCACCTGGTGAATCTGTGCCGCGAAGTAGCTGTCCATGAAGTGCGGCAAGAAGTTGAAGTAGAGGATCTCCCACATGGCGACGTAACAGACAGTGGTGATGAGGGCGATCAGAATGCCACATGCGAAGGCGCGGCCGAAGGAGATTTCGCCTGCGAGGTTGTTGTCCCGGTAGCTGCGGATGCCGAAGTATATTAGCAGGAACGACGCCACCATAATGGTGTAGCCGAGAACCATGCTGTGGCCGGAGCCAATCTTGTCGGCGAGCAGAAGCGAGCCGCCCATAAGGACGGAGATCATGAGGCCGGAAATGAGGCCGAACGTAAGGACTGTCTTCTTCATGTAAGGCTCCTGGTGCGAGTGACGATAGCGTCAGCATGCACTGTCACAGGCCCGGATGTCGTCATACTTTCGGGTGATTTTGCAGGAACGGAGCGGAAATCGTTCTTTCTGGTGACGCCGGTCACGCCAGCAGGCCTAGTTCTTTGCCGCGTTGCACGGCCTGGGTGCGGCGGACGGCTCCCAGCTTATCGAAGGCGCGGGCACAGTGTGTCTTGACGGTGTTCTCGGAAACGAAAAGCTGCGTGGCGATCTCGCGATTGCTCAGCCCGCGGGCGATCAAAGTGAGGATTTCAAGCTCGCGCGCGGTGATGCCGAGGGTCTGCTGACGGGCCGTATCGGGCGCGAAGGGTCCCAGGGCGGGGGATTCCACAGGGACAAGCACTTCCTTCACCACGACCGTTTCGCGGATGGTTTCGCGATTGCGCGTGATGCGCAGGCCGAGCCAGATGCCGAAGGCCGCAAACAGGATGGCGACGAGCGCGCCGTAGAGCTCGACGGAATGCTCGATGACGACGAAGCGGTATTCGGTGTATTGAAGGATGGCGATGAGCAGGCCACCGACGAGACCGAAAATGACAACGTGGCGCTTCATGATGCGGTTGTGATGAAGTATATCCTCGCCCACCCCTTTTGAGCGCGCCCGTTGGTTGAACGGCTAACTCGTCATTACCGGCGCCCAATCCTGCGCAAGCTGCACGAAGGTTCGCACCGCGACGCCCGTTGGTCCTTTAGCCATCCAGGGTTTGGGATCGTCCATATAAGCTGTGGTGGCGATATCCAGGTGTATCCAGGGCGTCGGATCGGCAAACTCGCGAATGAACCACGCGGCCGTGATGGAGCCGGCATACCTGCCTCCGATATTGGGCAAATCGGCGAAGGCGGATTTCAGATATTCTTTATAGTCTTCGTCCATGGGCAGCTGCCACATCTTTTCCCCTGCTTGCCGGGATGCCGCCAGCAGATGGTCGAGAAACTCCTGGTTGTTGGTGAAGGCCCCGACGTTATAGTGCCCAAGCGCGATGCCGATTGCTCCTGTCAGCGTGGCAGCGTCAACAATGTGTGTCGCTCCATTGCGGATGGCGTAGGTGATCGCATCGGCGAGAATCAGACGGCCTTCGGCATCGGTATTCAGCACCTCGATCGTCTTCCCGGCTAAGGACGTGACGATGTCGCCTGGACGCTGAGCGTTGCCGTTTATCATGTTTTCCACGGCGGGAATGTAAGCGGTGACCGGTATGGCCGGCTTCAACTGGCCGATAGCCCGCATGGCGCCGATGACCGCGGCAGCTCCCGACATGTCATAGCGCATCTTTTCCATGCCGTCGGAGGGCTTAATAGAAAGGCCGCCGGTGTCGAATGTCACGCCCTTACCCACCAGCGCCAGATGATTATCGCCGGTGCGGATGCCGGGCCGGTATTTCAATACGATTAGAAACGGTTCGCTATCGCTACCTTGCGCGACACCCAGAAGCGCGCCCATGCCCAACTGCTTCATCGCCTCGCGATCAAGCGCCTCATAGGCGAGGTTCACTTCCTGCGCGACGGCTTGCGCGGCTTCGGCCAGCGCCGCGGGATTCAGGACGTTCGCGGGCTGGTTGATGAGAGTTCGCGCAAGATTTTGGGATTCGGCGATGATGTCCGCGCGCTGCGCCGTCTTCTCATGGGAGAGAGCCGCGCCATCGGGCAGAACCACCGTGAAGTGCTCCACCTGGGTGCCGCTCTTCTTGGGATCGGTCTTCAACGTGTCGGGTTCCCAACCGCCCAGAATCGCGCCTTCGAGAACTGCGCCGGCAAGTTCTTCGGCCTTTGAACCTTCCAAAAGCAGCGCCAGGCTTCTGACGCCTTTCGATTTCAAGCCGCGCACCAGCGCGCCCCCGATACGCCTTGCTTCCGTAGCGCTGAAATTGTGCCGTTTGCCGCCTCCGATCACTACTAGCCGCTTGGCCGCGATACCCTGCGGACGGTGGAGCACGCTTAGCTCGTACAACTTGCCGGTAAATTCGCCGCTGCTTCTCAAATCGGCCAACCAGCCGGCTTGCTGCGCCATTTCCGGGTCTTCCGTCTGGGGAGGCGCGACGGCGGTCCCTTCGGCGGTCTTCTCTTCGATTTCGAAACAAACGACGGCCACCGCGTCTACCGGCAGCTTATCTATGGATGAAGTCTCAATCTGAATTTGCATGATTTCTCTGTTACAGGCGGGGCGGGCGGATCAGGTTCGAGCGCGGCGGGCCATCTCGGCCTTCGCCTCGGCCTGCATCTCCTTCGATTTAATAGCCTCGCGCTTGTCATGGAACTTCTTGCCTTTGGCTACCGCAATTTCCACCTTGATATGTCCGGCTTTCAGGTAGAGCTTGGTGGGAACCAGCGTCAGCCCCTTTTCGCGCGTGGCCGTCTGCAGCTTTTCTATCTCCGACCGGTGCAGAAGCAGTTTCCGCTTACGCACAGGCGCATGGTTCATGATGTTGCCGTGCGAGTACTCGCTGATATGCGCGTTCATAAGCCAGGCTTCGTTCTCGTTGATCTCGGCGTAGGCCTCTTTGAGTTGAATTTTGCCGATTTTGGCCGATTTGACCTCGGTTCCGGTCAATACCAGGCCGGCCTCATAGCGCTCCAGCAGTTGATAATTGTGACCTGCTGAGCGATTGTCGCTCAGGATCTTGATTGCTACTTCGTGAGCCACGAGGATGCTTAGTTCTTCTCCGAAGTCCGGCGAACTGCGGCGATCGACTGCACGGTGCACCGCGCCGTAACGTCTTCATTCGTAAAGAGAGGAATAGACTGCCCGTGCGACAGTGTTTCTTGAGGCAAAGTGTCGAACCGCGGATGGGCCCATGTATGTGCGGCCATCCAGAAGATGCTCCGGGGAGCTTCTGCGCTTCGTAGTCTAACATGGGCGGAGATCGTTCAAGGTGAATCTTTCGAATAGATTGCGCGACTTTATCGCGGTACTGTGCGTGTTTGCGCTGCTGGCACCGCCGCTGCAGGCTAAGAGCAACAAAGGCGAGAAGCTCTATAAGCTCGGGGCAAAGGCGGAGGCTCGAAACGATTTCGACACCGCGCTCAACTATTACGATCAGGCGGTTGACGCGGACCCGAATGAGCCTCAATACCTGATAGCCGATCAGCGCATGCGGGCTAAGGCTTCAGAAGCCCACCTGGCGGAAGGCCGGCGCCTGCGCCACGAACAAAAATTAGATGAAGCACTGATTCAGTTCCAGAAAGCCTTCCTCGATAACCCGTCCTCTCCCGTGGTGCTTGAGGAAATCCGGCAAACGACGGATATGTTGAAGGAACGCGCCAGGGTGCCCGGTGGCACGCCCGTCTTGACCGCCGCTGAACAGGCCAGGCAGGAAGTGGAGAAGCGGATTAACGCGCTCGAAGGACCGCCGACACTGCGGCCGCTGAACACCGTTATCTCTCACCTTGCGATGAATAACCAGCCCTCCCGGGTGCTGTACGAGAGTGTCGGGAAACTGGCCGGAATCAACGTTCTGCTCGATCCGCAAGGCATCGACGCGCTGCAGGGCAAGAATTTCAATCTGGATCTCAACAACGTCACGCTCGAAGAGGCGCTTAATTACATCTCGCTCGAAACCCACACCTTTTGGAAGGCGATCAGCCGCAACGCCATCTTCGTCACCCAGGAAACGGATCCCAAGCGCCAGGAGTATCAGGATGAATTAGTGAAGGTTTTCTATATCCAGAATGCCTCCACACAGAACGAATTGACGGAAATCTTCAATGGTGTCCGCACCGGAGCAAAACTGACGACGGGTATCTTCTCGGTCTTCAGCCAGAACGCGATTGTGGTGCGCGGTACGCCCGACACGATTGCACTGGCTGAAAAACTCGTTCACGACCTGGATCGTGCTAAGCCGGAAGTGATGATCGACGTGATCGTGATGGAAGTGAATAAGACTGTAATGAACACGCTGGGCGCCTCTCTGCTCGGCCAGGGCGGTCTTTCCGTTCCGGTGAACTTCACTCCACGTTCATCGATAGCGATCAATGGCTCGTCTTCGACCGGAACAACGGGCACGACGGGCACCACCGGAACGACCGGCACAGGGACGACCGGCACTACCGGCACGGCGGTGGGCATCAACAGTCTGCGGCATTTGTCTTCTGCGGATTGGTCCACTACTCTACCGAGCACCATCATTCAAGCGCTGATGAGCGATACGCGCAATCACGTCATGCAGCGGCCGCAGCTCAGAGTGACGGATGGCGGCAAAGCATCGCTCAAGATAGGCGAAAAGATTCCCTACGTGTCAGGTTCGCTGAACTCGGCCGTGGCGACGCCGGGGTCAATCCCTTACGCCACCACGCAATTCCAGCAAGTGGATATTGGTACTAACATCGACTTCCAGAGTGTCCACGTGGCTGGTACGGAAGACGTCAGCATGCATGTGAAAGTGGAGATCTCAAACGAGATCAACACCGTGACGATCGGCGGAATTCAGGAGCCCATTATCGGCCAACAGGTGGACGAAGCCGATATCCGCATGAAAGACGGCGAAGTCAGCATCCTGGGTGGCTTGAGCGACAAGGAACAGCAAAATATTCTGTCCGGGCTCCCGGGTTTTACGAATATTCCCGTACTCGGGTATCTGTTCGGGTCAAGGCAGAAAACGACCACCGACAATCAGGTTCTGATCGCACTGATTCCGCATATTCTTCGCGGTCCCGATATGTCGCATCTCTCGGACGCTGGTGTGTTTGCGGGAACCGAGCACGTGACACGTGTCGAGTACAAATCCGACGGCACGCCCGTATCGACAAATCCCACCGGACCGGCGCCGCCCAGCACGGTTCCGATGGCTCCGCCGACGCCTTTGACGCCTGCGCCCGGCTATCGCCCGCCGGCACCGGGAACAAAACCGCCGGGGGACACCAATCAAACTGTTCCTCCCGCTGTGCAGCCGGTTCCGGCGCTTGCTCCGGCGACTGTGCCGCCTGTATCGGCTCCTCAGGGCAGCCCGCCGCCCTCCGGCAAGCCGTAAAATGGAGTTTTACGGAACATGATGATTGGTAAGGGCGTGCGCCTGCTTGGAAGTGCAGGTGTAGCGCGGCGGCGCCACTATCAAGCTGGACTCACTTTAGTCGAGCTGATTGTCGCGTTCAGTATTCTTCTGATTCTTTCCACTATGGCTGTGCCGTTGGCTCGCCATCAGGTGGTGCGGCTGCGGGAGAAAGAACTGCGGCACGATCTGGATGATATGCGCGCGGCGATCGATAAGTATAAAGACTACTGCGATGCGGGCAAATTGCAGACCACGAATCCTGACGCGTATTGCTATCCCCTGACGCTGGAATCGCTGGTGGAGGGAGTGAAGTTGGCCAACACAATCACCGGTAACGGGCAGGGAAGCGGCAAGATGCGCTTTCTGCGCAGGATTCCGAAGGACCCGTTTAGCGGCGATACAGATTGGGGTAAGCGCGCCATGCAGGATGATCCGGATTCTCAATCCTGGGGCGGCCAGAACGTTTTCGACGTCTATTCGAAATCGATGGACCGCGGAACCGACGGCACGCCTTATTCGGAGTGGTAATGCACAAGCACGTGACGAAGATCAAACAAGCGATTCGTGGCTTCACGCTCATCGAGTTGATGGTCGTGATGGCGATCATTTCGGTGCTCCTAGCAATTGCTCTGCCGATCTACTCCAAGTCCATTACGCGCGCGAAAGAGAGCGTGCTTCGCAATAACCTGTTCACGTTGCGCAGCATGATCGATGAATACACGGTGGACAAGCAAAAAGCTCCGGAAACCCTGCAGGTGTTGGTTACGGATGGCTATCTGCGGCAGATTCCACAGGACCCGATGACGAATTCCGACCAGACCTGGCGCGTGATTATGGAAGACACTCCGGTCGGCGGATCGAATGGCTCACCCGGCATTTTCGATGTGCGCAGCGGTTCGGACAAGACGTCGCTCGAAGGCAGCGCCTACGCCGATTGGTGACGCCCTGAGCCGGTGAACGGCACTAAAGCGGGTTGCTAAACTGGTCTCGCGTCGTTCGCGACCATTCCCCGATCGTCTAACGGTAGGACAGCGGCCTTTGGAGCCGTTAATCGTGGTTCGAATCCATGTCGGGGAGCCAAACCCTATCGCACTGAATCCATTGAATTTAAAGAAGTTGACCGCGATTTACCCCGTCGTAGATCCGAACCATGGCTCGTGAAGATGATTGCCGTTCATGGGCATGCCAATGATTCTCGTCGTTCCCTCCGACAGCGCCGTTTTTCAGAAGCCATCGGCGGCGAGCACACTTCCCAGATTCAGACTTCGGACGAGCGTGAGGTCGTTTCAGCGGATAGAAGAGATCGATGCGGTCCGTCCGGAGACGCTTCAGGCACCCGTCCACCATTCTCTTGATGTGATCGGGCCGGCTGTTCAAACCGCCCTTGTCGGTGAGGTCGAAGCCGAATTCGTTGCGATCCTCACCTCGTTGCGGAACGGTTCCAGCGCTCCGCCGACGATGGTTTCGCTCATGTAAGGGCCATACACCTCAGCCGTGTCGAAGAACGTGACACCTTTGCTGTGTGCCCACACGGATGACTTAGATGGTGTCGTCGATGGGGTCTGCTGGGCCGTAGTTTGTGGCCAGGTTCATGCAGCCAAAGCCGAACTCCGATACTTCCAGCGTTCCAAGTTTTCGTGTCTTCATGTCGTCTTCTCCACCTCAACGTTGGTGGGTACAAGCGGCATGGCTCTTGGAGGAGCGACGGTACAACTGATTACGCCATGCTTACGCATGGTTCAGCTTTTATCGGCTCCGCAGGATGTCCCGTTTTTTGCAAGCTGCTCCAGCGAGAGATCATTTACCGGCTCCTGCAGGGACCCCAGGGAACTCGTCTGCGTTCCGTTGCAACGTGGCGGACCAAAGCTACCTAACGGCTAAGGCGGTCGCTTGGGTGCGTGAAAACTTCGAGAAGACGCTGAATGTGGATAAGCTTGCCTCGATAGCAGGTATGAGCAGATCAACTCTGCATCATCACTTCCGCGGACCACAGCAATGAGTCCTCTTCAGTTTCAAAAGCAGCTTCGGCTCCATACAGAACGTCAGAAGATGCTCACCGAGGAGATTGATGCTGCGAGTGCGGCCTTTGCGGTGGGATACGAAAGTCCCAGCCTGTTCAATCGGGAGTACAAGCGCTTCTTCGGAAAGCCCCCCATGCGCAATGTACAGGCGTTGCGGGCGTGCCTGTGATCCGCGAAATCTTCATAATGTCGCTTCGACGCAATCTTTCCAGAAAAACTTGCCGAGAACGGGTCGAACAACAGGTGTTAAGGCACTGTCTCCACTGCGAAGAGCGACATGGCTGACGACGGGATTGCTGAGAAAAGTTCGATAACTCCGCGCGCAAAAAGATCGACGCCCTAACTAGTTGACCTTACAATCCATGCGCCGAACCCGTCACGTGACTCATGCGGTATGGAAAGATATCTAGAATCGAGTTAATAGGAGTGAAATGTCATGAACGTCTTAAAGTGGTACAGTTCGACAACCGGGGACATCTTCTATAAGGCTATCAGGGATGGTGATCTGAAAAAAACCAAAGCTTTACTGATGGTCCATCCCGCTTTGATTTCCCGAAAATATTCTGATTACGGGACGGGCCTGCATCTAGCAGCGAAGAGAGGTCAGGAGTCTATTGTGAAATTCTTGTTGGCCAGCGGAGCGGAGGTGAACGCAAAGAATAATGACGGCGAGACGCCATTACACAATGCTGCTCGCGAGGTCCACGCTCGCTCAGAGGAACTCGTCCGATGCTTGTTGGCTAGCGGTGCGGACGTAAATGCCAAAGACAACAAGGGAAGGACGCCGTTGAGAGCCACGGTTATGGATAGTGTGACTAGGTTGCTATTGGACCGGGGTGCGGATCCTAATGAAAAAGACACCGCTGGGGATGCCCCCCTACATTGGGCTTGTGACAAACGTATTGGACTGTTGTTAGCCAAACATGCGAACCCTAACGCTACGAACAATGATGGTGGGACGCCTTTACATTTTACGGTGGCGCGGAATTACGAGCACGATATCAGGAATCTCTTAGCGGGTGGAGCAGACGTAAATGCCGCAGACAACAAGGGCGTGACACCGTTGCACCTTGCGGCAAAACGGGGCATTCTGTCCTTCGTGAAGTTGCTACTAGCCAACGGCGCGGACGCCGATTGCAGGGACGGGGACGGGCTGCTGCCTTATCACTATGCTAATGATCGTCAGACACCGTCTCATTACTCTTCAGAACGAGATTCCTCTGGCGTGCGATTGGCACTTGCGACCAAGATGAAAAGCGCGGACGCCGCCTTGCCATCCAGCGATCAAACCGCGCTTGACCAAAAGTTGCTCGCGTCCGTAACATCCATAGATGCATTTGCTGTTGAGCGCTTCGTTGCTGCCGGAGCAAGAATAACATCCGAGAGCCTAAAGCAGGTGGAGCCTGCGTTGCGGGATGCCGTAGCCGCCTGCTGCCGGCTAATCAGAGAGAACGACATTCCGCCCAGAGCCGATCCTCGATATTCGGCGGTCTTACTGTATTGCACCGGTTGGGAGCGAGATGTGCTTTTTACCGGTTACGCTGCAGAAGCGATAATTTCTCTTCTACATCGTGCGGAGGAAAAGGCTTGATCCCCGCACTGACGACTGTACGCTGTCGGTCGCTATTTGCCTTGAGGAGATTCCTGCCCAAGCGCCGAGTGAACGAAACATAGATATGCCGAAATCGGGGAACCTTCTGCGGCTGCGGCCCTCCTGAAAGCTGTGCCGTTGGCCGAGTGATCGCCCGCTCTGCCCACCCCGAGTCATGAGGAGTATTTCTGCTCCAAAGCTGCTCCATTAACGGCAGCTTCGTCGAAGGCTGTTGAAAACAGGCGCGTTTCTATAGCCTTTCATGGACGCCGTAGACGCTATGTCATGTATTATCAAACCACATCCGATTTCCCAAGCTGGATGTCGCACGGTTGAACGCCGTCTCCCCGCTCCATTACTTTTCAACGACTTTACGTTCGCTTACAGATGGGCCAGTTCGGAAACGGGAGTTGGAAAAATGATGATTTATAAGGATCTATATGCGGCCCCGCAGCCTACGCCATGTTATGCATGGCCGCTCCTAACAGAGCGACATCGGTCATTGGATTATCAAGGAAAGTTCGATAGTTGCCTACGAAGGGGAGCCAAGCCTTGCTTCGATCTTTAGCATGGGTTTGCACTGAGAATCGCGCGAGAGGGCAAGCTATAAGAGATCATGCTCGTTGGCCTGATCTTGCGATGAGCGAATTCAAAGAGGGCGTTTACGACCAGTTAATTACCCGGCGCCTGCGGGAGTTCCTGGATCGGCAGCCGACACTCAACTCCTCAGTGGATTCGCTAGAAGAAGCGGATTGCGCGGATTACCTTTCCCGGCATCTCATCCGGCAGATTAAGTCAGCCCTGCGGGGCATGCCGACCGAAGATCGCCAGCGTCGGCAGATCGAACTCGCTAACGAGCTTTTGAAATTCGTGCAGCGCCAGCAGGAGGGTGTGCTCGACCTAGACGCAGTAGAACCGCCGGGCGAGATCCTCAAAGCCATTTACCGCAGTGCGACTCCGCCGGTGCCTCCGTCGACGCCCCTGAGTACCACTACCCTGCTCATGAATGCGCTCGATGAGCCACGGCTTGGTTTCGAACTCGAACGCGAACTGGCAACCGCCGACAGTGTTCTTATGCTGGTGAGTTTCATCCAGTGGCGCGGATGGCAGAGGCTCAAGGGCGCATTTTACGATCTGGCCGAACGCCGCGTACCCATCCGTCTCCTCACCACTACCTACATCGGGGCTACTGACTTCCGGGCGATTCAGGAATTGGCGCGGCTCCCCAATGTAGAACTCAGGATTTCGCTGGATGGACGCCGGCGCAGGCTGCACGCTAAGGCTTGGCTCTTCCAGCGCGAAAATGGCTTCAGCAGCGTGTATGTTGGCTCGGCCAATCTGTCCGGACCCGCTCTCGAAGACGGCATTGAATGGACAGTTAAGCTCAGCGAAGTGGAAGCACCCCACATTACCGAGCGGTTTCGCGGGGCATTTGATTCGCTCTGGTCCGATGAAGAGTTTGAAGTGTTTCGCCCGGACGACGAAGAATCGTGCCGCCGAGTCCAACAGTCGCTCGATCACGCAAAGCAATCGCCTGGGCGCACGGACTCCGGCAGGCCGGTTTTCTTCGATCTGCGTCCGCATCCTTACCAACAGGCAACGCTCGATCAGTTGGAGGCGGAGCGGATCGACCGAGGGTTTTTCCGAAATCTGGTTGTTGCCCCGACCGGGACCGGTAAGACCTTAATTGCGGCCTTTGACTACGCACGCCAGCCGTTCTTAGGCCCTCGGCCCCGGCTTCTTTTCCTGGCGCATCGGGAAGAATTACTCCGGCAGGCGCGCGACCGGTTCCGCCATGTTCTCCGTGACGAATCGTTTGGCGATCTGCTTGGGGGCGGGGAAGAACCGCTCAGTTATGATCACCTCTTCGCAACAATTCAAAGTTTTCGAACGCGCGCGTTGCTGGCATCTCAAGGTGCCGATCGCTGGGATTACGCGGTGGTCGATGAAGCGCATCACGTCACCGCCGAAAGCTATCGTGAGATCGTCGCGTCACTACAGTCGCGCATTCTGCTTGGTCTTACCGCCACGCCGGAGCGCATGGACGGCCAGAGCATCCTACCCTGGTTTGATCATCGGATCGCTGACGAGATGCGTCTGTGGCACGCCATCGAGCGCCAGTATTTGGTGCCGTTCGACTTCTATGGCATTCACGACGGTACGGATCTGTCAACGCTCTCCTGGTCACACGGTTCCTATTCCGTTGGCGAACTTGAGAAATGTTATGTCGGAGACAGGCGTCGTGCCAGCCTCGCTATAAGCCAGTTTTGCGAAATTTACGGCGAGTGGCGCCAGGCGCGAGTGCTTGGCTTCTGCGTGTCAATCGCGCATGCGAAGTTCATGGCGGAGGTGTTTGGCGAGGCCGGAATACCCGCTGTGGCCATCACCAGCGATTCCCCCGCCGAGGATAGGGCACGTGCGGCCACGCTGTTACGCAACCGTGAAGTGAACGTGCTGTTCACGGTTGATCTTTTCAATGAAGGTGTGGACATTCCGGAAATCGATTGCGTGCTGTTCTTGCGGCCCACTGAGAGTTCAACGGTGTTCCTCCAGCAATTAGGCCGCGGATTACGGCTGGATACGGGTAAGACAAGTTGCCTGGTGCTGGACTTCATCGGAAATCAACGGCGTGAGTTTCGGTTCGACCAGCGATTCACGGCCCTCTTAGGCGGAACACGGCAGCAGATTATCGGCGAGATTGAGAGCGGGATAACACGACTCCCTGGGAACTGTTATTTTCGCCTCGACAAAGAATCCAGAAAGCTGATCCTGGACAATCTGAAGACGCAGCTAAGGGCCAACCGGGCCAGAATGGTTGCGGAACTGAGAGTCTTGGCAAATCAGCTTCAACGACGCCCCTCACTGTCGGAGTATCTTTCTGAGACACGTTACGAGCTTAGTGATCTGTACAAAGCTAATGTCGGAGGCTGGCACGCGATTCTTGAGGAGGCGGGGTTGCTTGTGCCTTCCCGGACCTCCTCCGATCGAGTGTTGGCCGAGCACTTTCGCTTCCTCCTCCATATCGATTCGACGCGAAGGCTGCGGCTGAATTTGGACCTGCTCGGCGAAACCGAACGTTCGCTGAATGCTCTTACACTTGAGGAGAAGCGGATGGTCGAAATGCTCACCTTCCGCCTGTTACAGACCGTAGCCCGGCAGCCAGGGTGCGAATGGAGCGCGGCAATCCAGAGGCTGATGTCCAGTTGGTCTGCCAAAGAGGAACTGCGGGAACTCTCCGAAGTACTGTTGGACCGCGTGAGATTGCACGCGGAAGAGATTCCCATTTTGGATGGTTGTCCCCTGTTTCTCCATCGGCAATACATGCGGGACGAGGTCCTGGTCGGACTGGGTATGCCAAACCTGGTCGGCGCGCGACACACCCAGGCCGGCCGCTTTTGGGTCGAAGCGATCAACACCGAAATCTTCTTTGTAACCTTGGACAAGTCCGATAAGGCGTTCTCTCCATCAACCCGTTACGAAGACTTTGCTGTGAGCCGAAATCGGTTTCACTGGCAATCGCAAAGTACCACCGGCGCAGACTCGTCGACGGGCCGCCGCTACGTCCTCCAGCAGCAGAACGGTGCTCGATTCCTGCTATTCGTCAGGCCAAAACGAGGTAATCCATTCATCTTTCTCGGACCGCTCCAATACGTTTCGCACACGGGAAGCCGTCCCATGAGCATCTATTGGGACCTAAAACATCCTATGCCTGCCTGGTTCTTTGAAATCTGCGCCTCACTTCGGGCAGCGTGAGACGAAAGGCTTCACGATAAAAAAGGTGCCCGGCAAGACTGCCGAGCACCTTTGAGATCACTTAGCGCATGTTTGGCACGGACACGCTGCGGACCGCGCCTCCGAGCCGGGAATGCCTACTGAACGGCCCGGGGTGCGGGAGGAGGTGGCGGCGGTGGCGGCTCGCTCCCTCCGCCGCAAGACGTGAGCTTTCCTCCTACATCGTTGCTGCAAACATACGGCGGAACCGGGCTATTGTTCCTCACCTGAAGGTTTTGGCCAACTATATTGCCAGTGACCTGAGATCCTCCAGACGACATATTATTCATGACTTGAAGACTCCCGGTAATGGAATTTTTCTCAACGTTGCAGGACCCATTGTTGTTATGGCACTCAAGATTGCCACCAACGTGATTTTCCCCCAGTAACGATCTCTCTTTACAATTGCCCACTCGTAAATTCCCGTGGATAACTGTCGAACTAACGTTCACATATTCGCAGTTATTAGCCTCAAGGTTGCCGCCAATTGTCCAACCCCCGTCTATCATCAGAGTGGCGCCCTCATCGACCTGCAAATTGCCGGTAATCATTCCGCCCTTGCCCGAAAGCATGCACGTCGCGTTGGCCGGCACGGTGAGGTTTCCCTTGATCGTCCCGTGCAAAGAAGACTTATTCGTGCAGGTCGGATCCTGGGCTAAAGCGGCCGGGGCGGTAGCTAACAGAAGAGCCCCGAGAGCTGTGATTGTCATCACAGAAAAGCATTTCATATTTGTATGTTCCTCTTATCAAACCGACACCTGAAAGCGGCCGCCGGTGAGTTCAGACGACGGTATCAAGAAACATGATCTAGGCGCAATGATTGATCGGATAAATCCCGGTACAGAGGTACCATAACTTACCTTTGGCAACTCAGTACTAAGCTGCCAGTTCTCTGTCTAACGTGTCTCGGATCGCCCAAGCTGGAACAGCTTGCGGAGACCTCACCTTTGGGTCGCGTGGCATGTGTTCTGCGCGTGCTACAGTAAAACTCCCAGGAGGTGATGAAATTTTGCTGCCCATTCAGCCGCGCTGTCCGCGATGCAAAACCGCGCGTTTTGCGCGTTCGCGCCGCCGCAACATCATCGAACGGTTGTCTAGTATGGCTATTAGCCCTGTGCGCTGCTGGAGCTGCGATCACCGTTATTTCATTCTGCGTTGGCATGAAAAGCGAGCCTTGCATAAGCATGAACAGGCTTAGCCACAACGGGAGGCCTTCGGTTACCATGCAAGTGCGAAGATGCTGCCATGCCCGGTCAGGAACATTCGTTAGGAGTGACGTTTGCGCCTCGCTTTCTGCGCGAGTTCACACAATGGGTGAGAAAACTCGGTCCTGACGCTCTCGCGGACACGCAGTTTCTCGGTTTTCTGTTCGGCGTTGCAGGCTCACCAGAGTTCATCGTGCAAGCCTTTCGCCCTGCCGGAGTGCTGGCCTTCTCCGTCAGCAGTGACCACGAATGGCAAATGGCTTTCCACGAATGGTCGCACCGTGCCACGAGTGAGCCGGAATCCGCCTGGCTCGATATTCTTGGCTGGTTCTCGCTACGACCGCAATCCAGCGGCGAACTGCTCGCCTCCGATGTGCGGTTGCACAACGCCCACTTTTCCGGTTCCGACAAGCTTGCCGTCATTTTTCATCCCCACAGTGACGACACCATTGCGGTGGACCTTTACACCAATCTCCCCGGTTCGCCACTCCACGTCGAAGACAACCTTCACGTCGCGCTTCGCTTTTCCACCGACCCCGCCACCGACACACCCATCATTCGCCCGAAAATACCCGACCAGAGTTTCCTTCGCGCGTATGAAATCGCCGGTGCTCTTGATCGCGCCGAGCGCTGGCGAAACTGGAAAGAAAAACTCCACTGGCTTTCACGCTTCGGCTGGTTGCGCCGATAAACATCACTGGCTTCTGTATTATGCTGCGCTCTGCCACAATGTGGATGTGCGTCTCTTGCTGGGGGCTTGGCTAGCCATCCTGACCTTTATTTCGCTTGCCCCCCTTGGGGTTAAGGTGGCCTTTCAAACGAATGGTCGCTGGCATAATGCGCTACACGGTATCGTATTTCTCGCGACGGGCCTATTGGCTATTCTGCCGGCACAGACTCGATCCTCCCGAGCTCTCCGCGCCCTTGCTCTGCTCCTGTTCTGCACCTGTCTCGAATTACTCCAGGCGCTCTTTTACCGCAACCCGTTCGAGTGGCGTGACGTTATTGTCGACCTGATCGCTCTGTGTTGCGCGTGGCTGGCTGCCGCCGTTTTCCGCCGATTCCATCCAGTTGCTCGCGGAAGAATTGCAAGGCCATACAGGGCCGGCGTCTCCTGAACGCGCATATCCTTCCGGCCCAGACGACGCCCGGCGCCAAGTTGGAGTCCTCCATACGAAAACTTACCAGTTGTCGGCTGAGGCGCCGGTGAATACACCATCAACAATAATCATTATTAATTGTGGAACTCCACGACTTTATTTGTATTTTAGTCGTTAAAGATGCCCTTATTCAGCTATTAAACTCCCGCTTTATTCCATCATCGCGCATCCGGAGCGCAACCCTCCGCTCCGGTACCGTCCCTGCGAATTCGACACCTGGTGCGCGAGGGCGTTCTGGCCCAGATCACGGTCCACTCTTCCCGGCTTTTGGGGATCGGCGCTAACCACTGTGCCGACAGGCTATTGAGGCGCTGACAGGTCCATTTTCATTGCGTCTGACGCACACGAGTGCATAGATCGGCCGCCGGATTTCTCGACGGCCTATGAGTACGTTTCGATCGCCGTGGACGGAAGCCGCCGATTCTTTTCTGCCATAATCCACCCGCTACTCTCCGCTCCCATTCGATTAAAAACCCTCGGAAGCGTCACGAAAAATATTGCATTGTTTTGAAACAATACAGTTGCGTAATCAATTTAAGTTCAAGTGTAAAATATCCAACCTTATTCGTTTGGGTGTTCTAGTACTAAATGTTTTGCTCCACGCTTGGCTTAGGTCTCGTAAACGTGGTACTACAGAAGAACAGCAAATCATTGCTGTGTAATCTGTCAGTCACAATTGGTGGAAACCGCTTGTGACTGAAAAAGCGGTAGCTTGTTCAACCGCTTCCCAACACACCTCTTACGGAATTTCGGAGCGAATCAGGTGATGTCATTTCTCGAACTGCAAACCTCTGTTCAAAATCCGCCCGTTCCGGCCACGTTGCCGTGGTATGGTCTACGCACACGCTCAAATTGTGAGCGCCTTGCATCGCTCAGCCTAGAAAACAAAGGCTATGAGCCGTATTTACCTGTCTATCGTAGCCGCCGCCGCTGGTCGGATCGCGTCGTTGAAATCGATCAGCCTTTGTTCCCCGGTTACGTCTTCTGCCGCTTCGATGCCGGCAGACGTCTCCCGATCGTCACCACCGCCGGCGTCATCTCCATCATCGGTTTCGGCAACGATCCCGCTCCCATCCCCGAGCACGAAATCGAAGCCATCCAAACGGTTTTGCATTCGGGTCTCGCCACCGAGACCTGCCCTTTTTTGCGCGAAGGCCAACGGGTTCGCGTCTCCCGCGGCTCCCTCAAAGGCGTCGAAGGCATTCTCGTCAAGAAAAAAGCCGACTGGCGTCTGATCGTCTCTATCAACATGCTTCAGCGGTCGGTTTCCGTAGAACTGGACGGCGACTGCGTCACACAACTCTAACCCGCGCCTGTCGGCGCACCCATCACACGCCTCCATGCCGCTTGACTCTCGAAGTAAGATGATCAGCTTCCGACTGACCACAGAAGAATATGACAAGTGCCGCGAACTCTGCTTCACTCAGGGAATTCGCAGCGTTTCAGAGATGGCCCGAGCGGGCATTAACCTGCTTTTGCAGCAGCCCGGGCGGATGTCTCAGGAATCGTTGGAGACTCGCGTCGCGGAACTCGAGGGACGCCTCCACATCCTTGCCTTGGAGCTCAAGAGGTTCGGCCTCAACTCGGGGCCAAGCCGGGCCGGTGCCGCCGCGTCCGGTGCGTTCGCGCAATCGGGAATTAAGTAAATCAAATACTCAACTACCATGAATAGAATGCTTTTTGGATCCGCGCTCGTACTCACGGTGGCTCTCACCGCCTGGGCACAGCAGCGAGTCGAGCCGCTCGACACACGAACTCCTGGAATCGCAAGCTACGCCTGGACAGACAATCTCGCCGCCGCCGGGCTCCAGTGCCATAGCGTCGGAGCCGATTACGTACTGGGGCCGCGCGACCAGATTTCGGTTATTGTCCCGGACCTTCCGGAGCAATTCATACCCGACCAAAGTTTCCGGATTGACATGAGCGGCGACGTGAATCTGCCGCTCGCCGGCCGCGTTCATGCAGCTGGACTGACGACACAGGGCCTTGAGCTGGAGATCGATAAAAGTCTAAGCAAGATTATGAAACAACCCGAAGCGGTCGTCGGTATCGTCGCCTTTGGCAGTGAACCAGTCTCTATACTGGGTGAAGTAACAAATCCCGGCGTTCACCAGCTCGCCGGGCAAACCAATTTACTTCAGGCATTGTCGTCGGCCGGCGGCTTCACAGATAGCCTAGGGAATACCCTAACGATTACCCGTGAGCTTAGGTGGGGACCGATTCCGCTTGCTAATGCGCACAACGATCCTACGGGCCAATTCAGCGTCGCTTCAGTGAATGTGAAAGAGATCGTGAGCGCCTCGAACCCGGCGGAGAACATCCCGATCATGCCGGAAGACGTCATCTCGGTATCAAGAACGGAAGTGGTTTACGCGGTCGGTTCTGTCAACAAGCCCGGTGGCTTCCAGTTAGGGCAACAGGAAACGCTCTCAACTTTACAGGTGCTGTCGTTGGCGGAGGGCCTGAACAGGACAGCCGCTGCCGACGGGCAATAATTCTACGGCAGGTACCCGGTTCCAAGACTCGCACCCAGATCCCAGTTAACGTAAAGGAGTTGCTACTGGGCAAAGGCACTGACGTCTCCCTCCAAGGGGACGACATCCTCTTCATTCCAAATAGCAAGGCTAAAACACTGGACTACAGGACTCTCGAGGCAGTTGTCCAAACAGCAACCGGCGTCGCGGTCATATACGGGAGGTATTGATCGTGATGGAACATCTTAGATCAGCATCCTGAACCTTCACGCGGAACACTCGTAGTGAGGTCTCCGGCTTTATCTGCGGCACGCGTCGGGTACACCGAGGTGGCAGATCCATACTATTCCGACGAAGGCAATAGCGATTCCGATTCGGGCGGCCTTCTGGAATACTGGCGCATACTCCGCGCCAACAAAATGATTCTCGCCCTATTCGCATTCTGCGGAATACTATTAGGTTTTCTGGTAGGGCTCCCTTTCAAGCCGGTTTACCAAGTCAGTACGTCACTTGAGGTTCTCAACCTTAACGACAATTTTATGGACATGAAAGGAACGAGCCCGGTCACCACAAATGATTACTCTTATGACACTTCTGAGGAGGAGAGCCAAGTTCAGTTGCTGCAGAGCGGCGCTCTGCTTCAACGTGTTTTTAAGAAGCTGGACCCAGGTCGTCCCATCGTTCGGAAAAATTCTCGGGTGGCAGGAAGCGGTTGGCGCAGGCTTCTGAACCTTCCGGATCCCGTTCCGATGTCCCAACGCGAAAAACTCCTCGACAAGTCTAGCTACAAGTCTAAAAGTTAGAGCTACGCCACGAACGCGGCTGATCGAAGCGACAGTCAGATCCACGGACCCTCAGCTTGCCGTGGATTTCGTCAATACTCTAGCAAACGAATTTATCGAGCAGAACGTTGAAGCTCGGTGGAAGACCACACAAACTGTCGGCGACTGGTTATCGCGTGAGCTTAATGACGAGCGTGCAAAGTTGGAGCATTCCGAAGACGCTCTCCAGCAATATGCCCGGAATTCGGGTCTGATCTTTGCCGATTCCGACGGGACGAATGTTCAAACCGAGAAACTGCAGCAGGTCCAGCAGCAACTCACTTCGATGAGCGCTGATCGAATCGCCAAAGAATCTCGTTACGAGTTGGCACAGCACGCTTCACCCGACTCGCTGCCGGACGTGCTCAACGACGATAATCTTCGCGAATCACAGGCAAGAACCACCGATTTGCGACGCCAGATTGCCGATCTCAGCGCCGTCTTTACTCCGGATTACAGCAAAGTAAAAAGACTCGAGGCGGAACTCGCCGCAGTGGAATCCGCATATGAGAAAGATCGAGCCAATATCTTAAATCGCGTCAAGAATGATTATGAGGAGGCTCTCCAGAAAGAGAAGCGATTGGCGGCGGCGTATGATGCGCAAACGCGGGAAGTAACCGGACAGGATGAAAAAACGATTCAGTACAACATCCTGAAGCGTGAAGTCGATAGCCATAGGCAACTCTACGACACGATGTTGCAGCAAATGAAGCAGTCCTCAATTGCCTCTGCCCTGCACGCCAGCAACGTACGTGTGGTAGATCCAGCCGAGTTACCGGACAGGCCAGTGTGGCCTAACTTCAAGCTTCTGTCCGGTCTAGGCCTCATATCAGGCGTTTTCTTAGGCTTGGTGACAGTCATCATGCGTGAGCGGGCCGACCGTAGCCTTCAGCAGCCTGGCGAAGCCCAGCTGTGGACGAACCTGCCGGAATTAGGGACAATACCCAGTGCTTCCATTGACGGCGAGAGAAAGAGCCGAAAACGGATCCCGTCCACCGCTCAGGACATGGCGGAGGCAAAGCGGGAATCCTCAATTGAACTGATCACATGGGACCGCAAACCCAGTATCATAGCCGAGGCATTTCGCTCTACATTGACGTCGATCTTATTTGTGGGGGAGAACGGCAGTCGACCCAGGGTGCTGGTTCTAACCAGTGCCAATGCGTCCGACGGCAAGACTACGGTCGTCAGCAATTTAGCGATCGCTATGGCCGAAATACGCCAAAGCGTCCTTTTGATCGATGCCGACCTCCGGCGCCCGCGCTTACACGATTTGTTCGGCCTTTCCAATGAACATGGGCTTAGTGATCTACTGAGGGAACAGACACTTCCCGATGAGGGCATTGAAGCTCTTATCCAAAAGACTGAGGTCCCCGGGGTGGACGTGTTGACTAGTGGCCCGTCTACATATGCGGCGGCCAATCTCCTCTATTCTCCCAATCTCGTTGAGCTTCTCGGCAGATTTAAGCAGCGCTACGACATGGTGCTAATCGACACACCGCCAATGCTACACATACCTGATGCTCGCGTGATCGGTCGGTTGGCAGACGCGGTAGTACTTGTGGCACGGGCGGAACAAACGACACGAGACGCAATTATTCAGGCCAGTCGAAGGCTTTCTGAGGACCGGATTCGCGTTCTTGGCACAATTTTCAATGACTTCAATCCTAAGTCAGCCCGGGCCGGACAGTATGGCTATTACGGCGGCTATTATTATAGCTACGCGCGCAAGTACGCGCGAGAGCATGAGAATTAGATTGCATTTACAGCCGGAATCTCCGAAACGACAGATAACGTCTTGAGTCTGCTTCCAGAGGGCAAGCCTGAACGCCGTTGAGCAGTTAAGCTCTCATATCACCCAGAAGCGGAACTTCCTTCGGTCCCTGAGCGCAACGGCGCTCAGTCCGTTGGTCACCGTATTGATTCAGTTCGGTACGGTTCCATTCTTGCTGCATGCGTGGGGAGCCGCAAAGTACGGTGATTGGCTGGTTCTTTCAGCTATTCCAAGTGCACTAACGCTTACAAATCTGGGGTTCGGTGATGCGTCCGGAAGTGACATGACGGTCCGAGTCGCGGGGAATGATCGAGTAGGTGCCTTAGAAACATTTCAAAGCTCACTGGCCTTCCTAAGTCTCACTACGTTGCCCGTTCTATTACTTATTTCCATTGGGGTGTGGCGGGTCCCGTGGGTCGCGTGGATGCATTTGTCGAGTCTGTCGAATCATGAAGCCGCCACGATCGTTCTCATCCTTGCAACTTATCTGATCGTGTACCAGCAAAGTGGGGTTGTTGAGAGTGGATATCGCTGCGACGGGAAATTCGCTTTCTCAATGGCGTGGCTTGCGAGTTTGCGGCTTATTGACAACGTGCTGGTTTGCGTCGTCGGCTGCTTGAGCGGAAGTATCCTAAAAGCGGCTCTTGTGTTTCTGCTGTCGAGAATATTGGGCACACTCGGATATTGCTTTGTGCTCCGTCGCAAGAACCATTGGATTCAGTTCGGATTCAAGTATGCTCGGATGGAACGGATTAAGAAGCTGTTGGCGCCGGGCTTGGGATTCGTCGCCCTTCCTTTAGGTTATGCACTTAGCGTGCAGGGGTTCACACTGCTGATAGGCGTCTTGAGCGGTCCGCTTGCGGTAACGATGTTCGCTACCCTCCGAACACTCGCACGCGCTAGCTTTCCGCTTCAGACGGCATTGGGCGGCGCGGCGTGGCCAGAACTTTCTTTGGCGTTTGGCGCGGGAAAAATCTCACTGGCCCGCAACATACATCGTCGAATATATCAGGCTGGAGCTGGCCTGTCGCTTCTGATGGGCTTCTGCCTATATGTGCTCGGGCCATTTGTATATAGCCATTGGGTCCGGCAGGCAGTTCCTTTCAACGCGACATGCTTTCACATTCTCCTGGTGGTCACATTTGCAGATTCACTATGGTTCACTAGCTCGATGGTTCCCATATCCACGAATTCCCACCAGCAATTGGCGTTTTCGTTTCTTCTCTTCTCACTAATTGCCATTCTCATAGCTTGGCCGCTTGTCGCAACTATAGGAATAACCGGCGCGGCCGTAGCGCTCTTACTCATTGACGTCTGCATGATATGGCTAGTTCTGAAAACATCGCTCAAGCAGTTACAAGACGATATGGGCGGGTTCCTTAGAGCGATGCTGAAGTTTCCGAGACTTCGGGTGTCTATCTAATTCGACGGAGCCGCGCGCAAGGTCGAAGTTAGATAAGCGTTTGGTAGTAAAAGCTAACTTTTTACACATAACCATCAATGGATGAACAAGTTTCCCTAACCGGGCGATCTCCGCGCTCGTGGCTCCCGCTCAGGTTTATCGCTGTAGGTGGCGTTGCAATAGTTCTATACGCCACATTGATGTGCTTTGGAATGAATCCGGGCACGGCGTTGCCGCTGGCACTCCTAATGGGTCTGACGAGCACACAGTTCATCGCATTAATAGCAAACTCTAAGCGAACTGATCCATTCGCGCCTACCACGTTAGTGGCAGCCTATTTCGCACTTTATTTTGGCCTTCGGGCAATATGGCTGTACTATGATTCGGCCATTCGCCTGGGCCTTAATCCGTATGATGACTATGTGCCTCAGGCGCTCTGGTGCGCCTGTCTCGGATACGTCGCGTTTGTGGCAGGTTTCGAGTGGCGCTACCTTCGTAAGTTCCATCGACAGTTCGGAAAGCGGAATCTTTCCTGGCCCCGTACTGTTCCGCACGGCCGCATTGTTCTATTGCTGGGAGTTTCGCTCGTCAGTATCTTGTATCTATTTTCGATAGGGTTCGTCGTAGGGGCGGCGGGGGTTGACGATTTTTCGCAAAGGCCAGTAGCGTTCGCCATGTTCGTCGAAGGTCTCCTTGAGTTGGGATGGATTGCGATCTGCATCAATTTTTTCTCCCGGCGAGGAACGGCGAACCGGAGCTCGGCATGGTTTCTGCTGTTGCTTTGTGGTGCAATACTCGCCTTCAGGGCGACGGTCTTCGGCACGAAAGTCACCTTGATAGCGCCAGCGTTAGAAGCTATGATCGTCTTTCACTACCTGAAACGGCGGCTCAGGCTGTGGCAGCTCGTTGCTGTTGCCGTTCCTATCGCAATTCTCACCTTTGGCCTGTTAAACTTTTATCGTTTTGTTGTTGTCGGGCGCGTTGCAGGATCACCGACGAGCGTGGGCGATATCACGTCACGTATCTCTGCCGCTTCCGACTTCCTCATCCGGTCCGACAAAGTCAACTCACACCAATCGTCCACCCTTGATCAGCTAATAAATCGAAGCACCGGTGTGGATGCTTTGGCGCTGATTATAAAATACACGCCGAATCCGAACCGGTTTGCCTACGGTCGGGACCTCTTGCATATCCCCCTTTTGTTGATACCAAGACAGCTTTGGAAAAATAAGCCAGTACAGACCGGGGGCAGCTATTTAGAGGTCGATTACGAAGGACTACCGCATTCTTTTCGCGCTTATACTTGCATTCACTTAATCACGGACTTTTATAGGAATTTTTATCTTTTCGGGGTAGCGATTGGAATGTTTGTTACGGGCGCGGCTCTTCGATGGTTGTACGTGGCCTGTTCGCCCTATACTAATTCGGCAGGTACATTTTTCTATGCCGCACTCTTGCCGCTGGTAACGCACTGTCTCGAACGACCGGCCGCAGACGCAGTTGTAGCAATCGTGATATCCGTTCTCCCCGTAGTGGCTGTAGCAGTGGTCCTGGGAGTACGTATAAGAAGGAAAAATCCTGCCAGCCCGCAGCTTAAACTTGTCTCCTCCTGGCAGCATGGAGCGTTTCCTGGGCGGCGGCATTCTAATTTGCTGGTATCCTCCGACTAACTTTGATGGGGAAAAGAACATACAAGGTTTGTTGGGCTCTGGCCTTTATTGGATTCCACGTGTGCGTTGCCGCGCTCAAACCCGCCGTGACAGAGCGAATCCAGTCAACGGGTAGCGAACTGACTGGGAAAAGCGTAAAAAATGTCCTCTCGTTCGGTGCAAAGCAGGGTGATCCGGGTTTTAATTGTCGAAGTGCATTTCAGAGTGCATTTGCAGCTTTAGCGAACGATGGCGGGGGCGTCCTTTATGTTCCCAAAGGTGAGTACTATATTGACTTTCCTGATATAGCGACGGATATCGATCCTAAAGATCCACAGGGCCAAGCCGCACTCCGCCTGCGACCTCTGAGTAGGGCCAAACTACTTATAGTTCCACCGGGGGTTACGTTGCAAGGCGATACTAACGCGCAAGGAGAGCCGGCGACGCAAATACATTGGAAGGCAACGAGCTTTCCGCTTCTGTCGTTCGCCAACTCAAATAACTCAGGAATAAAAAATGTTGGGTTCGTCTTCGATGGCACTCAACCGCATTTTTTCCCCTGGTCGCAAGACCAATTACTGGCCGCGATCGGTGTAAGTACTTCCAGCCTCGGCGGACCCCACGAGATATCGACGGTCGTATACACGATAGGATCTGAAGGACTGGTATTTGAGAATCTCACGTTCTCCTCTGGCGCAAAACCGGCCGACAACGAGCACACCTTTGGAATGGGCATTGTGTCCAAAGGCGCGGGGCCGGTCCCCTTTCCGGCGAGACAGGTGATTTCGCAATTGGCAGTAGGAGCGAGAATTCCAGGTCCCGCTTTAACCGCCCGCGTTCGTGGAAACGTTTTCAAGGCCTTAAAATTTTCAGACTTCGTATGCGGAATTCTAGCCAGCGGACAGGAGAATCCTGTCTTCGAAGAGATCACGGGCAATTATCGTGGTAGCTGGTATCGATCTTTCGATCCGATGCACGAGCAACCTGGACATACTGACCACCTTCCCGGCCCCGGGCACCTGATTTATCTCAGCGCGCAACCAGTATGGGAGATTGCACGATCTGTTGAGCAGCGGGACGCGACCACCGCAATCCACAGCGTCGTCCGCAACACGAACGTCACTCTTCGGAATATCACAGAAGGTGCCGAGACTCTCTCTAACTTCAACTCCCTAGGCACTCTGGCATTGAAGAACATCGACGGTGGTACGGTGAGAAATGTTCAGTCGCAACACCCTGCGGGACTTATAGTCTCCATGGCGGATGTGCATAATGTCTCGTTGCAGGACTTAACTTGGAGCTCAAATCGTGATCTCTGCTCAGAACCGGACGCAAAGCTCAATTGTGCAATGTCGGTGATCCAGCTTGTCCCCGAGAGCTACCCGGGCCTTGAGGGGATCAATGACCGTTTAACTTTCAGCAACCTAAGCTTTCGCTCACCCCATTGGGCTGCTGTCTTTAAAGTCGCCGCTGTTCAAACACAAGATTTATCTAAGATGAATCAGAACATTGTGGTTGATGGCCTCACAATCGCATGTTCCGCCAAAGTTCATAATGGACAGACCACCCCCCGAGGAATAATCGAAGTACAAGCCTCCGATATTCACTTTAAACATGTAACATACACCCCGATTGTCGAGGCGGGCTCCGCGTCGACCATTTTGGACAACGCATGCCAAATTTGGCCCAAGAGTGTCAACGTAACGATTGACATTATGGTTCACCTTGCCCAGGCTTTTCCAAGTGCGAGTGCGCCAATTTACAAGTGTTTAATGCTGGAACACCCCGCCCCTAACGCCTCGACGAACGCGAACGGCTGCTCCATTACCGAGCATGTGGTCAGATGAATCGGCGATGGTCGGGAGGGTTAGCTTTCGTTGGTTCCGTGTGAGGATCTAGTCAAAAACAAACATGATTAATACGGATCAACTCGTTAACGCCCCTCAGGTCCGACATTGGAAGGAGCGTCTGTATGAGGCGTATGTCTCTAGCGGTCAGGCGGGTCACTACGCGGGAGATCCGAAAGTTCTTTTGCAACTTCGCAGACCTTATTTCGAACATTTGATTTCACAGTACATTCCCCGCGGCCTCGACCTCCAAATAGTAGATTTGGGGTGCGGATACGGCGCCTTCTTATGGTTTCTTCAGCAGGCAGGCTATCGGCACACGTTAGGAATAGACGTCTCGGCCGAACAGGTTACTCTTGCGCGCAGTCTTGGCGTTCGCGATGCCAAACAAGCGCAAATTGACGTTTTCCTTCGCAGCGTAGCGCGCTCCAGCATCGATGTTTGTTTACTCATTGATGTCCTGGAACACTTCAGTAGACAGGAGATGTTCGAAATTCTTGACGAGGTGCTCCGGGTGCTTCGTCCCGGTGGTCTTTGTCTTGCGCATGTTCCAAATGCCGAGGGCATCTTTGGAATGCGGGTACGCTATGGCGACATGACGCACGAACAGGCGTTTACGTCGAAGTCAGCTCAGCAGGTGTTTCATACAGTGGGCTTCTCTAAGGTGGAATGTAACGAGGAGAAACCGATCATACACGGGGCAAAGAGTTTTCTGCGCCGCGCATTATGGGAGGTTGGCACGATGGGGTATCGCGCTTTGCTGATGGCCGAAAGCGGGGCGGTCGACTGCTTGCTTTCGCAGAACCTTCTAATCCGTGCTGTGGTCTAGCTTGTCGATCGACCGATAATTTCATGCAAAGCATAGATCTAGAGAAATCTCACAACCTGAGTACTCCGACGAGGGCAGAATATCGCTCGCGTTTTCCGATTCGTTTGGAAGCTCTTCGTTGGTTCGGGAGACAGACTTGGATTCCACGCGGCCGGGACAGAATCCTCAGAATGGCTCTCAGTCCCGAGACTTGTCAGCCTTATTCTTTTGAGGTAGATTTTTTTGGCCTCCGATATCGAGGGGATCTCTCCCAATACATAGACTGGCTTGTGTTTATGTATGGCTCTTACGCTTACTGGGAACTTAGCTTGCTTGAGGCTATATCAGAGGAACTAAGGAAAGCGCAATCTACCGTGAATTTCTTCGATGTGGGCGCCAACGTCGGGCACCACACCTTGTTCATGGCCCGCTTAGCGGATCGAGTTTTGGCGTTTGAGCCGTTTGGCGACCTCAGGGACCTCATTGCTCAAAAGATATCGATTAACGGCTTGACGAATGTGGAAGTCCTGCCCTTTGCGCTTGGGGCGAAAGATGAAGAACTCCCTTATTACCCTGCTGCCGGGCGCAATTCAGGTATGGGCACTTTGATGCAGGAACATGGACCAGGCTTCAGAGATCCTATTAATGTTGTTGTGCGGAAAGGGGATAGTTTGTTCGATGAGTACGGACTGCCCCGCGTGGATATTTTAAAGGTTGACGTTCAAGGCTTTGAACCGCTTGTGTTTCAGGGTCTCTCTCGGCGTATCAGGTGCGATCGCCCTATCATCTTGACTGAAATAACGGACGAATCCCGTCAAAATGCCGGATCAGAGGAAGCCTTCTCGAATTTGTTTTATGAAGGGGCAGTCTTCGCGGAAGTGCATGGTCGACCTGGTTGCAAGTTCAACTTGAAGCGGTTCGATTACGCTACTGCCTACGAAGTTCTAATCGTACCGCCTGAGCGAACAGATTTTGTGAGCCGATCTCTTGCGCTATGAGGATTTGTTTGAACGGGAAGACTTCGTCCGCAATACCGGGGTTGAGGTTCGCGAGCGCTTTAGTTTACGACGGAGTACGGCAGCCAGGATGCAGCGGGAGTACAGGCTATCGTCTTGCGCGGAGAGGACCCCTTTGCCCGCGCTTTTGTATTTGCCCTATTCGAAAGAATGTCGTTAGCTGCTGTTTTTCAAATTGGATCTCTAGGTGATTCTGTTGTCTCGCTTCCGTCCCTGCGTTCCATACCGGACATTCTGCCTGATTGCTCGGAATATATACTTCTTACGCAGTCCGAAGAAAACGGAAAAATTGCGCCCACTGACGTCTTCGACATGAGTTGGAAGCCTATTAGGAGGACAGCTTACAGGGCACGAGTGCCGGTTATTCGGAGAAGTTGTTCGGCGCTTTCCTTACTAGGACGTCTTCGCTATTATCGCCCGAAGTACGCAGTCTATTTAATGCCTGCGGAGCGTTCTGCACAAGACATCGAGAGAGACAGGTTGTTTTTCCGAGCGGCTGGGATTCGGCAACTGATCGGATTTCGGCTTCCGTTTAGCCATACGGACCTGCCGCCGATTTCAGCTTCTGGGATCTGTCGAACAGAAGCTTACATGCGCTTCCGCCGACTCTGGAACGAAGCGGCCGAAGAGAAATATGCCGCCTATGCCAAACCTCCCCTACTTCATCCGAGACCAGAGGCGGCGCAGCGGATAGCCGAGTGGCTCCAATCGACGCGCCGAACCCGAGAGCGACCCTTGGTAGCGTTCAGCCCCTATTCAAATTCATTGTCTAAGGATCTCAGCCAGGATACGGTCGTTCAGTTGTTGCAGCGTCTGGAGTTTGCACTGGGTGTTGAGGTAGTTGTAGTTGGCGGAAGCAAGGATTTCCCGCGAGCACAGAGCGCTGTTATGGCTGCTCGCGCAGGCTTAAATACATGCGGCATGTTCTCTCTTGAAGAGTCTGCCGCCTTGATACAGTCCTGCCGCCTTGCCGTTTGCGTCGATAGCGGTCCCATGCATCTGGCCGGCGCACTAGGTATACCCTGTGTTATTGTGTTCAGCCGCACGAACACGCAACTTGGCCGATGGTTTCCGCTTGGGGAGCGCCACACAATTCTTTATCGAAATGTCGAATGCGCGGGGTGCAGGCTTACAAAATGTAAATTCGAGAACCACCCCTGCATGGTTGATGTTACTGCCGATCAGATATCGGCGGCTGTAAAGAACGCTCTAAACGGTGCAAAACGAATCCCTGAAATTGGCGTGAATGGGACGGAGATGCTGTTCTGGCCTTCCGGTGAGCAGGCTTGACGAAGAAGATCTTCCAAAGGGAAGGGTTGATCGAATGCGTGAGTGCGTGGCGCGCGGCCGGTCTGACCGTGGGTTTTACATGTGGCGCGTTCGATATATTGCACGCCGGTCATATCGACTATCTTGAAAAGGCCCATTCGTACTGCGATCGATTGATTGTTGCGGTTAACTCAGACACTTCGATTCGTTCCTATAAGAGCCCCCTTCGCCCGATCAATCCGGAAGCAAATCGACTCTCGCTTATTGCGGCTCTTGCGTGTGTTGACGCGGCTGTGCTGATGTCTGACACTCGACCGCTACGAATGCTTGAGAGTTTGCGGCCGGATGTCTATATAAAAGGCGGCGACTATAAGAAGGAGCAGCTAGGCTCCGCGTCTCTGATAGAAAGCTACGGCGGCCGATGTGTAGTCATCCCGGTCGAGCACGAGATCAGTACAACAGAGATTTTGGCGCGAATTGTAGCGCAGTCTGCATACGCTGAGCCAGAGGTGATTGCACCTCAAGGGAGAAGCGGATTGATTCTCCTGGACAGAGACGGGACTTTGATCGAAGATGTGCCTTTTTTGAAATTTCCTTCAAAGGTGAAGTTGATACCAGGGGTGGGAGAGGGATTGCGGTTGTTACAAGAACATGGCTTTCCGCTAGCCATTGTTACGAATCAGCAGGGCCTTGGACTGGGATATTTTGACTATCATCAGTTCGTGGCTGTGAATTCCGAGATGCTGAGGCAACTGGCCAAGTATCAAGTTCGCATTTCGAGATTTTATTTCTGTCCTCATTCGCTGGCCGATAACTGCGCTTGTCGGAAGCCGGCGCCGGGATTGATCGAGCGTGCCCTCGCTGATTTCAACTGCAAGCCGGAAGCCTGTTACTTTATAGGCGACTCGACTTCGGACCTGGCTGCGGCGACGGCCGCCGGCTGCAAGGGTATCGTAGTCGCTAACCCAAATGATCTCAACCGAAGTGCTCAATCAGTGTCATTGCTCGAATCCGCGCGCGCAATCATTTCCGATCTTCCCTCGATGCAAGCAAGCTTGCAGCTTGCCGAGATCCTGTAAAGGTATTTCCCATGCGCATTTCTAATAAACTCATGCGTGCGCTGACCGCGCCAGTTCCGTTGCGCACGATTCTGATGCGGAGGTTGCTCGTCCGCTTTCCATTCGGTTCCTATCTGTCAAGATTAAGCGGCGGTGCGGTGGAACGTCCCTGGTATGGCTTCTGTCTTTACTATGCAGCGTTGGAAGCGAAACTATTGGGCTATTCATCGATGACGGCGGTGGAACTAGGGGTCGCAGGGGGATCAGGCCTTCTTTGTTTATGTGAACACAAGCAGGAGATCGAAAAGCTGCTTGACATTAGAATCGTGATTCTCGGGTTCGATTCGGGCTCTGGCCTTCCGGAAAGCAATGACTCCCGGGATCTGCTGTACTGTTGGCCACCCCATTCGTTTGAGATGGACCGAAAGCGGCTAGAGGACCGGCTTGATGGTCGAGCGGAACTTGTTATTGGAGACGTTCAAGACACGGTAAATGCATGGATGAGCTCACCTACAGCTCCGTTGGGAGCTGTGTTTTTCGACCTCGATTTCTACACGTCCACACATCACGCTCTGGCATTGCTGACCAAGGCCCACGTACTCCCGCGTACTTGGTGCTATATGGACGATATTAGTGGATATCCTGAGAATGCCTACTCCGATTCAATAGGAGTACGAGAAGCAATCAAGCAATTCAATCTAGCCAAGGATCGTGAAATTGTGAGAGATCACTTGTCCCCGGCGTTCGTGTTCAAGGGATGTTGGCCCGAACCATGGCAAGAGCAGATCTACATTTATCATCGGTTAACTCATCCAAAGTACGATTTGTGTTTATCTAGTTCCAGACACCAATTGCAACTTCGATAACGCTGATCAGTTTACGGTGGCCTGGTCACTTAGTTACCCGTCCCGAAATGGACGACAGCCCAGCCAGGTGACTCTTGGTTTTATGGTATATCCCGCAGGAATTTAAATGAAAGTCATCTCCTCCTTCGCTCTGGATTCTAAGACAATCGAGGCGCTCCCGGATCGCGGATTTTCGGGCGTCACCCTGCTCGTTGTCGGCGATCTGATGCTTGATCGCTATCTTCTGGGCGAAGTCACGCGAATTTCACCAGAGGCGCCTGTGCCCGTTGTGGCCGTCCAAGAGGAACGTTTTGCCGCGGGCGGCGCAGCAAACGTAGCGCTAAACGTTGCCGGTCTTCGCGCGAAGGTCATTGCGGCGGGGGTAGTGGGAGATGATTTCGCCGGTCACGCCCTGCTGAAAATACTCACTGATAACGGGGTGAGCACTTCTGGCGTCTTGGGCGTCCCCGGAAGGCCAACAACTTGCAAAACCAGGGTCATGTGCGGCAATCATCAAATTGTTCGATTAGACAATGAGGTTTGCCAAGATGTGTCGCAAGAAACAGGCGCCGAAATCGTGGCCCGCATCGAACAAATCCTGAATGCAGGAGTAGATGCTGTGATCCTTTCAGACTATGCAAAGGGCGCGTTGACTCTAGATGTTATTCGATCAACTATCAAAGCATGCGGCTCGCTGAATGTCCCGGTATTCGTTGACCCAAAGCGAAACGACTACGCGGGCTATGCGGGAGCTGCCTGCATTACTCCAAATCAGAGAGAGTTCACACAAGCACTTGAGACGATGTCGATGCCAGCTGGAGATGTAGGCACGTGCGCAAAGATGCTGCGAGACCTTCTTGGGTTTACTCACCTGCTAGTGACGCAGGGCGCAAACGGAATGACGATCGTGACGGGCGAGCATACGCATCACTTCCCGGCTCTCGCGGAGGAAGTGTTTGATGTTTCTGGCGCGGGTGATACCGTAATCGCAACACTCGGAACTTGTCTCGCTGCCGGGCTCGACGTGATCTCTGCCGTTCAAGTGGCAAATGCCGCGGCAAGTATAGTAGTTCGGCACGCGGGTACGGTTCCTATAAAGTGGGAAGAATTGTACGAGCGAGTTTGTTGCACGCCTCTTAAACAAACAGTGGAGGAGAACCGGATGGTCGGCTAGCGTGCGGCAGTCGGTTAGGCTCCTTATTCGTATTACCTGCCAGTTGCTTCGGATTCACGTCATCCTAACGTCTATTGGCCTAAGCTTTTATCACTTCCGCTCCCTCTCGTAGCAATATGCCCAGCCAGGAAACAAGTACAAACATGTCGTCTAGCGTTTTTTGGGAGTCTCCCTTCGAGGAACGTCCGCTCTGCCCGCTTTGCGGTGCTAGCCGCCGAAGTGTGCATAGAGCTTTTCGGCAGATCCCGGTGATGAGATGCGACAATTGCGGATTCATGTATTCGGGTTCAATCATGAATCCGACGTTACTCAGTAACTACTATCGCAACAACTTTGGCAGTAAGCGGCATCTCGAAGGGCAGCAAGTCAACGCCCGTATCAATGCGGCCGTGTTGAAGAGATTGATCGGCTTGAGCACAATCGAAAACTGGCTCGACGTTGGAACCGGTTATGGCTTTTTACTGGAACGGCTGCGAAAAAAATATAACATTCGAGTTGAAGGGGTCGAGCTATCGACTCAGGAAGCAACGTGGGCACAAACTCATCTATCACTGCCGATCCATACCAAACCGCTCAACGAAACAGATCTTCCAAAGTCCGCTTTCGATGTCGTGTCATCGTTCGAGGTAATAGAACATGTCGCGGACCCAAGATCGTTTTTGGTCGAGATGATGGAATATGTGCGGCCAAATGGCCGCTTAATTGTCATGACAGACAACTTTGAATCAGCAGCCGTGACGCGGCTACGAGCTAGGTTTCCTAAATGGATTCCGCACACGCATGTAAGCCACTTTTCGTCCTCTAGTCTTACAAAAATGTATTCAGAGCATCAAAGGTCTCGTGCTTAAGTCCGCCGCATCTTATAACCCATGGGATTTGGTCGGCCGCCAGTGGCTTTCATACCTTCAGAAACCTATCCCGGACGAACTAGCGTATGACGCAGAGGATGCACTAAGAACTGAAATGAACAAGCGATATAAGTTTTTCCATCTTCGTCATGCGCTGAACCCATCGTGGGCTAGTTTGGACCTTCGTCATAATCTTTCGCACGGAACGCTGATGTACGTAGTTTGTCGGCGAACCGTTTAACAGTCTAATTTCTCTAAGCAAACTCTGCGTAACGGAGTTCGATGATCACGTTAACCTCAATGCTGCCCGGATGCACAATACGGTTTATGAAGTATAAGACGGAATGAGAATTCTTCACGTCATTCGTTCTGTTGACTCGGCAGGGGGCGGCCCGATGGAGGTGCTAAGACAGCTCAGTCCAATCTACCGTTTGCACGGCCACGAGATGGAGGTTCTTTCGCTGGATGGTCCTGATTCCGCTCAGGTAAATGCTTTCCCTGCGACTGTTCATGCGCTTGGGCCCGTCGGCTCTAAGTATGGCTACAGCAGAAAAGTTGTTCCGTGGTTAAGGGAAAATGTCGCGCGATACGATATCGCGGTGATGAACGGAATTTGGTCTTATGCCAGTTTTGGCGCTTGGCGAGTACTTCGGCAATCCCAAATCCCGTACGTTGTGTTTACACACGGCATGCTTGACCCCTGGTTTAAGCGTACCTATCCAGCGAAGCATTTAAAAAAGTGGCTCTATTGGCCCTGGGCCGATTACCGGGTCCTTAGAGACGCCAAGGCAGTGTTGTTTACCACCGATGAGGAGCGCCTTCTAGCCCGAAAGTCGTTCTGGTTATATGCTGCCAAAGAGGTTGTAACTTGTTACGGGACCGCACGTCCCTCCGGAGAACGAGATCTGCAGACTGCGACGTTCCTCGAACGCTTCCCGCACCTGCAAGGAAAGCGAGTGATTCTCTTTATGGGCCGAGTGCATCCGAAAAAAGGATGCAACCTGGCGATTGAGGCGTTCGCTCGCGTTCTCGCCGACAGCAAAAATTTCCATTTTGTGATCGCTGGCCCTGATCAGGTAGGCTGGCGGGCGTCCTTGGAAGAGATGTCACGACGCTTGAACGTCTCCGACAAAATAACGTGGACGGGCATGCTCACCGGTGACCTGAAATGGGGCGCTATGTACGCAGCGGAGGTGTTCTTTTTGCCTTCACATCAGGAAAACTTCGGAATCGTGGTCGCCGAAGCGCTTGCCTGCGGCCTGCCGACGCTGATTTCTGACAAGGTTAATATCTGGCGCGAGATAGTAAGCGAAGGTGCCGGCTTGGTCGCCGTAGACGACGTGGAAGGCGCGGTATCGCTGTTGAAAGGATGGGTAGCGCTGCCGGAAGACCAAAGAAAGGCGATGCGTGAGAGTGCGCGCGATTGCTTCGAAAGAAGATTCGAAATTCATCAGGTTGGCAGGACCCTTCTTCGCGTGTTGAGCGGGTTCGCAAGCCGACAACACTCAGCAATATCACCTACTAACATCCCCGATACCTGTCCAAAATTGCAGTAATGAAGAGCCACAAGCGTTACTACTCGTCAGCGGAGTGTATTTCAACCAGTTGGCTGCCAAATGATTCCGGTGAATACCAATTCGACAATGCTGAGCACAACGGTTCGCATCTTTATCTTCTTCCCTCGATAAACGAACTGGTTCGTGATATACAACCAGGAGCAATCGTGATGGACTTCGGATGCGGTAACGGATCAATTCTGTCGTCGTTTCGAAATCGCGGTTGGCAATTGAACGGAATGGACCTTTCCACGGCTGGAATAGCTCACGCGAAGGCTGCTTATCCATTTGTTGACTTCACGGTCGGGGACGTCGCAGAAGAACATTTCGAACATCCCCTTCTGGGTAAGTGCGACCTAGTGCTGAGTACCGAAGTCGTAGAACACCTTTATCTGCCACGGCGTTTTGCGAGGAACTGTTTCTCCCTATTAAAGCCCGGAGGAATGCTTATCGTGAGTACGCCGTACCATGGCTACCTCAAGAACCTTTGCCTGGCGCTTACCGGTAAGCTGGATCAACATTTTCACGCTCTCTGGGACTATGGACACGTTAAATTCTGGTCAAAGAAGACGCTGCGTCTTTTGCTGGAAGAGGCTGGTTTAGCCGGCATCGACTTTCGCGGCTCTGGTCGATTGCCCTACCTGTGGAAGAGCATGGTAGTCCAATGCTTTAGGCCCAGTTCAAGGATGCTGTAGAAGTTTATTCAACGCGAGCCGAAGGCAATCGTACTGACAATTCGGTGTGTTCCTTGTTCGCACGGGGCTTGCTGACCAAAGCTAGAAGTTGAGGGTAATTCGCGATCTACGGAGGTTTTGTTGTCTTCGCCTGTATCTGAGCTGAAAATCAGTATGGATCCGTACTTGTCGCCCATGCTTTCCTTTGGGTCACCGGATGGTCCGCTTGATGTGGAACGTGACCTATCGGCTCTTTTTTAGACCGTCCCCGCGACCTCTTCACCGCTGGCGAGCAATGGTCCTGCGAGTGTTCGGAGCCAAAATCGGTCGTAACACTCACATAAGTCCACGAGCTCAGATATGGGCGCCTTGGAATTTAACTTGTGAAGATACTGTTGCCGTGGGCGACGATGCGATAATTTACAACGCAGCGGCGGTTCACCTGGGGTCACACTGCAATCGTGTCGCAACAAGCTTACCTTTGCGGGGCTACTCACGACTATGAGGATCCCGCATTTCCCTTACTTGCGTATCCAATAACGATATGGCGCTTATTCCTGGGTTTGTTCTCGAGCTACGGTTCAGCCAGGAGTCAATGTCGGTGAGGGAGCCGTCCTTGCCTTGGGATCCGTTGCAACCTGCGATCTTGAGCCGTGGACGGTATACGGTGGCATTCCGGCTCGAAAGATCAAGGCCAGGATCTTTGAAAACGGCTCGGAAGTCTAGCGTTGCGGATAATTAAGATGGTTTCTTTCGTTATCCTCACGAAAGATGAAGAGCAAGACCTTCCAGGCTGCCTGTTATCTGTCAGTTGGTCGGATGACGTCCATGTCTTGGATTGTTTCAGCACAGATGGAACAGTAGCAATTGCTAGGAAGGCCGGTGCGAAGGTAACGCAACGGCAGTTTGACAACTGGTCTGCACATCAGAATTTTGCTGTCCGACACATAGATTATAAACATCCATGGGTTCTTTATATTAGATGCCGATGAGCGAGTAACACCGAAACTGGCGCAAGCAATCGGCAGAAGCGGTGACGAGACCTGGCGATAATGTAGCTTTCCGAGTTCAGCGACGTGATTTTTTACTGGAGACGTGGCTCAAACATGTGCAGATCACACCGACTTACATTCGTCTCTTTCGCCCTGAGAAAATGCGTTACGAACGGATCGTGAACCCGGTTTCTCTCGGTGGACGGTCCGGTGGGTGATGTTGCCGGACACCTAGAGCATTTTCCCTTTCAGCAAAGGCATCGGAGCATTGGCTGAATCGCCATAACTCGTACAGCTCCTTCGAAGCACATGTCAATTTTTCAATGACCAGGACGTTAATAAACGAGTATCGGTTTTGAAGGCATTTATTGCCGCGAACGCCGGACGCTCCGGCGACTATTATCAGAAACAGCTTTTCTCTAGGATGCCTGCGCGTCCGATAGTGAAGTTCTTGTTCCTTTACGTATCAAACGGAGGATTCTTGGACGGCAAGGCGGGTTTTACCTACTCCGTTCTCCAGGCTTTTTACGAATACATGATTATCCTGAAAGTGCGAGAAATGGATCGCGAGTGCAGCGCGGGCGGGCGAGGATCGGAGCCTTGCTTTGTAACGCGTCTGAGCGGAGTGGTATGGGTTTGGTCAAAGCTACTGTATCCACCGACCGGCGTATAGCAGTTAGCCGAAGGGACGGTAGTGGAGACGAGTAGTAAATGGGGGTTAAACGAATTGCCTTACGCGCGGCTAATTCAATGTTGGGCCGCTACAATCTATGCATTGCGAGTGTCGTACATGACTTTGATTCCCGACTGGATAGCCCCGCACATTTAGAACAACTTTTTGACGAGTTGGCCCAGCCCATCGAAGCGTGGCTACAAACTCAGCGCTTGTTCTCGGCCAGCGAGATCTCCCTCCGTTCGCTAATCGAAGAGTTCTACGCAATCTATCTAGCATCCCCGTTTCGGCGGCAGGGTGGCGGGAGTCGATTCAACAATTTGCTTTGGCTTTACCTTCTGTCCTATGTAGTGCGACCCAAGTTGATTATTGATAGCGGCACTTACACCGGCGCAAGTGCTTGGGCATTATCTCTCGCCTCTCCCAATGCGACCGTTTATAGTTTCGATATTGACATGTCTCGATTAGTCGCAAGGTGTCCGGGAGTCGAATATATTGAGACAGACTGGACGAACTTCGAATTCTCAGGCCAGGATGTAAGTAGAGGCTTGTGTTACTTTGATGATCATCTCGATCAAATAGGAAGGCTGCTTCAAGCACAGGAACGTGGATTCCCGTTGGCCATCTTTGATGACGACTTTCCGCTGACATCGTTTGTCTCTATGGCCCATGAAGGCCGCGCTCTTCCAAAGCTCGAGTTTGCTCTAAACAATCATCTAACCGACAAAGATGTTATTAGGTGGACCAGCCAAGGTCAAAGCTTTGAATGGCAGATAGATCTTAACTACCTGAATAAAGGCCGGGCAGCTATTCGCGCTACTGAACGATTGCCGGATATCTCGCACATCACTGGCATCTATCAAACACCGTATCGAGTCGTCGCGCTCAATCCTTGCACACCGGGTTGCCGTCGCGAAAACCAAGATCGCCCTCTGTCACTTGCGTGAAGCCAATCTTGGAAATGCTTTGGACAACTCCCAGGACTTGACGGCAGCTTAGAATTCATGTCGCGCCATAGATAAGTTGATGCGAGCGCTCAGACCCCAACGCCTGCGCGCTCGAAGGATAATTAACGCAAGCATGAACGACTCCATACCGAAGCGTCGAAGTTATCACACCCTAGATGGTATGAGAGGCATTGCTGCGATCTCAGTCGTTATACTTCACACGCCCCATTTCTTCGGTGGATGGAAGCTTCCCGACAGCTTCCTTGCAGTAGATTTATTTTTCGTTCTTAGCGGATTTGTACTCGCAGCCGCATATGAGCCAAAATTTCAGCTTGGAATGAAGCCGACAGAGTTCCTGCGCATTCGCGTGATTAGGTTATATCCGCTTTATATACTGAGCACAGTTCTGGGTGTACCCGTCGCCGTGCTCGCGATGAAATTCGCGGGGCTCAGTGTTAGCTGGACGCCGACCCTCTTCTGGGTTAGTCTGCCGCTATCGGTAGCAATGATACCCACTCCGAAGATCGGACCTACCGACGTTCTTTACCCCTTTAATCCAGTGCTTTGGTCGATCCTGTTTGAGTTGCTAATCAACGTCGTCTACGTGTCTTTTTGGAGATACCTACGGGAGATTAGGATTGTAGTTTCAGCTGTAGCACTGTCGTCCATCGGTCTAGTATGTTATGCGTTCCATGCAGGAGGTCTTGAGGCCGGTTTTAGCTGGCACACATTTTGGGGAGGAACGCTCCGTGTCATTTTTTCTTTCTTTTTTGGCGTGCTGATCTTCCGCGTCGTGGGAAACCGTAAGCGAAAGGAGTCGTTCGTCGCGCTAGCTATAATCATCGCGCTGCCTGGGATATTCCTCCTTCCGAAAAGTGTGTTTTGCGAACTAATCTCAGTGTTGTTCGTATTTCCAACGATGGTCGTCCTTTCCTCTGTTCATGAGCCGGGTCCGCAAATTCAAAAAGCATTCAATGTGTTAGGTGTAGCATCATACGCCGTTTACACGGTTCACAAGCCCTTGTATCAACTCCTTCTGGCCATGCTTAAGCGAACGCTGCCATTTCCGCCCGAATCTCTCGCTCCATGGCTTGGCCTCATTTATATACCTGTTTTGGTTGGCGTGTGTATGATCTTGAATAGTGTTTATGATGTGCCTCTTAGGCGAATGCTAGGCAGACCTAAGAGTTCTTTCTACTCGCTGTACCCCAGTTTGCCGAAAGCTACTTGACTTAGATGAAGTGTCACGCTAACAAGCAAGATCGTCGCCCTCTCGTCCTCCTACCTGGTGATCGAGAAAATTCTTTTTACTCAGGACAGTGTACGGAAGTACTACTTGCGCAAGGCAATAGGAAGCATCGCCGGAACGTCGGAGCCCGGTGCCGCCGGATTCCAGCCGATCTTTCGACTGACTAGGCGATTGCACATCACTGGCCGTCCTCCAAGGTTTGAACCCGCTGTTCTTATGTCAACGCAAAGCTTGTTTGAGCGTTTCTATTATTCGCGACCCGACTTTCTCGGTGGAACCAGAGAATTCCACAACGAGTGTCGTAGATGGGCCCCGCAAAACGCCCAAATTTTGGAAATAGGATCCGGTCCAACTAATAATACAACCAAGCTTCTTGCCAGTTTAGGAAATGTTTGCGGAATAGATATCGGCAAAGAAGTCTTAGAAAATAAATATCTCGATCGCGCCGACGTGTTTGATGGAGCGAAGCTGCCTTACCCCGATGAAAGTTTCGACTTCTGCGTGTCGGATTTTGTGTTGGAACACATTGAAGAGCCAGAACAGCACTTCAGCGAGGTCTCTCGTGTACTAAAACCCGGCTCTAAATATTGCTTTCGCACGATGAATTTGTGGCATTATGTGTCTCTTACATCGCGGCTGCTTCCCCATTCAGTTCACTTGCAGCTTGCAAATCGGCTCAGGAATCTTCCCGCTAACGCTCACGAACCTTATCCAACTTTTTATCGTGCAAACGCCAGGCGTTGTTTGCGCCGGCTCGCGGGCTCTCACGGTTTGGCAGTCGAAACACTCAAGATGGTCGAGCCCGAGCCTTCGTACGGACGAGCACACCCGCTTCTGTTTTACCCGATGATGGCATACGAACGGGTAGTTAACAGTACGGAACTTTTTTCTCGTTTCAGAGTTACTATCATTGGAGTTCTTGAGAAGCTACTTAGGGGTTCCGAGCACTTGGACGAGGCTGTCCAAGTTATGTATGGCCAAGGTCAATGACGCGTTGGCCAGGCAGTTCCGGGGGCCCGGCCCTAAGAAGGCGGTCTCTGGCAAGCGTTGGCGCAGGAATAATCTTAGCTTCGCGGAACGAGCAGCGCTGGATCCATATATAATTCAAATTGGCCGTATGGCTTGACCTGCACATCCCGGCTCGAAGTGCCGGCCCATGAGGGGTGGAAACGCCTCATGCATGTCAGGGAACGGCCACTGCTGTGAGCTTGTCGCAAACGTAGCACTCCTTGCGTCAACCCACTTGGCTCGTGGCTATGGTCACGATCAGAAAATCACAATCGGCTCCGTACACGCTCGATGATATTCAGATCGCATCGTTAAATTCAGAAACAGCAACACGAAACATTTATGCTAGGCGGTCTCACTGCGAAGGGCAAAATTTGGCTGACCATCGGCTTGGTGGCGGCGTGCGTTAGCATTTCCGAGTCCGCACTGCGCTATTTCTGTGGATTAGGTAATCCAGTCACAGTTTCCACCGACAAAAATTGCGAGTACATTATCACGCCGAATCAGCACAAACTGCGGTTTGGGAAACACATTGACATAAACGAGTTTGGCATGCGTTCGGGACCGATCCATACCAGACGACCGGAGGAACTTAGAATTCTGCTAGTAGGTGATTCAGTACTATACGGCACAAGTCGAGTGGGACAGGAACAAATTTTCACCGGGCTTTTGGAGCGTGACTTACCAACAAAGCTGCACCGGCCCGTGGAGATATTGAACGCCTCGGCTAGCGCGTGGGCAATTTCTAACGAGGTGGACTACATTCGCTCCCGGGGCATTTTCGGCGCCGGGCTGGTGCTTTTGGTGCTCAATAGCGCGGATCTCTCACAGCCACGAGCCAAGATGAATGGGGTGGGCGAGCTTCCCGCTCGGAGCTATCCATGCGCTTGGTGCGAGGTGTGGGAACGGTTTCTAAAGCCAAAAGTCTTACAGCAGAACGCCCGTAAAGATGCAGGAACAACAGTTGAAAATGACCCCCAGCAAATCCAACGTAATTTGCAGTTGCTTGAGGAGTTCCGTTCAATCGTAACCACCGGGCGCGCGCGGATGGGGATCATATTTGTAGCAGTGCGGGAGTATGTGCCTGAACACGCGGAGAAGTCCGCCCCCGACAGCCTCTTCGTATGGGCACAAGCGCGCCAAGTTCCCTTGCTAGACCTCACTCGATTCGAAACCCGCTTTCGAACGCGGGACTTCACATTAGATGGAATCCATTTAAGCATTCTTGGTAATAAAGTCGTCGCCACGGCGATAGAAAACGACTGGAAGAATCTGGATCCGCAAGACCTCTAACTTGTTCGATGCCCAAGGAGCGCTCGTTCGGTTGTCGTGTTGCGGCATTCACGCGCAGTACGAAATGTAAGCCTGATCGCTCTCAGAAATCAGTATTCTTTACACGCCATTGCTCTCGCACTTCGGACTGAAGTCCGGGACAGGATCAGATGCTGGCCCGAGGAGCTTAACTGGGAGCGCCGACAACAAGGTGGTTGCAGCACGCCTAGCGGTCACACGGCGTACAGGGCGGCGCTTCCGCATGCAGATCTCGTCGTTGGAGGATACGCTATCATGGCGCCGCTTTGGAATTCTCGCGCGCCTTGAGGAGCCTGTCCAACTTATGTATAGGAACAAGGCCAATGATGCGCTGGCCAGGCAGTTGCCGGCCCGGCACCTGCAAAGGGATGCGTATCGACACAACCAGTCCTAAATGCCGCGGCCATACCGAATACCGCGGTTTCACAAGTTTCAAACTTCGACTACCAAAGGTTCTGAATCAACGCTTTATGTCCTCTCCAGCGCCATCTTTTATCCCGCAATCCGAAATAATCCAGTCCGAAGGCCCAGCATCTGCTGCCTTAGCCATCGCTGCGGATGCAACGCCGCATTCGATCGTTTCTACCCGGCCATTGGGAACCCTCGCCTGTCTGGCTGGCTCCGATGTGCTTGCGATCCTCCTGTCTTTAGTTATTGCCTCCATACTGCGTAACGTGCTGTTATCCAGCTCCGCACCACTCGGCCTTAGGGCAACCCTGGTGCCCCTGGTTCTGGCTCTATGCAGTTTGATGGCTGCGGGTCTATATCCCGGCGTTGCCATCAATCCTGTCGAAGAGCTTCGACTCTCGGCCCTTTCAATCACTGTGGGCTATCTGGGGCTCCTCGCGACCACATTTCTCCTGCACGACCTGTCTGAGTCCAGGCTAATCTGCATTTTCAGCTGCATATTTGCTGTTCTGCTGGTTCCCATATTCCGGACGGTGACACGGACCATTTTTTCCACGTGCACATGGTGGGGGAGCCCAGTGGCTATTTTGGGCTTCGGAAAAACAGGAAAACAACTGTTCGAAACGCTAACGAAGAATCCCAGGATAGGGTTGAAACCCATCGCGGTGCTCGACGACAATCCGGAACAGTATGTCGATGTGCCTCCAGAACTAATTCGCGGACCACTCTCCAGGTGCAAGCAGATTGCTCACGAGAAGCGAATTTCATACGGGATTATATGCATGCCAGGCCTCTCAAGGGACGAGCTGCTACAGCGCGTCGATTATTATGGTTCGTATTTTGGGCATGTCCTAATTATTCCGAATCTGGTAGGAATGAGTAGCCTCGGTATTTGCGCCAAAGAGGTCGGCGGAATTGTAGGCTTGGAGGTTAAGCGTGAGCTGCTCCGCCCATCCTCACAGCTGACGAAACGCTTACTCGATCTTCTGATCACGATTGCTTTTGCACCCGTAGTGATTGTGCTTGTTTGTATTTTTGCGATTCTCACGAAGCTAGAGAGCAAAGGTCCAGCATTCTACCCAAATGATCGAATAGGTCATCGGGGCAAGACGTTCCGGGCCTGGAAGCTTCGCAGTATGGTCGTGAATGCCGATGACGTTCTGCAGGAATGTCTTCAACTTGACAGCTCTCTTAGAGCCGAGTGGGAAAGTACGCAGAAGCTGAAGCGCGATCCAAGACTGACCCGTATTGGGCGAATCATTCGAAAGACGAGCATTGATGAGTTGCCTCAGTTCTGGAACGTTCTCGTGGGCGATATGAGTGTCGTCGGCCCCAGACCTATGCTCCAGAACCAGGTCAGCCTGTACGGACCTAGCTTCGCTCTCTACAAACAGGTGCGTCCTGGTATTACGGGTCTTTGGCAGGTTTCGGGCAGAAATCGTCTTAGCTTCGCCGAACGCGTAAAGTTAGATCGGTACGTAATTCAAAACTGGTCGGTGTGGCTCGATTTGTACATCCTGGCGCGTACCGCAGCAGTGGTACTAACCACCGATGGAGCCTACTGAACAGACGCAGCGAAATCCCGGAAACGTGAATCGCGGCAGGCAATACCCGCCACCAATTCGGTGAGGCTTAACCTAAATATGAGTAGACGTGCGAAAGCTCTTGCCGCATCCCGAGAGGGCAACTTCAGACAGATTCTCGGGCTAAGGTTCTTCCATGGAACAGCCGCCGAAGCCACTGATCTATTAAGTCAAGGGGGATTGTTGGTTGTGCCGGCAGCCCCGGCACTCAAGAATCTGGTCGCCGACTCAGAGTACACGGAGGCTCTCCTAAACGCCGATTTGGTTATCACTGATAGTGCGTTTATGGTGTTGCTTTGGAACCTTCTTCAAGGAGATTCTATACGGCGTCTCTCAGGACTGAGATACCTACGCCACCTGATCCGGAAACCGGAAGTCAGAAAATCGGGAGCAACCTTCTGGATTATGGCCCGACCATCGAGCGCTGAAAAGAACTTGTCGTGGCTTCGATCTAAAGGGCTGTCCATAGCGGAAGAGGATTTGTACATCGCGCCGATATACGGTCGCCAGATTGAAGATCCAGTCCTTCTAAGTCGCATTTGTGAACGGCGTCCGAAACATATCATCGTGACAATAGGGGGAGGCACGCAAGAGCGCCTCGGTCTTTATCTCAAGCAAAAGCTCGGCTTCCCGGTTGCGATTCACTGCATCGGTGCCGCTATATCGTTCCTAAGTGGCGACCAAGTTCACATACCTGATTGGGCAGACCGCTTCTATCTGGGTTGGCTGTTCCGATGCCTGTCGAACCCCTTTCGCTTTATCCCTCGTTATTGGGACGCGCGCCACCTCGTGCCGCTCTTAATACAGAACAGAGAGCGATTGCCAGAAGCTTAATTCTCTAAGCGGTGAGTATGGAATCTAAAGCTCGGTTCATTTACTCAGGAATATAGATCAGGTGAACAGAAGAATCAAGAAAGAAAGCAAGCGCCTTCTTAGGAAGACGTTTGAAGTTGGGCAGAGATTTGGATTCGATTTGCTCCCCCGGCATTTCTACTCAGAGATCCCAGACATTCGGCAGCTTAGAAAAACCCAGGCATGGCGTTATCCGCTTAGCATGGAGGGCATCGCAGTAGATCTAGACCGTCAACTTGAATTTATCAGGAAGTGCACAGCCGGATTCACGACAAAGCTGCCCGAACTTCAAGTGCACAAGAGATCTCTTGTGATGAACGGGACTGACGAAGGCTACGGCGAGATTGAGGCCGACTTCTTATATTGTTTCGTCCGCTCATGCAAGCCCAGGAAAATTATTCAGATAGGGTGCGGCGTCTCGACGGCTGTTTGCCTGATTGCCTCCCAAGATGAGCAATATACCCCGGAGATCGTGTGCATAGAGCCGTATCCAACAAAATTTCTTCGAGATGCGGACAAAGCGGGAACCATTCGGCTAATCACGAAGAAACTACAGGACGTGGAGCTCGATTGTTTCCGAGAGCTATCGGCAGGGGATCTATTCTTTGTTGATTCCAGCCATGTCGTCGGACCGGCCGGGGAAGTGGGTCAAATAGTACTGAATATCCTGCCGAGAATAGCTCGCGGCGTCTGCGTTCACTTTCACGACATCTCGTTCCCATACGACTACAGTCCGCACATACTATCGTCGGACCTCTTCTTCCATCAGGAATCGGCTTTGCTGCATGCATTCCTGTGCATGAACGAGAGATACACGATCTCGGGCTCGTTCTCGATGTTATTGCACCTCCGGCAAAAAGAATTGCAGAAGTGCTTCCCGCATATGCAGTCGGCTGAGTTCGAAGACGGGGTGATGACCAAATCTGGGCACAATCCTAGCTCGATATATTTGAACAGCTAAGACTCTTCCACGGCATTCTGCCTTTTTTCGCTTGATTTGTACATTTCCTTGCTCGCAGTGCAGGTGTTGTCTTGACCAGGTACAGCGCGTATTAGAGGAAAAGAACCTGCAATGATACACACAGGGCACGTGTTAACTCGATACACGCAATCCCGGATGAGCTTGCGTGTTTTCACGCGCACCAGCCGTGCGCTATGGTTCTCTCTTGCGGCCATAACAATTTTGCTCGAGGCTATACCTATCCCACCAATGTCGCCAGCGCTTTTCTACACATATTGCGCCGGCAAAGCGATCCTTTTCATTTCCCTTGGCTACGTAGCTCCGCTGGCATTCTGGTCCTTCAATGCACTCAACCGCGGGATCATATTCGCGGCGCTTTCCGCCTGTTGCGTGGAAACGCTGCAGGGGCTCCTGGGGCATGGCCACAGTTTTCATTGGTACGAACTCCTCGTAAAGCTAGTCCTCATCCTGCTTGGATTTGCCCTGGCCCTCAACGACCGCTACGACCACGAAATCAACATCGGCCCCATCCGCGTTCGCCTGGTCGGTGAGCACACTTAATTAGTCACGGAGTTCCCCAAAGTTCTCGACACTGAGCAAGGGAGCAATTGCGTTCCTCTAGTAACATCTATCTCCGGTTCCTATGCGCTTGTCTGCGTGGCGAAGGGGATTCTGCGCGCGCACTTACTGAAACAGCGGATTGGAAATGGGAGCTTCTCTTCCGAGTCGCCAATGAACAGGCTGTGCTGCCGCCTGTGGGTATTGCTCTGACAAAGCACCCGGAATTTATTCCGCCCGAGGTAGCAGATTTTCTGCTTGGTGTCGTCGAACTAAATCGCCTGCGGAATCAACACATCCTGAGTGAGTTGCAAGCTGTCGCTCGGCTTTTGAATGAAAAGGGAATCGAGCCTGTTCTGCTCAAAGGAGTTGCTTATCTCGCCGGGAAGGTTTACCCGGATGCAGCAGCGCGTTACCTGCTTGACATCGATTTGCTCATTCCCGAGGAACAACTACCCAGGGCCGCCGAAATCTTGATGAAGAACGGCTTTCAGCGTGACGATACCGACCCATTTGGTCTTTTCCGTCACCATCATCCCCCGCTGTGGCGCGGCTCCATTTCCATCGAACTGCACCATCGCCTCGGACTAGGACCGTGTGAGTCTGTCTTGTCCGCCGCGGAAGTGTTCCGGAGCGCTTCCAGTGTCGATTTAGACGGTATTCGTGCTCGCTTGCCTTCGCCGACGCACCTGATGACTCATCTCGTTATGCACTCGCAACTAAGGCACCCCTATGATGAGCGTGTCTGGCCACCGCTGCGCGCTCTGTGCGACGTCGTGCAACTCGACCGATGCTTCGGTGCTGACGTAAATTGGGACGACATTGGAGGCCGTTTCCGCAAGGCAAGCCGATACGGGTTGTTAGTTCTCCACCTGCTTGACATCCGCGACTCTCTCGGTTTCATGACGCCGCTGGACCTTCGTCTTACAATGCTTTTGCGCCTGCGACGCTTACACCGCAAGCTTCTCAGGCGATTCCCCCCGCTACGCTATCTTGACCCCATCTACATGCTCTCGACCTTATTCAGTCGTCGTCTTCTTATCCTCCGGAGTCTCTTCACGACACCGGGTGGCTTTAAACATTTAGTAACTCAGCTCCTGGAACGTGGCGTTTACCAGCGTTTCCTCCAGGATTTTGTGCAAGGTCGGGGACATTAGAAGTCGCTATCACCCGATTACGCTGTAAAACACTGTTAGCTATTGCGTTTCAGTACGTTTAGCTCTTGACGTACTTAACGCTAACCTTGTATCCTCAACCAACGCTTGCTTCCTAAAGTAAGCAGGAGTCAATAAAAAAAATGCTGCGATTAACAACCCTTTCCCTTCTCTCCGTTTTGCTGCTGCCCGTAGTAGCCAAACCAGCGGCGATCCAGATTACAGGCAATACCGTCGCCTGCCCCGTAGGAGATTGCACGTCTGCCGGCCTGCAAAGCTCCGCACTCGGCAACGGACAGAGTGTGCCGCTCACTCCTTTCAGCTTTACTTACACCGCTTCGTCGACCGATCAGTTTAAGATTTCCGGCGAATATTCGTCTTCATTGACGAACTTCATGCCGACCTTATTTACGGCCTTCTCTGCTACCTACACAGGGAATAATGGCGTAACCCTCGCAGCCGACAGCTTTACCCTTAACCTTCTTCAGGATTTCAACGGAGGAGGCCCCGGTAATTGGAACAGCCCGCCCCCCTACAACGAGCACGTTCCCGTGATCGTCGGCAACTTCACTACTTTTTCCGCGAACACTTGTTATGACACCAGTTCTTGCATCGGCGAACTTGGTCCGCTGGGTCCCGGAACTTACAATGAAAACGCAACCGCCTCGCTGGGCGGCCTCACCGGTCAGTATCTCGATGAGGATTTTCAATTTACATTCAACTTTGCAAAGGGAGCCCCTAGTGGCACACAAGACGTCGTACTGGCGTCCGCAGTACCAGAACCGGCTCAAACCGTTCCTGTTGCGCTTGGGCTTGCCGGGTTTGCTACACTTTGGGTGATACGCAAGCGCGGGGCGAAAGATAAACCCGCACTATACTAATAAAAGGAGCAAAACATGAATCTAGAGTCCAACAACGATACCAAGGCAACCGGTGCTGACGTTGCTCAAGACATAGACCGCCGCGACGCGGTCCGCAAACTTGGGAAGTTTGCGGCTTACGCAGCTCCATTTACAGTTCTCGCAGTAAGTGCGAAGGCTGCCCAGACCTCGGGCGGCGGCTTCCATCCTCAAAGTAAGAGCGCAGCCGGAAGTCACAGATAGTTCTTGCTCTCCCCTTGCCGTTTGGAGGCGAGTTTCGTTAGACTGCTCTGATATCTGGTCCTTCGACGTCTCGGGCGGACTGGTGCTTGTCCGCCCTGACGTCAGGGGACTTTTCCTACTTAACACCGTAGCCGCAGAGATTTGGGAAGCTTTCAAATTACACCTGTCCGTCGGCGCTATTGCCAGCCGACTGGAGGAGATCTATGGTATTTCTTACGATCTGGCGCTTAGTGATGTAAACAGAACGATTCAAGACTGGCGCGACAGCCTCCTGGTCGCTCGCCCTCCTGAACGTCTAAGCGATGTTCCGCGCTTATTCGAAGACAACCGCTATTCCGCTATAGATTGCCGGCTTCACGGCAAACACTTCCGTATTCTGCTAACAGTCGGTGATCTCGTTGACGAGATTGCTCCCCGCCTGGAATCCCTCCGAGTTCCTCCCTCCCCTCCTGACATAACGATTCGCCTGGTCGAAGTGGACGAGTGTGTCCAACTGTTTCTGGGCGAGGACTTTTTGGAAGCCGCAGAAGATTCCGCCGCAGCGCGCACCATCCTATTGCAGGAAATGGTGCGTGTGTCCGTGACTGATGGCCAGTTCTTGGCTGTGCTGCACGCTGGCGCATGCGGATTCGAATCGCGCTGTGTGATTTTTCCCGCGTCCACTCACTCCGGTAAGACCACATTAGGTGCAGCACTAATGTTCTCGGGATTGACCCTCTACGCTGACGATTCGGTTTGTCTCGATCGCGAAACGTTGAGAGTCGCCCCGGCGCCGTTCGCGCTTATGATTCGCGAAGGCAGTTGGCCTCTGATTTCTGCGCGCCTTCCAGCCTTCGACAGTCTCCCTACGTATAATCGCTATGGTCAGAATGTCAAATTCCTTCCGCCGACCATTCAGCCCGATCTCGCGGGTGCAGCGGCTAGCGCCCTTGTATTCAGCCGTTGGCAAGCTTCCGCCGAAACCACCATCACGTCTCTAAATACCTTCGAGGCTCTGATGCGCTTGAAAGACAGTGGTTTTTGGCTCGCTCCCGACCGGGAAGGCATCCGCAAGTTCCTCGACTTCCTGCAGTCGCTTCCCATTTATGAAATGACCTATTCAGATATTGATGAGGCTATGGCGTTTGTGAAACAGCTAGTGAGCAAGTGATCGACTTTCCTCTAAGAGTTTGGCGTTTGGCAGTCGCAGCGTGGATCTGCGTGATCTTTTTTTCATCCACCTCGCTGGCCAGTGAATGGTGCGAAAACGGGTTTAGCCATCTCTCCGCAGTGTTCTTCGGGCAACTACACGCTCATTCGACCCCTTATGATCTCGTTCATTTGTTGGCTGACAAAGGGCTGCATGTCACGCTCTTCTGCATCCTTGCGATTCTGCTTTGGCAAGCTCTTGCGAACATGCGGCGCAAGGTAATCACGATTCTTCTCTGCGGCGCGATCGTCGGTTCATGTAGTGAGTTCCTGCAGCGCTTCTTCCCTGGACGCGATCCCGCCATTCGAGACGTGCTCATCAATATAGGGGGCACAGCTTTGGGGATGGCCATCTGCGCCCTCTCGACAAGAAAAGAGACCTATTCTTAAGACCGCTAACGCTTCGAGTTGCGCGCGGAAGTGCGCTTCCAGTGGGCTTCCATCGGCCGACAGAATCGGAGAAGGTGTAATCGCAGCCACACGGCGTGGCCGTAACCAGGAACCCGTCCGAATACTATGCCTCCCTGCGGCAAGGAAACGCACTACGTACTGATGGTGGCCGGTATTTCTGCGTTGGCACATAGTACTTAGCTGCTAAATCAGGCGGGTTTAGGATATTGTGATTGTCATTCCAGGACGATACACTTAAAATCCTAGCGACAAATAATGCAACTTGGAGCGGCATCAGCCGCTAAGCGGATTCGTGTATTCATTGCCGAATCCAATGTGATGGCGGGTCAACTCATCGGCGCCAAGCTTAATAGGTGCCGTGAAGGGTTTACTGTCCAGGGCCACGTGGGTAATCGTGCGGAAATACTCGAACAAGTAAAGAAAAGTAACCCGGACGTGGCGGTTGTGAGTGCGGACCTGCCGGATGGACCGATGACGGGTTTCGACATCCTGAAAGAGTTGCGGAGTTCGGGCCTGAAATGCCCGGCTGTGATGCTGCTGAATTCTACGGATCGAAATTCGGTCCTCGATGCTGTTCGCGCTGGGGCAAGAGGCATTTTCGCGCGCACAGATTCCGTTAGCGTCCTCGCTAAATGTATTTGCGCCGTGTATGAAGGCCAAGTCTGGATCAACAACGAAGCCTTAGAGCACCTTCTCGACGTACTTACCCATCTGAAGCCGTTCCGACTGGTCACGAACGGAAATGCGCCGCGGTTGACTCATCGCGAAGAAGAGATTAGCTGCCTGGTTGCAGAAGGCATGCGGAATGAGGACATCGCTTCCAAATTGCTTATCAGTGAGCATACGGTTCGGAATTACCTCTCGCGCGTTTTTGAGAAGATTGGCGTCTCCAGCAGAGTGGAATTGGCACTACACATACAGAATCGGTGAGATTAAAGACATGGTATTAGGTAACAAGAACTTAGGGGATTCAATAGGTACTTTTGTACCTACTTTGGAATGGGTCACAAACTACCCAAACCTGATGTGACATTCATCCTCTCGAAAACAGGGTCAAGGGGGCGCTAAGCTCCTTTGCATACCCTGATTTCCCGATTGTGGCGGCAACCGCTAGCTCTGTAGCCCAGCCGGACGCCCAAGGTGTAGGTTTCGTAAGTTTAAGAAGGAAGCTGTAACTCACATGGCGGAGCTTTATCCAAATGACGGCTGGTACGCGTTGTACACGCGTCACCAACATGAAAAGAATGTGACTCGAATCCTTTTGGAAAAGGGCTTCGATGCCTTTCTTCCGCTTTATTCCACGACTCATCAATGGAAGGACCGAAAGAAAGAGTTATTGTTGCCTTTGTTTCCATGCTATGTGTTCGTCAGCGCAGACTTGAGTCGAACTCTCGACGTGTTGAAGACGCCGAGTGTAATGGGTTTCGTTTCGCACGCGGGTCGTCCAGCGAGAATTCCTTCAGAGCAGATCGAGACGGTGAGAGAAGTCGTGCTCAGAAGTCGCGCGGAGCCGCATCCGTTCTTGCAAACCGGGGATCGAGTGCGGGTGAAGGCGGGCAGTTTGCTTGGTTTGGAAGGCATTCTGGTCCGGAAGAAAAATGTATCCCGGCTTGTCATCTCGGTTGACATGCTGGGCAAATCGGTCGCGACGGAGATCGATGGATGGGCCGTCGAGCGTATTCAGCGCGCGGCTTGATTTTGGCGGATTGCAGTAGGAATGAGTGTCAGGTTCTTTGGTATGGCCGGATTTGCGCTGGCGTTAGCGGCTGGTTGCGCGCTGCATGCCTTGGATCCGGCACGCGAGCCGGCAAGCGTGGGTTCCTTTCTGGCGCGCAGCAATAATCCTGATGATGCTCCCAAAGCCGCTGATGCCTGGGCTCGGGCGGTTCGGTCAGATAGCGCAAATGCTTATGCATGGGCAAGTTTCGGGGAGGCTCTCCAGGCGGCAGGGCATGTTGAGCAAGGCCGCGCGGCATTTAGGCGGGCAGTCGAACTTGCGCCCTCGGTGCCGCAAATCTGGTTTCACGACGCTATCTTCGATTTCAAAGCCGGGGATTCTGCTTCTGGTCTGCAAGCGGTCAGTCGAATTTTGGAACAAGTCAGCGACTATGATGACGTTTTCTTCGGTTATTTCGACCGTCTGCAGTTAACGCCCAGCGATGTCATGCCGCACATTCAGCAGAATCGGCGAGCAGAGCAGTCCTATACCGAGCATCTGATTTCAATCGATAACGTCGACGCGGCCCAGCAGGCGTGGCACATCACACTGCAGCGTGGTTTCATCGATGATCAGCTAACAGCACACTACATTTCTTGTTTGCTGAAGAATCATCGCTACGATACGGCCGGGCAAGACTGGGCTTCAGCGCAACGAGGATCCGGCTACCCTGAGCAAAACCTTATCTTCAATGGAGACTTTGAACACGAACCGACGGGCTGCCCGCTCGATTGGGTAATTGAGCCATCCGACCAATTCGAAACAACACGCGATGATACTTCTGCCCACGAGGGGCGCTGGTCGTTGAAATTGAAATTCCATGGAGATCGGAACGTTTCCTACGCCAACGTGGTCCAAGTCGTCCCCGTACGGGCAGGAAAGTATCACTTTAGAGGCTGGATACGAACCGATGGCATCACGACAGATCAGGGGGTCCGCATCAACATTTTCGATCCCGAGAACCGTGATCGGCTAAACATCCAGACTTCGTCGATTATGGGAACTACCGCCTGGGCTCCCATCGACGAGTCGTTCAGTGTACGTGAGTCGTCAAAGGTGATCCGGATACAAGTTGTCCGCTCGCCCAGTCTAAAATTCGATAACGCCATTGGCGGGACGGCTTGGCTGGATTCGTTCGCTCTGCAGAGAGAGTCATAGTCCTAACGGAGACGATCCGCTGGTGCGGATATGTAGTAGTACCAAGTTAGAAAGTGGAGTACCAAAGCGGTACCAGGAACATTGCTTTTGTGAGTGTTGATGTATAAAATTCAAAATGGAGGTTTCCTATGAGACGATTTACCTGCTACGTGTGCGCGCTAATAGTGCTCTCTCTCGCTGCTGCAAGTGCCTTTGCTAGCAGCACGACCACAAATGCCAGCCCAACCAAAGCTGCGAACCCGCCGGCTCCGCCGCCGCCCCCGCCACCGCAGAGCACTCGATAAGCTCTCGTGTATCGGGCTTTGGTCCGCTTTGGATCAGAGCGTTAGAATATGGCCTCTCCGTAGCTCACGCCGTCGTTCTGAGGCGCGGCCTAGTAATCTAGATTTGCGTCTACCAATCATTTGATCGGCACACCAGAGTGGGCTACCTTTGCATCACGTTTTCGCGTCGGCGTTAGACCTTTTGCGTGTAATCCCGCGTTTTCCAGATTTTAGTTCGGTGCCCTTCAGGGTGTGTACACGGCTGCGCTGCATTTGCCGAGCAACTGGCCCATAGTCGCGCTGGTATTCAGCGCTCGGGGCTGGCCAGGACGCGATTGCATACCTGCCCATCAGCCTAAATTCACCGTACCGTCGATATTGTCGGCGCTTGCCGGCAAGCTAAGTAGTTCTGTCAAGATATACACCCCTCACAGGGCAGAGAACCAAGAAGTACCGCAGTAACTGAAACTGTTCCACAACTAAACCAGAAAGGATTGATTTGATGTTAAAAAACAGAGTACATTTTTCCAGCGCCGCATTTGCTGCGTGCGCTATCGTAATGAGTTTTGCATTCGCTACACCCACGTTGGCGAACGACTTGTTTGTAAGTAAGACAATGGACCCGGCATGCAGTAAGAACAATAAGGGTCCCGCCCCCACATATACGGAGATTCAACAGGCAGTAACAGCGGCTAAGCAGGGGGACAACATTTGGGTCTGTCCCGGAACTTACCAGCAACAGGTTGTGATCACCAAAGCACTGCAGATCGTCTTTTTCTCTACCCAAGCTGTGGAACCAACGGCCCCGCAACTCGCGAGCCTGCAGCCAACCACCACCCCAGCGATGGCCACCAATTTGGCGACAGGCGCTCCCATGCAACCTATGATGTGGGTTCATGATGTCCAGATGGGTGGACTCCAGATCGTTGGTTTTACAGTTGATGGAAGCATGGCTCCATCCTGCTCAGCTCCCTGCCAGACCGTTGGCATACTGGACCAGAACTCACAAAATCTTCAAACGAGTTACATGAATGTGAGAAACATCTCTTACACGCCTAGTGCCCCCACCGGCAGTACTGGAGGCAGTACCGGAGGCACTTTCGGAGCCAGCGATGGATTCGGAGTTTTCGTTCAGGGCTGTGGGAAAAACGTCTCACCAGCTCTACCCGGTTGCCCGACCGCCAAGGGTTCTATGTACCCGAATGGCACGCAAACCCAGATACAAATACAAAACTACTCCGTCAGCAACTATAAAACGGGCGGCATTGTCGTGAACGAGGCTGGGACACAGGCCCAGGTGATGTGGAGTTCAACGCAGGGTCTGGGGCAAAGTGCAACGGTTACTCAAACCGGTATGCAGTTCGGGTTTGGAGCGATGGCACAGGTGCAAAATAACGTGAGTTCGCACCACTTGGGCGGTCCCGGCCCTTATTGTCAAGGGTCGACATCATCGGCAAACTACGTCATATTCGAACCTCCTTCCAACATCAACGTTGAATTGCAGAACAATATTTCGGAGGTTGCGGAGCTTGGGTTTGCAGCGAGCGCCGAACAGAGCCAAATACAGAACAACGTAATTACCGACAGCGCGTGTAACGGTGTCTACCTTGTCGGGGACCAAAATCAAATTCAAAATAATTTGATTTCTCATACCGACCCAACCAATCCAGACAGCACTGCGATCTACGTAATCGCCGGATTTTCGGCGCCATTCCCAAATACTCCCGGATCTGGTAATCACATACACGGAAATACTATTAACGAAGCCACCTACGGCGTTGCGGCTGCTGCTGCGACGACAAATACACAGGAAGATGGCGATATCATCGTCAACGTAACCTATCCACTCGCGGGCACTTTCCAGCATTCACACCCGCATTACCCCCACGACCCCTCGCCTGCAATGTTCCGATAGGAGCATGGCTTTTGTGCTTCGGCACGAAACGGCAATTATCGCCGGGATACCTGAATAGAAGTTGGTATCCCGCGACCGTGATCTGCTCGAGAAGTTGAACTTACATGAGCGGTCACGGTCAAGGCGGGCACTGGAGTAAGTTGTCTAAGTGCGGCGAAGCTACATCTCTCTTATTGCGTTAACAGGCGTGCTTGCGTTCGCCGCCATTCAACAGGCGGGCGTCGACCCGCAAGAATGGAATGCCTGCCTGTTGGGCATAGGTTTGATCGCCGGGCTCTACGGCGCATTTGGTCCGCAGATCCAAACCGTACGTCTCGATCGTACGGTTGGCATTTGCATGTTGGCCATCCTCGGACTAGTGGTAATCCAGCTGGTACCGCTTCCCGGCGTGCTGGTACATATGCTGTCGCCGGCGAGATTCGATTTACAGGCTGCGGCAGAACCGTTGACGGGCGGCCAGGCGCATTTCCTGACCCTAACCGCCACTCCGTACCAAACCGCGCAGTATCTCCTCACGCTATCCGGGTACGCAATTGTCATCCTGTTGGTTCGGCGCCTCAGCCAAACGTGGCGTGATACTCCCTGGAAAGTCGTTTGGCCGATCCTGGTTATCAGCGGGTTTGAGGCGGTCCTGGGCTGTTACCAGGCTTATCTAGTAGCGGGCGCAGAGGCCAAAGGCACATACAGAAATCGGGACCACTATGCGGCCTTACTTGAAATGGCACTTCCATTCGCACTTACTTATCCAATCGCCGCGCTATCTGCGCGCAGTCGGCTGGAAGCGCCCGTCCGAGCTGCAGTCAAAGCTTGCGTCGGGATCGCTGTTTTTGTCCTACTCTTGGCCGGCGTGATCTTGTCGCTCTCGCGAGGGGCATTCCTGGCCTCACTGGTTGCCATCCTCGTGATGGTTGGTATGCTCTTCTCGGTTCGGCCCTGGAACCGCGTTCGGGCCGGCACCGTGCGGCCCTGGCTGCGATGGGTGGGTCTAGCTTTTGCGTCAGCGCTAGTCATTGGGGTCTTTCTGTATTTGCCAACAGATGCCTTAGTGGACAGGTTAGCAACCTTACCCCGCACCGAGGGTGTCTCGGGCGAAATACGCGTTCAGAATTGGCGGGATACTCGGGGGCTAATTCGAGACTATCCACTGTTTGGCTGCGGAGTAGGTAGTTATGGATCGTGCTTTCTTCGTTACAAGAAGGTAACACCCATGCTGACGACAGATTACGCCCACAATGACTATTTGCAGGTGCTCGCCGAATTTGGCGTGTTTGGTTTTGCCGCGGGACTAATTCTAGTGGCTCGACTTGTGCTAAGTGCTGTTCGAGGCGCGCGTCGGAACTCTTCTGCGGACGAGCAGTGCGTCGCAATCGCCTGCGTGGGTGCAATGGTGGCGATTCTGTTGCACAGCTTCGTTGATTTCAATATGTACGTGCCGGCGAACGGCTTCGAGTGTGCATGGATTCTTGGTATTGCTGCCGCGTTTAGCGGCGACGCAGGTATCAGTCGGAACACAAGAAGGCGGAGCGGCAAGGCACGTAATGCTTCTCAGGAGATGCTTGTCAGCTCGATATGACAATATCCGCTACTATACGAAGCACGGCTACAAATGAATAAGACTTTGAACTGGATCGTTTGCTTAGCCTTTTCTACCTTTTTAGGGTATCTGCCGGCTCAGACCAGCTTACAGGCGAACGAAGGGGTTAAAGCTGTTTACAAATTGGGCCCCGACGATCAGATTACGATTCGCGTCCTGAATCTGGAGGAGATTGGTACGGACCCGTATCGCATCGACTCTGGCGGGAATATCGACGTTCCTCTGATTGGCCAGGTACACGCGGTCGGTCTCACTGTGGAGCAACTGGAAGCCGAGCTGTCACACCGATTGAACAATGAGCTGCAGCGGCCCACCGTAACGGTCTCAGTAAAAGAGTTCCGCAGCCAGCCGGTTTCTGTTCTGGGCGCGGTGCAAACGCCAGGCGTGCACGAGATTCGCGGCCCCAAGACTCTATTTGAAGTGTTATCCGCCGCCGGAGGCCTCAAAGCCGATGCAGGAAACACGATTCATATCACTCGTGAGAAAGAGAACGGTACTATCCCTTTGGCCAACGCGCGGCTGGATGAGAGCGGCGGATTTTACGTAGCCGAAGTCAAGGTGAAATCCGTGATGGACGCAAAGAACCCCAAAGAGAACATCGCTGTTCTGCCTCACGACGTAATTTCCGTGCCGAAGGGCGCGATGGTTTATGTGATTGGCGCCGTACACCGTTCGGGCGGATTTGTTCTCGACGAGAAAGACAACATATCGATCCTGGAAGCGCTCTCCTTGGCCGAAGGGCTGGATCACGATGCGGGCGCTGCCAGCGCCAAAATATTGCGTCTCGATGAAGACGGTAAGTCGCGAACAGAGATCCCAGTCGATGTCAAGAAGATCCTGGCCGGCAAGTCTCCCGATGTTTCCTTGACGGCTAATGACGTGCTTTTTCTACCCACGAGTGCGTCTAAGAGCGCCGCCATACGAGTGATGGAAGCCGCTATACAGGTTGGTACGGGCATCGCGATTTACCGCCCATGAAGAACGAGGAAGGGTTTCTCCGGCCGCACTCTGACCACGAAGCTCATAGATGCCCTGCCGAGCGGCTGGGACCAACGAAGTAGCTCAACACAATGGATAATATACAGCGACGCCCCCCGTTCTCAGCTGGCGTGCAAGATCTGGCGCCACGGAAACTGCCAGTGAACCTCGCTGGCAACGCCATCGAGCCTGCACCTGCTTATCAGCGCGACTATGGGGTAGAGAGCGATGTGAGTGGCGTCTCGGAGTATTGGCGAATTGTACGCCGGCGCAAAGGCACTCTCATCCTGATGACGTTCCTGGGCGCGGTCGCGGGAGTGTTGATAACTCTGCCGCAGACACCGGTTTATCAGGCACGTACGTCCTTGGAGATTCAGGATCTGAATCTGAACTTCATGGACATGAAGCAGGTTAGTCCAGTCGACGAGTCGAGTAATTATAACGCGCTGAGCGACCTTAAGACACAAACAGAGATCCTCCAGAGCGATGCAATTCTTGATGCAGTCGTCAAGAAGCTAAAAGTTGATTCTCCCAAGGATCTGAAGCAGCCAAGCGGGCGATTCTCGGCCTGGCGACATGCATTGAATTTGCCCGAGCCTACGCCTGTCGATGCTAGAGAAGCGCTGCTCGACGCATCGCGGAAGAGCCTGAAGATCCGCCCTGTCGGCCAGACCAGAATTATTCAGGTGCTTGTCGACTCCACGAACCCAAAGCTGGCGGCGGATTTCGCTGATGTACTGGCGAATGAATTTATCGATCAAAACATACAGGCGCGCTGGAGTACGGCACAGAGAACCGCTGATTGGCTCACGCGGCAATTGGATGAGATGCGTGTGAAGTTAGAACGCTCCGAGGATGCTCTTCAGAGCTATGCCCAGCGTTCCGGTTTGGTATACACGGACGAAAAGACGAGTGTATCTGAAGAAAGACTTCACCAATTGCAGGCGGCGCTTTCGACGGCGCAAGCCGATCGCATAGCTAAGCAATCCCGCTATGAAGTGGCGAGCCATGCCGCCCCAGAATCACTGGCCGACATCCTTGATGACAGCACTCTGCGAACTTATCAAGAAAAGCTCACCGAGCTAAAGAGGGAGCGGGCGGAGTCTTCGGCAATCTATGCATCCGGCAATTCACGAATCCAGAAACTGGATGCCCAAGTAGTCACCCTGGAGGCGGCGCTTCAGAGTGAGCGTGACCTGATATTGAAGCGGATCCAAAATGATTATGATGAGGCTAAACGGCGGGAGAACTTGCTTGCAGCCGATTACCAAACCCAGTCGGGTTTGCTGTCAAAAGAGAATGAAAAATCGATCCAATACAACATTCTGAAACGGGAAGTAGACAGCAATCGCCAGATTTATGACGCCATGTTGACCAAGGTCAAGGAGGCTAGCGTAGCCTCGGCGATGCGCGCCAGCAACGTGCGCGTGGTTGACAGGGCCCGCGTCCCGACGGTCCCCTATAAACCTAGAATGTCCTTCAATACGGCCTTGGGTCTGCTTGGCGGCCTGACCATCGGTCTTGTACTCATAGTCACACTGGAGCGCTCGGATCGCACAATCCAGGAGCCCACAGATTCGACTGTCTATCTCAATCTCCCGGAACTTGGTGTTATTCCGGCCCATGCGCTGGGTCGTCGTCCGTTCTACTATCGAAATAAAGTTTCGACTAGCATCTCTCAAAATCCGGCTAGTGCCCATCCCACCGAGTTACTCACTTGGGAGGGTAAGCAATCGATGGCCGCCGAGGCATTTCGCGCGACGCTCACTTCCATTCTTTTTTCAACCGGGAATGGCCATCGCCCCAAGGTGCTCGTGATTACGAGCGCCTCTCCAGGAGAGGGGAAGACAACCATAGGCTGCAATTTGGGAATCGCTTTTGCCGAAATACGTCAGCGTGTGTTAATCGTGGATGCAGACCTGCGCAGACCTCGTGTGCATGATATCTTCTCTGTTCCAAATGACCGTGGATTGCGCGATCTGCTTTTAGATTCGTCAGAGACCGGGGACAGTCCAAGGTCCTACATTCGGGAAACATCCATTCCTGGTCTATTCGTTCTCCCGAGCGGACCCCCGACAGCCAGTGCGGCGAACCTGCTTCATTCGACGCGTCTTTTCGAACTAATTGAGCGATTCCGGCTTGAGTTTGATACGGTTTTGATCGACACGCCGCCTATGCTTCAAATGCCGGACGCCCGTGTTGTGGGCCGGCTGGCGGATGCCGTAGTCCTCGTAATTCGGGCGGGCAAAACCACAAGGGCCGAAGCTTTAGCCATACGGCGGCGATTTGCCGATGATAATACGGTGGTTTTGGGCACCATCTTGAACGATTGGAACCCGAAGCATTCGAGCAATGGCTATGGCTATGACAAGCACTATAGCTACAAGGGATATCGTAACGCGGGTGAAGAATCTTGAGCCACGACGATCATAAATGGGTCAGAAAGGCAGCTCCGGGTCTAAGACTTTAATCATGCGATTTGACGTGCAATCTGACACGGCCACCCTGATAGCGGGAGACGTGTGCGCTTCCGACCAAGCGGCAGCAGGGAAAAACTATTCCACGGTGATATTGTCATCCGAGCCCCATATCCGCGAATTAACTAAAGCGGCACGGCAGCTAATGCGACAGTATGATCCGATGCTCGATCCGCAATTTTTCGTGGCTTCCTTATCTAGCGAATGGAAACCCCGAGTTGTTGCTGTCAAGAGTGGCTCGGAGCTGGTTGCAATCGTTTACGCTAAGGAGCGCGCGGTCTGGGGCATACCTACCGGAATCGTTCGCATTGATCAGACCCTCAACAACTCAATTCTTGGATGCGATGGCAAGCAGGAGGAAATTCTTTGCCTCGCTGTGGCAAAGCTGGTCAGTTCCCGGCGCATACTAAGCGTGCAAGTAAAGAGTCCATTTGCCTGGCGGGACGCGGCTAGTTTCGCCGAACTCTTATCTTCGAGATCCCTGGAAATTCAATTCTTTCAGTTGCAGGATCATCATGCGCATTTTTCGCTTCCCCAAACCTACGGCGAGTTCCTCAAGCTGCTCGGTTCTACGTCTCGTCACAACTTCCGGTATTACCGGCGCCGTTTCGAGATAGCCGGACATCGCTATGTGCCACAGCTTTCGCTGGACGCAATACGCTCGATCGTTTGGGAGCTTAAAGAAAAATGTAGCTTGCCAGCTGAAACCAGCACCATAAAAGGCTTTTTGGACATGATGGCGACGGCGGATAGTCCGTTAGCAGTCGGTTTGCAGCATGCGAACGGAGAGTGGCTCAGCATTGCGGGTGGGTGCTATCGCCCCGGGCAGGCAGTACTGTTTTTTCAACTGAACAGCGACAAGGAATTCGCCCGGAGTTCGCTTTCGGTTGTGCTACGAAGCTATCTTATTGAGAGTCTCATTCAACAGGGTTGCCCCGAACTTGTGATTTTGGGTGGTACAACCCCACCGCTGTCTCGATACGCTACTCATCCCCGCACACTCAACATGCATGTAGATAAGCTCATCTATACGTGGCGTGCGGTGCGCTTTTTCAGTAAGATCATGGGGCCGCATTTGCCCAAACAACTCAGCGCGTATGCACTTAGGTACGCCAAGCAAGATGTCCCGGATAATAGCTGATGGTGCAGACAAGTTCCGTCCGGCAAATAGAGGGACAAAAGCCGGAGGGCCGCCGCTGTCCCAATGCTCCGTTCAGCCCGGCATACTTCAGATCGCAGCGCGTTTGACCAAACGCTTCAGAGCATATATGTGCGGGGGATTGCTCTTTCCCAATTTCCAGCCGGAGCACCAAGTCTTCACGAGTGAGAGGTGCAATCGGTTTTTCTCAGGAGCGTGTATATGACTTTAACGAAGCATCTGCCACCACGTGTGCGGCGGTCAGGACGCGATCTTCTGTTGAAAGGGTTTGGCCTGGCTTTTGTCGGCGAGAAGCCGGCGGTTTTGCTAAAAAACCCGCGCGCGGAACTAACTCCAACGCTGGACATGGTTGTCGCCCACTATCTCCATAACAAACGGAGGCTGTACTTTCTGCAGATTGGAGCTTTCGACGGCGTCAGCGGAGATGGGTTGTATCCCTTAGTCGAAAAATACGGCATAAGCGGAGCGTTGATTGAACCGCAAAACGATGCGTTTTGCAAGCTAAGACAAAACTATGAAAAGTTTGATCAGAGTGCGTTCACGTTCATCAACGCCGCCGTAGCTGATTCTGACACGACTCGACAATTATTTCGAATAAAAGCGGACAAGGATCGTCCCGAATGGTTGCCTCAAGTTGCAACATTCGACAAGAGTGTACTGTTGCAAGAAGCCGGGCGTGAGCTGGAATCAGCTATAGAAGTCGAATTGGTCAGGTGTCTCAAATTCGACACGCTTTTCAAAGAGCACCAACTTCCGCACGTCGATCTATTGCAAATAGACGCCGAGGGCTATGATGCCGAGCTACTCCGTTTATATGACGTCTCGATCAGGCGGCCGGCAATCGTGAGGTATGAACACAAGCATCTGCGACCGGATACACAAGAACAAACTGTCGCCGCACTGGTAGAGCAAGGTTACTTGATATTTCTCTCGTCAGACGACACTCTGGCGTACTGCCCCCATTACTGAGTCCAGGCCAGAAACAGCTAAATGCAGTTAAGCGAACAGTCGGCAAAAAAGAACGTGATGACCATGGTGTCGCACAGCGACACCGCTACGGCTGTAACTTGTCTCAAATCGGTCTTACACTACTCAGTCGAACCGATCCAATTTGTCATTTTCGACGATGGCACTTTGGACAGCGCGGATAAGGACCAACTTAAATCCGTGTCTCCCGGCACGACGATAGTAGAAAAGGCCGAAGCAGACGAATTGTGCCTCCGTAAGTTGAGCGGGTATCCGACGTGTGTGAGGTTTCGTTCCGCAAACGTTCTTTTTCGCAAGTTATTCGATATCCCTCTTGCTACTTCAGCAGATCTCTTTTACATAGACAGTGATATCTATTTCTTTAAGCCGTTTGCAGGCCTCTTCGCGCTGGATGAGCGGGAACAGGATGTGGTTTTCATGGACAACCGAGTTGAAAGCTACTCCGTACGTCCGTGGCACATTATCGGCTCTAACGGTCTAAACCTGGCGAGCCGCATCAATACTGGAATCATTTGTCTACGCCGCGGCTGCCTCGATCTCGACTTCATCGAGCATGTGCTGAGGCGCTGGGGCAGTGTCCTCGAAAGCCATCATTTGTGGTGGGGTGAGCAGACGTGTTGGGCGGCACTTGCGACACGCTTGCGTGCCTACGTTTGCGACAGAAAACAAATTGCAATTATGCGTTCTGGCCTGGAATTGTCAGAAGAGATGTGCGCTGTTCATTTTGTCTCTAGTTTCAGACACGCTTTGCCGTATTATTCGGCTAGGTACCCCGCGGTAGGTCCCATTAGCCCTGCGCTACAAGTCTCGGCCCATCGCGTCCGGCCGTGTACGGCGCTGAGTGTAACCAAATCCTTGCTGCGGCTGCGAGCTGGACGCATCCGTTCGCGAGTGCTCCCGCGCCGGCCCGATAGTTCTAATCTCCAAACGGAGACAATACGGTCGCATTGTTGAACTCAGCTATTGAAGCCGACGCAAATCGGACGCCGGAAGTACGCAAGGAGTCTATCTTCGCGCTTCTGCTGCGGCGCACTGAAGAAATAGTGCGAAGCAAACGCGATGCCAAGGCGTTGCATTCTGTCTTCGCGACCTGGATGTCTCGGGCGGTAACGTATGCCCTTCGCTTCGCCATTGTCGGGTTGTCCATCCGTATCTTGGGTCGTGAGAGATATGGCCTCTGGTTGACAATTGGTTCCTTAACGGCGTGGCTAAACTTAAGCGACATTGGAATCAGCGGTGCGCTGCTTAGCCGTGTAGCTACGGCTTACACCCGCGGCGAATTTGATGTAGTTAGATGTTTGATCTCATCTGCCAACCGTCTGTACTGGGGCGTGGCGGCTCTAGCGGCTGGCGTGGCGCTTACGTTGGCTGCTTTCCCGCGAGTTGTACAGGCGTTGGGCGCCAATGGCGCGAATATCGGGGAAGAGGGCCGATGGCTGCTAGTAGTAACAGGACTGCTTTTCGGGATCACCATTCGTGCGAGCACGGTCGTACAAGTAAGCGCTGCTCTCAATGAAGGTTACTTGAATTCTTATGCCAGGACTTTGTCATGGTTAATCTCGTTTGTCATCCTTGTTTTGGCGCGTCCCTTCGTCCACTCGACAGTTTCTTACGCACTTATAATCGTTCTTCCTACGGCGTGCGAACCTTTTGTTCTCGGACACTTTCTGTACCGGCGCCCCCCGTACTGCAATTTTAGGCCGGCGGCCAGATATTTTGACAGAAAAGCGCTTCGCGATCTCCTGGGATTGAGTGTTCCCATGTTACAGACGCAGATTGCGGACTTGGTGGTCAATACGTCAGCGAACGTTCTAATTGCGCATCGGCTTGGACTTCTTGCGGTGCCGCGGTTTGCGGTCCCCTGGAGCCTATTTTGGATATTTATCGGACCATTGGGTACTATCTTCTATTCTTACTGGCCCCCTTACGTCCAGGCTTTTACGAACGGCGAGTTCGTGTGGCTGCGAAGACGGTTCCTAAGAATGCTGGCGATCGTCACAGCGGGTCTTTGCGTCGCGAATGCCATGCTAGTTTTTGTCGGGCCCGGAATAGTCAGGCAGCTGGCGGGGGCGTCCTCGTGTCCTGATCGGACATTCTTTGCTGTGACTGCGGTGTACTTCGTGCTGTCACTGATCGCTTATGCCCTCGGCATGTTAAGTATGGCCACTAATCAGTTCAAGCTGAGGGGGGTTACGCGAGTCGGAGTAGCGGCATTTCACATCATCGGTTTCATGCTCGGCGTCAACAAATTCGGGATCACCGCGTTTCCGATAGCAGGCGGCATTGCGCTCATCCTCGAGATTTTAATACTTGCGTTGGCGTCCTTTAAAAGCTTGTATTTAAGTGAAGCAAGGCCTGAGCCAGCAACAGCGACGGCATGATCATGTCGAATAGCTACGGTAGTCCCCGTTCAGTTATGATGTATCTCAGTCATTGCTGGGGAGGTGGTACCGAGGTCCATGTTTACCTGTTGGCGCTGGAACTGTTACGACGCGGAGCGGCGGTAACTTTAGCTGTCCACCCGAATTTCCCTAGTACGCCGGAACGCCGCAGTGCTCTTCATTCGGCAGGCGCTGAGTTCGTGTGGCTTTCGAAAGTTGGTGGTCCACGCAGGGCAACTGCTTTAGCCAGGCTGACTTCTGCGTTCTGGCGCTTGCGGGGGAGGCGCTTCGATGTAGTAATTGCGCACGGAAATGGCGCGACGAATTACTACGTCCGGCACTTCGCTCGATCATCCGGCACATTTGTTTGGCATGACCACTTCTTCGGCGCCGCCTATGACAACTCCACAGCCGATTGCTTCGAGCCGCCAGTCCTCACTCGTTTTCAGGCGGGGCAAAGGCGAACCGCATTGGCGGCGGATGTAGTTGTCGTCGGTAGCGAGGCAGGCGCAAGTAATTTGCGGAAAATACAAGGGCGCCGAAGGCAGATTTCGGTGGCGCCCCCGCTGGCCCGAGTTGCTGCCGGTCTTGCCACAGACAGGATGTTCAGTCAGGAAAGCGTGCTTAGATTCGGCCTATTTGCCGCCACACTCGACCATCGCAAAGGGGCTCCGCAGCTTTTGAATTTGTGGAACGGCTTAGATGTGGGCGCATGCGAGTTGCATTTCTGGGGCGAGGATCCCGGCAGCCGGCTTGAAGAAAAAGCACAGCGGGAAGGGCTAAGCAACGTGTATTTTCATGGTGCCTTCCAGCCGCGTGATTTGCCTCAACTCATGCATGCCACGGATATAGGACTGGTTTTGTCTCTTCATGAAGGCTATCCGCTAGCGGTATGGGAATTTATGGCCTTCGGCGTACCCTTTGTAGTGACGCCTACGGGAGCGGCCGTTGAATTTACCAGGGACAATCCCGATTGCGAACTGGCTGGTTTTTCGCCGCAGGATATTACAGATGCCATCGAAAAGATCGCGAAGAAAGTTCGCAGCGGCCACACCTCTCGTCAACGATTGCAGCAGCTTCAAGAGAGTCGATTTTCGTTTGAGGCGGCGGTAGAGAAGCATTTATCGTATTGTTTCCCATTGGGCGCGGCGGAGAGAGTTGGGCAAGCCTCCTCTATCTCAGGTTCGACATTGGTCCGAATGGAGCCGCAGTTAATATACAGCGCGGACAATACCCGAACAAGAGAACAAGAATGTTGAGTCTTATAGCATTCTGCGTATTCGCGATCGTCTTGCTTGGGTGTGTCGACTTAGTTTGGGGGCGGCCTGGCGAGGGTATCGGACTGCCAATTGTCGCCATTCTCTCGTTCGTGTATCTGTATCTGGAACAGCCACTGGAACTTGTCTGGAACCATAGCATCAATTCACTCCTGAACGACAAACAGATTGCAGAGATAGTACTCATGGCAGCCGTAATGCTCGGCTGCTTTCTGTGGGGATGGCGAAGAGCAACCAACCGCAGCCGGCCAGTGGAAGCGGTGGCTTGGGACCCCGCTCAGGTATGGAACTTCGGGTTTGTTGGTGCTTCAGTAGGGCTGGCTCTGCTGATCAGATTGATTATCAGTTCTGGCGGGTTCGAACAGTCCTTCAGCAAACCGCACGGTGCCGGAGTTGACCTGGAGGGCGTGACTGCATACATACACCTCAGCCCGTTTTGGATGTTGAGCGGTGAATCGATGATGCTGCTGGCGTTCTTCCGGCTACCGCCGCGGCGATGGCGGCAATTTGTTATTGCAAGTTTTGCGGTCATCCTCTATGGCTATTCCACGCTGATATCCGGGCGTGGGTACATGTTTGGGACAACGGCGGTACTTCTCGTCAGCTACGCAATAGGAAAAAGGTCGCGGCCGACGATCGCCCAAACAGCTCCATTCTGGTGTGCGGCGGGCGTTCTCGTACTGCTGGTTGTGGGTTACCGAGCGGTGCTGCATTTCGGAGAGGATCGACCGGAAGCACCTGGGCTGATGCAAGCGCTGACGGCCAATGCACGCATAGATGACAACAACCCCTCAATAACAGGAAATGAGTTTGTGTACGCAGCTGCAGTGCTGGACACTGTAGACACAAAGAGACAGTATGATCTGGGGCTACAGTGGATTTATACTTACACGTTACATCCAATTCCGAGGATCTGGTGGCCGGATAAGCCATATTCATTTGAGTCACCAGGTATAACTTGGGACGACATAGACGAGGTAACGGGTATTCGGATTGCGGACGGGTCAGCACCCAGCATCGTGGCCGAGATTTACCAGAACTTCGGGCTATTCTCAATTCTTTTTTTCTTTCTGTTTGGTTCGATAACTGGCACGCTGTATTGTCGGGCTCAGTTTCCGGGTAACCCGCTCGCGGCAGTCGGATATGTCATGCTGTGCGCTCTAAGCCTGAACGTGTTCGCGCAAGGATTTGAAACGATCTTGGTGTTCTGGCCGTACGCCATGATTCCGGTCTTCGTTTACTCTTTCCACAGCCGGTTCTCAACTCGGCGCGCGAGAACAACCCACAGTCCCCGGACCGCCCTTATGCGTGGCCCTGACGCGGTTGCCACAAATAGATATTAGTCACGGCAAGGTCAATGCGCTTTGGGCTGATTCAGTGAATGCAGGTAACAAGCTATTGCAGACCGTAGGCCGCGCCGATATCGGAATTGGAGAAAAGTGAAGTTCCTTGTTGCACAACTCGGCGCCAGGATGCACTATGCCGTGCCGCGTATTTTATGGAAGTCCGACCGGCTATCCAGGTTATACACTGACATTGCTTCGGTAGGTTTCGTCGGCAAGTGTGCCGCAATCATGAGCCGTGCACCTGTAGCGGGTATCCGCCGCCTGAATGCGCGCGTTCCCGAAGACATTCCAGATAGATTGGTCCGCCAGTTCCCAGGCTTCGGGCTCCGTTACCGGTTGAGAGCGTTATCTGCCCAATCCCACACAGAAAAGACGCTCGTTTCGCTGCGAGCCGGGAGCGATTTCTGCAAGCGAGTGGCGCGCGCAGGATTCGGCGACGCTCGCGCTGTCTATGTTTTCAGTTCTATGGGGAAAGAGTTGTTGGAATCTGCCCGTCAGAGAGGCGTTTACGGGGTGCTAGAACAAATCAACGCGCCCAGAAGAGTTTTTGACCGCCTGTATCGGGAAGAAGACGCTGCCTGGCCCGGCTGGGAATCGTCTCCTTATCAGGATGACGTCTCTGACGAGTTCATCGCCCAGGAGGAATCGGAGTGGCGGCTTGCCGATAAGGTCATCTGTGGTTCTCAATTCGTAGCCGAAGGTCTGGCTGCAGACCTGCCCATAAATGGCAAGTGTTCGGTTGTTCCGTATGGAGTCGATTGGGGTGGGGGCACGGCGCGGCGCCGGAAAAGTCAGAACCAACTCAAAGTGCTTTTTTGTGGCCGCGCGAGTTTGATAAAAGGGATTCCCTATCTAGTCAACGCTCTGGATCGCCTAAGTTCTTCCGGCGTTGTCTGCAGGATCGCTGGAGGAAACGTACTTTCCGATAAAGCGCGCAAAGACCTGAGTAGAGTGGCCGAAGTCGTCGGGATGGTCCCGCGAAATAGCATTCGAGCGATGTATGAGTGGGCGGACGTTTTTGTTTTGCCCACACTATGTGAAGGGTCCGCGACCGTTTGCTACGAGGCACTCGCATCCGGTCTACCTGTCATTACTACCCCAAATGCTGGCAGCGTCGTCCGCGATGGCATCGATGGCTTTATCGTTCCCATTCGCGATAGCGACGCCCTGGCAGGTGCAATAGAGCGCTTAGCGAGTGATCCCGCACTATATGAAACCATGTCGCATAACGCTCTTGAGCGAGCGCGTGAATTTACACTCGATTTGTACGCACGGCGTTTGACTTGCGCCTTGAATTAACGGCAGCCGTATGCTGTCGCTTGTGATTGAGAAATAGTTATGCCTGCTCGTACTTCTCGAATTCGCCGTCTGGCTTGGCGCATCCCTTTCAGGATTGCCCGCGCCGGGCTTGTCGGTATCGGGTATTTCCATATCCGGCCCTATATGGCGGGATATGTGCCTTTGTTAGCCGCTTTCGGGATGAAGTTGACCGGAAAACCGAGATACATCGCGCAGGACGTGTATTTCGATGATATTTGCAACATATCGCTGGGTGACCGAGTGGTCATTTCCACTGGAGTTCGCTTTCTTACGCACGACTATTCCTTAACAACCGCGCTGCGTGCCCTGGGTGAAACTCCCAGCTCAGATGTCGCGCGCGTGTCGCAGATCGCAGTTGGAAACAACGTCTTCATCGGACTACGCAGCATTGTGCTACCAAACGCAAAGATTGGCAATGACGTCATTATTGGCGCGGGTAGCGTCGTAAGGGGAACCGTTCCCGATAACTCAGTGTATGTGGGGAATCCAGGGAAGGTCGTCGGTTCGCTCACTGATTACGCCCTGAAATGTAAAGGCATTCTCGAAGCGGACATGGTTCGTCAAGATTGACGAGCAGGTGCACGTCGGCATGAGCCAAATCTTTTTAGGAACTTCGGAACTTCTATTGTGAAAATTTGTTTTATTGCCGATGTGCGCAGCTCGATTTCGCGAAACTGGATCAGGTATTTTCCGACACGTGGACATGAGGTGCACGTGCTGGCGACCAGCCTTAGCGAGGAAAGTACGATTGAAGGCGCCACCATACACGGGCTGGTGACTGCTTCCAAGTCCAAAGCAAAAAGTGGTGCCGCGAGCCACGGTCTTTCCAATACAAAGTTCCGGTTCGATCCTTCGACGCTTCTGGGGCGAACCGCTTTTGGCGTCCGCAATGAGATACTGCGCCCCACCAAATGCTTTCTGATGAGGCGCCGCGCTAAAGAGTTAGTAAAAATGATTGATCCCGACTTACTGCACGCTTTGCGCATTCCCATCGAAGGTGAACTCGGTGCGGCCCTTGGAATGCATCCTTTTGTAACCTCAGTTTGGGGCAACGATCTCACTTTGTATGCCGCGAATTCTTTCATTCACCGTACGCTGACGCTGCGTACACTGAAAGCAACGGACGGATTGTTAGCGGATACGGACATCGACATTCAGCGGGCGCATGCTATGACGCCTATGGACAAAATCCCCAGTCTTCGCCTACCGGGTTGCGGCGGTCTGGATTCCGACCTATTCTTTTCAGGTCGCGTTGATGGAAGCGTCATCGAGCGCCTGGGTGTCGATCCGGAACGGCCCGTTGTTTTGAATCCACGCGGGTTGCGGCAATATGTTCGCCATGACACCTTCTTCGCTGCAATTCCCAAGGTGCTCGCAGTTCGCCCCGACGTTCAGTTTGTGGCAGTGGATCTGCTGGGATGGCGGCGGGCAGAGAAGTGGATTGAACGATCGGGGCTTGCTTCATCAGTCATCCTGACGGGCCATTTATCACAGGCGGATCTGGCAGAGTTGTATCGTCGTGCCGCCCTGAGCGTCTCGCCCACGGAACACGACGGAACTCCCAACACGCTGCTTGAGGCCATGGCCTCTGGTTGTCTGCCTCTTTGTGGTGACCTGCCGTCTGTGCGCGAATGGATTACACCGGATGTGAACGGCATTTTGTTCGACCCTGGCGATCCTGAAGATCTGGCGAACGCGATCCTGAGAGGTCTTACAGACACTCGGCTACGCAACGCCGCGGCGACCCGCAACAAAGAGATGGTAGCTGAGCAGGCTAACTATGGGCAGTGCATGAGACGAGCAGAGTTGTTCTATGAAGAAGTCATACAGCACTGCCGCAATTGACGTTCTTGCAGCACCCCAGGAGAACGCCCACATGCCCTTTTTTAATCTGTTGTCTCGGCTGATACCAATCGTGGATGGATTTGTTCACTATGGAAATCCGCTGGAGATCGCGCTCAAGCGGGCATTTGCGAAAAATGGCGTTATGACCATCTCAGACCGACATACGAACGTCGCGGTTTCGGCCGCCGTCCGGTCATATCAAATGTTCGGCGAGACTTGGTACAACCGCGACTACGACGTTCCCGGATGCCTTCTGCGTAGCGGCGATTGTGTCATTGACATTGGCGCGAACCAGGGTTTCTACTCCTGCTACGCTGCGTCCAAAGGTGCACGTGTGTATGCCTTCGAGCCTTTTCCGGAGAGCTGGACTCGACTGTGTGCGAATCTCGAGCGGAATGGGTTTACGTCGAGAGTACAGGCATCAAACGTGGCCGTTTCGGCGGCTCCGGGAAAAGCAACCCTGCTTTCTTCCAATTTCTTAGGAGGAGGCGCGAACACGATTAATGCAAACCATGCTCGTTCGGTAGGTGGTGAGTTCACGCCGTCGGTTGAAGTCGAAACCGTGACGCTGGATTCTATAGTGAAGAACATCGGCGGCACAATACGAGTTTGCAAGATGGACTGCGAAGGATCTGAGTATGACATCTTGCGCACGTTCTCCGATCCGATGCGCGTCGATTCATTTGCCATCGAGTTTCATCCCGGGGCATATCCGTTGCGAGAATTGATTGCGGTAATGACTAGCTGGGGTACCCATCACGTCAGCTTCGCGAAAAAGGGGAACATACTGTACGGCGTGCGAAATGACGTTGTTTGCCAATACGCTGATTCCTGCGAGTAGTATTCGTGCAGTATCCAACAGTGAATCACCAGGTTTGAAAAACTCTAGCCTTTTACAAAGGCGGACATTTCTCGCCGGCATGGCCCTCCCGGCGCTGTTCGGTCGTAGGGCCATAGGAGAAGACAGCGGCCAACTGACGCTGGCAATGCCTCAGTGGTGCGCCCCTAAACGAGAGGTGTCCTCCAGGGACTTTGATCTTGTCGGCGACGACTCCAGTGACAATACGCAACAGCTGGAGAAGTTGCGCAGCTATCTCGTCGAGCACGATGGAACAACAGTCAACTTCGTAGCCGGGAACTATCGGTATACGAACTTTAGGTGGCTACAGGGTGTGCGCAATGTAATGTTGCGCGGGGTGGGAGTTGTAGGGCTTCGCAATGTTGCCAAAGGTCCCTGGGATATAAGACGCGTGACCCTGATGGCTAATTCGGATATGTTGACGGGACCTCAATCAATACCCGAGATGGGAATGGCTCCTACGTATCGTGTCGAGTCAGTTGCGGCTGGCGCCCAAACGCTCCATGTGCTCTCGTCATCGCCCGTTGCAGATGTCGCGCCTGGAACTCCCATAATAATTTCCGGTTACAACCAGTACAACGGCGGCTGGCCTCCTTGTTTGCGATATTCCGAATTCGCCACAGTCACCTCCGTCGATTGGAATAGACGCAGTATTGCTTTGAGCGCTCCGCTTGCGCATTCGTATCAGAGTCATTGGCCGAGTCAGACGTTTGCCGGTCAGACGTATGGGCCGGCAACGATTGTTTCCTTACAGCGGACCGCCCCTTTACAGTTTCAACTCGCACAGCACCATATCTACGAAAATTTAACGTTTCTCGCCAACCCGAATGGACCTGCTTACATCAACTCCGATGGCCTCGGCGGCCTCTACACGCAGGGCGTACGCTTCTTCGAGATGCGCAACTGCAAGATGTACTTTTTCGGTCCTAATGAATCTCAATGGGTAAAGGTAAGCAACTGCACGATAGGCGCGACGGAACTTGGGAAGATGGTCGGAGCGATCGAGATCCTAAACAGCTCGTTCGGCAATATGACCGAAGCTACGGCTGTCGAACTGCTGATCATTAGGGGGTCGAAAATCTCTAACCGACTTAGCATTGCGCCAAGGCGCCTGATCATGACCGGAAACACTATCGCATCTTCGCAGTTCGGACGCTTGATGGGATTGGGTACATTGTCGAGCCATACTCACGTCGATACGGCATTCGTTGCGAACAACGAATTTGTGCTTCCACAAGGTTCGCGAACGGCTTCGCTAGTTAGCTTGCCACCCCCCCACTCAATTGACCCGATCCGGCGAACGGATAGTGGTGTCGTCATTCCGGCATCCTCCTGGCCTTGGCTCGGCAGCGCCGCGATTGGCTCCCGCCTTTTCTCTTCGTCTGGTGCGAGTGCCGTAATTACGGACGTTGTTGCCGAAGACGCAAACACCCAGGTTCTCACTGCCGGCCCTTCGCTTGCCACTACTACCGGACCTTTAAGTGTAAAGTGCGTCACAAAGCTTATGTTTTCTGGTAACACCGTGACCGGCGATAAACCCGCAATGCAGATAGAAGACACGAGCAGATTAGAACAACTAATCACGGCGCCGATGGCGGAGGCTAGCGCGTTCGCAACGGATTATGTGAACCTGAGTAAAGGCCCGGTAGTTTGCTAGTTACCACTTATTGAAGTGTCTCCCAATTTACTTCCTAGATGACGTCTTATATTCAGCCTAAATCCCGTCGCATATTTATAGGACTTATCGGAGGTCTGGTTGTCATCGCTGCATGCTTACTAGGACTTCCAAAAGTAGTTCCTAACTCAGAGCTATACATCAGCCTCGCTACCGGTCACGCTGCATCGGTAATGAAGCCGTTCTCCAGCCGAATCCTGCATCCATGGATGGCTAGCATTTTGATCCATTGGGGACTCACTGTCCAGGCAGCCTTTATTGTTCTAGCGACCGGAGCATTGGCGGCCCTGCTGTTGTGTATTTCGTCGGCAGTACGTTGGTTCGGGGCAGAGAGGTTAGCTTGGCCGTTGCTTTTATTGTGCCCCGTGCTGGTGGAATACTTTCGCACGGTTTACATGAATGATCTTCTGCACGCGGCGCTACTTGGCCTTTTGTTTGTAGCTCTGGCCCGTGCAGAGCGCTTCATTTTTCCAGTTCTCGTTGCGCTCGTGATGTGCCGTGAATCTACAATTCTGGTTGCTTTTGTCCTGTTATTTTACTTCGCGTGGCAGAAGAAATACGGCTATGCTGCCGGAACGGTCCTTTCGGTTATTTTGGGCTTCTTTATTGTCTCCAGGTTCGCGCCCGCGGCTAGTCACAATATTCACAGCTTGTCTACAGGTGCTTATATCGCCGAGAAGACGGGTTGGAATTTCTTAGCGAATTGGCTGGGTTTGAGGTTGTGGCGTCCGACGTTTGAGTGGAGTTGCCCGGTTCCGCTCTTTCAAACCAAGCTTCCGCTCCTGAAGATGGATGTGGTGGTGTGCAATTGGGATCCGGAGGCGATACTCACGACCTGGACTAATTTCTTAGCCATCATTTCCCTTTCAGTTGGCGCTTTGTGGGCGGGAGGAAAATCGACGTTGGCGCGATTGGATGCAAGACGAGGTGACTTGTTGCTTGTAATCGCAGCGTATGGTTTGCTGGCCGGCATAGTCGGCACATTTACCGGAACCGCAACGCATCGGCTAATTGGATATGGTTGGCCGTTGATCTGGATCGTTGTACCCGTTGTGTTCAATACCTCGCTGAATATACCTGGCACTTCTGCTTGGATGTTCTTGCACTGGGCGCTGATGTGGATTCGACAATCTATCCCGCCGAGAAGCCCGCTTATTGAGCTCGTTTTCTGCGCGGCAGTAATTGCCTTGAACGTTCTGGCATTTCGGAGTATGTCGGCCCGTTTGAAGGAAGATAAATCTCCTCCTGAGCTTCCGTTGAGAGAAGTTCTTACTATCTCCTGATATCGCGCCAGTTCGCCTGACTAAGGCGCGTCGGCACTAATAGCAAGTTACTCTTCGCAGACAACAACGTGGCAACAGTTACCCTGCAACACCCGAGCTCAACAAATGTCCCACTTGTCGTCGATCTTGACGGCACGTTGCTGGCTGGCGACAGCCTGCTTGAAAGCCTGTTGGTTTTAATTAAACATCGGCCCTGGTCCATCCTGCTGTTGCCGCTGTGGGTTCTGAAAGGCAAGGCGGCTCTGAAAGCGGAAGTCGCAAAACGGGTTCACTTGCGAGCTGACCTGCTCCCCTATCGGCAGGAGATCCTCGCTCATCTGAAGGCTGAACGTCGCGCCGGCCGTACCCTCGTTCTTGCAACGGCAGCGCATGAAGACATCGCCCGGGCTGTAGCCGCGCACCTCAACATCTTCGATACTGTTCTCGCAAGCAATGCAAGTATCAACAGTAAAGGCGCCACGAAACGCGATGCGCTTGTAAGCCGGTTCGGGTTTCGTGGTTTCGATTACATCGGCGACCATCGCGCTGACGTGCCGATCTGGGAAGCGAGTCGAGTCGCGCACGTTGCTGGTCCGCGGAAGCACTTGGCAGATTTGGCGCGCGGGGCCGGCGCTGAGTGTGGCCACCCCTTTCTCTGCGCGCGTCCCGGGTTCCGCACGTGGTTACGCGCGGTCCGAGCGCAACAGTGGGTCAAGAATATTCTTCTTTTCGTTCCTCTCGTCATGGCGCACCGTCTGGACCTTACAGCAGTTTTGCGCGTAGCCGTTGGGTTCTTCGGATTTTCATTCCTTGCTTCAGGCACTTATATTCTGAATGATCTCTTTGATCTTGAAGCCGATCGAAAACATCCATCGAAGCGCTCACGTCCCTTTGCATGCGGAGAAATTCCCATTGCCCATGGCATTTCCGCAGCGGTGCTTCTGATCGTTTCAGCATTTGGACTCGGGGTGGCACTCGGAGTTCGTCCGCTTATCTATTTTCTGCTCTACTTCATCGTCACAGTTGCTTACAGCGCGCGAATAAAGCACCGGCCCATCGTTGATGTGGTGGCACTTGCGTTCTTGTACACGGTCCGCATTCTCGCTGGCGGAGCAATATCCGGGGTACGCGTATCTCCCTGGCTTTTTCAGTTTTCTGTTTTTCTTTTTCTCAGCCTGGCATTGGTGAAGCGCTACTCCGAGCTGCATCGGCTGCAAGCGGCGGGCAACCCCGACGCTCGTGCGCGTGGGTATCACCCTTCCGACCTCGGGATCATTAGCCAAGTCGGGATTGGTTCGGGTCTCGTAGCTGCGCTCGTGTTGGCCTTGTATGTGAACAGTCCTGACGTGCAGCGTTTGTACCTACAGCCGCATGTCCTGTGGGCGGCGTGCCCTATATTCGTTTACTGGATATTGCGCGTTTGGCTGATTGCAAACCGCGGGTTCATGAACGAAGATCCTATTCTGTTTGCCTTTCGCGACAGAGTAAGTTATCTTTCCGCATTCGCGGTTTTTTTTGTGATGTGGCTGGCGATGACGCTTCCGTATGTCCGTTGAAATACAAAGTTGGGGACGTTTTCCTCGCTCTCAATCTGAGGTGATACCGCTCAATTGGCGCAGTGAGCCAATTCCCTTCGAAAAAACGGCAGGTTCGTTTCTCCCGCACGGTATGGCCCGCAGCTATGGGGATAGCTGCTTGAACGACGGCAACGTGTTGCTGTCAACGCGCGGATTGGACCGCCTTATTGGCTTTGATTCGCAAACGGGCCGGCTCACCGCCGAGGCCGGAATCAGTTTCGACGCTATCTTGGAATTCGCTCTCCCGCGAGGCTGGTTTCTACCGGTCACGCCGGGAACGAGGTTCGTGACGCTCGGCGGTGCAATAGCCAACGACGTCCACGGAAAAAATCACCATCACGCGGGCACGCTCGGAAATCACATCCTTCGTTTCGAGTTGTGCCGCAGCGACGGTTCGCGCCTGATCTGCTCGGCTGAAGAGAACCCGGATTGGTTTCACGCCACCATCGGCGGTCTGGGACTTACCGGTCTGATCGAGTGGGCGGAAGTGCAATTAAAGCCGGTGGTGAATAGGTGGATTGATAGCGAAACCATCCGATATGGGAATTTGGACGAGTTTTTCGCCCTCAGCGCCGAGTCGGAGAGCAGGTATGAGTATCTGGTCGCATGGGTGGACTCGCTGGCATCGCGGCAGTTGGGGCGTGGCCATTTTATTCGTGGCAACCATAACACCAACGCGCAAATGAAAGGCGCTCCACTGCCCGTAGCACCTAAGTTCCGGGTTCCGTTTGAGCTGCCCATTCAACCGTTGAACCGCTACACGTTGAAGTTGTTCAACACGGTTTACTATCGATCAAAGGCCGCAAAGCGTACATGCGCGACGGTACCGCTGGAGCCGTTCTTTTATCCCTTGGATGCAATCGGTGAGTGGAACCGAATCTACGGGCGGGAGGGGATGATTCAGTGGCAGGCGTTGATCCCGTTAAAATGTAGGGAAGCAGCGCGAGAAATCTTGCAGGCCGCGGCACGGTCCGGGAGCGGCTCGTTCCTTACAGTTATGAAGATTATGGGAGATCATCCGCGGGCGGGATTGCTGTCATTCTCGGGCCCCGGAATCACCATCGCTCTGGATTTTCCGTATGATCGCAGCTTGCTGGATGTGCTGACACGAATGGATGACATTGTTGCGGAAGTTGGCGGGCGTTTGTACCCGGCCAAGGATGCGAGAATGTCGGGACCGCACTTCCGAAGCTTCTATCCGCAATGGGAACAATTGCTGCCGTACGTTGATCCGCGCTTCAGCTCTTCGTTCTGGAGAAGAGTTACCGAGAAGTGAAGTTAGAACACAAGCGGGTTTTGATACTCGGCGCCACGTCCGCAATCGCTCAGGAATTCGGTAGGCGGCTGGGGGAGCGAGGGTGTCAACTGGTTCTAGTGGCGCGAAACTCAGAACGCCTGGACGGCGTTGCCGCAGATCTTCGAGCGCGCGGTGCGGAGACGGCTTGCATCGTGGGCGATTTGTGCGACACGGCCGGCCAGGCCTCAATCATGGAGCGTGCCTGGGAGTTTTTTGGCGGTGTCGATCTGGCGTTCGTCGCATATGGGGTTCTTGCGGAAAATGAGGCAGCCGAAGACCCAGAGACACTCTTGCGGCTCCTGGAGACGAATTTCGTGAGCGCCGCGCATCTTAGTGCGTTGCTTGCCAGGCGAATGAGCGAGCGCGGCGGGCACGTTGCGGTAATCACGTCCGTGGCGGGGGACCGCGGCCGGAAACGGAACTTTGTATATGGTTCCGCTAAGGCGGGATTGTCGGTTTTTTTGCAGGGCCTGGATCACAAGCATGCGAGCAATGGATTGCGCGTTTCCGATATCAAGCTGGGAATGGCGGACACACCAATGACCGCGCATTTGCCGGCGTCGCCGCTTAAGGTCTCAGCTGCACGCGCAGTGAAGGCGATCATTGCCGGATTGGAACGCGAGCAGCCGGTGATTTACGCACCGCGCATGTGGCGATGGATTATGGTGGCCGTTCGAGCGCTGCCGCGGCCGGTAATGAACCGGCTGAATTTTTGAGCTTAGCGGGCGAACCCATGTTACCCGCTGGACGCTGTCACAAGGTAAAGAACTACTTTCATTTGGAGTCAATACATGTCAAAACTTAAGGCCGTAGTTGTAGGTGCCGGGCTGATTTCCCAGAAGAAACATATTCCGGCTTTTATGCGAGCGCGAGGTAAAGTCGAACTGGCCGCCATTTGCGACCTCAATTTAGATGGGGCCAAAACGGCTGCCTCAAAATTCGGGATTCCGAAAGCCTATGGAGATCTCGCCGAGATGCTCGATAAGGAACGGCCCGATATTGTAGACATCTGCACGCCCCCGCAGACGCACGTCAAATTGGCTGTTTTGGCCTGTCAAAACGGTTCTAATGTGATGATCGAGAAGCCGATGGCCATGACGGTCGCAGAGTGCGACAAAATTGTTCAGGCCGCGAAGGATGCCGGCGTCCAGGTTTGCGCCGGACACAGCGACTTGTTTTATTACCCATTTGAAAAGGCCCGTGAATTAGTAGCGGCCGGTGCCATTGGCGAGTTTCGCGGGATGCGTATTTTCCTTTCGACGCCCGCCGACTATATGACCTCAAAGGAGAACCACTGGGCTCATAAGCTGCCAGGTGGCGTGATTGGCGAGACCGGCCCTCACATCGCTTACATGACCCTGGCGTTCATGCGTCCCATCCGGGACGTCAACGTATCCACTCTAAAGATTCTGGATTATCCATGGTCGCGGTGTGAAGATTACCGGATTGACTTGATCGGCGATAACGCAATCTCCTCGATTGTGCTTTCGTACAGCACAAACCAATGGTCGGCGAAAGTGGATATTCTGGGAAGCACCGGCATCCTGAAGCTGGATTTGGAGGATCTTTCGATCGTCAAATACAATCGCACTGAGCTGTCGCCTGCAAAGGCAGGCCTATCTTTGCTTTCAGAATCGGCGCAATTGGTTGGAAACGCGGTGCATAGCGCTTTTCGCTTGATAACTGGAAAACACACGAGTACGCACGATGTACTGCTCAACAGGTTCGTCGACGCGATTCGGAAAGGCGCACCTTCGCCGGTGCCCGCCGAAGACGGACGCGAAACTGTTCGTGTTCTTGACATGATCGTAAAGAAGCTGGATGCCCAGGAGGCGCAGTGGGAACCGGTGAGAGTCTCGGCCCGGTAAAGCTGGAACTGTACGACAACAGCTGGTATCATCCGGGTCGCACGAAGATCGTTCAGCTTGGGTGGTACTTCCTGGGATTTCCTTTGGTCCGGTCCTCCTTTCTCCCGTCTTATGGAGCTAAGCGTTTTATTTTGAGGCTGTTCGGCGCGAAAGTCGGAAGGAACGTCATAATCAAGCCGGGAGTTCGAATAAAGTACCCCTGGCGTCTGAAGGTCGGCGATCATGTCTGGATCGGCGAAGACTCCTGGATAGACAACGTTGGCGACATTGAGATCGAGGACAATGTATGTCTTTCACAAGGTGTTTACCTGTGCACCGGCAATCACGATTGGAGTGATGAGACCTTCGGCCTCAAACTGGCACCGATCCTCTTAAGCCGTGGCTGCTGGATTGGTGCCAAGAGCTCCATACTTCCGGGTGTTTGCGTTGGAGTGGGCGGAATAGCCGTGGCGGGTAGTGTTGTTTTCAAGAGCATTCCAGCTTGGGAAATACATGGCGGAAACCCGGCCGTTTTTAGAAAATGCCGACGCATGAATGTAAATGAGCTGCGGGCGTCCCCAATTGAGGCCAACTCTTAGAACCGTGCCTTCCGTTCTCGTCCTTTATCAATACTTTCACCCTGACGATGTTGTCAGCGCAACCCACCTGACTGATCTTGCCGAGGGATTGCAAGAACGCGGGTGGCAGGTGACGGCTTTGCCTTGCAACCGTAGCTGTCGCAACAGTGCCACACGGTACCCGAGGCGCAGCACTCACGCGGACATCAAAATCCATCGCGTCTGGCGCCCCGCCTTGCCGCAATCAGCAAATTGGGGCCGTCTGATGAACTGTGCCTGGATGCTCTCTGCGTGGTCACTAAGTGCTTTTAGGTACCGCCCTGATGCGGTTATTATCGGAACAGATCCCATCCTTAGCCCAACAGTCGCCATTCCCTGGAAGCTCATTCGCCGCAAAACAAAAACTGTCCATTGGTGCTTTGACCTCTACCCTGAAGCAGCGGTTGCGGACGGCCTTCTAAAGCCCGGCAGACCGCTAATGTTATTGAAGTTGCTCATGCGAGCAGCTTACAAACGGTTTGACATGATTGCGGATATTGGAAGCTGCATGCGGGCCAGACTTTCTGCTTACGGGAGTGAAGTCAGGGCCTCCACAATGCCACCGTGGGCCCTGGCAGAACCCGCAGAGCCGCTTGAAACCGATCCAGAAGAGAGACGAGCAGTTTTCGGCAACACTCGACTGGCGCTGATGTACTCCGGTAACTTTGGACGCGCCCACTCCTATGAACCGCTATTAGCGATCGCACGTGAGATGAAAGATGTCGATTCGCATTTCGCCTTTAGCATACGGGGAAATTGCGCCGACCAGGTGCGCGCCGCGGTAACGCAACAAGACTGCAACATTTCCTTTGAACCTTTCGCGCGACAGGAGCGTTTGTTGGCACGGCTGAGTGCGCCGGATATTCACGTCGTGTCCTTGCGGCCGGAGTGGACTGGGATGGTAGTCCCTTCGAAATTTTTTGGAGCACTCGCGGTCGGGCGGCCCGTGCTCTTTATCGGTGCCGACGACTCCTATATCGCCGAGCAGATTCGCTTGCACGGCCTCGGCTGGGTTTGTCCTCCCGGCCAGGAGCGTAAAATCGCGGCTGAGTTGGGAAGCTTGGTGGACGAACCCGAACGCCTGGAATCTTTGAAGCGACATTGCCATCGCATCTATCAGGAACATTTTTCTAAGAACGCGTGCCTTGACCGCTTCAATCAGGAACTCCGAAGCGTGCTTCAAAGCAATGTCCCTCAATCCCAGCAGGAAGCTGTTTCAGCCCCATTACTTCCGAATCAACTGTAAATTCGAATAGAGCGCTTAAGAATGAAACTTACGAATCAGAAAATCGTTGTTTGTGGTGCAGGAGGGTTTATCGGCGGACATCTCGTCAACCATCTCCTGACGCAGAAACTGAATGTTGTTCGGGCGGTCGATCGCAAGCGGAGGGAGGAGTGGTACCAATGGTCACCGCAAGTGGAAAACCTTGTTCTCGACTTGCAGGAAAGATCAGCTTGCGAAACCGCCGTGCGAAGTGCCGATGTCGTCATCAACCTTGCAGCGGATATGGGCGGCATGGGTTTCATTGAGAACAACAAAGCTTTGTGCATGCTCAGCGTTCTTATCAACACGCACTTGCTGCTTGCCTCAAAGGAAGCAGGCGTGCAGCGATTCTTCTACTCCTCCTCCGCGTGCGTTTACAACGGCGACAAGCAAAAGAGCGCGCAAGTTGTTCCTCTTAAAGAGGAGGATGCCTATCCAGCGCTTCCCGAAGACGGATACGGGTGGGAGAAGTTATTTAGTGAGCGCATGTGCCGTCACTTCGAAGAGGATTTCGGATTGCCATGCCGCGTCGCCAGGTACCACAACGTATACGGACCTTTGGGTACGTACGAGGGCGGGAGAGAAAAGGCTCCTGCCGCCATCTGCCGCAAAGTGATTGAGGCCAAGAACTCGGGCCGGCACGAGATCGAGATCTGGGGCGATGGCAACCAGACTCGAAGCTTCATGTACATCGACGACTGCGTGAAAGGCACCCAGATGATATTGGAGAGCGATATACGCGAGCCAATCAATCTCGGCAGCAACGAGCTAGTCACAATCAACCAGCTCGTCGATATCGTCGAGGACATCGCCAACGTCAAATTGACTCGCAATTATAAGCTTGACGCACCTAAAGGCGTCAACGGCCGGAACAGCGACAACACCAAAATTCAGAACTATCTTGGCTGGCAGCCATCCATAAAACTACGAGACGGATTGGCTAAGACCTACGAATGGATAGAGAGCCAAATGCTTGTTCCAGCAGGCGAGTAGTCCGTCGAGCAAAAGTTCCTCAAAGATCTCGTCAAACTGCAGCGTTACGTCTCTGTCGGCGGGGCGCTGCGCCTTCTAAACTTGTTCGCTAGTGTACGCTAGCGGCGCCCGCCAGACGATGCGGCGCGCCTGTAACGAATTCCCAAAATTTCTTTCGCTGCGAGTAATTCATTATGTATGCGCTACTTTTCCTTGCTATAGTTGCATTCGTTTTATCTTTGCTCGTAACCCCCTGTGTTCGTGAAATCTTTCTGCGTTTAGGGGTTGTCGACCATCCAGATGAGGTCCGAAAGCTTCACGCGCGACCGATTCCCCGCGTCGGGGGGGTCGCAATTGCTCTGTCCTATGTGGCGGCATTCGCCCTTCTCTTAGTGGCAAGGCTGAAAGGCGGCATAATTGTTTGGAACGCAATTCCGCTCATTTGGAAATTGATCCCGGCCGCCGGACTTGTTTTTGTGACCGGTTTGCTCGACGACTTGCTTAAACTGCGCCCTTGGCAAAAGTTCCTGGGACAAGTGGGGGCTGCAGTCATCGCCTATTTCGTTGGTGTGCGCGTCCAAAGCATAGGCGGGGATCCTATCGTAGTTTGGTGGGTCTCTCTGCCCGTTACAATTATTTGGCTGGTCGGCTGCAGCAACGCGGTCAATCTCTTGGATGGTATTGACGGCCTCGCGGCGGGGATCAGCTTAGTCGCCACCGCGACCATGATTGTCGCCGCCATTTTCCAGCACAATATAGACCTCGCGCTGGCGACCGTGCCACTTGCCGCGTGTTTGCTTGGCTTTCTGCGTTACAATTTCAATCCCGCTACCATTTTCCTCGGCGATTCCGGCAGCCTGTTCATCGGGTTTTTGCTTGGCTGTTACGGTGTCCTTTGGAGCCAAAAGTCCGCCACCATTCTTGGTATGACTGCTCCCCTTATGGCGCTGGCAATTCCGCTGCTGGATACCGCCATCGCTATCGTTCGCCGCTTCTTGCACGGGAAACCAATCTTTGGAGCTGATCGTGGACATATCCACCACCGTCTGCTTGAACGGGGACTGACACCTCGCCGAACTGCTCTGCTTTTATATGGTGTGGGAACACTCGCTGCCATACTTTCGCTGTCCATGGCAACCGGCCGCTTCGAAGTTCCCGTGCTTATCATTTTTTGTGTAGCCGTTTGGATCGGAATTCAACGTCTCGGCTATGTTGAATTCAACACTGCCGGACGTCTGCTGCTGACTGGCTCATTCCGTAAGCTGCTCAGATCTCACATTTCTCTGCGGAATCTAGAGGACAGCCTTTCTTCCGCCCAAAGTCCGGACGAATGCTGGGCCGTTTTGAAACACGCGTGCCACGAGTTCGGATTCTATACAATCCGCATGCGGCTCGCTGGACGCATCTATAGCGAAGGCCTGTCGAAGGACGAGTTAAGGCGCACCTGGCGTGTCGAAATCCCGCTTTCTGACGACGATTTCATACACTTGGTTCGCGAATTCGACGCCACTTCACGCCACAACACAGTCGCACCCTTTGCTGAGACTGTCCGCAAAATCCTCGAGTCGAAGATTCCCGCCTTTCCCCACCCGGAACCCCTCTCCTCGGTCAAGACTCTTTACCGGGTCGTCTCCGCCAGCCGCTAAATCCCCACTCCTCCGCACCCGAGCCCGAGCCCGAAGCAGAACAATCGGCTGAGCATGCCGACTTTGCCTGGGCGGAGCTTTGCCCGATCTGCCGGTCTGCGCTCTAACTAGCTGCCTGGCGCGGACGCAGCGCGTGCATGCAAGGCTTGGGCGAGCTCTCGGTAGACCAAGTGGTCGTGATCGCTGAACTGCACAAGTTTTACGGTGCGGATGGGATCAGCATGTTCTCGCAGCCAGGTGACAACCGTTCGAATAGCAATTTCGGCAGCTTCTTCGAGTGGATAGCCGTAGATGCCGGTGCTGATAGAGGGAAAGCTGATGGTTTTTATGTCACGTTCCGCCGCTAAGCGCAGACAGGTTTCGTAACAAGACTTCAGAAGCTCCGGTTCGCCGTGTTTGCCGTCGCGGTATCGCGGCCCAACGGCGTGGAAGATGTATCTTGCCGGGAGCCGACCGGCGCTTGTCACTACCGCCTGACCGGTCTCGCAGCGTCCGCCGATTTGGTCTGCAACAGCGTTGAGTTCGTGCATGACTTCAGGTCCACCCGCGCGATGAATGGCGCCGTCCACACCCCCTCCGCCCGCAAGCGATGAATTGGCCGCATTCACGATCGCATCCACCGCGATTTTCGTGATGTCACCCTTCAGCAGTTGCAACTGCGAGGGGCCGAGTTGGATGAGGAAGTCCGAAGACATCGCGTTCTAGAGCAGGCAATCTTCAATAGCATCGAGCAGGAAGTCGACGTTTTCATCGGTCGCGAGCGGTCCCATCGTGCCGATGCGCAGGATCTTGCCCGAAAGCTGCCCTAAACCGGATGCAACTTCGATGTTATAGCGACTCAGAAGCTTGTCTCGCAACCCGGCTTCATCCACACCTGCGGGCGGGATGACAGTGGTCAAGTGCCAGATACGGGTCTCCGGATTTTTGACGAACGGCTCAAAACCCAGACCGTGCAGACCAGCCAGCAGGCGCTGATTAGCGCGCTGGTGACGTGCCCACCGGTTTTGCAATCCTTCTTCTTCAATGACCGCGAGACCTTGATGCATGGCGTAGTAGAGCGGCGGAGAGGGAGTGTGGTGATAGGCGTGGGCAGGTTCGAAATACTTGCTGATGAGGCTGAGATCGAGATACCAGGTATAGAGTTCCTCCGGCCGCTTCTGCAGCCAGTCATAAGCGCGCGGCGACATGGAAACGGGCGACAATCCTGCGGGACAACTCAAACCTTTTTGCGAGCAACTGTAGGCGACATCGATTCCGACAGAATCGAGCTCGACGGGCATGGCGCCGAGCGAGGTGACACAGTCCGCGATGACAAAGGCGTTCACTTTGCGAGCGGCAGCGGCGATGGCGCGGCCCGATTGATACGCGCCGGTTGAGGTTTCGGCCTGAACAAAACCGACGGCGTCGGGGCGTTCACGTCGAATGATGGTTTCGGCTTCTTCTGCCGTGAAAACTTCGCCCCAAGGCTTTTCGCAGCGAACCACCTCGGCGCGCTGCCGACGGGCGATTATCGTCATACGATCCGCGAACAGACCGGCTGCAAAGATGACGATCTTGGAGCCGGGCAGGACAAAGTTCGTGATAGCCGCTTCCATACCGGCGCCGCCGCCTCCGGGAATCGGGAAAGTTGCGGGATTTCTCGTGCCCAATGCGTTGCGGAGACCGAGTTGGATTTCGGCCATAATCTCAAGAAAATAGGCATCGCGGATGCCCACAACGGCTTGGCCCATGGCTTCGTAGGCGCGCGGGTCCACCATAGACGGACCTGGTCCGTAGAGAAGGCGCTTCGGAGGGGCGATGCGAATGCTTTCCGTCTTCAACATCTCTTCAAGTTACCAGGATGTTGCGCCGTTAAGCGCTGGAGTCTTGGAGTTACTGGCTAACTGAGTGTGAGGAGATGGTGGAGGCGATCCATTCGGCCGTGATGGCGTCGTGGGAAGCGAACGCGAGCACATCGCCGCGACGAAGGACAACAACCTGCGGAGATTCGTGGCGCACGCCGGTGCGTTCGGCGACGTGACGAGCCACTTCGCGCTGACGGCGAACCGAGATGAGATAGACCGGCGCTTGCGGCTGTGTCTGACAGAATCGCGAGACTTCCCGGTGCGCCCACAGACTTGTCGGGCAAGTGGGGCTGTGTTTGAAGATGATGCTGATCTCCTGGGATGCCAGAGAATCGTACTCGTGAGTGCTACTCAACTCGGTTATACCTGTGGCTTCTGACAGCTCGAAACGCATTAGTACTATTAGAGCATAAAATCAGCTCTGTGTGGGGTTAGCTACATTGGCCGGAGGTAAAATGCCGCTGCATCCCCGTCGTTTTCAGCATTTAGACGTATCGCCCTTTGATCGAATTCGCTGATTTCAGCTTTCGTAAAGAGGTCGAAACGACCGGTTTCCGCGAATGACCGTGGATCCCTCAAAGGTATATCCCTGCGATATTGTTCGCTCCCCCAGAACTGGAATGCCCCCGAATCATAACGTACCAGCGAAAGGCGCAATCCAGCAGCTTTTGCCAACCGTTCGATACTTCCCCGGGAATGGAGGAAGAGGTGACGAGGAGCATCGAGTTGCACCCAATCCGTTCTGTAATGCCGCCATGCAAATGAGCTGACGGTCGGTATTCGCAAAACGCACGACCCCGAAGGCTTCAGCAAGTGCTTCACTCGGATCAGCGCCCCGAGAGGATCGTCGATATGCTCAAACACATGATGAAACATGATGACGTCCCAAGAGCCTGCTACGTTCTCGATGGTTCTCTTTTCAATAGACAGACCGTTGCGATAAGTCTTGTCCTCTTGGATGAACGGATCAATTCCAAGCAGATGTTGGAAGCCAATCTGACGCAGTGCGTATAGCCGCAGACCGTTGCCGCATCCAACGTCAAGAATGGAAGCTTCGGAAGAAAGGCTTAATTCCTGAAGTGCCAATAAGCCCGGTTCGGGAATCCGGTCACATAGAAAGCGCCCGATTAACCCGTGGTGAAACACTGCGTATCGGTTGCGCTGGTTAAGGGCGTACGAGCGTAGCCCTCCTGCATATTTCGCTTCGGGCGAAACGCTGTGCGCATAATAGCCGGCTGGATAATAACGGGAAGCGTCTTGCGGAAAGTCACCAATTTGAAGGCATCCGCACAATCTACACTCGAAATATTCGAATGTATCTCGCGTTCCGAACATCATTTCTCGGACAACGTAAGCCGAGTGCGGGCCGCCACTCGAGCAAATCCGACATCCTTGACCTATTGTCGCGGGGTGCTGAAGAGTATCAGACGCCCCCGGTGAACCCATAGCTCCGAATTTAGCAGTTCGGGCCGGTAAATCGTGCGGTGTTTGCTGCAATCACTCGTGAACTGACGCAAAATGCAAGTGTGAAGATCATTGTTCCTTTTGCGTTGTTAGTAGCTGGACTGAGCTTCGCGTCTGATCAGATTTGGAGCGTGTATGGAGGTGACGCAGCGGGAACGCGCTTTGCTTCTCTGAACCAGATCACGCGTGAGAACGTGGCGAAGCTGAAAGCGGTCTGGACCTATCACACGGGCGCTCTAAAACCGAAGACCGATCTCAACCTGAAAGCAGCGTTTGAGGCAACGCCGATTCTGGTGGAGGGGACGCTGTATCTGAGTACTCCGTTCAATCAAGTGATCGCGCTAGATCCCGCCAACGGGGCTGAGCGCTGGAAATACGATCCGGCTATCGATCGGTCTCAGGACTATTCGGAAGTGACGTCGCGCGGCGTGTCGGCGTGGGTCGACCCTAAGGCGTTAGATGCGCCATGCAGGCTGCGGATCTTCGAAGGCACAATGGATGCGCGGCTGATTGCGCTTGACGGCAAGATGGGCAAACCTTGTGACGATTTCGGCGATCACGGGACGGTAGACCTGACGCGCGGAGTTCAGTACGGCCCGGAGTTCCACGGCGATTATCAAGTGACGTCCGCGCCGGTCATCGTGGGAGACCTGATCATTACCGGGTCTTCGATTGGGGACAACGGAGCTGTGGATATGCCGCGCGGGACTGTTCGCGGATATGATGTGCGCAGCGGCAAGTTGCGCTGGACATGGGATCCGATTCCGTGGGCGGAAAAGCAGCTGGTGCGGACGGGAGCGGCCAATGCATGGTCGACGTTTTCGGTCGATGCTGCGCGCGATCTGGTCTTCGTCCCGACGGGCAGCGCCAGCCCGGATTATTACGGCGGTACGCGTCCAGGCGATAACAAGTGGGCGAACTCCGTTGTCGCATTGCGAGCATCCACCGGCGCGTTCGTGTGGGGCTTTCAAGTTGTGCACCACGATTTGTGGGACTTCGATGTTCCCTCGCAACCAACCCTGATCGAATACAAAGGCCGTCCAGCGGTTGCGGTGACGACAAAAATCGGGAACGTGTTCGTGCTTGATCGAACGACGGGCAAGCCGCTTCACACGGTGGAGGAACGGGCAGTTCCGAAGAGTGACATACCGGGCGAGGACGCGTCGGTGAGTCAACCCACTCCGGCGTGGAGCGCGATGGTTCCGCAGCGCTTGACAGCGGATGAAGCGTGGGGTTCGGATGCGCAGAGCAAGGAGTGGTGCGCCGCGAAGATTCAGTCTTTGCGGAATGATGGTCTTTTTGCGCCTCCAAGCGTTCGAGGCACGATCTCATTCCCAGGCAACGTGGGGGGCGTAAATTGGGGAAGCGCGGCGTGGGATCCGGCGCGAAATCTGCTGCTTGCGAACACGAATCGGGTGGCGGCCATCGCACAGCTTATCCCGCGTGAAGACTTGCAGGCCGCGCGAGATAAAGCGAAGCAAACCGAGACCGCGTGGGGCGGAGAATTCGCCCGACAGCGTGGAACTCCCTACGCCATGCATCGGGAGTGGCTGGTGGCGCCGAACGGTCAACCGTGCAATGCGCCGCCGTGGGGTGCGCTGGTTGCCTTCGATGTGAACACGGGAAAGCTGCGCTGGCAAGCCCCGATTGGCTCGACGGGCGAGGGCTGGCCGGAGGGCTCGCTGAATCTGGGTGGCCCGATGGCAACTTCCGCGGGACTGGTTTTCACGGCCGCAACGCTTGATCCGCATCTGCGTGCGTTCGATTCGGATACCGGCAAGAAGCTCTGGGAAACCGAGTTGCCGGCGAGCGCACAGTCGACGCCAATGACTTATGAATGGCAAGGTAAACAGTACGTCGTTATCTGCGCCGGCGGCCACGGAAAGATGAAGAGTAAGATGGGCGACTCGGTGGTCGCGTTCGCATTGGACGCTGTGGCTCAGAAGAGCGGCGGTATAGGTGTCCCCCTTTCCCGAAAGTAGCGGCGAAGCCTACGTGCGAACGGGGGCGGCCACTTCGGACGTCGCGGCGGGAACGTTCAAGGAAGGCAACTGCTCCACACTAGCGGTGAAATGAAACGTGCTTCCCTTATCAGGCTCGCTTTCAACCCAGAGACGTCCCTCCATCATGATTGCGAGTTGGTACGAGATCGTCAATCCCAGGCCCGTCCCGCCATAACGGCGAGTGGATGATGTGTCGGCTTGTGAGAAGGCCTCGAAGATGGTTTTCTGCTTGTCTGCAGGTATGCCGATCCCGGTATCGTGAACCGCGAAATGAAGTATCGACTTGCCATCTGAAATGCCGTCCTGAATCAGAGAAAGCGATATGCCGCCCGAGACTGTGAATTTAACGGCGTTATCCAGCAGATTCAGAAGAACCTGGCGCAATCGCAGCGGATCTCCAAGCAAAACGTTCGGCACATTGTCCGCAATGTGGCAGTTTAGATACAGCCCTTTCTGACGCACCCGAATTTGCAGCGACCGTATAAGTTCGCTCACGGCACTGCGTAGCTCGAAGGGCGTTTGATCCAACGCCAGCTTGCGAGCTTCAATTTTCGAGAAATCGAGAATATCGTTTACGATGCCTAGAAGCGAATCAGCCGAAAACTTTACAATTTCAAGATACTCACGCTGCTCTTCATCCAGCCCGGTGCTCAAGGCTACATCCGTCATGCCGAGGATTCCGTTGATGGGAGTCCGGATCTCGTGACTCATATTGGCTAAGAAGTCGCTCTTGGCGCGAGAGGCGGCTTCAGCGGCATCCTTTGCGAGAATCAATTGCTCCTCAGTTTGGCGACGGACTGAGATCTCTTCTTCAAGTGCGTTGTTTGCGTTCACCAATTCCATGGTGCGTTCACGGACGCGGACCTCCAGTTCATCCCGTGAACGCCGCAATTGGCGCTCACTTTCCTGCAAAGCCGAGGTGCGTTCGTTGACGAGGGAAACCAGCTTTCTCTCACGGACTTTCAGTTGATTGACGCGCAGGCGGTATATGCCTGCACACACGCTGGCGCCAATAAGGACGAGAACGATATTAAAAGTAACGGTCTCATAAAAGTGGGGTTGTAAGGTAAGGCTGACACTCTCACCCGCGGGACCCCACTCGTCGTTCATTCCCGCACGCACGCGAAAGCGGTATTCACCATGCGGGATGTTTGTGTAGTAGGCGACGCGCCGAGTACCGGCGGAGGTCCAATCTTTATCGAAGCCTTCGAGCATGTAGCGGAACTGCAACTTCTCGGGTGCGATAAAGCTGGGAGCAGTAAACTGGAACTCGAGTTGTCCTTTCCCCGGCGGCACGATAACGGGCTTGTATGGATCAACTTGTCGATTGTCAGCGAGGATGCGCTCGACTAAAGCCTGTGCTGGCCGGTCTGCTTTGACCAGGTGTGCCGGATCGACGATCGAAACGCCGCCGCTGGTGGGGAAGTAGATACGTCCGTCCTTTGCCCGCCAGGCTGAATTCTCAAAGCCTCCGTTGCATTCTATGCTCTTCATCCCATCGGCAATTCCATACACGGTGGGCGTGATGCGGCTTATCTGACCGTCGGCCAAGTCGTTCAATTGCGAGCGGCTGACGCTGAATACACCTTTGTTGGAGCTCATCCAAAAGCGGCCAAGGTGATCGTCGACAATGTTCAGTACGGAGTCATCGGGGAGACCTTTTTCGCTGGTGATGTTGACGAATTTACCGTTGCGGAAACGTGCAATACAACCGTTTGTGCCTAGCCAAAGGCTTCCGTCCGCTTCGCCGAGAATAGACCAGATCCAGTCACTCGCCAACCCGTCCCGTGTGGTGAAACTACGAAATCTGCCGTTCTTGAACTCATTCAGGCCTCCGGCCGTACCAATCCAGAGGCTGCCTTGCTGGTCCTCATAGATGTAATGCACGAGGTTGTTGGACAAGCCGTCGCGAGTTGTGTAATTGACAAAGCCACTCCCGGTGTAGCGGCTTAGTCCACCGCGGCCTCCCGACCAAACATTGCCCTTGCGGTCGGTAAATAGGCACAGGACAGTGCTGACGTTCATACCTTCGTTAAGGCCGAACGTCGTGATCTTTCCCTTCAAAAACCGCGCTATTCCCTTTTGTGTTCCGAGCCAAATCGCTCCTTCGTGGTCCTTGGTCATCGTGAACACCAAGTTGTCGGGCAGCCCGTTCTGGGTGGAATAACTCTCCACTTTCCCATCGCGCAAGTGCATCAGGCCTTTATCGGAGCCGATCCAAAAACTCTGATCATCATCCTGGTACACACCAAGCGTGTTGTTACTGACCAAGCCGTCCTGTCTCGAGAGAGTTGTTATGGTTGACGCTCGCAGGCAACTCAACCCGGCGCCACCGGTACCGACCCACAAGTTGCCTTCACGATCTTCGATCAGTGCGGAAATGTCAGCACCGAGAGTATCGCTCTTGTCGTTGTAAGCTTCAAAGCGGCCGTGCGCGTAGCGGCATAATCCTCCGCCAGCCGTTCCGAGCCAGAGCGTCCCAGCCCGGTCTTCATACAGCCGGCGGATTGCATTTGCGGGAAGACCTTCCGCCATGCTGAAGCGAATGATCTCTCCGGCTGGGCTCATCCGACATAGGCCGTCGTTGGTGCCCACCCACAGAATGCCCTGCCTATCAACGAAAACCTCGCGCACATAGTCGCTGCCGAGCCCTTGTTGCACCCCGAAGCGCGTGAACCGTCCGTCGTGGAACTTGCTCAAGCCGCCGTGCGTACCGACCCACAGAGTGCCGTGTCTGTCTCCGGTGATGGCGAGGACCGCATTATCGGCCAAGCCATCTGTTTTCGTGAAGACATGGAATGAGCCATTTTTCCTACGAATGAGACCTCCGCCATCCGTTCCAATCCAGAGCACGCCGTTCTCGTCTTCATAGAGGGCCTGTACGTTGTTGTTACTTAGCCCGTTCTTCACCCCGTAGGAGGTGAATTTGCCGTTTTTGAGGCAAAACAGCCCGTTGGCAGTAGTCCCGATCCAAAGGTTCTGATCGCGATCGACCAGTAGCGCTTGTATGATGTTGGCGTTCAGTCCGGAGGTGCGCTTGTCAAAGATGGTGAAGTTGACACCATCGAAGCGCACAAGTCCTTCTTCAGTGCCCAGCCACAGATAGCCGTCGGCTGTTTGGGCGATTGCCAGGGCGGAATTTTGTGGCAGGCCTTGCGTTGTAGTCCATGTCTGGTGGAGATACTGATGAAGCGATTTCGAGGGATCAAGGCTTGCTAACGCTTGGGTGGCACCAATTGCCAAGACAAGAGTCACGAGCAAGGCTCGTTGGACTATTCGTAAGGTGTTCGTCGTCAAGGTAACGGCGCTAAAGGCGCGAAGGCAGTAAAGCCAAGTCCGGCTCGATGGTAACCGCCTCTGAGACAGCAGCAACGTATTCCCTTCTTAAAACTTGATCGGCGCGCGGGAGGGGAAAGTTGAGGGGCGTTATGGAAAAAAGCTCGTTATAGACACGCTTTCTGCTTACGGCTAGCATTTTTACCAGATGTACTGTTTGGCGTCAGCGCGCCGGGCGTAGCTATCGAGGACATGTACAACTCGAATTTTCTTCAACTTAGCCGGTGAGAGCTGACCAAGCGGAATATAAATGATCTTGCGATTACTCCGAGCCGCAAGCTGCCGAAAAATACTTCTCGGCGGCTTCGCCGCTATATAGAGAACATGCCGTTCCGCCGAATAGTCTAGTGCGGCCATCAGCAACCGTTCGGGTTTGGATTCGGCATGCTCGTAGTCCGCGTCATTCCAGACGTCATACATGCGGCGCGGAGGGAGGGTCATCAGCAGGCCGCCGTATTCGGCTCGTCCAATACCCGGCCCAACGATGTGGTCGAAAGGAAAGGTCGAATAGAATGCCATGTCTGATTCGTTTTGGTGCTCACCTAGCCAGGTAGTCAGATAGCGATATTTGTCGTCGCGATCTTCATCAAAAATGATCAGTAGCGCCCCAATTTCACCAGAGAACTTGCCCAATTCGCGAACAAACAGCTCGCCTTTGTGCCAGTTCCGGATAGTCTCACGGAAATCGATTCCGTCCAGCATGGAGGTGGTAAAGGGTTCTACACGCGATTTTTCTTCAGAAACGATACTTTTCGAATAGCGCTTCAGAAAGCGGCCATAGTTCTCGATCGTCAGGTCTTCAGGCGGGTACGAGCAGATAGAGTTTCCAGTGGTTTCCCGAGCCCATTGGCCTTTTGACTGCTCCGTTTTGCGCGCCTTCAACCCCCGCGGCTTCAGAATCTGCTTCATCCGAGGCAGCCTGCGCCTGATCCGCAGCTTGCGCGTACGCAACCATACGGCATCGCCCGAGATGTTCAACGTCTCAAGAGGAGGGTCTTCGGTGGGCTGTACCGAGTACCGGTTCGCTACTTGCCAGACCTCATACCCGTAGTTGTCGTCCACGATGGAACGGGCTCCGAGTGTCAGGTCGTAAACGCCGGGCAACAGGTGCATGTCCAGCAGGGCAAGATTGCGCGTGAACTTGGCCATAGACAATCGCTGCCAAGATGCGATTTTTTCGCCGGTATTGATCTCGTACTCTCGTTCCGCTTCACGCAACAACTCCAATTGCCAGCGGCTGCGCTCGATTACATGGCCGCCCTCTTCAGTTCGCTTAGCCTCATAACGTTCCTGGTAGAACGGCGGCTCGGAAGTGATTTCGGCCAGGCAGTCAGGATGCAGATTGAAGAGCTCGGCCGAATGGAAGAGTTTCGTGCGCGGAACCGGCGGCTCCTCTTGTGGTTGCTCCATCGCGTCCAGGACCGGGTCCAGCATGTTGAGAGCAAGAACAACACACACGCGTGCGAGAGGGTCTGCGCCCTGTAGCTTCCAAGCCATCCCCGCGGCATGCGTTTCGGCCAGTTCGTTGCGCGCTTGCGGGTGCACGCGATAGGCTTCCACATAACGCTCTATCCCAATCAGTTCCAGTGAGAACGGATCCGGGTAAGTATCGGAAACGTGCGGTTTGGCGAGAGTCGGCGGCTCAAGCAACATCACCTCCGCCCCTAATTCAGCCGCGGTTCGGAGCGCTTCTACGAAAGGATCTCCGGGCTCGACCGGAATATAGGTGGCGGCGTCCTCATCGTCGTCATTTTCCGGCGGAATGAGGATGACCGACATCTTCGGCATGCGCGCCACCGCTTTGCCGTATTCCCGATCCAGCGTAGATGGAAGCTCGATGGCAACTACCGAAGGACGCTGCTCTAACAGGAATCGCCTCAGGCGGGAAGCGAATTCCAACCGGCCCGGAACCACCGGGAAGTAGGTGATATTTCCCCGGCTAATCGTACCGGCTGCTGAGTTCTCGTCCTGCATGCCTGACCATCTACCTTCGCAGACTGTAACGAACGGCCTCTTCCCCCAGAATGGAGCGGATAGATGCAGCCAAAAGCAGGCGCAGCGGATGTCCCGTCTCGTGCTGCATTTTGAGCGCGTAGCGCGCGATGTTTAAGCCGTCGCGCACCGTGTAGCTTTCGTCCGCAGCGTGGGCTTGCTGAAGGAAATCGGTCACGTATTGCAGCACGTCGTCGGGCGAGAAAGGCAGGTTCGCGCGCAAAATAGCGAGTTCCTCGTCACGCTCCGGAAAGTCGATGAGAATTTGCGGCTGAAGCCGGGAGTGGATGTACTCGGGAAGGTCGAACGTGGAGGAGTCGTCGTTCATAGTGGCGACCAGCCGGAAATCCGGGTGCGCTTTGATCTTTAGCCCCGCCACAATAGACTCGACGTAGCGGCGGTTATCGAGCAGCGGAGCCAGACTCGCCCAGCTCTTTTCACTCATCCGGTTGCCTTCGTCCAGAATGGCTACAGCGCCTCGAATCATGGCCGTCACCAGCGGAGATGCCACATATTTGAGACGAGCTGTGCCTTCGATGACGGGCGTAACCAATAGATCCTCCGGGCGGGTATCCACGGTCGCCTGCATGATATAGACTTCTCGCCCTAATCGGCGCGCTGCCGCGTAGGCCATGGTTGTCTTGCCCACGCCGGGTTTGCCCAGCAGCCGCGGGTTCATGGCAACATCCTGGTCGTTGAGCACCATCCATGCGGCCAGAAGCTGACGCATCGATTCTTCCTGTCCGACCCAAGTGACGTTGATCTCGTCGGGATGAGCCAGGTGAAGCTCAATCCCGTCCAATGTGGCTTTCATCGCCACAGACTCGGGGAGAGCCTGAATCTGAGCGGAGTACGGGCCTCCGGAATGCTTGTAGCGCTTCGCATCATAATCAACATCTCCACTGTAGAATGAGAGTGCTTTCAGGATGACTCCCAGACTGCTGCGCCTTGTCTATGCGTTCGAGTTTCTGATCGCGCTGGTAGCTATTTTTACGGTCTGGTCGGAAGTTGGCGGGCAGGCGGCATTGGACCTGATGCATTGGGGATGGAAATTGGGCCTGGGTATCGCCCTGGCGCTCTCATTCGTGCTCTATACGTCCGAAATAGTCTCTGAGGAGTCATTGTGGACCATTCGCACGGCGCGTTGGATGGCATTGATCATTGTCATCTTTTTGGCCATGGGAGCCGTTACTTATTATTACGGCCTGGAGGCAGAAACCGGTGATTCGGACGAAACGGGGACCATATCGCTTTTGGGGACGCCTGAGTTGGCCGGCTGCCGATCGTCATGACGTCTAAGGACACAGAAGCCGCTTACGCGTTCTGGAGTTCTCCGGACCAGTCCGTCACAATCAACTACTCGCTGGAAGTATTCCACGAAATTGATTTTCAAGTCACCGAAGGCTACCGGCGCATCCCGCATGGCGGCATTGAGGTGGGTGGCCTTCTGTTCGGCCGCACGGACGGGGAAGCGATCCATGTTCAGGCTTCTCGACCGATTGCCTGCGAGCATGCCACCGGCCCGAGTTTTAAACTTTCCGAGCGCGACCTGGAGGAGTTAGGGCAGCAGATCGAGAACTACGGATCCGATCCGGACTTGGCCGGATTAGAGATTGTCGGCTGGTTTGTCGCCCATACGCGAACCCCTCTACACATGACTGATAGAGAAGCGGCTATCTTCGACCGTTTCTTTCCCGGGCGCCGCCAATTTACCCTTCTCGTTAGGCCGGAGCGCTTCCAGGCGACTAAGTTCGCATTTCTGGTGCGGGATGCAGACGGACGCGTGGAGCGAGACGGAACAACAGACGCGATCATCCTGCCGCTTCCGGGACGTCCGGGTCGCGGCGGAGAGAGTCCAGTTGCTTCCATTGCTGCTCCGGCGCAAAAGCCCCTTGCGCCGGCACCCGCCCTAGCGGATGAAACTGAGGACGAGTACGAACCTGAAGGCCCGAGCTTATCGGTGCCTGTCCCGCCGGGACCGAATGAAAGCGGTGACGTGCCGCCGATACGAGCGGGGTTGAGTAGTATCCGGCCCGAAGTTCGCCCGTTGCCGCCCAGCTCGCCGGAGGAGTCGGAGAACGACGCAACTACTGTTCTCACGACAATACCTCGCGAGGCAGATCTTCCCTCCATTAGCGAGATCAAGCGAAGGCGTTCGACGCGGGGCGGCAAGGCGGAGCTAGAACGGGATGGCGCGTCCTATACCGCGCGTCTCTTCATGATTTTGTTCGCTGCTGCGGCGCTGGGCTGCGGAGTTGGCTATTGGGCGTATCGGCAACTTCCCTCCCCGATTGTCCCGGTTACCATTCAAGCCGCAAACTCAAGTGTCGTAGTCACATGGCCTGCGGAGCAGACGCGCGAAGCGGTGTATGCGGCTATTCGAGTCAATGATGGCGCCCAGCAGCCGTTATCACCGGAAGAGAGAAATGCCGGCGCTTTGCGCATCAGTTCGCCGGGGTCGAATATCAAGATCGAATTGATTGTGCAGCACTGGCTGCGCGACTCGCGCGGCATCGTGCGTTATCTCAGCGCAGCGCCTGTTGCCGCGACATCAGAACAGCCGCAGCCCGCCCGGTGAGAGCTACTTGGCCTTCCCAAAGCGGTCTTGACTCAAGAATCCGCCACCTTAAGCGGGCGGCTTCTGGGCTTGCTTCTGTTCGTTATCAGATCAGGCTCAGCAACTAGCAAAACGCGGGTCTATTTCGCTCCGCTGGCCCGCGCGGACCGCTTGGGCTTAGACGCGCCCGCGCTGTTCGGCTCTACGTCGATGGTCTCCGACTTGGCCGGTTTTTTGAGATTTGCCAGGCTGCGCCGCAGCGCGTCGGCGATGTCTACCACTTCCGCAGGTCTGACCGGAGCGGCCACAGCAGTCACCGCTTGTCCCTTTACCTTTTGCGCGATCATCGACTCCAGACGCTCTCGATAGGTATCGCGATACTTCTCTGGCTCAAACGCCGCGGTTAGAGAACCTATCAGTGTTTCGGCAAGGGTGAGTTCCTTATCCAAAACCGTGTTCGTACGCGCCGCGTATTCTTCGTCTGATCGCACCTCCGAAACGAAGAACATGGTGTGCGCCAGGAGTCCTTTCTTCCCGGGGCGGAGAACCACAACATGCTCACGGCTGTGCATGGCAAATTGAGCGATCGCCACCAAGCCGGTAGTTTGCATGGAGTGATACAGCAGCGCATAGGCTTTTTCGCCCGCCTCTTCCGGACTGACGTAATAAGAGGTTTCGAAGTAAACCGGATCGATTTCCGAAAGGGCCACGAACTCCTGAATCTCCATGCCCGAGGAGGTCTTCGGAGCGAGACTCTTCAGCTCTTCTTTCTCCACCACCACAAAGCGGTTCTTTTCATACTCGTAACCCTTCACCACGGATTGGGTTGAAAGAGGCTCGTCAGAACCTCTTCGCACGGAGACTTGTTGGACCGGTGCTAACGAAGTGGGCGGCGGTTCGTACTCGACTTCCGGTTCAGTTTCGCGCGCTTTCTGGAGCAAAGACTTAACGGATCGGGAAGCGACGGGCTCAGGTTCGGACTCGGGCTCGTCTTCTGACGGCGCTTCGGCCCTATATAAGCGGCGTAAACTCACCCGCTCCGCGCGCGCGGCCCGAAACAAACGGACCGGGATCGTAATGAGGCCGAATGTGATGTATCCGCGCCAGACCGTTGAAGCCATCTAATCCTCCTAATTGATAGGATCGAAACCGCTTCCTTGGAGTTTCACGCGGGGGTCGGAAACATTGTTGGATACCGAACTGCTGTCGAGAAGTTATTCTTCGCGCTGTATCGATTGTGTGGGCCGAGACATCCATGAAGCGAGGGGAATATCGTGACCGGAACTCAAGATCGAAGCCTTAAATTTGCGTATTTTTTGCTGGGGATCGCCTTGCCCGTGGCTGGCTACTTCGTATGGCTGAAGACGAACGGGTTCCGACGTGTCAACAGGAAAGCACATGTGGACCAGATGCATGACGCGACCGTAGAGGACAGTTTCCCCGCCAGCGACCCACCGTCTGCCTGGTAGGCCTTTTTTCCGTTATACTTAGTCGAGCGATGGATCAGAAGAAGACGGGATTTCAGCCTTTGGCATTTAGTTTGACAGTCGGGGCGGCGCTGCTTCGATTGGCGCCGCATCCGCCCAACTTCGCCCCTATCGGCGGCGTGGCGTTGTTCGGTGGAGCAAAGCTAAGGGGATGGCAAGCCTACTTGGTTCCGCTCCTCGCGATGCTGGTTACTGATCCGATTCGGAGTTGGATGGAAGGCGGCTATCCCTCCTATTCCTGGTTCACACTCATCACTTACGCCAGCTTTATAATCAGCGTGTTTTTAGGGCGTGCATTCCTGAGCCGCTCGGCCAGCGTGCCGCGAATCGTCTCGGTGGCGTTTGCCGGCAGCGTACAGTTCTATCTGATTACGAACTTTGCGGTTTGGCTGGGGGCACATACTCTCTATGCGCGTAGCTGGGCCGGGCTGGTTGAGTGCTACTTCGCAGGACTGCCGTTCTTCGGCCGCACGCTGCTTGCGGACCTCTTCTATACAGGCCTGCTGTTTAGTGCGTACGCTCTGTTGAGCCGCAGATTCGCGCAATCGCGGCACGCCCAGGCAGCATAGACCTCTTCGCGGTAAACTGTAAGTTAACCGGAAGGTGGTGAATTTCTAATTGGCAGAAGTCCATTTGCAAGAGGGCGAAACTCTTGAAAGTGCGCTGCGCCGCTTCAAACGCAAGGTACAGCAAGAAGACATTGTGAAGGAAATCAAGCGGCACTCGTTTTACCTGAAACCGGGTGAGAAGCGCCGCACAAAAGAAGCTCTCGCACGCAAGCGCAATCGTAAGAAGCGCCCCCGCGACATCGAGTAGAGACCTATTTCGATAATCAGAAAGCCCGCCGGTCGAAAGATCGACGGGCTTTTTGGTTCATAAATCGAAATTCAAGTCTGCCGGAGCGCGTTGAGAGGATCGGTGTGGGACGCGCGAATTGCCGGAAAGCAAGAGGCGACCAGGGCGACTGCAATCAGAAGCAATGCCGCAGCACCGAAGCTGATGGGATCGGTCGAGCCAACGCCATAAAGAAAGCTTTCTATTGCCTTGGTCAACCACAGCGCGGCAAAGGCGCCGATGGCAACGCCGCAGATTGCCAGGCGCGCTCCGCTTCCCAGGATCAGGGACAAAATATTGGCTGGACTCGCTCCCGTCGCCATGCGGATTCCAATTTCACCCGTGCGGGCAGCCACCGAGTAGTGCATCACCGCAAATATGCCTAAAGCTGCGAGACAGAGTGCGATTCCGGAGAAGATGCTTACCAACCAGGTCTGAAATCTCCGCTGAACTTCCTGCTGGCTGAGCAGAAGTTCCATGCTGCTGATGGTGGAGATAACAATGGTCGGATCGACGCTGCAGATGGTCGAGCGAACTGCAGTTGTTAATGGCGCCAAATCTCCGGCCGTGCGTACGACCAGATAGTTCAACGGCTCCATGGGCGTTTGCGAATGCACCTCGTAGATCTGGGAGAAGGGCGTACGTTCCAAGCCGCCGGCGCGCACATCACCGACGACGCCTACAACCGTAAGCCAATCATCATGCCGTCCCCGCGGATCGAAACCCTTGACCCTTTTGCCAATCGGATCGGCGCCGGGCCAGTAACGTTGAGCGAGAGTCTGGTTGACGACTACGACCACCGGCGATTGGGCTCGGTCCTCTCTTCCCAAGTAACGCCCTTTGAGAAGCGGGATGCCCATCGCCTGAAAGTAGTCGCCGCTAACCTCTGTCCATACGAGTGGCTTCCATTTGGCTTGTGGTTCGGGCGCACTGCCTTCCACTAAGCGCAAAGCATGCGTGCGCGTTTCATCCAGATAAAACAAGCTGCTTGTACCACCAACAGCAATAACGTGCGGAAGCGCAGCCGTTCGCTGCATCAGTTCCTGATATCTGCCGGCAAGTTGCCCTGGACTTAGTTTTTGCGGAACGTTGAGCTGAACGGTCAAAATGTCTTGCGGTCGAAACCCGACGTTGACGTTTACCACCGCGACAAAGCTGCGCAATAACAATCCCGCCCCGGTCAATAGAATCATGGCGAGCGCGAATTCGCCCGCTACCAATACGCTCCTGAGACGCCGGTCGCGCTGGCCCTCAGTCGATCGTGTGCCAGCCGTGCTCAGGAAATCGTTCAAACTGCTTCGCGACAACTGCAACGCAGGCGTGAGTCCCAGGAGAACACCCACCACGATACTGACGATCAGCGCGAACAGTAGCTCTCTTGCATTGAGTGTCACCGTCTGGATCAGCGGCGTATTTGCAGGCGCAAGGGTTTTCAATACGGGCACAAGCTGAAAGGCGAAGAGCATACCACACGCTCCTGCAATTAACGTGACGGCAATCGCTTCCGTCATGAGCTGGCGAAAGAGGCGTGTCCGGCCCGCACCCAGTGCCGTCCGCACCGCTAGTTCACGTGCGCGCTGGGCACTTCGAGCCACCAGCAAATTCGCAACATTCGCACACGCGATGAGAAGCAGGAACACCACAGCGGCAAACAGAAGCCACAAAGGCTTCCGGACGTTCCCCGAAAAATGTTCTCCCAACGGAACCACTCGCACGTCGTTGCCATGCGATTCCGTATCCGCGCTCGCAAGCGTTCCAATTGATTCACTTCACTTTGTGCCGTGGGAATCGAGATCCCGGGTTTCAGCCGCCCTATGACGTCCCAACGCGCGTGATCGAGCGGGTTCGGGTCATCCGCACTGGCGCCTTCAATATGGGTATGAATGGGCGCCCAGAATTGCGTGTCCAAGAAGGGTAACTTGAAGTCAGCGGGCGCCACGCCGATAATTCGCCACGGCGTGTTATTCAATTCCAGGTTTTTTTCCAGCACGTCGGGTGCAGATCCGAAGCGTGCGGCCCATAGTGATTGGCTAATGACCACTACGCGCTCGCCGCGCTGGTCTTCTTCCCCGGTGAAGGTTCTGCCCAGCATAGGCGCACGACCGGCGAGTGCAAACAGATTCGAGGATACAAACGCGCCTTGTACAACCACCGGCTCATAGCCTCCTGTTAACGTCGCTCGCGACCAGCCATTGCGGAAAGTCACTGCCGGGTCGGCAAACGATCGGCTCTTCGACTTAAACTGCACGAAATCGTTGTACGACATGGATCCGTTCGAAGCGAACGGCGGTCGCGGAGCATAGGTTGTCAGCGTAACCAGATGCTGAGGATCGTGGTAGGGCAAGGGTCTAAGCAGGATGCCATCGACAACGCTGAAAATCGCTACGCTGGCTCCAATGCCTAGCGCCAGAATCGAGATCACCATCAAAAAGAAGAACGGCGCCTTGCGCACCGTACGCAACGTGTACGCGAGATCTTGCAGCAAATTGTCAACGACGTCGGGCATGTCCCCAGTTGACGTCGCAATCAGACTGCCACTCGCAAGGGTAGATTACGAGTGTGTTGGTGATGAGCAAAAAAGATCATGTCCCCTGTGCGGGACGTCGCGTCCCAATACGAACAGAATCATTCATAGCGCAGTGCTGTGAGCGGATCCACTTTCGAAGCACGACGCGCCGGAATAAACGCCGCCATCACGCTCACGGCAAACAAAAGAGCAGTTGCCCCACACGCGCTCACCACGTCCGTCGGCCGCACGCCGAAGAGCATCTTGGAGACGAAATTCGAACTCGCCAGCGCGAGCGGCAAGCCAACGACGATACCACCGCCTACCAGCCCGAGCGCGCCGCGCAAGATCATCTTGAGGACGTTACCGCGAGTCGCTCCCAACGCCATACGCACCCCTATCTCGCTAGTCCTCTGAGCTACTGCATAGGCGACCAGACCATACAAGCCGATAGCGGCGAGCCCTAGCGCCAGTAACCCGAAAAAGCTCGCCAGTGTGGCGAGCATGCGCTCCTGAACAAGCATGCCCTCTGTGCGCTTTGTATACGGCAGCATGGTGAGTGAGATATCCGGCAACCGATTGTGTATCTCGCGATGGACCTCATCCGCGATGCTCGCCAACGATCCTTGCCCGCGAATCTCAATCGTCACATCACCCACATCCTTTACGGCTTGGAAAAACGGTACGTAGACGAACGGAGGACTAGGCTGCGTGAGGTCGAAGGAGATTGTATCTTTCACCACGCCGACAATCTGCATGTTTTGATGATGGGGCGAATACTGCATCGAAACGCGGCGGCCAACTGGATTTTGATCCTTCAAGAAATCTTTGATGAAGTTTTCGTTCACGATCGCAACCGGTTGTGAAGCTGCATTGTCGGCAGAATTGAAATCCCGGCCAAGCAAGAGAGGCGTTCTCAATGTTGCGAAATAACCCGGAGAGACGTAGTTGAGGTTCGCGTCTCGCACTGACGTGCCCAACGGCTGACGGCCATCGATGAGAACGCTATCCCACGAAGCGAGGCCACTTAGAGGCGTGTTCCAAGATAGACTTGCCTCCCGGACGCCTGGAATCCTTTGCACACCCTGCAAAAGCTCGTTATAAAGCGCGACCAGACGAGCATCTTTGTATCCTGCATGTCGCGCATCAAGACTGACAAGCAAAATGCCCTCCTGTTGGAAGCCGGTGCTGATGTTGCGAAGATTCTGGAGCGTTCGCACGAACAGGCCAGCCCCGAATAAAAGCAGCAGTGACAACGCCACCTGTGAAACAACAAGCGAGGATGCTAACCAGCTTCGTCTGCTGCCGTGAGGGCGCACTTCTTTCAAACTAAGCGCGCCAGTGGACGCTGTTCCGCGAAAAGCAGGCGCCAATCCAAACAACACCCCGCTCAATAAGGTCACAGCGATCGTAAACCCCAACACCCGCGCGTCCGGATGGACATCCAGGACAACGGGTAATGAAAGCGGGGAAGAAAAGAGACTGATCAGAAGCTGGTCGGCGGCATAGGCAAGCAAGATGCCTAAACTCGCACCTAAGCATGCGAGCAGCATACTTTCGTTTAGGAATTGGCGAATGAGCCGCCAGCGGCTGGCTCCGATTGCGAGCCGTACTTCAATCTCTCTCGCCCTCGCTGCGGTTCGTGCAAGTAGTAGGTTGGCGACATTGACGCACGCAACGATCAGGACAACTCCAACCAGCGACATCACCAATATCAGCGCGCCCGTAAATGAGCCGCGAAATTGGCTCGACCCGGTACTTCCGGGAATAGCATCGATTCGCGAAGAAAGAACATCCTTGCGTGCGTCGGCGTGGGTGATCGAACTGACGAGTTGTTTGGTGATTCCCGGCCAAATCACTTGCAACTGTGCCTTGACTTGTGTCAGCGAAATGCCTGGCTTGGGACGAGCGAATACTCGCAGCCACCAAGCGCCGGGGTTTAGAAAATTCAATCGTTCCGGGAACACCAGAGGCAGCGCCGCGATCGGCAGCGTGATGTTCGCCGCTGTTCCGACCTGTGCTCCATCGAATCCGCGCGCACTGACTCCGATGATCGTAACCGGCGCCCCGTCAATCAGGATTTGTTTACCGATAACGTCGGGGTTGCGATGAAACTTGTTGTCCCAATAGCTGTAGCTGAGAACGGTGACGAGGCCTGAGGTGCCTGCTGTTTTGTCATCGTCGGGTGTGAGCAGTCTGCCCAACTCGGCTTCCACTCCGAGCGTCTGATAGTACATGCCAGTAACCCACGCGCCCGAAGTACTCTGAACCGCACCATGAGGACCGGCATTGAACAGAGCGCTGGAAAAACCGCAGACTCCTGAAAACAAATCTGTGCTTTGTTCGAGCGTCTTGATAGCTGGATAGGGAAAACTGCTAATCTGTTTTTCCTTCTGGCCAGTCACCAATTGGACAAGCTGCTGCGGGTCGTGTACCGGCAGCATCCGTAGCAGCAACGCATTGATCAGGCTGAAAATTGCGGTATTCGCTCCAATACCTAGAGCCAGCGACAAAACCGCGGTCAGCGCGAACGCGGGGCTCTTTCGTAGCGTGCGAAGAGCATATCGAACATCCTGCGAAAAACTGTCCAGGGCTGGCATGATCCACACCGCTCGCGTACTCTCTTTCGCAGCGGTCGCGTTTCCCAACTTTCGACGCGCTCTGAACGTCGCTTCGTCCGATGCGACGCCTCGATCGACCTGATCTTCCGCCAGCATCTGGATGTGACATTTAAGTTCCTCATCGATGTCGCGTTCGCGATTTTTTGAGCGTTTAAGCCACTCGAACATAGAAGCTCCTTGCCGTAAACGATCACGCCGGACGCATGACTCTAGCGATTGCGCCTGTCAGCCGATCCCATTTCGAATGCTCCGCCGCAAGCTGCTTGCGGCCGACGGGAGTCAGGCGATAGAACTTGGCGCGGCGCTTGGTGTCCGACAATTCCCACTTGGCGCTGAGCCAGCCCCGTTTCTCCAAACGATGCAGCGCGGGATAAAGCGAACCATGATCCACGTCGAGAACGTCGTCCGACATCTGCTCAATGGTTCGTGCAATCTGGTAGCCATTAGCCGGACCCATTAGCAGAGTGCGGAGGGCCATCATCTCCAACGTGCCCTGCAACAGATCAAGTCGCTCTGGTTCTTTGTTTCCCATTAAGCCCTCAAGGGAAATGTATCACAACCTTATGGACCACAGGTGTTTGAAACTACTGTCGGATTCTGAACCGCCGTTTAGCTAATCCTTAAGTAGCCATAGGAAAAACATCCACCCAATGATCCCAACGACGATCAGTGTCCAGCAGATGCGGTCCCATATCCGGCTGCGCGTGATCGGATGAAAAATGTGGGAGCCGGCCCCATAGCGCAACAAGAAGTGCTCGAATCGGGAACACCGCGGCTTCGGCTCTTCTGTCACTTCGTTTCCACCTTGAATCTAGCAGTCTTGCAGGGTTTGAAGCGCCTCAACGACAGGCGATCCAATACCGCATTTTTATCAACCGTTAACAGTGATCTTCTATTCTGCCTGAAGTGTTTGATGTCCAACTCACGTTCTGAGGAGAACGTGTGCATCTTTTTGGGGACGTCTCGCTAGGTTCAGCTTTCTTTTTAATCCTGGCGCTCGGAATGGCTCTCGCATTCGAATTTGTCAATGGGTTCCACGACACTGCGAATGCGGTGGCTACTGTCATTTACACCCACACGCTGAAGCCGCCCGTAGCCGTAGTCTGGTCGGGCCTCTGCAACCTCGCGGGCGTGCTTAGCTCGTCGGGCGCGGTTGCGTTCAGCATCGTAGCGCTGTTGCCGGTTGAGCTCGTCTTAAATGTTGGGTCAGGAGCGGGCTTTGCCATGGTCTTCTCACTCCTGCTCTCGGCTATTATCTGGAACTTGGGTACCTGGTACTTAGGACTGCCTGCATCCAGCTCGCACACCTTGGTCGGGTCAATTATGGGAGTGGGTTTGGCCAATTCACTTCTCTCACCCGGACACGTGTTTGGCAAAGGTGTCAATTGGGCGAAGGCCCACGATGTATTCGCGTCGCTTATAGTTTCGCCGGTCATCGGATTCATTGGCGCGGGACTTTTGCTCCTGCTCACCAAAGCCTTAATCAAAGAGAGGATCTCTACCGTGAACCCAAGAACGAACAACCTCCGCCGCCATGGATCCGCGGACTTTTGATGCTGACGTGTACCGGTGTCAGCTACTTACGTGGCTCGAACGACGGACAGAAAGGCATGGGATTATTTGTTCTAATCCTAGTGGGAATTCTGCCCGGAACGTATGCGCTGAATCCTGCTACTAAGCAACCCGATATCCAGAAGATCGTTACCTACTCCCATGGCGTGCAGCCGCTCTTCGACAATCTCAACCAAAGCCGTGCTGCGAGGAATGGCCAGACTGCGGTGGGCGACCTTTCCCAATTCCTGAAGTCGAAAAGCACGGCCATGCCGGAGACGTACCAGGCGCTTGCCGGAGAAAATCAGGACATTGCCAACGAACTCCAGGGCCGTGCCAGCTACAGCGATCTTTCTGTCGATCAGCGCAAGAGGTTTAGAAGCGACATATATTTGATGAGCGAGTCCATCAATAAGCTCATCAAGACCAAGAAGATCACCGATCCGGGACAAGTGAAGACGTTGACCCAATACAGTGGCGCTCTGGCGAAAGAGACGAAATACATTCCCGGGTGGGTGAAGATTGCTGTCGCGTGCGCGCTGGGTTTTGGCACGATGGTTGGCTGGAAAAGGATTGTGGTGACGGTCGGCGAAAAGATCGGCAAAGAGCATCTGACGTATGCGCAGGGCGCGTCGGCGGAAATTGTTGCGATGGCCACCATCGGCCTAGCGGATCGATTCGGTTTGCCGGTTAGCACAACACACGTGCTGTCTTCAGGCATTGCTGGAACGATGGCAGCGAACCATTCAGGTTTACAGATGGAAACGCTGCGGAATATCCTGCTTGCCTGGGTTCTCACGCTGCCCGTGTGCGTGCTGCTGGGGGCGGGTTTATTTTCGTTCTCGTTCTACTTAATCTTCCACGTATTCGGGATTCAATAGCTATAGCGGAGCACAATGAGATCGACGGTAACGCTGCATGTAGTCGCAAGCCTGGATGGCTTCATAGCCAAGAAGGACAACAGTATTTCGTGGATGGACAGTCCTGGCGACGTCTACGAAAGAGGAGTTACTGACGACGGGGCTGATGTTATAGAGTCGATAGACTGCTACGTGCTGGGTTCTCGCACCTATGAGCACGCGCTGCAGCTCGGCTGGCCCTACGGCGATACTCCGACGTTCGTGTTGACAAGCAGACAACTGCCGTCCACGAGGAACAGCGTGGAGTTCTACTCCGGCGACCTCAAGCGACTAGTGGCTGAGATACTCGCGCCTCGATACGCAAACATCTGGCTGGTGGGAGGGGCCATATTAGGTCAGAGCTTTTTGCGGCTCGGCCTGGTGGATGAGATCAGATTGATGATCGCGCCAGTCACATTGGGTGATGGACTGCACCTATTCGGTGATTCCGGTGTCGAGCAGAAGTGGCATCTGACGAACGTAGTCGCTTACAAGAATGGCTTTGTTGAGCTATCCTACAGGCGTCAATCCATTGACTAGATGCGAACCGTGAAGACTTCCTTCGTACTCGCCGCCGCCATCTCCATTTGCTTTGGGATAGTCCCAGCCCGCGCCCAAGATTGCGCCTCGCTCGCAAAGGTCAATTTGCCGAAGACTGAGATCACAGTCGCGCAAGTAGTACCCGCTGGTGACTTCACTCCTCCCAAATCGAAGATCATATCGGTGAAGACACCGTTCTGCCGCGTCGCCGCCGTGAGTACGCCCGCTCCCGATTCCCAGATCGAATTCGAAGTCTGGCTCCCCATGACTGGCTGGAATGGGAAGTTCCAGGGCATTGGCAACGGAGGTTTTGCGGGTAGTATCGAGTACCCCAGCCTCGCTGAAACAGCGGCTCTCGGCTATGCGGCTGCATCCACCAACACCGGCCATTATGCGGACGGGACGAATGCATCCTGGGCGCTGAATCATCCTGACAAGATCGCCGACTTCGGCTATCGCGCCATCCACCTCACGAACCTCAATGCCAAAGTGCTCATCAAGGCGTTCTACGGGTCAGCGCCGAAACGCGCGTATTTCAATGCTTGCTCGAATGGCGGACGCCAGGCGCTGATGGAAGCGGAGCGATTTCCCGACGATTACGACGGCATCGTCGCCGGCGCACCCGCCTACTACTGGACGCATCTGCTTTCGAACGCCGCATGGGATCTCCAGGCGCTGCTAAAAGATAGTGCAAGCTACATCCCGGCAGCCAAGTTGCCGGCCATTCAAAGTGCGGCGCTCGCGGCTTGCGATGCCAAAGATGGCGTTAAGGACGGAGTTATCGAAGACCCGCCGCATTGCCGCTTCGACACCGGCGTTCTGCTCTGCCATGGTTCGGAAACAGAAGCCTGCCTGACTCAGCCGCAGTTGGATGTCTTGAACAAGCTTTATGCCGGCGCGCGCACCACATCGGGCGAACGAGTTTTCCCCGGCTACTCGCCCGGCGGTGAGGCCGACCCGGCCGGTTGGCAGCCATGGATCACCGGTCCCGCTCCTGAAAAGAGCCTCATGTACGCATTCTCCACTCAGTTCTTCAAGAACATGGTGTTCAACGATCCGGCCTGGGACTTCCATACGCTCGACGTGGACCGCGACAGCAGGGCTGCGGACAAAAAAGCCGCGCAGAACTTGAACTCCACCGATCCCGATCTCAGCCGCTTCAAGGCTCGCGGCGGCAAACTGATTCTCTACCATGGCTGGAGCGACGCGGCCATTGCCCCGACTGCCACAGTCAACTACTACCAGGCCGTTATCAAGAAACTCGGAGCCGCGCAGACGAATGAGTTCGTGCGGCTTTTCATGGTCCCTGGCGTGCAGCATTGTGCCGGGGGCGCAGGCCCCGACAGCTTCGGACAGAATGAAGCCGCCAGCGGCGATCCTCAGCACAACGTCGGTTCGGCGCTCGAGCAATGGGTTGCAGGCGGACCAGCGCCCAGCCAAATCATCGCTAGCAAGCGCGAAAAAGATGGTACGGTCACTCGCACCCGTCCCATTTGCGCGTACCCGATGATTGCCCACTACAAAGGCTCGGGCAGTACCGACGCGGCCGAAAACTTCACCTGCGGCGCTCCTTAAGCGCCCATTCTATTCTCTATTTCGTGACAGTCACCATGATTCCGAAATTAACGTATTCTGCCCTCCTTCTGCTCACCCTTTCACCACTTATACTTGGGCAAAAGACTACTCCAGTGACGCATCATGCTCAGGGCACATTTAAAGTCGATATGCAACCGTTACCTGCCGCGCCCCCGCCGGGCCTTTCCCGGTATTCGCTTCGCAAAGTATTTGAAGGTGAGCTAAAGGGGACCAGCGAAGGTGAAATGATCTCGGGCGGAGATCCCAAGCAGGGCGCTGCCGGATACGTGGCCATCGAAGTCGTCACCGGTACTCTAGCTGGCAAGACCGGCACCTTCGCACTCCAGCACTTGGCGACGATGGATCAGAACGGATCGAAGATGTCGGTGGTTGTTGTTCCCGGCTCGGGGACCGGCGAACTGAAAGGTATCTCAGGAACGTTTGATATCCAGATCGCAAACGGACAGCACTCTTACCGTCTCGATTACACGATGCCTGAGTAACTTCTAGAGTTCTCCGCGCCGCGCACTTTCGCTCACGTGCTCAGCCGCGCGATAGGCTAGAGCTTGTATCGTGGCTGTCGGTTGCTGACGTCCGCACGTCACCAGACTGCTGCCGTCAACAAGGAACAAATTAGGAACATCGTGCGCGCGATTGGAGCGGTTCACGACGCTCACTTGCGGATCGTCCCCCATCCGGCACGTGCCCATCAGGTGACGCGAATAGCTGGTGTCGGTACTCCCAGGGTCCAGCCAGACCTTCTTACAACCGGCCGCAATTAGAATCTCTTTCTGCCGATCGGCCAGAAATTGCACCGTCTTTACATCGTCCGGATGATTCTGAAATGTTACTCGCATGGCCGGCAAGCCCCAGGCGTCTTTGACTTCATCGTCCAGCGAAATACTGTTTGTCTCAACCGCAAGACACGTCGAGTGCGCTAGCGTTCCCGTGACTCGCGTGTAGTATTCACTTACGTTTTTCTTCCACTCCGGGCCCCAGGTGGGCTCGTCCGGCGGCAAGCCGCTCAAGGCAAAACCAGCCGGGTAATAATCCATGCGCGAATCTAATCCGCCCCCGCCGTAGAAGCCGCGCTTCGGATCGGCCGCGTAAAAGTCATGCAGCACGCGCGTGACAACGATGCTTTTGTAATCGTTGACCGGATGCTCGCATAGTCCCAGCACCAAGCCGCCCGCGTCGAACATCAGGTACTTGCCCACATTGCCGTTGGTATTCGCCAGCCCATGCGGAAACAAATTGGATTTGGATTGCAAGAGAAGGCGTGGCGTTTCGGCCCCGTTTGCGCAGACCACCACTGCCCGGGCGCGCTGGAAGACTTCACGCTTGTCCTTATCGAAGTAGATGGCCCCGGTTACTCGACCGTCCTTTCCGGTTTCGATCTTGCGCACGTAAGAATGTGGCCGCAGATCGCAGCGTCCTGTCTTTACGGCATCCGGAATAAGCGCCGCCAAGGTACTCGACTTCGCGTTCATCTCACAGCCGAAGCTCTCGCAGAAGCCGCAGTGAGCGCAGGCGGAACGGCCCCGGTAGGGTTGCGAAAGAACAGCAACGGGAGCAGGAAACGGATGCAGCCCGAGCTTGCGCGCGCCACGCTCAAACAGAACGCCAGACGATTTCACCGGCATCGGCGGAAGCGGATAGGCGTTGAAGCGAGCTCCATCGAACGGATTCGATCCGCTCAAGCCCGAGATGCCCAGTTCGAACTCCGCCTCCTTGTAGTAAGGCTCCAACTCCGCATAACTGATTGGCCAATCCCGAAGGTCCGCGCCGGCGACAGGCCCGAATACAGACCGTTCCCGAAAGTCGTCCACATGGAAGCGCCAATAGTTCGCGGTGAAATGCACCGAGCCGCCGCCAACCATTCGTCCGTATTCAACCGCGGGCCGGATCTTCGCTTTCTCGTCGGGCGCGGAACGAAAGGTGTTCGGTTGCAAGTGATGGTCGTTAGTAAGCCCGCCGCGAAAGCTGACGCTCACCTCATCGTGCCGGAAGTCAGCCGCCTTCAGCCAGGGCCCTTGCTCCAGAACAACAACTCGGAAGCCGGCCGTCGATAGTTCCTTGGCCATAACACCGCCTGCGGCGCCAGCGCCAATCACAAGAAAATCGACCGCATCGGACGGCTGATAAATCACGCCGTCTTGATCTCCGCGTCATAGAAACCGAAAGGCGGCTCAAAATGCATGGCAGGATCACGCCCTATCAACTTCCAGCCGAGTTGCGGATTTCCGAAATACGCCAGAATTGTGTGCGTCCGGAGTTTGTCAAAGAATTCGGTCTTCTCGATCGATTTCAATAATGCGATCCGCTGGACCTCAGAAAGATCGACAAAGTTGCTGCTGGGCGGAAACATCTGTCGGCTTCGCGCTGCGACATCCGATAAACCTTGGCGATAGATCTCAACCTGGTCATGATCGTAGCCCGCCAAGGCTGCGTCGATAAAGGACACCGCTCCCGCCTGTTCGGCTCCGGGCGTGTCCGTTTCCGGGAGAATCGTGTTGCTCAAAGCTCGCAAGTCTGCTGCTTCGGACTCGCTGAGAACAGAGAATGTAATCGCGCCGCGAACTGAGCGCCGCGTAAGCAACTCGGACCAACAGAGTGATGCCAGCATCCACTCCCTGCGACTGATCGGCATTCGTTGCAGTATACCTGCTTTCCCCCCCTGACATAATTCGCTAATGGTCTTTCGTGCTGCCGCGGTAATTGTTTGCTGTTCCGTCTTACTTCTGTCACAGGATGCTGGTCCTCTTGCCGGTCTTGCCGATCTGAACAATGCGATTTCGCGGCGCGCATCGAGCGCCGATACTACCGGCGGCAACGCGGATTGGGTCACGGTGAAAGCGCACTCTACCGTGACACTTGCGAGCGTCGAAGGCGCCGGATCGATTCGCCACATCTGGTTCACGATTAACTCACCAAGTCCTTTTCATCTTCGTGAACTGGTCTTGCGCATGTACTGGGACGGAGAAGCGGACCCAAGCGTAGAAGTGCCCATTGGCGATTTCTTCGGAACCGGATTTGAGTACGAAGACGTTCCCGGTGGACATCGTGGGCAGAGATATCAATCCTGGTGGTCCTTGCCCATTGCGGTGCAGGATCGCGCCATGAACTGCTACTTCGAAATGCCGTTCGGGCGAGGAGCACGCATCACCATTGCCAATGACGGCGCGGAAGATGTCCCCAATCTTTACTTTCATATCGATTACCAGCAATTTCGTGATCCCGCGGCCACTGCAAACAAAGGCCGTTTCCACGCGCAGTGGCGGCATGAACTCACGCGCGCCGTTCCCGAGGCGGAATCGCACGGCAAGAACGTGGATGGCAAGAACAACTACCTCTTCATGCAAGCCGCCGGAGCCGGCCAGTATGTGGGAACCATCTTGAACGTGTTCGGGCGCTCAACAGGTTGGTGGGGTGAGGGTGATGACATGTTCTTCATCGACGGAGACACGGAACGCGCCACCATCGACGGCACCGGCATGGAGGACTACTTCAACAACGCCTGGATGTTTCAGAAGCCGTTCAACTATCCGTTTGTCGGCTATTCTCAACAAGGCAACCGCGACTGGACCGGCAGCCATACCATGTATCGATTCCATATTCAGGACCCGATCTACTTCCAAAAGTCTCTGCGCGCAACCATCGAACACGGCCACGCCAATGACCGCGAAGATGAGTACACAAGCGTAGCGTTCTGGTACCAGACGGAACCGCACCAGAAGCTTTTTCCTCTGCCTGCGGTCGAGGAACGGGTACCTACCGCGTATTGGAAGATTCAGAAGCTCAATCAAAACCTTCCCAATTGATCTGCGCGGCAACGCCGCTCACGGATTTACCTCGAAGAGTGTATGGACCCCATTCTCTTGCCGCTTGCGTACTCCCGATGCGCTTTCTGAACGTCTTCAGGCTTGAACATGGTCTTCACGGGCGCTTCCACGGCGACCTGAATCTCTCCGGCTGCCGGGTCTGCGATATCAGCTTCACGACGGCAAGCTTGCTTTCGTCCCGAATGAAGTAATGACGACTTTCTTTATCTTGGGCATGGAGTCACGTCTGACGATTCTACAGATGGTTCACCCAGAGCCGAGATTCGAAGCAGGATCTGTAGTGAATTAGAATACGCCTGGAGCGACTAGCGGGTGCGAAATGTCAACATCTTCGCCAGCCGGCTGCCCTACATCGACAATCTGCGCTGGACCATGATCATTCTGGTCATCAGCATGCACGCCGCGGACACTTACAGTCCTTTGGGGAACTGGTATTTCGTGGACCGGCATCCTCTTTCTACTCCAACGCTGCTGACTTCCGCGGCCTGGCAGATGTATCTGCGGTCGTTGTGAATCTCGCGGCTGGCATGATTTTGTTCGCGGTTCACCTGTCGATGCTCTTGCGCGGTCAAGCGGCCATCGTTAGCTTGGCGATCGGCATGCACCTGCTGATTGATGTTCTGCTCCTGCCGCTCAATATGGGCAGTCTGGCCGGTGACAATTGTCCGCGAGCCACACCTTGAGCGATTCGCTGCTGTTGTTCCGCCATACGCGCCTGCGGATTGAACCGAAGGCCGTTCACGCTGTCCATGGACGCAACTTGCGGGCGGCCATGATTGACGGAAGCGAACTGATTGCGGTCCATACTGGCTGCGCGTTCATGCGCAAACTGATTAGGCGTCGGCTGAAAATGCCGTTCGTTTGCGAATGCGCGTTCCTGTGGGGTGGGCCGCGCCATCACACCGCCGGGTCCGTTGAAACTGGCGCGGTTATTGATGATGGTCGTGTTATTGATCACAGTGCGATCGACATACACGTTGCGGACCACGGCCGTATTCACGTTCACGACTGCAGTGTTATAACGAAAGACACCGCCTGCCCAGACACCGCCCACGAAACCGGTGCCAATATAGCCGAAGCCATAGTTGACGCCGCCATAGAACCCAACGTGCGGTCGCCAATAGTGGCTGCCGCAAGGAAGGCAGTCGCCATCAGCTTTTTTGAACGTCCAAATACTCGCGACATACCTCTAAACGGATTTGCATGCGGAGAGTTTACGAACTGATGAGCGTAGCGATAGACTTACCTGCGTGCTGACTTCCCGAACCACCAGACGCTCATTTCTCGGCGCGCTCGCCGTCGCGCCCATCGGTCTAGCTGCTGCCGGCGATTGGATCGACCTCTTCGACGGCCACACTCTTGACGGTTGGCGCCCTAGTGAAAACAAGAGTTCGTGGTCTGTGCAAAATGGTGCCTTGGCGGCGCAAGGCCCGCGCTCCCACCTCTTCTATGCCGGTCCCGTGCATGGCGCGGATTTCCGCAATTTCGAGCTGGAGACCGAAGTCCTCACGCGGCCTGGCTGCAACTCCGGTGTTTACTTCCATACGCGCTATCAGGAAACCGACTTTCCCCGGAAAGGCTTCGAAGTTCAGATCAACAATACTGCGCTCGGTGAAGGAACCTACCGCGAACGCAAGAAGACGGGCTCGCTATACGGCCTTCGCAACATATATAAGCAGTTCATGCCGGACGATCAATGGTTCCGGATCTCTATCGCCGTTCGCGGCAAGAATGTTCAGATACGTCTGGACGGAATGCTGGTGGTCGATTACGTCGAGCCCACGCCGCCGGTCATCCCCGACGGCCCCGAGAACGAGCGATTCCTCGATCACGGCACTTTCGCTTTGCAATGTCACAACGATGGATCGCACGCCTTCTTCCGCAGCGTTCGCGTCCGCCCGCTACCGGACGACGTGCCCACTCCGGGCGAGAGCGCGCCGGTAGTCGATGACACCTATCGCGAAATCATCAACGTCGGCCGCCACAACCTTCCCATGGTCGATTACCATGTGCATCTGAAACCCGGCCTCACTGTAGAAGACGCGTGTCGGAAGTCGCGCCGCGACGGCATCGAATATGGCATCGCCGTAAACGCCGGCATCCAGTCAGTCGTCAATGACGACGCCAGTGCGGAGAAATGGGTCGCAAGCATGCAGCATCAGCCGGTGTTTATCGGGATGCAGGCGGAAGGCCGCGAATGGACGCGCCTATTCTCGCGCCGGACTGCGGCGCTATTCGATTACATCTTCACCGACTCGGAGACCTGGACTGACAATCACGGCCATCGCATGCGCCTCTGGATTCCGGAAGAGGTCGGCGCCATCGCAGATACACAGGAGTTCATGGATACTCTGATCGACAGAACTGTTGACATTCTGGAGCACGAACCCATCGACATCTACGCCAACCCGACATTCCTTCCCGCGCAAATCGCGAAAGATTATGACACGCTCTGGACTGACGAACGAATGAAGAAAGTGATCGATGCGGCGGCGCGTAATCAGATCGCCATTGAACTCAACAATCGCTACCGTGTTCCGTGCGCCCGGTTCGTTCGCATGGCGCAATCCGCCGGCTGCAAATTCAGTTTCGGTTCCAACAACGCCGGCGCATCCGATCTGGGCCGCTGCGAATATGGCTTGCAAATGCTGCGCGAGTGCAAGCTAGGCTGGCAGGATTTCTTCGTTCCCGGCGGTTGGACAGCGCGCGCCATTGACCGCAAAGGCGACGTACTGCGCAGTTGACCTTAAAGTAGCAGTACGTCATGTAGCTACATAACCCTGCTAAGCTGCTCGGCGGGGGGCAAAAAGGCGATGGGCGGACTGGAACAGGTCAAAGACGAGCAACGCGGCGCGCGCGGGCTGTTTTCGCTGGAGAGCGTCCTGCAGGATGCGCGCTATGCGTTACGCACTCTGCGGCGAGATGCCGCATTCGCGATTTTTGCCATTCTCATCATCGGGCTGGGCATTGGCGCCAGTTCCACGGTCTTCAGCGTCCTTGACACGCTGCTGGTCAAGCCGCTGCCGTTTAGAGATCCGGGCAAATTGGTTTGGATTGCGAACCGCACAAGAACAGAGGGTGATCTATCCGGCGCCACCGTGCAGGTGGGACGAATGCTTGATTTTCGTCAACGGAACAAATCGTTCTCAGACGTTGCCGGATATTTTGCCTTCTACGGAACAGGTGACAGCAAGCTGACCGGCAACGGCGAACCAGAGCGGCTGAGCACCGTGCCGGTATCGCAGAACTTTTTTCCACTTCTCGGTGTTCAGCCGCAATTGGGAAGACTATTCAGCGCCGAGGAAAGCAAATGGAACGGTCCGCATGTGGTGCTGGTCAGCCACGGTCTCTGGCAGCGCCGATTCGGCTCCGATCCAAACATCGTTGGCAAGACCATAAGGCTCGATACCAACGACACCACGATCGTCGGCGTGCTGCCCGCATCATTTGATTTCGCCACCATCTTCGCGCCCGGTACGCATGTCGATCTGTTTGCGCCTTTTCCACTAACCAAAGAAACGGATCGATGGGGTAACACGTTGGCCGTTGTTGGGCGTCTGAGGCCCGGCGTTACGCTGCGGCAAGCTCAAGCCGAAGCGAATGTGCTGGGAGACGAGATCACAAAGGAAAACCCGCACCGTAATGGACTGGATCCACAACTTACCTTCCTTCCGCAATACGTGAGCGCGCGAGCCAGGCCGGCGCTCGGGGTTCTGGCGTGCGCGGTCGGATTAGTGATGTTGATTGTGTGTGCCAATCTTTCGAATTTGTTGCTGGCACGCACGGCTACCCGGCGAAAGGAGATAGCGGTTCGCGTTGCGCTCGGCGCCGGCAGAAGGCGGCTTATGCAACAGTTCCTCACGGAAAGTCTACTGCTCACGGGCGCCGGAGCCGTACTCGGACTGGTGCTCGCCTTCGGAGGCACGCTTGCCGTTGCCCACTTGGACGCATTTAGCATTCCGCTACTGAGCAGTGTCCGGCTGAATTTCACCGCATGTGGATTCACCTTGCTTGCTGCTTTGGTAACTGGATTGGTGTTGGGGATAGCGCCGGCACTGCAGGCGGCTGCGTTGCCGCTGAACGCTTCCATGGCACAACGCGGCGCCAGCGAAGGTAGAGGACATAACTGGACTCGCTCAGTTCTGGTAATCGTCGAGATTGCCTTCGCCTGTGTCCTGCTCGTCGGCGCTGGACTCCTTATTCGCAGCTTTTTGCATGTGCTGCAAGTGAACCCAGGATTTCAGCCGGAGAGCGCGGCAGCATGGCACGTCGATGTTAGCCAGCAATACAAGACGCAAGCGCAACAGAATGGCTTTTTCAACGAGTTACTCAGGCGGGTGAGAGCCATCCCCGGCGTCGATTCAGCAGGTTTAACGGATGTACTGCCGCTAGGTCACAATCGATCCTGGGGCGCCGGCGCGAAAGGGCAAGTCTACAGAGATGAGGATTACCCGAGCGCCTTCGTGCGTGTTGTCAGTGATGGCTATCTGAACGCGATGGGCATGACGCTCAAGAAGGGCCGCGACTTCAACGAGCGCGACACCGCTACCACTACGCCGGTCATGCTGATCAACGAGTCGCTCGCGCGCAGGCTTTGGCCCGGCGAGGATCCGGTCGGGAAGCTCATTACGGGAAGTTGCACCAACGGCGACCGCCAAGTGGTTGGTGTCGTCGGCGACGTGCGGCATGTGGCGCTGGAGCAAACCTCCGGCTCGGAGATGTACATGCCGGTCCGCCAGTGTCAGGACTGGGGTTCGCTTGACCTGGTCGTACGTTCCAGTCTGCCGTTGCCGGCGCTCGCCTCGCAAGTGGAAGCCACTCTGCGTCCCCTCATTCCGGATTTGCCGAAAGGCAGTATGCGGCCTTTGAGGACTTTGGTCGACCGCGCCATTTCGCCACGGCGATTTGTGGTGCTATTTCTGACTGGCTTCGCTGCGTTTGCCCTCATACTGGCCTCGCTTGGAATTTACGGTGTGATCTCATACTCAGTGGCACGCCGAACGCAAGAGATCGGGATTCGCATGGCGCTGGGTGCACAAGCCGCGCAAGTCCGGTCGCAAATAGTAATGCAGACGCTTGGGCTCGCGGCCATCGGCCTCTCCATCGGAGCACTTACTTCCTCGGCAGTTGCGCGTATGCTGAACAGCCTGCTTTTCGGCGTGACCTACAACGACCCGATCACCTTTCTTGGGTCAGCGGTAGTGCTGCTTGCCGTGGCACTCCTGGCGGGTTACCTTCCCGCGCACAACGCCTCGCGTATCGATCCCACGGTGGCATTGAGAACCGAGTAGAGAGATGCCCTGTCGCCGGAACAGTGTGTCCGTTAACCGGTATCATCTTGGTTATGGCCGAACTCGTCTTCGAAGTTATCCAGGAGCCTGATGGTGGCTATTGCGCCGAGTGCCTGACCGAAAATATTTTTACGCAAGGTGATAATTGGGACGAACTCCGGTCCAACGTTCGTGAAGCTGTGGCTGCGTTCTTTTTTGATGGTACGGTTCCTGCAACGATCCGACTGCACCTGGTACGTGACGAGGTGTTGTCCATCGCGTGAAAATCCCTCTTAATGTATCCGGGCAGCACCTCGTCGACGTGCTCTGCCGCCGTGGGCAGTACACCAGGATGCGATCATCGAGACTTTGTAGTGTGTAGCGCTTGCGCGATTCCCTTGCCATGCTGCTTACCCGGGCGAAGTGTCCGCAGTATCAGCATGTCCAGAGTTCCCTGTATAGTTGTTCAAACTCGCCGGAAGAAGTCTTTTATGCGAAAAACCTTTTATCGTTGTTCAATGCTGCTGATAGCAATCACCGGCAGCGCGCTGACCGGAACAATGCCGCAGGATCTTACTGACAAAGTAACTCGCATGGCCAAGATAGGCCGGGCTGGTTCGCCCACTTTTTCGCCTGATGGAAAGCGCCTCGCGTTTATCTCCGACCTGAACGGAATTCCGCAAATTTGGATCGTCCCGACGCAAGGCGGCTGGCCCACTTTAGTGACGAATGACAACGACCCTGTAGGCCAGGTGATTTGGTCGCCAACCAGCGAGTGGCTTGCCTACTCATTGGCGCCGGGCGGCGGCATGAACACACAAATCTACATAGTTAAGTCCGACGGTTCGGGCCAGCGGCGTCTTACACCCGGCGCAAAAGAAACCAACCGGCTTTTCGACTGGACCTTAGATGGCACGCGTCTGGCTACCGGATCGAACATACGCAATCCGTCGGCAATCGATGCCTATTTCACTGACCCAACCAGTAACAGGACTACGATGTTGGTTCAGAACGACGCATTGGCGACGCTCGAAAGCGTGAGCCGCGACAACGCGCGCGGGCTTGTGAACCGCTTGGTAAGCCGCGGCGACAATAACCTCTACCTGGTCGATTTCGCGTCCCACCGCGAGACGCTGCTGACGCCGCACACCGGGCCAGGAACTTTCTTTGGTACGCTCTCGCCGGATGGCCGCACGGTCTACCTGGCCTCGAACAAAGATCGCGATCTGCTGTGTTTCGCGCGGGTTCGCATCTCGGCGAATGGCTCGCCAGGCCCCATTGAAGTCATCGCCGAGCGGAGCGATGCCGAGCTCGAAGGCTTTGAGGTTAATAAACAGGGCACCATGGCATCGCTGGCCTGGAATGTGGCGGGTAAAACGGAATTGGCATTCGTGGAGCTACCCTCCGGCCGGATAACAAAAGGTCCCCAGCTCCCCGCTGAGATCTCCGGGCCCGGAACGTTTTCGAATGACGGCCGTCTCCTGGCCTTAACTGTCTCAGGCGCCGCCTTGCCGCCGGATGTTTGGGTTCTGGATATAGCCACTAAGCAGCTAAAACAGCTAACCCACACCCCGCATCCGGGCGTCGACCTCTCCGTATTAGTCCGCCCGGAGCTTGTAGAGTTCAAGGCGCATGACGGGTTGGAACTGAGCGGCTGGCTCTATCGCCCTAAAGAACAAACGCGGCCCGGTCCCTACGTGTTGAGCTTCCACGGTGGCCCGGAGGGGCAAGAGCGACCGAGTTTTCGTAGTGATTACCAGGCCCTCCTGAGCGAAGGGATCGGCGTCTTCGCGCCCAATGTACGAGGCTCCTCGGAGTTCGGAAAAACGTTCGTGAATCTCGATAACGGTCCATTGCGTTTCAACGGCATCAAAGACATCAAGTCTTGTGTCGACTACCTTGTGGGCGCCGGCATTGCAGATCCGCGCCGCGTCGGCATCACTGGCGGATCCTACGGCGGCTACATGACCTTAGAAGGCATCACCGAATTTCCCGATCTCTTTGCGGCTGGCGTGGACCTTTTCGGAATGGTGAATTTCTTTACCTTCTTCGAGCACACCGAACCATGGATGGCTGCGATCTCGACCATCGAGTACGGCGATCCCAAAACGCAACCTGACCTGCTGCGCGCCTTGTCACCGCTCGGAAAACTCGATCGTGTCAAGGCTGCGCTCATGGTGCAGCACGGCGCAAACGACACGAATGTCCCTGTGGTGGAAGCCGAACAGGTGGTCAATCTCCTCAAGCAGCGTGGCGTGCATGTGGAGTATATTTTGTTCCCTGACGAGGGTCACGGCTGGCGTAAAGCGAACAACCGCGTGCGATCCACCGTGGCGCTTGTCGATTTCTTCGATAGGTATCTGAAAGCTGAGGTAAGCACAGCGAAGTCGAATAGACCGTGAGTTAAGCCGCGGCGAGAAACGCCCTTGTTAGCGCCTCAACTCGCGAGACGTTAATAACAGTAAAAGGAGGACAATCAGCATGTGGAAACGATTGCTTCGCAGGCTCGGAATCGCGCTAAACCTTCGCGATCCTCCGAACGTGCCCACCTACGGTTGGTCGTACTTCGATCATCTGGCAGCTCTGTATGTCACTCTCAACCGCTCGGATGATCGGGCTAACGAAGTAATAAAGAAAGCGGCAAACGCGCCAGACCACCTCACATGGGGCGATATCTTTCTCCTCGAAAGCGTGATCTTCTCTCTACAACCTGACGACGTTATCGAGCGTACGGCCTGGATCTATCGCGAACGGTTCCGTGAGATTACCTCTCCCACGATCTTCGAGAAATACAAGGAATCCGAGTTCCCGAAAGACGCAAAGGACGCTAGCAAAACATCGCTTTTGAAGGCCGATCTTACGCGCATCCTCGATCTCTTGCATTGGTATTACGCGCTCATTCCCATGCGCGAATCAGTCAGGAAATCGCTTACGATTTGGTGCCTCCGCATGGTGCTGTTCTATAGCGGTCTGCTGGGAGCGATTCTCGTTTGGTGCTACATCTCAAATTCTCAGTTCCTGGCTATGATCGCGTGTGTCATCTACTGCGGCACGGTTGGCGGCTTCGTCAGCTCGCAACGTCGCATGCAGAGCATCCCCAGCGAAGCGGATCCGCTCATTACGGTCTTTGGCTTGGACAACGCTGGATACTATCTTTGGCTATCCCCGCTCCTCGGATCAATCTTTGCAGTTGTCCTCACTTTCATGTTCATCGCAGGCGTCTTGAAGGGAGTTGTTTTTCCGGATTTTTATTCATCGCCTGGAGGAGTCCACGGACTGTCGTTTTTTGCCTTTGCGTGGAATACTCTCCCAAAGAACAGCGAAGATTACGCAAAGCTTTTCGTTTGGGCCTTTCTGGCCGGATTCGCCGAACGGCTCGTTCCGGACAGTCTGGACCGGCTTGCGTCTAAACTCGAGCAAGCCGATAAATTGGGGCCACCTGGATCCAGCAGCGCACCTCCGCAGACTTCGGTTTCGGATACGCCCAAACCACCAAAGCCGGAGTCGTCGTCAGAGGATCGGCCTGCACTGGATACCGAGACGCTCAAGACAATCATGCGCACCGGTGAGATGCCACCATCAACGACCAAAGAATGAACCGGTTTACTGCATCCTGAAACGATGGCAATTACTGTGATACCTTGACGCCTTACATACATGGACTCCAGTCGCCGCACTTTCTTGGGCGTTACCGTTGCCGCGCCTGCGCTGATCACTACCATTCAGCCTGCGCCCGCCGCTGTATTGCCGCCGGACTCACAAGCCACCCTCGGCGTCATCATGGACCTCCTCATTCCTGCAGGAGATGGCATGCCCTCCGCTACAGAAGCTGGAGGACTCTCCTATATCGAGAAGCTGGTGCAGCGCGAAAAAGACGCGGCTGCCGATATCACGAAAGCGCTTACCGTTGCCGACGCGTTTAGTCAACGCTCATTTCAGAAGCCGTTCGGCGAACTCTCGCGTCAGGATCAAATCTCGATCTTGAAAGACATGGAAGAAAATGCCTTGGGCGTGTTTGATCAGTTGCGCGCTTACGTGTACGAGTCGTATTACACGCAGCCGCAAATCTGGAAGCTCATCGGCTACGAACTCTACCCGACCGACCACATAGGCCCTCATCTGCCTCCCCTTGACGAGTCACTGCTCGAAGGCGTTCGCAAGATGCCCAAACTGTATCGGGACGCGTAGACATGCCGGAAAACGAGATCGACGTCCTGGTGATCGGCTCGGGTGCGGCAGGTGCCGCAGTCACGAAACGCCTCACCGATTTGGGCGCTAAGGTCATGTGCCTGGAACAAGGCGGCTGGATCAAGCCCAGCGACTATCCCTCCTCCCGTCCTGACTGGGAAATTCAGATCCGCCGTGGCGCTTTCCACTTCAGCCCGAACATTCGCAGGCGCTGGGAAGATTATCCCGTGACCGAGACCGGCGCGAACCCTCCCGCCGTTCTAATGTTCAATGCGGTTGGCGGAAGCACTCATCATTGGGCCGCGCATTTTCCACGCTTTCATCCTTCGGATTTTCGAACGCGCACGCTTGATGGCGTGGGTGACGATTGGCCCATTCGCTATCAGGATCTGCAACCTTATTACGACCAGAACGACATCGAAATGGGTGTCGCCGGACTTATAGGCGATCCAGCCAATCCACCGCGCACTCCGCGGCCGACGCCCGTTTTGCCCATAGGCGTTCTCGGCGAAACCATCGGCAAAGGCTTCAACAAGCTTGGATGGCATTGGTGGCCTTCCGACAACGCCATCATCTCGACTGACTATGCATCGCGGCCGGCTTGCAGTATGCACGGCAAATGTCTGTTCGGATGTCCGATCGGAGCGAAAGCATCTACCGACGTGACCTATTGGCGAAAGGCGATTCGCAAAGGCGCGATCGTGAAACCGTGGTCGCGCGTGCGCGAAGTCACCGTTGACCAACGCGGACGCGTTCGCGGAGCAATCTACTATGACCGCGAAGGGAATTTGCACGAGCAAGTGGCGAGAGTGGTTGTGGTTTGTTGCAACGGAATCGGCACGCCCCGTCTGCTGTTGAATTCGAAGTCCAATTTGTTCCCTAACGGTCTCGCCAATTCTTCCGGACTGGTAGGGAAGAATTTCATGTGTCATCCATTTCGAACCATCGAAGGTGTCTTCGAAGCGCCCATGGATGGTCATCTGGGGCCGTTCGGCATACCCGCAATGAGCCAGCAGTTTTATGAGACCGATCTGAACCGCGGCTTCGTGCGCGGCTACACGTTACTTTTGGAGCGCTCATTCGGCCCCTTGCATCAGGCGTGGGGCAGTTTTTCGAACAAGCCGGTGCCCTGGGGAGAGAATCACCATAAAGTAATGCGTCAACGTTTCCCCCATCTAATTCGCGTCACCGTGATGGGCGAAGATCTGCCTGAAGAACATAACCGCGTTGAGCTGGACCCGAATTTGAAGGACACGAGCGGAATCGTCGCTCCGCGCGTTGTCTACAGCTATTGCGAAAACAGTTTGAAGATGCTGGAGCACGGCGGAAAAATGGCTCGCCAATCGCTGGAGGCGGCCGGCGCAGTGGAAATTCTTGATAGCGGCCCAGTCACTCCGGCGTATCACTTGATGGGAACCGCGCGCATGGGGACAGATCCACGCAGGTCGGTGGTCAACGGTTCTAACCGGGCTCACGATGTGAAGAACCTCTACATCGTGGACGGAAGTTCGTTCGCTACATCGGCGGCTGTCAATCCCACATCCACCATTGGCGCCTTAGCATTGCGAGCAGCGGACAAGATTTGGGAAGAACAGAAAAGTTAGCTACTCAAAAACACTCACCGGCATCGTCCCCACCGCCGACATCGTCGGCCGAAAATCCATATACGGCAAGATGTCGCGTTCAATCTCAATTCCCGGCGCGATCTCAATCAGCTCCAAGCCCTCAGCTACCAATCGAAAGACCGCTCGCTCGGTGATGTAAAGAACGTCCTGCCCATGCTTCCTCGCGTAGTCCGCCGAAAATGTGATTCGTTCAACGTCGTTCACAAACTTTCGCACCTTGCCGCCTTGCACCACCGTGAGGCTTCCCTGCGACCACGCCACCTTTGATCCCTGTGCATCGAACGTGCCGCAAAACACCACCTTCTTCGCGTTCTGCGCGATTTCCATGAATCCGCCCGGACCAATCAGATTGCCCGCGAGATGCGAGACGTTGACATTTCCCCAACGATCGGCCTCGCCCATACCAAGAAAGGTGATGTCGATCCCACCGCCGCTGTAGTAGTCGAACTGTTCGATCGACGAAACGATAGCGTCGGCATTACGCGCAGCTCCAAACAGCCTGTCGTCCAGCATTCGTCCGTTGTGAACTCCTTGCTCGACACTCATCCAAAGACTCTCCGACGTACCCTGCTCCGCAATAACGCCGAAGATGCCGCCCGGTATGCCGAACCCGAAATTCAACGAAGCGCCGTTGCGCAACTCCAGTGCCGCTCGACGCGCAATAATCCGGCGTTCCAGCTTATCGGGGATGGCCGCCTTCAATTGCCCCAGATGGGCCCTGCGCGCGCCGCTGACCGTCGGATCGTATTCGACCCCGTAAAACAATTGCTGGCTTGGATCCTGAACGATGGCATCGATCATGATGCCCGGTACACGCACACTCCGCGCATGCAAACTACCTGGCTCGACAATCTGCCGTACCTGCGCTAGAACGATGCCGCCGCTGTTATGTGCGGCCAGCGCAATCGTTTGAATATCCATATCGACGGCCTCTTCTTCAGGGCTGACATTGCCGCGCGTATCCGCATACGTGCCGCGAATAATCGCCACATCCACCTTGAACGGCTTGTAGCGCAGCACCTCCTTACCATCGATGTTCATCAGCTCAATCAGTTCTTCACGGCTACGCTGGTTGCACCTGCCGCCATCCTGGCGCGGATCGACAAACGTGCCCAATCCGGAATGAGTAAATAGCCCTGGACGCCCTGCACCGATCTCACGCAATAACTGCTGCACCACGCCGCCGGGGAAGCAATACGCTTCCACCTTTTCTTCACGAATCAATTGCTGCATCTTGGGTGACCAGGTGAAGTGCGCGGCGATTATCTTGCGCACCATGCCCTCATGTGCAAAACGATTCGTGCCAAGCGCAGCCCGATCCCCCAAGCCAAGCGAATGCACCAACGTCAGATCGCGCGGATGGCCGGTTTCGAGGAAACGCTGCTCGAGCGCCGCAAGAATAGCTTCGGCCGATACCATTCCGGCTCCATTGCCGCTGATCGCAACCGTGTCGTCGTCCTTAACCATGGCCGCTGCGCTGCGGGCATCCACAAATTGCGTAGCGCTCATCCTATTTGTTCCGGAACACTGGTTTGCGCTTTTCCTTGAACGCGCGCACGCCTTCTTTGCAGTCCTCCGTGCCGGCCGCCTCCGCGACGGCACTGGCATGATGCTGCCGCAGATCCGCATGCATAGTCGCCAAAATGCCCTTGGTCAAAGCCATTGCGCCAGGCGCATTCGCGCAGAGTCTCTCCACCCACGTGCCGAGTTGCTGCTCCAGATCATTCGCATCCTCCGCCAACGCAGTAATCAATCCCCACTCCAGTGCCTGCTCAGCCGTGATGGGCGCACCCAGCAGTGTCAGGTGCCGCGCCCGCGCCACTCCAACTGTTTCAGCCAACCGTCGCACGCCCGTCCACCCCGCGATCATCCCCAGCGTCACTTCAGGCATTCCCAACTTAGCCGACTTTACAGCGATTCGTAGATCAGCCGCCAAAGCCAATTCAAGGCCGCCCCCCAGCGCATGCCCCGAAAGCACGGCAATCACCGGTTGCGGCAAAGCGGAAATGCGGTGGAAGATCTCGATGCCAGGCAGAATCCAATCGCGCGCCATTTCCTGCGGGGAAAGAGCGCCCCAAGCCTCAATATCCCCGCCCGTGCAAAAAAATCTTCCGCGCGCGCGGATGGCAACTGCTCGAACATGGCGATCTGTCTCAATCTCTGCCACAGCCGCATCTAGTTGCCGCAGCATGGGCATCGTCAGAGCATTCCCTTTATCTGGCCGATTGAGCGTAATCTCCGCCCATACCATGCCATCCTGCTCGTTTCGCGAGTAAAGAATTTCAGCTTCCATGGCCGGTCCTTCAAAAGCGTGGAATGGTTATAGCGCAGCCGCGCTTCCGCCATAGAACAAACCGTATGTCGGTGGCGTGAATGGCTTGTTCAAGCCCGCTGAAAGAACCTTGTGTTCAGTAGCGCCGACGCGTCTCTGGAATCCACTTGCTGAACCGGCTGAGTGCCCGAAAATTCGTAGCGATTCCCGCTGACTGGCCCGCGCACTCGGATAGGCGACGTTTCCAAGTAGCGAACCTTGGTCCAAGAGGACGGACTTGAATTCGCCGACGTGGCCCGAGGCTCGATGCTCCGCGTCTGCGTGTAGGCTGTCCTTGCCGCCCTATCGGAGATGCGCGGGGGGACGCTCGCCGCTCTCGTAGGCGCCTGAGTGTTCCGCAGCTCCGAACGTTTCTGACCGCAACACATGATGAATATCTCCTTCTGCAGGTTCTGAGATGGGTTGAATGCTGACCGGCTGCCGCCCGTTACGTTCCAGCAGGCAAGCGCCACCCGAGAGCGCCAGCCAACAGAATACCCATTCCACAAGGCTTCGCGACACAAAAACAGCCGCGGGCGCCGCTATCCAAAGACTAAGGCAGTTGAAGCAGTCTATCAGTTCGCCAAAGATGCTTCGGCCCAGCAACCCGCGAAATCGAACAATAATGTCGGCCGGGCCGTCCTCGTTTGCCAGCAGGTGTGTTACCCGCCAAGTTCCAAGAACGGCCAGGACAAAGCGCAACCAAACTCCCATCCCATTCATTTGGGCGTCGCTGGCTCGCTGGCTGCGCGGAATGCTTGGTTTTCTCCCTCTGCCATGCGACAAAAAGCTCAGCCGGAATCAGGATGGGAGATCATTGCAAATCCTGATCGGCCAATCACCATATCCCCAAATGGTATGTTGCGCGTCTTCGCGGAATGTTCGGTCGTAAACCCAGACCTTAAAAATATACACGCAGCACTGGCCTCTCGGAATAGTGAGGTTCGGATCGGGTCCCCACTTGACAGAGCTTCGACAGATTGGATCGAGCGCTCTCAAATCAAATTTTGCCAGTGTTCCGAACACAGCGGCCGGATCAAGGTTGTTCGGATCGCACACTGCGCTGTTGCAGTGATGCAGCGGATCGCCTACGGTCGATGTGCCGTAGAAGCATGGATTCAGCGGATCGAAATCAGGCCCGGGGATTGGTATCTGGACAGTGGGTCCGCCTTGCTTCTCCAACTGCACATAGTAGTAATCGAAGTTATTGTTGGGCCGGGTCGGTAGCGCCAAATCATCAATCAGTGGATCGAAGGCAATTCCCGAGAGAGGCAGCGCCCAAGGAGTGCTACAGTCTGGCGGCTGTGCGAATTGACTGATGAATAGGTCGGCGCATTTTGGCACCGCGTCAATTCGGATTGCTCCACACGGATACTTGTTATCGATCCATAGGCTCTGAGTGTCGCAATAGAGATTGTTGTTAGTATCGATGGCGCGCAAGCGAAATGTGTAGAGCCCATTCAGCAAGCAGCTCCCGATGTTACTCTGCCAGCAGCTATCGTAAAGAAGAGCATTGGCTAGCGGGTCTGTGAATGGCGCGCAAGCACTGGCGAGCGATGGGATGAAGCAGTCGGCCCCCCACACCGCAGTCAGATAGGAGAGGCCCAAGCGCCAATTCACGAAGCGGTTTTGCGCCGGCGTCACAAAATCGACTTCCCAGAAGTTGGTCCAACCTGCCGAAGTACAGTTTATTTCCAACCCCGGTTTGTAATCCAGGAAGTACGACTTAATCGAAACGTTATTGCACCCGCCTACGAACGCCCCTCCTTGGACCGAGATACATTCGCCGAAGGAGACCTCAGACACACTGGCCGGCCGCGTACACAACGCGGGTACATTTTCTATGAGCTTCGCCAGAGGATCGGTCGGGCCGGTATCCATCGTGGTGTAGTCATCGATTCCTCTAATGAGGACGTCTTGCTTAAACAACTGGAACGGCGCGAGTGTACAAGGCTGCTGCGTGTTCGTGTTGGAGAACACGGTCATGCGAATGTAATAGGTGCCCGGGTTCTGGAAAGTAGTGTTGAACTCAGCCAACAGCCCGCTGACCACTGGGAGGGTGCCCGGTCCGGCGTTGCCCGGCGGTATCGGCGGATAGATGAAATCTGTGGTGCTGAAATTGATGTTGTCGATCGACCACTCCAGAAGATAGTGGTCAAAGTTCATGCCCGCGGCTGTTCCGATAATCGGGACTACAAATGCTCTCAACTGGGGATCGGCAGTTTCTGAAACACAGCCCTCCGGGCCCGTCAGATTGCAGGTCAACGGCCGAAAACAGTGGCGCAAACATCGGACGTAGCCGTTCAGGCATAGCACCACCTGCTGAATGGTACGGGCACGGGCCAGACAACACCCGAAGCACAACGCGCACAGGCACCAACACCGGCAGAACCAGAAAGATGTCTGCTCGCGTTGCCGCTTGAATGCAGCGTCTCCCAAGAGGAGGCGCGTGGTTTCGGTAGTTAACAGTCGCTCGAAAATCGCGCAAGCGTCTTGTTGGTCGGTGAAGCAGTCAATCTTCCCTGTAATCACCTCGTCCGGCACACCCGTCGCGTGCTCCACAGTAGCCAGTTGATCCGTCAAATACGGTTTGAAGGCCGCCGCCAAGGTGTTGACCAGGGCGTCGAAATCGCCTCGCTCGTTTACGGTCGGAGGATCGCTGACCGGATTGTCGACGACCTGACGAACGCATTTCCAGAATTCGTACAAGTAGTAAGCGAAACCTCTGAAGGTCCGCGGCCAACGGCATACCAGCCATCCAAAAACGAGACAACAGATGATGTGCTGGTAACACCAACGCCATTGCTCGGCCGGACCAAGCAGTTCTCGCGCTTGTGCGGGCAGAAGCCGCTCCGCAACCTCCACCGTAAAGAATTTCTCGAAATGAGCGTACGCCTCTGAAAATTCTTGCGCGCAGCTTGGTCGGGCGGCTTGCATTTGCGTCTGGAGCTGTTGCGGGTTTCTGATCAGCTCAAGCTGCTCTTCAAAAACAGGTTGATATACGGCCAGCAGAGCTTTCAAAGCAAACTGAAAGTCTGGATTGTTCAGTTCAGAGGCGGACGGAGCTTCGTCCCTCTGAGGTTTCTCTTGTTCTGCCACTTCTATCTCCTTCAGCTTTCGAATGCGCATTGCCGTTACTCATATACGAGAGAAATCGCGGCGCGCTCCCACACAGCAGCATGAAGGCAAATGCTGGGCGCGGTCGGTGCGGTAACGCACATATTCCACGATTCGTCCATCCCTACATGCGTCTACTATCAGCGATCGTTTGTGTGGCTCAGCGCACCGACAGGCGACGATTGATTTGTTACTTGTAGATGACACAGTTCTGATCCACTATGTCCTCCACTCGAGAGCCGCCGCTCATCCTGGTAATTGAGGAGGAGGAAGAGACTCGTTATGGAATCAAACGATTGCTCATTGCTAGCGGCTACCAGGTAGACACGGCAAAGAACGAGCCGGAAGCAGTCCTAAGACTCGGCCTTTATCGTCCTGATTTGGTTCTCGTCAGCGGCAGTCTTCACGCAATGCAGGCACTTCCGGTCGCAAGGCAAATGCGCCAGCACGCCGGAGTGGGGGCTGAAGTTCCGGTTGTGTTTTTCTGTGTCACAAGCCTCGAGGAAGGCGCCGAAATAGCAGCCGGGCTGAACATCTTTCTGATTTGGCCGGACAATTTTGACCAGCTAAGAGCGCTGCTCAACCGGCTCCTCCGAGACTCGCACCCGCCTGCTGAAATGCGGTCCCCGCTCCCTGCCGAATAAATGCTCTACATCGTCTTCGACGGCGCGGTAGCACTCGCAGGCCGCCGACTCGAGGCCGTCGCGATCCAGAATGACAATGTGACCCCGGCAATAATGGATCAGTCCGGCATCCTGCAGATGTCCTGCGGCTACCGTCACGCTCTCACGGCGTCCGCCCAGCATGCTCGCGATGAGTTCCTGAGTCATGTGTAACTCTGGACCGTTCGTTCGGTCTTGACACAGCAGAAGCCATCGGCACAGTCGTTCTTCCATAGAATGCAGCCGGTTGCACACGGCCGTTTGCGAAACTTGCGTGAGGAACGCCTGCGTGTAGCGCAGAAGCAAGCGTTGCAGCGATCCACAACGCGCGAATTCCTCGCGCAATCGCGTTGCCGGCATCTTGAGTGCATTACCAGCTACGGCGATGACAACTCTGCTGAAACTGGATTCTCCTCCCAGGAAAACGGCGACACTCGAAACGCCTTCATTCCCCACCAAACCCACTTCCGCGGTTGAGCCGTTTTGCGTGGTGTAAAGCAGTGACAGCACGGAGGTGGTGGGAAAGTAGCAATTGTCGATACGTTCGCCCGCTTCGTAAACCACGCTGCCGAGCGAGAATGTTACCGGCTGCAAATCGCGAACTAGACATTCGCGTTCGCTTGCAGGTAGCGAACACAACAAGAGATTGTGGTCCGTATTCGACGCTCCTTTGAGGTTGCGCATAGATCAGTCACCCTCTTGAGCCAGCGTAAGTCCGAAGTCCTGCTGCCCAAACGGGGCGTTGGCGCGCACGGGGCACCTGGGGATTTCACTAGCACAAACGCCGGATGATCGTATCACACCCAAACATAGAAAGCGAGAGGGTTGGAAAAATCCCGCCACTTGAATATCGCCTCCACTCGGGCCGGTCCGCACTTGCCGAAAGCGATCTGCAACGATCTGCCATTACTGCTACCATTTCTCAAATGGCCGATTCTGTCTGGGTTCCAATTTCTGCTTCGGCCGTCCCGACCACGACTGTTACTTCGCGCCACTCTGCCCTCGTCCGCATCACCCACTGGATCACAACCCTGTGCTTTCTGGCGCTGCTCATCACCGGCGTGGAAATTCTTATCTCGCACCCGCGCTTCTATTGGGGGGAAACCGGCAACGTGCTAACGCCTCCGTTGTTTCAACTGCCCATCCCTTCCTCCAGATCAAGCGTCCCCACCGGCTATGGCTACGTGCTGCCTGATCAGAATGGCTGGAGCCGCTATCTCCATTTCCAAGCCGCTTGGCTTGTTGTACTAACCGGCCTGGTTTACCTGGCTTACGGATTGCTCACTAGGCATTTCCGGCGGGCTTTACTCCCCGCACGCGTCGATCTCTCGCCGCGCGCTTTATCGACAATAATCGTCGGCCATCTGCGTTTCAAGCCTGCGAGTGAAGCCGGAACTTGGTCCTATAACGTACTGCAGCGGCTCACATATTTGTCCGTCATCTTCGTCCTCTTCCCGCTAGTTATCTGGACAGGCCTGGCGATGTCCCCCGGCATCGCATCCGCGTTCCCGATCACCGTCACCACCTTAGGCGGCCAGCAATCCGCACGCACCATTCACTTATTCGTCTCCGTGCTGCTTGTCCTATTCGTTCTAATTCACATTGCAATGGTCTCTCTTGCCGGATTCCGCAGCCGCATGCGCGCGATGACCATAGGCCGTGCGGCCAGAGACATGGAGTAACTATGAGCAAGTTCTCACGACGTAAACTCATCGCTACGGGCCTTACCGTTGCGGCGGGTGCGTCCGGACTCGCCGTCGCCACGAAAGTTGCGCGGCGTTATGGATTGATCCCACCCGATGGCGCGGGCATCTACGGTCCGGGCGAAACGCTTACCTATTCTGCACAGCGATTACTGACTCGCCACTCCTTGGCACGTGAGTTCGCTCCCAGCCAGATTTCGAAACCTCCGTTCGCGAATCCCGTGGAGCCTTTGGGCGAACCATTCAAGCGCCTTCAGGAAGCCGGCTTCGTTGACTGGCGTCTAACGGTCGATGGCATGGTCGCCCATCCGGCATCGTTTTCAGTTGCTGAGATCAAGAAGTTTCCTTCCCGCAGCCAGATCACTCATCTAGCGTGCGAAGAAGGTTGGTCTTATATTGCCGAATGGATCGGTTCGCCTCTGTATCACATACTCGATGCCGTCGGAACTCTGCCCCAAGCCCGCTACGTCGTATACCGCTCCATTCAACCCGACTGGTGGGAAAGCATCGATATGGCCGACGCACTGCACCCGCAAACTTTCGTTACCTACGGCATGAATGGTGCTGAACTTCCCGTCCGGTTCGGCGGCCCTCTTCGCATGCGCGTTCCGAGACAACTCGGCTACAAGAGCGTCAAATTCATCACACGGCTGACCGTGACAGATAACCTGAAGCGCTTCGGCAAAGGCTTGGGCTCGGCGTCGCCCGAAAGCGGGTACGCCTGGTACGCCGGCATCTGACAGAAGGGCAAGAAGTCGGCCCCGGATTTTCGGATTTTCGAGTGTAAGCTCAACATAGGCTTCCTATGCGCCTGTCACTCCTCCCACTCACGATAGTTGTTCTGAGCGCCGCGCCTCCGAAAGCTGTCTCCATTCAAACTCGCGACTCGCTTTCTCTACGGCAAGGCACTTACTCTTCTCTATATTTCGTTGCCGAGCCTGTACGTGACACAGAAACCAACCTGCCCGTATCGTATCGATTCACTGAATCGGGACAAACGCCACCGGGAATGATCTTTGAAGCTTATCCTTGCAATAAGCCCGGCACTGAAGTCTGTCCTCAGCTCGCGAGTGCCAATGGCATTTACCTCGATGGAGCGCCGGCCAAAACGGGTTCCTATACTTTCGTAATCTCGGCAACAGGCCCGTCGGGAAGCGTCTCGCGGAGCTTCACCGTTATTGTGAACCCGTCAGACCAGAATAAATAGATAATTATCTGGAATTTTGCACGCTAACTATCTAAATAGCTAGTGTGGAACTGTTATTTCTTCCGCCCTCTTGTTGGCTTCGGCGCGGTATAAGTACTGTCAAACCTTTACTTTCAGCAACTTCACTGCTGACACGCTCCTGAGCCAATCCCTTGGGCTCTTAAACATCTCTCCCTGGTGAGAGATATGCACTAGGTTTGCCGCGCATCGTTCGGGTCGACCGACCGGGCGAGCCACCACAAAACTTAGTCAAATCAAAGGAAAAACAATGTCAGTAACAACACTCTCAACTCAACGACTTTTCGCGATCGGAGCGCTTGCACTTCTAGTTACAAGCGGCCAGTTGAAAGCACAAGTCAAAAGCGTAAATGGCGTCACCATCGTCAACGTTAAAACCCCATCGACTCCCGTTGATTTCGTGCATGCCAAGCCGATGCCGCTACCGATTAACCCCTCGGAAACCAACGCGACAGAAGGCATGATGCGGGCTTTGGAATCTGTGCCAAGCGCGGGGCCGTCTGCCTTTTCGCCCGGCGCTCCGGGCAGTGGAAAAACGAGTCCGGTCTCGTTGGGTAAACCCGAAATCGCGATTGAGAATTCCCAGGGTATCGGGGTCACGCCAGACGATTTTGGCACTAACAATCATCCTTTCAGTACGGCGAGAGCCGACCTATATTCGGAAAACACCAACACGACATACCCGTATCGCGCGGCCGGTAAGCTGTTCTTCAACGAGGCCGGCGGCAGCTACGTATGTTCCGCTTCTATGATCAAGCGCGGCGTCGTTGTTACTGCGGCCCACTGCGTGGCCAACTATGGACAAAGCCAGTTCTACAGCGGTTGGCAGTTTGTGCCGGCCTATCACGACGGCTCAGCGCCCTATGGTGTATGGACCGTGGCACGAGCTTCGGTGCTGACGGCCTACTATAACGGCACCGATAGTTGTGCAACCTATGGCGTCGTATGTCCCGATGACGTTGCAATTCTGGTTCTGAACCCTCAGAACGGCGCCTACGCGGGAGCAACAACCGGCTGGTTCGGGTATTGGTATGGTGGCGGTTTCACATCCAATGGCCTGGTGCAGATCACACAGCTCGGGTACCCCGTCGGCCTCGACAATGGCTACTATATGGAGCGCAATGACTCGCAAGGCTACAAAAGCTCGAGCAATTCCAACAACACCATCATTGGGTCGAATATGAATGGCGGATCGAGTGGCGGTCCTTGGATCGCCAACTTCGGACTACCCTACGCGCTCACTGGTGAAACAAACGGCAGTGGTTATTCATTCACCAACGCCATTGTCGGTGTAACTAGCTGGGGCTATACAGCCAGCGGCCCCAAAGAACAAGGCGCGGCCCCGTTTACTAGCGGTAACATTCAGTCACTCCTGAGTGGGGCGTGTTCCGCGACGCCCGCCGCCTGCTCCTAGCCAAAAAATGAAGTAACAAGAAGAAGGAGTTGAGTCTACTCTCAATTCCTTCTTTCTTTCAGCGCTAAGCTATTCGGAGCGTCGTTCTAATGACTCCGGAAAAGTTCACCATTCAAATTCCCGATGCGCAACTGGCCGACCTCGCGCATCGCCTCGAAACTACTCGTTGGCCGGATGAAATCGAGAACTCTGGCTGGGAATATGGAGTAAGTCTCGATTACCTCCGATCCTTAGCCGATTATTGGCGTCAGAGTTATAACTGGCGACGCGAAGAAGCCGCTCTCAACCAAGTCCCGCAATATCGCATCGCACTCAACGGCTTCCAAATCCACTTTGTGCATGTCCGCGGAAAGGGTCCGGCTCCACTGCCCCTCATCCTCACGCACGGCTGGCCTGGAAATTTCATCGAATTTACTAAGCTCATTCCACTGCTCACCGACCCCGCCGCACACGGGGGTAACGCGCAAGATGCATTTGACGTGGTTGTGCCATCCTTGCCAGGCTACGGATTTTCCGATCGGCCGAAAGCGCCAGGAATGGATCCGAGCAAAATCGCGGAACTGTGGGCGCAGCTCATGCACGAACTTGGCTACAGGCGTTTCGGCGCGCAAGGTGGTGATTGGGGCTCTGCAATTTCGATTGCGCTTGGTCTCGCGTATCCAGACCGCCTCGTCGGCATTCACTTGAACTACATCGCCGGGCACTTTTTGCTTGGAGGCTCCCTGAACCACGCCCCGGCAGACGAAATAGAGCGAACCTATCTGGAGCAACTCCGTGCCTGGTATGACGCCGAGGGCGGCTATAGCCATGAACAGGGAACCAAGCCGCAAACACTGAGTTACAGCCTCAACGATTCCCCGATGGACTCGCCGCATGGATCGTCGAAAAGTTCCGCGCCTGGAGCGACTGTAGAGGTGATCTCGAAAGCGTCTTCACCCGCGACGAGCTTCTGACCAACGCGATGATCTATTGGCTCACCCAAACCATTTCTTCGTCGGCTCGTTTGTACTATGAGTCCCGCCAGCGTCCGCTGAGCCTTTCGCCAGCCAACCGCCTAAAGCCGCCCGTAGCACTGGCAGTGTTCCCCCAAGAAATTCCCATGCCTCCGCGTGCCCTTGTGGAGCGCGCCATGAATCTCGTGCGTTGGACGGAGATGCCCCGCGGCGGCCATTTCGCTGCCATGGAACAGCCGGAACTGTTGGCCAAAGATCTCCGGAAGTTCTTCCGCGAACAAACAAGTCGCAAGTAACCCCACTGATACGATGTCGGCCATGCAAACCCATCGGCGAAGTTTTCTAATGGCAGGCGGCCTTACCGCGCTTGCGGCAACGCGGGTACTCGGCGCCAACGACACTATTCGCGTTGGACTCATTGGATGCGGCGGCAGATCGCGCCAGTTGCTACAGGCCCTGGACGAATCGCGCGATTGCAAGTTGATCGCGGCTTGCGACGTCTATCAGCCGCGCCGCGATGAAGTTCGTGACACGCGGGGAACTGATATCAGCACCCACCTCGATTACCACGAACTCCTCGAGTAACAAGGAAGTCGATGCTGTGATCATCGCCGCCCCCGACCATTGGCATGTGCAGATCGCCTGCGACGCAATTGCCGCCGGGAAGGACGTCTATCTTGAGAAACCCGTAACGCACACCATTGAGCAGGGCGAAACTTTGACACGTGCCGTTCATGCGTCCAACCGGGTGCTGCAGTGCGGCATGCAGCAGCGAAGCTGGGTGCATTTCCAAAGTGCCGTCGAGTTAATACAAGGCGGCAACATCGGGCGTGTCACCCAGGTGCGGACATATTGGTATCAAAACTATCAGCGCCACCAGACGCCTAAGCCGATCGAAACCGACAAGCTCGATTGGAAACGCTGGCTCGGCTCCGCTCCCGACCAGCCCTACAGCGATGACAAATTCCGCCTCTGGCGCTGGTACTGGGACTTCGGCGGCGGCGCTATGACCGATCTCTTTGCTCATTGGATCGACGTCGTGCATTGGGCCATGAAAGCGCCTGAACCGCAACTCGCGCAGGCATTGGGTGAGCGATATGTGTTTGATTGGCAGTGTCCGGACACCATCCAATCGGCGTTCCGCTATCCCGGATTCGAAGTCGGCTACGAAGGCACAATGGTGTCGTCGATCGACGATGGAGGCCTTGAGTTTCGCGGTACTACTGCGACGTTGAAACTCGACCGCGCCGGCTTTGCGGTCTATCGAGAGGGTGTGAAACAGAACCCGATACTAACCGAACGCAGCGCAGGCGACGGAACCATCTCTCACATGCAAAACTTCTTCGACTGCGTGAGAGATCGCAAGCAGCCCAATGCGCCTGTAGAAACCGGAGTGGCCGCAGCCCGGGCAGGGCACATCGGAAACATGGCGCTCCGCAGCGGCAAAAGCATCACTTGGCCGCGCACTTAAAGGCAGCGGTTACTTCTCGCGCTTCGTCCACCGCCAGTGCTGAGCCGCGCGCTCAGAGTCATGAGCGAAGCGATTGGTGTGCCGATTCTTTCCCCCTAAAAACCCAGCCTCTCCAACGCTTCCCCCTCGAGTCGGTATTTGGTCCATTCATCCATCGGCACGGCCCCTAATTTCTGGTAGAACTGGATGGCCGACTCGTTCCAATTGAGAACTCCCCATTCCAGCCTGCCGCAGCCGCGTTCGGTCGCAGTCTTCGCCAAATACTTCAGCAGCGTCAACCCGATCCCCTTTCCGCGCCCGTGAGGCTTCACATATAGGTCTTCCAGATAGAGTCCCGGCTGAGCCAGAAACGTGGAGTAAGTCTCGAAGAACACCGCAAAGCCCACGCACTCCCCTTGCCAATACGCCAGGAGCACCTCGGCCGCGGGCTTACTCCCGAACAATGTTCCGCGTAGCCGTTCCGGTGTCGCTGTAACTTCATGCGCAAGCTTCTCGTACTCCGCCAGTGCTTGAATCAGCTCCAGGATTACGGGGACGTCTGCTTCAGTCGCCGGAACGATCCGCAAGTTCGTCATGTTCTTAGAGTCTATATTCGGATTGAAGATGTTTAGAATCGCACTTGCCAACATCCGATTTCCGGCGACGCCCCAGGAATCCGTTGCCCTGGCTGAACAAGCCATAGCGCAAGCCTCCAGCGAGCGCGCCGGCATAGTCTGCTTTCCGGAATGTTTTGTTCCGGGTTATCGTGCCGAGGGAAAGACCGTGCCGCCACCTGACCCCGCGTTCCTTGAACGCGCTTGGTCCGAAATCGCCGCCGCGGCCGCAAAAGCCAACGTCGCGGTTGTCCTCGGCACCGAACGCATCGTCAACGATGGCCTGCTGATAAGCGCGCTCGTCATCAACTCGGACGGAACTATGGCAGGGTTCCAGGACAAGACCCAACTGGACCCTTCGGAGGAAGCTACTTACGCGTTCGGTACAGGAAGGCGCCTCTTCCAAACTGGTCCGCTGACATTTGGTGTTTCCATCTGTCATGAAGGCTGGCGCTATCCCGAAACCGTCCGCTGGTCCGCACAACGCGGCGCGCACATCGTGTTCCACCCCCATTTCCACGAAGCCGAACCCGGCGCTTACGTGCCCTCCACTTTCGCCGACCCTGCGAACACGTTCCATGAGAAAGCAATTCTATGTCGCGCCGCCGAGAACACCTGCTACGTTGCGAGTGTAAATTTCGCAAGCCCAAACTCCCCGACGACTTCAGCCGTTGCGCGTCCTGATGGCACTCTCCTCTGCCACCACCCATACGGAAAAGACGGGTTGCTTATCGCGGATATCGATCTGGACGCGGCCACTGGCCTGCTCGCCTCCCGCTATAAACCCACGTGAGCGCTCTCCCTCCCACTGCGTAAGGATGCAGATACGGAGCCAGCGAACGACAGTGAGCACAATTCGAGGCGTCCAACCTTGACAGTTCCCTCGCGCCCATGTATAAGTAACTTAGGCATGACAATTGTCAGTTGTTTAGGTGTCGGCCAGTGAGCCGCCCTTCCGATCTCATTCAAGGTACTCTCGATCTCCTTATCCTGAAGACCATTGCGACGGAGCCGAAGCATGGCTGGGCCATCGCAAAACGCATTGAGCAAATCAGTGAAGAAGCACTCCAGGTCACCCAGGGAGCTTTGTACCCCGCGCTCCATCGCTTAGAACAACAAGGCTGGATATCCGCTAAGTGGCGCAAAACGGAAACCGGCCGCGAGGCGAAGTTCTATCAACTCACAAAAGCAGGCGCGGCTCAGCTCGCGAAGGAATTGGCGCAATGGGAGCGCCTCTCCAATGCGATTTCGCTGGTGATTCGATTGGCGTAGCAAATGACACCCTGGCGGATTCCCGACATTCTCCGGATGCGTGTCCGTTCCCTATTCCGCCGCAGCCACGTGGAGCGAGAGCTCGAAAAGGAGTTGCAGTTTCATCTCGAAGAGGAAATACAGCAAGCGCGAGCACGCGGGCTGTCGCCGGAGAACGCAAGTACGGCGGCGCGGAGAAGGTTGGGCGGAGTTGCGCAAATTCAGGAGGAATGCCGCGATATGCGACGAACGAATTTGATTGACGCGCTAGCTCAGGACCTGCGCTACGCCTTACGCGTATTGTCCAAGAGTCCCGGCTTCACAGTAACAGTGATACTGACGCTGGCGCTCAGCATCGGAGCAACCAGCGCTATTGTGAGTGTCATTCAGGGGGTCTTGCTTCGCCCCTTGCCATTTCGGGATGCGGAGCAGCTTGTTCGCATCTTCACGCACAACGACGCCTTTCCCAAGTTTCCGATCAATCCGAACGACTTTCACGATTTTCGAACTCGCCTGAAATCCTTTGAATCAATGGCTGCGTACACTCACACAGATCTGCAGCTTGCGGGTACGGGCGAGGCCGTCCGGCTTCCCGGCTTTGCGGTCACGGCCGGCTATTTCCACGTCCTCGGTTTGAAGCCTGCCATGGGACGCGAGTTTAACCAGATGGACGAATTAGCCGGTAGGGGCCACGTTGCCATCGTGAGCGATAATATCTGGCGCACGCGCTTGGGTGGGCGGCGGGACGCATTGGGACAGAAAATCGTGCTGGACGCGCAGCCGTACGTGGTCGTGGGCGTCATGCCGCCCGGCGTGCAGCATCCCGGCAACATGTATCATGCGGTCTCTTACGGCGAAACGGTGGATGTGTGGGTGCCATTTACATTCAGCGATCCGCATCGCGGGTCGCATTACCTGGATGGCGTCGCGCGCTTACGTCCTGGCGTGACTCTGGCGCAGGCACAGGGGGAGATGAACGCTGCCATGCAGCAACTAGCGCGAGAACACCAGGCCGAGACTGGATGGAAAGTAGGGCTCGTGCCGCTCCACAAGGAAATTGTTGGCCGCAGCCGCCCATTGCTGTTCGTGCTGCTTGGGGCAGCCGCAATGGTGTTGTTGCTCGCTTGCGTGAACACTGCCAATCTCTTGTTGGCGAAGGCCAGTGCACGGCAGCGCGAAATGGCGGTGCGGGCGGCAGTAGGAGCCGGTCGTATGCGGCTCATCCGGCAGGTGCTCACTGAGAGCTTGTTGTTAGCATTCGCGGGTGCGGCTCTTGGATCGCTACTCGCAGTAGCCGGAGTGAAGGGTTTAGTTGCCCTGCTGCCTGCGAATTTTCCCCGGGCCGGTGATATTCACGTCGGCGCTCCTGTCTATCTCTTTACTCTCTTGATTGCAGTTGCGACGGGAATTATCTTTGGCATGGTTCCGGCACTGCAAGGGTCGCGCGCCAATCTCCGAGGCGGACTGCATGAGAGTGGACGAAGCACCACTAGCAGCCAACAAACATTGCGGCTACGAAATTTCCTCGTCATAGGCGAGGTTACGCTCGCATGCGCATTGCTAATCGGCGCTGGGTTGATGTTGCGAAGTTTTTTGAATCTGCTGCAAACGGATCCGGGTTTTCGGCCGGAGCAGGTGGTAACGGCCAGCGTTTCACTTCCGCAAATCACTTATAAAGATCCCAAAGCGATTGCGCTATTTGGGGAGCGCTTGCTGACCCAGTTAAATGAGAAGCCCGGACTCACAGCAGTCGGTCTCGGTTCCGATCTGCCGTGGACCGGCTGGGACGACAACGTTGGCGGATTTACCATACAAGGCGAAACGCCTCCGCCCAACGATGAGTTTCGTGGACGCTATCACATGGCAGCCCCTGGATTCTTTCAGGCGCTCGGAATGCCGATCATCCGAGGCCGCGCGTTCGATGAACACGACAGAATGGAGGGAAGGAAGGCCCTGATCGTCAATCAAGCTCTCGCCAAATCGTGGAAGCACGGTGATGCGCTCGGCGGAAAAATAACATTCGACGACCATCCGAAAGAAGGCGATTGGATGACTGTGGTCGGCATCATCGGTGACGTAAAGGACGCGCCGAACGATGCTGGGGCCAGACCGGCATTCTGGTGGCCGATGTCGCAAGCGCCGTTTACGTTTAATGATTTCTCGATTGCTGTTCGGTCCAACATGGATACGAACGAGGTGGCCGATCGTTTGCGCGCAGTAGTGCACTCGCTCGATCGAAATCTTGCCGTCGCCGATGTCCGCACCATGGAGCAGGTAGCCAACGGATCTTATTCGACGTCCAGATTTGCATTCACCCTGGTGGGAATCTTCGCCGCCCTTGCGTTGCTGCTGGCAGCCATCGGAACGTATGGAGTGATCGCCTATTCCGTGAGCCAGCGCATTCACGAGTTCGGAATCCGGATGGCTCTGGGAGCGAAGCCGCTCGATCTGGCGGGCAGCGTGTTGGCGAGTGGAATGAAACTCGCTGTAGCAGGCGCAGTTGCGGGTACGCTGCTGGGTGTTGCCCTTTCACGCATGTTGGGCAGTCTTCTGTACGGTGTAGGTGCAGGTGATCCGGTTGCGATTGGCGCGACTACCCTGCTCACCCTCAGTGTTGCGGCGATTGCATGCTGTGTGCCGGCAATGCGCGCAACACGCGCAGATCCTACTTCAGCCCTTCGCGCCGACTAACCCGTACGTTCCGACTTTCCTCTTAATCAATCCAACACTCATTCAGAGATGGGATGAGAAGGCCGGTCTCCCGGCGGGATGCGTTAAGCTCCCAATGGATGCGCACTCGAAGTGCAAGAAAGGAGACCGGCATGAAGAAGAATAACACCGTGAAAAGAAGTACGCAGTCGAGTAGGAAGAGACAGCAGCAGATCACAATCGGGCTGGATCTGGGCGACAAGAGCAGTTGCTACTGCGCCTTGGACGAGCAGGGCCAAGTGCTCTTTGAGCGCAGGCTAGCGACGACGAAGAAGGGCATGGCGCAAGCCTTCGGAGCGCTGGCGCGCTGCCGCATCGCGTTGGAAGTGGGGACGCATTCACCGTGGGTGAGCCGGTTGCTGAAGACGTTTGGGCACGAGGTGATTGTGGCCAACGCGCGGCAGGTGAAACTGATCAGCCAGAGCACGCGCAAGGACGACAAGCTGGATGCGCACACGCTGGCGCGTCTGGCGCGCATCGACCCGGAACTGCTGCGCCCGATTCGGCACCGCAGCGAGCAAGCGCAACTGGATCTGACCCAGATCCGGGTGCGCGCGGGTTTGGTGGAGGCGCGAACGGCGCTGGTGAACGCGGCCCGTGGGTTAGCCAAGCCGATGGGCGAGCGCTTGCCGAAATGCGATGCCGGCCACTTGAACGTGGAACGTTTGGAATCGCTGCCGGAGCCGCTGCAAACAGTGTTGAAGCCGTTGTTGGAAGAAGTGGAATCGCTGAGCGCAAAGATCCACGCCTGTGACGAACAAATCGAGCAGATCGCCCGGACGAAGTATCCGGAGACCGAACTCCTGCGGCAAGTGAGCGGAGTGGGTCCATTGATCGCTCTGACGTTCGTGTTGACGGTGGAAGATCCAGCGCGGTTCAGCAAGAGCCGGGATGTGGGTTGCTACGTGGGGCTGCGGCCGAAGCGTAGCGAATCGGGCGAGCGCCAGCCACAATTAGGGATCAGCAAAGAGGGTGATGTTTATTTGCGCAAACTGCTGGTGCAAGGCGCGCACTGTATTCTCTCGCAACGCGGACCGGATACGGACCTCAAGCGCTGGGGTTTACGTTTAGCAGCTCGCGGCGGCAAGAACGCCAAAAAGCGAGCGCTGGTGGCGGTAGCGCGCAAGCTGGCGATTCTGCTGCATAAGTTATGGGTGACTGAGGCTGCGTATGAACCGTTGCGCAACAGTCAGGCGGCGGCGCTGCAGGTGGATCGCCAGGCGGCTTAGCCCGGCGGCTTAAGAGATGTTTGTGGATCGCACATCGCCGAGTTCGGGTGACTGCGCGCTCATGGCGGAACGAGCATTCGCTATTGCGAGGCTCAGTTCGACTCTGAGATGGCAGCACCCGTTATCAGACATTGAGGACACCAACTGGCACCGGAGCCTAAGAGCTCCCTACGAGAGTGCGAATGGAAGCAGGGCGAGTTGGCGATGGCGAAGGATGGAAGCCGCAGAGCAAATGAGCCTGCGGCAGCGAGGAAAAGTATCGTTAACCCCCCATTCCCGTTTCCCCAAGGGAAAGCCGGGGCGGGCGGGTTCCCCCCACGCCGCCAAAACCGGGCGGCTCCCCCCGCAAGAGGGCCCGCCCCCTTGCGCGATCCCCCGCAGACGATCGGAGATTTTACTTGACAACGACCGGCCTTCTCATGGAAGCCATGAGCGAAGCGATTGGTGTCTTGCCCCGCTCACGCCCAACTAAACCCGCTCTTATAAATAGGCAGCGTCCGTAGCCGCTGTCCGGTAGCCGCGAAAATCGCATTGGCAACCGCCGGCAGTATAGGCGGTAATGCCGGTTCTCCCAACCCCGTCGGCGGATTGTCAGAGTGCACGAAATGCACATCGATTTGCGGCGCCGTCCGCAACGGAATCAGTTGATGCTGATTGTAATTCTTCTGCACCACCGCGCCGTTCTGAAGCGTGATCTCCTGATGCATCATTTCGCTGAGTCCATCAATGACCGCGCCTTGCACCTGGGCTTCCGCTCCGCTGGGATTGATAATCTGACTGCCGTTATCGCCGCACACCCAGACTTTGTTGACCTTCAGTTTGTTACCGGGCAGAACCGTCACTTCCGCAACATGCGCGAAATAGCCCTGGAAGCTGTAGTGGAACGCAACCCCCATCGCAGTGCCCTTCGGCAATTTGCGTTGACCCCACCCGGACCGCTCGGCAACGGCGTGCAACACAGCGCGCATCCGATCCGTGTCATAGGCCTGCTTCGCTTTGTCGTCCGGATGATTCGCCGGTTCGTTTTCCACTTTCGGCTTGGCTGCTTCTTTCACCTTGCTCTTCGCCGGCTCGCCCAGCAGCTGAAGCCGGAACTCCAGCGGATCTGCGCCCGCCGCATGCGCCAGTTCATCGATAAAGGACTGCATCACGAACGCCTGCGAGTTCGCTCCTGGCGCGCGCAACGCTCCCGTCTTCAACATCAGCGGCATCACCGACGCTTCCGTCCGGAAGTTCGGCACGAATCCCGCCGGAAACTCGCCCGGCTGGATCTGCGCCGACGACGAAAAATGGTCGCCCTCGCCAAAGCTGACAAAATGATTTTTCCACGCCACCAGCTTGCCGGAATCGTCCACCGCGCCCTTCAAATAATGGAATCCGCCGGGGCGATAGTAATCGTGCGTCATATCGTCTTCCCGCGTCCAGAGAAGCTTAACCGGCGCGCCGATCTTGTGCGAAATCGCGGAGACTTCCACCATGTAATCGTTCGTCAGCCCGCGTCCAAACGAACCGCCGGCACGAAATAGGTGAATGGTGATGTCCTTCTCTGAAATTCCAAGATTATTGGCAACCAGCGTTCGCCCGCGCGCCGGCAATTGCGTGTTGCTCCAGATCTCCAGCTTGCCGTTTTGGAAGTGCGCAGTGCAATTCCGCGGCTCTAGCGGAGCGTGCGAAATGAACGGATAAGAATAGGCTCCTTCAATCACCTTCGCGCCTTTGCCGAATGCATCGTCTACGTTTCCGTCGTTCTTGAGCACTCGCTGTCCAGCTTGCTTCGACAGTTCGTCCGCGCGCTTCTGGAAAGCCTCGCTGCTTTGCTCGGCAGCCGCTCCCTGATCCCATTGCACGTTTAGCTTCTGACGCGCCGTATTCGCTTGCCACCACGTGTCGGCAACAATGGCAATGCCTGGCTCCAGCCCTGGATCGCCCTCAATCACCGGTCCCACTTTGGCCTTGCCTTCCAGCGCGAATGCATGCCGCACACCAGGCATCTTTGAGATCTCATCCAAATTCGCGCTCGCCACTTTGCCGCCAAACACAGGGCACTTGTGGTACACCGCATACAGCATGCCCGGCATGGTGATGTCGATCGCATAGAGCGGCTTGCCGGTCACAATCTCGGGAATGTCCACGCCGGTTGTGGGCTGGCCGATGATCTTGAAATCGCTGGCCGGCTTGAATTTGATCGACTTCATGTCGGGCGCGGGCATCGCTGCCGCCTTCGCAGCCAACTCGCCGTAACCCAATGACCGGTCAGTCGACCGATGATAGACGCGGCCGTTCGCGGCGTAGCATTCCGACTCCGGAACGCCCCATGTCTTGGCTGCCGCGGCAATTAGCATCATCCTTCCTGCCGCGCCAACTTGCCGCATCGGAATCCAGTTGTTCGAAGCCGCACGGCTTCCGCCGGTTGTCTGGTTGCCGTACTTCTCGCCTAGATCGGCTTGCTCGACTTTGACCTGCTTCCAGTCGACTTCCAACTCTTCGGCAATCAGCATCGGCAGCATGTTCTTGATGCCTTGCCCAATCTCGGGATTGCGCGAGACCAGAGTCACCGTACCGTCCGAGCCAATCTTGATAAACGTGTTCGGCTCAAGCGGAGCTTGTTGCTGCTGCTGTTGTTGCGCCTTAAGCTTGGGGCCGATATAGGTTCCCAGCAGCATTCCGCCGCCGGACAAAGCAGATACCTGCAGGAAAGAACGTCGTGTGGCCATCATCTTAGAGTTCCTCCTCGCTGGCTACAACGCTCACAAGTTCAGCTCGTTGGCCGCGCACTCCGCTTGGCGCGCCGGCGGCTTTATGAATCGCCGCACGCACGCGCAGATATGTTCCGCAACGGCACAAGTTTCCGCTCATGGCATCGTCGATTTGCGCGTCGGTGGGCTTCGGGTGCTTCGCCAGCAGAGCCGCGGCGCTCATGATCTGGCCCGCTTGACAATATCCGCACTGCGGCACATCCAACTCTCGCCAGGCAATCTGTAAGGGATGTTTACCGTCCGACGATAATCCTTCAATCGTCGTAATCTTGGCATTCGCCACCGCCGCCAGGGGCGTGACGCACGACCTTTGCGGCTGTCCATTGACGTGAACGGTGCATGCGCCGCACTGCCCGATACCGCATCCATATTTCGTTCCCGTCAGTCTTACGATGTCGCGCAAAGCCCAAAGCAGTGGCGTATCGCCGGTGGCGTCGACCGTTGTCTCACGCCCGTTCACAGTCAGCTTGGTAGCCATAGGTCTTTCTCCAAAATAGCCCATTTCGGTGTGAACGATAATTTCAGAATGAAGGTTCTTCTGGCGACGCTAGCGGCGCTGACGATAATCACCGCTGCCTGTACGCATCGCGATCAACGAGGCATTGCCGACAAGCGTACGAACTTCGAACGATTTCTGCCTATGACCGGCGATCCCGGCCATTACGGTCTCAAGCCCGCGCGGCCGTTTTTCAAAGTTGCGAGTCGCACCCAACTGCTCAGAGCTATCGATAAAGCCTGTCAGGGCCGGGAAGCCGGCAGCGCGGTGCAGGATCCGCGCACAGGCGCCGGTTACTACGTCAATTGCAATCCCGAGAATCGGCAGTTACTCAACGGCTACGTGCCGATTAACCCACGGCAAGAGCCACATAGCCGGGGAAAATGACAGCCTTCCGAAAAATATCTTTGCTCGTTCCGTTTCTCTGCCTGTGCTTACTCAACGCACAAACAAATCCGGATTGGACGGCGCCGCAGAAGCCCTTTCGCATCGTCGACAACCTCTACTACGTCGGTAGCCGCGATCTGGCTTGTTTCCTGGTCACTACCCCGGCAGGCAACATTCTCATCAACGCGAATCTCGAATCGTCGCCCCCGCTCATTCGCAAGAGCGTCGAGACTCTCGGTTTTCATTGGGCCGACACTAAAATTCTGCTGAATAGCCAGGCGCATTACGATCATCTCGCCGGTGCTGCCGCAATCGTGCAACAGACTGGCGCGAAATTGATGGTCATGGATGGCGACGTCAGCGTTGCCCAATCTGGCGGCGCCACCGATTTCGCCGCGCTGCCACGCTTTCCTCCCGTTCACGTTAGCCGCACGCTCCACGATGGCGACACGATCCAACTCGGCGGCGTATGTGCTAACCGCGCTTAAGACGGCGGGTCACACCCGCGGCTGCACGACGTTCACGTTGAAGGCTCACGACGCGGGGAGAACGCTAAATGTCGTGATAATCGGCGGTCTCGCCGCGCTGGACAGCTATCGGCTGACGGGAACGCCTCAACATCCGCCTTCCTATCCCGGCATCGCGCAGGATTTCAAACACACCTTCCAGGTTCTTCGCGCGTTGCCGTGCGACATCTTCCTCGGTGCGCACGGCGGCTACTTTCAGATGCAGGAGAAGCTGGCTCGTCGCCGTGACGAAGGTCCGGCCGTTTGGATCGATCTGGAGGGATATCGCCGCACGATCGCCGAAGCACAGCAGACGTTCGAACAGCGGCTGCGAGAGGAGCAGTCAAAGGCGCCATCCTAAACAGTGGCTATAGCAGTATCGGCGCATGTGGTTATTGCGCCTACCCCTTTTTGGCCTGATCATTGTGTAAGACGCCCTTCGTACCCAGGGGTCACATCGATTACTCGGTGTTCAGGAAGATCATAGTGCATTACCCTACTAACCTATTAAGGCTCGCCCTTGGAGCCCTATTTCTTGTCGCACGCGCGCATGCCTGGCAGTCGGAGAGCATGCCCGGTATGGACATGAGCGGCAAGACGGCTATGAAGATGGATATGAAAGACATGGGACCGAGCATGGCCGCCATGGCTGGCCATATGATCGTGACTCCGTTGCGGCCCCAGCAGCCCGGCGACGAGGAGAAAGCCAAAGCCGTAATCGCCCAAGCCAAAGCGACCATGGAGCGCTACCAGGACTACAAAAATGCCTTGGCTGACGGCTATGTCTGGGAGCACCCCAAAGCGAAACAAAACCAATATCACTTTATGAACGACGCCAATGGGCGACTGGCCGAAACCCAATTCGACCCGACCAAGCCCAGCGCTCTGCTCTATCGCAACACTCCGCACAAGCAATTCAAACTGGAGGGCGTGATGTACACGGCCGCCCAGCAAACCAGCGTAGAGGACCTTGATAAGCGCATTCCCACCAGCATCGCGCGCTGGCACGAGCACACTGATGTCTGCGCAGCTCCGGCAGACAAAGTCAAGGAATATTTCGGGGCTCATCCCAAGTTCGGCATGTTCGGATCTATCCAAACGAAAGAGGCCTGCGACGCCGAAGGCGGCATCTTCTATCCCTACATGTTCAGCTGGATGATTCACGTCTTCCCGTATGAGAAAGACTACAAAGATATCTTCTCGATGAACGACGACGTGGCGCACGTGCATTGATCGGATTGCTGGCCAGCAATATTCCGCAAAGTGGCCGGAAAAGCCGTAGTGGTAGAGACATTTCGTTATAACCACTACAATCGGACTGATGAAGAGAGTCGCCAGCGGATTCTCGCCCGTCATTGCCGTCGATCGTAACGCCGCCAGGCCTTTGCACAGGCAAATCTACGACGCCTATCGCGCTGCAGTTGTCGCAGGCGACCTTCGAGCCGGCCAGCAGATTCCGTCCACTCGACTCCTCGCTTCCGAACTGGGGATTTCTCGCATCCCTGTCCTTAATGCCTATGCCCAGCTTCTAGCCGAAGGCTATTTCGAAAGCCGAGGTGGTGCGGGAACATTCGTGTCCAGTTCTCTGCCTGAGCAATTGACGTCATGCGAACATCCCAGCGCGGGAACGGCTGAAGCTCGGTCGGGGCCCCGCCTGGTTTCGCAACGCTCCGCGCTCGTTCCCTGTCGCGAGATCGAGCCATGGCTGAGCGGCTGGGGCGCATTCAGCGTAGGTCAATTGGCGTTCGACCATTTTCCATTCCAGATATGGTCCAGTCTGGCGCAGCGGCATTGCCGAAACTTACCTCCACGCTCGCTCAATTACAGTGATCCGTTGGGTTCCAAAGATTTCCGGGAAGCCATCGCTACGTACCTCCGAACCGCGCGGGCCGTACACTGCGAAGCGCACCAGATCATGGTTGTTAGCGGTTCTCAGCAGGCGCTCGAAATCTCTGCGCGTGTTCTGCTTGACCCTGGAAGCCCTGTATGGATTGAAGAACCCGGCTATCCGTTCCTGCGCTATGCACTTACCATGGCCGGTTGCCGTCTTGTGCCTGTGTCTGTCGACGGGCAGGGGCTTGATGTGGCTGATGGCATCAGGAGATGCCGGAATGCGCGGGCAGCCTACGTCACACCCTCTCACCAATATCCACTCGGCGTGACTATGAGCGCTTCGCGCCGTCTTCAATTACTCGACTGGGCGCAAAGCTCAGGCTCGTGGATCATTGAGGATGACTACGATAGCGAATATCGTTACGAAAGCATGCCCATTGCGTCTTTGCAGGGCCTCGACCACAACTCTCGCGTCATTTACATCGGCACTTTCAGCAAAACCTTATTCCCCTCGCTACGCCTCGGCTACATGGTCATTCCTTCCGATCTGGTCGATCGTTTCTCAGCCGTCCGTCGTGCGATGGATCTTTTCCCCCCACACCTTTATCAGGCGATACTCACAGATTTCATTAGCGAAGGTCATTTTGCGCGTCACATCCGGAAAACACGGCTGCTCTATAGCGAGCGGAGAAGCAGGCTTGTCGAGGCCATTCGATCAGAGTTCGGATCTCTACTCGGCATTGGCGGTGCAGAAGCCGGCATGCATCTGGTTGTTACCCTGCCGGATGGGATGCTCGATAGGGAGATCGCGGTGGTTGCCGCGGGGCAGAAACTGTGGCTGTGGCCCCTCTCGCCCTGCTATCTGGGCAAGCCCTCTCGCCAGGGTTTCATTCTGGGGTTTGGCAGCACCAAAACAACAGAAATCCCTCGCGCAGTCCGACGCCTGCGGAGTGTTGCTCACGCCTGCGGTACGGTCCTCGTTATGCGCACAGAATTTGCCGCGGAGGTGATTACGAGAGAGTTCTCTTCTCTGCCAGACTTCTAGAACTCCAACCTGAGCCTGAAACGCAATCATGCGCGGGGAACTGTCGCCGCCTAGGCCGACGCCAAGAAGTCCAGTGGGTGGCGAGGTCGTGGAGGTGAGCGCGCCGAAGCCGGTCTGCGTGGCCGGATTGCCCGGAATGCCGGCAATCACGATGGAGGGCAGCGCGAAATTTGGATGATTGAAAATGTTGAAGAACTGTCCCTCAATGCGGAGCTTCACGCGTTCGCTTACGGCGAACGATTTGGTGAGGTAGAAATCGCTCCATACAAAGTCCGGACCTCGCACAGCATTGCGGCCCAGATTGCCAAACTGGCAGTTCTGGGGACTGTCTCCGCCCGCGCAGGCGCCTGTGCTTGGATCCACTGCGGTAACGAACGCGTTCGGGTTCAGCCACTGAATGGTTCCCGGTTGCGTAACCCCGGGGATGGGATTGTGCTCGTACAGCGGAACGCCCGGGACAACGTTGGCAAACTCAGGTCCGCTTCCATTGACAATGCCGTTTCCGTTCGCCGTGAAAGGCGCGCTCAATACCGAGAACGGGATGCCGCTGTGCCAGAACACCGAGCCGGATATTTGCCAGCCCTTCAACGCGTATCCCAGCAAGCGATTACTAACTTTCACGGGCAGTTGGTAAACGTAATTCGCCGTGAGGTTCTGCCGAATATCGTAGTCGCACGGCCCCTCGTTCCGCGCCAGATTGTAGGGCAGAGGCGAGAGAATGCCGCCCCCTGAAAATTGAAGAAATCCGCCATTTGAAACGGTATCCAGGCAGTGGCTCCAAGTGTAGTTGACTTGCGCCTGTAGACCATGGCCGAGCCGCTTTTCGGCAGTGATCTGGAGTCCGTTGTAGTGGCTATTTGCGCCCGTATCAAGTTGCGTCACTGCTGCGAAACGTGGATCAGTTGGCTGGCCATAAGGAAAGGGCGCAAAGCAGCCCGGACACACGGTTTGGAATCCGTTCACTTGCATCGTGTATGGCTGATTCACGGCCCGCGTTCCCACGTACTGCGCACGCAGACTCACCGTATTGCCGACCTGCTGTTCCAGGCCGAAGCTCCATTGCATGAAGTAGGGCGCGTGCAGCTTGCCATCAGGCACGGCGGTGAGTGACACCGGCGGAAGACAGGCGTTTTGATTCGCGAGAGGCGATGCGCAGGAGAGTTCACCCTGCCGGAAACCGTTCAGAAAATTTCGATTCGCAATTGCCGTCGCATCGACTGCACTGTTCGGAACCCCGGGTGCGGCGGCAACTCCGCCTACGGTGCCAAGCAGACCTCCTTGAAACGTATTCACGTACGGTGGATTCACCCCTACCAGGTCGGCGATGCTGCCCGGAAGAAGATCGCTAAATAAACCGAAGCCGGTTCGCAGAACAGTCTTGGGCCTGATCTGCCACGCTATGGCTGTTCGCGGCTGCAGAATAGCGAGCGGAGTCGATTGAAATAAATTTCCTAGACTCGTTTGAAGAACGGCGTTGATCGGCTGATTCACATCGTGCGAGATCGACCCAAATGAGCCGGGAAGGCGCGCCACCAGATCGTGCGGATTCAGCGGATTCGAATTGTGAGTGGCCCGGAGCCCGAACGTCCAGGTCAGGGCCGGAGTGATTTGCCACTTGTCCTGAACATAGAAATCCGCATTCACGAAATTGAACGGCTGCGAGTCGGCAAGCGGGTAAGTGGCAGTTGCGGTCGACGCGATCCCATAGATGAACTGAGGAAGATCCGTATAGGTAACAGTGGGAACGGTTCCCTCGCCGAAATCAAAATCGTTTAAGCGGAAGATGCGTGTATTTGTGCCGAAGCGCAGTTCGTGTGCGCCGTCGATCCAGGCAAGATTGTCGTTGATGAAGAAACGGCTGGCGCGCCGGCCTTGCACCCAGGTATTGTCGAGACCCCCGAGAGTGGTGAATGGCGCGCTGGAGCCACTCGATTCCAGAACAATGGGAAACGCGGAAAGCGTCTGCGCAAAGTTAGCCGGGCCGAACAGACTTTGGTACCAGGAAAAAGCCGGATTGAAATAGTTCACCAGGTTCGAAGAGAAAACGTGCGTGTAGCCGGAGGCGAATGAATACAGTGGCTGAAGCGAGAGCGCGTTGAAGATGGGATTGATGGCATCTGTCCACGCGGCCTGCAAACCCGTATCAGCTTGGAATCGGTACCAGGTCATGTTCCTGTCGTTAATGTTGTAATCGATGCGTGCGGTCTGCACCTGCTCGTGATCGTCGCTGGAATGCGACACACTTTGACGATTCGCGCAGCCGTTACCGTTCGGCGGGTTGCCGCCTGCGGCCGTTCCGTCGTTGTTAAAAGGACAGCCCAGTATCGCGAGCGGCGTGCCGGCATTGTTCCCGTAGAGCGAAAATAGTTTTTTGTAAAAAGGCACCAGCTGCGGCTGCGCGGGATAGGGCGCTCCCGTCAACACGTCGCGTCCGCCTACGGGAAGCTGCGCCAGAATGTAAGTTTCGAGAGCTCGCGTAGGCACGGTTGTCTCCGTAACGATGGGAAGCGCGATCCTCACCCATTCGGTGTCGAAGAAGAAGAACAGCTTGTTGTGCAGAATCGGACCACCCAAGCTGCCGCCGAAGTGATTGACTGTCGAGCGCGGCTTGTGATTGCCTGGAGTTGCGTTCGTAAAGAAATCCGCGGCGTTGAGCAGTGAGCCGTTCCACAGCTCATAAAGATCGCCGTGGAACTGATTGGTGCCCGACTTGGTCACGTAGTTGATCTGAGACGCGCCGTAGCGGCCCTGATCGACGGCATACGACAGCGTATTCACCGTCACTTCCGCAATCGAATTCAAGCCGAGCACGAGATTTGTCGAGAGCCCACTGTTGAGATTTGTCAGCGGATCGTTAGTCTCCAGGCCATCGACGATGTAGCCATTTGAGAGCGCCGGCAGCCCATTGAATTCCACATTGCCATAGCCGTTTGAGCCGCCGACAAAATCATTTCCGCCTCCGGCTGTATTCATCACCGCACCGGCGGCGAATTGCAGCGGATACGTGAGATCGCCGCCGGGGTTCGGAAGATTCTCCAGCGCATGCGCATTCAACGTTGTTGCCGTGTTTGCGTTTTGGATATCGATCAGCGGCGGCTGCTCGCTCACCGTAACCTGCTGCTTCGTCCTTTGCAACTGCAAAACGAAATCGACGCTTTGGGTACGCCCGAGCGGAGCCGCGACAGCGTTGTTCTGCTGCTCCTCAAAGCCGGCAACGCTAACTTGCACAGTGTATGTACCCGGCGCCAACTGCGGAAATTGGAAGCGGCCCGCGTTATCGGCCTGCAGCGACCGCTTCAGCCCGGTTTCGTTGTTGGAAATCGTGACGCGAGCCTGCGGGACGCCGCCCCCGCTGCCATCTCTGACTTGCCCCGCGATGGCGCTTGTTGTTTCCCCCTGTGCCGCACAAATGCCTGAGTGCAAGATCCAGAAGGCCACCAGGCCAATAGTTATTACAACCCTAAATTTAGGCATGCCTAAATCACTAACCATAGCACCACGGGCACGATAGACTTTGCATGAGTGAGTACGGAGTCGGTCGACGATTACCTTAAAGCCATTTTGGAACTGAGTGGCGCCGAAAACAAGCAAGTGTCTAGCAACGGACTGGCAGAGCGGTTGGGCGTCCGTGCTGCGTCGGTGACCGGGATGCTTCAAAAGCTGTCTACGAACAAGCCGCCCCTGGTGAAATATGAAAAGCACCACGGCGCGCGCTTATCGGCGGCCGGAAAGAAACGAGCGCTTGAAGTCTTGCGCCATCACCGATTGCTGGAACGATTTCTGCACGATGTGCTGGATTACGGCTGGGACGAAGTTCACGAAGAAGCGGAGCGCCTGGAGCATTTCATATCGGAAAAGCTCGAAGACCGTATTGCTGCCAAGCTTGGAGACCCGCAAATCGACCCGCACGGACATGCGATTCCCAAAAGAAACGGCGTAGTGTTACCGAGACAAGAAGTTAATCTGTTGAACTGGGCCTGTGGCGTTCCGGCGATTCTCAGCAGTGTTTCCGACCGCAACGCGTCAGAGCTTCGAGAGATCGAACGCCTGGGATTGCGCCCCGGCGTTTCGATTCTTGTCGAAGCCGGAGTTCGCAACGCATCCTTTCTCTTGCGAGTCAACGGGCAGCCTGGAACCATCCGCCTGGATCAGCGCCTCGCGGCACGTATTTTTCTCGTCCCGCTCGAAACGCTGTAATACTTCTGAAGACCACACTTTCGACACCGAGCAAGGGAGCGTAAGCGACCCCATCACTCCGTCAGAAACGCAGTAGTCTTAATCCCCGAAATCTCAAACGTCCTCCGGCAGCGCTTACACGTCATCTTGTCATCCAATAGGACCATGTAACTCGCCGCTTTGGCGAATTTCGCGCGGTCACGCTCATCGCCCCTTCCCGGCAGCCGATCCACTTTGCGCCGCACCAGCCATTTCAGGTCGTACGTCTCGGCGCTGCGGCAGTAAGGGCAGTTCAGTGTCGCCGGCTTCGTCGCCTGCGATTCGCGGTAAAAGGAACGCTCGTCCACTTAGATTATTGTCTCTATAACACTAGTGACTGGAAAAACGCGTGAGGGAACCGTCCGTCTCATTCGTTCCAGGGTAAACGCCAACTTTGCCCTGCGTGAAATCCCGCCCTGGACTGGCTACCGAGCCAATATCAGTCCACTCTCCTTCGGGAGTCTTCACGCGCGCGTTGATCGAATTCGGCTTCACGGCAAGGTCTATCTGTACCGTCTCATTGGACTCGAGAGAAAAGGGAGCTTTGCTGACTTCATACGATCTCCCGTCCCGCACTTCATGGATCATCGCGTGTTTGCCATCCAGTATGAAAACGATATAGTTCTGCGAATCCTGATAACCCGCATACCATTGCAGTTTGTTGTGCTTCAAAAAGCCGCCAACATGTGCTTGCGCCTGAAACGCGTAGTGACGAACGCCCGCTGGAGTTCGCGGCTGAGCTGTTGTGGCTGCCGGAGCGGGCGTTGCCGGTTCGGGCGGCGGCGGAGGCGGCTTGCTCTCCGTGATCACTTTCTCAAGCGTGACATCTGGACCCGCCAGCGTGACGATATCGCCGGTCTGAAATATCCGCTCGAACCGCTTCGGCAACGCCTGATCGCGGCGCAGCTCAATCGAGTGATTGCCGGGCGGCACGTTCGGCACACTTGCGTTCCCATCCGGTCCGACAGCCGACGCAAACGTTCTATCGATATAAATCATCGTGCCCGGCAGGGCGCCTTTCACATCTAGCGTTGCGACATTCGGAGCCGCGTCCAAACGGAACTCCACCGCGGCCTCTTCGCCTTTCTTGACCTCGATACTCTCCGGCGGCGGATCGATAAAGCCCGGCTTGTGAACGCTGATCGTGTACTCGCCCACTTTCAGCGGAATCCGCAGCTGCCCGTGCTCGGTTTGACGTTTATACAGTTTGCCGTCGATCAGCACGCTCACTCCGTCGTTATGTGTTTTGACAACCACAGTGCCGCCGTTGAAGTCGGATTTGACGTACACCGTCAGCACCGGCGCGCGCGTGTAAGTCATAACGAACCGCTGATGATCGTTCGCTTGCGTCACCTGCAGATCGTGATCCGTGGTGCCAAGATTGCTCAATTGCAGCCCATCTGCCCCGACTTCGCCCACCGGGTTTCCGTCCAGCAAAACAGTGGAGTTATCCGCATTGGTGATCAGGTGGCCACTGCCATCCTGTTCCGAAACCAGCACAGCCATCGCGTTTGAGGCAATAGGCGCACCGATCACGCGTGGCGCCGAGTTCTGAGAGACCTCGAACGTGAAGGCGGCAGTGCCGCTTCGGCCACTTACTTTCAAGGAATGCTGGCCTGGCTGCAGGTTGTCCAGCACCAGTTCGCCATCTTTCAAATCCTGCGGCTGATTATCGTCAATCGTGACCGTGCCCGGAATCAAATCGGTGTAGAGACGCAGGGTTGGAGTAGTAGGACCCGAATCCGCCGGCGAGCCTGGCGTGCCGTCTGACTTTTGACTCGCGGGCGCCGTTGCCGCTTGCTGCGAAGCCACTTCGTTCGGCGTCAAGTTGATCCTGCGCGCGGTCTGAATCAGGTAGAACACGGCTGCCAGTACCGCGGCGGTAAAGATGGCCGCCAGGTAGAGTGCCCACTTGAATGTTTTTGCGTCCAATCGCGGAACGTCTTCCGGAATCTCCGCAATTTCGTCAGCCGGCAACTCTGGCTTTTTCAGCGGAACTGACTGCGCCTGCGGTTGACCCAGTGCCCCGGCATCCACGTGCAGGTTGCGCGCCCGGTTGATGACCTCCTCCTGCACTTCGGAAAGCAGGAGTTGAGTTTCGAAATCGTCGGGACGTGCGTAGCGGATGGCCTGAATGCGCTCAAAGAAATTGCGCAACTGGTCAACCGACGTGGCCTTGCGAGCCTCCGTCTGGATCTGCCTCAACTCGTCTAGAGCCGAGTATGTGTTTTGGGAACGAGCCACGGAGACAGGAGTTTCGCCTGTAATTATATCGACCGGAACCGGTCAGTTCCCCCGCCGCGCATAATTGAGTTCGTAGAAGTGCCGATATTCGCCACTCTTCACCCGCTCACTCCAGGAGCCATGCGTGCGGTACCACTCAACTGTGGCGGCTAGTCCGCGATCGAAGTCCATCAACGGTTCCCAACCAGTTTGCCGCGTGAGTTTGTCATTCGTTAGCGCATAGCGCCGGTCATGTCCTGGACGATCTGTCACCCGCATGATCAGCGACTCTGGTTTCCCTGTCGCTTTGAGTATCCGATGCACCACTTCAAGATTAGGCAGCGAGCAGTTACCGCCAACGTTATAAATCTCTCCCGGCGCGCCTTTCTCCAAGACCGCCTGAATCGCTCGGCAATGATCTTCCACATACAACCAGTCGCGTATCTGCTGGCCATCGCCATAAACGGGCAACGGCTTATCATCCAGCGCGTTCGTGATCATCAGCGGGATAAGTTTCTCGGGAAATTGATACGGACCGTAGTTATTCGATGCCCGGGTAACTGAGACATTTAATTTGTAAGTGGTGTGGTAAGAGAGCGCAAGCAGATCGGACCCGGCTTTCGAGGCCGAATAAGGGCTGCTGGCACGCAGCGGATAATTTTCGTCGGCATCGTGCGGCGGTTCGATACTGCCATACACCTCGTCGGTAGAAACATGTACGAAGCGCGCAATCTTATGTTTGCGCGCCGCTTCCAGAAGCGCGAAGGTGCCGTTGAAATTCGTCTGGATCACCGGGGCAGGGGAGTGAATGCTTCGGTCGACATGCGATTCAGCCGCGAAGTGAATCACCGCGTCCGGCGATTCGGATGTGAATATGCGTTCAATTTCATCGCCATCGCAGATGTCGGCTTGAAGGAATTTGTAGCCAGGGTGATCGGCCACAGGTTCTAGGTTTTCCAAATTGCCGGCGTAGGTGAGTTTATCCAGGTTGACCACTTCGTCAGCCCAGTTTTCCGTCAGTGCCGTGCGAACAAAGCAGGAACCGATGAACCCCGCGCCGCCAGTGACTAACAGCTTCATTTATGTTGTAACTCCCAGTCGTAAGCAATAGCAGGGTCGTTGTAAGCGATACGGCCTTCGTCTTTGGGATCGTAAGTGCGGTTCGTCACGTAGACCAGCACAGATGGCTGGTCGCCGATTACTTTGTAACCATGGGCAACGCCTGGCGGTATGAGCAACTGCCACGGCCTCAGCGCGCCCACATACAATGTGTTCTTCTTGCCGAACGTGTCGGAGTTAGTACGCAGGTCTACCAGCACCACCTGTAACAGGCCCGCGGCTGGCACCCAATAATCAGTTTGGAAACGGTGGAAATGAAAAGCTTTGATGATGCCCGGATAATTAAGAGCCGCTGAAATCTGCATGGATTCAGCCGGGAAGTTGGCGACCAACCCCTGGCCCAGACGCGCGACTTCAAGGAAGTATCCGCGGTCGTCAGGCCAAACCGCAAACGGCTTGATTTCTATGCCCGCAATCAGGTCCGTGCTAGCCGGCGAAAGGATAACCTTCCCGATGCCGGGTTCGGATTTCGGTACCGCTATCTCAACCCCCGACTCCAGCGCCCCGAGAACGTCGGCAGTGGCGGCACTCATTGAGCGGACGCCCCAATCGTTGCCATCGGAGGGTCAGTCTTCTTGTGGCGCGTGTCGAACACCAGATTCGCAGCGCGATGCAGCGATTCGAACGTCCCCGCGTCGGTCCACCAACCATCCAGGATGCCAAAGGACATGGTGCCTTCGCCAATATACGCGTTGTTCACGTCCGTGATCTCCAGCTCGCCGCGAGCCGAGGGTTTCAGCGTCCGCGTCTTGTCGAAAACGGTCTCATCATATAGATAAATACCGGTCACCGCATAATTCGATTTCGGCCGCTGCGGCTTTTCTTCGATGCCGACAATGCGGTGATCCTTGATCTCCGCGACGCCGAAGCGTTCCGCATCTTCTACCTGTTTCAGAAGAACCTTGGCCCCCCGCTCCTGCCGGCGGAAATCGTCTACAACTTGCTTGATAGACCCTTCAATAATGTTGTCGCCCAGGATCACGCACACCTTGCTGCTTTCGGCAAAGTGTTCGGCCAGCGCAAGCGCCTCGGCAATGCCGCCTTCGCCCTCCTGATACGTATAGTTGATGTGCTTCAGCCCGAATTCTTTCCCATTCGCCAGCAGACGCAGAAAATCGCCCGAATTACGGCCGCCCGTAACTATCAGCAGATCCGTGATGCCCGCTTCGACAAGCGTCTCGATGGGGTAGTAAATCATCGGCTTGTCGTAGATAGGAAGCAGATGCTTATTGGTGATTTTCGTCAGAGGAAATAGCCGGCTACCCGTGCCGCCCGCCAAAACGATGCCCTTCATGAAACCTCGATGTTAGCAGGTAAACTGCTTTCTACCCGCTTACGTTTTAGTCCAACTTAAGGGTGGACTTTGCGTCCGGTTGAGCGGCTCGCGGCGACTTGCCACGCAGGCGGCGACTCACTTGGCGCAAGATGAGCAGCAGGATGGCGATCACGACTGCTCCGCTCTTGTAGAAACCCGTTGGCGCCGAACTGTTCAGGCCAATTATCAGGAAAACGACCACCACCAAAGCCAATCCCGCCGTCCACAAAGACGTGGAAGTTCGCAGCGATGCCGTCCTCTGTTGCTTCGCCTGTTGTTCGTACTTATTCACTCGTTACAGATAAGATACACCTGAATGTTTGCCCACAGAACGGTTACATCCTTACACATGATCTATGCTCGTGCGCAGGCTGGCTGCTTCATTCTGGCCTTTATACTCGCTTGCCAGGGATCCGCTCTGGCGCAGTCCTCAACCGACAAGGTTGTCGCAGCTGCGAACAAATTCCTCGCGACTCTCACCGCCGAACAGAAGCAGAGGGGCGCCTTAACATAAGGTTCCGATGATGGATCCAAAACGCTGGTTTCGAGGATCCGACGGTTGTACGATCTAATCTCGAAGTCGTTCTACAGTGGACAAGTTCGCCGGTGCCTAATTTTCCCATCACCAAAGCTGCCACGCCCCGCGTGCTCTATCTGTTGCTGTTCGTATACGCCGGCATCACGGGCATTTACGAAATTGCAAATTCGGTCTCGACGACCATTGGCATTTTCAATCTCCGCGACCAAGTACAAGCGCCTTTTCAACTCTATGGAGATCTGATCGAGAGCGCGGAAACGCCCGCTGTTCGTGCCGGCCTTGCACGGGGCGATACGGTGCTTGCCATCAATCAGATACCCTTTACTGGCCAAGCCCTTTGGCAGCGCATTCGCTGGTATGCCCGGCCCGGCGACAGAGTTACGCTTCGCGTCCGAAAGCAGAACGGAACGATACTGACGGCTACCATTCCCCTCGAAGGCTATCCGAAAGGCTGGTCAGTGCAGGACCCGGCAGTCCCGAGCACGATGCCGGAAGCGATCTTTACACTGGTGGTGACTCTGGTGGTTCCGCTTTTCTGCCTGGCGCTAGGCGTTTGGGTTGCCCTTGCCAGGCCTTTCGATCTCAACGCCTGGTTCATCCTGATTCTTCTGACCTATCCGCAGGGCCTCAATCCCGGGGCGTATCGTTGGTGGATTCCGGCTTGGCTGCCGCTCCGGCTGTTCTGGCACCTCTTCATTCAATTTCTGGTCCCGCCCGCGTTATTTCTTCTCGGCTTGCTTTTTCCGGAGCAATCGCGGCTCGATAAAGCGCTTCCTTGGCTGAAATGGCTTGTCATCTCATTGACGGGCGCGAGCGTGGTGGCTGCCTTCGTTTCGGAATACAACGTTTGGTATGACATCTCGCTGCTTCCGCGTGTCGACGCTATAGACCGATTCCTGAACCCAGTGTTCATCTGGTCGTCCCTTCTTTATGTTTTCCTGTATTGGGTTTTGCTGTTCAACCAGCTGCGATCCGCCAGTTCGCCAGACGCACGGCGCCGCCTTCAGGTACTGCTTGCGGGCTCGGTCGTGGGCCTTGGCAGCGTTCTCGTGATTTTTGGATTATTGCCCTACCTGGGAGTGGCTGATCCAAACGAGAGTCAATGGCTTCTCTTCCTTGGCCTTGTACTGATGCTGTTTTATCCGCTGACGCTCGCCTACGTCGTGATCGTCCAGCGCGCGATGGACGTCCGCATTCTGTTGCGCATGGGCAGCAAATATTTGCTGGCCAGTACTACTGTGAAACTCTTCCGGATTGCCGGGATGGCGGCTCTGGTCTGGTTTGTTGCCGTACCGCTTTTGGCGCACCATCACGACCCACTGACAACCGCCGCGTGGAGCGCCGTGCTCCTGGTTTTCGGCTTTTTGTTTCTTAAGAAGAGGTCGCTGACAGACATTGTGCAGCAGTGGATTGACCGCAAGTTCTTCCGCGAAGCATATGACGCCGAAGTGATGCTAAGCCAACTGGCCAAGACCGCGCAAACAATTTCAGAACCGGCCGAGTTGATCCGTACAGTTTCGGATCGCATCTCGGATGTGTTGCATGTCGAGCGATTAACGGTGCTGCTCCGCAAGAGCGGCAACTTCGAGCCCGCTTATGCCATTGGCCCGGTGCTTTCGACGTCCCTTGGTATGTTCGACCTGGCGCGCTCATCGACACCCATCTTCCAGAGTGCGAATGACGGTCGCACGCTTGACCCGGAAGCACCCGAGTTGCTGCTTCCACTGCCTGGACGGACGCGAGTGTTGGGTGCGATGGCGCTCGGCGCGAAACGTTCCGAAGCGCCATACACGCCCTCCGACCTGCGTCTGCTCGAATCCGTCGGCCTACAAACAGGACTCGGACTCGAGCTTAGCGAAACCGCCGCGTCGCTGGCTGCCGCGGCCTTGGAACGCGCACATATTGCACGCGAAATGGAGGTTGCGCACGAAGTTCAGGAGCGGCTGTTTCCGCAGCGCCTGCCGGAGATTGAAGGCATCAGTATTGCCGGAGCGTGCCGCACCGTATTTGGCGTAGGAGGTGATTACTACGACGCGTTTGCGATCGGCGAAGGCTGCCTGGGGCTGGCCATCGGCGATGTCTCAGGCAAAGGCATCTCGGCGGCGCTCCTGATGGCGAGTTTGCGCGCCTGCCTTCGAACCATGACTCGCACCAGTTCGGGTGAACTCACGCAGCTGATGTCGCATCTGAACCGGCTGATCTATGAGGCCTCGGCCATCAATCGTTATGCTACTTTCTTCTTCGGGATTTTCGATCCGGCAGCGAGCCGGTTCCAGTACGTCAATGCCGGTCACAATCCACCTGTGCTGCTCCGTAAGGCAATGAGTGGGAGCTACGAGTGGCTTCGCCTGGATTGCGGCGGACCAGTGGTGGGGCTGCTGCCGGAAGCATCCTATGAGCAAGGTTCTGTCCAGCTTCATTCCGGCGATCTGTTGCTTGCTTACACAGACGGCATAAGCGAAGCTATGAACTCCGCTGAGGAAGAGTGGGGCGAAGAAGCTATGATTTTGGCCGCCCAACAAGCTGCAGACGGAACCGTTGAAGAAATTGTCCGGGCGATCTTCGCCGCAGCCGACGTTTTTGCCGGAGGTGCGGCGCAGCACGACGATATGACCGTTCTGGTAGTGAAATCGCAGCCAAGCGGCTATAACCCAGGAAACATGGAAGTGGGTGACAAAACAATCAAAATATCGCTAGCCCTCTGTAGCAAAAAGACTTACCCGACTTTTCCACATGTGGAAAGTTCGTTTTCCCCTTTTCGTATGCTACGTTCTTCCAGGCCCGCAACTTGCGGGCTTTTTCATTTTCCAAGGAGTCCGAAATGTCCAAAAAGAACCGCTACAACTGGCACAACAACAAACCCGCCGCACAACCACCGCCCGTCCAACCGTCAACATCCCATACCGAGCCGGAAGCGTCAGCGAGCCCGTAACTGGCATCATCTCTCCCGCTCAGCTCGCTGCCAACCGAGCCAATGCCCTACTCTCCTCCGGTCCGCGCACCCCTGCCGGCCTCGCAAAATCATCCCAGAACGCTGTCAAATCCGCCCTCACTGGCCGCACCGTCCTGCTTCCCGGCGACGACGTCGCAGAATACGCGAACTTCCTCGCCGCTTTTCAATCTGATCTCAAGCCCGTCGGCCAGGCAGAATCCGAACTCGTTCAAATCGTCGTCGATTGCTTCTGGCGCCTACGCCGCATCCAGACTCTGGAGTTCGCCCTCTACGCTCACGGCCACGAACAATTCGAAGCGACGTTCCAGGACTGCCCCGAGGAGGTCCGCTACTCGAAGATCCTCCTGCAAACAAACCTGACGTATGAAAAGCAGTTCCGCAACTATCAGATCCAGGAAGCTCGCCTCGATCGCAAACGCACCAAAGCCATTGCCGAACTCAAAAGCCTCCAGGCCGCGCGCAAAGAGGAAGAAGCAGACGCCTCTCAACCAACCAGCGACATCGTACCGGCCGTTTTCTCCGCCTCCCCAAATGGGTTCGTTTTTTCAAACTCCGAATTCGCCCACAGCGATTAGCATGCCGCCCCTTCCAACTAACTCCGAAACCGACCCACCGAGCGTAAGCGAGGCCAAATCGAACGAACCAATCAATCACGCCGCATGCCGCGGTCTCAGGGTCTTCCGCAGCGCTTCCGCCGTATGACTCTCCTTGCTGTCGAGCACCTCTTCCGGCGTCCCAACCGCAACCAGCCGGCCGCCTTTTTCGCCGCCTTCCGGTCCCAGGTCGATCAGGTAATCGGCGCTCTTGATCACATCAATCTGATGTTCAATGACAACAACTGTATTTCCCAAATCGACCAGCCGCTGTAAAACGTTCAACAGCGCCCGCACGTCATCGAAGTGCAGTCCCGTAGTGGGCTCGTCAAGCAAATAAAACGTCTTACCCGTTTGACGTTTGCTCAGTTCTTTCGCCAGCTTGATCCGCTGTGCTTCGCCACCCGAGAGCGTGGTGGAGGACTGCCCCAAATGTATGTAGCCCAAGCCGACTTCCGCCAGAGTCTTCAGCTTCTGCTGGATCTGCGGAATATTGACGAGCACTTCAACCGCTTCGTCTACGGTGCATTCCAGCAGATCCGCAATGCTCTTGCCCTTGTATTTAACTTGCAGCGTTTCAAGATTGTATCGGCGTCCGCGGCATACGTCGCAAGTCACGTAGACGTCGGGCAGGAAGTTCATCTCGATGCGCTTTTGCCCGTCGCCCTGGCAGGCTTCGCAGCGCCCGCCTTTGACGTTGAAGCTGAAGCGCCCGGCCTTGTAGCCGCGCTCGCGCGATTCGGGCAGCATCGCATACAACTCGCGAATGGGCGTGAATAACCCCGTATAGGTGGCCGGATTGGAACGCGGCGTTCGGCCGATCGGTGATTGGTCGATCTCAATCACTTTGTCGATGTTTTCCAGGCCCAGAATCGCCTCGTGCGCGCCCGGCATCTCGCTCGAACCGTAAACTTCTTTGGCCAGCGCGCGGTAAAGAATGTCGTGAATCAAAGTCGATTTGCCGCTGCCCGAAACGCCCGTGACTACAATCAACGTTCCCAGCGGAAAATCGACATCGATGTTCTTTAGGTTGTGCTCCCGCGCTCCCTTCACCGTGATCTTCAAACCGTTGCCCGCGCGCCGGACCAGCGGGGCGGCAATCGCCAGCGTTCCGTTCAGGTATTCGCCGGTCAGCGACTGCGGTATTCGCATGATCTCTGCCGGTGTACCTTGCGCAATCAAGTTGCCGCCCAGTCTGCCCGCGCGCGGCCCCAGGTCGATAACATAATCCGCGCGTTCAATGGTCTCGGCATCATGTTCCACCACCAGCACGGTATTGCCCAGATCGCGCAGATGATGCAAGGTGTCCAGCAGTCGCCCGTTATCGCGCGGGTGCAACCCGATAGATGGCTCGTCCAGCACGTACAGGACGCCGCGCAGTTTCGATCCGATCTGGGTGGCCAGGCGAATGCGTTGTGCTTCGCCGCCCGATAGCGTGGCGGAAGAACGGTCCAGGCTCAAATAGTCCAAGCCGACGGCGCACAGGAATTCCAGGCGGTTGTGGATCTCTTCAACAATGCGTCCCACCAACTGAAGCTCGCGGCCGTTGAACTCCCAGCTGCGGACCAGCGGTAAAGCCCTTGCGATGGGCATGCCCGCAAATTCTGCAATGGAGATCCTTTTGACTTGCACCGCCAGGCTGGAGGGCCTTAGCCGTTTGCCGCCGCAATCGGGACAGGCAGTCGGTGACATATATTCCATCAGCCAATCGCGATAGCCTTCGCTCGCGCGGGCAAAACTCTCATCCAGAGTTTTGATAATCCCCGGAAACTGTGAGTTGCCGAGCAGCAGCGCGTTGCGCGTCTTCTTCGGCAGTTCGTCGAACGGGACACTCAGATCCACGCCCAGGCGGTCGGCGCCTTCGTTGATGGCCGAAAGCATGTAGGACGAACTCGAACCTGGACCCAAGCCGCCTTCAAGCAGCGGCTTCGAAGGATCGGCAATCACCTTGACGGGGTCAAAAGCCCACGTGCTTCCCACGCCCTTGCAGGTTTCGCAGGCGCCGTACGGGACTGTTGAACGAGAAGGAGCGCGGCTCCAGTTGGGGAATGCTGGTTCCGTCGTTCGGACAGGCCAGCTTTTCGGAATACAATCGCTCCGGTCCATCGACCACGGCGATCACCACCAGGCCGTCAGCCCACTTCAGAGCAGTCTTTATAGAATTCTCCAGCCGCTGCTCGATCCCGGCCTTCACCAGCAGCCGATCTATGGCGACTTCGATCGTGTGATTCTTGCGCTTCTCCAGCTTCACCGGTTCGTCGAGCGAGCGCAATTCGCCATCAATGCGCGCTCGAAAGCCGGCCTTGGCGATTGCTTCCAGCTCTTTCTTGTATTCGCCTTTTCGCCCCCGCGCGACCGGCGCCAGCACCATGATGCGCTCGCCTTGATGCTGCGCAAAGACCTGTTCGAGAATCTGATTCGGAGATTGCCGCGCGATTTCCGAACCGCACAATGGGCAATGCGGAATGCCGACGGATGAATAGAGGAGCCGAAGGTAGTCGTAGATCTCGGTCACAGTCCCGACGGTCGAGCGCGGGCTGCGCGTCGTCGTCTTTTGCTCAATCGAAATGGCCGGGCTGAGGCCATCAATGGAATCCACCTCGGGTCGTTCCATCTGATCGAGAAACTGCCGCGCGTACGGTGAAAGCGTTTCGACATATCGCCGCTGTCCCTCGGCATAAATAGTGTCGAAAGCCAGTGAACTCTTGCCCGATCCGCTAAGCCCGGTAATGACAGTGAAGGTATTGCGAGGAATCTCGACACTGATGTTTTTAAGATTGTGCTGGCGAGCGCCATGCACGGAGATGCGTTCCAACATTTAGATAACGGGCTGAGTGACTTCAATACTATTGTCCGTTACTTCGTAAAATGTCCATTGCGGGCACGCCCCGCCGCTCTCTACCTATGGCAAAGAACTTCAAGGACTTGACGGAGAAGGAAATTCTCGCGCTCGCCATCACTCTCGAAGAAGAGGATGGCAGGATCTACGGCGAGTTCTCCGAAAAGCTGCGCACCGATTATCCTTCGACAGCCAAGCTGCTCGCCGAAATGCAGGCGGAAGAGGGAGGCCATCGCAACACACTCATCGATCTCTACCGCTCGCGTTTTGGCGAACATATTCCGCTCATCCGCCGGCAGGACGTCAAAGGGTTTGTCACGCGGCCGCCCATCTGGCTGGTACAGAACATCGGTCCGCAAGCTGTTCGACGCGCCATCGAAAGCATGGAAGCGGAAACCCGCCGCTTCTACCAGTTGGCGATACAGAACACAACCGATGCTTCCACGCGCCAACTGTTGGGGAATCTGGCGGAGGCGGAAGAGAAGCACTCGGAGGCTGCTGAAACTATCGAAAAACGCGAGATCACGCCGGGCGTGCGCAATAGCGAAGCCGAAATGCAGCGTCGGGTCTTTGTGCTCCAGTTTGTGCAGCCGGGGCTTGCTGGACTGATGGACGGTTCGGTGTCTACGCTTGCCCCGCTTTTTGCGGCGGCGTTCGCCACCCACAAAAGCCATGATGCCTTTCTGGTGGGATTGGCGGCGTCCATCGGTGCCGGTATCTCCATGGCATTCGCCGAGGCGTTGTCCGATACGGGCGAATTGACCGGGCGCGGTAAGCCTGTTATCCGGGGCATCGTTACCGGAGTAATGACCACCGCCGGCGGCATCGGTCACACGCTTCCGTACCTGCTGCCCAGTTTCAAGGTTGCCACCGGCGTAGCGTTCGCCGTCGTGGTTGTGGAATTGGCTGTGATCAGCTGGATTCGCCAGCACTACATGGAAACGCCTCTGGTTCGAGCCGCGCTGCAGGTCATTCTAGGCGGCGCGCTCGTGTTCGTGGCGGGGATTTTGATCGGCAATTCATAAGTAGGAGGACTGATGATTGAGTACCAGGATGCAAATGCCGAAGTGCGCGCTGTCTATGACGACATCATGGCCACGCGCAAAACGGATAAGATCAACAATTTCTGGAAAGAGTTGGCGCGTGATCCTGCCACGTTGCGCCGAACCTGGCAGAACATCAAAGAGGTTATGGCGCCCGGAGTAATCGACGCGCTGACCAAGGAAATGATCTACCTTGCAGTGAGCGCGACCAATCAATGCGGCTACTGCATGGCTTCGCATTCGGCATCCGCGCGCAACAAGGGAATGACGCCTGAGATGTTCGGTGAGTTGATGGCTGTCGTCGCGATGGCGAACAATACAAATGCACTTGCAGCGGGATACAGAGTGGAAATAGACGAACAGTTTAAGAGCCAGTAGATGGCTCGCATAATCGGAAGAGCGTACGTATTCATGCGCTGGGCAGGGCTTCACCCGGTGCCTGGCGCACTGGGCCAAGTGGGCTGGGCGTTTGAATACAACGACCGCTTAGGGCGGCTTGAGTTCCTTCTACTGCGGCTCAACGGAATACCGCGCGAGTTCTGCCCCGGGTGCGAGCCGGATCTTCTGGTTCGACAAATGCGCCAGCTTGACCGAGCTGATTAAGACCATGTCGAGTACCGCGGAGCGTGCGGCATTCGACGAGGTAAAGGTGTTTGAAGTGGGCGACGCTCAGTCGGAACTTGCTCTGCAGACGGTGAATCAACTCGCAGCCGTGTCTGAAGAGGTATTGAGCCGCACCGACCCACTGGAGCACACGCGCGAGATATTGAGCCGTTACGGCGTGCGCTCAGTCGCCCACTGGCGCGGCTTCAACGGCCCGTTCTTGTGGTACAACATGCTGCCGGGCCGAAGCGTGCCGGTACGCAAGTTGGCGGTCCATGTCTTTCAGGTTCGGGCTGCGAATACTGTCGAGGAGGCGCTCACCCCGGCGGAAATAGAAGAGCGCACGCGCAAAGCGGCACAAGCCGATCATGACATCCGCTCCGTCGGAGAGTGCGTCGTTTGCAGATCGGGTACGCGCTTCATCGTTGGTTTAACCATCGCTGTCGATCCCGGGCTGTCAGTTGGCGAAGGACGAACCGTGGCGGAACGCCTCGAACAGGCAATCCGAAACAACGCCCGTGCCGTAACCCACGTTTTCGTCCAGGTAGAGCCCCTTGACCATCTGACCTAACATGCCATCGACCTCATAACCTGAAACAGAGCCAGCGAACGTAGTGAGCCCAGCATGGTAGTTCGCTTACCTTCTGGCTTTTCACGTGCAACAGCCCAGTCATGGCTAACCTGGATCGTTACACTCCCGAGATCTGCTCCCGGCTGCGGCAGATTGCCGAACGCCGAAATTGGCGTGCCTGGGACGGATCCATTCAGCGCGAGGAAGTTCTCGAAGACCTGGAGCTTACATACCACCTGCATGCTGCTGCCGAAGCCGCGGGCGCTCGCGCCGGGTTGCCGGCTATGCCGAAATTCCCAATCCGCTTTATAGATAGCGAAGGCGTTTTGGACCCCGCGCAGTTTGTCGAGTCCTTCCGCGCCCGGCACGAGATTGTGAAGTTTGTGAACCAATCGGATAACGGTTCACAAATTGTGTTTGCGGCGTCCGCTTAAAAAATGCCTGCGCGCCTTGAGGCGCCGCCGCACTCTGTGCAATAGTCGGTGAATGCCCGAGGCGGTCACTGCAACCATACCCGGCACACCGACAGTTCCTAAGCTCAAAAAAGAGCTTGGGCTGTCGGACCTTGTGCTGGCGCAAGTGCTGTGCGTTGTCGGTTCCGCTTGGGTAGGCGTAGCGGCCAAACTGGGCAATGCCCATGTGGCGTTCTGGTTAGGCGCCATGCTGCTCTACTATCTGCCGCTCGCAGCCGTCGTCACTTACTTAAATCGCGAAATGCCGCTTGAAGGCGGGTTATACCAGTGGGCGAAACTCGGTTTCGGCGAGTTCCTCGGCTTCCTCACCGCCTGGAACCTTTGGGTGTATGCCGTAATTTGCGTCGCGTCTGTTCTGTTTATGGCGCCTACCGATTTGGCGTACATGATCGGGCCCAGCGCGGAATGGCTACCCGCAAATGCGTTCGCGACCGCAGCAATCATTGGGCTGATTGTGGTCGCCATCGCGCTCGTGGCAATCCGCGGACTCGGTCTTGGCAAATGGGTGCATAACGTCGGGGCGATTTCAATTCTGCTGGCCTACGGAATATTGCTTCTGCTGCCCATCGTCTTTGCCTCGGGTCGCGCATCGGCATATACGCCGATTCCTTGGCAGACCCCGGCCTTCAGTTGGTTCAGCCTGGCGGTCTTTGGACAAATGACCATCGGCGCGCTCAGCGGATTTGAATACGTGGCCATCATGGCTGGTGAATGCAGGAATCCGGTGCGTAGCATTGGGCGCTCGGTGTCCATTTCTGCGCCCGTTATCGCTCTGATGTTCATTCTGGGCACAAGCTCCGTGCTGGCCTTCATCGGCAAACAGCCAATTAACCTCATTGGCCCCATCCCGCAAACTTTTCGGCTAGCGCTGGGCCATACGGGATTTGGCGGAAGCGTTGCCCCGTTTGCGATCGCTCTACTGTTAGCGCGCGCAATTGCGGCCGCGAGCCTGATCTTTACAGGATTGACGCGCCTGCCGATGGCTGCCGGTTGGGATCACCTTTTGCCTGACTGGTTTACTCGCCTGCATCCGCGCTGGAAGACGCCGGTGAACTCAATTGTGTTTGTAGCCGGGGTCATTATCCTGCTGGTCGTGCTCAGCATGTTGGGAGTGCACGAACAGGAAGCTATGCAACTGCTGCAAAATGCATCGACTGCACACTACGGAATTACGTATGTGGCTCTGTTCGCCTTGCCGCTCTGGGGAGTGGCGGCAGTGCGCAGTGGCATTCCGCGCTGGGTCAAGATTGCTTCCGCTGCGGGCCTCGTGTCGAGCGCCATCGCGGTTCTTATCGCTGTGTATCCCATTGTCGACGTTTCCAACCCGCTGAGTTATGCCTCAAAGATCATCGCGACAATCACGTTCAGCAACTTGCTGGGGCTTTGGGTTTACCGTCGTCGCGCCCGATAAAGCATTTTCCTGCTATTTTGTTCTCTTGAGCACTCAGCGTACGATGCCGGGAGGACGCGCTGTCCGCGACCACCTGCCCAAAGGACCGAACGGCCGTTGCCTGTGCCGCTGGTGCAATCTGGAGGTCCCGCAAGGCCGGCTTACATTCTGCTCCGACTGGTGTGTCGAAGAGTGGCGGCTACGCAGCGACCCGGGTCACCTACGTGATCGTGTGCTGGAACGCGATCGTGGAATCTGCGCAAGTTGCGGCCTGGACTGCATTGCGCAGTTCCGGCACATCAAGCGTCTGCGTGGTCCGGCGCGCGCCAAAGCCGCTGCCGAATGGGGACTGCGCGGACGCAAAACGCTGTGGGATGCCGATCACATTACGCCTGTGGCCGAAGGCGGCGGCGAGTGCGATTTGTCCAATATGCGGACCTTGTGCCTGAAGTGCCATCGTCTGAGGACGTCTGAACTGCGGGAGCGATTGAACTTGAAGCGGACGTATACTGCGGGTGATGACTGAAATGCTCGACGCCGCCGTGGCGAAGCTTGCAACGCTGCCGGATCAGGAACAGGACCGCATCGCTCAATGGCTTCTCCAGGAGTTGCCCGACGAAGAACTATGGCCGGCGGCTGAAGCGCGAGATAAGCGTCAGGCGAACAGCTCGGAGTTGTAGGTCAGTACATTCTGGCGGAAGTTTACGTATCTCCTGATTGCCCTCAAAACCAACAGAGCCGCGACCGCGAGGGAGCGGTGGCGTTAGCTTTCTTTCGCGACTTGGACTTAAACTCGGTTCGCTTTGGCTCGCTGTAACGTCAGAGCCTTTCCGTAGACATCGCGGAATGTTTGCGCGGCATCGCTTGCCGACCAGATCTCTAGATCTACATCGTCATCGGCATGGACCTGCAAGCTCAGGTTCCCGTCGCGAATCGCGCTGGTGACGTCGCGGACTTTTTGTTCGTGCGCTCGATCCAGAGAATCCGCGATCCGCAGCAGCGGAGCTAGCAACAAAACCTGGCGGCGCGCATCCGGCTCCAAGGCCTGGAAATGGGAGTGCCGCGCCTCCGGCATCGATTTGCGATGAAAGCGGCAGAGCGCGGCGATAGTCAGGCGTTCTTTAGCGGTGAAACCCGGCATGTCCGAATTGGCCACCAGGTACGCGGAGTGCTTATGATGTCCTGTGTTGCTGACGAAGTGTCCTACATCGTGTAGATAGCCGGCAGCTTCCAGTAACTTGCCGCAAGCCGGAGCAAGTTGATGCAGCGGCTGGAGACTTTCGAACAGTCGATGGCTCAGCGTCGCTACCTGGCGCACGTGCTTCAAAGAAGCGTTGTACTTTCGCGCCATAGCCTCTACGATGGTGCGCTGCTCACGCGAGAGCTGAGAGAGTTCACGTCCCACGCCTCGCGCGGCGAGATCCGCGATGATGCCGTCACGGACGCCGGCAGCGCAGTAGTAGAGCGAACGCGTCTCGAACATCTCCAGCACTCTTAGAAAGACCGCGGCTCCAGCAACGACTATCTCTGCGCGCCTGGGGCCAATGCCGGTGATTTTGCGGCGCGCTGAAAGATCGCTGCGAGCCAGTTCGTTGAACAGATCGCGCACCTGACTCTGCGATGCGCGTGTTCGGTCTGCTTCATCGCGCTTCGCCCGCGGAACCTGATTGGCGACAGAAACAACGGCGGCCGCGGTTGCCGACGTCGCAATCGCCCGGTCGAACTTTTCCGCTTCATGTTGCTGACGGAAAGGCGACAGCTTTTCGTCGATGTACTTCATGAGCCGGTGCAGTTCCTCAGGTTTCGCCGGGTCGCTTTGCAAAAACATCTCTGTCAGGCGCACCGCGCCCAGCGGCTTCGACACCGCGTCGATCAGTTGACCGTTGTGGCTGATGATCAGTTCGGCGCTGCCGCCCCCGACATCCGTGATTAAGGTCCGTTCCTTCGGTCTCGGCCATCGCGCTTCTACTCCAAGGTGAATCAGCCGCGCTTCTTCCGGTCCCGAAATAATCTCAACGTTGGCGCCCACCGCATCGCTGGTTCGTTTAAGAAATTCCTGCTGATTGCGTGCATCGCGAACCGCGCTGGTTGCAACCGCGCGCACGCCGACAATGTCCAGCTTGCTATACATTGCCGCCATGCGCGAGAGGTTCGCAACTACAATATCCATTGCCTCTTTGCTGATGACGCCGGACCGAAATACGCTTTCACCGAGGCGCGTGACTTGCCGATCCTGCGCCAGAATCCGCGTCTCGCCATGGCTCACTTCCGCGGCCATCATGCGAACCGAATTACTCCCGATATCGAGGGCTGCGTAGCGCGGCATATTCCATTAGATAGCAACGCCGCTTTGCAACCAAATGAACGCGCCGGCCGCTAAACTGGGACTAAGTGCCATTCTTTAGATCGAATCTGCTCTGTCCATGAAGTCACTTCTGCGCCCCGTAGCGCATCAGTATCGCAGTTGGATGGACCGCTGGGAAAACGAACTCTGTTTTCGTGCCACGGATCGAGTTGCACGCCCCTTCGAATATGGCTTGGAATGGGCGGAGCGCTGGCCGTGCGCCAATCTCATTGCCCGCAACGGCTCCGATCCGGTTGAATACCTCATTCGGCTGAACCAATGCTGCATCGAGCACAGCGCCGAATTTTACGGCTATAACGTGCCAACCGACTTTAGGCTTTCCGGCGAGTGGCTGGAATTTACTTCGCCGGTCGACACGCCCTACCCGGAGAACAACACCGTGAAGGCGCGCTGGTTTCCCGCCCGGAACGGTGGCCGCAAAGCGGTTGTGGTGTTGCCGCATTGGAATTCCAAGTTGCCGCAGCATAATTCGCTCTGTTCCGGATTGCAGCGCCTCGGCATCAGCGCGCTTCGATTAAGCCTGCCGTATCACGACGCGCGCATGCCCGCCGAAACAAATCGCGCCGATTACGCTGTTTCGTCGAATGTCTGCCGCACCATCGATGCGACGCGCCAATCTGTTATCGATTCGCGTTGTTGCTTCGATTGGCTGGAGCAACAGGGCTTTACCGATCTCGGCATTGTCGGTACTAGCCTGGGGTCTTGTTATGCATTCCTCGCCAGCGCGCATGATTCGCGTATCCGCGTCAATGTGTTTAATCACTGCTCAACGTACTTCGCAGATGTAGTTTGGGAAGGCCTGTCGACCCGGCACCTCCGCGACAGCCTGCGATCGAACCTCGACCTGGAAACCCTGCGGAAGCTGTGGCTTTGTATCAGCCCTCCCAGCTTTTGGAAGCTCTATCAGGGCCGTCACAAGCAATCGAAGTTCATCTACACGCGCTACGACACAACCTTTCCGGTGCATCTTTCACGTCAGGTGATTGAAGGCGCCCGCGCCCACGAGTGGCGGCATGAAGTGGCTGTTTTACCGTGTGGTCATTACACCATGGGCGAGTTCCCGTTCAAATTCATGACGGGGTACCAAATTTGCTCGTACCTCAAGCGCCATCTGTAAGCCGGTTCGCGTCGCCCTAAACAGTTAAGACCTTAAATATTTTTTCCCAAACGTGGTGCAAAACCATGCCCCGGTGCATCCTACGCTTGTGGTACCGGCGATGAACTCCACTACGTTGAGTCTTTTGAATGGCTAGCGCGAAACTGCGGCTCAGTGTCTTGCTTTTTATTTCGGCGATTGCGGTTGGCGACGCGAGCGCTCAGGCAGGGGGGCCCGGATCAACCTACCAGGTACCCGGGGGTGGGCCATCGCCGGTTTCATCAGGCATTAGTACAGCGCCGCCAACCGACCAAACTTTCCAAGGCAGCGTACCGCAAGGCACAGCTTCCGCCACTCCTATCCCACTCACGCTCGGTGACGCTATCAACCGTGGGCTGAAGGCAAACTTGGGGCTGCTGACAAACGAACAAAGCAGCCGCGAAGTGCGCGCCGAAAGAATACGAGCCTTAGCGGCGCTTTTGCCGACCATTACCGGCACGCTCAGCATGACTGAGCAGCAGTTAAACCTCCAGGCTCTCGGTTTTCTTGTCAGCTTTCCTCCTTCGCTCGGCCTTAGCGTTCCGCACATCGTTGGGCCGTATTCTTATCAGGCTGCGCTGGCGAACGCGACTGTTCCGCTTTTCAATTGGAACTCGATTAGTAACTTCAGGGCGTCTCGCGAGAACGACAAAGCTGCGGCTCTTTCTATCAAGAACGCGCGCGACTTGGTTGTTCAGGCTGTCGGCAATGCATACCTGCAGATCATTGCCGATAGCGCGCGCATTACGGCGACGCAAGCGGAGATCGACGCCGATAACGCGGTGTATGTGAACGCTCAGAGGCGGCACGACGCCGGAACGGCCATCGGAATCGATGTGCTGCGATCGCAAGTAGAACTGAAACAGCGCCAGCAGGCATTGGTCGCGGTCACGAATCAATTCGAAAAAGACAAACTAGCGCTCGGCCGCATCATCGGCTTACCGGTAGGTCAGGATTTCGTGGTTGCGGACCCGTCGCCCTCAGTGCCGCTTGAAGCCATGGGGTTGAAGGACGCTCTGGCTACTGCGTATGACCATCGCCCGGACTATCAGGCCGCCAAAGCGCGAATGCTGGCAGCGCAGTTCTCGCTGCGCGCCTCCAAAGCCGAGCGCTATCCAACCTTGACTGCGTCCGGCTACTACGGAGACGAGGGGCTCCGTTTACTTTCAAACTCACACGGCGTATTTCAGGCTACGGGAACCGTGCAGTTCAACATCTTCGATGGCGGCCGGATCAAGTCGGATATTCTCACCAACGATGCCGAGCTGCGAAACCGCCGCAACGAGCTGGAGAACCTGCGCGGGCAGATTGATTACGAAGTTCGTAGTGCGCTACTCGATTTGAAATCGGCCGGCGATCAGGTTGATGTGGCGCGCAGCAATGTCGATCTTGCGAATCAATCGCTCAAGCAATCGCAGGATCGCTTTGCCGCGGGCGTGACCAATACCGTCGAAGTCGTGCAAGCGCAGCAGGCGGTAGCCGATGCACACGAGAACCTGATTTCAGCGCAATTTCAGTACAACGTTGCAAAGGTGTCACTGGCGCGCGCGCTTGGGATCGCCGAAGAAGGCATCCGCAACTACTTCAATCACAATCCGTAGGAAGTCACTTTTCGAGCACGAAGCTCCCGGCAAAGAGAGTGTCGATGCCGGACGAATAGAAGCTGCGGACAGCATCTCGCGGAGTGCATACCAGCGGGTCGCCGAACAGGTTGAAGCTGGTGTTGTAAAGCACCGGCAGTCCGGTTGAGCGGCCGGCCGCAATCAGGAGTGCGTGATAAAGCGGATTCTCGTCCTTGCGGACGGTGTGAACGCGGACCAGATTGCGGCCCAGAATGGCTGCCGAAAAAGTTTCGCGATGGGCTTGTTTCACTTCGCCCACCGTTGCCAGATAGCGGGCGTTCGGTCCCACTTCGAAAAACTCCCCGGCTAGCTCTTCAGGCACCGACGCGGCGAATTTACGGAAAACTTCTCGATGCTTGATAAAAACATTGAGGTTTTCGGTTGAGTAGGGGTTCAGTGGAGACGCCAGAATGCTTCGATTTCCCAGCGCCCGTGGTCCGAATTCCATGCGGCCCTGCATCCAGGCGACGATCTTGTTGTCATTCAGCGCTGCGACGGCCTGCTGAATCAATTCCTGCTCGGTTAACAGGAAGCGAAAACGGAGCTTGCAGTTCTCGAGGACGCTTTTGATTTCCGCCGGTGCATACGCCGGGCCGAGACACAGCGTCCGAAACGGTACACGCTTTTGCTCGCCGTAGAAGTTGTGCCACGCGTACAGAGCAGCGCCGAGCGCCGTTCCTGAATTGCCGGCAACCGGTTGAACGAATGCGCGTTTGAAACGCTGTTCGAGCGAATGGATAAGCAGCGCGTTGAATCCCAAACCACCGGCCAGACAGACGTTCTCCGCATCGGCCGCCATGCGGATCACTTCTTCCGTCACCGCGGCTTGCAGGCTGGCTGCAATATCAGCTTTCGCCTGCGTAGAGATAGCTGCATCAGGCGATAGCTCCAGCATTTGACAGAAGTGATTGCTGAAGCCGCCCGGGTGTTCACTGTCGGCATCAATGTAACTGCGGTCGAACTTAGGCCATTCCGACCCGCGGTGGTGCAGAAGCGCTCGGAAGCCGTCCAGATAGCGAGGTTCGCCGGATGTCGAGAGCCACTGAACCTTGTGTTCGTCGGCACGCGGCTCGAAGCCAAGCAGTTCCGTGACCCGATTGAACAGATCGCCCAGGGAATCAGGGAAATACATCTCGCGCGTGGGCGTAAGCCGATTCGCTTCGCCCTGAAACGCAACGGCGGAGCGGAAGTCGCCGGCGCGGTCAATGCTTAGTACGCTGGCGGAATCGAAATCAGAGGCGTAGTAGCTGGAGGCGGCATGAGCGTGGTGATGCTCCACGACTACGATTTCGCTGTTTGGGAAGCGGGCGCGTAGGCTCAATTGCGCGGCGCTCTCCGATCCGATTGCAAAAGGCCGCGCAATGGCGACGCAACTGATGTCCGCCGGCGCAACCGATGCGACTTGCAGTGCCAGCTGAAACGCCTCATCGGGGAACGATCCCGGACGATCCTGGCGCGATACTTTGGACTGTTCAACAGCCGATGCGATCTCGCCGTCTTTGAGGATGCAGCAGGCCGGATCACTGAGGAACCCGCCCAGTCCGGCAATCACACGCGTCATAGTCAGACGTTCCGAGCCCGAATCATGCAGCTTCAGTGTACTGGAGCTTTCGTAATATTCGTGTTTTTGAGACGTGCGAGCAGATCCTGAAATTGCTCAATAGACAGTTGCTCGGCGCGCAAGCCTGCCTCCGGCATGCTGTCGATTGTGGCACCGTAGAATGGCCGCAAGTTGTTTCGCAAGGTCTTGCGCTTCTGCGCGAAGCAGCGCGCGGCAAAGTTCAGTAATTCGGTCAAGTTCGGCGGCTGGTTTGTCCGGCGGAGCAACCGCACGGCGGCGGATTCCACCTTGGGTGGCGGCGAAAATGCGCTCGCCGGAACGGGCAGACGAGTTCAACTGCACACACCGTTTGCGTGATCACCGAGAGATAGCCGTAATCGCGCGTCTGCGGTTTTGCCAGCAATCGTTCCGCTACTTCGCGCTGCACCAAAAATACGGCAGCGCCGAATCTTGCATCCAGTTCGAGGAACTTGCGAATGATAGGCGAGGTGATGTAGTAGGGCAAATTGCCACAGATGGTAGCGGCCCCCCATTGCGAAACATCGGTGTCGAGCACGTCCGCCTGGTGCACCATCAGCTTCGTTTCAGCACCGAATGCGTGCCGCAGATGCTCGGCCAAGGCGGCGTCCAGTTCTATGGCGTGCAGCTCATCCGTGCGCGGAAGCAGATGTTTTGTGAGCGCGCCGCGTCCGGGTCCGATCTCGATTGCGCGTGGAACGTGCGCGCCGCACGCCGCTTCGGCCAGCTTCTCCAGGATGGCCTGTCGAACCAGAAAATGTTGTCCCAGTCTACGCGGCAAAACAAAGTGTAGAACGCCGCCAAAACTCAGACATCTGGCACTTACACCGTGTTGTTATCTTGTTAGCTGGGCATGACGGGGGAGGACGCGGCAAAGGCGGAGCTTCAGGCCACAAAGCAGCGGCTGAGCGAGCTGGAAAAACAGCTTGAAGTCACGTATAAGCAGACTGCTGAAATCGTGGAAATTCTGCAGAAGCAGGAACTTCGGCTGGCCGAGCACGAATCGTCGATCGCGCGGCTTGATCGCATTCTGATGGAGATTCTTACCGGCCGCATTTGGCGAACTCTCAGCGCGGCCGGCCAGACCATCAAACGGGTGTTGCCGGCCCGAGGCGGAGGCGGCGATTCTCTGTCGCATGAGGAATCGTATCTTAAGTTGGACGAACCGAAGCCGGGCGACAGAACACCCCGCACAGGTTGGATTTCCGTCCGGGGATGGTGCCTGGCAGAGGGTGGCGTCGATTCTGTGCAGGTCCACGTTCCGGGCCTGCCGGTAATTGAGACCACGCCGAATGAGTTGAGGCCGGACGTCAAGAGAGTGCATCCGAAGTTGGACCGGACCGGCCGGTCGGGCTTTACCGCACGCTTCGATTCATCTCAATTGCCGCCCGGACCTTGCGAGATCATATTGCGGTTAATCTCGCAAGCAAAAGCAGTGCGCGAGGCCAAAATCCAAATTTTTATCGACCACGAGCGCGGCTTTGCTTTCCCGTACGACCGCTGGATTAGCGAATTTGAGCGCCCTGACGACCGGCTAATCGAACTGAAGCTAAGCGTGCTGCAAAATCGCCCCACGTTCAGCATCGTGATGGCGGTTCATAATACCGAGCCAGAGGAACTGGATGCGGCGATCCGTTCCGTTCAGGCTCAGTCGCACCGAGACTGGCAACTATGTGTTGCCGACGACGCGTCCACCCGTCCCGAGATCCGCGAACTGCTGGAACACGCCGTTCAGCAAGACAGCCGTATTCAGGTGGTTTTTCAGAAGCAGCGCGGTGGTATTTCAAAGACCTGTAATGCCGCCTGGGAGTTGGCAAGCGGAGACTACGTCGCTTTTCTGGACCACGACGATACGCTTGCTCCGCACGCGTTGGCTTACATCTGTGAGGCGTTGGAGCGAAACCCGGACGCCGACTTTTTGTATACCGATGAAGACAAGATCGACCGCGGCGGGCGCCGCTACGATCCATTCTTCAAGCCCGACTGGTCGCCCGATCTCATTCTCTCGGAGAACTACATCTGCCACTTACTTGTGCTGCGGAAAGACCTGGCGGACAAAATAGGTAGATTTGACTCCGCTTGCGACGGGAGTCAGGATTACGATCTGATTCTGCGGGCCGCCGAACAGGCGCGGCATATCCATCACATACCCAGAGTTCTCTATCATTGGCGGGCAAGCGCGGGATCCACCGCCACCACAATCGAGAACAAACAATACGCGCTAGCTGCTGCCCAGGAAGCGATTCAAAAGTATTGTGACCGGACGGGTAAGCCGATGCGCGTCACGCCTTCTTCTATTGCAGGGCGCTGGCGCATGCGCTATGAAATTCCGGCCGATACGCGCGTTAGCATTATCATCGCGTCGGGCGGGAAAGAGAATATTCTGCGCGCCAACTTGCGCGGACTGACTCAGAAGACGAGTTACTCGAATTTCGAGATTGTCGTTGTTGACAACTCGAAGGGCGAAGGGATAGCCAAGCTCATTCGCGACTTTCAGAAATCTTCAAGGCCATTACGCTATATCGATTGGCGCAACAAGCCATTCAACTATTCGGAGATCAACAATGCGGCCGCTCGCCAGTGCGAATCACCGGTGCTGCTCTTCCTGAACGACGATACTTCTGTCATTGCAAGCGACTGGTTGGAAGCAATGCTTGAGTTAGTAACACGGCCGGAAGTGGGTGTTGTAGGAGCTAAACTGCTTTATCCCGACGGCCGCATACAGCATGGCGGCGTGGTGATGGGCATCTATGACAATTGCGGTCACGCTTTCAAGGGCCTGGAAGGAACCGCGCGGCACTACTTCGATTTCTCGGATATCATCCGCAACGTAAGTGCTGTAACGGGAGCCTGTCTGATGACCAGGAGCGATGTCTTCCGGCAGGCGAATGGCTTTGATGAGCGGGATTTCGCTGTGGCTTTCAACGATGTGGATCTTTGCTTGAGAATCGGCGAACTCGGTTACCGCGTACTCTATACGCCGCATGCTTCGCTTTACCATCACGAGGCATTCTCCAAGACTTCCAAGGACCTGGTGCCGCATCCCAAAGAAGTTGCGGCTATGCGAATGAAATGGGCGAAGCTAATTGCTCACGATCCGTTTTACAATCCGAATCTGACCCGGAACGAGGAAGATTATTCGTTACGCAAACGCTCCTAGCGCATCAAGGCGTATGCCGCTTGCGCTTCGCACGCTTTCTGGGTGTCGTCTTTGGCGCCGGCTTCGGACGATAGGTGGGTAAGTCGGGAACAGTGCTGCCGTAGAGTCGCCGATACACGTCCGCATTGCGCAGCACGATTTGTATGTAGCCTCGGGTTTCATGAAATGGAACTATCTCGACGAACTCGGCTGGCTCGCGAAATGGCCCCCAGGTCTTCCACAGATTCGCGCGTCCCGGCCCGGCATTGTACGAAGCTAGAGCAATTTCCGGCTGTCCATCGTACGAGTTCAAAAGGTTACGGAAGTAGTACGCGCCCAGCTGGATGTTCCGGTTGGCGGTTAGAAGCTGATTCGAATCCATGCGGCGGATACCGAAGTGGCGCGCGAGTTCTTTGCCCGTTGCGGGAAGCAGTTGCATCAATCCATAGGCGTTCGCGTGCGAAATAACCCGCACATTGAACTCCGATTCCTGACGTATCAGCGCGGCTACTAAGTAAGGATCCAGGCTCTCGTCGCGGCTGTATTGCACGATGGAATCGCGGTAAGGAATGGGGAACGCAAGCTGCCAATACTCCAGCGGCGCTTCGTCGAGCGGCATGTGAAGATATCCCGGCGTGTAGGCTTTGATGTAACGTAATGCCTGGTCGGGCGCGTTCCGCTCGGCAGCGTATCTGGCTAGCTGCAGCGCGTACACATTGACCTGCTCGCCGTCATTCCGCGCGCCAAATTTCAGCTCGTGTTCGGCAAAGTCGTTCAAGCCGGTCAGGCGCAACAAGTCTGCGCGCGTAATCCGTATCTTCACTGTCCCGCCGGGCTCAAAACTGGGAAATTCCGGTTTCGCTGGCCACTTCAGCGCGTGGAGAAATTCGACCGTCTTCGGCGAAGCGGTCGCAGCCTGCAACGCCGGGCTCTTGAGCCGCTCCCGGCCCTGGATTGCGAAGTAAGTGTTGGGAAAGTGCTCAACTAACTCCTGGTAGCAGGCTCGCGCCGAGGCATTGTCGTTCTTGCGTTCCAGCAGCCGGCCAAGAAAGTACAGGGCATTATCGGCATCGTCTGAATCGGCATATTGTTCGATGTGCGCGCGCAGCAGATCGTATGCATCGCCGCCATCATTCCGGTAGCTCTCAAAGGCGACGTGCCAATGACACCAGGCAGAGCGCGAATCTTTCGGGAACGTGGTCGCGCAGGCCTGGTAAAGAGGCAAATAGGTGTGGACATCGTTGTCGGCGCGCGCCTGATCCGCCACGCCAATCAGGGCCTCCAGACGCCAGGGAGAATTTGGATGCTGCGTCTCCAGTTGCGTCAGATAAGGTTTCACGTCCGCGTGTTTGTCGGCCTTGCGCGCGCAGCGGATGATGTAAGTCAGCCGTTCCGCGTCAGCTTCGGCATCGTCAACCTTGAGCGCCAGCAGATATTCAAAAGCGGCCTGCGTGTGATTGCTCAGGAAATCCGTCTCGCCCAGTCGGACGCGCGCCAGGTCAGCTTGCGCGCCTTGCAACTGAGGAATAGCGGCGGCGAGTTCGATACGGGCGGCAGCCGGATTCTTCGCCTGCAGCAGTTTTTCGGCGCGGTTGAGGATGGCAGCAGCAGTGGGTGCGGGATACTGCGCACCCAGTTTGTCCTTGACATCGACCAGAGCGTTCGCCGCATCCGTCGCTTCTTTCACTGAATTCGGATATTCGTAATAGACACGTTGGTAGTAGTCCGCGGCCTTCAACAACTCTCCGGTTCCGGCGAGAGATTTTGCTAATAGCAAATCCGATTGCGGCTGCGGAATCACGCCCGCGTACTTTTGAATCAGCTCCAGCGCTTGTTTCGGCTGGTCGCCATCGAGGTCGGCGTTTACCGCAAGCGCTGCGGCAGCGCCCACAAAGGGCGATTCGGGTTCATGCTCGAAAACTTGCACGGCCGCCTGGTTGACATCGGAAAAGTTCTTCAGGCCATACTCGGCTTGCTCGCGGATGTAGTACGCGTAGTCTTTTAGAATCGGCGCGTTCGCGGCTGCGGAAGTGGCGTATGTGGCGGCTTCCAGGAAGTGGCCGAGATCGAGTTCGTGCTGGGCAACAGCAATCAGCCCGGCTGCCCCAACCACTTTCGGTGCGGCCTCTTTGACAGGCTGCGGCTGAGGCTTCTTCTTTTTGGTTTTAGTAGCCGCCGCGAACGTGAGCGCAAGAAGAAGGAGAAAGAGGCAAGCCGTTCTTACGATCCCTTGCCGGGCAAGGCACGCGCGCCGGAATCTATACCAACTGGCCGGGATATTCAGCCCCCAATTTCATTTCGTCACCTTCAGCAGCCGTATGCACTAATTCGAGATGAAGATAATCCACCATTGAAGGAATGGTCATGAATTGCTTTCGGAAAGTCTCACGGGCTTTGTCGATTTCCGGCTTGAGAAACAAATAGAGGTTGCTTTGTTCGCGGCCAGCGCGGCTGCCTTGCGGCTTGGCGAGTTGCATTTCGGCAACCGCTACTCGCGAAAAGCGCTGAGCACGAATGTGCAGCGAACGCTCTAATTCATTCAGATCGGCCCAGGCAGGTAGCCCCTGCGTGCTCTCGGAGGTTGCCGTTCCCTCCGCTTCGGGCGGGGTTGCCGGTTCCGGCGCTGCGGCGATCTGCGCATGCAGCGCGATATTCGCTTGCCGCTCCAGCACGGCGGACGCAATGCCGGCGATCACTTCCAACGCATTCACGTCCATGTATTCCTGATCGGCTGTAAACAGAACGGCTACCGTCCGCTGTCCATTCATGATCGGAATTACGTGGCAACGGTCGCCGGCTTCCTGACTGGACAGAGCGTCCGTCACTTCAGAAGCCGTGCGAAGTGCCACGACTATGTCGTGCGTTTGCGCGGCACTTTCGAAAGCTGCTGCCGACGCGAGCGGGAACGAAAGCTCGCCAGGCAGCTCCAGGTTTGACTGCGCGCGCAATTGAAATACGTCGTTCTGCAGCGTGAATATCGCCACCTGCTTTACAAAATGAGAGGCGCCGTCGTGTAAAACTGAGATCCACTCCGCTTCGTCTTGATACTGCCGGAAACGCCGCAGAATCTGATTCAGCTCATTCGTTAGTTGGTAGCGAGCCGCGCGCGCGCTCTGCGCACAGTAGGAATCAAATTCTCGCCGGACTTGCTCCCACGCCTGATCGAGTGCATGCACTTCTCCCAATTTTAGCGGAAGGGTGCAATGGAGGAAACGGTAGTAGCTGTTTCGGGAAGCAACGTGCTGATTACTCGCCGTTGACGCCCGGCGTGTTCCAGGTCAATGATCAACTTTCCGTCGCTGCGGCTCGATCCATTACCGTTCCACGCCTCCATGCCATCGGATGCCTGAATGCCGGACACCTTCAGATCGGGCCAACCGCTCGCAAACGAGAAGTCGAACTGGCCGCTGATCTTGCTAAATGCATCATCGGCTGAGAAATTCACATCAGCCCCCGTGAATGTTCCGTTCGCGTGCAGATTCTGTAAGCTGTCCGCGCCGACCCCGGACGTGACAAACGTGCCATCCGCGCTGAGCATTCCCCCGCGCCAGGGGAAGCCGGCAACTTGGGCAGTGAAGCGGGATTTGGGAGCGTAGGAAGCCAGATTCACCAGGCCGCGCGCTCGAATGAGGCCCTCCGGCAGATTAATCTTCACCTGCGAGATCTGCAAATTCGCACCCTGCCAGATGAAATGAGAGGTCATTGGCCCCAGCGCAATACCTCCAATGGAAAAAGCGCCCACCGCTAATTCACCCTCCATATTTCGTGAAGCGAGCCATCCGGGCATGCTGCGGCTGGTCACATGCAAGCGCGCCAGAAGACCCCGTGTGGTGAGCGCCGGATCCAAAGCCGACTCAAGATCGCCCAGGTCCGCCGCCGCCATTTCGACTCGAAGCCGCTCCGGTCGTTTGGCATCGGCTGAATAGCGATAGCTGCCACGAATATCTTGCTGCCCCAGCTTGGAAGCGAAACGCGTCAGGTCAAGAGTTGTCGCATCGAATTGCACTTGGCCGCCTGCCTTCGAAAGAGGAACCCCCAGGCCCTCCGGCTGCACAGTTGCGTCGGCGAACTGGAACTGACCCGACCACGCGGGCGCCGCCGGCTGCTGATGCAAGTAGTTGAACGTGCCATCGATACGGCCGCCCTTCAACACCGCCAGAGCAGGCGGCGTTCCGAACCAGGCATCGATTGTGCTCTTAAGCACGTCGATGGAAAAGCCGGTCACGCTCAAAGTTGCCGCCGAGCGTTGGGGGGAAAGATAGTAATCGCCGCCTGCGCGCAAACTGCCTTCAGTGGTGTCGATCACGGCCGGCTCGAAATGGATGCGATCCGGAAAGAGCGTCGCGGTCAGCGCGCCGGTACGCAGCGGGGGAACGTTCGACAATGTCGCCGAAGCATCACTGATGGCGACGTTACCGCTTACGCCCGCGGCATTCGAATACCCGATCGATCCATCTACGGAGCCCGTTACCTTAATATCCTCGGGCAGCGACAGACCCATGCGCCGTCCCACCGGCAGTAACTTGTCGAGCGGTGCGTGATCCAGCTTTGCCACTAGCGACCAGCGCGGATGAGTCAAAAATTCATCCACGTTCAGATCCACTGCCACTGGGTTCGGTTCTCCTTGTGCCGCAGCAAGCGTGTGCACATTCATGCGATGCGCGGCCCAATCAATGTCGCCCTCGTAGGCAATGCGCCAATTCTCGCCCGTTGCGGGAAGAAGATCCCATCGATGTACGTCGCCTAAAGTCAGGTCGCCCGTGACTCGCAGCGATTCAATCGGTCCGGCGACACGAGCATGCCCGCTGATGGAGCCGTGCACCCCGATGTCCTCTCCTTGAACAAGCGTTGTCAGCTCACTCAAGTTACTGTTATCGAGCGCAATGTCTGCCTGCAACTGAGTGGCTTCCGGCTCGACGGAATTGCGGTACCAATCCGCTGTCCCGCGCAGATGGCCGAAACCGTTTCCGGCTCTATCCGTTCGCGCCGGTGAACCGGAAAACTGCACGGACAACTTGCCGGAGCGCTCGGGATAAATAGCCAAGTCCGCGTTTAGCACATAGAACGTGGTCTTGCGCGAACCAAATTTGAAATCGATTCGCCCGTCCGCGACTTCAAACGTGGGGAAAAAATTCAGAGGCATACGCCGCGGCGCGCTGAGGCGCTGCACCAGTTCGACGACGTTCCAGGTGCCGTCACTGCGCTTCACCAGGTTGAGCGCCGGTCCTTCCAGCCGCAAACTCGACAAGCGAATCTGACCCCGCAGCAGCTTGTCTATTCGTAAGTGGGCCTGCAGATTGGGCACCCAGGCAAAGGGTTCAAGCCCGTAGCGCGGGTCCTCAGAAATGCTGACGTTCTCGAGCGAGAAACCCGGACCCGAGAATAAGCTCAGATGAATCGCGCTGAATTGTATTTTGCGGCCTAGCGATTCCTCAATCGCCTGCTGAATGGGGCCGCTAAAGCGCGCGGCGTCAATCAAGGGCGCGACGAGGCCGGTTGCTAGGAGAGTTGCCAGCAACGTCACAACGACGGCCCCGATGCGACGGGCTGTTACGGTTCGCGTGCCCTGATTATAGCGTCGGAAGGCTCATATTTGGCCGCCGATAAACACCGATGAACACGGATTTTGGGGTGAACCCCTGAGGTGAGACACGGGAAATGAACACTGCTCCCCGTTGGCTGAATTCTTCTCACGCTTGAGGTCGTGTCACGGATAATCTGAGGCTCCGGTAAAGCGGTTGGGCTCGCTCTGCTTCCGATCCTTTTGCAGGGTGCGCAAGGCAGCCGCGAAAAGATCCAGTTCAATCGCTTCTGCCCAGAACTCTCGGCTATGCCGCCGGCATTTCCCCATCTCACTCTCCTTTACACGGAAAGTGTGTTCATTCAGCGTGTCTCAGTTTTTGGGGTTCACTTCATAAAGCTCTCTCTAGAATCGGCGTTCATCAGTGTTCATCGGCGGCCAATGCTATTCTCATCGCCGTGAACGGAGTTAAAGACGGTAGTTTGGCCCTCATCTTCGACTTGGATGGTGTCCTGGTGCATTCCATGCCGCTGCATACGTCGGCATGGGAGCGCTATCTGGAAAAATTAGGCATCCGCATTGAGGATCTGGAGCGCCGGATGCATGGCAAACGCAATTCCGAACTAGTCCGGGATCTCATCGACGGCACGTTGGCGGAGGATGCCGTGTTCGAGCATGGCGCGGCGAAAGAAAGATTGTTTCGAGAGATGCTGGTGGAATCGGACATCTCGCAATACCGCGTGCCGGGGTTGATGCAGTTCCTTGAGCGCCATCCGGATATGCCCAAGGCCGTCGGCTCTAACGCGGAACCCGCGAACATCGATTTTGTTCTCGACCGCTTCCACCTGCGCCCGTTCTTTTCTGTGGTCGTGGATGGCATGCAGGTGCAGCGTCCCAAGCCGTTCCCCGACATTTATCTGAAAGCCGCGGAACAACTAGGTGTTTCGCCGTCCAATTGCATCGTCTTCGAAGATTCGCCGACCGGCGTTGAGGCGGCGCGGGCAGCCGGGATGCGCATCGTGGGTGTCGAGACAACACCGACGGAATTCCACGGCATCCATCTGCGCATCAAAGATTTTCTCGATCCGGCATTGGAACCGTGGCTCGCCGCGCAGCATCCCAAGTGAGAGTTGTTATGAACCGGCGCAGGTTGCTGATCAAATTCTTGGCGCTCGCGAGCCTGGCTACGGCGCAACAAAAAAGCCCCAAGCCGCCGAAAACGGATCTGCCCTACTTGCTGCAAGCCGACAAGCTAATCCCCACAGATGCTCAACCGGCGACAGCGGTCGGGTTCGAAAGACGATCAAACCATTACGGTGGCCGGCGTTACTTCTTCGGCACGCACCCCGCTGCCGGAGCCGATCTTTCTTTTTTCTCCCGCGCAGATGGACGCTACCCAATTCGAACTCATTCACTTTCAAGTCGCGGACGGGCGCCGTCACTGGAAGAAAGGCCAGCAAGAGCACCTGGATGATGAACCGGACGAGCCCCTGCGCATAACCTTGCGCCCGGTGGCAGCGGGCATCACTCGCATAGAAGCGACGCCGATGCTAGCTCCCGGCGAATACGCTCTAATCGCGCGCAGTCAGAATATCGCGTTCTGCTTTACTGTGTTTTAGAGCTTCCATGTTCACAGGCATAGAACATTTCGCCATTGCGTCCCCGAATCCGAAAAGGCTCGCGGACTGGTATGTCGCCAATCTCGAATTCAAGGTCACTTTCGAATACGCCGGCAACTACTTCGTCGAGGCCAGGAACGGCGCGTTGATCGAGATCATTCCTGCGGAAGGCGAAGCTCCCGCAACCCAGATTCGAACGCCGGGTATGCGGCACATTGCCATCTCTGTGGACGATTTCGAGTCGGCATACGCGGCACTTCTCGAACAAGGCGTAACCATGGAAGGCGAGCCGTATAAGAACGAAGGGAACCGGCTTGCGTTCTTCCGCGACCAGGACGGCAATCTCCTGCATTTGATTCATCGCAGCAAGCCGCTTGCATAAGCTGGCCGGGCCTGCAAGCGAGCGCGTGCTAAAAAGAGCATTGCTGCAGCGGGTCTTTAAAGCCTTCGAATATCCCGACTTCCGGATCATGTGGATCGGCGCCTGCATATCCACCGTAGGCACGTGGATGCAGATCCTGGCGCAGAGTTGGCTGGTCTATAGCCTTTCGAAGTCACCTGTTTACCTGGGTCTCGACGCGTTCTTCGGCCAGATCCCCATTTTTCTCTTTTCCTTATTCGGAGGAGTGTTCGCCGATCGCCGCAGCCGCCAGACACTCTTGCTGATGTCGCAGTTCATCCAGATGGCCTGCGCCTTCATCCTGACCGCGCTAGTCGTCACGGGCAAGGTGCGCGTATGGCACATCTGGTGCCTGTCATTTACGGTTGGCCTCGGGCAATCGTTTGGCGGTCCCGCTTATTCGGCTCTGATTCCCTCTTTGGTTGAAAAGAAAGATCTGCAAAACGCCATCGCGCTGAACTCCATTCAGTTCAACCTGGCGCGCGTATTAGGGCCTGCTCTGGGCGGAATCGCGTTAGCGAAGCTGGGCGCGGCCTGGTGCTTTTCGCTGAACGGCGTCTCTTATATCGCTGTGATCATCACGCTGTTGATGATTAAGCCGAAGTTCGTCCCGCAAAGCAGTTCCGAGAGCGTCATGGACAGCATGTTCGAAGGCATCAACTTCCTACGCAATCGCCCGGGAATGGTGCAACTTGTCTTTTTGGCGTTTCTTTTGACCTTGCTTTCTTATCCGCTGATTACGTTCCTGCCGGTAATGGCGACCAATGTCTTCCACGGCGGCCCTAACATATTTACCTTGTTTCTGTGCCTATCGGGTCTCGGCTCCATCACAGGCGCGCTTTTCATCGCGGGCACACAGGCCAAGCAGGGCCAGGCGAAACGAGCGCTTTTCGTCATGCTGCTGCTCGGCTCGCTCATGCTTGGGTTTGGATTATCCAAGTCTTTGCCGTTGAGCACAGCGCTGATCTTTGGCGCCGGCGCGTGTCTGATGGTGGTATTCGCATTGAACCTGTCGCTGGTGCAGCAATACGTTGACGACCGGATGCGAGGCCGAGTGATGAGCGTCTACAATGTCGCCTTTCGCGGTGGTATGCCCATGGGGAGCTTGCTTTCCGGCTTCCTGATCAAGACCATCTCGGCTCCGGCAATCATGGCCGCCAATGGCGTATTGGTGGTTTTGTTAGGGCTGTATTTCCTGCTTATCCAGCGCAAGGTGGCGAAACTCTGAGCGTTCGCGAACGTCACTTCTAAAATGGAGCCAGTGCTGGAGAAACAGAATTGAATCGTCTTTTACTCATTGGGATGTGGGTGTTTGCCGGGTTTGCGACTCTGGCGGCAACGACTTCCCCCGCTCTCAAAGATCTGACGTATGCGCGCGACATTCAGAATCTGAAGCGGCTGGATTATTTCATCACGCAGCTAAAGCCGGACGCGAACTCGCCTGATGGAGAGTATCGGCTGGCGCTTGCCTACTCCTTTGCCGCTGAAGTCGCCATGGAAATGCGTGACAAGCCGAAGTCTGAGAATTTTGCCGAAGCGGGATTGGATGTAGCAAAAAAGGCTGTGGATGCCAACGGCAAGAACGCTATGTACCACCAGTTATTGGGAGAGTTGTGCGGCCAGGTAATCCCCGCCAATATTTTCATGGGAACGATCAAGTATGGCAAGTGCGCGCGTGACGAAATCGAAACCGCGATACGGCTTGATCCGAAGCTGGCGATTGCTTACGTCAGCCGCGGCGTCGGCAATTACTATCTGCCGCCGCAGATGGGCGGAGGGCCGGATCTGGCCTTGAAAGACTTCGATAAAGCCATCGAACTCGATCACAAGTTGGCAGACGCATACCTGTGGAAGGGCATCGCGCTGCGTAAGTTGAACAAGCACAAAGAGGCCCACCAGGCTTTGCAGCGAGCTTTGCAGATTGATCCCAATCGTGTCTGGACGAAAGAGCAGCTAGCCAAGACGCCGGCGCAATAGCGCTGAACGCGAGATAAGATGCGCCGAATCGTGCTCCGATTGCTCGGCGTGGGTCTGTGCACATGGCTGGAATTTGTCGTTTATCCCGGGCACAGCTACCTGCAAGGCCCGACTCAGGCTACCGTTCCCATGCTGGAGCGCCTGGTCAATCCTGGTTTCCTGTCTCGCGATTTGGTCGCCACTCACCCGAATCTCGAATACACGGTATATGACGAAGCGACTCTCTTTATGCATCAAGCCGGACGAGTCAGTATTCAGGACTCTCTGTTGGGACAGCAGATCGCATCCCGCGCGGCCGCTGTGTTGGGCATCCTGCTGCTCGCACTTGCCGCTGGGCTGAGCGAGTCCTTAGCGTTAGCCGTTTCCGCCTGTGTCAACTTGGGCGCCACGCTTGCAGGCCCGCATGTGATGGTTGTGGAACTGGAGTCTATTCCGCGGGCGCTTGCGTGGGGTCCGCTTCTGCTGGCAATTGGCCTGCTGGCGCGCGAAAAGCCATTGCTGGCAGGGTTCGCCGCGGGTGTGGCCCTGATTTACGAGCCCGCGGTTGCTGCGCCACTCTGCCTTATGTTGCTCCTCGCGCTGATTTTTGATCGACGCCTGAGGCGGCTGCTGCGGCCCGCTATCACAGTATTCGCCGTCTTTGTTTTGCTGCTGGCGAATCTGGCTCAACTGCAGCCGGGAATGGTAGAAGCGCAGCCCACTTTCGAAAAGATCTCGGCGCCCTTCGCGGCCGTTCAGCAATTTCGCACTCCTTATCACTGGGTTTCCTTATGGCCGCGCGGGGACATGTGGAGCTACCTGGCAATTTGGGTTTGTGGCCTTTGGGCGGTGGCGCGCATTTGGGCTTACCTGAACCGGCAAGCGCGCTGGATCTTCCTGGTCCTGCCCGCCTGCGGGATCGCGGGAATTGCGTTATCGTATGTTCTCCTCGATCGGCTGCGTTGGGACCTCGTGCCTCGTGTTCAACCCGCGCAGTGGTTGACGTGTACGCTCTGTTTGTCGGCGACGGCTTGCTCAATAGCCGCCGTCAAGGCCGCTCAACGAAAAAAAGCGTTTGAGACAGCGTTGTGGCTGGTTGTGCCCTTTGCGCTACCGTTACGAGCGGAGGTGCTCGATCTGTTTCGGCTAGCGCAGCTCGAAAACGTGGAACGACTATCGATCGCGGTGTTGCTCGCTTTCCTGGGAGCCTTGCTGCTGGTACGTTTCGCGGATCGAAGGACTAGAGCTGTCTCGCTTGCCATTCCGCTGCTTGCTATTGTTCTGCTGCGATTGTCGCCTTCGCAGAAACGGGACGTCAACGAACAGCCTGTAGCGGGGGTCGCTGAATGGGTGAAGAGCAATACCTGGGGTAGTTCGATGTTCCTGTTCCCCGATTTGGGGCGCAGCAACGAGCCTGGCCTGTTTCGCGCGCGCTCTGAACGGAGTGTGTGGGTTGACTGGAACGGCGGCGCTCTGGTCCCGACTTTTCAATCTTTCGCCAGCGTGTGGTGGGATCGCTGGCAGCACACCATGCAGCCTGAATACTCGGTGGACCGGCTGCAGGCAACTTTGCCGCTACCCATCGATTACTACGTGCTGACGCGCGCACATCGCCTTGCCGGCGTAAAGCCCGTATTCGCGAACGAGAAATTTCTCGTGTACGATGCGAATGATCTGCGAAATTCAGTCAGCCCGCTGCGTACTGCCGAGGACCGTTAGCTCCCGAGATTGATACCCAGCTTCTTCAGTTCCTCGGCATAGTAGCGCTTGTGCAGCAGATCGTACTCATCGCCGCCTTCCGTAATTTCGCGCTTCTGTGTTTTGACCTTCTGCCGCGCCGCTTTGTCGATCCGGTCTTCCAGTTGCAGCAGATCGGTCATTTCGCGCACGAAGGCCAGCCGGAGTTCATTCGGATCCTTGCGGACGCGAAAGTCGCGCGATTTGCGCATGCCGGTGACTAACTTATGCGATATTTCGTTGACCCGGTCACGCGATAGCTTCATGGCATCGCCGGTGTCGCGGCCCGAAGCGCGCGACATTTTGCGCTGCGCGAGTAGTTGATTCTTGATCTTGCGGAACATCTCCTGGTAGGAAATGTTCTCGCGCCGCATGTAGTCGCTGTAGTCTTCGAGCAGGTCCCGCACTTCATCGTTGAGCTTGTCCTCAGCGGACAAATCCTCATTGATGATCTGCGCGATTGCCTCGGCCGCAACTGTCGGATTCGACGTCTCAAAGAGCGAAGGGCTGAGACGTTGCACCAACTGCCGCGAGAGGTAACCGATAAATTCCCGGGCCAATAGCATTCGAGCGTAGTTTAACAATCGACAAAGGATTTGCGGCTTAAAACTGCGCTTGCCGGCTAGTTCTCGCCCTTGTGATTCGCAAGAAATTCGCTGTCGATTGCTTTACGTCCCGCGAACCCGTCTTCTATTCGGTGCCAGAAGGTGATGCCGGACTCGCCCGATTTCCAGCACAGATACACTTCTTGGCCGCGATACAGAGTAGGGAAATCGATCAGACCGGTTTCGAGATCTTTCAAGAGACAGCCCAGCCGCTCAAAATTTTCGACTGCCTGCTTGAGGCCGTAAGCCGACGCGTCTTTCCGCCCGCGTAGCTCGACAATGCGCTCGCGAGGAGGAACCATGCCACCGCTGAGGGCAACGCGCTGCGCGATCTGGTTCAGTTCGCGCTCACTGCTCTGGTAGGAATTTTTGTAGTCGCGCAAATCCTGCAACAGCCGTTTCACTTGTGGCAACAGTGCCTCGGCTTCGAGCAAGTTGAAGTAGCGCGGCACGTATTTCCGACTGGAGTATAGCAACGCAGTCGACTAGCGAATGACTTTAAGGCGGACGAGGTCTTCCTCGGTCCAACCCGCCTGCTCGATCATGCTCTTGAGCGTTTTTCTCGCGAAAGTGCTGGATCCGCCGTGAAAAGGGACAGTGACCCGACGCCCATCCGGATGGTAGTAAATCTGGTGAGAGCCGTCGCCCCGATCAAAACCGAAACCATCACGGGCGAGTGCCGAAACAAGTTCACGCGCACTAAGGCTTCTAAGCAGTGAGTAATTGATGCCCACAGTCTAGACGGTCACCGCGATGCGAGGCTCCCGTGTGACTTCGACCTCGTCCCGTGGTTCCTCAGGAATTCTCTCGCCATGTTCTAACATGCTCTCAACGACCATGTGGATGACCGAATCGATATTCTTGAGTGCTTCGGTTTCAGTTGCACCCCACGTCGATGCACCTTTCTTTTCGAGCGCAGGGCAATAAGCGTGCCACCCGGAAGGGCTCCCGTCGAAATCTTCGTCTTGCTCAACAACGACTTTGAAGTTGTAGGTCTTCATGTGCAGTCCAGAGTGATCCGGCTCAACTTCAGTTTAGGCCGGACCTCAATCAGCGTCAAAACGCGCGAACCAGTCGCATCGCTATCCTGAAGAACGTTTTGCGTAGCGGCACCATGGAAATGTGGCACCATCGGAACAGAGTGCATTATGAATTTTTGGGATGACTGCGATTTCGTAGAGCGTATTCCTGGTAAGCAAGCCGGCGTTGCGCTTGTCAAGGGCACGCGCATTCCGGCCGATCAGATTGTCGAAGAGTTCGAGCTTGGCAGCCCCATTGACGAGATAGCGGAAAACTATCCCTCGCTCCCGCTGGAGAAAATTCATTGTCTGATTTCCTACGCTGAAAAACACAAGTCGCAGACTGTACGTTGAAGGTCTTGCTTGACGAGAATATGCCTCACAAGCTGAGGCAAGCGCTGTCGAACCTCGCGCCCGTTACTGTTCAGTACATGGGATGGGCTGGCCTGAAAAATGGCGAATTACTCGACGAGGCGGAGTCCGCCGGATTCGATGTGGTGGTTACAGGCGACAAAACGGTCGAGTACGAGCAGAACATGGATCATCGGCATATCGCCGTCGTGTCACTCAGCGCTCCGCACTGGCCGATTATCAAGGAACGTATCGATGAGATCGCTCTTGCGATAGCGCGCGCAAACCCAGGATCCTTCGCTCGTGTGGACTGTGGCCGCTTTACCCGACACCGTTAGAGGCGGAGGTCAAAACGCGCGAACCAGTCGCATCGCTATCCTGAAGACGTTGCGGATTGGCATTCATTGTTCAACGGCCGGCGCACTCGACCGCGCGGCGCTGAAAGCAATTGAACTGGGTGCGAACACTTTTCAAATCTTCTCGGCCAGTCCGCGCATGTGGCGTTGCAAAGGGCCGGATCCCGATTGCGTCAAGCGCCTGAAGGATCTGCGCGCCCAGCACGATCTCACACCACTTGTTATTCACGGCAGCTACCTCATCAACCTGGCAGCTCCACCATCGATTGTGCGCGAGAAATCGATCGATGGTTTTCGAGGCGAGATCGAGCGCGCGCTGATCATCGGCGCTGACTACTTAGTGATTCATCCCGGCAATTACAAAGGCCAGACTATCGAGCAGGGATTGTTGAACGTTGCTGAAGCGATGGCGCTTGCCTGGCGCGCGGTCGACGCGAACCTCAAAGTCCGTGCGAAGCTCACCATTCTGCTGGAGAACACGGCGGGCGCGGGCGCGCAATTGGGCGGCAACTTCGCTGAACTCGCGACCATCCGTCAGCTCGCCTCGCCCTACATAGATCCGCCGATCGCCTATTGCCTCGACACCTGCCATTGCTACGTCAGCGGTTTCGATATTGCGAATGAGTCAGGCTTCAGGAGTCTCCTGGCGGCGGCAGACGAACATCTCGGGCTCGCCAACGTACCCGTGATGCACACAAACGACGCCAAGACCAAGCTGAATTCTCACCTCGACCGGCACGCGAATATCGGCGCTGGTTATATTGGTTTGGAAGGCTTTCGCCGCATTCTGAACCACCCAAAGCTGCGCGATAAAGCCTTCATCCTCGAAACTCCCGTCGACGAGCCGGGTGACGATCTGCGTAACGTTCAGGCATTGAAGGAGCTGGTATCCCCGAAAAGGGCTTTGACCCCCAAGAAATCGAGCCGAAGTGGCACCAAAGCTGGTCGAACGACGCGTCGCTCTATCTAGCCGACGCGCCTGACAAGCCCAAGTACTACGTGCTCGAGATGCTGCCGTATCCTAGCGGCAAGCTGCACATGGGGCACGTGCGCAACTACGCAATTGGCGATGCACTGGCGCGTTACATGTGGATGCGCGGGTACAACGTTCTGCATCCCATGGGTTGGGATGCGTTTGGCCTGCCCGCCGAAAACGCCGCTCTGAAAGCCGGCCGTGAACCGCGCGAATGGACTCTCAGCCAACATCGCGCACATGAAAGCGCAGATGCTGCGCTTGGGCTTCGCTATCGACTGGAGCCGTGAAATTGCTTCGTGCGATCCCGAGTATTACCGCTGGAATCAGTGGTTCTTCGTAAAGATGTTCGAGCGCGGCCTGGCGTATCGCAAAGAGGCGCTCTTAAACTGGTGCCCGGAATGCGGCACCGTGCTCGCCAACGAACAAGTAGTCAATGGCTGCTGCTGGCGTCACGAAACCACGCCGGTGGAGCAGCGCGCCATGCAGCAGTGGTTTTTGAAAATCACTGAGTACGCCGGCGAATTGCTGGATGCGCTGAACGACATTGAAAATGGCTGGCCGGAACGCGTCGTCGCCATGCAGCGAAATTGGATCGGCCGCTCCGAAGGCGCAGAGGTCGATTTTCCAGTTGCCGATTCCACTGAAAAGATTCGCGTCTTTACCACGCGCATTGACACCATCTACGGGGCCACGGCTCTGATCCTCGCGCCCGAGCATCCGCTTGTCGCTCAGCTCGTCGATAACGATGAGACGCGTCTCCACGTGAAGGAGATGATTGACGCGACGGCGCGTCAGGATCCGGGAGATGTCCAGAAGGTCGGTCTGTTCACGGGCAAGTACGCCGTCCATCCATTTCACGGCGGACGCATTCCCATCTGGGTCGGTAATTTCGTCTTGCTCGGCTACGGCACCGGAGCGATTATGGCCGTGCCGGCGCATGACGAACGTGATTTCGAATTCTGCCGCACTTACGGTATTCCGGTGGTTGCCGTCATTCGTCCGGAAGATGGGGAACTGGGCGACGGCGAAACGATGCCCGAGCCATTTCTCGACTACGGCATAGTCGAAAATTCCGGCGAATGGTCAGGCCTGCCGAGTGCGGAAGCGCGCCGGAAGATGAGCGCGTTCGCAAAGGCGCACGGCTTCGGAGCACCTTCCATCACTTACCGGATTAAGGACTGGGGCATCTCGCGCCAGCGCTATTGGGGCACGCCCATCCCCATCATCTATTGCCCCAAATGCGGCGCTGTTCCGGTGCCGGAGAGTGATCTTCCGGTTCTATTGCCGGAGCACGTGAAGATCACGGGCAAAGGCCGCTCGCCACTGGAATCTGTCCCTGAGTTCATGAACGTGCCCTGCCCACGTTGCGGAGGTGAAGCGCGCCGAGAGAGCGACACCATGGACACGTTTATCGATTCCTCCTGGTACTTCTATCGCTACTGCGATCCGCACAACAACACCGCTCCGTTCGATTCGCAAATTGTCGCGCACTGGTTTCCCATCGATCAGTACATCGGCGGCATCACCCACGCCATCCTGCACCTGATTTATTCGCGCTTCTGGACGAAGGTAATGCGCGACCTTGGCCTGGTGACGAACAGCGAGCCGGCGAAAAATATGTTCACGCAAGGCATGGTGCTGATGGGCGGAAGCGCCATGTCCAAGTCCAAGGGAAATGTTGTTGATCCGGATGTGATGGTCGAACAATATGGAGCCGACACCTGCCGTCTATACACGCTATTCGCCGCTCCGCCTGAAAAGGACATGGACTGGAATGAATCGAGCGTCGAGGGCCAGTTTAGATTCCTGGCACGTGTCTACCGCTTCGTCACTCGCAACCTGGATCGAAGCGGCGAGGGTCAGCCCGATGCCAGTCGCAAGGCGATCAGAAAATTGCACCAGACCATAGAGAAGGTTACGAACGATTTCGACAGCCGCTGGCACTTCAACACGTCGATCGCTTCGCTAATGGAGCTGACCAACAAACTCTACGAGCATGAAGCCGGGCTGTCAGGCTCTGCCGCACGCGAAGTGTGTGAGACATTGACGCTCATGCTGGCGCCGTTCGCGCCCTACACGGCGCAGGATCTTTGGGCAATGCTGGGCCACGATGGACCCGTGTTCCGCCATCCCTGGCCCCAATTCGATGTCGAACTCGCAAAAGAAGACCTGGCTGAAATTCCCGTCCAGGTGAACGGGAAGCTGCGCGCCCATCTCCAGGTTCCTTTTGGAACTTCGAACCAGGAACTGCAATCGAGCGCGCTTGCATTAGATAAGGTCAAGCCGTTCATCGACGGTAAACAGATCACAAAAGTGATCGTGGTTCCCGACAAGCTTATAAATCTCGTGGTCAAATGATGGTGGCTTGGCTGGGGGGTGCGGGCGAGGGCAACTATGTTCGAGCGCTATACCGAAAAAGCCCGCTGTGTGGTCTTCTTTGCGAGGTATGAGGCTAGCCAGTTCGGAGCCCAATACATCGAGACGGAGCATCTTCTTCTAGGTCTGTTGCGTGAGGATAAGGCGCTCGCCAGTCGCTTTATTGGGCCATATGCCGCGATCGAATCGATGCGGAAGCAAATCGAAGCGCACACGCCCGCGCGCGAGAAAGTGTCGACTTCCGTCGACATGCCCCTTAGCCATGAATGCAAGCGCATCCTTGCATACGCGGCAGAAGAAGCAAAAAACCAGGGCGACCAGCCGATCGATACCCTCCATCTATTCCTGGGGTTGCTGCGCGAAGACAGAAGCTATGCAGCCGAACTTCTGCGAGAGCGGGGGCTCACATCAGGCGCTGTCCTCCACGGGTATTCGCCCGGCGCCCAGGGCGAAAGCAAATTTCTGCTGCAATACGCCCGCGATCTCACTCAAGCGGCCGCCGATGGCAGCGTGAATCCTCCGGCTGCCTACGATCATGTCGTGGATCGCGTCATCGACGTCCTCTGGCGTCGCACCAAGAACTCGCCGGTTCTAATCGGCGAAGATGCCGCGTCAAAAATCGGCGTCGTAGAACGCCTCGCCGTTCGCATCGCAAATCGCGAGATACCCGAATTCTTCTACAACAAGCGCATTTTGGCGGTTGACCTCTCGCAAGCCCCACCTGATTCCGGCTCGGCTTGGGAGCTCCACATGCGCCTAAAGACGACCGTCACTGAATTGGCGGTATTTCCAAACTCAATCGCATTCTTCGTTGGCAATCTGGAAACTCTTTTCGGCTCAGCCGAGCAATTGCCGGACGCGGCGTTCATTCTCAGGCCAGCGCTGTATACGAGGCGTCTGCAGTGCATTTGCGCCGCAACAGCGGCCGAATATCAGAAGTGGATTGATGCTGATCCTTTGTTGAACCCCCATTTCGAGCCAGTCGAAGTCGAGCCTCAGGACGAAAGCAATTCCTCAAGTGTTTGATCAGGAGGAGTTAGAGCACTTGACGGCCTCTGCACATGGAGAAAAGTCTTGAGATTGAGCGGCTTCCTATCAGGTAAAGAGCGCCTGAATGTTTCGGCTGCCTCTGACTACGTGAAGAATCACCACGTCATCGTCTTCAATGCGATAGATGATGATGTACTCGCCGACGGGAAAGCTTCGGAGGCTCGGGCGCAAATCCTCGTCCCGGGTGCGACCCACGAACGGGTTGCGGGCGAGAAGATAAAAGCGCTGCGTGATGGACTCAATGAGCCGGTCGGCAATGTCCACGCTGCCGCTTTTCTTTGCGATGTATAACCAGATATCGTCTAGCTCAGTGTCGGCTTCCGGTGCGCGACGGTGGGCCACTAGCGGACGGTGGTTTGCTCGGCGGCGAGGCGGGCGCGTCCGCGCTTCTTCACGTCTTCGGAAAGCTCGCGCACGGATTCCTGCGTGATGAAGCGGCCTTCGCCGCGTGCAAGGGATGCCTCGGCCACATCGACGGAAGCCAGAATTTCGGCGCGAGTGCGCTCGCGTTCTTCCCACAGGGAAAGCGCCTGTTGGACGGCATCCTCCGCACGATGGATGCGGCCGGTTTCGATTGCCTGTCGGACGAATGCTTTTTGGTCGGCTGTCAGTTGAACATCCATAAGACCCTCAAAGTTAAGGATTGCACGGTGGAGTGTCAATTGAGAGTTCGGCCCTCGCGAAGTCTAATCTCAAGTCTAAAGCCATCCCTCATGTGTTTGATCAAGCGGCAAACGCGTCGCTGTGCCGATAAGCTCATCAACCTCGTTACGGCTAGGCAGAGAACTAAATTACTATCGCGCCACGTCTAAGTAAAGTGACGAGAAGTACTCTTCGAAAATGCGTCGGCAGCGCCGTGGCTTGGGGAAAGCTGTTCTAATCTGGTAGTAAAGGCGGAAGTTTGGACGCAGATTATGCGATCCGGGCGGAATCTCTAACCAAGATCTACCGCTCCGGGGGCACGGAAGTCATTGTATTCAAAAATCTTTCGCTGTCGGTGTGCCAGCGCGAACAGCTCGCCATAATCGGTGAATCGGGGGCGGGGAAGTCCACTTTGCTGCATTTGCTGGGTGGCCTGGATCGCCCAAACGGCGGCTCCATCCTGTTCGGCAAGCAGGACGTCGCCCTGCTTCGCGATCAGGAACTGGCAAATTTTCGAAATCGTTCAATTGGCTTTGTTTGGCAAAATCCGTCTCTGCTGCCGGAATTCACGGCGCTCGAGAACGTGATGATGCCGTTGCTGATCCGCGGCGCCAACCGCTCGGAGGCAGCTTCACGGGCTGTAGCGCTGCTTGAGGAAGTAGGCCTGGCGCAGCGCGCGCGGCACTTGAGCGGCGAATTAAGCGGCGGCGAGCAGCAACGCATTGTTCTCGCCCGTGCTCTGGTTGGCCAGCCCAAAGTGCTTCTAGCCGACGAGCCGACCGGCAATCTGGATTTTCGCACCGGCGAGAGCATCATGAATCTGCTCGCCCGGTTACATGCATCACATAATTTGACGTCTGTATTCGTTACCCACAATCTTTCTTTCGCCAATCGGTGCGATCGAGTCTTAGAGTTAAAGAAGGGTTCCCTTTCAGCTCCCGCAGAGGACTGGCAGGCGACCGGAGTTGGAGTTGTACAAGACGCAACCCGTCTTGACGGTGGCACTTATGTTTGAACGTTATACCGAGAAAGCTCGCCGGGTTATCTTCTTCGCAAGATACGAAGCCAGCCAGTTCGGAAGTCCTTACATTGAGACAGAACATCTTTTACTGGGTCTGTTGCGTGAGGATAAAGCGCTTGCTAATCGATTTCTGCGGTCTCACGCCGCCATTGAGTCGATCCGCAAGCAGATTGAAGCCCATACGACCGTGCGCGAGAAAGTCTCGACCTCGGTGGATCTGCCCCTAAGCCATGAGTGCAAGCGCGTTCTTGCCTATGGTGCTGAAGAGGCTGAACGTCTCAGCCACAAACACATTGGGACTGAGCATTTGCTGTTGGGCTTGCTGCGCGAAGAGAAAAGCTTTGCAGCGGAAATCCTGCACGAGCGCGGCCTTCGATTGTCCGCGGTGCGGGAAGAGATTGCGCGCTCGGCATCGGAAAAGACTTCCGCCAGCCGTCCCAAAGAGAGCAGCCTGCTGGCTGAGTTTAGCCGTGATTTGACACAGGCCGCCATAGACGGCATGCTCGATCCGTTGATCGGGCGGGATTCGGAAGTAGATCGCGTGGTCCAGATCCTTTGCCGCCGCACGAAGAATAATCCAGTTCTCATTGGCGAACCCGGCGTCGGAAAGACCGCCATCGTGGAAGGTCTTGCGCAACGGATCGCGGATGGCGACGTGCCGTCTTTTCTGTCCGACAAGCGGATTCTGGCCCTCGACCTGTCACTGATCGTCGCCGGAACCAAGTATCGCGGACAGTTCGAAGAGCGCCTGAAAACCATCATGAAAGAGCTGATGGAGAATCAGAACGCGATCATCTTTATCGACGAATTGCATACCCTGGTCGGGGCGGGTTCGGCTGAGGGTTCCCTCGATGCCGCGAACATCCTGAAGCCGGCTCTGTCGCGCGGCGAAATTCAGTGCATCGGCGCGACCACTCCAGCCGAATATCGCAAGTCGATCGAAAAGGATCGCTCGCTCGAACGGCGTTTCCAGGCGGTAAAGGTTCCGCCGCCGACCGAAACCGATGCCATCCGCATTCTTTTCGGGATCAAGGAACGCTACGAGAAATTCCACGCCGTGGCCTACACGGATGAGGCCATCGAATCCGCCGTCTACACCTCAACGCGCTTTATTCCGGATCGCTTCCTTCCTGACAAGGCCATCGATCTGATCGACGAGGCGGGCGCGCGCGTGAAACTGCGTCAGACAACGCTGCCCTCCGAAGTCGCCGATATTCAGAAGCGCATCAAGTTCATCGTTCACCGCATGGAGAACGCCATCGCGAATCACGAGTTCGAGAAAGCGCGCTTCTATTCGGACGAAGAACGCAAGGAGCGCGAAAATCTTCGCCAGCTTCGCGAAAAATACAACCTTGACGACACCTCGACAGGCGTGGTTTCCAAGGACGACATTGAAGAGGTTGTGGCGCGCTGGACCGGCGTGCCCATGACATCCATCAAGGAAGAAGAGATCAACAAGCTCCTGCGCATTGAGGAAGAACTGCACAAGCGCATTATTAGCCAGGAGAAAGCCATCTCGGCCCTTTCCCGCGCCATCCGCCGCTCGCGCGCCGGCTTGAAATCCCCCAAGCGTCCCTCCGGGTCTTTCCTGTTCCTGGGACCGACCGGTGTCGGTAAAACCGAAGTCGCTCGTGCGCTGGCCGAGTTCCTCTTTGGCAGCGAAAAGTCGCTCATCCGCTTCGATATGTCGGAGTTCATGGAGAAGCACTCAATTTCGAAGCTGATCGGTTCGCCTCCCGGCTACGTCGGCTACGAAGAGGGTGGACAGCTCACGGAACGCGTCAAGCGCGCGCCCTACTCCATCATCCTGCTGGATGAAATCGAAAAGGCGCACCCCGATATCTACAACATCTTGCTGCAGGTGTTCGAAGACGGCCAGTTGACCGATGGACTCGGCAACACGGTCGATTTCAAGAACACGATCATCATCATGACTTCGAATCTGGGCGCTCGCTTCTTAGATAAGCGCGGCCAGATAGGCTTCTCGGCGCCGTCCAACACCGGCATACCGCAGAAGATTGAGGATCAGGTGATGGGTGAAGTCAAGCGCGCCTTCAATCCGGAATTCTTAAACCGGCTGGACGAGGTGATTCTCTTCACTTCGCTCATCGATGAGGACTTGCTCAAGATCATCGAGCTGCTGGTCGATCAGGTCAACACGAATCTGATCTCGAAACAGATCAAGATCCGACTGCAGCCCGACGCGGCGAAATACATCCTCGACAAGACTTGCGGCGATCGCAGCTACGGCGCTCGTCCTTTGCGGCGCGCTTTGCAGAAGTACATTGAAGACCCGCTCTCCGAAGCGTTGATTCAAGGTTCGCTGCCGCGGCCGGCGGAACTCGACATTTATCTGGGCGAGAACGGCATATATTGCCGCCAGCTCGGCGAGGTGTTAGAGCCGGTTCCAGCCGGAGGCGTCGAAGAGATGCCGTATTCGGTCGGAACCCCGCTATATATGTTCTGAGCGACAGCTAAGTGCCAAAAGGCGCGGCATGTTCCGATAAGGCTAACTTAGGGGAGCGAGCCGGCGCCTTTTCGCGCTTTCAGCTGTTTTATTTCGCTTAGGACATCTGACTGCGTTCCGGTATCGCGCGATCTGGCGCTATCTCCTAAGAGCTTTGTGGCACCCGCAGAACCCGCCCTGGAGAGACTAAGACATGCGAAAAGGGTTGACGAGAAAACCGCAAAGTGACGAACCCGGGACGCGGAGCAAGAACTACATAACGCCAGACGGCCTTCAGCGCCTCAAAGATGAGCACCGGTTTCTGGTCACCAGGGAACGCCCGGCCGTGACTGAGGTAGTGGCGTGGGCCGCCAGCAATGGCGATCGCAGTGAAAACGCCGACTATCAGTACGGCAAGCGGCGGCTGCGCCAGATCGATGGGCGGATCCGCTTTCTCACCCGGCAAATCGAATCCGCCGAAGTGGTGGACCCGAAAACTCCGCGGGCGGGGCAGGCGGCGACGATGGCATTCTTCGGAGCGACCGTGCGTTATGCGAACCCTGCGGGAACGGAGCGAGTGGTGAGCATCGTAGGCACCGACGAGGTCGATCTCACCCGCAACCACATCAGTTGGGTGTCGCCTCTGGGGCGCGCGTTGCTGAAGTCGAGAGCGGGCGATCGCGTAATTCTCCAAGCTCCCAGCGGTACAGAATACCTGACTGTGCTGGAAGTGGCTTACGAGCGCATTTTGGTGGAACCGTTCCGTGAACCACCGGGGGCCGAGTCTTCGATAAAGCAACGCCCTCCCGGACAATAATGGCAACTTTCTGTCCACTTCCCGTTGGGGAACCCAATAATGCGAGATCATAAAAGCACCGAATGACGAACAAACCCTACCATCTGATGACCCCTGCGGAACGGACTGTTGCTCGGATCGCCCAGAATCGCGCTATCTCCGAGAAGATCGGCGAGGGCAAGCGTTCTACACCCCCGCTCCATTCCACTGGGGAATTCAGCCGAGTGACACCGGAGGAACGCGCAAAACTGGGAGGCGTCATCCGTAAGGTGCAGTCCTGATGGCGCGCCCTGCATTAGATCTATTGTTGACAAAAGCCGCAGTTATCGTTATGGTGTAAGTGCACGTTAATTCCTCGCTGTCATTTGAACTCGTCTGTACGCCCACCTTTTACGGTAAGCAACTTTTCGACTCCTTCAATTGATTCGTTGGTTTTCCTGCACAAGAAAGAGAGAAAAGTTATGAAAGAAACTGGCACAGTAAAGTGGTTCAATGCTTCGAAGGGCTTCGGATTCATCGCGCGCGAAAGCGGCGAAGATGTATTCGTCCACTTCTCAGCGATCGAGTCGGAAGGCTATCGGAGCCTCGAAGAAGGCGCGCGCGTTTCCTTTGTCGTCAAGAATGGCGCTAAGGGACTCCAGGCCGAACAAGTAACCCTAGCCTAAAATTCAAGGTTCGGGCGAAACCACGGCGGGCGAAGGCGGTGCTGTCTTCAAGGGCCTCGACGGTAGGCGCTTCGCGGCCCACAGTTTCGCGTAAGGCGATGAATACGCCCGTGTACTCTGCCAATCCCTCAATGTAAATAGAAAACGCGTGGGGCAGGATGCCATCCGAATGCCATCCTGCGCACCGATTGCCAATCGGTGCTACTGGGGTTACCAGCGGCTTACGCGGCATGTTTCCCGCCTCTTTACTTCGATACGTAATACTCAACCGTTCGCGCGCTCATCGCCTCGTCCCGGCGCGCCTCGATGTACACGTTCCATCTCCCCGCCGTCGGAAACACCGGCTTCGCCATATAGAGCCCCGTGTCCATCTCAGTGGCTCGATACACCTTAGTCTGCTGATGATCAGTCGTCTCCACCTGTAGCGTGACGCGTGCTCCATGCACCGGGTGGTGGGCGGCATCTTTCACCGTAATATCGAAGCGAATCTCAGCCCCGCTTTGCAAGACGGCAGTAGGTTCGACACTGATGTCGAAGTTGGCATCGCGCAATTGCACTTGCTGCGCCGGCGCGGCCATCACGGCCAATACGCCAAACAGGAAAGCGAGAAACTTCACGCCTCATTCTATCTTTTGTATTGGTTCAGCGTGAGTCGTCGAATAGCCCACCGTACTACCCCTCGGCTCCAGAAAGTCTGGGTGGGGACTGGGCCTTAAGATTTGAGCACAGATTTTGTCAAGGCCGCACTAGCACTGAGCCACAGTCCGTCAACTCGTGATACCCTGACTATCGCCACGGCCAACGAGGAGGTACCGCGTTGTTTAATATACGCTTCGATGGGTCCAAAGGCTCCGCTTTTCCAATAAACGAACAAGCTCCCACGCTGCGAGCTTGCCAAGAGGTGGTGTCTATGTCGGCCAACGGTGTCAAGTTTCCGGTCGCGGCTATGATCGAATGGTTTGGCGCAAGCGCCGACACGGACACGACATTGAGGGCAAATCTTCTGCTAATGGATGAGATCATCAAAGATAACCAGCGCACGGTTACCTTTGTGCAGGGAAGCCGTATCGAACTGAGAGTCGCTTACAACCCCGAGAACGCCCTGCAGCCGGCGGTCTTGGAGAACCCGACCAAGCCCACTGTTTTCGACAAACCCGTTATTGAACCCGCGCGAGCGCCTACCGCAAGCGCAGGCGGCTTTTTCGGGTTCGCGTTTCCCATGAATGCCGGCAAGGAATCCGAAAGCCGCACCAGAGGACACGTTGGTTCGGGGTTTAGAATTTACCTCGGCAAGGAGTACTTCAGTACTGCGACTAACAGCATGGACCGTCCTCAAACCATCTACCACGAGCTGACGCACAAGGTGCTCGCGACCAACGACCACGAATATGGCGCGGCAGGTTGCCGGGCGCTGGCCATTAGCGAACCAGCAAAGGCAAAGAAAAACGCAGATAGCTATGGCTACTTTGTCACCAGCATGAACGGCTATGTTTGGCCTTAGCCGATAGTCAATCGGCTAGGTTGAAGCTCGGAACGTTCAACTGCAACAGGCCGGTATCCCATTACCGAAGGGGCATAGGGCGAGATCAGGCGACAGCATGGCTCTTGATGACTGGAAAATCAACATCGGTCTTGAGCGCTTCGTTCAGATCATTCGTCGATACGTTCAGGGGGATGTGTTGAATGATCTCGATAATCTGTCCATCGCTGTAGCCCGCCATCTTTACGGAGCGAAGATCAGCACTTTGCTCCAGCCGGCGATATTTTGACCCACTTACTATAATCGTGTCGATCCCCTGATCGTGCGTTGCAGGCTCGGAGACTGCTCAACCCGATGCGTTTACCCGCCCTAAGCGTGTTTGCGAGAACTCTGGTTGTTCTCCTCATGCAGGCCGTTTTGGGGAACCATGCCTTCGCCGATGGTATTCCGCAATCGCAAGGTTCGGCCAATCCGGCAGACCTCAAGGGTCTCACGCTCGAGCAGCTATCACAAATTGAGGTGACCACTCCGTCTAAGGAGCCGCAACCGGCATTCCGTACCGCGGTTGCCATTTACGTCATCACCAATGACGACATTCGCCGCTCCGGCGCTACCAGTATTCCGGAAGCGCTGCGCCTCGCGCCGGGCGTAGAGGTCGCGCGCATAGACGCCAACAAATGGTCTATCGGCATTCGCGGGTTCGGAAGCCGCCTGGCGCGTTCTGTTCTGGTTCTGATTGACGGCCGTACTGTCTATACCGAGTTGTTCGCCGGCACTTATTGGGAAGTCCAGAACGTCATGCTCGAAGACGTCGACCGCATCGAAGTAATTCGCGGGCCGGGCGGTACCATCTGGGGCCCCAATGCCGTCAACGGCGTCATCAACATCATTACGAAAGATACGAAGGAGACGAAAGGCGAGTATGTCTCGGCCGGCGGAGGCAACGAAGAGCAGGGATTTCTCAACTTCCGCTACGGCGGCGGCAACGGAGGAAACCTCACCTGGCGCATCTACGCAATGGCTTTCGATCGCGGCCCCGAGTACCACCTGGACCACGACAATTTCGACGATTGGCGAAATATCCAGGGCGGCTTCCGCATGGACTGGCGGCACCATCGCGACACCATCACCCTGCAAGGCGATCTGTACAAGGAAGCGGCCGGTGAGCGCGTCTCCGCTACCAGTTACACGCCTCCGTACTCAGTCAACCCCGACGGCAATGCCGATCTTTCCGGCGGCAACATCGTGGCGCGCTGGCAAAGGAAAGTGCGCGATGGCGACGATATCCAGGTGCAGGCCTATTACGACCGCACCAATCGACATGAGCCAAATCTCGCGGAGGATCGCGACACCTACGATGTAGATTTCCTGCAGCGAATCCGTGCACCCTGGCGTGAAGAAATCTCGTGGGGACTTGGGGCGCGCGTCACGATCGGGCAGGAGTTTCCGGTTGTCTCGGGCCTGCAATTCATTCCCGCGCGCCGGACCGATTACCTACTGACCGGTTTCCTGCAAGACGAAATCACGTTGATCGAGAATCGCCTCACTCTCACCGTCGGCACGAAACTGCTGCGCACGAATTTCACTCGCCTCGAGCCGGAGCCGAGCGTCCGTTTGCTCTGGCAACCTACTGCCAAGCAGTCCCTGTGGGCTAGCGTTACGCACGCCTTGAGAACGCCTTCCGACGCGGATACTGACTTCGCTCTCCTGGGCCTGGTGACCGTGCTTCCTAACGGCACCCCTTACTTCGCGCGTTTCAATCCCAACCCGAACTTTGCGCCTGAACAACTCAACGGCTATGAACTCGGATACCGGCGCGTTATCCGGCGAAATGTGTTTCTAGACGTCGCCAGTTTCTACAATCACTACCACGACTTGTTCAGCGAAGACATAATCGGTGCGCCTTACCTCGAAACAGACCCCGGTCCGCCGCATTTTTTGTTGCCGGCTCAGTTTCGCAACGATCTGCTGGGCTATACCAAAGGCGTTGAAATTACGCCCGAGTGGCGGCCCGCAAAGAACTGGCGCGTGCGCGGAACCTACTCGTTTCTGCACATGAATCTCACCAAAGCGCCGGGCAGCCCGGAAATAGGCACGGCGCCGCTTATCGAGGGCTCCAGCCCTCACAATCAGGGAAGGGTCGAATCCGACCTCGACCTCTCGAAGACGGTTCAGATCGATCTTACCTACCGCTATGTCAGCGCGCTTCCGGCGCTCGGCGTGCCGGCATACTCGACAGGCGACGCGCGCATTGCGTGGCGATTCCACCGCGGCTTCAACCTCTCGCTGGTGGGCCGCAATTTGCTTCAGCCTTATCATTTCGAATCCGCCGGCGATCCGGGCCCGTTAGTGGGCATCCGCCGATCGGGATATTTGAGCCTGGCCTGGAGCAGGTAAACGGCATGGCGGGTCGTCGCACGGGTCTAAGCCGGCATGCGCCAGGGACGCTTCGTTCAGCGTCGGCGTTGGCGTTTTGCATCTTGCTAGTCCCGCACTCCGTACTCGCCGCCCCGCCCACTGAATATCAGGTGAAGGCCGCTTTCCTTCTGAACTTCACCAAGTTTGTCGAATGGCCGCAATCCGCCTTTGCTGATGCCACCGCCCCGCTCAACATCTGCATCCTGGGAGACGACCCATTCGGTCCCGTACTCGACCAGATTGTGGAGGGCGAGACTGTCGATCAACACAAGCTGGCCGTTCGGCGCGTCCAGGACAACGCCGTCTCCGCATGTCAGATTCTGTTCATTAGCAATTCAGTCAGTGACGCGGCCGGCATTCTCGCCACTCTTGGGCCGGGGGTTCTGACGGTGGGAGATAGCGAAGCTTTCATTCGCCAGGGCGGAGTTATCGCCTTTGTTATCGAAAACCGGCGCGTCCGCTTCGACATCAATCAGGCCGCTACCGCGAGAGAGTCCCTCAAATTGAGTTCCAAGCTGCTGAGTGTTGCGAGGAACATTGCCAAGTAACGCAACAACCAAGGCTAAGCTCCCGCTCGCACAGCGTTTTCGCGACACACCGATTCAACGAAAATTGCTGCTGGTTAGTGCGCTCGTGACGGCGCTGGCGCTTGCCCTGGCCGGCGCCGCCATCTTTACCGCGGACGCCATCTTGTTCCATCGGAATTTGCAGAACGATCTGAACGCACTGGCTCAGATTACGGCTGACGATAGTTCGGCTGCCCTGGCATTTGAGGACCCCAACGCCGGGACTGAAATAGTAACGGCTTTACGCGCCCGTCCCCATATCATGTCCGCCTGCCTGTATCGGCCAGATGGATCATTGCTCGCCCACTACTTGCGCCACGGGGGACAAGCTTGTTCAGCGGCGGACGCGAAAACCCGCAACGAATGGTTCAGCCAAAGCATAACCATCGTGAGCCCCGTACTGCAAAAGGGGCTGCCGGTAGGAACCTTGATCCTTCTCGCTGACACCGGCGCCGCCTATCAGCGCATGCGCGTGTACGGCGCCATCATCATCCTGGTGTTGCTGTCTTCCAGCTTTATCGCTTTCCTCATCTCCACCCGCCTGAGCGATTTGATCTCGATGCCGATTCTGGAACTGGCGCAAACCAGTGCAAAAATCTCCCACACGCGCGACTACAGCATCCGCGCCCGCAAACTCTCCGCCGACGAACTGGGACTGCTGGTTGACGCTTTCAACCAGATGCTGGCCGATATACAATCTCGCGACAGCGAATTGCGAAGAGCCCTGGAACAGCTTCAAGAATCGAATGAAGATCTCGCTCGCTCGAACGACGATTTAGAGCGCTTCGCCTTTGTGGCCAGCCACGATCTGCAGGAGCCGCTACGCATGATGGCCGTGTTCTCGCAATTGCTTGCCAGAAAATACGCTAACGTTGTGCAGGCCGAAGGCCAACGCTATCTCGACAACATTGTCGATGGCGCTAAGCGGATGCGAGAACTGCTGATCGATCTGCTTGAATATGCGCATCTGAGTTCAGAACCGGATGCCCCCATGCAGCAGGTCGACTTGAACCTGGTTCTGAATAATGCGAAGGAGAACCTCAACGCCGCCATACAACAAAATGCCGCCATCATCACCGCGGACCCTTTGCCCACCGTCTCCGCCTATGAAGCGCACATGCTCCCGCTTTTCCAGAACCTGATCGGAAACGCCATTAAGTATCACTCTGAGCAGCCGCCCTGCATCGACATCCGCGTCTTCGATGCCGGGCAACAGCACAGGTTTGAGATTTCCGATAACGGAATAGGAATTGAGCCCGCATACTACGCCCAGATTTTCGTTGCGTTCAAGCGCTTGCATGGCAAGGAAATAGCCGGCACTGGAATTGGACTCGCCATCTGCCATCGCATCATCGAGCGCTACGGCGGCCGCATCTGGGTAGAATCCGAATTCGGAAAAGGCTCGAAGTTCATCTTTACTTTCCCTAAGATCGTTGCCCGCACTGGCCACGAGGCGCACAATGGGTGAGGCGGTGGTGAAACCTCACATCCTGGTCGTCGAAGACAACGCTGGCGATATCGAGTTGCTTCAGGTTGCCATCGAGGACGCCGGTCTAGACTGCACGCTGACGGTATTCCGCAACGGTGCCGACGCCATCGCCTTTCTGGCCCGGCAAGACCATTCGTCCGGCGCCGGGGGCGAGCTGGACATCGCCATCATCGATTTGAATCTGCCCCGCACCGGCGGCCTCGAAGTCGTTGAGAAAATCAGATCCAATCCGAACTTGGCAGATTTGCCTGTCATTGTGTTCAGTTCCTCTTCCTTGCCCGCCGAACGCGCCCGGCTGGAGGCGCTGCATATCACCCGTCACATTCTCAAACCGAGTGACCTCGAAGAATTGTCTCAGGTGGGAGCGGCCATTAAAGCCCTCCTGAATCTCGACTCGTAGTCCTGCTGCTTCGGCTCCAAGCCACCACGCCGCGCCAGATCGAATTCGGCCTGCGCATTCACTTCTAAAGGGCCGATTTGTCGGCCCCCTTTTCACGCGGCAGCGACCTTGATCTTTCCGTCTTTAATCATTTTCGTGAAGATCTCAAAGTCGCTGTGCGTCACCTGCGCGTAGGTGACTGCGTACTTCACGATGGCTTGAATCACCTTGTCCGCGGCGCCGATATACCCCTTGATTTTTACAGCATCGCCCGAGCGCGTGTGACCGCGCGCCAGTAACTCGCCCGCTACTTCCGCCAGACTGACCAGGCCCGGCCCGCGTAACTTCATTAAGTCGATGCTGCCCTTGTGATCGCTCATCTGCCGCACCAGGTAATCGTGCTCGCCAATGCGCGACCAGCCCAGGATCAAATCCGAAGTCGGCTGAATTCTGCGTTGACCCAGGACCACCCGCTGCCCCTGATGCGCGAAATGCAGATTGCGCAAATACGGCGCATAAGCGGAGGCCACTTCCTGTTTAATCTGCAGGAACAGCGGATCTTGCGGGCCGTTTCCGTGCATCAGGATGATGTAGTCGCGCAGCCCCACGCTTCCCGTTCCGACTATTTTGAAACCCACGTCAACCGGCTTGAAGAAATCGAAAAGGTGCAACCGCTCAGGCGGCAGCGAGTCGCGATAGAGCGGCAAGCTGTCCAGCACTCCTGATTTTTCCTTCCCCTGAACTCGCCACAACTGACCTGCTATTTCGCGGAACTGCACTCGATTCCCGGCGCCGTTCTCCGTATATTTTTTCAACAGGTCGCAAGCCGTCGAGCGCGCTGCTTGTTGCCATGCGGCTGCAATGGCGCCCGCCTTCTTGGCTCGACGGATTTGAAATCGAGCTGCCTCCAGCAGCGGCCAATCGGCGAGAGTTGCCAGCGTGCTGCAATAGCTGCCCACGAACCTTTCGGCCGCTTGCTCGCAGCCGGACAGCGCATGACCCGATGCTTGCCCCGCCAGCACAATGCTGGTCGCCATCCGCTTCACGTCCCACTCCCAGGGGCCGGGCGCCGTCTCGTCGAAATCGTTGATGTCGAAAGTGAGTTTCCCGTCTTGCGCCTCAAAACATCCCAGGTTTTGCACGTGCGCATCGCCGCATAGCTGAACCGGCAGCCCGGTGTTCGGTTCATTCGAAAAATCCGCAGCCATAATCGAGACCGCGCCGCGAAAAAAGGCAAACGGCCCCGCGGCCATCCGCGCATACTTGGTACGCAGCAACGCGGGAATGCGCCCTTCGGTGGCGCTTAGCAGTATGCCGATTGTCTGCAAAGTCCGCTTGCGGCTGTGGACCTCGCCCAATTGACTGCGGCTGACCTGATCGCGCCGCTCGCGCCCTTGACGCAGACGTCCTTCAACGCTGCCGCGATCTTCAGTTTTATGGGCAGCAGGCGCGCTCTTCGCTTGCTGTTTCGGAGGCTTAGCTGTCGGCATCGATCACCCTCCGCATCAATCCAGAAGAGTCAACGCCGATTCGCTCTCTCGACGGACTTGCTGTATCGTGCAGCTTTTCGGCGCTTTCTCGGGCCGCCAGCGCAACAACTTCGTCCCATGACGAAACCGATGTCCCGAAAAATGATCGTACTGAACCTCTATCACTAACTCCGGCGCCAGCGGTTCCCACTCCGTGCTGCGTTCCGTGCTCCAGCGGCTAGGTCCCCCCGGCTTGCTGCCCGTAAAGCCCGGAGGCGCTTTCAAATCCTCCAGCTTCTTCGTCAGCGCCGCCTTATCTGCCGCTGCAATGCCTGAGCAGAACCCCACATGGTCCAGCAGCCCTGCCTCGTTATAGAGCCCGAGCAGCAGCGAACCCACCTGCTTGCCCTTCGACGCATACCGGAACCCTCCAATCACGCAATCGGCAGTTCGCAGGTTCTTGATCTTGACCATCGCATTGCGCGCGCCCGCATCGTACGGCCGATCCACGCGCTTCGCAATCACTCCGTCCAGCGGCCCAGCCATGCGCTGAAACCAAGCCTTCGCAGTAGCAAAATTTCGCGTGCGCGGCGACAATCGAACCCGCTCATGCCCCGCAAAAACGTCTTCCGCAAACGACTCCAGTGCCGTGCGCCGTTCATCCAGAACGCGGCCCGTCAAATCAATGCCCCGCTCGTTCACCAGCAAATCAAAAACAACATAAGTGGCCGGTGTCTCTGCCGCCAGCTTTCTGACGCGGCTCTCAGCCGGATGAATTCTTTGCAGCAGTGCATCGAAGTCAAGCGTTCGCTGCTGCGTCACAATCAATTCACCATCGGTGACAAATCGCTCAGCCTTCAGCTCCTTCAACGCCGCGACAATTTCCGGAAAATAACGCTCCAACTCCTGCCCCGATTTCGACATGAGCCGCACGTCGTCTCCATCGCGAAACGCCAGACAGCGGAACCCGTCCCACTTCGGTTCGTACTCCCATTCCTCGCCCTGCGGGATTTCCTTCGCTGTATCCGCTTCCATCGGCGGAAAATCCAGCGCCAGCGGCAGGCTCATTGCAGCGCCTCCAATCTGTAACTGGGGCGCAACACCGGCTTGAAGAGGTCGCCCAGCTTCGCCACCCGCGCGGGCATGGTGTCCATCGTGAAATCAGTCATCGAAATGCCCGCTTCAATCTCCTCCCATGTCACCGGCGCCGAGACCGTCGCTTCCGGTTTCGGCCGCAGTGAATACACCGACGCCAGCGTTCTCCCCCAGGCGTTTTGGTTGTAATCCACCAGCACGCGCCCCGCCGGACGTTGAGAAATTCGGTACTCCGATGTGATGAACTCCGGATGCTTCTTGGCCAGTTCAATCGCGATGCGTTTCGCTACTTGCCACACTGCCTTCTGCAGCGGCTCGCGGTAAATCGGCACATATATATGTATGCCCCGCGAACCGGTCGTCTTCGCATAGCTCTTCACTTGCCGCTCGTCCAGATATTGCTTCACCAGCAGCGCCACGCGCAACACCTCCGGAAACCCCGCTGGAGCTACCGGATCGAGATCGAAGTGTACAAAATCCGGGCGGTTCACATCGTCACAGCGCGCATACCAGGGATTCAAATCGATGCATCCCAAATTGACGATCCAGAGCAGGGAAGCGGTGTCCTCCGCGATCGGAAAGTCGATCACGTTCCCGGAGCGATGTTCAATCGAGCACGTGCGGATCCATTCAGGATGATGCGCCGGCGTTCGCTTCATGAAAAAGAACTCGCCCGCAATCCCGTTCGGATAGCGCTTCATCACCATCGCGCGATCTTTCAAATGCGCAATCAACGCCGGCGCGATGGCGTCATAGTAGAGCAGTAGATCACGCTTGGTCTTGCCCAGTTCCGGCCAAAAAATCTTCTGAAGATTGGTCAGCACGACCAGTTTGCGGCCGCACCTGACTTCACAGTTATCCGCGTCTGCTGGAATTTCGATGGCCATCGGCAGCTTGCTTAGCTTAGGCCCTCACGCGTCAATTGCCCGTTTACCAACCGCCACATTTTACGCGGATTCGCGTTCTGCAGCTCAACCGGCAGGGCAGCATCGGGGAAGTTCTGATAGCAGACCGGCCGCGCGAAGCGATAGATCGCCGCTGTGCCCACTGAAGTGAATTTCGCATCCGTCGTCGCGGGATAAGGTCCGCCATGCTGCATCGCAGGACCAACCTCGACCCCCGTCGGATAACCGTTGAAGATCACTCTTCCGGCCTTTTCCGCCAGCACGTCAATCAGCTTTTGGTTTCGCTGCAGCGCCTCGGGAGTGCCGTGGATAGTTGCTGTCAAGCTGCCCTCCAGCAACCGCGCCGCGCGCAACAACTCCTCTTCCGATGCACAGCGCACAACCACCGTAGCCGGTCCGAAGATCTCTTCCCGCAGCGCTTCACTCTCTCGCCAATGCTCAGCCTCAACCACGAAGACGCCGGGTGCGCCCTCTGTGCTTTGTTGCTTCGCCTGCTTGCGCGCCGCGTAGGCTTTGACGTCCGCAATCCCGCGCAATTCTTCGAAGCGTTCCGAATATCCTTTCGCGATGCCTGCATTAAGCATCGTCGCCGGATTGCCCTGCTCAAAATTGTCGATCAGTTTGTTTTGGAAACGATCCAGGCTTTCGCTAGTCACGCCGAAGACCAGCCCCGGACAGGTGCAAAACTGCCCAACTCCTAACGTGACCGATCGAAATAAACCGTCCGCCAAGCCATCTGCATTCGCGTCCACAGTCTCGGGCAGAACGAATACCGGGTTCACGCTTCCCATCTCCGCGTAAACCGGAATAGGCTCAGGCCGCTTCGCTGCCGCGTTGAACAACGCTCTTCCTGCCCGCAACGAGCCTGTAAATCCCACCGCTTTCAATTTCGGATGATTCACCAGCGCAACGCTCGGGGCCGGACTTCTGCCGTGCAATAGAGAGAAGGTTCCTTCGGGCAAGCCGTTCGCCTTCACCGCTCGTACGATCGCCGCCGCCACCAATTCCGAAGCCCCCGGATGCGCCGGGTGCGCTTTCACTACAACTGGATTTCGCGCCGCGAACGCCGACGCCGTATCCCCGCCAGCTACCGAAAACGCCAATGGAAAATTACTTGCGCCGAACACAGCCACCGGCCCAATTGGCTGCAGCATGCGCCGGATATCGGGCCGCGGTAACGGTTTGCGGTCGGGCAACGCCGTATCGATCCGCGCATCCACCCACGACCCTTCGCTTACCAGGTCTGCAAACATCTTGATCTGGTTTACCGTCCGGTCTCGCTCGCCCCTCAGCCGGTCCAATCCCAAAGCTGTCTCGCGATCCGCCGTCTCAATCAACGCATCGCCAAGTGCGCCGATCTCCTCGCGAATGCTATTCAAGAAGGCAACAATCTGCTCCGCGCCCAGCGTCCGCAACGTCGTTGCCGCTTCGGCCGCCAGATCGACCGCGCGCGTCACCTCTTCAGCACTCGCCTCGTGATACTCCGGAGCAAGCGCCTCGCTGGTGCGCGGGTTGTAGCCGCTAAATCTCTCGCCTTCCAATGCCGTGAGTTCGTTTCCGATGAAATTCTTCCCGGTCAGTTGCATTGCTCTTAACAAGCTTATCTACTATCCCGTTTTCCGCTGCTGTGGTAAGTTGCGCAATGCGGGTTCGGGAGACTCCGCGCCATGACCATGTCCACCACACCGGCCGCTCCTGCAGCGGCGACACCGGAACGCCTGCTGCAGTTCGCATGGGGCTTCGCGCCCGGAGTCATTATCTCCGCTGCGCTGGAACACGGGTACTTCGACGCGCTCTCTTCCCGCTCAATGAGCGCGGCCGACTTGGCCGACGTAACAGATACTTCCCAGCGCGGCGCCACAGCCATTCTCGAAGCGCTTCTAGGCATCGGGCTGCTCGCCTATGACCGCGATCGCCGCTTCGTTTTGACGCCCGAGAGCCAAACCTTCCTGCTCAGTGGACGCCCCGGCTTCCTTGGTGCTTCGTTCCTTAATCAGACCCGCGAAATCATCCCCCGCTGGCTTCAGTTAGGCCAAATAGTCAAGACGGGTGAGCCCGCTATTCGAGTCAACGACGAGACGCAAGGCGTCGAGTTCTTCCAAAGGCTCGTCGAAGGCCTCTTCTCATTGAGTTTTCCTGCCGCATCGGCATTGGCGAACAGCCTTGCTATCCCCAAAGACTCGCCCATCAAAGTGCTGGACATCGCCGCCGGTTCAGGCGTTTGGGGGATAGCTGTCGCAAAGGTCTATCCGCACGCTGCCATATTTGCTGCCGATTGGGAAGGCGTGCTTCCGGTCACTCGCCGCATTGCGGAGCGTCATGCCGTCGCCGACCGCATGAGCTACGTCGCCGGGGACATCAGCCAATCGGATCTTGGCTCCGGCTACGACCTTGCTATTCTCGGCCACATCCTGCACAGCGAAGGCGAGGAGCGTAGCCGGTTGCTGCTGCAGCGTGTCTACGACTCCCTCAGACCCGGCGGCATAGTTGCCATCGGCGAATTTCTCGTCAATGCCGAGCGCACCGGTCCACCTATGGGTCTGTTCTTCACCGTGAACATGCTGGTGGCCACTAAGGACGGCTGTACCTTTTCGTTCGAACAAATTGCGGAAATGTTGACTGCAATAGGATTCACGGATCCGCGAACGCTGGATGCGCCGGGACCCTCGCCGCTTATATTGGCGACGAAGCCGTCTTGAACGATCCCTTTTTCATTTCGCTCCGCGCCGTCGCAACATCTTCCGCACTGGGTAATAATCCATCCAAGTGGGTCAGTTCGAGTATTTTTCGCAAATCCGGCTGTACGTTCACCAGTCGCAGCGGGCAACTCTTTTTGGTGGCGAGTGTGTAAATGATGGTCAGTTCTCCTAAGCCGGAGCTGTCCGTTTGCGTCACCGCGCCCACCTGCACGATCAGGCCTTTTAGCTTGTTACCTTCAATCAGCTTTCTCGCTTTACTTCGCAATTCTGCCAAGGCGGGCCCCAGCGTGAGCTGTCCGGAAAGCTCTAAGTAGCCAATATCGTCTTCTAGTCGCTCTGCGATTGTCAAAGCCATGGCCTAATAAGTCTCCACTTTGCGCTGCCGGTACGGCGGCGAAACAAACGCGGAAACAAGGCTCTCGTTTCCGTCCTTATCGATGGCCTTCACGCCCAGAACAACTTCATCGATATTCACGCGCGGCAAAGTGTACGTCGTCATGTTGCCAACAAAAATCTCGTTCTCCCAGTCCGGTGATGTGGTCTTCCGCATCACCACGGCATAGCCCGCCAGGTCCGGCTCAGGACGGTCGTTATGCCACGTCATCACGGCATCATAGCCATCGCCGCGCCCTAATCCTGTGCCCAACGATCGTCCGCCTTCACCCTGCGCCGCGCGTGTCTCGGGCGCTTTCGGAGCCAGCGCCAAAGTTGCCATCGCCGCTGCATTCGCCTTCGCCACTAACGCCGTGTACTCCGGAGCGGTATTCGCAAACGTATCCGTCGCAGTGTGCTGATTCGAGAAATTTTCCATAGGCGTGGTGAGCCTCACCGCCGCAAAGCCGAATGCATTGAACGGGCTGTGGTCTCCGCCGCGCCCGAACCGGTCGTGCCGGAACACCAGGTTGACAGCAAAGCCAGGTTGATAGCGGGCGTTAATCGCTTTGATATAACGTGCTACCTGCCGCGACGGCGAATCGTTCGGATCTTCGGAGAACACATTGACGTAGCGGTTCGACATCTCGCCATTTCCGCTGACATCGCTGCCGATGATGTCGTTGTTAAACACCGCCTCGATCCGGTCGTGCTTCCCCGCCGCTGCTTCGGCATAAGTCGAGCTTCCCTCCAACCCATACTCTTCCGAAGCAAACGCAATGAACACGATTGTCTTTCGAAATTGAAATTGACTCATCACCCGAGCCAGTTCCAGCACCGCCGCGGTTCCGCTGCCATCATCCGTAACGCCCGGAGCAGTAGCCGCAACGGTTCCTTCCGCATCCAGCGTACGCCGTCCATCGGCGGGCTGCTTGAAGACCATGTGGATGCTGTCATAATGCCCGCTGACTAGCACCTGCTCCTCCGGCTCGCTCGTTCCCGGCAGCACGGCAACTACATTCCAGATCTCCACATCTTTGAAGAGCCGCTGCGACGGATCGCCCTTCAACCGGTGCTTATCGAACGAGACTTCTAGCTTGGGGCTGTAGCTTCGGAACTGCCCCGCAATCCATTCGCGCGCCGCCCCGATCCCATGCGCCGGATCGTCCGTTGCGGAAAAAATGTTGCGTGTTCCGAAGCTCTCAAGCTTCTTTTGCGTATCCGCGATGCGCTCGGCGGATACTTGCGAAACCATCGCCTTTACCTGTGGATTGACGGCTAACTGCTGTCCGAATGCGCCCAACGCAGTCGCGAAAAGCCCGATCACCAACGCCGTCCTAACCATCGCGTGTGGCTAGTTTAGCGCAGAAACCCCCGCAACCGTCCCGCTCTAGGCTATGGCCGCTTCCAGTTCTTCATCGCGAACGATAGTCGGGCGGCCGCTTGTCTGCCTCGTCTCCCCCGCCGCCTTGAACTTCACAGACACCAGCTTCGACACACCCGGTTCCTGCATCGTCACGCCGTATAGCGATTGTGCCGCTTCCATCGTCCGCTTAGCGTGTGTGATGACGATGAACTGCGTCTGCCCCGCCATTTCGCGCAGCAATCGGGTTAGCCGTTCGATGTTCGCTTCATCCAGCGGCGCATCCACTTCGTCGAGAATGCAGAACGGGCTCGGCGTGTATTGGAAAATTCCCATCAGCAGCGCCATCGCCGTCAGCGACTTCTCGCCGCCCGACAACAGCAGCACGCTCTGCAGCCTCTTGCCCGGAGGCGACGCCACAATGTCGATCCCTGATTCGGCCGCATTCTCTTCATCGGTCAACCGCATCTCGCCGACTCCGCCCGCGAACAAAGTCGTAAACATGGCGCGGAAGTTTTCGTTAATCGCGCGGAATGCTTCCGCGAAGCGCTTGCGCGACTCTCCGTCAATCTCGTGTATCGCCTTCTCCGTGTCGCGGATCGAATCCAGCAAATCCTGCCGCTGCACGCTCAGGAACTCCTGCCGATGTTGCGCTTCTTCGAATTCTTCCAGCGCCTGCGCATTCACCGGCCCCAGGGCCTCTATCTTGCGCCGCACTTCAACATATTTCAAATCCAGGTCTGCAACCACCGTTTCGTCCGGAACCGCCTCAACCGTCTCCGCCAGTTCCGGCAGACTGGTTTCCAATTCCTTGTCACAGGTCTCCATCAGGTGCTTCATGTCGGATTCCGACCGCGCCAGATTCACCTGCAGTTCAGACCGTCTCTCCTGCGTCGCCTGAGCTTCCGCCCGCAAGCGCTTCAACTCTTCTTCAGCCGCCGCCAGCGCAGTCCTCAATTCGGCTTCGTGATCGCTCAACTGCGCCACCTGCGATTCGGTACGCGCAATCTCGCCTTGTAACTCCGCCGTCTTCGCTTCCAGTTCGCTGTTGCTCTTTTCGAACTGCGCTTTGTCCGCTATTAACCGTTGGCTCTCATGCTCCAGATTGTTTCGCCGGTTCGTGAAATCCCGGACTTGCGTTTCCAGCCGTGTACGTTGCGCCGCAACCGACTTGCGCCTCTCATCCAGGCTCGCCACCTGGGCCCGCAGCGTCGCATGTTCCTCCGTAGCCCGCGCCAGTTCGCTCCGAATTCCGTTCAGTTCCTCGCGTGCCGCCTCCAGCGCCTGCTCCTGCTCTGCGCGCTTCACCTCGCACACCTGCAGTGAAGCTTGATTTCCTTCCAGCGTCTCTTGCGCCTTCACGCGGTCCTGCGCCAGGCGCTGCAGTTCCAGCCGTGCCCGCGACAAGCGCGACTGCACCCTCTGAAATTCTTCCGCCAGCTTGCGGCTTTCGTGATCCAAAGCCAGCACATCTTTCTCTTGCGCCTGCTGCTTCGTTCGCAGATGCTCCAGGTGTTCGCTCAGCTTGTGGATCTCGCGCTCTAAATCATTAACTGCGGTTTGCGCCTCCTGCAACTCGCGCTGCTTCTGTTCTTCCACCTTCGCCAATTCCCGCAACTCGCGCTTCAGCGCCAGTGGACCCGCGCCGGTTTTCTTTCCGCCGCTCACTGCGCGCCCGTGATAGTTCACGCCATCCGTCGTCAGAAACCAGCACTGCGCGAACCTTTCAGCCAGATCCCGCGCCAGCTTGCGGTCTTCCACCACATAGCAATTCGCGATGCGCGGCAGAGTTCTTAGCGGCACATTCGACAGCCCATTCGTGAAGCGCAGCGCATCCGTCAGCTTCGTGATGACACCCGCCTCGGCCGCTAACTCGGGCAGTTCCTTCTCTGGTTCTTGCTGCGGTCCGCCTTCTTCTACCAGAAACGTAGCGCGCCCATTCAAATCGCTGCGCATCAATTCAATGCCGCGCTCGCCATCGCTCCAATTCCGCACCACCACGTACTCGAGCTCGTCGTGCAGAAACTCTTCCGTGGCCTTTTCCACCTGCGGATCCACTTCCAGAAAATCCGCCAGTACGCCCACCGGCTGCAAGTCGCGCACCTTGCCGCTCTCAATCGCCGTAAACAGCCGCTTCACGGTTTCTGTCGTGTAGCTGCGATGCTGCAACACTTCTTCAAGCGAATCCTTACGCGCCTTCACACGCGAAAATTCGCTTCGCAGCCGGTCCAGCCCTTGCCGATTCTCCTGCAAGGCCGCCCGCTTGCGCTGCAGTTCTTGTTCCAGCTCTTTGCGCTGATCCGTTACCGACAGCAACTCCGTCTGCCGCGCCGACAATCGCTCCGATAGCTGCGCCTTGACTCCCTGAATGCGCGTCAGATCGCTTTCCGATTGCTGCTCTTCGTTCTTCGCCCGCTCCGCGTCCCGATCCGCTGAATTAAGCTGCGTCTCAATTTGGGTTATCCGGTTTTTCAGTCCCGAAGATTCTCCCAGCAGCCGCAGCACGGATTGCCGCGTCGCTTCCAAGCCGCGTTCCTGCTCGGAGAGCCGCTTCTGCACTTCCTCGCGCTCGCCCAACTTAGCGTCCAACTGCTGTTTCGCGGCTCCGAATTCGCTCTCAATGCCTGCCTGCTCGACAGCGTGCTGTTCCAGTTCAGCCGTGCGTTCCTGCTGCTGTTGCGCCAGCGCCTGCGCTTCGCGTTCGCCCGCACTCAGCCGCTGCTCAATCTGCTGTATCTGCTTAAGCTGGTACTCCAGCTTGCCGCGCGCGCGTTCCGCTTCCAGTTGCAGATCCGCCAGAATCTTCCGCGCCGCAGTCAATTCCTGCTCCGTCGCGTACGATTGCTCGATCACCTTCGTCTGCTCGCCTTCGCGTTCGGCAATCGTCGTCTGCGCTGCCTGCAACTCGCCCGAGGCCAGATTGAGCTCAATCGCAACTTTCGCCATTTCGCGCTCAAGGAGGCGAAAACGCGCCGTCAAAACCTGCCGCAGGTATCCCGTCGCTTCGGCCTTCAGTTCTCCGTAGCGCTTGGTCTTCGCGGCCTGCCGCTTCAACGAATTCACTTGCCGCGTGACTTCTTCCAGAATGTCGAACACGCGCGAAAGGTTCTGCTTCGCGCTTTCGAGTTTCGCTTCCGCCAGCCGCTTTCGCGTCTTGAATTTGGTAATCCCGGCGGCTTCTTCAATCACCGCGCGCCGGTCTTGCGGGCGATTGCTCAATATCTGACCAATGCGGCCCTGCTCGATAATGGCGTAACTCTCCGGCCCCAGCCCCGTCCCCAGAAACAGATCCTGAATGTCCCGCAGCCGCGCCGTTTTCCCATTGATCAGGTATTCGCTTTCGCCCGAACGAAACAAACGCCGCGTAATCGTGATTTCGCCGGATCGTTCAGCCGTTTTGGCGGCGTCTGAAGTAACGGGAGCATGTACCGCAAACCCGTTGACATGGCCGTTAACTCCGTTTACGGGAGCGGCTCCTTCGCCAGGCTTCTCGTCAGCCCCCGGCGCGGCCTCCGGAATCGCAATCGTCGCAGCCGCCAATGCCGCATGGTCCGGCACCAGCGTCATTGTGACCGACGCCATACCCAGCGGCTTTCTTTCGCGCGTGCCGGCGAAGATGACATCTTCCATCCGCGCCCCGCGCAGCGATTTCGCCGACTGCTCCCCGAGCACCCAGCTAATCGCGTCGCTCAGGTTCGATTTTCCGCACCCATTCGGGCCTACCACGGCAGCGATCCCACTGCCGTTGAACTTCATCTCTGTCCGGTCGTAAAAGGATTTGAACCCCTGTATTTCGACTCGCTTCAGCTTCAGCAATGCTTACCGCCCTTCCTCAGCCAATTTCTCGGGGGTGTCTCTATCGTAACCGCTGCTCTTCCATCTGTAAAGCGTCCCAGCCGCTTCTTTTGGTATAGCACCAGGTCGGAACTACTATTACTAGTGGTGCTGTTCTGAGATGCCATATGTAGACAACGAAGGCGCTCGATTGTACTGGACCGAAGTCGGCTCCGGCCCACCGGTTCTTCTCATTATGGGCTTAAGTTTCACCCATGATATGTGGTTTCGAACGCTTCCGGGCCTTGCCGGCTACCGGGCGATTTTGTTCGACAACCGCGGTATGGGCAGCAGCAGTGTCCCGTCGGGTCTTTATTCCATCCGCCAGATGGCGCGCGATGCCGCCGCCGTTCTCACCGCTGCAGGCACCCAATCGGCATACGTCGTCGGGGCTTCCATGGGAGGCATGATCGCGCAGGAATTCGCGCTGCAGTTTCCGCAGCGTGTCGGCGCGCTGGTCCTCGCCTGCACCAGCTCTAGCGGACTATTTGGCCGCTGGCCCGATCTTCGCTTTAGCGCTTGGATTCTAGGCACCAGGTTCGCCCGTGACAAGCAGCGCCGCGGCCTCACCAGTCTCCTCTACGCCGACAGCACCCCGCCCGAAAGAATTGAGGAAGACATCCGTATTGGCAACGCCTGCACCCGCACCGCCGCCGGATTTTACAGTCAATTTGCCGCCATCGTGAAATGGCATTCCTACTGGCGTCTGCCGCGGATTACCGTTCCTACGCTTGTCCTGCACGGTGACCAGGACCGCCTCATCCCGCTGCAAAACGGAAAGACCGTCGCCCGCCGCATCCCCAACGCCCGTTTTCAGCTAATCCCCGGCGCCGGCCACATCCTCACCACCGATCAACCGGAACTGTGTCGCGACGCGCTCGTGAAATTCCTGGCCGAACAGGACTAGCTATGCGCAGCAACTCGTACAAATGTGTACGATGTATTTAGGGCATGACCAGCGCGGAGCTGCTTCGGAAGCTTCAAAAGCTTGCCAGGCAGCGAGGCGTGGAGCTGAGCGTTGATCGCGGCAAAGGAAGTCATCGCAAGGTGCGCTTCGGCGACGCTAAGACCATCGTGCCGATGCACGGGACAGAACTCAAAACTGGGACACTCAACGGGATACTGCAAGATCTCGGACTGAAAAAAGACGATTTATGACAAGCACGGACCTTTCCTATCCAGCGGTGCTAACGGCCGAACCAGAGGGCGGCTACAGCGTGTCCTTCCCGGATTTTCCCGAGGCCCACACACAAGGCGAAACCCCAGACGAAGCGTTCGCGCAAGCAGTGGATTGCTTGCATACGGCAATTGAGTGGCGCCTTCAGGACAAGCAGCAGATCCCCGCACCCAGAACCGGCCGCCGCGGTCAGTTGCAGGTTCCAGTGGCGCTGGATCTGGCGCCCAAAGTGGCGCTTTTGCAGGTCATGCGCGAGCAAAACATCTCAAATGTGAAACTCGCTAAAAAACTTCACGTAACCGAGGTCGTGGTCAGGCGCATGCTGAACCCAAAACACCGGAGCAAACCCGAGCAATATATGCGAGCCTTGTATGCCCTCGGCGCCGTGGCTAGGGTGTCGCTGTTGAGAAATACGCGAGCCTAAAGGTTTGCGCTCGGCGAAATCTGCCCGCAGTTATTGGTGCTGGAGGTGGGGGTCGAACCCACATGACCAGTGAAGGTCGCGGGATTTTGAGTCCCGTGCGTCTGCCAGTTCCGCCACTCCAGCCCTTGAGGTAAGCCTTCTGAGTATAACGCGTGAAAACTCCGGAAAAATCGCGCGATTTTTCCCCGTCAACCAGCTCCGCCCTCCGTGTTCGGACCCGCAGCCATCCGCAATCATAGGCAAAAATCCGACTACTGCGGCGTCGCCGTTTCGTATGGCTTCACCTGATCCGCGATCTTCGACTTTATCGCCAACTACCACCACCGCCATCTTGCCGGGCGTCAGATACTTCTCTGTGACACCTTGCACATCCTGCGGCGTCACCGCCATTACCTTCCCCACATACTCCGCTAGATAAGAACGGTTCAGTGATTGCGAATCGACAAAATGCAATTGGGAAATCACCGCGTCGGGGCTGATCGTATTTCGCAACACAAAAAGCCCAGCAAGATAATTCTGAATGCCCTTTAGTTCCTGTGCCGAAGGAGGGTCTTTTCGGAGACGGTCTATTTCGTAGAAGATCTCCTTCAGAGAAGGACCTGTTACCGCTGTGGTCACGTCGGCCACTTCGACCCAATAACCCAGATGCTGACGCGTTGCGATCTGGCTGAAGGGCGAGTACGTGTAGCCTTTCTGCTCGCGGATGTTGGACGTGATTCGAGACGCGAAGGAACCGCCCAGCAATGCGTTCATGACATCCAGAGAAATATAGTCGGGGCTGGTGGGATCTGCAACCGGCAAGCCCATATAGACCGTGGATTGCGGAGCGCCAGGCCGATCAATCAGAGAAAAGGAGTGACTCTTGACCGCCTCCGGTGTTGCGCTTGAGGGTTGCGTGCCCTGGTCCCAACTCTCGAAGGCTGCCCGTATTGCCTCCGGAAGACCTGGATCTAACAGGCCCGCCACGTAGAGATGAGTGCGCGCCGCACTGAAATTGTTCCGGTAGAAGGCTTTGCGCATCTTCCGCGGTATATCCTTTCAGCTCGGTTTCAGAGGGAAATACGCGGCCGTAGGGGCTGTCGGGAAACATCGTTTGCAGAAAGCGCTCGCGCGCGAGGCTCTGCGGCTGCGTGTGCGCCACGGCTAATTCGCGGAGCAGGTCGGCCTTCAATCTCTCCACCTGCGCCGCTGGCAGGGAGGGGTTCCGCAGGACATCCGCAACCACCTGGATGAATGGCAGGGCGTGATCGGAAAGCGCTACGCCGCCGACACTAGTGAATTCAACGCCTGGTTCGATTTCGACCTGCCCCCCGGCATCGGCAGCATCCGCCGCGATTTGCTCGGCCGAGCGCGTCTTCGTTCCTTCTTTCATCAGCAGCCCTGTCAGCCGGGAGAGCCACACCTGATTGGCCCCCTCGTTAACTCCGCCCGCGCTAACAAATGCGCGTACGGCCACTCGCGGAACCACGCCATACGGAACAAGCGTGATCTTCATGCCGTTCTGCGAGCGTGAGCTCCTGCGTTTGCGGCAGATGGAAGGGCCTCGGAGGGCCACCTTCCGGCGGTGTCTGCTTTTCTTGGCCGAATGCCAGCGTCGCTGCCAGGCTCAGCAATACGCAAGCGTGAGATCTCATTTCAGGCCTCCCGCGGGAGCGGCTACTGGTTTCGCCGCGCCGGGTTCCAGCACAAGCACAGTGCGATTCGAACTTCGGAGATATTCCTTGGCCGTTCGTTGAATCAGTTCCGGCGTAACGTTGCGGAAGTTTGCTTCGAGAGCATTAATCTTGGCTGGATCATTGTCGAACAGGGCGAAGCAGGCCAGCATATTCGCCCGCCCAAATCCACCGAACTGCGTCACAGCGTCATAGAGATAGGAGCGCATCTTGGTCACGTTTCGGTCCAGCAGTTTCTGATCCGGAGGGGTGGATTGCAGCGACGCGATGACCTGGTCGGCGGAGTCCATGATTTGTGCCGGCTTCACGCCGGGGTCGTGAATGAGGTAGGTGGTCCAAAGCATCGGTCCGGAATAGTCAAACATGCTGCCGAGATCCACATTGATGCCTCCCGAAATGTTGCCCGCATATCCATGCTTCTTGACCAGCTCTTGGTAGAGCAGACTGTCGTCACCCTGTATGAGCATTTGGTCGAGAAGTCCCATTGCGTAATACTCCGGCGTGTTGCGCGGCGGCATGTGGTACCCGAATGCCAGCGCAGGACGGTTTGCGAGCGCATCTTTTCGCGTTGCTGTAATCTCCTTCCGCTGACGCGGTTCGGTGATGTCGGGCGCAGGCGGCGGAGCTGCCTTGGCGATGGGTCCGAAATACTTCGTCACCAGCGACTTGGCCATGTCAGGTTCGAAATCGCCCACAATCGCCAATGCGGCATTGTTCGGTGCGTAGTAAGTCTTGAAAAATTTCTGTACCTCATCAAGCTTGGCAGCTTCGATGTCTGCCAAATCTCCGTAGAAGTTGTGTGAGTTGTACCAGTTAGTGTTCGCATACTGCGGTATCCAGAGCCAGGGAAAGCCACCATAAGGCTCATTGAGAACAGCGACCTTCACCTCGTTGCCGACGACGCCCTGCTGGTTCTTCAGATTCTCTTCCGTAATGGCCAGTCCGGTCATGCGGTCGGCTTCGGCCCATAACGCGGTCTCCAGCTTGTTACTGGGGAGCAGTTCGAAGTAATTAGTGAAGTCAAAGCGGGTGCTTCCGTTCAGGATTCCACCGTTCTCCTGCACCAGGCGGATGAACTGCATTTTGCCCAGATTTTGAGATCCCTGGAACATCATGTGCTCAAAGAGGTGTGCGAAGCCTGTGCGGTCTTTGGGCTCGACGCGAAAGCCGATTCGGTAATAGACCGCCGTCACCACGGTTGGGGCCGTATGGTCCGGCGAGAGAATTACACGCAGGCCGTTCGGCAACGTGTAATAACTTACCGGAACAGTAAACTGGTCCGCCGTTCCAGCAGCTCCCAGGAGGAGAATGCCCGCTGCGAACAGCGCCGCGATTCTTAGATATCTTGTTGTGGAATGCATACGAACGATCCCCTTCAGGATTGGGCGATTCTATCACCACCCGCGTACGTTCACTCCGTACTCTGTTCGAACTCGGAAAGCGGGATCGGCGTAATAAACCCAAGGAGCGTGAAAACGTTATGGACACAGTTGCGCAACCTCCGTTTGATCCCAGCCGCTCGGCGCTGCTGAGCATGGATTACCAGAACGGCATCGTATATGTCTACAGCAAAGATCCTGAGATGACCACGCGTGCTGCGCGCGTAACTGAAGCTGCAAGGAATTGCGGAATGCGCGTCATTCACGTGAAGGTGGGATTTCGTCCCAAGTTGCCCGAGCTGAGTTCGCGCAACAAGCTGATGGGATCGATCAAGAGTTCAACCCAGCACCAGGAGTTCTTCCAAGGCAAACCAGGAGCGATCCATTCCGCCGTTGCGCCCCAGGATGACGAGGTTGTCATCACCAAGACACGAGTCGATGCGTTTGCCGGGACTGATCTCGAGCTTATTCTACGAGCGAACGACATAGACACACTTGTAATGTTCGGAATCGCGACAAGCGGCGTAGTGCTTTCGACATTGCTGCATGCTTCGGATGCAGATTATCGGCTTTTTGTCATCAAAGATTGCTGCACGGACCTGGATCTGGAATTGCACGCATGCTTGATGGACAAGCTGTTTCCGTCACGGGCCACGGTGCTGACGGCCAGCGAGTTCATAGAGGCTCCAAAGGGTTCGGCGGCTGGATAGGAGTTTCTTTGGACCGGTTTCGTTTACACCTGGGTGCGAGCGAAGCGCAGGCAGCCGAAATCGCGCAGCGGCACATCAACCATTAGCAGGCATTGGCAAATGCACTGGCGGACGTGCATCATGGAAAGGGAGCAACTATGGCCGAGGGGCAACAGCAGATCGAAGACCGTGCATTCGAAACTAGTGGAAAACTAACATGGTTCACCGGTTGGCAGCGGGACGCAATCTACGGCTTACGTCTGCTGGCGAAAAATCCCGGATTCGCGGCCGTGGCCGTGCTCACGCTGGCGCTGTGCATCGGCGCCAATACCGCAATCTTCAGCGTCATCAATACGGTTATGTTCAAGGCGCTGCCGGTGCGCGATCCGAACCACCTGATGCTGCTCGAGTGGACTATGCGGACGGGCCCGAAACTCCACAGCCACAGCTCGTACGGCGATTGCGAGAACCAATTACAGGGCTCCAGCCACCATGGCTGCTCGTTATCGAAACCGTTCCTCGAGGAAGTGCGCGAGCACGGCCCGTTTTCAAGCCTGGCAGAATTCGCGGGTGGCGGATCGATGACGGTGAGCGGCATCGGCGGAGTTCATCGCGCTAGCCCGCAGTATGTTTCGGGCGATTATTTTCGAACGCTGGGCGTGGGAGCGGCGCTGGGGCGCGTGCTCATCCCCGCGGATGATAAACCAGGCGCGCCAGCCGCAGTGGTGTTGACAAATGGCTATTGGCAGCGGCAGTTCGGCGCCGATCCTTCCTTGGTTGGAAAGACGCTAAATCTGAACGGCGTGCCGTTCACGGTGGTCGGCGTCGCCGATGCGGGCTTTGCTTATCTCACCCCCGGCAATGTGTGCGATTTTTCCGTGGCGCTGTCGCAGCGGCGTAGTTTGCAGGTTGGCTGGAAATGGACGCCTAGCCAAGAGGATGCCGGTTCGTGGTGGATAGTGAGTGCCGGGAGGTTGAAGCCGGGAGTCTCCGTGTCGGCCGCGGAAAACCAGCTCACCAGCATGTTCGCTTACAACCTGCTGCATGCGGAACGGCCTATCGCCAAGGCCGAGGATCAGGCGACCATCAAACTGCTGCCGGCGCAGACCGGTTTGACGGGGCTGCGGGGCCGCATCTCCACGATGCTGTATGTGCTGATGGTCGCGGTGGCGATCGTGCTGCTGATTGGCTGTGCGAATGTCGCGGGGCTGCTGCTGGCGCGTGCGGCGGCGCGCCAGAAGGAGATCGCGGTACGGCTGGCTTTGGGCGCGGCACGCGTACGGCTGGTGCGCCAGTTGTTGACCGAAAGCATCACGCTGTCTCTGATGGGAGGAGCGCTGGGAGTTCTGCTGGCTTATTGGGGCGCCCGCGGGCTGGTCGATTTTGCCGTTAACCGTACCGACTCGTGGTTTCGATTTTCCGCTGACATCGACTGGCGCGTGCTGGGCTTCACATTGGCCGCTACCCTTCTAACGGGCCTCCTGTTCGGAATTGCGCCGGCACTGCGGTCAACACACGTCGACCTGACGCCGGCTTTAAAGGATAACGCCGGGGGCCTGGGAGGGCGGCAGGGTCGATTCCGCTTGGGAAATATTCTGGTGGTTTTGCAAGTCGCGCTGACTGTCGTCGTGATGGTGGGCGCGGGCCTTGTGGTACATACACTGCAGAACTTGCGGAGCCTCGATCCGGGGTTCGCGACAGACAATCTGCTGACATTCGATGTGGACGCTACGCTCACGAAATACCAGGGCGAGCGCCTGGCCTCTTTATATCGCGATCTGCGGGACCGGTTCGCCGCTATTCCCGGCGTGACTGCGGTGAGCTACTCCAGTTCCATTCTGCTAAGTGGCAGCCTGTGGAGCACCGACTTTCATTTGCCGGGAACGCCGCCGAAATTGATGAAGACCGCGGATCATATGACAGTGGGGCCGCAGTTTTTCGAAGCCTTGAAGATTCCCTTGCTGCAAGGCCGCGAGTTCAAACCAGAGGAGTACGAGCTGACGGCTAAGGCGGAAGCCGACAAAAAGGCGCGCGCGACCGTAGCGGTGCCGGCGATAGTGAACGAAGCTTTCGTGCGCGCCTATTTCCCGAATGTGACGCCGCTCGGGCAAGCGTTCGGCGCTTATGTGCCGGGCGTGAATGGCGATCCATCGCCGGATGAAACCGCGAGCGCCGGGTGGCAGATCGTGGGCGTGGTGCGCGATGTCAAATATGACAGTCTGCGGAATTCCATTGCTCCGACAATCTATGTGCCGGCCTCGGAGGGCGGCTCGTTCGAATTGCGGACTTCGCGGGATCCCATTAAAGTGGCGCCGGAAGTGCGCGCTGTTGTGCGGCAGGCAGGCAGCGATATACCGGTGGTGAATATACGGACACAGACGGAAACGATCGAAAGGCAACTTTACCAGGAGCGGCTGGTTGCGCGCCTGGCAAGCCTGTTTGGGGTGGTGGCGCTGCTGCTGGCGGCCATCGGGCTGTACGGGTTACTGGCGCACGAGGTGACGCGCGGCACGCGCGAAATCGGCATTCGAGTGGCGCTGGGCGCGCCTACTGGACAGGTGCTCGGACGGGTGGTACGGCAGGGCGTCATGTTGGCTGCATTCGGGCTGGCGATCGGCGCGGCCGGATCGCTGGCAGTGACGCGTCTGCTGGGCAGTATGCTTTTCGAAGTGAAGCCGGGCGATCCGGTTACGTTGATCGGGGTGAGTCTGCTGCTGATGCTGGTGGCACTGGCAGCTTGCTACGTCCCCGCGTGGCGAGCCAGCCACGTAGATCCGCTTGTGGCGTTACGTCACGAATAACAGTGGTGTTCTTTGGTGCTTCGTCTTGCATGTGGCGCGATGTTTTTGGCAGCGGCGCTGCTAATTGCGTTTGACGGACCGGCGGAGTCGATCAACACCCGAATTCTAAAGCGCGCGGCGCAGTTACTGCCCGACGCAGCGCATTGGAACCGGGCCGACACGCGGGACTGCCCGCCGAATCAGACGAAACTCAGCCTCTATTGCGCCTTGCGGCAGGCCACTGAAGAGGTGCTGGGCGAATCGTCGCATCGTACGACCGCAATGGAAGAAGTGCGGGTACTGATCGAACAAAGAGCCGGTACTGAAAAGTACAATCACCGGCTAATGGGATACAACAACGACCCCACCACGACGCTGGCTGACATTCATTCATTGCTGAAGTCCGCAGCCGAGCGCCTGGATAAACGTCTGGCCGCGATCACGCCACGCTCGTTCGACAATATGTTACTGCTCGAACAGAAAGCCGAGACATCGGCGAGCGTGAGTATCGGGGATCTGAATGGTGACGGCTATCCCGATCTGGTACTGGGCAAAGGCCGGCATTGGCCGCTGCTCGATCGTGTTCTGCTGAACGACGGCAAGGGACACTTCACGGCGCACGATCTGGGTACTACGCCGGATCGCACCTACTCGGCAGCGCTCGCTGATGTGGATGGGGACGGCAAGCTGGATGTGATCATTAGCAACGACAAGCCTGATCCGAAGCTCATCTATCATAACGACGGCAAGGGCAATTTCACTGTTGCGGGGACTTATGGCGATCCCAAGTGGGACACGCGCTACGTGACTGTCGCAGATTTGAACGGCGATGGCTTTCCGGATCTCGCGGTTGCAAATCGGGGCGACTATCCCACGCACTCGGAACAGAGCTTCGTCTGTCTAAACGATGGCAAGGGACATTTCCCGTCCTGCACTCCGCTCGTCGGCACGGAATCGGCGACCATCATCGTTGCGGCGGATTTTGATGGCGACGGTGCAATCGACTTGTTTGTGCCGCATCGGGACGGCGGGCAGAGCGTCATCTTCTGGAACGACGGCAAAGGACATTTTCGGGAGAACACGCCAGTTGGGCCGAAGAACTCCGCCGCGCGCGCCGCAGCCGCGGGCGATCTCAATGGCGATGGAAGGATCGACATTGTTGTCGGCGATGAGCGCCAAGGAACGTTCGTCTATTTGAATACGGGCAAGCGTGAGTTTGACGAAATCATGCTTGCGACGAAACAGCACGTTCCCTACTCGGTGGCGATAGCGGATCTGAATCGCGACGGCAAGCCCGACATTGTCATTGGGAAAATGGACGCGCCTGGATCGGTGTTTTTCAACGATGGAACGGGGACGAACTTCCTCCAAGTGCCTTGGGGCGATGGCAAAGGAAGCGTGTACGGAGTGGCGGTGGGCGATCTGAACGGCGATGGCTGGCCGGACATGGCGGCGGCGCGCAGCGATGCGCCGAATGCCGTCTGGTTTAGCACGAAGTCGAAGTAAAGCAAACTAGCAGGACGCAGCTATTTGGGCGAACTCAGTACAATTCGAGTAGGCCTGAATGGCTGTAAGTGACACTTCCGGCTCCAACCAGCTTTGACCCCCGCGCGCCTGATCTTCGAGAAAAGATAGAGGCTGTCCCCTCCGCTGCCGGTATCTACCTTCTGCGCGCGCAAACTGGAGTGCCGCACCTTGCGCGCTCGTCGAATTTGCGGCGGCGCATGAGCCGGTTGTTTTTCGCTTCGCAATCTACCCCGGAAAGTCCAGTAGCGCGTTTGCGCGAAGGCGTCGTAAGCGTCGAGTATTGGCTGACGCGGTCGCGCCTGGAGTCGGCGCTCGTTATGCACGCGCTGGCGCGGCATTATCATCCGGACGATTATCTTTTCCGGCTGAAGCTACGCATTCCTTGGTTTGTTGGGTTAACGATTGCCGATCCGTTTCCCAGGTTGGCTGTCGTGAACCGGGTGCCGAGAAAAGAAACCATGTTGCTCGGTCCGTTCCCCAGCCGCGCCTCCGCGCAGTTGTACGAACAGCAAGTGGCGGGGTTGTTCCAGATACGGCGCTGCACAGAAGTCCTGAAGCCTTCGCCCGAGCATCCCGGTTGCGTCTACGGCGAGATGAATCAATGCCTGAAGCCGTGCCAGTGCGCTGTGACGCGGGAAGAATATGCAACCGAGACTCAGCGGGTCAGCGATTTTCTGGTTACTAACGGACGATCCGCTCTGGCCGTTATGACTAGTGCGCGCGACCGGGCCGCGGAGCAGACGGACTTCGAACAGGCCGCGCACATCCATAAGCAAGTAGAAAAGATGCGGGCTGCGGGGGCTGCGCGGGACGAAGTGGTCGCGAACGTCTATCATCTCAACGGCATCGCGCTGGTGCGTGGGGCTCATGGCCGCGAGGTGCGGCTGTGGCCGATGCTCGAAGGCTTGTGGAAGGACTGCATGCGGCTGGAGATTCCGCAGGACGATTCGGCTGCGAAGTCTCTCGATCAGACATTGCGCGAACTGGTGAACGAAGGACTGCGAAAGCCTGTGCGGCAAGGTCGGCGCGGGGAAGATCTTGCCATCTTCGCTCGCTGGTATTACTCGTCCTGGCGCGATGGGAAATGGTTCCCGTTTCGCAGGATGGAAGACCTGAATTACAGAAAGCTGGTGAAGGAAATCTCGTCGATGGTGAAGGCCCAGGCTGCGGCAGCAGCGTCGTAAAGCCGCCGTGCTAGCTTGTCCACATGTCTGCTGAAGAGGAATTGCAAGAGCATGTTCACCACGCCCACGATCCGTTCGACAAGATGGTGGCGGCGAGCATGGCCATCATCGCTGCTTTGTTGGCCGTGGTATCGGTGCTAGGACAGCATTTCAACACAGAAGAGCTGTTGATGCAGGCCAAGGCGTCTGACCAGTGGGCCTATTATCAGGCGAAGGATATACGGCGCTTCACTGCCGAAGCGACGCGCGACATGCTCGGGGAACTGAAGCAGGGGTCGCCAGCGGGCACTCTCTACTCCAAGCAAGCGGCGAAGTACAAGAGCGATACAGCCGAGATTCAGGCAAAGGCGCGGGAGTTTGAAAATGAAAGCGAACGCGCCGGCAAAAAGGCCAGCCAGTTCCACTTCGGCGAGATTTTCCTCGAACTCGCCATCGTGCTTTCTTCACTCGCGATTCTGACCAAGTCCAAACCGCTCTATTTCGGTGGGGTCGCCTCCGGTGTGGCCGGGCTAATTATCGCTGTGACGGCTTGGCTGTTATAAAGCCGTGATGATGCTGGGCCCCGGCATCGGCTATCTGTTCCAGGCTCTTCTCCGGAATTGCGAGACTCGCGTGGAAATTGTTGTCTGCTGCGCTGACCACCATGCTGTCCATCGCGGAGGCTAGCACTTCGGCCTGGGGGCCGCTTGATCGCTGCATCTGAACGAAGCTGGCCGCAAACCGCATCACGTCCACCAGCGATTTCGCATCTTGCGGTGAGCGCGTGATCGCGTCAAAACTGAGCTGTATGGGATCGCCGAACAACAGACCGCCCGCCGCCTGATGTACCGATTGCAGCGCTATCGCTTGTGGTTTCAACTGGTGATTCGTCGCGTCATTCAGGTGCTGGCTTAAATAGGTGCCGCCTATGGTCGATGCAAACCAGGCATCGTTGCCCGCACTTACCTTCACGATTAGCGTCTGCAACGCCGGATCCAGAACACTCGGGCTGCTCCGATTCGCAATCACCTGCTGAACCGACGCCAGATCGCCAAATACCGCTATCCCGCTGTCCAGCAAAGCGAATGCGGTCTGCTGATCGTGTTCGTTCCCCAGGTAAACCTCAATGCCCCCGATGTTTTGGGCCGTGCCGCCGTGCGCTGTAATCTGCTTGCTGATGTTCTGCGATTGGAAATTGCCGCGCGCCACAAAAACGAAGCTGGACTGACTGCCCGTTCCCGCCGGCCCCGCACTTGCGAACACAAAGGATTGCAGATCGCGTCTCGGATCGAACCCCGTATCCTTCAACATCTTGTCGAACCCGTTCCCGTCGGCGTCGGTTTTCGTGAGCAGAAACTGCCCAAAGGGAGACGTCAGCGCCTGTTGAACGTTCACGCCCGTCACAATCTTGGCGTTCGCGGGAACCAGCGCCAGTAAGGCGCTGTCAGTGGATGCAAATCCGGCAGCGGCCGTCAGGCAAATCAAAACAGGAGCGGTAAGGAAGCGCAACATAAGTCCTCTTACCCACTGTACGCGACTAATGCCAGGAAGTTCCCGGTTTCTGGAAATCAGGCGAACCGCTTGTTCATACGCGCGCGCCTCGCAGTCGCACAAACCACCGTTGTCGCCAACCCCAGCGCAAGTCCGCTAGGTATCGCAATCCCAGCGCTAATTCGTTCCGGCCCTGAATAAAGTACCCCAAAACCGAAAACGAGCATAACCGTACCTAACACGCCCGCAATGTAAATCAAATTCCAGCAGAATTCGGCGAAAAAGAAAAACATTGCCCCTGCCAGCAGTGTTATTCCCATAGGCCGCATCGGGTAAGCGGCGCCGCGGACGATCGCGCCCAGCACACACCCCAGCCCCACCAGCAAGACTATCCAGCCCTTCGGAACCACTAACGCGGCATAGCTAATTAGAACTCCGGCGGCGAAAACTAGGCAGAGCTGATTCGGACTCGTCACTTATGCCAAGCCGGGACAAACCGCTGTAAATGCCCCTTGACCATCGTCGGCGCTGGCCGTAGCGGTAACTCAAACCAGAACGTTGCCCCATTCGCACTCTCGTTGTTGTAAGTCCCTATCTGGCCGCCCATGATCTCCACTAACTGTTTACTAATGGTGAGACCCAGTCCAGTGCCTCCAAAGCGTCGGCGCGTGGTCCCGTCCGCCTGAAAAAACGCCTCGAAGATGCGCTCGCGTACAGATTCTTCAACGCCTATGCCGGAATCGATCACCTCCACTCGCACCCGCCCGCCTTCCCGCGAACTACCTAATCGGACCTGGATCCCACCGCGCGATGTGAACTTAATCGCATTGGCAATCAGGTTCGTCAATACCTGGCGGAAGCGAACGCAATCGCCGTTGACTTGCGCCGGCAGCAGCGCATCTATTTCGTATTCCAACGGCAGTCCTTTGATCTCGGCTCGCAGCCGCAGCAATTTCACCACCGACCGGACACTGTCCTGCAGATCGAACGGTTCATCGCTCAAAGAGAACCGTCCCGCTTCAATCTGCGACAGATCCAGCAAGTCGTTTATGATCGTCAGCAGGTCGTTCGCGCACTGGCTGATCGCATCCGCGTATTCCAGTTGATCCGTGTTCAGATTGGTGCTGCGCAGCAGATTCACCATGCCCATGATGCCGTTCATGGGAGTGCGCAGCTCATGCGACGTGTTCGCCAGGAACTGCTCTTTCAGTTGCGTCGCTTCCTTCGCCAGCGCCAAAGCCTGGCTAAGCTCCTCATTCGTGACTTGTAACTGCTGCGCGGATTCCTGCAGTCGCTGTTGCGCCATCTTCCGCTCTGTAACATCGCGGCCAATACCTTGTATCCCGACAGGATGCCCGCGCCGGTAAATGATACGCGTACTAACTTCGATATAACGGCGCGTCCCGAACTTAGATAAGATCGGCAACTCGTACCGCTGCGTAGCGCTGCCGCCCAGATGCGCGCTGATGCTGTCCTGCATCTGATAGCGCGCTTCCGGCGCAACCAAGTCCTCAAAACTGTGCCCGATCACTTCGTCGCGCGCATAACCCGTCAAAGACTCGGCCGCGCGGTTGATCGCCAGCACGATCCCTTTCAGATCGTGCAGAAAAATCACGTCGTTGGCATTCTCAAACAGCTCGCGAAAGCGCTCTTCGCCCGATCGCAGTGCTTCTTCTGCAGCTTGGCGCTCCGTCTCGTCCTGGAGCATAGCCACGCGCGCGTCCACTCCGTAGAACGAAAACGCAAATGTCGTGATGTTGACGATCAGTTCTTGCGCTCCGGCGCCGCGGTGCGAAAAAGGTCCCATCGAATTAGTGACCTTCTTCAGTTCAGCCGCCAGCTCCGTCTTGCCGTAATAGGCGTGCGGAGCGAACAGGCTTAAAAGGTTCAACCCGCGCATTTGCGCTCGCTCATAGCCGTAAAGCGTCAATGCGCTGTTGTTGGTTTCGAGTATCGTGAGATCGTCCGGCCGATAAACAATGGCCGGAATCGGATTGTCTGAAAAAACGCGCTCGTAACTGTCCAGCGACGAGCGCAATTGCGCAATCGTGCGCTGAGCCTCCAGATTTTCAGCTTCCATGGGAGCAGCGGCTGTTTCCTCGGGCGCCGGCAGACACTACTCCTTTCAATGTACCAGCCGACAGCGCCACTGTAAGCCCGCCGCTAATGCTTTCCAGCGTCCTCCGCCGCAAAAGAGATATGGGAGTCGGCGCTGAACTTGCGGTACTGCTCAAAGTGCAGCTCGTTCCTGATGTTGCCCGTCCCCGTATCCAGCAGGATCGTGGCGTGTACCGGCAAAACGTAGTGCATGTCGCCGATTGCCACCTCGCTGTAATCCACCGCCCGCGAGATGCTCTTCGTGCGCAACTCGCTGGGTATTTCGCTGGCATTATTGGTGATTCGCCATACCGTGCCGCTTGTTTCATCGGTATAGACCAAACCTTGAAACGCAACCACCGTCTGGACCGAACCCAGCGTCAGGCGCAACGACGAATGCTGCTGATCCACGTGATATTCAAAAACACCGACGCGCTTCTCGCCTACGTTCTCCCACCCGTGCCAGGAGAAAACCGCGTGACTAGGGCTGCCCAGCACCGAATCCAGCAGATTGCCGAACTCCCCCTCGCTCACCAGCGGCGATCGCCACAGCGTTCTCTCCGACAGCGCCCGATTGTTCACCATCTGAAGCGTGCGCCGCTCCCGGCCTTGATCCCAGACCAACTGCGCCGTCAGGCTGTCGCCTTTGCGCCAGTGCTTGGCCTTTCGGTTGGCCTCGAATTGTTCCACCGTCTGGGTGCAGATGAAGCTGGGCAGTCTGTCAATGTATTGGTCGGCGTAGTTGCGGGCGGCCGCAAGCAGCTGCTCCTGCGTCAGCGGCGTTTGCTGCGCTGAACCCGCGCAAACGCCCAACGCCAACAGCAGGCCGCAACAACTCAGCCGCCGAATACTCACCATCCCTATTGGCCGGAAACGGCAGCTTTGTTTTGCTGTAAGAACGCTGCTACGCCGGCTTTGTCCACTATGAAAGATCCGGTATCCACAAACATCGGGAACGGCGCGTTCGCCATATTGGTGTAGTCATTGATAAGCGGAGTCGGCGGATGCAGATGGATGTCGCCCAGTAGTTTGGCTCCGTAGTACGCCATCGTGAATGGCTTCTGCGCCACCGTCGCGGAGGTAACTCCCTTCTGCATCCAGTCCAGCGTCTCCGAATCCGTGTCCATGGCGACAATCGTGATCTTGCCCGCCATGTTGGCCCGGTTAACCGCGTCGGCAACGCCACCGCAAGAGCGCGATTCCAGACACACGAACGCGTCCACTTTAGCCTTGCTATCCACCAGCTTCTTCACCGTGTCATAAGCGAAACCTGAGATGTCGGGCTGATCCTGCAGATCCACAACCTGCGCAATCTTGATCTCCGGATGGGCGGAGAAAGCCGCTTGATAACCGGACAGCCGATCCTTCTGGTTCGATTGATTGGGCAGCCGGAATACCACCACGTTGCCTTTGCCGTTGATAAGCTTGGCAGCCAGGTTCCCTCCCAACACGCCCGCGTTGTAGTTATCGGTTCCCACAAAGAACAGCCGCTTGCTGCCCGGCGCGTCGGAATCCATCGTGATCACCGGAATTCCCTGTGCCATGGCCGCATCGATGTCCGGGGTCAGAATCGAAGCGTCCGCAACCGACACCAGAATGCCCGCCGGCTTTTGCGCCACAGCGCGTTTGAAGGCATCATGCTCGGCCTGCGGATCGTGCCCGTCAGGGCCCTGCATCTCCGCTTTCACCTTCATCTCGGTGGCCGCATGATTCAGCCCGGCCAAAGCCGTTTGCCAATACTGAACCTTCGTATTTGCCGCCACCATGACGTATTTCTCAGCCGCGCTATGCGGTTCTGAGGTACATCCCGTCAGCAACAGAAGAGCGCCTGTCAGAGAGGCCGCAAGTAGTCTCCGGTTATTGTCCATAAACGTTTGTCTCGTGGACTATATCATATACGGACAGCAGCAAATTGTGAGCACAATAAGCGGTTTTGAACAAGAGAATGTGTCCGGATTCCTGCACCAGCCGGAAGGCGAATCGCGCGGCGGCATCGCCCTCACCCATGGCGCCGGCGGCAATTGCTACGCCAAGCTTCTGCTGGCTGTGGCCGATGCGCTCGCCGCGGATGGATGGCTGGTGCTCCGCTACGATCTCCCCTTTCGCCGTAAACGGGCTTTTGGCCCACCTCCGCCGCGTTCAGCGCCTGCCGATCAGGCCGGCGTTCGAGAAGCCGTGGCAGCCCTGCGCGCTCTGACGAGTGGCCCCATCGTGGCCGGTGGGCATTCGTACGGCGGCCGCCAAACAACACTGCTGGCCGCATCGGATGCCGATCTGTGTGACGGTTTGCTGGCGTTTTCTTACCCGCTCCATCCACCCAATAAGCCCGAACAGTTGCGCACCGCCCATTTTCCGGAGCTGAACATTCCAGCGCTATTCGTGCATGGCAGCGAAGACCCATTCGGCACCGTCAGCGAAATGGAAGCGGCTTTGACCGCCATACCCGCGCCAACCAGGCTCGCCGTCCTGGAACGCGCCGGTCACGATCTGAAAGGCGGTAAGTTCGACGTGAATGCCTTGGTTATTCAGGAGTTAAACGCCCTGTTGCCGCGCCAGGACTAAAGCTACTGCTCCCAGCCCCCGCCCAACGCGTTATAAAGCTGCACCAGAGACAACCGCTCATTCAGCCGCGCTTGCGCCAGGTTCAACTCGGCCCCGAAGTAAGTCGTTTCGTTAGTCAAAACTTCCAGATAACTAGCCACGCCCCCGCGATAGCGAATCTCAGACAAATTGGCAGCCTCGCGCGCTGCCGTGGTAAGCGCTTCCTGATGCGCGCGGTAATCGCGGTACTTACGATAAGCAAATAGCGAATCGGACACTTCCCGAAACGCCGTCTGGATTGTTTGCTCGTAAGTGAGTAAGTACTGTTGCTGCTGCGCTTGACTCAAGCGTACGTTTGCGCGCAAGCTGCCGGCATTGAAGATCGGCTGAGTAAGTCCAGTCGTAAAGTTCCACGCGCGATTGGTGGATACGAACAGATTGCCCAATCCGATGCTCTCCAGTCCGGCCGATCCCGTAAGCGAAATCTGCGGAAAAAGCTGCGCCCGGGCCACTCCAATCTCCGCGTTCGCGGCAACCAGTTGTTGTTCGGCAGCCTGAATGTCGGGACGCCGCTCTAGCACCCGGGAAGGTATGCCCGCCGGCACGGTTTCCGGCAGCGGCTCGTCTTCCAGTTTGCGTCCGCGCGGAATGTCGTGCGGATTCTCCCCTATCAGGATGCTGATCTCGTCTTCCGTCTGTGCAATCTGGCGTTCAGCGTCCGGAATCGTCTCGGCCGCCGTTTCCACCAGTTGTTCCGCCTGCCGCACGTCCACCAGCGAAGTCGCGCCGCCTTGCTCCAGTGTCTGCGTCAGTTTCAGCGATTGCTGGCGCGAAGCAAGCGTCTGCTTGGCAATCTCCAGCTGCGAATCCAGTTCACGCAGCTGAAAATAAGCAGTCGCCAGATTCTCCACCAGCGTGCTGACCACGGCCCGACGGTTCCACTGCGCTTGCAGCAAGTTTGCGCGCGCCGCTTCGGTGGCGCGCCGGTATCGTCCCCAGAAATCCACGTTCCAGGAAACAGACGCCAGCAAAGCATCGGCCAGATAGGAGTAACCAGGGAAGACGCCGGGAATGGATGGACTTGCCGTGCCCACAAACTGCGGTCCCGCAGTTACCGTCGGGAACTGATTCGCGCGCGTGATGGTAATCTGCTGCTGCGCCTGCTCGATGCGCGTGGCTGCAATGCGTATATCGAAGTTCTGAGTCAGCCCTGTCCGGATCAGCTTCTGCAGTTCTTCGTCCTGAAAAACAGTCCACCACTTTTCGTCTCCTAATGATGCCGCCGATTGATCCCCGGTAACATCGGGGCCAGATCCGCGATAAGTGGCCGGTGGATTGACGATAGGTCGCTTGTAATTCGGACCCACCGTGCAGCCCGCCAGGAAAAGCATCACGCTAAGTGCAAGCCCGCTGCCAACGGCGCGCTTCACGCCGGTTCTCCTTCACCGCCGCTCGGCTCGATAACCGGCACCTTCGCCTTTCCTCTAACTCGATGCGAGAGCTTCTCCACCACATCGAATGTCACAGGTATAAGGAAGATAGCGATCAGCGACGCCGCTAGCATTCCCCCAATCACCGCGGTTCCCAGAATCTGCCGCGATACCGCGCCAGAACCCTGCGCCCGCCACAACGGAACGCAGCCGAAGATAAACGCGAACGCAGTCATCAGAATGGGCCGCAACCGGATGCGGGCGCCTATTAAAGCCGCCTCTTCAATGCTCTTGCCGCGCTCCTCGTACTCCTTTTTGGCGTATTCGACGATCAGAATGGCATTCTTCGCCCCCAGGCCAATCAGCATCACCAGCCCAATCTGCGCGTACACGTCGTTGTCGAAATGGCGCAGCCACAGGAACAGATAGGCTCCGAAGACCGCAATCGGCGTTCCCAATAGCACGCTGAACGGCAGCGACCAACTCTCGTATTGAGCCGCCAGAATCAGAAATACAAACAACAGCGATAACCCGAAGATCACCATCAACGGAACACCCTGCGACGCCTTTTGCTCCTGAAAGGACATGCCGCTATAGTCGAAACCCATCTCGCGCGGCATGGTCTGCGCAAATGTCTCTTCCAGCGCTTTCATAGCTTGGCCGGAACTGTAACCAGGCGCCGCCGCGCCAATGATTTGCGCCGTGTGGTATTCGTTGTAGCGCATGACGAACTCCGGGCCCTCAATGTGTTTCATTTGAATAAGCGAACTCAGGGGTACCATCGCGTTCTGACCGTTAGTGAGGTAAAACTCCCCGAGTTTGGAAGCGTCGGTTCTATAACTGCCTTCCGCCTCCACATACACTTGCCACTGGCGTCCAAACCGGTTGAAGTAGTTCACCAGGTAACCACCCATAAAAGCTTGTAAGGTCTCGTAAACATCGCTGATGTTCACGCCCTGCCGTTCCACCTTCACTCGGTCTACATCGACAAACTGCTGCGGAACTGTGGGTATATAAGTTGTACTTATTCCGACAAGCTCTTTTCGCTTGCGCGCCGCGGCAACGAACTTATTCACGTTCTGCGTGAGGAATTCGAGTGGCGCTCCCGATCGGTCTTCCAACATGAATGTCACGCCGCCGGATGTACCAACACCCGGAATGGAAGGCGGCGAAAAGGAAAATGCAATCCCGTCCTGTACCTTCCCAAGACCTGCCGCGATATGGTTTCGTATCGCCGTGTATTGCTCATCCGCGGTTGTTCTTTGGTCCCATGGCTTCTCAGTAACAAAGAAGAACGCGCTGTAAGTATCCTGCACAAAACTTAACAGGCTGAACCCAATGACAGAGGTGCACCCCTGCACGCCAGGTGTGTGCATGATGACGTCTTCCACCTGTTTTGCCGCCGCCGATGTGCGCTGTAGCGAAGCCGCATTGGGCAACTGCATGGCTACGAAGATATAGCCTTGATCCTCTTCCGGGATAAAGGATGTAGGTAACTTGGTTCCGATAAGTACCGCGATAACCGCAATTCCCGCTAACAATAAGAAGCTGAATCCCGCTTTTCTGATCAACCTGCCGGAGGTACGCACATAGCCTTCGGTGACGTGCCCGAACATGCGGTTAAACCATGCAAAGAAGCGCGCCAGCGGCCCGCGCGACTTCTTTTTGGGCCTTAGTAACAATGCCGCCAGCGCAGGACTGAGTGACAAAGCGTTGAATGCCGAGAAGATGACCGAGATCGCGATGGTAACCGCAAACTGCTGGTAGAGCCGCCCGGTAATACCCGGAGTAAATACCGTCGGAACAAAGACGGCGGTCAAAATGAGTGCCGTCGCAATGACCGGTCCGGATACTTCCTCCATTGCTTTGAAGGCAGCGTCGCGCGGCTTCATGCCTTCTTCAATGTGCCGCTCAACTGCTTCTACCACCACGATCGCGTCGTCAACCACTAAGCCGATTGCGAGCACTAACCCGAATAGAGAAAGAGTGTTGATCGAGAAGCCCAGCAGCGGGAAAACGACAAACGTTCCGATAAGAGAAACCGGAACGGCCGCCAGCGGAATGATGGTTGCGCGCCAGCCTTGCAGGAAGATATACACCACCAGGATCACCAGTCCCAGCGCTTCCAGCAGCGTATAGAGAATCTCCCGCATGCCGGCGGTTACGGCCTGAGTTGTGTCCAGGCTCACCTGATATCCAAGCCCTTGCGGGAAGCGGCGCGCCAGCCCGGCGATGTTCTTGCGCACGGCATTTGCCGCGTCTACCGCGTTCGACCCGGGCAGTTGATAAATCGCCAAAATCGCCGATGGTTTGCCGTTATAGCGCCCGGTCAGACTGTAGATCTGCGCGCCGAGTTCAATTCGCGCCACATCCTTCAGCCGTAGATTCGATCCGTCCGGATTCACGCGCAAAACAATGTTGCCGAACTCTTCCGGCGAAGTAAGCCGTCCCTGTGCCCGAACGGTGTAAGTGAATTGTTGACCATTCGGCGCCGGTTCTGCCCCGATCTGCCCCGCCGGGTTCACCGTGTTCTGAGAATTAAGCGCCGCAATAATCTGCGGAACGGTAATCTGCAGCGTCGCCAGACGGTCCGGATTCACCCAGCAGCGCATCGCATATTGCCCGGCCCCGAATACCTGTATGCGGGCAACCCCCGGCGTTCGCGTCAACTGATCTACTAAGTTGATGTAAGCGTAGTTAGCTAAAAAAATGCTGTCGTATGTATTGTTGGGCGAATACAGCGAGATCAACATAAGCGGCGAAGTTAGTGACTTCTGCACCGTTAACCCCGCCGTGTTCACCTGCGCCGGTAACTGCGACTGAGCCTGAGATACGCGCAGTTGCGTCAATACCTGATCGATATCCGGATTCGTGTTGACGCCGAAGTTCACAAAGATCTGGCTCTGCCCGTTATTCGCGTTCACCGAATACATGTAGTCCATGTTGTCCACGCCGCTGATCTGCTCCTCCAGCGGTGTTGCGACTGATTGTTCTAAGGTCTGCGCGTCTGCGCCCGGATATATGCCGGTCACCAGAATCTGCGGTGGAACAATATCCGGAAACTGTGCCACCGGCAGCCGCAGAACCGAGATAAATCCCACCAGCACCATCACAATCGCGATCACCATCGCGACAATCGGGCGGTTGATGAAAAACTTCGACATTACTGCGCTCCGCCTTCGTCCTTATACGGCGACACAATCTTCGCCGCATCAGCCTGGGGCGTCACTTGTTCCCCGTCCTGGACCTTTGATGTTCCTTCGGAGACCACCCGGTCGCCCGGACTAAGACCCTGCCGGATAACCCACATCTCTCCTACCCGGCTACCTGTCTCAACTGGTTTAATCTTGACTTTGTTGTCTGGCCCTACAACCGCAACCGCATAGCGCCCTTGCAGTTCAGTGACAGCCCGCTGTGGCACTAACAGCGCATTCTCATTTGTGGCAGTAACTGCGCCGATACTGCCGAACTGGCCGGGCCGCAACAGATTGTTCGGGTTAGGGAACTCCCCGACAAGTTGAATGGATCCGGTTTGCGAATTCACCTGCCGGTCGGCAAACAAGATGCGGCCTTGGTGCGGGTAACGTTCGTCATTGGCCAGCGTAAGAGTAAGTGGCACCGGATTGTTAGCGCGCAGTAGATTCACCGTTGCCGCCGGTCTGATTTTGCTCGCAACCGCGAGATACTCCTGCTCACTAATGGAAAAGTAAGCCTTAATAGGATCCACCTGCGAAACAGTAGTTAGTACTGTCGTAGGTGAAACTAAATTGCCTATCTGTGTCGCGGTGATTCCTACAATGCCGTCGATCAGCGAATGTACCTTGGTAAAACCCAGATTCAGCTCCGCCGTTTCCACTCCTGCTTGCGCGGACTGGATGGCCGCTTGATCCGCTTCAATCAACGCCTCTTCCTGCTTTTGCGTCTGGACGTCATTGTCAAGCTGACTCTGCGCGATAGCGTGAACTTGTGCCAATGGTGTGTCGCGCCGCACGTTGATGGCGGCCAGCCCTAACTGTGCCTTGGCCTGACCAAGCTGCGCCTGCGCTTGCGCCAGTTGACCTTTCGCCTGCGCTAACGCCGCCGCGAACGGGCGCGGATCGATCTCAAACAGTATCTGGCCTTTTCTGACGTAAGATCCTTCGCGAAAATCCTGCCGCAGTAAATACCCGCTCACCTGCGGCTGTATATTGGCCGTCACATAGCCTTGCAGTGTGGCTACCCATTTGCCATAAACGGGAACGCTTTTCTGTACGACCGTCACGACTCCCACGCCCGGAGGCGGCGGCGCCGGAGCCGACTGCGACTTGCCCCCGCACGAACTCGCGAGGGAGAGCAAGACTAAACCGAACCCAGCTGCAAGCCCTCGAGCAAACTCAAACATTCCGGTTTGATTCAGCAAAGATGCCCCAGGCTTCGCAATCTTTTCGCCCGGGCGGGCATTTACTGCTGACAACTAGCCTTCACCACGCTCCTCAAAAAACTCCTGGAATCGATCCAACAGCGCCGACGTCCTTCGAAATCTTCGGCCCACTTGGGGCGAACTTGGTTCGGAGCTATTCCTGGCGCAATGCTTTGGTTGGGTCTAATCTAACGGCACGCAGGGTTGGAGCCAGGGCCGAGCCTATTGCGATGGCGATCAGGGCTACAAGTGCTAAAACGAGATTGCCGGGATCATTCGGACGTACGCCATATAGCAGGTTCGCTGCCAGTTTCGAAAGGCCCAGAACCGCGACCACTCCGATGGCCACACCGGCTGCCACAAAGCCCGCTGTCTCTGATACGATCAGCCAAGCGACATTTCTCCGGGCTGCGCCAAGTGCCATGCGGATGCCGATCTCACCTGTTCGTCGGATCACCGCGTAGGCGAGGATTCCATGCAAGCCGATTGCGGTGAGGAGAAGCGCGAGCAATCCAAAGAAGATGGAAAGCGACGCCATCATGCGCTCTTGACCGATGGAATCGGCTAGTTGCTGCTCCATCATTCTGACTCGACTCACGGGTGCGTCGGACGCCACGCTATGCAAAGCCGCACGGAATTCGGGATAAAGGCTATCGACGTTCAAACCCGTTTTAATCGCAAACGTCAACGACGGAATCCTACCCTGCTTTTGCGTGTAAGGAATATATAGTTCAGGCGGCGTTGCATCGCGCAGATTCAGGTACTTAATGTCGCCTGCGATGCCCACAACTCGCATCAAAGATCCCTCGAATTTTATATCCCTTCCAATAGGATTTACATTGGGGAAGAAGCGCCGGGCAGCGAGTTGATTCAAGATAGCCACCTTCTCTGAATTCGCGCGATCGCGTTCATTAAATTGCCTGCCAGCGAGAAGGGGAATTCCCATTGTGTCGAAAAGACGAGGACCAATCGCGTTGGCGTAAGTGTCGCGATCGTGCTCCGGAATATCAGGCTGACCGGGAGCGGTCATATCGTCATCCCACCCACCGTTGCTGAGGGGCGTGATCCAAACCAGGCTCGCGGCATCCACACCTGGCAGCGTCTTCACCCGCTCAAGCGACTGGCCATAGATATTTGAGAGCGCCGCATCTTTGGCAGCAAGCTTATCTGTGTCGATACTTATCAGCACCACGTTCTTCGGATCGAATCCTACTTTTATAGTCAGGAGTTCGTACAAGCTACCGGCAAACAAGCCGGCCGCGGCGACCAGAACGACCGAAAACGCCGCCTGGAGAGCCAACGTGATCCGGCCCAATTGGATGTTCCGGCGGCCGCGGAGATTATTCGCACTCTCTTTGAGCGAGACTCCAATGCCCATACGCGTTGCCTGCAATGCGGGCACTAAGCCAAATAGCATCCCCGTTCCTACTGCCAGGAGTAGAGTGAACAGCACTACCCGCCAATCCGGATGAACGTCCAATCGCAATCCTTGATATGGGCCAAACTGCCCGGGTTTTCCCATAAATGCTGCCAGGAATTTCGTGAGCCATACGGCAAAGAACGTTCCGGCTAGGCCGCCCAGCAGCGACAGCAGCGCGCTTTCCGTCAACAACTGCTGTATAACCCGTCCGCGTGCGGCGCCCATTGCCAGCCGCACGCCAATTTCGCGGTGGCGCGCCATACCGCGTGCCATCAATAGGTTCGCCATGTTCGCGCAGGCAATCAGCAACACCAGGCCAACCAGCGTCATTAAAACCGCCAGCGGATTGCTGAACTGCCGACGCAAAGAGGACCACCCTTGCTCTCCACTGGAAGAATCGACTTTCCAGGACAGAAACCTCTTCTTGTCCGCTTCGCCCCATTCGGGAAGAGACTCGCGCAATATCGAAGGAGAGGCCACTTGTACGGCCGCCTTCGCTTGCTCCGCCGTTACTCCGTCTTTCAAGCGCGCCATCGTCTGAAGCCACCAGCAACTGCGGCTGTTGATGCACCCCGGGTCGTCCACGCGGCTTGCCATTGTGAGCGGAACCCAGATATCGGGCTGTGCATCCACATCTGCGCCAAAAAAGGTTGCGGGCATAACTCCAATGATGGTGAAGGCGACGTGGTCAAGCGTCAGGTTGTTGCCGATGACGGATGAGCTCCGCCGAAACTGACGGTCCCAGAATCGTTCACTGATCACGGCGACCGGTCCATCCTTACCGCCGGTACTGTGGTCGTCGGCGGCGGTGAATATTCTTCCTGCGATTGGCAAAACTCCCAGAGCGGGAAAATACTCGCCGCTAGCCAACACACCGTCAACATGCACCATATCTGCGCCGGATTTTATTTGAAAGCTATGGCCGCTCCACGCGAATAGCTCGGAGAAAGACTGGTTGTGGCTCTTCAACGATTCGAACAACGGATAGGTCAGAGAGAACAGTGGCTTGCCTGTGCGTCTGTTCAGTTGAATGATCCGCAGGCGTTCCGGGTGAGGCACCGGCAGCGGCCGGATGAGCAGCGTATTGATGAGGCTGAAAATGGCGGTGTTTGCGCCGATCCCCAGCCCCAGAGACAAGATCGCAACTGCGGTAAAAGTCGGGTTGTTGCGAAACGTTCGCAGGGCATATCGGACATCCCGGCTGATGTGATCGAACCACGCGACACCTCGGAAATCGCGGCATGCTTCTTTGTGTTGCTCCAGGCCATCCATGGCGCGCAAGGCGGCGGCGCGCGCGTCTTCCGGGTTCATGCCGGATGCCAGATTTGCTTGTGTCAGGTGTTCTACGTGGTAGCGCAACTCCTCGTCGAGTTCGTGCTCCACCTTCTGTCGGTTGCACAGCGACCGCAGACGTAAGGGAAGCTGATAAAACCATTGTTCGATGCGCATGTTTACACCTCCGTCAGTTGGATTATGTGTGAAATGGCATCAGATAGGCGTTTCCAGTTTGCGGCTTCAGCGCCCAAGCGCTTTTGCCCCAGCTTTGTCAGCGAATAAAACTTGGCACGCCGGTTATTTTCGGTAGTTTTCCATTCGGCTCTGATCCAACCTTCCTGTTCAAGCTTGTGCAATGCCGGATAAAGAGATCCGTCGCTGACTTGCAGGATGTCACCTGAAATCTGCTTTAGGCGCAGTGAGACCGCCACGCCATGAAGTGGTTCCAGCGCTAATATTTTCAGCAGAAGAAGGTCCAGAGTGCCCTGGACCAGGTCGGTCGGTTTGCTCAAAGTCGCATTCTCCTCGGTTACCGAGTAATGTAGCGCAACTTAGCTCGGTAAGCAAGTCTTGCCTTAATCCAGCAGAGCGATCTCGTCGCCCTTCCGGATGACCCCTTCCGCCAGAACGACACCGTAGATTCCAGCCTTGCCGTCATGCTCCCGAGCTAACCAGCTCATCAACATTAGGATTCGGGAGCGCAGTATCGGGATCGAGCGTGATCATCTTGCAGCGGGAGTCGCGGTTAACCACTGCGATCGCCGTTTTGTCGCCAATCCGTAAGTTGCGGCCCACGAACTCGTCTTCGCCGAAACCTCTCGGAGATTCGAGCTCGACATAAAGATTCGCTCGAAATCGCCGTTTGTCCAAGTCGATTCCTAACTCCTTGCTCAACTGGCGCACGGTTTGGATCGAAAAGATCGATATCGGGCGGCAATCTGTCATTGATCGATCGGATCGAAGCAGTGTTAGCTCATGCCGCTCGCGAATTCCTTCGCCAAGCATGCTCATCAGCCTGGGATCATCAATTTGTAGCCATTCTCCTGCCGGTGTCTCCACGTCCAACATAAGATCGGAGGAGTCCCCGTACACCGGGGTGAGCCCGGACCCCATCGCTTCAGCAGCGGCGAGGTTGCCCGGCTTTATCGAACGCTCCGGATGCCGGTATCTGGGGCGATACAACAGCATCGTTTTCTGCTCCCGTCCTGTCAGCCACGGGAATCCTTTTGGTGCCGCCGAACTCCGAAAGGCGTAAAGACGGTCACCGTAGACGCCAGGAAATCCGATGAAGGCCTCCTGCAACTCTTCGCCGCGCATACTCTTGACCGGGTAGCGCCACAAACTCTCAATCTTTCCGACGACTTTCATTTCACTCCAGATCGACTATTCTAAGTAATTCCTCAGTGTGCTTGCCGATGCCTTTACAAGTCGCCGGTTGACGGGCGAGTCGATGTGATTTGGGGGAGAAGTCAGGTGCGGGAAGTTGCGCATGCCTCTAGGTTGACGGTTAGTCGGCTCTGGTGAGACTGGCGGCCAAAAGGGCTCCGGTCAGTTCACCATCGCGATAAATCGCCAAACCACGATCGTTCCTGGGGCGTTTTTGGGGACGTTGAGTTCTCAATCTACGAGATGCGCGTTATACGACCAGGCGGGCAGTGCCAGCGTTGAAAATGGGTGAGTTTTAGCGCAGTTCCGACGTTAAGTTTCGGGACTGCCTTCCAAGCCCCTTCCCTGCCCTGCCTCCGCCCAGTATCATTGCCTCTTAGCATCGATACGGTTCAAATGGCCGACCTAAACATCACGCAGGACGAAGCCGACAAACTGATGGCGATGCAAAAGAAGACCATCGACCAAACGGAATGGATGTTTCCCGGCCCCGCAGATCGCATTGTTGTTCCCCTTACTTCACTCGAGAAGCGTGAGAATTTTCTGCTCGACGTAACGCGCTACCACATCAAATTGACCAAGGCAACCTTTCAGAACGCGCCGACGTCGTCATTACTCTTTACCGGCTGGATATCGACGGAGCGCCGCACCGCAACCCTGACGGCGAAGAAATCCCTTGTCCCCACTTACATATTTACCGTCACGGCTTCGGAGAGGAGTGGGTAATCCCGGCCCAAGCGACAGATTTCCCGATACGTCAAACCTGTTTTCAACCCTTGACGCTTTCATGGAACATTGCAACATTACGGAGCCGCTACGAATTCAAAGAGGCTTATTCTCATGACGACCGCTCAAGAGATAGAGCGCCTTTTAAATGACTATCGCGCATGGCTGAAAGACAGGACCACATTGCGCGAGGTCAACGGCGCATGGGTTGAAATCAGGACACCTTATCTCGACCGCCACAACGACGCCCTTCAGATTTATGTACGGTCAGAAACGGCGGCTACGTCATCACTGATGATAGTTACACCGTCCGTGACTTAGAGGCTTCGGGCTGCAATCTCGAAAGCGAGAAGCGCAAAGAGCTTTTGAAAATAACGCTGAATGGTTTCGGTGTTCAGATCAACGACAAAGCCCTAGAGGTGCGTGCAACATCGGAAAATTTCCCTGCCCGAAAGCACACCCTCATTCAGGCCATGCTTGCTGTTAATGACCTGTTCTACCTAGCCAGTCCCTTTGTACGCTCGCTGTTTTTTGAGGACGTAGTGGAGTGGCTTGAGAACAGCGAAATTCGATACGCTCCTAAAGTGAAGTTCACAGGCATAAGCGGCTTCGATCATCTTTTTCATTTCGTCACTCCGAAGTCGCCAAAAAAGCAGCAGCCGGAGCGTATTGTGCAGGGGATTAACAGTCCAACCCGCGACAGCGCCGAAGCCGTTATCTATGCATGGAGCGACACACGCGAAGTCAGGCCGCCGGATTCAAGAGCCTAGGCCGTTTTGAACGACACCGAGCAACACGTTTCATCCGGTGTTCTTGAGGCTTTTCGGAACTACCGCATTCAGCCCGTTCTATTCACCCATCGCAACGAAGTCACTTCAGAGCTTGCGGCATAACTGGCTTCGCGCCGGAGATCCTATACGGAGGATTACCCGGCGCTTGCCTTGTCGCGCAAACGGTCCTTTATGCAACGCGCCGAAGGACGCCTGTTCCGCCGACCCAACCAGCACCATCTCCACCTCCACCTGCGGCTAACCTTTGTGCGAGTCTCGTCATTTTCTCTGTGAAATCACACCATTCTGTGATATACCACTATCATGTCCGACGAAACAAAATCCGGCACGCACTCGAAAGCCAAGAAGCCATTACCCACACATGAAGAAATCGAGAAGATGGTCCACGAGGTGTTTCCCGAGCGGAATGCAATGTGTCCTGGGCTCTGCAACGAGTTGCAGGACGTTATCGATCGACTGGACGAAACGACGGACCCTAAGGTAAAAGCGCGGCTTATAGCGCGACTGCATGCAATTGGCGCAGCAATCAAGTCACTACACTGCACCTGCTTTCCGCAGTAGCATCCTTAGCGTCGCGCGAGCACATTTGCCACCCTTCGAGCGGCACGCTGCCCTGAGAGTTCCGTGTGCTTCCGGCAAAGTTGCCTAATCTAAAACGGACCGGTTTGGCTTGCTCTTTACTGGCGGGCTTTACCCTCTAAATGTTCCAAGGAACTGCGGTCCCACATGCGTGGGACTGTCGCGCAACGGGTAAGTCTCGGGACAGGCCTGAGAACTCCTCAGTTCACTACAGTCGAGGTGTTCAGAGTCTCGAAAGCCAGTCCCAAATCCGCTTGGACGCATAGTCGGCATCTCGGACAAGCGACCTAAAACCTGTTGCGGGCTGGCCGCCCAAGTATGAGCGATAAAGGACGCTATCCACCATCTCTCCTATTAACCCGGCACCCGTCTTTTCTGAAATGGGACATTCTACTCCCCGCGATGGGGGCATCGCCCGCTCTCTCCCAAGCACCGGAAGCTGCTAGCCAGATATACCGCAAACGGCGTATACGAGACTGATCAGCCGGAGGTTTGCCGATGGGCAATGCTCTGATTCGACTTCTACCAGCTTGGCTCCTGCGGCTCACTTCGCGCCGAACGCCGAAAACGACGCGGCGCGCCGTGGAATTCTTCACCACCCAACCCGTTCCCAATTCCATCACTTCCTCTATCTCTCATCCTCACCACTATTTACCTCCATTCACCCCGCTAACCCGCTCGCCCCTCGCGCTACCGTCGAGCCGCTATGGAAAATCCAGATCTCGACTACCTCTTCCGCAACCACGAAGAACCCACACCCGAAATTTCCGAAGCGAAACTCCGGGCCAATCGTGAAAATGCCTTGCACTCAACCGGTCCAGTCACCCGTTCAGGACTCGAAAAGTCCTCCCGGAACGCTCTCAAAACCGGCCTCACCGGCGACACCGTCCTCTTGCCTGACGACGACGCCGAACAGTATCGCCTCCACATCCAACTTCTGAAGGCAGAACTGAAACCCGTCGGCGAACTCGAACTGCAATTAGTCCAGCGCCTCGCCGATGCGCACTGGCGCCTCAATCGCATTCCCACTCTGGAGCGCAACATATTTAAATACGGTGGCGTGCAGTTCGCCGCGCTATTCGAAAACGAAAGCCCGGAAGATCGCGCCGATCTCATCCAGGCCCATACCCTGATCGTGTTTCAAACTCAGTTCAAGAACTTCAGTATTCAGGAAGCACGCATCCGTCGCGGCTACAACCAGGACCTCCAGGAACTCAAATCCCTTCAGTCCCAACGCGGCAAACTGGAGAGCAACCACGACTTACTCGGTAAATGGCCAGCCCCTTGGCCAGGTGGCCGCAAAACTGGGTTCGAATTTGCAAACAACCAGGAAGAGGGAATCGTCCCTCAGAAGATAATGATTTTCTCTCGCTATGATGACGATTTACCGCGATCCATTCCCCAGCAGCCGCCCCTCGACCAATAAACGGGCAGCACCGTCCCGCTGCTACATTGAAAAAGCACGAAATGCCCCCGCTGCTGCGCCGCCGTCTCCTCTCCATCCCAACGCTGATAGCCGCCCTCTGCCTGGGCGCATCGGCTCAGCAAAGCGTCCATTATGAGTTGCGTTTTCCCAACGCCGTTCATCATGAAGCCCAAGTGCGCGCGACCTTCTCTGGTGTCCGAGCCACTGTTCTAGAAGTCGTGATGAGCCGCTCTTCTCCCGGCCGCTACGCGCTCCACGAATTTGCCAAGAACGTCTACAATTTCCGTGCCACGGATGCCCAGGGACAACCGTTAAATGTCACTCAGCCCAATCCCTACGGCTGGAATGTGCGCACCAGCGGCGGTACCGTTACCCTCGAATACACCGTCTTTGGCGATCGCACGGATGGCACTTACAACGGCATCGACGAAACCCATGCGCACCTGAATATGCCCGCTACCCTCGCCTGGGCGCATGGCTTCGAAAATGCTCCAGCGACATTAAAGTTCGATTTGCCCGAAGCTTCCAATTGGCACATCGCTACCCAGCTTCTTCCGCATCCGGACAACACCTGGGGCGCGCCCAATCTCGAATGGCTCATGGACAGCCCAGTCGAGATCAGTAACCACGCTTTTCCCGAGTGGAAGATCGAAAATGCCACCTTTCGGCTCTCTCTCCATCACCAGGGCACTGACGCCGAAGCCGCCGCTTTCGCCAAAATGTGCGAAGCCGTCGTGCTCGAAGAGGAAGGTGTCTTCGGCGCTTTGCCTAAGTATGATGGCGGCACTTACACCTTCTTGATTGACTATCTGCCCTACGTCTCCGGCGACGGCATGGAGCATCGCGATTCAACCGTCATCACCGGCGCGGGCAATGTCAAGGACTCATCCTCGCGCCTCATTCAAGTCGTATCTCACGAGTTCTTTCACTCTTGGAACGTCAAGCGCATCCGTCCAAAATCGCTCGAGCCCTTCGACTTCGAGCACGCCGACATGTCTGGCGAACTCTGGTTTGCCGAAGGCTTTACCAACTATTACGGCCCGCTTGTGCTCAAGCGTGCTGGTCTGTCTACGCTCGACGAATTTGTCGGCGACATGAGTCATGCGGTCGACGCGGTGCTGACCGCGCCCGGCCGAAACCTCTTCGATATCGTCGATATGAGCCGTCGCGCGCCTTTCGTCGACGCCGCAACCGCCATCGACCCAACCAATCACGGCAATATTTTCATCTCTTACTACACTTACGGCCAGGCTCTGGCGTTCGGCATCGACTTACTCATCCGCGAGCAATTTCCCGGTAAGTCCCTCGACGATTGGTTGCGCACCATGTGGCGTGAGCATCCGGACATCGACAAGCCTTATACGCTGACTGATTTACAAACCGCATTGGGCGAAACCGTCGCTAACTCAGAGTTCGCTCGGCAAGTCTTCGAACATCATATATACGGCAAAGAACCGTTGGACTATCAGGCTTTGGTCAGTTCCGCTGGTCTTGTTCTCCGCAAGGCGCATGCCGGTCAAGCCTGGATCGGTCCCACTCGCGGACTCAATTTTTCTGAGAAATCCCTCGAACTCACAACCTACTCGCAAATCGGCTCGCCGCTCTACAATGCCGGCCTTGATAAAGGAGACCACATTCTGGAATGGGACGGCAAAACTATAAAATCTCTGGGAGATCTCAACGACTTACTTGCCAGGCACAAGCCCGGCGACACCATAAACCTCAAGGTGACTCGCCGCGACGGTCCGCATGAAGTCTCTATCCTGCTGGCCGAAAATCCGGCCCAGGAGTTAGTCACTTTCGAAACTGCCGGTCGCGAACTTACTCCCCAGATCACCGCTTTTCGCCAGAGTTGGCTATCCTCTAAAGCCCTTCACCCCTTACCTGAAATTGATAAGATGCCCTAACATGCAACGACGCCACTTCCTCTCTTCCGTAGCTGCTTCCGCACTTCTGCCTTCCGTCACTAACGCCGCCGACCCATCGGCACGCGAGTACTACGAACTGCGGAAATATGAACTGCATTCCGGCCCGCAAAGCAAACTCACAGACCACTATTTGGCGGAAGCGCTCATTCCGGCCCTGACCCGTCTCGGCATGGGCCCCATCGGCGCTTTCAACCTCTATCTGGGGCCTCAAACCCCCACCCTCTACCTCCTCATCCCGAGCACATCTCTCGAAGCCCTGGTCAGCTCCGAATTGCGTCTCGCCACTGACGATGAGTACCGGAAAGCCGGCGAGCCGTTCTTGACCGCTGCCGCCGCGCAACCGCCCTTTGACCGCATCGAAAGCTCGCTCATGGTCGCATTTCAGGGCTGGCCCAAGCTTGTCGTTCCTCCTGTAACCGCTACCAAGGGCCCGCGCGTCTTCCAGTTGCGCACCTACGAAAGCCCGAACATCCGCGACCATCAGGTTAAAGTCGAAATGTTTCACAGCGGCGAATTTGAAGTCTTCCGCCGCGCCGGATTTTGGCAGGTCTTTTTTGGCGACAAACTCATCGGCCAGCGCATACCCAACCTCACTTACATGCTCAGCTTTCCCAGCCTCGCTGATATGGAAACCATGTGGAAGGCCTTTTCGAGCGATCCCGAATGGAAGAAACTAACTGCCAATCCCAAGTTCAGTTTCGAATCCATCGTGACTAACATCGATAACCTCATCCTGAATCCCACCTCTTACTCGCAGATCTAGATGCAAGTTACTACTGCTCCTATCGCTTTGCTGGCCATGCACTTACCCGGGCAGAACACGGTTATTCCTCTCTGGCCCAACGGTGCGCCAGGCAGGCGAGCAGATCTCGGTCCGGAGACGAACTCGACCACGCCGAAAGACAATCGCCCAGCCGACCGGGAAGTGATTCGTCTCACGAACATCACTTCACCAACTCTGACCGTCTATCGCCCTTCGGACGAGAAGAACAGCGGCGCCGCCGTAATTGTTTTCCCCGGTGGTGGTTATCGCATTCTGGCCTTCGACCTTGAAGGCACCGAGATCTGCGAATGGCTGAACAGCATCGGTGTCACCGCCCTACTCGTCAAGTATCGTGTCCCGGAAGCCGCTGGTGTCCCGCGTTATCAGGCGCCATTGCAGGATGCCCAGCGCGCCATGGGCCTTGTCCGCACTCACGCAGCGGAATGGAAGCTCGACCCGCAACGCATCGGTGTGCTCGGCTTCTCTGCTGGTGGCCATCTCTCCGCAACTCTGCTGCAGAATTCCGCCCAGCGCACCTATCCTCGCGTCGATGCGGCCGATGACGCAAACTGCCGTCCCGATTACGCCATCCTTATCTATCCTGCCTATCTGTCCGTCGCGGACAAAGGCCAGGAAATCGCTCCCGAAGTGCAGCCCGCGGCCAGCACGCCTCCGCTCTTTATCGTGCAAGCCGAAGACGATCATTCGTTCGTCCCCGGCACGCTGCTTTACTACCGAGCCCTCGTATCTGCCAAGGTTTCGGCTGAGTTGCACATCTATGAAACCGGCGGCCACGGCTATGGCCTTCGCCCCACCAGCGCTCCCGTCACCGGCTGGCCGCATCTCGCCGAAGCCTGGCTGCGCTTGCATCACTTCATTCCATAAACACGTGTCTTCAACAGCAACCCACACCAACGCGCTCTCAACCGAGAAGTCGCCCTACCTGCGCCAGCATGCTCACAACCCAGTAGACTGGCTGCCTTGGGGCGAAGCGGCCTTCGCCAAAGCGCGTACCGAAGACAAACCCATCTTCTTATCCATCGGTTACTCAACCTGTCATTGGTGCCACGTCATGGCCCACGAATCGTTTGAAAACGAGCGCATCGCGGAAGTGTTGAATCGCGATTTCGTTCCTATCAAACTCGATCGCGAAGAGCGCCCCGACGTCGATCGCATCTATATGTTATTCGTGCAGGCCACCAGTGGCAGCGGCGGCTGGCCTATGTCCGTGTTCCTGACTCCCGAGTTACGCCCCTTCTTCGGCGGCACTTATTTTCCGCCCGATCAGCGCTACGGCCGTCCCGGCTTTCGTGACATTCTTTTGCATTTGGCGAACGCCTGGAAGCAGGACCGCGACCGCATCGAAACTTCGAGTGTCGATGTCACGCGTCAGCTTGCAGCCATGGCCGCCACTGCGCCCAATCCGCTCGCGCCCGACCGCGAATTGTTCGATAAGGCGTTCTCGCAGTTCCGTCGTGCCTTCGATCCCAAGTTCGGCGGCTTCGGAAACGCCCCCAAGTTTCCCCGTCCTGTCGTTCTGAATTATCTTCTGCGTTTTTACGCTGCCGGGAAGAACGAAGAAGCACTCGAAATGGTGACGCGTACTTTGGACGGCATGGCCGCGGGTGGCGTCCACGACCACCTCGGCGGCGGCTTCCATCGCTACTCTGTCGATGAGCGCTGGTTCGTGCCGCATTTCGAAAAGATGATGTACGATCAGGCGCAACTCGCCATCTCGTACCTCGAAACCTTCCAGATCACGCGTGACGAAAAGTACGCGACCGTCGCGCGCGGCATCTTCGAGTACGTTCTACGCGACATGACGCATGAATCCGGTGCCTTCTTTTCAGCCGAAGATGCCGACAGTCCGGATCCTGAAAATCCGGCGCATTCCGGCGAAGGCTCATTCTATATCTGGCGTCAATCCGAAATCGCCAACTTACTCGGCAAGGATGCTGCCGCATTTAATAAATACTTTGGTGTCGAGGAATACGGCAACGTCGCCAACGACCCGCAAGGTGAATTTGTCGCCCGTAACATCCTTTTCCGGCCCCTCGACGCCGACGACCAGCAACCAGCTTCACTTGCGCAATCCAGGCAGATCCTGTTTGACGCCCGCAATAAACGTCCCCGTCCCCACCTCGACAACAAGATTCTGACGTCCTGGAACGCTCTCATGATCTCCGCTTTGTCACTTGGCTATCGGGTTCTGAATGAAGATCGCTACCTCGCTGCTGCGGAGAAAGCCGCCGAATTCATTCTGGCGCGCATGTACAGCGCCGAAACCGGCGAACTGTTTCGCCGCTTTTGCGAGGATGAAGCCGCGGTTTCGGCGTTCTCAGACGATTACGCCTTCTTGGCGCAGGCCATGCTCGATCTTTTCGAAGCGAACTTTGAAGCTAAGTATCTCGCGTTAGCCGTGGACCTCGCCCGCCGCGGACTCAGAAAATTTGAAGACGAAGAGCACGGCGGATTTTTCAGTACAGTCGAAGGCGAGAGTGACTTGCTGCTCCGCATGAAAGACGATTACGATGGCGCCGAGCCGTCCGCGAATTCGGTCGCAACAGATGTTCTTCTTCGCCTCGCTCACCTGACCGGAGACGATGACTTCGCTCGTCGCGCCCAACGCTCGCTAGAGGCATTTGCGCCCAAACTGCAAGCTCAGCCGACCATGGCCCCGCAGATGCTCGTCGCCGTCGGCCGCCGGTTATCGGAACCCGCCCAAGTGGTCGTTCGCTGCGCCGAACTCGATGGCGATGCGCAAAGCCGCATAGCAGCCGAACGTTCTGCATTCAGTCCAAACGCAACGGTCCTTGCCATCACCGACCACGCTGCCGGCGAACTCGCGTCAGTCGCTCCGTTCCTCGCGACGCTGGAGCGCCGTGGCCGCCTGACCATCTACCGCTGTCGCAACTTTTCATGTGAACTGCCGGAGGTGGTCAACTAATCAAATCTTGCTAAACTGTGGCGGATGGCAAACGAGAACGATTCAAGCCGCACGACAACTTTAAGAGGAAATCCGTTCCGTCTCGACGGCCCGGAACTGAAAGCGGGCGAAACGGCCCCTGACTTTGAGGCGGTTGATTCCACTCTCCAGAAGATCAATCTGGAGAAGACCGGTAACGGCGTTCGGATCTTCAGCGTTGTACCGTCGCTCGACACGCCGGTCTGCGACGCACAGACCAAGCGCTTTGAAGAAGAAGCGGTAAAGATGTCGGATGTCCGCATCTTCACCATCAGCATGGACTTGCCGTTCGCCCAGAAGCGCTGGTGTGGAAACTTTGGGATCAATAACGTGCAGATGATCTCGGACCATCGCAGCGGCTCATTCGGCGAACATTATGGAACGCTGATCCCCGACCTTCGAATCGAAAGCCGCGCAATTTTCGTTATCGATCCCGAGAACAAGCTGCGCCACGTCGAATACGTTCGGGAAGTCGGTGATCACCCGAACTACGAAAGCGCGCTTGCCGCGGCCAGGGCAGCAGCCGAACCAGCGGCTGATAAAGCCTCGTCCTAAGTTGCGAAAGCTGCCCGGCTAACGGGCAAGGCAAAAGGGTTCCGGTATGAGTCTGGCAGCGTCGCGGTCAGGAACCAGAAGTCCTCAATCGCTCGCACCACGTGAACGTATTCCTGCAGATCGCCTGGTTTGGTGATGTAGCAGTTCGCGTTCAGCGAATAGGCTTGCGCAATATCTTCGTCTGACCTGGAGCTGGTCATCACCAGCACAGGTATTTGCCTTAAGCTGGGGGAAGCTTTGATCTCAGCCAGAACTTCCTTGCCGTTCTTTCGCGGCAGGTTTAGATCCAGCAGAACCAAATCGGGCCGGATTGCTTGTCCAGCCTCGGAATGCTTTAGGTGTTCAGTAGCTTCGACGCCGTCACGCGCCAACATGATCTGAACGGGAACCGTTGCATCCTTCAGAGCTTCCCGGATCAGCCTCACGTCACTGGGGCTGTCCTCAACCAGCAGGATTCTTAGCGATCGCATGCTCGGTCCTTTCCTTATACTCCGACGGATAAGTAAGCACGTCGTGCGCCAATCCGTAAGTAGCACGAAGTAAAGCATTAAGCGGCGCGATAAAGGATTAAGTTTGGTAAATAAGGCTTAGTACCTGGGCGAAAGTGCTATTACAAGCCCATCTGCGATGGGCGCTCAGCCTGATTGACACCCGATAACTGGCTTATTATCATTGACATGTTGCCGCACGCCGCATTTCAGGAGGCGCTTTGATTAAGCTCGACATCATCAATGAAGTCGTAAACCGCACCGGAATTACGAAAACTAAAGCCGAACAGGCGGTGGAATCGGTTTTCGACACGATGAAAAAGGCGTTGAGCGAAGGCGACCGTATCGAATTGCGTGGCTTTGGTATCTTTACGGTTCGACCGCGGAAAACCGGCATCGGGCGCAATCCCCGCACTGGCGCCGAAGTCGCCATTCCGCCCGGTAAAGCCGTCCGCTTTAAACCGGGGAAAGAACTGCAAACGCTGCAGTAATGCGAAGCTTCGAAGCTGCGCGGCCGAGCCGTCGCTGGTGGCTTCACCTACTGCTTTTCTTTTTGACGCTCATTACCACGACCGCCTTCGGCTACGCGCTTGCGCAAAGCTTCGCTACAAGGCGACCGCTGGACTTCGGGTTCATCGAAGGCAGCTATAGCCACTTGCTCTTCGGAAACCACAACATCTGGGGCGGGGCTATGTACTCGCTTCCGGTGCTTTCCATTCTGCTGGCGCACGAGTTTGGGCATTTTTTCGCCGCCCGCCGCTGGCGCGTAGATGCCACGCTACCGTTCTTTCTGCCGTCTCCTACTTTGCTAGGTACCCTCGGAGCCTTCATTCGCATTCCTGCGCCTATTTATAATCGCCGTAGTTTGTTCGACATCGGCGTATCCGGACCCATCGCTGGCTTCGTTGTCCTGCTACCGTTCTTAATAGCCGGCGTTTGGATGTCCCGCGTCGTTCCCGGCGTGAATGCAGCCGACGGAGCGTTGCCATTCGGTACGCCGCTTTTGATGCGCGCCTTTGAGTGGGTTCGATTTCCGGGTGTGGCATCGGCGAACATTTTGCTTCATCCAATCGCCATGGCGGCTTGGGCAGGATTGCTGGCTACTTCGTTTAATCTTTTGCCGGCTGGACAACTCGATGGTGGCCACATTTTGTACGCGATGGGTGGAGAGTCTGTTCATCGCCTTACGTCCTTGGCCGTCGTGGGAATTCTTGTGATCTTAGGCTACTTTTACCGGCCCTGGTGGATTTGGGCGGTGCTTATGTTCTTCTTCCGGCGCCATCCGCTGGTGTACGACGACGCCCCGCTCGGAGCTAAACGAATGGGTATCGGCGCATTTGCGCTGGCTCTGCTCGTGATTTCGTTGGCCGTGGTTCCTGTGGAAGTGCGATAACGTGCCGATGAAGATTACCGCGACCATTATCACGTTCAACGAAGAGCGGAACGTCGCGCGAGTCATCGAAAGTCTGCGTTGTGCAGATGAAATTCTGGTCCTCGATAGCGGCTCGAACGACCGGACAGCCGAGATCGCTACCAAGCTCGGTGCCCGGGTGGAAGAAGCATCCTGGCACGGCTACGCCGCCCAGAAGAACATTGCCGCTGAACTGGCTACGAACGACTGGATTTTGGCCCTCGACGCAGACGAAAGTTTGAGTGAAGCACTCGAAGCGGAGATTTGGCAGATCAAGAAAAGCGGACCGGAATACGATGGCTACACCGTTCCGCGCCTCGCGCAGTACCTCGGCCGTTGGATTCTGCACAGCGGTTGGCATCCGGACCGTAAAATCAGGCTCTTTGACCGCCGAAAGGCAAAATGGGTCGGTCAGTTCGTTCACGAATCGGTGGTCGTCGAAGGGCGCGTCGGGCATCTGGAGTCGAACTTGCTTCACTTCACGTGCAATTCGCTGTCAGAGCATTTGAAGACGATGGACGGCTACACCACTCTGGCGGCGCAGGAGATTGTGTCCCGGGGCCGAACGCCGGGAATGCTCGAATCGTTGCTCGATCCGCCCTGGACGTTCTTCCGAACCTACGTGTTGAGGTTGGGATTCCTGGACGGTCCGGAAGGGTTGGCTATCGCCTACATGGCGGCTTTTTATAACTTCGTGAAATACGCGAAAGCCCGGATGATGAGTCCCGGCCGTCGATCGTAGTGCGCATCCTGCACATCGACACCGGAAGGGATATGCGTGGCGGTCAGATTCAGATGATGCTGACGCTCAAAGGCCTGCGCGAAGCAGGCCAGGAGTGCGAGCTTCTTGATAGGGACAAGGCAGGCATCGCGGCGGTATGGTCAAGGTCGAAAGATTTCGACCTGGTTCACGCGCATGACGCGCACGCCCATACCATGGCGGCGCTGGCTTCGCGCTGTCCATTCGTTGTCTCGCGGCGGGTCGCGTTCCGGGTGAAGAGCTCGCTCGCTTCGAAATGGAAGTACCGAAGGGCGCGGCGGTTCCTGGCTGTTTCGCAGTTCGTCGCACACGAGTTGGAAGCGGCGGGAGTTCGGCCCGAAAAGATTGACGTGGTTTACGACGCGGTCGAAACCCCGGAATTTAGTAATGTCTGGACTCCATCGGCGCCTGCTGTGGCCCTGGCATCAGAAGACCCGCAGAAGGGCAGGACACTAGTCGAGCGCGCTGCTCACATAGCGGGTATACCGGTGGTTTTCTCCGCAGATTTGAAGCGCGATCTGTTGAACGCCAGCATGTTCGTCTACATCTCGCAGTCCGAAGGTCTGGGTTCGGCGGCGCTGCTGGCAATGGTGATGGGAGTTCCGGTGATCGCCAGCAAAGTAGGCGGCTTGGCGGAAGTGTTCGAAGACGGCCTTTCAGGTGCTGTATGTGCCGAATAAGCCGGAAGAAATCGTACGCGCTATGAGAACCATCTGCGAAAATCCGGCGCTCGCGGCGACATTGATTACAGAAGCGAAGCAGCGAGTTTCCGAGATGTTTACAGTAAAGCACCTGATCGACGGCACATTGCGGTCTTACGAGAGAGCGCTTGCCGGCTGACTGGTTGCCCCTGTACGTAGTCTTTGCGGGATTTGCCGGATTACTGATCGGCAGCTTCCTGAATGTTTGTATTTATCGGATCCCGCGCGATCTTTCGGTGGTTGCGCCGCGGTCCTTTTGCCCAGAATGCGGCGCTCCGATCGCGTGGTTCGACAACATTCCGGTGCTGAGCTATTTCTTGTTGCGCGGCCGCTGCCGGAAGTGCGGTAAGAAGATCGGAATCCGCTATCCGGCTGTCGAGATCCTGACTGGTGCTTTATTCGCCCTGATCGCTTACCGCTACGCCTTCAGCCCGTTCGCGGGTAAGTGGCTGCTCTGGGAAGCGCTGATGATCGTGCTGTTTTGGACCGATCTCGAAGAAAAGATTCTGCCTGATGAACTAACCATCGGCGGGTCTGTTGCCGGACTGATCATCGCGTGTTTCGTGCCAGTTCCGAGTGGCTTCGCCCAGACGTTTTTTCCAGGTTGGCGGCGCATCTCGCGGTCGTTTCTAAGCATCGGCCTGGGAATATGCCTGCTGGCATTGCCGATGTGGTTCCTCGGTTTCGTCTATGAGAAGGTGCGCGGGCGTGAAGGGCTCGGCTTTGGAGACGTCAAGCTGCTGCTATTGATGAGCACATTCCTGGGATTCGAAAACACTTTGTTCGCAACTATGCTTGGCGCCGTTGGCGGTTCCGTGATCGGGATTGCTTATTGTTTGATCACAAGAACCAAATTGTCGGAAATGCAGCTTCCTTTTGGCAGTTTTCTCAGTGCAGGTGGTGCAATTGTGCCGATACTTTATCGTCTGGTTTGATGATTGCCTTGATGTACCATAGAGCTTTGTGAAATGAAGGAACTTTTTCAGGTGCTTACTCCCGGTGAGCGCGATTGGCGGATCGCGGCCGGAATAGACCCCAAACGTTTGCCAGCCCACATTGCAATCATTATGGATGGGAATGGCCGCTGGGCCAAGCAACGGAATTATCCCAGGATCATGGGTCACAGGGCCGGCGTTGATCCGGTACGGACGGTAGTTGAGACTTGTGCTCAGCTGGGCTTGGAAGCGCTAACGCTCTACGCGTTTTCGGTAGAGAATTGGAAGCGCCCACGCCACGAAATCGAAGGGTTATGGCGGCTGCTGCGCTACTACCTTCGCCGCGAGTTGCCGAACATGATGCGGAACGACATTCAGTTGGTAGCCATCGGCCGGCTCGAATCGCTTCCGGCGCAGGTGCTGGCGGAACTGCAGAGCGTCATGGACAAAACCGCCAAAAACCGAGGCATGCGCCTCAACCTGGCGATTAACTACGGCGGGCGCACGGAACTGGTGGATGCAGTCAACGCGATGCTGGACAACGCGAGGTTGGAAGGCAATATCGAGGCGCTTGAAATCACCGAAGAGTCGATCGCCGAGCATCTGTACACGGCTGGATTGAAGGATCCCGACCTGCTGATTCGGACTTCCGGTGAAATGCGCCTCAGCAATTTTCTGCTGTGGCAGATTGCGTATGCGGAACTATACGTTACCGAGACTTTGTGGCCTGATTTTACCCGCACGGAACTGCTGGAAGCTATTTCGGAATACCAAAACCGCGACCGCCGCTTTGGCGGTTTGGGGCGGGGCGCATCGCTAGAAGCCGCTTCGCTGTTGTTCGAAACCGAACAGGCCGTCTAACTACAGGCATAGCGCATACTGAGAGAGTGCAGCGGCTTATCACCGCGATCGCGCTGATTACGGTCGCTATTTACCTGATTTTCCTAGCGCCGAATTGGCTGTTCGTAACTGCGGCAATGGCGATGAGCCTCCTCTGTTACCGGGAGTATTCGGGGCTGGTTTTGGCCTACGGCATCACGCGGCCTGGGTTGCTCGGCGTTTTCTCCGGACTCGTCATCCTGTTTCGTCCCCAGTACGCGCTCATCGGGGTTACTTTGCTGGCGGCGGTGGCGCTGATTCTGGCCATGGGCAAATTGGGTCTGCGCGAGATCCTGCCGCAAACTGCCTGTGCGTTGTTCGGAGCGTTCTATACATTCGCGCCGTGGCGATTCTCCGTCGATCTCCGGATGGTCAGCGTGCATCTCCTTTTCTTTGCGCTGGCTATCAATTGGGTCGGCGACACGGCAGCGTATTATGCGGGGCGTGCATTTGGACGTCATCGCTTGGCGCCGGTGATTAGCCCTAAGAAAAGTTGGGAGGGCGCGATAGCTTCGGTGCTAGTTTCGGGCGTATTCGGAGTCTTCTACTTGAGACGATTCCTCCCCGCGATCCCGTATTGGGAAGTCATCACCATGGCCATCATAGGAAACATCGCCGGGCAATTCGGCGACTTAGTCGAATCAGCAATTAAACGCGGCGCGGGTGTTAAAGATAGCGGCAATCTGCTGCCAGGGCACGGAGGAATGTTGGACCGAGTGGACAGCAGTTTGTTCTCACTGCCCTTCGTGTTTGGTAGTTATCTGATTTTTGCGTTCTTCCGGAAGACTTAGCGGGACTTAGTGAATCGTGCGTGTCTTACGATTCATGTAATCCATCAGTAAGTAGTTGCCCAGATTGTAAGGCGTAGTGAAGTAAGCTTTGCCCGAGCACATCTGAGTTACTTTCTGGACGAATTGAACCAGGCCGTAGTCGCTGGCGAGCATGAACGTGTTGATCAGGATTCCACGCTTCTTGCAGCGAGCGACTTCCTCCAGAGTTTGACTGATCACCAAGGGGTCAAGGCCGAAGGCGTTCTTGTAAATCCGGCCGTCCTCGAGCGTTAACGCCGAGGGCTTACCGTCCGTGATCATGACGATCTGCTTCATGTCCTTCTTCTCCTGCTGCAGCAGGCGTTGGGCAAGAATCAGGCCATCGCGCGTGTTGGTGTAATAAGGACCGACTTGCACGCGGGCCAGCTCCGATATGCGCAGTTCTTCCGCAGTGTCATGGAAGAGCACGCAGCGGAGCGAGTCGCCCGGATATTGCGTTCGAATCAGATGCGAAAGAGCGAGCGCGACCTTCTTGGCGGGCGTGAACCGATCTTCGCCATAGAGAATCATGCTGTGGCTGCAATCGAGCATCAGCACCGTGGCGCAGGAACTCTGATACTCCGATTGGTGAACGTGAAGATCGGAGTATTCGAGATTTAAGGGCAGCTTCAAGCCTTCACGCTGCAGGGCGGAGAAGAGGGTGGCGCTGATATCCAGGTTGAGCGTGTCGCCGAATTCATAAGACTTGGCGCCGCCACTGGCGTCGATGCCGGTGGCCAGATCGCGCGTGTCGTGCGCGCCGAAGCTCGACTTGCCGAGTGATCCGAGCAGGTCTTTGAGGGTCTTGAAGCCTAAGAAATCAATTGCCTTGTCAGTGACCTCGAAGCGCACCTCGCTTTCAGGACCACCTTGAGCGCCGGGGGCGGAGGGCGACTCGGGCGGAGGTCCATCCATGTTGATGTAACCAGCTTCTTCCAGCTTGTTCATCAAGTTCTCGATCAGCTTGTCCCGCTGCTGGGCCGACATCTGCTGCAGCCGCTCGCGCATTTCTTCCAGGCGCTCCGGATCGAACAGGTCGCCGGATTCGAGCGCCCGCTCGATGGCCTGCTTCAGTTCTTCGAGCGTGTGCTGGTTCATTTCGGAGAACTGCAGATACGGATCCTGGAATCCGCTCTGGAGTAAGTAGTCGGAGAGCGCCTTCAGCAGATCCTCCATGTCGATGCCGAGATCTTCTTCGGAGAATTTGCTGTAAGATATGCGTCGCATAGGATAACTCGCGAGAAGCTTGAGTTACTTAGTTGAGGTTACGGCGTCCGCCACCTGGACCGCCCCCGCCGCGCCGCTGATCGAAGCCGCGTTTCGGAGTATCTTCCCGCTCTTCGCGCATGCGTTCTTCGCGGCTGCTTCTGTCGCCGGCAATGAACTCCAGCTCCTCATTGCGGCTGATGCGTTTGTGGGCGTAAAGACCTTCGAGGATGAATTCGCCCGCTGAGGCACGTAAGGCATCGCTTTCGTTTTCGGAAAGCCCCAGCTTGCCCGTGAATTGAAGAAGATCCTGGATGCGCGTCAATTGCTGGATAACCTCTTCTGCCGTCATGGTTTCATCAAGCCGCAAGGAGCCGCCCAGCTCAAACCATTGGACAACCTGACGCATATTCACGCCGTCTAAGTAAGAACTGAAGACGCGGCCGACGGCGCTGCGAATCAATTCACGCGCGACAGCATCGCCGCCCTTTAACTCGCCTTCGTATTCCAGTTCCAGCTTTCCGGTGATTGATGGAAGCGCGGCATAGAGATCGAGTATGCGCGGGACCGCAACACCTTCTTTGTTCCTCAGGGCGCGGCGTTCCGCGTTCGAGACCACATTTTCGAGAACACTGATGGGCAGCCGCTGGGATACGCCGGAGCGCTTGTCCACGCGTTTGTCCTCGCGAGCGAGGAACGCGATTTGCTCCACTACTTCGTGGACGTAGAGCGGAACTTCTATCTGGACAGGCGAGCGGCGTCTGGTCCATGCTTCCTGCCGGGTGATGTCCATACCCTGCGTGAGCGTGAGCGGATAATGAGTGCGAATTTCGCTGCCGATCCGGTCTTTCAGGGGTGTAATGATTTTTCCGCGGGCGGTGTAATCTTCGGGGTTGGCGGTGAAGACCAGCATGACGTCCAAAGGCAGACGCACGGGGTAGCCTTTAATCTGGACATCCCCTTCCTGCATGATGTTGAACAAGCCGACTTGCACTTTACCGGCGAGATCGGGAAGTTCGTTGATCACGAACAAGCCGCGATTCGCACGCGGCACCAAACCGTAGTGAATTGTGAGTTCGTTCGAGATGTCCTGGCCAGTACGGGCGGCCTTGATGGGGTCGATGTCGCCGATCATGTCGGCAATGGTCACGTCGGGCGTAGCTAGCTTCTCGATGTAGCGATCTTCGGCATTGAGCCAGGCAATAGGCGTGTCGTCGCGAAGCTCCGCCACTTTGCTTTGGCAGTGGCGGCAAATGGGCTTAAGCGGATGATCGCGGATTTCGCAACCGGCAATGTAGGGCATGCGCGGATCGAGCAAACGCGTCAGCATACGAGCTAAGCGGGTCTTGGCCTGGCCGCGAAGACCTAGCAGGATAAAGTTATGTCGAGAAAGAATGGCGTTGACAACTTGAGGAACTACCGTATCGTCGTAGCCCATGACGCCCGGAAACAGCGTTTCGCCACGGTCTAATTTACAGATTAGATTGGATCTTAGTTCTTCTTTGAGGGTGCGATCGGGTTCGAGGTGATCGAAAAAACGGCTTGAGCGAAGTTCACCCAGAGTCTTCGGCAAGTCAGAATGATGCATTAATAGACTCGCGATTCCTTTTTATGCCCACAAGTCTAGCAGTGTGAAAGCGAGCCCAAGAGAAATTGTTCACGATGCAGAAGTTACTCTACATTTCGGAAGACCAGGTGATGGAGTGCCTGGATTACCAAGAGTTGCTGTCCACCATGGAAACAGCTTTGATTGAATTGTCTTCCGGCAGCGTAACGCAGCCGGTGCGAAGTGTGATTCCAATTCGAGAGCACAATGCGTGGTTCGGTCTGATGCCGGCCGTTTACCGGGATGTCATTGGAGCTAAGTTAGTAACTGTGTTTCCGGGCAATGTTAGTCGCGGGTTAGAGAGTCATCAGGCAGTTATTCAACTATTTGACCGAGAAACGGGCGTACCGCTGGCTTTGGTGGGCGGGCGGACGATTACGGCCTGGCGGACTGCCGCGGTATCCGCGCTGGCCACTCGCGAACTGGCCCGGGCGGATGCCAGAGTGCTCGCGATTCTGGGCAGTGGAGTACAGGCGCGCACGCACGTTACTATGCTTCGACTGGTGCGTGACTTTGAGGACATTCGCGTTTGGAGCCGGACGCCGGAAAACGCGCAGCGCTTCGCAGACGATGTACGCGCGAGAGTAAGTAGCGCGGAAGAAGCTGTGACCGGTGCGGACGTTATTGTGACAGTTACACATAGCTCGGAGCCGGTTTTGCAAGGAAAGTGGCTGCGCGCGGGCGCACATATTAACGCCGTAGGCGCGGTGGGATTGCATGCGCGTGAGTTAGACGATGACGCGATGCAGCGGAGTGCCGTGGTGGTGGAATCGAGCGAATCGGCCATGAAGGAATCGGGGGATATCGTGCATAGCGGGGTGAAGATTTACAGCGAACTTGGGGAAATACTGTCGGGCAAAAAGCCGAAGCCGCAGAGCGGGAACACAGTCTATAAATCGCTCGGAGTGGCTGTCGAGGATGTGGCAGCGGCGCGCATGATCTACCGGCGCATTAAACGGTTGACGAGCGGTCTCTAAAGTGTGATATGTTCTCGTCTCGTGAAGGAACGCGACCCGGCATCGGCAGACTATCAGCTTAATTGGCGAAAGCTGCAGCAGGTGGGCCTGAATGCGTACGAAGCGCGCTCGTACCTTATATTGATGGGACACCCACGTTTCAAGGCATTGGAACTGGCGGCGCGGGCTCATGTGCCGAGGCAGAAGGTGTATGAGGTGCTGGACAGCCTGGTGGAAAAAGGCTTTGCGCAAGTGGTTCAGGAGAAAACAAAACTTTTTTCGGCCATAGATCCCGGCCTGGCGATCCCCGGCTACCTGGCGCGGCGCAGCAAGGCAATGCAGAACGAGTTGACGGAGCAAGCGCGGCTTGCCACCGGCCTTATTGAAGACCTGCGCGCGGCCTTTATGGAGGGGCAGTATGGCCAGGGAACGCTGGATTTTCTGAGCCTGGTGAACGATCCCACGCAGACTGCGATTCATTACCGGCGCATGCTAACGACGGTGGGTCGAGAGTACGCGGAGTTCTCGCGGCCTCCCTTTGCAGTGGACCCATTGGACGAACAGCTTGTCAAGGATTCGGCGGAGCGGGGCGTGCGCTGCCGGCTCTTGATCGAGGCCGGACCGATCGAAGCGGAACACCGTGGGAGGCTGGACGAATACGAAGAGCGTGGGGTCCAAATCCGATTTTTGGATCGCCTGCCGTTGAAGCTGGCGCTTTTCGATGGAAGACTCGGGCTGGTTGCATTACTCGATCCGGTGCTGACGCGACCGTCCTGGACGGCCGTGGTGTTCGACCATGCAGGCTTCGCTGAGGCCATGGCAGGGCTGTTTGAAACCTACTGGGCACGAGCGCAGAAGAACTGCGAGCCTCAGCGGCCGGAAGCGCCGGAAGATGCTTTGGACTGGGCCAGCCAAACGCGATAGTTGAGGGCGTCGGCGAAGGGGGCAAGTATGAACTTTTGCCGTTTTCCCTGGTAGGTGCCATTGATCGTATAGGCTTGATCGCTCATCCAGTTTGCAGCATAGTTTGTCGCCACAGGCACAAGTCGGGCGCCGGCTGAATCTAAGGGATCGATGGCGACCTCGTCGAAGTTAGTTATCTGGGGATTATGCGCCTGGCCGAGCGCAAGCACCTGAGGTCCGCGCGCGATTGCAATTTCATCCGACAATGCGCCAATACCGGGAATGGCGCGGGCGTTCATAGGCATCGAAATTTTCACGGTATCGCCGCGCTTCCAGCTTCGGTTTAACGTTAGGTAGTCGCCGGGCTTCGCAACCAGATGGTCCGGGCCGATATCGGCAGTGAAGCTGGTTGCCCAATCCGGGACGCGGAGCCGCAGCGGAATGTGGACCGGATGGTCGGGTTCTATATGCAGGAGGATGGTTCCGGATTCGGGGTAAGTTGTTTCCGCGTAGAGCTGGACGGTGCCGCGGCGGCGCAGTTTTAGCGTGGTGCGGGCGTCTGTATATAGGTTGACGGCGAGACCGTTACCGTAACGGCCCCAGACAATCGAAGGAAGCAGTGCCAGCGCGCGCACTTCGTTGGCAGCGCAGGCTGAAGTGTTGGCGGGTTCCTTTTTGCCGCTCCAGCGCACGGGCGCAAGCACGGTTCCGGTTCTGGCATCCTGAGCGGCGAAGAGCTGGTTGTAGACGATATGCTCCAGTTGCTCGCTGTAAACGGCCTGTCCGCTGATGCGAAACAGATTCAAAGTGAGTTGCAGCCAGGCGCCTGTTGTGCAGGCATCCAATACATCCAAACTGGAAGCGGGAGGCGCGCCAGCAGGTACTCCGGTGAGGCTAAAGCCGGAAGCCTGCATTTCCGTCCAGGCCTGCAGCGGGACCTTGTAAGTAGAGCTATCGCCGTTAACGCGGTAGAGCTCAAGCAGCCCGTTCAAGACTACGAGGTTTTTGTAAGTCAGCGGAACTTCCGGAGACTTCATTCGATGCAGCCAAGCCTCAGCGGCAGCGGTGCAGAATTCCAAATGCCTGCTGTCGTCGGTATAGCGATAGAGCTGCACCATGGGCTCGATTGCGCCGACAAGCGAATCTACATCCTTATTGCTATGCCGCGCCTTTACGAATAGATTGCCCAAGTTGGTGGCGGCGGCGAGCGCCGATTGATCGCTCGTGGCGGCATAGTAATGAAGAAGTGCCCCGAGGTTCGCGCCTTCCGTCCAGGCCTCCTGTCCCGTCCAATCGGAAGTTGATTCGGCCGCTGGTTGCGAGGCGATGAGCTTCTTCGCAAGTTGCAGCATGACCGCATGTACGTTGGGATCGCGGTTGTACTCAAACGTATAAATGGCAGCATCGAGCAGCGTGCCGATCTGGTCTGCGGAAGCGTTCGCAGCCGATCCGGCAAGGCGCTCGATATAGCCTTCGCTGTTTGCTCGCAAGCGAGCGCCGATGATGCCGCCGAATTTTTGCTGTTCGGCCGGCAAAGGACGATATACGTCCGCGACCGCGTTAACAACTGCGCGTTCGGGCGGATCGGCGGCCCAAACGGGGGCGGCTGTTAGGAGGATGGCAAGCGGCGCGAGGCGAATCAAAGGCGCACCTTGTAGCTGAGCCCAGTGTAGCGCTGAAGCGTGTAGCGCTGAAGCGTGTAGCGCTGAAGCGGATAGCGCTGACGCCTGGGTAGCGTTAAAGCATGGGTAGTGTCTCAGTTTCGATCTTGGGATTGGGAAACGGAGCTCCGGTTATTGGTAGTGTCAACCTCACCTCAGCGTGACGTCGGCTCACGCTATTCTGAAGAACCTGGGAGGGAGATTTACAGCGTGGCAAAACTTGTCTACGGATTGAGCCAGTCCCTTGATGGCTACGTCGACCACATGAAGCTTGGGCGGCCTGCACCCGCGGCCTTCCGTCACTTCATCGGGCTGGTGCGCGGCGCGACGGGCCTCATCTACGGTCGCCGCACGTACCAGATCATGCGCTATTGGGACGAAGATCTTCCTGATTGGGCCGCGGACGATCGCGAGTTCGCGGTGGCATGGCGGAGCCAGCCGAAGTGGGTCGTGTCGCGTTCCCTCAAGTCAGTTGGCCCCAACTCGACGCTTGTCGCGGACGACTTCGAGCAGGTGATACGCAGGCTGAAGGCCGAGCTGGCCGGCGAGATTCACGTTGGCGGACCAGTCCTGGCGCAAAGCCTGACCGAGGCCGGTCTTATCGATGAGTATCGACTCTACCTCCGCCCCGTCGTGTTTGGTGGCGGCCAGCCATTCTTCATGGGCCCCCGGCCGCCGCTCCACCTGGTGGCCAGCGATTTAATCGCCGATGACTTCATTCGGTTGACGTACGTTCCTGCTTAATCGCGCGACTCGCCCGACGGGTTGCGCTCAGAAATACAAACTGAGACACTACCCCAACACATCTTTAGGACACTACCAAAGCGTGTAGCGCTGAAGCTGTTGGCAACGGCCTACTTTCGAGTTCCCGATTGTCGCTGTTTCGGCCTCTTCTTAATTCCGGCTTCCTGTGCCCTCGCTGTGTATCTTATTGCTGTTTCCGCTATTGCCTTTGTTAGCGAAAGCCGGCACTCACCGGGAAGAAAGGACTCTATGAGACTCCGTCAATTTCTGAGTATTGTTCCGAAGACAGTTCAGTTTTGGGCTTTAGCCCTTGTGGGCTGCACGTTGCTGATCGGTCGGTGGCGGGATACAAGAGCGCTGCCGACTGGCGGTGGACCAATGTTAGGGCGCAGGGTGTGCCGGCGTTTGGCCTTACCCCGACAACAGGCGTGAGCGCCTAAAGGCTTGTGCGTGGGTAGGACCGGCGTTCGACGCAGAGTTCTACATCAAAAGATGTACACGGCTGTCCATCGGGAGACCGAAGACAACGGATGCCGCTTCTAATACAGTTCTAAGAACGCTCATGCTACAGGGTCTTAGAATTCTCTTCGGTCTGCAAGTGTTTCTGTTGGTTGGCGGTTCCGGATATTGTCAGGATCCGACAGGCACGCTGGAAGGCCTGGTTGCCGATCCGTCCGGCGCGCTCATCCCGGCGGCCCGCGTCATCGTCACGAACGCGGCTACGGGGTTCACCACCAGCCAGCCATCGTCGTCCTCGGGCACGTTCCGCTTTGCGTATCTGCCGGTAGGTGGCTACCGCTTGCAGGTATCCGCAAAGGGATTTGCTACTGACGAAATTCCCGACATTAACGTCAACGTAGATCGGGTAGTGAATCTACCCGTCACTCTATCGCTGGCGGGAATGAAAGCTACCGTCGAAATCAGCGCTGTGGCGGCGACCGCGGATGTGAGTGCGACGCTTGGCAACGTGATCACAGCGCATGATGCGGTGGATCTGCCGCTGAATGGCCGAAACGTCACCCAGCTAGGACTCTTACAGCCCGGGGTTGCGCCGCTGACCTTTGGGCTTCTGCAAGCGGGCGGAATCGCGCGGGCGAATCAAGCTTATTCAGTGAATGGCGAACCGCCGGAAAGCAACAACTATTTGCTGGATGGAGTGACCAACGTGGACAGTGTGAATGGGGGATTCGCCATACGAGTACCCCCGGATGCGGTGAACGAATTTCGCATTCTCACTTCCAATGCGTCTGCCGAATATGGCGCAACGAGTGGCGCTACGACCAGCGTGGTTATGCGTTCCGGAACGAATGCTCTGCACGGCGACCTTTATGATTTTCTGCGCAACAATGCGTTCGACTCGCGCAACTTTTTCGCCGTAACGACGGAACCGCTGCATCAAAATCAATTCGGCGGGACGCTAGGCGGCGCTATCCGGCGCGACAAAGATTTCTTTTTCGTGTACTACGAAGGGCAGCGGGATCATGAGGGAGAAACCAGAACGGCAATTGTGCCTACGGCAGCGGAACGGTCGGGGAACTTCTCCGGATTGACTGACAGCAATGGCAATCCCACGCCCCTTATCAATGAATTCGCGGGCCGGCCCTTCAGCTACAACGGGGTGGAAGGTCAGATCCCGCCTTTCCTCCTGAATCCTATTGCGCTGAAAGCGGAGTCGCTGATCCCGCTTCCGAATATCGGGCCATCCTTATATTCGTCCACTCAATTGCTCACCAACAACTATGACCAGGGCGGCTTTCGACTGGATCATTACTTCAGCAATAGCGATCAGATGTTTGCGAGATACTCGGTATCCTCGCAACACGAATTAGATCCATTGCCCATCAATGGCTCGGGCGTTCCTGGATTTCCGGTTGCGAATGACATTCTGACGAATTCGGCAACCATTTCGCAGGTTCATCTTTTCTCGCCGCAGTTGGTCCAAACCGCGCGGGTCGCGTTCTTCCGGAATGTGTTCCTGGAAGGCGCGGCCACGAACCATAGCCCGGCCAGCGCGCTTGGGTTCACTTACCAGCCGACGTTGCCCTCCGCAGTGGGCGATCCGTATCTGATCCTAAGCGGGTACACGGATGTTGGAAATCCCATCACCGGTCCTCAGAATACATATCAAAACGACTACCAGGCTTATTATTCGCTGGCCTGGACGCGCGGCGCGCATAACCTCAAGTTCGGCGCGGACATCGATCGTCAACAGATAAATGCGTTGCTGGGCATTGCCACAAACGGCTTTTTCGTATTCGCGCCATTTCCCGCAAGCGATTCTTTCGCCAGCTTCTTGCTGGGGCAACCAGTGCAGTTCTTCCAGGGCGGGGGTGATTTCAACCGTGGATTGCGGAAGTGGATCGTCGCCGGTTATGCGCAAGACGAGTGGCGAGTTAGCCCGAAATTCACGCTGACGTACGGTTTGCGATACGAAGTGAACACGCCTTACACCGACATTCGCAATCGTCTGAATGCGTGGGCTCCGGGTAAACAGTCGGTGGTCAACCCAAGCGCGCCCACGGGCTTGCTATTCCCCGGCGACCCAGGGGTTCCGGCAGGCATTGCGGCCGTCGACTACCACGAATTTATGCCACGGATTGGCCTGGCATGGGACCCGACAGGAAGCGCCAAGACAACCATTCGTGCGGGCTATGGCATCTTCTATGACGGCTACACCAACGGTACGGGCGGTCCTTTGCAAGCGGCCGTGAGCGCGCTTCCGTGGACCGAGGCCTACCAGTTACCGGGACCAGGGATGAATTTCGGGAATCCGTATAACGGAAGCACACCGCCGTTTGTCTCGCAACAATTCGTCAGGCCCGCGACGGTGCTTACGGTGCAGTCGGGGATGCTGCCTCCTTACTCACAAAACTGGGATTTTTCGATCGAGCACGTGTTCGCGAACTCGTATCTATTTGACATTCGCTACGTGGGGAACAAAGGAACGCATCTACCCCGGTTCATTGAGGCGAATCCATCCATATATGGGCCGGGCGCGACGACGAGCAACGCGGATCAGCGGCGGGAGTATGCCAATTGCGATGCGTCCGGGTCATGCGCATTCGCTTCGGTCGGCTTGATCGCTGATAACAACAGCTCGACGTATCACGCGCTGCAAGTGTCGCTGTCGCGGCAATTGAGCAAGAATCTCTCATTCCAGGCGTCGTATTGGTGGTCGAAGAGCCTGGACTATGTGTCATCGTTGAACATCGCCGGATCGGCTCCCACGCTGGTGGCTGGGGAGAATGACCTTGCTCAGAACCCGTCCAACCTTGCGGCTGAACATGGTCCCTCACTTTTCGACGCGAAGCACCGCTTTGTGTTCAGTGGAACGTACCTGTTGCCGGGCTGGAGCGCGGCCCCGAAGGCGGCGGGATACGTGTTGAACGGTTGGCAATTGAATACGATCGTGAATATTGCATCCGGCACGCCGTTTACCGTCTACGACAGCGACAATGCCGCATTGCAGGGTACGGCGCCGGAAATCACAGGCTTCTATTCGAGCCGTCCGAATGTGCTGTCGGATCCGAATAACGGCCCGCACACGCCTAACCAATGGGTCAGCCGTTCGGCATTTCAGGAGTTGACGCCAACTGCGAATCCGGGAGCATTCGGCAACGAGGGCCGGAACGCGGTACGGGGGCCGGGATTCGCGAGCGCGGATATCTCATTGTTCAAGAACTTCCCGGTGACCGAGGCGGCTCACGTGCAATTCCGGGCGGAAGCGTTCAACGCACTGAACCACCCGAACTTCATGCTGCCGGAGAATGACCTGGCTTCGCCGGAATTCGGACAGATTCTGCAGGCGGCGCCTCCGAGACTGCTGCAGCTTGCACTAAAATTCATCTTTTGAGGCAGCGGCTATTTCGCGGTGGTGCGCCGGTTCTGGCGACGGCGGTTGCGGGTGTATTCGTCAGCTTCGCGTCGATTGTTGTTTATACATTCGGCGTTTTCCTGAAACCGTTGGCGGCTACATTCCACTGGTCGCGCGGGCAGGTGTCGTTCGCGTTTACGCTGGCCGCATTGACGGTGGCGGTGTGTTCGCCGATTTTGGGCCGGCTCCTGGACCGGCTGCCGGCGCGCCGCGTTGTGCTTCCCTGCACAATCGTGTACGGCCTGGCGTTTGGTTCGCTGGCGCTGTTGACGCCGCATCTATGGCATTTATATGCCGTCTTCGTGCTGCTGGGAATAGTTGGCAATGGCACGACGCAACTGGGGTATGCGCGCGTGGTCAGCGGCTGGTTCGATAAACAGCGCGGACGTGCGCTGGCCGCGGTGATGGCGGGTTCAGGCCTGGGCTCGATCGTATTTCCGGCGGTTGCGGAGTGGATCACGTCGAGCTACGGATGGCGCGTTGCTTACGCTGTGCTTGCGGGAATTATTCTGGTAATCGCGGTTCCTCTGGTCACGTTGTTTCTGTATGAGGCGCCGAGTAGCACGGAGAGTGCAGCAGGTCCGCAAACGGCAAGCGAACATGGCCAGGCGCGCTGGTTGCCGTTATTTCTGGCAATCGCTGCCGCCTTGCTGTTGTTTTCTTTTGCTACCAATGCATTGACGGCACACTGGGCTGCGTTGCTGAGCGATGCGGGAGCGACCGCCGGTCAAATTGCTCTTGTCTTATCGGTCAGCGGACTGGCAACGCTGGTATCGAAGTTGTCGACGGGCTACCTGCTTGACCGTTTCCGAGCAGGACGGATAGCGGCGTTGTTATTCGTTTTAGGCGCGGCTGGATTCGCGATCATTCTATTGGAATACAAGTGGCCGTTGCCGCTGGTCAGCGCAGTGTGCGTTGGTGTTGCGATGGGCGCTGAATCTGATGCAGTGCCTTATCTGCTGACCCGCTACTTCGGATTGCGCAGGTTCAGTGAGCTTTACGGGTACACCTGGTGCGTTTACGCGGCGGCGGGTGCAACGGGACCAATGGCTATGGGAGCGGTATTTGATCGCACGGGATCTTATCGCGCGGTGTTGCTGCCTTCATTGGGGATGGTGCTGATGGCGGCGATGATATTGGCGGTGCTGCCGAGTTATCGAGCGGCAGGAAGGCCCCCAACTTCAAGCCCGGAAACGTCAGACTTTCAGGCGGAGTAACACGTCGTCTCGGTCGAGGAACTGGATGGAGCGGATGCCCAGCAACTCGGCGCCTTGGACGTTGGGCATTTTATCGTCGAGGAAAAGCGTCTGCTCGGGAGTGGTGCCGATGCCTTCCAGGCAATGCTCATATATGGCTGGTTCGGGCTTGACGGAGTGCACTTCGTAGGACAGCGTGACGTGGTCGAAGATGCTGAACCGGTCGGTGGTGGCTTTCAGGTGCTCGCCTAATTCGCGCGGCATGTTTGACAAGATGGCGACGCGTTTGCCGGCGGCACGGAGTTGATCGATCCAGGTCCACATGACTTCGTCGAAGTGCATCCAGCTTTCGCTGTCGGCTTCGATCAGCTGATCAACCTGCTGTGGGGTCAAGCTGGCGTCGGCACTTTCCGCAAGCAGGTGCCAATATTCGTCGGCGCTGAGTATGCCTTTGTCGTAATCGAGACGATCAGACCAGTAGTGTTCAAAGAAGGTCTCTTTTGGAAGGCCGGCGATTTCGGCCAAGCGGGACTGGTCCTCGTCCGTTTGATTGAAAACGAGAACGCCGCCGTAATCGAAGATGAAGCCTTCGAAAGAACTAACGAGCGCCATCCACCACGTGTTCGCGCTGGCTGCGCACTTCACGGACAGCGTAGATGCGGCGGCCCTGGCTTTCGAAATAGGTCCGCATGAGGACTTCGCCGATGAGGCCGGTGCTGAAGAGCATCAGGCCGGCAAACCAGAGCATGGCGCCGGCAAACAGCAAGGGACCGTGTTCGGCGATGATGTCCTGCCCGGTCAATTTCTTGAAGACCATCGTGAGCAGAATCACGCTGCCTGCCGCAATGCCAGCGACGCCCCATTTTCCGAAAAAATGCATGGGACGTGTTAAGTATCGCAGCAGAAAGCCGATGGTAAGAATGTCGAAGAAGACGCGCAATGTCCGGCCCAAGCCGTAATGCGATGCGCCGTTCGGCCGCTCAATGTTCTTGATGGGAACTTCAACCACGCGCGCTCCGTAGAAGCTTGCCAATGCCGGAATGAAGCGGTGCAACTCGCCGTAGAGGTTGACGTCTCGGAGGACTTCCGAACGATAGGCCTTGAAGGTGGTGCCGAAATCGTGCAGGTCCACGCCGGAGGCGCGCTTCATCATCCAGTTGGCGATCTTGGATGGAATTTTGCGAGTGACTGCGTTGTCGACGCGATTTTTGCGCCAGCCGCTGGCGATGTCGTAGCCCTCATCGATCTTGTCCAGAAGCAGAGGAATGTCCTCGGGGGCATGCTGCAGATCGCCGTCCAGCGACACGATAATGTCGCCTTGCGCTTCATCGAAACCGGCCGCCAAGGCGGGGGTCTGGCCGAAATTACGGCGCAAGCGCAGCACCTTCAAGCGATGATCGGTTTCGACCAAGTTGGCGAGCAGATCGAAGCTCCGATCGGTGGAGGCATCATCGACAAAGATGATTTCATAGGGGCGGCGCAGTCCCTCTAGTACGGCGGTGAGGCGGTCGTAGAGCGGCAGGATCGCCGGCTCCTCATTATGAATGGGGATCACGATCGAGAGCATTGTTGTTTTAGGTGGGATATTCCAAGCTTAGCTAGGTATAGGATGACTTTTGTTTTCACTAGGTTGCGAAACTCTGCAAGGGTTGGAAACGGGGGCTTGGAAATGCTACAATGGAGAAATCGAATTAGGCGCTAAGTCTTGCCGCTGCAATAACTTGCCGCTAGCATGACGGCGTTTCCCAGGAGCTCTGTTTGGCCGATCAGGACGGGTCAAAAGGCGGCGGTTTATTTCCGCCCGGCGACAACAAAAATTTAATTCCCACCAATATCGAAGACGAAATGAAGCGTTCGTACCTCGATTACGCGATGAGCGTAATTGTTGGGCGCGCTTTGCCGGATGTGCGCGATGGTCTAAAGCCCGTCCATCGGCGCATTCTGTTCGGGCTGCACGAGATGGGGCTGAATTTCAGCCGCCCAACGCGCAAATGCGCCAAGATCGTGGGCGAAGTCCTGGGCAAATTTCACCCGCATGGCGATACGCCGGTGTACGACTCGTTGGTGCGCATGGCGCAGCCGTTTTCGTTGCGCTATCCACTGGTGGATGGGCAGGGAAACTTCGGCTCGGTAGATGGCGATCCGCCAGCGGCGATGCGGTACACGGAAGCGCGGCTGACGCGGATTGCGGGCGCGCTGCTGGAGGATATCGATCAGGAGACGGTCGATTTCCGGCCCAACTATGACGACAGCGAGATGGAGCCGGAGATTCTGCCCACTCGCGTTCCCAACCTTCTGATCAATGGCTCTTCGGGCATTGCGGTGGGCATGGCGACGAATATTCCGCCTCACAATCTGAGAGAGATCATCGACGCCTGCATTGCGCTGATCAACGATCGGCATACTCCGCTGGCGAAGATCCTCGAAATGGTGCCGGGGCCGGATTTTCCGACGGGCGGCTTCATTCTGGGACGGCAGGGAATTCTGGACTATTACACGCGCGGGCGGGGAAGCCTGAAACTGCGTGCCAAGGCGGCAACCGAGAAGATCGGCAAAGATCGCGAAGCGATCGTGGTGACGGAGATTCCGTTCCAGGTGAACAAGGCACGGCTGATTGAGCACGTGGCGGCACTGGTGGGCGAGAAGAAGCTGGAAGGCATTTCCGACGCGCGCGATGAGAGCGACCGCGATGGCATGCGCATTGTCTTCGAACTGAAGCGCGGCGAGCAGGCCGAAGTGGTGCTGAACAACCTGTACAAGCAGACGCAGATGCAGGTGAGCTTCGGCGTGATCATGCTGGCGATTGTGAACGGGCAACCGCGCGAGCTGGGCCTGATCGACGTCATGAAGCGATTCCTGGAACATCGCGCGGACGTGGTGCGCCGGCGCACCGACTTTCTGCTGCGAAAAGCGCGCGACCGCGAGCACATTCTGCTTGGGTTCCGGAAAGCTCTCGACAACATCGATGCCGTGATTGCGTTGATTCGGGGGTCGGAGTCAGCCCGGGAAGCACGCGCCGGATTGGTAGCGCGGTTCGAGTTCAGCGAGCGCCAGGCGCAGGCGATTCTTGAGCTGCAGTTGCAGCGGTTGACCGCCATGCAGCAGCAGGACATCTTGAACGAACTGGAGCGCATTCAGGTTCAGATCACGGAGTACCTGGAGATTCTTGGTTCCGAGAAGGTGTTGAAGAACCTGATTATTAAGGAACTGAAGGAAGTTCAGAAGGACTTCGGCGATGTGCGCCGGACCGAGATCATCGAGGACACGGGCGAGATTCGGCTGGAAGACCTGGTGCAGATGGAAGACGTCGCGGTCACGGTTTCACGCGGCGGCTATCTGAAGCGCACTTCGGTGGATACCTACCGGCGGCAGTCGCGCGGCGGCAAGGGACGCATCGGCATGGGCACGCGATCGGAAGACGTGGTGGAGCACCTTGTCATTGCGTCGACGCATGCGTATCTGCTCATCTTCACGAACATGGGCCGGGTGTATTGGCTGAAGATTTACGAGATTCCGGACGCGGCGACGACGGGCAAGGGCAAACACGTCTCGGGTCTTATTAGCCTGCAGCCGGATGAAGCCGTCAAGGCGTTTCTGCCGGTGAAGGAGTTTGTCCCCGGCAAGTTCATCATCATGGTGACGCGCCAGGGCGTGACGAAGAAGTGCGAGCTGACGGAATTCGATAACCCGCTTTCGCGCGGCATCATTGCGCTGGCGCTGGACGAGGGCGATGAGCTGTTAGGCGCGGCGATTACGGGTGGCGAAAACTATATCTTCCTGGGATCGCACGAAGGTATGGCGATTCGATTCAGCGAAGAAGACGTTCGCGCCATGGGGCGGCAGGCGCGCGGGGTCCGGGCGATGGATCTGGAGGAAGGCGACTATCTGATTGGCCTGCTGGTGGTTGAAAAGGACGGGCTCATATTGTCGATTTCTGAAAACGGTTTCGGCAAGCGCACTGACCTGGAGAGCTACCGGTTGACGGGCCGCGGGCGCAAGGGCGTCATCAACATGAAGACAACTAACAAGGTCGGCAAAGTGGTGGCGGTTCTCTCAGTTAAGGAAAATACCGACTTGATGATCATCACCAAGGACGGTAAGATTATCCGGCTGGAGTCGGGTGAGATCCGGCAAGCGGGCCGTTCTACGCAGGGTGTCCGATTGGTGCGCATGGATGAGGGCGACCAGGTGGCTGCGGCTTCAGTGATTCCGGAGTCGGAGGAAGAACTGCCGAAGAACGGCGAACTGCCGCTGCAATAGGCAGGTGCTGGCGGGACCATGTTGACTCAGTTGGAAAAGGGGCGCGCCTTTCGGGCGCTGCATCAGCGCGACGGCGCTTTCATTATTCCCAATCCGTGGGACATCGGTACCGCGCGGCTGCTCGCATATCTGGGATTCGAGGCGCTGGCAACCACTAGCATGGGTTCTGCGTTTTCGGCCGGGCAGTTGGACAATACACTTGAGCGCGACAAGGTGATGCGAAACATTTTCGAGATTGCGGCTGCTACGGACCTGCCCGTGAGCGCGGATCTCGAGAACGGGTTCGGAGATGAGCCCAAAGTTGTCGAAGAAACGATCGCGCTTGCGGCGAGTGCAGGTGTTGTCGGCGGGTCTATTGAAGATGCGACAGGAGATCCGGAGCGTCCCATCTATGAAAAGGAATATGCAGCGGATCGAATCCGAGCTGCGGCAGCGGCGGCGCAGTCCTTATCGTTTACTTTCACGCTGACTGGGCGCGCAGAAAATTATTTGCACGGACGACCTGACCTTAACGACACAATCGCGCGGCTGCAAGCGTATCAAGAGGCAGGCGCAGATGTTTTGTATGCGCCTGGCCTTACCAGCCAGGATGAAATTGCCGCGGTGGTCCGCTCCGTAGACCGGCCGGTGAACGTTCTGATGGGCCTCGAATGCGTTCCGCTGAGCCTAAGCGTGCTGGCAGGGCTGGGAGTCAGGCGCGTGAGCGTTGGTAGCGCTCTTTGCCGCACCGCTCTGGGTGCATTTCTCCGGGGCGCGCGGGAGATGCGCGAGCGCGGCACCTTCAGCTTCGCGAATGAAGCGGCGAAGTCAGGAGAGATTAGCGCGATGCTCAAGGACGTCAACAGCTAAGGCATCCCGTCACAAGTCGATTTGGGTGCCGATTTCGATTACCTGGCGAGGAGGTAAGCCGAAGGTGCTCTCTACGTCCACGGCGTTGCGCTGCAGATACGCAAAGATTTTTTCGGCTATTTTGCCCAGACTGCCCGACTCCGGTGTTTTCAGGGTTTCGTGGCCGACGTAGTACGTAATTTCCTGGAAATCGATGGGCAAGTGTTCGTTGTCCATCACGTGTTGCAACGCGTCGACAACATACGGATGTTCCATATAGCCGAAGTGCAACACGATGCGCCAAAAGCCGTCGCCCAAGTTTGTGATTTGATATTTCTCATCCGCCGGCAGTTTGGGAATTACTTCCGTGCACACGGTCAGTAAAATGACCGTCTCGTGCAGAGAGCGGCAACGCTCGACGAAATGCACCAGGATGGGCGGAATATGATCCGGGCTGGGCGCGATAAAAACCGCCGTACCCGGAACGCGATGCGACAGGCAATGCTGAATTGTTCCTCGGACGAATTCAAAGGTGGGGAATTTAGTGGCGTACTGTTCCGCCAGGAATGTGCGGCCGCGGTTCCAGATCAGCATGGCCGCAATGAGTGAGGCGCCAATGAGAACGGGCACGTAGCCGCCCTGGAAAAACTTGAAGACGTTCGCCACCAGGAATGGGATGTCGAAGGATAGAAAGAAGACCAGAAGCGCGGCGGCCTTCCACAACGGCCAGTTCCAGACGTATCGGGTGACGAAAAAGAACAGCACTGAGGTTATGGCCATGGTGCCGGTGACGGCGATACCGTATGCGGCGGCGAGTTTGACGGACTCACGGAAAGTCAGTACGAGGAGCAGGCAGCCAATGGCGAGCAGCGCGTTCACTTCAGGAATATAGATCTGGCCCTCAGTCTGTTCAGACGTGTGATGCACGGTGACATTGGGGAAGTAGCCGAGCACCATAGCCTGGCGGGTGAGCGAGAAGGCGCCGGAGATGAGAGCCTGCGAAGCGATCACCGTGGCGGCGCTGGAAAGGATCACCAGGGCGATGGTGGGAAGACCGACCGGGACCTGATCGAAAAAAGGATTTTCACTGGCCGCCGGATGCGATAGGACAAGCGCGCCTTGACCGAGATAGCCGAGCAGTAGTGCGGGGAAAACCAGCCAAAGCCAAGCGCGCCGGATGGGGGCGGGTCCAAAATGGCCAAGGTCCGCATATAGCGCCTCGCCGCCGGTCACGACTAAGACAACGGACCCCAAAATCAAGAACCCGTGGAAACCGTGCCGCACAAAAAAGAAAAGGGCATGCGTGGGAAAAATTGCTTGCAGGATCTCAGGATATTGCGAGATGTGCCATATACCGAGGAACGCCATAGTTGCGAACCAGACGACCATGATGGGGCCGAAGAGGCGGCCCACATTGCCGGTTCCGCGGCGTTGAATGGCGAATAGCCCGATCAATATGATGCAGGTGAGCGGGACGATCCAGGGCTTAAAAGCGGCGCTCACCACCGTGAGACCTTCGACGGCACTGAGTACCGAGATAGCAGGTGTAATTACACCGTCGCCATAGAGCAGAGCGGCGCCGATTACGCCGAGCAAGGCGATTCCCGTGACACGCCCATGACGAGCGGCATTGGCGCGAAAACGCTCGGGAACCAGCGCGAGGAGAGCAAAGATGCCGCCTTCCCCGTGATGATCGGCGCGAAGAATGAAGTAGAGATATTTGATGCTGACGACCAGGATAAGAGCCCACGCCATGAGCGAGAGGATGCCGAAAACATCTTCGGCTCGCACCTGCTTGCCGCCGGCGGTGGCTAAGCACGCTTGAAGAGTATAGAGGGGGCTGGTGCCGATGTCACCGAAGACTACGCCCAGCGCAGCCAGCGAAAGGGCCAGCATGCCAGCGTGTGTGCAGGCATTTTTTATGGGCCGGTCGGTGTGCGTCGCGATTGGAGAGACGGGGGAAACCGTCGTTGTACTCATCGTTTCGATTGTCCTTCAGTGGATAAGCGAGGCAACTCTACCATTACGAAATCCGCCGTATTTACAGCACGCCGAAGCGGCGCTTCGTGGTTGGATCCGTGGCAGCGGCTTGAGCGCGGAGTGGTTCGAAACTGCTCCGAAGAAATTGGATGAACGCTTGCGTGGTGGTTGCACCCGCCGGCGGTTTCCCTTGCATTCCGGTTTGCAGCCAGGCAGCCGCGCTCTGCTCCTCATCGAGATTTAGCGCTACTTGCACCCAGACCGACGCAAACCAGCCGAACATGGCGCAGAGGCGTGGCCGCATGCTGGGACCGCCGTGATCGGCGCCGCGAAGCAGGCGATACTCGTGAGAAATATCTAAATCCCAGAGCAGGCGATGGAGAAATTCGGCGCCGTCTTGGGCGTTGAGGAAATCGTTTTCGGCGGCGTCGAGGTATATGGCGAGGCCGGAGTCGCGAATCGCTTGCGCGTTTTCACGCGCGCGGTTGGCGGGGTTATTTGATTCCCAAAGTAGAGGGTCACGCGCGGGACCTATCAACTGTGGTGGACCGCCACCCGCGTGATGGAGACGGTTGCGGAGTCCGACGTCGGATTCGCGAAGGCCGGGTTCGAGCATGGGTTGCATAGCGGCGACGGCTTCAAAAAGATGCGGATGGGCGAAGGCGAGCTTAAGCGCGCCGTATCCGCCAGCGGAGATGCCGGCGATAACACACGCATTGACGTTGAAGTTGGAGCGGAGGTGGGGGATGAATTCGTTTGCGAGAAAAGAATCCCAACGAATCGGGCCGGTTGGATCTTCCAAGTAGTAGTCGAGAGCAGCAGTAGGGGTTGCAAGGATCATGGGGGGAACGGCACCGTTGTTCCACCATTGATCGAAGAGTGGCTGGAGATCGAATAAGACTTCGCGTGTGCCGCCCCCGCCCATGAGGAAAATACACAAGGGCAGGGGTTCTGGTTGGCCGGGGGTCAGGACAGCGTAGGGAACGGGAGCGGGAAGGTGTTGAGTCTCGAGTTCGTCGAGGGCGATGAAAGACATAGGCAGAATACCTCTGAAATGATAGCGAGGAAGAGCTCCGCGGCTGATGAACGTAACTTTGGATTTGACTGGATGGTACCCGGTTGGCGACACGGCAACACAAGACGCCGCGAAGTGGCAAACGATCGCCGGCGACGAGATGTCGGTGCGCTATCTGGATGAATTAGGTTCGCTCCCAGAGCTGGCGAACATCGAGGCGGTGCGGCGATTTGCGAAGCGAATTGTTGGGGTGCATGGTGCAGGGTTGATCTCATGCGACGTTGGAGCGAGGCGCCCTTGAGCTGGTGATTCAAGGCACAGAGGGGAACTTTACCGGTGTCCGGGAGGCGATTGTGATTAGCGACTTAATGCGCAGCGCCGGTGACTCTGAGAGGCGCCAGTTGGAAGCCAAATAAATACCGATCGAATGGAGCTTTGAGCGCTATGAGCCGCAGAAGAGGGCAGATCTCTGCTTTGTGATATCGGATGACGAGAAGTACGACAAAAGTTTCCCGGAACACCCGCTTTCTCGCATTCGCCGGCTTGCGAGGCGAGCAGAACGCTTTCTTATGGTTACTGAAGCAGAACCGGGCAGCAAGGGTTTGGTAGCGAAGATAGGATCATCCTTGCGCATTAAGCAGGATGCGCCGCAGATCAGTATTTATCCCGCTGTGGTGAAGATGATGGACTAGGCGAATTGACGGCTGAGGTCGGGCGTGAAATGAGCGTAGATCTATTGATGGTGGAGTCGAAGGAGCGCCTGGGCGCGCTAAAAAACATCGTCGAGCACATCGAGCCAGGCGCGCCATTTGTGAGATGCTCTAAGGAATGGCACGAGCGGCAATGAAGTACGTACTGCTGCGCTCTGTTAGTAGGGCAGAACAGCAGGCTCAGGAAGCCGCACGACTTCGGCGGAGGACCGAAATCCGGCAAGGCGTACCTGTATACGCGTCATGGATCAAGCCCCAGCCGGACGCGGCCGTTCTGTTTGAGCGACCCCCTCCCACTTTTTCTCTCTTCGCGTAGTCACAACAAAACAATTTCAAGCAAGGCGAAAAGGAGAGGACTGGTGTCTTTCAGGAGACTATTACGTCCCTTTGGTGTCGCTCAGCGCGAGCCTAAGGGCGACCTACAAGCAATTTTAAGAAGGCGGCAGGAGCTGTCCGGGCTAAGCGACGAGCAAGTCAGGTCAGCGGCGAGAGAGGCGCGCGCTGGCGACGATGTGGTTGAAATATTCGCCGTGACAGCCGTGATTGCAGAGCGTGTGCTCGGGTTGCGGATGTTCGATGTGCAACTGCAGGGCGCACTGGCGATGCAGCGTGGACATATTGCGGAGATGCAGACCGGTGAAGGCAAGACTCTCGCGGCTGTGCCTGCGATTGTCTGGTACGCGGCAAAGGGACGGGGCGTACACGTGCTGACTGCGAACGATTATCTTGCCCGCCGCGATGCTAAGTGGATGAGTGGAATTTATCAGTGGTTCGGGATGTCTGTCGCTTACGTTTCGCAGAACATGGCTGCGGACGATCGGCGCGCGGCGTACCTGTCCGATGTGACGTATGCAACGGCGAACGAGGTGGGATTCGATTATCTGCGGGATGGATTGGCGCGAACCACTGAGGAATTGGTGCAGCGGCCATTTGCATTCGCGGTGATTGATGAGGCCGATTCCATTCTGATTGACGAGGCGCGAATTCCGCTGGTGATTGCAGGTGGAGCGGACGAAGACTCGGAGCCCGCACACAGGGCCGATGCGCTGGTCCCTCAGCTTCGCCGCGGGATTCACTACGGTTTAGATGAGTTCGGGCGCAATGCGCAGTTGACGGATGCGGGCATACAGGTTGTGGAACGAGTGTTCCGTTGCGGAAATCTGTTCGAGGAACGAAATCTCCGCGTCTTGACCGCGGTACTGGATGCCCTGCATGCGCATGCCTTGCTGAAGCGGGATGTGGATTATGTGGTGAAGAACGGCGCGATCGAGTTGGTGGATGAGTTCAAGGGCCGGATTGCCGAGAATCGGCGCTGGCCGGCGGGATTGCAGTCGGCGCTGGAAGCAAAAGAGCGAGTGCGGCTGAAGACGCAGGGGCGCATACTCGGTTCCATAACGGTGCAGAACCTGGTTGGGATGTACGAGCGAGTCTGCGGAATGACCGGGACCGCGGCGACGCAAGCCGATGAACTTTGGAAGATATATAAGCTGCCGGTGACGGTGATTCCGACGCATCGTCCGGTGATTCGGCAGGACTTGCCAGATGTCGTATATGCCGATAAAGAGGCGCGAGCGCGCGCGGTTATTGAAGAGATCCGAAAAGTGCATGCGAGCGGCCGCCCGATCTTAGTGGGCACGGCGAGTGTGGAGGAATCGGAGGCATTGAGTGCGCGGCTGCACATGGCGAATGTGCCGCATGCTGTGTTGAACGCGCGCAATGACGAAGCTGAAGCGCAGGTTGTCGCGCAGGCGGGTGCGTTCGGGAGCGGTGACGATCTCGACGAATATGGCGGGGCGGGGAACGGACATCATTCTAGGAGGCAATCCGCCCGCAAATCGAGAGAAGGTTTTAGAGCTTGGCGGGCTGTATGTGTTGGGCACGACCCGCCACGAGGCGGCGCGAATCGACAATCAACTACGCGGCCGCGCGGGCCGGCAGGGCGATCCGGGCACATCCCGGTTCTTCGTCAGTCTGGAAGACGATCTCCTGGTCAGATTCGGCATTGCGAACAATCCGGATATCGACAGTGTTCAACGCACAGCGGAAAGCCAGAACCTGGAAATTCGACAGACTCTCTGGAAGTACGATTCGGTGGTTGAGTATCATCGGCGGGACGTTTACAAGTTGCGACGCGAGATCCTCACTTCGAACGAATGGAGCATTCGCTCGCTGCTGGCTGAAGAGCGATACGCGGAGTTGGTGGATAAGGCAGGCGCGGATGCCGTCGAAAAAACGGGGCGGGAAATGGCGCTGGCGCTTATCGACGAACTTTGGGCCGATTATCTGGCGAATGTGAGTGAAATGCGAGACGGCATCCACTGGGCCTCCTGGAGCGGAGGCGACCCGCTGCACAAGTTCCTGGCTGGCGTTGAAGAGATCTACGCCGATTTCTGTCAGTGCCTGAGAGATGAGATAGCGGAGACGTTCGCGGCAGCCGCGATTGAGAATGGCGTGGTGCATTTCCGCGATGCCGAGCGTTTTGAACGCGGAGCAACGTGGACGTACATTACCACCGACCAGCCATTTGGCACTCTAAGCGAGCGCATTTTGAAGGGTCTGAAGCGCAAGTTTGCGGAGGCGCGCGGGAGAACTTAGTGCTGTATTACGGCCTCAGGCACGGATCCGAGTAACATGGGCAAGCGGCCTGCAATCCGATACCCAGGAAGCTATAATTCACTGCGTTCCTACCAAAGAGGGTTCCCATGCGTGTGCTGCTGTCGACCATCGGGTCTCGTGGTGACGTCCAGCCACTAGTGGCGTTGGCATTGCAGTTGATCGAGCTTGACCAGGAAGTCCGTATCTGCGCGCCGCCTGATTTCCGCGAATGGATTGGCACTCTCGGGATTCCGTTCGTGCCGGTCGGACCCGAGGTGCGCCAGACCGCGGCACCCAACCAATCAGCCACGCAGGCCCCGCCAACGCCAGAGCAGCTTCGTCAGCTGATAGAAGACACTGTAGCCGGCCAGTTCGAGGCAATCACGCCCGCAGCCAGGGGATGTGACGTTTTGGTGGCGGGCATGGCGCTACAACCCGCCCTTCACTCGGTTGCAGAGCAGATGGGAGTCCCTTACGTATACGCGGCCTGGTGCCCGATAACTCTGCCATCCCCACACCACGCGCCTCCCCCATTACCGTCGCGGGCACAGCCTGCAACGGACGGCAAGGCCGACAATCGGACGCTCTGGACTCAGGACGCGAAACGCTGGAACGACCAATGGGCGGCAGCTATCAACTCCCACCGGGCGGACGCCGGTTTGGCGCCGGTCTCCGACGTGCGGAGCCACATCTTCAGCGAGCGACCGTGGCTGGCCGCCGACCAGACGTTGGCGCCATGGCCCGAGACCGCGGACCTGGATGTGGTCCAGACAGGCGCCTGGATTCGTTCGGACCAGAGGCAACTATCTTTAGAGCTGGAGACGTTCCTCGACTCCGGCGAGCCACCCGTGTACTTCGGCTTCGGTAGTATGCGAGCTCCACAGGACGTGAGCCAGACGATCATTAAGGCCGCTCGCGCGGTCGGCCGCCGTGCAATCGTATCGCGTGGGTGGGCCGGCATGACACTTCCCGACAACGAACCCGACTGTTTTTCTATCGGGGAAGTAAACTTGCAGGCGCTCTTCAGGCGGGTTGCCGCTGTAGTACACCACGGTGGCGCGGGCACCACTACCGCTGCCGCGCAGGCCGGAGCACCCCAGGTGGTCGTGCCCCAGATGTACGACCAGCATTACTGGGCAAAGAGAGTCCAAGAGTTGGGGATTGGAACCGCACACGCGCCCGGCGCGCCCTCTGCCGACTCGCTGATCGAAGCGCTCAGTCAAACGCTGGGGCCCGACGTGGCGGCCCGTGCGCGCTCAGTCGCAGCGTCGGTGCGCACCGATGGCGCGGAGATTGCCGCGCGACGACTGATCAACGAGGTCTCCGACTGAACGCCGCTGGACGGATTATGAGCGAAGCTCGCTGAGTTTCTTTCCCACGGCGCCCGGCCCGAAGTCGATGCGGGCGTCTTTGATGCTCATGCCGACGACCTCAATCCGATTGAGATCCGTGGTTCCGATGCCAACCGCCTCGGCCATTTTCAGCATGTTGTCGCCGCGAATGAAAGGCGATGTGCCGCGATCGGCGCGCGGGTCGTAACTCATAACGGCCATGCCGACGCTGTCCACGCAAACCGGATTGCGTCCAACAAGGATCACGCCCGGCATCATACGTTCCAGACCGGGAAGCCAGGGGCCTTCCCCGCCGCGCACGGTTTCCACTCCGTCGACGATGGCGAGATCCACTGGACGGATGCCTACTTGATCGACCGTGACGCGCGGGACGCGATAACCGGGATCGCGCGGCGAATCGGGATGCAGTTCCGCATCGACGCCCGAAGGCGCCTTTGTCTTGCCTTCGTGCAGGACGGCGCCGCGCTCGGATGTTGGGCGCTCGTTACCACTGGAACCGCAATCGCTGCCATAGAGCGAGCAGGGCGTATCGCCAAAATTGTTCTTCATCGACATGGTGACGCCACCGAGCCAATGGTTCTTCAGCTTGGAGAGCGAAGCGTAGACGTCGCATTCGGTGAAGGCTTGATTTAGATAGTAGGCCGGGTACATGTAACCGCCCCAGGGCACTTTGAGGCGCACATACTGTTTGTACTTTCCGAGGTTCTGCACGTTCTCCCAATCGACCTTCACGCCGAGGTTGTTAATGGCATTTACGTCGATTCCGTAACGCCCCCAGAGCGCAGGATCCTGGTCGGCGGGGAAGAAGCTCTCGATGATGCGAACGCGCTGCGCTCCCGCTTTGGCGAGAAGATGCACGGTGTTGGCGATAGTCTGGCCGTTGGTGCGGTACGGCAGATCGGGCGTGAGCGGCCAATTCTTCGGATTGCCCGTGAGGTTTACTTTCAGCGCAACCGTCTTGCCGCGCACGAGTTTGTTAATGCCGCCGATCTGGTCAAAGCCGCTGGCGAGACAAGTTGAGAAGTCTTTATAATCACGGCAGCGGACGATAGCCACGCTGCTGGAGGGAGCCTCGGCTTTGAGGAGGCTGGTGGAACTGAGCGCCGCGGCGCCAACTGCACCGGCTGCGGCTAATATGTCTCGACGGGTGGGATTCGAACGCGAATGGGGGTGCATCGATACCTCAGAACTATGGTATCCCCAACTACTCCCGCTGCTCAATGGCGAAGCGAGGCAGTGAGAGCGGCGAGCACCAGCAAAATAGCGGCTAAGGTCGGCGGGCTATGCAGGACGGTGAAATGCGCGATGAGGGCGCCGACCATCACCAGTACAAGCAGCAGCGCACCCCAGCGACTGAACTTCGGAATCAGTAAGCCTATCCCGCCGACCACTTCCAGAGTGCCGGTGAAGTATCGGAACCATTGTCCGAGCCCCACCTGATTGAACTCCTGCACCATGATGGGTTTGCCTAGAAGCTTCATGCCGCCCACCATCACAAAAACAAATGCGAGGAGCACACAGAGGACCCAGCCTATAACGAGCCGGGGCTTACCGGGCTGGCTTGATGTGCTTACGGTTTCACTGGTTTGAGCCATTGTCTTTCTACCTTTCGCATCCCCAATCAGACGCCAAACAATAATCGAAAACCGAGAAGCAGGTTTACCATGACGCCGACGCCGAATTTCCAGAGACCGGTGCGGAAAATCCATTGCCTGGCAAGAGAAACAAAGCAATCGAAGACAAGCGCTATTCCGGTTTCGCACGCTCGCCGTTCATCGAAGATCCACAGGAATTCTTCTCCGAAACGCTCTTCAAATGAAGGCGGATGCAGCCAAAGTAAAGCGCGATAAAGAATTCTGATCACGTTACGATCCTTGGAAGCCGCAGATGTAGTTTGGCTTCACGAATTGCTTCTTCCAGACGCACGATCTCGGCTGTAAGCACACGCCGGCCAAACTTAGTCAAGCGATAGTAGCGGCGTCTGGACTCGGCGCCCGTTGAGGAATTCTCACTTTCTTCAACAAGGCGGTCCCTCAACAGCTTCTGGAGGTTGTCATAAAGCGTGCCGGGACCTAATTTGTAGCGGCCGTCTGACTGGCGAGCCACATCTTGCATGATTCCGTATCCGTGGCGCTCTTCAGCAGCCAGAGACAGTAAGATGTGGAAGGCCGCTTGCGGGAGAGGCAAGAAGCGGTCGAGATCGTCCTTCACAGTCGCTTTCCGTTATAACGGATTCCGAGTGTCCCGTCAAGACCCTTATGCTCCTTGGCGGTTTGGGGGGCGACAGACTCAATCAGGCATTAGGGAAGGAAGACGAGCCGCGCCTTGCGTTCGGGAGAGTTCCAGAGTGCTTCGACATCCCGCAGGGGAACAGGTTTGATGTTGAGTTTGAAGGACGAAGTTGCCGCGGCATGGAAAAAGTCGCGGAGCGCGGCGAAGATCTGATCCATGGACGCGCTGCCGAAGCCACTGCCCAGAAGCTCAATGGCCGAACTGCGCAGGGTTGCGGCGGCAAGGGAGATTGTCTTTCCGGCTGGATCACCGATCTGAATAAAACGGACGCGCGCGGCGAGTTGAGGGAGTGTTTCGAGGACTTCGGGATTGCGGCCGGCTGCGACGACGCGCTGCGCGCCCAAGTGCTTGGCGATTTGAATTGCGAGCTGACCGGCGAGACCGGTTGCGCCGAGTATCAGAACGTTTTCGCCGGGAACAAATCTGGCGCGCGCCGTAAGTGCGACCCAGGAAGACATGCCCGGGTTTGCCATACCGGCCGCGGTTGCGGGCTCTAGACCAGCCGGTAACGGCAGCGACATGCTCCGGGAGGCGAGAGCGCGCTCTGCGAAGGTTCCAAATGGAGGTCTTGCGCCTCCAAAATAGACGAGCGAGCCATCCGGAAGACGTCCTACGCCGTCAACTCCTGGTATGAAGGGCAATTCGCCCGTGCTGCCGTAATGAGTTCCGTTCGCCAGCGACTTGACAATCGGATGCAGTCCGGCTGCGATTACCTCGACCAGTAACTCTGATTCGGATGCGATCGGTTCATCAAAAGATGTGTACCGTGGAGGTGCTTCAAAGGAATGGACGACAGCGGCATTCATAGAAAATCTGTGCGAAGGGTTTCAGCGGCCAATCTGTTGCGACATCCAAGGCAGCATGCGTTCGGAAATGCGTTGACTGATATGGTTCCCGTGGTCGCCCTGGAACACCTCGAGGGTGTGGGAGACTCCAGCCTGGCCGAGCCGCTGCGAAAGCTCTTGCGCCCCGATGATAATGTGCGTGAAGTTTTCCTGGGCGCCGTATTCGATGAAGATTGCTTTCAACTTGACGATATTCGGCAGTAGAGGGATGACCATATTTGCAGGCATGTTGGATGCGATGCGCGAGAACGCCGCGGGATTTGTGTTCACGTTTCCCTTGTCCACAGTAAACGGAAAGTCGCCGAGAAGTTTCGCGTTTGGATTCGGGGCGAGCGATGCTGCCATGGCGCTGTTCGCGGCGACGAAGAATTGACCTTGCTTCAACGCTTGCGGAACTTCATCGGGTGACTTCAGCGCGTTAATGATAGGCCAGGCGGTGTTACTGGGTCCAAGATCTCCGACCAGGTCGGTGCAACACGGGCTCATTGCGTAGACAACGCTGAACACGTCGGGATGACGGAATGCGAGTGTGAGAGCGCCATACCCGCCCATGGAATGTCCCGCGATGCCGCGGTGCTCCGAGGAAGCCAGGGTGCGATAGTGGCTGTCCACATATCCGACGACGTCTTGCACGATGTAGTCGGCCCAATTGCCGGTGGTGCTTGAGTTTGCGTAGAACGAGCCGAGGTACTTATTTATCCCGTTGGGTAAAACGATGATGACGGGCGCGGCGCCGTTGGCGATGGCTTGGTCCATCGCGTGATGAAAGAATTCGGTGGCCTCATGCCTGGGAGTGCGATCTGAAAACCCGTGCAGAAAATAGAGCACGGCAAAGCGCCGGTCGGGCTGCTTGTTGTATGCGTCGGGAAGATAAATGGAGACGGGCTGGTCGGCTGGATCGCCCAGGAGATTGTGCTCGAGTCCGGGCGAGTGGACTATGATATCGACAACTTGCGACTGCGCTGTGGCGCCGGAAGGAAGACTACAGCCGACGAAAGCGAGCAAGACGATCACGCGAAACATACGCGTATTCTATGCCCGGGGGAATCACGGATGCAGAATGAGCTTCTGTATGCGCCAGTTCAGCAATTCCGCCACATACAACTCATTTTCGGACGGGCAGGCGAGTTCATGGATCCAGCCGAATTGTTTTGGCTGGCGACCGGTTCGACCCAACATTCCGAGGACGCGCCCATCGAGCGACAGTTTGTAGATGCGGCCGGGGAAGGCGTCGGCACTGTACAGATATTGATGCGGACCGGGCGTGATGCAGATGGCCCAAGGCGAGCCAGGTTGCATGGTTCCGGTGGTCTCGGGGCCGGGGCGATTGCCCATCCAGGGTTGCGCGTCCGCGGGAGCCGGCACGTCGATTCTGATTTCGCGAAGAAATGTTCCGTCGGGATTGAATACCTGAATGCGCGAGTTGCCGCGATCGGCCACGTAGATGTTCCCTTGCGCGTCGGCGGCGATGCTATGGGGTGTGCTGAACTCGCCTGAGTTTTTGCCGGGCTTGCCCCACTGTTTCACCCAATCGCCGTTCTTGTCGTACTTCGCGATGCGCGAGTTGATGTAACCGTCGCTGATGAAGATGTCGCCGCTTGGATCCCAGGTGACATCAGTGGGTTGGCGGAATTGGCCGTCAACGGCCGGTCGCGGAGGATTCACGTGAGTCCACGGACCTTCGTTTTCGTCCGATGCCTCCTTCTTACGCCCAAACACCATCACGACTCGACCTTGCGGGTTGAACTTGATGATCATGTCGGATCCTTTGTCGATGGCCCAAATGTTGTCACTCGCGATCGACGCGCACGGCGTGGGCGTAGGACCAAGCGTATAAATTCTTGCCGATCTCGCGCAGGTATTTGCCGGTTCGATCAAACTCGATCAACTGGGCTGCTGCAGCGCCATAAGCCGGACCGGTCGTACTGCCGCGTGAAAAGACGAATACGTGACCTTTGGAATTCACGGCCACGCCGGCGACCTCGCCCAGGTAAAGGTCGGGCGGTAGCTTTAGGAAATCAGGGACGGAATCATACGCGATTTCGGGTACAGAGTTTTGCGCCAATAGCGGACAGCTCAGCAAGAGCGCGAGAATCAGCCGGTTCAAGATGGCTCCTGAAGTGATTTGTGGATCGGTTTTCTTGAGGGTACAACAGGACAGCGCGTCAGAAGTTGAACCAGCTTTTCCCTTGCGCCATTTCTTTGCATTGATCGGTGAAGCAACCGCTCTCGATGAGCTGTTTCTCCTCTGGCGTCAAAGCCCAGTTTTTTGCGTGCGCGATAGCTGAGACAAGCTGACACTCAAACTCCGTCACAGCCCAATTGGGATCACCCGAAATCTGAGGTCCCCGAAACCGTTCGGAGCCGCCAAGCTCAGCTATCTTCTCCTGCCGTTGCCCCCGGAGAGCCTGCAGCCGCTGAAACAAAGCAGGCCGGGCGGAATCGAGGCCAACCGTTCCCAGGAAGAGAGCTGCAGCACCGGCGGTCTGCAGGTTGGGCGCATTTAGCGCCGTGACTACAACTGGAACAGCAGTCTGAACTCTTCCCGCCTCCGCTAGCGCGCTCAGCACTTGTTGGGCGCAATATTGCTGCTTGTCTTGCAAATGATGCTGAAGTCGGCTTGTGCCCTGCTTCGGATCGATGCGAAGCAGATAGCCAACGTAATAACCATCTACGTCGCAATTGTGCTGCTGCGCTGAGAGTTTCCCATCCATATAAGTCTCGACTTCGTGTTCAACATTCTTGCTGCCCGCACGCAAGATCAGAGCGGCCGTGCGTTGCACAGAGCCATCCGCTCGCATCCATTCTTCATCTGCAAATTGGCGCTTGAACTCGCTATCCAATTCGGGATGCTCCGCTTCGCCCAGCAGCAGAATGGTTTGCACGCTCAAGCGAGAACTCTTTTCTAGAGCTGCCGTGAGGATTGATTTGCTGCAGTCGGCCGGCCAATCCTTACACCAATACTGGAAAGCTTGATCACGGCCCCACGCGGACGGACCATTCGCATTGGCAAGCCGCCGGATGAGCGGCAGAAAATAAGGATGCGGAAGTTTGTCCCAATCTGTAGTTAAGAATTGGGACTGCTGTGCTGGCGAAAGATCACTTGAGGCGCTCAATAGCTCCTCCCGCAGATGCTCTAGCGGCTCAGAGGGGGTTTGCGCTTCAACTTCGTGCCGCTCGAGATTCGACCATGCCTGAAAGAGCGCGTTCAAGCGTTGCGGTCCGGAACGATTGCGAACGCTGTTCAGAAGCAGCTCAGTGTTCTTCGCGAGTAAGTCGTCGTGCAATTTGTTGCGTTTAGCAAAATCGGCCCGCCATTTCTCCTGTGCATCTTGATCCGAAGGCTGTGGCGAAGGATCGCCCAGAATCTTCCGAACCTCCAACTCAGACAACAGCTCGACAATTCCTTCCGGCGGATCGTTAAGCGGATTCGTTAGTGCGACCTTCAGCGCCGGTACCATCTGATCGACCGCCGCAGAATGCAGCAGCATCGAGTAAAACGGCGAACAATTTGTTTGGCCGTTGGAAAGGAAGCGCCGCAGTTTCTCGTCAGTCGCGGCAGGACTCTGCATCAGGTCTAGCCGCTGCATGGCGGCTTGGGCAGCCTGATCGTTTTCGGGATGATCGATTTTGTTCAGAGTAGAGGCAAGTTGCTGCGCTTCCAGAGCGGTATCGGCTGGAAGCACTTCGAACTCCACTTCATTTGACTGCAGCGAAAGATGTTCTTTACCGTCGCCTTCGTCCTTTGTCTTTACGAGCCAAACCCAATCGACCGTTAGTGACAAGCGGAAATGCCCGGGTTTATCGAATCGGTACCACTGCGTCAGGTCGGCTTGCTCGGTCATCGGAGTGGATGTCAGATAGCCGCTGGAACCCAGGATTGACCCCGCCGATCCCCTGGGTAAAGGACAGCATGTTCACGGCGCGAGCTTGAGGCTCAAGGTGAACTGTGGCGCCGCCAACGAACGGTTGCAGAGAAGTCCACGCGCCGAAATATTTCTGAGGCGATCTGGTGGAAAGCGAAATTTCGAAATCAATCGGCTCGTCAGGAAGGTATTGCGGCGTGTCCTTCGTCAGCCGAAGCCGAAAGCTAAGGTCGTCAGGAGTTTGCGCTGCAAGAAGACACGCGCCGAGCGCAAGCAAAGTGGCGACGCGGGCACTTGAAGGCACTCAAAATCTCTTATGGTGTTAAGACGCCGGTTTATTGGCGCGGGTTCCCGGGCTTATGAATAGCCGGGCTAGTGACGGTCTGCCGGATCAAGAGACGCTAGCTTCTCGTCCAGGAAGCGCAAGGAGCGCTGCAGGATTTCTCGATAGCCCGGGTTTACGGCTGCGTTCAGGTCGGCGACGACGCGAGTACGATGCAGCAACAGAGCGTCGCGCTCGCGCACGGTCTGTACTTGTTCTTGGGTCAATTGCGGAGCACCTTTCTGCCTTGCCTCAGTGGCATCCGCCATTTGGGATTCAATATCTTTGCTTTCCCAGCCGCGAGCCATACCTATACTCCAGCGTGACACAGCCGATCCTGAAGTCAAGTCGCGCGCCGGAAGATAATGATACGCTAGCGCGCATGGTCGACAGAGCAGATGCGCTGATCGCGGAAGGATATAACGCCCGGAAAGAGGGGCGACGCGAGGACGCCAGGCAACTCTTCTCTGATGCCGTAGCCGCGTGTCGAGAGCAGGGAGCCAGTCATGCGCTGGCCAAAGCGTTAACCGGCTTAGGGCAGATGGAGCGCGATCTGGGTGACCGGAACATGGCTTTGCAGCATTACCGCGAAGCTGCGGATATCTATCGGCGGCTTTCCGATGAGCTGAGGCTGGCGCATACGGTTCGGCATGTCGCGGACATTCTCCGTGGAAGTGGCGCACTTGAGGAAGCGCGGCCGTGCTACGAAGAAGCGTTAAGAATCTACAGACAGCACAGCGAAGCGCCCAATCTGGATGTGGCGAATGCCATCAGAGGCTTCGCCCTGTTGAGAGAAGAATCAGGTGAACGCGAGCACGCGAAGTCTCTTTGGGAGGAAGCTGCCTCTCTGTATGCGGCGGCAGGCGTGATGAAAGGCGTGGAAGAGAGTGAGGCGCGCGTTCGGATGCTTTGGGAGGGTTGAAAAATCATCACGGTTTTCGGAAGAGCGCGGCGGTACCGGCGGCTAAGCGCCACTTGCCGTTCTGTGAGAGATGAGCAACCCATGGTGCAGTAAGCGATGCAGGAGGACTGGCTGCCACTAAGTCCTCCACTCGCATGTCGAGAAACGCTGGACGATCTTCGGGCGGTAATTCGCGCAAGTACCAGGACAGGAACCAATGCAGACTCCACACCGGCTCGCCCGACGGATGCACGAATTGGCGGATGAGATCGAGATCGCGAGTGAAGAGTTGTTTTAATCCGGAGCGCGTCGCGTTGAAGTAGTGATCCGGATAGCCGTGCTCGGGTTGCAAGAAAGGGATGGTGCAATAGAGCGTTCCGCCCGGTTTGAGCACGCGGGCCAGTTCGGCGGCGCAGGCGAAAGGATCGGTGACGTGCTCCAGCACGCTGAGTGACAGAACAGCATCGAAGACTGCATTGCGAAACGGGAGTTTTTGGTTGACGGCGAGAACATCGACGTTGGGGAATGACTCAACCTCCAGGCAGATGACCGTCTCATCGACTTCGGTGCGCAGTCCCGATCCGCAATCCAGCACTTTACCGCCGGCACGACGGACGGCTTCGATTAGGTCGCGAGCGACTTCGTCATATTCGTGCGCGGAGATCTGGTCCCAGTCGCCAATTTGAAATTGACGTTTGAACTGCTCAGGCAGGAAGTTCAGCGCGTTACCCTTGCTCTCGAATGAAGCGTTGCAATTGACGCAGCGAATTGTTTCCGCTGAGAACTCGAGAGTGTGCTCGGGGGAATGGCAGCCTGGACAGGCGAGATGGATTTTCAGCCACTCGCGTTTTCGTGTCCGCTTACTTGCCGAAGCTTGCGCGGAGCTGGAATCCGAAAGCAAGCGCAACCGTTTGGAAGCCACAATTACGCCGTCAGCCAGTAGCTGAAGTTCGGGTTCGGTTTTCCGATCTAGATTCGCCAGAGCGATGTCGTCGGCATCGACAATGGCGCGAAATCCGTGCACATAGCGCCCGAACAAAGGCTTGGCGTCTGCGCGGTCGACATGGACAAAAGTGAGCGGCACACCGCCGGTTTGCAGCGTAAATTTGTGCCGGCCCGATGCTGCCAGGTACCAGCCTTGAATTGTCGTGACGCTCTTCGAAATGACTCCGTCGTGCGGTGTATCCAAATGCAGCACTGAGGGACGAAAGAAAAGGTAGATTCGCGTGGCTGTTTCAAAGAGGGGACTCAGCCAGCGAAACTTTGCCAGCCGGACCAGTGCCTGGTCAATGGTCATGTAGCGCTAAGGCACGATTACGGCGGCGCCGTCTATGGCATCGTGCTTGATGGCCGCAAGCGCATCGTTTGCCTGGCTGAGTGAAAAGACCGTGACTTGGGGACGAAGTTGGATGCGGGCGGCGATGTCGAGAAAATCGCGCGCGTCCTGGCGCGTCATATTGGCAACGCTGCGAATCTGGCGCTCGCCCCAAAGCAAGCTGTCATAGTCGAACTGCGGAATGTGATCCAGGTGGATGGCGTTTATGGCGACGACACCGCCTTTGCGCAGACTGGAGAGTGCCGTGATGACCACATCACCGCTGGGCGCGAAGGTGATGGCGCGATCGAGTTGCTGCGGCGGCTTCTCCTGTTCGGTTCCCACCCAGGCCGCGTGGAGCGAACGCGCCAGTGCGCGATGGGATTCGCCGCGCGTCGCAACGTAGACTTCGCAATTCCAATGCTGCAGGACAGCAATGGCAAGATGCGCAGAAGCGCCGAATCCGAACAGGCCGACACGTTCTCCGGGCTGGACCTCGGCAACACGGATGCTGCGAAATCCAATGATGCCGGCGCAGAGCAATGGAGCAGCTTGCATATCATCCAATTCGGACGGTAGTGGAAAAACGAAATCGGCACGAGCGCTTGCGTATTCAGCGTAGCCTCCGTTTACGTCATAGCCGGTAAAGGTTGGCGCGTCGCAAAGATTTTCCATGCCGCGCGCGCAGAACGGGCAAGTGCCATCGACACCGCCGACCCAGGAGACGCCCACGCGGGTGCCTTGAGGCAGTGCGGCTGTAGCGCCATCGACAATGTCGCCCACAATCTGATGGCCCGGGATCAGGTGATCTTTGTGAGGCGGCAACTCGCCTTCGGTGATGTGCAGATCAGTGCGGCACACGCCACAGGCACGAACTTTGAGCAGGACATGGCCGGGCTGCAGGGATGACTGCGGATAATCGTCCACCAGGCGCAGAGGCTGCTTTATTTTGTCTAAAACAGCTGCTCGCATCTCGTTACCTATGCCATTGCACGGACGATTTCGGCCGGGATGAGCTGCGGTTCGGTAACGGCCTGGACCTGTTCCTGTGTCGCGCCCGGAGCTAATTCTTGCAAGACGAGACCGCGCGGGGTCACTTGGATGACTGCGAGTTCGGTGATGATCGTGTTTACCACTTTCAGTCCCGTGATAGGCAAGGTGCAGCGATTGAGGATTTTGGGTGCACCGGATTTCGTGGTGTGTTCCATGGCGACAATCACGCGACGCGCGCCGGCGACCAGATCCATGGCGCCGCCCATCCCTTTGACTACTTTGCCGGGCACCATCCAGTTGGCGAGATTGCCTTCTTGATCGACTTCCATCGCGCCGAGAATACTGAGATCGATGTGCCCGCCGCGGATGATGGCGAATGAATCGGCACTCGAGAAGTACGAGCAGCCGGGCGTTTCGGTCACAGTTTCTTTTCCCGCGTTGATGAGGTCGGGATCCTCGCTGCCTTCGAATGGATAAGGTCCGACGCCCAGCATACCGTTTTCCGACTGTAGCGTGACTTCGATACCGGGCGGAACGCAATTAGCAACCAAAGTGGGCATACCGATACCCAGGTTGACGTAGAAGCCGTCCTGCAGTTCGCGCGCGGCGCGGCGCACGATGCGCTCTCGCTTTTCAACATCGGTTGGGGCAGGCATTCAATTCTTTCGCGTCGTTCGACGTTCGATGCGGCCCTCATACTTCTCACCGCGAAGGATTTGTTTCACGTAAATTCCGGGCGTGATGACGTGATCGGGATCGAGTTCGCCGGGCTCGACGAGTTCTTCCACTTCGGCGATGGTGATGCGCGCGGCGGTTGCCATCAGGGGGTTGAAGTTGCGCGCGGTTTTCCGATAGACGAGATTGCCAAGGCGATCGCCACGCCAGGCTTTGATAAGCGCAAAATCGGCGGTGAGCGCCCGCTCCATCACGAAAGGGCGACCGTCGAATACGCGAATCTCTTTGCCTTCCGACACAACGGTGCCAACGCCGGTGGGTGTGTAGAATGCGGGGATGCCGGCGCCGCCAGCGCGAATGCGCTCTGCCAAAGTGCCTTGCGGGATGAGAGTGACTTTGAGCTTGCCCGCAATGACCAGGGATTCGAGCAGCTTGTTCTCCCCTACGTAGCTACCTATGTGAGATGCGATGAGGCCTGCTTCAAGCATAAGACCCATGCCGAAGCCGTCCACGCCCATGTTGTTGCTGATGGTATGCAGGCCTTTCACTCCCCTGCGGACCAGCGCGCCGATCAGATTTTCGGGAATACCGCACAATCCGAAGCCGCCCAGCATGACCGTCGCGCCATCAAAAATCTGTGCAACGGCTTCGTCGGCGTTCGCGATAACCTTATTCAACCGCGTTTCTCCTGGATCGCATGGCAAGGCTGACCTTCGATTGTGGTTTCCGCCCCAGTGTATCGGAGATGTTCCAGCCGGCCTGGGCTAGTTTATCCAGGTTCACCCCCGTTGAGATGTGCATGCCGTTGAGCATGTAAACGAGATCCTCGGTAGCCAGATTTCCGGTCGCGCCGGCTGCGTAGGGACAGCCGCCCAGCCCTGCGACGGAACTATCGACTACGCCGATTCCAAGTTCGAGACTCGCCAGCACATTTGCAAGCGCCTGGCCGTAGGTGTCGTGGTAGTGAACGGCGAGATTGGCTATGGGTATGCGCCGGGCAACAGCGTCGATCATCTGCTGCGCTTTAAGTGGAGTGCCGACGCCGATAGTGTCGCCGAGCGAGATTTCGTAACAGCCGAAATCGAGCAGGTCAGCAGCTACTCTGACAACCGCCGGCACGCCGACTTCGCCCTCGTATGGACAGCCGAGCACGCAGGAGACATAGCCGCGTACTTGGACGCCACGCGAGCGTGCAGTTTCTACGACCGGGCGCAGGCGCGAAAGGCTCTCCTCAATGGAACAGTTGATATTGCGCTGCGAGAAGGTTTCTGAAGCGGCGGCGAACACGGCGATTTCGCGGGCTCCGGCGGCAAGTGCGGCATCCAGCCCCTTGCTGTTCGGGACAAGAACGGGGTAGCGGACGCCCTCACGTTGGGACAGGCGAGCTAAAACAGCCTCCGTTTCGGCCATCTGGGGCACCCATTTGGGGGAGACGAAGCTACCTGCCTCAATGCTTTTCAGCCCGGCATCAGCAAGGCTTTCGATGAGCTGGACACGGGCCTCTACGGGGACGGAAATGGGTTCGTTTTGCAGTCCATCGCGCGGGCCGACTTCCACAATGCGAACAGAGGGCGGAATCAATCCTCCTCCGGGATCAATTTTTTCTTATGTTTAGGTTCGGACCGGAGAGACTTGTCTTTAACGATGCGGGCTGGTTTGGGGCTGCCGACGCGTTCGCGTGCGATCGCTTTGACAGCTTTGGTTTTGCTGTATTTGCGCGGCCTCTTCACGTATATAGAAGATAGCGCTGTGAGGCGGGTTAAAGCATGCCGGCTCTGGTTTCGACGGCGGGATCAATTTCGTCGGCGGTCAGGACATTAAAGGCAATTTTGGAGCGGCTGGGAAGGAAGTGAAAGATCCTGTCGGCCGCGCGCCGCTCTTCAGCCTGGATTTCCCGCGCCAACGCCTCTGTCTCGCGGTCCCCGGCAGCGTGGGCAGCTAAAGCTAAAGCCTCATACATGGCGCATTCGCCGGTTTCCACGCAGAAGGCGGTAATCAGGTTTTGAACCAGGCGTTCTTCGACAATGTGACCCGACTGGGCGATGGCCGGGGCAAGGGTGAGAAAAGACGCAAGCCCGCTCTTGGCGGATGACTTTGCCGCGCCTAAGCTCGCCAGCCGGTTTGTGAGCCGATCCAGCTGCAGACGCGTCTCTTCTGCGTGCTCGGCGAAAGTTAACTGCACCTCGTCATCGTCGCCCTCTTGCGCGAACGATCGAAGACGCTCTTCAAAGGCCTTTTCTGCCGCTAACGCATCAATAAGGTACTGGGAGATAAGTTCACTGCTGCTGGGCAAGATGGAGGAGTCCTTGGGAGTCAGGCAGCGGCAAGTTTATGCTCGACATTGGGCCAAATGCCCATTTCGATGAACTCGGCTTCAAAGCGTGCCTGTTCCTTGGAATCGTCGGCGGGTCGGAGGCGACGGCAACACTCCCGCAGCGATTCTTCGAGCGGCTGGTGAACGGCGTCATCGCCCAGAACCACGCGGACGAGTTCGCGTGCTGCTTTCCGGGCTGCCTCGGGAGATTTGGCAAACATCATCGCCTCGTAGCGGTCGTTAATAAGCTGGTTTTCTCGATTCATTTTCAGGCACCCAAAAGTTGGATGCGTTCCAGCGATTTTTGGTGCGCACGGAAGCAGTACTCCTTGACGGAGGCGGGAAGAGCTGGCCGGGTGGCCAGTATATTTATAGGGGCCAAGATGAAGATTTACTAATCTAACATCAGTTTTGCCGAACCGGGCTGGATCGGACGATAAGGACCCATGTAAGCGTCCCGAGTACCCGACTGCCTGATGGTGGTACTGCAGCGCAAGCAACTACAAAAATGATTGAAAAGGAGTTGCACCAGATTTTGCTTTCCGTTCAGCAACCAGTGATGTCTATGCTTTTGAGCGTGGCGGTTTCTGTCGCCGTGATGACGTTGTTCTGGGCGCTCAGCATTCGGTATCTCGTGCGCCGCAGAACGGAAACAATTCAGGCGGAGAGAACGGCGGAAACGTCCTTACGCGAAGGGGCGGAACTAGCTAACAAAGCAAAAGCGCAGTTCCTGGCGAACATGAGCCACGAGATCAGAACCCCTATGAACGCCATCATCGGGTTCACGGATCTGGCTCTGAAAAGCAATCTGAACTCTGAACTGCGCGAATACCTGGACACGGTGAGGACGTCGGCCGACTGGCTGATGCATATCGTGAACGATGTGCTTGAATTTTCGCGCATTGAAGCAGGCCGGCTGCAACTCGACCGGACTACCTTTTCTTTGGCGGATTGCATCCGCTCCACTATCAAGATTGTTCAGCCCGAAGCCGCAGCTAAAGGCCTCCCAGTCCGTTACAAGGTAGATGCCCAGATTCCCAACCTGGTGTGCGGCGACCCCATGAGGGTCCGTCAGATTTTGTTTCACCTGCTGGATAACGCTGTAAAGTTCACCACTTCGGGGAGCGTGATGCTTACGGCTTCACTGGATTCCAAGTCGTCCGATGCTCTCCTGATCAGAATTTCGGTAGCTGATACCGGAATCGGTGTTCCTCTGAACAAACAGAAGTTCCTCTTCGAGCCGTTCCGGCCCGACGAAGTGACGGATCAGACGTTTACAGGTTCAGGTCTCGGATTGGCGATTGCCAGAAAACTTGTGGAAATGATGGGTGGAACTATCGAATTCACGAGTCAGATCGGGGCCGGCACTACTTTTCAGTTCACAGCCTGGTTTGACAAGGTCCAGCGCACACCAGAACCGGGTCAGACGCAGCTTCTAGGCGACCAGAAACAGTTGTCTGTTCTGGTGGCGGAAGACAACGCGGTCAATCGCAGGCTCATCAGCAAAATTCTGGAATCGGACGGCCATCGCGTGGTTGCCGTTTCGAACGGAAACGAAGCGGTGACCAGGTTTGGCGCGGAAATTTTCGATCTGGTGCTGATGGATATGGAGATGCCGGACATGGACGGACTCGAGGCCACACGAACCATACGATTGCACGAGCCCAAAGAATCGCATATAGCCATCTACGCACTGACGGCACATACCACTTCGACCGATCGTGACAAGTGTTTCGCGGCGGGAATGGACGGCTTTATGTCGAAGCCAATTGAGATCGATGACGTGCTGAGGATTGTCAGCCGGGTAGCTTCCGGTTCGCGCAAGACGCCCGAGTTGGCTTTGGCGCCGCAGGAAGTTTAGAGTTCAAGATGGTCTCGGTAGACCATATCTCTCAACCGAAAAGTCCTTTCAACCGTGAGTGCGCCAAAGCGGGTTGTAAAGACCACGTCTTTTTCGCCCTCGGAGATGGGATCGGTGCGCGGGAAAAAGATGTGCACAACCCCCGTTGCTCCATCCAGCTTCACATTTTCCGGGGCAAGCGAACGATTCCCGTGACGCAACAGCCGTGCGTTGGACATTAAGCCTTCGAGCAGTTCTTCCGGGTCGCGGGCATCGATGGTGTCGTCGCTTGACGAGGCGGCAGTGAGTTGTCCCTTATCGCGATACCGTTTGGCTGGAACAAGTCCTATCACGGTGATGACGTAATCTTTAGCTGGATCGCCGGCTGTGACCGGCACTGGCTGGTTTGCGTGTGCGGCAGCCTCCCGAATGGGCAGCGCGCTGTCCCAGCGGATCAGCACCGGTAGGGTGGGGGTTCCCCCTCTCTGATTTTTTCCGACACCGCCATCCCAACGACCATCTGTGGCGCCTCGCGACCCGGCCATACCCGCCGATTCAGCACCCGGCAAAGGTCCAGGTGGAGGTTCCCGATCCTCAGCGCCCGCGAAAGAAGCGTTTGCGGTTTGCGCCCACGGGGAGGACGTGAGAATTCGGTCGGTATCCCGGGCACTCCATTTGTCGGGAGTTTTCGTCCAGGGGTCGGACGCAAGCAGGAGCGGCGCGCAGAAGAGGATCGAAAGAAGAAGTTTCATCTCAGACTGCTTGCGGATCTAAATGCCAAGTTCGCACTTGCTCTCCGCAAATTTCTCAACAGCGAACTCCAGCTCTTCGGGCGTGTGCGCGGCCGATACCTGAACGCGAATGCGGGATTTGCCTTGCGGCACGACCGGATAAGAAAAGCCGATGACGTAGACGCCTTTCTGTAGCATCAGATCGGCCATGCGCGTAGCCAGGGCCGCGTCGCCGAGCATCACCGGCACAATGGGATGCTCGCCGGGGAGAATTCGGAGACCGATAGAGCTCATGCGCTCACGAAACAGCTTGGTGTTTTCGAATAGCCGTGCGCGCAGTTCCGGGGTTTGTGTCAACAGCTCAAGCACTTTGATGGAAGCGGCGACAATCGGGGGCGCTAGAGAGTTGGAGAAAAGATAGGGCCGCGAACGCTGCCGCAACAGATCGATAATTTCTTTGCGCCCGCTGGTGTATCCGCCGCTGGCGCCGCCGAGGGCTTTCCCTAGAGTTCCGGTCATGACGTCGATGCGGCCCATCACACCCAGGTGCTCATGCGTACCGCGCCCGGTCGCGCCCATGAAGCCGACCGCGTGAGAGTCGTCGACCATTACCATGGCGTCGTAACTTTCCGCCAGCTTGCAGATCTCGGGCAACTTCGCGAGGTAGCCGTCCATGGAAAAAACGCCATCGGTGGCAATCAGCCGGGTACGCGCGTTGCTGGCTTCTTTGAGTTTCGCTTCGAGGTCGGCCATGTCGCCGTTCTTGTAACGGAAGCGGGACGCCTTACAAAGGCGAACGCCATCAATGATGCTGGCGTGGTTCAATTCGTCGGAGATGACGGCGTCTTCCTGCTCCAGCAGCGTTTCAAACAGTCCGCCATTGGCATCGAAGCAGGAACTATAGAGAATGGTGTCTTCCGTGCCGAGGAACTCGCTGATCTTCTGCTCGAGTTGCTTGTGAATCGATTGTGTCCCGCAGATGAAACGCACGCTGGCGAGCCCGTAACCCCAGTCGTCGAGCGCTTTTCGGGCAGCGGCAACGATCGCCGGATGATTGGCGAGCCCGAGGTAATTGTTTGCGCAGAGATTCAGGACCGAGTCGCCTGCCTTCACCTTGATTTCGGCCTGTTGCGGGCCGTCGATCAAGCGTTCGCGCTTGTAGAGTCCCGCGTCTTCTATTTCTTTGAGCTTGTTTGTCAGGTAAGACTGAGCGGTGCTATACATCGATGGGGAAAATTCCTCAACAATCCTTCACGTTAACAGCTAGACCAGCAAGCGCGGTTTCCTTGTAGCGCGACTGCATGTCGAGGCCGGTCTGATACATGGTGCGGATCACCTGATCGAGAGAAACAACGTGACCTTCCGATTCCTGCATGGCCATGCGACACGCATTGATAGCCTTCACTGCTCCGATGGCGTTCCGCTCTATACAGGGAATCTGCACGAGGCCGCCAATGGGATCGCAGGTCATGCCGAGGTGGTGCTCCATGCCGATTTCGGCGGCATGCTCGACAACTGAGTTGGATGCGCCGAGCGCACCTGCAAGCCCCGCGGCTGCCATAGAGCACGCCACCCCGACTTCGCCCTGACATCCCACTTCGGCTCCGGAGATGGAGGCGTTTTCTTTGTACAGAATGCCGATCGCGCCGGCGGTTAGGAAGAGGCGAACAAGGCCCTGGTCAGACGCTTCGGGAACAAACTGACGATAGTAGCGGGCAACCGCAGGCAACAGTCCCGCAGCGCCATTGGTAGGAGCGGTGACAACGCGGCTTCCGGCGGCATTTTCTTCGTTGACGGCCATCGCAAAGACATTCACCCAATCCATGGCGCGAAGCGGATCATTTTGGCGCTGGGTCTGGATTTTTCGAAAGAGCGCCGGTGCGCGCCGACGAACATTCAAACCGCCTGGAAGGATGCCCGTGGTGCGCAGGCCTCGCTCGATGCAGTTGTCCATCACGGACCAGATCTTCTGAATGCGAGCGTTTACCTCTGAAGCCGGACGCAGCGCGCTCTCATTCTCCAGCATCAAACGCCAAATGGGCAGACGTTTACTGTCAGCCTGTTCCAGCAGTTCCGCGCCGTTTGAAAAAGGATGCGGGACGGGAAGCGCATCGCGGGCGGAATCCGCGGTTTCGCCTTGCTTCACGATGAAGCCGCCGCCAATGGAATAATAAATCTCGCGCAGAAGAACTTTCCCATCGGCGTCATAAACGGTGAATGCCATGCCATTCGGATGACCGGGCAGAATCTGGTCCGTGTGGAAGAGCAGATCGGCCGGCGCGGAGAAAGCGATTTCCCACTGACCGAAGAGCCGAATCCGGTTTGTGCTCTGAATCCGTTCGACGATGGCGGGAATCTGCTCCGGATCTACCTCTTCCGGCTTTTCGCCAGCGAGCCCGAGCAGCACGGCACGATCTGTTCCGTGGCCAATCCCAGTGAGGGCTAGCGAACCATAGAGTTCGGCGACGACGCGGCCGGTTTTGTGGAGCAACCCTGCTTCGTTAAGGTTGATAGCGAACTGACGCGCCGCGCGCATCGGCCCCACGGTATGCGAGCTGGACGGCCCGATGCCGATCTTGAACAGATCGAAAATGCTGGTTTTCATGCTGGCGCCGGAGAATTGGAACTAGTTCCGAATTGCATAAGTTAGCGTTATCGCCCCTGATGTCAGAATCGTTGAAACAGAGCGGGAAGCGTAAGCGACCTTGACCGTTAGTCCGTCCAGAGATGTGGTCACTTACGTTCCCTGGCTCGGTTTCGGTACTTTTTGACGAAGTGAACGGGAGAGGTCGCCGCAGATATGGAACTAGCTGGCATCTGTCCAGTCCAGAATGACTTTTCCCGAGTTGCCGGAGTGCATAACTTCGAAGCCCTGTTCGTAATCGCGGTAAGAGAAGCGGTGCGTGATTACGCCGGAGATATCAAGTCCGGATTCCAGCATGACGGTCATCTTGTACCAGGTTTCATACATCTCACGCCCGTAGATGCCCTTGATGGTGAGCATGTTGAAGATCACCTGATGCCAATCGATGGACATTTCTTTGGCGGGAATTCCCAGCATGGCGATTTTGGAACCGTGGCTCATGTTCGCAATCATTTCGCGAAACGCAGCCGGATTGCCGGACATTTCAAGCCCCACATCGAAGCCCTCGTGCATGTGGAGTTGTTTTTGCGTCTCGGCGACGGAAGTTTCGTTTGGATTCACCGCCAGAGTCGCGCCCAGGTTGCGCGCCAGGCTTAAACGATAGGGATTCAGATCGGTAACCACTATGTGGCGAGCGCCCGCATGCCGGACAACTGGAATCGCCATAAGGCCGATGGGCCCGGCGCCGGTGATCAGGACGTCTTCGCCAAGAACAGGAAAAGACAAAGCAGTATGGACGGCATTGCCGAAGGGATCGAAAATGGCCGCGACCTCGCGGTTGACGGAGGGATCATGCCGCCAGATATTGCTCATCGGCAGCGCGATGTATTCGGCAAAAGCACCGGGCCGGTTCACCCCCACGCCTTGCGTATGCGCGCACAGATGGCGGCGTCCGGCGAGGCAGTTGCGGCAGCGGCCGCAGACCACGTGACCTTCACCGCTGACGATTTCGCCCGGATGGAAATCGTTGACGTTCGAACCTACCTCGACGATCTCACCCACGAACTCATGGCCGATCGCCATCGGGCACGGGGATGGTGGCGCGCGCCCATTCGTCCCACTCGTAGATATGCAGGTCGGTGCCGCAGATTCCGGTATGCGTGACGCGAATCAGGACATCATTGATGCCGATGGCGGGCTCTGGTATATCCTCCAGCCACAAACCCGGGGCGCTGCGGGCTTTAACCAGCGCCTTCACTCTTGAGCCTTGGGCAATGACGTGATTGCATCCTACTTCAATGTTAGCGGCATCAGCAGTTTTCTAAGGGATGTAGTTGCCGGGTCGGGATTTGTCACAAAATCCGGGCGCTACCATCTACGTCAAGAAGATACATGAAGGCACTGACAATTATTCCCGGTAAGGCGAACTCGGCGAGTGTGCAAGATGTCGCGGACCCATCACCGGATTACGGCAGCATTGTGGTCAACGCGCTGGAGCTGGGCATTTGCGGCACAGACTTTGAACTGATTTCCGCCGACTACGGCTGGGCGCCGCCCGGCAGCGATCATCTCATTCTTGGCCACGAATCGTTAGGAAGGGTGGCAGAAGCCCCGGCAAACAGCGGCTTTGAGAAAGGCGACTTGGTAGTGGGCATTGTACGCAGGCCAGATCCCGTGCCTTGCGTAGCCTGCGCAGTGAACGAGTGGGACATGTGCCGCAACGGCAAGTACACCGAACGCGGCATCAAAGAAGTGAACGGATTTGGCTCCGAGCGATGGCGGATTGAACCGGATTTCGCCATTCGCCTGGATTCCAGCTTGAACGACGTTGGCGTTCTGATGGAGCCTGCCAGCGTGCTGGCAAAGGCCTGGGATCACATCACGCGCATCGGGGAGCGCGCCGAATGGAAGCCCAAGACGCTTCTTATTACCGGCGCCGGGCCGATCGGTTTGCTGGGTGCGCTAATGGGCGCGCAACGGGGTTTGCAAGTTCACGTGCTCGATCGCGTGACTAGCGGCCCGAAGCCCGACCTGGTGAAGCAGCTCGGCGGGCAGTATCACACCGGACCGCTTAGCGATCTCGGATTCAAGCCCGACGTCATCATCGAGTGTACGGGCGTGGCTTCGGTTATTGCGGAAGCGATGTACCAGTTAGGGAACGATGGCATTCTGTGCCTGGCCGGGGTGTCCTCGCACGGTCAGAAGGTCGATCTCGACCTCGGGACGATTAACCGCACTATGGTGCTGGATAATCAGGTGATCTTCGGCACCGTGAACGCTAATCGCACGCACTGGGAAATGGCCGAGAAGTCGCTGTTGAAAGCGGATCGGAAATGGCTGGCGCGTCTGATTTCGCGCAAAGAGAAGTTTTCTGACTGGCAGCAAGCGCTGGAGCGCCGCGCGGACGATATCAAAGTCGTCATCGACCTGGCCTCATAGACACTAGCTGCTGTGCCGCAACTCATCGAAGACTACGCCCTTATCGGCAATAACGCGACCACTGCGTTAGTGGCGCGAAATGGCTCCATAGATTGGCTCGGATTTCCGCGCTTTGACTCAGCCACCTGCTTCGCCGCTCTGTTGGGATCTGAGAATGATGGTCACTGGAGCATAGCTCCAATGGATCAACATGCACGCATCAAGCGGCGCTATCGCTCGGGGACGCTGGTGCTTGAGACCGAGTTTGAGACCGCCCAGGGCGCCGTACTCGTCACCGACTGCATGGACCGGCGCGGCGAACAGCAGGACGTGATTCGCATCATCAAAGGCCTGCGCGGCTGCGTGACCATGCGCCTGGTGCTGGTCATCCGGTTCGAATACGCGTTGGTCGTGCCCTGGGTGACTCGGCTGGAAGACGGGCGGCAGCGGGCGGTGGCGGGCCCCAACCAGATCGTGTTTGCCAGCGCCGTCGAGACGCATGGCGAAGATCTCAAAACAGCCGCGCAGTTCGATGTGACGGAAGGCCAGGCGCTTCCGTTTTCGCTTACTTGGGCCAGTTCGTTCAGTTCAATTCCACCGCCATTCGACGCCTTACAGGCTTGCGAGAACGTGGCGCACGCCTGGGAGAAGTGGTCGAGCCAACACAAGCCCAAAGGCAAATACGCGGAAATGGTGCAGCGCTCGCTCATCACTCTAAAGGCGCTGACTCATTACCGCACGGGCGGGATTGTGGCAGCGGCGACAACCTCTCTGCCCGAAGAGATCGGCGGCGAGCGCAATTGGGATTACCGCTATTGCTGGCTGCGCGACTCCACTCTGACGCTCTACGCCTTGATGGAAGCTGGTTTTACCCAGGAGGCTAAGAACTGGCGCGAATGGCTGCTGCGCTGCGTCGCCGGAAGTCCCGAACGCATGCAGATCATGTACGGCGTGGCGGGCGAGCGGCGGCTGACCGAGTTCGAATTGCCCGAATTGGCCGGGTATGAAGGCTCAGGCCCGGTGCGCATTGGGAACGCTGCTTCCGAACAGTTACAACTCGACGTCTACGGAGAAGTGTTGGATTCGTTTTATCAAGCGCGTAAGAAAGGCCTGCCGAAACTGGAGGCGGCTTGGGCGCTGCAACGCGCCTTGATGGAGCGCCTGGAAGAACTCTGGTTCATGCCCGATCAAGGCATGTGGGAAATTCGCGGCAAACCCCGCCATTTTGTGCAGTCAAAGGTGATGGCCTGGGTGGCCTTCGACCGCGCCGTGCGCACCATTGAAGAATTCGGTGAAGAAGGACCGCTCGAACGTTGGAAGTGGATCAGGAACGAAATACAAGAGCAGGTATTTCGATTCGGCTTCAGCAAAGAGTTAAATTCGTTTGTCCAATATTACGGAAGTAAATACCTGGATGCAAGCGTCCTTATGATGCCGTTAGTCGGGTTTCTCGCGCCCGATGACCCGCGCATGCTGGGCACAGTGGCGGCAATCGAGAAAAACCTGATGGTGAATGGCTTTGTCGCGCGCTACAACACCGCATCTTCCGTGGATGGCTTGTCCGGTAGCGAAGGAACGTTTCTGGCCTGTAGTTTCTGGCTGGTGGACAACTACGTCCTGCAGAAACGCATGAACGAAGCGCGCGAGCTTTTCGAGCGGCTGCTGGCGCTGCAGAACGACGTTGGCCTGCTCTCGGAGGAGTACGATCCATTGGAGAAACGCCAGCTTGGAAATTTTCCGCAGGCATTCTCGCATCTGTCGCTTGTTAATAGCGCCCACAACCTGACCGCGACCGAGGAAGAAAAGCCGGTACATCAGAGGTCACGGCGCTAAGTGCAGCTGCCGGTTCTCGAACTTAGTGAACCCGATTACACGTTGAGGCAGATTTGCGCGCGCGCGCCGATTTTTTGAATTTATTCTGCTAAGTTGTCCGTAACAATCGTTGCAATGTTCGGATCACTAGGTCATGTTAGTTAGCAGCTAAGCGTCTTTCTGACTGAAAACGTTCGATGAATGAGCCTCGGCGCCCAGGTGAAAACTTCTCGGAATCACCTGACATTAGTTCACCCATATCCATGCCGGTTTTAGGAGGCGAATGAATGACACGCAAGTTAGTGAGCATCAGCACTTGGCCGCTCGGGATGCTTAGGAAACTTTCACTTATAGCTGCCTTAGGTCTCGTTGCTACTGTCGCGACCGCTTTTGCAACACCTATGTGCAGTGACAACGTAACCGGCAATGGCAGCGTATATTTCGGTGGCGGATACTCATGCCAAATTGGCGACCTGCGGTTTTCCGGTTTCAGCTACACTCCGTCCGGCACCAACCCCATCATCGTTAGCCAAATCACTGTTGACGCGGTGGGCCCAACCGGCACTGGTGCGATGACCAATTCCCCCGACATTGGGTTGTCCTTTCATGGAACCTGGAGCGCCGGCCCCGGCCAGACTAGCGATGGGACCATCGATTTCAGCGTCAGCGAGATTGGCCCAGGCACCTTGATTTCGGATTTGGCCCTGGCGCAGACTTCCGGGATTTCAGGCAACGGAACGGCCAGCGTCGCCGAACGCGGCTGCGCGCCGGCTCCTTGTAACGCGACCGGCGGTCCTTACTTACTTTTGACCTTCCAGGACAGCGGCGGCAGCAGCGCCCAGGGCGAAACTTCCTTTGCTGGACAGTCCTCCATCTCAGTCGAAAAGGACATCGCTGTGACGGGCGGCACTGGCTTCGGGAGCATCAGCGTTGTGCAGGATACTTTTTCCCAAGTACCAGAGCCGGCGTGCATGGGTCTGATGGGCGGCGGGTTGGCACTGCTCGGGCTCGCCCGGCTGCGGCGATCGCTTTAGCCGGAGAATTGCCAGCCTTCGCGCCTGCGCAACTCCAGAATATGGGCTGAGTGGTGATGCCCATGCCAGGCATACAGCCCGAGCGTCCAATCGAGAGGTGTTTCGCCGCGTTCCGGATGTCGGAAAGTCCGTTTGAAAGCATCGTCCGAAAGCGACTCCAGTAGCATCACCCAGCGACGATGAAGTGCGTCCAGCAACAAAAGGGACGGCTGAATGGGCGCATACTTCGCGTCCGGCAACTCCGCCCAAGCCGCCTCGTCGTAGGGCTTAATGGTGGGCGAGTGTTCCGTCAGCGCGAGACGAAATCGAGTGTAGCTATTCAGGTGACTATCGGGGACATGGTGCACGACCTGTCGCACTGTCCAACCACCGGGCCGATACGGCGTGTTCAATTGCTTGTCACTCAGCCCTTTGACTGCGGCGTTCAACTGATCGGGAAGCAGCCCTAATTCGCGAATCCACGCGCTGCGATGTTCCGGAGTGATGGGCGAAGGCGGGGAGTAGCGGCCAATCGGATATTGAAGATTCATATTCTGGTCAGTCTAACCTGAATCCCCGCCGCTCAACGCTGGCAAGCCGCGATTCGCTTGCCGCACGGCTGAATCAGTCATCAAGCTGTCATCCCCTTTGCGATAAACTCGCTTGCTAATCAGGAGACAACCGAAATGGCTACTGCACAGCCTGAAACCGAACCCATCGCCGTCAAACCGGCCGTAAATCCAAATACCGGCCTGGTGACTGTTGACGTTTTCGATGGCGCCCGGCAGCCGATGCCGCCAGGTATAGAGATTCTCTTCACCGTTCGCGACGGCGCGCAGAACCAGCTTTTCCGGAATTTTGTCAAACGCCCGGACGTGACGTTCGAACTTCCTTTTCACAACAACTTCGCCGACAGCTATTCGATTGTCGCCTTTGCCGACGGATATGAGCAGGCGGGTTTTCAGCCCGTGGCGATTGGCCCGAAGGCTCCCGCTCACCTGGATCTGATGTTGCTGTCAAAGAACGGGACGTTTCATTTTGCGGGAGCCCGCTGGAGTGACGTCGTGGCCCAGAAGCCCCTGGTCGCGCAAATATTCACTGACAGCGTGGCGGGCGCCGCCAGCGACGCATACTCAGAGCTGATGGAAGAGCACCCCGAACGTCTCGCTTGTCTGTTGAACATCACGACAGCCATGCAACAGATTTCGCTTCCGTTATACTCGCCGCTGGACTATTTCAAGACCTTCGATCTGGCGGCGCTGGCCCCGGACCGAATTTTCGGCTACGCAGACGCAAAGCTGGTCGACCAAGTGAGGTTGGCGGCGCAACAGGGAGAATTTGACACTGAGCCGGCGACCGATCTAAGCTTGCACGGAGACGCAACCAGCAGTTTCAAACAGAATCAGTTCGGCGAAGCGAATGTGCAGCTTACATTCCATGAGCGAAACCGGCGAACGATCAACGGGGTCGATTGCGTGTACGTGGAGCCTGATATCGACTACTACAAAGATCCGGCCGCGCATCTTCTACTCGAGGTCATTCTCAATGGACTGACCGGCAATGTTAGTAGCCCCCGAGTTGTGTACGTGCTGCGCTGGATTGCCGGAAGGCATGCAGGCGTACCCAATTTCGATCCCCTTTACACGATCGAGTAGGTCGGCCACGCGGGTGAACTTCGGGATGGTAAAAAAAAATTCCAGGGTGCCCGGAAAAACGCCCCGCTTCTTTGTTTCATAGTCACCTAGCATGCGAGACGGCAGGCCACAGGGAGGTTTTTCCCCAACCCCAAGTGCAACTCCCCACAAAATCTTCCTGTGGCCCTCGCTGAAAGCTACCCCGGCGATCTCTGAAACGCTGCTACACAATAAGACGTAAGAGCTTCTATGGAGTCTGCTGAAACTCTCGCGTTGCTGGCGGCGCCCGGCAAACCAAAATACTTGGAAGATACGTCAGTTCGCCGCATAACGCTCGATCTATACGATCAGGAGCACGTCGCGATTCGGCGCTACTTGGTTTTTCTGGGACTGACTTCCGACGCGGCCCAGGAGATTGTTCAGGACGCGTTTTTGAAGCTGCACGAGCATCTGCTCGGGAATGGCGACCGCCGGAATTTGCGCGCCTGGCTCTATCGCGTGGCGCACAACCTGGCGCGTAACGCTCAGACGGCATGGCGCTCCAGCAAGACGGATGCGCTGAGCAACGAGAGCGTGGACCGGGAGTTTCGGGCCGACGGGATGTCGGTCGAAGAAGAGCTGCTGGCAGCTGAGCGGAATCGCCGGATGCAGCAGGCAATTAACGGTCTCAATCCGGCGCAGAGGGAATGCCTGGTGCTGCGGGCGCAAGGCTTGAAGTATCGAGAAATTGCCGAGGCTTTAAACATATCCGTTTCCACCGTGGGTGAGAACGTACAACGCGGACTCGAGAAACTGAAGGAAATTCTATGAAGAAGCCGCAACATCTTTCGAATGATGTTCTGGTTCGTTTGCTGGACGCCGAACTGACGGCGACAGATGCTGCAGCGGCCCAGGCGCATGTGAATCTCTGTGCGGAGTGCCGGCAGAAATATCACGATCTGGAAGGCGTGTCGAGGAGCGTGGAAAGCTTCACCAACGGCGTCTCTCCGAAATTTTCGTCATCGGAGCGTGATGCGCTGGCCGTTATCCTGAACACGCAAATACAATCGCCGGCGCTATCGCATCAGAAGGTTTTGCAGCGTTTCGCCTGGGGGATGGCGCTGGCCGCCTCCCTCGCGCTCGGAGTATTGTTGGCGCCGCACTTCAGGCACACGGACACAAACAGTGCAATCGCCGGCGATATACGGCAGTCGGCTGCCCTGCTTCAGGTGGATGGCGAAACGTTCGTTCCGCTACCTTATTCGAACCCGGACCTTCCAATGGCGGCCCACCACATTGTGGAGATGCAGGTTCCGGTAGCATCCTTGGCCGATGCGGGCGTGCACTTCGAGGCGATCTCAAATGAAGTTTCCGGCAAGGATGACTCCGTGTTAGCCGACGTCCTATTGGGAATCGATGGCCAGCCGCTCGGCGTACACGTTTTGACCGGGCAGTAGGAGCAGCAAGTTTTTCGGGGGGTTGCAGATGAGGAGAATTATTTCGATGAAGACAGTACTACAAGCAATATTCGCGTCCGCCCTGCTGGCGGGAACCGCGTTCGCACAATTTGGCGGTCCTCCGGGTGGTCCTCCCGGCCCTCCGCCTCCCGGTGGGCCGCATGGCCGCGGGGCGTTTGAGCCAGGCGGATTTGGACCCGGTATGCATGGCAAAGTAGTGAAAGACGCTCCCTACACTGCCACTGCGACGAATACATTCACGCAGACGTTGGCCAACGGAAATAGCATTCAGCGTACCAGCACCGCAACCGTGGCGCGCGACGCTGCCGGACGCACCTATGAGCAGGAAACGATTACCGGCGGCCCGCTTGCGGGCAGCAATGGACCGACAACATTCATTTTCCTGATGGATCCGGTAGCGGGGTATTCGTATGTTCTGAACACGAGCACGAAAGTCGCGACACGACGGGCGCTGCACACTCCGCCTGTGAATGGAGAGCGACCGAACGCCGCTGGGCGTCCGCAGCGGCCTGTAGACCCGAACGTGGTGGAGAGCGATCTGGGAACAACAGTTGTCAACGGCGTAAACGCCACGGGCAAGAGATCGACGCATGTCATCCCCGCGGGCACGATCGGAAACACGCAGGACATCAAATCGACAAATGAGACCTGGATCTCGCCGGATTTGCAGGTGGTGGTGTCATCAAAGCACGACGATCCGCGCACGGGTACGGCAAACTACTCGCTGACTAACATTCAACGTGCGGAGCCGGCAGCGACTCTGTTCCAGGTGCCAGCCGACTATACCGTGCAGGACGCCAAGGGTTTCAGCGGCCGTGGTGAGCACGGACCACGGCAGTAAGCACTATCAGTTTCCCTCCTGTAGTAAGATCCTCCTGACTCACTATTGTCGGGAGGATCTTTTTGTTGCTACGTGCTCTTTCCCCTAAAACTATTTCCGCGCTCTTGTTCTCTGCTGCTGTCGCTTCCGCCGGTCCACTCGCACCCTCACAACTTCGTTGCGAATACCTGAAGAATCCGGAGGCGGTGGACGTCGCAAGTCCACGTTTCTCCTGGGTGCTCAATCATACGGAGCGTGGGCAGAAGCAATCGGCCTATCAGATTCAGGTTGCGAAACGCGCCGATTTTGCCGCCGCGCCGGTCTGGGATTCACAACAAATCCAAGCCACGACTTCCAGTCAGGTTGAGTACAAAGGCGCGGCGCTTACCTCCGATAGCGATTACTTCTGGCGGCTACGCTATTGGGACGCGCAAGGTACTGCGAGTCCTTGGAGCGCAGCCGCCACGTTCAGCACGGGGATGTTGCAGCCTGCGGATTGGCATGCTCAGTGGATTACCGGCGGCAATATGTTGCGCCGCGCATTCGATGTAGAGAAGCCGGTCAAGCGCGCCCGCGTTTTTGTCGCAGCCGCCGGATATTACGAATTGCATCTGAACGGAAAGAAAGTTGGCGACCGCGTGTTGGATCCGGCTTGGACCGATTACGCGAAGCGAACACTCTATTCCGTGTACGACGTCACGCATGAACTGCAACGCGGGCATAACGCCGTGGGCGCGATGCTCGGACGTGCCTGGTATGGCAAAGCCATGAATGCGGCGCCGAAGCTGATCTGTCAACTACAAGGCGAGTACGTCGACGGTAAGCGCTTTGAGATCGTCACGGACGCGCGCTGGCAGGTGTTGAAAAGTCCGGTTCTGATGAACGACATCTACAACGGCGAAACCTACGACGCCCGTCTCGAACTCCCCGCTTGGGACACGAGTGAGTTTCAGCAGCAGAGTGCTGCCGCGACACCGGCGACCGTCGCTGACATGCCAAACGTGGTGCTTTCTTCGCAGATGATGCCGCCCATGAAAGTGGTCGACACCTTCGTGCCGCACAGGATGTATGAGGCATCCCCCGGTGTTTACGTCTTCGACTTTGAGCAAAATTTCAGTGGCTGGGCGAAGTTGAAGGTGCAAGGAGCGGCCGGCACAAAGGTACGCATTCGCTATGCCGAAATTGCAGATCCCGATGGCCGCATCCGAGTCGATAATTTGCGTTCCGCGCGTTCGACGGACACCTACATCTTGCGCGGCGATCCGAATGGAGAGGAATACGAAGCCCGCTTTACTTACCACGGCTTCCGCTACGCCGAGGTGAGCGGATATCCGGGTGTCCCTGCGCTCGACGCCATCCGTGGCCGCGAGGTCCACAGCGCGGTCGAAAGCAGCGGCAATTTTGTGACCTCGAGTTCGCTTCTGAACGGAATTCAAAGCCTGTTTCTCTGGAGCATCAAGACCAATCTGGCAAGTGTCCCGACGGATTGCGATCAGCGCGATGAGCGCCTCGGCTGGATGGGTGACGCGCACCTTTCAGCCGAAACGGCCATCCTGAACTACGACATGGCGGCGTTCTACACGAACTTTCTTCGCGATATCAAAGACGCCCAAGGCTCTGAGGGAGAGATTCCAAATATCGTGCCGTACGTCACGCGCTTCAATCCAAATCGGGTTGGCGATCCATCGTGGGGCGTTGCCTATCCGCTGATTGCTCAGCTTCATGTACGAGAACTACGGCGACACGCGCGTCTTGGCCGAGCATTACACGGGCCTCAAGGCATGGGCTGATTTTCTACAGAAGCATGCGCCCGATGGCGTGCTCGACTATTCGTATTTCGGCGATTGGGTGGCGCTTGACCCGACGCCGAAACTGCTCTGCGCCACTTGGGCTTATATCAAGTCGCTGGAAGTGGTGACGCTGGCTGCGGATGTGCTCGGGAAGGCGGATGACGCGGCGCATTATCGTGATCTGGCAGCGGTGGCGCGTGAAGGATTCAACAAGCATTTCCGGAATGCGGACGGCACCTACGCGACCGGCTCACAGGCGGCGCAAGTTCTGGCGCTTGACGCGCACGTGATGCGCGGCAGACAGGAGGGTTCCGCCATGAGCCGCCTGCTCGACGACGTGAATTACTTTCACAACGTTCACCTCAGCACCGGGATTTTGGGAACCAAGTATCTGTTTCCTGTGCTTGCTTCGCGCGGTGAGGCCGACCTTGCCTATGAAGTGCTCACCCAGCCCGACTACCCCGGCTATGGGTTCATGCTCGCGCACGGCGCGACCACGCTTTGGGAATTGTGGCAGGAGCGCACTGGCCCTGAAATGAACTCGCATAATCATCACATGTTTGCCAGCCCCGGAACTTTTCTCTACAACGTGCTGGCGGGCATCAATCGCGGCGAAGCCCCCGGCTACTCGGATTTGCGTATTCAGCCGGAACTCGTGCATGGGCTCGACTGGGTATCGGCTTCCATGAATATGCTGAACGGTCAGATCGCGAGCGCGTGGCATCGGGTCGGGTCAGGCTATGCGCTGAATGTCACGATTCCAGTGGGCGCCACGGCTACAGTGCATCTGCCGAAACTGAAGCTGGAAGATCCGGTGCTGCTGGAAAGCGGGCACGCGCTATCTGCCAGTGCGTCCGTTCCAGGCATCACTCAGGTCTCCGCCGAGCACGATAACTACGTGGTGAAGATCGGCTCCGGTGAGTACGTGTTTACTGTGACAGAACGCGATCAGGCTCCGCCCGCTAGCTTTGCTACCGCCAAATGAATAAACGCCCACTTTCCGTTTTGTTGATCGCGTTGCTATACATCGCCGTGGGTGCGATCGGTTTTGCTCACCATTTCCCAGACCTCTACGCGCCGGACGCTCATCACTATGACGGCGTCCTGATCGAGCTTACGGAATTGTGTGCGCTTGTCAGCGGCGTTTTCATGCTGCGCGGGCAAAATTGGTCACGCTGGATCGCGGTTGCCTGGATTGCATTTCACGTGGCACTGAGTGCTTTCGAAACGCATCGAGGGCTCGTTGTACATTGCATCCTCCTGGGGTTGATCACCTGGGCGGTCTTCAGCCCACAAGCTTCTCGATTTTTCTCTAAAGCGAGACACGGCGAAGCTATCTAGTGCCCGCTACGCTGATCAGGACGGCATTACTGTCGGCACTGTTTCTGTGCGGCTTGTCTCCTATGCCGCCAGAGAATCAATCGAGGTTGGAGTTTGATGTGGCGTCGGTAAAGCCGGCCAAGGATTGCGGCGGACAGAGGTTCCGAAACGCGCGAGGATCTTTGGAAGTGCTCTGTATGGAGCCGACTACACTCATCAGGAACGCTTACCGTCTCGTGATGGAGGGGCAATTGACTGGCTTTCCAGCCTGGGCGGATCGCGAATGTTTCGACATCGAAGCAAAAGCCGACGAGGACCCGACCCTCGATTTGTCGCTGGCACGCGAGCGAAATTTGTTGCGCCTCCAGTCGCTTCTGGCGAGCCGATTCCAGCTCAGGAGCCATTGGGAAAGCAAGGTACAGCGCGGATACGTATTGGCAGTTGGGAAGAAGGGACCGAAGTTGAAGCGGTCTGACCCAGGGAGTGTTTACCAAACTCTACAGGGGAAGGGAACACTGCTTTGCGTACACTGCTCAGTTTCCAACTTGGAAGTGTTTTTGTCCAATTTTGTCAAGAAGCCTGTTCAAGACGAAACCGCTATTCAAGGAATATACGACTTCAACTTGAAATTCGAACCTTTCGACGACGTTTCCTCGAGCGATAGCGGACTGCCTTCTCTGTTCACTGTATTAGAGGATCAGCTCGGCTTGAAACTCGAGCCGGGAAATATCGTTGTTCAAACGCTGTTTGTCGACCATTTGGAACACCCCAGTAGTAACTGACACGTAACCCTCTTGCGCTCCCGCCCAATTTAGTCTACAATTCAGAACTAATGTCCGATTCTTATCTGGGCGAGTTCGAGCAGATCGTCCTTCTGGCGGTACTGCGGCTGGGCGACGATGCATACGGCGTGCCAATACGGCGCGAGATTGAGAAGCGGTGCGGGCGCAAGGTCACTGTGGGCGCGCTGTATTCTACGCTCGATCGGCTGGAGGCTAAGGAATATGTGAGCTCGTGGTTCGCCGATCCGACGGCGGAACGCGGCGGCCGCTCGCGGCGCTATTTCCGTTTAGAGGCAGCGGGCGTCGAGGCGCTGGGGCGCGCGAAAGCGATGTTTGAGCAGATGTGGAAGGGGGTGCGGCTTGCCTAAGCGTCCCCCGTTGATGGCCGAGCGGCTGCTGCGCCGATTGCTGCCCACGCGTGAAGGCGAGATGATCGCGGGCGATCTACGCGAGGAATTCGAGGCCCGGGGCGGCGGCCGGATCTGGTATTGGCGTGAAGTGCTAAGCTGCGTGGCCGTGCGGCTGTCACCACACAGGCTGACGGCGCCCGACTTGCGGCAAGACCTCCACTACGCAGTCCGCGTGCTGCGGCGCAATCCGGGATACGCGCTGACGGCCATGGTTTGCCTGGCGCTGGGGATAGGGGTGAACATCACCGTATTCAGCATGGTGGACGAGCTGTTTTGGCAGCCGCTGCCTGTGCCGCACGCCAATCGCGTGACAATCCTCGGGCGCGAGCTTGACGGAATAACTTGCTCGTACCGGGACTATTTGGAATTTCGGCGGCGCGCGGCTGAGCCCGGCAGCAAGCTCTTCTCCGGGCTGGTGGCGTTCGACGACATGCTCGTTTCGATCGAGCGCGGCGGCGTGACCCAGATCATGGGAGCGGACGCTGTCTCGGCGAACTTCGCTGATGTGCTGGAATTGCCTGCGCAGCTCGGGCGCTGGTTCAGACCGGAAGATGACCAAGTGGGAAGCGATCCCGTAGCAGTGATCGGGGACGGCACATGGGGGCGGCTGTTTGGCCGTAGCTCGGACGCAATCGGCCAGCGCGTGCGCATCGGAACGCAGCGCTATCGCATCATCGGTGTCGCGCCGCCGGGGTTCATTGGTATGTCGCCGCCGCATACGGTAGGAATCTGGATTCCGTTCGGATCGCAGCCGTTCGTACGCAGTCTGCTGGCAAATCCCGGCGAGTGGGAACGGCCGCTGGTGCGGCTGATGGGACGTTTGGCGGACGGCACGAACAGGCGTGAGGCCGAAGCGGGGCTGAGGCTACTCGACGCGCAGATCCGAAAAGATTTTCCGCGCGAGAATGCGCCCGCGGGTTCCATCACAGTGGACGTTGCGGCGGGTGTGTCGACCCCGGAAGCGCGCCGGGCAGCGACTCCCATGGCCGCGCTGCTGCTCACGGTCACGGGGGTCGTGCTTTTGATTGCCTGCGTGAACGTAGCCAACCTGATCCTCTCACGCTCGGCCGTGCGGCGGCAGGAAATGGCAATCCGGCGTTCACTCGGCGCTGGGCCGTGGCGGTTGGCGCGGCAAACTATGGCGGAAGGCGTGGTGCTAGCCGCGGGGGGCGCCGCCTTGGGGCTGGCGGTGGGGTATTGGTGCCAGCGCCTGCTGGCGCGCAGCCTGCCGCAGCTTCCGCATGGCGTAATGGTCACGCTGCGCTTCGACGCGGATTGGCGGGTGGCGGCATTTGCGGCAGCGGCGGGTTTGATGAGTGCGGTGCTGTTCACGCTGGCTCCCGCCATCGATAGCGCGCGCATCAACACCTCGCGGCGTATGCGCCAGCGCGATATCTACGTGGTCGCGCAGGTGGCGCTCTCACTGGTGCTACTGATCGCGGCAACCCTGCTGGTGCGTGCTCTGGGGCACGCGTTGGACATTGACCCGGGCTTTGCAATGGCGGACCGGCTGGGGGCACGCCTCTCGCTTTCCGAGCCCGAGTACAGCGCCGAAACCGGGCGCCTGTTCCTGGATCGCGCGCTGGCGAAGGTGCGCGCGATGCCGGATGTGCAAGCCGCAACCATTAGCCACAACACGCCGCTGATCATTAGCGATTCAAGCTGCGCGTCGGCGGATGCGAGCACGCGTCCACGGCGCACGGGGTTCGACATCGTGGCAGCCGGATATTTCGACACCCTGGGTATTCCCATTCTGCGAGGCCGCGCGTTCGAAGCGCGCGATCGGCAGGGCGCGCCAGAGGCGGTAGTGGTCAATGAGACGCTTGCGAGGCGCTACTGGCCGCAGCAGAATCCGATCGGTCAATCGCTGTGGCTCGGCTGCGACGTGAAGAAGCCGCGCACGATAGCGCAAGTGGTCGGGCTGGCGCGGGACGTGAAGTACTCATCGCTCAACGAGCCGCCAGCACCTTTCGTATACCGGCCGCTGGCCCAGAACTGGGGCGGATTTATGACGCTCATCGTGCACACGAGATCCAACCCGGTGAAGTTCACGGCCCCGTTACGCCAAGCGCTGACCGGGCTCGATCCCAATTTGCGGGTGTACGAAATTCAGACGCTGGAGGAATATGCATCCGGATCGCTCTGGCAGGTGCGCTGGCAGGCAGTGCTGCTGGCGGTGTTCGGCGGTCTGGCTATGGCGCTTGCGGCGGTCGGGTTGTACGGCGTAGTGGCGTACACAGTGGCGCAACAGACGCGCGAACTCGGCATACGAACGGCCATCGGGGCACAGCGTAATGACTTGCTCTGGATGGTACTCGGGCGCGGGCTCACTTTGACGGCGGTGGGAATCGCGGTCGGCCTGCTGCTCAGCGCGGCGGCCACGCGCCTATTAGGAAAATTGTTGTATGGGATGAGCCCCCTCGATCCCGTTTCTTTTGCCGCAGCGTCGCTAGCCTGGACCGCGGTAGCTATGCTGGCAAGCTACGTCCCTGCGCGCCGCGCAATGAAAGTGGATCCGGTGGTGGCCCTGCGCTGGGAGTAAAGATTAACGCTCACTCGGGCGAATGCAGTCGGCGCATTCTCCCAACCCAGCGCAGATATTGCCAGAACGACCTGCGCTCACTCCATAGATAGCGGAAGAAAAAGCTTGCTGTGATGGATTCGGCGGGGATGCCGGAGTAGGTCTCAATTCGCCAGCGCAAATACGGTGATGCCCAGGGCCGCAGCCGGTATCCGCGTGAAGCAATCCATAGAAAGCGCCACACTAGCGGTTCGCCGCGACCCTACCAGCGTTTGCGCTTGAGCTCTTCTGATTGGCCACATCCGGCGTTGCGTAGTACCCGGAACGCGTGCGGACAACCGGCTTACCGGGAGCATCAACGCTCACTTTGATCTGACGGTAACTGCCGTCCAGTTGCTGAACGCTGGGCGTGTAAGCAATGGTGTACTGGTTGCGAATGTCGCGCGCAATCTCAACCGCGAGTTGCTGCACTTCATCGACATCCTTCGGATAGAAGCCCACACCGCCGGTTGCGTTCGTTAACTCGTTCAACGCGCGCCGCGCCTTAGTGGCCTCATGCTTCTCTTCCTCGGTAAACAGACCGATCGCATAAATGATGGTGTCACTCTGGTTGGCACGGCGCACCAGATTTTCAAGGTTGATGTTGCTCGCATTATCGTTACCATCGGTGATTACCATGAGGACTTTCTTGTCCTTCTTGGCTTCGGCTCGTTCATAATCGAGCGACATATTAATGGCATCGCGCATAGCCGTCCCGCCGCGCGAATCGATGCGCGCTAAACCCTGTTCCAATTTGTGAATATCGTTGGTGAACGGAACGTCCAGGTATGCGTCGTCATTAAAATTGACAATGAATACCTCATCCTGAGGATTCGAATCTCTCACCATAGCCAGAGCCGCCGCCTCTACGCGTGCACGCTTAGTCATCATGCTGCCGCTGTCATCGATGATGATGCCCAGAGATACGGGTACGTCCTCGCGGCGAAAGATTTTGATCTGCTGCGGCTGCTGATTCTCGAAAACCTTGAAGGCATTCCGGTCCAGATTCGTGACCAGCTTGCCCTTCCTGTCGACAACACTGGCGTGCAGAACAACCAGCCTTGTGTCGGCGCGGAACTGAGCCCAAACTGCTGCCGCCGTGAACCCGAGCAACAGCGTTGAAACCGTGCCAATCCGCAGTGCTCTATTGGGTCGGAGCATAGTACCCCAGGCGGAAATAAGCCTTCAGCGGCGGCAGGCCGCGCGGTTGATTCAACTTTACCTGCACCTTGCGATATTTGCCATCCCGCTCGCGGTTCTTTGGGGTATAGCCCAAGATGTACTCGTTTCGAAGCTCAATTCCAATTTTGGCAGCAATGTCGGGCAACTCGGCAATATTTTCGACCGCGTATTCGCGTCCGCCGGTCTGCTCGGCCAGCTCATTCAAAAGGCTCGGACCGGCCGCTTCTTCGGGAGTCCGTCCCCGGTTCGACGCTGATTCGAAAATGCCGATCGCGAAAATTTGAACATCCGCTTCACGCACCGCGCTCTTGATTTCAGTCTCGGTGTAGCGGCTGCTGTTATCGCCGCCATCTGTAATGAGGAGCAGCGCTTTGCGCGGATTCTTGGCCTTCTTCATTTCGTGCATCGCGAGATAAACGCTGTCGAGCAGCGCCGTGCGGCCGCGCGACTGTGTAAACGTCAGCGTGCTCTGAATCTTATCGGTATCCGTGGTGAAAGGTACGGCCAGATCGGGGCGATCGTTGAACTGGACCAGAAAAAACTCGTCGGCGGGATTGGCGGTCTTGAAGAATTCGGCAGCAGCCTGCCGTGATTTTTGCAGCTTTGGACCCATGCTTCCGCTGGTGTCGAAGACAAGACCGATAGAGATGGGCGCGTCTTCACTGGAGAACTGGGTGATTTCCTGCTCGACTTTATCCTCGAAGAGACGAAAATGGTCCTTCTCGAGACCGGTCACGAATCGGTTCAGCGGATCGGTGACAGTCACGTTGATCAGTACCAGCGTCTTATTGACGCGCAAATCAACCGGGCGCCTGGATTCAACCGTACCGGCAGGCGCACTTGTTTTCCGGGATTCGAGCGCTACCGGCTCGTTGGTGTTGGTAGAGATCGGGTCGGTCTTTTGTTGTTGACCGGCTTGGTAGCTGTGAGTGGCGGCTACCGCAAACGGAAAACAACATAGGACAGAGACGACCAGTACACCGCAGATAGGCAGCCAGGCTCCGAACCGGACGCCGCGGGGAAAAATGCGAGACAAATAACGCGTCCGCATGAATTAATGTGGTGCTTCTGACTTAGATGATAGCACCGCTTTTGAGCCAAGCGGGTGTGATCGTGAAGCTGAAAACGGAGTGATGTAATGGCAGGCCCAAGCTATTAACAGCGCCTGAAGCGGCAGGCGCGCCCAAAGAACTGCTATTGGTATTCGAGGAAAGCGGTCCGGATGGCGAAGCATGAACACGTGAACATCGACAAATGTAATCAGCATTGCCGCGATGCCAATAGCCGACATGCGTCTGGTCAATGGGATCAGTAACCCGACGCCGCCCAGGATTTCTGCAGCGCCACTGATCCGCACCAGGGCTTCAAGGTGAGAGTAGTGATCGGGCATGATGCCGACATAAGAGCTTTGCTGCAGGAAGTGATTGATGCCGCTTGCCAGGTATAAGAGCGATTGGAAAATGATTCCAATTGGCGGGCGCGACATCACGATTAGCTTCTCACGAAGGTTGAGGGAAAGGAGCCAACCTCCTCTCCCTCGTAAGCGTAAGAGAGACTAAATGGCGTGGACGATCAGGATCGCCAGAGTGTTGTCTGAGGTGAGAGCCAGCCCATTCGTGACGTTCTGCAGGAAGAACATTTCGCCGTCTGTCACCCAACTGCCGGTCTGCGAGGAGCCGTTGGGACCGCCGAGCGCGAAGAGAGCTCCAGTCGGGCTACCTACGCGTACCTCGACGTATTGCACGCTGCTCGGGGCGGTCCAGGTGATTGTAGTCATGCCGGTTTGCGCGCCATTCAAAGCGATGGGGTTTGGATTAGCGGTCAAAGTAGCCGTGTCGTTGCCCGCCGAAGAACCAGCGGACGTAGTGAGAGCTGGATTGCCAGTTACGCCGGCGCGGAAGAAGCCGCCCGACGTTGCACCGGCGGCGCCATATGCCAGGTAAAGGACTTGTCCCGGGGTACGAGTCAAGGTCAGAGCATTGCTGTCGGTTGAGAAATACTGGTCAGACGGCGGAGGCACAACATCGGCGCCATCCAGCGCAGCAGTGGCGATATTATTTTGAGCGATTAGAAGATTGATGTTGCCAACATGCGCGGCCTCAACCGCCAGAATGCGTGCGGCTTAGCCATAATCTTCTTGCTCGTGATAGCGGACCAGATCCGCCATAAGCGGTAACCCCATGCCTTTCAATTCCGGCCAGCTTTAAGAAGTCACTTTGACTACCGAATCCGAAGCCAAGAGCGTTGAGGTTAATTGGCGGCTTGGCAACCGGGGCATCCATACCCAAAGAGAGGATAGCGTTCTGAAGAAGCGCCACGTGAGTGCGCTCGTCGTCGGCCAACTCCTCAGCTACGCCGCGGACGATAGAATTTCTGAACCTCACTTGACTCCGCCGAAACATCTCCGCTGTGCCGCTGCCGATGGTGTCAATGCCAAAGTTGTTGATGGTTTGCCCCGTCGTGGCAACCGTGTAGAATTCAGCCTCGAGGAATTCCAGATTCAAGGCGAAGTTCAAGATGGAAGAGTCATAAATGCCAGACTGCGCCTCCATCTTTGAGGGTTTTAGAGCTGCGGCAAAGCCAACGGCCGCACTCGCAAAGCCCAGGTTTCGAACGAAACGTCGGCGATTCGGGCTCTTCTTAACCATATCTGCTACTAATTTATTGTCCATGTATATCCTTTACTAAGCGCCTTCCAAGGGGGAAGAAACTGCTCCATTAATCCACTACGACCCAAGCGATTAAGTTGGATTAGGGTATTTACCTCTCACTTCATTTTTAATGACTAGCAAAAGTACTAGATGGTTTCGGAAGACCGCAACTCCGATATCTCCAAGGCCCTTACACCCCGGAGGTTTTCGACTTGGGAGCGATAGGTGGACACCAGTCGCGAGGTGGCTTCAGAAGAATCGCGCTGGCGCTCGACCATCTCCCGGGCGCGCGTCGCTAGAGCGAGGCAGTGTTTGGGATCGTGCAGAAGATGCAGCACAGCGGCAGCGAACTCGTGCGGCTGATCGGCTAATTCGCAAATCTCGCCGGAAACGGCTGCGAGTCCTTCCGCGCCTACCCTAGTCAACACCACCGGAATACCGCTGGCAAATGCTTCGAGAAGCTTTACGCGTACTCCAGAACCGCTCTGGATCGGGCATATGAACACCGCGAAGCGCTGAAGGGGCTCTCTGATATCAGGAACCGCGCCGAGCAGACGAATCTGGGGATGATCATTCCAAATCTGCGAGGCTTGAGGCGGATCCGATCCAACGATATTCAAGGTGACCGAAGGGCGAGCAGCGATGATCTTCGGGAAAACCTCCTGAGTAAACCAGCTCAAGGCATCTAGGTTTGGAGTATGACGGAAACTTCCCAGAAACAACAAAGTATCCGGAAGGCGCGGCGGAGGAACGAATGTATAGCGCCGGGTATCAATGGCGGCCCGAACATTGGAATCGACACGGCCGCGGAGAGATGGCACTAAAGCGAGCAGGTACTTCGCATTTTCCGCGCTGCAGACCTGCATCGGTGCAAACACTTGACAGGCCCGGTTCCAGTCGCAGCTCGCGTATTCAGCACAAGGTCAAGATCGGAGCGGCGATTGAGGCGACGCTGGAGGGATGTACAGAGATATCGTGCTCAAACAGAGAACACGGTATATGACGGAAATGCCCCGCGTACTGGCCGAGAATGGTGTATTCCAGTTGCAGGACGTCAATCTTGTGAAGGTAGATGGAGCGCTGAACGAGCCACGCGAATTCGCGAACGGCAAATTCTCTCAGGCTGCCGGGGTGAGCCCCACAAGGCATCGATTGCGAAATGCGGGCGAACCATGAATTGCGCTGTCTTGCAAAGATCCGCAAGCGTCTGGTTCGCAGCAAGTTGGTGAGGATTGTCGAGGAACGAGAGCAGATGGACATCGGCGATGCACGATAAAGGAGCGAGCGTTTCCTTCATGAAAACGGCTCCCCCGTGAACCGTTGGCTCGATTGGATAGGGCGAGACAAACAGCACGTTGAGACGGGCAGGAATGGGCGCAGCAGGAGCCAGGAAGCGATCACGAAAGTAACCGCCCAGAGGGCGGAGAAAGGCTTCACGATCGGAAACGGCTTTCAAGGAGAGAGCGCGCCATCGGCTGCGACATGCAGCGGGCAATTGGCGGAAGGCGTGCAAAATGTTGACCGCGGCAGAGGAATCGCGGCCCGGGCGAGTTGGAGACGTGCCCGAGCTGCCGAAGAGCGAAGCGCGGAGATGCGAGAGCAACAGACGCCAGTCGTGTATGTTCTTCCAGCAGTAAAGGATTGCGTTCTTTCGCAGGACGTTATCGATAAACGCAGCGGAAAACGTCTTGCCGATGGTTCCGCGGTGCTCATGGAAAACGACGCTCCTCCTCGTATAAAACCTTTCAAGCCGTTTCCACGAAAGTGGGCCTGTCAGAGTCTTCGTAATAGAAGGGATGAAAGAGAGCGTCGAAGCCGCCAAGTTCTAAGAACTTGCCGCGATGAAAGGCACTCGATCCACCTCCCGGATAGGCGCACGGGTAGGCGATATCTAACTCCGGATCGATGCGGTGTCCGACGCGAAGGGTTCCATCCTCCCACCAGGCTTCGGTAAGACCAGTCTCTTCGCGGCGGCGCTGCGGATCTGAGAAGAAAATCTGCGAAGAGGCTGCGAAAACAAGCGGGTTGACGAAGTGTTGAAGCAGTGGCTTCAGGAAGTCGGGGCGCACATGCATGTCGTTGTTGAGCAGCACCACGACTTCATTTCGAGCGACCGCCACACCGGCGTTCGCAGCTCCGGCAAACCCTTCGTTTCGCGGAAGCTGATGGACACGCAACTTTGGGAAGTGCTCACGGATGAAGGCGACGGAGCCGTCCGTGGAAGCGTTGTTGACCACAATGATCTCGTTGCCGCACTCGAGATCAACGGTGTCGAGAAGAGGCGGTAGTGAGCGGGCGAGGAGCTCGCGACCATTCCAATTGGGAATGATGATGCTCGCGCTTTCGTTAGACGCTGCAGTATCTGCCGGAAGTCGGCGTTTCCCGATGAGCGAAAACGTTAGATCGACAACCAGCAGAACGAGCGCGCTACTGAGCAAAGCCAATAAAGAGCTGACGTAAGCAGCTACGCGATTTACTAATTGCCCAGGCGCGCGCTTTAATCGCGCAGGAAGGCGTCAAAACGGACGCGCGCAGGCGCCGATTACTGTAAGGACCGAGCTTTAGAGTACGTCCAAGGCGGATCCAAGCGGCGTTCCGGATTTCTTCGACTTGAGCGCTCAGGATGTCATTATGCTGTTGGGCGGCCTGCAAACGGACTTCAAAGCCGTGGCGAGCGGCTTGCGCGTGTGTCAGATCGGATTGCGTGTTCGCCAAGTCAATGTGGACGGCTTCACGAGCGGCTTGCGTTTGCGCCAGCTGGGATTGCGTATCCGCCAAGTCAGCTTGGGAAGCTTCGAGAGCGGCTCGGCTTTTTTCAATCGACGCAGTGGCGGCAACCAACTCGGCGTCATTGTTGCGAAGCTGAGTCCGGGCCTGAATGAGTTCACCGTGGAGACTCAAGGCCCATGCGTTGTGCGCATCTAATTCGCCGTGCAAGTTGCGGTGAGCTTCCAAAAGGGAATCAAATTGGCGCCGCGATTCACGCATCTCCGATTGAAGCGCTTGGATGTGAGATTCGCGTTCCCACAGGAGGTTCGCGGCGGCCGGCACGTAGACGAAGGAAGGAGCGGCGACGGGCCGATGTGCACAGATGGCGATAAAGAAGTGGCTTTCCGCAGAAACTGAAACCGCAGGAATATGAGCCTCAGCGGAAACGTCTGTCGCGCCCGAAAACACGACAGCAGCGTTATGATTTTGGCCAAGAACTCGGACGAAGGGAAATTGCCGCGCTAGAGCCTGCTGAAATTCTTCCAGCCCAAATTCATGTAAATGGAAGGGATTAGGTCCAGCGTCTCCGCGAGCTTCGGCGTAAGCAAGTTTGTTGGGAGTCGAAACCAGGAAAATGCCTTCTGGAGCGAGAACACGGGCCGCTTCGGAAACTAAGAGCGGCCAATTCGAAAGATGTTCTATCAATTCGAAAGCAGTGACCAGTTCGAAGCTGCCGGATGAAAAAGGGAGTTCAGTGCCGGAAGCAGTGAGGAAGTCTGGTTTAGAGAAAGATGCCGCGGCGAATACGATCGCTTCGGCGGAAGAATCTATGCCGGTGACGTGAAGCGCGTATTCGGAGAGCAGGTCGGCGCCATAGCCGGTTCCGCAGCCGAGGTCTAGAACCTTCTTCTGTTGAGCGAATCGGCTTGCAAACCGGTATCTGGATACATGTTCATTCCAAAGATCGGGATCGACGGCGCCTGGAACGACCCGCTCGCCTGTAAACGCCATGGGCCCGGCAACACTTTCAAGACCGCGCAAGTAGATGAACTCCTCCTGGAGACGCAACCGTAAACAATTGTATAGATACGTTAAGCCTGCGCCAAAAGGATTTAGATGCGCCCAAATACATTACATGCGCCTTTCGTCAACACGCAGGGCAACGACCAAGGGTGCGGAAAAATTATTCCGAACTCTTGAACTGGCGCTGTAGCAAAATCAATACACCTGAAACCCCGGCACGGAAATCCGCTCCAATGCCGACGTGAGAACACCGCATTTCTAAGGTCTGCCCCGGACCGCCATGGAAACACAGTTGGTCGAATGTCTCTAGTAGACCGTCGCGCGTCCTGTTGATGAGGATGAATTCGTGCTGGTTCCGATGGTCCAGTCGTAAACATTTGGGAAATGCTCTCTTGTATCTCTTCCGGCTCCCACGACATGCTAAACGCCACGAATCCGTTGGTGTCGAGCCAAAAAGATTTCAAAAGCGGGCTTGACTGGCGGTGAATGTGCTCGAATACCTCGCTGGCGATGATGAAATCGAGAGACTCTGTTTCGCCGCAAGATGGATCGGTGATATCGAAGAAAGGCTCAGCGTCGTAGCGCGTATTTACAAAGTCAACTGCCGCAGCCAGGACATCCGCATATAGCGGGTTGTCGCTGAATCCTATCCCGCGGAATTCCTTGGCGACAGGGAACTGTTGCAAACTGAGACTGCGCCCGAATAACTTGGTGGATATTTGATGAACTATCCATCTGTGTCTGACGTTTGAACCGCAGGGGCAACTGGGTTTTTCCCGATCGAAGTCTGTTTCCGCCGAAACTGCGCTTGCAGCCCCGCAGATGTTGCACAGGAAATCAGGCACCGTTTTCTTCCCGGCTTCTTATCGAATGACAAGCGCCCAAAACGATAAACGCGAGCCACGCCATTGTCGTAAGGAACCGCGCGGTGGGCCGCGTGACGGTGAGTACTGCTCCCTCAAAAAAGCAAAATAGGAAAAAAGCGCAGAGCCAGTGCGCTGGCAGAGTGAAGCGGCGATAGAACAGCAGGCAGGCCACAAAGAGAAAAGGTAACAGCAGCAAAAACCAATACCAGAAGTATAGTGCGTAGTGCCAGCGTTCCGTAAGCGGTGGCGATTGGCGGAGCCGGACGAACGACGCGTTGAAGTACGTGGAAATGTTGCAAGAACGCCACCTGCTCTGGCGGATCCAGCGAGCGATAGTAGCCCTCGTCAACGCGCAGGGTTTCAAGGAAGTACCGGCGGTAGAAATAAAGACTGGTGGTTTCGAGGGCGAGGCGAACAGCCGCTAGCGGATCGCGTTTCAGCGCGCGAAGGGCGGTGTGACGAGCGAGATTGTCAGCGACTTGTTCATCGCCATGGCACTCGCGTATGATGCGGTCGCAGATGCCGTCGGGGTACCAGCGCTGAGCGTCACGATTCTCGGGCGGTGCCAGAGGTACGCGCGAGGGGCGGAAAATGTCAGAGCGCTGATTCGCGATGGGGTAATCAACCGGCTTGAGCAACGGAGCGAAGTCACTTACTAGGAAGAGTCCCTCACGGTAGAAGTAAGCGGGGTGTCCATGCATTGGGGGATCGATCAAATCGCCATAAAGATGGCGGTAGCCGAAAAGCAGAGATTGGCTAATGATCAGACCCAGTGCAACAGGAACGAAAAGCCGTCGAATTGCTTGTTTAGTAAATAGAGGTAGTGCAAAGGAACAGACAACCACTATAGGAAGAAAGCTGATGCGCAGACTGATCAGCAACACGCCGCAGAGTTGAACGAGAACGAGCGGGAGGAGTCGCTCGGTGGCCAGGTAAGTGAAACAGCAAAGTACAAAAAGAGCAAAGACAAAGGTTGCGAGAGTTTCGGTTAAGACGTAACGCTCGGCAAGGAGCTGAAGCGGCTCAATAGCACAGAGTAGACTACAAGCGGCAGCAACAGAAACCCTGGTTCGGAAGTATCGGACCAGGCACAAGGCGACGAGCCATGCCGAAATTGCCGACAAGCCACTTTGGCACCACAGCAACGTTTGCAATGAGTGAGGCCAAACTGCAAAGACGCGGACAAAAAAGCCATAAACAAAGCTGCGATCCGGCGGAATCCAGCCGTTGAGCGACGTGTTGAGATACGAGATCGAGTCGCCGAGGAATAAACGCGGGTTCGCATCGACTAAAAGAAGCGCCGCCTTTATAAAGATGTCGGCGGCAAGAATAAGAAGCAAAATCCGCCACGAAGACGATGTCGATTTTGAATCGGAATGCACCCGAATTCGAGTTTATGTCAGGCGGCAACTACTCCTGGCGTAGCGCCTTCATGGGATCGATGCGGCTGGCGCGGCGAGCGGGGATGAAGCTTGCTAAGAGAGCGGCGGCGAGAAGGACCAAGCTCATCGTGGAGAAGGTCAACACATCGGCTTGCTTGAGGCCGGTGATGAAGCGCTCCAATAAGCGGCCCGTTGCGAGTGAGCCGGCGATGCCGAGGGCGACTCCGACAAAAATCATCCTGAGACTCTGGCTCAAGATGAGCCGTATCACTTCAATCGCAGTCGCGCCAAGGGCCATGCGCACGCCAATTTCGGGGATTCGCTGCGTGGTGAGATAGGCGAGGACGCCATAAATTCCGACGCAGGCTAAGACCAGAGCCAAACCCGCGAATATGCCGAACAGCAGCAGCAGAAAACGCTGGCGCGCGAGCGAACTGCTCATGATCTGCTCCATAGTTTGCACCTCGTAGATGGCTTGATCGCGAGTTGTGCCGCGGACTGCGCGGCGGATGCTCTCGACAGTGCTCAGCGGGGCGACGCTTGTACGGACCGCGATCGGCATGCCCGATGTGAGCTGCATGAAGGGGTCGGGGAGTTGTGCGAAGGGCATATAGAATTGCTCACGGATCTTAGCCTGATCATCCGCGTCGAGGCCCCAATGCTTCACGTGGCCGACAACACCGATGACGCGAGCCGTACCCAAGAATTGCAAGTTGAGACGGCGATCGACTGCATCGATGGTTCCGAAAGTCCGCTTTGCCAGTACTTCATCAATGATCGCTACTGGTTCGGTGCCGGCGCGGTCCTGTTCATTGAAGAAGCGACCGCGCAACATGGGGATCTGCATGACATGCAGATATTCGGGTGACACGATGTTCATCAGCGCCAAGCGCATCTGATCGGGCGGAGGTGCGTTCGGAGTGGTCCAATAGCCGATTTCTTCGGTATCGCCGCCCATGGGAACGATGTCACAGGTAGAGGCATATTCGACACCCGGGACGCTGCGAATTCGCCTTAGGTTCTCGTCCCAGGCGGCTCGAATGTGGGCGGGCGTTGTCATCGATTCAGACGAGAGGCCGAGATGCGCGACCAGAACATTGTGAACGTCGATTCCGGGGCTCGTCGATGAGATGCGCAGTAGCATTCGTCCCAGCATTCCAGCGGCAATCAAAAGAACGGCGGCGAGGGCGATTTCAGTGATAACGAAGCCGCTATGCAAGCGGCGCGAGCTTCCCGCGAGAGTGCGCGAGCCGGCGCGAAGGGTCTGCTCGATGTGACCCATGGGCGCGCGAAGAGCAGGCGCGAGACCGAAGAGCAGACCGCATAGAACTGAAGCGGCGAGGGCGACAAGCAGCACGCGCCAATCGATATAAACTTCGTCAGCACGGGGCAGGCCGCCGGGCCAGAAAACCAGAAACGGTCGTGTGCCGACGGCTGCGATCAACACACCAAGAGCACCTCCGCAGACGCCGAGAACGGACGATTCGGTCAGACATTGGCGGATCAAGCGGCCGCGGCCAGCGCCGAGCGCCATGCGCATGGCAAGTTCGCGTTCGCGCGAAATGCCGCGTGCGAGTAAAAGACTCGCGACGTTCACGCAGGCGATCAGCAAGACGAGACTGACTGCGCCCAACAAGAGCCAGAGCGTGGGGCGGACATCGCCGACGATCTGCTGACGAAGCGGTGTGACGCTCATGCCATGGCTGGCGTTCGATTTGGGATATTGTTTTGCCAGGTTGGCAGCGATGAGGGATAGTTCAGTCTGGGCTTGGGCGAGTGTCACCCCGGGCGCGAGCCTGGCGATCACATTTATGCCCGGATGCATTTCGCGATTCTGCAAAGGCGGCTCGGTATTTTGTCCGAGCGGAGTGAAGAGATCTACATCACCTCCTACGCGAAAGCCAGGCGGAGCGATGCCGACAACGATGTAAGATTTTGCGCTGAAGACGAGACGCGAACCAATGGCAGCGGGGCTGCCGCCGAAGCGTTGCTGCCAGAGCCGATAGCCAATAAGGGCTACAGGCGCGGCGCCGGGCCGGTCTTCAGTCTTAAGAAAAGCGCGTCCGCGAAGCACTGGAATACCGTATACGCGGAAGAGATCGGCGGAGATTTCACGCCGGGAAATATACTCAGCATCGCCGGGTTGGCTGATGATGCCGCCGCCATATCGCCAGGCTGCCAGTGGCTGCAGGGCACGGCTGGTACGCTGCACATCGAGAAAGTTGGGGTAGGAGAGCGGCCACTCAGGGCCGGAGATGCCTACCTGCTCGTGCAGGCTCACCAGGCGATCGGGTTCCGGGTAAGAGAGCGGCCGGAGAAGCACGCCGTTCACGAGGTTGAACATGACGGCTGTAATTCCCACCCCGAGCGCTAGGGTCAGTAGAGCTACCGCCGTGAAGCCGGGCCGTTTACGCCAGGTGCGAACCGCGTAGCGTAAGTCGTAAAAGAAATCGTCCAGCCACGTCATGTCTAACAATGACGGTGCAGCGCGATCGAAAGTTCAGCTATAGCGAGCGGGCAGTGCGGCGGGAGGTTCGGAAGCTGAGAATCCCGAAAGCGAACAGCGTGAGATACACAAACCCCTTAGTGGAAGGCTCCGGGACCGGCACGAGGCCAGAGCTATAAGTGATAGGCGGCTGCCCCATGGTTACATTGCCGCCGGGCAAATTCGCTGTAAGTACGTCGCCGCTTATCGAGAATATGCCGGGCAACGCAGGCGCGTATTCATGTACAAGGGCAGGGTCGGTGAAAGTCATTGTAATGGGGACGTTTGAGCCTGTGAGTTCCACCACGTCGCTCATCGTCACGCCATTGTCCGTGAAGTCGACTGTAATCAGGTTGGCGCCATCGTCGTAGCCGAACTCAACCGCCGTGTTGGAGATGGTCACGGTGGTGCTGTTATCGATCGCATTCAGATCTGTTAGCGGTGCAAATCCGTAGCCGGGATCGAAATAGTTGGATGGATCGCCGGCAAACATCAGCGATCCTGTGACGGAAGTCCCGACGAGCGAAGCGGCATCGGCTGTCGCCACAAGCGCAGAAAGAAGAAACGCGCTCGATAATAAGGTTGAAAGTTTAACTTGCATCGTTCTCTCCCGATAGTTTTATTTGGATGAAGCACTGGCAACCACGCCGGGTTGCGTTGAAACGAAGACAGCCGTGGTCAATCCAGCAACGGTGACTGTACCGCTCGCATTGTTTACAGTCGAGGACGAAGTTGCGGAATCGGATGACAATGTTTCCTGCGGATGCAGCGACAGTCCCAGCCCTTGCAATTGAGCGTTCCGGAAATTGACGGTATTCAGAGTGCCGTTAAAGACTACAACGATGTGTGTGTAAGTGCCGTAATTTCCACCGTTGGCGTCGAGCTTCATCACGATCAGACCCGGCACCTGATTAGTTCCCGTGTTGAGGAAATGCAAATTGTTCTGAACTTCCGCCAAGCTGCCCATGTGGAAGAGAGACGAACTGCTGCGAATGCGCAGGAACATTTGAAACGCCGCTGCGGCGCTCGAGATATTGGCGGGCGTGGGCGTCAGCGCCGGATTGGCTAACAAAGGCTGCATGATGGGCCATTGGGCCGCGTTCACGTTGCCAAGAGGAAGGCCGATACCCCAGTTATTGTTTTCAAGCGAGGTGACATTCTGGCTCGGGCGGTCGCCTTGATAGACCCAGTCGACTTTGCTGAACCAATCGCCGGAGTTGTAGCTGTTGTCGTCCATGTCCTTCGAGCGCAACAGGTCGTCGCCGCCGAAGAAGAAGGGAGTGGCCTGTCCTAACGCAATAATGCTCATGGCAAGCGCCTGGCGACGGGTTCGAGTCGCGATGGAATCTCCACCGCCAGGCGTGGTGCCCGGGATAGCGGATTTCAGTTGGATGGCATCGAACAGCGTTTGATTGTCATGCACGGAGCAGTAGTTGACCGCTTCGAGAGGGGTAGCAGCGTAGCCGACGGGCTGGCCGCCATAGATGACCTGACTTCCTTTGACAGTCTGTCCGGCGCCATCTACGAAGGTCCAATCGCGCAGATTACCTGCGAGACCAATGCGAATCCAATCTGCTTCCGTATTGAGCGTGCTTAGTTGGTTCGCGAGGCTTTCGGCGATGGTGGTCGTGGTGTAGAAACTCGGATCTGTGTAAAGCCCGGTGGCGAAACCCTGGACCTGTTCGATTGTCTGGTCGAACGAATTACCCCCGCGGATGCCATCGCGGATGCGGTCATTAAATGTTCCGATGCCGTATCCATACAGGTTTTCCTGGGTGGCGTTTACACCCAATGCCGCGGTTTCGGAGTTCTGAAAACCTTCGCCATAGAGGTAGATCTTGGAACCGTCGACGCCGTTATTCGCTAGCGTCAGGCTTTGCAACGCTTGCTTGATGTGCTGCAGGTTATAGACAAAATGCAGGCTCATGTCATCGAAGCGGTAGCCGTCGATTTTGTATTGGATCGCGTTGTTCACGACCGTATCGATCATCAGCTTTTCAAACATGCGATGCTCACTGGCGGTGTCGTAACAGCAACTGGCGGTGTCGATCTGGCCGGTGTTGTTGAGCCGGTAATAGTAATTGGGCACAACCTGATCGAGCACAGAGTAGGGCGTATTTTCGCCGATTTGGAATGTATGATTGAAGACCACGTCCTGCACGACGCGGAGGCCGATGTTATGTAGCCCCATGACCATCTGGCGGTATTCCATCACGCGATTGTCGGGGTTGAACGCGTAGCCGCCGTTGGGCGCCATATAGAGAACCGGGTCGTAGCCGAAGTCATAGCCATCGGTGTTTTGGACCGCTGTAACGGCGGCTTGCTGTTGCTGACCATCCGGCGGATATGCGCTGAGATTGCCGGGCGATTGCCAGAGCGATTTGTTTTCATTCACACTGCCGGTGAACATGCTCGGCATGATGTGAACGGCTTTGAGGCCGGCCCTTGCCAAGCGGGCAAGATGATCCATGCCGTAGTAGCTGGGGTTTGTAAAGGCGAGATAGGTTCCTTGATATTGCGAGGGGACGCTGGTGTCGGCGACGCTGAACTCGCGTACATGGAGTTCGTAGATAGAGAAATCGCTGAGCGAATCGAGCGCGGGAGACGAGCTTGAATCCCAGCCGGCGGGCTTGGTCGCCTCATTGGTCAGATCGGTAATGCGAGTCTTTGCGCCATTGAGGGCGATGTCGAGCGAATAGGGGTCGGTGACAATGTTTTCTTTGATCTGCTGGAGACTCGGGACATACACCGAGATGTCGTAGAGGTAATACTGACCTTCCCACGAACTCTGGCCAGCGACGGTCCACACACCGTTCGATTCCTTCATCGGTAAGGTCTGGGCCGGCGCGGAGTCGTTCTCATGCGTGTAAAGCAGGAGCTTGACCGATTGCGCGGTGGGAGCCCAAAGAGTGATGGTGGGCGTGCCGTTAGAGAAGACTGCGCCGAGCGCTCCCGGATAGTAGAAGAGATCGTCGAGCACGCCGGCATCCTGCACGGCGTTCACGTAGGTGAGTGAACCGCCGGTAGCTGTGCCCGCTACCACAATCTGCCCGCTGAGCGCCTTCGCCATGCTGGCCACTGGAGTGTTGCTGGCTAGATTGAATACGGCGTAACCGGCTAATTCCGGCCACTGTGCCGCTTCCGCTGCCGTGAATCCGCTTGACGAGTGCGTCAGCGGAATTGATCCTGTGGCGCCGCTCAGCTTGCCCGCGTTGCTGATCGCTAAGCCGGCTGTTAGTGAATAAACAAGCGAGTAAGTGGAGCTAACGACATATCCGCTTGCGGGAATCGCGACGGTGTTCCGATCGATCCAGAATGCCTTTAGTGCAAAGAGTCCAGCGCCGGCGAGTTGGCCCGGCGTCGGTTCAGTTGTGAAAACAGTTGCATCGCCGGAGATGACCCATGCTTCCTTGTATTGAGTGATTTGGAGGTGCTGATCCGGGCCCGGATCTTTGATCTGGCCGGCTGCACAGTTGTTGATGATGAAACCCAGATCGCCTACCGGAGTCCCTTGCGCAGGGTTCACCGACACATCGAAGTAAACGCCATAGCTGTCCGAGCCGGTTTGCGCCACCTCGCTTTGACACCAACTGTTGTTCTCGGTGGAAGCATTCCAGGTGTAGAGCGCCCATCCGGAGTAATTTCCATCCGGGCGGTAGTAGTGAATGCGAACGTAGCCGGGGGCGATGGGGAGCGGGGGCTGCGTGGTGTAAACCGTGGCATTGCCGGAGATGACCCACCCCTGGTTGTATTGCGTGATCTGCAGATATTGGTTGGCGCCCGGATCTTTCTCCTGACCGTTATCGCAGTTGTTGATGATAAAGCCGAGTTGGCCGGCGGGAGTGCCCTGCGCCGGGTTGACGGTTACATCGAAGTAAACGCCGAAGCTGTCGACTCCCGTGATAGCGACTTCGCTGCTACACCAGGAGTTATTTTCGGTGGAGGCATTCCAGGTGTAGAGCGCCCAGCCGGTGTAGTTGCCGTCGGGCCGGTTGTAGTGGATGCGAGCGTCGCCGGCGGGAACCGGATTGGCGCCGACGGCGGGCTGGCTGTAGAAGACCGTTACATTACCCGAGACCACCCAGCCCTGCTGGTATTCGGTGACTTGTAGATATTGGTTAGGCCCGGGGTCTTTTTCCTGTCCATTGGCGCAGTTATTAATGATGAACCCGAGCTGGCCCGCCGGATTGCCATTTGTGCCTTTGACGGGAATGTCGAAATAGACGCCCCAAGTGTCGACGCCGGTTTGCTGGACTTCCGTGGAGCACCAACTGTAACTCGTGGTGGTGGCGTTCCAGGCATAGATGGCCCAACCGGAGTAGTTGCCGTCAGGCCGATAGTAATGGATGCGAATGTCGCCGGCCGGGATCGGGGTTTCCGTCGGCTGGGTGGTGTAGACCGTGTCATTGCCTGAGATGACCCATCCCTGGTTGTATTGCGTGATCTGCAGGTATTGATTGGGACCAGGATCTTTCAACTGGTTGTCGGCGCAATTATTGATAATGAAGCCGAGTTGGCCCGCCGGACTGCCGTTATTGGGAGTGACCGGAACATCGAAGTAGACGCCGAAGCTGTCCTTGCCGGTTTGGGCGACTTGGCTGCTGCACCAGGAGTAGTTGACCGTGGTCGCATTCCAGGCGTAGAGCCCCCAGCCGGTGTAGTTGCCGTCGGGCCGATAGTAATGGATGCGCGCGTGGCCTGCTGGAACTTGCGCCAGAGCCGGGATGCTAATTGCAGCTAGAAATGCAAGTGCGTACAGCGGTGCGCGCAGTGAATGAAAGATATGTCTCGACATAGAGCCTCACACTTGTCCCGCTAACGCCGCAAGCGAGCGGACCTTAGTACCCGGGGACCAAGTTGATTCTACCTAACCTCCGTGAGACTCACGGAGGCGAGTAATGTTGCTTGCAAAAACCTTCGCGACGAACGCGTACCGGTGGCTGACACACCCGCATTTATTAGAAAAACGCAAAAAACACCGCTTGCTTGCGCGCGCGGCTCTGTAAAACAGCGCCAAAATTTTCCGTTAAGCGGCCATGTGACGCTGAAGGACGTCGGCGGCGTGTAATGAACGGGTCACTGAGTCGGCTTCGGAGCATTTCAGGCGCTCTTTTTTGATACTCATGTCGATCTGATGGCGCTCGTCGCGCTGTGTCTGGCGCTTTTCGCGGCGAACTTCTTCAGCCCGAACCCTTGCTTGCCGTTCAAAGCCAACTTCCTTGGAGGTTCTTTCTTTTCTGCGCTTTGCCAGTTCGGCAGCGGCTCGCGCATAGGCGCGGTCGTTGGCTGTTTGGTAACGAACGTAGACATCGATGTCGGCGCGAACGGCGACGCGGGCGGTTCCAGCGGCGATCTCTGCTTCGGTTTGGGGTTCTTCCAGGAAGCAGCCGCCTTGAAGGCGCACCGCGCGTTCGGACATCCAGGTGTGGCGGGCCATCTTTAATACCAAATCCGTCTCTATGTCGTCGATGGGATGCTCGGACTCCAGGTAGCTGGCGAGCATCTCGTCAAATTCCTGCTGGTTTTCGGATTTCAGGACTTTGAATCGGCCGCGCAGGCCGTGTATGAGGCGGTTCTGGGAAACCTTTTCTTTCATTGCATCGGACTGAGGTCCCGTGCTTTTTTGAGCGTTCTCGCGGTTCGCTTCGAGTTTGCGATCGCTGATTTGGTGCATTGGGGTTCTACTCCTGGCTGAGAGTAGAACGCGGAAAAGCGCGATGAAGCAAAATCGAGGTGGGTGATTCCGGGGAAGATGATGAGGACTATCGAGTTACGGGTTTTGGATTTATTTTTAAGATCTGTGACCCGGTAGGTAGGCAAAACCCTTAAAAGGTGCTAGCCCAGCGATAGCGGGATTCCGCGCGGGTCGTCTTCCGAATTCGCAGGGCAATCCGGAGTAAGCGCCCAACGGCGGTTATTTCGGCGAGTTGTAACCCACGTAGAAGCGTAGAGCGTTGTGGGTCTAGCTGCGTATAGGTAGACCGAGATAAAAGTATTGCCCTTGATACGCCTTTCCCCAAGACATACGACGCAGACATAATCAGAATGGAAGCGTTGACGGCTCGCCTTTAGGAGCCGGCAACGCCGCCAGTCTCGACGGCGGGAACGGGTTCCTTCGCTATCATGCTCTTTTTCATAAGTTCGACTTACCGGGATCTTGTGTCCGAGCGCAACGCCGTTCAAGACGCTTTGCGGGCAGGTGGCACGGCACCGTGGGGGATGGAATTCCTTGAGTCGCAGCCCGAAAGACCACTGGATGTCTGCCTGCGCGAAATCAGGGAATGCGACGCCGTCATCCTTGTTATAGGGTTTCGCGCTGGCTCCTTGCTGCCCGCCGCGAAAACCACCACCTACACCCGCGCAGAGATTGAGCGGGCAAAAGAAGAACAGAAGCCGATCTTCGTTTTCGTCAAAACTGCAGATGGCTCATGGCGGAATGACGAGCCGGCGGGCCCCCTGAGTGAAGCGCTCGAAGAGCTAAGGCAAGAAATACAGGTCGGGCAAACTGTCTCCTATTTTGAATCCGTTGATCAGCTGAAGTTTAGCGTTCTTGCTTCCGTGAACAAATGGATCGAGCTGGGATGCCCGGGCGCGCGCAAAACATTCTCGTCGCCCGAGGAATTCTTCCGTCCATTTGAGCAGTCGTCTGGTCCCCCACGACTTTTCGATTTTCACCAGACCCTTTTCGGTCGCACCGCTGACCTCGACCAACTAAATGCGTTCGTCGGTAGCCTGCGGTAACTGTCGCTCTCCTCTCCGGGAGAGGAGGCATAGGCAAAACAAAGCTCTTATACGAGTGGACGAAAACGATAGGCGAGGGAAAGGTTTTATTTTTTCGTCCCGAATCCGTCTGGCATCGCGAAACGGATAGGGACCTTGCCGCCGGGACTCGCCTCATCATCGCCGATGATGCACATCGATCTGAGCACATTCAACGACTTCTTGGGCTGCTGCAGATTTTGAACCAGAGACCCGCGCCTGCAGTGAAAGCCATTCTTTCGACTCGGCCGAGCGGCGTGCCTGCTCTGCGGGCCGCTCTGAGTCGGTTTTTCGATCCATCCCAGGTGAGGGAAATAGGTCCCTTGGAGAAGCTTTCGAGGGAAAATGTGCGCGCACTCGCCCGAGAATTACTCGGCCCGGATTTCAGCTATTTGGCAGATTGGTCGTCGTCGGTTTCGGAGGACACCCCCTTGGTGACTGTTGTGGGCGCAAATTTGATTGCGCATGGCAGGCTAGGGGATCCGGCGTTTGCAAATGAGCCCCAGTTTCGCGAAGCAGTACTGGACAAGTTTGTCGAGGAATATGCCCCGTCCTTGTGGGTGGAAGCGTCATTTCGGCGTCCGATACTCGACCTCATGGCAGCGTTTAGCCCGACTGAGCTGAGCGACGACTTTTTTCTGCAGCCGCATCGTTCCTTGGCTGGCAGGAATATAAGGTCAAAACAGCAATCGACGAACTGAAAACCCAGGCGCTATTAATCCAGATGGAAAATCGCGTGGGCATTGCACCAGACACCCTTGCCGACTTCCTACTTGAGAAAGCATGCGTCGGCGATTTGACGGGATCGACTGGATACGCGGACGCCGTATTCCAGGCCTTCGACGGAGAAAATCTTTCCAGCTTGCTTGCGAATCTCGCAGAATTGGATTGGCGGCTAAAACAAAAGAATACTGCTACTCGTGTACTAACAAACATTTGGGACCGCATCGATGAGCGATTCCGCGAAGGCGATGCAGTCGTTCGCTACGAATTGCTTAATGCATTGGGCGGTGCTGCCCTTTTCCAGCCGGACCAGACGATGAAAGTCGTCAGGCTTGCGATGGACAGCACGGCTTGTTCTGGTTTCGTTCTGGGATATTTCGAGCGAACTAATCAGGACGTACTCCAGTGCTTGCCGAAAATTCTCGAAGCCCTTGCTTACAACGAGGAACACGTAGGCGAGTCGGTCCGGCGGTTGTTCGAACTGTCAAAGCAATTTTCGACGGGTAGCATCTCTCGAAACGAGCCTTGGAGTGTGTTGGGGAGGCTGTTCTCTTACCGGAGATCGAAATCTGTAAGCTACTTATTACGCTTCGCTGAGGTAGTCGAGCCGATGTGTGAGAACCCGGACGCGTTCGAGGGGCAAAACAATCCGCTTGCGCTGGTCGATAAATTTCTCGAACGTGAAATACAGCATGACGAGTTCGACGGTAGCCTAATCAAACTCGGCTCAATAGAACTCAACTACTCCGTCGTCGCTCCTTTACGCACTCGGGCACTTGAGCTGATAGAGAGCAGCCTTTGTGCCCAGCATGGCACCAGGGCAAGTCGCGCAGTGCGTTCGATATCTGCCGTCTTATCACCCTTCCTGCCGCGCATCGGGCGAGCGTTGGGAAAGGAGGAAGAAGGCTGGCAAGATGCCGAACGTATTCGGGCCCTTGAAATGCTCAAACGCCGAGTTCAACTTGGTCAGCCACCTGTGCCCTTGTTGCGACAGATTAGACATGCGCTTAGGCAGCAGCTACCGCAACATCACAGTTCCGAATTTAATGCTGAATTAGCGCGGGTTGCAGACGCGATGCCCGACACGGAAGCACTCTCCAGTTTCGATGCTCTCTGCACAGAAGAGCACGAGTGGCGGTTCAGTACCACTGACTTCAACGAAATGCAGCGCCACGCCCGAGAAGTGGTCGGAGCCGCGGTAAAGCTTTTTCGCGACTCGCACGCTTTTGTAGGGGACCAGATCGAAACTATTGGAACGCATGGCCCAATGGGCGACAGCCTACCACATCAGGATACAGAGCTCCGCATACTCGTTCATCGATCTACTCTGTGAAGACCCCTCCTTTCTCGACGCGTTCGTACAGTACTCCAGCGACAACCCGCACCCAGCACTTGCGTTTCACGCGCGCGTCATTCTAAATCGTCTTAGACTAGAGAGTCAGACGGATTATGAGCGCCTAGGAGTGGTATTTGCAAAGCATCCGATATTTGAGGTTGCCTGGGGCGCCGCGCACGTTGTATGTGGGCGCGCGGACTGGGAAGTGTGCGATGCCTGCCGACCTAGCGATTATTGCCTCACTGATGCAACATTCTTCGCCCGATGTGCGCAGACTCGCAGTACATGGGGCCGGTCGCATGGGGCGGCACCAAATTTTCGAGGAGCAGGCAGCAGCTTTAATTGCGCACGTTGATGTCAACGGGGACTGGCACGTCGCAGACGCCATCTGCAGTGCCTTTAACGAATTCGGAATGCCGTTTTCTGTGCTGACCAAACCGCAGATACAACGGATACTTCAGCAATTCCTGTCTGTCAGTCGGCTCGACGATCCCGACCACCGCGACTTTTTCTCGCGAGTGGCGGCGACAGCACCGGATCTACTGTTCGAGTTCTTGTATGAGCGGCTAGGAATCTACTCCGAGCGGCCAATGCACGTTCGGAAGGACTATGTTCATTGGGGACAGACCTCGCCCGCCGCATACCTGCGGAACTCAGTACCTCCCATTGATATTGGCGAGAGACTGAGGCGGGTTCGGGATCTAATGCTCCTAACCTCCGTTCATGTCGTTTGGGTCGCTGAGCTTTTTTGGTCCTTCGGTGATGCAAGCGGCGAGTCAGAGGTCGTTCTGAAGGAATGGCACGACTCCGGTGACCCCGAAAAGAGAAACCTGAGCGACAGACTCCGCGGCGCGAGTGTTCGAGCGTAGTGCTGTCATGGGTATCGATTCGGCGCGCTCCCCAAGCAAAATCACATGTTTGTTATGTACAGTACGGAAACTGGCGCAATGCTGCCAACGGATAGCTTTACGGGGCGCGTGCTGGATTCACTTATCCGATTACTCGGCATGCCCGAAAGCGGACCGATGAGCGCGCGAGGCCCGGGGCCTAGATATTAGTTTTGCAAGCTTTGCTTAAAAACCCTCGCGACGAACGCCGTGCCAGGTAATTCACTTCTTTTCACGGTGCTATTCTTCTTCATGCCGGTCTCCTCTCGTGCACTTCGAGTGCGCATCCATTGGAAAACGTATCGCTATTCCGCCGGGCAGACAGGCCTTCTCATTCCATGTCTGAAAAGCGCTTGGAGGTCATCATAAGAAGAAGCCGTGGATAAGCCAATCAGTTCTGAGCGTCTCAAGACATTGCTGCCCGAGATCGGGGCGCTCTTGAAACCGCGCCGAAACCTGTTGTTGGCAGGCGCGGCGCTCATGGTCGTGAATCGCCTTTGTGGACTTGCGCTTCCCATCAGCTCGAAGTTCCTCATCGACAACGTCATGCGCAAAGGGCAACTCCATCTGCTGACACCGATTGTGTTGGGAGTTGTTTCGGCGACGGTAATACAGGGCATCACTTCGTTTTCCCTCACACAGCTGCTTTCGAAATCCGGGCAACGCCTGATTTACGAAATGCGCGTGCGAATACAGGACCATATCGGCAGGCTACCGGTATCCTTCTACGATGCCAACAAAACAGGAACGCTGGTGTCGCGCATTATGAGCGATGTCGAGGGCGTTCGCAACCTGGTCGGAACAGGATTGGTGGAACTCACGGGCGGCCTCCTCACCGCGCTGATCTCTACAGTCCTGCTGTTTCGCACCAGCGCCACCATGACGTCTTTCGTGTTGATCATTTTGCTGGCATTCGGCTTAGTGCTGCAGCGCGCCTTCAAAACCGTCCGCCCCATTTTTCGGGAGCGGGGAAAGATTACTGCGGAAGTCACCGGGCGGCTGACGGAGACACTGGGGGGCGTGCGAGTCATCAAGGGCTATCACGCGGAAGAACGAGAAGCCGGGGTGTTCGCCGCCGGCGCTCAGCGCCTGCTTGACAACGTCCTGCAGTCCCTCACGACGATTTCGCTGATGACATTGGCGTCTACAGTTCTCATGGGATTGGTGGGCGCACTCATTATGTTCCTGGGCGCACGCCAGGTTGCCGCGCACCGCATGGACGTCGGCGACTTCGTCATGTACACCGCACTGCTGGCGTTTATGATTGCGCCGGTAGTGCAGATCGTAAACATCGGCACGCAGATCTCGGAAGCGCTGGCGGGCCTGGAGCGGAGCCGGCAGATTCTGCGCGAGCACACGGAAGACGAAGATCCGCTACGCTCTACCGTATTACCTCCCATCGACGGCCATGTGCAGTTCGAGCACGTATCGTTTGCGTATGAAGAGGGGAAGCCGGTGCTGCACGATGTCTCCTTCGACGCGCGGCCGGGGACGGTTACCGCGCTGGTAGGCTCGTCAGGCTCCGGCAAGTCCACAATCATCGGACTGATCACCGCATTCCACTCGCCGAATCAAGGCAAGGTTCTGGTGGACGGCTTCGATCTTTCGACGGTGTCGCTCGCGAGCTATCGTTTGCAACTCGGTCTGGTGCTGCAAGACTCGTTCCTATTTGACGGGAACATCCGTGACAACGTCGCCTTCTCGCGTCCGTACGCTACGGAAGAAGAGATCCTGGAAGCCTGCCGGATTGCACGGGTCGATGAGTTCGCGCAAAATTTTCCAGAAGGCTATAACACAATTGTGGGCGAGCGCGGAGTCAAGTTGAGCGGCGGACAGAAGCAGCGTGTTTCCATCGCGCGCGCGATCCTGGCAAATCCGCGCATTCTTATTCTTGACGAAGCGACCTCCAGTTTGGATTCGGAATCAGAAGCGTTGATCCAGGCAGGCCTCTCATACCTTATGCAGAGCCGGACGACGTTCGTGATTGCACACCGGCTTTCGACTATCCGCCGAGCCGATCAAATACTGGTTGTCGAAGGCGGCCGCATCATTGAACGCGGCAGCCACCCCGAGCTATACGCGGCAGGAGGGCGCTACTACGACCTCTATACGCGCCAGCACGGAGTAGAATCGAACCTGTTTCTGGCCCCGGGGGAAGGCGATGAGATTGAGGCATCCATCGCCTAAACCGTTTGCTTCGGGCCGCTCAGAAGTAGAACTTCAAGGCAAGCTGCAATTGCCGGGGCGTATTCAGTAAGTCTGAGCTGCTGGTCAGGCGGCCGAAGTTCGCGTCCTGCAGATTAAGATCGCCGGGGCCGAAGCGCACGCGATTGAAGACATTGAAGGCCTCGGCGCGGAACTCAGCGCGGATCTGTTCCTTGATTACGAATGTGCGCGCGAGCGCCAGGTTCTCGTTGAGATTCGGGAATTGGCGAACCTTGGGGTTGAAACGAGTGGCGTTCCCGAAGCCGTTGTCCGGGGTGCCGGTACCCTGCAGCGGGAATGGACCGGTACCGTAGGGGACGAGGAAGTTGTCGATAGTGGGGTCGAATTTGCCATTCCAACTCGGCTGCCAGCCCGTATAGGACGTGATGTAGGGGATGCTGCGTCCATTCGTCGCGCCAAAGAGCGGCAGCAAGTAGGAAGAGGTAAGTGCAACTGGCAGTCCGCTGGCGTACGTGAGCACGCCGTTGACACCCCATCCGCCTATCAGCCAAGACGCGGGGCCGTGAGTCAGATACTGCCGGCCTTTGCCGAAGGGGAGATCGTAGACAAAGCCGGCTTTGAAATCGTGCGTGACGTCGAATTCGCCGATGGACTTTTCAAGACCGCGGTTGTACTGGTCGGCAGCCAAACAGCACCCGCCGCCACCGCCGTTGTTATTCAGGTTGCCGGCGATGTTGTTGCCCCAATAACTATCTGCGTTCGTGATGATCTTGGAGAAGACGTAGGAGGTCTGCACGGTAAGGCCGTTTCCCGCGCGCTTCTCGAAGCGGATCATGCCGGAATGATAGGTGGAGTGGCCGCTGTGATCGCCCTGTCCCGCGTATGTATCAATGAGCGTGTATTGCGGAAAGGGACGCAGCGCCTGCTTGACAGTTCCAGTAAAGCCCGGATACGGAGCAACGATGCCGTACTGATTCGCCAGCGCGGAGCCAACCTTGCTGTTCAAGACTAGAGTGCTCTGCTGGATGCTGCCGAACTGTGTCAGCACTGACGGATTGTCCTGGTTGTAATCAAGCAATTGCGCTTGCAAGTGAGAACCCATCACTCCGTTGTAACCGACCTCCATCAGCATGCTCTTCGAGAACTGGCGCTGAATGGTGAAGTTGAAGTTATCGGTTGTGGGCGGGTGAGTGGTCTCGGCGCCTTGCCACCAGGAAACGGTGGTTCCGTTCGAAACTGACGGATTGATGAAGGGCGGCACGTTGTAAGCAGGGAATCCGTTACTCAGGATGAACAGCGGGTTGATGCCATTGTTCGGATTGGAGATGCTATCGGTGAGCGTGAACCCCATATTGTGTGTCGATCCGCTGACAGCCATCAGCGGGCCGTAAGCGCGGGCGTAGGAGCCGCGATAGACCATTTTCTCGTCCGGCGAGTAGGCGAAGCCAAGGCGGGGCCCGAAGGCGTGGAAGTAGGAATCGGCCAGCGTACGCGAACCCTGACGGCCTGGGCCCGTGCCCGCGAAGATCACTGCGCCCGGAATGCCGCCCGCGGCCGGATTCGGTGTATTCGGCGAGAAATCGCTCCAGCGGTCATTCAGACCCGTTGGCGGCAAATTGGTTTCCCAGCGCAGGCCGAGATTCAGGACCAGCTTGCGATTGACATGCCAATCGTCCTGCGCGAAGCCGGAGAAATAGTTGAACTGTTGACCGATGAAGCGCGGGGTGTCGATCTGGCCGGAATCGGCGTAGCCCAACAGGAACGACGCGAAGGCATTCCCGCCTTGTAGCGGATTGGTGCCGCCGGGAACGCCCGTTTCGGTATAGCTGAACCCGGCGCATCCGGCTTCGCACTGCCGGCCAAAGCCGTTGTAGTGATTGATCTGCCAGGCGCCGCCGAACTTGAACGTATGCGCGCCGCGGACCCAAGTGAAGTCATCGTTGTAGGAATAGACCGTGTTCTCTGAACCGTTGTCCGCCTGACCGCCCCAGGTGGAGTATGTGTCGCCGTTACCGCCGGAGAAAAGGTTCACCAGATTCTCATTGCAGTTGGGAACGTTCCCGAGGCAGAACTTGCTCTTCCAGTTGCCGACGTATTCCTGTGGAGGTTTGTGATCCTGACGCCAGTTGTTGCCGCCGGCGTAGAAGTGATTGAACTTCGTTGGGACTGAAAGTCCAATCCCAACTGAAGCGAAGCACGTCGGAGCTTTGATGCAGGTCGTTGTAATTGGAGTAGAGGCCCGGTAATGTCGCAGGCCCATCGGGACCGGCAACCGTAGCTTCGCGATCGTAGCCGTAGTAGCCGGAGATGCGCTGCTTCTCGTTGAAGATGTGGTCGCCTTTGATGCTGAATTTATTCACCGGCTGCACGTTGGTGCCGTTGCTGATGATGTAGTTGTTGTTGACGTAGGCCAGCGTTCCGGGTGCCGCGCCATTATTTGGCGCGAGAACGCCGCTTGCTTGAAATACCTTTAATGCTGCAATCGACGCGGTGTTGAACTTTGTCACCGGAATCTGATTGTTGGGGAACTGTGCGCGCGTGACTGTCCCGTCGGCATTCACCACCTGCGTTGTCGGATCGTAAATCGGGATGACCTGCCCAGCCGCGTTGACCCATTTGCTGAAATCGCCGTTGTACATCTCCGGCGTGGGCACAGTGGCCGTGGCGTTGGTGGCGCCGTTGCGATTGCGGAATCCTTCGTAGGAGAAGAAGAAGAACGTCTTGTTGCGGCCGTGATACACCTTCGGGATGTAAACGGGGCCGCCGACGGTAAAGCCGAAGTCATTCTGCTTATAGATCTGGCGTGCTCTGCCGGCGCGATTGCTGAACCAATCGTTAGCGTCGAAATCCGTGTTGCGAACAAATTCATAAGCGGAGCCGTGGAGATCGTTGGTGCCGGATTTGGCGATAAACAACATCGCGCCGCCGCCGGCGTGGCCGTACTCCGCTTTGAAGCCGTTGGTGTCGACAGTGAATTGCGTGATGGCTTCCACCGAGGGTGCATTGGAAGTCACCCAATTTTTCTGGAGCGCGCGCGAGGTGTCGATAGAGACGCCGTCGAGAGTGGCCTGGTAGCTGTCGGCTTGGCCGCCGCCTAATGCGAACCCTTCCGCGGTTCCCGTGTTCTTCGCCTCAGGTGTAAGCGCGGCCAGATCGAAGGGGCTGCGGACCGTTCCCGCGACCACCAGCGGCAACTCGTTAACAAGCGTCTGGTTGACGGTGACGCTGGTGCGTGCGTCTTCTGAGTTGACCTGAAGCGCCGATGCCTCCACTTCCACCACTTGCCGCGACTGGCCGATTTGCAGCGAGATGTCGATGCGCGCCGTATCGGATGCGTTGACGATGACGCCTCTCACTTCCTCCGGTCTGAAGCCTTGCTTCTCAATCCGCACAGTGTAGGTACCGACCGCGATGTCGGGTGCGGTGTAATCGCCCGAAGCTCCGGTGGTCAGATCGGTGGTCTCGTTCGTCGCCACGTTGGTGACGGTGACCTTGGCGCCCGGTATCACCGCGCCGGTGGAATCATGAACAGTGCCGGAAACACTACCGCGGCCTGACTGCGCGAAGACGGCGCAGCAGAAGCATACGAGAGAAAGTATGAGGTGGACTGCTTTTATATACGGGATACGACGAGGGATCATATGGCAACTCTCCTTTGAACTTTTATTTACTGGTTGATGACGGTTCCGTCAGCTCGGCGAACAACTCCCCAGCCACCGTTGAGCGCTTTGCGCGGGCCGGACTCGCTACCAAACGGATATTTAGCTGCGGCCTTTTCGTTGATCTCGACGCCCCAACCGGGCTTCTCATTGGCATAGGCGTACCCGTCTTTGACTTCCGGATAGCCGTCGAAGACTTCGCGCAGGCGGTCGTTCGCGAAGGTCCACTCCTGAACGCCGAAGTTGTAGCAGACCAGGTCGAGCGTCACATTGGCGCAATGTCCGATGGGCGAAACATCGCCCGGACCGTGCCAGGCCGTGCGCACCTGGAACGCTTCGGCCATAGCGGCCATCTTGCGGCAGGGCGTGAGACCACCGGCTTCGGTGACGTGAACTCGGATGAAATCAATTACGCTGTCGCGAATGAGATCGTTCCATTCGTGCGGGTTGTTGAACAATTCGCCCATCGCGAGCGGGGTGGTGCAGTTCGCGCGGATCTGCCTGAAGTAGTCAATATTTTCGGGTGACAGCGCGTCTTCGAGATAGAACAAGCGATACGGCTCCATAGCCTTTGCGAACTGAACCGCAAGACGCGGCGGTACGCGCTCATGGACGTCGTGCAGAATTTCAATTTCGGGGCCAAGTTCTTTGCGTGCCGCCTCGAACAGTTGCAGCGTGCGGCGGACGTACGGCTCCGGTTCAAAGACCTCGTCTGATGTATTTATCAGATGTGACGGCGGGCGCACTGGGCGCAGGCGCCGCGCCATAAGCAGCCATTCCAGGCACGCCGACCTGCAAGCGCACCACCTTGATGCCTTGCGACATCAGCTTGCGAGCCTGGTCAAGCGTCTCGGAGATCTCTCGACCGGAGGCATGCGAGTAGATCATCGCGCCGCGCCTGCATCGTCCACCCAGCAACTCATACACAGGCATTCCGGCCTGACGGCCTTTGATATCCCACAGCGCCTGATCGACGCCGCTGATGGCATTGTTCAGCACGGGACCGTTGCGCCAATACGACGAGTTGTACATCGCCTGCCACAGATCCTCAATGGCGTCTGTGGGCCGGCCGAGCAGGAACGGTTTGAGATAGAGCTTAACCGCGTCAACAACGAGATCGGCGCGCTGGGTAAAGGTCGCGCAGCCGTAACCGTAAAGGCCATCCTGATCCGTGGTGATCTTTACTACCACGAGCCGCACACCGGCGGGTTGAGTAGCGATGACGGAGACGTCTTTGATCTTCGGAATGGGCATCCCGCGCAAACGGGCAGGAAGCAATGGCGAAAGGGCGAGGGGTGCGGCTCGGAGGAGAGCCCGCCTACTGATTTTCATTACTGGGGCATGATATATCACATCCCGCATGGGGATGTTGATGAAACATAGCGCGGTTCGGGGTCAGACCGCCCACCACGTTTCGCCGGGCGCGAGATGGGCGCGCGCAACATCGGGATTGATCTCTATACCGTAGCCCGGCTTGTCTTGAATCGTCAGATAGCCACCTTCCCAGATGGGACCATCGTGCAGGACGAGTTCCGGCCACCAATCGATCCAATTTGCGAGTTCGTGAATTCGGAAATTGCGCATAGCGGAGGCGGCGTGCGCGGATGCAATGGTGCCGACGGGACTGGCCGGATTGTGCGCGGCGGTCCAGATGCCGTAGCTGGAGGCGAAGTCGGATATGCGCTTGGCTTCCAGCAGCCCGCCTGATTTCGGAATGTCGATGTGGACACCATCGCAGCCTTGCAGTTCAATCAGCTTTTCGAAACCGGCGAAGCCGTAGAGATTTTCTCCTGTGCAGATGGGAATGGGAGAGTTTCTGCGCACCAGGGCCATGGTCTCCGGATTCTCGGGGGGCACGGGATCCTCGATCCACATGGGATGCACGTGCTCGAGGGCCTTGGCGAGATCGACCGCGTCGCGAACATCGTAATGCCAATGAACATCGATGGCGAAGTCGGCGTCGGGGCCGAGTTCCTCGCGAACGGTTTCCATGATTCTGACGATCTGGCGGATGTCACCGCTGTTGAGATTGCGCAGATAGCGATCGTGGCCGGGCTGCTTGTATTCCGGGTCGAGCGCGCGAGGAATGCCGTCGCCCTGGAATTTGAAAGCCGTCCAGCCCCAGCGCTCCGCTTTGGTGCGGCGCACGAGATCTCGCCAGGACGCGAGGTCTTCCGGATGTTGCTTTGGCACCTGCGTGGTTCGGTAAAAGCGTACTTTGTCGCGGAAGCGCCCGCCGAGAAGATTGCACGAGGGCGTCTGCAAAATGCGGCCGGCGAGATCCCAAAGCGCGATTTCAATGCCGCTTGCCGCGGTCACCGTTGCGCCGCCGATTGCGCCCGCGCCGGCGCTGTCCATCAGCATCTTTGTGTACAGCTTGTCGACGTTCAACGGATCTTCGCCGACAATGATGCCTTTCATCTTGTTGACGACGAGATCCTTCACGCCCCAGCCCCAATAGGCTTCGCCGACGCCGTACAGGCCGGAGTCGGTTTCGACGCGGATGAGATTCCAATCCCACGTGCCGCGCACGATCATGCACTTGACGTCGGTGATCTTCAACTTCCGGCGAAGATCCGCGGCTTGTTTTGCGAAGGGCTCCGGGAAACTCTGCTCGGGGATGAGAAGCGCGGCGGCGCCGAGGCCGGCTGTCTGAAGAAAACGTCTGCGTGAAGGATGAGGCATGCTGGTGGCCTGAGCAGCCATGATACAGCGTGCTTACGCCCTTCGGAATTGATATGCTTCATGGCTGAATTGCGGCTTTGCCCGCAGGGACAGGAGAAAGGGAGAGATGTCGAAGCAAGAGACACATGGCATTGGGCGGCGCGGCCTTCTGAAGAGTTCAGCCAGTTTATTTGGCGGAGCGCTGCTGGGCATGCGGGCCGAGGCAGAAGCGAAGCCGCCGATACAGAACGTCAATACGAATTCCAGTCCGTCCAAGCTGAGAATCACAGATTTGCGTGTCGCAACTATCAAGAAGCCGGGACCGAGCCCGTGCACGATCGTGCGGCTGGACACGAATCAGGGCGTATACGGGTTGGGCGAGGTGCGAGATTTGGCGAGCCCCACTTACGCGCTGTTTCTGAAGAGCCGCGTGGTAGGCGAGAATCCCCTGAACATCACGTTCATCTTCGAGAAGATCAAACAATTCGGGGGCGATTCGCGGCAGGCCGGCGGCGTGGTGGCGATTGAAGAGGCCTGCTGGGACATCGCGGGGAAAGTCTACGGCGTGCCGATTTACCAGATGCTGGGCGGCAAGTTCCGCGACAAGATCCGCATCTACGCCGACACGGAAGAATCGAAAGATCCGATCGTGTATGCCAAGCGGATGAAAGCGCGCAAGGAGGAGATGGGCATTACGTGGCTGAAGATGGACCTTGGCGTGGATATGGTCGCGGATAAACCGGGAACGGTCATGCGCCCAGCCGGCATGAGCCAATGGGAAAACTACAGCCTGCCGCACCCGTTTACCGGCATGGAGGTGACGGACAAAGGCATCGAACTGCTGAGCGAGTACGTGGCTGCGATTCGCGAGGCGGTCGGGATGGAGATCCCGCTTTCGATGGATCACCTGGGGCACTTAGGCGTGAACTCGATCATCCGCTTGGGCAAAGCTTATGAGCGCTACAACCTGGAATGGATGGAAGACGTGGTTCCGTGGCAGTACACCGAACTGCTGCAACGGATAACGAACGAAAGTCCGACCCCGATCCTGACGGGCGAAGATATCTACCTCAAGGGCGGCTTCGAAAAGCTGTGCAGAGCGCACGCGGTGAGTAAGATTCATCCAGACATATCGACATCCGGCGGCATTCTGGAGACGCATCGCATCGGCGACATGGCCATGGAATATGGCGTCCCCATGGCTATGCACTATGCCGGGACACCGGTGGGCGCGTATGCCAGCGTGCACGTAGCGGCAGCGACCGAGAACTTTCTTGCTTGTGAAAACCACTCACTCGATGTGCCCTGGTGGCAGGACATGGTGGACGGGCCGGTGAAGCCGATCATCGAAAGGGGATTCATTACGGTTCCGGACAAGCCCGGTCTCGGCGTCACCTTAAACGATGAAGTGGTGAAACAACACTTACTGCCGGGCACTGGATATTTCGAGCCGACGCCGGAATGGGATAAAGAGCATTCTGTGGATCGGTTATGGAGCATGGCGCCGCCGCGCAAATCCGCGGCACAGAGGGAAGGAGTGTCCGCATGAAGAAGGTCATAAGCGTTGTGCTGCTCGGCTGCATGCTGCTGGGCGGAGGCTCACTGGCGTTCGGCCAGGTGAAGATGACGCGCGAACAGGTTCTGTTTTATACGTCCGGTTGGAAAGGCGAGCGCTTTCCCGATGGACGCCCGAAGCTGCCTGACGGTTTGCTGAAGCGCGCTGTGGACGTTTCGATCGAAGATGTCTGGGACTATCTGCGCGAGCAGGGTTATCGGAATCAATTTGACGGCGATTGGCAGGCTCTTCACATCGACAAGCCGATGGCTGGACGTGCACTCACTGCGCAATACATGCCGGTGCGGCCGGATATGGCGAAAGCGATTATGGCCGAGGGAAAGACGGAAGCGCGTGTAGGCGCGACAAATAGTTGGCCCATTGCCGAGTTGCAGGTAGGCGATGTTTATGTCGCGGACGGATTCGGAAAGATCGTGGAAGGCACGCTTATCGGCTCGAACCTGGGGAACGGGATTGCTGCGCATACGCACACGGGATTTGTGTTCAACGCCGGCATTCGGGATCAGGAAGAGAACCGCGAGATACCGAATTTCAACGGATTTTATCGAGGATACGACCCGTCGGCGTGGGCGCAGATGGAGCTGACATCGATTAATGCGCCTATCCGGATTGGACGAGCTGTGGTATTGCCGGGAGATCTGGTGCTGGCAAAAACGGACGGGATTCTGTTTATCCCTGCAATTCTGGCCGAACAGGCGATTAGTGCTGCGGAGTTTACGAATCTGAAGGATGCGTTCAACTTCGAATTAAACCAGCAGGGCAAGAATGGCGCGATGTTTGAGGGCGGCTGGAACGGGGCGAAGTATGAGGCGTTCGGGAAGTGGGTGAGCGCGCATCCGGAGATGTTGAAGATGCCGCGCTCTGAATTCGATTCGCTGTTGAGTCAGGCGACGCAGCCACGGCAGCGGCGGGAGCAGCAACCGGGGTCGACGGAACCGTAGAACGGAAGTAGGGTGCTGTCGATCGTTTTTGGGGGCAAGTTTCTGCAAACGAGTTGCCGAATTTCTGTAGATCGGATGAACTCCGGAGTGACGCGCACCGCGTCGCCCCCAGAAACCGAGTCCGAAATGCGCTCTCGTCTACTGTTCCAGATCTGTATTCAACGTCGCGTGCGCAAGCACCGTGGCTGTACTGGCTTTCATCGAATCGAAGTAGTTGTTGAATCTGTGTGGCTCGGCGGCGTTGTCGTAAGGCTTCAGGTTGTTCGCCCAGCGGTATCCGATCGGCTGGTACCACAGTTCCGCTTGAACCGTAAAAGGTCCCCTCGCGTTCCCGAGTGGCACGGAGTAGCGGACGCGATGCCCACCCCCGAGGAAGGCTGGATCATTCAGCGCATCGCCAACGACCGCAATATCGGCATCTGCAGTGTGCTTATCGAATCCATCCGGCAATAAGCGATTATCCTTTAGATAACGGACGCCGGTCAGCAGCCCAGTCGTTACCTTGCCCTTTTCGTCCGCCAGAATCGACTCATAGATTTCGACCTGATCTGCTCTGCTGATCTCGCTGTAATGCGGCTCATACCGTAAAGGATCGGCGTCATTGTCATTGCCCGAAATGGAGCCATCCGCGTTCAGCGCACCGGATTCGAAGACAGTTTGGCCATTGCGATCGCGGACGAGGAAGTGAAGCCAGGCGCGCCGTGACGGAAAGGCGCTCGGGAGTTTGTGACCGTTTTTATTTCGAACCACAACATCTGCTTGCAGGCGGCTTGCTTCCGCCGAAACGTTCTCAATTGAGAGATCGGCCGCTCGGGTCTCGAGGAACTTCGCCGTAGCTTCCGCGTTCCCGGTGAGTTCCGCTGGTAAAGCCGAAACCCCCAGCTCGCCACGATAACGGTTCAGCAGTTGCAACATAAAGAAGTTACCGCCGAGAAAAGAGTGAAGCCTGGCGCCTTCGCGTTCCTCACCCAGAACACGTGAAATCTGAACAGGTCCCTCAATAGCGGGCATGTGACAGTTCTGGCAGCTTTGCTTGTTGCGATAGTCGCTGTGGAGCCACTCCGGATAGGGCATCTGCTCCGGCAGTGCGCCGATTGCGCGGCCTCCTTCGCCACGCGCCGTGGTAATCAGCGTATGGCACGCGGCGCACAGCTCGGATTCGCGGATGTGGTCGCCTTCTTCCGGCCGGTAACCTTCGGTAGATGTCCGCATGATGTGTTGCAGCCCTTGCTGGATGCTGAAGGGGCCGTACTCGGCATGTCTGCCATCTACGTCCGGGCCATGGACCACAAAACCGCCGTTATAGCTTTCGCGCGTACCGAGCTTATCTTTCGTGATTTGATGACAAACAGAGCAGGAAACACCGTCTGCAGCCTGCCGGTGCTCCAGATCCGTAGCATTGATAGGAAGGTGCGCGAAGATCTCGCCCGTCTCGCCACGCAGTTTCGCTTCATAGCGCGTGATCGGCATGTGACAAACCGAGCATTCGTCTTGAATGTCCGCTTGCGCTTCGGGATGGTCGATGACCTCGCGCCGTGCGCTTGCCTGCCAATACGGATCACGCGAGGAGTTGGCCATGATACTCGCTCGCCAATGAAAACCGATGGATACGTCTTGGCCGGCTGCATTCACCAGGCTGTTATGACAGGCCATGCAGCGGTCGGACGTTTGAAACTGCGGCTCGTTCTTCTTCGGCTGAATACTGCTGGCGGCCAACACCGTGCCCGTAGCGAGAAGAGCTGCGATCGCGTACTGCCGCGCCGACACTATTTCCAGCCTTTCAGTAAGCTGCCGTCGAACCAATCCCACAAGACATAGAACACAACCTGAATGGGCCGATTTGATGTGTTCGTCACCGGAATACTGGCGCCAAGATTGATACGGACATGCTGACGCGCGCTTAGCGTGACCTGAAACTGCGGCACGATGTCCCAGTCCGGCGTTGTATGCGGCAGGAAATCCTTATTCGCGACTAGTTCCACCATAGGTGTCCACATGCGCCCGAGGCCGTTCTGCTGGCGAAATGTCTTGCCTAATGCCGATCGCCAGAAGAGCGATCGGGGTGCTTTCGAGGGATCGGTTGGCTGGTCGGTTCCTGCCTGCAACTGCACGAAGCTTTCGCGCGGAAGTATTTGTGCGAATGCGGCGAAACTTTCGAACTGTGTAACACCCGCTCCAAGCCCGTGCGCCGTGTTTCCACTCGGGACAATAATTCCGCCAAACCCGCTCAGAATAGAGCCCGCATTGAGATTCGCAAATATCACCTGTTTCAGGCCGATCGTGGCGTCGCCGATCCCGCCATGCCACACTCCGGGAGCCGCACGGACGAAGTCGACAGGCGCATCCACCTCCAATTGGCTGCGAGCTCCGAAAGTGTTTTCGGAGATGATGTCGTTCGAGACACCCGGCGCTCTCTGAGCGCTGAAATGTGACGTAATGATGACCTCGTCTTCGGGAAACGCTTTTTCCGTGAATTGTGGGAGAGGCAAATTGAACTCTCCGCGTGGCCATTTTTTATCGCTGCAGAATCCCCTGAGATACTCGACAACGGCGTCGATTTCCTTTGAGGTAAGCGCTTGACCGAAGGACGGCATGATACGTGAAAACCCGCGGCCGGCACCTCCGTAGGTAATCGTTGCCTTCCAATCCTTGTTGAGTTCCGGCGTGGTCTGGTCGCATCGCGTGAAGTCGGGAAACGTGCTCGGCTTCTCGAATGCAACGGTTGTATCGGGCATACCTTTGCCATCTGGACCGTGGCAGGCCACACAGGCAGCGTTATAGATTTCTCTTCCGGTAGCGGATTTCAGTTTTCCGGAGGTGGTCTCTTGAGCCGGTATCCGCGCAGTCATTCCGGCAAGCGCAGTAAACAAACAGAGCCGCACGATGCAAAGGCGTATTGTCAAAATGCGACCCCTCAATTGTGCCAAGTCCGTCACTCGCGTGCGCTCGCCCTTGCTTTAGACTGCTTTCCCAAGTACTCCGTGCGGATCGATCACGAACTTTTTGGCCACACCTTTGTCAAAGTCTTTATAGCCATTCGGAGCCTCATCGAGACTTATGACAGTGGCGTTCACAATTATGGCGATGGCTTACTGCTCGTGACATGCGCCGGCTCAATTTCCTTCGGCGCGAGTGACGCCAAGTGGACATCTCTGCCAAGTGGACATCTCTGACGGTATGAAGACACTGAGTTCTTCCGGATTGTCTTTGGCTCCCAATGGCCCTGAAAATGCCTTGGTGAATGATAATAGCGCGTTACCATTTACGTTGTTCGATCGAGATACAAGGAGCTGCTTCGTATCGTTAATACTCTGGGTTATGGAGGCGGCGGGAGTTGAACCCGCGTCCGAAAAAGCCCGCCGTGCAAAGCCTACGTGTGTATCCGGTTCTGGCATTTCAATGAGCGCCTATAGAACCGGCGAGAGCGGCGCCCACCTAGTCCGATTGATCTCGGCTCTCGGCTCCGGACCGAAGCCTGCTGCCTATCCTGTAAAATGACGCTCACTCGCTAACGCACAGGCTCATTAGCGCGAGCGCACTACCTAACCTAAATTAGGCAGCGTATGCAAACTGCTGATTATTGGCAGTTTTGTTTTTCCGATCGTTTTACGGGAGCTCGGAACCCGACACGCCTTCACACAACGATTCGATCCCGTCGAAGCCGTTGCGCCCCCATACTGAGGAACCATCTGTATCTTAGCAGTTAATTAGATGATCCAGCTATGCGCCGGCGCCTCACCCTAAGCCTTGCGCTCGGTTCCCGGCAATGGTCAAATTAAAAAGTCCAGTACACATGCCAGCGGTCGTTACTCCAGCACCCACCGTTACGCCTTCCTTCGAAATCGATGAGGGCGAGCGCCACGGCAAGCTGTTCCACGCCGTGCTTCTCGATGACGACGAGCACACCTACGATTACGTTGTCGAGATGCTGCAGAAGCTCTTCGTTCTGTCGAAGGAAGCCGCTTTTCAACACGCCGTCGAGGTTGACATGACGGGCCGAACCATCGTGATCACCTGTGAGCAGCCCCAGGCGGAGTTCGCGCGTGACCAGATCCAGGCCTACGGTGCAGACCCCAGAATGCCGCAATCGAAGGGGTCCATGTCGGCCGTGGTTGTGCCCGTGGGCGATACGGCATTGGCCTGAGCCGCAGATGGCTAAAATGCTACGATTTTGAGAGGTTCTCTACCATAAATGAAGTTTTTTCCCGGCGTTGTCCTCACTGTCTCTGCCCTTGCGCTGCCCTGTTTTTCAGCCCAATGGAATATCGATCCGGCGCATTCAAGCGCCAGTTTTGCAGTCAAGCACATGATGGTTTCAACCGTCCACGGTTCGTTCAGCGGGTTGAAGGGCACGGTGGATTATGATACCGGCAAGTTGACCGGCGCAAAAGTGAACCTCACCATCGATGCAACTACCGTCGACACGCGAAATGAGAACCGCGACAAGGACTTGAAATCGCCAAACTTCTTCGACGTTGAAAAGTATCCGGCTATCACCTTCGTCTCGAAGAGCGTTGTGCCCGAGAGTTCGGGAAAATTCCAGCTCATTGGTGACATGACTCTACATGGAGTTACGAAGACCGTAACCTTCGAGGTCGAAGGTCCGGCCGCGCCTGTGAAGGACGGCAAGGGAAATCTGCATTCGGGCGCGACGGCCACAGCCAAAGTGAATCGTAAAGACTTTGGCCTGATTTGGAACAGGAATCTGGATGGCGGCGGCGTCATGGTCGGAGACGACGTCGACTTAATCGTCGAGGTCGAACTGGTACAGATGAAAGCGGCAAGCGCTAATTAGAATCTGCGGTAGGGAAGGTACCCGAAATGTGGTCGTGCCAGGTCAGTTTGTCTTCATCGACCAGCGCCCAAACCAGCCCCACACCGGCCGCCAGGAAGCTCAAAACGCTTCCGAACAGCCGTTGATAACGGCGGTTTTGCGAAGGCGGATTCCCGTCGAAGTCGACCAGCCGAATACGCGCGCACTGCATGCCGAGGGTATCGCGTCCGGCCGCGGTCCACAACATTTTGTATAACAACGGGACGGTTACCACAGCCAAGACAACAAACGGCAGCGCGTGTTTATCGTGCGAGATGGAGGCGCCTTCGTACCACAACAACCCCGCTGCCACCGCCAGTGCGGCTGCAACCAACAGCCCATCGACGAACGCGGCCTGGACCCGCAGGTACACGGGCGCAACGGGCGCATCACAAATAATGTTCGATTCGGGCGGCGCCAGGACTTCCTGCTGCCCCTGGAAATCGAGGGTTCGTTGATGCAGAGAACTTATTTTGTGAGGACGTGCGCGGCGGACTTCCACGCGAGCCGTTTTGAGGGGCGCGGGCCGCGCTATATCCGCAGCTCTCGCACGAATGGATTCGCGTTCGGCTTGCGTGGTCAAAGAATCGAAAGGAATGACTCGCGGTTCCGGAGTCGGGAACAGCTTCTGTTGTCCGGGCGTAACGGTTTGCTCGGGTGCACGCGCGCGTCCATCCTCGACAGCGATCTCGTAATCGTAAGCGGGAGCCGTCGCAGTTGCCGCTATCGGGAATGTTTCGGGCGAAACACGGGACGGAACACCGCGCACGCGCCTGCCGCAACGCCGGCAGCGGTGATCGTCGTCTAATATCCAAGTCTGACAATGCTGACAAGTCATTTGTCGTCGGCTACATTCTGTTCAGGTAAAGGGCGAAAACTATTGCGGCAAGAAGCATGCACGTGTTACGGTTCTCGGTTGAACCCCTGTTCCGGTCTGCAAGCTCTCCCAGCTTCTCTATCTACCAGAAAACTGATGTTTGTCTAGAACATTTTATATACAAGTTGTTTTTTTCTCTTTCGCTGGTATTTTTCCTGCAGCCGCAGGCGCACGCGCAGACTGGAACTCATCCTGGAAAACCTGACATTCCGCCTGCAGACGAAATCTGGTATCACTCCGTTACAGAAGACTCGAACGCCGAAATACGCATACTGCATGGTGACGCCAAACTAGAGACGAGTGACTTCGCTTTAAGCGCTGACGAGATCCGGTATAACTCCGATACCAACTGGGCGCACGCGCAAGGCCATGTGCACATGGAACACTTCGCCAGCGGCGATAAGCTGAACGCCGAGTCCGGCGATTACAACATCAAGACCCAGGAAGGCCGATTCTACGGAGTGAGCGGAACGGCCCCGGCTAAAGTGATCACCAGTCCCGGCATTCTGACCACTTCAAATCCGTTCTACTTTCAGGCACTGTGGGCGGAGAGGATAAAGGATCGCTACGTCCTCCACGACGGCTTTCTCACGGACTGTAAGATGCCCAAGCCCTGGTGGTACTTTGAGTCGCCCGTTTTTGATGTCGTCCCGGGCGAGAGGGCCATCGCGCGGCACGCCGTCTTGCGACATCCACGGATTACCCCTCTTTTATCTACCGTACTTCTACCGACCGCTTGGCAGGAATCCGAGAGGAAGCGGCTTTCTTACTCCCAATATCGGCCATAGCTCTCTCTATGGTTATCTCTTCGGCGCCGGCTACTACTGGGCCATTAACCGAAGCTACGACATGAGCGCTATCGGGCAGGTCTTTTCGTCGCGCGGGCCCGGCTTGCGCTATGACTTGCGTGGCAAGCCGAATGATAAGACCGACTTCAACTTCAATTTCTACGGAGTCGATGACATCAAGGGAACAGGCGGGACGTCTAGCCAGAAGGAGGGCGGGGAAGAGTTCGAGCTGACCGCCAGTACCCAGATTTTAGGATTCACCGGCCGGCTCGATTACAACTATCTGAGTTCTTACCTTTTCCGCGAGGCGTTTTCCTACTCATTTGCTACCACCATCTCGTCACAAAATAACTCGGTCGGGTTTCTGCAAAGACATTTCAAGAACGACCTCTATACCGTAAACATCGCAATGAAGCGAAATGAACTTTACCAAGCCATTACGCCCATCAATCAAACACCGAATAGAGTGGTTCTGCAGCAACTACCCAATCTGGAATTCTTGGGCCGCGAGCAGCAGATCTTGAAGGGTCCCATTCCGGTTTGGTTTTCGTTCGACGCCAATGCCGGCCTATTGACTCGCTCTGAGCCGACCGGTATAAACACAACCGAGGCGGCTACCCCACCGGCCCAAATTTTCGATTCCGGGCCTTACTCCAGAGTGGACATTGAGCCGCGAATCGCAACCGCATTCAATTTCAAGGGCTTCTCCATAAATCCAAGCGTTACGTTCGGACTGACGGATTATGGCAATTACTATTCGCTGAACTCCACCACTTACACGCCTGTTTCTTCCTGCGGAGGATATCCCACGTGTCCGCCCTCCTCCAGCACACAGGTCGCGCTTGCTAACGCCACCCTGTTCCGCAAGGACGCGGATTTCATTGTCAATATGCACTTACCCACGCTGGAGCGCATTTTCACTCCGCCTAAGTTGGATGCATTTGCAAGGCACTTACAAGCATGTTATCGAGGCTGAAGCGACTTACGAATACGTCGCCGGCATTGACAACTTCGCGAAGATCATACATTACGACGCTACCGACATACTCTCCAACACGAACCAGCTCACTTTATCTTTGACAAATCGCCTGTACCGAAAAGACAAAGCCGGGTAACGTGGCCGAGGTATTCACCTGGCGCCTGGCGCAGGCGCGCTATTTCGACCCGACATTCGGCGGAGCGGTGTTGCCCGACCAGCGGAACATTATTCTGGAGGCTGTCGAACTCACGCCCCTGGCGTTTCTGAACGGCCCGCGAGACTACTCGCCAGTAGTCTCCACCATGACCCTAAGTCCCTATCCGTTCTTTTCCGTGGAGTGGCGGACTAACTACGATCCGCTTAGCAAGCGTTTTCTCGATCAGAACTACGGCGTGTTTTTCCGTCATTCCAAGTACTTCGCAAGTGTTTCCGACACCGCCATTAAGACGGAGCCCGTTCTGACGCCGCAAGCGAATCAGATCTCCTTCGGCGCTGGATATGGCAGCACGAATCGCAAAGGCTGGAACCTTTCGGGAACCGTGTTTTATGACGAACTTCTGAACCGGCGCCTCTTTGACTTTGTGACCGCCACTTACAACACGGATTGCTGCGGATTCAGTTTTCAATTGAGGAACTTCAACCTGGGTATCCGCCAGGAAAACCAATACCTGTTTTCGTTTCAGTTCGCAAACATCGGCAGCTTCGGCAGCTTGCAGAAACAGAACCGGCAGTTCTGAGGGTTTGGGCTATTCGCCCTCGTGTCCGGTGACTGCCTGATCCAGCAGCAGAGCGAAGTCTCTCGTTTTGTGATTGATGCTGTCCCGAAATGCCTCGAGCTGACGCTCGACAGTGCGCAGCCGATCGGCCAGATGCAGGCAGGCCAGCACCGCCGTTCGAGTCGTATCCAGATTGCCGGCCCGGCGGGCAATGGATGACATCAATTCGTCCACCTGGTGCGCAAGCTCTTCCGTGTCCTGCGCGCCCGCACCCGTTGACACCGTGTACGTCTGGTTGAAGATTGTAACCCGGACCGTCCGTTTGTTCGTGTCCGCAGTGTCCATTTCAGACTTGTATTAGCTGGCGCTAAGCAGGTCGAGTTGGCTCAGCAATTTCTCAATCCTGCTCTTAACCTGTTTCCGCTCACCGCGCAATGTGTTCAATTCTTCAGACAGTTCTTTGATCTTCTGCTCCAGGTCGCCGTTCTCTTTCTCGAACGCGGCCGACATGGACTGAGCTTCGTCTCTTTCCAGGCGCACCGCATTGAGATCGGCTTCGGTTGAATTCAGCTTGCGGTGCAGCTCCTCATTATCCGTGCGAAGAGAAGTAATCACTTGAACAGCGCGATTTATGCGCTCTTCCAAGCTGGCGAGAGTGTCGATGCCTTCTTGTACAGCTTCCATGTCTTGAAAACTTAGTCTATCTGCTATTGAACGCTGACTTGCTGCGCCGATTTGGCTTTCTCTACCAGCGACAGAAACCCGGCTGAATCGTTCACGGCGATGTCGGCCAGAACCTTTCGGTTCAGATTGATGCCGGCGCGCTTCAAACCGTTGATGAACCTGCTATAGGATATCTGTGCTCCTCGGCAGGCGGCATTGATGCGCACAATCCACAGCGAGCGGAAATTGCGCTTCTTCAGCCTGCGGCCGACGTATCCGTAGCGCAGCGCCTTCTCGACTGCTTCCTGCGCGGAGCGGTTCAGCTTGGACTTGGTGAGGAAAAAACCCTTGGCGCGGCGTAGGGTTTTGTGGCGATAATCTCGCCGGTTGGTACCTCTTTTTACTCTTGGCACGTTTGCTCCTTCTTTTGACTAATGTGGGCCTAATTCGGCCGGGAGAGTGGCAGGCACGTGCGGCGAGCCTGTTCCTGCTCCAATTCCTGTAACAGCTTCCTAATACGGAAGCATGGTCCTAAGCTTCGGCTGATCGGTCTCGTCGGCAACAACGCTATGACCCAGCTTGCGCTTACGCGAGCGCGCCTTCGACGTCAAGATATGCCGCGAGAAGGCATGGCGGCGAACCACCTTGCCAGTACCCGTCTTCTTGAAGCGTTTGGACGCACCCTTATGTGTCTTCATCTTGGGCATAAATCGGTCCTGGGAACTGTCTATCCTGAAGTAATTGGCGGATCGCCAGAAGAACCGCGCCAGGCAAAGGCGAAGCAAGCCGAGGCGGAACTACTTCAGAAAGTATAACATGCGATGCCGCGAATCACTGGTTGTCCTGGTATTCCTCCAGCCATGCCATCTGGATCGCTTCCAGTTTTCCCTCGGTCGACGCCAGCGGGTCGTCCTTGAAGTTCGGCAGCTCAGTGATCCATTTGTGCAGATCCGTATAGCGAATATGCGTTGGATCTATATCCGGATGCAGTTCGTACAGGCTCAGGGCGATATCTTCGGTGTGTTCCCAAGTGAGTCCAGGCATGGCTGTGGTTCCGGCTTTCATTGTAGTCTTGGGTAAATGGAGATCGGCTGGAAGCCTTGTATCGTAATGCTGAGCGCCTTTAGCGCTTTAGGATTGGCACGAGTAGCCGTAGAGGCGCGGCAGAACGCAGGCGCTGCGGGACAAAATGCGCCCGCTCTGCTCGCAGCCTTCCAGTGGCGCGATGTTGGTCCGCTGCGCGGCGGTCGCAGTTTCGGCGTGGCCGGCAATGCGAATCAGCCTGATACGTTTTACTTTGGATCCGTCGGCGGCGGTGTTTGGAAAACCGAGAACGCAGGCCGAACCTGGGTTCCGATCTCGGATGAGGGTATCCCCATCGGCTCCATCGGTGCAATTGCCGTTGCGCCTTCAAATGCCGATGTTGTTTACGTCGGCACGGGCGAGAGCGACATCCGCAGCCAGCACTCTTATGGCATCGGGATGTACAAGTCGACTGATGCTGGGAAAACCTGGACGCACATTGGTCTGAAGAATACGCGCCAGATCTCGCGAATCGTAGTGGATCCGGCAAACCCCGATCGCGTGTATGTAGCGGCTCTGGGTCACGTGTATGATGCCAATCCGGATCGCGGAGTGTATCGTTCCATCGATGCGGGCGCGACCTGGAAGAAGATCCTTTTCAGCCGCGAAAGGCCGGACGAGGTCGGAGCGGCTGATATCGCGATTGATCCGAAAAATCCACGCGTTCTCTACGCGTCGCTGTGGTCGACTCGTCGTCCACCATGGTCGGTCTATGCCCCCTCAAATCTGCCCGGTGGCGGGCTATATAGGTCGATTGATGGCGGAGACACCTGGAAGAAACTCGGCGGCGGTCTACCAGACGATGAATTTGTAGGGCGGATCGGAGTCTCGATATCCGACAACAATCCGCGCCGAGTTTGGGCAGTTGTAGATGATCTCGGTACGGCGATTGCCCGCCCGATCGGCGGCGCAACTCGCCCGACGCCCCCGCCCGGAAGCGGACGCACGCCTCCTCGACCGGATGCGGAAGCGCCAAGCGCCAGAGGTGGTCTCTATCTGTCGGAGGATGCGGGCGCAACCTGGAAGTTGGTGAATAGTGAGAACCGGCTTTGGGGTCGCGGCTGGTACTTCGCATCCGTGACTGCAGATCCAATCAATCCGGATCGCGTGTACGTGATCAACACCGCTACTTATATGAGTACCGATGCGGGCAAGACGTTTGTGCCCGTGAAGGGTGCGCCCGGTGGCGACGATTACCACCAACTGTGGATCAATCCGAAGGATCACAACCGCATGGTGCTGAGCAGCGATCAGGGAACGGTGGTGAGCGTTGACGGTTCGAAAAGCTGGAGCACCTGGTACAACCAGCCCACCGCACAGGTTTACCACGTAGCGGCAGATAATCGCTTCCCCTATTGGCTCTACGGCGCACAGCAGGACAGTGGCGGCGTTGGCGTAAGCACTTGGTCGCCCGAGGGCACACTGACGTTTCGCAATTGGGAGCCGACATGTCTGGCAGGCGAGAGCAACACCGTCGTGCCTGATCCCAAAGATGGCAGATTTCTATACGGCGGGGGCAGCCGGTGCGATCAGTATCTGAATACGGCCACGCCCAGCGGCCAACTCCCCGCTGCCGATCCGGAAGATCCGAACCGCAAGACGTGGACGCTGCCGACTGTCTTCTCTCCTGCGGACGAAGCGCTCTACTACTCCAATCAGTTCGTCATGCGCTCGCGAGATCGCGGCAAGACTTGGGAGAAGATCAGCCCCGATCTCGCGCGCCTGAATCCTCCGGTGCCGACGAATCTGGATACGGTCACTGCTAAAGATATCGATCAGCCGATGAAGGATCGCTTCGGTGTCGTCTACACCATCAGCCCATCGCCGCTAAAATCGCAGCTAGTTTGGGTGGGCACCGATGACGGTTTGATTCACGTGACACGCGACGACGGCGCACATTGGCAAGACGTGACGCCGCATGAGATGACAGCCTGGAGCAAAGTTTCGCAAGTGGAAGCGGGTCACTTCGATCAAGAGACAGCGTATGCGTCAGTCGATCGTCACCGGCTTGCGGACATGAAGCCCTATATGTATCGCACTCACGATGGCGGCAAGACATGGCAGAGCATCATGACTGGAATTCCGGAGGGAGCGTACGTCAATTCGGTGAAAGAAGACCCCGTGACCAAGGGCCTGCTCTACGCCGCGACGGAGCTTCGCGTTTACGTGTCGTTCAATGATGGCGATGAATGGCAGCCGCTGCAGAACAACATGCCGGTTACTTCCGTGCGCGACATCGTCGTGCATGGCGACGATCTGGACATCGCGACATACGGCCGCGGATTTTGGGTGATGGATCAGATGGCAGCGTTGAGAGAGCTTGCGACAAAGAGCGGCGAAATCACCGCAGCAAATGCCTACCTGTTCAAGCCCGGTGAGACCTTGGCCGTCATCCAGGGCGGCATGAATGGCACGCCGATACCTCACGAGGATGCGCAATTATCGAATCCACCCGCGGGCGTTCTGGTGTATTACTGGCTCAAATCAGCGGCATCGGGGCCGGTGAAGTTGGAATTACTCGATGGCAGTGGCGGTGTCCGCGCTTGCGCCGCCAGCGACATGGAAGTTCATGCCCCCGATACCGAGACGCTGAACGTGCAAGCCATCTGGCAGCAGCCGACGCCCGCGCCCTCCGCAGCCGCCGGCATGCATCGCTACGCGCTCGCCCCGCCCGCCGGACGCGGATTCGGTGGAGGTGGTTTCGGTCGCGGCGGAGCTCCAGCCCCGACCGGTGCCTGTGCGTCCGGGGCCAACGCCAACAACTCTGCAGCCGCCCGTCCCGGTGGTGGTGGTCGCGGCGGCGCGGATCGCCTGCAGCCGGGCGATTATTTAATACGAATGACCGTCAATGGGCAGACCTTTACTCAACCGGTGACATTGAAGCCAGATCCGAGACTCAGCAGCAAAGAACCGAGCTAGTGCGTAATTGCAAGAGCGTGTGTGATGTGTTTGTGGGGCTGTGGTGGGGCGGGTTGCTAACCGGCGGCGGGTTACCAACGTTGGCAACCCGCACATTTGCCCCGATTGGCAAGGTCGTGATTAAAGACATACAATAGATTCCGCTGTTCGGGATTTCGCCTTTTGGTTTACTTCGTTCCCGGCCGCGCATGATTAGAGGGAGGGGTTGTAGGCAGTGAAAAAGCGGCGTATTGGGATCATTGACCTGGTTTCCCACGTGCCTACGCGCGGCTGGTACGCGCGCTTCATCAATGCCAACCTCTCAAGCATCATGCCGCAGGCGCTGGGGGTTTGGTGCCATCAGGAAGGCCACGAAGTGTCGTATCTGTGCTTCACTGGCCCTGAAAATCTGCTGCGGGGATTGCCGGGAGACCTGGAGTTAGTCTTCATTGGCGGTTTCACTGAGGCTGCCCACACCGCTTACGCCTTGAGCAACTATTGGCGCTTGCGCGGCGCAGTCACCGCACTCGGAGGGCCACATGCCCGGTGCTATCCCGAAGACGCCCAGAGACATTTCGATTATGTGTTCGGCTTTACCGGCCGTGAACAGGTGGTTGACGTGTTGCGCGACTGTTTGCAAAATCGACCGCTGGGCGTGTACGTCACGGCCAAGCAGCAGCCTGCGTTTTTGCCGGGACTGCGCGAACGCTGGCAGTTCATGGAAATCCGTGGTCCGGAAGGCGCCGCTTCTCAAAATGGTTCCCATCATGGGGAGCTTTGGATGCCCGTACACCTGTAGCTTTTGCATCGATGCCACCGTGCCCTATCAGCCGCTGGATTTCGGCTTGCTGCGCGAGGATCTGAAGTTCGTGCAAACCCAGTTCAAGAAGCCGTCTGTTTCCTGGTACGATCCCAACTTTGGAGTGCGGTTTGACGACTACTTGAACCTCATTGAAGAGACGGTCCCTTCGGGCCGCATTAATTTTATCGCTGAAAGCAGTCTCTCGCTGCTTTCCGAGCCGCACTTGCAGCGCCTCAAACGCAATGGCTTCAAAGCAATCGCGCCCGGCATTGAATCATGGTTCGAGATGGGCAACAAGTCTAAGACAGGCTCACGTCAGGGGATAGACAAGGTCCGCCAAGTTTCCGAACACGTCAACATGCTTCAGCGGTACGTGCCATACGTTCAGACCAATTTCGTGGTCGGGCTTGATTCGGATGAACGCCCGGAACCTTTCGAGCTGACGAAGCGATTTCTGGACATGATGACCCCGGGTGTATTCCCCGGTTACTCGTTGCTCACTTCGTTCGGCCGTGCTGCCGCGACCAACCTGGCTTATCAGCGCGCCGGCCGCCTGTTGCCGTTTCCCTTCTATTTCCTGAACAACAATCTGGCGATGAACGTCAAGCCAAGGAACTATTCCTGGCGCACCTTTTACGATCACCTCATCGACCTGACTCGCCACTCTTTCTCGCCACGCGCCATCATGCGCCGCTTCGGCAAAGGGCCGGGAACGATTCCGCGGCTCCTGAATGTTGCGCGGACTGCATCGCGAGAAGGGTCGGGAAGAATCCAGTACTATCGTGAGATTCGCCGCCGTGTGGACTCCGATCCGGAGTTCGAGCCCTATTTCGAGCAGAAGACCATTGAATTGCCGAAGTTTTTCCTGGACCGGATGCGAAAGGACCTCGGCGCCTTATGGGAGTGGCTCCCGAAAAGCGGCATCCATCACGATGCATACGCCTATCTGAAGTCGGAACGCGAGCCCTTGGTGACAATAGCTTAGTTTTTCTCTTTCTTGAAACTGGATGCTGAGTACAAAGCCATCTGGGTCGGCGCGTCCTTCTCGGCCATAGTTCAGGCCTCCGCCACTGCGCCAACGCACGGCTGACTTTGCGGCATATGATACTCGGATGCCCTCCAATCTCGCCAACTGCCCCATAGTCGCATTTATTCACGTCGTCGATGTCGAGCGTGCCAAAGCGTTTTACCAGGACACACTTGGCCTGAAACATTTAGGTGACGAGCTCCCGTATGCGCTCGTATTCGACGCGAATGGTATCACGCTGCGGCTTGCCATCGTACAGGAGCGTCCCTCGTTTCCAGGAACCGTTCTAGGCTGGCGAGTTCCCGACGTGAGTGAAACCGTGCAAGTTCTGAGGGAAGCGGGAGTGCAATTCGAACATTACGGCTTCCCTACGCAAGACGAGAACGGCGTCTGGACGACACCCACAGGAGCCAAAGTAGCGTGGTTCAAAGATCCGGATGGCAACTTGCTGAGCGTTTCTCAGCATCCTAAAACTAAACGAGCTAGTCGATCTTTGTGCCCTTTAGCGCGCCACTTACAGCAGTGTTCATCATCGTCTCGGCTAAATACTGCGTCGCACGATTCAGTGCTTCGATCTTTTCGTTCAACACGTGATGATCATTGGCGTTGTATACGCTTTGAACATCGCGGATCGCTGATTCAATCGCGTTGCGCTCTGACGTGGTCAGTGCCGCGTACGCATCGCTCTTTTGCGCTTTGGCCGTAGCTGCCAGAATGTTATCCGCTTCCACTCGAGCTTCGCGCACCTGGCGCTCACGCATGTCTTCTTCGGCCTTCTCGAACGATTCGCGGATCATCGCCTCCACTTGATCTTCCGTCAATCCGTACGATGGCTTGACTTCCACGGAATGCTCTTTTCCCGTGCGCGAATCACGCGCTGTGACGTTGAGAATTCCGTTCGCATCGATCAGAAATCTTACTTCGATGCGCGCCATCCCTGCGGGTAGAGGATCGATATCCTTCAGATCAAAACGCGCAAGGCTGCGGCAGTCTTTCACCAATTCGCGCTCGCCTTGCAAGACATGAATCAAGACGTTCCGCTGGCCGTCTACAGCCGTTGTGAACGATTCCGTGGCGCTGGCTGGAATCGTGGAGTTGCGATGAATCAGCTTCGAGACAACGCCGCCCATCGTTTCAATGCCGAGCGATAAGGGCGTGACGTCCAGAAGTAGCTTGTCTTCCACGTCGCCGGCCAGAATCCCAGCCTGAACCGCCGCACCGAGTGCAACCACCTCATCCGGATTCAGTTCGGTATGCGGCTTCGCCTTGAAGAGACGCTCCACCGCGGCCCGAACCAGCGGGATGCGCGTCGATCCACCCACCATCACCACTTCGTCAATCTGCTCGGGTGTTAGCTTCGCATCCGACAGGCAAGCGCGGCAGGGTTCGAGCGTGCGCTCGACAATTGGCGCTACCAGGCGCTCAAATAGCTCGCGGTTAATCGCGCGCTGATAGTGCTTGCCTTTGTAGGCGAGCTCGATTATTGTTTCTGGTACAAAAGAAAGCTGCTCTTTCGCGTGCACGACGGCACGGCGCAAGCGCTGCACGCCTTCGGAATCAACCGAAAGATCTGTCTTCCATTCGCTCTGAATATCTTCGAGCGCTATCCGCAGCAGCAGATTATCAATGTCATCTCCGCCCAGATGCGTGTCGCCGTTTGTAGCCAGCACTTCAAAGATGCCTTCGTGCAGCCTCAGAATGGAAACGTCGAACGTGCCGCCGCCGAAATCGTAGACCGCAATAATGCCGTCCTTGCGCTTGTCTAGCCCGTAAGCGAGCGAAGCGGCAGTCGGCTCGTTCACCAGCCGCAGCACTTCCAACCCCGCCAAGCGTCCGGCGTCTTTCGTTGCCTGCCTTTGCGCGTCGTTGAAATAAGCGGGGACGGTGATTACGGCTTCCGTAACCGGCACGCCCAAAGCCGCTTCCGCGTTGTCTTTGAGCTGCCGTAAAACAGCAGCCGATATTTCAGGCGGCGTAAACGTTCTATCGCCTAGAAGAAGCTTGATGACCGATTCACTACCGCCTTCTTTTTCCGCCGCGATGCGAAACGGAAACAGCTTCACTTCCTGTTGGACATCGCGAACACCGCGGCCCATGAGGCGTTTGACTGAGTAAACAGTGCGATCAGGGCGGGTCAGCAGAAGCTCACGCGCAACGTCACCCGCGACGAGTCTGTTCTCGTCGGTGAGCGAAACGATACTCGGCACGATCTTTCGGCCTTCGGGATCTTCAATGATCTCGGGCCCGGTCAGACCCATGATGGCGATCAGGCTATTGGTGGTGCCGAGATCTATCCCAACAATTTTGGATGTCCGGCTCTCGCCGAAGTCGATTTGAAAAGTTCCCATTTACGTTTACAGAGGTTCATCAATCAGCGCCGCCGCGGGTGTCGCCGGGTTCAATGCCCGGTCCACGTCTCGAAGAAGATTTTCGATGTACCGCCGGCGGTTGAGCGCGCCCCGAATTTCGTGCAGCGCCTGCTTAGCCGTCTCGCTTTGCGACTCGGCGGCATCGTACTTGTCGAAAAGCGCTTCGAGTTCTCGATCGACGCCATCGCGCAGACCCACAAAGTTCTGCTTCGCGGCTTCAAGTTGCGGACGCGCCGAATCGTCGCCTTCCTTCAACTCTTCGAGCATCATATTCAGCTCAAAAACTTCTTCGAGCAACTCCGGCGGCACATCCTTCGACCGCTGTTCGCCGATCGGGAATCCTTCTTCCTTCAGCAAGTATTCGGCGCGCCGCACCGGATTGCGAAGAGTGCGATAACCATCGTTGAGTATCGCCGTTGCTTCCAGCGCTTGCGCCTGTTCATCCGCGCTCTTACGGCCAAAACGATCCGGATGCCACTGTCGGCTTAGATCGTAGAAGCGCTTCTGCAGGTCGGCTTCATCTACGTTGAGCTTGCGGTCAAGGCCGAAGAACTCGAAAAAATTATTCGAAAGGGTAAGCATGCGGACACGGCGCGGATGCGCCTGGAAGATGAAGCGGCTTCGCTTCAGGCAGAGAAGGACGTCCCGCAGCCACAACTCTTCTGGGCATGCGGATTCTGGAATACGAAGCCGGACTGCATCAACGAATCTTTCCAATCCAAAGTCATGCCGTCCAGAAAAAGCATGCTCTTGGGGTCGACGAATACCTTCACGTCTTCAAACTCAAACACGTGATCGCGCGGACGCGGCTCAGGCGCGAATTTGAACTGATAGCTCAGCCCCGAGCAACCGCCGCCCAAAACACCCAGCCGCAAGCCGCCCGCCACGCCTTCACGAGCAAACGCCTCGCGAATCTTCTGGACGGCCTTCGGCGTGACGTGAATTTGCTTGGGCGCATCCACCGGAGCAACGGTCTGCTGCTCCGTCGGCGCGTCAAGCTGGGTCAACTCAGCCATGTCTAATGAACGGAGACAGCTTCCGGCTGCTTCACCGTCTGCTTTTTCTTATAATCGCCAATCGCAGCCTTGATCGCGTCTTCGGCAAGAACCGAGCAGTGAATCTTCACCGGCGGCAGCGAAAGTTCGTTCACGATGTCCGTGTTCTTGATCTCGAGCGCCTGGTCGACAGTCTTGCCCTTCAGCCACTCGGTAGCCAGCGACGAACTTGCAATCGCGCTGCCGCAGCCGAACGTCTTGAACTTGGCATCCTCGATGACACCCGTGTCCGGATTCACCTTCACCTGAAGCTTCATAACGTCACCGCATTCCGGCGCGCCAACCATGCCCGTTCCCACGTCAGGACTGTTCTTGTCGAGCGATCCCACATTGCGCGGGTGCTCGTAATGATCGATGACCTTCTCAGAATAAGCCATTTGATTTGTTTCCCTCTCTTAATCTTAGTGCGCTGCCCAAACTACTTTTGAGAGATCCACTCCCTCTTTGGCCATCTCGTACAACGGCGATAGCTCACGTAATTTGCGAACCACCTCAATCACTTTGTTGGCGACGTAATCCACTTCTTCTTCCGTGTTGAACCGGCCAATGCCGAAACGAATAGACGAGTGAGCCAGATCGTCGCCTGCGCCTAACGCTTTCAGCACATAGCTGGGCTCTAGCGTCGCCGAGGTGCAAGCCGAACCGCTCGAAACCGCGATATCGTTGATGCCCATCAGCAGGCTCTCGCCTTCCACGTACGCAAAGCTAATGTTCAGATTGTGCGGTAAGCGGTGTTCCCAGGAGCCGTTGATGTAGACCTCATCCAGCTCGGTCATCAACTTGTCTTTGAGTCTGTCGCGCAAAAACTGCATTCGCTTGGATTCTTCCGGCATATCTAGCCGGCAGATTTCGCAAGCCGCGCCCAATCCGACAATTCCCGGAACATTCAGCGTGCCCGAACGCATGCCGCGCTCATGACCGCCGCCATCCATCTGCGCCGTAATCTGCACCCGTGGGTTGCGGCGCCTCACATATAGCGCGCCGACGCCCTTGGGTCCGTAAAGCTTATGACCGGTCAGCGAAAGCACATCGATTCCGTCCGCCTGTACATTCACCGGAATCTTGCCCACCGCTTGCACCGCGTCGCTGTGGAACAGTACGCCCTTTTCCTTGGTGATCTTCGCGATTTCCTTCACCGGCTGAACGACGCCGATCTCGTTGTTCGCATACATGATCGAGACCAGGATCGTTTTGTCTGTGATTGCATCGCGAAGCTGGTCCAGATCGATCAACCCGTTCTGCTGCACCGGGAAATACGTTACGCGTACGCCTTCTTTTTCCAGGCGCTTGCAGGTATCCAGCACAGCCTTGTGCTCCGTCACCTGCGTGATGATGTGATTGCCGCGCTCAGAATACATCTCGGCGATGCCCTTGAGGGCCAGGTTGTTCGATTCCGTCGCGCCGCTGGTGAAGACGATTTCTTTAGGCGTGGCGCCGATCAGTTCCGCAATCTGCTTGCGAGCCTTCTCGGTCGCTTCCTCGGCTTCCCAACCGAAGCTATGATTGCGCGAGGCCGCGTTGCCGAAAATTTCTGTAAAGTAGGGCGTCATCGCCTGGAACACGCGCGGATCCATCCGCGTTGTAGCGTGACTGTCCATGTATATCGGTAGTTTCATACTCTTATTTCCTTAGGGATCTCTGCGGATTCGCAGTGTCCGTCATACCGTGCAGAGCCACCAGCGAAGGCGGCGCAAACTCCTCCGCTTCATCCGAATCCTTTAACATGTCTTGGATGCTAACGCTGTTCAGCAGGCTCAGGATTCCGTCGCGAATTCGCCTTAGAGGCTTGCGAACCGTGCAGCGGCCGGAGTGCCCGCACGAAGTGTGTTCGGTAAAGCAGTCCGCCAGAACGATTGGCCCGTCAATGGCTCGGATCACCTCCAGCGCCGAAATCAGTCCGGGGTCACGCGCCAGCCGGTAACCGCCATTGGTGCCGCACTCAGACACCAGCAGACCTGTCTTCCCCAACTTCTGCAGCAGCTTCGACAATAGCGGCAGCGGTATGCCACAGGTATCAGATACTTCTTTGGCGCTAACAGCCTCGCCCGTTTCGCGTTGACGAAGGGCGAAATGCTTCAAAGCGATCAAGCTGTAATCGGCTTTTTTTGTCAATTTCAGCATCAGGGAAACAGGATCTTGGACTAAACAGATCCTATTTATTTATAACACGTTCCCTGGGTACCCGCATGCGTTTTATCTACAATGCAATGAGGCCCTTGCGGTGAACTGTCATATTCTTTAGACCGCGCGGTGCTAGTGTCCTAATGTCGTCTGCCGATATGTACAGCGTGGCCCGTTCGTGGTGCTCTCCATCGTCGCTAACCCACATCCGTGATTAGACTTTTTCGGGTTTTCATTCCCGCCAGTGTACTGGCACTTTTGCTGTCGGAATGCTTGCTGATTCTGATTTGCTATACCCTCGCCTCTTACGTCGAGGGCGGCGACCCGCAGTTCTATCTCCTGACCGAGGGTAATTGGACAAAGGTTCTAGTCGTCGCCGCTGTCATCATGGCGGGTCTCTATTTCCAGGATCTTTACACCGACCTGCGCATCCCCTCCAGGCTTGTACTTTTGCAGCAGGTCTGTTTAGCGGTCGGCTGCGCTTTGCTGTTCATGGCGTTTCTCGGCTATCTCAAACGAGATTACATTCTGGGGCGCTGGATGATGGTCATAGGTAGCCTTGCCGTCATCATCCTGCTGCCCTCCTGGCGTGTCTTCTTCTGGCGCTATATCATCAGTGCGCTTCGCTCGGAACGTGTCATTCTGATGGGCAATTCCAGCATTCTGGGCGAGGTCATCGAGCGGCTCATCGAAAAGCCGGAGTTCGGCTACAGGCTGCTTGGTTATCTGTGCGAGTTCGAGCCCTGCGATTTTGCCGTCCCCTGCCTTGGAACTCTTGCCGATGTGCAGCGTGTGTGCGCCGAATATCGGCCAACGCGCATCGTTGTCGGCATGGCGGAAAGGCGGAATCGCCTTCCGGTGCAGGAGCTGCTGGAGATTCGCTTCTCGGGCATTATCATCGAAGACGCCGCCGACACGTACGAGATGGCGATGCGCCGTGTTTGTAGCCGCAAAATACAACCGTCGCAACTCATCTTCACCTCTATGCTCGGGCCGCGTCCACAGGCCATAACCATCCAAAACGCCTATTCATTGTTGATTGGCTTAGTTGGTTTAGTCGTGGCCTCGCCCGTAATGTTGTTGACCGCTATCCTCGTGAAACTCTCCTCAAGAGGCCCTATTCTTTACCGCCAGCGGCGTGTGGGCGTGAATGGAGAGCTGTTCACTCTTTATAAATTCCGATCGATGTACGCCGATGCCGAAGCACGCACGGGTGCGGTTTGGGCGCAGGTAGACGACCCTCGTATCACGCCCATGGGCCGCTGGCTTCGCCGCCTTCGAATAGACGAGTTGCCGCAATTGTGGAATGTTGTGCGCGGCCAGATGGCCGTCGTCGGTCCGCGGCCGGAGCGTCCCGAGTTTGTCGATATGCTCACTCAACAGATCCCGTATTATCGGCAGCGATTAGCGGTTAAACCGGGCATCACGGGTTGGGCCCAGATCAACCACAAATACGGCGACACCGCTCTCGACGCCATGATCAAACTCGAGTACGACCTGTACTACATCAAGCACGTCGCTCCCATGCTCGATTTCTACATCATCTTCCACACGTTGAAAGTGATGCTGCTGAGCCGCGGAGCGCAATAGCAGCAAGTGATAACCTAATGCGCGTGCAGCGGTTGCTCGATGCCCTCAGGGATGAACGTTCGAAGGTGCCTCTCGACGTTGCGGCTCTTGAAATGGCCAGCATCGAGTTCCCAGGTTTAGACCTCGATTCCTGCCTGGCTCGGCTCGACAGCCATGCCGAGCAAATCGGCTGCCAACTCAAAGGCAAAACGTCCGCTCTCGAATTCATTCGAGCTACCAACGAGTTGCTGTTCGAAGTTCTGCAGTTCCGGGGTAACGAAGACGAGTACTACGATCCCCGCAATAGCTGCTTGAATTCCGTGCTCATGCGGCGCCTGGGAATTCCAATTACGCTATCGGTGGTTTACATCGAGGTGGCCCGGCGGCTCAACCGGCGCGTCTATGGCGTCGGCTTGCCGGGTCACTTCATCGTCGCCTACGAAGACGCGGAGGCACGCTATTGGATCGACCCCTTTCATGCGGGCCGCATTTTGAGTTTCGAAGATTGCAATGCCCTCGCGCAGCAAACTGCCGGCGTGAATCTACGCGCCAACCCCGCCGTTTTAGCGCCTGTACACAAGCGCCAGATCCTGGTGCGCATGTTGAGCAACTTGAAGGCGATTTATCTGCGTGGGGAGGCCTTTGAGAAAGCGCGACAAGTCCTGGATTTATTGATCCATGCCGCGCCGGAATATGCGGAAGAGTATCGTCACCGCGGCATTGTGCACATGAAGCAGCAGAACCACCGCGCCGCCCGGCAGGATTTCGAGACGTACCTGCGGCTGGAGCCCGACGCTCCCGAACGCGAGCAGGTCGAGAAGCAGCTGGTCCTAATCCAGCGTTGGCACGCCGGGCTGAATTAACTCGCCCGCTCCAGTTCTTCTACCCTCGTAGCGATTTTCCGCAGATCACGCAAGAACAGTTCGTACTCTTCCTCATAGCGTTCCGGCATCCGCAGAATGGCCGAAGGGTGGATTGTGGCCACCAGTTCCTTCGCCCAACGATGCGGAAAGAACTTGCCGCGATCTGCCGTGATCCGGAATTCGCGTCCCATCAACGACTGCGCAGCGGTTGCACCCAGGCAGACAACTAGCTCAGGTTTTACCGCGTCCAGTTCAGCTTCCAACCACGGTCTGCAGGCCGAAATCTCAATGCCGCTCGGCTTCGAGTGAATGCGCCGTTTGCCGCGTTCCACGAACTTAAAATGTTTAACGGCATTCGTAACGTAAATCTTCTCGCGATCCAGGCCGGCCTCGTGCATAGCCTTGCTTAACAAGCGCCCGGATGGACCAACAAATGGATGTCCCTTTTGATCTTCTTCATCGCCCGGTTGCTCGCCCACCATCACCACTTTCGAATCTTTCGGTCCGTCGCCGAATACCACCTGTGTGGCGTATTGATACAAATCGCAGCCACGGCAGCCGAGATGCCGCCGCGCGCAACGCGTTCAGGTCGTGAGTCGCCGGCACGAAAGGCGCCGCTGACATTTTCTGCGTTTTCGCCATTTGAAGTACTCGCTGGTCTGCTTTCACCAAAAGATCCGGAATGATCTGCGCTTCCGGCAGAGTGGCCCAGTGCCGCACCGGCATCTCGGCCTTCATTGCCTTCACCTTAACGCGAGCCGGATTGAACACTGCTGCATAATAGTCACGCCAAAGGTCTTCAAGCTCATCTTCTTCCGGCGCTTGCGACCGTGGAACGCCGGGCCCATAAGTCAGATGCTGCGTGTCCCAATGCGCGCTTTCGTCCGGCGTCAATATCGACCAATACATGTTCCCGAAGCGCTCCGCAAACCACGGTGCCAGCGCTTTCAGAATGCGGTGATCCGGCCGATGCCACGCCACATACTGCGCCGGCTCGGAATCCGCAACCCGGCGAAATCGCACAAACGCTTTCATCTTGTGCATGTCGCGGCTGACCGATTTCTCCATCAAGCGCAATTGCCGAACATCGTCGTCAACATCTATCTTCAGCAGACTTCGTTCGCCACGAGTCAATCGGTAAAGGACGCGATAGAGCAGCGTCCAGCGGTTCTCATCCCGATGCAACGCTACTGATTCGGCGGCACCGAGGAATTCTTTCGGCACAGACAGCGGCTTTGGGGCGGTATTTGGAATCGCTGTTTCGCTGAACAGCCCGCCTTGCCAATCAACTTCGTCCGGCCTCACGCCGGCATTCAGAAGCTTGCGCGCCATGCTGCGCCATTCTCCAAAGTCACTAGCGCTGACGCTGATCACAACTCGCCCGTCCGCGCCGTTGTAGCCGCTTCGAATAAATTGAGCTGGTGCGCAGCCGGTACTATCCTTTCAGGCAAACGCTGGACATCGATCTGGCGCACGGCCGGATTGGCGTCTGCCGTCACGATGAAGAACTGCGCTTTCTTGACAGAAATCTTGAGCTTTCCCAAATCCCCCAGCGTAAGTGCCCGATAGCGCCTGATCCTCAAAATGCGCTTCACATTGCGCACGCCAAAACCCGGAACGCGCAACAAAGCCGCTTGTCCCGCCTTATTAACGTCTACCGGAAAGAATTCGCGATGACGTAGCGCCCACGCGAGCTTGGGATCTCGATCCAGCGGCAGGTTCCTGTCTTCCTCCGTCGTCAGTTCCTCCGGCGAGAAGCCATAGAAGCGCATCAGCCAATCGGCTTGATACAGACGGTGCTCTCGCACCAGCGGAATTTTCTTCAGCGGCAACGTGGGATCAGCATGCGGTATTGGACTGAACGCTGAATAATACGCTCGGCGCAGACCATAGTTCTTGTACAGCTCCGCCGATTTGCTCAATAGCGTCGCGTCAGGCGCGTCCGTGGCGCCAACAATGAACTGCGTGCTCTGACCCGCAGGCGCAAACCGCGGTGACTTTCCCGCGCGCGTCGTCTTGTCTTTCGCTTCCAGAATGCCGTCGGCAATCTGTTGCATCGAGCTTTCAATCTCCCGATGCGTCTTTGCCGGCGCCAACTTCGCCAGGTCGCTGTCACGGGCGAGTTCCACATTCGCGCTTAACCGGTCCGCCCACTGGCCCGCCTGCCGCAGCAGTTCCTCCGACGCGCCCGGCACAGCCTTCAGGTGGATATACCCGCCGAACAAATGATCGCCGCGCAGCAACTTTGCAACCCGAACCAGTTGTTCCATCGTGTAGTCCGGGCTCTGAATGATACCCGAGCTGAGAAACAAACCCTCAATATAGTTGCGCTTGTAAAACTCCAGCGTGAGAAAAACGACCTCTTCCGGCGTGAACCGCGCTCGCTGCGTATCGCTTGAAATCCGGTTCACGCAGTAACTGCAATCGTAAATGCAGTAGTTAGTAAGAAGCAGTTTCAGTAGAGATACACAGCGTCCATCAGGAGTGTAGCTGTGGCAGATTCCAATGCCGGTAGTGTTCCCGAGACCGCCTTCCGCTCGCGCCCGCTTCGATCCACTACTGGCGCACGAAGCGTCGTATTTCGCCGCATCTGCCAAAATGCGCAGCTTTTGTTTTATCTCCACCTACACACAGTAGATGAGCGGCGACAACATCACGTTCTAACGGATTTATCCCCGAACGCTCTCCGCCTCTTCCAAAGAAGCTTCTTCGAAATCGCCAATCGCCTCTTCCGCTTCGAGGCTGAAATTAAAGTTACCTGACGAGTCAAACGTAAGTTCGAATGGTTCGGAAACCACCTTAACGTTCTTTGCCAGTTCCGGTATCAGATTCTCACTCACCGCAAGATGAATCAGTTCAAGCGTGTTGCGAATCCGGCAATACGTCACTTGCGACAAATCCGTCTTACCCACCGTCGGAGCAATAGCAGACAAAGCTTCCCGGTCGTTCGAGTAATGTATCGGAGTGCGGATACAGGCGGGAGTCGACGCAGTAAGTGAGTTGATGTAAGTTGGCTTCCAGTCGATATCATTGACCAGGCGATCCGTAACTACGTCCGCCATCCCCAGCCCCACCCCGCTGTGATATGTCAGCTCGCTGAGCGCCCGCGCATAGATACGCCGCACAAGCGGCATCTCCGCGAATGGATTGTAGTGGCCATTCACGCTTCGGTTGATGACCTTCGTGTCCATGCCCGCGCCGCTAATGTTCTTTCCTATTTCATCCACAATCAGGATGTCCGTATCCGGTGCCGGCAGCTTCGCCATCCACGATTTCACTTCTGCTAACAATTTTTCTTCTTGCGAAATCATCCCCGCGAGGCCCTGCGCCGACGAAACCGCTGTCAGACCCGCAGTCTCATGATGTGCACCCTCCTGTATCGCGAGCCCACCCAGCACCTTCCCGCTCTGGAATACCTTGGCCCCCACGCTGCGAATCATCTGCTCCAGCCCCATCCGATACGCAAACGTGTGGTATTGCCTTGCGCCCGCGAATTTCCCGAGCCCGATCGCCATCATCTTGAATAAGCCGCTTTCGATTTTTCCCGAGAAATCCGTGTGCCACTTGACGCGCGCAACCAGAAATATCGCATCCGCTTCGGACGCATTCTTGTCGAGAAACGTCTCGATTCCTTCCGGCGTGTGTCCCAGCGACACGACCTCCAGCGAACTCCGAACCGGCACGCCCATGGTCGCTTCGTGAATGCCGTAGTGCGCTAGAACATCGCTCTGTCCCTCGGCGGTCGCCGCTCCATGGCTTCCCATGGCCGGGAAGATAAAAGGCTCAAACCCGTGCGATTTCCAGAATTCGACCACCGACTTCACAATCGTGGCAACGTTCGAAATGCCGCGGCTCCCGACTCCTATCGCCACGCGGCCGCCTTTCGGCACTCGCTTCACGAAATCGGAACTCGCCAGTTCTTGCCGGATGTAATCGGGGATATTTGTGATGGGGCGATTGGGGAAGTCTTGCTCGGCGAGAACAAACCTCGGGAAAATCATGCTACAAGAATACTCCCGCAAGCACCTCACGGACAGCGCTCGTACCTTACCGAATCCTCACCCATTGCCATGAGCAAAGCGATGGAGAGTCGATTTTTCACACGCCCGCAAGGGAGCGTCTGTATCAGGCTGGATCGAGCGACTTATTCCAGCTCTGTTCCAGCATCAGAGCGTATTCACCGGATGCGTAAAGATCGAATTGAAATTCGTCCGCCTCCGCCTTGTGAGCTGCCGCTTCCCGCAGCCGATACTCGTACCACTGATCGAGATGGCGATGATACCGCCTCAAGAACTCTGGCGTGAATGCTTCCACGCTGGGGAACTCCTGGAAAATCGCATGTAAGCCGATAGAGCGGCGGAACAAAGCGCAGAAATCCAGCACTCCCCAACCTTCCAGCTTGGCTCGCACATGCACCGGAACAGTTTGGACCAGCATCATCCCGAAAGTCTCCGGACGAACGCGTACATGCGTAAAAACCCCGGATGCAACCGCCGTTTCACAGCACTGATCCATCCATCGGATCAAGTCTTTTCCGATATAGTAGAGCATGCGCAACTCGGCGTACCGGCCGCGCAATAGCTGTTGATCCAGTTCTCGATTGTTTCCGGCGTCCGCCGGCAAGAACCCCTGCAGCGCAAGACTCGCCCGCGAACTCTCCATGAGGACCGACGTATCTTCCGGTGCAGAGAACGGATGCAAGATCAAAGGCGGTAGCCGGAACGAGGAAGAAGTTTTAGTGCCGCTATTCATTTCTGTGTCGCTGTGCGGTGTTCGTTGTTCCTACTAGTCTCTTCAATCGCACGGTACTGCAGTGTTCAGAAGGGTCTGGAACCGCACCCTTCATACGTATCGGCACTACGCGCTTCCTAAATTAGCGCGCATGAACCAATTCGACTTACAATATTTTCCGCTTCTCTCATCCTCTTCTAACTGCCGGCGGCATGCGCACTAACAATGTCCTTTGGCCGATTCAGTTCCATTTGAATAAGCGTGTCCAGCGACGCCCAAGGTATCGCCCCGTTGACCGCGCGGCCGTTTATATAAAAGGTAGGAGTGGAAGCCACCATCAGCTTGTTGCCCTCAGCAACATCCTTATTCACTTCCCCAACGGAACTATGGCTCTCAATACAACTTCGAACCTTCGCAGGATCCATGTTCTGCTGTTGCGCCAGCGAAGCCGCTGTATCGCGCAAGTAAGCAGGAAAATCTGCCTTCTTGTCTTGAAATTCAGTATTCACAGCGCTCTGGTGCTCGAACATCCAGTCGTGATATGCCCAAAAGGCGCCCGTACTCTGATCTGCCATGCACGCTCCCGCTTCCGCCGCAGCTCGCGCCCACGGGTGTATAGCCTCAATCGGATAATTCTTCATCACTACCCGCACATCCTTCGGATACTTCTGCGGTATGTTGGTCCGCAAATTTTTGGCGAGTTCCCGGCAATACGGACACTGAAAATCGCTGAAAACCACGATCGTTACTCGCGCATCCGCCACCCCAAACGATGGTCCGGCGGTCGAGAGCCGATTTAAGGCGTCCGTGAACGGTGACTCGTTCAGCGACCACAATGTCCCATTGATAACCCGCTGTCCGTCTTGGCTGATGTAATAGCGCTTCTCCTCTTTTTGGGCTCCCAAGGCCAGATGTACATCCAATCGGTAGAAACCCGGAAATCCTGTAGGGATGGGATCGTCCACCTGAACAGTAACGTTCGAAGAATACGCTTCTGCATATCGCAGATAGGCCTCTACCTTGGCTTTGTCGATCTTAGGTGTCGCCTCAGCGGCATTCAATCCTCGGGGCGCGCACAATAGGGCCGCCACTGCTACAGCCAGCGCTAAAACACTTCTCATCTTTACTCCAGTGTACGAGCCGAAAGCCCTCGACGGCACCATCTTTCACCAGGAAGCCGCTCCCCGGACTGGCACGCGATACTGAACATTGTCCCGGCTCCACCGCCTTCTGCCGTTCGCCACGCTTGCCTGTGCCCTTGTAGCGCTCTATCTGTTTGACCTGAACAGCGTTGGCGTACTCCAGACCGACGAGCCGCGCTACCTGGCCATCGGCCACGCCATGGCCCAAAATGGCGATTGGATCACGCCCCAGCTCTGGGGCTCACCATGGTTTGAAAAACCGCCGCTTCTCTATTGGATGACAGCAGTTGGAGCGCTCTCCCGCCTCGGTCCTGAGCTTGCGGGCAGATTGCCAGTCGCCCTCCTCAGCCTGCTCTTTCTTTGGACTGCCTATATCGGGCTCGCGCGCGAGTTTGGCCGCCAGGCCGCAGGCGTAGCCGTCGCCCTGTTGGCTACCTCGGCCGGTTGGCTCGCCTACAGCCAACTGGCCCTTACGGATCTTCCCCTCGCAGTCTTCTTTTCTCTCGCCGTCTTAGCCGCGTTGCCGCTAATGCGCGAAAATTTCCCGGTAGAACATCAGAACGAACGCTTTCTCCTTATCGGAGCTTCTCTTGGCCTCGCGATGCTGGCGAAAGGGCTTGTACCCGTCGCGCTGGCCCTTCCGTTCTGCTGGTTCCTTCGCCGCCAATGGCAGAAGTGGTGGCTCGCCTTTGCTGCCGGCGCCCTGGTCGCCCTTCCCTGGTACATGGCAGTCTACCTTCGCAACGGCTTCCCGTTCATCCAGGAATTCTTCCTCAAGCACCACCTGCAGCGCCTCTACTCCACTTCGCTGCAACACGTTCAGCCTTGGTTTTACTATTTCCCAGTACTGCTAGCCGGCCTGTTCCCCTGGACTCCGCTTTTCTTTTACCTTTTCAAGAGAACAGCCCCATGGGATCAGCGCCGCCGCTTCCTCGGTGCCATCGTCCTTTTCGGCTTCTTATTTTTCAGCCTCTCCTTAAACAAACTGCCCGGCTATCTCCTCCCGCTGCTCCCTCCTGCCTTTGTATTACTGGCAGCGCAATTCGAAAATAAGCCGTTGGTTCAGGTCTCCCGTTGGTGGCTGCTGCCTTCGGCGTGTCTCATCGCGTTGGTTCCTTTGCTGGTTTCGGTGCTACCCGCCTCGCTCGCAAATGGCCGCTTCTCTGCCTCCGCGTTGCACGTCAGCCGCACCGAATGGTTCTACATTCTCTTACCCATCTTTGCCATCGCACTTGCTCGACGTTCCTGGGCGGGTCCGATTCTGGTTCTGTCCGTGGTGCTCGCGGGCATCTACTTGAAAATCGAAACCTTCCCGGCGGTGGACCACTTGGCCTCGCCTCGCAGTCTCTGGTATGAGATCCGCGGCAAGTCGGAAGGGCTCTGCGACGGCGGCACAAATCGCGAATGGCTCTACGGTCTCGAGTTTTACCGTGGCGCTGAAATTGTACCCTGCGCTCCGAAACAAAACTTTCATTACTTGATCCATTCGTCCGGCCACGCGCGTCCGGTCATTGAGCCATTTACACAATGAACAGTCCTTTCAACTTCCCTCCCGTTCGAAACTGAATAGAGTGGCACTTGTACTCAACGCGCAGGATGTTTCGATCTCTTTTGGCGCTGCACCGCTCTTTCGCAACATCGCGCTCAACATCTTTGAAGGCGATCGCCTGGGCCTCATTGGCCCCAACGGCTCGGGCAAGTCCACGCTCATAGAGATCCTCGCCGGACGCCGCAAGCCTGATTCCGGCGAAGTCGCACTCCGCAGGAACACCCGTCTGAGCTATGTCGCCCAGGAGTCTCGCTTAAATCCGGGCGAGTCCGTCAGAGATGTTTTACATCGCGCCGTCACAAGCTCCGCGGTTGCGGAATCGGAGCACGCCGGACGCGTAGCCGAAGTGTTAGGCCGCACCGGATTTCTCAACCCGGACGCCGAAGCCGTGACGCTCTCAGGTGGCTGGCGAAAGCGCCTGGCGCTGGCCGAAGCTCTGGTCGCCGACCCCGATATCCTCCTCCTCGACGAGCCAACCAACCATATGGACCTCGCTGGCATCGAGTGGCTGGAGAAGCTGCTCCAGCAGGCGCGCTTCGCCTGCGTCGTTGTCAGCCACGACCGCTACTTCCTGGAGAATGTCGCCACCAGCATGGCGGAGCTGAACCGCGTCTACCCGGACGGCCTCATGCGCGTCACCGGCAATTACAGTGAGTTCATGAGCAGGAAGATCGAGTTCCTCGCCAACCAGGCGCGTCATCAGGAAGCGCTTGAGAACCGCGTCCGCACCGAAATTGAGTGGCTCCGCCGCGGTCCAAAAGCCCGCGCGACCAAGGCCAAGGCCCGCATCGACAATGCTCATCAACTGATCGCCGAGCTCGGAGATCTCAACGCGCGCTCCCGAACGGCAACCGCCAACATCGACTTCGCCGCCACAGACCGCAAGACCAAGCGTCTGGTCGAGTTCAAAGATGTCAGCTACGCTTACGCCGACCGCCCGATTCTCACTGCCTTCAACGCCGTCATCACCGCTGGAGTTCGCATCGGATTAGTGGGCGCAAATGGCAGTGGCAAAACAACTCTGCTGCGGCTCATCCGCGGCGAACTCCATCCCGCAGAAGGCGAAATTGTCCGCGCGCCCGCTCTGCGCATCGTCTACTTCGATCAGAATCGTCCTCTCGATCCGGATCTCACTCTCCGCCGCGCACTCGCGCCCGAAAGCGATTCCGTTGTCTATCAGGACCGCACCATCCACGTCGCCTCCTATGCCGCTCGCTTCCTGTTCACAGACGAGCAGCTCAATCAGCCTGTCTCTCGCCTCTCCGGTGGCGAGCGTGCCAGAGTGTTGATCGCCAGGCTCATGCTTGAGCCCGCGGATGTGCTCCTGCTGGACGAACCCACCAACGATCTCGACATCCCGACGCTCGAAGTTCTCGAAGAAAGCCTGCTCGAGTTCCGCGGAGCGCTGGTTCTTGTCACGCATGACCGGTATCTCCTTGATCGCGTCACGACAACTGTCTGGGGTCTCGACGGGCAAGGCAATATCGAAGCTTTCGCCGATTACCTGCAGTGGGAAGCCTGGCGAAGCGAGCGCCGCGTCAAGCCGAAGACCGAAAAACCAGCTTCCATCTCGGAAAAATCTGCCGCCCCTAAGAAGAAACTCTCTTACTTGGATAGTCGCGACTTTGAAACCATCGAGAGCCGCATCGCCGATGCGGAGCAAACGCTCGCCACCAGGCAGGCTCTCCTCGAAGATCCTGATGTCTTCACCGACCCGGAGCGGATCCGCACCACCACGCTCGAAATTGCGGAGGCGCAAGCTGCAGTCGACGCACTCTACGCCCGCTGGAGCGAACTGGAAGAAAAGATCAGCTAAGCCGCCACTTCAGCCCGCCAGTACGCGCTTAAGTAATGTGACTACGAGAGTCGGCCAGCGCTTCTCGTCGTTTTCCCACGAATAGCCGCCGCACGGGCGTTATACTCGACCGCTCTTTCCAACTCATTCGCGCTCTCCAGCAGCAGGGCGTAATTACTCAGACAGGTTGCTACGTTGGGGTGCTCAGGACCGAGCGCCTTTTCGAAGATATCTAGCGCACGCCGGTACAGCGGTTCCGCCTTTTTGTATTCGCCTCCCTCGTGATAAAGCCCAGCCAGGTTATTGAGGCTATACCCAACATTCGGATGCTGAGGCTGAAGTGCTTTTTCCGCGATTGCGAGTGAACGCTCGTACAGCGGCCGGGCGAGGTCGTTCTCGCGTCGGCTTCGGTACAGCTCGGCCAAGTTGCTCAAGATCGTTGCCAAATCCGGGTGATCCGAACCCAGCGTCTTCTCTTTGATCGAAAGTGCTCTTCGGAATAGGGGCTCGGCTTTGTGATATTCACCTCGGTTGCTGTAGAGCAGGGCCAGGTTATTCAGGCTGGTTCCTACTTCCGGATGCTCGGGCCCCCAAACCTTCATATGGATTGCCAGCGAGCGTTGGTAGAGCGGCTCGGACTTGTAGTAGTCGCCTCGCTCCTCATAGAGCGCAGCCAGGTTGTTCAGTGTCATAGCCACATCGGGGTGCTCGACACCCAGGACCTTCTCCCGAATCGCGAGCGAGTCCTTATAGAGCGGCTCCCCGTCATCGTAGCGGCCTCTTCGGGTCAAGTAATAGCCGGCTTGGTGAAGCAGGCGAGCGGCTTCATCAAATTCGAGATTGTGCCGGTCTACCAGCTCTGCACAGGCGAAGGCTTGCGGCAAGAGACGCTCACAGATTGCCCAGTTGGGAAAATCCACCTGCGGGAACGCTTCGGCCACTGCGCGCACGGCCCGTTCGGCCCAAATCCTTTCCTGCTCGTCCGTAAGCACGTTGTGTAGGGCTCTTTGCACCAAACCATGAATTGCCAGCGTCCTGGCGTTTGGGTCCCGGTTCACCAAAGAATACTTGAGAATCTCCGATATGGCCTCATTGAGAGCGTAGGCATCCGAAACGAGAGAGGCCAAAATCTCTTCGGGTATCGCATCGGGAGCAAGGAACGCACAGAGTCGCAAAACATCCGCGGCGGCAGGGTTCGCCTTTTCGATCTTCTCGAAAGAAAGAGCCCATGTTTTCACCACCGCGTCGGGATGGCCGGGCGACAGTATGCCGCGCCTTTGAAGCAATTGGCGTGCGTGCTTCTGGAACAAGTCTATGTAGCCTAGAAAGCCACACTTCGTTTCTTCGATGTACGCGCCGGCCTGATCGAGTGCCAGAGGAAGGCCATCGAGGAGGTTCACGGCGATTGCGCGCGCAGCATCACGATCGGCATCACTCGGGCTCCCGACTCTTGCTCGACGCAGAAGTAAGAGTGTCCCTTCCTCAGAACTCATTTCGCTGAGCTCAATACACCTCACAGTTGGACCGACGGCCTGGGCACGTGTCGTCAGGAGAACGTGCCCGTTCTGCTCAGGTATGAAGGACCGCGCCAGGTCCATGTCATCCGCGTTGTCGAGAACTAGCAGCCAGTTTGGTTTCGACGCTAGACATTGCCGCACGCCCGTGATCGCTTCCATTTGGTCCCCGCCGGTCCTCCCCGGAACGTTCAAGAGATGGGCAATAGCAGCGTAGTCCGAAATCAGAGTCTCGCGAGTTGCGGCACTGACCCAAAACAAATTGGCATAATCGAGCGCGTGCCGGTGCGCGTATTCGATTGCAGTTTCGGTCTTCCCGGCGCCACCCAGACCGCTCAGGGCAGCGCGGCCTTGTGAGCGTAACGCTTGCTCGATTTCCGCCAGAATGTCTTCACGGCCAGTGAATAGAGGATTGCGGCCAGGAAGAGTAGGAAGCTTCTCAGGAAGCGAGTGGGCGGCTGGGGCATCGCCCGATGCGAGCTTGGCGTTTGCCAAGGCCTCCTTTACCGATCTGGCCACCTTTAGCAGAACTCTCTCTTGCGCGTCTTTCCTGCTTCCCGATAGCGGCTTCGAAGGTGGATTCACTGTCTGAAATTCGGAAAGGCATTCTGTCTCCTCAAATTGGCAAGGGCCAATTATCACGGGGAGAATGACAGCGCCTCCTTTTTCGGCGGCAGCTAAGAGAGGCGGTAGCTCATTTTCCGCAATGAACTCGGAAGCGAGGTAATCGGCGCTGACTAGAAGAATGGCAACTCGCGCGGACGCTAGCGCCGCTTTGATCTCTTCTCGCCACTTCCTCCCCGGCTTGATCTTTGTGTCGTCCCAGCAAACGAAGCTGCTGTTACCCCGCTCGAAGGGTTTTAGATGGATCTGCAGACGCCTCAACCAAGGTTCATCTTTGTGGCTGTAGCTGATAAATACCTGCGTCCGCGGCACGTTTTCTCATGCTAACTCCCATTCCCCTGAAGTGTTCCGGTGCGTGAACTTCAAAATGCCAAAATTTACAGGCTCCATTTCGCGTTCAAATTCATCTATCAAAGGTGTCTGCCTTGTCCAACTTGAACCGACGGGAGGTCTTACTAGCAATGGGTGCTGGCATCGTTTCAGCCGGATCCGGAACGGGTGCGCCTTCGGGCTCCGAGCCGATTCCCTATCGCACTTTGGGTCACACCCGTGTGCGCGTTTCGTGCATCGGAATGGGTGGCTATCATCTCGGCAAGAAAGAGGTCTCTGAGCAGGAAGCCATTCGCCTCGTCCACACGGGTGTGGACCGCGGCATCAACTTCCTTGATAACTCCTGGGACTACAACGAAGGCGAAAGCGAAAAGCGCGTCGGCAAGGCGGTCAAGGAGGGAAATCTGCGCAACCGGGTTTTCGTCATGACCAAAAACGACGGCCGCACCGTAGAGGAATTCAACAAACAGCTCGAGGAATCGCTATCCCGCCTCCAAATGGATCACATCGATCTCATGCAATTCCACGAGATCATTCGCTACGAAGATCCTGACCGCATCTTTGCGCAAGGCGGCGCAATCGAAGCTGCCGTCGCCGCGCAAAAAGCCGGTAAGGTTCGCTACATCGGCTTCACGGGCCACAAGGATCCGCACATTCACCTTTACATGCTCGAAGTCGCCGACCGTCATAAGTTCGCCTTCGATACCGTGCAAATGCCCGTCAACGTCATGGACGCGCATTTCCGCAGCTTCGGCAAGCTCGTGCTGCCCGAGCTTGTCAAGCGCAACATCGGCGCGCTCGGTATGAAAGCCATGGGCGACAGCACTATTCTCAAGAGCCAGGTTGTCACCGCGCTCGAATGTCTGCACTATTCGCTGAACCAGCCTGTGTCGGTCCAGATCACCGGTATCGACAAACCCGAGATCCTGGACCAGGCCATCCACGCCGCACAGACTTACCAGAACGTCTCGAAAGAGCAGATCGCCGGCATCCTCGCGCGCACGCAGCCGCAAGCGATGGACGGCCGCTGGGAACTGTTTAAAACGAGCGCCGTTTTCGACAGCACGGCCAGCCACCCGCAATGGCTCGGCGGCGTTAGTCCCCACGCCAAGCAAGTCGCGCCGTCCATGTCGTAGCTATTTACTCGGTGAACCCCAGTTGCCGGCTCTGAGCCGCGGAATCTCGCGCTCGCCAGCGCCGCTGAATGCGATCGTCTTTCAGCTCGAACCATTCCATCGCCGTGATCTCGTAGCTGCGGCCCGTCGGTCCCGCGCCGCGAAAAGCCTGCACCGATTTACCCCGTTCCGTATAGCGCACCGCCACAGTCTCGGCTTCACTGATCATGCCGTCCACCTGCAACTGCACCCGCAGGCACTCCATCAGGTCTTTCCAAATCGGGCGCGCCTGCTCCACTGTCCCCCACCCGATTACGCCCCAAATTAAGGCATCGTCTGCGAACAGTTTGCACACTTCATCCACATCGCCCCTGTTGAAAGCATCCACGTACGCCGCAACAATTCTTTTCCCTCGGCCAATGTAACCCCCTTCAAAAAATACGCGCCTGCCCGGGTTTGTGTTCGCAAAAATCCTGGAAGGGCCCGATCTGTGTGGCGCGTGGCAATAGCCACCCTGGAAGTAAGGTCGAATTGTTACAATCGTATACAGAGGACCCTAGCTGCCCATGGCCAGTAAACCGGCATTTGCCACGGGAGCGCAAGTCGAACACGGAAAATTCGGTCTCGGCTCTGTGCTTTCCTGTAACGACGAGTACATCGTCATCAAGTTCGATGACCATGGCGAAAAGAAGTTCGTCACCCCAATAGTTTTGCCTTCGTTGAAGAAGAGTGATCGTCAGCCGCCGGTAGAGAAGCGGCGCGCCAGTAGGAAGAAAGCTGCGGCAACTCCCGCGGCGACATAAGACTTAGTTTCCCCAGCTTTCTAGATGAAAGTAGGAATCGTTGTTTTCCCGGGAAGCAACTGCGACCACGACGCGTGGTACGCGGTGTCTGAGAACCTGCATCAACGCGCCGAATTCATCTGGCACGATTCCACTTCGGTTGGCGACGTAGACGCTATCATTTTGCCGGGCGGTTTTTCCTATGGCGATTATCTGCGTTGCGGCGCTATCGCTAAATTCTCGCCTGTGATGCGCGCCGTGAAGGATTTTGCGAACGCTGGCGGTCTGGTGCTCGGCATCTGCAACGGTTTTCAAGTATTGACGGAAGCAGGTCTGTTGCCCGGTGCGCTGGTTCGGAACGACACCTTGAAATTCGTTTGCCGAACGGTGAGGCTGGAAGTGGTCAGCGCCAACTCTCCGTTCACGGGCGACGCGAAAAAAAATCAAGAGCTGCGCATTCCGGTGGCGCACGGCGAAGGATTTTACATCGCTGATGAACGCACCCTGGATGAGCTTGAGGCTGAAGACCGCGTCGTGCTGCGCTATATCGACAACCCGAACGGTTCTATGCGGCACATTGCAGGAATTTTGAACCAGCAAAGAAACGTCATGGGCATGATGCCCCATCCGGAGCGTGCAGCCGATCCATTGATGGGCAGTACCGATGGCCTATTCATTTTGAAGTCGCTGACCACTGCCGCAGCGGTACAGAGTCCCGTTCTCGCTACCGCCCGATCATGAGTACGATCACGCAGGATGTGATCGCGGCCCATCAACTTACTCCGTCCGAATATGAAAAGATTCTGCACCTGCTGGGGCGCGAGCCAAGCATCACCGAGCTCGGCATCTTCAGTGTGATGTGGAGCGAGCATTGCAGTTATAAGAGCACCCGCATTCACCTGAAGAAGTTGCCGACCGAGAGCCAGTACGTTCTGCAAGGGCCGGGTGAAAACGCGGGCATTATCGATATCGGCGATGGGATCGCAATTGCGTTCAAGATTGAATCGCATAATCATCCGAGCTTTATCGAGCCATTCCAGGGCGCGGCGACGGGCGTGGGCGGGATTCTGCGCGACATCTTCACCATGGGCGCCCGGCCAATCGCAGTGATGGATTCGCTGCGCTTTGGTCGCCTGGATGATCCGGAAACGGGCGCTCGCAATGGCCGCATTCTGGAAGGCGTTGTCTCCGGCGTAGCGCATTACGGGAATTGTTTTGGCGTGCCTACTGTCGGCGGCGAATGCGTCTTTGAAGAGAGTTATTCGGGCAATCCGCTGGTGAATGTATTTGCGCTGGGCGTGTTTCATCACAACGAGATCTTCTACGGGAAGGCCAGTGGCGTTGGCAATCCGGTGATCTACGTTGGCGCGAAGACGGGGCGCGATGGCATTCACGGCGCGTCTATGGCGTCGGCCGAGTTCACCGAAGAGTCGAAGCAGAAGCGGCCAAACGTGCAGGTTGGCGATCCTTTCATGGAGAAGCTGCTGCTGGAGGCCTGCCTGGAAGCGATGAAGACAGGCGCGATTGTCGGCATTCAGGACATGGGCGCAGCGGGGCTGACGTCTTCCAGTTGCGAAATGGGCAGCCGCGCCGGAACCGGGATTGAAATGGATCTGGCGCTGGTTCCGCAGCGCGAGAGCGGCATGACGCCGTACGAAATGATGCTTTCGGAATCTCAGGAGCGCATGCTGCTGGTTGCCCAAGGCGGGCGCGAACACGAAGTGTACGACGTGTTCAAGAAGTGGGGATTGGATGCGGTGCAGGTCGGCGTGGTCACGGACGACGGCATGCTGCGCGTGAAGCATCACGGCCAAGTGGTTGCGGAGATTCCCAATGCTGCTCTGGCCGACAAAGCGCCGCGTTACGATCGTCCGCATACAACGCCGCTGCGGACCGCGCCTCTGCATGGGCCAAACGTTGTTAGCACCGATCTCAAGCGCGATTTAAAAACGCTGCTGGCATCGGGAGATATTTGTTCGAAGCGCTGGATCTGGCAGCAGTACGATCATGAGGTTCGGACGAACACGATTGCCGGCCCGGGCTGGGACGCAGCAATTGTTCGCATCAAGGGAACCGATACATCGGTGGCGATGGCGCTCGATGGCAACGGCCGCTATTGTGCGCTTGACCCGCGCGAGGGCACGAAGCTGATTGTCGCGGAGTGTTGCCGCAATTTGTCAACGGTGGGCGCGTTGCCGATTGCGACGACCAACAATCTGAATTTCGGGAATCCGGAACGGCCGGAGATCATGGCTCAGATCGTGGAGTCGATCGAAGGCCTCGCGGAAGCTTGCCGCTTCTTCGAGGTTCCGGTTACGGGCGGCAACGTCAGCCTGTACAACGAGACGCTAGGCGCTCCGATATTTCCCACGCCGGTGGTCGGAATCGTAGGAACTTTGCCGACGGTGATGCCGGTGGGGATCGGGTTCAAGCACGCGGGCCGCAGTGTTGTGCTGCTGGGTGGACTAGGCGATACGGACTGCCACGAATTCGGTGGCACTCAATACGCCAAGGTGATTCAGGATGTACTGTGGGGCATTCCGCCGCGGCTGAACATGGAGTACGAAAAGCGCGTTCAGGCAACCATTCGCTCATTAGTGCGCCAAGGCGTCATCGAGTCGGCGCACGATTTGAGCGACGGCGGCTTGGCGGTAGCGATTGCAGAAAGTTCTTTCGGGGCTGGGAACATCGGCGCCGATATCACTCTTGAGTCGTCTCTTGCGCCGGAGTTGCTGCTATTTCATGAGGGTCCATCGAGAATTCTGGTATCCACAGCAAATCCTCAGATAGTTTTCGAGCTAGCGCGAATGAATCAAGTTGCGGCGGTCGAAATCGGCGTTACACTCGAATCGAGAGTGATCATTCGCAACCGCGGCCAAGTCCTGATCGACGCCCCAGTCGGCGAGTTGAAGCAGTGCTGGAGCAATGCTCTCGAACACCTCCTGCACGATCCCATTTTGGTTCCAGACGCATGATTGAACTCGAAGAGGATATTCCTTTCGACAAGCTGCACGAGGAGTGCGGCGTGTTTGCATTGCATGGGCACCCGGAGGCGTCGAACCTCGTTTATCTGGGGCTGTATGCGTTGCAGCATCGCGGACAGGAGTCTGCCGGGATTGCCTCCAGCGATGGGCGCAAGATCCACAGCGTTCGCAAGATGGGGCATGTGGCTGATATCTTCACGCCCGACGTGCTGAATCAACTGCCGGGCAAGCTTGCCATCGGCCACACGCGATATTCCACCGCGGGTGACACAACGCTGCGCAACGCGCAACCGCTTTCCGTCGCGTGCAGCAAAGGCCAGGTTGCGGTAGCCCATAACGGGAACCTCACGAATGCGATTGAGCTGCGCCGCGAACTCGAAGAAGACGGATCGATATTTCAATCCACCAGCGACACGGAAGTCATTCTGCATTTGCTGGCTCGCTCGCGGGAGCGAACGCTATCCGGCGCGCTGCGGGAAGCCCTGTTGCAAATTGAGGGCGCCTTCTCCCTCGTTTTTCTGGCTGAGGACCGCATCATTGTGGCGCGCGATCCGCATGGATTCCGGCCACTCGCCATGGGGAGCCTGCAACTTTCAACCGGCGAACTATGTACCGTGTTCGCCTCCGAGACGTGCGCGTTCGATCTGATTGGCGCGACCTACGAAAACGATGTTCTGCCGGGCGAGATGGTCATCGTCGGTCCCGAAGGAATCACGCGCGAGTTCTATACGACGCCCGAGGCGCCGGCGCATTGCGTCTTCGAGCACGTCTACTTCTCGCGGCCCGATTCAATCGTTTTCGGAAAGCCGGTGGCGGAATCGCGCGAGATGATGGGGCGGCTGCTGGCGCGCGAGCATCCGGTGCCTGCCGACGTAGTGGTTCCAGTACCGGATTCCGGCGTGGCTGCGGCAATCGGTTATGCCGCTGAATCGGGGATACCCTACCGCCAGGCGCTGATCCGCAATCATTATGTGGGCCGTACATTCATTGAACCGTCGCAAGCTATTCGCGATTTCGGCGTGAAGCTGAAGTTGAATCCCGTACGGCATCTGCTGGAAGGCAAGCGCGTGATTCTGGTGGATGACTCGATTGTGCGCGGCACGACAAGCCGCAAGATTGTGCGGATGGTGCGCAGCGCGGGCGCGCGCGAAGTGCATGTGCGCATCTCTTGCCCGCCGACTATTTCACCCTGCTACTACGGAGTGGACACGCCGTCGCAGCATGAATTGATCGCGGCGAACAGCAACCTTAGGGATATTGAGCGCTTCGTCGAAGCCGATTCGCTCGCCTATCTTCACTTGGATCGCCTGCGCGAAGCTGTGAAGGATCGCGATCACAAATTTTGTTACGCCTGCTACACCGGCAATTACCCGACGCTGGTGCAGATCGACGAAATCGTCCTGGCTAAGACAGGTTGCTGCTGATTAGTTGGCGCAGTTCATCTGTCAGCTTGCCGCGATCTTTCAGCGTGAGCCCTTTGGTCTCGATCGGCTTGAGAATGCGCAGCGTGACTTCGCCTGAGCAAATCACACCGGAACCGTAAGGCAGAACCGCCCGCGTGCCGGTGAGGACTAGCGGCACAACCGGAACGCCGGCTTTGATGGCGATGTAAGCGCCGCCTTCTTTGAAGGACCGAAGGACGCCGTCGTGCGATCTACCGCCCTCGGGAAAAATCAGCAGCGAGACATTTTTTTGCTTAATTGTTTCGGCGGCCGTCTGCATGGTCTTAACTGCGGCCCGGGGATCTTCACGGGGAACGGGAATGTGACCCGCGCGGCTCAGGTGCGTGCCCAGGAACGGGATCTGGAACAGACCGCGCTTGGCCAGGAATCGAAACTGGACGGGGATATGCGCGAGTGCAACCGGAGTATCGTAATAACTCGAATGGTTGGCTATGAAGACATAGCTGCCATTGGGATCGATCTGTTCGAGACCTTCAACATGCACGTGAACGCCGGCGACTGCGAGGAGCGTGCGGGCCCAGGCGCGTGCGACGCGAATCTGCACGCTGCCGGTGTGGTCGAAGAAAGAAACGATGAGGCTGATGGAGCCGAAAAAGATGGTGGCCAGGACGACGGCGGGATCGGCGAAGAGAATACCGCGCAGTTTTCTCAAGGCCTATTTTACGAGTAGCCCACGTGCTTCACCGACGATAAACAATGAGCCGGTGAAGAAGACGATAGCGTCCGGCGGCGCACTGCGGGCGATGTCAATTGCTGCTATAAGGTTTTGGGCAACGATTGCATTGGGGTGCGGAGCCATCTGCAGAATGGCTTCTGGTCTGAGAGCGCGCGCATATTCGGGAGCGGTGACGATCAATCGATCAACCGAGGGAAACAGCTGCCCCGTGACTTCTTCGATCGCTTTGTCGCGCATCGCGCCGTAGACCATCCAGACCGGACGTCCGGCGCAGAATTCGCGAATGTATGCTGACAGGGCCGCGGCTCCCGCTGGATTGTGCGCGCCATCAAGAACGAAGTCAGGCGCGTGCGAGACGTATTCCAGGCGGCCGGGCCAGCGAACTGTTTCTAAACCGGCTTCTATCGCGTTCACGAGGATAGCTAATTCTTTGCAGGCGACGATGGCGGTCACTGCATTGTCAATTTGATGGCGGCCCGGGAGGCGGCACGTAAATTGCTCGCCATCGAGCGTAAACGTCGACTGCAGCGCATCGGCAGAGACGCCCGATATGGGTGAGTTGGCGGTATGGATGACGCGGCAGCCAAGCTCTGCGGCCTTTTTCCGAATGACCTCTTCCGCCTCGGGCTGCTGCGCGGCCACCACGACCGGAACGCCGGGCTTGAGAATGCCCGCTTTTTCCTGCGCGATCGATTGCAGCGTGTTGCCGAGCAACGCTTCGTGATCGTAAGAAACGGGGGTGATGACGCAGAGTTCGGGATTAACGACGTTCGTCGCATCCAGCCTTCCTCCCAACCCAACTTCCAGCACGGCTATATTGGCGCGTTCTCGAAAAATGAGAAACGCCATCGCGGTGACAGTCTCAAAGTAGGACGGGTGAGCATCTATCGCATCTGCTTTCAGGAGTTCCTCTGCTTTTTCATGGACTACAGCAAAAGCACTGGCGAATTCTAAATGAGTAACTTGCTTGCCCGCGATCTGAATTCGTTCAGTAGGATCGACTAAATGCGGCGATGTGTACAGCCCTGCTTCATATCCCGCGCACTGAAGTGCGTTCGCAATCATAGCAGCGGTGGATCCTTTACCGTTCGTTCCCGCTATGTGAACGAAACGCTGCCCGCGTTCCGGATGGCCGAGCGCCCGCATAAGTATCTGCATGCGCTCGAGCCCGAACTTAGCTCCAACCTTAATCTCATTTCCAAGCGAATACAGGTAACGAACGGACTCCGGATAACTCAAGATCGTTTCTCCTGATTTAATAAGTCGTTCGTCAGAGTGAACACATCCAGAAGGCGTACGGACCTCGTAATTACAGTTGAAGGTCGAGATAGGAGATCACTAAGATGAAACTTTTGAAAATATTCGCCGCCGTAGGTTGCGCTTCCATTATGGCGGTAGCTGCGGGAGCGGCTCAAGACAATGTTCCCATGGTCGGCGGTGCAGCGATGTATCCGAGCAAGACAATCGTGGAAAATGCATCGACTGCGAACAATTTGACCACTTTGGTCGCGGCAGTCAAAGCGGCCGGGCTCGTGGACACGTTGCAAGGCAACGGTCCATTCACCGTATTCGCGCCAACAAACGATGCATTCAGCAAGCTGCCTGCTGGAACCGTTGACACGTTGCTGAAGCCTGAGAATCAGGACCAGTTGAAGAAGGTGCTGACTTACCATGTGGTTGCCGGTAAGGTAACTTCCACTAAGTTGGTCGCCATGATCAAGCGGGGCGGCGGCCAGGCGATGTTGAAGACTGTCGAAGGCGGCACAATTACCGCCAAGTTAGACGGCAGCAACGTTGTTCTCACAGATGAAAAGGGTGGAATGGCGACTGTGACACAGGCCGATGTGATGCAGAAGAACGGCGTTGTGCATGTGGTTGATGCTGTCCTCTTACCGAACTAAGCCAACGAATCAATTCGAGTTTTCTGCCACTGCATGTTAATTCCCTCCGCCGGGATATCGAAAGGTATCCCGGCTCTTTTTGTGCCTTTCAAAGCAGCGGTTGTATCAGGTGAAATACGTCCTGAGCCACTATATGATTACCCGCCCCATTGGGGTGTATTCCATCCTGCTGCATCATTTCCGGGTGCTGATAAACATTCAGCAACAGAAAAGGCATGAAGCGTAGATTGTTCTCTTTCGCCAGCTCCGGATACATCCCGGCGAATTGCTTCACGTAATCGGGGCCGTAATTGGGCGGCAGCGTGATACCTAACAGGACGGTCTGTAAGTGCGCAGCCTTCAGTTTATTGATCAGATCCTGCAAATTTGTTCGAATCTCATTTGTCGGCACACCGCGCAAGCCGTCATTACCACCGAACTCCAGAATCACCAGAAATGGTTTTTCGGCGATTACGTTGTCGATGCGCGCTAAGCCGTCTGTTGTGGTGTCGCCGCTCACGCCCTGATTGTCGACGCGATAACGATAACCGTTCTTGTCCAGCAGATCCTGCAACTGTTCGGGATAACTTCTTCCGGCTACTCCAGCGGTCAAGCTGTCGCCAAAAGTGACGATGAGAGGTCGGCCATCCCGGTTCTGTGCAGGCGGCGCAGCGGGTGCGGTGGAACTCGGAGCGACCTGTGTGCGTTGGGTTGTAGTAGGTGAGCTGCTATTTTTGCCGCACCCGGCCAGGATGAGCGCGCATAGCAGACAGGCTGCAACAATGAAATGGAATCGCCGATGCATCACAACTTCACATTGACATGTCCGCTTTCGTAGACCAGCAGCCCGTCATACAAGTACGCGACCTGGTGAAGGTGATAGAAAATCCGCCCGCGCGAGTGGAGATCTTGAAGGGCATCACTTTGTCTGTGCCGCGAGGACAGTTTCTAGCCATCATGGGCGCTTCCGGCAGTGGGAAGAGCACGCTCTTGGGGTTGCTGGCGGGTTTGGATACGGTTACTTCGGGATCCATCGTGCTGGATGGAGTTGAGATCAGCACTATGAAAGAGGACAAGCTGGCGCGGCTGCGTGGTGAAAAAATTGGCTTTGTTTTTCAGTCCTATCAATTGATCCCGACGCTCACGGCGGAAGAAAATATTCTTCTGCCGGCTGAGCTGAGCGGCCGTAATGGCGGTTCTCGCCAGCGTGCTAAAGAGCTGTTGGAACGCGTGGGACTCAGCAATCGCGGCCATCACTACCCGGTGCAACTTTCAGGCGGCGAACAGCAGCGTGTAGCCCTCGCGCGGGCGTTCGTCACGCAACCGCCAATCTTGATGGCTGATGAGCCCACTGGAAATCTCGACACTGCGAATGGCCAACACGTTCTGGATCTTCTGGTGCAACTCAATCGCGAGGAGAAGACCACGCTGATCCTGGTAACGCATGATCGCAAGCTGGCCGAGTATGCCGACCGTATCATCACGCTGCGCGATGGCAGTGTTTTGAGCGATGAACTGGCTCCGCGCGCAGTGGAAGTGTCGTAGGTGTTCTTCAGAACGGCAGTACGGATCGCCTGGCGCGATCTGCAAGCGGCGCCCGGCAAGTTCCTGTTCGTCGTGCTTGCGGTTGCCATCGGGGTAGCGGCGCTCAGCGGCGTGAAAGGCTTCGGCTATGCCTTCAAGGGCATGCTGCTCAAGAATGCGAAACAACTGATTGCCGCCGACGTGCAGGCGCAGACCTGGGCCGATATTACGCCTGAAGAGCTGCAGGCGCTGGAGAAACTCGCGCAGCGCGACGGCAGCATGACGCGCGTGACAGAGACGATCTCGATGGCTGCTTCGGCCGGCGAGCGCGTTCCGTTGATGATCTCCGTGAAAGCGGTTGATCCAGGCGCGTACCCGCTGTACGGAACGCTCACCCTGTTGCCGGCGCGCTCGCTCGGTGACTTGCTCAAGACCGACTCCGACGTTGTCGTTTCGCCGGAACTGCTGATGCGATTCAAGGTGCCGGTAGGCGGCACAATTCGACTCGGCGGCCAGGATTTTCGCATCGCCGGAGAGCTGATAACGGAACCGGATCGGCTGGCCTCCGGCTTCGGTCCAGGCATGCGCGTGATGATGACTCGTGCGGGACTGGAACGGACCGGGCTCATTCAATTTGGGAGCCGCGCGGCGCAGCGCTTTTTGTTCAAGTTGAATCCCAACGTGGATCTGGATCAAATGCGCGCGCAGTTGAAGACGATACTGCGGCGCGTCTTCATCAGCGATTACCGCGAAGGCAGCCCGGCAGTGGGGCGGGCGATCGACAACACGACAACTTTTCTCAGCCTCATCAGCTTGATCGCTTTGATTGTCGGGGCGCTGGGCGTCGCTATGGCTATGTACTCGCACCTCCAGCAGCGCATGGACACCATCGCCACGATGAAAGCGGTGGGCGCTCGCGCGGCGCAGATCATGCAGATCTATTTGATCCAGACGTTATGGCTGGGAGTCGCCGGCGGCATTGTCGGAGTCGCCGTGGGCGCGCTGGTGCAGAAGTCGTTTCCCTTGTTGATTGCGCGCGTGTTTGCTTTTTTGCCCGCGGTGCCATGGGACTGGTCTTTCAGCCTGCAAGGAATGAGTTTGGGTGTGCTGGCGACGCTTTTGTTCACCGTCCCGCCGCTGCTCGGGATTCGCAATGTGCGGCCCAGCCTGGTCTTCCGGCGCAACATGAGCGATGCGGCCATTGAAGAACGCAAGCACTGGGTGGACAAACTTCCGAGCGCTGCGGGCGCGCTGTTGATCCTGGCCGGTTTCAGCGGCATTGCTGTGTGGCTCAGTGGGTCGTGGAGAATGGGCGCCTATTTCATCAGCGGCTTAACCGCCAGCATTCTCTTGCTGGCCCTGGTGGCGGCGGCGTTGCTTTGGCTGATGCGCTTCTGTGTCAGGACTTTTCATCGCAAGCTGCCACCGGTATTTCGGCACGGGTTCGCAAACATTTACCGGCCGGGGAATCAGGCGAGGTCTGTGCTGGTCGCGTTGGGCGTCGGCGTGATGTTTACGTTAAGCACCTATCTGCTGCAGCGCACTGTTCTGCAGCAAGTGGTTAGCGAAGGCCCGGGGCGCGAGGGCAATCTGTTTTTGCTCGACATTCGCAACTCGTCGGCAGTGACCAACCTCATCCAGTCGCAACCGGGAGTTACCGGCAAGGTGGAACTGGTCGGATATATTGTGTCGCGCCTGGTGGACAAGAACGGCACGCCGGCAGATCAACTGCGCCTTTCGAACATGCGTCAAGATCAACTGCAGACGATTCGAATCACCACCGCCGATGCTTTGCCCGACAGTCTGGTAGTGGAACGCGGCCATTGGTGGAATCCGGAGGCTACTGCGCCGCAGCTTGCCATCTCTCAGCAGGCCCAGCGCGATTTCCACTTGCACATCGGGGACAACATCAAATTCCAGGTCGCCGGGCGATTTATCACAGCGCCCTTGGTGGCGATCTTTCGCCGGGAGCAGCGCGCGCCGGTGCGTTACGACCTGGTGTTTCCGCGTAACGCTCTGAAGGGCTTGCCCGTGGTGTATTACGGAGCGGTTCACGTCGACCCGTCCAAAATCCCGCAAGTGGAAGAGGCGGTGTTCGAGAAATTCCCCACCGTCACGGTGATGGATTTAGCCGACGTGTTGCGGCGGATTCAGGAAGCGGTCGATCAGGTTGCCTTGGTGATCCGGTTCTTGGCACTGTTCGCGATTTTGGCCGGCGTGATTATCTTGTCTTCGAGCGTGGCGGGCACACGTTATCGCAGAGTCCGCGAGGTAGCGATTCTGAAGACGCTAGGCGCGACGCGGCGGCGGATCATGAGCATCTTTTCAATCGAGTTTTCGATTTTGGGCGCCACAGCGGGGCTGGTCGGCGGTATTTTAGCCAACGTGTTTACGCGCATCGTGTCCGATCGCTTTATCGACGCCGCTTTCGAATTCGACTGGCTGTCGCTGATCGTGGTTATGATCGGCACCGCGTTGCTGGCGAATGTAGCGGGTTGGTTAGCGAGCGCTCGGATTCTGGATCAGAGACCGTTAGAGGTACTGCGGGGAGAATAGAGCGAGACCGAACTGTGAACAGAGGGCTACAGTGAAATGTGGGCAACATGAACGGCATTCAATACGTCACTGACGACCAGGGCCGTCGCGTAGCGGTTCAGATTGATCTCAAGAAGCACAAAAGTCTTTGGGCAGACTTTTATGACAGCCTGCTATGTGAATCTCGTCGTAAGGAGAAGAGCATCCCGTATGAGCGATACCGTGCTCGCCGGCTGAAGAAACAACTTCCACGTGAGTAGATACACGCTCACCGTCAAGCCCTCTGCCATGAAGGAACTTGATGCACTGGATCAGACAATTTTCAAACGCATAGATCGCAAGATTAACGGCTTAGCCGATGAACCTCGCCCCGCTGGAGGTAAGAAGTTGCAAGGCTCCAAAGACTTGTGGCGAGTGCGGGTAGGGGATTATCGAGTTATCTATAGCATCAATGACGCACGTCAGGTCTTGGACGTCATGCGCGTCGCTCATCGGCGGGACGTCTACGAATAATGCAAGCTGCTGAACCATCACCGAACGTGTTGGACACATAATCAGAGAGTGCGTAAGCGCATCCTTCTGCAAGTCCTTCGCGGTACAGCGGATGCTAATGTTCGATTCGATGACTTGCGGATGCTTCTCACGCATCTGGGGTTTGAAGAACGAGTGAAAGGAAGCCATCACATATTCACAAGAGCTGGTGTGGCTGAGATTGTGAACTTGCAGCCAAAGGGTAATCAGGCTAAGCCTTATCAGGTGAAGCAGGTTCGAGATATCATCATTCGGCATAAGCTTGCGGAGGGAGTCGAATGACCAAATACGAAATCATCCTCTACTGGAGCGAGGAGGATGAGGCATTCATCGCGGAGGTGCCCGAGCTAGCGGGCTGCTCGGCGGACGGACCGACCCGGCAAGCTGCGCTTGAGAACGCCGAGATCATCATCGGCGAGTGGATCGAGACGGCCCGCGAACTGGGCCGTCCGATACCGGAACCGCGCGGCCGGCTGCTGTATGCCTGAATCGATCACAAATCGGAAAACTTTTCGAAATTCCCGTAAGTACATGTGAATCATCGCGTTCCCAGAGTTGCTGCTCCCTCACGCACCGTCAAACGCGCCCAGTGCGTACTACCTTATAACCGTGAATAAGAAAGATTTAGCGCGGCGATTAGCCAAACAATCGCATCGCTCACGTGCTCAGGCCGCCGATGAAGTCGACGGGTTGATCCACAGGTTGTTGATGGATCTCAAAAAGCCTGCAACTAAGCCGAAGGAGGAATCGAAGAGGTCTGCTTACCCCAATCAATTCAAGGACCCGTCGTGAGGTGGCCTATTGGGAAACCCCGCTTGGTGCGCCTCATCAACAGTGTTGTGCGGCAAGGAAGCGCCATTGACCTCGATGGAGTGGGCAAATTCGCGCTGGACGGCGGCGATGTGGTGTTTGAGTCCAGCGGCCGTACTCAGGTGTTCATCGCGTATGCGAGCGAAGATCGCGCTGAGGCCAGGAAGCTGTATCGGGCGTTGAAGAATGAGGGGCTCGAGCCGTGGATGGACGAACAGAAACTTCTTCCGGGGCAGAATTGGCCGCGGGCCATTGAGCAAGCCATCGAAGTGTCTGATTATGTGTTGATCTGCTTCTCACGGCGCTCCGTAGGCAAGCGCGGGTTCTTCCAAGCCGAGGTGCGCTACGCGCTGGATGTCGCGGCTTTCGTGCCGCTTGACGAAATATTCCTGCTGCCGGTGCGTCTCAGCGACTGCCAGGTACCGCTTCAGATCGCGCGCAAGACGCAGCACATCGATCTTTTCCCCGATTGGGAAACGGGTTTCAACGCGCTGGTGAATGTGATGAAGAAGAGACCGAATCCGGAGAAAACGAGGCAGCTTCTCAGCTAAGAGCAAGTTGCACGAATTCTGCCACCCAGCAAACAGCGCGGCAGGATGCCATCCTGCGCATCGATTTCCCGTCGGGGGCACTTAATCACTAACTCCCCAGCTTCTTCCTGGCGTCCTTAGCAAACTTGGAATCGGGCGCCATTTTGACCACCTTCTCAAATGCTATCTTCGCTGCGTCCTTATTGTTGAGCTTCTCTTCCACTTCACCCACTCGGAAGAACGCTTCCGCGTTATTTGGGTCGTACTTCGTGGCATCTTCATAGCGGCCCAAGGCGGCGCGATATCCCTTGCTCCCCTTGTGCATGTAGAAGTTGCCGATGGTGATGCAGCGCTGCGCCTCCAGCGGATTGAACGCGTAGACTTTCGGCGCTACCGACTCATCTTCCTCGGGCGGATTGGTCTCGTCCGGAGGCTGCTGGGTGGACGGAGGGTTGGGCGGCTGCTGTTTTTGGTCAGTTTGGCTGAATGCAGGCAGGGTTGCGAGCAAGCACGCCAGCCACAGCTTGCATGTCACAATTGAATTATAAGCTGCCAATGGAACTTCGCGAGAAAGTTGCGCAGCTTCCTACCCAGCCCGGCGTTTACCTCTATAAAGACGCAGCAGGCAAGGTTCTCTACGTCGGTAAAGCCAAGAACCTTCGGAGCCGTGTCAGGAGCTATTTCAACGAAGACAGGCTGGCGGAAGCGAAAACCGGAAGCCTGATTTCGGAAGCGCGCGACATCCAATTCATAGAAGTCGACAACAACAAAGAAGCGCTGGCGCTTGAGAACAATCTCATCAAGCAATACAAGCCGCGCTTCAACATTTTGTTGCGCGACGACAAGACCTTTCCCTACATCAAGCTGACGAATGAGAAGTATCCACGCGTCTACGTGACGCGGCGCCTTCTGAAAGATGGAGCGGGCTATTACGGACCGTACTTCCCGGGAAATTTAGCGCACCGACTGGTGCATTTCATTCATCGGCATTTCAAAGTGCCGTCATGCAAGATTGACCTTGGGCGAAAGCACACGCATCCCTGCCTGCAGTACCACATTCACCGCTGTCTGGGGCCGTGTACGCCGGGGCTGACAACCGATGAGGCGTATGCCGCCGCCGTGCGTGATGTTCGCTTGTTCCTCGAAGGCCGGCATCGCGACTTAGCGGATACGCTGGAAACGCGCATGAATCTGGCGTCGGAGGAGATGCGCTTCGAAGAGGCAGCCAGCCTGCGCAACCTGATGAACACGGTGCGCGAGATGGATGAACGGCAGAAGATGGCTGCCGCGGAAGGCGACGACATCGACATCTTCGCGTATCATGCCGAGCCGCCGCTGGTGGCGGTGAATCTCTTTCATCTGCGCAAGGGAAAAATCGTCGATCGGCGTGAGTTCTTTTGGGAGGATCAGGATGATTTCAATCCGTCTGAGTTCTTTGAGGCTCTGTTGAAGCAGGTCTATCTCAACAATCCGCACATTCCGGGACTCATCCACGTGCCGGCGGACTTTGAGCAGCGCGAAGAGCTGGAAGAATTTTTGTCCGATCTGCGCGGAAGAAAAGTCGAGATCTGCACACCGCAGCGTGGGGCCAAGAAGGCGCTGTTCGGTTTAGTGGAGACGAACGCCAAGCACAGTTTCGATCAGCGCTTCCGGGTGCTGAAGCCGTCATCTAAAGCGATCGAGGCGGCCTTACAAGAGGCGCTGAATCTTGCCGACGCCCCCAGGCGTATTGAGTGCTTCGACATCTCGCACATTCAGGGAACCGACAAAGTGGCCAGCATGGTGGTTTGGGAAGACGGCAAGATGAAGAAGTCCGATTATCGGAAATTCATCATCCGAACCGTTGTCGGCAACGACGATTTCGCGTCGATGCGGGAAGTGATAACGCGCCGCTATTCGAAGCTGCAGGAAGAGAACATACCGTTTCCCGGTCTGGTGCTGGTGGATGGCGGGTTAGGCCAGCTTCATGCGGCGGCAGAGGCTCTGGAGGCGCTTGGCAATACTTATCAGCCGCTCGCGTCCATTGCGAAACGCGAGGAGTGGATCTATGTGTATGGCCAGGAAGATGAGCCCGTCATTCTGGACAAATTCTCGCCCATCCTGCATCTGGTTCAGACGATTCGCGACGAAGCGCATCGGTTTGCTGTGACGTTTCATCGGACGCGCCGCAATGCGCAACGATTGACTTCCGAACTGCACGAGGTTCCTGGCATTGGCGCAAAAACGGTAGAAAAGCTGCTGCGAACGTTCGGAAGCTTGGAGCGCGTGAGGCAGGCTCCCGATCAAGAGGTGATTGCAGCCATTGGAAAAACAGCGGCAAACAAGCTGCACTCTTATTTCGAGACTCACCAGGCGCATCCGCTGGTTCAATTGCAGGTGCAGCCGCTTGCGCCCGTTTCAGATTCCCTGGAAGAGCCTGAGCCCGAGCACGTCGGGTAAGTGCGCTTCCTTGATCTCCTGCGCGCTTTTCTGGATTGGATATTCCACTCTACGCAAAGTAACCGTCCTCTGTTCGGAATCATAGAAAGCATAGGCAGCGCGGGGATCGCCATCCCGCGGCTGGCCCACCGATCCCGGGTTCACCATATAGAGGACGTCCGGTTCTAGCGCGAAGGTAGACTCGGCATGCCCCTTGCGAACCGCGGGAATTGTGCCTACGCGCCCGTGCTTTTGAAAAAAGCCACCCTGCAGGTGCGTGTGCCCGAAGAACGCCAGCGGCATGGCGAAGTACTGGAAGCATGGCGCCGCCTCGCGCGCGGTTGTGATGTATTCATCCTCGTCCCGGGGGGATCCGTGCCACATCTGGAAGTCCTCCAACGGGAGCGGTCCTTTCGGAAGTTGTTTCAGGTACTCGATCTGCCCCGCGTCCAAGTGGTGGATGGTCCAGCGCGCGGCGGCTTGCGCTACCTCGTTGAACCATTCGACGTTCTCCAGGCCGGCGACAACCTTGTCGTGATTGCCGCGTATGGTTTGGGCTGAATTCGCGCGCGTCCATTCGAGTACGCGAGCCGGTTGAGCGTTGTATCCGACTAGATCGCCACAGCAAACGATTTGATCGAAATGCCCGTCGGCATCCGCCAGAACCGCTTCCAATGCGTTCCAATTCGCATGAGTATCGCTCACTACGAGAAATCGCACACTCAGATTGTATCGGCACAACAAGTTCGAGGCATATTGTTTGCGATCGCCGCAGCCGCTACAATGCGAACAATGTCATTGGTTGTAGTTGGCTCCGTCGCGTATGACGGAATAGAGACGCCGCACGGCAAGCGCGAACGGATACTCGGCGGCGCGTGCACATACATTGCTTTGAGCGCGAGTTATTTCACGAAAACCGGAATCGTCGGCGTGGTCGGAGACGATTTCGCTGAAGAAGACCGCGCATTCCTGAGCGGGAAGGGAATAGACTTGGCCGGTCTGGAACAGGTGCCTGGAAAGACGTTCTTTTGGGCGGGCGTTTATTCGGACGATATGAACGACCGCACCACCTTGGTGACCGACCTCAACGTCTTTGCGGATTTTGATCCCAAGCTGCCCGCCGACTACGCCTCGCGTCCCTATTTATTTTTAGGCAACATACAACCGGGCTTGCAGCGTGGCGTGCGGGAGCAGATGGATGGTGTCCGCTTCGTCGGTGGGGACACCATGAATTATTGGATTCAGGATTCACGCCAAGAGCTGCTTGCCACGATTCGCGATTGGGATTTTCTGCTGATCAACGACAGCGAAGCGCGTATGTTATCGGGCGAATCCAATCTGCGCCGGGCAGCAAGCAAGATCCTGGAAATGGGTCCGAATACGCTGGTAATCAAGCGTGGCGAGCATGGCGCAATGCTCTTTCGCCATGACACTCTGTTCATGGTGCCCGGGTATCTGCTTGAAGATGTCTTTGACCCGACCGGCGCTGGAGATTGCTTCGCAGGCGGCTTCGTGGGCTATCTTGCCGAGCGTGGCTTCGATCTGCGCAAAGGCAATTTTGATGTGCAGGAGCTTCATCGGGCGGTCATCTATGGGTCGGTCTTGGGAAGTTTCTGCTGCGAGTGTTTCGGAGTCGAGCGGTTCCGAACCCTCACGCGTCAAGAGATCGACCAACGCTTTGACCAGTTCCGAAAGTTCACCGCGTTCTAAGCACACCGGCGGCGCGGGCGAGTTAGTTCTCGTATGCGCCACTCTCGCCTGCATCGTCGCAGGATTCGCCTGCTGGGTTTATCAGCACGGTTACATCCTCTATTACGGCGACGCGCAGTCGCACCTGAACCTCAGCCGTAGCATTATTGATTCGCGCACGCCGGGTTATGACCAGTTAGGTACCGTCTGGCTGCCGGTCTTGCATCTGATTTGCCTGCCGCTGGTGGGCCATGCGCGGCTTTGGTCCAGCGGCTTGGCGGGGACGATTCCCGTTGCTTGCTGTTTTGTGATCGCCGGAACGGCATTATTTCTCGCCGCACGCCAAACTTACCAGAGCCGTGCGGCCGCTTGGGTGGTCATTGCCTGCCTCGCATTGAATCCGAATCTTCTCTACCTGGCAACCATTCCGATGACGGAAGTTGTCTTCATCGCCGGACTGAGTGTGCTGCTCTTGAGCCTGATTCGATTCGAAGCGACGAAGCGATCCGGCTGGATCGTCGTTGGCGTTTTCGCGTCCTGGTGGATGAGCTTGACGCGCTATGACGGATGGTTCCTGATCCCGTTTGCCGGCCTTTGGTTTGCATGCTCTGCACGACGAAGGCGCTGGCTCGTTCTAATTGCCTTCGGATGCGCTGCATCGCTGGCGCCGCTGTACTGGATGGCGCATAACTGGTTCGAAACATCCAATGCGCTTGATTTCTACAATGGCCCGTATTCGGCCGTCGCGATTCAGGGCGATAAGCCATATCCGGGTTATCATAACTGGCTGGTCGCGGCGGCCTACTACGCCAAAGCGGGGCAGCTTTGCACTGGCTGGACATTGTTGTTCACGGGAGTAGCCGGATTTATTTGTGCTTTAGTTAAAGGCGCTTACCGGCCTGTTCTGTTTCTTTTGCTCACGCCGGTGTTTTATATCTGGAGCATCCACTCATCTAAAAATCCGATTTTCATCCCTCAGCTTCCGCCGCACGGTTACTACAACAGCCGCTACGGAATTGCGGTGGTCGTATTCGCGGCGTTTGCGGCTGGCGCAATCGTTACCTATTTGCCGCGGAGATGGAAGAAGTTTGCATTGGCGTTGCCCGTCATCGCCGTCTTGCCTTGGACGCTACAGCCATCGCAGGAAAACTGGATCTGTTGGAAGGAGTCACAAGTAAATTCCATGTCACGAAGGGCGTGGACAAAGGCTGCTGCTGCATTCTTGCAGACGAACTATGTGGCGGGGCAGGGGATCTTAACGCCCTCTGCATCGGGCGATCTGGCTGGGATATTCTGCCGGCTGGGCATTCCTTTGCGCGAGACAATCAACATCGGAAATGGACCGCAGTGGATGGCGAATACGGTGCGGCCTGATCTTCTGCACCAGGCTCTTTGGCTCATCGATCAGCAGGACGACATTTTGGCGCGTGACATGGAAAAGACGAGATCGCCTTATTGGCCGGTAGAAGACATGAAAGTAAGTGGCGCGCCTGTTGTTCACATTCTGAAGCGAGTACCGGATGCTGCCCTTCACTAAACTGCACGGCGCGGAAAACGATTTTTTGCTGACTTGGGCCGACGAAGCTCCGCAGGACAATTTGCCCGAGATTGCCCGCCGCATCTGCGCCCGCACGACGGGCATTGGGGCAGACGGATGGATGCTGGTTTCGAAAGATGCGGATGGCCTGAAGACCCGATTGTTCAATTCGGATGGAAGCGAGCCGGAGATGTCGGGCAACGGAACGCGCTGTGCGGCGGCCTTTGCTTTGTGGAAAGGCGCGGTACTAGGGCCGGAAATTCCGATAAGTACCGCAGCGGGCAAGAAAATGCTGCGGCTGATGGCCCGTGACGGATTGCGTTTTCTTTTTGAGATGAACATGGGATTGCCGCAAACAGACGAGCTACACGCGAATATGCGACTTGCGGGCGAGGATTACGATGCCACTCTGCTGAATGTGGGCAATCCGCAATGCGCCATCTTTGTCGATCGCTTGCCGCCGAACTGGCGCGCGGCGGCGCGGGAAGCGGAAGCCGATCCGCGTTTTCCGAACCGCAGCAACGTTTCTTTTGTGCGTGTTATCGACCGGCATGCCATTGACTGCGTCTTTTATGAGCGCGGTGCAGGCGAGACCAGAAGCTCCGGGACAGGGTCTACCGGGGCTGGTTGCGCTGCTATTCTCAGGGAAGCCGTCGAAAGCCCGGTCGAAATACGTACACCGGCGGGAAGCATGACTCTGCGTTGGGACGATAGTGTCTATCTGACCGGTCCAGCGGAACTAATTGGCGAAGGCAGGTTCTTTCTTGATCTCTGAAACAGTAGAACAGGAAATTGTGGAAACGGTGTCGGCCGCCACTATCCTTCGAGAGCGAATCTCGAACAAAAAAGCGCACGTTGGAGTTTTAGGTCTTGGCTACGTTGGCTTGCCGCTGGCGGTGGAGTTCGCGCGCGCTGGTTTTCAAGTCACCGGCATTGATGTTCTGCAAAGCAAGGTAGATCAGTTTAATGCCGGCCGCTCCTACGTCAAGGACGTGAAGGACGATGTCTTCGGGCCGCTGGTGCGCAGCGGACGGTTGCGCGCGACCAGCGATTTCTCTGTCATTGAGCAGCTCGACACCATTGACATCTGCGTACCGACGCCGTTGCGAAAAACCAAAGATCCGGACATGAGTTTCGTGGTAAGCGCCACCGACGCCATTGCCCAGTACCTGCATCCCGGATTGCTGGTGATGCTGGAATCGACCACTTATCCGGGCACGACGGACGAGTTGTTGCTGCCTAAATTGAAAAGCACCGGCTTAGAGGTAGGGAAAGATTTTTTCCTGTGCTTCTCGCCTGAACGCGTCGATCCCGGCAACCCAAAATTCCAGACTTCCAACATTCCGAAAGTAGTGGGCGGCATCACTCCGACTTGCACGGAAATGGGCGCGCTTTTCTATCAGCAGGCGCTGGAAACGGTTGTGCCGGTCAGCTCCACGCGCGTGGCTGAGATGGTGAAGCTGCTCGAAAACACGTTCCGCATGATCAACATCGGACTCGTGAACGAACTGGCTCTGATGTGCGACCGAATGGAGATCGACGTTTGGGAAGTGATCGACGCCGCGGCCACTAAGCCTTTTGGCTTTATGCCCTTCTATCCGGGCCCCGGTCTGGGCGGGCACTGCATTCCGATCGATCCGTTCTATCTCTCGTGGAAGAGCAAAGAGGCTGGCATTGAAGCCCGCTTCATTGAACTCGCCGGATACATCAACGGACGCATGCCGGAATTCGTTGTCGAAAAGATCCAGAACGCTTTGAACGACGCCTCGAAGCCCGTGCGCGGCTCGCATGTTCACGTGTTGGGAACGGCTTACAAACGGGATATTGACGACGTCCGCGAATCGCCGGCTCTCGACATCATCCTGCTGCTTCAGAAACGCGGCGCTAACGTAACCTTCTCCGATCCCTTCGTTACAAAAATCCAGATCAACGGTGCGCATCTCGAATCCCAGCCGCTATTGCCTTCCGTGGAGTCTGCAGACTGCGTAGTGATTGTGACTGATCACAGTGGCGTCGACTACGCGTCAGTAGTGAAGCAGAGCAAATTAATTTTGGATACGCGCAATGCCCTGAAGGGCTTTCAATCGAAAAAAATCGTCCGGCTCTAAGCTATTACCATTGTGGATTCCCGGGCGATATCAGCCGAACATACATGGGGCGAAAGCGTGAACTGTTCAAGCCGGTGAGCGACTTGCCCGGTTGCGGTTTTCGGATCGCAGCAAAGCGGGAGGAATTACAATCGTGGTCTGGCCTCCTAATGCCGAATTCGGCGATTTAGTCTCACCATGATTTAGCTTGAAAGATGGTTTCTCATTGTGAATAACTTATTGCCAATAAATCTGATCGTGGAGGATTTATCATGAAAGCTAAGCTTTTCACAGTGAGCTTACTATTGGCCGCAAATATCGTTGTGCCTCGAATCCTGTCCGCCCAAGCCTGCTGTAAATATTGCGGGCAGGGCACACAGATCGCGGAGACTACACGGACATCTAGTTCTTGCCTTTTCTATTGCACAGTCGTTACGTGTAGCACGTATTATGGCGTTGGCTCTAACTGCAAAGACGGGACGAACCCCTGTAGCGACGCCTACACCGACAATTGTGATTCCTACGTGCCTTGTGGCACCACTTAGAGGAGCATGTCCATGGATAAAAGACAAGCGCGCTTGGGGCGCTTTGGGGCGCCGCTATTCTGGATTGTTTCCGCAGCGCTAGTTATGAGTCTGGCGTGGACGACATACAGACACGTAACACTGCTGAAAGTTCGAGCTCACTCGGTGGCGCCGTACACGGTGGTGCGGACCGAGAATGGCTACGATGAGGCCGGAGCGTTGAAGTACGTAAATCAGTACGTCGATGCCCTTCGATCGGACGGTTCCCAGGTTCATCAAGTTGCGACCAGCATTGAGAATCGAAGAAGAATAGAGTTTGCCACTGGTGATGAGATTCAAACCAACGAACTTCTTTTGAGGAAAAGCACTTACCCCAAAAAGTCGGCTGGCATTTCAGCATGGAGGGATCCAGACGCATCTTGTCGAGTTGCTGGCGATGACAGGTGGGTCGTCGAAGGCACAGAGGTTATTTCTGGACATCCGACGGTCCGACATGTTCTGCCTGGAGAAAAGAGGAAGATGACCGTTTGGTACGCGTTGGATGCTCAATGTGCTCTTGTACAGCTGCGGTTTGAGCACGAAGACGGTATCACCGTACAAAGTCTAGCTTCGTTGAGCGTGGGCGAGCCGGTGTCGGCGCTTTTTGATGTTGCTTCTAATTACCAGGAAGTCCCGCCCTCAAAGCTTCATGGGCCTGTTTGCAAGGACGGGCGGTGCACATCGGTGCCAGAAGCGGTTCAAGAGAGATTGGATAAGCAGTACTACGCTCTGCGTGCCCAAAGCAAGGCTCCTTAGTGCTGAGGATTGTTTGAGGGCACCGTCACATTGCGCTAAGGGGGACGACAAGAAGTATGCGGCGATGCAGAACAACTTGCTGATGGACATTGCCGGTCCTATCACCGTCGTTCGTTGCTATCCATTTCGCGCGGCCTTTCCTCACCATCTGACCGGAGGCCTATACGTCCCGGCCCCGCACCGTTGAGATAAGGCGGTCTGGCCTTCCTAGTCCGCGGGTCGCTGTCTTCGCCGGCTGCGATGCGCCGAGGTGACTTCCCAGAACGTAGATGCCACGTTCTCCGATCCATTCGTCAGCAAGATCCAGATCAACGGTGGGCATCTGGAAGCCCAGCCGCTATTGTCTTCGATTGAGTTCACCGATTGCGTGGTGATCGTCACTGATCACAGTGGCGTAGACTATGCGTCCGTCGTGAAGCACAGCAGATGATTGTCGACACGCGCAACGCGCTGAAAGGCTTCCGGTCAGAAAAAATCGTCCGGCTCTAAGTTCATTCGCGTTCATCTGTGTTCATCTGTGGCCATAACTTACTCAGCGTCTTCAGCCGGCCCGGATTCCATTCCCATCTGCGACAGCCGGTAGCGTAGCGCGTTGCGCGTAAGCCCCAGCATGCGCGCGGCCTGGCTCTTATTGCCGTTGGCGCGGCGCAACGCTTCGCGAATCATCATCTGTTCCCAATGCTCCAAGGTTTCGCCTTCGGGCAGTAATGGCGCTTGCTGCGCGGGCATATGCGCGCTGGTTGCGCGGAGCTTCCAGGCGGATATCGGAGGGTTGTAGCACTTCGCTGGAAGCCAGCACCAGGCTTCGCTCGATAGTATTCTCCAGCTCACGAACATTGCCGGGCCATGAGTGGCTAAGCAGCCGTTCCATGGCGGCGGGGCTGATCTCGCGCGCCCCAGTGCCTAATTCCTTAGACAATTTCTGGACGAAGTGCTTCGCCAGAAACGGAATGTCTTCCTTTCGTTCGCGAAGCGGCGGGATGTTGATGGGCACAACATTCAGTCGGTAATAGAGATCCTCGCGGAAACGTCCTTGCTCTAGCGCCGCGCGCAGATCGACGTTGGTCGCCGCTACAACCCGCACGTCCACATTGCGCGTCAAGTTGGAACCTAAGCGCTCAAATTGCCGCTCCTGCAAAATGCGCAGCAGCTTGACCTGGATATTTCCCGGCACGTCGCCGATCTCGTCGAGAAAGACTGTTCCCTGGTCCGCTTGCTCAAACTTGCCCGGCTTGCTGTTATTCGCACCCGTGAACGCGCCCTTTTCGTAGCCGAAAAGTTCGCTCTCCATCAGATTTTCGGGTATAGCGGTGCAATTGATCTTCACAAACGGATGAGTCTTGCGCGGCGAGTGCTGATGGATGGCGCGCGCAATCATGTCTTTGCCAACGCCGCTTTCACCCGCCAGTAAGACCGTGGCGCGGGTGGGCGCTACGCGCTCGACAGTATGGAAGATGTCGCGCATGGCAGGACTGCGCCCGACGATGTTGTCGAACTGGTAGCGATGGTCCAGTTCTTCGCGCATGCGCTGGTTTTCGTCGCGCAAAGATTGCACCGCCATGACCTTCTGCACCAGCGCAGTGAGATGGTCAAGCGAAAAGGGCTTCTGCAGAAAATCGGCTGCACCCAGCTTCATCGCTTGCACGGCCGCTTCCACCGAACCGTGAGCGGTCATGACAATCACCGCTGCTGAGATACCGCGGTTCTGCAGTTGCTCGATGAATTGCAGCCCGTCCATGCCAGGCAGTCGCATGTCCGTGACGATGACGTCGGCCAGTGTCGCCAGCGGCAGGCCCTGTTCGGCGCTGGGCGCTCCATCCACTTCGAAGCCGGCCGATTCAAGATGCAGTTGCACCACCCGGCGCAGCTTGTCTTCGTCTTCGACAACCAGTATTCTTCCGGCGCCCATGTCTACGTCTGCTGCACTTTCGGTAGCGTGAGTTCGAAACGGGTGCCTACGCCGGGCTCGCTGAAGACGTTGATTTGCCCGTGATGCTCATCGGCAATCTTCGAAACAAGGGCGAGTCCCAGCCCCACCCCGTTCGGTTTGGTAGTGAAGAACGGATTGAAAACATTCTCCAGGTGTTCCGGTGCAATGCCCGTGCCGTGATCGCTGACAAAGATCTTCACATCGTCGTTGGTGGGAACCACACGAATCTCGACTTCGTGTCCCGCCTTGCTTGCCTGAATGGCGTTCTGAACCAGATTCGAGAGCGCAATCTTCAGAAGATCCGGATCGAATTCGAAGCTTAGCGGACCCTCGGGCATGCGCACAGAAACATTCACGCCACAGCGCCCAGCCTGATCCGCTTGCTGCTGCAGCACGTCATCGATGACAGCGCGCAGATCGGCTTCAACCGGCCGAATCTGAAGCGGCCGCGCGAAATCGAGGAAGCTCGAGATTTGCGTATTCATTCGATCCACCTCGCTTCCAATGTATCCAGCCATCTCCGCCATGACCTCGGGACGGGCTTGCATGGAGGGATTTCTCAACATCTCCGCCGAGGCCCGGATGGTGCCCAGCGGGTTGCGCAACTCGTGCGCAAGCCCGGCCGTCAGTTGGCCCAGAGCGGCCAGCCTTTCACTGCGGCGCAGGGACGCTTCGGCGCGGCGCAGACTACGGTTCGATTCGGCCAGCCGCTGGGCTGCTTCTTCCGTGCGTTGCATCTCTTGGCGCTTCGCTTTGGCTTGTTTGTAAACGACGTAGGCCACGATGGGGAAGAAACAGGCGCGCAAGCACATGACGCGCAGGTCGCCGGGAGTAAGTTCTTCCCAATTGATGGGCCACCAGGGCAGAAGGAAGGAGAAATAGGCGGCCAAGGCAATTGCGGTCGCCAGCACAACCCCGAGCGCGTCGAACATGGTGGCGGCGGAAATAATCGGAATGAAAAAGATCATGAAGTAGTAGCTGAAGAGCGTGTGCGTCCAGCCGACCAGAAGGAAGCTCATGATCATTTGCAAAGCGATGGAGGAGATTTGGCCCTGGCGAGATGAGAAAATAGCCAGCCGCGGTTCCACTATCTGAAAGGCGGTGAGAAGCAGCAGAACGATGGTGGCGTTGTAGTTGGTCTCAGGATCAGTCGCAATCAGGGCTATTCCGAACAACAGCCAGACGAAGTCGCGCGCGTGCAGCCAATGCAGCGGCGCAAGCTCGGTGCGCGGTGAAGTGTTGACGTTTTGCGGCATTTTTCGCGACCCTATGCCAGAATAAGGGGGATCCCAGCAGTCATGAGTAATGTGAATTTTGATCCCTTCGTCTCCGGGGAAACGGTCGAGCCACGCGAGGACTCCAGCTTCGCTGAAATGCTGTCGAATTTTGAGCAGCAACACGCCGAAGGAACGGGCGGGGGAACTGTAACCGGAACTATTGTCTCAGTTCAACCCGAGCACGTTTTGGTGGATATCGGGCGGAAAATGGATGGTTCACTTTCCATGGAACGCTGGCGCGAGACGCAGACCGGCGATCCGGTAGCGGGCGCGCAGATTACTGTCTCCGTCGGACCCCGCAACGAAGAAGGCTATTACGAGCTTTCGACCATGAAAGTGGCGCGGCCGAAAGACTGGAGTGGCCTACAAAACGCGTTTGCGAATAAGAGCAATATCTCCGGCGTGGTAGCTGAGCAGGTGAAGGGCGGGTTCCGCGTAGACGTCGGGGTGCGCGCGTTTATGCCCGCATCGCGTAGCGGCGTTCGTGAGATGGCGGATATGGGCGGTCTGGTCGGCCAGGAGATTCAATGCCGCATCACCAAGCTGGATGTGGAGAAGGAAGACCTGGTTGTCGACCGGCGCGTCGTTCTCGAAGAGCAGGAAGCGGAGAAACGCCAACAGACATTCGCGGAATTGCGCGAAGGCGCGGTGGTTGTCGGCAAAGTCCGCAATGTGATGGATTTCGGCGCATTCATCGATGTCGGCGGCGTGGATGGATTGCTGCACGTCGTGGACATGTCTTATTCGCGCGTCGGTAAGGCGAGCGATGTGGTTAAACCCGGCGATGAGCTGGAAGTCAAAATCCTGAAGATTGACCCGAATACGCGCAAGATCTCGCTCGGCTTGAAGCAGCTGCAGGAAGACCCCTGGACGGTGGCGGCGCGTAGTTTTCAGGTGGGCGACCGGGTAAATGGAACGGTTCAGCGGTTGGCGGACTTCGGCGCATTCGTGGAGTTACTCCCGGGCGTGGACGGGCTTATTCATTTGTCTGAATTGTCGTGGGAAAAGCGCGTGCGGAAGCCGGGCGATCTGCTGAAAGTGGGCGAACGGGTCGATGCGGTGGTTCTGCAGGTAAACCCGGCTGAACGCCGGATCAGCCTGGGCTACAAGCAGGCGCTCGGGAGACCCCTGGGATGCCGTTCCGCAGAAGTATCCGAACGGTGCGGTGGTGGAAGGTGCAATCACGAATCTCACCCCGTTTGGCGCGTTTGTCGATTTGGGCGACGGCATAGAAGGCATGGTGCACATCGCGGACGTCACCAACGAGAAGCGAATTGACCATCCGCGCGAGAAGCTGGCCAAAGGGCAGACCATTAAGGCTGTAGTTCTGGAAGTGGATCGGGACCGGCGTCGTATACGGCTCGGTATGAGGCAACTGGAGCCTACGACTGTCGATCACTACATCTCTGAGCATCAGACCGGCGAGACGGTGAGCGGACGCCTGCTGGAAGTGCGCGGCGATCGCGCCAAGGTGGAGTTAGGTGAAGGCGTCATCGGCACCTGCCAACTGACGCAAGCCGGTGAGGAAGCGAAATCCGCCGAACAGCGAAGTGGGGCCGATGTTTCATCCCTGAGCGCCATGCTCGCGGCGAAATGGAAGCAGGGCGGTGGTACAGCTGAGCGGGCCAAGGAAGGCGCGCGCGCCGGCCAGGTGAGGAGTTTCCGAATCGCCAGCCTGGATCCATCTAAAAAGCTGATTGAGCTGGAGTTAGCCAGTTAGAGTAGCCGGACGCGGGCTACGCGGAAGCCGAGAGCGCATTCCGTGACAAAACTGAATCTCGCACGTCCAAGGCAGTGGTGGAAACCCGCGTCGATACTATCGGACGAGTAGCCGTGCACGGCTCCAGTGACCGATTGAACGAAACGGCTCTGATTCGCGCTGCTCAAGGCGGCGACGGTGAGGCGTTCGAGCAACTGGTTCGTTCCTATGACCAGAGCGTGCTGAGAATGGCGCTCAATCTCCTGCATTCTCCAGAAGATGCGCGTGACATTTACCAGGAAGCCTTCCTGCGCGTCTTTCGCAAGCTGCCTCAGTTCCGCTTCGACTGCAGCTTCAGCACCTGGCTCTACCGGATTGTGGCGAATCTCTGCCTCGACCAGATCCGTAAGCGCAAAGTACGCAAAGAAGAGTCGGCAGCGGTAGAAACGGCTAGCGGTGAGATGGACCGGTTCCAATTCGTGCCGGAGCATCGCCCGGATGTCGATCCGCAGCGGCAGTTGCTGAGTTCGGAAGTCAACGCTCGGATCAATAGCGTGCTCGAGACACTCACGCCCCGTGAGCGCTTGGTTTTCGAGTTGCGGCACTACCAGGGAATGCGGCTGCGCGCCATTGGCGAATCGCTAGGGGTGACCGAAGAGGCGGCTAAGAACTGCCTCTTTCGAGCCACGCAAAAGATGCGCGCCGCACTGGGAGACTTTGTATGACCTGCCAACAAGTGCAGACTAATCTGTCCCTTTACCTCTATGGCGAGCTGGAGTTCGCCCAGGAAGAGACACTGGAAGGGCATCTGGAAGGCTGCGCATCGTGCCAGCTTGCTTTAGGCCGCGAAAAAGAATGGCATGCGGCCGCCAATACCGTGCGCCCGGACGTATCGTTTGAATTGCTCTCCGAATGCCGCCGTGACTTGCGTGTGGCTCTGCGTGCCGACCTTCCGGTGAGCCGCTGGTCGAATTGGCGGGAGCGCTTTTTTCCGGCTGGCTTTTCGGCGACGCGCTGGTCCGCCCAGCTAGCGGTAGCGTCGTTTCTGGTGTTCGCCGGCTTCAGCCTGGCGCGCCTGGTGGATGGCGGACGGATGCCCGCTCTGCCGACTAGCAACGTTACTCAAATGGGCCTGCTCGATACATCGAACGCGCATGTCAGGGACATACAACCTGCGGGACAGAACGGCGTCCGCATTCTGGTTGATCGTACTCAGCAGCAGGAGATCACCGGTAATGCGGACGATAACGCTATCCGGCAACTTTTGTTGGCTGCGATGCAGCAGTCCACCGACCCCGGCATTCGTGTCGACTCGGTCGAGATGCTGCGCAACCAGACCGGAACTGACGTGCGGGACGCGCTGCTGAATAGCGCGAAAACTGACGCAAACGCCGGCGTGCGCATCAAGGCGCTGGAAGGTCTACGCCAATTCACTGCTGACCCGGTGGCGCGCGCTGCTATTGAATCTGTCCTGAAGCGCGACACGAGTCCGGAGGTTCGCTCCGAGGCAATCGACATTCTGCTGCCCACGGAAGCTCCGGTCGCGTTCCTGACCCCCGACGTTCTGATGACCTTGCAGGACATTCTGAACTCCGAGCGTCAGGATGACTATGTGCGGTCCCGTTCGCAGCAGGCGCTTCGCGCACTCGGTGTTGCAAGCCCAATCTACTAGCCGCGCGCTATCTTGCGGACGCCTGGTTCGTCCAATGTCTTAGATTCTGCGCGATGCTCACACAACTTCTTCTCACGGTCATTTTATGTGGGCCGGTTCCGATGCCGCCGGTCCTTGAGCCGGTGATGCAGGTGGAACTGGCGCCCAGGGCGGACAGCATGGGCTATCTGGGCGTGCGGCTCTCGGACATCGATGCTGAGCGCGCCAAAGCACTCAAGCTGCCTGAGGAGCGTGGCGTTGAGATTCGGATGGTCATGGAAGGAGGTCCTGCCGATCGGGCGGGAATTCAGCCCGCAGACGTCGTGCTGACCTACAACGGTGAACCGATTCGGGGTGTCGAGCAGTTTTCTAGACTCGTGCGGGAGACACCGCCGGGGCGGCACGTGAAACTTCAGTACTGGCGGGACGGGAAGACGCTTACGACGATCGTCTTGATCGGCGCGGCTAATGAGCTTAAGTCTAATTCCAGTCCGATTTTTCCATTTGCGCCACCGAATTGGGCGGCCCAGGGTATGGATTTGCCCAGTCCCTCGCTGGTGTGGCGGAACTCGGCCGTAGGGATTGAGTTTGAGCGCGTCGACTCGCAGCTTGCCGAATACTTCGGCGTGAAAGCCGGGATTTTGGTGCGATCAGTGCAGCATGGCTCAGCCGCAGACCGGGCTGGTGTGCGAGCCGGTGACGTAGTCTTTAGCGTGGCCCAACAAACGCTTTCGAGCGAGCACGATTTCTCGTCCCTCATCCGCCAGCGCAGCGGCAGCGTGACGGTATCCCTGATGCGGGATCACAAGCGGATGGATCTGACCATCGCCCTACCTCAGTAGAAATAGACGGCTATCTTCTATATCGATGCTCCTCTTTTCTGTGGCCAGCGCTTCTGCATGTAAGATCGCAGGCGCAAAATAGCCTGTGACTTCAGTTGTGAAATGCGCGATTCGTGCAGGTCAACGATCTTGGCTATCTCCCGCAGGGTCATTTCCTCGTAGTAGTAGAGCGAAAGAACCGTGCGCTCCAGTTGCGGCATGCGATCGATCGCCTCTGCCAGCAATCTCTCTAACTCCGCGCGTTCCACTATCTGCGAGGGCCAATCTTCTTCCGAATCGGCCAGATACCGAAGCAAATCGCAACCGTCCTCTTCGGTGCCGGCGTTTTCCAGGCTACCCAGTGTAAGGCCCCGAACCTCCGAAAGCCAGTCCTGGTACTGAGGTACGGTTACGGAGAGCTCCTTGGCGATCTCTTCTTCCGTCGGCATCCGATGATGGGTCTGCTCAAGCGAGGCAATCGCCGCCTCGATCATTTTGGCCCGCCGCCGTTGCTGCCGGGGCGCCCAATCTAACCCGCGCAGGCTATCGAGTATGGCGCCGCGAATCTTGTATTCCGCATAAGTCTTGAGTTTGACGTCATGGCTGGCGTCGTAGCGGTCAATAGCAGCAATCAACCCAATCACACCCGAGGAAATCAGGTCATCCAAGCTGACGGAAACAGGCAAACGCTCATGAATTCTACGCGCAATCAGCTTCACTTGAGGCAAATGCTCCAGGATTAGCTTTTCCCGCACCTCTGCCGCCAAGGGCGCCGTTTCTAAACCTTTTACGTTTTCACGCGCAGTCATTTCTACCTCGTTTAGTGCCGTCGCTACAGTAGTATTCGGTTGAAGTGAGCCTAACCTTCACGATTTCGCACTCGGGGTTTACCTTATCCGGCTGACCGTACCGTTTCAGGTGCACGCGCTTAAACATGGGGTGTTCAGGTGCTGCATTTTCGGCTAAGATTTGGTGAGGGATCCAACTCTAGTGGCAAAAGCGCGTTTAGCGGATAATCGAGCGGAGCGTTTCGGCGCGCCTTCCATCGCCAAGACAAACGACCGGAGTTTGCCAGCTGAGATTCGGGAAGAAAATCTGCGCTCCACCCGTGACAGCCGGGTAAGCGAACTGAGGCGCCAGTACCTGAGTGGCACTTACTACGTTCCCGCCAGCGAAATAAGTGCTGTCCTGATCGAAAAGCATCTGAAGCGTTAGCGAACATGCGCGCAAGCCCCGGCGGTTTCAAAACGCCGCTATACCCGCGCGAAAGTGGCCGGAGAACGGCACGCAGTGGCGTACCTCCCCAAACACAGTGCCCTTTTGCGTTTCGATGGAAACACCCGCCCCGATAGGAATTTCCATAGGCGCTGCAAAACCCATGCCCGAGCGCGACATGTCCAGAATGCGCACTTTCATCTGCACGTTGGACTCGGAAAGCTTCAATAAAGCCGGCATGTCGACGGGGTAACGCAGTTCGTGCCGCAATGTGTGCGGAGCCGCGCAGTCAACGCCGAGAATGTAACCGGCGGTCTTCGCCCGTTCATACATCACCTCGCCGTCCACCACCTCATCCCGGAAGAGAAGTTGAACCCGGGCGCCCACTGTAAAGCTGTGGCGCGAGAACAGTTCGAAAAAGCCGGCGTTCACTTGCCGGATTCGCACCTGTACTTTATTGTCGGGCGTGTTCGGAAACCAGAGCTGCGAGGGGACGTCGAGTTCGTCGGCAGGAAGAGCGGAACTCAGCCTGTATGCCTCACCCCTAGCCATTCGTAATCACCTTGCTCTGGAGACCTTTCTCCTCACGTATCGGCATCGTCCAGGCGTTCTTGAAGGATGCTATGAAAGGTAAAGGGAGATGCAATGACCACTAGAGGTAAAGCGCTGCTTGGCATCGCCGCAATTCTCTTCTCGACCCTAGCCGCCGGACTGGCAAGTGCTCAGTCCAATGCGCATAGCGCCACGCCGGACATTCAAGCAGCGCCCGACATCCTCAAGCCGGCAGCGCAGCGCAAGGATGCTGCCGACTTCACATTGCCGGACCAAAATGCGCAGCCGCTCACCCTATCGGCTTACAAAGGCAAAGTAGTGCTGCTAGACTTCTGGGCGACCTGGTGCGGAGGATGCAAAGTCGAACTTCCCTGGTACATCGAGTTTGATCGCAAATACGGTGACAAAGGACTCGTGGTGATCGGGGTGTCCATGGATGACGGCGGAATGAAAGTCGTCAAGCCATTCCTGGCAGAAAAGCACATCAACTATCGAGTGGTTCTCGGCAACGATCAATTGGCAGAGAAATTTGCGCTCGGTCCCATGCCCATGACTTTGCTTATCGACCGCACCGGCAAGGTAGCCGTGTCGCATAGCGGAATCGTCAACAAAGAGAGTTTCGAAGAAAACATCAACGCTCTGCTGGCGCACTAAGCAGGTGCTTTCGCACCTGGCAGCGTCTTTTACTTTACTGTTTCGCAAAATCCTGCATTTGGTGAAGACAGAAGCGCTCGACGAACATCTTCAGAGCAGGATGAAGAGCAAATTTGGAATAGCCGCTGTTTTTATCCTGTTGAGATGGCATCCGTTTCTAGGCGCGGCCACGCTAAAGCCGGAAACGAAAGATGCCTGGGACGCCTATCTTCGGGCGGCAAACATCGCCGTCGGGGCCCGTCTCCAGCCAGGCGCACACTTTCTTTGGCTCGACGACGAGCCGGGCCGGGCGGAGGATATTAGAACGAAGGGGTCTTACGTCGGGCCGGTCGCGCCGAATATTCCAAAGAAGGTCCCATCCGGACTCATCCACGATTGGATCGGCGCGGGCTTCATCCAAAACGCGACCATCGAAGACGTCCTGAAGATAATGCGGGACTATGACCGCTACAAAGAGATCTACCGCCCGGGTGTAGCCGACTCAAACTCCCACGGTACGAACGGCTTCAATGATTTCTTTTCGTTGCGTTTGATGAACAGATCGGCGGTTGCCAAGACCGCCCTCGATACGGACTGGGAAGCCTCGTATATCCGGGTGGACGAACAGCATTGGTACTGTGTTTCCCACACCACCCGCATCCAGGAAATTGAAAAGTTTGGAACGCCCTCACAACGAACCTTGCCTCAGGATGAGGGCACCGGCCTGATTTGGCGGCTGACCAGTATCACGCGTCTGGAAGAGCGCGATGGGGGCGTGTACACGGAGTTGGAAGCCATCGCCTTAAGCCGCGATATTCCGGCGGCGTTCCGCTTTTTTGTGACGCCGATCGTACGCCGCGTATCGAGAGATTCGCTCGCCACATCGCTGCAGCAAACGAATGAAGCTATTCATGACAGAATGGCTAGTCGCGGGCAGGGAAGACCTGCTCAAATAAGCCGCAGGTGAGGGCGTGGAGGCAAGCCGGCGGAGGAAGGCAATCGTTTGGCAAGACCCGTTATTTTGACGATCGATGACGATCCCGATGTGTTGCGCGCGATCGAACGCGACTTGCGGCAACGCTATAACCGAACCTACCGGGTCCTGCGCGCCGATTCCGGCGAGAGCGCGCTTGCTCTGTTGCGGCGCCTGCAACAACGGAACGATCCGGTCGCGCTGCTGGTAGTGGATTATCGAATGCCGCACATGAACGGCATCGAGACTTTGATCGAGGCGATAAAGTTCTATCCGGATGCAAAGCGCGTTCTGCTAACCGCTTATGCCGATACCGAAGCAGCCATCAAAGCCATCAACGAAGTCCAGCTCAATCACTATCTGCTGAAGCCCTGGGATCCGCCGGAGCAGCAGCTCTATCCGGTGCTCGATGATCTGCTGGCGGAGTGGTTTGCCAGGCACAAGCCGGCCTTTGAGGGTGTGCGGGTGCTGGGTACGCGCTGGTCGCCGAAGTCATACGAGACGCGCGACTTTCTGGCCCGCAATCAGGTGCCGTTTCAATGGCTCGACGCCGATGCCGCCGCGCGCGATGGCGAGGTGAGCCGTCTGATGGAGAGTCTCGGTGCGAATGAACTCAAGCTCCCGCTGGTTTTCTTTCCGGATGGCGATCGCCTGGAACAACCCGGTTGGCAAGAGGTAGCGGCCAAGCTCGGCCTGCGTATGCGCGCCGGTCTGGAGTTTTACGATGTCGCAATTGTGGGAGGCGGGCCGGCCGGATTAGCAGCCGCCGTCTACGGAGCGTCAGAGGGTTTGAAGACCCTGATGGTGGAACGCGAAGCGCCGGGCGGTCAAGCCGGGCTTAGCTCCAATATTGAAAATTACCTTGGCTTCCCGGCCGGCTTGACCGGAGCCGACCTGGCCATGCGCGCGGTGACGCAAGCCCGGCGTTTTGGAGTGGAGATCGTTTCCCCTCAGGAAGCGAGCGCCATTCGTGTCGATGGAGCGTATCGCTATTTAACGCTGAGCGATGGCACGGAGGTCTCTTGCCACACGTTGATTCTGGCGACGGGCGTGCAGTGGCGAACGCTCGATGTCCCAGGTATGAAGCGGTTGCAGGGAGCAGGCGTGTATTACGGGGCGGCAGCGACGGAAGGCATATCCTGTCGCGATGAAGACGTGTACGTGGTTGGAGGCGCCAATTCCGCCGGCCAGGCCGCGATGTTCTTTTCCAAGTATGCCCGGCGCGTGGTGATGCTGGTGCGCGGGCCGTCGCTGGCGGCCACGATGTCGCAATACCTGATCGATCAAATCCAAAACACCGAGAACATTCAAGTGGAGTACCACAGCCGCGTAACCAGCGTTGAGGGAGACGAGCGTCTGCAGTCTATCTCCGTCACCTGTGATGCCAGCGGTGAAACGCACACTGTTCCGGCGAGCGCACTGTTTATCTTTATCGGCGCCCAACCTCGCACCGCCTGGCTGGATGGGGTCGTCGAGCGCGATTCGCGCGGATTCATTCTGACGGGTCCGGACTTAATGCGCGACAACAAGGGGCCGAAAGGCTGGCCGCTGGAGCGCGATCCCGGCCTTCTCGAAACCAGCATCCCGGGCGTTTTCGCAGTCGGGGATGTCCGTCATGGCTCCATCAAGCGGGTGGCTTCCGGGGTGGGTGAAGGTTCCGTCGCCATCCAGTTCGTCCATCAATATTTGAGCAAGGTCTGACATGGGCAGTTTGGCAGACAAATTAGCTGCGCATGCGGATGCCCCGCCGCACCCGGCAGTGGAAGAGTTGCAAGCCATCTCTGTCTTCTCCGATCTTCCCGGCGATAGGCTTGCCTGGCTGGCAAGTCAGATGACTGCCTTCGAACTGCAACCTGGCGAAATACTTATTCGCCCAGGCGATCCCGCCGATCATCTGCTGGTTCTCTTTCGCGGCGAAATACACGGCGAGCGGGAAGACGGACGCGTCTACATCATGCACACCGGCCAGGTGACGGGCCTGCTTCCTTATTCACGCCTCACACACTATCCCTCCACTGCCCGAGCCGTCAGTGAGAGCCGCGGGGCAATACTCCACAAAAGCAAATTCGAAGAAATGCTGGAGCGTATGCCGATACTGCACCAGCGGCTTGTCAGCGTGCTGGCTGACCGTATCCGGGAAAGCAGCGCGGCCGATCAACAGCGCGAAAAGCTGTTGGCCTTGGGGAAGATCTCGGCCGGCCTGGCGCACGAACTGAATAACCCTGCGGCCGCGGCCCGGCGTGCCGCTGACAATCTACTCAAAGCGTTCGAGTCTGTCCGCAGCGCGGCTCTTCGATTGGAGAAGCGCGGTCTACCGCTGGCAGCGCGGGTCTTCATTGTGCAGTTGGACCGCGATTGGCTGGAACGCGCCGGTACACGTTGCGCTCTCGACACGTTAGAGCGCAGCGAGCGCGAGGACGAATTTGCGGAATGGCTGGAAGATCACAATGTAGCGAATGCCTGGGATATCGCCGCCTCACTCGTCAACGCAGGGTTAGATCGCAGTACGCTTGACCAGATCGCTGAACAGATTCCGGCGGAATTTCTGGGCGACTCCTTTGTACGCATCACCGCTTCGATCACGATAACCCGGCTGATCGAAGAGATCCAAAGCAGCACCGGCAAGATCTCGGAACTGGTGCGCAGTATCAAGGAATATTCGTACATGGATCAGATGCCCGAGCAGGTGGTGGACATTCACAGCGGCCTCGAAAATACGCTGATTATGCTGCGCTACCAGTTGAAGAACGGCATCGAAGTGGTTCGCGATTACGACCGCAGCTTGCCTGGCGTGTGCGCGCGCGGCAGCGAGTTTAACCAGGTCTGGACCAATCTGATTTCGAATGCCGTCGACGCCATGAAGGGGACCGGGAAGCTGCGCATACGGACAGCACGCGAAGGCAACTGGGCGGTGGTGGAAGTGATAGACAACGGGCCCGGGATTGCGCCCGAAATTCAGAGCCGGATCTTTGAGCCGTTCTTCACCACCAAGGGGTTTGGAGAGGGTACCGGCTTGGGTCTCGATGCGGTTTACCGGATTGTTCATGGTCATCGAGGGGACGTTAGTTTTGAGTCTCGGCCGGGGGAGACTCGATTCATCGTGCGCATTCCATTTGCGAAGTCATGAGGGGCTCACATCTTCAGCCGGATCCAGGCTGGAGCGTGATCGCTTGCATTGTCCTCCCCTCTCACCCATCGATCAACGCCCCCATCCAGCAACAGAGGGGCCAGCTGAGGGGAAAGTAGCAAATGGTCCAGCCGCATCCCCTTGTCCCCCTGCCACCTCTCGAACTTGTAGTCCCAAAACGTCCAGAGTGGTCCCGACGGATGAACCTGCCGGAGCGCGTCAGTCCATCCTTGCCCCAGCAGCCGCTGGAATGCCTCACGACTGGCCGGTTGCACCAGCGCGTTCTTATCTAACGATCGCGTTGGGTAAATATCCTGCGGCGTTGGGACCACATTGTAATCGCCTGCCAGAATGACCGGGATGCCGGCCGCAAGCAGGCTGCTTGCATGTGCCATCAGTCGTTCAAGCCAAGCCAGTTTGTAGGCGAACTTAGGTCCCGGCTGAGGATTCCCGTTCGGCAGGTAGATGCAAGCAATCAGGACACCGCGAACGGCGGCTTCCACATATCGGGCCTGCCCGTCGCGATCATCGCCAGGAAGCATGGAGCGGGTGAGTACGGGCTCTTGCCCACGGGCGAGGATTGCGACACCGTTCCAGGAGCGCTCACCAACCCATACCGCCTCGTATCCTGCGGACCGCAGAGCTTCGGCCGGAAAAGAATTCTGCTCCGTTTTAAGTTCCTGCAGGCAGACAATTTCCGGCTTCTCCCTTTCCAGCCAACCAAGAGATTCGCCAGCCGTTTGTTGATGTTGTTGATGTTGAACGTTGCAATCTTCACGGGCGTAGGCCGAAGCGGCGCATATCACGCCAAGTGGATCGAATAAATGAACCTTCTAGCCGTGATGCGCAAGATGAATCGTGGCGGCGGCGCCATAAATGCCGACCGGCGCCAGGGCGATTTTCATCCCGCATAGGGGCTGTCTTGGGTTCGCTCCTTCTGCTGTTCTAACAGTCGCTCGCGGCGGCTCACGAAGCCAGTGAAGTCTTTTGGCAGCTTGAGCCCTGACGCGTAATACTGTCGCTCAACCTCTGCGGAAATCGGATCCGGATAGCGGAAGTGGTCTCGAAGTTCGCTACTGATCTTTAGGCCGATGTGCTGTCGATCGCTGTCCACAAAAACATTATCTGGTAACGTGTGCTAGTCGTGTCGATGATCGCGCAACCGGGCGACGAGCGGAAAGCGACTGGACTGTCAGTGTATCTAGTGCGCGAACTGTATGCCGCGTCCGAGGATAACAATGTATGAGAGGCCGAGCACAGCAGCGGCCACCCAACACGCGCGTTCCGGGTATACCAGCAGGGTGGGTTGTTTCGATTCAGGCGGAAGTAGACTGTCCGCCCACAGCAGGCCGGAGGACCCGCCGAACGCGGCAGGAACGGTGGAGACAAGAAACAGCTTCAGCCCCAGCGGATCGAGGGCGCTGGCCGCGCAACTGAAGAAGCAGGCAGCAAAGTAGGGTACCCGTCCGACAACGTTGTAAGTCGCTCGACTTGAACAAAACGGCCTCACTGCCACTGCGAGGAGGCGCACCCACGAAGATGTACAACGCGGCGCCAAAGATCGTCATGCCGGTACGGAGCGCTACCTGATGCGGTAAGCCGCGGATTACCTCTTCCCAATCCCCGAAACCAAAAATCCCTGAAAAAAGAAAGTAGCCCGCGCCAGGTAGCACGTTTAGCGCGGCCAAAATCCATAAGAAGTAGCGGAGATTTGCGCGATTGCCGGCAGCCCGCGAAGCTAAAAGCGACACCGCGCCGGCAAACAGATTGACCAGCGTTCCAGCGGCGTCAACCCAGCGGTCGGGGCGCATGGTCGAGAGGTGGTTGCTGGTGAGCTGTGTCGGGACGTCGCCTCTGAACCATGCGATCGCGCCATGGCCAATCCCCTCATGCAGCAGTGTAGCCGCCGCCGAAGCGATCACCGCCATGCTGATAATAGTGGCCTTACTGTGCCCCTCGGCGATTTCGAATTACTCTACCGCAAAAGCCTTTCTGGGAATCAGAAACCGGCTCGCAGCTTGAATTCACGCGCACGGTCACGTGCGACAGTCAGGTCAGTTCCCTTCGTGTCTTTGAGGCGAATGCTCAACATTCCTCCGGGAAGGGACGCGACCTCCTTTATCCAGGCCAGGTTCAGTACTGTGCTGCGATGGATGCGGAAGAACTTTTTGGGGTCTAGTTTCTTGTCGAGGTCGGTGATGGCGTGGTCCACACAGTAGGCCTTGCCGCCGGAAACCGCGTAGGTCAATTTGTCCTCGGCGTAAAAGTGACTTACGTCATTGAGGTACAGAAACCAGATACGGTCTCCGAGTCGAGACGCGATCCTCTCAGGGTAGGCCGGATTCCCGTCGCGAACTGACTGCGTAATGTGCTGCAAAAGCGCTCGAAAATCAGGCTGAGCAACTTGCCCGCATTCACGCAGTGTTTCAATCTTCCTGATGGCTCGTTCCACGGCCTCCGGTTCGATCGGCTTCAGCAGATAGTCGACGGAATTCACGCCAAATGCTTTGAGCGCGTACTGATCGTATGCGGTGGTAAAGATAACAATCGGCTGGCGAGGCAATTTCCCCAGAACATAGAAGCCATTCAGGCGTGGCATCTGGATATCGAGGAAGCACACGTCGGGCAGATCCGCTGTGAGTGCCGCGACGGCTTGCTCCGGCTCGGTCGTGCTACCGATGACGTCTACTCTCCCGGTCCGCTGCAGCAGGCGGCGCAGGCGTTCCAACGCTAAAGGCTCATCATCCACCAAATAAGCGAGCAGTTTCATACGCGGGGAAAAACCATTTCTACTACGGAATGGCCATCTCTCCTAAAGCGTTGAGCCGGGCCTTATCCCCGAATAGAGCACTCAGCCGTTCCACCAAGTTATCCAAACCATGGCCGGGCGGCACGGCTGTGAGATCAAATCCAACCCCGGAATCGCAGACTTCGATTCGCACATTGGCCCCCTCGGCGGATGCAGCGACACGAATCTCACCGCTCGAGGGCTGCTGAGTGATTCCATGCTTTATTGCGTTCTCGACCAGCGTCTGCACCGACATAGGAGGCACTCTCGCCTGTTCGAGCGCGGCGGGCACATCTACCGATCCACTAAATTTGTCCCCGAAGCGCGCCTTCTCGATGTCCACGTAGCTCTGCACCATGGCTAATTCCTCTCGCAATGGGATCAGCGGGCGGTTGCTGGTGTCAAGCGAAGTGCGCAGTAACACCGCCAGGCAGCCAACAATCTGTTCTGCGCGAGCGGGATCGGTGACGATCAGCGAAGAGATTGAGTTCAAGGTGTTGAACAGAAAGTGCGGCTGAATTCGCGATTCAAGCGATCGGAGACGGGCTTCGGCTGCGAGCTTTTGGGCTCTTTGTTCGGCCAGCTCCCTCTCGCGCAGCGCCTGTTCCGTCAATTGCAGGCGATCTCGCAGCGAAGAGTGCACGAACGCCCCCATCCCGCACACGGCGGCGAGCGGTACGGAGACCCGCAGGGTGAAAAGGTATTCGCGCCAAAAGTGTTGCGGGATAACAATGCCCATCGCCATCAATAACACCTGCACGAGCAGGCAGCCGACTGGCACAAACACAACGATGCAGAACGCAACAGCCGGCGTCAGCGGAAACTTCTGGCTTACCAGTCTTTTCAAAAGGCGCGGGAGGAGCAAAAGGCCGAGAAGCGTAACAACGTTGGCATAAACCAGTGCGTAGGCTAGGTCGTTCAGTAGTTCCCGCGTGCCCGGGATCTGGTTCCCCAAAAAGAGGACCAATACCACTACGGCGACGGCCAAGTTCGTCCATAGAAGGGAAAGAGCCCAGTTGGACTTTGTTGATTTCAAGTTGTCTCGGCCCAAAGGGTCCTGGCTATTTCGGGTTAACTGGTTCCAAACTGCCATTTCGGAAGATGTTCACTGTCTGGGCCGCTTCCTGGCCGGGGAGTTTCATCTCGCCCACGACACTCTCGTATATAGTCCCGTACTCAATTTGCTTGGTCGTAAGCGAGACCCAGATCTGTCCCCAGTAGTCGCTGCGCCCCCTCATGGTCATGCCGCCGACGGCGATTTCTAGTGGATTGAAAAAGGCCTGGTATTCAATAACGGCGCAGTCCTCCCCATTTCTCCTGGAACGCCCCACCCATTCCAACACTACGTCTTGATTGTGAAACTTGCCCACACCGGGCATATCGGTGTCCGAATTGGAGATCGCATGATAGGGTTCATTCAATTTCAGATGATCGAAATAATTCTGGCCGAAATTTCAATCATTCCGGTGTCCCAAACCAAGTTGCGCTCCATGACCGCCGTGGGGGGAAACCCCTTAAAGAAATCGGGAGGCATCGTGATATCAAAACTGTCGCGATAGCGAAGCCCCTCCATGAAGTCGCGCTTTTGAGGAACGCCAAACGGAGCTGTAGCGCCGTTAGCACTCGCCTCCGTTACGTTCTTCCACGTGACTTCTCCACCCGGCAACCCCCGGGTGTATTTGCCAGCCAGGCGCTGGCGCTGGAAAATCTCTCCTTTAGTGTTGGCTGATGTGTAGTCGACCGTGAACCTGTAAGTGCGCGGACCCCCATCCTTCACGGCGAGCCCGTGCGGCAAGCTCCATGTTGCGTCCGAAAGCCCTTGCGTCTGCGAGTGCCCCAGGAAGCAGAGGGTAGCACAGAAGATAGTGCCCCGAACAAGGATTCCCAGGCTTCTGATTCTCATTGAGAAGTTACTCCTGGGACTCATTATGTGGCGCTGGCACGCTTAGCGTATCTATTTAGCGACGAAAGGCAGGCGTTTCCGACAGTAGGCGGTCAGGAGTGAGTGAAAAGGGTAGGAAGCCGCCTCTGGATCGAGCTTGTCGCGGGGTCAAGCGCCGAACGGGTTCCGATCTGGGCGCCAGCTTCCATCGGCCGTTCCGTACCGGCTGGCCACGACGACAACATAGCCGTCGAGGTCCCGCATCCAGTACTCCCAGTGATTCGGGCCGCCGTTACCGTCGGGAGGATTTCGATGCCGCGGTATTACCATCTCGACACCCATCTCGGCGGCACGTCGCATGACCGCATCAAAATCGTCAACCTCGAACCAGAGCAAGACACCGTTACCATACGGTTTGTCGTGCGGATCAGCTATTGCCCCGTGATGATGCTCAACTTCGAAACTGTGTAATTGCAGAATAAGTTGGCCGTTTGAAACCAACTGTTCATAGGCGGAGCCGCCATGATTGCGTAGGCAGCCGAGCAGGCGCTGGTACCATCTGCTGCTGGCTTCTACGTCGGTTACCGCGATCAGAGGTTGAGGACGCACCCGAACAATTTATCAACCCTGGGTGGACGTTTCATTGAGCCTTGTTGAGGCGCTTCTCGGATCAGGCGCAGTATCCGCAATCCTTGCTTGACTCTCCTAATCGTCGGAGGCATACTTGTCTAAATTAGTCTCCAACATTACGACGCCGCGACGCGTCACGCGCCCAGTCCGCACGGATGTTGAATACGCGGGAGGTAAGACATGCGGCGTTTAGCGCAGTTATCTTTTTTAGTAATTACAACAATCCTGTTCGCGTTGCCACTGGGCACACAAGCTTACGGCCAGACATTCCGAGGCGCCATCAACGGCACGGTGACAGATCCGTCTGGCGCCAGTGTCTCCGGGGCGGCAGTAACCGCGACCGACAATGCCACTGGCATTTCTATAATTACTAAGACCAATAACGATGGTCAGTTTGCATTTCAGGACGTTCCCCCGGGGACTTACAAAGTCAGTATTATTGCCTCCGGGTTCCGCAGCGAGACCGTATCCGATGTCTCGGTGACAGCGGGGAATGTCTACAACCTGCCTGTCTCGCTTTCCATGGGACAAACCAGTGCCACAGTGGACGTCTCGGCAGCGCCCGTTGAAGTGGAAACAAGCACCTCCACACAAAGCAACACACTGACGACGGCGACGGTCGAGAACCTGCCCATGAATGGCCGTGATTTCACCCAGCTCATCGCCACCATCCCTGGCTACGCGGGTTACTCCGCCGGCGGCTTCGGCTCGTTGAATGGAACCCGCGCGAACCAGATGAACTGGCAGATTGACGGTACCGATAACAACGATTTCTGGCACAACATACCGGCGGTGAACCAAGGCGGCGTTTCCGGAATTGCAGGAACGGTGATGCCGATTGACGCCATCGACGAGTTCTCCGCTCAGACGCAATCTAATGCCGAGACCGGGCGCAGCGCGGGCGGAACGGTGAATCTCATTATTAAGAGCGGTACTAACCAGATACACGGCAGCGCTTACTACTTCAACCGCAACGAATTCTATGCTGCGAGTTCGCCCTTTTTCGCGGCGACTCCCGACTTTCCCAAGGCTCCCGAACTGCGCAACCAGAACTGGGGCGGAACACTCGGCGGTCCCATCATCAAGGACAAAACATTTCTGTTCATCGGCTTTGAAAAACAGCAATATATCTTTGGACTGACGGGCCTGTCTACCGAACCTTCGAATGCCTGGGTCAACCAGGCCTTAGCGCTTCTGAATAACGCCGGTGGCAAGTACGGCGCTTACGCCCCGGTCAGCGAGAGCACCTTGTCTGCTCGCCTGTTATCGACCCTCTGGCCCAGTTCCATCGCTAATCTGCCAGGAACCACCAGCAACTATTTCGCCACCGTGCCCGGCACCGGCTATAGTTACAACGGTGTCGCGCGGCTCGATCATAACTTCAGCGATAAAGAACATCTCTCCATCCATTGGTTTGCCGGCGAGGGCAGTCAGACTCAGCCGCCGGGCGCAAGCCTCGCGTTAGCTACCGCCAGCTCAAACCTGGGTTACTATTTCGAAGTCGCGCCGTTGCACGTTCAAAACTATTCGTTAGTTCTGAACTCGATGCTGACCCAGACCTTGACTAACCAACTGCTTTTTGGAGTTAGTTACTTCAAGCAAATATTTCACGACTCGAATAACAGCTTCAACATGGCCGGCCTGGGTCTCAACTTGAGTCCCGGCGCAACCGAGAACGGACAGCCTATTCTGGGAGCTTCGAATATCGTCATCAGCGGTTTCGACCAGGTGGGAATTACGCCCCCTGAAGGGCGCATCGATGGAACGGGCCACTTGACCGACATCATTTCGTACGTGGTCGGAAAACACGACCTGCGCTTTGGCGGCGAGGTGAGACAGGGCCACGTAGACGAGTTTTACTTCCGCCGTTCCACCGGCAGCTTCACCTTTGACGGAATGCAAGGGCCTTGGGCTAGTTACTGCAGCGCTAACTCATCTGCCACCGGTTGCGATGCAACTACCACGGCTCTGGCCGACTTCTTAGCGGGTGACGTTAGCACATCTTCGATCGCGGTGGGTGATGCGGAACGAAAAGTCATCGTGAATGCCTTCGACTTTTTCGCTCAGGACGATTGGCAGGTAACTCCGAAGTTGAACGTGAACGTCGGTTTACGGTATGAGTATTTCGGACCTTTGCACACCAGTGCGAGTAATGACTTAGGTGTCTTTGTTCAAGGGTCGGGGCTGCAGCTGCCAGGTTCCTCGATTTCATCTATCTTCCCGCCCGACTACAACAATTTCGGTCCCCGCGGCGGCTTCGCCTATCAGATCAGCAACGATCTGGTGCTGCGCGGCGGCGTCGGCATGTTCTACGACCAGATCAATATGAATCCCTTTCTGGACTTCCGGCCGCCCATTAGCGCTGCCGACGGTCTGGAAGATAATCCCATCGGTCCGCATGCAGTGGACGTCTACAGCCGCAACGGTTATAACTGGCAGACGGTGCAGGCTGGCGGCGCCTCCGTCTTCCCGGGTGTTAGTACCTGCCTCGGAAATCAGGCTACAGATCCGAACTGTCTGGCTGGACAGACTTACAACGTTTTCTCCGTCAGCCAGAATTTCCGTACGCCGTACATATTCAATTACAACCTCAATGTTGAAAAAGGTTTAGGGCATTTCGCGGTGTTGCAGGTGGGTTACGTCGGAAGCGCCGCGCATAAGCTCTCGGTGATGGAGAACATCAATCAGAATGGCGCTTACGCTACCCAGTACCCAAACTATGGCTCTATCGTTCAACTGCAGAGCGTGGGAAATTCCAATTACAACTCGATGCAGACCACATTGAAGATTCGCAGTTGGCATGGCCTGACAGGACAAGTCGCATACACTTGGGCGCATGCTCTGGACGAAGTTACGGAATATCGCGGCGCCATCCCGTTCGACAGCTTCAATCTGGCTCAGGAATACGGCAGCAGCGATTTCGATACGCGCCACAACTTCACCGCGTTTTGGAATTACGACATTCCGGGTTCTTCTCACGGACCGGCCTTCCTGACGCATGGGTGGCAGTTGACCGGGCTGGTTTCACTGCATTCCGGACAGCCGTTCAATTTCAATGCCGGCACACAGCGTCCCGGATTGAATTTGATAGCCAACCCGTTCGCGGGCGTCAATCATACATTCAACCTCGCCGTCGGTGGTGAGCCGTGGGTGAACCCCGCCGCATTCTGTGTGCCGGGATCAGTCGGCTGCGCGGGCACGACGAATCCGGACGGCAACGTCAGCCGCAATGAGTTCTACGGCCCCGGATTCGCGGACGTGGATATGTCGGTTTTCAAGAACTTCCCGATTGGCGAGCGGCTGAAGGCGCAATTGCGGGCTGAAATGTTCAACGTGTTCAACCGTAAGAATCTGGCTTCGGGCGCGGGATCGGTGGGCGGCAACGGCGTGGTGAGCGATACCATCGGTGACTTCAATGGCGCTCCGGGACTGGGGCCGGGAGAGCCGTTTAATATGCAACTCGCCTTGAAGATTATCTTCTAACTGTTTTCAACGGGTGGAAGCGTCAAGGTCCTGGTGGCACCGGCCACACCGCAGGACGGGACGTTCCCAGGCATCGTCGCACCAGAGGTATTTGTGTCCCGCGACCGAGCAGATGGCTTTCAGTACTAGCGATCGCGACCGCGCCGCGATGTGGGCCGAAAAGGCTGCGTTGGTCGGCGGCGCAAACGATGGTGGGTCTGCCGAGGACCGCTTTCGAACCACGAACTCATCAATGCGTACTCCCGCTCGAAAAGTGAGCGCGTGCGACGAACAGTGCTTTATTTCCCCGAATGCAGTACCGGAGACAAACTCTACGAACACCCGGGTTCCGGCGGGAACAGCCGTCGAGAGTTCCATGCCAAGGCCGGAATGCGACATGTCCACCACCCTCCCGGAGATGCTCTCGGACGCGGAAGTCTTTACCACCGCGTCAAAATTGACGGGAATACGCGGCTCGCTGCGAATCGCTCGCTGCGGTCCATAGAACCGCCTCGCGCCCAGCCGGAAGTCTCCCGCTTTGTGTTCTTCGCACGAAACCACTTCCGTCATGATGGTGCAGCCGTCCATAAGGATTTCTAGCCTTAAGTTCGGCTCCATCCGGACCGTAGAAGACAGTTGGAAGAAGCCCTTTTCCACGCGGCGAATCTTGCCTTTGTAGCTCCCCGAGCGGGAGTCAGATAAGCGTAGGATCACAGGAAGTCCCAGTTCCCCGACTGGTTCACCCGGAACCGGAATTGGGCTGGGAAGCTGAGTTATAGATGCCATGCTGTGCAGAAAGATCACCGGAAGCGCCTGCTGCCGGGGACGACCGCAACCTCCTAACTGCTGCTTATCGGAGAACTCGAGGAAATAGTTCAGTGTGAAAACGTCGCTATTGTGTTGGCTTGCCAATTTGCTGCGCGATGGCTTGGAGCAATTGATCGCGTTGTATTGGTTTCGGGAGCACATCATGCGCGCCGAGCCGTCGAGCTGTCGCCAAATAGATGCCTCTTTCCGTTCCCGACATCGCAATGAGCTTGGTTGCCGGGAACTCCTTGAGGAAGTGCTGAATCAGCTCGAGACCGTCCATGTGTGGCATGAAAATGTCCGTAATCAAAAGATCCGGACTCCACGCCGTCGCGGCGGATATCGCTTCTTTGCCGCTGTTTGCCACAACCACCTCATAGCCGGCTTCTTCCGCAAGCATCCGAACGGTTTTGAGAACGGCCTCCTCATCATCGACGATAAGAATCGTCGGTCGAATTTGTCGCTCTGCCATCTTTTTCGCGGGTGCCGCAGGGGTGCAGGCACACGACTTTAAGGTAGAGAGTTTCAGCTTCGAAGGCGTGAGATTTCCATAGGCTTTTTGTTGGGTTTGCCTACTATAGAATCTTCGTGCGCGGGCTAACGCCATGGCCGCAAGTTCTTAGTATGCTGATACTATTCAGCGCCCGTCTCTCTCACCGAATAGTGCGCGGGCGGGTAGTGAGATGAAGAGGTTTCATTCCTTCCGGCTCGATACCGCCAACCACTCCCTCTGGCGCGGAGGGGTTCGCGTCGACCTCACTCCGAAGGCGTTCGATGTGCTGCGTTACCTGGTGGAGCACGCGGGGCAACTCGTAACACCGGTTGACCTCTTGGAGGCACTCTGGCCGGACATACATGTCAACCCGGAAGGCCTCCGAAGCTATATCGGTGAAATCCGGAAAGTGCTGGGGGACCGGCCGGACGAGCCGGTGTTTATCAAGACGCTGCCCAAGCGCGGATACGTGTTTATTGCCTCTGTCGCCGAGGAGAGCACTACTGCGCGGGCGGAGCCCACGGCAGACGCGCCGAAAAACATCGTGGACCGCGACCCCGCATTAGCGGAGCTGGATAGCTGTTTTCGTGAGGCTACGCGGGGACAGCGGCAGATCGTTTTTGTCACTGGAGAAGCCGGCATCGGGAAAACGGCACTTGTGGACGAATTTCAGCGCCGTGTGCCGATTGCTGCGCCAGCCGTTCAAATCGCGCGCGGCCAGTGCCTGGAAGGCTACGGAGGCAAGGAAGCCTACTACGCCATTCTTGAAGCGTTATGCCAGTTATGCCAAGGTCCAGCAGGGGGCGCAGTAGTCGAGCTCTTGGCCACCCAAGCTCCCACCTGGCTAGTGCAGTTTCCGGCGCTCGTTAAGCCAGCACATCGCGAGATGCTGCAGCGCGAGATCCTTGGCGCCACGCGTAAGCGCATGTTGCGGGAGATCAGCGACGTTTTGGAGACTATTACTGCCGAAAAGTCTTTGCTGTTGGTGTTGGAGGACCTTCAGTGGGCAGACGTTTCGACACTCGATGTAATCGCCGCCCTGGCCCGGCGGCGGCGAACCGCCAAGCTGATGCTCGTCGGCACCTATCGACCTACGGATGTCGTTGTGTCCGAAAATCCCGTGACGGCTCTCAAGCAGGAACTGCTGGTTCATCGGTTATGCAGCGAGATTGCTTTGCAACCGTTGGGCCAAGCCGAGGTGGGCCAGTATCTCGCTCTGGAGTCGGGAGGAGCAGCGGCTCCCGAGGGTCTGGCTGAATTAGTTTATCGCTACAGCGAAGGCAATCCGCTCTTTATGGTGGCAGTCCTGGAGCACATGCAAGACCGAGGCCTGATAGCCGTCGAGAGCGGAAGCTGGCAGATCAAGGCGCCGCTGGAGCAAAGCAATCTGGAAGTGCCGGAGAGTTTGCGTAACCTGATTGAACTCCAGATCGAGCGGTTGAGCGCCAAGGAGCAGCGGCTCCTGGAAGGCGCGAGCCTGCCGAGCGTCGATCGCGAACGCTTCTCCGTGGCAGCCAGATCAGCGGTGACCGGGTGGGAACCGGAAGCGTTTGAGGATGTGTGTGAGCGGCTTTCACGGCGTCATCGCATTCTGCGCTCGGCGGGTATTCGGAAGTTCGCCGATGGGATGGCCTCCGCATGCTATGGGTTTGTGCACGAGCTTTACCGCGAGGTGTGCTATCGGCGTATTCCGCGGACACGCAGGATTAAACTGCACAGGCGCTTAGGGGAGTGGGTAGAGGCAAACTATAAGCCATTAAATGAGGCTGCGGTGGCGCTGGCCGGCCATTTCGAAATAGCTGGGGATTGGCTGCGCGCCATCAAGTACCTGCAACTGTCGGCGGATATGGCCGGACGGCGATTCGAACCCCGGCAAGCGGCAGAGATACTTACGCACGCACTCGAGCTAGTAAAGAAGTTGCCCGAAACGGCCCGAACGGTAAGCGAAATCGAGATTCTGGAGAAACTGGCGACGATTTATGTTTTGCTTACTGACCAAATTCGTGCCATTGAAAGCTATGAAGCGCTGGCGGAAGGCGCGGCTCGGGAGGGTTTGATCGATGTAGAGGTGCTCGCGCTGAGGGAGATGGCATGGGTGTTCTCGTGGACTAGCTCGCAGCGTGCGCTGGAAATCGTGGAGCTCGCCCTTTCGCTCAGCTCGAGGCTCCCAGATCCGCTCTTGCGGGCAAGAGCACGTGCGCGCTGTTTTGCGGTGTCTTTGTGGCAAAGGTGGAATTCTCAGGAAGCCCAGGAGTTTCACAGTGCATTTGCGGAGATTGTCAAGGCGGGTCACCGCCGCATGCTTGCTCCCTATTTGGCGGACCGCGCCTTTATAAATTGGATTTCTTCCGAATACAGCGAAGCGTGCCAGAGCTTGATGGAAAGCCGTTCGATCCAGCTCGAGACGTTAGAGGAGAACCCTTATCCGACTTCGCCCTATATTTTTGGCCAACGTTTTATCCTGCCGATGAGTTTTCTTTTTCTTGGAGAATGGGGCCAGGCGGTGCGCGAGTTCGAAGACACAATTGCCACGTCTGACAAGAATGCCGATTATGTTTGGGGACTGGTGGCGCGCTTGTTCCTGGCGTTTGGCCATCTGTGCGCATTGGATTTTGCCGGTGCGTTGGCGATTTGTCACTCGGCGCTCCCATTGGTCTATGATCCCCAGCCCCGACCTGCACCTGATTATCCAGCTCCGTATCCGATACATCTAAGGGTGTGCTTCACGCTGATCGGCTCAGCGAAGATGGGTTTAGGCAAGTATGAAAGCGCGCTGCAGCATTTGCTCGCAGCGCAAGTCACAGACCAGCCTACAGCCGTTTGGGACTGGTGGTGGCAGATGGCACTGCAAGCGGCGCTTACGGAACTCTGGCTGGCCAAAGGCGATCTAGCACAAGCGCGGTCGCAGGCGGAAAAGTTCTTGTCCACCGCATTGGGCACTGAGGAACGGACCTGGCAGGCATTGGCGTGGGAAGGAAATGCACAAGTTGCCATGGCGGAACTTGATACGACAAGAGCACAAGAGTGCATTGCCAGAGGATTGTCTACGATGGTGGGCTTCACGGTTCCATTGGCTGCGTGGCGCGTTCATGCGACGGCGTTTGAGGTCTTCTCGAAAGCAGGGGATCGAGGATTAGCGGAACACCACCTGTCACTTAGTCGGGAAACCATCATGAAATTGGCAAATTCGCTGCCGGCGTGCGAGCCGCTTCGGCAAACGTTCCTCTCGGCGCCAATTATTCGAAAGACACTCGGCACGGGTTTGCTCTCATAATAGTCAGCATGCATGCGCTGACCCAAGACCTCCGCTACGCCCTCCGCCAGTTGCGCCGCTCTCCCGTCTTCACTTTCGCTGCGGCACTTACGCTGGCTGTCGGTATCGGCGCCAATACCGCCATCTTTTCGCTGCTCTATCAGGCACTGCTGCGTTCGTTACCGGTCAAAAACCCTCAACAGTTGGTCGAGCTTCGGTTCGTGGGCGCAGCTCCGGGGCATACTAATTCGCAGGGCGGGGATACACCCCAGGCTCGCGCCTATTTCTCCTATCCCATTTATCGGGATCTCCGCGACAAGTCCTCGGCATTTAACGGTCTGATTGCCTTTGCCAGCGCTCAAGTCGGGTTCACCTGGAACAACCGCTCCCAGCTTGTCCCGGCCGAATTGGTCAGCGGCAATTATTTTTCGGTCCTGGGCGTGAACTCGGCCATGGGCCGAGTACTAACGGCCAGTGATGACACCTTGAAAGACGGCAACCCGGTGGCCGTGCTCAGTTACAGCTACTGGGTTGGTCCGCTCGGGTCCGACCCCAACATTCTCAACAAAACCATAAGCGTCAACGGCAATCCCTTCACTGTAGTCGGCGTCGCAGCGAAGGGATTCTCAAGCGCGCTCTGGGGTACCACGCCCGATCTTTTCGTGCCCATGAGCATGAAACATGCGATCACGCCCGAATGGGATGACCTCGAAAACCGGCGCTCCCAATGGCTCAACATCATTGGCCGCCTCCGGCCCGGCGAACCGCGCGCGCGCGCCGAATCATCCGTGAATCCCATCTGGTACTCCATCCGCTCGGAGGAGTTCAAGCAACTGAAGACGCAGACCCCGCGCAGCCGCGAAGCATTCCTTGGCAAAACTCGCCTGCTCTTGTTCGATGGCGCTAAAGGCTTCTCGCCGCTGCGTGGCGACATGCGTAATCCGTTGCTGGTCATCATGGGCATGGTCGTGCTCGTCCTGACCATGGCGTGCGTGAATACCGCTAGTTTGCTTCTGGTCCGCGCTGCCGCCCGCGTTCGCGAATTCTCCCTGCGCTATGCGCTAGGCGCAAGCCGCAGCAGGGTCTTGCGCCAGTTACTGCTGGAAGGGATTCTGCTCGGCGTCATCGGCGCAATCCTGGGCGCGCTGTTTGCACCGCAGGCGATAAAAGTGCTGGCTCTCTGGATCGCCAGCGGCAGTTCGCAGACTCCGTTCTCGACTTCGCTCGATTCCACCGTGCTGGCCTTCACTCTGGGCGCTACCCTGCTCGTCAGCGTCTTATTCAGCCTGGCGCCCGCCGCCCAATTCTGGAAGCCGGATCTGCTCGAAACCATGCGCCGCCACGGTTCCACAGCCGGCGGCGGCTCACTCGCCTTTCGCCGCACCTGCGTGGCTTTGCAAATTGGTTTGAGTCTGCTGCTGTTGGTGGGCGCGGGTCTCTTTGTGCGCACGATCCAAAACCTGCGCTTGGTCGATACCGGAATCAACATCGATCATCTGGTCACGTTCTCCATCAACCCGCAGTTTTCCGGCTATGCGGCAGCGCAGACGGCGGCCGTTCGGCAACGCATCCTCGATTCCGTCGCCGCGCTTCCTGGCGTTCGCTCCGTCGCAGCCACGTCAGACCCGGAGCTCGCCGGCGACAATGTAAGCGGCGACATCGTCATTGCCGGATATAAGGCCAAAGAAGACGAAGACATGGACGCCGAACTTCCGTACGTCACCGCCGGTTACTTCTCTACCCTTAATATTCCGTTGCTGGCGGGACGCGATTTCACCGCCGCCGATGGCTTACATAGCCAGCCTGTGGCGATAGTCAACGAACGTCTCGCCCGGCGCTTTTTCGGCTCTGCGCGAAACGCTCTGGGCCGTTATGTTGGCCGTAGAGATAAGACCGACACTCTCATCGTGGGCGTTGTGAAAGACTCCCACCACACCAGTCCGCGCGATCCAGTCACGCCCGCGCTATTCCGCCCTGCGCTGCAGATTGGCAACGATGCGGGATCGCCTTCCGGCTTCGCCTTCTACGTGCGCACCCTGATGCCGGCCGATGCCGCTATGAACCTATTGCGACAGGCCATTCATAGGAACGACCCGAAGCTTGTCCTCGACAATCTTCGCAGCATGAATGCTCAAGTCGACGACGTACTGAATACCGAACGCATTATCGCCATGCTCGCTTCGAGCTTTGGCGTGATTGCAACCTTACTGGCGGCTATCGGCCTATATGGAGTTCTGGCTTATGTGACGGCACAACGCACGCGTGAAATCGGCATCCGCATGGCGCTGGGCGCGCGATCTATGGCAGTCGCCGGCCTCGTTCTGCGTGAAGTGCTGTTGTTGACAGCCACCGGCCTGATCTTCGCCATACCGGCTTCGCTATTGCTTGGCCGCGCGCTGCGCAGTCAGCTTTTCAATGTCTCGGTGACGGACGGCTATACATATTGCGCGGCTATCGCCATCGTTACAGCAGTCGCGCTGGTTGCCGCTGCACTCCCCGCACGCCGCGCCGCGACGGTAGATCCTATGCAGGCTTTGCGAGCCGAATAACGGCCTCTGCCAATGTCCGATATACTTTAGGTAACCCGCTCTCCCGGAACCCCTGAATGACCAGACGCTTTAAATGGACTATCGTCGGGACCTCGACGCTCATCGTCGCGTTCCTTTTACTGGGCGCTAGAAACGGTCGCGCCGTTGCCGCCGACGACGTGTACGGACACCTGAAAGTCTACTCCGAAGTGCTCGGAAAGATTAAGACCGAGTACGTCGAAGAGCCCGACATGAAGAGTGTCACGTTGGGCGCCATCAATGGTCTGCTCGAATCTGTCGATCCCTTCGCCAGTTATCTGAACGCCGACCAGTTCCGGCAGTACGAAAAGAGCGAGGACTCTGCCAAAGCTGGGATCGGACTGATCCTTGCCAAGCGCTACGGATATGTGGCCGTTGTAGATGCTCTGCCCGGATCTCCCGCCGAAAAGTCCAACATCATGACTGGCGATCTGATCGAAAGCATTAATAATGTGGCCACGCGTGACATGCCGCTGGCGTACGCCGAGCAGCTTCTGCGTGGCGCGCCGGGGTCTACCGTCGAAATTACTGTCCTTCGCTTGCGTAATCCGGATCCCCAGAAGCTCACGCTGACCCGCATCAACGTTCCGTTCCCCGACGTCTTGACCAAGATGCTGCCCGACGATGTCGGTTATGTCCATGTGGAAAGTCTCGCGGCCAACCGCGTAGCCGAGACGAAGACGAAGGTCGAGGATTTGAAGAAGCAGGGCGCGAAGTATATTGTCCTTGATCTGCGCCATTGCTCCACCGGCCCACAGGAAAACGGAATTGCGCTGGCAAACCTCTTCCTCGATAGCGGCGAAATCACTTATCTGCAAGGACAGAAAACCACTAAGCAGGATTTCAACGCCAAGCCGGAAGATGACATTTGGAAAGGCCCACTGGTCGTAATCACGGATCGTGCCACAGCCGGTGGTGCGGAAATCGCCGCATCCGCGTTGCTGGATGACAAGCGCGCGCAAGTTGTCGGCGAACGTAGCTATGGCGATGCCAGCGTCCGCAAGACGATTGAAATGGATGATGGCGGCGCGGTAATCTTGTCGGTTGCAAAGTACTACGCGCCGGACGGCAAAGCGATTCAGGACACCGGCGTCGTTCCCAGCGTGCAGGTTGCCGAAAACGATAACTCGCCGGAACTGGATGAGAACGGAAATCCCATTCCCGGCACTGCTCCCAAAACCGCCGAGGATAATCTGCTGAAGCAGTCCATCGACCTGGTAACCGGCAAAACGACCATCGCCGAGCTAAGTACCGCGGTAAACGGCCCGGTTATCAATCAGCCGCCGCCCATCATCCGCAAGGCTCCGCAGCAGCCCCAGAACTAGGAATAGGATGCCTCTCTACGAGTACGCTTGCGAGAAATGCGGCGACAAGTTCGAAGTAATGCAAAAGTTCGTGGACGAACCCCTCACCACGCACGAGAAGTGCGGCGGCCCGGTGCATCGTCTGATTTCGGTATCCGCTCTGCAGTTTAAAGGCAGCGGCTGGTACGTCAACGATTACGCCAAGGGCGGGAACAAGTCCGCGCAACCGTCGGAGAACGGTTCCACCACTAAATCGGACGCTGGCGCTAAGGCGGAGGGTGGCTCTAAGTCGGATAGCGGATCGAAGTCGGAGGGTTCGTCGGAATCTACTACAAAGAAATCGGATGCGCCTGCCGCTTCAACTACTTCCTCGGAATCGAAATCGAGTTAACCTCGCTTCCGAGCGCCGCGTTCAGCGAACCCTGCCGATACCCTTCTAAATCGAGCGTCACGTACAGGAATCCAAGTTGCCGGAAGATCTTGCTGAACGCTTGGGCTGATTCCGCGGTCAACGCGTTCGGCAACTCATCTTTGGCAATCTCAATTCGCACCAGATCGCCGTGGAATCGAACCCGAAATTGCCTGAACCCGAGTGCCCGTATCGCTTCTTCCCCTTCTTCGATAGTCCGTATCGTCTCGACCGTCACTGGCGTCCCGTAGGGAATACGCGAACTCAAACAGGCAGCCGCCGGCCGGTCCCAGGTGGAAAGCCCGGCGCGGCGCGATAGCTCTCGAATTTCTTCTTTGGTCAACCCTGCCTCTACCAGCGGGGCCTTCACGCTGTGCAACTTGGCGGCGCGCTGGCCGGGACGATAGTCGCCCAAATCGTCCTTGTTCACGCCATAAACGATGTGGCTATATCCGTGCTGCGCCGCATAGGCTTCCAGCACGTAAAACAACTCGTCCTTGCAATGAAAGCAACGGTCTTTGTCGTTCTTGACGTAGTCCGGATTCTCGAATTCGTGCGTGTCCACAAATTCATGGCGGAACCCGCATTCGCGCGCAAATGCGGCCGCATCTCGTTTGTGAGAAGCCGGTATCGATGCCGAATCGGCTGTGATGGCGACGGCTGCATCACCCAACACCTGATGCGCAGCCCAAGCCAGATAAGCCGAATCCGTGCCGCCGGAATAAGCGATGATGACGCGCCCCAGCGCGCGCAATTCATCGAAAAGCCGCGACTCCTTGGCCGCAAGCGCCGTCGGGTCTGCTGTTGACGCGGAAGACTTCAAAGTCACCAGGGCAGCCATAACTCAATGATAGCCAGCACCGAACTTTCTCGTTGACCGTGCAGTCATCTTTCTTCGCGACCTGCCCCCGACGGCAAAACCATATAATCGGCAGCATGGCTATATCGCTTGAAGCCGGAACCGTAGTGTGCCTGAAATCAGGTGGTCCGGACATGACAGTCGTGGAAGAGGAGCACATCTTCGGCAAAGGGACTGGCAGGGTCCGCTGTCAATGGTTCGAGGGAACGAAGTTGCTGCAAGGCACGTTCCCGGAGGAAAGCTTAAAGGTCGTCAATACCGGGGGCGTGCGATAGCTCGTCAATTTGCACGAAGCTGCGAACTGGCCTCCAACAGTGTCCTGCTTGAACATTGCGCGGCTGATTCGGCTTTACCGTGTTAGATAACCGCAAATGCCTGGGAACACAATCTTCTGAACGGCCGATAAAGGATATAGGGCCTATCGGATGCAAGGAAACAAACGTCGCGCGAACAGAAAACCTCTTGAGAAGACATACTCCATTTCCTGGCAGGATGAAAATGGCATAACTCACTCGGCCCAGGTTCCGGGGTCGGATGTATCGGATTCGGGAGTGGGGATTCGCTGTTCTCTGGAGGTCCGGACCGGCACGCTTCTGTATATCCAAGCTGAGGACGGGGATCCGACGGGGTACGGCATCGTCCGCCACTCTGCGCGTAGAGGCAACCTTTGGCATGTTGGACTCGACCTTGACGAATCAAGCCGCAAGACGGGCTCCAGCCCCGAAATGGAGGATGCGCGAGATTACTACGAATTTCTGCAGATCAGTCCCAACGCGCAGTCGGATACGGTTCAGCGCGTCTACCGGTTCCTGGCAAGCCGCTATCATCCAGACAATCTGGAAACAGGCGATGTGGAAAAATTCCTGCTGTTAAACCGCGCCTACGAAGTGCTATCCGAGCCGATGCGGCGGGCGCAGTATGACGAATTTCTGAGAGCGAGACCCGCGCGTCCTCATGAGATTTTCGAATCCGTGGACTTTTTGGACGGCATCGAGGGAGAAATGAACCGTCGCCTCGCAGTCCTCTCTCTGCTCTATAAAAAGTGCCGAGGTAACATACACAACCCGTCGGTTTCGTTGCTCGATTTAGAGTCGCAGATGGGATTCCCGCGCGAATACCTCGATTTCACTATCTGGTATCTACGGAGCAAGAAGTACATCACCCACGACGACGGCGCCGCGTTTGCATTGACCTCATTGGGGGTGGATTATGTCGAGGCCAATTATCCCAGCCTTCCGCTTATGGGTAAGCTGCTGAATGCGGGCTCTACTGAGGCTTCGGCCGGGGAAGGCAAGTATGCGAGTCCGAAGCACACCGTGGAGACGTCTATCTAGGGTCCCGGCGAGCCTAGAGCCGGCAGATGGTGGGCGCGCAGGGACTCGAACCCCGGGCCTCCTGCGTGTGAAGCAGGCGCTCTAACCAGCTGAGCTACGCGCCCCTGAGGACTCTTTGATTCTAAACCAGCCCACAGACGCGAGTCCGCTGTGGCACGCTATATCCATGCCTCATCCGAGATTCCGCGCCTTATATAGCGACATCGGTGGTGTTCTGGGAACAAACGGCTGGGATACGAAGCTGAGAAAGCGTCTTGCCGAGCACTTCGGTATCGAAGAAGATAGCGTCGAAAGCCGCCATCACCTGATGTTCGATAGTTACGAGCGCGGCTACATGAGCTTTGAGAGCTATCTCGAGTACGTGTTCTTCAATGTGCCGCGGGGCTTCACGCTCGATGAGATCCGAAGCTACACGTATAACGCCTCCACCGCATGGCCGGAAAACATCGAGTTCATGGCTAAAGTGAAGCGGGAAAACGGCTTGAAACTCGGACTTATCAGCAATGAAGGGCGAGGCATTACCGAGCATCGCATCGGCAAATTCGGCTTGCGGGAAGTGGCGGATTTCATGGTGATCTCGCACTATGTCCACTTCCGCAAGCCGGATCTGGAGATCTGGCGCCTCGCCTTGAACCTGGCGCAAGTGACGGCTGAGGAATCGATCTACATCGACGACCGCGAGATCTTCGTCGACGTGGCGCGGAACCTCGGCTTCACGGCTTTGCACCACACCTCGCTTGAGCGCACCAGAGCCGAATTGCGAAAACTCGATCTAATTGTGAAGTGAGCGCCTACTTTATTTGCTTGTTGACTTCGTCCCAATTCACAACGTTCCACCAGGCGCCAATGTATTCCGGCCGCCGGTTCTGGTACTTCAGATAATAAGCGTGCTCCCAAACATCCAAGCCCAAAATCGGCGTCTTGCCGTCCATGAGTGGACTGTCCTGATTGGCAGTCGACAAGATCTCGAATTTGCCTGAGCCGTCCTGCACCAGCCAGGCCCAACCGGAGCCAAACCGGCCGGTCGCGGCTGCGTTGAATTTCTCTTTAAACGAATCGAAGCCGCCGAAATTCGAGCTGATCACGTCCTGTATGTTCCCGGTTGGCGACCCACCGCCGTTCGGCTTCATCAGCGTCCAGAAAAGCGAGTGATTGGCGTGTCCGCCGCCGTTATTGCGAACCGCCGTCTTAATTGATTCCGGGATACTCCCGAGATTATTCGCAAGCAGTTCCTCGATTGTCTTGTTCTGCAAATCCGGCGCGGATTCCAACGCCTTATTCAAATTTGTGACATAGGTTCCGTGATGCTTGTCATGATGGATCTGCATCGTGGTCTTGTCGATGTAGGGCTCCAATGCGTCTTCCGGATAGGGCAAAGGGGGCAGCGTAAACGCCATATAGATCTTCTCCAGTACAGTTTTGACTTCTTGAACTAATTTCTAGATGCTGTAGACCGATGCACCGGACACAACTGTTTCTAGAACTGTAAGCCGGTGCGCGGTCTCGTCCCAACGGAACTTTACCAAGTCGGCTTTTTCACCGGCTGCGATCCCACGATGTCTGCCCGCAATACGCGCCACTCTCGCCGCATTTGTAGTTGCCATTGTCACCGCGTCGCGCAAGGAAAGCTGGCCCATTCGAACTGCGTTTCCGATGGCCTCATCCATGCGAAGCGCCGAGCCTGCCAACCGTGTGGTGCCGGGCATGACAACGCTCCCGTCGGAACGCAATTCCACATCCACTTCGCCTAGCCGATAGGGTCCGGGAGCGCACATAGCGGGCATAACGGCATCTGTTACCAGCACGCAACGTTCAGCGCCTTTGGCCCGGACGGCAGTGCGAAGAAACGCCGCCGGAATGTGAATACCGTCGACAATGAAGCTGGCCGACAGCTTGTCTTGGGCCAATTGATCCCAGATGTAGTTCTGAATTTTTGGCAGTAGCGGGTGCGCGGCATTGCCGAGGTGCGTGGACATGGTGGCGCCCGCCTCAACGGCAGCTTGCATCTGATCGGCGGTCGCTTTGGTATGGCCGACGCTGGCTACCACGCCGCAGCGGACCAGCTGTGCGATGTATCCAGGCGTTTGCTCCCACTCAGGCGAAACAGTAACCAATCTGATATTTCCCTGGGCAGCTTCCTGCCAGCGCTGAAACTCCTCGAAATCGGGAGGGCGGACATGCTCGCGCGGATGAGCGCCACGCGGACCGTCTTCGGGCGAGATATGTGGACCCTCGATGTGAAACGCCTCCATCGCATGCGCCTCGGGCATTCCGTTCCGCTGAAACTCCTCTTTTGCCCGGGCGAGATTGCGGATGGTAGCGGTTAAGCGTTCTTCCGACGCTGTGATGACGGTTGCGAAAAAGCGCGTCACGCCGGTAGAGAACATGCGGCGAATGGAAGCGGCGATCTGCTCAGATGTGGCGACAGGATCGTTGTAATCCACCCCCCCGAATCCATTCACTTGCACGTCAATAAACCCGGGCGCGAGCCAATGATCGATCTCCGGTGGCCGAATTAGTTCGTCCACGGCGCTGACAGTGCCATTAAAGTCGACCTGGACGATTGCCGACGAGCCCGGCAATCGACCCAACATCGTTTTTTGTTTCGGAATGGCGCGAGGCCGATCAGACATTACTATGCATCCTTGTTTTTTTCACATGATACGCACAAGCGCTCATCTGCAAGTGCCACTAAACAGGAAAGATAAAAGGTGTTGAAAAGACCCCTAAGGCGGCAACTTCCTGCTGGCAATCCGATGGCGGTTCAGTTACAAACATAAGTAGATTTGGCGCGGGCGCTAGGTCGGCAGGTAATCTCGGGGGAGGTGGCTGCGGGCAGAGTTTTCGCGCCAGACAAAAGTTTGGGATTGGACAGCCTGAACGGGTCGTCCAAGAAATCAGGGCAGTAAGCTGAGCTAAAGAACCCACGGTTCATAAGCACGCTGGCTGCCCTGATTGTCTTTTGCAATCCTGTAATCCGCCGTCCTCAGGCGGTCACTGGTTCGGGCACCCCGGCTACCGCAGTGAGCCAGCCGAATTCGTCCTCTGTTTCACCCTTCACAATTTCAAAATATCGGCTCTGTATCTGTTCTGTGATGGGTCCGCGTTGACCGGCTCCAACCGTGACGCGGTCGACGGAGCGAATCGGCGTGACTTCAGCCGCCGTGCCGGAGAAAAATACCTCGTCTGCGATGTAGAGCATTTCGCGCGGGATGATGGTCTCGACAATCGGGATTCCGAGTTGCCCGGCGATGGTAACGATCGTGTCTCGAGTGATGCCGGGCAGCACCGAAGCGCCTAGCGGCGGAGTGATGATCTTGCCATTACGCACCAGGAATAGATTTTCGCCGGATCCTTCGCTGACGTAGCCGGCTTCGTCCAACGCGATTCCTTCCGAGTAGCCGTTGATATCGGCTTCCATCCGGATGAGTTGCGAATTCATGTAATTGGCGCCCGCCTTTGCCAGAGCAGGCAGCGTATTGGGAGCAATGCGAGTCCAAGAAGAGACGCAAACATCGACTCCGCCCTTGATAGCCTCATCGCCCAGGTAGCGGCCCCATGGGTAACAGGCGATGTAAGTCTCAATTGGGTTCTCGCGGGGTAGGACACCAACATCGCCGTAGCCGCGCAACACGATAGGACGGATGTAGCAATCGTGCAGCTTGCTTTCGCGAACCGTGTCGACAAAACCGGCAACCAGTTCGTCGACATCGTAGGGCAACTCCATGCGATAGATCTTGGCGGAATCGAGAAGCCGCTGGGCATGTTCGCGGGCGCGAAAGATCGCCGGACCGCGCGGCGTGTCGTAGCAGCGAATGCCTTCAAAAACGGAGCTGCCGTAGCTGACGACATGCGAAAGAACATGTATTTTCGCGTCATTCCACGGGATAAACCGGCCGTTGTACCAAATCTTTTCCGTCGCCTCAACCATGGTTGAATTATACCGATCAGCAGGGTAGATCGATGGGCTGTGCGATCCCGACGAACAAGACGAGTAAGGCCGCCGCAAGGCTACGATTTCCTCTTCCTTCGCACCTTAGAGCGGACCTTCTGTTTATCCTTGATCCACGCGCGCTCCGCCATCAGCTTTTGATCGATGTTTTTTGGCAGGTAGAAGCGGCTCCTGCATTCGCGGCAACGCCAGGCCCGCATGCCCCAGCAGCGCATGAAGAGGTCCCCTGGCCGCCACGATTTCGATCTGCTCACTTCCTGGGATTGGCAAACGGGGCACACCGCCCGCCATGTTACAACGAGGCGCTTCGCGGCAGCAATCGATCCGCCTGAGCCCTGGGAGTATCCGGTAAGGGCAGGGAGCCGCACAGGTTGCAAAGGAGGCTCTCGCCCGTTCGAACGCAAGCACTTCTGTCCCACAAGCGAACACAAACGCAACCTGCTAGGTTGTCAATACGCCCGAAATAGTTGATTTAGTTGAAGGATCGGGTATGGTCGGCAAGGTGCCATACAAAGGATAGAAATTCATGGATGTCCCTCGTGGAAAAGAAGTCGCGCGCAAACGGCGTATAAAGCGCATCGCAATTATTGCAGCCGTCGCACTCGCGGTGGGCGGCGCCACTGTCGCTCTCGCCCGTTTGAAACCAGCCGCCCCGTCTGTCGACATGAGCGGTTTATGGCCGGGAACTGTCCGGCGCGGGCCGATGGAACTGCAGGTTCACGGCCTGGGCGCGTTGAAGCCGGAGGAGATTTACTTCATCAACGCCGCTGTCGATTCGCGCGTGGTTCAAATTGTGCGCCGCGCATCGCAAGATCCCATAAGAGCGAATGACGTGATTATGGTTCTGAGTAATCCGGATCTCGAATTGGATGCCGAGACAGCCGAGTGGACCTGGAAGCAGGAGCAGGCCAATCTTGCCAACATCAAGATAAAGCTGGAGAGTGACAAACTCGATCAGCGCGCCAGTCTTGCCGAACTGGAGTCGCAACACACGCAAGCCAAATTGACCGCCGACAAGGATCTGGAACTAACACGACTGAATCTACAGAGCGAGCTCACGTCCAAGCTGTCGGTCGATCAAGCCAATCAGCTCCAGAACCGGGTAGCGCTGCAGAAGGAGCGGCTCGGGATTCAGGACGCGGCCATCAAGGCGCAGATTGAAGCGCAGGAAGTAACCGTTGAGAGCGCACACGCAGCTTACGAACTGAAGCGTAAGCAGGTAGATCAACTTACTATTCGCGCCGGGGTAGATGGCGTGCTGCAGGAAGTGGATGTCGAAGTGGGTCAGCGCGTGCCGCAGGGAACTCTGCTGGCGAAAGTTGCCGACCCGACCAGGCTGAAAGCCGTGCTGCAAATTGCGGAAACACAAATGAAAGATGTGCGCATTGGCCAGGATGCGACCATCGACACGCGCAACGGCGTTGTTCCGGGACGTGTGACCCGAATTGATCCATCCGCCACAAACGGCACAGTCGGAGTTGACGTGACCTTACATGGCCCGCTGCCGACCGGCGCGCGTGCCGAGTTGAGCGTCGACGGCACCATTGAGATCATGCATCTCGCCGATGTTGTTTTCGTTGACCGGCCGGTATCGGGAGAGCAGGGAGCCACGATCGGGCTCTTCAAGATGTCGCCGGATGGGAAGAGCGCGGAGCGAGTAAATGTGAAGCTGGGCCGCGCATCGGTGAACACCATCGAAGTGGTCGAAGGGCTTCGAGTGGGGGACCGCGTGATCCTGTCCGACATGTCGCAGTACGAGACCTACCCGAGAATTCGTTTGAACCAATAGATTGCCACGCGCGTAAACAATTATTAAGCGTCGCTTTAGAGCTTGTGACTTAGGAGAAAGGTACCCGAAACGATGAACGCAGCAGATCCATTGATCCACTTAGATGGCGTGACCAAGGTCTTTGTAACGGACGAGGTCGAAACACACGCCCTGTCGGGGATCCACATTGATATACAGCGCGGAGAGTATGTGTCCATTTCGGGACCTTCCGGTTGCGGAAAGTCCACGCTGCTGGCTATCCTGGGGCTACTCGATTCCCCCAGTTCGGGCACATACATCCTGAATGGAAAGCCGGTGCAGAGCCTCAAGCTGTCGGAGCGGGCGCGCATCCGCAACCGCGAGATCGGCTTCATCTTCCAGGCATTCAATCTGATTGGCGACCTGAATGTGTATGAGAACGTCGAGCTGCCGCTTACGTATCGCGGGATGGGTTCGGCCGACCGCAAGCGAAAAGTACACGAAGCGCTGGAACGCGTCGGCATGTCTCACCGCATCAAGCACTATCCATCCCAACTCTCCGGAGGTCAGCAACAGCGCGTTGCCGTAGCCAGAGCGCTGGCAGGCGATCCGTCCATCCTTCTAGCAGACGAGCCGACCGGAAACCTGGACTCCCAGAATGGCGAGCAGGTTATGGATCTGCTGCGTGAACTTCATCGCGGTGGCGCCACGATTTGCATGGTGACGCACGACCCGCGCTATGCGCGCTACGCTGATCGATCGATTCACCTGTTCGACGGCCGCGTGGTGGAAGAGAATCGAGAGGTGCTAGCGTGACCCGCAACGTCGACTTGTTTGCGATAGGATTTCTGCTGTTGGCTATCGTAATTTCCTCGCGCATGAGGAACGTAATCGTTTCGGCGGTTGAAGCTCGTAACATAGGGTTTATGCACTGCACACGCACAGTCATCGTGCCCGTACCATTGCCATTGCCGGCTGCGCCTCCTGCGCCGTTCCGGGTGATGCGCGACTAATGATCTCACTCCGAAATATTGAGAAGTTCTTTCAACACGGCCCTACCCGCACTTACATACTGCGGCGAATCAATGTGGATATCAAAGAGGGAGAATTTATCTCCATCATGGGACCATCCGGAGCGGGGAAGTCGACATTGCTGCACCTGTTGGGCATGCATGACAGCGCCTGGACCGGTGAGTATGACTTCGTCGGCCACGCTATCCATCGTTTAAACAAGAAGGACCGGGCGGAACTTTACAAGAAGTACATTGGCTTTGTTTTCCAGAGCTATCATCTGCTGGATTCGCTAACGGTGTACGAGAACTTAGAGGTGCCGCTGTCCTATCGGAACGTGAAGAAGGCGGAGCGGGAATCTATTGTCTGTGACAACCTGGACCGATTTAACATGGTCGGCAAGAAGGATTTGTATCCGAATCAGTTGTCCGGCGGGCAACAACAATTGGTGGCCATCGCGCGCGCGATGGTGGCGAACCCGAAGCTGATTCTTGCGGACGAGCCCACCGGAAATCTGCACTCCAGCCAGGGAAAAGAGATCATGGAACTCTTCAAACGGCTGAACGATCAGGGAACAACGATTATCCAGGTCACGCATAACGAGAAGAATGCCGAATACGGCAATCGGATCATCTACATCGAAGACGGCTGGATCAGGCAGAACTGAGCCGCGCCTCAGTGGCCGCGGCACGCACTTATATGAGCATTGTCCCGTCACAAGTCCGGATTCTGATTGCGGACGATCAGCCTGACGTGTTGGAAGCGTTGCGTCTGCTTCTCAAACACGAGGGGTACAAAATCGAATCCGCTGAATCGCCGCAGCAGGTTCTGCAGATGATCGAGCACCGCGAGTATGATTTGGCCTTGATCGATCTGAATTACTCGCGCGATACCACCTCTGGTGAGGAAGGGCTGGAACTGCTCGCGAAGATCCAGAGTATCGACGCCATGTTGCCCGTCATTGTGATGACCGCCTGGAGCAGCATAGGCCTGGCGGTCGAAGCTATGCGACGCGGCGCTCGCGATTTCGTGCAGAAGCCATGGGAGAACGAACGGCTTGCCTCGATTATTCGCACGCAGTTAGAATTGAGTGCAGCCATTCGGCGCGGGCAGCGTTTGGAGCTGGAAAATCAGCTGCTGCGCGGGGAAAATCTGCCCACCATGATCGCCGAGGCGCCCGCCATGCAGCCGGTTTTGGATCTGATCTCCCGCGTGGGCCCGTCCGATGCCAACGTTCTGATCACGGGTGAACCGGGTAGCGGTAAAGAAGTTGTTGCACGTACTTTGTATGCGATATCGAGCCGCGCGGGCAAGCCGATGGTTACGGTTAATGCCGGCGGCCTGGCCGAAGGCGTTTTCGAGAGCGAATTATTCGGTCACGTGAAAGGGGCATTTACCGACGCAAAGATGGATCGGGTCGGCCGTTTCGAATTGGCCGACACAGGAACGCTCTTTCTGGACGAGATCGCGAACGTTCCCATGAACCTGCAAGCCAAGCTGCTGCGGGTGCTGGAGATTGGCGAAATGGAGCGCGTCGGTTCGTCGAAAACGAAGCGAGTGGATGTGCGCGTGATCTCCGCCACCAATGCAAACCTTACCGAAGAAGTCGCCAATAACCGGTTCCGCCAGGATCTGCTCTTCCGATTGAACACTATCGAGATTCACGTACCTGCATTGCGTGAACGGCGTGAAGACATTGCGCCATTGGCGACGCATTTCCTGGGAATCCATGCGCGGCGTTATCGCAAAA
>CAVWVR010000020.1:0-40541 GCA_963758445.1 Terriglobia bacterium
GTGTGAAGCAGGCGCTCTAACCAGCTGAGCTACGCGCCCTTGAGGACTATTTAATTCTAAACCAGCCCACAGACGCGAGTCCGCTGTGGCACGCTATATCCATGCCTCATCCGAGATTCCGCGCCTTATATAGCGACATCGGTGGTGTTCTGGGAACAAACGGCTGGGATACGAAGCTGAGAAAGCGTCTTGCCGAGCACTTCGGTATCGAAGAAGATAGCGTCGAAAGCCGCCATCACCTGATGTTCGATAGTTACGAGCGCGGCTACATGAGCTTTGAGAGCTATCTCGAGTACGTGTTCTTCAATGTGCCGCGGGGCTTCACGCTCGATGAGATCCGGAGCTACACGTATAACGCCTCCACCGCATGGCCGGAAAACATCGAGTTCATGGCTAAAGTGAAGCGGGAAAACGGCTTGAAACTCGGACTTATCAGCAATGAAGGGCGAGGCATTACCGAGCATCGCATCGGCAAATTCGGCTTGCGGGAAGTGGCGGATTTCATGGTGATCTCGCACTATGTCCACTTCCGCAAGCCGGATCTGGAGATCTGGCGCCTCGCCTTGAACCTGGCGCAAGTGACGGCTGAGGAATCGATCTACATCGACGACCGCGAGATCTTCGTCGACGTGGCGCGGAACCTCGGCTTCACGGCTTTGCACCACACCTCGCTTGAGCGCACCAGAGCCGAATTGCGAAAACTCGATCTAATTGTGAAGTGAGCGCCTACTTTATTTGCTTGTTGACTTCGTCCCAATTCACAACGTTCCACCAGGCGCCAATGTATTCCGGCCGCCGGTTCTGGTACTTCAGATAATAAGCGTGCTCCCAAACATCCAAGCCCAAAATCGGCGTCTTGCCGTCCATGAGTGGACTGTCCTGATTGGCAGTTAACAAGATCTCGAATTTGCCTGAGCCGTCCTGCACCAGCCAGGCCCAACCGGAGCCAAACCGGCCGGTCGCGGCTGCGTTGAATTTCTCTTTAAACGAATCGAAGCCGCCGAAATTCGAGCTGATCACGTCCTGTATGTTCCCGGTTGGCGACCCACCGCCGTTCGGCTTCATCAGCGTCCAGAAAAGCGAGTGATTGGCGTGTCCGCCGCCGTTATTGCGAACCGCCGTCTTAATTGATTCCGGGATACTCCCGAGATTATTCGCAAGCAGTTCCTCGATTGTCTTGTTCTGCAAATCCGGCGCGGATTCCAACGCCTTATTCAAATTTGTGACATAGGTTCCGTGATGCTTGTCATGATGGATCTGCATCGTGGTCTTGTCGATGTAGGGCTCCAATGCGTCTTCCGGATAGGGCAAAGGGGGCAGCGTAAACGCCATATAGATCTTCTCCAGTACAGTTTTGACTTCTTGAACTAATTTCTAGATGCTGTAGACCGATGCACCGGACACAACTGTTTCTAGAACTGTAAGCCGGTGCGCGGTCTCGTCCCAACGGAACTTTACCAAGTCGGCTTTTTCACCGGCTGCGATCCCACGATGTCTGCCCGCAATACGCGCCACTCTCGCCGCATTTGTAGTTGCCATTGTCACCGCGTCGCGCAAGGAAAGCTGGCCCATTCGAACTGCGTTTCCGATGGCCTCATCCATGCGAAGCGCCGAGCCTGCCAACCGTGTGGTGCCGGGCATGACAACGCTCCCGTCGGAACGCAATTCCACATCCACTTCGCCTAGCCGATAGGGTCCGGGAGCGCACATAGCGGGCATAACGGCATCTGTTACCAGCACGCAACGTTCAGCGCCTTTGGCCCGGACGGCAGTGCGAAGAAACGCCGCCGGAATGTGAATACCGTCGACTATGAAGCTGGCCGACAGCTTGTCTTGGGCCAATTGATCCCAGATGTAGTTCTGAATTTTTGGCAGTAGCGGGTGCGCGGCATTGCCGAGGTGCGTGGACATGGTGGCGCCCGCCTCAACGGCAGCTTGCATCTGATCGGCGGTCGCTTTGGTATGGCCGACGCTGGCTACCACGCCGCAGCGGACCAGCTGTGCGATGTATCCAGGCGTTTGCTCCCACTCAGGCGAAACAGTAACCAATCTGATATTTCCCTGGGCAGCTTCCTGCCAGCGCTGAAACTCCTCGAAATCGGGAGGGCGGACGTGCTCGCGCGGATGAGCGCCACGCGGACCGTCTTCGGGCGAGATATGTGGACCCTCGATGTGAAACGCCTCCATCGCGTGCGCCTCGGGCATTCCGTTCCGCTGAAACTCCTCTTTTGCCCGGGCGAGATTGCGGATGGTAGCGGTTAAGCGTTCTTCCGACGCTGTGATGACGGTTGCGAAAAAGCGCGTCACGCCGGTAGAGAACATACGGCGAATGGAAGCGGCGATCTGCTCAGATGTGGCGACAGGATCGTTGTAATCCACCCCCCCGAATCCATTCACTTGCACGTCAATAAACCCCGGCGCGAGCCAATGATCGATCTCCGGTGGCCGAATTAGTTCGTCCACGGCGCTGACAGTGCCATTAAAGTCGACCTGGACGATTGCCGACGAGCCCGGCAATCGACCCAACATCGTTTTTTGTTTCGGGGCGCGAGGCCGATCAGACATTACTATGCATCCTTGTTTTTTTCACATGATACGCACAAGCGCTCATCTGCAAGTGCCACTAAACAGGAAAGATAAAAGGTGTTGAAAAGACCCCTAAGGCGGCAACTTCCTGCTGGCAATCCGATGGCGGTTCAGTTACAAACATAAGTAGATTTGGCGCGGGCGCTAGGTCGGCAGGTAATCTCGGGGGAGGTGGCTGCGGGCAGAGTTTTCGCGCCAGACAAAAGTTTGGGATTGGACAGCCTGAACGGGTCGTCCAAGAAATCAGGGCAGTAAGCTGAGCTAAAGAACCTACGGTTCATAAGCACGCTGGCTGCCCTGATTGTCTTTTGCAATCCTGTAATCCGCCGTCCTCAGGCGGTCACTGGTTCGGGCACCCCGGCTACCGCAGTGAGCCAGCCGAATTCGTCCTCTGTTTCACCCTTCACAATTTCAAAATATCGGCTCTGTATCCGTTCTGTGATGGGACCGCGCCGACCGGTCCCAACCGTGACGCGGTCGACGGAGCGAATCGGCGTGACTTCAGCCGCCGTGCCGGAGAAAAATACCTCGTCTGCGATGTAGAGCATTTCGCGCGGAATGATGGTCTCGACAATCGGGATTCCGAGTTGCCCGGCGATGGTAACGATCGTGTCTCGAGTGATGCCGGGCAGCACCGAAGCGCCTAGCGGCGGAGTGATGATCTTGCCATTACGCACCAGGAACAGATTTTCGCCGGATCCTTCGCTGACGTAGCCGGCTTCGTCCAACGCGATTCCTTCCGAGTAGCCGTTGATATCGGCTTCCATCCGGATGAGTTGCGAATTCATGTAATTGGCGCCCGCCTTTGCCAGAGCAGGCAGCGTATTGGGAGCAATGCGAGTCCAAGAAGAGACGCAAACATCGACTCCGCCCTTGATAGCCTCATCGCCCAGGTAGCGGCCCCATGGGTAACAGGCGATGTAAGTCTCAATTGGGTTCTCGCGGGGTAGGACACCAACATCGCCGTAGCCGCGCAACACGATAGGACGGATGTAGCAATCGTGCAGCTTGCTTTCGCGAACCGTGTCGACAAAACCGGCAACCAGTTCGTCAACGTCGTAGGGCAACTCCATGCGATAGATCTTGGCGGAATCGAGAAGCCGCTGGGCATGTTCGCGGGCGCGAAAGATCGCCGGACCGCGCGGCGTGTCGTAGCAGCGAATGCCTTCAAAAACGGAGCTGCCGTAGCTGATGACATGCGAAAGAACATGTATTTTCGCGTCATTCCACGGGATAAACCGGCCGTTGTACCAAATCTTTTCCGTCGCCTCAACCATGGTTGAATTATACCGATCAGCAGGGTAGATCGATGGGCTGTGCGATCCCGACGAACAAGACGAGTAAGGCCGCCGCAAGGCTACGATTTCCTCTTCCTTCGCACCTTAGAGCGGGCCTTCTGTTTATCCTTGATCCACGCGCGCTCCGCCATCAGCTTTTGATCGATGTTTTTTGGCAGGTAGAAGCGGCTCCTGCATTCGCGGCAACGCCAGGCCCGCATGCCCCAGCAGCGCATGAAGAGGTCCCCTGGCCGCCACGATTTCGATCTGCTCACTTCCTGGGATTGGCAAACGGGGCACACCGCCCGCCATGTTACAACGAGGCGCTTCGCGGCAGCAATCGATCCGCCTGAGCCCTGGGAGTATCCGGTAAGGGCAGGGAGCCGCACAGGTTGCAAAGGAGGCTCTCGCCCGTTCGAACGCAAGCACTTCTGTCCCACAAGCGAACACAAACGCAACCTGCTAGGTTGTCAATACGCCCGAAATAGTTGATTTAGTTGAAGGATCGGGTATGGTCGGCAAGGTGCCATACAAAGGATAGAAATTCATGGATGTCCCTCGTGGAAAAGAAGTCGCGCGCAAAAGGCGTATAAAGCGCATCGCAATTATTGCAGCCGTCGCACTCGCGGTGGGCGGCGCCACTGTCGCTCTCGCCCGTTTGAAACCAGCCGCCCCGTCTGTCGACATGAGCGGTTTATGGCCGGGAACTGTCCGGCGCGGGCCGATGGAACTGCAGGTTCACGGCCTGGGCGCGTTGAAGCCGGAGGAGATTTACTTCATCAACGCCGCTGTCGATTCGCGCGTGGTTCAAATTGTGCGCCGCGCATCGCAAGATCCCATAAGAGCGAATGACGTGATTATGGTTCTGAGTAATCCGGATCTCGAATTGGATGCCGAGACAGCCGAGTGGACCTGGAAGCAGGAGCAGGCCAATCTTGCCAACATCAAGATAAAGCTGGAGAGTGACAAACTCGATCAGCGCGCCAGCCTTGCCGAACTGGAGTCGCAACACACGCAAGCCAAATTGACCGCAGACAAGGATCTGGAACTCACACGACTGAATCTACAGAGCGAGCTCACGTCCAAGCTGTCGGTCGATCAAGCTAATCAGCTGCAAAACCGGGTAGCGCTGCAGAAGGAGCGGCTCGGGATTCAGGACGCGGCCATCAAGGCGCAGATTGAAGCGCAGGAAGTAACCGTTGAGAGCGCACACGCAGCTTACGAACTGAAGCGTAAGCAGGTAGATCAACTTACTATTCGCGCCGGGGTAGATGGCGTGCTGCAGGAAGTGGATGTCGAAGTGGGTCAGCGCGTGCCGCAGGGAACTCTGCTGGCTAAAGTTGCCGACCCGACCAGGCTGAAAGCCGTGCTGCAAATTGCCGAGACACAAATGAAAGATGTGCGCATTGGCCAGGATGCGACCATCGACACGCGCAACGGCGTTGTTCCGGGACGTGTGACCCGAATTGATCCATCCGCCACAAACGGCACAGTCGGAGTTGACGTGACCTTACATGGCCCGCTGCCGACCGGCGCGCGTGCCGAGTTGAGCGTCGACGGCACCATTGAGATCATGCATCTCGCCGATGTTGTTTTCGTTGACCGGCCGGTATCGGGAGAGCAGGGAGCCACGATCGGGCTTTTCAAGATGTCACCGGATGGCAAGAGCGCGGAGCGAGTAAACGTGAAGCTAGGCCGCGCATCGGTGAATACCATCGAAGTGGTCGAAGGACTTCGAGTGGGGGACCGCGTGATCCTGTCCGACATGTCGCAGTACGAGACCTACCCGAGAATTCGTTTGAACCAATAGATTGCCACGCGCGTAAACAATTATTAAGCGTCGCTTTAGAGCTTGTGACTTAGGAGAAAGGTACCCGAAACGATGAACGCAGCAGATCCATTGATCCACTTAGACGGCGTGACCAAGGTCTTTGTAACGGACGAGGTGGAAACACACGCCCTGTCGGGGATCCACATTGATATACAGCGCGGAGAGTATGTGTCCATCTCGGGACCTTCCGGTTGCGGAAAGTCCACGCTGCTGGCTATCCTGGGGCTACTCGATTCCCCCAGTTCGGGCACATACATCCTGAATGGAAAGCCGGTGCAGAGCCTCAAGCTGTCGGAGCGGGCGCGCATCCGCAACCGCGAGATCGGCTTCATCTTCCAGGCATTCAACCTGATTGGCGACCTGAATGTGTATGAGAACGTCGAGCTGCCGCTTACGTATCGCGGGATGGGTTCGGCCGACCGCAAGCGAAAAGTACACGAAGCGCTGGAACGCGTCGGCATGTCTCACCGCATCAAGCACTATCCATCCCAACTCTCCGGAGGTCAGCAACAGCGCGTTGCCGTAGCCAGAGCGCTGGCAGGCGATCCGTCCATCCTTCTAGCAGACGAGCCGACCGGAAACCTGGACTCCCAGAATGGCGAGCAGGTTATGGATCTGCTGCGTGAACTTCATCGCGGTGGCGCCACGATTTGCATGGTGACGCACGACCCGCGCTATGCGCGCTACGCCGATCGATCGATTCACCTGTTCGACGGCCGCGTGGTGGAAGAGAATCGAGAGGTGCTAGCGTGACCCGCAACGTCGACTTGTTTGCGATAGGATTTCTGCTGTTGGCTATCGTAATTTCCTCGCGCATGAGGAACGTAATCGTTTCGGCGGTTGAAGCTCGTAACATAGGGTTTATGCACTGCACACGCACAGTCATCGTGCCCGTACCATTGCCATTGCCGGCTGCGCCTCCTGCGCCGTTCCGGGTGATGCGCGACTAATGATCTCACTCCGAAATATTGAGAAGTTCTTTCAACACGGCCCTACCCGCACTTACATACTGCGGCGAATCAATGTGGATATCAAAGAGGGAGAATTTATCTCCATCATGGGACCATCCGGAGCGGGGAAGTCGACATTGCTGCACCTGTTGGGCATGCATGACAGCGCCTGGACCGGTGAGTATGACTTCGTCGGCCACGCTATCCATCGTTTAAACAAGAAGGACCGGGCGGAACTTTACAAGAAGTACATTGGCTTTGTTTTCCAGAGCTATCATCTGCTGGATTCGCTAACGGTGTACGAGAACTTAGAGGTGCCGCTGTCCTATCGGAACGTGAAGAAGGCGGAGCGGGAATCTATTGTCTGTGACAACCTGGACCGATTTAACATGGTCGGCAAGAAGGATTTGTATCCGAATCAGTTGTCCGGCGGGCAACAACAATTGGTGGCCATCGCGCGCGCGATGGTGGCGAACCCGAAGCTGATTCTTGCGGACGAGCCCACCGGAAATCTGCACTCCAGCCAGGGAAAAGAGATCATGGAACTCTTCAAACGGCTGAACGATCAGGGAACAACGATTATCCAGGTCACGCATAACGAGAAGAATGCCGAATACGGCAATCGGATCATCTACATCGAAGACGGCTGGATCAGGCAGAACTGAGCCGCGCCTCAGTGGCCGCGGCACGCACTTATATGAGCATTGTCCCGTCACAAGTCCGGATTCTGATTGCGGACGATCAGCCTGACGTGTTGGAAGCGTTGCGTCTGCTTCTCAAACACGAGGGGTACAAAATCGAATCCGCTGAATCGCCGCAGCAGGTTCTGCAGATGATCGAGCACCGCGAATATGATTTGGCCTTGATCGATTTGAACTACTCGCGGGATACCACGTCGGGTGAAGAAGGGCTGGAACTGCTCGCCAAGATCCAGAGCATCGATGCCATGTTGCCCGTCATTGTGATGACAGCCTGGAGCAGCATTGGCCTGGCGGTCGAAGCTATGCGGCGCGGCGCTCGCGATTTCGTGCAGAAGCCATGGGAGAACGAACGGCTTGCCTCGATTATTCGCACGCAGTTAGAATTGAGTGCAGCCATTCGGCGCGGGCAGCGTTTGGAGCTGGAAAATCAGCTGCTGCGCGGGGAAAATCTGCCCACCATGATCGCAGAGGCGCCCGCCATGCAGCCGGTTTTGGATCTGATCTCCCGCGTGGGCCCGTCCGATGCCAACGTTCTGATCACGGGTGAACCGGGTAGCGGTAAAGAAGTTGTTGCACGTACTTTGTATGCGATATCGAGCCGCGCGGGCAAGCCGATGGTTACGGTTAATGCCGGCGGCCTGGCCGAAGGCGTTTTCGAGAGCGAATTATTCGGTCACGTGAAAGGGGCATTTACCGACGCAAAGATGGATCGGGTCGGCCGTTTCGAATTGGCCGACACAGGAACGCTCTTTCTGGACGAGATCGCGAACGTTCCCATGAACCTGCAAGCCAAGCTGCTGCGGGTGCTGGAGATTGGCGAAATGGAGCGCGTCGGTTCGTCGAAAACGAAGCGAGTGGATGTGCGCGTGATCTCCGCCACCAATGCAAACCTTACCGAAGAAGTCGCCAATAACCGGTTCCGCCAGGATCTGCTCTTCCGATTGAACACTATCGAGATTCACGTACCTGCATTGCGTGAACGGCGTGAAGACATTGCGCCATTGGCGACGCATTTCCTGGGAATCCATGCGCGGCGTTATCGCAAAACAATTTCTGCTTTCGACCATAATGCGATTCAGGCGATGTACGATCATCCTTGGCAGGGCAATGTGCGCGAGTTGAACCATGTGGTGGAACGTGCCGTGTTGATGGCCCAGGATCATACGATAAAGGCGAGTGATCTGGCGCTTCGGGCGGGCAGTTCAGCTTCCCCGCGTCTGGATCAGATGAGCCTGGAAGAAGTGGAAGAGTTCTTGATTAAGAAGGCGCTGGCGCGGCACAACGGAAACGTGAGCCATGCGGCCAGCGCACTGGGTTTGAGCCGCAGCGCTCTGTACAGACGTCTACAGCGTTTCGGGCTCTAGCCAATCCCGCCTTCATGAAGCGCGCACGCGAAGGATGGCAACTCACGCATGACGTTCGCGTGCTGCTGCTGGCGCTTGCGGCCGGGTTTCCCGCCGTTCTCACATGCATCATTCTGCTTGCGTTGGGCAACCACTCGGCGCGCGACCAGTGGACCCTTGACCTTTTAGTCGTTCTTTGCTGGCTGTTCTTCGCTTCTGCGGCGCGCGCTCGCGTGGCTGGTTCGCTGCGAACCCTGGCCAACCTTTTAGAGGCGATGCGGGAGGGCGACTATTCCATCAGAGGCCGTGTTTACCATCCGCGCGAGCCGATGGGCGAGGTCATGCTGCAAGTGAATGCGATGGCCGCGACGCTGCGCGATCAGCGTTTGGGCGCGCTTGAGGCCACAGCGCTGCTCCGCAAAGTCATGGAGGAGATTGAGGTGGCCGTGTTCGCTTTCGATCCACAACAGATTCTGCGGCTGGTGAATCGCGCGGGTGAGAGGATGCTGGCGCAACCGGCCGAACGCCTGTTGGCGCATGATGCCGATTCGCTGGGACTATCCGAATTCCTCGCCGGGGACACCGAGCAGACCATCCCGCGCGCTTTTCCCGGCGCAACCGGCCGTTGGGAAATCCGGCGCAGCCAGTTTCGCGAGGGCGGAGTTCCGCATCAACTCCTGGTCCTGACAGACATCACGCGACCGCTACGAGAGGAAGAACTACAGGCCTGGCAGCGACTGGTTCGCGTCATCGGGCACGAGCTGAACAATTCACTGACTCCCATCAAGTCAATTGCTCAAAGTCTTGAGAATCTCTTGAGGGCGGACCCGTTGCCGAGCGACTGGTCGGAAGACACTTTGCGCGGACTGAACGTGATCGCGGCGCGATCGGAGTCGCTAAGCCGCTTCATGAGTTCCTACGCGCGGCTCGCCAAACTACCGCTACCGAAGTTTGCGCCGATTGAAGTGAATGCGCTATTGAATCGCGTCACGGCCCTAGAGACGCGCATGCCAGTGTTCTTCGAGCAGTGCCCGCCGCTGACGTTCCAAGGCGACCGCGATCAGCTTGAGCAAGTGCTGATCAACCTGATCCGCAACGCTGTCGACGCGGCGCAGGAAACGGGCGGCCGAGTCTTCGTGAGGCACGAAAGAACAAAGTCGACACTTGAAATTATCGTGCGGGACGAAGGCCCCGGCTTGTCGAACACAAACAACTTATTCGTTCCGTTCTTCACCACGAAACGCGGCGGTTCTGGAATCGGGCTGGTGCTGAGCCGGCAGATTACGGAAGCTCACGATGGCACGTTGACACTGCAGAATGCGACATCCGGCCCAGGCTGCGAGGCGAAACTGTCGCTGCCTATTCAGTGACTGCAGGAGTGAACGCGGGCGGCGCTCGATTCTGACGAGTCGGCATGATACGAACTTCGAACCAGAGGACCGGCTTCCACATGAGCAAAGCCCATGCGTTGGCCGGCTTCTTTGTAAGCATCAAATTCCGCTTGCGGGATGTAGCGCAGGATGGGTAGATGCTTCTGCGAAGGCCGCAGATATTGACCCAGCGTCAAGATGTCCACATGATTATCGTGCAAGTCGCTCATGACCCGCAGCACCTCCCGCTCTGTTTCGCCCAAGCCCAGCATCAAGCCTGATTTGGTCGGAATATGTGGCCGCACTTGTTTCGCGTAGCGCAGCATGTTCAGCGAACGTTCGTAGCGGGCTCCTAAGCGCACTTGCCGATACAGACGCGGAACCGTCTCTGTATTGTGATTCAGAACATCGGGATGGGCGTTCATGACCAGATCCATGGCCGCATGCGAGCCTTGGAAATCAGGCACCAGCACTTCGATTTTGCAGCCCGGAACGGCGTCGCGGATTGATTGTATTGTTAATGCGAAGAGTTCAGCGCCGCCATCTTTACGGTCGTCGCGATTCACGCTCGTGATCACTGCATAGCGCAATCCAAGCACTGCACAGGCTTCCGCCACGCGCCGCGGTTCGTCATAGTCGACCGAGAGCGGCGCACCTTTCTGCACTGCACAAAAGCCGCAGCGACGCGTGCAGACATTGCCGAGAATCATGAATGTTGCGGTCCGCCGATTCCAGCACTCACCCACGTTCGGACAAGCGGCGCTCTCGCAAACAGTATGAAGATCCAGCCGCGTCACCAATTCTTTCAGTTCGCGATAGTTCTCGCCAACCGGTGCAGGAGCGCGCAGCCATTTGGGACGAGCCGGTTCTGGGGAAATCGTGACTAACACTGCTATATCCAGTTTCCAGGAGGCGCGACTTCGATCCAGTCGCCTTCGATGGGGTCCGCGTGCAGGGTGATGCGCCGCAGGTATTTCCGCAGCAGGCGATAGGGTCCGAGGATCTCAATCTCCAATCCTTCGTGACCTGTATCCGGAAGACCGCTGCTGTCCGCTTCGCGCAGGCATTGGAGCAATTCGCTTGCGAGATGTCCGGCATCTTTTGCTTCGGGCGCGATTTCATAATCGGGCTCGACCACGACTCGTCCGATTTGGGGCGAAGTCTGTGCGACGGATTGGAATGCTTCTTCCAGGAAGAACTCTAGTTCGGGGTGCATGCGGTTACATCTCCCTCCGGTTTTCCAGCGAGCGCGACATGGTCACCTCGTCGGCAAATTCCAGGTCGCTACCTACCGGAATGCCCATAGCGATGCGAGTCACGCGCGGCCCCAACGGCTTTAGCAGCCGCGACAGATAGACAGCAGTAGCTTCACCCTCAACCGTCGGGTTCGTCGCGACGATAATCTCCTCTACTTCGCCCCGATGCAGCCGGTCAACTAATCCTTTGATCTTCAATTGCTCCGGCCCGATGCCGCGCAAGGGCGATAAAGCCCCGTGCAGCACATGATACAGGCCGCGGAAGTGAGTTGTCTCGATGGGAACGATATTGTGCGGCTCCTCCACTACGCAGATGCGGGTGTGGTCGCGATGCGGATCACGGCAATAGAGGCAAAGTTCGCCGTCGCTGATGTTATTGCACTGCACACAAATCGTGAGCTTGTCTTTAATGTCAAGAATTGCCTGCGCGAGATTGGCCGAGTCCTCGCGCGGCGTACGGAGAAGATGGAAGGCAATCCGCTGGGCCGATTTCTGGCCGATGCCCGGCAACCGCTTACACTCCTGAATGAGCCTCGCAAGCGGCTCAGCAAACTCGGGCATCTTCTCCCCAACGCCCGGCAACGCCTGCACGATGGCTTGGCGATCCTAGACTCTGTAGACCACGCATCGTTCGGCTGCCAGGCTCTTTAGAACATGCCGGGCGGAAGGCCGAGCCCGCCTAACATGCCGCCCATCTTGCCTTGTGCCTCTTCATCCACCTTTTTGGCGGCTTCGTTGAAGGCGGCCGTGACCATGTCTTGCAGCATCTCGACATCGCCGGCGACTTCAGGATCAATCTTGACCCCCAGCACGTTCTTGTGCCCGTCCATCTTTACCGAAACCATGCCGCCACCGGCGGAAGCTTCCACCCGGATGGTGGCAATCTGCTCCTGCATCTTCTGCTGCATGGCTTGCGCCTGCTTCATCATGTTTTGCATGTTGCCCGGCATCTTCATGATTCGTGATTCCTCGCCTTACTCATTCAAATTTCGCACGGTGCGCACCTGCGCGCCCGGAAACAGCTCCTGAAAGCGTTTGACGCCAGGATGCGAAAGTGCGCGCTGGCGAATTTCACTTTCCCCCGATGGCGCTTTCTCAACCATCGGAACAGCCGCAGCCTTGACACTCTCACCGGCTTCCAACCGAACGCGCACGGGTCTGCCGGCTACTTGAGCGGCGATGCGCTCCACACCCGGATCTTTCAGCAGAAGCATCATGGCTTTGGGCGCTCGAATGACGACATCTCCGCCATTCAGGCTGACGTCGCTATGCTGAACGGCGTCCGCGCTGTGCTCCATTCCTGCTTTCGAAAGAGCGTGATATAGGTCCTGGCGAAAATCGCCAGTGGCTGCGGGCGGCTCGACCGCGATTTTTTCCGGAACCGGTTTAGAAGGAGCAGGCGCCTGGAACGCCGGCGGGCGCGGCGAAGACGGTTTCGCGGAGGCGACGAGCTTTTCTGGCTTGCCTAAGCCGGCCAACGCCTCTTCTATCGATTGCAGCTTACCCGCCTGCACCAGCTTGACCAGCCCTAGTTCCAGATGCAGGCGCGGTTGTAGAGATTCCTGCAGCGTCTTGTATAACTCGAGCGTCAGGTTCAGATATCGGGTCAGATCTTCTTCGCTGAACGAAGCCGCAGTTTGCAGTAACTCGTTTTGTTCGGTTTCGGAGGCCGCAATAAGGCGCGTCGACTTGCCGGAAATCTTGGCGACCAGCAGGTTGCGCCAATAGCGGGCTAGTTCGCGGCTGAAATGCTGAAGACTTTGCCCGTTGCGCTCCAGCTCGTCTACGATTCCGAGCATGCGGCTGCCGTCCTGCTGATTGACAGCTTCAGCGACGGCTCGCAAAGACGCCGTTCCAAACAATCCGAGCAGCGCACGTATACTCTCGACATCCAGCGTATTGCCGCAGCAGGCGATGGCCTGATCCAGCGCGGAAAGTGAGTCGCGAACGCTGCCTTCACCAGCTTGCGCGATAACGGACAACACCTCGTCGCCGGCCTCGATACCTTCCTGCTGCACGATGTAGCGCATGCGCTGCATCAGCTCGCTAAAATCGACGGATCGAAATGTGAAGTGCTGGCAACGGGATGCGATGGTGTTCGGGATCTCGTATGCCTCTGTCGTGCAGAGGATGAAGACGACCCACTCCGGCGGTTCTTCCAGCGTTTTCAGTAGCGCGTTGAAGGCTTCTTTCGTGATCTGATGCGCTTCGTCGACGATGAAGACCTTATAGCGGTCGCGCGCCGGGCGATAGCGAACGTTTTCGCGTATCTCGCGCATTTCGTTGATGCCTCGATTGGATGCGGCATCAATTTCGATCACGTCAGGGGAATTGCTGGCGCTGATCTCGGTGCAACTGGAACAAACGCCGCACGGATTCGGCGTTGGCCCGTTTATGCAGTTCAGGCAACGGGCGAGTATACGCGCGACCGTCGTCTTGCCGGTGCCGCGCTGACCGGAAAAGATGTAGCCGTGGGCGAGCCGGTTATTCTGAATGGCGTTCGCGAGCGTCTTCTGAACGTGCTCCTGACCGATCAGCTCCGTAAAGTTCTGCGGACGGTACTTTCGCGCGATGACTTGGTACATGTTGATTAGATGCTGTACCGCGGACGGGGGCTGGCGTTCGGCAGATGAGTATTTGCCAGACCCCGGGTGATCCGCGGCACACGAGCTAAGCCGCTACCGTTGCTCCCTTCCGGACCTGGCGGGGTTTACGACCGCCCATTGCACGAAGCCCGGAGCCTGACAACTCACAATGTTAGCATTCGGCGGCTAATCATTCGGGTCGAGAACAGCGCGCAATTTGTCACCGAACAAAGTGTTCTGGGGGGCCGAATGCGGACCGTTTTTGGGTGGGTCGGGAGCGGGCGGCGGAGCGGTTGAAACAGGCACCGGAGGCGCCGGGGCGGGCTTTTGCATCGGGGGCGGTGGAGGACCCTCGGTGACCGGCGCCGGAGGTTCTTCCTTGAGAAATTTGTCTTTCTTCAGCAGAATTCGTTCGAGCGAAGAGATCCAGCCCGTGAATTCTCCCTCCAAGTGCGGGTCGCGTTTCAACGCATTTCGCAGCGCATCCATCTTGGAATCCATATTGTCAAGATGATGCAGCAGCAGCGCCTCGGCAAAGATGGGCACTTTGGGAGAACCAAACGCGAGCTCACCGTGATGGCTGACGATCATGTGCTCCAGCAGCGAGCGCAGCTTAGGCGGGAAATCCGGAAGGTGATCGAGCTTTGTGCCCACCAATCTTAATCCGAGAATGATGTGCCCTAGCAACTGGCCTTCTGCGCTATAGCTAAAACTGCGCCGGTAGGAGAGTTCCTCCACCTTGCCGATGTCGTGAAGAATAACGCCAGTAAGTAGCAGGTCAACGTCTATATCACGGTAGTGGCCGGCCGTCATACTCGCTAAAGCGCAAAGCGAAAGAACATGCTCCAGCAAGCCGCTACGGCAGGCGTGGTGAATGGTCTTTGCGGCCGGCGCCATTTTGTACAAAGCGCTGAGATTGGCATCGGCAAAAATTGCGCTGAGCAAACCATGCAAATGCGGATTCCGGATGCCTTTTATAATGCCCTGCAATTCGGCAAACATCTCCTCCGGATTGCGGTCGGAACAGGGGAAGTAGTCTTCAAATTCGACTTCGTGATCTTCCAGGCGGCGAAGTTTATGAACCGTGAACTGACTGCGGCTTTGATAGAGCTGCAGTAATCCCTTTACCTTCACGAAGTCGTCACGGTCAAAGGTGTGCATCACCTCGGCCACGTTGTCCCACATCTTCGCTTCCAGTTCGCCGGTGCGGTCTGCCAAGTGCAGCGAGAGATACGGCTCACCCGTTTTCTTCTGCCGGATTTCCTTAGCAAGGACGAGAAACTGCGCCGTCACGACGTCGTTCGGCACTAAGCCGCCGATAAACGGCGATTTCATATTGCTCCCACTTGGTTGGCGGCTAACGCGAGCTGCTGTTTCCAGTTACGTCGACGTGCGTTCCCGGCACTGGTATGGCCCACAGCAGGCGCTTCATGCGCGTCTTCTGTTCCACTTCCGCTTTAGTGACCGTTTCCGGCTTTAGCACTGCGGGATCTTGCCAGGCAGTGTTCATTCCGGGAGCAGCGCCAGTATCGGCAAAGCCGGGCTTGATCTGTAGAAAGGCAGCTTTACGAAGTTGAGTAAGGTACTCGCGAACCTTGGGCTCCATCTTAGGGCCGTACAAGACGTTCTCAATTTCAGGTTTGGCATCGGCTAAGGGTTCGAGACCGGCCTTCGTGTGATCGTCTACCTTGAAAACCTCGTAGCCGGTGGCGATCTTGATCGGCTTGGTTACACCGCCTTTGGGCAGGCTCCAAACGGCATCTTCAATCGTCTTTTGCAACTCGCCTTTCTTGTAGCCGCCGAGAACGCCGCCTTCTTTCGCCGTAGCGGCATCGGAGTTGTCACGCGCGAGATCCGTGAAACGTTCGCCGCGAGAGGCCTGATCTGAGATCTGCGCGGCCTTTTTCTCAGCCGCCGCGACCCCGGGAGCATCCTTGCCTTCCGTGGATATCAGAATCTCGCTGAGGTAGACCTTCTCATCGCGCACGAAATGATCTTTGTGCGCGTTGTAGTAATCCTCAATGTCTTTGTCGCTGATATTGATGTGGCGTCCAACTTCCTGCGAGATCACCTCACGCGTCAGGTAATTGTCCTTTGTTTCGGATTGGAAATCCTCGAAAGTGCGGCCTGACTGCTCGCGAATCCAGTCGTGAAACTTTTCCGGATCGGTGATGCCCGATCTACGCTGCAGGTCGGCCATGTATTTGGTGATGTCCGAATCGATGTTGATGTTCAGTTCCTTGCCCTTTTGGATCAGGAGAAGCTCGTCGATGCGATTCCGCAGGATGTCTTTTTCGTGAGCCTGGAATTCACGATCAAACGTGGAGCCGGCTGCTCCCTGCTGCTTTAGTTCTGCAGCCAATTCTTTCTGCAGACGGAGCAGTTCGTCCTGACTGACGATGTCCGCATTAACCTTGGCCACGACCTGGTCAACGATGACGACATTGTTGTTGTCGGGAGCCTTGTTGTCGGGAGCTTTGTCGGCAGCGAAAGCGTGACCGGCGAACAGTGCCGCAACCATAACGGCTGAAGCTGGAACGAACTTGGACTTCATGGATTCTCTTTTATTATGTCGCAGGCGAGCTTTGCGGCCAAAGGCCCTTTTTTGAGGCTCCACTGAGGCCCGTTCAGCCGCGAACAAACAACCTTAGCTGCGATTTTCAAGCTTGGTCTGCTAGACGCGCCTGTCGACCAAAACGGTACTTCGATGATGGTCCTGACGTACGTTAGCGCAGGTCTAGCTAGCGGGGTCGCTCATCCGCGTAATTACTCGCTCCACATTCTTCACAATTACCGGCCATGTCAAATGGCCCAGGGCTTCGGTCTTGGCTTCCTCCAGAAGCTCTATCAGGCGCGGGTAGGCTGCGAGTATGGCCTTAGGCGAAGGCGTGGGGGGCGCGTAGTCTTGTTGGATCGTTAACCATCCCGAGATCGCTTTGATCAAGGTCGCCGGCGTTTGATCGTGCGCCGGTGGATCAAAACCGGCCAAGTCTGAAAGGAATCTCTGGTGTACGAATCCCTCGGGAACAAGCGCCACCCAGTTGTGCGGAGTTCCTGAAATCCTGCCTTGGTATCGAAGGGACAAAGCCATTCCCAATTCGAGAGGCATGTTGAAACGGGAAATGCGGTCACGACCCTCGCCCTGAAAACGGGACAGGTCATGAACCGAGTATTTTGATTCCCTCAGGCCCTTTGCGATGCGGTCAATGCGCGGATCTGACTCGCCCTCACTCTCACGCGCGCACCGCGGAGTGAAGCCCAGAGCTGCTATGGTCAGAACCGCGGCGTGGAAGAGAGGCGCAAAAAGATCGTCGTAAGGACAGTTGAGAAAAACTGAGGTCTCGTAGCTGGGCACCGCTACTCAACGGCTCGAACACCAACTCGCTTAATGTCTTCCTTAGCAAGTGTCTGCGAGTACTCACGGAAGTTCTCAAGCGCTTGTCGCCTGGCTTGCCGGCTCAACTCGAGTTTCTTCTGATCCACCGAAGTAGCGGGGTTCTTCAAAGCGCTCACGATCTCATCAGCAACATGTTCGAATGATGCAGACGTGTCTACCAAAGCGACCGACTGGCGGGTTCTCAGAAATCCGGGTAGGTCCGGCTCGCCGATCAGGACAGGGATCAACGGCTTTGAAGAGTCAAGGTAGTATTCGAGATCGACAATCTGCTGCCATTCGAAGGTTTGCCACCGATCACCGGGTCCGGGCGGTCCAATCACGAACACAAATCCATTTGAAGCCTGGATCGCTAACACGACGCTCTTGTCCCACTCGGCGCCAGGCTCAAGGTCGCGAACATCCAACCAAGTCTCTACGCCTCGCCTGCGAAGTTCATCGCAAAGTCGAAAAGCCGCACTGCTGTTCTCTCGCGAATGGGATATAAACAAATGCATCTGACGGGCCTTCGCGCCTATCAAGATTATCTCATCCACCAGCGGCCCTACGTCTGCCGCCCGGCTTCTCTCAAGGCTTCGGAACGTCGCGCATGAGGCTCACTGTTTATCAGCGCCAACTAACTCCCCGGTTAGCTCAACCAAAGTGTGACGCACTTCTTCTAATAACTCAGAGGATGTTTTTGCCGCGGGCATCGGCAGTTTGAGCACGCCTGCCGGAGTAAATTGAGCACCAGCGGTATTCCGCACCAGCCCCATCAGCTTGAACGGATCCACCTTCGACTGCTGATGAAATTTGATGTTAATGAAACCCTGCCGGCGATCGATGGATTCCACCCCGGTGCGCTCAGAGAGACTTTTGAGTAGCGAGAATCGCACTAGATTGGTGACCTCTTCCGGTACAGGTCCGTAGCGGTCTTTTATCTCCTCTTTCAAGACCTTCGCTCCGTCCTCATCCTTCACGTCGGCAATCCGCTTGTAAGAGCGCAGGCGCTGTGTTTCGTCGCTAATGTAAGTGGATGGAATGCGGATGTCGATGCCGAGATTTAACGTAGCGTGGATCTCGAGCGGTACTTCTTCGCCCTTGAGTTCCTTGACGGTTTCTTCGAGTAATCGGACGTAAGTGTCATAGCCAACCGCCTCAATATGTCCGTGCTGCTCGCCGCCCAGGAGATTTCCGGCACCGCGAAGTTCCAGGTCGAGCGCCGCAATCTTGAAACCCGCTCCCAGATCGCTGAACTCTTTCAGCGCCGCCAGCCTTTTCCGCGCTACTTCGCTGAGTTGCGTATCTGCCGGAACGAGCAGATAAGCGTAGGCCCGGCGGTTGGAGCGTCCGACGCGGCCGCGAAGCTGATATAACTCGCTCAAGCCGTAGCGTTCCGCGTTTTCGATGATCATTGTGTTCGCGAGCGGAATATCCAGGCCGTTTTCCACGATGGTGGTGCAGACGAACACGTCATACTCATGGCGCATGAAGCCGAGCAGCACTTTTTCCAGTTCGGATTCGCCCATCTGCCCATGACCCACGCCAATGCGGCACTGCGGCAAGAGTTCCTGGATGAACGCGGCGCGCATGAAAATAGTGTCCACGCGGTTGTGGACGAAATAAACCTGGCCCTGCCGCGCTAGTTCCTGCTCAATAGCGGACTTGATCAGGTCGGGGTTGAAGTGCGCGACAACGGTGTTGATGGATAGCCGGTCTTTAGGCGCCGTTTCGATCACCGACATGTCGCGCAGGCCGAGCAGTGACATGTGGAGGGTCCGTGGAATGGGCGTTGCACTCATCGTGAGCACATCGACGTTATGCCTTATTTGCTTGAGCCGCTCTTTATGACCGACGCCGAAGCGCTGCTCTTCGTCAACAACCAGCAGTCCAAGATCCTGGAACTGGACGTCCTTCGAGAGCAGTCGATGGGTGCCGATGAGGATGTCCACTTTCCCGGCGGCAACGTCTTCCAGCGCGGCTTTGATTTCTTTCGATGTTCGGAAGCGGCTGACTAATTCGACGCGCACAGGGAATGAGGCAAAGCGCCGCCGAAATGTCTCGTAGTGCTGGAAGGAAAGAACGGTGGTCGGCGCCAGAACCGCCACTTGTTTGCCGTCGCCGAGCGCCTTGAAAGCGGCGCGCATGGCAACCTCAGTCTTGCCGAAACCAACATCGCCACAGAGCAGGCGATCCATCGGCTGCTCGCTCTCCATATCGGATTTGATCTGCTTCACGGCCTGAAGCTGATCTTTCGTCGGGGCGTATTCGAAGGCGTCTTCAAACTCGCGTTGCCAGTTGGCGTCGGCTGAAAAGGAGAATCCTTTACTCATGCGGCGTTGCGCGTAGAGTTTCAACAACTCGTCCGCCATGTCGCGCATTTTGGCCTTGACGCGCGACTTGGTTTTCTCCCAAGTGACGCCGCCGAGGCGATCGAGATGCGGCGTACCTTCTCCCGCACCGCGATATTTCTGAACGAGATCGAGGCGAGTGAGCGGAACGTAGAGTTTCGAATCGGCTGCATATTCGAGCAACATGAAGTCGCCCTTTTGATCGCCTTGCACGATCTCGCGAATGCCCAGAAACTGCCCGACGCCATGCGTGGTGTGCACAACGAAGTCGCCGGGCTTAAGGTCGGCAATGTCAGCTGCGAAGGCTGCGAGACTGGATTTCGAAGGCTGGCGGGCGATGAGATCGGAAGTTTCGAAGAGATCTTCAGAGCCGAGAATCGCCAGCTGCGAATCCACCAGAACTGCACCGCGCCGCACGCAGCCTTTGATCAGATAAGCGCTGGCGAAAGAGCCCGCGTGGTAGGCGCGTTCCACCAGAGACGGCCGCGCGCCGGCGCTGGAATCGATGCCCACCTGATAAGGAACCGCGTACTCCTGCAGCACGTCTGCAAGGCGTTCGAGTTCGCCCGTGGACGCGGCGAAAAAGGCCACGCGATTGCCAGCGTGAATCAAATTGCGCGCTTCGCCGACCGCCACAGGCATGTTGCCCTGAAATGTAAGTGCGGGACGAGTCGGGATATGAAAGCTATGCGGCGTCGATTCATGGAGAGAAGAGGAGATGAGTTCCAGCTCCTGAAAGCCGATGAGAACGCGGCCCTCCATCTGTGCGCGCAATTCATCCCAATGCAGAAAATTCTTCTCCGGCTCGATGTGCGCCGGGCGGTCGGGCTTCTCGAGGCGCTGCCAAAGACGATCCGCTGCTGAGCTGATGGCCTCCGGTTCGTCAAGAATGATGGTCGCGTCGTGCGCCAGCGAAAGGATACTGTGCGTGCGCGGACGCACCAGCGGAACCAGAAATTCCCAGCCCGGAAAAACCTCGCCCGGGTTAGACAGATCCAGGTCGATCTCCTGCGCCGCCTCCGCCAGTTGTCGCAGCAGGGCAGGGGAGCGTGGGTATTCAGCGAGCGGCAACAGCGCAGCAGCATTGACCTTCAGCACCGAGCGCTGCGATTCGACATCGAATTGCCGGATGGATTCGATGAGGTCGCCGAACAGTTCGATGCGCACGGGCCGCTGCGACTCGGCTGGGAACACGTCCAGTATGCCGCCGCGGACCGAGTATTCGCCGACCATCTCCACCGGTTCGCGCCGCTCATAGCCGATGCTCTCCAAATGTTGAATAAGATCTTCGAGCGGGATCTCTTCGCCCACACGCAGCGTGAGCGCGAGTTGCCGATAGAACGATGCCGATTCAATTCGCAATAGCGCGGATGCGGCCGGCACGATCGTGATGGGAATCCGGTGGGAAGAAAGCCGCCACAAACCAACTGCGCGCGCTTCAGCGATTTCGTTATGGGGCGAGAGACGCTGATGGGGCAGAACATCGAGCGCGGGAATGAGCTGCGGGTCCGGAAGATTCTGCCCTTCGAGTAAAAGATCGAAGAAGACCTCGACCGACTCAAGTAACGTTTCGGCTTGCTTGTTGCCATCTACGAGAACGAATAGCGGCTTCTCGGTGGCCTGATACAGCAGCACAAGGTAGAGCGCCTTGGCCGTGTTGACAAGACCCGATACCGAGAACGGCGCGCGGTCGCCGCGAGTGAGGGCTTGTAGCAGCGATTGGAAAGCGGGTTGCTTCGCTGCTGACTGGAGAAGCTCGCGTGTGGCGGGATGGGTCACTGATTGACATGCACAGAAGCGGCACTTTCAGGCGCCGGTTCCGTTTGATGATTCGAAAGTATTTTTTGGGCGATATCGGTGGTCGAATAGCCGGGCTCCAGCGGCAACGCAAACACCTGCCCACCGGCGGCTTCCACTTCTTCGCGCCCCGCGATAAAGTGCGCCCAGTCGGCGCCTTTCACGAGAACGTCAGGCAGCACGGCCGCAATTAATTCGCGCGGCGTATCTTCCTCAAATAGCACCACCGCATCGACAGCCTCGAGATGCACGGCCAGCTCAGCGCGAGCGTTCTCATCGAAGAAAGGACGGGATGGGCCTTTCAATCGCTGCACGCTGGCGTCCGTATTCAACGCGAGGATGAGAATGTCACCCAGTGAGCGGGCGCGCTCGAGCAAACGGATGTGCCCCGGGTGCAGAATGTCATAACAGCCGTTCGTGAAAACGACTTTTTTCCCTTCCGCCTTCCATTGTTGCCGCCGCGAAATGAGTTCTTCGCGTGTGAAATAGCCAGCCAAAACAGGTTCCAACAGTTAGGTTCGCACGGATAGCTTGTGTTAGCCTTTCGCCTATGGCCGCCACCGCTTCAACACTCGATGAAGTCCGCACCGCAATGTCGAAGACCAACGATCTCTTCAACCGCGAAGTCTTCGGCAGGCGCAATTTCAACGCTCTAGATGATGTCTATACCGCCGACGCGCGTATTCTGCCGCCCGGCGCACCGTTGATTTCAGGTCGCGACGCCATTAAGAACTTTTGGTCCAATATGATCGTGTCCGCGAATGCCACGTCGGCAGTTCTGGAATCGGTGGACGTGATACCAGCCGGTGATGACATCCTCGAAATCGGCCGCGCAACGCTCACCATTCAACCTGACGGCCAGACCTCCACTAACCTCGAAGCCAAATATGTCGTTCATTGGAAGCAGGAGGACGGCCGCTGGAAGTGGAACGTCGATATCTGGAACACAAATTCCTAGCCACGATCCTGTGGCGCATCTCCGCCCTGATTTTGAGATACGCTACAGGACACGGTTACGACGATGCTCACGGCAACAAGATTACAAGGAAAGAACGCGCTTATAACGGGCGCCTCTTCGGGTATTGGGGAAGCGATCGCGTTGCGCTTTGCGCAAGAGGGAGCTAACGTCGCGATCAACTATCACAGTGGGTCGGATCGCGCGGAAGCTATCCGGAAGAAGGTCGAAGAAGCCGGACGGGAGGTTTCCAAAGATCACGTGAGCCTCACCGTGAAAGCCGACGTTGCAGACGAACAGCAAGTGAAGCAGATGTTCGCCCAGGTGCTCGCTCAATTCGGAACGCTGGACATTCTGGTGAACAACTCCGGCATTCAGAAACCGGCGCCGAGCGATCAATTGGAAATGGCCGACTTTGACCGGATCGTTGGGGTGAATCTGCGCGGAGCCTTCCTGTGCGCGCGTGAGGCAATCCGGCATTTCCTAGCGCGCAATGCGCATGGTGTCATTGTCAACAATTCAAGCGTGCACGAGATCATTCCGAAACCCAAATATGTGCCGTACTCCATCAGCAAGGGTGGCATGGAGAACATGACAAAGACTCTGGCGCTGGAATACGCCGACAGAGGCATTCGTGTAAATGCAGTGGGACCAGGCGCGATTGTGACGCCTATTAACCGCGCATGGATCGATGATCCTGTGGCGCGAAAGGGGGTCGAGAGCCACATTCCGATGGGGCGGGCGGGATCAAGCGAGGAGATTGCCGCCGTGTTCGCATTTCTCGCGTCCGATGATAGTTCGTATATCACCGGCCAGACGATCTTTGCTTGTGGCGGGTTAACGCTGTATCCGGAATTTCGAACTGCGTGGTCGTCCGGCGAATAGCTGGCTCGGCAAAGGGCAGCGAGCGTGTTTGAAGAGAATGCCCCGGTATAACTTCGGTTATGCTGTGAGCGTGAAGACTGCGGTCTCTGTCCCGGATGACCTTTTTCGTCAGGCGGAAGCGACGGCCCGTCGTCTTCGGGTCTCCAGAAGCGAACTGTACGCCAAAGCGATCGCTGAGTTCCTCAATCGTCAGGATGACAAAGCCATCACGGAACGTCTGAATGATTTGTATTCACGCGAGGAAGCGAGAGTGCATTCCGGATTGCATCGCGCTCAACTAAGATCGCTTGAAAAAGACGCGTGGTAGAGGCGCTTGCGAACGGTCCTGCAACTTTAGCTGGATCCTAGATCAGTCAACTCGCAACGCGTCCGTCGGATTCACTCCCGAAGCACGCCGCGCGGGAATGAAGGCAGCCGCGATTGCCGCCGATCCAAGAATCAAGATCGCGGCCGCGATAACGACAGGATCTGCCGGCCCCACATCATAGAGTTGCGATTCCACCAGTCGCCCTGAGGCCCAAACCAGCGGTAGACCAATGGCGATGCCCCACAGAATCATCGTCAGCGCATCGCGCAGCACCAGCCAAACAGCGGACCAGCGTTGTGCGCCCAGCGCCAGCCGAATCCCGATCTCACGCGTACGCTGCGTCACTACGAACGACATTACGCCGTATAAACCAACCAGCGATAGCAACAATGCAAGCGCGCTGAAGCTGCCCGACAGCGTCGCCAACATGTGCTCCGTATTGAGCGATCGATTGACCTGTTCATTCAATGTGCGGAAATCCACCATCGGCAATGTCGGGTCCACGCCGCGAACGATTTCACGAATCGTGTGCAGCGCGCTTTCCGGAGTCCCATGCACCTTGACATAGAACGTGCCGCCCGCATCGTTGCCTTCGAGGTACGGAAAATAGGCTTGCTCCGACTCCTCTCTCAGCCCGCGATAACTAAAATTCGTCATCACCCCGACGATCTCTATATTCGGCTTCGCGTCGGGTCCATTGCCTTGGCAAATGCGCGCGCCTAGCGGATTCCGCCCTCCCAGGTAGCGCTTGACGAACGCCTCGTTCACAATCGCCGATCGCCAGCCCGGATCGCTCGGTGCGCGCACATCTCGCCCATCGAAGTTGCGTCCTGCAACAATCTTGATCCCCATCGTCTCGAAAAATGCAGGCGTCACCGCATTCAAGTAAACTTCATCCTGCGTCGTGATTCTCTTGTCTGCAAGAATCGTCATCGGATTGTTCCAGCTCCAGCCCGTCAGCAATGGAAACCGTGCCACCGCCCCCGCCTGCGTGATCGGCGATTGACGAATTTGTTCGTCCAGGCGTCGAATCATCCGGTTCCCATCCACCACCGAATATCCGCTTTGCAAACCGTGAATACCGAATGACACAAGGCTCGATGTGTCGAATCCCGGGCCCTTAGCCATCAACGCATCCAACGTGCGGACAAACAAAGCCGCTCCGATCACCAGCGTCAAAGCCAAAGCGATCTGCGCGGTCACAATCACCTTGCGAATTCGCACCGCGCCCAATGCCGTTCCTCCCCGCTCCCGAAGCGACGTGAAAAGCGATTGCCGCCGGGCCTGCCACCCCGGGGCAAGTCCGCTCAACAGGCCCGCCGCCAAACTTGCGCCGAATGCAAAGAGCAAAACGCGCAAATCTACGCCCGCATGTAAAGCGTTCGGAGCGTTTCCTTGAGGCAGAAACGCGATCAGAGTTCGCACCGCAACCGGCGCCGCTACGGTTCCGAGCGCTCCGCCGACTAGCGCGATTACCAGGCTATCCGTCAGAAGTTGCCGCCCCAACCGTCCGCGTGAGGCGCCTAGCGCCAGCCTTGTCCCGATCTCACGCTCCTGCGCCGACCCACGCGCCAGGAACAGGCCGGACACGTTTAGACACGCTAGGCCCAACAAAACCCCAGTCACCGCGAATAGCAGCCATAATGGTTCCACCAATTGCCGCCTCAGCGCGGAATGACCCTGCGGCGCCTCCGTGAGCACCAGAGATGAATTCAGGAAGTCGCGTCTGAGCTCCGCCGTGATGGTAGGAAAGTCCGGCCGGCGCATGTCTTCCTGTAGCATCGCCTTGAACCACGGCTGTAAACCTGCCTTCGCTTGATGTAAAGTCATGCTGGGACGTAACCGGCCCAGCACCTGCACCCAGCGTGTTCGACGTTCCAGGTAATTGTTAAAGCCAGGTATCGCCTGCGCCGACATGGATGCGGGAATCCAGACCGACGGAACCTCGGCGACATCAATTCCCCGAAATGTCTCAGCAGCCACGCCGACAACTGTCATCGGATGGCGATTGATCAGCAACTTGCGCCCAACCACATCGCGACTGCCTCCCAGCTTCGTCTGCCAAAAGTCGTAGGAGACCACGACTACTGGATTCGTATTCGGAGCGCCATCGTCGCCAGTTGCAAGTACTCGCCCCAATGCCGGCCGCACTCCGAGCAATTGAAAGTAGTTGCCCGATACAACCTCTGCGGTCGCGGGCTGAGCATCACTGGCTACGGTTAGGCTCACCGGTGTCAGCGCACGGCAAAATACACCTTCAAAAAATCGCTTCTGTTTGTCCAGATCGCGGCAGACGGGATACGACATCAGATTCCAACTGCCAAACCCAGATGAGACTTCTTCGTTCCAATCGATCAATATGAGACGTTCAGGCTCCCGCACCGGAAGCGCATGCAGCAGGACTTGATCCACGAGCGAATAAATGGCCGTGGTGGCGCCAATCCCGAGCATCAGCGAAAGCACGGCAGTGACGGTGAACGATGGCGTCTTCAAAAACGAACGCAGCGAAAAGCGAAGGTCGTAGGCGAAATCCCGCAGCCAACGAGTGAGCCAGACGTCTCGCACTTCCTCCTGTACTTGCGTCATGCCGCCCAACTCCAGCACAGCTCTCCTGCGAGCTTCTGCTGCCGGCAAACCGGACTTCTCGAAGTCGCCGATTCGCCGCTCCAGATGGTAGCGCAACTCGCGGTCCAAGCCGCTCTCCAGTTTCTTGCCTCGGAACCAGTTCGCGATTTGTCTCATCATCTGTTGCCCTCATTGAAGATGAGCTGCACCGCTCCCGCCAACCGCGCCCAACTGTCTTTCTCGGCTGCAAGCTGCTTTCGTCCGGAACCTGTCAACGCGTAAAACTTCGCCTCGCGCCCTGTTTCCGATTGCTTCCATTCGGCCCGTAGCCATCCCTTTTGCTCCAGCCTGTGCAGCGCGGGATAAAGCGAGCCTTGATTCACTTGCACCACAGAACGCGAGATTTGCTCCAATCGCTGAGCGATGCCATAGCCGTGCGCCGGCTCTAGCGACACAATCTGCAGAATGAGCATGTCGAGCGTGCCCTGCGGAATCGGAAAACGTGGAGTGCTCAATACCTCAACCTTCTACATTTCAGCCTACATCTTGATAGGTCGAAGGTCAAGGTAATGTCTCCTTCAATTCGAAAGCGTGAAGTTGACGAGAATATCCGTCACGACCTCTACCGGTCGCCCGTTCAGCAGAGTCGGCCGGTATTTCCACTGAAGAACCGCTTCGCGGGCCGCTTCCACTAACAGCGGATGACCTCGCACGAGCCGCAAGTTTTCGATTGTGCCTTCCTTGCTGATTACGGCGGTGAACTCCACCGTGCCCTGGACGCGTGCAGACTTCGCTAAAGGCGGGTAGAGTGGCATGACTCTACGAATTAAATTTGCTTCCGCAACGCCGGTCGTTACTTTGAGTGGGCCGGTAGCGTTCTTCGATGTTGGAGCTGACACGGGCCCAGCCGGGGGTGGACCGGGAAGGGAACCGATGACGCCGGTAAACAAATTGTCCGTCGCCGCCGTTCCTCCGCTAGTAAAGCCGGGAATGCTGATGTCCGCTGCCGCTAGCTCGTCGGTCCTGGTGCTAATTCGATTAGGAACAACAGAAGGCGCCACAAGCACCGAGAGCCGGCGCGCCACAAGAAAGCGTTGCGGCTTGATCTCGACCAGAGTTCTCGACTGCGCCGTCGGCGTTCTTGGAGCAGTCAAAAGACTCTTCAACTGTGCGCTGGGCAGTGCGTCTGTGTAGATCAGCGGGATCAAAATCAACAGTCCCAAAGCGCACGTCTCGAGCAACACCGAGAGCGCGAACGCGAGCGGCTCTTTCGGCTTCTGCACGTTGTCGACAAACGTCTGACTGAACATCTCGGTTGCTCCTTACCAAATCAGACACCGCAACATCTTCGCGTGTTCCTGGCGTTAGTAAAATCAGTTGCCTACCCCACCGTCGAAAGGCGGGACTGATTACTTGGAAACTCCGGAAGAGCTGATTAATAATCGCGCGGGGGATCGAACAGCGCCATCTCTTCTGACGAAGGTCGTTCAAAGATCTCGGACCATTTCACGATGTCCTCAACTGTAATGGGCGGCGACTCCATATTCCGCTGCCGGATTCTGGCGAACAGAGTTTCGATCGGAGCATCCAGAAAATGAAGTTCAACAGCAGCGCGGAGGGCTCGTGCTCCGGTCCTGAGTGCATCGCGCTCTGACCTTGCCCAGGTTGCCCACTCAATTACGACGTTGTGACCGAGAGTGAGGAGGTCTTGAGCGAGCTTCCATTGAAGCTTCTCGATGCGCTCACGAGCTTCGCCGTCCCAGATGCCGATCTCTAGTGCGTTCATCCATTCGTCGGGAGAGAAGCGAATGGCACGCAAGTTCTGCTGAACTCGCTTGGCATGCGTCGTCTTGCCCGAGCCGGGCAGGCCACAAACGATGATGAGTCTCGGACCAGATTGAAGGTCGTTCACGGGAGGGAGCAAAACATCCGTTCGCCTCAGGCCTCGAACGTTGCGCGAACCGGCCAACGAACCATACCCGGTATCCTAAAATTTCAAGCATTCGTTTGCTTGACCGCGCACAACGGGTCATGGAGTTCCGCAACATATTAGTACGGGCCACAAATTGGGTCGGCGATGCCGTCATGTCGATCCCCGCGCTCCAGGCCTTGCGCCAACGTTTTCCCAATGCGCGCATATCGATTCTGGCGCGCCCTTGGGTTGGCGGTCTCTACGGGCGCGAGCCGTTTTGCGATGAGCTCATCCCTTACGAAGCGCCCAAAGGCTGGCAGGGACTCGCTGAAAAGCTGCAATTCTCCGCGCAGCTAAGGGCTCGCAATTTCGATTGCGCCATTCTGCTGCAAAATGCGTTCGAAGCCGCAGCTTTGGTGCGCATGGCCGGCATACCGGTGCGCATCGGTTACGCGCGCGACGGGCGCGAATGGCTGCTGACTCATCCCATTCCAGTTCCAAGGCCTGACGAAACGCCGCGTCATCAGCGCTTCTATTACTTAGAGTTGCTGAAACGAGCTAAGCTGATCGACGGCTATCCTGCCACTGGCGTGATCCGATTGTCAGGCGCCTCTGCTGCTGCTGCGAGTGGTCGTGCGCGTTACCTGCAAGCTGCAATTCCAGGCCCGGTGATCGGCGTTAGTCCGGGTGCTGCTTACGGCGGCGCGAAACGATGGTTGCCTGAACGTTTCGCGGAAGCGGCAACTCGAGTGGCGCGCGACCGCACTGCCACCGTGGCCATCTTTGGAGCGCGCGAAGAACTGCCCGTCTGCGAGTCGGTCCAGCAGAATGTGGAAGCGCTGGGCCAGAACTGCGTCAACTTCGCCGGGGCGACCACGCTGGCGGAGTTCATCGAAATGGCCGCGGCATGCGACGCTTTCCTGACTAATGATTCGGGCCCCATGCATATTGCTTCCGCTCTCGGCGTGCCGACCGTAGCCATCTTTGGCGCTACTGACGACATCGCAACGGGGCCCACTGGGGCGCTGGCGCGCGTGGTGCGCGAACCGGTCGATTGTAGTCCGTGTCTTCTGCGGGAGTGTCCTATTGATCATCGGTGCATGACGCGAGTGTCTGCGGAGCGCGTGGCCGAGACTGCGTTCAGCCTTATCGAAATCGAGAAGAGATCTAGCGGAAATTGGATACCAGAGAAAAAATTATCGAGCTGAGCCAAGCGCCTCAGCGGTTTTCACACGGCAAGTGGATCCTGGCGCCGGCACTCTTCGACCCACTCACCGCAACGCAGGCCACGCGGCTTGCTGGACTGCGCGAGAACGAATCCAAGCTTGCCGCCATCGTTCTCGATGTAAGTGAGACGCTACTGCCTGCAAACGCGCGCGCAGCGTTGATTGCCGCGTTGCGATCGGTCGATTTGGTGGTTGTTGCCGAGCCGCAAGCATGGCGCGATGCAATCCCCGTTTCGGCAAACATCAAAATTGTCGAAGACGAAACTGGCGAAGCGGCGCGTTCGGCTGAGTTCGTCCAATTCTTAAGGGCGCGGCAAAAGAGCGCATGAGCAACGGCGCCATCCTCGCCATCCGCTTGAGCGCTATGGGCGATATCATCCATACGCTCCCGGCCATAACTACCCTGAAGAAGAGTTTTCCTGATCAAAAGCTCGCTTGGCTGGTGGCTCCGCGTTGGATGCCGCTGATCGAAGGCAATCCATTCATCGACGAAATCATTCCTCTCGATCGCCGCAACATAGCCCACGCGCGAGAGACGCTGGGGCGAGTGCGTGCGCTCAAAGCGGAGACTGCATTCGATTTCCAGGGTCTGCTTCAATCGGCCATCGTGGGCCGACTCGCGCGGCCGAAAGCGCTGTACGGGTTCGCGAAATCCGTCGCGCGCGAACCATTTGCCGCGTTGCTCTACACGCATAGCATTCCGGTGAAAGGGCCGCATCGTGTCGAACGTGCGGTCCAGCTTGCCGCGGCTGCGGGCGCGCAAACCTTGAGCTTCGAAGCCTGGATACCGCCGGGTTCGCCGGAAGGCGATCTGCCCGTGCATCCTTTTGTCCTCACAAGTCCGTTTGCGGGCTGGCCCGGTAAAGAGTGGCCCCTCCCAGCGTACGAAGCGCTTGGACAGCTATTAAATCAGCAAGGATTGGACCTGGTCGCGAATGTGCCTAAATCTAAGGCGCCGAACGTGGGCGCGCTGAAACACGTCCGCGTACACAGCTCTGACTTGCCAGGTCTGGTCGATGCGACGCGGCGAGCGGAAGCAATCGTCGGGCTCGATAGCGGGCCGCTTCATCTCGCGGCGGCGCTCGGTAAACCCGGAGTCGGTTTATACGGTCCCACGGATCCTGCACTCACCGGTCCCTTCGGCGGCAGCATGTCCGTCCTGCGCACCAGAAACGTGGAGACCACCTATAAGCGTCATGACGAAATCCACGCCAGCATGCGCGAGATAACGCCCGAGCAAGTCGCCGCCGCATTGCTTGATTCCATTCGCCGGCACGCTTCGGGCACCCCAGTCACTTCGTTGGTCGGGCGTTCGTGACCGAACCTCGCTACTGGTTCAACAAAAGATACGCCGATTTCGTACAGCGCTTGCGCGTCCCCTGCGGCTTCTTGCTTTTGATCACCTTTGCATGGCTGTCACGGCCGACGTTGACGTCCCTGGCCGTCGGGCTCCCAATTTCGGTCTTAGGTCTTCTGCTTCGCGCCTGGGCAAGCGGCCATCTCGCGAAAGATCAGCAGCTCGCAACATCTGGCCCTTATACATACATCCGCAATCCGCTTTATGCCGGGACGCTTATTGTCGCCGCGGGAATCGTGATCGCCTCGCGCGACGCTTGGCTCGCGCTCATCTTCGCAGCGGTATTTTTGCTCGTTTATCTCCCCACCATCGAACTCGAAGAGCAACATCTGCGCGAAAAGTTCCCCGACTACTCAGCCTATGCCGGCCATGTGCCACGACTTATTCCGTCACATCGCTGGCCCAGCAACACAAAACAATTTTCCCGGTCCTTCTATCGCCGCAACGAAGAATACAAAGCCTCGCTCGGTTTCGCCGTCGCTCTAGCCTGGCTCGTGTGGAAGTGCTTCTATACGGGCGTGATACGCTTTCGCTGATGAGAGTTGGATGTTTCACCCCGCTGCTGTCGAGTTTCTCCCTCGACGACGTTTTCAAGAAGCTCAAGACGCTGAATATCAACACGGTTGAGCTCGGTACCGGCAATTACCCCGGCGACCCACACTGCAAGCTCTCCATGCTGCAGAATGAGAGCGAACTCAAAGAGTTCAAAAAGAAACTGGACGATAACGGATTTTCCATAAGCGCGCTCAGTTCGCACGGCAACCCGCTGCACCCCGACAAAGCCGTCGCGAAAGCTTATGCCGACACCAGCAAGCGCACCATCGAACTCGCAGCCAAGCTCGGCGTGCCGGTCGTCATCGATTTTTCCGGTTGTCCCGGCGACAGCGACAACGCCAAATTCCCCAACTGGGTGACGTGTCCCTGGCCGCCTGAGTATCTCGAAGTGCTCGACTGGCAGTGGGAAGAGAAAGTAACTCCCTATTGGACCGAGCATGGCAAGTTTGCCAAAGATCACGGCGTGAAAATCGCCATCGAAATGCACCCCGGCTTTGTAGTCTACAGTCCGGAGACCATGCTTCGCCTACGTTCCATAGCGGGGGATAGCGTCGGTTGTAACTACGATCCCAGCCACATGTTTTGGCAGAGCATTGACCCCATCAAAGGCGTCCGCGTGCTCGGCGATGCCATCTTCCACGTGCACGCCAAAGACACTCAGATCTACGATTACAATCTGCCCAAGAGCGGCGTCCTCGACACCAAGAAATACACCGATGAGCGCAACCGAGCCTGGATTTTCCGCTCCTGCGGCTACGGTCATCCGTATGGCTGGTGGAAAGAGTTCATCTCCACGCTGCGCATGTACGGCTACGACTACGTCCTCTCCATCGAACATGAGGACTCCCTGATGTCTCCCGACGAAGGCCTCACGAAAGCCGCCGACTTCCTCAACGAAATCATCATTCGCGAACAGCCCGGCGGCGCCTGGTGGGTGTAGCGCCGGGCTGAAGAAATCGAAAGGATGAACACTCTCGTCACAGGTGGCGCGGGGTTTATAGGAAGCCACTTAGTTGACCGTCTCGCACAACATCGTGAGGGCGAATTAACGGTTCTTGACAACTTCTCGCGCGGGCGGATGGAAAACCTGTCCCTCAGTTCCCAAGCGATCAGTGTCGTGAAAGGGGACGTTCGAGATCGCGAACTTCTCGAGCGGAGCATGCAGGGAGTGGAGGTCGTCTATCATCTGGCCGCACAGTCGAACGTTCTTGGCGCCGTGCAGGACCTCGACTACTCTTTCTCGACAAACGTTGTCGGTACGTTTGAAGTCCTTCGAGCGGCCGAAAGAGCGGGCGCCAGGAGGGTAGTCTTCACATCGTCTCGCGAAGTATACGGAGAGCCGGAATTCTTGCCTGTCGCCGAAACAGCGTCTATCTCTCCGAAGAACGCCTACGGCGCAAGCAAGGCTGCCGGCGAGATATACGGCCGGACCTTCGCCGCGCGAGGCTTGGAGGTGGTTGTCTTCCGATTGGCAAATGTGTACGGACCGCGAGATTTTGATCGTGTGATTCCCCTCTTTATCAGCAAAGCGTTGAACGGCGCACTGCTCGAAATATTCGGAACCGGCAAAGTTTTGGATTTCCTCTGGATCGATGACTTACTAGACGTTCTCCAGAAAGCTGCATCCTGTCCCTATCCCGATGCCCCCCTCAACATCGGCAGCGGAAAAGGAACTGACCTGGTACATCTGGCCGAACGAATCTGCGCAATAAGCGCGGGCGAATCGAAGATACAGGTAACCGAGACTCGCCAACCGGAAGTGAATCGTTTTGTGGCGGACATAACTCGCGCCCGGCGGTTATTAGGTCTTCACGCGCCGGACGACCCGCTCCAGCATCTACCCACTCTAATTGAGCAAATCGCAACCCAGAAAAGCGCTACACGTCTTTAATCCGAATCTACCCGTCGGCTGTTATCGAGGGCTGAGCACGGGTACAAAGACAAACGATACTGGCGACGAGACATCAAAACTTTTCCCGGTCAGCGTGATCGTTCCGGCATCCGGATCAATTCGAAAGACGACAAACTTGTTCGCCTTGTGATCACCGGCTATCAGCCATTTTCCACTTGGGTCGATGAGAAAGCCCCGAGGCCAGGTATTGCCGGTGGCGGCAACCTGAACCTGCTTGAGAGTTCCGCTTCCCGGCGCGACGGCGAATACAGCAATCGTGCCCGGCCCGCGATTCGAAGCGTACAAAAACTTGCCCGCGCGGTCCAGCTCGATTTCCGCTGGCCCCACCTCGCCGCCTTTGAAGCCTTCGGGTAACGTTGAGACTTCCTGAATTTGCGTCAACGCCCCTGTGGCCGGATCACGTGTGAATACCGTCACAACCGGGTTCAGTTCGTTGATGACATAAGCGAACTTTCCGTCCGATGTGAGTGCAATGTGTCGCGGTCCATTGCCTGGATGCATTTGCGCAAACGGCGGATCGTTGGGACTGAGACTCCCGGCCGCAGCATCAATTTTGTAGATTCGAATGTGGTCGAGGCCCAGGTCGGGAACATACGCAAATCGATTGTCCGGAGAGATGACCGCTTCGTGAGCGTGCGGTCCCGCTTGCCGTTCATGGTTGACGCTTGATCCTTTCGCCGTCAGCAACTGCTTCATTTCGCCCAGACCTCCATCGTGCTCGATCGGGAACACTGCCACTCCACCAGTTCCGTAATTTGCCACCAACACGATCTTTCCAGTTGCGTCCACGCTCACATGGCACGGAGCTTCGCCGTCAGAAGATCGTGTGTTCCACAGTTGCAATAGTCCCGTTTCGCGATTAATCGCAAATGCACCCACTTTGCCATCCACATTGCCGTCCAGTTCGCTGGCTGCGTACAGATTCTTGTACTTCGAGTCGGTGGCGATAAACGAAGGATTCGTTATCTCACCCATCAGCCCAAGCGGTTGGGCATCGCCGGTCGCTGTATCGAAACGATAGCCGTACACACCCTTGCTGTAGGTACCGACGTACAAGAGAAAATCGCCGTGATTTGTTTTCGACATAGAAGCTTGAGAATAGAGTATCGATGTAGCCGGAGTGAACACCACAGCCAAAATTGCCAATGCGCGACTAATTCCCATACCGAATCCCTTTCCCAGGTAGCACGCTTTGCTGCACTTCACCATTCTTCACCACCCAAACGCCGTTTACCATGACATACGGAATGCCATCCGAATACTGCGCCGGGTTTTCAAACGTTGCCCGATCACTCACCCGCTCGGGATCAAGGATCGTGATGTCAGCGTCCGCTCCGCTCTGCAGTCTTCCTTTATTCGAAAGCCCCAGCAGATTAGCTGGCATCAAGCTCATCTTTGCCAGCGCATCTGTTAGCGAAAGCAGCCGCTGCTCACGAACATAGCGCCCAAGCACGCGCGCGTAGGTTCCCGCCGCTCGCGGATGTCCTTTGCCATTCTCCAGAATGCCGTCACTTGCGATCATCACCGCGGGGTCCGCCACCGCGGCCTTTACTATCTCCTCCGGAATGCTGTGAATAGCCACCATGCCGCCCTGTTTGCGATATCGCCCAAACGATTCTTCGTTCAATCGTTCTCCGGTTTGCGCCCACTGCAAGTCTTTGTAGCTAATCCCGCCATTGCGTTGTTGCCATCCTTCGGAGAAGATGGCGGAACTGAGATCAGTCATTCCCGCCGTGTACGGATAAGCCTCAGTCGTGACCGGCAGGTTGTGGCTGGCGGCGGAGTGAATCATCTCCAGTGCAACGCGTGTATCGCGCAGCTCCGTGCTGGTGATGTGAACCACGTGCAAGGACGCGCCACTCGCCGCCGCGTCGGCTAGGACTTCCTGCAGTGCATCGATACCGCCCGGATCTACAGGACCAGAACTTCTCAGATGCACAAAGACGGTGCGCTTGCGGGCGGCACCAAGTTGGAAGACACGAAAGATCTCTTCACGGCTGGCGCCGGGCACATAAGCGATGCCCATCCCAACGCCCAATGCGCCCTGGTCGAGCCCGCTGCGGATTGAATCGAGAATTTCCGAAAGCTGGGCGGGCGTAGCCTGTGCATCAATGGCGCGATCCTTGGGCAGAAACGTGCCCGAATCTTTCATGACGGCCATGCGCGCCGGAATGTGACCGGCACTCGCGCCAAAATTGATCAGCGATTTTCCGCTACGCTGCGAGTACCAGGACACGACGTCACCGACACCGACCTCAAGCTCCAACGCGGTCGTTACGCCATCGCGTGCTTTGAACGCGTAATTCTCCGGCGTCTGACCGTGCTGGTGCAGATCAATGAAGCCCGCAGCAACCACCAGCCCACGCGCATCGACAACTTCACGCCCCTGGAGCAGCGCTTCAGAAACAGCCACGATCTTCCCGCCTGTGACGCCGACATCCCGCACAGCATCCAGCCTTGTTTCGGGATCAATCACGCGTCCGCGCGAGATCACAACGTCGTACTGCTGCGTCAAAGCAGGCGTCACGAACATGCACGCCGCGAGGATGAGCTTTGTTGGCATACCAGAGTGATTATAGGTTCCGAGGCATGGATCTTTGAATAGCCGATAACCATATAACAACCGCAATGGCGCCCGGATCGGGATGACCTATCACTCGCGCGCCTAAGTAACTTGCCCGCCCGCGCCGCGGCAGCATCGACGAAGTAGACTCAGCCGCGGCTTCGGCCGCGCGCATAGCCGATTCCAGAGCCTCGGATAATGGCGCAGCTCGTTGACTGGCGGCGCCGATTTCGCTCGCAAATGGAACCAGGGCATCCAGCATAGTCCGGTCGCCGACCCTGGCATCACCCAGATCAGCGACGGCCGCGCAGGCGTCCGATATTGCTTGTGCCCAGCTGTTAAGATCTTTTTCGGCCCGAGCCTCGAGTGACCGGGCGCAACGAAGAAGCATCACACCGTACAAAGGACCTGAAGATCCACCAACAACCGCCTGGAACTCCGAAGCCAAGGTTCGCAGAGTCGGAACAACATCATTGAGCGGATATTCGGGCAACCTACTTTTGATCGCGCGCGCTCCACGCGCCAGATTGATCCCCAGATCCCCGTCTCCGCTAGCCTGATCGAGTTCGGTCAGCCGCTCCTCGGCCGCGATCAGAGCGTCGCACGCCGCTTCGATGGCAGCGCTCAGAGCTGGGTTTACTTTCGCCTGTATCCGTTCTCGCGGGGCCCTCGCGCGATCCGGCAACAGTACGCGCTCGCTTATCGAACCCACGGCCTTATTCGTTACATTTGGCCAAGCCGGCGCTCTAGTAGGTGCATCGAGCAGGGCCAACCGATCGTCGTCAATACTCAAAATCGAAAGCGATACACCGGCGGCGTCTAACGATGTAACGAACGGGCCGGAATAGACCCGCTCGATTGTCATTCCGAGCGACTGCAGCATGCGCACGGAATGCCCTCCGAATATCGCGAGTTCCATCGCAGTAGTGGCGCCCAGATTGTTGACCAGCACGGCTATCCGCTGGCCGGTATGAAGCTGCGCGGCCGAGGCAATGGTCTGTACCATGTGCTGGGCGAGCGCATCGGCGCTCTGAAGCGGCATTCGGCGCACCCCGGGCTCACCGTGAATTCCTAACCCGAGTTCCACTTCATCGTCAGCCAGCAGGTAACTCGGTCTGCCAACCGCCGGCACAGTACCTGCGGAAAGTGAGAGCCCAAGGGTGGCCAGATGGTCAGCAGCAGATTGGGCGACATCGGCGACTTCTCTAAGAGACCAGCCCAACTGCGCAGCGGCTCCGGCAATCTTATGCACCAGCACGGTGCCCGCGAGACCGCGTGCGCCGGCATGGGCGTCTGAACCGCGCAACGCGACATCATCCGCAACCGTGACTGTCTCGACGCTTATGCCCTGTGACCGCGCCATCTCAGCGGCGAGCCCAAAGTTGAGCCGATCGCCCGTGTAGTTCTTGACAATCAGCAGCACGCCCCGCGCGCCGCCCACCTGTCGAATAGCGGCCAGGACAGCGTCGGGAGCCGGCGACGTGAATACCTCACCCGCGACCGCGGCACTCAACATCCCTGCTCCGACGTAGCCGCCGTGGGCGGGTTCGTGACCGCTGCCGCCCCCGGAGATGACGGACACCTGACGATCGCGTACCGTCTGAATATCCGAACGGAACAAGACATGATGCTCAGATAGCAAAGCCAGATCCGGATGGAGAGCTATCAGCCCGTTCAACATGTCAGTCACAACGTCAGTGGGCGCGTTGATAAGTTTTTTCATTGATGGGGGCTTGGCCTTGGAAGTCGAGAACGCAAAGCATGAGAATATCCTTAGTGACCAAGGTCTTTCATTTCGATGCTCCCCGAGAGCAATATCTCTGCGACGCGGCCGTTGTTTTATGCTTTGACAATCGCTTTCAGGTAGGCTTCTCCAAATTCCTAAAGCGGCTTGGAATCTCAAAGTCCGATTCGATCAAGATTGCCGGCGGTGCGAAGTCTCTGGCATCGCCTGAACACGAGAAGGATCGCTCGTTCGTCGTGGAGCAGATTCGAAAATCCATACGCCTTCACCAAACCAGTCTTGTGATCCTAATGCTGCATTCCGATTGTGGAGCATACGGAGGGCTCGCGGGATTCGCCAACAATGCTCAAGCGGAAGCGCAACATCATGAGCAGGAGCTGCGAGCTGCCGCAGGATTTTTGCGAACGGAAATCCCCGGTATTGGCGTGCAGGCCTACTTTGTTGACTTCGAGGGAATCTGGGCCGTCGAACTGAACGGCCGCGGATGAGACTGTCTCGGATGGTTGTGGGCCTACTTCACACGTTGGTTTCTATAGCACTGGTCAACGCTGCACAGGCAGGCGGAAATAGCTGCACAGCTAGTCCGGAAGCTGTTACGCAAGGCGAGGTGATGCGGATTGCGTGCGATGGGGCGCAAGCCGCGCGAATGGAGGGCCGCACGATCCGGCTCTTTATCCAGTCAGACGGACAGCAGCTTGGCCTTATGCCGGTTCCTGTCTTGACCAAGCCGGGCAATTATCCGCTGGAACTGCTTGACCAAAATGAAGCGGTGCTGCGTACCCTGACGGTGCAAGTGTTGGATGCGCATTACCCTAAGCAGAACGTAACCATCGCACCTTCGACAGCCGCGCTGAAAGCTTCTCCCGACGAACAGGAAACGGTAGCTGCATTCCGGAATGCAGTTTCGCCGGCACGCTATTGGGGCGATAGCATCCAGTTGCCGCTGCCCGGCTGTTTAACTTCGCCGTTCGGGGCGCAGCGCTTTCTGAACGGTAAGCCGACTGGAGATTTTCATGGCGGCCTTGATCAGCGTGGCGCGACCGGAACACCCATTCATCCCGTAGCCGCAGGCGTAGTTAGAATTGTTCGCGAGTTCAACCTGCATGGCGGCACGGTAGCTATCGACCACGGGCAGGGCGTGGAATCCATTTATCTGCACATGTCTAAAACCGCGGCGCAGGAAGGTGAGCACGTTTCCGTCAGCGACGTGATTGGATACGTGGGCGCGACCGGGCGCGCAAATGGTCCACATCTGCATTGGACGATTTACGTCAATGGTGTGCCGGTGAATCCAGCGCAATGGGTGAAGCTTCCGGCGGCCTGCGGAACGGCGCACAAGGCGAGACGCGCGCAGAGAAAGTAGCGGCGGATTCCGCACCCATGTATTTCGTGAGCAGCTTGGGCGCGGTTTCAGGCAGATCCACAACCAGCAATGCGTCAAGCACGTTTGAGAATTTGCGGTCTACACTGAATGCGGCAATGCGCCCGCCCAAGCGTACATACTGCCGAAGCAGGACCGGAACACAGCAGCCGTCGTCGATTTCCGCCAGCGGTATGGCCAGCTCTTCGATCTCATTTAGACAAGCGGCAACCAGCCGAATCTCGGCGCTGCGCGTGAGCCGCGAACGGAACGGGCAGCTCGGCTCTACAAAATGGCCGAGATCGGACCGCACTTGGCGTCGCCGTAGATACTGCACCATTAGCTCCATCGCCGCTTCTGAATAGTTTGCGCTAATGCTGACCGCGCCAAAGAAAACCGGCGCTTCCGGGCGCGAGGCGACACAACGTCCGATGGCTTGCCAGAGCAACATCAACGGTACATAGTCCTTTGGAATTCAGCGCGGATAAATGTGCGGCCAAGTTCAACCGCGGGCCCAGTGCGTTCAAAAAACTCTGGTGCAAAGCGGAATAGCGTCGAATTGTACAGACCACGAATACCGCGACTCGATAAGACGTCTGGTGTCCACGCCAGACGATACGCGCCTACAATGCAGGCTTTTTGCTTGTGCCAAAGCACAAGATGCGTATAGGATGCACGAAGGCGTCGCAATCCAGAGCCTTCCCGGTACCCTCACCGACAGCGCGAAATGTAAATTCGCGAAGGCGGCCGATCTCGCGCAAAACGAGCGGCATCGCTTCCCCACGCTCCGCGAAGACAGCATAAGAGGCGTTCTCGATAATCTTCCGTCCGTTTTGCTCAAGCTGCGCGATTGTCAACGAAACGTCTGAAGCTTCCTCGGCTACGGGCGCGGGCTGCTTCTTCGATGGGTGCGTAACGGCACGCGGGCGGCAACCGTCCGGACTGCGATGCTCCAGCATGTAGGTGCGAGCACGAAGATACCCCGTCGCGCTCTCCACCGAACCTGTCGGGCGAGTTCCGGTTTTGCAAGTTCCGAGGGCCGAATCGCGTTTCCGATTCGCACCTCAACCGCACATCCACGCTTGTTCAACAACTCACTGGGAAGCTGAACCGTGCGCATGCGAGGATGCACCAGCCCGGCGACTTGAAAGCCGAAGCCGTTGGCGCCCACGAGATACACGGGTACACGCTAGCCCCACTTTGACCGGCCAAGCGCGTTGCCAAATTCGACCAGGGCGGATCAGTTATGCCGCGTTCTCCCGGTCGCCAATGCGAAACTTCGCCGGCGGGAAAGATTGTAATGGCGTGCCCCTCCCGCAGCCACTTTTTTGCTCGGCGTACCGCTCCTAGATTGGCGGAAGAAGTAGCTGGACTAAAGACATCGACGGAATACAGCGCTCACTCATGCCGCCTATGTCGGCAACCAGGGAGTTGGCCAGAATCTTTACGTCTTCGCGCAACTCACAAAGCAGCGCATCCAGCACCAGCGCATCCAGAATGCCGAAAGGATGGTTGGCGATAAGAATGAACGGGCCGAAAGGAGGAATGCGTTGCTTGTCTTCGGACGAGGCGCGCAGTGTGACCTCCAGTTTGTCCAACGCCGCGCGCGACAAAGGTGTCGGCGAATCGCGACAGGCACTTGCGTTACATGCGCCAAGTCACAGAGCTATGAAGGTTTTGTTTCAATTCTCACGACTCGGGCTTTAGCTAGCTCCCGATCCCGCGCCGCAAGTTCTTGAGTTGCTCCGCCATGCCACCCTCGGACTCCACTTTCCGAATT
>CAVWVR010000021.1:0-75105 GCA_963758445.1 Terriglobia bacterium
GGAAGCTGGCATTCTACCGCTGAATTACTCCCGCTTTCTTCGATTTTCCTAAGCTTCGCTATTTTACGATGCTTGACGTATTGACAAACTGTACCATACATGCCGTTTGGCACCCCAGTTGAACCGCGTTCGTCTTCATGCCCCAACCGATAACTCAGTCACAGGCGGATTAGATTCTCCTTACCCCTAATTACTCAACATCTTACCCGCTCCCAACCCCACAACGGCGCACTCCTGTAATCCACACTCGCCTCAGGAGTTCCCATGTCAACTGCAAGACAAATCGCGGCCAACCGCCGCAATGCGCAGAAATCCTGTGGAGCAAAAACTAAGGCCGGTAAGGCCATCGTTTCCCAGAACCGCACCATCCACGGCCTCACCGGCACATTCCAAGTCATGCTTTGCGAACGTCAGGCCGACTACGACGATTTCTTGGACGCACTCATTGCAGACGAAAAGCCCGTCGGTCTCGCGGAAACCCAATTAGTCATGAAGATGGCCGAGCACAACTGGCTCTCCGAGCGCGCTATCCGCCTCCAGGAAGGCTGTTTCACCATGCACCCCACCGATCCCGCGGAAACGGCCAACAATCGGCAAGCCGTTGCTATCCGATGCGATCTCCTTGAATTGCACATTCGCTACCATTCCACCCACGACCGCGCTTATCGCCGCGCCTCTCAGGAGCTTATACAACGAAGAAAAGAAAGGCTGAAAGCGGAAATTGGCTTTGAATCGCAGAAACGTGCCGAAGCCGACGCCGCATACAAGAAAGAGCTGCAAGCCGAGAAGCTTGCCACCGCCAGAGCCCGCCGTCAACGTGAAGAAATCAAGACCGCCCAGGCATTCGCCGCCATTCTACCCCCCGACTGCGCCACAAACCCCGAAAATCTCTCGAAATTGGGGGTAATAGCGGCCTAGCACAGCGAAATTGGACGACATAGCCGGCGAGCACAAGCGAAATTGGGACATGGCGAGCTAGCACGTATAGCCTTCCAGCGTCCGAATAGCAGCCGTGTCCCCATTTCGCACTCTGAAGCCCGCACGCCGCCCCCACTAAAGGCATTCCCTCCTTTGGCCGATGAACTTAAAGACGCATGCCCAATGCACTGACCCTGACGCTCGTCGCTCTCGTGCTCGTTGCAGCCGCCTACGACTTCCGCTTCAGACGCATACCCAACTGGCTGAATCTGAGCGGCGTTATCGTCGGCCTGGGGTTGAATACGTTCCTTTTCGCCCGGCACGGATTCGTTGCCGCTTTGCTCGGTGCCGCGCTCGCCTTCGCTTTGTATTTTCCTCTTTATCTGCTGCGTGCCATGGGAGCCGGGGATGTAAAGCTCATGGCTGCAATCGGGGCCGTTGTGGGGCCGCAGAACTGGTTTCTCATATTCATTTGCACTGCCATTGCAGGTGGCGTATTGGCGCTCGCTGTAGCACTAAACAAAGGAAAGCTAAGAGGAACCCTGAGGAATGTGGCCGTCCTGGCAAATGAGCTGACCCATTTTCGCCCACCGGCAAGAGACCATCAGACGCTGGACGTCCGCAACAGCCGGGCCATGCGGCTGCCCCATGGAGTGGCCATCGCGGCCGGATCGTTGCTCTTTGTTCTTCTAAACGGCAGGCTCCATTTTTAAACCGCACGCAGACGGCTTTATGCCACATCACGCAAGCGCACTAATGAATACCTGTGCGCTGACGATTAGAAGATTGTAGGCAGTTCGGGTTTTTTTAGATATGCAGACAGCACTCGTACAACCATGGGAAACAGCCGGCGCCGCTGCACATGCGCGCTGGTACCTGCGTCTGCTGCCCTGCCTGACCGATTTTGCGTTCATGCTGCCCTTGTTCCTGTTGTTTGCCATGTTGCCCGGAGCTACCCAACTGCTTTCGGACGGCGACACCGGCTGGCACCTGCGCACCGGCGACTGGATCCTCCAGCACCACCAGGTTCCAACCGTCGATTTCTTTTCGTTCACTATGCCGGGTCGAACCTGGTTCGCCTGGGAGTGGGGCTGGGATGTGCTGTTTGCCGCCATTCACCGCTATGCCGGCTTGCCCGGAGTAGCGTTTGTGAACGTGCTTCTGATCTGTCTCGCGGCGGCACTGGCTTATCGCCTGATTCGCCGCTATTTGAGAAACGATCTGCTGGCCTTCGCCTTTACCATGCTCGCGGTCTGTGGATCGATGATTCATTGGCTGGCGCGCCCGCACCTCATCTCCTGGATATTCGCATTGCTGTTCTCGCATATCATCTTGTCGGCCGAGCAGGGCAACCGTAAAGCGCTCTACTATGCGCCGCCCCTCATGCTGCTGTGGACGAACCTGCACGGCGGCTTCTTCATCGGAGTCGTGCTCTTGCTGACCATGGCCGCGGGCGAGGCCATCCAGGTCACTCTCTCCGATACCAAACCGGCGCCGGCCCGCTACCGCAAAGCACTCGAATTTTTGGCTTGCGCGGTGGCTTGCGCTTTAGTCACGCTGGTGAATCCCTATGGCTGGCATCTGCACCAGCACATCGTCGCCTATCTGCGCGATCACACACTGCTCGATAACATCTCGGAATTTCAAACCATGAGCTTTCACAATCCGGGTTTGGTCTTCTTCGAGTGCATGCTGCTGATCGGCGCGGCAGCCGCCTTCTGGTGTTTCTCGCACCGCCGCATCGGACTCGGGCTGACAGTTCTGTTGTGGGCGCACGCAGCCTTGTTCTCGGCCCGGAACATTCCAGTTTTTATGTGGCTTTCCGCCGCTCCCGCCGCCCTCATGTCGCAGGATCTGCTGCGCCGGCTCGGGCGCAGGCCCCTGTTCATCAAGTTCGCCCGCGGCCTCGGCGAGACGGTTAGCGAGTTAAGGGCCATGGAGCGCACCCGCCGTGTGTATCTGCTGTCCGGTCTCGCCGTGGTCCTGGTGGGAGCGGGCTTTGCGTCCGGGCAAAGGTGCATTCCGCTCTGAGTTTAATCCGGAGAATTTTCCCTTGAAGGCTATTCCCATCGTCCATAACTCCGGCTTCAAACGCTTATTTACCGCCGATCAGTGGGCCGATTACCTGCTCTACACTTACTACCCGTCCCAGAAGGTGTTCTTCGATGGACGCAGCGATTTTTATGGCGGCACTATGGTCAAAACCTATCAGCACATCGTGTCGGCGCAGTACAACTGCGAGCAGCTTCTCAAAAGCTATGCCGTCGATGGCGTGATGGTGAAGACGGACGCTCCGTTAGCCAGCGTACTGAAACGCTCCCCAAGTTGGAAGCTGATTTTCGATGATGGGCACACAATTGTGTTCCGTTTTCGACTAATCGGGGCAAATTGACCGAAGAGTTTTTTACATGCTTCGAAATCTGAGGAAAGGAGGAAACATGAATACATCTACTTTAATGGGTTTTTGGCGCGAAGAGGATGGGCAGGATTTGGTCGAATACGCCTTGCTCATGGCTTTTATCGCGTTGGCTGCAGTGGCGGTCTTGACCAGCGTGTCAACACAGGTCAGCACGCTCTGGAACAACATCAGCAAAGCTTTGTCAGACGCAGTGGCTGCTTAAGCCTCGCACTCCAATCATGAGCCGCGGCGTCACCGTACTACGCCGCGGCTATTCTTTGAGACTGTCGAACTGCTTTCACTGGCACTGGACGTTCGCTGTCCGGAAACAGTCTTTGGTTCTCCATCAATCGGAAAGAAATTTTAGATGAATCGACGTTTACTCGCTGTCTTTGTGTTTGCGCTCGTCGTCGCCGGATTGGCGAGCTTTGCTGTATATCGCGTCCTGATCTCGCAGGTGAGGACCGGTCCCAGCGCCGCGGCGCCAGCCGCCACCAACAAGTTGATCGTCGCCGCGCATGATCTGCAGGTCGGCGCCTTGATTCACGACGCTGATCTGACTGAGACCTCCTGGAGCGGAGCTATACCTCCGCAGGCGTTGAAGAAGCGGCAAGACGCGCTCGGACGCGGAGTTGTAGCTTCTATCTACGCGGGTGAACCGATATTGGAAAAGCGCCTGGCCGCCCAGGGTGCTGGAGCGGGGCTTGCCGCTACCATCCCGGTCGGAATGCGCGCCGTAGCGTTGCGCGTCAACGAGATCGTCGGCGTGGCTGGATTTGTTCTGCCGGGGATGCACGTCGATGTGCTCATTAACGGCAATGCCCCCGTCCCCAGTTCGGCGCAAACCGGAGTTTTATGCCGTACCGTGTTGCAGGACATAGAAGTCTTATCCGCCGGTCAGAAAATGGAAAAAAGTGTAGACGGCAAACCCGAGTTGGTGCAGGTTGTCAACTTACTGGTGAGTCCGGATCAGGCTGAAGTCATGAGCTTGGCCAGCGATCAGACCCGCGTCCAGCTCGTGCTTAGAAATCCCCTGGACACAAATGATAAACCGACCACCGGAATTTCGCTTGCCAGTCTCTTCGGCCAACCCGTCAAAGCCGAAACTGCCGCGCCTGCCGCACCCGTCAGGCGGGCCGCGCCTCCTCGCATGACGCCTTCAGATAGCACCACAATCGAGATCTATAACGGCGCCAAGCGCACCGAACAAAGAATTGGCAGTGCGGAAAGATAAGCCGTGAAAGTTCTATTAACATCATTCATATCTGTCCTCGCCGTGTGCTCTGCGGCCGGAGATAGCTCAAACTCGAACGCTCTGCCCGCCCCCAGCGTAAGCGCAGGCCGGCAAACGTTCCCTACTCCCTCGCTGCCGCCCGAGCGGACATCACAGCTTACTGTTCCTCTCAACAAGTCCATCGTCGTCGAGCGCCCCCTCGGCGTGCGGCGCATCTCCATCTCAAACCCCGAAATCGCTGAGGCCATCGCAGTCAGTTCCACTGAGATTCTCGTCAACGGTAAGACCTCGGGCGAGACAAATCTCATTGTTTGGGATCCCAAAGGCAATCGCGCAACGTTTGACGTCACAGTGTTGACGGACGCCACCGCGGTCAACCTGGTTCAGGCCGAACTGACGCGCGAGCTAGGCCCGGGCGTGTCGGTGACGTTGGATGGTAAGACCGCCTTCCTGCGCGGCACCGTGATTGATGTCATAGCCGCCGACCGCGCCTACAACATCGCCTCCGCGCTCGGAAAAGTAGTCAATCTTTTGCGCGTGGCAGTTCCCCCGGCAGCGGCTCAGATTCTGCTGAAGGTGCGCTTTGCCACGGTCGAGCGTGCGCTCGCCACCCAACTCGGCTTCAACATCTTTAGCGCCAACCAGAAAGGCGTCGCCAGCGCCAGCACCACTCAGTTCGGCACACCGCCGGCCCTGACCACTAATACAGGCGGCAACACCGCTACCCTCTCAGAGCTGTTGAACATTTTCTACTTCCGTCCCGACCTCAACATTGGCGCCTACATCCAGGCGCTCGAGACCAAGAATATTCTCCAGATTCTCGCCGAGCCTAATCTGCTCACCGTTAGCGGCGAGCAGGCCAGCTTCCTCGCCGGCGGCGAATTTCCCTTCCCCACCATTCAGGGCGGCGCTTCGGGCGTCGGACAAATCACCGTTCAGTTCAAAGAATTCGGTATCCGGCTGAACTTTTTGCCCATCGTCACTCCGCGCGGCTCCATCGTGATGCGGGTTATGCCGGAGGTAAGCTCGCTCGATTATACGAACGGCCTGACAGTAAATGGTTTTTCTGTACCGGGTTTGGCCACGCGCCGCGTAACCACTCAGGTCGAACTTGAGGATGGACAAAGCTTCGTGATTGCAGGCTTGCTCGACAACCAGATCACCGAACAATTGAATAAAGTTCCGGGCCTGGCAAACATCCCCATATTGGGCAAATTATTTCAATCGAAATCGCTGCAGAAGAACGACACTGAACTTCTCATCGTGGTCACGCCTGAAGTCGTTCGTCCGCTGGCCGCGGGCGCGCCCTCTCCCAATCTGATCATGCCCTTTCCTTGGGACAAGGAAATGCCAAAAACAGCACCCCGCACAGCCGGAGCAGATGTGACTGGGGCGCCTACGCCTATACAGAGAATCGACACAGTGCCGATAGAACAGTTGAAGAGCTTGCCGCTGCCGCCGGCCGCCGGACAAGCAGGTCAGGAGGGCAGTCCCGTGCCGGCCGCAACTCCTGTTCCGGGCGGTATACCCAGCCCGCCGCCAAGTCTCGGAACATTTAAATAGCTTCTGGCCGCCATGATATCCGCTAACTTATTGCTTCACATTAAAGACGAAGATCTCGAGCGCGAGCTACTGCAAACTCTCAAGTCACTGCGTAATCCCGTTCCGTTTGACCAGCATAAGGGCGACTGGAACAGCCTGCTCGATCAAATCTCCAAGACTAAACCGGAAGTGCTGTTGCTCGATCTCTCGTCGGTTAACACCGAGCTCAACATCGCCATCCGCCAACTCCGCTACCATGCCCCGCGCCTGCGCGTGGTTGCGCTGCATACTAGCGCCGATTCTCAATTAATTCTGTCGGCCATGCGGGCCGGCGCCAACGAGTTTGTTCACTCCCCGTTGAGCGAAAACCTGGAGACCGCCCTGGAGCGCATGCTGGCCGCTCCGGAAAGCGAAGCCGCCGCTCCCGTTCGCGGCAAGATTATCGGCTTCCTTTCGGCCAAGGGAGGCTGCGGTGCCACCACCCTTGCCTGCCACATCGCCTCTGAACTCCAGCAGGTCACGCAGAAGAACGTGTTGCTGGCGGACTTCGACCTGACATCCGGCATGGTCGGATTCCTCATGAAGACGCCCAGCTCCTATTCAGTGCTCGATGCAGTGAAAAATCTCTCTCGTCTCGATCAGAGCCTTTGGAAAGCGCTCATCGTCGAGCGCCGGCCCGGCCTGTCGGTGATGCCCGCTCCCGCCAACTATACCCGCTGGGACCATCCCGACGAGAATCGCCTGCAGCAGGTTCTGCAGTTCATGCGCACCCAGCACGATTGGACCGTCCTCGATTTGGGCCGCAGTCTGAATTCAATGGCCACAGCGGTGCTGGACGAGATCGACCAGTTGTTTCTCGTCTCCACCCTGGAAGTGGTCGCACTGCATGGTCTGAAGTCAATCGTGCATGGACTGTTCGAGCATGGCGAGAAGCTGCAGCTGCTTCTGAACAGAACGCCCAAGATGATGGACATCAGCACCCAGGAGCTGGAGAAGATTTTGGGCAGATCCCTCTATGCCGCTCTCCCCAACGACTACATGGGGCTCTACCAGTCCTATTCGAGCGGCAATCTGCTCAACTCGGGTTCGCGGCTAGCCCAGGACTTCACCCAATTGGCGTCCAAAATATCCGGCGTCACTCCGGTTAAGTCCAAGAAGAAATTTTCGCTTTTCGGTTAGTAGGAGAAGACAATGTTGATTGCTGAGCAACCGCGCACTGAGTCCCGTGAGGAATCGGCGCGTTTGGTGACCTCCGTCCGGGACCCTTCCGCGCTCCAATATCAGGAACTGAAGTTTGCCATTCACCGCAAACTGCTTGACCGCATTAACCTCGAAGCGGTTTACGCCATGCCGGGCGACAAGGTGCGCCAGGAGATTCGTCCTTCCGTAGCCAAGCTGGTCAACGAGGAAAAAACTCCCCTCAGCATGGGTGAGAAAGACCGCCTCATCGAGGAGGTCCTCGACGAAGTATTCGGCTTGGGGCCGATTGAGCCTCTGCTCCGGGATCCCACCGTTTCTGACATTCTCGTCACCACCCCGCGCCTTATATACGTCGAGCGCCGCGGCAAGCTGGAGCAGACTAATATCCAGTTCAAGGATGATGCCCATCTGATGCGCATCATTGAGCGCGTCGTCTCGCGCGTCGGCCGCCGCATCGACGAATCATCGCCCATGGTCGATGCCCGCCTGCCGGATGGCTCGCGCGTGAACGCCGTCATACCGCCGCTCGCCGTCGATGGTCCGCTGCTCTCCATTCGCCGCTTCGGCAGCGACCCCTTGCAGCCCGCCGATCTGCTGCGGAATCTGTCCCTCACCGAGGGCATGCTCGAACTGGTGAAAGGCTGCGTGAAAGCGCGCTTAAACATCATTATCTCGGGCGGCACCGGCGCCGGAAAAACCACCTTTCTCAATATGCTGTCGGGATTCATCCCCAGCAACGAGCGCATCGTCACCATCGAAGATGCGGCTGAGTTGCAATTGCGCCAGACGCACGTTGCCAGGCTCGAAACCCGCCCTGCCAACGTCGAGGGTAGAGGCGCCGTTTTGCAACGCCATCTGCTCATCAACGCCTTGCGTATGCGTCCCGACCGGATCATCCTGGGCGAGGTCCGTGGCGAGGAAGCACTCGACATGCTGCAGGCCATGAATACCGGTCACGACGGCTCGTTGACCACCATCCACGCCAACACCCCCCGCGACGCTATCAGCCGCTTGGAAGTCATGATCGGCATGGCAAGTTCGAACTTGAACGTGCGCTCGATACGGCAGCAGGTGGCCTCCGCCATCGATCTGTTCATTCAGTGCACCCGCTTCTCCGATGGAACTCGCAAGGTCACCTACCTCACCGAATGTCTGGGGATGGAAGGAGAGCTTGTCACCACTCAGGACATATTCCTGTTCGAGCGTACCGGGATGAGCGGCGACGGACGCGTCCTGGGGCGTTACAGGCCCACCGGAGTCCGGCCCAAGTGCAGCGAGCGTTTGAAAGCCATGGGCATCGAATTGCCGCCCGCCTTGTTCCAGAGCGTAGTCGAGGTTCGCTAGACCATGCTAGTGGTCATCGTGCTGTTTGCCGCCGTCTTCCTGACGGTGGTGCTGGCCGTAGGTCTGGGTACGGCATACTTCCGCTCCAAGCAAAAACAGCAGATTCGAAACATGCTGCAGAAAGCGGAAGCCACCCCCGCTGAACAGAAATCCGAGCTTCTCCGTCCCGCCGAAGTCCAGGACAGACTCACTAAACTGCTCGGCCGGTTCCAATTCATGGATCAACTGGAATTGATCCTGCAGCAGTCCGGCAAAAACAGCACCCCCAGCAAGCTCATATCGGTTTCCACGCTGCTGTTTGCTGGCGGCTTCGCCGCCGGGTACAAGATCGGCCTGTTGGGCCCTCTGTTAAGCGCCGCCATCCTGGCCTGCGCCGCCGCTTCAATTCCGTTTGTCATGGTGCTGTGGAAGCGGAAGCGTGTCTTCAAAGCTTTTGAGGAGCAACTACCCGAGGCACTGGACTTCTTGTCCCGCTCCATCCGCGCTGGACACGGTTTCACGGTCGCCCTTGAAATGCTAGCCACCGACAGTCCCGACCCGCTGGGCTCCGCCTTTCGCAAGGTTTCGAATGACATGCAGCTCGGATCTTCGCTCGAAGTGGCGCTCAAAAAGATGGGTGTCATGCTGCCCATGATCGATGTCAGATTCTTCGTCTCCGCGGTCATTCTTCAACAGGAAACCGGCGGCAATCTGGGCGAGATCTTGAACAAGCTCGCCCACATCATTCGCCAACGATTCCAGCTTAAAGGCGCTGTGAAAGCCGCCAGCGCCCACGGGCGGATCACCGCCCTGGTTCTGACGTTGATGCCACTTGGCGTCACCGGGTTCATGCTGGTCCTGAACCCCGGGTACATTCAGGGCATGTTAGCCATCGATCTCGGCCGCTACCTGGTCTACGGCGCCGCTGTCGGCCAGGTAATCGGCTGGTTGATCATCCAAAAGATCGTCAATATAAAGGTCTGAAGCTATGTTGTTAGCCATTCTGCTTTTCATCGTTGTGATGGGCTTGGTCGCCGGCTTCGGGTACCGCATCTATGTGCGGCCGTCCCGTATGCTCGACCAGCTCGCGCGCACCACTTCAGATGCCATTCCGAAGTCGCTCGAAGAGAGAAAACCCAAGGGAGATTTCTCCCTCGCACGGCTACTCGAACCGGTGGGCAATCTGCTGCCGGTTTCGCCGCAAAGCGCCTCCGTGGCGAAAACTGAGCTCAGCAGCGCTGGCTTCCGTTCGGGTGCGGCCGTATCCATCTATTACGCAACCAAGATTCTTTTAACCGCGGTGTTGCTCCTCTCTGCCCTTGTGTTACGCGGCAAGCTCAGTAACGAAATGCTGCGCCTCGTGCTGCCGCTAACCGCCGGAGCAATTGGTTTCTTCGGGCCGTCATTCGTGCTGGGCCGTTTGGTCAAACGCCGGCACCATGCGATTCGGATGGCACTGCCAGATGTCTTAGATCTTCTGGTGATTTGCGCCGAGGCTGGTTGCGGCCTCGATCAGGCCATGGTGAACGTCAGCCGCGAGTTAGAGACCGTGCATCCCGCCATCTGCGAAGAGTTAACCATGAACAATATGGAGATCATGGCGGGCAAGAGCCGCGCCGACGCGCTGCGCAATTTCGCTCGGCGCACGGGCGAAGAAGAAGTGAAAAAGCTGGTCGGCATGTTGATCCAAACCGACCGCTTCGGCACCAGCGTCTCCGAAGCCCTGCGAACCCAGTCGGACTTCTTGCGCATCAAGCGCCGCCAGAATGCAGAAGAGCGCGCCGGCAAAGTCGGCGTCAAGATCATATTCCCAATCTTCTTCTTTACTTTGCCCGCGCTCATGATCGTCACTGCCGGACCGGGTCTGCTTCAGATATTCACAAAGTTATTGCCCGCCATGCACAATATGGGGCAGTAAAGTCTAACGCCTGCCCCGTTTAGGCCGATGTGTTAAGTGTAGGCGCCAGGCGATTCTAGGCCGTGCCTCACGGAAGAAAGGTTCGAGGAGAAAATATGAGCAATATGTGGGTTCAGGGTATTATTTGGATTGTGGCAGCAGCTCTGCTAATTGTCTACATGAAGCGTCGCCGCAGCCGCAAGATGCTGCCCTAAGCGGCAGCTAAGGACGTAGCGGAGAACACCCCGCTCAGATGAACATCTCTTCGTCTGATGTGGCGTGATCAACGGTAGAGCGCCCGGCGCGCCCCAGATGCGCTAACGCGGTCCGAATGCCGGCCAGGATGCCGTGCACTTCACGCACCGGCCGCAAAACCCCGGATTGAACATACGAGACCGTGTGCTGCACCCGCGTCATGGTGTCATCCAGCACCATTTCGGCTCGTTCCATCTGTACTTTCGCTCTAGTTGTCGCATCACCCAGCAGCTCGTCTACGCGGGCGAGCTGCTGTTTGGTGATGTCAAGAATCGCGGAACTGGCGGTGCCAATTTGCTCGACGTGCTTCTCCACGCTCACGCTGGTGCGCCGCACTACCGCGAGAATAGCCTGTACCTCGGGAAGCATAGGCAAGAGCTTCTCCTGCAGCCGGCGCGCTGTCACGAAAAGCCCGATCAGCATGCACGCCTGGATCAGCAACGCCACTGCAGCTATCGCCACAAAAATCGTGAGCAGAACGAGGAGCAGGTGTTCGTCCATTGTTGACCGTCTTAGCCTCTAATCCTCGATTCTAGAACTTGGCTAAACAGAAGATCCACTGCCCGTGCCGCCGCCAACTGTTCCGGCGCCCGTGCTCTTCACATCGCTCACCGCTTCGCGGTAAGCCTGTTTGCCGGCTTCTACGGCCGCATTCAGCGTGTCCTTCTGCTTCGCGACTGTCGAGCGGCCCTTCTCATAAATATCTGCCGCCGACTGCTTCAGATCTTCGCTGCGCTGACGCACGTAATCCGTACCCTCTTGCGCCCGCGCCTTCAGGTAATCCGCACTCTCACCAGCCTTGTCGGCAATGATCTGACGGGTCTCCTCGCCCGCTCTCGGCGCCCAAAGAATTCCGGCTGCTACGCCGATCCCGAGCCCCAACAAGAAATATCCGAACCCGCTCCGGTCCTCCATAATGTATTCTCCTTTTGAGCCTTGCGAGTGCGAATCGTTAAACGCCCGTTCGCCCGCAGTTTACAAATTGTAGAGCGTGCTAAAGTGGCAAAGGTTTCAGTGAGATGGAGACGCGGCGCGCCCCCAGGAAGTTCGATTCCGAAGCGCTTTGGGATTACGCATTGCGAATCCTTGCGCAACGCCCGAATTCTTCCTCCGAACTCCGGCAAAAACTGTCGCGGCGCGCTGATTGCCCCGGCTCTGTCACGCTTGTACTGAACAAACTTCGTGAGTACGGCCTCGCCGACGACGCGAAGTTCTCCGAGGCTTTCGCTTCCGCGCGCTTGCAAAACCAGGGCTTCGGACGGATGCGGGTTCTGCGCGACCTGCGCTCGAAGCGAGTAGCGTCTGCCGTCGCGGAGAAAGCGATTGACAAGACCTTCGCAGGTCTGGATGAGGCTGATCTCGCGCGCCAATACCTGGAACGCAAATACCGCGGCAAGAATCTACCCGAGTTCCTGCAGGATGAAAAACAGCTCGCCGCCGCATACCGCCGTCTGCGAACCGCCGGATTCAGCGGCCGCGCGTCGCTAACTGTGCTGAAGAGCTACTCCAGGCGCGCTGAGGAGTTGGAAGATTCGCCGGAAGAAGAAACCTGATTTATCTATCCTGTTCTTCGGGACTTCGCACGTACAAGTCGTCGCGCTTGAAACCGAAGATCGCCGCCACCATGTTCTTTGGAAAAAGCTCCAGGTCCGTATTGTACTTCTCGATGGCGTCGTTGTACTCTGTCCGGTCCGTCGCGAAGCTCTGCTGCGCGTGCGCCAGATCGTCGGACATATTTTGACGCTGAAGCATCCGGATGGCGGAGCTAAGCCGATAGTTGGCGGCCATCTCATCCTGCCTGGTCTTGGCCGCTAGCAGCGCTTTCGAATCGGGAAGATCGGGAACCAGGCTTGCCCGTTGCTTCATATCGCGGTCCAATTGATCCCAGCGAGACTCGATGTCATGCCGTTCCACGTCGAGTTGATTGTGGTCGCGCAGCAGTACCGCCGAAAGCGCGACCAGCGCTGCTACGACAGCCACGATGAAAAGCGCCATCAGCGCACCCTTCATAAGAGTTACGGTTGTTGAGCCAGGCGGATGCCCAGTTCGCGCAATTGCCGCTCAGGAACAGGCGACGGCGCTTCGCACATCAAGTCCGTAGCTTTCGCGGTCTTGGGGAACGGGATCACTTCCCGGATCGACTGTTCACCGGCGAGCAGCATAACCAGCCGGTCTAATCCAAGCGCCATTCCGCCGTGCGGCGGCGCGCCGTACTCCAGCGCTTCGAGTAAAAAGCCGAACCGGCGCTTTGCTTCCTCCTCGCTGAATCCCAGCGCCGCAAAGACGGTTGATTGCACGTCGCGGCGGTGGATACGTATGGAACCTGAGCCCAGCTCGATGCCGTTGAGAACCAAATCGTAAGACTTTGCCCGGCAATGCGCCGGGTCTGTGCTCAATTTTTCGAGATCCTCATCATGTACCGAAGTGAAAGGATGGTGGGCGGCGTTCCAGCGGTTGTCGTCAGCATCCCATTCGAACATCGGGAATTCAACCACCCAGAGAAAACGCAGCACTTCGGGATCCAGCAGCTTGTGCCGGTCGTTGTATTTTTGCGCGATGGACATGCGAAGCTGGCCGCACGCCTGCAGAACTGCCTGTTCCGGCAGTTCACCTTTCGGCTCGCCAGCCCAACCGGCCAGAATCAGCAAGTCATCGGGACTTGGCCGCACACGCTCACGAACTTGAGTGAGTTGCTTAGCGAAATCGCGTTCGAGTCTCTTTAGGTCGTCGAAGACGCGCAGCCCACGCTCTTGTCCGACAGCTTTGATTTCGTCCCGCTCTTTACGGCTAAGCTGACCGATCGATGGGATGTGGATTGCGACCAGCGGCAGGCCTTCCGTCGTCAGTCCGGACGAGGGAAAAAGATCCTCGACGCAATAGAACGGCGGAATGCGCAGATCCGGTTTATCGCTGCCGTAGGAGCGCATCGCTTGCGCATAAGTAATGCGCGGTATCGGGCCGGCAATCGGCTTGCCGGCAGCGGCACAGACATCCAGAATCAGCCGCTCAATCACTTCATAAACCTGTTCTTCCTGCGGGAAGGACATCTCCAAGTCGATCTGGGTGAACTCGGGCTGGCGATCGGCGCGCAGATCTTCATCTCGAAAGCAGCGAACGATCTGAAAATAACGTTCGTAGCCGCTGACCATAAGCAATTGTTTGAAGATTTGCGGCGACTGCGGCAGCGCATAGAAATTGCCCGGCTGAACGCGGCTGGGCACTAGGTAATCACGCGCGCCTTCGGGTGTGGAGCGCGTCATGAACGGGGTTTCGATTTCAAGAAAACCTTGCGCATACAAAGCCTGACGAATCGCCAGCGCAATTTTGGAGCGCATAATAATGTTGCGCTGCATCCGCGGACGGCGCAGATCCACATAGCGGTATTTCAAGCGCACTTCTTCCTTCACGTCAACGTTGTCTTCCAGCGGGAACGGAGGAGTACGGGACTCATTGAGAATCCAAATTTGATCGACGGCTACTTCGACTTCGCCGGTAGAGATGTTGGAATTGATCGTCTCGGGTGTCCGCGGATTTACGAAGCCGCGAACTGCGATGACAAACTCGGGACCTAGCTCCTGCGCTCGCCGGTGTGCGTCGGGGTTCTTGCTTTCGTCGAACACGAGTTGCGTGATTCCATCGCGGTCGCGCAAGTGAATGAAGATAACGCCGCCCAGATCGCGGCGGCGATGCACCCATCCCATCAGCGTGACGGTCTCGCGGGCGTCGCTTGAGCGCAGTTGTCCGCAGCTATGCGTACGGCGAAGGTTTCCAAGAAAATCGAGTTTCATGATTGTTTGGCGCCAGCCAAGACGATCGAGCAAGCCTTGCCGATTGAATGTTGCCTGCTCGCCTGATCCCATCTCTTTGAGTGCGTATGACTGGCTAACTATTTCGTTGTCGCCGACGATGAGCGCGTATCGCGCGGCGAGTTTATTGGCGATCTCCAGCATGCGCTTCAGCTTGCGATCGGTACCAACTTCGACCGAAAGATCAAGGCGTCGTATATCGCCCGCAAGTACCGCGCAGTGGCGCAATGCCGCGTCGCCCATCGGGGCGATGTAGACGTCCAGCGGCGGAGGCTGCACGGTGTTGGATTCTTCGACGATCATCACCAGCCGGTCTTCTCCGATCGAGAAGCCGATGCCGGGCGCTGGAACTTTCGACCCCAAGTTTTCAGCCAATCCGTCGTAACGTCCGCCGCCCAAAATCGCGTTCTGCGCGCCCAAAGCTCCATGCGTTATCTCAAAGGTGGTGCGCGCGTAGTAATCGAGTCCGCGAACCAATCGCGGCTTCACTGTATAAGCGATGTCGCGGTCATCCAGAAACTCACGCACGCGGCGAAAATGGTCAAGATCTTCCGCATCCAGCGAATCGAGAATCGAAGGCAGGCTTTCGATGATCGGCTGGTCTTCCGGCACTTTGCAATCGAGCACGCGCAGTGGATTGGTTTGCGCGCGGCGCTGGCAGTCCGAGCACATTTTCGGCGCGACATCGGCTAATGCCGCTCGCAGCACTTCGTTATAGCGAGCGCGTGATTGCCTGGTTCCCACGGAGTTAATGAGCAAATCAAAATCCTGGATAGCAAGCTCACGAAGAATGGTGACAACCAGTTCGATCACCTCGGCATCGATCGCCGGCGCGTCCGATCCGATAGCTTCCGCGCCTATCTGATAGAACTGGCGGTAACGGCCTTTCTGCGGGCGCTCGCGGCGAAACATTGGGCCCATGTAATAGAGCTTTTGCAGGCCCGACTGCTGATCCAGGCGATGTTCGATGTAGGCGCGCAAGACGGAGGCCGTATTTTCAGGCCGCATCGCGAGAACGGCGCCATCGCGATCTTCGAACGTGTACATCTCTTTGCTCACGATGTCGGTTTCTTCACCAACACTGCGCGAGAATAAGGCCATTTCTTCGAGGATGGGCGTGCGGATCTCGCGATAGTTGAAGCGAGCGAAGATGCGGCGCGCGACAGCTTCCACCTGATTCCAGACTTCGCTTGAGGGAGGCAGAATATCCCGCATCCCTTTTATGCTTCGCGTCAACGCTGCTCTTCCTTGTAGATCGCGGTGAGGCGAACGTAGTTATCGCAGTTCTTCTTGAAGCGGATCCGCTCATCGGGAGTAACTTCACGCCGAACCTTTGCGGGAGCGCCCATGACGAGCATGTTGGCAGGCACTTCCATACGCTCCGTCACCAGCGCACCGGCGGCAACCACCGCGCCGGGACCGATTTTCGCCCCATTCAGAACAATTGCTCCAATTCCGATCAGTACGCCATCGCCGATTTCGCAGCCATGCAAAACCGCCCTGTGCCCGACGGTTACGCGATTGCCGATGATGAGCGGGTAAATCTCATGTTCCACATGCAGAACGGTATTGTCCTGGATGCTGGTCTCATCGCCGATCCGGATGTAATTCACGTCACCACGGGCGGAGACATTGCACCAGACGCTGGAGCGCTCACCAATTACAATGTCACCCACTAGCTGGGCGCTGTTGTCAATATACGAAGATTCTGCGAAACGCGGCATCTGACCGCGAAAGGGTCTGATCATGGGATACGTTGCAAAGGCGCAGAGTTGCGCTTGCGAAACTGCGCGGACCCGCCCGGCAGGTTATCTTTCTTGTCATCGTAGCAGCAGCGAATCTTTCAGCCTACGCAGGATGTTCTTTGCAGACGGCACTTAGAATGAGAGTCATGCGAATCGGCGCATTGCTTGTACTTGCAGTAGGGACGTTGGCCAATGCGTTAGCGTTCGGCGCTCAGGCTCCTTTCACCTTCGAGGCCATGATGAAAATCGGCCGCATCGACGAGCCGGCGCTATCGCCGGACGGCAAAATGGTGGCCTTTCAGGTACAGACAATCGACATCCCTAACAACAAAAAGCCAGCGCAGATCTACGTTGTCCCGCTGGATGGAGGCGCGCCAAAACAGCTTACGAGCGATGGCAGCAACATGCGGCCGCGATGGTCGCCAGATGCGAAGCGCATCTTTTTTGTTTCTGATCGCGCTAACGGAGCGCAGATCTGGTCGATGAACGCAGATGGCTCGGACGCCAAGCAAGTTACGAGTATTGCAACAGAGGCTGACGGCGAGATTGTCTCGCGTGACGGCAAGTATCTACTTTTCACAAGTGACGTCTACCCGGCCTGTGCGCCTGCGGCGGCTGTTCCGGGCGTTGATTACGACGCGGTTTGCAACAAGACGAATCTCGATCAGGACAGCGCAAGCAAAATGCATGCGCGCCTATACACTTCCTTGCTCTATCGTCATTGGACGACTTACCAGGGAACGCGCCGGCAACATATTTTGATTCAGACTTTGGATGCCACCGCGAAAGTACGTGACCTAACCCCAGGGAATTTGAGCGTTCCTCCGTTCTCATTGAGTGGACCAGAAGGCTACGCTTTCTCTCCTGACAGTACACAAGTCACTTACGTCAAAAACACCGATCCGGATCTTGCCGCCAGCACCAATACAGACTTATTCACTGTTCCGGTGGCGGGCGGACAGGAGCAGCGCATTACGAATAATCCGGGAGCGGACGAAGGCCCGGTTTATTCTCCGGATGGAAAATACCTGGCGTTTCGAACGCAATTGCGCGCGGGTTATGAGAGCGATCAATGGCGGCTGGCCGTGATGGAACTGCAGAGCGGAAAAATGAACACGCTGACCGACACGCTCGACCGCTGGGTGGAAGAGTACACGTGGTCGTCAGATTCGAAACGAATTTTTTTTACGGTGGACGACCACGGCACCAATCCGCTGCTGATGACTTCTGTTGCGGGTGGGGCGATTCGCACCATCGCGCAAGGGCCGACATCCGTTTCTTCGATTCAATTTACGCCCGACGATCACGCCATGATCTATATCGAGCAGAGTGGGTCGAAGCCGCCGGAGATCAATAAGGCGACTTCTAAAGGTGGTACGGGAGTGCCGCTCACGCATTTGAACGACGCCCTGTTGGCGCAATATCAGTTGACTCCGCTCGAGAAGATAACCGTCGACGGCGCGCAAGGCGCGAAGGTGGACAGCTACGTAGTGAAACCACCGAACTTCAACGCGGGCACGAAATACCCGGTTCTATTTGCAATCCACGGCGGCCCCGAAGGCGACTGGGGCGAGTCCTGGAGCTATCGCTGGAACGCCCAGGTATTCGCAGCCGCCGGATTCGTTGTGATCCTGCCCAACCCGAGCGGTTCAATCGGTTACGGGCAGAGCTTCACCGACGCAGTGAACGGCGATTGGGGTGGGCGCGCCTATGACGACATAATGGCGACGGCCGATTATGTCGCGAGCTTACCTTATGCGGACAAAGATCGGATGTTGGCCGCCGGCGCCTCTTACGGCGGATACATGATCGACTGGATACTTGGCCACACAGACCGATTCAAGGCACTGGTTTCACACGCGGGCGTATACGACCTGCGCAGTGAAGCGGGAACGACGGAAGAGTTGTGGTTCGTCAAGTGGGAGTTTCAAGGCTTTGCCTGGGACAATCCGGAACTGTATGAGAAGTGGTCGCCCAGTTCTTACGTGAAAAATTTCAAGACGCCGACATTGGTCACGCAAGGCGAGATTGATTATCGGGTGCCGGTCGGCCAGAGCCAGGAATTGTTTACGGCGCTGCAGGAAATGAACATTCCATCGAAGCTGGTGTTGTTCCCGGAGGAAGGGCACTGGATACTGAAACCGCAGGACAGCCAGTTCTGGTACGCGACTGTGATGGACTGGCTAACGAAATACTCAAGCACAGCTGCGGCCGCTACTAAGCCCGGACCGGGCCACTAGGAACTTCTCAGAAAGATGCCCACAAGCGCTGTTCGCAGGAAACCTGTGCTCGCCCTGATCAGCACCCGCATGTTTGCATTTCTCGCGGTGCTGGGGCCTGGGTTCATTACTGCGAACGTGGATAACGATCCTGGCGGCATCCTTACCTATTCGCAGGCGGGCGCGCAGTTCGGCTACAAGCTGCTGTGGACGCTCATACCTACGACAATCGCGCTGATTGTGGTGCAGGAGATGGCGGCGCGGATGGGCGCGGTCACGGGCAAAGGACTATCGGACCTGATCCGCGAAGAGTTCGGCCTGCGCGCGACTTTTTTTACGATGCTCGTGCTGGGTGTGGCAGATTTCGGCAATATCGTGGCGGAGTTCGCGGGACTGGCTTCGGGCATGGGGATTTTCGGCGTCAGCAAGTACATCGTTGTACCACTTGGCGCGGCGCTGGTATGGACGTTGATTGTGCGTGGCCGGTACAGACCGGTTGAGAAGATTCTGATCGTCGCATCGCTGATCTATTTCGCCTATCCAATCTCAGCGTTCTTAGCGAAGCCCAATTGGCATGAGGCGATAAGACAGACATTCATTCCCACTGTGAGCGGCGATCCGGCTTACCTGGTGATGGTTGTGGGCTTGATTGGCACTACTATCACTCCGTGGATGCAATTTTACTTACAAGCGGCCGTGGTGGAGAAGGGCGTGGACACTCGGCATTACGGGCTTTGCCGGCTGGATGTGATTACCGGATGCATTGTCACGGATGTGATTGCGTTCTTCATCGTGGTGGCTTGCGGGGCGACGATCTATCATTCGAATCATCCGGAAATCACGGATGTCGCGCAGGCGGCACGTGCGCTGGAGCCGTTCGCCGGCCGGTTCGCGGCTTTGCTTTTCGCCATAGGGCTGATCAATGCATCACTGCTGTCGGCGGCGATACTGCCGCTAGCGACCTCTTATAACATCTGCGAAGGACTCGGCTTCGAATCGGGCGTAGACAAACGCTTCTCGCAGGCGCCCGTCTTTTATTGGTTGTACACGTTTCTGATAGGCGGCGGCGCGGCGGTGGTGCTGATTCCGGGGCTTCCTTTGTTGAAGTTTATTCTGCTTTCGCAGGTGGCAAACGGAATTCTTTTGCCATTTGTTCTGGTTTACATGCTGCTGCTGGTGAATCGCCCGCGGCTGATGGGCAGCTTCAAGAACAAGTATTGGCAAAACTGGATAGCCTGGAGCACAGCCGTTGTGATGATTGCGTTGACAGCGGCCTTGATCTATACGAGCTTCCTTTAACCAGAGCTTCATCCCAGCTAGCTGTCAATCGGGTAGCATTTTCAAAGCGGCTTGCGTCAAACTCAGTAGAGAGCTTGTTTTGACGACGCCTACCATACCCGGCCTCGCTGCCGAGCAACAAAGTCTCGAGCTTCCTTTCGAACCTCTGCCGCAGTTCCGGCAGAGTGCGTTGGAGGAAACCGTTGAACGCGCCAGTAATGGCGGTAAGCGCATTGGGATTTTCATTGTTGCCTATAACGCCCTTACAACGCTGAGCAAGGTGCTCAAGCGCATTACGCCCGAAGTCTGGAAGAACGTGGAACAGGTGGTGGTATTCGATGATGCCAGCCAGGACGCCACTTATGAACTGGCGGTTGGCATTCTGGCGATGAGCAAGCTTCCGAAGCTGCGCGTGCTGAAGCATGCGAAGAATCTTGGGTTACGGCGGGAATCAGAAATCCGGCTACAAATACTTTATCGAGCAAGGCTTCGACATTGTGGTGCTGCTGCACGGTGATGGTCAGTACGCGCCCGAGTTGTTATCGCATATGTATGCGCCGCTGGTGCGCGGCGAGGCCGATGCGGTTTTCGGGTCGCGCATGATGAAGGATTTCGGCGGACCGTTAAAAGGCGGGATGCCGCTGTACAAGTACCTGGGCAACCGCGTGCTAACCGTGTTTGAGAATCGCGCGCTGGGCTTGAACCTGACGGAGTTTCACAGCGGATATCGCGCCTACAATCTGAATGCGTTGGCGCAGATCAATCTCGATAACCTGACCGACGATTTCCATTTCGACACCGAAATCATCATCAAGCTGCATCACCAGAATTTCAAGATCAAAGAGGTGCCGATTCCGACGTTCTACGGCGATGAGATCTGCTACGTCAACGGTGTGAAGTATGCGAAAGCTATCGTTCGCGCCGTTACGCGGTATCAGGAGACGGCGAGATCGGTTCGCAGCTATCCGGAATACCAGGAGTACTTCGTTCCTTATGCGGTTAAACGCGGCCTGTTCTCGTGTCACTACTTTGCGGCCAAGTTGATTGGGACGGATCAACGAGTACTCGAAGTTGGCTGCGGCGACGGTTCGTTCGGAGCGGAGTTAGTACGCGCCGGAAATCAGGTAGTGGGAGTCGACAAAGACCCGAAAGTTCCGCTGAGCGCAGGCTATACGAATGTCATTGCCGCGGATGCAGAAGACGGTCTGGGCGATGCGGTTCGAACCGCGAATCTACCGTACGACCGGATTCTGCTATTCGACGCATTAGAGCATTTGCGCGATCCGAGCCGGCTTCTGGAGGATTGCAAGAAGGTGCTCTCAGCGCGGGGAAAGATGATTGTTTCGGTGCCGAATGCAGTGAACTTTACGGTGCGTCTGATGGTGCTGTTCGGATCGTTCGGTTATAGCGACCGCGGCATCATGGATTGGTCGCACCTGCGCTTTTTCACCGCCAAGAGCGCCCGAGCACTTCTGGAAAAGCACGGTTTCCGTGTCACGGCACGACGCAACACCATCGTGCCGCTGGAACGGCTGGTGGCTCTTCGCCCCAGCAATCCAATCTTGCGCGCAGCGAACCGGCTGATGCGAGTTCTCACGGCGATTGCGCCAGGATTGTTTGCTTACGAGATCGTGCTGGTGGCCGAGCGTTAGCTGATCGGTACGGCTTCTTTCGATTTCTCTATCGCGAGAGCACGGGCTTTACCCAAATCCACTTTTCCCGTTCCAAGCATTGGTATCGCCTCGACAAGGTAGACATCATCGCGCTTCGGTATCCAAAGCGCCGGTAGACCCGCCGTCTGTAATTGTTGGATGATCTGAGCGGGCGCGACGCCTTCGGCAGTGTGAAGCATCAGGATGCGCTCGCCGCGACGCTCGTCCGGAACACCGGTTACGAAACAGGCAGCATCCGCGACGGCCGCAAGAGCAGCTTCCTCGATCTTTAGATGCGGCACCATTTCGCCGCCGATCTTGCTGAAGCGCGCGACGCGATCTCTGATATAGAGGAAGCCATCTTGGTCGAGAACGGCAAGGTCGCCTGTGATGTAGAAGCCGTCGTGCAGAACCTGCGCAGTTTTTTCGGGATTCCCGTAGTAGCCTTGCATGCGGCTCGGGGTCTTGACCAGCAGCATGCCTTGCTCCCCCGGCGGGAGAGATTCGAACGTTTCCGGATTTGCGATGCGCATGGCAACAGAAGGCAACGGGCGGCCTACGCTTCCGGCGCGAATACCAGGCTGCTGCCCGTTTGTGTTGAACTCAGGCGTATTCGCCGAAGCACAGGGACCGAGTTCAGTTGCGCCGTAGCCGGCGAGAAGATCAACTCCGAACTTGTCTTTGAACTGTTGAGCGGTGGCCTCGCGAAGTTTCTCTGCGCCAACCAGAATGTAGCGCAGCGTAGAGAACTGTTCGGCGGAACATTTGCGGATGTATTGAGTACAAAACGTCGGGGTGGAAAGAAAGTAAGTGACGCGATGCTTCTGCGCGAGATCTCCGATTGCTTTCGCTTCCGTTGGATTCGGATGAAACGCGGCACGGAAGGCTTGCACCACTGGGAACCAAAGCGCGAACGTGTAGCCGAAGGAATGGAAGAAGGGAAGCACGCCCAGCATGCAGTCGTCAGTTGTGTGAGGGAATACGGAATCGGCCATTTGAATATTGGTCAGGATGTTCCAATGAGTCAGCTCAATTCCTTTCGGAACACCCGTGCTGCCGCTGGAAAAGAGAACTGTCGCGACATCATCGGGACCGATGTGATTGGTGAGTTTGCGAACGGGAGCGAAACGTGCGGTTAGCAGCGCGCGGAGTTTTTGAAGCTTGCTGAATTGTGGCAGCAAGTCCTCGAGATAGACCATCTCAGGCCATGTGAACAAGTCGGCTTTCTGAATGAATGCGCGCGAGGTGAGGACTGTTTTGATTCCGCATTGCTCCAGTGCAGACCGGCAGTTTGCTTCGCCGGCTGTGAAGTTGAAATTCACGGCTGAGCGTCCGGCGAGCGTCACGCCCATATTGGCCAGCGCGCCACCGACGGAGGACGGCAGAAGCAAGCCGATGTGCGTCTCGCCGGGATGTTGCCGGTTTAGCCAGTCGCGAAAGAGTAGAGAGGCGATTAGCGTTTCGCCATATTTCAGATGTTTGTTGGTGGAGTCGGCGATTGCGGGCTGCGACCATTTGCGGTGAGCCGAACGAATCAGTGCGTGGGCAAGCGTGGAATCCGGCTTCTTGCGGAACTCGGCGGCATCGCAACCAAGCTCGAGAACACGATTGCGCAGCTCAAAAGCGGATTGTTGAGTGCTGATGGGTGCGCCGATGAGGACAGTCACTTCTTGACGAAATGCGTGCACCCAGTCAGCGAAGCGGCGCTGTCCGACGGCGCTGAGCGGATGACGCCACAGACCGTCCAGGTAAATGGGTATCACGGGCGTTCCGGGCACGTCACGCATCAGCCGTTCGATGCCGCGCTGAAACGTTTGCACATGTCCGGTTCGCGTGAGACCGCCTTCGGGGAAAATGCAGACCAGCTCTCCGCTCCGGATCTCTTCCGAGGCTCTACGCAGCGCGCGCAGAGATTCTTTCGGAGATGCCGCATCAATAGGAACAGCCTGGAGCAGCCGGAAGAACGGATTTGCGAACGGGAGCTCAAAGATCGGCTTCCACATTAGAAAGCGGATGAAGCGATGCGTGCAAATGCCGATCAACACGGCATCGGCATACGAGACGTGGTTTGAGATCAGGATGGCTCCGCCGCCAGCCGGAAGATTTTCAGCGCCAACGATACGCACACGGAACACCAAGCGGCTGAGTGCGAAGAGCCCGAGCCGGAGAACATTAGCGGGCACCACAGTCAGCACGTAGATGGTCGCGACAAGTGTCAGGACACCTGCTGCGACGAGAATCTTGCTGGACGACCAATGCAGCCCGTCGTGCAGCAGCGACAGAAGACCCGCCGCGACGAGCATGCCGACTGTGTTGAAGAAGTTGTTCGTCGCGAGCATGCGGCCTTTTTCCTGCGCGTCTGAGCGCTCCTGCAGAAAAGCATTCAACGGGACGAAGAATAGTCCACCGGCAAAACCTGCTGCCGTCAGCCAGATAGCGACCCATTCGTAAGAGTGCGCGAATCCGAGCAGGATGGAGAACAATCCGAGAAGCAGTGAACCGAGCGGCACAAGCCCTAGCTCAATGTGGGTGCGAGACACCCAACCGGCGAAGATAGCGCCGGCCCCTATTCCGAGGGCGAGAACGCTGAGCAGCAAGCCGGTTTGCATCTCGGGCGCGTGCAGTACTTCCTTGCCGACCAGCAGAGTGGCAGCTTGAAAAAGAGCACCGATGAACCAGAAATAGGAAAGACCGAGGATAGTGAGCGCTAATGCGCGGCTGCTGCGCAGACGACGGAAGCCGAGCCAGACTTCGCGGAATGGATCCCAGTGGAACGGCTCCACTGAACCGGACGCGCGCACGCGCGGGATTTTAAGACTGCACAGAGTGCCGACGATCGCGATCAGCAACAAAGTGCCGCCGAGATGCCAGGGGCTGTGTTTCCAGAACCCAATCAACAGGGTTCCGAAACTTGTTCCGAGGACAATGGCTGCGAGCGTGGTGAATTCAACCAGCCCATTGGCGGCGGTGATTTCCGCTTCCGTGGTGATCTCAGGCAGTATTCCGTATTTCGCGGGGCTGAAAAAATTCGCCTGCGTCGCCAGCAGGAAAAGAACGCCGAGCAGCAACTCGATGCGATTGAGCAGCAGCGCGATGAGCCCGAGAATCATGGTGAGGATCTCGAGTGATTTCGTGACTTGCAAAACGCGGGTCTTGCTGATACGGTCGGCGAGCTGGCCCGCCCAGCCGGCGAAAAGCATATACGGCAGAACGAAAACCGCGAGAGAAATAGAGAGATAACGGGCGCCGAGTTGCTGGTTGGCGGCAATCTCAACAGCAAGAATCGAGACCATCATCTTGTAGACGTTATCGTTGAATGCGCCGAGAAATTGCGTCCAGAGAAACGCTTCAAAGCCGAGACTCGAAAGCAGGCGCTGGTAATTGCCGCTCTACCTTGTTTGTGTTGGTTGCCGCTCATGTCGACTGTTAAGGGCGGATGGCTGGCCATCAGCTATTTCCAAGCAGAAAGTTACACTTAGCCTTCAGAGTACCAGTCCGGAGCAGCTGAGACTTGGACAATCGGTGTACCTTTACATACAATCTGTGCATGTTGGTAATCAAGCCTGCGGAACGACAGTTTATGCAGTTCGTCGCCAAGCTGGCGTATTGCAATCACTTTCTGCCGGAACGCGTGGAGTTTGAGAAGGCTGCATTAGGACGCGATTTCGTTGCGGGTGAGCCGGTGTGGAGCGCGTCGGTTGCGGCGCCCGATCTGCCGCGTCCGAACGTGGTGCGAATACACAACAAGCTGGAACCGTTGCTGAATTCAGTTCGTTCGCGCATAGCGAGCGCCGGGGATGCGGATGCGCAGGACTTGGCCATTTACGAAGAATGCGTACAGCACCTGCTGTACCTGCGCTACTATCCACAATTCCTGAGTGCGAACGGCCGCTGGAAATTCTACCGCGAGTTTGTCGCAGACTGTCACTGGTACTTCGATCTGCCCGGGAGATCGTTCGAGACGCTAAAGCACGCGCCGCATGTGTTCGCATGTTTTCGGCAGATACAACGGGCGTTCGCGTACGTTTTCGACAACATCATCGGAAATTCAATTGCCGCGGCCGGGTTGCGCGCCAGCATCTGGCAATCGATATTTACGCATGATATGCGGCGGTATCGGCGCACGATGTACGCGAAGATGAGCGAATTTCCGACGCTGATCACCGGGCCCTCGGGCACGGGTAAAGAATTGGTTGCGCAAGCGATCGCCGGGTCCCGTTATGTGCCCTTCGATGTGGAACGTCTCGAGTTCACGGAAGAACGGAATGAGATTTTTGTTCCCATCAACATTGCGGCGCTTTCCGAGACGCTGATTGAATCAGAGTTGTTCGGGCATCGGCGCGGAGCGTTTACAGGCGCGATCTCGGATCGCAAAGGATGGCTGGAGACTTGTCCGGCTTTGGGTTCGGTATTTCTGGATGAACTGGGCGAGATGGATCTCGCAATCCAGGTGAAATTGCTGCGCGTGATTGAGACTCGGAAGTTTTCGCCAGTGGGCGATACCGCACAGCGTGAATTCCATGGAAAACTGATAGCGGCAACGAACCGAGACCTGGCGGAAGAGATTCGGCAGCGGCGGTTCCGCGAAGATCTGTACTACCGGCTTTGCGCCGATCTGATTGAGACGCCCTCGTTGGCCGAGCAGATCGTGGATTCACCCGAAGTGTTGCCCGAACTGCTGCTATACATGACGCGGCGCGCGGTGGGCAGTGAAGCGGAGCAAGCAATGCCGGAGGTGGAATTGTGGATCAAGGATCATCTGCCGAAGAATTACGACTGGCCCGGAAATTATCGGGAACTGGAGCAGTGCGTAAGGAACATCGTGATTCGCCGTTCCTATCGGCCCATGCGCAAGAGCGCAGATGTGGCCCTGAACGACACGTTCTTCGAAGACTTCCGCTTGGGGCGATTGAAAGTTTCGGAGGTGATCGCGTATTATGCGGCGCTAGTCTACCGGCAGACGGGAAGCTACGACGTGGCGGCGCGGCAGTTAGCTGTGGACCGGAGAACGGTGAGAGCGAAAGTGCAGGAGTATCTCAGGTCTCGTGAGGCGTAGCGCCCGTCATCTTGCAAAGGCACTGCGCATGGGCGGTGGTGGATCGGTGTGCTTGATTGTGTGCCAGAGCACGGCGTTCAACTCATCGTCGTCGACCAAATCCGGTTTGGAGAAATCCATGCGCCGGGAGATTTGAGCGCCTGCGCCATTGGCCGGATTATGCTCTGTCAGAGATGTTTTCGGAGCGATGACCGTGTAAGGCCTCGTGTCGGGCTGGCGCGTAAAACTTCCAAACATGGGCGAAGCGGCGGCATCGAAGTGAGTCATGGGGCGCAGGCCGAGAATGAGTTCCATGGTGCGAAGGACGCTGGTCTGGTTGTACATGTTGGAATCCACGATGCCGCGGCGAGTGAAGGGCGAGATGACGTACACGGGGGCGCGATGCGAATCGACATGATCGGGCCCATTCTGCGCGTCATCTTCGATGATGAAAATGGCAGTGGACGACCAGAACTTCGTATGTGAAACAGCCTCGGCGAGCAGCCCGACGCCTTGGTCGTTCTGGGCAGCATAAGCGAATGGCGTAAGCGCCCCGGCGCGCGCGCCTTGGGTGTGGTCATTGCCTAAGCGAACGATACTGAACTGCGGCGCATCGCCTTTAGCGTCGAAGTCCTTCCATTCACGAGCGAATTCTTTGGCGCGGTCAACGTCAGAATATTCCAGATCCCAACCGCGATATTCCATGTCCATGCTGTTCAGCAGAACCGGATCGTTCGGTTTGTCGATTTGACGGACTCCACTGACAGCTTTGAGCGGCAGATTCGAGGACCAGTAACCGTAATCGCGAATTGTGAGGCCCTTCTGCAGCGCGTTGTCCCAGATGTAACCGGCGGGCGCGCTGTCGGCTGGTTCGGTGCCTTCAAAGTCGTAGACCTTTCTGCGATGGCCGTATTCACTGGGCCACATCTTCACCGTGTAATCCGGAGCTATCGCGGCTGACGCCCAGTTGTGACCGTCGGCGCTGACGTCGGCGTTTTCATAGAAGTTGTCGTAGAGGACGAAGTCACGGACAATCTGGTGCTCGTTCGGCGTTACCTGCTCACCGAACAAGACCAGGGATTTGTCTCCGTTGCCTTTGTCAATGTCGCCGAGAACCTGATCGTAGGTGCGATTCTCTTTGACCACATAGATGACGTGCTTAATGGGCGAAGGATGATTCTCTGTGCTTGAGAAATAAGCCTGCTGATCATCCGTAGGGGGACCGTAGATCATGTCATCGCTATAGGGCGAGTTCTGCATGACCGTATTCGTGAACGAACTGAGTTGCTGGTCGTCGGGGGTGGGCAGGAACGCAACTGTGCCGGTCTGCATGTGCGCCACGTACTGAACTTCCTCGTGCGCAGTGGAGCCCGCATGCACGGGAGCGGCGCGAACAGACGGATTGGGACCTTTGGGATTGGGATAGCTGCCGAGGCCTTTACCGTTGACAATGACGAGCTGGCCATCAGCGAGAGAACGCACCGCGGTTGGATACCAACCGGTAGGGACAAAGCCAAGTAGGTGGGTATGCGCGCCGGAGATATCGGCAACGGCCACGGCGTTCGCGTCCGAACAAGCCACGTAAAGCCGGCTTCGGGATTTATCGAGAGCAAGCGCGGACGGCGTCATGCCGAGCGGATGCATGGGAGTCAGCGAAACGTTGATGGATTCGATGCGGCTGAGGCTTCCGTCTTGGGCGACGCCCAGCACGTAGACGCTATTGGTATTGGCAGCGGCAACGAAGATGCGCGCGCGCGAAGACTTGGCAGCGTCGTCGCCTTCTTCCGCGTGCGCGGGCTGATTCAGCCAAACCATGTCGGTGGGATGCGGCGCGACTTGCAATTTATTTAGCAGCGTTCCCGAATTCGCATCGTGCTGATAGACCGCGGCTTCGGACCAACTGCTGACGACTAGCTGCTTACCGCCGGGCGAAACCAGGATGCGATAGGGACGGCGACCGGTTTTCCAGTGGTCTATCAACTGACCCGACTGCAGATTGATGACACTCAAGCTGTCGTTGTAGATGTCGGCGGCGTAGAGCAAGTGGGCATCGGGCGAAACAGCGACATCGCCTATGAAGGCCTCGGAATGGCTCGCCGGGGCGACTGCGGGAAATTCGCGGCCGCGCGTCAAAGCGCCGGTGTTCGGATCGAGCGTAAGTTCGTAAACGACCGCGCGGCTGCCTCCACCGACGTACACTTTGCCGCCGCCCGGAGCGACGGTCAAACCGAGCCAACAATCGGGCAGAGGCGTGCGGCCAAGTTCTTTGCGGCTGGCGATATCAATAACGCTGATGGACGGCGGATTGTAGCCGCCGTTCAAAACCAGAAGATAATTGCCGTTGCTGGATAGGGCGGTGCTCATGGGCAGCGTGTCTACCGGCACCTGCTCGCCTGCCGGGCGAATGGTCCAGCCGCTGCTGAGAAGAAATCCGCCGTCGGGCAGCTTGCCGACGCGCTGCGGCGCAGAGGTCGGGGTTTCGGGCGTCTGCAAGACGAGCAATCCGCCCGCGGAGAACAGCAACAAGACAAGAGTTTTCATTCAGTGAACCTATGGGCTATTGGGAAGCGGCGGCCTACGCCGAAAGCTTTTCGCGTAATGCGAAGCCCGGGCGCGGCCTGCTGGCGCTTGTACTCGTTTCGATCGACTTTGCGGACGATGTCACGCACCAGAACCTCGGGAATATGCTGGTTCGCGGCAATCTCCGGGACGGATTCGTAGCGCTCGATGTAATGCTCCAGGATTGTGTCCAGTACATCGTATTCGGGAAGGCTGTCGGTATCTTTCTGATCGGGACGCAATTCAGCGGAGGGCGGTTTCGTGAGCGTGCTTTCCGGGATGGGCGCAGGAAGGCCGCGTTGTTCGTAGCGCGTGTTGGCCAGGCGCGACAAGCGATAGACCAGCGTCTTGGGAACGTCGCTGATGACGCCGAGTCCACCGCACATGTCGCCGTAGAGCGTGCAATAGCCGACTGCGATTTCACTTTTGTTGCCCGTAGTCAACACAAGTGAACCAAACTTGTTTGACATTGCCATTAAGACCATGCCGCGCAGGCGCGATTGCAAATTTTCTTCGGTGGTGTCGGGATTGTGGCCGGCAAACAGCGGGTGCAGGGTGTTCTCCAGTGCTTCATAGCCGGCGCGAATCGGTACTACTTCGAAGCGAATTCCCAATCGATGCGCCAGATCGCGGGCATCTGTCAGGCTGTGCTCCGACGAATACGGACCGGGCATGCCGACGCCGGTGACGTTCTCTTTTCCGACGGCTTCGACAGCGATGGCGGCCACCAGAGCGGAATCGATGCCACCGCTCAGCCCGACTAATACACTACGGAATCCGCACTTGCGAATGTAATCGCGCGTGCCCAATACAAGAGCTTCGTAAGCGGACTCTTCATCGCTTAGTTCGCTGGCGTGGTGATCGCCGGTGCCTGCTACGGAATCGAACAGCACCAGATCTTCGTCAAATGCCTTTGCTTCCGCCGCGACTTGGCCTTCGGCAGTCATGGCGAAACTGGAGCCATCGAACACAAGTTGATCGTTGCCACCGACCATGTGGACGTAGACGATGGGCAATTCAAAGCGCTGCGCGGTGGCTTCGAAAATGGCTTTTCGCTGGCCGCGCTTGCCGAGGTTCCAGGGCGAAGCATTGATGCTGAGCACCAGCTCCGCACCTTGATTCACCAATTCTTCGATAGGATCGCGCGAGTAGCGGCGGCGTTCCCAGAACTGCTTGTCATTCCAGGCGTCTTCGCAGATCACGATAGCGACGCGGGCGCCACGAATGGTGCAGACGCTCTGGGAGGCGGCGGGTTGAAAGTAGCGCGCTTCGTCGAACACGTCGTAGTTCGGCAGGAGCATTTTGCATTGGCGAAAGATGATTTTGCCGTTTTCGATCACGGCAGCGGCATTTTGCGAGCGGATAGCGGAGTGCTCGGGAGAACGGCCGACGTAACCAACTACCAACGCGGCGTTGATGTTGGCGGATTCGGCGGCGATGTTTCGCAGCGCCTCTTCCGTACGGTCTAGAAAGGAGTGTTTTTCGACCAGATCGCGGGGCGGGTAACCATCCAGCGCCAGTTCCGGAAAAGCCACGATTTCGGCACCGGCATCCGCTCCACGCCGCGCAAAATCGAGTATTTTCGCGGCGTTGCCGGCCAGATCTCCTACCGTGTTGTTGATCTGGGCCAACGCAATGCGCATCCGAATATCTCATTCTATAGGCGCAGGTTGGAACGAATCGTAGAACGCCGTTTGCACGTCCAATAATTGGCAACGTCTGATTGAAAGGACGTAAGCTAGGGGGAGGAGCGCACAGGCCGATGAGCGATATGCACCGTTTTAGACGTGCTTTGCTGTTCAGTGCTGCAATAGGCGTTCTCTGCGCGGGCACTTTGCTGGGTCAGCGGGGTGGCGGTCGGGCACCTTTGCCATCGAGTACCGCAATTGGCGCCGGCGCGTTGTCTCGTGGACCTTCTTCCACATCCCGATCCAGTGGGCCCTCGTTCGGATATGGGCATGGCTATGGCTATGGAACTGCGCGGCCAGGTTACGGGGGTGGCAGCTATGCGCGCAGTAACAACTACCGGTCGCTCCCGCGAAGCTACGTGGTGGCGCCTTTCTACTATCCGTACTTCGACTGGAGCGGCGGAACGGACTATTCGACGGCGGCGGCTGCTCCGTACGATGATCCCGGGTACGGCGGCGGCTATGGCTCCGATCCTGCAACGGACTACATGATGAGAAACCAGGCAGCGCTGGGCCAGCAGGTACAGCGTTTGACTGATCAGATGAATGGCATGGGGCAGGGACAGGGTTATCAGCAACTCCCTGCAGAAGCTCAGCCTCCGGCTGTTCCGCTCACGCTGGTGTTGACCACCGGCGAGAAGCTGCAGGTGCAGAACTACGCCGTGACCAACAATGTGTTCTGGGATTTCACTCAGCGCGGTACGCGCAAGATTCCGCTAGCGAATATTGATCTAGCGGCTTCGGCCAAGGCGACACAGGCTAACGGTGGTGAGTTTCCGCAGCTTGACGGAACGCAGTAACAGGCGCGGCTGTTTGCTAGCGCTTCAACAACGTTTTCCGCAGCAGATCGAGACTAGCTTGCGTGGCTAGCGTACGAACGCGGTAACGGTCGGCTCCATAGCGAACGCGAACCACGCGAGTCTCGGTTGCGCTGGCAATCCCCAAATAAACCGTGCCCACCGGATTGTAATCTGTACCTCCGTCAGGACCGGCGTAACCCGTGACTGACAGCGCGTATGTCGCCCCGCTAAGCTTGCGCGCCCCTTCCGCCATGGCGGCTGCTACTGGCTCGCTCACTGCCGTGTGCTTTTGAATCAGACTCGCGGGGACGCCGAGCAACTGCTGCTTCTGGGCGGCCGAATAAGTAACGTAGCCAGCGACGAAGAAATCGGAACTTCCGCCACGCTCTGTGAGACGACCAGCTATCAGGCCGCCGGTGCAGCTTTCCGCAGTTGCCACCGTAGCGTGATTCTTGCGAAGCAAACATCCGACGACTGCTTCGAGCGGCTCGTCCGGATTCGTGCTGTAGACCTTGTCGCCCAGAAGCTCGGCGATTGGATTTCCAACCTCGCGCAGAAGATCCTCTGCTTGCAACTCGGTTTCCGTCTGGGCGCGCAAGAAGACGAAGAGATCGCCGGGTGCGGAGAGAACGGTGGTGACAGGATTCGTGTACTTCGTATAAACCGGCGCGATCAGCGTATCGAGATCCGATTCACCAATCCCGGTTATCCGGAAACTGCGGACCCGGATGACTTGAGGCGGAATGACGTGTTTCAACCGCGGCACAAGCTCGTTGACCACCATCGGCTTCATTTCGCGAGGCGGCCCCGGAAGCATAGCGAGTGCGCCGCGGTCGGTAGAGAGAAATTGGCCGGGAGCGCTTCCATTCGGATTCGGCATGGCTTCCGCGCCTTCCAGCAGATAGGCCTGGCGGATATTGTTCTTCGCCATGGGCCGGTTAATCTGCCGGAAGCGGCTGATGAGAACGGACTCCTGCTCGAGCGACAACTTCAGATCAAGGCCAAGAGCGGCGGCCGCAGCCTCGCGCGTGACATCGTCTTCAGTAGGTCCCAAGCCGCCAATGAGGATGACCACGTTCGAGCGCGCGATGGCCTCGCGTATGGCTTGGGCCAGCCGTTCGCGATCGTCACCGATGATGTGCTTGGCAACTACCTCAACGCCAAGCAGGTTCAACTGTTCGGTGACGATTAACGAGTTCGTGTCGGTACGTTGGGGCGTGAGCAGCTCACTGCCAATGGCCAGAATCTCCGCGGTTTTCGGCATTCGAGGTTAGGGCAGCGGACGACCGACGATTTCGGCATCAACGCGATAAAGCGCGTTTTGGGTGGAGAGAACCATAGATTTCGAGGGTGTGAATGCCAAGCCGACGATTCCCTGCCCCGAAAGGTATTGTTCAGCCCGACGCGCGGGATCGATGCGAATGACGCCTCGCTTACCGGCCACCGATGCGGCGACATACAGATTGCCGGCGGCATCGAAAGCCAAGCCTTGCGGCCTGCCCAAGCCGCGATAGAACGCCTCGACCTCACCTGCTTTAGAGATGCGATGCACGGAGTCGAAGCTGGAAGTAGTGGGGCCGGTGACGTAGAGGTAATCTTCGGGTCCGAACGCAAGATGATAGGCGGCGATGGAAGGTTCCAAAGTCGCGAAGACGTAAATCTGCCGCGAACGGCTGATCTTGAAGATGGTCCCGCTGCGATCGCCGACGTACAGATTCTCGTCGCGGTCGAAAGCGATACCCGTCGCCACTCCCATGCCTTCGACATAGACAGACATGTTGCCGCTGGGCGTGATCTGATAGATGATCCCGTCATAGCGGCTGGAAACGTAGAGTATTCCTTCCCGGTCGAAAGCCAGACCGGTTGGATTCATCAGATCGGTCACGAATGGCTTTGAATTGTAATTTGTGTCGACTTTGTAGATGGAGATGGGCGATTTCTGACCGCGCGAACCGCTGAAGGTGCTGAAAACGTTGCCCTCGCGATCCACCGCTGGATTGGCAACCGGATGCAGGCTGTCTGCGATCTGAATACCCAAATGAGTTTCGCGAAACTCGCTCTCAGCCGATCCGGAAACAACGGCAACTTCACCGACGATGGCCGCCTCCGGGATGCGCGCAATGATGTAGGAATCGCTCGCGACCACCAGATGGGCCGTTTGATTTCCGAAACGAACTACGGGCTGACCACCAACGGCCAAATTCTGTCCGCGAATGTATAACTCCCCTCCGCTGATGGCCGCGGGTGGTTGCATGCTTACGATCTTCGGACGTTGCGCGGCAACCTGTTCAGCCGCTGATTGTTTTGTCGCCATACTTAGTGGAACCGGAAAAATCCGCCTATATACAAGATAAGCGCCCCGTACAAACCGGCTGCCAAATCGTCGCACACTATGCCATAACCTTCCGGCAGATGTTCGATGCGGCGAATGGGCCACGGCTTCCAAATATCGAAGATTCTAAACAGCACGAAGGCTGCCAGGAAGTTTACCCAGGAAAAAGTCACGCAGCCGACAAGCGTCAGCCATTGGCCCAGCACCTCGTCGATGACAACCAGACCGGGATCCTTTCTGCCGGTAATACGCGCCGTTCGAGTAGCCGCCCAAACGGCGGGCACAAACCATATAACCGTAAGCGCCAGAAACGTGATCCGTCCGGAACCGGCCCATGTGTGTAATGCGAATGCAATCAGGACGGCGGCCAACGAGCCAATCGTTCCCGGCCCCCAGGGAAAGTAACCGCAACCGAACCAGGTAGCCAGCGCCAGCGCCAGCCGATTCACTGCACAGGGCCTTCGTACTCTTCCGCAGACGGTGGCGCCGTCTCTTCCAGTTCGGTTGGTCCAACAGGAGAAGAAATCACGTATTTTTCAGACGCCCAGTTTCCTAGGTCAAGCAAGCGGCAACGGTCGCTGCAGAACGGCATATTCGGATGGTCGAATGCTACAGGTTTACCGCAAATTGGACAAGGTACTATCTTCGCCATAAAACAGACGCGATTCAATTATCGGACGGGAATGGCCGTCGTGCGTGACGCGCTACTGGGCAAAATTGTGAAGGGACTGATCGCCTGCTGCGGCGCGGTGAAGCTGAACTCCGGTGCATCGACGAGTTCGCCCACCAGATCGTAGTCGTGAGCTTCGGTTACACGCAGAGTACGTATTTCGCCGGGACGGGGAACACTCGGACCGAAATCATTGATATAGCAGACGCCATCGATTTCCGGCGCTTGCGTCGCGATTCGTCCTTCCCACAGCAGGTCCGTTTCTTTCGACGGGCCTTCAATCAGGATCGGCATCTCTTTGCCGATCAGACGCTTATTGCGAGCGAGCGAAATGCGGCGTTGTACCGCAAGAAGCTTGCGTTTGCGCGCATAGATGGTGCGTTGATCCACTTTCCCGTCGAGCAAATAGCTGCCGCTGGTCTCTTCATCACTATAAGAGAAAACACCCAGCCGATCGAATTGAGCGGCTTTGACGAACTGGCAGAGTTCTTCGAAATCAGTGTCGGTCTCGCCGGGAAAACCGGCGATCATGCTGGTCCGGATCGCAACTCCCGGTATAGTGGCCCGCATGCGCTCCAGCAATTTCAGGAAGATGTCTGCGTTGGCGCCGCGTTTCATGCGCTTCAGGACGTTGGCGCTGGCGTGCTGCAGCGGCATGTCTATGTACTTGACCAAGGACTCGTGCGCAGCTATCGTGTCCAGCAGCTTCTGCGTGACCTTGTTAGGGTATGCGTACAGGAATCGGATCCATTTCGGCAGATCTGTCGGAATTGCGGCGAGGCGCGCCAACAGATCGGCCAGACCGTCTTTCAGTCCAAGGTCGTGACCGTAAACGGTTGTATCTTGCCCGATGAGGTTGATCTCGCGCACTCCCATTGCAAACATGCGGGTAGCTTCGTTCACCACACTCTCGAAGCGACGGCTGCGAAAATTGCCGCGGAATTGCGGGATAACGCAAAAGGTGCAGGGATGATCGCAGCCTTCCGCGATTTTGATGTAGGCGGAATGGCGCGGAGTGGTGAAGACACGGGCCGTCAAGTCGTGATAGAGGTAGGGCTCGGGCGACAGCGATTTCGGCTTCAGCCCTTCACATAGCGCCGTGATCTGGGAAAGTTCATTGGTGCCTAACACGGCATCCACTTCGGGCATATTGTTGCGGATGTCGTCCCGGTACCGTTCTACTAAACAACCAGCGACCACCAGCCGCTGCGCTTTGCCGGTCCTCTTGTACTCGGCCATCTCGAGAATCGTGTCTACCGATTCTTGTTTAGCGGGATCGATAAAGCTGCACGTGTTCACCACAATTACGTCCGCTTCCGCGGGTTGAGGCGTGAGTTCGTGACCGTCAGCGACAAGTTGACCCATCATCACCTCCGTATCCACGAGGTTTTTCGGGCAGCCGAGACTTACAAATCCAATTTTCAAGGCAGGGGTAGTGTGCGGCCTGAGCCGGACGCGACTTCTTCAGAATAGCAAGAAACAGGGGAAGAAACGGTGTAAGTTGAGTCTATCTTTCCAAATCAGCCGACGGCTGAGCGCCCGGGCGCAAGCGGTGCTCGATTCTCCTCAGCGCGTCTGCGAGATCGGCGGGTGAATGCAGGTTTATCGTGAGGCCGTCGTGGATGGCGGCGGCGTGCTGGATGATATCGGGAAATTCGCCGCCATTGCCTAATTCCAGGTTCGCCAGATCGGTACTCGGATCCTCGTGCATGCCCATCAGGGACGAAAACGGCAGACGAAGACGCGCTGGAGTAGTCGGGGAATATTTCAAATAAAAAACCGGCGGACCCTGGGGATGACGATCGACCGATTCCGACGGAATTTTGTCACTCAGCCGGTTGGCCGGTCCCAGCAGAATGATCGCATCGGCAGCGCGTTCTGACTGCCGCTCCCGTTTGAGCAGGTCCAGCAACATGTTGCCCGCCCCGTGCGTCTGTTGCAGGACCTCGTAAGAGACTTTGCTGAGTTCCAGCTCACGGAGCGAGTCCGACAAGCGATGGGTCTCTTGCGGGTTGAACTCATCGGCCTCAAAGACCTGGCGCTGCTGATCGAGATTGAATGCGACCACGCGTGCCGAATTGCTGGGCAAGAGCGTGAGCACGGAGGAGAGCGCTTCGGTCAGAAATGCTTGATCCCAGGCGCGCAAGCGTGTTGACCCGGCGCGAATAGGCGCCGCATCCACCAGAATCGTGAGACGGCCCAGGTTGCGCTCCGAAGCGGTACGCGACCAATTGGGAATGTCTAATGCCGCAATCGTATTCGGCTGCATGCTGAGGGGTGCCCGCAGGTCCGCGCCGCGCGAAAAAGCCTTCGTCTTCCAGTCACGATGGAAAAGACGGTGCTGCCGGTCAGCGACGACGAGATCCACCGAATATTCACCCTCGCCCACCGCGATGACCCCGCTGAACTCTATATCGTTATGGTCATGCTGCAGGTTGATGCGAGAGCGGAGATCGTCCGGCATGCCAGGCACGTGATACCACTCGCTGAACCAAACGGGAGGAGCATCGCCCGCCTGCACGCGCATGTGGGCCGCGATGGACGTTTCCACTCCCCCGAATTCCTTTAGCGGGCAGTGGACGACGTAGCCAATCTCAAAGCGGAAAGCGAAATCGAGGAATGGCCGCGAGGCTTCCGCGTCGCATGGAAGCGTTTGCTTCGCAATGGACTCTTGCAAAGTGACTTCCAGTCTTCTGGAATGTTCCGGAGCAATCCGAGCCTGCCCGAAAGCGGAAATTGCGACTGATGCGAACAGGAGAACACGTTGGCCAAACATATCGGTTCTGCTCGATGCCTATAAATTGTATCGACTATGGCGCGACACGCCGCAAATTGCAAGTCTGGGTGAAGCAATGGCGAGCTTGCCGACGTCCGACGACCAGAGCCGTTATTCTCTCAGGCGGCGCCGCAGCGGAGGAGATCTCAGCAGAAATGCTTACTACGACAACCGAAACCGAAAACAAAGTCAACACAAACGGATGGGGTATCGATCTGCGTTATGAGGACGCGTTCGGCAAATGGCATGACACTCCTTCCGAAACGGTAGAGGCCATCGAGCAGGCGATGGGCGCTGAGCCGGGTGAACTCGCTTCCCCGCAGGACAGTTCCGTCATTTTTTCGCGGACTGGCGAACAACTCGAACTGCGTGGTTGCGCCTCCGTCACTCTGGAATCGGGAGAAGTACTGGATTGCGAGTTGAGACTGCCTAGCGATCTGCCTTCCGGGTACCACCAAATCCGGTTTGAAGACTCGGACAAGGCGAGCCGGCTAATCGTCAGTCCCGGCAAGTGCTATCTGCCTGAAGGACTACGTACCTGGGGATGGTCCGTGCAGCTCTATGCGGCTCGCTCGCGCGCGAGCTGGGGCATCGGAGATTTCGAAGATCTGAATCAGGTCGCAGCGTGGTCGGCAGAGCTTGGTGCAGGCATGATGCTGGTAAATCCGCTCAGTGCTGCAACCCCAATTACGCCACAACAGGGCAGCCCCTATTTTCCGACTACGCGCCGTTTCTTCAATCCGCTGTGGATCAGAATCGAGCAAGTGCCTGGCGCGACGTTGGGAAACGTTCCGCGATTGGAAGAGCTGGCGAAAAGCGGACGCGACCTGAACCAGGATCGGCTAATTGATCGGAATCGAGCGTTTGAGCTGAAGATGCACGCGCTGGAATTACTCTGGCTGCAATTTCCAGGAGATCCGGCGTTCGACAGTTTTTGCAAAGAGCAGGGAGAGGATCTCGACCGCTTCGCGCTTTTCTGCGCGTTGGCTGAGAACTTCAAATCCGGTTGGCACAGTTGGCCCGAGCAGTACCGGCATCCAGCCGCAGCCGCAGTTTTGCAATTCAAAAGCGAGACTGCGAATCGCATCCAGTTTTTCAAGTGGCTGCAGTGGATTTTGGATGTACAGTTAGCCAAGTGCGCCCGGCATTTGGAGCTCATGCAAGATCTGCCGATTGGAGTAGATCCCGACGGCGCGGATGCCTGGGCGTGGCAGGACGTGTTTGCGCAGGGAATGGGCGTCGGCGCGCCGCCGGATGAGTTCAATACGCAGGGGCAAAGTTGGGGACTGCCGCCGTTCGTTCCCTGGAAGCTGCGGGCTGCGGGCTATGAACCGTTTATTCAAACGCTTCGCGGCGCATTCCGGCACGGCGGCGGCTTGCGCATTGATCACGTGATGGGGCTGTTTCGTCTGTTCTGGATTCCGAATGGCGCGTCTGCCGCAAAGGGCGCATACGTGCGCTACAACGCCGACGAGATGCTGGCTATCGTCGCGCTGGAGAGCGAGCGAGCCAAGGCGTACGTGGTGGGCGAAGACCTGGGCACAGTCGAGGACGGGGCGAGAGAGAAACTCGCCGATCACAAAATTCTTTCGTATCGCTTGCTGTGGTTCGAAAAGGACGAGCCCGAAACCTATCCCGAGGAGGCGCTTGCAGCGGTAACAACGCACGACCTGCCGACTATCGCAGGCCAGTGGACTGGAGCCGATCTGCAAAAGCAACGCGATCTGAATCTTAAGCCCAACGAAGAAAGTACGGCCGAGATCAATCAGCGTCTGTCTTCCATGGCTGGGCTGGACAAGGACGCTCCGATTGAAGAGGTGATCACGGGCGCGTACCGGCTGCTGGCGCGAACGCCCTCGCGAATTCTGACCGCCGCACTCGAAGACGCGGCCGCTGTCGAGGAGCGGCCCAACATGCCAGCCACTATGGAGGATCAACACCCGAACTGGTCAACCGCCTTGCCGTTACCGATAGAAGAACTCATGCAAGCAGATTTGCCGCGCAAGATAGCCAATGCGCTGACACGTGAACGATCAGCGATTGAGCGCGCGTAGTTCCACCAGAATGCGATGCGCGTCCGAAACAGTGGCGGGATTACGAAGGTCATCTTGTTAGCGAGGTATTGATGGAGCGACGGAAATTTCTTCAGAGCGTTATTGCAACCGGATTGGCCGGCGCGGCGGGGCATGCCCAACAAAGCGCAACTCCCGCAGTGGAACCTGGCAGTGCAGCGGATGCCGCCAAACTGCCGCGAACGCAGCAAGCGGGTGAGATGCGCGGCGAGATGCTCTACAGGCCGCTGGGTAGAACGGGCGAGACGGTTTCCGCCCTTGGACTCGGCGGATCGCACGTCGCGCAACCCCAAGTCACTGAAAGTGAGACCATACGGCTGATCCATGAGGCGCTTGACCGCGGCATCAACTTCATGGACAACTCATGGGACTACAACGAAGGCGCCAGCGAAATGCGGATGGGTACAGCGCTCGCGCAGGAGGGCTATCGCAAGAAAGCTTTCCTGATGACGAAAATCGATGGCCGCACGAAAGAGACGGCCGAGGACCAGCTCAACGATTCCTTGCGGCGTCTAAAGACGGACCACATAGACCTGATTCAATTCCATGAGATCTTGCGCTTTGACGATCCCGACCGCATCTTCGCTGAAGGCGGCGCGCTCGAATCGGTCCTAAACGCAAAGAAAGCGGGCAAGGTGCGCTTCATCGGTTTCACCGGGCATAAAGATCCGCACATTCATCTCTACATGCTCGAGACGGCGGCGAAGCACGGCTTTTCACTTCGATACCGCGCAGATGCCGCTAAACGTGATGGATGCGCATTACCGCAGTTTCGCCCAACTGGTGGTTCCCAAATTAGTCGAGCAGCAGGTCGGCGTTTTGGGCATGAAGCCGTTCGGCGGCGGAAGCGGAATCATCCTGAAGAGCAACACCGTGCAGCCGCTGGAATGTCTGCACTACGCATTGAACTTGCCGACGTCCGTCGTGATTACGGGCATCAATAATCAACAGGTGCTGGATCAGGCGTTCCAGGCTGCGAAAACTTTCAAAATGATGGACGACCAACAGTTGACCGCCCTGCTTACGAAGACCGAGCAGTCTGCGCGCAACGGCGAGTTCGAGTTGTTCAAGACCACGGCTCATTTCGATTCAACTGCGCGGCACCCGGATTGGCTGGGCGCGGACACGCCCGCAGTCCAGAAACTGGCGCCTCAGTTGCCGGGGTAAGACTCTAGGGGACAGGCGGCACGCGAATGCTGGTTGAAGTGCAGCTTCGCGCAAAAGTGCATGCCATCGGGCTCAGGCTCTTACTTAGACAAATCTCCACCGCTTTGAGATAGCTTCCCGCGCAGGAGATCATAATATTCGCATCTTTCAACTTAGGATTGAACTGCTCAAAAGCGCTCTTGATCTGCGTTGCGCTTACAGTTTGCTGCGTCTTGGGCGCCGCAAATTGAGTGGGAATTTTGATAGACGTGAACGCTTGCCGTATCAGATTGAAATAGTCCTGCGCAGTTAAACCACTGCATGTGCCGTGCGTGGTCCACTCATGCTGAATGAGGCTCAAGTCCGGCATGATGTCGAGAAAACTCTGAGGATTGCTCAGCCCAGGCGCAGTGGAACAGTTCTCGGGATAACCGCCGTTTTGGAATTCCGGCCAGAGCCCGTGAACGATAAATCCAAAATGCTGGCCGGCGCCGCACTCGCTGCCAGACGAGTTCGCGTGACAGTATTCAGGCGACCAGGAAAGCGTCAGCAGATAGTAATCGAAGACCCCCGGCGTTCCAGATTGCTGGCCCGGAGACTTGCTCGACAGACTCAGCATTAAAACAGCGATGACACAAATAGCGCGGGTCATATTTCTCTGCGTTGAGAATACCGCGCGCGCACAACCATAAACCTAAAAGATCGTGATAGCCTACCCGCAAGGAGATCCATGCGGCGGTGTTGCGCTATTTCTGCCTTCGGGATACTTTTCATCGCCAGCTTGTCCGGCCAGACGAGCCAAAAGCTGCCGCCCGTTCCCGCTGATCCTCTTGAACTGGCAACCGCTCCCGTCCAAATTCCCGCTGATGCAGACCAGCGCGCCGCTGCTATTGGGCTGCTTGAGCGCGCCCGTCAGAATTTCACGTTACGCTCGCCCGGGAGCGCGCCATACCACCTCAGGGTCTCTTTTATGGCAAGTGGCGGGACGAATTACACGGGCTCGGGCGAAATGGAAGATCTGTGGCAGAGCCCCGGCGAGTTGCGTTGGACCGCGCGTCTTGGAAATTATTCGGAAACCCGCGTGTTCATGGGTGGTCACGCATGGGACGCCGATCCGAATGCTTATTTGCCTCTGCGCCTCCACATGTTGCGTGACGCGCTGTTGTGGCCGCTCAATCAGATCTTCACGAACGCGCAGATTCGCACCGCTCCGGCTGCCTTTAACGGGACACAAGTCACTTGCGTTTTGATCTCCTGGGGCCGCGCGCAGGTAAGCGCTGAGCCTGGCCGTCAGTGGCAGGAAGAAGAATATTGCGTCGACCCGAAATCGGGCTTGCTGCAGAGCTACTCTGTCGCACCCGGCCTCTACAACGTCTTCAACTACGCGAGTGCAATCAACTTCCATGGACGAACTGTGCCGCGGCAGCTATCGGTTGTGGTATCGAGTACGCCAGTACTTCAGGCGCAAGTCGAAATAGCCGATCTCGGCCAGGTGGATGCGGCGACGTTCAAGCCGGATGAAAATTGGGTCGGGCCTGCGATTGTGATCCGTGGTCCGCAGCGCTTTCCGTTTTATGCGCCCCAGCCGGCAGGCGGCCCGGGAGCGAATCAGCCCGTTATCGTGCATGCGCTGCTCGGCATAGACGGCAAGGTTCTGGAATCAGAAGCGCTTCAGAACTCTGATGCGGCACTCTCGCGGGCCGCGTTGGAGGCTGTTAACGCATCCCGGTTCGATCAGGCACAAGGTCCTTTCCAGCGTGAGGTCTTCATCAGAGTGCAGTTCGGCACTCCCGCTCCTCCGGGCAGCAACTAACGCCGCAACGACGAATTAACGCAAGTCGTCGATAAACCGGTGCAGCCGGTCTAATCCGCGCTCGAGTTCGTGCATCGAAGTGGCGTACGAAATCCGCACGTGATCGTTTGTTCCGAATGCTTCACCGGGCACAACCGCCACGTGAGCTTTGGATAGTAACTCACTCGAAAAATCGAACGAGTTCTTCACGCGCCCACTTCGGAATGCAACGCTGATATTCGGATACGCATAAAAAGCGCCCTTCGGCAGGGTAATCGTCACGCCCGGAATCTCGCGCAATCGATTGACGACAAAATCGCGGCGGCGGCGGTATTCCGCCAGCATCAAAGGTACCGAGTCCTGGGGCCCGCTCATGGCCTCGACGGCTGCTTTTTGCGCGATGGATGTCGGATTGGAGGTGCTATGACTCTGGAGCTTCATCATCGCTCCGATAATTTCCGCGGGAGCCAAGGCGAACCCGATTCTCCAGCCCGTCATCGCGTATGTCTTCGATAGCGATCCGGCGACAACTACCGTCTCTTTCGCGCCTGGCTCGGCGGCAATCGAGTACGGCGTGCCTTCGTAGACGAACTGGCAGTAACACTCGTCGGTGAGCAGGAAGATCCCGCGTTTGGATGTGAGCGCAAAGATTTTGCGGAACTCATCGTCCGTCAACACGGACCCGCTCGGATTGCTCGGCGAGTTGATGATGACCAGCTTCGTCTTGGGCGTGAGGTAGCGTTCAAGCATCGCCGCTGTGACTTCGAAGCCGTTCGATTCGTCCGTCGGAACAAAAACGCAGACGCCGCCGGCATAGTTCACGACGTCCTTGTAAGTCACCCAATAGGGCACGGGAATGATGACTTCGTCGCCCGGATTCACCAGCGCCTGTATCAGATTGAAAATCGCGTGCTTGCCACCGACAGTAACCATGCATTCGGCGGCCGTGTAATTCGTGCCGAAGTCTGCCCGGTGCCGCTGACAGATGGCCTGGCGCAGTTCCGGTATTCCGCCGGCGTTGGTGTACTTGGTGAAATTGGCCGCAAGGGCTTTCACCGCGGCTTCCTTGATGTTGTCGGGCGTGGGGAAATCCGGTTCGCCCGCGCCGAAATCGACGACATCCACTCCTTCGCGGCGTAGACGGTCCGCATCGGCCGATACCTTCAGTGTGGAAGAGACGCTGATTGTGGAGATTCGCTCGGCAATCTCCGCGGTTGCTTGCATAGATTTAGTTTACTTTTGCCGCGGAAATTTTGCATGCAGGCGATCGACCACACAGGGCGGAACGAACTGCGCCACGTCCCCGCCGAGCGTGATGATTTCCTTGATCATGCGCGAACTGATGAACGAAAACTCTTCGCGTGACATAAGAAATACCGTCTCAATGTCCGGACGCATGCGCCGATTTAACAGCGCCATCTGCAGTTCGCTCTCGTAGTCGGAGATAGCCCGGATGCCGCGCAGTATCACGTTCGCTCCGCATTTCGCCGCATAATCAACCAGCAGGCCCTCGAAAGTGTCGGCTTTGACGTTCGCAAGGTCGTGCGACGCCTCGCGAATCATCGTCACCCGTTCCTGCGTCGTAAACAGCGGCTGCTTACTCGTGTTGTGCAAGACCGCTACGATAAGTTCATCGACCAGACGCGCGCCGCGCCCGATCAGGTCGAGATGGCCGTTCGTCAATGGATCGAATGAGCCAGGGTAGACAGCAATAAGCCGGCGTTCCGACATGGAGGTAATTCTATCTTCGACTTTAACGATTTAGTCGATTCCGGCGACCAGAGCATTTTTGAGCCGCGCACGCATGCGCCCGGACCGCAAGGCGCGCTGCCGATTACTCCGGAGATGCTGCTGCAAGAGCCCTCGGGCAACTTGTTCGGCTGGTCGCAGAACGCCGGGATGGGCTGGGAAGCTGCGTCACTCGGCGGGAAGCAAATCCTGATCTTGAGCACGCATGGCGGCGTGCGCGGAGCGGATGGTCAGCCAATCGCTCTCGGTTATCACACTGGGCACTGGGAAGTGGGGCTTCTGGTTAGTGAAGCGGCGCGCGAGTTGAAGGCGAACGGCGCGATCCCGTTCGCTGGCGCTTGCACCGATCCTTGCGACGGCCGCACACAGGGAACGCCGGGCATGTTCGATTCACTGCCGTATCGAAACGATGCTGCTATCGTGTTGCGCCGGCTGATTCGATCGCTGCCTACGCGCGCCGCCGTCATTGGCGTCGCAACGTGCGACAAGGGCTTGCCCGCGATGCTGATGGCCTTGGCCGGCTCCCACGATCTGCCCTGCGCCCTAATCCCCGGCGGCGTGACGCTGATGCCCGAACACGGTGAAGACGCGGGCAAGGTTCAGAGCATCGGCGCACGCTTCGCGCATGAAAAAATTTCGCTCGAGGAAGCGGCGCTCGCGGGTTGCCGCGCTTGCGCTTCGCCGGGCGGTGGCTGCCAGTTCTTGGGGACCGCAGCCACTTCGCAAGTGGTAGCGGAAGCGCTGGGGCTAACTCTGCCGCACTCCGCACTTGCGCCTTCGGGAGAACCTGTCTGGCTAGATATGGCCAAGCGTACTGCGCGGGCCACGCTGCGGTTGGCTCAAATGCGGCTTCGCGTGCGCGAAATACTGACTGAAGCCGCCATTGAGAACGCCATGATTCTGCACGCGGCATTTGGCGGCTCTACGAACCTGCTGCTGCACATTCCGGCCGTCGCGCACGCCGCGAAGTTACGCCGACCAACGGTGGCCGACTGGAATCGCGTCAACCGCAGCGTCCCGAGGCTGGTGGATGCGCTTCCCAATGGTCCGCGCAATCACCCCACCGTGCAGGTGTTCTTAGCCGGTGGCGTGCCCGAAGTTATGCTTCATCTCCGGCGCGCAGGAGTCCTGAACACTCAAGCAACGACGGTATCGGGCGAGACCATCGATGCGGCGCTCGACTGGTGGGAGAATTCAGAACGCCGCGACAAATTCCGCAAGCGGTTGATGCAACTGGACAACATAGATGCGAACGACGTCATCATGTCGCCCGATGCCGCGCGCTCCCGAGGACTCACCTCCACGGTCTGCTTTCCCCACGGCAACATTGCGCCCGAGGGTGCAGTAGTGAAGAGCACTTCCATTGATCCGTCCGTCGTTGACGCCGATGGTGTTTACCGCATGCGCGGCCCGGCCCGCGTTTTCGTCACTGAGCATGACGCAATCAATGCCATCAAGAACCAAACGGTTCACGAGGGCGATGTCATGGCTCTAATCTGCCGCGGTCCGCTCGGCGCCGGCATGGAGGAGACTTACCAGATCACTTCCGCGTTGAAACATCTGCCCTTCGGCAAATACATCGCCGTGATAACGGATGCACGCTTCAGCGGCGTTTCCACCGGCGCGTGTATCGGCCACGTCTCCCCCGAGGCGTTGGCAGGCGGGGCTATAGGCAAGTTACGCGATGGTGATCTGATTGAGATCCGTATCGATCGCAACAAACTGGAAGGCTCCGTCAATTTCGTTGGCGAAGGCGACGAACAGTTTGATGCCGAAGAAGGACAGCGGCGATTACAGGCGCGCGCACCACGGAAGGACTTGCGCGCCGATCCCTTGCTGCCCGAAGATACGCGGCTCTGGGGCGCTCTGCAACAGGCGAGCGGCGGTATTTGGGGTGGGTGCGTCTACGACGCGGAAGAAATTATTCGGAAACTGAACAGCGCGCCGGTAACAGAATAAACGCGGGCTATTCCGGCGGCCAGGGGCTCCAGCCGCCGTCTGTCTGGTGCTTGTTCTTTTCCTCTTCCTTCTTCTTCTGGAGGATCTTCGCGGATTCACCGCCCTTGAAATACAGATGCACGACAACATTGTGCGTCGAAGCATCCGCCGTGTAATCCGAACTCGTATTGGCCAGGTGATCGAAAATGCCCTGCTCCTCCACTTTTTTCAGGAAGAAGTCGGGATAATCCGGATTGAACGGCTTGCCCGGTTTCTCGCCCCATAGCTTTTCAATGACGGGTTGCGTGCTTGCGTCCAGGCCTTTCACATCCAGCTGACCGAAATTGTAGATCTCGCCCGGAACCATGTTGAACGTCACATCGACGGCGTGCTTCGAATCGTCTGTCTGCAACTCGGTCGTGACACTGGCATCCAGCAATCCCTTACGCCGCATCTTGTGCATCAAGTCGACGCGGAACGTATCCACCTGATCGCCGTTGAACGCCTGTCCCGGTTTGAACGGAATGCTGGAACGAATGTCGTCCTGGTCAAGACCATTTCCGTGGAAGTGAATTGCTCCAAACTTAAATGAAGGACCTTCGAGTATCTGCACCTTGAGGATCACGCCCAAGTTCGTCTGCGCCGGGACGGTCTCCACCTTAGGGAAACTGATGGCCGCAAATCCCTTAGTCGCGTACAGCGGCCGGAGCGTCCCGTCGAGGATCATCTTCAGGTTCACGTCAGTTATCGGGAGCCCGATCGCCACCTGATTAACCGCCCGCAAAATGGTGCCGGTATCGACTTCCTTGTTGCCGGTAACTTGCACTTGCGAAATAGTGGGAGCCGGAACATCGGGCGTGAACACCACCGCAAGCTGCTTCGGATCGTCATTCGAAACAATCGCCTTCACCTTCAGCGACGGTTCGCTCTGATGCACAAAGTCTTGAACAGCCGCAATGTAACGACTCAGAACAGCAGCAGTACCGGGAATGCGGTCGGAATAGAACGGCACATGCGTTTTCAGATAATCTTGCACCGCCTCCGGCTTGACGTTTAGCCGTTCGAAGCGCATCGGGAACACCTGGTCATTTTCCTGAACGTCGTACACCACGTCATATTGTGGTGGCACGGTCCCGCTATAGCGGAAGTTGAACGCGACTCCGTTGAACAATTCAATGCCTTGCAGCTTGACGCGCGCTTCTTCCAGAATCGGTGTACTGACACGCTGGCCCAAGTGCAATCCACTCGCCTTGAGGATCTCCTCCGACGAATAGCGGCTGTTCCCCTTCACATTGAGCGAGTGAAGAACGCCCGGCGGCGGCGCTTTCTGCGGTTGCGCCTGATCCTGCTGCGGCGGAGCCGGTGAAGCCAATAAGGCGGTGGGCATAGCCGCACTCGCAAACATTAGAGCGGCGCACAAAATCCAACGCATAACCTACTTCAATGATACGTGCGCTTGCGCCGGTCGGTTGCCGCGATTGGTGACCTTCGTGGCCCGTGCCGGAGGACAGCTCATCATAAGATGACAAGCATGCGGTTTGTCACGTTTGAAGCCGACGGCCAAGTGAAGCCGGGCGTCATCTCTGATGTCGATGCTGTTCTCGATCTTTCAACCATTGGCTATCCCAGCCTGCTGCAATTCATCGAAGCGGGACCGGATGCGCTCGAAAAGGCCGCCGCATTCGCCGATCAATCGCCCGCGTCCGCTAGCCACAAATTGCACCAGGTCAAGCTAAGAGCGCCGATTCCGCGTCCCCGTAAACTGATCTGCGTCGGTCTCAACTACCGCGATCACGCCGCCGAAACTGGCGCCGAGATCCCCAGCGTCCCCACCATCTTCAATAAGTTCGCCACCGCCGTTATCGGGCCGGGCGACAACGTCGTTCTGCCGCGCGTCTCTAAAGCGCCGGACTACGAGGCTGAATTTGCGTTTGTCATCGGACGCGGCGGCCGCCACATCGCAGGCGAAGATTGGCGCGAGCACGTCTTCGGTTACACGATCGTCAACGATGTTACTGGCCGCGATTATCAGCGCGCTACATCCCAATGGCTGATGGGCAAGACGTTCGATACGTTCGCCCCCATGGGCCCCTGGATCGTCACCGCGGATGAAATAGCAGATCCGCATAATCTCGACATTCGGATAGAGATCAATGGCGAGACCTTGCAGGATTCGAACACACGCGAGCTGATTTTCAAAATTCCCGACCTGATCGCTTTCCTGTCCAGCGTCTTCACATTAGAGCCGGGTGATATTGTCTCCACCGGAACGCCCGCGGGCGTCGGATTCGCTCGCAAGCCGCCCCGCTTTCTGCGCCCCGGTGATGATGTCGTGGTCAAGATTGCCCATATTGGCGAACTGCGAAACCCCGTTGTGGCGGAAGCGTAGTTTCTGATATGTCCACTTACACGCTTGGGCAGCTCGCGGATCTGCTTGATGCTCAAGTCGCCGGAGATCCGCTGATTCAGATCGCCGGCGTCGCCACTATCGAGGCAGCAGCCCCGGGAGAAGTTACGTTTCTGGCGAATCCCAAATACGGAGCCAAGGCGAAATCGACTAAAGCGTCTGCCATCATCGCAACGGAACCCGTCACGGGCGGAACGGCTGCCACCCTGGTTTCAAAAAATCCCTACTACGATTTCGCCCGCACGCTGGAGCTGTTCTACACGCCGCGGAAACCGCAAGCGGGCATTCATCCGACTGCCGATATTGCGCCGTCAGCCGTCATCGGCGCGAACGCTTCTATAGGCGCTTACGCAGTAGTTGGAGAGAACACGGTTATCGGCGCCAATGCGGTGCTCTATCCGCACGCCGTAATCTATCCCGGCTGCGTAATCGGCAACGATTTCACCGCCCATTCGCACGTGTCGGTGCGGGAATATTGCTGCATCGGAAATCGCGTCACGCTGCACAATGGCGTCGTTATCGGCGGCGATGGCTTCGGCTTCGCCAAGGACAACAATGGACGTCAGCACAAAATCGTGCAATCCGGAATTACCGTGCTGGAAGATGACGTCGAAGTGCAAACGCTAACTTCCATTGACCGCGCCACGCTTGGTGAGACGCGTGTCAAGCGCGGCGCTAAGATCGACAGCCTATGTCAAATTGGCCACGCGTGTGTCGTCGGCGAAGACAACATCATCTGCGCCATGACTGGTCTGGCCGGCAGCACGGTGCTCGAAGAAAACGTGGTTATGGCTGGACAGACTGGATCCGCCGGGCACGTCACGGTTCACAAAAATGCAATCGTCTGGGCGCAAGCGGGCATTGGCCACGATGTTCCGGAAGGCGCGATTGTAAGTGGCTCGCCGGCCTTTGATTCGCGCGATTGGCTGCGTGCTACAACAGCCTTCACCCGTTTGCCTGAGTTACTACGCACCGTCCGTGCTCTGGAGCGGCGTGTTACTGAACTGGAAAGCGCCGGGAAGTAACTCCGCATGCGAATCGTAGTGGGAATTACTGGCGCCTCCGGCGCAATCTTCGGCATCCGTACATTACAGGCTCTGCAGGCGCTGGGAGTAGAAACTCACCTCATCCTCAGCCGCTGGGCGCGCACAACTATCGCGACGGAGACGGGATACACCATCGACAGCGTTGAGGCGCTCGCCTCGCACGTCTATCATCACGACAATCAGGCGGCGGCGGTGTCAAGCGGTTCATTCAGGACCGACGGCATGATCATTGCGCCGTGCAGCATGAAGACGCTAGCGGCTATACGCATCGGTTACGCGGACGGCCTCATCTGCCGCGCGGCTGACGTTGTTCTGAAGGAGCGCCGCAAACTGGTTCTGCTGGCGCGCGAAAGCCCGTTCAGTGAGATCCATCTGGAGAACATGCTTTCGCTTACCCGCATGGGCGCCATCATCTTTCCTCCCGTGCCGGCCTTTTACAACAACCCCAAGAGTCTGGACGATGTCATTCATCACATCGTTGGCCGGCTCCTGGATCAGTTCGGCCTGGAAACACCGGACATGTCACGCTGGAATGGCTTCTAACACCTGCTAATCGGTGCGGATCTGCATCACTTCACAACCTCTTCGCTCCGCTTCCAGCCGGAATGTTTCCGTTAGATCGCCGGCCTCTCGCGCTTGACCATCCCATACCAGAACAGCTTTAACGGTCCGGTCGTAATATTTGGCAAGATCGAACGCTTGCTCGAGGATCACGGAGTTAACTATCGAGTAAGATTCGTCGCCCTCCACATCCTTGCCGATAACGAGTAAGTCGGAAGCGGGAGTAACTTCCTCGATCACTTTTTCATAGATAGACTGCCAATCATCCGGGGCGATCTATTACCGACGTTTGCTAAAAATCGAGTCGGCATCGAAGGGAAGCACAACCCGGCGGCGGATTCCAAGCGCGCCTGCTTCATCTAAAGCCAACAGATCAGCGCCGCACGCCGCCGAACTAACCAGCGCCAGGGGCTTAAGTTTCACCAGTAAATCATGTAACTCTTGCCTCACCCGGGCAACGTTTGCCAGAGGAAAGCTGGCAGTCTGCGCAGCCTCAGCATCTATACGTCGGCCTGCCAGAGCCACGATCATAAATTCTGCCGGAGTATAGTATGCATGCTCGTGTTATTGTATCGGGAATTCTAAACCGCTATGCCGCCGACCATCTTGGAGATTGATGCCTTAAAGCCGCTAGACTCGCCCTTAATCGTCATCACCGGTGACTTTACCGGACAGTGCAGTGATCAGGTTGCGTCCATCTTCCAACGCGCCGTCGTGCCCGCCGCAGTCGAAGTGGGAGCGCTCATTGTGGACGACGCAAGACGGTCCGGCTGTGCAGCGGCACTCGCGACGGCCGCATCGGATCAGCAAAAGCCGGCGCGGCTTGTCGGCATCGTCGAGAACGGTCGCGTCGAAGCCGATATTGAGCCGAACCACGAACAGATCTACCGCCTCCCTGCGACCGGGAGCAACGTCCCCAAAACCATTTTTCAGACCGCCAAACAGATGATTGACCAACCGGGCGTCGCCAGGCGGGTCATCGTTCTGCTGTTTGGAGGAGGTGAAGACGAGAAGCGGTTTCTGGTGCAATGTGCGCGTGAACCCTGGCCCGTATTGGTAGTTGGCGGTACGGGCGGCGCAGCGGATGAAATTATCGCTGCAACAGCGAAGCGGCCGGACGGAACGCCTGCTCCCACGCCGTCGAATCCGAGTCTTCGCGAAATAGTCGAAACTGGCGCAATCATTCCCGCTGCGGTCGATTGGAGCATGGACGATTTTCAGCGGCAGATTCTGGCCCAGATAGACAGCCGTACCGCCGCTGAAACGCTGAAGCAGGCTTGGGCGCGCTTCGACGAATTGGATAAAACGGCGCTTCGCGAACAAGCGCGCTTCAAGCGCATTGAGCTCTGGCTGATCAGGCTGGCTGTCTTTGCGGCGTTCATCGCCATCCTATCCAGCGTTGTGCCTTATTCTCTACCGTTGCATCTGCTGATTATTGTTGTCCCCATCGTCATTTCCATCATCGGTGCCTATAACAGCTATTTCCGAAATGGGAACAAATGGATTCTATGCCGCGGCTCAGCGGAGGCTTTGAAGCGCGAGATTTACCGCTTCCGCACAAAGTCGGGAGCTTATAGCGATGCCGAATGCCGGCAATCGTCACGCGAATCTAAACTCGCGGCGAAGCTAAAAGACATTGTCTCCGCATTGGAACACAGCGAGGCGAATAAAACTAACCTGGAAGACAAACCCGAACCGGTCAACGGCAGAACTGACTTTCTTTCGCCCGAGCAGTACATTACCGATCGCATCGACGATCAGATTCGCTATTTCGTGAAGAAGACCCGCAATCTGTCCCGCAGGCTCACGTTCATGCAGACTTCTATCTACGTTCTCGGCGGCGCCGGCACTTTGCTGGCGGCCATAAAGCTGGACGTTTGGGTCGCGTTGGCTACTGCCGCGGTCACCGCCGTTACCACCAAGCTTCAGGCGGATCAGACCGAGAACACGCTAACCCAATACAATCAGACACTCGCCAGCCTCCGCAACATAGCGGCCTGGTGGAACGCTCTCTCGCGCTGGGAGAAAGGCAGGCCCAAGAACATCGACGTTCTGGTCGATCAAACGGAGAAAGCTATGGAAACCGAAACCGCAGGCTGGGTGCAGCAGATGCAGTCGGCGCTCGACAAGCTTACCGAAAAAGAGTCTTCCGCTACGCAGAACCGCTAGAGGTCCCATAGTTGGGGTCTATATGCCAACATAAAAGGTAGAGCGCCGCCACAATGACAATTGAAATTCACAGACCGGAGCTCGAAGCGCTTATCATGCACCGCATGAAAACGGGCGGCTTTAACAATATCGAGGACGCGCTTCAGCAAGCCTTGGAGACGTCGCCGCTGGTGGTGACGGATGCAGCGACAGCACCCGAACGCACTGGCGCTGATCTCATTGTTGCTATGCAGTCATCCCCTTGTCGAGAAATCGAGATTGAGCCTGCGCGTTATCGCATGCGGGTGCGCGACTTTTCGTCTTAATGGCGTGGCTTCTCGACACCAACATCCTGTCCGAGTTACGCCGCTTAGAACCAGAGCCGAGAGTTCTGGCGTTTGTTGCCGCCCATAGGCTTGACGAGCTGTATATCAGTGCGGTGACATTGGCCGAGCTTCGTTTCGGTATCGAGCTTTTGAGCGAAAACAGCAGCTACCGCGCCGAGTTGAACAATTGGCTCACACGCACGATACGGCCTATGTTCGACAAGCGCGCGGTGGCGATTACCGAAGACATCATGCTCAGATGGCGGCTTGTCGTAGAAGAGGGCCGGAAAGCTGGTTACACCTATTCGCAGCCGGACCTGATCATCGCCTGCACGGCGCTGCACCACGGCTTTACTGTGGTTACTCGTGACCGTGGCGATTTCGAAAGGGCTGGTGTCCCTGTTGTCAATCCTTGGGATGCAACCTAGAGTCCCGATATCACCCGTATATCGCCCAGAGTTGCGGTAATCTTCCGCGTAATCGAGCCCATAACCAACTACAAATTCGTCTGGAATTTGGAAGCCCACGTACCTCACCCGCACAGGCCGAATGCGCCGCTCGGGCTTGTCCAGAAGCGTCGCTATCTCGAGCGACTTTGGGTGCCGCTGTTCCAGCAGGCGGGTCAGATAGCTGAGCGTCACGCCGCTGTCGATGATGTCTTCCACGATGAGCACGTGTTGGCCTTCGATATTGACATCCAAATCGCGCGTGACTTTCACCTGACCGGAACTCGTCTTCTGATTCCCGTAGCTGGAAATGCCCATAAACTCGATCCGCACGGACCGGCGCTTCAGCGCGCGCGACAGGTCGGCGAGAAAGATGAACGATCCTTTCAGAATCGAAACCAGGTAGAGCGACCCGTCGGGATAGTCGGCGTCAATCTGTTCCGCCATCTCGCGCACCCGCTCGCGAATCTGCTCAGACGAGATCAGGACGCGCTCAGTGGCAGACATTTGCTAGCGGCTGGCGATCTTCAATCGCGTACTCTCTGGGCCTATGTGGATGTGCGGCGCGGTTGCCGAACCCGCGACAGCGGCACGGAACGCGAGGTACGGCACTTTCAAATGCTCCAGAAGCTGTCTCAGCCAAACACCTTCGGGGCTGTCCGGATTCAATGCCACATCCACGCGGTTTCTATGATCAAGTCCTAGCGACTGATGAACTAGCGTCTGGCCCTGGGCACTGACAGGAAGCGCGGCGTGAAATTGCTTCTCGAACTCCGTGGCTATGGTCGGTAAATCCGTCAGCGAAAACTGCCCGTTTCCCGCGTACCGGATCATCACGTTCTTCGCTGTCAAACCACCTTGCGTGGCCAGTTCCAGCTTGCGCTCGCTTTCCGCCATCTGGCGAAGTTCGTCAATAAGCTGAATTCGGTTCTTGGCCAATTCCAGAACGCGCTGCCGCGATTCCAGCTCATCCTGAAAGACCGTCATCTCCGAACGCGCCATAATGCCGCTGTCTAGAAGCTTCCGACGCTCGGCAACAATCTGTTGCTGCCGGTCAACTCTTCGCTGCGCCGCGGCCAACATCCGTTGCGCCTGATCATCCGTCATGTTCGCCGCGCGCGCTTCCCCATAGAGCGTCTCAAACAAGATTTCCTGGTCTACGGCGTCGGCCAGCTTCGCCTTTGCTTCGTCTAAGCTGCTCTTCGGAAGTGTGCCATCGGCAACCAGCGGCTCAATGCGTTCTACTTCTTTCCGGGCGCGCTCGACAAGCGTGTTGCTCAGTGCCGTAACGGAGGAGGCATCGGTGCTCCAGGCCAAGCTTCGGGACAACCAGAGCGGCGGCAAAAAAAAGAAGCAAAATCAGGCGTTCAGGGCCTGAATTTAGAGATTTACGCAACTGTCTATAGTGTAGTACGCTATCGGCAGGAGCATGTTTCAACGACTCTGACAAGACGTTCCCCGCATTCCCCGATTCTGGCCGAAGAGCAAGAAATTCCAAACTGGCTCGCTGCCGCCAAAGCTGCTGAATCGAAAAAAGCTTTAGAAATTCGCGTATTAGACCTCAGAGAGGTAACCTCCTTCACAGATTATTTCGTGATCTGCACCGCGACGAACCCACGCCAGGGCCACGCTATCTGCGACGACATCCACAAACAACTCAAAGATATCGGCGAACTCCCGGTGAGCATGGAGGGCTACGATCAGGCGGACTGGATATTAATGGACTATGGCGACTTCATTGTCCATATCTTTTCCGAGTCGGCGCGGTCGTACTACGATCTGGAGCGGCTGTGGCGTCATGCCAAGGCGCTTGACCTGGCAGTATTGGTGGCATAGTACCTTCCTGCACCAAGTCTATTGACAAATAGGCACTCAATCCTGCAATCTCTTTATAATTAAATAAGTTGCAAGGTGGACTAGGAGTCAATTCGGAATGCTGACACCGCGTCACTTCGACGTGCTGCACGCGATTGTTGAACAGTACATCGACAACGGGGAGCCGGTCGCCTCTCGCACCATCGCCCTGAAGTACCCGATGAGCCCGGCCTCTATCCGCAACATGATGGCGGACTTGCTGGACCACGGCTATCTATCGCAGCCGCACACATCCGCCGGGCGCGTGCCTACCGAGACGGCCTATCAGAGCTACAGCCGAACACTGGGAGGGAGCCGCATCGTCCAAGCCGAACTGGATCGCCTGGCCATTGAGCTGCGGAACGCGGGCGGCGTGGAAGGCAAAATCGAGCGTTCTTCGCAATTGCTGAGCGAGATCACCCGCACCTTCGGGATTACCGCCGCGGTGCCGACGGAAAATCAGACGCTCGACCAAGTGGAGCTGATTGCGCTTCCCGATCGACGGATCCTCATGGTTGTCATCACGCGTGATGGCATGGTCCGGAACCGCGTCATCGACGTCGACGATCCCATCTCGCAAAACGAACTGGTTTCGATTCGGAATTACATCAACTACAACTTCGGTGGTTGGCTGCTGGCTCGCATACAGCGTGAACTTAAGCGCCGGCTCGATCTCGAAAGCGCCGCCTACGATGCCATCCTGAAGCGTGTCAGCTTGTTCTATTCCAAGGGATTACTCGATCTCGGTTTGGTGCCGGAGATCCACTTCGGCGGCGCGGAACACCTTCTGGGCCTCGACCTTCACCTTACGCGCGAACGCCTCAGAGATCTATTCCGCGCGCTCGAAGAGAAGAAGCGCATCCTGCAGTTGCTGGATCGCTTCCTCGAACAGCGCGACGGTGAGTTGACCATCCGCGTCGGGCTGGCGGATATGCATCCCAGCATGGATGGCCTTTCGCTGATCGGCGTCCGCCTTGCGATGCCGAACGGCCTGGAAGCCCACGTTGCAGTGGTTGGCCCTATGCGCATGAACTACAATCTCGCGGTTTCGGCTGTCCTCCACGTCAGCCGCGCCTTTAAAACCGCAATCATGTAGCTGCGGTTCCGCCCGCCCCAAAACTTTTATTGACAAACCATGGCGCTGGTGCTAAATTTCCAGCATAGTGCTAGAAAAGCAGCACAAGCTCAGCCGCCGCGAACGGCAGGTCATGGATGTGCTCTACCGGCTCGGCAAGGGCACGGCGGCAGAAGTGCACGAGGGACTTCCCGATCCGCCAAGTTACTCCGCTGTGCGTGCAATGTTGCGGACACTGGAAGAGAAGGGGCATATTCGGCATGAAGCGCAAGATCTTCGCTACATCTTCATGCCCGTTATTACGCGCGACAAAGCGCGCCGGCACGCCGTCCGGCACTTGCTGCAAACGTTCTTTGAAGGTTCACCCGAACAGGCGGTCGCGACGCTGCTCGACGTTTCAGCGGGAGATCTTTCGAAGAAAGACTTCGACCGTCTTTCAGAGCTGATCGAGAAAGCTCGAAAGGAAGGCCGCTGATGTTTTGGGCCCCCATGTTGTGGGGATGGACCAGCCTCGTAGTCCGGTCCGGCCTGATCCTGGCTGCGGCCGACGTATTGCGCCGGTTTTCACCCAAATCCGGCGCATATCGACACCGCATCCTTGCCGCCTCCTTTGCGCTCCTATTGCTTTGGCCCGCCCTTTCCCTCGTCATCCCGGAGATTTCGCTACCACTCTGGCCCAGTCACGCGGACGGCCTCGTTACGGTCACTCAAATAGTCCACTCGCTGCCCGGTCGCGTGCCCGCATCTGCCGGAGTGAACTGGCCCTTACTCATCTGGAGTACTGGCGTCTTACTTTCCCTCCTGCCGTTAATAGTGGGTTATTTCCGGGTTCGCGCTATCGCCGCCTCTGCCTTCTCCATCGCCGATGCAGAGTGGCTGAAGCTGCTTGCCGAAGAGTACAAACGTCTAGATCTGGACAAGGCGCCGAAGTTGCTACAGCACCCCCACTGTCTTGTCCCACTCACTTTTGGCATCTTTTCTCCTCGGATAGTTCTTCCGGCAGACTGCCTTCAGTGGCCACCTTCCCGCCGCCGCGTCGTGCTGATGCACGAACTCATGCATATAACCAGGCACGATCTCGCTTGGCAGATATTTGCAAATTTAGTCTCGGCAATATGGTGGTTTCAGCCACTTTGTTGGTGGAACCGCCGGACCTTGCGCCAGGAAAGCGAAGCAGCCTGCGATAGCGGCGTGCTGGACGCCGGCATTCGGCCTTCGGACTATGCAACTGAGTTGCTGAACATTGCGCAAGCTTTCAGTCGCGGCCGGCGTCATGCGGCAGCCGCCATCGCCATGGTGCAACCGGACGATCTGGAACGTCGCCTGCGCGCCATACTCAACCCGCGGTTAGCCGGGCGCAATCGGTTTGCGACTGCAAACCTGGCGCTGCTGGGCTGCCTGACTATCTCTGCTTCGGCAGTAACCATCTCTTCGGATAACAGTGACTTTGAAGGAGGTCAACAAATGAAGAAGACTCTGATTTCGGGCCTGCTTGCGTCGGCAGGTCTCATCGCAACCAGCACCGGGGCGGCGAACTTGCCCGCTCCTCCACTCCTCAGTGCATCCGACTCGACCGTGCAACCCGCGCCCGCGCAGGACCCGCACGACCGTCCTATACGCGTCTCAGGCGAAACCGCACAGGCAAAGCTTACTCACAAGGTGCAGCCCGTGTACCCGCCCTCCGCCAAAGCCGCCGGGCTTCAGGGGACCGTGAAACTCGATGTCACCATTTCCAAAGATGGAGTTCCGCAAGACATGCAGGTCCTCGCATCGCCGGGCGATGAGTTGACTCAGTCTGCCATCGAAGCAGTGCGGCAATGGCGCTACAGTTCCACCCTTCTCAATGGTGAGCCTGTGGCGGTCATTGCCGAGGTGATCGTCAACTATACGTTGGCGAAATAAGCCCTCGCAGTAAGTGCTACGATGATGCCCTGAATGCATCGGGGCATCACAACCAGACGCGCCGCTCTCGGCTGGCTGGCGGCCGGAACTCTCGCCGCGCCAGCCATTCTTCGCGGTGGATATCGGCTTTTCGCGGATTCCCAGAACTCGTATTCTGAACGCTGTATCCGGCTAGTTCAAGGATCGGTCGTAGTCGATCTCCTGAATCAGTTCCGTTTTCCCGATTATTCGCAAAAGCCGCCGCTGATTGAACGTTGGCTGCGCAAGCCCGGAAGCTTCACTGCAGAGGACGCGGCGCTCTATCGCGAGTCCGGCATCACCGCCTTCGCGCTAGGCAGCGGCAGCAACGACTACACCGATGGTCTCCGCTTCTTCGCCGAATGGAATGGTTTCCTGGCAGCTTACCCCGATTGGCTCCTGCGCATCGGCAACACAGGGGATTTTCAGCGTGCCCATTCTGCCAGGAAAATCGGCATCCTGCTGACGCTTCAGGATTCCACCCACTTTCGCAATCCCGATGATGTCGATACATTCTTCGCGCTCGGGCAGCGTCTCTCGCAGCTCACGTACAACTTCAATAACCGCATTGGAAGTGGCTTCCTGGAACAGCGCGATGGCGGGCTTTCCGTTTTTGGGCTCTCCATCATGAAGCGCATGGAGCAAGTGGGCATGGCCGTTGACGTCTCGCATTGCGCCGATCAGACCACCCTTGACGCGCTCGCAGCCGCCACCAAGCCGGTACTCTTCACCCATGCCAACGCACGCGCTCTTCTGCCCGGGCGTATGCGCACCAAGACCGATGAGGCAATCCGCGGTATGGCAAAGACGGGAGGCGTAATGGGCATCAGCTTCATACGCTTCATGGTTCGCGATCGTGAACCGGTCGGGCTGGAGAACGCGCTCGATCATTTCGACTACGTGCGCAAGCTGGTGGGGGTCGAGCACCTGGCAGTCGGCAGTGACTACGACATCATCGGCAATGCCAATCCCATCGGCGGCGGTTTCCAACCCACAACTCAGCCCAACTTCGAGCGCTACGGATTCCACGCCGGTCCGGACGGCCGTCTCAGCACCACGGGCTTGGATGGTCCTAGGCGCATGTTCGATCTAACCGAGGGGCTCATCCGCCGTGGCTACAGCGATTCAGATATCGAGTTGATTCTCGGCGGCAACGCCGTCCGCGTCTTCGGAAAGATCTGGCCCACAGCTTAGTAGCATCTCGCGCCAGTGCTACGATGAGGCGCTGAAATGGAAACAGGTCTCAGAAACCGGGTAGCATTGATCTCCGGCGCCAGCCAGGGGCTAGGCAAAGCCACCGCCCTTGCGTTTGCCGCCGAAGGAACCCACCTGGCCCTAAGCGCGCGAAATCCGGCAGCGTTGGAACAGCTTGCAAGCGATCTCCGTCAGCGCTTCAAAGTCCAGGTTCATGTCGAAGCTTGCGATGCACGCGATCGCGGGGCAACAGAGGAGTTCGTCCGCAATGCGCACAATCTGTTTGACCGTATCGATGTGTGCGTGACCAATGCCGGTGGGCCGCCCGCCAGGCAATTTCTCGAGACCACGCAAGCCGAATGGGAAGACGCCTTCGCGCTGAATTTGCGCAGTGCCGTCGATTTTGCGCATGCCGTCATTCCGCACATGCAAAAGCAGCACTGGGGTCGAATCATCACCATCAGTTCCATCACCGTGAAGCAACCGCAGCCGCAACTGGTGCTCTCCAACGCGATTCGCGCGGGAATCATGGGACTGGTCCGGAGCCTTGCCAACGAATTCGGCAAAGACGGTATAACCGCCAACAACGTTGGCCCTGGATACACGGCAACTGACCGTCTGATTGAGCTCGCCCAGCGCAGGTCGGCCGCGACCGGCAAGAGCACAAACGAAGTGGAGCAAGCCTGGATCGATCAGATTCCGGTGGGCCGGTTGGGCAAGCCCGAAGAGATTGCCGACGCCATCGTTTGGCTGGCGTCCGAGAGGGCTTCGTTCATCACCGGGCAAACTATTCTGGTGGACGGTGGGATGTACCAGGGACTATAGAGAGGACAAATATGGCGGAGAACCAGGCAGTACATGTGAAATGGGATGAAGTGCCGGTGGAAACGGTGAGTCCGTTGATCGAGCGGCAGATTGTAGTCGGTGAGCAGGTGATGGTGGCGAAACTCCTGCTTCGTAAAGGCTGCGTTGTGCCGCTGCACAGCCATGTGAATGAGCAAATCACGAATATCCTGTCGGGTGCGCTGCATTTCACCGTAGGGGGCCGGGAGGTTACCATCGGCCCTGGTGAATTTCTTTGTATCCCCCCGAATGTGCCCCATACCGCCGTGGCTCTGGAAGACACCATCGACATCGATATCTTCACGCCTCCCCGAGAGGACTGGATCAATAAGACCGACCAGTACCTGAGAGGCTGACCATGCGCGCCCGTCCGCTTTTCGCGATCACTTTACCCTCAATTTGACCGATAAGCATCTTACAAATGGGCCTGTTACTGGCGCTCTTGCGCGAAGAAGACGCTCAGGATCTGATTGAGTACTCTTTATTGATGGCGTTTATAGCCCTGACTTGTGTTGCAGTTTTAGGAAGGGTGAACACAGCCCTTACGACGTTATGGTGCAACGTAAGCAGCGCAATCAGCGACGCCATCACAGCCGTCGGCTAGTTGAACCTGCTTGATTTGATCGTGTTTGGCGTCCCCAAGGGGATTCGAACCCCTGTTATCGCCGTGAAAGGGCGGTGTCCTAGGCCAGGCTAGACGATGAGGACGCTTCTGGACTGCGTGCGGACTACTTCAATTTAGCAAAGCCGCTACCGGCGCCGCCGAAACGCGGGTGCACTCTACAGAGTATGTAAATAGGCCAGAACGTTGGCCTTCTCTTCAGCGCTCAGCATGTCGGCATACGCCGGCATGCCATTACCACCGTTATTAATCTGCGCCAGCACATTGGCCTCATTTACCGGCTTCCCGCTCTGCAGCGTCTTGCGCTTGAAAAGGCCTTGCAAGGAAGGTCCCATCTTCTTCTCGGGCGAGTCGACGTTATGGCAAATGGCGCATTGCTCAAAGGTCTCTTTCCCTTTGGCTACGTCGCCCTTCGCTGCTCCGCCCTTCTGCCCCGCCGCCAAACCGGCTCCAATAACTACACAAACAATCGCAGAACCCGCAACCGCTAGCATTCGCTTCATAATTTGTTGACTCGCCGATCCTCTCCGGGCGTACTTGCTTTTTTAGTCTACAAAACGATTATTCCCGGCGCAGTACCGAAATGTATAGATGAGTCCAAATTAACGCTTAAGAAACTTCATCCGCTATCCGAGCCGTCCAAAAAGTGCAGCTTTCGCGCACCCGCTACCGTCAAGCGGCTCTTTGTGCGGGATAATGATGAACATCCAGTGAACGGCCGCCCTCGGCATCATCTCTAGTGTTTTAAGAAGGTACGCCATGCTCAAACGAGCAGTCATCTGCTCCGCTATTGCTCTTTCTGTCCTCCCGATGGCCGCTCTATGCGCCACGGATCAGGCCGGAATTCCGAACATGACGATCCCGCCCAAGGCTGGCAAAGTAGAGTTGTTTCCCCAAAACCAGTTGAAGCCCGGCATGAAAGCCGTCGCGTGGACCGTTTTCCGGGGCGCCGAACCGGAACCCGTACCCGTCGAAATCATTGGTGTATGGGAAAACATGTGGGGCCCGCATCAGGACATCATCGTCGGCAAGCTTACCGGCAAAGCGGAGCGCACCAACGTCGCAGGCGGAATGAGCGGTAGCCCGGTTTATATCGATGGCAAATTGGTGGGCGCCATCTCACTGCGCCTGAGCGTCTTCTCGCCCGATGCCATCTGCGGCATCACGCCCATCCGGCTGATGCTGGAAGTAAACGATTTCGATAGCTCGCGCCCTCTGGACAGCCGCACTCCCGACAAAATCCAGGTAGCCTCAACCTCTTCACCGATGCCGAGCGAACTGTTGACCCGAGTGATGGCCGCCGGCGCTTCCGGTAATTTGGCGGAAAACGTCAGCATGACCCCTATCGCCACTCCCATCGCAATGTCGGGCTTTACTGACGCTGCTGTCAGGGAATTCGCCCCGATATTCACGCAATTGGGCATGACTGTTTCGCAAGGCGGCGCCGGTGGACAACTCGATTCGGCCACTCCGGCGAAGGATTGGCGTAGTGCATTGCAACCGGGCGAGAGCGTAGCCGCAGTGCTCGTCTCCGGCGACATGACGATGACGGGCGGCGGCACCGTTACTTACAACGACGGAAAGCGCATCCTGGCATTCGGTCATCCGATGTTCAATTTGGGTGCGGTTGACATGCCATTGGCGAAGGAAGATATCATCACCACCTTGGCGTCTTCCTACCAGCCGACCAAGATGGGCAACGCTTCTGAAGTAGTGGGTGCGCTGCGGCAGGATCGGCACAGCGCCATTGCAGGGGAACTCGGCGCAACCGCCGAAATGATCCCTGTGACCATGCATGTGAAAAGCTATGCGCGCGACAATAGCGTGCACAGCTCACGCGACTTCCACTTCAACGTCTTCGTCGACCAGAAGTGGACGCCTTACCTGATGATGGCGACGCTTTTCAACACGCTTTCCAACCTCAATGATTTCTCGGAAGAGGCAACCTACCGCCTACACGGTGATGTACAAGTCGAAGGGCAGCATCGGATCGAACTGACCACCATGCAGGCGCCTGCCGAGACGCCCGTGCCCACGCCCATGTTGCTGGCCGGCTGGTGGGGCGACAAGTTTAATCGCCTATTTGTCAATTCCAACAAGCTGCCCAATGTAACAGCGGTCAATGTTTCCGTCGACTTGCTACCCGAACGCCGCATTGACCAGATCGAGTCCGCCTGGATCGCTGACAACAAGGTGACGCCCGGCACGGAAGTTCCCGTGAAAGTGTTCCTCAAACCCTATCGTGGCGACCGCGTCGAGAGAACAGTCAACGTGAAAATTCCGGCTGGCCTGAACAAGGGCGAGCACCAGATTCTTTTCAGTGATGCCGAGACTTTGAGCCGATTCCAAAACATTGCAAGCTCGCTGAACCGCATAGAAGACATTCCGCAGACGGTCGCCATGTTGAACGAAGAGCGCAGCAATAATCGCCTGTATGTATCGCTTATTGAATCGCAGCCGACCGTTTACTCCGATGAAAAAGTGCTACCCAGCCTGCCTGCTTCCGTCTTGAACGTCATGCAGAGCGGACGCGCCACCAATCATCAATTCGTCAGTTCGCCGGAGAGCGCGCACGAACAGACCTCGCTGCCCTTCAATGAGGTCGTGACAGGAAGTTATTCGTTGAAGATCTACGTCAACTGAAGGGCCAATAATCGAACTCATGCACAAAATCTCGGTCCTGCACCGGGCCGCTGCTCTTATCTTGCTTGCGGCCGCGCCTCGCCTTTGTTCGGCAACGGATACTCGCGTTTGGGAGCAATCAGATCAGGCTGATTTCACAAAAGGTACGGCCAAGAATCTCTCCATTCGCAGCGATGGCCGCATTACGCTCGCGCCCAGCTTCAAAGAATTGGATAGCACCAATGTTCCGTATCTATGGGCGGTTGTTCAGGATTCGAAAGGCACACTCTACTACGCCGGCGGCGCACCCACAGGCGCGACAACGAAAGTCTATGCACTGCCTGCCAACGGCAAACCAAAAGCCTTCGCTGAGCTGACCGGGCTGGAAATTCACGCACTCGCGGTCGACAAACAAGACCGCGTCTACGCTGCCGTTCTGCCCGACGCAAAGATCTACCGTCTCGATGGATCCGCCAAGCCGCAGTTGTTCTTCGACCCGAAGTGCAAATACGTTTGGTCCATGGTCTTCGACCAGAACGGGCAACCTGTTCGTCGCTACCGGTGATGCGGGGCTCATTTACAAGGTAACGCCTGATGGAAAGGGTACAAAGTTCTTCGATACAGAGGAAACGCACGCCCGGTCGATGATCATCGACGATGCGGGCAATCTGATCGTCGGCACCGAACCCAGCGGCCTGGTTATGCGCATCAGCCCCGCTGGAAAAAGCTTCATTCTCTACCAAACGGATAAGCGCGAAGTAACCAGCATCGCGGAGCGCGACGGGATCATCTACGCTGCCTCGGTTGGAAATAAGACTGGGACTACTTCGGTAACGGGACCTGCGCCTGTCCTTCCATCGAATCCATCACCGGTGAATCCAAGTGGAACCCAGCGTAGCGGCGCGCCTCCGCCCTCGCTTCCCCCGGCCGTTGGGTCGCTGAGTGCTGCCGTAAGCGGCGGCTCGGAGTTCTACCGCATCCAGAAAGACGGCTTTGCCGAGCGCATCTGGAATTCTTCGACAGATTTGATTTACGCCATAGCCTTTGATCCCGCGGGCAAGCCATTGTTGGGTAGCGGAAATCGAGGGTTAATCTATCGCATCGATTCCGATCAAATGTCGACCCAACTACTTAACGCGCCGCCCACCCAGGTCACTGCGTTCTGGCAGGGCCGCAACGGCATTGTTTACGCCGCAACTGGCAATGTTGGGAACGTCTACGCCATCGGTCCCGGCACCGAGATGTCAGGCACGCTCGAAAGCGATGTTCTGGATGCCGGCGAATTCTCCCGCTGGGGCAAGGTGCACCTAAATCCCGCGACGCTCGCGGGCAGCAGCGTTTCAATCGAAACGCGCAGCGGGAACGTCAACAATCCGCAGAACAATTGGGCTGAATGGAATAAGGTCAGTCTCTCGGAAACGGGTGGGTCGATCCAATCGCCGTCGGCGCGTTTTCTTCAATATCGGCTGACTCTGCGCTGCACGCCCTCCGGCGAGAGCCCCGCTGTGAATGCTGTCGACATTGCTTATCTGCCCAAGAACATTGCTCCCAGAATCGGGCAAGTGGAGATTGCGCCTTTCAATTACCGGCAAGCGGCAAGCTCTTCTTTGCTGGAGCGCAACGTTTCCGCTTCAGGCTCGCCGGTGACCATCACGCTTCCCGCGGTCGGGCAGAAACGCGCGACAGGCTTGGGTTCGCTGGAAGGAGCGGGTAACGCCACACTCCAGTACAGCAAGGGATACGTAACCATTCGCTGGAGTGCGACTGATCCTAATAGCGATGCGTTGATCTACAAAGTAGAAATCCGCAGCAAGAAAGATGCTTCCTGGCAAACGCTGAAGGACAAGTTGCAGGATCGCTTCTACGCCTTCGATTCAACGGCTTTTCCGGATGGCGAGTATGTCGCGCGTGTGACCGCCAGCGACAGTCCGGGCAATACACCGGAGGACGCATTGACTTCATCCCTGGAAAGCGATCCGTTCACGATCGACAACACGCCACCCGAGCTCACCAACGTGTCTGCCGCCAGCGGCGGGATCCGCTTCACAGCTAAAGACGCGCTCAGTTGGATCGATAAGGCCGAGTACTCAGTCAATGGAGGCGAGTGGACCCTGCTGCTGCCCGAAAATCGCGTGACAGATTCTCAGGTTCTGACCTACACCGTTCCCACGCAAACCGGCCAGAGAATTACCGTGCGTGTCTTCGATGAAGACGACAACGTAGTGGTGAAGCAGTTGTCCGCGCGTTAATCCGCAGGCAGAATTTCGTTCAGCGCAACCTGCAAGCTCAGGTTTTCGCAGCGAAGCACATTGTCTTTAGCGGCGATGATACCTATCTGAGGCGTTCCGATCCAAGCTTGTTTTTCGTATGGGTCGATGATCCAGATTGTCGGCACGCCAAATCTAAGAAGTTCGTCCAACTTACGCTGAAAGGTGCCAAAGCGATCGTCTGGCGAGAGGATCTCAACCCAGAGCATTGGTGGCGTCTCCGGCACCTCATCATCCATGTCCTTACGCAAGACGCAAACGTCAGCGACTCGGACGCATGTTGGCGAAACTCGTATGCGCAAAATGGGCAGTACTGCGTAAAGGCCTGCAGCTTCGAACAGCCAGATGAGGGAGTTTGCTAAGGCGCGGCTATGAGTCTTGAACCCTGCATGACGATCTTCTAAACGGCCATCGACGAACTCACATTCGGGTTCGTACGAGGTGCTTAGATATTCCTCAACAGTGACAGCGGACATTACATTCACACTACCGCCGTTTTGTTTTAAGCACAATCGGTGTGCCTTCGAATCCGAACTCCTCGCGGAGCCGGTTGATGAGGAATCTTTCGCCCGAGAAATGCATCTTGTCGCCTTTATCCGAGAACACAACAAATGTGGGTGGGCGAATCGCAGCTTGGGTGATGTAGTAGACGCGTATATCGCTCCCGAACTTCAGCGTTTCGACGAAGCGGTTCAGTTCGCCGGTGGTCACACGCTTCGACGCTGAATCAAAGGATCGCCGAATGGTCGAGAAGATTCGCCGAATACCTTCAGCATTCTTCGCAGACGTGAAAATGATGGGCGCGTAATCCAGAAATTTGAGTTCATCGCGGATGGTTTCGGTAAACGCGCGCTTACCCTTATCCTCAGCCGCATCCCATTTGTTGACGACCAGAATGACTGCGCGACCTTCCTCATGAGCGTAGCCGGCAATAGTCGCGTCTGATCCCACAACTCCTTCGGTGGCATCAATGACTAAAAGCACAACGTTCGCCATGCGAATGGCACGTCGCGCCATGACGACGCTCAACTTCTCGGTCATTTCAGTCGTGCGGCCTTTGCGGCGTATGCCGGCCGTATCTACAAAACGATAAGAAGTGTTGCCTTCGCGAATCGTCTCGTCTACTGAGTCGCGCGTTGTGCCCGCAACTGGCGAAACAATCGCTCGCTCGGCACCGACAAGCGCATTCAAGAGCGTCGATTTTCCGACGTTCGGCCGCCCGATAATGGCGACTTTAATTCGCTTCTCCTTGGTAGCGCCTTCCTCTTCTATTTCCTCCCGCTCTTTCGGAAAAGGCTCCGTGACCGAATCCAGAAGCTCAGAAATCCCAAGCTTGTGCTCTGCCGAAATGCCCACCGGGTCGCCCAAGCCGAGCGAATAAAATTCGTGCACCAGGTTCTCGCGAACTCTTGCGTCTATTTTGTTGACCACCAGCGTCAGCGGTTTGTTCAAAGGCCGCAGCAGCTTTGCGAGATCGCGATCCGAGGAAGTAATCTCTGTCCGCCCATCGATCACATACAAGATGTGCGAGGCGATATCCAGCGCGACGCGCGCCTGCTTCAGAATCTCACTGGGAATCAAGGCTTGATCATTCGGAACGATGCCGCCGGTATCGATCAGACCGAATCGCTTGCCGCGATACAGGGCTTCGCCGTAAATGCGGTCGCGCGTTATTCCAGGTTCGTCGCCAACAATAGAACGGCGGTCGCCAAGAATTGCATTGAACAGTGTCGACTTTCCCACATTGGGTCGGCCAACAATCACAACCGTCGGTAAGAGTTCCTCTTCAGCCACTATCCGTTCTTAAGGTTCGCATAAACAAAAGTGCTTTCACATGCGACCATGAAAGTTGCAAATGTCGTCCGGGAACGGAAATCAGAATACGCGCAACATCGCGATCATCGCGCATGTTGACCATGGTAAGACCACGCTGGTGGATGCCATGCTGCGCCAGAGCGGCCTCTTTCGTGCGAACGAGGAAGTGATGGAGCGGATGATGGATTCGAACGAACTCGAACGCGAACGCGGCATCACGATTCTCGCGAAAACTACCGGAGTGCGTTATCACGGAACGAAAATCAATATCGTTGATACGCCGGGACACAGCGATTTCGGCGGCGAAGTAGAACGTGCGCTAAAGATCGTCGATGGGGTGATGCTGCTGGTCGATGCCAGCGAAGGGCCGCTGCCTCAGACGCGCTACGTTCTGATGAAAGCGCTGGAGGCCAAGCTTCCTCCGATTGTAGTTATCAACAAGATTGACCGTCCCGATGCGCGCGTTCAGGAAGTGCTGAACGAGATTTACGATCTGTTTATCGATCTGGATGCGGTGGAAGATCAACTGGATTTTCCGGTCGTTTATACCAACGGCAAAGCGGGCATTGCCAAGATGGAACTCAGCGATGCAAGCGATAATCTGCAGCCTTTGTTCGAGACCATTCTGACGCACATCCCTGCCCCGCAGGGCGATGCGGACGGCACGCTGCAACTCCTCGTCGCCAATCTCGACTACAGCGACTATCTCGGCCGTCTGGCAATCGGCCGCGTGTTTAACGGCACATTGAAGCATGGGGATGATGTCAGCATCGTTAAGCTTGACGGCACCATTCAGAAGACCCGCATTACCAAGATGTATTCGTTTGAAGGGTTGAAGCGGGTGGACGAGACAATCGGCAAGCCCGGAGATGTTCTCGCGATTGCCGGTGTCGAAGGCATCACGATCGGCGAAACGGTCACGAGCGCTGAGACGCCGGAAGCACTGCCGAACATCGCGATTGATGAACCTACCATCGCGATGACGTTCACGATCAACAACTCGCCATTCGCGGGCCGCGAGGGCGTGTACGTGACCTCGCGCAATTTGCGCGACCGATTGGATAAAGAGCTGCTGACGAACGTCTCCATCAAAGTCGAAGAAGCGGGCGGCCCGGAAGTATTCAAAGTGATGGGCCGCGGCGAACTCCAACTTGCGATCCTCATCGAGATGATGCGGCGCGAGGGGTACGAGCTACAGGTGGGCAAACCCGAGATCCTGACGCGCAAAATCGACGGCGTGCTGCATGAACCGCAGGAGCTACTTGTTATCGATTGTCCCGAGGAATTCATCGGCGTCGTCATCGAAAAGATGGGCTCCCGCAGAGGCAAGATGTCTAAGATGGTGAATCACGGATCGGGCCGTGTGCGGCTTGAATTCCTGATTCCTTCGCGCGGGCTGATTGGCATCCGCAGTGAGATGCTGACCGATACCAAAGGCACCGCGATCATGAACTCGCTGTTTCATAGCTACGTGGAGTGGCAGGGCGATATTGCGATGCGACCAACCGGCTCACTAGTGGCCGACCGCTCCGGTGTTGCCACGGGTTATGCCATCTACAACCTGCAGGAGCGTGGCGTCATCTTCATCTCGCCCGGGACAGAAGTCTACGAGGGAATGATCATTGGCGAGAACTCCCGCGATGCCGATCTGGACGTGAATATCGTGAAGGAGAAGAAGCTGACCAACATGCGCGCTTCCACTTCTGATGAAGCCATTCGTCTGGTTCCGCCGAAGATCCTCAACCTTGAGCAAGCTATCGAGTTCATCGCAGAAGATGAATTTGTCGAGATCACGCCAAAGTCGATTCGGCTGCGGAAGAAGATCTTAAAAGCTAATCAGCGCTAGGCGATGTCGGGCAGCAAGAACTTCCATTGCTGGCCGAAGGATTGCATAAACGCTTCGGCGGCCAGATAGCCGCTGCGCACCGCGCCTTCCATAGTTGCAGGCCATCCGGAGCACGTCCAATCGCCCGCGAGAAACAAGTTCGGCAATTCGGTTGCATTCGGCGGCCTAAGTTCCTCCAACCCCGGAGCGGCCGAAAAGGTTGCGCGAACTTCCTTCACCACATGCGCGCGCTCCAGCTTCGCTTCGGCGGTTTTCGGAAAGAACTCGTTCAACTCGCGAAGCGCAAGGTCGATCACTTCCGCACGCGGCATTTCCGTCAAAGATCGTGATGCGCTGACCACAAGCTGGATGTGTCGACCGTCTTTTTTGTTGAACATCCACTGGATGGTTCGATCGAGTAGCGTCGCGTGCGGCAGATTCGTGATGGAACGATCAAACCAAAGGTGAATGCCTGTAATGGGCGAATGAGTAAATGCCGATAGATCCATCGAGAGTTGAGGAGCGAACGCGGGGAGGCGTTCGAAAGGAATAGCCAGGACGTATGCATCCGCCGTAACACATTCGCCGTTTACAATGATGCCGATAACCCGGCCATTTTCGATTCGAAGCTGCTGGACGTTGGCACGGTGCGCGATCTTCACGTGTGGATGACGGCGCCAGGCATCCTCTGAATAGAGTTGCGTCAGCGGCACCGCCGGGATGCCCATCTCATACGAGTTGGCGCGTGCGAGAAACCCCAGATAGAAGACTTGGAGTCCGTGGCTCGCGGCCATGCGCTCGAGGTCTTCATTGATCGCGCTCACCAGCACTTGGCGCCAGAACCGGTCAATCACTTGCGGCGGCTGTTTCTTCTCGCGCAGCCAATCGAGCATGGTGATCCGGTCAAGGTCTGAACGCTTGCCGTATTCATAACGCACAGCCAGCAAGGCGCTGGCAACTGCCATCTTGCCCGACAGATTGAGGAAGCGCAGCTTCAGGAATGACTCGGTGAAATGCAGCGGAGCGGGTAGCCGGCCGCGGCGCATGACAGATGTTCGGCCGCCGGGTTCGATCCAAAAGAACTCGCGATGGAACTGGATGCGGTCGCGAACGTCGAGCCGATCGTAGAAATCGAGCAAGTTCGTACAGCAGCGCAGCAGCACGTGCTGGCAGTTGTCGATTGTCGGGCTGTTTTCGTCAGCGCTGTTCAGCGGGTACGAAGTGGCCCGGCCACCGAGGAAGGGACGCGCCTCATATACGGTTACTTTCTGTTCTGCCGAGCCAAGGGCCACGGCAGCGGCCAGGCCAGCCAGGCCGCCGCCGATTACGGCAACGGTGTGTTCGCCGGCCAAGGATTAGACCGTCTCCGCAGCGTGCGCGTACTGCTCGATCATGTTTTCCATCAATCGCAAGCCACAGTTTTTGTCGAGCGTCAGAATCGATTCGGGATGAAACTGTACGGCTTCAATCGGCAGATTGCGATGACGTACGCCCATGATGGTGCCATCTTCCGATTCGGCTGTTACTTCCAGGCAGGCCGGAAAGGTTGCGCGATCGGCATAGAGCGAATGATAGCGGCCCACTCGGAATGGTGAAGGAAGGCCTGAAAAGACGCCGCGGCCGTTGTGGGTCACGAGCGAATGCTTGCCGTGCATGGGATAGCCAAGCACTTGCAATTGGCCGCCGAAAGCTTCGACGATTCCCTGCAACCCGAGACAGACGCCAAAGGTCGGAATGCCGCGCTTAGCGAGTGCTTTCACAAGTTCGGGTACACCGAAATCGGAAGGCCGCGCCGGGCCTGGCGAGATCAAAACGATGTCCGGATTGACTGAATCAATCACCTCGAGAGCAGCGTTGGATCGATACGTCGAGACGCACGCGCCGGTCTGCCGCGCATAGTTCGCCAAGGTGTGGATGAAGCAGTCGTCGTTGTCGACCAGCAGCAGATGCACGCCTTCGCCGACGAGGCGGATTTGCTGGTCCTGATTTGGATCGCGCTCAGCCGGGAAGAGCGCGCGGAAAAAGTTGGTCGCCTTCAGGCGGCACTCCGCGTCTTCAGACGCGGGATCCGAATCGTAGAGCAGCGTTGCACCTGCACTATAGCGGGCGATTCCGTTCTTCAAATGAACCGTGCGAATAGTGATGCCGGTATTGATGTCACCGTTGAGGCTCAGCATTCCCACCGCTCCGCCGTACCAGGCGCGCGCATCGTTCTCCAGGTCTTCAATAGCTTGCGCGGCCGCTCTCTTCGGCGCACCGACAACCGTCACCGCCCACATGTGCGTCAGAAAAGCATCAAGTGAGTCGAAGCCTTTCATCAGCGTTCCTTTGACGTGATCAACGGTATGAAATAGCCCCGCGTAAGATTCGATGAGACGACGCCCAACCAGACGCACCGAACCCGGCACGCAAACGCGCGACTTATCGTTGCGGTCCACGTCGCTGCACATGGTGAGTTCCGATTCGTCTTTCGCAGAATTCAGCAGCTCGCGAATGCTTTCGGCATCGTGGATGGGATCGCCGGTGCGCCGCGCTGTGCCTGAGATGGGGCAGGTTTCCACCAGGTCGCCTTCGATGCGAACAAACATCTCGGGCGATGCGCCAACCAGTTGCTCCTCGCCCATCTGCAGCATGAATTCGTAAGGGCTCGGACTAGTCTTCTGAATACGCTGGAAGAGCTCGGAGGGACTGCCATGAAACGGCGCGCTGAATGTTTGCCGCAGTATCACTTCGTAGTAGTTGCCCTGCCGCATGCCCTCGCGCACCGTCTCCACTTTTGCCATGTACCGCTCGGGCCTGTGATCGGAAACGATTTCGGCGCGCACCGGCTGCCCAGACCTGGACTTCAGCGTTTCTGCCGCTCGGGGCAGACCTTCCGTGCTGGCGGCAGCCCCCTCGAAATCGTAGCGGTATCGCTCGATGATTTCCTTCTTGCGATCCATATAATAAATGTCGTCGCACAGGAATAGATGCAATCCTTTGTGATCGTCGCGAGGCAACCGTATAGTGATGGGATCGAACTGTAACAGCAGATCGTAGCCAAACGCACCGACTAACGCCAGCCTTGCATCTTGCGGGTTCTTAAATTCTTCTACCAAGGTGCGCAGCAAAGAAAAAGCGGACGGCTGTTTGCTACGCTCTTCTTCCGGAAAACGTTCCGCCAGTGGCTCCAGATCGACACGGATCGCATGTTCCGTCACGTTTGTACGAGCGCTATGCAGATGATGTTCGAACAAAGGCCGTAGGAGTTGAAGCAGCACCGTACCGCGACGATTCAGCGCGTGGAACTCGACGGTGCGATCGCGTTCCAGGATTTCGAGCGGCGGCGCTATGCTCGCAATGTCCCAGCGGGAGTAACGCTCCGGATATTCATAACCCGAGGACAGATAGATACCGCGCCTGCTATCAAGCTGGTGCAGAAGGCGTGACAAACCCTTCGCGTACGGAACAGTCGAACTCGTTCGAACGACTGTGATCCCGTTCGGGGTGGTGTAGCGCAACTGAGGCATCTTGTCCTAACAGGCGAGATCTTCGCGCCCAATCTGGAGATCGCCCAAACGTCCCAGCATGGCCAACGCTATGTTGTCGGCCCCGAAGAATTCCTGTGCGATCATCTGCACTTCTCCACGAGTCACCGATTCAATGCTGTCGAGCATTTCGTCGAGAGACATAAAGCGGTTGAAGTACAATTCCTGGCGAGCGAGGTTCGACATCCGGCTGGAGGTCGATTCGAGGCTCAACATGAGCGATCCCTTCAGGTGATCCTTGGCGCGGCGCAATTCGTCTTCGCCGATGAAGTCTTCCTTGAGATTACGAAGTTCCTGCACCACCGAAGTGACCACCTGCCTGGCAGTTTCAGCGGCCGTGCCCGCGTAAACGGTGAAGCATCCGGTATCGCTAAAGAGGTTCAGTTCTGAGTAAACCGCGTAGGCCAACCCCTGCTTTTCACGGATGTTCTGAAACAGCCGCGAACTCATTCCGCCGCCGAGCACGGTGTTCAACACGTACAGCGGAAAGCGAAGCTCATGCGCCAGCCGGTAGGCTGGAACGCCCATGGTGATGTGCACCTGCTCGAGCGAATCCTTCTTCTTCAGGATAATGGGCGCACTCGACTTGGGAGTGACATCGGACGGGAGACCGCCACGTTCCGGCAAAGTTTCGAATTTGTCGCGAACCAGCTTCACTATATCGTCGTGATCAAGGTTGCCGGCGGCAGTAATTAGAATGTTGGCGGGCGCGTAGATCCGGCCGTAAAACTCCTGGACCAGCTCGGGCGTGAATTTCTTGACCGTTTCCTTGGTGCCCAGGATGGGCTTGCCAAGCGGATGCCCCTTCCAGAAGTTGCTGATGAAAGCCTCATGCAGGACAAACTCCGGCTGGTCGGCCTCCATCTTGATCTCTTCGAGAATGACGCCTTTTTCCTTCTCGATGTCAGCCTCACGAAAGAGCGGACAGAGGACCAGGTCAGCAAGAACGTCGAACGCGAGCGGAAGGTGTTCGTCGAGCACCTTAGTGTTGAAGCTCACCAATTCTTTACTGGTGAACGCATCCAGTCCGCCGCCTACGGAATCGACAGAGCGTGCAATTTCCTCGGCTGAACGGTTTTTGTTGCCTTTGAACACCATGTGCTCAATGAAGTGCGAGATGCCGTTTTCCGCGCCTCGCTCCGCGCGGGAGCCGCTGCCGATCCAGATACCCAAAGAGACTGAACGGACGTATGGCATGGATTCGGTGACGATACGAATTCCATTGCGTAAACGCACCCGCTCGATTTCACGGACGTGCGGGTTAGCCAAAACCATGTGCCAAACGCCTTTCCAAGTGTACGAAGGTACACTAAAGCTATATGCTGCAGGTACTTAACGGTCGAGCGCTGGTCGGAATGGAGTTGACCGACCTACAGAAAATGCTCGGCCCGGAGCAGCCCACGTATCGCGCCAAACAACTATATGACGCGCTATATCGGAAACAAGTGGCTAATTTGTCGGAAATTTCGACTCTGCCACAAGTCCTTAGAAATGAATTACTTACAACCAAATCTCTAGGCTTGCCCAGCGCGGAACGGCGCTACGATTCAACCGATGGAACCCGCCGCTACCTGCTTAGATTAGAGGATAACAGAACCATCGAGGCGGTCCTGATGCCGGAACCCGCCCGCGATACTGTCTGCATCTCCAGCCAGGTCGGTTGCCCGGTCGATTGCAAGTTCTGCCTTACTGCGCTCATGGGCCTGGAACGCAATTTGACAGCCGGCGAAATTGTCGGCCAGGTGCTCTATGTCGCTCGCGAGAACGGTCTCAAGCCGACCGACAACCGTATGAACGTGGTGATGATGGGCATGGGAGAGCCGCTACTGAATCTCGACAACGTGCTGAAAGCGACTCGCCTGCTGACGGACAAAGACGGCGTGGGCATGTCAGAAAAGCGCATCACGGTTTCGACGGCCGGCATTGTGCCGAAGATTGCGGAACTGGGCCGCGCTGAAATCCGGCCGAAGTTGGCCATTTCGCTGAACGCGTCGAACGAGGAACAGCGACGCCAATTGATGCCGATTACGCGCAAATATCATCTGGCCGATTTGATGGAGGCGTGCAAGGCGTATCCACTCCGGACCTGGGAGAAGCTGACGTTTGAATACGTTTTGCTTGGCGGCGTGAACGACACCGATGTCGATGCCAAGCGCGTCGTGCGCCTGCTGAGCAATTTGAACTGCAAAGTCAATCTGATTGCGCTGAACCCGGGGCCTGGCATTCCATTTGAGACTCCGGACACGGAGCGCGTGTTGAGTTTCCAAGCGATTATCCGACGAGCCTTTCCGTGCTTCATTCGCAAGCCTCGGGGGCGCGACATTTTTGCCGCCTGCGGGCAGTTGAAGCGCGTTGCCAGCGACTTAGTGGAAATTGGTTGAGTTTAGGCGGCCGTTGGACCTCCTTTCGGCAATTGGCGAGAGATTCTAGAAATTCGATGCTGCGCCCAGGAGGCGAGTAATTGGGTTTGCGAACTTGCTGGAACTAAGCATTTCCAGAAACGCACCGAGCGTTCCGAAATGCAGGTGGTGCCCGGGGCGGGACTTGAACCCGCACTCGCCTTGCGGCGAAAAGGATTTTAAG
>CAVWVR010000022.1:0-131926 GCA_963758445.1 Terriglobia bacterium
GTGCGCGTAGGCAGGCAAGTCAGCGTCTCTGTGACGAGCCTTCTTATCATCTTTGTGTTTTAGCGCGGCACCCAGGAAGGCCGTGAAAAGCGGGTGCGGCTCGAGCGGCTTGGATTTGAACTCAGGATGGAATTGGCAGCCCAGGTACCAGGGATGGTCGGGCACTTCGCAGATCTCGACGTAAATGCCGTCGGGCGTTGTGCCGGTGATGCGCATGCCATGTTCAGAAAGAATCTTCTCGTATTCGCGATTGAACTCGTAACGGTGACGATGGCGCTCACTGATGTTGTCGGCACCGTAAGCACGCTGCGCGAAACTGCCGTCGGCGAGATGACAAGGATACGCGCCGAGACGCATGGTTCCACCTAGCTCGTCAACGCCTTTCAATTCACGAAGCTTGTATATGACGCGATGCGGCGTGGCCGGGTTCACCTCCGTCGTGTCGGCATCGGCAAGGCCGCAAATGTTGCGCGCATATTCGATGACCATCATCTGCATGCCGAGGCAAATGCCGAAATATGGAATTCTTTCTTCACGCGCACAGCGGATAGCGTGGAGCATGCCCTGAGTGCCGCGGCGGCCGAACCCGCCGGGAACCAGGATGCCGTCGAAACCTGACAGATAGTCGCGGCATTGCGGCCATTCCATCTGCTCGGCTTCAATCCACTCAATGTTGACGCGCGCCTGGTGGGCGGTACCGGCATGCAGAAGGGCTTCCTTCAAACTCTTGTAGGAGTCTTCGTACTCGACGTATTTGCCGACAAGCCCGATGGTGACCTCGCGGGCCGGGTTCTGCATGCGGTCGAGCATGTCGATCCAGCGCGAGAGATTGCGCGGACCGGCTTCCATGTGAAGCATGCGGAGGATGGTCTCATCGACACCCTGTTCGGCGAACAGCAAAGGTATCTCATACACCGAACGCACGTCGCGCGCGGTGATCACGCTTTTCACATCAACGTCGCAGAAGAGAGCTATTTTCTCTTTGAGTTCCTCGGGGAGCGGCCGTTCCGAACGGCACAACAGAATATCCGGCTGGATACCGATTGCGCGCAGCTCTTTCACGCTGTGCTGGGTGGGTTTCGTCTTCAGTTCCTGGGCAGCGGCGATCCAGGGCACCAGCGTGAGATGTATGAAAAGGGTGTTTTCGCGGCCTTCTTCATGGCGCATCTGGCGGATGGCTTCGATGAATGGCAGCGATTCAATGTCGCCAACCGTGCCGCCGATTTCTACGATCGCGACGTCGACATCGGCAGCCACTTTGCGACAGGCGGCTTTGATTTCGTTTGTGACGTGCGGGATGACCTGAACCGTCTTGCCGAGATAATCACCGCGGCGCTCGCGCGTGATGATGTTCTCGTAGATCCGGCCGGAAGTTAAATTGTTGCTCTGCGTCAGCGGCGCGTGCGTGAAGCGCTCGTAGTGGCCGAGATCGAGATCGGTCTCTGCGCCGTCGTCCGTGACGAAGACTTCGCCGTGCTGGAACGGGCTCAGCGTGCCCGGATCGATATTCAGGTACGGGTCAAATTTTTGCAGTGTGACGCGTAGCCCGCGGCTTTCGAGGAGACAGCCAATCGACGCTCCCGCGATTCCCTTTCCCAAGGACGACACGACACCACCTGTGACGAATATGTACTTAGGCATGAGTTACCGGTCGCGCCTCCTTCTCATCAGCTATAACCAAGCGATTCCGCGGATACTGCGAAAAACTGATTTACCCGCTCCAGGTCTTCGGGCGTATCTACGCCGAGAGATTCGTATTCGGTCTCGACCACGCGGATGCGAAAGCCGTTCTCAATCGCGCGCAGTTGTTCCAAGCGCTCAGCGTGCTCGAGCGGACCAACAGGGAGATCCGGATAGCGGCGCAGCAGATCGCCGCGGTACACATATATTCCGACGTGCTTGAAATAGAGCGGCAACTCACTGCGACCGTCGCGCTCATAAGGAATGGGGCAGCGGGAAAAATAGATGGCATCGCCCGCAAGGTTGGTGACGACTTTGACAACATTCGTATTGAGAATGTCGGAGGGATCCAGAATCCGCTTTTTCAAAGTACCCATGGCGATTTCTTCGTCGTGGAGGACGCTGAGAATGGCCGCATCGATAGCTTCGGGATCGATCAGCGGCTCATCGCCTTGAATGTTGACGTAAAGGGAAGCGGGTTCCGAAAAAGCGATTTCGGCGAGACGGTCTGTGCCCGATGGGTGATCGGCGTTCGTCATGCGAACGCGGCCACCAAAGGCGCGCACCGCAGAGGCAATCCGGTCATCGTCGGTCGCAACGAGAACGTCAGTCAGGTAGCGGGACAGTTGCGCACGTTCGTAAACGTGCTGCACCATTGGTTTGCCGGCGATGCCGGCGAGAGCTTTTCCGGGGAATCGAGAAGAGGCAAATCGGGCGGGAATAATTCCCAAAATCCGAGGCCGCACAATCGAGTGTAGCACGCAATTTTGGGAGGCCGACCCACAGCCGCGAAGAGGTTCCGCGGTGCCGATTTCATGCGAAAATACTCCGAGAACAAGAGGGAACGACAATGGGCACATGGGTTCGCTATGAGCGGAGAGGTAGCAGGTACAGCCCGTACGCACGGGCGAAGTATTACTGGTGGGCTGACGACGAGGACGACGCTCCAACCCCTCGAGACTACCGGAAGCTACGGGTGGAACTGAAGGGTGACGAGGTAGATCCGCCTACTGCCTACGACGACCGCGCCGGCATGCCGAAACACCCAAACACCACGGGCGGGGGTTATAGAAGGGGCGGCGATCGGCAGTCTTTTGTGTTCCGTAAGGGCAAGGAGCCTGACAAAAAAATCCAGGAAGAATTCAAGCTGGACCTGCCGTCGAAGCGTGAGTACTTCGATCCTGTGAAGGTGGACTACAACGGGAATGACAGCCCGATTCGCGTCTACTCGCCGATGCACAATACCGCTTACGACGTGGGCCCGAAATTCGGCGACGACTTTTACATGGTGCATCCGACGTATCAGTCAGGATTCGGAATTGACATGTACGGCACCAACGTTCCGCTAAGTAGTCCACTGCCGCAGCTTGTTAATCAGGTTGGTTCTATTCAGCTCACGCCGAAGGTAATCAACAAGTTCTCCGGGACGCGCGGGCAAGACGGAAAGAGTCCGAACGGCGTCATGAATGGCAAGGGTGCGTTCGAAGCTGCCCAAGCGGCGGGTTTGAACCCGACGGGCAATTGGGCATGGCTGCACCTGATTGCCTATTCGATGGGAGGGCAAGATGGAAAAAATCCCGATGTGCCCGAGAACCTAGTTGCCGGCACTTCGGCGAGCAATATCTACCATCTCGCGATCGAAAGCGCCGCCAAGAAGATTGTAGAGGTCGATCAGCGGCCGCTCAAGATTACCTGGAAGTTATCGGGACGCATTGATGCCGATTGGCATATCGCGCAGGTCATCGAGTACACAATCGCAAGCATTAAGGATCCACTGAAGATCGTAACGTTTAAGATTTCGACCTGGTCGCATGAATCCGCGTACGGCGGCGACGCAAATGCGGTATACAGCTACATGAAGAATGTGTTGAAGATATAGAGTAGGCGGGACTTCTGCGATCAGGCTGGGAGGTGGCAGTTTTGGACTACGCGGGTTAACTCGCTCAGGAGTTCTTCTTGCGTGTAGGCCCCCTTGGCGAGGATCTTTTCGACATGACCGTTCAGGCGGGCACGATCTTCGGCGGTGAGATCTTTCGCCGTGAGAACGACGATGGGGATGTCGCGCCATTCGGGACTGCGCTTGAGAGCCATGGAGAACTCGAAGCCATCCATCTCGGGCATCATCAGGTCAAGCAGAATCAATGTCGGTTTACGCTCGCCGATGCGCGCCAGTCCTTCGTAACCGTTCGATGCTTCCGCTACGATCCATCGTTCGCGCTCCAGCATGTTCTTCAACCTGCCGCGGGCGTCGGACTCGTCATCGACAATGAGTGCGGCACACGGCGGCACTGGACATTCGTAGCGGCGCAGCAAGGAAGCAAGACGCTCGCGCTCGACAGGCTTGGTGAGATATTCGGACGCTCCCAACGCATAACCCAGATTCCGGTCATCCACCATGGTCACGACAATGACGGGAATATCGCGTAACTCAGGCGACCGCTTCAAACTTTCGAGAACCGTCCAGCCATCCATATTCGGGAGCATCACGTCAAGTGTGATGAGACTCGGCCGCAAGGCGAACGCCTGCCGCAGGCCCTCTTCCCCACTGCTGGCGGAGACGGCTCGAAAGCCTTCCCGCACGACAACACGCGAGATCAGATCACAAGCCGTCGGGTCGTCATCGATCACCAGCACGATTCCTTTGCCCGGACGCTCCGGGGAGGGGGTTGTGCTCACATTGCGCGGCAAGCGAATGATAAAAGTGGATCCTTTGCCGGCCTCGCTTTCGACAGTTACATCGCCTCCCATGAGCAGGCAGAAGCGCTGGGTCAGCGCCAGACCAAGACCGGTTCCGCCATACTTGCCGCCAATCTGCGCGCCGGCCTGTTCGAACGGCTGGAAAAGACGCTGCAGCTGCTGGGGCGTCAAACCAATGCCGCTATCCTGCACGCGAAACAGGATGTCGTCCGGCTGGCTGGTATCGGGCCGCACGTCGAAAAGAATTGTGCCGGCTTTGGTAAATTTCGCGGCGTTTGACAGCAGATTGAAGAGACTCTGGCGCACCTTCGTCTGGTCGGCGCGCATTTCGTTGATGGCGGGGTCGACCCGGACAGAGAGCTGATTCTGGTTGCGCTCGACAAGCGATTGCACAACCGCGACCACATCATCCACAATGTCGCGGAGGCGGAAGCTTTCGACATAGAGATCCATCTTGCCGGCTTCGATTTTCGAAAGATCTAAAACGTCATTGATGAGCGCGAGCAGATGCCTGCCGGCGGTATGAATTTTCTTGAGATCGGGGACCAGAGCTTCAACACCGGCCTCCTCGGCTTCCTCTTGCAGCATTTCGCCGTAGCCGATGATGGCGTTCAGCGGCGTGCGCAGTTCATGGCTCATGCTGGCGAGGAAATCGCTTTTCGCGCGATTGGCAGCTTCGGCGAGTTCCTTGGCTTCCTTGAGCGCGATCTCGGCGCGTTTGCGCTGGATGCCAACGGCGATGCTGTTCGCTACCGAAGCAAGCGCGTCGATGGTCTCGCCGCCAAGCGTTTTGCGCGCGAACAATGCCACTACGCCGACAAGGTCGTCATCCACAATAAGCGGATAGCCGGCAAAAGCGATCATGCCTTCGCGGCGCGCCCACTCGCGGTCGCCGACGCGCTCATCTTCGAGCACGTTATTGGTCAGGTGCGGCAAGCGCTCCTCAGCGATCAAGCCGATTTTGAACTTGCCCACGGGCACGCGGCCATGCGGACCATCAACGTGGGTGTAGAGGCCGGCGCTGGCCTGCAGTTCCAGCATTTTTCCGTCGCCGGAAAGAGTCCAGATGCGCGCGAAGGCCGCATCCACATGCCGGACGATGGCTTCCGCACAGGCAGTGAGAGTATCTCTGAGCACCGCGCCCTGGGTAAGCGCAATGCCGATGTTAGCGCCCAAAGCGGCTATTCGGCCTTGCTCAGCCAAACGAGCTTCGGCGCGTTTCTGGGGTGTGATGTCGAGGGTCAGCCCATCGAAGCGAATGGCACGACCACCTTCATCGTAGAAGGGATAACCAATAGCGCGCAGCCAACGGATATGACCGTCAGGGGAGACGGCGCGACATTCCACATCGTAGGTGGACCGCTCCACCAGACTTCGTTCGATGGCCTGCCGTGTGCGTTCGCGATCCTCCCCGTGAAGGCGTTCTAAGAAGAGGTCGAAGGTGACATCCGCATCGGGGGAAAGCCAGAAGTGTTCTTTGACTTTGGTATCCCACGTCAGCTTATTGAATGGGAGATCACAATACCAGATGCCTACGTCGAGAGAGCCGAGAAGCTCGTTGAGACGCCAGCGGTCGCCGCGCCAGCCGAATCCGCGAGACGTCGGTGAAGCCATGTCTCCCCGTTTCGGCATTAAGTTAAGTGATTACTCTTTGATGTGATTGTTTTCTAAAAGGTGTTCGGGAATCGGTTCGTCAAGCGGAGGTGGTCCGTCGAGGAGTTCAAGTTCGTCGTCTGTGCTTGAGCCGGTGGCGCGTTCTGTCTTGCGCTGCAGGCGCTTGGCGAACTTTTCCTGTTGGCGTTCTTTTCGTTCTTGCTCTTTCTGACGCTTCTTGAAAGTTTGTGGACCCCGGCCGGGCATAATTTTCCCTTTCCAATTGACAAGGCTGCCCCGTTGGCCACAAGCCAAGCGAGGCAGCCGTTAACTTTTATTCTAGCTTTGGCGCCTTAGAATCCGCGAAAAAATCGATTCTAGCTTTGGCGCCTTACCAGCGGTTCGCGCGGCCACGATTGCCGCCGCCACCGCCACCACCGCGGTTGCCGGCGCGCTGGCCGCCGTAACCACCACCGCCGCCGCCCGCAGGCTTGGGACGGGCTTCGTTCACGTTCATGGCGCGTCCGTGCAGTTCGGCGCCATTGAGGTGCGCTATGGCCTGTTGAGCCGCTTCCGAATCACTCATTTCGACAAAGGCGAAACCGCGTGGCTGACCGGTTTCACGGTCTGTCACGACATTAACTCTCTCTACATTGCCGTACGCTCCGAATGCATTTTGGAGGTCAGCTTGGGTTGCTTGATAACTGAGATTTCCGACAAATATGTTGGTCACAGTAGGTCCTTTTCAAGTGTGAATTATCTTTGTCTGACTGCTCTGAACCAACGTCTGGATAAACTTCGACTGAAGGGAAGATAGCGGCCGGAAAGCACTCGAATGGGAAACGGATGCGGGGCAAAGACGTTCCTAGTGTATCAGATTCCTGCTCCGGTGGAAATGATTATTCCGCCGTCCGACCGCTGCGAAAGGGCGGAACTTGAAACGCTTACTAGGTAGGTCTATCTAACTATAGATGCGCTCTGAGCGCCGGAGACCAGCGGCCAAATCATTGATTCGACGGCCCCCAACCGATTGGCAGGTGCTGCTGGATTCCACCGGCGAAGGCATCTACGGCATAGACGCTAGCGGTCTGTGTACGTTTGTGAATCGGGCGGCGTGCGAAATGCTCGGGTATGCAGCGGACGAGATGATCGGTCGAAACATGCACGAGCTGATTCATCACAGCAAGCCCGACGGGACGCCATACCCGGAAGAGGAGTGTCCGATCTTCAGGGCCGCTCGATCCGGAGAGCCGGTGCGATCGGAAGACGACGTACTGTTTCGAAAGGACGGCAGCGCATTCCCAGCGGGCTACTCTTCGTCGCCGATAGTAAAGAACGGCGACACTTCGGGCGCGATCATTACGTTCCTCGATATCAGCGCGCGGAAGCGGGCTGAACAGCGCCTCAAAATACAATTCACCGTGAGCCAGTTGCTGGCGAGCGCCAGCCGGCTGGAAAGCGTGTCACGGCCTTTGCTGGCGGCTGTCGGGGGAAGCCTGGGTTGGGAGTTCGGGTTGCTTTGGCTGCGCGCTGGGAATGAAAGGTTGCTGCAATGCGCACAGAGCTGGCAAGCGGCGACATTCTTTCGTGCGCAGTTCGCAGACGAGCTGTGCGCCAACGAGTTCGAGCGTGGAGTGGGTCTTCCGGGCCGGGTTTGGGAGCAGCAAGAGGTGGTGTGGCTGCCCGATTTGTTGGCTGAAACCGCGCTGCCGCGCAGTAGCAAGTTCGCGGCGGGAAAACTGAAAAGCGCGATCGCACTTCCGATCAACGATCGCGGGGAAGTGGTGGGTGTAGCTGAGTTCTTCAGCCGCAGCGTACAAAGACCGGACCCGGACCTGATTGCCACATTAGTGTCGATTGGGAATCAGATAGGCCAGTTTGTCCAGCGATCGCGCGGGGAAGAGGCACTGCGCGCCAGTGAGAACCGGAAAGCGGCCATCCTGGAATCGGCGCTCGATTGCGTCATCACCATTGATGGCCAAAGCCGCATATTGGAGTTCAATCCGGCTGCGGAACGGACCTTCGGCTACTCGAAAGCGGAGGCAGTCGGCCGTCCCATGCCGGACCTGATCATTCCGCCCGATCTGCGCGCCAAGCATTATGCGGGCATGCGGCACTACCGGGAAACCGGCGAGGGTCCGGTGCTAGGAAGGCGGGTGGAGTTGCACGGAATGAAAGCGGATGGAACGCTGATTCCGGTTGAGCTTGCCATCACGCGGCTGGCACACGAGGAGCCTCCCGTATTCACCGCTTACATGCGCGATCTCTCAGAGCGGCACAGGGCCGAGCACGCATTGAAGATGTCCGAAGGGCGCTATGCGGCGCTTTTCCAGAACATTCTGGAAGGCGTGTATCAGAGCGACCCTAACGGCAACATCCTGGCGGCCAACCCGGCTCTCATTCAGATGCTCGGATTCAAGAGCCTGGATGAGTTGCGGGCCGCGGGCGCAGTGGAAACTGTGTATGCCGATACCGCAGACCGGACGCGGCGTTTGGAGGAACTGGAACGCACGGGTGAATTGCGCAGTGCCGAGTTGACCCTCAAGCGCCAGGATGGTTCCCTGCTGGTGGTTTTGGAGAATTCGCGCGTGGTGCGAAACCTGGACGGGACGGTCCTCTATTACGAAGGCACGCTCACGGATATCACCGAGCGCAAACGGGCCGAGGAAGAGATTGTCGCGGCGAAAGAAGCGGCCGAGCGGGCCAACCGCGCCAAGAGCGATTTTCTGGCCAACATGAGCCACGAACTGCGCACGCCCCTGAACGCCATCATCGGCTACAGCGAGATGCTGCAGGAAGAAGCCGAGGATCTGAAGATTGAATCCCTGGCGCCGGACTTGAACAAGATCAGGACCGCCGGCCGGCATTTGCTCTCGCTCATCAATGACGTTCTGGATGTCACGAAAATCGAAGCCGGACGGATGCAGCTCTATCCGGAGACCTTCGATGTCGGCAATCTGATTCGCGAAGTCAGCGGCACAGTGAAGCCGCTGATGGACACTAACGGCAATCGCTTTGTGCTGGACGTGCGTGCCGATCTGGGCAGTATGTTCGCCGATCTGACCAAGGTTCGGCAGAGCCTCTTCAACCTGCTGTCGAACGCCGCGAAATTCACCTCGTCGGGCACGGTGACGCTTAGCGCGCAACGCGACAAGGGAGAGCCCGAAGATCAAATCCGCTTTGTGGTCTCCGACACCGGCATCGGGATCGCGCCCGAGAAACTGGAGCGGATATTTGAAGCCTTCGCGCAGGGTGACAGTTCGACTGCGAAGTTATATGGCGGGACTGGTTTGGGGCTGGCGATCACGCGACATTTCTGCCGCATGATGGGCGGCGATATCACGGTTCAGAGCGAGTTGGGCACGGGCGCCCGCTTCGAAATGGTGCTGCCGCAAACCATGCCGACCGCGAAACAGGGGGAGCAGCCGGCATTTTCGCAAGGCGAGCAATGGACCCCGTCCGGTGCTGGTTGTGGATGACGATCCCTCCGCGCGTGAGCTGATTTGCCGTTCGCTGGAGCGGGAAGGAATTCCTACTGCCGTGGCGCCAAACGGCCGGATAGCGCTAGACATCGCTCGCGAATTGAAACCGGCGGCCATCACATTGGACGTGGTTATGCCCGATATGGACGGTTGGAGCACGTTGAGCGCTTTGAAGGCTGACCCTGAACTGCGCCAGATCCCGGTAATTATGACCACGGTGTCGGACGATCGGGCGTTGGGTTATGCGCTTGGCGCAGCGCACTACATCACGAAGCCGATCGAGCGCGAAAAACTGGTTGGCATCCTGACGCAGTACCGCTGTGTGCGGCCGCCCTGCCGGTGCTGGTGGTTGAGGACGACGCGGCCAGCCGGGATTTATTGAAGGCGATTCTGGAGCGTGAGAACTGGCGGGTGATCACGGCAGAGAATGGCGCGGCAGCGCTTCAGAAATTGCAGGAGGAGCCTTTTGAACTGATTCTGCTGGACCTGATGATGCCCGAGATGGATGGCTTCGAGTTCACTCGGATTTTGCGCGAGAACCAGAAGTGGCATTCCATTCCGGTGATCGTGGTTACGGCGAAGGACATGACGGAAGAGGATCGCCGCCGCTTGAATGGAGACATTCAGGGCGTGATTGCAAAGAGCGGGTTGAATCGGGAGTCGCTGCTGCGAGAGGTTCAGGCGCTGGTCACGGGTAAGAGCCTGGGAGGCGCGCACAAATAACGCATGGCAAGAATTCTGCTGGTGGAAGACAACGATTTCAACCGTGACATGCTATCGCGGCGTTTGAAGCGGCGCGGCTACGACATCATCGACGCGGCTGATGGTGAGCAGGCGGTGATGCTTGCCGGCGCGCATGCGCCTGACTTGATTTTGATGGATATCAATCTTCCCGGCATGGATGGCTGGGAAGCAACCCGGCGAATCAGAAAAAACGAGGCGACCGCTGCTATCCCGATCATCGCGCTGACGGCGCATGCCATGACAGGCGATAGAGAGAAGACCATGGGGGCGGGTTGCAACGAGTACGAGACCAAGCCGGTAAACTTCGAGGGCCTGCTCTTAAAGATGGAGCATTTACTGGGCCCACGCCAGACCACGTAATAAGGATGAGCACGGATACGGAAAAGCTGTTTTCGCGAGAGGCTCTGGCCGAGCTGCGGCACCGGCTGCGCACGCCTTTGAATCACATCCTCGGCTATAGCGAGATGTTGCTACAGGACGTGTCAACCCTTCCTGAAGACGTGGCCGGGCAGTTGACAATCATCCACGAGAACGGCCAGGCCATCCTGGCTATATTGCAGCGGGTCCTGGACCCCGATTGTGGCGTTTCGATTCGAGAGATCGATCAGTTTCGAAGCTCTGCGATTGAACCTCTGCAGCGTGTGTCGCGTGCGGTAGGCGCGATTCTCCAAAGCGGCCCAACTGAGTTCGTAATTGATGTCCTGCGCATTGCGAACGGCGCGGCGGAGCTACTTGATTTCACGGAGGAAAACGTAGTCGTGTCACGGCACGTTGCTCTGCGGTTGAAGGCCGACCCGGCGCCGGCCAGAGTAGCGCGTGCAAACGCACGCATTTTGATAATCGATGACGATGAAGCGAATCGGGACATCTTGTCGCGCCAATTGCAGCGATTGGGATTTGAGGCGACGGCGGCAAAGAACGGTCCGGAGGGCCTGCGTCTTCTAGCAAGACGGCCGTTTGATATCGCGCTGGTCGATTTCATGATGCCGGACATGGACGGGCTTGACGTGCTGGAGGCAATGAAGCAGGACCCGGCGGCCTGCGATATTCCGGTCATCATGATTTCGGCGCTAGATGAGTTGTCGGGAGTTAGCCGCTGCATTCAACGCGGCGCCGACGATTACCTGTTCAAACCGTTCGAGCCGGTGTTATTGAGCGCTCGTATCAGCGCGGCGCTTGAGAGAACGCGCCTGCGCACACAGGAGCGCGAGCGCACCAATGAACTCGAGCGGATGAGTCAGGAGTTGCAGCGCTCTAACGAGGATTTGAAGCGCTTCGCCTACGCGGCGTCGCATGACCTGCAAGCGCCCTTGCGGACCATCACCACTCATCTGCAGCTGTTGGAACGTCACATTGGCAAACGCATTGATCCCGATGATCTGGACTTGCTGCATTTCCCCGTGCAAGCGGCGTTGCGCATGAGCCAGTTGATCAAGGATCTTCTGACGTACTCACAGGTGAGCACGGAAGAGCGCGACATTGGGCCGGTTTCCTGCCATGAGGTTCTGGCCAGCACCTTGGAAGACCTGAGTACCGCAATAGCGGAATCCGGCGCCGTCGTCACGCACGATCCGCTGCCGACCGTGCTAGCCGATCCAGTGCAATTGCGGCAGCTGCTGCTGAACCTGGTCGGGAATGCCATTAAATATCGCAGCGAGGACGCTCCGCGCATCCACGTAAGCGCGCGGCGCGAATTCGCAGCCTGGCATTTCACGGTTTCCGATAACGGCGTCGGCATCCCGCAGCAGCATCTGGATGAGGTGTTCAACCTTTTCAAACGCCTGCACGGGCACGACGTTCCGGGCACTGGGCTGGGGCTTTCCATCTGCAAGCGCATTATGGAACGGCTGGGCGGGCGCATCTGGGCTGAATCGGAAGAGGGAAAAGGCTCGGTGTTTCACTTCACCATTCCGGATACGGATTCGAATGAAATGCCGGACGAAGCGGCGTAGCGTTTAGCGAGTGCTACTCTTCGACGCAGCGCGGCTTCGAGCTGTGGCGACTACATTCTCGATCGCCTGAACGACTGTCTGCGGCTGATCGATGATCACCATGTGCGTGCTGTTCTCCGCGATTAACTGTTTGCTGTCGTGTGAGAGAGCTAGCAGTTGATGCTGCAGATCGCGATACTTCGGCGAGTCGTACAAGGTAGAGACTACGGCAACAGGCTTGTTGCCCAACGGATAAGGAGTCTTCGCCTCCGCGCTGTTGACCTGACTGAAGCACACTGCCGCCATATCCACGGACGGCCGGAATGAACCGGTCGCGAGAGCCCAACGATGAAGCTCCTGGTCGCGCTTGGGCAATTTGCTGAAGTTTTGATCGTCTTCCATGTCCAGCGAAATAGGCGTTTTTGAAATGAGCACGGGTGGACTATCCAGTCCGGCCGATTGGAAGGGCGCCGGCGCCGCACTATCATCCGGTGTGGTATCGATGAACGCGTGGTCGACGAAGACCATCCCGGAAACCTCGTCCGGAAAGCGCGCGGCATAGAGTCTTGCGATCAGACCGCCGATGGAGAATCCGACGAACACGTAAGGGCCGCTTACTCCGGAGTTGTTGAGCAGCTTGTGGAGTTCGTTCACTCGATCTGTGCAGCTTGGGTTCACATTTCCGGGCAGCGGATCGCTCCAGGCGGTACCGGCAGGGTCATAGGTGCAGATTCGGGTGACTTGCGCAATTTTCGGCTGCACCAGTCCCCAATCAAATGAGAATCCGCCGCTCGCAACGATTACGGCAGGACTACCCTCGCCCGTGCAGTAAAGGTGGACGCGATAACCGCCGGCATCCACCAGTTTGCCGAGCATCGGTGGCCGCAAACCATTCTGAGGATCTGACGAATTCTGAGCGGCCGTGGCCGCGAAGCATGACAATAGCAAGCAGATGACGAAAGCGCAGTGCTTGTTCCTGGTCGCGTGTACTGGCGCGCTCACGATGTTCGTTGGATGCTCGCCGAACCCGATTTCGGTACCAACATCGCCCCAAGTTGCCCGTGACGATCGGTCCTTCGTTGATCTGCAACCTGGGACGACGATTCGAATCGTGGTGCCGTTACTGAAATCGGGACAGTACCGTTCCGACCTAGTCGAGCAGCAGTCCGACGGCCACACCATCACCATGCGCGCAGCGGATTTGATTGGATACACGAACTCGTCCTACCTGGTGACCGGCAAGGTGGGCAGCGTTCGCCTGAAGTTCGTGTCGGCAGAAGAGACGAGGGATGGAAAGGCAGTAGCGCTCGCCGAGGCTCCGAAGTTACCCTTTGAGCTTCCGGGCAAAGCGGCGCACGTTCGACTCGTCTTCCTGGTACGCGTCAGCCAGGCCGATCATAATATGGCGATACTCTCAGCCAAGCGCGCCGAGCGGTTGGACGCATTTACCAAAGAATTGGTCGAGGATCCCGGTATTTGCAAGGCGGCCGGAGACGTGTTTTGCGCCTGGGTTCCGGCGGGAGTAGCTGTGAGGCCGGAGAAGTGAGAACGCGCCATAAACCCACGTCGGAATTAAGGTTCTGTATACTTGACGTACTTGGACCGCAGGATGCAGGCAACTCCTTAGTGAATTGGCACATCCAACGTAGTAGGAATAGGGCAAATGAGAAGCGTAGTTGAAGAGTTGGAATCTGGACATCGGGGACTCACGCTAAACATCCTGTTTAGGAGAGACGAAGACGGCACGGTTGTTGCCGAATGTCTTGAAATACCAGGCTGCATGTCTCAGGGGAATACTGAGGATGAAACCAAAGCCAATATTGTTGATGCAATTAACGATTGTCTAGCCGTAATGATGGAAGATGCCATAAGCGCTGGGCGGTGCAGTTCTGAATCCTTCAATTTTGTTGGAATTGAAAAGCAAGAAAAGGTTCAGGTAGAGGCACCGCGTATTCTAGTGCCAGTGTGCGCCTAGAGTATCTAAGATGGGGTTATCCCATTTGCCATTGGCCAGCGGCGAACGCCACGCAAAAGTGTTCACGAAGAAATTTGGCTGGGTCGTTCGGAGAAAAGGTTCGCACATTATCCTGACAAATCCGAACGTGCCAAACGTACACCTCTCGATCCCCAATCACGATGAAGTTAAGAGACCTCTCCTAAAGCGCCAGATAGAGGTCGCCGGTCTGACTGACGAGCTTTATCGTGCGGCTTTTGATTCGGTTTAGAGTTCGGATAGTGTTTTTCCGTTTCCGAGCCATGCCATAAACCATTTTCGATGCCCCAAATAGAAATTTGCTGGCACGGCAACTGCTGCAAACTGCTACCCTTACTCCTTATCCTCATTAGTTAAATGCCGAATCAGACTCTGAATTCCGGCGACAACGCCTGGATGCTCACCAGTGCGGCGCTCGTCCTCATGATGACGGGCCCCGGACTTGCGCTTTTTTATGGCGGCCTGGTGCGCAGCAAGAACGTATTGAGCACCATGATGCACAGCTTCGTGCTGATGGCCGTGGTCACGGTGTTGTGGGCGGTGTATGGCTACAGCCTGGCGTTCGCGGAAGGCAATCCGGTTGTCGGCGGATTCGGGTACATCTTCTTGAACGGCGTCGGTGCTGCTCCCAACGCGGATTATGGCGCAACCGTTCCGCATGAGACCTACATGATTTATCAACTCATGTTCGCCATCATCACGCCAGCATTGATATCGGGCGCGTTCGCGGAACGCATGAAGTTCAGCGCAATGTTGCTGTTCACCTGTCTCTGGTCTACGGTCGTCTACTTTCCGCTGGCGCACATGGTGTGGGGCAAAGGCGGGCTGTTGAACGCGTTCCTGGGCGGGAAAATTCCCTGTTTTGATTTCGCGGGCGGCACGGTGGTCCACATCAGTTCGGGCGTAAGCGCATTGGTGTGCGCGTTGTACCTGGGCAAGCGCGTCGGATTTCCCAAAGAGCCGATGAAGCCGCACAACCTGGTGCTGAGTGTCATCGGCGCTTGTTTGCTTTGGGTCGGCTGGTTTGGATTTAATGCCGGCAGCGCAGTGGCAGCTAACGCATTGGCAACCAGCGCCTTTGTCGCAACGCACTTCGCCACCGCCGCAGCCGCTTTAGGCTGGATGTTCGCCGAGTGGGCACGGCACGGCAAACCGAGCATTCTTGGGGCAATCTCCGGCGCCGTAGCCGGGCTCGTCGCGATTACACCCGCATCGGGTTTCGTGCAGCCGTTCCCCGCTCTCTTAATCGGTTTCCTCGCAGGCGTCTTCTGTTTCTTCATGGTGACCACGATAAAGAGCAAGTTCGGCTATGACGACACGCTGGACGCTTTCGGCGTTCATGGTGCGGGCGGAACACTAGGGGCGCTGCTGACGGGCGTCTTTGCCACCAAGGCCATCAATGACGGATTAAAAGATGCTTCCGGAAAAGTGCTGCCGCTGGGTTGGGTGGACGGTAATCCCGGGCAGGTTCTGAATCAGGCCATCGGAGTCCTCATCAGCTGGGTGTTGGCGGCTGTTTCTACTTGGGTGATCCTGAAAATTGTAGATGCCCTGGTTGGCGTGCGTGTTACCAACGAGGCTGAGATGGAAGGGCTCGACATCAGCATGCACGGAGAGGAAGCCTACAATCTCGATGCATAGACCACGCATGTCCAAAGGCAAGGCTGGCGCATGAAGAAAGTCGAAGCCATCATTCAGCCGTTCAAATTGGACGAGGTAAAAGAAGCGCTGAAGAACATCGGCGTCGAAGGACTCACCATCTCCGAGGTCCGCGGCCATGGCCGTCAAAAAGGGCACAAGGAGGTTTATCGCGGGATGGAGTACGAAGTGGATCTTCTGCCCAAAATCAAAGTGGAGACGGTCATACCGGATGCGCGTCTGGACGAAGTGACACAAACCATCGCTTCGGCGGCGCGCACGGGCAGAATCGGCGATGGCAAGATCTTCGTTTATGACGTGCAGGATGCAATTCGCATTCGCAACAACGATTCAGGCGAGGCAGCTTTATAGAGGTAGCAGGCGCCATCCCGGATGTTCCACGTTCTGTGACCCCTCCTGAGCCGCAGCACGAAGACGACGTACGGCGCCTATTATCTGCTAAGAGTCAGGCTGCAGATGCTTTAGTCAGTGCCCGCGCTGACGAGATATTAGCTCCCAACCTTTCGCATAAATTCGCAGTGTGCGCGGTCGGCGGCTACGGCCGCAGCGAACTTTTCCCGCATTCCGACGTGGACGTGATGGTGCTGTTTGAGAGCGAAACAGAGATCCCCGAGAGCAAAGAGGCCATCTCCAACTTCATCAGTGCACTCTGGGATAGCGGGTTGCGCGCCAGTCATTCCGTTCGTACCGTGGCCGAATGCGCGGAACTGCAGCCCCAAAACATCGAGCTGCATATCAGCCTCTTAGACGTGCGGTTTATCACGGGTGATCGCGGCCTGTTCGATGCACTCACAGAGCGCCTTTCCGCCTTCTTCCGGCGCCATGCCGCAACACTGACCCAACAACTGGCGGAAATGACGCGCCAGAGACATGCCAAGTTCAACGACACGGTTTTCCATCTGGAGCCAAACGTCAAGGAGGCACCCGGGGGCGTTCGAGATATCCACGTTCTACGTTGGCTTGGTCAGCTGGCGCCGCAACACTCGACGGCTGAATCTGCTGCGCGCGTGTGCGGCGAAACGGAGTTTCTGTTTCGCGTGCGGTGGTTTCTGCATACGCGCTCGGGACGCGACAACAATCTGTTGACCTATGAGATGCAGGATGAGGCGGCAGCCCGTTTATCGCCGAGCCCCATCGCGCCCGAAGAATGGATGAGGTGTTATTTCCGGAGCGCGCGTGCGGTGTATCAACAGTTATCTCTTTCGCTAGAGGCCAGCGAGGCGGCGGATACAACACTGCTGCGCCAATTTCGCGACTGGCGAGCTCGGCTTTCCACTCCCGAATTCACTGTCTCGCGCGAAAGAGTATTGCTGCGGAATTTCTCTGAGACCTTCAGGGCGACGGAGAATGCTTTCCAGCTATTCACGTTTATCGGCCGCCACGGCTTGCCGCTCTCCTGCGATGCGCATCGTCGTATTCAAGAGAACCTGGGGCAAATCGCCGCTCTGTTCGCCAACGTCCCTCCCCATTGGCCGCTCTGGCGTGAACTATTGAGCATGCCAAACGCCGGCCTGGCTCTTCAGCAGATGCAAGATACGGGAGTTCTCACGCAAGCCCTGCCGGAGTGGCAAGCTATCGACAGTCTGGTGGTGCGCGATTTTTATCATCGCTATACAGTGGATGAACATACGCTGGTTGCGCTCAAGATTGCCGACGACGTTCTGGCAGATCGCCCGGGCACTCCCAGCCGCTTCCACGATTTCCTGGTTGATCCCGGCGATCATGCAATTCTCCGCCTGGCTCTCCTGCTGCACGACATCGGCAAGGGGACCAGCCCCGGTGAGCATGTGGCCGGCTCCGTTGCCACGGCCTCGCAGGTTTTCGAACGCATGCGCGCCCCCGAGGCAATCCGGGATTCTGTGATGCTGCTGATTGGACATCACTTGGATCTTTCGCTGATCATGACTGGACGGGATTTGGACGACCCTGCGACCGCGCGCTTTCTGACCTCGCGCATTCCTACCCAGGAAGATTTACGCCGCCTCACGCTGCTGACGTATTGCGATATCGCCGCGGTAAACGCGACCTCGATGACGCCCTGGCGTTTGGAGCAGTTGTGGCGCGTTTACAGTTCCGGGTCTGAGCAGTTCATGCGCGAATTGGATACCGAGCGTATTCACGAAACCACGCACGACATTCCCGAATGGGCGCACGATCGCGAACTTGTCGCCTTCCTGGAAGGTTTCCCCAAGCGCTACGTACGAACGCACACGCGGGAACAGATTGAACATCATTTTGAGCTGGAGAAACGAGCGCGGCACCTGGGTGTGGCGGTCGAGATTACCCGCGAAGCGGGCGCGTATCTGCTCACGGTACTCGCGCAGGATGAACCCGGATTGTTTGCCGGCTTGTGCGGCGCGCTGGCTGCGTTTGGCATGGATATCGTCAGGGCCGAAGCCTCTTCCAATGCAACCGGCCGCGTTCTCGATCAGTTCCGCTTCACTGATCCTATGCGAACGCTGGAACTGAATCCCGGTGAAGTGAACCGGCTTGAGTGGACGATTACTTGTGTCTTGCGGCATTCCGTAGAGGTCTCGGATTTGCTTAAGCGCCGGCGGGCTCCGCGCGTGCGCACCGACAGCGTCTTAACTCCTTCGGTGCGCTTCAACAATGAAGCATCGGACGTAGCGACGCTGGTTGAGTTTGTCGGCCAGGACCGGCCCGGATTGCTGCACGACCTCGCATCCGCCATTGTGAACGCCGGATGCAACATCGAAGTGGTGATGATCGACACAGAAGCGCATAAGGCGATCGATGTGTTTTACGTCACGCGCAACGGGGCAAAACTGAGCGATAGGCGGCAGGAGCGATTGGAAAAAGATCTGGCTGCAGCAGCGGGGCCGACTGTCTAAGAGCCGGCATGCTCCACGCAGACCAGCTCAGGCATCACGGAACAGTGCGCGAAAGCCTTCCTGCTCAAAGTGTCGATCATTGGTAAGGATCTCGGTCAGCCCTTCACGCAGCATAGTCGCCATGGAAATGCAGTCGACGAGACTGTAGCCCTTGTCCGGACGTGCCCCGTAGAGTGCCATACCCGAAAGAAACGATTCATGGCTCTGTGGAATGACGCGAACATCAGGATTGTCTAAGATGCGCTCAGCGTTTATGACCGCCTTTCTACGCATCCGCTCGTGAGCGGTGGCAAAGAAGGTAAGATATTCGGCGAGCACCTCGTCAGTGGTGAGAATAGGAACGTTCGGGAGCTTCCACGTCAGTTCCAGCGCCCGCCTGTGGGCACTATCCGCGGTATCGGCTAAAGCAATCCAATAAAATGTGTCGGCGAAAATCGCCCTCATTCTTCTTTCTTGGGCCAGCCGTAAATGTAATGATCGTGTTGACTTGCGCCGTCACTCGGCATCGTCGCCATAATTTCAGGCGGTACGTCTTTCATGTTGTCGAGAATGAGATCGGCGATGTGCCGCCGCGGCTCGCTAGCGCGTGGCTCCGGCTCGGCGAGCCTTTGAATCCATTGCTCGACCGTCAGACCTTCCGCTGCGGCCTTCGCTTCGAGCGTCGTTGCCTGATCATTGGACAGGTGAATGGTCAAAGTCATGGTTAATTTGCTGGCGCCACTTCCAGCGTAAAGGAATATGTGCCGGATTGTCACCCCGCCAAGTCCCGGCGCATCTCGTCGCGCACCGCCTTACGCACAATCTCCTCCAGCTTGGGAGCCGTGATCGAGTTCCGTAGTGCCTCATTGATCAACGACTGGTACCCGACTTTCCCGCCCGATTGATCGGCTTCCTTCATGAAGTGATCGACAACATCTTCGTCCAAAAGGATCGTGATCCGAACCTTCCCGGCTGGCTCCGGCCGTGGCTGGCGGACAGGTCCGCGTTTGCCCTTTGAGAAATCGTAGGTCTTCATGCCCGTATGCTTGTTCCTCGTGAAGCTCCCCTAATCGAGCGGAGACGAGACGAATATTTTCGCCTCGATACGTATAGACCACAACGAGCACGCGTCCCGCGCCGCCGACGCCAATGTCGTCGGTAGAATCCATCGCGATTGCTGACGGTATTTCGCTCGATGGCAGTACTGCTATCGCGAATCGAGACCATGACATCCGGCATCTTCGCTCCGGTCTGATCTGTGATCGTGCCGGAGACGCTGCCGCCGTCGGTAGTTGTGGAAGCCGCGCGCGCCGCAAGTGGTAGAAACGTGAGCCAGACAGAAAATACGACTGCAACGGTCCTAGATAACAAAGACCATTGTAGTGGTGCTTAGAAAGTAATCCAGCCGCAGTGGAGCGAACGTGCAAATTTGCGATTGAGAGGCGCCTTCGTCGCGGAAGCCGGCGCGGCGTGGGGACGTCGGGACCCCAAGCGTGGCCTATCGCTTGGGATTACGTCCGCGGAAACCGCAGACGAAACCCGGCGTGGCGGGTCCTACTCGTGCGCCACAACATCTTTCGAGTCTCCCAACCGAATGCCTCGCACTCCATCTGCGATCTTGTCGAACACCAGAACGTCATCGACCTGTTTCTTATCATCGGGCCCGAAAAGCTGAGTATGCCTGGTCAATTGCCTACCGTTAGCGGACAGCGATAGCGTCGTCCTCTCTGTGGTCTGCGCACCATCGTGTATCCGCTTCGTTTCGAGAACAAGGTAGTTCCCATCCCAACGACCGCTGCGGTTCACTTCGTCGCGATCACGACGCGTTGTTCCGAGCACCTGACCGTCAGTTCTGAAGATGTACGTGAATATGACATCCGCCCTTCGAACCGCAGGAGAGATCTTAAGGATGGGTTCTTCGTGCTCAATGAAGTCAACTTCATAGTTCTGGCATTTCCAAGTGCCAGTAAAGTTCGGCTTCGAATTCTGCGCGAAAGCGAAGTGCACCAGGAACAGAAAGAAAGCAACTTGTTTCCTGAACACGACGATCTCCTATCTCTGTACAGTACATCGTCTTCCTGAGTTGCGGGTACAGGCGAAACGTGATAGATAGAAGCTTCGCGCGGGCGGAGGTCCGCTGCGGGCTGCTGCAAACCAGCGCTACCTTATAATGCATGCCTGATATTTTTCGTTTGGACGGCAAGCTCGCGCTCATCACCGGCGGCGCCAGCGGAATCGGAGCCGCCGCTGCCCGGCTATTCACGGACGCCGGTGCCCGCGTCATCCTGGCTGACTTAGACGAGCGCGGAATTGAGCTCGCGTCCACCCTGCCGGGCGCAGAGTTCCGGCACTGCGATGTCACCGACGAAGAGAGCATTAGTCGGACGCTGCAAGGGCTGAGCACGTTAGACATTCTGGTCAATTGCGCCGGCATCGGATTGGTTGGCAACGTGCAAGAAACGGAACTGGCGGATTTCAGACGCCTTTTCCGCGTGAACGTTGAAGGCACGTTCCTTGTGACCAAGGCTGCTCTGCCGCTGTTGATCGCCTGCCGTGGGTCCGTCGTGAATCTTGGCTCGGTGGCTGGGCTGGTCGGCGTAAAAAGAAGGTTTGCGTATTGCGCAACTAAAGGAGCGGTGATTGCCATGACCCGTCAGCTGGCGGTGGACTACCCGACTGAGATTAGGGTCAACTGCCTGGCTCCTGGCACTGTCGATTCGCCATTCGTGGAAAATTATCTGGAGAGATACCACCGGCACGAGAAAGAACAGGTTCGAATCCAACTAAATGAACGGCAGCCGCTGGGCCGTATGGGGACGCCGGAGGAAATCGCCGCCTTGGCCCTATATGTTTGCTCGCCTGCTGCCGATTTCATGAATGGATCGATTATTACCATTGATGGCGGCTGGACGGCGGCGTAGCTGAATGCTCTGCGGCAGGTGAATGAATGTTAAGTTGTGAAGAATCTTTTAGTTGACGCCATTAATCGAACTATCTACGATATAAGTAACCTGCATTGCGTTTGAAATTCTGAGCCGGTTGCCGGTTCAGGTTCACCAGAAGTGCCATTGTGACGAAGCACTTTTGGTGATGATTTGATGGGAAAAAAAATAACTAGGGGTTGCCTCATGAACCTCCGCTTACATCGCCGAATGATAATGTGCGCGACTGCCTTGCTGGCGCTCGCCTCCGGTCTGACGCTTCAGGCTGCCGCAACCAGGAGTCCGGCTGCGCATCATAAGAAGCGCACGCGCCGGGTGATTGCCTCGTCCGACGTGGTGGTTTCTGCGCACACCAGACGGGTAGCGGCACGTACCACCACTCACGCCGGCTTGCTGCACAGCGATGCGGCAACCACGCGCAGGGTCGCCCTGGCCCGCCGACGGGTCCGAGGCAGGGTCTTCTTTAATCCCTGGACGGAGCCAACGTTTGCGGACTCCACATTGGGAGATTCGGTTGAAGGCGAAGATCCCGTAATCCGCAAGGCCGCCATGGACGCCCTGGGTCCATACAACGGCGCAGTGGTGGTTTCCGATCCACAAACCGGACGTGTTTTGAGTATCGTCAATCAGAAACTCGCCCTCAAAGGAGCCTACCAGCCGTGCTCCACCGTCAAGATGGTGGTGTCGCTCGCGTCTTTGAGGGAAGGCATTCTGAGCTCGAACACCAACGTCCATCTCACCCGCAAATACAGCATGGACATGACTAAGGCCATCGCGATGTCGAACAACCTGTACTTCGCCAAGCTGGGTGAGAATCTGGGATTCGATCGCGTCGCGAAGTATGGCCAGATGTTTGGACTGGGTGAAAAAGCCGGCCTTGATATTGCCGGTGAAGAACCTGGATTCTTAACTCCTGAACCGCCTAGCACCGGTGTTGGCATGATGACCAGCTTCGGTGATGGAATCCGCGTTACCCCGCTGGAACTGACCAGCATCGTGAGCACCATCGCAAACGGCGGCACCATGTACTACCTGCAATACCCGCGTACGCAGGAAGAAGCAGAAAAATTCGTTCCCCGCATCAAACGTGAGCTGGAGATATCGAACTTCATACCGCAGTTGAAATCCGGCATGTTCGGTGCGGTCGAGTACGGCACCGCCAGACGAGCCAACTTCGACGGCAGTGAGCTGATCTTCGGAAAAACCGGCACCTGCACAGACACCATTCAGCCAGGCGTCCACTTAGGTTGGTTCGCATCGTTCACTGATGTTGGAAGCAAGAAACTGGCGGTCGTGGTACTGCTGACCGGTGGGCACGTTGCCAGCGGAGCCAGTGCTGCGGGCGTGGGCGGCAAGGTGTACCACAATCTCGCGGCCCAACATTACTTCGGCGCGCAGCAAACCGCTGGGGTGACTACCACGCCGGTAAGTTTCGCCCCCTCCGGCGTCAGCCGTTAAGGCGTCTCGCCTCCCGAACTGATACAGTGTAGGGCTGGTGTAACTTGACAGTCAGCTACGGTTCTGTCTTACTGCTTTTGGTAGCTTCCCTGGTGTGTCTGGGGTCGTGGCTCAACACATTTAAGGCCGCAAAATGGCGATTTCAATTGTTCTCAATCGATTTTGGCCTCGGCGGAATCGTTGTCGCCGTAGTAGCTGCTTACACGCTGGGCGCCTTCGGTGGGGGCGATGTAGGCGTTAGTGACCGCATGCTGCTGGCGGGCCGTACCGCTCAGGTCTTTGCTGTTGCAGCGGGGGCAGCATTCAGTGCTGGGATCATGCTGTTGCTGGCAGGCGTTTCCCTTTTAGGGATGTCCACGGCGGTTCCTTTAACGGTCGGCGTCGCCTTAATCCTGAATAGCTTTCTTCATTATCGGCATGCCAATATCATGTACCTTGCCGGCGGCACTATCTTAATGCTCGTCTCTTTGGCTCTCGAGATGCGTGCTGCGAGTCTACCGGAAATCCTGGAAAGAAAGCGCGTACCAGCTCGACCCGCGCCTGGCGCGCAAGGTCCTCGTCCGGCTGCGGCAAAACCCCCTGCCGCGACCGTCACTGGCCCGGCAATCCGACCTGCCAAAAAGAAGGTAGCGGCGGCGAGGCGGAAGCCCCAGCGAGCGGTGCGAGGGGTGTTATGTGCCATACTCGCAGGCCTCGCGCTGGCCTTCTTGGTTCCTTTTCTCGACAACTCCATCCCCGGCGAACTGGGGCTTGGACCGTATGCCGGCATGCTGCTGTTCGCTCTTGGCGTGTTGGGCTCGGCCATCATCTACGACTTCTTCTTTTTGAATATTGGTGTAGATGGACCCCCTCTAAACTTTGCTGGATATGTTCAGGGAAAGTTGATTCATCATCTACTGGCTCTGGTGGGCGGGACAGTCTGCTTCATCGGACTCCTGGCGGCGATTCTGGCTGTTGGATCGCCCAGAACCGTTGGCGTTCCCCCCAGTCTTTACATTCTTCTCCCCCTGCTATCCGTCCCTTTAACGGTTCTTTTCGGCCTATTCATTTGGAAGGAAATGTCCGCCGGGCCGGGCCTAAAGAACGGAGTGCTCATCGGTCTGGTTTTCTTCCTCTGCAGCCTGGCATTGTTTGCGTTTGGGTTTACAGTTTAATCGACGAACCCCAACTCCGCTTTCAGACTCTCCAACACCACCGGATCAGGCAGGCTCCCTTGCGCCAAAACAGCGGACCCGCCGCCACGCCCTCCTGCTTGCGCCAGCACTGTCTTGAGTACTGCGCCTGCGTTGGAGCCGCAGTCTGGAGAACACGCTAGCAGCACCCCCGCCGGCCGTACGCCGGTTACAAGCACGAGTGCCTGAGGAAACCTGGCAAATGCCTGCGCCTTCGCCCGCGCCGCCTCGTCTATCGTTTCCACTTGCAGCATCCAGCGGCGAATTCCATCCGAAGACGGTGCCGTATCTCGATACGCCTGCTCTCCCTCGCGCCGCGCCAGTTCGCTTACCAGTCTCTGTTGAACTTTTTCAATCTCGGAGAGGCGCTCCTTGAGACCGGATACATATTCGGGAAGCTGCGCCGCAGCCGTGGAAGCGATGCGCGAGACCTCAGTGAGTGTGCGATGTTCCCGCTGCGCGTGCCGGAGCGCTCTCCCTCCGCATACGAATTCCACCCGGACATTGCCGCGCACGTGTTCCCTCCCCACCAGTCGAATAGGTCCCAGTTCCGCAGTCGAGCGTACGTGCGTACCGCCGCACGCACTTCGATCCAGTCCGCTGATTTCGATTACGCGCAACGTTCCGCTACGCTCACTCGCCTTGCGCAGACCTTGGGCTGAATCCGCTTCTTCGAAAAGAATGTTGACCGGCCGCGCCTCCCAGACAATCGCGTTTGTTCTTGCCTCCACGAGATCAATCTGTGCCTCGCTCAAATCTTTCAGCCCGAGCTCGATTGTCGAAACCTCAGCTCCCAGGTGAAAGCTCAACGTCGGCGCTTTGAATAACTCCACGAATACCGCCGACACAAGATGCTGTCCCGTATGCTGCTGCATGTGGTCGTACCGGCGCTGCCAATCGATGCGAGCCTGCGGAGCCGTATCGTCCAGAGCGCCATTTAAGATATGCGCAATGCGCTCTCCTTCATCCACGACGTCCAGTACCGCTCGGCCTCCCAAAACTCCTGTGTCATGCGGCTGGCCGCCAGACGACGGATAAAAAGCGGACGACTCCAGGTACACGCGTTGCCCATGGTCAGCAACTTCCAGTACACGCGCCGGAAATTCCGCCAAGTAGCAGTCGTGATAGTAGAGCCGATTCGTGCTCACGAATTAAGATGTAGCATCCTGCTTAGCGGGAGACGCATCCACTTAGTGGACAATAAGGAAAAGTGTCACTGGGCGAGCAGATACGGGCCATCAAACGCGAGGATCCCGCGGCGAAAAGCAGCCTCGAAATTCTGCTTTGCTACCCCGGTCTGCACGCGGTCTGGTTTCACAAGGTTTCGCATTGGCTTTACGCCCGCAGACGCTATGTTCTCGCGCGAATGGTTTCCCAATACGCGCGCTTCCTGACCGGAATCGAAATACATCCGGGCGCCACGCTCGGTAGACGCCTGTTCATCGATCACGGCATGGGAGTTGTGATTGGCGAGACGGCGCAGATTGGCGACGACGTGCTGCTATATCAGGGCGTTACGATTGGCGGGACCGGCAGCCAGCGTGGCAAGCGCCATCCGACGGTCGGTAATCGCGTGGTAGTTGGCACCGGAGCCGCGGTCCTTGGCAACATAACCCTCGGCGACAACGTAAAGGTGGGGGCCGGTTCTGTTGTCGTTCACTCTGTCCCCGCTGGTTCGACGGTGGTCGGCATTCCCGGCAAAGTGGTGAAGACACAGGGTGAAGCTTTGGGCACTTTAGAGCACGGACGTGTAGCGGAATCTGCCGAAACTGAACTGGGAGATCTCGAGCAGATGAACGACCGCATCCGCGAGTTGGAAGCGCTACTCCGTTTGCTTTTGGAAGAACGCGTGGGGCAAGGCCGCGGCTAAGAACAGCACGCCGCCAAAACACACAGCCAGAGTAAGCATTGGCCACTGAAGCGCTGGCGCCACCACCATCCGAGTTGGCAGGATGAACGCGTTCGGCCGGAATGGTACCCACACGAAAAATAGATTGATAACCTGCAGCACCAGCATCGCAGTTGCAAGCCCGGGGACCATAAGCGCGAACGAAACGCAAGCGATGGACAGCAGCAGGATATCCGCGTACGAGGCGTGTGCCGTGAACGCTTGCCCCGGCCCAAACAGCAATAAACACCAAACCAGCAGGTTCAGCAAAGCCGCGCAGATCATGGCACCGGCATAGGGCAATTGCGCACGACGCCGCATTACGCAAATAGCCAGCGCAGCTAGCCAGCCGAGATTGAGTACGCCAATCGCCTCCGGAATATATTCCCGTTCGGCAATTCGCACACTGCGCCAGGCAAAGCGCTCTCCGAGGACAAGAGTTTCCAGATTGCGCCACTTGTTTTCGAAAATCGTCTTCCCGCTGATTTGCGTATAAGCTTCTCGGATCGCCGCAAATGTACCGCGCGAATCCGGTCCGATCACGCCCGCCAAGTGCATCTTCACCAGCCGGTCGCCTGGCGGATCATAGAACTTCTGATAAAGCGTCCACGGCACGATTGCGCCAACGATAATCAGCGTTGCCAGCGCGACATGCTTCACGGTGAGCAGGTTGCGGCGCAGCATCAGAATGATCACCAATAGCTGGAGCGCTGAAGACACTGCCGGGATGAGCAAGTAGCGCGAGTACAAAGCAAGAAGCCGCAAGAACCACTTCCAACTGGCTCAGCGCCCGGCGCTGAATCGCGGCGGGGCTGATAATCGCAAACACAAAGAGGATGAAAGTCGCAGCCAGCAGCTTCGGCCAAACATACACGCTGTTGTAGAACAGGAACCCCGAAAACGCGAGCAGCCCAATCGACTGTGCAACTCGAAGCCGAGTAGCCCCCATTGCGCGCAAGAAAGTCCAGACGCCACACACCCAGAGGCACTGCAGCATCGTGCCCAAAACCTGATACTGCAAACCCGTATTGCTGGCCACCCGCAGCGGCCGCTGCCACAGAAAGATGCCCGCCTGCAGCGGAGGACGATCGCTGCTCAGCCAATCGCCGCAGCAGAATGGGCGAATAGGTGCGTGGTTATAAATTCTTTCGGCGAAGATAAACGGGATGATGTTATCGCCGGGGCGAATCTCCGGAAAAAATCGGACGTTTGCAACATCCACTCCCGCTCTCGCTGGATTGACAAAAAGGTAAAGCAGGCTGAGACAAAACACTCCCAGGCAGAAGGCATATACAACTGGAATGTAGAAATCCGCCTGCAGAAAAAAGGGTGAACGTTTGCGCCTGTAAGCTTGCCAGACAATCGCCACTGAAGCCGCCAAGATGGCGAAAGAGAAAATCTGCCCGGCTGTTTTGTTGCCGAAGTAGATCCAAAAAACAACGTAGCCAAACGCCGCGCTCCCCGCAATGGAGGCAATCAGCGCGTGCGACGTGGAAAAAACCCATTTCCTGGCTGCAATGGAAACTGCAGCCAGACCCGGCAGAAGAAAAAGAAGAAGTTCAGCGAAGCAAAGATACAGGATCAGGAAAGCCTGCAACCGCGCGCGCCTGCTATTTCGCGAATCCCAGTTTCTTCAAATCCGGCCCCGGCAGCGGCTCGTTGAACTGAGCTTGCCCGAAAGTTTCCTTCACCTGTCCGTCTACCAGCGCAACGCCAAACGGCGGATCGACAAACGGGAAAGCTTTCTTGAGCTTGGCGGTTTCCAGGCTGGTGTCGGCTTTGAAGTGCGTGTCGCCCAGAAAGTCCTGCGCGAACTGCGGTTGCTCTGTTGGAATGCCGACCACTTCCGTAGTTCCCCAGTTAAGCGTCGCCATGAACTTTGCCGCGTCAATGCAGTGCATGCATTGGGGGTTGTAGAAATAGAGAAAAACTTTGCCGTGGGTCAGGTCCGCCGGTTTACCGTTCACAACCACTGGATTCGGCACCTGCACATTGCGCCGTATCGCCGCGTTCACACCCAGGCTGGCGCCCGCCAGCAGAACCAGCGACACGAAAGCGATAGCCGCACCTCTGGCATTCGAAACTCGCCGCGACCACGCGAAAGCCGTAACCCCCATCAGCAAGAAGATGCCGTCACTGATAAAGAAGCCCGGACCGACTGTTCGCTTAATAAGGGGAAAGCAATTGCACTGGTGCCCGGCAAGCACGTGATAGTAATACGCAACCCAGCCGATGAAAAAGATCATCAACGCCGAACCGAGAAAGCCACCCCAACGGCGAAACGCCGGAGTGAAAAGCAGGAATGCGGTGAACAACTCTAGCGTCCCCAGAACCGAAGCGCCCAGCACGCCCAGTCCGGCATGCACCTGCGCCTGTTCCAGCAACTCGCCCGTCTGGAACGGCTGCAATACTTTCCATGCGCCGGAGACGAGGAAAACGATGCCAAGCAGAATTCCGCAGACAGCGGCGGCCCTCACCTTACCAAAAGGCGCGTCGCTTGTGTAATCACGAACAGTGGGCGCAAAAGTGGTCGTTGCCGGCAGAAGACGAAACTCCTAGATGTCCACAATTGTATCCTGACAACATCCCTAACTTGCGCTCATTCACCGTCTGCTCCGCAATTTTCCTGTCTGCTATAACCTGGGCTGCTGCTCCCGTGCAAAATCCACAGAAGCTCGACGACGAAGTCAAGTCCATCACTCAATCAGCCATCCTGATCGATACTCATAACGACATCCCGAGTTTCACCGTCGACGGCGCAGACATCGGCAATTCGCCCAAGAACCACACTGATATTCCGCGTCTGCGCGCGGGCGGCGTCGGAGCCGTTTTCTTTTCGGTCTACGTTGCCGCGACGTATGTGAACGGCAATCATTCCGCTAATCGCACGCTGCAGATGATCGACACCGTTTATCACGATGTCATAGACCGTTACCCCGACACATTCAAGCTCGCCTTGACAGCGCACGACGTCGAAGAGGCGCACCGCGAGCACAAGATCGCAGCGCTCATGGGCATCGAAGGTGGGCACGCGATTGAAGATAGTCCGCGTCTGCTGCGCGATTATTATCGCCTCGGGATCCGCTACATGACGCTGACGCACTGGAACACGAACAGTTGGGCTGATTCATCGGGCGACATAAACAACCCCGAGGTGGGGCACCACAACGGTCTTACGCAGCAGGGCAAAGACATCGTGCATGAGATGAACCGGCTCGGCATGATGGTGGACATCAGTCACGTTGCCGACAAGACCTTCTACGACGCTCTCGAGACCAGCCATGCGCCGATCATCGCTTCCCACTCTTCCTGCCGGGCTGTCACGAACGCGCCGCGCAACATGACCGATGACATGATCCGCCAGCTTGCGGCCAAAGGCGGCGTCATTCAGATCAATATCAACTGCGGCTTTATTTCGCAGAAATCAGCCGACGCGCCGAAAGACGCTCCCGTCCGCGCGACGCTCGCCGATGTGGTCGCTCACATCGACCATGCGCGCCAGATTGGCGGTATCGACGCGATCGGAATCGGCACCGACTTCGACGGAATCACCTGCACGCCGGAGGGCTTGGACGATGTCTCAAAATTCCCGAACCTCACGCGCGCGCTGCTGGAGAAGGGCTATACGCCTTCAGACATCAAGAAAATCTACGGCGAAAATACTCTGCGTGTCATGCGCCAGGTGGAAAAAGTCGCGCATGAAATGCAGCAGACCGGGCATTAGTGCGCCGTCTGTGGTTCAAGCTTTTTCGCAGCCTGCCAGAGTTCTTCCAACCGCTCCAGCGGCGTCTGCGGCATGGTGCCGCCGCTTGCCTTCACCTCACGCTCGACAAACTGGAAGCGCTTTCGAAATCGCGCACTCGTTTTGCGTAAGGCCTGCTCGGGATCCACTTTCAGGAATCGCGCCAGATTTGCCAGGGTAAACAGCAGGTCTCCCACTTCCGCTTCAATGTGCGCCTGATCTCCACTGTCCCGGGCATGTGATAGTTCGGCAGCTTCTTCCTGCAATTTCTCGATGACCCCGCTAATATCCGGCCATTCGAATCCCAGCGCAGCAGCCTTCTGGCTAATCTTTTCCGCTTCCATGAGTGCCGGAAAGCTGCGCGGCACGCCATCGAGTACCGATTCGTCCGCCGTACTTCGCCGTTCGGCTTTCTCCTGCTTTTTGATTTCGTCCCAACGCTGCTTGACGTCCTCCGCCGTTTCAGCGCTTGCGTCACCGAAGATGTGCGGGTGTCGGCGCACCAGCTTTTCATTGATCGCGCTCAGCGAATCTGCGATATCGAACAGCTCTTCGTCTTTGGCCATCTGAGCGAAGAAGACAGGCTGTAGCATCAAATCCCCAAGCTCTTCCTTCAGTCCCGTCCAATCGCGCGCGTCGATCGCATCCATTACTTCATAGGCTTCTTCCATCAAGTAGGCCTTGATCGTGTCAAACGTCTGCTTGCGGTCCCACGGGCATCCATCCGGAGCGCGCAGCCGCGACATGATCCTGACCAGTTCGGCAAACTTCTCACCGGCTTCCTTGCTTCGGTCTCTCAATATCGTCCTCGGTCCGAATATAGCGATCAAATTCTCGCAGTTTGTCAAAATAGGGGTTACATACGAGGCACTATGGCCGCAGACACTGACTTCCCACTCCCACCCGCAAATTTTCTCTTCCTGGTCGAGTCCATCCTGATGCAGGCGCAAATGCAGCTCGGGCTGCTCAATTTCGGCGAGCAAGATGAAAAACCCGAATCGAACCTGCCGCTGGCGCGTCACTCCATCGATCTCCTCGCCATGCTGCAGGAGAAGACTAAAGGCAATCTCTCGACCGAAGAACAACGCCTGCTCGAAAACGGTTTGACCGAACTGCGTTTTCGCTATGTTCAAGTCGTCGATGAGGAAAAGCGCAAGAACTCGCCCATCACTATCGTTGAGGAGAAGAAAAAAGAAGATGACCGTCCGCTGATTATCACCGCGGACGGAGGTAAAGGGTCGAAAACCGAGTAGATGCTCGAAGAGTTCGAGCACGCTTCAATCCTGGTGCTCGGTTCCGGCACCAGCGTCGGCGTTCCCATGATCGGCTGCCACTGCAAGGTGTGCCGGTCCCATGACCCACGCGATAAGCGGCTGCGCCCCTCTGTACTGCTCAAGCTAGGCAATGCACGGGTGCTGATCGATACGGCGCCCGATTTCCGTTATCAGGCGCTGCACTTCCAGATCGATCGCATTGATGCGATTCTCTACACGCACTCGCACGCCGATCATATTCTGGGACTCGATGACGTGCGGCCGTTCAACTTCATGCAGAGGCAGGAAATTCCCATCTTTGCGTCAAGCCAGGCTTGGGAGGTCATCGAGCGCACCTTCTTTTATGTTTTCGATAAATCGCCCACGGAATCCAGCCGTCCACGTTTGCAGATCAACCTGTTTGATGCGGCGCCGTTTTGTGTCGCAGGCATGCAGTTCCAGCCCATTCCCATGTCCCATGGCAAAGGAATTGTGCATGGCTTTCGCTTCGGCGATTGCGCCTATCTGACCGACCATAGCAGCATTCCGGATAAAAGCCTCGAGATGCTGAGTGGGCTGGATGTTCTGTTTCTCGACGCTCTGCGGCACAATCCGCATCCCACGCACTCCACTGTCGACGAATCGCTGCGAACAGTCGACCAGCTTAAACCGAAACGCGCCTACTTCACGCACATCTCTCACGATCTGCTGCATGCGGCGGTTGAGGCGCAACTACCTTCAGGCGTTCAGCTCGCGTATGACGGACTCGAAATCCCCATTGGCCGGGCAGACCTGTCATGAGCGCGCGAATATTTAGAACTGTCGACGAGGCGCGCGGGCAGTTCGCTACCTCGGCGCTCGCCATTGGTAATTTCGACGGCGTTCACATCGGGCATAAAGCGTTGCTCGGCACGATGCAGCAAGTCGCTCAGGCTCGCGGGCTCGCACCATCTGTTTTGACGTTTCATCCTCATCCGACGGCGGTGGTGGCGCCCGATCGTATACCGCCATTCATCTGCACTCTGGAGCAGCGTTTGCAGCTTCTGCAAACGGCTGGCGTCGAACAGATCTTCGTCCTGCCATTTACAGAGGGTGTGGCCCAGCTTTCACCGGAACAGTTCGTGTCGCAGATCCTGGTAGACGTTTTGCAAGCGAAGGCTGTGTTCGTCGGCAAGAATTTTCGTTTCGGCCATAAACAAGCAGGCACGCCTGAAATTCTCCAGCAGCTCGGCGTCAGGTTAGGGTTCGAATCTCACTTCATCGAACCGGTATGCTTTCGCGGCGAAGTTGTATCGAGTTCGGCCATCCGCGAGTATCTGAAGAACGGAAACGTCAGCCGTGCAAACCGGCTCCTCGGCCGTTGTTTCTTCGTTGAAGGCGAGGTCATTGCCGGACGCGGCGTCGGCTCCAAACAACTCGTTCCTACGCTCAACATCCGTCCCGGATGGGACCAGGTTGTTCCGCGCGGGATCTACGTGACTGAGACGATCGACCGCGCGCGAAATCGCCATTGGGAATCCGTCACGAACGTGGGCACAAGTCCGACCTTCGGCACTAACGAAACCATGATCGAAACCTACCTGCTTTCGGACTTCGACGGCTTAACCCCGGAGAGCATCCGCGTGGAGTTTCGCCGCTTCCTGCGCTGGGAAACCTGGTTCCCTTCTGTTGACGATTTGCGCGTGCAAATCCTCCAAGATGTAAGCCGCGCCCAGGCTTATTGGCGAAGGGTTCGCACGCACATCCCTTAGATATACTGAGAGCGTTCTGCGACCTGGCAGCAGCCTCGCACAACAACTGGAGAAAACCTGATGCAGCTTTCTGAAGGCAAAGTGAAACACATGAACGCGCTTTCGAACGATAAGGGCGTCATCGCAGCCGCAGCAATGGACCAGAGAGGCAGCCTTCGCAAATCCATCGCGAACGCTAAGGGCGTGCCGCAGGAGCAGGTCACCGACGAAATGATGCAGGATTTCAAGGTCGCAGTAGCGAAGGTTCTGACTCCTCATGCGAGCGCAATCCTGCTTGATCCTGAATTCGGCATTCCGGCGGCAAAAGCTCGCGCGAAGAACGCAGGGCTACTGCTCGCTTATGAAGAGAGCGGCTATGACAACACGAAACCCGGCCGTCTGCCCGACCTGCTGCCGCACCTATCCGTCAAGCGAATCAAGGAACTCGGCGCCGACGCAGTCAAGATCCTGATCTACTACTCGCCGTTCGATAAACAGAACGTCAACGACATCAAGCACGCGTTCATCGAACGTATCGGCGCGGAGTGCGAGACCTATGAGATTCCGTTCTTTCTTGAATTCGTCGGCTACGATCCTGACGGCGGCGACGAGAAAGGTTTTGAATACGCGAAGAAGAAGCCGGAAGTGGTGATCGGCGCCATGCAGGAATTCGGGAAGCTGCAGTACAAAGTAGACGTTCTGAAAGTGGAGGTTCCGGTCAACGCCGAGTTTGTGGAAGGCAGCAGCGTGTTCAAAGGCAAAGCTGCGTACACGCGCAAAGAAGCGCTCGACCTCTACCGCCGTGCCGCGGCAACTGCCGAAAAGCCGTTCATCTATTTAAGCGCCGGCGTTGGCAATGCGGAATTTGTTGAATCACTGAATATGGCTGCGGAAGCTGGGACCGATTACTCGGGCGTTCTCTGCGGCCGCGCTACCTGGAAAGATGGCATCCCCGTTTTCGCCAAAGGCGGCATGAACGCGCTGGAAGACTGGCTCGAAGACAAGGGCGTAAAGAACATCAACGCGGTCAACGATGCGATCAAATCCGCCAAGCCCTGGCAGGCAAAGTACGGAGTAGCGGCTACGGCCTGACGGCCGGCGGCTTGGCATGTCGTTCGCCTCAATACCAGAAGCCATTGCAGACTTCCGGCAGGGAAAAATCCTCGTCGTAGTAGATGATGAGGATCGTGAAAACGAAGGCGACCTGACCATCGCCGCCGAAAAGATTACGCCTGATGCGATCAACTTCATGGCCACGCACGGGCGCGGGTTGATCTGCCTCGCGCTCGATGCCGAGATTTGTACCCGCCTCGACTTGCAGCCCATGTCGGCTGTCAATACGGCGCGTTTCGGCACGGCATTTTGTGAAGCCATCGATGCGGCGGAAGGTGTGAGCACCGGCATCTCCGCCTACGACCGCGCGCACACTATTCGAGTGGCAATGGACCCGCAGTCGCGCCCGCAGGATCTGGCTCGTCCGGGGCATGTCTTTCCGTTGCGTGCCCGTCCCGGCGGCGTTCTGGTTCGTTCCGGCCAGACGGAAGCTGCTGTCGATCTGGCGAACTTAGCGGGTTTATCGCCCGGCGGAGTCATCTGCGAAATCATGAACGAAGACGGGACCATGGCGCGGGTCCCGCAATTGATTGAATTCTGCCGGCAGTACGGGTTCAAGATGATCTCGGTCGCCGACCTGATCCGTTACCGCACGCAAACGGAAAAGCTGGTGGAGCGGGACGCCAGCGGGCACGTGCGCACTGCTTTCGGCGACTTCCAGACCATTCGCTACAAAAGTCAGATTGATGGCGAAACGCATTTGGCCTTGATCCGTGGTGACGTTGCCGGTAAACGTGACGTCCTGGTGCGCGTGCATTCGCGCTGCGTCTATGGCGACGTGTTTCATTCCGAAGATTGCGATTGCAGCGAGCTGATTAATTCCGCGCTAGAGGCTATCTCGCAAGCCGGCTCCGGCGTCTTTGTGTATCTGCACCAAAGCGGTCCCGGCATTCAGGTTGTCCAGCGCGACGGCCGGCGCGAGCTATTGACGCATGGCCGCGCGCAAACCAACTTCGCTACTTCCGAACGGCACCAACCGGTGCAGCACGATACGGGCGTGGGCGCGCAGATCCTCTCGGACCTCGGGCTGTCGAGCATACATCTGCTTACGAATCATCCGCGCAAAGTGGTTGGACTGGAAGGCTTCGGTATTCAAATCACCAAACAGATCGGGTTTGGAACAAAGCCCGACATGGATGTGGTTACGGCTACGACAGTTTCCTAATCACGCATGCCGGTTGCTTTCGCGGTTCCCCGTTTCTATCCCATACTCGACGCCTTACTTCTGGCGCGGCGGTCATGCGATGCGGTGAAATGCACGGAAGGTCTAATCGAAGGCGGCGCCCGAATCCTGCAGTACCGCCACAAAAGCAATTGGTCGCAGGAGCACTTCGACACTGCGGCGAAAATAGCAAAGCTATGCCATGAAGCGGGCGTTCTCTTTGTCATCAACGATCGCGCCGATTTCGCAAAGATGCTAGGGGCTGCACTACACATTGGGCAGGACGATCTTTCTCCATTCGCGGCGCGGCGAGTCATTAGTGACGAGGTGCTTGGGTTTTCAACCCATAACCGCGCGCAACTGATTCGCGGCGACGATGAGCAGACCGAGTATCTTTCGCTTGGCCCGATTTTCGCTACAAGTACGAAGGAGCGGCCCGACCCAATAGTAGGCGTTGAAGGTTTTCGGACTCTGCGGCCGCTCACGCGCAAGCCATTGGTTGCTATTGGCGGCATCACCCAACTGAACGCTTGCGAAGTGCTCGAAGCGGGAGCGAATTCGGTCGCCGTCATTTCCGCGCTTATCGAGGTAAACAGCGCGGATCGAGCCTGGATGCGGCGAGCGGCTCAGAACTGGATCAAGTTGTTAGCGCAAACTAGGCCGGGCAGCGCACAAGCCGCCCATTGAATATCTTGCGCCTAAACGGACGCATCTGCTAGCCTAACCTTAACTTTATGAACCTTGCTCGAAGGAAGCCGCTCGAGGCCCTTCTTCAACAAGCGGAGCATAGCGGCCTGAAACGCACGCTCACGGCGAAAGCTCTTGTCGCTCTAGGAGTCGGCGCCATCATCGGCGCCGGTCTATTCGTGCGAACGGCAGCGGCTTCGGCGGAAGCTGCCGGTCCGGCCGTGGTGGTCTCATTCATCATTGCCGCCATCGGTTGCGCGTTTGCCGGCCTCTGCTACGCCGAGTTCGCGGCCATGATCCCGATTGCGGGTAGCGCCTACACATACGCCTACACCACCATGGGCGAGTTCGTTGCCTGGATTATCGGCTGGGCGCTGGTGCTTGAGTACGCGCTTGGCGCGGCGACGGTTGCTATCAGTTGGAGTGAATATCTCAACAAGTTATTCGGCCAAACGATCCCCTATCAGTGGTGTCACTCGCCGATGCAAACCGACGCAACAACCGGCGCGCACGGCATCTTAAATATTCCGGCGCTAATCATCGTCTTCCTTCTAACCTTGATTCTGATCAAGGGCATGCAGGAATCGGCCACCGTCAACTCCATCATCGTGGTGATCAAAGTCACCATCGTGATTGTCTTCATTGCCGTCGGCTGGCATTTCATTAGCGGCGCCAATCAGACCCCATTCACCATCCCGGCTGATTACCCGGGGCATGAAGGCTATTTCAAGCATGGTTGGCCGGGCGTTCTGGGCGGCGCCAGCATCGTATTCTTCGCCTTCATCGGGTTCGATGCCGTCTCAACGGCCGCGCAGGAAACGAAAAATCCGGGCCGTGACATGCCAAAAGGAATTCTTGGATCGCTCGCGCTCTGCACCGTGCTGTACATTCTGTTCGGCTATGTGCTCACCGGCGTGTGCAGTTGGAAAGAGTTCGGCGGCATGGGCGCCGAAGCCTCAGTAGCCTACGCCGTGGATCATCACATGCCCGGCTTTCATTGGCTGGCAGTAGCGATCACGGTAGCCATTCTGATGGGCTTCTCATCCGTGATTCTGGTCATGCTTATGGGACAGAGCCGGGTGTTCTTCTCCATGGCAAATGACGGATTGCTACCCAAGCTTTTCTCCGATGTTCATCCCAGGTTTCGGACGCCCTATAAAGCGAACATCGTGCTGTTCTTTTTTGTGGGCATATTCGCAGGCCTGATCCCCGCATCACTGGCGGGCGATCTAACAACCGTCGGCACGCTTTTCGCCTTCGTTCTGGTATGCCTGGGAGTCATCATTATGCGCCGCTTGCGGCCGGAGCTGCATCGCCCTTTCAAGACACCCCTGGTCCCGGTAGTTCCCTTGCTGGGAGTTCTGGTGTGCGGCGGAATGATCGTATCGCTTGACCACCGTTCGCAAATCACCGCGTTTTGCTGGATGCTGATTGGACTATGCGTTTACTTCCTCTATGGAAGGACACACAGCAAACTGGCTACGCCGGCTTTGGCCTCCGCACCAGCGGGCGATTAGACATACTGGAACTATGAGCGAGTTCAACGGCGGCTCAGAAAACCGGAACTTCGAGCGGCTGGATCGAATGGACGCTCAGATTCAGGGACTGATTCAGCTTGCCCACGATCAATCGAGGAACTTCGCAGAGATCATCGATGTCATCCGCGAGAGCAGACTTGAGATACAAGAACTAATCACATTGCAGAAGGAGCACCGAATCGACATCATGGCGCTCTTTCAGGTGAACAAAGATTTGAGGGAGTCTCTGCGAGACCAGCCGAAGGGCAACACCTAGTAGCGCAGCTTGCGCGAGTATAACTGGCGCACAACTTCGAATCCTGGCGTGCCGACGATCTGCTGCATGTAGACAGTCCACGGCTCGCCGGGCTCTTTGACCATCACTACGGTTGCCCGAATGCGCCCAACCAGATGACCGCGCGTGTAGTCCCAGTAAGCGAACGAATCCACGTACCTGGAATCCTTCTGCGCTTCCGCTGGCGGCATGCTGCCAACCAAACCTTGCTCGCAATCAATCCGCAGCCAATCGTTCTCTTCGCGCTGCACTAACAGACGGCAGCCGACAAACTCAGGAAAGAAAACAAACCGGAAGGGAGGATCCTCTTTCGGAATCAGAGCAAACCCGGAGGCCGGAGCGAAATAGCTGGTCAGCGAAGTGTCCGTATACATATTGATGCTGGGCAAAACGCGCGCGGAACTACGCGTCTGGACCGGCTCCAGGTCGATATGGTGCATCTGCTTGTGGCGCAACAACGCTTGTGACTCAGGGGATGAAAGCTCATCCGTGAAGAGCACCGTACGCTCCAGAAACTGCCTGGGAGCGCTCCGAAACAGCAGGTTCAACCGCGAGGCCATGCTAATCCTCCTGTTCGAGGAAAACCGGCTCCTTGCCGGCCATCATCAAACGCTCATCCAGCGCCGCCTTCACAAGCTCCTCTTCCATTTCGGTCAGGCCTTTAGAGTCCTTCTCGATACGCGCCAGCAAACCCTTCATGCGGCCGCGCGAAATCTCAGACGGGATCGCCATCGCGTATGCAAAGAGAGCGTCGGAACGCAGGTCTTCGTCGTCGAAAAACTTACGCAATCGATCTAACTCGCTCTTCAGGCCGTAGTAACCGACCCCCCAGATGGCTGCGCGGCGTACTTCGAGTTCCGCATCGTCCAGATGTTTGGCGAAGTTATCCCGAAAACTCGGATGCACCGAGCGCCACATCGCCTCCATGGCTTTGGCGCGCCCTTGTGGCTGTTCATAAAGGGCGAGAATTGCCTCCCGCACTTCGTTACGATCTACTTCCGGCGCCAGCCCGACCATCAACCCGCCGCGTTCTTCGATGCCCAATTCGGCCCGGCGCATGGCGGCAAGCATTGCTTCCACCACCTCGACATTTTCCGTAGACCCCATCAGCGCTTCCCAGGATCGTGCCCGTACCGATGACGATTCGTCGTGCTGAGCCAATTCGAGAAGCGTGGTGCGCTGAGGCGCGGTGAGTTCGCGATTGAAGAACGAGGCGGCAGCGGCGGCGCGCATGGACGCTAGCGGATGTGAAAGCAACTCCGCGCGCGTGTCGTCCTCCAGCAGATCGATGGGCAAGTCTTCTGCTTCGGGATACACGTCCCAAATGTTGTACTCGGATACCTCGTTCGCAATCCCCGCCTCCGGCTCGTCCAGATTGGCGATGACGTCGGCGATTTCCTTCTTCAGTTCCGCATCCGAATCATCGGACAACTCAGCGGCCGCGGCTGCAAGGGCGGGCTTGGCTGCAGGATCGCCGTAGACGCCGAGCAACACGGACGTGTCGGACAGGTCGTACTCCAGGCGGTCCAGCAGGATTTTGAGGATGCGCTCATCACGAATACGCAAGTGAGCGAGGATGAACGCGACTTCCCCGCCATCGGTCTCGTCAAGTTCCTCATAAAGCGCCAGCAACGGGTCAAGCGCAGGAGGGCCGATCTCGACTAGCGCCTCCATCACTTCATCGGGAAGGTCGAGCGGATCTTCTTTGATGTAGCCAATGAAAAAGGGAATCGCTTCCGGTGTTTTCCAGACACGGAAGATGGCGATGAGTTCGGGCGAAAGGTCAACCCGATCGCTGGAACGGTCGTTTGCCGCAAACGCCAGCATCGCGGGAAGCGCTGCCTCGCGGCGATCCAGAAATGAGTGTAGAAAACGATGGTCCAGACCGAGGCGCCCTTGTGCCGCTGCCTCAAGCACCTCAGCCGGACTGTACTCGTTTAATTGGTTGGGATCGAGAAACACCGCCGCTTACGCTTCGGGCTCAACGATAACCTTGATGGGAATCGTGATGTCGCGATGCAGACGCAGGTTGACCTGGTGTTCACCCAACGTACGAATAGGCGCTTCTAATTCAACCTTGCGGCGATCGATGTGGTACTTCTGCGCCTCCAGAGCGTCAGCGATATCCTTCGCCGTCACCGAACCGAAGAGCTGATTGTTCTCGCCCACACGCTGGTGGAACGTAACCGTCACGCCCGCCATGATCTGGCCGAGTTGTTCGGCATCGCCCTTTTCCTTAGCCTCACGCCGGAGATGTGCGTCGCGCTCTTGCGCCACGATGTTCTTGTTGGCCTCGGAAGCGAGCACAGCCAACCGCTTCGGCAGCAGATAATTGCGCGCGTAACCGTCGGCAACCTTTACAACGGCGCCGCGATTTCCGACTTTGTCGACGTCTTCTCTGAGAATGACTTCCATGGTTCCCTCCGGCTCCTACATCCGCGAAGCGAACGGCATCAGCGCAATGTTCCGCGCCTGCTTGATGGCTTCGCTCAAACGCTTCTGGTGAGGCGTGCAGACGCCTGAGATACGGCGCGGCGTAATTTTCCCGCGCTCGGAGATGAAGCTGTAAAGCAGCTTCGAATCCTTGTAGTTGATATCGTCGACCTTGTCAACGCAGAACCGGCAGACTTTCTTACGCCGGAAGTATTGTTTCTTGCCCGTTGCGATGGCTTTGTCGCCACCGGTGGGACGCTGTGAAGCCGCTATCGGACGGCCGCCTCTTTGTTCCGCCATATTAGTTCTCCTTTATCCTTCCTGTTTCTCGCCCGCGGTTTCGGCAGGGGGCGGGGGCGGAGGAGCCGCGGATGGCGGAGCGGCTGGAACGGGCCGGGATGCACCGGGCGCGCCAGGTACAGGAGCAGCGGGCTCATGTGGCAATAAGGGAGAAGTGGTAACCATAGCCGGAGATGGCGCTGGTGGTTTACGGGCAGCACGCTTTTCGCGCGCTTTCTTGCGCTTCTCAATGCGCTTCAGCTTCTCATCGATGCGCACCGTCAAGAACTTCATGACCAGGTCCGCGACTCGAAGCCGGCGCTCGACTTCTTTCACCGCCTCGGGCCCAGCCGTGAACTGCAGCAAAATGTATTGCCCTTCGTTGTACTTCAGAACGCGGTAGGCGAGTTTGCGAACTCCCCACTTTTCCGTCTTGTCGAGAGTGCCACCAGCATGGGTGATCACACCTTTCAACTGTTCGACGAGCGGATCCACTTCTTCATCTGTGGCATCCGGTCGAACGATGAATAACTCCTCGTAAATCCTCATTCGTCCTCTTCTTTACTGCCTCTAGCGCGGCGATTAAATTTCGCCATGGCCTTAACGGCGCCTTCGGCAACGATGGTTTCGACAGCGTCGGCGGTATACGACACTATTTCACCCACCTCTTCCCGCATGTCCCGCCCAAGAGGGGCGAGAACATATTCGGCCGCATCGCTTACCGGATCGTCCGGGCGTATACCCACCCGAACGCGAGTGAAGACCGCAGTCTTCAATGCGGCAATAATCGACTTGACACCATTGTGTCCAGCCGCTGAACCATTTGACTTGATCCGCAGCGCGGTCCAAGGCAAATCCAGTTCATCATGAACAACAATCAGGCTCTCAGGATCGAGATTCCGATACTTCAGAACGGAGCTGATGCCCACGCCTGAATTGTTCATAAAGGTTTGCGGCTTGACCAGAATCACATCGCAATTCCGGATCTTACCGCTGCCTGTCAGCGTCCCGCTTTCATTCTTAGTGATGCGAATGAGGTGCCGATCCGCTAATTCATCCACCACCCAGAAGCCCATGTTGTGAGGCGTAGCCTCATACCGAACTCCCGGGTTTCCCAGCCCGGCGATAACAGATACAGAGCGCGCGGGATTCTCCCCCGATGACGACGGCTCCGCATCCATGCCGCAGGCTTATTACTTCTTCTTGGCCGGCGCTTCGGGCGCGGCCTCTTCGTCCTTCTTGCCCTTCTTGATGACTTCAGGCTCCGCAGCCGCAGGCGTGACGGCAGCGTCGGCAGCCGGCGCCTCTTCCGCCTTCATCGAGACCACGTGCGAAATCACAGCATCGGCCGGGCTGAGCAGCTTCATGGATCCACTCAACGGAATCTCACCGGCGCGCACGCTCTGGCCAATCATCATCTCCGAAACAGCAACATTGAACTGCTCCGGAATCTCATTCGGCAGACATTCGATTTCGATTTCACGCGTGACCACTTCGTGGATTCCGCCCTGGATCTTAACGCCCTTGGGCTCGCCCTGCGTCACTACCGGCACCTTCACGGTGATGCGCTTATCCAAGTCGATGCGCTTTAGATCGACATGCAACAGCGAGTCCTTGATGGGATCAAATTGCCAGTCCACAATCATCACGGGCGTCGTTTCCCCGCCGGCGATGCTCATGTTAAAAATTGTGTTGTGGCCCGTCCGGCTGTGCAAAATCCGGCTCAGTTCCTTCGGGTTGACAGCCACCGGCGCCGGGCCAGCAGGACCGCCATAAATCACCGCGGGCATAGAGCCCTTCGCGCGCAGACGACGCGCCTCATTCTTGCCACGAGAGTCGCGCGCTTCGGCGGCGACAGTCAAATCCTTCAGCATCTATTCACCTTCAACTCAAAACAAAACTTGCCCGCAAAAAATTCAACCAGTTATATGCAACCAGCCCGACGCTCCAACAGGTGATCGAGGGAATCGAAGGAACCCTGAATTGAGCTGCTTGGGAATTCGAGCGGAAATAACTCGCCCCGGCTCTCGAGTAGACTGGCAGCCAGCTTCGCGGAGACAGGCAGACACGGGCGGGCCTTGCGGTCCTACCGCGCACACCTTAATAGAGTAACATTCCGCACGGCATTGCTCAATTGCGGCGCACTTCGGACATAATAACGGGCAGTCCACTTCGGCTTGGCGGAATCAGGCGGCTTTTTGGGCCGCGGCAGGCTGCATTTCCGACCGTTCCAACGGAAAGAGTGAGGCTACCAACTTGCGATTGATCAGATTCTGGTGTTCGAAGCGCGCGAGGGTGAGTTGGAGACCGGTTTCGTGGCGACTCACGGGTGCGAATTTCCTTGTTTTCGCGGCGGATTTCCTGGGCTTGGGCACGCTTCTCGCCAGCTTCGGAGCGCTGCTGCGAAACAGACCCAATTTCCGCTTTCTGCTTCTCTGACTGAAACTTACGAAGCTCGGCGGCATAGCGCTGATAAGCGCGGTCGTGACTCGTCTGGTAGCGCAGGTACAGTTCGAGCCTCTTGTGGGCCTCTTTGGTGAGCTCTTCGTCGGTGTGGAAGGCGAGCGTGTCGATGCATTCGTCCTGCAGGTCAACGGCGCGGCGGGAACGCCAGAGCGATTGACACATTTTTTCGACGATCTCCTGTTCGAGCAAGGAGTGCGCGTTCAGTTGCTCTTCGAGGAGCTTGAGCTCATTGTTGTAAATCTCATGGTCGCGTTCCAAGAAAAAGATGAAGCGACCGGTGAGGCCGTGTGTGGTGGCGTTCTGCGAGACGGCTTCCTTGCCGGCAATTGAGGTTGGACCCTGCGAGGATTGCGCGTTGGCGCGATTCGCTTCGATTTGTTTTTCAGTGGCCATGTGGAGTTCTCCTGTAAATGAAAAACGCCGGAGGAGCCGCGAAAACAGGCGGCTCGACCGGCGTTTTGAAAGTAGAAGGAATGTCTATTTATAGGATAGCACAGCGCTTGCAAGCTTTTCCCGGTAAGTTGTTGAAAGGAAACGTACTATAGGTTGTGACTGGGTTTCGGCGGAGTGGAAAAGTGGAGTGATTCGGGCAAAACGCGAGATTTCTGGATAAGTTGTTGAAGCACGGCTGCGTTTGCGGGGGGTAGCCGAGAAACTGGGCGTCCTGGTCTGGTCCGATATCGCGGGCGATTGGCTTTTTCCGCGGAGGTTATAGAGCATAAGGGCGTTTATGAGGACTGATCTTCTGCCCTACGATCAAACGCAATCAACAGCATTTTGAAATCCACGGCGAATATCTAGAGCGTGGAGGGATGGGTATATACTCAGCAACCGGTGGCTTGGCCAGCTACGGGACGTCGCATAGTTGAGTTTTTCAGCTAAACTTGACAGGCCCGCAAACCCAGAAGCTATCGAATTTTTCGGAGCGCCTCTTCAAGACGATAGGCCTCCGCAACGCCGAGGCGGACAAGCTTTCCGGTCAACTCTTCCAGCTCTTGCCTAGCGCCACTACCGGGCGCGAACACTGCGGGGGCCCCTTCTACAATAGTCGCGACGACGTTACTTAGGCGCCGTCCGATTGCCTGTTCAACCCAAAACGCTTGGTTCTCGGCATGCGCCGCAGTCCACGTTCGGATCGCCGCCCGAACGACCCCGATATGCTCAGCACGTGGGGACACTTCAAGCAAGTTCAGCAGTGTTATTGCAATAAAGACAGAAGCCATGCTCGACACGAACGTTTCGATAAAGGGAAGAAACGGTCCAAGGCCATCAATCCCTTTCTCCAGCAAATAGCAACTCGGCGGCGTCAGATAGGTCATGTCATTGAAGAGGATGGCGGCCATCGTCGAGCCTACATGCAGGCCGACGGACCCGGTAAGATCGTGCTGCAGCCACTTCCATTCGTTCGACTGCATGAGTTGTTGCGTGAGTGATCCGCGAACATGCACCGCCTCAGCAGCTCCGAAAGGATTTTGTCCGAAGTAGACCCTGTTGACCGCGCGCAGGAAGATTGTTGAAACATCAAGAAACGCTTGGCCCGGCAGTGACCGTATGGGCGTGAGCGCGACCTCGTCTATCTCATCGACGCTTAAGCCGGAGAGGCAGCAGGCGAACAAGCTGAAATAAGCGTCATTCCATTCATGGGGAACGCCATCGGGATCATCGTTTCCGTTCAACTCCGATCCATTCGCCACCAAGGTCCACGTCATACAAGCCTTAGCGACATCCCGTAGCCAAACACGCTTTCCGACGTCAAAGAGGGTGTCGCTTCTGTGCAGCCATAAGGCAGCGGATTGGTGATCCGTAAACCACTCGATCTCCTCTTCCGCATCACGCCCGTTATATTGTCTTCCATGAAGGGCCGGTTTCCGCCGCGAGGCGGCGTGCAACGGCTCGAACATCGGCCATTCGGGCTCCTCCCGCCCTTTCTGGAACCATCCGATCTCAGCATCGACGGCCCCTTTGACATTGCTTCGGTATATCTCCTGTTGGGCCTCGAACGCGCCGTTATCCCTCGACCATCGACGCCACGGTTGAGTGCAGGCGGCCAGCGCGCAGCGCAGGATCGCTTTCGGAATGCGTTCGTCGATCTGCGCGAGAGTTTGCGCTACCGCTGGCAACCCTTGAGCAACGCGCGCATTGTCGGCCGCAACTTCGAGGAGGGTCCGCAGGTCCGCGATATCAAACCGGTGCCTGATGAGAAGCGCCGTCCCTGCGAACGCTATGGCGGGTGAGTTGTATTGAAGGCCAGCCCGCGTCCTGTGAACGGCGTCCTGTTCTTTGGCGAACGCGCTCGCGAATGTTCCCCGCATCCAAGCGCCATGCTTGTCTATCAAATCGTTCTCGCCGTCACGCGCGGCGATAAAGCAAGCCGAGATGACAGCTTCTTCGCGCATCCGTTGCTCGGTTTCATTTCTTCCCCGCTTGTCCACCGGTTTTCGAGCCCAGGCCAGCGCATCGGCGGCGAATTTTTCGGACGACCTCGCCGGGTCGTTCAGCGCGTTGCGGATTGCCGCGATCATCCCGGCATCCGTTGTGCGCTCCTCAGCCTTCGCCGGTAGGCGCGCGAGATGGTCGCTCTCTGTTTGAGGAGAAATATACTCCCAAAAAACGCGCGGGCCGTTGGCCGTCTGGACGGTGATCTGCCGCTGGTTGCGGGTATCAAGCCTATTAAGCGCGTGCAGCACCATGAACTTCGGGTCGCCCAGTGTTGACTTTGCGTTCGGCGGCCCCAGACGGGCCTCCGCTTTTCGCAAAAGCTCCACGATAGCCTCCCGGTCAGAGGCATTCTCGTCGCGCGCATAGGTGTCGAGCAGCCAATCAAGAGGCATCCTGCGCGACTGTTTCGTCTTCAGACTTTCGATGCTGATTATTCCGACCGGCTCCTTCACGACTTCGCCTAATCCGAGAATGTCCGGGATTGGCGTATTGTCCGCAATGACGCGCTCGCGGTCAATACACAGCAACTCGGGGCATGCCAAGAACGGTATGGCCGCCGTCAGTGATTTCGGCCAATTCGACAGAAGAACGTCGACGACGATCATCAAATAGGCCGCTGAAGCTGGCGTATTTCCGATGATGTCTTTGACGACAGTCTCGACCGGCGCGTCTTTTTCGATGCGGTCATGCGCCCACGCCTCAAGAGCCATGAGGGCCGTACTAACCGCGGACGATTTTGCATTGTCTCTCGACCAAAGGTAGGTCTGGTTCGGCCAGGCAAAAACCCTATCGGTGCCATCCGGGAAAGAGACTGTGATGCGGCTAGCCCCGAAGTCTACTCCTCTGCTCTCGAAATCAACGGCAAAGTCGACCAGCCGGCGAATGAGCCAAAGACCGTGCTCAGGGGCATGGAGGAGCAAATCGTAAAAGGGACCTTGCGAAGGCGACGCAGGAACGAAGTCCATATCCCGATAGCCAAAGGCTCTTCGCAAGGGACCGGTGTCTTCCTCGTCGTCGTCCCGTCCGATGAGGTAGGACGCCGTAAGTTCCGCCAGCTCCTTGGGCGCGGCCTGCGCCAATGTTCCTCGGAATTTCATGAGGTCGCGCAGGGCTCGGTCACGATACGGGTGGCTATCAAGAGACCGTAGATATTCCGCTGCCTGTTCAGGCGTGTGATAACAGAACAGCAGGAAAGCCGTCTTTAGCTCCCCACGCAGTGTCCCAATTTCCGACGGTGTGAGCGTGCCACCGAATGGCGCTTGTGGCGCTTCAACACTCGTGTCGAGCGGTTTATCAACCTGCGTCCGCCAGTAATTGAACCAGCGCGCAATGGTCGGCGACAGCGGGTCTCTACCGCCATAGGCGAGAGCCCAATTCTGGCAAAGGGCGACGACATCTCGAATGGCCGGGCCAGGAAGCTCCGTGCCATGGCTGAGGAGCCATATCATGAGACGCGGCCACGGCGTGCCTGCTGGAACATTGAAACCGGTAGGGATCTTGCGGGGGTCCATTCCCAACGCCGCAAAATGATTTACGGCGGGCTGGCTCTCGACCGCCATTACCACCCGGATCAGGTCCCGAAGGAGTTTTGCGCGATCGGCGAACAGAAATTCCGAAGCTTTATCGAGCACATCAAGCGCGATTTCCGAACGGACGAGTGACAGAAGCGCCAAGCGACCCCATGCCTCGTTGTTTCCGGGCTTGCTGACCGAGACATACAGGTCCCGCAGGCGATCTCCCTCTTGTGTTCCTTCGATCAGCAGCCGCGCAAAGATTTCGAAGCCGCGCGCAATGTCGGCCGACGGCGGGCGCTCCAGCGGAAGTCTTCCGATCAGCGTCTCATCGGAAAGCAGCAGGTTAGCGACGGCCCATTCCCGGAGAACGTCGTGGCGGAATGCCACGCGGTCATCGCCCAGGTCCTGAAGACCTTCGCTTCCGATAAGCGCCTGAACAGCTACCGCAGGCATGTCCTTCACCGTCAGGCGTTCCGCTCCCGCGAGCGCCTGTTCGGCGAGCGCTTTCAAGACGCGGGCTCGATCACGATGGCCCGGTTGATCCATTGTGCCATCTGCCGATTGCCACCATTCCCGCGCCATTTCCGCCTCCGTCCGCAACGTCGGCGCGTGCGCGGGACGCCTTGCCAGACGCGACAGCCGAAACAAGTTGAGGGCGACATGTCGCGCAGGATGGCTGTCCGACAAAAGCGCCATGAGCTGCGGGGCCGCGCTGCCCAGCTCGTTGATCTCGTCCTTGGTGAGTTCGTTGACGATGACGGGTTCAACCCTTCCTAATTTCTCCAGCGCCGCTGCCGGAAGCCAGTTCTCCTCGATAACGCCGAAATCACGGCGCGTCGTCACGATTAGCGACAATCCCGGTATGCCCGCGGCCTCGCGCACGAGGTCTTTCACCGTCAACCGCTCCTGTTCTGCGAAAAAATCCAACCCGTCAATGAACAAGATGGCACTGCCGCCTGCGGCAAGATCGACCAAGAGGTCGCGGGCAGTGCCGTCAATGCCTAACACGGCGCGCAGGGCCAGCCAACCTTTCGCTGGCGTTCGTGCCGGACTGAGCGCAATGATTGTTGTCTCCGCCGAGAGCTGTTCGGCAAAATGCTTGAGGAGCGCCGACTTCCCGACACCCGCATTACCCCGGATTTCGACGTAGCGTCCCTTGTCCAACGCCAGACGGATAGCATCGATGCGGCTTTGTCTTGTCAGCTTCACATCGCCGACGCTGTCGCGAATATCGGCCAGGACATGGGCGGAGGCTTCCGCCAGCGCCTGACGCGCCTGAAATGTCTGGCGGTCTCCGGCAAGCCGGAACTTCAACTTCACAAGATCCGCGATCAGCTCGCTTTTTGATCTGTCCCCGCCCGATTTCGCGATATCGAGCGCAAGATCGGTCAGGACTTTCCAAAGCACCGCCGCTTGGCCGCCACCCTCATGATGAAGAGCGCGCAGGGCACGCTCTTCGGCGAGTTGTTCGGCGGCGGAGCCAGGTGACGCGAAGTCGAAGGGCAAAATGCAAAGCCGCCTTAGAATCCGCCAGACCGCCTCGTCGTCATTCGCGGCTCCCGCACTCTCTAGATGCTGGCGGAATGTGTTGACGAAGCTTCGCATGTCATCGTTCGCCGAGCCAGGACGGTTGATCCGGTTGATGAAAGTACGGGCATCCCCCAATTGCCTCGCCCAGCTCAACACATCCTGATACGGTCCGTCGATCTTGTAGGAGCTGCGCGAGACCGCGATGCCTAATTCATATTGCGAAGACGTAAACGCCGGATTCTTAGCGGCTTCGGCGATTTGGCACACCACCGCCTTGAAGACTTCGTCACTCGGAGCGAAAGTGACCGTCCGCTTGACCTGAATTTCGAGCGTTGCAATTTTGCCTTGATGGTCACGGGCATGCACAATCACGTCGTCCATGGGATGTCCCTCGGCGGCTTTTTGAAACGCGACGCGTTCGATGATCGTTCCCGGTAACCCGCGCGGTTCGGCACCGACGAGCATTGCCAGTAAGTACGCAGCCCCGACCTGGGCCTCGAACCGGGGGCCAGCGGGGCCGCTCGCTGCTGGGCTTGTCGCGTCGCTCATCAAATAGAAGTCCGTTCGCTCGGTCCAATCGGCGTCATGCAATGCTGCTTGAACCCCATATTCAATCTCGCTTTTCAAAACGCTTATGAGGCGCTTTGTTTCCACGTACAACAGCAACTCGTCTTCCTTGGTTACCAGCCGTGCATGGGCGGCGTCGACCATACGACTGCAATCTGTGGAGAGATTCCCGCACGTCCTCCATACGTCCAAACGGCCCCCAAAACACCTCGCGGCCTTTCCAACCAGCTTTGGGGGCTCATCTCAGTATCGCCTGAAACAAAAATCCGGGAAATGTTCCGGGCCAATTCGCTTGCGGGCCGCTCTACTCGCGGTCTTTGGCACGCTCACCGAGGCACCGATAAGAGGTGTCTCAGCCGATTCGTGTACTCAGGCCGGTTGTCGGGAGCTTGTCAGATTAGGACCGAACAAGTCCATGTCGACTGGAATCTGCGTTTCCGGGGGAATCCCCAGCAAGACCGGCCGTCTGAACCGGTGTTCCTTGAAACTGTGCCCGCACGATGAAAGACGGGCCGGTCGAATGCCCGAGACTCATGAGCGTATACTTGAACCGCTCAAAGAACCCGACCGGAGCCCGGCGGCAGAAGTCGACCTGAGCCGAGTCACAGGAGAGTTTTGAAGATGTTTCAGCCAGTGCGTTTGGCATCGGCCATGGCCGTTATGGCGCTTTCGATTTGCGCTGGTGGGCATGCGGCTGCTGGTCCGCCCAGGGTGAGTACTGCACAGGGTGAAGTCGAGGGTAAGCTGATCAGCGGCGGGAAGGTTCAGGCGTTTCTTGGTCTGCCTTATGCTGCTCCGCCTGTGGGCCCGCTGCGCTGGAAAGCGCCGCAACCGTCGACCGCCTGGGATGGCGTGCGCGATGCGACCAAATTCGGCTCGCGCTGCGAGCAATGGCAGATTTGGAAAGATTATCTCTTTCTGGATGCCGGGCCCAGCGAAGATTGTCTTTACCTCAACGTCTACGCTCCTGTTACAGCCAATGCCAATAGCCGTTTGCCGGTGATGTTCTGGATTCACGGCGGCGGCTACACGGCCGGCGCGGGCTCGGAGCCGCGCTACACCAACTCGTCGTTGCCGGCTCAGGGGGTGGTGCTGGTGACGATCAACTACCGGCTCGGCCTCTTCGGGTTTCTGGCTAGCGAGGACCTTGGAAAAGAGGGTGGCGGGTCGGCGGGCAACTACGGCCTGATGGATATGGTCGCGGCTCTTCGTTGGGTGCGGGCCAACATCGCCCGGTTCAGCGGTGATCCGGACAACATCACCATCTTCGGCGAGAGTGCAGGCTCGTTTGCGGTGAGTACGTTGATGGCAGCGCCCGGGGCACAAGGGCTATTCCACAAGGCGATCGGCGAGAGCGGCGCGGCCTTCAGCGACCTGCTGCCAGCGGGGTCGCTAGCCGCTCGAATGCAGCGCGATCAGGCGTGGGTGGATTCGTTAGGTGTACGAGGCCTGGCAGAGTTGCGCCAGATGCCCACCGCCAGGCTGGTTGAGGAGGCACAGAAGAAGGGAGTCGGATGGTTTACGCCCGTGATCGACGGCAGCTTGCTGACGGAAGGGATTCCTGAGACCTATGCCGCGGGCAAGCAGGCGCATGTCCCTCTGCTCGCCGGATGGAATCATGACGAAAGGGCGGGCACGTTGTCCAAGGGGATGACTTCAGAAAAGTGGAAGACATTTGCGGCAGACCATTATGGGAAGGGGGCTGATGAGTTCCTGGCGGCATTTCCGGGAAAAAGCGATGACGGGGCCGTTCAGTCGGCTGATGCTTTGACTACGGCGCAGTTCATAGCTCTCGGAACGTGGAAGTGGATCGAAGCCCAGGTCCAGACTGGCGCAGCGCCGGTTTACCGCTACCGTTTCGAATTGGCCGCACCGGCGAGCGAGGTTCATCCTGAGGGAAAGTATGCGTTCCACTCTGACGAGCTCGAATATGTGTTCGGCACGCTGGACACTCGGCGTGGGGCCCAGTGGCGGCCGCAAGACCGGCAATTGAGCGAACAGATGACGCGCTATTGGGCGAATTTCGCACGCACTGGAGACCCCAACGGCGAAGGGCTGGCCCACTGGCCTCGCTATGACAAAGAGAGACTCCTGCTCCACTTGGACAGCAGGATCACGGCCGGTCCCGATACGGCGGGACGGCAATACGAGTTCCTAGTCAAGTTTCCGCGGCAGGAGCACTGACCGCCACGATTCGATATTGCGTAACGGCGGGGGATGAATACCCACATGCGGACAGCGACGTTGGTGATGGCTGTTTGGGTCTCGAGTATTGGGGGAAGTGTTGCGGGACAGGATGTCCTCACCTGGCACAACGATGTCGCGCGGACTGGGCAGAACCTGCGGGAGTTGGTGCTCACGCCCGCAAACGTCAGTACAAAGACTTTCGGCAAGTTGTTTGTCATTGCGGTTGACGGGAAAGTCGATGCGGAACCGTTGTACGTACACGGCCTGCAGATGCCAAATCGGGGAACGCGGAACGTGTTGTTCGTCGCGACTGAGCATGACAGCGTGTATGCGTTCGATGCGGATTCGGGACAGGAGTTCTGGCACGTGCGCTTGCTGGGCGCGGGCGAAACCACTTCCGACAATCGAAACTGCAGCCAGATTACGCCGGAGATCGGGATTACGGCGACGCCGGTGATCGATCGCCAACAGGGGCCACATGGCTTGCTTTATGCGGTCGCGATGACTAAGGATACGCAGGGGCAGTACCGGCAGAGACTGCATGCGCTCGATTTGCAGACTGGCGCGGAACAACTTGGCGGACCGAGGGAGATTGCGGCGACTTACGCGGATGCGCCCGCGTTCGATCCGAAGCAGTATGCCGAACGGGCTGCGCTGCTGTTGGTGAACCGCACGCTGTATCTGACGTGGACTTCGCATTGCGACATTGGGTTACGACTGGTTGTATGCGCGTTTTTGAGGCTTCTTGTCCGGATCTATTGGCGCACCCTTTCCAGCAAGTCATGAGCCCACGCAGTCAATCCGCTGGACATGCTTACGATACGGCCCGATCGGATCTCGAGTATCAGCCTCGGCTCCGGACCTGAGTTGTCATAGACGATCGATTCATCTACGATGTTCACTACCTGCTTGAGATTGGAAAGACTTCTGGCGTAGCGGCGGCGGACATCGTGATCGGGAACATTGTGGCCCCCTTGAGCCACGCGCTCATGAACCCGCCGGATGCTTTGCTCGCAGTTATCCACACAGATATAGACCAACCGAACGAAGAACTGTCGAGCCAAAGCCTCCTTTATGGCGCGGGTCGTCCAGCTTCCCGACAAGGTGGTTTCGATTGCGAAGTCCTGTCCGGACCGCAGGTATTCTTGGGTTCTGCGAACGACCTCCCGACCCGCGCTCATCGCTGCCAGTCCGGGGTCCGTCACATGCATTCTGCTTGCGATCGCGTCGGCTTCCAATAAATGGTTACGGCCAGCAAAATCGACACGGCGGATGATGCTGCTCTTACCCGAACCGTTTGGGCCCGCAAAAATCGTAAGAACAGGCACCCGTTAGGCGGCTGTCTCGTCCAGTTCTCTTAACACTTCGTAATTTTGATCGCCTGGTGCGCCAGCTAGGAAACGGACCTCGTATTTTCGACCGCTCGGATGCTCCATGACGTCCAGGTTTCTCCTGGAATCTCGATAAAAGACTGGGACTCCCGCCTGAAGAGTTTCGATTCTTGCACGAGCGCCGGCTAACCGAACCGCGGCCTTAAAGTCGTCGTCGAAGAACGGGGCAGTCTCCATAGCTCGATCATAGATTAGTCACGAATGACAGATACGTTGAGTTACGTGTGTTTTCACACAACTGTGAACGCTTACGTATCCCATTAGTAACGCTCGCGTCTCGTTGGCAGCACCATGCTGGCCCTTGCTTCGGCTAATCACCGCTTGCTCGCGCGCGCGGCTCGGCTAGATTTATACGGCTACCGCGAGAGAATGTCCTCACCTCGGTCGACGACTGCAGATGCCGAATCGGGGAGCGCCGACCGGCATACCCTAAAATACGGGCAATGGTTCGGCGAAGATACATTGTCTCGGCTTTGATCGACGTTAAATACACGCTACGGTAATGCAGCTCCTTACCCGATATCTGAAGACTTATTGGAAATTGGCCGCTCTGGCCTTGCTGCTGGCCGCGATCAATCAGATCTTTTCGCTGCTCGACCCGGCGATTTTCCGGCTCGTGATTGATCGTTACGCGACTAAGTACCACCAGTACACAACCACACAGTTCCTGCGCGGTGTCAGCTTGCTGCTAGGAGCGGCGGTGGGCGTCGCCTTCATCTCCCGAGTGGCCAAAAATTTCCAGGACTACTTTGTGAATGTCATTGTTCAACGCACCGGGGCCAACCTGTATGCCGATGGCGTCCAACGCTCGTTGTCGCTGCCGTACCAGGTGTTTGAAGATCAACGCAGCGGCGAAACGCTGGGCAAGTTGACGAAGGCGCGCAACGATGTGGAGCGCTTCATTACATCCGCCGTCAACGTCCTCTTCACCTCATTAGTGGGAATCGTTTTCGTAACCATCTACGCGTTCCGCGTGTATTGGGTGATCGCTCCGGTTTATCTGCTGACGGTGCCGGTACTCGGCTTCATCAGTTCCGTGTTGAGCCGGCGCATCAAGAAAATCCAGAAGAAGATCGTATCGGAGACAACGGCTCTGGCCGGATCGACGACGGAGTCGCTGAGGAATATCGAACTGGTGAAGACGCTCGGCCTGGCACGGCAGGAGATCAACCGCCTGAATTCCACCACGGGCAAGATTCTGGACCTGGAGATGAAGAAAGTCCGCTACCTTCGCAGCCTAAGCTTTCTGCAAGGCACAGTGGTGAACCTGCTGCGCACCAGCATCCTCTTTATGATGCTGTACCTGATTTTTACGCAGCGGATTACGGTGGGCCAGTTCTTTTCGTTGTTCATTTATTCGTTCTTTATCTTTGGGCCGCTGCAGGAATTGGGCAACATCATCAACGTCTATCGCGAGACTGAAGCTTCTCTGAACAACCTGCAGGAACTGATGTCCATGGAACCGGAGCCGAAGCCCGCGGACCCGATTTCGTTGGGGAAACTGGAGTCACTCGCGTTTGATGGGGTCTCTTTTAAGCACAGGACAGCCACTCGGCCTGCGTTGAGCGATGTCAGTTTTCAAATGACGCGTGGGGAGACGGTAGCGTTTGTGGGGCCCTCGGGAGCAGGCAAAACGACACTGGTGAAGCTGCTGGTGGGACTGTATACGCCCGAGCGCGGAACGGTGCTGTACAACGGCGCGGAATCAACGTCGATTGATCCTGACGAGTTGCGGAAGCAGATTGGGTTCGTCACGCAAGACACGCAGTTATTTTCGGGCTCCATTCGCGAGAACTTGCTCTTTGTTCAGCCGGATGCGAGTGATGCGGAGTGTCTGGATGTGCTGCGGCGGTCGGCCGCGGATTCGCTGCTGGCGCGAGCCGACAAGGGACTCGACACGTTGATTGGCGAAGGCGGAGTGAAAGTTTCCGGCGGCGAAAAGCAGCGCCTGTCGATCGCGCGCGCCTGCTTCGCAGGCCGCGACTGCTGGTGTTCGATGAAGCTACTTCGTCGCTCGATTCCATTACGGAAGAGGAGATTACGCGCACCATTCGGGATGTGGGTCAACGCGCCGATGTGATGACGATACTCATTGCGCACCGGCTCTCGACGGTGATGCACGCCGACCGAATTTACGTTCTGGAACGCGGCAGGATTGTGGAACAGGGGAGCCATGATGATTTGCTGTCGGGCGGAGGCCTTTACTATGCTCTGTGGCGCCAGCAGATTGGTGAGAGAGCGCTGGAACCGGCGGGCGTGGTTTAGACTACGGGGGAGATCAAATGAGTGGCAACCCTGAATATGCCGCTCGCTTGCAGAGCGCTCGGGGAAGCTTAGCCAGTCCCGGGATTTTCACGCGGATTTTTTCACCCCAAAACTGGCGGCAAGGCGAAGGCCGCATGAGGCAACCCCAACTTGAAGCGCAGGCGGTCATAGTCCACCAACGGCTGAAACGCTTCAGGTTCCGACAAGGGCCAGAGCGTCGCGCGCGTGGCGCTCGATCCGGCGCGATCCAATAACGCGTTGACCGCGCGGCGCGCCGCCTCGTTCGCGGCCTCCATACAGGCAACGTCAGTATAGGTCTTCACATAATCAGAAGCTAAGAACAGATTGGGAATTTCGGTACTCGCCTCCGGGCGATATTGCAACGAGCCTGAGGTATTGATCATCAGCGGCTCCAGATTCGTGACTGCCGTGGGATTCGGGAATTGCACATCGGGATCGAGGAACCATTGCAACAGGTTCTGGTCCTGCAGCACCTCCGCGCCAGTCACATTCAGGTGTACTTTCATTTGCTCCCAAGTCTCTTTTTCAATCTCCGCAGCGGAGCATTGCATGGCAGTCTTTCCGTAGAAGATGCCAGGCGTCTGCCAATCCGATATGTCGACCGACAGGATTCCACCCATGCTGCCATCGCCAAATTCCGCCAGCGTTCCAGTCTTCCAGAACTGCTTCTGCGAAATTGAGGTCAGCGCCCAGGGGGAATCGGCATACAGGGTATGCCCGAAGTCCAGCGGCACATCCTGATTCAGGTAGAACTGAATGCCATTCATCCAGGCGGTCTCAATTTTATTGAGATTGGCGATCGAGGGCGCCAGCGCTTTCATCCGGTCATTCACGAGCGGCGTCATGGCCTCGACCGGCATGGCCGCGATGTAGTAATCCGCCGTAATTGTCAGATCCTGTCCATTACTTTGGGCCAGGACAGAAGTAACTCCCGCCTCCGACGCCACAAACGATTTCACGAGCGTGTTGTTGCAAAACTTCACACCTTTGGCGCGCAGATAAGTAGTCCAGGGCTGCAGCCAAACATCGTTGGTGGGGCCGTTCAGCAGCCGGTCAAACCCTCCATAGGTGAGTAGTCCATAGAGCAGTTGCAGAAAGGTATAACCAACCGTGCGCGTGCTGCCTTGCTGCGCGCGGACCGCAACCAGCGAGCGTGTCAGTCCTTTTCCGAGAAGCGTCTGGTAAGCGGTTGAGCGGTTCGCCGCATCGATGAATGTCCACCACGAAATGTTTTCGTATTCGGTGAGCCGCCTTTCCGGGCAACTGGTCAGCAGGGTGAGAATGCGGTCGGTGAAGAACAGCACCTCATCATCCGGGACTCCGATTCCGCCAAAGATTTCCTGAAAGACCAGACCCCAATCCTGCAAGTTCTGCGGGATGCGAGCCGTGAGCACTAGCGCCGGCTTTCCAGCGCGCGCCACCAGAATTCGAGTGGCATGTACCAGGTTGTTGAAGACGCTGGTGTTGCCCGGATCCGGTATGCGCGACATCGTGTCGGGAAGATGCTTGTAAAAGGCGGGGAAGAAGCGGAACCCATGTTCTCCCGGCAGATCTCGGCGTCCATCAGTTCCGGTATTAGAGACCGACAGGCTGCGCGCTTTCCCGCCAAACACATCCTGCCGCTCATAAACCGTGACGTCGAAGCCACGCTCGACCAGTTCATGAGCCGCACTCAATCCGGCGACGCCACCGCCCAGCACAGCAACACGATTAGACATGATCCACTACTTTATCGCCGTTGCCGGGCAGCTGGGCTCTATCAAAATCGCGGATGAGTACCGTCTGAGACCGATATGTTTCTTTAAAGGCACAATTGCGGGCCGGCAGCCCGGTTCGTTTTGGTGAGGTGGTCTTTTGACAAATGAGCGCGGCTTTTCCACGAAGATAATTGCGGCTTTCGGAGTTGTTCTGGCACTGGCCGGGACCGGTTGGCTTTTACGCGCCGGCACGCCAACGGTCTCCCGGACAGGCCTGCTCGAGACCAAGACGCTGTTCACCGTTTATGGCCGCGGTTTCGGCATGGCACCGATCCTTGGACGCTTGGGAACTTACGACGGATTTGATGCCATGGCCGCTGATGCGAAGCCCTGGCTGCAGAGTATCGCAGGCGCGAATGACAGCAAGGGAGTAACGATCGGTATTCATCTTATATACGCGCTGGCTATACCGTGCACCAAAAAAGGCGAATGCGTGCAGTACTTGAGCGGCGATCTAGTCAAGACATACATCGAGCCTGCGGCACAGAGGGGCTGGGTGGTGATTTTAGATACCCAGCTGGGTCGATCCAGTCCGATTGACCAGGTCAATCACATGAAAGAGCAGGGGTACCTTAAATACGAGAACGTGCATGTGGCAATCGACCCGGAGTTCCACGCCACCAAGGACCAACCCGATCCCGGCATTCCCATTGGCACCGTCTCGGCATCGGACATCAATGCGGTGCAGGAAATCCTTAACGCGTACGTGGAGAGCGAGGGTCTGAAAACAAAAAAGATCCTCATCGTGCACCAATTCGGAGATGCTGCCGTTCATGACGGGGTTCCATACATGATTCAGCAAAAGAAAACGCTAAAGAGCTATCCAAACGTGGAACTGGTTATTGATGCCGACGGCCTGGGAAGCCCGGCCATGAAAATCTTGAAATACAATCGAATGACAGACACCCAGGAGTACCCCTCTATCCATTTTCGAGGGATCAAGATATTCTTCCCCAATCGCTGGGAACGGCACGGGCACTTCGACAAGCCGCCGATGACTGTAGACCAGATCTTCGGGACAAAGCCAGCGGCCGGCGCAGCGCGTATGGCGAGTAAGCCGGACGTAGTCACCATCGCGTGATGGAACTTGGTGCGGATCAGTAGTTTCCCTGCGGTTCACAGCGGGCCTCAAAGATCACGATCAGTTGCTGCTTGCCAATTCGGCCTGACGCTACGGATAGGACAAGTTCTATGAGCTCGTCAGAATCAAAACTCGGTTCCCAGTCGTTCAGCAAAAGGAACGTGATGGCTGCGTTCGCACCCACTCGCTTGTTGCCGTCGACAAACGCGTGGTTCTGGCAAAGATGGAAAAGATACGCCGCCGCCATCGAAGGAATGGAACTGTGTAGGAATGTGCCGCCGAAGGTAGCCTGAGGTGTAGCGATAGCCGATTCTAGTCCGCCCACATCGCGTAATCCCGCAGAGCCGCCGTATCATTCAATCTGCTGCTCGTGGATCTCCAACACTTCATCTAAAGACAAGAATGCCGGATCCACAAAGGCTAAGTCCGCCTCACTCGGCCAGCTTACGGAAAGCCTTCTCGTACTGCTTGTGTGCCCATTCCTGGGCTGCTTCGAACTTCTTGCGTCTGGCTGACGGCTTCACCGGCGCGACGATCAGTTGCTTACCGTCAGTGCTAACTTCAAGCGGCGTATCGGGATCAATCCTAAGCAGGTCCAAAATCGGACGATCAATTATGAGTGCGAGACTGTTCCCGTGCTTTGTTAGCTTCTTGACCATCCGCCACTCCGTATATCCAATGTATCACCGGATTGAAGACGAGTGTAGGAACAATGATCCACTGCAAACATGGCCGGAACATCCGAGTACAATCAGGAGAGTGCAACGAGCGTGGGCCATTCTGCTCCTGAGCGTAACCGGCTTCCTGCCGATTGCTCCGGCCTTCACTAATTCCACTCGTACCATCCCGCTTCCGGCATGCTGTCGGGCGCACGGCAAGCACAAGTGCGCTATGCGTTCGGAACCGGGCGGCGCGGATACCGCACCGGGAATTTATTCGGTATGCGATCAGTTTCCTTTGCTCCAGCCTGCCAGTTCTACCGCGATAAATCCTTCCGCGTTTTTGCCGAAAGCCTCGCAGTTGTTTTTCGGTGCACTCGTCAGTCATCCCGCTGCGCAGGAACAGACTGAAGCCCGCTTCCGCATCTCCTTTGCACGCAGCCGCCAGAAGCGCGGGCCTCCCTCCTTCTTCTCCTAAGCGACCTTATACAACTACTTAGTCAGCAGTAGAAGTGTGTTTATTCGAGAGGAAGAAGTGAGCAAATTTATATCCAACCGAGTTCTTTTATGCGTGGCCCTCTTCATATTGATCGGCCCTCTGCTTCACGCAACGATCTTTGGAAGAATTCAAGGTATCGTGCACGACCCGCAGCATCGGCCTTTGCTCGGGGCATCGGTGAAGCTGCAGTCGGCTACCTCAGACTGGTCTCAAACCGCGCAAACGAACGATAACGGTGAATTTTCGTTTGTCGCGGTACCGGTAGGCGACTACAGAATTACAGTTGCACAGCCAAAATTCGAGACATCGGAGCAGGTCGTCACGGTAGATTCCAACTCAGCGCCGATCCTTCACTTTCAACTCGCCCTCGCAACGGTAAATCAATCTACCGTCGTGGTGGGTCAGGCTGAATCGGTCGCGACAGATTCGGTAACTCCCACCACTCTTGTGGATCGCAGGGACATTGAAAATACTCCCGGCGCCGGCCGCACCAACAGCATGGCAATGATCACCGACTTTGTGCCGGGTTCGTACGTCACCCACGACATGCTGCACATGCGCGGCGGCCATCAGGTGGGCTGGCTTATCGATGGTGTGCCGATACCCAATACCAATATCGCCAGCAATCTCGGTCCGCAGATTGATCCCAAGGACATTGACTATCTCGAAGTTCAGCGAGGTAGTTACGATGCCGGCTACGGGGACCGTACGTACGGGATTTTCAACGTCGTTCCGCGCACTGGATTCGAACGTGACAACGAGGCGGAACTGGTTACCTCTTTCGGGAACTGGTATCAAACGAACGATCAATTCAATCTCGGAGGTCACACAGACCGCTTCGCCTATTACGCGAGCGTGACTGGAGATCGTAGCAATTACGGTCTGCAGGCCCCTATCGGTCAGGTCGTTCACGATGCGGACAATGGTTACGGGGGTTTTGCGTCGTTCATCTTCAACGCCAATTCCGCGAACCAGTTCCGGCTGGTCGCCTCGCTGCGCCAGGATTATTATCAGATCCCCATCGATCCGGATCCTAACTCAGCCGGCAATCAGGACTACCCCAGTTACGGGCTTCGCGATAGCGAACGTGAACCCGACGGTTACGTCACCTTCTCCTGGATCCACACATTCAATCCGAACCTGCTGCTTACGGTTTCACCTTTCTATCATTTCAACGCGGCCGACTACAACGGCGGCACGAACGATGTGCCAGTGATCTCGACTGTGCACCAGACCGCGAATTACGCGGGTGCGCAAGCGAGCGTCGATATAACCAGTCTGAAGTACAACGACATTCAAGCGGGCCTGTACGGATTTGCCCAGCATCAGGCCAACTACTTTAACAACGTTTTCACGGATTGCGCCCCGAGCTGTCAAAACTTCGACCCATCAAGGGCCTCGGTAACCGGCGGTCTGGCCGAAGAATTCATCAGCGATCGGTTCAAGCCGACTTCGTGGCTGACCCTAATCGTGGGTCTACGCGAGTCGCACTTCACCACGCCCGGAGCCGGAATGCAACCCGGAGTGACGGAGAACGCGACCGACCCGCGCTATGGGATTGCCCTCCGAGTTCCGAAGATCAACTGGGTATTGCATGCCTTCTATGGCGACTTCTATCAAGCGCCTCCCCTCTTGACTGCCACCGGTCCCCTGCTCAATTTAGCCACCAGCCAGACTCTGACTTTCGCCCCCTTGAAGGGAGAGCGCGATCACGAATATCAGTTCGGCGTTTCAATTCCGTTTCGCGGCTGGGTGCTGGCCGAAGATTCTTTCCAGACTCGCGCGACGAACTGGCTGGATCACAGCAATATCGGCGAATCGAACATCTTCTGGCCCGTTACCTGGGCTGGCGCTCTGATACAAGCCTGGGAAACGACACTGCGTTCTCCCCGCCTTTGGAATCGCGCCCAAGTGCACTTGGCGTATTCCAATCAGATCGCGCAGGCCAAAGGTCCCATCACGGGAGGCCTGATCTGTCCTGTTCCCGTGACGGATGCATGCCCCGTGTTGGTCGGGACGTCCTATGCCCCGGTGGACCACGATCAACGAAACACGCTGAACGCGGGTTTCTATACGACTCTTCCGTGGCAGACATTCGCATCCACGAACGTGTACTACGGTTCCGGATTCACGAACGGAATGCCCGATTCACAATACCCGGGAGCCTATTTGCCCCCCCACACAACGATTGACATTGCAGTGGGGAAAACTTTCGGCGAGGGGAAGTACAGGGTTTCGTTGACCGCTCTGAATGTGGCCAATCGCCGGGTGTTACTGGACAATAGCCTGACGTTTGGAGGATTTCACTACAACGATCCGCGACAAATTTATGCGGAGTTCCGTTGGAGATTTCATTATTGAAAGAGGCAAAAACTCAACCTCGCAAGATGGCTTGCAACGGACGGCGATCGATGGCCTGCTTCACGTCGCTCGTGCGGGCGCTATTTCTAGCCTTATCTATGTTCGCTTTAGCTTCTTCTATTTTGGCGCCAATCTGATCTAAAAACCGGCGCTGGGCTTCCGTCACATTCGCCAAGTAGACTTCTTGAATGGGAATGGGCAATTCGGAAATGTTGTAGCTCAACTGAGCGAACGCGCTTTGCAGGGCGGGCAGAAACTTGGTTAGACCATCGTAATAAAAACTTAGGTTGGCTTCGAGATCCCAGGCTTCCGCCTGCCGCGTGGCATCGTCCCAAAACGCAGAGTCGATGAACTGCTGTTCCACATCGCTGCTGACGGTGCTGAAGAATTTCCCGTTATTGTTGCGAACGAACTCATTGAACGCATTGGCGAGAATGTCGACGCGGTCGCGGAAGCGGTTGATCATATCCGTTTTGATGGCAGAAGCATCGCTTGCGTTGGCTCCACTTTGTGCGCTGACCCACGAATCGAGACCGCTAGAGACGGTGTCGTACGTAGACTTAGCAATGTTGAGACCGTGATTACGGACAAAATCATCAGCCTCTTTGCGGGTATCGGAGAAGATCACCAGAACGGCCGCCTGATTGGGAACAAGGTTGCGAAGCTTGCCCACTCGCTCGGCGAAAAAGCCATTTACCAGTGGCAAGGCGGCGCGAATCTGCCCGGCGATGGCTTCGAGAAAAGTCTGGAGGTTGGAGTCCAGCGTAGGCTGCAACATTGATTGCACCCATTTACCAGGATCGAAGGCCGTTACAAAGAACGTAGCCCACATCTCGGCATTCATGTTTGAGACTTCCGTACCATCGCCGGCGGTTTTGAGGTAGTCGGCAATAGCAGCTTTAGTAGTACTGGTAATGTCCCTGTAGAAGTTGAGAGTTTTTTCTACGGTGTCGCTAATGATTGGGCCCGCGCGATTGAATGCTGTGTTGCCATCGTTGATCGACTGCTTGGTGGAATCGTTCAGCTCGCGCATGAGCTGCTCTTCCTGTTGCTCAACCTCTTTATCCTTGTCACTCGTACTGCCCCACTTGGTATCTAGAATGGCGATGTAGGTAAGGAGATTCGCGGATAGCGCGAGAATGCTGTCACGAGCGGTATCGAGCTTAAGCGCGGCCAAGCCGGAGAAGAACAGGTTATCTTCCACGCGTGCCTGGCCCTGGAAAGCTAAGGCCGCGGCACTTGGATTGTTAACTGAATCCAGCATTCCCCTCAAGATGTCGTCCAGGGCCTTGCGTGTTTCCTCCAACTTAGGACCCCAGGAGTCTTTGATCGGAATATCGGTGGTGCTGGTGACCTGCAGAATCAAGGAAGGCAGCATGTCGTTGCGCTTCTGAGTGTAGGCGTCGAGAGCGGACTTGATACGCGTCATTTCCTCAAAAGTGCCTTTGCCCATGAGGACGGTATAGCGGTCGGTCAGCTCTTTGATTCTGCTGTCGTATGGCATTTCTGCACCTATAGATTTTGTACGGAGCTAATACGCCAAGGTCCGCCGTTGAGGCGCTGCAACTGCCAGAGACGGTTCACGGTGACATCGCTGAACGTGCGGTACTCACCGTCGAAGAGGCCAGTATGCTCAATTTCCACGTCTACTTCCTCGAGCAGCGGCGCGCCCGGGAACTCCTGGCCCGTCATGATGGTGCGAGGGTCGCCTGTCCAGACCACGGAGGCGGCATAGACTTTGCCCAAAATAGAGCGTCGGGATTGTTCCCAGTATTCGTCTTCCAAGCGGTCTTCATAGGGATGCAAGACGGCGCGGCCGTCGTCCAGATAGGACACATACCAATCGGCAAACAGCGATTTCCAAAGCGGCTGATCAGCGTGCTTGATGGCGGCAATCAACGCCGTCATTACGTCTGCAGGCGAGGCGGAATCGGGGGGCATTGCACCCGCTGCATGGCGGAACTGCTCTTCGCCAGTGAAGAGCACTTCGCCAGGCGGGCCGGCAGAGACATCAACGAACATCGCGTCTCCCACCATGGCGGCGACAACGTCAATCTGCAGACCAAATTCACCGCGCCCATCTACAACGACAAGGCGCGGATTGGGCAAAATACGCCCAATTATGGTGAATTGGTTTGGCAGACTGGGGCTTACGAACTTTCGATAACGTTCAGCGGCTTCGAGCATTTGCTGTGCGCCGGGAGCTTCGGCATCGGCGATATACCAACCATCGTTTTCGTTGCCAAACGTGAAATAGGTATGATGTGCTTCGCTGATCCAATTACTGTTTCCGATGGGAGGAAGCACGACAAGTTTGCCGGCGACGGAGGTGCGGTCGCCGGAGATGGGGTCAATAGCGGGGAACGCTGAGATAGTGTCAGGGGCGTGCGCGGCAGTGAACGCGTTCCAAGCCGCCTGACCTTTTCCGGAAACCGTACGAATGCGTTCGTCCTCTTCGCGTCGATATTCGAGATCGACCGCTGTAATCTCCCTGTATTCGCCGCTGACGATGGCCAGCGCTGCGGCATAATCCGCTTTCACGGCGTCGGCGAATGGGCCCGGGTAGTGAGCGACGAGGAAATCGAGAGCAGCTTTTCGGTCGAGTAAACGCTGGAGTTCGTAGCGGGTGTTGAGGCTTGGCCGTTCGAGGCCGCCATCGAGAATGTCCGCGAGCTGATTTATGAAATTATCGTCGTACCAATTGCTCCAGGACAAAGTGAGTCCTTCGTCCTGAACCATGAAGCCGGGCCCTCCGGGTCCGAAAATCGGCTCATTGGCGTCGTCGCGCCAACTTCTGAGCGCGAGAATCTGGCCTGGCACGTCGAGTTCCTTCCAGCCCACGCCGGGATAGTTTCGCCGCCGAATTGTGAGGGTGACTGGCGCGCCGTCTTTCGCATTCAGAGCGGCCCAAGTCTGGGATTCCGCATACTGGCCGACTAACGTGGGAAGGATTTTCTGTGCGTCCTCCGGAGTGGCAGGTTTTTGGATGCGCTTACCATTCACAGCTACGATCGCGTCTCCGGGCCGGAGGTCGCGATTGCGAAAACCACTGTCCCATTTGACCCAACGGAGACGCAGCGAGGGGGGCTGCGCATCCAATTGCGGTGATGTTTCGAGGCCGCTGGTCAGCTCACTTTGGAGGTATTCCGTGGACATGGGCGTATTTCAGCAAGGCGACAGTAACAAGACAGCGAGCTGCAAATTCGCTAATTTTTCAGGACAGCTGGTGTTGCAGATCATCGAATCGAACTGGAGCTTTGCGGAAATAGGATTCGTTGGCCATGTGACAGGCGATGGCAGCGTGATTACCGAAAACAGCATCTTCCGCCACGGCAGTTCGATTGCGAACCGCTTGGAAGAAGTTCCAGAGGTGCGGACGCAGATCGTCCCAATCGTCGCCGCGGAAGACATTCGTGTCAGAAATCGGCTCGCGACCAGGAACGACGGCATGCTCGGCGTACCATTGCTGTTGATATTGAGAGCGCATGGGCTGGGGGAAACTGCCTGAGTAGTAACTCGGGGAGTTATCTTCTCCGGTCTGCGGTATGTAGGATAGCTGCCCGCCGGTGGCGTCCAGAATGCCTTTGGGACCAATGAAGCGGGCTAATTCCGGCGTCGCGCCGGCGAGGCTGAGCCGGACATAAACCGGTATGCCGTGGTAATCGAACAAGACCGTATGCAGATCGGGCATGTTGCGGCCATCTTTCCAGCGAAAGATGCCGCCCAACGCGGTTGCCGAGCGGGGCGCTTCATTCCAGCCCAACGTGAACAGCATGCCGCTGATCAGATGGACCATCAGGTCGCCGGCGACGCCGGTTCCATACTCTTTCCAACAGCGCCAGCGGGCGAATCGCACGGGATCGAATGGAATTTTGGGCGCATCATTCAGCCAGGTGTCCCAGTCGATATTCTGCGGGGACGCATCGAGCGGGGGCGGATAGACCCAGGCGCCGGTGGGACTGTTGCGGCCGAGGCTGAGTTCCACCATTTCAACATCGCCGATGGCGCCGGACTGCACCATCTCGCGGGCCTTCGCGCACAGAGCGGAGCTGACGCGCTGGGAACCGATTTGCACAATGCGTTTGTTGGCCTGGGCCGCGTGCACCATCTCGAAGCCTTGGGGGATGGTGTGGGACATTGGCTTCTCGCAGTAAACATCTTTGCCGGCCTTACAGGCATCCGTCACCACGCGCATGTGCCAATGGTCGGGGACGGCGGCGATGAGGCAATCGATGTCCTTGCGCTCCAGAAGTTCGTGATAGCGGCGCGTTACAGGCAGATTCGGATTGCCCGTGATTTGCTTTGCCAACGCATGGCGTCCGTCGTAGAGATCAGCTGCGGCTACGCACTCGACGCCTTTCAGGCTCACCGCTGTCTCCAACAGCCCGGAGCCTTGCATGCCGATGCCGATGATTCCGAAGCGCAGGCGATCGCTGGGCGCGGTCGGTTCGGACGACTGCGGAATCGCGGGGGTGGCCAATAGTATTGGCTTGGCGGCGAAAGCAGCACCGGCTGCAGTTTGCAAAAAACGTCTTCGAGGTAGCAACGTGGACATTCGGTAAACGCTCCTTGGCAATGATACACGCTGCGCGGACTGTGAAGAATCGCGGGACAGGCACGCCTCCAGCGGGCGATCGGCGCTCGGGGAAGCTTAGCCTGTCCCGGAGTTTTTCTAATAATCGGGTCTCCAATCGTCTTCGCTCATGGCTCTGCGCGGAGAATTGAGGGGTTAAGAGCGGGTTAGTTGCATGGCTTGGGCGCGGGCGCGGCGCAGTTCCTCAACCGGATCTCCCAGTGGCATGAACTCCATCGCAACCATGCGATTGTAGTTGAGCTCGGTGAGCTTGCGATAGATGCTCTCATAGTGAATTTCACCCGTGCCGGGAATGTGACGCCCCGGAACATCGGCGATGTGAACCAGGCCGGTGTAGTCGATATTCTTGACTAGCTTCTCAATCAGATTGCCTTCCGCGATCTGCTCGTGGAAAAAGTCATACAGAAATCTGACTTGTGGATGGTTGACGGCGCGAATGATCTCGAATCCTTCGGCAACGGAGGTGAGATAGTACTTCGGGTTCTCCTCCGGATCAATATTTTCGAGGAGCAGACGCACCGGTTGACCATTGATCTGCTTGCCTTCGACGATTGCCGCCGCTCGCTTCAAGCCTTCGATGCAACTGGCATGCTGCTGTTCGCGCGGCATACCCGGAACAACGTTGCCCGACATCACGATGCAGGCTGGGCAATTCAGGCGCTCCATGATGGGCAATTCGTTTTGAACGTCGGCGAGAAAGGCATCGCGATCGGAAGGATTACCTACCGCATGCTTCAGGCCGGCCGTGGTGTCGAAGTTGATACTGAGCTCCTTCTGTTTAGCGATGGCCCGATCGAAATCCGCCGGGCTCCATTTGCGGTACTCACCGACGAGTTCCACGTTGTGATAACCGGCTTCAACCATTTTTTCGAGACGCTGTTCGAAGGGTAAATGCGGGTAGACGGTCCACAGCATGACCGAGATATCGTAGGGTGGTTTGGCAGCGGCGTTTTGCGCGTTTGCCGCGACGGAACCGGCGGCAATGGACGCCAGACTTTTTGAGAAACTTCTTCTATTCATAGAACTCCTTTTCACTCACGCCGGCATGGAGGGTGGGTTCGCCGGCCAATCCCGCTCGCTTTCGTGCCGAGAACATGGCGCCTCGAGCGAGTTCAACAGGCGCGAACGCTGCAAGTCCGATTCTGGTCTGCATGTCGACGTACACCGCCTCGCAGCCGCCACGCTTGAAATAGGTTTCATGCCAGAACCCAGTCCCGCCGCTGTCACGAAGGAACCTTTTCCACCAAGCTAAATGCGGGTCCGAACGAGACCATGCTTCCAAGGATTCGAAATCGCGCCAATATTGGCGCATGCCGACGTGCCGGAGGGAATAGAGCATTTGCTCATGCAACAAAAGGCCGTCGGGCCGGGCGTCGACGGCATTTGAGATCTTGGGACCGAAACCGGCCAAGGTCTTAATGCCTGTAAGAGTATTCACCCGCATGCCCAGATAGATGATAACCAGATCGGGGTATTGGGAGAGATTTACGGTTTCGCGCCTGGGCTTCTCAGTCAATCGTTCCTCCTACATTTTTTGAAAGCGGGGACGGGAGTACTCTAACAAATATTATGTGGGACGTGATGGGTAAATTCATTCTGTTGTTCTTGACACTGTTGCCGTTGGCGGACGGACAGCGCCGGGTCATTTGGCATGACGAATTCGACGGGCCGCTCGGTTCGCTTCCGGACCCGATGAAGTGGGCTTTTGATTTGGGTGGCAATGGCTGGGGAAATCACGAATTGGAGGTTTACACGAACTCTGCCGCAAACATTCAGCAGGATGGTAAGGGACATCTGATCATTCGCGCGACGAAGAACGCGCAGGGGGGTTACGAGTCGGCACGGATCAAAACCCAAGGCCACTTCTCCTTCACGTACGGGCGCGTCGAAGCGCGCATGAAACTGCCGCAAGGCCAAGGCTTATGGCCGGCTTTCTGGATGTTAGGCGACAACATTGAAAGCGCCGGTTGGCCGCAGGGCGGAGAGATCGACATCATGGAAAATATCGGCCGCGAACCAGAAATTGTACACGGAACAATTCACGGTCCGGGTTACTCAGGGAGCAAGGGAATCAGCAGCAGCTTCACGTTTACTAAAGCCGCAAGGCCATCAGATGACTTTCACGTGTATGCGCTGAATTGGACGCCGGGCAAGATTGAGTTTCTGGTGGACGACAAAGTTTATAAGACAATCACGCCCGCATCGCTGCCGCCGGGAACAACTTGGGTCTACGATCATCCATTCTTTCTACTGCTCAATTTGGCTGTTGGGGGCGCGTGGCCGGGGAATCCGGACTTGTCAACCGATTTTCCGCAGGAGTTAGTGGTTGATTGGGTGCGAGTATATGCGCAGGAATAGACTTCGCGTATGAGATACACGTCTACGGCAATTGAGCCATCGGCGATTCCGCAAGCGAGCGAGGCCGCGTTTCAACATGTGGTGGATACCTACGCCAGCGAAGCGAACAAAGTGATCTCGGTGTGGCGCGCGTTCTCCGATGAAGATCTGGCGTTCCGACCGCACCAGAAATCGAGCAGCGTCGGCGAAATATTCAAGCACGAGTTACTCTCCGGCCGCCGATTTTTCGCCGAGTTCCTGAACGCTTCGGAGACAGAAGGCAGCTTAGTTTTGCCGCCCGACTTTACGGTTGAGGCGTGCTGTCAGAGGATGCGGTTGCTGGCGCGGCGGAGGCTTGATTTCCTGGCAAGCCGAAGCGAAGAATGGTGGCTGACCGAAGAGCAGTTCTTCGATGTAAGCCGACAGCGGATCTGGATTTTCTGGCGGCGCGTATTGCATACCGCGCACCATCGCACGCAGTTGACGGTCTATCTGCGATTGCTAGATAAGGAAGTACCGCCGGTTTACGGCCCTACCGCGGATGTGTCGTGGGCCGGCGCCGATCCGACCCATACTGTGGAAGCGTCTGAGCGGAAGTAGCCGCTAGACGCTATAGCACTTCGTAAACGCGCTCTTGAACTTGCTCATATCGTCTTTCGAGCCGACCGTGACGCGAACCCAATTCGGCCACACCGGCCAAGCTCGACCGATATAGACTTTCTCCTGCGCCATGTCGGCGGCGAAAGCCTTGCCGTTCCGCTTCACGTTCATCATGAAGCAATTGCTCTCCGACGGAATGAACTCGACGTTCTGGGCGGTAAGAAAACTGAAAGTGTCCTCGCGGATGTCGCCAATGATCTTGCGGCGCTCAGGCACCAGGTTCTTTACCTTCAGGCTGGCGGTGGCGCCGACCATGCCGGTGATAGGCATCATGCCGGCACTCCAGGCGCGCGTTTTCTGCAGCAGGTCGGGGCGTCCAAGTGCCGCGCCTGCGCGCAAACCGGCCATACCGTAGATCTTTGAGAATGTTCGCAGAATGATCACATCTTTCCCTTGCGACACCATGTCGCTACAGGGAACGGCGTTCTTCGAAAGGTGAATGTAGGCCTCATCGATCATCACAATCGAGCCGGCTGGCTTATTGGCCACCAGATACTCGATGTCGGAACGGCTGGTCAGCGTGCCGGTGGGGTTATTGGGATTGCAGATGTAGAACAAACCGGCATTGGGAGCGGCCGCGAGCATGGCTTTGACGTCGTGATCCCAAGTGCCTTTGCGTAGAGGGACATTGATGACGTTGGCGCCCACCGTTTTGGCCGCGCGCTCGCCCGCTTCGTAGCCTGGGTCAGCCTTGACCAATGGGCGGTCCTTCGAGCAAAAGGCGATTACGGCCTGATGCAGAGGAGCGCTGGATCCGGCGTAGATATCGATCTCCGATTTATCATAGGCAAATTTCACGCCCTCGATGCCGGCCATGGTCTCCGCGAGTTCGTAAGTGTCTTCGTACATGTAGCGGCCGCCATTCTTCACGGTGTTGTAGATGGCGTCAACAGCCTCGGGGCACGGGCCCATGGGATTCTCGTTGGCGTTAATCTTCACAGCGTCCGGCGGCATGTTCTTCACCATGGAGAGCTGCGCCAGCGCGTGTTCGTTATAGAACGGGAGTGACGCTCCCGCCGCGAGCACCGAAGCGATGCGCCCAAAACTGCGGCGCGAAAAACCTCGGCGTAAAAGATCTGATTGCTGTGCAGGGTTCAGAACAGATGACATGATGCCTCCAGTTACTTGTTGGTCTTGAACTTGTCCGGGGCGCAACGGCCCGCGGTGACTGTCGACGGGGCAGGTTCTTATTATTATGCTCCAGCGAAAAACCGGAAACAACGCCGGAGGGTTGGTCACTTGCTAATTCTTAGCTTCGCCCACATCGGACTTCTGTCGTCTCTGAACAGTAATGTACGTGATCGTGTCCCACGAATTGTGAATCCCGATCAGCAGGAACAGCACGCTGGTTACAGCAATCGCCGTAACGGCCCATCCCACGCCTCGCCAGAGCAGAAGACCGTCGGCGAGTAAAGCGGCGTAACTCAAGAGAGGAAGAACGCTATACCAGATCCAGTCTTCCAAGTCGGGATTATAGGCGGCCTTGCGCGCATGGTAGAAAGTACGAATCGAATAGGCAACACCCAGCAGGCCGCCCACCATCAGGCACGTCGCCAGGTCGGGCCAAGCTCGCCAGGGAGCGGTCATAGTGGCGGCCGTCAATAGCGCAGCGCAGAAATGCACCACCGTGGGACTTCCGAACGCTCTGACTTCGTGCATACTGCCCGGAGCGGGCGACTGAACCAAAACGGCCATGACGACAAACTGCAAACCAGTTAAAGCGGCGGCGGCGGAACCGACGATCTCGTAAAAGGTTTGCCAAGACTTGAGCGCTAGCAGCCCGGCTTCTTCCATAGGCGGATAAGGAAAGAATACTCGAGTTGTCCGCGAGCAACAGACAGATGTGCGCGGCACTTGTGCTCTCATGTCAGGAAGGCGTTATGCAGACGCTAAAACCAATCAGGAGTCATTCTTCTTGCCTACACGCATGGCAGCGTTGCTGCTCATCATCTCTTTTGTTTCTTATTCGCAATCGAAGCACGCGAAACAAAACTCTCCCGCCGCAGTTGCCGCGGAGAAGCCGAAGCCGTTCAACGTGGTGGAAGCAACCATTCCGGAAATGCGCGCGGCTATGGAGCAAGGCCGGGTCACTTCGCACGAACTGGTGATGCTGTATCTGGCGCGGATCGGGATGTATGAAGACCAGCTACACGCCGTGATGACGGTGAATCCGCATGCATTGGAAGAGGCGGACGAGCGCGACCAGGAACGAGCATCGGGCCATATTCGTGGACCGCTGCACGGCATTCCTGTTGCACTGAAAGATAACATCCTGACGCATGACATCGTGACAACCGGTGGAGCGCTGGCATTCGAGGGGTTCCTGCCGCCGTACGATGCAACGCTGGCGAAGAATCTGCGTGATGCGGGCGCGGTGATCATTGCCAAGACGACGCTGACTGAACTGGCTAACTGGGTGGCGGGCGGTCCCACTCCCATGCCCGGGAATTACAACGCTATCCGCGAATTCGCTTATAACCCGTATGACCCGCGGCGTGATCCACGGCAGGCGACCGACGATGGACGTCCGGTGCTGCAGACGGGCGGATCGAGTTCGGGCGCAGGGACCGCCGCAAACTTCTGGGCGGGCAACGTAGGCAGCGAAACTTCAGGATCGATTCTGAGTCCTTCGAATCAAAACATGCTCGCCGCGGTGAAGCCGACGGTGGGCCGCATCAGCCGCTACGGAGTGATTCCGATCACTGCCGATCAGGACACCGCGGGGCCGATGGCGAAGACGGTGACCGACGTGGCGATCATGCTGGGCGCGTTGGAGAGTCCGTCGCCCGATCCGAACGATCCAGCTACGCGCACGTGCACGCCGCCGCCGGGCAGAGACTATACGAAGTTTCTGAAGCCAGATGGTTTGAAAGGCATGCGCATCGGCATACCGAGGGCGTTTTTCTATGACCGCACAAATCCGCCGACGAGGGCCGGCGAACCAGCGCCTTCCGCGGCAGAGGGAACGGGAACACGTGCTAGCAGTGCAACGGGGGGACCGGCAACGACGCCGAGCGGAGCACCGTTTGGAACGGGAGGTGGCGCGGCTGGCGCGGGAGGGGCCGGAGGCGGTGGCTTCAATCGCGGCGGTGGATTGGATCCGGATGAACAACGCGTTATGACAGATGCCATTGCGATTTTGAAGCAGCAAGGCGCCATCATCGTTGATCCAGCCGATATTCCGAGCATCCTGACGCAGGATCCGGACAAGAACTTTCTGTTATGGGGCCAATGCTCCGGATGGAATGGACAGAAGGGCCGCGATGCGAACTGTTCCGTGGTTTTGAAGTATGGCATGAAGCGCGACTTCAACAAATTTCTGGCGACGCTTGGGCCGTCGGCGCCGGTGAAGTCGCTAACTGAGTTGCGCGAGTGGAATATCACGCATATCAACGGGAACGCGATTCGCTTCGGACAATCGAATCTGGACGTGTCTGACGAGATGGATGTGGACGCAGATCGCGCGCGCTACACGGCGGATCGCGCGAAAGATATCGATCTTGCAGGAACGCACGGAATAGATGAAGCGATGAAGGCGAACAACCTGGATGCGATTCTGTTTCCCGGTCCCAACGGCGCATCGATTGCGGCCAAGCCCGGCTATCCCACGGTCATTGTGCCGTTCGGAATGGTTCAGAACAATGGGCGTCCACCATTTCCAGCCGGGTTCGAGACGAAGTCAGCGCCCTTCGGCGTTTCGTTTACGGGCATGGCGTGCAGCGAACCGAAACTCCTGCAGGCCGCTTACGCGTTTGAGCAAGCCACGAAGCGGCGCGTTCCACCACCTTCAGCGCCGTAGGTAGGCCGCGGATTAGGCGACTTCTCGTCTGGTTCCAACCGCCGGATCGACAGTGATTTCCCGGCCCGCTGCTTCACAGTTATCGCAATTCTTGCAGGGGCCGGTGAAATCGTCGCCGAAGTAGCGCAACAGGTGTTCGCGCCGGCATGCGCTGGTATCCGCGTACTCCTGCATCTGACGCAGGCGCTGGCGTTTTATTTCGCGGCGGCGGTCCTGTTCCGCAGCGGCGGCCCTCGCGGCCTCAGTGACATCAGCATCGGTTGCAAGCTGCACCTCACCGGTGGGCAGAACATCCAATGCGCCGACGTCTTCCAGGCGGTGTAGCGCAGTCACGAGCTTGCGCTCGGATAAGCTTGCCTGCTCAGAAACTTTTTCGGGCTCGACGGGACCTTCCTGATCCGCGATCAGCAGCGCGACGCGTTCCGCTTCCGCCGGATCGAGCTTGCTTTCGCTCGACTTGAAACTAGCCGCACCCAGATCTTCCGGCCGGAAGAACAGGACGGCCTCGGCCTTTTCGCCATCGCGCCCTCCGCGGCCGACTTCCTGATAGTACGAATCGAGCGAATCGCTGATGTCGTAGTGGTAAACAAAGCGAACGTTCGCTTTGTCGATACCCATTCCGAAAGCGTTGGTCGCGACAATGACGTCGGCGCCGCCCGACATGAACTGCTCTTGTATGCCGTGGCGTTCAGCGGCCTTGAGCCCGCCGTGATAGAAGAGCGCGCGAACTCCTTCTTCTTCGAGCTGGCGCATAATGCTCTCGGCAGTCTTCCTGGTTCCGACGTAGACGATGCCGGGCTTGTCTGCCCAACTGACTCGATGGACTAGCGCCTCCAGCTTCTTGTCTTCGGTGTTGTAGTGATCGACGCGCAAATAGATATTGGGGCGGTCGAAGCCTTGCACCAGGATCTTCGGCCTGCGCATGCCTAAACGGCTGACGATTTCGTCGCGTACTTCGCGCGATGCGGTTGCTGTCATTGCCAGCACGGTGGGGTGACGGAGACGCTCTAGCGCGGGTCCAAGCTGCAGGTAGTCGGGGCGGAAATCATGACCCCATTCGCTGATGCAATGCGCTTCATCGATGACGAAGAGCTTGATGTTTGCGGATTCCAGAGTTTCAATCGTGGTCTGTTTGCGTAGTTGTTCGGGCGCAAGAAAGATGAATTTGCCGTCGCCCTGTTCGATCTTTTCAATGCTCTCGCGCAGCTCAGCCGTGCGCTGAGTGGAATTGATCACCACGGCTTCGGCGTCGGAGTCCTGCGCATTTATCGAATCCACCTGATCCTTTTGCAGCGCGATGAGCGGCGAGATCACGAGCACGGAGCCGTCCAGCATCAGACCGGCGATTTGATAAATGGCGGACTTGCCGGAGCCGGTGGGCATGACCACGAGCGTGTCGCGTTTGCTCAAGATGGCGCGGATCGCCTCTTCCTGACCGGGACGTAGCGATTCAAACCCAAAATTCTCGCGAGCTACTCGCAAAATATCTGGCTCTTTCTTCAGGCGCTTTTGCGGAGCGGCCTTCCTGGCCGCAGTGGCCTTCTTTGTGGGCATCTCTCTTAAAAGACGTGCGGTTGGTTTCCGTGTTTCAGAGGGCTTGGTCTCGTCGTCTAAGAGGCGTGACGGATATCAGCCGCTTGCCTCACAAGCTGGATCGCGAAAAGCGCGAATGCCAGGCCATCATCGAGACGCCGAAAGGCCACCGCAACAAGTTCAAATACGATGAGGAATCCGGGCTCTACACCTTATCCCACGTGCTGCCGCAGGGATTTCTGTTTCCTTTCGATTTTGGTTTTATTCCGTCCACCGCGGCGGATGATGGGGATGCGCTCGACGTCATTGTCCTGATGGATGAACCAGCGCATGTGGGCTGCATCCTGAAGATCCGGTTGATTGGAGTAATCAAGCTGGTCCAGACGGAAAAAGGCGAGAAGACGAGGAATGATCGGCTGGTGGGCGTGAGCCTGCAAGGCTTCGAGTATGACCAGGTTAAGACGATGAGCGATCTGAGGGAGTCGCACCTCAAGCAGATGAAGGATTTCCTGGCTCTCTACAACAAGGATTCGGGCAAGGACGACGAAGTGACCGGCGTGGAGGGACCTGAGCGAGCCGTTGAACTGCTGGAGAAGGCAATTCAGAAGTTCAAGAGCGGCGGTGAAGCTTAGAGTTTTAGATTTCGTAAACGTAGTGCGTTGGCTATGACCGAAACAGAGCTGAAGGTCATGGCTGCGCTGGCGATCATCGGGCTGAGAACGATGCCGAAGAACGGATACAGAATGCCGGCCGCGATGGGCACGCCCAGCAGGTTGTAGAAAAATGCGAAGAACAGGTTCTGCCGGATGTTGCGCATAGTGGCGGCGCCAAGGCGGAAGGCCCGCAGCGCAGCACGTAAATCGCCGTGCAGCAGCGTAACGGATGCGCTTTCAATCGCAATATCTGTGCCTTTGCCCATTGCGATTCCGACATCGGCAGCGGCAAGCGCGGGAGCATCGTTGATGCCGTCGCCCAGCATCGCGACCTTATGGCCGTCACTTTGCAGCTTGCGAACTGACTCGGCTTTGCCGCCGGGCAAAACCTCAGCTTCGAAATCGTCTATGCCGAGGGCTGTGGCAACCAGCTTCGCAGTCTCGCGATTGTCGCCGGTGAGCATGCGAACGCGAATGCCACGCTGACGCAGTGCCTGGATTGCAGGCTTGCCGGAGGGACGGATCGGGTCCGTCACAGTAATTCTTCCCGCCAGTTTTCCGTCCACGCCGACGAAGACGGATGAAGTCACGCTGGTGGAAGCTTCAATTGATATTCCACGTTCTTCCAGGAAGCTTGAGTTGCCAACCAAGACCGAATGTCCGGCAACAGTTCCAGTGAGACCCTGACCGGTAATGGAATTGAACTGTTCTGCTGTTTCGTTTTCAATGTGTCTCAAACGCGCTTCTTGGACGATGGCATGCGCCAGCGGATGTTCGCTTGACTGTTCCAGAGCCGCCGCGAAGCGGAGAACATCGGCTTCTAAGAACGGCTGGATGGCCATGATTTCCGTCACCTTTGGTTTGCCTTCGGTGAGCGTTCCTGTCTTATCGACCAGCAGAGTGTCAACCTTGCTGAGTGTCTCCAGCGCTTCGGCGTTTCGAATCAGAACGCCTGCTTGTGCACCTCGCCCGGTCGCTACCATTACGGACATTGGTGTAGCGAGACCCAGCGCACAGGGACAAGCGATGATCAGCACCGCTACGGCATTCACGAGCGCGTGACTGAAATGGGGCGCGGGCCCCCAAATCCACCACGCGATAAAAGTGAGCACGCTTGCGAGCACGACTGCGGGAACAAAATATCCCGCAACCACGTCGGCAAGGCGCTGAATGGGTGCGCGGCTGCGTTGCGCTTGGGCGACGAGACGCACAATCTGACTCAGCAATGTGTCGGAGCCGATGCGATCGGCTCGCATGATAAAGCTGCCCGTCTGGTTCAACGTTCCGCCGATCACACGGTCTTCCACGGTCTTCTCCACGGGCATGGATTCGCCGCTGATCATTGATTCGTCGACTGAGCTGGCGCCTTCGGCCACGATTCCATCGACCGGGATCTTTTCGCCTGGGCGCACGCGCAGCAGATCGCCGACGTGGATTTGCTCCAGCGGAACTTCTTGCTCGTGAATACCGTGAATGCGCCGGGCGGTTTGCGGCGCAAGGTTTAGAAGCTGTTTGATAGCTCCGCTGGTCTGGGCGCGCGCACGCAGCTCCAGTACTTGACCTAACAACACGAGCGTAGTGATCACCGCGGCTGGCTCAAAGTAGAGACCCACCCCGAAGTTGCCAAAGATAGCTGCCACGCTGAAGAGATAGGAAATTCCCGTGCCCAGAGCGATCAGCGTGAACATGTTTAAGTGCCGCGTGACAACCGAAGTCCAGGCGCGTTCGAAGAATGGTTTGCCCGCCCAGAGCACGACCGGAGTTGCTAATACGAACTGGAGCCAGCCGACCCAGCGGGATGAGACGAACATGAGACCCACCAGCGGGAGCGTGAACGCCGTCGCAATCCAGAACCGCCGGCGCATGTCGTCGAGTTCGGAGGTGTCCTCTTCGAGCGAGAATTCCACCGGCTCCAACGCCATTCCGCAAATTGGACACGGGCCCGGTCCGAGCCGACGGATTTCCGGATGCATCGGACAGGTGTATTCACGATTGTCCAAGGGCTGCGACTGGGCCTGAGGCTGGGGAGCGAGATATTTCCGGGGATTGATATCGAACTTGGTTTTGCAGCCGGCGCAGCAGAAGTAATAGGTGTGATCAGCCAGCTCCGACTTCGCAGTGGCGCGCTCCGAATCCACCTTCATCCCGCAGACTGGGTCGGTTTCCGTGGGCATCAAATTGCTTAGATGAAGCTGGTGCCGGCGGAGTGGCAATTGCTGTCGAGATGGGCGGATGAACTGGGGGTAACGAAAAAAGCCAGGCGTGACAAGCCTGGCCTCCTATCCTGTCGCGAAAACTTCTCGCCGATATCAGGCCGCGCGCCGAACCGGAAATGGCAAAATCCGCTTCGGCTGCAGAACTCGTTCTACTTCCACCGGGAATGGCGTCGCCACCGGGGTAGCTCTCCCCTTGGAGGTTCCACCGAAGTACTCTTCCACCGGATATAACGCATAGGGTTCCAACTCCCGGAATGCGCGTCCAAGCATTTGCTGAATGCGGTAGACCTCATGGAAGAACTCGCCTCGATCGAGGCCGAGCCTTCGGCAGCAAAGCTTCCAATCCGCGCTGAGTAAGAAGTGGAACCTGAACAAACGATATTGCTGATCGTCCAGGTTTCGCCGGCTGACTAAGCAAAAATCGGCGATGTATTCCTCATTCTTCAAACCCCACGTGGACCTTCGTAAGCGCCCCGGATTCGCCTCGAGCGAAACGCGGCTGACGTACTTCTCTTTCGAAGCACAATTCACAAACCGTGCGTAGCAGGCACGGAAGATAGCGCGAAACACGCAGTTACAGGGAGCCGATGCGTCTTCACGCCCCGGCCGCAGTCCGAGACCGTGGCAAAACGTGCACGATTGCTGGGCCAGGGCTAGAGTTTCTGAACGGGTCCATTCCATTTTTGTTTTCTTTCCCTCCAAACTTCCCGACCAAAACGATTGGGAAAGTTGTCGGTTATCTTTATAGAACAAAAATACTGGTACTTTCGTGTACGCTGACAAACTAAATGAATTTTTTCCTCAATATATGCGAGAGTTTTCCAAAGGTTTCTGCACAAGTATAAGAATCGCTACACTTTAAACCCATCCTGCATTTGTGTTTATTTTGGGTAATTTCCTCCCGGTACAGCTCTGACTCAGCTACCCTATTTCTAGTTGAAATCAGTTTCCGGTCATGTCTCGGTGACTTTTGGAGAACTCCAAGGGCGGCTGATCCGGTTTGTTAAATACCGGATCTCTAACGGCGACTTCACGGAACGCGGACTCGCCCGAATGCTACGGATCTCCCAGCCGCATCTTCATAACGTGCTGAAAGGAGTGAGAAAACTCACGCCTAGGCTGGCCGATCATCTGCTTCAATTCTTTGGTATGACGGTGATTGATCTGCTCGGGGACTCCGAACTCAAAACACCATCTACTGAGCGAGATCAGGGAGCCGAGTGGATCCCTAAGGCCGTCGAGCGTGAGATTCCCAAGAAGCCGCCTGTCGGGGCGTCCTTTCCGGTCGAATTGAGTTCGAAAAAGAGCGCTTGACGAAGGATTAATCTTATTAGTTATTTCGTGATGGCGATTGCTGCGCCGCGTTGTTTCGATTTGATCCGTATTCCCGTTTTGAAGCGCGCAAGCAGCCGGATTTGTTTCGCTTTGAAACGCCGCTATCCGCTCCCGCATAGCTTTCTTCCGCCCGATCCTACGTAAGCCGCTGAATCTTTGGGACTAAGCGGCCCGGAAACATTTCGGATCAACACCCATTTCCGCTGGTGTTCGGAGTGCCTTTTCATCCGCGTCGGAGCAAGAACAAACCCGCTGCGACAGAGGGACAAAACACATGAACGCAGCGGCGAGTCGAGTCGAGAGCCTCACTTCACACAGCCACCAGCAATTTAGCAGACGCGATGAACTGATCCTCGAACACATGCCATTGGTATCCGCCATCGCGGGCCATGTACAACGGTCTTTGCCGGTCCATATCGAACTGGACGATCTGATCCACGCGGGCCTGGTGGGTTTGTTCGAGGCGGCGGTCAAGTACGAAGCGGACAAAAAAGTTCCGTTTTCAACCTATGCGAAGCACCGGATTCGAGGAGCCATCCTGGATAGTCTGCGCCAATTGGACTGGGCATCGCGCGACCTTCGCAAGCGCTACCGCCAAATGGAGGCGGTGAAGGCGGAACTCGCGACCAAATTGCAGTGCGATCCGAGCGAAGAAGAAATCGCGGCCGCGATGGGCCTGAATGCGAAACGATGGCGCGCACTGATGGTCGATTTTCGCAGGATAAAGATTATGGCGGCCCAAACGCGGTCGGACCGGGAAGAGCAAAGCAATATGGAACTGCCGAGTGCGCCCGCGCATAGCCCCGATCAGGCGTTAGTGCGTTCGGAGATGCGCACGAAACTGTGGTCGGCTATGTCGACCTTGCCGTCGCGGTACCGGCGAGTCGTGGAGTTGTATTACCAGAAAGAGATGACGATGAAGGAAATTGGCAACGTGCTTGGCGTTAATGAAAGCCGCGTGTCGCAGATACATAAGAGCGCTCTGCAGCGGCTGCAGGCGGCACTAGATGGCCGAGGGATCCATTCAGCCGCGGCGTTTTGATGCTACAAGGAGCTAGTGTACGACGATCTGATATGGCAGCACTTCCATGAGGCCGCCCTTCAAAAGGTTTAGGCTGGGCAGGCCGGGCACGACCTTGCGGAGTTTTGCGATAGCAGCGGCATCCGTGGAAGAATCATTCGACGAACTGGCCAGCACCTCAATCAAACTCTTTCGTGGCGGATAGAGAATGAGGTTTGTTTTCCCTCCGGGCGAAAGATGCGCTCTCTGACGTAGCAGAGCTACCGCATCGTCAATCCCGCCGAGTTGATCGACCAGCCCGTTTTGCACAGCCTGGGCTCCCATCCAAACTCGACCTTGGGCCAGAGCGTCAATCTGGTCATAGCTTTTCTTGCGAGACGTGGCCACTTTCGTGACAAATGTGCGGTAAGTAGACGAAATCAGGTCGTGCAGCTTTTCTTGTCCGGCGTCTGACAGCGGTTGGTCCAAACTGTCCACGCCAGCGAGCTTTCCGCGCTCGAGCGCGTCTTCGGTTACCCCGATTTTGTCCAGAAGCGAATGGATATTGGGGCGCACATACACCACACCGATGGAGCCCGTAAGCGTGTTCGGATAAGAGAACACCGGACTTCCAGTCAGCGTAATGTAATAGCCGCCCGAAGCCGCGTAGTCGGACATAGAAACGACAACCGGCTTCTCCGCCGCCAAGAGCTTGAGCTCATGCAGGATCTGGTCCGAAGCGACGGCGTCGCCTCCCGGCGAATCGACGCGCAGCAAAACGCCTTTAACGCTGTGGTCATTACGTAACTGTCTCACCAGGCGGCCGAATGAGGTTGAAGACAACGAGTTCCCGTTATCTGTAGAATCGTTCGGATTTCCGCGCAGGATGTCGCCCGCTCCGACGAGCATAGCCAGATGATCTCCACTGCCTGACGCGGCTTTAAAGTAGGTCTGAATCTTGGTCTTATTGAGATTCGAGACCCCCGTTTTCTTCTTTAGATCGGCATAGACCTCGTCTTCATACCCAACAACATCCACTAAGCCGGACGCCTTTGCCTGATCCGCCAGAAAGGGGCCCATATCGATGAGCGCCTTCATGTCGTCTGCGGATTTATGGCGGCTCGATCCAGTGGTTGTGCAGAAATCACCATATATCTGGTCCAGAACCTGGTTCAGCACTTCTCGTGTCTGAGGCGACATGTTGGTCCGGGTGAACATATCGCCGAAGTCTTTGTATTGGCCGATATGATCCACCTGAACTCCCACCCCAAGCTTGTCCAGCAGCCCTTTGAAATAAAGCTCTTCCAAATGGAAGCCCTTTACATCCAGCAGGTCGTCGGGAGGAACGAAAATCTTGTCGGCTACAGACGCCAGATAGTATTCTCGGGAGCCGGCGCTTTCGAGGAAAGCATAAACCGGTTTGCCGGATTTCTTGAAATCGGAGACTTCCTGACGGATCTCTTCGAGTTGCGCCCAGCCAGCCATCAAACTGCGCGGCTGCAGTACAAGAGCTTTTATGCGGCTGTCGGTAGCCGCTTCGCGCAAGGAGGTCCAAATGTCACGGACAGTGGGCGAGGATTGCGATTGGACGAACGGGATGTCTAAGGCTATGGGCGCAGCTTCGGGAACTTCGCCTGTGATGGAGAGCACCAAGGCGGAATCGGCAGCGACGGTTGGTTGTTTGCTAGAAAAGATCTTCCCGATTACCAGGACGCAAACCATGCCGACCAGCACGGTGATGACGATCCCGACCAGAACGCCCAGCAAGAACTTACCCATAAGTGGCGATACGCTTCTCCCATTGGCAGCGTAGCAAGTTCATGTTTGGCGGGTGGGTTGAACTCAGCGCACCGGCTGAGCTTGGACAAGCCCCTTCTGTACGGCATACTCTACCAGGCTTGCGCGGTTGTGAATGTCCAGTTTGCGCATCAGATTGAGCTTGTGGGCTTCGACGGTTTTCACGCTCAGGGCCAGTTCGTTAGAAACTTCGCGTACGGTACGGCCTTCCGCCAACAACCGTGCAACTTCCTGTTCACGCGGGGTCAACGCATTGGGACGCGACTGGTTTTCGTTCGATTCTGCGAGCGCTTGCAGATCGGGCACAATACGGGACAGACCGCGATCGTTTTGATCGTTTGAAAATGCGACTTGCCTGATGCCGGCAATCAATAGCTGGGGTGAGCTGTCCTTGAGCATGTAGCCACCGCCGCCAGCGGCGACTGCCAGTTCCAATTGTTCGGGGCCGTCTGATTCCGTGAGGAACAAGATCGCCATCTGTGGCTGCGCTTGACGAAGGGAAAAAGCGGCCTGCTTTCCTGCCTCATCGATCAACGACAGGTCCATCACTAACACGTCTGGCATAGTCAGACGCACCTTCACTAACGTCTCCGCCGCGTCCGACGCCTCGTCCACAATACGGAAATCACTTTCCGCTGTGAGCAAAGTTCGCAAGCCGCGCCGAAAGAGCAGGTTGCGGTCCGCGATGAGTATTTGGCTAATCCGTTGTCCGCGTACCAAAGGCTAATTCCTTCCCGTCAAGTAGACGTATCGGCAGAAACCCCATTGGGACTTTAGGAAAGTGTTGAAAGTTCGAGCCTTTCCGGAATTACCGGACATCACCCGAAACTGTAGCCGCTTATGCTCCCAGGCTCCGTTTCGAGAGTTTTGGCGGTCCGGCAGACTGTTCCAGCGCTTTTTTCAATAAGGCCTGGGTAGCCTCATCGTCGGTTTCGCGGGCCCGGTCCAAAGCGTTCCGCCCCGAGCGGTCACGCAGCGCGGCATTTGCGCCACGCCCGAGCAGTAGCGCTACCGCCTTGCTGCGCCCCAGTGAAGCGGCCAGCATCAAAGGCGTCGCCTCTTCATCTCGATCGCGTGCGTCAATCGAAGCCCCATGATCCAGCAGCAAGGCGATCACCTCCGCATTGCCTCCCAGCGCCGCGTCATGCAAGGGGGTTCCGCCAACGCGATTGCGCGCATCAACCTTTGCGCCGTGCTCTACGAACAACTCGGCCATCTTTTTCTGACCCTTGAGGGCCGCATCGTGTAGATAAGTCGATCCGGCCAGCGTGGGCCTTGTTATGTCGAAGCCGCTATCGATCAAAATGCGGGCAATTTCCGTTTGGCCCCGCAGCGTGGCGGTTTCCATCGCCTCGTCGGCGGCTTGCTGCGATTCTTTCAAGTGCAGACCGGCCTTCATTAGCGCAGCAACGACATTCCCGTTCTTGTACGCCAGCGCCAGATCGAGCGGAGTTTGCCCGGACCGGTCGCGCGCGTTCGGGTCCCCACCGGCCTCAATGAGCGGCTGGACCATGGCGTCGAAACCCTTCATGGCGGCTTCGTGCAGCGTGCCCCGGTCATCTCTGATATGAACGCGTTTTGGGTCCGCTCCGTAAGCGATGAGTAGTTTCAGGCTTTCGACCTGACCGTGCAGAATGGCGTCGTCGAGCGGCGTGTCGTCATGAACGTCGATTGCGCGGACATTCGCGTGCGCCTTGAGCAACGCTTCCATAATCTGCGCATTGCCGCGTTGGGCTGCCAGGTGTAACGCCGTCTCGCCATCGCGATAGGCTACATCAACCCGCGCGTCAGCGGCGAGCAGCATTTTCACAATGGAGGCGCGGCCCATCAGAACTGCGTACTCAAGCGCGGTTGATCCGGCTTCCCGGTGTCGCGCGTTGACATCGGCGCCATGCTGGATTAGCAATTGGCAGATTTCCGCATTACCATTCCAGGCTGCATCGAGCAATGGCGTGCTGCCTAGCGCGTCGCGCGCATCGACATCCACTCCTTGGGTAACAAGACGGGAAACTTCCGCTAGCTTGCCATTGCGTACAGCGGCGTGCAGTTGTTCTGAGGCAGTGGTGGGCGCAGCAGGTATGGGTGACTGGGCGGGTGGAATTGCTGCGTTTAGCCTAAGTGCCGCATAGAGAGCGATATTCAGCGCACCCGTCACCGCGCGGCCAAGCATGCCCACAGCGTAGCACCGAAATTGAGGTTAGTGGCTCTGCGCGGACGGGACTTCGCTCATTGGCGGATTATCGCCACGCTTTCTGTGCAGCCGTCGCTTGATGTCCGGCCAGAATTCTTTGAGGATCTGCGACATGGCATCCGTACCCAACTGCGTCCCCCAGTTTTGCAGGTAATCGGGCACGTCCCGGTCCTCCGGATAATAAGACAGCCCGATAGCCGAAGCCGTCGCATTGCCGGCGAGTTCGGAAATGTTTATGGTTTTCCTGCCGGAGTCAGTGTTCGTGATCACAATGCGGCTGATGGCGTACCAGAGGCGCTTCTTCACGGGTCCGTGCGCCATGCGGAAGTAGCGCGGATCCTGCTTTAAGAGGGATGGAAAAATTCCTTCCGTCATGAAGTTGCCGACGACTTGATCTGAATAGGATGTGCCGAATCGTTTGGCGTAGCCCTCAACGCCTTGACCAAATTCCGGATGAGAGTTGTCGTATTGATACAGAGCCGCATAGGCAGCTCCAATGATGATCAGCGGATACGCGAACGAGTCTTTGGCAGCGATGCTCAGCTTCTGCTCCACGGTCAGAGGATGGCCGATAGCACTCATCTCCGCGGTGCGGTAATTCGGAAGCACGCCAAAGATGTATTTATCCTCTCCCTGATCTGTTTTTCCGGGCGCCGGAACTCCGGGCTGTTCTGTAGGAGGCAATTGACCCGGTTGGGGCGGAGTATTTGTCGGCGGCGTGGAAGCGGGGCTCGGGTCCGGTGGATTCTGCGAAAAAGCCGTCAGAGCTGTAAACAAAAGCCCAAGCGCCGCGCCATAGCGACAGAGGTGAAATTTTTTTCTATCGTTTCGGTGAACGATCATTGAATAGTTATCCTGAAGCATTCTCAAATTGATCCCGGCAACGCCCCACGCGCATGATCCCCGGGCCAATACAAATATGGAACTCTGATTGCAGACGTAGAGTCCAATAGCAGAAGTTATGGCTGATCCTATACAGAACGATGGAGTGAAATCGCGAGAATCTATGCTCCCAGAAACCTCGGAAAAGAGGAACCCTGTGCGTTCTGCTTCCTTTAAGTATTACATTCATGACGGGGTCCAAGTGTGCAGGTTACAGCTAATCGGTGACATGACCCAAACGGAAGTCGCAGATTTGACTGGTTGCTGGAACACGGTAAAAACCACCTTAGGTCAACGCAAGTTCGTGCTTGACCTCCAAGGACTACGTAGTACCGACGAGCCCGCCAGATTGTGGGTGGTTCGGATGGCCGCGGAGGGTGCCAGTATACTGCCGGAACACTACATCCGAGATGGCTTTTCAACACCCGTTGCGCCACCCGTGAGGCGATCTAATGTCCTTGCAAAACTAGTCTCGGTTTTCCGACGATCGTCAACGGTTGAGGCCAGCAGCTAAGGCTATCCGGTCAGACGAGTACGGTGAACGCAGACTCTGTACGTGAGACAGGACGGTAGCTGGTGTCCCGCTCGACAGGTTTTCTACCGGCCTCACGGATGAGCCGCAGCAGATCCTGCCGGCGCAAGTGCTGGCTGGTGGTCGCGCCCGCATCGTGGTAGATCTTTTCCTCTACGACCGTGCCGTCAATGTCGTTAGCTCCGAAGCGTTGCGCAATCTGCGCGACGGCGGGCGTCATCATGATCCAGTACGCCTTAATGTGCGGAATGTTGTCCAGCATCAGACGCGAAACTGCAATCTGTTTCAAATCGTTGAAGCCCGTGGTGGGTTCGAGATGCGCCAAAGCCGTGTTCGCGGGATGAAAGGCGAGGGGGATAAACGTGACGAACCCATTCGTCTGATCTTGCACCTCGCGCAAACGTAGTAAGTGATCGGAAAGATCTTCCGCGGTTTCGAGATGGCCATAGAGCATGGTGCAATTGCTCTTTAGTCCGATCTCATGCGCGGTCCTGGCAGTCTCCAGCCATTCGTCGCCATCTATTTTGTGGTCGCAGATAATTCGCCGGACGCGCTCTGAGAAAATTTCGGCGCCGCCGCCTGGAAGCGAATCCACTCCGGCGCGCCTGAGACGCTCCAGCGTTTCGCGAATGGAGAGCCGTCCACGCTTGGCCAGATATGCAACCTCTACCATCGTGAAGGCTTTGAGGTGAACGGTCGGGTAGCGCTCCTTTAAACCCGAGATCATTTGACAGAACCAATCCAGACTCAATTCGGGATGCAGTCCACCGACAATGTGAAACTCGGTGACTGCCTCGGCGTAGCCCTTTCCGGCGACTTCCCAAACCTGCTCCAGCGACATCGTGTAGGCATGCGGATCCTTCGCCCGCTTTCCGAAGGCGCATAAGCGGCAGCTTGCAACGCAAACATCGGTCGGGTTGATGTGCCGGTTGACGTTGAAGTAGGTGATGTCGCCGTGCAATCGCTCCCGCACAAGGTTGGCCATGTAGCCGAGCGTCAGGATGTCGGAGCTGCGATACAGGGTGACGCCGTCTTCATGGCTCAGACGTTCGCCGGAATGAACTTTATCGAGTATAGGATTCAGCTTGGCGTCTTCCACTTGCAGCAGCCGATGGTGATTGGAAGTCAAAGTCATTCGATAATCCGTGTGCGATGCAGCAGAATATCCGCCGCCCAGAAGAGAAAGAATAGGACGCTCACATAGCCGTTGACAGCGAAAAACGCGGCATTCACGCGCGACAAGTCATGCGGCTTCACGAGCCCGTGTTCATATACCAGCAGGATGATGACGGCGAGAATGCCACCCAGGCTCAACAGGCCCAACTGAAACGCGTAAACCAGCGCAACCAGACAAGCGATCATGGCGACGTGCAGCAGACGAGCGATCAGCAGTGCGTTGGCTACTCCGAAGGTGCGCGGAATACTGCATAGTCCTTCGCGGCAATCGAATTCGAAGTCCTGGCAGGCATAGATGACATCGAAGCCGGCGGTCCAGAACATCACCGCGGCAGTCAGCCACAGAATTCTCGCGTCCAGTGATCCACGCATTGCGATCCAGGCCGCAGCGGGCGCAATTCCTAGCGAAAGCCCGAGAATTAGGTGGGCGAACAACGTGAAGCGCTTGGCAAACGAGTAGAAAAAAACGATCGCGAGCGCTACGGGTGCAAGAACAAAGCACAGCGGTCCCAATTCGCGTGCCGCCCACACAAAGATGGCCGAAGACAAAAACGTAAATCCCCACGCAAACTTGGAGGAGAGCAAGCCCGCCGGGATATGACGATTCGCCGTTCGGCGGTTCCGTTTGTCGATATCGGCGTCCAGAATCCGGTTGAATGTCATCGCCGCCGAACGCGCCGAAACCATCGCGATCACGATCCAAAGCAGCCGGTACGTCAATCCAGCGGATTGAAATCCGCTTTCCCGCCATGCGAGTAATGCGCCCGTGAGCGCAAACGGCAATGCGAACACAGAGTGCTCGAACTTAATCATTTCGAGCGTCAGGCGCAGCCGTTTCCAGAATCGATGCATTGTTTGTAGTGTGCGCTAGCGCTTGCCGCTACCATTTTAGGGGATGACACCCGCGACTGAGTCAGTCTAGAAAATGAACATCGAACAGCTACAACTCTTGCTGGAAGGTGTCCGCGATGGCCGCACGGATATAGCGGAGGCCGTCAGCCAGCTCCGTCAGCTCCCTTTTGAAGACCTGGGATTCGCAAAAGTTGACCATCATCGGGCGTTGCGTCACGGCATGCCGGAGGTAATTTTAGGCCAGGGCAAGAGTCCGGAACAGGTGGAGGCCATCGCGGCAGCGCTGCTGGCCCGCTCGCAAAATCTACTTATTACTCGCGCCAGCGAAGAGATGGCAGCCCGCGTTCGGACTCTTTCAGCAGATGCAGTTTATTTCCCGGCCTCGCGCGTGATTCGCGTTTGGCGCGACCAGGCAATTCGCGGCAAAGGCAAAATCGTTGCCCTATGCGCCGGCACCAGCGATCTTCCCGTACTGGAAGAAGCGCGTCTCACTGCTGAAGTGATGGGCAACGAAGTGGATTCCATCTGCGACGTGGGCGTTGCCGGCATTCACCGGCTGCTGCATCAACGCGACCGGCTGATGGACGCGCGCGTGGCTATCGTGTGCGCCGGTATGGAGGGCGCGCTGCCGAGTGTCGTAGGAGGACTCGTCGGCTGTCCCGTTATCGCGGTACCCACCAGCGTCGGCTATGGCGCGAGCTTCCATGGACTAGCCGCCTTGCTGGGGATGCTGAATAGTTGTTCCAGCAACGTCACTGTTGTGAATATCGACAACGGCTTCGGCGCGGGTTACGTGGCTAGTCTGATCAATCGGCTGTGAGACAACTTGGGCCGCGCGCGGTCGCGTAGGCCGTTGCAAGAATATGCGGGTAGGGATAGCTGCGAACAGCGCACGCCGGCTGCGCAGATCGCGCGGACTGCAACCAGTTTGCCTCGGCTGGCCAAGTTCCTAGTGGCTGACGACCAGGGGCAACTCGGAAAGTAAACGCTACGCCGTTAGCGCGGATCTATGCCGACGGTTGTCTGCCAAGGTTGAGGTTGCCCCTCAATCGCTAGAATCATTGGACACCTCACCTATTCTTTTCGCATGTGCCCTTCGAACGCGAGTTGATTGAGAGAGTGACGGTCGCTCGGTTTCTCTCTGCTTTGTAGGGCCTCATGCAGTCGAGATGCGTCTCCCAGACGGCCAATGGCGAATGCCGCTTCTACTACGAAGCCTTTTGGAACAGAGAGCGTCATGCGCGCCCGTTCATGATCGAAGCCGACCATACCATGCGCGTGCCAGCCAAGTTTAAGAGCCTGCAGCACCATAAAGCCACACGCGGCTCCTGTGTCGAATGAATGTGTTGGCGATGGATGCTCCTCTCCCGTTTTTGGTGATCGGGATGTGGTCTTCGAGACCGCGAATATCAGAGCAGACGCCTGCTTCGCCCAATCCTGGTTGAAGGGAACCAGCAGACTGAGCAATGAGTCCCAATGCGGCGTATCGCGAAGAGCATAGACAAAGCGCCATGGCTGCGCATTGAAGGACGAGGCTGCCCAGCGCGCCGCTTCGAGCATAGTCAGTAGCGTTTCATGCGGCATCGGTTCTGCTGTGAAAGCTCGTGGCGACCAACGTTCAAGAAACAAGGTATCGATCGGATGCTCGGCAGTTCTACCATTCACGTTCATAAGAGGCTTTCTCGTTTCTGTCTTGGGATTCTTCTAGCGCACCAACAAGGCCAAACCCACCGCAACCAAGAGCAGAAGACATAGGATGTAGCCGAGTAATTGCTGCGGGTCGAGTCCTAACGGATGTGAGACTCCCGCGGCGAACTCGGGATCGTGCCAAGCGGTACCCGGAAACAGTTGTGCGAAGGCGAGCCCCACCCAATACAGAGATGCGGAGGCTGCGCCGGCGAAGAACCACGGCCGCGTAAGCGGATGCACTGCAAAGAGGCAGAAGAGCGATAGCGTACCTGCAAATACGCCCATCAACATAGTTTGGCCGTTATGAAACTTGGCATGCGGCGGCCAGTGGGGATTCTTCATGTGCATGCGCGCCGTATACGGGACTACGAAGTCGGCAAGCACTCCGCCGAATCCGTACACTGCAACGAATGCCACAATCCACTTTGCTATCGCCATATTTCGCTCCCACTGGTTCAGATGCGATGGGTTCAGAAGTGAATATCAAGAAATAGCGACGAAACGCGTTCGAAGACTCAGCCCCTCGCTGCGCGTCGCAAAGCCGCAGGCGTAACCCCAACCAAGCGGCGAAATGTACTGATGAAATGCGATGGAGAGAAGAAGCCGACCTGGATCGCAACCTCATCCACCGTCGCCATGCCCGCGAGCAATATCTCAATTGCCCGATCTATCCGCTTCGCGACGAGTAGCGCGTGAGGCGTAAGGCCTTCACTCTGCCGGCAGACCTTGATGAAGTGATGCAGGCTGAGACTTGCCGCATCCGCCAATTCGGAGACCGAGATGCCGTCGGGGAGGCGTTTATCCAGGAGTTCGAGCACAACCCGTCTTGCCTGTGGAGTAAGACCGCCGGCGCTTGTCTCTAGGGCTCTGGGCTGTTCAGTAACCAGCTTCGCGACGGCGGCGACTGTCTGCCGCAGTTGCGTGTCGGTGCCGCCGAGAGAAGAAGCAACCAATGTCTGCACGGTGCTAGCCAGCAGATCTCGTCGGAGGGGCCAGTCTACTGCGCTGTTTGCCCCACGTGCTGCTGCGAGTTCGGGGCTGAACAGGAGCTGGAGTGTGTCTGCAGCTCCTACGATACGTATCCGTTCCGGCCGCTCTGTAAATGATGTGATGATGCTTCCGGCTCGCAGCATTTCGTGCGACGTTGTCCCTTCGTCGCTTTCAGTGCGCAAGACGTCACTGGGTGAAACGTGAAAGATGAGGCGAAACGCGCGCGTTGGCTCGAGATCTACCACTGCCCCGCGGTGTCGAAAGCGCACAACGACTGCCGTAGCTCCGTAAGGTGCCTCTATCCAGCGGAGGAATGCTGGGGGTCCGAGCCGCGCGGTGATTTCGTCAAGAACTTGGATGCGCGACATAGAAAGCCACGTGGCCTAAGTTTATCTTCCCAACAGGTAGATTTGACTATCAGTTCGGCAATAGACAGGGAATCGCGCTTGCAGTAGCTACGCCCGATTACAGACGGAGAACTTATCTGTTCGCCGCAGCGACCATATAGGACTGACAAAGCAGCACAAGTTGGTCTCGCCATTTGCGAACTGTGGAAGAGCTTGGTCCCGTCTCCAGCAGGGAACGCATCGCCCCCGCCATTGCCGCAAGCATTAGTTCAATGGCGAGTTTGTCAGGTGGCGAATGCGAATCGGGCATGGTCTGAAGCATCGCCTCAACCGCTTTCCGGGACCGCTGACTCATCCGTTTGACCAAAGTGGGCCCACCCACATCAGCGGAAATTCGGTACAGCGCCATGGAGATATCGGCGCGCTCCATCTTGGCGTCCACGAATGCCTCCACCATTTCTCTAATCATTTCGGTTAGTGGCTTATGGCACGCGCCCTCACAAGCAGCCTCAATCGTTGCCGCTACGGTGTTCATATGATGTTCCACCACGGCAAAAAGCAGTGATTGCTTGTTTGGGTAGTACTGATAAAGGGTGCCCACTGACACTCCGGCACGGTCGGCGACGCGTGTTGTCGTCAATCGCTCCACCCCATCGCTCAATAAAACCTGAATAGTTGCCTCAGAAATCGCCTGAACCGTTACCGTCGACCTCGCTTGAAGGGGCGTCTTTCTTGGTTCAAACCCAACGAGGGCATCAGTCGGCATATGCGAACACCAAACCTGAGGAATCCTTCATCGAATGATCGTAGCAAGGAGAAACCAATGATTGAACAAACCGATCTGGCGCGCAGTTTCACTCTGCCCGGCACATCAATGGCAGTAAACAGGATGGGTTATGGCGCCATGCAACTCGCCGGCCGAGATGGCGACAAGCTCGTATGGGGACCGCCCAGAGATGTCGAGGGCGCAATCGCTGTTCTGCGAGAGGCCATCGCAAGCGGGGTGAATCATATCGATACCTCCGATTTTTACGGTCCTCATGTCACGAACCAGATCATACGGAAAGCACTATCTCCTTATCCTGACGAACTGGTGATCGTTACGAAGATCGGCGCCTGGCGGGGTCTGGACGGATCATGGATTCCGGCCAACTCACGCGAAGATTTAACTGCGGCGGTTCACGACAATCTCCGTAATCTCGGTCTGGATGTGCTCCATATCGTCAACCTACGCACTATGTTTAGCATCCATGGACCCGTGGAAGGGTCGATCGAGGCCCCAATCACAGCGCTGGCCGAGCTTCAACAAAAAGGCCTGGTGCGTCACATCGGGCTGAGCAACGTCACGGCGACGCAGATCGCGGAGGCGCGACGGATCGCGCCGATCGTCTGTGTGCAGAACATGTACAACCTGGTGCAGCGAACCGACGATGCCATGATCGACGATCTTGCCCGTGATGACATCGCCTATGTGCCCTTCTTTCCACTCGGCGGCTTCAGCCCATTGCAGTCGGCTGCTTTGACTGACATCGCCGCGCGACTCGACGCCACGCCAATGCAGGTTGCGCTTGCCTGGCTTCTTCAGCGCTCGCCCAACATCCTGCTGATACCGGGCACGTCCTCCGTCCAACATCTTCGCGAGAATCTCAAAGCTTCGAGCCTGGAACTTACACCCGAAGTAGTTTCCGAGCTCGATGCAATCGGTCGAACTGCCGGACATTGATCACGTCCGGAGCGTTTATACCTCAAGGCCGCAACAACCAAAAGCAAAGGGAGTCATCTATGAAAGTATTTGTTACAGGCGCTACCGGATTTATCGGCTCTGCTGTCGTTGAAGAACTCGTCAGCGCCGGCCATCAGGTAATCGGTCTCACTCGCAGCGACGCAGGCGCGAGGTCACTTACTGCCGCCGGCGCTCAAGTGCACCGCGGTGATCTGGAGAAGCTCGAAACCCTGCACAGCGGAGCAGCGGCGGCGGACGCGGTGATTCACACCGCGTTTGTCCACGACTTTTCGAGATTCCACGAAAACTGTGAGATTGACACGAGAGCGATCGAGGCTCTTGGGTACGCGCTGGTCGGCTCGGATCGCCCGCTGATCGTGACCAGCGGTCTCGTGTTAATGGCGGAGGGCCGCCTTGCGACTGAGGATGATATGCCCGTTCCTCCTTCCCCGTCGTACCCTCGCGCGTCGGAGGCCACGGCCGCCGTAATGGCCGAGCGTGGCGTGAACACGTCCGTCGTGCGCCTTCCACAGGTACATGACACCGTGAAGCAAGGCCTTGTGACTTACGCCATCGGTATCGCCCGCGAGAAGGGCGTTTCGGCATACATCGCCGATGGGCGGAATCGCTGGGCTGCCGTTCACCTCCTCGACGCCGCCCGCCTCTACCGGCTGGCGCTGGAGAACGCTAAGCCCGGCGCCAGATATCACGCCGTCGCCGAGGAGGGAGTGTTCGTCCGAGACATCGCTGAGGTCATCGGTCGAGGCCTGAAGGTGCCGCTGCGCTCGATCTCGGCAGAAGAGGCCGACGCACATTTTGGCGCGCTCGCAGGCTTCGTTGGATTGGATCTCGCGGCCTCCAGCGCACAAACACGCAAACAACTCGGATGGAACCCGACAGGCCCCGGTCTTATCGCCGATCTCGAAAACATGCGGTACTTTGAGACTGGCGCAGATATCTCCTCTGCCGCGCCCGTAACTGCAGGCGGTTGATCGAATCGATAAGCCGTTTCCTCGCCTTCCGTAAGTTAAGCGTGTTCGAGGATCTCGGTTTTGTATTTGGGTGCGAGGCTTGCGGCCTTGGCCATCAAGGCCTCCTGTTCGGGAGGGTCTGGTTTGGGCGGTGCTGTTGTCCGCGTTGGCACCGGAACGCCTATCTCTAAAAAGAACTCCTCTTGCCCCGCGGGTGAACACAGACATAACAGGCGCGCCGCTTCCTTGGATTTGTTCGCGAACTGATGCGGCGCGTTTGCCGGTATGTTAATCACTTCCCCCGCGCGCACGGTGTAAGTCTTGCCCCGAAAGGTCGCCTCGATCTCGCCAGCCAGCACGCTAAACGATTCTTCGAAGTCATGCCGGTGCGGAGGCGGCCCGCCACCCGGCGGCACGTGCATATCTATCAGACAATAGCGCCCTGCCGTATCTTTCCCCGTTAACAGAATCGTGTACGTGTCTCCTACTACGCCGACATGCGGCAGCTTCTGGCTGTCCGCTTGGGCCATCGTCAGGCTCCGCATCGGATCATCCGCAGGGATAGCACTCATATTAATGTCCTCTCGTCTCTTGGTTATTGACGTACTTACTGCTTCTGCATTCCCCAAGACCTTGCCATCTCTCGCGCAAAGTCCTCATAGCGGCGCGGCGGATGGCCCAGCAATTTCGTCAACGCTTCCACATCGCCCGCCTCCGCCACGAAGCCCCGCTCCAGGTAGCCCTGAAACATCATCCGGATGTCGAACGCCGACCACGAAGGCGCACTTTGCCGCATCTGCTGCTCGAACGCGTCCATATCTTCGCCTGCATAACGGATTTCTTTCCCCAGAAGCTCAGTCCAGATCTGCGCGGCTAAGGGGCCGCTCAACACGTCCGGGCCATTCAGGTTGTACGTCTTTCCTTCGTGCCCTTTGCTGGTTAGTGCAATTGCCGATGCCTCCGCGATGTCGCGCACATCCACCGCCGAGATTCCGTTTGGCCCAAGAGGCATTGGATACACACCAGCCTTCGTCAGCGGATCCTGCAGGCTTTCGTCGTTTTGAAAAAAGTAGTTGGGCCGGATTATCGTGAACGGCAGGTCGAATTCCCGCAATGCACTCTCGATGGTTAACTTCGAAGCGAAATGAGGCACATCTTTAAAGTGATCCGCGCGAAACACTGAGTGATAGACGATATGTTGGATCTTCCGCTTCTTTGCAAGATCGTAAGCGATCAACCCTTGTGTAAGTTCATCGGGAACCACTGCATTCAGCAGATATAACTTGTGAACTCCGTCCAGCGCCTTATCTATCGAAACAGGGTCAAGCAAGTCGCCTTCCACCGTCTCGACTTCTGGCAGCATTCTAGAACCGCCGTCCTTCTTGCGCACAAGCGCCCGTACCTCAGTACCGCGCTTCACAAGCTCTTTCACAACTGCCGAGCCGACCTTACCTGTACCGCCAATCGCTAAAATCTTCATCTGGCCCTAATCTAGTCGCTCCCAGCCTAGGAGAGCAATGCCATCTGAGAAACTCATTGTTTCTATGGGGAAACAATGAAGGATCTGAACGAAGTTGCGATTTTCACTCTGATTGTCCAGGAAATGAGTTTTACGCGAGCGGCCGATTTCCTGGAGATCTCAAAAGCTGCCGCCAGCAAGGCAATCGCGCGCCTGGAGGGACGCTTAGGGACGCGTTTATTTGAGCGCACCACGCGCAAGTTGCGCCTTACCGAAGCCGGAGAGATTTATCTAAACTATGCTCACCGTGCCATGGAAGAAGTTGAAGATGGAGAAGCGGCCGTCTCGAAGTTGACAGAGAAGCCGCGCGGAACATTGCGCGTTGCCATGCCAGTGACGCTGGCACAGTCTTCTGTCGCTCCCAAGCTGGCTCGATTTCTAGCTCAATACCCCGAACTTCGTCTCGATATTACGTTAAAAGGTGGCCAGATTGACCCAGTCGCCCAACGTTTTGACGTTGTATTTCAAACGATGCGGCCCGAAGCGGATTCACAGTTCATCCGAAAGCGGATGATCACTGTAGACCTTGGCATATTCGGCAGCCCCGATTATCTGTCCACTGCGCCACCGCTTCGATCGCCGCAGGACTTGGGGCAGCATTCCTGCCTGACCCTGACGGCGTCACGCGAAGGAACAAAATGGACCCTGCACAAAGGTGGAAGAACCCAGGAAGTCCGTCTACGTGGCAGGATCGCAATCGGCGATCCGCTCATACATCAACGCTTGTGCATAGACGGAGTTGGCATCGCGATTTTGCCCAACTGGCTCATCCAGGACCAGGTCCGTAAAAAACAGTTGCGGAGAGTTCTCCCCGAGTGGGTCCCAAGTCCGATCGAAGTCTTTGTCCTGTACCCCACCCGCCTCAGCATGACTCCCAAACTGAACGTGTTTCTCGCTTTCATCCAAGATGTTCTTCCGAAGCCGTGAAGCGATTTAATTCTTGCCGCCGTCTCGAAGTGAATCAGGGAGCGCGATCGTGTTCATGCCTACCCTTTGGAACAGAGCTTTCATTTGCTCAGTCGTCCCTGGCGACTTCAGATCTGGTGGCGGGATCACGCGGGATTTCGCAGGCACGCCCAACTCTGTGATCACTCGCTCGAAGCCGCCGGGCAGGTAGAAGTTGAGTAGGCGCGCTTCCTGCGAATCGATTCGAAAGCTGTGAACGCAATGCGCAGGAATATACGCAAGCGCTCCAGCCTTCGCGGTTATCTTCTCAGCGCCTAGAATCATCGTAAGCTCGCCCTCGATCACATAAATAACTTCGTCCTGCTCATGCGTGTGAGGTGGTGGGCCGGATTCCGTCGGGCACAGTTCCTGCATGAGCGAGTAAGATCCGCCTGTTTGCTCTGCAGTGGCCAGAATGGTCCAGAGTATCCCTTGCGACCAGTACGCCGAAGCCTCCGCCACATTGATCGCGTACGGCTTGGTCGGATTCACGGCGCTCGGCTTGGTCATCATGTTTTCTTTTGTTGGAGGATCCGCAAACGGAAGCGACGTACCTGCGATCTGGCCGAACTCGCGCGAGCACTCCTCAACCATCCAACGCGGAGGCATGGGCACGGCGCCCGGCGCGGGCGGCTTGCGCTCCGCGGCAGGCGTGGCGAGGCTCATGAGGAGCATCTCGAACCCGCCTGGAGAATAAAAGTTCAGCAGACGTGAGTTGGGCGCGTCCACGGTGAAACTGTGCTCCACGAATCGCGGAACTGAAACGAGAGTGCCTGGTCCGGCCTGGACTGTCTCCCCTCCGGCGTGAAATGTGCAGTGGCCTTCCAGTATGTACAGTCCTTCGTCCGAAGGGTGGCTGTGAGTAGGCGGTCCGCCAATGCCGGTTCCGCAGACCTGCTCGATCAGGCAGAAGTTTCCGTTTGTGAGAAAGCTACCGGCCAGCGGCATCCAAAGGTTGTCGATCAGCCAGAACGCCGGACTGTTCTCATTTGTCAGCACGTAGGCGGAAATTGGTTCGTTCATGCCATCGGGTACCATCTTCATTCTCAAGCCAAACGGCCCTCGCACATGCGGCGGCCCTTGCGCATTTCTTGCTGATGATTGCGAACCTTGACTCGGGCTGCGACAGCAGACAATAAGCAGTAGGAGAAGTCATGGCGTCTCAGCTGTATTCGCATCAGGGCGACAACGAGTACCGAGTGCTTTCGCAAGAGGGAAATGGGGCCCTCATCTTCAGCCGCGCAGAGTACATCGCGGGAGAGCATGAACACCCCGAAGCCCAAGTCTCCATTCTTTTTAGAGGCGCATCGGCAAGTCTTCTGACGCACGGCGAGAGCGGAAAGAGCACGCGAACGAGTATCGCGCGCGAGTCGTTTACTTACATTCCTCCCGGCCAGCCCCACAGGCTGAACTGGCGCAACGACGGACAATTACTGAATCTCTACCTCTCGGACCAGACCCTCCGCGATCTTGCCCGGCAGAGCGGATCGCAACTTCCCGGCTTGAGGCTCGCCGATTGCGCAGATCGTGCCGTCTACGAGATAGGCCGCCTCCTGCTCGACGAATTTCATTCGATGGGCGGCTTGGCGCCGACTATGATCGACCATGCGATTTTCTTGATCTCTCGCCGGGTGCTCAGAGCCACGGAACGGATCTCAAAACGAGAACCTTCCGGCCTTCTCAGCTTGAGGAGGTTGCAGCCCGCCATCGATGTCATCCATGGCAACCCGGAGAGAGACTTCACTCTGCTTGAGCTTGCCCGTTTGTGCAACTCGAGCGTCTTTCATTTCGCGCGCTCCTTCTCGGCCAGAACGGGATCTGCGCCTTTCCGCCTTCAACGAAAACTTCGCTTGCAGAAGGCACGAGAGCTTCTGCTTGAAACCGACCTTTCCGTCGGCGAGGTGGCCATGGCGGTAGGAATCGAAAACCTCACCCACTTCTCCCGAGTGTTTCGCGAAAGTTACAGCTGTTCCCCTCGCGAGTACCGGCGCTTGCAGTCCAACCCGCAATGCTGAGTTGAGGTTCACAACGAAACGAAGGTGCTTGGGGCTGCCTGCGACGCTTGCGAGTCCCTGGCTGTGATGCTTTAGCTACTGGAAGCTGTTGGGAAAATGGCCTTTACCATAAGTTTTCTTGGCGGCCATGTTTGCGCCCGGTCTTTAACTGGTGTAATCCAGGAACAACACGAGTAGTCCGAATGCACCGATCATCGCCGCTGAAAGCGACGCTAATTTCCCATTTCTGCCGGCTTTAAGCGATACGGCCCTCGCTGCGCGCCAGTACAAGGCCGCGCCAGCGATAACAAGCGCGAGTTCTACGCATCCCGCCGCTCGCGGATCATTCCAAAGTCCCAAGCCAAGGCGTGGAAGGTTGCCGAGATTTCCGGGGAGCACAGGCATGTCAGCGCGATGGACGACTAGATCAAGCACCCAATGCGACGCGCTGACGAGCGCGATAACGATTGCGACTCTCCTGCCCAGTGTAGGTAGGAACATCGCCCCCAAGGCTGCGGACAGCGCCACCATGCCGACAAGTGAGTGCGTGTAGTCCGCGTGAATGATTAAGCCACCGTACCCTGCATGCGGCGAAATCGGCTGCACCGTTTCCAAATGAGCAACGAACAGCAGAGTAAAGATGACGTCGAGCCACACTGTCGCCAGCATGAGCGCCCAGAGAGGCGCGGTTTTCTCACGGGATTTGACGATTGCCGCAAAACCAAAGTGGCCTGCGATCACTTGGCGACCTGCTGCTGTTTGGCCGACGGCCAAGGAAGGCGACGATCCACTAGTCCGACCACTACAACGAACAAAACAACTCCGGCGATGAACTGCATCTTCACTCCTTTAGCTTGTTGCCGGCAAAATCGCCTATGAGGACAATGCGGTATTCCTTGAGTGAGCGTGCATGAGATCGACTGACTTACCGATCTGGCTAAGCATGAATTTCGGCGCGATACGACTACCCAGCTTGAGAGCGTTGGCGAGTCCGGGGCGGATTTCCACAACATCTTTCTTCACACCCGCAATAGCGCGCTTTGCAAGCATCTGCACGCTCATCGGCTTTACGCTCCCGACATCCTCCCGAGTGAAATCGCCCCGGAACAGCGGTGTGTCGGTTCCTGGCGGGGCCAGCTCGAAGACCTTCACCCTCGTGTTTTTCAATTGGACACGGAGCGACAACGTAAAGGCATGGATGGCGGCCTTCGATGCGCTGTAGACCGGTGAAATGGGCATGGGCACGAACGCCAATCCGGAAGAAACGTTCACGATTGCTGCATTCGCCTAGTGCTTGAGATGCGGCAGGAATTGCAGGTCCATCCAGATGGTCCCATTCAGGTTAGTTTCAATCTCGCGGGTGACGTCCTCCAGGTTGAGACTTGCCTTCTGCAGATCGATCTTGCGCATTATGCCGGCGCAGTTGATCAGCACATTCAATGCGGGCAGCTCGGCGACCACCCGCTCGTACAAAGCGCGAATTACTTTCGGATCGCTGACGTCGCTTCGGAAGATCTTCAAGCCAGGAAGCCTGGTTTGTGCCGCCTCGAGATTCGTAGTGTCGCGCCCCGTGATCGCGACTATGTTGCCAAGATCGGTAAGTTGCCTGGCAAGTTCAAAGCCTATGCCCGATGAGCCGCCTGTAATCAAAATGGTGTTGCTTGTCATTTTCATCTGAACTGCTCCTGCTGGCGATTGCCGATGCAGGCAAGCCCGCGAAGTCGATCGGCGTCGTGTGTTATGTCGCATTGACATTTTGTGTCCATGTGTCTATTATTGACAATTCGACGAATAATGTCAAGGATAATAGAGATGGCTGAAAAGGTAGAAGATGTTGTTACGGCGGCCACGCAGGTCTTCGCCCGTTATGGCTATAAGCGTGTCACCATGGCGGATCTAGCCGAGGCGGCGCACATGTCCAGACCGTCCCTCTACCTTATTTTCCCTTCCAAGGAGCAGGTATTCAGGGCCGTCGTGGCGCGGGTTTTCGCGTCGATGCTCGCCGACATCCGTCAGGGGATCAGCCGTTTCCCCACGGCGGAGGAAAAGCTGACGTTCGCTTGCGAGATATGGTGCGTCCGCCCCTTTGAGATGATCCTCGCCTCCCCGGACGCCAGAGATCTTCTGGAGAGCAGCTACGAATTCGCGGCGGAAATTACGACAAAAGCGGCGAGGGAGTTCCTGAGCATTCTGGCAGAAATTCTGGACCCGCTGGTTCGGCGGCAGAACAAGGTCCATCTTCCCTCTATTCGAATCGCGGAGTTGCTGGTGAGCGCGCTGCCGGGATTCAAAGGGTCGGCGGAGAGCGCCCCGCAACTGCGGGCGTTGATCGCCGCCCTAATCACCGTTGTTCTTGCAAGTCTGGAGGAGAGTGATGCGATCGAAAGACGGGGAAAGAAGCGCACAGCACGAAACAAAGGGTCTCGCTAGGTCGGGCAGCGGCCGCTAGCGCCGCAACTTCTGCAATCTCTCGCCAGCCGCTGCAAGCGTTTCCGGCTTCTTGGCGAAGCAGAAACGAATGAGATGCGCTCCATCGCGCGGATCGGAAAAGAAACTGGAGCCCGGAACGGCGGCAACACCAATCTCTTCGACTAAGTACTTAGAGAACACAACATCGTCTGAAAACCCGAAGTTCGTTATGTCGCACATGATGTAGTACGCGCCTTTCGGCACAGAGCAGCGGAAGCCCGCGCCTTCCAGAATGTGGAGCAGCGTGTCCCGCTTCTGCTGATAGACTTGCGCGAGATTCGAGTAGTAGATGTCGGGCAGATTCAGAGCGGTCACTCCGGCCTGCTGCAACGGAGCCGCGGCGCCGACGGTAAGAAAATCGTGCACCTTCCGGATAGAAGCCGTCAGCTCCGGCGGCGCGATCACCCAACCCACTCGCCAGCCTGTTATGGAGTAAGTCTTGCTGAGGCTGTTTACCAGAACGCAGCGTTCCCGCATGCCGGGAAAAGTGATGGGAGGAAGATGGCGCTCGCCATCGAAGATGATGTGTTCGTAAATCTCGTCTGTGATCAGCAGGCAATCGAACTCCTCGCACAGATCGCAGAGTGTCTGCAACTCACTGCGCGAAAACACGCGGCCGGTGGGATTGTTCGGTGTGTTGACGATAACGGCACGCGTCCGCTCATTGAAGGCTGCGCGCAGCTCCTCTTTATCAAATAACCAACCCGGCGCGTGCAGGCGCACGTATCGGCAAACGGCGCCGCTGAGCTGAGAATCGGGCCAATAGTTTTCGTAAAACGGCTCGAATACCACCACCTCGTCGCCCGGATTCAGCAGAGCCAGCAAGGAAGCAATCATCCCTTCGGTGGCTCCACAGCAGACCGTCATCTCGCGCTCGGGGTCGATGTCGAGGTTGTAGAACTTGCGATAGTACCCCGCAATCGCGTCGCGAAACGGCTTCGCGCCCCAGGTGATGGCGTATTGATTGACATCGGAGTCAATCGCCTGCTGCGCTGCTGCTTTTACTTCTGCCGGCGCGGCGAAATCGGGAAAGCCTTGGGCCAGATTCACGGCTCCATGTTTGAGCGCGAGGCGCGTCATCTCGCGTATCACGGACTCTTTGAATTGAGCCACACGGGCACTCTGAAAACGCCGGCCCAAAGAAGCGGTCGTCATGTAGCGATTTTAGTCTGCGCCGCTCAGGCAGCTACTTGGCGGGTTGTTCCGACCAGGGCGGCACCACGCCGTTCATGCGCGCGTACGCTACCAATTGCCCCATGTGCTCGTTCGCGTGAACCAAAATGCGCAGATACACACCATCGACAGTCGCGTCTCTCTTACCGATCTTCAGGTGCCGGGCCAGATCGGTAGTTGTAACTTGCGCGTGCGCCGTTTTCACCGCCTCGAATGAGCGTTTCAGCCAATCAATCACCTGGGTCTTATCAGTGACGGCCTTTTCGCTGTCGGTGGATAAATCCGGCGGAAATGGCTTACCGGTCTGCGCGAGAAGACCCAAATTCGCAATCGCAATATGCATGAACACTTCGCTAGTGGAGCGCACGCCGGGAGCTGGCCGCCAATTATACTTCTCAACCGGGAAGGCTTGCGCCAGCGCTATCAACTGTCTCGAGACATGTCCCCATTCGCCGTCGTAGCCCTGCCACAGCCCTTCGAGCGGGTCCAACTGTTGTGCGCGTAACGGCTGAATCAGCAACAGGGCGGCAAGGGAAGCGAGCAGGGTTTTTCGCATACTTTCTCAGTTTATCCGCGCTACGACGCGACGGCGGAGCGGGCAATCAGGCCTTCAACAGCCGCGAACAGGTCTTCGGGGCATATCGGTTTGGTCATGTAGCCGTCCATGCCTGCGTCCAGGCAGCGCTCGCGATCTCCCCTTAATGCACAAGCAGTGATAGCAACGATGGGCAGGTGCGTACCGGTTTTCTTTTCTTTTTCCCGGATAGCCGCGGTCACCTGAAACCCGTCCATGCCCGGCATTTGAACGTCCATCAACACGATGTCGACGGCTTCACGCTCCAGCAGCTTAAGCGCCTCTGATCCCTTAGCGGCCAGCAAAACGGCATGGCCTCGATTTTCCAGCAGCCGGGTCAGCAACTTCTGATTGACGGGGTTATCTTCGGTCACCAGAACCCGGCGTGGAACCGAGGCGCGGCTATTGGCCTTCACATCAATGGCATCGTCAGAAGCCTGGTTCAGGGCGATCTCAGGCGCAGCGGTTCGCGCGCGCCGCAGCGCCGCCCGAAGTTCCCGTTGCGAGATTGGTTTGTGCAAATAAGCTGCTGCCGGTCTCTGCCGGCGGCTAATCGCGTCTTTCAGTTGCTCTGCTGAATTGGAAATCAGAATGACGGTTACTAAACTTTCCAGTTGATCGAATTTGTCTCCGGATACGCCATCTGTGTTCGCGAGAGCGATGGAATAGGGGAGGCCGCGATCCCGCGCCTGCGCGAGAGCCGCTAACGCCTGTACGCCGCTGGTGAAAACAGTTACACTTGCACCCCAGCGCGTTAGCGAGTTGGTAAGAACACGGCCGTCGGTCTCATCGTTGTCCAGCACCAGGACGCGAACGTTCTTTAGCTCCGCGGCTTGCAGCATACTCTCTTTGGTGACGGGATTCCCAGCCAGAGCAAAGGCGGCGCTGAAATGAAATTCGCTGCCTTTCCCTATCTGGCTGTCAACCCAGATCTTTCCACCCATCAACTCAATCAGACGCCGGGAGATGGTCAGTCCCAAGCCTGTTCCATCGGACCTTCGAGCAGCCGAGTTTTCCGCCTGTGAGAACGCTTCGAAGATGGATTTCTGCTGTTCCTGCGAGATACCGATTCCCGTGTCGCGAACCACAAAGTGCAGCGAGACGGAGTGTTCATTCTTGTCTGCAACGCTCGCCTGCAACACAACCTCACCTTCTTCTGTGAACTTGATCGCGTTGCCTAACAAGTTCAGAACAATCTGTCTCAGGCGGATGGGGTCTGCTCTTACGATCTGCGGGATGTCCGGATCCAGGTCGCACACCAGCTTGAGACGTTTCCGCTCCGCAGTGAAGGCAATTAACCGAACCGCTTCCTCAAGATTTTCACGTAAATCGAAATCGACTGGATTGAGCTGGAGTTTACCGGCCTCCACTTTGGAAAGATCGAGGATGTCGTTGATCACTGTAAGCAGCGAGTGCGCGGAACTCTTGACGATTGCTAAATACTCGTATTGGTCAGCTGTCAGATCAGTCGATAAGGCCAAATCGATCATGCCCACGATCCCGTTCATGGGAGTTCGGATTTCGTGGCTCATGTTGGCAAGAAACTCGCTCTTGGCACGATTGGCCTGTTCCGCGCCGTCGCGTGCTGTCAAGAGCTCCGACTCAGCGCGCCGCCGTTCCACAACCTCGGATTGAAGCTGCGACGTTCGTTCTACTACCCGCTGTTCCATCAGTCGTGCTCGTTGCGCTGCCTGCCGCCCACGTCTCAGATAGGCCGCTCCGCCCAGCCCTGCCAAGCTTAGAGCGCACAGCAGATAAAACCAGGCAGTCTGGTAAAAATGTGCCTGCAGCCGCATACGTGGAGAGTCGCTGCTGCTGCTCCAGGTCTTCCCTTCATTGCTGGCAATTACCCGGAAGGTGTAATCGCCGGGTGGAATGTTGGTGTAATACGCGACTCGCCGCGTGCCCGCATCTACCCAACCAGGGTCAAACCCCTCCAGTTTGTACTTGAAAGCGGTTTTCTGAGGAGACTGGAAGTTCGGAGCGGAATAACGAAACTCCAGATTGCCTCTTGCCGGCGGAACTTCCAGGTCGCGGTCAAAACGGATCTCGCGGCCATCCACTAATACTTGCTCGAGAAGCGCGGCCGGCGGTGAATCGCCGATGCCTGCCAGTCTGGGATCCACAACCACGGCACCCTTCACCGTGGGAAACCAGAGACGGCCATCGTCTCCCTTCCAACCGGCGGGCTGGAATCCACCATCGCACTCCTGCGTGTCCATACCATCCGCAGCGCCATAACTGATCGCCGTGATGGCGGCTACTTTGTGATTCGCAAAGTCCGTCAACTGCTTCTTGCTTGTTCGGAAGACGCCTTTGTTGCTGCTCATCCACAGGTTGTTGGCATCGTCTTCGAGAATTTCGAACACGGAATCGTCACGCAGACCATCCTTTGAAGTGAAAGAGGTAAATCGGCCATTCTTGAAGCGGTTTAGCCCGCCGCCGTCAGTCCCCACCCACAGTGTTTGTTCGCCGTCTTCATAAATAGCGAAAACGTCACGGCTCGCCAGCCCTTGCCTGGAATCGAAAACGTCGAATCTGCCATTCTTCAGGCGGTCCAGTCCGCCTCCTGCTGTGCCTATCCAAAGGTTGCCCTCGTGGTCTGAGTAGATGGCTTGTACAACATTGCTCGACATCCCGTCTTTCGTGGTGTATGTGCTGAAAATACCGTCCTTAATCCGGCCTAATCCCGACCGGGTGCCGACCCAGATACCCCCGTCGGCATCCGGGTACGCGACATCCACAATGTCGGCGGGCAGCCCATCTTCCTTCGTGTAAGTCTTGAACACGCCATGGGCAAACCGTGTTAAACCTTTTCGCGTTCCAATCCAAAGGCTGCCGTCCCGGGTTTCGCAAAGGGTAAATATGATGTTGTCAGGCAAGCCATCCTTGGTCGTGAACGCGCTGAACTCGCCGTTACGAAGCCGGTTCAGGCCCCCGCCGTATGTTCCGATCCAAACGCTATGTTCGTGATCTATAAGAATGGGCAGCGCAACGGATTTCGAGAGACCCTGTCTGACCCCGTAAGACTTAAATAACTTACCGTTTGAGAGACGCGCCAGGCCCCCAAGCCCAGTCCCGATCCAAAGGTCCCCATTTCGATCCTCATACAGGGCCCACACATCGTTGCTCGGTAGGCCTTGCTTGTTGGTGTAACAGGCGAATTGGTCGCCCATCATACGACAAAGACCACCGGCGACTGTGCCAATCCACAAAGTGCCTCGACTGTCTTCTGTTACGGCGCCGATAGAGTCACTTGACAGTCCGTTGGTTGTGTCGTAACGGCGGAATCGGCCCTCTTTGTAACTAATCAGTCCGTTTCCATTTGTTCCGATCCATAGCGTGCCTTCCCTACTTTGATAGAGACTGCGCACGTAGGAGTTCTGCGGCTGGCTCGGTCCGCTGAAAGTCGTGATCGAGTTATTCCGAAAGTTGCATAGACCGGCATGCGTACCAATCCAGATGCTGTTATCGCTGCCTTGCGCCAGTGCAAGCACCTCATCACTGGGCAAGCCGTTCTCGGTGCTGTATCTGGTTCGTTGTCCGCCGTGTAAACGGACGGCGCCACCGCCTTCCGTTCCAACCCACAGGTCGCCGTCACGCGAGCATAACAGCGAAAGAACGGAATCACTGGCTCCGCCCTCTTTCGTGGGTACGCTAACGAATTCCCGGTCCCGGTAGCGAATTAGTCCACCGCCGCGTGTTCCAATCCACAGGTCACCGGCTTGGTCAATCGCCAGCGCATCCACGACGTTACTCTTGAGTACAGGCGTACTAGTTTTGTCGAAAGTCGCAAAACGCACGCCGTCAAAGCGAACCAGTCCCAATTCGGTACCGAACCAAACGTATCCATCGGAGGTTTGCAGAATTGCCGGAACTGTGTCCGCCGGCAAGCCCTCCGCCGCTCCCCACACATCCTGGTGGAAAGACGAGATCGGCTTTTGCGGATCGAGCCCCGTATTAGTGCGCGCTGCGCCGAACGCGAGCGCCGTAATGAAGGCCAAAAAGGCGCCGCGTTTCAAGTTTTTCTACTCATAAATGCGCTATTCTGTCCATTATAGTTCTTAAATCTACACCTTTTTTCTTGTGAAACCCGGCTTACTTTACCAAGGCTCTTCACCCTGTGGTCCTAATTATGGGGAAATGCATGCGATCGATTTCTTCGAAAGTCGCGTGCCTGACTCCGGCCTTGGAAGTTCAACTCTTCCCACCCGGAACGCATAATGCACCTGGTCAGATATTTCTGAGCTACTCTGCAAGCGGCTTTTGTGACGATTCGTAGGCAGATGCAACGTTCGCCTACATAGGAGTGGAAAAATGAGACCCAGCAATCTCACGCTGCCGGCACTGTTTCTATTCTCGGCAGTTGCGTTCGGGCAATATTCGAATGTGGCCCGTGAACTTACGGCAGACAATCGTGACGAAAAAATGGACGTGATAGTCCAGTACAAAGAGCCACCGACAGCGTCGATTCATCGGCGAGTGGTCGATGGTGGCGGCACGTTCAAACGTGAATTGCATGCCATCAAAGCGGGCGTCTACTCGGTTCACGCTTGGCAACTTAATGCCCTTGGGGCAGATCCCAATGTCCTGTATGTTTCACCCGACCGGAAGCTGCACGGACTGCTCGACAACAGCGCGGCTGCCGTAAATGCGCCGCTTGCCTGGAAGGCCGGTCTTAATGGGTCAGGTATCGGAATAGCTCTCATCGATAGCGGTATTTTTCTCCATCCGGATCTATCCACTGGAGGCGACCGTATTGTATTTGCGCAAAGTCTCGTGGGCGGCGGCAACTCCGACGCTTACGGGCATGGGACCCACGTCGCGGGCATCCTCGCCGGAAATGGAACGGACTCCCAGTGCGGGACATGCAAGCGCAAGTTCATCGGTATAGCGCCCAAGGCAAGTCTTGTAAATCTGCGTGTTCTCGACAAATATGGCAACGGAACGGACAGCGCTGTGATTGCCGCCATCCAGCTGGCTATTGAGCTGAAACCGATGTTAAATATTCGCGTGATTAATCTGTCATTGGGTCGCGCCGTCTACGAAAGCTATAAACTCGACCCGCTTTGCCACGCAGTAGAGGCCGCCTGGAAGGCCGGCATCGTGGTAGTAGTTGCCGCGGGGAATGAGGGCCGTGATAATACATTCGGTGAAAACGGCTACGGAACAATAAACTCGCCCGGCAACGACCCTTATGTCATTACCGTCGGAGCAATGAAAACCATGGGTACTCCACAACGAACCGACGACTTTATAGCCAGTTACAGTTCGAAAGGTCCTACGCAGATAGATCACATCGTCAAGCCGGACCTGGTTGCGCCCGGAAATTCAGTGGTTTCGCTGCTTGCTCCGGCAGCCACTCTGGAAACTAGCTATCCAGCGAACGCGGTCGCGCTCGATTACTACGAATCGACAAAACAGACCACTCCGTCCGCATACTATTTCACGCTCAGCGGCACCAGCATGGCAGCTCCCGTAGTCAGTGGGGCCGTTGCGCTGTTGCTCCAGGCAAATCCATCCCTTACTCCGGATCAAGTGAAGGCCAAACTCATGCGCACGGCATACAGGGCTTTTCCAACTTCGAGCGTTGCCTTCGACCCTGTAACCAATCAGAGCTTCACCAGCTACTACGACATATTTACTGTTGGAGCAGGCTATCTGGATATCGCGGCCGCTCTAGCCGACAAAACAGTCTTCACTGGCACAGCGCTTTCTCCCGTGGCGCAAGCGAACTCCACTTCCGCGATTGTTGTTTGTAGTTCCGGCACCGTATGTTCGAATCCAGTTACTTGGGCGGCCAATAGCATTTGGGGGAATAACTCCATTTGGGGTAATAATTCCATCTGGGGGAACAACTCCATCTGGGGCAACAACTCGATTTGGGGCAACAACTCTATCTGGGGTAACACAGCGACAGATGCAGTCGAATCCGCTCACATTGCCATTTACGGCGAGCATTAAGGCCGTCAGACTCAATAGCACTGTCCCTGTTTCTGTTTCGCCGTATTCGGGCCGCCAATGATGTCAGAGTTGTTCTGACACTGTAAGTTATTACCTACGATATTCCCAATTACTTTAGTCAGAGCGGTATTGTTGTGGTCCTCCAAATTCCCATTCACGTTGTTATCAATAATTACAGTTTCGGCAGTGTTGTTATGGACTTGTAGATTACCTCCAATCTTGTTGCCTGGACAGGATACAGAGCCTGTCAAGCCGATGGTTACAGCTACCCCGCTGTTTTGAAGTTGCAGATTGCCGTGTACGTTCGATCCGCAGATCCGATTTTGGGCCGCGCTTTGGGGTATGTTCTGAATCTGAAGATCGTTACCAATCTTCGTATTTGGCGCAATAAAGAAACTTCCGCCGCTGATTTGCAGGTTTCCCATAACACTTGTGTTACTCAGGACCAAATTTCCGCCGTTCATGGTCATATTCCCTGTTACGCCGCCGCTCACAAAGCCGCAGGTCTGGCCCGGGGATACATTCACATTTCCCGGAAAAGTGTCGTTGTAGTAAGTGATGCAGGTATGGCCGGAACTCGGGACTGAGGCGCGCTCGTAGGCTCCGATATCGCAGCCGGCGCCCTGCGGCCGGGGAACGCCGCGCTGATCCGTGGCAGGGCAATCACTCTTAAGGGCTGTGTCGATGGCCGGGCTGCCTGGCAACAGCGCCAGCGTATACGTCGGCCCGCCATTGTATTGCAAAGGCCCCAACTCGGCATTGCTGTTCCGGCGTCCAGGGCAGGAACTGTCGGAACTCAGATTTCCCGCACCGGAGACATCACCCGAGCAGTTTCCACCGGCGTTCTTAGAAACAATGCTATTTTCGAGCCTCAGCGTGCCGGAGTTGTCATCAGCTCCGCCGCCGAAAAAGGCAGTATTATTGGCGATCGTGCAATTGACTACGGTCGTCGTGTCGTCGTTAAGAAGCGCCCCGCCTATGTCCGATGCTGTGTTGCCGTAAAGCGTGCTATTCATCAGCTCTAACGTGCCTGAGCTGTTGTCGATAGCCCCACCCGAGTTGGCGCTATTGCCGGAGAAAGTGCTGTCCGCAATCTGAGCCGTACCGTCGTTGAGGATCGCTCCGCCGCCGCCGATTAGTGCGGAATTTCGGGTAAACGTGCTGTTCGTCACTTGCAAATGGCCCAGGTTGAAAATTGCGCCGCCCAGGAAGCCTGCCGTGTTGCCGCTGAACGTGCTGTTCGAGATTGTGAGTGTCCCCAGGTTGTTGACGGCGCCCCCAAATAGAGCGGTGTTACCGGCTGCAACCGTGAGGTCGTTCAACTTTAGTGAGGCGCCAAAAGAGATCGAAAAAATCTGAACCGCTCCGGCTCCGCTCAGAGTGACATTTTGGCCCGCTCCATCCAGGCTGACCTCAGCCGACACGGTAATGGGCAGTGTGAGAACGATAGTCCCGCTACACGAGAACGTAACGTTTCCACCTGCGGCAAGCGCCGTCAAAAGATTTGTCTCGTTGCATTGACGGACGACACCCGCGGCATGTGCCTGTGCAGCGAGCGTGATGCCAATGAGGAGTGCGATTAGGAATTTGGGGCGATACATGCGAATAGGAATTTATATTCTGCACGAGAGCGAAGCGAAGGCGCGAGGCGTTCCTGCCTCGCAATTTTTCATATTTCCGGAGCACAAATCATCCCCGTAATGGTACTTAGGTGATATGATCGACCCCTAACCAGACGAAATCCAGCTTCTGCTTCGTGGTGCTTTTGAAGCCTGGTCGTCGGATTGCGAAAGGAACGGAGCCACTATGTCCACTGCCGCGTCACAACCCGCCGTAAAAACCGGCATTCAATTTACCGAAACCATGCGCGGTTATTTAGCCAAGGGCGCCACTGGTGACTTTGAAGCCGCTGCTAGGCAAGGGCAGCAGCAGAATTCGCCTTTCCAGTTCACCCTGACGGTTGCCTCCGACGATCTCGACAATACGCTGAACAATCCCGAGCATCCGGCCAGCATGAGTGGCACGGTAACTGCGCCCGTTCTGTCCGATCAGCCGCTATCCGTTCAGGATGGCGCTGTTTCAGCTTTTCGTTACCGACCCCACTAACGCGGATACACGCAAGATGAATTACCGGATGACCATGAAGGCCGCCGACGGCCGCGTCTGGTTCTTCACCGGATTCAAAGTTGTGCATCCCAATCCCGTTTGGGACATCTGGCACGACACCAGCACGCTTTACATCACCGTCTATGACGGCGCTGACGATAAAGCGCCGGTGTTTGGCAAAGGTGTTTTGCACATCCTGCCCGCCGATTTCGCCAAACAGATGACCACGCTGAAAGTGACCAACGCGGCGAACCCGGCTGACGCTCTCACTCAGATGGCGCGCTTCGGCCATTTCTTCGCGGGCGTGCTGTTTGATATCTACGGCGGCATATTCTCAAAGTCGACGCCCTTCGATCCGAATGCCCCGCCGCGCGAGAAACGTCCCTTGCGCGTCGATGCCCCTACCGTCTACCACGTTTCCCGCCAAAGACGGCGTTGCACTTCGTCTGACTCGCTACCAGGGCGGCAGCAAAGGTCCCGTGATTCTTTCGCACGGCCTGGGCGTGTCCAGCCTCATCTTCTCCATCGACACTATCGACACCAACCTGCTCGAGTTCCTGTTTGCAAAGGGCTACGACGTCTGGCTGCTCGATTTCCGCGACAGCATCGCTCTGCCGGCGTCTTCATCGGAATCGACCGGCGACGATGTCGCAAATAACGATTACCCCGCTGCTGTCGATTACGTCCGTCAAGCCACCGGCGCTAAGGATGTACAGATGGTGGTGCACTGTTGGGGATCCACCACCTTCTTCATGTCGATGCTGGCCGGCCTTCAGGGTGTGCGCTCGGTCGTGGCCTCGCAGATCGCCACGCATTTCGTGGTGCCAACCATGAATAAGATCCGCACTGGTCTGCACTTGCCCGAATTTCTCGACAAGATCGGCGTCAAGTCTCTCACCGCTTACGTAGATAGTCACGCCGATTGGTGGAATCGGCTTTACGATGACGGCTTGCGCCTCTATCCGGTGCCGCTCGACAACCTTTGCAATAACGCCGTTTGTCATCGCATCACGTTTATGTATGCGCCGCTTTACCAGCACGCCCAACTGAATCAATCCACTCACGAAAATGCACTGCATGAGATGTTTGGCGTGGCCAACATCAAGTCCTTCGACCAGATTTCATTGATGACGCGCAAGGGCCATATTGTGGCCGCTGACGGCACGGAAGCTTATCTGCCCCATCTCGATCGGCTGAAGGTTCCCATCACCTTCATTCACGGCGGCAGCAACGATTGTTTCCTTCCGGAAAGCACGCAGATCACCTATGACACGCTGTGCCAGGCGAACGGCAGCGATCTCTACTCGCGCCACGTCGTGCCGGGCTACGGTCACATCGACTGCATCTACGGCAAGAACGCGGCTACTGATGTTTATCCATTGATGCTGAACCATCTGGAACAGACCGCAAACGCGCATTAGTCATCAGGGTTCACGGAATATGCCAAACAAATACGCTGTCTGGTTTAGCCGCGTCGTCTGGCTCGGCATCATATTCAATCTGGGCTTTGTAGCCACTCAGTTTTTCGCGCCCAACCTGGTGAACGTCGGGTTGGATGTTCCGGTCACAACCTCCACCGTCTGGAACGTTGCGCACGGGGCCATGGTTCTCGCGCTTTCCATCCTGTACATCCCGGCGGCGGTAAACCCGGCGCAGTATCCCATGTACTCGTGGTTGATCGTTGTCTCACGGCTGCTTGCTGCCGTGCTGTGGGCGTATATCTCGACATCCAACCCGGCGTTTCTATCGCCCCTCATCATGGACGGCTCCTTCGGTCTTGCCGAAGGCATCCTGCTGCAGCTCGCTTTGCCGCGAGAAGCCAGGCTCACTGGTCCGAATCTCGGCCGCATGTTTAGCCGGGTAGGCGCTTTTCTGCGCATCAAGTTCGCTTCTACCGCTGTGCGGGTCGCCACTGCGGTTCTGCTGGCCCTAGTCGCGGTTCTCGGCTACGTGCTTTGGGACAACCTGATGCGCCCTTACCCGGATATTCAATATTCTTCCGTGGAAGATCACTTCAAGTACGGCGCCATCGGTCTGGGCTCAGACAGTCGCATCCCCTATTGGATCTGGAAAGTACTGCCCGATATGTTCCCGGAAAAGCTGCCCCCAGGTGGCGGCTGGACGTCGTTAGGCTTGATTATGGAACCCGGGCACGATCTCCCCATAGGTTTCGCACGCCGGAAAATCGGCTATGACTCAGTAGAAGCCAACTGCTCTCTCTGTCACACCACGGAATTCCGCCGCACGCCGGCCAGCAATCAGGAGGTCGTGCTGGGCGGCCCTGCGCACACACTCGATCTGCAGGCATTCCAACGCTTCCTGTATTCTTCCGCCGCCGATCCACGCTTCACGCCTGACAACGTGATGGCGGCCATCCATCGCGTACATCAGATGTCATTGACGGAGTCGCTTCTGTACCGCTACGTCATCATTCCCGCAACCAAAGAAGGCCTGCTGGAACAGCAAATCGGTTACACCTGGCAGGACACGCGCCCACGGCAAGGCCGCGGCCGCACCGACACCTTCAATCCCACCAAGTTCAACGTCTTTCGCATGGTCGAAGACAACACCATTGGCACTGTCGATCTGCCGCAGATCTGGAATCAAGCGCCGCGCCAGAGCATGTATCTGCACTGGGACGGCAACAACAACAACATCCGTGAGCGCAATTTCGCTGCTGCCATGGCCATCGGAGCCACGCCCAAAACGGTTATCTTGCCGAGCTTCAACCGGGTCACCGCGTTCTTGCTGACGCTCAAACCAATGCCTTATCCTTTCCCGATCGATCAGGCGGCGGCATCGCGCGGTAAGTCGATCTTCGATCAGCAATGCGCCGGCTGTCACGCTTTCGGCGGCAAGTACACCGGACAAGTGGAGGACATTGGGCAGATTGGCACAGACCGTCACCGTCTCGACTCGTTCTCGGCAGCCTTGGTGAATAAACTCCACTCCATTCATCAGCCACCGTTTCTATTCGACGCCTATCGCAAGACGAATGGCTACGCGAACGTGCCGCTGGATGGCGTCTGGGCGCGTGCCCCTTACCTTCACAATGGTTCCGTTCCGAACATGGATGCCATGTTGGAAGCGCCGGAGAACCGGCCGGTTACCTTCTATCGCGGCTACGATGTGTACGATCCGGTGCACCTCGGCTTTGTCTCCGAGGGGCCCGAAGCGGCCAAAGTCGGCTTCTTCGTGGACACCAACATTCCGGGTAACGGCAATCAGGGACATCGCTACGGAATTGATCTCGCCGGACCTCAAAAACACGATTTGATCGAATATCTCAAGACACTGTAATGGCAACTCAAGGAACCACGCCGGGGCCCGCGGCGCCGCCGGCGAAAATGCAACAGTCGCGCTTCGCCGACTTATCTTTGCTTCATTCCGCGCTTGACGAAGTACTCGCGCGCGCCAACAATAATCAACGGCCAGATCCCAGTCACCCCAGTGTGCAAGCAGCGAATTGCGTGACTCAGGCGGCGGAAATGCAGGGGTTGATTCATGCGGATCTAAACGCGTTGAATACCCCCATCATTCCTCCCGTGTGCGACCAGAATGTGCCCGCGTACTGCGCTTCGTTGGCTCGCAACCTGGCGCTCGCCAAGCTGCAAAACAATCAGGCCCTGGCCAGCCGCTATGCGGCGGAACTAACCAACCAGGACTCCGTCTGCAGCCCGCATTGGGTAGAAGCAGCGGAAAAATATGTAGAATTCGTCCTGTTGCGCGGCAAAATTCCCTATCGCGTCTGGAAGAATATCAACGACTTCGTCATTGAAGACAAGCTTCCCGATAATGCGCGCGTTGGAATCATTGGAGACTGGGGCACGGGACAACCCGACGCCCGAGTCGTGCTGCAGCAGATGATGAACAAGAAACCGCAGGTCGCGATTCATCTCGGCGATATCTACTATTCGGCGACGCAGTTTGAAGTCGATAATTACTTCTGGAAGATCTGGAGCGAAGTACTAAATCTCCCGGCCAGCGGCATTCCTAATTACACACTCGCCGGAAATCACGACATGTTCTGCGGCGGCGAGCCCTATTACAAATTGCTCGACCGCATGGGCCAGCCTGCGAGTTATTTCTGCTTGCGGAACGACAACTGGCAAATCATCGCGCTCGATACCGGGCTGCACGATTCCAAGCCCAACGGTACCCAGCCCACTTACCTGGAAGACACGGAAGTTAAATGGCTGCGCGACAAGATCCAAAGCGCCCACGGACGCCGCACCATGTTGCTGTCGCATCACCAGCTCTTTTCCGCCTACGAGGACATCGCCGGAAAGTCAGTCAACGAAAAACTGAAGGACCAGCTCAAAGACATTCTGCCGGGAGTAGATATCTGGTTGTGGGGTCATGAGCATAACCAGGTTATCTACAAAAAATACATGGGCGTTCTGGGCCGGTGCATCGGACATGGCGCCTTCCCAATCGGCGTTGATGAAGTTCCGCAGCTCAAATACCCGGAAGTTCCCATCGAAAACGTCCGGCTGAGCGGGATGCCGTTTCTGGATCACGGTTACACCATCCTGGACCTGAACGGCGCGAGCGCGACTCTTTCTTACTTCGTCACCTCCGACGAGAACAAGCCTGTATTCACGGAGACAATCTAATTTGCCTATGGACTTCGATGTTGTCGTCATCGGTAGTGGGTTCGGTGGCGCCATCACCGGCTGCCGCTTGGCGGAGGGCGGCTATCGCGTACTGATTCTGGAACGCGGCCGGCGTTGGGATAAAACCAGTTATCCGCGCTTGCCCGACGACATGTGGCTGTGGAACCCCAAGTGTCCGCAGAAAGAGCACGGGTGGATGGACCTGCGCGTCTTCACTCACATGTCAGTCGCAACCGGCGCGGCCGTAGGCGGTGGTTCGCTGATCTACGCCAACATTTCCTGCGAAGCGCCGCAGGCAGTCTTTCAAAATAACTGGCCGCCTGAACTAACCTATGCCGAACTAAAGCCGCACTACGACACCGTGGCGAAGTTTATGAATGTCCAGCAGGTTCCCGCCAACCAGTGGACGAATCGCATGCAACTGATGCAGGAAGCGGCGCAAAAAGCCGGCTTCGGCGATCGCTTCAAACAGCTGGAACTGGCAGTGTCTTTCGATCCTGATTTCAACCTCAATCAGGACGATCCCTTCAACGTCATTAACAGCAAGCGTTTCACCAATGCGCAAGGCGTCGAGCAAGGCACCTGCGTTCACTTGGGCAACTGCGATATCGGCTGCGACGCGGATGCAAAGAATACGCTCGATCGAAATTACTTGCCCTGGGCAGAAAAATACGGCGCCGATATTCGTGAGTTGCATCTGGTCACCAACATCCAGCCGGCGGATGGCGGATACACCGTTTCCTACAACCAGATCGCCAACGGTAGAGTGACGCCCGGGAGTGTCTCGGCCCGGATTGTGATTGTCGCCGCCGGGTCTATCGGCTCTACGGAATTGCTGCTGCGCTGCCGTGAAGAGCATAAGACACTGCCGAACATCAGCCCGTTTCTGGGATCGAACTGGAGTTCAAACGGTGACTTTCTGACGCCCGCGTTCTATGGCTCCCGCGATGTCAGTCCATCGAACGGCCCCACCATCACGTGTGCCATCGATTTCCTCGATCGCAGCCAGGATGGCCAGTCTTTCTGGATCGAAGACGGGGGCATTCCGAATGTCCTCTACGATTACATCCTGCGGCTGGATGCCGGCACTGCGAAGAACGTCGAAGCCAAGCTGATGCTGGATGCATTCCGGCACATGCTTCGCAGCGACGATCAAGAGCCGTTTCGCAACGTGATGCCCTGGTTCGCGCAAGGCGTGGATGCGGCGAACGGCACCCTGTCTCTGCATCACGACCTGTTTTCTGGTGAGCCCTGCCTGAATCTGGCTTGGGACATCGGCAAGTCGAGAGAAACTATCGACGCTATCGTCGCCATGCACCTGAAGCTGGCGGCGGTTACCGGCGGCAGTCCGTTAGTACCGCCCACCTGGTCCTTGCTGCACAACCTGGTTACACCTCATCCGCTGGGTGGCTGCGGCGTGGGCGTCAGTATCGTGAATGGCGTGGTTAATCATGCCGGCGAAGTGTTCAACTACAAAAACCTGTACGTGGCTGACGCCGCCATCATCCCCGAAGCCCTCGGCGTCAATCCTTCACGCACCATCGGCGCATTGGCCGAGCGCATCGCCAGCATCATCAAAGCCGAAGGCAGATAAGCTCGGGCCGTTGAAAACTAACTGCCATCGCGGTTAAGCTAAAGGCAGGGTTACGTGCAATGGCAGATACACGCGACAAAATTGTTCATACGAACTTCATCGGGCGGACCATCGTCGATTTGAATTTATTGCTCCGCGATCCCAAGGTTCGAAGAACTATGGAGAAGCTCTCGGAAGCGAATAAGTCAATGCGCGGCCGGCCCGGCGTTCATTTTGTGAAGCTCGGCAAGCTGGACGGCTAAACTTCAGGCGCAATGCCTTACAATCTGCTCCTGCTCCCATTATTGGGCGGGTTTCTTTTCTTCTTTACAGCTCACCTCTTCCGCTTCGGCGCGCAGCGGCTGGAAGGTTACAAACTGCTTTTTCAGTCCGCCATAGCCGGCGTGATTCTATCCTTCTTCGCGCGACTGATGGTGCTGGCTCTAGCGATGACCGCACCGGGCGCATGGCTCCAAGCACGTTGGACCGTCTTTTCTCCGTTCCCTTTTTCCGCCACAAGCGCGCTTTCGATGATTCTGGGGCCTATAGCCGCGCTCGTACTCAACCTCTTCATCAATCCCGATAAAGCGAAGGAAATCGAGGTGCGCCGAAACGGCAACCCCATGGTCCGACTCTTTCACCGGGCCGCAAGGGAACGCTTCCTTGTCTCCGTCACGATGGACAGCCGCAAATGGTACGTCGGGTGGATCGCTGAGTCGCCAAGCTTATTGCCGCAGGAGCGCTACTTTAGGCTGCTCCCCTACATGAGCGGATACCGCGACAGCAGCACGCTCGAGACGTTCCGTACAGTCTTCTACGAAGACGCGCTGAACACGCCCGGGCTCAATCCCGACGAGTTGGTCCAGATTCTGCCGCTGGACGCGATCAAAACTGCCGGGCGGTTCAATGCCGACGTCTACGATGAGTACTTCGCTGAACCCGAGCCCGACAACGATGGTGCTACTGGCGGAACAACAGCGGCGTAAAGCGGATGCTGATGTCACTGCTGATCGGCTGCGCTAACGCCAGCACGCTGGGGAACTCCGGAAGCGCGATGTTCTTCGTCTGCAGATGAGCCGCATTCCCCACAAACGAGCCGTCGGCATCGCGTACGGCGTAATCGGTTATGTGGCCCCGGCGGTCCAGGCTCAGAGTCAGAATCACGGAAGAACGCAACTCAAGAGGAACCAGATTCGCATCGGCACGCTCGGCGTACATGACGGGCACTTCATAGGTGACCAGGCGCGTGGTCCGGCCGATAGTGAACGCCAACAACGCGAACAGCAGGCAACTCGAAAAAAAGCCGCCGGTTGCTGGAATTGTCAGCGGATTCATGAGGTCATTGAGACGGAGTCGCCAGAACTGCCAAAAACGTTCCCAACGTGAACCGCGCGTCTCGAACACGGCCTGACACTCGCGTGAAGCGATCACGCGCAGCGACGTCTTTAAGCGCGCGGGCGGCTGCACCTGCGGCAGTTTGCCCAGATCGCTTTGTTCCATATCCTCCCGGACTAGTTGCATAGTTACTAAGCGAGAGCTTCCGCCAGCCCGCCCTCGGATTGTTGGGTTAGTTCGCGGCGCAACGCCTCGCGCCCGCGAAGAATTCTTGATTTGACGGTGCCTAAGGACACCTGCAAAATTGAGGCGATCTCTTCGTAACTCAAGTCCTGTATGTCACGCAGGACCACCGCGGTCTTGAAGATGGGGTTGATTCTCGTCAGCGCCTGTTCCACTCGAGATCGCATTTCACCGTCTCTTGCCTGTTCATAGGGAGAACGCCCCGGATCTTGAGCAACTTCGAAATGGCTCTCCTGATCCATTGTCTCCCGTTCCATCGGCACCTCGCACCGGCAATGCCGGATAAACCAGCGCCTATGGTTATGCGCTTCATTCACCGCAATGCGGTACACCCAGGTCCGCAGACTGCTTTGTTCCCGAAACGCCCCTACACCGCGAAAAATCTTTAGGAAAACCTCTTGCGCCACGTCACAGGCATCCGACTCGTTGCCCAGCAGGCGATAGACGATGTTGTAAACCGGCTGCTCATACCTGTCAATTAACTCTTCGTAGGCGCCTTCGATTCCTGATCTGAGCCCACGTAAAATGCGTGCGTCTTCGTCAGAAACGCCGCCTTGCGAACTCGCCAGGATCGAAAGGTTGTCCGAGTTGCCCATCGTCAGATGCGCCATCGCCCAAAATTCTATAACAGTGTCAGCGCCGTGCTTGATCCTGCGTCAGTTACTTCGTTAGACTCCGTGCCTCCCGAAGAAGTTCCGTCAGGCCCCCAGGATTCGGCGGTAATGGGCTTCATAGCGCGGAATTATCAGATCCGTACAGAAGCGCCGCAGGGCCGTTTGGCGCGCAGCTTGCGATATAGACTCGCGTAGCACGTCGTCTGTAAGTAGGCTTACAAGCCGGTCGCTTTGAGCTTCGATGTCGCCGACTGGCTCCATATATCCGTCCACGCCATTCTGAATCAGATCGGGAACTCCACCCGTCATCGTTGCAACCGGCGGAACACCGCAGGCCATGCCCTCAAGCGCGGCTAAGCCGAACGCTTCCGTTTCGCTGGGCAGATGCAACACGTGCATGCGTGGGATCAGGCGATAAATGTTGTCCTGCTTGCCCAGGAAGCGAACGTGTTCGTAGACTCCGAGTTCGTAAGCCAGGCGTTCGGCTGGCCCGCGGTCGGGACCGTCGCCGGCCATGTGCAGTTCGGCATCGACATGTTCGCGAACTTTCGCGAAAGCCTTGATGCAGTCGAGCACCCGTTTCACCGGCCGGAAGTTCGAGATGTGTACGATGCGTTTTCGGCCCTGGCTTTGCGCTTCGGGATCGGGATGGTAGAGCGAGCAGTTTACGAAATTGTGAATGACTTCGATCGGCTCTTTGATGCCGAAGAAATCGATGGTGCGCTGGCGCATGTATTCGCTAATAGTAGTGACGCCGTCGGATTGCTGGATGGAAAACTTCGTGATGGGGAAGTAAGACGGATCTGCTCCAACCAGTGTGATGTCCGTTCCATGGAGAGTGGTGACAAACGGTAGCCGCCGCGCTGTGGTCATCTGCTTCGCAAGTAAAGCGGAGATGGAATGTGGAATCGCGTAGTGAACGTGCAGCAGATCCAGATTGTGACGTTCAGCCACTTCCGTCATGCGCGATGCCAGCGCCAGACAATAGGGCGGGTATTGGAAGAGCGGATACGTCGAGACCTCCACCTCGTGGTAGAAGATTCGGGGAGTGTCCGGGTCCAGCCGTATCGGGTTTGCGTAAGTGATGAAGTGAACTTCGTGCCCGCGGGTAGCGAGTTCCAACCCAAGTTCAGTCGCAACAATACCGCTGCCGCCATAAGTCGGATAACAAGTAATGCCGATGCGCATAGTGTCAGCCAGTTGTGAGTATGATCCTGCCGATATGCGAGCCGCCTTCCATGCGCTCGTGAGCAAGCCGCGCGTCGGCGAGCGGGAATACCGAATCGATGATGGGACGAATCGGATTCTTGGCCGGAAGCAGCGGCCAGACGTCACGCAGTAAGCGTTGCGCGACTTCGCCTTTTTCCGCGGGCGTGCGAGCGCGCATCATGGAGCCCATCACACGCGCGCGCTTCTGCATGAGCTTTGCGATATCCAGTTCGGCGCTGCGTCCGCCCTGGGTGGCGATGATGACTAAGCGGCCTTCGGTCGCTAGCGCTTCGATATTCTTCTGCAGATAGGAACCCCCCACCATGTCTAAGACGACGTTCACACCGGTCCCGTTCGTGATGCGCTTCACTTCAGCGACGAAGTCGGATTGCTTGTAGTTGATGGCGTGTGCCGCGCCGATGGCAACACAGGCGGCGCATTTCTCATCACTGCCGGCGGTGACAATGGGCGTTGCTCGCCAGGCTTGCGCCAGCATGATGGCCATAGTGCCGATGCCGCTGCTACCGCCATGAATCAGTACAGTCTCGCCAGGTTGAAGTGCCGCGCGCGTGATCAGGTTGTCGTAGACAGTGAAGACATTTTCCGGCAACGTCGCGGCTTCTACTGCGGACCAACCTTCCGGTATGGGCAATACTTGCAGCACAGGAACATTGCAGAACTGCGCATAACCGCCGCCCGAGAGAATTGCGCACACGCGCTCGCCGGGATAAAGATTTTCAACCTCGGCGCCAATAGAATCCACAGTGCCGGCAACGTCGAGTCCGGGAATATCGGATGCTCCGGGCGGAGGCGGATACTTCCCTTGACGTTGCAGCGTGTCCGCGCGCGCTACACCCGCCGCTTCAACGCGAACCACTATTTCCCCTCTTTGGGCGGCAGGCTTTGGACGTTCTGCCGCGACAAGAACCTCCGGACCGCCCGGATGCGAGATTTCAATAGCTATCATGTCCGCGCTCTCGTAGTAACCTGAATGTCTACTGGGACGTCCACCAAACTAATGTTTTTCGAAAGAGCCAAAGTCTCCACGTTCATCTTCACCTTCGCATTTTGCGCTTCCGTGGCAACGGCGCAACAGCCAGGGCAGCCTGACCAGACGCCGCCCCCCGTGCAGCCCGCGCCGCCAGCCCAGACGGCTCCTTCCACCACAACGCCGACCGTCGCGGTTCAGCCAACTCGTCCACCTCAGGAGCCCGCGGTGCTTGAAGATGGCGGGTTCTCAGTTGAACCGCTCTACTGGTTGACCAAGGCGCAGCCGGCAATGAACGGCGGCCTTGTGGCCGCAAACAACCAGGAGTACGAGAGTTTGGGTTACCCGGGCAAGTCGGATTACGGCCTGGGCGCAGAACTGGCATTTCCGACCGGGCACTCCAACACCTTGCGCTTCTCTTATTTCCGCGTGCTTGGGAATGCCAACAACACGTTATTGCAATCGCCCATCATTTTCGGTCAAGCTTACACGGCCGGAGATTATCTGGAGGCTCACTACAATCTGCAGAGCGCAAAACTCTCCTGGGACTATCTTTCGTACACTTGGCGAAGAAAACCGGGCAACATCCATTTCAAGACTCTCTATGAGGTGCAGTTCGTGACCCTCTCTACCAACACCTTGGCGCCCTTTCTGCCGGTCACGACAGATTCCAGCGGCAACACGAACGACAATACCGCGAGCGGATCAAAGACTCTGTTCCTGCCCACGCTGGGCGGCGAGTTGGAGCAATCTTTCGGCCACAGATTCCGCTGGGAAATCAAAGCGACCGGTTTCGGTATTCCTCATCACAGCGACATTTGGGATGCGCAGGCTGACCTTGCCTTCCGGGTACAAAACGTGGAGCTGATCGCCGGTGAAAAAGCGTACCACTTCAAGAGTTCTCCGAAAGCCGAGCAATACTTCACCGACACGCTCGATGGCTTGTTCGTCGGCGTTCGCTATTACTTAGGCAATCCCAAAAAGTAGCATTGGAGCCGATGCTATCGTGAGCATGCGGATGGCATGACCGCACTCGATCTTTCGAGCGACGCCGGGCTTGTTGCCATGGTCTTGCTGACCATCAACATCCTGCTGGGCCTGATTCTTTCCGCGCGCTACAACACGGTTCGCAGTTGGCCGCATCGACGGCTGCCCATCTTCGACATTCATAACTGGACCGCTTACATCGCACTGGGGCTGGTTTTCCTGCATCCGTTGCTGCTCCTGGTTTCGAGTAGCGGATTTCGCGTTCTCGATATTTTGTTCCCGCTGCATTCACCGAAACAGACGTTCTACAACAACCTGGGTGCACTGGCGTTTTACTGCGTCATCTTCGTGGTTGTTACTTCGTACTTTCGCTCGCGGCTGGGAAGCCGGCTTTGGAAGAAGCTGCATTATGTCTCCTACGCCGCCGCGGCGCTCGTATTTACTCACGGGATACTGATTGACCCGGAGTTGAAGAACAACCCGCCCGATCTACTGGATGGCGAGAAAGTTCTGGTGGAAGTCTGCGCGCTGTTGATCCTGATCGCAACCGTCTGGCGCATCCGCTATCAACCGAAAAAGCGAGCAATCAAAGCATCGATTCAGAAGATCGATTACGAGCCGGTCTGATTTAACCTTCAGGCAGCCGCCCGGGCGGTTTCGAACGAGCTGCGGCCTTTCATCCACTTCATCACTGAGAACACGCTGCCCACGAGGCACAAGCAGGCAAACACGATGATGGTCCATTTGAACTCTGGCGTATTCATCAGCCGAATGATGTGCCGGCCGTAGTGAATCGCCAGGAAACTGAGGATCAGGAAGCGAACGGCACGGCTGCCTGCGACGATGGCGAGCAATTTCAAGCGTGGATAGCGCAGCGCGCTGACTACCGCTATCACCATCGTGAACGGGAATGGCGGCGGCGCGAGGCAGGCCAACACTAAACCCCACGCGCCGTATTGTTCAAATTTCTCCCTCAGCCTTTCGAATCGCCTGGCGCCTGCGACTTTCTTAATTCCTGCCTGCCCCGCCTTGCGTGCAACCATGTCCAGGAAGAACACACCCACCGCGGAGCCGCAGACCGCCGAGAGAACGTACAGCGGCCAGCCATTGTGATTGCGCGCGACCACGGCCACAACCAGGAGATCGTTTCCGAAAGGCAGGAACAGAAACGATGAGTCCATCATGCCCATGACAAATGGGCCGAAATAGTGCAGATGAAACAGGAACCGGAGAAGCGGGCGGAAAAAGCGCGACAATACCTCATTTACTCACGGGCGATATAGATAAGCTATTCCCATGGTCAAGAGAGCCGTTGTAACTCTTCTTCTGCTGCTTCCCGCTTCGCTGTTGGTCACGGCGCGCGCCCAGGCGCCCGCCCCACAGGCTGGTGCCCCGCCCAGCCAGACGTTCCATACATTTCGTGTCCTGGTGGTCGCCCAGACCAAAGGCTTCGAGCACGATTCTGTCCCGGATGCCATGGCCACCATCTGGAAAATGGGACACGAATCCCGGCTTTGGGAAGCGACACTGCGCACCGACACCGAACTGATTACCAAAACCGATCCGAAGGCGCGCAACATGAAAACGCTGAACTACTTCGACGCGCTTGTATTTGCGAGTACGACGGGCGAACTGGATCTGACCGACGAGCAAAAACGCGACATGCTGGCTTTCGTTCACGACGACGGCAAAGGATTCGTGGGCGTGCATGCGGCGCTCGATACGAATTATCAGTGGCCCGAATACGGTGAGATGATTGGCGGCTGGTTTGACCAACACCCCTGGATGACTTTCCCCGCGCCGATCGTCAACGAAGACCCGAGTTTCCCCGCGGTTCGGCACTTTCCGAAGGCGTTTATGAAGTACGACGAGATCTATCAGCCGAAGAGCTGGTCGCGCGACAAGGTGAACGTGCTGCTGAGCCTGGATGCGAGCAAGCTGGATCTCAACAACCCGCGAGTACATCGGACCGACCACGACTTCGCGGTCGCCTGGGCCAAGATGTACGGCAAAGGCCGCGTTTTCTACTCGACGTTAGGGCACACCAAGGAAGCCTGGGATGATCCGGACATTCAGAAGATGTATTTCGAAGCCATCAAATGGGCGCTGGGGCTGACGGAGGGCAGTACGGCGTCGCATCCTAAGGTGAGCCCGTAGTAACGGGAGACCGCATGCTTTTCGCATCTGGACAAATCCAGTTCTGCCGCATGGAGGAGTGCCGCAATAGAGGCTCGGGTTCTGCTTGTGCGCAGACTTCCTTGTTGAAGAGCCAGGCAGCGGCCGAGATGGCGGTCCTTTCGTTGCGGCGCGATCCGGCGGCAATCGCCATGCTTCGCAATATGGCGTCGCGCGATGGTTTCGGCAGTGGCGTTTCCTTGACGAACGATGCCGTTCTGAAGTGGGTCGCAAGCCAGTTGGCATCCGGGCGGTTGCGGATGTGCCAAACAGCCTTTGCTACAACGGCGGCGTCTGCCGGCGATCCGGCAACTGGTTCCGGTGCAAACTCCGCGCCGCCGCAAACAGAGAGAGCGTTTCCGCTGGCGGATCGGTCTTCGAAGACACAACAGTCAGCAGCGGCTCCGGCGACGGATCAATCCTCATTTCCAACTGACGTCGAGCTCGTCGCACTGGCTAAAGCGTTGACGGACGCAACCCAAGCCGGCGTGCCGTTTTGCGAGGAGTGCGCGAAGGCGGCGATGCGCGCATGAACAAGGCGATGCGCGAGAGCGTCTCGGACGCCATCTGGCCGGCAAAGCTGCCCAGCGACATGAAGGTGTTCGCCATTCTGGATGGCGCACAGGACGACCGAATCTCTTACGAAGTGGACAGCACCTTTTGTGAACACGATTGTCTCTACGCGGGCAATCTGCCGCTTGCGCTGCAGCGTGCCGCGCCTTATCTGGTGCAGCTTGAGCGCGATGACCGGCTGGCGCGCTGGATTATTGAGAATGGCTGGGGCCAGAGTTGGGGAGTATTCGCGAGATCTGACATCGGCCTGAAGAATTTGCGCAAGCACCTGCGCGGACTGTTGCGAGTTAAAGATGAGCGCGGAAACCGGCTCGTGTTTCGTTACTATGATCCCCGCGTGTTGCGCGTCTATCTCCCTACCTGCACAGCGTCTGAGCTGCGTAGCGTGTTCGGCCCGGTGCACAGCTTCGTGATGGAAGCGGACGGCGGCTTTCAAGCCATAGAAATGAAGTTCGATGGCCGGGAAGTTGTCACATCGGCGACGGAATTAGCCGACGCAGTTCAGGCGGGCTAACTCAGCTCGGTGCCTTCTGTCGCAACCTGGATCATTGCGCTGATCTCGATCGCGCTGGTATTGATCCGGCCCAGAGGATGGCCTGAGGCGATTTGGGCCGTCGCGGGTGCGGCGCTGCTAACCATTTGCGGGCTGATATCTCCGCAGCAGGCTGGAAACGCGGCAGCGAAAGGCCTCGACGTTTACTTATTTCTTACCGGCATGATGGTGGTGTCGGAACTGGCGCGCAAAGCCGGCGTGTTCGATTGGCTCGCGGCTCATGCAGTGCGCGCATCGAGAGGATCACCTTCGCGGTTATTCCTGCTGGTCTACGCCGTCGGGATGGTGGTGACAGTGTTTCTTTCGAACGACGCCACGGCCGTTGTCCTGACCCCGGCCGTGTTGGCTGCGGTTCGCGCAGCCGAAGCCGATCCTCTTCCCTACTTGCTGATCTGCGCGTTCATCGCCAATGCGGCGAGTTTCGTCTTGCCGATTTCGAATCCTGCCAATCTAGTCGTCTATCGCGGTGAGATGCCGCGGCTGGCGAGTTGGCTTGCGACATTCGGGCTGGCATCGGTGGCCTCCATCGGCGTGACCTATGCCGTTCTGCGGCGCGTGGCAGCGAGATATATGGACGGGCGGGTGAAAACGGATTCGCTGGATGTGCCGTTGCGTCCCGAAGGGAAGCTGACGTTGTGCGGCATCGGAGTTCTGGCGATTGTGCTCCTGGTTGCGTCGGCACGAGGCAAAGATTTGGGTGCGCCCGCCTGTGTGACTGGGTTGATTCTAGCCGGCGTGGTCTCGCTGCGGGATCGCCGCACGTGGAAAGCCGTTATCACCGGTGTTTCGTGGAGCGTGCTGCCGCTGGTGGCTGGCCTGTTCATCATCGTGGAAGCGCTGGATCGGGCGGGCGCGTTGAGCCATGCGGCGCGCGCTCTGATGGAGATGAGGCACTGGCCGCCGATAGGGTCGGCGCTGACGTCGGGATTCGGTGTCGCAATCCTATCTAATCTGATGAACAATCTGCCGAGTGGTCTGATTGCGGCGGCGGCGGTGAAGTCTGCGCACGCCACGGGCAGCTTGCGTAACGCCGTGCTTGTGGGTGTAGATCTGGGTCCAAACCTCTCTGTAACCGGATCGCTGGCGACGATTCTTTGGCTGATCGCGATACGGCGCGAAGGCCTGGACGTGAGCTTCTGGGATTTTCTCAAATGGGGTGCGCTGGTGATGCCACCGGCGCTTCTGCTGGCGCTGCTGGCGGTGGTGCGCTGAACGCACATAAAAACGTCTTGGAGTAGCATCTGTCATATGAAGCTGGCGTTGTGTGTCGTGGCGGCAATCGCGTGCGCCAATTCGTTGATGGCGCAAGTACGCGGCACGCCATGGTACGACCACGCTGTCATCTACGAGATCTATCCGCGCAGTTTCCAGGATTCGAATCGAGATGGCATCGGCGATCTGAACGGGATAACGGCGCGGCTCGACTACATTAAGCGCTTGGGCGTGGACGCCATCTGGATCACGCCGTTCTTTCCTTCTCCCAATGTGGATTTCGGATACGATGTCGCGGATTACACGAATGTGGCGCCGGAGTACGGAACGCTGCAGGATTGGGATCGTCTGGTTGCAGAAGCGAAGAAGCGCGACATCCGGATCTTAGTTGATTTTGTTCTGAACCACACATCCGATCAGCATCCCTGGTTCCAGGAGTCGCGTTCGTCACGCGACAATCCGAAGCGCGACTGGTACGTGTGGAAGAGCGGTCCGCGTCCAGGTGAGCCGCCCACTCATTGGACATCGATTTTTGGCGGCTACACCTGGACCTGGGATGCGAAGACACAGCAGTGGTACTACCACATGTTTGCGCCACAACAGCCGGATGTGAACTGGAGGAATCCCGAGCTGAAGAAGGCCATGCTCGACGTGGTGCGATTTTGGCTGGACCACGGCGCGAGTGGCTTCCGGCTGGATGCAACGCCTTACTTGTTTGAAGATCCGGCCTGGCCCGACGATCCGCATCCACCCCAAGCGGGGGCGCCTGCGGCATTGGAGCCTTACAACTCGGGGCGTCCCGAGAACCATGACGTGCTGCGCGAAATGCGCAAGATTCTGGACGGCTATCCAAACAATCCGGTCCTGCTGGGAGAATCGTCGACAGCAACTATTGAGGATTTGGCCAAGGTGTACGGCCAGAACCGCGATGAGATCCAGCTTCCCATGGATTTTCTATTTGGCAATCTGACTGTGCTGGATGCGGCGGTGTTCAAGAAGCAAGTGGATGCCGCGCAGTTGCAACTCGGCGGTGAAACGCCGGTGTTCTTCTTTAGCAGTCACGATCATCCGCGGCAGTGGAGTGTGTTCGGCGACGGTAAGAACAACGATCAGATTGCTAAGCTGACGTCCGCTCTGACTCTGACCCAGCGCGGCTGCGTGCTGCTCTATTACGGCGAGGAAATTGGAATGGAAACAATGCCGTCGGGAGAGCTGAAACTGGTGCCAACCAGCCCCAAACGGCCGCGCGCCGATGATCGGGATGGCGAGCGAACGCCTATGCAGTGGGATGCGAGCGTCAATGCCGGATTCAGCAAAGGTTCGCCGTGGCTGCCGGTAGAAACGGCTTATCAGCGTTATAACGTCGCCACTGAGATGAAAGATGAGGGATCACTCTACTCCTGGTATGCGAAGTTACTGCGGCTCAGGCATGAGAATGCGTCTATGCGGGACGGGAGCTATGTGGCGCTGGAATCGGGCAATCGGGATGTGTTCGCCTTCGGAAGAAAAGCGGGAGCCAACGAGCTGGCACTGATTGTTTTGAATACCAGTCCGAAGCCGCAGAGCGTAACTATCACGGGCATGCCGGACGGATGGCAGAGCTTGCGTAGCATGCTTATGTCGAGCCCGGCCGCGAGCGTTCCTCAGTCGCAGAGCTTTACGATTGCGCCGTACGGAGTGGTGATTGCGAGTTCGAAATAGGCCATGAGGAGAACCACATTGCTCTTCCTGGTGGCTGACCATGGCTTACCTGAGTGCGCAAACCGCGCAGCCAGAGATAATCAACGGTTACACCGTCAAATGGTGGAAGCAGGCGACCGTTTACCAGATCTATCCGCGTTCGTTCAAAGACAGCAACGGGGACGGCATCGGCGACCTGCCTGGCATCACCTCGAAGTTGGATTATCTGAAGAACCTGGGCGTCGATGTTATCTGGCTGAGCCCGCACTTCGATTCGCCGAACGCGGACAACGGCTACGACATTCGCGATTACCGCAAAGTGATGCGCGAGTTCGGCACCATGCAGGACTTCGACAACATGCTGGCGGGCATGAAGCGGCGGCAGATGAAGTTGATCATCGATCTCGTGGTGAATCACACCAGCGATGAGCATGAGTGGTTTGTGCAGAGCCGGTCATCCAAGAACAACCCGTATCGCGATTACTACATCTGGCGAGCGCCGAAAAATGGCGGGCCTCCGAATGATTGGGTTTCGTTCTTCGGCGGGTCAGCCTGGAAGCTGGACCCGGCGACGGGCGAGTACTACCTGCACTTCTTTTCGGAGAAACAGCCCGATCTGAATTGGGACAACCCCAAGGTGCGGCAAGCTGTTTACGACCTGATGAGATTCTGGCTGAACAAAGGCGTGGATGGATTCCGCATGGATGTGATTCCGTTCATCTCCAAGGATCAAACGTTCCCTAACTATGCGACGGACTACGACGGACATCCCGAGTTCATCTACGCGTCGGGGCCAAAGGTTCACGACTACTTACAGGAGATGAACCGCGAGGTGCTGTCGAAGTACGACGATATGACCGTGGGCGAGGCGTTTGGCGTACGGCCTGACCAGGCTTTCAAGTTCGTGGATGAGAGGCGGCACGAATTGGACATGATCTTCGACTTCGACATTGTCCGGATCGATCGAGACGGCTGGCGCGTGACCACCTGGTCGGTACCGCAGTTGAAGGGCTTGTATACAAAGTTCGATGAGGCATCGAACAAGCACACCTGGAACACGGTGTTTCTGGGAAACCACGACAATCCGCGGGCCCTGTCGCATTTCGGAGACGACTCGCCGCAGTATCGCGTGGCTTCGGCTAAGGCGCTCGCGCTGATGATGCTCACGCAGCGTGGAACGCCATTCATCTTCCAGGGCGAGGAATTAGGAATGACTAACTACCCGTTCAAGAAGATTGAGGATTATAACGATGTGGAAGCGCGCAACGGTTGGAAAGACCGGGTTCAAAGCGGACAGGTAACTGCCGGCGACTATCTGAGTAACTTGAGTAAGATGAGCCGGGACAATGCGCGTACGCCGATGCAGTGGGATGATACTGGCCAGGCTGGATTCACAACATCATCGAAGCCATGGCTGCCGGTAAATCCGAACTATAGGCAGATCAACGCCGCGCAAGAGCAGAGCGACCCAAATTCGGTGTATAACTTCTATCGCCGGCTGCTGGAGATGCGCAAGCACACTCCAGCGTTTGTTTACGGTGACTATAAGGACCTGGACCCAAGTAACCCCAACGTATTCATATACACGCGCGTTCTCGACAACGAGAAGTATCTGGTGGTGATTAACTTATCGAGCAAAGATGTGGCGTACCAGTTACCTCCCGAGGCGAAGGCACGAACTCTTATTCTCGACAGTTTGAGTAAACCGGCTCAGAGCGGCGGAGATCTCCGGTTGCAGCCATGGGAGGCGATAATTTACCGTTGCGACTAAACCTTACATCTCGCGAAACTACTTCGTATATTGGTCGTCGCTAACCTGCTCCATCCAATCAACGACCTTTCCGTCGAGCTTTTCTTGAATGGCGATGTGCGTCATTGCCGTGGTCGGCGTGGCGCCGTGCCAGTGCTTCTCGCCGGGCGCGAACCACACTACATCGCCGGGGTGGATCGCCTCTATTGGTCCGCCATCGCGCTGAGCCCTGCTTAGTGCGACTTTGTTTTCGAAGGATATGTTCATAAGTTTTTCAATAATGCTCCCAAGTAACCGACCAGTGTTCGTCCGGTCGAGCCGACTTGATAATCAACTGCCCGTCCGCGCTGAACTGGTAGACGCGCGGCAGGTCTTTGCCCACAAGAAGGTCGCGCGTAATCGACCCCTGGACGTGATGGGTCAGCGTGTGAGTCGCTTCGTCCACGTCGTAACTCCCGAAGGAAGCCTCATACCCAGCCTGGACGTTTCCATTTGCTCCGGGCGTTGCAATCGATGCCAGATGCCATGCGCCGATCAACCTCTCTTTGTCCGATCCAGCAGTGTGGCTGTTCTGGGCTGCGGCGAGAATAATCGCAAGCACGGCAACGAAGACGCCGCTCACCGGCCTACCAGCTTCGCGTGAAATGCGGGATAACGCTCGCCTTTAATGGCTTGATTTGCGACGAGGCGCTTTCGATGGCGCTGAGATCTTCAGGCGTCAGTTCGACATCCAGCGCTCCGAGATTTTCCACCAGACGATTGAGCTTCGTGGTGCCGGGGATGGGAGCGATCCATGGCTTCTTCGCCAACAGCCAGGCGAGCGCGATCTGGGCAGGTGTCGCATTCCTTTGTTCCGCGAATTGCGTGAGCAGGTCCACCAGGGCTTGATTCGCTTTGCGATTCTCTTCCGTAAAACGAGGGACGATGTTACGAAAATCCGTGCTGTCAAACTTCGTCTCGGCTGTGATTTTGCCCGTCAGAAAGCCTTTTCCAAGCGGGCTGAACGGGACGAAGCCAATCCCAAGCTCTTCCAGTGTGGGCATCACGGTCTCTTCCGGCTCGCGCCAGAACAGCGAGTATTCACTCTGCAGCGCGGTGACGGGTTGAACCGCATGCGCGCGCCGAATGGTCTGCGCCGCTGCTTCGGAAAGACCGAAGTGCTTCACCTTGCCTTCGTCAATCAGTTCCTTCACCGCTCCCGCGACGTCTTCGATGGGCACGTTGAGATCGACTCGATGCTGATAGTACAGGTCGAGCACATCCACCTTTAAACGCTGCAGCGATCCCTCCGCAGCCTCCTTAATGTGTTCCGGCCGGCTATTGAGCGCATTCCACTTGCCCCCATCATTCGGGTTCGCTTCCCACCCGAACTTGGTGGCGATCACCACTTGGCCTTTGAACGGAGCCAGAGCTTCACCCACCAATTCTTCATTCGCAAGCGGGCCGTATACTTCCGCCGTATCGAAGAACGTGACGCCTCGTTCGACTGCGCCTCGAATGACCGAGATCATCTCCTGCTTATCTCCGGCCGGACCGTAACCGCTGCTCATTCCCATACAGCCCAGCCCAATCGCCGAAACCTCCAGGCCGCTCTTTCCCAGTTTTCGCTTCTGCACTGTTTGTCCTTTCCCTCAACTCCAGGCTACGTATGGACGCCCTTGTGAGGGTAGTCCGATCCAACCGATTTCTTGCCTATTTCTCTCGCCATGCTGTTTGTTCGACCTTTCCGCCGATATCCTGGTGTACGTGAAAACTGCCAGTAAAGAGGCTTCTCCGCAGCGTAATCGAGCGGAGGAGGTCCGGGCTGAGTTAGCCCGCAGGATTGCTCATTTCGTGGGCAGGGAGGAGAACCTGTCCAGCGAGATCCCTGGCCTGAGCTTTCATCGACGCATCGCCCCAACCGCTCCACTCTCCGTGAATTATGAGCCCAGCGTCGCGGTGGTCGTGCAAGGGCGAAAGCGAGTAGAGCTCGGGCGCAGGACTTTTATTTACGATGCAACGCGATTCCTGCTGACCTCGGTGGATCTACCGGTTGTCAGTCAAGTAATCGAGGCAAGTGAACAGCTGCCGTATCTATGCTTCCGGCTCAAGCTGGAAATCCCCCTCGTCGGCGAGCTTCTCAGTCGAGGAGAAATTCCGGCCACCGAAGCGCCGCAGGACGGCCCCGCCATGGTGACCAGCGAAACCACTGTGGACCTCCTTCGCGCGTGCACCCGACTTGTGGATCTCCTGAATCGGCCGCAGGACATTCCCTTTCTGAGTGACGCGATTCAGCGCGAGATCATCTATCGAATTCTGCAGAGTCCGGAAGGGCAACGCCTGCGAGCCATTGCGACTTTCGGAGATCAGAGCCAGCGGACGGCAAAAGCGATTGCGTGGATTAGAGAGAACTACGCCAAGCCGCTAAACGTAGATGATCTGGCGCACCTGTCCGGCATGGGTGTGTCGACGCTGCATACGCATTTTAGGGCGCTGACCTCCATGAGCCCGCTTCAATATCAGAAGCGGCTTCGGTTGCAAGCAGCCCGGGCGCGCATGCTGGTGGATGGCTTGGATGCTGCGAGTGCTGCCTTTGAGGTAGGGTACGGAAGCGCTACCCAATTCAATCGCGAATACAGCCGTTTTTTCGGACAACCACCGAAGCGCGATGTTCGAAGGCTGCGCGGGGCAGGCTCTGCAGGTTTGGAGTTGACAGCGCAACACTTCAATTAACGCGGAAACGGAGCCGGCGAATGTCAGAAGCTCTTATGCGGCAGCCGCGAGCGTTTTCACCTCTTTGTTCGTGAGATTTTGCAGTTCCAGGCGGTCGGCTTTCGCTGCGGCGATACGATTTTGGATCTGAACGCGCTCGTGACGGCAGATTTGTATGGCATGGCGGACTTCATGGATCTCTTTTTTGCAATTTTCCTGTTCGTCGCGGTGTTTCTGCGAAACAAAGCCACGCTCGGCTCTGGCCCTTTCGCTTCTATGCCTTCTGAGTTCGGTGGAGCAGCGGATGTAAGTGCGCTGGTGCGCCGACATGTAGCGAAGGTAGAGCGATAGATCCTTCTTGGCCTCTTTCTGCTCTGCGAGAGTGCCGGACTCGAGGACGGGGAAGCATTTGTCCTGGAAACGGAGTGAGCGGTGCGATAACCAAGTGGCTTCGGCCATCTGCTGGACTAGTTGGACTTCTTCCTGGTCGACGGGAGACTCGGCTTCCATATAACCGGCAAGGAGTTGATCGAAATTGGATTGCGATTCGTCAGCGAGGACGTGGAATGTGCCGGTCAGACCGTGGCGGGTCGCGTTTTGCGAGACGATTTGCTTACCGTTGGAACTGACCGGACCATGTGAGCGTTGGGCGTTGGCACGGTTGGCTTCGAGTTTGCGCTCGGAAACA
>CAVWVR010000023.1:0-217640 GCA_963758445.1 Terriglobia bacterium
GAACCTGAATCTAGCGCGTCTGCCAATTCCGCCACATCCGCAGGATGGTTGGCTTTTTCATTGTAATGCACGCGTGCCAACATCCCGCGGGGCCTTACCGCTAAAATTAAAGTAATGCCTGCTACTACCGCGGCCCCAAGTGTCACCGCGCCTATCCGGTCCCCGATTCTCACTTGCATTCTCGCCTGGGTGGTTCCCGGGGCTGGTCATTTGCTGCTTGGAAGAAAAGGCCGTGCCGCGTTGATCTTTGTCACTGTGGCGGCGTGCTTTGCAGTGGGCCTGCTGATGCGGGGACCCTTCTTCGAGCTTACGTCGGCTGGCGATCTGTTGTCGCGGCTGGTGCAGTATGGCGGGTTCGTAGGGGATCTAGCGACCGGCGTATTGTATTTTGCGGCTGCGTGGCTGGGTTACGCTCCGCCTCAAACGGCCGGTCATAACGCGGACTATGGCTCCAAATTTCTGGTTTGCGCCGGACTGCTGAACATTCTGGCCATGGTAGACGCGTATGAGATTGCCATTCGGGAGAAAGATTAGCAGGCGCGCCGGATTCACTCATGCAAATCACACTCGATCATTTTGAGGTCTCGCTTTTGTTTGCGCTGTTTGCCAGCATTATTTTGGGGCTGGTCACGAAGCGCACCGACCGCGAACGCACGCGCTACGGCCTATACTGTTTCGGCTGCTTCACGGCGGCTTTGTTCGGCATCGGCTGGTTTATGCGCCTGCTGCATGGATAGCTGCGCCGGCGTAGAGCATATCTCAGAATGAAGACCTTCTACATTGAGACCTTCGGGTGCCAAATGAACGCGCACGACTCTGAAAAGGTCGTGGGTACGCTCATGCAGCAGGGCTACACGCGGATGGAGCGGGCTGAGGACGCGGAACTGATCCTATATAACACGTGCAGCATACGGGATAAAGCCGAGCAGAAAGTCTTCCATCGGCTGCAACAGTTTAAGCGTGAGGCGGGGAAGGGAAAAGTCTTCGGCGTTCTGGGTTGCGTGGCACAACAGGAAGGCGAACGCATATTTGAGCGCGCTCCGCACGTGAGCCTGGTGGCGGGTTCAGCGAGTTACACGAAGCTGCCGCAACTGCTGGTGCAACTTGAGGCGGGCAATCGGCGTGTCACGGGGCTGAGCCTCGACACGGACGAAACCTTCGATACTCCGTTCACGCGGCGCGACAATCCGCATCGCGCCTACATCACGATTATTGAAGGTTGCGACAAGGCGTGCGCGTACTGCGTGGTCCCAATGACGCGTGGACCGGAGCGCAGCCGAACCAGCGAGAGCGTTCTGGCGGAAGCTCATTCGCTGGCCGAGCTGGGGTATACGGAAGTCCAGCTCCTGGGACAGAACGTCAATAGCTATCGCGATCCTTCCGATGCCGGTTGGAACTTCGCGCAGCTTCTGGCCGCGATGGGCCGTGTCAAAGGCTTGCGGCGGGTGCGGTTCACGACATCGCACCCGCGCGATTTCAACAAAGAGATTGTAGACGCGATCGAAAGCAATGAAGCGCTTTGCAACCATGTCCACCTTCCGGTGCAATCCGGCTCATCGCATGTGCTCTCGCAAATGCAACGGATGTATTCGCGCGACCAGTACATGCGCCGTATCGAATGGATGAAGACGGCCCGGCGCGATATAGCGATTACGACCGATATCATCGTCGGGTTTCCGGGTGAAACGGAGGCTGAGTTTCTGGAGACCGTCAGTTTGATTGAAGAGGTCGGATACGATTCGATGTTTATCTTCAAATATTCGAAGCGGCCGAACACGCCCGCGCTGCGCTACGAGGATCACATCCCGGAGGAAGAGAAGTCGCGCCGGTTTATGTACTTACAAGACCGGCAGCGAGCCATTCAGATTCGCAGAAACGCCAACTATGTCGGGATGACAGAAGAGGTCCACGTTGAGGGCTACAATCTGGCGACACGGCAGTGGATTGGGCGCACCACGCAGAACAAGACACTCAATTTCACAGATGCGGCGCTCCCGGAGCCGGGCGACGGGAGAACGATGGTGGGTCAGTATGTGAACGTCCTGATCACGCGAGCCAGCCCGAATAGCCTGGCGGGTGAGAGCAGCAGCCGTTCCGCGGCGGTGGTCAGTTAACGTGGGAGAGGGGGAGAGAACGATGGAAGTAGAGATGAAGATTCGTGGTCTCATGATGGACCCGATGACGAATATGCCCATCGTAGTTCTGAAAGACATTAGCGGGGATTCGGTTTTGCCCATCTGGGTGGGCATTTATGAGGCAAATGCGATTGCGCTTGAAATCGAAAAAGTCACGACGCCGCGCCCGATGACGCACGATCTCATCAAAGTTCTGCTGATGGGACTGGATTGCGCGATCAAGAAAGTTGTGGTTAGTGAGTTGAAGGAAGACACGTTCTATGCGTTGATTTGGCTGGAACGGGAAGGCAAGTTAATGAGCGTGGATTCGCGCCCGAGCGACGCTTTGGCGCTGGCGCTGCGCCACGATTGCCCAATCTACGTAGAAGAGAAGGTGCTACAAAGTTCGCGGAATTCAGCGACAGTTTCGGAAAAGGTCAACAATGAGGAATTGCGGAAATGGCTGGAGAATCTGAACGACGAGGACCTTGGCCGATACAAGATGTAGAACCTGCTTAGGCGAGAGTAGCCGCAAATAGAAAAAGCCCCGAGCCAGAATGCCCGGGGCTTTTGCGTTTGAGGATTAATGACTGGTGCGGCGCCGAACCGGCGGCTTCCTGGGCGTAGTGGTTGGCATGCCCGGGATTGTAGGATCCTTGAACGTCAGCATGTAAGGATCCTTTGCATAGCTGTCAGCCACGCCTGAGAAGTCCACTTTCTGGCCTACTTTGACCTTATCCAGGGCAGCAGCCGGTAAAGGTTGTGAGAAGAGAAGCGTCGCATCGGCGGTCTGCGGATCGGCTACGCCAAGGACGATCTTTGTGGGATGATCGGGCGGATCGATTGAAATAACGGTGCCGCTGAAGTTCTTTACTCCTTGTGCACCGCCCGGAATCTCAGCATCCTTCACTTTTTCGTTGAAGAACTGATCTCCCGAAGCGCCGGTCAGGTTTGTTTCGAGCGTGTACCACAACCCGAATGCCGGATCCTGCGCCATTCGTTTGTTCAAATCCTCGGCCTTTTTCGCTTCGATGTCACCTTGACCTTCGATGGTGAAGCCCTCAGGCGGCAAGGCACTGGTTTTGGCCTGGGCAGCGATCTGATCCGCACCGTCAGCAGTGCCGTGGTACTGAGCGTAGACTTTGGCGTAGTAGGCCTTGACCTGATCTCGCGCCGCTGGCGGCAGTGCGCCTGGACCGTCGTAGTTGGCCGCGCGAGCATATTCGTACAGCGCCTGAGGATATTTCTTCTCGTCCATCAACAGCTTGGCGTATTGATAGGAGACATTCGGCTGATTCGGATTGGCCGTCAGGCTGGCTTTGTACTGTTCTTCGGCGCCCGCGGTGTCTTTCTTGGCCGCGTCTTCCCATGCCAAAGTGTTGTGGGCCAGCGCTGTTGCTACCGTCTTAGCCTGTCCCCATTGATCGGCACTCATATTCGCAGGCTTCTTGCTGTCGGCAAATTGCTTGTCGACGTTGTCCAGCATTCCATGAGCGGCGGCATCCACCTGCCCTTCCAGTTCGGGCGTTGGGCTAGCGCCCCCTACTGCCGGACCCCAGGTGGTGATGTAGTAATCGGCAGTGAAATTGTTGGGGTCGACCTTCAGCATTTCGCCGGCTTTATCGATCAACTGCTTGCGGGCGTTCGGATCATTTGCGGCGAGCTGGTTCAGCGTCACCATATAGGACTGCAAGCGGTCCTGAACGTAATCTGACTGTGGATACTTGTCGGTCCACGTATTCAAAAGCTCCAGGCGAGCTTTCGGATCGGCAGTCTGGGAGGCCTTTAACGCCAGGTCGTATTCGGCGCGGTCCTTCCAGTTCTTAGTGGTCTGCCCTGTCGCCGCTTGACTAGTGGCGTCTTGTGCCGAAGCGGCTGGAACAAGCGCAAGTCCGGTCAGCAGAGCCAGCGCTGCAGCGGCTCCGCCAACTCGTAAAAATGAAAACTTCACGACATCCTCCCTCAAGGGAATTCTACGTATAAAACTTTGGAAGCGGATTCAGGGTAGACATTCCGCCGAAAACCGCAACGGTAGCTCCGCGCCCCACTACGCAGAGTGGCGCAAAGCCGGAGTATAGCGGATAGCATACCAACCCGCAACCCTCCCTACCGCTTTAGATGCTGCGCTTTGCAAACTTGTTCCCTAGCGATCGGCAATCTTGATCCGCCGTGGCTGCATGCTATCATCCCACTTCGCATGCGTCCAGTGGACCTTGGCGTGATCGTCGCCTATCTGATTTTCATTACGTGGTTCGGGGCGCGATTCAAGCGGAGCCAACAGTCGCTGAAGGACTACTTCCTAGGCGGACGAGGCGCGCCGTGGTGGGCCATTGCGTTTTCCATTGTCTCGGCGGAAACCAGCACTTTGACCGTGATCGGCACTCCGGCGATTTCGTTTGCCGGGAACTTCACGTTCCTGCAACTGATACTCGGCTATCTGCTGGGCCGGATCGTCATCGCCATTCTTTTCCTGCCGCAATATTTCCGCGGCGAACTGTTCACAGCGTACGAACTGATGCAGCGGCGCTTCGGACCGCATGTTCGCAAGTTCACGGCGGGAACTTTCCTGGTCTTGCGGGCCCTGGCAGAGGGTGTCCGGGTGTTTGCCGTGTCCATTGTGGTTTCGATTGTGCTCCGGACGGACGAACTGGTATCGATTGCGGTGATTGTCTGCCTGACGCTTTTCTACACCTTCGAAGGCGGCATGACGGCCGTGATCTGGACAGACGTAGTTCAGATGCTTCTTTATATTGGCGGTGCGGTGTTGAGCTTCTTTTTGCTGCTGCACCAGATCCCCGGCGGATGGCCGCACGTAGTGGCGGTTGCCGGCCCGGCAGATAAATTCCACATGTTCGACTTTCGGTTTTCGTGGACGCCCGCGTTTTTCCAGCGGACGTATAGCTTTTGGGCGGGACTGCTGGGCGGCTGTTTCCTGACAGCGGCAAGCCACGGGACCGAGCAGCTGCTGGTGCAGCGCTTGCTTTCAGCCAAAAACCAGCGTGAGAGCAGGCTGGCGCTTTTATCGAGTTGGGCGGTGGTCTTTTTTCAATTCGCGCTTTTCTTACTCATCGGCGTTCTTCTGTACGTGCTTTATAGGGATGCGCACCGGGCAGCGCCCGCCGATCCGGATGGGATCTACCCGGCATTTATCTGGAGCAGTCTGCCGGTAGGATTAGCGGGGTTAGTTGTGGCGGCCATTTTGGCTGCAGCCATGTCGAATCTAAGCGCCGCGCTGAATGCGCTTGCGTCCACAACGATAATGGATTTCTTGAAGCCCATTTGGCCTGGATATCCCGAAGGCACTTACCTGCGGTTCGCCCGGGTTGCCACCATCGTTTGGGGAATGGTGCTGTTCTCGGTCGGCCTCTTAGCGCGCCATTGGGGGCGGGTGCTGGAGGCGGGTTTGACGATCGCCTCTGTGCTCTACGGCGCACTGTTAGGCGTGTTCCTGCTTGGCGTGTTGACGAAACGCCCGGGCGAATGGTCGGCGATCATCGGCATGAGTGCGGGGTGGGCGGCAACCTTGCTGCTGCGCCCGCACGTCGCTTACACCTGGTATGTCCTGATTGGTTCGGTGACGACATTTGTGGTGGGCTACGGAACTAGTTTCTTCATCCCTCAGCGCAAGCCGGTGCAGGTTGCAGCATAAACTCGACGGCGAGGCCAAATATCCCGGACCAAGCCTCCAGCGTGTTTTAGGCCTCTGGAGCGCGGTCTCTATCGTAATCGGAACGGTGATCGGCAGCGGAGTATTTTTGGTGCCGTCCACCATGATCCGCTACCTGGGGTCGGTCGAGAAACTGTTTGTGGTCTGGATCATTTCCGGGCTGCTCAGCCTTTTCGGCGCGCTGACATACGCGGAGTTGGCAGCGGCAATGCCGGAGGCTGGTGGCGAGTACGTGTACCTGAGCGCGGCTTACGGGCCGTTCTGGGGGTATCTCTACGGCTGGACACAATTCTGGGTAGCGAAAAGCGGTTCCATAGCGACCCTTGCGGCAGGTTTCTACACCTACTTGACGGCTTTTTACCCGTTGCTAGGCGCGACAATTGTCACGCTTCCGCTGCATATCGGGCCAGGTGGAAGTCTGCTTGAAATTCACTATGGACAGATGGTGGCGATTGGCGTAATTCTTGTTCTCGCGGCCGTGAACTATGTGGGGGTGCGCTCAGGCGGCAATCTTCAGGTGTTCGTCACAGGCGTGAAAATGCTGTTGATTGCGGGGGTGATCGTCATCGGTTTATTTTCGGGGAAAGGCGATTTCAGCCATTTACATGGCGCAATTCCGACGGTTGGGGGGATTGCCGGATTTTTCGCGGCAATGGTAAGCGCATTATGGGCTTACGACGGCTGGAACAACGTCAGCATGGTGTCGTCCGAGATTCGAAATCCGCAGCGCAATCTGCCGCGAGCGCTGATCTACGGTACGGCCGCTGTGATGGCGACGTACATTTTGATTAATGTGGCGTATTTTTATGTGTTGAGCCCGGCGCAGGTGGCCACGAGTCACCGCGTGGCTTCTGACATGATGCAGTTCCTCTATGGGAACGCGGCGGGACGCGCGGTGACCATTGCCGTACTCATATCGATTTTTGCGGCGCTGAATGGGTCTATTCTGTCGGGCGCGCGCGTTCCGTATGCGATGGCGCGAGATGGCCTGTTCTTCAAATCGGCTGCGGTTGTCCACCCGCGGTTCCATACCCCAGGGGTGGCGACGATGATGCTGTGTGGATGGTCGTGCGTAGTTGTTCTGAGCGGCTGGTTCGACGATCTGTACAATTTCGTCATTTTCGGGAGTTGGATTTTGTATCTTTTAACCACCCTTTCCGTGTTTGTACTGCGCCGAAAGCGTCCCGAAATGCCGCGTCCGTACCGCACAATCGGGTACCCGGTGGTGCCAGTACTTTTCATCTGTGTCGCGGCGTTATTACTTGTCAGCACGCTGGAGACGAGGCCGCGAGAATCGCTGATGGGTCTAGCACTTATGGCCCTTAGCGTGCCGTTTTATTTGTACTGGAAAAGGAAAAACTTTTCGCTGTAATTGGCAAATACTCAGTTTTTTCTGTCAATGGCTCCGGAAATATGTTGGTACTACTAGAACCATTTCGCTATAGGGTCCCAGAAAGGAGTATTGAATAAAGGTTACGAATCGCTTTAAACTTCGACTGAATCGTGAAACGTCGCACGATATGTAACTCGTGTTGACCAACGGTCACAAAGCACCCGAAGCGTCTGGTGCGGGAGGAAGCGATTTTGGACGTCGATAAAATGCTTGCCGAGTTACGGCTTGAGCGCGAGCAAATTGAGGAAGCCATTCTTACGTTGGAGCGGCTCGCGCGTGGCCGTGGGCGACGGCGAGGACGGCCGCCATCCTGGTTGAAAGACGCTGCCGCCGCAGTTTCAGCCGCCGAAGCATCGCAAGGGGACGAGGCCGTTGTTTCCACAGAGCCAAAGCGCCGCGGGCGGCCGCCGGGCAGCAAGACCAAACACGCGGTCAACGGCGACCACTGAATAGCGGCTCAGTAAAGCAAGAAGCGGCTGCGTCGCTGAACGAAATCGGTGGCTTGCTGCTGCGCCAGTGACCAGGCGACACTTGCGTCTTTTCCGGAGGCGAGATCGGCGAGGATTTCGCGGTTGCCGATGAGAGACTTACAAGCTTCGAAATCGATTTTGCCTGGATAGAGTTTCTGCAAAGCCGCTGCTAGTTCGAGACCGAAGCGCGTGCTATCGAAACTCTGCCGATCGGTCAACACAAAACGGACGCCTCCGAGGAGCTTGCCCGACAGGTTTGAAGCAGTGGGTGTGAATTGAGTGGGATAGACGCGAACTCCGGGAATGAAGCGGCTGTTCAATAATGTTGCAAGAGCCGGGCCGTCAATCCAGTCGGCGCCGACCTGTTCAAATGGCGCGTCGGTGCCGCGGCCCACTGAATAGTTAGTGCTGTATTCGAGCATACCGATACCCGGATACAGCAGTGCGGCGTTTAGACTACGCATGTTGGGCGACGGATTCACCCACAGCAACGCACCGGCATCGAACCAGTCGCCACGCTGCCAGTTTTTCACTTTGATTACTTGCAGGTTGGTGCCCCAATGTTGCTCGACATTGCCCATGGTGGCTAATTCGCCGAAGGTCATCCCATGCCGCAGGGGCATGTCGTAACAGCCAACGAACGATTCCAGATCACGCTGCATGAGCGGTCCCTCGACGTGGGTGCCGGTAATCGGATTGGGGCGGTCCAAAATGATGAACGGTTTTTTTGCCTTGCCTGCCTCCTCGACTGCATAGAGCATGGTGCAGGAGTACGTCCAGAACCGAGTTCCCACATCCTGTATGTCAAAAACAACAGCATCTAAGCCTTTCATCTGTTCCGCAGTAAGACGCCGCTGATTAGGCTGATACAGAGTGAGGATGGGCAGGCCGGTTTTTTCGTCGCGGCTGTTTCCGACATCCGTGTCAGCCGTGCCGTTCATGCCGTGCTCAGGCGAGAAGATCGTCGTTACGCGAACTCCGGCTTGCAGCATTACATCGACATTGCGTTTGCCCGCCCGGTCTATGCCGGTGTGATTTGTGATCAGCCCGATGCGCTTTCCCTTGAGTTCTTTAAAGCCGTCCTGTTCGAGAACATCCAGTCCGGTGAGCGTGCGCACGTTGCGATCTATTTCACGATGGATACCGGCTCCGGTAATGGTCTCGTTGTAGCCAGTTAGCGCGACTGTGTCGGGAATTTCGTTTCCGAATGATGCTGCAACGACAGTGGCAATGCGGGATCGAAGCGAGCTCAAAGATTTGCCGCGCTTGGGATGAACTACATTCGTCAGGAAAATGATGAAGGAATTCGTGGTTGGATCCATCCACATGGAGGTGCCGGTGAAACCGGTGTGGCCATAAGAGCCGACCGGGTACAATTCGCCTCGATTACTGGAAAACGGCGAATCCATGTCCCAGCCGAGAGTACGCAAAATGGGCTGATCCGCGGGGCTGGCCGGCTCGGTGAATTTCCTGATCGTGACTGCATCCAGAATGCGGTTGCCATTCACGGCGCCCAGGCCGAGCATCATCTCCGCGAAGATAGTTAAGTCGTCGGCGGTGGTGAAAACGCCTGCATTGCCGGTGACACCGCCCATGTATCGGGAGGTGGGATCGTGAACCATGCCGCGCAATGGCTGCTTTGTGTCGGGATCTATTTCAGTTGGAGCTATACGGCCGCGCCAAGATTGGTTGGGTAAAAATCCGGTTTCGTTCATGCCCAGAGGAACGAAGATTTGCTCACGCGCGAATTCGGCCAGTGTCTTGCCGGATAAGCGCTTGACGATTTCGCCGAGCAGGACGAAATTGATGTCGCTGTAGATGAAGCGCGCTCCCGGAGGTGCGATGGGCTTGATTTTGAAGGCTCGTTGTAAGCCGTTGTCGTATCCAGTCCAGCGCGGAACCAGTTCCAAATCAGGAGGCAAGCCGGAAAAGTGAGTCATTAGCAGGCGGATGGTGATGTCGCTTTTGCCGCCCTGAAATTCGGGCAGATACTTCGTGACCGGATCATCGAGGCGAATCTTGCCGGCCTCGAAAAGCTTCATGACGCTGGGGGTGGTCGCGAGGACTTTGGTGAGCGACGCAGCATCGAAGATGGTGTCCAGCGTCATGGGCTCCCGGGCTGGAATCAAGGCGCGCGAACCGTACGCTTTGCGGTAGATGACCTGCTGGTTGTGCCCAATGATGAGCACTCCGCCAGGAATCAACCCTGTTGCGACAGCCTCATTGATGATGATGTCGACTGGAGCGTACGTATTTGTTTGGGACGTGTCTTGACAAAGGGCGAGCACCGGGAGGGAAAGAAAAAAGAAAACGAATTTCATCTGCCGGCGACCAGCGGTGCCGAAATTTTCTCAAGCAGATGGGCAAGTTCGATGTCCCGCGCGGTTATGCCGCCAGCATCGTGCGTGGTGAGGTCAATCGTGACCCGGTTGTACACGTTTGACCACTCCGGGTGATGGTTCATTTTTTCGATCAGGACGGCCGCCGTGGCCATAAAGCCGATCGCGTGGGCGAAATCGGCGAATTCGTATTGCTTGTGTAGCTTTGCATTTTGCACATCCCACCCGGGCATTTGACTCAACGCGGAATGCAACTCTTCATCCGTAAGTTTTTTACGATCGGCCATGTCGCCATTTTAGGGCAGCGAATCAGGCTGATCTGTTAAAGCGGCTTGCAATCGAATGCACACGTGTGCACAATGGGTGAAGGAGGACGTGTGTCTATGCAAGCTGTGCTCGAAAATCAGCCGATGAAAGAGCTTGACGAGTGGGATGATTTCGTCGCTACCCGCTATCAGCAGGGGAAAACGGAAGAAGAATTTCGAAACTACAAACCGGATGCAAATCCCGGGGTGACGGAGTTCTATCGACTCAATCACACCTACCAGACGCTGGATTTTGTCTTGGGCAAGAAGGCGGAGTACTGCGGCCTTACTCGCGGCAAAAAGAGCATCTGGGAGATGGCGGAGTATCTCAATACGCTGATCGATGACAGCGACCCCGATACGGATCTCACACAGATCGAGCATCTGTTGCAGACCGCTGAAGCCATTCGCAAAGACGGGCATCCGCGCTGGTTCGTGCTCACCGGTCTGGTTCACGATTTAGGCAAAGTGCTGTGCTTGTATGGCGAGCCGCAATGGGCGGTAGTCGGCGACACGTTCCCGGTGGGTTGCGCCTACTCGGATCAGATCGTGTTCCCGGAATTCTTTGCCGCTAATCCGGACAGCAAGGTCCCCAAATATCAAACCAAGTACGGCATCTACGAGCCGCATTGCGGACTAGACAAGGTTCACCTTTCCTGGGGCCATGACGAATACATCTACACGGTCACGCGTAACTATCTTCCTGAGCCTGCCCAGTACATGCTGCGTTATCACTCGTTTTATGCCGGCCATCGCGGCGGCGCGTACGGGTATCTTATGAACGAACGCGATGAACAGATGTTCGAGTGGGTGCGCAAGTTCAACCCCTACGATCTCTACTCCAAAGGTCGCGAACGGCCTAATTTGAAAGAGATCAAGCCGTATTACAACGACCTGGTCGCCGAGTATTTCCCCGACCGGATCGACTGGTAGCGAGTTCGGCCGTCGACTCGCGCACGACGAGTTCGCCCTTAATCAGAGTCCGGTCGGCAGTGTGCTTGCCGCCGAGGAGCGCCAGCAGTTGCGTCATGGCGGAACGTCCGATTTCTCGCTTGGGCTGACGAATTGTAGTCAGCGGCGGGCGCAGTTGGGCGGCAAAGAAAAGATCGTCGAAGCCGACTATGGACAGGTCGTGAGGAATGCCCAGGCCCACCGCTTCTGCTTCCTGCATTACGCCTAAAGCCGACATGTCGTTATAGCAGAACACGGCGGTGGGACGCTCTTTGCCAGGCACATCTTTGCTCAAGAGTCTGGCGGCGGCTTCGCGCGCACCGTTGGTTTTGCCATCACCGGCCACAACCCAATCATTGGGGAACGGCAGGCCGGCTTGCTTTAGCGCCTTCCAGTAGCCCTTCAGGCGCTCCGCATCCGACTGCAGACCAAAACGGTCGCCCACGTAGGCGATACGCTTGTGCCCGAGTCGAATCAAATGATCGGCCGCTTGCCAGGCGCCGTCAACATTGTCGATGGTGACCGCATGCGCGAACGCGCCGGGGGACTGGTTATTGAGCAAGACGATGGGAATCTGCATCTCGCCCAACAAATCCATGTATAGCGATCCCACGCGCGAGGAAGCAACTACTATTCCGTCGACGCGCCTTTCACGGAACGACTGAACCACGGATATCTCGCGCTCGGGATCCGCTTGCGACGTGGCCAAGATGACCGAATAGCCGTTTTGATTTGCGGTTTCTTCCAGCGCTTCGACGACCTCACCGTTGAAGGGGTCGGCTATGGAGGTGACTACAACACCGATGGTTTGCGTCTTTCGTGTAACCAGGCTGCGCGCCACTGCACTGGCCGAATAGCCCTTCTCGCGCGCGATCTGCTGAATGCGCAGCGCGGTGGACTCGGGAATGAGCGGGCTGTTGCGTAGCGCACGGGAGACAGTGGAGTGCGAGACTCCCGCTAGCCGGGCTATGTCCTTAATGGAGACCGCCATCGCACGCTGGAGTGAGCGATTACGGCTGGCTCAACTTCTTGAAATACTCGGATACTGCGTCCCGATATTTTTCGGGCGCTGTTTCAGGTGCGCCAGTGCGGGCCCCCTGGCTCTGGGCCTGTGCAACGCGCTTGTTCAGCTCCATCTCCAACCGCTCCAGGCTGGCAACCGCGTCCTGGTTGATGCGCGCGTCCAGGAGTCCCGCTTGCGCGCCGGTGAGGTGATGGAGGTTCCAAAGCGCTCCGTCGATGTATCCGCCCAGCGCACGATCGTTCGAATCCACTTGCGAACGCAACCTGTCGAGTTGTCCAATGGCGTCTTGCACTCCCCGGCGATCTAATTGATCGCCTGGACCACCGCGCGGGCTCCAGCTTCCATTAGCACCCTGCTGTGAGCCATTCTGCTGCGCTTGCTGTCCCGTCTGCTGTCCTTGCTGCTGGCCCTGGCCCTGACCCTGTTGGCCGGAGTCGCCGCGCTGCAATTGCTCAGATTGGCGCTGTAACTGCTCGCGCAAATCCCTCAGCTGAGACAACGCTTCGGCAGCCTTGTCGCTCTGACCGGCTTTCCCCGACTGGTCGCCGGTTTTGAGTGTATCCTGCAAGTTCCGCAGATCTCGGCTTAACTGCTCGAGACCGGCCGTGACATTGTCTTCCATTCCGACATTGCGGTCACCGAAGCCCTGCTTCATCCATTCGGCATCTTTTTGCATGCGGAGCGCCAGTTCCTTCTGCTCGGCATCTGAGAGCGCCTTACGCATCTTCGAGGAAGCATCCGGCTGGGTCGCGGCCATGGATTCGGCTTGCTGCTGCATTTGTTTTTCTAACTGCTGAAGTTGGCCGGCCAGTTTTTCCTTCTCAGCGGCCATAGCCTTTTCCTGCTCGGTGGGCGCACGATCGGGCTGCGGCGGTTGCCAGTTGCGGCGACGGAATCCCCATCCGTACTTCGAACTGTTGGGATCGTTCATCTCCGGCATATCTTCCCCACCAGGGGCGTTTGACTGCTGTTCGAGGCCGTTACGGCTTCGGAATGCCTGCGAGCCATTCCCGTACGCTGCTTTCATGCGCTCCGCAAGCTCACGCTGGGCGCTGGCGATATCCTGCGCGCGTTTAGCCAGGTCTCCGACGGAACTGCCTGCCTGCTGGTGCAGCATGTTGCGCAACATCTCCTCGGCTTCCTGCAAGTCAGCGGAGGCGCGCTGCTGAGCAGTGGAATCGCGGTTGCTCACCGCCTTACGCATCTCTTCCTCGGCGCGCTGCAGGGCATTGCCGGCGCGCTCCATGGCCTCGGCATTCTGGCGGTTCCGTTGCTGTTGATCGGCCTGCGAGTTCTTGCCGTTCGGCGTGCGGCTATCAGAGCGGGAGTTCTGCGGGAATGAACCCGCTGAAGCCGACTGCGAGGAGGAAGAAGATTGCGACGATGACGAGTTGGATCGTCCGTTCTGTTGTTGCGAATTTTGTTGTTGTTGTTGCCCCTGAGAATTTTGCGCGAGCTGTTGCATCTGCTGCCGCAACTCTTCCGCTTCGCGCCGCAACTGTTCTTCCTGCCAGCGCTGCTCAAAGGCCTGTTGAGTCTGGTTCTGCTCGGCTAGTTCCTTCTGCCGGCGCGCCAGCATTTCCAGTTTCTGGAACGCTTCATCGATGGCCTTTTGCTGATCGTTGCCTCCACCCGAATCATTCGATTGACCGGTCTCGTATTGATTTTTGCTGGTATCGAGTTCCAGGTCGAACATGCGCGCGAGATCGCGTTGCGCGCCCATCCCGCCACCACCGCCGCCGCCCTGCTGGCCGAAGGCTACCTGGATGTCACGGAAAAGCGCCTCCGCGCGGAGCAGCGATTGTAAAGCTTTCTGCTCCGGCCCGAGCGCGTCGTGCCACTTGCCTGGCTTCAACTGTCCGGAAGCATCGTTCATCTGGGCGGAAGCCTGCGTCATGAGCTTCGAGAAATTTTGGAATTCACTTCCCGCTGATGCAAGTTCCCGGCTGCTCATGCGGTCTGCAAGCGTCTTGGCCTGTCCGCTCAGCTTGCCTTCCGCATCGGAAAGGAAGCGAGCATTCTCGGCGGCAGAAGCGCCTGTTCCACCGGGACGGCCACTAGCGGGCCCGGCGCCAGATCCGCTGAGTTGGTTGAAGGTGGCGGCTATCAGCTGCTTCTGGCGCTCAGAGATGTTGCTGTCATCTTGACCCATTCCACCGCCGCCTCCACCGCCCATCTGCTGGGTCTGACTGAATTTGAAATCGAAGGGCTCCGCCGTGGCAAATAAGATTTCACTGCGCGATGTCTTATTCGCATCCCGGGCAGAAGCATAAAAACTAACCAGATCTCCGGGTACAACCTTGAAATCCTCAAGATACAAGGTGTGTTTACCCGAGGCTTCCTTGACGCCCTTTTGACTTAGCAACGGAACCGTTTGCTCAACCCCGCCATTCACGGAATAGTGCAGCTCGAGATCTTCCAAACCGAAATCATCGGTCGCATCTACGGTTATGGGGACTTCCTCGATGGGGCTGACACGCGCGTCATGACCCGGTCTGGAGATCTTGACGGTGGGAGGCTCATCCTTTTTGGCTTCGATAAAGAAGTCGTCGCTGATGCGCATGGCCTCGCCACCATCTAGCGCAGCTACGTGGTAGGAGCCGTCCTTCTGTACCTTCAGGCGTGCCGTGAGCCACTCACCGTCGGAATGAGACAGGGCCAGCCTGGTGCCGTCTTCCATTACGATTTGACCGCGGTCGAGATGGCGGTCGGTCAGGATGGAAACGTCGGCTTCCGTGCCCTCTACCGCGCGCAGATCGCCACCCGGATCCTGCACTTCATCGCGTAAGCGGAGACCGGCGGGATAATGCAGCGCCACCTTCACGCGCTTGACCGCGGGCAGATCCTTAACGTAGATGTCGAAATGCCGGGACTGCGCGGAGTCCGCCTGCACGTAATATTCGACGGGCTCAGAAAGTCCGGCAAAGAGGAATTGATATCCGCTGCCGTCCTGCTTCGGCTGCATGGCAGCCTGATCCCATTTCAACGCCGAACCATATTTCGCGAAAAGCTTGATGTTATGGGCTGAGAATCCGAGTAATTGCGCCGTGATGCGCTGGTCGGATCTGCGCCGAATGGTGGCGTTTCCGGGCTTCACTGAGATGTCGTACAGAGGCCGTTTGGCAGCATTGCCGTTGCCGGTCCACAGGAGGGAAGCTCCATAGCCCCAGTAGCCGGGGCCGGCGACGATTAACCAGATAAGAACCGCTGCCGCGACTGCTCCGGAGCCGGCGAATGAAATAACTCTGCGGATGGGACTCAAGCGCTCGGGTTCATTTTCGCGAGCCAGGCGCAAGGCATCTTCGGCGACCAATTCGGTAAACGGATTTGATGGATCGGGCTGCTCCGTAAGCGTTAACAGCCGCTGCTGGAAGGCCGGCACCTGCCGCTCTGCCAGGTGCGTAATGCGGCGCCGGTTCAATCGGGAAAGCGGCAGCGCCAGAAGGAAAGAAATCGCGGCCGCAAGAGCAAGAAAGAGCGTGATCCGCAGCGGCATGACCACGCGGTGGGCAAACTCGTAGCGGTTGCTGATCCAGACTAAGAAAACGGTTAGAACCAGCGCAAGCGCAGCGACGAAAGCTGCCCCGCGAGATGCCGCGAAAAACCGCAGGCGTAGTTCCAGGCGTCGCAAATATGCATTCAGTTGCTCGAGCGCCGTCATGCCGTTTGCCTCTCTTGCTTCAAATAACGATTCGCAAAAACCGATTCAATCACCGCCGCAATCAATAACAGAGCCAGCGCGTAGCGCCAAAGACTCCAGGGACGGACCTGCCGCTCAGCCGAACCGGTCTGCTGCCCGGCCTTCTCGCTACCATTAGCCGTAACTCCAGTATTGCGCCATAAATCGAGGTTCTCAGCAGGTGCGGCAGTCAAGTCGGATTCGCGGCGGTCTGTATGTACCGCGAGCAGTTCCCGATGGCCGTCGGCGCGCTGCACTTCATAGAAGCCGCTTTGCACCAGATCGAAGCTCAGCGCACTGGTTGCTTCAGCCAGCGAGAGGGCGTGCTTCCCGTCCGGAGCCATGACGTCCGCGGCAGTGCTTTGATCGCGCGAGTGACGAAGAGCAACCGGTGTGCCAACTGTGGTGCTGGGACTCGCGTCCTCCAGGCCAGCCAAATAATGTCCGGACTGAACCACAAACGCCACGAATGCGGTGTGCAGCGGAAGATCGCTAGTCGCGTTATCGAGGGTGGACGCGAAAATCAGCTCGCGTCCTTCGCCCATGCGCTGGTCGATAAGCAGGGGCGATCCGTTTGCGAGTTTCGCAACGACAGTTGCGCCGGCCTTGGGGGTGATCCAAGCGGCTTCGGAAAACTGGACGTTTTCGAAATGTCCGGCGCCGATCACCGCGGGATGCTGCTGGTCTACAAAACCCGCGCCTTGCAGTTGATGCGTGCCGCTGATGCGATCACTGGAGAGAGGCACACGGCCGCTTGCGATGGTGTTCGGTCCAATTGCAATCAAGACGGCGCCGCCGCGCGAAACATAGCCGCAAAGAGCTTGCGCCAGACTGCGATCGAGTTCTCCGGGATCGTTCAGGACAACATAGGCATACTTGCTGAAATCCATATGACCCGCCTGTTCTAACGACAGTGGCTGAACAATCAGGCCGGAATCGGGCACCGCATCCATCGCAGACTTGTAATAGAAAGCTTCCTGCGGCCGATTGCCGGCGTATAGGAACAACGCCCGGCTGGGGTCTGACCGCGACACCGAAAAAGGGAAAATGTCGTCCTGCGGCAGCGCGTCCGCCGGCGTGATTCGCACTTCACCCCGATGCGATCCATACGGAACCTCGAAGGCCGTAAACTGCACCTCCGAGGTTCCATTCGCCGGCACCTCTACTTGTTTGGAAGCGATAGTTTTTCCATCCAAAACCAGCGAGACGGTGCGGGTTGCCGCGGGTGTCTGCCAACCGGCGACGGTTGCTGTGAGACGCGTCGATTTCTGATCGTAGACATGCGCCGATGTCGTGACCGTGTTTACAGCCCAGTTGGGTGTAGTCCGGGCTCCTACCTGGTGCAGCGTCAGTGCGGTGTGCGGCCCCAATTGCAGATCGTGGAAATTGGGCGGCATGGAGGTCTGCTGCAGGTCGCTAATCAGATGGGCAGCCACGCGCATGCCGGTATCCTGATCGAGAACGCGCAGCGCACGAGTGAATTCGCCGAATGAGCTGGCGCGGTCATTCGGCTCTATCATTTCAATGGCAGCGCTGGCCACGCTGTGATCTGCTTCCGGTTGCGTGAGGTTTTCAATGTTCGCATCGAGCGCGATCATTTGAACCGGTTCGTGTCCTCCGAGTGCGTTCAAAACTCGATGCGCTTCGGCTTTGGCTTGCGTCATTCGATCGCCCTCACGCATGCTGAACGAGCGATCAACTGCAATGACGGTCAATGTTCGCCGCTCGACCGCGGCTGACGTGCGATACGCGAACGGATTCGCAAACGCCAATGCGAGCAGCACGATCAACGCCAACCGCAAAGCCAGTAGTGCCAGATAGCGAAGCCGGCGGTGCTTCACGGAACTTTGCACGCGGCGCTCAAAGAACATCAACGAGCTAAAGGGCTGCGGATTGCTCTTGTATTGCCGTAATAGATGCACATACAGCGGCAACCCCACAGCTACTAAACCACCGAGGAACCAGGGCGAAAGGAAACCCACTTACAATCTCCCCTTCCGCACGGTGAAATATTCGCGTAGTGCGTGCATCCAGCGGACGGTCGGTACGAATCAGAAAGTAATCGATTCCCGCGCCTTGCGCTTTCTTCCGCATGGCATCGATGTGGGCATCGATTTTCTGCCGGTATTCGTGGTGCGCATAATCCGGCGAGACTTCAAAGGCATCACCGGTCTCCATGTCACGCAGCAAGACCGGCTCGCTGAGCTTCGGTTCCAACTCGCGCGGATCCAGAATGTGGAATAGAACCAGCTCGTTGCCGCGGAAACGCAGCGGCTGCACGGTCTCAATGACTCGCTCCGGATCTTCAAAAAAATCTGAAATCAGAACGGTGATGCCGCGGCGCTTCAGAAACTGCTGCAATTCGAAGAAAGGTCGGCGGTAGTCGGTGCGTGTCCCAATCTTGGCGCTTTCGATGCCGTGCAGCAGCCGCATCAGTTGGCCTTGGCGCGCAGAAGGCCGAATAAAATTTGCCACGTCATCGTGGAATACGATCAACCCGGCGCTGTCGCGCTGCAGATGGCCTAAGTAAACCAACGCCGAGGCCAGATATTTGGCATATTCGAACTTCGAAACCGCTGTAGACGAAAATCCCATGCTGGCGCTGGCGTCAAGCAGCACCATCAACGTGGTGTTCGTTTCGCCGCGATAGCGTTTCAGATACGCCTTTTCGGTTCGAGCGAAGACATTCCAGTCAACGTGCCGCAGATCGTCGCCCGGTGTGTAGGCGCGATATTCGGCGAATTCCTGGCTGAAGCCGAAATCGGGCGAGCGGTGCAGTCCCGAAATGAATCCTTCGACGACGGTCTTCGCAATCAGATCAAGAGCCGAGATCTCGCTCAGCACCGCGGGATCGAGATAACGGTTTGAGATTGCGGCCGGCATCAGATTTGCGTTTACTTTCTTGCGCTAGGCGCGAGGGGCGATCTTCCAGTCGAGCAAGCGGCGCAAGATATCGTCTGTGCTCAAGCGGTCTGACTCGGCGTGAAAATTGAGTAGAACGCGATGCCGCAGAATTGGAATGGCCAGCGCGCGCACGTCCTCATAAGAAACATGGAAGCGTCCCTGCATCAGCGCTCGCGCCTTTCCGGCCAGAACCAGAAACTGCGCCGCACGCACGCTGGCGCCGAAGTTCACATACTTCTTGACGAAATCCGGAGCATCGCCATTCTGATTCGGGCGCGTGGTGCGCACCAATTCAACCGCATAGCGCGCAACCGATTCAGCCACCGGCGTCATGCGGACCAGTTCCTGAAAGTGCACGATCTCTTCGCCGTTAGTAACCACATCAACCGTGGGACGATGCGTGGTTGTGGTCAGATCGACAACCTTCAATTCGTCTTCGGCCGTTAAGTAATCGAGCACGGTATTGAACAGGAAGCGATCGAGCTGTGCTTCGGGCAGCGGATAAGTGCCTTCGAGTTCGATAGGGTTCTGCGTCGCCAGCACGAAGAACGGAGCTTCGATGCGGTACAAATGACCGCGCACGGTGCAGGTGAGCTCCTGCATCGCTTCGAGCAATGCCGATTGTGTCTTGGGTGGAGTCCGGTTAATCTCATCAGCCAAAAGGATGTTTGAGAAAATCGGTCCGGGCACGAAAGTCCAGGTTCGATGCCCAGTGGCCGGATTCTCTTCGATAATGTCAGTGCCCGTGATGTCCGACGGCATCAAGTCGGGCGTGAATTGAATGCGGTTGAAGCGCAATCCCAGGGTCTGGGAAAGAGTTCTGACCAACAGCGTCTTGGCTGTGCCTGGCAGGCCGGTCAGCAGACAGTGGCCGCCCACAAAAAGCGAAATAAGAACGTGCTCGACCACTTCATCCTGGCCGACGATCACTTTTCGGACTTCCTGCCGAATAGCAGTTTGCGCTTCCTGAAAACGCCTGACCCGGTTCTTTATTTCGGCCGTGTCGCTGAGGGGTGCGGTTGTGATGGTTGACATTATGGATTCAGTTGGAGGAGGAGTTGCTGCGCAGGTTTAAAGCTAGGCGCGGCCTCAAGCGCCAATACGACCTGATCTTTCGCTTCGTTCGTGCGGTGCGCAGCTTGCAATGCTTTTGCTAGATCGTAGTGCGATTCCGCCGTATCCGCGGGCTTCAGGCTGAGAACGGCGGAGTATTCGCGGACGGCATGCTCGGCGTCGCCGTTTGCAAGTAACAAATTGCCCAGCATGCGATGGACTTCTTCGTCCCCCGGGTAGATGTCATTCAGTTCGGTTAGCGTGTGTTCCGCTTCCTTGATGCTGCCCGATTCCTGCTGCAGACGCGCCAAAACCTTCAACCTGCCGACCGACGTGCCGCCCAGTTTTCGGTATTCTTCCAACTGTTTCAGCTCCTCCGCCTTGTTGCCTTTGCTCTTATACAACTCGGCAAGCAACTCGTAGGCGCTGTCGGGACCAACGTAGCCGCGGTAATCGTCCCGAATAGCGATCTGCTGCTGAATCTGCTCGTCCACGCTGCCGGCCTTCTTCGCCCCTGCGATTGCCTTCTTCCATTCATCAAAATGACGAACCGTCTCGCCAGTTTGTTGATCAAGCCAGGCTTGAAATTCCCGATCAAAGGCGTCCGGCGATTCGTGCAAGTTGTCTTGAATCGCCTCAGGCGTAGTCTTTCTGCCGGCATAGGAATGAACGATGCCGAGGATGGCATCATCGCCCCATTTCTGCACGATGAAATCGCAGATCCTACCGGCTTCGTAGTAGGAGACCAGGACCTGCGTGGGGTATTCGGGGCGCACAAAGCCGCGATCGAGATTGCTGACCGGCAGAAGCTTTTTGTTCTTGAGCGCGCTGACAATCTCCGGAGTCATGCGGTCGCCCCATTCGGGGTTTGCCGCCCCTTCTTCATGCACCGCGAGCCCTTCGGTGAACCAGCGCGGCACCAGATGATTGGTTGCGGTCAGGATGTAGACATGGCTCAATTCGTGCCACATGGTGCTGGCCCAATTGAATTCGCCCGGCGGACGCGCTGATGGGCTATCCATGGCGACCACCGTGCCGAACGTGACGCCGAGTAAACCACCTTGCCCAGGTAGGCCCAACGTGCGTACCACGAAGTCGTCATGATTCGGGTAGACCTCCAGCCTCACCTTGCCGGGCAACTTCAGCTTGTATTTGCGCTCGTAAGTCGCGACCGCCTTCTGCAGCTCCGGCTCAATGTAAGGACGAAGCAGCGCCGCTTCTTTCCTGCTCAGCATCAACTCCGTTGTGGCGGTCTGAAATGTTTGATACTCCGGTAATCTGTCGAGCAGCTTCAGTGCGTTCGTCGTCTGCGCATCGCGCCAATGGGCTTCGAAGCATTCCTCCAGTTGCTTCTTGGCCTCATCGCTATAGCCGAGGCGCAGCAGATTCAATCCCAACTCGGACCGTACCTGCCACAAATCAGGCGTCAGCGCCAGTGCTTTGCGCTCATACTCAACGGCGAGTGGATAGCGGCGATTGATGGTGAGGAAGTGCGCTCCGGTGGCGTAAGCCTCGCCATAGACCGGATCGACCTTCAGCACGCGATCCATCCACTCGGATTGCATCTTTCCGTTCAACCAATCGATGGAGGCCAGAACTGCCATCGCATCTAGCGCTTCCTTCGAAATCGCAAGAGCCTTTTGTGCCTCAGCCGCAGCTTGCTTTTCGTCGTTGTCTTCAAGCGCCAAATAGGCAAGCAGTTCATGCGCCTGATAAAGCTTTGGGTCGATCTGCAACGCTTCTCGCGCCAGATCCGGCGCCTTCTTGTCATACGCCAGCCCCGCCACGCGCGCCAGTCCTACGTAAGCTCGGGCATGAGCAGGATCGATCTCTAAGGCTTCCTCGAAAAGTTTGGCTGCGTCTCCGGGCTGATTGTGTTCGAGATAAAGCTGCCCCCACTGGTAACGAGCTTCTGCGGATTTCGGCTGTTCCTTAGCTGCAATGCGGAACTCGTCGTTCGAGGCGTCGTATTGTTTCAAACCGAGGTATCCTTCCGCGCGTGAAAGGGAATCAGGGGCCTGGGTGAAGAGGGTAAAGCAAGTTCGCGCTTCCCGCGTTTGTCCGTGATGCTGCAATGCGCGGCAGTCGGTCACAGTCGCCGCGATCAGGTGCGTTCCCAATAAGAGAGCGGCTGAACAGTTCAGCAGCGAACTACACTTCACCGATCAATCTCCGCCTGCGTGCGTGCCAGTTCCAGCAACAATGCAGTTAACTGGTGCTTGTATTCTTCCTCCGGCAGCGCCGCTTTCTGATACTTCAGACGATCGATCTTCGCCTCCAAATCTTCTTTTTTCGACAGCAATTTCTGTTTCTCGGGGCTGACATTCTTTGCGCTTTCGGCTGACGGGCGGATCAAGGGAAAGGCAGCAGCCAGCAGACCATTCCCATTCCCGGGCTTCGGATCCCGCACCGCGTTGGCGTTCCCCGTGTCAGTTAACATGGCGTGTTCCGTCGCCAGAAGCTTCTCTGATTCGAAGTACGCTGCCGTTTTCCGCTGCGCATAGAGGAAAGCTTCTAAGGCCGAGACGGTGCCGTTCTTGTCAGTGTCGGCGCTCGGGTCCTGAAGCGCATCAATCCAATAGCGTGTGAATACGGTCGCGTTTTTCTCCGTGCCCGATTTCGTCGCCGTGATCACGATGCGATCTTTGCGTGCAAATGGCGCCAGCGAGGCGCCGCTACAACTGGTCATGTTGACCACCAGTTGGCGGCGAGCGGGAATCCGATTTGAGAGAGCAGCCAATTCGCCAGCGCTTATATCGGGACCCGGCAGATTGATCTTGAAGTCGGTCCCGTCGTAGGTTCCGTGACCGAGCAGCAAGAGAGCGAACGTATCTCCCGCCTGCACCTCTGCCGCCAGGCTCGACAATGTTTGCTGCACGTTCTGGCGTCGTGACGCGTTGCCGCTCAACGTGATCACGTGCGCTTCCGGTCCACCGGTCTTCAACTCGCGGTCCAGGTCCGCTGCCCATTTGGCAAACTGAGTATCGTATTCGGGAGTCCCGCCCAGCCCGGCGATCGTGAGGTAGTAGTTCGCGCCCGGCAGAATACCCGCCAGCAGCAGCAGTAAAATGACGGACTTCATACAACGCCCCATCTGCGCCGCAGCAGCCATTCCGTGCCCTTGAGAAGCAGAATTGCAAGAAATACCGCCGGCATGTCCCACAGGTCCTTTGTCTCATGGGCGGTGATTCCGGCTTCTGAATACGCGATCTCCTGCGGCAAACGGCCCGCATCGGTGGGCTTGTAATATCGTCCGCCTGTCTCCGCCGCTAACTTCTGCAGCAATTCACGATTCTGTTCACGATGAAAGTTCTCAGCCACGCCGTTCTCACGCCGGAAAGTCAGAACGTCGCTGCCTAGCGCTTGCGTGCCGCGCCCAGCGGTAATTTCAGCGATGTAAGATCCAGGCTTTTGCGCGCTCCAATCGGCGGCATAGATGCCTTGCCCCAATGGCTCCGGCCGAAGCGGAACTATTTGCGACACGCCGTCGGGATCGATTACGTTTGCCTGAACATCGGCATCGCCTGCGGGCATGTAATTGGTGTCCCGCACTTCGGCGCGCAATTGAATCCTGCCATCATCTTCGAGACGTTGATTGGGCGCGGACGCCACAACTCGCGAGGGCGTGGCGCTAACCACATAGCGCAGCAATTGCCTCCAGAACGTCTCTTCACTGGTGTCGCCCACTGGCTGTTGCATGCGCCAGCGCCAACTACCGCCGGTGGCGAACACCGCCGTGCGTCCCCGTCCGTAGTTTTCTGTCGCGAGCAGCGGCAATCTGGTTCCGCCCGCGTCCACGCGCGCCAGAACGACGGCGCCCGGCTTGGGCGTTCCGGGATCCTGGTAGTTGGCCAGATACGGCAACACTTCCCAGTGCTGCGCGCTTTTGTCCGGATCATCCTCGATGCGCGTGATCAGGCTTTTCTTGCCAGCGTCTGTCAACTCCGCGGCGACAAACGCTCGCTGAAACGTATTCTTCTTGTTAGGCAACGTGACGGGGAGCAACTCAGCGAAGGGCGCGACATCGTAGCCGCCATCAGCCAAGGCCCAACGCCCTCCCAAAAACAGCAGACCGCCGCCGCGGCGATCGACAAAATCTTTGATCATCTGCTGCTGAGTAGTTGTGAAATATGCCGATTCGACGCTCCCCAGAAGCAATCCGTCATATTTGAATAGTTCTTCTGGCTTACTGGGGAAGCCGTCGGCAAGTTCATTGGGGGTAGCAATACCCTGCCGATAAATCTTATTCTGCGTGGTCCGCAGCATGGAGACAATCTGCAAGGCGGGATCGTCTTCGGCAGCGCGCCGCAGGAATTTGTATTCCCAGCGCGGCTCACCCTCCACGTACAAGATGCGGCGTTTTCCGCTGTCAACTGAAAGCGCCTGCGTCAGTTCATTATTCTGCGTATTCGTTTCGCCGGGGAGTGGTTCCAGGCGTGCACGAATGTTCTTCACGCCCGGCTTGCCCGCGCTAAACTCCAGCGTCTCCACCTGTTCGTTCGGGCCGTTCAAAACAACGTCGCGGCTGGCCAGAATATTGCCGTCTGTGGTGAGCAGAAGTCGGGCGCGCTTAGCGTCGAACCCGTTTTGCCGGATGGCGATCTGCGCCTGCAGGCGCGAGCCTTCGAGCGCTTTCACCGGAAGATCTAAACCCTCCAGTTCGACGTCGCTGGATAATTCCTCGCGGCCGATACCAATCGTATTGACGGGCAATCTGCGCCGCCGAAGTTCGGCCAGAGTATCCAGATCGATGCCGCCCGAATTATCTGCGCCGTCTGTCATCAGCACCACCGCACCGACGGGCAGAGTCGCGGCCTCGTCAGCCAACTGCCGCAGTCCTTTTCCGATCTGCGTAGAAGGTTGCTGAGCCTTTAACTGGCTCGTATCCTGGATTCTTTCCACGCCCGCGCCTAAGCTGTACAGCCTGACTTGGAACTTGCTCGAAAGATTGTGCAGCAAACCGCTTTTGAGCAGATTCGCGGCGAGTTCTTCGCGCGTGCGGCCGACATCGGAGATACCCATGCTGCGGCTGTCATCCACCACCACTGCGATGATGTTCTGCTGTGGCCGAAGAGCGGTGATGCTGATGGCCGGCTGCCAGAGCAGCAATAATAGCAACGCCAGCATAGCCGATTGCAAGGCCCAAACGATAGCCACGCGCACACCGCGCAGGGAGGGCGTCAGCTTGGCTCGCTTTCCCCAGAGCACCAAGGCCAGAGCGCCTGCGATTACGGCTATCCCCGCAAACAGAAGCCATCGCGGCCACGCTCCCAAAAGCAGAAATGTCCCCTTTGAGAAAACTGTGAACGGGTACTTGAAGAGGAATTCAAACATCAGTGGGGTACTTGCTCAGTGCGTCATTGCGTATACCAGGTAATCGATCCCGATTCGGAATCCGAGTGCCGAATATTGCTCAGGGTACTCGGGATTGTCCGCATGTTCCCACGAATCGCCTAGATCCATGTTGTGGCAGATAGCCACCATCACGCGGCCTTTATCGTCGTAGATGCCTCGCCACCTGGCCTGGTAGCCATCTTTCTCAAACGTCTGATGAGTGCGAACGAACTGTTCACCTGGCACCTGATATCGATCGTCCAGATCATAAACCGTATGAAAGATTGCCTCATTGTTGGGCAAGTCCACTATAGGCCGATCCGGAAACACTCTTCTCATGCTCGCTTCAAAAGTCTGCCACTCGACCGTTCCGTGGAAATCGTCGCACATGAAGAAGCCACCGCGTTCTAGAAAATCTCGCAGCTTCGCCACTTGCAAATCCGTCAAGTCCCAGTGGCCAACTTCTACCGCGTACAACCAGGGCCAGTTGTAGATGTCGTCTCCATCTTCCGCTGCGACTGGCTCCTCGACAGACCTGGCTTGGATTCGTGTTAGCCGGCGTACAGCCGCCGAAAGGTGCCGGTCCGATCTTGGGTAATCGATGGTCCAATTAATGAGCCGGTAGCCGCTCCAGGATGGTACGGCTCGATACATGAATCGCGCAAACGCCCACTCTCCTGGAACATTCGAATCGGGAGGAATAGGGTAGTCGTTGTATTCCCAAGCTGGATACTCACGAAATTTGCCCGGGTTTTGTTGTTGGCGAGACGTGCGTTTTCCTACTGCGCTAGCGTCGTTTGGGAATGGGCGCCAATCAGGAATTGGCCCCGCTGCCCACAACGCGCTCAGCAATCCGAGAGTCGGCACAATTGCTATAACCACGCCGCGCAGAAGCATGAAGGCTGAGAGCCGAAGCCTGACTGGCGTCAGAATAGCACGCCTTTTGCGAAGCCTGACCGAAGAGACGGAAGGGCTGCGATGTGCGTTACCCGGCGTTTATTCCTGCGGCAGCGTCCAGGCCAAGATCAAGTTGCCGGTAGGGGTCAACAAATACTGTTTGCCATCCAGCTCATAAGTAGTAGGCGCGCTCTGCATCTTGCCGCCGAGGTTCATATGCCAGAGCGTCTGCCCCGACGCGGGATCGAGCGCCAGTAGATTGTTGGAATTGTCTGCGGTAAAGAGCAATTTGCCCGCAGTTGTCAACATGCCGGCGCTTCCTTCGCCGTCGCCGATCTCATGTTTCCAGCGAATCTCGCCCGTCCGATAGTCGATTGCTTCTATGACCGAACTGGCCCACAAATTCCGATCACGCCCCGCCCACCCCTCCGGCTTTCCTTCAGCCGTCATGTAGAAGATGCTCCACAACCGGCGGGCGCTCACATAGAACAGGTTCGTTTCTGGATCAAACGTGGGCGCCATCCAGTTTGTCGCGCCGTCCGATCCGGGTGAAACCAGGGTCCCATTTGGCGCCGGCTCTTTCGCCGGATTGATTACGGGCTTGCCGCTGGAGTCAATGCCATTTGCCCAATCGGTAAAGATAAAAGGCTTGGTCAGCATGTGTTCGCCAGTCGTGCGGTCGAGCAGGAAGAAATAACCGTTACGGCTGGCCTGCGCGAGCAGCTTCCGATGCACGCCGTTCAATTCGTCGTCGAACACAATCGGCGTCTGGGTGGCGTCCCAATCGTGAGTATCGTGCGGGGAAACCTGATAGTGCCAGTTCAGCTTCCCCGTGTCCGGATTGAGCGACACAATGGAACAGGTGTACAGGTTGTCGCCCGGGCGAATTTTTCCATTCAGCACCGGATTGGGATTGCCAATGCCCCAATACAGTTGGTTTGAAGACGAGTCGTAAGTTCCGGTCATCCAGGTCATGCCGCCGCCATGCAGGATGGCATCGCCCGAGCGGGGCCAAGTTTCGGCGCCCGGCTCGCCGAGGGCCGGTTCGGTGTTCCAGCGCCATTCCACCTTGCCGTCCTCCGGATGTACCGACTCCAGGAATCCGGGTATGTCGGTGACGTCGCCTGAGACGCCAACGATTATGTGATCGCGTATGACGAGCGGCGCCATGGTGGCGAAATAGCCGAGCTTCGCGTCCGCCAGTTCGATGTTCCAGCGAACCTTTCCGTCTTTTGCGTTGAGACAGATCAAGTGGCAGTCGGGCGTTTCGAAAAAGAGCGAATCCCGGTACATGCCGACGCCACGATTCCCGATGTGGTCGCCTTCGGATTCGCGATAGTAGTGCCAGATTACTTCGCCGGTCCTTGCGTCCGCTGCCCACACATTGTCCGGAGCAGTGAAATAGAGTCTCCCATCTACCATCAGCGGTATCGATTTGATGCCCACCGACTGCGCCTGCAAGACCCACTTCAGGGTCAAGCTGCGAACGTTCTTCTGATTGATCTGCGAGAGCGAACTGAATCGTTTGCCGGAGTAATCGCCGTTAAATGTCGGCCAGTCCTGGGCTAGGGGCTTCAGCAAAAGCTGCGGATCGAGCCCTCCGTCCGCCGCCAAGCACAACACCGCAACAACTGCCGTGCAAAAAGCCGTTTGAAAGATTCGCTTCATTTACTTCAGAGTCTCCAGATAGGCGAATACATTGTGCAGGTCGGCATCGGTGTACTTGCTCATTAGCTCGCGATGCGCCTCTAAGGGATCGTTCACGCTCACTTTTACCTGGTCTCGCGAGAAACTTCGATACCATCCGTCGTCGCACGTCAGGGCGATTGTAAACTCATCCTCATGCGCCGGTTTCCCGCGATACTCCGTGCCATCCTTCAGCGTCACTACTGCTGTTTTCAACGTGGTCTTGCTGGATGGATAAACCATCCGCTGCTGCAAATCAATGGGCGGATACTTCCTGGCGATTTTAGCCAGATCGCCCGTTACCGAATGGCAGCCGGAACAGCCGCCCTCTCCCTCGAAATAGGCTTTGCCCGCTTGGGTATTGCCCGTGAGCAGTTTCGCAAGCGGGTAGTCGCCAGTCACCCGATTGCTGTGAAGGGCGGAGTTTGCCTGATGGTGCAGGAAGGCCACGATGGCCGCGATCTGATCGTCCTTCATGGTGGTGAAACTGGGCATGCCCTTGTCGGGCCGACCGTTGCGAATAGTCGGGCCTAGCAGATTACCGCCGTCGTCGTGACGCACGATCGCGGACCGCACCAGGTCCGGGGCTCGCGATCCCGTCGCATCTTCACCGTGACAGAACCCGCAGCTCGACCGGAAGAGCGCCTGCCCGCGTTCTACGGCGGCCGAGTCTTCCGCCGGTTGTTGGCGCGGCAAGGGCGTTGCCTGATGATTCTGACCCGCTGCCAGGGCGGACGTCAGCAGCATGATTCCTAGGGCGCGTCGCATATCTAAACGGTGAAAATCTCTATGGCCTGTTTCAGCGATTCGAGGGGGTCTCGAACCGGCGTGTACTCGTGCGCGACTACCCCGTTATATCCGAGGTCGGCAATCGCCTGGGCGACAAACCGGTAGTTCAACTCCTGCGTCCCGTCGATCTCGTGACGTCCCGGATTGCCGCCGGTATGAAAATGCCCAAGGTATTGGAAGTTGTCGCGAATGTTCCTTACTATATCGCCATCCATGATCTGCATGTGGTAGATGTCATACAGCAATTTAACGCGCGGCGAATTAACGCGCTGCATAACGCCGACGCCCCAGACCGTGTGATCGCACATGTAATCGCGGTGGTTGACCTTGCTGTTCAGCAACTCCATGCAGATGGTGACGCCCTTGTCCTCGGCGTGGGCCTTTACCGAGTTCAGAAAAAGGACGCAGTTATCCGCGCCCTCTTGATCCGGCATTCCGCGGCGATTACCCGAAAACGTGATTACATTCGGACATCCGTTGGCGGCGGCAAGATCTATCGCTTCGGTGATGCTGCCGCGAATGCGCTCGTGGTTCTCTTTCCGATTGAGTGCATCGCTGATAGTTCCGCCCCAGGGGGGCGGAGTCATGGTGGGAACCAGACCGTACTTCTTCAGCAGCGGCCAATCCTTCGGCCCGATGAGATCGAAACCGTATATGCCGAGCTGCGAGGCTTCGCGGCACATATCCTCCAGGCTCATGTTCCGTCCCTTGAACACACCTTGCGTGACGGATTGTTTCAAACGCCCGGGCTTTGAGGGTGAACTGATTTGTCCGAGTGCAAACGGCGCCGCGGCAGCAGCGGCTACGGGAACAAAAGAACGGCGCGTGATCATGACAGAAGCGAAGTATCGATTCTATCCACTACCGTTCGTTCCATTCACAGAGCCTCCGCTGCCGCGGATTTTAATTGTCGCCGACAGGGCTCGTACTAAGGCGCGAAGTACCCGAAGACGTTGAGCACCAGGTAAATGGGGTTGCTTGCGAAAACGCTAATTGCGCTGTTGGTACTGGATACGACCGCCATATTGCTGGTGATCGCTGCATCACTGGCGTTGAGCGTGGCAGTGAGTGGTTGGAATTCCGCTTCAGGCCACAGTGTCAGATATCCGAGCGGGCCTTGCGGGTCGGCTATCGCACCGAAGACGTATGCTTGGGCAGTGGAGGGTATTCCGCACGTGGTGGTGGGAATATAAACATTGATCGCGCCGCTGAATGGCATTGCGCCGGAGGGAAGAGCGGTATTCAACTCCTGGCAAGGGCTTAGATTGTAGAGCGAAAGGCCGCCCACTCCTGGGGCTGCGAAGTAGCCGTTGATGTCGATCACCAGGTCAGTATCATTCGACGCAAATACACTGATTGACCCAGACGTTCCAGCGGGAACAATAGCCGCGTTTGAGGTGACAGTGCCCGTAGAGGCGTTCAACGAGGCCACATAGGGTTGTGAGCTCCCCGTGGGCCAAACGGTTAGGTACCCCAAGGGGACGTGAGGCACGACGGCCAGATTTAGGGAATAGGCATCCGCGCCGACTGGTACACCGCAGGAACTGGACATCATCGGTATCGCTCGCGGTGTTTGTCCTGCCAGAAACGGCCCCCCGAGTGGCCCATTTGGATTTCTGGTGTCGAGGACGCGGCACGGGGGCAGCGGATAGAAAGTCAGCGCATTCGGTGTATTTAAAGGCGCGAAGTACCCATTGATGTCCAGGACCACGTCGGTGTCATGAGTCACAAACACACTCACGGCGCCGTCTGTTCCGGCGGGAATAATGGCTGCATTGGACTTAACCCTCCCATCGGAAGTCAATACTGTGATAGAAGGTTGGAGCTGTCCACTTGGCCAGGCGGTTAAGTTTGTGGCAGAGCCATGCGGAACGACAGCGACATTAAAGGAATAAGCCAATGCGCCGTTGGGAATGCCGCAGGAACCGCTCGGAATCGGAAAACTCCTGCTGTTCATTGCCGAAATAAAGGGCCCGCCGAAAGCGCCCGTCACATTGCGGGTGTCAACCACTCGGCACGGCGCAACCGGGACGAATTGTGAGGGCGGAGCTGCCGGAAGAGTAGCGGTGTTGTTTCCGTTGGTGGTAAAGGTGACTGCGCCGCTCTGCGCCAACGCTCTTCCATCCAGAGTTGCGCCGGCAAGCAGCGAAATTGACACGCTCGCCAGGATGGTTCCGTGAAGCACAGCGCCCGCGTCGAGGGTTGCGGAACTGCCCACCTGCCAGAAAATGTTGTTAGCGTTGGCACCGCCAACCAGGAAGACCTGGCGGCCAGTGGTCATGTTGAATGAGGACCCGATCTGAAAAATGAAGACAGCGTTCGGGTCCCCCTGACCGTCCAGGGTGAGGTCTCCTGACGATACCGCCAGCGTAGAGAGCGACTTATATAGACCCGGGGTGAGGGTTTGGCCGCCTAGATTTCCGGACACAATGACAGGTGTCGGGCGCCCGCTGGCGTCGTTAATGGCGAGAGTTAAGTCAGATTGCGCCTGGGCGGCGATGGGATCAGCCAAGTAGAGCGACCCGTTAACTGTCACCGGGGGAGTGCCGGGCACAAACGCGCTCCCTGTACTTACCCCGATATTCCCCGTAACGGTACCACCACCCGTGAATGTCACGGTGGTGCCGGCCAAGACCACGAATGTGGACGTTGATCGCAGATTCACGGGAAGTTGCTGTGCATTGGCCGTTACCGCCGTACAAAAAACAGCGAACGTTCCCAGCACTGGGAAAAGACTTTTAAACTTCTTGCTTTTTAGTTGCATTCTAATTCGGCCTACCGCCTACCTCAACCTACAGGTGGTGAGCCGGTTCGAAAATTATCAATCTATTTTGGCGCCAGGAAGCGCGCAGGCGCTCGGGCTACTGCAGATTGGGCCTCAACGGTGGCAACCGCAAACGGCGTTACGAGAAGACGCAGGCCGCGTTGTAAGGCATTGTGGGTCAGTCGCCTGACTAATTGGGGCATTCTAGATGAAGAGACAGCCGCAAGACCTCCAACCGCCGCCAGGTGTTCCGGGCGAATTGCAAAGAACTCATCCGAGATCGCGTCTACACAACGAGCTTTACTTGCCCGCGGCGTGCGCAGGAAATCCCACAACTTGCAGTTCGCGAAATCATCGACGAGAGTTCCATCCTCGGCCCTGGTGAAACCAGCATGCGTAATCTTTCCGGAAAGATCGACGGTTAAACCAGTTACCAGGCCACAGTCCTCACGCATGGACTGGCTGATCAATTCGTCAAAGAAAAAGTGATTCACGCTCTCCAATGGCCGATTGATAAATACCAGGACTCGCCCGGAGATCTGCGACAGACGGAGGGGCCGTGTGTCAGGATGCGCGCCACCGTTCGCAACCGGTTGAACGGTGCAGTCGAAAACCTCATAAAACGCGGCGGTACGCCCGCGCAGGCTAGAGGTTAACGCGCAAATCTGCAGACTGCCGTCTTCTGTTCTTAGAAAAGTAGCTATGGGATCCAGCATGCGACAGCGCTACTGACGGGGGCAGTTTTCAAGCCACAAGGCAATCTAAACAGCGAGATAAATCCCAGCGAGCACGCAATTTGCTTAGATCTATTTCTTGAGAAAGCATCTGCCTAAGTGCGCCTGCGTATTCCTCCCCTGCAGCTCTCCAATTTCGAACCGGAAACGACACGGGGGACGCACCTTGCGCGAGTAAGCGGCGTACCTGTGGGCCTAGCTCGCTCGCTGAGCCGATCATACACAGATTTGGACTTTGCGTAAATTCCAAAATCTCCCGGTTAGCTTCCGTGTCAAGAGCGATAACCGGTTTGCCCAGAGCTAGCGCATCCAGAACCGGGAGACCGCATCCTTCATAGTGACTCGGATAAACAACCATTTGCGCTTTGACGAACAGTTGCCTTAAGTATTGCCTCGGCAGATGCCCACTCCTCAAACGGCGAACGTTAGAAGGCGTTGATGCCGGCTCTGAACATTGTCCGCCCAGTACGACAACCGGGCAGCTACCGGCCAGTTGTTCAATGGCCTCCTCGACTCCTTTGTGGCAATAGTGGTTCCCCATAATAAGGATGTATTCCGTGGCCTCGATATCTCCTGCGGCCATACCAAAATCGCTGCCGTGATAGATAAGCCGCATCGGTAGAGTCATTCCGTAAAATGCTTCAAAGTCCGAATGGGAGGCGCGGCTAATAGTGAAAACCTGATCGGAGAGCTCGGCAGCCTTGCGGAAGATAGTCTGCTGGTGTGGCGTGTTCAAGTATTCGCAACGGACCGCGATGATGTCTTGCAGGGTATAGGCGATGCGCGGAGCAAGGCGAATCGCGCGTTTATAATCGCCCCATGCAAATATCTGTGCCGGCTTAAATACCAGGTCAAATATTTCGCTCGCGCCGGGCGCATCCATATAGAACTTGTACCCTTGGAGCTCCGGCGAGAAATGAGTTAGGGCCTCATAGCTCACGCCCACATACAAATCAAACTCCGATTCGAGTACACAGGAAACCTCCCGCAAAAGATTCAATCCGTATTCGGACGTTCCGTTGTAGGCAAGCGGTAGGTGAAACAGATCAAATAAAATGCGGGGACGATGTGGCTTATACAAACACGCAAAGTGCTCGATGGGGTGTACATCGAATCGGAGATAGTCATCTACTTTACGAGAGTATTCAGGATAGCGACTTAGTAAGGTCAGGCGGTTTGTTACTTCTAACTGCTCGCGCCGAGCTCCGAAAGAGGATAACTCATTGTGAAACACATATGCCCAATTGGCGGCGACTGCGGAATAGCCGAACCGATTGATTCGACATACAAAATCGTTTTCCTCGTTATAGCCGGGGCTATAAGCTTCGTCAAATAGATCGAAGCGCCGCAGTACCTCGCTCTTAATTAGCATGCAGAATCCTACGGCTGTGGGCATGACGTTATATCTAGGCAACAGATGCCGGATTCGCGACCATAGCTCGAAAGACGATTGCGCAGGTAACCGTTCACCGCTGGCAGGGACGGAGAAGATGGTGGCGTTATTACTGCGCGGAGTCACAACAGCGTGCCGTTCGTGCGCGTGTAGGACCTGTTGCATTTCCGAGAGATATCCTGGTGTGACCTCCGTGTCCGAATTCAACAGGAGCAGATCGGAAGTGCCATCCCAGAAATCGTGGTAACCCCAGTTACATGTGCTTACAAATCCACCGTTTTGTTCACGGCGAATGTAGTAGAAAGCCGTGAAATGTTTCTGAACGTCACGGCAGGCCGCTTGAACCGTGTTGTTTGGGGTTCCATCATCCAGCACAAAGATGGTGCAGCCGGGCGTTGCGTGGGCAGCTAAGCTGGCGAGACAGATGTGCAGCTTGTCTGACGCGCCGTAAGCCGGTATCAGGATCGTGACAGGGCGGACCAGCGCGTGCTGCCCGGAATCCGCTGCCGTATTCCGAGCGCACATGTTCGCCATCATCGTCTGTGTGTGGCGGTCCGCAAAATAGCCATGAATCGGCGTGCCGGTTCTGTCACGCGCCAGGAAACGGACCGCATGACGGCTGTGCGTGTAAGCGTCTCCGTGTTCAGGGCGGCCGCAAGGCTAGCGAAATCTGCCTCCAAGCGGCCAACCCGGCGGGACGCGATTTCCGCTTCGTTACGGGCTGACAGAAGCTGCCGACCGGCTAATTCGAGATTTTGATCCTTTGACTCAATTTGCCGGCGGGCTATTGCAAGGTCCTGCCGCGCGGATTCCATCTCCATGCGTTTAGCTTCAGCCTCTTGACGGGCGGACTGAAGTTGCTGACCGGCCAAGTCGAGATTTTGACCTTTTGACTCAAGTTGCGCACGAGCTATTCCAAGGTCCCGCCGCACAGACTCAATTTCCATGCATTCAGCTTCCACGCGTTTCAGCTCACGTTCTGCCGCATGCCTGTCGAAGATTGCTTGCTTCATCTCGAACGACATCAGCATTCTTTCACTCTGCGACTGTCGTAATTCGGCGGTCAACTCGTCGTTAGTAGCCCTCGCTGCGGCTAACTCAAGGTCGAGTCTTTCGATCTGTTCACGTGCCTGCATTTGCAGAGCTTCATAGACGGCTTCGTAAGAGGTGTTGATGCGAAGTGAAATGTCAATACCGACCGGACGTTCGTAGTGCTCTATTGCTGGAAGGATGATCCGGGGATCATTCCCATAACTTACTAACACCCCCAATCTGAAGTTTGACAACAGGGCCGCGGAACCGGAAACAGTGACGGCGCTTAGCAGCCGGGCAGGATCATCCGCTTCCCAGAGCACGGTGCCGGATGCGATATCCCTCACGGCAATCCTGGCAATGTCGATGACGCAGGGACAAGCGGCAGGATCGATCCGGACAGGTCCATTGCCCAACCCATGCGGAAGGTAAAAAGAGAGCCTCTCGCTTCGATCAATGTCGATATGTTGGGTCAGGCTTGTCTCTTCGCGATATCCGTTCTCACCAAAAGGGTAAATCTGCACCGCGGTTTCGGCGGTTCGGAGCGTAGCTTCCAGGTGTGAAGCATACAGAAAATAATGCCGCCGAATCCGTTCTTGAATTTCTACGGGGCCATGAAAGAGAGTGTTGAGCAGTGCCGAATCGTTGAAGTCGTTGGCCCGTTTTCTTAAGACGCCTAAACCCCAACAGTGATGAAATTCGAAGGTATCCGAAAAATCTTGTTTAATCTCCGCCCATAAACGCCAGACGCCGAAGTCTGCGTGTCGCGCCTCTATGTCGTGCAGGAGGATGATCCCGCCGGGCTTTACTTTCGGAAGCCAACTCCGAAAGTCGTGTGACACCGCTCGATAAGTATGAAAGCCGTCGATGTGTAGGAGATCTATGCTTTCATCGCCGAATCGGTCCAGCGCATCGTCGAAGCTCGTCCTTAACAGGCGCGAGAATTGCCCATAGTGGGTGTCGTTGTAGCGCTTCACATTTTCGAAAACTTCATCGCCATACAGGCCGGAGTGTGTGTCACCCAGCCAGTGATCGACCGCATAAGAGCGGCAATCCAGGCCGTTTTCGAAGATACTCTGGCACAACGCGAAGTACGACTCACCCCAATGAGTACCAAGTTCGACAACTAACGAGGGTATGAGTGCGGCGATTAAGTCATGCGCGAACGCCACGTGCCCGGACCATGTGCCCAGATGGCCCGGGCGATACCTCTGCGGTTTGAAGCTGGTCAGAGGTAAATCGAGTAAAGAGATGCCGGCTGGGGCTGCCAATTCCGGATACATTTGCTACCGCCGATCTAAACATATTCCCATAGACCTCGACGAGTCAATGGAGGCCAGGGACTATTAGAACCCGACAAGCGGCCGGTCCCGCATTCTAGAAGGCGTTTGTTACACTCCAACACGAGCCGGGTCGCCCCTGATGAAGGAAACCGTAGAGTTACTCGAAAAGTGAATTCCGTGCGCGCCAACACGCCGGACGTGGCTGTGTTTCGATATCTTCGGCTGTTACGACGATGTCTTTGCCGCGATCTTTTTCCGGATGGCCAGTATGACCGTCAGCTAAATTCGATGCAGCCTTTACCATTTTGATCCGGCGCTTCGTGCTGATGGAAACGATTGGCCGATCGATGCAGAGACGATGGTTGGCATGGAGCGCTTGGAGAATCTGCAGAACTGCTGTGTCTCCGCAATTCGCGAGGGAATTCCAGGTGACTTTGTCGAAACCGGGGTGTGGCGTGGGGCTGTGGAATTCGATTCTTTTCGGGGGTTGCCTGAGCCTGACCCGCAGTCCTTTCCAGCGGACGAGGGCGACATGCTTTGGGCCTACAGTTATCTGGCTGTCAGCATCGATCAGGTAAAGAGTAACTTCGAGCGCTACGAGTTACCGGATGACCGAACTCGTTTCATTCCTGGTTGGTTTCGAAAGACCATTCCTCAAGCTGAGCTGGACTGCATATCCGTCTTGCGGCTAGATGGCGATTTGTACGAATCCACGTGGCTGGTACTTACGCACTTTTATGAGAAAGTACCATCCGGCGGATTTGTCATAGTTGATGACTATGGGGCAATTACTGCATGTAAGAGGGCGGTGGACGAGTTCCGCGAGAAGAACTCGATAGTCTCGCCGATCACTGCGATTGATTGGACCGGTGTCTTCTGGCGGAAGTAAAATCCCTGTGGCTCCGCTACCGTTCATTCCATGCGTAGCGCAGTCACCGGATCCACGCTGGCCGCGCGCCGCGCCGGCATCAACCCCGCTACAACCGCGATCGCCAGCAAGGTCAGAACTCCTAAGCCGAGAATGATTGGATCTGTAGCCGATACGCCGAACAAAATGCTGCGAACGAATTTCGCTGTCAGGAGGCTTGCAATCAGCCCCAGTACGCAGCCTATTCCCGCCAGCCAGAGCGATTCGCCCAGCACCATGGACAATACCTGTTGACTTTGTGCTCCTAGCGCCAGCCGGATGCCCAACTCCGCCGTCCGCCGCGCCACATGGAACGACATCAGCCCATAAAGCCCAACGGAACAAATCAACAAAGCGAGAACGCCAAGAAATCCGGTGAGCAGCGCCGTCAGCCGCTGCACGCTCAAGTAACTATCCAGGCGCTCTTCCACTGTCATCGTCCGCAGCGAACACTGGTGGCCCAAGGATCGAACTACGCGCTCGGCTTCCGGCTTGATGCTGCGCGGATCCAGTGTCGTTCGAATGTCCAGCAATCGCTCAGCATCGGAATAGCCCACAGAACTCGGCCGATAAATGGCCAGAGGGTGAAAACTTTCTACCTTCCACAAACTCGCGCTGTTCACGACGCCAACGATCTTCAGCGGCTCAGCACGCGCATGCGGACCCAAATAAACAGTGCGGCCAACAGGGTTGTCAGCACCGAAGAGCTTTTCCGCCAGACTCTGAATTATGATCGCGACCTGCGGAGAATGCTCATCATCGCGCCAGGTGAAGTCCCGTCCCACCAGTAAGTGCATTCCCGCCACATGAAAGAAATCCGGAGCAACCCAATCAAGCGCTGCTTGGAGCGGGCTACTCGCGAGTGACGGATAGAGCTGCTCGAGATCCTCCAATTCATTGGCCGGCCCGCTATTGGAGTAACTGACGCTTTCCACACCCGGCACTTGCTTCAGCTCGGCGGCAAGCTGCTGATAGTAAGCAGGGGAATTAGGCGTGGCGTGCCTGCCCGGTTGGGGAAACAACATCAACGTCAGAAAGTGATCGCGCCGGTAGCCGACGTCCACAGTGTGCAGCCGGTTCACCGTTCGACCGAACAGCAACGCACCCGTAACCAGGACGAGTGATAGCGCCATCTGCGCAATCAACAGAATCCTTCCACCGGTCCTCGTTCCTCCGCGCACCGAGCGGGTGTGGCTCCGCAGCGCTTCGATTGGGTCAACACGTGCCGCATGCAACGCCGGTGGGACCGCAAACAGCAGGCCGCTGAGGAACGCGACTGCCGCCGTAAACACCAGGACGCGCACATCGAGGGACGGATTTAACGGTGTATTGCCGAATTCGGTCCAGGCAATTCGTAATAATGCATGACTCGCCCAGTACGCGAGCACCAAGCCGAATGCCGCGCCGGTAGAGGATAAAAGCAAGTTCTCAATCAGGGCCGGACGAACTAATTGCCACGTGCTTGCACCCAACGCGGAGCGGATGCCGGACTCATGATTATGCGCCGCCGCACGCGCCAGTGTCAGGTTCGCTAGGTTCAGGCAAGCGATCAGCAGCACCGCGCTTACCAGCGCTAACAGTACCTGCAGCGAATAGGAAAAGCGCTTGCGCAAGAACGAGACTCCATTCGCGGCAGACTCAATCTTGATACGGCGCGCAAAGAATCGGGCGCGTTTTTCGCCTTCATATCCAGCCGGTGGTGTCAATTCCAAAATACGCGGCCACAAAAGCGCAAGGCTCGCGCGCGCCCGCTGCAGGGTAATGCCCGGCTTCAATCGGCCATACAGTTTGAGCCACAAAATCCTACGATCCAATACGTCGGAACCGCCCGTCTGCGGCAGCGAGAATATCGGGATCGTGACGTCGCTTCCTCCATCGATGATTAATCCTGAATAGCATTCTGGCTCAACGCCAATCACCGTGAATGGGTGATGATCTCCGATACGGATGATTTTGCCGACAATCTTTGCGTCAGCGTAATACCAGTTCCGCCATGCGCGATAGCTGATCACCGCTACGGCGCTCGACGGGCTGCTTCCGGGGGAGACATCGCGCGGTTCGATGTAGCGCCCTAAAAGGGGCGCGATCTGCATTGCTGGATAGTACGTTCCCGATACCTCTGCGAAAGCGGCGGTAATGAATCGTCCGTCCGCTTCGAACGTGTTCATGGACCCACCGTTCCATGCAAAAAGATCCGAAAACACCTCTTGTTGGCGACTCAGCTCGTTAAACATCGCTAGCGTGAACGGCTGATCCTGATAGGCGCTGTCCGGTATAGTAGTCGCCAACGCCACCAGTTGTTCCGGATGCGGCACGGGCAGCGAACGCAAGACAACCGCGTTCAACAGACTGAATATCGCCGTATTCGCGCCGATCCCCAGCGCCAGCGTACAGATGGCCATGCTGGTAGCGCCGCGATTTTTGGATAAAACTCTCGTCGCTGCGCGAAGGTGCTGGAATGGGCCCGGCATGCTTACCCGGCTATCAATTTCAAGAGGCGGTCCGCGGTAAGTCTGTCGGGATTGTTATCGCTGCGATAACTAAAGTCCGAGGGAACTTTCGGGGCATCCTCATACTCGCTAAAAGCCGCAAAGCGAATAGCCGGTGTGATCACGAACTGATCGCCCAGATCAAACGTGCTTCTTGCGTCGTGCTTCGTAATGATGCTTTCATGTAGTTTTTCGCCAGGCCGAATGCCAACTACGTGGTAAGGAACCTCCGGAGCGAGCGCCCTTGCCAGATCGACCATTAGCATGCTAGGGACCTTGGGAACAAAGATTTCACCGCCTCTCATGCTTTGAATGGATGACAACGACGCTAAATCGAGGCCCGGCCTCTCCACTCAAGTTATTAGCGGCTACAAATATCTTGTCCGCCGACAGCTTACTTGCGCCGTACAAACTGGGACTTAGCGTCTCGGCCATCTCACTCTGCTTTATTTCGTCGCGTGAGAAGACAACTACACGCTTAGGCTCCAGACTCTCGATGACCGTCTTTACAAACTGCTTACCAAAGAGCCAGTTCCGCCGGTAACAAGGATGGATTTGTGCTTAAGATCAGAAAAGGTCCGCGCAATTTCTTGCTGTTTCAGCGACATCGCTGGTTCGTAAATGTCTGGCGGAGAGGGGGGGATTCGAACCCCCGGTAGACTTTAAAGGCCTACGACGGTTTAGCAAACCGCTGCTTTCGACCACTCAGCCACCTCTCCTGAGGAGTAGCGGATCTTCTGCAATCCTAACACGGCAAAGGCCTTTCTTTCGGTTAGCCCGCGCTAGAATCCGCGCTCCATCGGCATGGCGAACGGCGGCTCTACCAGGAAATCGGCATCTCGGATTTCAACTACCGCGTCGCGGATGGATTGCTCTCGCGCTGGTTCGGTCGTGATGACAAACGGAAGGTCCCGCCAATCTTCTCGTGGCAACTGCAGGACCGCATCGATACCGATCTGGTGCTTTGCCAGGATAGTCGCCAGCCCCGCAATGATACCGGCCTTATCTTCCACGCGGAAGCGCAAATAATATGGCGCTTTCTGCGTCGGTACTTTCAGCGGTTTGAAATCCCCCAGCCGTTCATGCGCGAACGGACTCACCCGGTCGGGGCTGCCAAAACGTATCTCGCGCGCAACTCGCATCAGATCACTGACAATGGCAACTCCAGTCGGCTTCGATCCCGCGCCACGGCCGTAATAAAACGTGTCCTCGCCGTACGCTCCGCGAATCCAGATCGCATTGTACGCGCCTGCCACATGCGACAGAATCGCAGACTGCGGAATAAGACTCGGCCGAACCGAAAGCAATAAGCCATCTTCGTTCTGCCGCGCCAGGCACAACAGGCGAATTGTGTGTTTCAACTGATGCGCATACTGAAAATCCACCGGCATGATCCGGCGAATCCCTTCCGTGTAGATATCGGCGGGCGTGAGTTTCTCGCCAAAAGCTAACGCCGCCAGTATCGCCAGCTTGGAGCGTGCGTCAAGTCCATCGATGTCGGCAGACGGATCCGCTTCCGCATATCCAAGCTGCTGCGCTTCGGCCAAAACGGAATCGAAGGCCGCGTTGCTTTTCTCAATCTCCGTCAGGATGAAGTTGCTGGTTCCGTTCAGAATGCCGTATAGCTCAACCACGCGGTCCCCGGCAATCCCTTCACGCAAGACTGTGTGTATGGGGATACCACCGGCAACGCTCGCTTCCATGGACAGGTTGACACCGTTCTGGTTTGCGAGTCCCCACAGATCGGCGCCGCGCAGCGCCATCAATTCCTTGTTTGCGGTAACTACTGATTTTCGTTCCCGAAGCGCTGTTTCTATCACATGACGGGCCGTGGCCGTACCGCCAATTGCCTCTACGACGATCTCAACTTCCGGATGCCGAATAACTTCCTGCCAATCCGTTGTGCGCATCACTTCACTGCATCCCGACGGTAGCTTTTTTTGCTGAACGTTCCGGCTGCACACCGCCTTCACGCGCAGTGGAAATCCCAGCTTCTCGCCGATCGATCGGGCATTCTCCGTCAGGATCTGCAGCGCGCCCAGTCCCACGTTGCCGAGCCCTACGATGCCAACGCCTACCTCCACGGGGCGCACCTCCACTCGCCGCGGATTGTGATCATAGTGGCTTATGATAGCAACCGTATGGGTCGTAGCCGCCGGACCGCTTTGTTGAATCTGATTGCTTCGGCGGCGCTGCTGGGCGAAGTGCAGGACCAACAGGAAGATCGAAAGATTCCGCTGCCGCCCAACCCCAACGAAGACACCAAGCTGCCGAACGGCAGGTCCCAAAAAGATGCAATTGCGAAGCAGGAGCACGAACAAGCTCTTAAAGATGCGAATGAGTTGTTAGACGTGGCTCAACAGCTTCGTGACGAGTTGCAGAAATCGGGTGAACACGTCATCTCCGTGTCATCGGTAAAGAAAACGGAAGAAATCGAGCGTCTCGCCCGCCGAATTCGCGGCCGCCTGAAGGACTGATCAATTCCCCACGCGTGCTAATCTGGCGCAAGCAACACCGCTACCCGATGCCGACTGTCCAAGAAAAAAAGCAGTTGATGAGTGCTTCCGAGATCGACCGAACGCTGGTTCGTCTGGCTCACGAGATTCTCGAAAAGACAACCGCTCTCGACCGCCTCGCATTCGTCGGTATTAAGCGCCGCGGTGTTCCGCTCGCGCAACGTCTGGCTGCCAAAATTGAAAGTCTGGAAGGCTTCAAGGTTCCGGTGGGCATCCTCGATATCAATCTGTATCGGGACGATCTTTCCACCGTCGCTGAGCGCCCGGTCCTCAACGCTCGCCAAATCGATTTCCCTATAATCGGCAAAGATATCGTTCTGATGGACGATGTTCTCTATACCGGCCGGACCATCCGCTCGGCTCTCGATGCTCTTTTCGATCATGGCCGCCCGGCGCGCGTTCAACTGCTTGTGCTCATTGATCGCGGGCACCGCGAGCTGCCGATAGAGGCTCGATACATCGGGCGCATGGTGCAGACTAGCGATAACGAAATTATTGAAGTCAAGTTTCGTGAGATCGACGGGCAGGAGAAAGTCATGCTTGTGGAGCGCGTAGACGATGCGGTGCAAGCTCCGGCCAGTTGAATGATGTCTGTCGGCTTGCTGGATATCGAATCGCTATCGCGCGATGACATTGAAGCCATTCTGGCCCGATCGAAATATTTCCAACCCCTCCCCGGACAAACCTTTAAGCGGCTCGACACGCTACGCGGCCGCACTGTCGTCAACCTATTCTTCGAATCCTCAACGCGCACGCGCACCAGCTTCGAAATTGCCGCCAAGCGTTTGGGATCTGATGTGCTGTCCATCACTGCCGCCGGTTCCAGCGTTTCAAAAGGCGAGTCGCTAGTCGACACGCTGAACACGCTGGCGGCCATGCGCCCTGACGCCATCGTCATGCGCCACTCCGCATCAGGTGCGCCGCACTTTCTGTCGCGCTATTTGCCCGTGCCCATCGTCAATGCCGGGTGACGGTACGCACGAACACCCCACCCAGGCTCTGCTCGATGCGCTCACCATCATTGACCGGCGCGGAAGCTTAGACGGACTTCGAGTCGCCATCATCGGTGACATCGCGCACAGCCGCGTCGCGCGCTCAAACATTTTCTTGCTCTCCAAGTTTGGAGTGAAAATCGTGCTGTGCGGTCCAGCCTCGCTGCTGCCGTCAGAAATGGGGCGCATAGCGCCTGGCATCGAACTCACCACCGACATCTTCAGCGCCATCGATAACGCTGACGTCATCATGATGTTGCGGGTTCAACTGGAGCGCCAATACGAAGCGCCATTTGCGGCGAACGAGTATTTCCAGTTCTTTGGCCTTCGGCCGGAACACATGGAGCGGGCGAAAGCGGACGCGATCGTCATGCATCCAGGCCCAATAAATCGCGGACGCGAGATCTCCTCCGAGGTTGCCGATTCGCAACGCTCCGCCATCCTCAATCAAGTAGAAAACGGAATCGCTGTTCGTATGGCGGTGCTTGAAAGAGTACTCGTGCAATGAGCCGGCTCGTTATCAAGAACGGTCGCGTGATCGACCCATCTTCGGATCTCGATCGCGTCTGCGACGTAGCGATTGAAGATGGAACTGTCCGGCAGGTCGGCGATAACTTATCCGCGCCGAACGCCGAAGAGTTCGATGCTTCCGGCATGATCGTCGCGCCGGGCTTCATAGACATGCATGTCCATCTTCGGGAGCCCGGCTTCGAGCATGCGGAAACCATCGAGTCGGGTTCGCGCGCCGCTGCCGCCGGCGGATTTACATCCGTTTGTTGCATGCCCAACACGCAACCCGTGAACGACAACGCAACGGTCACCAGCTACATTCGAGACCGTGCGCAGCGGTTCGCCATCGTGAATGTCTTCCCCATCGGCGCTATCACAAAGGACAGCGCGGGGGAAGAGCTTTCCGCAATCGCTTCTATGAAGCAGGCAGGCATTGTCGCTATCTCCGATGACGGCAAGCCAGTGATGAATGCTCGCGTGGCGCGCCGGGCCATGGAGTTCGCCCGCTCGCTCAATCTGCCTTATATCGAGCATTGCGAAGATCTGAATCTAAGCGCCGGCGGCGACATGCACGAAGGAATTGAATCCACCCGGCTCGGCTTGCGGGGCATCCCGCGCAGTTCAGAAGACGTTATGGTCGCCCGCGATTTGATCCTTACCGAGCTAACCGGCTGCCGCTATCACGTGGCCCATCTGTCATCTAAATATTCTGTCGAGATGGTCGCATTCGCCAAATCGCGAGGGCTGCCCGTCACCGCCGAAGCAACGCCGCACCATTTCGTTCTGGCAGACACGGCCATGCCGGCGTACGACAGCAACTACAAAATGAAGCCGCCGCTGCGCGAGACGGACGACGTCACAGCCGTGCTCGAAGGTTTGCGAAATGGCGCGATAGACGCGATTGCGACCGATCACGCGCCGCATGCCGGCGCCGAAAAAATGCAGGAATTCGAGCGCTGCCCGTTCGGAATCATCGGTCTGGAGACGGCTATCGGACTCGCGCTCGAACGGCTCTATCACACCGGCTTGGTTTCGTTATCCAAGTTTGTAGCGCTTTTCACAAGTGGACCCGCGGGCATCGTTTCGCTGGGGCGGGGAAGTCTGGGCGAAGGCGCACCGGCCGACGTAACCATCTTTGGCCTCGATCACCAGTGGAGCTACGATGTGAACCGATCCCCTTCAAAGAGTCGCAACACGCCATTCCATGGCCGCAAATTCAAGGGTGGCCCGGTGGCAACTCTAGTTGGCGGCAAGTTCGTCTGGCGCTTGAGCGAGTAGCGCTGCGACCAGCGCGTCTTCTTCTTCATCCGCAATGGTGCGCATGTCGAGAATCACTTTGTCATGCTCAATTCTGGCGATTACGGGAACCTCCGTTTGACGCAGTTTCGCCTCGAACGCAGATGCTTTCCGTACCGGAAGTTCCACAACCCACGTAGCCAACGTCTGGTCCGGTGTTGAGCCGCCGCCGATCGGGGAATTACTTCCTCGTACAGTCGCGCCTGAACCGAGTAGGCGTCCAGCAATCCGCTCCGCTCGCGCGCGAAGTTCCTCCACGTCGGCAAAGATCATCCTCAGCGTGGGTACTGCGCTCCAGTTTCCAAGCAGCAGATGGCGCAATGTTGTTTCCAGCGCCTCAATTACCAACTTGTCCGTGCGAAAGGCGCGATACATCGGATTCCTTCGCACGCGCTGGATCAATACTGCGTTCCCCGCGATAATTCCAGTCTGCGGCCCACCCAACAGCTTGTCGCAACTGAACGACACCAGATCGATGCCTCCATCCAAGCTCGTCCGCGCCAGCGGTTCGTTGATCCCCTGCTCACGCAAATCGACCAGGCAGCCGCTACCCAAATCCTCATACACCGGTACATTCCGCTCGCGCCCAAGCCTGGCCAATTCGGCCAGTTCCGGTCGGGCCGTAAATCCGCTCAGCCGAAAATTCGAGGGATGCACTCTCAGAATCAGCCTTGTCTTCTCAGTGATGGCCTGCTCATAATCCTCTATACGTGTGCGATTGGTTGTGCCCACCTCGCGCAGTATGGCTCCCGAGCGCTCCATGATCTCCGGTATGCGGAACCCGTCTCCAATCTCAATCAACTCTCCGCGCGAGACGATTACTTCGCCACCATTGGCCAACTCATTGAGAACCAGGTAAACGGCCGCGGCGTTGTTGTTGACGATGATCGCCGGCCTGCCCAGCAGCGCCTCTAAGAGACCTGCTGTATGCACATCGCGCTTGCCACGGCGTCCCGCATGCAAATCGTATTCGAGATTCGAATAGCGTTTGATAGGAACGAAATCTGCCAGCGGAGCGCGACCAAGGTTCGTGTGGAGAATGACTCCTGTCGCATTGATCACGGGATGCAGCGAAGGCGCGAGAAGGAGCCGTACTCTCTGCTTCCACTTCCGCCTCGATTGAAGTTTCAACAATCGGCCGCCCTAGAGTAATGGCCTCGCGGCGTTCCGCAATGACTGCCCGAACCTCCTGCGCCAGAACCGATTGAGGAACATCGTTCAGGTGCTTAAGGCTGCGCAAAACCTGGTCGACTGACGGCAAATCGCGCAGCGTGGCCATTTAGGCAATTGCCCGTTGCCGCAGAACTTGCTTCAGGTATTGGCCTGTGTAAGACTCAGAAACTCCGGCGATCGTCTCGGGCGTGCCTTGAGCGACAATACGTCCACCGGCTTCTCCGCCTTCAGGTCCCAAGTCGATAACCCAGTCGGCCGCTTGGATCAAGTCCAGATTATGTTCGATGACCAGAATGCTGCCGCCATTCTGAATCAACCGTTCGAATGCATGCAGCAGCTTCGCTATGTCGTCGAAATGCAATCCGGTCGTCGGCTCATCGAAGAGAAAAAGCGTCCCCTCACAACTTGCCTGGGCCAAATGCGCAGCCAGCTTCACGCGCTGCGCTTCACCACCGCTCAACGTTGTGGCCGATTGCCCCAGCCGTAGATAACCCAAGCCGACATCCTGCAAAACCTTCAACCTGGCAGCAACCCGCGGCGAATCCGCAAAGAATGACAATGCCTCGCGCACCGTCAGTTGCAGCACGTCGTGGATGTTCAGACCCTTATGACGTATATCGAGAATAGTTTGCTTGTAGCGCGTGCCTTTGCAGTCCTCGCACACAAGTTCCACATCAGCCAAAAACTGCATTTCCACTGTGACCGTGCCGTCGCCTTGACACGTCTCGCAGCGGCCGCCCGGAATGTTAAACGAAAAATGACCCGCGGTGTATCCACGCCGCTGCGCCTCTGGCGTGCAAGCGAAAAGCTCTCGGATCAGATCAAATGCTTTGATGTACGTCACCGGATTCGAGCGCGGCGTTCGACCAATTGGCGACTGGTCCACCATCACCACGCTCGTGAGTAGGTCGGCGCGGTCTACCCGCTTGAGCGCCAGCTTGCGCACCGTGCTCTCGTTATCCGCCGTTTGCTTATCTTTCTGGCGCTCCTTATTCACGTGCAGGTCCAGCGCCCGATAAATCACCTCATGCACCAGGCTCGATTTGCCGGACCCGGAAACGCCGGTGACCGCGACCATCATTCTCAGCGGAATCTCGACATCGACATTTTTCAGATTATTTGCGCGTGCACCAAAGAAGCGGATTGTGCGCTTGGGATTCACCTTCCTGCGCTCTCTCGGCCGCGAGACCACAAGTTCGCCGCGCAGATAGCGTCCCGTCAAAGACGTATTGCCCTCGCGATCCTTGGCTGACGGCGGCGTCAGCAATTCCGGAAAAGTGCCCGCAAAGATCACGCGCCCGCCATTCTCGCCGGCGCCTGGCCCCAAGTCAAGAATGTAATCCGCCTGCGCCATGATCTCGGGATCATGCTCCACCACGATGATGGTGTTTCCCAACTCGCGCAGGTCTTTCAAAATATGAATCAATCGCGCGGTGTCGCGGCTATGCAGCCCTATCGATGGTTCATCCAGAACATATACCGCCCCCACCAGCCTCGACCCAAGACACGTTGCCAGCGTAATGCGCTGCGCCTCGCCACCGGACAATGTTGCCGAAAGACGGTCCAGCGTCAGGTACTCCAAACCGACATCGAGCAGAAATTTGCAGCGCTGGCGAATTTCGCCCAGTACCTTGTCAGCAATCTCCCGCTCCTCCGGGCTCAATTCCAGACCGTCGAAAAACTCCCGTGCCCGCGCGATGTTCATGCTCGACACTTGCGCGATATTGCAGTCGTCCAGCTGCACCCAGAGCGCTTCTGGCCGCAAGCGGCTTCCGCGGCACGCATGACACTGCGTGTAGGCTCGGTAGCGGCTCATGAAGACCCGCACATGAACTTTATATTTCTTCCGTTCCACCTCTGTGAAAAAACGCAGCACGTGTTTGCGGACAAATTCCTTCTCGTCCGCTTTCAAATCGCCATATGGGATGTCTAGCCGTACCTTGCCGCGCAACTTGGGTTTGAATTCCTCGTCGTAGTACCACGTGTATTGCGGCTTCGTCCATGGGTCCACCGCGCCATTTTCTATCGAGATAGTCGGATCCGGAATGACCAGATCGAAATCGTAGTCAATCGTGTTCCCAAAACCTTGGCACACGGGACACGCGCCAATCGGGCTATTAAAACTGAATAGCGTCGGTTCCGGCTTGGCCGCTTCCTGACCACAAATCTTGCACGCGAATTTTTCGCTGAAATGCAGCGTCTGCGGGTCGGCTACGCTCGCCTGCTCAAAGAAAATCTCACCCGCTTCCCGGTAACAGATCTCAACCGTATCGACAATCCGCTGGTGCTGGTCGGGACGAATAACAAGCCGGTCTGCCAGGATGAACAGCGGCTTGTTGAAATCGATCTCAAGCAGCGATTCGGGCGTCGAAAATTCAAAGGTGTTCCCCGCCTGAAAAAGGCGGTTGAAGCCCTTCTTTCGTAGATCGAACAGCCGATCCCGCAGCGCCGATGCGGCCGAATTCTTCTCATCAGTACTGGTTGGCGACTTCACCGGAAAGAGCGCGTACCAGCGTGAACCCTCGGCTTGCACGAGCATCGTTTCCGCCACTTGATCCACGCTGTCGCTTTGAATGCGCGTGCCGTCATTCGGGCAATACGTTCTTCCCGCTCGCGCCCACAGCAGCCGCATAAAATCGTAAAGCTCCGTTGCCGTTGCGACGGTCGAGCGCGGGTTCCGTGTCTGATTCTTCTGCTTGATTGCGATCGGGGGCGCTATGCCCAAAATTTCATCAACGTCGGGCTTTTCCATGCGCTCCAGGAATTGGCGCGCATAGGCGGACAATGATTCTACGTACCGCCGCTGTCCTTCCGCATAGATTGTGTCGAAAACCAGCGACGACTTACCTGATCCGGACACGCCCGTCACTACCGTGAGCTGGTTATGCGGCAGGTCTACCGAAACATTCTTCAGGTTGTGAACGCGGGCACCGCGAATGGCAAGTACCGGCCGCGCGGCTTCGGCAACTTCCTTTGCAGCGACAGATTCACAAGACGATAAGCTGGAGTTTTCCGGCATTCCTGGCAGGTTCGATCCAAACGTTAGAGGTGAGCGCTTCCGCTATAGCCGCGCCACCGTGGAAGGGGGATTCCTAACCAGTATAGGATGCCGGTTCGCCTCACACGGATTGTCCGATTTGCTTACCTCGACGGAGTTGATCAGTTTCCGCCAGGCTCTGCTGCACTGGTTCGCCACGCAGCAGCGTGATCTGCCCTGGCGCCGCACCCGCGATCCGTACGCCATTTGGATTTCGGAGATCATGCTGCAACAGACCCGGGTTGCGGCCGTAATCCCCTACTACCAGCGCTTTATGGCGCGCTTCCCCGACATTGCTGCATTGGCAGACGCGCCTGAAGACGATCTGCTCGCCCAATGGGCTGGGCTGGGTTACTACTATCGTGCGCGCAACTTGCAACGCGCTGCACAACAGGCTCGCGATGCCGGCGCGTTCCCGCGCGATTACGCCGGCATACGGCAACTCCCCGGCATCGGCGATTACACCGCCGCCGCCATCAGCAGCATCGGTTACGATCTGCCCCACGCAGCTGTGGATGGCAATGTTTTACGCGTTCTGAGCCGCGTTTGCGCGGATGCAACCAATATCGCTTCTCTATCCGGCAAGCGCCATTTTGCGGCAATTGCGGATACCGTGCTGGACAGGTCGCACCCTGGGGCTTTCAATCAGGCCATGATGGAACTCGGCGCAACAGTGTGTTTGCCGAAGAATCCGCAATGCCTCGTCTGTCCGGTGGCGCAGTGGTGCAGCGCACGTTACGCCGGGACGCAAACTGATTTTCCAGTGAAGATTGTTGCGCGCAAGTCAGTCAAGGAGACGCGAACGCTATTCTGGATCGAAGACAGCCGGCGGCGCATCCTCGCCTGGCAGCGCCCTGTAACCTCCCGCCTCATGCCCGGCTTTTGGGAACTGCCGGAAGCTACGCAATTGCCCCATGTTTCGCCGCTTCTGAAACTCGGATCCTTTCGTCACGGCATCACCTTCCATAACTATCTTTTTGAGATCTGGACGGCAGCCCTGCCGTCCGCGATCCGTGGATGCGCTTGGATCGAACTCTCGAAAATCAAAGAGCTCCCGGTGAGTACCGTTCTCAGGAAGAGCGTCCGCGTGGTCGAAACCGCCAGCCTTACCAAAGCAACCGTCCGCGCTGCCGCTGCGTCCAGTGGGTAACATAACCTATAGCGGCTAGATTACTTGGGGGAGGACTTTATGCGTTTTAAGATCGCACTTTTGTTGCTGCTAGGGGCTGCGGCTACCTCGGCCTTAGCGCAGAACGAACCATCGACCAATCCGCCTTCTCCACCACAGGCGCCATCCGTTGCGCCCGGCCCCGCTCAGCCTTCCGTGCTAAGAGCCCGCCCTGACGGACAGTCCGCCTCGGGCCTTTATACTGTCGCTCCCGGAACCAGGATCCTGCTCAGCATGATCAACAGCGTCAGCACGCGGCAGGCTCAGATCGGCGATCGCATCTATCTCGAAACCGCATTCCCTGTGCTCTCGGCCGGTAAAATCGTGATCCCACAGGGCAGTTGGGTGACCGGTACCGTCACCGAGGTAAAACGTCCTGGGCGAGTGAAGGGCAAAGGCGAATTGCAGGTACGCTTTGATTCGCTCACGCTGCCAAACGGCGTGAATCGAGACTTCCGCGCTGATCTGGCAGCAATCGATCCCCGCGACGATCAAAAGCTGAACCGCGAAAACGGCAAGGTCACAGGTCCGGGCGATAAGAAAGGCGATACAGAAACGGTGATTGCCACCACAACGGCCGGTACCGTCATCGGGTCGGGCATCGGCGCAGCCGCAGGCGGCGTCGGAATGGGAGCCGGCATCGGCGCAGGCGCGGGCGCCGCCGCCGGACTATTAGGCGTTCTGCTAACTCGCGGTCCGGACGCCATTTTGGCGAAAGGTTCCACCGTCGAAATGGTTTTGGACCGTCCGGTCACGTACGAGGCAACCGATCTGGATTTCAGCAACGCGCCACCTCGCGGCTTCCCAAGTGAGGGCGGCAGCCGACCTACCGCTCCTTCTCGGGGTTTGACATCGCGCTGGCCCTAAACTCGCTCGGCTTATGCAAGAAGACGAGCCCGTCACTATACCCATCGCGGACGTTCTGGATCTGCACACATTTGCCCCTCGCGATGTAAAAGACGCCGTAGAAGCATACTTGGAAGAGGCGCACCGGCTTGGGCTCTATGCGCTGCGGATTATCCACGGTAGAGGTATCGGAGTGCAGCGGGAGACAGTGCGGTCGATTCTGAAGCGCACGCCTTACGTCCTTAATTTTCGGGACGCGCCCGCTGAGGCCGGTGGTTGGGGCGCCACGCTAGTGACGCTTACTCGCAACTCAGAGTTGTAACGGTTCGTCCCAATGCGGACCGAACGCAATCTCGTTAAGCGGTTTCCGCTCCCGCTTAGCCGATTCGGACTTTCGCGCCTGTTCCGGCAGTTCTTCGGGATCTCCCAAGTACCCAAGCGCCACGGCCGCGCCGAGCTCGTAATCGTCGGGTATGCCAAGCTCCTTACGAGCCTTCTCGCGATCGAACCCGGCCATCGCGTGCGCGTGCAGCCCAACTGCTTGAGCTTGTAGCATCAGGTGCGCCAACGCCTGCCCGGCATCGTGCAGCCCGTAATAGTTGGCTGCTCCATTGTGCGAAAACGTTCGTTTTGCAGCCATGATGATCAGCACGGGAGCTTTAGCCGCCCAAGCCTGATTCGCCGGAACCAGGGTGCCGAACAATCTCTCGAACCCGGCGGCATCCGATTTTCGAGCTACGAAGAATCGCCACGGCTGTTCGTTATACGACGAAGCGGCCCAACGGGCTGCTTCCAACACGGTGCGAAGATCCTCAGCTTTGACCTCTTTAGACGCAAACGCCCGCGGACTCCAGCGGGTACGAATCAGCTCGTGAACGCTCGGGTCGGTTTCGGCTTCTTTCGAAGTTGCAACGTTAGACATTTCGAATGAGACACAGAAGGAGCTATTAGCTTACTTCCAGCTCCTCTGTCTCGACAGTGCCTTCCGCGGGTTCCGCGGCTTCCGGCGCGTAGTAGTAATTGTGATAGTAGGTGTACTTGCTATAAAGCTCACCGCGGCGAGCGCCGTTCACAACTACTCCCAGCACATTGTTCTCACAAAGCGATTGCAGTGCCCTACTCACCGAATCGAAGGTTGTTGTGCCGATTCGAACCACTAACATCGCGCCGTCGCACATGGTTGCCAGCAGATTCGCGTCTGCGGCGAATAGAAGAGGAGGGCTATCGAGGATCACCCAATCGAAGTGGTTGCGCAGCTGTTGAATCAGTGCCTTGCACTCTTTCAGGTTTAGCAATTCGAGCGGATTCTGTACTGGTTCGCCGGCGGGAACCAGGTACAGGTTAGTGCCGTCCAGTCTCCGAAACAGCTCAGAAAGCCGTGCCCTGCCAAGCAGGTAATCTGTCATCCCAGGTGAAGAGGCAATTTGAAAGTTCTTATCGACGCTCGGCCGCCGAAAATCAAAATCCACCAACAAAACTCGTTTGTCCGCGAGTTGCGATTGTGTCACCGCCAGGTTCATTGCGGTGAACGACTTCCCCTCGGCGGGGCTGGCGCTAGTGACTAACAGAGTGTGCAGCGGCTGCAGCGTCTGCATGTGATTCAGACGAGTCCGAAGCGTTCGGAATTCTTCCGCCGGCGCCTCGCGAGGACTCGACGGAGCCACCAACAGCGCTCCCTTTGCAGGGTTATATGACACCAGCGGAGCGTTCCGGATGATTGTCTCCAGATCGTCCAAATCCGCTGCCACTTCAACAGCCGTTGAACCCGCTGCGTAAGCGTCGCTGCTCCCATTCAGCTCTGATGCGTCTAAGGACGGCGATGGCATCTCAGCCCTGGATGCGGGCCTCGGAGCCTCAGGCCTTTCCTGTTGCCCCGCCTTGCGCAATGCTTCGTGAACACGGCTCATGAAACTATCCTTTACCTAAGTAGTAGCGCGCCATGGAGACCGCCATAATCGCAAAACCCGCCAGCGTGGCAGTCGCCCAGCTAACCCACATCACCTGTCTCCGGCGCTGCACCACCACGTCGTTCTCTAGCAGCGGGATGCTGCCTAGAATCGTGAGCTGCGTGTAAAGGCGTGCGTCCTTTAGATTTTTCAGTGATGTGTCTTTGACCTCGCGAACCGCCACAAGTACGACGCCAATGATCAAACCAGTGATAGCGCCGATAGGTACCACTTTTGTGCGCTTCGGCTCTATAGGCGAGGAAGGCAAGGACGCCTGGTCGATTAGCTCGAGCGTTTCGCCCTGCTTCCGCTTCTCCAAATCGATTGATACCGTCGAGCGCGCGGTCTTCGTTTCGAATTCGAGATAGCGCTGTCTCGCCAAATCGCGCTCGCGCAGCAAATCCTCATATTCTTTTTCGCTCGCCGACGACCCCAGACGCCCTTGATAGGTGCGCAGGTCATTATTTGTCGCTGCAACGTCCCGCTGAAGCAACTGAGCGTCCATCGTATTCGCCTTCATCTGCGTTTGCAGACGATCGATCTGATCCTGGAGATCCATCCGCTCATGCGTGAGATTCGTATTGTCCACGGGGGCAGCTTCCACCACTGCGGGCTTCTGTTTCGCCGCGTCGTCCCGCTGTTTCTTTAAGAATGCCAGCCGGTTCTTGGCATCCTGAAGATCGGGATAGTCTTCGGTGTAGCGCTGTTTCATGGCCTCGATTCCGTCCTGCAATTGCAGGATTTGGCGATCGAATTCCGCCACTTTCTCATTGCGGGCGACTGCCTGTTGCGAACTGCTTCGCAGACTTGCCATCCGGTCCTTGGCAATTCGCATTTCCTGCTCGAGCATCATGCGTTGCTCCGTGTTGCGGGTAGCGGCTTGCGTTAGTCCATCTAACCGGGCATTTAGCGCATTCATCGAGTTCAAGTTGCTCTCTTCTTGTTCCGGCAAGTGCCCCGCATATTTGGTGCGGAAGTCGGCAAGCTTCTGTTCGAGTTCGTCGAGATCGTGTTTAGCCTGCGCACCTTCGTCGGTCAGGAATTGATGCGCCTGCTGCTGGCTCTCTACGTTTTCCTGCGAACTGAGATTCATCAGCCGCGTCACAATATCGGCGCAAACCTTTTGCGCATTATATTTATCCGAGTAGCGGAAGCCCACCAACATGGTCGGGAGGAATCTATTTCCGGCCGAGGTGCCACCGGCAGCTTGGATGATGACGTTTCGCTTCATCTGCTCGACAACGTCCTGCATCGGTTCGCTCGCCAGTTCCTTCTTATACAGCCCGTAGCTATTAATCAACGCCGTAAGAGTAGAGCGGCTATAGATGATTAGCGCCATCGAGTTGATACGGTCGGCTACATCTTGGCTGATAGTGTTCTGTACTAAATCCGCGGAGATTTGCTGGGGGGTCACGCGGATGGTCGCCGTCGAGATAAACACGTCCGGCATGGAGTAGGCGACGACCACGGAGATGACAAGCCCGGCGAACGTCGGAGCCATGACCCAGCGGAAATTCCGCCGCAATATATCGATGTAGTCCTCGAAATCGTATGTGCGGCGAGGAACCGCAATGCTGTCCAACATAATCTCAGCCGCTCTCCCGTTCTATGGAACTACGATGTAGTCGCCTGGCTGTATCAGAATATTCTGTTCCATATGTTTGCCCTTAATAACATCCTTCAGGTTGAAATAGATGCGCTTGTCACCCCGAAGAACGTAGATGTGCTTGATGTTGGCAAAATCCCCGCATCCGCCGGCCTTGCTGATCGCCTCCAGAATGGTCGTCGGCACAATTAGGGCATACTCGCCGGGACGACCGATCAAGCCGTCCATGTAATAGCGCTTACTCCCAACCTCCTGTACTGTGACAGTCACTAACGGCCTGGTAACGTACTTCTTCAAAGCGTCATTGAGCATGTCCTGAACTTCTAAAGGTGTTTTGCCACCCGCCTGGAGATCACCCACCAGAGGCAGCGTAAACTTGCCATCCTGATGAACCGCTACGCCCCCAGAAAATTCCGGCTCGTTCCATACCCGGATAAGTAGGACATCACCAGGGCCAATCTTGTACGTGCCCGAATCGACTGGTGCGCCAGCCGACATTGGGACCGGAACTGTCGCAATCCTCTTGTCCGCCGGAGCGGCCGTCCCCTTATCCGGCGGTTTGTCCGGTAAAGGCGCGGGAGTTTGCTGCTGGACGGGAGGAGTTTGATCCTGCGGCATGGCCGTTAGCAGCATCGAAAAAGCTAAATACGCAAAAGAAGAAATTACTTTACGCCACGAAGCATGTGATTTCATCGGTTTTCTAGAGTGCTACTTCCAAGGGCAGCCTGATGGTGTATATCTTTGAGTCTACTAAGTCTTGGGCCTGTTGCAATACCCTATCTCCCTCATTCATTGGTTGAATCGCCGCTCGCTCATGACGGGAGCGGATGAATATTGGCCATCGGCGCGGGCTAGCGGTACCCAAACCTCCATGGGCGTTGGCTCCCGATTGGCCATTGTGTAATACGGAATGAATGTAAGCAAGGTTGGACGTTTGGCTATCGCCGCGGACATTGTGATTGGCTGGTACAGCGGCTCATCTCCAACTGATCTTTCGGCTGCCAGCCCGCTTACCTTTAGCACCGTAACCCCCCCAAGTAGATCTTTGTGTGGTTCTACGACGGCAGAGGCGTTCAATCTGTAGAAGATATCCGGTAGGGCTATACCCGCTTGATCCATCTGCTCCAGGGCATAAATCAGCGGGCCACGTTGTATAGCAACTCTCCCGTAGGTGTCGGCCACCCTGGGATTCGAAACCATCGGCGTAGGCTGCATCCCGAAGCTCAGCGATATAGAATCTCCCTTGCTCCAGGTCCGCGTGATCGCAATATAGGAGCCCCGGTGAAAGTTTGAAGTCGGGTAAGCCTGCCCGTCCACTTGCACATCCACCCCCGGCGCCCAGGATGGCCAGCGCAAATAAACGGTAAATTCCGTGGCACGTTCCGGGCTGACCGTCACGTGTACATCGCCGCTCCACGGGTAGCCCGTCGATTGTGTCAGCTTGAGGCCTGTTCCCTCTTCCAAGTGCCAATCGAGCTCTGAGTTGTGATAGAGATTCACGAAAACGCCGTCTCGGCTCATAGCGTAGAAGTACCCCGGCAGCGATTCAAACAGGCGTTCGATATTCGGTGGGCAGCACGTCGTGTCGTACCAGGGACTGCGGAGTTTCTCGCCATTCGAAGCCAACGGGTTGCGGTAACAATACATCGTGCCGGATAACGACATTCCCGAATTCGCGCCGTTGTAAAGCGCCTTCTCTAACACATCGGCATATTTGGCGTCGCCCGTAACGGTTAGCAACCTGAAGTTCCACATGACATTGGCAACAGCCGCGCATGTCTCGGCATATGCCTGCTCGCTTGGTAGTTCGTAGGGATCGCCGAAACTCTCGCCACCGGATCGCGATCCCACCCCTCCGGTGATGTACATCTTGCGCTGGGTTAAATCTGTCCACAGCGAATCCAGGGTTTTCTTGTAGGCGGGATCGCCAGTTTCCGCAAAGTAATCGCTAGCTCCCGATGCCGCATAGAGCGCGCGCACCGCGTGCCCCTCGAATTCCGTTCGGGAAGTGAACGCCCGCCCGCTAAACGTGTAACGCACGTCCGATTCCTTCCACTTCATGCGATCTCGCTCTACTCCGCTAAACAGGTAGCGCACAAACTCCAGATACCTGGAGTCGCCGGTCGTGCGGTATAGCTCTACCAGCGCCATCTCCAGCTCTGGATGCCCGGTCATGAAAGGCTTCTGCGTTGGTCCGAAGTTTTCGACGATGTAATCCGCGAATTTGATTGCCGGGTCCAGCAACGCCCGGCTGCCGGTTGCGCGATAGTACGCAATCGCAGCCTGAATCAGATGCCCCAGGCAATAATCTTCATGCGAACGCACCAGCTCCGTGAAGCGCAGATGTGCTTTATCCCCAACATAGTAGGTGTTCAGATACCCGCTGGGCTCCTGAGCGGCCACAATGTCCGAAATCAAGGATTCAAGCTGCTGCCGGAATTTCTGCTTCTCGGCGTCGGTGGTCTCGTTCGATGCCAGGGCCCAGGAGGCCGCTTCTATCCACTTGTAAGCATCCGAATCGGTATAAACCGGTCCCTTGCGCGGCACATTCTTGCGGCCTGAAAGACGCCGGAAGTTGTCCATCACTCCATGCTCTTCCAGTAGTTCGAGCAGCGTCGGCAGGCTGCGCTCCGTCGTAATACGCCTGCGGCTGGCCCAGAATCCATCCCCCAGGTGAACCGCCTGGATCGGCACCGTATGCAGGCGGGCATCTAAACTGTGATCGGTAAAGAGGATCCCCTGGTTGCGCCAATCTGCCGTTTGCGTTTCTCCGCAGAGCTGCACAAACAGAACTGCGCCCAGCGCGATAGCCGCAAAGAGTTGTCTCATAGCGCCTTCAGATAACCGTAGACGAGAGCTACTGGCAAACCAACAACGTTGTGATAACAACCGTCAATCGACCGGACAAATTTCGAAGCGAGCCCCTGAATCGCGTACCCGCCCGACTTACCGAATGGCTCCCCGCTTCGAGTGTACTCCGTAATCTCGGCATCTGTAAGGTCCACGAACGACACTCTGGTGCTGGCGACTGCCACAACCTCATCATTGCCAGTAAGAATACAGATGCCGGTGTGGACCCAATGATCTCTGCCCGACAGCCGGCGCAGCATTCTGGCGGCATCCCCTTCATCAGACGGTTTACCGAAGACTTCGTCACCAATGCAAACCTCAGTATCCGCTCCCAGCACGATGTCCGCCGGGCTGCTTACCGCGGCTCGTGCTTTCTCGCGGGCAAGCCGCGCGACTAACTTCAACGGCTCTTCGCCGGGCCTGCGTTCTTCTACGACCTGAGTGGCTCTTACAATGTGCTCAATACCCGCAGCCTGCAACAAGGTATGTCTGCGCGGCGATCCGGAGGCAAGGATTAGCATTCTCTTTGTTATCCTCGAAGGTTGAGAGGCAGCGCCGCTACTCGATTTTTCTCGTCGCGCGCGCGCCTCAAAAACGAGGTTCTCAGATGTCTGGACATAGTAAATGGGCCACAATCAAACACAAAAAAGCGGCCCTCGATGCCAAGCGCGGTAAAGCCTTTACCCGTTTGATCAGGGAAATCATGATCGCTGCACGCAACGGCGGCGATCCGGATATGAATCCGCGCCTGCGTACCGCCATTACCGCCGCAAAAGCCGTCAGCATGCCTGCCGAAAACATCAAGCGTGCCGTCATGCGCGGGACCGGCGAGCTCGAAGGCGGACAGATCGATGAGATTCTCTTCGAGGGCTACGGTCCCGGCGGCGCTGCCGTCCTGGTCAATGTGGCCACCGACAATCGCAATCGCACTGTCAGCGAGATTCGTCACGTCTTTTCTAAGAACGGTGGCAACCTCGGAGAGCAGGGCAGTGTCGCCTGGATGTTTGAGCGTAAGAGCCAGATCATTGTTGACGCCGACGTGGCATCGGAAGATCAGTTGATGACTATCGCGCTCGAGGCCGGCGCGGACGACATTCGCGACCAGGACGGTAGCTGGGAAATCCTGTCAGCGCCCGAAGCGCATGAGCAGGTTGTTGAGGCGCTGGAGAAGGCTAAAATTCCCACTGAGTCCTCCGAAATCGCCATGGTCCCTAAGAGCACTATCAAGCTCGAGGGCAAGAGCGTGCAGGCCATGATGAAGCTCTACGACGCGCTCGAAGAGCAAGATGACGTTCAGAACGTCTACGGCAATTACGAGATCGACGCTGCCGAAGTAGAAGCGCTGGCGTAGTGGCGCTCCCGGATTGATGCCCGATCCGGCGTCAATATAGATGAGAATCGTTGGTATAGACTGCGGGACTGAGAAAACCGGCTACGGGGTCGTCGAGTCAGACGGGCGCTCCCATCGGCTCGTCTCAGCCGGAGTTGTTCGCACCCGCCCCGACAGTCCGTTGGAGCAGCGGCTGCAACTAATCGCTAGCGGCCTTCGCGGCGTTCTCACTCAGTTCGAGCCGAATTCTTTTGCCGTCGAAGAAGTGTTCCATGCGGTCAATGCGAAGTCCGCGCTGAAGCTGGCCCATGTTCGCGGAGTCGCGCTGTTGCTTGCCGCCGAAGCTGGGCTCGAAGTGTTCGAATACTCGCCACTTGAAGTGAAAATCAGCGTCGTCGGGTATGGACGCGCTGAGAAGCATCAGGTGCAGATGATGGTTCACTCGCTGCTCGGAATCGGTCCCACGTTTCAATCGCACGATGCAACCGATGCGCTTGCTGTGGCCATCTGTCACGGAACTCGGGCTAGCTTCCCACTTGCGGCCGGCGCACGGCGATGAGACTTGCTATCTTCGCACTCGCCTCCTGCGCGCCCCTGCTGGCGCTCTCCCCAAAGCTTTCCTATACACGCATTTTTCCCGGCAGCATGCCCGATTATTTCTGCGTCAACGTAGACCGCTCCGGCAATCTCGAGTACAAAGAATCTCCTTCAGATGACCAGCCGGTAAAAACGCAAATGCCGGTTTCCGCAGCCGCGGCGCTGTTTGCCATGGCCGAAAAGCTCGGCTACTTCAAAGCGCCCCTCGAATCCGGTCTCAAGGTAGCGAACACCGGCAAGAAAACCTTTCGTTATGAAGACGGCGATAATCCCGCGACCGAGGCCACCTTCAACTATTCGTTGAACGAAACCGCCCAGCAATTGCAGGAACGCTTTGAGCAGATTGGCGAGTCGGAGCGTGCCTACATCGAGCTCGAACACAGCTTGCGCTACGACCGCTTAGGAATCAACGATGCACTGGCGCAAGTTGAATCATTGTGGCTGCACAAACAGCTCGCCGTCCCCAAGCAGTTCGTCCCCATTCTCGAACGCATCAGCACGCGCGAAACGCTGATGCACCTGGTTCGTGACCGCGCCGCGCGTCTGAAGGATGAGTTCGAAGCCGCACCGGACAACGCCTTCGACGCGAAACAAAAATGAGCTTCTTGCCATGACCAGTCCCGGTGGCCAGCAACCGTTCACTCGCGTCATCTGGATCGTGCTCGATAGCGTCGGCATCGGCGCCATGCCGGATGCGGCAGATTTTGGCGACCCCGCTGGCAGCGATACCCTCGGCAACATCGCGCGCGTGCGGCAACTCAGGCTTCCGAACCTTTGTCGCCTCGGCCTGGCGAATATCGAGCCCCTAACCGGATTACCCGCCGCCGAATCCCCCGTTGGCGCATATGGAAAATCGACCCTCTTGTCACCCGGCAAAGACACGACCACGGGCCACTGGGAAATGGCCGGCATCATCCTGGACAAGCCGTTTCCGACGTATCCGCACGGCTTTCCGCGCGACGTAATCGAAACCTTTGAGAGCCAGATCGGCCGCAAGACTCTGGGCAACAAACCGGCTTCCGGTACCGAGATCATCCGGGAACTCGGCGCGGACCATCAACGCACAGGCTCGCCAATCGTTTACACCTCTGCCGACAGCGTCTTTCAGATCGCCGCCCACGAAACGGTTGTACCGCTCGAAGAGGTCTACCGAATGTGCCATATCGCGCGCGAAATCCTGCGCGGACCGAATGAAGTTGGCCGCGTCATAGCCCGGCCGTTCGCGGGTGAGGCAGGGCATTACGTCCGCACAGCCAACCGAAAAGATTTTGCAGTTCCGCCTCCGGACGGCATGCTTCTGGACCAGCTCAGCGGCGCTGGCGTGCTCGTAACCGGCGTCGGCAAAATCGCTGATATCTTCCTCAATCGCGGCGTCGCTCAGTCGCTCAAAACAAAAAACAACGCCGACGGTATGCAGAGAATTACGGATTTGTTAAACGATCAGCCGCAGGGCCTCATCTTCGCTAACCTGGTCGACTTCGACCAGCAGTACGGGCACCGCAACGATGTCGAAGGCTACGCGCGTGCTCTCGAAGCGGTCGATGCCTGGTTGCCGTCGCTCAAATGGAAGGAACGCGACCTGGTTATCCTCACCGCTGACCACGGTTGCGACCCGACCACCGCATCTACCGACCATTCGCGCGAATATACACCGCTGCTCGCATACGGACCCTCTGTAAAGCCCAATGTCAATCTGGGCACTCGCGCCACCCTCGCCGACATCGGTCAGACGGTAGCCCAGAACTTCGCAACTTACATCCCGGCTGGAGCCAGCTTCCTGCGGGATCTTCAGAAAGGAAATTGATTCAACTCGCAGGCTATGAGACGGCGCATAATGGCGGCCAACTGGAAGATGTACAAGACCCCCCAGGAAACCACTTCGTTCTTCGAAAAGTTCATTCCTCTGCTCGGCGGCGATCCGGGCTGTGAGGTGGTGGTCTGCCCTACAGCTCTCGCCATCCCCGCCGCGGTGGAAGCGATTGCCGCAACTAACATCCGCATTGGCGGCCAAGACTCCTACTGGTTGAAAGAGGGAGCGTTCACCGGCGAAATTTCCGCCCAAATGTTGCGCGATGCGGGCGCGACTTGGCTCATCGTTGGACACAGCGAACGCCGGCAGTATTTCCACGAGACGGATGCGGACGTTCTCAAGAAAACGCAAGCCGCTCTCGATGCCGGGCTTTTTCCTATCGTCTGTATCGGCGAACGCCCCGAGGAACATAAGGCCGGCAAAACCAATGACGTGATTATTCGTCAGTTTGCCGCCGGGGTCGCCGGACTCACCGAAGAGCAGTTTGCCAATGTGGCGATTGCCTATGAACCAATCTGGGCGATCGGTACCGGCAACGTGGCGACTCCGGAGATTGCATCCGCCGCCCACAAGCTGGTTCGTTGTGAAGCCGAAAAGCGCTTCGGCGCCCATGCCGCCCAGCAACTGCGCATCATCTACGGCGGCAGCGTCAAACCGGACAACATCAAGGGCTTGATGAACCAGGACGAGATCGACGGCGTCCTGGTAGGCGGCGCCAGCCTCGATCCCGTCTCATTCGCCGCAATCGTCAAAGCTGCCTAGCCCTTTCAAAGAACGGACTCAATATCCGTTCCAGAGAAGTCGCGGCCTTTGTACAACAGAGGCAGGCCCGTAGCTTTTGCCAAGGCATAGGAAAAACAATCCCCGTAGTTCAGCCCCGCCGCGTTCTTCCGGCCCTTCCCATAGGAGACGTAAGCCTCTAGAGCGAATTGTGCCTGCTGCGCTGTCACCTCTTGCACTTGAAAGCCCGCCTCCTGTAAAAGTGCATGGACCTTCCGTACCCCCCGCGAACCGTGGCGATTGAGCATCACAATTCCCGTTTCGAGGACCGTCGCGGCCGACACGAACGGCGTATCGCCTTCGATGATTGCTTGCGCATACCTCTGAGCGTCCTCCTCCTCATCCAGAATCGCGATCAACGCCGACGTATCAACGACAATCAATTGGGAATGCCCCGTTTGTCGTACAGCATCTCCTCAGGCCGCCGCTTGTCCAGGACAGGCAAGGCCGCACATTCCCGCCCAATCTCAAGTAGCCTTTCCACTAGGACAGCCTTGTTGCGCCTCCGGCGAATGCGATCCAGGCGTTCCGCTATTGCCCGATCTACCGCTTCCGTCATGCTCTCGCCTGCCAATCGCGCAAGTTCTTTGGCCCGCCGATGCGTTTCCTCGTTCTTAATGTTTAGGCTCATTGGCAGAATTCTACTGGTAGAAGGAGGATATATTTCTACCATACACCCGCTTGGGCTGAATTTCGCCTACTCTTTCTCCGCTTTCTTTTTCCCCGGCAGATCGAATGGATTCTCATGCACTCGTTCTCGAATTCCCCCATTCAGCGTCTTCGCCAGCGAAATGCTTGCGTCGCCGAAGCGGTTGCGAATGTGATCGACAGACCGGAACGCCTCGCGCAAGCGCGCCTTCCCGGGCTCATCCAGCAAGTTCATCTGGCCTTCCTCATGTTGCAGTTGTCCGCCGTAGATGCCTAACAAACGGATCGGCTTTTTGCCGTTCCACGCTTTGCGAAACAGCCCAATGATCGCCGCCGCAATCTCGCGGTCGAGCTGCGTGGCATGATCGAGCGTGCAAGCCCGCGTGATGGTCTCAAAATCTTCGTCGCGCAGCTTCAAGTGCAGCGTCCGCGCATACATCTTTTGCTCGCGCAAACGCTTCGCCACCATCTCTGACAATTTCGTCAACGTCGTTTCCAGCTTCGATGCGTCCGCAGTGTCCTCTCCAAACGTGTGTTCGTGGCTGATCGATTTCGCGTCTTCACGCCCGCCCAACGGAGCGTCGAACCAGCCGCCCGCATCCTCGCCGCGCGCTTTGCCCGCCAGCGCCAATCCCCACTTACCGAAACGCGAAGCAAGAAAGCTCTCGTCCAGCCTGCCCAAATCACCCACGCGGCGAATTCCGATCTGGTGTAGCGCCGCTTCGGTCTTCTTTCCAACTCCCGGAATCTTGCGCACCTCTAACGGCGCCAGAAATTGAGCCTCTTGTCCCGGCAGGATGTAAAGCACGCCATTCGGCTTGGCTTGGTCCGAGGTCACCTTCGCCACCAGCCTGGATGACGCGAGGCCCAACGAACAGTTCAACTTCGTTGCTTCCCGGATCGCCTCATGCAGGGCATGCCCGGCGCGCATCGGCGGACCATGCAGGCGCTCTGTCCCGGTCAGGTCAAGATACGCTTCGTCAATGGACGCCATCTCGACTACCGGCGAGAAGCGGTTCAGAACGTCAAAAACTTTCTTCGAATACTCGCGGTAGCGCGCCGGATGACCGTCAACAAATGTGGCGTGCGGACAAAGCCGCGCGGCCGTTCGCAGCGGCATGGCGGAATGCACCCCGAATTTGCGCGCCGCATAAGATGCCGCCGCAACCACGCCTCTCTGATCGGCCTTGCCGCCCACTACAACCGGCTTGCCTTTGAGCGTAGGATCGAACAACTCTTCGACGGACACAAAGAAGGCGTCCATATCAACGTGGCACACCAGGCGCTGCATACCGGTTAACTATTTAGTGTCGCCGCTAAGACGCGTGGAAATCCAGCCAGGTCGGAGATGACCTCCAAATCAGTCCACCGCTCCGCTAGCATCTCGCGCACCCCCGCAAGCGACTGATACCCGAGTTCCATCATCAGCCGTCCACCCGGCCGAAGCACAATCGCCGCTTGCGCTATCAGGCGCCGGTAGATTTCAAACCCGCTGTCATCCGCGAATAGCGCCACATGCGGCTCCCAATCACGCACTTCCGCCTGCATATTCGCCGCATCCGCGCCCGGCACATAGGGTGGATTCGAAATCAGCAAATCGATACTACGCGCCTCAACTGCCTCCAGCAGATCCGCCGCGAAGAGGCTCACGTGCGCGTCGTACTTAGCGCGGTTTCGCGCCGCAACGAGCAACGCATCCAGCGAAATATCCGAAGCGACAACCGCCAATCCCGTCTCCAGCGCCACGCTGATCGCGATGGCCCCGGAACCGGTTCCGACATCCAGCACCCGCGAGTCCGCATGCCCGCGCAAGTAGGAAACCGCCGCTTCCACCAGGTGTTCCGTCTCAGGGCGGGGAATCAGTACTGCCTCGTTCACATAGAACTCACGCCCGAAGAACTCCTGTTTGTGCGTGATGTATTGAGTCGGCTTGCCCTTCAGCCGCTCATTCAGATAACGCCCGTAGTGTATCCACGCCAGCTGCGTCAGTTCGTCGCTACTGTGGGCGTACAGATAAGCGCGCTCACAGCGAACCGCATGACTCAACAACACTTCCGCAGTGAGCCGCGGAACGGAAATGGATGCCTTTTCGAGGATCTCGGCGCCCTGCAACAGGGCAGTCTGCAAGGTCACGAGACGCGGACGGGCTTGCGTCTAAGCCGCTTGTCCTTCGTCGCGCATGCGTGCCGATTGGTAGTACGCCGTGAGCGCGTCGATGACCGGCTGCAGTCTGCCTTCCATCGTCAGATCCAGTTGGTGCAAAGTAAGTCCGATGCGATGATCCGTCAAGCGGTTTTGCGGGAAATTGTAGGTCCGAATCTTTTCGCTACGATCGCCTGTTCCCACCATGCTCTTGCGTTCGGCCCCGATGGCCGCCTGCTGCTTCTCCAGTTCCATCTGATAGAGGCGCGATCGCAGCACCTGCATCGCTTTGGAACGGTTCTTAATCTGCGACTTCTCGTCTTGACAGGAAACGACGGTATTAGTCGGCAGATGCGTGATACGCACGGCTGAGTAAGTTGTATTCACCGACTGCCCGCCCGGTCCCGACGAGCAGAACGTATCAATGCGGATGTCCTTGGCATCGATCTGCACATCCACTTCATCGGCTTCCGGCATCACGACCACAGTGATGGTGGAAGTGTGTACACGCCCCTGTGTTTCGGTGGCCGGAACGCGCTGCACCCGGTGCACGCCGCTCTCATACTTCAGCCGGCTATATACTTTTTGTCCGCTGATCATGGCGATGACTTCGCTCAATCCGCCAACCGACGATTCGCTGAGGGATGTGATTTCCACCTTCCAGCGCTGTTCTTCCGCGTAGCGCGTGTACATGCGAAACACTTCGCCGGCGAAGAGCGAAGCTTCATCACCACCCGCGCCTTTCCGAATTTCGAGGATAACGTTCTTCTCGTCATTCGGATCTTTCGGTAGCAACAGAACCTGCAGCTCTTGTTCGAGCGCCGCCAGCTCCGGCTCCAGGCGTACGATTTCCATCTCCGCCATTTGCCGCAGTTCCGGATCGCTCTCACTCAGCATGACTCGCGCCTCTGACAGTTCCTGCTCGGCCTTCTTAAATTCGCGATACCTGCTTACCAGCTCACCCAGTTCACTTTGCGTTCTGGCTATCTTCCGATACTGCTCCTGGTCGTTGGTAACGGAAGGATCCGCCAACTTGGCCGTAAGTTCGTTGTACCGCGCTTCTGATTCGTTTAATCGGTCTCGGTATTGCATGTTCGCGGTCCGCTTCTATTCAGTTCTCTTCTTATCAGGCGACGACCAATTGGCCGCCCTGGGCTTCTTCAAGCGCCATCGCACTTTGAAGGGCGTGAATGGCAACTTCAGTCTGCTCATTAGATGGCGCCTGGGTAGTCACCCGTTGCAGCCACAAGCCGGGCTGCGTCAGCACCGCCATTAGGCCCTGGCGCCGTTTGGCGGCAAAACGGATGATTTCATAGCTGATGCCGACAATAACCGGCAGCAGCGCGATTCGCGCCAGCAGTTTCAGCCAGAAGTTGTCGATGGGCAGAAACATATAACTGATCATGGCCACAATCAGGACCACAACCAGGAAACTTGTGCCGCAGCGCGGATGCCAGGTAACGAATTTTTGTGCGTTAACGATTGTGACCGGCTGTCCAGACTCGAAATTAAAGACCACCTTGTGCTCCGCGCCGTGATATTCAAACAGCCGGTGCATCTCCTTCAAACGCGATAGCAGATACATAAAGCCCAGAAAGATGGAAATGCGTATGCCGCCATCCATCGCATTGATAGCGATACGTCCGCTGACCGCCGGAAAGTGATGTCCCAGCAGCGTAGCCAGGTACAGCGGAACGAATTTGTAGAGCGTGAGCATGAAGAGCAGCGACAAAACAATCTGCAGCGCTATCGCGCCCCGCCCAATCTCTTTCTTCTCGCCCGTTTCTGCGCTGCCCACTAGTTCCCCTAACGCGCAATCGGCAGAAAACTTCAGCGCCTTCATACCTAACCACATTGCGCCGCCCAGGGTGCCCAAGCCACGCAGCACCGGCAGCTTGAAAATGGGATACTGTTCCGACAACTTCGCCAAAGGGCGCGCCTCAGTTACGATTTCGCCGTCCGGCTTTCGCACCGCCACACAGTAACTGTGCGGCGACCTCATCATGACGCCTTCCATCACGGCCTGGCCGCCGATCAGGGTGGTCTCTTCGCCGTTTTCCAGCACAGGAAGCAACTGTATGTGCGTGAAAAGACGCACGAATCCGCGCAAATTCAAAAGGGGATCTCCACTCGTATTATATAGCTTGCACACCGTCATGCCGAACTCCCGCAGAACATTTCTGTCCCGCTCTTTTGGCTGCATCGCAGCCGCCGCCGCGCCGCTGGAAGCCATGCAAACGCCTGCAGGCGCGCCCGCGGGTACGCCACCCGCCTTCGGAACCGCTCCGCCAGCCGGACCCGAAGTGTCTCCCCAGACCTTTGCCGCAGCTGAAAAGCTGGTCCAAATCGAGCTGACCGCCAAAGACCGGGCCCAAGCGGCTGAAAACTGGCGCGTGTCCATGGCGCCGCTACTGGAACGGCGCGCCGGTCCGCGCAAAGTGCAGCTTGAGCCGACACTCGCGCCCTATTCGCGTGCCGACCCCACCCAGGCCTATGCAACAGTTGGTCCCGAGCGCAACCGGTTCGTGCGCAGCGATTCCTCCTCTACAGCGCCGCCGGCTAACGACGAAGACATCGCCTTCGCCCCCGTTTCGCAGCTTTCGCGCTGGATCGAAACCAAACAGATCACGGCGCAGCGTCTGACCGAGATTTATCTCGATCGCTTGCGTAAGTTCGATCCAAAGCTTCGTTGCGTCATCACGCTCACTGCCGATCTCGCCAGGAAGCAGGCCAGGCAGGCTGATCAAGAGATTGCAGCCGGTCATTACCGCGGCCCTTTGCACGGCATTCCCTGGGGCGCGAAAGATCTCTTAGACACCAATGGCATCCCAACTACTTACGGCGCTGAGCCATTCCGCAACCGCATCCCGCAGCGCGATGCCGCGGTGGTTCAACGTCTCAATGATGCGGGCGCAGTGCTGGTGGCTAAACTGAGCCTCGGCGCTCTGGCGCTTAATGATGTCTGGTTCGGCGGCCAAACTATGAATCCCTGGAATCTGCAGGAAGGTTCTTCGGGATCCAGCGCTGGGCCGGGCGCGGCAACGGCGGCAGGACTCGTCGGCTTCGCGATCGGCAGCGAAACCGGCGGCAGCATCGTTGGACCCAGCATGCGTTGCGGTGTTACGGGTTTGCGTCCCACTTTCGGCCGCGTGGCACGAACCGGCGCGATGACACTCTGCTGGTCCCTCGACAAACTCGGACCCATGGCGCGCAGTGTTGAAGACACGCTACTGGCGCTTGCGGCTATTTCAGGTCCCGATCCCGGCGATCCCTCCAGTATTCCGGGCAAGTTGGATTTCGATGCCAAAACAGACGTCCGCGGCTTACGTCGTCGGCTATTTCCCGAAGTGGATGAAAGAAGATCCGGCCACCGATGTCGATCGCGCGGCGCTTGAGACCGTTCGTAAGATCGGCATGGTTCCCGTCGAAGTGAACATTCCCGATTGGCCCTATGACTCGCTGGAACTGATCCTGTTCGCCGAAGCCGCCGCGGCGTTCGAAGAGCTTACGCTCTCGCACTCCGTCGATCAACTCAAGATGCAAGTGCCGGACGCATGGCCGAACACCTTCCGCCAAGCGCGTTTCCTGTCAGCCGTCGATTATGTGCAGGCGGATCGCCTGCGCCGCAAGGTTGCCATCGAGATGGCGCGGGTATTTACAGAAGTCGATCTACTTCTTGTTCCCTCTCTTCGCGACGAGATGCTGACCATCACCAACTTTACCGGCCACCCTTCGCTGACGCTGCGCGCAGGCTTCATCCAAGCCTCTCAAGCCCGCAGCGACTGGGCGCCCGATCCCAAGCATCCTCTACCCACCTTCAATCCACCGCGCCGCGTTCCGCATGGCGTTACTCTCATCGGCAGACTCTATGAAGAAGGAACCCTGGGAAGAGCCGGTCTGGCTCTGGAGCGCAGTTTCGGCGTAGCGGGAGAACGGCCACCGGGATTCTAGAACCTATCCGGCCCACCCAGCGCAGCGAAAGCAGTTCATGGCGGATTGTGAGCAGTCGATACAGCCGATTGTCTTCGCTGCTCAGGCGGCGGCCGCGTGTGTTTTTGCCTCCAGTCGGTCGGCCTTGGCTGCGGCGATGCGATTTTGGATCTGAATCCGCTCTTGACGGGAAATTTGTATAGCGTGGCGTACTTCGTGGAGCTCTTTTTTGCGGTTTTCCTGCTCGTCGCGGTGTTTCTGCGAAACAAAGCCACGCTGGGCTCTGGCTCTTTCGCTTCTATGCCTTCTGAGTTCGGTGGAGCAGCGGATATAAGCGCGCTGATGCGCGGACATGTAGCGAAGGTAGAGCGATAGATCCTTTTTGGCCTCTTTCTGCTCCTCGAGGGTGCCGGATTCGAGGACGGGGAAGCATTTGTCCTGGAAACGGAGTGAACGGTTCGATAACCAGGTGGCTTCGGCCATCTGCTGAACCAGTTGAACTTCTTCCTGGTCGACGGGAGACTCGGCGTCCATGAAACCGGCGAGGAGTTGATCGAAGCCGGATTGCGATTCGTCTGCGAGGACGTGGAATGTGCCGGTCAGGCCGTGGCGAGTGGCGTTCTGCGAGACGATTTCTTTTCCGGTCAGACTAACCGGACCATGGGAGAGTTGAGCGTTGGCGCGGTTGGCTTCGAGTTTGCGCTCGGAGACAAGAGCTTTGTGAGCGAGTTTCTGTTGCAGGCGGCGCTGCTGGCGTGGTGTCATTTGATTGACCCTCATTTCGATCTCACGGTACAGCCTGATTTGGCGCAATGCAGCTGCTGAGCAAGCGTGGTTTTGGCTAAGTATTTGAAGGATTGGGGGAAAAGGGGGCCAAATAAAGTTGTTGCGTCTGTGACCGAGCGGGAGCCCAGTGGTTACTCCACGGTGGCGGTTGCTTTGACCTTTTCAAGAACAGCGATGAGAGCACCGACTTGTTCGGGCGGAAAAACGCCGTCTACTCCCCTTGCGTTTATGTCGATGAAAGGCGAGTGGTAGAGGCGTTGTGGATCGAGGAAACCACGGTCCACGATGTGCTCTATGACCATGTTCAGGAATTCGATTTGGTTCGCAGTCGGCGAACGGCCGTTTAAGAAGTCATCGAAAGCGGCTTTGGCGGAGGCGCGGTCTACACCGATGAGCCCGCGCAGGAACAAGCCGGGGCCATCGTTGAACTCACGGACGTGAGCGAGATCCTGTGCTGTACCGATACCCTCTGTCACGAGCAGTTCTTCGATCACGCGCAGGTCGGATGCGGTCAGAGGTTCAAGCGTGCGAAGCTTTCGAACTACCGGGTTGTCCTGGTGTTCGCGCAGAAACTGGCGCGCTTTCCTGTGGAATCGTTCGAAATCGAAGGCAGTTGTGAACGGAGGTAGGGTGACGTCGGTTGCCGGGCCGAGTTCATCCTCAAAGTCCGTATAGACCGGACGGCGACCAACTCGCTCGATGAGCTTGATCAAGGCCCGGAGGTCTTTGCGGACACGCTCCAGGATCGCCGGTGTAACGTCCTGCCAAAATGCTTCGGTTTGCAAGTCTTCAATCAACGGCATGTGGGCGCGGACCATGGGGATGTTCGCCTTTTCGGCGAGCAGACCCGCAGTTTGTTCCACCTGGCGGCGAAGTCTTGTGAACTGAGGCTCGGCGCGCAACATGGCGAGTTGCAGCCGCAGCATGAGGGCGTCAAACTGCTTAGCGTCCTGATCGGTGTCATCCCCTTCCGATGGAAGGCCTGCCACGTGGTGCGCCAATTCTGAGCGATCGACTACGGACAGGCTCTCCCATGTGGCGGGATCGGAGAAGCGCTCAACCAAACGGCGATGTGGGCGGACAATGAAGTTGTCAATATTCATGCCGGCGACTTCGGACTGCAGATGTTCGGCTACCGCGGCGCGCAGTTCGGTGAATTGCTTCGGTTCGGTTTTGTCGAGTTGCTCAATCAGCTCCAATCGGTAGATGAACAGGCGCTTTCCGAGAGGCAGGTTGAGCGACGATTCGGCGGCTTCGGGATTCTCTCTGAAGTACTCCAGATTGCCGCAGAAATCGAAGATGTAGAAGAACTCTTTGTCTTTGCCGGGACCGAATAGATTAGGGCGCAGGCGAGTACCGCGGCCGAGCATTTGCCAAAACTTGGTTTTTGACCAGCACGGGTTTGAAGAAAGCCAGGTTGACGACTTCAGGCACATCGATTCCGGTGTCGAGCATGTCGACCGAGATGGCGATGTGCGGCATGGATTCCGGTTTGGAGAAATCGTCGATGAGGCTTTGCGCGTATTCGGTCTTAAAGGTGATCACGCGGGCGAAGTGGCCTGCATGGTGCGGGTAATTCAGATTGAAGCGCTCGGCGATGAACTCGGCGTGATCGTGTGTTCTTGGCGAAGATGATGGTTTTGCCGAGACGGTCGCCGTCGGCCACTCGCTGGCCGTGAAGCATTAGGGTTTCGAGCACCTTGTCAACGGTGTCCTGATTGAACAGCCAACGATTCACGGCTTCGGCTTCGACGCGCTGCGGCGGAGGCGCGGTGTCGTCGTCCGCGTCCCAGTCGATCTCCTCCCACTCGCGCTTTTCGTCTTCCGACAATTCGTCATAAGCGATGCCGTGACGCTGAAACTTCAGCGAATGCGACACAGACCTGGGCGGAACGAGCCAGCCGTCGGCGACTGCCTGTGCCAGTTCGTATGCATCTGTCGGCACGCCTTGTTCCAGATGGAACAGGCGGTATGTGTCGCGGTCGGTTTCATCGCGCGGAGTTGCGGTGAGCCCAACCAGGAGTGAGTCGAAATATTCGAAGATGGCGCCGTAGCGCTGGTAGACAGAGCGGTGCGCTTCGTCAATCACGACCAGATCGAAGTATCCGGGGCCGAAGCGACGCTCGCCGTCAAGGGACTCGTTGATGAGGCCCAGCATGGTGGGGATATGTGGACACGTAGACGCGGCCTTCCACGCCTTTTTCCGTGATGAGATTGACGGGTGCGGATGACGGTAGATTCTTTTTGAATGCACCGACGGCCTGATTGACAAGCGCGATCCGGTCGGCGAGAAAGAGTACGCGCTTCACCCAGTTGGCGCGGAGTAAAACGTCGACCAGCGCGATGACGGTGCGCGTCTTCCCGGCTCCGGTCGCCATGACGAGCAGCGCGCGGCGCATGTTCTTGTTTCCGAAGTCTTCCGCCACTCTGCGCACGGCGCGCTCCTGGTAATAGCGGTCAATGATGTTGCGATCAATCTGGATTTCGTTAAGCGGCCTTTTTTGGGTGCGGCGCTGGATGAGCAGTTCCAGTTCGTCGCGAGTGCGGAAACCCTGAACGGGACGCGGCGGGTAGTGCGCATCGTCCCAGATCTGATGTTCGTAGCCGTTGCTTAGGAAGATGATGGGCCGCTGACCGAATTGTCTTTCCAGGCAGTCGGCGTAGAGCTTGGCCTGCTGCTTTCCTTCTTCAGTGGAGCGCTTGGTGCGCTTCGCTTCGACGAGGGCGAGCGGGCGGCCGTCGCTGCCCCAGAGGACGTAATCGACATAGCCGACGCCGGTCTGGTTCGGCATTCCGGCGATTTCGAATTCGCGGTCGCGTCCGTCTTCCAGCTTCCAGCCTGATTCCCGGAGAAGCAGGTCGATGAAGGCGTCGCGGGTTTCGGCTTCCGAGTAGTCGTGGGTGTCGGGAATGGTTTGGTTGGCGCGTTTTGCTTCGGCTACTTCGCGCTGAAGTTTGGCGATTTCCTGGTTGAGTTGGTCGGTTGTGGCGGCGAAGGATCGAGCTTTTCCTGGCGGATCTTGAGCTCGGCATCGCGTTGGCGGATCTTTTCGGCTTGCTTGGCGATTGGGCGGCGGTTTGCTGAGGGACGGGCGAAGTTTTCGGGAGTTGGTCCGGATCGAATTTCAGGCCGGGCGAAGGATGCGCGGCGGGTGAACGGGCGTAGGTGCGGCAGAGCCAGTAGCAGAGATGAAAGAGCTCGCGAAGGGCTTCAATGGACTGCGCCTGCGACATGGGTGGGCGGCTATGGACGGCTTCATTGCCGAGATCGCGGACGATGCGCGCCTTGGTGTAGCGGTCCTGGCCGACTAGCGTTCGAAACGTGGGTTCGTTGATGAGTGCGGAGAGGTTGTCCTCGTAGGGACGCTGGAGGCTCTGATCGGCGGTGTAGAGCCATGCTACTGCGAGTTCGAGTGCGCGGCGGGCGTAGAAGCAGGAAGTGCGCGGGTCGGGGAGTGCGTTCAGTTCGGCTTTTGCAGCAGCGGTGAAGATGTCGCTCCACTCTGCATGCAGAAAGCCGAAGTGGGGCATTTAGAGTTCGCCTCGGAAAGCGCGGTGCTGGAGGGATTGGAAGAGGGCGTCGAGTTTCTTGAGTTGATGCAAGTTCTTTTGCTTCAGTGCCGTGACCGAGTGAGTATGCTCTTCGAAGCGTTTCTGTGCTGAAATCGCCGGAAGCGGTATCTCTAGTCTGCTGACGTCACGACAGTTGAGGTGTCCCAGCGTGATCCCTGTTTGTATTCCGCGAAAGCGCTTGCGAAATGCCGGGGTTGCAAATAGGTGGGACAGGTATATCCCGGACACAAACTCGGGGCGAGGTGCCAGCACGATCATCGCGTGGCAATTCGCTCCTTCAAGCGACTTGGGTACAACTGCGGACTCGCCGATGTGGCCAGATTGCACCAGGAGTACGTCGCCTGCCTTCAGAACGGATTTCTTGTGTCTAAGATTGAATGATTCAGACACGTGTGTATTCCCATCGAATACAAGGCTGTTGGACTTTACATGTCTTGCAAGCAAATAGGGTACCCCGGTTTCCTGATAGATCTCGCGGGTCGGGCCGACAAATCCGTTAGTGATTTTCGAGACAACTGCGGACAAGGGTAGTCGGGGTAACCGATCAAGGTGGCGGAATGCGGAAGCAAAGAAGGCCGCTGTGGCGGCATCTGTCTTCGCAAGGGCGAATTTGCGCCTTACGCGCAGCGAGTCTGCTTGGTCGAGGATGGCTGCGATGCGCCGTTGCTCGTTGAGAGATCGAATCGGCACTCGGAGCTGCGCAACTTGAGACAGGCTTAGATTAGTAATTGTTCCTGTCACACCGAAACCGGCCATTTCCAACTGCGCTGTGGGGCTTTCCAAGTAATGGCGAAGATAGCGTGGGTCGATATTGCTCCCGGGTCGCACGATCGCGACGGCTTGGTTGCAGTTCATTTCCGGCGAGTTATTCTGTACGAGCGCCGTGCGGCCTATGGTGCCAGCGATAGAGGTCGCCCTTGGTGTCGCGATCTTCCATGGGGACTTTCGCAATGAGGTGGACGACTTTGGCGAGGAGTTGCGGCGTGGGGATGGTGAAGCGCGCGTCCTTCATATGCTGGGCGAAGCTGGTGCCGTCGCCGCCGAGCCTGCGTAGCCAGGGGAAGACTTGTTCGGAGACGAGGTCATACATCTCGCGTGAGTCTTTGTTTTTGAGATTGGACCAGCGGAGGTGATCCTGGGCCTCGGAGAAGAAGCGCGGTTCTACCGGAACTTTGAGGCGGCTGGCCTTTAGTTCTGCCGTTTGCTGAAGTTCATCGAGGCGGCGGAGGAAGAGCAGGTAGGTGATCTGCTCGATGACTTCGAGTGGGTTGGATATGCCGCCGGTCCAGAAGGTATTCCAGATGGCGTCGATTTGGTTGCGGATTTCGCCCGAGAGCATGGATGTATGAAGAAATTATGGTATCGGACGGGCGGAGTGAATATATCGGCTCTCCAGTCGCTTTCGCTCCTGGCTCTGAATGAAGATTCAGCTGGTTGCGAGCGCTATGCGATTGCGCGGCCGGAATTTTTCACGCTTGCTAAGGGCGACTGGGCAGGGTTGAGCTGGTATGGACGTCGGCTGTGAGTGCTTCGTGGCTGCTGCCGCAACGCGGGGATTAAAACGGGAACTGCCGTTCTGTGCTCACTGTCGTTCGCTGGCTCCGTTTCTAGTTTCTCGGTAGCCGGAAAATGGTTCCGCTCCAGTGATGAACGTCCTTGGTGATTTTGATGAGCTGACCTTACTTCTTTTCGGCGCTGATGTCCTGAATGACGATTGCCTGAGAACCGCCTTTCGCGTACATTTTGCCGGTCGCGGTGACTCGTTTCCCTGCATAGGGAAGGAGTCTCGTGTTCTGGCTCTTTGCGGGCATGGTATCGGATACCGGCCAAACGACGGTGCCGTCGTCTTCAAGGATCACGAGCGGGGAGCCATTGCGAGCACAGGCGAGTGCACAATCCCTGCTGATGGGCTTGTCCAGCCCTTTCGTCAGGGCGCAAGCGGAGTCGAGTACCCAGCCGTTTACGGTCTTTTGATCCGTCGCCGCGGAAGCGGAGTGGAGCGCGCATGCGAGGGAAAACAGAGCGATGGCAGTTTTCATAGAAGTCAAACCTGGGCAAAGTATAACCCCCACCTAACATTTGCCGCATCCACCATTGGTTTGAACTGCGGGATCGATCGAAATTTTAGATGATGCCCCAACGACAGGTGGGCGACCTGCGCGCGAGCCTGTGTCACCAATACCGATCCCCCCTGGAGGTGCAGCGAACTGCTTCAAGCCCGGAACCCAGTGTGATTCTATTTCTCGCTGGGGCTGTCGTCCGCTTTAAGATCGCCGATTGCGTACTGAATCCCGGCGAGCATATGCTCGACAAACGGCCGTAAGGAATAAATACTCTCGTCGTGGCCGTGCGCTTCGTAAAAGACGCGGCCGTTCCCGACGCGCTGGATGTAGCTGAGAGCATAGTCGGCGTCGGTGCGCCGCGTGGCAGCCGGTTCCCGGGCTTTATCTTCCGCGCTCATCTTCTGGTAATTGATGCTGGTCAACACGTGAACACGCTTGCGGCTGAAGGAGTCTTGCGCGAAAGTATAGGTCTCATCCACGATGACGTAGCCGTGGGGCGGGAACATGGAAGTGAGCGGGACTGTGGGGATCGTCAATCTTCACAGTAATAAGGGTGGGGTAGAGCCAATGAAACTTGAAAAAGCCGCCGATCATTTCATTGAACTCAGGCCAGGTGCCCGTCGGCGCCGCAGTGGGTTCCGCGCCGCGCGCGGCTGGGCGTGGACTGGTGTGGTAGGAATCCGATGCGGCGTGAATGCCCGCCAGCCCTTTTCCACCTTTTACGAAGTCTAAAAGCGCCTGCCTGCGCGCCCGGGTGGCGTTTTCGTCATGCGGATCATCCAGAAATGCGCCGGTGGTGTTGTCCAGGAACAGCGCATCATATTGCTTGAGGTTGTCCGCGTTGATCGCCGCCGGGTCGTAAGTGATAGTGGTCATCCAGGCGCCCGTCTTGTCCCCCAGATACTCCACCATCTTCGATGCCAGGGGGATGGAAGTATGAACCCAGCCGGCGGCCGTGCACAATACCAGCACACGCCGAAGCTGTTGGGGTGTTGCCGGCGCCTTATCCGGCAAAGCCGCCATCATGGCCGAGAGGTCGGATGGGTTAGCGAACTGCTTTTGCGGACAGCCGGGGTTGAACCCGCCGCTAAATCCCTCCGCCGGACAGGGCTTCGCCGGTGGCGTCTGCTGCCCCGACAGAAAACTGCAAAACAGGATAAGACCGCTGCACGCGGCTACGCTGAATTTCTTCATGATCGCAAGTGTTTAGTGTAGGCCATCTGCCGCTAAGCGCGGGCTGGTGCCCTGCCACCGTTCGTGAGCAGCGCCTTCGATTTGCGCAGGATGGTGGGCCCTACAGAACTCGAATCTGTGACCTCTACCGTGTCAAGGTCTATCAACCTCTTTGTTTGCAACATCTACTTTACCAAGTGACTGATACTAGGGTCGCCGAAAAGCGCTAACAGGGCTGTCGTCAATGTTTACGGGCATTTCACCCCATCCCGCTCCCATTTCCCAGCGCCTATTAGCGCCTAAAACCCCTTGGACGCCGATGTTGACGGGCCTTCCGCACCAACTCAGCTTTCTACATAGGGTCGGGCTTTGAGGTGCAGCAAAGAGGGTCTCCGAATGGGCGAGACGACTAGCTGTTGCGGGACACCCGCCCGGTCAGGCGGCGCGAGTGTCCCCGTTTCATTAAGGTGTTATTCTGATGCTGCTAGCTTGGCCTCAAAATCGATCGAACCGTTCGTTCAATTCAGTTATCCGCCGATCCAGGTCGTGAATGGCCGTAGGGATGTTGCCGCTGGCAAGCATCACACGCCGTCGTTCATCGCGTGTTCCTGCTGCCACCGCTTCTTCAATGAGGGGGCGCAATTTCTCAAAATCGTCCCGCTCGAAGCTCACGCTGCAAGCTTGAATAGCTTCGCGTACAACTTCCTTTATAATTTCCCGGATCTTATCCAGGTCATCTTGGGTAATACCATGACTGTGCATACCGCCCCATACAGGTTGGAAGGGCTCAAATGAAGCAGGCAGGCACTTATTGACGTACTACGCGTACCTTGGTACTTTCTTCTGCTTTGGCGATATACACGTCAAATGAGACACCAGCCGCCCTTTACCCCCTCCAGCTTTGATGAACTACTCCGAGTCGGCAGCACCACGCCCACCATCGGCGAATACGCCGACTATGCAAACTTCAGCAGCATGGTTGTGGCCACCGCCATCGATCCCGTTGTAGAAAATGTCGCTAAGGAGTTTGGCTACGGTTTCGGCCAATCTGTATGTAGCGTGCTGCGCGCTGTTCACGACACTGCGGCCTCTATTGATCCCTCCGTCGCAGTCGAGCTTCCGGCGACATCGGGCACCGTCTACACCACGCCGACCAACTCTGTATTGCGTAGCGCCACAATGAGCTTGGCTGGCCGTTCGGTGCTGCCGTTCGACAAAGGTTTGTACGCTGGCGTCATCCACCCGTTCGCTTTGGGCGACGTGCTGGCAGATAACAGTAACAACGGCCGCATTGACATCCTGAAGCACACGTCTGAAGGTTTCTCAGCGTTGGACGAGCTTGGCTCTGTTGAACAGGCTGAGACAAGTCGATTTCCCATCGACCAGCGTCAGTTTTTTCAAGACCAACCTAGTCGCGATGAGCCCGACGTACAAGACGGTTACTGGCCTGACTGCGTTGCGTACTTACATCTTCGGCGAAGACGGACTTATCTCCGTCGTACTGAAGGCAAAGGGCGATACTGCTATCGGCGATGGCCGGTATCAGAACGTGCTCTGCAATGTCGTGCAGAATCCGCCTATCTCTGTCGCAGATCCTGAGGGACTGATTGCCGGGTGGGTCAGCTACCGCGCAAAGTGGATCGCTTCGCTTCCTCCCGATACTGTGATGCGGATGCGTTACATTGACGCCGCGAGTGGCGTGAGCTAAAAACTCTCTAGTTCGTTTTTGTGGAGTTCCTCGACCAGCCATCAAGAATGTGGTTTGCGTTACGCTGTGCTGGATGATAACAGTTTACGGCCTGAACGTAAAAAAGTTCCAAAAAGGCCATCAGTTGAAGCTCTCGGATCTGTTCCAAGAATTCGCTCAAATGAAGCAAAAGCCAGATTTCATCTGCTTGCAAGAGACGAAAGCAAAGGCATCAGACTTTCCTTCGTCGGTGTGCCTGTCTGGTTATCATATTGCTGAGAATTTTGATTCGGGCGCTCCCTTCGACACAGGCGTTGCAATATTGTCGAAGCACCGCATAAGTAAAAGAGATGATCATCTCTGCGATCACCCTGACTGCCAGAGCCGATTCGTCGAAGCGACTATTGGCGAGTTGCGTATTGCCAGTGCATATGCCCATCCGAACGACAAAACACGCACACAGAGAAGTGACTCCCGTGAACAATTCAATAGGTGTGTTGCGTCGTACATGCAGCGGAACTCAGGGACGCCATGCGTTTTAGTTATGGATGCCAATGTCGCGCTGTCCAGAGCCGATGTGGCGAACAAGATTGACTTCGAAAATAAAAATGAAAGGGCCTTGCGCCGGTGGAGGGGAAGGTGGGCTAATGCAGAAAACGGAAGATACCGCAACCCGTTTGCAAATCAACTGAGCCGCGCTGCACTTGGTGATTCTGCGTGGCTCGATAGCTATCGCAAAAAGCACGGCGAAGAGAAAAGACGGGCGACTGTGTGGTTCAGCCAGAAACAGTTTGCAGCGATCAACGGAGAGGACGAAGGATTCGGTATCGATTTCCAGTTTGTCAGCCCTATGTTTAGGAACGGCGTTATCGAGACGGACGTGATAAAGGCACTGTCTTGGGCGGAACGGCCTTCCGATCATGCTCTGACAATGGGAAAGTACGACTATACGATTGTGAAAGAGTCGCACTCTTAGTTTCGACTTACAATGAACTCTAGCCGCCTGGGCCTTTTTGCTTTTTGCGGGGAGCGGTCAGTCTATCTTCAGCTTGACACTCTCTGTCCTTGGAATACCGAACTTCTCCGCAGCTATCCGGTCAGCAACTTGAGCAGCAAGTTTGACCCATAGGTAGTCCGCATTGAGGGTGCTCAGGGCTTCACCAGATTCGAAAAGTATCAGCCGTTCTCCGATCCGTAGCTGCGAGTTCGGGACGCGTTTTAAGTAGATACGATTCACGATGCCCCGATTGTGAACGAACAGATTGCGGTTTTCGATAATTCGCTCCATGCGCTCCAGCAACTGCTCATTATCACCGAAAATACTAAATGACAGCTTATCCTGCAGGTACTCGTTTAGGGCGGCCAAGCCCATAAAGGAAAGAGTTGTTACCTTTTTCTCCATGACGAAATTTAGGAACTCTTCCATTGTGGAGTACTCTAAGACGGTCTCCACGCTTACCTGATCTTTAGACTTAAGCATTTCGGGCCGCGTTCTGAAGATTAGTGCAAGCAGTTCAGCAATGTACAGGAGGTAGTTATCAACGCAACGGCAGTAAAGCAATTCGAGTAAGAGTTGATAATGCTCCCGAATGCTCCTGACTATCCTGTGCGGCTCCTCTGTAGCGCTAACAAGCACTGGAAAAAGGAGTTCTTCAGGCACCTCGTCCAACAAGGTCTTCCCGTCTGCTACCGCTGACGAAAAGTCTCTCATTACCCAACTTTGTGCGGCGAGGACGGACTGGAGGAACTTCAGCACGTCGAAGGTGTTGGTTATGAACAGGTTGTACGGTAATGAACCTAGCACAGTTCCCGCATTATCGACCGTTTCGCTCATGGCCGGAGATTTTACCACCTGACCGCGTACTGTGATGGCTTAAGCGACTAGGCTTTTTCGTTTCTGTATCTGTCAGACTTCCCCACATCTTCTATGTGCAGCCAATCGCTGATAACCCGAAACCCCTCCCCTGGTCCGACGAATCATGGAAGGCCGACATGGGGACGATTACCCGATGGGAAGAACGCGCTCCTTTGGCTCAGGCGACAAAACTGGCAGGTCACACGAAACCACGCATGACAACGAAATACGTGAAGCAAGAAATGCGGAAGCTGTCAGGGATCGTCACCACCATGGAACAACAGTTCCTATCTAGCAAAGTCGTTCAGATCGTGCAGTAGGGCTACATCTCAGGCAGCTACCCAATGGGGGGTCTCCGGCGTGAAAACACCGGAGACCCCCATTCGTGTTTTCTTAAGTGTTGGGGTGGTGGGCCTGACAGAACTCGAATCTGTGACCTCGTGCGTGTCAAGCACGCGCTCTAACCAACTGAGCTACAGGCCCGTTTGATGCGTACCTTCGTTATGTTCGCATACGTCTCAAGCACTCGTAATTTCTAGCCCTTCAATTAGGCGCTAAAAGGCGCCGAAAGGGATAAGTCATTTGTTTTAAATAGCGAATTTACCGTGGTAGCGCTCTAACCAACTGAGCTAAGGGCCCTTTTTGACAATTTTCACCATAACACGCGCTGCCGCTCACCACCATTGCAGCGGATGCGGGCTGGCGATGGTCACTTGCGCCGCCAGATGTGGGTCGCGATCGCAAATCCAACATTGCCAGTCGGCGTTTTCTAAAATCTTCTGCGGCTGGAAGCGGCGCGGCGGCTGATCGCGCATAAAGCCCGAAATTATGATCTTCGCGTTCGGCCGCGCGACGCGGTGCAGGTCGGGCGCAATCGCGTCCAAGATTCTGTTGCTGATGTTTGCCAAAACCAGGTCGACAGCGGCGGTCTGAATCGCGTCCGCGCTGCCGGCGAATACTGACAAGCCGTCGACAGCACGCACCAACGCAATGGCATTCGCGTCGATGTCGCAAACGAAAATATTGTTCGCCCCGAGCAGCCGGGCCGCGATCGCGAGAATGCCCGACCCGCAGCCGACATCCAGAACGCTCATACCGGGCTGCACACACAGTTCAAGGGCCTGCATCATCAACTGCGTGCTTTCATGCCGCCCGCTGCCGAACGCGCTCTGCGCATCCATGTTGATTCGCAATCGCCCAACAGGTACGGCGACATCAACTGCCGGCGGCGCGACGACGAACCGTTCGCCGATCCAAATCGGATCTGAGGCTTCGGCGCCAGATCCATACGAGAGAGACGAGTCTTCTTCCCTGACATCTATAAGCGCGTCTTCCAAGGCTTGCGATGCCGCGGTTGCCTGACTCCTGTCCTCGAAGAAGGCGCGTATGGTTTCAGATTCTTCTATCAAGCCGACGGTGCCGTGTTCCCAAAGCGTGGCAATCGCCGCATCGTAATTGGCCGCCGTAGGACGAATTAGAATCGAGAACAACGCCGGCCCTAATTACCTATTCCCGCCATTATTCGTAGCGCAGAGAAATCGCCGGATCCACCAGCGTGGCGCGCCGCGCCGGAACATAGCACGCCCCTGCCGCAACGGCGCAGAATAGCAGTCCCACTGCCAGGAACGTCAGCGGATCGGTCGCTTGCACTTCGAAAAGCAGGCTGCGCATCCAGCGCGTCACGCCCCACGCGCACGCGAAACCCAACGCAATTCCGCCCAGCCACAGGGTTGCCCCTTGCCGAAGAACGAGCCCCAACACAGCGCTCCGTTGCGCGCCCAGCGCCATGCGAATGCCGACCTCCGCCGTCCGCTGCTGTACCGACCATGCCATCAACGCATACAGACCCACCAGCGAAAGAAACAGCGCGAAACCGCCGAACACGGTCAGCACCAGCGTTTGAAAACGGCGCTCCGCGCTTGCCTCAGAAACTAACTGGTTGATCGTTCGCGGTTCACCCACCGCCAGGCTGGGATCCATGTTCCGCACCAGGCTGCGGATGACCGAAGCCACACGCTCCGGCGGCAGCGTGGTCTTCAGCACCACGGACGCTGCGCCGGCGCCGGTTTCCCACAGCGGCATATAAATCTGCATTGGAGGCGTACTGTCAAGATTCCTCTGCCGCACATCGGCCGCCACCCCGACAATCGTTCGCCAGCCGCTGGTGCGCACACGCCGGCCCAGCGGCGACCGCCCCGCAAAATACTTTTGCGCAAAGCTTCGGCTCACAATGACGACGGGAGCCCTCCCCACCGCATCGCCACTATCGAAGACTCTGCCTCCGAGCAACGGAATTCCCATCGCGGCAAAGTAACGCGGTGTCACAGAGCGGCTTTCGAAAAAGGTCTTTTCATCCAGCGGGTAGCCCTCCACCTGCAGCGTGGTGATGGTTTCTCCTCCGCCCAATGGGAGATGATCAATCGCCGCGGCTTCTTGAATACCGGGCACCGCTTGGGCCCGCTCCAGCAGAGCGCCAAAAAACGCATTCTGTTTTTGCGGCTGGTCGTAGCGGCCGTAAAGCTCAATGTTCATGCTGACGGTGGACTGCGTAGAAAAGCCTTTGTCAACGGAGCGCAGTTTCAAGAAACTGCGGATCAGCAGCCCCGACCCCGCGAGCAACACGATTGTGAGCGCCATCTCGGCGACGATAAGGCCCCGATGCAAACGGCCCGTGCCGCCTTTAACACTGCGAGTTCCTGAGCTCTTAATAGCGTCATTCAAGTTGCTGCGCGATCCGGACCAGGCTGGAAATAATCCCGCAAGCAGCGCGGTAGCCAGTGAAACGATCACCGTAAACAGCAGCACTCGTCGCATCGATGGATGTTTCCTCAATGCGCGGAATATTCGCCGGATGAAAATTCACCAGAAGGCGCACGATCAGCCACGCCGCCGCCACGCCCAAAACGCCACCGGCCAAAGCCACGCACAGCGACTCCGTCAGCAATTGCCGCACCAGCCGCATTCGTGAAGCCCCGAGCGCTGCCCGCACGCTAATCTCCCGCACCCTGCTGCTCGCGCGTGCCAGCGCCAGACTCGCTACATTCGAGCACGCGATCAGCAGCACCAGCACCACCGCCGCCAGGAAGATCAGCAAGGCGCGGCGCGATCCGCCCGTGATCGTCTCATCGAAAGGCTTGACCACTCCATCAGGTTTCTGAAACTGCTGCTGATAGGGCGGCGCGAAGGGGGCCGTGATGGCGGCGATCTCCGCCTGTGCCTGGCTCACTCTCACACCCGGGCGCAACCGTCCAATCGCATTGCCTTGCCCGTCGTTGCGCGATGCCTTTTCCTGTGGCGTCATCGCCCATGGGGTCCAAATATCCGTGCGTTTCCCTGCCGTTTCCAGACTCTCGGGACCATGTGGAAAGGCAAACCCGGCGGGCATCACTCCGACGATTCGGTACGGTCGCGCGTCCAGCAGCAGCTCTCTTCCCAACACGCTGTCGCGGCCGCCGCCGAAGCGCGCTTGCCACAGCGCGTGGCTGATCACGACAACTGGCGCGTTGCCCGGCTGCGTGTCGCCGTCGTCCACGGCGCGGCCGAGCGTTGGAGCCACGCCCAGCAATCGGAAAAAGTCCCCTGTCACGCGCGATCCCATGGCACGGAATGCCTTGTCTCCCAGGGCGACGTTCAAGCTGTCGTTCGTGAACATAGCCATGCTGTCGAACGAACGGGTCTGCTTCCGCCAAGCGTAGAAATCTCCGTTGTCGGGTCCCCATGCTTCTAAGGGCACATTCGGAATGCCGCGAAGCGGCTCATACAAGAAGACCAACCGCTGCGGATCGCGATAAGGCAAATCGCGCAGCAGTACCGCATTGACGACACCGAAAACAGCGGTCGTCGCGCCGATCCCCAAGGCAAGGGTCAGCACTGCCAGCGCCGCGAAACCCGGATTCCGCCGCAACAGGCGGAGACCGTACTGAATGTCCGTCACCATCGATTCCAGGTTCCAGAGCGTCATAGCGTCGTCTGCGATTATTTCACCAATCCAACAGAACCGCGACGGTAACGAAACGTTGGGTTTTTACCCTGTGTGCGGGGACCGTTGTCACAGCGCGTTATCACAGCGGGGGTTATCTTGTAACTCGGCGGGGTCGCCGAGGAGATTCACTCTTGCTATGTGCCCGCGCGCGCTCCAGAAGCGATGCGTCAATCGCAGCTTCAGCTTGGGCAAGTCTTCATTACGGCGCCCCAAGCCATCGCGGTTTACGTCAAAATAATCGTGGATCATAATATTGCGATGCCTCGCATTTCGTGCCACGGCAACGAAGGATGGGCGGCAACAAACTCCGGTCCTGTTGGTCGTTCGCAGCTTCGCTGATGATCTCGATATAACGGATCAGGCGGATGGGTCTTAGGTCGCGTTCCAGCGCCGCTGGCACTATCAATCCCTTCAACCTCCTGAACATGCCGGTAAGCGGTCAATAGCTTCCGCGATGTCCTCCAGATAGTCTTCGACACGTTCGGATGCTTCATAGCGGCTCGGCCATTTGCAGGACCTTGTCACGGAACCTCGGCGGCAAGTCTTTGGGGGTGAGTACCGATACACTGTACGCCGAGCAATCGATGGGCTATCATACTCCGATGACCCGCGAGGGTAAACAGATCGTGCTTTGTGGCGTCAACAGCAAGTCAAGCTCGCTTTCCTTCGTCCCTGCCCGTCAGAACTGAACGTAAACACGGCGACGTGTTACGTTATAAGGCCGATAAGCTGCCGCAACGCGTCACGGTTTGCTGCAAGGGCTTCAGACGGCTTCATCGGCTCTGGTCCTCTATTCGACATCTTCATGTAGCCTTGTGGCACAGGTGGGGCGGGACGTCACGCCTGGTCGGGCATCTACAGCATTTGGGTTTTCGGACCATACAGGGGTACAATGTGCCCACCAATGATACCCGTGATTGGCCTGAAGAGATTTTCGCTGCTTATCCTCACGATCGGGCTTGGCTTGCAGGCCCCGATGGCAAGCGGAAGAGAAAGTATTTCGTTGACCGTAGATGCTACCCAGACGGCGCGGAAGATGCTACACGCGAAGCTTGTGATTCCGGTGAAGCCAGGGCCGGTAACGCTCTATTATCCAAAGTGGATCCCGGGCGAGCATGGGCCTGATGGGCCGGTTGGGAGCCTCACTGGGCTGAAATTTGAAGCAGCCGGCAAGACGATACCGTGGCAGCGAGATCTGCTGGACGTCTACACGTTCCATGTGAATGTCCCGGCGGGCGCGACGCATCTGAACGCCTCCTACGACTACATTGAGCAGGACGGTTACTCGGCGACAGACAAGCTGCTGGTCCTGGAGTGGAACGAAGTTTTGCTATATCCAGCCGGTACGCCGTCGAAGGACTGCATGTACGAAGCCAGGTTGATCCTGCCGGACGGTTGGAAGTTTGGGACTTCGCTGCCGCTGGCGGGACAGTCGGATAGTGAAGCTAAGTTTCGGCCGATAGGGCTTGATTTGTTGGTGGATTCGCCGGTGATTGCGGGCCAATACTACCGTGCGATTGATTTGACGCCGCCCGGGGAGCCGATTCACCACGAGATCGATTTAGCGGCGGATAGTGAAGCGGCGCTGAACATGAGTCCGGAGATGCGCAAGCAGTTGACGAACCTGGTGGCGGAATCCGGGAAGCTGTTCGGCATGAGGCATTATCGCGACTACCATTTTCTGCTGGCGCTCAGCGATCACGTGGCGCATTTCGGGCTGGAACATCACGAGTCGAATGACAGCCGGCTGGCCGAGCGAACGCTGCTGGAGCCGAATGCAGGTGTAGTCGTAGGTGCGCTCCTGCCGCATGAGTTTGCGCATTCGTGGAACGGGAAATTTCGACGCCCGGCGGATTTGACGACGCCGGATTTTCAAACACCGATGGAAGATGACCTGCTGTGGGGATACGAGGGACTGACTGAGTATCTAGGCCCGTTGCTGGCGGCTCGCAGCGGGCTGTTCACGCCCGAGCAGTATCGCGAGTATCTGGCCAGTGCGGCGGGCATGTTGGGACCCGGAAGGCCGGGGCGGAAGTGGCGCCCGCTGGTGGATACGGCGGTGACACAGGCAGGCGGTGGACCCGGCGGCGGAGGCGCGGGATGGACCAGTTGGCGGCGCAGCAGCGACTACTACGAAGAAGGCGACTTGATGTGGCTGGAAGCCGCGACGGTGATGGCTCGCGAGACGAAAGGACAGAAATCGATTGACGACTTCTGCCACCTCTTTCACGGCGGACCGAACAATGGCCCGGAGGTAAAGACTTACACTTTCGATTCGCTAGTGCAGACATTGAACCAAGTTGCGCCGTATGACTGGGCGGGATTCTTTCACGAGCATGTGGAAGCAATTGCGCCTGGAATGCCCGATGCCGGAATCCGGAGCGCCGGTTGGAAGGTGGAGTTCAACGATCATCCTACGCACTTGTCGGGCCGGCACAACACACCGAGTGCGCTTTATTCCCTGGGATTGCAGTTGCGCGAGGACGGGACGGTGAGCGATTCGATTGTGGGGAGTCCGGGATTTGAAGCGGGGATCTCATCAGGGATGAAGGTAGTGGGCGTGAACGGACACGTGTATACGCGCGATGTGCTGGAAGACGCCATCAACGCATCGCGGAACAGCCCCGCACCGATCGCGATTCTGGTGATCAATTACGATTACTACCGAACCTGCAACGTGAATTATCACGGCGAAGAACGCTATCCACATCTGGTACGCGATGAATCGAAGCCCGATTATTTAACTGATTTCGCGAAGCCACGAGCGACGGAATAGTAGCTTTACCGAGGGAAGTCTCCAGATCGCGTTCCCCGCATTTGTTCAGGAGTCGGCATCTGGACAGTAGATGCAGATCTGATGCGCGTTTTTCAGGAGTAACCTTCCGCGTTCGGACAGAAAAAGCTCGTCACATAGCAGTTCGCAGCACATTCACGTTTTGGAGCCAGCTCGGGGCAACAACGTTTAAGACTTACTCGAAGTCCGTTTTTGGGCCAATCTCACCATAGCCGACAACCCGTCCACTTGGTCTGCCATGGCGAAGCACTGGCCCATTTGCGGACGGAAGGGCGTTATGGCGGCTTTCATTTTGCAACAGATATTTGCGATTAAAGCTGCCGTGCTTCGCAGGCCCGGAGGAAGGGCAGCGGAGAGATGCTCGGTGACCGGGCGCCAAGCTTCGCAGTTCGATTTGCAACAGACTTTTGCAACATCGGAGCGCCTGATTTCATTGGGTTTCTGCGTCTTTGCAAAACTTACCCTTTGTGAGCCTGGCGGATGTCTCACCCGGCAAAACGCGTGTGTGCAGTTTCTTCGGTATACTCGTGTGCGGGGGATTTCAAATATGAAATTTCGGTTGTTTGCAATGCTGACGCTTTTGCCAGTGTTTGGTGCGAGTGTCGCCCACGCATCATCTGTGACTTACTCTTTTGTAGGTATCGGGGGAGCAACGCTCACCGTTCCGGATGAACCTGTCGCATTCGAGCTCACCGTCCCGGCTTTCATCATTCCTGCAATAGGAACACATATTGACTTCACTTGCGCTCAAATGAATTCAAGCACAAACTGTGGCCTAGCTCCGAATCCGTACGGCGCTTTTTTCTCTTCAGGATCTACACTGCAGTTTGATGCCTCTAACAATGTAGGCTATGTGTTCAATTTTCCGACCGGAGCTTTCGGCGCTGTAGGTACATACAGTGCCATACCCGATCCATTCCCTGGTGCCGAACAAAACACAGGAACTCTCACGGTAACCTCCACCCCGGAACCAACGACACTTTTCCTTGCGCTCAGCGGCATCGGTCTTTTCTCACTCCGAAGATCGCGGAGCAAAGCAGCTTAATCCGAAAACAATTTCCTTGTGGCGTCGCTAACAAACATCGCCGACTGGAGCGAACCCCTAACGTGAGACAGACGAGTTTTGAGACGGTTACCGTTCGCTGGTTTTTCCTAGACGAGCGAGAAGTTATGAATCCAAGATGGTCGCGGTAGGCAAAGCGGAAGCGAGCAACGCTGGAGAGCAGTTCGCCAGGAATAGCCTACTGGAGACTCATCCAAAACGATGAGGCAGGAGCGGTCGAATAGGCCGCTCCTGTTACTTGCCATCAGGGTCTCACATCGGGTGGGTAGATCTCCTCATGCCTTATAAAACTCACGCTGGGAGCCCGGACAGTTTCCGGTTTGGTTGATGCGTCCGCTTGCTTTTCAAACTCGTTGGGTGATCGGTAACCAAGAGCCGAATGTAGGCGCGCCGCATTGTAGTAACGGTCGAAGAAGACACTCAGGTTCTCACCTGTTATTTTGCAGTCTCGCAAGATCTTGTGGAGGAGGCCTGATCCAATAGTCTCGCCTGAATGTGCAGGCACAACGGTGGTCCCACGTCCTCATGCCGCAGGAAGCGATGAGTGCCCTTTATACGAATGACCTGGAATCCAGCTTTGGCGAGCACGGCGGTAAGTTCGGCACCCCTTTACTGCGCGCGCCCGGCTCATGCCGCAACGGTCACGCGCTGGATACCGACAAACTCCAACTCTCCCTGTGGCACTCCTTCCACTTCCAGACAGAGCGTGATGGCCTCGCGTATGCGCTCAGTAACTTCGTCCAGGGACCGCGCTTGCGTGTGGCAGCCGTGAATTTGGGGAACCGAGGCCACGTAATAGCCTTCCGCATCGCGCTCAATCACGACATCAAAGTGGCGGGCCAACGAAGTTATCCTCACTCCCATTGTAGACACCCATCCGGAAAAACCAGCCCGTGTTTTCTGATCGCCTCGCCAGCCAGCGCGCCGTGAAACCCACTCACCAATCGACTGCGCCTGGGATCGTCGGCGGCACAACGCGCGACTAATGTCCAAGAAGAACCGCAATCGCCGGCACAACGACAAACCCGCCGCACCACCACCAACTGCCCACACCGAGCCGGAAGCGCCAGCGCCCTTTTCCTCCCAATTCGACGCGCCGGTGATCGCCGCCATCTCCCCCGCGGCATAGAACATTTTACCCGTACTTCGGCTAACATCGGGTTTCAAGAAGTACAGCGCACCCGGGCTTAATCGTAAACAGTAGAACGATGCTTGATGCTCAAAACAAACACTACGCGGGTTTGTTCGCGAATGTCGCAAAGAACCCGGTAATCGCGAACACGATAACGCCACAGCCCGCGACGCCCATGACGCAAAGGTTTCCCGAAGCGGAGCGGCTCTTCGTCGGTGCCAATGCGAGTGTCCATATAGTCGAGAACGTCCCGCTGCATTGCCCGGTCTATAGCCTTCAGGTCTTTTTCAACCCGTGGGTCGTATTCAATGGTCCAAGCCAAGGTTTTTGCGCAACTGGTTCGAGGTGACGCCGGATTGAGGATCGGCAAGCCGTTCTTGCGCCGTCCGAAGATCGTCAGCGTCTTCTTGATAATGATCCAGAATGAAATCGCGCAAATAGGCAGACAGCGGCACACCTCGCGCTTGCGCCGCAGCGCTGAATTGCGCTTCTATCTCCTTCGGCATTTCGAACGTTACCGTCATGCCTTCAGACTACGGGAAATCTGCGGCGTGTGCAATGTTTCCGGTTCTACGCTTTTGGGAACCGCCAAAAAATCCGGTGACAAATCGACCAACTTTTTCTTCTCTCTGAAAACACGCCACTTACCCCCAAAATCAAAACTCCGAAGTTCGTTTTCCCCCTTTCCTGTGCTACGGTTTTGTCAGGCCCGTTGAGGTGTTGTACCCCTCTTCGGGCCATTTTCTTTTCTGGAGCCGAAAATGTCCAAGAAGAATCGCAATCGCTGGCACAACGACAAACCCGCCGCACTACCGTCAACTGCTCACACTGAGCCGGAAGCGTCAGCGCCCTCTTCCTCCCAATTCGAAGCGCCGGTGATCGCCGCCATCTCCCCCGCCCAGCTCGCTGCTAACCGAGCTAACGCGCTCTCCTCAACCGGTCCACGCACCCCTGCTGGCCTCGCCAAATCCTCCATGAACGCTCTCAAATCCGCTCTCACCGGCCGCGCCGTCCTGCTTCCCACTGAAGACATCGAAGAGTACAGGAATTTTCTCGCCGGCTTCCAACGTGATCTGAAGCCCGTCGGCCCAATCGAATCCGAACTCGTCCAAGTCGTCGTCGATTCCTTCTGGCGTTCGCGCCGCATCCAGGCTCTCGAATACACGCTCTACGCCCACGGCCACTCGCAATTCGAGCACGCCTTCGATCACCTGCCGGAAGATCAGCGCTACAACATGATCCTGCTCCAGACCCACATGACGTACGAAAAGCAGTTCCGCAACTGGCAAATTCAGGACGCGCGCATCGACCGCAAACGCATCCACGCCATGGCCGAACTCCAACGGCTCCAGGCCGACCGCCAAATCAACGAAGATCCAGCCGAAGCGGAAATGACGGAAGAAGAATTATTCGCTGCTCTGGACGCAGGCTACATTCCGCCCTCTATTGCTGAGCAATTCGCCAAAACAGCAAACGCAAATGGGTTCGTTTTTTCAAACAACGAAATCGACCGCCAAGCCGACAGCTCAGCCCATCCAGAGGCTGCCTAACACCTACCATAAGAAAGGAGCGTGCAACCAAAAATCGATCCCGTCAGCACCTCGTCACGTATTTGTAACGGAACTGTAATCGTCGCTCGGTTACTCTGTCCATGGGAGCCAAACCCGCGCTATGCGAAAAATCGCTCTGATTGAAGACGACGCCGATCTCTACGCCCTCGTCGAATACAACTTGAAAAAAGAAGGATTTACTGTCGTTGGTGCCCAAACCGGACGGGGCGTCATCGAGCTGTGCCGCCGCGAACGGCCCGATCTGATTCTTCTGGATGTCATGCTGCCCGATTCCGATGGCTTGGAACTGTGCAAGGCCATCCGTCAGAATCCCGAATTGGCGCCGCTGCCTATCATTTTTCTAACCGCGCGCGCCTCCGAAACCGACCGCATCGTCGGCCTGGAACTCGGCGCCAACGATTACATCGTCAAGCCGTTCTTTATTCGTGAACTGATTGCGCGCATCAAAATTCAGTTCCGCGGCCAGACCATCGCCACGCGCGTGCTGAAAGCCGCCACGCTTGAACTCGACCGCAGCCGTTGCGAGGCCCGGCTCGGCGGCCAACTCCTGACCCTCACCGCCACGGAGTTCCGTCTGCTCGAATTTCTAATGAGCCGGCCGGGTGTCGTCTTCAGCCGCGAGCAACTGCTCGACGCTGTTTGGGGGCACGATCGCGCCGTCACAGATCGCACGGTCGATGTCTACATCCTGCGCCTGCGCCAGAAGATCGAGACCGATCCGGCCAACCCGCTGTTGATCCGCTCGGTGCGCGGCTTCGGGTATAGCTTCAGCAATTCGCCGCAACTGCCTGAGGCTGAACCCACGGCTCAGACGGCTTTGCCGCAATCCGTCGCACAATAAAATCGGCAGAGCGGATTGGGGTCCGCTAAAATACCAGAAACCCCTCATGAAATTAGCGCTATCGCTGCTGCTAATTGCAGCCATACCATTTTCGTCTTTCGCGCAGTCCTCCCAGATGCCTGGATTGGTGATGCGTGGATTCCTCTCCAAAGACATTGATTCCGAGCAGAAGCTGGAGAAGCAGGCGCAAGCGGTCCCCGACTCCACCCGGCTGCGCAAGAACCTGGAGGTGATCGCGGGCAAACCGCATAATGCCGGATCGCCCAACTCGAAGGCCATGGCCGAATACATTCTGGGGCAACTCAAGAGCTTCGGTCTGGACGCGCACATCGAGCAGTTCGAGGCGCTGATGCCGTACCCGACCGTGCGCCGCGTGGAGGTTCTCGGTCCGAAGCCGTACGTGGCCAAGCTGAAGGAATCCGCTCTTCCGCAGGACCCCACCAGCGGCCAGTCTGAGCAGTTACCGGTCTATAACGCCTATGGCGCGAGTGGTGATGTAACAGGTGAAGTTGTCTACGCTAACTTCGGCATTCCACAAGACTATGAATGGCTTCGCAAGCAGGGGATTGACGTCAAGGGCAAGATCGTCATCACGCGCTACGGCAAGAGCTGGCGCGGCATCAAACCAAAGGTTGCGGCCGAGCACGGCGCTATCGCCTGCCTCATTTATTCCGACCCGCACGAAGACGGCTACTTCGAAGGCGACACGTTTCCGCAAGGGCCCAATGCGTCCGCCCGATGGCGCGCAGCGTGGCAGCGTGCTCGACATGCCGCTCTATCCGGGCGATCCGCTGTCGCCCGGTTGGGCTTCGGAAAAGGGCAGCAAGCGTCTGGCGATCTCCGAGGCCAAGAGTCTCGTGAAGATTCCGGTGCTTCCTATCTCTTATGAGGACGCGCAGCCCATCTTGCAGCAACTGACCGGTCCCGTGGTGCCCACGGAATGGCGCGGCAATCTTGCAATGACTTATCACGCCGGACCGGGCGCAACCCGCCTGCACATGAAGACCGATTACGACTGGAGCACTCGCCCGCTCTTTGACGTGATTGTTACCATTCCCGGATCCGATGCACCCGACGAGTGGGTCATCGCCGGCAATCATCACGATGCCTGGGTAAATGGCGCTGACGATCCGGTTTCCGGCGCGGTTGCTTTGCTCGAAACCGCGCGGGCGCTTGCCACCTTGCAGAAAGACGGTTGGAAGCCCAAGCGCACCATCAAGATTGCGTTCTGGGATGGCGAGGAGTTCGGTTTACTCGGTTCGACGGAATGGGCCGAGAAGCATCAGGACGAGCTGAAGCAGAAGGCTGTCGCCTATCTGAATTCGGACGACACGTCCAAGGGCTGGCTGCACGTCAGCGGTTCGCATACGCTCGAAGCATTCGCCGCTGAAGTAGCGGGCGCGGTCGAACAGCCGGGCACGACGACCAGTCTGGCCGATGCCTCCATCCATCATCCGAACGGGGTGGGCGAGGATGAGGACGATCGGTCGCCGCAAACGCCGGTCAAGGCCTTCACAATTAACGCGCTGGGAGCAGGTTCGGATTACGTGGCGTTTCTCGATTACTTGGGCATTGCGAGCATGAACGCAGGATTCGCCGGTCAGGTGAAGAGCGGAATCTATCACTCTATCTACGACGATCCGTACTGGTATGAACATTTCTCTGACAGTGACTTTGTGGATGGGCGCGCGCTTTCGCAATACACTGCCACGGCGCTGATGCGGCTGGGCGATTCGACCATTCTGCCGTTTGAATTCGGACATTTTTCGAAGACTGTTGGCACCTATCTTGATGAGATCCAGAAAGAGGCCGAAAAGAGCGGGCAGAAGCTCGATTTCACCGCACTCCGCGCTCAGGTCAAGCAGCTCAACGACAGTGGTGTCAAGTATGATGCCTTGCTAAAAACAGTCTCGGAGAAAGGCGGCTTGGATAACTGCCCAAGTGAAGACGCTCAATGCGGCACTGATGCGAACGGAACGCGTGCTGACGCGGCCCGAGGGCTTGCCCAATCGAGATTGGTACAAGCATCAGATTTACGCGCCGGGCTTCTACACCGGCTATGGAGTGAAAACTCTGCCCGGCATCCGGGAAGCGGTGGATAGCAAGGACTGGGCGCTCGCCCAGAAAGAGGCTGCCATCGTGGAACAGTGCCTCGCGCAGATGAATCAAGTGGTCAACCAGGCGTATGCGGCGCTCTCCGCTTTATAGCACCTTCTCATTTGACGGAAAATCCGCTGAGATTTTCCACCGGCGCCTCACGCTCTTCTACATGTCGTACATCGGCCATTCGTGGTCCCAAGTGTAGAGCCGCAGCAAGTTGACTTAGACTTTTTTGGGGGCCGACGGCATAAACTTCTACCCGCCCGTCATCGAGGTTTCGGGCCCAGCCGCTTAAGCCGTGTTCGTGGGCCTTATTCTGGACGAAATATCGGAATCCGACGCCTTGGACGGTCCCTGACACGAACCAGCGTTTCGCGGCCTTCATACTTAGAAAGTAACGTTATGGCATTTCCCATACATCGCCCGCGGCGTCTCCGTTCGTCTGAATCCATCAGACGGTTGGTTCGCGAGACGCAACTCGCGCCGTCGCAGTTTATTTTGCCCTTGTTCGTAGTTCCCGGAGAAGGCATTCGCAAGGAGATCAGCTCCATGCCGGGGCATGCGCAGATCTCGATCGACAATCTGGTGCGCGAGTGTGAAGAGTGCCGCACCCTGGGAATCGGCGGCGTGATTTTATTTGGGATTCCGGGAGAGAAAGACGAGCTGGCGTCGGGCGCCTACGCCGCTGACGGGATCACCCAGCGCGCGATTCGCGCCATCAAGCGCGAAGTATCAGACCTGCTGGTCATCACCGACGTTTGCAACTGCGAATACACCAGCCACGGCCATTGCGGCTTCGTAAAAGATAATGATGTCGATAACGACATCACGCTTGAATGGCTCGCCAAGACCGCAGTTTCGCACGCGACAGCGGGGGCCGACATCGTTGCACCGAGCGACATGATGGACGGGCGTGTCGAAGCGATTCGAATGGCGCTCGACGAAGCCGATTTCATCAATATGCCGATCCTGTCGTATGCGGCCAAGTACGCGTCGGTGTTCTACGGTCCGTTTCGCGAAGCCGCCGAATCGGCGCCGCAGTTCGGCGATCGCCGCAGCTATCAGATGGATCCATCGAACGGCCGCGAAGCTCTACGCGAAATCGAACTGGATCTCGAAGAAGGCGCCGACATGATCCTGATCAAGCCCGCCATGCCGTACCTCGATATCATCCGCCAGGCGCGCGATGTCTTCGATGTTCCGTTGGGCGCCTATCAGGTCAGTGGCGAATTCAGCATGATCATGGCGGCCGCGAAAAACGGTTGGCTCGATCTCGAGCGCACCATGCTTGAATCCCTGACCAGCATCCGCCGCGCCGGCGCTGATTTCACGCTAACCTATTTGCGAAATGCGCCGCGAAGCTGCTGTAGCCTTCGAAGCAGCACATCTGGGAAAGTCCTAAGCCCGTCGGCGTTCGCGTTCCAGGCGCTCTGCGAGAAACAACTTCAGCAGAGACTGATAAGACACGTCCCGCTTATTCGCGATAACTTTTAGATCCTCGATCATCGACGCGGGTAAACGAACCGAAATAGTTCTCAGGGTAGGCTTCAGCTTTGTGAGCTTGCGCGTGCTGCCTGCGCTCCAGTCGACGAACTCCGTTGAGTCGTGAGTAGACCAAAACTCTCGCTCGTTTTCTTCAGTCCGAAAATCAGGAACTTTCTTTTTCGTGCTGCTCATAGGCTGTTCGCTCTCGCTGATTCATATCCCGGACAGAGATGACCCGGATCAACCTTCGACGGATGGTAAAGGACACGAACAATAGTCGATCCTTGTCCGAACGTCCCAATGCATAGTATCGTTTCTCGGCCCGTGCATGGCTACCATCGCTACGTACCACAAGCGGCTCATTGAAGAAGACATCTTCCGCCTCTTCCGGTGTTACCCGGTGGCGATCCCAATTCTTAAGTGTGTTTGCTTCATCCCAATCAAATCCGGTGCATTCATCAAGCGGATCGCGACGACCAGACAAATCGGTCTTGCCTAGTTTTCCGGCAGCTTTCCGGCTAAATAGAAGCGTTCAGGTATGGCGTGCCTTGTCCCGTTCGGGCCGGCGCCGCGGACGATGTGTACGGCGACAGCCTGGCCGGGCTTGAGGCCGGCTTCCAACTTCATCACATCATCGGGCGAGAGGATGGGATGGCGGTTGATGGAGATAATGGCGTCGCCTTCCTGCATGCCGATGTCATCGGCGAAGGAACCGGGATCTACCGAGGCCACCTTCACACCGTTACTGGCATCGATCTGCAAGTCCTTGCGCTCGCGCGGCGTCAGCCGCTGAATCGCCATGCCGAACTTGGCCGGGGCAATCGTGGCCTTCGGAGCGGGCACGCCCACATCCGCAGGCTTCGATTCGCCTAATTCCGGCTCACCTTGCCACACCACCGAGCGCTCACCGATCGCAACCTTATAATCCAGCCGCTTGCCGTCGCGATCCACCGTGAACATAGCCGTCGAGCCGATCGGCATGTCAGCGACTTTCTTGACCAGCTCCTGGCCGTCCTTCACCGGACGATCGTTCATGGCGACGATCACGTCATCTGCTTTCAATCCTGCTTTGCCGGCCGGCCCTTCGGGCGACACGCTCTCAACCAAAACGCCGTGATCCAGTCCGAAGGCTTCGAGCGTATCGGTCTCTCTCCCGGCGCGCGTAAACTTGATGCCGATGGAGCCGCGCACCACCCGGCCCTGCTTGATGATGTCGTTGTAAATCTTGACCGCGATGTTCGAAGGCAGTGCAAAACCAATGCCTTCATAGGACCCGCTGCGAGTCGCAATCATCGTGTTGACACCGATGACTTCGCCGCGGGTGTTGAGCAGTGGCCCGCCGCTGTTGCCCGGATTGATGGCCGCGTCGGTCTGCAGGAAATTCTGGAACGTCCCGGCGCCGGGCAGATCACGGTTGGTCCGCTGGGCACTGATGATTCCCGCGGTCACGGTCGCTTGCAGGCCGAAGGGAGAGCCAATAGCAATCACCCAATCGCCCGTCTGGACGCTATCGGAGTTGCCAATCTGCACGGGATCGAGCGATTGCTTAGTGTCGATCTTTAGAACGGCCAAGTCGGTCTCGCTGTCATACCCGATGATCTTGGCTCTGTAATCCGTGTCCTCGCCCGCCAGCCGCACCTTCACCCGGTCCGCTTTTTCGATCACATGGTTGTTCGTAATGATGTAGCCGTTCCTGTCAACGATGAAGCCGGTTCCCGATCCTTCGGTGCGCAGAGTCTGTTGATCATCACCGCCGAAGAACCTTTTCAGCATGTCCGAAGGGTCGCCGTGCTTGGGTGTATCGCTGCTGTCGGGATCTTCAGAATCGTCCCGGTGATGTTGTCCTCGCTTGGCGGTAAGCCCGGGCTTCGGCAGGTAATCGGATTCAATGTAGACCACCGACGGCTCCACGCGCTTAGCGAGCTTGGTGAACTCAGTGGTGATCGGAACGGCCGTCGGAATGGTGAGCGGTGTCGCATCGGGCGCGCCGGAAGGCGCGTTCTGTTTGTCGGCTCGAACGCCGGTGTTGATAACCGTTCCAATGACGATGCCGATGACTAAAGTACAGAGCAGGAGCACAAAGCTCAGCACAGTCGGCTGCTTCAACTTATGGAGGAACGGCATGAGAGACCCTTTCGCGAGCTGTACTTATTAGTATAGAGAAGAGTCGCGCACCGGCTCCTCTCCTCTCGGATGTCATGAACTGCGCGCGGGTTTCAATTCGACGGCCAGAATCCCGGAAAGGATCAGCGCCCCGCCAACCACCGCCGCAATGGTGAGCCGTTCGCCGCCGGCAACCACCGCGGTGACCAGCGCGAACACCGGTTCCAGCGCGAATATCAACGCAGTTCGCGTCGCCGTTGTGTATTGCTGTGCCCACGTCTGCAGAGCGAACGCCAGTGCGGTAGCGAAGAGCGCCGTCACACAAATTGCGCCGATGACGTTAGCGCTCCAAACCGCCGTAGGGTGCTCGATGGGGAGGCATAAGACGGATAGCAGCGCTGTACAGACAATCTGACCGAGTGCCACGGCCGGAAAGAACTCGCGTTGTGAGAAGTACCCGAGTACCAGCAGATGACACGCAAACGCAGCCGCGCAACCGACGGTCAGCGCGTCGCCACGGTTCATGTGAAATTGCGCGTCAAGATCCGGCACGGTCATGACCACCATCCCCGTTGTGGCTATTCCGATCCCCGCCAGTTCGCGGCTTTGCGGCCAGCGCTTATATACAGCCGCGCTGATCAGCGGAACGAGAACGATATACAGGCCTGTAAGGAAGCCCGAGTTACCCGCAGTGGTGTACTTGAGGCCGAAAGTCTGCAGCACATAGCCGAGCCATAAAAACAAACCCGCAGTGAAGCCGCCGCGCAGTCCACGCCAGATTTGATGCCGGTCCGCTCGCCTGAAAGCCGGCAGGAATATCGCCAGCATAAATAGCGACGCCGCAGTGAAGCGCACCGCCAGGAAATACATGGTCGAGATCTCGACCAATGCGCGTTTGACAATGACGAAGGTTGCGCCCCAGAGCAGAGCAACGATGACGAGCGCGAGGTCGGCAGTCCAGTGTCTTTGCGCTGGCCCGCTACTCACTGCCTGAACCAGAGCGTTCAGCCAGTGCGGCAAGCGTCAGCAGTATGCGCCGCAAACCCAATTCACGCCCGTCCGGCTGATACCACTCCTGCAGCGTGTGCGCGCCGCCGCCCTGACCTCCGGCGCCCAGGGAAATGGCCGGCATGCCGAGTGACAGCGGTACGTTCGCATCGGTCGAAGCGCAGTCTACGCGCGAGCGCACATGCAGATAAGCATCCACCGCTTGAATGATCTGCAGCAGCGGAGCGTGATCCGGCAGCTTGCCTCCAGGCCGCGAACCGAGTTCCTTGATCTTGGCCCCGAGCCGGTTGCCCCGCACAGCACGGTTCTCGCGTTCGAGCGCTGCTTCAACCGCCGAGGTCAAAGCTCCCGAGAGTTCGTCCAGCAGATTCGGTTCTTCGGAGCGCACGTCCAGCTTGGCCCGCGCATTCGAAGGGATGGAGTTGATGCTGGCGCCGCCCTCCAGCACGCCGAAATTGTAGGAGCAGCGACCTCGACCGCCCGCGCAGATGGATTCGGCGCTTTGGACAAACGCGCTGATTGCGGCGCTGATGGCGTGTACCGGATTAGGTGTGCCTGAATCGTTCCAACTGTGGCCGCCCGGCCCGGTAAAACTCACTTCAAACCGGCGGCTGGCCAAGGCTTGCGCCGTGATGTGATCGGTAGAAGGACCATCCAGAACCAGGAACGCTTTGACTCGCGCCAGCTCCGGCAACTGGCGGCACAGATAGCGCATGCCATTGAGGTTGCCTTCGCCCTCTTCGCCAACGTTGGCAACTAAGAGGATCTCTGCAGCAAGGCTGTGAAGGTCCGGCGTTTCGTTCAATACGCGCGCGAGCGCAAGCAGGGCAGCAAGGCCGGCGCCGTTATCGGAGGTTCCCGGACCAAACATCCGGCCATCCGCGCCAAAGTAGATGTCTTCCGGCCGGGCAGGGGCGAACACGGTATCGAGATGCGCTGAAACCACGAGGGTGTACTCGCTACCCTCGCTCGATCCGAAGCGTGCCAGCATGTTGCCGGCGCGATCGAGCTTTGCGGTCCAGCCGAGGGCGTTGATTTGCGTTCGAAACCACTCTGCCCGGGGCTGCTCGAAGAACGTCGCGGCCGGTACGCGGCAGAGCTGCAGATGTTGTTCGTTAATCCAGGTTTTCTCGCGGACAAACCAGCGCTGCCCTTGGAACAGGCCCGGCCCATCTGCCAGACTGGCGATCCGGCGCGCCGAGACGTGCTGGCGTCCGAACGGCGGCAATGTCTTCAGCGGGCTGGCCAAGCGAATCCCAATGACCGTAGTGTACTGTCAGGCGAAGTGCTCTTTCAACCATTCACGTGCACGGGTCACCTCGCCCTGTGTCAGATTGTGACCCGCTCCCGCCCAGTCCAGCGTCACGTCGGCACCGCCGGACCGGAACAGATCGGCTAGGGTTGGCGGCTGATCGAGAGGAACAATCGGGTCCTGCCTGCCGCTCAGAATCAGAACCCGCTTGCCCTTGAGATCCGGAACTTGTTGAGGAATGAAGGGAACCATTGCCCGCATGAGAATCGCCCCGGCCAAGGTTTCGGGATAGCGAAGCAACAGGCTGGCCGCGATGTTGGCGCCGTTTGAAAAGCCCAGCGCAATGGGTGGATTGCCGTTCAGCTTGTTTTCAATGAACCTGGCGAGTTCTTCGGTGCGCCGGGCCAGATCTTCCTGATCGAATACGCCTTCTGCGATCCTCCGGAAGAAACGCGGCATGCCGTTCTCGAGCACCTGTCCGCGCACGCTCAGCAGCGCCGCGCCTGGCGCGATCATCCGGCCCAGCGGAAGCAAATCATTTTCATCGCCGCCGGTGCCGTGCAGCAACAGCAGTGTGGGCGCCGACGAGTCCTGAGCGGGCTCGAAGCGGTATTGAAACCCGAGTTCCGTCTGCGTCATGCGTGCGCAAGCGCGCGCTTTTGCCCCACTTTGATGGGGGTCAAGGTACGTTCCAGGGTCGCGCGCATTCCTTCATATTCGGCCGGCAGCGCCAAACTTTCGCCCAGATGATCAACCCGTTCGTCGACATCCATTCCGGGGCCATCCGTCGCCAGCTCAAACAACACGCCATTGCGTTCACGGAAATATATGGAATGGAAGTACTTGCGGTCCATCACGGGCGAGACGTTCAGGCCGAGCGCATTCAGCTTGTGCAGCCATTCACGCTGCGCCGCGTCGTCATCGACCCGGAACGCCACGTGGTGGATGGAACCAGCGCCGACACGACCGCGCCCTGAACCAACAGGGGTTTCGATATCCACTGAGCTTTCGCCAACTTTGTAGCGCTGGCCGCCGGAAATCTCTTCGGTGAACCCTAGTTCATTGGTATATAGAGCATGTGACCGCTCCGGGACGCCGAGCGAAAGTACTATCGCCTCAATGCGCTTGATCGCATGCGGCGTTTCGCCTTGGCCGGGCGTCTCAATCAGTTCGATGCGCATACCGTCCGGATCGTGAACGGTAAGCCTGCCGCCCACCAGTTTGGCGTCGTAATCAGCCAGATGCTCGCGCCACCATTCGATGCTTCCTTCCGGAACCGCATAGACAATGGCGACCGGCTCACCCGCGCCCGTTTTGCCGGGCGCTGCGTCAGGCCATTCAAAAAAGGTGAGTAGGGTTCCGGGGGAACCAATACGGTCGCCATAGTAGAGGTGGTAGCTGCCCGGGTCGTCAAAATTGACGGTCTTCTTTACAAGCCGGAGCCCCAACGGGCCGGTGTAGAAATCCGCGTTCTTCTGGGCGTCGCCAGTGATCGCGGTGACATGGTGGATACCTTTAAGGGACTTCATATTTGGAAACAACCAACATTAAAGATGCTCAAGCTCCTGAAAGGATGCACGGGGACAGACGCTGAGTAAAGCCGGGCCGTTCGGGCGCGCGGTCTCAGGAGAAACAAATCGCGCGCCGGGATCGTCGTTCCTGTGAACCCAAGAAGCGGGTTTTGCTGTGTCCCGCTTCTGAATCGCGGACCGAAGGAGGACGGCGGCAGGAAAGCGAGGGTGCTTGCTAGAGCGGCGGGTGGATTACGTCAGGTGGAGCAGGGTTCTGGCCGTCTCCCCTGTTTATGGCAACTCCGGGAACGGTAAAATCGTTCGCCAAGAACAGCCCGGGGAGCCACCACGAGTTTAGGCGATTCATCTGCCCGGACGCTCTGGACCTGATACGTGAGCCAACTTCAGTTCATCACCGCCATCCCGCTGAACGTGCGCCTGGGAAGCGGTTGCTACGTCGGAACGCGGACGTTGGTAGAAGGGCTTCGCCAACTCGGCACTGAGGTCGAGATGGTTACTCCGCGAGTGCAGATGCCCATCTATACGCTGACGCGTATATGGTTCAACGAGACGTTGCGTTGGCGGAAGCTCGATGGAGATGCAACGGTGGGAATCGATGCCGATGGCTATGCAGTCGCGGGCCGGCGCGATTCACCGCATGTCGCGTGTATCAAGGGGGTTTTGGGCGATGCAGTTCGTTTTGAGACCGGCGCGACGCGCGCTAGCCTGGCGCTGCAGGCGCGGCTCGAAGCCAGACATGCGAGGCGTGCCGGGTTAGTGATCACGCCTAGCCAATATTGCGCTAGACGTCTCGCGGATCTCTATGGTGTAAAGAACGCGGCAGTGGTTCCAGAATTAATCGATCTCGAGAAGTGGCGGAACCTGTTCCACGCGAATCCAGCCCAGCCCGATCCGCGAAAATTCACGGTTTTCTCGGTGTGCCGGTTCTATCCTCGCAAACGTTTGGACGTGCTGCTGCAGGCAACTGGCTTATTGCGGGGGCGCATTCCGGCGCTCGAGGTTCGGATTGCCGGGAATGGTCCGGAGTCGGAGAGACTCGATCGAATCTGTTCAGATCTGGGTCTGGAACGCACCGTATGCTGGCTCGGCGATGTTAGCCTGAACCAATTGGCTGCGGAGTATAACCGCGCGGATATATTCTGCCTGCCTAGCGTTCAGGAAGGCTTCGGCATTGTGTTCCTGGAGGCGATGGCGGCTGGGAAACCGATTGTAGCGGCGCGCGCCGCTGCAGTGCCGGAAGTGGTTCGCAATGGGATTGTTGTAGAGCCGGGGAATGCAGAAGCGCTCGCCGAGTCGATTCTCCGTCTGTATCAAAATCCGGACTTACGTGCCGCACTCAGCGAGGCAGGCCGCCGCGATGTCGAAGAGTTCGCAATGCTGCGCGTCGCGAGGCGCTTCTTGCTGGAGGTAGCGAAAATCGCACCGGGCGTGAAGGCCCACGGGTTCCTTCAAACCCCGTAGACGCTGGTTTTGCGGCGCGTTATCCGTTTATGCTTCACCGGCCCCTCTGCACGTCGATATACTGATGAATAAGGCCCCCAAAAGTAATGAATACATACCTGAAGTTTGGGACACTTATGGTCCTGATCGTTGGATCGCTTGTGTGGCTGGCTTTCAGCGGCGTCAAGGATACCAAGACCTACTACAAAACCATCCCCGAACTCGAAAAAATGGGCTCGCAGGCGCAGGGCCAGCATCTTCGAGTAGGTGGCGATGTCGAGCCGGGATCCATTGTGAAGAACGGCAGCCGCGTGACGTTCCAGCTTCACCAGGGCGCTCAGATATTGAGCGTTGTGTACATCGGAACGGATCCCCTGCCGGACACTTTCAAGGACAACGCGCAGGCGCTGGCGGAAGGGCGGCTCGCCTCCAACGGCCAGTTCGAGGCAAATCACATCCAGGCGAAATGCGCGTCTAAATATGAGGCCAAGCCGGCGCAGCGGGTGACTCATGAACCTGCCACGGCCAGTTCATAATCTTACGAAGTAAATGGAAAATGTTGGCGCTCTCTCCATTCTGCTGGCTTTCTGCCTGGCGGTTTTCTCAGTCGTAGCGGCGGTCAGCGGCAAGTACGCGCGCCGGCCATTCCTCACCATCAGCGCGGAACGGGCGGTTTACGCCGTTTGGGCGCTGCTCACCATCGCATCGGGCATTCTGATCACGCTTCTGATTCAGGGTGATTACCGGGTTGCCTACGTCGCGGCGCATACCGACAAGGCGATGCCCACCATCTATAAGTTCACAGCCTGGTGGGGCGGCCAACAAGGTTCGCTGCTGTTCTGGAGCTGGCTGCTTTCGACTTATTCCGCGGTTGCGGTGTACACCAATCGCCGCAAATTCCGCGACATGATGCCGCTGGTGGTTGCGATCATGATGACCACGCTCGCGTTCTTCGTCGGGATGATCACCTTTGTTGCGAGCCCGTTCCAGATGCTCATGGCGGGCAGGGGCGTCATCGACGTCGGCGACGGAAACGGGTTGAGTCCGCTGCTGCAGTGGTGGACCATGGCGATTCATCCGCCGTTCTTGTACCTGGGTTACGTCGGCTGCTCGGTGCCGTTTGCGTTTGCGATGGCGTCCTTAATTACGCGCCAACCGGGCGAAGGCTGGATCCACACGACGCGCCGCTGGGCCATCGTCACATGGCTGTTTCAGAGCACAGGGGTTCTGCTCGGCATGGGCTGGGCGTACACGGTGCTTGGCTGGGGCGGTTATTGGGGATGGGACCCGGTAGAGAATGCGTCCCTAATGCCCTGGATCACCGCGACGGCGTTTCTGCACTCGGTGATGATGCAGGAAAAGAAGGGCATGATGAAGGTCTGGAACATGGTTCTGGTATCGGCCACGTTCCTGCTCAGCATCCTGGGCACGACGCTTACGCGCACGGGACTGGTGGCTTCTGTTCACGCGTTCGCGCAGTCGCCGGTGAAGCCGTACTTCACCAGCTTTGTGATCGGCGCCACGGCGCTTACGGCGTTCGCGATCGTCAAGAATCTCCCCTACCTCCGAAGCGAAGTGAAGCTGGAGAGCGTTATCTCGCGCGAATCGAGTTTCCTGTTCAACAACCTGATTCTTTTGGCGAGCTGTTTTGCAATCCTCTGGGGCACGCTGTTCCCGGTCGTCATGGAGGCGTTAACGGGCGAGAAGGAAACCATCGATGCGCCGTACTACACCCGCGTCAACGTACCTATTGCGCTCTTCCTGATCTTCCTAACCGGCGTGGGGCCGCTCATCGCCTGGCGCAAGAGTTCGGTCAACAGTCTCAAACGCGCCTTTCTTCTACCAGCTGTGGTCGGCATCGCAGTGAGCATTTCGCTGGCTGCCGCGGGCATACACGACATCGCTCCGCTGATCTCATTCGGACTGTGTGCGTTTGTTCTGACGACGGTTGCGAGCGAGTTCTGGAAAGGGTCGCGCGCGATTCAAGCCAAAGAGGGAATGAGTTTACCCAAGGCCGCTTTCGAATTGACCTGGCGCAATACGCGGCGCTACGGCGGGTACCTGGTGCACGTCGGCATTGTGATCATGTTCATTGGATTCACCGGCAGCGCGTTCAACCAGCATGAAACGCGGAATCTGGGATTGAACGATAGTCTGCACTTCGGGCGCTATGACCTGAAACTGGTCAGCGTGAATGACGGTGAGACGTCGGACTATAAATTTAGCCATGCCGCCATTGAAGTTTCGCGCGACGGGAAGGCGATAGATCAACTCGATCCGGAAGTGCGCGTTTACACGAACAGCCAGGAACAGAGTTCGATTGTCGGCATACGCCGGCGCCTCAACGAAGATCTTTACGTGAACTTTTCGGGTGTGCTGCCGGACAACAGCAAGGCCATATTCCAGATCTATTTGTTTCCTCTGGTGACCTGCATTTGGATCGGCTACTTTGTACTTCTGTTCGGAACACTCATCTGTTTGATCCCCGGCAAAGTGCGGCTGCAATACGCGCGAACGGAGGTAGTCGGCATTGCGAGCGCGCCTGCGACGGTTAACTCTTAAGCTGTTATTTGCCTGCTGTGTGGTGGTTGCCGCCTTAGTCGCGCAGGACCCGACATCCTACATGACGCCGGACGTTATGCGTGTCGGTGAACATCTGGCGTGCCGTTGCGGAGGGTGCCGCAATACCGTAGGCAATTGCCCGATGCTGCGCTGCAGTTCGGCCGATCCCATGCGCCACCGCATTCAACAGATGAAGATGACGGGCATGTCGGATACGGACATAATCAGCACGATTGTGCGCGAGGAAGGCATCGTTGCATTGGCCGCGCCGCCGGCCGGCACTTTCGGAGGGTTCATCACGTGGATCATGCCTGCCGTGGCGCTAGGCGTGGGATTTCTGGTTTACACCCGCTACGTGAAGCGCAATCAGAAGGCGCCGGAGGTGATTTCCGTGGCGGACCAAGCGACCATGGAGCGCTTTCGGAGCCAGATAGAAAGCGAGTTAGACGAGACTCCCGAAGCACGCAAATGATTCTCGTCCTGGCGAGCGCGCTGGTTATCGCGGCTCTGTACTACACACTTTTTGTTCGCGATCGCGACATCCCGCAGCCCATTCCGGTCTCCCCCATTCAGCATCTGCTTGATAGGAAGCAGGCCATCTACGATAACTTGCGCGACCTTCAGTTTGAATATCGGCTGGGCAAGTTGTCGAATGAAGACTATCAGCAGACAAAGCTGGCGCTGCAGAAGGAGCTAGCGCTGGTCCTGGCCGAAACAGAAGACGTCGGCAAACGAGCCGGCCTGCATAGTGCGGGGGCCGCGGCAGTAAAGCCAGCTCCGAAGCTCACCGGAACGCTGTGTCCTCACTGCGGAGCTTCGTTCGCGCAGAGCCTGAAGTTCTGCGGCGAATGCGGAAAGGCGATGGCATGAGACTCCTTCTTGCGCTGCTTATCGCCGGTTCACTGCAGGCCGCAATCGACGGCACAGTCGTCAATCGCACCACAGGCAAGCCGCAGGCTGGGGTTAACGTCACGCTCGTGAAGCCCGGACAAGGCGGCATGCGCACCATCGGCACAACAGTAAGCGATGCCGCGGGTCATTTTGGATTTGCGCAAGACGAGCCGGGCGGCGGCCCGCAGCTCCTGCAAGCGAACTACAAGGGCGTGAACTACAACAAGCTGATGACGCCCAACATTCCGACGTCGAATGTGGAGCTGGACATATTTGAAGCAAGCAAATCGCCGGCGGTTGCGCATGTCGCTCAGCAGATGTTGGTGATTGAGCCGAACAGCAGCCAGATCGCGGTTTCCGAAACCGTGCTGATGCAGAACGATTCCACCACAACCTTTATCAATCCCGAAACCGGTGAGTTGCGATTCTATCTGCCCCCCGCGGCGAATGGACAAGTGCGCGTGCAAGCCCAGGGGCCGCAAGGAATGCCGCTGCCGCGCCCCGCCGAGAAGACGAACGAAACAGACGTGTTCAAAGTGGATTTCCCCATCAAGCCCGGCGGGACTGAGTTTGACGTCAGCTACGTTCTGCCCGCGGGATCGCCGTTCCTTTTCCATGGCCGTGTGGTGAGCGTGAAAGGAATGCCGAGTAGCCCGTTGCGCTTGATTGCGCCGCCTGGTGTGACGCTCAGCGGCGACGACATTCAGCAGATCGGGACAGAGCCGAAGACGCAAGCGACGATTTACAACGTCACAGCGCCGGATCTGTTTTCATTCAATATCGCAGGGGTTGGTTCGCTGCATCAGCAGGATACCGCCGCAGACGAGGACGATTCCGACCGTCCGCAAGTGGTGCAAGCCAATCCGCAGATCTATGCACACATGGGCTGGATGCTGGCGCTTGCGTTCGGGATTCTCGGCGTGGGGCTGGTGTTTCTGTTTCGCAGTTCTCCGGTGCGTTCGCCCTACGGAGACTAGCGTAGCGGCGACCCATGAACCCGGCGATCGAGATCGATCACATCTGGAAGTACTACGGCGATTATCCGGCGCTGCGCGATTGCACGCTGCAGATCGCGGAGGGTTCCTGCTGCGCTTTGCTAGGGCGCAATGGGGCGGGCAAGACGACGCTGTTGCGCATACTGGCCGGCCTTTCGCATTTCCAACGCGGCAGCGTTCGGTTGTTCGGAACTGCTCCGAGGGCGAGCGAAACACGGCGGCGCAGCGGATTCCTTGGTCACGGGATTGGAGTGTACGAAGACTTGTCGGCGCAAGAGAATTTGCGGTTTTTTGCGCAGATTGCGGACGTGCCGAATGTACGTGACCGCGTCCAAGCCTGGTTGAAGCGCGTCGGTCTGGAGCGTGTTGCGGCTATGCCGGTACGGCAGTTTTCGCGTGGCATGCGTCAGCGGCTTGCTCTAGCGCGCGCGTTTCTGCATGAACCGAATGTTCTGCTGCTGGACGAGCCGTTTACTTCTTTAGATGACCGTGCCATCGCGATGCTCAGCGAGTTACTCGTCGAGGCACGGCAGCGAAACGCGACCATTGTTCTCTCTACGCATCAATTGCGTGAGGCGCTTGGCGATCGCTTCGCATGTGGCGCTGATTGAAAACGGGAAATTGCGCTATACGGGTGAGCGCACGCAAGAGATGCTGGACGATCCAGCGCTTCTTTATCGGCTGCATACGGAACTGGGCGCGGCGTGAGAGCGCTCCAGCAAGTATTTTCAGTAGCGCGCAAAGACCTTGCGGTTGAGCTTCGAACGAAGGAATCCATTAACGCCGCGGGTGCATTTTCCGTCGCGATTTTGCTGCTGTTCAGCTTCGCGTTCGATCCGTTTTCAGATGCCATCCACGAACTCGCGGGCGGCTTGTTGTGGCTGACGTTCGCATTCGCCGGGGCGCTGGTATTCAATCGCGGATTTTCGCGCGAGCTTCCGAATGAGTGCCTCGATACGCTGCTTGCTTCGCCGCTGGTTCCATCCAGTCTCCTGCTGGGGAAAGCCATTGGCGTTTTTGTGTTGCTGCTAATGGTGGAAGTGGTTTCGCTCTGCGTTTTCGGCATCTTCTACAACATGCGCTGGTGGCTTCATCCGGGCGAACTGGTGTTGACGTGCGGTCTGGCGACTTGGGGAATTGCGATTGTTGGTTCTGTGTTTGGCGCGTTGACGGTCAATCTGCGTCTGCGCGAGCTGATGCTGCCCGTGATCATCTATCCGCTGCTGATTCCGCTCCTGATTGGCGCAATCGAAATGACGAATACGCTGCTGGCCAATCAGCCGTTTACTAGTTACGAATGGCTCTGGGCGAAGGTGCTGCTGGTGTTCGACATTGTATTTACATCGCTTGCGGTAGCGCTGGCGGAAACAATTTTGGTGAACTAGAAGTAAAGGATATCTGGAGTTATGCGCGAAAAGTTAGTGATTGTATTCGCTATCGCGGCGGCGGCCCTGCTGTCGTATGACCTCTATGAGATGTTTCTGGCGCTGCCCGATGAGGCGATGCAGGGGGCAATCTATCGCATTCTCTTCTTTCACGCGCCGGCGGCGATCGTCGGCATGACGGGGTACTTCGTTGCGCTGACGTTCAGCGTGCTCTATCTCAGCTCGAAAGATTTGCGCTGGGATGCGCTGGCGGCCTCGATCGTGGAAGTGTCGCTTGTCTTTTCACTGGTGAACATCGTCACGGGCAGTATCTGGGCGCGCATTATCTGGGGCATCTGGTGGACGTGGGATTATCGTCTGACATCGGCGCTGGTGTGCGTGCTCATCTTCAGCGGCTATTTGATGCTGCGGAAGGCGATTGATGAACCGACCCAGCGCGGGCGTCTGTCGGCTGCACTGTGCATATTTGGCTGCGTGGATGTGGTGATCGTGTGGAAGTCGATAGAGTGGTTCCGCAATCAGCATCCAGGACCGGTTCTGAGCATCCGCACCGGCGGCGGACACATGGACCCGGCGATGGAACGTATTTTCTATTTGAATTTTTTGGCGCTGCTGCTGGTGGCGATGGCGCTGGTTCTAATTCGCACTCGGCAGGAAGCGACGGCGCGCGAGATTGATTCGCTGCGCCGGCTCGCTCACGCCGTTTAGGTCAGAGAAAGGAAATCATGGACGCCCGAAATTTCACATTCATGTTTTACGGCTTTACGGCCGCGTGGCTGATCGTTATGGTCTATGTCATCAGCCTGGCGCGACGTGGATCTCGGCTGAAGCGCGAACTCGAGAACGTCAAGCAGCTGTTGGAGGCAAACGAGAATGCTGGGGAACAGCGCGTCGAAGAGCGCGTGCGCTGAGGCTTGCAACCAAATTGAAATTCTTCAAGCTGTAACGCGTCGGTGTCACTAATGGTCTGGGGAACAGCGGAACAAACATGGAACACAAAGACCTTGACCTGTTAAAAGCAAACTTTCAGAATGCAATTCAGCGCTGGATCGAAAGCATACAGGTCAGCAGTTGCTGGACGAAACCGGGCACTCGGCGCGATCCGAAGATGTTTGGCGGCAGGCCGACTTCGCTCAAGAAGATGCACAAAAGGCCGTCAAGCAGGCGAGAGATAAATATGAAGAGGCCGTGCGCCAGGCGAATTTCGACTTCTGAATACCAACTTGCGCACGCCTCTGAGCGTTAGCATAGAAGTCTCTGATGGGTCAGCAGCCCCGCACTCAGGTCTTCATTAGCTACAGCCACAAAGATAAAAGGTGGCTGGATCGGCTGCAAGTCCACCTAAAGCTCCTTGAGCGCGAATGGGCTCGTCGACCGCTGGGACGATACCAGAATCAAGGCTGGCGCCAATTGGCGCGAAGAAATACAAAAAGCGCTCGCGGCTGCCAGGGTAGCGATCCTGCTGGTTAGCGCGGACTTTATTGCTTCCGACTTCATTAATTCGGATGAGCTTCCGCCGCTCTTAGCGGCCGCAAAGGCCCAGGGCGTCACTATCATTCCTGTCATCGTAAGCGCGAGCGAATTCACCAAAACAAATCTGTCGCAGTTCCAGGCCGTGAATAACCCATCCAAGCCGCTAAACGGCATGAACAAGGCCGCACAGGAACAAACGCTTGTTCAAGTTGCCGAAGCGGTCCGAGATGCCATCGGTAAGCCCGATGAGTTCCCACCAGAAAGACTGTCCAACGTCCCGATACGCAACCTGCTATTCACCGGCCGCGAAGATATCCTCGCCAAGATCGAGCAAGCGCTCCGTACCCAGGGCCGAGCAGCCTTAAGCGGACTCGGCGGCGTCGGCAAGACCCAAACAGCCACGGAATACGCTTACCGCCACGAGCGCGAGTACGACAGACATCTTCTGGGTCAGCGCCGCAACTCGCGAAGCACTAACTTCCGACTACGCGGCAATCGCTAACCGCTTGAATCTTCCTGAAGCCACGGCAAAGGACCAGATGGAGGCAGTAGAGGCAGTCAAACGTCATCTCGCCTCACGACAAAAGTGGCTGCTCATCCTCGACAACGCCGACGACATCGAGATGGTCGCGCTCCTTCATCCCCGACCGCAATGGCCACATCCTCCTCACCACCCGCGCCCACGCCCTCGGCACGACAGCCAAATGTATCGACATCAAAGAAATGGGCGCAGAAGAGGGCACAGATCTTCTCTTACGCCGAGCCCGCATCGAGAACCCGAGCGACTCCGATCGCAAAGCCGCTCGCGAAATCGCAACCACTCTTCTCGACGGCCTTCCTCTCGCCCTCGACCAAGCCGGCGCATACATCGAAGAAACCGGCTGCGGATTGACCGGCTACATCGACCTATATAAAAAGCACGCGCCGCGAACTTCTCAAACGTCGCGGTATGCTCGCCTCGAGCCATCCTGACGCCGGTCGCCACGACATGGTCTCTCTCATTTGAAAAAATCGAGAAAGCAAATCCTGCCGCAGCCGATCTCCTTCGCCTCTGCGCCTTCCTCGCACCCGATGCAATCCCCGAAGAAATCCTCGCGAAGTTCTTGACCGATGAGCTCGCCCTCAACGACGCGATCTCCGAAATTCTCAAGTATTCTCTTCTGAGCCGTGACGCAAACGCCAGAACACTGGAAATCCATCGTCTGGTGCAGCAAGCAATAAAGCAGGCGATGACAGACGAAGAGCAGCGCAGTTGGGCAGAACGCGCCGTGCTTGCCCTGAATGAAGTATTTCCAGACCCAACGGACTTTCGCAATTGGCCGATCTGCGAACGCTTTTTGCCGCAGGTGCTCACCTGCGCGGATCTAATCGACAAATACGACCTGGAGGCTCGGCCAGCCGGCCTTCTGTCCAGTCGGGCCGGATTCTACCTGAACCAGCGCGCCCGCTACGCCGACGCTGAATTGTTCCACCAACGGTCGCTAGCCATTGACCAGGCAGCCCTCGGGCCAGAAGATCCCAATGTAGCGATAGACTTAAACAACTTGGCTGAGCTCTATCACAACCGAGGCGAGTACGACAAAGCCGAGCCTCTCTACCAACGTTCGCTGGCTATCAAGGAAAAAGTCCGAGGATCGGAGGACCGGAGTGTCGCGCTAAGCCTGAACAACTTGGCACTGCTTTATGCCAATCGAGGTGAATACGACAAAGCAGAGCCGTCCTACCAACGCTCTCTAGCTATCGCCGAGAACGCCTATGGACCCGCGCATCCGTCCGTCGCCTCCGCTCTGAACAACTTGGCCGCCCTCTACGACCGCCGCGGCGAATACGACAAAGCCGAGCCGCTGTACCTACGCTCGCTCGCCATCCGGCGAGAGAACTCTGGAGCCCGACCACCCGGACCTCGCATACAGTCTGAACAATTTGGCCTATCTTCACTACAACCGAGGCGAGTACGACAAAGCCGAACCTCTTTACCAACGCGCCCTCGCAATCTGGGAAAACGCCCTCGGTCCCGATCACCCCCTCGTCGCACTCTGCCTCGAAAACTACGCCAACCCTCCTCGAAGCCACCAACCGCCCTCAACAAGCCGCCGAACTCCGCGCCCGCGCCGCCGCCATCCGGCGCCAAACAAGCCACCAACTCCACCGCGCCCAACTTAGTCACAGCCCCGCAACAACTCCATCACCCCGGCGATAGCATAAAAGGCGTGTTTACCGTAAGGCTCTCTTTCGCTCTCGCACTCGCCGCCGCCGCCGCAAATCCCGCCGGTGCCGAAGTGCATTCCTTCACTCTGCAGCAGGCGCTCGAAATGGCCGCGCGTCAGAACCCAGACGTCACTCTCGCGCGCCTCGACCAGCGGCGCGCCGAAGAAGGCGTCTACGTTGCGCTCGATCCCTTTCGTCCCAAGGTCTACGCCGGCAGCGGGCTCGCGTACACCTACGGCTACCCCAACTCCATCGACGGTAATGCGCCCAGCATCATTGAGGTCAAAACCCAGATGTCCATCTATGATCGCTCGCAACGCTACACCCTCGCCGCCGCTCGCGAAACTGCGCGAGGCTCCGCATCCGGCGCTCAAGCCAAGGCCGAAGACGTCGCTTATCAGGCCGCCGATCTCTTCCTCACCGCCAGTGAATTCGAACACGATAGCGCGCAGATCACCGCCCAAATACCCAGTCTCGAAAAAGTCGTCGGCGTGATGAACGCCTCCGTCAACGAAGGCTCCGAACTGCCCGTCGAGGTCACGCGCGCCCGCGTCAATCTGGAATCCGCCCAGGTGCGCCTCGATTCCGGTAAGCTCGACAGCGACTACTACGAAATGCTGCTCGCCGTCGCGCTCGGGTATCCCGCTACCGACCGCGTCAAGCCGCTCGATTCACCCACCGCTGACCTCCTGGTCCCGCCCAGCGAAGACGAAGCCGCAGACAGCGCCATTCGCAATAACCGCGAACTGAATCAGATGCGCTCCAACGTCCTCGCCAAGCAACTCGACCTGCGCTCTTACCGTGCCGCGCGCCAGCCCAAAGTCGATCTCGTTGCGCAATACGCTCTCTTCGCGAAATACAACTATGAGCAATACTTTCAAAAATTCCAGCGCAACAACTTCCAACTCGGCGCGTCCGTAAGCATCCCCATTTTGGTGGGCGCCGCGGTCAAAGGCTATATGGCTCAGGCGCAGACCGACATGCAGAAGATCCGCATACAAATGGATCAGACGCGCAATCGCATTTTGAGCGATACGCGCCACAGCTACGAGCAATGGGAGAAAGCGGAAAAGCTTCGCGATCTGGCGCGTATGCAGCTTGACCTCGCCCGCCAGGATCTCACGGTGTTGCTCGCTCAAAATGGCGAGGGACGCGTCCCGCTGAGCCGGGTGGAACAAGCGCGCCTGGAAGAGAGCAATCGCTGGATCTCCATGTACGACGCCGAAACCCAGGTGACCCGTGCAAAGCTGGCCATCTTGCGTCAAACTGGTACGTTACTGAGCGCCTTTCGCGACATGCACCCCGGTACACTTCCATGAGCTCCATCCCTCTGACCGAACCTGATCCCGCCGTCGGCGCGACTGCAACGTCGCAGCTTGTACCGGCCATTGCCATCCGCGATCTGGTCAAGACCTATTCGGGTTTTCACGCCGTGGATGGCTTAACCGTGACCGTCCCGCAAGGCTGCTTCTTCGGCTTTCTGGGTCCGAATGGGGCAGGGAAGACGACCACCATCAAAATGCTCATGGGTCTGGCCAAGCCCGACTCCGGAAGCATGGAGGTGCTTGGCCTTCCTCTACCCGAAAAGTCGTTCGAAGTTCGCCAGCAGATCGGCCTTGTTCCCGATGACACGCTGCTCTTCGATTACTTAAAAGGTCTCGAATATCTGGAGTTCGTAGGCCGTCTCTATGGTCTCCCGAAACCGCTCGCGCGCGAGCGCGGACGCGAGTTGCTGGAACTCTTTCAGCTTCAGGAGAGTAACCGCAAGATCATCGGCGAATACTCGAAAGGCATGCGCAAACGTGTCGCGATGGCTGCGGCTTTGATTCACCGTCCGCGCCTGTTTCTCATGGACGAACCGTTTGAAGGCGTCGATGCAGTCGGCGCGCGGCTCATGAAAGACATTCTTCTGGAGCAGGTCCACCACGGCGCGACCGTCTTTCTCACTTCCCATGTGCTGGAAGTTGTCGAACGCCTCTGCGACCAGCTAGCCATCATTAATAAGGGCAAGGTGGTCGTTGAAGGCACCATGGCCGAACTCCGCCAGCAAGCCGCCGAAGGCGTCAGCACGCTCGAAGACATCTTCGTCAATATTGTGGGCGCCGAGCGCTACAGCGAAAAATTGGATTGGCTTTAACGTATGTGGTCTCAAATTGCCGCCCTGATCGCCGCGCAGTTCCGCATCACGCGCAATCATCTGCCGCGCACCGGTGTCGGCTCAATCCTCCTCGGATTCCTTGGCCTCCTCTGGTATGGCTCCTTCGTCGCCATAGCGGTTCTCCTGGCCGTTATTGTTCAGTCGCCGGAAGTCACGCTCGATCGACTAAATGAAGCGATACCCGTCGCTCTCATCTGCATCTTTGCGTTCTGGCAGCTGGTTCCGCTGTTCACCCTGTCCGGTGGTTGGTCGCTGCAGTTGAGCCGGCTGCTGGCGTACCCTATCAAGCACCGCACTTTATTCGCCATCGAAGTGTTGCTGCGTATCACCACGGCGCCGGAGATGATCATCGTTCTTACTATCGGTATCATCGGTCTGTTTCTTCGCGCCGACGTTCGCTTCCATGCATTTGCGCTGCTGCTCTACATACCCTTCAACCTGCTTCTCTCGCTCGCCATTCGCGAATGGGTGTTGCAGGCCTTCGCGCGCAACAAGTTCCGCGAGATCTTCGCCATACTGATCGTCAGCATCGGCGTCATTCCCCAGCTCCTGGTTCGCACCTCGTTGGGACATCGGTTGCTGCCATACGTGCTCAGCGCAGCGCACAGTCCTTGGACCCCTTGGGGTGAAGTCGGCCTGCTCACTGCCGGCGCGAGTTACTGGCCCGCCGCTTTCGCGCTCATCGCAGGCTGGACCTACTTGTGTTACACATTAGCGCGCAGGCAGTTCGAAAAAGGTCTTTACCGCGACGAAAGTGTTCGCGTCGCGGCCTCGGCCGATGAACTTGCCCCCGGACGCATACGCAAGGAATCTATCTTCGCCGGCCTCGCCAACCTTCCAAACCGTCTGTTCAAAGACCCCCTCGCCGCTCTCCTGCAAAAGGAGTATCGATCGCTTTTGCGCATGCCCCGCTTCCGCGTCATGTTCGGAATGGCCTGCGTGTTCAGCGTGCTGGTTTTCATCCCCATGACGCTGAGCGAAGCGCGTCACGGAAGAGACACCTTCTTCAGCAATAACTTTCTCGTTATCACTACGCTCTACGGTCTACTCATCCTCAGCGATTCGCTGCTTCTGAACGTCTTCGGCTTCGACCGCCTGGGCACCCAGATTTATTTCGTCACGCCTATTCCTTTCCGAACGGTGCTGATCGCAAAGAATCTTACTGCCATCTCATTCGTGCTCATTCAATCCGTTTGTGTCGCCATCATAGCCGCCGTCGTAAGAATCGCGCTGACTCCGATCAACATCTTAAATGCCGTGCTGGCCGCCGCCGTCGTCGGCATATTTTTTCTATCGGTGGGCAACATGACTTCCATTAGCATGGCCCGCCCGATAAACCCGCTGGAGACTTTTCGCAAACAGGCGGGCGGCAAAATGCAACTCTGGATGCTCCTCTGCGCCATCGGAATGTGCTCTCTCGTGGGCTTTGCGTTCCTTGCGCGCTGGGCGCTCGACAAAAGCTGGGCAATGGGGGGTGTACTCGGAATTGAGCTCGTGATCGGTTACATCGTCTATCGCGTCGCTATGGATTCAGCCGTCGATAAGGCGCTTGAGCGGCGCGAACATTTGATTGACGCGCTTTCGAAAGGCGCCGGTTCGAGTGTGATGGGTCTCGGAATCAGTTAGCCTCACGCCGCACCTTCCCGATCTCGCGCTCGATCGCATCCCGCACCGCTTCTCGTGCTTCATCGTCTTTATAGTTCTGTCGCGGCCAGAAGAAGCCACGCAGCCCATCGCGCCGTCTGCGCGGAACAATATGAATGTGCAGATGCGGCACCGTCTGGCTTACGTGGTTGTTCACTGCAATGAACGTGCCTTCCGCGTCGACGGCTGACTTCTACCGCTTGCGCCAGAAACTGCGTGTTGTCAGCATGGTGCCATTCAATCGCTGCGGCAAATCGAGTAGCGTCTCATAATGCATGCGTGGGCACAACAACACGTGTCCCGGGAAAAGTGGATGGCTATCGAGAAACGCTACCGAGTGCTCGTCCTCATGCACGATGTAAGCCGGCAGTTCGTGCCCGATGATCTGACAGAAGATGCAGCGGGGCGGCGGCTCCATACTTAAGGTCTCAGGATTCCACCTGGGGCAAAGGCGCGCGCTCCAGCAAGCCGACCTTGTTCACTTCCACGTGCATGTTGCCGCTACGATCGAAGTCGAACGCAGGGGCAAACCGGGCGCCCCAAACAGCCTCGTCATAGCGATAAGAATGGCGCGCGTGAACGATCTGAGCGAAGGTGTCGTCGAACCCTCTCATCAACACCAGCACCTCGGCCTGCATTTGCTTTAGATCCTCGGCGGTCTTGCCGTAGAGTGGGCTGTTCTCGTCGATGGGATGCACCACTGTCCAAGTAAGTGGAAAGAACAGAATCTGCGGGCGCTCCAGCGCCAGGCTTGTGTAGCGCCTTCCCAGCCTTCCATTCATGTCTTCCACCGTCATTAGAGTCAATCTGGCTTCGAGATCGATCAGATTGTTTGGCCTTCGATTCACCACCCGGAACTGCAGACTGGTTCCCTCCGCGTAAGGTGCAACCAAGATATTCGGGCTGAACCCAATCCGCGCCGAGGGCTTTGCGAACCGTCCGAACAGCAGCCCGGTGGCGAGCGCAAAAGCCAGCAAACCAACCAGCGCCTCGAACGAAGCTACCGCGTTCGAAGCCACTCCCACCGGATACAAGTTGCCGTACCCTACCGTTGTCAGCGTATGTGAACTGAAAAACCACACTTCCAGAAATCGCGCCCCGGTTGATGCCTTACTGGCGCCGTAGACGCTGTCTTGTCCAATCAGCATATATATGCCGGCGAAGAGCGTATTCGCCACCACATACGCCGCCACAACTAACATTAGAAATTGCGTCCAGGTCAGGTTAATCAGAAACAGATATGGATGAAAATCGTGCCACGTGTAGCCGGTGCGGTACACGTTGAACTCGCCATTCTCATCGATTACCCGTTTCAGACTGCCCGCGTACTGCGTTGTCAATCCTGGATCGAAACTCGCTTTTTCCATACCTGAAGCTATTCTCCTGCTACGCTGGCCATGAAAACCACATGTCTCGAACAGAATCCAGCATGCTGCCGTTAGGCACGGCGGCGCCCGATTTTCAGCTTCCTGATGTTGTCTCGGGCAGGACTGTCAACCTGGCCGATTTCGCTGGCAAACGCGGCTTGCTGGTCATGTTCATCTGCCGCCATTGCCCCTACGTCAAGCATGTACAGAAGGAGTTGGCGCGCATCGGTGAGGACTATGCCAACCAGCCGCTGGGGATTGTGGCCATCTCCTCCAACGACGCACAAAGCCATCCTCAGGATGCCCCCGACAGCCTGCGCGAAATGGCTGTGGAACTAGGCTTCACCTTCCCCTATTGTTTTGATGAAACTCAAGAAGTGGCGCGTGCCTACGACGCCGCCTGCACGCCCGACTTTTTCCTGTTCGGGGAAGACCGTCGGCTCGTGTATCGTGGTCAGCTCGACGAGAGCCGTCCGCGCAACGAAATACCGGTGACTGGAAAGGATCTGCGTGCCGCTATCGACGCCGTCCTTCAGGGAAAGCCGGTCTCCGCAGAGCAGAAGCCGAGTCTCGGCTGCAATATCAAGTGGCGCAATAGCTAACGCCCGGTGTTAGCGCCCACCAAACTGAAACATAATATAGTGCTCGCCCGGTACCGGTCGACCGTCCCGGCGTGCCGGCTCGAACAGCCACTGTTTGGCTGTGTTCTCCGCGAGAATCATCATCTTTTGTGGCTGTATGCGACCGACCGGCATTGCTCGTGCCGCTGTGACGTGCCCGTTCTCGTCCACGCTGACGAGCACCTCAATTTCGCCGGTTGATGCCGCCAGCGAGCGGGGCAGCTTCGAAATATCGGGCGGCACTCGCCGAATCGCCCGCGGTGCGGTGAAGCGCTGCGCAACCGTCGGTGCGGGCGCTGCGGCGGGTGCGGGCGTCACGTTCTGAGCTGGAGCGGAGCTTTGTTGCTTAACCTCCGGAGTTTGCTGCACTGCCGGTATCGGCTTCGGCTCTGGCGCGCGCGCTTGCTGAACCGGAACCTCGACCGGCTTCTCAACCGGTTTCTCCACGCTCGGCTTCGGCGTGGCTGCAGCCGCAACTTCCGTCGCCGGCTGCGGCGCAGGGGGAGTCACGGGCACTCCCAAGCGGCTTACGTCGAATTTGTTCGGAGCCGTACTAGCCGCTACTTGCAACGGCGGTCTGGATTCGAGATCCACCGGCTCCGATTTCACGGGATCCGGCTGCCGGCTTTCGGGAGCCGCACGCCAGACATGGGCCGGGGCAGGCGAATTGCCCAACGGATTTGTCACCGCACGCGCCGCCGGCTGAAGCGGCTCCGGTGAGCTGCTTGCACTGATGTCGAGGGGTAGTTGACCGGCAGCCGTGCCGCTATCGAGAACGCGCAGGCTCTCCGCCTCAGTAGAACCGTTGGACGCCTGGATCTCCAGGCGGAAATTGACGTCATCGGAGTGCGGCCGGTACAACACGGCGCCATTTGCCACTTGCGCCGGCTCCAGATGCACGTCCCGATGTTGCCCGCCATCATCAATGCGGAGAAGCGCACTCGTGGCCGAGCGAACAGCCGGATTGGTGCGACTCCAGCTCAGTAAGACCCGGTCTCCTTGGGCTTCGACGCGCAAGTTCAAGCCGCTGTCCGGGCGCACGCCGTGCAAAATCGAATTCGAGGCTGAAGACGGAATGCCATTCAATACAAGAACAGCAAAGGTTCCCGCCGCTGCGGCCGCAAACAAACCGCCTGAGAGTATCCAGGCAAGCTTCCTCGAGTTCGCCGACGCGGGCGGCGGTGGCTCGACCAGGGGCAGTTCAGCGGGTATTATCGTGCGCCGGCGTTCCAGCGCTGAAGCGTCACGGTCTCTTTGACCCGGCTGCGATCCGCCATATTGGATCTCGCGCGGATCGACAGTGGCAAGCGCGGTTTGTTCTAAACGCCCGCGCAGCGGAATGTCGGTGGTTCCTGTGATCGCCTCCGCAGGCGAGAAACGAGTGGCGCCCGAGCGATGGTTTCTCTCCGTTATCAGACCGTCTGCCGGGCGTGCATAAAGCTCAAACAGCAAGAATCCGCTGTCCACGCGCCGAACCAGCAGTGCAACATTCGAACCGGCGGCAAACAAGCGTTCGTGGAACCCGATGTCGTCCTGGTTCAGTCCGCCGTAATCGCGGAATGAATACCATCCGATAACATCAAGTGGCGCCAGGGCCGGGTCTGTCTCGGCGGATTTTGCAAGTTCGCGCACCACCTCGTCCCAATTCAGCTCTCCCGCACAAATGGCTGCGATATCGGTCTCCAGCAGGGACCGAAATGCCTGCACCGTCACCACGTCGCCGAATTGCGCTCCAAAAAGTAAGCCGCTTACGCCGCTGGGCATCGATTCTGCCGTTTCCAGCCGAGCGCACAGGCGGTTTGCAAACTGGGGCGCAACCCGTGCCACCGACACGAGTTGGGAGTAAACGGATGGGGTCGACGCCCGCTCTTCAATGAGGTTCATCGCGGAATCCAGCAAGCTAAGTTGGGAAACTTCTAGTCTACCCGTTTCCGATAAGCAAAACAGCGGTAAACTCTTCACAAGAGGTTTTCATGCGCTGGCAGGGACTGCTTGCTTCATTCGCATCCATCGTCCTGGTTTCAGGCACTCTGGTTTCTGGCATGGCTTCCGCTCAGGAAATCGTGTCGGCGCAGTCTGGCGTCGTTCACTATTTGGAAGGCGCCGTTCTGATAGATGACGCTCCGGTTGAACACAAACCCGCCGTCTATCCTCTGCTGAAAGAGGGTTCTGTTCTGGCCACGCAGAAAGGCCGGGTGGAGCTAATGCTCACGCCCGGAGTCTTCTTGCGCCTGGACGAGAACTCGTCCATGAAGATGCTGTCCACCAACTTGACCTCTACCGGTGTTCAGTTTCTAAAGGGATCGGCCATTGTGGATGCGGTAGCGGCCGAAGGCGACATCCCGATTGTTCTGCAGTTCCGAGACGCGGCGGTGCGCTTCTCCAAGCCCGGAATTTACCGCATCGATTCGGAAACGGAAGTATTGCAGGCCTATAGCGGTGAGGCGATCGTCAAGCAGCAGGAGAAGCAGACGCGTGTAGATACCAGCCGCCTTTATTTCTTCGAACTCGCCACCGATACGAAGAAGTTCACCGAGGGCACAGACGACGAGTTTCTGGATTGGGCCCGCAATCGCAATCAGGTGATAACGGAGGAGAATCAAGCGGCGCAGGCAGAGGACGACGCGAATGCCGCTCCGGACCTGGGCGCCTCGCCCTTCTTCAATTACAATGTGCCGTACGGCGGTTTGAGCACGACTCCCGGGCTTCCCACGTGGGGATCCATTTACCCTTACGGCGGGTTGAACTATAACGCCTTCGCCCCGTCCGGTTTCTGGATGCTGCCGCCGCTCCCAACGCCCGCTCTCATCATTGGGCGTCGCTGGCCCAACCGCCCCGTATCGACGAAGTGGCCGACGTCGGGCGCGTGGGCCTCGCACCACTCGCCGACGACAGTTCCCAGCTGGCTAGTCAGCCATCCGGCGGGAGCTTCGCTACCGTCGACCTACCCGCATACGCTCACCAGCATGCCGCGGCCCGCATACAGCCGCCCTGTGATAGCACCGCGCGTCTCCGGCACCGCAGTGCATGTCGGGCGTAGATAAGCTTCAGTGGCTCAGCGCGCGTAATAGCCTAACCTCCAGCGCGCCTTGACCTCGGGCATTCCGGCTGGCGGGTTCACTTTCACCTCCAGTTTCCGGTACTCTCCGTTGCGTGCGCGATTGATCGGCGAGTAGGCCAAAACATACTGATTGCGTAGCTCGATGCCGATTCGCCGCGCCACGTTCGGCAAGGCCGCGTAGTTTCCCGCCGCGTATAGGCGTCCGCCCGTCTGCTCGCACAAGTTGGCCAGAAACGCTGGTCCGGAGACAGGCTCCAGACCGATTCCCAACCTGGATAGCGGGTCGAAAACTCCCATGGCATACACCTGCACATCGGCTCTCTTGATGGCGTCTTTGACGTCGTCGGCTTTGTAATGGCTACTGTTCTCTCCACCGTCCGAAACCAATAACAACGCCTTACGCGCGTTATGCGCACTCTTCATTGTTTCGACGCCCAGATTCACCGCATCCAGGAGCGCTGTCGTGCCATCGGGCTTGACGGCCGCAAGCCTGGCGTCGATATCGGCCATATTTCTGGTAAATGGCACCGCCAGAGTTGCCTGATCGTTGAACTCAATCAAGAACGCCTCGTCGGATGGGTTCATGGTCTTCAGAAACTCAGCCACGGCCTGACGCGATGTCGAAAATCGCGATCCCATGCTGGCGCTGGTATCCACCAGAATGCCGACCGAAAGCGGAACGTCTTCCCCGGAAAATTGAGAGATCTTCTGCTCGACACCGTCTTCGTAGATCTTGAAGTGTTGTTTTTCAAGGCCCAGAACAAATCGGTTGGCATGATCTGTGACCGAAACGGGAACCACAACCAATGTGGTCTCGACGCGAAGCGTCTGGCCGTCAGCGATGGCGGCGGCCAGCAGCCAACAACTAAAAACGGCTGAGCCGCGTAACAACACATGAGCTCCCTATGAGGAATGCTGCTTCAGAAGCTTCTTCCAGCGCGCCCAGGCTTCTTCGTTCGCCTTCTTGTTGGCTTCGGTTGCATCCGGCGCTTCGCCCGCCCGCATGAACCCGTGACCGGCGCCATCATACGTTACCGGCTCATAGGTCTTGCCGGCCGCCTTCATTTCGTCAGTGGTCGCCGGAACGGTGGCGCCGACGCGTGCATCATTCCCGGCGTAGAAGCCGTACACCGGGGCGTTGATGCGCGCCAGAGCGTCTTTAGCAGGTCCAGTGCCATAGAAGACAAAAGCAGCCGCAAGGTCCTTGCGGTTAGTAGCGAAGCGGAAGCTCTGACTGCCGCCCCAGCAGAAGCCGGCCACGAAGAGCTTGCCATCCGCCGCCGGCAACTTCAAGGCGTAGTCGGCAGCGGCGTTCAGGTCGGCAGTCACCTGGTCCGGGCTTAATTTGCTGACGCCTTTGGTTGGGTCAGGAAAGCTCGATGTTCCGCCGCCATTCGGTCCCATGCCGGAGAAAAGGTCGGGGGCGACGGCGATGTACCCGGCCGCGGCGACCTCATCCGCCAACTCCTGGATCCAGTCCGATTCGCCGAAGATCTCGTGAATGATTAGAACAACCGGCGTCTTGTCTTTCGACTCCGGATAAACAACGAAGGTCTCCACCGAACGGCCATCGTGCTTCACGGTCACCCATTCGTGATGCCGCGGAGACTTATCAAGCTGCTGGCGCGCCCAATCCTGAGCGCAAAGCGGAGCGGCTACTGCGGCGAGAAGGGCAAGATAACGGAGCATCTTACTATTTGTACTACCACCGGATACGCGTAAAGGCGATCCGCGAAAATGGGGGCGCTCGTCGTTCTGCTCGATTTTGGCGCAACGCTCAACAGCGGGTCGAGCGCTGCAGCCGCTTAAACAATGAGGAGCATAGTCCTATGGCTTGCGAAGCAAAGGACTACGCTCAATGGGGCCGTATCGTAGTCGCGATCGGTGGCGGCGTCCAGCCCCCACCGATCGAATACCCGCTGTTCGAACCCTCGCTGTCGATGGTAAGTAGATAGATCTCGTGGGAACTGCCCGCGAAGCCGGCATTTGCGCTGACCGATAGCTGTAAAGTCAGGTCGCTCCCGTTGACGGTAGCGCTGCTTCCGGTGCCGTACAGCGTGCACTGGGTGTTGGTTAACGAGTTGGCAGAGCCGGGGGTGAGCGGTCCAAGTACTCCTGACCCACTATCCATTTGTAGATATAGGCTGTTGGTCGGCTGATAGTAGCGCACAAAACAAGCATTCACGTCGTTTGGTGGATTTGCGGCATTGTTCGCATCCGCCACAAAATACGCCCAGGTCAGATCGGTCGCGCTCTTGCCGTTGTTGCTGACGAAAGTCGCGGTGAAGACCTCGTTTGTCGCGGTGGCCGGGCTGGGGTTCGAGGTGAGCGTTCCCACACTAGGCGGCGTATCTGCAGTGGGCGTCCAGGTGCCCGCGTTATCCCAGCCGCTGATCGAACCTTCGCTGTCTTCGGCCAGCAAGTACACATTTTTTGTGCCGATGAAGGAGACCGTCGCCGTGACCGAGAGAGTGAGCGTTAGCGTGGTTCCGATAGTCGAAATACTGGGGCCGACGCCGGAACCCGAAGCACTGCTGCCGACGCCGACCGAAGCACTGCTGCCGACGCCGTTCAGCGTACATTGGCTGTTGGACAACGAGCTGCTGGAGCCCGGAGTGAGCGGACCCATTACGCCATTACCATTATCATTCTGGAGATACAGGCTGTTAGTGGGCTGATAGTAGCGGACGAAGCACGCCGCCCGATGAGAGCCAAGTGGTTATTGATCACCACGTCTGCCCAAGTCAGGTCCGTGTAGCTTTTGCCATTCTGGCTCGTAAACTTGGCAGTAAACGCAATGGGACCCCGACCTGTGGCGGGACTCGGGTTCGTTGTCAGCGGCCCCACAGTTGGCGGCGTATCGGGAGCGGGTGTCCAGGCGCCTTTGTTCTTCCACCCGCTAGTCAGCACCTTCGCTATCTTGGGCCAGCAAGTACACATTTTTCATGCCGGTGAAGGAGGCCGTCGCCGTCACTGAGAGAGTGAGCGTCAGCGTGCCTCCGGAACCCGAAGCACTGCTGCCGACGCCGTTCAGCGTACATTGGCTGTTCGATAACGAACTGCTGGAGCCCGGAGTGAGCGGGCCCCATGGCGCCAGTGCCGCCATTATTCTCCAGATACAAGCTGTTAGTGGGCTGATAATAACGTACGAAGCAGCCGCCCGATGCGGCCAAGTTCGTATTGATCACCACGTCTGCCCAAGTCAGGTCCGTGAAACTTCCGTTCTGGCTCACAAAGGTTGAGTAAAGGTGATCGGGCCTTGACCTGTGGCCGGGCTCGGATTTGTGGTGAGCGTTCCCACCTGCGGTGGAAGAGCTACGAAGATTGTAACCGATCGCATCCAGGATATTAATTTCCGGTCCCCCATCATTCGTGATATTGAAGCTCATGCCAGCGCACCCGGTGGCATCCTGCACGTGCTGGCAACTGGTTACAAAGTCGGCGTAGTCGTCGCCATTGGACAAGGTGTTGTAATCGGCGCCATCCGCCCCGTTGCTCGCGCCACTATCGTAAGAGAAGTAAGCGCCTGAAGTAGTGTCGATCAGAACACGATGAACCCCGCCGTTGTTGTTGTACCGGTACAGATCAACGGCCGAAGGCTCGTTGGCCCCGCAACCGTCGGCCAGCGTTGCTCCGCTGGTGTCAACACAGGAGGAGGTTCCCAGCACCTCGTCAGTTTCATGCTCGGCGATCGTGTAGAAGTCATAATCGTTCGCCCCTTGTGTCCCGGTCCGATACCAGTAACCCTGGCCATAACCCGCCACAATGGTCGGTGTAGCCAACTTAATGACGGCGTCATAACAACCCGCTGAGCCGGGACTGGCGCAATAATTGCCACTGCTATCGATGCCGGCAGGGGTGCCGAATCCAAGCGCCTGGTACAACGCCGACGTGACTTCCACTTGAGCGCCGGCATACAAGGCAGGTTCGGTAGCAGGCAAGCTCGCAACGGCGTCAGCCCGAACCGTTCCTGGACCATTCTCATTCGTGAGCGCTGTAAGGTACTGGGTGTACGTGACAAAGTTGTTGAACCCGTCGCTTTCCCCCAAACCTGTATTCCCGTAAGTGATGTAAATGTTGGCGTTCGCGTTGCTGAAGGTGCTGCTATAAAGGCCGGCAATAGTGGTGTTCAAGTAATTGCAGGTACCTGCGTTGGCAGCGTCAATGCTGGGGTCGCAGGTATAAACGATTCCCGACCCTCCGCCGCTGACGCTCGGCTGCGTGGCAGTTCGCAACACGTTGGATGGGGTACCTTGATGAAGTCCGGCGAACCGGTCCAAGCTGGTGGAGGCAAGGCCAGGCGCGGACGGCCGCAATATCCTGACCATCATTTTCGGCTTCGCGGTTGTGTTCGCGGCTTGCGTGCCCGCCGACGAATCTTGCGGACCGCTAGAGGCGTACGCCACCAGGGACGAACACACGAAGATTAAGCATAACCACCTTATAGGGCTTATTATCTGCCGACGGTACATGAGTATAGTATTCCTGGGGCGAGTATAGTACTTCCTTGAGGAAGTTGTAATGAATGTACTAAGGGGTTAGTACCAGACTTTACTGGGTGGGTACCAGTAAATCGCGTCTAGTAAATAAGACAAAATGCTGCATAGATGTGAGGACGTCGGCTCACCGACTACGCGATCAAGCAGCATCCAGCGACCGCAGTGCCAGCGCCTTCCTTTATGTTCAGCGATACGGAAGTGAGAGCGGGCGTGGGCCGCTCTCCGGGTTGAATCAAAAGGAAACGTTAGAAACGAATCCGCGAAAATTGGAGCAGTGACAATCCGCTCCGTCGTCGTTCTGCTGGCTTTTTCACTCAACGCTTAACAGCCGGCTTTGCCGCGAGCGCCGGGCGCGCATATCGTCGACATAACTCAGCCGGCCAGATTCTCTGAACCGGGTATCGCTGTCAGCGCCAACAATCGTCCGAGGTTGTCGTCGTTTACCAGGGCGCAGCCTCTGTTCAAGGCTCCGCCAACGCGGCTTTCTCCACCAATGGCGGGAGCACGTATACGATCGCTGAAGGAACTCGTGCGTTCGATTGGAAAGTGCAAGGGGACGTAAGCACTACATTCGACAACAAAGGGCATGCATTCCTTCGTTACCTGACGTTCGACCATCTGGGCACCGCATCGTACTGGGCGCAGGCGTAGGACGGAACGGCATCTTTGTGCGTCGTTTGCTGGGCGGCGGGAAGACCTGGGAAGCCGAGGCGCAGGCAGTAAGAGTTTGGCCGACCGGCCAGGAAGCAAACATCCAGTTTGAAGACGAACCCCGATGTTCGCCGATAACTCACTGACAAGCCGTTACGCCGGAAATCTTTACGTTGGATGGGTGGAATGGCAGCTCGAAAAATCCGTGATGCCGTTTTCGCGCTCCAGCGATGACGGAAAAACCTGGTCAGAGGCGAAACAGATCAGCGTGCATCCAGGCCTTCCGCGCGATGACAATGGTTCGCTGGGAGGCGTGAATGATTAGAACAACCGGCGTCTTGTCTTTCGACTCCGGATAAACAACGAAGGTCTCCACCGAACGGCCATCGTGCTTCACGGTCACCCATTCGTGGTGGCGCGGAGACTTATCCAGCTGCTGGCGCGCCCAATCCTGAGCGCAAAGCGGAGCGGCTACTGCGGCGAGAAGGGCAAGATAACGGAGCATCTTACTATTTGTACTACCACCGGATGCAGTTAACCCCACACACGAATTTGTCCTGAAATAACAAAATATTTCATTGCCGGCCCGTGAAGTTTCGAGACACCTAGTCCGATGAGTACAGTAACTGGATACAGCCCTATGACATATAGGTCCTTACTGCGGCCTTTCTCAACGCCGCTGGCGATCGATATGGGAACCGCCAACACGCTGGTGTACATGCCCGGCAAAGGCATCGTATTGAATGAACCGTCGATCGTGGCCGTCGACCGCCAAACGGGCGAAATGATCGGATGCGGCACCGACGCGAAGGAGATGCTGGGACGCACTCCGTCGACTGTAGCGGCAATCCGGCCGTTGCGCGACGGCGTCATCGCGGATTTCAAGATGGCCGAGCGGATGCTCGATTACTTCATCAAAAAAGCTCATAAGCGCAAGAGCTTCATGCACCCCGTTATTGTGATTGGGATTCCAAGCGAAATCACAGAAGTGGAGAAGCGGGCTGTGCTGGATTCCACTTACCGCGCGAGAGCCAGCCAGGTTCATTTGGTGGAACAGGCCATGGGCGCGGCTTTAGGCGCGGGTTTACCGATCACCGAGCCAAGCGGAAATATGGTAGTCGATATCGGCGGCGGCACGACGGATGTAGCCGTCATTTCGCTGTCCGGCATCGTCTATTCGCGTTCGCTACGCATCGCCGGTAACGAAATGGACGACGCCATCATGGATCACATGAAGCGCCGCCACAACCTGCTCATAGGAGAGCGCACGGCGGAAAACGTAAAGATCGCTATCGGCTCCGCATACCCGCTGGCGCAGCCCATCACGATGGAGGTAAAAGGTAGAGATCTGATTCACGGCCTGCCTAAAGCGGTATCAGTCAGCGACAGCGAGATCCGCGACGCCATGGGAAATTGCGTGAACGCGATCGTCGGAGCGGTTCGAACCGCGCTCGAGCGTACGCCACCTGAGTTATGCGCCGATATCAGTGAAAAGGGAATTATCCTGACCGGCGGAGGGTCGCTGCTGCGCAATATGGACGCGCGCATCCGGCGTGAGACCGGTATGCCGGTGATGATTGCAGATCAGCCACTCGCTTCCGTTGTTCTGGGCACGGGCAAAATGCTGGAGGACTTCCATCTGCTGCGCAAAATGGCCCTCAATTAAGAGCCATCCGCGAAAATAGGAGCGGTGACAATCCGCTTCGTCTTTCTGCTGGCCTTTTTGCTCAACGCTCAACAGCCGAGCTTGCCGCGTGCGCCGGGCGCGCACATCGTCGACATAACGCAGCCAGCCCGATTTTCAGAACCGGGCATTGCAGTTAACCCCAACAATCCGTCGCAAGTTGTCGTCGTTTATCAGGGCGCAGCCACAGTTCAAGGATCCGCTAACGCGGCTTACTCTACGGACGGCGGCACGACGTACACGATCGCTGAAGGAACGCGCGCGCTCGACTGGAAGGTGCAAGGCGACGTAAGCACGACGTTCGACAATAAAGGCCACGCGTTGCTTTGCTACCTGACGTTTGACCATCTTGGCACAACATCGTACTGGGCGCAGGGGGCGGGCCGCAACGGCATCTTCGTGCGCCGGTCGCTGGATGGCGGCAAGACGTGGGAAGCGGAGGCGCAGGCGGTCAAAGTTTGGCCGACCGGCAAGGAAGCAAACATCCAGTTTGAAGACGAGCCGCGCATATTCGCTGATAACTCGCCGAACAGCCGATATGCCGGGAATCTGTACGTGGGGTGGGTGGAATGGCAGCTGGAGAAATCCGTGATGTTGTTTTCCCGATCAAGCGATGACGGAAAGACCTGGTCAGAGGCGAAACAGGTCAGCGTGCATCCGGGCCTTCCGCGCGATGACAACGGTTCGCTTGGCGGCTATTTGCAAGCGATCGGTTCAGACGGCGCTATTTACGCCATTTGGGATGACGGTAACAGCATTGTCCTCAGCGTGTCGCACGATGCGGGGCGGACGTTTACTATGCCGCGGAAGATTATGGACGTAGGTCCGCCGTATTTTGGCGAAGTGCCCGGTGTCTCGCGCGTCGAAGGGTTTCCGCAGATCGCGGTGGACAGCAGCAACGGCGCCAATCACGGTCGCATTTACATCTGCTGGAGCGATTACACCAACGGCGACGTGGATGTGTTCTTATCATCTGCGCGCCGAAGCTGAAGGGGCCATGGTCCCGGCCGGTGCGCGTCAATACGGATCCAATTCACGACGGTAAAGACCAGTTCTACCAGTGGATGACGGTGGATCCGAAGACCGGTTCGGTGTACGTCCTGTTTTACGATCGCCGCGACGATCCGGCAAATTTGAAGACCGGCGTAACGCTGGCGCGCTCGACGGACGGCGGTCGCACCTTTGAGAACTACGCCTGGACGGACAACATCTTTCAAGGCACGGCCACTACTTTCCTGGGGGACTATACCTGGTTGGCCGCATTCAACAACCATGTCTATGGAGCGTGGACTGAAAACGGCCAAGTTCCGGCGACAGGTGACAAGACCGCTCCCGCACCTACCAATCAACGCCCGGCTAATCTGACCATCATTCGCGCAGGCCGCGCCGACTTCTCGAGCACGCCCGGGCGTTGATAGTACGATTTGTGCAGGATGCCCTACGCTGTTCGAGTGGAGTATGCGCATGAACGCAAAATGCGTCAGCGCAACAAAGCGGCGTATCGAGTCGCCCATTGGCCCATCTGGATCTGGGTATTCTTCCTGATACCGGGGCCGCTCACGTTCAATCTGTTCGCGCACGGTCCGGCACGAGGCAACCTGATTTGGCTATGTCTAGTGTTGTTAGGCACGGGCATCGCAGGCCTCAATGGCCAGCTCCCTGGGGGCGAGCCGCGCCCTTATATTCTCCGCTTTTGCGAAGACAAGCCTAATCCGCTTTACCGCCGCATCTGCTACACGTTCGCCTGGAACGCGTTGCTGAACTTCGCCGGGCTGAATCTCGCAGGGTTGGTCGTCGCTGCGTTTACCGGTAAGTGGTACCTCAAACAGATTTATTCTTACGCTTATTTCCCGGCGCTGCTGACCATTGTTGGCCTCGGGGCATTGGGACTCCTGCCGCGAGTCGGCAGATCCACCAAGGGCGAAGGTTGGGAACGCCGCTATTTCTATGGCGCTGTCTGGTCGGTCACGCTGGCGCAAGCTGTCCTGCTTGTTCTGTGGAAACTGATCCCGAGCTCTCACGCCGGAAACGTGGCTAAGCTCTCGGTTTTCGTCACCGTTCTCACTGGACTCAGCATCGCTGCCGCTCTGGGAATACTACCGCGAACGCGGCCTATTTTGCCGGGCGAGGTGATGGTGGCCGACTGACGCCTGCTCGTGATCTTTCTTCTGCTTCCAGCGGCTGTTTTAGTTGCAGGACTGTTGTACCAAGCTCTTGGTGCTGCGCAGGACCGCCATCGTTATCCACGCCCTGGACGGCTGGTGAATGTTAATGGCACGAGGATGCACCTGCATGAACAAGGGCAGGGAACTCCGACGGTAGTTCTTGAGTCCGGCATCGGCGCAAGCTCCCTGAGCTGGGCTCTTGTCCAGCCGGAGATTGCGAAGCTCACCCGAGTCATCAGTTACGATCGTGCCGGATTGGGCTGGAGCGAATCGTCTAGTGTCCCGCGCACCGTGCCCGGGATGGTGAACGAACTCCGCTCACTGCTGGCGGAAGCGAATATCCCGCCGCCGTATATTCTGGTCGGACATTCTTTCGGCGGCCTACTGGTTCGTGCGTACGCAGCCTTATACGCACCAGAGGTTCTGGGGTTGGTACTTGTAGATCCGGTGTCGGTTTCCTACTGGGCGAATTGTCCGGCGAATGAACTTCAGAGATTGCGACTAGGGGTTAAGCTGTCCAAGCGAGGCATATGGGCTGCGCGCCTAGGGTTAGTTCGTCTGGCGCTGGCAACCCTTATAGCGGGGCGAAGCTGGTTTCCAAAATTAGCGGCGCGAGTGGGCGGTCGGAAGGGAACCGCGGCATTAGCAAACCTAGTCGGCGAAGTCCGAAAACTGCCTGCTGGAGTTTGGCCAATTGTCCGCTCACACTGGAGTGAAGCGAAGTGTTTCCGCGCTTTAGCTAATTACCTGGACTGTCTCCCGGAAAGCGCCAAAGACGCTCAGTCGCTAGCCCCGAATAAAGCACCGACCATCATCCTGTCGGCTGCCAATGCTAAGGCGCAAGAATTGGAAGAACGCGATCTGTGGGTATCGGCAAGCAGCCGCGGCAGGCATATCCAAGTCCCTGATTCCGGACACTGGCTGCATCTGGAAAATCCGCAGGCGGTAGTGAGAGCGGTAGAGGAGATCCTTCGAGCTGGGAGCCGCTAATGAACGCTTACAAATACAAAACCCCTCGACTTGGCGCCGAGGGGTCTTGAAAACAAACTTGAATAACTTAGCTTGTTAGGCTTTGCGAGACTTGCGTAAGCGTGTGATACCGAGCAACGCTAGTCCGCCACCGAGCAGGCCTAGGGAAAGCGGTTCAGGCACGGCCGTAACGTTGGCTGTCACCGTAGTAGTTTGACTAGCGGCAACTACCAACTGATCGCCATTCACAAGATCCGTCAGGGCATAATCGATGCCATTAACGACAAGGCTGGTCGAAGGGAACGTTATAAGCAGGTCTCCCATTGAGGCAAACATACTGCTCGTTGATATCGTGCCTGTGAAAGACGCAGGCGTGTAGGACCCGACTCCAGGGGGCGAGGCCTGGGTAAGCGTCAGGGTAAACGTCCCAGTGCCGGTAAGGGAACCATTGGCGCCTTTGGTGACTGTAAAAACTCCCAGGTTCTCCGACGTCGGCGACGCACTGGCATTTAAAATGTCACTACCGCCTGCAAAATTGATGGCTTCTCCGTTAGTTCCAGTATAAGTACTGGTGCCGCTGGCCGAGAACGCACCTGCAGTTGAGTAACTCACTAAAGTGGCAAATGATGGGGACGCGAACGCCAGGAGTCCACCGAGTGCGAAGGCACCCAGGCGAACAGAGAACGCCCGAAAATTCAAGATGTTTGTTGCTTTCATTTGTTGCTATTTTCCTCCGAAGCTAAATGCCGCCCATTGGGGCTCTAGGTGATTGTAAAAGGTTTTCGACTGATGAATCAAGAAACGGGAGTTCCTCTTAGTACTATTCTGACGATAGTACCCGCTCTATGTCAGTCAGCCGCATGACCGATCACCGTCGCCGTGGGCGTGATCCGGCCGTTTAACTATGCCTTACTCTTTGTACGTAGACTGGTCCTGGGTCAAAGGGTTACACATTGCAGCATAGAATAGAACGTAGTGAGCTATCGCTCTAGCAGCTTGGCTGAGATCCGAACTAAAGTAGCACACGAGCACCGCATCACTCGCGATGATGCCGACTGGCTCTGGCACAACGCCAGCGATGACGATCTCAGGCTGCTCTCAGCCCAAGTCCGTGGACGCTTTCACCCGCAAGATCGGTGTACTTACATGATCATGCGCATCATTAATTATACGAACGTGTGCGTGGCCCAATGCGACTACTGCGCGTTCTATCGGTTGCCTGGCCAACCGGGCGGCTACGTCCTGTCGCGCGAAGCGGTTTTCGAGAAACTGGACGAGTTGCTGACACTCGGCGGCGATTTGGCTGCTTTCAACGGCGGCTTCAACCCTCATCTGCCTCTAACCTATTACTGCGATCTTTTTGCGGCGATCCGGGCGCGCTACGGCGACCAGATCGAGTTCTATGCTCTGACCATCGCGGAGTTCCTCTATCTCGCCGATCACGCGCGCCTCAGCTACGCCGAAGCGGCCGAGCGCTTCAAAGATGCCGGAGTGCGCTGGATCACCGGCGGCGGTTCCGAGATCCTGACCGAAAACTTCCGTTCGCGCCACAGCAAATTCAAATATTCCGTTGCCGACTACTTTGCCGCACAACACGCGCTCATCGAAGCCGGCGTGAAGACAACGGCGACCATGGTCATCGGCTTCGATGAAACTATCGATGAGCGCCTGGAGCATCTGGAGCGGACGCGGCAGTTTCAAGATGAGACTGGCGGCCTGGCGAGCTTTCTATGCTGGACCTACAAGCCGTATTTCACGCAGTTGGGAGGTATCGAGGTTACGACGAATGAGTATTTACGGCACCTAGCGCTTTGCCGCATTTACCTGGATAATATTCCGCGCATTCGTACTTCAGTCTTAACGCAGAACGAGCGTGCGCTCGAAGGCTTGCTCTATGGCGCAGACGATTTTGATTTGCCCATTGAAGACGAGGTCACACAGAAGGCCGGGGCGACCATCAGTTTGGATTTTGAAAAGATGCTTAACTACGCGCGCCAACTCGGCTTCACGCCTGAATACCGGCATGTGGCGCAAGCGCCCGCATTGGTTACTGCGTAAATCAGAGCTTTGCTACCAGCCAGAGGCCGGTGATCATCAGGCCGCATCCCAACATTCGAGGCCACGACGCGGGATGCACTTTGAATCCCATCCAACCGTAGTTGTCGAGCACCAGCGACATGACGAGCGACGCTGTCACGCTGATGCCGGTAAATACGCCTGAACCCATCTTCTGCGCGAAGACGGCGCCTGCAAGCGTAGCGCCGATGCTGAGCAGCCCGCCGGTCCAGGCCCACCATGGCGTCGCGGCCAATTTGTCCACGCCCGGAACGGGCTGGCGCACAATTCCCCAGATCAGCAAAACGCCGACTAGGCCGGAAAGATAAACAAGCATCGTTGCGGGAAGCGCGTCATGCAACGTCTTGTTTAGTTCGGAGTTGGCGCCCGCTTGCGCCGGATTCGCCGCACCCGCAGCGGCGGCCAAAAGGTAGAAAATCCAGTTCACGCCCTATGGATGCGGCCACCCGGGTCCGTTACCATCAGAATGCATGCGGCTTACGCTTCTTATTCTGTTTGCGTGCGTTGCGCCGGCGGCAGACAAGCAAAATTGGGAGGAGCTTCGCAACCAGATTGAACACACGTTGCATATCACTCAACCTTTGCCCAAGGCGCAGGCCAAGAGCTACGGCCAATTTTCGCCTGCCGCCGGCGTAGATGCTGAACGCGTCGCATATTCCACCGATTACAGCCTCCGCATACCCGCAATCGTTTACCATCCCGCCGGCGCAACCATCGCCAAACATCCCGCCATTGTGGTGGTGAACGGACACGGCGGCGATAAGTCGTCCTGGTACGCCTATTGGGCCGGCATTCTGTACGCGCGCGCAGGGGCAGTGGTTGTGACCTATGACCCCATCGGCGAATACGAGCGCAACAAGGAACGGCTCTCCGCCACCGGTCAACACGATGAGTACGTCGCCCCCGACGACATGGCGCGGCGTATGGCTGGCCTGATGGTCACTGATGTCATGCAGGCGGTATCTTATCTGCTCACACGTAAAGATGTCGATCCCAAACGCATCGCCGTGGTGGGTTATTCGATGGGTTCGTTCATCAGTTCACTGGCCTGCTCAGTCGACACGCGGGTGCATGCCTGCGTTCTGGTGGGCGGCGGCGATCTGGATGGTCCCGGCGGCTATTGGGACAGCAGCTCGAAAAAGATGTGCCAGGCCATTCCTTATCAATCTCTGAGCTTCCTGGGCGATCGCGGCGCAACACTCTTTGCGCTGATGGCTAAGAGAGGCCCAACGCTGGTCTGGAATGGAACCGCCGATACAACCGTCGACATTCCACATCACGAACAGGCTTGGTTTGACGACTTACATCAGCGCACGATGGCTGTGTTGGGAAACAAAAAGGACCTCTTCGATTTCGGCTTCACGCCCGATGGCGGTCATCGCCCGTACTTCGTCACCAAGCCGGTCGCGCTCTGGCTGGAAGATCAGTTGCACTTTCCGAATTGGACAAAGAAGCAAGTTGAAACGATGCCGGAAACACACATTATCGATTGGGCATCGAAGAATGTCGTGACCACGCCGAAGAGCTTGCAAAACGAGAAGGGTGAAGGCGGCACCATGGCGCTGGGTAACGATATCCCGGCTGTTCCGCGCGCGGATCTGCATGCCATCCCGGAACCCGTTTGGGATGCGGAGCGCGAAAACTTTGTGTATGAAACCTGGGTGGATCGCGCCAAAACCGCCATCACGTCCGGCGCGCCGTAGTGGGCCGCTACCTAGCTCCGCGCATGCTACTCTTTAGCTTCATTCGCCTGCAGTCGTTCTGCATATGTCCGATCAAAAACTGCAAATAGTGCCGATCGGAGGCCTGGGCGAGTTCGGTATGAACTCCATGGCGCTCCGCTATGGCGACGACATCATCGTGGTGGACGCGGGCATGATGTTCCCCGAATCCGAGCTTCTCGGCGTGGATATCGTCACACCCGATTTCACGTACCTGGAGCAGCATGCCGGCATGGTGCGGGCTCTGATCCTGACGCACGGCCATGAAGACCACATTGGTGGCGTGCCGTTCCTGCTATCGGTGTTGAACATCCCGGTCTACGGCACCGAGTTCACGCTGGCACTGGTGGAGCGACGCCTGGACGAACACGAGATGCTTGACCAGGCGCGCTTGAACGCCGTTCGTCCCGGCGACCGCGTCACCTTCGGTCCGTTCTCCATCGAGTTCATTCATGTCACGCACTCCATTGTGAGCGCGGTGGCGCTCATCATAACGACGCCGCTGGGGGTGGTCATTCACACCGGCGATTTCAAAGTCGATCCAACGCCGACTGACAACGAGCTGTTCGATCTTCACACGATCGCCGACTACGGCAAGCGCGGCGTGCTGCTGCTGATGTCGGATTCAACGAATGTCGACCGTCCCGGCTACACCGAAAGTGAACGTGCTGTGCGGCCGCGATTGGAAGAACTGTTCTCGCGGGCCGAGCGCAGGCTGGTCATCTCGTGTTTCAGCAGTTCCATTCACAGACTGCAACAGATTCTCGACCTGGCGGAGGAATACGGCCGCAAGGTGGCATTCCTGGGGCGCAGCATGCTGTCGGTAACCGAGATCGCGCACAGTCTTGGTCTGCTCTCGATCCCGGAACAAACTCTTCTTCGGCCGCAGGACATCATGCAGCGGAGTCCGAAAGAAGTGGCTGTAGTTGTGTCGGGCACGCAAGGCGAGCCGATGTCGGCGCTCTCGCGCGTGGCGGTCGACAATCATAAGAACCTGACTCTGGGTGCCGGTGACACGGTTGTGCTGAGCGCGCGCATCATTCCGGGCAACGAAAAAGCGATTTACCGCATGATGAATCACGTCGCTCGCCGCGGGGTCGACCTGGTTTACGGCAACATGAACCCGCCGGTACACGTTTCCGGTCATGCGAGCGAAGAAGAATTGAAGCTGATCCTCAACCTGGTGCGGCCCCGTTACTTCATTCCGATTCACGGCGAGTATCGGCAGTTATCGAAGCACGCCGCGCTGGCCCAGCATCTGCGTTTTGCGGGCCTGGAAGAGACTTTTGTATTGGAGTCCGGTGAGACGCTGGAGATCGATCGTGTGGGCGCGCGGCGCGGCGAAAAAGTGTCGGTGGGCCGCGTCTGCATCGACTCCGGCTCGCTGGACGATGTGGTGGAAGACATCATTATTCGCGATCGCCGGCATCTATCAGAGGACGGCTTCGTGCTGCCGATAATCGCGATCAACAAAAATACCGGGAAGAGCGAGGGATCTCCGGAAATTGTCAGCCGCGGTTTCGTAGGCGGCGAGGGCAGCGCGATTTTGGTAGAGGCACGCGCTGTGGTTGCCCGTACGCTCGAAACGTCGACAGCGGAAGAGCGGGGCGATTGGGGCGTTATGAAAGAAAAGATCCGCACTGATCTGAAGCGATTTTTGAGTAAGCAGACGCAAAGGCGTCCGCTGATTATGCCGGTGATTTTGGAAGTTTGAGGGAGTTGTGGTGTCCGCTCTGTTGTGGCACTTCGTTAGTGGACTTGACCAAGGCAGCCGGCTAGCAAATGGAACATGGTCCGAACCTCTTCGGAGGTGGGAACCGACTTGCCCGTTTGACGCTCTGACATGGCCTGATCGCGCAGCATACTTTCCAGCATGCCAATGAGACCGGAGGTCACCGCGTGGGCACTGATCTTCTGCTCCAAGGTAGTACCCTTGAGGACGCGCTCGACGATTTGCATCACTTCGTTCTGCAAGCGGCGGTAACCGTTAGTCACCAGCACTTCCGAATTCTTCCCGCGAATCCGACGTCCTTCGAACAGCAACAGGTCGCGCATTTCGCGATCCTGGGTCAACATCTTGATGAGCAGCTCGAAGATGACGCGCAGGGCGTCGAGCGGGGTGGTTGAGACGGACGCAGCGGCGTAAACAAAGCCGAGTTGTATCCATCCCTCCTCGAAAATTCGCTGAAGAAGGCCTTCCTTGCCACCGAAGTATTTAACCAGTTGCGATTCGCTGGTGCCGGCAGCGCGCGCAATGGCCGATGTGGTGGTGTTTTCGTAGCCCTGCGCCGCAAACAGCCGCTTGCCGGCCTCCAACAGACGACGCTCCGAGGAAGAGGTCACAGTCATGGTGGTGGTGGCCATTGTCGACTCCGTTAATTAGTGCTCGCTATTGATGTTAGCAGTGGATAGTACTTATCGGAAAGTGAAACTTTGCGCTATACACATTGAGACCGTGAAATCGAAGTAGTCAACTTGCGTGTGTAGTAGTGTTGCGACTGAAAGCTGATGTGAATACATCGGCTACTAATAGACAGCGGCTCGACATTCAAAACGCGCAAACAATGAGCTCGAAGGCTTCGCCAGACCTTTGATTTACCAGCTGCGGCCATGGCAACCCCGGCAATCCGTCCAACGGACACATTTACGCTGTGGTACCTGGTGCCGATGGCTTCACAGCATGCACGGGCTGGGATCCAACAACCGGATTGGGTTCAAGCGGACGGAAATGTGGCGCGAGCGGAACAGCGTTCAATACTTCTTTGAGCAGCTTTCCGCAAAACGGCAAGTTCTGCATGCGAATACGTATGAAGCGCAGGTCGCTTCAACGCTAGTCCCGGCTTTTTTACTGAGCAGCCGTCCTCGTTTGCACGCAGCGCGGTGCAAGTTATCATTTGCTTAAATCCCATGATTCGATCGGCTCTCAGCACTGTCATCGCAGCTAGTGTTGCGTTTGCTCCCCTTGTCAGCGGCCCCAAATCTTCTTCCGAGGCGAAGGCGGGTTTCACAATCGAAGAGATCATGCGCGGTCCGAATCTGGTTGGTACGGAACCTACGCAGGTGCGATGGTCAGGCGACAGCAGCAAGATCTACTTTCAATGGAAGAAGGCATCTGATTCGGAGAACGCGCCGGCAGACACTTACGTAGTGAATCGCGACGGCTCCGCGCTCAACAAACTTTCCGCCGACGATGCGCGCCTGGGGCCGCCGTTTGTTGCGGATGTGAATCGCGATCGGACGTTGAGCGTGTTCGCGCAAGACGGCGACATCGTAGTGATCGAAAACGCAACAGGAAAGCGCCGGCAGGTGACGAAAACGGCCGAAGCGGCGATGAACCCACGCTTCACGCCAGATGGCCGTCACATCACCTTCCAGCGCGGCGCAAATCTTTTTTTGATGTCGCTCGACAACGGCGATCTCGAGCAACTTACCGACATTCATCCAGCGCCTGCGGCCCCTGCGCCTGCCGCGACAGCTGCTACAGCCGGGCAGGGAGGACGCGGCCAGGACCGAGTGCAATCCGATTCTCACGAGGCGGGTTCAGATAAGGACAAAAAGGAAGGCGGCGCGCAGGAGTATCTGAAGAAAGAACAGACTGACTTCTTCGAGACGGTGCGTGATCGCGAGAAGTACAAAAAGGAAGACGAGGAGAGAAAGAAAAAGCTAAATCCGCGCAAGCCTTACAACCTGCAAGCACGGCAAACGCTGACCGGGTTGCAGCTTTCGCCGGATGGCAAATACGTGCTTGCGGTTTTGGGTCAGGCGGACCCGAACAACAAGCCGGATAATGTTCCGAGCTGGATCACGGACTCGAGCTTTCCCGAAGATCTGCCTGGCCGCGCACGCGTCGGCGACGACCTGCAGCAGCGGCACTTACTGGTTATCAACGTCGTGACGGGGGAAGCCAAGCAAGTGGAACACGAGGCTATTAAGACGCCGGTGGCGCAGATTGAAGACGGAGGCGCGTGTGGCGGCCGCGCCGGGTTTGGTGGTGGCGGCGGTGGTTTCGGAGGCGGTCAACAGACGGTTGCTTTTGCCGACGACGGGGGCGGAGCGATCTTTACTGCGCGCGCACAAGACAACAAGACCTGTTGGATACTTGGTCTGGATCCAGCAACGGCGAAGGCACGAGTTCTGTTCGAAGATCAGGATAAAGCATGGCTGGGCGGACCGGGCGGCGGTCAGGGCTGGCTGGGCGACAATCAGAACTACTTCTTTACGTCGGAGCGGGACGGCTTCAATCATCTTTATGAAGTGCCGTTTGCGGGCGGAACGCCTAGGCAGCTTACATCGGGCAAGTACGAAGTAACCCGCGTCGAGCTTTCGCACGATAAATCGCGCTTCTATTTGACGACTAGCGAGGGCGACCTTGCGGAACAGAATCTTTGGTCGCTGCCAATTAGCGGCGGCGATCCGATTCGCATTACCAAAGCGACCGGCATCCATGCAGGCACACTTTCGCCGGATGAAAAATGGATTGCCGATGTGTACTCGTACGTAAATAAGCCGCCTGAGCTGTACGTTCAGCCGAATGAGCCGGGCGCGGAACCTAAGCGTCTGACGGAATCACCGGCGGCTGAATTCGGGCAGACAAATTGGCTCGATACCCCGATCATTTACGTACCGGCGCGCGACGGCGCGGAAATTCCGGCGCAACTGTATAAACCTGCCAACTTCCACAAAGGCGGACCGGCGGTGATCTTTGTGCATGGAGCTGGTTACATGCAGAACGTCACGAAAGGATGGTCCAGTAGCTATAACCACGAGTATCTGTTCAACCAGTTTCTGATGCAGCATGGATATCTGGTGCTGGCGTTGGATTACCGGGGGTCGAAAGGTTACGGGCGTGATTGGCGCACAGCGATCTATCGCCACATGGGCGGGATGGATCTGGACGATCATGTCGATGCTGCTAAGTGGCTGGTGAGTGCGCAGGGTGTTGATCCAAAACGCATCGGCATATATGGCGGCAGTTACGGCGGATTCATGACGTTGATGGCGATGTTCACGCAGCCGGATGTTTTTGCCGCTGGCGCGGCACTTCGACCGGTTAGCGATTGGGCGCTTTACAATCAGGGCTACACCGGGAACATCCTTAATCAGCCGCAAGCCGATCCGGAAGCATATAAGCAGTCCTCGCCGATTTTCTTCGCTAACAATCTGAAAGGTGCGCTGCTAATCTGCCACGGAATGGTAGACACGAACGTGCATTTCATAGATACGGTTCGACTGGTGGAGCGCTTAATTGAATTGCACAAAGATAACTGGCAACTCGCTGTCTATCCAGTGGAAGACCACGGGTTCAAAGAGGCGGCAAGCTGGACTGACGAATACAAACGTATCTTCAATCTTTTCGAAACGAACCTAAAAAGGAACGGTACGGGGTCGATTTAGATTAGAGTAGGAGTATGGCGATTCCCGCCAGCACCCGCCCGTCCTTGTTCGGCTCAGACTAGCGTCGCATAGTCTTTGCGGCATTCCCTGTCTGCTTTTTGGTTGTAAATCGAGGTGTCTCTCTATGTCCACCACAGCCGTTCATCCGCTGCTGCCGAACCTGCTGACTGCATTGCCGGGCCCAAAGGCGCGTGAGATTATAAGACGCGATCAAGCCGTTTTGTCGCCTTCTTACACGCGCTGCTATCCGCTTGTGATGGAGCGGGGTGAAGGAGCGGTCGTTGAAGACGTCGACGGCAACCGCTTTCTTGACTTCAACGCCGGAATAGCCGTGGTGGCGACCGGTCACGCGCATCCGCGCGTGGTTGAAGCCGTTCAGGAGCAAGCTGCCCGCTTCCTGCACATGTCCGGAACGGACTTCTATTACGAAAGCATGGTTGAGCTGGCGGAAAAGCTTGCGGCGTTGATGCCGGGCGATGTTCCGCGCCGCGTCTACTTCGGCAACTCAGGCGCCGAAGCTGTTGAGGCTGCCATTAAGATGGCGCGCTATCACACGGGCCGGGATAAATTCGTTGCGTTTTTTGGTGGTTTCCACGGCCGCACGATGGGTGCGCTTTCGCTTACTGGTAGTAAGGTGATACAGCGGCGTGGCTTTCATCCCTCGCTGCCGGTCCATCACATTCCATTCCCATACTGTTACCGGTGCGCTTATAACAAGGAGCCATCCACGTGCGGTGTTGAGTGCGTGAAGGAACTGGAAGAACGTCTGTTCAAGACCATTCTTCCGCCTGAGGAAGTTGCGGCAATTGTGGTTGAGCCCATACAAGGGGAAGGCGGTTATCTTGTCCCGCCGGCCAAGTTTCACCATGAACTGCGTCGCATTGCGGATAAATATGGCATCCTGCTGATCCATGATGAGATTCAATCCGGGATGGGCCGCACGGGTCGTATGTTTGCAGCGGAGCATTTCGGCGTGACGCCGGATATCGTCACTTTGGCAAAAGGCATCGCGAGTGGAATGCCATTGGCGGCGACGGTTGCGCGCGCTGAAGTGATGAACTGGCCTCCCGGCGCCCACGCATCAACCTTCGGCGGCAATCCGGTTTCTATAGCTGCCGCGCTGACCACAATCGAGCTGCTGGAAGAAGATCTGATGGACAACGCCACCCGCATGGGCACTCACCTGATGGGGCGAATGGCGGATTGGCCGCGCCGCTTCAAGTATGTGGGCGACGTGCGCGGTCTGGGGCTGATGATCGGGGTCGAAATAGTGCGCGATCACCAGACGAAAGAGCGCGCGCCCGATCTGCGCGACCGGCTGGAGATGCTGGCGTTCGAGCGTGGCTTGCTGATTCTTGGCTGTGGACCGAATAGTATTCGGCTCTGTCCGCCGCTAGTCATCACCGAAGATCAAGCGGACTTTGCCGTCGATACACTTGAAGCTTGTCTTCGAATTCTCGAGCATTGATCCTCGACGTTGGCTGCGGGATTAACAAATATCCGGGCGCCATCGGCGTCGATCGCAACACGAATACGAAGGCTGACGTCATCGCTGATCTCGATCATTTCCCGTTCCCGTTCGACGACAGCTCGTTCGGCGAGATTCGAGCTATCCATGTCATTGAACACGTTGCGGATGTGATCCGGACCATGGAAGAGATCTACCGGCTGCTTGCGCCAGGCGGGCGCGTTGCCATTGTGACACCGCACTACACGGATTTCAGCTCGTTTTGCGATCCGACGCACCGTTGGCATCTCAATAGTTTTTCGCTGCGCTACTTCGGCGAAGATCACGGCGGGTTCGGTTATTACAGCGGCGCGCGATTTCGTGAGATCTCCACGCGCGTGCGGCTACTTGCTTTGTGGAGATATCTGGGATTCGAACTTCTGGTCAACGCTTCTCGGCGCTTTCGCCGTTTTTGGGAGTTCTATCTCTGTTATCTGGTAAGAGGCAAAGTCATCGAATGGGAGCTGGAGGCGATCAAACCGCAATCCGCACCATCACGCCCCGCCAGCTCCTCTGGAAGCTGAGCGATATCGCGCGTCAGTTCCGCGAGCGCCAAACGCTGTCGCCGCATACGGCGCTGGGAAAGCGCGGCGAAGACCTGGCGCATCGATATCTGCGTAGTTCGGGCTATATGGTGGTGGCACGCAACTATCGTCCCGCAGGCGGGGAAGTAGAGGTTGATATCGTCGCCCGGCTGGGCGAAACAGTTGTCTTTGTAGAAGTAAAATCACGCGCGTCGGGCGATTTCGGAAGTCCGGATCGAGCGGTTGGCAGCGATAAGCGGAAGAACATCCTGCGCGCCGCACGAGCCTACGCCACACGCGCGGGAATCGAATGGAGTCAGGTCCGTTTCGATGTCATTTCAGTCGTGTTCACGAATCCGCCCTCGCTTACGCATCAGAAAGACGCGTTCTTCGAGGGTCGATGGAATTGAACTTATCTTTGACTTAGCCCGCCATCTACCGCGAGCACCTGGCCGGTGATGAACTGCGGCGCGGTCAGGAAGTAATGCACGGCGTCGGCAATTTCCTCCGGTTTGCCAGGCCGCTTCATGGGAGTGGCTTGGATCATGCTCTGCGCTTGCTCATCCTCAGCGCCGAATGCAATCACACCCGGCGCAACAGAGTTAACGCTGATGGCCGGCGCCCATGCCTTCGCAAGAGCTTTCGTCAACATGATGAGCCCGGCTTTTGACGCGCAGTAATGAACGTGATCGGCCCAAGGGCGAATGCCGCCGAGAGAACTAATGTTCACAATGCGGCCGGCGCCCAGTTCGAACATCTGCTTCGCACCCTCCTGGCAGCAGAAGAAAGTGCCTTTCAGGTTCACGTCGTGGATAAAATCCCAATCCGCTTCGGTGATCTCAAGCGGATCGAAACGCGTGAAGCGCGCGGCGTTGTTGACCAGGCAATCGAGCGGTCCGAAGTTCTCTCGCACTTCCTGAAAGAGCCGCTGAATGTCTTCGACGCTGGTTAGATCCGCTTGAAAGATCGGCGCGCCGCCGCATTCGCGCGAGACTTCTTCCGCTTCTTTTAGCGACGTGCCGTAATGAATTGCGACGTCGAAGCCTTTGCGATGCAGTTCAATGGCAATCACTCGGCCGATGCGCTTGGCCGCACCGGTTACCAGCACGCGCGGACTCATTGTTGAGCCGCTGCAAGAGCTTGAGCGATTGCATTGCGTGTGACCGATACATCTTCAGGCGTGTGCGCGGCCGACATAAAGGCAGCCTCGAACTGTGCCGGGGGGAAATAGATGCCGCGCTCTAACAGTTCATGAAAGAAACGGCCGAAGCGCCCCACGTCGGATCGTTTCGCCTCTTCGTAATCGCGGACCGGCCCTGGCTGGCAGAAGATTGTGAACATGGAGCCAACCCGATTGACGCAAACACCTGAAGGCAGACCAGCGACGACCTGCGATGTGGTTCTTTCAAGCGTGTCATAAATTTCGGGATGCTCTTCTATATAGCGAAGCATCGCGATGCCTGCGGTAACTGCTACGGGATTGCCCGAAAGTGTCCCCGCCTGATATACCGGGCCCACTGGCGCAACAAACTTCATCAGGTCGGCGCGTCCGCCATACGCGGCAATCGGCAAGCCACCGCCGATGATCTTTCCCAACGTCGTAATATCAGGACTTATGCCGTAGAGCGCCTGCGCACCGCCGCGCGCCAAACGAAATCCAGTCATCACTTCATCGAAAATCAACAGCGCGCCGTATTGCTGGGTGATTCGACGAAGCCCTTCCAGAAATCCGGGCTGAGGCGCCACGCACCCCATGTTGCCGCAGACCGGCTCAACGATCAATGCCGCGACACGGTCGCCCTGTTCGCGAAACGTGGACTCGACGCGATCGAGATCGTTGTAGGGCAGGGCAATGGTTGTGTCAGAAAAGCTGCGCGGCACACCGGCGGTATCGGGGAGGCTGAGCGTGGCAACGCCCGAGCCCGCCTTGACCAACAGCGAATCGACATGACCGTGATAACAGCCTTCAAACTTGACCGTTAGTTCACGGCCTGTGACACCACGCGCCAGCCGCAACGCGCTCATGCATGCTTCTGTGCCGGAATTCACCAGCCGAACCATTTCGATGGATGGAACAGCGTCGATGATCAGTTCGGCGAGTTCAATTTCGCGTCCTGTGGGAGCACCGAAGCTGGTACCAATGTCGAGCACCGACGCGATAGCATCCAGGACCGGCTTCGGCCTGTGCCCAATGAGCAGCGGTCCCCAGGAGCAAACGTAGTCGATGTATTCGTTGCCGTCGACGTCGAAGATGTGAGAGCCTTCGCCACGCGCGATAAAACGAGGCGTGCCGCCAACCGCACGAAATGCGCGTACGGGCGAATTAACGCCGCCGGGTATCGATTGCTGAGCCCGGGCGAACAACGCTTCCGACTGCCTGGTGTTCATACCCGGGTGGGGCCGAGAACTACCTTCCGGAAGACGAAGCTCATCAGAATTTCATGCAGGGTGGTATTGACGTTCTTCAACAGCCGGCTCTTCAATTCCAAATACGGCTGCGTGCCGGCAAAGAGATCTTGCATGATCTCGCAAAAGCGCGGGCTGCGGCGCATGAAATGGATCATGCGGCTTGGCACCGCGCCGAAAAAGATGGCGCCGCAAAACAGCCGTTTCGCAAGTCCCGCGCCGTAAGTCAGGTCGTAGCCGAAGTCGCGCGCGATCAATTGCCGGTAGGTCTCGGCCTTCTTGTCGGGTTCCGGATCGCTCAGCAACATCTGGCTCGCCAGATCTCCCGATCGCACCGCATAGTAGAGTCCTTCGCCAGTGACAGGGTCGACAAGGCCGCCTGCATCACCGACCGCGATCCAGCCATCGCCGGCCAGACGATTATTCCGCCAATCGGGTGCATTGAGATTGGGCAGCATGTGGCCGAAGAACGTCGCGTTCTCCCGCGAGATGCCGTGTTCATCCATGTACTGTTCCAGGCGCGCGCGCAAGGATTGTGCAGATTCGCCTTTGCCGCCGATACCTACAGATAAATGGCCCTGACGAGGAAACACCCAGATGTAGCCTTCCAGATTCGGCAGGAACTGTATGTCGATGTGCGCCTGATCGCTGGGCACGAAATACCCCAGCGCGTACATCGTATTCTTTGCGTTGTACTGCGTACCAACGTCGCGCAAGGTGTTACGCGCCCCGGTCGCCAGCACGCAGTAATCTGCTTCAATCCGGCTGTTGCGGGTGCGAATGTGCCAACCGGAACGGGTTCGATCCAAGCCTAAGATTCGAGTTTTTTCGATCTCCGCGCCGGCCGCTTCCGCACGCTGTAACAACATGGCGTTTAGATCCAGACGCGAATAAATGACCAGCGGGCGAGTGAGCTCTATCCGAACCTGACCCGCGTTTGGCGCGGCAATCATCGTGTCGGTGACGAGCTTTTTCGGCGTGTCGTTCTCGAGTAAGTAAGGATATTGGCTGTATGCCTTGTAAGTGAGGCCGCCGCCGCAAGGCTTTTCCCAAGCCAATTTTTCATCGATGATGATAGTGCGTAGACCGGCGCGGGCAAGTCTTTCCGCAGCCGATGATCCGGCCGGCCCTCCGCCTAAAACGGCAACCGTTTTCATCGCTTTGTTGAGGTTCCTCCGGCGGTTGGTGGTACGTCTTGCAAGCCATCTAAGCTGGGGTGACCCGGCGGCAATGCCGTATTCGGATTCGCCGACGTGTGGCCTGCCATGCCATGCCCTTGCGAATCGGCCACGTTCGTGACAACCCACTTCCCGTCGCGGTCTTCCAGGGTGTACTTCATGACCATGCTTTGAATGCCGGGATCACTTTTGGGATGTATGGAGACCGTCGCGTACGCCATATTTTTTTTGAAGTCGACCGCCGTCGTCGTCACGTCTAATCCGTTAACGTCCAATCCACTCCTTGTCTGCAAGCGGTTTACTATCGCTTGTTGAACTTGTTCCCTGGTGCGAATTCCCGGTCCGCAGGTCACCAAAAAGGTTAGTGCGAGAATGCCGCTCAGGGGACGAAACACGCTTCGATTATACCCGTATGTCTTTGCCGTTCACGAACTTCTGGGATCGAACTAGGGCGCTGTTGCGTAGTGACACGCGTTACAAATACCTGGACACACTAATCACGCTGTTCGTGGTTGTGCTTCTCATCTCAAATATCATCGCGGCGAAATTCTTTGCCGTCGATATTCGACCGAGATTGCCGATAAACCTACGAATTAGTTGCGCGCAGATGCTTTTTCCGGTCACCTACATTTTTGCTGACGTGTTCACGGAAGTTTACGGCTACGCTGCATCGCGGCGCGCGATCTGGTACGGCTTCTTCGCGTCTTTTATCCTGGTTGCTGTAACCGCGCTGGCGACGATCATCCCACCAGCACCGGAATATCGCGATCAAGCGGCTTTCGTGACAATTTTCCAGCCGGTGGGCCGTATTGTTCTGGCGAGCTTGATCGCCTACTGGTGCGGAGAGTTTGCGAATTCTTTTACGCTGGCGAAATTGAAGTTGATCACAAAGGGCCGGTTTCTCTGGACTCGCACAATCGGCTCAACCGTGATTGGTCAAGCCGTGGATACGACCGTCGTGATGTTCGTCGCATTTTATGGAACGCGACCGATCAGTGTTATTGTCCAGCTCATCGTCTCTGGATATCTGTTCAAAGTTATATACGAGACTGTGATGACGCCGCTGACTTACAAAATAGTGAACTTACTGAAGCGGACGGAAGGCGTGGATTACTTTGACTATCAGACTAACTTTAGCCCGTTTGCTACGAAAGAGTGAGATTTAACGCCGATGCATCTTTGTTTAGTGGATTCACCCAACATCCGGCGGAGGTCTGAGCAGTTTCATGGGCACCGTCAAGGTCCTACCGTCGCGAACAATCGTCAGGGTCAGCGTATCGCCCACTCGTTTGTTGGCGATCGCGCGGATGAGTGCGTCCTGGCGCGTGGCGGGTTGACCGTCGATTGCAATAATCAAGTCGCCGCCTACACCCAACTCCACGTTGCCGATGTCGACGATCTCGCGGGCACCGCGAAGGCCAGCCATTTCTTCCGAAGATCCGCGCACGATGCGCTGCACCAGCAAGCCACCGCGGCGCGGCAGGCCGAGCGCTTCGGCCAGATCGCCGGCAACGAGTTCAGCCGTGACTCCGGCCTTCGGCCGCTCGGTTACGCGCCCGGCTTGATAGTCACTGAGCAGCGCCTTGGCGCGATTGATTGGTAGCGCAAAGCCAATGCCCATGTTTGTCTGCCCCAAGATGGCCGTATTGATCCCGATCACGTTCCCGCTGGAATCCAGCAGCGGTCCGCCACTGTTGCCGCCGTTGATGGCTGCGTCGGTTTGGATCATTCCTTGCAGGCGCTGCTCGTTTTCACCTTGAATCGATCTCCCGATTGAACTGACTACGCCGACCGTCAGCGTTCCCTCCAATCCAAAAGGGTTGCCAATCGCCAGCACCTTCTGCCCGACCTGCAGACGATCGGAATCGCCAAGCCGCACGAACTCGAGCTTTCTCTTGGGCGCGATCTTGATCAAGGCGAGATCATCCGAACGGTCGGTGTCAAGCGCTCGCGCGTAGTACTGTGTTTGGTCCTGCAGAGTGACCTGTATGCGACTGCTTCCCGAGATCACATGAAAATTCGTGAGAATGAAGCCATCATTATTAATCAGGAACCCGGATCCGAGACTCTGCTGCGCAACCGGCTGAAAGAAGAAGTCGCGGCGCACGGCAGTGCTCGTGATGTATACGGTGGAGAGCCGCGCGTACTTATAGATTTCGATGTTATTTTGCTCGTCGGCGGTAAGCCCCGATCCGTGAACCGGCAGAGGATTCGACCAAGCCGCGGCGCCGCGGAGCAGTGGAGCGGCCAGATCGCGGACGCGCCAGTTAGCCCGCGAAGTAAGCCAGACAAAACTAAGAGTGACTACCAGCGCGAACAGGAAGCTTCTGAATCTCACTTAGTGCTTCTCCCGGCTAACTGCAGCAAGCGGCGATGTATATCTTGCACTTGGCGCACCGTATCTTCCTTCGTGCCGCTGGTGTCGATGACTAAATCAGCGTACTTGCGTTTTTCTGCTTCCGGCATCTGGTTAGCGATCCGCGCCAGCACCTCTTCGCGCGTTAGCTTGTCGCGTTTTATGGCCCGCGCAATTTGCACTTCCGGACCGCACACGGTCAGAATGAGCGTGTCGAAGAAATCGCCGCGCTTCGCTTCTATCAGGATAGCGGCCTCAATTACCGCAATCGCGTGTTCGTCTTTGCCGGCGATCTCGCGTAGCATCTTATCCTCCAGCCGGAAGACTGCCGGGTGCACAATGCCGCTCAATAGCGCCAGCCGCTCAGCGTCGCCGAACACCAGGGTGCCCAATGTTTTCCGATCAATGCTACCTTCTTCGTTCAAAATACCTGGTCCGAATTCTTCTACGACGGCGGCAAATGCGGCGCCCGTTGGCAGTAGAACTTCATGGCCCAGCTTGTCCGCGTAAATCAGGTGACAGCCCAGCCGTTCGAGTTCATGAGCGACGAACGATTTGCCGGTGGCATAGCCGCCGGTCAGGCCGACCTTAAGCATGCGATGTTATGGCAGCAGATGATTTTCGGCGAGCTGGACGGTGTTCGCCATCAGCATGGCAATAGTCAAAGGCCCCACTCCGCCCGGTACCGGGGTGTAGTAAGAGGAAAGCTCCTTCATGGCTTTTGGGTCGACGTCGCCGACCAGTGCTGTTCCGTTTTTATGGAACGATTCCAAGCGTGCTGGCTCGTCCGCAAACAGGCGCTCGACTTCTGCTCTGTCACTCAGCCGATTCATGCCGACATCGATCACAACCGCGCCTGGTTTGATGAACTCTGCCGTGAGCATCGCCGGCCTGCCGATGGCCGCGACCAGAATATCAGCGCGCCGGCACTCTTCCGCGAGGTTCGGTGTTCGCGAGTGGCAGATGGTGACAGTAGCATTCGCATGCAGCAGCAGCAGCGCCATCGGTTTTCCGACGATATCGCTTCGTCCCACAATCACGGCATGTTTGCCGGAGATCGGAATCCGGTAGCGGTTCAACATCTGAAGAATGCCGGCGGGCGTACACGCGCGCGGCGCCGGGCGATTGAGAACCAGCGCGCCCAGGCTCTGCATTCCAAAGCCATCCACGTCGCGCGAAGCGTCCACTAAGTCCATCACTCGCTCTGTGTCGATCTGTTTAGGCAGGGGCATCTGCACGAGAATGCCGTCAATATCAGGATCGGTGGCGAGGGGACGGATCTGTTGAATGAGATATTCTGTGCTGACGCTCTCGGGCGGCGTGATTTCAAGGCTGCGGATGCCGAGTTCCTGACACGTTTTGACTTTGCTACGCACATAGATCTGCGAAGCGGGATTGTCTCCAACCAGCACAACAGCCAAAGCGGGAGGCCTTTTTGTTGCAGTAAGAGCGGCAATCCGCGGCCGCAACTCATTCAGAATTTCTTGATTTATTTTCTTGCCGTCGAGGACTGCCCCGCTCATGCACTCGTGAGCATAGCAGGGCGTTATTTCAAAGCGTTCCAGACAAGGGAGAGCGCCTGATGCTGTGCGATGCTGTTAGATCAAAATCGACCTCTCGCAGTGTGACTTGTTGAGGAGCGCTCAACTGCGGTTCAGCTTGTAAACTCTTACCGGAGATCAGCTATTATCGTCCGGATGGGCTGTATTCGGTTCCCAACCGCTGGACGATGTCCGCGGCAAGTTGGCAAGTGGAATAAGTAAGGGACTTGCTGGACGAGCGTTGCTGAAATGGCACACGCACTATGCCGCAGGCGCGGCCAAGAGTTATTTTTGGCGCAAGAAACCGAAGTAGTAAGTTGAATCTAAGTGACGCCTGGCGGACTCAGGACGTAGGCTCACGAACGGAGCGACCGTACCTACCGCGGGCTGACGGCTGGTGTGCGCTACGCCGTTGATCTCATGGAACGTATCCGGCAGGAAAGCCGGACGCGGATAGTGGCTCAAACTGTGGCCTATTCCAGGTCAGTACCGATGGCGACCGCCGATTGCCACACACTTCCGCTATCGTCCAACGCTAATCTGAGCGCAGAGCGAATTCCGCGCCATTCGAGCAGTCGCATGGCGGTGATGAAATGCTGAATGATCTTCGGCCCGCTGCCGTTAAACACCGTAGCTAGCGGAACCGGCGTACTGCCGGGCTCGCGATAGAACACGCGCTCCGACCAGGATCGCCGCCCCTTCAGGTTCTCCGGATAATCGCGAACGATATCCACCATAGTCTGCAAGACTCGCATCTTCAGCGGTTCGCGATATTGCGGCATCAGAACGATATGGCTGAATCGCTGATAGCGGACTTCGTCCACAAATTCAGGAAATGTAGACGCTCGAGAGAGATTCAGAAGCGCGTTCGGCTCGCGTCCGTGCCGGTCGCCGCCGGCAACTACCGGCAATCCGATGCGCCGCCCCAGGCGAAGAACATCCCGATTCTCGTGCCACGAACGCAGACCGTTCACCTCCAGGGCATGAAACGCGCCGCTGTGCAGGTTAAGAAAGCGCTCAAGAACTTGGGCGTGATTGGAAGCTCCAATGCCTTTTTCATCCCACAGCGGGTGATTGAGCACCAGAAGAACATCCCGGAATGAATTGAGCTTTTCGAGTAATCCGGCGAGCTTGTGCTCCTCCGGATGAATCGTGTATTCCCGCATGGCGGCCATCAGCTCCGGCGCTTCGTTAACAGGCATATTGTGGACGCCGAGGTGGAAGAACGTCGTGCCGTAGGGGATCGTCCACTCGGACGATACGGGAACGTTGCGGAATCGATCCAGCACGCGAAGCAGATTGCCCGCGCGCATATCGTCGTGATCGGTCAGAGAAACCAAGCCGGGTAAGTCGAACTGACGATTGATCTGCTTCTCCTCCAGACGATAGGCTTGCCGGGGCGCGAAGGGCGGCGTCCAGAATGCATTGTTTAGATCGAGGTTAACGCCCCGCTTACGTTTAAACTCATCCGATTGACGACGGATGGCGCTCCCCAAATAAGGAACTTTGGTCGTGTAGCGCGGAATCATTTCCAGGCTCTCTTCCGAAAACATCGTGTGGCTGTGCAGCGACACGCCCGTACGGAAGTCCTTTTGAATGGAACGATCTTGCCAGAAGAACTGCACCGTCGTCGTAGGTGTAACAGACATCAGGTTTCGCCTCCTGTCTCACTATCGGGCAGTAATGTTGCCAATACATGCGGCCTGTGTTAACAACAGGTAAAAACATTTGATGTTCAGAATGTTTTTACTTGATGGGTTGTTTCAAAAGCGTGAACAGGTGCGGAATCATACGCGGCATCTTCTATAAAGGCTTCGAACATGAGCCCATAAAGGCCGTGTTGCGCCGCCACGCGATTTTGCCGTTGCCGCAGGAAACGGAAGCGAAACGGGGAGGCTCGTTCTGCTTCTCTCACGAATGCCGGCGAAAAGAACTTCTGCGAGTCCGCCACCGCCCGGACAATAAGCGACTTCCAGCTCATCCGCAGTAGATTTTTGAGCATCGCGCTTCCATTTGGCAGTAGTTCCATCTGCTCGCCCACGTGCTCCGCAAATCGGAGTAGTTGTAGTGTCAGGCCGTCAAGCGTCCGGCCATTTGCGGCCGCATAGGAAAACAGTGTCATGGAGCCACGCTTGAGATCTTCGCTGACGTCCTGGAGATCGTCGCCAAGCTGCAGCAAGACGCCCCACTCGAACGCAAACCGCGCTTCCTGATCGCTTAAACATCCGTTTGCCAGGCACGCATCCGCCAACACGGAACTCCCGCCCTTCTGACAGCTCAGCCGCAGCGTTTCTTCTTCGCTATAACAGTGCTGACTTCGCAACTGCCGCACACTCTGCTCTTGGGCGCGATGAATGGCCAGCAGACAGTTATAGACCTGCGGAAAGCTAGCCCGATCGAACTGCGATTCGACCAACTCGATGAGGCGCCCAAGCGCTTCTTCGGAATGATTCATGGGCTTCGGCTGGCCGCCGCACAATCGCTCACGAAAACGCTTGCTGAACTGCAGCTTCGCCTCAACAGGAATCGTCTGATCGTCCAGGAAATTGTCGCTGTATGGATAGAGCAGGCTGTAGCCCAGAATGGCCGGCGTTATTCCCACTCGTTCCCCCAGCAGCGGCTGTAGTCCACAGGCAGTCCAGGCATTCCGGCAAGCTTGAATAATATCTGCCATACCAAGCGCAGGATCGAAACGTCTCGCCCAGGTGGCCAAGCTTGTACCTACCGGCAGGAATTCGCGTGTCAATAGCTCAATAGCAGCCGGGTCCAAATCCAGCGCCCGTGCAGAAAAACGTCCAAACGCCGCGGTCACTTGCGCGCGCATTGCCGCACGCTCAGTCCCATCCGCGGGAGTGCGTCTCAATTCTTCTTCTACCGAGTTCAAGGCTTCGTCGTAAGCCCGCTCTCGTTCGCTCTGCTGCTTACTGCTGAAGCGTTTCCCATTCGTGGGCAGATCTCCGCGGCTGGCGTTCCAGACTTCGGCAGTTCGCGCCGCTTGCTCCTCGATCCATTGCCACTCGTACTGCTGCATCTATTCATCAATACGCCAACGGTGTCTCAATTGTTCGGTTATGGACAAACGTCACTCATGCGAATTGAGAATAACTTGAGACGCCTAATCCCGATCCGACGCGTATAGCGTTCATGGACCGCATTCTTCAGGATGTTCGCTTCGGCCTACGCACACTCTTCAAAGACAAAAGCTTCCTCTTTACAGCCGTATTGGCCTTGGCGCTTGGTATCGGATCGAGCACCGCTATGTTCAGCGTCATCGACAATGTCCTGCTCGAGCCCTTTCCGTATGCCGACGGCCAGCGTTTGTGCGCCATCAATATCATGGATTCCTCCGCGCATGACGACTCTGGGCGTCAGTTCTTCGCTCCTCCCGAATTTCTGGATTATGCCGATCAGAACCATATCTTCGATGGGGTGATTGGTGTCCGTCAGGACAGGGTGCTGATTACGGGCCTCACGGTCAATCCCGAGTCTTATACCGCGGCACGCGTGACCGGCAACACGTTCCAGTTCCTCGGCTTGCCGCCGCTGCTGGGCCGTGCCGCGACTCCGGCTGACGCTGAACCCGGAGCAGCACCCGTTTTCGTGTTGAGCTATAAGGTCTGGCAAAGCCGTTTCGCGGGCGATGGAAGCATCATCGGAAAGACCTTCACGATGGATGGACAACCGCGAACCCTCATCGGCATCATGCCCAAGCGTTTTACGTGGTGGGGTGCGGACCTCTGGATTCCCACCAAGATAAACAGGGCCGACAATGACCCCAATGCAAACTTCTACGGAATGATGGGGCGCCTCAAGCCCGGGCTAACGCTCGGGCGTGCCGCAAGCGATGTTGGGATACTGGCAGGTCAATTATCGAAGAAATATCCGCTCTTCTACCCCAAAAAGTTTTACGTCAAAATGACCCTGTTGATCGACAACGTCGTAGGCCAATTCCGAACCACACTTTATACCTTACTGGGCGCTGTTGGTCTTCTTCTCCTCATCGCGTGCGCGAACGTGGCGAATCTGTTGCTCGCGAAAGCCACCTCGCGCGAGAAGGAATTCGCAGTGCGCAATTCTTTGGGCGCTGGCCGCTTAGCCATCATCCGGCAGTTGTTGACGGAGAGCATGATTCTCGCCTTCTTAGGGTCGGCGTTCGGGTGTCTGTTCGCTTGGGGTGGACTCAAGGCGCTTACCGCTGTGCTGCCGAAGTTCACGTTCCCGGATGAAGCAGTGATCACCTTGAATGTTCGCGTCCTGCTCGCGACCATCGTTCTTACATTCCTAACTGCGCTGGTCTTTGGGCTCGCGCCGGCACTCGGCTCCTTCACGCGCAACCTGAGTGAACCACTGAAAGCCGGTGGCCGTGGGAACAGCGGTTTTCGGCGTGGCCGCCTTCGCAATGTGCTGGTCATCGGGGAAGTGGCGCTCTCTATTTTGCTGCTTACCGGCGCCGGCCTGCTCATGCGCAGCTTTGTCCTTCAGCGACAGGCCGATCTCGGCATTCGCCCGGAGAAACTTCTCACTACGCAAATTTTCCTGGGGAAGAAGTATCACACGGCCGATCAGCAAGCCCGGTTTTTCCGCGAGCTGATGCCGGTAGTTTCGAGTTTTCCCGGTGTGCTATCCGCTTCGGCCGCTCTCGATTTTCCGCCCTTTGGAGGAGTTAACACAGATTTCGAAGCTGCGGGCGTTGCTCACTCGGAAAAGTGGAAGGGGCAGATGGCCTTCATCGACACCCAATTCTTTCCAACGGTAGGTGCACGTCTTTTGCGCGGACGGTATCTAAGTGAGGCGGATATCGTAGGTAAGCGCAAAGTTGCCGTAGTAAATCAAACGCTTGCCGCGAAGTTTTTCCCCGGCAAAGACCCGGTTGGCAGACAGATCGAACTCGTAAACCTCACTAAAGCACCCGAACCCGTTGCGAACCCCTGGTTCGAGATCGTCGGCGTTACCTCCGACATGAAGAACCACGGCATCCGCGACACGACGTTACCAGAAGCGTATGCGCCTTACACGCTCTCCAGTTATGGTGGGTTCATTGTCTTTCTGCGAACCGTCGGCGACCCCGCTGCATTGTCGCGAGCGCTCGACGCCGCAGTGCTCGGCATGGATAAGAGCGTTCTTCCTCAACAGACCGGCACGCTCACCTCACAACTTGATCAGTTCCAATATGCGCAACCGCGCTTTGGGCTGCAACTGTTCTCCGTCTTCGCGCTGATCGGCCTAATTCTGGTTAGTGTCGGCGTTTACAGCGTGGTGTCCTACACGGTGTCGCAGCAGAATCGCGAGATTGGCATACGCATGGCATTAGGAGCGTCCAAAGGAAACGTTCGCGGACTCGTCATCGCGTCCGGTATGCGATACATCGGAGTCGGCGTTGTGATCGGACTCGTCGCGTCGATTCTCCTGCTGCGCGTCCTTGCCAGCCAGATCTTCGGTGTCAAGACATACGATCCGCTCACATTGAGTGGCGTGGTCCTTGTCTTAGCAACCATCGGACTCGCAGCCTGTTATCTACCGTCCGTCCGCGCCACGCGCGTTGATCCACTTGTCTCCCTCAGACATGAGTAGCTGAATTGCATCTTGTCCGGCCTTGCGCCATCTACAGTGATATGGCGAATAAGACATTGCGTTAATTACGGGGGCGAACAAAGGACTCGGATTCGAGATGGCGCGCCAACTTGGGCAGGCGGGAGTCACCGTCGTTCTCACGGCGCGAGATCCGGCAAAGGGCGAAGCTGCCGCCGAGAAGCTGCGCTCGGAGGGTCTAGACGCACATTTTTGTAAGTTGGATGTAACCAACAAGCAAGACTATTCCGCAGTTGCTGACTTTCTCGATAAGAAATTCGGTCGTCTCGACATTCTGATCAACAACGCGGGTGTCAATTCCGGAGGCTTGGCCGGTGAGAAGGCGAGCGTCACCAGCAACGAAGCCCTTCACGATGTATTCGAGACGAACTTTTTTGCACCGATCGGTTTGACACAAGCCCTGTTGCCGCTGTTGAAGAAAAGTGATGCCGCGCGCATCGTGAATATGTCGAGCATTCTCGGCTCCCAGACATTGCACGCTAAGCCGGATAGCCCCATTTACGATTTCAAATCGCTCGCTTACGATGCTTCCAAGGCGGCGCTCAATTCGTTTACGATTCATCTGGCGTATGAGCTGAAGGACACGAACATCAAAGTCAATTCGGCGCACCCGGGATGGGTGAAGACCGATATGGGCACGGACGCCGCGCCAATGGAGATTCCGGAAGGCGCCAAGACTGGCGTCGCTTTAGCGTTGCTTGACGAGAATGGGCCTACTGGCGGGTTCATCCATTTGGGCAAAACATTACCCTGGTGAGTTTCGAGAGGTATAGCCGCAGATTCAATTTTGGTGTATGTTGAGTGAAGAGAGCGACAGGCTCTTACTGTCGCTCTCCGAATTAACTAGCGGCGTTTCCACCGCCACTTAATTACTATGGTCACGAAAACCGAGACCATTTTCACCAGCAGGCGCATTTTACATCACCTCCTGCGGTAAGCAGGATTGAACGGCCGGGGCCTTTACCCCGGCCGCTCGCGCTTAAGCCGCTCAGTTGCAGCCGCCACGCAAACGCTCGAGCTTCCGTTCAATTGCTTCCCGTCTTAGCTTCTGTGCTTGACGGCCGGATACTTTCTCACTGCCGCCTAATCGGAAGCTACTTCGGTTCCGGCACGTTCGGGGTGGGGTAAGCCTTTTCCAGATCGGCTTGATACTCGGCAAACAACGCCTTGATGCCGGCGAACTCTTTCTTCACCTGTTGCAAGTAGTCCGGCCGCGTAGCGACATCAAACAGCAGCGCGGCCATGGATTCAGCATCCGTCATGAAGCCGTTATGGCCCACTTCAGTTAGCGCGTCCGCCTCCATCTCATAGGTGTGATTGGGCGCGTTAGAGGTCCTGGCTTCGAAGCCCATTCCAGGAATCTCGCGCGAGACAGTTCCGGTCTCCTCATAACCCTGCGGTTTGCCGGGGTCGGCCTGAATGGCCGTCGCGCCGTACATTTTCATGTACGCAAATGCGGGTTCCGATAGCGTGGCTACCGAGATGCCGTCGCGTAGCCGCCCATAATTGTCGATCTTCACCTTTGTTCCGGTGGACAGAGCAGCCGCTTTCGCTGCGTCATCGACAAACTGCCGTACCTGGCGCAGATAGACTTCATCGGGATAACGTATATAGAAATCAGCTACCGTTCTATCGGGAACGACATTCGGCGCGGCGCCACCTTCGGTAATCACGCCTTGGATGCGGGCTTCGGGCCGGATCGAACTCCGCACGCTATCGATGTTGTTGAACAGATGAATCACTGCTTCGAGCGCATTGCGTCCGGCCCAGGGCGTCATCTGGTGCGCAGGCGCTCCGCTGAACGTGTACTTCACGCCATCGATATTGAGACAGCAAGTGCCGAATCCGGCTGCCGGGCGCACGGATGCATTGACAGAATGGCTTCGCATCAATACGTCGATTCCGCGAAAAACGCCCGCGTCATACATGACTGTCTTCGCCACCGGAGGCATCATCTCTTCGCCCGGCGTTCCAAACACTGTCACGGTTCCGGGTAGATGGTTCGTGTCCAGATACTCGGCGATCGCAATCGCGGCGGCCATGCCAATCGGGCCTTGCGTGCTGTGCTGGTCGCCATGAAACGCGCCCTTTGTCCCGCGCAACGCATCGTATTCGAGAATAACTCCCAAGTGCGGTCCCGGCGTCGTTCGCAACGGCCGTTTTGCGCTTGTACTTCGCAATGAAAGCGGTACGCAGATCTGCAATCCCGATTTCAGGCTCGAAACCGTGCTCCTTCAACCTCTCCGTCAACACCCGAACTGCCCGATCCTCTTTGAAGCCGATCTCCGGATCGCGCGTAATCCGATCGCCCAGCGCGAGCATCTCCGTATTCATCAGTTCGCGCGCTCGCGCCACTACCTTGTCGCGCTCCGGATTCGCCGCCGTCAGCTTCGCAACCAGCCCCGGAATGTCCAGCGACTGCTCCAAGGAGTTTAGCTTCACGATGACATCCTGGGCGGCTTGACGTTCGGTCGGCGTCTCCTGCGCATCCGCGGTGCAGCTGAACAGAAGCGCGGCTTGTAAAACCGGGAATACTCTCTTGATCAGGCTCATGAATAAGCCTTCAATGATACCGTTCGGCTAAGGCGCCAACAAAAACTGAATAATCTCGCGCATCACCCGCGGGCCTGCGGCAGTCTCAAACAAATGTTGCGCGTGCGCCGAGCCCTCCACCAAGGTCAGTTGCTTCGGCTCTCGGGCCTTGTCAAACTGCGCCCGAATCTTCGGCAGTCTGGGCCCTTCCGCGTTCGCGTCGTCGCGCGCCAGAATGAACAGCTTCCTGCCTCGCATCTTGATCAAAGGTGTATACGCACCCGATGCTAACAACACCAGACGATCAATCGCGTCGGGTTCAGCCTCAGCCGCTTGCGCCGCGTAATCGCCGCCCATGCTTGCGCCAATAACGTCTACGGAAGTCGCGCCATGAGCTCGTAAATAATGGATGGCGCCAAGCACATCGAACTGGCCGCCTTCATCGGTCGTACTCCCGTGCGTTCCGCCGCGGGATCGGCCTTCCCCACGAAAATCGATTGCCAGACACAAAAATCCGGCTGACGCGAGTTCGACCGCTTGCTTTCCCCAACTCTCTTTCCTCAGCCCTCCGCCGTGTGCGAGGACCACTGCGCGATCTCCGCTTCCGTAAAGGTCCCCGTAAATGGATCCGCCATCCGGAGTGGGAAATGAAATCTGATGTTGTGCAAAAGCGGCAGCGCAGAATCCAATTGCACATAGTACAGCGCGAAGCGCCTGCATTCCGCCCAGTTTAGACCAATTGCAACATACGTTAGTCTGGCTGGCGTGGGTACAGAGTTCGTTGCTCGTGATCAAGTTGACGCCGCAGTTCGCGCGAGTCTCCCGTTCTTCGGCATTGCATGTGTCGTTCTGGTCGTCGGCATCTCGTCGCTTCTGCTAGCCCTGGTTCGCTCCCGGCACCGCCTGCTGCTGTGGTTGGGTTCGTTCTCTGTCCTCTACGCGCTCCGCTTGTTCGGACAAAATGAGCTTGTTTATGCGGCAGCTCATCTGTCCCGCGAAGCTTCCGCGGTCTGGCATCTCTGCCTCACATATGTGATACCAATCCCGTTTGCTTTATTCGCGCGCGAGTTGTTTGGCAAAGGTTGGAAAAACACGATAGCAATCTGGCTGTGGGCTGAAATTGTATTTGCAATAGTTGCCCTCCCAGCAGCCCTCTTTGCGAATCAGGACTACTGGGCCGATACCATCAACGGCTATCTCATTATCGGCGGCACAGTGCTGATTCTCCTGCACCTTTTCCTCACTCACGAAGGCCAGGATTCTTTCACAAAATCGCTCAGATGGCCAGTACTTATCTTCGGCACTCTGGTGGTCCTGACAAACAGAGGATTCAAGCCTGGGGCCGTCGACATTGAACCCATCGGCTTCGTGATTCTACTCGGCGGTTTGGGCTGGACAGCAGCGCGCCGCGCCTTAGCGACCGAACGGAAACTGATCGATCTGGAGCAAGAGCTCACGGCGGCGCGGCGAATCCAAAGTTCCATCATTCCGCTATCGGCGCCTCATCTTCCCGCGTTGCGTCTTGCCGCTCGCTACCAACCCATGACATCGGTAGCGGGCGATTTCTACGACTTCCTCCAGACCAGTGATCACTGCGTCACCATCCTCGTTGCCGACGTCTCCGGCCATGGCGTGCCCGCGGCACTCGTCTCTTCTATGCTCAAGGTCTGTTTCGCCGCGCAGCGTGAACAAGCCAGCGATCCGGCCGCGGTTCTTGCCGGCCTGAACAAGATGCTGAAGGGCAGTCTCGGCGGCCACTACGTGACGGCCGCATGCGCGGCCATCAATCTAGAGTCGCGACTCGTCAGGTATGCGGGCGCCGGGCACCCGCCCAGTCTGTTGCTTCGCACCGCTGCAGGCGAAATTGTTCCGCTTTCCGAAAACGGCCTCTTCCTAGGGCCATTTCCTCAAGCCACTTACGCCAACATGTCAGTGCCGTATCAAAGCGGTGACAGATTGCTTATCTACACCGACGGCATCGTGGAAGCCTCCGGACCTGACGGCCAGGAATTCGGGCAGGAACGGCTGGAGCATTTTCTCCTCAACGGGGGAAATCAGGAACCCGATGCACTCGTCGAGCGGCTCTTCGAAATCATCGCTACTGACCCTCAACAAGATGACCTCACTGTTGTTCTGGCGCACTTCGAGTAGTTAGCGCCGTGGAATAGCCGACGCCGCAGCCTTCGGGCTTCAGTCTGGCGGGTCCAACGTCGTCAGTTGCCACGACGGTACCTCCTCAAGCTGGAGGCTCTCGGTCTCTTCCTCAGCGCATCGCGAATTTCGCCAGGCCACGTGTCATTTCTTCGCATCCAACACCTGCCGGACCTTCCTGAGTAGGCCCATCGTTGTAATACGGCTTTTGGAGGAACGCGACTGTCCCTTAACGAGCCGAAGATTTCAGGGCACTTTGGATGTTCTCGACCAGCTTCGCCGCCACCCAGGGCTTGTGAATAAACCCGGCTACCTCATCCTGGGCGAGTTCCTCGCGCGCAGCCTTTTCGCTATACCCACTCGACATAATGATGGGCACGTCAGGCCGAATCTCCCGGATGAGCCGTAAAGCCTCGGGGCCACCCATTACGGGCATGGTTATGTCTAACAATACGGCTGTGATCTTAGCGGCATTTTGTCGAAACACCTCGACGGCTTCCCGGCCGTCCTCGGCTTCTCGCCGGGCTCATAATCCTGACCTCGGCTTTTTACGATCTCAAGGCTGCAATGGACGCTCCGGTTGTGCAACGTTCGTTTCAATCGGATTACGGTGTCAGCCAGCGAATCCGCGGCTTCCAACGTCAACTGCGACCCGGAGTGGCTTGCGAGCTCATGGGAAAGCAGAGCCGTCAGATTGTGCTGGTTCAGCCCTTCGATGACTTGTTGCAGGAGCTCGCGGTAGGAGCCGGGCCCAGTAGCCGACGCATGGCCTGTATGCGTTGCCGCCTGCAATAGGCCGATGCCATCAATGAAGATGCGCTGGGCGCCCATTTCGGCCGCTGTCGCCATCAGCAAGCTATTGCTCGAACGCAGTTCCTGATCGAACACTTGCGGACTGGTAAAAACAATTTGAACTTTTTTCTGCTCTTGCAGTTCGAAAAGGTCCCAGCCCAAAGTAGCCGCGTCGCGAATCAGTTTATCCGGACTGACCTCAAACACCACGATGATGCCGGGTTCGTTGAATTCCGTGATGCCCCGGTAGATGAACTCTAGACCGAGCAGGGTCTTACCGCTTCCCGTCGTTCCTTCGACCAAGATGACGTTAGTTCTCGGTATGCCGCCAAACAGAAGTGCATCGAGGCCCGAAATGCCAGTCCGAATCATATGTCCACTGACATAGTCCGGTGAGACCCCGAAAATGCTCGCTAATTGTGATGACGATCAGTCCATCTGCTACTTAAGTGCTTGAAAATTTGTTAGAAGTAGATGACGGAGGGTGAGGCGTAGAGATTTTGCAGCTCTCTTGCTAACCACCGACGTGCATCGACGCCTTGCGCCATAATTCGCATTACAGTTGCTTGCCTCAACGATCTCGTTTGTGAAGACGGCACCATCGGCTATCATCCGGCCGCTCCACATACGAGGGAAACAGCTTTCGACGAACAGCAGATAAAATCCGTAGCGCAAGCGATAGCGAGGTAAGGCTACCTTTCAATGCACTCAGTGCAGAGGCGCCAGTTACGGCTCTACAACTGCCAATTCGGAGAACACTTCAAAATCATCGCTATTGTATGTGTAGATTCTTTTGACGCCGTTCGCGAGCATAGTCGCGACGATCTGCAAGTCAAACACATTGCTACCTGTCACCGGGCGACGCTTTAACAAATCCATCCAGCCTGCGACGGCATGGGCAGGGATCGGCAACACCCGCAGGCCGGGAAGCGCCAGAAATGCCGAGATGATGCTCAAGGCTTCCGCCGATGAAGACGGAATTACAACCCGGCGCGGGTTCGTGATAACGGAATAGAACTCGCAGAGAATTTGCGAGGTTACGTAAAGCGTGGAAAGCGGATCACGGGCCGACTCAAGCAAAGCACGTGAGGCAGTGTGTTGCGGAGCATCGGCATTGAACGCATACGCCAGAATATTGGCATCAAGTATTCCGGGTTCAACCAACATCGTCGTAGATGTCGCGCCGACGTAGAGAACCCATTGGCCCCATATGAAGAACGGGCAAATCGGGTTGCAAAGCAGAACCCGAAACAGGCGCTGTTGCCGCGTGTTCGTTCATGAGCCGGTCGAGCAGCGCATCTACGGAAAGACCATGCTTGCGGGCTTCGACGGTGATGCGGGCTTCAGTTTCGCGCGAAATTTGAAGGCTCATAATGATGTTCTTTCCTTAGCTTACCGTGGCTGCTCATCCTAGATCGCTAACCTATCTGCCGGCAATCTGTTTGAGGTTATTAGCCTTCAGGCCATTGGCAAAACTGGTTAAAGGTCTGTTCTCCTGGCGGCGCGAACAACTCCAACATATTCTTTGCCTCTGCCGCGGCGATTCCGCTTGTTGGTGTGTGGTGCTGAGGGGCTGATTCTGCGGTTGACTACTCAAAACAGGCTGGCGTCGCTATTGCTCTGCGGTTTATTTGGCGGGGCCGATCTCCAAGACGTCTAGGATGCACAACTTTTCAGGGGCAATGGAGCCGTGGCTGAAGTCAACAGGGATGCGTTCTCCAGGGTGGGGAGGTTGGCCATCCTTGCCGAGCATAGAGATTCGCCCGACGAATGGAGTTTGTCGGATCTTACTATCTCCGATTGTCGATTCGTAAAGAATGCATCCATAAAGGTCTGGTGTCTCCATTCCGGGGCTATTCGCACGAACAATCCTGTCTCTGAGACACACCTTGACATCGTCGATGATTGGAAACCCTGGTATTACGACCCAAATGAACTTTTTGTCCGGTCTCTTTCGCGCTGCCAGACAAGTCTTTGTCGCGTGATCCTCGGAATAAACTTCCTCAGATTGTGGCGCGATGCGGCCATAAACCGAGATGCGAGCGGGCGCATGACCGACGTTAGTGAGACGAAATCTCAAATTGAATGCACGCGGATTTTCGGGTATGGGTGCGGGATCTCGGAACATGATCCCGTCGTAGATCCTGTCCTTAGATCCGTTTCGGATAGCGGAGTCTCGCTGGCTGGTGTCAATAGTGACCCAGGGACGCTCAGATTGGTAACGACGCGCAGATCAGGTTATAGAAGAGAAGTTTGGCGGAGAGGGTGGGATTCGAACCCACGTTAGAGTTTCCCCTAAACACGCTTTCCAAGCGTGCGCCTTCAACCACTCGGCCACCTCTCCGGATTCAGAAACGTGCAACGAACCTTTTCTATCGCGCACAACAGTCCACGAAAAACGCCTTGTGCGCTTGGCTCGGGCGCTCTCAGTTTAGCATCGGAGCGCCCGTAAGCACCTTACACCAAATCGAACTTTTCGTGATGAATCGTCGGGTCTCCGGTCACTAGAACGGGACGCCCGAGAATATCTTCAAGCTCATTCAAATAGTTGTTGTCGCTCGATTTAAGGACCTTCGCTACATTCGGATGCACGCGCAGCACGACATTTTGGCCGTCCACTGCTTTGCTGAGCTTTTGCGCCTCCACCAGAATCTCGCTGATGACCGTCTGCACGCTCTTGACGTAACCGGCTCCCTCACAGTACGGGCAAGGCGAACAGAGCGTGCGCTCCAAACTCTGTTTCACGCGCTTGCGGGTGATCGCCACCAATCCGAAATCGTTGAACTGCAGAATCTTGTATGGCGCTTTGTCGGAGCGCATAGCCTCTTCCAGCGCCTGCATCACCTTCTGCCGATTCTTCCGCTCATCCATGTCGATGAAATCGACGACAATGATGCCCCCCAAGTCGCGCAGCCGGATCTGGCGCACAATCTCCTTCACGGCTTCGGTGTTGGTCTTGACGATGGTGTCTTCCAGCCGATTTGATTTGCCGACGTACTTGCCGGTGTTGATATCGATCGCCACCAGCGCCTCGGTTTGATTGATCACGATGTAACCGCCCGATTTAAGCCAGACTTTCGGGCGCAGCGCCTTCTCCAGCTCCTGCGTAATATTGAACGCGTCGAAAATAGGCGCGCTGCGTGTATACATCTTCACGCGATTTACTAACGCAGGTTGAAAACGCTGCATGAACGTCACAACGTTTTCATACATGTCTTCGCTGTCCACCCAAATGGACTTGAACTCGTCGGTGACCTGATCGCGCAGAATACGCTGCACAATATCGAGATCGTAATGCAGCAGCGCAGGCGCGGGCTTCTTCTCCGCCTTCTGCCGAATGTCCAGCCACAGGCTATACAGGAAGTTCATGTCTGCCGCGATCTCGTCTTCGGGTACGCCTTCACCCGCGGTACGGACAATGAAGCCGCCGGTGGTGCCCACGCGATGGGTTTGCAGGATGCGCTTCAGGCGTTGCCGTTCTTCGTCGCTCTCAATCTTGCGCGACACGCCCAGATGAATAACGCTGGGCATGAAGACCACGTAGCGGCCGGGAAGGGCGATGTGCGACGTGATCCGCGCGCCCTTCTGCCCGAGCGGCTCCTTCGCGATCTGAACGATAATCTCCTGGCCGGCCTTCAGCAGCTCAGAGATAGAGGGCACGCTGCGATCCGGTCTTTCCGTGATCCGCTCTTCTACCGGTTCGCGCCGGCTTTCCGGCTCATAGGCAACAGCAGCACCGGCGGCGGCCGAAGATGGAACGCTGGTGGCTTCAGAAGGTTGGCCGAATCGATTACCACCGCGCCGCCGCCGCATGCGCCGCGAGACACGATGCATAGAGCGGTTGCCCTGGTCTCGCACACTGGCGGTTTGAGGCTGCGATGACTCGCCGGAAGGCTGCTGCGATTGCGCTTCGATACCAGACGGCTGGTTCCCGCTTTCCCCCGCCTCCTCCGGATCGAAAATGTCGAACTCTTCCTCTTCAGTCGCATCGGCCTCGCCGCGGATCGCTTCTGCCGACTCGATCGATTCCTCTGTTTCTACCTCTTCAACCAGAAACAACCCGCTTTCTGAAGGTTGCGGTTCCGAAGCGGCGAACGGCTCGGGTGTCACCGGCAGCACCGTCACAGAGGCGCGTTCCACCAACGGAGCTTCGCGCTGTTCCGATGTATTCGCCCCGGCGTCGGGTAGCGGCTGGTCCTGTTTAACTTCCTCGATCTTCTCCTCGACCTCGCGAGGTGTCTCGTGGTCGTGATGCGTGAGGATCATCTCTGTCAGCGCGAGTTCCTCAGCTTCCTCCTCGATAGCCTCTTGTTCCTCTGGGTCTATTCCGGGCTCAGGCTCGCGAACAGATTCTTCCGCCAATGAAGCATGTTCGGGTCCGCTATCGGATCCTTCTTCAACGCTGGAAGTCTCCATTCCAGATGGACGGCCGCGATACTTTGCCAGCGACTCGCCGGGCAGGATGATAACTTCCACCGGCTCGGCGCTCTCATCCACTTCTGCTTCAGACTGCGGCACGCCAGAAGCTGCAGGCGGGGATGCGAGCGAAGGCTGCGCATACTTGTTCTCCGGAAACCCTCGACCGCGCTGGCGGCGGCGTTTGCCGCGCCGGTTTCGGCCATCGCTGCGGAAATTCCGATCGTCACCGCGCTGCTGCGGAGGACGATTCTCAGCGTTGGCCGGTGGCACCGGCACTGCAGCCGCCTCGGCGACAGGAAATTCGGATTCGGCTTGGGCGTTCACGGGCTCTACAACCTCGGGTTCAGCTGTAAGCGCCCGGATCTCGCGAACCTCGCGAACCTGGTTCGCTGGTTCTTCCGAAACGCGTTCGGGGTTAAATCTTGGCTCGACTCCGCGGCCCTGTCCCCGATCGGCGCGCTCCGGTCTGTCGACACGATCGCGGCGCTCGCTCCGGACGGGCTTCTCTTCCGCTACGTCGATGTCCTCGTTTTCTTCAAAAAAGTCGGAGACGTATAGGAAAGTGTCGCGCTCGAGACCCAGGTCTACGAATGCGGACTGCATGCCCGGAAGCACGCGTGTGACACGTCCCTTATGTATGCTGCCGGCGAGCGAATATTCGTTCGCTCGTTGAAAGTAGACCTCGACCAATTGGTCGTCTTCAAGAACTGCTACTTTCGTCTCGTGGCGATTGGAACCAATCACCAGCTCTTTACTCATGCCTCACCGCCTTCAGGCCAGTGATGAGCGTACAGAGAATTTTCGGAATGCCCTTATGTCTTCCGCCGGTTTGGGCGTAAACATGGTTGTTGCGTATAACCGGTGGAAACTAGCGCCGAACTTACATTCGGGCCTGGTACGACAGCCTCAACACCGGGATAGTCTCAAGCGTTTTACATCGTAGTCAGCGACTTCAAACTTGTTCTAGCGCTCCGTAATCTTGTTGCTCAATCCAGCCTTGCTGATTGAATAGGCCTTCACTCTGGAAGACCGGCTTAATTTACAAACCTGCGTAACCTGACGCTATTGACCAAACCGAGCATCAGGAAAATCGACCACGTATTGGATCCGCCGGAACTCATTAGCGGCAACGGAATACCAGTAATCGGCATCCGGCCAACGACCATTCCGACGTTAACCAGCACATGAAAGAGAATTAGTGCGGCAACCCCCATGCAGACATACAGTCCTGCCTTGTCGGTTGCCGTTTGCGCATTCTGCACCACCTGCATAATCAGCAGAAAATACAGAACCAGCGCGATAACAATACCTACAAATCCATGTTCTTCCGCAAACGAGGCGAAGATGAAATCCGTATGCGGCACGGGCAAGAAACCAAGATGAGTTTGCGAGCTTTCCTTGGCTCCGCGGCCCCACATGCCGCCATTCCCAACAGCGATTCTCGATTGGATCACCTGAAAACCAGTTCCTTTTGGATCGCGGTCAGGATAGATGAAGCTGACCAATCGATCCTTCTGATATGGCTTAAGAAAATGATAACCAATCGGAAGCGTAACTACTAAAATTGCCGTAATTACTAACAAATATTTCCAGCGCATGCCGGCCATCAGAACTCCGCACACCAGAACCGGGATATAGGTCAGCGAAGTCCCCAGATCAGGCTCCTTCATCACCAGCGCCATTGGTACAACGATAAATCCGGCCAGCTTCGCCAGATCCTTCCAATCCACGGTTTCCGCCTTCAGATCGGTGACATACTTCGCTACCAACAGGATCAGAACGATCTTCACGAATTCCGAAGTTTGCAGGGTGAAGCCAGCTACTTTGATCCAGCGCGTCGAGCCGAAAACTTTGTTGCCGAGCAGCAGTGTCAAAATGAGCAGGCCTATACAAACGGCGTAGAAATAGATGACCCGGCCGAGCAGCGAATGGTAATCGATCATCGCTACCAGCCACATCATGGCGAGTCCGCTCGTAACCCAGATGATTTGTTTCCACCAGGCATCCGCCCAGTGCGTACCTTGCGTGGCACTGTAGATCTGCAATACGCCCAGACCGCACAGAATCAAAGTGACGATCAGCAGCGGCCAATCCAAATCGCGTAAAGGACGATAAGTAGCCACTATTGAAGAACCCCGCCCGGGATGGGAATGCCCAACATCGCGACGGGAGTTTGGGGCGGCTTAAGGAGTTGCGGAGCAAATGCACTTTGAGAGGGGTACTTGCCCAAACGCGCTTTCTTGTCGAAGTAGGCCTTCATAACATCACGGGCGATGGGCGCGGCAAAGGATCCGTGGACGCCGTTCTCAAACAAAGCGACCACCACAATTTCCGGCGCCTCTTCCGGAGCATAACCAACAAACCAGGCGTTGTCTCGCAATGCCTCTGCCGTACGTCCCTTGGTCACTTGCTGCGAGGCAACTTGGGCCGAACCGGTTTTTCCGCACACGCGAATCCCCGGAATGATCGCGCCGTGCGCCGTGCCGGCTCCATTCACCACGTCGTACATGCCGGATACGATCTCGCGCACATAATCTTGATTTAGGTTGCCATCCCGCAACAGCTTGGGTGGTGCGCTCGTCAGCAGGTGCGGCTGGAACCAATGGCCTCCGATGGCCAGGCCACCTTCAGCGGCGGCTAACTCCAGCGGGGAAGCGGTTATCGCGCCCTGCCCGATGCCCACGGAAATCGTCTCGCCCGCGTACCACTTCTGCCGGAACATGCGCATCTTCCACTTCGTTGAGGGCATAGTGCTCTCGCGCTCACTCGGCAGATCGACGCCGGTTTTATGGCCGAATCCGCCCAGCTCCGCATAATGCGCCAGCCTGTCTATGCCTAAGCGGTTAGCAACGTTGTAGAAGAAGACGTCACAAGATTGTTCTATTGCGCGATGTAGCGAAATGTCTCCATGGCCGCCCCGATTGTGCGTCCAGCACGCGAAATAGTGGCCGTAGAAGGAGGCGCCACCGGGACAATGAAAGGATGTCTTGTCGTCGATGACGCCTGTTTCCAGTCCGGCTAAAGCGGTGAACGGCTTGAAGGTGGATCCCGGCGCGAGTTCGGCCTGAATCGCGCGATTCATCAAAGGCTTGTGCGGGTCACCGGTAATCTCGTTCCAATCAGCCTGGCTGATGCGGCCGGTGAATTTGTTCGGATCGAAGCTCGGCCGGCTGACCATGGCCAGCACCTCGCCGTTGCGCGGATCCAGCGCGACGACAGCTCCACGTTTCCCTTCCATCGCCAGCTCAGCCACAGATTGCAGATCCAGGTCGATGGTCGTGCGCAGATCCTTGCCCGGAACTGCCTCCTGCGTACCTTCCATCTGGCGCTCGCGTCCCATATTGTCGACCAGAACGCGTTGCTGCCCGTCGACTCCGCGCAAGCTTTGATCGTACTGCCGTTCCAGCCCGTCTTTGCCAATGACTTCGCCCTGCTGGTAGTCGACAAACTGCGGCGAGTTTAGCTCTGCCTCGCTGATTTCGCCCACGTAGCCGGTGACGTGGGCAGCAAAGCCGTCCTGCGGATACTGCCGCCGCCAAGCTCGGATCAATTGCATTTCAGGATAGGTGCTCGAATCCTTATGCGATTCCACCCACGCGATGTCGTCGCGTGTGAGCTGATCTTTGATGATGATCTGAGGATTGGACCCCAGGCGGTGAATTTTCGCCACCAGATCGCCGTAGTCGAGTTGCAGCGCGCTCGCGATGGAAGGCAGATGTTCGGCCCGAATCTCATCCCGGTTCAACAGGAGCGAATACGACGCTTTGTTGTCGACGATGACGCGCCCGTCGCGATCCAGAATTTTTCCACGGGGCGCCAGAATGGGTGTGCTCTTGATGCGGTTCCGCTCGGCTGCTTCGCTATACACATCCGGACTCTGCACCTGCAGTTTCCAGAACCCCGAAACAAGAAAGACAAAAACGGCTACCGTGAGGTACTGGAAGATGGCAACTTTGCTGGAGGCGGTAGTCGGGTCATCGCGCAGAAGCCGGTCAGACGAGACCGTCTCCTCGCGCCGGTGGTCGCTAACTAGTAATGCCACTGAGGTGATTCCGGGAGGGAAGGGAAATGCTATTCCCTACATCTTGATAGTAACAGTAAATTGCTGATTTGCCAGAGTTAGACCGTCCCGTCGAGAATGAAGTTGTATGTCGGTGGTGCAGATTTTCGGCGTCAAAAATTCGCAGCCCACCCGGGCCGCTGAACGGTTCTTCAAGGAAAGACGGGTGACCATTCAACTAGTCGACTTGAAGGTCAAGCCGATGGCTCCGGGCGAAATTCGGCGTTTTGTTGAGCGCTTCGGATTGACTGGTTTGCTTGACACGGAAAGTAAAATCTATTCAGACGCCGGGTTGAAGTACTTGAAGCTTTCGGACGCTGAACTCCTGGCTAAGATCGAGCGGGATCCGAAACTTCTTCGTCTCCCGCTGGTGCGTGCTGCGAATCGTTTCAGTATCGGACTGGACGAAACCTCCTGGAAAGAGATGGCGGACGCATGAGAGTCGCTCTATTTTTAGTGTTGTTCACCATCCGATGCGCCGCCCAGGCAATCGCGCCAGACGCGGCAAATCTCCCCCCTCATCAATTACTCGCCCTGATGGAGATCGTCTGTCCGGGACAGCTAAAGGACGAGCAGACATGCAAGGTGTGTCCCAAGGAGTCCGGCTTTCCACAAGATACCCAAGGCTGGCAGGTAGCCGCCATTACCTTTGGACACTTTACGTCTGCGACAGCTCAACAGGCATTGATGAGCATAGTGGGATGCGAGCCTCACGTTGCTGGATTTGGCGGGAGTTTTTTGCTGGTGAGCGGTGGTTCCGGCTTCAGAAAGCTCTGGTATCGCCCCGGGTACATCGCCACCGATTGCAAAAAGGTGCCGGCAACTGATGGAAGAGACCTGCTGATCTGCGAAGGCGACGACATGCATCAGGGGATCGAAGAGGAGTTCGTTTACCTGCTGGACCTGAACTGGAATAATTCCGATGCGCAGTGGCCTGAGCAGTTGTTTTTCCTTGTCACCGACAGCCTTGATTCGTGCGTTCAGGCGGACGGCCTCAGTTGGACCGGCCATATCGAGCACGTGCTGTTTTCAGACGATGGAAATCCAATGAAGCGCTCGATTACCGTTCAGGCGAGAGAGGGCAAAGCGCCAATTCCCGACAAGATCATGGAGGAACAATGCCTTTTCAATTCAAAGGGCGGAGCTGACCTGTACAAACCAGTCATTGCAACTATTTTGCTGACGTACCACTTTCTTTATGACGGAACGAAGGTGACGCCTGCGGGAAGCAATCCTCCCATGGACGGAATGGAGGCGATCATTCCACTGACGTCATTCTTCGTTCCACAACCAGGACATCCGGTCAAAGCCAGGCGCTAAACTGTCGCTGTGGTTCGCCCGTTGGATCCGTTCGTAGTGGACGCCAAACCCGGTTTTAAAACTACTTTGATGCACCCGTCTTCCTTGTCGCGGAAGGTCTTGTACATCGCGGGCGCATCTTCCAGGCTCACTTCATGCGTAATGACAAGCGATGGATCAATCTGGCCGTCAACAATTTTCTGAAGCAGCGGCTTCAAGTAGCGTTGTACGTGCGTCTGGCCGGATCTGATTGTTAGCCCCTTATTCATCGCCGCGCCGAACGGCACCTTGTCGAGCATGCCCACATATACGCCCGGCACCGAGATTGTCCCGCCTTTACGGCAATTGATGATGGCTTCGCGAAGCACATGCGGCCTGTCAGTCTCCAGCTTCACAGCAGTTTTCACCTTGTCCATCACGGTGTCGAGCATGTGATTCACGTGCGCTTCCGTGCCCACTGCGTCGATACAGCGGTCCGGCCCGCGTCCTTGTGTCCGTTCGTTCAAGGCGTCCTTCACGCTGACCTCGTCGAAATTGATGGTTTCGGCTTTACTCACCGTCTCGGCCATTCGCAGGCGCTCAGGAACATTGTCGATAGCGATCACCCGGCCCGCTCCCAGCATCCAGGCGCTCTGTATCGCGAACTGTCCTACCGGACCGCAGCCCCACACAGCCACCGTGTCGCCCGGCTCTATCTCCGCATTCTCGGCCGCCATGTAGCCGGTCGGGTAAATGTCCGACAAGAAAAGAACCTTCTCATCGGAAAGTCCGTCCGGAATCTTGATGGGCCCCACGTCCGCATGCGGTACCCGAAGATATTGCGCCTGTCCACCCGGGTATCCGCCCAGCATATGTGAATAACCGAAGAGTCCCGAGGGCGAGTGGCCCATCATCTTCTCGGCTATCGCGTGGTTCGGATTCGTGTTGTCACAAAGCGAAAAGAGCGTCTTCGTGCAAAAGAAGCATTTGCCGCAAGAGATGGTGAACGGAACAACCACGCGATCGCCTATATTGAGGTTTGTGACCGCTGCACCTTTCTCGATGACAATGCCCATCGGCTCATGGCCAAGGACATCACCCTCTTTCATCGTCGGGACAAATCCGTCATAGAGGTGCAGGTCAGACCCGCAGATCGCTGTGGAGGTGATCTCGATAATAATATCGGTGGGTTCCAGTATTTGCGGATCGGGCACGGTCTCGACCCGAACATCTTCTTTGCCGTACCAGCAGAGTGCTCGCATAGTTCTCCTCACTCCACTCTTAGGGCAAACGGCCAGTCGATCAACTAGCAGTAGAACGTACGTAAAATCCACCTGCCCCCGAATGTTTATAGACAAGCCAGAAAAATGGACACGCTAAAGAGCCTTGCTCTGAACGGGATTTTCCTCGCCATTCTGGCTCACGCGCTTATAGGCCTCTCGCTTATTTGGGACAAAGTTCTGCTGCAGCGGCGCGGAACACAGAACTTGGTCTCGTATGTTTTCTGGCTGGGGGCCATCAGCATCTTCGGGCTGATCCTGGTCGCATTCGGGTTCAAAATGCCGTCGCTCCAGATCGCCGGCATTGCCTTCGCGGCAGGACTGCTGGACCTCATTGCGTCCTATTTCTACTACGCCGCCCTGAAATCCGGCGAAGCCTCCGACCAACTCGCCGCGATGGGCGGATTTGCGCCTATAACTACCGCTCTCTTTGCACTCTGGTTGCTGAAGACCCCCACTGGAGGCGAGTGGCCTGGATTCCTTCTGCTTACTGCCGGCGGATTTATGATGTTCTTCGCCGAAAAAGTGTCGCTGCGAAAGATTGTGCCCCTGGTTGTGATAGCGGCGGCCGGGTTCGGCCTGATGAATGTTCTGCAGAAAATTGCCTTCGATGCCACGAACTTCGTCAGCGGCTATGTGTTTTTCACTCTGGGTACGTTCGCCGGATCGATGGCGTTATTGCTCCCGCCGTCCTGGCGCAAACAGGTGTTTGAGCATTCGGAACAAGCGTCACCTAGAAGCAAGTTTTGGTACATGGTCAACCGCTTTCTGGCAGGGGTCGGATCGTTCCTCGTTGTGTTCGCGATAAGCCGCGCCCACCCTTCAGTCGTGCAAGCCATCTCAGGCGTCCGCTACGTCACCATCTTCATCGGAGCGTATCTCATTACCCGGTTCAAGCCATCCTGGTTCCGCGAAAACTTCAGCGGCCGGGCAATGCTATTCAAGGCCGCCGGAACTTGCCTGGTCGTCTGCGGCCTGGTGGTTGTGGCGCAGCATGCATGAGGGCTCATCTTTCCTGTGCGATACTCAAACCAACTTTGGAGGTTCCATGCGAAGTTCCTGGATCATCCGCCGTCTCGCAGTAGTCCCGGTCGTGGCTTTGTTATTCGGCTTTCAGAGCGCGTCTGCTCAAAAGAGAGGGGGTGCGGGTGCTGCCCCAGCGTCCCCCAGCACTGGTTCTACTTCCCGCGGTAACCTGCCCAGCAACTCTCCTACAGGCATCGGGAACAATACTTCTAGCACGAACACGTCCCCGGCCCGGCCGATCTTTCTGTCCGGTAAGGTGATGTTCGACGATGGTTCGCCAACCAGCAACGAGATTCGCATCGAGCGCGTCTGCGGCGGTTCGCCTCACCTGGAATCTCATACCGATTCAAAGGGCGGCTTTTCTTTTCAGGTAGGCCAGAATCCCGCAGCGTTCACCGACGCCTCCGACACTGTTTCGGACCCCTACAGCAATCGCGTCGGCCAGTTTGGGCCTGCGTCAAGCACTGTCAATTCGTCGCCCGGTGGTGCCATCAATCAAACAAATCCGCTGTGGAATTGCGAACTGCGTGCCGCTTACCCCGGATTCCGCTCTGACACAATTGACCTTTCGAGCAGACACAGCCTAGACTCGTCCGACGTCGGAACTATCGTGCTGCATCGGCTGGTGAACGTTCAGGGTTCTACCATTAGTTTGACCAGCGAACTTGCGCCCAAACAAGCGCAGAAGGCTTATCAGAAGGGACTCCACGCTGCGCAAAGCGGCAAAGCGGACGACGCCGAAAAAGATTTCGAGCAGGCGACTACGCTCTATCCCAAGTATGCAACTGCCTGGTTTGCGCTGGGAGAAATGCAGCAGCGGGCGGGGAAGGGTGACTTGGCGCACAAGTCTTATCTCGCTTCTGCAGCCGCGGACGAGAAGTATCTAAGCCCCTTCGACAAACTTGCACTGCTCGCCGCGCAAGAAGGCAAATGGGACCAAGCCGCCGATTACAGCAAGCACGTGATTCAGCTCAATCCGGTAGAGTTCCCGAGTTCCTTTTGGTATAACTCGTTAGCAAATTACCAGTTGCATAAGCCTGCCGACGCGGAGCAGAGTGTGACTGCGCTCCTGAAACTTGACACACAACATCACTTTCCGGAAGCGGAAAATTTGATGGCGCAGATATTGCTCGAAAAAGGTAAATATCCGGAAGCGGCCACTCATCTGCGCGCCTATCTGGCGCTTGAGCCAAACACGAAGAACGCGGACGCGCTTAAGGCGGTTTTGCTGAAAATCGATCAAGCGAGCGCGCAAACGAAGCTCCCACAAACACCGCCGCAGTAGCGGTTGAGCATTGGTGGAGCGGTGAAATGCTCAGCGCTACTCTGGAATTGAAATGGAGTTACCCCCAGCGGCGCCCGACGATGCGCGGCAAAGACTCAGCGCACTTCGAGAGAAGCTGCTGAACCTCCACAAAGCGCTGCTTGATTCTGAGCGCACCTCTTACGAATTGATCCACGGTCCCATCTCTTCGCCGGGGGCCTTTCTTCAACTCTTGATCAATGACGCGCGCTTCGCCTGGCTTCGTCCAGTGACTACGTTGATCGTTCAAATTGACGAGGCGCTGGCAGCCAAGAATCCGCCTTCCACTTCACGCGATTTCGAGCAGCTCATCACCGACATGCGCGCGTTGCTTTCGCCCTCACGCGAGGAAAACGGCTTTTGGAAGCGTTACTCCAGTGCGCTCCAACGCGACCCCGGTGTCGCAGTGCTTCACCAGGAGATGGAACGGCAACTTACATAGCGGCGGGAAAAGACGCTTTGCTCCTCTGATACGGTGCCCGCGGAGCTCTTCTCCGCCGTTTTGTGTGGAGAGGAATAGGCTGAGAGAGCCACAACGTTTTTGTGAGGTTAACTTATGGTTGACTCGTTGCAGGCCCTTGCAATCGAAACGAGGGTGAAGCAACTGGATGTCTCGCTCTTCGATGGGATAAAGTCGCAGAGCACCTCTGATGATCGTCGTTCGATGCTCGCTATCCAGACAGCGGTGTGCAGCCGGCTAGAATCGTTTGCTTATTTGGAGATAGGCTCTCACTTAGGTGGCAGCATTCAGCCTTTCCTGCTGGATCCCCGCTGTACGCGGATTGTTTCGATTGACAAGCGTCCCACGATGCAGCCCGACGCGCGCGGGCTACCGTTTAAATATGCCGGGAACTCGACCGAACGAATGCTCAAAAATCTTCGTGGGATTTCTACAGACGGAGTGTCCAAAATAGCCACTTTTGATGTCGATTCATCAGAAGTCGCAACCTCTGCCCTTCAGTCGAAGATGGATCTCTGCTTCATCGATGGTGAACACACGAATGCCGCTGCGGAGCGGGATTTCGCGTTTTGTAAGTCTGCGCTGGCGGAGTCAGGAGTGATTTATTTTCACGACTGCAACATCGTATACCAAGCGATCGATGCCATTCTAAAACGCCTCAGAGCCTCTGGTTGCTTGTTTCATGCCTATAATCTCCCGACTTCGATTTTCGTCATTGACTTCGGAATGAATATCCACGAGCAAGACAGCATAAAGGAAATGCTTTCGGAGAACTATAAAGGCTACCTCGCCGGACTGCAAAGTATGACCCGTTATCGCCAATTCTATAATCTGGGTGTTTTCCGACTGCTCCGCAGCGCATATATCTCCGTGCGGTCTATTGCTAGGAAAGCCTCGCACGTAGGTAGTGACACAGCCAAAGCTAATTAAGCGTCACAGTCATAACATTGCTCTCAGTCTATCCCCTACTTGTACGCTGCAACTCCAGTCACTCGCTCACCGATCACTAGCGTGTGAATATGATCGGTTCCCTCGTAGGTCTTGACGGTTTCCAGGTTGCACATGTGCCGCATTATCGGGTACTCGTCCATAATTCCGTTTGCGCCCAGCAGATCGCGGCTGAGACGCGCGCACTCCAGCGCAATCGCCACGTTGTTTCGTCTTCAGCATGGAAATATGCGCGGGTTCCACTTTGCCCGCGTCTTTCAACTTCGCAACTTGATACGCCAGTAGCTGCGCTTTCGTAATCTCCGTAATCATCCAGGCAAGCTTCTCCTGCACCAGTTGATGGCTCGCCAGCGGCCGATTGTCGAATTGTTTCCGGGTCACACTGTAACTGCGCGCCGTCTCGTAGCAGTCCATCGCCGCTCCGATCACACCCCAGCCGATGCCAAAGCGCGCTTGAGACAGGCAACTCAAGGGCGCTTTCAATCCCTTCGCGCAGGGAAGCTGGTTTTCCGCTGGAATCACGCAATCCGAAAAATGCAAGCTGGAAGTAACCGACGCGCGCATCGACAACTTCCCATGCAGATCGCTTGCGCTGTACCCCTTGGTCCCCTTCTCCACCAGGAACCCCCGAATGCCGTCCGCTGTACGAGCCCACACGACGGCAACATCCGCAATGGACCCATTCGTGATCCAGGTTTTCTCGCCGTTCAAAACCCAGTCCTCGCCGCGCTTTTCAGCCCGCGTCAGCATGCCGGCCGGATTCGACCCGAACTGCGGCTCCGTCAATCCGAAACAGCCAATCGCCTCACCCGACTGCAGCTTGGGCAGCCAGCGCTCTTTCTGCTGGTCTGATCCGTAGGTATAAATCGGGTACATCACCAGCGCACCCTGCACGCTAACGAAGCTGCGCAGGCCCGAATCGCCGCGCTCCACTTCCTGCAGAATCAGCCCGTACTCGATATTGTTCATGCCGGCGCATCCGTAGCCTTCCAGGTTGGCGCCTAGAAATCCGAGTTGCGCCATCTCCGGAATCAAGTGTCTGGGAAACTCGCCTTGGTTGAATGCGTCCCGGATTACGGGAACAACCCGGTCATCGACGAATTGCCGCGCCGTCTGCCGCACCATCAGCTCCTGTTCAGTCAGCAGCGAGTCAAAATCCAGATAATCGACGCCAGGAAAACGAGCCATGAAATCACTATTTTAGCGGTCGGAAGCCAATCCACCTGAGAGTCGCAGAGCGCTTCCATAACTATCTCAATAGCGCGTGATAACGAAATTCCTTCTCAGCACGTTCCTATGTGCCTCTTGCGTTCTGGCGCAAACGCCGGGTACAGAGCAACTGACGCGCGCCTACCAGGCGCTGGCGAAGAAAGATTACGACACTGCTATTGAATTCTTTCGCAAGGGATTAGCCCAGCAATCCGGCAATCCAGGCGCTCACAAAGATTTGGCGTACACGCTGTTGAAGACGGGCGATGACCTTGATGCTCGGGATGAGTTCGCTACGGCCGCTAAGCTCAATCCGCAAGACGATACTGCAGCGCTCGAATACGCCTTTCTGGCGTACGAGACCAAACAGCCCATTGAGGCCCGGCGAATGTTCGACCTTATGCGTCATAGCTCTAATGCTGCGACCCGCGCAACCGCGGAGCAGGCATTTCAGAACATCGATCGCCCCTTGGGGGACGGCATCGCACGCTGGAAAGACGCGCTTACCAAATCCGCACATCCCGACGAGTTGCCGATGTACTCCGCCCATTGGGAACTCGCGCAACTGGCCGAGTTGCGGGATGAATTGCCGCTGGCGGCCGAGCAGTATCAAATCTGCCGCAAGCTGAAACCGCAACTGCCTGAGCTTCTGCCGATTCTTGCGCGCGTCTGGATGCAGGTAGACCGGCGGGAAGAGGCGCATGCCGCTTGGCTGGCCGCCTCCCGCTCGCCCGATTCCCGAACCGCGGAGCTTGCGCTCGAACAGATGGGCACTCGCTATCCATACCCGTACGAATTTGTAAATGCCATTCGCATCGATCCTCAAAATGTCACGCTGCGGCGGGAACTTGCCTATCTGTATCTGGCCATGAACGCAAAGCCCGAAGCCATTCAGCAGTTTGAAGAGTTGCTCAAGCTGAATCCGAAGGATGCTTCAGCGCGCGACCAGTTAGACGCCCTGCGCGGTTTCAAAAAGCGCACCGCGGACACTGCTTCAGTCAGTGCGCAACCCCGGCAGGCGCCCGTCGATGCCAAGTCCATGGGCAAAAAGAGTCTCGCTCTTGGCTATTCCAAAGATGCTCTCAAGTACTTGCGTCAGGCGAATGAACAGGACCCATCCGACTCAGAGGTGATGCTGCAACTCGGCTGGGCCTACAACCTTGCAAAGGACGATGCGAACGCCATCTCCTGGTTCAATGCCGCCCGGCACTCCGCCGACGCCGATATCGCAGCGCAAGCCACCACCGCTTATCGCAATCTCACCGGCGAAACCGGCCCGCAGACAACCATTTGGACTCTGCCCATGTACTCTTCGCGCTGGAACGACCTATTCACCTACGGCCAGGTCAGACGAAGTTTCTTGACCCCTTGGGATGCCCTCAATCGGCTGCTCACGTTCTATGTTTCGACCCGCTTTATTGGCGATGTGCGAAGCAGCCTTCCCCAGCACCTGGTCGGTCCTGAATACTTTTCCGAAAGTTCTTTTATCTTCGGTTTCGGCGTAAATACCCGCACCTGGCATCACTTTATGGGCTGGGCGGAAGCAGGCGAAGCGGTGAAGTACTTACCGGACCGCAACGACGTGGGCGCGGCAATTCCTGACTACCGCGGCGGCGTCAATTACACCAAAGGATTCGGCCATCTCCTTGGTAGGGACTCCGGCTTCTTTTACGAAACCGTGGACGAAGCCATCTACGTCAGCCGCTTCCAGAAGGATTGGCTCTACTACTCGCGCCATCGTGCCGGGCGGACCTTTGAGATCGGCCGCGAAAATGCCCAACTGCTCTTTAATCTCAATTACGTGCGTGACTCGCAGAGTCAGTATTGGGCGAACAGCATTGAGATGGGCCCCGGAGTCAAAGTGCACTTGCATTGGATGCCTCGCAACCTATACTTCGCCACCGACTTCCTCCACGGCATCTACACCAACAACCGCTACAACCCCGATCCCCGCTCGACTTACAACGACATTCGGGTCTCCTTCTGGTACGCGCTAACAAAATGACCCCCCGACTGATCCTGTACACAGCGCTCCTGTTAATTCCCGCCTGCGCGTCAGCCAACACCTATCTAATCAGCGGGCCGGATCCGGCGCCATGGCACAAAATGTTGGGTGCAGTAGGCGTGACTGCCACACGCGGCGCCTCGCCAACAATCGAAATCGTCAGCGGTAGTAGCACCCGCGACATCGCCACTTCCGCCGCGCAGCACATCGTCATCGTCGAAGGATTCGGCGCAGCGGCTGAAAAGCTCGGCATCACCGCTGACGCCAAGACCGTGGCCATTCGCCAGATCTGCGACATCCATGCTCCCAAGATGCAGATTTTCTGGGAACAGCCGATGACGATTCCGCGCGTTGCGCTCACAGATGCCTGGACCGTCTTCGCGAGTGAGAAGTGGAACAATGTGCCCGTAATCGCCGGCCGCAAGACCAAGGCCGGAGCGATTCTGTGGATCGCGACAGCGCCGGGCGAACAAGGCTTTGAGCGTTATCCTTATTTGCTCCAGGCGCTTACCGATCTAGGCCTTCAATTTCCCGCCCGCGCCACCAACATTTGGGCCTTCTTCGATTCCTCCTACCGCATACGCGCCGACGTCAACTATCTCGCCCGGCGCTGGCGGCAAGCGGGCGTCGGAATTTTGCACGTCGCCGCGTGGCACAACGTCGAGCCCGACCCGGCACGCGACGAGTACTTGAAGAACTTGATCGAGGCCTGCCATCGCAACGCGATTTTGGTCTACGCCTGGCTCGAGCTGCCCCACGTCAGCGAGCAATTCTGGGCCGATCATCCCGAATGGCGCGAGAAAACCGCCGTCGGCCAGGACGCGCAACTGGACTGGCGCAAGCTGATGAACCTGCAGAATCCCGCCTGTCATCGCGCCGTCGAAAAGGAAACCGGTCAGCTCATACGCGAGTTCGATTGGGATGGCGTCAACGTCGCCGAGCTGTACTTCGAATCGCTGGAAGGCGCATCCAATCCGGCGCGCTTCACCCCTATGAACGACGATGTACGGGCCGAATTTCAGAAGACCGGCGGCTTCGATCCCAAACTGCTATTTGACAGCAACTCGCCCTATTCGCGCGATTCCAACGCTCTGCGCAAATTCTTGGATTACCGAGCCCAACTTGCTTCCAGAATGCAAGCCGACTGGCTGGATGTCATCGACCGTTTGAAGAAATCCAAGCCGTATCTGGATGTCGTTCTGACTCACATCGACGATCGCTTCGAACCGGGCATTCGTGACGCCCTGGGTGCCGACGTCGCGCGCAGCCTTCCTTTGATTCAGGCGCGCCACAGCACCTTGCTGGTCGAGGACCCCGCAACTTTATGGAGCCTCGGTCCGGAGCGCTATGCAAAGCTGGCCCAAAAATATCGCGAGCTGGCGCCGAACGATAACGAGATCGGAGTCGATATCAATGTTGTGGAACGCTACCAGGATGTCTACCCGACAAAGAAGCAAACCGGCATAGAATTGCTACAGCAGGTGCATCAAGCCGCGGCATCGTTTGGCCACGTTGCGCTTTACTTTGAGAACTCGCTTGAAAAGCAGGATCTGTCGCTACTGCCGGTTGCCGCTACAACGGCGACCATCCGAGCCCCGGCGCCCGATCAACTGTCAATTGACGCTTCCGAGCCAACTCGCATTGCGTGGAGCGGGCCCGTCGAAATCGATGGCAAGCTCTGGCCTTTGCAATCTAACGCCGGTGTTCTGGTGCCCTCGGGCAAACACATTCTGAGCGCCGGAGTCGCGCAATCCGCCATCTCCATCGCCGACTTCAATGGGAACGTTCGTTCGGCTATCGAAACCGGCTCTCACATCGAGCTTGCATATCAAAGCCGCAGCCGCGCAATCGCTACGCTCGGTTCAAACATCGGAAAAATCGATGTCGACGGTGTCCCACTCCTCAAGCCGTCAAACGGTTTCGTTCTCTTGCCTGCCGGTGAGCATATCGTCACGTTGACTCGCTGATTATCTTCGAAACAGTAGTCAACACGCCGCCCTGCGCCTGGAATTGTTCGACAAAAGCGCGTTCGTCATTGCTGCTCAAGCTCTTAATTGCATCCGCGACCAGCTCCACGCGCGCCCCGGTCTGCAACAATCCGACGGCCGCGCACCGCACGCAAAGTTCCGTCACGACGCCATAGAGCACGAAACCATCCGCACCTACGGAAGCCAGTAACGGCCGCAGATTCGGATTCGAAAACGCATCCAGCTTCTGTTTCTCAACAATGATCTGAGCAGCGGATGCACCGGTTCCAGTACCCAGGACAACCGAGTTCGCCAACTTAGTTTCAGCCGCTTTATGTTGCCCTAAAGTTCCCGCTACGCAGTGCGGTTTCCAAACCTCGAACTCAACGTCGTCCTCAACATGCGCATCCGCCGTCGAAATGATCTGAATTTTCTTAGCCAATGCAAACTGCGTCAATTGTGCCAGCGCTGGAAGAATCTCCTCTGCTCCAGGCACATACAACGCGCCGCCCGGATAGAGAAAATCCAACTGCGTATCTACATCGAAAAAGACAGTCTTCACGGCCGTGCTACTAAACGATCGTTGCGGATACTTTCTGCCAAATCCAGCAATCGTGAGCTAACCTCAACGCGATACGGGTCGACAGTATCCAGCGATCGCAATTCACCCGGCAGCGCTTCGATCGCCGCTGCGGCCCTTTGCCGTGCTTCAGCTAGCGTTGGCAGCGCTTCCACCAGTTCACCGCCGTGAATCACGGGGCGCAACAGTGGCTCCGCGCCCACGAAGTCACTGCTGCATTCAGCCGCCAGAGCGACAACATCGTGATCGGGAAAGCGGAAGATCTGCTTCGCTCCGGGCAACGTCCGCTTTTCGTCGCTGAACTTTGCGGTGTAATGAATCTCTCCACCACGCCGTAGCTCCACCATCTTGTAAACAGCCGATAGCGCGGGCGAATCGAAGGAAGTCGCAAGCTGCGTTCCAATCCCATACGCATCAATAGGCGCGTCGGCGGCGACCATCTCTGCCACCTTGTACTCGTTCAGATCGTTGGTGACAAAGATCTTCGCATCGCGCAGGCCGGCATCGTCCAGAATTCGCCGCACCTTACGTGAGAGCGCCACCAGGTCGCCACTGTCCAACCGAACGCCCCACATCGGCTTTCCGAATCGTGTCGCCAGACGAGTTCCTTCAATCGTGTCGTAGGTATCCACCAGGAACACCGTCGCATCGCAAAGCAGTTCCTGCAATACCCGGAAAGATTCTTCTTCGCTCGAAAATGCCATGGTCCACGCATGCGCGGCCGTGCCAAATACCGGAATTCCGAAACGTCTTCCCGCCTCGGCGTTGCTGGTGCCCAGGCAACCCGCAATGTACGCCGCCCGCCCGGCAAGTATTCCCGCATCCGGCCCATGCGCGCGCCGGCTCCCGAATTCAACTACCGGCCGCCCTTGCGTTGCCAAGACGCAGCGCGCCGATTTCGATGCAACCAGCGTCTGAAATGCGAACGTCGTCAGCAGGTACGTTTCGACGATTTGAGCCTCTATCAAAGGCGCGCGAATAATCGCCAACGGCTCGTTAGGAAAGATCGCCGTTCCTTCTGGCACCGCGAATAACTCGCCTGTGAATCTCAGCTTCAGCAGGTATTCGAAAAATTCTTCAGGCGCGCGCGCGAACTGCGGAAGCGTTCGCAGATAGGCGATTTCCTCGGCCTCAAATCGAAGGTTCAACAGGTACTCGACCGCTTGCTGCAGCCCCGCCGCAAGCAGAAAATTGCGGTTATCCGGAAGCCGGCGAACCGTAATTTCAAATGTCGCCAACTCATCCATCTTGTTGGCGGCGAAGTATCCCGCCGCCATCGTGAGTTGGTAAAGGTCTGTGTTTAGGGCAGACATCAAATGGGTTTCGCCCTGGCTGCGCCGCCCTTTGTTCCCGTCCTACTTCTTGCCTGACGCGGCTGCTGGCTTAATGGCGTTACTTGCATCCAGCATATCGTTGACGCTCTTAGCGTCCAGGTGGTACAGGGCCTGCTCGTTCCCGCGCCGCACAAGATAGCCGTCATTCAGCTTGGCCAATTCAGCCCGTTCCACTCGTTTGCCGTCATTGGAAGTGACGGTAATCGTCGCCACCGGCGTCGTGAAACCTTCGGTCACAAACTTTGCCGCCGCCAAGTCGCGCAGCTTATCGATAAACGCCTGCACCTGCCCCGGATCCATCGTCTGCCCGTTCAGTTTCCAATCCGATCCGGAGCGCACGTACGTCTTGTCGCTGGCGCCTTGTTGTGCCTCAATCTTATTCGGATCGCTAAAGCCGAAATCGAAGATCTTCTTGTTGCGGAAATCGTCAAGCGATTTCTCCATCTCTTTCCCGATGTCGGACGAGACTTTGTAAGCGCCCTTCACCACGCTGCTCTTTGCGTAATAGTCGTCCTTGTTTTTGCGCACGTCCAGCGTTTGCGCGCCGCCGGCATCCGTTACCCTGGCAATTCCCACCGGCTGGCCGGAAGCGTAGGCTGTATCCGCTTTCTTTATGTCATCCGCGCTGCCGGAAAGATCCATCTTGGCGTCGGTCAGCTTTCGCAGCAACTCCTCCACCTGAAAGTTATCCGCGCGGTACGGCTGCGGCTTTACAATCTGCCATTCATTCTGATTATTCTTTCCGAACGCGATATCCGACTTCGAGACCAGCTCAATCCCAGTGAGATTGTTCGAGTCGAATGTCAACAAGCGCTTGTCGCGTAGGTCATTCAGGCTTTTATCAAATGACGATTTTGTCGACGAGAAAACGCTGTACACCTTGGTGCTGGAGTTGACACTGACGTACACCAGCGAGCCTGTGGGCACGTCGTCGCCGAAATTGATGTTCTCGGTTTTGCCGTTCTTCTCATGCACGGTCACGGACAGGCTGGGATTTTGCAGCCCGAACTTGTTCAAATCCGCCGCCTTGTCTTCCACCACGCTATCCGCCGTGATGGAGCTCAATGCCGACGCTACGCTGTTCGCCGCATCCTGATCGGTAGCCACCTGTTCGGGACTCGTAATTGCCCATTTCCCGTTCTGGCGCTGCAGCGTCAGCGTTGAGCCGTCCTTCTTCTTCAGGTCGATCTCCTGAATTTGCGCATCCGGAATCGCCGCCAGTATCGGGCTCGGCGCGGTAGTGCTCGTGGTGCTGCTCGACTGCGGATTCTTCTTCGTCCAGTAGAGCAGCCCGCTGAGAGCAAGCAGAAGCCCGGCTGCTATCAGCAGATTTCGCGGTTTCATGCCGTGCCTATCTCCGTTTGGCGAAGACCAAAATGCCGCCGATAATCAGCAGTAGCGGAATCCCGATGATATCCGCATAGAAGAACCCGTTCATCTGCCGCTGCGTGACATTCAGCCGCCGGTCCTCTGCTTCTTTCGGACGAATAGAGATGAGGTCTTCATCGGAGGATAACCAGTTCACCGCATTCAACGCCAGATCGCGATTCGCCTGGAACCCGATCATCCCGTTCGTCAGGAATCCCGAGCTTCCAATCGCAACAAAGCGCCCCGGGTTCTTCGCATTTCCATTGTTGTAATTGCCGGCCGCGCCCAGCACAAACGGACCCTTCTTGTTGTTCGGATCTGCCGGATTTACCTCGCTTGCAGCAAGATTTGTCACTGCGACGGCGCGGTCTGTGGTCGAGAACAGCTTGTCCACCGTCGTGTGATCGCCGTTCTTCACTTGAATCGAGCGTGGAATCGGGAAGCCAGTGAACGAGTTCTTCAAATCACTCACAATGGGTTGCGAGTCATAATTGCTGACCAGCGGAATCTCCGGGCCAAAGCCGAAGAGTTGTGCCATCGGATTCTCTTCCAGCACGAGGTCTTTGTCTTCCGTAACGCCCCAACTCTGCAACAGGTCGGTGAGCCCGGCATTTTCGGCAATGTGCTCGCGCTGGAAATTCAATGGCGGATCCAGCAGAATCATGGCGCGCCCGCCGTTCTGCACGTAATCCTTGATCGCCGTCACTTCGTTCGGCGTGTAATCGTTCTTCGGGCCGGCAATCGCCAGAACAGTGCAGTCCGCCGGTACCGCCGTTTTATCCACCAACGTCACCGCTTGCGGCTGGTAGTTGTCGCGCTCCAGCAGCGTCTTGAATTGCGAAAGACCGTTGCTGTCCGAATCCTCAACGGTGTGTTCGCCGCTGCCGCGCACAAAGCAAACCTTGCGTACGCCCTTCAGATCTTTGAGAAACGCGCCCGTCAATCCTTCTTCCGTCAGCGCCTTTGCTTCTTCGCGCCTCGGCCCTATGTCCACGTAGGCGCTACCGGCGGAGCGAACGCCAAAGGCGCGTGCCAAGGTCGGTTCCTTCTGAACATCCACATAGCGAATATGAATCTTCGGTGAAAGATTCGAGTAGCGGTCCAGCATCGCTTTCGCCTGGTTGAAACCACTCGCACGATCAAAATAGGTGATGGTCGCGTCGCTCTTCAGATTTCCCACCATTCTCTTGGTCTCGTCTGAGAGCGTATAGCGCTTGTTACTCGTCGTATCGAACGTCTTGTTGAAGCGCGGCATCTGTCCCAGCCAGTTGACCAGCACGAGAATGGCTATGACAACAATCGTGTAAAGCGCGGAGGTTGCGCCGAACCTTGCCTGGCGCGCCGCAACGCTATCTTTGCGGCTCACAACCGGTAGCTTGGATGTGTTTGCAGTTGACTCAGCCACTTACGCCCTCCACCGCAACGATTCCAATGAGCGCGTCGTAAGGAAAAGTCCAAGGAAAATCATAGAGAGGTAATAAAGCAAATCTTTGGTGTCGATAATTCCGCGCGTGAAACTGTCCTGGTGGCTAATGATCGACAGGTAATTCAACACCTGCACCGTCGGAGAACTTCCGAACGAAGTGCTCCAACTCAGGATCCACAGCACCAGAGCGAGCCCAAATCCAATCGCGCCGGCGACGATCTGATTCTTCGTCAGCGTGGAGATGAAGGTGCCCAGTGCCAGGATGCACGCGCCTTGCAGGAGCACGCCGAGAAAACCAGTGAGAAACGGCTTCCAATCCGGATTGCCGTAAAGAAATAGAAACGAGATGTCCGCTAGCAGCACCACCAGCAGCGCGCCGTACATCAGCACCGCCGATAACCACTTGCCGATTACGATCTCCGTATCGTGCACCGGCGATGTGATCAGCAATTCAATTGTGCCCTGCCGTTTCTCTTCTGCAAACAAGCGCATGGAGATGAGTGGAATCAGGAACAATCCAACCACTGAAATATTCGATAACAGAGGCGCCAGCACCTGCTCATTCACGTTCATCGGAAATGATTGGCCTTGCATCTGGCTTTCGAACCCTGCCCGAACAAACAAAGCCGCCATATCGTACGTGAACACGCCGCTCAGCAGCGCGAAGATCGTCAACAGAACCCACGCGATCGGCGATACAAAATACGCGTACAACTCGCGCCTGCAGATGGTCCAGATATTTCTCATTGCACACCCCCAGCCGGCACAACCGCATTCTCTTCCGCCGGTCCGCCCGTGAGCGACAGGTAAACCTCTTCCAGCGTGTAAGGCGACTTTAGTTCAAGCAGATCCCAGCCAGCATGCACCACTGCGCGAGCCAGGTCGCCGCGCGCATTCTGCCCCGGCAAGCTTTCCACTTCGAACAGATAACGGTCGGCTGTCCCGCCGCGATCCAGCACTTTTTTCACGCCGGCTACTTGCTCTAATTTCTGGTGTACAGCCAGTGCATTACCCTGGCCGCCTGTCTCCACTTGAATCTGAACGGCGTTGCCCACGCCTGCGCGGCTCTTCAGGTTCTCAACCGAATCGGTCGCAACCAGCCGGCCTTTGTTGATGATGATCACCTTCCGGCAGACCGCTTCCACTTCCGGAAGGATGTGTGTGCTCAGGATGATCGTGTGGTCGCCCGCCAGGCTCTGAATCAGTTCGCGCGTCTCGGTAATCTGCTTCGGATCCAGGCCTGACGTAGGCTCGTCTAAAATCAGAACGTCGGGATTGTGAATGATGGCTTGCGCCAGTCCTACGCGTTGTCGGTAGCCCTTCGATAGCTTCGAAATCAGTTTTTCCTTTACGTCGGCAACCGAACAGCGTTCCATCACCTGCTCGGTGCGGCTTTTCACTTCCGCGGCCGGCACGTTCTTCAAACGCGCCACAAACGTCAGGTAGTCCCGAACGTTCATCTCCGGGTAAAGCGGCGGCGCCTCCGGCAAGTATCCGATGCGCTTTTTAACTTCGAATGGCTGCTCGAACACGTCGAAGCCCGCAACGTTGGCTCTGCCTTCCGTGGGCGGCATGAAGCACGTCAGGATACGCATCGTCGTCGTTTTGCCGGCGCCGTTCGGCCCCAGAAAGCCCACAATGTCGCCCTTATCTACCGAGAACGAAATGTTGTTCACGGCGACATGACGCGCGTACTTCTTAGTAAGACCTTCAACCTGAATCATATTGTTTGACAAAAAAAAGCCGGGCTCAACGCCTGTCGCGCACGGTGGTCAAAAACATCACCTGGTGCGATCGAGCGTGCCGAGCTCCGTTGCTTCTTGAAACTTCACTCGCCCAAGCCTATGCCGATGATCTGAAAACCGGCATCTACATATATGACGTTTCCGGTGACGCCTCGGCTCAGATCACTCGCAAGAAAAACAGCGGTGTCGCCGACCTCGGCCGGATCCGTATTTCTTCGTAAAGGCGCGAGCGCTGCCACGTTTTCCAACACCTTCGAAAAATCCTTTATTCCGCGCGCCGAAGCAGTCTTAATCGGGCCTGCCGATATCGCGTTCACACGAATCTTGCGCACGCCCAGATCGCTTGCCAGATACCGCACCGAAGCTTCCAGCGCAGCCTTCGCGACTCCCATGACGTTATAGTTTTGAACTACGCGGGTGGACCCCAGATACGTCAGCGTGGTCAGCGAACCGCCACTCGTCATCAGCGGCGCTACTGCGCGAGCCACCGTCACCAACGAAAACGCACTGACCTCCTGCGCCAGTAGAAACCCATCGCGGCTTGTCTCCACAAACGGACGGCTCAGATCCTCTTTGTTTGCGAACGCAATGCTATGCACCACGGCATCCACCGGTCCTGGCAACTTTCCTAGTTCGGAAACCAGATGATCCACTTCATCCGTTTTGGTCACGTCGCAATTGAGAATTTGAGAGGCCTTCAGTTCACCGCCAAGCTCTTCCACCGTTTGGCGCTGGCGCTCGCCCTGATAGGTAAGAATAAGCGAGGCGCCTTCGCGCACGAAGGCCGACGAGATCGCATAAGCGATGCTCCAGCGGTTGGCCACACCCAGCACCAGCGCGGTTTTGCCCGCGAGCAATTGTGACATCGAATCCGTTATTGTAACGTGCTGATCTTTGACCGGAAGGCGTGCTGCCCGTGGGAAAGGGAACGGTGTCGGACCCGTACACTTGTATTTCATAATTTCCCTGCGCGAAGGCTTTGGCAGAAAAGAGCACCGCGAGAATAAGCGTTCGACGAAACGCCGCAATACTACTTTGTTTCAACATTCTTGAAACCGAGCCAGGGAGCGTAAGCGACCACATTACCGCCACTCTACAAGAGCAAAAACACGTAGACCACGCGAAATAGGCAGTCCCCTCCGAAGTCTATGTTTTGAGTGGCTAGCAACGCAGTTGAAATTCCATTAGTGCAAGCATCTGAGCTGGTTGGCGCGAATGTCCTTAGCGAAAGCGGTGTGACTTCATTTCGCGTCTGGGCTCCCAAACGCAAATCGGTAGCCGTCGTATTCGAGGATAAACGTAGTCCCATTACTCTCAAATCCGATGCCAATGGCTATTTTTCAGGACGCGGCGAAAAGGTCGAAACCGGCGCTCTGTATAAGTTTCAGTTAGACGGCGGTGAGGCGTATCCTGATCCGGCTTCGCGATTCCAATCTAATGGCCCGCATAGCTTCTCAGAGGTAATCGATCCCACAACGTTCCGCTGGACGGATGAAAACTGGCAGGGTGTGAAGTTGCCCGGCCAGGTCATCTACGAAATGCATCTGGGCACATTTACCGAGGGTGGCAACTGGAACAGCGCGGCCGAAAAGCTGGAGTATCTGCGCGATACCGGCATTACGCTGCTCGAAGTCATGCCCATCTCTGATTTTCCCGGCAGATTTGGTTGGGGCTACGATGGCGTTCAGCCGTATGCGCCGGCCCACTTATACGGGCGGCCGGATGATATGCGTCGCTTCGTGGATCGCGCGCATTCGCTTGGCATCGGTGTCATTCTCGATGTCGTCTACAACCACCTGGGTCCTGACGGCAACTATTTTTCCGAGTTCTCGCCGTTCTATTTCACCGACAAGCACAACACAGACTGGGGCAAAGCCATCAACTTCGATGGACCGCATTCCGGACCTGTGCGCGATTTCTTCCGCGAGAACGCCGCCTACTGGATACGCGAATTTCACCTGGATGGATTGCGTCTGGACGCAACGCAAGATATCCATGACGATTCAACTCCGCACATTCTGGCTGAGATCACTCAAACATGCCGGCAAGCGGCAGGCAAACGGTCCGTCGTCATCATTGGTGAGAATGAACCGCAGCACACTATCTTGTTGAGACCTATCGACGAAGGCGGATATGGGCTCGATGCCTTGTGGAATGACGATTACCACCACACCGCGAACGTCGCAATGACCGGTAAGGCGGATGCGTATTACTCCGATTATCGCGGTACAGCGCAAGAGTTCGTCTCTGCCGCCAAGTACGGATATCTGTTCCAAGGTCAATACTATTCGTGGCAAAAGAAACGGCGCGGCTCCTCCACATTAGGTCTGCCGCGCTGGTCGATGGTGAATTTCATCGAAAACCATGATCAGGTTGCCAACTCCGCGCGCGGGCAGCGAACCCGTGAGTTGACGTCCCCTGGGTTGCATAAAGCAATCACTGCTTTGACACTGCTGATGCCGGGAACGCCGATGCTTTTTCAGGGCCAGGAGTTTGCGTCGTCCAGCAGATTCCTGTTTTTCGCCGATCATAAGCCCGAGCTAGCACGGCAGGTTGCAAAAGGACGCGCGGAGTTTCTGCAACAATGGCGCTCCCACGCGACGCCTGACATTCAACGGTGTTTTGACAATCCGTCCGCGCTCGCAAGCTTCGACAAATCAAAGCTGAATCACGCCGAGGTAGAAACCCACCGGGAAGCGTACTTGTTGCATCGAAATTTGTTACAGCTGCGGCGTGAAGACCCGGTCCTCTCGCGCCAGGGCGAGGATGGCTTTGATGGTGCCGTGCTCTCTGCCCAGTGCTTCGTGTTGCGATTCTTCTCACCGGGGTTTGGTAACGATCGCTTGCTGGTGGTCAATCTGGGTGTCGAACTAAGGTACAACCCGTCTCCGGAACCCCTGCTTGCATCGCCCCAGAACATGCAGTGGGAGAAGTTGTGGTCTTCTGAAGACGCGCAATACGGCGGCTGCGGGACCGCTGCGCTCGACAGCGAAGAGAGCTGGATAATTCCCGGTCAAGCTGCTGTTCTCCTTTATCCGGTTCGCAGCCGAAAAGAGTAGTGGCGGTCCTTTTGTTCAACAGCGATGGAAAATATCTTTACCCACACACCAGATAAACGGCTTAGCGATCGGGAATCGTCCCAACTACTCGAAAACGAGTGGCTCGTCACCAATGGCTTGGGGGGCTATGCTTCGGGCACGCTCGGCGGAACGCCCACCCGCGTCTTCCATGGATATTTAATATCTGCCCTGCCGTCCCCTCTGGGACGCACGATGATGCTAAACGACCTGCTCGAGGATCTGGTCTTCGAAGATGGCCGCACGGTTCCACTCAACGGCTTCAATACGGAAGACTCCAAATTTCCGGGTTCGCCGTTTTTAGCCGGCGTTCGGCTCGACGCCGGGCTTCCTATCTGGACGTACGAATGCGAAGGCGTGACTATCGAGAAGCGCGTTTACCTGCCTCATCGGCAAAACACAGCCTTCATCAACTATCGAGCCGGCGCTGGTTCCAAACCCGTGAAGCTGCGCTTGCGTCCGGCGCTGAACATGCGTGGACACGAAGCTCCTGTGAATACGCCCATTGAACCCTACACGCTCATCGTTCACGATCATTCGTATGAGATCGAGTCTTCGAAGCCCATTCCGCGCTTACGCCTGAAGCTTTTGGCCGAGCACCAGGGGTTTGCCATGGACACCCGCAAGATTTGCAACCTGACCTATGAAATAGAGCGGAAGCGCGGCTATATCTGGCGCGGCGATCTTTGGAGCCCCGGCTATTTCACGGGCGAAGTTGCGCCCGGGCACGATCTAACGCTTGTTGCCTCGACTGAGTCATACGACGTGATGTTCGCTTTAACACCCCAGCAAGCTTGGGATGCGGAGCACGATCGTCGGCGCCGTTTGCTGATCGTTGCTCACCCTGGCGCCTGCGCTACTACCTGCCGCGAACTCGTGGTGGCAGCGGACCAGTTTTTGTTCACGCCTGTAGGCCGCCCCGAAGATACGACGCGCGCGCGTGCGGCGGGTGATGAGATCCGCAGCATCATCGCTGGTTATCACTGGTTCACCGATTGGGGCCGCGACACCATGATCAGCCTGGAAGGTCTGACGCTCGTGACCGGCCGCGAGGTGGAAGCCAGCTACATCCTGCGCACGTTCGCGCATTACATCAAAGATGGTCTTATCCCCAACATGTTCCCGGAGGGCGAGACCGAAGGCCTCTACCACACTGCCGATGCCACGTTATGGTTCTTCCACGCACTGCATCGCTATTTGGAGCGCACAAACGATCACCACTTGCTGACATTCCTTCTGCCGAAACTCCTCGATATTGTCGGGCACCATCTCCGCGGAACCAAGTTCAATATTCACGTAGATCCCGATGACGGTCTGCTGGTGCAAGGCCAGGAAGGTTATCAGCTCACCTGGATGGACGCCAAAGTGGACGATTGGGTGGTGACGCCCAGGCGCGGTAAGGCAGTCGAGATCAACGCTCTTTGGTACAACGCCCTGAAGCTTCTTGAGGGCTGGTTGCGCGAGGCGGGCCGCACTGAGGAAGCCAACGGCGTCCAGGACCACGCCGCTAAAGCCCGAGAGTCTTTCAACCGCCGCTTCTGGTACGAACAAGGCGGTTATCTATACGACGTAGTCGACGGCGAGAACGGGCATGACGATCCATCCTGCCGTCCCAACCAGGTCTTCGCGATTTCGTTAGAACATCCCATTCTGGATAAATCGCGCTGGGCGCCGGTAATGGACGTGGTGGAGAAACGTTTGCTGACGCCCGTTGGCCTTCGCTCTCTTGCGCCTGGCGAACGGGACTACAAATCTTGTTACGATGGCGATCTCCGCGCGCGGGATGCCGCTTACCACCAGGGCACGGTGTGGGCCTGGCTCATCGGCCCATTCATAGATGCCTGGCTGAAACTTCATCCCGATGAAGTTCGAAAGGCGATAGGCTTTCTGGACGGCTTCAAAGCCGAACTTCGGGACGCCTGCATCGGCAGCATAAGCGAAATTTTTGACGCTGAGCCGCCATTCACCCCGCGCGGATGCTGTGCTCAGGCATGGAGTGTCGCAGAAGTGCTGCGCTGCTTTGCGAAGACCAGAGAAGTGCCGAAAGAGCAAGCGTCCGAGCCGCACATGGCCACTGTGAGCGTTGCCTAAACGCGCACACCCTTACGCTGAAGCGCATGGCCCGACGCCGGTTTTTTGTCGATGAAATTCGCCGCGGATGCGCGGAACTGACAGACGCCGATGCCGAGCATCTGGTGCGCGTTCTGCGGGTCGAAGCGGGACAGATTTTCGAATTGTCGGACAACCGCAATGTCTTCCTGGCAGAAGTGGAGAGCGCGCGCAAATCGCTGGTCAGCTTTCGGATCCTGGAACAATTGCCGACGCCTGCACCATCGGTTCACACCACCATTCTTCCCGCGTTGATTAAGTTTGAACGCTTCGAGTGGCTTCTCGAAAAAGCAACGGAACTTGGCGTGGAAAGAATCCAACCAGTAGAGGCGACACGCACGGAGCGTGGCCTTGCTGAAGGATCGCGCAAACGAACCGCGCGCTGGGAACGGGTCGTGCGCGAGGCTAGCGAACAGTCGCGCCGGGTTCATCTACCGGAAGTCGCATCGGTCATTCGCTTGGATAAGGCACTCAAAAACGAGGCCGACGTTCGTTTGTTTCTGGATGAGAGCCCCGAGGCAATGCCAATCTTGCGCGCTCTTCCTGCCAGGCGTCAAGCGGAAGATCGCATCTCGCTGCTGCTGGGTCCGGAGGGCGGTTGGACGGACGAAGAACGTGCACAGGCATTGAGCGCGGGCTGGACAGCTTGCTCACTGAGCGGGAACGTGCTGCGAGCCGAGACGGCAGCCATCAGCGCTATCGCGATCGTTCAGGCGGCCTGGCTGGGAACAACGGCGACATGAACAGGGCGATCGCCAACCGGCAGCAATGTGAATAGCCCGGCAGTGATTTTGTCACGCCACTTATCCGCATTACGAGCGTTCGCCGCCACCGCCGGTATGTGAATCACCGCCATGGTTCCGGCGCTCTCCGACAGCACGAGAGCGTACTGGCTATCGGGCGTGACCGTTATATAGGTGGGCCGCTTCCCCGCATCGACAATGCCGATCATCTTGCGCGAGTCGATGTTCAGCACGCACACATCGGACCCGCTATCGCTGCCCACAAACAAGTAAGCTGGATTTTCTGAACACGCCATCACGCCGGGATCCCGGCCGGCGAGAACGGTCTGATCTACTTCGAGCGGGTTATACGGAAAAATGATGGCGACCGCATCCATCCCTTGACCGGAGACAAAAAGCTGCCCCTGATCGGCATTAAAGCAGAGATTCTCGGGCAACATGGCCAGCGGCAGATCCGCTATCGGCTGCAGATCCGGAGTGCCAAGCGCGGTGACGCAACGCTCCTGCAGATTCGCCACAAGCAGCCGTTGTCCGTCCGCGCGAAAGCGGACGCCGCCGATGGGGCCTGCGAACTCGTGACTCCAACGCTGGCCAGTGCTGTAGTTCAGCAATTCAAGCTGGGCCTGCTTGCCGCTCGAAATCGCAACGTACGGCGGCTTGGCACTTTCACCAACTATGGGTGCAGGCGGCGCGCTTATTGAGAACGGCGCATTGGCTAGTTTGTAACGGCTGCGCACAGCTAGCGACTTGGCATCAACGACGATCAGTTCGCGTGTGGCCGGAGCAGTCACGAGCAGGCTACGTCCATCCGGCGAGAGGCACATATCCCAGAGGTGGTCAGAGAGGCGTCTTGACTTGACAACGCGCAACTCCGGGCTGACAACATGCACGGTTCCGTTCTTGGGCGTTAGCACGAAGTTCCCCAACTTAGCGGGAACAATTTGCGTAGCGGAGGCGCCTAGCGGAATGGAACGGGCGAACCGAAATGCGGTCAGATCGATGGCGGTAAGCGTTTCGTCGCCAGCATTCGCGACCAGGGCATAGCCGGGAAATCCGGTGCCCTTTTTAGTGCGGCAAGCGGTGGAAAGGGTAATTCCCGCAAGCCCTAGCCAGTGACGTCGAGTGATGGGGAGCAAATGGCCAACCGTAAGAAAACAAAAAGCTTGCTCAGCGGGGCAGGGAACCGGTACCCCTATGTTACTCTGAGGATTCTCTTACCATTAGAGCAGTCGACCTAATGAACTTTCGGTCCGTTTTCAGTCTTATCTCCTCCGATCTTGCCATCGATCTCGGGACGGCCAACACCCTGGTTTTCGCCAAGGGTAAAGGTATCGTCGTCAACGAACCCTCCATCGTAGCCATCAACAAGAACACCGGCGAAATTGAAGCCTGCGGCAAAGAAGCGAAAGAAATGGTGGGCCGCACGCCTGGCAATATCGTAGCCATTCGGCCGATGAAAGACGGCGTAATCGCCGATTTCAAAGTCACTGAGCGCATGCTGAACTACTTCATTCAGAAGGCGCATGGCCGCAAGATGCTGGTTCACCCTCGCATCGTGATCGGGGTTCCCAGCGAGATCACGCAAGTGGAAAAGCGCGCCGTGAGCGAATCGGCTTACCGCGCCAAGGCGAGCGAGGTTCATCTGGTGGAGCAGGCGATGGTGGCGGCCATCGGTGCCGGCCTTCCCATCACCGAACCATCGGGCAACATGGTTGTGGATATCGGCGGCGGCACCACCGATGTCGCGGTAATCTCTCTTTCCGGTATCGTCTACGGCCGTTCCGTGCGCGTTGCGGGTAACGAGATGGACGACGCCATCATGAACTACCTGAAGCGCAAGTACAATCTCCTGATCGGCGAACGCACGGCGGAGCAGATCAAGATTACGATTGGCTCGGCCTATCCGCTCGACACCCCCATCACGATGGAGATCAAGGGGCGCAATCTGGTGGAGGGCGTTCCCAAGACCGTCACCATCAACGATTCAGAAATACGCGAGGCGCTGTCGGATTGCATCGCGACAATTCTCAACGCCATCCGCGTGGCGCTTGAGCGTACGCCCCCCGAGCTCAGCGCGGACATCAGCGATCGCGGCATTGTGCTCACCGGCGGCGGCGCGCTGATCAAGAACCTGGACCGGCGTATCCGCGAAGAGACCGGCTTGCCTGTTTCCATTGCAGAAGATCCACTGGCTTCGGTTGTGCTGGGTACGGGCAAGATGCTGACCGACTTCAAACTGCTGCGGCGAATCGCAATCGAGTAGCGATTAAAAGCCTTTGCCAGCCGAAACGGCGCGGGGATGGCGACCACATTCTAGAGTAGAAGCAGAAGCATGGAAGCACTGTTAAGCCGATTCCGGAACTTGACGGTCCTTATTATTGTCGTTTTGGCGCAGCTTATTTACCTGGGCTACCAGGTAAGGACGAACCGCGACGAACGGCTCATCCGCGTCTGGGCAGTCAGCGCAGTAACTCCGATGGCTGGAGTGGTGGAAGCGATCCGGCAGAACACCATCGGATTTCTGCAAGACTACTTCATCCTGCTGGACGTTCGCGAACAGAACCGGAAGTTGAAGTCGGACAACGACCGCCTGCGGATGCAGAACGTCTACTATCGCAATCAGCTTGCGACGGCGGAACATGCGCACGCACTCACGCTCTTTCAGGCACAATCGCCGTCGAAGACGATTGCGGCGCGGGTGATTGGCAACAGCACCGTTGCGTCCGCCAAGGCGGTCTTTATAGACCGGGGATCGACGAGCGGCATCGAAAAGGGCATGGCCGTGGTGACGCCTGAGGGTATCGTCGGCAAAGTCGTGTCCGTTTATCCACTTGTCTCGCAGGTGTTGCTGGTCACCGATCCCACGTTCAAGGTGGGCGTCGAATCGCAGCGGGGACATGTGCATGGCGTGCTTGACTGCAGCGGCAAGTGCAAGGTGGAGCAGATCCAAAACGAGGAAAAAGTCGACAAGAACGAATGGTTCTACACCTCTGGCGAAGACCGCATCTTCCCCAAGGGCTTCCCGGTGGGGCCGGTAGTGTCGACCGAGCCCGGACAGGGGATGCGAGACGTTTACATCAGTCTCAGCGGCGCGCCCGGTGGCGTCGAAGAGGTTCTGGTTGTGCTGCGAGGGATTCATCAAGAGATTCCCTCCGCGCCGCCGGAAGACGAGACGGCGAAGATGCTTCCTCCTCCTCCGGATGATTCTTCGGGTAAGCCCGAAGTGAAGCCACAGACGGAAGCCGATAAGGTGCTGCACCATTACGAAGACGTGGGTAAGGATGAAAACCACGTGTTCGGCGGGGTGGGATCGAACGTTCCGAACTTCAATCCGAAAGGTACGCCCAAGCCAGCGGCTCCGCCAGCGCCGATCGATACCGAGGACGGTGAAGCGGGCGGTCAACCGGCAGCGGCTACTCCGGAATTGCCTGAAAAGCCAACAGCTACTCCCACGCCTGTACGTCCGACAATCTTGGGCGCGCCGCACGGGACGGACACGAATACGGCGACACACGCGCCTGTGAATCCGAAGCCGCCGGCCGCACGGCCTACCAATACGGAGAATCCGGTTCTACCCTTGGGCGCGCCGCGACGTAAACCCGCAACCAGCACGGGTACGACTCAGACTTCGCCGCCTCCGCAATGATGAACGAAACCACAGAGGCGATACTCACGCGGCGGCCGGCCAGAGAGAACTGGTTCAGCCGGTTCCAGGTTGTCGCACTGCTGCTGATCACGATTGTCGCGATTATCGGCAAGTTCTATCTGCCGCGGTTGCTGCCGCACACCGAATGGGTGGAACTGCCGTTGTTACTTACCGTGTACTTCGGCCTCATGCGGCGCAGCCAGATTGCTGCCCTGTTCTTCGGAGCTTTTGTGGGACTAGCCGAAGATTCCCTCTCACCGGCGAACATCCCCATCGGGATGTATGGGATCACGAAGACCTTAGTGGGCTACTTCGCGGCATCGGTGAGTTTGCGTTTCAACGTGGAAACGTCCGCCATACGGCTGGTGCTCTGCCTGTTCTTCTACTTCTTCCACGCCTTTTTCTATTGGGCCATGCGGCGCGCGTTGCTTGGTCAGATAGTGCCGTTCAACTCGCAAGACACGCTGGTGCATGGCGTTCTAAACGCTGCCGTCGCGCTGCCTCTGTTCGCGATCTTAGACCGCTTGAAGTTATCGGGAAGCTAACCGCTTCCTCCCGGTCGCGGCTCGGTTACGGCTTTCGATCACACTTGGAGTGTAAGTAGACTTGCAAGGGGATTTTCAGGCGGCCATTTTGCCGCTTTGGGGCGGACCGAAGCCGTCGAATTCCTTGAGTAAGTTGATTTGGTCACGTTCGAGCTTCACTTCGGCGATGGCGTGGCGCACTTTGAACATCTGGTCGCTCTGATCTTGGCGCTTTTCGCGATACTGTTGTGCGGCTTCAGCACGTTTTTGCGATTCGAAGCCACGGCGCTCCCAAGCTCTGTCTTTTCTGCGCTTTGCGAGTTCAGCGGCGGCGCGTTGATAGGCGCGATCGTTGGCAGCCTGGTAGCGGAGATACAGATTTAGGTCCTTCAGGACGGCAATTGTCTGTTTATCGTTGGCTCTTTGATCGCCCGTGAAGGGGCGGTGCTGGAAACAAGCGTCCTGAAAACGCACGGAGCGTTCCGACATCCAGGTGTGTCTACACATCTTGGCCACCAACTCCCGTTCCACGTCATCGACGGGCTGCTCGGAAGAGAGGAAGCGTTCGAATAAGTTGTTGTAGTCTTCCTGATTTTCGGATTCGAGGACGTTGAATTTGCCACATAAGCCGTGGACAATTCGATTCTGTGGCGGAGCGCGCGAGGCCTGCCGCTGTTGTGGGTCCCGAACTTTTCTGCGCGTTGGCGCGATTGGCTGCGAGTTTGCGTTTGGAGATAGACATAAGAGTCCTCCTCTTTCGGCTTTGATTATGCATGACGAAAAAGCGCGATGCAGTGGGTGGAGAGTGGGGCTTTGGCGGGAAGTTATTGAGGAGTTAGAGGGTTAGGGAATTTTAGGAAGTTGGGCGGGTTTGTGACTGGATTTTTCGGCGGTCCGCTGCTGGAGCAAAGCGAGGGCGGCATCGAGGGACTCGTTACTTGACCCGCTGGCCCTGGGCATTAGCGTATCGGAAACCCAGGATAGGATATCGGAAACACGGTGGGCGAAGTCTTTGATGGCGAGTTGCTCAGCCCGGTCGGCATCGCTGATGCTGATTCGGTCGAGTTGACTGAGAATCACGTCCAGCTTTTTGTCTTCCTCCTGCCAATAGAGGACATGAGCGGCGCGCTCAGAGGCACGGGAAAATTTGAGCGTATCGCCAACCGTGAGCACGACAACGCGGTTCAGGAAATCGGTGCGTTCGCCGAGACTTGTTTGATAAAGGTAGAGAAGTTCGCGCATGCAGTAGACTGACCTCAAATACTTTTCGCTGAGCACTATCAAGACGCGGTCGGCGCGGCCAATTTCGCGCATGAAGATCGAGATCCAGTCGCCAGGGCGCATCGCCGCTTTGTCGCGGATCAGTCGGAATGGTTTGGGAAGCTGTTGCGCGAACGCGTCCACGAGCGCGTCGCTTTCGCTGCCCCAGGCGTAAGAGACATAGACGGGCAGGGGTTCGCCAGGGGCTTGGGGAGGTTGACCGGGTGCAATGTGTGCGAAGGGCTCACCGGACTTTTGTTGCTCACCTTTATTCAGGCTGGGAGAGGATAGGCCGCTGCGGATCCAGCGGGGTTCTGGTTTGGCGCCAATGTTGATTTGAAGGACTGACTCGACTAAGTGCGATACAAGCGCTTGCGATTGGCCGCCGGTGGCCTCAACGATGATGCGGCCTGCGGGATCGGTTCCCGTGGGATCGGTTCGTTCAGTGCGGATACGGGCGGTGGATTGGCTCTTGAGGTCATAGAAGCAAACGCCCCAGGACCAGTAGACGGCGCTCTCGCCGGCCTTTTCGCCCACTTTGCACAACGTGGCGCGGAGGACACCTTCGTGCAGAAACGGATAATCGAGGTGGGCTGCGACCTCGGGTGTGGCGTTACGCCAGAGCTGCTGGATCTGGCCTGAGACATGTGCTTCGGGGGGAAGCGCCTCGGGAGCGACAAAGCCGTTTTCTGATGTCTTGAAACAAACCTGGCATTGCTGCATAAGGGAAATGAACAGTTCGTGATCGGCGGCCGAATACTGTTGCCAGACCAGAGCTGCCAGGAGTTGGGGAGTGAAGCGGCCCGCCTGAAGCTTTAGAATCGGAAACGCCTTCTTGCGGTCAAGAACAGCGTAGATGCCTTGGAACGCCCAATCGAGATCGAGAATAATCCGATTGCCGAAGGTCCCTTGTCGGTAGAAGACCTGACCGGCTCGGTGCAGATACTGCAGAACGACACCCGAAACGGCTGTTCGATGCTTCCCACGCGAGAGGTTCTCAAATTCCGAATAGGAAATCGTCTTCTCTTTCCGATCCCGCAGAGCGCCGAGTTCCTGTTCGACGGAACACCAGCTTTTTGGGAGACGAACTTTGTGGTAACGCTCCAGTTGGTAGAGGGCGGCACTTTCAAGTTCGACGCGGAGACGGCGGATGCCGTTCGTCTCTTGGGCGCTCGAATAAGTGGCGAGAAGGCGTTCGAAGCCATGGTCAGGGGGTAGAGGAGGATCTCTGCGATCACTCTCGCGATCGCACTGGGTTTGGACAACGACAATCGGCGCGCTGGGACCCGCAAGGGAGCGGACATATTCGAGCCAATAAGGAAGACGGCGATTGCGCATCACAATGCCGTTTTCTTCGATTTCGTCTGTATTTTCGTACAGCGGCGTCCAGGCAATGACGTAGATTGCGCGGTCGTCCAGAAAGAGGCCGTGAGTACCGTGGTAGATGCTTTGACCGCCGAAATCCCACAGGCGAGCTGCAATTTCGGGTTGATCGCCGAACGCTGGAATGAGTTGGTGTTGTTCGAGGTCAATGCCGTGGGTAGTGGGGATGGAGCGATCGAAGCCTTTGCCCTGAAGGCGGCGACAGAGTTGGGTTTTGCCGACGCGGCCGTTGCCAAGGAAGAGAATTTTGATGTTGCTGTTGGAGGCTTCGCCTTCTAAAAGGTCGGCCTGCCAGGCGCGGATGCGCGGGAGGGCATTGTCCCTGTGCCCGTCTTCGGAGCCAAGTTCGTTGGGTGCGGCGATGAGTTGATCGGCATAAAGTTGGCCTAATCGAATCCAGGAGGCGAGAGGAGACGCCCCGAGGTTGCAGTCGATCTTAATGCCCATGAGGCGAACCTCTCGTATCGACCGTATAGCGGCCAGCGGTTGCAGGTCCTGCAATTGCGAGCAATAACTTAGGTCTGAGCGATTGCAGGCTGGTGAGGGCAGCCAGCGGTTGTAGATCCTGCAGTTGCGAGCAATCACTTAGGTCGAGCGATTGGAGACTGGGGAGGGCGGCCAGCGGTTGCAGATCCTGGAGTTGCGAGCAATAACTTAGGTCGAGCGATTGCAGGCTGGTGAGGGCGGCCAGCGGTTGCAGATCCGGCAGTTGCGAGCAACCGCTTAGGACGAGCGATTGCAGGCTGGTGAGGGCGGCCAGCGGTTGCAGATCCGGCAGTTGCGAGCAATCACTTAGGTCGAGCGATTGCAGGCTGGGGAGGGCGGACAGCGGTTGCAGATCCTGGAGTTGCGAGCAATAACTTAGGTCGAGCGAATGCAGGCTGGGGAGGGCGGCCAGCGGTTGCAGATCCTGCAGTTGCGAGCAACGGCTTAGGTCGAGCGATTGCAGGCTGGTGAGGGCAGCCAGCGGTTGTAGATCCTGCAATTGCGAGCAAAACCTCAGGTTGAGCGATTGGAGGCTGGTGAGGGCGGCCAGCGGTTGCAGATCCTGCAGTTGCGAGCAATAACTTAGGTTGAGCGATTGCAGACTGGTGAGGGCGGCCAGCGGTTGCAGATCCTGCAGTTGCGAGCAAAAACCTAGGTTGAGCGATCGCAGGCTGGTGAGGGCGGCCAGCGGTTGCAGATCCTGCAGTTGCGAGCAACCGCTTAGGTTGAGCGATTGCAGGCTGGTGAGGGCGGCCAGCGGTTGCAGATCCTGCAGTTGCGAGCAATCACTTAGGTTGAGCGATTGCAGGCTGGTGAGGGCGGCCAGCGGTTGCAGATCCTGCAGTTGCCGGCAAGAACTTAGGTTCAGCGATTGCAGGCTGGTGAGGGCGGCCAGCGGTTGCAGATCGTGCAGTTCGGGCAATAGCTTAGGTGGAGCGATTGCAGGCTGGGGAGGGCGGCCAGCGGTTGCAGATCCTGCAGCTGCGAGCAACCGCTTAGGCTGAGCGATTGCAGGCTGGTGAGGGCGGCCAGCGGTTGCAGATCCTGCAGTTGCGAGCAATACCTTAGGTCGAGCGATTGCAGGCTGGTGAGGGCGGCCAGCGGTTGCAGATCCTGCAGTTGCGAGCAATAACTTAGGTTGAGCGATTGCAGGCTGGTGAGGGCGGCCAGCGGTTGCAGATCCTGCAGTTGCGAGCAATCACTTAGGTTGAGCGATTGCAGGCTGGTGAGGGCGGCCAGCGGTTGCAGATCCTGCAGTTGCGAGCAGCCGCTTAGGTCGAGCGATTGCAGGCTGGTGAGGGCGGCCAGCGGTTGCAGATCCTGCAGTTGCGAGCAACCGGTTAGGCGAGCGATTGCAGGCTGGTGAGCGCGGCCAGCGGTTGTAATCGAACTAGCTCTCGACAGTTCCTTAGGTCAATATGGGTAAGGTCGCTAAGCAGAGCCAGGTCGGACGGCAGCTCCCGGATCGCGAGACCTTCCAAGGAGAGTGAAGTTGACCCGTCCGCGCGAGCTTGGTCGACGAGCTTATGCGCCTCATCGAGCGCAAGTTCAAGAACAGTTTTAGAACGCTGCGGCATCTTAGGCTAACGTATTGCTGAACTTTTCTATTTATTATTAGTAGCTCATTCAAGTGAATTAGGGCTCGTGTACATGACGCGAGGACATCTCGTCGGTCAGCAGCAGAACCTCGGGGAAGGCGCTATGCAGAAGGGAACGGGACTGGATCGCCAGTGATCTCCTGCACGTGCGACATCCAGGACTTTTCAAGCGCTGAGATATGGATGTCGCCCCGAAACTCCGTGAGTGCAATCTGCAAGTCGAGGCGGCGGTTCAGGAAGTCGACAAACCCATGCAGGAAATGCCACGGCTCCTGGTTGCTGCGATCAATCAGAGGGTACTCACAGTTAATGAGTTCCACCCCTTCCGCGGACGCATTTAGAGCTGTTATGTGGGGAGTATTCTGCCAGAGGTCGCTGCAGGGCGTGCGGACGTCAGTCAGAAAGCCGCCAGGATATCTTCGGTGCAAATCGCGCACGGCAGCCGTGAGCATAACGATGTCCCCGGGATACTGGTGATTGCTCAAAATGAGTTTACGCATCCAGTGTCTTCACAGCTATGTTTTCAGTCCACAGTACTCAATGCAAGCGCTACCGCTACACTGTAAGTGGTTGCAATGAAGAAAACGACGACACAGAAAAAGTCAAGAAAAGAAGACAGTAAATTTAAGTGCCCTCAGTGTGGCAAGACCTTCCAGACAGCACAGGGATTGAGCGGTCATGTCCGGTACCTGCACGCGGAGCCAAAACGCTCTGCCAGCCCGGCGCAGCCAACGGCAAAGCCGCAAACCAAGACTGACGCACCGTCGCCGATGGCAAGCAGCGGAGCACACCAGCATCTGCAATCTGCTTTCGCAGTGTTGCGGCAGCGCGAACAGGAGATCGAAGCGGAAATCGCTCGCCTGGAAGCCTTGAAGCCAGAGAAAGAGAGCATTCAGAGGGAACTGGAGGCCGTCAAGGCAGCTCTTGACGTGTTTGGCGAACGCAAACCGGCAGCCGATGGGGACGTAGAGGCCGAAGGGTCGAAGGGGAGTACATCACTGGACACTCCGGAGACTGTGGACTCGACAGAAGAATCAATTCCCGAACCCTCCACCAGAACCCAGCATAGACAGCGTAGTGTGGCTGAAAAGGCAAGTGCACCTCGCAATGGAAAGTCCGGAGGCAACGACGGGAAGGCTCCTGAGTTCACCGGGAACAAGACTCAATTCGTGCAAGCAATTGTTCGATCGAGCGGGTCTGCGGGGATTTCACCCAAGGACATCGATCAGATGTTCGTAAAACGGCGTATCGAGAAAAGCAAGAACGCTATTTACAATGCGTTAGATTCGCTCGTGCGGCAGAAAAAGATCACGGAAAGACGCGGGTCGCTACTTCTATCAAGGGAGTGCGAACGACTAACGCGAAGTATGCACGGAGGACGGGCGCAGTATCAATGATGCGGCGCCCACCAGGCCCGCATCCTTTCCCAGCTTGGCCGGCACGATGGGCACCCGAAAGGGAAACATAGCCCTTTGCTCGACTGTCTCTGTGAGTGGGCCGATAAGCTGCTGGAACAGCCCGGAGACGCCACCGCCCAGGATGACGCAATCGGGCGAGAATAAGTGCAGAAGATTGGTGATTCCGACACCGAGGTAGCGCGCCTCCCGATGGAGAAGGCTCTGATGGCTCGCGCTGGCCGAAGAAACCGGGCCGCCGGCGAGCCGCGCGAGGACACTCCCGGAGGCGAATGCCTCCCAACAACCCGTATTGCCGCAGCCGCAGACAGGGCCGTCCTCAGCAATCGACATGTGGCCTATTTCCGCAGCCAGTCCCCGCCGACCCAACAGTAGTTGGCCGTTGACAATTACGCCGCCGCCAATTCCAGTACCGATAGAGACGTAGACAATGTTTTGGTAGCCCTGACCGGCGCCAAAGTGGAACTCTCCCAGAGCTCCGGCATTTCCGTCGTTATTGAGTTCGGCGCGCAGACCGGTCATTTCAGAAATCATCGATCGCAGCGGTACGTTGCTCCAGTGGCGAAGATTGGCCGCAAAGATGACTACGCCTTCGAACGGATCGAGCGGACCCGGGGAGCCTATGCCAATCCCCTCAAGCGTGGTCTGCTCTCTGCCGCGCAGCGTCTCGCCGATGAGCGATTTCATCTGAGTCGAGCACTGCAGCTGGCCCATCGTTCGCGGCAGTTCTGGTGGAGCATTGAGAGACGATGGCGCCCGTTTCGGCAACCAGGGCGACGCGGAGTTCCGTTCCTCCTAGATCGATTCCGAGGGCATGTTTCATTGGCAGGATTGCGTGCGCTTGATTGCCTGACAGTGGCGAATGAACGTTATATCATCTTCAGGGCGTTACTCGCTGAGGCTTACCGATGATCGTAATGATGGCGGGATTGCCCGGTTCGGGCAAAAGCACTCTGGCGCGAGCGATTGCGCGCCGGCTTCCCGGAACCGTTCTCGACAAAGACGTTATCCGGGCGGCGCTGTTTGGACCGGATCACATTGAATACTCGCAAGCGCAGGATGATTTCTGCCAGGAGATCATGCTGCAAACCGCGGCGTATCTGCTAGGCAAGAATCCTGCAGTCAACGTTCTGCTGGATGGGCGCACCTTTTCGCGGCGCTATCAACGCGAGCGCGTGTTTGCATTCTGCAGCGAATGGGGGGCGCGGATAGCGGTGGTCGAGTGCGTGTGCGCACCGGAGACTGCGCTCAAGCGACTGGAAGAGGCAGTGTTGAAGAACAGCCATCTGGCGGCGAATCGAACCATGGAACTGTATGAGCAGATTCGAACAGCGTGGGAGCCGATTGACAGCCCTAAATGCGTTGTCGACACCGATGCGGAACTGGATTTCTGCGTCGAAGAGGCATTGCGTTACCTAATCGGTCAGAAGCAGCCTAGAGTGCCTTGAGCCATTGGTGAATACGCCCTTTATCCAGCGCGTTGAAGAGCAGCGAGCCGGGAACGACAGCGTCCGCGCCCGCCTCGCGCAATTGTGGAACCGTATGCTCCCGGATGCCGCCATCAGCGTACAAGTCCACCTGGGCGTGCTGGCCCAGAAGGTCGCGAATTGCTCGTAAGCGTTCACAGGCTTCTGGCGCAAGATCGACACCTTTCACTCCCACCTGCGTGCCCAGGGCAATTATCACCTGGGCCTGGGCCAAATGGCTGCGCAGTGCCTCGACGGGCGTTTCTAAGAGGAGCGCGAGGCCTGGCTTCCGCCCTGCTTTTGCAATCATCGATAGCGCGTCTTCCGCGGTTTTACTCTCAATGTGGACACTGATGATATCCGCGCCAGCTTCGATGAACGTAGGCGCGAGAGTCGCCGGATCGCTGACCATCAGATGAACATGCAAAGGTTTGTCCGTAATCGCGCTTATGGCGGCGACCAGAGCGGGAAAGAACAAGAGAGTGGGGACAAAATGGCCGTCTGCGACGTCGATATGGAAGGAATCGCAATAGGGTCGAACGGATTCGATCGCCGCAGCAAGGTTGACCAGATCTGCCGACCACAAAGAGGCATCAAGCAGAAGCGGTCGTCTTGTCATAGAAGCATCGTAACGAGTAGGTTTACTGAACCAAATGCCGGTCGGCTGCGTAAGAATGCTTCAGAGGTGAAGTATGTTCCGAAGTTTGGGGATTATGTCGACGTGTCTCGCGGTTGCGGGGCTGGTGAGCGCAGCGCCCACACATAAGGAATTCCGGCGAACCGTGCCGCTGGCGGCGAATGGACGGGTGGAATTGGAGTCGGAGCGAGGGACGGCGCGGATCATGCCGTGGGATCGGCAAGAGGTGGAAGTCGTAGCGACGATTGACGCGCGGCCGGAAAGCCTGGACCCGGAGGAGACCGTGCGGCGCACCGAGATCCGGTTCGATGCGACAGCGGACAGCGTGCATATTCGCACCGACTTCGGCGAACGGAATCGGGACGGCTGGTTCAACAACGAAGTGTCTCCGCTGGTTCATTACGAGATCAAAGTCCCGCGGACACTCGATTTGACGGTGGACGATAACCGCTCCGAGATACACATCGGCGACTTGCACGGGCGCTTGCGGCTGCACACCGATCGCAGCACGATCGAAGTGGCGAGCCTAGAAGGCCGCTTATCGGTGGAAGCGGATCGAGGCAGCGTGCGCATTGGACGGCTGGCGCTGTCGGGCGGAGGCGATTTCAATACGGACCGGACGGAAGTAGACCTGGGGATCAACCCCAACCGCGGATTAACGCTTGACCTGGACGCAGATCGTGTGTCGCCGGACGTTGACAATAGTTTACTGACGGGGATGATGCGGGAAGATAGCCGTCATTTGACGTACCGGGGTGCAATCGGGAAGGGCGGGCCAACACTGCGCTATAACGCCGACCGTGGCTCGTTGAGACTGCGCCGAGTGTAGGGCGCCAAGGCACCGTTTCACTACACTTGCTTCATGCAGGTTTCTAAATCGTCACTGCTGGCGATAGCACTGGCAGCAACGTTCATCTCTTCCGCCGCTCAGGCGCAAACATACGACATCGTGATCCACGGCGGCCGCGTCATCGATCCGGAGACCAATCTGGACGGGGTCCGCGATGTCGGTATCAATGGAAAGAAGATCGCGAGCATCTCCGATCAGCCGCTACAAGGGAAGCGGGTGATCAATGCCGAAGGACTTGTTGTCAGCCCGGGATTTATCGATCTGCATCAGCACAGCCAGACGGCGGAAAGCGATCGCCTGAAGGCTTCCGATGGCGTGACAAGCGCGCTGGAGATGGAGATCGGCGCGCCTGATGTTGCTGAATTTTTGCACGCGCGCCAGGACCACGCCATCATCAATTTCGGCACTACGGCAAGCCATGTGGCGGCACGGGCGCTGGCGTTTGGCTCGCCACTTCCGGAGAGCGAAATCCTCCCCAAAGCGGGACCAGCTACGAACGATCCAGCGTCACGCGAGGAAATAGAGGCCATCAGGAACAGACTTCGCGCGCAGTTCGATGCCGGGGCACTTGGCCTGGGCATGGGCATTCAGTACACGCCCGGAGCAAGCCGATTGGAGATCATTCAGATGTTCGCGCTTGCGGCGGAATACCACTTGCCGGTTTACACGCACGTGCGGAGTGCGGGCCGGCTTGATCCGGGGTCCAGTGTTGAAGCGGTGAGTGAAGTAATCGCCGCTGCGGCAATTACAGGCGCTCCACTGCACATCGTACATATCAATAGCAGTTGTCTGAAGAGCGCACCCGACTGCCTGGACATGGTGGCCGGCGCACGGGCGCGAGGACTGGACGTTACAACCGAAGCGTATCCCTATGGCGCGGGCATGACGATGATCAATTCGGCATTGTTCAATCCCGGCTGGCAGGAAAAATTTGGCATCGGTTATCACGAGCTGCAGTTGCCCGAGACCGGCGAACGGCTAACTCGCGAACGCTTTGAAACTTTGCACGCATCCAGCAAACCGCAAACCGTGTTGCTGTTTCTGAACGACGATGCCACGGTGGACGCCGTCATCCGCAATCCGCTGGTGATGATTGCAAGCGATGGCGAAATGAATCATCCACGCAATGCCGGCACATACTGCCGCATCCTGGCGCGCTATGTGAGAGATCAGCACAGCATCACCTTGATGGATGCGATCCGCAAAATGAGCTACATGCCGGCACAGGAGCTGGAACGCTCTACGCCCGAAGCTGTCAAGAAGGGACGCATCCAAGTAGGCGCCGACGCGGATATCGACGTTTTCGATTTGAATAGCGTGGCCGATCGCGCCACCTACTCTAAGCCACAGGAGCCGAGCGTAGGAATGCAGTACGTGCTGGTTGACGGAACACCCGTAATAGATGGCGGCAAGCTGGCGTCAGGCCGATTTCCCGGTCAGGCGATCGTTGCTCATCGGGCAGCGGGGAAATGAGGGGGTATCTCTAGCCCTTACTCTTCTTCTTGTACGCGTCGGCTGCGCGCTGAAGGCTTTTTATTGCGGCGGAAGGACCATTAATCCCTTTGACTTTGAACTTTTTGCCACGGCTCTTGTTATAGGAGACGAAGAACTCCTCCACCTGCTCAATTAGAGACTTACTCACGTCTCCGATTGATTGCACATCTTCGTGGCTGTAAGAATGCACTGCAACCGCAATCAACCGGTCATTCTCCGTAGTTTTGCCATCCTGCGTCTGCTCGGCTTCGATCATGCCTATGATCCGCACCGCCAGAACGCATCCCACGTGTGCCGGCTCATCCATGAGAACCATCACATCAATGGGATCACCATCGGCGGCCTCAGTCGAAGGAACAAAGCCGAAATCAAAGGGAAAGCTGAGTCCTTCCGGCAGCAAACCGCCGAGAGCAAATGCTTCGATTTTGGGGTCGTAATCGAACTTGTTGCGTCGCCCCTTAGGCGTTTCGATGACGACACGGCATTCCCTTTTTTTCTTATCTAAATCATGAGTGAGGCTGGACAGGTCCATCTGTGAGCATTGTACGAATCGCGAGTATATAGAATGAGACGCGAGGTGCGTTGAGTGAATTTTCTTCGACGTTCAGCCGTTATCGTGTTGATGAGCGGTGTGACCGCGCTCGCCGGCGTGGGTCCAGTGATTGCCGCCGGAACCGGCGCGTACCAGGAAGCAGACTTGCATCAGCACTTGCGCGGCGTTATCGATCAGACACAGAACGATTTACAGGCTGCTGCCCAACTGTCACAAGGTCCTGGGGAACGTGTGCGCTATCGCACGGCACAAACGCGCCTGTCAACTTTCGATCGGACGCTGGCAAAAGGTAGCTACGATAGCGCGAAAATGATTGCCGCCATCGCAGCCATGCAAGAGATCCTGAGCAAAAACACTCTGCAGACCAACACGCGCGACGCGCTCAGGGCCGACCTTGCCGATCTGCAGAGGTCGCTAAACAAGCATTAGGGTGAGACCATGCGGCCCGAGGGCTCCAATGGGTAACCAATTCATGTTTATGTCCAACAGTTCTTATGACAAAAGCCGAGGTCGCGGTGGTGTCGCCTTCATCCTTATTGTCCTGATTCTTTGCGTCGCGGCTGTGGCGTACTTTTTATGGCGCAAACATCCGGCGCCTCCTGCCACGGCAACTACGCCCGCGGTTCCTGTCGTCGCCAATACAGCGGCCGGTCCAAACTTCGCATCGCACGCGAAAGAGGTGAGCGCGCTGGCGTTCTCGCCCGATGGAAAATGGCTGGCCAGCGCGGGTAAGGATGAAAGCGTTCATCTTTATGACGTCGCCTCCGGGCAGACTAAAAGCACACTGAGCCGACCGGGCGAGACGATTCCGTCACTCGCGTTTTCACCCGATAGCCAGACTTTTGCGGTAGCAACGTACACGACCACGGGAACGAATATCTTTCTTTTTGATGTAGGCACCGGTTCGCTCGGAGCGCCCAAGCTAACTTTGACAAATCCGTATAGCCTGGTGCGTTCCGTTGGTTTTTCCGAAGACGGGAAACAAGTTGTTGGCGCGCTGGGAAACTCGGCCGCGCTCTGGGATGCGTCGGACGGGCATGAGATCCGGAAGTTTGAGGGTCCAGTAAACACATCGAGTGCTCTGTCGCCGGACGCTACGCAGCTTGCGACCTCAGGAGACAGCAAAGAGGTTACAGTTTGGGACGCCCGCAGTGGTTCCAAGCTTAAGACGCTGGAAGGTTCAGGGTTGGGATACCCCTATATCGCGTTTACGCCCGATGGGAAGCAGATTATTACGGTGGGGTACGACGGGACCCTGGTCCTCTGGAACGTGGACACCGGCACACAGAGCCGTTCGATTCCCGATCCTGATAACAACACTGCCACTGGGCTCGGCCTCGGTGGAAACCGGATTGCAGTTGTCTTTCCCAATCGCGTGAACGTATGGAAGATTGACGGAGACGCCACGCCGGTCCGGCTCAACCAAGCCGGAGTTCAGACGGTCGCTATTAACCGCGCCGGGAATCTTATCGCACTTGGGTTTGCCAACGGCAGCGTTCAAGTAATTCCAGCGGGGAGCTAATCCGTGAGTTGGCGCAGTACAGTGGCGTGATCGAAATAGACCTTTTCGCAGACTAAGTCAGCGCCTTCGAAGACGAAGATGCAGACTGCCTGAACCTGCATCGGTTTACCTGTTCCAGGAATGCCGGCCCAGGGACCATGATGCGTTCCCCCAAAATTGCACTCGACGATCACAGCGTCGTCGGAGGTGAATGCGAAAAATTGTATCGAATTGGTTCAGTCTCTACCGAATTGATCGAATGGCTTGCGTATATAATCGCCCGATGCCGGTCCGAAACCTCTTTGTTGTCCTGATACTGTTGCTGTCCACCGCCTGTTCGCGTCAGCAACGTACTTCCACAGAGCGCGCAGGCGCCGGGACTTCGGTCGAATACAGCGCAAACGGCTGGTCGGCTGATGAGAGAGCCGAGTCCTATCATTTGCCGGAAGGCAGCGAACTAATGCCTTACGCGGTGCTGGCAAACGTCATCAGCGTTAAGACGGGAAAGCCGTTCCTGCAAAATATGGAGCGCTTCGGTTTCCTGCCGGACGCGGCCGGGCAGCACAATCCGCACGGACTTCCCGTCGGCATGACCGTGTCGCCGTCCAGAAATGCGAATATTTGCGGGATGGAGATGGTCGGTTTCAGTTGCGCTGCGTGTCACACGGCGGAGATCACTTACAAGGGCAAACGATTGCGTATCGATGGGGCTCCCGCCATGATCGACCTTCAGACATATCAAGTGGAGTTTGCGAATTCCCTGAATGCAACGCTGCGCGATCCAAAGAAGCTTCTGGCGCTCGTTGTAGCGATGGACCGGGAACAGAGGGGCGGGCATGCGCCTTCTAACGAAGATGCGAACGCTTACGCCACTGACAGTTCCGTGCAGTCGGCCGGGGATGTAGAAGCGAAAAGCAATGTGGACCCGGCGTTTCATTCTGTCCCTTCGAAGACGGCGGACGCTACTGCCTATTCAGGCCCAGCGGGTCTGAGCTTTGCCCAACGCATACACGCCGACGTGGCGATACTGAAAGCGCGCGCAGCCTATATCCAGCACGGCAAGCTTCTTTTAAATGGAACGGAACCTGGTCCGGGACGCATTGACGCATTCGAAGCGGCACGCAATCTGTTGTTTCCAAACTACGCCCTGAAGATGCTGTCGCCAGTTAGTTTTCCTTACATTTGGGACGTGCCTGACAATACGCAAAAGAAGTTTACGGGCGCGGACGGCGAATGGATTCACTATGACGCCAACACGAATTCCATACTCGAACGCAACATCGGGCAGGCGCTGGGAATGGGGGCGGTTTATGATCCGGCGACTTTTGAATCGACGCTGCGCATCCAAAATTTGCATCGGCTGCAAGTGCTGACTGCCAAGCTGCGGCCTCCGCAGTGGCCGAGCGATTTTTTCGGGCCGATCGATCAGACCAAAGCCAACTTGGGCCGGCAGATCTTCGTGGACAAGTGCCAGGGTTGTCATCAAAACCATCTCTACACATTGGCCGAGATGGGAACCGATGCGAACCGCGCCACCAGCTTCGGGCAGCCGGTAGGAAACAACATTCCATTTCCCACCGCGGTGGTGCCGATCCTCAGCGGAATCAAGAATCGAATGTTCGTGGATGACAAAATCAGCCAGGCGGAGCAGGCGCAGATGGATGTAACGCCGGCCCTTTGGCGGGCCACAGGGAAGTATCTGGCGCGGCCGTTGAACGGGATCTGGGCTACCGCTCCTTATCTGCACAATGGTTCGGTTCCAACGTTGTACCATCTGCTGCATCCGGAGCAGCGGCCGGCGAAGTTTTCTATGGGCAACAAGGAGTACGACCCGGAGAAGGTCGGTTTCGCAGCGTCCCCTGTGGTTTGGACGTTCGATACCAGCCAAACCGGGAATAGCAATGCCGGTCATGCCGGAGACAGGTTCGGCACGACGCTGCCGGAGGGTCAGAAAGCCGCGCTTATTGGAGTACCTGAAGACGTTGTAGAAAGATCCGGAGTGACCCAACCGCATGTGCAGAAGTATCAAACCGCTATTTAACTTCGACCCGCCAACCACAGAACCCGACATTCGAGCTGCGGCGCTGCAGTTTGTGAGAAAGATCAGCGGCTTCAGCAAGCCGTCGAAAGTGAACGAGCCAGCGTTTTTTGCGGCTGTCGAGGAGATTGCGGCGGCCTCATCACGGCTGGTTCAATCCCTCGAGACGAATGCGCCGCCCAAGAACCGTGCAGTCGAGGCTGCCAAGGCGCGCGAGCGGCGAAGCTTTGTGGGTCCGCGTCTATCATCGAGTGACGGAGGCGAGCCTGCTACTTGAGCCGGTTACTCTAAAGTCCGATGAAGGTGGCTACGTTCAACGTAAACTCGCTGCGGCGACGGCTCCCGCTTGTGCTTGACTGGTTGGCCCGTCACAAACCTGATGTGATGTGCCTCCAGGAGACCAAAGTTCAAGACTCCGATTTCCCCGTGGCGGAGATTGAACAGGCCGGTTACTACGCGGCCTTTCGCGGTATGAAAGCGTACAACGGCGTGGCGACACTAACCCGGGAACGGCCGGACAAGGTCGTCTACGGACTACGCGAAGAACCCGATAGCGAAGATGTGCGCATCTTACAGACTGTCGTGAGGGGCGTCCCCGTCATCAACACTTATGTTCCCCAAGGGCAGTCGATCTTGTCGGATAAATATGTTGCGAAGCTACTTTGGTTCAAACACCTGAGGCGCTACTTTGAGACCCGGCTTGATCCGGCTCAGCCTGCGCTCTGGGTCGGGGACATAAATGTTGCTCCCGAATCCATAGACGTCTATCATCCCGATCGGCGGGTGAACGATGTGGATTTCCACATTGACGCGCGCAATGGATTCAAAGAAGTGTGCGCCTGGGGGTTCGTCGATGTGTTCCGGATGCTGCATCCCCAGCGCGTGCAATACACCTATTGGGACTACTATCGCAAGGCCTTTGAGCACAATTGGGGATGGCGTATCGACCATATTCTTGCGACAGCCCCGCTGGCCAGGTGCTGCCGGCGCGTTGACGTCGATATGGAACCGCGGAAGGGCGCGGGAGCGTCGGACCACACAGTGGTGTGGGCTGAGTTTGAGGACGGTTGCGACTAAACCCGAGCACGCCGTATCCAACATGCATGGAATTTCGACAGTTGGGAAATAGCGGCCTGCAAGTTCCGGTTCTCTGCTTTGGCACCGGCACCTTCGGCGGCGGAAATGAATTCTTCCGGGCATGGGGCGAAACCGATGTAAAAGAAGCAACGCGCCTGGTCGACGTTTGCCTGGAAGCGGGAGTGAACTTTTTCGACACTGCGGATGTGTACTCGCAAGGGCTTTCGGAAGAGATCCTCGGCGAGGCCATCCGGCAAAAGCCCAGAGAAAGTCTGCTGATCTCCACGAAGGCCACGTTTCAGTTCGGCGAAGGGCAAAATAACGTAGGCTCGTCGAGACATCACTTAAGGCAGCAGATCGAGGGCAGCCTGCGGCGGCTGAAAACAGATTACATCGACGTCTATCACATGCATGGATTCGATGCTCTGACGCCGATTGAGGAAACGCTTTCCACGTTGGACAGCGCCGTGCAGCAAGGCAAGCTACGCTACATCGCGGCCTCCAATTTCTCGGGCTGGCACCTGCAGAAGTCGCTCGACATCAGCAAGCAGTATGGATGGACAAGGTATGTGGGCCACCAGGTTTACTACTCACTGGTGGGACGCGATTATGAGTGGGAGTTGATGCCGGAGGCCGCGTCGGAAGACGTCGGCGCATTGGTGTGGAGTCCGCTGGGTTGGGGACGGCTGACCGGGAAGGTTCGGCGCGGTCAACCGCTGCCGGAAACCAGCCGCCTGCATAAGACAGCGGAGCAGGGACCGCAGGTGTCCGAAGAGCGCCTGTACAAAGTGGTCGACGCGCTGGATGCCATTGCGGCGGAGACTGGTAAATCCGTGCCGCAAATCGCGCTGAACTGGTTATTGCGCAAGCCGACTATTTCCAGCGTCATCATCGGCGCACGGAATGAAGAACAATTGCGCGACAACCTGGCGGCGGCGACTTTTGCCCTGACGCCCGAACAAGTGGCACGCTTGGATGAAGCCAGCAAGACTGACGTTCCGTACCCCTATTGGCACCAGCGCCAGTTCCAGAACCGCAATCCGCTGCCCCCGGCCTACCGCGCCTAATCCCGATCACAGCCTACCCCCCACTCAGAGCGATGAGCGAAGCGATTGGAGGGGCGTGCGCGTTGCTATCCTGGTACAGATGTACCACGGTACAATCCCGTCAGAGCACCCCATCGAGCGCGTTCAAACCGGCGTTCGCATCGAGAAGCGAATTCTCAAAGTGATGAAAGCGCTTGCCGAGTATCACGACCTCACGCTGGGAGATCTGATTGAGGGAATCGTGCTGCATGCGTTCGAAGGCAAGTGCCCTTTCGGAACGGAAAGCCTGAAGCTGATTACCGAACTCAAGAAGATTTATCGCCTGGACCTCGACGCCAGTGCCAGTCACAAGCTCATCGAGCGTAAGTCAGGAAGAAGGAAACGCGCATGAGCGATGCCGATTTTCTGGCTCAACTGGAAGCCTGCACGCTTCCCTCAGACCAGTTCCACCATGCTGATCATGTGCATGCCGCCTGGCTCTATCTGAAGCGTCTGCCGCCAACTGAAGCGATTTCAAAGTTCTCGGAAGTGCTGCGTGCTTACGCAACGTCGCTCGGAAAAGCAGACCGCTATCACGAAACCATCACCTGGGCTTATCTGCTGATCGTGAATGAACGCATTCAACAGTGCCTGCGGGTGACGACATGGGACGACTTCGCCGTGCAGAATCCGGACCTTTTCGATTGGAAGAAGTCGATACTGTTGCAGTACTACCGCGAGGAAACTCTGCAATCGGAATTGGCGCGGCGTGTCTTCGTCATGCCGGATCGAACAGAGCACTGCGCGTCTGCGCAATCAGACGATCTTGCGAGATAGACTGGTTGCCTGCGCCTATGACCCTTGAAGAAAAAACGCAAGAAGACATCGCCACGCCATCAGGGCCGATGCGGACGTATTTCTTTCGTCCGGCCGCAAAGAGCAAGTTTCCGGGCGTCATTCTTTATTCGGAGATCTTTCAGGCCACCGCGCCGATCCTGCGCACGGCCGCAATGATCGCGGGGCAGGGCTACCTGGTCGCAGTCCCGGAGGTTTATCACGAACTGGAACCCGCGGGGTGCGTGTTGGCCTACGACCAGGCTGGCGCCGATCGCGGGAATGCGCATAAGTACGGCAAAGAAGTGAAGTCCTATGATGCGGACGCGCGCGCGCTGCTCGATCATCTGAAGGGGCGAGCCGACTGCACGGGTGCGCTGGGCGTCGTCGGCATCTGTTTGGGCGGCCACTTGGCATTTCGCGCGGCCATGAATCCGGACGTGCTTGCGACCACTTGTTTCTATGCCACCGATATTCATTCGGGAAGTCTCGGCCAAGGGAAGAGTGACGATTCCCTGGCGCGGGCGGGCGAAATTCGAGGCGAACTACTGCATATCTGGGGCCGGCAGGATCCGCACGTTCCGCTGGAGGGACGGACCCGCATCAAGGCTCGGCTGGAAGAGGCAAATGTTAATTTCCAGTGGATGGAGGTAAACGGCGCCCACGCGTTCATGCGCGACGAAGGATATCGCTACGATCCTGCGCTCGCGCATCTCTGCTACGGCTGGATGTTTGAGCTATTTCACCGCCGGCTCGCACTCGGCCTGATTGTCTGAAGAACCGCGGCCATCCGTTGTATATCGCTGACGGAGATCTCGGACGGTTGATAGGCGGCATCCCACAGCGGATCAGCTGCGTGAATGTCGCTGGCGTGTTTTCGACGTAGCGAAACATGCAGGTCCACATCGGCTACGCGTCGCATTGCGGCTGCAACTTCGGATGTAATTCCTCCTCCGGCGGCAATCCGTATGCGATTCGCGGCCTGCTTGGAAAGCTTCGCTATCGTATTCATGCCTTCGCTGGCGGTAGGCTTCCCGCCCGAAGTCAGCAGGCGCCCGCAGCCGACATCGATTATTTGTTCCAGCGCGTCACTAAGGTTCGAAGTCTGGTCGAAGGCGCGGTGAAACGTCACTTCCTTGTTTCCCGCCAGGCGCACAAGATCGCGCATGCGCCCTTGATCCACTTTGAATTCCGGAGTCATGGTGGCTGTCACGAAACCGGAGGCGCCCAGGGCAGCGGCGTGTTCCATGTCAGCGCAAATAATATTGAATTCGGCGTCCGAATAGACGAAGTCGCCCGGCCTCGGACGCAGCAGCACGTACACCGGCAAGCCATGCCCCGCCTCGATTGCGGCGCGAATCAGCCCGTGACTCGGTGTAACTCCGCCCGTCTGGAGTGCGCTGCAAATCTCGATCCGATGCGCCCCACCTTCGAACGCCGCTAAACACGCCTGCGGGGTTTCGGCGCAGATCTCAAGTTGTGGCTGAACTGGCGTGACTTCCATGTTAGTTCGTAGCGCAGGCATAATGACCTCATGTCGCGACGGCTGCTGTTCCTTGGCGCATTTCTTCTCTGCTTGTGTTCTCCGGCTCCTGCGCAACCAGCGAAGTGGGCCGTGGCTGTGCACGGTGGCGCCGGTTCCGCTGAGTGGGAACACATGGACGCCGCATCCGCGGACGCCTATCGTTCCGGTCTGAGCCATGCGTTGGCGGCAGCAGTAGCCAAATTGCAGGCGGGAGCGGAAGCGATCGATGCCGTTCAAGCCGCAATCGTCGTGCTGGAGGACGATCCGTTATTCAACGCCGGGCGCGGCGCCGGATTTAATGCCGAGGGCAAGAATGAGATGGACGCGTCCATCATGCGCGGCGATACGCTCGCGGCCGGCGCGGTCGCCGGTGTTCAATTCGCGAAAAACCCGATATCGCTGGCACGTGCCGTGATGGAGCGTTCACCGCATGTGATGCTCATCGGTCCAGGCGCCGATGCATTCGCCGCGCGCATGGGTTTGCCGGAGATGCCGGCGTCCTACTTCTTTACGGAAAGCCGCTGGCAGGAGTTCGTCGGCGTCATGAAAGCAAGTGGGCGGCCAGTGCCGCCTCGTCCTGTGCCTGCGCCGCAATCTTCGGTTCGCCCAGGCAGCGATTCCAGCCCGGCATTCCCGCATGCTTACGGCACAGTGGGCGCAATCGCGCGCGACGTTCGCGGAGACGTCGCTGCCGGAACTTCAACCGGAGGCATGCAAGGCAAGATGCCCGGCCGCGTGGGAGATTCGCCTATTATCGGCGCCGCCACCTATGCGGCAAATCAATCCTGCGCCGTATCGTCCACAGGCGTTGGCGAGTATTTCATCCGGCTCGCCGTTGCTAAGGAGATCTGCGCCCTGGTTCAATACCGCAATCTATCTGTGCAAGCGGCGGCAGATCATGTGATCCACAAAGAAGTCGCTGCTCTCAAGGGCGGCGAAGGTGGTGTGATTGTGCTTAGCACCAGGCAAGATCCGGTGTGGAGCTTCAACACCCTTGGCATGTTCCGCGCTCGCCAAATGGAAGGCGGTCAGCCGCTGGTGATCGTTGAGAAAGAAGCGCGTTAACGCCAGGTCAAATGGTCGTCTGGCAAGAGGGGCAGGGAAAGCGCTTCGGGATCGTCGGCGTCGAGGTGTACCGGAACCAGCCGTCCCTTATACAGCCTCTGCAATTGGATGCTTGTGGCGTGCTCAACCACTCTCGAAAGGGGAGTGCCCCAAATCACCGTCTGAGGCTTTTTGTTGACGACGATATTCATCTCAATGGATACAGAACACGCTTCCGGGAAAACTGTGCAGTGGGTGGATGAGTCGTTACAAACTGAATCGGGATTCGTTTGTAGTTCCTTTGCGAGACCAGTCAGATCATCGGGACTCTCTGCTCCCAGCAGAACGGAACCGCGCGAGTCGCCGCTTCGCTTAAACAGGATTTCGTAGTAGAACCGGTGATAGCGGTATTGTCTTTGCCACGCTTGCACAAGATCTGTAACCGGCAACTGATCGCCGGGGCGACTGTTCATCGGCTGAACGGAAGTAAATTGCAGTGTTCCATTCGCGCGAACTTCCAGATGAGCCACTTCGGTGCCGAGAAATCCATTTAGCCCGTGCCGCGGCATGCCCGGCTCATAGTACGCATTTTCAATGCGGAGCTGCATGTCTGACCGAAGATCCATCCAGCCGCGACCCGGTTCGAAGCCGTTGTAAACCCGCAGGACGTCTGGAAAAGCTGCGTCGATGGAGTCCGGATAGCGCAACAAATAGTTCGGAGCCGCCGGTACCACCCGGAATGCCGCGCCGTGTGTTCGCCATAGGCACGACAGGCACAAAATGGCCGGCGTCACCGTCAGTGCAACATTGAGGCGCAAAAGTCCCGTACCGCTATTCTGCTCGCAGCACATCAGCGATATCGAGCGACGCAATGCGGCGTGTAGCTGTCCAAATTGTCGTAGACGCAATCAGAGCAATGAAGACGATCGAGAAGATGAACGTGGATGCTCCGACGGAGTCAGCGCCTTCCACCAGGCTGCCAAGGAAACGGGCGTTAAGCGCAGCCCCTGCCATGCCGCAAGCA